>CAWJVF010000001.1:0-32112 GCA_963846235.1 uncultured Acidobacteriota bacterium
TTCCGGATTCGAATCAACGTAGCTCCGCCTCGCTTCCCGACCTAATCGGGTCTGCCCAAAGCGCCCTCTTAAGAGCTCCTTCCGGCCGTTGTAACGCACAATTAACATTCCCGTCACGGGTGGTTCAAGGCGGGCACATAAGGTTTGCCGTCCCCGTAATCGGCCCAGGGGGAAGGCGCGGCTGCAAGTCGAGGAGTCTCTCTCCGCGCGGGTGCGAAATAGCTGCAACTCTTTGTGTTGCTTTTCATCTCCGTTAGGCCGGCACCATCATCAGAGTGGATTTAGGTGGAGGCCGGATTCGCGGCAACCGGACGGCGAGCGCGTGGGTTGGTGGGCCATGGGCTTCGCTGAACCCGGGGCTGGCGCCGGTGAGTAGGTTCGGAAGTTAAATTCAAGGAGGAAGGGAATGCGAGTACTTGCACTATGGATTCTGGCGTTTGGCATCGCCGCATCTCCGGCGATCGCACGAGCCGCTGGAACGGGGGATGACAAGGATTCAACCGCTGCCAAGAAGGCAGATACTGCGAAAGCCGCAACGGATAACAAGACGCCAGCGGCTCCTTCCACGTCGGATGCGCCGGCAAAACCGGCCTCTCCGACCCTGGAAAATGAACTTCAACAACTTCGCGAACTGCTTGAGGCGCAGTCGAAGCAACTTCAGGAGCAGAACGATGCGTTGAAGGAACAGCGCCATGAAATGGAAATGATGCAGAATAACCTGAGGGCTGTGAATGCTCCCCTTGTGAATGAGGGTGCATTGCCCGCCTCTAGTTTGGCCGCCGATCCAGCCTATTCTAACGGCTTCGTGGCTTCTGCAGACCAGGACAAGCCCGATGCGTATGAGATTCGTTTCAAGGGGATCACGCTCAAGCCAGGAGGGTTCCTGGCGGCGGAAGGTGTTTGGCGTCAGCGCGGGTCAGTATCCACAGTCAACACCGACTTTAAGTCGGTCCCGATGCCTGGGGCTTCACAGTCGAAACTGGCCGATTTGGAGTTTACGGGCCGCCAGTCGCAGCTCAATTTGCTGGCGGAAGGCAAACTAGATTCCACCAGGCTGCGTGGGTACGTTGAGACGGACTTTCTCAGCGCCGGCGTCACGTCCACCAATACGGAAAGCAATAGCTACACGCTCCGCATGCGCCAGGCTTGGGGACAGGCGGCCACCGACAGCGGATGGGAGGTCACAGGCGGCCAGATGTGGAGCCTAGTCACTGAGACCAAGAAAGGCACCGAACCTCTCACCGAAGCGCGGCCAATGACCATCGACGCTCAGTATAACGTGGGTTTCAGCTGGGCAAGGCAGTTCGGGTTCCGAGTCTCGAAGAGCTTCGGCGATAAATTTACGCTCGCTGTCTCAGCCGAGAATTCCTCGACGACTTTCGTGGCCCATGGCTTTGCGATTACCAGTACGACCACAATTCCCGCCGGCGCAACGGGCAACGCGGTGTTACTCACGACAGCCACCAGCATCGGCAACACCTTGGTCGGCAACGTTGGCGATACTTCAGGGCTTGAAAACAACCAGAATAACTATTCCTACAACGCGACTCCCGATTTCGTGGTCAAGGGCGCTATCGATCCGGGATGGGGCCACTACGAAATCTTCGGCGTCGTGGGAACCGTTAAGGCGCGCATCTTCCCCTGTGCTTTTGCGAGCGTCGCGCTCCCATGCGCGAAGGCCTCAACGTCTCCGTCGGCCTTTGGTGCCACCAATGACCTCCGCACTACGGGTGGAATTGGAGCCAATGCGCGCGTGCCACTCTTCAACAAGCACCTCGATGCAGGAGTTCATTTCCTTGGTGGTGACGGCATTGGGCGGTACGGTACGAGCACTCTACAGGATGTAACGGTTCGTCCGGACGGCACCCTCGTGCCTCTCAGGAGCTACCAGGCGTTGGGTACGCTTGAATTGCACGCGACTCCAAAGCTGGACATATACGCGTATGTGGGTGGCGAATACCTCCGTAGAGCCTCCTATATAAATCCGATCAACGGCGTTGTCGTGGGTTATGGCTCGAACACATTCTCTAACAAAGGATGCAACACTGAGACCCTGCCCAACTCAGGCAACACCGCCCTCACGTCGATCAATTTGTCTGGCGGGACAGCAGCTCCAACGAAAACCGGTCTTTCACCGACGGCGTACAACGGTTTCTTGCCCGGCGCGCTCGGAAGCTGTACGGCGGACACTAGGAACATTATCGAAGGGACTCTGGGATTCTGGTATCGGTTCTATCAGGGACCGAAGGGCCGCCTGCAGTCCGGCATCCAGTACTCCTACGTTGTGCGAAACACTTGGGCCGGGACGACTACATCGTCGACCACGTTCGCCAACCCATCGGGTTCTACCAGCATGGTCTTAACCTCATTCCGCTACTACCTGCCGTAGATTCGTCGCGGAAGAGCTGCAGTTTAGAAGTTTGAATTGGTTTGAAGAAGGGCGCTCCCGAAGGGAGCGCCCTTTTTTTACGCGATGATCGGTGCGGTGAGTAATGCCGATTTTAATGAGCTGTTTCGGAAACGATGCGCTGAAGAGTTTCCGCCACTCCTTGCGGTTTGAAACCAAACGGGCCGGGACCTGACTTGTAACTCACCCGTCCATCGCGGTCGATCACATAAAGCCGATCGGGCCAGCCTGTGTAGGCTCGCTCGGTCACATTATTGAAGCCATCGACGACAGCGGGAAACTTGATACCAAGCTTCGCCACGCACAACTGCCCCATCTCGCTACGCTCGTCGAAGCTCTTCGGGCTCGCAAATACTACGTGGTCATCCAAATTGTCGGGATCCTGCCACACATCGCTTGTGTGCGCTTCGCGAATGTAAACCACATAGAACGCCACCCGATCGCCATACTGTTCGTAGAGTTTATTGAGAGCGGGAACCTCCCGCCGAAAGGGAGGTCACGTGTAGCTGCCGAACACGAGGACCACCGGCTTCTCGCCGCGCAAAGATGACAATCGAAAGCTCGACTTGTGGTCGGGACTCTCGAGCGAAAAGTCGGGCGCCATATCGCCGACGCTCACCTGGCCTGCCCGCGCCACTTGCCAAAGCGGCTTGAACGGCAACGCCACAAATGCTGGCCAAGGGACATGCTTCATCGTCGCCGCAAAGCGATCCGGCGATTGCATCATCACGCCGAACAGTAGCATCGTCAGCACGGCATACAGCCCGACAAAGGCGAGAGCGACTTTCGCAAGAATTTTCCAACGAATATTGGCTTTCTTTGCGTCAGGCATCGAATGACGCGCAATCTACACTGCACTTCGAGCCGCGTCTCTAATCTTTTTGTATTACAGCCCAAAGTAACGCCAGAGTGCAGAAATTCAGGCAGTTTTGATCAGCGACGCTCCGCGGTATATCCTCCGGGTGTGCAACATTCAAGCGCCCGGTCGCCAACTCTCGGTTTGATCCTTGGACTCGCGATTACCGTCGCGGCAGTCGTGGCCTACGCCTGGTACACCACCGCTCAAATCTCCGGCCTGCGAAAATTGCAAAGTGAATTTGCCGACCGCAACCGGAAGGACTCGCTCCAATTGCTGCGCATCCAGAATAACTTGAATTCCCTCGGCCTCGCGATGCGCGATATGCTCGATGCTGACGTACAGCACCCGCTGGCAGCCTGGTCAGCGGAATTTGACCGCGTTCACGCCGATCTCGACGATGCGCTTCGCCTCGAAACCCAGCTGGCGGTGGCCGCTCGCACGCCCGAGCAGCGCCAGTATCTTGCAAATTCATTCGCTCAGTTTTGGGGCGCGGCCAACGGAGCGTTTTCACTCGCGCGCGGCGGTGACGTCACTGCCGCTCGCAATCAACTCCGGCTCGCACTGCAACCACGCCAGGCGTCCCTGACCAACGCGGTTGCCCGGCTGCTCGTCGAAAACTATGAAAGCGAGGCACTAGCATCCGCTCAGGTGCTGCAGATTTACGATCGTGTCCAGCGGCAAGTCTACCTTTTTCTTGCCGCCACGCTCGCTGCGATCCTGGCCACCGGTCTGTATCTGATTCGCTCGAATCGGCAATTGTTCGGGCGGCTCGCGTCGCTCTCCCGGCAGCGCAGCGAACTCGCGCGGCAACTGATCGCCACCCAGGAATCCACCCTGCGTCATATTTCCAGGGAGCTTCACGACGAATTCGGCCAGACCCTCACGGCCGTGGGTGCGTTGCTCAGCCGCGCCGAGAAACAGATGCCCGATGGTTCCGCCGTTCGCGAAGAATTGCGCGAAGTGCGTGACATTGCGCAGCATACCCTCGAAAATGTACGTAGCCTTTCGCAGTCGCTTCATCCCGTCATGCTGGATGAAACGGGTCTCGAGAGCACCGTCGATTGGTACCTCCCAATGATTGAGAGACAGACTGGCATCACAGTGCATTACGAAAAATCAGGCGCTTCATTCCCGATCGATGGCGGCGCTGGAATTCATGTCTACCGAATTTTGCAGGAGGCGCTGAACAACATCGTTCGGCATTCCGGCTCACGCGAAGCCTGGGTTCGCCTGCGCTTTCTTACTCACCAATTGGAACTCGACGTGGAAGATCATGGCACGGGGTTCGAGATGCAAAAATCGAAGCCGGGTATCGGCCTCGTCGCCATGCGTGAACGTGCCCAGTTGCTGGAGGCAGCCATCGAAATTTCGCAGCGGCCACAGCGCGGCACCCTTGTGCGGCTAAGTGTCCCGCGCCGCAAACTGGATTCCAATGGCAACTAAGATCAAAGTTCTGTTGGTGGACGATCACAGTCTCGTACGCCGCGGTTTCCGCCGCATGCTGGAAGACGAGGCGGATATTGTCGTGATCGGAGAAGCCAGCAACGGAGATGAAGCCGTGCAGATGGCCCGCGAACTTGCGCCGCAAGTGATTGTGATGGACTGCGCGCTACCCGGC
Organism: uncultured Acidobacteriota bacterium; assembly: GCA_963846235.1. GTDB lineage: Bacteria > Acidobacteriota > Terriglobia > Acidiferrales > UBA7541 > Palsa-189. Next base: position 4,885 of record CAWJVF010000001.1, read on the forward strand.
ACAAGCGGATTGGCTGCCACACGCAAGATTCTCGAAACGGCGCCGCCAAAGGCGATCTTGATGCTGAGCATGCACTCGGAAGATACGCTGGTGCGCCAGGCGCTGGACGCTGGAGCTCGCGGTTACATCCTCAAGAATGCGGTTGACCTGGAACTGGCAACCGCCATTCGCAGGGTCGCCGCGGGTGAAATTGTGCTCGATGCGCAATTGGCTAAGCCCGCCACTCTACGTGGCGAGCGAAACGCAGGTCTCACCGCCCGCGAACTCGAGATCCTGCAGCTCATCGTGAACGGCAAGTCCAACAAGGAAATAGCCGACGACCTGAAACTCAGCGTTAATACAGTCGCCGTTCACCGCGCCAATCTAATGGAGACTCTCGGCATTCACAAAACAGCCGAACTGGTCGTCTATGCCATCCGCAACGGGCTCGTTAATATTTCGTGAAAGATCACTCCTAATGGTTTTACAGTATTGCTCCAAATAAACGTCTTCTCTAAATTACTCTTCGCTTGGCCGCCAAAGGCTCCCCGCTTGAGGCGCACCCCCCAAGCAAGTTGACCTTGCCCGGCTGGCTCGAATGGGCCAGCCGGGTTTTTTTTCCTGAACTTATTGCGAACAACTTGACGCGTGTGGCCACGCGCCGGTGAGGTGTACCAATCCGGTTTCGTCCCGTCCCGCCAAGAATGTTAGAATTGCCCACCGGCAGGGAAGAATGAGCCGCTTTCTGGCGATATCGTCTAAAGGTTAGGACGGAGCCCTCTCAAGGCTCAAATCCGGGTTCGAGTCCCGGTATCGCTACCAACATTTGCCTGGGATTTCGCTGGCATCGTCCCCACTCGTCCTCAATTTTACTCAATTTTTACAGATGGCACTTCCGTACTATAGGCGAGCCAAAGCCTCGATTGGGTAAAGTCTATAGCCGGGACTCGGCGAGGAGATCGAAAATCCGCGAGAAGCGAGCATACGGAAGCGGTAGCTTGGTGAAGTTCAAAGGTTGCCGATATTGGTACATCAGCTATCGCGTCGACGGCCGCATGATTCGCGAGTCGTCCAAAAGCGAATCCGAAGAGGTGGCCGAGAGACTCCTGCAGAACGTCGATCGGCGAATCCGGGCTCGGAGTCAGCCGGAGCAGGACGTCAAGCGCGTGAGCTACGAATCGTGTCGCGAAGCTGGCTGGCCGCAACAAGCAGGGCTACTCCGCGATGAAACCTATCGACGCGTTTTTCAAAGGAAAGCGCGCGATCACATTACGACGGAACGCTCCGAAAGACTACATCGCAAAGCGCCGCGCCGAAGGTATCGCCGACTCAACGATAGGCCGCGGCTTCAACAACCTTCGCGCGATTTTGAACTTGGCTCGCAAGGAGGGAAAGCTCCGGCTCGTCGGATATCCCTATTTCCCGATGACAATGTTGAAAAGCCTCCGCCGAGGAAGGGCTTCATCGACCCGAAGGAATTCGAAAAGCTCCTAGCGGCGCTTCCGGAAAATCTCAGGCCGTTAATGTCGTTCGTATACACGACCGGTTGTCGAGTCGGCGCGGCTCAGAAAATAAGTTGGGATATGGTCGAGAGGGACGATCTGCGGTTTATCTTCCGGGCGAAATCACCAAGTCCGGCGAACCGCTAATCTTTCCGTTGTCCGGCGGGCCTCAAGCCGCTAGCCGCAGCGTTGAAGAAGAATTCCGTAAAGAGGGTCGGGGTGTTCGACGCGACGAATCTTCGGAAAGCGTGGAATAAGGCGTGCGTCGAGAGCGAAGTCGGAACGGTGACGGGCTGAAGCGGACGGGTCTAACCATCCACGATCTACGGCGGTGGGCCCTCCGGAACCTCGTCCGCTCCGGAGTCCCCGAAGATGTAGCGATGGAAGTATCAGGACACAAAACGCGGTCGATCTTCAGCAGGTACAATGTCATCGACACTTCGGACGTGGAAGCCGCGCTTGAAAAGGTCGGAACGTACACGAAGGCGCGGCTCTAATCCCTCGATCTTAGGTCGTGACGACGATTTTGCTCCGGCTGGCGGCACGGAACGACTCCGGTGAGCCCTTAACCAGTTCAATCTGATAAAGCCTTCGGTCGAGAACTCCCAAGAAGTCCATGATTGAACCTTTTTCGATGACAAGCTTTCCATTTACATCGTTCACTTTGACCCCGGTCTGCTTGCACAGTTTTTTGAGGGAAGCCTTATTGATGTCCCTTGGTTTCCTGCTGCGCACGAATCGAAGCGAGATAACGAGCAGCCCTAGGATGATGCTTGGCATACTCCTGAACCGGGCCGAAATCTATGAAGGGCAAATCCCGCTGAACCTGCTCTATGTTTCGAGGAACTGCTCCGACAATGGCTTCTTGCGCTTGAGCCAACACTTCAAAGCCAGCGGGATGCAAAATTTGGATTCCTGTTTTATCAATTAAAAGATCGAAATCCTTATCAAGCCTGAATACCTTATCCTGCACAATCTTTAGGGCGTCTGTTCCGAGTTGCAGCAAACGGGCCTTAAGAACGCCCTTAAATGCGGTCGCCCGCCGAACCGCGGTCAGCCGATTTCCGTCTTCATTACGCAGGCGTGCGAAATAGCAGAAAACTCTATCTGGATTCTCCAGCGCCTTAGCGTCAATCTGCAAGTTATTTGCTTCGTGTATCGCCACAACGTGTGGCGCTAACTCGCTCTTGAGTGGTAGCTCCAAATGTTCGCGCTCAGCGTACTTCTCGGAGGGCTCGTATTTGGTTATGGCCCCGTCGGACACCGCATTCATTTCTTCACGAGTGGTATTTACCATTTCTCGCAAAGCGGTCGGACGCCGGCATCGATCGGGATCAGTACGAAATGTTCTCCATCTGGCGCGTCGAAGCCGACGCCAAACTCAGTTGCTTCTTTGGGGTTGAATTGTTTGGAAGGACGCCCTCGTGGTTTCGAGCGACGCGCGGTCATTGACGGAAATCGACGCCCTCGCCTCTCGGGTGAAGGCCGAGTTCGACACCTTCGACCTGCTCTTCGTCAACGCCGGGTTCAGCATCCGAGCGCCTCTCGAGAGCATTACCGAGGCTGTCTACGACGAGATGTTCAACTTGAACGCCAAGGGACCGCTTTTCGCGGTGCAGAAGCTCGCGCCGCTGATCAACCGGGGAGGCTCTATCGTCCTCACGACCTCGATCGCCAACGTCAAGGGCATGCCCGGCAACGCCACCTACGGAGCCGCCAAGGCCGCGCTGCGATCGTTCGCCCGGGTGCTCGCCGCTGAGTTGCTTCCTCGCGAGATTCGCGTCAACGCAGTGACGCCCGGCCCCATCGACACGCCGGTCTGGGGCAAGATGTTCCCCGATAAAGACGCGGCCGCCCAGCTTAGGGAGAAGATGATCGGCATGGTTCCCATGAAGCGCTGGGGGACGTCGGAGGAAGTCGCGAAGGCCGTCCTTTCCTCGCGTTCGATGCGACCTTCACGACCGGCGCCGAGCTTCCGGTCGATGGCGGTTCGTCTCAACTCTAAGGTGTGGACCATCCGGGAGGGTAAGCTGGCATCTAGAACGGTCTTCAATGACTCGCATACCATTGCGCACTTGATGCAATAGCGAACGCAGTGGCGGCGGCTCGGTCGTCGCCACTGCGCGCTCCGCCCAAGAGGAAACATCGTGTTCGGCGCAACCTTCACGACCGGTGCGGAACTCCCACGGGAGGGCACAGCATGAGCCACACCTCAGAGGATTACTGCCGCTCCTGTACAGCAACCGATGAGTATCGGCGCGGAGATGCAGGCCGGTAAAAGGAGGACTAAGAAGATGCACAACCTAGTAGTGAGCTATCTCAAAATGAGATAGGTAGTGATAATCCCTGTTATCGACACCTCTCTCAAAATCTATCTCAAAATCAATGTTTGGTAGGCACGTTGGTCGCGAGTTGGCTGTCTCGCCAGTCAGGAGGGCAATGTGCGTCAAGATGAGTGTTGTGCCCTGAGAATGTCTCTCCTTGAGAGTTCGCGATGGAAAAGCGAATCGAGGGCAACCTTGCCGGGCCCAAAAATTAGAACCAGAAGGCCGGCGAAGAGGAATGTGTACGGGTCGGCGACGTAGAACTTGCCTGGATTCGAGAAGAAGGCGAGCAGCGCTTCGCGATCGGCGGTGACGTAGGCGACAATCATGTCGACAGCGATGCCGAGCGCGGCGATGCGCGAGAACAATCCGAGCGCGAGCAGGATTCCGCCAACCAGTTCGAACGATGCGACAAAGAACGCCGTCGGGCCGGGCGCCGGCAAACCGAGACTGACGAAGAATTGGGTTACGTTGTCGAGATTATGCAATTTTCCCCAGCCGTTCTGCGCGAGCTGACAACCCCAGTAGAGGCGGACGATGAGAAGGAGGAGTGATTGCGTGTTTGAGACGGTGCTGACGAATCCGTCGTAGATCTTTTTTCCGAGAGCAAAGATGTTTCGCATTGAATTCCCCTTTGAAAAATTCGTGTTTGCGTGCAACTGGAAGTAAGTCCTGCGAAGGACGCGAGCGTTACAACTATGCGGTCTTGTTGCGGTTAGAAAATGGACACGCGGCTCATTTTGCAGGGGTTGAGCGAAACCCTGATAATCGAGTGGCGATATTAGAAGCTGTTTGGCTAGATCGCAACAATCTGGCCGACGCGGTCCATTAGTTTTTGAACATGGCGGAACGCGGAACCTTCTGTAACGCGCGGTTGGTTGACGAACCGGAGATCAGGGTTTTTTCCAGTTGCGGAAAACGGCGAGGAGTTCTTCTTTGGCGCGCGGATCGATGGAATCCTCGGTTAGCTTGCCGGCGGCTTTGATGGTGAGTCGGATTTGATCGATGTAGAGCTTGCACCAGTCGCATTTGCCGATGTGCAGTTCGAAACGGCGCAGATCGGCGGGCGGAAGGGCGCCCTCGAGATAGTCGGTGACCAGTTCCACCAACTCCTTGCAGGACATGTCGTTGGGGTTCGTATCCATTCCCGCCTTATTTCCCTGCGAAATACTGGTCGAGAGCCTGCCGCACCTTGGAACGCGCACGGTGCAGAAGAACTCTCTGATTAGTCTCGCTAACTCCAAGAATGTTACAGACCTCTTCGGATGTCCAGCCCTGGACGTCGCGAAGGGTGATGACTTCCTTCTGATTGGCGGGCAAAGCGTCGATGGCAGCTTCTACGAGAGCGCGAAACTCACGTGAAAGCAGCGATTGCTCAGGCGTGGAATCGCCCCAGTTGCGCGGTTGCGTGACCCAGCCGCCCGGCCACTCGGGGTCGTTTTCGTTGAATTGGCTGGGATCGACGGCCGGCTCGCCGGGATCGGAAGCGGGATCGAACAGAGCGGAGAAGGGGATCATGCGGCCTTCGCGTTCGCCGCGAGTCTTCGCCCGGTTGACCATGATCTGGAATATCCAGGTTTTCAGGGTGCAGCGGCCCTCGAACCGATCGAGGCCCTTGAGAACGCCCAACCAGGTTTCCTGAACGACTTCTTCGCAGACGGCTGGGCTATTGACGTACAGGCGCGCCACTCGAAGCAAAGACGTGTGGTGAGCTGTGACCAACTGCGAGAAGGCAGCCTCATCGCGACGGCGCAGCGCTGCCACAAGGTCCAGCTCCTCAAGCGATGCCTGAAACTGGGAAGACGGAGAACTTCCGCGGGCCTGGAATCCGGAATCGCCGGTCCGCTGCATGGACATGAAGGAGACTCTCCGTGGACTAAGCAGTCTCGGCGGGTACATCTTCCTTCGCACGGCGTGAATTATCAAGTTTTTGTAGACGGGTTTTCATCGCTCACTTGACTTCTTTTAATCGTTAGCCCCATTGACAACTTTTGAGCGGCTCTCACAGAAGATCTCGTCTTGTCCAAATAGGCTGTAACGAAGTTCGGGGCGGACGGACTACAGGGCATGCGAGAACAGACGATTGTTATGCACGCTCCAGCGGATTCGAAGGTATTCGCTGAGATCAGAAGCAAGACGGAGGCGTTGATGTTTCGCGGCGCCACTTTCGTTCTGAGTCTTGGGTGCGCATATCTCGCGGTGTGCTACGGAATTGATGCCGATGGCGGAAAAATCGAAGGAGAGCAATCCATGAAGGCGATTTTAAACGTAGAAGAGTGTGAAGGGAAAGCCATGAACGCGCCGCGAGAGCTTTTGGAATCGTGCTGGATGCTGGTGGATCAGGAAATGATGCTGGACGTGGCGGCGACAGTCGCTGCCACGCAACCCGATATTGCCGCCATCCTGACAAAACCAGTCGGGGCGGCGCAAGCGCTCTCGCTTCACTGGGCAGAGCGCGAGTTGGAAATGAAGAGGGCATCGTAATGCGGGCTACAAGCCACCCCAAAGCCACAGCCGAGGAAACACGCCTGGAAGAATCGCGCGAACGCAAGCAGCACTGGAAGCGCTGGGGACCGTATCTGAGCGAAAGGCAATGGGGCACCGTGCGCGAGGACTACAGTGAAGGCGGCACAGCGTGGGACTACTTCCCGCACGATCAGGCGCGCTCGAGGGCGTATCGCTGGGGCGAAGACGGATTGGGAGGAATCAGCGACCGGCACCAGAAGATCTGTTTTGCCGTCGCGCTGTGGAATGGCCAGGACCCGATATTGAAAGAGCGGCTCTTCGGGTTGACGGGAAGCGAAGGAAATCACGGCGAAGACGTGAAGGAGTATTACTTCTATCTCGACTCGACTCCGACGCACTCGTACATGAAATTTCTTTACAAGTACCCGCAGCGCGCCTTTCCATACCAGCAACTCGTGGAAGGAAACCGGCGCGGAAAGAACGAGCCAGAGTTGGAGCTGATCGACACGGGGATCTTCAACGAGGACCGTTACTTCGACGTCGTAGTCGAGTACGCCAAAGCGACGCCGGAAGATATTTTGATTCGAATTACCGCGCACAATCGCGGGCCGGAAGCCGCGGAGCTGGCAATTCTGCCGACCGTCTGGTTCCGAAATACGTGGTCGTGGGACGGGAAAGCGGAACGGCCCGCGATGACCAAGGAGGCGGCCGACGAGGGAGAGGCGATCAGTATCGAGGAAGCGATGTACGGCAAAAGATGGCTTGTTTGCGAGGGCGCTCCAGAACTGCTCTTCACTGAGAACGAAACGAACCAACAGAAACTTTTCGGCGCACCGAACCGCACTCCGTATGTGAAGGACGGGTTCAATAATTATGTGGTGAACGGTGAAAGCGGTGCGGTGAATCCCGAGCAAACCGGCACGAAGGCGGCGGCGCTCTACAAGATTCGGGTAGAGGCGGGGGCGAGCGCCACATTGCGCTTGCGGCTCACGGATCGGATTGGAAACCGGCGGGTGGCGGAAGTGCGAAGGATATTGAATGGTCCAGCAAGAAAATCGCTGGGCGCGGCAGCGGCAACGAGTGGATTGCAGGATTCCGCGATCGGAACTTTGTCGGGTACTTCGTTTGGTATTTCGTTCGATCAGATTTTTGCGAAGAGGATCGCGGAAGCCGACGAATTCTATTCGCAGCGCACGCCCAAGAATTTGTCGAAGGACGCGCAAGCCGTTCAGCGACAGGCGTTCGCGGGGATGCTGTGGTCGAAGCAGTTCTACCACTACGACATGAACGCGTGGCTGGGAGGCGATCCGGGCGAGCCGCCACCTCCGTCGAGCCGGCTGCACGGACGGAACAAGGAGTGGGGACACCTCTACAACGAAGACATCATCTCCATGCCGGACAAGTGGGAATACCCGTGGTACGCGGCGTGGGATCTAGCGTTTCACTGTATTCCGCTGGCGCAGATCGATCCTGATTTCGCGAAGGAGCAACTGACGTTGCTACTGCGCGAATGGTACATGCACCCGAACGGGCAACTGCCGGCGTACGAATGGGCGTTTGGCGACGTGAATCCGCCGGTGCACGCGTGGGCGTGCTGGCGCGTGTACAAGATTGAAAAGCGGATACGGGGAGTGGCGGACCGCGCGTTTCTCGAACATGCGTTTCATAAATTGCTGCTGAATTTCACGTGGTGGGTGAATCGCAAGGACGCCGAAGGGATGAACGTGTTCCAGGGCGGCTTCCTCGGGCTCGACAACATCGGCGTGTTCGATCGTTCCGCGCCGCTTCCGACGGGCGGACACATCGAGCAATCGGACGGCACGAGCTGGATGGGAATGTACTGCTTGAACATGCTGGCGATTGCGCTCGAACTGGCACGCGAGAATGCGGCGTATGAAGGCATGGCGAGCAAGTTCCTGGAGCACTTCGTTTACATCGCACACGCGATGAACGACCTAGGCGGCGAAGGAATTTCGCTGTGGGACGAGCAGGACGGTTTCTACTACGACGCGCTGCACCTGCCGAACGACGAGCATTTTCCGCTGCGCGTGCGATCGATGGTGGGGCTGATTCCCCTGTACGCGGTGGAAACGCTGGAGCCGGATATCGTCGACCAGCTCCCTGGCTTCAAACGCCGGATGCAATGGTTCATCGATAACAAGCCGGAGCTGCGGGAGCACATCTGCGAAGTGGAGACTCCGGAGGGGACGCGAAGGCTGCTTTCGATCGTGAATGCGGAGCGGCTGCCGAAGGTGCTGCGTTACATGCTGGACGAATCGGAATTTCTTTCCGAGTACGGGATCCGGGCGCTTTCCCGAGTGCATCGCGATCATCCGTTCATGCTGGAGGCGAATGGGATGACGCACCGTGTGGATTACGAGCCAGCGGAATCGTCCACGGGATTATTTGGCGGCAATTCGAACTGGCGCGGGCCGATCTGGTTCCCGGTGAATTTTCTGCTGATCGAATCGCTGCAGAAATTCCACCATTTCTTCGGCGACAAGCTTCGCGTGGAGTTTCCGACGGGATCCGGAGAGCAGAAAACGCTGTGGGACGTCTCGGCGGATATCTCGCGGCGGCTGAGCCGTATCTTCCTGCGCGATCGTGCCGGGCGGCGGGCCGTGTTTGGGGACAACGACAAATTCCAGAACGACAAGCAGTGGCGCGATTTCGTTCCCTTTCACGAATATTTTCACGGCGACACGGGGCGGGGAGTCGGGGCGAGCCACCAAACCGGTTGGACCGGGCTTGTGGCGAAATTGATCGAGCAGAGTGGTGAGTGAGATGGGGCCGAGACTTCACGCAAGTAGAAGCGCTGAGCACGAACGAAAGAAAAACACTGAGTCGAAGCACGTCCTATTCGGCCGGGAGATTTGCGGCGATCTGGCAGCAGCCGAGGCTCGCGAGTGGTGTGTGACGAACGGGATGGGAGGCTTTGCGTCGGGAACGATCGCAGGCCAGCCGACGCGGCGTTATCACGGCTTGCTCGTTGCAGCGCTGAAAACACCGCTGGGCCGCACGCTGCTGGTGTCGCACCTGCAGGAAACCGTCGAATGTGACGGACGAAAGTTCGAGCTCGCGACCACCCGCTGGCAGGGCGGAACAATTTCGCCGGAGGGTTATCGGAATATCGAGAGTTTCTGCCTCGACGGGACGACGCCGGTGTGGAGGTTCGCGTGCGGCGACGCGCTGATTGAGAAACGGATCTGGATGGAGCAGGGCGCGAACACGACCTATGTGAGTTATCGAGTGGCGCGAGGATGCCGTCCGATTCAAGTCGAAATCAAGGCGCTTGTGAATTATCGCGACTACCACGCCAGTACGCATGCGGGCGATTGGCAGATGCGCGTCGAACCGGCAGAACACGGGGCCCGGATCGTCGCGTTCGACGGCGCGACGCCCTTCTATCTTCTCAGCTCCGTGGCGCACGCGGAGCTTGCGCACGATTGGTACAGGAATTTCGATCTCGCTGCGGAACGTTACCGTGGGCTGGATGATCACGAGGATCATCTGCATGCGGTGACGTTTCGCGCCACGCTGGCAGCGGGAGGAACGTTGACGATCGTCGCGAGCACGGATGCCGAGGTAAAGCTCGACGGAACGGCAGCGTACCGCTTGCAGAAGGAACACGAGGAGTCACTCATCGAGCGCTTCGAGGGACGCAATCAACTCGAAGCGGACCGGGCGCCCGTATGGATTCGCCAGCTTGCGCTTGCGGCGGATCAGTTCGTCGCTAAGAGACCTCTCAGCGACGATGCCGATGGAAAAACCATTATTGCCGGGTATCACTGGTTCGGTGACTGGGGACGCGACACGATGATTTCGCTTCCCGGCATCACCTTGACGACCGGACGCCATGAAATCGCGGCACCCATTCTGCGAACTTTTGTCCGATTCGTTGACGGCGGAATGCTGCCCAACGTTTTTCCAGATGCGGGTCAGGCGCCGGAATACAACACTGTGGATGCTGCGCTCTGGTATTTCGAAGCGGTGCGCCAATACGTGGCCGTGACGAATGATCTGGAGTTGCTCCGCGAACTTTATCCCGTCCTGGTGGAGATGATCGACGCGCACCTGCGCGGCACGCGCTACGAGATTCACGCCGACCCGGAGGACGGTTTGCTTTATGCGGGCGAGGCGGGAGTTCAACTGACCTGGATGGACGCAAAAGTTGGCGACTGGGTGGTGACGCCGAGAATTGGAAAGCCGGTAGAGATTAACGCGCTGTGGCTGAACGCGGTGAGCTCGATGACGCAATTCGCTCGATTACTCGGGCGCCCGACGGCCGGACATGCGTGCCTGGTGAAACGGGCTCGCAAGGGCTTTGCGCGATTTTGGAATGAGGCCGCGCAGTGTTGTTTCGACGTTATCGATGGTCCGAACGGCAATGAGCCTTCGATTCGGCCCAACCAGATTTTCGCGGTTTCGCTGCCGGAAAGCGCGCTTTCATACGAGCAACAGCGCGCCGTCGTGGATACGTGCGGCAGGCACTTGCTCACGTCGCACGGGCTGCGGAGCCTCTCGCCGGATGATGCGCAGTATTGCGGTCATTACGGTGGAAATTCGGCTGAACGGGACGGGGCTTACCATCAGGGCACTGTGTGGGCGTGGCTGCTCGGGCCCTTTGCGCTGGCCCACTTGCGGGTCTACAACGATCCGGCGCAGGCAGCGGGAGTGCTCGCGCCCATCGCCAACCACCTGAAAGCTCACGGACTCGGCAGCATCAGTGAGATTTTCGACGGCGACGCTCCGTTTACGCCGCGAGGGTGCATCGCGCAAGCGTGGTCTGTTGCAGAAACGCTGCGCGCATGGAAGATCATCGAGCAGGCTCGCCGTAACTTTGCCCCTCATTTTGCGAAAGGCTGTAACGCCTGAACACCAGCCGGGACTCATTGGCAGGAGATCACAATGAAAGCAATCGCGGTCATTCCAGGAAAGCCGAACAGCATTCACCTCCGGGAAGTGCCCAAGCCCGACCACGGGAAGATTCCCGGCGGGCGCGGGGTGCTGGTGAAGCTGACGCGCGTTGGCGTCGACGGTACCGACAAAGAAATTAATGCGGCTGAATACGGAGCGCCGCCTCCAGGCGACGAGTTCCTGATTCTCGGACACGAGAGTTTCGGCCGCGTAGAAGCTGTGGGTCCGAATGTGACGGAGTTTGCGCCCGGTGACTACGTGGTTGCGTCGGTGCGGCGCCCCGGCATGAGTCTCTACGACAAGATCGGCCTGCAGGATATGACCACCGATGACACCTACTTCGAGCGCGGCATCAATCTGCTGCACGGTTATCTCGCCGAGTACTACGCCGACTCTGCAGACTACATCGTGAGAGTGCCCAAGGGATTGAGCGAAGTGGGAGTGCTGCTGGAACCGAGCAGCGTGGCAGAGAAGGCGATTGGGCAGGCGTACGAAGTGCAGCGCCGGTTGCGAGTGTGGCAGCCGAAGCGCGCGGCAGTGCTGGGTGCGGGAACGCTGGGCCTGCTGGCGTCACTATTTCTCCGCTTGCGCGGGATTCAAGTCACCACGTTCGGCCTTGCAGAGCCGCCTTTCCTGAATTCGCAACTGCTGGACGAGATCGGCGTGCGTTACGTTTCGACGAAGCAGACCAGCCTGAAGGACGCGTCGGCGAAGTACGGCCCTTTTGATTTCATCCTGGAAGGAACTGGCTTCTCGCCGCTGGTTTCGAGGCGATGGAGGTGCTGGCAAAGGATGGAGTGCTGGCGATGGTGAGCATCACGGGCGGCGGCCGCAAAATTGAAATTCCTACCGACCGAATCAACCAGGGATTCGTGCTCGGTAACAAGGTGGCGCTCGGGAGCGTGAATGCGAGCCGCGAGGATTTCGAAAGGGCGGTGCTGGATCTTTCCGTGGCGGAGCTTTCTTTTCCCGGGTGGCTGGCAAAACTGCTGACGCACCCAGTGAAAGGTCTCGAAAATTACGCGGAGCTGATCGAGAAACTGACCAGCGCGAAGGGCGCGATCAAAGTGTATTGCCAAGTGAACGGCGAAGGGTGTTAGGACGAAATGGAAACGGCAACGACGAGAAAAAAAGCGGGTTCTTATTCTCGGCGGCGGATTTGCGGGGCTTTCGACCGCCATGGAGCTTGAAAAGAGGTTCGGCGCGAATTCCGGCATCGACGTCACGATGGTGAACCGGGAGAACTTTTTTTTGTTCACGCCGATGCTGCATGAGGTAGCGGCCAGCGACCTGGACCTGACGACGATCGTGAATCCAGCGCGCAAGCTGTTGCGGCGCGTGAATTTCTTCGCCGGTGAAGTGAAGGGCGTGAACCTCGCGGAACGAAAGGTCGTGGTGGCGCACGGCTTCGATCATCATCAGCACACCCTTGAGTACGACTATCTCGTGTTGGGCTTGGGCTCGACGACGAATTTCTACGGTTTGCCGGGGCTCGAAGAGCGGGCGTTGACGATGAAGTCGCTCAGCGACGCGATGCGCCTGAGGAATCACCTGATCGCCCATCTTGAAGAAGCGGACAGCGAGTGCTGCCAAGTGAAGAATCCGCTGCTTACGTTCGTGGTGGCGGGGGGCGGCTTTGCGGGTGTCGAGACGATTGCGGGAATCAACGACTTCGTTCGCGGTGCGCTTCGCTCTTATCCCAATCTGCGCGAGGAGATGATCCGGGTGGTGCTCGTTCATCCGGGGAAGTTTATCTTGCCGGAGCTTGGCGAAAAGCTGGGCGTGTACACGCAGAAGCAGCTGGAAAACAGAAAAGTTGAGATTCGCGTGAATACAAAGGTTGCGGCGGTGACCGATCGAAGCGTGACGCTCAGCGACGGCACGGAAATCTATACCAACACGCTGGTGTGGACCGCCGGGACATCGCCGAACCCTCTACTTGCAAGCCTGCCGTGCGTGAAAGATCGAGGCCGGCTGGTGGTGAACGAGTTCCTGGAAGTAGGCGATTGGCCCAACGTTTGGGCTCTGGGGGATTGCGCAGCTATCCCAAACACCAAGGACGGCGGTTTTCATCCGCCCACGGCGCAACATGCGCTGCGGCAAGGGAAGACTCTGGCGAAAAACATGCTCGCTGCAATCAACGGTGGACAGAAACAGCCGTTTTCGTTTTCCACGATCGGGCAGCTTGCCGCCATCGGCCGCAGGACAGGAGTGGCGAACATTTTTGGCGTGAATTTCTCCGGATTCATCGCCTGGTGGATGTGGCGGACGATCTACCTGAGCAAATTGCCCCGGTTCGAAAAGAAAGTTCGGGTGGCGCTCGATTGGACGCTCGATCTACTGTTTTCGAAGGATCTCGTGCAGTTTCTCGAGATCAAAGCGAACATCGTCACAAAGCCCGCTGAGACGGGCGGCTCCAGCCCGGCTGTAGGCTCTGCCGCAGGCGCGGATTGAGCGACCGGAGCTGCGATGCTCGAATCCCTTCGTAAACACTGGCCTGAATATTTCATCGAAGCGGGCTGCCTGGCAACATTCATGGTGTCCGCCTGCACGTTTGCGGCTCTTCTTGGCCACCCCGCATCCCCGGTGCGGAACTGGATGCTCGCGGGAATGCCCATGCGCATGCTCATGGGCGCTGCGATGGGACTAACCGCGGTACTGATCATCTATTCGCCCTGGGGCAAGCGATCCGGCGCGCACATGAATCCTGCAGTTACATTCACTTTCTGGCGGCTGGGCAAAGTGGAGGCGTGGGACGCGTTCTTTTACGTTCTTTTTCAATTCATCGGCGGGATTGGAGGAGTGCTCCTGGTGCATGCCGCGCTGCGCTCCTGGGTCTCGCATCCTTCGGTAAACTATGCCGTCACGCAGCCGGGTGGCCGCGGAGCCACGATCGCATTCTTTGCGGAAGTTCTTATCTCTTTCATCTTGATGTCCGTCATTCTCGTTATTTCAAATACTCAGACGTTGTCACGGTACACGGGGCTCTTCGCTGGAGCGTTAGTCGCCACGTACATCACGTTTGAGTCCCCGATTTCTGGCATGAGCATGAACCCCGCGCGAACATTGGGATCGGCCTTTTCGGCGCACGACTGGACGGCGCTTTGGATCTACTTCACTGCACCACCGATCGGGATGCTGCTGGCTGCGGAGCTTTACGTCCGGCTGCGAGGAGCGCGGGCCGTGATTTGCGCGAAGTTGCACCATCAAAATAGCCAGCGCTGCATCTTTCGCTGCGGGTATGCCATGAAGGCCAATTCGACCTCAGGTTCAACTATCTAAGGGACGATACATCCGGCCGGCAGCAAATTTGCGTACCGGGCGTGTAACGAAGTCACGGTAACCCGGACTACAGACGTAAGCGGCAGGGCTCAGGCTGACAGAACTCCCCTGGTCGCCACGAAACCAAACAACAAAAGGAGATTTCTTGGTGCGAGCACTACGTGTGTCCCGATTAGCGCTTCAGGCGGCGTTTGCTCTGCTCGTGACAGTGGGTTTTGCCAGGGCGGGCGCAATGGCCCTAGCAGGGACAGCCCAGGCTCAAGTGGCCGACAAAAAGACTCTTACGCTCGATGGCGCAAGGAAACTAATCGCAGCCGCCGAGCAATACTCGAAAGAGAACAAGGCGCCCGGCGGAGTGATCGCCGTGGTGGATGCCGGCGGAAACTTAATGGCGCTCGAACGGCTCGACGGAACCTTTGCTGCCGGCGCAAACATCTCGATCGGCAAAGCACGCACTGCCGTGCTCTTCCAGAAGCCGACCAAAGTATTCGAGGACATTATCAACAAGGGCCGTACGGCGATGGCGGCTCTGCCGGATTCGTTCTTCACGCCGCTTCAGGGCGGAATTCCGATCGTTCTCGATGGCCAGATCATCGGCGGCGTCGGTGTGAGCGGCGCGATGAGCGCAGCGCAAGATGAACAGGTGGCGATCGCCGGCGCGGATGCGGCAAAGAATTTCGGCGCGGATCCTGTGGCGACCGCCTCTAATTTGCTCGTCAGCTATTACTCGAAGCCGCAGACGGAAGCCGGCTTCGAAAAAGGCTCCGTGCTTTTCGACGGCGACAATGGCGGGCGCAACTACATGGTGCATTCGAGCCGCCGCGAAGGCCCCGGACTCGCAGAGGTGCACACGAAGGATACGGACATTCTCTACGTGCTGAAAGGTTCTGCAATTGTCGTGACCGGCGGAACGATGGTTGGTGGCAAGCCGACAGCGGCTGACGAAATTCGCGGAAAAGACATCACAGGCGGCGAAACGCACGAGCTCGTTCCCGGTGACGCGATGATTATTCCGAACGGCGTCCCGCACTGGTTCAAAAGCGTCAATACCCCGTTTCTCTATTTCGTGGTCAAGGTTCGCTAGGGGAGATGACGATGAAACTCTTCTCCGCCCACAACGCACTCCTCTCAATCGCTGCTCTGGTTCTGGCTGTGGCTCCTCGGAATACCGCCGCGCAAAATTGGGCGGCTCAACAGCCACCCTACGGCCGGCCTGACGCCACCATTGATCTTCGTACGAACGAAGGGGTCGAGCTGGTCAAGGGCCAATGGCGCTACAGCGACGCGAAAATCGTTGAGGTGGATTCGCGCGGCCCCGGCGCGGACCTGAAACCTTCCGGCACTTCGGTCAAAACGTACGACTATACGCCGCATGCGGGCGTAGCCGGATTCAGCGACTCCAGATGGGAAACGATCGCGGCCGCGACCCTCGATAATCAGCGTTCGGGCGGAAAAGTCTGCTTCAACTGGTACCGCATCCGCGCCACCATCCCTGAAAAGGTAGCAGCCTTATCGACCGCCGGAACGACGGTGGCGTTTGAAATCGTCATCGATGACTATGCGGAGGTTTGGGTGAACGGAAAATTACCCGCGGTACTTGGTCAAAGCGGAGGCTCTGTTGTGAAGGGATTCAACGCGCCCAATCGCGTGATTCTCACGCACAATGCAAGACCCGGGGAACAATTTGAGATTGCCGTTTTTGGATTCAACGGGCCGGTTTCGCGCGCGCCCGAGAATTTTATATGGGTGAAGTCGGCCACGCTCGATTTCTACCGGCCTGGTCATGGAACCGGAGCGCAGGAAGTTGAGACGAAAATCAATCGCCTCGATCCGGCGCTCGATGCGCTCGTCTCGCCCGGAACCAAAATCGAAAAGGTCGCCGGAGGTTTTCTCTTTACCGAGGGCCCGGTGTGGGTTCGCGACGGCGGTTATCTGCTCTTCAGCGATCCGAACAACAATCTGATCTATCGCTGGTCGCCAGACGATGGTGTGTCGATTTACCGCACGCATAGCGGTTACACCGGAATGAATATCGGCGAATACGGCCAGCCGGGTTCGAACGGCCTCACTCTCGATAAGCAAGGCCGCCTAACGATCAACGAGCACGGAAATCGCCGCGTCACGCGTCTAGAGAAAAATGGCCAGGTAACGATTCTGGCCGATCGTTATCAGGGCAAAAGGCTGAACAGCCCCAACGATCTGGTGTACCGGTCTGACGGCGCGCTGTACTTCACCGACCCGCCGTTCGGCTTGCCCAAGTTCTTCGACGATCCGCGCAAGGAACTCTCGTTCAGCGGCGTCTTCTGCTTGATCAACGGAGAGCTGAAGCTGGTCACACAGGATTTCAGCGGGCCGAATGGCTTGGCCTTTTCACCCGATGAGAAATATCTCTACGTTGACAACTGGGATGAAAAGCACAAGGTGATCATGCGCTATGAAGTTCATCCCGACGGCACGCTCTCGAACGGCCAGGTCTTTCTGGACGCGACGAGCGAAGGCGGCGAAGACGCGTGGGACGGAATGAAGATCGACCAGCAGGGAAATCTTTACGTGGCAGGTCCGGGCGGCCTCTGGATCATTTCGCCCGAAGGCAAGCATCTCGGCACGATTGTGGGCCCCGAAAATCCGCACAACATCGCCTGGGGAGATGAAGACGGCAAGACGCTTTATCTCTGCGCAATAACCGGGCTCTATCGCATTCGAACGAACGTGGCGGGGATTCGTCCGTAATTCCCCAATTTTATAGCTGGGAAATAGAGGAGAGCGAAGATGGATTCAGCAAAGCATTACGACGTGATCATCATCGGGACAGGGGCTGGCGGTGGCACCCTGGCTTCGAAGCTCGCTCCGTTCGGTAAAAGGATTCTGCTGCTCGAGCGCGGCGACTACGTGAGTCGTGAAAAGGACAACTGGGACAGCCGTGCGGTGAATGTCGAAGGAAAATACCAGACCAAGGAAAAGTGGCAGGACAAGGACGGCAAGGAGCTGCATCCACACACGAACTACAACGTCGGCGGCAACACGAAGTTTTATGGCTCGGCGCTGTTTCGCCTTCGCCGCGAGGATTTTGGTGAGATCAAGCATGCCGGAGGCGTTTCGCCCGCGTGGCCAATCAGCTACGACGATCTTGAGCCGTATTACACCCAGGCTGAAAACATGTATTACGTCCACGGCACGCGCGGCGAAGACCCCACGGATCCGGGATCAAAGTCACCATACCCGCATCCGGCGGTGAGTCACGAGCCGCGCATGCAGCAATTGAGCGACGATTTCGCGCAGCAGGGATTGAAGCCGTTTCACGTGCCGCTGGGCATCATGCTCGATGAAGAAAAAAGGCGCGAAAGCAAATGCATCCGCTGCAACACGTGCGACGGTTTCCCGTGCCTGGTCAATGCGAAGGCCGATGCGCAGACCTGCGGCGTCGATCCCGCGCTTGCATATCCGAATGTCTCTCTGCTCACGAACACGAAGGTGCTTCGCCTGCAGACGGATGCATCTGGGCGGCAGGTGACGAAAGTTGTGGTCGAGCAGGGCGGTTCGATTCAGGATTTCACTGCTAATCTCGTTGTGGTTTCGTGCGGGGCCATCAATTCTGCCGCGCTGCTTCTTCGTTCAGCGAACGACAAGCATCCCCGCGGTCTGGCGAATCGTTCTGACGTAGTGGGCCGCCACTACATGGGTCATATCAACTCCGTCCTCATGGCGGTTTCGAAGTGCCCAAATCCAACGGTCTTCCAGAAAACGCTCGCCGTGAATGATTTCTATTTGGGCTCACAGGAATGGAATTTTCCGATGGGCCACATTTCATTCGTGGGTAAGCTCGACGCAGTGGCGCTCTCGGCCGGTGCGCCCGCAATTGCGCCGAATTGGACGCTTGACCTGATGGCCAAGCATTCGCTCGACTTTTGGCTAACGTCCGAGGACCTACCCGATTCGAACAATCGAGTGACGGTGAACGGGGACGGTCACATCACGCTTTCCTACAAGCCGAACAACGAGGAGGGCCACAAGCGCCTCCTCAATAAACTCGAACAGCTGATGCAAAATCAGACCAAGTGCTCGATGCACGGGCATGACTGTCACCAGGGGCTCTTCTCCCGCAATTTGTTTGTCGGGCAACGCATCCCGCTGGCGGGCGTCGCGCACCAGAACGGCACGATTCGCTTCGGCAACGACCCAACGACCTCCGCGCTCGATGCAAATTGTAAGACTCACGACCTGGACAATCTGTACGTCGTGGACGGCAGCTTCTTTCCGTCGAGCGGCGCCGTGAACCCGGCGTTGACCATCATGGCCAATGCGCTTCGCGTGGGCGACCATCTGCTCGCGCGGCTCAATGGGAAGAGTTGAGCCTCGCCATGACAGCGTTCAATTTCAGATTCACAAAGCAGCCGAGCCGCGTCCTTGGAACAGCGGTGGCGCTCTGTCTCCTGGCATTCGCCCTGAATGCTCCGCGCGCGAGCGGGCAAGATCATCCTAAGAATGATCGAATCGATCGCGTGAGCGAAATTGGAATGGTTGTCTCCGATATCGACCGCTCCATCACCTTCTATTCCCAGGTGCTCACTTTCGAAAAGATCTCGGACGTTGAAGTCTATGGAACCGACTACGAACAGCTCGAAGGTCTCTTCGGAGTAAGGATGCGCGTGGTGCGAATGCGGCTCGGCGAGGAAGTCCTGGAACTGACGGAATTTCTCACCCCGCCGGGCCTCCCGATTCCAATCGATTCTCGAAGCAATGACCGCTGTTTCCAGCATATCGCCATCATCACAAGCGACATGGACGCGGCTTACAAGACCCTCCGCGACCACAACGTAAAGCACGCCTCAACAGCTCCGCAGACGCTCCCCGATTACATCAAGGGCGCCGCGGGCATCCGCGCATTTTATTTTCGCGATCCGGACAATCACTTCCTCGAGGTCCTACAGTTCCCGCCAGACAAAGGAGATCCGAAGTGGCACAAAACGAGCGGCAGATTGTTCCTCGGCATCGATCACACGGCAATCGTCGTCGCTGACACCGACGCAAGCTTGAGGTTCTACCGCGACGCACTCGGCATGCGAATCGCGGGAGAAAGCGAAAACTACGGCAACGAGCAGGAGCACCTGAACAACGTCTTCGGCGCCCGCTTGCGCATCACCAGCCTGCACGCGCCATCCGGTCCCGGCGTCGAGCTTCTCGAATATCTTGCGCCGCGCACCGGGCTCCCAATGCCCCCAAATTCACACACCGACGATCTGTGGGCATGGCAGACGACGATTTCGGTCCCGAGTGCTACCGGATTCGAGCGTGCGCTCCGTTTTGATCGCGTTGATTTCGTTTCTCCCGCACCGGTTGCTCTGCCAGATTCGTCGTTGGGATTTGCGCAGGGCTTTCTCATTCGCGATCCAGACGGTCACCTCGTCCGATTGATCCAGCCGTGACGGCTTCACGCGCTACACGCTCGCAACGCAATTGGAATATCGCCTGGTCTTGCCCAAGAGATTTGGGATGGTTGCATTCGGCGTCGTGCGGTGGGGTGTTACGGAGCCCAGTCGTATCGTCCGTTTGGCACGGCCGCGGAGTTTACTGTGGTGCCCGCGGATCAGGTTGCTCCTCTCCCGCAAAACGCATCGATGGAGCAAGGCGCCTGTCTTGGCATACCCGGTATCACGGCGCATCGAGCTGTTCATGTCGCAGGTTCTGTGAATGGGCGCACTGTGCTGGTGCAAGGAGCGGCAGGTTCTGTGGGTATTTGCGCTGTTCAGCTGGCGCGTCGCGCGGGAGCTCGAGTCATAGGAACGGTGCGGTCGTCGTCGGATGAAGCGACTGCCAAAAGCGCAGGCGCCCACGAAGTGCTTCTCAGCGACAAGGAATTAACTTCGCGAGTCCGAGCCCTGGCTCCCGACGGTATCGATCACATCGTCGAAGTCGCGTTTGGCGTCAACATCGAAGCCGACGTGGAACTCTTGAAGCAGGGCGGTTCGATCGCGAGCTATGCCACCGATAACGCCGCTCCGAAGATTCCCTTCTGGCAAATGGTATTCAAGAACATTCGTGCCTTCTTTCTTGGGAGTGACGATTTCTCGAAAGAAGCGAAAATGCAAGCCGCGCGGGACTTAAATCCTGCGCTTGAGGCTGGGTGGCCAGGCTTCGAAATTGGAGAACGAATCCCACTTGCAGATATCGCTCACGCGCACGAGCTTGCCGAACACCCAGTTCGGCGCGGGCGAGTTGTTGTTGTCCTCTGAGTATCTGAAGATTTCAACGGCGTATCAGGTCGGTGACAAAATGCCTGGTAACTCACTGCCTCCTGAAGCGAATGAGCCGCTGGCTGCTTTTGGACTCAGGTGAATAGGCGAACGAAAGTGGTTCCGGCTAAGGTCAGCTACATCGTGGCGATTTACGAGGCGGCCCGCGCGAGCTTCGCAACCAGCATCCGCACCAACCCTTTGTCGCGCTCCTTCAACTTCGTGAAGTTCCGACCGAGGCTCTCAATCTCGCGCCGCTCGGTGCTGGACAGTTTTGTCCCATTGAGATTTAGCCCTTTGATCTTCTTGGGCGCCTCTTCACCATCGTAAAAAAGTTGATAGAGTGGAATTTCGAGCGCCTGCGCATACTTCTGGAGCGTATCGATTGACGGAACTGTGTGGCCGTTCTCGACGCGGGATGTATAGCAACGGATTAATCCAGTCCGCTTTTCAATGTCGCCCTGAGAAAGGTTCTTTGATTCGCGGATTGCCCGCAGACGTTCGCCGATCATTAGCATTTAATTCAACTCCTAGTCCGTTGCCGGCTTCGTGAGATCGGGCAGGTCAACGCGAATGCTTCGCGAATGCTTCCGCGGATTCCTGTGAGCCTGCGAACTTCTTTCTCTCGGAGTGCCGTCCAAGTCAATCACATCTGAGCGCGTGTAAACACCCTCGCCGTGGCACGCGCGGCACCGCAGTGTGATCGAGAATACGGAGAAATCAACCGTGTCGCTAGACCTGTGCTCCTTAAATTTTATTTGTTTCAGTTCTGCGGACGGCGAAAGTGGAATTGGTTGACCGCAATGGATGCAGATGACACCGCGATATTGCTGCTTCGCTTCGGCAATCATGTGCACCTCGAATCGAGGATAAGCTTGGGCAGAATGGATTTTACTCTCGCGCCGCAATCACGGCAACCGCGTCGATTTTAGCGACGCTCCGGCAAATCGGCCACGTGCTAAATAGAGGGGAGATTTCCACAGGTGTTCTTGAAATCCAGACGCCAGCGTGTGTATTGTGAGCCTCCGAACACCTCGGTAAACGGCCATGCACAAAACTCCACGGTTGACGAAGCATCGGCGAAATTTCATTGACTCCACCAGCGTCTGCGCGAGAGGACATCGAAGTCGCGGACTGTTTCGCTGCGAACGATGTCTTCAAGTGCTATACCCCTGTTGCACGATCGCCCACCGTCGCGAACACTTTCTGCTTCGAATTGACCCTTTGTTGCTGGCGAAAACGGCCCCCTATGGATTTTGAGGTCATCCCTTTCCAGGATTCGCACGGAAGATGGCACCGCCGCATTCTTGGCACAGTGCCTGATAAGACCTGCACGCCAGTCATATGCGAACGCTGTCACGACGAACATTCGACTGCTGATTGTATTGGGTTCGCGGATTGGGATTCGGCGATTGAAAATGGCTGGCGAACGGTGCGAACCCTTCTAGGCACGGAATTCACTTCTGCGATGGAGCCTGCTCTGGTTGCAAAACTTGTTGTGTCGAGTGCAGGGTGAACCCAGTCTATATGTTCGTCAACCCGCCCGATAGGCGCCGATGTGAGCTGTGATATACCTACTTCAAGTTACCCGAATCCCTGTGCAGATCGTCGGCTCTGAACTGCTTCCATTGCTCAAACATCGCAGCCCTCCTGCACACTCATGACCACCAGAGTGACGTCGTCCCTTTGTGCCTGCCCGGCCGCGAACGCTGACACGTCATCCAGGATGCCGGTAATGATTTGTTCCGGTGTTTCACGGCTGCGAGACCGCAACAAATTCTCGAGCCTTTGCTCTCCCCATAGCTCACTCTGGCGGTTCTCAGCCTCCGTAATTCCATCCGTGCAAGCCACCAGCACATCGCCTATTTCGAGCTGAAATGTCGTAGTTGCAAATTCTGAATCTGGCGATATTCCGACCGGCGGGCACTCGGAATTCAAGTGGTAGATCTCGCACGAATCATTCCGCGGCCGAACAACGATCGGTGCAATATGGCCAGCATTCACGTAGTTCAATACCCTCGTGGCCGGTTCGTATTCTGCATAGACAAGTGTTGCGTAGAAATCTGCCGGGGATGACTCATGCACCAGCCGATTCACGTCCCCAATGAGCGTCGATAGGTCCAAATGCGGATGCAAGGCCTGTGCTCTGAGAGACGCTTGGAGACTGGCCATGAGCAGCGCCGCCCCGATCCCTTTTCCGGATACATCCCCGATCGCGATCCCCCATCGTCCGTCAGGCAACGAGAGAAGATCGTAATAATCGCCGCCAATCCCGTGAGCCGGCTGGTAAAAGGTCTCGCAGGATATGCATGGAATCGACAGGCTTCGTGGCGGGAAAAATGCCTGCTGAACGTCCTTGGCTCCTTCCAAATCCCGCCGGATGGCCCTCTGAATTCCAGATTCCGCCTCCGATTTCTTCAGATACTCCAGGAACGTCTCCACGTGATTCCGCATCAGCAGCGCGGCTTCTCTCCCTCGCCCTTTTTCGAGTGCCTCGAGAATCGGCTGGTGTGATTCCACCACTTCGGGCAGGTTTTTTGAGACCTTACCGATTGCCGCCCGAATCCGCAGGTCAAACCCCAGGGTATCCCACACGCGTAGCAGCACTTGGTTGCCCGAAGCCCTCAGGATGCTCCTGTGGAATCTTACGTCGTGCTCAGCGTAGGCATCGAGGTTGCCTTTGCGAACAGCCGCGCGCATGCCCTCCAACTCGCGCTGCAGGCCAGCGGTCTTTCCTTTCAGGTTGGTCGCTGCGGTGCGGCCCGCGATTTCTTCCAGAGCGGCTCGTATCTCGTAGGCCTCCTGCATCTCTTTCGAGTTCGGAGAATGAATAATGGCCGAGGAATTGCCCGAGAGTGTCGCCATCCCAAAGGACTGAAATTCAGCAAGCGTCTTCAAGACTGATTCGTTGTCTAGTTTGTATTCTTCCGCGATTTCCCGAAGTTGCACAGACTGCCCCGGCCGGTAGCGGCCACACAATAATTCCTTAGTCAGCCGCGCACGTTCCGCCCCATTTGGTGCTGCTGGAAAAGCCGCTCCCGCCATCGTCTTCCTGGGCCCATGGTTCTCAAACATCATTGTGCTTTCTCCTCGTCATTTTTTTGTTCTTGGCCTGGCTGGGCACACCGGTACTAAGAGGTTCTGTCCAATTTAGGGGCGACAAACCAACCTCAGGGCGACAACTGGGAGTTGTGTACGCGCACCAACTGAAGACTCGCTTAGACTAGAAATGCTCCCTTGTGCTCGGCCGAAGAAACTGGCCTTCCACCGACACAGTACCAATCCCTCGAAATCCAGGTGTGAAGTTGCGGTGGAGCTTCTGTGGAGTATTTGTCCGGAGCCTCATCTTACTGAAAATGGAGCTTTTAACCAGGAGTCACCGACGAGTGGCGGACTGAAATTTCACCCCCCTATACACGTGGTCGTAAAGCAAGGAAGGTGCCTCTGCGGTACCATATGGGCGGGCCGTGCTTTGCGGCGATGCTCCCTTTCGACCAGATTGGAATCCGATTCGCTTATGAAGTCCTTCCAGTCATTCCGGCTTGACGCCACGAACCATTGCCTTTGGAATGGCGATGATCGTGTCCGCATCCCTCCCAAGGCTTTCGATGTCCTGCGGTACCTGGTTGAGCACCCGGGGCGCTTGGTCGCTCCGGACGAACTTCTCCAGGCCCTCTGGCCCGACACTTATGTAAATCCCGAGGTCCTCAGAAAGTACATTCTGGACATCCGTAAAATATTAGGCGACCGGCCTGATAAACCGACGTTTATCGAAACTCTTCCCAAAAGGGGCTACCGGTTCATCGCCAATGTCGATGACTGTGCAGCCGATCTTTCAGCTCCGTCCGCCTCGGCGGCCCCCGACGCGGTCCTTTCTGAACCGCCCGCTCCACCGGAGGCCACGCTTTTGGACAAGGGACAGCCGCGCACGTGGCCGATTCTCGGAGCAGCCTCCATCCTGATCATTGCGGCGATGGCCATTTACTTCTGGCCCGGTCGAAATAAGCACAGCGCCCATGCACCGAATAGCGCCTCTGTCGCCGTGTTGCCCTTCTCCGACATGAGCCCGGACAAGGACCAGGAGTATTTTTCCGATGGACTCACCGAAGAGCTGATTGGCAATCTCACCAAAATATCGGGCCTCAAAGTCGCCGCCCGCTCCTCCGCCTTCCAGTTCAAAGGTAAGAATGAAGACCTGCGCAATATCGGCCGGCAGCTTGGAGTCGCGAATGTGCTGGAAGGAAGCGTGCGCAAGGAAGGCAATCGCCTACGAATCACCGCCGATCTCACCAATGTTGACGATGGATTTCAGCTTTGGGCCGAAACCTACAATCTCGAGATCAATGACGTCTTTGCTGCCCAGGATAAAATCGCCACGGCCGTAAGCAGAGCTTTGCAGGTGAAGCTAATGAGCCCCGATGGCGCGGCACTCCCGGTCACTTCGCGCAGCACCAATCCCGAAGCGTATCAGGCCTACCTGCAGGGACAATACTTCGCCGCCCGTGGCCAGGACAACGACGACCTGAAAAAAGCGCTCTCCTACGCCAACCAGGCCACCGAGCTTGATCCGAATTATGCGCCGGCTTGGGCGCAGCGCGCGGAAGCTCTGCAAGGCTTGGCCAGAATCGGGCTGATGAAGCCTGACGAGGGATTTCGCGCAGCGCGTGAGAGTGCGGAGAAGGCCATTGCGCTTGATCCCAACCTTGCCACTGGGTACCTGGCGCTGGGATTGGTCCAGATCAGTTACGACTGGGATTGGAAAGGGGCAGACGCTTCTCTCAGCAAAGCCGCGCAGCTCGAGCCCGGCAGCGCCGCTGTGTTGGGCAGCCGGGCCTATCTGGCCAGGCACCTTGGCCGGTTAGAAGAGACCATCGCGTTATCCAGGCAGGCCCTCGCGCTCGATCCGTTGAGGGCCAATGCTCACCTGTCGATGGGTTATGTGCTGTACCTCGTCGGCCGATACGATGAAGCCAAGGCCGCGCTACAAAAAGCTCAGGACCTGAATTCTCGGCTCTCAGGTCTCCACCTCACTCGCGGCCAGATTTTCCTCGCGGAAGGACACCCGCAAGAAGCGCTCACCGAAATCGAGCAGGAAACCGGCGACTGGGATAAATTGTCGGGCGAAGCCCTGGCTTATGCCGCGCTCGGCAATCGCACGGAATCCGACGAAGCTTTGAAAAAACTCATCGCTACCCATCAGGACGACGCTGCCTATCAAATTGCCGAGGCCTACGCATTTCGCGGTGAAACGGAAAAAGCATTTCAGTGGATCGACCGCGCCATTCAACAGCGCGACCCCGGCGCACCCGAATTGCAGATCAATCCGTTGATGAGCAGCCTCCGCCGGGACCCACGCTATGCCGAACTGTTGAAAAAAATGCACCTGCCGACGTGAACCTCAGACTTAAGCGACCGACTCACCCTATGTGGCCAAACAGAAAGGCAGAGCAATAGACTCGTGGTTCTGCGTGCACTCCTTGAGGGGAGGGCGCGTAATTGGCTACTTCTCTCTTGAGCTAGGCAAATTCATCATACGAAATTGGCTAACTTTTTGTAAATACCTACTCTGGTCAGATCCGGATAGGTCCTGATAAACGCGCTTATATTGACTGCTCTGGCCAACTTCGGCCTTCGCTTTGGATTCTTAGAGTCGGATGAGTTCTATCTGGCGCGCTGCCAATAAGCAGAGCGCCTGGATTCCATGGAAGGGGAAAGGGGTGTGAGTAGCGATGTACATTCGCCTCTATCCTGTTTGCGCGACTTTCGATTCCGAATCGGCGGTGTTCCCCGCACGTTCTGCAGTTCTTGCACTAACGATAGGGCCGGGTATGCGGGAACTTTTTCCGCGAGTTTTGACAGAAAAGATATCCTGCCGCGCTGAGTTTTGACATTTTCCCTAGAAAAGCGGCGCACGGTTTGCGAGGAAAGCAACTTGAATGAAAGACCCCCCTATCCCTATGCAGTTGAAAGCATTTAAGTCTAGTTAAGGATAAGCCTTTCCGATGCTTGCTTCACGTCTGGCGGAATCTTCGTAACCGAGTAGTGAGCGACTGGCGCCCCTTCGCCTTCCGACAGGGCGGCGTTTTTGCCGAGCTGAAAAGGGCAGTCGAGAAGGGCCTAAAGCGAAGCAGGACTGATGCTGTGCATGCAACTTGATCACGGCGCGGTTCTGCGCAAAGAAACAGGTCGCGATACACCCAAGATCATCCGCTTTTTTACAGCACAATGGCACTTCCGCGCTTGGTCGAGCAGCCCGACAGCAATTCGCTCGAAAGAAGAGTTGCCAACCGGGTCATCTCGTTCGTCCTCCTTGGTCTTTGCAGAGAGCTGACTTTCCTGAACCAGAATTAGTAAAGGGTGAATCTCCGATCTGCGCGTACAGCGGCAAAATCCGTCGTACTACTCAGAGTGGCCCCGTGATCCGCCCCGAAACGGACATTGAGGTAATTTCCTAGATGCGGACTTGTGACCCGAATAGTTTCCGAATTGTCCGTTCATCTGGAGGAACGAGTCTTGCGGAGTCGCCGA
>CAWJVF010000002.1:0-4346065 GCA_963846235.1 uncultured Acidobacteriota bacterium
GCTCTCGCTGTGGAGCCTTGGAAGTATTCACGAGATCTGCGCGCGAAGATTCGATGCGGCCTGAGCCTATAGCATGCTCACGAGCAGCGTCAACTTGGGGCGAGAAGTTGAAGCGTCGAGGTGCGGGGCGTAGCCTAAAATTCCGGGAAGTCTCTTTCGCGAGATGTTAGATTCGATCCTGGAGTGCCTGCGTGAAGAAAACAAAATCCGCTAAGCGCGGTTCGAGCCGCGAAAAGATCGATCGCAAACAGCGTGGACGAATACCTCGCGCGCGTGCCGGAACCCGCCCGCGGCACCCTGAAGAAAACTCGCGCCCTGATCCGCTCGGTCGTGCCCGCTGAGGCCAGCGAAGCCATCAGCTACGGCATCCCAAGCTTCAAGTACAAAGGATGGCTCGTGGGTTACGCCGCGTTCGCGAACCATTGCAGTTTCTTCCCTGGAGCCCTGCCAGGAAAATTCGCAAATCTGCTGAAGCGCTTCCCTACCTCCAAAGGGACCATCCGCTTTCCGGTGGACAAACCTCTTCCGGCCGCTCTGGTGAAAAAGCTCGTGAGGGCTCGCATCGCGCAAAACAAGCTGAAAGAGCAGAAAAAGCGCAAGAAATAGCCGCCTGGCCATGGCGCGAGCTCCGATAGCCATACGCTCCAACGCGCGTTGCAAGAGTACTTGCCGAAAACGCTACCCGGTTACCTGTCTCGCCGCCCGCACTTCACCGGCAATCGTCCTGCCAAGCCGTTCTGTTGTACGTTTGGGTATGAATTCACGCCAAAATTCAATTCATCTTTTCCGGTTTGCCGGAATAGACGTGTTTTTGCATTGGTCGTGGTTTCTGGTGGCCGTCTATGAAATCGGCAGCCGGCCAAAGGCTTACTCTTCGCTTACCTGGAACGTACTGGAGTATCTGGCGCTATTTCTTATCGTCATGCTGCATGAATTTGGTCACGCTCTGGCCTGCCGGTCGGTTGGTGGCACTGCCAATCGAATCACGCTCTGGCCGATGGGCGGCGTTGCCTATGTGGACCCGCCGCGAAGACCTGGCGCGACGCTGTGGAGCATAGCCGCGGGACCGTTGGTGAATGTGGCGCTGATCCCGATTTTGGCGGCGCTCTTGTGGCTCGATAGGTCGCTCGGATGGGCCACAGCAATGCCCAATGTGCATTTGATCCTTTTTTCGATCCTGTACATGAACGTCGGGCTGCTGCTTTTCAATCTTTTGCCTATCTACCCTCTCGATGGCGGCCAGATCCTTCGATCGCTGCTTTGGTTCGTGATGGGACGCGCCTACAGCTTGATGGTGACCACGATTCTCGGCTTCGCTGGCGCGATCGGATTCGTTCTCGTGGCCGTGAAGATTCAATCCGTCTGGTTCGGGGCTTTGTCCGTATTCGTGATCATCTATTGCTGGAGAGGATTCAAACTCGCCCGCGCGCTTTATCAGCTTGCCAAGGCGCCGCGAAATGAGGGGTTTCACTGCCCCTCGTGCAAAGCAGCGCCGCCCATGGGTAGCTTCTGGGTTTGCTCACAGTGCAAGAAGCGATTCGACACTTTCATGACGCAGGCCGTTTGCCCTCAGTGCGCAAAGCAGTTCCCCGAGACCTCATGCACAGAGTGCGGACAGAAACATGCCATCAGCACGTGGGCGACTGCAGTCCCAGCTGCTCCCCAGATGGTAGGCCCAATGGCAGGTGAGCTGATCGCGAAGTGAAGTAATACTTGAGGGCTTGGCTGGCATGAATATGGTCCTTTTGTGCAAACGCCACAGGAATCAAGCAACAGTTTAAATTCGTCGGCACGCCGTCACTCGACGATAATCCGGTCGGCCCACTCCACTAGCGAAACAAACACCTCAGGGCTGCCGAATTTTGCCCCCCAATAACTCAGGTCGCTTTCCGTGACCCCACGGGCCCGGGAGCAGGCTCCTCAAGCAAAGACAGGAATGTGTTTGGCCATGATTTTCTGGTGTGTTTCGCTCAGCGGCGGCCAGCCCACTGGAAAAATCGTATCCACTGTGGCTCTGCGCATTAGATAGGTCGCTTCACCCGTAAGAAAAACGCGTACTTCATGGCCGGCATCCGCCAGCGCGAGCCCGTGCAAAAACGGAAACGAAGCTCTGGTCGGGTCGTCCGATCCCCAGGAGCTCTTCATCATGATCTTAAGGGCCCTCTTTGGCTCCTGTGCCCCGGCGCTCGCCGCCAGAAAAGGCAAAAGGCCAGCTTCAAGTTCATGTCCAGCGAAATTTACGCCAATTCTTGTTCGGCTTGTGGCTCGCGGGAATGTGTTTCGATTGCGTAGACGCCGGCGATTATGAGGAATCCTCCGACGGCCACACGGCGCGTGATCGGTTCGCCGAGCAGCACCAAACCCAGCAGCATCGCGCCAATCGGCTGCAGATAACTCACCGCGCCAAGGCCCGCTGGAGTCATATAGCGCAGAGCCCAAAAATATAGAACGTAGGAAACCGCCGAGCCCAGCACACCTAGGTAGATCACTCCGCCCCACGCTTCGAGGCTGATCGCACCCAGGCGATCCGCGCGAGCGAGCACCTCCATCTGCCAAATGGCAATGGGCGAGACGAGAACGGCCGCGGCGATATTTGTCATCAGGCTCAGTCGCATGGGGCTGTGTTCCGCGACTGCACGCTTACCGAGCACTGTATAAAGCGCCAGCCCGATTCCGGCAACAAGCGTGAGCAGGTCACCGCGAAGGCTGCCTACCCCAGCGTTCGTGGTCTGCTCCACAGCGACCCCTGCGGCGCCCGCAAACGCGAGCACCATGCCGATGGCTTTGCGCCCGGTGAGCGCTTCTAGCCGCAGCGCCCACGAGAACAGCAATATCAAGATCGGCGCGCAACTGATAATCAGGGAGGAGTGACTGACGGAGGTATAGTTCAAGCCTACCGTGAAGCCGCCTTGATTTAGAACAACGCCAAAGAAAGCCAGATAGGTGATCGTCCAAAGCGCGCGAGGGTTCCTGCCCGGCGATACTTCAACTCTTACTTTAAGGTCATGCTCCCTTACTCTCGGGAAAAACAGCACCGGCAGCGACACGATTCCCGCGGTAACCAACCGGAACGATCCCAACGCCAGAGGCGGAAGCTCGCGCAGTCCGATTTTGGCGACGATATAGTTCAAGGACCACACGAAGATCAGGAAGGCCATGACGAGGAAGATCGACGCTGAAGACGGCCGGGCGGCGCGGCCGGCGAGATGCCGTTCAGCCGTCACGGACTAGCGCAGGACCTCGCGCCGCACCGTGAGCTGCTCGATGCGCTCACGTCGAGGCTCGTAACCGATGCCGGCTGCCCTGGGCACGTGGATTGTGCCCTGCGGAGTGACGGTCACTTCGGGATCGATGATGTCCTCGGTCCAGTAACGCTTGCTCGCTGTGACGTCGCCCGGCAGAGTGAAATCCGCCAGCGTGGAGAGCGCGATATTGTGCGCCCGGCCGATGCCCGATTCCAGCATGCCGCCGCACCACACGGGAATGCCGTGTTCCAGGCAGAGATCGTGGATGCGCCGCGCCGGAGTGGATCCGCCGACGCGGCCAAGCTTCATATTGATGATGCGGCCCGCGCTCAGTGCAATGGCCGCACGTGCGTGTTCTTCGGTATGGATGCACTCGTCGAGGCAGATCGGCGTCTGGAGCTGCCGCTGCAGCTCGGCGTGACTCCAGATGTCGTCCCATCCGAGCGGCTGCTCGATCATCATCAGGTAGTAGGCGTCAAGCTCGCGCAGGTGTGGCGCGTCATCGAGGGTATAAGCCGAATTTGCGTCGACCGTCAGGCGAATCCTGGGAAAACGCCGGCGTAGCCGCGCCACCGGCTCCACGTCATAGCCGGGTTTGATCTTGATCTTGATGCGCTGGTAGCCGGCAGCCAATTCCTTTTCCACCACGCGTTCGAGTTCGTCGTCGCTTTCCTGAATGCCAATGGAAACTCCGCAGGGAATCTCGTGGAGCGTGCCGCCGAGAAGCTTCCATAGCGGCAGGTTTTTCTGGCGCGCCTCGGCATCCCAGGCAGCCGCCTCAATGGCCGCTTTGGCCATGTTGTGGCCGCGAATCGGCGACAGGATTTCCCACACGTCGGCGGCGGCGGAAAATTCCTTGCGAGCGAGCATGGGCCAGATGAAATCCCGCAGGACGAGCCAGGCGGTCTCGATGGTCTCAGGGGAATAGGACGGCCGCTCGCCGGCGACGCATTCGCCCCAGCCGGTTACGCCATCGGCGTCGACTTCGACCAGCAGAATGCGCCGGTCAGTCGTTCGGCCGAAGCTCGTCTCGAAGGGCCGCACAAGCGGCATTTGAATTTCGCGGAGTGTGGCCTGACAGAGACGCATAGAGGCAGACGACGTGGAATTATTTATCTGTCCACGGCTCAAGCAGATATTCAGCCGTGTCATCAGTAATGTTAATTCCCGTAGCAGCATAGCCGGAGACCAGCCAGTGCTCAAATTCCTGTCGGACTTCCGCTTGCAGGCGCGCTGCCTCCTCAGGCTTGGTGGCACGAATCGTGCCGAAATCCGCGGGCACACGGATGCGCGCATACTCCTTGCCGCGCGATTTACGGGCACGCTTCTCGGAAAGAGCCCGGCGGACTCGAGCCGAGCGCAAGTGCCATTCCGCAACGAGCCGATCCGTAGGCAAGCCGCCGTGCAATGGGCTCGTCGTCAGGCCATACATATTGGGGATGAAACGCCGCACTGATGGCGCCCAGTCGAAAATTGAAGTGGGCGTTTCTGACCTCCAGCGGATCAAAGGTCCATTCGACCAGATCGATGCGTCGATCAAGCGCCTCTTGACGCTGGAATTGCTTCAGCTTGCGCGCGGCACCCTGGTTTCGAAAAGGCCGTAAAACCGCTGTCATGTGGGAGTGCAGAAAAGGCTTCCGCCCGTGCACGCCAGCGATGGAAAGCGTGAATCCGATCATGCGGTCGCCGGCAAATGCACCCAGCACCTGCCCGCCGGTTTCCGCAGCTACGACGAAAAGAGGAAGCGGCACGACATCCACGTCAGCCGATCCCCACACCGCACGTTCGATTTCGATGCAGGTGGCAAATTCCGAGAGACCGGAACAGGCACGAACCGCAATCTCCACCGCCTTCGCTTCAGCTGACTTGGCGTGCTTCGCAACGGTTGTCATGGGCATTCACCCTAAGTCTAATGGTGTCATCCCGAGGCCCGGTTCTGGCCGAGGGATCTGCTTTTGCCTGCTAAACTCGCAGCGTCACCGCTCTTAACTTCGTTCCACAGCCCGTCGAACTCCGCGGCGGAAAGTCCGTTCAAGCTTCGCCCGCGAGCCGCGGCGAGGCGCTCCATTCCTCGGAATCGCTGCGCGAATTTACGATTGGCCTTCTTCAGAGCGATTTCGGCGTCGAAGCCAAGAAAGCGAGCTAAATTCACGCCCACGAAGAGCAGATCGCCAACTTCCTCTTCGATCTCTTCGGTGCGGCGCTCATGCGACGCGAGCAACTGCTTCAGTTCGGCGGTCTCTTCGGCAAGCTTGTCGAAGATGCCGTTTACGTCCTGCCAATCGAACCCCACATTGGCGGCGCGGCGCGTGAGCTGATGCGCTTCGAGCAATCCGGGCAGGTTACGTGGAACAGCATCGAGGATCGACGCATTCGGGGCCTTTGTTTCCGAACCCTTGCTCTTGGCCCGCTCCTCAGCTTTGAGCTGTTCCCAATTTTTCAGTACGTCCGCAGAAGTTTCCGCCCGGACCTCGCCGAAGACGTGCGGATGACGGCGCACCATCTTCGTATAAATCTGTTCGATCACGTCGGCGATATCGAATTTCCCGGCTTCGGCGGCGAGCTCCGCGTGAAAAACGATCTGCAGCAGCAGATCGCCCAATTCGTCGGCAAATTTGCGCGGGTCACCGCTATCGAGCGCGTCCAGCACTTCGTAAGTCTCTTCGACTAGATAAGTTCGGAGCGAATCGTGCGTCTGCTCGCGGTCCCACGGGCAGCCGTTGGCTGCGCGGAGCCGTGCCTGCAGAGCGATGAGCGATTCGAACGCCTTGCCAATGCGCTTACGGGCTCGGGTATCGCCGCGCAGATCGAGCCTCGGCATGCGCTCGCTGTGAGTACCGGCGTGCTCGCGTTGGCGGGCACGCGGGCGCTTCGGACGTGCATGAGGAGACCTTGATCGGGGCACGGTGGGTAGTTCGCCTGACAGATCGCTTAACTAAAGACTAAAGGGCTACTCTAAGGGAGCCGCGCAACATTGACAAGGACAACCGGAGGGACATCCACAAGCGCGGGCCTGGGCATTTGTAATCTAAGGCAGGACACCTCCCGCCAGGCTAACGCGGCGGGAGGAATCATACGATCCGGTTTCACAATTCCGTGTAGAGGTTTAGAAGTTCACCGCGAAGCCAACCGACGCCAACGGGTAAATCTTGAGCACCGAAACATCATGGTTGACCTTGGCGACTTCGGATTGCACATTGGCCTGCACGGTCGGATCGCTAGCGGCGTTCACGCAGATCACTGCGGGATTGCTGCAGGCAGTCCCCGTCAACGCCAGCGACGCCTTTGGCGCACCCGTATAAGCCACACCGATCTCCGTGCTGAGACTGAAGCGACGCCGGTTACGCGGAATCAGATTGCCGAAGCCGACGAGAATGGATGGCGCAACCTTGTTGAAGCTGAGCTTGGCCGTGCCCGCAACTGGATTCGCCGCACTACTGATATAGCTCGTGCCGCCCAGCGTGAACACCTGGCCGCCAGGAACAGACGCGGTCGCGCTGATATGGTTGTCGTTATAAAACAAGAGTCCGGGACTGACGTGGAACGCGCCCGCAAATGGGAAGAGATCGAGATGCGCCTCCCCGGATCGGAAGGCGAGCTGGCCGCCATAGCTGATGCCGTCTTTATTGAAAGTGTCGCTGTAGTTGAAGAAATTGAATCCTCCGCGGACGTTGATGCGCTTCGTAAGCGCAACCGCGGCTTCTCCGCCAATCCCAAGCAATGAGATCTTCGCGCCTACGCCGATCCGGCGAGGTCCTTCCGCCCTCGCAGGCGCAGGGCTCGGCGGCACGGGATCGGGCTCTGCAACAGGCAGACTGAATAAAGCATCTGCGCTGGGGCCGGCCGCGATATTGGCAGCGCTCAATTGAGCCGCATTTTCCTGCGCAAAGCACGATGCCGACGCGAAACTCACGAGAGCAGCAGACAATAGTACCGCTGGTATCAGGACAGGAAATTTTCTCAATGTCACCCTCCGGAGCGAATTGCCGCATCATTATCCAGCGGCCCGGCGCCGTGCTCGCGTCCACAAATGCCCCTGCGCGGCCTATGGTGTATTAACCGCCGAGACAAACCGAGACATGCGCGCGAGCGCGTTCAAGCTGTTTGGCGGCTCGAGATGGGTTTCTTCCTGTTCCGTTTTGGGAGGCGGAAAAACCGATAGTTTAAGCCGATTTGTTCTTGTCTGACTTCACCCGCTTGTCCACGTGCTGCGGCGAATGCTAAACTAAATTTCCAAAATCACGCGGCTTTACGCCATACACACAGGGAGTTGGCCTTGGCGGACCCGAAGCAGGAAGAATCCTTTAAAGTTATCGACCGTCGCCTCTTTAATACGGAAGGTGAGATTCGCGACGAGGCAGTCCGCGAAGAACGGCACAAGCAGGAAAAAGAACCGAGCCCGGCTTCTTCGCTGAACTCTCCGGCGGCAGGCGCACAAAAGCGCGAAACTGCCCCGCCGAAAGGCTCGCAAAAGCCTGAACCAGCACGGCCGGAAGCTGCCCCCGAAGTCGAAGGGCCCAAGCCTTCTCGCGGAATCCAGATGCTCATCAATTTTGTGGCTCAGAATGCGGCCATGCTGCTCGGAGCTTATCCGGATCCGCGCAGCGGTCAGCCCATCGTCGACCTGGAAGGCGCGCGAGAGCTTATCGACATGCTGGACGGCCTGCGCGAAGCAAGCCGGGGCAATCTGGCTCCGGACGACGACCGGCTCCTGCTCGACGTCCTCGGCAGCTTGAAGCTCTCTTACATGGAAATGACCAAGGCTGCGGCAAAAGCGATGCAGGAAAAGGCGAAGGCCCGCCCGTAGCGAAAGCGGTTCTGGTGTCGCTTCCCCTCCCCAAAAAAAATGCGCCCCTTGTGCGCGTGACGGTGCTCGGCTCCGGCACTTCCATGGGCGTTCCCAGTCTTGGCTGCCATTGCCGCGTCTGCAGTTCGCGAGATCCCCACGACAATCGCACTCGTCCTTCCGTACTGGTCTCGCGCGACGATCATAACGTCGTCATCGACACCACTCCCGATTTCCGATTTCAAGCTTTGCGCTACGGACTCGAGAGCCTCGACGCCATTGTTTTCACGCACGGGCACGCCGACCATATCCTGGGATTCGACGATATTCGCCCATACAATCTCCGCCAGAAAGCTGCCGTCCCGATTTACGCTTCGAAGGAAACGCTGGCGATTTTGCGTCGCACATTCGCGTATGTTTTTGACGGAAAGCCGGTCCTGAGCACGATTCCCGAGGTCACTCCCCACGTCATCGAAGGGCCATTCGAGCTGCTCGGCATTGCCTGGAAGCCGATTCTTGCCGAGCACGGGGATATGCCAGTGCTGGGGTTCCGCGTCGGCGGCTTGGCTTACCTCACCGACTTCAGCCGCATTCCCGAAGAATCCATGCCCCTGCTCGCCAGCACGGACGAACTGGTGCTGGACGCGCTCCGCGATGAGCCACACCCGATGCACCAGACCGTGGAACAGGCTCTGGAGCTGGTCACCCGAATTCGGCCGCGCCGTGCCTGGTTCACGCATATCGCCCACGATCTGCCGCACCAGGAAACGAACGAGCGCCTGGTGCGCCTGGGTTTTCCCCATGTGCAATTGGCCTACGACGGCCTCAGCTTTGAGGTGGCGGCGTGAGCGCGTGTGCCGTGCTGCGGTCGCCGGCGGAATGGGCGGCGCGCTTCGGCCCTTCGCGGCGGCGGGCTGTCCTTTCGATAGGCAATTTCGACGGCTTGCATCTCGGACATCAGAAAATCCTTAGCCAGGTAATCGAGCGCGCCCAGGCGCAGGATGGAATTGCCGGCGTGATCACGTTCGACCCGCATCCGATGAAAGTCCTCCGTCCGGGCCAGGCTCCGCCCATGGTCGAAACGTTAAGCCAAAGGATGGAACGATTCGGCGCGATGGGCCTCGAGGCCGCATTGGTCCTGCGCTTTGATCGCACTCTCGCCGCACTTAGCCCGGAGGAATTCGTTCGTGGCGTGCTGGTCGAGGAGTTGAAAACAGCGGCTGTCTTGGTCGGCGCAAATTTTCGCTTTGGTCATCGCCAGGAGGGCACCGTCGAAACTCTCACGGGATTGGGCCGGCGCTTCGGATTTTCCGTGCAAGTCGTCGAACCGGTGACGATCGACGGCGATTTTGTCTCCAGTACCGGCGTGCGCAATGCGATTGCCGAAGGACGCGTCGCATACGCCGCGCAACTGCTGGGCCGCCCCTTTGCCCTGACGGGCGAGATCGTTCGTGGCGCGGGACGAGGCTCAACGGTGCTTTTCCCCACACTGAATCTCGCCCCTGAGCAAGAACTACTGCCCAAAGTCGGCGTCTATGCTACCGAGACGCGCCTCGATGGGAAGCTCTATCGTTCCGCTACCAACGTCGGGTTTCGGCCGACTTTCGACGGCACGCTACTCGGCGTGGAAAGCCACTTGTTTGATTTTTCTCGCGAAGTAACGAAGGGAAGGCTCGAAGTGCGTTTTTGGGAACGCCTGCGCGACGAAAAAAAATTCAACAGCCCCGCCGAACTTCGCTCGCAGATTGCCGCCGATCTACGCGAAGTCCGCGATTACTTCCGCCGCCGCGACCTCGCCGCCGCCCAGCCCATCCGCACTTAGCCCGCAAAGGTTGTCATGCTGAGCGCAGCGAAGCATCTCTCTTTGAGGTAACAATCACGCTGTCATCCCGAGGAGCCCGGCGACGAGAGATCTGCTTTTCGTTGTAGCCCAGGGCGCCCGCGCGGTTTGCGGGGCCCTGGGGCTTTCCTGAGACGATTGGCGAGAAATTAATGCGACGAACCGCCCGCGTTCGCTTTCGCGCGGCAATCGTCGCAGTAGCCGCCGATCTCCACGCGCGCCACGGTGATGCCGATGCCCGTATCGCGCTCCACTTGCCGCTTGAGCTGCTCGAAAAGGTCGCTTTCCACTTCGCGCACTTTGCCGCAGCCCAGGCAAGCCACGTGAATATGGTCGCGCGGGCCGTGGCTTTCGTAATAGTGGCGATGCCCGTGAATGTGCAGCAGGTCGAGCTCGTCGAGCAGCCCGTGGCTCTTCAGCATTTCGAGCGTGCGATAGACGGTCACGCGATGCACCCGCGGATCGATCTTCTGCGCGCGCTCCAGAATCGAATCGGCGGTCAAGTGCTGTTCGGCCTGATCCATGATGTCGAGCAGCACGCGCCGCTGGCGCGTGAGCCGCACGCCCTGGCGCGCAAGCGCAGTGCGCAATTTGCCGGCTCCGCATAGAGCGTTGAGCCGCTCTCCCGAAGAGACGCGACGACGATCATTTTCTCGCGGACGGCCCATTCAGAAGCCTCACGTGATTGATTTGTAGAAGCCATGACGATCAGTGGCTGGGGAAAAGCCGAAGCACATCGTTATACATCACGATCAGGAAGACCAGCAGCAGGAAGACCATACCCACCGTGACAAAGCGTTCCTTGATCTTCAGGCTGAGGTCGTGGCGCAGCAGGCCCTCGATTGCCAGCATCAGAATATGCCCGCCATCGAGGATGGGGATCGGCAAAAGGTTAAAATTGCCAGGTTCAGACTCACCAGCGCCATCAAACTGATCAAGTCGCCAAAGCCTCGCTTGGCCGCGCGGCTCGATTCCTGCACGATCCCCAGCGGCCCCTGCACCTGCTTCAGCGAAACCCTGCCGGTGAAGAGTTCACCCACCAGGTAAATCAGTTTGTTGGCCAGCACGATGTGAAATTGCGTGGCCTTAACCAGCGCCTGCGGCGGCGAATAGCGCCGTCGGGGAAGTGACAAAGCGGAAGGTGATGCCGATCTGCCACCGCGGCATTCCGTCTCCGGGATCGCCCCACAGTCGGACGGCAGCTGCACAGTTAGCGGCTGGCCATCGCGCAGGATCTCCAGAGTCATGGGCGTTTCCGCCGCTTTGCTGCACGATTTCGGAGAATTGCGAAGGCGCCATCAATTTCTGGCCGTTCGCGGCGACGATGACGTCGCCTTCCTTCAAACCGGCTTGCTCCGCGGGCATGCCGTGAGCGACCGACCCAACGATCACCGGCTCGGCGGGATAACCGATCACCGCGAATGGTTGCGGTTCGCTCTGCCACGCTGGTGGTAATCAGCTGGCCGTTGCGCTCGATCGTTACCGGCTCGGAGTGTCCGGGAGCGGAAAGCGCCAGTTCCAGCGCCACGCGGTCCCACGTGGGATTCTTTACGCCGCCGAACGACACAATGTGATCGCCCGGCTGGATGCCGGCCTTCTGTGCCGGAGAATCCTTCACCACGCCCGCGACGACCACGGGCTTATCCGCATACGAAGGCTGCTCGCCGCCATGCACGAAGAGCGCCGCCGTCAGCACGACGGCCATCAGGAAATTCGTCGTCGGTCCGGCCAGCGCGATCAGCACGCGCTGCCAGCGCGGCTTGGAAAGGAACTCATCGGGATCGCCGCGCCGCTCTTCCGCCGGATTGTCGCCGGCCATGCGCACGTAGCCGCCCAGCGGCAGCGCGCTCAGCCGATAATCGGTCGGCCCGCGCTTGCACGCCAAACAGGCGCGGCCCGAAGCCAATCGAGAACACCTCCACGCGCACGCCAAACAGCCGGGCCATGACAAAGTGGCCCCACTCATGGACCAACACCATCACGCCCAGCCCGATCGCAACCGCTATGATTCCCGTCAGCACGGCAAAAATTTCCTCAATTCTTTATTTATTGTACTCGATCAATCTGCGAATCGCGCACGCCCGCTTTTGCCTCCGATTCGGCCTGCGTCTCGATCTCCAGCCGCGCCAGCCGCCGCGCTTCGCCGTCCGCCGCCAGCACATCGCCAATCGAGCCGAGCGCCACCTTGGGCATGCGGTCGAGAACGCCTTCGATCACCCGCGCGATCCCCGAAAACGGCAACCGCCGCTCCAGGAACGCCTCCACCGCGATTTCGTCGGCTGCATTCAACGCGCAGGTTTGCGCCCCGCCCTCCTCCAGCGCCCGGCGAGCCAGCCGCAGGCAGGGAAACTTCCGCGGCGGCACTTTCTCGAAATCCAGCCGGCGCAAAGCGTCCCAATTCAGCTCCACTCCATTTGATCCTTCCCGCTCCGGATAGGTTAGCGCATAACGGATGGGCATGCGCATGTCCGTTGGGCCGAGTTGTGCCAGAATCGAACCGTCCACGTACTCCACCATGGAGTGAATCGTGGATTGCGGATGAATGACCACATCGATCCGCTTCGGATCGATGCCAAAGAGCCAGTGCGCCTCGATCACTTCGAACCCTTTGTTGACCAGCGTCGCCGAATCGATGGTGATGCGCTTGCCCATGCGCCAATTGGGATGCGCCAAGGCCTGCTCCGGAGTCGCCTGGGCCATCTGCGCGAGCGGCGTCCGCCGGAACGGGCCCGCCGGAAGCCGTCAGGATCAGCCGGCGCACCTCGGATGCGCTGTCCGCCGCGCAGGCATTGGTGGATGGCGTTGTGCTCGCTATCCACGGGCAATAGCTCCACGCCCTTGGCTTTCGCCGCGGCCATCACCAGTTCGCCCGCCGCGACCAGCACTTCCTTATTCGAGAGCGCCACGTGCTTGCCCGCCTGAACCGCCGCATAGGTCGCTTCCAGCCCCACCACGCCGACGGCCGCGGAAACAACCATCGCCGCGTCCGGATGCGTGGCGACGCTCAGCAGACCTTCGCGGCCGTGCTGAATCTCAGGCAAACGCGGCTGCCCGTTCGCCGA
This sequence comes from uncultured Acidobacteriota bacterium, assembly GCA_963846235.1. GTDB lineage: Bacteria > Acidobacteriota > Terriglobia > Acidiferrales > UBA7541 > Palsa-189. Next base: position 12,934 of record CAWJVF010000002.1, read on the forward strand.
TTGCCCGCAAACGCTCCCGCAGCTCCGCCGCTTTTGCGGCATCGCTGACGGAAACTAGCTGCGGCCGGTGCCGCGCGATTTGCCCGGCGAGCTCTTCGAGATTCCCGCCCGCGGCCAGCGCCACCACGCGGAAGCGTTCCGGCAGCGACTCCACCACCTGAAGCGTCTGGCGGCCGATCGAGCCGGTCGAACCGAGTATGGCTAGTCCTTTCATGAAAGGGCGGATCGCGCCGGCCGCGCGTTAGAATCGCGAGGCCAGCACGAATCGAAAATAGTACCAGACCACCGGCGCGGCCAGAATTAAAGCGTCGATGCGATCGAGCACGCCGCCATGCCCCGGCAGCAGGTGCCCCGAATCCTTCACCCCGCGCCGCGTTTATAGGCGGACTTCAGCAGGTCGCCGGCCTGTCCCGCGATGTTCGCCAGGCAGGCCATCAGGACGGCCTGAAATGCGTCGATATCCAGCCAGCGGAACATGACCACTGCCACGATTGCCGAACCCAGCAGATTCGCCGCTGCGCCTTCCCAGGTTTTCTTGGGACTCAACTGCGGCAGCCATGGGCACGCGCCCAAACGAGCGGCCCACAAAATAGGCCAGCGTGTCGCCCGCCCAAACCAGCACCAGCGTAAACAGCAGAAGCTTCGGGCCGAGTATGCCGACGCCGTGAATCCGCACCACTGCGCTCAACGGCAAAGCGATGAACAGAAGGCCGGACGTGCTGACCCCGATGTCTCCGAGGGCGTCAGCTAGGGGCCGCCGCGAAACGAAACACTGTCGCCGCGCAACCGAGCAGGAAAATGAAAAACACCAGATCGAGCGGCAATTCGGGCGTCCCGGAAGACGCGTGATCAGCCGCAGATTATGACCCACTTGCGTACGACTGTGCCGCGCTCGCCGTCCACTGCTGAAAAAATATGCCCAGCGCGCAAAAGGCCGTCCAGAAGCGATACGCCTGCAGATTCAGGCGCGCGCCCAGCGAGAAAAATTCGAAGAGCGCAAGCAGCGCGACCCCTCCGCCCTGCCGCCGCCACCAGCCATGTCGGACCCCACCAGACCACAGCGACCACGGCGGGAATCAAGATCGCCGCGGTCAGAAATGCGAGCCATTGTGCCCGAACTCGCGCCTGCATTCACTGCTGGTCCAAGCTTGTTTGTTGGGGGAGTTCATTCCGGCTGCAGTGCCGGAACTTCCGGACGCTCCGCAGCCAAACCGCCATAGCGCCGTTCGCGCTTCTGATAGTCCGCCAGCGCGGTGTAGAGTTCCGCGCGCCGAAAATCGGGCCACAGCGTCTCGGTAACGTAGATTTCCGCGTAGGCGATCTGCCACAGCAGGAAATTGCTGATGCGCATCTCGCCGCTGGTGCGGATGAGCAGGTCGGGATCGGGCAGGCCGGCGGTATAGAGGTTCTCGGCGATGGTCTCTTCGTCGACCCGAAAATTCGCCAGCGCCGCCATTGCCGTTTGCGGCTTTTTGGCGGAAGCGGTCGAGGATGGCGTTAAAGGCGTCCACCAATTCCGCGCGCCCGCCGTAATTCAGAGCCACGGTCAACACCATGCCGGAGTTCCGCGCCGTCAGCGCCATGCCTTTGGCGACGTCAGCCTGCACCTCCTCAGGCAATTGGTCGGTGCGGCCGATAATTTGCAGGCGGATATTATTGCGGTGAATGACGGGCAGTTCCTTGCGCAGATATTGCCGCAGCAGCCGCATCAGGAAATCGATTTCGGCCTTGGGCCGGCGCCAGTTTTCCATCGAAAACGCGTAAAGCGTCAGCGCGGGAATATTCAGACGCGCGCAGGTTTCGATGATGGTCCGCGCGGATTCCACTCCGGCGCGGTGCCCGGCGATGCGTGGCAGATGCCGGCGCTGCGCCCAGCGGCCGTTGCCATCCATGATGATGGCGATATGCCGGGGCAGGCGTTGCGCATCGAGCGCCTTCGAGCAGGCGCGCCTCTTCGCGGCTGGCCGGTTCAAGTAACTTCGGTGGCTGCACTCTGTTCCAGTTCCGATATGGCCGACGCGGAGGCCCGGTCCTTTGCACGCAAACTAACACGCTACCCTACGCCGCGCAACCGGACGAGCACCTGGGTTCTTTACATCCGCAAAGTTAGCACAGTCCCCTACCCCGCGCAACTCGCCGCCCGCCGAAGTTACAACCCTCCTGTGGCCGCCGAAGGATGAAAGAAGCCGAAATAAATAAGCACTAGCGTCAGCGCGATCATGGCCACGCTGGTGACCCAGGCGATCACGTTGAACGTGGGGCTATTCACCTGATCGCCCATCAAGTCGCGCCGGTTGATCAGCAGGATCATAAAAATCAGCACAACGGGCAGCCAGACGCCGTTGGCCACCTGCGAGAGCACCAGGATGCGCCAGAGCGGCGCCCGCGGAATCAGAATCAGTCCGCCGCCGACCACGATCAGAATCGTATAGAGCCAGTAGAAAATCGGCGCTTCTTTGAATTTGTGATCGATCCCCGCCTCGAATCCCAAGCCCTTCGCAAATCACGTGCGCGGTGGAAAGCGGCAGGATGGACGCGGCGAATAGCGACGCGTTCAGCAGGCCAAAAGCAAAAAGCAGCGATGCCCAGCGCCCCGCCAAAGGCACCAGGGCTTGCGCCGCATCCGCGGCGTCTGCGATATTGCGATGGCCTGAAGTGTACAGCGTGGCGGCGGTGCACACGATGATGAAGAACACGATCACCATGCAGCTCACGCTGCCCGCAATCACGTCAGCGCGCGCCTGCGGATATTGCCTGGGGCCAACGCGCTTCTCCACAAAACTCGCTTGCATGTAGAAGAATTGCCACGGCGCGATCGTCGTGCCCACCAGGGCCGTAACCATCAGCAAGATAGCTAGTGTTGAACTGCACCGATGGAATCACCGTATGCCGCGCGGCATCGAGCCAGTCCGGCTTCGCCAGAAAGGCGGAGAAAACGTAAGCCAGATAAAACGAGCACAGCGCCAAAAAGATTTTCTCCACTTGCCGATAGGTTCCCCGCAGGACCAGTATCCACACGACCAGCGCCGCCAGCGGTACGGCGATGTAGCGGCTGATTCCGAATATTTCCACCGCCGAAGCCACGCCGGCGAACTCCGCCACCACGTTCCCCAGGTCCACCAGGAACCCCGCGACCATCACGAAAAACGTCGGGCGAAAGCCAAACTCCTCCCGGATCAGGTCGGAAAGCCCCTTGCCGGTGACCACGGCCATGCGCGCGCACATCTCTTCGGTCACGTAGAGCGCGATGGTCATGGGGATCAGCGACCACAACAGCGCATAGCCGAACTGCGCGCCCGCCAGCGAATACGTGGAGATGCCCCCGGCGTCGTTATCCACATTGGAGGTGATCAGGCCCGGACCCAGCACCGCCGCGAACAGCGCCAGCCGGCGCCACAAATGGCGGCTGCGGCGGCTGCACCTGCGTGGCGCGGCGCTGCATTCCTCGGTACGCGCGTTAATTGAAGTCCAATTCATTTGCGAAACGGCATCCTTGCTCGCTCAACTGCCCGTCTGCAGCCTCGTTACAACAGGCGCGCAGCCGCGTAATCACGTCGTCCACGGTGATCGCTCCGATAGGCCTGCCCGACGCATCCACCACGGCCAGGCTGCGCAGATTGTACTTATCGAACAGCGCGAACACTTCCTTCTCCTTCGCGTCGGGTGCGACAGAAACCAACGGTTCAGACTTGAGCTGCGCCAGCGGCTCGTCGTCCGCCCGCAAGTAGCAGCCGGCCTACCGCAACATCTCCGGAGAATTTGGCATCGCCGTCGATCACGAAAATCGTGTCCAGCTGCTCGGGGTTGATCTCTTCGCGCTCGCGCACCCACTCCACCACTTCTGCGCGATTCGCCGTCTCTCCCACATAAACGAAGTCGGTGGTCATCATTCCGCCCGCCGAGTGCGCATCGAAGTTCAGCAGCGCTTCCACATCGCGCGCCTCTTCGCCCTGCAACTCCTCGATCACGTCCTGCGAAACTTCCGGCGAGAGGTCCGCGAGAACGTCGGCGGCCTTGTCCGGGTCCATCTCCTCGATGATGTCCGCCGCTTTTTCCGGCGCCATTTTCTCCACGATCTGCGAAGTCAGCCGCGAATCCAGTTCGGCCAGCGCCTCGGCCGCGGACTCTTCGTCGAGCGAAGCGATAATGGCCTGGCGCTCCGCGGGGGAGAGTTCTTCCATAATGTCGGCCAGGTCCGCAGGGTGCATCTTTTCCAGCTTGTCATGGGTGATGCGCAGCTTCACCCGGCGCAGCGGGTCCGGCTCGATCAAGTTCACGAACTCCCAGCGGATCGTTCGCGCCGGCAGTTTCTCCTGGATGCGCCGGATGAACATGGGCGAAGCCAGCCCTTGCAGCAATCGTCGCGCCGCCCCCGGTAGCCCCACATCCACGTCGGTGACCCGCAGCTCCACCGTGCCGTTGGTGCGATGCTCGGCCAGATCGACATCATTCACGCGCACCACCTTGCGCCCCCGCGTATCGATGATCTGCTGGTCCAGCAAATCCTTGCGAACCGCCAGCCACGCTTCGTTCGCGTGGAAATGGTCCAAATCTTTCTCTTCGACATTCAGCTTGATCACCCCGGGAGCTACCGAGGAGATCTGGTCATGCCGGGCCAAGCAGCGGCAGGTATTTGCCTCGGCCCAGCAGGTAACGCGCTACCCGGTTGGGCTGGTCGGCAGGCTCGATAAATAGCTCCGATATCCGTCCCGACAAAGTTTCCCTGGACGTCGTAAGCCTCCCCGCCAAGCACTTCTGTTGCGTGCAGCATGGCCAATTACCTCTCTTTCAGCTGCGTCCTTGATCCCGAACGAACGCCCCTAAAAACAAAAAGCCCGTGGCCGGGGTAAGCGCCCGACCACGGGTCAGCCCAAAGGGGCCGGTATTCCCTAGTCGGCTCTCGTGCTCCTACCCAAAGGTCGACTGCTTGCCATCCTCGAGGCCCTTATCGCTTCACCACTCAACCGCAAAACATTCGCCGCATGTCCGGTGCGACGACTGGGCAAGGGTTCCTGGTCCAACGAATAGCTCATCGCAAACAGTTTTTTCCTCACTTGATCTAGTAAATGCAGACGCATACTTTGTCAAGAAAAGAGTGCCGAAATCGTGAAATTATTCTTCGATTTGTTTCGCAAAGCGCCAAACGGCGCCCGCCGGGCGGCGAATCAACCCGTTCAGGGGCGCAGACCCACCCGCTGCGCCCTTTTTTGCATCGAGGAATACCGATTGGGTCACCTAGGCACAGTCATCGAATCGCGAATTCAGCGGTTGGCTGCACCGTCAACTCTGAATTCGCACGAAAATCGCCCAGTCGGCCTTAAAGACTCAGTTGGCATTGAAAACTCATGGGGCTTTAAAAATAAAGTTGATCGGCTGCGTCTCGTTACCCGAAACGGTGACTTCCTGGGTTTGCTTGCCGTAGACCTCATGCCAGGCGGTCACCGTGTACTTGCCTGGCGGCAGATTTTCGAGCGAGAACGTGCCGTTCTCATTCGAAACCGAGTAATACGGCGTCTTCAGCACCACGAAATAGCTGTGCATCCAGGAATGGATATTGCACTTCACCGAGATGAACTCCTCGCGGGCAAAGGTTTCCTCGAGCGGAGCCGTTCCGGGCGGCTGAGCCTTGTTCCACTCGCGGTTTACGGACGCCAAGGGATGAATATTGTGCGTTGTGGCGTCCTCGTTCATGACACGTACTTCCTGATTCGCCTGCATGACCACGATGTGCGGCGCGAACCTGCAACCCTTTTGCTCCACGGAAACCGGCTGCGCGGGTGGCCCGCTCTGCTCCGGGCCTCCGGCAGAGACGTAAACCACCACATTCTTGAGCCCGCCGCCCGGCCCGACCACCACGTCTTCGGTCGTCGGCGGAGTCGAATACACCTTCGCGCAGCCGGGTTCGCTCACCATATTGATCGTCTTGACCTTCATGGGCTGCCCTTGCAGGATCACTTTTCCGGTCACTGCTGGCGCTGAGCCTGGGGCAGCGGATGCGACCCCAAATATTCCCAGCAAAATCGTCGCGACAAACATTGCGGTACAAGCGCGCTGAATTTTCATTTTAGGTTCCTCCTTAAATGCTCTGAATTATTGGCCCGCACCAGAAGCTCCTTCCGGTCCGATAGGCTTCATCTCCTGGCGATGAGCGGGCAGCCACTCCCTCCATGTGGTAGCCTCCTGCGTGTGCAATGGCTGCAGGGTGCGCAAAAAGTGGACGAGATCCCACGCGTCCGTCGGCTGCATGGTGTCGGCGTAAGACGGCATGGGCGTCCCGTCGAGCCCGGTCATGAAAATGCGGTAGAGGTCCCGGTTCGAAACTCCGCACTTGAACCTGGACCCTGCCGCGAAGTTGTAGGGATGAATCGGATTGTCTTTGCTGTCGGTGAGCGTCGCCGCCGAAGGGCCGTCTCCATGCCCCTGCGGACCATGGCATTTCCAGCAGTCGTTCTTCTGGAAAATTTCGCGACCATGCAAAATGCTCGCGATAGTCACGGCGGGTTCCGGCGGAATTGTGATTGGGGCTCCCGGCTTCTCCTTCTCCCACCTGGCCGAGAACGTCTTCACGTAGGCGATCAGATCCGCGCGGTTCTGATTCGTAATTGGCCTCCATGGCGGCATATTCGTCGTCACAAAGCCGCGAGTGACAGAGTCGAATAGATCCTGATCGGTTGGCAGCGTTCCCGTTGGCGTGGAGCGGCACTTGAAGACAGCCGCCGTGAAATCGCGTGGCTTCGGATCAATCCACTGCGCATTCTCTCCGTTGCCGTCGCCCTCCGGCCCGTGACAGCCGACGCAGTAGCGGCGGTACAGCACTTTTCCTGTCGCCGCACTCCCGTGCAGATTTCCAACTTCGCTGTCTTGCGCAAAGCCGGTAGCTGCAAGGGCCACGAGAATGAGAAAAATGGCTGCGAATGAAATCCTGGTTTTCATGAGCGTCTGCTTAAAACGCGAAGTCGAATCCGGCGAGGATGCTGCTGCTCCACACGCCGTTCGTTGGAAGAAGAGGAGGCAGGCCCACGCCATCCAGGCTGAGGGGCACGGCGCCTTGCGTTCTGGTGATGGAATATTCGTTGTGCCAAGCCAATCCGGCTCGGCTGAACATGATCGGATACCAGCGGTAGCCCACCGAGTAGCCGTCGATGTTGCCCAATTTCGCCGGCGTACCGGGAAGGGACTGCTGCGACATCCGAATGATTTCGTAGCGGTGCAGCAGAACGAACTGCTGCGTGACGTAGTAGTGCGTTTCGACGAAGCCTCCGTTCCACGCCGCGGACTCGGCTCCTACCGGCAGTGGCACATTCGCGGCAGTCGAGGTCGCCAGGAACGCACTGTCTTGCCCGTGCATAAAGAACGGCAAAAACTCGAGCTTGCCCAGAAAGAAGTCACCGGAAAAGCCCGTCCGATAGAATGGCTTGTTGCCCGTTCCGGTTCCCGGAATTGGAGTTGTGGTTCCGGCGGCCGCCGCGGAAAGTGCCGCCGAGGTTTGGAAGATTGTCGACCGCTCGCCGATGTAGGCGTAAACTCCCACGCGCTCCAACCCTAGCCGTCCCGCCTCGAATGCCTGGCTGAACGTCAGGTAGGCGTCGTAACCGCGATTCGCCGGAAACCCGACATTACCTTCGTTGCTGCTGAGAACTGCGACGCTATATCGCCTGTAGCTATTGTCTGAGTGCCCCTCGAGTTCGACGCCCAACTGGTTATCGCCAAGCCCGAAGTTGGTCGAGTCTCCGACCGGAACGAAGTGATAGTTCTGATAGAGGCCGCCGTTAGCGGAAAGAAAAAGAAAGCGTTTCTCGGAAATAAGATTGTCGAGCTCGAATTTCCCGAATTTTACATTCAGCCACGAATTGTTGAGCAGGTTGTCGAAACGAATGTAGGCGTTCTCGAAATGGAACGCGCCCGATGAATTGGCGGAAGGAAGAACCGAAAACGAAATATTCTTCGTAATCGTTCCCGCGGCCCAGATGTCCAGCCCCGAGAGGTCGAACCCCTGTTGAACAATCCTTCCATCGACAAGCCCGCTGCTTGGATTCCCGGCGATGGCGTCCACCGGCTGGTGATTGGTGCTCTCGCGGTGCCAGTTCGGAGTAATGCGAAATGTGATCGGGAAATAGGACGGATTTTGATAAATGGGAGAATCATGATCGTTTCCGAGTTGATATCCGTTATCGCGAAAGACTTGGCCGAAGTTGTTCAGCTCCGGCCATGCCGTATGGCACGCGGAGCACGGCAATCCATATTTGCGGGCAAACGCGGGAATTGCCCTGACCTTATAAATCGGCAATGAATAGGCGGGCTGTAGATCGCCAAAAAGAATCGCGAAGGTAACAACGACGAAGACTAGAACCAAAGCCAGCGCCGACAATTTCGTCGGCCTCCGTAAAATAGCCAGACCCCTCAGCATTATTCCTCCCGACAAAAATTCCGTGCGTTTCGAACGCGGCCTAGTTTGCAAGCGCGGCTGGCGAGAGTTGACACGTCTGTGTCAGGACGCTGTCAAAAAACTGTAACTTGGCGCGTTTTTTGGAGCGCGCTCAGTTCTTTCGGTCAGGAGGGCAACTCGCAATGAACCTTGCCGATTCGAAAATTAACCCGGTGTGAATGAATGAAGACGCACTCATGAAACCCCGCCCCTAGACAATCTCTTGACACGCGCATGACGCCCTGATGACAACTTCAGAAGCGAACTTCCTCAGATTACAAACGCAGAGAACTTGAAGTCAGCCGGCATCTGGCCGCGCCGGCCCGATTCGGTGGCGCAAGTCACATTCACTAGGGAGGAAAAGCTACAAAATGAAATCCGGTTCTAAGCTCTTGAAGGCATGCGTACCGCTTGCTTCCGCGCTCGCCATGTTTCCCGTTCTGACGTTCGCGCAAGCTTCCAAAGAGACCAATCACTACGTGCAAACCAACCTTGTTACCGATCCCAACTCAGGCATATCCGCTGCACACACCGACACCAACCTCCTGAATTCCTGGGGGCTGGCTCGCAGCACCACGAGCCCTTGGTGGATTAGCGACAACAATGCCGGCGTTTCCACGTTGTATGACGGCACAGGCGCAGCGAGATCGTTGGTGGTCACAATTCCCGGGCCCAATGGCACTGTTCCCTGTACCGCAAAGAACACCCCTCCGAACTGTTTCGTATCCGCTCCGACAGGGGTCGTCTTCAATGGCAGCCCCGACTTTGATCTCAGCCCGGGAGATCCGACGACTGCGGCGGCCTTCATCTTTGTGACTGAAGATGGCACCATCTCGGCGTGGGCCGGTGGCACTGCCGCCACTCTCGAGGTCGACAACTCGGCCAATCCAACGCCTGCAGACGGAGCCGTCTACAAAGGTGCTACCATCGGCGAGTTCAATGGAAAGCGCTATCTGTACGTAGCCAATTTTCGCGCCGGCAAAGTCGAAGTCTACGACACCAACTTCCACCAAGTGCGTCTTTCCGACGGCGATCGCGACGACAGAGGAGAACACGAAGAAGCATTTCAGGATGAGCGCATCCCTAAAGGCTTCGCTCCCTTTAACGTTCAGAATATAGGTGGCAGCCTTTTCGTTACCTATGCCAAGCAAACCCCGGACAAACACGACGACGTGGCCGGGCCTGGACTGGGCTTTGTCGACCTCTACAGCCCCTCAGGCAAGCTGCTGACCCGCTTCCAGCATGGTTCGTGGCTTAACGCACCTTGGGGGATTGTTTGGACTCCTCGCGATTTCGGTGAGTTGAGTAACAAAATCCTCGTAGGCAATTTTGGAAGTGGTTGGATCGCCGCTTATAACGGCTTTACGGGCGAGTTCATCGACTTCATGCGAGACCACAACGGCAATATAGTGGGCATTGACGGCTTGTGGGCGCTCGCGTTCGGCAACAGCGCCGCAGGCTGCCCAGCCACACCGCCGGCCGGATCTAATTTGCCAAAGTGCGGCGCTGCCGGTCCCTACAACAGTCTGTTCTTTACCGCAGGGCCGAACGGCGAAATGGACGGCCTCTTCGGCACGCTTACGCCAGACCCGGCCACCAATGAACTAGGCGAGGGAGACGAGCTATAGGACCGTTGCGTGTAGGGGACCGTTGCGAGCATTCGGCAACGGCCGCAACGTAAAAGGCAGGCCCGTCCTGCGCTGGAGAGCGCATGGACGGGCTCTGTCTTTCGGTGCAAAGCCGTCGCGCAACGGAATCAGGATCGAAAGAGCATATCCGTGATGCCTGAAAACGATGTTGGTTCTTTGCCTGACGCCGGTCCAGCCAGCCTGCGCTCTTCTACGAACAGCGCGCCGTAACTCTTGTTAATGTAGTCGGAGCGAGCGAAACCCAGCATTCCTGCCGCACGGTCGATCTCCTCGCGCTGCCCCTCCAGTTCCACGAACAGCCCGATTGGCGTTTCATCGACCGTCAGCTTGAGTTGCGCCATTCCCGGCAGGCTGAATGTCGTGCGAAATTTTTCGTAACGAAAACAGGGCCGCAAGCCCAGCGCTTCGAAAATCTTCGGCATCTCCTCAGGGTTGGAGATGCGCAGTTCGTGTTCTTCGCGTACTTTGTATGGCTCCGGATTGTTTGTTTTGGCTCCAGTTTACCGGCCCTTTGAATGTAAGCACGCCGGTGCTTGCGGGCCTGTCTTTCGCAAATTTCCCAGATTTGGTCCCTCGGCCCGCGCTGCGTGCGTAGCCAGCCGGACGTTCTACGCGGAGCCGCAACATTTGCCCCTGCCGCGCTAGTTGGCCATCGGTCGTATCGTAAAGCGTATTCATCTCGTGCACTCGAGCGCGCGTTCGCTTCGCTTTCAACCGCGCCAATTGCCGCAAAAACCCGCGCCGATCGCCAATTCGGAGTTTGACTTCGATTTCCGTATTGGATTTTTTGCCGGCTCGCCGCGCGGATTTCCTCAGTCCCGTTTTGCTCACCGAGTGCATCGTCGGCTAGTATATTCCGGCCCCGCCGAGCCCGCATGATAGAAGCCTCTACTCCGCTGATGCGGCAGTATCAATCGATCAAGAAACGCTATCCCCACGCGTTGCTCCTGTTTCGCCTGGGGGATTTCTACGAACTCTTCTACGAAGACGCCCTGGTCGCCTCGAAGGAGCTGCAGATAACTCTCACTTCGCGCAATCGCGAGCGCGGCGAACCCATTCCCATGTGCGGCGTTCCGTTTCACGCGGCGGAAACTTACATCGCGCGTTTGCTGCGCGCCAGTTACAAGATCGCCATCTGCGATCAGATGGAGCAGCCGGGCCCCGGCAAAAAGCTGGTCCGCCGCGAAGTGGTGCGCGTCATCACTCCGGGCACGGCCATGGATCTCAACGTCCTCGAGCCCAAGGAAAATAGTTTTTTGGCTGCCGTCGCTCGCGGGAACACGGGATCGCCCATCGGGTTAGCTTATCTCGATGTTTCCACTGGCGAGTTTTGCGCCACCGAATTTGCCGGGCCGGATGCAGAACAAAAGCTCCGCGACGAATGTGGAACTGCTCCGTCCTCGGGAAATCCTGCTGCCGCGCCAGCCCGGCCTTTTTGCTCCGGCCAATCTCGCGCGAACTGACGCCGCTGGCAGCCCACCGAGCGGTGCGCAGGAAGCTTCCGAGACGCGCCTGGAAGACTGGATCTTTCGCGCAGACTACGGCCAGCGCCTGCTCTCCGAGCAATTTGGCGTGGCCGGCCTCGAAGGCTTCGGCCTGGCCGCACATCCGCAGGCTATCGCCGCCGCCGGAGCGCTCGTGCATTACCTCCGCGAAACTTCGGCCAAGCCCGACGCCAGGCTGGAGGCCAAACCGGAGGGAAATTCCGCCGCGGCTCTGCTGCATCTGGATACAATCCGCTATTACGAGCAGCAGGATTCGCTGGTGCTCGACCCGGTCACCGTTCGCAATCTCGAGCTGCTCTCCGGACTAAACGGCGACGAAAATCACCGCGGCGGACGGCCAGATGCGTCGCTATTCGGCGCCATCGACCAGACCGTCACGGTCATGGGCGCGCGTCTGCTCCGCGCCTGGATTCTGCGCCCCGAGCTTTCGCGCCCCGAAATCGAAGCGCGCCTGGATGCGGTGGCCGAACTCAAATCGCAGACCATGCTGCGCGAAGAGATTCGCCAGAATCTCCGCGGCGTGCAGGACCTCGAGCGCCTGGCCAGCCGCGCCACGCTCGGCCTGGCCACGCCGCGAGACCTCGTCGCGCTGCGTCAATCGGTCGCGCGCATTCCCCTGCTCCGCCGCTATATCGCCAATTGCACGCGCCGCGCGGCTCGTGGCGCTGCACGGCGAAATGGACGAACTCACGGACGTGCAGCAGCGCCTCGAACAAGCCATCGCCGAAGAGCCGCCCGCGCTCGCCTCCGATCCCGGCGTGATCCGCCGCGGGTTCGACGCCGAGCTTGACGGCCTGCGCGACCTTAGCCAAACCAGTCGCCAGACGATCGCCGCCATGGAAGACCGTGAGCGCAAGCGCACCGGCATCGGCTCGCTGAAGATTCGTTACAACCAGGTCTTCGGTTTCTATATCGAAATTTCCAAGGCCAACTTGCATCTGGTGCCGCCCGACTTCGAGCGTAAGCAGACGCTCGTCAATGCCGAGCGTTTCACCACGCCCGAGCTCAAGGAATACGAAAGCAAAGTCCTCGCCGCCGACGAACGCATCGCCGAAATCGAAAAGCGGCTCTTCGCTGAAGTGCGCGCCTGGGTGGCCCAGCAATCGCCGCGATTGCGCCGCACCGCCGCCGCCATCGCGCAGCTCGATGTGCTCGCCAATTTCGCCGTGTTGGCCGCCTCGCGCCGCTACGTCCGCCCGGAGTTCACCGATGCCGGTGAACTCCTCATCCTCGGCGGCCGCCATCCCGTGATCGAGCATCTGCTGGAGCAGAATGGCGAGCGCTTCGTCCCCAACGCGCTCTATCTCAACTCCGCCACGCATCAGATTCTTCTCATCACCGGCCCCAACATGGGCGGCAAGTCCACTTACCTGCGCCAGGCCGCGCTCATCGTTCTGCTCGCGCAGATGGGTTCGTTCGTGCCCGCCGAGCAGGCCCGGCTGCCCATCACCGACCGCATCTTCACGCGCATCGGCGCCTCGGATAATCTGGCGCGCGGGCGTTCCACATTTTTGGTCGAAATGAGCGAAGTCGCCGCCATTTTGAATCTGGCCACGCCGCACAGCCTCGTTCTGCTCGACGAAGTGGGCCGCGGCACGGCTACCTTCGATGGCCTCTCCATCGCCTGGGCCGTCGTCGAATATCTGCAGTCGCATACACGCGCGCGCACCCTCTTCGCCACGCACTATCACGAATTGACGGAACTTGCCGACCTGCTTTCGGGCGTGAAAAACGTGCACGTCTCAGTGGAGGAGATGCCCAACGAAATCATTTTCCTGCGACGGGTGGAAGAGGGCAGCGCCGATAAAAGCTACGGCATCGAAGTCGCGCGCCTTGCGGGCCTTCCGCCCGCCGTGATCGCGCGCGCCCGCGAAGTTTTGCGCCGTCACGAGCAGAGCGAGCGGCAGTTGAGCGAAAAACTCACGCCTGCCGCTGCCCCCTTCGAATGGCGCCGGCGAACAGCAGACGCTCTTCACTCCTATCGATCGCGAAGTCCTCGACGCGCTGCGCGCCGCCGACCTCGACCAGTTGCGCCCCATCGACGCGCTCAATCTCCTCGCGCAACTGAAAAAGCAAATCTCATGACATCCCATGACCAACATTGCGCTGTCACCGAGCTGGTTTTGCGGGGCTCCGCCCTTTTGCATTGCGGTCATGGTCATCGCGGCTTGTGCCCGGGTCGCCGAAACACGCTTGTTGCGCGTCCTGGGTGCATTGATCCCTGCATCCACTGGCGTCGAAGAACAGAATCTCAGTTCACTTGGCACTTACTCGCGTTTGCCATTTGTAGCCTGGGGCCCCACACCGGTTTCGCATTGCGGCCCGGGAATTTTCCCTCATGAGCCGTGCGCCCAAGTCCCGCCTCGCCCTCGGCCTGATGTCCGGCACTTCCGTCGACGGCATCGACGTCGCGCTGGTCCGCATCGCGCCCCCGTCGAATAACGATGACAAATGCCGCGCATGCGCGTCTCGAAAATTTCGTCACCGTGCCCTTCCCTTCCGCCGTGCGCGCCGAAGTACTGCGCATCGCCGAGGGCACGCGCGTCTCGCCGGGCGAAATCAGCCAGCTGAATTTCCGCCTCGGCCGCGCCTTCGGCGAGGCCGCGCTGCGCGCCTGCCGCAAATTTCGCGTCCATCCGCGCCGGCTCAGCGTGATCGGCTCGCACGGCCAGACCATTTTTCATCAGGGCGCGCCCAGCCGCTTTCTCGGCGAAAACATCTCTTCGACATTACAAATCGGCGAACCCGCCGTGATCGCCGCGATCACTGGCGTGACCACCGTTGGCGATTTTCGTCCCGCGGACATGGCCGTCGGAGGCCAGGGCGCGCCGCTCGTCCCTTTTGGCGATTACCTGCTCTATCGCGATCCGCGCCGCGGCCGCGCCGTGCTAAACATCGGCGGCATCGCCAACGTCACGATCATCCCCAAAGCCGCTTCGCCGCATTCGGTCATCGCCTTCGATACAGGCCCCGGGAATATGGTCATCGACGCGCTCGTGCATCATTTCACCCACGGCCGGCGCAGCTTCGATGCGGAAGCGCAAATGGCCTCGCGAGGCCATCTGCTGCCCGCGCTTGTTGAATTCTCTGTTCGCCGAAAAATATTTTCGGCAAGCCTCCGCCCAAGACGCGCCGGCCGCGAACAATACGGGAAAGCTTATGTGGAGAAATATCTCGCTTGGGGCCGGCGCCACCGCGCCCGTCCCGAAGATCTGGTGCGCACGGCCACTATAGTGACCGCGCTCTCTATCGCAGATGCCCTGCACCGCTGGGTGCCTGCCGCGAACGTCACTCTCGCAACTCATCGTTTCCGGAGGCGGCGCGCGCAATCCGCTGATCCTCGCGCAGCTCTCCGCCGCTCTCGGCGGAATCGAAGTGGTCACTACGCGAAGCGCTGGGCCTGCCCGGCGACGCCAAGGAAGCATTCATCTTCGCCTTGCTGGCCGACGAAACCCTGCACGGCCGCCCCTCGAATCTGCCCAGCGCCACCGGCGCTCGCCGCCCCGCCCTCCTCGGCAAAATCTGCTATCCCCCGCCCCGCTAACCCCGTTCTCGGTCATTCTGAGCGGAGCATCCCTGACCTTCTCTTCTCCGGAAATCGCCTTTGCGATTTCCGTCGGGATGCGCAGTCGAAGAATCCCTCTTCGATTCCTTTCCTTGTTCGGATTCTTTGGAAGACAAAACTCGTCAAAACAGATGCGGATTAACGTCGACTGCTTCGGAGAGAACTGCTTCGAGCGTTCCCTTCCGGGCGCACTCTTCCAGGAACAGGCTTACAGCCTCGTGCAACGCTACCCGGGCCTTCGCAAGCGAGCTGCCGCAACTCGCGACATCGAGCTCGGGGAAGAAGCGACGAACGTCGCTCCTTCCTTCCAGACCTGCGCGGTGAAACTAATGTCGGGAAGCCTTACTCGTTTTGAAGTATTTGGTGCCATTTGGTCAATTCTAAAGCTTCTGCATGTGTATCCAAAGGCTTAAGATGTGACGAAATTTCTTTATCTAATAAGCGCCTCTTCTGCGATCGTCAGCAGCCCTCCACAATCCGTGCTAACCTGAAGCTGTCAGCGAAATGTGTCGATTCCCCGGCGAAAAATTAACCTACGCGCAGATCCTTCCGCGGCTGTTTATCGGCTCTCATCCCCGGACGACTGACGATATCGAACGCCTCCGCCGCGAAGCAGGCATCACCGCCGTGCTCAACATCCACACCGACGACGATATGCGCGCCGTCAACTTGGATTTTCCGCCGCTCGAAGCCCATTACGAAACTTGCCCTATCCTTCTTCGCCGCATTCCGATGGTCGAAGAACAAATCGAACTTCGCGCCAAGCTTTATTCCGCGATTCAAGCCTTGAGCGAATTGCTCGCCGAAGGGCACACCGTATATCTTCATTGCACTGCTGGCATCGGTCGCGCGCCTACTGTGGCTATCGGCTATCTGCACACCTGTTTGGGATGGGACTGGGATGAAGCCATTGCCCACGTAAAGCAAGCTCGCGAATGCGCGCCGCACGTTGAAGCGCTTCGCCTGGCCCTGGGCGACCAGGGGATTCTCAAATCCTCCAAAAATGGAGACGCTCTAACGACGAAGGATAGTGCGCGTCAGGGAAATCGTCCCTAGCTAACGCTCCGCTATAAGCCGGCCGGAAACCGACCTCAGACCCCTGACGATGGATTAACTCCCGGCTGAATCTGTATGATGCTGTTGCGCACTCATTCACTCACGCATAGAGGTAACCGATGGCAATGGAGACAGCAGCTGCGATTCTCACCAAACTCGCTCTTGAGCAAAATGCCGAGCTTAAATCCAGGCTAAATGGCGCCCACGGAGAAGCCAAAGTGGTTGCAGTGATTATGCCCTTATTCAGGCAGATACTTTCTGAACTGGAAGAGGGCCGGCAGGCTCACGACAGTTTCCCTTCCGCTGTCCCTCGCTCCTTTTCCGGCCACTCCGCTAATGTTCCGCCGCCAGGCTCAGGAAAGGTTACTGAGGAACGCCACCGTGAAGGGGACGATATCGGCGGCGAAGGCTGATCCCTAATTCGGCTCGCTGCGTTGGTTGCCCGAACTCTGATAACTTCGCTTCGGCAGCCCCAGCGCGCGCAACGTCGCTTCGTCCGGCACCGCCTGCCCACCCTGCGTCGTCACCACGCCGAACCCGCCGCGGTACTCCCACATAGCCCAGCCGATGCCGTGCTTATCGAGTGCCGTGCGCACATCCGTAAGCCACGCGAGGCGATCTTTGGCCTCGGCATTCTTGCGGTAAACGCCAAATTCGTTGCAGATCACAGGGACGCCCCAATGCTCGGCCCATGCCGTCACTTGCCCGATCTCCGCATCGATCCGTACCGCATTCCAGCGGTCCAGCCCATAGCGCACCACCGCCAGCCGGTGCACCGCGTCCGGCACTTCCGCAGCCGCGGCCTGCACGTTTTCCGGCGTCGACGGATACGGCACACCCTTCAGGTTGTGCCAATAATTCGAAGACCACGTCGCCCCTTGATGCGTGAAGATGTGCGACTCATAAAAATGAAAGGCATAGATCACGTTGGCATCGCGCAACGGCTCGAGGAAAACCAGATCGTCGTCATCCGACCAGTGCGCTCCGG
The DNA here is from genome assembly GCA_963846235.1 of uncultured Acidobacteriota bacterium. Taxonomy (GTDB): domain Bacteria; phylum Acidobacteriota; class Terriglobia; order Acidiferrales; family UBA7541; genus Palsa-189. Next base: position 30,122 of record CAWJVF010000002.1, read on the forward strand.
TGGCGATAATCGTGTGCTGCGGCGCGCCTTCGCGAATCGCCGCCGCTAACTTCGCCTCTACGCCGTACCAGCGGTAGCGGTCGCGGCCCTCGGGCTCATTGAGAATTTCGAAAAAAACCCGCTCTGCGTCGAGATTCGCGTAGTGCAGCGCCAGCGCCCGCCAGAAGTCCGCGAACTGCTCGACGAATTCGTCATCGCTCGCGAGTTTCGCCTTGAATTCCGCGTCCGCGAAAATGCTGATGTCCACGGCCAGGCCGCGATCGAGAATCATCTTCACCGACGCGTCCAGATACGCGAAGTCCTGCGGAGTAATCTGGTCCGCCTGCCGTGCGTGGAACATGGGACGCGGGTCCACACTCAAGCGCACGTAATCGAAGCCCATCCCCTGAATCAAATCCAGATCGTGCGCCGTGATCGCCGTTTCGAAATGCTCTTTCGTGTATCCGCTCGGATCCCCTGCCTGCGCGAACCAGTCGCTTATGTTGATCCCGCGCCGCAGATGCTCGACGCGCCGCTGCAAAACGTCACCTCCGGCCGTCGTATCCTTCGCCGCCGCGGCCCGTTGCGCCGTATCGGAGGGCGCGACTGCCTTCTCTGGCGCACCTCTCTGCGCCGCTACCGCACCGCCCTGCCCAATCCAAAATAGGACGCCACACAAAACGACACCGACAGTCCGCGCGAACCTACTCATACGTTTCATGCTTGAGAGTCGTGATCATAAGGATGCTCACAAATCCGAGGTTCGACCGACTCGATTGCAAAGCCGGTGCCGGGCCGAACCACCACTGTATCACCGACCTCGGCCGTCGTACTCCCAGCCGTTATACCTATTGCCCTAGAACAAAGCTGACCGTGATTGTGGTCTCTACCTCCACAGCCTGCCCATTCAGCAGTGTGGGGTTATAGCGCCATTGCCGAACGGCATCGAGTGCGGCGTTTACCAGAAGTGGATGGCCGGACAGAACCTGCAGCTCGCTTACCTGACCGTCCCGGCCAATGATCGCGCGCAAGACAACGTTCCCTTGTGTGCGGGTCTGAATCGCGATCACCGGATAAACGGGTTGAACTCGCGAGATCAGCTTCGCCGCTTCGATGGTGCTCGTCACGGGCACACGCTGGGGCACGCTCGGCGCGACTGGACGCTTTACAATCTCCGCCGAATTCGGCGCGACACTTAACAAATCAAAATTTGTGTTGTCGCCAATTGGCCCTTGCCTTACTGGCGGCTCGGGCGGCAAAGGCGCCTCCCTGGTCATACTCACCGTAGCTGGAATCCTGCCCGGCGCCATCAGTACGCCGTGATTCAGTAGCCGCACAGCGCGGGTGCTAACTCTTTCCGTAGGTGCTTGTGCTTCGGTCCGCGCGGGCTGTGGAGGGCCGACCCAAGTCGTCTTGAAAATTGTTCCCGGCAGCGCCTCTGTGTAGATGAGCGGAACCACAAGTAAGATCAGTAGACACGCGCTTTGCAGTATTCCCGAAATTGCAACCGCCCATCGTTTTCTCTTGCCGCTCGGGCATGCCACCGATTCAAAGAGCTCGCTGAACATAGTGATTCCTCCACGCGGCCGCAGCCGGTGTTCGGATTTATCGTCCTGTGCGAGCTTGCCGCGGCGTGCTCTGCCAGGTTAGACACCGGCGTGAAATCTTTGTGCCCCGATAGGTTCGTTTATGCTCAAACCAGTCAGCCTACAGAATCTGAGGCGCCGCTGAAATATCTGCGCCGGTCATTCGTCTACATATATGGCGAACAGGAACATTGCAACCTGTGTGGTGCCAGAGTCTGAGGGTTGTCGGGCGCCGGAACGTCCCCGTGCAGTAGCGCCGGTGTCCCCGGCAAGGGGAGCCCGGCGCGTTAAATAAGCAAGCTTCCGGCGCAAAAAAGATGAAAGTAGATTCCATGGCGTTTGCAGCGCTCGGCTCCTCAACGCGGGCCCCGTTTGCCCGCGAGAGGGTCCGCCAGGCGGTCGCCGCCGCAGCGGAGCGCCGCGACGCCCGCGAAGACGACCGCCGCATCCTCGAAGCCTCCGCGCGCTATCGCGCTCGCCTCGCCAATTTCATTCGCCGCCGCGTGCCGGACCGTGGCGAAGCCGAAGATATCCTGCAGGAAGTCTTCTACGAACTCGTCGCTGCCTATCGGCTCTTCGAGCCGGTTGAAGAGGCCGGCGCCTGGCTTTTTCGCGTCGCGCGCAACCGCATTACGGATTTCTTCCGCAAGAAGAAGCCCGAACCTCTGCCCGAAGCCGTGGGCGGCTCTTCGGCCCGCTCACAAGACGCCGCGCCGCTGCAATTCGAAGAACTCCTGCCGTCGCCTGACGCCGGCCCGGAAGCGGCCTACGCGCGAGGCGTGCTGCTGGACGAAATCGAAGCCGCACTCGACGAATTGCCGCCGGAGCAGCGCGCCGCCTTCGTCGGGCACGAATTCGAGGGGCGCAGTTTCAAGGAATTAGCAGCCAAAGCGGGCGTCAGCGTAAACGCCATGGTGCTGCGCAAGCACCATGCCGTGCTCCACCTGCGACGCCGGCTGCAAGCCATTCACGACGAATTTTTGGGAGGGTGAGGTCGAAAATGAGACGACATCGATTTTTACGAGCAGCAAGATTTATTTTGTTTGCGATTCTGGCGGTACTGGCGCTGAGCTTCGTGGCCATGCACCTGTGGAATTGGCTGATGCCGCCGCTTTTCGGGCTGCACCAGATCAGCTTCGCGCAAGCGCTCGGCCTGCTGGTGCTCAGCAGGCTGCTCTTCGGTGGATTCCGCGGCCGCTGGCGCGGAGGACACTGGCGCGGACGCATGATGGAGCGATGGGCGCAAATGACGCCCGAGGAGCGAGAGAAATTCCGCGCCGGAATGCAACGCCGCTGCGGCCCCTTCGCGCCTCCCTCGGCGCCCGAAGCAAAGGCGTAATTGTCGCCCGAGCTTTGTAGCTCAGGTCGTTCCGCCGACTTGCCCTGAGCGGGTTGCGAAGGGTGGCCCCCGGCGGGAGACCTGAGGTCTTCGCCTCGCGGTTACGCCGTGTCACCATCCGCGCCGGGCGCACTCAAGCCCGGCGCTAAAGAACTCGGGTGTCATTCTGAGCGGAGCGTCGCGATATCTCCTCCGAAAATCGCGCCTTGGCGATTTTCGGTCGCGACGCGAAGCCGAAGAATCTCTCTTATTCTCGGGCCAAGTTCTCGATGCAGCGGAGCGCAGCGCGGCCTTCCTTATTCGTCAAACTCGCTCTTACGCCGACGCCGTGTGAGTCTGTTGCAAAAACGCGAGCAGGTCGGCATTGATCCGGTCCGCATTGGTCGTGGGCATCCCATGCGGAAACCCCGGATATACCTTGAGCGTGGCTTTCTTCAGTATTTTGGCGGACAACGGACCTGCCGCGACGATCGGCACAATCTGGTCGTCGTCGCCATGCATCACCAGCACAGGAATGTCGATCTTCTTCAGGTCTTCAGTGAAGTCGGTCTCCGAGAACGCCTTGATGCAGTCATAATGCGCCTTGACGCCTCCCAGCATGCCCTGCAACCACCAGTGCTCGCGGATGCCTTCGGAAATCTTCGCGCCCGGGCGGTTGTAGCCGTAGAACGGGAGAGTAATGTCCCGGTAGAACTGCGGCCGGTTAGCCGCGAGTGCCGCACGAAGTTCGTCGAACGCCGCCAGCGGCTGACCAGTCGGATTCTTTTCCGTCTTCAGCATCAGCGGCGGCACGGCGCTGATGAGCGCCGCCTTGGCCACGCGCTTGGAGCCGTGGCGGCCCAGGTAACGCGCAACTTCGCCGCCGCCCGTCGAATGCCCGACCATGATCGCGTCCTTCAGATCAAGCGCTTCGAATAGCGCCGCCAGATCATCCGCATAGGTATCCATCTCATTCCCATCCCACGTTTGGCTGGAGCGCCCGTGCCCGCGGCGGTCGTGTGCGATCACTCGATACCCACGCTGGCCGAAGAACAACATCTGTCCATCCCAGTCGTCGCCGGTCAGAGGCCAGCCATGACTGAAAACGATCGGCTGTCCCTTACCCCAATCCTTGTAATAAATCTGCGTGCCGTCTTTCACGGTGATGGTCGCCATGGAATGTCTCCTTAATCTTGCTGGAAATTCGGGGGATACTTGGAATCTGCGCTTTGACTTAAAACTCTTTGACCTAAAATGCCGTCTCGATCTTACACCTGTCCCCTATCCGCTTGGCTGTGCAAAACAATTTGTCATATTGGTGCGCGCCGCGAAGCGGTCTGAGATTTGCACCGCCAGTGGCGATCGAGAATGAAGAACGCCTACTCGCGCGCCAGCAGCGGATACGCGATCGCAACCGCCACGAGCGCAATCGCCGCCAGCCCGGAGGAAAACAGAATCGGAGCGTTCACCGGCCCATACTCATAAAGCCCGTATGTATAAATACCGTTCCACAGCGCCGGCCACGACTCGAACAGCACCCAGTTCATCCCATCCCCTATAGCGCCGCCTGCTTCGCTCCAGTCCCGCACCAGCCAAATGCCCAGGCCGGCGCAAATGACCATCGCGCACACAACTTCCACCCACTGCAAACTCCGGTGCGCGCGTTCGGCCGCCTGCTGCCTCTGGGAGATCTGAGCGCGTAGCCACAGAACCTGCGGATCCGGCAAACTGGTATGCTCGCGCGCCCCCAATTGCGACTCGGGCGTCAGCGCCTGCATCCACTGCGCGGCCTGCCGCACGCTGCGGCAGGTCCCGCACCCGCGCACGTGTGCCTCGAGGCCTTCGTTCCATTCGCCGCTGCGAATAGCCCGCGCGACCGCGCTCTCTTCTGAACAGCTCGTGTGGCTCATCCTGCCTCCTTCCGTCCGAGTCCGGCTTCTTCCAGCGTGCGCGCCAATTTCTTGCGCGCGCGAAAGAGCACCACGCGCACGCTTTTCTCTTTCAGCCGCAGCGCCGCGGCGATCTCCCGGTGCTCGAAGCCTTCAACATAAGCGAGCCACAGGAGCAATTGCTCCTGCGGCTTGAGCTGGCGGAAAAAACGCATGGCATCGCTTTCGCTCTTTGGATTTGTCGCCGGTTCGCCGCCCAGGAAATTCCACAGACTCCAGCGCCGTTCCCGCTTTACGCGGCGCCAGTGGTCGACCAGCAGCGACGATGCGATTTTGTACAGATACGCCTTCAGCGGCGCATCTGATGGGGTAACGTCATTGAACTGCGGGTGTCTGTACTGAAGAAGATCGGCCCGCAGAAAGCGCAGATAACATTCCTGCAGAATATCGTCCGCAAGCGCTTCGTTTCCAGAGGCGCGCCGGAGATAACCCCGCAGCCCCGGCGCGGTCTTTGCATAGAAGGCCTGAAACGCAGCCTCGTCCATCCGTCGAGCCGGCACCGCCGCCGATTCCGCCGCAGCAAGATCCTGCGCGGCCGAATCTTCTCCGGCAGATGCAAAATCCAGGCTTGCGCTTAGCCGCATCACGCTTCCTTACGCCGGCCCTAGCTATGCGATAGCGGCGCGCCGGGCGCTACCGAGCCGCCGCCGTTCCACTTCTTCGAAAAATGATACGACGCTGCGGCCGATATCAACAGCCCTGCTCCCAGCGCCAGAAAGAGGACGCCGGGCACAACGAATCCGTGTCTCATCGGGGTCAGCAGCAGAAAACCCACTCCCAGCACGGCCAGCGTTATGCCGCCGCGCATGCCGCGCAGAATTCGTTCGCGCGATCCGAAAGAATGCGCCGACAAGCTTTCCAGAAAACGCTGGCTCCCCTCGGTCCCCAGAAAATCGGCGAATTCTTTCCCTGAACTGAATTTATCCAGTATCTGCTTCTGAAATTCCGCTCGCGCCCGAAGCTCCGCCTGTCTGCGCCGCGCAATCACAAAAACGATCAGCGCAATCATGGCGAAAAAGGCGATGGGGATCAGAACTTCCAGCCCTTCCCCGCCTCCTCTGGCGCCGAACCGAAATCGTCCTCGCCTCAGCTCGTCTTGGACCTCTTCTTGGATCGCCTGCTGCAGGTCCGGCGTTACGGCCTGCCAGAGCGGCATCGCATTCGCCAAAATCATCGCGCCCACCATAGTTCCTCCAGTTGGCCTTCGTTCCAATTCCTTGTTTGGTTCTTGCGTTGCTATAACGCTGGAGAGCTCGGGACGGTTAACAGGTCCTGAACTAGGTCTAGGGTTTTGCTTAAGGGTGATTCTTTCGGTCTCTTCTACTTTTCGGAATTTTCGCTTGCTGGATTCACGCCTTCGAGTAATCGCGACGCCACCAGCGCATCTTCCTGCCGCACGCGCAGCTTGATGCCGCCCAGCAGGTTCGACCACAGCCAGTCCATGCGGATCAGGTTATAGTCGCCCAGGAAGCACTCGATCCCTGCCGACTCGAGCACGCTTTTCGCCAGCAGCGCTTCGGGCAGGTCGCGGAATTGGCGAATCGTCAAGAGGTCGCGTAACTCAGCGCGCCCGCCAGAAGCCGAATCGTCCGCTTCGCCTTTTTTTTCAGAGGGAATGTTACGCCGCGACATCTCCAAGGCAAGCGCGGTGCGAGCCTCTTCGGTGAGTGATTCAGTCTCGCCGGCCAGCTGCAGCAATTCGCCATCCGAAAGCGCCGCATAGTGCTGCGCCAGCCGATTGCGTTCCCCTCTTGAACCGAAACCCGCGACCGCCATGGGCTAATGCCTCGCGCGCCCTAAGAATTGAAGTCCGCGAGCGCCTTCGCGATCTCTTCTTCGGGTACTTGCCCTTCGCGGACAATTTTCCAATCGTCGTCTTCCAGATCCACGATCGTCGAAGAAACTATCGCCCCTGTTTCTCCGCTGTCCAGGATCAGGGGCAAGCGCTCCCCAAGTTGTTTCACGAGTTCTTGCGCATTCGAGCAGGAGGGAAATCCGGAGATGTTGGCGCTGGTGCCCGTGATCGGCGACCCAAGTTGCCCGATGATCGCGCATGCCACCCGCGAATTCGGCCAGCGCAGGGCCACCCGGCCTTTATTCGCCGTCACCTTCATCGGCAGCCGGTTCGACCCCTGGACCACAATGGTCAGCGCGCCCGGCCAGAACTTTTTCGCCAGCTTCAGAAAGTTGAGTGGCAGATCGCGAGTCAAAATGGCTGCCTGCTCGATCGAATCCACCAGGATCGGCAGCGCGCGGTTTTCCGGCCGCCCCTTCACACGATAGATCTCTTCAACGGCCGACAAATTGAAAGGATCGGCCGCCAGGCCATAGAACGTGTCTGTGGGTACAGCGATCACCTGGCCGCGCTTGATGAAATCGGCGGCATAAAGAATCGCGGTGCTCTCTGGGGTTCCCGCTGAAACTTTCAGCAGCTCAGCCGGCAAGTTGTGTGTGCCTCTGCAGTCTCAAGGCTCCGAAGCGCCTACTTCTGTGTGATTTAGCAAAATATCACAGCGGCGCGATTTCCAGCAACACCTCGCACCTCCCGGAGGCGGCGCTCGCCTATCCTTGCGCTGTTCCTGGCTCTTCGGCTGATTTGTTACCACGGTGTGACAGCAGCGGATCCGCGTATTGCTCTTTATAGCGGGTGCTCCAACTCACCTTTAAAGGATGGCCCTTCCTATGTCGGACCTCCGCACGCAGAATTCGATGCGCCACCGCTGGTGCGGCAAATTCGGCCCCTGCGACAAAGCGCATAAGCGGCCCGAAGCTCCGTGCCGCGGGAGCCCCTACAAAATGCATCCCCGGCAAGGAGGTCTCAAACCCTTGGTCGAGTACCGGGAATCCGTTAACGCGCTCGATCCTTTTCAGAACTTGCGGCGACAAAAACGGATAACGTTCGATCTCGACTCGGTATCCGGTTCCAAGGAGCACATGATCGAACACACGCTCGGATCCATCGTTCAATTGCACGCGCACTCGCTCCCCTTCTGAACGAGCCCACACGACAAAGCATCCCGTATGGATGCTCAGATTTCCCGTGCGCGCCTTTACCCAGCACGACACTGCGGGACAAATCGCGCGCACTCCCCACTGATCTTGAACCGCACGCGGCAACCGCCGATATAGATTTGGTCTCTGCGCCAGCAGGCTGATCCCTGGCGGCCCCACGTCAGCGGGCCCGTAGAACATCCAGGCGGCCATTTCCCCGTGCATCCAACGATGTTTCATACCTAACCAGTGCATCACGGGTTCGCGCACCAGAACCTCAACATGAGCCCCGGCCTCATCGAGCAGAACGGCTGATTCAAGAGCGCTTTGTCCGCCGCCGATCACCAGGATTTCTTTATTGCGAAACTTGCCGAGGTCGTTGTGGCACGAAGTGTGTGATACCAGGCTACGAGGCAGGTCCGCGAATGGCTTTGGTATATGAGCAAAAGACGCGATGCCTGCGGCAACTACAACTCTCCCTGCTTCCAGAGATTTCCCGTCTTCAAAGACCAGCCGAAATCCTCCCCAGGCTAGCTCTATGTATGAGACCACGCGAGAATCAACCGGCAAATCTGCCTGTCGCAGAAACCAGTGGCCATATCTTATGAAGTCCTGCAGCGGAACCCTCTTGGCCATCTCTCGGCCGATATAATCCTCGGTGACCGTGGAAGGCACTTTGACGGCGAATCGATTTCCATTTGCCTTTTCGAACTCGTCTAGAGTGAGCCGGCGCTGCGGATCGGAAATGTGGGTAGCTACACGAGGGGATCGCAAAAGCATGCCGGCGGGCATGTGCCTTTCCCAAAAAGACATCGGACCGCCCAGCACCCTTAAATCCAAAAGCTTCGACTGACTAAGATGAGCCGCCACCGAAAGCCCATAGGGGCCGGCTCCCAGAATTACTACATCGCATGTATCCAAGGATCGGAACCTCGAGTGTGAAACCTTAAGGTGGTTCCTCGATCCCACTTTCACAATCGGGTCCGCGTCGTAGATGTGAGTACAAGCGATGACTGAGAACTAGAGACCAACTTATACGGGCGCACACTTATGCTTGCGCACTCTCCGATTGCTCCTTGCTTCAGCCGAGAGTAGACTCCGATTAACTATGCGCCGAGTTTCAGGTCCGCTTTTCATACTCGCGCCTCTGCTCTTGCTCGCAGGCTTTCTGTTCTGCCCGCCTCTGGCGGCCCAACGCCGTCCGGGGACCGTACCGTTTCCCGACGATGACGAGGGCCTAAGTCCATCTCGCGGACATTCCTTCACCATCAGTGGCACGGTGTCGGACGCGGAAACGCATTCGCGAATAGCAGGCGTGCGCGTGGATTTGCAAGCTCTTTCCGGGGGGATGCTGGGTTCTGAGTTCACCGGCAACAATGGAAGCTTCGAATTCACCAACGTTCGCAATGGCAATTATCAGCTTACTTTTGAACACTCCGCCTACCAGGACGCACGCGAATCGGTCGAGGTGCAAGGTCCCGTCTTCGGCATGAATGTCGTGCTGAGAAAATTAGCCAGCGCCGCCGGTTCGGCCGGTCCCACGGTTTCGGTGCGGGAGCTTTCCATCCCGGAGAAGGCTCGCGACGCCATGACCAAGGGCGTGAGCCTCCTGTATCAGAAAGGGGATTATCCCGGAAGCATCAAGCAATTCCAGCGTGCCATCGCGGCCTATCCTGATTTTTACGAAGCCTATGCGCAGATGGGTCTGGCCTACATGAATATGAAGAACTCCGCCGAATCCGAAAAGGCTTTGCGTAAATCAATCGAGATGAGTCAAGGCAAGTACGCCGATCCGCTCTTCATTTTGGCGGCACTCTTTACGGGCGCGCACCGCTTCGAGGATGCGGAACCGCTGGCCCGTAAAGCAGTGTCGGATGATCCCAATTCCTGGCACGCGCAATCGGAATTGGCTCAGGCGCTTCTTGGTCTCGAACGCGCCGATGAGGCCGAACAATACGCGCAGGCTGCGGCTAAACTCCAGCCGGAAAATCCCACGCTTCGTTTGCTGCTGGCCGACATTCATATCGCCTTGCGCAATGCTCCGGCCTTGCTCGATGACCTGAACGCTTATCTCAAGCTGGCGCCGAACGGCCCCTCTGCCGAGCGGGTCCGCGAACGCCGCGATCAACTCCAGCAGCGGTTGCAGAACTCTCAGGCCGCTCCCGCCGACTCCTCCTCCGCCCCCGCCAGCCCCTCCGACGCGCAAGCCAACCCCTGAGTCTCCGCATCTCTGTTGTGAGCAGGTTTGAACGTAGCGCCGCGGCCTTCAGCGCGGCAGACTTCCGCCCTTACCGCGAAGAAATCTGCGTAATCTTCACCGGCTGCCCAATCAACATGGCCTGGTCGGCTCCCGCCTTCGGCACGAACTTCTGTGTCCGCCCGCCAAACGTCTCCGCCGCATACAAATTCCCCGCCGGATCAATTGAAAATTGGTGCACGCCCCAGAACGCGCCCGGGAACGATCCGTACGTCCCCCACGAATACAGCAGGTGCCCCTTCAGATCGTATTTAAGGAACTTGTTGGAAACGCCGTCGGCCACCCAGAGATATTGCGTATTGTCGTTTCCTCCGCCGGTGGTGACCATAATGTGGTACGGCTGCCGAATATTGTCCCACTCGCTCAGATATTTTCCGTTTTCGTCGAAGATCTGGATGCGGCTGTTGGATCGATCCGCCACGTAAACGTGCCGCTGCGCGTCGATGTCGATCGAATGCGGCAGGTCGAATTGCCCCGGGCCCTTCCCTTTCGTGCCCCAGGTCATCAGGAATTTGCCGTTCTTGTCGAACTTCACCACGCGCGTGTTGACATAGCCGTCGCTGACGAAAAACGTCCCGTCCGGCAGCCAGGCGATGTCCGTCGGCCGCCCGAAATGCTTGTCGTCCTCGCCCTTCACCAGCCGCTCGCCCAGCGTCATCACCAGTTGCTTGCCGTCATGCGTGAATTCGAATACCTGCTGCACCATGTCGTCTACGACCCAGACGTGCTTTTCCGGATCATACGGGTTGATCTTCACGTGGTGCGGACCGCGGCCGCCTTCAAAAAGATGATCCCACTGCGTCCAGTCCTCCAGCAGCTTGCCGTTGCCATCGACCACCAGAATGCAGTGCTCCATCCGCGGGTGGCCATTCGTGGCCGGCTGTCCGAACGCGCCATAGCCTCCCGTATAGCCTTCCGGCGCTTTCTCAGGAATCGGAAGCTCGCCGCGGTTCGCGATGTAAATGCGATTAGGACTCTCGGCAAAAACGCCGCCCTGCGATCCCCAGGTGTATCCGGCATGACCCAGCGGCTGCGGCCAGCCCATCGCCACCTCGTAAGGACCGGTCTCATCCTCGCCGCCCACTTGCCCCGGCAACATCCCTTGCGGCTTTTGCGCCTGCGCCGGCGACGCTCCTAAAAATAAGCTCAATCCGCCTGCGACCAGCCCAATGCAAAGAATTCCGCCGATGAACGCAAATGTGGTGTTCCACCCATTGCCCGTACGCTTCTTCATGTTTTGCCTCCGGAATACTTCTGGAGCCCGTTGGCGCGCATTCTAGCACGGCTCCCACTTAGCCGCAGGTTGACGTTATAGTCCGAGCGATCGGCGAACACCGGGTGTCATTCTGAGCGAAGTGGCCGCGTTTTTCCTTCGGGCCGGCTTTCCAAGCCGGCGGGGCCACGGAGTCGAAGAATCTCTCTGCGCTCTTGCTGTCCGGGCCTTGCAGCAAGCCCAAATCGCGGGTTATGCTGCGCCGGGTTGAGGAGACCCCATGCCAAAATACCTGATCGAGCGGGAAATTCCTGGAGCCAGCCAGATGTCGCCACAGCAACTTCAAGGCGTTGCTGCGAAGTCGTGTTCGGTATTGCGCAATCTGGGGCCGCAAATCCAGTGGGTGCAGAGCTACGTCACCGACAACAAGATTTATTGTGTCTATATCGCGCCGAACGAAGAGATGGTGCGCGAGCACGCCAAGCAGGGCGGTTTCCCCGCCAATCGCGTATCGCGCATCGATTCGGTGATCGATCCAACCACAGCCGAAAAGGTGTAGCCGAACGGTTCCAAAGACAAGCAACTCCCACCTCGCATTTATCGGTTGAAAAGCAGCACGGGCGGTGGATTTCGGCCATGCCGAGCCTCGTCTGGCCGGCAGGTCTGCCAGCCAAACCTTGTAAATAATTGATTCTTCAAGCACCTAGACCTCGGCTCCCTCGCCTGTCTTTGGCACGCCTATTGCCTCTAAATGGGTGTACATGTAGGAGGTCTGGCGATGAGATATCTTAAATATTTCGGTTTACTCGGGCTTTTCGTAATTCTCGCGGGCACGGCCGCCAATGCCCAAGTGAGATTTGGCGTCGGCGTTGGAGTTGGTCCGGGCTATGTTCCTCCTCCAGCTTACGTCGGTCCGCCTCCCGATTGCCGTTACGGCTACTACGGATATTACCCGTACGCTTGCGCGCCTTACGGCTATTACGGCCCTGAATACTTCGATGGCGGCGTTTTTATCGGGGTGGGTCCGTGGTTCCACGGTTTCTACCGCGGCTACGAGCCTGGCTATCGTTATTTCGGCCGCGACTATGACCGCGGATTCCGCGACTTCCGTGGCAATCGTGACTTTCGTGGTGGGCGTGATTTCAATGGCGGCGGCTTCCGCGGCGGGAGTCAGTTCCACGGTGGCGGCGGATCCCGTGGTGGTAGCTTCCACGGCGGCGCTTCGCGCGGCGGCGGACATCGCTGATCGCGCTTCAACACTTCGCCTTTGCACCAACGGCTGGCGCCTTCGCCAGCCGTTTTTTTTCGCCGATCTCAGATTTACCGAAAAGCGCTTCAACACAAAGTGCGCAGAAAGCAAATCAGGATCGATTTCTGCTAGGATGCTGCTCCTGAGCAAGAAAGAGGAGGTCAGCATGAGTCGAGGTTTGCTGCAATCGTTAATCGCTCGCAGGTCGTTTCTTGCGCGCCTGGGCCTCGGAGCCGGCGTCCTTGGGGCGTCTGCCGCCGGCGCTTCCACCGCAATCGCAGAGGTATCCGCGGACGCGCCATGGAAACCCGCCCGCCACAGCCAGGATGACTGGTTCGATCAGATTCCCGGCCAGCATCGTTTCGTCTTTGACACGACCACACCCGATGGTCTCTCTATAGGTTTCCAATTCGCGGCGAATTATTTCACGGCGAATCACGAGACCTACGGACTGGAAGACCACGACCTCGCCGTGGTGATGATTGTGCGCCACAAGTCCACCACCTTTGGCTACGCCGACGCCATGTGGGCAAAGTATGGCAAGCAGTTTTCCGAACAGTCCGGCTTCGTCGATCCCAAGACGAAAGAGCTGCCCTCCGCCAACTTGTACAAGGACCGCCTTGATGAGCTAACCAAAAAAGGCGTGCACTTCGCAGTCTGCCAGATGTCCAGCCGTCGAATTGCCGGCATGATCGCTCGCGATACCGGCCGTGATGCCGACGGCATTCTCAAGGAACTCGCGGCTAACCTCGTCCCGAACGCGCGAATCGTTCCGGCAGGAATCGTGGCTGTGAATCGCGCGCAGGAACGAGGCTACTCCTTCGTTTACGCAATGTGAGGGTTTACGCGATCGATCGTTTGCGCGATGTGATTGTTTGCGCGAACTGATCGTCGACGAGAGCTCATCGTCATCGCGCTTTGACTCGAAAGGACACCCCCATGGCTGAAAACGATCCCACCCGCCGCGAAGTCCTGCTCGCAATGGCCGGCGCTCTTCTCCTCGACGGCAGTGTGAATGCCCAGCCCGCCGCTGACTCGATTTGTTATATGAGCGCGCTGGAAATGGCTCGCCTGATCCGCGCCGGTAAACTTTCGGCTCGCGAAGCCCTCGCCGCGCACCTGAAGCAGATCGAGCAAGTAAATCCGAAAGTGAATGCCATCGTCACTCTGGTGCCGGAGATGGCCGCCGAAGCTGCGGCCAAAGCCGACGAGATGCAGGCGCACAAAGAAACTTTGGCCCCGCTGCATGGCCTGCCCGTCGCGCACAAGGACCTGTTGGAAGCGCGTGGGATCCGCACCACATTCGGGTCTCTGCTCTTCAAAGACTACGTTCCCACCGAGGACGATATCGTCGTCGATCGAATGCGGCGCGCCGGCGCGATCATCGTCGGCAAAACCAATACGCCGGAATTCGGCGCCGGATCGCAGACCTTCAACAAAGTTTTCGGCGCGACTCACAACCCCTACGACCTGACCAAGACGTGCGGCGGATCTTCGGGCGGCGCCGCCGTCAGCCTGGCCTGCGGTTTCGCACCCGTCGTCAGCGGCTCCGATACTGGCGGATCGTTGCGCAATCCCGCCGCATTCTGCAACGTGGTCGGTTTTCGTCCGTCCATCGGCCGCGTGCCCAACCCGAAAGCGGCCTTCGCCTGGTCGACGCTCAGCACCTCCGGATGCCTGGGCCGTTCCGTAGCCGACCTGGCTTTCGCGCTCAGTACAATCGCGGGCCCCGACCCGCGCGCCCCGCTCTCCATCGCCGAACCCGGCGAACATTTCGCGCGTCCTCTCGACCGCAGTTTCAAAGGCGTGCGCGTAGCGTGGTTCAAAGATCTGGGAGGCGTCCCCTTCGACACGCGCGTGCGCACCGTTGTGGATGGCCATCGCAAGACATTTGAGTCGCTGGGCTGCATCGTCGAGCAAGCGGAGCCCGACTTCGCCGATGCGGAGACCTCATTTCGCGTGCTCCGCGCCTGGAATTCAGCGAACGCTTATGGCGCCCAACTCAAGGATCATCCCGAAGCATTCAAAGACACGCTCAAGGGTGAGATCGAAGAAGGTTTGCGGCTGACGGGCGCCGATCTCGCGCGCGCCGAAACTGCGCACGGCCGGCTCTGGCGGCACTTTCAGGCATTCCTCGAAAAATACGAATATTTCGTTCTTCCCACTACGCAGTTGCCGCCATTCGACGTGAACACACCCTATCCCGCCGAAATTGCCGGCATTAAGTTCACCAACTACATCGACTGGATGAAATCCTGTTGGTATATCTCCGCCACCGGCAATCCGGCAGCCTCAGTTCCCGGCGGCTTCACGCCCGAAGGTCTTCCCGTCGGAGTGCAGATCGTCGGCCGCGACAAAGCAGACTTCACCGTCCTGCAAATGGCCCACGCCTTCGAACAGGCCACCGGCTTCGGCAAAAAGCGCCCAGCGTTGGCGTAGAGCCCTCAGGATAACCACGACCATCCTCATGGAGACTTCCGTCGCCACCTCATCCACGTCATCGCGCTACGTGGCCGGTCCGATCCACACCATCTCCCTGCTTTTGATACTCGGAGCTTGGGCCTTCCTGTCCTGGTTCGCCGCGGGTCGCGTAAGAGTGGACCTGAATCCCCACCGCGTTCCCATGTATCTGCTCACACTCGTGTCTGAATGGCTGGTGTTCGTTTATGTCGTTGCGGGAGTCCGGCGCAGGCGTGAACCGATCTCGCTCGTTGTGGGCAATCGTTGGAGTTCCGGCCGTGAGCTACTGCGCGATATTGGAATCGCCGCCGCTTTCTGGATACTGTCGGGTGGAATCCTGGTGCTCTTCGCGCGGCTCTTGCACATCGACGCTTCGTCCAGCACCGTGCAGTTCATGCTCCCGCATGGCGCGCTCGAATTCGCGCTGTGGGTAGCCCTTTCCGTCAGTGCAGGTATTTGCGAGGAGACGATTTTCCGCGGTTACCTGCAGCGCCAATTCATCGCATTTACCCGGAGTGCCCCTGTCGGCATCGTCCTTGCCGCCGCGGCATTCGGCGCGGCTCACGCTTATCAAGGCTGGCGGATGACTATCTTGATCGGAATCTACGGGCTAATGTTCGGAATTCTGGCATACTGGCGCGGCAGTGTCCGCCCGGGAATGATCGTGCACGCGTGGCAGGATTCCTTCAGCGGGATTGTTGGCAGCCTTCTGAAGCATTAAAGTCTCCATACATATGAAAGGTGTTCAGCGAAGACGCAGCCGTAGCGGAGAATGACGGCAATCACGAGGCCACAGCGATGCCTAAGTCAAAAGCCGAAAGCTACAAAGAATCGATCATGAGCTCCGTTGAGGAAGAGACCGAAGCACAGGCTATCGCGGATGCAGCCAAAGATTCGTCGCAGATCTATGTCGAACGCGTGGTTCGTCCCGGCGAACTCAGTAAGCTCGTCGAAAAGGCGCTCGACGGCACCGGCGAATCTTTTCGTCTCAAGTTCGATGACGACTCCACTCTTTATCTATCCACGCGCGAGGGAATTCTTACCGCCACCGTCTCGAAGTAACAACCAAGTCGCCCCGGTTCTCTGTCACCCCTTCACGTAAGCGAACTTCGCAGCCACTTTCCCGTCTCTCACCGTAAAAATGTCAACCCCGCGCAAATGCCACGGCTGTCCGTTGCGCATCTTGCGATAAACCCACCGCACGACCACCTTGCTGCCGCTCACGATCGTCTCTTCTGCCTCGAAACTCGCGTTGGCGTTGCGCGCGAACCATCCCCGCCAATACTCGGTCACCGCCGCCTTTCCCTCGATTCGCCTTCCGTCCGGCGCGGGCGAAGTGTCCTCGAATACCGTATCGTCGGTCAAAAGCGCCGCCAATCGATCAGCGTCATGCCGATTGAACGCCTCGTTGAATTTGTCCACGGCTTCGCGCGTCGCTTGCTCCTCAGACTGCACGCCAGTTTTGTGGATCAAACTTTTGTTCATGGGTGTCTCGCGTGAATTTGGGAAATCGGAAGTATTTGGAAAAATAGAAGCCTGTCGCCACCGCGCCCTTGCGGCGCTAATTTACGGCAGTCTGTGGTTCCATCAGGACAAATGGCGCGATCTCGATATCAAATTTCTCCTCGCGATCGTTGACCATCTGGTAGGTTCCCTGCATCGAGCCGAAGGGCACCGTCAGCGGGCAGCCTGAGGTGTACTCAAAACTCTCGCCCGGAGCGAGTACTGGCTGATTCCCGACAACGCCCGGACCGCGCACCTCCTGCACTTTCCCCATCGCGTCCGTGATCACCCAATGGCGGCTCATGAGCTGCACTGTCTCCGATCCTTCATTGGTGATGCGCACCGTGTACAGAAAGAACCATTGGTTCTGATTTGGATTGGAGCGGCTCGGGTCGTACTGAGATTTCACGTGCACTTTGATACTTTTCGTCGTCGCTTCGGATGTAGACATGGGTTACCTTGAAAAACCTTGAAAACAAAATTAAGGCCGCACTCCTGCTATATTCGTGCGCAGGCGATATAGGCTCGTTCGCGCTGTTATATACAGAGTTTTGCCTTCCGCGTCGCCCCAGTTCAAGTTCGCGGGTATCTCCGGCAACTCGATTGTGCCCAGAACCTTCGCGTCCGGCGTAAAGATCATAATCCCTGCGGGCCCGGTCGCATAGATATTCCCGGCCCGGTCGACCTTCATTCCGTCCGGAACGCCCTCGCCCGGAATATTCGTCGCATCGAAGAACTTTCTCCCGTGGCTCAAGCTGCCTTTCGCTTCGACGTCATAAACCATCCAGAATTTCTCCGGCCGCGAACTGGCAACATACAACTTCTTTTCATCGGGCGAAAAAGCAAGACCGTTGGGGTAAGGAACGTCTTTCACGGCCAGTTCCACTTTTCCCGGCGCAGTCACCCGAAAGACGCCGGCAAAATCCAACTCCCTCTTCGGCGCGTCGGGCACCTGCGGATAAGTTCGATAAAGCCCCGGCGGATCGGTAAAGTAAACGTCGCCATTGCTTTTGGAGACCAGATCATTCGGGCTGTTCAATCGCTTGTCCTCGTAGCGCTCGGCGAGTACGGTGATGGTGCCGTCTTTCTCGATGCGGCTCACGCGCCGATTGCCGTGTTCGGCGGCAATCAAGCGGCCCTGCTTATCCAGCGTCAGCCCGTTACTTCCGATCTGCACTCCCTCCGGAAAATTCCCCGGAAAAATACCTTTGCGATAGACGGAAACGCTGCCATCCGGCGTCCACTTCATGATCGCGTT
This sequence comes from uncultured Acidobacteriota bacterium, assembly GCA_963846235.1. Classification (GTDB taxonomy): domain Bacteria; phylum Acidobacteriota; class Terriglobia; order Acidiferrales; family UBA7541; genus Palsa-189. Next base: position 47,885 of record CAWJVF010000002.1, read on the forward strand.
GTTCGGCAGGTCGCTGAATAGCAAATAGGATCCGCTTTTCACCCATATCGGGCCTTCCGTAAAGCCAAATCCGCCATGCACTTTCTCGATCTTGGTACCCGGCGAGATCAGCTTATCGATGGACGGGTCCGTCCGGACGATTTTCCCGACCTCGTCCTTCTGACCCATCGTCGGTAGCGCGGTGATACCGGCCAACACTGCGAGAATGATCGCGAGAAGGATTGCAAAAGGTTTCATGCTGAACATCCCTTCAACCTGGGAACTTCGCTGCGACTAGCCGAGGCTAAACCGGCACACTTATAACCCGAGCCGCTTAGTGGCGCCAAATATTTTTGCGGGGCGGACAGTCAAAGCACTTCACGTGAGATGAATAGAGGAGATCGCCGAGGCGCGGAGCCAAAGCGAACCTGCTGAATCCGCCAGTAATTTATAATTGCTAACCGTAACTGTGGATGGGACTTTGATACCTACGCTCCAGACCAGCCGCCTTGTGCTGCGTCCTTTGGAATTGAGCGACGCGCCCCAGGCTCAAGCGCTCTTCCCCCACTGGGAGATCGTCTGTTTTTTGCAAAAGATCGTTCCCTGGCCCTATCCGCCAGACGGCGCCTACACCTGGTGCCGCGAATTTGCTCTTTCCGCGATGGCCCGCGGCGAGGAATGGCACTGGACCTTGCGGCTGAAAAGTTCTCCCGGTTCCATGATCGGATGCATCACCCTGAGAAGCAAAGACAGCAACAATAATCGCGGTTTCTGGCTCGGTCTGCCCTGGCAGGGTCAGGGCTGGATGACGGAAGCTTGCGAAGCAGTCACCGACTACTGGTTCGACGTGCTCAAATTTCCGGTGCTGCGCGCTCCCAAAGCTATTCCCAACATCGCCTCACGTCGCATCTCGGAGAAAACGGGCATGCGCATGGTCGCCATAGAAGAACACGACTACGTTTCGGGGCGGTTCCCCACGGAGATATGGGAGATTACCGCTGAAGAATGGAGAGCCCGCAAGAAAAGTCGTGATAACGCCAGCCGCCCCTGACAAAGGCGAGCAGTGGAACTTCGCCGAAAAAGCCAAAAAGGGAGGACAAAGTCCTCCCTTTTTGCCATCAGGTGACTCGGAGGAAGTTACCCAATGGGAGTGCTGCTTGCGCCCGCACCCGTACCCGAAGTATCCACACGGATCACACCGGACTGATCGGTGTAGTACATGTTCTGTCCAGTGGTGGCCGCAGTGATGGGCGTAGCTGTTATCGAATAAGACTGGTTGCTCGCACCGGGCGTGAACGTAAACACGTAGCCGCTCTTGGTACCACCTGCGAGCACAGAGTCAATCAAGTCTGCTGAGCTGGAACTCGCCGTACCGCCAGACCCGATCGGACCCAAATTGGTGAGCGCCGTTGGGTATATGCCGTAACTGGTCGAGAACGCGATGCACGCCGTATTCAACGTACGCAGCGAACCCACCGCGGAAGACTGGTTGGCGGCGATCTTCGCCCGCAACAGGTTCGGGATAGCGATGGCGGCGATAATCAGAATGATCGCGACCACAATCAAAAGCTCAATTAGCGAGAAGCCTTTTTGCCTATTACGCATGGGGTCTTTACCTCAGCCTTTTATGTGCATGTCCGCATCCATAGGAAGGGCGAAAGAGTGGCGCATTCGTCACAATTCGCCGAACTATCTTCCTTTCAATGGATTAGGAGCACGCGTGGACCGCGCGCAGTGAAAGATTCGGTCGAGGACGGCACAATGCACCAACTTGAAACTACGCGAGGTGTCACAAACTGTGACACAAACGCTCGTGCCCCGACCTATTTTGGTCGTCTCCCGATATTTTAGGTCGTCCTACGATATATTAATGCTTAAAACTTCAGTTCCCGAGCAAGCGACAGGCGAAGCGGAGCATTACTGCGCGAAATGCGGAAGGTTATTTGCGTTTGCCGTGGTCCGGTAAAATGTTGACTGCTGTCTCGGCGACAGAGCGTCCAACCACGATGTCCCTTTTCCAAGCTTATTGCTGTTTCCGGCAAAGAGGTTCGTTGCCAAGTGCTGGCGTCTTCGAAATACGCATTCTGGTTTTACCGCAGGTAACTCCGTAGCGCTTACAGACACCCTGATTAACTCCTACTTGGTACACCGTATTCGCTAAGGGTTTTGCTTGGGACATGATACCTCCTGCTGTATAGCTCAAACACGTCAGGCCGGGTGAAACATCTACAATCCAGTGACTCGAATTTCAGTGGGAACTGCCCGCGCGGCAATCGTCGGTGCCGAACCGATAGCAGCGACGCCGGGAGCGTTTTCGGCGGACATGTTCACGCCTCAAGCTGAGGCTCGTCCGGATCAAACCATAAACACCGTCGCGGGTGAATATTCGGGAGTTCTCTTATCATCCGGCGCCAAAATCCGTGAATTGAAAGAAATTGCGAGCCAGTTGGCCCGGCATTACGAACCAATGCTGGACCCGGAGTTTTTCCTCGCCTCCGTCTCCCAAGGATGGGCGCCAAGGGTGGTGGTTGTTTACAGAGGGCGCGATGCGGCCGGAATCCTGTATGCAAAAGAACGGGTCATCTCTGGGATTTCTACGGGCGTTGTATATGCAGACGGTTCTCTGGAGGGCATGCTGCTCGCTGGAGAATACCATCGGCAGGATGCACTCCGGATTGCGCTCGAAACTTTACTTTCGTCTCCCGGGATCCGTGGTCTTCGGCTGAGGCTCCTGAGAGATAGCGGTGACCTTGACGCCATCGGGCAGTTGGTCATTTCCAGATCTCTCGATGTCCAGTATTCCCTTATTGAACACGACGTTTGCCCCCTTTGGAAATATCACGCACATTTACCCTTGGCCGACAGCTACGATCGGTTTCTCAAACGTCTAGGCAGCACCACGCGGCACAACTTCCGCTACTATCGCCGCCGCTTCGAAGCGGCCGGTCACCAGTTCGTCGATCGTCTTTCACAGGACGAATTACGCGCTGCGGCGCTTGAGCTCGTGCCCAAGTCCAAGTTGGTTACCTCATGGCGACAGATTGAAATTGAAAACGGTCTGAAGATGGTGGCTGCTGCTGGCCGGCCGCTTGCTATCGGCTTGAAGCATCGTAATGGAGAATGGCTAAGTGTAATAGGAGGGTGGTATAGGCCCCGTGGAGCTGTGTTGTGCTTCCAATGCAATAACGACTGCGATTTCGGTCCCGATTCACTCTCTATTGTGCTGCGTGCCTATCTTATTGAGTCTCTCATTGCGCAAAGTCTGGAAGAACTGGTGATCTGGGCTGACACCCGGGGGCCTCTGTCACGGTATGTATCCTATGCTCCCGCCGTTGGCGTGCGTCTCGATCTGCCAACGTGCTCGTGGCGCGTTGCCCGCCTGCTTATCTCCACAGCGAAGCCCCTCCTCCCAAAGCGTTTAGCCGCCGTCGCGCACTGGATTACCTGAGCCCTGCGGGGATGCCTTTTGTAGCCCACCCTTTCTGTATTTCAGGAAAGGGCGGGGATTTTGTGAAACCACTCGCGGTTCAGACATGTGCCTCTACTTCGTATCGAAGCGAACCCGCTACTTCGTATCAAATCTAATAAGATAAGCTCTGAATCCCTTAACGTCCTTAAACCCGTGCGGCACGCCCGGCGGAACATAAAGAACGTCCCCCGGCTTTAGTGCTTGCTCCACTCCGCCGCGAATCGCGCTCCCTGCTTCGTCGTCAACGTTCGGCCGCTTTTTGCCATCCACGAGCGTCCCGCCGGTTATCGCGGTTGCGGTGCCTTCCATCATCACCCAGACGTCCGCCGAACTCGCATGCACCAGCGGAGCATCGCCCTCTTTCACGATTCGGATGTTAATGCTATAGGCGCCGCCTTCCAGCACGCGCTTGTTGATGACTTGCTTTGCCTCCAGGTCCTTCCATATCCCGTGAATGTCCGCAGTCGCGAAGTAAGCTGCCTTGTCTTTGGGCGCTGCCGCCGTCTGCGCAGCGGGACCTCCCGCCTGGGCGCCTCTACCATGTGCGATCCCCCACACGCCGAACAGCAGGGCCGTGCTGATCAGAGCCGACAAAAATGTGCGCATGTTCGCTCCTTTTCGATCCAGCAGAATTTTGATCCCGGATTTCGGAACAAGACCTGACGCTGTGCCCTGGCCGATTAGGCCGACGATGTACTTCCCTGCCCGCCTTCTCTGGCCGCTTCAGCGGCGCGGCATCAGTGCGCGCCGGCGCCAGCAGGCGCGGCCTGCGCACTGCCCTGCGAGCCAATGCGGGCCCGCGCGGTGCGCAACTGCGATGATCCCTTGTCGGTATCAACCCACGAAAATAGAAGCTCGTCGCGCATGCCCATCATCCGTGGATAACGGCTTCCTTCCGTGGTGGCAATAGTCACTGGCGCCGAACGCGTCCCTGCGGAATTAACGACCCGCACGCGAAACTGCGACCCCTGGCTCCCTTTTTCGATCCAGATCACCGCGGCGCTTCCGTTCTCGAGCACTTGCACGCCCAGCCGCCCAAACGAGCTCGCGTCATCGACGCGCACCGGCGCGCCAAACGTCCGGCCGGCGTCATGCGAAAACGCCACGAACGCGCGCCCCTGATCGCCTTTCGCCATGAACCACGCGACCGCCACCTCGCGCCCCCGCGCGCTTACCGACGGGCCATTGATCGGGCACGCATTGATCATCCAGCCGTCCGCATGAACGATGGCCGGCGCGCTCCAGCGCCCCTCGGCAAACCGCGTCACGTAAATGTCGCGCACTTCCGTGGCGCTGCGATTTCGAAACGCCGCAATCACGCCCTCCGATGTTTCCGCCACCGAAGTCGAACAGCATTCGCACACGCGCGGCGCCACCACGGTTTCGCGCAACTGCTTGCCCGCCGCATCGTAGACCGATGCGCGCAGGCTCATGTCCCCGGATTCGGTTTCAGGATTGGTCGCGCGCCCATCGATCCACACCAGGCCGAGCCCCGCGCCCGGAGCCTGAAACAGCGACGCAAATCCGTGCTCCGTGTTCGTGCCGTCGTGATGCGGGCTCACGGGACGCGACCACGTCTTGCCCTGATCCTTGGACCACGAGAGCATCACCTTCGACGCGTCCGAATCCTCGTCGGCGCCGAGTTTCTCCTCCCAGTGCGCCGCCAAAGTGCCATCCGCCAGCGCGCGCACCGAAGGAACATCGAACGAATTCACAAAAAAGTGCGTCCCCGAGGCAGCGGTCTGCGCATTCGACCAGCCCGCAGCGGTGCGCTCGGCAAATTTCAACGTGGCGCGCTCGCCGCTCACTTCGAGCCAGCTCAAGATCACGCGATCGCCCTGCGCGGTCATCTGTGGCTCTGAACTGTTCGCGCCGGCCGGCGATTGCAAAGTCTCAATCTGCATCGCCTGAGCCGCCTGGGTTGTGGAGGATTGACTTGCAGAGGATTGTGTTGTGGAGGATTGTGTGGTGGGCTGCCCGCACGCAATAGCAAGCAGCGACGCGGCGACACACAAAACCAGGCTAGCCGTTAGACCACGCGAATGAGCATCCGTCAGGATTGGACGAGTTATATGCAATGGCTTCTACTAAAGCAATCGAGCCATGACGTTATGCAACAGGACGAGCAGGAGAATCCACACCCCCGCGGCCCCTACCATCCACAACACGCCCATTAGAACCGATACGCCGCGCGGCCCCGCGCCGCGATTCTGCGGATTGTTTTTCGCGTTCTGCTGCAAAACCGGTGAGCTGGTCATCAGGATCTCCTCGACCGCCTCATTCTATTCGCTATCCTCCATATGCTCAATGACGATGCTCAGTGAGCAATCGATCTTCCGCCCTGCGCCCCGTCACACCAACTCGCGCTCGGCAGCCCCGCAGGGCTCCGTCAGCACTCCCTCTCGCAGCCCTTAAAATGACTCCAACCAACAGCCGCCCGGGTAGTGGGTCAATTTCAGCACGAATAGTGCGTTAACATAAACTCATGCGTCTGCTGAAGCAGGTAGCAGCACTCGTGTTTTGGCTTTTTCTGTTTAGTGCGATTCCTGCCATTTTGCTCTATCCATTCGCGCTCTGGATGGCGAGGCACACGCAGATTTCAGGGCATGCGCTCACTCAGGGTTACATTGTCGCTATAGGTCTGTTGTTCTTTCCGACGGGATTTCTCATTGACTTCGTGTATCGTCATTTCGTCCGTGGCCGGCACGCCAGCAAATCGCCCGATGTGACCGAAAACTCAAACTGACCCACTACTGCGGCTCACTCTTGATTGACACTCCTCGTCCACAGGCGTAGGCTCGCCGAATCCCAACATCTCTTCCGTGGAGGAACCCATGGCCACTTCCACAATAGCAGCGGAAGCAAAACACTTCACCGGTTGGTCTATCGCAGTAAGCCTTTTCATGATTCTCGCTGGAGTTTTAGCGATCGGTGTGCCCATAGCCGCTGGAGTCGCGGTAAACATCGTCGTCGCCTGGCTGCTCGTCTTCGCCGGCGTGGCGCATCTGGTATTCGGCTGGCATCTGCGCGCCATCGGCGGCGTCATCTGGCAGGTGCTGCTCGGCGCATTGTATATCGGCATTGGCGTGTACCTGCTCGCGCACCCGGTCGCTGGTTTGGCGACGCTCACTCTGGCTTTGGCGATCTACCTGTTTATCGAAGGCGTGCTCGAGCTGATTTTAGCCTTCCAGGTCCGCGCGCGGCAGGCCCGGGGATGGCTCGCACTGGATGGCATCGTCACCCTCATCCTCGGATTTATGATTTGGAGAACCTGGCCCGCCAGCACGGAGTGGGCGATCGGAACGCTGGTGGGAATCAGCATGATCTTCAGCGGCACGACGCGGCTCATGCTCTCGCTCGCCGCCCGCTCCGTGGTGAAGAAGTTCGCTTAAGCTGCCGGCGAAATTCGAGTCGCTGCGCGCTTCGCGGCGCCAATCCCTGCTCCGGGCTGCCGTACTACGCCGGACGATTCCGGATTTCGTCGTTGAGGAGAATCGCTTCGGCCACTTCGCGCATGGACTTCCGCCGCTGCCGGCTCTCGCGCTGAAGCGTCAGGTAGGCTTCGTTTTCGCTGATCTTCAGGTCGCGCTGCATAATTCCCTTGGCGCGCTCGACGATTTTGCGCGTCTCTAACCTCGCCGAAAGCTCCACGTTTTCGCTTTCCAGGCGTGCCAGTTCGATTTCTGCGCCAACCAACAGGCCGACCGCGGAAATTAAGCGAATCTGCCGGTCGCCGTAGCGGTGCGGATCCCGATGCTGCAAGTTGATTACACCTACCAGCCGTCCGCGACTAAGCAGCGGAACCGACAGAAAAGCCTCGAACCGATCTTCGGGCAAATCGTTGAACAGTTGAAAGCGCGGATCCTGCGACGCATTCTGGCTCACCGCCACTGGCCGCCCGTGTTCCGCAACCCAGCCGGTGATTCCCTGTCCCATCTTTAGCTTGAGCCGATCTACTGCTTCGGGATGAGGATTCTTCGACGCGCGCAACACAAGTTCATCGTTCTCCAGCACGTAGACGAAGCAGGAGTCGCACTTCAGCACCGACGTCGTAAAATCCACGAGTTCGGTTAGCACCTGCTGGAGCGGCGCGCCGGCGGCATTTTCTCCGGCGTGCTCCGATAACAGATTCGACGCCTGCTGAGGGATGACTCTCGTCAGCAGCTGAATGTGCTGCTCGTTTTCTTGTAGCTCGCTGGTGGATTGCTGCAGCGCAGCGGTGCGTTCAGCCACCAATACCTGAAGCTCGCTTCGCGCCTCTTTTAGCGCCTCTTCGCTCTTCTTTTTGGAGGCGCTCACCCAACTGGCGACCAGCGACGAGATCACGAACGCTCCAAAGTAGCTCACCTCCGTCGCTTTGATGGCCAACGAATGCAGCGGCGGAACGAAAAAGTAATCCACGACAACGGTGGAAATGAGCACTGCAAAAAGTCCGGGAAGCATGCCTCCAAACCACGCGCTGGCCACTACCGCGGCGAAAAATAGAAACAGAAACGGATGGGGAAAAAGCTGTTGAAGCGGCAACGTCAGCAAAAGTGCTGCGCACACAAAGCCCAGCGACAACCCGTAACGGCGCAGGGCACCATCGAGGCTCACTCGAGCAGTTCGGCGGGCAGGTTTTGACGCGCCGCTGTTCAACGGGTAGTACTGTGCTTCGATACTCGTTCCCACGGGTTCGGCAACTCCTTGGTTATCCCTGAACACGAAAACTGACCATGCCCTTCCCGGCGCTCCGGCAAGGCCCAACCCTCCTGTTCACTTTAGACAGCGCTCGCTCCTCAGACAAATTCAAACTTGCGCTGAGCAGCATCGATTTTTTGTCTTTGACATAGCCAGGCCGAGCGCTGCCTCGAATGCAAAACTAAGCGCATCTCGGCCATGGCTGGGCGAATAGCGGATTAGAGTGCCGCCACGCCACGTTCCTGGTTGCGTATTCGAATCACTTCCTCGACCTTGAAAAGGAATATCTTCCCGTCGCCGATTTTGCCCGTAGCTGCGGCCCTTGTGATGGTCTCCACAACACGGTCAACCAACTTGTCCTCGATTACGATTTCCAGCTTTATCTTGGGCAAGAGATCGACGCTGTATTCATGTCCGTGATATGTCTCCGTATGACCCTTTTGCCGGCCGTGCCCGCGTACTTCAGAGGCCGTCATCCCATCTACGCCAATATCAATCAGAGCTTGCTTGACGTAGTCAAACTTGGAGGGCTGAATCACCGCTTCGACTTTAGTCATCATCGGCTTTTATTCTCTCCTTATGCGTAAAGGCTGTGACGCACCGCCTGCTGCCTCTTCGTCCTCTTCACTTGGCTCTTCATTTTCGTTTGCCTCCCCTTCCTCAAAGAGCACCGTTAGCCAGGGAGACCGGTTGGAAGGCTTCTTCTTGCGTTCGCCGCGCCTTCGACTGATTCTGTTCCGGCGGCCACTCGCAACGCGCTTGCCTTTGGTCCTCATCTGGACTCCGCGCCCGCTCTCGGCATCATTGGCAAATCGATGCTCGATGTTGGGTTTCCGCCGGGCTTCCCCTGACTTCGGGAAGCCCAGCGAAATCCCAGGCTCGACGTGGAGCCCTCAGGTTGTGAGCTTGTCTAGACTGATCCGAGCCATCGTTTTGCTCGGTGTAAAGCTATTGGCTTTTGCAGCGGCCTCGGCTTGAATGGATAAGCCGCTAGGCGCGGCGAAAGGTGAGATCTCGTACTCCGGGTACGCCGAGATCCCGTGCTCGTGGAGATCCATGCCGTACAGCTCGGCCTCCCTCGGCAACCTCAGGAGTCCGGTCGAGTTGACGGCGAGCATGACCACCATGGCCACGGCAAAGGTTGCCGCGGTGATGCAAGCGCTGCCGATGGCTTGGGCAAGGAGCACCTGTGTGCCGCCGCCATAGAACAGCCCTTTCAGTGGGGCGCTATTGTCCGGACTGATCGGCCCGGTCGCACCAAACTGACCGCTGGCAAATAAGCCGAGCGACAACGTTCCCCAAATGCCACAGAGCCCGTGCACCGGCCACGCACCGATTGGATCGTCAATCCGCAGCCACTCCAGCAGGTCGACTCCGAGAATGACCAGCACTCCGGCCACACCGCCGAGCAGCACTGCGCCGGTCGGCGTAACCCAATAGCAGGGGCAGGTGATGGCCACGAGTCCGGCGAGGAACCCGTTGGTTGTGAAGCCGGCGTCCCATTTCTTGGTCATGAAGTAGCCGTAGATGATGGAAGAAAGGCCCGCCGCGCAAGCGGCGAGTGTGGTGTTTGTTGCTACGCGGCCGATGCCGACAAAGTCCATGGCCGAAAGCGTGCTGCCGGGATTGAAGCCGTACCACCCGAACCACAGGATCAGTCCGCCGCTGACGGCGATCGTCAAGTCGTGAGGCAGCATGGGAGCGCCGCCATCGCGTTTGAATGTGCGGCCGAGCCGTGGACCCAGAACGATCGCGCCGGCGATGGCAATGAAGCCTCCGATTGTATGTACGACAGTGGAGCCGGCGAAGTCATGGAAGCCCATTCCCAGTGATGGGAAAAAGTTCCCCGCACTGCCCATGTTCGCAAGCCAGCCGTCCGGGCCCCATGCCCAGTGTCCGATGATTGGATAAATGAAGCCGGTGACGCAAATGCTATACAGAAGGTCGCCGACGAATCCGGTTCGGCCGATCATGGAGCCCGACGTGATCGTCGAGCAAGTGTCCGCGAAGGCGAATTGGAAAATCCACACTGCCAGAAATGCCACGCCGGTAGTTTCGTAAGTGGCGGGCGCGTTTTGCAGGAAGAACCAGTGATAACCAATCAGCCCGTTACCATGGCTGAACATGAATGCGAAGCCGATGGCATAGAACAGAATGCCGCAAAGGCACGTATCCACGACGCATTCAACCAGAACGTTCACGGTCTCCCGCGAACGGCAGAAACCCGCTTCCAGCATCGTGAAGCCGACCTGCATGCCGAAGACCAGGAATGCGGCGATAAGCGTCCACGCGGTGTTTACGGGATTCACTACGTCCGACGCTTTCACCTCTGGTGCCGCCGCCGCTGTTTGCGCATACACATGGGTAAAGAAGAGTCCGGTGACAACGGCCATGAGCGCCAGGACGATACCGACTCCCAGCACCTTGCCCGCCAGCATCGTCCCCCCATATCTGCGCCACTCTGGTTGTCGAAGCCTCAGACGTAATCGTGCAAATTTCTCTGCAATGGACAGCCTCTTTTCACGTCGCGCGATCACAGACATTTGTTTTTCTTTCTCCTTTCGAATGGTCATGAATCCCGCATCCTTAGCCGCAACTCGGGGCGGCTGCCCGTTCAAAACTCATTTCAAATTCTTCAACCGGTATCGACTCCAATCGTTGCCCCTCCAGACAGAAATGGAATCCGCTCAGTTTGGCTCGCATCATCAAAGAGGCCCGTTGGTATACCCCCGGGTCGTCTCGGTGACTTGAGCCGGCGATGATCAGTTCGGGAGGCTCACGCGCTGCCGACGGACGAAAAGCACGCAGCACCGCCATCTGCAAATTGGGCAGCGCGTCAAATGCGAGATCGCGCACGGCAATGGCATCTTCCAAAGCTTGCAGAGATTCATTGCGATCCCTGACTGACTGTCGCAGGTCCGCATCCCAAATATCTGCGGGCCGCGCCATCCAATCACAAGCCAGAAAATCTCCTCGTAACTCCAGGCGGAGAAGCTTCAGGGGAGCGCGCGAGAGTTCGCCAAAGCGCATTTCTCTGCGCAGCCCACGAACGAAGTCGGCCACTTCCCAGAGCGGCTTCATTCCCTCTCCTCTGCCCTTCTACGGGCGAACCGCGCCAATTCCGTGGCGCCGGGAACACAACAAAGCGCGTCTCTCACGAGTTTCAAATCCGCGGGCGGCAATCCAGCCCGGCGCAAAAAGCCGGCCAGCAACACCTGCAGCAAATTCATGGCTCCTCGAGTCATGAAGCTTCAGTTCCAGCGCTGCCTGTGTTCCGGCAGCTATTCAAATCAAGACGTGAGTGCGAATTGGTGGGAAGTTGCCAGGCGCGGTTCCCGAAAAACCAGGCACAATGCTTTCCCTGGACGGAAACTGGGTCCAGCTAACTGCCCTAGCTCTTCGCGGAGCGCGTACTACCGGTTGGACACTTCGAGGTGTCGCAGAAGACTAAAGAAAAACAATCGTCACAGACGGTTCATTTCAAAAGTGTGTGGCGTTCTCTTTCGGCATGGAAAGGACGCCTGCACAACTTTTAGAAATTGCCGTCTAATTCAACGCGCACAGCCTACGGAGTTGCACTGCGAAACGCAAACGCAAAATTCAGATTGCCTCGATCAAGGAATTGAATTACAGCGGCCCAGGCGGTCACCTTATCTTAGAAATCCATTTCGTCAAAATGAGATATCCCACGGAAATCACTAACACCATATTGACTAAGCCTATCGCCGCGATCTGCTTGGGAGAAAACTCATCCGAATAGCGGAATATAAAAATAAGAATTGGCACGGTAAGACATCCCACTGCAACTAGAAGCCAGATTTTTTGCTTATGTGTGAGGTTCCCTTTCTCCAAGCAGTTACTCCAGGCAAGAAACGTTATAAGTACTTAGTTTGTCGTCACGTGGGTTGAATGATGGCCCCCGAAATCGCTACGCGCTTGCCTGTGGAATACTGGGCTCCGCGCTGTGGATGAATGGGATCACCGCCGCGCACACCAGCAGCGCAAACGCGCCGAGCACCACGAAGCTTACCCGGAAGTTGCCGGACAAATCCGCCAAATGCCCCACCAGCGGCGCGCCGCCCAGAATCATCAGAATCCCCAGCATGTTTACGAGGCCCATGGCCGCTCCAGCGCGCCCCGGAAAGAGCGCCCCTGCGCGCGAAAACATCGCTGCGTAAGGCAGCCCGACTCCGAAGCCGATCAGCACGACCGCGGTAACGGCCACGGCAAAAGAAATCGAAGCAGTCACGAACGCGAAGCAGCCCAGCGCGATCATCAGCATGCTGCTGATAAATAGCGTCCGAATGCCAAGATGCCGCCGCAGTACGCCTCCCAGCGGCCGCGAAATAATTCCCAGCAACAGCACCAGCGAGCCGATCAGCCCGGCCTGAGTCGCCGGCACTCTTAGCACCTTGATCAGCAGGACCACCACCCACGAGCCAACGATTATGGATAGCCCGAAGCTCGCCATCTGCACCAGCCCCAGCAGCCACAGCTGGGGCGCCCACAGCAGTTCGCCAAACCGGCCCGGCGGAGCCGCGCCCGACCTCACGTTCGGGGCCGCAGCCGTCCAGATGATCGCTGCCGCCAGCGCCATTCCCGCGCACACCAAAAATGTCGACCGCCATCCGGCCAGAAGATTCAGCCTGGGCACCGCCAGAATCACGAACCCCGCGCCGAGCTGCACCGAGCCGCCAAAAAGCCCCTGTGCCAGGTTCATGCGCGCCCGCGACGCAGCCGCATGCACGTAACGCGCGCCACCGACAAAGCAAATGCCGGTCCCCATGCCGGTCACGATCTTTAGCAGAAGCAACTGCCAGTAGGCGCCGGCGACCGCCAGCCCCAGGTTGCAGAGCATCACCCAGATCAGCGCGCACAAAAGCACGCGCTTCGCGCCCAGCCGGTCGACCAGATGCCCTCCTGGAATCTGCCCCGCCGCGTGGGTCGCAAAGATGCCTGTGGTGAGAAATCCCGCCAGCGCCTGGTTGAACCCGAATTCATGCATCAGCGCCGGCGCCAGAGGAGCGTGGTTGGTGTAATTGGCGGAATACGCGAAGCCGACAACGCAGCCGCACAGCATCGCCATCCACTGCGATTTATCGGTCAGCGCCGCGCGCGCCGCCACGCTGGCGACCGAAGAATTCTGCATCACACTCATGTTCTGCCCCAGCGCGTCAAACTCTTTTCCGCTGCTTCCGTTGATTTAGACGGCAGCCGGCGCTTAGTTTGCCAAAACTTCTTTGAAGAAGCGCGCCATCGCCACTTTATATTCGTCGTCGGCGTGCTTTTCCGAAGGATTCTGCGGATGCGTAAACCCATGCGCCGCCCCGCTATAGAGGTTCAGCTCAAAGTTCACTTTCGCGTCTCGCAATTGCGAGACCAGCGCATTCACCTGCTCGAGCGGCGCCACCGGATCTTCGGTGCCGTGCAGAATCAGCACGCGTCCCTTGATATTTTTCGCGCGTTCCGCCGTGAAGTTGTTGAACGCGCCGTGCACCGAAATATAGCCGACAATCGGCGCGCCGGTTTCCACGAGTTCGATCCCGGTCGTGCCACCGAAACAGTAGCCGACCGCGGCAATCTTCGCTGGGTCGACCATCGGCTGCGACTTCAACACTTCGAATCCCGCCAGAGCGCGCTCGCGCATCAGCGGCCGGTCCTTGTCATAGATCCCGATGAGCTTCGTCATCTCGGGAACGTCTTTCGGCACGATGCCCTTGCCGAACATATCTTCGGCGAACACCACGTAGCCGAGTTTCGCGATCATCTGCGCATCCGCCAGCGTGCCCTCTGAAAATCCCGAGCGGTCGTGAATCATCAAGATTGCCGGCTGGCGCCCTTGCACGGCGTCGTCATAAATCAGGACACCCGATAGCGCGTTGTCCCCCTGCTTGTAGTCGATCCACTTGGTTTTGATGGCAGCTTGCGCCGCGCCCGCCTGTAGCAACATGGCGGCGGCGGTCAGCACAAACAAAGTCAGCGTGGCAATACTTACGCGCGCGATTTTCATCGGCTCCTCCGGAAGGCTTTTGCGAAACTGCTGCATTGTGCGCATTTTGCCCGCGTCCGGCAAGACCTACTTGCGGGCCGGCAACCCATTGGCAGCCACGGCACAATCCGCCAAAGGCGCCTACAATCCTCAAAACATCTTTCCGCCTGCCGGGTTTAACCAGTAGGAATCAGGTCGCCTGATTGGTTCGCGCGGGCTTCCGATCCTATTCGTTACTGTGCTACATCAATTCGCCTTGTCCCAGCCAAGGTCGCGGACAAACGCATCGTCCGGGGAGGATGATCGATTCATGGGAAACTTCTTTAAGCTTCGCAATATCTTGGTTTTGCTGTTGATGGCGATGTTCCTGGCGCCTCTGACGTCCTTCGCGCAGGTTGCGGTGGGCGTATCCATCCGCATCGGGCCACCGGCCCTGCCGGTTTACGAACAACCCCCCTGCCCCCATGAGGGCTATCTCTGGACGCCGGGCTACTGGGCCTATGGCCCGGACGGCTACTACTGGGTTCCCGGCGTGTGGATCGCTCCGCCGCGTGTGGGCGTGCTTTGGACACCCGGCTACTGGGGCTTCGCCGGCGGCCTTTACGTCTGGCACGCGGGCTACTGGGGCCCGCACGTCGGATTCTACGGCGGCATTAACTACGGCTTCGGTTACGGCGGCGTCGGCTTCGTCGGCGGCGAATGGCGAGGCGGCGTCTTTGCCTACAACACCGCAGTCGTGCGCGTGAACGAGACCGTCGTGCGCAACGTCTACGTCAACCGCACCGTGATCAACAACACGACCGTCGTGAACCGCACCAGCTTCAATGGCCCCGGCGGAATCACGGCGCGCGCGACTCCGCAGGAACAAGCCGCGATGCGCGAGCAGCATTTCCAGCCGACTTCAAACCAAGTGGCGCATGAACGCACCGCCGGCCAGGACCGCAATCAGCTCGCTTCCATGAATCATGGCAGACCCGGCACAGCCGCAATGGATTCCGTCAATGGCCGCGCCTACAACCAGCAGGGGCGCATCGCCCAGGGAGTTCGTTCCGGGCAGCTCACTCCGCGCGAGACCGCCAACGTGGAGCATCGCGAATCCAACATCAACCGCGAAGTCGCCGCCGACCGCCGCGCCAACGGCGGCAAGCTGACGCCCGCGGAACACAAACAAGTTGCGCGCCAGCAGAATCAGGCCAGCAAGAAGATCTACCAGGACAAGGACAAGCACAACGACAAGACTGACAATCGCGCCGAGAAACGGTAGGGCCAAGAAGAGATAACACCGCATGCGCGGCGTGCCACCGGGCCGCGTCCTCACAGCGCTTCGCGCGCTCGTGAGGCGCGGCCCGCTTATTTCAGCAGGTCCGCAACTTTGGCGACGCCTGCCTTCGCGCAGGCATCGTCCTGCTCCAGCGTCGAACCCGCGCTGCCCACGGCGCCAATCGTTTCGTCTCCGACCTTGATCGGAACTCCGCCGCTGAGCGCCAGAATATCGGGCAGGTTCCGCTGCCCGGCATACTGCGGATTATCCGCGGTGCGCTTCTGAAACTCGAGCGTCGTGGTGCGGAACATGCGCGCCGTATACGCTTTGCGCCGCGCCATCTCAGCAAGCTGCGATGTGCCTTGCTCGTCCCGCAGGATAACGAGCACCTGTCCTGCGCGATCCACCACGGCTGCTGCGGTGTGGTAGCCCTTCTCGCGGCACGCCGCGAGAGTGGCTTCCGCGATTGACTTCGCCAAACTCAACGACACGCTTCGCTGCATCACGACGCCCGGTGCATTCGCGGACGCCGCCGCGCCGTCACTCCCGTGCGCGCCGCCGGATTCCTGCGCGCTCGCGCGAGCGCAAAGCAGCATCGCGCTCCCAACGACCACGAACATATTCAGAGCGATTGCTCGTTGCAAAGGGTTAGCTCCGAGGCCCCTGTTTAGCGTTTTCATGTCGTTGCTCCTACGCGGGAAGTTGACGGCATCCTACGCCCCTGCTCCCGCCGATACAACTGGACCCAACGATTTCGCCCGCCGCACCACGCGGCGTTGTCATTCTGAGCGGAGCGTCGCGATGCCTTTCCTCCGAAAATCGGCCGTCGCGATTTTCGGTCGCGACGCGCAGTCGAAGAATCTCTCTGCCTCCTGGCGTTTCACTCCGTCCCGCACACGCAGCGCTAAAACCAAAAGCGGATCCCTCGCGCTTCAGCGCTCGTGATGACAGCAAGGCCAATCGGTCGCGCCGTCTCTGTGAACTCCGTGGCTCTGTGCCCTCTGTGTAGATCCTTACGACTTGCTGCTCCGCTCCAACCGCAGCAGCCGCTTTGCGTTTCCGTTCAGGATGCGCGTGCGGTCGGCCGGCGCCAGCTTGAATTGGTCCAGCACCGCCGTCGGATACTCCACGTCTTTCGCGGCGAAATTATCCGTGCCCACCACGATGCGATCCGCTCCCACCATCGTCATGAGGAACCGGAACGCCTCCGGCCAATAAATCAGATAGTCGTAGTGGAACCGCCGCAAATATTCGCGGAACGGCCGCTCGATCTTCGTGCTGTGGTCGGTCATGTGAAACAGGAAATGCTCCTCGCGCCCCGCCAGATAAGGAAACGCGCCGCCCGCATGCGGCAGCACCATTTGCAGCTTCGGATACTTATCGAGCGTGCCGGTGTAGATGAATTTCGTTGCCAGGAACGTATGCTCGATGGGCGCGTCGATTCCCGCGGCCAGCGCAGGCGGCCCGGCAGTCCTGTTGCCGCCGTACGTATTCGGCACGCCATCCATCTGGTGAAAAATGATCGGCAGATTCAGTTCCTCGATGCGCGCCAGCACCGGCGCGAAGCGCGGATCGAAAATGTAATCGAGCCTGTCGATGGAATCCGGCAGGTGCACGGCCCGCACACCGGGCTGTCCGGCCACGCGGTTCAGCTCCTTCAGCGCCAGCTCGGGATCGCTGATCGGCAGCTCGACTCCAATCACAAAGCGGTCCGGATATTTCTGGTGCACCTGAATGCCCGTATCGTTGATCACTTGCGCGAGATGCGCGCCCTGCTGCGGAGTCACGCGCTGCCACGGCATCGCGCCGGAGAGAGTCAGGCAGTGCATCAGGTCGCCATGCTCATCCATCCACTTGCGGCGCTTGTCGAGATCGAAGTCGAGCGGATAAGGATTCGCGAGCGGCTGACCGAGATCGGCCAGCGCTTTGTCGTAAGGTTCCGGAGACCAATGCGAGTGCATGTCGATGGCTTCCGGCTTGCCCACTTTGCCGCCCGCCGGCCGCGCTGCCCACCACGGAGTTCCGTGCGCCGAACTCGCCGCCGCTTGCCCTGACGCCGGCGCCGAATTCGCCTGTCCCGCCGCGTCGAGGCCGCTCAACGCCCCGATTGTCGCCGCCCCGGCGACCGCTCCCGTCGCAATCTTGACGAACTCCCGCCGCCCGATTCCGGATTCCCTGCTGCCATCTTTGCGATTCTTCATGCGCACCTCTGCTTTTCTGGGAATAGTGGCGCCGTTATATCACACCGATGCTCTTTCGTGCTGTCATCACGAGGCCGAATTTTGGCCGAGGGATCTGCTTTTATGCTGCTATCCCCCCTCCCCCTTTTTTGCATAAGTGCGTATTCTAAAGCAGTTGCAGATACGGCGATGTATCCACCGCAGAAAAAAGCCTCTCCGCGCCCCGGCACGGTAAGAGGGATTCTTCGCCTTCGCGTCGCGACAGAAATCGCGCAGACACGATTTCCGAAGAAAGGAAGTCGCGACGCTCCGCTCAGAATGACAACGTCCGACTTGATCGATAATGTGTGCCCCTCGAAAATATTTTTGTAAGTGTTGATTCCAAACACTTTTAAGTCCAATAAAAATGGAAGTGCAGATTCTGCAAGAGTTGCAGACGCGATTTTCGTATGTGCTGAATTCAGGACGCTTAGCTGATTGTGGTGCGGCGATGCGTGAAATACTTGTGTCGCCCCTCTCCGGGGCTTCTTGCAATTGGTGGACGTTTTCCCACCGTTGCCACGGTGGGCTAATGTGTGTCGTCCCTGCGGGACTTTGCGTAAGCTCGCGCGGATGTTGAGATCGTTTTCGCGCGAGAGGCATGCAGTTTGTTCGAAAGAAACGATTCTGTCTGGCCGAGAAGGTTTGGAGGCTCAAAAAATTTGCGGGGCCCAGCACAAATTTCCTGCGCTCGCGCATGCGAGTACTTTCGCGAGCGTTACATCTATTTTACCGCGAGGGTCAATGCCAGGACCGGGACTTCAACCAGCGACATGCGGTTTAGGAATTCGGGAGTCCGGCTCTCCCTATCTATTTATGGATTATGGACTCGAATAATTTGTTCTAATTTGGCGTCGTTCGGGCTCGTTTCGGCGCACAGTTTGCAACGGTAGTTACGTCCCATACTCCGCCATGATTTCCTTGGCGATCTCGACAGCCCGGTCGAGATCAGTATCAGTTGTCATCATCGCATTTGCCTTCAGATATTCAGCGGAGTCTTTCTTGCCCCTTGAATATGCAATCATATTGCTCAACTGTTGAATGCAGATGCCCGGCGGTAGAATCGCGGTTTGGTTCTCGGAAACTTCCTGATGGCGACGACGAACGAATGCGAGGAGAGCTTTCCGATATCTCATGAGATAATTACGAACATCCCGCAGTGTTTTCATGCCAACCCAGACTGCAGATCCGGCCCTTCGCTGGGCGAAGCGGTCAGACAGAACCGAGCCGATGGGTCGACCCCGAATAGAGGATATCTGCTGGTCAATTTCCGCAACCAGCGGTTCGTGCTCGATAAACGACTTTAGCGAAACCGCGTCAACTGGTAAGTCGGTGACGTCTGCTTCAACTTGAACAGCAACGGATTGCTGATAATCAGACTGAAGCTTTCTCAGATGTCGGAATTCTTCTTCTGCAATCTCTAAGAGCGCCGCGATTCGGGCGAACCTCCTTTTGATGTTGTCCGGAAATGCATCCTTAAGGTCATACCATGGATGCTCGATTTCGGCCCACGCATGTCTCAAAATTGACGTGATCTGAATTTCGAACCAGATGTTGGCAAACTTCTTGTACTCGACATGTGATGTGCGCCCAGGCAAATATTTGCAGATATAGTTCAACGCGTAATAGCCGAATTTATCGGGCTCTGTCTCTCTCTTGTCTACTGAATTTTCTGGATCAATACTGAATTCACGTTTGACTATCTCGGTTACTCGGTCAATTTCGTCCTCGTAATAGGTGATGATTCTGATGCCAACCTGATCGGTTATATCCTCCAGCCGTCTGTAGTCCTTTCGCGGGTCAAGATACTTTTCTTTTAGTTTATCTCTGGACTTGACGCGCGTTTGAATCGATTGAAATTGGACTGCGCCATCGTTAAGGATTTCCTCGATTAAACTCTTAGTTTTCTGTGCAAGTGTTACGAGATCGTCCTTCTTCCTATCGAATTCCTGAAGGACGCGCTCCACGTCTTGTTGTTTCCGTTCGTCCGTACTTTTTTCCATCTTGGACTTTGGACTTCAGGCACGCTTCGTGAGCTTCACCCCAAGTTTGGGAGCAGACGTCCCCGTTACATGGCCCTGAGCTGTTGCCCTGTCAGGGCCTGTAAGTACGCCCTCTAATTGCAACGTGAATTCGTGCCC
Organism: uncultured Acidobacteriota bacterium; assembly: GCA_963846235.1. Classification (GTDB taxonomy): domain Bacteria; phylum Acidobacteriota; class Terriglobia; order Acidiferrales; family UBA7541; genus Palsa-189. The sequence continues at coordinate 67,623 of CAWJVF010000002.1, forward strand.
TATAGTGCTGAATACGCTGGGCGCACCCACAATGTATGGGGCAACTCTGAGCGAAGCTCGGAACTTTTCGCCCGTCTGGCTATATTCTCCGACATAGAAATACGTTGCATCTCCGCCGACGATCTTTCCTTCGCGGAAAACAACCACCCCGCCGCCGAACATACCTGTGGGAGTCCCGAATTCAGCCGTCCATAGTCCGTCGATCATCTGCACCTGTCCCATACTCACGCCCCACAACCTACGGCACAGATGATAGCCCCAAATCCTTCGTCTAAGTTATCCTTGGCAGAGAACCGCCCGTTTATCTGGGCTCTCGCCTAAGTTTCGAAGGGAAATCGATTCACGGTTGGCAAAACCACTGATCTAAATTACTTGGCTTGGGAGATGGGGATGCCGGCCGGAGTCTTGGGCTTTTCGGACGCGGCCTTTTCCGCGTTGCGAGCGCCGACCATGATCTGAATGGCGTCGTTGTTGCCCTTGCTGCACGCATACTCCACCCGTGTCCCTGAACCGCGCTCAAGGGAACGATCTCTGTCCGAACGTGGACCCGAGACGTGCGGCGTACGCATATCTAGTCACACGCTCTATTGATGGAACAGATGGGCTCGGCAGTGATTGCGATTGGCGCAAGCGCATATGTGCGGATGATGACAGATATGCGTTGTCGATTTCCCTACCATGTCAGGTGCCGAAGAAAATAGAGGCGCTAAGGGGACAATCGATGAAGCCAAGTACAAGAGATGAAATAAAGAGCACCTTTCCCGACGTCAAAGGAAAAATACAAGAGAAGCCGGGACAATTAGCGAACGGTCCCGATTGTCTACCCGAAGGCCAAAAGACAGCCGCAAAAGTCCAAAGAGGAATCGATAAGACGGCTGAGGTGCATGGAGAATTTGCACCAGACTTGGGTAAAGAGTAACAACCATTCCCGGAGAACGTCGGAAGGAACTCACGCTACGAGCTTAGAAAAGATGAGGAGGCAACAATGTTTGGATACGGAATACTGGGCACGATATTGGTTATCTTAGTGATCGTTTGGATTGCTCGGAGATTGTAACCAGGTCTGGCAAGAATGGTGCGACCCTAGTGGCAACTCGAATCGTCGGGGCGCTGAGGCGGATCGCGGCGCGGGAAAAGCGAAGGAGAGATCCTTCGGGGCAATCCGCGCCCCACAGGATGACAAGGCGATAGCAATGCTACAAACTTTGCGCTTCTTGGGATCCTAGGTAAGTACAAGGCGCTTGCGAGCGAAAACGCCCAGGCCAAACAAGCCTGCCAGCAGCAACGTGATCGTGCCCGGCTCGGCAGCGGCAATGTTGTTCGCGGTCGTGGAGACGATGCGTCCCTTCGCAGGGTCATAATTGGCGCCCACGTGAACATCGCCAGCAGCGTCAATACTGCCCGCACCTAGAGTGTAGTTCCATGTCCAGGTCAGCGTGTCGCCTTGGTAAATTGTGGCTCCCCCCGAAGACGAGGACGCGCAAATGAAAGCGGACGTGCCGTTAGAAGTGCAGTTGCTTGAGCTGTTGATGTTGTTCTGGAACGTATTATTGTAAAGACTGGACACCGTAACGCCATTATCGGTGAAAACTACGGGGGTACCGCTCAAAGTTAGGTTACTGTTGTTAGTGAAACCGAGGTCCACACTGACGATGTTTGTAGAGCCCACTACGGGCACGCCGTCAATGTGAATCGTCAGAGTCGCCGATGTTGCCCCGATATTGAATGAATAGGTCGCTGCCGGGCAGAGGGTGCCCGTCCCCCCTGAGCCGCAATCGGTCAAACTAAACGAGTCTATGGTATTGGCCCTGGCTGGCGCCGCAGTTGAAACTAGACCCAGTACGACAATCATGGTGCCCAAAAACGAGATTCTGCTCATAGCCTTAACACTCTTCTCCCTCAGACCCGTTTAGGTATCTGCACTTCAAGCGCCAGACTCCGGCATTAACGTCAATCTAAAATCGACTCGCAAGCACCGCGTTTTCAGTAGCTACCAATGGTAATAGGCCATGCCTTTGGCGCACGCTCCGAAAGGCCTTGCAAGCATTTGCACTTAGAGGGCCTAGCGTTTCTCCGCCGGAGACTGAACCCTGCTTCGATCCATCGTGCGCGCCTTGTTTTGTAATGCGATGCTCGCCATTGGAGAGGTGGCTGCTGGCGCCCCGGTTGGTCGAGCATCCAAAGGATTGGCCGTGGAGCAGGTTGGTCCTAGTACCAGAAGGGTGAAGACGGAATGATCACCATAGACACCGCGGAGACACGAAAATAGGACGAAAAACCGCACCCTTAAAAGCGAAGGGTGCGGCACCCTATTCGCGAGCTGCGGTCTCGCTTATTTGGCTTGGGAGATGGGGACGCCCGCGGGAGTCTTGGACTTTTCGGACTCGGCCTTTTCCGCGTTGCGAGCGCCGACCATGATCTGAATGGCGTCGTTGTTGCTCTCGCTGCAGGCATATTCCCACAGCGGCCCCTGAACCGTGCTCAAGGGAACGACCGCGGTCCAGGGCTTGGTCCACGTGGACGGATCGTCGACGGTGAATTTGTACTCGATGGTTTCGGCGTCTACGCGCGTGAAGTATTCGGTGATTTTCAGCGTGTCCGCGTTGGCGTTGCGATAAACATTCTCGGGCCGGAAGTTGGTGGTCTCCACGACCAGCGTGTCGCCTTCCCAATGTCCTCGCCCGTCGCCATGCCACTGGCGAATATTTGCGGCGGGATGATGGCCGCCCATCGAAACGACGCGCACTTCGCTGCCATATTCGGTTTGAATCACGATGGACTCGGGACTCTGCACGATCATCAAGCCGCTGTTGTAGCCGCCGGGGATGATCGGCGGTCCACCATGCAGCGCAACGCACGTGACGCCCACGCCCAAATCCTGGGCCACATCGGCGTGCACCTTGCCCTGCCAGTGCCCTTCTTCAGCCACGAAGTATGCGCCCTGCGCGGCCTTGCGCCGGGCCTCACCCGCGGGAGTGAGCGGCGGAATTCTGCCGTCCGGAGGATCGACGACGAGCGAAGTGCGATGGTTCGGCCGCACGCCGTTTTGCCACGGCTCGAGCCCGTACGTTTTGAAGTCGTAGTCGGCGGAGGTGGGATCGTTCTCGGCGTCGCCGCTGCCAACCGTGCCGTCAAACGAGCCCTTCACGCCCGCGTTGAAGAGCGCCTGCGTTTCCTGGTCCGTCAGAAACTCGCGGTTGCCGTACTTGGCGGGGCGCTCCATGGGCGTATAGCTGAGGCTGGTCCAATATCCGTGGAGGTCGGGATGGCCGTCCGGCGTGCGCGGCATGACCCACGCGCTTTTAGCTGCCGGCGCCTTTGCGTCGGTTTTCGTTGGCGCTGTTTGCGCCGCGACGAATGCCGGTGCGCACACGATTGCCGCCATCGTTACTGCCAGAGAGCCCAATGAGAACCGGAACCGATTTCTCATCTGAACCTCCTCAACTTGTCTTTCGCGTCTACCGCGGACCCGTGACCCTTGCAGCGACTATAAACCTTTTTCGCCGCGAACTCCACCTCGTGCTACCCTACCGCCCAATACCAGAGGGCATCATGGATACGAAGGCGGCGAAGGATTACCTCGTCCAGCAGACTGTCGAACAGGCCGCGATCGAGCACGTGCCGCTTACCGATCTCGAGACCAGAATGATGTACTTCACGGAGAGCGACCCAGCCTCCTGCGACGACCCAATCGCGCTCAATGATGAGTTTGAACAGAAGTACGACGCAGCGGAGTACGAAGCCAAGATGTCGCGGCTTCTCCACCACGCACACAAGCGATTGAAGCAGGAAGACCCCGAAAAATTGCGCCAGTGGAATGAAGCTATGCGCGTACTTCGCAAAGGCGATCATTACATTCTGGTTCTCTGTGATACTGAACCGCCGATAGCACCGGGAGTTCGCCCGCCGCACGACTCTCTCAAGCTCCTCGGAACCGGGTTGCTTGTGGCAGCGGGCATCGTAGCAGCCAGTTTCTTGGACGCGAAATATAGTTTCGACTTCGACCGCTACAAGAAATACTTTCCGATCCTCCTCGTGTTGTTGGTTCTATTGGTAACGGGGGCTTTTCCCGCTATTTATAGGCTGCTATTGATGTGGTTCCGTCGCGAAACGAAGGGAATAAAGGCGCCGAACTGAGATTAGCTGTCAAGGAGATGAGCATGAATACAAGAATAAATCTGGGGCGCAGGACGATATTGTTGCTGCTGGGGCTGACGCTGACGGCGTCAATCGCGCTGGCGCAGAGCGAGGCGCGAAAGACGCTCGACGTCTATGTAATCGACGTCGAAGGCGGCAACGCGACGCTTTTCGTCTCGCCTTCCGGCGAATCGCTGCTGATGGATACCGGCAACGTGCCTCCGGGCGCCGTGCGCGACGCTGGCCGCATCATGGCGGCGGTCAAAGACGCGCACCTGAAGCAGATCGATCACCTGATCATCACGCACTGGCACGGCGACCACTTCGGCGGGCTGGCGGAGCTCGCGCCGCAGATTCCGATCAAGGAATTCATCGATCACGGCCCGAACGTGCAGCCCGGCCAGGCCGCTGACGATTTTCTTGCGAAGACTTATCCGCAGATCATCGCCAACGCGAAGCACACCGTGGCGAAGCCCGGCGACAAGATTCGCATGGGCGGCGTGGACGTGACCGTGGTGACTTCGGCGGGCGAGGTGATCAAAACGCCGCTGCCGGGCGGCGGGCCCAATCCTTATTGCTCCGAATATAAGCCGGGCGACAACAACGCCGAAGACCCAATGTCGGTGGGGATTTTCGTCACCTACGGCAAATTCCGCACCGTTCACCTGGGCGATATCACCAAGAACAAGGAGTTCGAGCTGATGTGCCCGACGAACCGGCTGGGCACGGCGGACGTGCTGCTGGGACTGCACCACGGCCAATCCAGCTCCAATTCGCCGGTGCTGGTGCACGCGCTGCACCCGCTGGTGGCGATCATGAACGACGGCACGCGCAAGGGCGGCGAGCCGGAGACCATGCAGACGGTGCACACTTCGCCAGGCCTGGTCGATCTGTGGCAGATGCATTTCTCGCTGCTAAGCGGCCAGGAGTACACGCAGCCGGGAATGTTCATCGCCAATACGACCGATGATCCGCAGCCCATGCCGATCGCCCCGATTGCGGCGCCGCAGCCCGGACCAAACACGCCTCCGCCGCCGCAGCACAACGGCACGGCTTACTGGATCAAGCTGTCGGCGCAGACGGACGGCACCTTTACGGTGACGAACGCGCGCAACGGCTTCAGCAAGACGTACAACAACAAGAAGGGCAGCGCGAAGGCCGACTGAGGGCTGAGGGACGAGGCCCACACGGCTTGTTTGGCGACAAAAGTTTCCACGCTAACCCTGATGCCGCCTGAGCCATCTAACTGTACGTAGATGTCGCACATTCCCGAATCGCAGTGCCTTCCCCCGCCTGGCACTCCTGTAAGCCGTCGACGTGGTCCGCATCGCCGGGCTCGTGTGGTGGCGCTCGCCTTGGCGGCGTTCCTGTTGTTTGGCTCTTCGGCGGGATACGCCTATTCCGTGCTTGCGCACGAAGCCATTATCGATTCCGCATGGGACAAGATTCGCTCGTTGCTGCTCGCGCGCTATCCGAATGCAACACCCGACGACATGCGCATGGCGCACGCCTACGCGTATGGCGGATCGCTGATCCAGGACCTTGGCTACTATCCGCACGGCAGCCATTACTTCAGCGATTTGACGCACTACGTGCGCAGCGGCGAGTTTGTGCGCGCGCTGATCCGAGATTCGCAGGACATGAATGAGTATGCGTTCGCGCTTGGGGCGCTGGCGCATTATGCCGCCGACGACGATGGCCACCGCGCGGTGAACCGGGCGGTTCCGCTGCTATATCCGAAGCTCGCCAAGAAATATGGCCCGATCGTAACGTATGAAGACGATCCCGCGGCGCACCTGAAGACGGAGTTTGGATTCGACGTGCTGGAAGTGGCCAAGGGCCAATACGCTCCGGACGCGTATCGCGACTTCATCGGGTTCGAGGTTTCCAAGCCGGTTCTCGAACGCGCCTTTCAAGACACGTACTCGATCCCGCTGGATTCGGTTTTCGGCGATCTGGACAGAGCCATCGGCTCGTATCGTTATACGGTGCACTCGACCATCCCCAAGGCCGTCAGGGTGGCGTGGGTGCTGAAAAAGGATGAGATCCAAAAGGGCACGCCGGGAATGACACGGAAGAAGTTTCTCTACAACATGTCAAAGGCGAGCTATCGCAAGCAGTGGGGAAAAGACTACGAGAAGCCGGGAACCGGGACGCGAGTGCTTGCGCATATTATCGCGCTGGTGCCGAAGATCGGTCCGCTAAGGGCGCTGAGCTTGAAGATGCCGACGCCACAAGCCGAAGCCATGTTCCAGGACAGCTTCAATAAGGCGCTCGATCAGTATCAGCACCTGCTGGACGATCAGAAGGCCGGGCACCTGAACCTGCGGGACCGCAACTTCGATACGGGCGCGCCGACCAAGGCGGGCGCTTACTTCATGGCCGACCGGGCCTATGCGCGGTTGGTCGACGATCTGGCGAAGGAGCACTTCAAGATCCTTTCGCCCGACGTGAAGTCGGATATTCTCGCATATTACAAAGATCCCAACGCGCCGATCGTGACCAAGAAGGACACCAAGGCCTGGGACAAGTTGAATCAGGAACTCGACGAACTCAAGACAGCCGGGCCCTCGGAGTCCGTGGAGTCCACCGTACCTCCTGCGAAGTAGTCGCCGCGAAATAATTCTTTCGTCAGAAAATCCAAGGCTACAAACTTAACGAAATCCTGATGAGCGGGTGCCCCCGCTAAAAACGAAGAGAGATTCCTCGACTGCGCGTCCCGACGGAAATCGCAAGGCCGATTTCCGAGGACAAAACCTTCGGGACGCCCCGCTCGGAATCACGAACGCCGCGGCGTCAGCGCGGGAAATCGTACAGAGCAGCGGGGTTTTCGACCAAGAGCTTTTGCCTGAGTTCTTCCGTAGGCGCGATCAGCGGCAGCAGATCGACCAGATCGCCGTCATTCGGCATGTGGCGGCCGACGTTCGGATGTGGCCAATCCGTACCCCACAGCACGCGGCTGGGAGCGGCGCTGACCAGCGCCTGGGCGAATGGAATCGCGTCCAGAAAAGGAGGACCAACCAAGGAGACCCGCTCCGACCCGCAAACCTTGACCCAGCAGTTCTCGAGCTTGAGCAGATCGAGCAGCGCTCGAAACGGCTTTTGGTCGAGGCCGGCGCTCGCTTTGACGCGGCCCATGTGGTCGATGACGAATGGAAGCGAAAGCTTGCGGAACGTCGCCGAAAGCTCAGGGATGTCGACGGCGTCCAGGTGCACGACGAGGTGCCATCCGAACGGCTGAATGCGCTCAACAACGCGGCGGAAGACGTTCATATCGGGCATGCCGCCCAGGTGTTGGACGAAATTGAAGCGCACGCCGCGAATCCCGCCCTCCTGCAAAGCAGCATAATCACGGTCGGTGAAAGTTTCATCGACGATGGCGATGCCGCGATAACGGCCGCCGCTCGTGGCAATAGCATCGAGCATGGCGCGGTTGTCCGTGCCGTGACAGCTCGCCTGAACGATTACAGCCCGCTCGATGCCGAGAATTTTGTGCAAGGCCGCGAGACGCTCCTTAGGAGCGTCGGGCGGCGTGTAGGCGCGATCGGCTGCGTACGGAAATTTCGCGGCGGGACCGAAGACGTGACAATGCGCGTCGCACGCCAATGCGGGCATCTTGAATCGCGGGACTTTTGTATTCCGATCGGGTGTATTCGGATCGGGCGCGTGAGGGTCGAGCGTGTGAGCGTCGGGCGCGCGGCCGGAATTCACATAGCCTCCTGTTTGATGACGGGCTATTGGTGACGGCGAGCATGAGCCAAATCTGCCAAAAAACCGCCAAGAGAATGTAGAATCCGGACGCGAGCGCCGTCAATGCTCTTCCTCGCAAAACATGCTATGGCCGAGCGAGACACACTGGAAGCGCGGACAATGCGGCAGGTGGCGCTGCGCATCGTTCCCTTCCTGACGATCTGTTACTTCATTTCGTTCGTGGACCGCGTCAATCTGGGCTTTGCGGCGCTGCAGATGGTGGGAGACCTTCGCCTGTCATCCACCGTATTCGGCCTGGGCGGCGGACTTTTCTTCGTTTCGTATTTCTTGTGCGAAGTGCCCAGCAATCTGCTGCTGGAGAAATTCGGCGCGCGGCGCTGGATCGCACGAATCATGATCACCTGGGGATTTCTGGCTGCCGCGATGGCGCTGGTAAAGGGTCCGCACTCGTTCTACGCGATCCGGCTGCTGTTGGGGGCGGCGGAGGCCGGCTTCTTCCCCGGAGTGATTCTCTACCTGAGTTACTGGTTTCCCGCCGGGTATCGGGCGCGAATCATTGGGTGGTTTACGGTGGCCATTCCGGTATCGAGTTTCCTGGGCTCGCCGATCTCGGCGGCTTTGCTTGGAATTAATGGATGGCTCGGGCTGCGCGGGTGGCAGTGGATGTTCATCCTCGAGGGCGCTCCCGCGGCGTTATTGGGATTGGCGTGCCTGGTTGTATTGAGCGATCGGCCGGCCGATGCGAAATGGCTTGCCGCCGATCGGCGAAACTGGCTGATGAGCAAGCTCGATGCAGAGGCGAGCCACGCGCGGGCCATCGGACGCCTGAGTGTTTGGCAGATTTTGTGGAACAAGCAGGTTCTCGCACTCAGTGTGGTGCTGGCGGGTAGCACGGCCGTAAGCAGCGGGATTCAGTTGTGGCAGCCGCAGATTATCAAATCGTACGGGCTCACGAATCTGCAGACCGGCCTGCTCAATTCCATTCCTTTTGCGCTCGCTGCGGTGATCATGGTGTGGTGGGGCGCGCGATCGGACCAGAGTGGCGAGCGAATCTGGCACGCCTCGTTGCCACTCATGCTGACCGCATTCAGTCTTGCGGCGGTGCTCCTGTTTGATTCGCTTTTCTCGACGATTGTAATCCTCTGCCTCGCAGTGATCGGCATTTATGCGGGCAAAGGACCTGTCTGGGCGGTCTCGACGGAGTTTCTCTCCACAAGCACAGCGGCCGCCGGTCTTGCGCAAATCAATGCGCTTAGCAATCTTGCGGGTTTCGGAACGATCTACCTGGTGGGATTTATCAAGGATGCGACCGGAAGATTTTCGCTGGCGCTTCTGCCGCTGGTGGCTCTGGCAGCGGCGGCAGCTCTCACGATGCTGCTGATCGGACGCGCGGAGATGCCGCGCGCCATCCCGGACGACAAAGCCGCGGTGGCGAGCCGGTAAAGCGACCGCAATTGGTCCTTTTTGATACCGCAAAAGTTTGATACCGCAAAACAATCTGACACCAAAAGCCGACGGGCTGAATTATTCAGCCGTATTTGTATATACCAGATTCCATGTATGGCCCCTTAGGTTACCGGGGAGATACGCTTTCTCTACCTAAATCGGAGGCTAAATATTTACAGGTAAAGAACTTTTCGGCGGGAGCGAGTCGTTTGCGAAAAGAGAAACGGCGGGCGAGCGCAAGGTCAAAGCCGGGCGCACTGGAAGCCCAAGTTCAGAGGCGTTTTGGCGTATTGCCGAACTTCTTCCGGCTTGCTCCGGAAAATCCAGAGATCACGGCGAATCTATGGGGATTCGCTTGTTTTGCGTACCTAGATAATCCTCTCCCTTCGCTTTTCAAGGAGCGGCTTTTCGTTTATCTCTCCCGCTTTTGCGAAGTACGGTATTGCATTGCGCGGCATGTAGGTTTCCTGGCCGGGCTGGGACGCGCATCCGGCGACAAGCAAAGCCCTCCCCAAACTATTGACCAAATCGTGAGACTCTTGCGGCGCCCTTTACCTGGCGGACGGGAGCTGGAATACCATCTTTCCCGCTGCAAAGAGGATCCTTCGCTGGTTGCTTTGGTCGACCCCGATTCCAAGGCAAGGCGCGCAAAATCGGCACACTTTGATTACGACGAAGAAGCGGAAGAAGTTATCTTTGGGCTGGCCAGCCACGTTTTTCTACAAACGGCGAACGCATCTGCTTGCCTCGAAGCGCTGAGAGCCGTCCTCGGGGAGTCGCGACTGCAGCACCTGATGGTATTCCTGGCGTTCGTGCGGACCGCGCATTATTGGACCCGGGTTCATCGTGAACTGACTTTGGAAGACGACATCAAGGAGCTTTTAGAAACGCACGAGGTACTGGCGCAGTGCGTGCTAGGCGAGCCGGAGGCGGTTCCGGACGAGGTGAGCCGCAGGCTGCTAGACGAATTGGCATTGCTGCGAAAGCAGACCGAGCGAGACAGCGGTGTTCTGGCTGCCATCGTGGATTCCTCCGACGACGCCATCATCAGTAAGAATCTGGACGGATTTATCACGAGCTGGAATAAGGGTGCAGAGCGCGTGTTCGGTTATACGGCTCAGGAAGCTGTCGGTCAGCACATAACACTTATCATTCCTCCCGAGCGGCGCGACGAAGAAACGGGGATTCTCGAGCAGCTTAGGCGAGGCGAGCGGGTCGATCATTTCGAGACTGTTCGAGTACGCAAAGACGGCGCGAAGGTGGACATTTCACTCACGATCTCACCACTACGGGATGCCGCAGGCCGCGTTATCGGGGCGTCAAAGGTAGCTCGGGACGTTACCAGACGCAAGCACGCCAACCGATCCCTGGCTGAGCAAGCGCGGCTGCTGGATTTGAGCACTGACGCCATCCTGATTCGCGATGCCGCGGACCGAATCACTTACTGGAACAAAGGCGCTTCCGAGCTTTACGGCTACACTCGCGAAGAGGCGCTCGGCCGCGTGAGCCATGAGCTTTTGCGCACCCAATTCCCGGCGCCTCTCGAACGCATCACCGAATACATCCAGTGTGAAGGTCGTTGGACGGGCGAACTGATTCACAAGCGCAAGGACGAAAGCGAGATCGTCGTCATCAGCCGTTGGGCGCTCGATCGAGACGATCAGGGGAATCCACGGGCCATCCTGGAAACAAACAACGACATTACTCTACAGAAACAGACGGCGGAGGCTTTGCGCGAAAGCGAGGAGAGGCTCCGGGTCTTGGCGGATGGACTGGAAGTACAGGTACGGAAGCGAACAGGAGAGTTGGAGGAGCGGAACAGAGAAATCCTGGAACGGTCCAGACAGCTTCGACAGCTTTCGAATCGGCTGGTGCGAGTGCAGGACGAAGAGCGGCGGCATATCGCGCGAGAGTTGCACGACAGCGTGGGCCAATATCTTTCCGCGTTAATCATGGCATTAGGCGAGGCGCAACGGGAGATTCCCGGCAATAGAGATCTGGAAGAAGCGGCGCAAATCGCGCAGACCTGTTTAGCGGAAACCCGGACGATGTCTCACCTGTTGCATCCACCGTTGCTGGAAGAAGCCGGTTTGGCGTCAGCGGTCAGGTGGTTTGTGGACGGATTCGCCGCACGCAGCGGTATTCGGACCGAAGTTGAAATTGCCAAACCGCTTCGGCGTTTGGAACCAGAGAGAGAGCTTGCGCTATTTCGGGTCTTGCAGGAGTCTCTGACGAACGTTCACCGGCATTCGGGAAGCAAGACCGTCAGTATCCGGATAGGCGCCGATTCCGAGCAGGTGTGGCTAGAGGTAGAGGACCAAGGCAAAGGCGCGAGCAATGGGTTTTTGCATGCGGGGGTGGGCATCACAGGCATGCGCGAACGGGTAGAAAACCTTGGCGGCGAGCTCGGAGTCAGTTCGAACGGGAACGGCACTCGCGTCCGCGCCGCTATTCCTCTGGCGCGCTCTAATCGCACGGCCAAGGCCGCCCAACAATCGACGGCTGCAGTCGACTAGAGCAGGCTTAAATTAGGCTCATCGGCTTCAGTTCCCCGCTCCCCTCCCCATGCGAGCTATCGCAATCACCGGGCTTTTCAGGAACTTTCCTGCTTCTGTGATATAAAATCTGCCCAAGGGGCCAAATCGAAACGCCTGCCCGCTACGGACTGGAAGACACAGCGGCAGCAGGACTAGGATAAAGTCATACTGACTCTGGGGATCGGTAGAGATAGCTAAACCTTAATATAGGGTCCGATTCGTGGGCGGCGGCCACGCATGAATATTTCGGCTCCGTTTATCAGGCGGCCTGTAGCGACATCCCTACTGAGCGTGGGTTTGTTCCTCTTTGGCGCGTTGGCCTTCCCGTTTCTTCCTTTGGCTACCCTGCCGGAAGTCGAGTACCCCACCATTACGGTGCGCGCAAACCTGCCGGGCGCAAGCCCGGAAACGATGGCTACGGCCGTGGCGACGCCGCTCGAGCGCATGTTCGGCCGCATTGCGGGCATCACGGAGATGACCTCCCTGAGCCAGCTTGGGAGCACGAACATCACCATGCAGTTTGACCTCGATCGCAATGTGGACGGCGCCGCGCGGGATGTACAGGCGGCGATCAATGCGGCACGCGGGCAATTGCCGGCCGACCTGCCGACCAATCCGACGTGGCGCAAAACCAATCCGGCGGGAATCGACATCGTGTCGATCGCGCTGACTTCGGATACGGCTACTACGGCTCAACTCTACGACGTGGCCGACTCCATCCTTGCGCAGAAGATTTCGCAAATCGCCGGCGTGGGGCAAGTGACGGTGGGAGGAGGCTCCCGGCCTGGGGTGCGAGTCGAACTCAATCCGCTTCTCCTGAGCAATTTGGGTCTGGGACTGGACCAGGTGCGGGCGGCGCTCGCGGCGGCCAATGCGGACGTTCCCAAAGGCGCGCTTTCGGATGGGAACCGGATGTTAGTGCTCAACAACAACGATCAGCTTTTTCGCGCCAAAGACTATGCGTCGCTGATCATCGCTTACCGGAATGGAGCGCCGGTGCGGCTTTCCGACGTGGCCACGGTCGTCGACAGCCAGGAGGACATTCACAACGCCGGATTCGTGAATGGGAAACCCGCTGTGATCGTGCAGCTGTATCGTCAGCCACAAGCGAACATCATAGACGTCACAAACCGCGTCGAGGCCATGATGCCGCTGCTGCAGGCTTCGGTGCCGCCTTCGATCCGTTTGGATATTACCGAAGAACGGGTGACGATGATCCGGGCTTCGGTGAAGGATGTGGAGCGGACGCTGGTTCTATCCGTCTTGCTGGTCATACTGGTGGTGTTCTTTTTTCTCCGCAGCGCCTGGGCCACGATCATCCCCAGCGTGGTCGTGCCGCTGTCGTTGGTTGGCACGTTCGGCGTGATGTACCTGCTGCACTACTCGATCGATAACCTCTCGCTGATGGCGCTCACGATTTCGACCGGGTTCGTCGTGGACGACGCTATCGTGGTGATCGAAAACGTCTCTCGCTATCTCGAGCAGGGGCTTTCCACGCTGGAAGCCACATTTCGCGGCGCGCGCGAAATTGGGTTCACGGTTCTATCGATGAGCACGTCATTAATTGCCGTGTTCATCCCCATACTTTTGATGGGCGGAATCCTGGGCCGGATCTTTCGGGAGTTTGCCGTCACGCTGAGCGTGGCGGTGGCGATCTCGATGCTCGTATCGCTGACGACCACTCCAGCGATGTGCGCGAAGTTCCTGAAATCGGAAAAAGATCAGAAGCATGGCTGGTTTGCACGCGCGAGCGAACGCGGTTTCAAAGCGATGTACGACGGATATGCCAGCAGCCTGCGCTGGGTGCTGCGCCACCAGCCGCTCGTGCTGGGCATTACTTTGGGAACATTGTGCCTGGCGATTTATCTCTATGTGGTGATTCCCAAAGGATTTTTCCCGCAGCAGGATACGGGCCGCATCAACGCGTACGCGCGGGCCAGTGAAGATACGTCTTTTCAGACCATGCATCAGAAGCTAAAAGAATTTGAGGCGGTCCTGCAGAACGATCCGGCGGTTCAGATTGTATCGGGATTCATCAATCGCTCGAATTACGCCTACATCAGCATCTCGCTGAAACCGCTGGCTGAGCGCAAGGCGAGCGTCTTTCAAGTGATGAATCGCCTGCGGCCCAAGCTGGCTGGGGTTCATGGGGCAACGTTTTTCATGCAGCCGCTGCAGGACGTTCAAATCGGGGGGCGCAGCGGCAATGCGCAATTCCAATACACGCTGCAAGGCGATAACTGGCAGGACTTACTGGCATGGGCTCCCATCGTGGAACGGAGGCTGCGAGCGATTCCCGAGGTGCAAGATATAAATAGCGACCTGCAGAACCGCGCGCTGAAGGCAGGTCTGGTGCTCGACCGCGACACGGCTTCCCGCCTGGGCCTGAGCCCGCAACAGATCGATGCAGCGCTCTACGATGCATTTGGCCAGCGGCAAGTCTCCACGATGTATAAGGGGCTGAACCAGTACCACGTGGTGATGGAGGTGGCGCAGCCGTTCCAGCAGACCCCCGATGCGCTCAAGAATATCTATGTTCGTTCCGCCGCCGGCCAGCAAGTTCCTCTGAGCACGTTCACACACTACGAGCAGGCCATGACCTCGCTGGCGGTTGCGCACCAGGGGCAGTTTCCGGCCATAACCTTTACTTTTAATCTTGCGTCGAATGTCACGCTGGGGCAGGCGGTGGTGGCAGTGCAAAACGCGGTGCGCACGATGATCGTGCCGGCAACGATTCATCCCGGTTTTCAAGGCACGGCGCAAGTGTTTGAGGCTTCGCTGGCCTCGGAACCTTACTTGATTCTTGCGGCCCTGGTTACGGTTTACATTGTACTGGGAGTGCTCTACGAGAATTACGTCCATCCCGTGACGATTCTTTCCACTCTTCCCTCGGCAGGCGTGGGCGCGTTGCTCGCGCTGCTGATTTTTCACACCGAGCTCAGCATCATCGCGCTGATCGGCATCATACTGTTGATTGGAATCGTGAAGAAGAACGCAATCCTGATGATCGATTTCGCCATCGATGCCGAACGCAACGAAGGAAATAGTCCCGAAAAATCCATCTATCAGGCGTGCCTGCTGCGCTTCAGGCCCATCATGATGACCACCATGGCCGCGATGTTTGGCGGGCTTCCCATCGCCATCGGTGGAGGAAACGGCTCGGAACTGCGTCGTCCGCTGGGCATCGCGATCGTGGGCGGACTGATGGTGAGCCAGATGCTGACGCTGTACACCACTCCCGTCGTATATCTTTATATGGATCGCTTTCGTGCCTGGGTGAGCGGCGGCAAAGCTCTGCGTCCGCTGGAAGATCGCCGGGAAGAAAGCGCGCCGCAAATTGATCTGCAAGGAGTAAACAACGGAGCTATTTCGGCGAACCCTTCTCAAAGCTGAGGAGAAATAACCCCGCCGCCCCGTTCCCACTCGGATATTGGCAACGACTCAGAAAGCTACGATGCAAGTCTCGAAATCCCGCCCACGAACAGCAAATTTACGAAGCCTCGGGCTTTTTCTGATCGCGGTTGTCGCCTGCGTTTCCGCAATACCGCTTGCGGGGCAGGACGAGGGCCAGGACGCCATTCGCGTAGACGTGAATCTGGTCATGATCGATACGACCGTGAAAAACAAAACTGGCCAGATCATGGGCGATCTGAAGAAAGACAACTTCGAGGTACGTGAAGATGGCGCAGTCAAAAAACTGACCGTCTTTGGACGCGACGAATTTCCCCTCAACGTGGCGCTCGTTTTAGACCTGAGCGATTCGATTGGCCCCTTCCTGGGCGCATTGCGCGACGCAGCGACCTCGGCGCTGGCGGCTCTCAAGAGCGAAGACCAAGTGGCGCTGTTTACGTTTTCCACCGAAGCGCAATTGAGCCTTCCTTTTACCAAGGACAAGGGCAAAATCGCGGATCAGATCAACACGTTCACCGCGCGGGGCGCTACCAATATCAATGACGGCATCTTCGATGCCGCCAAATATTTTCTCGCGACCATGCCACAGGGCCGCCGGGTGGTCATTTTGATCAGCGACGACGTGGGTACGAGTGCCGGCGGCGAAGGCACGCGCGACATCATCACGGAAATGATTGCCGCGGACGCCACGCTCTACAATTTGAAGATACCGGGCGACAACCCGGCAAGCGTGCGCTTCGCTATCGGCTTGATTCCGGGGCTGGTGGACATCCGCAAAGTCACAGATGAGACGGGCGGCGAGATCTTCGACGTGCAGAATATGGCGTCGCTCGATTCCACTTTTCGCGCACTGATCGCACGCATCAAGACGCGCTACACGCTGGGATATTACACGTCGGCCAATGGCGCCGAAGGCAAGCCGCACAAGCTGGAAGTGCGGCTGGCGTCGTCGTTTGGGAAAAAGGGGCGCGATTACACGATTTTGGCGAAGACCGGCTATTTCATCCCCTGATTTTTCGGCTAAGGGAACCGAATGTGTGTTCGGTTGACACATCCTCTTACACGGCGTAGTCTGCCGGCCAGGTCCCACGGCTTCAGGCCCCTATTCACCATCCATTAAGGAGATACAGATGGAACGACTGTTGGTATTTGCAATGGTTGTTGCTCTTTCTCTGGTCGCCTCGGGCCTGCTGCTGGCCCAAAGCAATACCGATGTCGGCACATGGAAGTTAAACGTAGCGAAGTCCAAGTATGTTGGTCTCACGGAAGCACAAGCACCAAAGAGCCAAACGCGGACCGTTGTAGCGCAAGGCGATGGCACTAAGGTTACCGTCGAGGGAGTCGCCGGGGACGGAAGCCGTATCGCTTATAGCTACACGACCAACTATGACGGCAAGGATTCTGCGATTTCCGGGGTGGGACTCCCGAATGGGGCAGATACCGTCGCCCTTAAGCGCGTCGACGCGAACACGGTCACGTACACATTCAAGAAAGCAGGCAAAGTGGCTCAGACGGCGAGAACAGTGGTCTCCAAAGATGGGAAGGTCACGACCCTCACGGCAAAAGGGACCGACGCACAAGGCCACCCGTTAAGCGTCACGTTGGCCTACGAGAAGCAGTAGGTCTGCGCTCACGCACTGGCGAGGTTGACCGTGTTCCACACGCAGTAGCTGGTATTCCTATTCCGGCATGCCGCGCAGGGCGCGCATAGCCGAGACGTAACTGGCCACGTTTTGTATGGCGTAAATCGGCGTCACGAACAGAGAGATCGTGCCCCACCAGCCGAACACGAGATTCTTGATCGTGAACTGCGTAAAATGTTTCTTGATGCAGCTCTTGCAGAAATTCCCTTCGATCTTGTAGGTCCGGCGGATAAACAGCATACCCATATTGCGGTGGAAACTGACGCGCGCGGTTGGGCGCGTGCTCCCACAACCCTGACAGCGCGGCAACCCCATGGCATTCGGAGCCTGGACCTGGGGTTTCGGCATTGTAGTCTGCATCGTTGGCATAGCAGCCTCCCGTAAACGTGCTGGCATTCGTTGGATTGAATTGCAAGAAATGCGCTTTTGGGCAGACTAACGGGGGGAGCCGTCGTAGGCAAGCGCTGGTGCCCGACCGGACATTAACTTTTCCGCTTCCGGGAAGACGGGCTATTCCGTGCGGGACGTGCGTGGAATTCGGGCCCAAAAAAAGGCGCAGAGAGCGCCCAAACATTAGATTTCGCTTGGGCGACCTCTGCGCGGCACTACTCGCCACCAAACGTGAGACGGTGGCGGCTATGAGCGAACCGATTCCCTAGGGTTTTTTCGGAATCGCGCCGGGCCCGAACAGATCTGAAAGATCGGTGGCGTTCGCTGCATCATTCAGGAACGGTTCGTCCAGCCCGAAAATTTGCTGCATGGTCCGCAGATCGGAGGAATGCGTGAAATTGACCGGGCTGGCGTAGGGAACAACGCCGACGTTTTCATGGGCATGCTGAGAGATGACGATCTCGCCGATGGTGTGGCTGAAGTCGTCTCCATTCTCGCCCGAATTCGATTCGGATTCGTCCCACCAGATGATGATTGCCCCGTGATCCTTATAGGCCTTTGAAGCCATGATCATAGGGATGATCTGGCTCAGGAAGTTGTCGCCCTGAGCGATATTGGCGGCATCGCCGGACAGGCCCTGAAAGCCCCCCGCCAGCGTGCTGTGCATGTCATTGTATTGGTTCGGCGTGATCCAGGTGTAATCGGCCACGGTGTTATTTGCCAGGTCGACCGCCAACTGCTGCAAAGGCGCGTAGTTTTGGGACAACGGATTCGTAGCAGTAAAATTTGGAACGCCGTTGACGGTGCCATTGGAGTCACTGAAGAACACCTGCGGATTATGCTTGGCGGCGTAGTTGTATTGGTTGGAGCCGTTATAGGCATTTACATTCCCAGGGGCAAAGAATCCCGAAATGCTGGTGAGCGGCACTGTCCACTGATCCCTCGACAAAGGAACGTTCGTAAGCCCTGCCGCACTCGGGGTCAGGTCGATGTCTTCCTGGTACGACCTCCATGTCTTTCCAGCTTGTGTTAGGAAGCTGACGAGGTGCAGGTTCGTGTCCTGGTTTGTGCCGCCCGGAACCCTGAATGGATCGTTGTCGTTGAGTACGCCGAAATTGGTGCCGGCTTCCGCCCAGAGATAATTGGGCTCGGAAGGATGGATGTGAGGGTCGTTTCCGCTGGGAGTGGCCAAAACGTTGTGGTATGCCGCGGCGTAAGCAACCTGACTGCTGATGTTGACCAACGACCCATTGATAACGGCGACCGCGCCTCCGGAAACCAGGCTGTTGATGAACGGCGCGTGGGGATTTTGGTAAACCTGCTGAACTCCCGGCCCGAAGGGGTGAATCGGCTGGGTCCAGTTGTGATTCTCCATGGCGATCACGAAAACTTTCTTGATGTTGTCCGCCCTGGCGCTGAAGCCGCCCAACACGATGACGAGGGCAGCCATACCCATAATGCGGAGACCTCTGGCTTGCGACATGCTAAACCTCCAAATGTGGGATTCGCTGCTTTATGCTGGAAACGTTCAGGCCGCTCGAAGCGGCCCGGTAGGGGTAACGCGCCAGCCCCTATGGTGATAGCAGGCCCGTTTTGCAGAATGATGACGGGCATATTACGCAAACAAGACTCCGAATCTGAAGAAACGGGGGGTGGAACAACGGACCTCGAGCGAACACGTTTTCGAGAAGGATCGTGGGAAAGCCTGCGGGTGAGTCACCCCACACATCGAGCGATGCCGGAATTATCAGCGGGTAGGCTGATTCATGATGGCCCTGTGTAGAAATATGAACGCGGATTAGTTCGTTTTGTGCCAAATGAGACAGTTCTTTGGCCACCCACGTGGTAGGATCGAAGTCCCTTCTAGTATTTACCGTACGCCCCCTTTCGATACACAGAGGGGAGTTCCATGCCAAAATCCGACCGCCGCGCTACACTTCGTTTTCGAATTGCCATACCGCTGCACTTCCAATTAGCAAAATCGTCCGAGCCCGAGCGCGCTGCCGAGACGCTGGACGTTTCCTCGCGTGGAGTATGCATGGAAACGGAGGCGCCGCCTCTAATCGGCGCCATTGTGGAGATACGGCTCCGGCTGCCGGAAATGATCATAGGCTGGACTGCGCCTGAATGGCGTATCACCGGGCAAGTGGTGCACGTGGAGAGGAGCGAGCCCGGCAAGTACGGCGTGGGCGTGCAGTTTCACTACTACGAAGCGATGGCGCCCCCGCTAGGCGTTCCCGTTGCCAAAGTCAACACGAGTGTGCGCTTGATCGCAAAAGTTGGAGGTCTTATATGAAATCGGCCTTGATTGTCGACGGCGAGCCATCCATCGGCGTCATCCTCGAGGAAGTCTTGAAATCCGAGGGCAGGGAAACGGTAACCATGGCGCACGGATCCGAAGCGGCGGATTACGCTCGTGCGCAAAAGTTCGACGTGGTTTTCGTGGATTCGAGTTCGCCGCTCTCCGATGGCATCGAGCTCACGCGAAAAATTCGCAGGTCCGGGTACAACTACAGAACACCCATCGTCATGATCACGACTCCGAAATATACGGGCTTCCTTACCGAAGGATTCGAGGCCGGGGCCAGCTTCATGATCTATAAGCCGATCGACCGGACGCGCCTGCAGCGGCTCATTCGCCTCATGCAGGGCGTCATCGAAAATGAGATACGCCGTTTCCGCCGCGTGGTGGTGGAGGTGAAAGCGCTCATCCAAAGTGGCGGCGAAGAAGTGCAGGCTGCGACGGTCGACCTGAGCCTCAACGGCGCGTTAGTTCGCGCGGAACGCATCTTCCCTCGCGGATCGTCCGTGAAGATAAATTTGTTTGTCGCGCCGGCGCAGCCCGTGGTGGGCCGTGGTCTGGTGATGCGTACGGTGAGCGACAACCAGATGGGGATCCAGTTCGACGGGCTGTCTTTCAGCGAAAGCACGCGTTTGCAGGATTTTTTGCTTCCGCTCGTCGCGGCCTGATTGCGCCCCAGCACACGCAAAAGTGGAGTAGGCCGGGATCCCGCCAATCTGGTAATTCTTGGGCATTTTCGTCTCTGAACTTTGGTCCACCGCCCAGAAAAATCCCCGGGGCCCCGCGTCTTCTTTTGTTGTGGCGTGCGCCTTCGCGCCGGTCGCGGGCGCCCTGGGCTACAACTGACCCAACAGCATGCGGAGCCAAGCGCGGCGATCAGGCGGTGACAGGCTCCACAGGGGTCAGCGGGACGTTCCAGGCGTCGTAGCCGTAGAGCCAACTGGTGTCGTCATTGCCGCCCTTCATCCAGGTATTGGCGCTGGAGATGGCTTGAATGCGCGAGGTGCGCGGCTTGCGGTGCGCTTCGTAACGCCGGAACGCGCCCTCGATGTCCTCGCCCTCGGTTTCCTCCAAACAGCGCGCCAGAATCGCGGCGTCTTCGATGGCAGTCGCGCCGCCCTGCGCCATGTAAGGCGTCATGGGATGGCAGGAATCGCCGAGCAGCACCACGCGGCCGCTGGACCAATGCGGCAGCGGCTCGCGTTCGAGTATGGCCCACTTGTGGCAATCGGGGCAGGCTTCGAGCACGCGCGTCACGTCGGGATGGAATCCCTCATAGGCCTTGCGAAGTTCGCGCACATCGCCGGTGGCCGACCACGATTCGCGCGTCACCCAGCCGGCCTGTTCAGGCACGCTGGTGACGAAATAAAGTTCGCTGCGCGGGGCGGTGACGTAGTAGATCACGATGTGGCGATCGATTCCCCACCACTTCGTGCGCGAACGGCCGATATCGAAGCCATTCAGCAGCGCGGACGAAAACACAGCGCGATAGGCGATGCGGCCCTTGTGCAACGGCTCATCGGGACCGACGATAATCTCGCGCACCAGCGAATGCACGCCATCCGCGCCGATCACGGCATCGGCTTCGGCGCGCGTGCCATCGGCAAAAGCGAGTTCCACGCGGCCCGAGCCGCGCTGTTCGAGCCCGGCAAGCTTTTTGCCGAGATGAAAAATGTCCGGCGGCAAGACCGAAACGAGTGCGTCGTGCAAATCCGCGCGATGCATGCACAGATAGGGCGCGCCAAAGAGATCTTCCGGCATGGGCAGCTCGCGCATAATTTTGCCGGTGTCCCATTCGCGGTTCAGATGCGAATACGGCTGGAAAGCCGTGCGGCGCATGCGCTCTTCGATTCCGATTTTGCGCAACACCTTCATCGAATTGGGCATCATCTGAATGCCCGCGCCGACGCGTGCAAAGCGCGCCGCCTGTTCGTAGATCTGCGCGTCGATGCCGATGCTGCGCAGCGTGGAGGCGGCGGTCAGCCCGCCAATCCCCGCGCCGACAATCGCAAATGTCAATTTTTTCTGGCCCATTTGGTACGCTTTCTCTGATGTGAACGAAAACTTCGCGCCCGAATTCTAGCTCAGAGGACGATTGGATTACAGCGGAGGCGCGTATTTTGAACGCCGGGGAGCCACAGCCCGCCAGTTCACTTCAGCCAAAACAGGCTATCAAAGTGCCGGATGACGCGGTAGCACTCGCAAGCGGAGCTTTCGAGTGTTTTGCGATTGAGGATTTCGATGGTTCCGCGACTGTATTCGATGATGCGTTTTCTCTGCAGAATCTTGGCTGCCAGACTGATGCTGGGCCGGTCGGTTCCCAGGATGCTTGCCAAAAAATCGTGCGTTATCGGCAGCGAGGTCGAATCCACGCGGTCGGCAGCCATCAGAAGCCATCGCGCCATACGCTGCCCCGCATCGTGTAGCCGGTTGCAGGCGGCGGTTTGCGCCACCTGCATTCCCTGAATCACGGCATAGCGGTTCAAAATCATCTGAAAGTGCGGCATCGCTCTCAAACGGCCTTGAAAGGCGCCGGCTTTCATTTTGAAGCCGTCGCCCGCGATCTCCACCAACTGCCGCAAAGGCGATATCGTCACGCCGACGGTCAACGCAACGCCGATCACGCCCTCGCTTCCTACCATTCCGGCTTCGACGGTTTTACCGTCTTCAGTTGCGACGAGCATTGAGATCAAGCCACGATTTGGGAAATAGGCGAATTCCTGATTTCGGCCAGGCTCGTGCAGGATTTCCTGCTGGTGAAACTCGAAAGGCTCCAAATGCGAACGAATGAGCCGATATTCTGCGTCTGGAATGGACTGGAGGATTTGATTCGAAATTGAGGTTGTATCGGTGCTCGTCAGTTCGCGCGGACGCGCCGCGCCGATTCGTCTCATAATGGCGTTTGTCCCTGTCCCGTGCCGGTGAGCAAGACTCTAGCGTCGGGCGGGGCGACTGTCTGTAGGTTGTCGAACAGTTCCTGGAATCAGGGAGGTAGAATCGGTGGAATCATGGTAGGCCCAGATTCCCATTCAATTGCTGAATCACGCGGTAACATTCACAGGCTGCAGATTCCAGTTTTTTGCGATTCAGGATCCGCACGTCTCCGCGATTGTACTGAACCGCTTTGTCCTGCTTCAATTTGCGGGCTGCCAGAGTCACGCTGGGACGGTCGGTCCCCAGCATGATGGCGAGAAAATCGTGGGTCAGGGGCAGCCTCGTCGAGTGCACTCGATCTTGCGCCATGAGCAGCCAGCGTGCCAGCCGCTGCCCGACATCGTGCAGCCGGTTGCAAGCCGCTGTCTGTGCCTCCTGCATTCCCTGAAGCACTGCGTAGCGGCTCAACTTCATCTGCAATTCCGGCGTGGCCTGTAGGGTCGCCTCCAATGCGCGCGCGGATATCCGGAATCCATCTCCTTCGATCTGCATCACCTCGCACAACGGGCTTTTTGACAAACCTACCGCCAATGGCGTCCCCACCGCGCCCTCGTAGCCCACCACCCCTGCTTCCACGCTTTTTCCTCCGCGCGTGGCGACCACGATGGAAGCCAGGCCACGATTGAGGAAATAAGCGAATTTCAGCTTCTCATGCGGCTCATGCAGCGTGAAATGTTGCGGCAGATCCACAAATTCAAGGTAGGGGCGGACTTTCGCATACTCATTGTTGGAGATGGACAAAAGGATCTTGTTCGCCACTCTTTTGCCATCGGGATTGGTGCGTCCGCCGGTGCGCGCCAGCGGAAAATCTTTGACTTTCACGGCGTCTCCGACCCGAAACGCCGGCTCCGGCGCTTCCTTGCAGCGTCGCCATTCGTTGAGTCTTTATAGCCGAAACCGCCCGCCCCGCCCGATACAGCAAAAGGCGTAACAAGCTTCGAAGGGCACGGTAGCCGAGGCAGCCTGTTCTCGGCGTCTCGCTCGTCTTCCCCGGGTTCAACTGCGTAGTTGCCCGTATTTACGCATTAATAAGGAGAGGTAGGATGTCAAACATAGGTGGTGCGAGCTGCCGTGTCCTTAAGTGGGGCCCAATGCCTTATCGAATTCTGATTGCTGACGATCACAGTCTCGTCCGCAAAGTTCTCAAGACGACGTTGGAGAATCATCCAGGGTGGCAGGTTTGCGCGATGGCGACCAACGGCCTGGAGGCCGTTCAAAAAGCCGCCGAACTCCAACCGGACCTTATCATCCTCGATTTCTCCATGCCACTCATGGACGGGCTTGAGGCCGCCCGCAGGATTCTGTCTGCTTCTCCAAGCGTTCCGATTCTTATTTTCACTAATTATTATTTCCCTTCGCTGGTCGAGGAAGCGGAGGCCGCAGGAGTGCGCCAAGTTATCGACAAAGGACTCGCCGGACCCGATCTAGTTCTCGCCGTGGAAAATATGCTGAACGGAAAGGGTCGACCGGCAGCAGCGTCGGCTTGACTGGCCGGCAATCGACGCGGCCTGCGAGGTCGGCAGCCGCGCGCAGCTAGGCCCTCAGGGATCGATCTGGGCGGCTAGCTCGTTCTTGATGATTTTTCCGCCCTTCATGACAAATTTCACGCGCTGAAGTTCCGTGATATCCGCGAGCGGATTGCCGGAGACGGCCACCAGGTCCGCATACTTTCCCTTGTCGATGGAACCGATGCGGTCCTGCCATCCCAGGGCTTCGGCGTTCACCATGGTTCCACTCTGCATGGCGCGTGCCGGACTCATGCCCGCATGCTTCACGAGCATCTCAAATTCGAGCGCCTGCGTCCCATGCGCGAAGGTCGCACCGTCTACGCCGCTGCCTACCATGATTTTCATTCCCTTGGTTTTCACCGCCATGGAGACGGCCTTCTCGAAAATGGAGGTTATACGATACTTGCCGCCGGTATTCTTCGAATCGTTATCGTCGATGTACGGCTCGATGTAACGCTGAAGCGTCGGATCGTAGAAAAGGTTCTTGGCCACCATCATATTGGCTTGCTCCTGATCCAGATCGAAGGCGTGCTCGATGGTATCGCAGCCCGCGAGGATGGCGTTTCGTTCCCCCTCTCCTCCATAAACGTGGCAGCCGGTCTTTTTGCCGAGGCGATGCGCTTCGTTGATAAGCGCTTGCAAAACCGGCATGGGATAGGTCAATTCATATTTCACCTGGCCCGCGGGGGTAAACGAATATCCTCCGGTTGGAAAAAGCTTGATCCAGTCCGCGCCGTGGCTCACCTGCTCGCGCACGGCTGCGCGCGCGTCTTCCACCGAACGCACCACTGTGCTGTCCAATGGATTATCCGGCGCGGCCGGATTCGCCGGTTTGGCGCCCCACACGATTCCCAGCGTCGACACCTGATACCTGGGGCCGTCGATGCGGCCCTGGTTGATGGCGTCGCGGATGGCGATGTCGCCGTAGCCGTTGCCGTGCGTGCTCATGTCGCGCGCAGACGTGAATCCCGCGCGAAGGTCCGCCTGCACGTTCGACACGGCGATCAGCATGGCGTTTTCCGTAGTGCCATTCGGTTTGCGCGTGTCGAACATGTGCGTGTGTGCGTCAATTAATCCCGGCAAGACCGTGGCCTGGCTCAAGTCGATCACCTGGGCTCCCGCTGGAATTTTCACTTGAGGTTCGGGGCCTACGTCGATGATCTTGTCGCCTTGAAGCACCACCACCTGCTTCGTCAACATCGCGCCGTTCTTGCTGTCGAACAAATGACCGGCGCGCACTGCGATCGTTTGCGGCGCCGGAGGGCATTTGTAGAAGCCGCCGTCGGAACCGACGCAAGGCGTCGGCCCGGCTCCGCGCCAGGGCGCCGGAGGCGCCTGCAACTGCGCCCAGAGCGTGACCGCGCTCGCCAATACCACGCCCGCTACCACCACAAATCTGCTACTGCTCATCGGATCTCTCCACGAATTCACTTTCTCGCGTCAAGTCGGTTACCCGCTATTCGCGCGGAGTCTAGACCCCAAAATCGGCGCGTGTCAATAAATCCATGTGGACCTTATCGAGAGGATCTCCCTGGGGACGAGACCAAGTGTCTGGCGAGTTCGCAGACAACAAAATTCGCGTTGACATATTTGGCCGCCTTTCACTAGAGTCTCGCAGGCCACGTCGTTACCAATCGAGCGGTTCGCACGGATAACTCCTTAACGTAATCTCCGGTCAGGAGCTTAAATATGATGAATCGAATCGGCCTTTTCGCAGTGAACCTGTTTGTCGCTGCACTCCTTGTTTGTGTTTGTGGGACGGGCGCGATCCGGGCGGCGAGCGGCTCAAACGCGCCGATCGTCATTGCCACGGATTCGGACTTTCAATCCTGCGGGTGCGTAACTGGCGGCTCTGGAAGCACGACGGATCCGTACGTGATCGGTCCTTTGACCATTAACAAAACAGCAGCCAGTGCCGCGGTCTCCATTGACGGAACACTGCTTACCAAGTCCTTCTCTCTTTTCAATCTGACCATCGCAGGCAATGGAACGGACTCGAGTATTGGCATCTTGCTGAATCACATCAATCCGTCCGGCAGCGCAAAGATTTCCGCCCAGGTGACGGGCACGCAAACGTCCATCCAGAGCAACGGCATCGGAATTGTCGTGGAGAATTCCAGTTTTGTGACGCTGGATGGCGGGAACGCTAACCCGAATGGCGCCGGAATTGGACGCGGCGCAGTGGGGACAATCAACAAAAACTTTATCGGCGCCATCGACATCGAGAACTGCAACAACATCACGGTGAAGGGCTGGCAAATGAGCGCCAATGGCCAGGACAATGCTCCCGACTTCCTCGCCTTCGATCCTTCGCTATCGCATTGGGGAGTGGGAGCTGTCCGATTGTTTGGGAGCACGACGGTAACGATCGATCATAACGCGGCGAACAATTGCACGACCGTGTCGTTTGCGCTGTTCAATTCAAGTCATAATACGATCAGCAACAATACCGCGGACTACCCTTTCACCAACAATCTGCTCATCACGGATGGATCCTCGTACAACCTCGCCAGCAACAATGATTTCGGTACCGCCGATTTTGTCGGTATCCTGATTGCCGATCCATTGCCCGGCACCACGACGTTGAGCACTTATGGGGCCGCACACGACAATGTGATTCAGGGGAATAGCGATCACACAGACGGGCCCACCGGGAGCGAGGTTTCCAGCGGAATTGCCCCTGCTTTCGTGGGCGGTGTGGTGATCTTGAATGGAGCCTATAACAACACCGTCAGGAATAACCAGCTCTTCGCGTCCGCTGGAACGGACTTGGGATGGGCCCAGGCGGTTCCCAGTTCCTCTTCCCCAAACGGCGTTCTCAGCGAGCCTCCCGTAGTGCACTGCAACGTGACCGTCTCCGAGGGCGGAGGCGGGGTAGCCAATCATAATGGCAATGTTTGGTCCGGAAATACCTTCAAGAAAATCGATAGCTGCATCACACAGCGATAGGTTTCGTGGGCCGGTCTTTTTCGAACGGCGCGGTCTCGTGTCCGCGCGGCGCGCGATGGCTTGCCTCGTCGTTTTCGCGTTTGTGTGCGTCGGCGTTCACGCGGAAACGCTGACCAGCCGCCTCAACAAGCTGCTGGATGACTGGAAAGAGAAAAACGCGCCGGGAATGGCCGCAATGCTCGTCCGCAATGGGCGCATCGAGTACCGCAAGGTTTTTGGATTTGCCGATCTCGAGGCGCGCACGCCCATCACGCCCGACACGCCATTTCTGCTGGCGTCGATCACCAAGCAATTCACGGCCATGGCCATTATGATTCTCGCGGAACGGCACAAACTCCAATTTGACGATACGCTCGCCAAATTTTGCCCGGAGTTCCCCGCCTACGCCCGCACCATTACCATTCGCAACCTGCTCAATCACACTGCAGGACTCGCGCAGTATGACGACATTCTGGGCGTGAAGCTGGACGAGAACTATTTTCGTTCGTCCAAAAGTCCGCCCGCCGCGCACGAACTGACCGCCGCGGAAGTCCTGCAAATTCTCAGCCGCCAGGAGAAGCTACGTTTTCCTCCGGGCGAAAAGTTCGAATACAGCGATTCCGCCTACGTCGTGCTCGGCCAAATTATTGAGCGCCTGACTGGCGAGCGCTACGCCGAATTCCTGAAGGAGACCATTTTCGATCCTCTCGGAATGCACGACGCTTTAGTCGTAGATGAGCGCAAGCAGAAAGTACCGCGGCTCGCGCTGGGATATGCGAAACGCGACAGCAAGTGGCAAGACGTTACCTACAGTCCTGAAAATGCCGTCTACGGCGAGGACGGGATCTACAGCACGATCAACGATCTCTACAAGTGGGATCAGGCCCTATATACCGAGCGTCTGGTGAGCCGCGCAACGCTGGAGATGACTTTTACTCCCGGCCACACCGCTGATGGCAAAGAAATCCGGACGGACCTGCTGACACACCCGAGTTCTTACGGATTTGGCTGGTTCATCAGCGAATTGCGTGGCGAGAAAACGGTCGAGCACTCGGGAGGCTGGTCGGGTTATGCCACTCACATCCTGCGTGTGCCCGGCCGGCAGATCACCGCGATTGTCCTGACGAACTCCTCGAATGGAGACGTGCCCGACATTGCGGCGCAAATGGCAGAGATCGCGATGCGCTGAAAGCGCTTTCGCTTCGGGTTTCATACCTTCTCCACTTTATGCGGCTGTGTTTTCGCGAATTCTCCCTCACGTCGCGGCGCGCGTACGGCTTTGCCTCTCGCCCTTCCTGATGCGCTCGGCTGCGGAGGGAAACAGGCGAAGGCCATTGTGGCCGATCTCGTCGATCTGCTCTCGCGTGAGGCCCGCATAGCTGAGCAGCGCCTCCAGGTTAACCTGCATCGTCGCATCGGTCGTGCAAGGCACGCCGCAATCCGAGCCGTACACCAGACGATCGTGCGTGGTCATGGCCAGCGCCGGCGCGAGTGTGGTGGGGCAGGTTGCCGCAGTATCCAGATAGAGGCGACGCAGGTGCGCTCGAAACTCGGTGGGGGTCACGCGATCGGGATTCGGTACCCAGCTTTCGTGACCGAGGATCAGAAGCCTGCCGGAGAGTGCCGGGAGCGCTCCGCCACAGTGGGCCAGCACAAACTTGATGTTTGGAAATTTACGGAACGTTCCCGCATACAACATATCGATTACGGTGCGGGCCGTCTCGAAGGCGACTTCGGCGAGCGCGCAGGGGCGGCCCATGGACGCGGGAGCGTACGCGTCCGGATGCGCAAACACGACCGCGCTGCGGCGGTCCAATTCTTTCCACACCGGATCGAGACGCGCGTCGCTCAGGTAAACGCTGTTGTAGCAGCAGGTCACCGCGAAACCATCCGTGTGCAAGTCGCCATAGGCGTGATCGATCTCCGCGAGCGCGTCTTCGGGGCTATCGGTGGGCAAAGCGGCCAGCAGTCCAAAGCGCGTCGGATATTCGCGAACGAGCGATGCTGCGTAATCGTTCGAAGCTCGCAGCGCGGTCACATTTTTCGGGATATTGCTCAGCATCTGCATGGCAATGCCGGTTCGGTCCATGTAGTTGAGGATGCGTTGCGGATCCCAGCAAAAAGGCTCTGAAACCACCCAGCCGGCCTGCTTCATAGCGCCCATGCGCGACTCGCGCTGGACGGCCGTTTCAGGGGGATAGAAATGAGCGTGTATGTCGATCCAGTCGTTTACAAGCATGCGGACTCTTTCCAGGTAGCGTGGCTATAGCGCACCGGCCCCTCATATAACGAATAAGATGGCGAAGAATGGCGGAAGAATTATATCCGAGAGCGTCAGTAGGTCCGGGAAGGATTGTTCCGATGCTTTGCTTGAGGGTCCGTATGCAACGACGAGCCTGTTGTGTTCAGGGCGCGGCGCCCTTGCGAAACCGCCGTGCAATATCGAGGGCGCCGACCCCTGAACGTTGTGAACCGCAGCCGGTGATCACAGATCATTTCGGTGATTGGTGGACCCGGCATTCAACTGAGCGTGCTGTTCCCCTTTCCGGCCTTTGCCGGCGTGCTCGCGGTGGATATTCACGATCGAGCCGTCCATAGCGCTCACGTTGACTTCAGTGATGCCGTGCTCTCCAGGCCGCTTGATCTCGAAGGAATAGATCAGCCGGCCGTGCTCGGTCTCTAGGTCGCTCTCCTTGACGGTGCCTGGGACGGCCCGCAGCGCCGCCTCACGCGCCTGCTCTGTCCCGATTCTGGCATGCGCCTCCTCGGCCATCAATTCGGGATAATGCACAAACGCGATCGTGCCCATTGCCAGCATTGCGTAAATCACTGCTGCGAATATCTTGGCTCGTTTCATGGTCTTTCTCCTTTTTTGTCGGCTGACGCTCTGAATCGCGGGCCGCTCCTGCAAGTCAACCCTGTCGGAGCGTCAGCCTCGCTTGATCTGCGGCCAGAGTACAGAGGTGGAGATAAACGCACGATTAACAGGAGCGGCACGCAGACAAATTGTTGAGGTTGCTACGGAATTTCCGGGAACAAGCAGATTGCGGCGGGCTTACTTTGACTTCTGGGCTTTGGCTTGTGCGGCGGCCCAGAGACTACTTGCTGCTGGCGGGTTCGCCGACCTCTTTCTCGTATCCCTGATACTCCGAAGGCGCGCAAATCATCTCGCGCACATCGAAATCGTCCGGCTGGGATTCGAAACGCATCTTGTCGAGAGCAACCCAGGGTTTGGTATACATCTGAGGGTCATAGATCGTGACGCTGAGCTCCAGGTGGTCGTGATCGACGCGGTGAAATCGCTCCTCCACGCGCAGATCGGCACTATGTGGGCGACCTGCCCGGTCGAGCCACGTTCTTTCATCCAAGCCGTTCGTCTCGACGACGAGGGTAGTGTCGTCCACCCATTTGCCGACCGAGTAGCCATACCAGCGAGGCTCGGGATCTTTGGGGAGCGCGCGGCCGTCTATCCAAATGACGCGCCAGACCCTGCCAAATGTATACATGAGGTAGATCTTGAGCGGCGTCTGAACGATTTGCGTCGTCCTCATCTCATACAGATCTTCGCGAGGCGTTCCCTGAGGGTCGCAGATGAAGACGGGGTCGTTGTTCTCCGTCAGCGAAGCGGTTCCATTACCCCCGTTCGGCTTGTTGCGGTTCAATGCCTCCAGACCCGCAGGGGTGAAGGGCAAGGCATGTTCAGGCTTGCCATCCGCGGGCATCGCGCCTGCGCCGAAGATTTGGATTCCAACTTCGCCCGGGTCCCACACGCC
Organism: uncultured Acidobacteriota bacterium; assembly: GCA_963846235.1. Taxonomy (GTDB): domain Bacteria; phylum Acidobacteriota; class Terriglobia; order Acidiferrales; family UBA7541; genus Palsa-189. Next base: position 98,343 of record CAWJVF010000002.1, read on the forward strand.
GGAGATGTCATGACGCGGAGCAGGGCCTCCCCTCGTTTGCTCACGCTTCGCGGGCACGGTGCCGGTCTGTTTCCAATAGTCGACAGGCTCGGGGTAAATATGGTCGGGAGCCCCCTGCTGACCTTTACTCGCTCCTTGCGATTTTGCTCCTGATTGTTTGGTTCCCGATTGCGGCGTGTTTTGAGCGCGGATTAGCGGCGAGTACGTAAAGACTGTCACCACGGCCATTGCAGCCACAAAGCCCATCGACGTAGTGCGAACGCTTGCCATCGCTAGTCCCATCCTTTGGCCCAATCTCGATTCAATTCCGGATTCGATACCGTATAGCGGCGCGCCCGCGGCCCACTCAGACGCAATGGCCGCGCCCCAGACACCTCACTTACTGGAATCGTTCGAACTAAGCCGCGCCTTTCCGACCAGCTTTTGGCCGCTGGGCAGCAGGGCATCTACGATGCGCCCGATAGGCTTGCCATTCTTAACCTGCAGGGCGGTGACGGTCACTTGATCGCCAGGATTGAAGGACGTTTTGGTCCAGCCGATGTTGAACATCGACGTCGGATTCTCCGTCTCCACAATCCACGACACCATCTGCCCGCTGCCATCCGTAACGTCGAGGTGAAGGATGCAATGGGGGTTGGCCCACACCCATTGCGTGACGGTCCCCTTGAGAGTAATGGTCTTCGTATCGTCGTACACCGCGTTGCCGTGGTGCGCGAGCAGCGGCAGCGAAAACGTCGAAATGGCAAGAAACAGAATGAACGCCGTCAAGAATTTGGTTTTCACAAGCCACCTCCTCATGGCAGGAACAACGCCGATATCCTTGGGTTGGGTCCGACGACTTAATTCAGTGCGATCTGAGGGCTAGAGTAGCAAAATCCAAGATAAACGCACGATTAATAGGCTTCAGCTTGTGGATTCGCGCGCGGGGTGCGCGGCGGGCGCGGCTTTAGCTGTGCCCGTGGCACCATTCGCAGGCAGGAATGCCGAGAATGTGCTGCCGGAGGAGTCCGACTGGACAAGCGTCAGACGGCCGTGATGCGCTTCGGCGATCCAGCGCGCGATGGCCAGGCCCAGGCCCGCGCCGGACGTCGCGGCTGCGGCCACTTCCAGCGTCGGCTTTGCGCTGCCAGGGATGTCTCGGCCGGAATCGGCCGAATCCGAGTTCGCCCGATCCGCATTCGTGCGCACGCCGGGCGTGCGTGCCGGATCCATCCGGAAGAATCGCTCGAAAATCTTCTCCCGCGCTTCAGCCGGAATGCCAGGCCCGCTATCCTTCACCGTGAGCGAATATTCGCCGCCAGTGTGCGCGCAGGCGACGCCGATCTTCCCTCCTTCCGGCGTGTACTTGATGGCGTTATCGAGCAGATTCATGGCCAGTCGGCGAACCAGAGCCTCGTCGGCATGGATAGGCATCTCGCCATCAGGCTCGTAACTCAGCGTGATTCCCCGCGCCGCAGCCATGCTCCGCGATGCGCGCACGCAATCGGAGGCCAGTTCCTCGAGATAAAAATCGCGCGGGCGTAGCGGGTATTCGCCGGCATCGGCGCGCGCCAGGGTAAAGAGATCGTCCACGATTTGCGAGAGGCGCCGAGCTTCGTCGAGCGCGATGGCCAGCGATTCGCGATACTCCTCCGGCTGGCGCGGCTGCGAAAGCGCGACTTCCGCTTCGCCGCGAATGATGGATACCGGCGAACGCAGTTCGTGCGACGCGTCGGCCATGAAGCGCCGCTGCTGCTCGAACGAACGTTCGAGGCGCTCGAGCAGACTGTTGAACGTGCTCGCGAGATAGCCGAGCTCATCGCGCTCATTCTGCACGGGAAGGCGCTCGTTCAAATTCCGAGCGCCTATGCGTCCCGCTTTTTCGCTCATGGCCACAACGGGAGCGAGAGTTTTGCGCGCCAGAAAATAGCCGCCCACGCTGGCAATTATCAGCGTAACCGGAATCACCCACAGCAGCGCCGCGCGAATGTCTTCGAGGAGCTCGCGCTCACTTTCGAGCGACTGCAGCGTCACGATGCTGATTTGCGAACCACCTACTTCAGCTTGCAGGACGCGCGCACGAAAATGCTCGCGGCCCAGCGTGAGGTCCTGCAACGAGCGCGGCGCTCCGGCGATGCCCGCGACCAGCTTGCGCAGAACTTCAGCCGAGATTTCGGGTTGCGCAGCCCCTCGGGCGGGCTGGCGTGGCGCAGGCAGCGCCTGATTTTCCGCCAGCACATTGCCGGCGGAATCGAGCACGGCAAAGCGGTGATCGCGGAGCCGGAATTCCTGAACGGACTCCTCCGCCGCCACGCGGAGAGGGTCGGCAGCCTTTTCGTTCAGTTGATCTTTGTACTCCGATTGCAACGTGGTGAGGAAGCCCTGGGAAATTTCCGCCAACGATATGAAGGTGCGCCGCTCGGTCGTGCGCTCGACCAGCCAATATGTGCCGGCAGCAAGGCAAATCAGAACGAGAGCGAGCACGCCCGTATACCACAGCGTCAGCCGAACGCGAACCGAATCAAACATGCTTCTTCCCTGCCGCCCGCGGATTTGCCCCCGGATTGAGCTGGCCCGCTTTGGCCTTTTCGCGTGGCGCTGTGGCCTCGCTCGGGACGGCAACTTGGCCCGGCGCCGCGTCACCCAGCATGTATCCAGCGCCGCGGCGCGTGTGGATCAGCGGCTTGGCCGGGGGCTCATCGATTTTGCGCCGCAATCGATTTACATATACCTCGATGGCGTTCGTGAATGGATCGAAGCTTTCGTCCCAGACATGTTCGGAAATTTCTTCGCGCCCGACCACTCGGCCCGCATTGTGAGCAAGATATTCGAGCAGCGCGTACTCTTTTGTCGTGAGTGGAATCTGCCTTCCGCCACGTGCCGCCGTCTGCGCCGCGGTGTCCAGCACGAGGTCCTCGACGGAAATCCGGCCAGGCCGCAGTTCTACGGAACGCCGCAAGAGAGCGCGCAGCCGCGCCAGCAGCTCGCGAAATTCGAATGGCTTGGTGAGATAGTCGTCGGCTCCGGTGTCGAGGCCCTGAACACGGTCGTCCGTAGCATCTCGGGCGGTAAGCATCAGAATGGGAAAACGCAAACCGGACTGCCGCAGCCGCCGGCAAACCTCGAAGCCGTCCGGCGCGGGAATCATCACGTCGAGAATGGCGAGATCGTAAGGATTGATGGACGCCTGATAGAGTGCGTCCTCGCCATTCGCGGCTACATCCACGGCATAGGCCTGTTCGCGCAAGCCTTTGGCGATGAAATTAGAGATTCGCGGGTCGTCTTCTACCAGGAGGATGCGCATGGGGCGCTCGTGAACTCATTCTACATCGGCGCTTCGTGTGCGGCTGATCCGCGGTTGCGTTCCAGCCACGTCGCCGTCCATCCCAAGAGTTCGAGACTTGCTTTTACCGGGGTTCATCGCTGGCTATAAGCGGAGCAATCGGAGCTTTGGGTACCAGGCGAATGCGAAATTCGCCAAAATCTTTTTCCAGGACCATCTGAAAGACCCAGATACCCACAGGAATCGCGAGCGCTATGCCGATTCCAGCGCCCAGATACTGTCCGGTTTTCTCGGAGACTCGATCCAGGATCCCACTAAGACTTAACACCAGGCTGCCGAAAAGTCCTGCGGCGCCGCCGAAAACCACCGATCGCCAAACCCATGCCCACCAGATTCGTGCCGAGCGCTTGAATGTCGGCTCGAGAAAGCCGGTGCCGGGACCGGCAGCCGTACCCATGTGAGGTCCTCCTGCCGCAGCATTCTAGCAGCTTAAAGAGGAACTCTTGTTGCATCGAGTTGGAATGCAAACGTTGACGACGACAATAAAACGAGCGGAAGAAAAGCGGATTTTACGCCACTGCTAGTGGACGCGGCGACGCTTGCGATGTTCGCCACCACGCTTAACACGGTGCAGCGCCTCATCGGCGACATTCAGCAAGCGGCCCAGGTAATCGCGCTCGCCCGGCTCCTCTTCTTGTGCGACGATTTCTGGGTCATTTTTGGGCGGGTTCACCAGGCGGGAAACACCCTCGAGGTGTTGTTCGTTCGCCGGAGTCGATCCTCGAGAGTTGGAACGGTTCGGGCGCGTGGATCCATTCGGGCTTGAATGCTTCTCACTCATAATGGCAGTTGACTCATAATGGTAGTTAACGTCACGGCTAGGGATGCGGCAATACAACGCATCCCGTAAAGAAGCGCGCCTTTGCCCCGTACGGGGGCAGCCCTGTGCGAGACAAAAACTCGCGCGAAAAGCGTTGCGATGTTGATTTCGCGGAACTTACCGTAATCCCGGCGCACCAAAGCTATCGAGTCCGTAAGCCTATCGGCACGTAAACCTACGCACCCGTAAGTCTCGCTGCCCGCTTTCAGGTATGTCCCCTATTGTCTAGCGAGACCCCCAGGCCGATAGTTACACTCGGGCGAAAGCGCTGCTTCCCCAAACACCCACCCTTGGGCAGCCCCTCGCTAAGCCCACCTGCATAGGGATACGCAGGATCCAATCCTGAGGGATCGAGTGAACATACCAGCCCGAATTCTGCTTGTCGACGATCACCCAGCCGCCCGAAGAACAGCACGCTCGGTAGTGAGTGATATGGGTGACGGAGTCCCGTCGTTTGCGGGGAGGCTGAGAACGGCAGGCAGGCTATCGAAAAGGTGCGCGCCCTCGAACCGGATATCGTGCTGCTGGATATGGGGATGCCGGAAATGAACGGCGTGCAAACCGCTTATGCGATCCGGCGGATGGCGCCTTACGCGAAAATCGTATTTTTCACAATCAACGATTCGCCCGAAGCCTTTACTGCTGCCAAACTGCTTGGTGCTTCCGCACTGGTGCCGAAGTCATCTCCGGCAAGCCTCCTGATTTCCACGATTCAGAATCTCGTCGTCGCGCATTAAAGCAGTTCATTGCTGCTGACGGCTGTTCAGCGCTTGCACTACTGCCGCAAGCAACTGCTCAGGATCGCCTTCGCCCTTGCGCAGCCACAGGTCGATTCTGCCAAGTCCCTCATCGAGGATTGAGGTGTAGCCGGAGAGCATAATGATGGGCGTCTTGGGACTGAGCCCTTTGAGTTGCTCGGCGACATCCAGGCCGTCCATATCCGCCATCCAGTAATCGAGGATCACCACATCTATAGGCTGGTGGCGAAAGAGCTCAATGCCCTGTTTCCCTGTCAGTGCCGTGAAAACGCGATATCCCGCATTTTCCAATAGCAGGCGGCGAAGAACGAGTGCTGGCTCTTCGTCATCGATGCAAAGAATCGCGGCAGGAGTTTCTCTCATGGGCTGGCTTTGCAGTTTACCTCTCCTCCGACCCTGTCAAGAAGCATTGATCGTCGCCAAGACGTCACTTCCGGCGAGAGTAAGCTTCCAAGGATACAAGCGTGAATGTATTCACGCTCTGGATCAACAATTTCAAATCCGAATTGAGCTCCACGACCCCAAGCGGCAGAATGTCGGTGCCGAGCAGGTCCGATACAGTCTCTCCAATCAGTTGGAATTCGCGCACGACCATCGCGATAGTGTAACCGTCTTTTTTCCGCCGCTTTCCGTGACGTGCCGCAAATTGCAATTGGCGCGCGCTAAATGGGCGGCCCTCATGCATCAGGCGGTCGATCACAGACTGAAAGATCTTGGGAAGATGATCGACGCGCTCGCGGTCGTCGAGGCGCACTTTTTTCAAGATGGCGTCGCCCTTGATGGCCTCGAGAATTTTTGCGGTGATCTCGCGTTCGTTCTCCATTAGAACTGGCGCTAGCCTGACCGGCTTCCCGGCGGGAGCGGAAAGCCGGGCCTTGATCTTGGCGACCAGTTCCTCGATATCCGCGGGCTTGGTAAAGAAGTCGTCCACCTGACTCTGGATGGCGCGAATCGTATTCTCCAAGCCGGGATAGCCGGTGAGGATGAAATTTTTGCAGCTGGGCTGCGCACGGCGCATCGCCGTGATGACCAGAAATCCATCGCCCTCGCTGTGAATATTCAAGTCCGTCAGCAAAACATCAAAGCTGACGGCGCTGATCTGCACTAGCGCATCGGCCACCCCAGGAACCGTAGTCACATCGAATCCGTGCTTCTGCAGCAGGAGCGGCAAGGTGAGGCGAATATTGTCTTCGTCATCGACAAAAAGCAGACGAAGAGGATCTCCCGGGTCGCGGGCGCCAGTAGCGGACTTGGATGGGTCCTCCTTGTTTTTTTCCAATCGGCACGTTACCTATTGGGATCGAGGGACTTCGGCCGGACGTTTTGGGAACTGGTCATATTAGCCCAGGGTCAAATACTAAACTGGGGCGGTGCTGTTCAATAAGGAACATACCGTAGAGTCAGTGTAGTGATAGGGGGCGCTGCTTCACAAGATGATAAGGATTATGTAAGGACCGAGCAGAAATATGTCGCCCGAATGGATTCCGCTGCTGTTTGGCGCCGCACTGATCGTGCTGCTGCTCCTGTTGCTGCGGCCTCGCGCCCAAACCAGGCGCGTAACCGTTTGCCGCATCGTGGTAATGGAAGCGATCTACCTGGGCATGGCTTATCTGCTGCTCGACGTTCTGGATCACCCTCCGGCCGAAGCTTTTCTTGGCTCCGTAATTGTGACCGCGATCGCGGGCGCAATTCCCATCCGGTTTTACCGCAGGCTGGCCGGCGAAAAACAATGATTCGCGTTCCCAGCGAGCGTGAGTGAGGAAGCCGCTGATTCTCGCCGCGGCTAATCCGCTTGGAGCCGATGTACTGCTTCGCAGCTTTGCCCGCTCGCCGAAGGCAACTCAAAACGCGGGAATAGCCATCGCATCGATGAATCAGCTGTAGGACGACTTTATGGGAGAAAGGCGATGCGCATGAAGGCAGTTGGCGTTTTCGCGTTGGCTTTTTGTATGGCTGCCCTGCCAGCGGGGGCCGGACAAAATCAGTCTTCTGCTGCTTCGGCGCCGCAGGATCAACCTGCCACCTCCAGCGAGCCCGCGCCTGCACAGCAACCGGATGCACTGCAATCCGATCCGCGGCCGCAAGACCAGCAAAACCCCGGTGATGCCGGGCCGGAGCAGCCCGCACCGCAAGAACCGCAGACCGCTCCCGCTCAGCCCGCTCCCAATCTGCCTGAGAGGCTCAACGTGCCGGCAGGCGCGCTCATTTCGGTGATCGTCAACCAATGGCTTTCGAGCGATCGCAACCATGCGGGGGACACATTCAGTGCCGTTCTGGATCAGCCCGTCGTTGCCCACGGCTGGGTAGTAGCGCGGCGCGGCCAAACCGTGATTGGCCGCGTGGACGTAGCGCAAAAGGCCAGCGACGGCAATGGCGTTTCGAAGTTGGGCCTGGAGATCACCGAACTCACGCTGGTGGACGGAGAGCAGATTCCGGTGAGCACAGAGATGCAGCAGACTGCGCCCGCGCCCCGCTCCAGCTATCCAGGAGCTACGGAGCGTGATGTGGCGACCGTGGGAACCACGACCGTGCTCGGCACAATTGTGGGAGCGGCGGTGGGCGGCCGAACGGGCACCGCAATCGGCGCCGGGCTGGGAGCTACGGCCGGAATTGCCGCGATCATGTATACGCGCGGGCGGCCCACGACGGTAGCTCCGGAAACCTTACTCACTTTCCGCCTGGCAGCGCCGCTTGAAATCCCTACCGAAAAAGGGGCGGTGGCATTCCAGCCCGTTACGCAATCCGACTACAAAGATCAGGACGCCTACAGCAATACTCCGCGCCGGCGCTCGCCCGGTCCCGGCTATCCGCCCCCGGATTATTACTACGGTTGCGGCCCCTGGGGAGGCTGCTATCCTGGGCCCTATTTTGGTCCTTATTTTGGGCCTTACATTGGCTGGGGCGTGGGCGTTTGGGGGCCTAGCTACGGGAGATTCGGCAGATTCGGCCGCTTTCGCTGAAAATTCCTCGGTGTCGTTCTCGCATGCGCGCTGTTCAGTTTTGCACATCGCTACAGTTATCCCTGTATGGAACTGAACCCCCGCGGATAGCACGATAGCTGGAGTTAGCCTTCAGGTACGCAAGTTCAACGGGTGCCTTACGCCGGGAATCCTGCTCGTCGACGATCATCACATCGCGCGCGGTACGGTGCGCCAGCTTTTGAACGCCAATGCCCTCTCCATCTGCGGCGAAGCCGAAGACGGCCTGCAGGCCGTCGATAAGGTAAAGGCGCTGGCTCCGGAACTGGTTCTGCTGGACATCAACATGCCGGTGATGAATGGCATCGCCGCGGCTTTTGAGATACGTCGCATCGCTCCGGCGACCAAGATCCTGTTCCTGACTGTGCAGGATTGCACACCCGAGGCCGAGGCAGCAGTCCGGCTGCTAGGAGCGCACGGATTTATCTGCAAATCCTGCGCAGGAACCGAGTTGATCCCCGCACTGAAGCGTCTGCTCACGGCGCATTAGTTTTTTCGATTTGCCGGTCTCGCCTGATTCCGCATCTCATGAGATAGCCCTCAAGGAGACCTCATGATTAAGATTACTTGTGACAATTGTGGCGCTGTAAAACCGGAAAAGCTCCCCGCCACGATCGAGTGGATCCTAGGCTATGACCTGGAGACGGAAACCCCCAAATCCCTGCAGCGCTCCATCCGCCTGCTCGATCATTGGGACGACCGCCGCGTGATGGAACTGGGCGCGATCCATCTATGCTCGCTCCAGTGCCGCGACGAGTATATGAAGTTGTCCGCCGCTCGCATGAGCGCCTAGGCGCAAGCCAGCGCTTCCTAAATTCTCAAGACGCTGCGCGCCGGAACACAGCGCAGCTTGCTTCCGTCCTGCCCGCAGCATAGTTTCCACAACGTAGTTTGCCGCAACGCACATTGCCCGCAGCGTAACTTGCCCGCCGTTCATCTAAGGACCTCAGCATGCGTCCGGCTTTCCATCGCTTTTCACCATGCGAGCCACCCGCGTGTCATGAGCCTTGCGAGAGGCTCTCCTCTTCCCTCACGAGCGCACTCCATAGCCACGCGGCACGGCATGAAGGTCAGAAACACGCGCACTTTCTGCTGCTTTCTCTCCTGCTGTTCGGCTCTTGCATTTTCGCGGCTCCCGCATATTCCCAGATTGCGCAGGAAGAAACACTTGGTGGGCCGGACAGCCATGAAACGGGCCAAGGCCCGCACGGCCATCTGTTCGGACAGTGGGACGGCGAAAGATCGCGGTTGGAGGAGCGCGGTGTCCGGTTCGATTTCCAATACGTCAGCGATTCTCTGTGGAACATCAAGAGCGAGCAGAAGGAGCGCTTCGCGAGCTGGAACCGCTTCCGATGGACAGTCGACATCGATTTTGGCGAACTAGTCGGCCAGCGCGATTTGTTTTTCCACGCAACGGCGCTCTGGCAAGGAGGAGGTAATCTCGGAGCTTACTTAGGCCTCCTGACCAATCCGACCGGCTTGGCCAGCATGAATACGGCGCGCCTCGATTCCTGGTGGATCGAGAAGCGATGGTTCGACGAAAGAATCACCGCACGCATCGGCCAGTTCGCAGGCCAGGATTTCTACGGCGCGCAGCACTACGCGGCATCCTTCATCTTCGAGCCGATGGGCTATGCGCTAGGCAATCTGTTCACCGATTTCGAGTCCTTCGATCCTTTCTCCACGCCGGCAATGGAAGTCCGCGTCGTGCCCCTTCCCCACTTTTATGTGAAATCGATGGTTGAGGCCGAGGACCGCAACCCTTTTGCCCATAATCCCACCGGATTGGTTCCGCAGTTTCGAGGCGGGCCCGTAAGCATTTCGGAGATCGGATTCGCCCCCGGCAAGAAGGCCACGGCCGTACGCGCGTTCGATACCGTTGAAAGCCGAAAGGGCTACTCCGGGCTGTATCAGTTTGGCGCCTCTTACAATCCGGGAAATTTCACTTCACCGACGAGCGCGATCCCGCGGTCAGGAAATTACCTGCTGTACTGGATGGCGAGCCAGGCCATTTGGCGCGCGGATCCAAAGGAAGCAAAGGGCCTGGATGGGACCTTTGTCTACGACTGGAGCCCTCCCGACATCAACCGTAACAACACGATGCTAGCGGCGGGGCTGCGCTTCAACGAGCCGCTGCCTCTCCCAATGCATAACACCATGTCGCTGGACTACGTTCAGAATCGCCTCAGCCGACAATTCGTCCCGCCGGGCGCGCCACCGTGGAAGCCGGAGCATGCCATTGAATTCAACACCCTTCTGGACCCGCTGCCGATGCTTCTCTTGCAGCCGGTCATTCAATATTTCGCCAACGTGGGCGCGCGAAAGGGGCGCGCTGTCGTTTTTGGATTCAGATCAAAAGTGGAGTTCTAAAGGACTCTACTAACTTGTATGGATAGGAAAAGAAAAGCGCAGCATATAGAAGTCTGAGGTCGCAACCGGAGTTCCGATTTAACCCGTCCCGAAAGGAAAAGGACATGCCAGAAATTCGCAAGGAAACCGATAGCCTCGGCGAAGTGGACGTTCCTGCCGATAAGCTCTGGGGAGCACAAACGCAACGCTCGCTCGAGCACTTCAGCATAGGGAAGGACCTGATTCCCCGCGAAATGATCACTGCCTACGCCATCTTGAAGAAAGCCGCCGCCAATGCCAACTATGCCGGCAAGCGGCTCGACCAGAAACGCCACGATTTGATCGTTCAAGTCTGCGACGAGATTCTCGCCGGTCAGCACCACGACATGTTCCCGTTGCACGTCTGGATGACAGGCAGCGGCACCCAATTCAACATGAACGTAAACGAAGTGATCTCCAACCGCTGCTGCCAGATCGCCGGCACACCGCTGGGGAGCAAGACCCCCGTGCACCCCAACGACCACGTCAACATGTCTCAGTCCTCGAACGATTCGTTTCCGTCGGCCATGAATATCGCGGCCGCTGTGAATGTAAAGCAGCGGCTTATCCCTGCGGTGAAGCAGCTTCGCGATGCCATCGGCGCGAAAGCCAAGGAGTGGGACGATATCGTCAAGATTGGCCGCACGCACATGCAAGACGCCACGCCGCTCACTCTTGGGCAAGAGTGGTCGGGCTATGAGGGCGTGCTCGCGGACGACCTAGATCGGATCGAAGACGCACTGAAAGGTGTATATCGTCTCGCGCTCGGCGGAACAGCGGTGGGCACGGGCATCAATTCATCGCCTGGATTCGCCGAGGCCGTGGCGGCCGAAATTGCCAAGCTCACAAACTTGCCGTTCGTCACCGCGCCGAATAAATTTACTGTGCAGGGCGCTCACGACGCTCAGGTGCAGCTCTCCGGTACGCTGCGCACGCTGGCCGTGTCGCTCTACAAGATTGCCAACGACATTCGGCTTATGTCGTGCGGCCCGCGAGCGGGGTTTGCCGAACTGAATATTCCGGAAAACGAACCGGGCTCCTCGATCATGCCCGGCAAAGTAAACCCGACCCAGGCTGAAGCCCTCACGATGATTGCCGTCCAGGTGATGGCGAATGACGTAGCGACGGGCTTGGGCGGCGCAGGCGGCTACCTCGAGATGAACGTCTACAAGCCGCTCATCATCTTCAACGTCACGCACTCGATCACGATCATGACCGACGGCTGCACAAACTTCCGTAGATTCCTGGTCGAGGGAACGAAGCCCAACTTGAAGAAGATCAACGAATACGTTGAGCGTTCGCTGATGCTGGTTACGGCGCTCTCCCCGGTCATTGGTTACGACAAGGCTTCGAAGATCGCGCACTACGCGATGGACAACGACCTGACGCTCAAGGCTGCCGCGCTGAAGCTCGGCTTCGTGACGGAAGCGGAATTCGATCGCGTTGTCGATCCGAAGAAAATGGTCAAACCCTACGTGGCAACCGCTGCCGCCTGATCGTTCGGTAGAGAATCACGGGCCCTGACTTAAGGAAAAAAAACGAAAGAGAGGTAATTAATAAGATGACAGGCACTGCCAAGCACGGAATCGAATTGCTCCACGATCCATCGCTCAACAAGTCGACCGCGTTCACCGAGGCCGAAAAGCAGGCGCTCGGCCTTGTTGGACTCTTGCCCGATGTGACAGAGAGCGAGGAACTGCAGTTGCAACGCGTGATGATGCAGCTCGGCAAGAAGGATACGGACCTCGAACGATACATCTACCTCATCAATCTGCTCGACCACAACGAAACGCTCTTCTATGCAACCGTCATGTCGGATCCGGCGCGATTTCTGCCGATTGTGTACGACCCGACCATCGGAGAGGCATGCCTGAAGTTCGGCCATATCTACCGGCAACCGCGTGGCATGTACCTCTCGATCACGCGGCGCGGCAGGGTCAAGGAAATTCTGAAAAACTGGCCGCAGAACGATGTCCGCTTTATCTGCGTCACGGACGGCGGCCGGATTCTCGGCCTGGGTGACCTCGGCGCAAACGGCGCGGGCATCCCCATCGGCAAGCTGCAGCTTTACACCGCCTGCGCCGGAGTGCCGCCGCAGTATTTACTTCCGATGTACCTCGACGCCGGCACCAACAACGAGCAGTACCTGCACGATCCTTTGTATCTGGGAATGCGCAAGCCGCGCCCCGCCACCGCGGAACTCTATTCTTTTGTCGACGAGTTCGTCGAAGCAGTGCAGGAAGTGTTCCCGAGGTGCTGCATCCACTTCGAAGATTGGACTGGAGCGGACGCCGTGCACCTGCTCCAGCGCTACCGTGACAAGTACTGCGTCTATAACGACGATGTGCAAGGCACGGCAGGGATCACTCTTACTGGAATGATCAACGCTACCAAGATCAAGGGCACAAAACTGAAAGACGAAAAGTACCTGTTCCTGGGCGCCGGCTCGGCCGGTATCGGCCTGGCCGACCTGCTCTGTACCGCGCTCGTGGCGCAGGGCATGAGTCTCAAGGAAGCGCAGTCCCGCGTCTACATGTTCGACGTCAACGGTCTGCTCGAATCATCCCGCACGGACTTGCTCGACTTTCAGAAGCCGTACGCACACAAGCACACACCGACGCGCGATTTCGTCGCTGCGATCCAGAGCATCAAGCCAACCACGATCATCGGCGTCAGCACGATTGGCGGCGCCTTCAATCAAAAAGTGATCGAGGCGATGGCGAGAATCAACGAGCGCCCAGTGATCCTTGCGCTGTCAAATCCGACCGAACATGCCGAATGCACGCCCGAACAGGCCTACACGTGGTCGAAGGGCAAAGCGATCTACGCCGCCGGCGTGCAGTTCGAGCCGGTCCACTACAACGGCCAGACATTTCTGCCGGGACAAGCGAACAACTTCTACATTTTCCCGGCGATCGGTATGGCGATCTTCGCCACGCAGGCCAAGCGTGTCACAGACGAGATGTTCATCGAGGCTGGGCAGGCCGTGGCGGATCAGGTGCCGTCCGATCTGCTGAAGCAGGGCCTCCTGTACCCGCTGCAATCAAACATCCTCGAAACCGAAATCCAGACAGCCGCGCGCGTGGCCAAGCTGGTTTTCGATTTGGGGCTTGCTCGCGTTGCGCGTCCCGCCGACATGGTGACGTTCATTCGTCAGCAGGTCTATAAACCCGAATACAGAGACGAAGCGGCCGCAAGCACAGCCGCCTAGAATCCCGCGAAGCGGGGGCCCGGTCAAAAGGATTTGGGCCCCTCTTGCCTGTGACAAACTCCAGCGGCAATACCCGAAGTTGATGGAAACGATTCGGCGCTTTTCCGCTTCGTATGTTCCCTGCACTGAATTAAACTGAGCCCATGGCATCTGGGAAATGGATTTTCCGGAATCGCGGCGTACTCGCGCACGCGCCGTTGCTTTTAGTTCTCTTCTGGAGGCGCGGCGAAGTCAGCAACGCGGCGCTCACCTGGGGCGCGGGACTTGCCCTGCTATTTGCCGGAATGGCGCTGCGCATATGGGCGCAGTCCTATATTCATCACCGGCTGAAGGTGCCGCTCGAATTCACCGTCGCCGGGCCGTATCAGCTCGTGCGCAATCCGCTTTATATCGGCAATTCGCTCATCTGCGCGAGCGCAACCTGCTTCGCAAGACTCCCCTGGCTCGCGCCTTTTATGTTGTTGTGGTGCTTCGCTGTGTATTCGGCGGTTGTCCGATATGAAGAAGGCTGGCTGAAGGAACTTTACGGCGGGCCGTACGAGCGCTATTTGCGGGAAGTGCCGCGCTGGTTCCCGCGTATCAACGGACTCCAGCGCATCGTCTTCTGGAATGAGTTTTCGTCCAAGGCCGTGCGCGCCGAACTGCACTGCCTGCTCATCGCGCTGATTTTTGGCCTCAAAGGAATCGCCGATTCTCCCGCCGGGCATTTAGCCTTGACCGGGCTTCGCTCCCGCCTGTTCTCGTAGCTGGTCTGCCCATTCCCAGCGCAACGCCGAAAACACGGCGGGCGTTGTCCTTCTGAGCGAAATGACCGCGCATTTTTCTCAGCCGCTCTTCGCGCAAAAGTCATGGGCATCAGGAGCTTTCGCGCGTTAACAAAGTTGCCCGCGCGGCCACGAAGTCGAAGAATCTCTCCTTTTTTCCACATTCTCCCGCTGAGGAGTGCCGCTTCGAGAGTGGTAGTTAACCTTAAGCCTCGCTGGTACCGCCGTCACATTGCTCCGGACGGAGGGCAACGCTACGTTGGCGAGAGCGTAATCCAAATATGAAACTCAGCCGCCTGGTTGCGATCGCCTCGTGCCTTGCCCTGTGCGCACAGGCGCGCGCGCAAACGCTTGTCTATTCTGTCTCTTACGCGGAAACTCAGGCCAGCTTTCACGCGCACTTTGCTAACGTCTCTCCATTTCCAGGCGGACGTACGCACGACGAAAATCTGACTATGATGCGCCATACTCGGAAAACCGAAATCTATTCGGTTTCTGTGCCGGATGGAAAACGTACTCTCGTGTTCTCCGATGAGGGTCCGCATTTAGATATCAGGCCCACGGGAGCTGTATCCAGCAGCGGCAAGGCTTATGTGGTGGGATTCTTCCGTGAATGGCAGACTGCGCCAGTTCCGGGCGTTCATGAAGACCAGGCGTATTACGAGATCCCGCTGGACGGCTCGAATCACTTTCGCAAGCTTGCGGATGCGCAGCAAAGCGCGCCTAACTTGCAGTTGAATGCGCAAGGGACCAAAGTTGCGTTGATGGGTTTCGAAAATGAGAAATATGTCGTCTCCATTTATTCTCTGCCGGAATGGAAACTTCTCGGCACGTGGGACCTGGCAAAAATCACTCGGACTCACTGTCCCGGCTGTACTCCCACATCCTCTGGCTGGATGGCTGACGGAAAGCGGCTGTACGTCTCATTCGTTGTCGTCGGAGAAGATGACGACGACAACGCGAAGGCGAACCATCCCGGAACTTATATGCTTGCCGAAGATGGAACCGATCTCGGCGCGATCCCGGCAACGACCGGAGCTTTCCAACTAGCCGGATACTTTCACCCCAATTTTATTGAGCGCCAATTTCTCGGCCAGTTCCCGGACGGCCGCTATCTCTTCCTCGACTACGGAGTGAAGCAAGGAAAGTCTCCGGGGCAAACTGAACCTTTTCTCGTCATGGCCGGAGCTGACGGCAAGCTTCAGAAGACACTTCCCTTGAAATTTCCGGTCGGTGGCTACATTTCGCCATCGGGAAAATTCCTGGCCTATATCGAACGCAGGCAAACTCCCGATTACCGCAGCGAGCTTCACCTGTGGGTCAAGAATCTCGAGACGGGCGAGGACAAGGAATTGTTCTCTACCCCGCCGCCCGGTCCTCCGAGTTCTCCCGAACCGAACTCGACTGTTTCCATACTCGGCTGGATCAATTAGAAATCTCCTTAAAAAAGAGAGGTCCTCGCTCGCGATGGACTTTCTTAAGCGCGAAAAGCGCATCGTGTGGGTAGCCTTTTGGCGCTGGACGCGGCGCCGATCCTGATTGGATCGGCGCCTTTACCGCCGCATATGCCTTTGCTACTCTCGCTGCATGAAGCGCATGGCCGAAACGCGTTCCGGCCGCGCGGCTCAGCCACGCCTTTCTGAATCCATCGAGAGCCGTGAAAACCGCTGGCTGAAGCGCTTTCGCGCAGCCCTTGCCGGCGATGCCGCTGGGCCACGTGGCGAGTCCGGTCAGACCGAAGGTGAAATCGCGGGCGTCGAGGGCGCGCGGCTCGTGGAGACGTCGCTGCGTTCCGGTGTCGAGATCGTCGCCGTTCTTTTCAGCGAGACGGGCGCGAAGCACATCTCGCGCCTCGCGCCCTGGATTCCTCCGGAAGCGCGCCTGCTGCGCACCACCGATCGCCTTTTCGCTTCCGCCAGCGGAACCGAAACGCCGCAAGGCGTCGCTGCGCTGGTGCGCCCGCGCGCGGCGGTTTTCGACGACCTTGTCGGTGGCGATCCACTGATTCTCGTTCTTGCCGGCGTGCAGGATCCCGGAAATGTGGGCACACTCGTGCGCACTGCAGAAGCCCTCGGCGCGACTGGCATAGCGGCATGCGCCGCGAGCGGCATCGGAACCTCCAATCCTTTTGCGCCAAAGGCGCTGCGCGCCTCGGCCGGAGCCGCTTTACGCCTGCCCGTTCTGCGAGGAATCTCCGCGCCGGTGCTGCTCGCGCAACTGCGGGTCGCGGGAGTGCGCGTCTACGCAGCGTGTCCGGATGAACTTCCGGATGGCACTGCGAACGAGACGGATAAGAAACCGATGGCGCCGTGGGAAATCGATTGGCGCGGGCCCGCTGCACTGCTGATCGGGAACGAAGGCGCGGGTTTGCCCGCGGACCTCGTGCGCTCGGCGGACGCGATCGTGCGCATTCCGCAAGCCGTTCGTGCGCCACATATCAACGTGGCGCAACAGGAAGATTTGCCCGCCGAATCGCTGAACGCGGGCGTTGCCGGCAGCATCCTTTTATATGAGGCCGCTCGCCAGCGCGGGCTCCGCTGATCAAGCGTAATTGCGTCGGAAGCGTTATCCTTAATGTAATAGAAACCCCATGAGCAAAACCGGCATGAGCCTATTCGCCAAAGTGGAAGCCGAAGTCGCTGCGGCCAGCGCGCCGCTTGCCGAACGGATGCGTCCGCGCGCTCTCGAGGAATTTACCGGGCAGCAGGCGCTGCTCGGCCCGGGAAAGCCGCTGCGTACGGCCATCGAAACCGACGACCACGGTTCGATGATTCTCTGGGGACCTCCCGGCTGCGGTAAGACCACGCTTGCGCGCTTGATCGCGCGGCGCACGCATGCCGAATTCGTTTCGTTCAGCGCCGTGCTCAGCGGCATTCGCGAGATCAAAGACGTGATGGCCGCTGCCGAACACACACGGCGCACCGGCCGGCGCACCATCGTGTTTGTCGACGAAGTGCATCGATTCAACAAGGCGCAGCAGGATGCTTTTCTTCCCCATGTCGAAGCGGGGAATATCACTTTCATCGGCGCGACTACGGAGAATCCTTCGTTTGAAGTAATCGCGCCGCTACTTTCGCGCACGCGCGTCTATACGTTGCAA
Source organism: uncultured Acidobacteriota bacterium (assembly GCA_963846235.1). Classification (GTDB taxonomy): domain Bacteria; phylum Acidobacteriota; class Terriglobia; order Acidiferrales; family UBA7541; genus Palsa-189. Next base: position 115,684 of record CAWJVF010000002.1, read on the forward strand.
GCGCTGACGAATCGAGAGATCGTCGGTCTGCTGCGCCGGGCGCTTTCGGATAAGGAACGCGGTTACGGCAACGAGAAAATCGACGCGAGCGAAGGCGTGCTCGAACGCATCGCTACGTTTGCCAATGGCGATGCCCGCGCCGCGTACAACACGCTCGAAGCTCTGGTGCGCGCCGCCTCGCCCGGCACCGATGGCGCCCGTGCGCTGACCGAGGAACTGCTTTCCTCTGCGCTGCAACGCAAATTCCTGCTCTACGACAAATCCGGCGAAGAGCACTACAACCTGATCTCCGCGCTGCACAAGTCGGTGCGCAATTCCGATGCGGACGCCGCGCTTTACTGGCTCGCGCGCATGCTCGAATCGGGCGAAGATCCGCTGTATGTCGCGCGGCGCCTGGTGCGCATGGCCAGCGAAGATATCGGGCTCGCCGATCCGGCCGCGCTGGGAATCGCGGTGGCCGCAATGCAGGCGGCTGATTTTGTAGGCGTGCCGGAAGGCAATCTGGCGCTGGCGCAAGCCGCTGTGTATTTGGCGCTCGCTCCCAAATCCAATGCGCTTTATACCGGCTACGGAGAAGTGCAGCAGGATCTACAGAAGACCTCGTCAGAACCTGTCCCGCTGCATCTGCGCAACGCGGTTACTCCACTCATGAAGAACCAGGGCTATGGTCGCGGTTACGAGTACGCGCACGACGTTGAAGACAAGGTCGCGGATATGGATTGCCTGCCGCCGAGCCTGGCTGGACGCCAGTATTATCGCCCCACCGACGAAGGGCTCGAGCAGCGTTTGCGTGCGCGCATGGAAGAGATTCGCAACATCAAATCCCGCCAGAAGCCGAATACGCTGTCATCGTGAGCGCCAGCGAAGGATGTCTCCTGCCGTAAAACCAAAAACCTAGGAGGGATTCTTCGACTTCGTGTCCGCGCCGGACCGCAAGCGGTCCGACGAAAAAAGCGCGTGGACACTTCGCCCAGAATGACAATTGGCAGTCCGACGAAAAAAGTTAGCGGACACTTCGCTCAGAATGGCAATTGGTAGTCCAACCAAAAAAGAGCGCGGATCATTTCGCTGAAAATGACAACGCGCGGCCGCAGTTCAGAATCACAACAGACTAGCGCATGAGGCGGCGGTGCTCCCTCAAGATACAGGCGTCCATCACGACGAATAAGCCGGCATCGCGGGCACGTTGCGCGGCGGTTTCGTTCACCACGCCTTCCTGCATCCAAATCGCGCGAGCGCCGACGCGGATGGCGGCGTCCACAATTTCCGGGACAAATTCCGATCGCCGAAAAACGTCCACGACGTCAATCTTTTCGGGAACATCTTCGAGGCGCGCGTAGGCTTTTTCGCCCAGCACTTCCTGCTCGTTCGGATTCACGGGAATGATGCGATAGCCGGCAGACTGCATGTATTGCGAGACGCCGTAACTCGCGCGGATACGGCTGGAGGAAAGACCTACCACGGCAATCGTGTGCGCCTTTTGCAGAAGGTCTTTGACCTGCTGATCGGAAGGACGAAGTACCGGGCCCGAGGCGCTCATTTGGCAGCAGACCTCTGCTTTTTGTTGTGACCGCGTCCGCGGTGAATGGCTCGCTTTTTGGGCGTCGTAGGCGTGGAGCTTTTCGGCTGCTCGACGAATCTGCGCAGTTGCGCAACTTCTCTCGGTTCGAGATGACGATAGTGGCCGTCGGCCAGATCGTCCAACTCCAGCGGCCCCAGCTTCACGCGCTTCATTTTCTCCACCGGATGCCCAAGAGAGAAAAGAGCGCGCCGCAGCAAATCCCGGCGCGCGTCGTTCAGTTCCACTTCGAACCAGGGATTATCCGGTTGCGAGCCCGCTGCGCCCGGCGCGCGCAACCGGCGCATGCGCGCATGCGCCTGGCGGCGAACCTGTTGCATTTCGTCGTCGCTCAATCTTCCCGCAACCTTCAGCCAATAAACCTGAGGCAGACGCGCGGAATTTTTGAAAATGCGGTCGGCAAGCTCGCCATCGCTGGTGAGCAGCATCAACCCCGAGGCGGCGTAATCGAGGCGGCCCACGGGAAAAATTCCGCCGGCGAGACCACGGAGTACGTGGCGTAGCGTGGCGCGGCCCTCGGGATCAGACATCGTGGAGACGACGTGAATCGGCTTGTTCAGGATGAGGTAACTTGGCTTGCTCGGGCGTTCCGCGACGCGGCCCGCGGCTTCGACGCGGTCGCGTTCGGGATCGGCTTTTGCTCCGAGTTCGGTGATGACCTCGCCATTGACGCGCACCTGGCCGCTGCGGATCAGTTCTTCAGCGTGACGGCGAGAAGCGATGCCGGCGCGGGCGATGATTTTTTGCAGTCGTTCGAGCATATTGTGCGCGCGCGCTCAGTCCGAGCCGGCTTGTTTCGCAGCGCGGTCCGCAGGCTGGCTTGTATTTTCCTCCGCGACGTCGGCGGCAGCTTTTGCCTCGGGCACGAGCGATTCCACGCTGCGTGATTCGGAATCGGGCGTTGCGGCTTCCGATGACGCGGTGGCAGGCGTTTCGCGGGAAACTTCGGCTGCGCCTGCGCCGGTGGTTGCTTCCGCCGCCACATCCGCCAGCGGTTCGCCTTCGGGCGCTTCCGCCTCGACGGCGATGCCGTCGTCGGTGCCGAGCGCTTCGCGCGCGAGCGCCTCGAATTCCTTGAGGCTCGGCAATTCGTCGACGTCGCCCAGCCCGAAGCGCATCAGAAAATCTTTCGATGTGCGATAGAGGATCGGCCGGCCGATCACCTGCTTGCGTCCTGCGGTGGTGATCAGGCGTTTTTCCAGCAAAGTCTCGATCACGCCAGCACAATTCACGCCGCGGATCTCCTGAATTTCCGGCTGCGTCACGGGCTGCTTATAGGCGATCACGGCCAGCGTCTCGAGCGCCGGCATGGTGAGCCGTAGCGGCGGCCGCAGGCTCTTGATGAATCTGCGCACCAGATCGTGATGCTGCGGCTTGGTGTAAACGCGATAGCCGCCAGCGACAGCGCGAATCTCCACGCCGCGCTCATCACTCGCAAAGCTGGCCACCAGCTCGTCGAGCGCCGCGCGCACAACGTGCTTCTCTTCGCCCAAAACGCTTGCGAGCTGATCTACGGTGGCGGGCTCGTCAGCCACGTAAATGATGGCTTCGAGCGCGCTTTTCAGTTCGATAGAGGTCATTGTCATGAGTATTGCTCGCCTTTTTTACGCGCGAAAAACGCGATACGCGTCGCCAGGGCTACAGCCCTCGGCCGTCAGCGCTCGCTTCGTTCGCGCCGGGGGCTTCGGCGGCTTCGCCGCCGCGTGGCACATCGGCCGTGGAGGCGGGAACGCCGCCGGCAAACACCACATCAAACATCTTATGCTTTCGTATGAAGATCGGGCCAAAAATCTCTGTTTGCGCCAGCACGATGGCCTGCAGGCGCACGAGTTCGAGCACGGCCAAAAGCGCGCAAATCATGGCCGAACGCGAAGGGCAAGACTCGAAGAAGCCCACCAGCTCGATGCCCTCTTCCGACGTGAGCAATTGCCCGCGCAAAACCTGCATCATGTGCTCCACCGTGAACGTGTCGTGGCGCAGCTCGATCTTGGTGACTTGCTTGCGGCGGTCCAGCACCTGCTGGAAAACGCGCACGAGATCGACCAAGGAGACGACTAGTTCGCCCTGAGTATCTTCGCCTTCGTAGAGCGAACGATCCGGCTTCGTCCAGACGTGCGCCTCGAGCTGCTGCTTCTGATTGAGCAACTGCGCGGCGCTCTTGAATTGCTCGTGCTCGACGAGGCGATGGACCAGTTCGGCGCGCGGATCAATCTGTTCGTCCGGACCCGCCAGCGGGTCGGGGGGCAAAAGCATCTTGGACTTGATCAGGATGAGCGTCGCCGCCATGTAGATGAAATCCGCCGAGACATCGATATCGAGCTTCTCGAGCTTGTGCAGGTATTCGAGATACTGGCCGGTGATCTGGGCGATAGGGATGTTGTGGATGTCCATCTCCTGCTTGCGGATGAGATCCAGCAGCAGATCGAGCGGTCCATCGTAGGTATCGAGATGAATTTTGTATGGAGAAGCCACATCACCCCCAAGCTAGGCTACGTCGACAATCCCCAGGATGAAAAGCAAAAGCAGATTCCTCGCCGCCCCGCATACTGCGCGGGGACTTCTCGGAATGACAGCATTCGTGTTGCGTGCCGGCAAAAACGCATCCCTTTGGCCGCGCTGCGGGCCGAAAAATACCTCAAGTAGTGCTTGAGCCCCCGGGGGTGCCCCCTACTTTTTTCGCAAGAATATCAAAACAAGCCGTTTAGATGATAACTTTGTGCAACGATATCAAACTAAAAGAGTTAGGACCCATTTCGACCGTCCCTGCCCCAGACCGTGTGGTTCTCATTAGGTTCCAACCCAAATCGGTGCGCCTCGCCGCGTTCCGTTGAGCGCTTCGTTTTTCTTTCTATTTTAGCAGCGAGGTCAACGCGCATTCGCGCAAATAGAAGAGAGATTCTTCGACTTCGCGTCCCGACCGGAAATCGCAAAAGTGCGATTTCCGGGACGACGCGTCGGGACGCTGCGCTCAGAATGACCAGTTTGCGCCTGCGGACCAATTTAGCGGCTAGCAGGGGCATTCTTGGCCTCTCCGGCGGCGCCGAGTTCGGCGCGCTTTTCGTTCCATCTGTGGCCGCCGGCGCGCTAGGCGCGCCGATCCAAAAGCGGCGGCCACTCCGCTCAGAATGACCAGTTGCGCTTGCGGACCAATTTAGCGGCCGGCAGGGGCATTCTTGGCCTCTCCGGCGGCGCCGAGTTCGGCACGCTTTTCGTTCCATCTGTGGCCGCCGGCGCACAAGGCGCGCCGATCTAAAACCGGCGGCCACTCCGCTCAGAATGACAAGTTTGCGCTTGCGGACCACGCTAGCGGTCAGCAGGCGCGTTCCTGGCCTCGCGGGACGGCCGAGTTCGGCGCGCTTTTCGTTCCATTTGTGGCCGCCGGCACGCAAGACGCGCCGATCTAAAACCGGCGGCCACTCCGCTCAGAATGACAAGCTTGCGCCTGCGGACCACGCTAGCGGCCAGCTGGGGCATTCTTGGCCTCGCCGGGGCGGCCGAGTTCGGCGCGCTTTTCGTTCCAATGGAAGACGGCGTCGCGGACGCGGTCCATGGTTTGCTGCGCCACCAGGCGCGCGCGCTTCGAGCCGGTGTCCAGATATTCGAGGACTTGCTGCGGATCGCTCTCGAAATCCTGGCGGCGCTGGCGGATCGGCTCGATCCATTTGATCAGATGATCGGCCATCGCTGTTCTTGCACTCGATGCAGCCAATTCCCGCGGTGCGGCAGCCGTGCGCGGACCAATCCTGGACTTCTTTTGGCGAAAATAATTTGTGCCAATCGAAAACGGGACAAACATCGGGATTGCCGGGGTTCTCGCGGCGCTTGCGAGCCGGGTCGGTGATCATCACTTTGGTCTTTTTGCGGATGTCGTCGTCGGACTCGCTGAGCATGATGGCGTTGCCATAGCTCTTGGACATTTTGCGGCCATCGAGCCCAGGAATGCGCGGGGTATGGGTGAGCATGGCTTCTGGTTCCTGCAGCACTGCCTGAAACCTAAGGAAACGTTTTCCCTCGGCAGCCTTTTCGAGAAAGTTCTGAATACCGATGTGAGTTGCCTCCCCTCGCAGATGGCTCAGGAAGTGCTCTCGGAAAAATCGCCTATAGTAGGAAGTAAATAGCTCGCCCGTCTGACCCTTGATGTTTGGGAATGCATAATAGAGTTTCTCGAAATCGTCCTTATTCGCTTCGGTGAATAGTTCCTCGCGTATTTCTAGACCGTAGTAACCGTTGAAGCGCTGGACGATTTCACGGCCGAGCTCGACGTGGGATTTTTGATCTTCGCCGACGGGAACGACGAGGTCGGTATCCGGCTCGCCGTACATAACGATGTCGGCCGTCTGCAAAACTGGGTACCCAAGGAACCCGAGAGTGTGCAGGTCCTTGTCCTTGATGTTGTCGAGCGCTTCCTTATAGGTGGGCACGCGTTCGAGCCAGCCGAGCGGCGTAATCATGGACAGCAGCAGATTCAGCTCGGCGTGCTCGGGAACCTGCGATTGCACGAAGAGCGTGGATTTCTCGGGATCGAGTCCCGCGGCCAGCCAATCGATGCCGATTTCGATGGTGTTCTGCGCGACGAAAGAGGTGTCGGCGTAATCGGTGGTGAGGGCATGCCAATCGGCAATGAAGTAAAAGCATTCGTACTGCGGGTCGTCTTGCAGGCGAATCCAATTTTGAAGCGCGCCGAAATAATGGCCGATATGGAGCCGTCCGGTGGGACGCATGCCGCTCAGGACGCGTTTGCGTTTGTCGGGAGCGTTGTTTGCCGGCGGCACTCTAATACCACCCCAGAACGCGCAACTTTGTTATGCCGGAAAAGCCGCATCCTGTTGGTGCGCTTTTCCGGCTCGACGATCGGATGAGTCTCGGCCCCGAGTCGTGCCGGGCGCTCCCAATACGCCTGAGAGGCACAGCCAAGAGTGGCTGTGCCACTGAATGACAGGGTTTCATGCTTTCGCCTCGGTAACGGGACGGCCGGCGGTCTTCTCGGTGCGCGCTTTATCGGTGCGCCCGAGCAAGTCGCGCGCGATGATCAGGCGCTGAATTTCGCTGGTGCCTTCGTAAATCGAAAGGACGCGGGCATCGCGATACATGCGCTCGACATCGCTTTCGCGCGAATAGCCCATGCTGCCATGAATTTGCACCGCCTTGTAGGCTACGCGATTGGCCATCTCGGAGGCGAAAAGTTTGGCGCGCGAGGCAAAAGCTCCCGCGCGGCCCGATCCCGCGTCTCGCATTTGGGCCGCCTGCCAGACGAGCAGGCGCGCGGCTTCGATTTCGGTTTGCATGTCCGCGAGCATGAACTGGATGGCCTGGAATTCGCCGATGGTTTTGCCGAAGGCGCGCCGCTGTTTGGCGTAACTCGCGGAGGCTTCGAGAGCGCCCTGCGCGAGGCCGACGGCTTGGGCGGCAATGCCCACTCGGCCGCCATCAAGAGCTTCGAGCGCGATCTTGAGCCCCTGCCCTTCCTCGCCCAGGCGATTTTCCTCCGGCACTTCGCAATCGGAAAAGACAATTTCCGCCGAACGCGAAGAGCGCAAGCCCATTTTATCTTCGTAGCGGCTCACGCGAAAGCCGGAGAACGCAGGCTCGACAAGAAAAGCAGTGATGCCGCGAGTACCGGCGGCAGGATCGGTTTTGGCAAAGACGAGATAGACGCCGCTTTCGCCGCCATTGGTGACCCAGCTTTTCGTGCCGTTGAGGCGATAGGTTTTGCGCGCTGCGGACTGCGCGCGTCTCGATGGCGGCCGCATCGGAGCCGGCTTGCGGCTCGGTGAGACAAAACGCGCCGAGAATTTCTCCGCGCGCGAGGCGCGGCAGATATTTATGCCGCTGCGCGTCGTTGCCGTGCCGCCAGAGCGGCCAGGCCACGACGGAATTGGTAACGCTCAGCGCCACGGCCATGGAGGCGTCCACGCGGGCGACTTCTTCGAGCATGAGCACGTAGGAGATCGTGTCGAGCGCGGCGCCGCCCCATTCTTCTGGAATCAGCATGCCGCAGCAGCCGAGTTCGCCGAGGCGGCGGATTTCCGCGGCGGGGAATTTTTCTTCGCGATCGTAGCGGCGGACGTTCGGGCGGACTTCGGCGTCCATGAAACGGCGGACATTGTCTCGAATCATGCGCTGGTCGTCGGTGAGGGAGAAGTCCATAAGCCCGAAGAAAGACGTTAACACAGAGTTCACAGAGGCACAGAGGACACGGAGAAGAAATTGCCGGAAAAATCTAGGAGGGATTCTTCACTGGGTGGGCCGCGGACCAAAACGCGGTCCGAAGCAGAACTGCGGCCCACTCCGTTCAGAATGACAATGCGGGGCTAATGACAGAGTCCGCGAAGGATAGGAAAAGCTTTCTTGGCTTGGCTGAAGCGAAAAGGCATAGGAGAGATTCGCCGAAAGGCATAGGCGGCAAAATACGCGCTTCGACTTCGCGTCCCGACGGGAAATCGGAACACACCGATTTCCGAGAAGGACCTCGGGACGCTGCGCTCAGAATGAGGACGCGCCGGTAACGACGGAGTGCATAAAGGACAGCGAGAAAGATTCGCGCCGACAAGCTGACAAGATGAGCCGCACAGCCAAGAGTGGCTGTGCCACAAGAACGCGTTACATCTTCAGCAGTTCGCGGAGGCGCTTGGTCTGGGCGCGGCTTACGGGAACTTCCGACTGGCGCTTATCCGCCATTTTCAGCATGTAACTCGATTTGAACCAGGGAAGCACTTCCTTGATGTGATCGATATTCACCAGATGCGAACGGTGTGCGCGCCAGAAACGCTCGGAGTCCAGCGCTTCGGCCAGGTCTTCGATCGTGCGGTAATTCGAAGTGCCCTCGAGATCACGCGTGCAGATGGTAATCGTGCCGTCTTCAATTGAGGCGCAGACCATGTCCTCCGCGTCCACCAGCAGAAGCCGGCCCTGCGATTTCACCAGCAGCTTCACGGGCTGGCCGCTGCGATTGCCAAGCTGGTTCACCAGCGTCTCAAGGCGCTCCGCCGGCGAATGCTCGCGCCCAGGATGCGCCGCGCCCGCTGCACCGCGCGCGCCAGCCGCTGCTTATCAAAGGGCTTCAAAATATAGTCGACCGCGTTCACCTCGAAGGCCTGCACCGCATAGGATTCGTAAGCGGTGGCGAAAACAATGTGGGGCAGGCGCACCTTGCGGTCCATCAATCGCTGAATCACGCCGAAGCCATCCAAGCCGGGCATCTGCACATCGAGAAAAACCAGATCGGGATTGTGCTCCTTGATCAGCGCCACAGCTTCAAGGCCGTTCTTTCCCTGACCGACAAGGCTGACTTCCGGAAAGCTCTTCAGCAAAAAGGCGAGCTCGTCGCGCGCGGGTTTTTCGTCATCCACGATCAGAGTATTTATAGCGGTGTTCATTACGAATTCATCTGACCACTCGCGTGCGACGGCATATCGCCGTCAGAGTTTACTGACCGAGTTTCCTGAGCAAGCACCGGCGCAGTACGAGTATACGGTGCAGGCGCAAACTGGCCAACTCCCGTCTTCCGCGCAAGCGGGCGTCGAAGTGGCGTCGAACGAAAGGCCGCCGGCCGCATTGCCCTCCTGTCGCGCACGCACGAATGGTCGTTTTGCGCCGGCAAAGCAAGAAATTGCCATTTCGGCGACTGATAAAACACATCTGTACACATTCTGTTACGTTGGATAGGTTGACCAGCCAAAAAGTGCGGGTTCCGCATAGAAAATTCATAGCTAAGGTGTTCATGGTATCGGGCGGCGCCGGTGCCGGCGTCTCCTAACCCACTCTTCCGTAAAGAGATCGTAGTTGCACAATTTTCGTGCAACTTCGGCCCCCGTTTTGCGTTGAATTAATTTACCGATCAGGAAACCTGACCGGCCAGGAGGGCAGGTGATTCGTCCGACGCGGCTGATGGGTCTGGCGCCGCAAGCTGCGAATCGAAGCGCCGCGGGGTATGAATCAGGTGCCCGACGCAAGCTCGTTCGCGCTCGACTCGCCGTGAGCCGCGGTCCACAGCCGCACTTACCTTTGCGGTGTGCGGTCTGGCCTCGAGCGGCAGGTTTTTCGTTGAACTCTCCCACACCGTGAATATCAGCCGGTCGGGCTGCTCCCTGTTGCTGCGCACGCGGCCGCAAACGGATTCGGCCCTCGTTCTGCGCGCGGTGCCCGGCGGCACTTCCCTTCCCGACGGAACATCGCAGCTTTTGTTTCAGCTTGCCTGGGTGCGCCCCGCAGACGATGGATGGCTGATCGGCGCGTTCGCGCTCGGCAAAGTCGACCTCTGCCGTCTGGCATTTCCCGCCTACACTCCGTAAAATCGGCAATCCGACCAGGATTGCCGTCCCGAGCGACGCAACTGGCGCAGTCGGCGAGATCTGCTGCCGCCTAACGGCTCAGGACGGATCCGAACTCTGCTGCCGTCGACTTTCGGAACCAACTGGAGCAAGCATGCCGACTCGTCGAGCAAAAATCCTCGACACCAAAATCCTTTATAAAGGCAAAGTGTTCAGCGTGCGGCAGGATCGCATCGTCGAGCCGGGCGGCATCGAGGTCACACGCGACATCGTGGTGCATCGCGGCTCCGTCGTGCTGCTTCCTGTTTTTCCGGATGGCTCGATTCTGCTGGTGCGGCAATACCGGCACGCGATCGGCGCGATGCTGTGGGAACTGGTGGCGGGCCGGCTTGGAACCGGGCGAATCGAAAGCTGCGGGCGCGCGGCGCGAACTGATCGAGGAAACCGGATACACCGCGCGCAGCGTAAAACAAATTTTGGAGATCTTCCCTTCCCCGGGATTCGTCACCGAGCGCATGTGGATTTTCGCGGCCACCGGACTGCAGCGCGGCGTTGCGCAGCCGGAAGCGGACGAGCGCATCACTGCGAGAAAATTTTCACTGACCGCTCTCGAAAAAATGATCCGCGCGCGGATCGCTGCACGACGCAAAATCGGTAGCGGCGATTCTGTTTTACGCACGATTCCTGAAATCCAAATAAGAAAAGAATAAGTCGCCGACAAATTTCGCCAGGAGAATGCGTGCTGCGTTCGCTGAAAGCGGACGCAGCTCGACAATCTGTGCGACTACTTCGCGAAACAAAAACATCGTGCGGCTTCATTGTGTCAATTCGAGCACGCGAAGTGGCGCGATAGTTGCTTGCAACACAGCGCAAGGGTAGTCTACGATTCAAGAAAATCACCACGGGAGGTGACTGACTGAAAACACAAATCGCGAAGATGGATGTGCAAGCGAAGATGAGCGTGACTGAGTTCATCAAGCATCACTTCCGCCACTTCAATGCCGCCGTAATCGTCGATGCCGCCGAAGCCTATCGCCGCCACCTGGAGCAGGGAGGAAAAATGCTGCTGGCCATGGCCGGCGCGATGAGCACCGCGGAACTAGGATTGTCGCTTGCCGAAATGATCCGGCAAGAAAAAGTGCACGCCATTTGCACCACCGGCGCGAATCTGGAAGAAGATATTTTCAATCTTGTTGCGCACAATCATTACCGGCGCGTTCCCAACTACCGCAATCTGAGTGAAGACGAAGAGCTCGCGTTGCGCGAGCGCGGCCTGAATCGTGTGACCGATACGTGCATTCCCGAGGAAGAGGCCATGCGGCGCATCGAGCGCCAGGTGCTGAAGTACTGGCAGCAGGCCGAACACGAAGGCCAGCGCTACTTCCCTTACGAATACATGTACCAGCTCATCCGCAACTGCAATATCCGCGAATTTTTCGAAATCGATCCGAAAGATTCCTGGGTGTACGCGGCTTGCCAGAAAAATCTGCCGATTTTCACTCCGGGCTGGGAAGATTCCACCCTGGGCAATATTTTTGTGGCCAACGTGGTCCGCGGAGACGTGGGCAATATTCAGGTCGTGAAATCGGGCCTGGAACAGATGGCCGCGCTCATCGATTGGTACCGGAAGACCAGCAAGGATGAGTCGATCGGCTTTTTCCAGATCGGCGGAGGCATCGCCGGCGATTTCCCCATCTGCGTCGTGCCCCTGCTCATGCAGGACTTGCGCGAGAAGTGCCGGCTGTGGGGGTACTTCTGCCAGATTTCCGACAGCACCACTTCCTACGGCTCCTATAGCGGCGCCGTGCCCAACGAAAAAATCACCTGGGGCAAGCTGGACCGCAATACGCCGCGATTCGTCATTGAATCCGATGCGTCGATTGTGGCGCCGCTTGTCTTTGCCTACGTCCTCGGCGACTAGCTCTAACGATCCCGCAGAAACAAATGCCCCAGGGCTCCTCGCAGAAATCGCGAGGGCGCCCTGGGCTACAAGACGAGTCCATACGCAACATATAAGTCGTTGTCCTCTACGTTTAGGTAATTTCCTTCCGATTGCCGCATAATTCCCTCTTCGCCGCGGACGTTATGGACACGAGGAGCTTCGCGGCGCCTAAAAGCCGCGGAGGCCCTGTATGGAGAATCGGGAGGTGGCGCGCGTCCTGCGCGAGACCGCGCAACTGCTGGAGATCGACGGCGCCATCATCGGCCGCTACCGCAGTTATGAGAAGGCCGCCGAACTGATCGCCAGCCTCGCCGAATCGATCGAAGTCCTCGCCCGCGATCCGGAAAAACTCGAAGAACTCCCCGGCATTGGCGAACGCATGGCCGAGCACATCCGCGAAATTCTCTCCACCGGCGACTACGCCTTGCGGAAAAAGCTGCTCAAGAAATATCCGCTGACCATGCTCGAAATGCTCTCGGTGCAATCGCTGGGCCCGAAGAAGGCGCTGATTCTCTGGCGCGAGTTCAACTGCTGCACGGTCGATCAGCTGGAAGCAACTGGCGCGCGAAGGCAAGCTGCGCGACCTGGCCGGCTTTGGCGAAAAGACCGAGCAGAACATCCTCAAGGCTATAGAGGTCTTCAAAAAGATTTCGGGCCGCTTCGTGATTCCTACCGCAGAGCACGAAGCCGAGAAGCTCATCGCGTATATCCAGCGTTACGGCAAAAGCATCGCTCGATTACGCCGGCGGGTTCGCTGCGGCGATGGAAGGAGACCATCGGCGATCTCGATTTTCTGCTGACTTACGCGCCGGAGACGAAGCCGGAGGAACTTGAAGCCATCAAGGACCATATTCTCGGCTACGGCGAACTCGAGCAGGTGCTCGCTCGCGGCGAAAACAAGGTGAGCTTTCGCGTGGCGAAAGGGCTTCAAGTCGATGTGCGACTGCTGCGGCCCGAAAACTACGGCGCCGCGCTGATCTATTTCACCGGCTCCAAGGAACACAACGTTTCGCTGCGAGGGCGCGCCATCAAGATGGGCTACACGCTGAACGAATATGCGCTGGCTACGCTGAAAGACGAGCGACGCGTCGCGGGCACGACAGAGGAAGAGGTCTACACGAAGCTGAAGCTCGACTTCATTCCGCCGGAGCTGCGCGAAAACTGCGGCGAGATCGAGGCGGCCGAGCAACATCGCCTGCCGAAGCTGATCGAGCAATCCGACCTGCGCGGCGATCTGCAAATGCACACCACGGAAAGCGACGGCCGCCACAGCATAGAGCAAATGGCACAAGCGGCACGCAAGATGGGATACGAGTACGTGGCCATCACGGATCACAGCAAAGCGGTGACCGTGGCTAACGGCATGGACGAAACGCGCACGCGCGAGCACGCGCGCAGAATCCGCGCGGCCAAGGTCAGTGGCATTCGCATTCTCGCCGGCATTGAGGTCGATATTCTGAAAGACGGCCGGCTGGATTTGGCCGACGAAGTTCTCGCCGAGCTGGACATCGTTGTCGCGTCGATTCATTCGTTCATGAATATGGAACGCGACGAGAGCACGGAGCGCATGCTTGCCGCGATCGAGAATCCTTATGTGCAGATCATCGGGCATCCCACGGGGCGCATCCTGCTGCGGCGTGATGCCATGGCGTACGACATGGAACGCATCTTAGACGCGGCGCGACGCCGCGGGCGTCGTGGTGGAATGCAACGCCGCGCCCGACCGGCTCGATTTGAAGGACGCTTACCTGCGCATGGCCAAAGATCGGGGCGTGCGCGTGGTGATTTCCACCGACGCGCACTCGATCAAGAATCTCGAGTTGATGCGCTACGGCGTGCAGACGGCGCGCCGCGGCTGGATCGAGAAAAAAGATGTGCTAAACGCGCTGCCGCTAGAGCAAATGCTCGCTGTGCTGCGCCCGAAGCCCGGCGCCGCTTCGAAAAAGGCCTCTGCCACACCCCACTCCTGAACGTCGATAAGTGAACGGGCGCAAGCCCGGTCTCACTTTCATCCCGTATATGGCTCCGGATTATGTGGTAAGGACGGCTTAATCCACGCTACCCGATAGAAGGGATTTCAGCGCCGTGTACGCCGTGATGGAATTCGGGTATAGAAACCAGGGGCTTAACGCAGCTTAATTCGAGCTTGCTAATGGCCGTCGCTATTAAGTCTCTTACGGATGAATACATTCCGGCTGTCAAAGCATTTAATTCCCGCCTGACGGCGGCCGGCGCGCCTTTCGATTTGCGATTTCCCGAATCTTCGGTCTCCGACTGGCTGCCAAAAATCGGACAGAGGCGACTCTATCAGGAGAATTTTGTCGTTTTGGAAGACGGAGTCGTCCGAGGCGGGTACAGAGTAAAGCACCAGGATTTCTCGGTTCGCGGGAAGATCTTCCCCATCGACTGCTTTCATTGGCCCATGTCGGAAGCGGTGATCGACAAGGCATATTCCTGGGTTTTCACGCTCATGCTGCGGCACGTGCAGAGGAGTCAGCCATTTCTTTATTCATTAGGAATGGGGGGTGGCGCAAAAACTCTTATTCCTCAAATCCTCAACGCTGCCGGTTGGAGAACGAAGACGTTGCCTTTCTTTTTCAAAGTCAACCACCCCACGCGATTTCTGCGCGAAGTTCGCGCCATCCGGGAGAGCGCTTGGCGCAGATGGCTGATGGATACGGCGGCGTGGTCGGGAATTGGGGCATTGGCCATAAGGGCCGTACAAGGTGTGCGGACGACACATCGTCGGACCAAAGAGGAGGTGCAACGCGTGCGTGGGTTCACAGGATGGGCCGACGACGTGTGGAGGGATTGCAAAGATCGCTACGCGATGCTTGCTGTGCGAGATAGCGAATCCCTGAACCTGCTGTATCCGGCCGGCAGCGAGAGATTCTTGAGCTACAGGATTTCGCGAGGCAATCGCACAATCGGGTGGGCGGTCATGTTGGATACGCAAATGCGGGACAACAAATATTTCGGAAACATGCGCGTTGGGACGATCCTGGATTGCCTTGCGCTGCCGGAGAACTCCTGTGCTCTGGTTCGCGAGGCCACGCGAATTCTGGAGGAGAGAGGAGTCGATCTGACGGTCTCGAACCAGTCACAAAGTCATTGGTGTTCTGCGTTCCGTACGGCAGGGTTTTTCGCGGGCCCTTCCAATTTCAGCTTTGGTGTCTCGCGAGATCTGAGTCATTTGCTATCCCCGTTTGAGTCCGTAGCGGCTGAGGTGCATATGACCCGCGGCGATGGCGAAGGCCCGCTTCACCTGTAGGCTCCCTAGCTGAAGCAGATAAAGCCCTGTTAACAGCGCGGCTTGATTGTGTCCGGATGCGCTTACCTTAACGTCTATGACGAACAATGCCACGAGAATGAGCCCATGCCATAGTTCGAACATCCAGTATTCTCCTCGACGGGCTCGCCCGGCAAAAACCGCGTACTTTCTCAACGTCTCGAAATACCATTTCATAGTTAGTTGACTCTACTGTGTGTTGTTATTTGGCCAATGGATTTGGGCGCAGTCGCCGCCCAAGTGCTGCGCGTTACGTGTCGCGTCTTCCTCTCCCCCTTGCCGATCCGTCGACGATTCGACCTTATCGTGAAATTTCGGTTTTGGCTCCCGTGATGATCGCTTTATCACCGATGGCGGCTGGGAGTGAAGCAAATCGCTCCCGGGCGAGGGCAGAAATAAAAATCGGCGGGCATCATTGCAATTCGTCTCCGCATTTCGGATGATATTGAACTTTGCTTGCACGCTAGGGACGTGCAGGATCGATTAGATAAAAAGCAGATCCCTCGGGCCGAGTTCGTCAAGCGCCAAAGGAAACTTTAGGCTGAGGCGGCCCTCGGGATGACAGCCAGTCAATCAAGCCAAGGGGGAAAACGAATACATGCGCCGGCCCACGACCATTGCACCGCCAGAAGGAAAACTCGGCGTGCTCACTTGCGGCATGGGCGCGGTGTCTACCACGTTCATGGCCGGGGTGGACCTGATTCGGTCGAATGGCGCGCAGCCGGTCGGATCGGTGACGCAGCTCGGTACGATCCGCCTGGGCAAACGCACCGAGCACCGTTCGCCGCTTATCCAGGAGTTTGTACCGTTAGCGGAGCTCAAGGACCTCACGTTCGGCGGTTGGGATCTTTTTCCCGATTCCGCTTATGAGGCGGCGGCCAACGCCGCCGTGCTTTCGCCTGAGGACCTTCTGCAGGCCAAAAAGTTTCTTACCACCATTCGGCCCATGAAAGCCGCTTTCGATCGCGATTACGTCAAGCGGCTGGACGGACCGCACGTAAAAAAGGCCAAAAACAAATACGACCTGGCGATGGAGATCAAAGACGACATCGCGCGGTTCAAGAAGCAGTCGAAGTCTTCACGCCTGGTGGTGATCTGGTGCGGCTCGACGGAAATTTTCCTGACGCCTCACGAAGTTCATTCGACGGCCGCCAAGTTCGAGGCGGCGATGAAGAAAAATCATCCCGCGATTGCGCCTTCGATGCTGTATGCCTGGGCGGCGATTACCTCCGGCGTGCCCTTTGCCAATGGCGCACCGAATCTCACCGTGGACATTCCGGCAATGCAGCAGCTCGCGCGCGAACACAACGTGCCGATCTGCGGCAAGGATTTCAAAACCGGCCAGACGCTGCTCAAGACGATTCTCGCGCCTGGTTTCAAAGCGCGCATGATCGGCCTGAATGGCTGGTTTTCCACCAACATCCTCGGCAATCGCGATGGCGAAGTGCTGGACGATCCCGAGTCCTTCAAGACGAAGGAAGAATCCAAGCTGGGCGTGCTCGAATATATTCTGCAGCCCAAGCTCTATCCCAAGCTCTACGGAAATATCTGCCATAAGGTCCGCATCAACTATTACCCGCCGCGCGGCGACAATAAAGAGGGCTGGGACAATATCGACATCTTCGGCTGGCTCAACTACCCCATGCAGATCAAGGTCGATTTCCTTTGCCGCGATTCCATTCTGGCCGCGCCTATCGTTCTCGATCTGGTGCTCTTCCTCGATTTGGCCAAGCGCGCCGGAATGCATGGCATTCAGGAATGGCTGAGCTTCTATTTCAAATCGCCGATGTGCGCGCCGCAGCTTTATCCCGAGCACGATTTGTTTATTCAGCTGATGAAACTGAAGAATACGTTGCGCTGGATGATGGGCGAAGAACTGATCACCCACCTGGGCTCGGAATACTACGACTGACGCACGGTTTGCGCAGTGGCTCCTCAATCGAACTCCATCTAAAGCTGATTAATCGGAATGATTCATCAATTCCATTCATTCTTTGAATAGCTAATCGGCAGCGTCGAGGGTATAAGCGAGGGGGAGAAAACGATGAAAAATCTCAGTGGTCATGGCTCGAGCATGACGCGTGCGTTCCTCGCTTTGACTCTCCTGCTTTTAGGCTTCACGTTGGCCGGCGCTCAGACCTTTCGTGGCACCATCCTGGGAACAGTCACGGACGCTTCTGGCGCGACCGTTCCTGGGGCTACCGTTACGGTTCACAACGCCGAGACAGGTCTTGTGCGCACGACCGAGACCCAAGGGGACGGAAGCTACCGAATCCCCGAGCTTCCGACCGGCACCTACGATGTAAGCATCGAGAAGAGCAGCTTTCGAACTTCGGTTACCAAGGACGTCCAAGTGAGTGTGGCCGCCGAACGGCGCGTGGACGCCGCCCTCGAACTGGGCGCCGTCAATGAGCAGGTTCTCGTTTCGGGCGAGGCGCTTCCTCAGATTGAGACCACCAGCGACACATTGGGCGGCACGCTCACCCAGGAGATCGTAAAGGATCTGCCGATCAATGGGCGGGACTACACGAAAATGATCTATTTGAATCCGGGCGTGGCGGGCTCGCCGGACCAGATTACAGACTCGCCGGGATCGTTCGGCGAGTTTTCCATGAACGGAGCCCGCGGCCGCTCCAACAACTATTTGCTCGACGGCACGGATATGAATGACGGCTACCGGAACGATCCGGCGATCAATCAGGGCGGGGTTTTCGCGACTCCCTCAGCGATCCTGCCCATCGATGCGGTGAGCGATCTTCGGGTGCTCTCGAATTTCGAGCCCGAATATGGCCGCAATGGCGGCGCGGTGGTGAATATCGTCACCAAGAGCGGAACGAACCAGTTCCACGGCAGCCTGTTTGAATATTTCCGTAACGATGCTTTGGACGCGCGCAATTTTTTTAATACACCAGACCAGACTAAGGCGCCGTTTCACAACAACCAGTTTGGAGGTTCGCTGGGCGGGCCCATCGTGAAGGACAAGACATTCTTTTTCCTGGACTATGAAGGACAGCGGGAACGGGTGGGCGTGGTCACGCTCGCGTGTGTTCCGGACCCTGCTCAAATTGCTGCCGACAACAGCGCGATTGTCGCGGCGGGTGGCACTCCGAACCCGGTAACCGCCGCTATTCTGAAGTCCTGGCCCGCGCCAAACATCCCGGGAACGTTTGGGAATCCTTCCTTGACTCCGGGAACGGGCGAAGACGCCGGGTGCCCAAATGGGCCGAACTCTTCGCTGATCACGCCGTCGTTCAACAATCTTTCCAGCATGATCGCGAAGATCGATCAGACTTTTAACCAGAACAATAATCTAACCGGGCGCTACTTTTTTGGAGACAGTACGCAGGCGTTTCCTCTGGCTTTGAACGCCACTGGCGGCCAACTTCCCGGGTTTGACACCGTGACGCCGACGCGCGTTCAACTGGTGTCGCTCTCTTATGTGCATATTTTCTCGCCGACCAAACTGAACGAATTGCGCTACGGCTGGAACCGCTTCGCGGAAGGATTCTTCCCCCAGGACCAGAGCCTTCATCCAAGTTCGATTGGCCTTTGCGCGGGGAGCAATGCGCCGGGAACTCCCGCCTCCGTTCCCGGGTCAACTTGCTCCGGATCGGGTGCTGCAGATTCGGGACTGCCGATCATTCTTGTCTCCGTCACACCGTCGGGGGCCAGTTCCTTTTTCGCCCAACCGGGAGCGAACTCCGCCGATCCGCGACATCGCGTCGACAGTAACAATCAGCTCATCGACAGCTTTTCCTGGAAGATCAACAAGCACGACGTGAAGTTCGGCTTTGAGTTTCGCCGCACTAGCATTCAGCAATACTTGGATAAGTATTTCCGCGGGCGGCTGAAGTTTGCCAACTTGTCGAGCTTTCTTGCCGGGACGATCAGCAGCGGCCTGCAGTACTCCGGGGACACAACTCGCCACACTTCAGAGGACGATTACGGCTGGTACGCGCAGGACAGCTTTCACCTGTCGCCGAGAATCACAGTGAACTATGGACTTCGCTGGGATTACTTTGGCGTGACCGCAGAGAAGAATAATCTCTTCAGCAATTTTCTTGTGACCAGCTTCAACGCTGCGACCGACAGTGGAACCGGAACTGAGGCGCAGGTTGGCACGCCCGCACTCCCTCGGCTATACGAGCCGGATCACAAAAATTTCGGTCCGCGCGCAAGCATTGCGTGGGACGTTTTCGGGACGGGAAAGACCGTAGTGCGCACGGGATTCGGTGTTTTTTATGACGCGATTTCGCAGGACATGTTCCTTGGTCATCTGCCGTATCCGGCCTTTTTTGCCCCGGGTCCAGCCTACGCGAACTTTGGGACAAACCCCATCACTGAGGCTATTGCCACGAAGGGATCGACAATTACCCCCGGCGCACCCGTTTTCGGGCCGTCAAACTGCAGCGGCGAATGCGACATTTTTTCCGTCGACCGCAATATCAAGCCGCCTTACATGGAGAATTACAACCTGAACATCCAGCAGCAGATCACCAGCAAGGTGGCGCTGCAAGTGGGTTACGTGGGATCTCAGGGTCACCGCTTGTGGCGCTTCTTCGACATCAACCAACCGAACCAGGCAGCAATTAACAGCTGCGACCTGAGCCTTGGTGTTTCTGCCTGCGATTTCGCGGTGCCGCGTGTCTTCAGCGGCGCGCCGCCAGGAACGGTCTATATCTTCCAGGAGAATTCCACCGGCAAATCGAACTATAACTCCCTGCAGACCAGCTTGCGGGTTAACGCGTGGCACGGCGTCACATCGTTCGTAAATTTCGTGTGGTCCCGTTCCCTGGACAATTCGAGCGATGGCGAAGATTTCGTTCCCAATGCCGCACAGCCCGCGGATAGCACGAACCCGAATAACGAATACGGCCCATCGAACTTCAATATACCAAAGCGCTTCACCTGGGTTTTCTCCTACGAAGTGCCAACGCTGACCGGCGGGTGGCAAAAGCTGAAGAACGGCTGGGGTCTTGATAGCAGCGTGACGCTGCAGACCGGGCAGCCATTCACGCTTAACTACAACGGCGAGGACGATTACAGCGGCAGCGGCGAGGGATTCGACAGGCCTGACGTGGTTGGGCCGGTTGCTTACAACTATCACGACCCGAATAATTTTCTGAATCTGAGCTCATTCGCCATGCCCTGCACCAACAATGGCACGATATCCGGAGCGGCCGCCGACTGCGTACCGGGCACGCGGCACTTCGGCAACCTGGGGCGCAATGCGCTCGTGGGCCCGCCATTCAAGCAGTGGGACTTGGCGATCTACAAGAACACCAAGATCAGCGAACGCCTGAGCGTCCAGCTCCGGGCCGATTTCTTCAACATTATCAATCATCCAAACTTCTCGAGTCCGCTCCTGCCTTCGTTCATTGCCGATCCCGCTTCCAACGTCAGTGTCACTTCCTCCTGCGGATGCGGATTCGCAGCGGGAGCCGGGGGACGGGAGGTGGGCAACGGCTTCTATCACATTGTCGCGACAGGTGACGTGGGCATCGGCAATCCTTTTCTTGGAGGCGGCGGCCCGCGGGGCATCCAACTGGCCTCCAAGTTTACGTTCTAGCGTGTGCACACCTAGCTGGTCGAAGGCCAAGAGAGATTCGCCGAAAGGCATCGGCGGCAAAATACGCGCTTCGACTTCGTGACCGCACTGATTTTTAGAGCTCGACAATCATTTCTTGTCCCAGTTTTGAGGCTTAAACGCAGGTACTATTGGCTGCGATTTGTAAAATGGACTATAAAAGCTGTCCCAGCACGAAGAAAGGTTTGCTTATCGGGGATTCGATTACTGCGCGAAATTTCCATCAGTCCTATCGAAACCTTGCGTTGGTATTTCTTCGAAATCGCGGTTACATTCTTGATCCGGCAAACTTAATTCCAGAGGAGGGCCTTACCCAAACCCTATGAAAAAATACAAATTGGAATACATCTGGCTCGATGGAAAGACTCCTATTCCTGAACTGCGCGGCAAAACAACAATCAAGCCATTTGATCATCCCCCCACTCTTGCAGACCTGCCGACGTGGGGATTTGACGGCAGTTCCACAATGCAAGCCGAGGGCAAAAGCTCGGATTGCCTGCTCAAGCCCGTGGCTCTGTATCCCGATGCGAGCCGGAAGGACGCCTATATCGTTCTCAGCGAAGTCATGCTGCCTGACGGCAGCGCGCATCCTTCCAACAAGCGCGCCACGATCGAGAACGACCCCGACTTCTGGCTAGGTTTCGAGCAAGAGTATTTCCTCTACAAGGACGGAAGGCCTCTTGGGTTTCCTGCCGAAGGCTACCCGGGTCCGCAAGGTCCCTACTACTGCGGTGTTGGCTATAAATATATGGGAAACGTAGCCCGTCAGATCGTCGACGAACACCTGGATCTGTGCCTGGCTGCGGGTATCAATCATGAAGGAATCAATGCGGAAGTCGCCAAGGGTCAGTGGGAATTCCAGATCTTCGGAAAAGGCTCAGCGAAAGCCGCGGACGACACCTGGACCGCCCGCTACTTGATGATGCGGCTCTGCGAAAAATACGAAGTAGATTTTGTGTTGTATTGCAAACCCATTAAGGGCGACTGGAATGGATCGGGCATGCACACCAACTTCTCGACGAAATACATGCGCGAAGTGGGTGGCAAGGAATACTTCGAATCGCTTATGAAGGCGTTCGAGAAAACAATTCCCGATCACATCGCCGTCTACGGTCCCGACAACCATTTGCGCTTGACGGGTCTGCATGAAACGCAGGCGATTGACAAATTCAGTTATGGTCTTTCCGATCGCGGCGCTTCAGTCCGGTTGCCTGTCAACTTCATCAAGAATGGATACAAGGGCTACCTGGAAGACCGGCGGCCGAATGCAGAGGGCGATCCCTACCAGATCGTTTCGCGCCTTCTGAAGACCATCAACAGTGTCCCGAAACCTGCTTTCACCACTGTGGCTGCGGACTAGCGCCCAACACGAAGGAATCTACGACGAGGGAAAGAACGCAGGAACTTTGCGAGCTTTCCCTCGTTTGGTTTTCCGGAAACGAAATCAGCGGAAACTGAGCTGAAACCCAAGATTGGTACGCTTCAACGGGGCTGCGTTCCCTTCATCGAAAACCTCGATTTGTCCCATTGAAAACTTTCGTTTTACTTGCTGGGAACCTATCGGTATTTTGTCGCGGGATTTCCGGCACGCGCAGATTCTCGCTCTCGTGCCGGACAGAAGGAGCATCGTCCGAGGCAGTAGTAATCATAAGAACCGAGCGCAATTAAAGAGCAAAGACGCATGGCCAGAGCCGTCCATGCGCTTCTTGACGCCGTCCACGTCCTGCGCTATTGTCGCCGGTCCTTACCCAGGGTGTGTCAAATCTCTCTACTTCTAATTCTTCATAAGGAGCGAGGATGGACCCGAAAGGTGTTCTAGATTTTGCCGCGAAGCACAACGCCAAGATGCTCGATCTCCGCTTCACTGATCTGCCAGGCCTGTGGCAGCACGTCAGCTACCCGATCGGCGAGCTCGAAGAGAGCTCCTTCAAAGAAGGATTCGGTTTTGACGGCAGCTCCATACGCGGCTGGCAATCGATTCACGAATCGGACATGCTGCTCATGCCCGATCCGAATACGGCTTTCATGGATCCCTTCCGGGATACTCCCACACTGGTAATAATCTGCAACGTCAGCGACCCGATCACACATAAACCATACCCCCGCGATCCTCGCCAGATCGCGATCCGGGCCGAGGCACACCTTAAAGAGAGCGGCGTCGCCGATCAGGCTTTCTTCGGCGCCGAAGCCGAGTTCTTCATCTTCGATAGCATTCGTTTCGACTCCCAGCCGCAGCACAGTTTTTATTACATCGATTCCGATGAAGGCCGCTGGAACACGGGCCGCGCCGAGCACAATCTGGGCTATCGTCCGCGCTACAAGGAAGGCTACTTCCCCGCCCCGCCGATCGATCACTTCATGGACCTGCGCAGCGAGATGGTCATGCGCATGATCGAAGTCGGCATGGACGTGGAGTGCCAACACCACGAAGTGGCCACCGCCGGCCAATCCGAAATCGATCTGCGGTTTAACACGCTGCTGGTTTCCGCCGACAACATGATGAAGTACAAGTTCGTCATCAAGAGCGTGGCCCAGCAGTACGGCAAGAGCGTAACCTTCATGCCGAAGCCGCTGTTTGGCGACAATGGCTCCGGCATGCACACGCACCAATCGCTCTGGTCGAAGAACAAGCCGTTGTTTGCCGGAGACAAATACGCGGGACTTTCTCAAATGGCGCTGTGGTATGCCGGCGGCCTGCTCAAGCACGGGCGTAGCATTTCGGCCTTCTCCGCGCCAACGACGAACTCTTACAAACGCCTTGTGCCGGGCTACGAAGCTCCGGTGAACCTGGCCTACTCCAGCCGCAATCGCTCCGCCGCTGTGCGCATTCCGATGTATTCGACGAATCCCAAGGCGAAGCGGCTCGAATTCCGTCCGCCCGATCCTTCATGCAACGTGTATCTGACTTTCGCTGCCATGCTCATGGCCGGCCTCGACGGAATCGAGAATAAGATCGATCCCGGCAAGCCGCTCGACGTGGATATCTTCGAGCTCGATAAGGAAGAGGCGAAGAAGGTGCCCACGATGCCCGGTTCGCTTGATGAGGCCCTCAAGGCCCTCGGAGACGACCACAAATATCTGACCAAGGGCGGCGTCTTCACCGAGGAACTCATCAATTTGTGGATCGACTACAAAACCAAGAACGAAGCGGACCCCGTCCGCATGCGTCCGCACCCGTATGAGTTCCACCTGTATTACGACATCTAGTAGCTGGATTCTGCAACAACTCTTGGGGTCGTGCGGACCTTGAAGCCGTGCGACCCCTTGTTTTTTTGCGGATTCTCATGGCCGCTGAATCGCGCAATGGACAAACTCGCAAAGCTGCAAAGACAAACATGCCCGGTACGCTTTGGCTTATCGGCTGGAATGTGGAACCTCTTTTGCGCCGCCTTGCCGGGAACCGGTCGTCTGCGGTTGGATGCCCGCGTCGGACGCCGAGGAGTTGTCTATGACAAAAACCCAGTACGAAGTTTTTGAAGCTCTCGATCCCTTCTTCGAAGTCGTCATGACAGGCTTACGCGGACTCGTCGATGGCGATCACTATTTCGATACAATTGCCGAAGACGCATGCTTCGAGTTCCGCTATCACTTCCCCGGTTGGCCTCTGACAATTCGAGGCCGAGCCAATCTGATCGCTAGCTACTCCGGATACGGCAAGACGATCAAGCTTCACTCCGGCGACGCACTTGTTGTGCATCGCTCGCAAAATAGCCGCGTTGTAATCCTCGAATACGAAGTACACGGCAAGATTCTTTCGACCGGCCTGCCCTATGACAACAGGTTCATCTCGGTCGTAACGATTGATAAAAGAAAGATCGTGCATTGGAGAGACTACATGGACTCTCTGGCTGCCTGGACGGCGCTGAATAGCGCCTCCTAGTCTCGCAATGACTACGCATACTTCAAGCCGCGCTACTCAGCCGCAGGCAGCGAACAAAGAGTTGCGACGGAATGTGCAACAATTTTTAGTTTGCTCAACTGTTGGATGGGGAAGCGGTAAGCTGCGCTGACTTAGTTGCGAGAGCTCGGTCGCGATCTTGCTCCAAACGGAAGGTTGCGCGGACTGTGGTGCCCTGCCGACCTGATTCAATCGTGAGTTGGCCATTGAGTTGGCGCACGCGCTCGCGGATGCCCGAAATGCCTACGCCCACGTGCTTTTGCGGTTTATCCGTTGAAATGGGATCCATCCCTTTGCCTCGATCGGCAACCTCTAAGATGATTTGATCCTGCTTCTGAATCAGGCGGATACCGGCCCATTTGCTGCCGGAGTGCCTATGAATGTTGGTGAGGCTTTCTTGAACCAAGCGGTATATCGTCAGCTCAAGGTCTTCCGGCAACCGATTCAAAGATGGTGATATTTCCAAATCGACTTTAATTCCGCTGCGCTCCGAAAAACCGTCGGTGTACCACTCGATCGCGGATGCTAACCCGGCTAGATCCAGCGTTGGGGGGTGCAGAAGGTAGGAGATAGTTCGGATCTCCTTTGAACACTCCGAAACGGCTTGCTGCGCATCGGCAACTAACGCCTTCAATGTCTCAGCTTGAGGCGAATGGGTTATATGGTCTTCGATCGCACCGAGGCGCATCTGCACTGCCGCGAGGTATTGCCCGGCGCTGTCGTGCAGGTTCCGCGATATGCGCTTCCTCTCTTCATCCTGAGACTTGAGTAGGCGTGCAGAAAGTTCTTGTAGAGCCTCTTCATTCTCGTGTAACGCAGTTACATCCGTAGCAACTACGCATACAGCGTGGTGCCCTGATTGGTCATAATTCGGGAGCGGGCTGAGAGCAAGATGCAAGTGAAGATTGCGTCCTTGCGGATCGCGAAAACTGATATCGCCCTTGGCTGTTTTGCGAAGCCCCTCATCGATCAGCAGCCGAAGTTTATCTTTGTCGGCAGTTTGCAATTGGCCGTAGACGGCCACGCCAATTAGCTTTTCCAGAGCAATACCAATGATTTCCGCGAAACGTCCGTTAGCATAAAGGATCGTACCGTCCGCGCCCAGCGTGGCGGCACCTTCCTGCATCGTTTCGATGAGAACGCGGTAAGGCTCGTCGGCTCCCTGTAAGGCGAAGACTCGGTCACCCGATGGCGTTTTGACCACCAGTGCGTCTACCCGGCCACCTCGAATCGCTTGCATAATTTCATGGAGTTCTTCGACACTTTCGAACGAATGCAGCGCATGAACTTGATGTCCAGAACCGCTTTCGATGACAAAGGCGTCCACCAGGCCGGTGCGAATTGCCTCAATCGTCTCCTCAATCTCCCCGCTGTCATACTCATGTCTTTTTTTCAATTGCTGCTGGACCATAGATAACAATGAATCTGGCATTTGCCCTCCTTATGCACTTTCCGCTTTTGCCACGGGAGCCGAAGGTCCACGTATATCCAGCCCCACCAACACACGCTCGGTGTTTGAAAGATCTCCGATAATCTTGCGGAGCGGCACAGGAACGCGGCGCACCAGCGTGGGAATGGCCAGAATTTGGTCGCCCTGCGCCAATTGCGGATGTTTTACCAGATCGATTACCTCGATTCTGTACTCCTGCTTCAAGTGCTCGTCACAAATGCGCTTTAGATTCGCCAGAGCCGCCAGCGACTTGGGAGTCTGCCCGGCCACATAAAGCCGCAATTCAAAAACGTCTTTCGCCACGTGAGATCCCGCTGCGGTCTTGCCCCTAGTCTTTTTCTCTTTCATGCCTGGGCTCCATTTACGTGCTTTCGATTTTGCCTGTCCCCTGACAACCCTGCTTGCCGGCTGCCCGCCATTTCTTGAGTATCCAACTCCAGGCGATGTTCAACGTTCTGTGCTTGGCGGATGAGCATTTCCATCTGCTTTTCTTCTGCCGCGTATTCCGCTCTCAGGTTCTCAATTCGTGCCTCAAGTTCCCGGCGCTTGGCCTGAAGTTCACCTCGCTTCCGCTCGATGGTCTGCTTTCGCAGCAGAGCTTCGGAGGAATCTTTGGCCTCCTGCGCCAGCCGGGCGGAACCCGTGAATACGCGCCCGGAGCCGATATACGGCGTCAACAGCCTGATCCCTTCACTCGTGATCATAAATTCACGGAGCTGGTTGGAATGGGCCATGCCGCGCGATTTCAAAATGTACAGGCAGCGGTTTCGCTCCCCGCTTTGCTCGACATCTCGCAACAGTATCCACGTGTCGATCAGGGAGGAAATCTGTTCTTCCGTGGCTTCCAAATGATTGCCACCCCTTGTCAGGGTGGTCAGCAACGCGGTGATCCCCTTCTCCTTCAGGAAATCAATGAGACGCATCAGCATGGAACGAACATCGCGTTGGGTGCTGCTCCCGATAAGGTTGCTGACGGGATCTATAACGATTGATTCCGGCTTAAGCGTATCGATAAGCTTATGAATGTGCAGCAGGTGCATCTCCATCCCGTATTGCGAGGGACGCCAGGCCCGGTGGAACAGTAGTCCCTTTTTCACGTAACGGTTAAGATCGATTCCAACCGAAGCTGCGTTCCGGAACACCTGGTCGGTGGATTCTTCGAACCCGATATATAAGCAGCGCCCACCCCGGCGGCAAGTGGCGTCTGCAAAATGGCAAGACAAAGTCGTCTTTCCGCTGCCCGCCGTGCCACTAACAAGAATGCTGCTTCCTCGGTAATAGCCCTTCCCCTGCATCATTGTGTCTAGATCGGAAATCCCTGTGGAAACACGCTCCCTGGATATTTTGTGGTTCAGCGTGGCGGAAGTGACCGGCAAAACGGACAGGCCGGACTCATCGATCAGGAAGGAGTATTCATCGGCTCCGTGCTGTGTCCCTCTGTACTTGACGATACGCAGGCGGCGGGTGGAAATCTGCTCCTGGATTCGGTGATCGAGCAGAATTACGCAATCGGAAACATACTCCTCCAGGCCATGACGCGTCAGCGTTCCGTCTCCACGCTCAGCGGTTACGACGGTTGTGAGCCCGCGATCCTTGAGCCACCGAAAGAGCCGCCGCACCTCAGCGCGTAAGATCGCCATGTTGGAAAACCCGGAAAACAGAGCTTCGAGCGTGTCGAGAACGACGCGTTTTGCTCCGACCGAATCAACGGCGTGCTGGAGTCGTATGAACAGACCTTCCAGATCGTAGTCGCCGGTTTCGTGAATTTCACTGGGCTCGACGGGCAAATAGTCCAGGAACAATTTCTTTTTGTCAGAGAGGGCTTTGAGATCGAAACCCAGGGAGGCAACGTTGCGAGTCATCTCCTCGGGAGTTTCTTCAAATGCGAGCAACACACCGGGCTCGCCAAATTCCTCGACGCCTCGGACGAGGAACTCGAGCCCGAGCATCGTTTTGCCGCACCCTGCACCGCCACAAACGATCGTGGTACGGCCGCGCGGCAAACCTCCTCCGCTAATTTCGTCAAGCCCCCCTATGCCTGTGGGCGCTTTCTCCAATCCCCTGAGGGAAACCGATGATTTAGCGCGTCCGTTTGTGTTTCGAATCCGTTTCATACGCTTACCTTGTAATCGCGAGGGATTTTCTGCGTATTCAACTTAGGAGGGCCTATCAACTCGATGGACACCGTCACAACGGCTAAAGCGGTGATCACGTCAGACCCGTTCGCGCTGTACCTCAGCACTTGCTTTTCATCGCCAAGGAAGCAACACACGCCTATTCTTCGTCAAAATCAGCTTCTAAATTTAGAGACATAAGACCGGAAACATATAAGTCCTGGCACACACTCGCCATACAGCGAACCTGGTAATTACTCGGTACGCAGCGCAACCACCCTTAGGTGTTTTCCGTAGTTTCTAAGTCAGTCAGAACGCTGCCGCCCAGATAAGGCGCGAGACCGCAGAGACCAAAGCGGCGGGTGCCTGATTCGTCTGGAAGGCCTTCGCGCGAGGGCCGTCTGATGACGGGCAACACGCTGTCACACAATAGCGCGCACCACGCCGCCGTCTACCCGCACGGCTGATCCCGTGGTGGCCGAAGCGGGCTCGCTGCACAGATACACGATCATGGCCGCGACCTCGTCGGTGGTGGCAAAGCGCTTCAGCAAGCTCGTCGGCCGCGCATCCTTGAAAAACGCGCGCTCCGTTTCTTCCCTGTTCTTACCCTGTTGCTTTGCCAGACCTTCGACGAAAGCGCTCACGCCTTCGCTGGCCGTTGGACCGGCCAGCACCGAATTCACCGTAACTCCGCTCGCGGGAAACGACTCCGCAATTCCCCTTGCGACCGCCAACTGCGCCGTCTTGGTTACTCCGTAATGCACCATCTCCGTTGGAATCTGCAGGGCCGATTCGCTGGAGACGAAAATGATGCGGCCCCATTTGCGCTCCAGCATGTGTGGCAAATAGTGGCGCGCCATGCGCACTCCGGAGAGCACATTCACCTCGAAAAACCTCATCCACTCCGCATCGCCGATCTCGAGAAAATGGCGCGCCTCGAAAATACCGAGATTATTCACAACAATATCGAGATCCTTGACGCGCTGGAATAATTTCTCCGCGCCGGCGGCGGTTCCTAAATCGGCGGCAATGCCGTCCGCGTCTCCCTCAACTTCCGCCAACGCCTTTCGCACGCGCTCCTCGGTGCGCCCGTTTATGTAAACGAAGGCTCCTTCCCGCGCGAGCTGCTTCGCTGTCGCTAATCCAATTCCTGCCGTCGAACCTGTTACCAGCGCCCGCTTCCGCTTCAATCCGAGATCCATGTCGTCTCCGTTGTGAAGATGCTCGTTCCGCCGCGACGCCTTAGGTTGGCGCAATCCCTCAGAGAAACGCGTTTTTGCCTTACTCACCGCCGGACGTAGCGTGAGATGAGTTGCCCAGTACTTATGGTACGGCTTGGGCGGAAGTACCACGGAATTTGTTGCTTTAGTTCTATCGCGCCGCCGAGTCCAAGAGAGGAACTTATGCACTGGAGCCTACGCAGGGTAGCGACTCCACTAACCGACAATGATCATGATTCCTAACGGCCCTCTCCCAGAAAAGCGCGCCGATCAACGATTTTCATTCTTCGCGGATGCGGAAGTTACGCTTGGCGACGGAACCTCAGTCCCCACGCAAGTTGCCGAGTTGAGCTCGCAAGGTTGTTACATCGGCACGCTCTTGCCCATTCCCGTTGGGACGGAAATTCGTCTCCACATCTCAGACGGCATAAGGACGTGCGAACTGCAGGGCAAGGTGGTCTATCTGCATTCCAGCAGCGGCCTGGGAATTTTTGGCATGGGCGTTCAGCTTGAAAATATCGCCACTCAGCAGCGCTCCGTAATCGACGCGTGGCTGCACGATCTCGCTGCCAAGCGGACGGCTACGCCTCTCAATCCCGCTTAGAACCGCGACACAATAAGCAGGCCCCCGCCAATCGCCACCGCGTCTTCCAAAAGAGCGATGACTAAATCCGGAACCTCGAGAGCCTTCACAAGGCGTGTGCGAGCTTGGTAACCGGCAAACGCGCCAGCAATACCACCAACCGCACCCAAAACAGCGCCCACTACAATGGATTGCGCACCCGAGACCGCAACGCCCGCCCCCGATAGGCCGCCCAGAAGGATTCGGGCAATCAGACCGACAGGTTCTGTGCGGCTGGGGGTTGAAGGAAGCTTATCGGCAATCAGTTCGACGAGAGCCAGCAGAGTGAATATAACGACGGCGGCAGTCGACGCCATGAAGGAGAGAGCCGTGTTATGGAGGCTCAGCCAGTTCAGGTGAGCGCCCCAGGCCACGACGGCAGGCGCGGTAACAGAACGCAAGCCGGACACAACACCAATGAGCAACGCCAGAAGCAGCACTTGAGAGGGAGTCATTGACCATCTCCTTTCTATCTCGAGCGATCTCGCCAAGTATTACCTCTGGTCCATCCTTACCGCCCGTCAATCCCCTTGCCGCACCCGCGGCACGGCGCTCGTCGTTCGCCTGCACTTAAACGGTCATTTGATGTCACTCGGGTTCTTCCTGTAACCGCGCTGCTACGTGATTCTTTCTTTTTCATTCACCTCGTACTGAGTTTAGACTGGCTTCAACAGTTAGGAACATGAGCCAAGACTTTACAGGAGGTTGCTATGGCTATCTCAAATGCAGTAGTTGAGCAGTGTGTCGGAGACTGTTTGCAGTGTATACGCTGGTGTGCGGAATGCCGCGATGAAGGCCTCACGATGGACCCGGAAACAATGACGGAATGCATCCGGCTTTGTGGAGAATGCTTCGAACTTTGCCGAACATGCATAGTCCTGCTTGCGGGTAGTTCGCCCTTCGCTCACCGCATTTGTGAAGTGTGCGCCGGCCTGTGCGAAGCCTGCGCCGCCGAATGCGGGAAATACGAAGGCGAAACGATGCAGAGGTGTGCTGAGGCTTGCCGCCAATGCGCGATCTCATGCCGAGAGGTGGCGCTCGCAGGACCACTTCGCCGGGCTGCATAGTTGCGCGTCGCCCCTTGAAAATAAAAAGGGCGGCGGGTGTATGCGCCCGAGCCGCCCTGAATTATCGTGCTGTGTTTCGGACCTAGTTGAGGTCGACTTGCCTTTGACAATCCGGGTCAGTGACAACCTAGACAGTTCTGCGGCCGCCGCCACTCAATGCGTGGTAGACGACCAAAACCAGGATTGCTCCGATCACCGAAACAAAGATGCTATATAGGTTCACTCCCGTCACGGGCGAATGGCCAATAGCAGCAAAGACCCAGCCACCAACCAGAGCGCCGACGATCCCAAGAACGATGTCAAGGAGGACGCCCTCGCCTTGCCTGTTGACGATCTTGCTCGCGATGAAGCCCGAAATCAGTCCCAAAACGATCCACGCTAGAATTGACATTTGAAAACCTCCTGGTGAGTTGACTCGATCTTCACCCATTTACAGACTTTAGACCTATCGGGTCTACTGGGTATTTGGGAAGGTAGATTCAGGCCATCTTCGCCGCTTGCTTTATGGAATTAGGTCCGCATTCAAGCCGGCAACCGGGGCTTAGCCTGCGGCTTTATAAGCTGTCGCATCGCCGCATCACCGCTCTCGGCCTCGCAGATCGTATGTTCATCGTGTTCGCTGACGATTTCATTTTTGCCGTTAATCAGCATCAAGTCCTTGGCAATACGCCGCGCACTCCAGGCATTAGTTTTGTCGTAGCGCTCCTGGTAAGTCATTGGCATCTCCATATATAAAGGCGTGACGAACCATTCGTAAGAGTGACCTTGAGTGCACCCTCGATATTCCTTGTAAAGCATATGATCTTAGAACGATTCACAATGCTGCGACTGTTCCCTAGGACACACTTTCAGATCGAGGAATAATACATTGGCGCAAACCAACTGCCGTTTCGCGGGACTTCACGTGAGTCATTCTGAACATCGCCGCGGAGGCAAAATGTTGGAGGCGGCACAGGGTACCGCAAGCATCTAAGTGTTCCTGGAAGCAGGCTCTGGAAATGCTCTGGTGGATGAGATAATTCCGAAGTATCGTTAGCGACGACGAATCGCATCAACATCCAAGGAGAGAGTCATGGGTAACCGAGACAGGCGAGGCCGAGAGGCAAAGAAGCCAAAGAAAAACAAGGATCAACGGGCACCTGCGCCTGCGAAATCAAGGTACGAACGCACTCCGCCCAGGCCGGCGCCGACTGCCCCCGATAACGTACCGCAAAGCTGAAAAGTCAGACCCCTGCATGAAGTCATGAGCCGCCGCGGCGCTAAGCCGGTTTCTCGGATTCCCCGCCAACGCCGCGACCGGTTGCGATGTATTCTTGCCCTTTGTGCCGGAAACCGGATATCCATTAGCTACTCTCGAACGCTCGGCACTCCATAGCTGAGCGGTGCAGTGAAACTTCCGTGGATTACAAGTTTGAAGCCGTAATTCTTGGCGCCGGGGCCGCTGGACTTATGTGCGCGGTGGAGGCTGGCAGGCGCGGACGCCGCGTCGCCGTGATTGAACATGCCGATCGTCCGGGCAAAAAAATCCTCATTTCCGGCGGTGGCCGATGTAATTTCACCAATACCTATTGCCAGCCGGAACATTTCCTATCCGCAAATCCACATTTCGTAAAATCAGCGCTGGCGAGGTATACACCCGCAGACTTCATCGCTCTCGTCGAAAAACATCACATCCCTTATCACGAGAAAACTGCAGGACAGCTTTTCTGCGACGGGTCGGCAGAAGAAATTTTGAGGATGCTCGAAGCCGAATGCGCGGCCGCCGGCGTAAAGATATTTCTCGGCACGAAGGTTAATGAAGTCCAGCACACGACGGAGTTCGTGGTTCGTGGTGAATCTGCGGTGTTTCACGCGCCGACGTTAGTCGTTGCGACGGGAGGACTGTCGATCCCTAAAATGGGCGCCACCGCCTTTGGTTACGACCTGGCGCGCCAATTCGGCTTGAATGTTTGCAAAACGAAACCTGGTCTGGTGCCGCTGGTGCTAGAGACCGGAGATCGAAGCCGGTATTGCGATTTGGCGGGCCTCTCGACGGAAGTCGCCGTTTCCACAGATCATCATTCGTTTCGGGACAAGATGCTCTTCACTCATCGCGGGCTGAGCGGACCGGCAATTTTACAAATCTCCTCTTATTGGGATGCTGGCCGGTCGATTCGTATCGATCTGGCGCCTGGCCGCGATATCGCGGCGGCAATTCGCGAAGCGAAGGCTAGAAATGTGGTCGCCGCCCGATTGGCTTTTCAGGGGTTCCTACCGCATCGCTTTGTCACGCGCTGGGTTGACTTGCATGCACCTATCACTTGGAACAATCAAGCGTTAGCGGCGTTCGATCGGCAAACGCATGAATGGACTCTCGTTCCTGAAACCACTGAAGGATATGAAAAAGCTGAGGTGACGGCGGGCGGTGTGGATACCGATGAGTTGTCGAGCAGGACGATGGAAAGCCGGAAAGTACCTGGGTTGTTTTTTATCGGTGAGGTTGTGGATGTCACCGGTCACCTGGGTGGCCATAATTTCCAATGGGCTTGGGCGTCTGGTGCCTCCGCGGGGTGGGCTTTGTGATTTGGCGGCTTACGAGGAAGTCTCGGCCAACTTTGGGTTCCAATTTGGCCCTAGTGGCGACACAACAGCGATGGAGAAAATGTCATAAATCGTTCTCAAATAACTTCTCAGTTTCTTCGCGAGTCACCAATTTTTAAACAACATTAATGCACTGAAGCACAAGCCTGATTGACAGGTTATGCCCCGCGAAGTCCGCTTCTGGGAGTGTGGCACAGAACGGTGCGAAGCCCCGTTCCGCGAGTCGCCACTACAATGAGCGACATTATTAAACGTGGAGCGTCTGCCGAGCCTTTAGGCGAGAGCGATGCCGGATCAGCATCTAATGTTGCGCTTAAGGAGAGGGACACGTGGACGACGAAATCAAGCAACGAGGCAAAGGCAAGTCCGGTCCTGCTTTTCTGTTCGACCTTGATGGCACGCTGGTGGATAGCGTCTACCAGCATGTTTTAGCGTGGCGGGAAGCGCTTGAGGAGTTGGGCATCGAAC
The DNA here is from genome assembly GCA_963846235.1 of uncultured Acidobacteriota bacterium. Lineage (GTDB taxonomy): Bacteria > Acidobacteriota > Terriglobia > Acidiferrales > UBA7541 > Palsa-189. Next base: position 149,770 of record CAWJVF010000002.1, read on the forward strand.
TTGCGGTCTGGCGGATTCATCGGCGCATAGGCATGAGCGGCGGGCTACTGATCGATGCGCTCCTGCGGGAGATCGGCCGCAGCGTTACCAAGCCTCAGGCCGATCGCTTAGCTCAGCTGCATGAGGAAGCCTACGAGCGCCTTCGGCCTCAGGTTCGCGTGCTCCCCGGTTCGTTAGATCTTTTGGCCTCCCTGTCGCGGTCAGGCGTGCCTTGGGCCATTGCTACAAGCGGCCGGCTGGCCAGCGCTCGGCCCACGTTGGAACTTCTGCAACTCGGGCCGGAGGCGCTGATCATCACGCGAGACCAAGTGGAGCGCGCCAAGCCGGACCCCGATCTATTCCTGGCGGCTGCCGAACGCCTGGGTGTTCCCGCCAGCGAGTCAGTCGTTGTAGGAGACAGCGTCTGGGATTTACTCGCCTCACGCCGCGCGCATGCGCTCGGAGTCGGGCTCCTTTCAGGCGGTTATGGCCAAGATGAACTGGAACGGGCGGGCGCGTACCGCGTTTACCAGGATCCCGCGGACCTTCTGCTGCACTTGAACGAGGTGGGAGTGCGGAGTGCCGACCGACGCTAGACGGCAAATCTGGATGAACTGGTCACCCACTTAGAGGCTAGTCCCGGGTCATCATTCATCCGCTTCGGTTACTTTCACCGTGACGTCCATGCCGAGGAAGGCTGCACGAGGACCCTCGTAGGTGCCCCATAAGGGCAGCACGTTGCAGGGATCCCACGCGACGGCGACGCGAATAAGATTACGGTTTCCGATAATGCTGTTGGTGGGGTCGAAGTCGATCCAGCCGGCGCCGGGCAGATAGGCCTGCATCCATGCATGTGTGGCGCCGCCAGCGTGGCCAGAACCGTTGGGCACGAAGATATAACCGCTGACAAACCGCGCCGCGATACCGAGCGACCTGCAAGCTTCCATCATCAGGACCGCGAAATCCCGGCAACTGCCGTGCCGCTTCCGCAACGTCTCCTCGGGAGTCTGCACGCCTTTCTCGATGCGGCGGGTGTAGGTGAACTGTTCGCGAATGCCGCAGGTCATGGCGCGAAGTATTTTCATGGTGCCAGTAGTGTCCGATCGATCGAGAAACTGCAATGCCCATTGGGACACGTTCTCGCCCTGATAGTGACGAGCCAGGGCGCGCACGAGATTCGGGAAGTCCTCGTCGGAATAGCGGAAAGGATACGTCCGCGCGTAATGCTCAAGCGGATACTCCGGCATGGGAGTCTCAAAATGTTCCAGCGTCACGGTGCTTTCGAAGAGGAGTTCAGTTGTAGTCCCCTCAAAAGTGGCGACGGCAACGGAGTTATCGAACGGATCGTGCAGCCAGCGCAAATTAGCGGGTTCCGGCGTGATGACCAGGCTCGTCCGGATCAAGCGCAGGTCGTGACTTTCGCGCGGGCGGAACAGCATGCGATGTTCGCCGAGGCCGACGGGCTCACGGTAGCGGTAGACCGTGGAGTGGCGCACTGTCAGAAACGACATTAGAGGGCTGCCCTCAGAACCTCGCCATCTGGAATCTCATCGGTCCAGACCCTGAAGCTTTCCAGCGTGTTGGGTCCGAACGTCGTGGCGATCGCGACGTCGCACGCATCGCGGCCCCGCGCCATCAGTACGCGGCCTATGCGCGGCACATTGTTGCGCGGGTCGAACATATGCCAGCGGCCGCCGATCCAGGCTTCGAACCACGCCGCGAAATCTCCCACGGCGAAAGGCGGCGGAGTTCCGACATCGCTCAGATAGCCGGTGCAGTAGCGCGCCGGAATATTCATGCAGCGGCAGAAGGTGATGGCGAGATGCGCGTAGTCGCGACAGACGCCGGTCCGTTCGTTGAAAGCCTGCGCAGCGCTGCGAGTGGCGCTGGCATTCTGGTAGTTGAAGGCAATATGGTTATGGACGTAATCGCAGATTGCCTGCACGCGCGCGTAGCCTGGAGCCGTGCCGCTGAAGAGTTGCCAAGCCGTCTGAGATAGCAAATCGGTCTCACAGTAGCGGCTGCCCAGCAGGAACACAAGCGCTTCTTCGGGCAGATCCTGCACAGAGTGCTGCCCGGCGGAGGGCACAATCTCATCTGGCTGGCCGCTATCGCTTATGACGGCGTCGGCAGTCAGGCGGACACGGCCGGCAGGCGCAAGGAGGCGGTTGCACCGATTTCCGAAGGCGTCGTGGTAAGCCGATGATCGGAATGGATGGCTCGGTGGTGAGGCGATCGGGGACGATCATGTCAGAGGCCCGTGAATCGTGGATATTCACGACCAGAATGATCGGCGTGGGTTGCGGAAAGTTGTAAATTAGTTCGTAACCGGTCCGGAGCTGCATAAGCAAACACCTTAAATCCGTGGCAAGGAAACGCGCAAGAGGAGATGAAGCGATTCAGAAACGGATACAGCGGGGGACCGTACGATTCGCCTGCCTGCGGGTCTGGATTGATTAACAAGAATACGTTTCGGCACGTTGAAACTCCATTCTGAAGCAAGGGCGGGCATGGGGGAAGGTGAAAGCTACGAGCGGTGATCTTCCCGCCAAGCCGCCAATGTGCCGCGCGATTGAACTGCCCCAAGGCAGTGATCGACGCCGATAGGAAAACGTCCGGCTGCCACAGAGCGCGCTGAACGCTCCCAGGCACTTATCGATGATCGACCTGGTGCCCTTGCTGGTAGCCTGACTCGTAAGCTCTTTGATCTTCGTCTTTCTTGAAGCTCCTCTTCTTGGAGTGGTCACGATTATGCTTACTGTCATTCTGGCCTTCGCGCACACCTTGCTGGTACTTCTTGTTTTTCGAATAGTCCTGCTCACGGCCTTGGTCCTGGGGTGATGAAGGCAGCGCAGCGCGTAGCGAACCTCCGGCGATACCCATACTCAGGACCACCGCCAGAATCCAAACACACTGCTTTAAATTCATTGGCATTCGCATCAAACTCTCCCTTCCTCTTTTCGTCTGAGCTTTCGCACAGACGCAATGCTAGAGCACGTGAAGATCGGTGTCTGTGCCGTTGCGCACACATCGGCATTTTGCGTGGGGTCGCGTGGGGTCGGGAATAAGGCGGCTTCCGCGCGCACGTGTATATATAGCTTTAGTTATTTCGAGAAAATCGTAGAGCTGAAAGGCAGGGTCGACTGTGTCGACCCGTGCGGCGGGCCTCAGAATGACAATTTCTGAGCAGACCGCCCTCAAATCAAAGAGAATCCTTCGAGGGGACTTATCACCGATGATTGGCGACATTCTCTCCGCAATCTCACTGGGACGTCGATTGATCCAAACGATTGCCGATCTGCGGCGGGATATTCAGTCCGTGCGTCCGGGCGGCGCGCGCAAAGACGTCCATGCGGGGCGGTTCGAAGCTCTCGAGGGCAGGCTCGACGGCCTCGAATCGGAAGCCAAAGAACACGACGCTGAAGTGGCCCAGTTGGAGCAAGGCTTGAAAGACGTGCTGCGCGCGACGGAAGCGCTTGCGGAGCGCGTGAGCACGATTTTTTGGATTGCCGCCGTCGGGTGCGGCTTGGCGCTCGTCGGAGTGATCGTTTCGGTGGTCGCGCTGACTCGGACTATCCGGTGATGCCCAACGTAGGATCGTGCTTCAGCGCGGCATTTTGTGTCATCCTGAACAAAGTGAAGGATCTCTCTGAGAGATTCTTCGGGCCGCAAGGCGGCCCTCAGAATGACAGTTCGTACCCAACGCCGCCCTTAACGGCGGGCTTTGTGATCGGGCTTCGTTGCGGCGACTAGATGCGTCTGCCATAATTCGAGACGAAACCACACAAATGCTCACAGGAAACGAAATTCGCCGTACATTTCTGGATTACTTCGCGCAGAACGGCCATCGCATTGTGCGCAGCTCTTCTCTTGTGCCCATTGGCGATCCGACTTTGCTCTTTACCAATGCGGGCATGAACCAGTTCAAGGACGTATTTCTTGGGCTCGAGCAGCGCGACTACAAGCGCGCGGTGTCGGTGCAAAAGTGCGTGCGCGCGGGCGGAAAGCACAACGATCTCGAGAACGTCGGCTTCACCAATCGCCATCACACTTTTTTCGAGATGCTCGGGAATTTCTCGTTTGGGGATTACTTCAAGAAGGAAGCTATTGCATTCGCCTGGGAACTCATTACCTCTTCGGCTCCGGGCCGATTTGGCATTCCGCTCGACAAGCTTTATTTCACCGTTTTCGGCGGGGCTGACATTCCCCACTATTTCGTCGAGCCCGGGGCTGTATTTGGCACACCCGGCGTTAAGCCGCTACGTAGGGAGCATTTCCCAGGGGATGACGAGGCTGCCGAATACTGGATTGACGTAGGCGCGCCGAAAGATCGAGTGATTGCCGTTCCGGGCCTCAAGGAAAATTTCTGGGTAATGGGCGACAGCGGCCCCTGTGGTCCATGCAGCGAAATCTTCTACGACATGGGTCCCACGGCTTCTGATGCAGGTCACCCGGACTGCCAATTCGGCTGCGATTGTGGCCGGTACGTCGAAATCTGGAATCTGGTTTTCATGCAGTTCGACTACTGGCACCCGATCGGTGGCGAGCCAGACATCTTCAACTTTACGCCTTTGCCTAAGCCTTCCATCGATACGGGTGCTGGACTGGAACGCCTCGCGGCGGTGCTGCAAGGCAAAATCAGCAACTACGACACGGACCTTTTTCGTCCGCTGATCGATTTTGCCAGCAAGCTTTCGGGCAAAAAGTATGGCTTGGCGCCCGAAAGTGACGCGTCGCTGCGCATTCTTGCCGACCACAGCCGCGCCGCTGCTTTTCTGATCAGCGACGGCGTTATGCCTTCGAACGAAGGGCGCGGCTACGTGCTGCGCAAGATCATTCGCCGCGCTGTGCGGCACGGCCGCATGCTAGGACTCGAACGGCCGTTTCTTTTCGAGATGGCGCAGCAAGTTGCCGAGCAGATGCGCGAGCCTTATCCGGAACTGCTCGAAAGCATTAGCCGCGTAACGGGCGTGATTCGCCACGAAGAAGAGCGCTTTGCGCACACTATCGACATAGGCCTGAAGAGACTCGAAGACCGACTTTTGGATGTAAGAAAGCTTCCTCAGAAAGATTTGGACAACTACCTTTCGGCCCTTGATGAACAGGCCAAGTTGTCGCTAAAGCAAAAGCTCGACTTCTTGGTAGCCGAGAAAAACCTTGCGAATAAGCCGGACTCCGAAATTGATGAGGCTGCGAGCGAGCTTCTCGGACCAATCTACGGACCTCAGCTAAAGGACTGGGTCAGGGCTAGCGCTAGGAAGAAGCCAGTTCTCGATGGTAAGACCATTTTTCAGCTTTGGGATACCTACGGCTTGCCTGTCGACTTCATTGCAGATGCCGCGCGGGACAAAGGAATAGAGCTCGATCAATCAGGCTTCGATCGCGCGATGGCCGAACAGCGGGAGCGGGCCAGGGCTTCGTGGAAGGGCGCGCACAAGGAAGCCGCCAGCCCGGCTTACGCGAAATTGGCGGAAACGTTTCGCACCGAGCCCGATTTTTACTTTGGCACCAGCGCTCGCGATTTGCGCATCGAGGGGATCATCACGCCGAAAGGGCTCGTGAACGAATTGCCGGCGGGCGCGGAAGGCGAAATCGTGTTCGACAGGACGCCATTCTATGCCGAATCCGGTGGACAGATCGCCGACACGGGCACGCTCTGGAATAACGAACGCACGCTGGAACTGGCGGAAGTGCGAGGCGCGTATTATCCCGTGACCGGGCTCGTGGCCCATCGCGTGAAGGCCAAGGAGACGCTGCGGGTGGGCGATCGCGTGGCTGGCGAGGCCGACGCCACGCGGCGCGAGCGGAACAAGCGCAACCATACCGGGACGCATTTGATGCACGCCGCGCTGCGCAACATCCTGGGCACGCACGTCAAGCAGGCGGGCTCGCTGGTGGCGCCGGACCGGCTGCGCTTCGATTTCTCGCATTTTGCTCCGGTCGATCCCGCGGAATTGACCGATATCGAACAGCAAGTGAACGATCACATTCGCCAAAACACAGCCATCGAGACGGACATAACTACGCTTGACGATGCACTGGCCTCCGGGGCGCTGGCGTTTTTCGGCGACCGCTATCCGGAGCAGAACGTGCGCGTGGTGACAATTCCGGATCCTGGATCGCCGCGCGGCTTTTACAGCAAGGAGCTTTGCGGCGGCACGCACGTGAAGCGGGCCGGTGATATCGGCATCTTCAAGATCGCGGTCGAGCAGTCGGTGGCTTCGGGAATCCGGCGCATTGAGGCGCTTACCGGCGAAGGCGCGCTGGCCGATTACCAGCGCTCGAGGGAATTGCTGGCCGAAGTCGCCGCCCGGCTGCACGTGGGCGAAGGTGAGGTCAACGAAGCTCTGGAGCGGCTGGCACAGGCCCAGAAGCAGGTAGAAAAGCAGCTCGAAGCCGTCCAGCGCAAAGCGGCAGTCGGCAAGCTGGACGCCCTGCTCCAGGGCGTGCGCAGCATTAAAGATGTGCCCGTGCTGGCGGCCCAGGTGGAGGGCCTGACCCGTGAAGGCCTGCGGGAGCTCGTGGACCCCCTGCGGCAGAAGATGGGCTCGGGGGTATTTGTGCTGGCGGCGCTCGAAGACGGCCGGGTGGCGCTGCTTTCGAGCGTAACCAAGGATTTGACCAACCGGCTGCACGCCGGGAAGATTATCCAGTCTGTTGCCAAGGACTTAGGGGGGCAAGGCGGCGGTAGACCCGACCTGGCAGAGGCTGGCGGAAAAGACACATCAAACCTAAAAAGCGCCCTCGACCGGGTTTACCCCCTTATCGAGGGGATGCTATCCTCTCATTAGCGCCGAGAAACGTTTTTCGGGCGAAAGTAGTCCATCCCGCCCGGAGAGCACAGACTCTCACAGATTTTCAGGAAACTAGCAGTTTCTGCTTTCCCCAAGCGATGACGACCTGGCCTATGAAGACCATACTCACGACCGCGGTATTCTGCCTGGCCATCGGGCGGCTGGCGGTCCCTGTTCACGCCCAGTTACCCTATTACGTGGATGACCACGGCAACCTCGTCTATACGAACGACGATGCGCGGCATACAGCTAAAACAACGGCCAAAACAGCAGCCGGATCAGCTGCCACGAAACCTCCTGCGGACGCGGATTCAAATGCCGCGGCTGCGGATTCAAAACCGAACAGCTCGGACCAGCACAGTGCCACGTCTGCGCCAGCGGCGCGCCCGCTGGGCGGAGAGGTGCTGCATCAGCTCGTACAGGAAACGGCGCACAAGCATAACGTCGATCCCAATCTTGTCAGCGCGGTGATCTCCACCGAGTCGAACTGGAATACTTCCGCCATATCCAGCAAGGGCGCTTTGGGGCTTATGCAATTGATTCCAGAAACGGCGCAGCATTTCGGCGTCTACAATCCGTTCGACCCGCACGCAAAATGTGGAGGCCGGCGTAACGTATCTGAGCAATTTGCTCGAACGATATAATGGCGACCTTCCTAAGGCCTTGGCGGCGTATAATGCTGGTCCCCGCGCAGTAGATCGCTGGGGCGGCGTGCCCAATTTTCGTGAGACGCGCGAATACGTGCGAAAAGTGACCAGCAGCTACTTCCAACCCGGTTCGGAACACCAGCCTTGGCGCGCGGCTTCCAAGCCGATCTACCGCACCACGACCGATGACGGACGGGTCGTCTTCACGAACGAATGAGATCGGGCAGGCCGCGAACACCCTCAGCAGCAACACTGCAGATTTCTGGTCGTTTCAGTTCTCGGAATGACAATCCATTTATCTCTGAGGCAGGGAAAAGCAGATCCCTCGTTCGCACGTCAGCGCTCGCAAATGCGTCGCTGACGTCCCGCTCGCTCGTGATGACAACAAATGGCGGTTTCGCTTCCGCCTTGGCAGTCTTATTTTTGTTAGTGACGCTTGCGTTGGGATTGGGCGTTGTCACGCCTGCGGCTGCGCAGGAAGACGTGGCTTCGCGGCGCGTAGCGGCCGAAGGGCAGTTTCAGCGCGCGGAGGCGATGCGCACTGCGCTCGAAGCGAAGACCGAGCGCGAGCGGTCCGTGCAAGATTACGAAAACCTGGTTTCGGCTTACCGGCGCGTCTACCTGATTACGCCAACCGCCATCCAGGTTCCTTCTGCCATCAAGAACGTCGCCGACCTTTACCGCAGGATGGGCGAGCAATTCGAGCCGAAGTATTTCAATTCGGCCATCGAGACTTATGCGTACCTGATGCGCGAATATCCCGAATCGAGTTTGCGGGAAGCATCGCTGCTCGCTATCGCGGAGATCCGAAGGAACAATCTTTCACAAGCGGACCTGGCCCTCAAGATTTACCAGGATTTTCTCGACCAGTATCCGCGCTCGTCTTATGGGCCGCAGGTGCACAAAGCGATCGCGGAGATAAAGGCCGCTGCCGCAAAGCCAAAGACGGCGCCAGTTCAGGCTGCGGCGGCGCCGACCTCGCCGCGGCCGGCTTCCTCTAGCGCAGCTTCCACTAGCGCAGCGGGCGGACCCGCTGCGAGCAGTCTTGCTCCGAGCACGTCTGTTCTGAGCACTGCTCCCGCAGGCACCAATGTGACCGCCGGAAGCGCCATGGCCGGGTCCGCCGCAAGCGGCAACGCGACGGCAAACGCTTCCGCGCCGGGACAGAGCTCCGAAGTGAGCCACGTGCACATCTGGAATGCAGACAACTACACGCGAATCATCATCGAGCTTGGCGGCAAGGCCAAATATCAGGCCGCGCGCATCTCCGATCCCGATCGCATCTATTTCGATATCGAAAACGCCAAGCTGAGCAACGAACTCCTGCACCAGCCGATCGAGATTCCTTCCGTCGGCTACTTGAAAGCGGTGCGCGTGGCGCAAAACCGAGCGGATGTGGTGCGCGTGGTGCTGGATGTGGCCAAGGTGAAGGATTATTCGGTCTTCGAGCTGGCGGATCCCGATCGCCTGATAGTGGATGTATACGGACCGACAGACGGCACGGCCGCGGCAACCGCAGCGCCGCCGCCGGCAAATTCCAGCGGGAAAACCAACGTGAAGTCCGCAGCTTTAGCGTCTGCGGGTACCGCGGTGTCGACACCCGCGATCTCAGCTCCAGCAGCTTCAAGTTCTATCGCACCCACGGCAAGAGCGGGGCGCATTCAAACGCCCGCCGAGCCCCGCAACAGGTTTGCTGCCTCTGCCTGCGAAGGCGTCCGCTTCCCTGCTCCAGATGCCCGCTTTGCCCAAAGTCGCGGTCGCGGCTGCGGCTCCAATTTCGCAATCGCTAAAAAGCCAGGCCGATAATATCGGCCCGGCGCCCTCCGCAAAACCCACCCGCAACGGCGAGCATTCCCTGACGCGCGCATTGGGGCTGAAGATCGGCCGCATTGTCATCGATCCGGGACATGGCGGGCACGATACGGGCACGATCGGCCCGACGGGGCTGATGGAAAAAGATCTGTGCCTCGACGTGGCGCTGCGGCTGGGGCGGTTAATCGAGCGGAGCCTTCCTTCGGCCGAAATCGTCTATACGCGGCAGGATGACCGTTACGTCGGACTCGAGCAGCGCACCGCCATCGCTAATGATGCCCGGGCTGACCTCTTTATCTCGATACACGCCAATTCCAGCGATGACGTGCGAGTAAGCGGAATCGAGACCTACTACCTGAATTTCAACGCCTCCGCCCAGGCTATGGAAGTGGCGGCGCGCGAAAATGCGACCGCGCAAAGCTCCGTTCACGACCTGCAGGATCTGGTGACGAAAATCGCGCGCAACGAAAAAGTCGAGGAATCGCGCGATCTGGCCGCCGACATCCAGGAATCGCTGGCCAGTTCGATGCAAATTGGCAAGCGTCCGGAACGAAATCGGGGCGTGCGCAAAGCACCGTTCGTGGTGTTGGTGGGCGCCGATATGCCGTCAGTGCTGGCGGAGATCGCATTCATCAGCAATCCCGCCGACGAGCAATGGCTGAAGAAACCCGAGAACCGCCAGCATGCCGCCGACGGGCTTTATCACGGAATTGAGAGATATCTCCGCAGCGTCAATAGCCTCACGACAACCATCTGCTCCCTCTGTAAGCTCGCCTCGTCCGCAGTAGCGCGATTTCTCGCGCGGCGTTACCATTTAGGTCGAAATCGGTGTCTAAGGAAATAGGATGAAGGGTAGAGGATTGCTTTTCACGTTCGCTTTTGTGTTGGCGCTCGGCGGCCTGTGGATTGCGCCGTTGGCTGCCCAAGACGTGTTGCCGTCAAATGTGGGGACATGGACGGCTTCCGGCTCTACCACTCAGGTTCCAGCCCAGCAGATCGAGCAACTGGCGAACGAGCGCGCCAATATCCTGCGCGAGTATGGGATTACCTCCGGCGAGCGGCGTGAGTATGCGAGCGGGAACGACAAGATTACGGTCACGCTCTATCGCATGGTCGATCCCAGTGCCGCTTTTGGCGCTTTTACGTTTTTCCGCGATCCCGACATGGCGCTGCCTGCACCGATTATGGCTGCTTCTTACGCCGCAGGTAAGCGCGGCCGGGAACTGCTCGTCGTCGGCAATCTGATGCTCGACGTGAACGCCGGGAAAGCCCAAATGGCCCCTGCCGATCTGAACGTGCTGGCAAAAAGCGTGGCTACGCCAGGCGGACCGGCGGCCGTATCCGCCGATCGCCACTTTTCTTCCCCACGAAGGCTTGATTCCCGGCTCGGAGCGCTACGTCCTTGGGCCGTTGGCTCTGGCGCAGGTTTTTCCGGCTGCGCCGGCGAATCAGGCCGATTGGGCCGGGTTCGGCAGCAGCGCAGAAGCGGTTGTCGGCCGTTACCGGCTTTCGGATAAACCTTCCGCCGGGGAGCGGCCGGGCGAAGGGGTGCTCCTGCTGATCCTTTACCCCACGCAGCAGCTAGCTGCGGACCGGTACAACGAGTTGGGTAAGTCTTTTGCGCTGAACGTTGATCCAGAATTGGCAAAGGGTAAGCCAGCCGTGTTTGGCACGCGTTCGAGTGCGCTGATCGCCTTGCTTTCGGGAGTGCAGTCACGCGAAAAGGCGGCCGAACTGCTCAATCAAGTCCATTACACTTCGGAAGTTACATGGAACGAGCCGACGCAGAATTTCACCGACCCCAGCATTTCTAATATTGTCGTTGGGGCGATCGTGGATACCGGGGGGATCATGCTGCTGGCCTTGGCCGCGTCCCTGGGATTTGGCGGCTTCCGGCTGCTGGCAAAGTTTGTGGCACCCGGGAAGATATTCGACCGCAATACGTGATGTGGAAATTCTCCAGTTGGGCATTAACAGTAAGCCCGTAGATGTTAAGGATTTCTATATACTTCAGTCGCCGAGATAAGCGGCGACCTTAAAGAAAAACCTGAGGTCTTTCCGGTAAGTACCTGATACGCAATAAGATATCGCTACCCAATGTTAAAGTGTTTCTTTTCTTGACTCGCGGAAGCCCTCTCTTCTAGACTTCGAGTGCGAGGAACGAGTTTCAAGGCCTTCCGCGCATAGGCCTGGAACTATTCTCCCCTCCAGAAAGCCCACCGATAGGTGGGCTTTCCGTTGTTGGAAGCGCCATGCCTCGCGATTTCGCGTTTATCCCCAACTTGTAACGTACGGAATCGTTTTACTCATCGGACAAGACCGCCCTCGGTACTATAGCTTCACACCGTATCACCGCGAGAAAGTATTGCCTTCATTCGTAGCGGTGGGAGTTTGTGTGAAAAAGCACTGGATCGCCGGCATAGCCGAACTGAATAAGGAACTCCTGCTCATTCTTTCGATCGTCGTGTCTGCCGGCCTGATCAATTTGCTAATCGCGGGCCAGCGCATGGCCCTGACGATATACAACCTGCCCACGCTCTTTGCCGCATATTATTTTGGACGCCGCCGTGCCGTGGAAGCCTCGGTCGCCTCCATTCTGCTCATCCTGTGGATGCATATCCTGCATCCCACTGTGCTCGGGGTCGAAATTGAAGGCGTGCTCAGCTGGTCGGATCTGACGATATGGGCCGGCGTTCCTTATGCTGTCGGCCTACGCCGCCGGCACTCTCTACGAACACGGGCAACGAAGGCTGCGCGACCTTCGCGAAACCTATCACGGCGTGCTGCAAATTCTGAATCACTTCATCTCCAACGACAAATTTACGCAGAATCATTCGTATCGCGTTTCGCTCTATGCCACGCAGATCGCCGGAGAGATGGGCATGTCCGAGGACCGCATCGAAGACGTGCGCGCCGCGGCACTGCTGCACGATATCGGAAAACTGGAGACCAGCCGCGAGATTCTCTATAAGGCTGCGCGCCTGACCGAAGAGGAAATGATACACGTGCGCGGTCATGTGGATAAGGGAATGGGCCTACTGAGCCCGGTCGGGGGTTCACTGCAGCGCATCCTGCCCATCGTGCTCGCCCACCACGATAAATTCGACGGATCGGGATACCATCCGACCAAAGGCGATGAAATTCCCATCGAAGCGCGCATCATCAGCGTGGCTGACGTTTACGATGCTCTCGTGAGCGACCGGCCATATCGCAAAGGCATTTCGCCTTTCGAGGCGCGCGACGTGATCGCCAAAGCATCCGGCACGGATTTCGATCCCCGGGTCGTAAAAGCTTTCGAAGCGGCGTTCCGAAAGCAAAGACTCGAAGTTCCCGAAGTTCTCGTCTAAGCTGGGTAATCTTTTCACATTATCTTTTCCATAGAAGCCTCTTCAGTTTTTCACCTGCCTTATCGACGGTATTGAGTTCCACTACAACAACGTGGCTCAGGCGGCAGTTTAGGCAGCAGCTCAGGCGGCTTGCAGAGAAGCTGTGCTACTTGCGGAGAAGCTGTGTTATAAGATTGCGCATCACGGGCCAGAACCATCGATGCAGGCATGCGTGGTTTTACTAGCCGCTAGCTGCGGCTTCGGCACACCGGCGCCGTTGAGCCGCACGCAGGGCATAGCAAGAATCAGGAGAACGCCGATATGGATTCAACCAGACGCGAAATATTGAAAACGGGCGTCGCTGCGACGGCGATGGCCGCCGTACCGCGCGTGTTTGGCCAGGAGACTGGGAAAGGAGCAGGCGCCATGTCGTTCTACGAAAAAGGTCCCGTTCGCATCCGCTATGAGGAGGCCGGTTCCGGCTTCCCGTTGTTGCTTATCGCCGGCGGAGGATTGAACTCGACGATCGCCGGCCTGGTGAATCCCTTTAACTCGATTGAGGAGTTCAAGGGCGAGTACCGTTGCGTCGCAGCGGACCTACGCAACGCCAATCCCGGCCAGTCCTCTGGTCCGCTGGAGATCGACCGGCCGTGGGATTCACACACAGATGACCAGCTCGGTGTGCTGGATCATCTGGGGATCAACAAGTTCATGGTGATGGGCTTCTGCATCGGCGGCCCATTCATCTGGAACCTCTTGAAGCGGGCGCCCGATCGCGTGGTCGCGGCCGTGCTGGCGCAGCCCGTCGGGTTCCGGCCGGAGATGCCCACTTTAATGTACGACGGCAGCATGACCGGGTGGGGTCCGGATTTGGTGAAGCGCCGACCTGAGATAACCATGGATATGGTCGAGAAATATCTGACCAAGATGTACCGTACCAACGCCGACTTCGTCTTCACGGTGACGCGCGATTTCGTGCGCAACTGCCAGACGCCCGTGCTAATCCTGCCGGACGATATCCCGGCACATCCGTACGCCGTGGCCATGGAGGCGGCGATGCTCGCGCCGAAGGCGGAAGTGAGCATCTTCCCATGGAAGGAGCCCAAGGAGCGAATCCCGCTGGCAGTGCGCCAGATACACTCGTTCCTCCGCGCACATCGCCCAGCTTCTACTTAGACGGCGGCGGGTTCGAGCCATCTCGAAATGTCGCGTGCACAGGCGACCGGGAACCATGTCGAACACGTACGGTATTTCTAAGCAAGATGAGCGAGAGGTTCGAGCAAGAGACAAACGTTGCGTATATTGCGGTATTTTGATGAAGCAATACCCTCATGCGATGGGCGCCTCCGGGGCAACTATACAGCACTTCAACAATGAGGGACCTTTAAAGAAAAAACATAACGTGGCCATTTGCTGTCGACGTTGCAATTCCAGCAAAGGAACCATGAGACTGTCCGCTTGGTTCAAGACGCCTTACTGTCGCGAGAAGAAAATAAACGAAGAAACTGTGTTAAAACCAGTCAAGAAATATATACGATCGGAAAAGCTGACCTAATTGTGGGTTAATCTAGGCTCGCAGGCCTATACCAAGAGTTGCCCCTTCATTGAGTCATCCTTACACCAGTGTGTTGGTGAGCGTGCCGACCTGGTCGATCCAGACGCGCACTACATCGCCGGACTTCAGGAACTCTTTCCTCGCCATGCCTACGCCCGCCGGCGTTCCGGTAAGAATCAAGTCCCCCGGATGAAGTGTGAGCCGCGCGGAAAGCTGGGAGATCTGCTCCGCGACAGAGAAGATCATTTTGCTGGTGTCAGAATCCTGCTTGAGGACATCGTTCACCCACAGCTTAATGCCCAGGCGCTGCGGGTCGGGAATTTGTTTCGAGGGCACGATCCAGGGGCCCAGCGGACAAGCGCCATCGAAGCTTTTCTGACCGATCCAGTCGTACCTGAAGGGCGAAGTTTCCGGCAACGTTCGGCCGCACCATGAAATCGCGCGCAGAGAGATCATTGGCGACTGTGTAGCCGGCAACATAGTCGAGCGCGCTTTCCACTGGAACGTTCTTTGCAGCGCGGCCGATGACTGCCGTTAATTCCGCTTCCCAATCGAGCTTTTGTGCGCCCGCGGGCAGTGGAATGCGGGCATTCGTTTGCACGACCGTGCGCGAAGCTTTGATGAAATGCCAGGGCGCGAGCCCTGGTTTACGGGGATCGGGCTCGAGCACCAGATTGAGAACGCGAGCCATCTCAGCCATGTGATCGGAATAATTTGCGCCCGCGCAGAAGAGAGTCGGAGGGTAAAGAACCGGCGCAAGCAGCCGGACTTTTGCGAGCGGAGAGCCGGGTGTGGCGCCGCTTCCCTTTTTTGCAAGGGCCGCCTCAATCAGCGGCTCCGCTTTCGCCCAATCGTCCAGCACACCAAGCATCGATGCGTATGACGGTTTGCCGGTGAGTTCAGCCAAATCGAAAACGGCATCGTTGGAGACGGCGCCCGCGCGAGGGCCCTGCGCGGTTTCGTAAGTCACGAGCGTGTAGCGCGTCGTGTTCCGCTCACTGTTTGCCATTTTCAATCCTTCATCTTCAATCAGCATCGCAGTCATACTTACTTGAACATCTCGTCGGTCGGCATGATGCCCCACAGATTGGAGGCTTCCGGGTCCCTGGCCCACACTTTGGGACGCTGAGGATGATCGCGATGCCATGGCCGCGGCTCGAAATAGCCGAGATCTTCGTTCATCCGGTCGAGTTCGGCGTATAGCTCGGTGATCAGACCGGCCGGACTGCGATGATAGGTGAACAGATTGTGGCCGATGCCGTGCCGTCCCGGTCCCCAAAGGAGCTTGTAGCCGTTGACGCTGAGGAAATCGCAGGCGGTCTGGATGTGGCCCCAGTCGCGCAATTCGAACGCCGTGTGAAAGTGGCGATTCGAACCGGTCTCCACCAGATTGATGCTGTGGTGGTCCGGCCCGCAGCGCAGGAACGAGAAGAAGTCGCCCATCCAGTCGGATTCGCGGAAGCCGAGAACGTCGCAATAGAATTTTGTGGTGCGCTTGACGTCGGTGACATGGAACGCGACGTGGCCCAGCTTGTGCGGCACGATGCCATTCGCTTGAAATTTCTGGTGCGAGAAGTCAGCGCGCTTGAATACTTCTATTGCTGTGCCCTTCGGGTCCTCGAAGGTCACAAGCTCCGAGATCGACGGCTCGGGATCCTTTTTGCGCTGTGTCTTGATGCCGTCGCCCTGCACCTGCTTTTCGAAAGCGTCGAGATCGTCGTCTTCGCCGATCTGAAAGCCGATGCGCACGCACTGCGCCTGTGGGCCTTTGCGCAAAACGACGGAATGATGATCGACGGTGTTGGCGAGAAACGTGGCGTCCTTTTCCTTGCCGACGAGTGTCATGCCCAGGATGTTGGTGTAATAGTCGGTCTGCTGTTCGAGGTCCGGCACTTCATAGCCGGCGTGGGCAATTTTGCGCACGCGGATCATGCGGGCTCTCCTTTCGGCTTCGCTTTTCGTGCCTTCGTTTTCATTTCTCTTTTCGTTGTCAAGCGGGGCAACGAACCGATGACGTCGACCATTTTCGCGCCGTCGAATTCAGCCGAAACCCATGGCGATGAAACGCTCGTAAAGCGCCGCGGCGCAATCGAGCATCGGCGTGGCCACGCCAACGCTCTCTGCGAAATCGCCGATCATAGGGAAATAGTGCTGCAATGCGGGCACGGTGCCCTGCGCCGGCAGGAACCGCCGCTCCGCCATCCACGGCGCACGGATGCCAAATTGCGTCGAGCCGCCGCTGCCGGTGGCGATGGCCTTGATCATCAACGGCACATCAACGCCAGCTTTGAGGCCGAGCGCCATGGCTTCCGCGGTGGCCGCGATATGGATCGCAACCAAAAGATTATTCACCAGCTTGACGCGGCTGGCGGCGCCGAACTCGCCGAAATAGAGGCACGAATCGGCAAAGCCCGCGACCACGGGTTCGAGTTTCTTGCATGCCGCGGCGTCACCCGCGAGATAGACGACGCCTTTCTTCGCCGAGACCATGCCCGGGGTGCCGGAGACTTCGCCATCGATGAAGGTAGCGCCCCTCTGCGCCAGCGGCGCGATCTGGCGCTGCTTGTCGGGCAGCGGGTGCGAACCAAGTTCGACCACGATCTGCCCCGGCCGGGCGGTGTGGACGAGACCTCGTGGACCCTGCACCACGTCGTCGAGCGCCTCCGTCGATGGGAGGCAGGAGAATACGATTTCGGCTTGCCCGCCGACGTCGGCCGCTGACCGCGCGGGCACGCCGCCGATTTTTTCGAATTCGGCAAGCGAGCTGCGGCGATAGCCGACGACGCGCCGGCCGCTCTTGATGAGGTTCTCCGAGATCGCCAGGCCGATCTTGCCGACACCTATAAAACCGATGGTCTCCATTTCCGCCTCACACACCTGAACAAGAGCTCGCGACGGACATGCGTAATGCGCGAGAGCACAGCTGACGACCGGGAATATTAGAACCACAAGGGACGAAAGGCCAACTTAGGAGTGGATTGGATAAGCGCGATGCCCGCCTCGAATCACGGGAAAGCCTTTTCTTGAAGCAAATCGAACGCGCTCAGTTCGTAAACTTGCCGCCGGATACTTCCTTCGGAAACAAAAGGCGCAAGGTGTGCAATGCGTCTTCTAAGGCGATCTGTTCGTTTAAGTCGGTGGGTTCGCAAAACCTCGAGGCAAGCGCACGTTCAGCAGCATTAATTTTCCCGGGTAAATAGTCGGGGTGCCATTCTATCAATGCATCAAGCAGGGTCTGCTGCCACGGAAACTCCAGGGCCTCGTCTAACAATGTCCCTAGCATAGGCTCGTGAAGCACGAAGCGAGTGTACTTGAGGAGCCGACCACCGACTGTCCCTTTTCGGACACCACCATAAGAAACAGCGCCGGAATCTTTGGGCCCTCGCTCGCCCGCTGGGGCCTTTGGGGGCTGGCAAATTCGTTGTGTCGCGGGATGCGGACGTCGTCGCCCACCCGGAAGCAATTTTTAGAGCGGCCAGCGTCTCACGTAGGAATAGGTCCCGATCGGGTATCTTCTCGGAATGCGGTCACGACGCGAAAAGCCAGTATCTGATAACACCGTTTCTCAGGACCTAAGACCGCCCACTCTTGCGCATCCAGACGCGCCATGTGATCGGCCCAGCTTCTTGATCACTCATTGGGTGGCCTGCCATCTTGAGGGCGAGCTTGATCTGACCGTGATGGTAGCCCTCGTGCCAGATCATGTGCTGGAGCAGCAGGATCGGGTGGTCGTAGTGAAGGTCCATGTCCCGCCCTGCTTCCACCCTGCTCTTTACGGCGTCCCGCACTGCCTCTGCACTGTCGATCAGCATCCGCGCGATGTGACCAGGATCATTCTCGACGGCCCACTCTCCCGTAGGCAACTCTCTGGCGAAGTCCGGGGCGTCTTCGAAGACGAACACAAGTCGCACAAAGTGCATATGAGTGAATAGCTCCGCGACAGATGGGCTGCCCTCCATTGCCCTGGCCGCCAGGCCGCCACGCGGGAGGGCGCGGAGAAGATTGAGCAGGATCGCGTTGTTCCGGTCCCAGGAGTCGAGCAGAACCTCAAGCAGGCGTTGCTCTAGTGCGTCCGACATATCCATACCGATTGGGCTTTGACGAAGCGGCTAAGTCTTGGCCAGGCCACGAGTAAGATTCTATAGCAACTGCGAATGGGTCCTAAGTCGTTGTAAGTCACATTATCGTCATGTGGAAGCCACGCCCGAGAATGCCGTTTGTCGGGAGTTGGCAAACAACGCCAGGGCGCGTAAGCTGCGGGGGTTATTTGCAGAAAAACAGCATGACCTGCGATGTTGTGATCGTCTCTCCGATTCCGAAGCGCGTGTTGGCTCGTAAGGCCGGGTTGTAATGGCGTTGGTAGTGCCGGGTTAGAATTTGGAGGTTACATGACGAAGATTAAGTCTTCAGCTCTGGTGTTATTTTGCACCGTTTCGCTGGTCTCCTGCCTGTTGCTGGCGCAGGTCCAAAGGCCCGGGGAGTACCCGCGGGGCGAGAAGCCTTCTCCGATGATGAACTTTTTCGTGACAAGCGAACCCATCGGCGACGGCGGCAATCTCGGCGGACTCGCCGGCGCTGACGCGCATTGCCAAGCGCTCGCAAGCGCAGTAGGCGCCGGAAATCGCACCTGGCACGCCTATTTGAGCACGCAGGCACGCCCCGGCCAGCCGGCAGTGAACGCGCGCGACCGCATCGGCAAAGGTCCTTGGTACAACTTCAAAGGCGAAATGATCGCGCAGGATCTCGCGCACCTGCACGGCGATACGATGGAACTGGCGCATCAGGGAAATAATCTGAATAAGCTCACCGGGTTGACGGAAAAAGGCCAGATCGTGCCGGGTTTGTACGACTATTCCGATCCACGCGACAACGACTGGGATTACGCCAAAACCACCCGGTTTTCGACTCGGCACGAAATGCTCACTGGTACTCAGACCGATGGCACCGCGTTCACCGACGGTCTCGATCACACCTGCGATAACTGGACCAGCAACAAGAGCCCAGCCCCTGGAAAGTCGAACGGAGACCTGAATGCTGCCGACGGCAGGCCCAACGCCCAGATCGGTTTTCCCGACCGCAATGGCGGCGGCAGCGGTTCCTGGAACTCCGCTCACGGAACGCGCGGCTGTGCCCAGGCGGATTTGCCGAAAACCCATGGCCAGGGCCTATTTTACTGTTTCGCGATTAACTAGAATGGCGGAGAAGCCCATGACCAGGCCACGTGCTTACGTTGTCGTCTTGTGTACCTTGATGATGGCCTCTTGCCTGATGCTGGCTCAACAGAATGCGCCGAATACTCAGGGCATCGCGCCGCCCCCCGGTTCCCCGACGCCGACTCCGGCTCGAATGACTTTTTTCGTGACCAGCGTGGGTCTCGGTAAAGGCGGAGACCTTGGCGGACTTGCGGGCGCCGACGCGCACTGCCTGGCGCTTGCGGCTGCTGTGGGCGCGGGCGGTAAAACCTGGCACGCCTATCTCAGCACGCAGGCTCGTCCCGGACAGCCTGCCGTCAACGCGCGCGATCGTATCGGCACCGGGCCTTGGTTCAACTGGTCGTTCGCGCAACTGGGGCAGCCGCAAAACGCCATCATTTCCGCGGACCTTGGCGAACTTCACGGAGACACGCTCGTCCAGGCGCAGCGCGGCAGCAATCTGTTCAAGCAGTCCGCACGCAACGAGCATGGACAGGTCATTCACGGCATCGGTGATACGCCACCGATTGAGCACGAAATTCTTACGGGATCGAAGTGGGACGGCCGCGCTTACACGGATAACGCCGACCATACTTGCAACAACTGGACCAGCAGCTCAAGGGGTTCGGCGCAGGTCGGCCATTCCGATCGAATCGGCAATGGCTCGTCCTGGAATTCATCGAACGCTAGCAAAGGTTGCAGCCAAGCAGCGCTCGAAAGCACAGGAGGGGCTGGGCTTTTTTATTGCTTTGCCATCAATTGACCATCTGAGCTTGGATGGCCACTCTGTTCTCGTTTCAAACGTCGCCTGATCAAAGTCCTCTGAAGTCTTGTTCTCGGATTGTGGCCCCGCCAGCGAAACGACCCTCGGATAATCTCGTCTCCGTTTTAGCGGGCGTTAGGGAACACAATCTCACGCTCGCCCGCTGGGGCCTTTTCGGGTGGCAAATTCGTTGTGTCGCGGGATGCGGAAGCGTTACGATTGCACCAAGCCAGAGGCTCGAATAGGGGTTCCAGTACAGTGCGGTTGGCCGTTGAGGCCATCCGAACGACCCATCGTTGACGGGATATAGTTGACGAGGAAATGACATTATGTGGATTGTCCGGCTCGCTCTCCGCCGTCCGTATACCTTCGTGGTGATGGCGGTTCTGATCGCCATTCTCGGCGCAACCGCAATCGTCACCATGCCCGTCGACATTTTCCCTTACATCGACATTCCCATCGTGAGCGTGGTGTGGCCGTACTACGGGCTATGCGCCGGAGGAGATGGAAAAGCGCGTCGTCACGAACTTTGAGCGGAATCTCACCTCGGGCGTGAACGACATCGAGCATATCGAGTCGCAATCCTACAAAGACATCGCGGTGGTCAGGGTTTACTTCCACCCGAACGTCCAGATCGATATGGCGGTGGCTCAGGTGACCGCGCAAATGCAAAGCGGCCTGCGCTCGATGCCGCCCGGCATGTTCCCGGCCAACGTTCTCAAATACGATGCCGGCAGCGTTCCCATCCTGAAGCTTGGCCTTTCCAGCAAGACTTTGCGCGAGCAGGAAATTTTCGACATGGGGCAAAACTTCATCCGAACTCCGCTCGCCACCGTGCAAGGAGCTGCCGTTTCTTATCCCTTCGGCGGAAAAACCGGGCGGTGATGGTGGATTTGAACCCGGATGAGCTCTATGCGAAACAGCTTTCGCCGCTCGATGTCTCGAACGCCTTGAACTTGCAGAACCTGATCCTCCCAGCGGGCACGGCCAAAATGGCGGAGACCGAGTATCAGATCAAGGTCAACAGCAGCCCGTCGGTCTCGACGAATTGAACAACCTGCCGATCAAGACGGTGAATGGCGCGACGGTCTACATGAAGGATGTGGCGCAGGTTCGGGACGGCTTCACCGTCCAAAGCAATATTGTGCGCACGGACGGAACTCGCGGCGTGATGTTGAGCGTCACCAGGACCGGCAAAGCCTCCACGCTGGCTGTCGTCAACGCCGTCAAAGCCGCTCTTCCCAGGATTCTTGCCACGGTTCCGCCGGAGCTGAAGGTGACGATGCTGGCCGACCAGTCGATTTTTGTGCGGGCCTCCATTCAAGGCGTGCTGCGCGAAGCCCTGATTGCCGCCGGTCTCACGGGCTTGCATGATCCTGCTGTTCCTGGGGAGCTGGCGCAGCACGCTGATCGTGTGTATCTCGATTCCGCTCTCGATTCTCGCGTCGCTTTGCATCCTGAGCCTGCTGGGACAGACCATCAACGTGATGACGCTCGGAGGGCTGGCGCTGGCGGTGGGCATTCTGGTGGACGACGCCACGGTGGAGATCGAGAACACTCACCGGAACATCGGCATGCGAAAGCCGCTGGTGCGCGCCGTCCTCGATGGCGCGGCGCAGATCGCCGTTCCGACGTTTGTTTCCACGCTTTCGATCTGCATCGTGTTTGTCCCGGTGCTGCTGCTGACTGGAACGGCGAGGTATCTGTTTACGCCGATGGCCATGGCGGTGGTTTTCGCCATGCTCGCTTCCTATCTGCTGTCGCGCACGCTGATCCCGACCATGGTGCATTATCTTCTCAAGTCCGAGGTGGAGTTATACCGGCAGGAGACACACGGAGAGTCAGACGGCAGCGAAGGGCGTTCTTCTGGCGCGTCCACTCTGTGTTTAACGGGTTGTTCGAGCGGCTTCGCTTCCGTTACATCGGGTTGCTGGATTGGTCGCTGCAGCATCGCGGACCAGTTCTTGCAGCCTTCATGGCTTTTTCGATCGCTTCGCTGGGCCTGGCATGGCTGGTCGGTGAGGATTTCTTTCCCGATGTCGACTCCGGCCAGATGCGGCTGGATGCGCGCGCTCCGGCCGGCACGCGCATCGAACAGACCGAGGTAAGGTTCGCCGCAATTGAGCGCGAAATCCGAGATGTAATCCCGGCCGAGCGAGATGGACACGCTGATCGACAACATCGGGGTCGTGAATTGTTGGGCTTGCCTGGCCCAGGGAGAGATTCCGACCATCTCCAGCGCCGACGGCGAAATTCTGATTTCGCTGAAGCAAGAAACACGGCTCGACCCGCGATTATGAGGTGCGCCTCCGGAAACGCCTCCGCGAGAAGTTCCCGGACACGACCTTTTTCTTCCAGCCGGCCAATATCACCACCCAGATTTTGAACTTCGGGCTTCCGGCGCCCATCGATTTGCAGGTAGTCGGGCGGGATACGGACGCGAACTATAAGATCGCCCAGAAGCTCGCGGAGAGGATTTCGCGCATCCCCGGAGCCGCCGATGTTCATGTTCACCAGGTGATCGACCAGCCGGAAATCCGCTTGAACGTGGATCGAGTCAAGGCGTCGCAATTGGGTTTGACGCAGCGCGACGTGACCAGCAGCATGCTGATCTCTCTCAGCGGCAGCGGCCAGGTGGCGCCGAACTTCTGGATGAACTGGGCCAACGGCGTCAACTACAACGTTGGCGTGCAGACGCCTCAATACAGGATCGATTCGCTGGATGCTCTGCTGCGCACGCCTGTGTCGGTGGCGAGCAACGTGGTCAACACCACCACGCCGGGTTCGCAAGCCGGCGCGGCCGCGGCAGGGAATGCTTCGGTCGGCGCATCTCCCGAGCGGCTCTTCCCAAGCCTACGGAAATCCTGGAGCGATGGCGGGGAGCACGCAGCTTCTTTCGAATCTGGTCACCGTTCAACGGGACTACGCGCCGGTGATCGTCAACCACTACAACGTCCAGCCGGTTTTTGACGTGTACGCGAACGTGGACCGGCGGGATTTGGGCGGCGTCGGCGCGGAGGTGGAAAAGATCGTGCGAGAGGAGAGCGCCCATCTGCCTCGCGGCACCACGTTCGCCTTGCGCGGCCAGTACGAGACCATGCAATCATCCTTCTTCCGCCTGGGACTGGGCATGGTTTTCGCCGTGGTTCTGGTGTATCTGCTGATGACGCGTGAACTTCCAGTCCTGGCTCGACCCCTTCATCATCCTGACGGCGCTGCCGGGCGCGATGGCCGGCATTTTGTGGATGCTGTTCGTCACCGGCACCACGCTGAGCGTCCCGTCCCTGATGGGCGCGATCATGTGCATCGGCGTCGCGACCGCCAACAGCATCCTGATGGTGACTTTCGCCAATGACGAGCGGGAGATTGTGCCTTCGGCCCGCGAGGCGATGCTTTCGGCCGGCTATGCGCGCATCCGGCCAGTGCTGATGACGGCGACCGCGATGATTCTCGGTATGCTTCCGATGTCGCTCGGCCTGGGCGAAGGCGGAGAGCAAAATGCGCCCCTCGGGACGCGCCGTGATCGGCGGCCTGATGTTCGCCACAGTGACCACGTTGTTCGTCGTCCCGATCATTTATAGCTACCTGAGAACAAAACCTCCGGTCGATCACGAGCGTCAACTGGAACAGGAGGAGGAAGAAGTCTGATGAAGCGCGAGAATCGCACCTGGCAGAGACCACCGAAGAAAGGCTGCGCAAGGAGATTGAAGATCTCAAGCGCCAGCTGCGGGAGCAGAAGGGTCCGGCCTCTCCTCGCATCTGGCCGGCGGCGAAGCCGTGGCATCCGTCGCGGTCACGCTCTGGTCGATTTTGTTGGCTGTGACCGTCCTCATCGTGACTGGCCTTCTTCGCCGGCTATATTCCGCTTCATAAACGCCAGAACTCTCATCCGCAATCAGGCCGTCGAGCAAGAGCAGGCCCTGCCGAGGATGGAAGTGATCGAGGTGGGGCGTTCCTCTCCCAAGAGTGAATTGGAACTGCCAGGGAATATTCAGGCGATCACCGAAGCGCCGATTCTGGCTCGCGCCAACGGCTACATCAAGCGTCGGATGGTGGACATAGGGGATCGCGTCCAGGCCGGCCAGCCCATGGCCGAAATTGAAGCGCCGGAACTGGATCAGCAGATCCGCCAGGCCAAGGCGAACGCTCGAGCAGGCGCGGGCTGCGCTCGAACAGTCGCTGGCGAATTACGAGCAGGGCAAGTCGAATCTGGAGTTCGCTCGCGTCACCGCGCGAGCGATGGAACACGCTGGTGAAGCCGAGGGTGTTGTCCCGCAGCAGGAAAATGACCAGTATCAGGCGCAATATCAAGCGCAGACGGCCGGAGTGCAGGCGCTCGAAAAGGCCGTCGCCGCACAGCGCAGTAACGTGGCCGCTGCGGAAGCCAGCCTGGCGGGCCTGGATGAAGTGCAGAGTTACCGCGTGGTGAAGGCGCCCTTCGATGGAGTCGTGACCTTGCGTAACGTCGACGTCGGCGCACTGGTGAACGCGGGCAACACGCTTCTGTTCCGGGTCGCGCAGACGAGCACGCTGCGCACTTACGTCAACGTCCCGCAGACCAATGCCAGTTCCATCCGAGTCGGCCAGCCGGCCTATTGAGAATTTCCGACTCTGCCCGGACGCAATTTCCCCGGTACCGTAGCGCGGACTGCGAACTCGCTCGATCCCGCCAGCCGCACGATGCTCGTGGAAATCCAGGTCCCGAATCCCGATCGGCGCGTTGCTGCCCGGCATGTACGCACAGGTCGACCTGAGCAGCCCTCGAACGAACCCGCCTCTGCTGATCCCCGGCGATGTCTCTCGTCGTTCGCGCCAGACGGAACCCAGGTCGCCGTGGTCCGTTCCGACCACACCGTGCATCTCCAGAAGATTCAGGTCGGCCGGGACTACGGCGATAAGCTGGAAGTGATCAGCGGACTCGAATTGGGAGACATGCTCATCGCCAATCCTGGCGATGCGGTGGTCGAGGGCGTCAAAGTCGAGCCAGTCCCTGTGGAAACGGCAGCCGAAAAACCCGCTCCCAAGACTTCGGCAAATTAACTCCGGTTAGTAGGAATGTGCCGCGGGCCGCGAAACGCCAGTTACCGATAAGCCCTTCATCGGGACCTATCCCACCGAACTACGCTATTGTTCGAAAAGATGCGGGGTAGCACGTCTGGGCATCAGAGATGGCGCCGATGATGGGCAAGATAATGGACAATCGACAGTCTGCGCCGAAACACAACATTCTGCTTGTCATTGCGGCGTCATTTTCCATTCTTATCGTGGCGGAAAACGTTCCTCACGCGGCTAACAGCCTTCTAACGATATTTTCGTCGCCACCTGAGCCGCGGACGTCTCTTGTTGTGGGAGCTTTTGTTTTTCTTCCTCTGATACTCCTGTGGGCGAGCTGGGCGTTTCTTAGGAAAGGGAAACATTCGCTTGTTTCATTTCCTATTGCCGCATGTGCGATTTTCCTGACGATGGATTTTTTGCTGCCCTATCCTGGCCCAATCAAAAAGACTTTTTTGATGATCGATGAGGGCCGGAAAATATATGAAGTCGGTCTGGAGCATTCTAGTGACGAGCCTTTTTTAACGAAGCAAGGCAATCCCATAGGGATCGCTTTTAACTACACACTGTCATTGCCAGCCGGAGGCACGTACCTTCTACAAACGCATCTGTCTCCCACTTCCCACCCATTGACGCCGGAGGACGCGGGGATCGATCAGACGGGTTCAGCACTAGGCGTGATCACAGGACCAGATGAATGGCTGACGGTTAGTTCAAGAACGAACGTCAGACGCGCAGCAAATGCAATTCCCAGATTCATCATGTACGACGCGGCGAAAAATGAATTGTGTTTGTCCCCGCTCGCCAAAGACCTGATGAAAGACAATCCCGGCCTGGTGAACTATCGCGTGGAAATTCGAGCCGGCGGCAAGCAAACGTTCCTGGATCAGATAGCGATATTACATTTCGATACGCAGCATTCTTACGATGTGCGCGCCTTTTATGAAAGCGCCGTTAAAGAACAAATGCCGTTGTGCTCCCAGTGAAATGGATGTGCGAGAGCCTTAGAGCGCGGCGATGCCGCGGCGCCCGAGCTTGACGCCGGAGCTTTGTTGATAAAGACTCGTGCCATGTTGAAACCCGTGATCGCGCTCTTCGTTTGCGTGGCTCTGCCCTTCGGCCTTGCCGCTCAGCAAGCGAGCACCTCCAAATCGGACACCAATTCCAAAGCCGCCAAGAAAAACGCCGAAACCTACTCCACAACCACAGCCGCTAAAACGCAATTTATGCGCGAAAGCGGCTACAGAAACGGGAGACCAGGATACGTAGTCGCCTACAGGAAGGCACTTGCCTGCGGTGGGGCGGACGACATAAGCAATATGGAGTGGCTTACAACAGCCGAAGCCAAAGCAAAAGACAAGGCCGACCGCAGCAAAGCTTGTAAGTAATCGTCTCGTCTCGAACCCTCGTAGCCGGTCAGACCTTTGCTCCGGAAAGCGCATCAAAAGCTTAGGGTTAATGCACAAGGTCACTCGCCGGGAACTACTGAAACTCGGGACTGCAACGGCTGTTGCAGAGCTGGCGTCTTTGGGTTTGCATGGCTGCGGCGGAGCTTCGTCGGTTCCTTCCGCTCCGTCCGTTTGCTCCAAATTAAGCGACATCGAGCATGTGGTTATCCTGATTCAGGAAAACCGGTCTTTCGATCACTACTTTGGAAGCTACCGCGGCGTCCGCGGATTTTCCGACCAAAGCGCGGCATTCCAGCAACCCGATCCAGCGAACATAACGAGCCCGCCGGTGGGCGGACTCTTGCCTTTCCACCTGGACACGCCGACAACGAATGCAGCCTGCACGCCCGACATCACCCACGATTGGGTGCCGCAGCATCAGAGCTGGAACAACGGCGCAATGAATGGTTTTGTGAGCTCGCGCCTTCCGATTAATCCCAATGACGCCGTACTCAGCATGGGCTATTACACTCGCGCAGACCTGCCCTACTACTACGCCCTGGCCGATGCCTTTACGATCTGCGACAACTATTTTTGCTCGGTGATGGGTCCGACCGACCCGAATCGCCTGTACACGATGGCGGCCTCTCTCGACCCAGATGGGAAAAACGGCGGACCGATTTTGCAGACCATCATCACAAACCGCGCGACCTTTAATGGCCGTCTGACATATACGACGATGCCCGAGCAACTGCAGGCTCGGGGAATTTCCTGGAAGGTTTACTCGTCGCCTGACGAGACGCTTCTCGGCGGGATTCTCTCGGACAATGTTCTTTCCTACTTCAAGAATTTTCAGGATCCTGCGTCGGTGCTGCACCAAAATGCGTTCGGACCACAGTTCCCCGTCGACTTCCTGACCGATGTAGCGTCCGGGAGTTTGCCACAAGTCTCCTGGCTGGTGGGGTCGGTGATAACCTCGGATCACCCTCCTTCGCCTTCGGTGTTTGGTGAGAGCATTCTTTCGCTCATTGTCACTGCTTTTAGAGCCAACCCGGCACTGTGGGCAAAGACGGTTTTCTTTGTGACCTACGATGAAAATGGAGGATTTTTCGATCACGTTGCGCCAGTGACGGCGCCTCTTGGCACTCCCGGCGAATATGTGACGGCACCTGCGGTACCGGACCCAACCGTAATTG
Organism: uncultured Acidobacteriota bacterium; assembly: GCA_963846235.1. Lineage (GTDB taxonomy): Bacteria > Acidobacteriota > Terriglobia > Acidiferrales > UBA7541 > Palsa-189. The sequence goes on from CAWJVF010000002.1 coordinate 177,474, forward strand.
GCAGTCCCGCGATTACCGGCCCGATTGGACTGGGTTTTCGCGTTCCCATGCTGATCATCTCGCCGTTCAGCCGAGGCGGGTTCGTATCATCCGACCTCTTCGATCACACTTCCGTGTTGCGATTTCTCGAGACTCGGTTCGGTGCTGAAGTGCCCAACTTGAGCGCCTGGCGCCGCGCCACGGTCGGAGATCTCACCAGCGCGCTTAATTTCAAAAACCCTGATCCGTCGATCCCGAATCTGCCGTCTACACTTCCTGCCATTCCGCAGATAATCCAGCAATGTGCCGCGAACCTGGCTGGAACGACGCCCTACACAGTGCCAAGCACGCAGGCCGTTCCGACCCAGGAATCCGGAACTGCGGTGCGTCCCAGCGGCGTGTGCTAGTAAGCAGTGGTGGCGGGGGTATTCTGCTTGGCTGCGGCGAGCCATCGATGTGGCTCGAGAGCGATCTGCGCCGAATTCAACTCTGGATGATTCCTAGGCGCGGCGACCCTTAGCGACAAAACTCATGAACCGGCGTGCCAACTCCTGAATGCGCCGTTCCTGGCGCAACCAGATAGCCTCATCAGGGAAAAGTTCCTTGCCAACACCAATTGCGGCAGCGCCTGCGGCGATAAAATCGAGGGCGGTCAGCTGATCGACGCCTCCCGCGGCGATCAGGCGCGCTTGAGGCAAAGCAGCCTTCAAAGATCGGATGTAGTGGGGGCCACCCACCGCATTACATGGATACACTTTGACGAAGTCTGAACCTGCGTTCCACGCGGCGATGATTTCAGTGGGTGTCAACGCTCCGGGAATAACCACGGCGCCTTCTTTGGACGCAAATTCGACGACATCCAGCACCAGGCCGTCACTAGTCAAGAATTTCGCGCCTTGATCCAGGCATTGGCGGGCCGTCTTGGCGTTGAGTACGCCTCCCGCGCCGATGATCACTTCCGGGGCATGCTTCGCCAGGTGGGAGATAACGCCCATCGATCCGGGTACGGTCATGCTGATCTCGACGACCGGAATGCCAGCCTCGGCAATGGTCTCTGCGGCGAAGAGCGCATCATCCGCGGATGCAATTCGAATAGCGGGAACGACACCGATCAGCTCGATGCGGTCTCGAACCTGCTCCTTGGTCAGCTGTGCAGCCGCGAAATCTGCAACGGTAACACCGGCTGCCGGCATCGCGGATTGAGCCCAGCTGTTATTTAACGCAATGCGCGTCTCGCTCATGGCTGGACTTCCCTTCTGGCGTAGGCCCTTCCGGCCTGGGCCCGTTCCCGACTTAGCGCGCCAAACAACATAAAAAAGTTATAAAAATACTGTTGCATAACCTCGGCGATCGAAGCGAGGAAAATTTGAATCATCCCCATCGAAAGTTTGGGTTGACGCCTTCGTCTGCTGGCTCCGCCCGGATAGCGGAATGCTGTTAAAACTCCTGTGACAATGTTCTTCCGGTGTTTTGGTATGATTCGAGGCTTTCTAACCTCGCCCTATGAGGGGCTGCCTCTGTGCAGCTCTTACGGATTCGAGTTTGTAAGCGCCCCGTTTTTTCGCGAATGCTTGCTGTAGCGCGGGAGCCGAAACAACTTGCCGATCGTTAACCAGCCATACATAGGATTCGAAGGACCGATAGGCGCGGGCAAAACCACGCTCGCGCAATTACTGGCGTTGCATCTTGGCGCTACGCTCATTCTCGAAGACGTCGACGGCAACGAGTTCCTTCCCGATTTTTACGCCAACAGAGAACGGTGGGCGCTGGGGATGCAATTGGCATTTCTGATTTCCCGCTATGAGCAATTGAGAACCATTCCCGCGGCTCGAAGCCGGCCCGTAATCGCGGACTACACGCAGGCCAAGGATCCCATTTTCGCGCGAGTGCTCCTCAATCAACGTGAGGTGGAGTTATATGAGAGGCTCAGCGCCGGGCTGGATGTGAACGTGTCGCGTCCCGATCTCACGGTGTATCTGGACGCGAGAAACGACGTGCTCCTGGAGCGAATTCGTCTGCGCAATCGCCCCTACGAGATGGCGATTGACGCGCAGTACCTGGACGCGCTGCGCGACGCTTATATCCGCCATCACAACTCCACTGGAAGATGGCAGGTGTTCTGCTTCGATACTTCGACGCTGGATCTGCGGTCCGAGTGGCAGCTCAAAGGCCTTTTCAAGAACATACTCGCGGCCGTTTCGACGCACTGACGGGGGCGCTGATCCGGAGGACCAAATCCAGAGTATCGGAAACGGGTAGTATCTAAAAACGGGCCAGCCACCCGCGAAAGTTCCTTCGTCAACGCTCGTCTGCGCTCGCTCTCACTGCGCTACAATTCAAACTGTTTAAAGGGCCAACGTGTCTAAAGGCGGGCGAGAGCGCCAATGCGGGAGTGCCGACTTAGGATGAAGGCAACCGAGAGCAGCGAAACCAAAACGCATTTAGCGGGAGTTCCCGCTAAAGCCCACCCCGGCGCGAATGATGGACACGCCACCGGCGTGCCGCCGCACATGCCGATATTGGTGCTCGACGTCGGCTGCGGCCTTCGCAAGCAGCCCGGCGCGATCGGCATCGACCGCAATCCGGCGAGCAAGCCCGACGTACTGGTCGATCTGGACGAATTCCCATATCCGTTTCCCGATAATAGCTTCGACCGCATCACAGCCATTCACGTCATCGAGCATTTAAACGATGTGATCCGCAGCATGGAGGAGTTTCACCGGCTGCTGCGGCCTGGCGGGACGCTGCGGATCGAAACGCCGCACTACACGGATTACAGTTCGTTTTGCGATCCGACGCACAAGAATCATCTGAATAGCTTCAGCTTTCGCTACTTTGGCCACAACCACGGGGGTTTCGGCTATTACTCCGAGGCACGGTTCCGCGAAATTTCCGTGCGCGTGAAACTGCTTTCGTTCTGGAAATGGCTGGGATTCGAGTTTCTGGTCAACCATTTTCCGCGCTACCGCCGCTTCTGGGAGCACTATCTTTGCTATATCGTGCGCGGCAAAGCGATGGAGTTTGAATTCGAAGCGGAAAAGTGAGGTGCAGGAGTTGAGGTGCCCTGTGACGTTCAATCGTCGCGCGCCGAGCAATCGGCATCGGGAATGTGGCATATCAGGGACTTTCGTAACCGGTTGGAGCCTCCACGGAAAAACTTTGGTCCCCAAGGCTAATACTGAGGTATTTAACGTATTCCCCATATTCATCTGTATTGAAACTGCTGTACGCCTGCGCCAGTATTGGAACACTTAGACCCGAGCCCCCGGCAGATGTGTGTAGCCAGCCTGCGGAATTTGGAGGGGAAGCTATGCCCGGAAGTGTTGATCGGCAACGTAAAACCGAACTGTCGTCCTTGCGGGGTCGGGCTACGGAAGCGGTGGTCCAGTGGGTCGTGCGCACGACGATGCGATTCAGCAGGCTTATAGCCGCAGAACCCTGGAAGCGAACTCGACGTTCGCCAGCCCACGCGCGTATGCGCAAGGCACAGGATTGGTCCGTCTCCTTCCGAAATCTATTTGGCTAGCACCGGCCACGCGAGATGGTGGCGTTTCGCGCATCGCCGCGTTCGGCGCCAGTTTCGAATGAAATTCGGCTACGGAACCGTGATGGAGATGGTGCCCAGATTCGCGGTGACGCCGGCCGACTGGGCCTGCACGGTGACCTGAGTCGTAACCGAGCCGGTGGTCGTTCCCCCGGTTCCACCGCTCGTGCCGCCGCTAGTTCCGCCTGAGCTACTGCCTCCGCCGGTGCCTGCCGTGCCACCGGTACCGCCGCTTCCGGCGGTGCTGCCCATTGCCCCTGTGGTGGCGGTTGTTCCTCCGCCCGAGGCACTCGAGCTTCTCGTCGTCGTGCCGCCACAAGAGATCAGTCCGGCCGCAAGCACGAGCACCAACGCGATCGGCGCGAGTCCCGCCAGACACGAGCGCCACCCGTACGCGATGCCGCTGCCGCTGGGCATGAAGCGAGAGTCTTTGGATGCATCGAAGCGGGGCCTGCGAACGAATCCAAAAGAGAGCAGCGCAGCGAGCGTCGCCAGCGCAAGACCCAACTGGCCAAGGCTTATTGTGCGCAAGTTACGCGAAGGGGAAAGCGGCCGATTCGCGGGTGGCCGTTGCGTCATTGAGATGGAAGGCTTGGCGGATACCTGCACGGTGAGTATGGAATTGGCAGTGCCGTTCGCAGGCAGATTGACTACGCCCGGTTTGAATGTGCAGCCCACGCCGGAAGGCGCACCGCTACAGGCCAGACTTAGCTGGCCGCTAAAGCCGCCGGTGGAAGTGAGATTCACGGCGAAATTGGCGGAGCTGCCCACCGCAATCGTCTCGCTGGTCGGCGAAACCGATCCGCTCATGCTGCCCACAGCGGCGCCTGGCGTAACCGAGAACGCATTTGCCAGCGTCCCACCCGAATTACTTTGCGTCGTGCTTGTGACGGTGACATTGCGAGGCCCCACCGTCGCTATTGGAGCGATTGTGATATTGGCGACCATCTGCGTCGCCGAATTGGGCGTGCAAGAATTAACGGTAATTCCCGCGCCAAAGCTGCACACCACGTTGCTATCGAAGCCGCTTCCCGCAATCACCACGGTGGGCAAGCTCTGCCCCTGTGCTCCAAACGAAGGATTCACTGACGTGACTGCTGGCTGGCCAGAGCTTGGGATCTGCTTAGCGAATGTGACGATTTCCATCCCGTAGTTTGCCGCGGGACTGGCCTTCACCGAAGCGGCATAGGAAAGCCCTGGCGCTGCCACGAATTGATCCAGCAAACAAACTGCCGCTCCAGACGGATCATTGGTTTGGCTCTCCAGCGTCCAGCCGTTTCCCGGACTCGAACACGTGGAGTCGGAAGCTTGTGTCGCGCCCCAGGAGAATAAGTATTCATTGAATGCGGTAGTTGTCGCCGAACCTGAGGACCACGAAGCCGTCGGGCTTAGCGATTCGTTGTAAGCGGATTGGTCGAGTTCCTGGCAATCCAGGCACGCCAGCCCCGAAACCTCCGCAACCGCGATCAAGGCATAAGTAGCGCCGCCGCTGAAATTCAAGGTGATCGTACCCGCGCCAAGACCAGCGAGTTGGTTGCCGTGATTGGGACCATAATAGAAGTTTGTATAGAAGGGTCCGCCCGGGCCATTGTGAAAGATAGAAGCCGGCAGCCCCCGGTTAAGGCTCTGCACGTCCCCTGTTCCTCCGCCGACCTCTCCAATCGTTGCGCCGGTAATATCGGCAGGAGAAAAGGTCACGCCCACAATGATCGTGGCGTGTTGGTGAATAATCTGGGGAAGCGTGACCGTAATAGTTCCCGAGGACGAGGGGTGAAAGCTAAACGTGGCGACTTGGTTGAGACTCGGGGACTGAGGCGCTTGTGCCGAAACCCAGGGCGCGGCAGAAATAATCACGCCGATCACGATTGCGATGGGCGCGAGCCAGGAAGCTGCTCTGCGAACAGTTCGACGCGGATTTGACGAGAGTATCGCCGCTGCGATCATCTGCATGCGCCGGGAATGCGAATAAGAAGAGTTGAAACGCCCCAAAAGTACGGTTCGCACGTCCATAGATCTCCCCCTAAACGGAACCTTGCTTATCAAGCCGGACTCTCGTGGCGATCGAAACTGCCTCCGCCGGACAGAAGAGCGGGCCTGAGCTGGAGTGGCTGATCTTCGTCACAGGGGACACACGCCCTGTGTCACACACCGTTGAGCGGGAGATTACCTGAGGGCCCTTCTCGCGTGAATACTACAAATGCAGTGGCGGCCACTAGGGGAATCAAGTAGGCGACTTAGAGGCTGGGGGTTAGTTCTTTACGACAGCGGTCGCCAACGAAACGAGCCATGATTGCTCCTTTACGGGGAGACAACCACATGCTAGCGCGTGGTTGTGGTGACGACGCAAGCTTCGGCGAGGTGGTCGCCCCAGGCTTCACGGAGATCGAGCGCGATGGCATAGGGCATAAATTCGGACGAGGCGCCCGAGTGCGGATCGGCAGCGGTGAGGCGCTGCATGCGATCTTGTTCGACTTTTTGCAGGAATAGGCGGAAGCCTTCGATCTGTTCGAGAGTTTGGCGTCCTTGCGGCGTGAGGCGCTTCAGCGCGGGAAACGCTGCGAGATTGATGAAGACCAGCGCGAGCAACGAAAGCGCATAGGCCAGCGGACGCGCTGGACTTCAGTTGCCAAAGAACGAAGCCGCCGCCTGCACCGAATACGGCGACGACCGCCGAGCCGATCAGCACTTCTTTTGCCCCGCCGAGTCCGCGCATGATGCGGCTCCAGGCCGGGAGCAACGTCATCACCACGATCAGCCCGAGGAAAAAGAAGCAGAAGAAAAACCACCAGGTGAGGAAGAGCAGCGTCATCAGGTCGCCATTTCGGCCGTGCGCGGTAAGCGCCATAGCGATGGCGGTGAGAAACGAGGCGAATGTACCCAGCGCCAGCCAGCGCGCGTTGCGCGTGAAGTAAACGTTGCTCAGCCTTTTCTGCATCTCGACATTGATTTGAAGGAGATAGCGATTCAGCGGCCCGCCGTTTTTCGTATCGAGGACAACTGTGGGGCCATCCTCGAAGAGTTCGTAAAACAAGCCCAGCTCTTCTGGGGCCAAGGATGGCTGCAGACTCTTCGGATCGACGGACTTGAGCTGCGTGACCGTGTATTTTCCGTTTTGGGGATCGATCTCGATGCAGCCACGAGCTGCGAGTTGCGCAATCGTGGCCGCGAGCGTGCGGCCGTCGCATCCCGTGGTGCGGATGTAGCGCATCGCCGCAGGCGAAAGGCCCTGCGGCGGCTGATACTGAATGGCGATGGCGCCGCGCTGCGGCTGGCGCCCAAGCGCGAGCCACACGACGACGTAGTAGAGGAGCAGCAGCGCGGGCGCGATCAGCAGGCCTCCGTCATGCGCCAGGGGTCCCAATGCTGGCGGCGTCAGGAATCCTTTCGGCCAAGTGAGTGAGACGCTCAGGCTCCCGGCCCACGGGAGATTAGCCGTGCGAAACTCGAAGCCATCCGCAATGGCGCTGGGTTCGACTTGCTTTCCGAAGCGCCCAACGGTTTCAAGGTTTGCTCCGCGGCCGCCCGCGTAAGCTTCTACGGTGACCACGCCGGCCGGCACTTCCTGCGGCAGGTGCACGCGCAGAACGGCTTCGTCAGCGGGCAATCGCCAATAGTGGCCGAGCGCATTCCAGTAAAGCTGATCGTGATCGGCCAGGAACTGCGTCACGCCATCCGCTTCGTAGCGCACTACGAAGCGGTGATCGCCGGGCGCGAGCGGCTCCCAACGGCACAATGCGCACCTGTTCGTAAGCGGAATCGCTGCCCTGCTCGTAGGAGACGGGCGTGCCGTCTTCGCTGACTTCCAGAATTTTGACGCGAATGCCGGTGTCTTTTGCATACGCGCCGACAAGGCGGCGGTCCCAGCGCGCTTCGGAATCGATGGGAAGATCGCGGACCATGCCGTAGCGGAAGTAATCGCCCTCGCTGTGGGCCACGAACTCTTCGCGCACTTCGAGAGTGGCGTCTTTGCGCAGCGTGACGTCGCTTGCGAAGGAGACGATGCGGTCCAGCGGCTCCGATTGCGCTCTTGATTGCGCGGTTCCCTGCCCTGCGGGACGCGGGGCGGGCCGCGCTGCCTGCGCCTTTTTTATTGCGCGAGACTGACGAATCATCGGCGCCATTCGCGGGTACATGAAGGCGACCATGATCGCCAGGCTAAAAACGAATGACAGCACAGATTTCAGGGCGCGCGGCATATGAGTTTTTATGGGCCGAAGAAGCGCCATTTCTTCGCGCGAAAGTCATGGACATCAGGAGCTTTCGCGCGCCAACGACGTCAGGGCCTTTTACGGCTCGACAACACCAATACTGCGTATCCTTATTTTATCGGTGGACTGACGCGGACGGTTGGGAATGCGCTCGGGAAGTGGCGTTTCACTCAATACTGAACACGTGACACATCGCGTCGCTTGCCCGGCGGGCGAACTGGGCTACAATCCCGCTGCCCTTTGGGTGCCTATCGGGAATCCAAAGGCGAGAACTCATGAAATTAATCCGTGAGATGCCGGACCTGTTTCGGCTGGTCGGCCGCCTGCCTGTCAATTCGTACTTCGTGCGCGAAGACGACGGCCTGACGCTGGTGGATGCGAATCTGCCGGGCCGCGCGACGCACATCGTGGAGATCGCTCTGCGTCTCGAGCTGCCCATCCGCCGGATCGTGCTCACGCACGCGCATATGGACCACACTGGCTCGCTCGATGCCATCTGCGAACTTTTGCCGAGCGCGGACGTCTTCATCGGCGCGCGCGAATCGCGGCTGCTGAAGGAGAATTTCTCGCTCGATCGCATGGAGCCGCAGACGAAGATCCGCGGCCGTTTCGCGCCGGTGAAGACACAACCGGGGCTGCTGGATCCCGGTGATCACGTCGGATCCCTGCGGGCTCTTTCGACGCCGGGGCACACGCCGGGGCACTTTTCGTTTTTCGACGAACGCAACGGTGCGCTGCTCACAGGCGACGCTTTTCAAACCGCCGGCGGCGTGGCCGTGGCCGGCGATCTGCGGCTGCTCTTCCCTTTTCCAGCGATTTTCACTTGGGACAAGAAGCTGGCGCTCGAGAGCGCGTACCTGTTGCGGGATCTCAATCCCACGTGCCTCGCTCCGGGCCACGGCAAAGTTGTGCAGCTTCCCCTGATGAAGATCGAACGCGCCATCCGCCGGGCCGCCCGCAATTTCAGCTGAGGCAGCGACGCGGTAGCGTCGGAGCGAAAAAGCTCACGCCTAGTTCATTCAGATAAAATCTTCATGAATCGGGAAATGTCTTCAGGTGTGTTGTAGATGTGGGGCGAGACGCGCAAAGCGTTTTCCCGCAGGCTCACCGAGACTTGCGCGGCGCGCAGCTTTTCATACAGCGCTTGAGTCTCCTGGGGATCGCGGGCAGAAACGCATGTATAGGGCCCGCGACGTGTACGTTCCGCCGGGGATGCGAGAGAACAATTCGTACGCGGCAGGCCATCGAGGATTTCCGCGAGAAGCGCGTCGTTATAGCGTTCAATCGCATCCACCCCGATGCGCAGCACAAAATCGAGGGCGGAGTCAAAAGCGGCGAGATTTGTGAAGCTCGCGGGCTCCGCGGAATCCCAACGGCGCGCGCCCGTCGCCGGACGCAGATCGCCGCTGGGCAAGGCATGAAATTCCCGCGCACCTTCCAGGGCCAGGAAGTAAACCGCGCCCAGCGGTAATCGCTCGGTCCATTCGCTCGCCACCCAGAAAAATCCGGTGCCGTAAGGGCCAAAGAGAAACTTATACCCGCTGCAAACCGCCATCGAAGCGCCGAGTTCGCGAAGATCGATCTTCATGGCTCCGGCGCATTGGGCGAGATCGAGCACCAGCGCCGTGCCGAATTTTTCACAGGCGCGCGCCACGCGTGCGGCGTCGAGCCGCGCTCCGTTATCGAAACGCACGAGGCTGGCCGAGATGACCCGCGTTTGCGGACCGATCGCCTCGATATAGTCATCGGCGGAAATGAACCGCCCTTTCGGCTCGACCACCCGCACGCGCAGTTTTCCGGCTTCCTGATAGCGAAGCCAGGTGGAAAAATGCGCGGGAAACTCTCCGCGCCCGACCAGAACTTCGTCGCCGGGTTTCCAGTCGATGCCGGCGGCGACGGCCGCGAGTCCCGCGCTCGTGCCGGTGGTTACCGCAATTTCGTCTGGCCTGTCCGCCGACGAGGCGCGCGACCTTCTCCCGAATTCGATCGGGCAGATCGAAATACGCGCTGTCGGGCACGCGATAGGGATGCTTTTTCCATTCGAGCGCGGCCACTGCTTCACGAACTGCAACCAGCGGCATGGGTCCTTGCAGGGAGGCGTTCAGATAAGCGACGCCTTCGAATTCGGCAAACGCGCTGCGGTAGTCGGTCGCCAGAGATGCGGTGTGGGTCGTCATGCTCAAATTTTATCGGCTGCTCATCGCGGTGAACAGCGTTGGCGGATCGGGCGTTCAGGACAATTTGGACTGTCGTGTGTAGCGCTGGCCTGCGTGCGTTAAATCGAGTCGAACGCGGAATCCGTCGCTCCGCCCGGAACTTCAGCCAAAGCATACTTAAGGAAAGCAATCTAAACCTATGTATATTGAGAAGAGGCGACACCGGGCGGGGTGCAAGCATCATAAGTTTAGCTTGGCCCCTCGGGTAACAAGTAGCGGGCTGGGTGCTCCGAAAGCGGCGCGACGAGCTAGGGTGGGGCAAGGCGGTACGATTCCGAGTTGTTCGCCCGGCGCCAGAAAACGGAGCACCCGACCCTTGCTCGGAACCGCAGTAAGGGAACGACAGATGGTTATGAAGCGCGTGAAGATCTTCAACGAGCTGAAGAAAGCGTTAGGCCAGCCAGGGATTTCGAACTGGGCAAGCGCGATGGATCTCCGAGTAACCGAGATTCCGTCTCCGCCCACGAAAAAGCGCCGAAAAAAATCAACCCGCAGTAAACTCTCGCAGGCTCAGGCCGATTAGCGTTGCGTGGCCGAGCGCCAATTGTGGTAGACTCGCGCGCATGCGGCGCCGTCATTTTCTGGTTCTTTCCGCGGCCAGCGTGGGCGGAGTGATCGTTTATTCGCTGGACCGCAACGTTTCGCGCCTTTCCGCACAAGATAAATCCGCAGTCGCCAAAGCAGACAAATCCGGCAAAGCCGCAGCTTCGACCACAATACGCGTCCCGCTGCGCTTTTTCACCGAGTCGGAAGCTGCCATCGTGGCGGCCGCGGCTTCGCGCATTTTTCCGGCGGACGATGCCGGTCCGGGCGCGCACGAAGCGGGGGTGGTCATCTTCATCGACCGCCAGCTCGCCGGCCCCTGGGGACGCGACGCACGCCGCTACACGCACGAGCCCTACGACGATGCGCTCGCAGCGGAATTCGGCTATCAGGGCAAAGCCGCGCCGCGCGACGTCTATCGCCAAGGATTAAAAGATCTCGCCGGATTCGACGCGCTCACGCCCGCGCAGCAGGACGAAAAACTGAAGCAGATCGAAAATTCCGTTTTCTTCACGCTGCTGCGGCGCAACACCATCGAGGGCATGTTCTGCGATCCCATCCACGGCGGCAACGTGGATATGGTGGGCTGGCAACTGATCGGCTTCCCCGGCCCGCGCATGAGCAACGTCAACGACATCGATAAGCACAATGGCGAAGCGTTCCGGCCCAAGCCGGTGAGCCTGAGCCAGGTGGCGACGCCGGTGCGTCCGAGCGAAGAGCAGACTGAAAGCGAGCCGAAGCGGAAGAAGACGACCGCGTGAAGGGGTTTTGCTGTCATCCCGAGCGAAGAGAGAGATCTGCTTTGCAGGCGAATCCAAAAAGCAGATTCCTCGGGCGAAAGCGGCCCTCGCAATGACAGCGCCTGCTACTGAGCTTAAACGATGAAAAACCTGCCAAAGGTCGACGCGGTAATTATCGGCGGCGGATGGTCTGGCCTGCTGATGGCTTCGCAGCTCGGCTCGCGCACTTCCCTTTCCGTGGCCGTGATCGAGCGCGGCGGAGCGCGCAAGCTGGCCGACTACATGGGCGGCATGGACGAGCTCGAATTCAACGTGCGCTTCCGCATGATGCAGGATTATTCGCAGGAGACGGTCACGCTGCGCTACAACACGCGCGATCGCGCCGTGCCCATCCGGCAACTCGGCAACTTCCTGCCCGGCACAGGAACGGGCGGCGCCGGAGAACACTGGGGCGCGGTGTGCCCGCGTTACGTCGACGATCTTTTCCAGCTTTATACGAAAACCGTCGAGCGCTACGGCGCCAAAAAGCTGCCCGAGGATCACGCCATCGTCGATTGGGGCCTCACCTGGGCCGATATCGAGCCCTATTACACGCGCGGCGACAAGCTGATGGGTGTTTCCGGCAAAGCTGGAAACATCAAAGGCAAGCTGATCGAGGGCGGCAATCCTTTTGAGGGCGCGCGGAGCGAGGAATATCCCACGCCGCCGATGAAGTTGCCTTACGCGTCGGCGCTGTTTGAACAGGCAGCGAAGTCGCTGGGCTATCATCCCTATCCGAATCCCTCTGCAACCATCAGCCAGGCCTATACGAATCCCGATGGCATCTCGCGCCCGGGCTGCGCGTATTGCGGATTCTGCGACCGGTTCGGCTGCATGATCGGCGCGAAATCCCAGCCGACCAATACCCTGCTGCCCATTGTGGAGAAGCAGAAGAGCGTTTCGCTGCGCAACAATTGCGCGGTGCGGCGCGTTGTCTTCGATAAAGCCGCCAAGCGGGCGCGCGGCGTTCAATATATCGACGCCAACGGCGAAGAGTGCTTCCAGCCGGCCGATCTCGTCATCATGGGGTCATGGACGCTGAACAACACGCGGCTGCTGCTGCTCTCCGGCATCGGAGAGCAGTACGATCCCGCGACGGGCAAGGGCGCCGTCGGCCGCAACCTGACGCATCAGTTGAATGCGCCGACGCAGGTCTTTATCGATAAGCCGCTTAACCGCTTCATGGGCGCCGCCGCGACCGGCATCTGCGTCAGCGATTTCGATGGCGATGCTTTCGATCATGGCAATCTGCCGTTCCTTCGCGGCGGAACGTTCCGGGTGGCGGGCACGGGCTTTCAGCCTATCGTGAGCTTCGGCGTCGTCCCGCCCACGGTGAAAGCGCGCTGGGGCTCGGAGTGGAAGAAAGCGTCAATCGAGTGGTATGACAAGGTTGCTACCATCGGTTTTGCGGGCGAGCACTTCGGTTACAAAACCCACTACTTCGATCTCGATCCGCGTTACAAAGACCATTTCGGCGACCCGCTGCTGCGCATGACCATCGACTGGCGGCAAAACGAGCTCGAGATGGTTAAATTCGCCAACGCCAAAGCCGCCGAACTCGCGCGTGCCATGGGCGCAAAAGCCGTGATTCCGGCGCCGAGCTTTGAGCGCTACGACGCGAGGCGCTATCAATCCACGCACGTGCAGGGCGGCACGATCATGGGCAAGTCGCCGGATGCGTCCGTGGTCAATCCCTGGGGCCAGAGCTGGGATCTGCCGAATCTGTTCATCATGGGCGCTTCGACCTTCCCGCAAAACGGCGCCGCCAATCCCACCACCAGCGTCATCGCCTTCACCTACCGCACCGCCGACGCCCTCATCGGCCGCTACCTGAAGTCCCCCGCCCCGCTAGCGTAACAATCAAACAAGAACAAGAATTCATCGCGCTCGGAATCCCCGCTCGCAAAGACCAAGATCGACCTCAAGCGCAGACGCGATTTCGGGCGAAAAATCGAACTCTAGCTGATCACTGATGATGTCATTCCGAGGAGCGCGGTGTGCGACGAGGAATCTGCTGTTCCGACTGTGGAACAAAAAGCAGATCCCTCGGTCGCTGCGCCGACCGAGGGATGTCTGTTAGCGGCTTGGGATACCGGCTATCTGGCCGCGGCTATTTGGACTTGAGGCCCTGCACGATCGCCAATGATTTCTTGACGTGCTCGTCGGGTGAGAGGCCGTCGTCTTTCGACGATAACGTCGTGACGATCTTGCCGTCTTTGCCGATGACAAACGTGGTGCGTTCGATAAAGTCATGGTCGATCGCAACGCCACGCACATCGGCCTGGCCAGGTTTTACGGCGGTCTTGTTCAGATTGTAGGAAGAGGAGATGTCGCCCTTTGCGTCGGAGGCTACCGGAAACTTTCCGGCGCAATACTCCGGGTCCGCGGAGAACTGATTGAGCCGCGCGATGCTGTCGGCCGATACACCAATGATCGTGGCGCCAGCGGCGTCGAATTGGTCCTTCATCTCCGCAAATGTGTGAGCTTCAAGATCACACCCTTTGGTAAAGGCAGACGGATAGAAATAAACGACCACCGGGCCCTTTTTCAGCGCATCTGCCAGAGAAAAGTTAAATTCTTTTCCAGCTAATGAAGCTTGAGCCGAGAAAGCGGGCGCCTTATCGCCTGACTTAAGCGCAGCTAAAACGGGCAAGCTGATCAGCACGGAAAGCCCAAGACCCAAAAACATTTTGGTCAGATTGTTCATAACGCCTCCCTTAAGTGCGAAAAAGCATATCACATTCGTGCTTTATAGTTGTCGCCTTCACTTCCTGGCTCAGCGAACAATCTCGTGGTACGCAGGAACCGAATGAAAACGCCCCGGATCCGGGCCGGGGCGCTTTTCATTGTCGCTGCAACTTCAGTTGCCGTCGTCGTGGCCTTCTCCGGAAGCAAAGAGATCCGACATGACCTTGGTTCCCGCATCGCAGGCGTGATTCAGGCAAGGCAATCCGAATCCAGCCTCGAGCGATTTGAGCAGCGAAAAGTGCGTATAGAACTTGTTGCTCTGCACACCTTTGCCGCCATAGTTGGTATCTACCGTGAGCAGCACCTGGTTCGTCGTGGGCGATACGCTGTAATCGTTTTCGTCCCACACAACCACGATGGCGTTCTGGCCTTCCTTCCACGCGGAGGATTCGTGAATGGCGGTAACCAGGGTCTGAATGGTTTGATCGCCACGATACATAGCCCCGGGTTAAGGCCAGTTAGCGTGCCATTGTCGGTCGTATCGAACGCGCATACGGGACCGGCATTCCCGCGGCCGTGCTGGTCGTTGCACTGGTTCGGGGCGATGAACGAAAACGATGGATCATTGCCGGAAGCGAGATCGGCGAACAGACTGCCTTTGCCTTCGAGATCCACCATTCGGCCAAGACTCAGCTCCGGGTTGGAACCCTTCTGAACGTCCTGGAAATAGGCGAAGGGGTTGTGTTTCACCGCGTAGAGAGCCACTACATCTGCGTTCGTGAAACCCGAACTCGGTAAGAGCGTGGCAACGGGCGTCAGATTCGAATAGAAGCCATCGGCGTTGTTGACGCCGTCGGCGCCTGTCGGCGGCAGGGATTCCTGATAGCTCTTCCAAGTTAGACCTGCGGCAACCAGTTCATCGGCGATCGTTTTGCCCACTGTCTTTGTATTGGCGGCAAAGCCCACCGTACCGTCGACGTCGATATCACCTGGAGGTCCGGAGGTTTCGTTGTAGAAGTCAATTGCGGGTGTGGCGGCATCGGTGCCTGTGCCGTAGATCGGGCAAATCGGAGTTGACGTGCTCTCGAGCGAGACGCTTCCGTTGGCGAGATTCGGGGTGCAGGTCGAATTGTGCCAGTCGGGCGAATTGTCATCGCGGATGCCGAAATTGGAGCCTCCGACAATCTCCAGATAATTGGTGAGGCTCGGATGCCCCACTGCAAAGTAATTCCTCCCGGAGTTCACCTTCTGGGCGTACTTGTTGGTGAAGGGCATGTTGGCGTTGCCAACCACCTGGCCGAATCCGTGGTTTTCCATCACGATCACCCAGACGTGATCGAGATGCGGTACACCTTTGGGAACCGCACCTTCTTGCGCGGAGGCGGTTGTGGCCATTCCCGCGGCAAAGAGGCACAAAATCGCTGTTATCTTATTCATTTAGCGGATCTTCCTCTTTAGGAGAAGTACCGAACGACCGGCGGGACACCGGGCGTGCTCGGTCGCAGGCACTCTGTGAGAATCAGGTTACGCCGCGGTTACAGCCGGGCAAAAGTTCCGTGAACAGCTGAGGCCAAGCCCCGCGAGTACTACGTCCGTGGAACCATCCGTTCATTGCCGGGTTTAACCCCCAGAGGCTATCTTCTGAATCGTAAGTATGGACGATGAGATCACGGAAACAGCAGAGTGGAAGTTCCGGGAAGGGTCACATGAGCGCCATAAGGGTTTTCGTTGCTCTGTCGTGGGCGGCTTTCGCGCTACGCCAGATTTTTATGAAGCCGGCTAAGGCGCTCGCCCGGCAAGATTTTCGATCGCGCTGATTCCATCGTTCCTGCTCCGAAACGGCCCATCGGTTAGCACTCACGCATAGTGCTAACCGATGGGCCGCTGCCTTTCTGGGACCGCCCGCCCGCGTCGTCGTCCACGGTCCTCAGTTACGATCCTCGACAACTCCTAATAGACGCCCGTAGATGCTATCGCGCCTGCACCGCAGCGTTGGTGCTAATATGCCCGAATCGGGCAGGAGGAAATTATGTCGACATCTAACTCCGAAAGCCGCACGAAGTCCCTGCGCCTGCTGTTGACGGTTGCAGTGCTGGGAGCCGCCTGCACGGCCCTGGGATTCGCACAGGGCAATGCGCCCGCGCAGCTCCCGAATGGTCCGGCCAAGCCCGGATTCGATATCCGGCGGTTCTCGCCGAACGGCGGGCTCTTCAAGACGTTCGACGTTGAGCAAACCGAGCCCCTACAGAACGTGCTAAAGGACGGAAGAGTTGCCGAAGACACACCAGTCCTCGTGACCACCACGGCCGCGGGAAACCTGGCGCTGCTCACCGACCAGATGGTATTCCATCACCTCGCCCAAGGCCGGGCCGGCGGCAAGGACTGGATGGCCGCGTTTTGACCGGCCTGTAACACCGGGACCAGTTTGGTTCCCGACGTCGACGGCCAGTTGCACCACTTCACCAATGTTGGCCTCTACGATGGGCTCTTCGTCATGCAGGACGCAGAGACGAAAACGCTGTGGAGCCACATCATGGGCGAGGCCCTTTTTGGTCCTCTGGTGGGCCACAGCCTTGGCCCTGTGGGAAATCTCCTCCAAATGAACGTGAAGCAGGCCCTGGCGATGGATCCGAAGATGCAGATCGCGATCTCGGACCGGATCTACTTCGCAGGTGGCCGCCAATTCGGGTCGGCGGGAGGTCCGCCGAATGGCGGCACTCGCCAGCACGGCCCTGACCCCAACGCAGAGATGGGTGGTCGTTTCGTCGGGACGCTCGGCAAAGAGGACCAGCGGCGCCCTCGCATGGAGCTCGGGCTGGGAGTCTGGACGAGCGCCACTCACCGATACTATCCGATGGAGCGCATTCGGGAACACGGTGGAGCATTCATCGATCGATTGGACGGACGAAAGGTGCTGATCTTCGTCAATTCCGATACCAACACTCCTGCGGCGCTATTCGTCAACGCGTCCGCGGCCAAAATGCAGGATGGCGAGATCCGCCTCGATAACGGCGCAGTCGTGCGCGATGGCGCGCTATTCGGTCGCGGAGGCAAGCGCCTGGCAATGGAGCGTCCGCAACAGGTCTTCAGCCGATGGTATGGCTTTGCATTGACGTTTCCAGGCTGCGAGATCTTCGGCGAATAGGTTTTCGCCGTTGCATCCGGCGTGGCCAAGCTGAAGTCCAGCGGAAAGAGCGTGGAAGAAGTGATCGCCGCCAAGCCTTCGGCGGAATACGACGACGCCTGGGGCAAGGGCTTCTCAGGCTTAGTGGCTGGGGCTGGGGCGCTTGCTGCGTTTGTAGCGCAGCAAGAAGTATAGCGACGCTGCGACGCCCGCGGCGATTCCGGAGAGGAGTATCGGCTGCCGGTACTCCACCATCCACCGAAGTATCTGGCGTCCGTATCGCTCCGCGAAAAACGCCAGCAGCGTGTAACGAATCCCCCGCCCGATGGCCAGCGCCGCCAGGAATTTGCTCCTGGAATATTGCAGCGCGCCAGCAGCCAGCAGAAACGGGAACGTCGGCAGCGGCGGTGGGAGCATCGCCGGAATAAGCACGGCCCAAAAGCCCCATTTCTCGAACGTGCTGTAAACCTTCTGTGCTTTTCTGCGCGAGACTCGCCGTTCCAGCATGGCCTTGCCCTCTTTGCGCGCCAGCCGGTACGTGATATAGCCGCCAAGCACGGCTCCGATGGTGGCCATCAGCGCGTAGTAAAGCCACCAACTCTTCTGGGAAGCCGCCAGAACGATGGTCATCGCGTCCACGCTACCGGGAACCGGAATGGCTGAATTATCGATCAGGCCGAGCACGATCAGGCCGGGTCCGCCCACGCGGCGCGCCCAGGCAATCAGGCTCCTGGTGGCTTGCAGATGCAGCATCGTGATCAGCGCGTGAGTCAGCATGTCCCTCGAGGGGTGAGTAGCGGACGAGCGCGTGGGCAAGGCGGCGAGGTTCTCGGCTATGCCCTGCCTGCCCGTTACCTTGCGGCAAGACCCTCACAGGTTGGACGTGGGTGATCTCCTATTAGGCTACACGTACGACTTCGGAGCGCCCTGTAGATGGTTCCAGTGCTGCGGAGAGAAATATTACAACAAAAGAGACGGGCGGCCGTAGAAGCCGCCCATCTTGATATCGTCGGCGCGCGCTGGACACGCCCGAGCTAGTTCATCGAACTACTTACAATCGTTGTGAAGGATGCTGCTGGGGTCTTCCGGTCCCTCAATACAGGGGATCGCACTCAGATATTCGTAGATGGCATGCAAGTCATGGTAAGTCATGTTGTGAAAAATGGGCCATGGCATGATTTGCAGAAGAGCGCCATCGAACGGAGGCGGCAGGCAAGTTCCGTTCGGAGCGCCGGTGCATGTCGGATGAATTTGATCAAAGTCTGTGCCATTCTTCATGATCTGAACGAATTCCGAAAACGTGTGGCCGCCTTCAGGCCGCCCGGTTTTATCCGGCGTCAAATTGCGCGAGATGATGTGCGGAAACGGACCTGGGCCGGGGAAAGCGCCGAAATCCCTGCCTCCGCCCAAGTAAGTTGCCGGATTGACCTTGGTCGGCTGACCAAAGTATGGATTCCCACCGTCGGCGAATTCGGTCGTCGGGCCGACACTGTGGCAACCGTTGCAGTCGGCCTGTGCGTTGACAATGTAGCTACCGAGTCCGACCAATTCCCTGTCCTTTCCGGCCAGATTCAGCTTGACGGGCGCTATCTCGAAGCCGATTTTAACTTTTGAATTCTCGTCATCCTGTCCGTCAGCGCGAGCCCGTGTTGAACTGATCACGACTCCCGCGAGGAGGATCCCAGCAAAAACAGCGGCAGTCGCCGCGGCCCGGAGCCAATGCTTCGGCGTCATTTTCTTCTCCTTCGTAGTGAGATAGGGGCCTAATGTGGTGTTTCTGATGGGCGGATTGTGGAGTCCAGGAAATCTCAAGTCAAATGAAATTTCGGCTAAAACTTTATCGATCTTGCGGCGAGTGCTCTGCCGCCACTTTCGTCGCCATTCATCGCACCGATCACGTTTACTCTTTGCCACGGACGCGGCGAGCAACGGCTTGGGCCTGCGGCGGCTTGCCATTAGAATAGCCCCGGTGAAAATCACTTTCGGGATTTCACTACCTGAATTCCGCACCCTGCAGCCGCCT
This sequence comes from uncultured Acidobacteriota bacterium, assembly GCA_963846235.1. Taxonomy (GTDB): domain Bacteria; phylum Acidobacteriota; class Terriglobia; order Acidiferrales; family UBA7541; genus Palsa-189. Next base: position 196,578 of record CAWJVF010000002.1, read on the forward strand.
CGGCGCCATAATCCGGGCCGGACAGCTTTTTGGCTGATCGCTGCATTGGTATCCCTTTCCCTGATTCTTCCCGGCGCGGGCGTGGTGATGCAGCAGGCGAGCCAGCAACAGCCGCCTCCCGCCGCAGCACTGGCATCGATGGGGCTCGGCTTCGCAGTCGGCGCCTGCGCTTACTTGCTCGACCGGCGCTCCCTGCGACGCTGGGGCACGCGGCGCGAGCAAACGCTTGCTCGCCGCTTACGAGAGAATCCACTGCCGCGATTCCCGGACCGTGGAGGCTACTGCCGAATCGCTGGCGCTGAGCTGCAAATGCGGCCTAGTGGCGCGGCCCTGGGCCGAGCTGACCGGCTTCACGGAAACGGCGTCTTTCCTGATTCCGCTCACGCGCAATGAGTCCTTCCCTATTCCCAAATCGGCTTTTGCCACCGAAGGCGAACTCACCGAGTTTCGCAGCCTAATCCTCGATAAGCTACACACGGACCGGCCGTTCACCGCCACTCCCGTCGAATTTGCGCACACGCCGGCTGACTTCTGGCATGCCAAATTGCTGCACGTGCGCCGAGGAGGAGGATGGAGGCGCGTGCTCAAGATGGCTGTGGCTACAGCCGCATTCCTCGTCGCGATCCTCATGTCTATCTCCCAAGCGCGCGCGGGACGGCTGCCTGCCTGGCTTGTTCCCGTGGTTCTAGGCGCATTCGTTTTCTTTCTGACGAGAGCTGTGCGGCTCCGCCGGCATTACTACGGGCCGTTGCGCATGTACTTCAGTGAGGAAGGATTCCACGTCGTGGATCCGGGGTCGCAAAGCCGCCGCCGCTGGAGTGAGCTCGTCGGCTATCTGGAAGACCGCCACGTTTACCTGCTGTATCTCAATCCGCGGCTTTATCGCGTCGTACCCAAGCGCGTGCTCGGCCATCGAGTGGAAGACTTCAGCCGCCTGGTGCAGACCGCCCTGCCGCCATTCGATTATCGCCGGCGGCTTCCCGTCGCCGACGCCGCCCGCATCTGAAGACCTGCATCCGGCCTTTGACGCCAAGGCGCTAAGGCCTCTTGACGCAACTTAGTCTAGTGACCAGACTAAGTCCAAACCCATGAAGCAGGTCAACATCCGTCAAGCGCAAACGCAGCTATCCAAGCTGCTCAAGCGCGTTGCCGCCGGCGAAGTAATCTCTATCACGAGGCGCGGCGTGCCGGTGGCTCGGCTCGTCCCCGTGGTGGATGGTGATCGCAAACGTAGCCTGGGAGCATATGGCGACACCATTAAAATTGCCGATGACTTCGATGGCCCGTTGCCCGACGAAATTCTGAACGCATTTGAGGGAGTGCGATCCACCAAATCGAAGAAATCGTGAAGTGTCTGGTAGACACCGGCGTAATTTCTCTGCCTGCCCCAATTGGAGTCCTTGAAGAAATCTCATTGGGGCCGAATTAACTCCGGTTCACGGGTTAGTTAATCCGGCGCCGCGTGGGAGTAATATAGGGCCGCGGTAACGGGTCATCGGAAACTGCATCGAACCGAAAGTTCAACTCTGCCACTGCGACAAGGAGGTCGTGCGATGGACTTGCTCCAGATCTGCAGATCCTCTTCCTGATCGGGCGCATCATCGTGGGCGGATATTTTCTCATGGCTGGCTTCAATCACTTCAAGAACGCGGACATGATGGCGGGCTATGCGAAAGCGAAAGGCACTCCGTCGGCGAAACTGGCGATATTGGGCACGGGCGTCCTGCTGGTGCTCGGCGGCGCAAGTTTTCTGCTCGGTTACCATCCCACCATCGGCACCGGTCTTCTGATCATTTTCCTGCTCGGCGTCACCTTCAAGATTCACAACTTCTGGACGATTTCCGATCCGCAGGCGCGCATGAACGAGCAGGTGCATTTCGGCAAGAATATCGCCATGATCGGCTTTTTGCTAATGACTCTGATGATCTTCAGGCCCTGGCCTTTCAGCGTGGGATAGCCGCCGTAGCCACAATGACGCGGCAGGGTCGCGCTGCCTTTGTGGCATTATGTGAAGCTCTTGGGACGGCTTGCCGTCCCTTTCATGTCCACGATCGAACGATTTTTCCGCAACAAGGTCGTCCTCATCACCGGTGCTTCCTCTGGCATCGGGGAGGAACTCGCGCTGCAACTGGGCCGTGCGGGCGCGAAGCTGACGCTGGCGGCGCGCCGGACGGATTTGCTGGAAGCTTTGGTGCACAAAATTGCGGCGTCGGAGAGCTCGAAGCCTCTCGCCATCGCCTGCGACGTTACGCGCGATGGTGAGCTCGAGCGCGCCGTCGCCGAAAACGTGAGCCACTGGGGAAAGCTCGATGTCGCCATTGCCAATGCTGGTTTTGGAGTGGTGGGCGCGCTGAAGAAATTGTCGCTCGAGGATTACCGCCGCCAGTTTGAGACCAACGTATTTGGCGTGCTGCGCACCATCTACGCGGCGCTTCCGGAAATCGAGAAGGCCAAGGGCAACATCGCGATCATGGGAAGCATTTCGGGTTGGGGAGCCGCTCCGGGAACTTCTCCCTATGCCATGAGCAAATTTGCCCTGCGCGCGCTGGCGAATTGTATCGGCCCGGAGCTGCAGAAGTCCGGAGTGAAAGTAACGCTGATCAGCCCGGGCTTCGTGGCCAGCAATATCCGCCGCGTCGATAATCGCGGAGGCTTCCATCCGCGAGCCAAGGATCCCATTCCGGCATGGCTGGTGATGGATACGGGCAAGGCGGTGCGCCAGATGTTGCGTGCTATCGCGCGAGGACAGCACGAGGTGATCATCACCGGCCACGGCAAGATTCTGGTCGCGCTCGAACGCTTCGCGCCGTGGATCGTCCGCGTAGCAGGCAAGCGCATCGCCGCCAAAGCGGGCTCGTAGCGGAGCGGCTCACCGTAACGCGAGCTTCGTGCGCCTAAAATTATTCTTTGTGGTGGAACCAGCCTAGGCCAACGCGTGCCTGGAGAATATTGATGCCAGGATTGTCGGGTGTAAGCCCGGCGTCGGAGATGTGCAGCCAGCGCACCTCCAGGCTCCAATGCGCCTTGCCATGGCCGAAGTTAGCGCCAATTCCCGGCCCCGATGCAAAATTCACGCGCGAAATGCCCGAAGGAACGTTGCTGGACGTTAAGAGGAGCCCGCCGTCCATATCGACATAAGGAGCCACGCGCCGGCCCGTGTCGAAATTCCATTTCAGGCCCAGAGGGTTGATGCCCGCGCCGTAGACCGCGCCCCGGGGTTGAAAGATGACGTACGCGGGGACGGCATCCACCACACACTCGAAACGTCCGCGGAGAAAACGGGGGCCAACCGCGTCGGTCAAAACCCAACCGTAGCGCACGCCCACATTCCATAAGCCCGTGTTCCCAATTCCATTCGCGAAAGAGTGGCCACCGCCGGTCCAGACCTGAAACTCCGTGCTGCCCTTCCGTGGCGTCGGTTCGGCGACGGTTTGTCCCCGGGCGGCCGTCGCGGCCAAAGCAAGCGCGAACACTATGACCGCTGCTCGTCTTCCCATTCTTCCCTCGACATCCGACATCAGATGCAGTGCTGGCCCCGAAAGTGACGTGGAAAGTACCACTAATCCTCCTTTCAGCCGAGCACTCGTTTAGAATTGGGCCGCTAATTTGGAGCAGAACAAGAACCGGTGCCAGCGAGAAAATCGCGATCTCGTTGTCACTGCGGGCCGCCACACTGGAAGCGTTGCGATTTTGGGATGCGTGCGAGGAGGCGCACGAGAAATCTCTATCCTATGCCCGACAAATACAAGCACACACGAGCCGAGACCAATGCTCTACTCCGAGATTTACGACAAATATTGAAGGCAAATAACGAACGAGAGCTTATGCAGATTTTGCGGAAATACGGGATAAAGGACGAGGATCCTCGGTTTTTCGAGATCGTGAAGCTTTTCCGCGATTTGCAGAGCGGGAAGACTTGATAGCGAGATCATGAATCTCTTTCCGCATAGCTTCAGCCTGAGCACGGGGTAGAGTATCCAAATGAGATTGGATCAGGGTAGCCATCTTCCTCGCAGCGGTATCGATTTTGCTCTTTTTACCTGGCATGATCTTCTTACATTACTATCCCACACCGTAGGCCGCAAGGGACGTTTCCGAAGAACGCAACGGAGCCAAGCCGGTAATGGGTCGCGTCAGCGAAAAAATCACTACGTTTCTGCCGTGGCCGGAAATCGAGTCCGAGGCGCAGAAACAGATCCTGAACACCGCGGAGCTGCCCTTTATCTTCAAGTGGGTCGCCGTGATGCCGGATTGCCATTACGGCAAAGGCGCGACGGTGGGCACGGTGATCGCCACCAAGGGCGCCGTCGTGCCTGCGGCGGTGGGGGTGGACATCGGCTGCGGCATGATCGCGCTGCAGACTCCGCTCGAGCGCGGCAACCTGAAGGAGCTGCACCGCCTGCGCGAAGCCATCGAGCGGCGCATCCCGATGTCTGCCGGCCGGAACAACAGCAAGATCGCCGACACTGCCGAGCCGCGCATCGCCGAGCTCAAAAAGCTCGAATCCGCCACCGGCGCGCACTACGGCAATTTCGATAAGGACTGGGAAGCCGCCCTGGGCACGCTCGGCGGCGGCAATCATTTTGCCGAAGTCTGCCTGGACGAGAACGACAAAGTCTGGATGACACTACATTCGGGCTCTCGCGGCGTAGGCAATCGCATCGGCAATCACTATATTCGCCGCGCGCAGGAGATCTGCAAGAAGCGCAACATCGTGCTGCCCGATCGTGATTTGGCCTATTTAGCCGAGGGCACCGAAGAGTTCGACAATTACCTGTGCGACCTGAGGTGGGCGCAGCAGTTCGCGCTGCTGAATCGCGAAGAGATGATGGACCGCATGCTGCGCGAGCTGAACTACCACGTCTATGGCGAAGCCGGCGCCGAATTCGAAAAGGGCCGCGAGCTCGAAGTCCAGCGCATCAATTGCCACCATAACTTCACGCAGATCGAGCATCACTTTGGCCACGACGTCTGGGTGACGCGCAAAGGCGCCATCGAAGCCCGCGAAGGAATGCGCGGCATGATTCCCGGCTCGATGGGCACGCGTAGCTATATCGTTACCGGCCTCGGCAATCCGCAGTCGTTCCAGTCGGCTCCGCACGGCGCCGGACGCCGCATGTCTCGCACCAAAGCGCGCGCCGCCTTTGCCATGAAGGACCTCGAAGCCGCCATGGCCGGCATCGAATTCCGCCGGTCCAAAGTGCTGCTCGACGAAATCCCCGGCGCCTACAAAGACATCGATCACGTCATGGAAAACGCCCGCGACCTCGTGCGCATCGACCACACCCTGCGCCAGATCATCAACTGCAAAGGCGACTAAGCCCGACAAGAATGACTTCCTGCCTCTCTTTTGGGCCGGCATGGTACAATATATGTTACCATTGTCGTCATGGTCGATATTCTTGAATATCAAGACCAGGATGGCGGAAGCCCTTTTCGCAAATGGTTCGACAGATTGAATGCGGAGGCCGCTAGCAAGGTAACGACGGCTCTCTACCGCATCGGACTGGGGAATTTCTCCAACACGAAGGGCGTCGGCCGTGGCGTTCATGAGTGCAGGATTAATTTCGGTCCCGGCTATCGGGTCTACTTCGCGAAAGACGACGAACTCGTCATCATTCTGCAGGGTGGCGGAACGAAAGAACGCCAACAACGCGATATCGAGATTGCGCTCGAACGATGGGAGAACTACAAGCGAAGAAAGCGACAACAGAAAGAGGAATGAATATGGCTTTAACGAGAGATTTTCGACAGACGGTTCAGGCGCGCGCGAAACGCGATCCTGCTTTTCGCCGGGGTTTGCTTGGCGAAGCGATCGAAAGCCTTCTTTCAGGCGAGGTGGCGCTCGGCAAAGAACTGCTGCGTGATTACATCAATGCGACGGTCGGATTTCCCAAGCTCGCCGCATACACCGAAATGAACGTAAAAACTCTGCACCAGATGTTTGGCCCGCGTGGAAATCCCACCGCCAGTAAACTGTTTGGGATCGTTGCCTATTTGCAGCGGGCGGAAGGGGTGCATTTCAGACTTCGGCCGGCGCATGCCTCATACGCTAAGCCGCATCGTCCCTCCGCACGAACAAGACGCCCCGCGTCCGCTGCCTGACCGTTAGGCCCAACCCAAAAGGACCAGCGCTTTGGTACGCGCGTCCTATCGACTCTGCCAGCCGGTGCCGCTAATCTGCATTCACTGGCGACGCAACTGAGTCTCCTCCGGCCCGCTTCACCTGAACTCGAGCTCGCCGAAACACCTGCCCGGGTTGGGCACAAATACTTCCGCACGAAGGAGCCGCCTATGCCACAGAGTGATGTGCAAATCCCCGCGGTCCACGAAAAGGCTGCCGAGCCACGCAAAACAGCCCAGGGCTTCGCCGCAGCTGCTGCCGGCGTGCGTTCCGAACGCCGCATGGAGCGCCGCCAAAAGGGCCCCCGCCAGGTGTGGGTCCAAGGTACAGACGCCAATGGCGCGACCATCGAAGAAGTTCAGGTCATGCGCGATTACAGCCGGGGCGGCTTCTATTTCGTCTCTAACCTGCACTGTTATTCCGTCGGCATGCACCTGAACGTCATTCCGTCATTTGGTTCGCTGAATCTCGAATTCGTCGCCGAAGTCGTGCGCGTCGAGCCCAAGCCCAAAATGGCCTATGGAATTGGCGTCAAGCTGCTGCACGCCCGAGATCCGATCGCCGCTCACCAACCAACACAGAGCTAGGCGCACGATCCGCGTATGTAGCGGCCGCCTTCAGGTGGCCGTGTATTCTGCCCGAATTGCAATGGATGCCGCCCTGATCCCTCACCCTCGCGGTTCGGGACAAGAGCGCGGCGCCACAAAAACTACGGCTGGCCTGCCGCGCGCTCGCCGAAAACGTAGCGATTGCCGTTCGGGAACGTCGCGGCCAAAAAGCACACCCACTTCGCTCCCGCAAAGTCCGGCAACACCGCGGTTGCATCTTCGTATTCGTATTCGGCGCCTTCGAGATTCACTGCCACGTTCAGGTATTCGTCCTCCACGAGCGCCGCAATCAACACTTGACGCGAATGCGGCAACACGCTTTTGATGAACGCCGAATTCACGGAGCGCAAGCCCGGCGGCCGCTTCATCACCAGCTGCAGCGCCGATTGCTCATCGCGCCATTTGTCGAAAATCAGGTAGGCGTCTTCAGCCGAAATCTGGCTCACAGGGCACCGCAGCCATTTTCGCTTTGGCCGCGGCTTTTGTCGACGCCGGTTGCCCCGCCCGCTTCGGCGACATCTGGCCGAAGTAGCGCGCCGGCGGGTACATGTGGGCGCGGATGAGCTCAGCGCCCACGCGCGCGCGAATTTCCTCGGCCCAATCGGACCAGGTGCGCTCGGATAATCCGAGCAAAAGCCGCGCCGCTTCGTATTCGGCGCCGCCGAGGTAATACATGCGGAAAAGAATCATCCGCGACGCCCGCGGGACTTTTTTAGCGCCGAAAGCACCGTGATCGGCACGGCCTTTCGGCGTTCGACAACCCGTGTCCGCTCTGCCCCGCCGTCCTGCTGTCGTCGAGCCGAAAAAAGCCGCAGGGCTAGAAGCGTTTGAGCGTCGTCGGGCGCCGGAACGTCCCCGGTAAGGGGAGCTTCCGGCGCAAAAAGAAGTCTCGCCGAGCGCCCGCTCCCCTGCCCGTGCAAAATCGGCGACATATTCCACCAGCCGCGGACGCACGTCCGGCCGCCACAGGAACTTCGACGCGGATTGCAGTTGCGTGGTCGCCACGCGCGAATTCACCAACTCCCGCGCTGCGACGTAGATTTCGTGGCACACCAGAAAGGCGTCGTTGAAAACGGCGCCGTTCCTCATCGCGCGCCCCGCGTCGAGCCACTAAGCCACAAGCTGTCATTCCGAGGGCGCTCAGGCGAGAGCTCGTTGGCTTTCGCCATTTCAAAAAGCGCCCGAGGAATCTGCTTTTTCAATTTCTGTTCTCTAGGACGAGAAGTGGAGCTTGCGGGGCTAACAGCAGTAGCAAGCGGCGCGTCCAGTTCCTCCTCCTGCATCCCCGCAACAATCACCGCGAGCGCAAGCGCCCCGCCAACGCAGCCTCGTTCCCAGAGAATGTCGCCCCGGTGCACGGCCAGGAAACGTTCGGTCTGCAAATGCAATCGCACGCGCCCGAGCAATGCGTCCACGCGCACCGCCCCAAATCCGCACCGCATCGGCTCACAATCGGCGACTTCCGCGGCTGCGCCGTTCGGAGCTTCCGTTGCCGCAGAAATCCGCGGCGCGCTAAGCGCGGCTTCCGGCCGCCCCATACGAATTTCGACTGGCAGCCTCGGCGACAATCTTCGAAATAGTCGCCCGCAGGTCTGCTTCCCCGGACTGTTCCTCAAGATCCGCTTGCGATTTCGTTTCGGCGAGCTTGCTAGACAGGGTCTCCGCATACACACGTCTCCTTTCGCAGGACACACACGTCCCCGTAGTGTTTCCGGCACTGTGGCCGGCCCTGATTGGTGGCTAGTGAATGGGTGGGATTGCTTTTAACGCGCGACCGGTGCAGCGCGCGGTTGCGCACCGAAGGCTACTGGTTTGGGCGCCGAATCGGGCGCCCGATCGGGTGCCGTATCGGGTGCTATATCGGATGAATGACTGCCGGTCAGCTCGCCCGCGTGCGGCGCGACGCCGTCGCGCACCGTCGTGCGCTCACAATTGCCGGCTCGCTGCGCCTCGCGCGCTCGAATCCGCGCGAGGGCCGCGGGATTCACGCGAACGCCACAATCGGCGGGCCTCGGCCCAGCGCCGGTATAGAGATCGGCCGGCCCCGGCCTCTCGTCGCGTGCGCGCAATTTCCCAGCGCGCGCTCGTCCTTGCGGCGCGTATTCGCCTGCGAGCACCTTACGCACGTTGCTGCGATTGGCGATCAGCCAATCGAAATTCGCTTGCCATCCGCGGCTGCTGTCACCGGTCAGAAATGGAGTAGCCGCCGCACAGCGCACCGCCGCACGGAATTGCTCCGGCGTGAAACCCGCTGCGAGCCATCGCTCGCATCGGCCGCGGCGTTCGCGTGTCATGGCGCCCGCCGGCGGCAGTTCCCGGCGTTCGGCCTGGTAGATTTCGAGCAATTCTTCGGGCGTAGTTTCGGGGGAGCTATGCTCGCGCGAAGTCTCTTCGGCCGATCTGTCATCGAATCGCTGATGCCGTATTCGTGAATCTGCTCCGTCAGGACCCCTCACAGAAATTGGCGGAGCGGGACACACCTGTTTTTCTCTTTCTTTTTCCGAATCCAGATCCAAATCCAAATCCCAATCCTGTGCGTGAGCGTCCTCACGCTCATGCGTGAACCGCGCGTGATGTTCCTCGACTCCAGAACTGCTTTCCCCCGGCAACGCATCGGAAAGTTCCTCCGATTGCGAGGCCGCACTCGCCTCCGCAACCATGATTTCTTTGCTTCCCCCGAAGCGCGCGCTATAAGCCGCTAAGGCCTCGCACGGTACTGGCGGCGCGAGTTTCTCCAAGCGCATGCGCCAAGAACGCCGTGGCAGCCGGCCAGGAACGTCGCTGCCCGTCCAGTGCCCGTAGCGCTTGCCGTTTTCTTCCCATGTAAACAACAGCCCGCGCGCGATGAACTCGTCGAAGATTTGCTGGAGCCGTTCGAGACTGAGACTTTTGCGAATCGCGGCCACGCGTCCCCAAATCACGCGCATGTTCGTTATTTCGAAGCTGCCGCTCGCGTCGGCCAGGCCGTAAAGCCAGGCGTATTCGCTCTGCGCCCATTCGGCGCAAGCAGCCAGCTTGTCGCTCGCCCACAACGCATCGAAGTCAAGGACTCGCTTTGGCATTTCGGCTCCTATGCCGGCGGCAGCACGCGATACTCCCAGATCACCGGACCCCTTCGCGTATCCCGAATTTTTCGCAGTGTCGCCATGCCGCGCGCCGAACACCGGTGGCGCTTCTCCACGTGGTATCCGCCGTGATGCGCCTTGCGCAGATGCCGCAACTGCGCAGAGATCGACGCTTCTGCAAACTCCGTGGCTTCGGCGATTTCGGCCAGCGTAAGCCAGACGCCGCGCGCACTGGCTCGCGTCGTCAGCTCGCGGATCGCCGCAAGCTGCGTCTCGTCTTCCTCGGGGAAGACGTCGCTCGTCGGCGCCTCCAAAGCGCGCACATGTTCCGCATCTGCGTCCGCATCGCTGGCGCGCGCTTCCGCCGCCGGCGCTTCATCTTCGGCTTCCAGTGCGTCGATTTCGGCTGCCATTGACTGCGGCGGTTCAACATGCCGCGCATCGACGTCACGATTTTCCGGCTCGAGCATTTCGCTTTGCTGCGTTTGGGCCCGCCACGATTCCAGTTCTTGCGCTTCCATCTCCCCTCCCAAAGTCATGGCTCACTTAGAAAATACAACCCAATTACCAATAGGCACTTGGACGCGATGACATGCACTTGCCTCTTCCACGCCGCACGTCTGATAATATTTCGGCGCTCGGCCCCCTCGAGTGTTTATCGGGTGCCCGCATCTCCTGATCCGTTTTCCAGCAATTCCCTCATTCTTGCGGAGTTAACTCCGAACACCCGTATCTCCACGATGTGCGTCGCACTGACGAGTATTTCGTAACTCTCTGCGCTATTTTCACGTATGGAGTCCGGCAGATTGGTACGCTGGGAACTCCATTGAGAACTCGCGCTGTCTTCGAAGCCCCTGACCCTTGCGGCCCGCAGCGGATTTCCATCTTCTTTCAGCCGATCCCAACCCGCTGGCCCATCGCCGGAACTCGCTTTATTGACGGGCTCGCCCAGTTCCTCAAAGCCCCCGGCGTAATCGCCCGAACAGCCGCTGCACATGACTCGTCTCCTGCCGCGCCTGGCGTCTTGACTGGAGGGATTTCCACAACCCTAAAGTAAAGTACTTAGAACTACCTAGCCCGCTATTGCGATTCGTGTTAATAGTCATCCCAAATTAAGGGGGTTCTTGAGCATGGCTACTCAGCGGGTGACTCCACCTTGGAATTACTTGCACGAAGCGTCCGACACCTCGCTCGAAAGCTTCGAGCTCTCTCGCCTGAACCACGCCGCCAATCTGCGCAAGGAAATCACCGCATTGCTCGAGCAATGGATCGAAGTAACTGCCGAAGCTTTCTTGGCGCGCTGGATCCGCGAGGACCGCAAGCTGGCCCCTGAGCCGTGCCAAGGCCCGGATATCCTCCCGCAAGCTGAACTTCCCTTCTCTCCGGCGCAAGTGATCAGCGCCGTACCACGTCCCGTTCGCCGTTTGCGCTCGCGAATTCGCGCCGGGGACCGCACCTCAGCCTGAAAACTGCGCGTAACGGATACGGTTTCGCCCTTCGGACGTGCCGCCGATCTGCATTCCATGCGCGCCGAGTTCCTGTACGACCCGACGACACCAGGATCGCCGGTCGGGGCATTTCCGCCGCACCGATTCCGCAACGATCACCGGATTGGCCTTTGGCCCTCCCGCAGCACTTTGCCCTCCGCTCGCCTCGATTGCGGGCCGGGCACCATGTTGTGAAAATGTTATGAGGCGCCCACTTCGCTTTCCGCCCGCCGATTCATCGCGTGCCGGGTGCGTTTGCATCGTCCCGCCAATCTTTCGACCACCGCAAATGAGCACGGAATTTAAGACATGGTGTGTCATGCCGCAGTTGTGCTCTCGCCAGACATCTGCGACCGTCATGAACCGCACGAACGGCCAATTCCGTGTCTAAATCAGACGTCTCTGTCTCGACCATCACGTTGATTCGCCCCTCAGCCGACCCTTGACGGTGTTGCGCCGCGCCGATGGCTTTTCGGCCCTTCGACTCCGTGTGCCGATTCGGCGCGCCAAGCGCGCCTACATCACCTCGCCGACCCTTCGCTTTGCGCTCACGAAATTGCATGCGAGTCCGCGCCTCCGCCGGTATTTCGCAGAACGCGCTGACTTTGACGGCCCAGTCGCGTCTGAGCGGATTATCTGTCCTCGGCTGAACTGCACGAACGGCCACTTTTGCGTGTCGAAATCAGTCCTTCCGGCGCGACGATCACCTCGATTGCCCCCTTGGCTTCCCCATTACTTTGCCTTTTTCTCGCCTTTGTTGCCGGCCAGCACACCATCTCGAACTTGTTACAAGGCGCGCACTTCGCTTTCAGCCTGACGATTCGCCGTGCCAAACACGCCTCCGTGATCTCCCCAATTTGCTTTTTCTGGGCCGATCCTCAAATTGTTTCGACTTACGCGAATGCCGCCTCGATCTTTCCTTACGACTCTGCCCTTCGCTCGGCTCGATTGCCGGCCGCACACCATCTCGAAAATGTTACAAGGCGCGCACTTCGCTATCCGCCTGACGATTTGCCCTGCCAAACACCCCTCCGTGATCTCGCCAATTTGCTTTTTCTGAGCCGATCCCCAAATTGTTTCGACTTTACGCGAATGCCGCCTCGATCTTTCCTTACGACTCTGCCCTTCGCTCGGCTCGATAGCCCGGCCGCACACCATCTCGAAAACGTTACAAGGTGCGCACTTCGCTTTTAGCCTGACGATTCGCCGTGCCAAACACCCCTGCCTTGTCGCCAGTTTTGCCTTCCCAGTCGGGCCTCGGATTCCGTGGTGAATCACCCCAGATTTCAGAATTACCAACCTTCCAGGTTCCGCTCCGGACCTTTCGCGCCCACTTTTCCGGTCTCCGCTCCACGCTGCAACATCCTGCCCTCTGCGCCTCCTCTCTGCGCCTCCCTCCGCCTCTGCGGCCTGCGCCCGAGTTGTTCCCTGCCTCCGTGCGGATTTTTTCCCCTGTTCGCCATCGCTTTTGATATGTTTCAATCCATTCCTATACATTATCCGCCGACACTGGGGAGCGGGTTATTTTGTGAGCGGTTGCGAATGGGAAGGGGCCGAGCAGAATGCCACAAGTTGGTAGCAATATTGCAATGCATAGCGATCGGCGCCAAAGCTGCGTGCGTGCACTCAAGCTGACCGAGCGGTGGACGAAACTTCATACGCGCTTCTCGGCATTTGCCCTTCGCTGACTATCGAGTGATCTGATATGCGTAGCCATCTTCTCGCCGAGAATGAGTGCACTTTGGCTCGGGATCTTCTCGTAAATGCGATCACGAGGCATCACGATCAAGTGCGGTCAGGTGCGATGGGTGCGGAGAGCAGATTGCCGGTATACAGCTTAAGGCTGCACGGGCGCACGGCGCGGCAGCTCGAATTGCGCGGACGAAGAAGGGGCAGGAATGCACTTGGCACACGGAGGTGACAAACGCAGCACGGGTGACCAGACCGCGCTAAGGCAGCGGCCAAGTAAATCGGCCGCAGCAACAGCGCGGCGCCAAGGTACGGAGCTACACGCTACGGTGCCCAAGTTGCCGCAACTGCGTTAAGGCAGCGGCCAGCTAAACGGGCAGCTGCAAACATTGTCGCCGCACGCGGGCGAGGGCCTGCTTCCGGCAAGGTGCAGCTAACCGATCGCAGAAACGCCACGGCGGCAGGGCACTACACGCTGCGGTGCCAAGTTCGGCGCAGCGGACGCGATTGACGCGAGATGACCGCACGCGGCAGAGCAGGTCACACGGCGCGCGGGGGCTTGGGTTGACCGGCTTCCAGGAGCTGTTCTTTGCGATAGATCATGGAATTGATGTCGTAGGTGGCGAGCTCGAATCCATGACCATGCGTGATCGCATCGGTGGGACAAGCTTCGACGCAGTATCCGCAAAAAATGCAACGCGAATAATCGATATTGTAGACTGTGGCGTAGCGTTCGGCGGCCGAGATGCGATTTGTTTCGGTATTTTCGGCGGCCTCGATATAGATGCAGCGCGCGGGACAGGCTGCGGAACAAAGAAAGCAGGCAACGCACTTCTCGAGTCCATCCTCATCGCGCTGCAGAACGTGAATGCCGCGATAGCGCGGCTGAAAATGCACAGGCTCGTCGGGATAATTTTCGGTGGTCGTCTTTCGCCAAAGATTGCGAAAGGTGACGCTAAAGCCCTTGGCCAGCGCCGTGATCGTGTCGCCAACTTCTCCGATGATTGCCATATTCTCTGAATTCACCTGCCAGCTAGTTTAGCAGCGTGCTGCCCCTCGCCGGGGCTGTATCCTTTCCTTACGTTTTCCCACCGCTTCCGCAGTGGGCTACGTTGTTTCGTCCCTGACGGGACTTGTGCTGCAAGGCTAAGTTTGCGCAACCGCGAGCGGCGTACCTGTAAGCGCCGCGATGATCTGCTTGCCGTGAAAGCGCCCGTTCTCGATAAAAATTTCACTGGTGTGTTTTCCGCCGATCACCACTCCGGCCAGATACAAACCGGGGACGTTGCTTTCCAACGTCTGCGGATCGAGCGCAGGCTTATTCGTTTCGGGATCGAGCTTCACGCCAAGCTGCCGCAGAAAATCAAAATCAGGATGGTAACCGGTGAGCGCGAAAACTTCGACGGCAGGTAGGGTCTTGTCGCCGTCGGGTCCGGTCACATGCACAAATTCGGGCGTGATGCGCACGATGTGCGTGTTGAAGAGCGCCTTGATCTGGCCCGCCTTGATGCGATTTTCGATGTCGGGGCGCACCCAATACTTGATGGTAGAACCAAGTTCGGCGCGGCGATGAACCAGCGTCACGCGAGCGCCGGTGCGATAGAGATCGAGCGCGGCCTCCGCGGCGGAATTTTTCCCGCCGATGACCACCACGTCGCGCCGCCAGAAAGGATGCGGCTCGGTGTAGTAATGCGAGACGTGGGGCAAATCCTCGCCCGGCACTCCCAGACAATTCGGCAAATCGTAATAGCCGGTGGCGACGATGAGTTTGCGCGCTTCGTAGACTTTTTCTCGAAGCTTCGAAGGTTGCAGAGAGATCCCTAGCTCACGCTGGTCGCCGTCATCGCTCATCTCGTTCGTAGAGTTATTCTCAATAACCCTAGTGTGCACACGGAAATCGCCGTCGCTGCCCTCGACGCGCGTCACCATTTCGCCCAGCCGCAGATCGAGTTCGTAATGCTCCACGCATTTGCGGTAATACTTCAGAGCTTCGACGCGGTTCGGCTTGTCCGCGGCGGTCACAAACGGCAGATCGCCGATCTCCAGCAGTTCTGGCGTGGTGAAAAACACCATGTTCACCGGATAGTGGTAGATCGAGTTGCACAGCACGCCCTTATCGATCACCAGCGGACGCAAGCCGGCGCGTTTGACTTCGATGGCGCAGGCCAGGCCGGTAGGTCCAGCGCCAACGCAGATCACGTCGTAAGGAGCATTCATTTATGTAGTCCGATTTGTCGTCGCGTCATTATTAATTATCAGCATCTTGTATCAGTGTGCCGACTCGAACCCGCATTTGCAACCCGCCTTGGCCGAGAGGGACGAAAAGCCGATTTCTGCCTGCACCCCCAAATGAGCGTAAGGCCGGCCGAGACCCACCCTCAAAATCGAAGGCTAGGGCACCCGAAAAACCAGGAAAAGGCCGCAGGGCCCGCAACGGAAATACGTCGCGGCACCCCGGGCTACACAATCTTTGCGAGAGCGAAGCCCCAGCCTCAGTTTTCTCGCGGGCCCTGGGCCTCATGCGAAACGAGGCGCGCGCGCAGCCCACGGCTCATCTCCATAACGTCCTGCGGCCAGGCCTGCAGCAACTCCAGTTGGGCCAGCGCATCGGCAATCTGTCGCGCTTCGCCCGCGTCGAGATCGATCGAGACCGTACTCTCGGGATTCTCCGCCGGATAGGGCGTCGAATTCCCCATCACAGCGCCCATCTTCAGCAGCAGGCGATCGGCGCTCCCCGGAGTCTTACTTCGGGCGATGGCCTCGAAATCCACGCTGAAGCCGTCCGCTTCCTGATGCAGCATGCCCGGCCGGGTGGCACGCACCAGGCTGACCAGCGCCAGAATGAGTTCGTCGCTGCTGAAGGTCATCATCTGATGTTACCGCGCTCGACCAAACCTGTCGCCGGAGTTTGGATGAATAGCCTTGGATCGAATCTCTGCCGGGAGCCGGCGCCGGGGAATGCCGAACTGCAGATCCCTCGTCGCTACACTCCTCGTGATGACAGGTTGGGACGAGAGAGCACAGCCAAGAGCGGCTGTGCCACGCAAAAAGGCAAAGACCCACCAATAAAGCAAGGGGTGGGGCAGCCGCAAAACCAGACTCGCTTCAGCGCGAATCGAAGCATCTGGCGGTGATTCGGTGCTACACGCGGCGGCTTTTTACTCCAGCCGCCAAGGCGAGCGCTCGGGCCAATGGCGGAGCGCATCAGTGGCCCACGCAGTAGTCTTATCGGTATGGCAGGAAATACAAGCATTTGGGATCTTGTATTTCTCCGTCATTGCCGGCGTGATGAATGCAAACGTGTGCGCATGCACGTTGACGTTCGCGATTGTCGTCTCGATCGTCGGCATATGGCAGCTCACGCATTCGCTGGCCGGAGTCCCCTCGCGATGATGAGTGTGTTCCTCCAGCGTTTTGGTGCGCGGCCCATTCGGCATCCCCGGGCCGTGGCACGTGAAGCAGATTTGATTTGGCGGAAGCCGCAGTTCCGCGTAATTCGCGGTGCCGTGCACATCGTGGCAGCTGTAGCAGGTCACGCCGCGCCGATACATAAGGCTTTGCACGAAATCATTTCCTTGCATACGGTTCTTGTGCGCGGTGCCGTCCGCAAAATGTGTGAAGGTCGTCTCGCCGAGCTTGTGCTCTTCCAGTTGCCAGTAATCGGCTAGATTCATTCCCACGTGGAACCCGACCGGCCAATCGTAATATTTCCCCTCAATGGGATTGGTTAGCGGGCGTCCCTGCGAATGGCACTGGATGCAGGTGTCGTTCGCGTGCACGTAATCCATACGCGCCGGATTTTGAATGTTCGCGCGCGCAGGTCGCGCCACGTGTTCGCTGCCCGGTCCGTGGCAGCGCTCGCAGCCCACGTTCCATTCGGTCACGCTGTGGTCGGCAATGTTGAAATTCACCGAATGGCAGCCATCGCAGAGTGCGCTCGTCGGACGTTTCGTATTGTCCGGCGGGTAGAGCGGCGCCCACCAATCCGCATCGTTTGGAACGAAGTAAGGCCGCCAGACGTGATTGGTGATGTCCCACTGTGATGGCTGAGGATAATAGTCGTTCCCGATTTTCGTAAAGTAACGCTGCTTCCAGATGCTGCCGTAGACAAGCCCGACGTCATCGAGCGTGAATTTCTTAACCGTATTGGTGCCGAGATCGGGAATTATGGCTTCGGGATGCTCGCGGGGATCGCGTACGACGTTGGCCATGGGCGTCTTTTGCCAACGTGCGTAGATTTCGGCATGGCAAGATTGGCACGCACGCGAACCCACGTATTTGGCTGAAGGCTGGAGCTGTGGCGTAGTCTGTCCCGGCGTTTGCGCCATCGCTCCCGTCGCCGCCAAGGCAACCAATACGATCTCAAAGGAATATCGCATGAATCGTCGCGCCCGCTGCGAACTGCAACGTCCAAGGCTGCTGAATGTACTGCGAATAGTCAAGCCTCTCCGGGAGAGGCCGCCGCTTCTGTTGAGTGAAGTGCATCCACTGATCCGTGTAGTGACGCTCCCTGAGGCGAAAAAGTTGGCCTTCTAAGGAAATTCCCCCAGAATTTAGTGTCCACATGGTGGGCATGGTGCATCAGTTTAATTAGAGTGTGTCCGATTCGCGCAAAGGTTTTGTGGCACTCTGGCTCCAGGGAGCCGTACAGCAAAATATGTATGGAAAATGTTTTCCAAAGGCGAGATGCTGTAAGCCAAGCTGGGGAAATTTTCGCAGCCCATTGGACGCAGCTCTCTCCTCAGGTTCGCCAGTTTGGCCCGCTACCGCCCCTGCTTTGGAAATCAGTGTGAGGCTATCGTAAGTAATAAGAGAGAACATAAGAAGGCCACGTACCGAAGTTGGAGGCAATGATGGCGAACCTTCGCTTACTCGTGGCAGACGACCACGACGTAGTACGTAAAGGCGTACGCACGCTGCTCGAGGAGCAGCCGGGGTGGGAAGTTGCTGCGGAAGCCGCAGACGGCCGCGAAGCCGTTGAGAAGGCCAAGCTTGTGCAGCCTGACGTAACCATTCTGGATCTGAGCATGCCGGAACTAAACGGCTTGGAAGCTGCGCGGGAAATTCTAAAGACCGTGCAGACCAAGGTCCTGATTCTCACGATGTACGATTCCGATCCGCTGATCCGGCAAACCTTGGAAGCAGGAGCTCGGGGATATTTGTTGAAGTCGGACGCCGGAAGGGATCTGGTGTCTGCTGTGGATGCGCTGCGGCGCAATAAGACTTTCTTTACGCCGAAAGTGGCGCAGATGGTTCTGGAAGGCTATCTCGGGCGGCCCACTAAAGAGAACGAAGGGGAAGAAACCAACCGCAAGAACGGACTGCGGCTGACCGCGCGCCAGAAGCAGATTCTACAGTTGCTCGCGGAAGGCAAGAGCAGTAAGGAAGTGGCCGTAGCGCTGAATATTAGCGTTAAAACCGCGGAAACCCACCGCGCCAATATCATGCGGCGCCTCGATTGCCATTCGGTTACCGAACTCGTACGTTACGCCATTCGCAATCACATCATCGAAGCGTAAACGACGACGCGCCTAGCTTGTCGCTTGCGCTACTTTGCCGGCTGAAGCGGCCTCCGTTGTATGCACGGGTATTTCGGCGCGCACGATCGTGTTGCCTTTAGTTGAGTCTATGTCGAAATGCCCGCCCAGCTGCCGCACTCTCTCGCACATCCCCTGAATCCCAACTCCCGGTACTGCAGGCTCTGAACGTTCCGCTTTCCCCTTCAGGGGGAGCCCGCGTCCTTGATCGCGAATTTCCAGAGTCACTTTCTGCGCGTCGCGTCCCACCTGCACCTGCGCGGTTTTGCTTCCAGAATGGCGATGCACATTGGCAAGCGACTCCTGGACGATGCGAAAGATGGAAATTTCCATCTCCTTGGATAGGCGCCCAAGCTCTGGGGAAAGGTTCAGATCCACGTTGATTCCACTGCGCTGCGCAAATCCCTCAACGAACCAGCGCAGTGCGGATTCCAATCCGGCCTCGTCGAGCAGAGGGGGGTGCAGCAAATGAGACATCGTGCGCACTTCCTGCGACAATTCGCGCACCAGGCGATTGGCATCCGTCAGATTTCTAACAGCGCGCTCGCTCAGTTTATCGGTTTCCCTTTCGATCATGGAAAGAGACATGCTGAGCGCCGCCAACGCCTGCCCCGAGCTATCGTGCAGTTCGCGCGAAATGCGCCGCCGCTCTTCGTCCTGCAATTGCATCAGCCGCGCCGAGAGCAGGCGCAGGCCACCCTCCGCAGCGCGCAGCTCCGCCGTTCGCTGGTTCACTCGTGCTTCAAGCTCGTCGTGCACGAGCTTGAGCTCCGCTTCGGCCTTCTTTCGTTCCGTGACGTCCATCACGACGCCGTAGATCTTTTTCTCTTCGGAGCCTTTTCCGTTCAAGCTCTTTCCATTGGCGGCCTCGTCCCTCCGGATTTGTCCCTTAGCGTAAAGCCAGCGCAGGCCAAGACGAGGATGCTGGTAGCGGTACTCAAAGTCCATGTTCCCGGAAGATTCGCTTTCCCGCATGCGCTCCACAACCATCGCCCGATCGTCGGCATGCACATTGGCAATCCAGCGTTCCCGGCTCTTGTCCGTGGCGGAGCCCGTCTCGAAACCGAAAATTTCCTGAAGCTCGGCGGTCAACTCCGATTCCCCGCTCTGCGGATCCCAAACGAACCCGCCCACGCGGGCAGCGGAAAGCGCCATCGTGCGTCGATGAGCGCTGGCTCGCACCTCCAACTCAGCGCGCTTTCGTTCCGTGATATCTACGTCAACGCCAATCCATTCCCGCACCGTGCCGTCGGGATTTCGCACGGGCACGCCGCGTGCGTCGAAATACCGATAGCTGCCCTCGCGCGTGCGCATGCGAAATTCGCAACGGTATTCCCGGCCCGTTTTGAACGACTCCTCCCACTTTTGCGCAACGCACACGCGATCGTCGGGATGAACGTAATTCAGCCAGCCGCGGCCTTTTGCTTCCCCGCTTGCCCAACCCAAAAGCCGCTGCGCATTCTCGGAACTCCACACGTTGTTGCCGGCTGCGTCAGCGCGCCAGACGTATTGATCCGTGGCCAGGGCCAGGGCCCGATAGCGCTCTTCGCTTTCACGCAGCGCCTGTTCCAGCGCCGCTTCCCGCTCCAGGATCGTCTTCGCGTCTGCCGGCCCCGAAGCGGAAACTTTTGGAACGACGGTCGAATCGAAGAACGATTCGCCCCGCTTAGCGGCCTCGACGGCGTTGAGCAGGTCGTGCGCGACTGAAGACTTGACCACAAAGCCGCGCGCTCCCGCATTCAGCGCCTGGCGCATCATTTCCTGGGAATCATGCTGGGTCAGAATCAATATCTGCGTGCTGGGAAGAGTGCGGCGGATCGCTCGCGTCGCTTCCAAACCATTCAGGTTTGGCATGCTGACGTCCATAATGATTAAGTCAGGGCGAAGCTGCCGGGCCTTTTCCACTGCATCCTGCCCGTCCACGGCTTCACCGCAAATCTCGCAATCCTTTCCCGACGCCAGAAGCGCGCGAACGCCCCTGCGAATTACTTCGTGATCGTCTGCAACCAGAATTCTCACTTGCTTGGCCCCTTTTACGCCTCTACAAAATGCTCCCGTCCTAATCGTAAGCAACGAAATCAATCTATGCGGGGACTTAGTCGAAAGCGAAAAAGCCACCTGGCGCAATAGCCGGGCTTTTTCGCGCGAGGAACGTTAACTAATGCACCGCCATGAGGCAAGTACGGTAAATCCTGTACGAGCGCCTAAAAGCAGCAAACCATGGTGCAATTACGGTGCAATTCCTGTGTAAAGCGAAGGATTCCGGTGCCGAAAATTAACGCTTCGTTCACAAACTATCGAGCGCAGCTTTCATTTCCTTCCAGAGCTGTTCGAGCGGCTCGCATCCCACGGACACGCGCACAAATCCTTCCGGAACTTTGTCGCCCCAGCGCGCGCGTCTTTCCGCAGATGTGTGCAGACCTCCAAAACTCGTGGTCGGGCGAATCACTCGGCAATTATCGATGAATCGCTCAGCGGAAGCTTTGTCGCTCAGCGTCACACCCAGAATCATTCCGAACCGTAACATTTGGCTCTTCGCGACGGCATACGCGGGATGGGCGCGAAGTCCGGGAAACTTTACCTCGTTGACCTTGGGGTGCTCGGCAAGCCGGGTGGCGAGCGATTCGGCGCTGTTGCACATGCGCTCGAAGCGCACTTCCAGAGTCTCGAGTCCGCGATGCACGAGCCATGTCTCGAATGGCCCCGGAATCGCGCCGTAAATCTTCCTCCAATCGCGCACCGCGGCTATCAAGTCGGAGTGGCGCGAAGCAACGTGACCAAAAAGCACGTCGGAGTGGCCGTTGATCGCTTTGGAATCCGAGGAGACGACGACATCCACTCCCAAATCAAGCGGACGCTGGCCCAGCGGCGTCGGCATAGTGTTGTCGGCTACCAGCATGGCGCCGGCTTGCCTGGCCTTTGCCACGGCTTTGCGGATATCGCAGACGTCCAAACCCGGATTGGACGGCGTCTCCACAAAGATCATGCGAAATCCGGTGAAATCCTGCTTGTCGTAATCGGCGGAAGGGCACGTGGCCACACGAACGCCGGCAGTCGCAAGATACTTATCCGCGAGAACGCGCGAAGTGTAATAGGCGTCGGAGGGCAAAAGGACGCGATCGCCCGGTTTAAGTTGGCTGCTAAGTACGGCCGCCACCGTGGCCATCCCGGACGGGAAGATTACAGTCTCGGCATCCTCCAGAATCGAGAGCGCTTCCTCTAGCGCGGTCCACGTGGGATTGCTCCAACGCGCATATTGGTAGGGTCCGGCCGGGTCTCCGGGAAGGAAGAAGACACCAGACAACACAATCGGCGGAGTGACTGGATCGCCCGGATGCCCTTTCCTGGGCGGATCCGCCGCGCCGGCGCCATTATTCTGAAGCCCCGGTTTATGTTCGGCTGTGGTGTGGTGCAATACCCGGCAGAACAGCTCCTGCACATCCGCAGTTTCGCGATTCCGGGTCGCGGGTTCGCGATGCTGGGTCTCGGTCGCTCGCTGAGTCATGCTCCCCTCCCGATGAACTCTCACTCCTGCCGATGCGGGGCGCAAGAGCCAAATTGGAAAGGCGAGGGTACCTCCCTACCCTTTTTGCGCAAGTGTTCATTACAGGAAACTTGCGCCCCTCGTTCCGCGCAAGTTTTGAGGCGAGATTCGCTCGCAACCGTTGCGCGAGTTTTGACGCTGAAACGAGCCTGGGAGCAGGGTACCAAAAGCAGATCCCTCGCTCGCGTGCCAACGCGCGCACTTGCGGCGCTGCGTTGTGGACTGCACCTCGCTCGTGATGACAGCGTCTTCAAATCGGAGCAGTCTTTGAGATCGTGGCACGGAAAGCATTTGCCACTTCATTCGAAAAAACGGCGGCTGAGAATTCGGTGGGTCGGGAAGGATTGATTTCTGAAGAGCAATCGTCACAGCCACACGCAAAACAGGCGTGTATATATTCTACCGCACGAGTAAAGAGGTTCTTAAGAGAGATCCCTCGCTCAGGATCTGTGCGTCTTGATATCGTCGGATGAAACGGCCTCCTCGGTGAGCGGCAGCGCGACGATAACGGATACACCCTTCCCGTTGGAATGAATTCCCAACGTACCACCGATTTGATTCACTCTCTCCTGCATTCCGCGCAAACCCACGCCCGCACTTTCGCCGGAGGCAATCTTCGACTGAATTTCCTGACCGATCCCTCGGCCCGCGTCACTGACTTCCATTTTAATCTCTCCGGGCGTGCGCCACAGCCTTATCAGCGCGGTCGAACTTCCCGAATGGCGAAGGATGTTCGTCAGGCATTCCTGCGCAATCCGGAACAAACACAACTCATGCTCCCGCGGCAGTCGCGCCAAATCGACGGGGAGTTCCACGTTCGCGGCGATCTTGCTGCGTTCGGCAAATCCCTCTATGTACCATTTCAGAGCGGAAGGCAGTCCGAGTTCATCGAGCAAAGGCGGATGAAGGAGATAGGACATAGTTCGAATGTCCTTGGAGACCTGCTGAATCAGATTAAAGTTCTCCTCCGCACATCGTGCCGCACCCGGGCTAAGATTCGACTTCTCGTCGATTACGCTAGAAGCGTTCATGCTCATCGCAGCGAGCAGTTGCCCTACGCCGTCGTGCAATTCCCGGGCGATGCGTCTTCTTTCCTCGTCCTGAACTTGCAGAAGACGCGCGGAGAGCTCGGCTTCCCTGCGGATCTTTTCGGCTTCTCTACGCCCGGTAATGTCTCGCGTGACCGCAAGTTGGACGAAGGTACCATCCTGGTCCCGAAGCGGCGCGCCATGGGTCTCCATGTGTCTGCGCGTACCCTCCAGTCCCACGATATCGAACTCCAGAGTTCCTTTCTCGCCGCGGCAGACCTTTTCGTTGAAAGCACGAAATCTCTCCCGGTCCTCCGGGGCAATCAGGTCATAAACATTCTTGCCAACGACCCTCTCAGCACAATCGGCGCCAACCAAGGCCAGGCCGGGTGAATTCATGTGAAGCAGAGTGCCATCGGCGGCCACCAGCTTCACGCATTCGGGTGTGGTCTCGACAATAGCGCGGAAACGCTCCTCGCTCTCGCGCAGCGCTTTTTCGCTCTCTTTCTGTTGCGTGATGTCGCTATTGGTTTCGAGAACGCAGTTCCCATTCCCGTGATCACGTTGATCGAGCGTCCAACGGCTGGCAACTACGATTTGCGTGCCGTCCTTGCGCTTGTGAATGAGCTCGCCGGTCCAGCGCCTGTCGCGTTGAAGCTTCTCGGTGATGCGGCTGAGCGCCTCGGGGAATTTGGTGCGCAAGAGATCATGGCAGACACGCCCGAACGCCTCTTCGCTCGTGTAGCCGTACAACTGCCTTGCGCCATTATTCCAATAGGTAATCCGGTCTGCAGGGTCGCGAACAAAGATGGCGTCAAAGCTTAAGTCGAGCAACCGAGCTTGCTCGGCTACCGCTCGCTCGATCCGTTTGCGCTCCGTTACATTGCGCGCCACTTTGGACGCCCCAATGACATGGCCTGTGGCATCTTTTATCGGCGAAATTGTAAGTGAGATATCGAGCGTCGTGCCGTCCTTGCGGACGCGGACAGTTTCGAAATGATCAACGCGCTCACCTCGCCCGAGCCTCTCGAGGATCATTGCTTCCTCGTGCTGGCGATCATGTGGAATTATTAGCGCAATATGTTGGCCGATAGCCTCTTCAGCCGTGTAGCCAAATAAGCGCTCCGCGCCTTTATTCCAACTGGTGATCACACCATCCAGGTTCTTGCTGACGATGGCATCGTCCGAGGATCCTACGATAGCAGCCAGCAGACCGGTCGTTCGTTCGGCTTGTTTTCGTTCCGTGATGTCCTGGAAGGCCAGAAGAATCAGGGCATCTCCGTCTCGCGCCAACCGACGCGCGTCAAGCACAACCGTCCTGCGTCCGATCGCCGGGAACTCGCGCTCGATCTCGACAGCTTTAAATTCAGTATGGCCGGAAAGAGTTGTTTCTATCGATGCCCACACGTCGGACGTTTCCCATTCGTTGTTTCCCAGCTTGCGGATCGAAACGCCTTGCGTTTCGTCGCGGGAAACCCCGAACCTGGCATAGAACGCCCGATTCGCCGTCTGCACTCGCAATTTGGCGTCGAGAACAACCAACGGATCGATCACTGTATTCAGGATCGCCTTGGTGTATTCCCGCTCGTAAATCGCCTGATCGATACTTGCGCGAAAAGCCGTGACGTTCGTAAATGTGAGCACCGCGCCCACAACCTGGCGGTCGCTTCCCGTGTATGGGGCTATCCGAAGAAGAAAATACCTATCGCCCTCGCGCATCTCGCGCCGGCATGCCGCTCCGTCGGCAATCACCTGCGCGCAGAGCCTATCGAGATTCTCCAGGCCAGCAAAAAGATTGCCAGGAGGTCGGCCAATATGGGAGGCCGTTAAGCCCAGCACCGTTGTGGCGGCGCGGTTGACGCGGGTAACCGTGCAATCGCGACCGATTAGAATTATCGGGAGGTCGACCGCATCGAGAATGCCGATATCGTTATCGATCCTGTCCAAACTAGTAGCATCGCCTCGCACAACATGGACTCCCAACAGCTCGTCCTGCGTGGCCATAGAGGTCGATCCTTTTAGTCGGCCTGATACAGAGTACGACTCCGCCGCAGCACATCATCGGCGACAAGTGGGAGACTCTGACGCAAAGCCAAGAGCAATGCCTGAGATCTGGGCATGTCGAACGAACCGGGGTAGCGCAAGAGGCGTTCTTCCAGGACACGGGACTCGTCCGGGCCCACTGTTTCTCGAAGCGCTTCGGAGACAGCTCGCTCAAGCCGGGCGTAATCTTCCACGGGAATAAGATGAGAGTGATTCTCGCCCAGCCTCGGCAGCATACGAGCGTGCACGTCTCCGTTAAAGTTATCCATCAAGAACGAGCAGAAGATCGCGATATCGTGCTCATGCGCGAGCTGGTCGAACAAATCTTCGAGATTCATGCTGGCGGCAACATCGCCCCGCTCCCAAAGAAGATTGACCATCTCACCCCACCAGCGCACCTTGGGGTAGCGACCGTCCCCACGAGCTTGTGTGATTACGTTCGCCGCCAAGCCCAGGAACATCGGTGAATCCGGCATCCCGTCACGCATGAAGGTGGGCAGGAGATTGTCCGCATCTACGATAGTTAGTTGTCCCCGGCTCTGCGCAGCTTTCACATCCACGCCCTCGTCTTCCAGGCGGGGGCGAAAGGCATCCCAATGAGCGATCGTCGGAACTAGAATTACGCCTTCTCCATTCGCAATCGCCGCAGCCGCAAAGCGACAGACAGCCCGATTGAGAAACTGCTGATCCTGATAAAGCTGGACGATATGGTCGCGCGGTGCAGCACCGGCTAAAAGACTGCTCCACGGCTCGGATTGGCCCGCTGCGAGGCCGCCGGCCGCCATGTGCTGGTGAGAGCGAACGCCTCTCCCGTTTTTTGTTTGGCCCAAGCTGCTGTTAGTTTCCATTGCGAGTCCTCCAGATTAGGGCAGATTAGGGCAGATCAGGGCAGCATGATTCCTCAATCGCCGAATTATGCTTCGATACTCTCTGAGCCCGCAGCAATCCATAAAATGTCAATCGCGCCAGGGTGCTGAAGACCTCCGGCTGTTTCCCCACTCCGTCCGAGCACGTTAAGGACTTCCCGCAACTCAAGCTAGTGGTAAATCTCAAATCTCAGAACAGCCTAATCTGTCTTCCGAAGTTGCCAATGATACGTGGGGAACCCGGTCGTCCCTATACAGTATTTCGGGTATAAATCGACAGTAGCGGGCGGCGATGCAAGGAAAGCGCGGATTCACAACGATCAGTCTGGTGTGCCTGTGTGCGGGCCTAGTAGCAGCTCGAATCGTCGGAAAAAACGCCGCTGACAATCATCGAACTTAAGAAGCGACCGCACTTTGTGATTTTTGTCAACGCTTGGTCATTCTGGAGTGAGTTAGGGTCGATCGTTCTGGCCGCGTTCAAAGCCTGGCGTTCGCCGAGAACAGTGTTTGCCCAGTCCGTAAGAAGCTCAAACTCGTGCTGAAGAACCTGGAGCGCCTGACGATCCGGATCAGCGGATGCGGCCAGTGCAGCTTGCATTAGATCCGCATCAATGCGGTCGTGATAATCCTGAGACCAAGTTCCGGCCACAGGCAATCCTGAGCTCACTACAGAACCGATCGCGCCTTTCCATTCCCTCATTTCAGCCAAAGTGAAGACAGCGATCTTCTGAAAGTCTTTCGACATGCCCTCCTCAGTTTCTTGGGCTGGCGATGAAGACGATGTGGGAATCGTGAGCGAAACCTGGTTTCCCTCAAAAGTAACTGACCCGCCGATGCCTTTAGCCAAGCCCTCGATGTCTACGTAGGAGCGCCCTTGGACCTGGACCACGCCTGCATCCACGGCATTGCCGTTAACGACGAGAGTTTTAGTTGGCGCGTCTTGAGCCACCGTTTCCGAGACGGACAGAAGGAGTCCCAGGCTTAGGAGAGATAGAAAGAATTTGCCAAATTGGCTCATGGTATTTCACCTTTTTCGGATGTGCTCTCCGGCGGTCCCGGCGATGAAGAATGCGAATCTGCCCGCCAGATCGACTGAAGCAGCACACTTCCACGTTACACCCTCATGTTATACCCCGACGCTTGCGCAGTGGGCCTCTAAGCCCGCGAGTCCAGGCTTTACAGAGCGCCGAAGGCCCGTCGTGTTAGATGGTCGGGCGAATGCGAAGGTAGCCGGGCGCGAAAGCCACTTGACGAATCGGGACTTGACCGATCTCGTTAGTTGCGAGCTTGCGATGGGAGAGATGATTTAGGTCTAAAACCAGTCGCTGCGATACGCCAGCCACCAACTTAGTAAGCCAATGGGAATCGTCGCAGCCAATGCCCACCACAGTGGCAGGCTGAAATCCGCGACGACACCCAAGACCGTGAACGCGGTCCAGAAGACTTTCCGTTCCATTCCAGCATTCTAGACCCCGATTTCTTCTCCATCACATGAACGTAAAACAAGGGTGTTCTAGACGCACGGGGTAGACCTTCCGAGAGTGCGAACCGTTTCTCGGGAGTTAGCTGCATAGGTGAATGTCCTGAGCAGCAACACTGTAAGCTTCCGCTGCCACAGTTAGCGCCAGGATACACGGCCGAAAACCATACGAAGATTGGCGGCAAAACGTAAAACGCTAGTTGGTCCGTGCAGAGATCTGCTCTGCGAAGCCCCGTTACAGTTATCTTTGCGAAATCGGCACTCCCGCAGGAGCCTTGGCCTTCTCTTCTGCAGCCGCCTCAGCCTTGCGGGCCCCGGCCAGAATGTTCACAGCGTCATTGTTGTTCTCGCTGCAATCGTACTCAAACAGCGGTCCCGAGACTGAGCTCAATGGAACGATGGCCGTCCAAGGTTTTGTCCAAGTCGAGGGGTCATCCACCGTGAACGAGTACTCAATCGTTTCCTTGTCGACGCGCTTAAACCGCTCTGTGATCTTCAAGGTCTTGGGATTGGCGTTCCGATAGACATTCTCGGGCCGGAAATTAGTAGTTTCGACGACCAGCGTGTCGCCTTCCCAATGGCCGCGCCCATCGCCGTGCCACTGGCGGATGTCGGCTCGGGCATGCGGCGTACCGTCCAGGGGAATAATGCGATATTCGCTCCCAACCTCTTTTTCAATGAACACAGTGTCGTGGCTCTGCACGAGGAGAAAATTGCTGTTGTACCCTGTCGGAAGGATCGGTGGAGCGCCACCCTGGTGGACGCAAGACGTGCCAAGGCCCAAATCCCTTGGAACATCCGCGTGCACCGCTCCCTGATAATTCTCGCCGCCTGCGGGGACGATGTAGTAGTCGAAGTTGGCCCTTTGCCGCCGCCTGGCCTTGGCTTCCGGCGTCAACGGGGGAATCCTACCATCCGGGGGATCCACAACCAGTGAGGTGCGATGGTTAGGCCGGATGCCATTCTGCCAAGGACTCAGCCCGTACGTCTTAAAATCATAATCTGCCGATTCGGGATCGTTCTCCGCGTCGCCGGTGCCGGCAGCACCGTCGAACTCAGACTGTATGCCTGCGTTGAAGGCGTCCTGCGTTTCCTTTTCCGTCAAAAACTCTCGGTTTCCGTATTTAGCAGGACGTTCGAAGGGCGTAACGCTGAGGCTCGTCCAATATCCCTGCAGGTCCGGCTTGCCGTCGGGCAAGCGGGGCATGATCCATGCGTGGGTGCTCGCCGCGTTAGCATCCGGCTCGGCGGAAGTCTTGACGCGGGCCTTGGTAGCGGCGCCCGATGATTGGGCGGCGAGAAAAGACGGTGCGCACAACGAGGCTGCCATGAGCAACGTCAGAGCGCTCGATGAAACCCAGAGACGATTCATCTGATCCTCCTCGCGTGAATTTCTTTTCCTTGACTCGGAGTTTGCGGTTGGTCTGGCTACAGACAGTATATAACGAACACGAACGTCACCAGTGCAAGTTAGTTTTTGTCATAGCCATTCACGGCAAGTCCCGATGAACTGTGTGAGCGTTGCTGGCGAGCGAGCCTGCGGCGGGCACCGGCGCCTACCGAGCAGCACCGTCTCTAGCGCACCACGTCAGGAACTTCACCCTGTCGTCAGCGCGGTTGATCGCCGGACCTGTGAGACGACGGTGCAGGGGCATTGATCAAACATCCTTGATTTCACGGAGCAGACCGCTGGTCACGTCGTAGACGAAGCCACGGGCGTCAACCGTCTTGGGAATCCAGGGATGGGTGCGAAGCTTTTGCAATTGTTTGCGAACGTTTTCCTCAATGTTTTGGAAGGCGTAGAAGAAGGACGGAGCAACGACGGCGGTTCCAGTGCGATTCTCGACTCTCGTGCGCAAATCCTGTTCGCTAGTGTGCATCAAGCCGCAATCGGTGTGATTGATCACCATAACTTCCTCGGTTCCCAACAGATAATGCGATACCACCAGTGAGCGCAAGGTGTCGTCCGTGACGATGCCTCCGGCGTTTCGGAGGATATGCGCATCCCCCGTTTTTAGACCCAAGGTGCGAATCGAAAGACGGGTATCCATACAGGTTACGACTGCGAGCTTGCGCTCGGGACGCGGGGTCAGTTTGCGCAATGCATGCGTGCGCGAATATATCTCGTTTGCGGCGATGACTTCGTCGATCACGCTCATGCCGGTAAAGTCTAACCCAGCCTTATCCTGATCGGCCAGTTAGCGAAAATCCCGTTTTTCAGGCGCTAGCATTCCTGTGCCGTAGGCGTAAAGCGAGTACCAGAGACCGCGACGCAGTTGTCTGAAATAATGAAGCAATATCGTTCATGCTCGGAGGTTATAACGGCACATGGGCGGAGGACCTGCATCCTTTGTGGGGCTTGTGGTCGCCGTGGCTCTGGTCTGCATCGGGACGCCAGTTTTTAGTGCAGCAGCCTTTTTCCTTACTCGCAGAGCAAAGACTGAACGGCGAAAAGTAATCGCCACCGCGAGCCTATTCCCGCTTGCCTTCGTTGTCTGGGCGCTGCTGGTTTTATTATTTCAAGGAACTGTTAACCAGAACCTCCTGCACCGTGATCCCGGATTTGACGATCTGTGGGCGTGCCCATTGCCCAATGGGTATGGCATAGAAGGGATTGATGACCCCGATGTCGGCGTGCTTTATCGCCTCAAAGCACAAAAGACCGGGAGTGTTAGTTGGGGAACAGGAATTGACGATGCCATCGGGGGCGTCAGAATACTTCAGATCGCAGGACCATACATTCTCGGCGGCACTGATAGCCATTTTGACGATGGTTCCGGCATCGATGAAAATAAAGTGGATTCATACTTCCTACAGGATACACGTACGGGCAGGCACACGAAATTTGCGAGTTACGATGCCCTCCGCTCCGCAGCACAGGAATTGGGACTCGAATTAAAATTGGAGGGCATCAGCAACGTCTACTCCAAATTTCGATTCACTTGGTTCGAAGTGTTTACAAATCTCATGTTATTTGTGCCTCCCGTGCTTGGTTTGTGGCTGCTGGCGCGGCAGATCATTCGGGTGCGAAGGATGCGAAGTATGGTTCCGGAACCCGCTTGAGTTTTTAGAGTCAACTCCTGCTAAGTCGGGTTTTCGGGCGAGGGGACTAGGGTCCGAACGATTGCCAATTCCGATAAGACGGGTTCCAGCAAAGCGGCTCTGGGAGCGTAATTAGTGAAAATTGCGTTTATCGGGAGCTACCCTTCGTTACGGTTTGCTGTGCGTTGCGTTCACAGTGAGCTTTGTACCAATCGAGGATCTGCCCGCCGGTGGTAAACATCACTCCCTCTTTGGCCGCGAGATCGTCCAGCATTTTTTCGAAGTACCCGATGCGGTGCGGCACTCCATGCAGATACGGATGGCAGGCCAGCGCGAGTACACGAGCCTGTTGCGGCCCTTCGAGCAAATAACGGTCACAGGTCGCCACGGCACGCTCGAGAAGCTCGGCTGAAGGCCGCTTCTCGCTGGCCATCAAAACTACGTCATTGACCTCCACCGAGTAAGGCACGCTGTAAAGCGGTCCTTCTTTGGTTTTGATGACGACTGGCTGATCATCCAGCACCCAATCAACCGTGTATTCCACGCCGGCCGCAACCAATAGCTCCGGGGTGCGATGCGTCTCGGTGAGTCCCGGCCCCATCCATCCACGGGGCTTCGCCCCGGTGAACTTCTGGATGATGGCCACGGTCTGCTGAATGGCCTCTTCTTCATTGGGCATGGCATGCATGGGCTTCTGAATGATGTTGTGGCCCATAAATTCCCAGCCCGCATCGAGCGCCGCCTGGCATACACGCGGGTAGCGTTCGATCACCGATGCGTTAATGCAAAACACCGCTTTCAAGCCCCGGCGGTCGAGAGCTTCTTTCATTCGCCAGAAGCCAATGCGCATTCCGTACTCCGCCCAGGTCCAATTGGGAACATCGGGGATGAACACCTTGCCCTGTGGAGGCGTGAGTATGGTGCGCGGCAAAGCTTCGTCAGGATCCCAGACTTCCACCGTCACCAGCGGCCACACCGCCACCGTCTTGTTATTGGGCAGGCGCAACGGCTTGCGATCGATGATGGCGCTGTACTCGACTCTTTCCCACAGCTTCATGTGCTGCTCCTCTCGTGCTGTGCAGTGTAGTAAAAAGCGAATGCATCGAGAAAGGCAGTTTTCGGAATTCGCGTTTGTGGGGAGTCGTGTTCGAATCAGATTCAGGGAAGGTTACTTCTACTTTCTCCGCACTTTTGGCTTACTGAGAGCGTATTATGTGGACGAGCGGCGTGCCGTGGAAGACCTTCGACACGGCCGCATGGGCTGATACTCCGCGATCAGCGAATTGTCGGGGTGCAGCCAGCTGAACGTCTTAACCCGCAATCGCGCGCACACCTTGCCGGGAGGGCCGCCATGCCCATCAGAACAACGGTTCGCCATCTTGGAGGCGCAATCGGCCTCCTTGCTCTGCTAGCGCTACCCTCGCCATCCCAGGATCATGACCGCAGCAAGATCCCAGACCAATACAAGTGGGATTTGACCGCGATTTATCCCACGGACCAGGAGTGGCGTAGCCAAAAAGAGAAGCTCGCCACCGAGATCCCCAAGCTTCGGGAGTTCCGGGGCACTCTTGCCTCTTCCGCGCAGCGATTGGCCGATGCCCTAGAGACACGCAGCCGGCTGGACAAGGAGCTGAAGCGGCTCACAGCGTATGCCAGCTTGAGCTCGGACCAGGATACTCGCGTGAGTACCTATCAGGGCATGAAGCAAGAGATGCTGCAGTTTTCGTCCACCTTCGATTCGGAGGCCGCTTACATCCAACCGGAAATTCTAAAGATCGATAGTGGCACACTCAACAAATTCGTCGCTGAAGAACCGCGACTCCAGGTTTACCGGCATTATCTGGACGACGTAACCCGGCGGCGGGCCCACACCGGCAGCGAATCGGAAGAAAAGTTGCTGGCCAGCGCAAAAGTTATTTCCAGCGGCCCGAACGATGCCTACAGCATCTTTTCGAATGCCGACTTTCCTTATCCGTCGGTAGTTCTGAGCGATGGGAAAACGGTCAAGCTGGATACAGCCGCGTACGAGCTACATCGCGCTTCTGCCATTCGGGAGGATCGCGAGAAGGTCATGGCCGCATTCCTGGGCGCCCTTGGCGCTTATCGGGGAACGTTTGGAAGCATGATGAATACGAATGTTCAGGCGTCTATCTTTTACGCTCGCGCCCGCAAGTATGAGAGCAGCCTGGAAGCTTCTTTAAACGACTCCAACATACCGACCTCTGTTTATACCAAGCTGCTCGAGGGAGTGAACCGCAACCTGCCCACGTTTCATCGCTATTTGCGGCTTCGCAAACGCATGATGGGCCTGACCGACCTGCATTACTACGACTTGTATGCACCCCTGGTGAAATCGGTTGATACGAAATATTCGGTGGAAGAGTCGGAGAAAAACGTCCTGGCGGCGCTCACACCACTAGGATCCGAATATTCGGCGGGGCTCAGGCGCGCGTTTTCCGAACGTTGGGTCGACTTCTACCCCAGCGATGGCAAGGCATCCGGAGGCTACATGAACCCGGAGGCCTATGATGTTCATCCGTACGTCCTTTTGAATCACAATTCCGAGTACGACGACATGAGCACCGTGGCCCATGAATTGGGTCACACGATGCAAAGCTACTTTTCGAATAAGACGCAGCCTTACCCGCTGGCTTTCTATCCTATTTTCGTGGCCGAGGTTGCTTCCACGTTCAACGAAACCCTTCTGATCGATCATATGCTCGAGACCATCACGGACACCGACACGAAGCTTTCGTTGCTGGGCAGTTACCTGGAAAGCATGAGGACGACCGTGTTCCGCCAGGCGCAGTTTGCGGAATTCGAACTGCGCATGCACGAAATGGCCGAAAAAGGCGAACCCCTAACCGGAGACTCGATATCGAAGCTTTACAGCGAGATTGTGAAGAAATACTACGGACACGATCAGGGGATCTGTAACGTAGATGACTACGTCGGGTATGAATGGGCCTTCATCCCTCATTTTTATTACAACTTCTATGTCTATCAGTATGCCACTTCGTTTGCAGCCTCTTCAGCATTGGCAGAGAAGGTGTTGTCTCGCCAACCGGGCGCAACGGAGCGCTACCTGCGATTCATCTCCGCAGGCGGGTCAAAATATCCGATAGAGCTGCTTAAGGATGCTGGGGTCGATATGACGACGGACGAACCGCTCGAGCTCACCGTGAAAAAGATGAATCGTGTCATGGATGAGATCGAAGCGCTCCTTAGGCAAAAGGAAGGACCTGTTGGAACTGGAGCGCACTAGGCCGAGTCAGGTGGTTTTCCTTGCGCGGATGAACCGAGAAGCCGCCGGTGGGCGCGCGTAAGCCGGGGATGTGCTGCAGGGTTTTGTTTCGCGCTTACGCTACGTCGCGATTGATTCTCCGGATTCGCCATAGAATCCGTTCCGGCACGATGGCGCGCTTGGGCTCCGTGAGCTCGCGAACGTCCATCCTTCCTCCTCTGCGGCAGGTAACCTGAAACACGTGCCCGTAAGGGGAGCTCACTTCAAAAACACCGTCCGCATTGCGGAGAGCTTCTACCGGACTTTTGACCTCTATGGCGCCATCGGTTGTATCGATCATCGCAGTCTCTCCCGGAAAAGGAAAAGATCGACCGAAAATCTAGGGGCGGGAGTGGGAAGCTAAACTGATAGAGTAGAGCTGTCAAGAGTCGCAGCCGCGCACAGCTGTGGATAGCTAGGAATAGCTGTGCATATCTGAGGAAATCCGCTCATAGCGATCCATGGTCGTATCAGCGCGAATTCGTCGGATTCGCTGTCGCTCCAACACCGATCTCCTTTGATTTGCGCCAAACTCTTAACGCTTTCCCGCAGGCCGAACTAAGTATTTTGGTTCATTGAGCTTACGATGTGCCAAGCATTGCGGATCAGCGTCACCAGAGGCACAGTGTTCTCAGGAGGTCACGCCCGCATGCGAACTTCACGGACTCTCATGGCATCTGCCGCGCTAGCCGCTTTTCTAGGTCTTTGTGGTTGCTCTTCCAACTCGCCGAAATTTCCCGACGTGAGCGATGACATTAGAAAGTCGCTCGACGACGCCGGTCTTAAAGATGTCAAGGTGAGCCAGGATCGCACCCTCGGTGTAGTGACGCTGACTGGTGACGTGCAAAGCAGTGACGACAAGAATCGAGCAGAGACGATTACAAAATCCAGGGCGGCTGGAGAGGTCGTTGCCGATCAAATCGGCGTACGGCCAATTGGGAATGAGAGCGATGCAAAAACGGTTAGCTCAGATCTGGATAAAGCCATCGATAAGAACCTCGATGCCGCGTTGGTTCAACGCAAGCTTAAGGACGGCGTTCGATACGATGTGAATAATGGCGTTGTAACTTTGAAAGGTAACGTCAATTCACAAGCTCGCCGGCAGCAGGTCGAGAAGGTCGCTTCGTCCGTGCCGAATGTGAAGCAAGTCGTGAACGAGCTGCAGGTGAAAACTCAGAAAGCAACGTCCAGCGATTAAGTGGAATTGCGGTGAGGGTTCTCTGCACTCATAAAGAGAACCCTCAGTCTGCCAACAGGGATAAGTCGCAGGTCTGCTTGTAAATTACCGGAACGTGAAAAGAGGTCCGGTAAAGAGCGGTCGGGTCAAATCTCGTCAGTGATTGCCTGCCGGCGGTTCAAGAGCTGCTGCAAAAACCCATCGTGGGGCTAAGTGGTGTCGCCGGCCCTAACGATGTCCGCGATCTCCACGGTCCCCACGGTCCCCACGGTCCTGTGGCATCGGCGCCGTACGAGTGGGGTTGAACTCCGTCTTTGGGGTGTGGTCCAGGGCGCAGTAGTCTGCCCAGGATTGCGCCACTGATTTAGGTTCAATCTTCGGGCGCGGCTTCGCTTCGTGGTCTCCGGCATTTCTTTGATTTTCCATCCTAGTATCGTAATCGCTGATGAGGCAGGTGTCGAGCGTATTTGTGAGCCCCATGCGTACGCTTATTTCCGGCTCCGTCCATAAACCCGTTACGCAGCGTTCTTCACTCCGGCAGGGGGCGGCCCTTGGTTTCGGGCACGAACCAGGGCACGATCAGCCCCAAAACATAAATCAGGCCAAGAGTCATGGCACCGCGCGAGATGCCGCCAAACTTCTGGATCATAGTTCCCGCCAAAATCGGGAAGAACCACGCGAGCACTCGAGTGCCGTTGAATACAAAGCTCGCCGCAGTCGAGCGCACACTGCTGGTGAACAGCTCCACCGGATAAATGGCCATCCACGAATACGCCAGTCCCAGAGTGAAGAAGCCGTTGATATAGGCGACGAACATCATGGATTCGACGGAGTGAGTCCACATGTATGTGACCGGCGTCATCAGCAGCGCGCCAGCATACGTGAGGAAAAGGAAGCTCCTGCGGCCTATGGCATCGATCAGGAAACCCGACACCAAGTAGGCACTGACCGCGCCGATCGTGTACAGAATCGCGGCACGGTTGCCCCACTCGGCAAAATTGGCATAGCCCTGGGCCTTGGCGATTTGCTCGGTGTAGGACGGCAGAAAAGTGGAGATCGCCCACCAGCCAACTATGCTGGCCAGTGACATGATAAACATCAGCAGCACGCGGCGACGGCTCTCGCGCTCGCGGAAGATCTCCGCCAGAGTCAAAGGGCGATGGGCGGTTTTGCCGATCGCTGTTTGACTCTCTTCGGTCGCTGCCCAACGTTGCTCACGAATGGCCTTCAGCCATCGCTCGGATTCATTAATGGCGCGGCGAATGTAAAGTGTGAAAAGTGCGGGAATCGCGCCGACCACGAACATCAAGCGCCAGGACTGAGGTCCCAAGGGATTGGTCCGGCTGATTGCCCACCAAACCAGCGCGGCCAGCAGAGTTCCCCATCCGAAGCCGGATTGCAACAGGCCGGCGCCTTTGGGCCGAGCACGATCGGGCCAGGTTTCAGCCAGCAGCGTTACGCCGGTGCTCCACTCGCTGCCCATGGCCAGGCCAGTGATGAATCGCAAAGCCGCGAACATAAAAAACGTCTGGCTCAAAGCGGTGATGCCGGTGAACAGGGCGTAAAAAAATACCGACCAGATCATCATGCGCTTGCGGCCCACGTAGTCGGCCAGAATTCCGCCGATCAGGCCGCCCGTGCCCCAGCCGAGCAGAGTTACGCCGATGGCAGTGCCTGCCCAAATGGGGGCCGACTTCAGTTGCTCGGGCGGCAATAGCGCCCGGAGCGCGAAGGGGAGAGCGACCACCAGCGCGTATGTCTCGTAGCCGTCGAAAATCCATCCGAGAAAGCTGGCGGCGAGTATGCGCCAGTGCGTTGCGGTGAGATCGGCATACCAAGGCAGGGACGCCGATCGGACTGAAGCCACAGAGTTCATGAATTCTTCTATTCCGATCGGCCACTAAGAAGAAGACTGGCCCGGACCTCACTACTCGTTCTTCTATTTGCTCGCTTCAGATCTTTGTCGCGCGCGTGAGCAGATAATCCTGCCGAATAATATTCTCCTCGAGATACTCGGCTGCCAGAATCTCGTACTCGCGGCGAAACGCCGCGAGCTTCGCCGGATCGCTCGCACTCAGGGACTCAACCATCTTGATCACCGGTCCCGCTGTTCTCTCGATGGCTTCCCGAAAGTGCTGCGGGCTAAGAGCGGGAACGAGCATGCTCCCGCGATTGAAAACAAGGTCTTTGACCGCGCTGCCCAGCCGCTCCGTCACGATTCGCGGATCGCCCCACTGCGTCGGCGGCGAGACGCCCGGAGGCGGAGGTGGAGCATAGCGCGCCGTCAGCGTGAACATACGGCCCACAAAGAGTTCCGGCGGCCAGGTGGAAAACGCAATCGTTCCAGCAGGCTTCAGGACGCGAAGCATTTCGGCGGCGGCCACATCAGGGCGGGGCGCAAAGATATGGCCGAACTGGCTGAGAACCACGTCGAAGGAGCTATCTTCAAACGGCAGTTTCTCCACGTCGCCTTCGCGCCAGTCGACTTCCACGCCAGCAATCCGTGAATTGTCGCGCGCCCGCTCCAGCAAGGCGGGCGTGAGATCCAGACCAGTGACGCGAGCGCCCAGACGCGCTGCCGTGATGGCCACGACCCCTGTTCCGCACGCGACATCGAGAACCCGGACTCCCAGGCGCACCCTGGCGTGCTTGACAAGTTGAGCTGCCGGCGGAGTCGTCAGCTCCGCGAGTGGCGCGAAGTACGCCCAGCCTAACTTCTGTGCCGCTTTGAAGGAATCGAAAGGATCCATGTTCGTGGCGAATGCGCTCATTTCAAGAATCCGCCTCCGGCGCGGTAGGCAAGACCATAATGCCGCCGGTTTCTAATAGTCAACCGCAGAGACGCACCGGTCCTGTGCGTGTGGGCCAGCTGAAACCACGGGGAAAACAAAAAGCCGGTCCCGGCGCGCGGTGCGGGGGACCGGCTAATGAGGGCTGAAGTCTTTAGGCGGTGAGGTACATCGTGCTGCCGTTGCGGTTTACCAGGAGAAGAGGTTTGTCTTTCGAGCTGCGCATAGCGCGTTCGAAATCAGACGTATTCTTCACCGGCTGGCGATTGACCTCCTGAATCACATCCCCACGACGAAGGCCGGCTTCGGCTGCTTCGCTGGAAGGATCGACATTGGTCACTACCACGCCTTTCGTGTTGGGTGAAAGTCCTAGGTCGCTCGCCGACTGGGCATCGAGGTTGTCGACCGACACACCCGATAGCGCGCTGTTAGCGGAGCCGTCGGATTTGTCTTCCGACTTCGAAGCCTGCTCAGTGGGCATGGTATCCAGCTTGACCGCGATTTCCCGCTCGGACCCATTGCGGAGCACCTTCAGTTTCGCATCGCTATCCGGAGCCATCATCGAGATCGTCATGCGCAGCTCATTGCTATCCGCAACGGGCTTTCCGTTGACGTCGAGAATGATGTCGCCCCTCTCGAGGCCGCCCTTCTGCGCGGGGCTGCCGGCGCTCACATCGGCCACAAGCGCGCCGCGCGCTTCCTTTTCGCCGAACTGCTTAGCGATATCCGGGGTAACGTCTTGCGGGACGATGCCCAGATACGCACGCGTCACCTTGCCGTGTTCCACGATCTGCTGCATGACGTTGCGCGCCATGTTCGCTGGGATGGCAAAGCCGATGCCCTGATTCCCTTCCGATCCATGAGCGATGATGGCCGTGTTGATGCCAATCAATTCGCCGCGATCATTGATGAGCGCGCCGCCGGAATTCCCGGGATTGATAGGAGCGTCGGTTTGAATGAAGTCTTCGTATGCTTCGATCCCAAGATGAGACCGCCCGGTGGCGCTCACGATTCCCATCGTGACCGTCTGGCCGACGCCGAATGGATCGCCGACTGCCAGCGCATAGTCGCCAACCTGAACTTTCGAGGAATCGGCTATGGTTATGGGCGACAGATTCGTGGCATCGATTTTAATTACTGCGATATCGCTCTTCGGATCGGTTCCGATCACCTTCGCTTTGAACTCACGTTTATCGGCCAATGTGACAGTGACAGTGCTGGCGCCGTCGACGACGTGGTTGTTGGTGACGATGTAGCCATCCGGCGTCATTACGACGCCCGAGCCGAGGCCCTTTTCCCGCTGTTCCGGCGCTTGACGCGGCGTCCTGAATTGCCGGTTAAAGTTGTCGCCAAAGAACTGGCGAAACATGGGGTCATCCGGCAATTGACCGAAGAATTCCGTCGGAACTTTGGACACTTTCGATGACGCGATATTCACAACTGTGGGCAGCACCTTCTTCACGACAGGCGCAAATCCCGTCTGGCTGTAGCCCTCGTCAGGACTTGCCAGTTTCAAGGCCAATGCATCGTGAAGGTGTTCAAGATGCGTGGCGCTGGCGTATCCAACACCGCCTAACGCCGCTACCAGGGCCAGCGAACACACCGCGGCCTTAGGACGCTTCCAAAAGGTTTGATTGCGCATGTAATCTCCTGATTAGAAACTCGATTGGCCACTCTTTCCCGACTGTGTTCAAGGCGGTGGCTACAACCGGTTAGACGGAAGCGCTGCGGAGAGGTTAGCTTCGATTCGACCGATTTGGATGCGGAGGCTATGAATGGCGGAAGCGCGGACTCGCAGGCGTAGTTTCATTCGTCAGCACTCTTTGAGCATCACCTCGGCTGCCGTGCTGGCCCTGTGGATCTATCTGTACAGCCGGTCCAATCCAAGCACCCATATAGGGTCGTTCTTCGGAAATGCTATCGCCGATTGGAGTGGTTTGCTGGTGACGGTCCTCGCGACCAAGTACCTTTTCGAGAAAGGGTCTGCCGAAAGCCGGCGTCCGCCTAAGAACTTCATGGGCTCTACGCTGCAGCGCCTGCGCGATCACTCACTGACGATCTTCCTGCTGATTACCGGGCTCGGCTGGGTCCTCTTTTATGCGTCGCTGGATTCGGAGAGCAAATGGGGCCAGGTGGTCGGAAACATTGTTTCTGAGTGGACGCAAATTCTGGGCCTGGTCCTGATGACGAAGATATTGATTGAGCGGCACTCGAAAGAGAGCAACCGATAGAGGCCGGAATATCCTTATTTAGCGGAAGAAGTCAGCTTCCTAGCTTCCGGGTTTCAGCTTGATTTCCGCCGTTTCGCCTTTTACTTCAATCCTGGTGCCAAAGGGCTTTGACTCGTCGGCCAGGCGCTGGAGGATGTACCCCGCTCTCGAACCAGTCGCCGGCGCGGGCAAGCCGCGTGTATCGAGGAACTGGTTATTGGTGTACTCGCTGTGAACATCGGGCTGGCCCTCGCCGATAACATTCAAGACGATGGGGCGAAGCGAAATTGATTTTAGAGTCTTTTGTTGGGCGGCGCCCTGAAACTCGACGGTCGCGATCACGCTCTCCCAACTCATGGGTTCGTCGATATAAGTCAGCGTCGGCGGCGCATTGTAAATAAAATTTCCGAGATCGTAGAAGATCGGGCGGCCGTGATAGATCTCCACGCCGTGCAGAAGAGGCGCGCCGTGCATGACGATGATGTCCGCGCCAGCCTCGATCTCCTGGTGGGTCCACTTAACCAGCCAATCATTTGGGGCCAGCCGTTCGGGCATGCCT
This sequence comes from uncultured Acidobacteriota bacterium, assembly GCA_963846235.1. Classification (GTDB taxonomy): domain Bacteria; phylum Acidobacteriota; class Terriglobia; order Acidiferrales; family UBA7541; genus Palsa-189. Next base: position 237,109 of record CAWJVF010000002.1, read on the forward strand.
TCGGTAAAGATTGTCGCGAACGAATGATTTGCGAAGACGTGGTTATGTTGGTAAACGATCACGACGTCCGCGTGCTGGCGGGCATCACGAATGCTTTGCAGGATGCGCCGCGAATCTTCCGGATTGGGCGTGTTCGGTAGCGCGCCGGGCAAGTCGTTGGTGGCCTCGTTTTCTTTGTCGCCGGCTTCCACGCGCAGCTCATTCACGCCGGGGCGGTCTGCGGTGGCGCTTCCTCCAGGAGCAATCAGGCCTGACGCGCTGGCGATCAGCGCAATGGTTCCTTTCGGCGTGTGAAAATAGCCCGGCGCGGCAGCTTCAACCAGGTTGTTTCCGGTTCCGGCGTGAACGATCTTCCGCTTGTCGGCCTCGCGAAGCGTGTTCTGAATGCCCGTCACCTTCAGATCGAATGCGTGATTGCCGGATAAGGCCACCAAGTTAAAGCCGAAAGTCTTCAGCGCATCGAACGCTTCAGGTGGAGTGAGAAATCCCCTGCCCTCCTGGACCGTCTCACCCTTTTCGGCGACCGCGGATTCGAGGTTGGTAAAAATGACGTCGCCCTTCAGCATTCCTTGAATCACCGGCACCTCGGCGGGCGCGGTCGCGCGAATATCCGACCGGATCATCGACTGCCCGGTCAAAGTGATTGCGATCGCATTCGGCGTCCCATTCGATTGGGCCAGCACAGCAGCGCCCATCGAGCACAGGATGGCGGACAGAATTGCGACGCACGCTATTCTCGTGAACCGGCCAGCCTTCAACGTTGTGGCCATTGGAGTGATCTCCTTCATGGGTCGAACAGACGGAAATTACACTATCGTCAGGTAATTACAAAGTGCCATCGCGAAACCCAGTAAATCCCGATAAGTCGGTGAAGCGGTTGAGGACTTAAGCGGTTTTTAATACGAATCGGTACAGCCTCATCGCACCGGCCCCGAATCCTAGGGTGAACTAACGGGTCAAGTAAGAGGATCGTTCCATGGCCAATATTGAAGCACGGCTCGCCGTGCTGTCACTCGTCACAGGATTGGCTGTCCTGACGAGCGCGCAGGCACAAGAAAAAAAGATCAAGAGAGAAGATCTGCCTCCTGCTGTTGAGAAAACGGTCGCTGCACAAAGCCATGGCGCCGCGATCAAAGGCTTCTCAAGCGAGGTCGATGAAGGCAAGACACTCTACGAAGTCGAATTGACGGTGAACGGGCACGGCAAAGATATCTCGATGGATAAAGAGGGCAAGATCGTCGAAATGGAAGAGGAAGTGGCAATGGATTCATTGCCGCCTCAAGTCAAAGCCGGGCTTACGAAAGCAGCAGGCAGCGGGACCATTACGAAAGTGGAGTCCCTCACGAAGGGCGGCAAGCTGGTTGCTTATGAAGCAGACGTGAAGAATGGGTCGAAGCGTTCCGAGGTTCAAGTTGGCCCGAATGGTAACAAATTAGAGCATGAAGAGTAGCGGCGTGAGGCGAGCGAGAGATTAGTCAGGTGTATGGTCCCCGCAATTTTGCAAAGCCGGAAACGGGAATCCAGCCAAAGTGCAAAGGAGGCATTAATGAAACGATGGGCGTTTTTGCTTGGATCGATTTTCCTGGGAGTCTCATGGGCTTCAGCTGTGCTGGCCCAAACTGATTCGCACAAAGGGAGCTCACACGATGGCTCCGGCCAAGGTGCGAGTTACAGCGTCCGTACCTTGGCGCTCCCTGACAACAATGCAGGCGATGTTTCCATGGATTACATCGGTTATGACCCAAGTACGAATTCGGTCTGGGTGCCCGGAGGAAATACCGGCGCAGTCGACGTCGTGGATGCCGCCACCGGTAAGGTGCGACAAATTCCCGGCTTTCAAACCAAAGAGGTGGAGGGCCGTAATGGCAAGCGCACATTCGGTCCTACTGCCGTCAGCATCGGTGAAGGCGTCGTCTACATCGGCAACCGCGGAGACTCGAGCGTCTGCGCCTTCGACGCTCACACTTTGATGCGCGGCGCGTGCGGCCACCTGGACTCCGTCCCCGATGGGGTTGCATATGTCGCGCCGACGAAGGAAGTCTGGGTAACTACCCCCGGCGAGAAGGGCATCCGCATACTCGACGCCAAGACGCTGGAGGAAAAGGCGAAGCTTACCTTCGACGGCAATCCCGAGGGATATGCCGTGGATCCCGTGCGCGGCCGCTTCTACACCAACATGGAAGATCTGGACAAGTCGCTGGCCATTGATTTGAAGACTCATAAAACTGTTGCGACCTGGAATCCTTCGTGCGGCAAAGAAGGTCCTCATGGCCTGGGGTTGGACGCGAAGGCCGGCCACTTGTTTATCGCTTGCAGTACGCTTGCGGAGGTAATGGACGTCGGCCACGACGGCGCCATTATTTCGAAGGTTGATACCGGCGATGGCGTCGATGACATTCACTACGAGCCCGCGACGCACATGCTGTATGTAGGCGCTGCTGCTGTGGCTAAGCTAACCATCGCCCGCGCAGACGATAAAGGTAAACTCACCATCGTCGCGCAGGTGCCCACTCAAGAGGGCGCTCGCAACGCGGCAGTCGCCAAAGACGGGACTGTCTACCTGGCCCACGGAGGCCGGACAAAACTGAGCGCGCTGGTCGTCGCTTCGCCCAGCGGGAAGTAAGTTTCAGTTCACCAATAAGAGGCGGGAGCACTCCGTGTTCCCGCCTATCTTCTTGTCTTGTTGTCTTGGTGTCTGCGATGGGGTTTGATCGAGGCTTCCTTCATGGGACAGTGGTACTGATCGCATTCTTTGCATCTTTGACAATTTGTGCGGCGCATTTCGCAACGGCATCGTCCCGGCAGGACCCCGTGCTTTCGCCAAGATTCTGACCGTCCGATGCCAGTTTCGCCGTGTAGAGCACCTGAGTTCGCCCGCCGACCGGCTGCGATCCGACACTGCTGGGGAGCGTTATAACCAACGTCCCCGGCTTTGTCCCGCTGCTCAAGTGAAAGTCTGCAGACGACCTGAGCGCATCTTTGAGCGCGTCTCTGAGCCTGGCGGTCAATTCATCATCGCCACCACCCCAGACCTCGACTGGTTTACCGCGTTCTACTGATGCCGGGACACGATCGTATGCTGCAAAACTTTGGCTTTGTCCCGGCTGCGGCGACCGATAGACCGGCCGCTGGTTTTCCGCTGCACCTGCGCTTTGTGATGAGCTTGGTTGCAGGGAGCGAAAGATCGGCTGCTGGACCGGCTGGTTTTCCGGTTCGAACGTTACTCCTTGAGCAGGCTGTGGCTGCGGCCGGGCCCGGGGCCGTGGCTGCGGCGGCTGTGGGTTTGAGGCCAGCGGTTTTTCCGGCTGTTTTTCTGTTGGCGCTTCGGTGAAGGTGATCTCACGCGGCCTTGAGAAAATCACATAGGCCAATATCACAATGCCGACGACGGAGAGGATTCGAGTAATCATGTCCAGGTCAGCCCCTCATCGTTGTGTGCTGAACGCGCTTTCGGCGTTGGAACAGAGCGCAACACCGCGCGTTAACCTTGGATTTCGCGGAAAATACGCCTGGCCGGAAGCGATGTCAAGAAAAATGTACTATCTCATAACTAATGTCTATGAAATGAATGTGTACGGCTCTGTGGGCATTCGGCGGAACACCTCATTCGAACAATTCTCATTCGAACAATCTGCGGTCGAATAGCTAGAACGTAAATAGCCATTGATGTTTAGTTACTTATATGATAGCATGGCGTATGTTTATCGACGTCGCCGGGCATTCTCCTCGCCAATCATCTGTCATCGAAGTCCTGCGTACAGCGCAGTTCGTTTACACATTCGTGCGAGTCTCTGATGGGAGCAGCAAGCTTTGCAAATATTCCCGGACTCCCCGCGAAACCAGGGTTAGAAACAAAATGAGTAACTCCACTGAAATCAGCACTTATGAATTTCTAAATCTAAATAGCGCAGAATCAACACTTACAAAATTTAAGGACTTAAAGCCGAGCAGAATCAACACTTGCAAAAAAATTGTTGCTCGTGGCCATTTGGGGGGGTAGCTCCCGCAATTTTATCGAGGGCTCAAGCTTCGAGGTGAGATTGGCACGATCACGAACTTGACGAGGCAGGCCTTCACGAGGCGCATTCGAGAAATATCCCGCGGCGCTGGCGCTGGGGTCGCGCGGATGCGCAGGCGTAGTCGTTATGTTATTGTTTTCGGCTTGCCCCGAGGCCGTTTGGCGAGCCGAAGGGCCTTGCCCTGAGTATCTTTTGCAGGACGAGGGAATACCCGCAGCCTACCGCGGATCATCCCAAGTCCAGGGCCAAATCCAGGGCCAAATTATACGAGGTGCAGTTCATGAAATCGTCGTACAACGGGCTGTCTGTGCCGCACGATGGCGAGGGCATTCAATTTGTCGGCGGCAACTTCCGCATTCCCGACCGGCCGATTATTCCCTATATCGAAGGTGACGGCACGGGGCGCGATATCTGGAAGGCCTCGCAGCGTGTATTCGATGCCGCCGTGGAGCACGCCTATGGCGGCAAGCGCCGTGTGGTGTGGTTTGAAGTGTTCGCCGGCGAAAAGGCCTACAACAAGTTCCAGGAATGGCTGCCGCAAGATACCGTCGAAGCGGCGCGCGATTTTCGCATCGCCATCAAGGGCCCGCTAACCACCCCCGTGGGCGGAGGCATCCGTTCGCTGAACGTGGCCTTGCGGCAGATTCTAGATCTCTACGCGTGCGTGCGGCCGGTGCGCTATTTCCCCGGCGTGCCTTCTCCAGTGAAGCATCCTGAGCGTATGAACGTGGTGATCTTCCGCGAGAATACCGAGGACGTTTACATTGGCATCGAGTGGAAATCCGGCACGCCGGAAGTGAAAAAGCTGATCGATTTTCTGAATAAAGAGATGCTCGGCGGCGGCCCGAAGCAGATTCGCACCGACTCCGCCATCACCATCAAACCCATGTCTCCGTTTGGCACCAAGCGCCTGGTGCGCCGCGCCATCCAGCACGCCATCGAAAACAAGCGCCGCGTGGTTACGCTGATGCACAAAGGCAACGTGCAGAAATTCACCGAAGGCGCGTTCCGCGATTGGGGCTACGAGATCGCGCGCGACGAATTCCGCGCGCAGATCGTCACGGAGCGCGAAAGCTGGATTCTGGATAACGTCGAGAAGAACCCCGGCCTAAGCGTCGAGCAGAATGCGGCCATGGTCGAGCCGGGTCTGGCGCAAGGCACCGAAAAACTCCGCCAGGAAGTCTATGCCGAAGTGAAGCACGTGCTCGATTCGATTTCCGCCACTCACGGCAAGGGCCAGTGGAAGCAGAAGATCATGATCAACGACCGCATCGCCGATTCCATCTTTCAGCAGATTCTAACCCGCGCCGACGAATATCAGGTGCTCGCAACGCCCAATTTGAATGGCGATTATATTTCGGACGCTGCGGCCGCGCAGGTCGGCGGTCTGGGCATGGCGCCGGGCGCCAACATCGGCGATGGCTACGGCGTCTTTGAAGCGACGCACGGCACCGCGCCGAAATATGCCGATAAAGACGTCATCAATCCGAGCTCGGTGATGCTCTCGGGCGCCATGATGTTTGACTACATGGGGTGGAAGGAAGCGGCGCAACTCATCGAAAGCGCCATCGAATACACCATCGGCCAGAAACGCGTCACTTATGACCTCGAGCGCCTGATGGAAGGCGCCAAAAAATTGCGCACCTCCGAATTCGCGACGGCCATTATCGAAAACATGCAAACACGCGTCGCAGCCGATTGACGATCCGGCCAGGATCGTCATCCCGAGCGACGAGCCGGAGCGAGGGATCTCTCATGAGAATTACCTCATGAGTTTGTGCCGCTCGTAATCAATTTCATCAAGGAGACTGTGAATGCGGAAGAAAGTTACGGTTGTGGGCGGTGGATTCGTAGGGTCGACGACGGCGCAGCGTGTTGTGGACCGCGGCCTAGCAGATGTGGTGATGACGGATATTCTGGAAGGCGTTCCGGCGGGCAAAGCTTTGGACCTGCTCGAATCCACGCCGATCATACGATCTGACGCCCAGACGCAAGGCATCTCCACCGCCTCGGGCACTTACGAAGCGACCGCCAATAGCGACATTATCGTCATCACCGCGGGCTTTCCTCGCAAGCCGGGCATGAGCCGCGACGATCTGCTAAAGGCCAATTACGAGGTCGTCAAAGGAGTCGTTGAAGGCGTAGCTAAGTTTTCGCCCAACGCCATTCTCATCGTCGTAACCAATCCCATGGACGCGATGGCGCAGTCCGCGTTCAAAGTGAGTGGATTCCCGAAGAATCGCGTCATCGGCATGGCCGGCGTGCTCGACTCGGCGCGCATGAGCACTTTCATCGCACAGGAGCTGAGCGTCTCGGTCGAGAACGTGCACTCGTTTGTGCTGGGTGGACACGGCGACGACATGGTTCCGCTGCCCAGGTACTCCACAGTGGCAGGCATTTCCATCCTCGAATTGCTTCCTAAAGAACGCCTCGAGGCTATCGTCACCCGCACACGCAATGGCGGCGCCGAAATCGTCAACCTGATGAAGACCGGCTCGGCGTACTACGCGCCCTCCGCCGCCGTCGTGGAGATGATCGAGGCAATTCTGAAAGATAAGAAGAAGATTCTGCCTTGCGCCGTCTATCTCCAGGGCGAGTACGGAATCGACGGGCTTTTCATGGGCGTGCCGGTGAAGCTCGGAGAGCGCGGCGCCGAACAGATCATCGAAGTGAAACTCACCGCGGAAGAAAAGGCCGCGTTAGATAAGTCGGCGAATTCCGTGCGCTCTCTGGTGAAAGTCCTCGGCGTCTAGTTTTTTATTATTTTGCACCTGCGGGCGCGCCCATCGCTTCGGGAGCATTCGCAGGCGCCGGGCCGACGCGTTGCACAATCACGTGCTGGATGTGCACGGGCATGATGGGCTTATCGTTGCTATCGCGCTGCACGTGAGTGATGGCTTTGACGACGTCAGCATTTTCGCATTGTCCCCATATGGTGTAGCCGCCGTTCAACGAAGGGTACGCCACTTCCGTAATAAAGAATTGGCTCGCATTGGTGTTTGGTCCCGCATTGGCCATCGCCAGCCGTCCGGGCATGTCGAATTTTAAGGCCGGTGATGTTTCATTCTGGTACGGAAAGCCGGGACCGCCCGGGCTTCCGGTTCCAGTCCCTAACGGATCACCACCCTGGATCATGAATCCGGGAATCACGCGATGGAAGGTCAACCCGTCGAAGAATTTGTTTCGGTTTTGCTGATGGGTGCGCGGATCGATATAAGAAATCTTGCCGATGGCCAATCCCACCATTTTGCCGACGGTAATAGGCGCTTCTTTCTCAAAGAGTTTGCAGGCGATATTCCCTTTATCGGTCTCAAACGTCATGTAGAGCCCGGGATCGCGCTGCGCTGTGGCGGGCGCCTTGGAATCCGCTTGGCCAGATGGCGGCGTTGTTTGGGCATGCAATGCCAGCGGCAGGGTGAGAACTAATATCGCCGGCAGGCTAATAAGCTTTAGCGTTCGCATTAATACCTCCGAGAAATAGGTGCGCAATGTACAGATTACCCAAAGAAGGATTCTACTCCGGGTTAGCTTCGCGGGCACATGCTTAACAATAGTTTTGCATCGGCCGAAATGTCGGCGGACGACATTGGCTATAATTTTGGCACCTATCGGAGGCGGAATGGCTGCCGGTGACCTGGAAAAACTGATCGATCGCATCGAGAAGGAATCGGCTCCGCCGGATGCCAATTCCCTGATGGAAGTGATTCGGCACGTGGCAAAGCTGTTTGGCGTGAAGGAAGACGAGGTAGCCATCATGGAGTTGGTGTCCTCCGGACGCACGCTGCGCTTCGTCATTCCCGAAAAACTGCGTCCCGTGGGATCGATTCCCGTTTCGAGCAATACGGCTTTGGCCGCGCGCACGGTTCGCGATCGCCGGCCTGATATCGTTAACAATTTCCCCGTCGCCCGACACGCCACGGTATTCGAAGGTGTGCCGGTCGGCCAGCGTTCTGGAGAGAGCATCCAAAAAATCTTGAGCGCGCCAATTCTGCGCGGCAAAAACGTGGTAGGAGTGGCACAAATCTGCCGTAAGGGTGCGTCCCTCACGGACGCAGGCCCCGACTTCACGCAGCGCGATCTTTCCGAACTGCAAAACCTGAATCCAGCCCTGGAAAGGCTTCTGACGCTCTGCCAGACTGCCGACAAGACCGCCTGATACTCCTAAGCAAGCCGATATCGAGATCACTTGCGTGCGCGAGGGCGCGCGAGGCACAAGAGTTTTGTTACAAAAGGGTTAAAGTTATTGACAGTGCTCGACGTTCTTGCTACGTTTCGGCTCCGTGTTTTTCGCTCGCGGCAGTTTTGACCCAGGAGGCACCGCGAACCGGCATCCTACATGGCGTTCGTCGCGAAGCGAATTTTCCTAACCAAAGGCGTTGGTAAACACCGAGAACGCCTCTCCAGCTTTGAGTTGGCGTTGCGCAATGCGGGCATTGCGGCCTGCAATATCGTGCGCGTCTCCTCGATTTTTCCGCCAAACTGCCGGCTGATCTCTCGCAGCGAAGGGTTGAAGCATCTCCGGCCGGGGCAAGTGGCCTTCACCGTTATCAGCGAAAATTCCACGCGCGAGCCGCATCGGCTGATCGCTGCAAGCATTGGCTTGGCGCTGCCGGCCGACAAATCGATGTACGGCTATTTGTCTGAACATCACTCTTTCGGCGAGACCGAAGAAGTGGCCGGCGAATACGCCGAGGAACTGGCCGCGGAGATGCTCGCTACCACGCTGAACGTTGAATTCGATCCGGACCTTTCCTGGGACGAGAAAAAAGAGGTTTATCGCATCTCCAACAAAATCGTGCGCACGATGAACCTCACGCAATCCGCCGTGGGCGATAAGCGCGGACTGTGGACCACGGTCCTCGGCGCAGCCATTCTCCTGGGCACAGAAGACGACTAAAATCTGCCTACGTTTTTGACGGCTCCGGCGAGAGTTCCTATAATCGTCCTCTCATCCTTCGCGATGAAATATCCCATTAAACTTTTCGTGATGAGCGCCCGTGTATCACATCGTTGAGGCGCGACTTCGCGCGGCGCTGCGCGAATTTCTGAACCAGCGGGGCATCCACGATGTCCCCGTGGTCACGCAGCGGCCGCCCAATGTCGAGATGGGCGAAGTGGCGACTCCGATCGCCTTTGAGTTGGCCAAGCGGCTGCGCCGCGCGCCACGGCAGATTGCGCAGGAGATCGCTTCGGAACTAGCCGCGATTCCCGGAGTCGCGCGCACAGAGCTGGCCGGAGGGGGCTACGTCAATTTTTACTTCGACCGCGCGGGATTTTTCGCGGCGGCGTTCGCGGAAGCCGCGCATCCCGCGTCGCGCGAAGTCTCAGCCAGCGAGCCGAAATGCGTGGTCGAGCACACCAACATCAATCCCAATAAAGCCGCGCACATCGGCCATTTGCGCAACGCCGCACTCGGCGACACGTTCGTTCGGCTGCTGCGGCGAGCGGGCCGCCGCGTGGAAGTGCAGAATTATATCGACAATACGGGCGTGCAAGTGGCGGACGTGGTCGTTGGATTCGCGCACATGGAGCAAAAATCGGCTAACGAGGTTCGCGCGCTGGCTGCCGCGCCGCGGTTTGATTATCTATGCTGGGATCTTTATGCGCGGGTGACGCAATTTTTCGAGGAGGACAAAACGCGCCTTGCTCTGCGCAGTCAAACGCTTGCCGCCATCGAAGTAGGTCGCGGCGAAGAGGCAGAGCTTGCGGAGATCATCTCCGTTGCGATCGTGCGCTGCCATTTGCGCACGATGGAGCGCCTGAGCGTGCAATATGACATGCTGCCGCGCGAGAGCGAAATCCTGCACCTAAAGTTCTGGGACGCGGCATTTCAGCGGCTCAAGGAAAGCGGCGCGATTCACCTGGCTCGTTCGGGGAAAAATGCGGGGTGCTGGGTGATGCATCTCGAGACCGGAGAAGGCCGTGGCGAAAACAGCGACGACGACGCTGCGGGCGCTGCGACTGCGGATCCGGACGATACGGCCAAAGTGATCGTGCGATCGAACGGCACGGTTACCTACGTGGGTAAGGACATCGCCTATCAGCTTTGGAAGTTTGGCCTCCTCGGCCGCGATTTTGGTTACCGGCGCTTTCATACCTATTCGAACGGGCACATTGTGTGGACGAGCACGGCGAATGACGGCGATCCCAGCGCGCCGGAATTCGGGCACGCGACCGAAGTCTATAACGTGATTGATACCAGGCAGAGCTATCTGCAAAACGTGGTGGTCGCCGGGTTGCGAGCGCTGGGATTCGAGGAGCAGGCGGCGCGGTCCATCCATTTTTCTTACGACGTAGTGGCGCTTTCGCCGCGCTGTGCCGCGGAGATGGGCTACACACTCTCGGAAGAGGAAATGAGCAAGCCCTACGTGGAGGTCAGCGGGCGCAAGGGCCAGGGCGTCAAGGCCGACGATCTGCTCGACGAACTCGAAACGGCGGCGCGAGCCGAGGTTGACGCGCGGCATGCCGACACGCCGGAAGGCGAACGAGCGCACATCAGTCATGCCATTGCCATCGGCGCGCTGCGCTATTTCCTGCTGAAGTACACGCGCACGGCGATTATCGCTTTCGATTTTCGCGACGCGCTCAGCTTTGAAGGCGAGACGGGGCCTTACTGCCAATATGCCACAGTGCGTGCGCGGAATATTTTTCGCAAAATGGCGGAGCAGCAGCCAGACTTTTCGCTGGCGAAACTGGAGGACGCCGCCGGCGAGGAATCGTCGCTCAAGGAGTTGCTGAAACCGGGCGAGGGCGATGACTTATGGGAACTGGCGCTGCTGGCGGGATCGCTCGATGCGCAGGTGGCCACGGCGCTCAGCGCGCAGGAGCCGGCGTTCCTGGCGAAATATGCGTTCGAGCTGGCGCAGGCGTTTAATCTTTTTTATCACCGGCACCACATTCTCTCCGAAACCAGTTCCGCGAAACGAGATTTCCTGCTGCGGCTGAGCCGCCTGGTGGAGCGGCAATTGGTGACCGCGCTCGATCTGCTGGGAATCGAAGCCCCGGAAAAGATGTAAGAAAGAAAAATCCCCAGGGCCGGCTGAGAATCGCCGCGCCCTGGGCTACAAACTTCAGAAAAGCCGCACCGTGCTAAAAAGCGAAGAGAGATTCCTCGACTGCGCGTCCCGACGGAAATCGCAAGGCCGATTTCCGAGGATAAAACCTTCGGGACGCTCCGCTCAGAATGACACAATTTGCGGGATTGTCTTCGCGCGCGGCCCCAAAAAGCGGGGCCGAGGACACATCGCGACCACTCCGCTCAGAGTGAGAACGTTTGCGAGTGCGAGCTAGACCGCGCGTGGGTTACTTAGCGGTCGGGGTGCGGCCGTTGAAATTCATAGCGAGATCGACGAGCGTGCGCACGGCTACGCCTGTGCCGCCTTTGCCGGCCCAGGGCTTGGCATCGTCGAGCCAGGCGGTGCCGGCGATATCCAGGTGAACCCAGGGCGTATCGCCAGTGAATTCACGCAGGAACCAGGCGGCGACGATGGCGCCGGCGCCGCGTCCGCTGCCGACGTTTTGAATATCGGCGATGGTGCTCTTGATTAGATCGCGGTAATCGTCATCGAGCGGCATGCGCCACATTTTTTCCCCGGCGCGTTGCGCGCTCGCGAGCACGCGTTCGGTAAAAGCTGCGTCCGAACCGAAAACACCGGTGTTGACGTTGCCGAGGGCAACAACGATAGCGCCGGTCAGCGTCGCGGCGTCGACGAGGTGGGTTGCGCCCAACTGCTTCGCGTAGGCGATGCCGTCGGAAAGAACGAGCCGGCCCTCGGCGTCGGTATTGATGACCTCGATCGATTTCCCGGACATGGCAATCTGCACGTCTCCAGGCTTCTGTGCGCGTCCGCCGGGCATATTTTCCGTGGAAGGAATGACCGCGATGACTTTGATGGAAGGCTTGAGGCGCGCCAAAGCGCGCATGGCGCCGAGCATGGCCGCGCCGCCGGCCATATCGAACTTCATCTTCTCCATGTCGTTCGATGGCTTGATGGAAATGCCGCCGGTGTCAAACGTGATGGCCTTGCCGACAAATCCAAGGACGGGCGCTCCTGGCACGGGTTTTTCGGGCGTGTAGGTGAGCACAATCAGGCGCGGAGGTTCCACGCTGCCGCGCGCCACGCCCAGCAGCGCGCCCATTTTCAATTCCTCCATACATTTTTCGTCAAGAATGTCTACGGCAAGGCCAGCTTCGCGAGCCATGGCTTCGGCGCGTTCCGCGAGCAGACGCGGCGTAAGCAAATTGGAAGGCTCGTTGCCGAGCTCGCGAGTGAAATTCTGCGATTCGGCGATGATGCGGCCGCGTTCGACGCCGCTCTGCGCGGCGGAATCGAAACCTACGAGCGCTGCCGATTCCACCGGCGGATTTTTCTTGTCCGTGCGGTATTTGTCGCCGTCGAAATTGCCAAGCAGCAGCCCCTCTGTAAGGGCCTGCGCCGCTTCCGCATTTCGCTCGCGTTCGTGCACGAGAAAAGCGATGCGCTTCACCGAGCGCGCTTTCAGATAGCGCACCGCGGCACTGGCCAATCTGCGCAATTCAGCGGTGCCGAACTTTTCGCGCTTTCCGGCGCCGATGAGAACGATGCGCTGCGCACCGATTCCAGGAGCAAAGTGAACGAGCGTGAACTCCAGCGTCTTGCCGGTCATTTCACCGGATGCAGCGAGCTTGCCGAGCGCGCCGCCGGCGGCGCGATCGAGCTCTGCGACGACGCCCTGGACGGCAGTTCCCTGCTCCTTTTCCGGCTCAAATACATAGCTTACGAGCGCCTCGGCTTCGACTTGCGAAGCGGGGCGCGAATCCAAAGTGACTTGCATGCTGGGTGCCATCGTTCTTAACGCCTCCGGTATTTGTACATGGCTTCGCTCACCTCGCGCCGCGTCTCTTTTTCGCGCTCGGACTGGCGGCGGTCCCATTCTTTCTTGCCGCGCGCCAGGGCCAATTCGCATTTGGCGATGCCATCGCGAAAATAGATGCGCAGAGGAATAAGCGTCAAACCTTTTTGCTGCGTTTTGCCGATCAGCTTATCGATTTCCTGGCGATGCAGGAGCAGCCTGCGACGCGAGAGCGGCTCATGATTGAACGGGCCACCGGGGTTGTACTGCGGGATATGGCAATTCACCAGCCATACGCTCGTGCCGCGGACTTCTGCATACGCGTCTCGCAGGTTGGCTTTGCCCTCGCGCAGAGCTTTCACTTCGGTGCCCGACGAGCGCCATCCCGGCTTCCATCTTTTCAAGGAGGTGGTAGTTATAGCTAGCGGCGCGATTCTGGGCAACGACTTCCTGCCCAGATGCATCCTTTTTGGTGGTTTTCTTTCCGGCTTTAGCCACGAAGGGCTATCTTAACGGGCGGTTGTAAGTACGGCAAGTTGCCTTGCTGACCCACAGTTCGGGTGTTAACATGCGGACCCGGCTCGGCCCCGGCCGATCGAAGGAGAAATTTGGATTCAGGACGGGCGATGCACGAGCCAAAACGCTGGAATTGTCCCCACCGGAGCGAGGCAGACCTTGTTTTTCTTCTGTCGGTCGAGGCGAGCAATGCGAATCGCTTTGCCATGTGATCTCGCCAGTAAGGGCCGCATAAAGTGAATTGGAATAAGCGAAAAATAAAGAGCGCCTTGGACATGGGCGACGGCGCAAGTCTTAAAAATCGGGGCATTTTCCGATATGCGGGACTGTGTGTCGTCTCGTTGACGATGCTAGCGCTCACCGGCTGCCCGAAAGGCAATCAGGAATACAACGAGGGCAAAAAGTCCGAGGCTACCAACGACTACGATTCCGCCGTCGTCCACTACGACCGCGCGCTCAAATCCGATCCTCTGAACACGGAATACAAACTGAAGCTGATGCGCATGCGTTTCGAGGCCGGCCAATATCACGTCGACCAGGGCCGCAAGCTCCGCGAGATGGGAAATCTTGCAATTGGCTCTCGCCGAGTTTCAAAAAGCTCTGATGATCGATCCCGCCAGCCCTATCGCTCAGCAGGAAATCCAAAATACGATGAATGCTCTTGCGGCGAAAGGCGCGGCGGAAAAAGCTCCGGCTCCCGCCGCTCCGGGAGAGGAACAGCCCAAAGTGATGGCCGGCCCGCCGCAATTGAAGCCGCTTTCACGCGCGCCGATCAATCTGAAGATGACCAATGATTCGCGGGTGATCTACGACACCGTCGCGAAGCTGGCGGGACTAACGGTGGTATTCGATCCGGATTTTACGTCGCGGCGCATCGCGGCGGAGTTGACCGACGTAACGCTGGAACAGGCGCTGGATATCGTGTCGCTCGAGTCGAAGGCTTTCTGGAAGCCGATCACCAACGACATCATTTTCGTTGCTCCCGACCAGGCCCAAAAGAGGCGCGACTACGAGGAAGAGGTCGTCCGAACGATCTACTTGAAAAACACGATTCTGCCGCAGGATTTGACGGAGATCGTCAACGGGTTGCGGCAGTTGCTTGATTTGCGGCGCGTGCAGCAATTCAATGCGCAGAACGCCATCATCGTGCGCGACACTCCGGATAAAGTGATGCTGGCGGAGAAAATCGTGAACGACATCGATAAGCCCAAGGCGGAGGTGGTCGTTCAGTTCTCGGTCCTGCAGGCGCGGCGCGATCGCGTGCGCGACCTGGGTATCAATCCGGGCACAAGCGTGTCAGTGACCTTTACTCCACCAGGCACGACAAGTACGACTAAACAACACGACCAACGGCACAACCACCACGATAACAACACTGGCCTGGCTCTGAATGCGCTGCGGTCTATCGGAACAGGCGATTACAGCATCACGCTGCCCAACGCTACCGCTACTGCCCTGCTGACCGACAGCCAAACCCGAATCATCGACGATCCGGAAATTCGCATGGTTGATGGCCAGGACGCCAAGTTGCGCATCGGCGACCGCGTTCCGGTGGCCACTGGGAGCTTTCAGGCCGGCGTGGGCGTAGGCGCAACGGGAGCGGGCGGTAGCATCGTGAACCCGCTGGTGAACACGCAATTCCAATACCTGGACGTGGGCGTTATTGTGGACGTGACTCCCAGAATCCATTCCGATAATCGCGAAGTCAGTCTGAAACTTTCCGTGGAGGTTTCCTCGGTTACCGGCACGCAAAATATCGGCGGAATCAGTCAGCCCGTGATCAGCACGCGGAAAATCGAGCACGACGTTCGGCTGCAAGACGGCGAGGTGAATATTCTCGGCGGCTTGATCGAGCGCACGAACAGTAGATCCATCTCCGGCTGGCCGGGATTCTCGAATATTCCCTTCCTGCGCTACTTTACTTCTCAAGAGAACGTGGAAAACGAGGATCAGGAAGTTCTTATCGTAGTTACGCCGCACATCATTCGCATCCCGAATATCACGGCGGAAAATCTGCGGGGGATTGCTTCGGGCACGGATACGAATCCTGAAATTCGACTGGAATCGGTGGTCATGACGCCGCCACTGCCCGCCGGAGCCAACGGCACTGGCGCTGCAGCGGCCGCGGGAACTCAGGGAGCAACAACGCCGGGGGTCACGCCGGGCGTCGCGCCGGGCGCTGCACCGGGAGCCCAGGTTCCTGGCGCCCCGGGGACAACCACGCCAGCGCCTGCGGGAGCTCAGACGCCGATGGGGCAGTTGGGCTTTGAGCCGGCGACGGTCGCGCTCAAAGCGGGCGAGACGACCACAGTTGGCGTAGTCGTACAAGGCGCGCAGGATCTTTATTCCATCCCCATGCTCATGCAGTACGATCCTAAAGTGATCTCCGTCGAAGACGTGCGCCAGGGGGGATTTCTTTCCGGAGGACAGCAGCCGATCGCCGTGGTGCAGCGCGTGGATAAGGAACGCGGCCAGGCCATAGTCTCCGCGACGCGCATGCCCAATACGCCGGGCGTGAGCGGCAGCGGCACAATTTTTGGTGTGGTGCTGCGAGGCGTAGGCCCCGGAACTTCGACGCTGTCGATCCTGCAGGTCAATGCGCGCGATTCGCAGCAGCGGCCGTTGCAATTCGTAACCAAAGAAGCCACCGTTAAGGTGCAATAACCTCGCGGACGAATCCCATGTACCAGGAAGTTTCCCCGCAGATTCGCACAGCTTCCCGCCAATCGGGTATGACGCTGCTCGAGTTGATCATTGCCTGCGCGATTCTGCTGGTTTTAGCGTCAGCGGCTATGCCAGTCGCGCGTTATACGGTGAAGCGCCAGAAGGAAGCGGAGCTGCACCGCGAGCTTCGGGAGATGCGCGACGCGATCGATCGCTACAAAGATGCGGCGGACCGCAATCTGATTCGCGTCGAAGTAGGCTCGGAAGGCTATCCGCCCGATCTCGACACGCTGGTCAAGGGCGTGGACCTGACATCGCAGCAGGGCGGCGGCATCGCCGGAGCTACGAATCCGGGACAGCCGATCGTGCCGTCAAGCGGATTCGGCAGCACCTTTGGAACCAACTCCTTCGGAAGCAGCGGCTCTTTCGGGAACAATTCGGCGGGGGGCAGCTCTTTCGGCCAAACCTCGGGGCAGGGCCAAAATAACGGTTCCAGCCAGGGCCAGGACCTGATCCGGCATGTGCGATTTCTGCGGCGCGTTCCCGTCGACCCGATGACCGGCAAAGCCGAATGGGGCATGCGTTCGGTTCAGGACGATCCGGACTCGACGAGTTGGGGCGGCAAGAACGTTTTCGACGTCTTCTCACTATCACAGGGCATGGCGCTGGACGGCACTAAATATTCGGATTGGTAGATGAATCCTATTTTCGAAAGACGATCTGGCAAGGTCCGCCGGCGCGGCGAGCGCAGCCGCGGGTTCACCATGATGGAACTGATGGTGGTGATCGCCATCATTCTGGTACTCATCGGCTTGGCCGCTGGTCGATATGAGAAATCGATCATTCGGGCACGAGAAGCGGTTCTCAAGCAAGACCTGCAGACGATGCGCAGCGCCATCCAGCAATACACGCTGGATAAGGAGGCAGGGCCGCAATCGCTTGACGACCTGGTCTCTTCCGGCTATTTACGGGAAGTGCCCACCGATCCCATGACGCGCGGCCGCGACTGGCACACCGATTCTGACAACGCTCTGCTGAGCGTGGACCAGACCTCGCCGGGCATTACCGACGTACATTCGACCTCCGATACCGTCTCGCCATTCGAGAACACCCCTTATAGCTCCTGGTAATTTCGGCACGCTGCACGCCAGGCAAAATCCACATGTGATATCATGATATCGTTGAGGAGGAGCCGTGGCTCAATTGGTCGTTCGCAATATCGAAAAGAAAGTAAAAGATAAGCTCCAGCGGCGCGCCAAGAAGCACGGCAGGAGCATGGAAGAAGAGGTACGCGATATTTTGCGTGACGCCGTCCAGAAGGAAGAAAAAACTCCGGCCGGTGGCTTGGGCACAGCAATCGCCTCGCATTTTAAGAAGGTCGGCCTTGAAGAGGACATTCCGGAACTCCGCGGCTATACGATCAAGCCCCCTACCTTTGAGGAATGATCCTCCTCGACACCAACGTATTATCCGCCCTCATGCGGCCGGACCCGGATAGGGCCGTGGAAGCCTGGTTGGACCGGCAATCTCGAGTCTCGATGTGGACAACTTCTGTAACGATTATGGAGCTGCGTTTCGGATTGGAGATTCTGCCCGCTGGGAAGAGGCGTTCGCAGTTGATACGAGAATTCGACGATGTCTTAGCTGAGGAGATCGGGGACAGAATCGCTCCATTCGATACGCTCGCAGCGCAGCATACCGCAGATCTGATGGCCTCTCGATACAGGAGCGGACGCCCTGCCGAGCTACGTGACACTATGATTGCAGGCATTGCCATCGCTAATCACGCCACGATCGCAACGCGCAATACGCCGCATTTTCGCGACCTTTCGGTTCCCGTCATCAACCCCTGGTCAGCATGAGCAAGGGCGATGGGGTCGTCACGCGACGCGAAGGTCCATCCCTACGACGTAGACAATAAGTGCTGCTCCGATCACGGCATGCAATGTACGCTCGAGCTTGCTAAACTTCGTTCAAAAATTGGGTGCAAAAATTGGGTCCGAGGCTGGGCTGCAGAGAATGGCGAAAAATAACGCATCGCGAGTGGTTGCAATCACAGTCACAATTGGTCTGCTGATACTTTTAGGGTTTGCGCTGGGCACGGCACGAATCAGAACCCGCCAAGCCAGTGCGTCGAGTGCAACACGCCCTCTTTTCTCCAACGATCCTGTCACCTATTTCATTGCAGAAGGAAACCGCAACACGGGTTTTCGTCCCGGGGACCGCGAGTTGGCGCTCTGGGCCTTTCAGGCATGGCAGCGAAGCGCGGGCAAAGGACTTCGTTTCGAACCCGCGAGCGAATCGTCGGCACTGATTCAGCTCCGTTGGGCCGAACCCGGCGGCGGCGAATACGGCGAAACGCAACCGCTGATTGTGCACGGAAGGCGCGGAGCGGTTGTGTTCATTCGGCCTGACGTCGATGCGCTGGGCCCGGATATCGCGCGCCGAGCCGGAGCGGACAATCTTCTGCGAGATAGCATCGTCTATCTAACCTGCTTACACGAGCTCGGCCATGCCATCGGCTTCGAACACACGCGGGATTTTCGAGACATCATGTATTACTTCGGGTATGGCGGTGATGTAGCGGAGTATTTCGGCCGTTATCGCGCGCAAATCCATGCCAGGAATGATATTGCCGCGGTCTCTGGCCTTTCGGACGCCGATGTGGCACGCGTCCGGGCGATCTACGCGCAAGAGTAGCTGACTAAATTTCTGCCGCGCGTCGCCAACCGAACAAAGAGTTCCCATCCCGCCTTCAAAACCTCTCCTTCCAAAGCCTTTTTGTCGTTGCCCGAAAGGGCATGAGAACGCCTGTACCACAAACCGTCTATACATGGTTTACCGTAGCTGCTATTACAAACCCTACAGGATTCGCTGTAGTGGCCTTCACCCAGCCCGAGCGTGCCCTGATTTTTCCTTAACCGGGGGTCTCCACTTGGGTAGCAAGCGGCTCTTTCGTCAAAGGAGTAAGTTCCAGAAATCGAATTCATACAAGACAAAGTTAAGCGCCCCACCTGCTCTGCTTCTCTTCTCGCTCCTTGCTCTCGCTGCCGCTCTCTATCCAATTGGCGCTCGTGCACAGTCCATAAGTGTGATTCAGAGGGCTACGCTCAGCCAGCAGCCTTCGTCCAGCGGAACTGTCACGCTTACGCTTCCTAAAGCAACGGGAGCGGGGCATGCGCTCATTGTGGGCGTGAGCTTCTGGCCTCTTGATCTCACCAGCGTGACCGACAACTCGGGTGATTCGTTCGCTCGCGGCATCACGACTTCGATCTATCACAACGTCTCGCAAGGCGTGATGTACACCAATTTCTACTACGCAAAAAGCACGAATGGCGGAGCCACGAGCGTCACATTGAACTTCAGCCGCGGTAGCACCTATCTTGTGACCGCAGTTGCCGAAGTCGCCGGTCTTGATCCGACTGCTCCTTTGGACCGTTCGGCCTATAGCGAATCGCTGAGCTCCGCGAGCCCATGGTCTTCGGCCGCGCTTACCACCTCGACGGCAAACGAATATCTTTTCGCTTGGGCGGCCGACGAGTGGAACAATCCTTCGTGTTCGAATGCCACTTCGGGGTGGACTGAGACGCAGAATACGTCGGGGGCGGCACTATGCTTGCTGGATCGGGCGGTCTCAACGGCGGGATCGTATCAAGTTTCGGTTACGCCGAGCTGGGCTTTCAATTACGCCATGGAGATCATCGCGTTCAAGGGGGCCGTGGCGCACCTGCACCTGCGCCGCTAGCGATCTCGACGACGACTCGCTGCCAGCAGGCACCGTGGGAACGGGATACTCTGCGACATTGGCCGCTACCGGAGGAGTTTCGCCGTACACGTGGTCTGCCAGCGGGCTGCCGAGCGGCCTCACCATGAGCAGCGCGGGCAACAATTAGCGGCACGCCAACGGCCTCAGGAACTTTTGCCGCTTCGATTAGCGTCGTGGATTCCACAAACGCAAAAGTAAGCCAGAGCGACAGCATAAGCATTGTTTCGGCACCGCTACCGCCACCGCCACCGACGATTGTCGGCACTCCAATCACTGTGATCCAGAGAGCCACGCTAAGCCAGCAGCCTTCTTCCAGCGGAACGATCACGCTTGCGCTTCCTAAAGCAACGGCAGCCGGGCATGCGCTCATCGTGGGCGTCGAGCTTCTGGCCTCTCGATCTCACCAGCGTGACCGACAGCTCGGGTGATTCGTTCACTCGCGGCATCACGACTTCGATCTATCACAACGTCTCGCAAGGCGTGATGTACACCAATTTCTATTACGCGAAGAGCACGGCTGGCGGAGCTACGACCATTACGTTGCACTTCAGCGGCGCGAACACTTATGTCGTGGCCGCAGTTTCTGAAGTCGCCGGTCTTGACCCGACTGCTCCTTTGGACCACTCGGCCTATAACGAATCGCTGAGTTCCGCGAGCCCATGGTCTTCGGCTGCGCTTACCACCTCCACGGCAAACGAATATCTCTTCGCCTGGGCGGCTGACGAGTGGAACAATCCCTCATGTTCCAATGCCACTTCGGGGTGGGCTCAGACACAGAATACGTCAGGGGCGACGCTATGCCTTTTGGATCGGGCAGTCTCAACTGCGGGCTCGTATCAGGTCTCGGTGACGCCGAGCGTGGCTTTCAACTATTCCATGGAGATGGTGGCATTTAAAGGCGGATCGTCACTCCCGCCTCCGGTCCCAAATCCCGTGCCTGCACCTCCTCCCACGCCTGCACCGCTAGTAATCTCTACAACGACGCTACCTGCCGGAACAGTTGGCAAGGCTTACTCCGCGACGTTAGGCGCTGCGGGAGGAGTGTCGCCATACACGTGGTCGGCTAGCAGCCTTCCCAGCGGACTTTCGATCAGCAGCACCGGGACGATCAGCGGGGCACCAACAACGGCCGGTACGCAGATAGCTGCACTGACCGTAAAAGACTCCACTGGTGCGACCGCATCGGCTCCGCTAGCGCTAACCATCAGCAGTTCCGCGTTGCCTCCCAGACCGGCGACAACGTTCAGCCTGTTGCATTTTGGCAACGCGGGTTTTGGCGGAGACGACACAAACGTATTCCAGACTGCGCTGAATTACACCGCCGCAAACGCGGAAGCGTTGGAGATTCCGGCCGGCAGCTACAACATCTCTCCAATTTCTTTCCCGAACAATTCCTACCTCCTTGTGGACGCAAACGTGACGGTCACGGCTACCTCAGGCTACGGCACGGGCTCCCGCATGCTCAATGTGAATGCGCAGAACGTCGCGATAATCGGCGCAGGAGCGACCACTTCCGTATTCCACATGCGCAAGGCCGAGTACACCAGCGGCGAATCGCGGCATTGTCTGGACATCGAGAATGCCAGCAACGTAACCGTGAGCGGGATTTCCTGCAACGATTCAGGCGGTGACGGAGCGTACGTGCGCGCCAGTACCAATATCACGATCGAAGATTCCATTTTCAACAACAACCGCAGGCAAGGCTCGAGCATTACGGGCCAGGTGAATCACATCTACTACCTGCGCGATCATTTCACCAATACGAACGGCACCGCGCCGCAGAGCGGCATCGATATCGAGCCCAATGCACCGGGCGATTACCTGCTGGACATAAATATTAGTGATTGCTATACGGACGCCAACGCGGGCGATGGTCTGATGGTCAGCACCTGGCTGATGAATCCTACCTCGCAACCGATTGGCATCACGGTGTTGCGCAATCACTCGACGGGAAATCAGCGTTACGGATACTTTGCCAATAACAACGATCCATCCAACGCGCCTGGGACGATTCTGATCCAGGATTCCTTCACCGACCAGAGTGGAAGCGCCGGCGCCGCGGGACGCTTCTATGCGGCAGATGGCGCGAGTCTGACGTTCCTGAATCTCACGGTAACCAATCCTCACGTCAATGGACCTGATCCCTCTTACGGAGATAGCGCCGCAGTTGACGTTATCCGGGGAGGCGGAGGGACGGTGCCGATCGGCAACGTGCATTTCCTCAACATCAACATTGCCGTCACCAATGGAAAAGTGGACCACTACTTTAATTTCCAGGACGGCTCAGGTGTGGGAATCACCAACGTACAGTTCGTTCCCGGAACGCTGAGCGGAGCAACGCAGGCTCCTCCGAACGGTCTGATGCAGGGACAAGCGTACAACTCCATTCCATAAGTTAAGTCCGACCGAGTCCTCGCTTAACTTTGTGGCGAGTGCGGCGATACCTCCTTGTTGCAGAGGCGGCCAGGGAATGTGGATATCGCTTCCCTGCCCGGCTGGCGTACAATCAGCCCTAACTACACAGCTGGCTTAGCCGCATGACGGGGAGACGAACGCGATGAATACAAGAGTGGAAAAGATGCTGGCGATGGTGATCGTATTTTTTGCCGCAACCCTGGTGATCGATCTGGCGCGAGCAGCCGGCGATAATCCAAGTATCGCAGGCGGCTCCGAAGACGAAGCGGCCATTAAGCAAGTGGTGGCCGGATTCAGCAACGGCTGGAACACTCACGATGCGCACGCGATGTGCTCATCGCTGGCCGATGACGTACAGTGGGTAAGCTGGCGGGGCGACGTCTCTCATAGCCGCAAACAGGTGGAAGACGACCATGCCGAGCTTTTTTCGGGACTCTACAAGAATTCGCATCGCAACGATGACGTAAAGGCTATCCGCTTCCTCGCGCCCGATTTGGCTTCCGTGGACAATTACTGGAGCATGACGGGAGCAAAAAAGCGAGACGGCTCGGATTGGCCGTACCGGGCTGGCTACGTTAACTTCCTTATGGCCAAGCGCAATGGGCGATGGACGATCATTGTTTCCCACACCGCCGACTTCAATGCACAAGCGCCCGAGGCGGCACACTAAAACCCGAATCGATTCGACACAAAGACTTGGTCTGCTTAGTCTCGCGCACTCATTCGGCGAAGCCTTTTCCATCTTGCGCGCCTTCCTTTTTTTAAGTACACAGGTTATTGCGTGAATTTTCCATGAGCCGCTTCGACATGAAGACCGATTGGGATGTGAGGGCGGAGGAGAACGCTCACAAGGCCATCGCCTGTGACGATGCGCAAAACGAAGCCGCCTTTCGAGAATCAGGGGAGCGGGATGTGAAGCTTGTGCTCGAAGGCGTCTCAGAAATTCTTGAGGGGCGCCAAAGTGTTTTGGAGATCGGCTGTGGGACCGGCCGGCTGCTAGAGCAGCTGACCCCGCATTTTGAGCAAGTCTTCGGCGTAGATGTTTCGGGCGAGATGGTTCGCCGAGGCCGCGAGAGGCTCGGACATTTATCGCAGGTACATTTCGTCGAAATCGACGGCCTTGGGAAGTTGCCTTTCGATGACGCCAGCTTCGATTTTTGCTTCAGTTACATAACCTTTCATCACATTCCCATGAAATCGGTGGTTCGCTCCTATATCAGCGAAAGCCATCGAGTTCTAAGGGCCGGGGGCGTGGCGCGCTGGCACTTTTTTGGGCGTCCCGCGGGAGTTTTGGCGTCTATTCGGGAAGGCGTCACGCACAAAGACACCTGGCGCGGCTGCAAGTTCACTCTGGCTGAAATCGACGGCGCAGTTCGAGGCGCTGGCTTTGAGGTTGTGGATGCGCAGTATGTCCCCGCGAAATCTTGGCGGCTCTTTGGTAAAACGCCTCCGGACATTATCTGGATGACGGCTCGGAAGTCCCATCGAACAGCCCGCCCGCGCTCTTTCAACGCAAGATAAGGACTAAAAGCGTACGGATTGAATTCTGCGAGCGCGATGCCGTTGACGAAGGAGTGTTCGCGATGGCACCCACCCCCGTGGGTGTTTTTGTGTAAGTGCTGATTCTGCGCGAGTTGCAGATGCATTTTGCGCAAGACAGGAAAAAGCCTCAGGGCCGGCGACAGGCGCCGCGCCCTGAGCTACAAGTCTTGTTTCCGGCGCAAAAGAGGCGATGAAAAGTGAGGCGGGGAACGGGAACTTAACACAGAGGGCACAGAGACACGGAGGGAGTCGGAGACGAAGTTCTGGCCGGAGTTGACGCGAGACAAGCGCGGCGGGAGTGATTTGTTCGAATTAACTGATTCTGGCGGGCCCGGCGGGTTGGGGTGCTACTTTTTTTGCGTGAGGCCCACAAGAAAGAGAGATCCCTCGGCTCACGCTGTTCGCTCGGGGACAAACTCTCGTTTGCCGCGAAAAGCGCATCCTGTTGGTAGCCTTTTCGCTCAGGCCCCAGTCGGATCGTCGTTTTTTTGGCGAGAGCGAACAAAGCGGTTCGGCACTCGCGGAGAACGCGGAAACCGCACCGCTCCTTCGCGAGTGTTATGTACATTTTATCGTGGTGGTCAACTGCGGCTTCGTCTCAGTCAGCAGTCAGTGCAAGTCTCGCGCTACGCCCGCCCGAACTGCAGCGAGCCCGGCACGTAGACAAGATTGTGCTCCGTCCCGTAGACAAAGCGGCAAAACACTTCGTGGCCGCTGATGAGTGGAGTTTGATCGGAAATAAAATGGGGCCGGATCATGAGCCGGCCCCGGTAAAACTTCGGATGGTTGCGGGGGCACGATTTGAACGTGCGACCTTCGGGTTATGAGTTCAAGGGGGCAAGTCCTAAAATCACGCTAAGTCTCGTCGTTCCGTTGTTTCTTCCCCTTGTACAGGCCTGATTTCCGTGACCAAAACCGGGGTTTTGCGCCTGAGTTGCGCCCAAAATCGAAAGGCAAAAGATGATGACACCGAAGAAAGGTTCGGATGATAAACCACCTCTAGATGGAGCGTCGATTCTCATTGCCTTGCCCTTCATAGTCCTGCTGCTTTATCTCTTGTTGCGAAAGAAAGGGCAGGCTTCTCAACCGTTGCCCCGCATTCCCGTGGAGCGTTGGAAGCATTGGTGGCCGCTCGATGATTGAACCAAAACAGAATCGGATCGTGGTCTTGTGCGGCTACCGTGGGAGCGGAAAAAGCACCTTCGCTCAAACGTTAATGCAACGGGAAGACAATATCGCGGTGTACGATCCCAATGAAGACGATGCGTACGATTGGATTCCGAACACTGTGCACTCGCTTAATCGAAACGACGATCCCCACAGTTTGGCGAAGTACTTTCAATGGGCTCGTGAGCACCGTGCACGCTTTTCGGCGGTACGTTATATACCTGAAGAGGATGAAAAAGGCTCGCTTTTCGATGATGCCAATAAATTCTCCGGCATGATTTGGAATTTGAACACGAATGGTATTTGGGTAGTGTTCGAGGAGATTCATCAAATTGTACAAACGGCGTCACCCGCCTCGATGCCGCCGCAATTGCGGAAGATTGTAAATCGTGGCCGACATAAGCGCATTTCGATGATGTGTACGGGGCTGCGTTTTGCAGAAATTCCGCGCCCTGTTACAGCCGGAGCGAATCTTTTTGCTATTTTTCATACGGCAGAACCGCTGGATGTGGAGGAATTACGCCGTCGGATCGGCGCGGAAGCCACTGATGAGGTTATGCATTTGCGTCAATATGAAGCATTGGTTTTCGACGTTGCGACACGTAGTTATTTTGTGTCGGATTCCCACGGAAATGTTCTGAATGATACCCAAGGCGGATTTGCTCGGGACCGAACCACCGACCTTCGCGAAGGCGATATTTTTGGGCTGTGAAACTGCTAGTTTGATTGACGGGGCCGTCGGTAAATGGGTTGGAGATATAACGAAACAAAAGAACGAGTTCTGTCGGTACTCGAAACTCGCGGTTGGCTTACCCCGCAAATGATTAAATCGCTGTCTGGATTTCGAGGTACCGCCATTGCATGGTACCTGAACCGGCTCAAGCGCTTCGGTTTGCTCCATCGGCGCGGCGCGTACCGTGGTCGTGCAATCGTTTTCCGAATCAGCGCGAGGGGTAAACGCCGATTGGAGTGGCTGCGATCCAGACGGCCAAGTTTTTGATCTGCTTCACTGTTCAGTCAAGGTAGCGAAACGATTGGGGTGGATAGCGGATTCCGAGGTCCTTTCGGAAGCGAATGTTAGGCGAAAATGTTAGGATGGAGCACGCTGGTTCGACACGAAGGAGCGTCAAAGGTCCTGCCGCAAGATTTGACCGTTGGCGTCGTCAGAGTTCTTTTTCAACTTATTCATCACTGTGGTGAATTGTGGTGCTAATATACTCCGGCAGGCGAGCCCCCCGAATGGCCAGAGGCGCAAAACGAAAAGCAAAACCTACGGCGGTCGAGGGTGCCTCCGTGCGGGCAACCATCAGCTTTCCATCCGAACTTTATGAGACCCTCGAAGAGATCGCACGCGGGAAAAAAGTCTCGCTAGCTTGGGTCGTTCGCGAAGCAGCCGAAAAATACATCGCGGACAAATGGCCTCTCTTCAAAGGCCAGGTGTAAGCATGCCCTCCTACTATGAATTTTTCGCAGGCGGCGGAATGGCCAGAGCAGGTCTCGGAAATGAATGGTCGTGTCTCTTCGCCAACGACATCGATGCGAAAAAGGGAACGAGCTACACCGCCAACTGGGGCGCCGAACATCTGACGATCGACGACGTTTCCAATTTGACAACCGACGATCTTCCGGGGCGCGTCGATCTTGCCTGGGCTTCGTTTCCCTGCCAGGATCTTTCGCTGGCGGGAGATGGAGCTGGCTTAAAGGGAGAGCGCTCGGGAACTTTCTGGCCATTCTGGCGTCTCATGCAGGCGCTCGGAAAAAA
Source organism: uncultured Acidobacteriota bacterium (assembly GCA_963846235.1). Classification (GTDB taxonomy): domain Bacteria; phylum Acidobacteriota; class Terriglobia; order Acidiferrales; family UBA7541; genus Palsa-189. The sequence continues at coordinate 263,792 of CAWJVF010000002.1, forward strand.
AGGCCGAGCGCCATCGCTCATCGTTCTTGAGAATGTCTGCGGCACATTGTCGTCGCACGGCGGAAAAGATTTTGCGTCGATTGGAGCCTCGCTCAGCGGCGGCTACAGATTTGGCGCTGTGGTGATAGACGCAGTGCGATTTGTGCCGCAATCCCGGCCGCGGCTGTTTATCGTGGGGGTGCACAAAAGTCTCGTCATTCCCGCGAACCTGAAGGTCTTAGAGCCAGACGCGCTCTGGCATCCGTCACGCCTCGTCAGCGCCTATCAGAGGCTCTCACAGCGGACGAAGACCGCGTGGATCTGGTGGAGGCTTCCCGCCCCTTCGGCACATGAGTCCACGTTTTCCGAACTTATCGAGGATGAACCCCAGGGCGTTGCTTGGCATACGGAAGCAGAAACGCGGCGGCTATTGTCGCTCATGAGCCCCATCAACCGGCGCAAGGTCGAAGAAGCCAAGAGGGCAAGGGGTCGCAGAGTCGGCGGCGTCTACAAGCGGACCCGCAGGGACAAGAATGGAAAGCGCGTGCAGCGAGCGGAGGTTCGCTTCGACGAAATTTCGGGCTGCTTAAGAACGCCGGTCGGAGGTTCAAGCCGCCAGACCCTCATCATTGTTGAGGACGGCAAAGTTCGCTCGCGGCTGTTGTCACCGCGCGAGGCTGGCCGCCTTATGGGCTTGCCGGACACGTACATCCTGCCCAGCAACTACAACGAGGCTTATCACCTGGCGGGTGATGGGTTAGTCGTCCCCGTCGTGCGTCACCTCGCAGCCCACCTTTTGGAGCCACTGCTTGCATCCGCGACAACGGAGAGCAAAGAAGCGGCTTGATGGCAGATGCGCACCAGAGTGAGCTGGAGAAATTTGCGACAGAAAAGGCTTTTCGCGGCCAAGGCCCTCTCTCCGTCGCGCTTGTCATTACGCAGCACGCCAAGACAATGGGCCTTCCGCTTGATCCCGAAAAACTTGTAACCGGAGGCGGCGGCCAGGTGCTGGGGCTTGGGAAGGGCGCCGTGCAGTCGGTCTTAAAGCGCCATGGTATCGAACGTGTGTTGGCGGCTGAAGGCGGACGGACATCACGCGGCAGCCTTAGCAATATGCGCGAATATGTCGCGCTTCTGAATGCGCTCGGCAAGAAGGGAAAAGTTGACCTGGAGGCTGTCGAGGTATTCTGGGTCGAGCGCGTCAAGCAATTCTTCTCAGGTAAGCCTTTCAAAATCAAACTGGACGCATCGCGGAGCCTCCGTACCGTCGTGCGCGACGTCATTGGGCAAGCCGAGGAGCGTCAGAAAAATACGCCGGGCATGTCTTATGCTGGAGCCGTTTTGCAGCACCTGGTTGGCGCAAAACTCGATTGCGCGCTGGGCAAGGGGCATCTGGAGCACAACAGCTTTTCTACGGCGGATGCGCCGGGAGGCCGAGCAGGGGACTTTTTCCTGGGCGACGCCGCGATCCATGTCACCACCTCGCCGGGAGAGGCGCTCATCGGGCGTTGCCGCGACAATTTGAACGACGGATTCCGGCCAATTCTGGTCACGCTGCAGCGGGGCCTGAGCGTCGCTGAAGTATTGGCCACTAACATCGGCGTCGCGGAGCGCATCGACATTTTTGAGATTGAGCAGTTTGTCGCGCTCAATCTATACGAGGTCGCAAAGTTTGCGGCGGACGGCCGCAAAACTGCCGTCACGGACCTGGTGAACCGCTACAACGAAATCATCGACCAAGTGGAGACTGATCCCAGCCTCAAGATTGAGTTACACCGATGACTGAAACGCCCGAACTCAGGAGCCGGATCATGCGCGCGGTGAAGAGCGGCGACACCGCGCCTGAGCTTCTGGTGCGGAGCCTGGCGCACCGGATGGGCTATAGATTCAGGCTGCACCGCAAGGATCTCCCAGGCAAACCCGATCTGGTGTTTCCCGGGATGCACAAGGTGATTTTCGTGCACGGGTGTTTCTGGCACGGACACGATTGCGCACGCGGTGCGCGCGTGCCAAAGAGCAATCGCGGTTACTGGACGAAAAAGATCGAAAGGAACCAGCAACGCGACCGTTCAGCCCTTGTTGCATTGACGGTGTCAGGCTGGAAGGTGACGGTTCTCTGGGAATGCGAGCTTGGAGATCAGAACGGTCTCCGAGCACGACTTAGTAATTTCCTGAGAAAGCCGGCTTGAGGAATTAAATGGCCGGACGGTAGTGAAGCGTCAATGATAGAGAAGCTTGAGTTTTATCATGGAGCTGCGTTGGTGCGCGTAATCGAAGACCCACGTTGCAAAACCATCGTCAAACATGCATGTGGCTATCGGGTCAATAGCAACCGGATTCTCGCGATCAAATACTCGACAAAGGCGCAATCTCCATGGGGTTTTACATTTTCTGGAGATGATATTTCGCGTTTCAATGCGGCTAACGCAGAGTTCGGCGAGTGCCTCATTGCACTCGTGTGCGGCGGGGATGGCATATGTGCTCTTCCCTGGGCGTTCGTAGCAACTCTGCTGGCCGAGTCATCAGGTCGAATCGCCACCAAACGCGGGTTTGCTGGCTGCTACACCGTAAACGGTCCCGCTGGAGAATTGAAAGGCAAAGTCGCAATGAATCGATGGCCTGCAATCGTTTTTGATGGGGAGGACAAAAGCTAAGCGCAACTCATATCTGCTCTCGCTGCGCTTCGCGAAGATGTGGGGTATGACATCTTTCGCTGACTATATTCAGAAACAGGCCGTGACCTCAGTCGAGTTGCCAATGGTGCACACCACTGAGTATTTTCGGTTGGCGTCCATCCAGGCGAGCAACAGGCTTCAGGCCAGTGCCTGCAAAATTTTCAAAGAGCCTCTCCTCTATTTCTTCTACGGCCGGCCAGCATATCGAGACGCCTCTCAAATCATTCCCACAAGAGATGTTGGTTTTTACCCGATCTGCTTTGTCTTTCGACCAGGCACCATATCTAACAAGGCCAAGAGGCTATACCCGTTCGATACTGGCGCTTCTCAGTCCGGATTGTACGAACCTGCTATCAAGCGAACGGAGGCCTTGACGGGCTATCCGGTTCTGGCTGTGATTGAAAGCGCCAGGAAGATAGTCAGTTGCTTTTTTGAGACCGAAGAACAATATCTCTCCAATAAACCCAAACCGGGACTGATCTTCTCATCCGCCGAAAGCGACGCTCGATCATATTATGAACTTATCAACGGGGGTGGCGATCCTGGCTGTGACGATCGGTATTCCGCCGTCGAAATTCAAATCGCTGAGAGCCTCGACATTAGTCAGGACATTATGGCTGTCGTCCTGCCTGTCTGCTTCTTGGAGGACGCGGACTTGGCGAATACGATTCTGAAAGTGTGGCATGCCGAGCCTTTAACCTACGATGCAGATATAGGCATGCGACCGATCGAGTTCCACGGTACGATTCGCAATAAAATCCGTGAGTTTTATCGGCGATCGATGCTTCTATGAACAGTCCGTCACAACTTCCGCTCTTTGGCTTCGCGAACCCGCGAGAACGGGTCCCGGCCTTCCTAATACCAATTTTCGGAACTGTTTCTGATCTTTGGATTCAGGATGGCAAAGGCAAGGGCGACGGCTTGGTTTCTCAGTTTTCCCCCTGCACTTTACCACCTGACAAAATCAGAGTCGCGCGCGGCCCGCGGCAGCTTTCGGCGAAAATTGGCGATGCACTTATCTATGCCTTTCAATTTTCAGACGGTCAAATCGAAATTGGCCCTAGATCCGTTGTTCGCAAGGCGCTGACCGAAAGATTGAGCGAGTTTCAAGCCTTTCCGTTTCTGATAATTGACATTCTGAAATTCATTGAGAAACCGGAGGCGCTGCCCGCAGCGATTCAAAAAGCCAAAGATAAATTGGCGATGAACGATCCCAAGATTGCCGAGCAGTGGGCCTTGTCGATGTACGTTGAAGAAGGGTTGGATAAATCAGTGGCGACACAACGCGTTCTGATTACTGACGGCCCCCATACGCAAGAAGTCCTGAAGGTTCTGTTCAAGGACTTGGGGAAGTCTGGCGTTACCGTTGCTCTGCAGAAGGCTTCCAGAATCATCGAACTTGCGGTTAATCCGATTGGAGGGCCGCCTGCAGAACCGTCGGACGGCTTGCTTTACGGCCTCATCCAGAGTGGCAAGACCAGCATTCTGACAGTCTCGGCCGCAATGGCGGCCGACAATGGATTCGACTGCATTCTCATATTGACCACCGACAACGACCCGCTTTATGAACAGACGCTGGATCGAGTCAGAGCGGCACTGCGCGGTCTCACCATACTTGGCAAAAAGGATTGGAAAGATCCAGGCCGATTCGCCAAGCAACTCCAGGCAAAGCCGTTTGGCATCGTTTGCTCAAAAAATGGAAGCATGCTCAAAAGCCTCCTGGAGGCGTATCAGAAGGCGAAATCTAGGGGACTCTCCGTTTTAATTGTCGACGATGAGGCTGACCAGGCAAGCTTAAACACGTTTACCTCAAAAAAGAGCGGGAAGGTCAGTCCCATAAACCAAGCGATCACGGACTTTCGCAACTACTTTCCAGTCAACACATACCTGCAAGTCACGGCCACGCCGCAAGCGTTGTTTCTTCAAACGCCAAAACACCGCTACCGTCCCACATTTACCGTGCTAACTGAACCGGGCACCGGATATGTAGGCGGAGACGATTTTTTTGGCTCCGGAAGCCCCAATCTGCTCCGGTACGTGGACATCAACGAAGTCACGCTTCTCAAAGCAACGAATCAGCCGAAACCGACCGGAGCTCTGCCCGCAGGCTTGAAGAAGGCTCTTTATACGTTTTTTGTTGGCGCCGCCGCGAAGGTGATTGCACGTCCGGCCGACAATTTCGCCTTCCTCTGTCACGTGAGTACGAGCACTAAAGACCATGAGTACACTCGGCAGGTTCTCGACGACTTCAAGGGCGACGTCATCAGCGCTTTTAAAAACAAACCGTCACCGAAATATAATGCAGTGGAGAAGGCTCTGCAGGAAACCTACAACGACTTGGCGACGACAGAAAAATCTCTGCCCCCGTTCGCAGACATTCTCGTGAAAATCCAGTTCTATATCCCAGGGGCGAACATCAAGCTCATCAACGCCACGACGAGCGAGGAAATCAAATTGGATTCCGTCTTCAACATTTTCGTCGGCGGAAACAAACTGGGCCGCGGCGTGACGATTAAGAATCTGCTGGTCAGCTATTACGGCAGAAACCCCAAAACTCCGCGGGCGGACACCGTTTTGCAGCACGCCCGAATGTATGGCTACCGCCACAGCGACCTTGGCGTCACACGTCTTTTCCTGCCGCAGCGACTGGCTGAGCATTTCAAGTCGATTCACGAAATGGAGAAGTCACTCCGGGATCTGCTCAAGAAATATCGCGACGGCTGTTTTGAAGGATTATATATTTCCGGTTCCTGGACCGCGACGAGAAGTAACGTCTTGGACCCCAACACTATCGGCTATTACATTGAAGGAAGCAGTTATAATCCCCGCCATCCACTACGGACGGCGGACTCAAAAAAGACAACTGATTGGCTCGACGAGCAGCTTCGCAACGTAGAAGACGCGCCACCTTATCTGACGATTACTGGCGAGCGAATTCTGGAGCTAATCGAGAAAATCGCAATCGATCCCAAGGAGGGTGCCCAACTCTGGGATTTAAAGGCCATCCGCACCGCCTTGGACGTTCTTGCTAAGAGAAGCAAAAAAGACAAGGCGTATCTTGTGGTGAAACGGAGACGCGACCTGAAAGCCGTCCGGGGCGAGCGGCACGGGATTATCCACAGTAGTGAGGCAAATCTGGCTCCAACGGATGCCCCTGTGCTTTTCATGTACCGCACCAATACTAATCCCCAAGATGGCGAGGCGGAGGTGTGGTGGCCGCAGTTGCGATTCCCCGACGGCAACTATGTCCTCGCCTTTAGCTTTGATTGGTGAGTTCTATTTTTCAACGCAGTCCCCAAAGTCTTAACTGGAGGATAGGCCGTGCCCCTCGTCCTCGTATCGAATGATGCCAATGCCAGTAAGCGATACGCCTGGAAAGACATAACTGGCGTCCAATACCACTATCCAAATGGATATAGGAACATCATTCGAACTGGCGAACCGTTCGTCTACTACCGTGGAGTTCGCCGTGCAACCGGAAGCCGTGGTGAGGCGGAGTATTTTGGGCAAGGTGTTATCGGCGATATTTGGCGGGACTCCACAGTCCCAGCAACCGCCCCAAAAGCAAAATGGGCTTGGTTTTGCGAAATAGAAGACTATGTTCCATTCGTGACCGCGATTCCGGCCAAAATTGACGGAGTGTTTTTTGAATCGATTAAGCCAAATCAATGGCGGAACGGCGTGCGGAAAATCTCCCAGTCAGCGTTTGATCGCATACTGACGGCTAGTGGCGTTAGTGTTGATAGGCATGGTGAGACTTCGCTACCCGTTCGAATAGAATTGCCCCCTCTTTCTGACGTCGAGATCGAAGATATACCGAGCGATCTGATATTGGCACTTTCGAGGAATATCGAAGTCCAAGCCAGCATTCCCAATGACAGGGCGTCTCACACGGGAGGGGGTCGCAGGTCACGCAACGCCAAGATCGCCGGGGATCGTTCAGAAGGAATCGCCATTCGTTATATCCGAGAGAGAGTCTTGGGAGCAACTAACATCAGGCACGTTGCATCAGCCGGGGAAACACCTGGCTGGGATATCGAATATAGAGATGCCGACGGTAATCTGAATGCGATTGAGGTGAAGGGCACGTCTGGAGATGCTTTTATCAGTTTTGAAATGACTGACAATGAGCTAGCGGCCGCACGCAATCTGGGGCAGTGCTACTGGATATATCTCATAGCCAAGTGCCTCGGACGTCGCGCGAATGTCCACGCAGTGAGAAATCCCTTCGCTAAGATTGAACAGGGGCAATTCTTGTGTCGTCCGTCTGTATGGCGGCTGAGCCGCTCACTTTAGTGCGCTAAAACGCGATAACCCCCATTTCTATCGACACTCTGAAACGCAATGGAACCACGTGCTGCAGGCGCTCTGTTTTTGAGCGTCGGTAGCTTGGGTGCCGGGCCGGTCTTTTTTCGAACGAATCAAATCACAAAAGGACCGCACAAACGAGAGAATCAAGCAGAAATATATCTGGTTAGCTCGATATCATAATTCGACAATACGGCACCTAAAAGAAAGGCTTCACGATAGTCCCAGAGGGCAAAATATGGATCGATTTCTAATTCCGGAGGATCTCCTAAGATTCTAGACGGCTGAGGACGCTGAGCTTTTCCTACGCGACTTTTGTTGCGGAACTCCAGCAACGGTCAAACAGCAATTTGTTCACCTCGAGCTGCTCATAAACTTTCTTTTCACTCATGCTAGATATGGGATGACTAGCGACTGCGAGCGCAAAACTACGCACGGAGCGAGTAAACCTGTCCAAGACCTCCGCGGTAATAACGCGCCCGTCTTCGGGAAAGACAGCAGCCTCCGCAATCACTGTGGCTGGATGAATAAGCAGCGGACGAGCCGCCCTGTCCGGATATTCTTGTTTAAACCATTCGCAGCTGTGAATTAGTTGCTCGGTTTCCGACTTATATATTTCTTTACGGGTTAGTTCGACTTCTGTCTTCGCCTCGATAACGAGAAAAGTTCTGTCATCTCCGAGCCACAGGCAATCAGGTCCTCGCCCGTATGCTTTTTCCGGTCTTGAACTCGAAATGCCAATGACCCGGGCTACATCATCAAGGGCTTGCTCAAATAACTCCGCTTCCACTCCAAAGACTAACCGGTCACAAATGGTATGGACATGAATGACGAACGCATTTGAATTGTCAAACTGGCCCAAGAAGCTCAAAGCGGAACGGCTTTGCTTTTCAGAGCGATCGGCCATTCGGTGATATTGGACACCCTCCGGAGGGATAAGCAATGAACTGTTTAGTTCATATGCGCGTTTTTGCATGCTCAGCGCCTTAGATTTATCGCGCTGGTACAGGTATGCAGCTCCCAGTTGCATAAACCATCCGCGCTCCCGTTCACTGAGGCCGGGATGCTCTAGCAGCTTATTCGTCTCTCTCTCCAATGCTACGTAGTCCTTCTTAAGGAAAAATGCCGCTGCGTTATATTCCATTGCTGCTAGTTGGAGCGCAGAGGTGTTTGCTTTCCTGTCAGTCTGCGAATCCCTTGAACCCTCAATGAAGGCACGATACGCGGCCTTCCACTCCTCGTCACGCTTGAGGCACCGATTCATTTCATGGACTAGGTTTGAAACGTAGGTTTCTTTATCCGAAGATTCGCGGATCTCCTTTGTTATGGCCAGCCCGAGTTCTAACTGCGCGTTAGTCCCAGGCGAGAGGTGCGCTCGATTCTGTTTGTTTCGTATGAACGAGACCAGGTCGTTTCCCGTGACCAGTGCTACACAAAAATCACTTTTTCCTCTCGTCGCTCGACCCAAACCTTGCTCAATCTTTTGGGCAAGCTTGGTGTTTATCGTGGGTGTGCCTTCTAGGGCAGACTGCATGTACCAGTCGTTTAGGGTGGCACCGCGCGGCAAACCATCCAGCACCAAGAGGCGGCAGGCGGCATCGGGAAGATCGATACCGTCGTATTTTGAAATTAAAACGAGGAACGATCCTGTTGAGGTTCTGAGAGGTTCAAGCGCGGCCTCGATATTTTCGGCTAATACAGCGGTCGCCCCGATCTCTTGCCATCTTTTCGCATCTGGCGTCGTGGGGACAAGGACGACGCGGTTCAATTTGGAACTCTTCTTTGCGACGTTCCTGGCGAACGTCGCCCCAAGGTCTTGATCAATGTCCGCGGGGATAAGTATCAGTCTTTCACCGAGATCGTCGAACTCATCAGGTTTTATCTGCGCGAGGATGTTTTCGACTGAAACCCCTAAGTCCCTGGCTAGCTGGGAATCATCAAGTAGTGTCGCCGATAAGAAGATTTTCCTTTTCGCTGCGCCGAATGCAGGCAGCGCGTGCGGTTGCGTGACCCTTGCGGTGATCTGTAACTTTGATCCAGATATGATGCAGTCGCAGAGTGGAAGAATGTCTTTCAAAAGAGGCCAGGTGAACAACAGCTCATCATCCTCACGGTGCTCACTTAGTATGCTGATCAGAGCCTCTTGAGATTCGAGCCAGCTCCAATACGGGACGGCAAGGAACTTGGAGTAGTCGCTCGCGCAGATTTCCGCATATGTGCCAGGGCGTTGCTGTCTGAGGCTGGAACCGAAAAGCGTGAGTATCTTTAAATAGGCGGGATGCTTATTCCCGAGAACAATTGCAAACTGCGAGCGTATTTGCTCAACGCACGCATGAGCATCATCTAGCAGAAGTGTTCCAACCTGAGCGGCCGGCCGCGACCCGCCTTTGACGCCAAAAATAGATCTGCCGTTAAAGAACTTCTTGATATTGGTGACGAGAACTGCTTCACCATTTGAGAAATCTGGAGGAATATCCCGCGTCGTATCGGAGAATGCGGCGCAATTAACACCAAACTGTTTGGCCTGATCAAGAACCTGTTTTACAAGATAATTGTCTGGGCATAGATAAAGAGCTGGTCCCACACCTTCGCTGAGGGACGACTGTAACATCATCAGACCGACCAAAGTCTTTCCTGTCCCAGTGTTCATTTTGATGATCGTATCCACGCGTGTTCGTTGGTCGAACCACTGGCGTAGGACCTGCTCTTGGATGGGCCGCAGATATTCCTTTCCAACTGCCCGGTCGAGCCCATTCCAAATCTCGAGCGGGTGGATTGGCTTCTGTAGCTTTTTTGGAGATGCTAACTTGCGTAGGTCGATCGGCATGGGGCCTCTTTGCTTGGCGCGCAGGCACTTAGAGCAAGTGATTATAGCCGGAACAGTGATAGCTGAAGGCACATCCCAAGGTTCAAGTTGCCTTGCGCGATTTCCACCTCTCAAAGTGTCTTGCGTTTGCCCGGCTTGTACATGTATAATCCATACATGCGGCGTGACTATAATGCAACAGCGCTTACTGTTCAGCTTGGGGACCTGCGGGGGTGGGTCGAGAGAGCTGCTCAGAAGCGTGGACTGCCACCGTCAGCGTTTATTCGCGAATTGATTTCCAGCGCAGCGGAGACCGATCCAGATGAAGCACTATCTGTGTTCACCGGTTTTATTGAATTCTCGCGTCGGATGATGCGTGCCGCGGGCGGCCGCCTTATCAGTCGCGACGCGGCAGGGAAGTTCGCTAGTGCTGTAGATGACCTGGCCCGCGAAGTTCGTCCGCCTTCATCGCGTAGGTCTCCGAAGCAGTCGACGCCATTTCCGATGCTTACGGCCGAAGATAAGGCGGACCTCAAGCCACTTCGCGTTTCAAGTCGCGCATGGACGAAGATGATGGATGTACTTTCAGACTTCGAAGCCTGCCTGTACGGCAATAAAGCGAAGTAGCTAAGAAGTAAAAAACGCCCCGCGTCACTGCAATGACGCGGGGCAAACACTGGAAAAACAACTTGACAAAAGAATTTTCGCGCAGAATTTCGACTAATGCAATCGCCTCCGATAATTTTCCCTCAACAGTAGGCGCAGGCACTAGCGATCTACGTCGAATGCCCTGGCCGATTTCACGGGAGGGCAGCACCGTGGAGGTTACTCGTTGGCGCCGTCGTCAGTGCGCCAATCGCAACGCCGCCGACGTGATTTACGGAATCACGATTTGGCGCGTTCTCGAAGAGGAGCGTGCGCTTCGTTCAAAGGACGCTATCTTTCGGCTCCACGCCGAATGTATGGAACGCGATGTCATTACTGGAGCCGTTCGAGTTGGCTCCTTTGTCGGTCAGGAAAAATCAGTCGCGATTCCTTACGCTAGCTTAAGCGCGGCCAGCGCGCCATCTGTGATTTTGGCCGCCTTCGCTGCGATAGCTGCAAGAGTAAAAATAATTGCCGCCCAGCGTGAGCGAAAGTCAGGCGCAAGGAATGTGCTCGCATGCTTTTAGCTCTTAACGCGCGTGAGCTAAAATCTCGCGCACACCTAGACGAGGTCGTCGGCAGATTCACAAAGCTGCGCAGATCCGGCAGGCAGTTAGTCGGACTCTGCCCTCTGCATCGCGAGCGTCAGCGATCTTTCTACGTTCATCCTGAAAAACAGATTTTCAAGTGCTTCGGCTGCGGTGCTGGCGGAGACGTGTTTGATTTCGTCATGCGGGCCACAGGCTGTGATTTCCGGAGCGCGTTGGAAAGGGTAGCGGAGTTCCTGGGGGTAGCCAGCGAGAGCGAGCCGCGAAGCGGCGAGCGGTTTCGAGCTGGCGTAGGGGGCTTGCCCCCTGGCGGCGCGGAGCGCCGCACTCTCAATAGCCAGTTCCACCCGCAATCGCGCGCTGAAATCCTCGCCGCTTTAGACGAAACAAGCCGCTGGCTTCGCGTCGTCGATGCTGCCAATCGCGAAGCATCCGCGGCTTTGGAATTAGCTACGGCGTGTGAGCCGGAGCGCCTCTATTTACTTGAGTCGGAAAAATAACTGTGTCGACGCTGCCAAATGTGGCGACGCTACGCAAGTTGCACCCAAATGATGGAACGTCTTTGCTCTATTCGTCTGACCTTGATGCCGAGTACAGCCGTAGGCGCTCGCAGCAGCGAGCGTGGTTTCAGCGCAAAGCAGCGGAAACCATTGCTGACCCGGACGATTTGCGGCCCTCTGTTGTCGCAGCTCGGAATCGGTATCTCGCGGGTAATGAGAAGCGCCGTCGTGGCGGTAATCCGTGCCACGAGTTACCTAGTGTCGGTAGTGACCTGCAAGTTCTGGCCGATACGTTTGCTGTTCGCCCAGAGCGTCTCGCACAAGGGTTGGCTCTACAGCGACACGGGCTTTTCATCAAGGCAAAGCGCCTTCTATTCTGTGGAGTCATTGGTCGGCGCGTAAATTGTACTGGTTCGGAAGAGCACAGATTTTTCCAATTGCACAGGTGCCATTCCCGCTATTGTGAGGTGTGCGGCCCCGCGTGGTTCCGTCAGAAATTCTCTGACGCCGTCCTCGCCTTGGAACCTGTAGTAGAGCATCTCTTGCACGAGGGGCGGCGGCGCAGGCGCGAAATGGTTATCGCAAAGCTGGATTTCACCGTACCCAACACCGGCGTGATGTCCACTCCTGAATTTGTGCGGAAATTTCACGCCGACCTTCGCCGCTTTTGGCGAGCCGCAGAGCGAAGATTCGGCATTTCACGCGAGGAGTACGGTTTTGCCGGTTGCGATGAATTCGGCGGCGGGAACACAAATCTCCATCGCCATTGTGTGTATGTCGGACCAAAGCTGCCGCAGAGGAAGCGGAGAAAACTTTCCGATGGAACATGGTTGCAACCTGAATTGACAGCGCTTTGGAGCGAGATTCGCGGCGAGCGGAGTTTTGTTTCGATCAAATATGCGCGAAGTTTCCGCGCGGCCCTTGCCCACGCCCTCAAATATCCCGCTAAATTTCTCAGCGCTTCGACGCCAGAACGTCTCGCCGAATTAGAGGCGACATTTCATGGCACGCGCCGATTTTCTGCGGGCGGCGCATTCTACAACGTCAAATCGGTGCGCGAGCCGGGCGAGGATTCTCAGGTAGGTGAATGTCCGCAATGCGGGGCGCGGCTCTGCGAAATTGTCGAACCATGGGTTTCTCGTCACGTGCTCGAAGCTGAGGGCCGCAGGAATGTCGAAGATGTACGGCGCGAGATTGGCCGGGCAAACGTGTTCTCAGCGGCAGGTCCGCCATGACCGGAAAGCCGGAACAGTTCGCGGGTGGCGTGCTCCGCTATCAGTGGAGATGCGCGGGAGTGCGCGCGGAACGTCTTGCTCCGGCGCTAGATGCCTTACAAATCGCAATAAGAGGCGCATGGAGCCACGATCCGGGGACTCTGAGGGTTCTTGCTAACGGCGGATCGGCTGGTTTCGGGCTTCTATATACGCCTAAGTGTGATCTGTAATGAGCGAGCGCAGCAAACGATTGCCGAACGAAGTCGCCGAGTTGCTTCTGGCCGCATTCGCACTTTTCGTCGTTACCTTTTTCCGTGATAGGCTTCCCGTCCAAGAACAACGGATCGGCGAGCGAGGAGGCAATTTGGCTCGTCGCCGATTTCAGAAAGGTAGGCTATTTCTCCGGGGCAAGGAAAATCAAGTTTGGGTTGGACGCTGGCGCGAGGATGAAATTAGAGATGGCTGCATTCGCAGAGTTGAACGTTCGGAAGTACTCGGCTCGAAGTCGGATTTTCCGACGAAGCGGCTTGCATTGCGCGAATTGGAAAAACGGCTTGAGGTTGTCAACGATCCTCGCTATCGCGCCCGGCCCACTGCGACGTTTGCAGAGTTCGCGTCTCGTTGGGAGTCTTTAGTGCTCGTTCATCACAAGCCGTCAACGCAAGTCACGATTCGGAGTCATCTCCGCAAACACCTTGTGCCTTTCTTCGGGCGCTGGCAGATGCGGGAGATCGGACCGGAAGAAGTGCAACGGTTCGTCTCTTCCGTGAAGGTCAGCGGCAAAACTGCAAAGAATCTCTTTGCCACTATGCAGATGCTTTGGAAGTCGGCGCGTGCCTGGAGCTATGTTGCTCACGATGCCGTGTCGGAGGTCGTCCTTCCAAAGAGGCAGCGTGTGGCGCGGCGATTCTTTTCGATTGAAGAGGTCCAACGCATCCTCACGTCAACGGCCGAGCCATATCACACGTTCTATTGGCTGGCCGTGGAAACGGGGATGCGTGCAGGGGAATTGTGCGGGCTTCGTGTGAGTGACTTCGATTTCGAGCGCGGTTTGGTCAGTGTGCGTCAGAGTGTGTGGCGGGGGAAATTTCAATCTCCGAAGAGTGAGAACGCGGTACGGTCTTTCGCACTCTCTCCTCGTTTGCTTGAGCACATCGCGGGTTTTCTAAAGCGATGGAAGCCAAACGACCGTGGATTGCTCTTTGCCACACGCACGGGCACGCCGTGGGATGCGAACCTGCTGGTGAAACGGAAGCTGCATCCGCTTCTCGATTCTCTGGGAATCGAGAGGGGCGGCTTGCACGCTTTCCGTCACACCAACAGCACGCTCATGGACCATTTGGGTGTGCCGTTGAAGGTTCGTCAGCAACGCCTCGGGCACAGCGATCCTTCGCTTACTCTCGCTGTGTACACGCACGTAAGGAGTGAGGATGACGTGCGGTTTGCGGAGCAATTGGACGGAATTTTGCGCCCAATTGCGCCCAAAAATCAGAAGCCGGAGCCAGCGGTTTCCGCTAACTCCGGCTTTATCAACTAGAATCTGGTTGCGGGGGCACGATTTGAACGTGCGACCTTCGGGTTATGAGCCCGACGAGCTACCAGACTGCTCCACCCCGCGAAATCATCTTAACGGAATCACCTGGGAGCGTCAAACCAGCGCATCGTGCTCGCAGAAACGAGATTCGTTCGCTTTTTGGTCCAACTGGGAACAAGTTGGGAAACAGATTGGCTGCTGGGCTAACGTGGAGACAGCGCGCAGGAGTCCTAGCCCTGGCCACCGCTTTGACACGGCATCCATCGAGCTAAGCGTGGTAAACTTCAGACTGTTTAACTAACATGCGTCGATTGGCCCTGAGTTTTCTTTGTCTTTGTCTCCTTGCGGGAGCACGCGCGGCTTGTGCGCAGGCTCCTGAACCCGGCAGTTCGGAAATCCGCCCGGTCCTCGCTGAAAAAATCCATATCGCGGGTGTTCCTAATGCCGGCAGAGTCGACGATCAACTTTACCGGGGTGCTCAACCACATCTTCAGAGCCTGACTCAACTGAAAAAGATGGGGATTACCACGATAGTCGATCTTCGCGCCGAAGATGCGAGAATGCGCGATCTGGAAAGGAAGGAAGCCGGCAAGTTAGGCCTTCGCTTCGTCAGTATTCCCATTGGGGGCTGGGCCGATCCCACGAATGATGAGATAGCGCAGTTCCTTTCGCTCTTCGATGGCGACTCCAAAGTCTTCGTTCATTGTCACTACGGCGAAGATCGTGCCGGCGTTTTCGTTGCTACTTACCGGATGGCTATTCAGAAATGGACCCCCGAGCAAGCGATACGGGAGATGTATTACTTCGGATTCAATGGCTTTTGGCATCCCGGGATGATCTCGTTCGTGCGTAATTTTCCAGGGCGAGTTACTTCCGTTCCCGCCCTTGCCACCTCGAGTAGCCCTGCATCTTCCATTTCGACAACCATCTCGCCGAATTGACCTCTTACGTTGCCGGACGGCAAGTTGAATCTTCAGTCGATCCACTCAATGCACTTGGGGGAACAGTTACAGTAAGAACAATTACCGGGAATCGAATTCGGTAAATCCTTCAGTCTGCCGCCAGTTTTTGCACTCTTCGCGGACGAAGTGGACCATGGCTTTTCCCACAGCCGCATTGAGCGCGAGCCCTCGCACTCGGTTGTGAACCAAGAGCTGCGTTTTCTTTAGTTCTGCCTATCACCAACAGAACACACCGCATCACGAAACACCTCTCTCGTTGCGGCGGTTGGCTGAGGGATTGCTTTTCTTTGAAGAGCTATGCGCGCAGTCGACAACTTGGGGATCGTGGGGACCACGGATGGAAAACCAGCACGGGGATGTGATCGCGAAAGGCACGTCGAAATGGGGAAGCCTTGGCGAGCGGGTGGCAAAGCTAAAGGAGGGCGAGAGCATCATTCTAGAATGCGAAGGTGACCCGGCCGAACAGGCCTCCAAAGTGCGCAGCGGTCTGAATGGTACCAGGGCATGTCGCCTGGTCCGACGCGCTGTGCAAGTGGTAGACGGGAAGATCGTGATTACGCGCATCGGAAGCTGGCCTATGCTGAGCGCGTTCAGGCACACTCCAATATCGACGGTCTGAGCTATTCAAGAAACAATTTAAGAACTGAACGATCCAGAGTGTACTAGATCGTGAGATGTGGTTACGCGCTTATAAAGCGCAGCGGCCCTAATATTCGGATTCGGGAGCTGCCTCGCCGTTTCCTTTGGTACGCTTTTCGGGCAGCGCTCGGCCATCTTCAAGGACAAAGTGAGCCCCGGAGACGCGTGGCGCGCCAGATTTGGCCGGATGCCCGGTGACTGTGATCTTATCTCCCGGCTTAAATATGTCCTTAGTGAACCCTGCGCCGGATTCCTGGTGCGGATTCCCCAACTCGGCGCCCCAGTGGACTACGGTGCCCTTTTCGTCCGTCGCGTCAAACAAAAGACCGCAATGGGGATTAGCCCAAATCCATTCCGTCACGACTCCCTTCACCGTCACGGTTTTTTCCGTTTCATATGCCACACCCGTTCCGTGATGTGCGAGCAGCGGCAGACACGAAACGGAAACGATTACGATCGAAGCTAAAAATAGGCGGATCTTGAGATTCATGTTAATGGCCTCCCCAACCACCCAGTATTTAGCACACAAGTGGGTCGGCAAACAATTCCCCAATGGTGCGGCCGACGTTTGTATCCTTTGTAACCCAGATAAAGATGAGGCCGCAAACGCGAGAGGGGTTGCGATCATGCGTTTATCGGAACCGTCTAGTAGCGCGATGCGTCATATCTTTGCAGCAGATCAAGCGGATCATTAATCAAGTAGATGAATGATTGTCCCGCAGGGGACCTGAATAGTGCGTTAGCTCGGCCACGACTTCGTTGGGTCATCTTAGGGAGGGTCACGTGAAAACCAAGCTGGCAGCGTCTTTAGGCCTGATTGCGGGGCTTTTGGCGATCGGCAGTCCATTGTTCGCCCATCACGGGAGCGCGGCATACGACAACAGCAAGCCTGTGACGTTGAAGAACGTTACGGTAACCAAGGTTAATTGGGGCAATCCCCACACGTTGCTTCTGTTTGACGCTAAAGACGACGAGGGCAACGTCAAACATTGGGTTGCGGAAGCAAACGCCGCGTCCGCGATTAGTTCCTCGGGCTGGACAAGAACGGCAATTCAGCCCGGAGATACAGTCACCGTCGTTTTATATGCAGCCAGAAACGGCCAACCTCTCGGGCGTGTTGGCAAGGTCATCCTCGCAAGCGGCAAGGAATTCGGTGACGGCGAGCTGATTGGCGACCGGCCCTCCGTGTGCGATCAAGATTTCGGCAACGGCGGAAATGAGTCGGCGGCCTGCCGTCCTGACGGGCGAAAGACGAACAACAAGGAGTAGGCTGGCAGCGTTTCGCTTTCGGGGATAAGTCCCTGGGCTAAGGAGTGTCGAGATGCGAAATGGGTTCCAATATTCATTGCTTGGCCTGGCAGCGGCACTGGCTTTTTCGTCTTTCGTATTCGCCCAAGACGAAGACGCTCCTCAGCCCGCGAACCAGAATCGCAATGCGGGACCAGGGCGGAATGCTTCCGGCAAAGCAGCGGATGACAGCGGAGGGCCCGCGCCTGTACACGACCTCAGTGGCATGTGGCGAGGGCCGGGAGAAGCGCTGCTCAGCAACCGCGTTCCTGCGCTGACGCCTGCCGGGCAGGCGCAGTTGAAGCTCAACATTCCGGACCCATTCAGTGCGACTTCGAATGATCCCTGGAAGATTTGTGATCCATTTGGAATGCCACGTTCCGCCAATAACCAAATCGGGCAGATTGGGTTCTCGCAGATGCCCGGGCGGATCATCATTCTGGAAGGTTTCAGGACGTGGCGCGAAGTGTGGATGGACGGGCGGCAGCTTCCCAAGAATATCGGCCACGAGGGCGGGCCTTCGACAACATACTTCGGATATTCGAAGGGCCATTGGGAAGGAGACAACACGCTGGTTGTGGATACCATCGGCATGTATGAGAAGACCTGGGTCGATCGCCGGGGCTATCCACACAGCACCGATGCGCACGTGATCGAGCGCTACACGCGAACCGATCACAACCACTTGGCGTTTACGGAAACGGTAGAGGATCCTGCCTACTACACGGCACCTTTTCTGATCGCGAAGGGCGAACTCCGGTGGGTTCGCGGGCAGGACGACCCCAGCGTTGCGCAAATTCCGTTCGCAGTCGAGAATCTCTGCGTCGCCTCCGAAGCAATCGAGTATATGAAGCTGATTGGCGAACCCGCGGATGAGGACAAGGCGGTCGGAAATAAGACCGAAAAGACGGATGGCAAGAAGTGAGCGCGTCCAGCAAACGGTGGCCGGGATCTACGGCGCTAAGGTTTTTGACGCTGCCTTAGTATTCTTTGTAGTGCAGGAACTTCGCGTCGATGGTCAGGACTCCACGCTCGCCCTTCTTTTCAAGCTTGACGGTACAGTCGATGGCGGAAAGAATTCCGTCGCCAAACAGCTCGTTGCAACGCTCCCGAAGGGCGTCGCCATACACGCCGACGAGCTCGAGGAGGCGGTACTTGAATGGGTCCGTCGTCAGTGGGAACTCGGTCCGAAGCGGCATCGCGGTAGTGGCCATCGCCGTTTCGACGTCCACGCCAACGGCCGCCGCTAGCTTCTTCGCCTCCTCAGCGCTCAGACGGTGCTGGCCATAAAGGGCTGCCGCAATATAAGTCGGATCCTTTGTGCCGATCGCCTTGCCCAGGTCTTCGTAAGTCACCCCTTGCGCGACGCGCGCAGCCCGAATCGTTTCGAGCGCTGCCATTCTGTCCATATTTGTTCTGCCTGAACTCAAATCGCCATTTCGCGGCGCTTGGGCACCAATGGCAGTTCCCTTCCTGGCAGCGCTCAGCCGATTCGTCTCTTCACTCACACTGCTTACACTTTTTCTCATCGGTGGCCTCTCCCAATGCGTTGCCTTTGCCATGAACGAAACGCTGCCCCCTCCTTAAGTCAAGGATGAGGAGGGCAAGAACAAGAGCAAAGGTCAATCCAGGAGCAATTCTAATCGCAGGTACCTAACGCGCCAAGGCTGATAAGCCGTCTCCTCGGAAACTGCGAAACAGTTGTGCTAATGTACTGGCCGAAATAGCCGTTATTTCGTGAGCTCATTTCGAGAGAAAGTGGGATCCATGTCTAAGAGTCGGACGATGTCAGTCGCGGTCGTCGCGCTGGCAGTTAGCCTGGCAGCGGGGGCACTTGCACCTCGAGCGGTGGCGCAGGAATCTGCGCCTGCCAACGGGCCGGATCCAATGGCGTTCCTCGATCACGCGACGAATGCCAAGCTTCTCGCGGCGGATGATCTTGTCCCCAGTCTTGTGGACTGCAGCATACCGCCGGTAAATGCGGCCGCGAGCGTGGGCAAAGTGATCGACGCCCCGCCCACGAAAGTATTCGATCAACTCTATTATTTAGGAATGAATAGCGTGGCGTCGTGGGCCATCGTGACCAGCGCGGGCATTATCCAGATCGACAGCCTGGATAATCCCGAGGAAGCGGAACGCATTATCATTGGAGGCTACAAGAAACTGGGCCTCGATCCGACGCAGATGAAATATCTGATCCTCACGCACGGCCATAACGATCATTTCGGCGGCGCCAAGTACCTGCAAGATATGTATCACCCACACATTCTGATGTCCGCGGTGGATTGGGACATGGTCGCGAAGCTGCCTCCGACGGAGCCCGGAGGGAAGTTCGGCCCGCCGCCCGCGCGTGACATGGACATTACCGATGGACAGAAGCTGACCTTGGGCAATACGACGCTGACCTTTTACATCACGCCGGGCCACACGCCGGGTACGGTGTCGATGCTTGTTCCTGTGACGGACCACGGACAGACGCATTTGCTTTCGTTCTGGGGAGGCAGTGCCATTCCGCGGGCGCTTGGACCCAGCGGGCAGGTGGGCCGCATGGATTCAGGTATTCTTGCGTACAAGCAATCGTTCGAACGCTTTTTGAAGTTAGGCGAAGATGCCGGAGCGGACGGCTACATTGCCAATCATCCGTACCGCGATCTGACTTTCGTCGATGGAAAGAATGACAGAATGACAAAGAACGCTGCGCGTAAACCGGGCGATCCAAGCCCCTTCATCGACCGAGGCACATACATCCGTTACATGATGATCAGCATGGAGTGCATCGAGGCGCAAGAAGGCTGGGTCCGGGCGGGCAAGCCGCAGACGTCATCACACAATTAAAACGGCAAGGCGACCAGGAGGCGTTATGAAGAAATTCGGGGCGCATTTCGGATGGAGTGCCGCTTTGCTGCTACTCGCGGCGCTGCCGGGCTTCGCGGCTTCGATCACGGGAAACGTCAAAGGGCCCGATGGCAAACCGCAAATGGGCGTCTTCGTGGTCGCCGAAAATTCGCAAAACAAGATGACGGTGACCGTTCTTTCCAACGCGCAGGGCAACTATCACATCAATAACCTGCCGGCCGCGACCTATTCGGTGCAAATCTCGGCCGTTGGTTACAAGAGCGATCCGCACGACCACGTGCAGCTGGCCTCCGACCAAAAGCTTTCCTGCGATTTTGCCCTGCAAGCAGCGCCGGTGCGCTGGACCGATCTGACCACCTATCAGATAACGCAACTCCTGCCCAAGACCGACAAGCACGATCTTTCGAAAAGATATGAGGAACCCTACTTCAACACTTGCATGACGTCCTGCCATTCGCTCCAGCATCGCGTGGCGCCGCTAAGCCATGATAAGGAAGGCTGGAAAGTCCTCATCCAGTACATGAGCAACACGATCATGGGCGGCGAGGGCGGCGGCCGGATGACGGATGAAAAAGCCGATGATTTCGCCGAATTCCTTGCGGCCATGTTCGGTCCTGATTCGAAAAAGCCCGCCTCTCCCGCCGATCTGCCAGAATACAAGAAGCTGAAGCGTACGTTCAGTCCTGAGGCTATGAACATCGCGTACGTGGAATACGATTTCCCGCCGATCAAGGGACAAGGCCCGTGGAGCGCCGTCGAGGACAAGGACGGGATGTTCTGGATTCCCTACTACGGGCGAGGCAACGAAGTAGTCCGGCTAAACTCGAAGACAGCCGAACTGACGCATTTTCCCCTGCCGTTCACAAAAACGGCAGGCATTCATTCGGCGGTTCCCGCTCCGGACGGCACGGTTTGGTTTACGGAAGCAGCCCTGGGGAAGTTCGGTCATTTGAATCCCGCTACGAAAGAGATCGTGGAATATCAGAACACGCCGCTGCCAGATGGCAAGCCAACCGGCACGCACACCATTCGAGTCGATGAGCAAGGGCGTGTGTGGACGAGCGGCGGTCCCGCCATCACCATGTTCGACCCTGTCACCAAGCAGTTCTCTCATTTCGACCTGGGCAACACTTATGCCAACGTCGTCGGACACAATGGCGACGAGTGGTTCACCTCGTTTGTCTTCCCCGGCCCCATCGGCAGAGTCACAAAGGATGGCAAACTTTCGAAGTTCTACCCGCCGACAAAAGGCAAGCCGCAGCGCTTGCTGGTGGACGAGAACAACATCGTGTGGTTCAGCGAGCGAGGCGGCAACAAGCTCGGCCGCTTCGATCCCAAAACCGAAGCGTTCAAGGAATACGATTTGCCTGGACCTGCTGCCAGCCCTTACGCCATCGGCATGGATCGCAACAAGATGATCTGGTATGCCTCACACGAGCAGGACACGATCGGCCGCTTCGATCCCAAGACGGGCGACGTGATCGAATATCCATATCCGCACTCTGAGATTTCCATGCGGGAGTTCTTCATGGATTCGCAGGGGCGCATGTGGTACGCGAGCTCGGTGAATAACAAAGTCGGATATTGGTACATCAACCAGTAGCACCGCGCAGCGTCTTTCAACCATAAGTCAAGCGCGTCCAATCACTTTGCGCCCAATTGTAGGCCAGGCACATCTGTACCTCCGGGCAGGTGTTTGCTCGTCTGCACGCATGCCACAGTGGAACCTGAACACGGAGGAGCCACATGGCGCAAACGATCTGGATTCACAAGCTCGCGGACGCGAAAAAAGCAGAGGCGGATGGGATGGAGTACATTTGCGAGCATCTGTTTCAGGCGTTGACGGACAGGGGCAAGCTCACGAAGGAAAAGGGCTGGAACACTGTGCCGAACGCCAGCTCGAAAGATGGCGCTACCTACCGGGCGCTTTTCTGCGATTCCTGCGGAAAGAACTACACTCACGGCCACGTGAGAATGGCCAAAGAACCCGTTCTGGTCTAAGCGGCCGCTCCTGACAGGTTGAGTTCCGATAAGTCCCCTCTTCGGAAATCGGGACACTACCGAAGTGCGCCTATTCCCCTGCCCCTACCAGGGTTCGGGGCCATCATCGCTGAAAACTCCCGAGGTGGGACCGTCGTCGGGAAGCAGCGCCAGGCGGACAGGCGTTGCGGCTCCCTGCTCGACCGTCCTCGTCCCGCGATACTGATTCATATCCGTCGCGGTGAAGCCGGGATTGGCCGAATTCACCTTGATTCCCGCGCTCTTCAGCTCATTGCCGAGCTGAACTGTGATCATATTCAGCGCTGCTTTCGACGCACAGTAAGCCAGCAACATGTTTCGGGCCGTCAACGTGGTGTTGGGGTCCGCGTTCCGCGTCAGTGAGCCGAGCCCGCTCGAAATGTTGACGATTCGACCGTGCTTGGATTTCTTGAGCAGCGGGAGCAGGGCTTTCGTCGACCCGAAAGACGCCAAAAACATTCGTTTCGAACGTCTTCTGAAAGCGCATCGACGGTCAATTGCGAAGGCGGCAACCAATCGAGCGCGACCCCCGCATTATTCACCAGGATATCGAGCCGGCCGTGGCGCCGCTCCACCTCCGCTGCTGCGCGGTCCACGCTTTCCTGCGACGTCACATCGATTTGAATCAGCTCGACGGGAAGTTTCTGTGCTCGCAGATCTGCCACAGCCTTCTCTCCCCGTTCGCGGTCGCGCGCGCCCATTAACACGAGAACGCCTTTAGCGGCCAGTTGGCGAGAGATTTCTCGTCCGATTCCTTTATTCGCGCCGGTTACCAATGCAATTGTTTGAGCCATAGGGTAGGCATGATAACCGCGCTTGCTATAGAATTCACGGTCCGGATCGGCCCAGCTCCGAGGAGAACTACGGCTTGATTGGAGGTTACGATGAGTCACGCAGCATTCAGATCTGATCGCGGGCTGACACGCGACGTTCTACTTCATACGGCGATCCGTTTTTCTGGCCTCAGCTGGTTGGCGCTCTGTTGCTTCCTGGCGTCGTGCGGAAGCAAGCAAGCTTCAGGGCCGCATGCGACGGTTCTGATGCGTGACGGTTCCACGCTGACCGGCACGGTCACGGCAACATCGCCAGCGGAAATCACTCTTGCGGGGGACGACAATACAGCGCACGCGGTCCCGATGGCGCAGGTGAAAACGATCGAATATGACGATCACAGCGCCGACACAAACTGCGCCCACGCAAGGCGGGTCCACACAAGCACAGCCGGCCTCAGCGGCCCGGGCGGCGTCAGATTCCTATCACGAGCATCACTACCATCCGACGCGGTCGGAAATTCATACCAAGACGTACGAGCTCGCGGCTGGCACTCAGGTTTCCGTGCGAAGCGAAGAGACGATCGACTCAGCTACGGCGGCCGAAGGTCAGACGTATGCTGCTGAAATTACGGACGACGTTCTCGACGCCAACGGCGACGTCGTCATTCCCCACGGTTCGAACGCTCAGATCATCATCCGCTCGGCTTCGAAGGGAGGCCGCTTCCGCGGCACTTCCGATCTCGTACTCGACTTGCAATCGATTACCGTTGAGGGCCAGCAATACTTGATCAGCACCACCGACCTGCGAGAAAGCGGAAAGCAGGGACTTGGCGCGAACACTCGAACCGCCGAATATACGGGCGGTGCCGCTGCCCTCGGCGCCATTATCGGCGCTATCGCCGGCGGCGGAAAAGGCGCTGCAATCGGAGCCGGAGCTGGCGCTGGAGGCGGGCGCTTTGACTCAGATCGTGACCAAGGGCGCCGCCATCCGAGTGCCGGCGGAAACGGTGCTGACCTTCAAGCTCGATAAGCCAGTGCAAATTGTTCAGGCAAAATAATCGCGAGTGAAATGCGGAGGTCGGAGTCTCCGCACTATTTAGTGTTAAGCACCATAGAATGCACTCTTCGCTAAAATAGACCCACCGGAAGTCGAAAAAAAGCGGTGCGCCGCTGGCCTGCTCCAGGACCAACTCACGACAGCGCATATCGGAATCTTCTGCTCGTCCAGCCGACTTTCCAGTAATTCCGTTACTCGGGAGTAGATAAATCAGAAACCCTGACGCTCAACCAGGTTTTGGCAGTCATCTAATTAGAGCTAAGACAGACAATCACCCGTCAGGGGGTTCAAATGTTTGGGCGAAGGATCACTCTTTTCAAAATGCTGGGGTTTGAAGTCAAGGTGGATGCGAGCTGGCTGATCATCGCGGTCTTGATCGTTTGGTCGCTTGCC
The DNA here is from genome assembly GCA_963846235.1 of uncultured Acidobacteriota bacterium. Taxonomy (GTDB): domain Bacteria; phylum Acidobacteriota; class Terriglobia; order Acidiferrales; family UBA7541; genus Palsa-189. The sequence continues at coordinate 287,987 of CAWJVF010000002.1, forward strand.
GTTGGCGTTTTTCCGTACCGGCTGCCAGGTTTACCGGCGGCTACATACTGGTGGATGGGAATATTCGGCGCGTTGGGGCTCTTTGCCTCGATCGTGGTTCACGAGTTCTCCCATTCCATCGTCGCCAGGCGCAATGGCCTCGCGATGAAGGGGATCACGCTTTTCGTATTTGGAGGCGTAGCCGAAATGGAATCGGAGCCGCCTGATGCGAAAACCGAATTCCTGATGGCGGTTGCCGGTCCGCTTGCCAGTCTCGCCATCGGAGCTGTCTTCTACGTCATTGGCGCTGCTGCTGCGACGAGTTTGCCGCTGGAAGTCGTTGTTGTACTCAACTACTTAGCTGAGATCAATTGGCTCCTCGCCATATTCAATATGATTCCGGCTTTTCCCTTGGATGGCGGGCGGGTGCTGCGTGCCTTGCTGTGGCAACGCTCGGGCAATTTAGTCCGCGCCACGCGAACCGCTGCCTTTGCGGGATCGGTTTTCGGCGCCTTGCTGATGGCGGGAGGACTCCTTCAATTATTCTACGGAAATTTTGTAGGCGCGGTTTGGTGGTTCTTGCTCGGGATGTTTCTGCGGTCGGTCTCCGCAGCCTCTTATCAACGCGTGCTCATGCAATCGGTATTGGAGGGCGAGCCCGTACGCCGCTTTATGAATCCGAACGCCGTCACAGTTAAGCCCGATCTTACGGTACAAGATCTGGTCGACAACTATATTTACAAATACCACCACAAAATGTTCCCTGTGGTCACCGATTCTCAACAACTCGTGGGATGCGTCAGCACAGAGCAGGTGAAGCAGATGCCGCGGAACGAGTGGAACAGGCACAGCCTGCGGGAGATTACGCAACCCTGCTCCCCCCAGAATACGGTTACGCCGGATACCAATGCCGCCAACGTATTGTCGATCATGAGCCATGAAGGAGACAGGGGTCTGATCGTTGTGGATAACGGCCGCGTGGTCGCGTTCGTTTCACCTCAGGATCTGCTGCATTTCCTTTCAGCCAAGCTGGAGCTGGAAGGCCAGGACGTAAAGGTGGCCGGGAAGAACGTCGCGGTCAATGCCGGCAAGGCTGCCTGATTGGGTCGATTCTAGCCGATTCGCTGTCTGGCAAGTATCCCTCAGACGGAATCTATTCGCATCGGTTGCGAATGCAATCGTGTCAGCCATACGCCCAGCGGATGCGGTCATCCGGCAAGAGCGCTGAGGGATATCTTCTAACGATTCGGTGTCGGTGGTAGTCCATCCGGCGTTGGACCGCTCGGTGGCGGCCCGTTGGGATCGAAATTGGCTGACGCGCCCGTGGACGCGCGGATCGATTCCACACGCTGCTCGACCTTTGCTGCTTCCTCCCGCCGACCTAGCGCCCGGAGGGCTTTAGCTTCGTTCGGCAATACCTGGAGCAATACAGGGCTGTCTGCGCCGAACTGCTTTTCCACAATGGCCGCGTCCCGTTGATAGCAAGGCGCGGCTTTGTCAGACTTACCCCATTTATCATAAACGTTGCAGAGATACCCCAGCGGAATGTTCACGCCCCAGTTATCGCGGCCATATAAACTTTCATCGATATGGAGCGCACGCAAGAGATAATTTTCGGCTTTGTCGTAAGCGCCTTGCACCATGAAGACACTTGACGCCATGCTCAAGCTGAGCGCCACGCGGTCGCTGGACTCGCCAAAGGTGTTCGTGTTGATGTCGATCGCGCGCTGATAGTAATCGAGCGCGCCACTGAAGTCATGTTTGAAAGTCGAGTAGCCTGCCATCATTTGGTAAGCTTCGGCCATCATGGGGGATTGCGCCCCGTACACCTCCTCACTGGCTTTGAGGTATCGTTGCATGGCCGCTTCCGTTAGCGCCGAGTCTTTCCTGCCTTGATACAGAAACGCGAGCCGCATGAGCGAGGTAGGCAGCCGGTCGTCGTGAGGCTGAACTTTCTCGGCGAGGCCCGCCGCCTCCTTGTACGATTTTTCCGCTTCATCGAAGCGCCGTGCCCCCGCAGCCTCATTGCCCGCCAGCATGGCGGTATCAAGCTGGGCCGAAATGGTGGGCTGCGTCATCGTGTCACGAACGTCTTTTTTTACTCCGGTCGCTGCGGCTGAATTTCCAGATGCTTTCATGGCCCCAATGCGCGCATCGAGTCTTTCTTTCGCAGCTTTGTAGGCGGTCTGCGCATCCGCATGCATGGGTGCGGGCCCGTGTTGGGTCTGATCATTGATAGCGGCCTGGCGATATTGGTCGAGCGCCTCGACCCAATTCTGATTCTTCTCCAGGACGGCTGCCAGCCTTAGCCGGACATCCGCCCTCTTGGGATCCAGCCCCAACGCCTGCTTGTATTCCGCAATGGCGTGGACGCGATCTCCGGTTGCGTCCAACGCCTGCCCGTACATGTCATGCGTATCCACGTCGGCAGGATCGAGCAGCTCAGCGCGCTTCAATTCCGCTGCCGCGCCGACGGGATCCTTCTTTCCCAGAAGAACTCTGCCCGAAACTCGATAGGCCACCGCACCCGTGGGGTTTATGCGCTCGGCTTCCCGGTATTCCGCCAGGGCGCCGTCATAGTCGTTCCGCGCTTCCGCAATGGTCCCAAGACCCAGATGAGGAGTGATATCGGAAGGATCGAGCTGCATGGCGATGTGATATTCTTTGGCGGCTTCGTCCCACTCTCCGATCGCATAAAGTCCGTTCGCCAGACATTCGTGGCACACGGCGGAATCAGGCGCCATAGCCTCCAATTCGCGCATTTCGGCGACGGCGTCGCCGGGCATTTGATGCTGCATGAGTACCCGGCCCAGGTTTTGCCGGGGCTCAATGTCTTTCGGACTGAGGCGCTTGGCCTCGCGAAATTCGCGGATGGCGGAATCGAGGTCGCCTTTTGATGCATAGGACATACCCAGGTTGTTATGCCAGTCTGGCTGGTTGGGGTCCAGCGCAACCGCCTTTTTATACTGTGCGATGGCTTGGTCCCATTTGCCCTGACTGTAAAACAAGATCCCCAGGTTATACCGCACAGCCCCATAGTCGGGCTTGACGCGAAGCGCTTCCATGTACTCCTGTTCCGATGCGTCGAATTTCTGCAGAACCTGGAGGGCCAGCCCCGCATTCTTGTGCGCCTCTGCATCTTCCGGATCTTGCGCCAAGACTATTTTGGACTGCTGGAGCGCGTCTTCCTGATCACCTCCGCGATACAGGACGTAACTCCACTTGGTGCGTGCGTGGATGAAGCCTGGAGCGCGACGCAAGACTTCCTCGTAGACGGCGGATGCCTCCAACCATCGCCCCTGCTGGCGCAGTGACTCTCCCATTACAAACCCTGCTTCGTAGCCATCTCCGGATTGCAGTGCTTCGCTTAGTTCCTGCGACACTTCTGCAAACTGCTTGCTTCGAATCAGTTTACCGGCCGTTGCCAGGCGTTGGAGCAATTCGTCCCGCGCCTTATTGTTCGCGGCGCTTCCACCGCTGCCGGCCATCTTTGCTTTGCTCAGCGCCGCCATCAGCGCGGCATCAGCGCCGGCAGTTTCCATCAGCGACCGATATTGGTCGCTGGGACGAAATGCCAATCCTCGCGAGTTGCTCTCCTGAATGATGTTTTCGCTGAGGGCGTTGCCAGCGACCAGGGCCATAAGCTCACTGTCCGTCAGAGGCGGTTTCGTGGTCTGAGCAGGAGCGGGTTGCGAGGTGATGACGCTGGGTGCGGGAGAAGAAGCCGTGCCTTGCGACTGGGCCGCTGACACAATCGCAGTCAACGCAGTTTTGAATATATAGCCTTCCTTGCCATCAACGGTACGGACCCGGGCCATGGTGTTGTTTTTGGCCTCGACAATTTCGACTTTTTGGCCGCACTTGAGATCGGCTAAAACCTGAAAATTCTCGGTAGACTGGTAAAGGTATACGTAGCCCTCGCCCGCCTGACATCGGATCGAGCCGGTGTCCCCGGCAGTGAGTTTCGCGCATGACAACAAGAGTGCGATCATACATAGCAGTAGCAAACTGGTCCGCGTCATGTGGGGTCCTCCGCTTCGGACCAGTTTAAAGAACCGTTAATATGGAAAAATTCGGAACTGGATAGCTCGCGTCAACTGGTTATTGTCAGATTGGATTTGAAAGTCAGCCCGGAAGAGCGGTCTGGAGGTGTAAAAATTATCCCCTGGAAGCGACGATTGCAGTGTAAATTGCCTGCGGCTGGCCAGGCTTAGCTTGATTTGATTGGGCAGACTAGCGTACATTGCGCCAAGGTGCTGGCCGCACGGGCTCAGGAAGAAGAGCAGAAATCGGAAATTTCAAAACGGGGCGTATTCGGTAAGGCAACGAAAGCTGCGAAGGAGAAACAATGGCTTCGAAAAAAGCTAGTCGAAGGGGATTCCTGAAAGCCGGCGCCGCGGCGGCCGCTGTCAGTGCGATGCAAACTGCGGGTGCGTCAGGCAGCAGTACCGCAAGCGCAGCCGCAAAAAAGTCTCAAGGACCTCGTCGCCTATGGCGAGCGCTCGCGTTTCGTCACCTCCGTACGCGTACCCGTGGTTGACCGGCCTTCGCCCGATCAATTCGGGTTGATCTTTCACATATTGACCCCGCTTCAAGAGCAGGTGGGGAATATCACGCCATCCTCGCTCCATTTTGTGGGCACTCACCGTGGCGCAATTGTTCCGGACCTCGATCCGAAAGAGCATAAATTCATGATCCACGGCATGGTAGACCGCCCGTTGGAGTTCACCGTGGACGAGTTGAAACGCTTTCCTTCCGTATCTCGCATTCATTTCATCGAGTGCCTCGGGAACCACTCAAAGCCCGAATACAAGACAGTCCAGGAGACTCACGGCTTGACCAGTTGCAGCGAATGGACCGGCGTGCCCATGTCTCTGCTGCTCAAGGAATGCGGCGTGCAAAAGGGCGCGGCTTGGATCGTTTCGGAAGGATTAGAGGAGGTTAAAGGAGGAGGCAGCATCAGGCTGGCCAAAGCCATGGACGACATGATGGTGGCTTATGGCCAGAATGGAGAGCCGCTGCGTCCTCAGCAAGGTTTCCCGCTCCGGCTGATCGTTCCTGGATTCGAAGGGGTGTACAACACAAAGTGGCTGCGGCGGGTCAAGGTGGTGGACCGCTATTACATGACCTACAACGATTACGGCCACATCCAGAAAGAGGAAGAAATCGCCGCCATGACGGTCCAGTGGGGACCGAAATCGGTCATCACTTTTCCTTCCGGCGGACAGCAACTGCCCGGCCCCGGCGTATACCAGATCACCGGCCTGGCATGGTCCGGCGGCGGCAAGGTGCGCAAGGTGGAAATATCCACCGACGGCGGCCAAACCTGGAAAGAAGCCGAGATTCGCGGCGAGGTGCATTCCAAGGCCCACACCCGATTTGGCCTGAACTGGAAGTGGGATGGACAAGAGTGCACGCTGATGTCGCGCTGCACCGATGAATTGGGCCAGTTGCAACCGATGCGCTCGCAACTCGCACAACACTTTCACGAGCCTCCCGACTATTACAAGACACACGGCGTGCAAGGTACCGACAACATGATCCAACCGTGGCGGGTGGCGAGCGATGGGAGCGTCCACAATGCGCTCGTTTAAGCTTTTCCTGCCTCTGGTGGCGCTGGCGGTTTGCCACGCTGCGTGGGCGCAGTCGCCCACCTACGGTTTGGGAAAAACTCCGACCGAAGACGAGATCCGTGCCTGGGACATTTCGATCAGTCCTACGGGAAAGGAACTTCCTCCGGGTCACGGAACGGCTAAGGAAGGCGCGCAGGTCTATACGCAGAAATGTTCGATATGCCACGGCGCAACAGGATCGGAAGGCCCGGCTCCCATGGTGATCAAGCGCCAAAATCCTCCCGCTAATCCCGGCCCTTGCCTCGCGCCGTGCATCCGAGACGGAAACGTAATGGCGATGCATGCGCCCTACGCCACGGTAATCTGGGACTTCATCAACCGCGGCATGCCTTTCAAACAGGAAGGCTCGCTGAAACCAGACGAGGTCTACGCTCTGACTGCGTTCATCCTGTACAAAAACGGAGTGATCGGCGGCGAGGATGACGTCCTCGACCAGCAGAGTCTTCCGAAAGTCAAAATGCCAAATGCCGATGGGGCGGCTATTCCCGACTGGAAGCCCGGGATGCCGCGGCCTTTTTCGCCCAAACCTTAAGCCTTTTCAGTAGAACCGCGATTCCCGACCGACAATGAGCGATGACGAACGAGGCGCGGGAGGTCGCCAGAAGGCCTGGCCATCTCACGCAGCGTCGCTTTTCAGCACGCTAGAAAGCGTCTTGCTGGTCCTGATTGGCGTGGCGCTTGTGGCGGTCGCCGTACTTCTTCTCTACTCGAGCATGCACGACCTCAACGAAGCGGTGCGTCGCGGACCTGGCGAAATCGAGGGCAAGGCGATCGGTATCCTGAACACGGTGCTCCTGGTCATGATGACCATCGAGATCGTCTACACCGTCACGATCTCGCTCAAATCGCACACGCTGGACGCCGAGCCCTTCCTGATTATCGGGGTAATTGCAGGAATCCGGCGAATGCTGGTGATTACAGCAACATCAACGCAAGTCGAGGCGCAATCCGAAGGATTCCACAACATGCTGGTGGAACTCGGGCTCCTGGCTGCGACGGTCGTCGCGCTCGCCGCGGCGATATCGATACTCCGCTACAGCGGTCACAGGTTCGCTACATCCAAGCAGCCAAAGACGGAGTGATGGTCTATCGAGCCGCAGCATTCGTATTTGGGCGGACAACCCTCCTGAGTTAGCGTGCCGGAGCGCGTCCGGTCTCATCGAGTTCGCGGTAGAAACCCAAGTCTTCGCCACGCAATAGCTTGGCGATGTAAAGAATCTGGCCATAATGCAATCCAAAGTGTTCCACTACCTGGTAAACCGCGTGTAGTCCGGTGACCGTATAGCCCTGGATTTCGAATGTCGTGAGCAAATCGGCTTCGCTCAATGAATCAAGAACTTCGGAAGCCTCCTTCATCGTGGTCCCGAGTTTTTCAAGGAGTACCGATGCAGGGACCAATCGCCGTTCTCGAAATTCGGCAGGGCGGTCCCGGTGGTCGTCCAATCTTTTGAAGGATGCAACCAGCCATTGCCGGACGTTACCGTTCAGGTGCAGGATCAAATTGCCGATGCTATTACTGGCATCGTTCGGCCGCCACCACACTTGTGCGTCGCTCAATCCTTCGAGGCAACAGCGCAATCGTGGCCAGTATTGCTCGAGCAGCTTCTCTCGCGAGAATTCGAGAAACTCAGTGTGTACGTTGAGGCCGCGCGTGGTCATCTGAAGTCTCCGGCGCTCACTTCACTCTAACGATCGCCGGCGGGAGCGCCTGACGGGTTAAGACTTATTCTCAGGAACAAGCCCTGCCACGCTCGGCGATGGCTGATCGCCACCGTGCTCGGGGATGTTGCGTTGGAACACGCGAAAGACGTGGTCATACCCGACAACATGTTCTTGCCCGTCGGGCCCCGTCTCCCGAACTTCAGGATTTCTGCCTAACAGGGCGATCGCCTGGGCGCGATCGGCGACCAACACCATGGTGGCTTCGTACAATTTGTCGCCGATCTTTATACGAACGCGGGGATCGCGAGCGACGTTGGCTGTCCAGGACTTGTCATGTGGAAACGCCAGGTCCATTCGATCTTGATGCGAACGTATATAGAGCACGCCGTTGCGGACGAAAGGCATGGTGCGCACCGAATGCGGAATGAAATAGGGCGTTCGCGTCTCCACCAGGACTGTGTTGATGCTGCGCCCTGGGTGCGGCACTTCGTTCACGAACGACCAATCCGTGACGGGCGCTGTAACGACTTCGCCTTTCAACCATAAGCCGGGCCGCGCGATCATGTGGTGGGCGCGGAGCTGATTTAAATCGAGATATTCGGGTTCGAGACCGGTGGAGCGCAGCGTGAGGAGTGTTGCGGCCAGGATAACCAGGACGAGAATGACGCCAACCTTTAACTTTTTCATGTTCCCTTCCTGTTAAGCCTCCTGTTTATCGAAGGCCGTTAGGAGCGATGCTACACCAGCACATGCGTGCGGGGAAAACTTTCATTTAATATGCCGGTGGAACAAGGCCGCGCGTCAGGGCTGGTCAGGGCTGCTTACCCGCGGGATCGCCAACTGCTTTCAAATATTCGATCACGTTCGAAGGAATGCAAAGCCTCTCGTCAAGAATCTGGTCGGGGACCCATCTGAAATATTCCGTGCCGAGAGAAAAAGGCTTCGTGTAAAACTTCGGATCGTCAACTGTCACCGTCAACTCCAAATCGTTGTGGTCCGTGCGAGTGAAGCGCTCCTGGACGTGCGCATCGATGCTGTGCGGGTACCCGGCGTCCGTGAGCCAGGTATTCTCATAGAGGCCGGTTGTGTCAACGACAAGCGTGTTGTCGCCTTCCCAGTGGCCCACCGAATAGCCGTAATATCGCGGGTCGGGAGCGTCATTTCCTGACGCGCCTACGTTTTTCGGAAGCTTTCGGCCATCCATCCAGATTTCGCGCCATTGCTGCTGGAACGGGTACAGCACAACGATTCGGTCAGACATGGTGGCGAACGCCATCGCCATAATGGAGTACCGGTCCACGCGTGGAAATCCCAAGGGATCGCAGGTCCTCACCACAGGATCGTTTGTTCCTGCGGGGTCGTATTTCTGCAGGCTCTTTCGGCCGCTGAGCAGCTTTTCCCACGACGGCGCCAGAGGCGGCAGATCTCCCGGTTTGGAATCCGCAACTCCCGCCCCAGAACGTGGGCCGGCCCAACTTCCGCTGAGATCGTGAAGAGGAGCGGGTCCGCCCGAGCCGACCGCTCTGTTACCGCCGTCATATTTCCATACGGAAGCTTTGTGCGTTCCCTGCTGAGCCATTGCAACAGAAGAAAAAATCAGGACTGCAGCCAAGCCGGCGAGTGCGCACGTGAACGGATTTCGCAGTTTCATCATTCGCCTCCGGCGTGGAGTCGCCCCTTGGCTCGAACCGGTAAACACGAAAGTATCACGAATGTCTGGAGTACAATGCACATCCTGGTTCACCCTTCGGAGGCCGCCATGAACGACAGGATACGCCGGGCGACGCTGGTCATGCTTATCAGCCTTGCCGGCTTTATTGAAGCAGCAGCCATTTTGGGCGTAACCATGAACTCCGCCAGGGCGCAGACGGCACCGCCACCCGCCGATCATCCCGAAGTCACCGTTCATGGGCGTAAATATACGCCGCGATCCATCCTTGAACGCAACATGGGCACGCCGGAGGATCAAACGACGCAGTTCCCTCCGCACAAAATCATCGGCAATCTCTATTACGTGGGAACCCGCACGCTGAGCTCGTTCCTGATTGTTACACCGCAAGGCAACATTCTTATCAACAGCACGTACGAGCGAAACGTCCCGACCATCCAGAAGTCCGTCGAACAATTGGGATTCAAATTTTCCGACATAAAGATTCTCCTTGGAACCCACGCACACAACGATCATCAGGAAGGCGACGCCTTGGTCAAACAGACGATCCATGCGGAGACAATGGCAATGGCCGAAGATGTGCCGGCGCTCCAGGCTATGAAGCCCGGCGGCAAACAGCATCCGATTGACAAGACGTTGCACGACGGAGCGACGGTGACGCTCGGAGGTACGACGCTGACCGCGCACCTGACTGCAGGTCACACCCACGGCTGCACAACGTGGACTATGAAGGCGGAGGAAGGTGGAAAGATGTACGACGTAGTCATCGGCTGCAGCTTGCGTCCGCCGGCTACGTTGACGCCGGAAGTAATCGCCGAATTCAACCATACCTTCCCGGTCGCGCGTTCGCTCGCATGTGACGTGCCGCTCGGCGATCATCCTGCGCAGTACAACATGCAGGAGAAATACTCGAAGCTTCGGAAGGGCGCGCCGAACCCGTTTATCGACCGCGCCGGATGTAGGAACGAAATAGACATCGAAGAGGCTATGTTCCACGCGCTTTTAGGCGAACAGCAGAAAGCCGGTGGGCGTTAGGCTTACTCTAAAATCATTCAGCGGAAAAATTCGATCTTTGCCTCGCGGAACCACACGAAATTCATTGGCGCGACAGAAATCGGCCCGTTGATCCCGAAGACGGCGATCTGGAACTTCTCGCCGGGCTTCGCAGCGTCGGCGAGCACCACCCGATTGGGCATGTTGAAACCTTGTATCGCCGCCGGGCTGGGATATCCGGCGCGGCGCGGCATCTGCCCATCTACCCAGACTTCCGCGTAGTCATCGACGTACGCCGTTAACACCACCGTGGCGCCTGAAGTGTCGAAGTCCCCGATTTTTGCCGGTATCGTGAGACTCGCGCGATACCAGATAAAGGACACTTTGCCGCCGCCGCGCCGGTCGGCCAGACCCTTCGCGCCGATGATCGGCCAGGACGAATCATCGAAACCCGGCTCGCCCGCGTGAGGCTGGATGTCATATGACGTCTTGTACCCGGGCATGGCATTAGCTATAGCCGCTCCTTCAACGATCTTTGCTTCCATGGTCTTCCACTGCGCGCCAAATATCGCTGATCCTTCTGCTGTCATCAGGTCGACCACTTTCACAGGTACAAGCGAAGGGGGCATTTGAGGCGCAGGCGGCGCGGGCGCGGCGGCAGGAGAAGGTGTTTGGGCTTGCCCGAGCGTAATCGTGGGAAAGATCACGGGCATAGCGGCCAGCACGGCGTACGTAACCAGCCGCATAAGATCTTGTTTGCGCATTTTTGCCTCCTTTAGGATCCGGTCCGTTCGCATCCCGACGAGCAGGAGCATACGCCCAATCATATGCGTTCGAGCCGATTTTTATAGTGAGCGTGGCTAGCGGGCCCCGCATGCTCATAAGTAAAAAGAAGCGAGCACAAAGTGCGCAGGGACGCAAACGCCGGAGCGGAATTAAGAAAATACCAGCCGGCTATTGCACGAGGGTATGCTGGCTGAAGGTGAGTTGCCACTGGGCGCCGCGCTTGGCCCAGATGCGCGTGGTCCGCAGCATTTCTCCGGACTGTGATTCCTGATCCGCGGACATGACGGCGCCATTGCCGAATACCCACAGGGCCATGGAGGCAACCGCGGCGGCGGCACAGCGGCTCCCGAATGTCTGAAGGTGCGCATAAGGGCGATGCGCTCCGTTTTGTCGATGGGTTGCTCGCGGTCCGGCGTGACGAACAAAACGTCATCGCCTAGGATCCGGCTGGCGGTCTCGGCGTCGCCATCGAATACAGCTTTTTGCCCTGCCATGAACGATGCAACGATTTCCTGCGCTTCCGAGGTAAGTGGTTTATACGGTAGCGAGCGGCAGGGGTTTTCGCACCGCCCCGCCGAGTCGGCGTGACCGACTGCGTAACGCGCGTCTTTTACCGAAGAATCCGGCGCCGCGGTCTCCTGGTAGAGCAGAAGTCGCCAACCGGAGGCCTGGCGTATCCAAACTCGCGCGAAAAAAGCCAGCGCGTTATCGGGTGTGAGCCTGTGCGTGCCTGTGACCAAGGCCACCCGCCCGTAGGTCTGCAGCGTAAGGTTTGTGTCAGCGCCCGCGGAGAGCAAGCCGATTCGACTCACGAGATCCGATTTACTTCTGCTCCGTCCATCGCGATCGATCCAGGTGAATTCGGCATCGAGCAGGCGCGCCGGCGCCAACCCGTCGTTCGTGGCGATGGCCTGAATCAGCGTGCGATCCAGGGAGCGCAACTCCTGCTCGATCGCGGCGCTCCCAACAGCAGTGAGGCGCACATCCGCGATGCCGCCGGTAGTGGCGGGATCATCCGTGCTCGGATTCGAATTTTCGTGTGCTCGCGCGGCGAAAGGTGCAAACGCCCCTAGAGCTCCAGCGATGAACATGATCAGACTGATAGAAAAGAAAGACCGCGAGAGAGGTCTCGTTGAATGTAAAGGTCCCATAGCCCCACGCTTGGAATTGCTCGAATTCTTCAACTCGTACAATTAGATTTTCGTCGTGCGTATTACGGTCAGCCGCAGGGATGGGCCGAGGTGTTTCTTCCAGATGAAGCTTGCGCGGCCATCTTACATGCCTTTCGCCATCGGACGAAAGGCTAATTTCGCCGTTCGCTCGTGATAGGATTTTGACCCTCTATGAAAACCGTGCTGCTTCTGCTTTGCTCGAATATATTTATGACCATCGCGTGGTACGGCCATCTGAAATACCGTCGAGCTCCGCTGCTGACCGTGATCGTGGTGAGCTGGCTGATTGCCTTCCTGGAATATTGTTTTCAGGTGCCTGCCAATCGAATTGGATATGGGCAATTCACCGGATTTCAGCTGAAGATCATTCAAGAAGTCATTACCCTGTGCGTCTTCACCGGTTTCGCCTGGATCTACCTCGGTGAGGAAATCACCTGGAGGTACGGTGGGGCCTTTATTTGCATCCTGGGGGCCGTGGCGTTTGCCTTCTGGGGAAGACTGTGATGGCCCGAAGCACCCCAATCGACTGCGCCGGCAGAGACGCCTTTATGCAGGAGGTGCTGGATTGGCAGAGACGTGGTAATTCGTTATTCTAGTGTCCGCCACGATGCCGCGCGATGCGTTGCGACGGTCACATCCCGGTCGGAAACAGGTGGTTGAGTGCGCGTGATTCGTGCAACCCGTGAATCAGGTTCTAGCTCTAACTGCCAGAGGTAGATGCGAGATTAAAAGCGGTGCTCAAAAGGAGAGTTTCTTGTCCAAACTGACGATTGGAACAATTCTGCTGCTGTCTACTCTGCTGTTGGGAACTGTTAGTTCTGTCCGCGCGCAAAGCGTCAGTCCCTATTTTGGTTTAGGCTCGGCAACAGATTCTGCGGGAACAAGCGCGGGGTGTCCGTCAAAGAACCTTTTCGATGACATCACGGGTTTCTGCGAACCTGGACCTACCATTGGCGGCGTCTTCGGCGTCTTTGGCGTGGATTTCATGTTAAAGGCACATCTGGGCTTCAACGGCGAATACGCTTTCCGCTTCGCTCAAGCGCCCTATTTGCCGGCGGCAGGATTGAACTATCGGCCTGGCTTTTACGATTTCAACGTTATATACCAGCCTCTCTCCGGCAAGCGTATTGTTCCGCTCGTGGAAGGCGGTATCGGCGGCGCGCGAATTGCCCTCTATCAGACCCAAACGGTTTCTCTGACGGGTATTACCAGCACGTTTAGCATCCCGGCCGGTCTGAACGCGAATCACTTCCAGGTGCACGGCGCCGTCGGCGTGAAACTCTATGTGAAGGGCAATATCTTCATCAAGCCACAATTTGATATCCATTATGTGACTCACCTCACCGATCAATTCGGCCGGGACTGGGTCCCGCAATATACCGTCGCGGTCGGCTATACCTTCGGAGAACGTTAAACGCGCCACACTTCAGCGGCGAGAGCGCCTCGTTCGGCCATTTGCACACTGCCCGGACTCGAACGCAAGGGGCGAATTTCGCCGGAACGTCTTGCATATTTCACACAAGACGCATAGACAGGACACTTTGACAAAGGAACGATTCTTGTCCAGGCTTATCTTGCGAACAGTTCCGCTTCTATGTGCGCTCGTCCTGGTAAGCGCGGGCGGCGCTCACGCCCAGCGCGTCAGCGCATATTTTGGTTTAGGCGGCGCAAAAGACAGAGCGGGAACCACAAGCAGCGGCACAAATACTTGTCCCACGGGGCAGCTTTTCGATGGATTAATCTGCGAGCCCGGGCCCACGATCGGCGGTCTATTCGGCACCTTTGGCGTTGACGTCAGGTTCAAACGGCACCTTGGTATTAATGCCGAATACGCGTTCCACTTTAAGCAGGTGCCATTTCTTCCCTTGGACAGCTTGAATATGCGTCCCGCATTCTATGACGTGAATGTGATGTGGATGCGGGTCGCGGGCAAGCGCATTGCTCCGCTTTTGGAGGGCGGTGCCGGCGGCGCCAGACTAGGGCTGCATTCCACGTCGACAACTCCGATTACAGGCATTACGAACATATCTAGTTTTCCGGCGGGGTCCAGACCCAATCACGCTCAGTTGCATTTTGGAGCCGGCCTGAAGTTTTACGTGAAAGGGAACCTATTCGTTAAGCCACAGTTCGATCTACATTACGTATTTAACTTCACGGACCAATTCGGCCGTAACCTCGTGCCGCAGTACAGCGGCTCTGTCGGATATACCTTTGGCGGACGCTGAGTCCTCCCTCTTTCCAACCGCGAGAGGGTTCGTATACACAGCTGCATTTTCCCGGCCCTTTCGCCTGGCGTCCATCATCACTAGAATGGAGTGAGGTGCACCGACCGCGGGAAGTCTTAAGCAGACGCCACTCGGATCGGACAAATACTGAAGTCACTCACGAGAGGTAGTCATGGCTCCCAGACCGATTCCCGAGGGATATCACAGCGTAACGCCATATCTGGTGGTTACGGGCGCTGCGAGTGCAATCGAATTCTACAAACACGCTTTCGGCGCCAAGGAAGTGATGCGCATACCGCATCGCGATGGACGCGTCGGTCATGCCGAACTGCAGTTGGGCGATTCGCGGATCATGCTGGCGGATGAATTCCCGGAGATGGGTGCGCGCAGCCCCATGTCATTGGGCGGCACGCCTGTGAGCATCTTGCTTTATGTCGATGATGTGGATGCCGTCACAACTCGGGCGCTGGCCGCCGGCGCAAAATTGATGCGACCGGTCAAAGATCAATTTTATGGGGACCGGACCGGGACGTTGAGTGATCCTTTCGGTCATCAGTGGACAATTGCCACCCACAAAGAGGACGTCTCTTTCGAAGAGATGCAGAAGCGCGCTGCTGCCGCAGCTGTAAGCCAGTCCTAAATCCCGAAACCGATTTTCTAAGGCTCGACTCAAGCCTTTTCCTCATCAAACGAATAAGTGGGGAAAAACGTGGCTCAGCCTCGACGCATCATCGCTCCGGCCCCTCCAGTCGCTCCCAGATGGATTGCCACTGAAGGCAGCCCACAACGCAGCGCAGACACTGAACGGAAATCAGTTCCGTGGGTGATAATCGCCGTGCTGCTGTTAGCCCTGGTCGTCATCTTCGGGCTCTGGGGCAAGCTGCCTAAGCGCCCCCGACTGCCCCACGAAACTCCATCCGGCAATGCGCCAGGAGTTTCAAGCCTCGTCATCGGTAACTCTCTTCCCATTTAATCCGTCCAAGACGAAGAAAATCATGAAAGCGATCCCGCAAATAGATAAGATTGCGTGCGATCGCAGATAAGTCGTAGGCTCCATCGGTTTGATACTTGGAGGATTTCGAAAAATGGGTATTCGCTGCACGCGCGCGATGCTGGCTATCGTGGCTGCGCTTACTTTTTCATCGCTTGGCATGGCCCAGGCACCTCAACCTCAGAAAGAGACCGCGGAACAGTGGCCGTGGAAATATAACGGCCGCGACCGAATCGTTGGCACAGGCGGGCCCGCGCCCGTCCATGATCTGACCGGAACGTGGGCCGGCCCGCAATCGGGGTCAGGTGTGCCCGGCCTGCCCCAGTCGGACGTGCCTTCTTTCACTCCAGAGGGACAAAAGCTGTTCGCTGCCAATCGACCCATCGGCAAATACAGTCCCGCGGGCACCAACGACCCCAATTTCAGGACGTGCGACCCCTTTGGATTTCCACGCGCAGCGCTCGACGAAATCCGCCACGTGCAGTTCGGAAACATGCCCAACCGCATCGTCGTCATGTACCAGTTCCAGCAGGTTTGGCGCGAAATCTGGATGGACGGACGAGAACTCCCCAAGAATGTGGGCGGCACCGAAAAGAGCGCGCCGGACCCGCGCTACTACGGATATTCCGTTGGCCATTGGGAAAACGACAATACGCTGGTTGTGGAGACAACCGGGCTGGACGAAAACACTTGGTTGACGAAGAACGGCTATCCCCACACGATGCAAGCCCGAATCCAAGAGCGATGGGTGCGGACGGACCGCAATGATCTGAAGGTGTCTCTTACCGTCGAAGACCCGAAGTTTTATACCAAGCCTTTCTCGCTGGGCACGGTTTATTTTCGGTGGGTTCCAGGCCAGCTTTTCGACGAGAAGCTGTGCATACCATCAGACACGATTGAGTATTTGAAATCGGTGGGCGACCCGGCAGGCACGGACCCTAACATCAAGGTGCCGGGCCAACCCCAATCACAGCGCTAATTCAGGAAGAGCAGCGACGCGACTGACCGCCGTTAGGTTCTACCGGCGGTCGCACCGCGCCGCTGTTTCAGCGCACGGCGATATGCCTGTCCGCGTTCGAAGCCATGTTCGAACGGCTCGCGGTCGTACATCCGCGGATAACGATTGCGCAGATCGTCGAGGCATTCATCGTAGGATTTATCACGGCAACTGGGAAGCAGGGCAGCTTCGAACCCATCACGGAAGTAAGGCTCGTCTTCGTCGAACTTCCTGCCGTCAACCTCGTAGTGCTCCCGCTCGACGTCACGCAAGCCGATCCACCACATTTCGCGGGCGCGGTCCACGCTTTCGGCTCCCGCAGCATCGAACGCCCCGCGCGCCGCTTCGACCATTTCGTCATCCACGCGGGCGATCACGAGACTCCGCCCGCGCCTGAGCGCGTCCTCATAAACAAAGAACTCTTCTTCAGGTAGCGAAGCAAACACAGTCTTTTCGGCTTCATTTCCAATTACGCCTCCTCCAATCGCGCCCAGCAAGGCGCCCCCCGCAAGTCCGAGAGCCAGCACAAAACCGACTCCGGGCAAAATCATCGTTGCGATCATTTCTCCTATGCCCGCGCCGAGTGCGCCGCCGGTGAGCGCGCCCAAAGTCTTGACCATGCCGGGCTGCTCGCCTTGTGACGTCGGAACAGCGGCCAATTCCGCTTCAGTGGCCTGAGGCGTCAACAGATTGATCCGCTCACTTGGAATTCCTATCTCTCTTAGTTTGGCAATACCGCGCTCGGCATCCGACCGCGACTTAAAAACTCCAACGACTGATGGCATGAGCATCCCCTTTCTTGCCCCTGCTGTAGCATTTTCGGCGCCGGGCCAGCGCTCTCATTCATAAGGTGGCCGTTGCTACCAAACCGTGAACGTACGCGGGCCTCAGGCCAATTGAATGATCCTCGACCAAGCGGCTAAAGCGAGGCTGTGTCGATTTCGAATGGGGCGGGCACAGGAGCCGGCTTGGATGCGGCGGACTCCGGCGGACCCATGCGAATTTCCGAAAGTTCGCTAATCAGATTGGCCGCCCAGCGATAGATATTGTGTTCGCGTACGGTACGTCGCAACGCTTGCATACGCCTTTCGATCTCGGGCGCTGGCATTTCCAGCGCGGTGTTGATGGCGTCTGCAATCAACTCGGTATCGTAGGGATTTACGATGAGCGCATCGTGAAGCTCGCGGCTGGCTCCGGCAAAACGGCTCAGGATCAGCACGCCGCGTTCATCGTCGCGCGCCGCGACATACTCTTTGGCTACGAGGTTCATGCCGTCGTGCAGCGAAGTGACCAGGCACAAATCCGAGGCGCGATAAAAGCGTTCGATCTCCTGATGCGAGTGGTGGCGCTTGAGCAAAACGATCGGCTTCCATTGATTGGTCTGGAAGCGCCGATTGATGCGATTCGCTTCGGCTTCCACGTCCGCGTAAAGTTCCAGATAGCGCTTGATCTGCATGCGACTAGGAGCGCCGATCTGCACAAATGTGAATTTGCCCTGATAATAGGGATATTTTTCAAGAAAGCGTTCGATTCCGTGAAAGCGCTCGAGAATTCCTTTGGTGTAATCGACGCGGTCCACGCCCACGCCCATGAACTTGGCCTGCACGCCGACTCCGGCCAGCAGCGCGGCGCGATCCACGTAGGGCGATTCGCGGCTCTCGGTATCGTGTCCATCGGCAAAATCGATGCTGATCGGGAACGGCCGGACGCGCGTCAGATGGCCAGCGCGATTCACAGTCAGGCTCTCGCGCTCGATGCGGCACTCCACGGCATGATCGACCGTCTCGAGAAAATTGTTGCAATGGTTCTGGATGTGGAATCCCACCAGGTCCGCGCCCAGCAAGCCATCGACGAGCTCGCGCTCCCACGGGCAGATTCCAAAAGCTTCCGCATTGGGCCACGGAATATGCCAGAAAATCGCCACGCGAGCGTCGGGCCGCGCGTTTTTGATCATGCGTGGAAGCAAAGCGAAGTGATAATCCTGCACCAGGATAAAAGGCTTCTGCGTGTCTGCGATCTCTTCGAGCACAGCGTCGGCGAATTTGCGGTTCACCTGCTGGTAGTATTCCCAATTTTCGGAACGAAAGATCGGCCGTGTATGCGCGATATGGCAAAGCGGCCAAAGACCCTCATTGGCGAAGCCGAAGTAATAGCCGTTTTCCTCTTCTTTGCTGAGCCAGACACGCCGCAGAGTGTATTGGGGTTCGGCGGGCGGTACGCGCAGTCGATCGTGCTCGTCTACAGTTTCGCGATCGGCGTCGCCGCTGGCTTCGGCAATCCAGGTGCCGTCGCAAGAACGCAGGATCGGCTCGAGCGCGGTCACGAGTCCGCTGGCCGGGACCATGATTTCCAGGTTGCCGTTCTGCCGCGTGTGGATATAAGGCTCGCGATTCGACACCACCACAAGACGCCTTTGCTGCAGGCGCTTGCGTACGTGCACGGACAAGCGGTCGGAGGTCCACAGCGACTCGGCCGTCTCCCGCAGGTGCGCTTCTCGTTCCGCCGCGGCTCGCGCTTCCTGCAAAGACTTCACCACTCCTTCCATCTCTTTCGCGAGGGGACCCAGCAACTCGCTGCGCGGCGGCGCAGCAACATCGCCGAACTTTCCGCTGCGTAAAGCCTTCAACCACTGGGCGGCCTTCGTGATCGGACTCATCAGGCTCCAGCGGATCACCAGGAACGTGATCAGCACGATAAGCAGCACTTCCAGCGAAACGTGGATCAGCGTCTGCCGCCAGATTACGGCGCTTTGTTGGCGAATAAAGCCGGCATCGTGAAAGACGCCCAGTCCCATCGCTTTCCCATCGGCGCGGCGCATCGAGAGCGTTTCCGCGTGGTAATACCTCGTGCCGAGGGTAAGAAACGTCCCCCGTCCCTCGGGAATTTCCGGATCCAATTTTGGCGTTAATGCAGGTAAGGCATTTTCGAGTGATGCCGGCAGGCGATCGGTCATGGCAACAGTCTTGCCCGCATCATCGAAGATCGCGGCGCCCAGAATGCGCTCGCGCGTGCTGAGCCGATTGAGCGCGCGTCGCAACTCCGTTGCGGAGGAGTTTTTATCCAGCAGCGGTTGCAGGTTATCGGCCAAGCTCTGCGCCGCCAAGCTGGCGCGCTGGTCCAATTCCTTGTGCAGCGCTTCTTCCTGATCCTGCACCTGATAATATGCAAACAGGCCGGAGATCAGCGCGAGACACGCGATAACCGGAAGCATTAACCGCAGACTAAATCTCATTCCACTTCCTCGCCGCACGCTGGGTGCGAAACCAGTCGATTACACGCGGGCTGTTAGCATTCGATGATTCGAGATCGAGCGGCGCTGCCGCGACTCGGAATCACTTCTAAACTTTGCTTGCCGGCTTCGTCAGGCGTTTTGGTTAGGGATCGCGAGCGAGAGCTGGCTGGTAAGCATTGCGCTAACTCTCTTCCTTCTTTGCACTCAGCGTGACTTCTCCCGTTCATTTCTGAGGCGGGCTCTCAGTAAGTGCCGTCGCGACCGCAGTTTGCAGAAAATCCGCACCAGCACTCTGCTGGGCCACCTGCCTCCATTAAATACCTCACCATCTACTGCAAAAACCATACCCATAAAGGTGTACGAAAGGTATGACCTTGGTGAATACCAGAGCAAAACGTGAGCCAATTCATCCAAAAACTTGGGTTACTTAATTATTTGCCACCCTGAGGGACAGTCGCTTCCTGCCCTCCGGGACAGGTCAGGAACGGCTGTTCTTTCTCAGCACAGGAGGCCAGTAGAGCCTAACCGCCGTCGCGAACTATCCTGAGACGCTCGCGCTATTTCCCAGGAGCGTTATCTATGGGTTCTGCCGCCGCTTCCATCGAAGACAGTATCTTCTGCGACCGTTGCGGCGAGGCTTTCGCCCCGAAGAAACCCGTGTGTGTCGGCTGCGGAGCGACGCCGGCACGCCATTGGCTCCAACTCACAAGCCTTATGGTGTTTGTGCTCGCGGCATTCTGCAATGCGCTGGTGTGCTGGTTTCTACTGCCGCGGCTGGTAAGCGTACGAAATGCGCAGGTCTTTCGAGGCTGGCTCTGGCTGGACGAAAAGGCTTCGATCTATGGCTGGGCGCCGATCATCATGGCCATCCTGGCCTGGGACTACTTCATCTGGCGCCGTTCGCGGCGTGCAAAGCAGACCGGGCACAAAATCAAGGGCTGGATCACGCGAAAGCTCCTCACGTTTGTGCTGGTCACAGCCGTGACGCCGCTTCTTCCCTGGTGGATTCCCGCGGGCCAGCCGCCGGATAGTTTCATCGCCCGCATATCGCGTTATCCTGGATTGCCTTCGAGTCTCGCCTGGCTCACAGTTACGCTCGTGCTGATTCTGCTCGTCTGGAATCCTGCGACGCGCGATTCCCTGCTCGGCCATGGCAGAATTCTGAGCCTGATCAGCATAGCGACGCTGTTCGTGCTGCTGGCGATGACGCTGCTCGGCTGGTCGTTGACTTACTACTAGACCTCACCAGATGTCATTCCCAGTTCCGCCTTGCGGAACTCAGAATTCTCAGTGCGTCCACTCGGTAAGAATTGCCGTCGCTGCATCTTTTTTTCCCTGCGGCTCCGCGCTAACATCTCGCCGCCTGCCTAAAACGCGATCATGCCTGCCTCCGGCGTACAGTTGAAGAGAGCCCTCATCTTCGTCCATCGCTGGATGGGCGTGCTTTTCTGTCTGCTGTTCCTCACCTGGTTCGCTTCCGGAATCGTCATGATGTATTGGCAGTATCCGCAGGTCTCGCCAGCAGATCGTTTGCGGCGCGCGCCCCCGCTCGACGCTTCCCGGATTCACGTGTTGCCTCAACAGGCCTACGCACGGCTCGAAATCGATAGCCCTCCTCTAGGGGCGCAGCTTGTCACTTTCGATGGGCGGCCCGCTTATCGCTTTCGCATCGGCCTTGGCGATGTCTCTATCGTCTATGCCGATACCGGCGAGGCCCAGGAGGATTTTTCGGCGGAACTAACCCTCCGCATCGCCTCCGCCTGGACGGGCCAGCCTTCCAGCGCCGCTAAGGAAGAAGACTACACCGAAGAAGATCAGTGGACCGTCGCGGAGGAATTCGCAGAGCTCCGGCCATTGCGCAAATACAGTTGGCCCGATGGCCAACAGGTCTACATCTCCACGATAACGGGCGATGTCGTGCAATACACAACGCGTGGCTCGCGCCTCGCAGCGTATTTCGGCGCGATCCCGCACTGGCTTTACTTCACGCCGCTGCGCAGGCGCGGACAGCAGTGGAGCCGCGTGGTTATCTGGTCGTCCGGCCTCGGAACCATTGCGGCCATCCTCGGCATCACGGTGGGACTTTGGATGTATTCGCCTTCAAGAACCTATCGTTACGCAGGGGCGCCCGCGAGCTTTCCTTATCATGGGCAGAAGCGTTGGCACGCGATCCTTGGCCTGTTCTTCGGATTTTTCGCCTGCACGTGGGCTTTTAGCGGAATGTTGTCGATGGATCCATTCCCCAAATTGCAGGAAGGCGCGGACGACGGACCTGCCGCTCGGCTGGCCACAGCACTTCGCGAGATGCCGCCGCTCGAAGTCTTCACCGCGAAGCCACCACAGATAGTCGTGTCGGAGGCCGAAACCGCTTTCGGATCCAGAGTAAAACAACTGGACCTGATTTCTGGCGCGGGCGAGCCGGCTTATTTGGCGGTCCTGGGGCCGCAAGAAACGCGCGTGATTCCTGTGCTAGGCCGGCCGTCATACGAATTCGATCGCGATCGGATCTTTGCAGCTCTAGAAAGAGCCGCACGCCCGTACGTGGTCACACAGGTGCGGAGTGTGACTGAGTACGAATCGTACTATCTCGACCGCAACAACGAGCTGCCTCTGCCGGTGATTTTTGTGCAACTGAACGATCCGGCGCTATCCGCGTATTACATCGACCCCAAAACGCTGCGCATCGTGCAGAGCTACAATTCGAATTCGCGGTGGAATCGCTGGTTCTACCACGGCCTACATTCGTTCAATCTGCCCTGGCTTTATAGATACCGGCCTGCGTGGGATATTGCGGTGATCTCTCTACTGTTGGGAGGCGCTTCCCTTTCCATTACCGCGCTGATCCTCGCGTGGAACGTACTGTGGCGCAAACTCGCCCCTTGGGCCGGGACCGGCGAGAGTATCGAGCCTCCAAGCTCACGCATGAAGGCTCGATAGCCGGGCTGGACCTTTAGGCCTCTCCAAACACCAGTACCTGCTTCTTGCCGGCAAATCTTATCTCCTTGAGTGTGTGCGACCCGTCTGCATTGTTGGTATAGACCACGGCATCGGCGGAGGACTTGCTGTCTCGCTCCACCATTTTGCCTGGGGCCATAACCACCACTTTTCCGTTCCTTGTGAATGTCACGGTCGCTTCCGGACTGTGCGTCACCCACTCGACGACGTAAAATCCGGGGGTAATTTCCGTCCCATTCAGGCTGATCGGAGTCTTGACCGAAACGGTGTGCGAGTTTGCCGCCGCTGCGGAAAGGCACACACCCAAGAAAATTGCCACCATCGCCAACGCGTTTCCACGATATCCGTTGCTTTTCATTTTCCCCTCCTGCATCTCCCTACTGATTTCGGGCTGGTCGGTACGCTGAAGTTCTACCGCTCTCTGTGCCCGTGCCGGATTCTCGGTCGGCGCACAAAAAATGCATTCGGGGGCCAGGTACCTCAATGCACGAAAGGTAAAATATTGGTAACGCGCTAACCCGCTATGCTCCAATGGGATAGCACGTTAGGTAACGCCACAATCGTGACGGCTTTATTGACTTAAGGTGCTAGAATCGATCTTTCCCGGAAAACTCAAAATGCAGTCCGCCCCCACGCAAGCTTCCAATCCGCCGCCGCGGCTCATTCGCTTCGGGATTTTCGAAGCTGACCTCAGCGCCGGAGAATTGCGCAAGGGTGGCTCGAGGATTCGGCTCCAGGAACAGCCGTTCCAGATTCTCGCCATGTTGCTCGAGCGGCCGGGTCAAATCATCACGCGGGAAGAGTTGCGCAGCAGGCTTTGGCCCGGCGACACTTTCGTCGACTTTGAACATGGGGTGAACTCAGCTGTTGCTCGGCTGCGCGACGCCTTGGGCGATTCGGCGGACCGTCCGCACTATGTCGAGACATTGCCGCGGCGTGGCTATCGCCTGATCGTCACGGTCGAAGGCGCACCTTCTCCCACTCCGCCATCCGCCCCTGCTAAAGCCAGCAGCTCTTCCGGAAATGGTCACCCTGTCACGCAGACGGAGCCGGTACCTGCGGCGCCGGAGGTTGTCGCGCTGCCTTCCCAGGCTACCCGTCTCCTGAGGCGCCGTTCGCTGGCAGTAGCCATCTTAGGAGCGGTCGTGTTAGGCCTTGCTGGATATTCTTACTATTCGCGCCCCGCACATGCGCTCACTGAAACCGATTCCATCGTGCTGGCAGACTTTACCAATTCAACCTCCGACCCTGTTTTCGACAACACACTCCGGCAAGCGCTGGAAGTCAAACTCATCGATTCCCCGTTCCTCAATATCGTTCCCGAAGACCGCATGCGCGACACTTTGCGCTTCATGGGCCGTTCGCCCGATGAGCGGTTGACTACGGCCACAGCTCGCGAGGTTTGTCAGCGGTTATCCAGTAAAGCCATGCTCGCCGGCTCGATTAGCCAGTTAGACGATCACTATTCGATCCTGTTGGAGGCGAGCAATTGCGCGACCGGTGATTTACTTGCTCGTGCCGGTGCCGAAGCTGTCGGCAAAGGCGGCGTACTCAAGGCGCTTGACGGAACCGCCATGGATATCCGGCGCAAGCTGGGCGAGTCGCTCAGTTCGATTCAGAAAAACGACGTGCCCATCGAGCAGGCGACCACCACATCGCTGGAAGCCCTGAAGGCGTTTTCCATGGGTCAGGCCGCACGAAATCGCGGCATGGAGTCCGAGTCGGTTCCCTATTTCCAGAACGCCATCGAGCTCGACCCGAATTTCGCCATGGCCTATGCCGTGTTGGGCCAGGAATATTCGAACATGGGCGAAAACGCGCTTTCTGTCGAGTACACGCAGAAGGCCTTCGATCGCCGCGAGCGGGCCAGCGAACGCGAAAACCTCTACATATCGTCTCATTACTACGAAAATGTCACTCGCGATTTGGACCGCACCACGCAGATCTACGAACTGTGGCGAAACACCTACCCACGAGACGTAGTTCCGGCCATTAATCTTGGCGCTCTCTACATCGCACTTGGCCACCCGGACAAAGCCGTTGGTGAACTCCTGGACGCCAGGCGCCTCGATCCGGACAGTGCCTTCGTTTACAGCAATCTGCTTTTCGCTTACCTCGGCTTGGATCGCCTGGATGAGGCCAAGGCCACTTTCGACCAGGCCGTTGCTCGAGGGCTTGATGCTCAAGACTTTCACATCGGCCGATACATCATCGCCTTCCTCGAAGGCGATACACAGACCATGAAGCAGCAAACGGCCTGGGCCGCCGGCAAACCGAACGATCACGGACTACTCGAGTTCGATGCTTCCACTGCGGCATACACCGGCCACCTGCGCAACGCTGAGGGACTATTCCAGCAGGCCGAGGACTCCGCGCGGCGTTATGGACGCAAAGAGTCCGCTACCGAAGCGCAGGCGTTCGCCGCTCTCGTGGAGGCCGAATTCGGCCGCCCCGATGAGGCTCGGCAGTTAGCCAAGGCGTCATTAAACGGCGTTTACGGCCCCGAAGCCCAGGCCATCGCGGGATTGGCTCTGGCGCGCTCCGGAGACGTTTCGGCTGCCGAGACAATCGTTAGCGATTTGGCCCAGCGCTTCCCCTCAGACACTCTGCTGAACGCCTTGGATCTTCCTACGATCCGTGCGGCGATTGAAATGAGCCGCCGGAACCCCGATGCGGCGATCCGCATTCTTCAGCCCGCGCTGCCCTTTGATCTCAGCAAAGGCCTACACGAAACTTCCCTTTACACCCCCTACCTTCGCGGACAGGCCTACCTTCGCGTTGGAGACGGCAAAGCGGCAGAAACAGAGTTCCAGAAGCTTATCGATCACCGTGGGCTCACGGCGTGCCGCCCGTACGCCGCACTGGCGATCCTCGGTCTCGCGCGTGCCCGCAGTCTTGCCGGCAATTCCTCAGCGAGTCGCATGGCTTATCAGGATTTCCTAGCTTTATGGAAGGATGCCGATCCGGAGATTCCCGTGTTACAACAGGCCCGCGCCGAGTATTCCCGCCTTCGCTAGCTACCGAAGCACCAGAAATAACGTTTAACGGTTCGCGTTGCAGCGCGCGCTGACCTCGGTTGCCAGCGAATCGTCCAACTGCGTCTGGTGCGCGTTTGCCGCAGCGCAAATTTGCGCCGCGCTCAACCCAACGACGCCCCGTAGGTCGGTATTCTGCAGGTTGGCGCCGGCCAAGTCGGCACCACTCAGCACCGCTCCCTGAAGATTGGCGTTGCTCAAATCGGTGTGTCTCAAGTCCGCGCCCATCAGGATCGCCGTGTTCAACTGGCTCTCCCCGAGCTTGGCGCCCGCCATTTTTGCCGTAGACAGATACGCACCGCGTAAATCGGCCATCTTGAGATTAGCGCCTTCCAGATTGGCTTGCCGCAGATCCGCCTGTCCCAGGCTGGCCCTCTCGAGCCAGGCATTGCGCAGGTCGGCGCCATAGAGGACGGCCCCGTCAAGTTTGGCGTCCAGCAGAACCGCCGCGTTAAGCGAGGCAAAAGAGAGATCGGCTTTTTCCAGGTCCGCCCGAATCAGGTTGGCCCTTTCGAGATCGGCCGATTGCAGCGCCGCGCCGTCTAGTTTTACCTGGTCCATGGCCGCAAATCGGAGGCTGGCTTGACGCAAGCTCGCCAGACGCAAATCGGCTTCTGACAAGTAGGCATAGCTTAGATCCGCTTGCCGCAAACGTACCTTCACGAGGAATGCGCTGTAACCCTGCATATAGCGCAGGCGGAATCCATTCAGATTAGCGCCTTGAACGTGGCTCAAGTCGCTTTCGGTTTCCGTCCAGCCGGCAGGTTTTCGCGAAATTTCCGCTTCGATCACCCGCGCGTAAGGATTGTAGCCGACCAACCAAAGGGCGTCGGCAGCCCACGTCCACGGACTTCCGGCGCTGATTCCCTGCGCCGGATTTCCGCCGTGCGGAGCGCCGCCGATTGTCCCGATGGAGAGCACGCACAGAATGAAGCCGAATCCCGCACCGATCGAAATGCGTAAAGATCCGGCTTTTTTGCCCCAAGAGTTTTTGCTCCAAGCGCGGCGCGACTGCGGGTCTGAAAGTGCGGCCGGAGTCAAAGATATCGGCGAAGCATCCGCGTTCTCAGCAGAAGCTGGCCCTTGCTGCGCGGATTCGCTCCGCAATTCCGAAAGTAAGCCCGATTGGTCGCTCCGAAAAGCGCGCGCGGCCGAGCGCGGAAAATGAATCGCCGCAGTCGTTGCTGCCGCGATGAGCGCCGCGTGCAGGATTGTGCCGCGCACATCCTCGAGAGTCAGATACCGCCCCCAAAACAGTGTCATTGTCGCGGGAGTGACCCAATACAGCAAAAGAATGCAAATCGCTTTCTCGACTCCCGCGAGTGCCGACCGCTTTTCCCGCAGCCATCTGAAATAGCTCGTCGCCGGCCAGCTCACAATCCACGGCAAGCTCTTGTCCAGGCGCCCGCCGTTCTCGAAAATTGCAGGCATGGCCCCGGTCACCTCCCAAAAGCGCTGCAAATAAACGTGCAGCCAGAGATAAAGCGCGCCAATCAACAAGGGGCACAAAAGAAAGAATTCTGCGAGCGGTACTTCATTGCGCAGCACCGGGAACGGAAGTAAAGCGGCGTTTCTCAGGATCTGCGTGTCCGAAACAGTGACGATCCTCCAACACGCCAGCGCGTTCAGTAGCATCAATGCGCTGATCAGCCATTTCGCATGGCGCCCGCGCCGCTTTATATATTTCAAATCCTCAGCGGCAGCCACCTCGGCGGGCAATTTGGCGAACGTGAGATTAGTCCCTGCCAACTCCGCAGCCAATAAACCCGTTGCGCCTTCGAGAGTGGCGCCTTGTAGATTGGCCTCGCGCAACCGCGCGCCCAGCAGGTTCGCCTCTGCGAGATTCGCCTGTAGCAAGCTGGCGCCCTGTAGATCAGTGAGGAGCAGATCGGCGCCTTTCAAAACCGTCCCATTCAGCAACGCGCCCTGCAAATTTGTGTCGGTTAGGTCCGCGCCTTCCAGATTCAGGCGAGAAAGGTCCGCCTGACGGCCGCTGCGTCCATTCGATTTCACCCAATCGTTATGTTGCTCGAGGATGATTTCGAGGTCGACTTTGGCCGAATGTACCGCGGGCCGCCGCGCCGCTGCCTTTTCCCCTTTTATGATCTCCAGGTCCATAGCCGCAAGTCTCCAGGAAAACAGGCGAAACAATTCCAACAGTTTTCGCGGCTAAGCCGCGACTTTTTGGTTCGATTTGCACGGAAGCGCTGGGCGGGCGCGTGCCGGCCATTGCTGGAGACCACTCTAGCTTCTAGAAGGGGGCGAAACAATCGTGCCGTGCGGCAGGTTTCCGGGCCGGAAACTGACCCTCCGGCCAGCATTTGCGTTGGGATTTAGCCCTGGGTACTCGGGGTGAGCGCAGTTCGTCTGATAGAGCTCACCCCCATGCGGGTGCTGCGATGTTGCGAGAGTCTAGGCGCGGGCTGCTTTCGCGCTGTACGCCGGCGCAAAAACTTCGGCGACAAACGTTTCGATCGTTGTTGGCGTGGTGTTTTGTGGTGAACGCGGTTCGAGCGGGCGCATGTGGCCCGAATTCAGCGCCTCGGCCATTTCGAGTAAAAGATCAGCCATATTTGGAGACATTCCCATCTGCGTCAGCACAGGCTTCAATTGTGCCGCCGGAAATTGCTTATAGGTCAGATCCGGCTTTGCGATTGCCGCGCCAACTACTTTGGCAGCCTGGGTATACGTCACATCGCGCGCACCTAGCAATTCGCGCCGCTGTTTCCCCTGGAAGTCACGCCGCGAGAGTGCTTCTGCCGCAAACGCGCCGATGTCGCGCGTGGCGATCATGGGCAGGGCCAGGTCGGACCGCACCGGTCCCGCCATGCTTCCTACGGATGGAATGACATTGACCTGAGGCAGGATGTTCTCCATGAAGTAGCCCGCGCGTATGAAGAGAACGTTCAAGCCCGGAATTGCGTCCAGCTTCTTTTCCAGTGCGTGGAGACCCACGACCGGGCCGGTCTTGTCCGCCTTATCTGCGCCGTAACTGCTGAGCACGACAGCATGCCGCACGCCGTTATGCTCGAGCGCTGCGGCCAGCGCCTCGCTTACGCGCTGTTGATAAGCGAGAACGCTCGGCGATGATACGTTTGGCGGAATCATCACATACGCTGCATCCGCTCCCGAAAATGCCCTCGCCATCGCGCTCGCATCGGTCACGTCCCCGACGAATGCTTCCGCCCCCCTTTGCTTGAATCGCTCGAGCCGCCTCTCGTCCCGGCCGACCACGCGAACTTTTTCGCGGTTCGCCAGCAGTTTTTCGGCAACGACGTTTCCGGTATGCCCCGTGGCGCCAATTACGACGTACATGCGATGCCTCCTCGCGGAATGTGTCCGCTATTTTTCAGTTCCGCGGGCGCGGCTGGAAGCCGCCCGTCTGCTAGCCATAGATTCACGCCAATGCCAGCGGTTGCCAACGTGCCTGCGGAAAACGAATATCCGACCAGGATATTCGTCCCGAGCGAACATCGTGAGCGAGGGACCTCTCCGGGCCACGGCCTACCCGCCACGCTTCAGCGCCTTGCGATCCCACTTCGCCAGGTTCGCGCCCGCTTCGTACGTACTTTGGCAGAAATCGAGAATTGCCTTTTCCGGTGAATCCGCGACCCGCACATCGTCATACTTGAGGAGAAATTCCCCCAGCTGCGTATCCCAATATGCGGCGCTCGGACGAACCTTCTCTTTCTCGAATCCCGCCGGCGCCGGCATCGTATAAGAATAAAAGGCGGGTTGCTTGTAGCGCCGGTCTCCGGGCCAGAATCCGCAGCTGCTCACTTCGTGCGAATACGCCTCGCGGGTCATGGCATCCGCGCCCTTCGGTAGCGAACCCCGCCGCCCCGAAAAACGCGACACCGCCAGATCCATCGAACCCCAGAAAAAATGCACCGGGCTGCACTTGCCCAGAAAAGGTGCGCGAAATTCCTTGAACACGCGGTCCGCGCTCAACAGGATTCGGCGAAAGCTCTCCACGTATTTCCGATCGTACGATGCGTGCTTGGTGTCCTGGTCAAATGGAATCTTGTCGTCAAACTCATCGGGCATGGTGTGAAGTTTTACTTGGATTCCGAGCGACCGCAGGGTGGACATGTACTCCTTGTAGAAATCGGCCACAGAGCGGGGCCGCAGTTCGATGGTGCGCTCTTCACCTTTGCTCGTCTCGATGAGCAGGCGATGCCCGATAAAATCGAACTCGACTTCGAACGCCTCGTGTCCGAATGGAATCGTGGAAGTGGTCAGGCCGCGCGGCGTGACGTAGAGCGTCACGTTCCACCAGTGGTTCACCAGCGGCGTAAGCTCTCTGCGTGTCTTGCCCACGATCTGCGTCCACATGTGCAGAGTGTCAAGCGTGCTTTCCCATTCGTCGTAAGGCAGCGGCGGCCAATCAGGCGAAGTCAAGTTCGACCTCGTCGATGTAGCACCAACCCCAATCCTCGCCGCGTTCGAGCGACTTCATGATGGGGTGCTTGGAGGAATGGAAATGCTTCGTGGCGTGCTTGTTTTTGGAGGAATCGCAGCAGCCCACGTGTCCGCAGATCAGGCACAGGCGCAGGTGCACCCATGTGTCGCCCATTTTCAGGCACTCTTCGCAGCCGCGCGTGTGCGGCTGCACGTCACGAATCTGATTCATGTGCGTGCATGCTGTCATGCGTTGTCTCCTTTGGCCCAATCCGGGGGGATTTCTCAGGCACCGGCACCTTATTAGTCTTGCACAGATTAGGGCTATTTCGGCGGAGCCGCGCGCTGTAGCCGCAGCGAGCCTCAGTACCACTTGATAGGCGGCTTTACGAGATGAATCTGGATGGTCTGCTCGCTCTCGGTGACGTCGTGATATTCGCCATAAGTCTTCCAGCCCTGCGCGACCACCTGAATCAAGACTTTGCCCTGTCGTATTTCCGGGGAACGCGCGATGCCCTCCTGATTCGTCTTCAGGTCGAGTTCAACTTTTTTCTGGTCGGGGAACCGGACATAAATGCTGGCATCGGCAACAGGTTTGTTCTCATCGCCTCCGGTCAGCTCGATCCGCAGGCGGCTGGTTGCGTTGCGTTTGTCCGCGGTAGCGGAAGGCTTATCGGACTGCGCGGTTAGCGCCGGCACCAACAGGGCCAGCCCGAAAAGCATCGCCAACAGAACAAGTGAAGCCCAAAGCAAAGTTCTCTTTAGCATGACCGCATCTCCGACATTTACACGCTGCAAACCGGCCCTCGCGCGCAACCGCAGCAAACCTTTCCACTGTTTACTCCTCCCGTAGCAAATTGGCAAGCGACCGTCCGACAGTCTTGAGTTACGCTAGAGTGCTGATCATTGTGCCTGCAAGTGCATGCCGCGCGTTGCTTGCCGCGCGACCTGAGGAGGAAGACTGCATGGGATTCGCAACAGACGCGATCCACGTTGGACAGGAGCCGGAACCGGCTACAGGCGCCATCGTCGCCCCAATTTTTCAGACCTCCACGTATGTACAGGAGGAGTTGGGCAAGGATAAAGGCTACGATTACGCGCGTACGGCACACCCGAACCGCCGCGCGCTCGAGCGTTGCGTCGCTCGCCTGGAAGGCGGCCAGTCCGCCTACGTCTTCACGTCGGGAATGGCGGCCATCGATGCCATGTTTCGGCTGCTGCGTCCCGGCGATCACACCCTCATTTCACGAGCAGTTTACGGTGGCGTCTACCGGCTCACCACCCAGTTCCTTTGCCAGTTCGGCCTCGAATTCACGTTCGTCGATACGTCAGATCTCGAATGCGTGCGGAAATCGCTGCGGCCCAATACGAGAATGATCTACGTGGAGACGCCCACCAATCCCACTATGATCGTCACCGATATCGCGGCCATCGCCGAAATCGCGAACGAACGAAATATCACCGTGACTGTGGACAACACCTTCCTCAGCCCCTATTTGCAACGTCCGCTCGAGCTCGGCGCGCACATCGTGGTGCATTCCATGACCAAATACTTGAATGGGCATAGCGATGCCACCGGAGGCGCTGTAATCCTCACGCGGCCCGCGGACGCGGAGAAAATCTATTTTCTGCAACGCTCCACGGGCGCCGGCCTGGCGCCGATGGATTGCTTCCTCGTCTCGCGCGGCATCAAAACGCTGGCCGTCCGTATGGCCCAGCACGACGCTAACGGCATGGCCCTAGCGCGCTACTTGGAAAACCATCCCAAGGTGAAGCACGTGCTCTACCCCGGCTTGCCTTCGCATCCGCAGCACGATCTGGCGCGCAGGCAGCAGCGTGGATTTCGGCGCCATGCTGTCCTTCGATGTGGGCACCCTCGAGTCGGCGCGTCGCGTCCTCAATCACGTGAAGATCTGTTCGCTCGCCGAGAGCCTTGGCGGAGTCGAGACGCTGATCTCGCATCCCGCATCGATGACCCACGCTTCGATTCCCCCGGAGGTTCGCCGGCAGATCGGCATTACCGATGGCCTCGTGCGCCTTTCGGTAGGCATCGAAGACGTCGAAGACTTGATCGCCGACCTCGAGGCCGCTCTCGAAAAGGTCTAAATTCCACATGTACCACCCTTTTCAAATTTCCAGAAAAAGGTGAGGGTTTTTTCTAGCTCCAACAATTCAGCTATAAGGACTCAGCCAGCCAGCGCAGATATTTCGGCGAGCCTGCGACAATCTGGCAGGGCGATAAATTCGGGAACATCGTAGCTATGCAGCCGCTCGACTTCGGCTTCGAGCGCCGGCAGGCGTCGCGCGGAAGTCTTGATCAGCAGCAGGAACTCGCGGGCCTTCTCGACCTTGCCCTTCCATCGATAAACCGACTGCACAGGAATGTCCAGCAGATTGGCGCAGGCAGCCAGCCGCCGCGAAACGATCTCTCGCGCGATTCGCTGCGCCTCGGCCCGCGAACCGCACGTCACCAGCACCACGACGTACTTCCCTGCACCATTTTTCGGCATCGCGTGTTCGCTAATCGCCCTCGCTGCCCCGTAACTTTTTGCTTCCGCGTGTGCGCTTTGTTGCGGTGCTATTTGCGTCGCCAAGATACAATACGGCCCGGCACAAAACAAAATGGCGGCCTCGCCCATAAAATTCGGCACCTCCGGCTGGCGCGGCATCATCGCCGAAGATTTCACGTTCCCCAACGTGCGCATCGCCGTCGCCGCCATCGCCGACCACGTCTTGAGCCGCAATCGGCGTCCGACGCTGCTTGTAGCCCACGACACGCGCTTCTTTTCCGAGGAGTTCGCACGTGCCGCGGCAACTGAACTCGATAATCGCGGCGTGCATCCGCTGCTCTGCACCGGTGCAACGCCCACGCCCGCCGTAGCCTTTGAGATTCGGCGCCGCAAAATCGACGGCGCCATTAATTTCACCGCCAGCCATAATCCGGCGGAGTATCACGGCCTGAAATTCTCGGCGGCCGACGGCGGACCCGCGCTGCCCGAAGTCACGCGCGATATCGAAGCTCGCGCCGCAAAGCTCTATGCGCGACCCGCGGAAAAGGCGTCGGCTTTCCCTTCGCCGCACGACGCGCGCACTTTCGAACAAGTAGACATCGCCCCGCCTTACCTCGCACGCCTCGGCGAGCTCATCCGTTTCGACGAACTGAAAAAGAAGAACGCGCCGCACATCGTTTACGACGCGCTGCACGGCTGCGGCGCCGGCTATCTCGATCGCGCGCTGCAAGAGCACGGGATCACCGAACTGCGAAACCATTCGCGCCGAGCGCGACGTTCTATTCGAAGGCGCCGGCCCCGATGTCTCCGAGGAAAATCTCAAGCGCCTATCCGAAGCCGTGATCGCGCACAAAGCGCAGATCGGCCTCGCCACCGATGGCGATGCCGATCGCTTCGGCATCGTCGATGCGCAGGGCCATTGGATTTCGCCGAACCATATTCTCGGCTTGCTCTACGATTACCTGATCGAAAGCCGCGGCTGGCACTTGGACGCCGCGCGCAGCGTGGCCACCTCGCATCTCCTCGACGCCGTCGCCGCCAAACACGGCCGCAAAGTCCGCCAGACTCCCGTCGGATTCAAATACATCGGCCAATTAATTCTGCAGGATGCCATTGCACTCGGAGGCGAAGAGAGCGCCGGGCTTTCCATTCGCGGGCACATCCCCGAAAAAGACGGCATCCTCGCCTGCCTGCTGGTGGCCGAAATGATCGCGGCTCGCCAGGCGCCACTGGACGAGCAATTGCGCGCGCTTTTCCGCCGCGTCGGCCGCGAGTATTGGCCCTTGCGCACGAATCTGCATCTGACGGAAGACGTGATGGCGCGCGCCGTGGAACGGCTGAAGAGCGATTTCTCGGAATTTCTCGGAAAGCGCGTGGCGCAATCGGATCGCACCGACGGCCTCAAACTCGTTTTCGATGACGGCTCCTGGATCCTGCTGCGTCTTTCCGGGACCGAGCCGTTGATGCGCGTCTACACGGAAAGCGCAACGCTGAAAGAATCCGCGCGCCTTGCGGAAGCCGCTCGCAAGTGGGTTTTTGCCGCAGCGGCAGGGGGCTAAAGGTTGCGAAAGTCGAATGCGCAGGAGCCGCAGTCGTTTTGGAGCCGCCATGCCCGCACAATTCTGGGCCTCGCGCTCTTTCTTTTGGCCATTCACGACATTTTCGGAAGCCACGGCTTGCTCGCCATGCGTCGCACGCAAGCGCAGGTGCAGGAATTACGCGGGGAGATCGACCGGCTGAATCAGGAAAACACTCATCTCAATCAGCAGGTCCAGGCGCTGCGCACCGATCCCAAGGCCGTCGAACGCATCGCCCGCGAAGAGATGGGCCTGGCGCGCCCCGGCGAGATGATCTTCAAAATTCCCGAGCAGTCTCAGGAACTCCGCCCCCGCGAAGAAGCCCTAGCATCCACGCTTGTCAATCCGTATCGACTTGGTATTCAAAACTCTTCAGCCTCACGGTTAGTCGATCTGCAGCCGATTGATGCGCTTCAGATCGCAAGCATGTATTTTGCGACGGCGCCACCTGCAGAAAAACGCCTCACAATTCTAGAATCATGCCGGCACGCCGCGGGCCGGCGCCAGAACGCCAGCGCCCTGCAGCCCGCGGCCCTTCACGCGATTGCGAATCGCTGCCGCGGCGACCATAGCCGCGAAAATCACCAAAATTCCCGCCGTCGCCATGGGAATGCTTTGCGAACGCTTCGCCAGAATCGAGAAGCGTCCGTAAACGAATTCAATATGCAGCCAATAAATGAATAGCGAAGTCCGCCCAAGTTCGATCACCGGAGCGAAGCCCTTAAGCGCAGCTCCCCAGCGGCACCACGCAAACGCCACGAAAACGATTCCCAGGACCACGCCCATTCGGATCAGGAAAAAATTCGGGCTCGTGTGCCAGAAATCGTAAACGGCATAAAGCTGCCTCGGCATGGCGTCGAGCCAGCGCCCTAGCAAAAATAAACAGAGCACCCGCGAGCCCGGTCACAACAAACGCAGTGCTCTCATGCTCGCGGGCCCAAGGCGAAAAAATCAGAAACCCAAACGCCAATCCGGCAAACGCGAATGCCACCCACGGAAACGCAGGAAAAAGCCAGGGCTGCGGCGTGCCCAGATTGTGCACGCCGTTGATATACGACTCCAGATACCACGGCAGCCAGCGCGGCTGGTGTGTGGTCCAGAGAGGCGGCGTGACGAGCGCAATGATCGCGGCTGCGCCAATCGCCAAGGTGACGTAGCGCGAACGAGGCGCACCGACGCGGCCCGCCTTTGCATCTGTGATTTCGCGTGGCCCGACGATGTGCGTCGCCGCGAGCCAGCACATTGCTCCCATCAGAATGATCGAGACGCCGATGATGTTGAGAATGTCCACGCGCAGCAGGTCGGTCCACGGAGCGTACGGCTGGCCGAGCACAAACTCCTGCACGCGAAAAAGCATCCCGAAGCCGAGAATCTCCGCCCCGCGCAGCATTGCTTTGCGGGACGCCTCGGCCGGCGTAACTCCCTTCTGCAATGCTCGGCCGATCACTAAGGCCAGGGAAATTCCGGATGCAAAGAGAAACAACGGCGCGGGCAGCGTTCCGGCCAATTGGGAAAGACGGAAAAACGTAGTATGTCGCGCGCTCTCGCTTAGCCAGGAGTCGTAGCCGTGCGTCTGGAACATGAGGACGCAGGCAAGACCGCGAGTCCAATCGAGGAAGGCGAGGCGCTGTGTCGCCTTATCGGCCACTCGCGGCACCTTATCACAGGCGGTGCACAGGCAGGAGTGCCTGTGCCACTGATGCCACTACCGCACGACTCCGGCGAGCGGGCTCGACGCGCTGGCGTAGAGCTTCTTCGGAATGCGTCCGGCGAGGAAAGCCTGCCGCCCGGCCTCCACGGCATGGCGCATGGCTTCGGCCATCAGGACCGCATCCTGCGCCTCCGCGATGGCCGTATTCATCAGCACGCCGTCGGCGCCCAATTCCATAGCCACGGCGGCATCCGAAGCCGTCCCCACGCCCGCGTCCACGATCAGCGGCACTTCCGTGATGCGTTCGCGCAGGATGCGCAGCGAGGCGTGATTCTGAATCCCCATGCCCGAGCCGATCGGCGCGCCCAGCGGCATCACTGCCGCCGCACCCGCATCGACCAGGCGCCGCGCCACCACCAGATCATCGTTCGTATAAGGCAGCACCACGAACCCTTCGCGCACGAGCTGCTCGGTCGCTTTCAGCAGCTCCGCAGTGTCCGGAAAAAGCGTCTGCTGATCGCCGATCACTTCAAGCTTCACCCAATTCGAAAGCCCCACTTCGCGGCCGAGTCGCGCCGTGCGAACGGCCTCTTCGGCGTTGTAGCATCCCGCCGTATTCGGCAGCAGAAAATATTTGTCGCGATCGATATAGTCGAGCAGCGACTCCTTGCTGCGATCGGTTAAATTCACGCGCCGCACGGCCACGGTAATCATCTCCGCGCCCGAAGCCTCATGCGCCCGGCGCATCTCGCCGAAGCTGCGATATTTTCCCGTGCCCACAATCAGCCGCGAATGAAACGCGCGGCCCGCAATCACCAGCACATCTTCCATTATTTCTTCTCCAAGGCGGTGTTCAACGAATTATTGTACTGCGCCAGTCTCCACTTGGTAAGCCGCGTTACCGGTGCACCGGCGCCGGCTGCGCGTACAGCCGTTCGATCACATCGCCATACCGCTGATCGATCACGCGCCGCTTCAGCTTCAGCGTAAATGTCAGTTCGCCGCCATCGAACGTAAATTCGCGGTCAATCAGGGCGAAGCGCTTGATCGTCTCGAATTGCGCCAGATTCGCGGTCAGCCGTTTGACCTCGCTTTCGATCAAGCTCATGCACCCAGGCGCTCGAAATCATCTCCTGCGGCGAAGCGAGCTTCACGCCCGCCTGCGCCGCCCGCGCCTGCACGGTAGTGAAGTTCGGCACGATCAGCGCCGAAATGTAGGGCCGGCGATCGCCCACCAGCACCGCGTTCAGAATGAACGGGCTCGATTTCAGCGCATTTTCAATCGGGGCCGGAGCAATCAGCTTTCCGCCGGCAGTTTTCAGCAGCTCCTTCTTGCGATCGGTGATCGACAAATAGCCGTCTGCATCGAGGCGCCCGATGTCGCCGGTCGCCAGCCAGCCGTCTGGAGAAAGTACTGCGCGCGTCTCCTCGGGCTTTTTGTAGTAGCCCTGCATCACGCATGGACCGCGAACCAGCAGTTCGCCGTCTTCGGCCGTGCGCACCTCCACCCCGGAAATGGGGCGCCCCACCGTGCCGATGTGGCACGCGCTCGGCAGATTAGTGGCGACCACCGGCGAAGTCTCCGTCAATCCATAACCCTGATATAGCGGCAGGCCCACCGTGGTAAAAAATTCGGCCAGCTCCGGCGCCAGCGGCGCGCCTCCGGAGATGAATTCGACCATGCGCCCGCCCACGCCTTCGCGAAATTTCTTGTACACCAGCCGATTGGCCAGCGACCACTGCAAGCGCACTCCGATCGGTACGTGGCGGCCGTACCCGCGCCACGGCACCGCCTTCTGTTCCACGCGAATGGCCCAATCGAAGATGCTGCGGCGCAGACCCGTCGTTTGCGCGCCGCGCTCGAGGATATTGCCGTAAAGCTTTTCGAAGAATCGCGGCACCGCCGCGCAAATATGAGGCCGGACCTCCAGCAGCGCCTGCGGAACATCTTCCATGCGCGGCACGTAAGCCACCGACACGCCATTGAACAGGTATCCGTAATCCACGAGCCGTTCGTAAACATGCGCCAGCGGCAGAAATGAAAGCCCCACACTGCCTGCGCCCAAGTCGAACCGTTCGAACGACGCTTCGCTATTCGAAGTGAAGTTCGCGTGCGAGAGCATCACTCCTTTGGGCTCGCCGGTCGTGCCCGAAGTGTAGATGATGGACGCCAGCAAATCCGAGCGCAGCCCGGCGATCCGCCGCCGATAAGCTTCGACCTCCGCATCTCCGGCATTGGCGATGAGCGCTTCGTAACTCAGCCCTTCGCCCGACCCGCTCCCGTCGCCGCCTCGCGCCGCCGCAGCACCGCGATCTCCTTGCGGCGCAGCCGCCTTTCCGGCCGCCGCTCTTCGCGCATAAATAACTTTCTGCACGCTTCGGCAGTTTTGTGCGATTTCGCTCCAGCGCCTGGCCTGCTCCTCTCCGGCAACAAAAATGACCTTCGCCTCCGAGTGAGCCAGGATGTAAGCCATGCGTTCCGCCGATTCGCGGAAGTAGATGGGCACGACGACCGCACCCAGACCCAGCGCCGCAAAATCCGCGACGTGCCACTCCGCGCTGTTCGGAGCAAAAAGCGCGACTCGGTCGCCCTGTGCGACTCCGAGCCTCGCGAGGCTTTCTGAAAGCCCCGCGATCCGCCGCAGCATTTCCTGCGACGAAATAGGAAGCCATTGCCCATTTTCTCTGTACATCTGCGCTCGAGGAGAGAGGTAGCGCTCAAACCCCTTGAGCAAGCGCCCCGGTAGCGTGGGATATTCCGCAGCCATCGCCCCGAACTCTACAGCAGCGCATTCACCGCGGCAACTCCGCCGAAGCCCGCGACTACCCTATGTCGCAAAGCGGAGGTTGCCGGCAAACCCGGAACTACGCAAGCTATCGCACGCCTCTTTGCAACTCGCCCCGGGATTCTGCGTTTTGACTTGCGTAACGCCGCGCTCATTCCTCATGGCTAAGTGCCTGGGTATCGCGTACGATTGCACGTGGCAGCGTTGCCGATTCCGGTTTTTCCGGTCAGCCGGCGGCACCGGCCTTTCCGCTACTGAACATTTCCACCTGGCATGAGGCGCTTGATCGAATGCGTTCCCAATTTTTCCGAGGGGCGCGATCACAAAAAGATCGAAGCGCTCCTCGCGGCCATGAGCGGAATCAAAGGCGCCCGGGTACTCGACCTGCATGTTGACCCGGACCACAATCGCTCCGTCGTCACTTTGGCCGGAGAGCCGGAACCGGTCGTCGAAGCGGCGCTCCGCGGCGTGGGCAAGGCTGCAGAATTGATCGACCTGCGCCATCATCGCGGAGGGCATCCCCGTATCGGCGCGACCGATGTTTTGCCGTTTGTGCCGGTTGAGGGCGTAACCATGGAAAATTGCATCGCACTGGCCCGGCGGGCGGGCCAGGAGATTTGGGCGCGCTACAAAGTCCCGGTCTATTTTTATGAGGAGGCCGCCTTGCGGCCCGAACGCAAAAGGCTGGAAAGCGTGCGCGGCGGAGAATTCGAATACTTGCGCGACGAGGTTCTGCGAAACGTGGATCGTACTCCCGATATCGGCGGGCCGCGCCTTCATCCGTCTGCGGGCGCAGTTGCCATCGGCGCTCGAAAATTCCTGATCGCCTATAACATCAATCTGGATACGTCCGACGTTTCCGTGGCAAAAAAGATCGCTCACACGATTCGCGCTTCAAATGGTGGCCTTCCGTACGTAAAGGCCATCGGCGTCGAGCTAAAAGATCGCAAAATCGCTCAGGTCTCCATGAACCTTACCGATTTCGAGCAGACCTCGATTCGCCGCGTCTTCGAAGCGGTGAGGCTCGAAGCCGAACGCAACGGATGCTCGATCCGCAGCAGCGAAATTGTCGGATTGGTGCCGCGCAAAGCGCTCGGCCCGGACGACGCGGCCTATTTGCAACTCGAAAATTTCGTGCATGCGCAAAAGATTCTGGAATCTCGGTTGGAAGCGGGGACTAACGAAGAAGCGCCCGACGGCATCTCATTACCCAGCATCGGATCATAAATTGCTTTATTGGTGTAGAAGAAGCGGCATTCGCACGTAAGTAAAAGGTGAACAAATGAACTATAGAAGAATTCTCGGAACAATGATTGTTGCGACCGTCCTGGCCGGGTCGGCGATTACGCGGGCTCATGCCACCACGCTCGGCTCAGACGTAATCGGCATGTTTCCTCAGAACATTGGTGAATTTGCCTACGCCAATCTTAAGGAAGCGCGTTCTCTGAGCTGGTTCCCGCAACTGAAGCAACAGATGCTCCCCGCGCGTTTCAAGCAGTTCGAGCAATTCCTCACCGCCGCGGGCATCGATCCCAATTCTCAGGTCGAAGAAATCGCTTGGGCCACTGTAGGCGCGCCACCACCGCCGGCCGCCCAAAATGCTCCCGCGAATGGCGCGAATGGCGCCAAGCAACAGACCGCGCCCGGACCCGGCAGCGAGCAAGTCGTGGGCGTCGCGCTCGGCTCTTTCCGCCCCGAAACAGCCGAAGCCTATTTCACCGCGCAAAAGCTCCCTGTGGTGAAAGTGCGGAACTTCTCGCTTTACGCCTTCGGCGGTGGATCCGGTCCCGCGGACCTCTTTTTCTTCTTTCTCGATGCCAATACAGCGGCATTCGGCCAGCGCCAGCAACTGGAGCGCATGCTTGCCATCCGTGCGGGCGAAGAGCAAGGCCTATTGACCGAGTCCAAGATGCTGCCGCTAATCAACGAAGCCAATGGCAGCGGCGTGGTATGGGCGGTGCTGAATTCAGCTTATGCGCAACTGGCCATGCAGCAATTGGCTCCGGAAGCGGGGCAATTTCCTCAGGCGCAGCAACTCGTTTCCCGCCTGCGCGCTCTGAGCATTCAGATTGTTGCCGGCTCCGGCGTGCAAGCCCGTTTTCAATCCGTCTGCGCAAGCCCTGACGATGCCAATACGTTTGCCGCGCTCTTGCAGGCCGGGCTGCTTTATAAGCGCTATCAGTTGGGCACTTCGAATCCGGATCTCGCTTCGTTGCTCGATTCCACGAGCATCACCCCGGCGGGAGATCGCCTCAACGTCCGGCTGACGCTCACCGATGATCAGATGCTCTCGCTGATCCGCCGAAATACTTTCGCCGTAACGATGTAGTTGCGATTCTTCTATTCCGAACTGGAGGCGCTTTTCGATTTTGACTTTGCGGCTTTGCGGGGTGGCTTCTCGCCGGGCTTCGCCGTGAGCCGATCCAGCGTGGGAATCAGTTCCGTTCCCGCTGCAGACTTGGCCACGAATCCATGCGACCACATTTTGGTGATCTGTTTCGCTCCGGGAGTGTTGTGGATCGTCAAAAACACGATTTTCGTCGCCGGTGAGACTCGCCGTATTTCGTAAGCCGCCTTGACGCCATTCAGTTCCGGCATATTGATGTCGAGAAGAATGATATCCGGTTTCAGCTCCATAACCTTCTCGATCGCCTCTTTGCCGTTTTTGGCCTCGCCGCAGACCTGGAAGGAATGCCAATCTAGAAGCGCTCGGATGGTCGTCCGCGCTACGGAGTTGTCGTCAGCGATGAGTATTCGAGCCGGCAATTGGCGCTCCGGGGCCCAACTTTGCCAGCTCGGAGGCGGGTGGGAGGCTCCGTGCCGGGCAGGCTATGCTGTTCAAGCGCGTCTGTCTGTGCAATACGTGAGTGACTGTAGAAGGATTGCGGCGGGACTTTCTCGGGCCCCTACATGCGATCTGGAATCAACGCCCGTTCTTGCCGAATTGAAGGTACTTCACGAGTGTGGTACGAATGCTCCCGCTGCGTGCGTCATACTCGATCCGATCCACGGTGCGCATCAAGCGCACACCGGTAAGGCGCTTGTCCGAATCGCGCGCGCACTCCGCGATGAACGACTCCACCCCCACTGAAGGCTGCGCCTCGCCCTTGTGTTCTACGCTGATCTGTAGCCGGTCGTCGAAATCTTCAATGGCTACGTCCAGCCCGTCGCCCTTTCCGTTCAGTAAAGGCAGGGTCTGCCGACAAAGCTCCTCGAGCGCCGAAGTCAGCAAATTGCACGCCGAGTTCTCCATGCCTACGCGCTCCGCAAAATGCGCCACTGCGCCGCCCACGGCGGCGATCAGGCGGTCGTCGCGGGAAAGATGCAGAATCGTGCGCGAA
The DNA here is from genome assembly GCA_963846235.1 of uncultured Acidobacteriota bacterium. GTDB lineage: Bacteria > Acidobacteriota > Terriglobia > Acidiferrales > UBA7541 > Palsa-189. The sequence goes on from CAWJVF010000002.1 coordinate 329,582, forward strand.
TGTTCACGCGTCACTGCGGCTCGCCAGTTTTACGTCACACGCTTCCATGCACGCGGTACAGTAATACAGTCCGTCCACGCCTAGCTTTACCTGGTCGAACCCCGCACAGATGCAGCAGTATTTGTCGCACCGGCAGTCGCGCTCGGGTTTGTCGCACTGCGAACAGACAACGGTCTTCGTGGGGCTCATTAGCCAAAATATAAGCGACCCTGCCCCCAATCTCAAGCCGGATTTCCTCCTAAGAACTCTCGCACTAACCCGCTCGTCCCACGCCCACAACTGCGTGGGATAATCGCGTGATTACTGAAGCAATGCGCCCCAACTTCTACGGTCGGCTTGCCTATGCGCTTATTGTTCTGATTGTTGTCCTGCTGGCCACTGCCGGAGTAGTGGGACAGGCACTTGGTGCCGGAGTCCTTCACCCCGCGAACTTAAATCCCGACCGGCACCTCGAAGCGGAAGCCATGCTGCTGCGCAGCGGAGCCTCGAAAAAGGACTTTTCTGTTCGAGCGTCGGACGGAGTTGAACTGCGCGGCTGGAAGGTCCGATCAAGAATGCCGAGTTCAAATTGGATTCTGTTGTTCCACGGAGTCTCGGACAATCGCACGGGCGTTTTAGGCCATGCGGAGTTTTTGCTGCGGCACGGTTATAACGTCGTCATGATGGATGCACGAGCCCATGGTGAAAGCGGCGGCACGATGGCCACCTATGGCTGGAAGGAAAGATACGACACCGTCGCCATTACTAATGCCCTCTATTCCAACGAAAAGGTGGATCATCTCGGCGCGCTCGGTGTTTCGATGGGTGCCGCCATTGCACTACAATCGGCTGCAGTTGAGCCTCGTATCGAGGGGGTTGTCGCCGAAGATCCATTCGCAAACCTTAGGGAGGTCAGCTACGACTACGCAGGCTTGGAGTTGAGCCCGCTGCTCGGAAGAACGCTCTTCCGCGCAGCGACTATCTTCGCAATGCATGGAATGGCCAAAGCCGGCGGGCTCAGCCCCGACGATGTCTCACCAGAAAAGGCCGTTGGCGCTCGGTCCTTTCCAATTCTTCTGATCTGCGGCACTCGCGATCATCGGATTCCCTGCCGGCACGCAGAGCGGATCTATCGAGCCTCCCACGGCCAAAGCGAATTGTGGGTTGTCGCGGGTGCCGGCCACGCGGCGGCTCTGGGCCATGTCCCCGCCGAATATGAAAACCGCGCGATCGCGTTTTTCGTACGGAGCTTCGCAAATTGAGTTTTCACTCGCCGATGCTTTGTCTCCAGTGCGATTAAGCCGCACGTCGCTGCCTTCCTTGACTACGTTCTTCCGCGATGTTAGTTTGCATTTACCGCTGGAATCGGGATCGTTCGTGATCGAAGCGACCACTACGCAGCTTCGCAAAACCGCACTCAACTCCACACATCGCCGTATGGGCGCCAAGATGGTCAATTTTGGCGGCTGGGACATGCCCGTCGAATATTCCGGAATCGTCAGTGAACACCTTGCCACGCGCACCGCCGCCGGGCTTTTTGACGTCAGCCACATGGGCGAGATCGAAGTGCGCGGTCCGCAAGCGCTCGATTGGGTCCAATTCGTCGCGTGCAACGACGCCACGAAGCTCGCCGATGGCCAGGCGCAATACTCCGGCCTGATGACTTCCGCGGGAACTTTCGTCGACGACCTGCTTGTTCACAAAATCTCCGACGGCCACTACCTCCTTTGCGTAAACGCCAGCAATCAGGATAAAGACTTCGAATACATCCGCGACGCCGGCCGGGGCCGCTTCAACGCGCAGGTCGAAAACGCCGGAGAGCGCTATTCGCAGCTCGCCATTCAGGGACCCAAGGCGCTCGGAATTCTCACTCGCTTCACGCGCCAGCCGATCGCGGCGCTGAAGTATTACCATTTCCTTCAAGGCGACGTGGACGGCGTGAGCGCACTGATCGCGCGCACCGGTTACACCGGCGAAGATGGCTTTGAGATTTACTTCGCGCCCGAGCATTCCGAAAAATTGTGGAATGCCCTGCTCGATGCCGGCAAATCCGAAGGGCTCCTGCCCTGCGGCCTGGGCGCCCGCAATACGCTACGATTGGAAGCCGGCATGTGCCTCTATGGGCACGAAATTGACGACACGACCACGGTCTGGGAAGCTAATCTAGGCTGGATTTGCAAGATGGGCAAAGGCGATTTCCTGGGGCGTAGCGCCTTACAGGCCCAAAAGGAGAGCGGAATCCGCCGCATCCTTGCCGGCTTTGAGATGCAGGATCGCCTGATTGCTCGCGATGGCTATCCCGTGCTCATTGCCGACGGCCAAAAAACCGGCCGTGTCACCAGCGGATCGCCCGCGCCATTTCTGAAAAAGAATATCGGCATGGCCTATGTGCCTGTAGAATCGAGCACTCCGGGGACCCAGATCCGCATTGGCATTCGGTCTCAGGAAGCACCGGCCAAAATCGTGCCCGTGCCGTTTTATAAGCGGCCCCGTTAGCGCCAGGAAGTTGCAGTACAACAGGGAGAAAAGATGTCCTATCCCAGCGACTACCGTTACACGCAGGAACACGAGTGGGTGCGCCTCGAAGGCAATCTCGCCACCGTCGGCATCACCGACTACGCCCAGCATGAGCTTGGCGACGTTGTTTACGTCGACTTGCCCAAGGTGGGCGCGAAGCTCAATGCCGGAGAGTCCTTCGGCACGGTGGAGTCGGTCAAGGCCGTCAGCGATATCTACGCGCCGGTTTCCGGTGAGGTCGCCGAAGTGAATTCGGGGCTGAGCGAAACTCCCGAAACGATCAACAAAGACCCACACGGCAAAGCCTGGCTGATCAAACTCAAGCTGGCCAATTCTTCCGAGGTTTCCAAGCTCATGGATGCCGCAGCCTACGAAGCTTTCCTCGCCGGCAAACAGAAGGAAGCCTCGGCCTAATGCGTTATCTCCCGAAGAGCCCATCCGAGCGCCGCCAGATGCTCGAAGCCATTGGCGCGCGTTCCATCGACGAATTGTTTGCCTCGATACCGGAAGCGCTGCGCCTCAAGCGGCCGCTCGATTTGCCCGGCCCACTTTCCGAAGCCGAGCTGATTCAGTATTTCCGCGAGCGCGCCGCCGAAAATTCCCTAGGCTACACCAGTTTTCTGGGTGCCGGCGTCTACAACCACCTGCGTTCTGTGGTGGTGGACACGATCCTGCTGCGCGGCGAATTCCTCACTTCGTATACGCCCTACCAGGCAGAGATCAGCCAGGGCACTTTGCAAGCCATCTTCGAATTTCAAACGCTGATCGCCGAGCTTACCGGCCAGGAAGTCGCCAATGCCTCCATGTGGGATGGCTCGACGGCCACCACCGAAGCCGTGCTCATGGCCGAACGCCTTACGCGCCGTAGCCGCGTGCTCGTGGCGCGCTCCGTGCATCCCGAATACCGCCAGGTACTGGCGACTTACGCGCGCAACATCGACCTGCAAATCGACGAAATCGGCTACACGCCTTCCGGCCAAATCGATCTGGCGGCCCTCAGCGCGTCGATGAACAACGAAATCGGCGCCGTGCTTGTGCAGTCTCCGAACTTCTTTGGCGCACTCGAGCCAGTCTCGCGCATCGCACAAATTGCGCGCGGATCGGAAGCGCTCACCATCGTCTCCATTGCCGAAGGCGTCTCGCTCGGCGCTGTCCGCCCGCCCGCCGAAGCCGATATCGTCGCGCTCGAAACGCAAAGCTTCGGAATTCCTCCGAGCTATGGCGGTCCCTATGCCGGCGTCATCGCAACGCGCGAGAAAGACATCCGCCAACTGCCGGGTCGCCTCGCCGGCCAAACCACTGACGCACAAGGACGCCGCGGCTTTTGCCTCACGCTCGCCACGCGCGAACAGCACCTCCGCCGCGAACGCGCCACTTCGAACATTTGCACCAATCAGGCGCTCTATGCTCTTGCGGCCACGGTTCACCTTTGCTTGCTCGGCAAGCAAGGCCTGCGCGAAATGGCCGAGCAGAATATCGCTAAAGCGCAGTTTGCCCTGGCCGAGCTGGAAAAGCTGCCCGGCGTTCGCCGAGTCTTCAACGGGCCCGTCTTCAACGAATTTGTCCTGCAGTTCCCACGCTCCATGCGGATGATCAACTCGCAATTGCTGCGCGACAAAATCATCGGGCCGTTGCCCTTGGGCGCCCACTATTCCGAGCTCACGAAATGCGGTTTGGTCTGCGTTACCGAAACCACGCGGCGCGAAGAGATCGAACGGCTCGCCGAAGCCGTTCGTGAAACCCTCGCCGTCCCCGTATGAGAGAGGAGGTGGCCCCGTGAAATCGTTAGGAGCACGCTATCTCCAGCATTTGTCATCCCGAGCGGAGTCCCGCGGCCTTTGGCATGAGAGCTCAATGCCTGGGCGCGGGACGCAGTCGAGGGATCTGCTGTTCTCTTCGCGGTGCCACTCTCTTTGTCATTCTGAGCGGAGCGTCCCGAGCGTTTTGCTTTCGGAAATCGCGCCTTTACGATTTCCGTCGGGACGCGCAGTCGAAGAATCCCTCTTGGATTTGACTTGTGACCGAGGATTACAAATGGGCAAATCCATGTGTTTTTTGAGGAACCCAAGTGCCCGATAAAATCAAGAAAGCCGGACGCCACGTCAGCCAAAACGAAGGCCTGATCTTCGAAAAATCAGCGCCCGGAAAGCGCGGCTTCGAATTGCCGCCCTCCGACGTGCCCGCCGTCGACGTGCAAGCTGCGCTGGGAGCCGATTACGCGCGCCGCGATATCGAGGGCTTCCCCGAAGTCAGCGAAATCGAGGTCGTCCGCCACTTCACCCGGCTTTCCACCTGGAATTACGCCATCGATCTGGGCATGTACCCGCTGGGTTCCTGCACCATGAAATACAATCCGCGGGTCAACGAGCACATCGCGCGCCTCGAAGGCATCGCCACCGAGCATCCGTATCAGCCGCACCAACTCTCTCTGGGCTGCCTCAAAATTCTCGCCATCCTGCAGAAATGCCTGCTCGAAATCACCGGTATGGATGCCGCCACGCTGCAGCCCGCCGCCGGCGCACAAGGTGAATTGACCGGCCTGCTGCTGATCCGCGCTTACCTCGAAAGCCGCGGCAACGCGCGCAAGAAAGTCCTGATCCCGGATTCGGCTCATGGAACGAATCCGGCCACGGCCGTCATCGCGGGTTACGAAGTCGAAAACATCCGCTCCGACGCGCGCGGCCAGATCGACGTCGCTCAATTGCGAAATATCGTCAATGAAGACGTCGCCGCACTGATGGTCACCAATCCGTCTACATTGGGCGTCTTCGAGCAACGCATCGCGGAGGTCTCTGAGATACTCCACGCCCGCGGCGCCCAGCTTTATATGGACGGCGCCAATATGAACGCGCTCGCCGGCGTCGCCCAGCCGGGACGCTTTGGCGTCGACGTCATGCACCTGAACTTGCACAAAACGTTCTCTACTCCGCACGGCGGCGGCGGCCCCGGCGCCGGGCCTGTGCTGGTGAAAAGCCATCTCGAGCCTTTTCTGCCTGTTCCCGTGCTCTCGGAGAAAGACGGCCGCATTACGCTCGAACAGGTTCGGCATCAGTCCATCGGCCGCGTGCGCGCTTTTGGAGGAAATTTCGGCGTGTTGGTGCGGGCGCTGGCCTACATTCTCGCCTATGGCCCAGGCATCCGTCAGGCAACCGAAGACGCGGTACTTAATGCCAATTACATCCGCAAGAATCTCGAAGGGGTTTTCGACCTGCCTTATGCATCGCCTTCCATGCATGAAGTCGTCTTCAGCGACAGCCGCCAGAAAAAGCATGGCGTAAACACCATGGATATCGCCAAGCGACTGATCGACTACGGCTTCCATCCTTATACGACCGCGTTTCCGCTCATCGTTCCCGGCGCCATGATGATCGAGCCCACTGAGTCCGAGTCCAAGGAAGAATGCGATCTCTTCATCGATGCTATGAAATCGATCGCTGAAGAAGCCGCCACGCAGCCCGATTTGGTGAAGACTGCGCCGCATTCCACCCGCGTCGGCCGTCTCGACGAAGTCACCGCCGCCCGAAAGCCCATCCTCCGCTGGAAGCCCAAATCCTCCGCCGAATCCGCCGGCTGAATCCACCACCAGGATTCGTGTGGTGCGTTAGAATCACAGTCTCAACTTATGGAAAACCCAGAGCCCGTTAGCCCAGGCCACTCCATGCTTAAAGTCAGCAGAAGGAAGCGCATGCTACTCGGTGCGTTCATGTTGGCCGGCTGCTTCCTGGCCATCGTCTTGGACAAATGGATGCTAGGCGCTGGTCGCGCCATATATCTGCTCACAGTTCCATTGGGAATTTATATCCTCCTTCTCATCCTGCGCCCGCAATGGATTGCCCGAGTGGAAAAGAAAGAAGAAGAGAGATTGAAGAACTGGCACACTCATCCGGGCGAATGGATGCGCTAGCCCAGGGCTGAGATTTGTCCGTGTTCTGCACACCGGGCGACCCGAAACAGTCCCGTCAGGGACGACACAACTTAGCCCAGTGCGGAAGCACTGGGATCGCGTCGGCGCATAGGGAAAGCCCCGTTAGGGGCGACACAGAGGTCTAGTAAATGCGGCTTGTTCAGAACGCAAACTTTGGTGAGATTTAGTTCCTGGCGCGCTTGGGCGGCTTCGGCAGCTTCATTACGTAAATCTTGATGCTGCGGAAATCGTCGGAATCGCTCCGGTAATTCGGCTCCGGCCCGCCCAATTTGTCGACCTCTTCGTCGATCCGCCCGATTCGATTACCCGGATTCGGATGATCGGAAAAAAGTTGCGCCGGCTCTTTCCCTTTCGAATCCGCCTCGATCTTTTCGAAAAACTGTGCCAGCGCGCGCGGATCGTAGCCCGCATCGTACAGAATCTGCGTCCCGAGCACGTCCGCCTGCGTCTCATCGTCCCGCGAATACTTGAGAATAATCGAACTGAGCGTGAATCCCGCGCCCACTTGCCCGATCAGCCCGCCCAGGCCTCCCGCGGCCCCCAGCAACCCCAACGGAATTCGCCACGCTTCGGCCTTGCTCACCTGATTGGTCCCATGCCGCAGCGTGACATGCGAAGTCTCGTGCGCCATCACTCCCGCGAGTTGCGCCTCGTCGTCGGCCGCTTCGATCACACCGCGATTGATGTAGATGAATCCGCCGGGCAGCGCAAACGCGTTAATGTTCTCATCGTTCACGCAGCGATATTGGTACGGGAATTTGTAGCCAGGCGCGTACGAAGCCAATCTCTTGCCCAGGGCGTCGAGATAATCGTCCACGCGCGGGTCATTCAATAACAGAACTTGCCGGCCAATTCTCGCAGAAGCTTGCTGCCCGATTTGGATGTCTTGTTCCGGCGTGAATAGATTCCACCCGGGTTTGAGCGGCGTTCGCGCATCCGCCCAGCAGATTTGCGCCAGCGCAATGACCATCGGGAAAATAAAAGCAAGCGCGATACGGCGGAGAGCGACGTCGTGCGGGCGGGAAGAAACGTTCCTGGGAAGCGCGGCTCGGCTGATCCTGCGCATGCGCCTACTTTAGCGCTAATATGTCAGCCTCCCAAGCCGCAGGCACTCCGGTTCCGCAAAGCTTCGGTCCCAGCAAGCCTTCTGTACTCCCAAAGACGTAGCGGGTATCTTAGTGGCTCCAAGAACTCACAAGCACACTGGGAGATTCATGTGGCGAACGAAACCGCAAAAATTGTCCGCTTCCACGCGGTAGGCGGGCCGGAAGTATTAAAGATTCAAGACGAGCCAATCCCCGAACCGGGTAAAGGCGAGGTTCGCCTCAATGTGAAAGCCATTGGCCTGAACAGGGCGGAGGTGATGTTCCGCAGGGGCCAATATCTGGAATCCCCCGGCCTTCCGTCAAAGCTCGGCTATGAGGCGGCCGGTGTTGTAGCGGCAATCGGTCCAGATGTCGACAAGAGCTGGCTGGGCAAGAAGGCCAGCACAGTTCCGGCATTTCTCATGACGAATTACGGCGTGTATGGGGAAGTGGCTATTGTTCCGGCCAGTGCGCTCGCAGTTTATCCCGAGAAGCTAAGCCCTGAAGAAGGCACATCGATCTGGATGCAATATCTTACAGCCTATGGAGCACTGATTGCCCACGCTCAGATTACGAAAGGCGACTTCGTAATCATCACGGCGGCCAGCAGCAGTGTGGGGATTGCCGCCATTGAAATGGTGAAGGCGGAAGGCGCGATCAGCATCGCAACCACGCGATCATCCAAAAAGAAGGCCACGTTGGCCGAGGTTGGAGCGACGCACGTAATTGCGACCCAGGAAGAAGACTTCCTCGCACGGGTAAAGAAAATCACGAATGACAAAGGGGCTCGTGTGATCTTCGACCCGATTGCGGGCAAAGGCGTCGAGATGCTTGCTCAGGCAGCGGCCTATCGTGGAACAATCTTCGAATACGGAGCACTTTCGCTCGAACCGACACCGTTTCCCTTGTTTACGGCGTTGAGCAAAGGGCTGTCAGTTCGTGGATACACGCTTCGTGAAGTGTTTGCTGACCCGAAACTGCGGGCAAAGGCTCAACAATATGTTTTCGATCACATTAAGGCAGGCAACTTCAAGCCGCGTATTGATCGCGTCTTTCCACTTGCGCAAATCGTGGAAGCACACCGCTACATGGAATCAAACGAGCAGATTGGCAAAATTGTGGTAACCGTATAGCGGATATCTATGATCGATAGTGCAAACTAAGGGAGCGGCGAAGAAAAGCGTCCCCGAGACTGACCGCGCATTTCCAACCGCGGAACGTACAGCACCTAAGATTCATTCTTCCGTCTGCTCGCCGGTGCCGGCAATGGCGAAAGCGGCACGGTAATCGGAGCCTTGGCTTCGCGAGCCGCGATCGCAGGCGGCCCCTCCGCCGGTTTACCGCCCGTTGCCTTCGCTGACTGCGCTGCCGCGGCCGCAGCCGCCGCAGGAGGAGCGACTGGCAGGACCGCACCTTCGCCTTCCTTCTCGAAGACGAGCCTTTGCTCGCGCTCATCCCAGTCGATGCACAGCAGGTCGCCCAGATGGACCTGACTCGTCGCCAGCAGGTTCGCCAGCGGATAGACGATGTTCCGCTCGATCGCGCGCTTCAGGTGACGCGCGCCATATTTCAGGTCGGTGCCTTCCCGCAGCAGGAAATTACGCGCCGCCGGAGTCACCCGGAACAGGAACTGCCCCTTGGCCGTATCCAGAACTCGCCGTTGCACCATGGAAAGCTCGATTTCCAGAATCTGCTCGAGCTGCACTGGCCGCAGCGGATGGAACACAACCACTTTGTCCAGCCGGTTCATGAACTCCGGCGAAAACTTCCGCCGCGCCGCTTCCTGCGCCGTACGGGTAACTTTTACGTCCAGCGTGTCTGCGGGCTTATCCGGTGGCTGCACAAAGCCCATGCCCCCGGTCATCAGTTCGGTAATCTCCCCGCCTCCCAGATTCGAGGTCAGGAAAATCACCACCTGCGAAAGATCCACACGCCGGTTGTCGCCCAAGCGTGAGGGTGGCTTTGTCCAGCATGCCGAGCAGCAGTTGCCAGAGCGAATCCGAAGCTTTTTCGATTTCGTCGAAAAGCAAAAAGCTCAGCTTCAATTGTTCGGTGTGGATATTTCGACAGCTCTTCCTGCGTAATCAGCGGATGCGTCTCGCGATGCCCCAGATAGCCTGGCGGTGAGCCGATCAGCTTGGCGATTTCGTGGGAATGCTGAAATTCCGCGCAGTCCACCTTGATCACCGCGCGCGGATCGCCGAACAGAATCTCCGCCGCCGCCTCCACGATGCGCGTCTTGCCCGAACCGGTCGGCCCCAAAAACAGCAAATTCCCCACCGGACGCCCGTTCGGGCACATTCCCGCGCAGAAGACCTGGTACAGGTCCACAAGGGCGCGGATGCCCTCTTCCTGCCCCACGATCTTCTCGCGGAGAGAGTTCTCGAATTCCTGAGACTCAATGCTTCTCAGGCTTGGATCCAAAGACCGACGCTGCTGGCTGGCGCGCATGGCTTTGTGCCTCCTGACCACTTACCGAAAATTCCGCTCCGCCATCACCGCTCGATGTGGCGCCCGATCGAACTGGTCGAGCTTCACACCCACCGTCGAATGCAAAAGACGGAGTTGTGTGACCAGTTCCTGCCCGGTTGCAGGCGCTTCAGAGACGTCTAACAGCGGAGGAAAAAGATCGGCTAAGTCCAGATTGAGGGTACGAAGCGTGCCGATTAGCTTACGGACGTACGCGGACTTTGAGTCGAATAGCTCCACGCGAGTATTCATCTGCTCGCGCAGCTCTCTCCAATTCACGTCCACGAAGGGATAGGTGCGGTTGACCTGGCGCACTACGTCATCGGTGATTCTAGGACGCTCGCCCAGCCGCGCAAGGTGAAGTTGCTTCACCTTGCCACGCTGGCGCACGTTGTGCACCAGGTAATAGGCGTTGCCTTTGCGCCGTACGAAAGCCATGCTGCCCCTCAAAACCCCCCAATCATTACTTGTAGTGTAAGGAGCGTCCACTACACCGTCAAGTTCGATGCCGCGAAATTGGGCGCTGTTGCCTCTTATCGGTTACTCCCCGAGTCAGTTACTGACTCTTGCGGTATGCCGCCTCCGAGTTTGCGCGATGAGTCTACGCATGTTCGCGACGCTCGCGTTTTTGTTTTATCGATCATTGTCATCAACTTTTTCGATCTGCTTCTCGCTTCGATTCCTACTCGCACGTTCAATCACATTTTTCCAGCCAAAACTCCTCTTTTAACGTCTGCGGCGTTCTGAGCGTCGCGGCCGAGTGTAATTTCGTCGGACCGCTTTTCGCTCCGCTGGGCCGCGCAGTCGAAGAATCTCTCACAGCCTGTATCCCCAAAATCGCCATGGCGAGAATCCCTCCTTGCATAAAAATCCCTTGGCAGAGGCACCCGACACATAGGTAAACGCTCGTCGTGGAGGAACTGGAACCTGAACCTGGGAGGAGTGGGGCCCTTCTTACCCTGCTTACTTAGATGCAACTACTATGACTTGTTTTGCCTATTGCGTTTCCTAAACTCCCGAAACTGGCGATTCGCTTCCTTGAGCTTATTTACAATTATAGCGGATGCCCCAACTTTGTGCTTTTTGCCGCGGTGGGATGGTCAGTCTGGGGGGCTTTCGAAATTTACTTTGTGGGTCGCGGCTTTTTATGGTGAGCGCAGCGAATCCACAGCCGCGACAATCGCATTCGCAACTTTTCGGGACTTTTAGCCCCTGAAATCCTTCCCTCCGAAGTCAGAAGCTCGCGCGTCTGGCAACTCGCCTCCATTGCGGTTATCTTTACCACCATGGACGCCGCCTGGAAGCGACTCTACGCCCTCGTCAAGCGCATCCCTAAGGGCCGTGTCACCACCTACGGCGAGTTGGCCCGGGCGGTGCGGCTACCTGGCGGCGCTCGTGCCGCCGGCCGAGCCATGGCCGCTTGCCCGCGCGGTCAAGCCATCCCCTGGCACCGGGTGGTTGCCGCCGGAGGACGTATCGTCATCCGCGAGCCCTTCGCGGGCCTCCAGCGCCGCCTCCTCGAATCCGAAGGCGCCCGCATCGTCGAACGTCGCGTTGCCGCCGAACATGCTTGGGCACCTCCCCGTTCAGCATCGAAACGCCATCGGGCCGTCCTCCGCAAATCCAACCTCCGCCGGGGCAAACCACGTCGCCGAAGGAACGTCCGACCCAAACGTTAGAAACGTCGCTCGCCCAAATTGCTCTTTGGAATTCCCTCTGCCGTCACCCTTCTTCAAAATGTGCTATAGATACCCGTTTACACCGTGAGCGCCCCTATCATCGAAGTTCATAACCTCACGAAGCATTACGGCCCGGTCCAAGCCCTCCGCGGCGTCAGCTTCGAAGTCCAGGAGGGCGAAGTTTTTGGCCTGTTGGGCCCCAACGGCGCCGGGAAGACCAGCACCGTCGAAATCCTGGAAGGCCTTCGTCCCCCCGACGGAGGCATCGTCAGCGTCTGCGGTCTTGACCCGCAGACTCCGGGCGATACCTTCAAACAGGAAATCGGAGCCGTCCTGCAGGCCACCGCCCTGCCCGATAAGCTGCGGGTCGGCGAAGCCGTATCCATGTTTGCCAGCTTTTACAAGCGCCGTCGCGATCCCGCCGCCCTGCTTAAACGCTTCGGCCTGGAAGAAAAGCGCAATACCTTCTACTCGCAGCTATCCGGCGGCCAAAAACAGCGGCTCGCCCTGGCCATGTCCCTTGTGAACGAGCCTCGCGTGCTCTTCCTCGACGAGCCCACCGCCGGCCTCGACCCTCAAGTCCGCCGCGAAATCTACACCATCATTGAAGAGCTGAAGAAGGAGCGGAAGACGATCTTGCTGACCACGCATTACATCGAAGAAGCGGAAAAGCTCTGCGATCGCGTCGCCATCGTGGATCAGGGCCGCGTCATCGCTCAGGGCACGCCACGTGAGCTCAAGCAGCGTTCCGCGGGCACCACGCGCATCGAGCTGCGCCTCGCCCGGCCCGAATCCGACTCCGCCCTCAAGCAACTCGAAGGCGTCGCCGATTGCCGCGCTTCAGACGGCGTCTATGTGGTTCATTCCACGCGCGTCCCGCAAACCATCGTTTCGCTGGTCAAATATCTCGAAGCGAACGGCAACGAGCTCTCCAGTCTCGATATTGCCGCGCCTTCCCTCGAAGACGTTTTCCTCGAGCTTACCGGCAGGAGCCTCCGAGATTGAGAAACGCCTGGACACTCACGAAAGTCCGCATGCGCCTGGCGATGCGCAACCGCGCCTTCATCTTCTTTGGTTTTATTTTTCCGCTGATCATTCTGGTCCCCGTACTTGCCTACTTTTCGCGCTACGCGCCTAGCGCCATTCCGTACGCCCTCTCCTCGGTGCTGGCCATAACCGTCATGGGCAGTTTCCAGGGTCTGAGTATCCAGCTTGTGACTTTCCGCGAGCAGGGAATCCTACGCCGCTTTCGCGTCGCGCCTGTCGGCCCCGGAGCCATGCTGGCCTCGAGCATCCTTTCGAACTACATTTTGACGCTGCCGATCGTGTCCGTTGAGTTCCTGCTGGCCCGCAGAGTATTCCACATGAACCAGTGGGGAAACTTGGGCGGCGCCTTACTTTTGGTCTCTGTGGGAGTTGTGACTTTCGCGGCCTTGGGCCTGATTGTTGCCAGCGTAACGAACAGCGCCCAGGAAACTCAGGTCATTAACCAACTCGTGTGGTCGGCTTTCTTATTGCTTTCCGGGGCTACGCTGCCGTTGCCCATCCTTCCGATCTGGCTCCAGCGCTTGGCGCTCTTCCTGCCGGCCACCTATCTCGTCACCGGCCTCGAACGAGTCATGGTCGCCCGCGTTGGCATCACGCACATAGGAGCGGAGATCACGGCGCTCGCAGTTAGCGCAGCCATGGCTTTCTTCCTCAGCCAACAGCTCTTCCGGTGGGAACCGGAAGCCAAGGTCGGCTCCAGAGCCAAACTCTTGGCTGCGGCAACCATCGTTCCCTTCTTGTTGCTCGGCCTCTGGGAAACCGCCCACGGCACGGTGCGCTCCGCCGCCCGCAGCGATTTCCTCTCCATAGAGCGCAACGCCCCCGCAGAACGCCCTTCCCCCGGTCCTGCCGAGCGTCCCGCACCCCTCACCGCCCCTCGGTAAGACAACTTGTCATTCCGAGCCCGACTTCGGCGCGGCATTTTGCGCCGACCGATTTATCTTGGTCGGGCGAGGAATCCCTCTTAGTCCGAACTCCCCTACACCCGGCGCCCGTTGAGCGTCTCTGCCCGTCCAATTTGGCCCGCGCATCCAACCAGCGCGCACTCGTTCGCGTCAAAGGCCCCCCAAGTGCCCATGCTATAATTTCCTCCAGGAGCGACACCGATGGCACTCAAGAAAACCGATTGGATCTGGCACAACGGCAAAATGATCCCCTGGGACGAAGCGCAAATTCACGTGCTCTCCCACGTCGTGAGCTACGGCTCTTCGGTTTTTGAGGGCATCCGCTGCTACGAAACAAAGAACGGCCCGGCCGCTTTCCGCCTGCGCGAACACATGCAGCGCCTGCTGCACTCCGGCCACATTTACCGCATGAAGAGCCCTTACACCGTCGAGCAGCTTTCCTCCGCCGCCGCCGACCTCGTGCGCGAAAACCATCTGAACTCCTGCTACATCCGCCCGCTGATGATCCGCGGGTATGGCGACGTCAACGTGAATCCGCTCCCCTGCCCCATCGAGGTTTATCTGGCCTGCTGGGAATGGGGCGCTTATCTCGGCGCCGAAGCCCTTGAGCAAGGCGTGGACGTCTGCATCAGCTCCTGGGCGCGTCTCGCACCCAATACGCTTCCCTCCATGGCCAAAGCCGCGCGAATTACATGAATTCGCAGCTCATTCGCATGGAAGCGCTCGCCAATGGCTATGCCGAAGGCATCGCTCTCGACACCAATGGCTACGTCAGCGAAGGTTCCGGCGAAAATATCTTCATTGTTCGTGACGGCGTCGTCTATACGCCGCCGCTCGCTTCGAGCGTCCTGCCGGGCATCACTCGCAGCAGCATCATGACGCTGTGCGAAGATCTCGGCATTCGCGTCACCGAGCAGATGATTCCGCGCGAGATGCTCTACATCGCCGACGAAGTCTTCTTCACCGGCACCGCCGCCGAAGTCACTCCGCTGCGCTCGATTGATCGCATCACCATCGGCGCCGGACGCCGCGGCCCCATCACCAAGCGCCTCCAGGAGGAGTTTTTCGCCATTCTCTCGGGCGCCAAACCTGACCGCCACAACTGGCTCACGCCAATTGCCGTCGGCTCCCCCGTCGCCTCCGCCCGCTAGCGTTTGTAGCTAAGGTCGCCCCGCCGCCTAGCGGAAGCATAGCTTTCGCGTCGAACAAGAGCGCGGGAGACCTGCGGCTTTTTCCCGCGTGCAGGTGTCATCCCGAGGCCCAAGCCGAGGGATCTGCTTTTCGTATTTCGCCGCGCTGAGACGCATTGAGCGCGATAAGGTTTTCCGGGTGCCCCACGTTCGCCTTTTGAACGTGGGATGCCTTCTTTTGATTTCCCACGTCATTCTTCGCGATATATAGTTCTCGCATGCATCGCCGCGAATTCCTCCGCACTGTCGGCACGCTCGTAGCGGCCTCGGCCCTGCCGCCGCTCGCCCCTGCCGCGGCCGAACGGCCCCGCATCGCCGTCACCATGGACGATCCCACCACCTCCGTCAGTCCAAACATCGCCTGGCGCGATGCCAATCGCGCCATTCTCGACACACTCGAGAAATGGAGCCTCAAGATCACTCTCTTCGTCTGTGGCATGCGAATCGACTCACCGCAAGGCAAGGAACTCCTCGGCCAATGGGACGAAGCCGGGCACCTGATCTGCAATCATTCTTACTCGCATTTCAATTTCAATGCGCCAAAACGAACTTACGAAGATTTCGCCGCTGATTTCGAACGCAACGAGCCGCTCATCAAGTCCTATCATCACTTCACGCGCCTGTTCCGCTATCCCGGCCTGAAAGAAGGCGACACTGCCGAAAAACGCGACCGCTTCCGCGATCTACTCAAGGAAAAAGGTTATGCCGTCGGCCACGTGACCATCGACGCCTCCGATTGGTACGTCGACGATCGCATGAACGCACGCCTCCAACAGCAGCCCGCCGCAAACACGCAGCCCTATGGGGATTATCTGGTCGCGCATTTGCTTGACCGCGCCGCGTTCTATCGTCAGCTCGCAGTCGACGTCCTGGGCCACGAAATCCCGCACACCCTGCTCCTCCACCACAAAATGATCAACGCGCTTTTCCTCGAAGATGTAATTCGCGAATTCTCAGATAAGGGATGGCAGTGGATCGACGCCAGGCGCGCTTTCGACGATCCCGTCTTCAAGCGCCAGCCGGAAACGCTTCCGGCCGGCGAAAGCCTCGTCTGGGCTCTGGCAAAGGAGACCGGCCGCTTCGACGACCGCCTCCGCTATCCCGGCGAAGACGACGCCTACGAAAAGCCCAAAATGGACTCCCTCGGCCTTTGATCGGTTCGCCAAGGTTCAAGCTGTCATCCCGAGGCCCACAGGCCGAGGGATCTGTTGTTCGCGCTGATGTCCCTCGCCCACCCCTACGAGGAAAGGCGTGGCACACAAGCAACCATACGGTTGCCTTTCTTCCAGCATCGCGTTAAGATGCAACCCGGAGGTTGCATATGGCAAATGACCGTATCGAAAAAAGCATCGAACTCAACGCCCCTGTCTCCCGCGTCTGGCGCGCCCTCACCGACTACCGTGAATTCGGCGACTGGTTCCGCGTAAAACTGGATGGCCCATTCGTGCCCGGCGAAGTGTCGCGCGGGCACATTACCTACCCTGGCTACGAGCACCTTAAATGGGAGGCCGTCGTACAGAAAATGGAACCCGAACGGCTCTTTTCCTTCACGTGGCATCCCTATGCCATCGATCAAAACAAAGACTATTCGAATGAGACGCCCACACTCGTTGAATTCAGACTCGAAAAAATTCCCACCGGCACACTGCTTCTGCTCACCGAGTCCGGCTTCGATAAAATCCCGGCCGATCGTCGCCTCGAAGCGTTCCGCATGAACGACGGCGGCTGGACGCAGCAAATGAAGAACATCGAAAGCCATGTCGCCCAGAAATCGTCATCGCAGGGCGTCTAGACGGCAGGCAAACGCGCCCGTCTTTGCCGCGCTGGGCGACCCCACGCGGCTGGCGCTGGTTGCGAAGCTTTGCCGACGGGCGGCCATATTCGATCTCTCAGCTAACCGAGGGTTCCAGACTTACCCGGCAAGCAATCACCAAGCATCTGCGAGTCTTAGAAGGCATCGGAATTGTGCACAGCGTCCGAGCCGGTCGCGAAAGCATATACAAGTTCGATCCCCAGCCCATCGAAGAACTTAAGCAATACCTCGACCTCGTATCGAAACAGTGGGATGACGCGCTCGAACAGGTTAAAGGCGTTCGTCGAAACCTGATCCCCTGAGAACAATACAAACCGCAGCGGACCGGTAACACCGCCCCCCCACCTCGGTAGTTCGCTGCAATGTCTGTTTGCTATGCCGCGAAATAGTTTGGTGAACTTGGACGAGACTTGGGTGTATAAGTGTGCCATCCTAAGATGTTCCAAAGCGCGTACGAATTGAGGAGGAACGCCATGCCAAAAAAATTTCCTGCCTTCTGCCGGCTCTGACGATTTGCGCCCTGTTCGCGCTGCCTGCGCGGTCGCAACAGCAGCCGGCATCGACGAAGCCCGATTCCCCCGAAGTTCAGGCGCACATCGAAAAAGCAAAAAAGATCGCTGGAACTTACTGGGCACAGGCGGAACACTTCCTCTGCGAAGCGCCTCGCGCGAATCAGGCCGCCGATCCCGGACCCGCCAAGCTCTTCGATAATTTTGGGCTATTCCCGGGCCGTATTCCGTCGGAAATGCGGTGACCTACGTGCTTCCCAGTTCGGCCGGAATCATGTTGATCGACCCAGGCCACGCCAAAGACGTCGAAACGCAACTTCTGCCGGGCTTGAAAACTCTCGGCCTCGATCCGGCCAATATCAAGGTCGTGATCGCAGCGCACGGCCACGAGGACCATTTCGGCGGCTCCGCGTATCTTCAGCAGCATTACGGCGCCCACGTCTATATGGCTGCGGCCGATTGGGACTTCATAAATATTCCGCGCCCGCCCGCTGCGGGAGGAAAGTGCGAAGCCGCTCCGCCTGTAGAGCTGCCGAAAAAAGACATGGTCGCCTTCGAGGGCGTGCCGATCACGCTTGGCGACCAGAGTGTAACTCCGGTCTTTATTCCCGGACATACGCCCGGCTCGCTAGGCCTGATCATTCCGGTGAAGGATAACGGCAAGCCGCACATCGCCGGAATGGTAGGCGGAGGATTCATCGCTCAGGGTAACGCCAGCCAGGTGCAGGAGTTCATCGACTCCATCCAGCACTTCGAGGATTGGACCAGGAGAATGAAAGTCGACGTCGAAATTCAGAATCATCCTGTCTTCGACGGATTTGCCGATAAGCTCACGGCGCTTCGCGCGCGAAAACCGGGAGAGCCGAACCCCTTCGTCGTCGGCGAGGAAAATTACACGAAATTCCTCGACCTTATGATGGAGTGCGCCCGAGCCACCCGCGACCGCCAGAAAGACTGACTCGACGGCGCACAACGACCGGGAAAATCTCGTCTCAACCATCGAAAAGCGCTTCGGCTAGGCTCGCCGCGCTTCGTGGCCCCGCTCGCCCAAACCGAACGAACTCGCTTCACGCAACCATTTGCTCCTGTTTCCAAACTGGGCACCTACTCGATGCGGCAGGATTTTCTTTAACGACGGCATGCTACGATCACTCAAATCTGACCCTACGTCGACAATCGGCCTTACCGTCGATCATAGATCCCTTTGAGAGGTATTATGAACGTGGCGCCTGCCATTCCACTGCGTGTCGTTTGTCTACGTGCATGCGCCTGTGGTGTGTATAGCCGTCTCGTCACTTGCGCTTCATGCGCAGGATAATCCGCTGATCTCTCCCGCAGGGACGCCTGCTGCAAAACAGTTTGACTCCAGTTCAGAATCCAGCTCTGCTTCCTCTCACTCCCGCGACGTTTCGCTCAATCTCTTGCCCCGTAACTTCCTGCGCGATCAGCAAAACATGTGGTTTTTCCCAAGCCAGCTGGCCCACAAACGATATTGGTCTCCGACGGTTATTGTTGCTTCTGCCACGGTCGCATTGCTATCCGCGGATACGTGCGCTGCTCCGTATTTCAATCACACCAAAGTTTTCAGCGATTTTAACGGAGCCTTTGGCAGCAACGTGACGGGCGCGGAAACAATCGCCATCCCGACGGCACTTTATGCCATCGGCCTCCAGCGCCGAGATTCGTATATGCAGCAGACCGCGCTCTTCGCCGGCGAAGCGGTCGCCGATTCCGAAGTGCTCCGCGCGGTCTTGAACACCGTGACCGCCAGATGGCGTCCGCAGGACATATACAGGCAACGGAATTATGCGGATACTTTCTTCCACAGTGCTTCCCATGTCGGCAGCAGCTTCCCTTCAGGCCACATGATTGCGGCCATTTCCGTCGCTACGGTAATCGCCCGCCGCTACCGCGAACACCGCTGGGTCCCCTGGGTTGCCTACGGTTTAGCAGGGGCCATCGGCTTTTCGCGCATCAGTTTGCGAGCGCATTTCCCGTCCGACGTCTTCCTCGGAACCGTACTCGGTTACGCCATCGTCCGCTACGACGTCCTGCAGAATCAGTAGAAACAGCCCCAGTCCGCGCCCGCCTTAAGCTGAAATTCATCGGGCTGGGAGTACAAATTCCCACAATTGCTGAACCTGGATCGCAGATGAAATTCAACCGCGACACGCTCGAAAGCTTCCGTCATACAGGCAGAAGCGCCTCTCCTCACGGCTATGCCACTCGCGCGTTCCACTGGCTTGGCGGCGCGCTTCTCGCATACGCCTTTATCGAAAATGGCGAAAGGACGCGGGTGCTGTTCAACTCAGCGGCCATGCATCGCGACGTCATCCTGGGAGCCCTCATTGCGCTCGTATTTCTCGCCCGCCCGATCTGGGTCTATTTCTTCCGCGGAGGCTCGCGCCTGCCCACCGATGCGCCTCGATGGGAGAAAGCCGCCACTTGGATTTCTCAAATCTCCATCTACGGTTCGCTGGCCGCTGTACTCGCCTCCGGCTTCCTGATCGCTTACCTGGCGCCCGAATCGCATATTTTCCGCGCGCGCCGCAGGATCAGGACCGACAATCCCCTGCTCGCCGGCACGATTCGCTTCCACGTGGGCATTTCCAACTTTTTGCTTTTCCTGATCTACGCGCACATCGCCTACGCGTTGTGGCACTGGATTTTCCGCCAGGATGGTCTGTGGGAATCGATGACCGGCCACTCGCTCGACGCCGTCAAGGACGGCCTCCGAGCCCGCTTCCTTCACTTTCTCGATCGGCGCGACCGGCTCTCCTCCGATATGACTTCAGGCCAAGCCTGAAGCCAGCCCCAACGCGCCTACACCTGCGCGAAGCCGCCATCCACAAACAGTTCGATTCCCGTGACGTAGCTGCTGTCGTCGCACGCCAGAAACACTACCGCCTTGGCGATCTCGTCGGGCGTGCCGAATCTGCCGAGTGGAGTCACGGTGGCAATCATCTTCTTCCGCTGCTCGCCTACCTCTGAAGAAGCCAGCAAATCACGCGCTCCGGGCGTGTCCGTCGAGCCCGGACTCACCGCGTTCACGCGAATGCGGCGATCCTTCAAATCCGTCGTCCAGGTCCGCGCGAACGACCGTACAGCCGCCTTCGTCGCGCTATACACGCTGTTCGTCGGCGAATCCTTTGCTCCCGACGATCGGACGCATTCAGAATAATGGACGCTCCGTCCGGCAGCAGCGGAAGCGCCTTCTGCACGGTGAAAAGCAGTCCCTTCACGTTGGTATTGAAGATCGAATCGAACAACTCCTCGGTGATCGAGCCGAGCCGCGCATATTTCGCCACGCCGGCATTCGCGAACACAATATCGAGCTTGCCCTTCTCTCGCTTGATTTGCGCAAACAGGCGATCCAGATCGGCGAGCTTCGACACGTCTCCCTGCACTCCGGTTACGTTCTTGCCCGATCTCCTTGACGGCCGCGGCCAGTTCTTCAGTACGCCGCCCGGTGATGAAAACGTACGCGCCCTCACTCACAAAACGTTTTGCCGTCGCCAGACCAATGCCACCATTGCCGCCGGTTACGAGCGCAATCTTCCCTTCCAGCTTTCCCATGTCCGTCTCCTTCGCTGCGCCTCTAGCCTTTCACTGAGCGCGCCGAGCCCCACAACGACCCCGGATTGGCCCGATTCGGATAAAGCGCCAGCATCTTGTCGTAGAGCTCCCGCGCCGTCGTCGTCGCCTCGGCTAAGCGCTCGAAATCCCGGATGTACTGCCGCGTCTCTTCGATGATTCTGGGATTGTCGTCCCTCTCGGCTTTCTTGTGCCCGGCGATAACAGCGCGCGGTTTCAGCGCCTCGATCGTGTCCAGCGCAGCGATCCATTCGCGCCGGGTTTGCGCGTTGGACTCCGCGAGGTAAAGGTGAACATCGTTGTAAGCGGCATCTCCTGCCACGACCAGACCCGCTGACGGCACATGCAGACACGTCGTGTTGTCGGTGTCGGTATGTCCGAGCGGCACAGGGATCAACTCACGTCCTTCGAGTTCGAATCAAATCTCCGCGGAGTTCTTCGGCGATCACCAACCGCTCCGGGATCTGACCGCGGATATCGCGCCTTCCAGAAGCTCGTAACGGACTCGGGTGAAGCCTGCCGGCGCATCACTTTCACGACGTCTGGCGTTGCGACGGCTTTCGCGTTGGGGAAACGATCCAGCACCGCCCCGAGCCCGAAGAAATGGTCGCCGTGACCGTGTGTGACATAGATCGTCGTCACGTTCTTGCCGTGCGCCGCGACCCACTCCACCAGCGCCTTCGCCTGTTCGATCGTTAGCAACGTGTCGACGAGCACGGCATCCTTCTCGCCGTAGATGAGAGTCGCCGACCCCGGCACCCACATCCACTCTTCCTTGCCCGGCGGCAAATCGCGCGTCAGGCCTTGGCGTTTTGCCACGAACACGTCCCATTTCAATGCGGCCTTTACGCTAGCGCCTGTACTCATGACTTATCCTCCCAGCGGCCCCGTCGCGCGCACCGTATCAAAATATCGCCTCAAGAAGGCCTTTCAAACTGCGCCTCAGGTGTGGCGGCGTTAAAACTAAAATCAGTGGACGTCAAAGGCTCGCCCTGTTGCTGCTGGTCGTAGTGATACTCGTACACCACTCGTGACCCATTCCATTTCCGGAAGACGCGCCAACTCACGGTGTTGGTTCTGCCGGAAACGCCGACGAATTCGGCTGTCCAGGCAGAATGCGTCTCGCCGGCAACATCTCCGGCAATCTCGGTCACTCGAATCTTTACGATCAAACCGCCGACTTCGGCCATCACGTGAACGGGGTATAAGAAATTCCCGAGAAGCGAGCGGACTCGGTCCTTCCCACGAATCGGCTCATCCGCCGTTTCGCTGCTTACTTCAATCTCATCGCCATAGAAGGCGTCGAAGATCGCCAGATACTTTTCATAGCCTTGTTCTATGTCGGCCTCGACTATGGCCGCGTTCAGGGCGCGTTCTCTCATCTGTGACGTTGTGTATAGATCGCGATCTAGCGGGTCGCCCTTAAAGTGTTCCTTGGAGAAACTCTGTTTGTTGCTCATTGCAGCTCCTATCTGGCCGTCAGCCTGTAATCCTCAGGGACGCCCCATCACATGCACGTGCGCGTACGGCGTTCCCGCCCACATGATGAACGCCCCGGTAGGCTTGTACGCGGCTGGCAGTCCTGAGGTCTTCGGATCAAACGGCCACATGATCATCCAGTGCGGCCCGATCGTCATCGCCGGGCTCGTTTGGTCATAAGGATCGGAATCGCTTCTCTGCGTGGCGCCGGCGAGCATGTACGTAATGCCGGGCACCGTGTTGGTTGGCTTCGGCTTGTGCGCCTTGAAGTCCGCGAACCATTGCAGCGACGCCGCGTCCGCGCACAGCGGCGGTTCGCCGACTACCTTTGGATTTCCCGGCATGCAGGTGAATCCGTTATTGCCCTCGCGCAGAACGGTCGTTTTGCCTTGGGCATCCGTGTCCACGATGCGCGCGCCTTTGGTCACCTCGGCCGGTCCCGCCGAAAGCGCTCGGGCGATCTTCGCTTGCGTGGTTTCTCCGGCCGTTGTCCCCGAACGCTGATCAGCCGTCCCGTGATCAGCCGTCTGCGCCTGAACCGCGCCTCGCGGGTTCGCTCCCGCCGCCATCAGCGCGCCCGCCGAAAGCATCAGCAAAACGAAAATCCTGTTCACGAAATTCATATCCCCTCCTCGAAATGCAATCACCAGCCTTTGCTCTGATTCCAGTTCGATGTCATATGCGACCGTACGGTCGCATTTATTTTATGTTAAATTGGCTCGCGAAAGACCACTTGGTCGCGAGGATTCGAATGACCCCGGAACCTGCACAGCAACAAGACTTCATGGCTCGCGTCAAAATGAACGACGTGGCCATCGCGCGCCTGATCGGATTTGAAGCTAGGGAAATCGAGGCCGGCCGAGCCGTGCTCATGCTCGCGGCCGGACCGCAACACGCCAATCCCATGGGCACCCTGCATGGCGGCGTTCTTTGCGACGTTGCGGACGCCGCCATGGGAATCGCGTTTGCCGCCACGCTCGCGCCCGACGAATCCTTCACTACCGTGGAGCTAAAGATTAATTTCTTTCGTCCGGTATGGACGGCTCAATTGCGAGCCGAAGGCAAAGTCGTGCGCCGAGGGAGCCTGATGGGCTACATCGAGTGCGAAATCACGGACGAACACGGGCGTCTCGTCGCCAAGTCGTCATCGACTTGCATGGTTTTGAAAGGTGACCACGCCAAAGGACGCTAGTGGACCTCAACAATTACTTAGAGTCGGCACGGATTCCCGTTTCGAAATAGTTATCTAGATGCGCTCGCACGGCGCGCAGCGCTTTCTCGTCTCGATCCAGCCGATACACCATAACCGCGCCCTCGAGCGAAGAAATAATCAGCGTCGCGAGCTTCTTGGCATCGGTCTTCGCGCGAATCTCCCCTGCTTTGATCCCATCACGTACGATTGACGTAATGTAACTGCGCCAGCCCCTCAGGGCCTTCCGTGCGCGCTGGCGCAGCACGGAATTTCCGTCGTCGTTGTCGATAGCCGTATTGAGCAAAGGGCAGCCGCCGGGAATAATGCCGCGTCTCTCGACAAAATTCCCCACCAGTTGCTTCAGCCTGTCGACGCTGTTCGCGATCTCGTCCAGATCGTGGATACGCGCGTCAAACGTCTGCCCCCACGCGTAGTCAAAGGCCTCTGCCGCCAACTCCTCCTTGCTTGCGAAGTGCCGGTAGATCCCGCCTTTTTCCAGCCCCGTGGCCCTCATCAGGTCGGATAGAGCCGCCCCGTCGTAGCCTTTTTGGTTGAAGATCGGCGCGGCCTTCCGGATGATCTCCTGCCGCGTCTGTTGGCCTTTACGCATCTGGTTTCCCCGTCATCGAGTATTTGCGACCGACTGGTCGTACCGCACGATAGCAAAAATTAGATGGGACCGTACGGTCTCTAGTTGCTGCACGCCCGGCGCCGCGCCCTGGCGACCGCGGTTTTCCCTCCACTTCGCGCTGCTCGCTCTCCAGCCAAAGCCCTACTTGTTGACACTTCCCTCCTGCGGGCATAGCATCCACCCATTCGCAACGGCTCGCTCCCTGAGAAAGTGCGCACAGTGTCGCTCGGGGGTCTCAACTCGCGCCGAAGTCCTCTAGGGGTCAAATCGCTATGAACATAAAATCCAGTCTCGTTCGATACGGCACTACCGCAGCAGCGCTGATGGCAACGTATCTGCTCGCCCTGCCGGCAACTCCCCAGGCGAAGCCGGCAGCCGCGAAATCCGATGCCACAGCGAAAAGCGATTCCTCGGGCGCCTATATGGCCGGCTGCTGCAACACGAACGAAGAACTCCAGAAGTTCTACCTTGGGCTGCCGGCCGCCAAAAAACCCACGCCGCGCGCGCCCGATGGCCATCCCGACCTGACAGGCTTCTACGACAATCCTTTCAACACGACGGTAACGAAGGATTCCGACGGCACCGTTTCCTTCACTTTAGGCGGAGGAGGCAGGCGCTCTCCATACAAGTGGCCCACTCCCGACATGCCTTCCTATAAGCCCGAATACGCCGCCAAGGTTGAGGCCTTGTTCAAAAACCAATATGGCGCCAGTACCCCCGACGATCCCCAGTACGACTGCAAGCCCATGGGCGTTCCGCGCGCCTCCATGGTGCCCTTGCAGTTCGTGCAGACGCCGAAAATGGTTGTCGTTCTGTACGAGTCCAATTTCATCGGCCAGACTTACCGCATCATTTACACCGACGGCCGCGGCCATCCCAAGGATCTGGACAGCTCATTCTTGGGCGATTCCATTGGCCACTGGGAAGGCGACACTCTGGTTGTCGACGTCACCGGCCTGAATGACGAAACCTGGCTCGGCGGCGCCCAGGGTCACACCGAACCCGGCGGCCCGGGCGAACCCGGCCACCAGATCGTCGAGACGCACGCACTGATCCACAGCGATCAGGAGCACGTCACCGAACGCTACACCCGCCACGGCGACATGCTGGTCTACGAAGCAACCGTCGAGGATCCCGTCGCGTTCACTAAGCCCTGGGTCCTCACGCCGCGGCACTTTATGCTCGGCGTTCCGCCTGACGATCGCATCTTTGAGAGCTTCTGCGAAGCGCGTGACAAGAGCCACATCGTCCGGCCCAGCGAACAGGATCAGCCGCAGTGCGAGTTGGGGAATGCCGTCAACAAGCCCGGCGATCCCGCTTGCCGTCGTTAGCTTCCTACGAAGTTGTTTTTGGTCGCGCCGGCTTGCCCCGAGTTCCGAAGGGGACTTTAACCGGCATCAATTTATTTTCGCTGTTGTGGGTGCCGCACCCTTCGGTTTTAAGGGTGCGGGTTTTCGCATAATTTGCGCTCCGGCCAAATGCAGTCGCCTTTGCTTGACGCCAAAACACAGCGCCTGATACGATCCGTGCCAAATCTTGGGGAACACACCGCCAGACCGAATCACCTTGGGGAGCCACAATGAGAACCAAGACACGGGGCCTTGCGCTTACGCTGTTTGGGCTGTTGCTCGCTGCGGTACCGGCATTGGCTCACCACTCCGTCACCGCCGAATTCGATCCCAAAAAGAGTTTCACGGTCACCGGAACTCTGAAGCGCCTTGATTGGACGAATCCTCACATCTACGTGTGGGTGGAAGTGAAGCAGGAAGACGGCCAACTGGTCACCTACGGCATTGAAGCCGTTCCTCCAGGCATGCTGCATCGCGCGGGAATCACCCGGGATATGTTCAAGGTCGGAGAAACGGTTACTGTGATCGCAGCGCCGGCAAAGGACGGCACAAAAAATCTCGGTTTGGGGCGACGCATCACGTTTCCAGACGGGCACTCGATCCGCCTGAATGACAGAAGCGACGAAGAAAACAATCCGCAGTAACCAAACGCTCTCCTGAATTCAGTCAGAGCGCAACCCTTGGCACCCGGAGGAGAAATGGCGCGCAAAAATAAAATTGTGTTTCAAGCGTTGGCCGCGGCGGCGCTTCTGGCGGCCATGAGCCCGCTCGCGCTTACTCTGCGCGCGCAAGCGCAACCGCAATTCGCGCCGATCATGACGCACGCCTTGAATGGTGGCGTCTACTGGATCGAAGGTGGCGTCGGCTCCAATTCCGGCGTCGTGATCGGCAAAGACGGCGTCATCGTCATCGACGCCAAGCAGACGCCCGAATCCGGCAAAGCGGTGATGGCGGAAATCGCCAAACTCACGCCCAAGCCCGTGACGCACATCATCCTCACGCACAGCAATTTCGACCACACCGACGGCCTGCCCGGATTCCCCAAAGGCCTGACCATCATCGCCCAGGACAATTGTAAAAAGCAGATGGAGCATCCGCGCAGCAGCCCGAGCCACGTCGACATCACCGGCTACATGCCCACGAAGACCGTCGGCAAAAAAGAATCCATGACCATCGACGGCGTGCGCTTCGTGCTGTTGCATTGGGCGCCGGCACACACCAGCGGCGACCTGATCATCTATCTGCCCGACCAGAAAATCGCCTTCACCGGAGACATCACCGTCATGCGGCTTCCCTACCCGCTCATCCATCTCGAAGACGACGGCTCCTCCGCCGGTTGGGTGGAAAGCATGAAAGGCATCGTCGCGCTGGACGTCGATACGTATGTGCCCGGCCACGGCAATACGCAAACCAAGCCCGTGCTGGAGCAGCGCCTGATGAACACCGCCGCGCGCCGTGAGAAAATCAAGCAACTGGTCGCCCAGGGCAAATCCCTCGACGACATCAAAAAGGAACTCGGCGAGGCGGCACCGCCCGCCGGCGCCAACCCGAACTTCTCCAGCTTCACCGAAGTCGTCTACAAAGAGCTCACCCATTCGAAGAGCTAGCCGCGGCAAGGCTGCATACACGGGCCGCGAAAGACTCATTTCACTTCAGTTGGAGGCATCGCGGGCAAGTGCCGTCAAATTCCTCGATTGTGTAACTCTCGCCGAAGCGCATCAACTGTCTCGCACTCGCCTCCGCTTCCGCGCGTGTGTTGAAGGGCTCCCAGTCCAGCGCCCCGTTTGACCAGCGAATGTGGTAGTGCGGTGTTTTGCGATCCATTGGGCCGCCTCGGGCTCATGTCCCGCACGCTTCCAGGAAAGAGATTTCGGGGCAGGCCAGCACACTACCCCAAATGTATCGGCTTGCGATGTACTCCACTGCACAGAGGATCCAGCGGCTCCGGCCGCACGGATTCACGCGAGCAGTCTCAAGAAGCGCGGCGGCTTTCTTCTGCGGTCGTTTTACGAAGGAGGTCAGACACGGAAGGCGCACCTGCGAAACACCAAAGAGCAATCAGGGGATCGCAAATCGCGCAACTCATAGACGAGGCCGGAGCAAAAGGCACAATCGGATTTCCGTAAAGATGGTGAAGCACATCCCATACGGTGTGAAAGAGCCAGCCGATCCCGATGAGGTTATAGGATTGAAGTCCGCGATACGCCAGGTAAGTGACGATGGCCGTAAATACGAATTCCCACTTCCCGAAGCCGCCATTCAGGTACGCCGCGCCCGCACCTGCGATCATGATCGCGTTGAAATTCCGCCGGTTTGGCTCTCGAAAAAAAGAACATGCAGAAACGAAGAGGATGGCTACCAACACCGGCGCGATTAGATCCATCGCTCCAATGTCAGGGCCAGATGATATTTGCATTAGCACGCCCAACTCTTCCGGCCAGCCCCCTTTGCCTCGTTGACCGACTTGCGGAGGGTGTCAATAAGCGGTGGATTATATGCATGAATCAGCCGCCGCCGCTGTTCGACACCAAACAGACATGCAGACGCTGGAACAAATTGCGGTTTCACTCAGGATGACGACCCGGGGTAGGTGATTACGCCGACGACGCAGGTTTCGTAGGAATATCTCGATAATGCCGACAAATCGGCCCACACGCGAGGTGTCCGGGATGGAACGCGAGTACGAAACTGAGCACGTGATCAGTGAAAGTACGTCTGGCCGGCAATAATCGCACGCAGCGCAGGCGTCAATTCGCTCGTCGCTTTCGATTTAGTCAGCACGCCTTTCGCTCCCGCTCGCCGTATTGGCAACACAAGACTTGGACTCTCATGCATGGTGAAGATCAGGATCTTGGATCCAGGACATGTTTTTACGATTTCCATCGTGGCTTCGATTCCGCTCATTACGGGCATGGTTATATCCATTACGATGGCGTCGGGTTTAAGCTCATTCGTCATCCGTAAGGCTTCCTCGCCGTTTGCGGCTTCCCCGACCACTTCCCAGTCTTTCTGGGTTTCAAGGATGTGGCGCACACCCTGCAGAACCACATCGTGATCATCGACGATTAATATGCGTGAAGTAATAATTCCACCTGCCGTCAAGTAAATAGCTCCACCTACGCGTTGGAACCTTAGGGACTTATTTAGCATTCGCCAATGGGGAAATAACCCTATCCGGCGGAGTTGTGAACGGTAAGGTTAGATTTTGGTACGGCAGCAGTGATCTACGGCATTTCCCGTATTGTACAGACAAGCCTGTAGCAGCACTATAGCCTGCCCGGACGCGCGGGGCCATCTAGGGCTAACTATCTGACGGCACGCATACTTATAGTGGATGACCAACACGCCGCGCGGACAACCATCCGCGAACTCCTCGATTGGCATTCCTTTCAAGTATGCGGCGACGCGCAGAATGGCAAAGAAGCCGTAGAAAAAGTCGTGGAATTGAAGCCGGACATTGTCCTGATGGACATCAATATGCCCATCATGAATGGCATCATAGCCGCGACCGAAATCCGCCGAATCGCGCCCACCACAAAGATTGTGTTCTTGACGATCCACGATGGGCCGGGATTCAAGGCTGGAACGAAGCTATGGGGGCACGGATTCGTGCCCAAATCCGCGGCCGGCACCGAATTGATTCCCACCTTGCAACGCGTTGCTGGCATCACGGCTAGCGAAAGGACCATTGAATGCCCGCATTGCAAAGTGAGGCAGAAGGTTCAGATAGCCGTGCGCGCCCGATTGGCCCAGACGGGACAGCAGTATATATCGTGTCTTAACTGCGCCGGCGAATTTGAAGTGACCCTCCCTAATAAAATTGTGGCAGGCCCGTTCACCGCATAACGATTCGGAATCCCTCAACAGAAAACCCAGCGAGAAATACCTCGAACTCACAACAAGGTACCTAGCACCCTGCCTTCGGCGGCAGTATTGACAGCCTCGATCAGCTCCCGCTCGGCGTCAGATTTAGGCACGTAGCAGACAGCGCCCACATTGTGGGCTTCCTTGAGCAATTGCGTATCCGTATAGGACGAAAGGATGACCACACGAGACTGAGGCGAGACTTCTCGAATCTTTCGCGCCGCCTCGAACCCGTTCATCACCGGCATGACGATATTCAGCACCACCACGTCGGGCTTCAGTTCGTCGGATTTATGAATGGCTTCCGCGCCGTCTTTGGCTTCACCGCACACTTCGAATCCCCTCTGGCATTCCAGGAGATTGCGGATGGCCCTGCGAAGTTCGTGGTGATCGTCAACGATCAGGATTCGGACCGGTTTCTGCTTTGGCATGGGCGTGGGCATGACTCATATTATGTTTTTTGTGCGCGGACCTAACGGTCCTCGCCAACTACAATCCCGTTCGACAATTTGTCTCCGACGAAATGACGGGGCCGAAGCTCCTGCTGCGAGCCAATGCGGGGTAGTTCATCCTCGCTGTGCAAGATTTAAGGCGCAATACGTCAAACACCTGAACTACTGCTGAGTGGTGCCATCAATTTATGCAGCTTCTTCGCAGATAGCCGCGTTTGGACCATCCGCCGCGTACAGGCATACAAATTGACAGCGGCATGAGCGCGGGAGCAGACTTGGGGCCAAATCACGCCGCTTTTGTCGCATAAAAAAGGAGGCACGCGATGAAACGCCTTGCTCGGCACGCAGCTCAGTTAACGCTCCTGGTGTTGATCGGGGTTCTGATCCTGCCCGCGCTCGTGCGCGCGGAAGTATCGCGCGTGGAGATAACTTCGCGGCGCGACGTGGCCGGAGGCCGTTCGTTTGGCTCGACCGGCATCTACGAGCGGCTGACGGGCAAAATCTATTTCGTCATCGATCCCGCCAACGCGCGCAACCAGGTGATCGCCGACCTGGACAAAGCGTCGAAGAATACCGCAGGCAAAATCGAGCTCTCCGCCGATCTTGTGATTCTCAAGCCGCACGATCCCACTAAGGGAAACGGCATCGCCATCTTTGATATTGTGAACCGCGGCGCTGGCGTCGTGCTGCCGCAGTTCGATGGGCCGCCCGGGAAAAATCTCGACACCGAAGCGGGAGACGGATTTCTGCTCGACCGCGGCTACACCATAGTGATGGTGGGCTGGGAATTCGACGCGCGCAGAGAAGGCGCGCTGAAAATCGACCTGCCCGGCGCGATGGGCGTGACGGGCCTCGTCAGCGGGACCTTCATCGTAGACAGCCGAAGCGACAAGGCCACGGTCGCCGATCTCGTTGGCTACACGCCCAGTGATCCGGCCTCGGCACAGAATACGCTGCGCGTGCGGGAAAAGCTCGGCAGCGACTGGGTGACCATTCCCCGCGCGAAATGGCAGCTCGCCGGCAACACCGTCACCCTCGAGGGCGGATTCGAGCCCGGCCACACCTACGAACTTGCGTATCTCGCAACAAATCCGCCAGTAGCGGGACTCGGATTTCGCCGCTGTGCGCGACGCCGCAGCGTGGGTGAAATATGCGCCTGATGCGACGGTCTCCGCGAAAACGACGCTTGCGTTTCGGCGTCTCCCAAACTGGCCGCTGGCTCCGCGAATACCTCTACGAAGGCTTCAACACGGACGAACGTAACCGGCAGGTGTTCGATGCGGTCTGGCCACATCGAGCGGGCGCGGCGGGCGTCGAGCTCGACGTACGATGGGCGACTCCCACGTCGCTGCTAATGGAAACCGCTACGCATTTCCCGTTCTCGGATCGCAAGCAGCGCGACCCGGTGACCGGCCTCGAGGATGGAAACCTCGAAAACGCGCGCGCCGCCGAGCATCAGCCGAAAATCTTCTACACCTATTCGGACACCGAGTATTGGGAGCGCAGCATCGCTCTGGCCACTACGACGCCGGACGGCTCCAAAGACATCGAGCCGCTGCCGAACGAGCGGCTCTATCTTTTGTCTGGAGCGCCGCACAACGTGGGCGCCGTTCCCGCCCGTGGTGAGCACGGGGCAACTGGCTGCGAATCCGTTTGATTCGCGGATCACGCTGCGCGCTTTGCTCGATCGCCATGGAGAAATGGGTTGCGGATGGCACCGCGCCGCCGGCGAGCCGGTATCCGCGCTTGCAGGATCGTACGCTGGTGCGGGCACGCGACGTCGCCTGGCCGAAAATTGCCGGCGTGACTTCGCCGCAGACCGCCTACGCCGGCATGCGCGGGCCAAACCGTCTGCTGGCGAAGGACGGCGCAGGCGCGCCGCTTCCCTACCTCGTTCCGCAAGTGGACCGCGACGGCAATGCCGTCGCTGGACTGCGGCTTCCCGACGTCGCCGTGCCGCTCGCCACTTATACCGGATGGAATTTCCGAAACACCGCCATCGGCGGGACAGAGCAATTTTTCCCGCTGATGGGCTCATACATTCCCTTTGCGCGCACGAAAGCGGAACGCGAACAAGCCCGCGATCCGCGCCTCTCGGTCGAAGAGCGCTATCACTCGCGCGATGAGTATCTGAAGTTCGTACAGCAATCGGCGAACGCGCTCGTGACGGATGGCTTCTTGCTCGTAGAAGATGTTCCCACGATCGTCAAGCACGCTGGCGAGCATTGGGATTTCCTGGCGGAGCGCTCCACAACAACCACCAGCACCAGCGCCCGCTAAAAGCACCGCGCGCCGCTTGCCTTGCAGCCCAGGGCGTGTTGTGAGTCGCTACTCTCGCCCCAACATGTAAGCGAGGGCTGAAGGCTATTTCTTTTTCGTGTCTGCGATGGCCGGCCGGCTCACTTGCTTATCGAATTCCGCCTGCTCCGAAGGCGAGCAGATCATTTCCCGCAGATCGAAATCGGCCGGCTGCAACCGCATGGGGAATTTATTTAGCGCATTCCAGGGCTTCGTATACATCTGCGGATCGTTGATCGTCAGCGTGATCTCCATGATGTCGTGGTTCACGCGATGGAACCGCTCTTCGACCCGCAAGTCGCTGCTGTGCGGACGGCCGGCATTGTCGATCCAGGTTCTTTCGTCGAGCCCGGTCGTCTCTACAACGAACGTGGTGTTGTCCTCCCACTTGCCGGTGGAGTAGCCGTACCACCGCGGCTCGGAAATATCGTCCGACGGGAACCCGCGGCCGTCGGACCAGATGCTGCGAAACGTCCGATCGTTCTGGTAAAAGATCAGCACCTGCTTTGGATTCTGAACGATCTGTATCGCGCGCAGATTGAATAGTTCTATGCGCGGAAAGCCGATGGGATCGCAACTATCGAAGGGATCGTTATTGAGCGCGATGGGAACTTCCGTGGTTCCAAATCCCGGCTTGTGCGATTTCCACGCTTTCTCGCCCAAAGGGGTGAACGGCAATTCATGCTGCGGCTTTCCGTCCGAGGGATATTCCTTTGCGCCAAGGAACTGCACGCCGTCCCGCCAACCGCCCGCCGGTTCCCAGATTCCAGACAGATCGCGTCGAGGCGCCGGAGCTGCCTGCTGGTCCTTTGGCGGCGCGGGCACCTCCTTGTACCAGCCATCAATATGCTTCTCCTGGTTTTGAGCCACCGGCGGAGCATTTTGGTCGGGTGCGGGAAAGGGCGTGCGCGGGTCATATTGTGCGCGCGCAGGAAGCGAAAACATGGATGATGCAAGTACAAGGGCCGGGATCACGAAGCGGTTCGACATAACGGAATCCTTTTCTCCTCAGTTTATCCGCGCAACCACGTGCCGTTCGCGAGCATGACTCGCTGGATACGCCCGACGGGCGCACCGTTGTCCGGCGTTATCATCGCTACCGTGACCTCATCCCCTGGCTTGAACGTCTTTTTGTTTATGCCGTAGTTGATCAGGCTGGAGGGAGCATTCCACTCAACAATCCAGTTAACTACGGCTCCCTGGTCATCTTTTACATCCATCTTCAGTATGGTATGCGGACTGAGCCACTCCCATTCCGTCACAGTCCCCTTCAACGTGATTTGTTTCGCGTGGCCGTATGACGCGTTTCCGTGATGCGCTGCCAGCGAAACGGAATTCGCCAAAAGAGCGATCATCACGAGGAAACCCAACCAAAGCCTCTTGTTCATAGCCCTGCCTCCAAATTTCTGCGTGAGCGGCGCGAGTTTTCTACCGGCCTAGCGAAATATACGCTTGGGCCATCTCCCCGCGCAAAGAATTTTCTTAAGCGTCTGCTATACCCGATCTGAAATCTACGCGTTGTATATCCCAGACGCATTCCGATAAACTCGCTGCACAGGCGAGGCGGTTAACCTAATAGATGGTACTTCTCGGACGCGGAAACAAATGCGTTCGCGGGTCTTCGGCACACGCTAAGCCTCGAATTCGTCGAATGAAGGAGCCAGCCATGAGCAGAAACTCCAGCGATAATTCGAGACTTCGTTGGCTGCGCGTATCTTCCGGTTTTGCGCTGTGCTTCGCGACAGTGATTTTGCTTCTCCTCTCGCACGTGCACGCCGCGCTGCAGCAAGCTTCGCCAGCTGGTACTTCTGCGGCTTCCGAGAACCGAGGCGTCTCGGGGATCGCCGCTGCACCCGCCTTCTCTGCGCAAGACCTTGTCGCGCCGCCTGCGCAAAACTGGCTCAAAGTCGGCGGCAGCCTGCTCAGCCAGAATTGGTCCCCGCTGAAACAGATCGATCGCGAAAACGTCGGCAAACTCAAGGCCGTCTGGCAAACGCATTTGGATGGCTCCGCGCTCGCCAATAAATACTCTGGCGAAGCCCAGCCTGTCGTCTACGAGGGCGTCCTGTACATCGTTACGGGAGCCGACGACGTTTTTGCCATCAGCATAGACACCGGCAAGATTCTCTGGAAATACCAGGCCAATCTGGACCAGGGCATAACAACGGTATGCTGCGGATGGACGAGCCGAGGCGTCGCGCTCGGCGACGGCTAGGTTTACGTCGGCCAACTCGATGGCCGCCTCGTCTCGCTCGATCAGAAAACCGGCAAGCCGCTTTGGTCGATTCAAGCCGAGCAATGGCAGCAGGGCTACACCATCACCGCCGCGCCGCTCTATTACGACGGCATGGTGATCGCCGGCTTCGCAGGAGGCGAAAACGGCACGCGCGGGCGCGTCAAAGCGTACGACGCCAAAGACGGGCGCCTGATCTGGACCTTCTACACAATTCCCGGCCCCGGTGAAATCGGCCACGACAGCTGGCCTAAAGACAGCGACGCATGGAAATACGGCGGCGCGGCGATCTGGCAGACTCCCGCGGTTGATCCGGAGCTCGGTCTGCTCTACTTCACCACCGGCAATCCCGGGCCCGACTTCAACGGACACATCCGCCCCGGCGACAACTTGTTCGCCAATTCCATGGTCGCCATCGAAGCGAAGACCGGCAAGTATCGCTGGCACTTCCAGCAAGTGCATCACGATTTGTGGGATTACGACGGCCCGAATCCCGTGATGCTTTTCGACGTCAAGATTGGCGGCCGCGTTCGCAAAGCCGCTGCCGAAGCCAACAAGGCCGGCTGGGTCTACATCCTCGATCGCACCAACGGCAAGCCGCTGATCGGCATCGACGAAAAGCCGGTCGCTCAGGAGCCGCGGCAATTTACTTCGGCGACGCAGCCGATTCCTCGCGGCGACGCGTTCGTGCCGCAGTCAATCGACATCGCGCCGGAAGGCTTCACGCTCGTCAACCAGGGCCGCATTTTCACGCCGTTCTGGGCCGACGGAGTTGTTGTCAAGCCCTCCGCGCGCGGCGGCGCGAATTGGCCTCCCAGCTCCTACGATCCTGAGACGAATCTTTACTACGTCTGCGCCAGCGACGGCGCCAATTTCTTCAAGGGCGGCGAAGAGAACGAAAAATTCCCGGACGCCGGCGGCCAGAGATATCTGGGCAGCGCCTTCGGAGGTATGCCCATCGGGTCAAACGGGATCTTCGCGGCGCTGGACATGAAAACCAACAAGCTCGTGTGGCAGCAGCGGTGGAAAGATAGCTGCTACAGCGGATCGGTGACCACCGCGGGCGGCCTCACCTTCGTGGGCCGAAACGACGGTCGGCTCACCGCGCTGAATTCCTCGAGCGGCCTGCGCCTTTGGGAGTTCCAGACCGGCGCCGGCGTGAACGCTCCGGCCAGCGTCTTCGAGTACCAAGGTGACGAATACGTCGCCGTGTACTCGGGCGGCAGTCTCTTCGCCGGAGCGCCGCGCGGCGACAGCGTTTTTCTTTTCTCCCTCAAAGGCGCGATGACGCCGGTCTCCGAAATTTCGTCGCAGACGGCTGCTCCACCGGCCGAGCATCGGTAACTTAGCTCTTAGCGCCTAGCGGGGCTGGGTGACTACGTCGAGCAGCGCAGGCTCGCCGCGCTTCACGACGGCGAGTGCGCGCTTGATAGCCGGCCCCAAATCCTTCGGATTCTCGATAGGCCCCTCGGCGTAAACGCCAAACCCCTGCGCCAGCTTCGCAAAATCCACGTTGGGCTCCGTGAACGTCGTCCCGACTCCGCCGCGATCGATGCCGCGGTTGTGCCGGTCGGCCATACGCTGCACGTGCATCATCTCTTCGTGATACGCGCGGTTATTGTGCATGACGCTCAGCAGCGGGATGCGATGATGCGCCGCAGTCCATAGCACCGCGGGCGCAAACAGAAGGTCGCCATCATCCTGAATGCTCACCGAAAGCCTGCCATACTTCTTATTGGCCAGCGCCGCACCCACCGTGGCGGGCGCGTTGTAACCGACGCCGCCGCCTCCCTGCCTGCCGAGAAATTGGTACTGCTTGTTGAAATCCCACAGCCGAATCGGCCACCAACTGAAGTGCTGGAGGATCGACACCATCGCCCAATCTTCGTTTTTGATCTGCGCATAAAGCTCGGCGCTTACGCGCGCCGTGCTGATCGGGCTGGCGTCCCATCCGTAGGCCGCTTCGTCGCGCGCGGCTTCGAGAGCTTTCTGGTGAGCCGCCGCGAGTTTTGCGCCGCGATCCTGCGCCACGCGCTTGCGCTCGGCCGTCATCTGGCGCTTGGTTTGTTCGATCAGCGAAGGCAGCGTCGCCTCGCCCTCGCCCGCAATCGCCATATCGACTTCGGTGAAGCGGTTGAAGTCCTGGTAATTCGCCTTCGTGTAAAGATCGCCGGCGGTGATGCTGATCAGTTTCGCGTCCGGCTTGAGCAGCGAACGGGAGCTGCGGTGCACCTGATCGTGATACGTGTTCACCGCGCTCCAGAAATCCGAAGCCTCGAGTCCCAGGATCACGTCTGCGTTGGCCACCACGGCGTTGCGTCGCGCGGACTGATTCAGCGGATGCCGCGTGGGGAAATTCATCCGGTCGTTCATATCGATCACGGAAGCTTGCAGCGCTTCGGCCAGCTCGACCAGCCGATCGATGCCGGCCTGCGTGCGCGTATTGCGGCCCACCACGATGACCGGATTTTCCGCCTGCGCCAACATCCGCGCCGCTTCGGCCACAGCGCCGGATTCGCCTACCGGCGGCGCGGGCAAAGTCACCTTCGGAATGCTCAGCCTGGCGTCCGAGCGGATCGGGTTTTCCTGCAGCTCGCTATCCGCCACCAACAGCACCGGAGCCATCGGCGGCGTCATGGCTATTTTGTAGGCGCGCACCGCGGATTCGGCAAAATGCTGCAGCGAAGCGGGCTGGTCATCCCATTTCGTGTAATCGCGGACCATCGCGGCGGCGTCCTGCACGCTGTGCGGCCACTCGCCGTAAGCGGGATCGCGCGTGAGCGCGTCCAGATTGTTGGCGATGACGATATACACCGGCACGCGATCGCAAAACGCGTTGTAGATGGCCATCGAGGCATGCTGCAGGCCCACCGTGCCGTGCGCAAAAACGCACAGAGGCTTGCCCTCAATCTTGGCGTAGCCATGTCCCATGGCCACCGAAGACTCTTCGTGACAGCAGGTGATGAACTCGGGATTCTTGTTGCCGGCGTAGTTGACCACCGATTCGTGCAGTCCTCGGAAACTCGAACCTGCCACCGCGCACACGTACTCGAGATTGAGCGATTTGAAGACGTCGACCATGAAGTCGGAGCCGGTGCGGTCGACGGTAAGCACTTCGCCGGTTGTCGGCGGCGGATCGCCCTCCACGGCCGGGAGCGGGAATACGCGCGCCCGCGCGGCCGGTGCCGCTGCCTTTGCAGCCAGGGTGTCCACAGCCGCGAGTGCTCCAGCTCCCGCCGCTACTCCCTTCAGGAACTCTCGCCGCCCAACGGCTCGCTTTTTCCCTCTCGCCATGTTTTCGCCCCCTACTCTGCAGTGATCCGAATTTCCCTGAGGCTACGATGTTCCGTCCGTGAATGCAATCTTGCGCCGTGTGCTCGGTGAAACCAAGAACGGATTCCTCCAACTGTCTTCTTTGGCGCGCGAAAGCTCCTGATGTCCATGACTTTCGCGCGAAGACCCCCGGTGTTTTTGTGTAAGTGCGCATTCTGCTGGGCTTGCGAATGCATCGACGTATGCGCTTTCGCAGACAAAAGCCTCAGGTCTCGCGCCGAGAAAAGCCTCGGCGCCGACACCTCAGCGACAAGTCCGGCGGTGCGGCACGGCCAACCTAACGATGTGAGCGCACCTGTTAGGAGAGATCCCTCGGCTCACGTCGTTCGCTCGGGACCAACTCGTTTGCCGCGAAAAGCGCATCCTGTTGGTAGCCTTTTCGCTCCGGCTCCTGATCGGATCGGAGATTTTTTTGTAAGTATTGATTCCAGTCATGTTTAGGTCCTTTGAAAATGTAAGTGCTGATTCTGCGGGAGTTGCGGACGCCTTTTTGCGCAAGTGCTGATAATGCAGAGGTTAGTTGCTCGTGGCGTCTCCCGATATTGTGAGCGAATATGCGACAGGAAAAAGCGTCAGGGCCGGCAAAGGGCGCCGCGCCCTGAGCTACAAGTCTTTTTCCCGGCGCAAAAGTGGCGATGAAAAGTGAAGCGGGGAACGGGAATTTAACACAGAGGGCACAGAGACACGGAGGGCGCAGAGTCGGGGGCGAATTTCCAACGGGAGTCGACACCAGAAAAGCGCCGCGGGAGTGGTTTGTTCGAATTAACTGATTCTGGCGGGTCTCGCGATTGGGGGTGCTAAATTTTTTCGCCGACGTCCGCAACGATTTTCGGCGCTTGCGGAAAACGCGCGCCTATTGGTGCGCTCCTTCGCAAGCGTTGCATGTATTCTATCGCGAGGGTCAAATACGATCAGAACTAAAGATTGCAGGCAACATTCACGGCAGCATCCGTTAATTTCGAGTCTCCGGGGTCGGCGTAACGCCTTGACTTCTCTTTCTTTATCTACTTAGGTACTATCGGGCCGTGATCGCGCGGTTTCGAGCATTAATGCCATTTGCGTTTTCCGTTCCGCAAGGGGCGCAGCTACATTTCCAGGAGCTTCAAATCCCCCCGTATGTAGTACGGATATATCGGCCCCAGCTCGCCGCGGTTGAGTCTCAGAGCGCTTCTCTGTTCAAAACCCCCTTTCGGGAGTTCAGCGCCCTCATCGTACCAGCGACGGTGCAGAATCCAGGACACGTCTTAGTGGACGGCCAGCCAACTGTCCAAGCCAATCTATTCCAAATAGATTTCATCAAAGCGGACTTCGACAGACACCGCGTTTCAGCCGAGGCTCAACCCCCGTCGAGCCTAGGCGACCCGCCCATTACACTCGCATTTGAAATGATGAATAACTGGTTGCTGCGTTATAAATATCTCGTTCGGTCCAGCAATGTTAAGACTCTGCGTCCAGATGGAACATTTTGGGTTCTCGAATACTTAACTGACCAAGAACAATCTCTCCCGGCAGATCCCGCCCTGCATCGCCGAAGGGGTGGAGGGCCCCTCAAGGTCCAGTTCGATATTGTGAATGACACCGTCTGGAACCGCGTCGGTCAGGTGCCGAGTGCATTTAAGCCCCTCGCGTGGGAAATATTGCTGCTCGATGCGCCTGCCCTACTTGCTGAGATCGGCCCCGCAGTGGTGCTCGCCTACGCGGCTCTGGAAGCTTTCATCGATTGGTCGCTAGATCAGTTGGCGGTTACGAGACAAATACCGGCAGTCCTCTGGAACTGGATTAACACACGCGATAGTTTTTGGCTCCGACCAAGAACGGCCGAGCAATTCGACGTCCTTTTGGAGAGCGTTACCGGCAGAACTCTAAAAAGCGATCCAAAGCTCTGGGAGCTATTCAAAAATCTGGCTTCGGCGAGACATTCATATGTTCACACTGGCAGGGCATCCGTCGGAACTGAAGAGGTGTCTCAAGAACGGGCGACTACACTTGTGAATGGAGCTTTCGAAATCATTAACTGGGTAGAAGCTCTCCTTCCTCAGGAACTCCATCGTGCAAAACTGGAGACGAGGTTCGAAGTCAACATCATGGTCCCCATAATCAGGCCGGAGCAACCAGCCGCTCGGGCGGAAACTGGATCTTAAGGAATGACCGGCAGAGGCTTACCTTCTAGTGGGACGTGCCTAGTGCGAGGAAGCGGGCTCGAAGGGGCGGACGTCGCGGTCGATTTTCTCCGCTATCTCATCTTTGGCGACTTCGAGCTCGTGGTGCTTTTGCATGTTCAGCCAGAATTCGGCGCTATTTTTGAAGTAGCGGCCAAGCCGCAAGGCGGTATCCGCGGCGATGCCGCGGCGTTCATTCACGATCTCGGCGATGCGCGTGACCGGAACATGAAGGTCCATTGCCAGTTTGTTCATGCTGAGGCCCAGGGGCTTCATGAATTCTTCGCGCAGCATTTCCCCGGGATGGACCGGCTTTAGCTTTCTCGTCATTCTTCCTTTTAGTGGTAGTCCGCAATTTTCACTTCGGCATCATCGCGCAACACGGGATGCCGCGCCAAAGGCCGTTGATAAGGCACACCCGCTACGTTTAAACCTTAGGCTGCCGGGCAGCAGCGCAGGAACTGGGCGACGAGGGAGTTCTAAACCTTTGGTACCAGGCGCGTAGGTCCGTAGGAGTAGCACGTACCGCCCCTAAGCTCCCGCTGAGAATGATCTCAACTTACCATTCGTTTTCTACAGACATACCCTTACGCTCATTTGTGTGAAGCGGGCGTGAGCAGCAGCGCCGCTCGTGTCTTCGCTTTGCACTGGAGCATATGGCTCTCAAACATATAGCCGTCGCAATCGCCTGTGTCTTACTGGCGACGGCCGCGCAGGCGCAAACGAATCGGGATGGCGACCGAACGGCGGGTCAAATTACCTTCGGCTTTGATGGGCAGAACTACAGCAATGGGCGCGTATCAAGCGTCGGGTCACTGGACGCGACGATTCGCCTGATTCCGCGATTGACGCTGGACGCTATCGCCACGGGCGGGAGCTATTTTGGCGAGCGCTTTGGCGGGGGCGGTTCCTACTTCACCCTGAAGCCGGACCGAAAGACATATCTGACCGCCGGAGGCAGCCTCAATTCGAACACCAGCACCACGTCAACATGGTCTGGCTCTTTCGAGATCGGGCGCACGCTTTATCAATCTGAGCGGGATCCACTTCGTCGCGCGGGCCTGATTCGCGCATTGGAAACGAATTTAAGTCTGACCGACAGGGGCTACAGTTTTTCGCCGGCGGTGAACGTGTTGCTCGTCAGCCCGGCCGCGACCATTTATTTTCCGCACGATTGGACGCTCACGCTGCGCGCCGGGGCTATCCGGGAGACGATCGGCTCCGCGAGCACGTGGACACCCTCGGGCGGCGCGAAGCTGAATATTCCACTCACACGCAGGCTGAGCGTAATGCCCGGCGTCGCTTTCGATTCCGAGCTTTCCAATGTCCTGCAGATCAACAACGTTTCCTCGCGCGAATTCGGCGGCGGAGCGCGCTACTGGCTCACGAAGAGCACCAGCGCGAGCGCGTATTACTTCCGCGTTCTGTACGGGGCAAATCATCTGGCCAGCGATTCGTATGGGGTGAATTACGTTGTTCGTTTCTAACTTCGGGGCATCGTTCACTTCTAGCTTAGGACCGACTATCGCTCGCGCGAACTGGATCTTTTTCTGGTATTACGCCGGCAGCACCATCAGCTACATCGCGCTGATGGTCCTTGCGTTCCTCTATAGCAAGCGCCACACCGAATACACCGTTGTCCGCAATCTGGCGCTCTCCCATCTGCTGATGCCACGCGTGACCATCATCGCTCCGGCGAAGAACGAAGAAGCCTGCATCCTGGGCGCGGCGCGGGCGTTCCTGGAGCTGGACTACCCGAACATGGAAGTCCTGTTCGTGGATGACGGAAGCACAGATGCGACGTTTGAATTGCTTCAAGAACATTACGACCTCGATCTCGACGATTCGCCGATTGTTTCGAAGCTGCCGCACCGACCGATTCTCAGCGTGTGGCGCAGTTCACGCGATCGGCGGCTCGTGGTGGTGCGCAAGCTGAGCGCCGGATTCAAGGGCGACGCCACCAACGCCGCACTGGAGATCGCTGCCGGCGAATACGCACTGGTGACAGACACCGACAGCCTGCTCGAAAAACACGCGGTGCGGCGGATGATCGGCGTTGTCCTGGAAGATCCCGGCACGATCGCGGTGGGAGGCAGCCTGCATGCGGTGAATGGCTGCGACGTCGCGCGCGGGCGGCTTCGCGGAATTCATTCGCCGCGCAATTATTTTGAATTCGCGCAGGTGATCGAATATGCACGCGCGTTTTTCATGTCGCGGCTGGGATGGTCATTCCTGAACATGACGCCGAATATCTCCGGGGCGCTGGGGCTTTTCCGCACTGACGTGCTGCGCGCCGTGGGCGGCTACGCCAATTGCCTGGCCGAAGACATGGACATGACGTTCAAGATTCACCGCTATATCCTAGCGAACAATCTGCCGAACCGCATTCGCTTTGCGCCCG
This sequence comes from uncultured Acidobacteriota bacterium, assembly GCA_963846235.1. Lineage (GTDB taxonomy): Bacteria > Acidobacteriota > Terriglobia > Acidiferrales > UBA7541 > Palsa-189. The sequence continues at coordinate 371,685 of CAWJVF010000002.1, forward strand.
ATGCCAAAGTGTGGACCGAAGTTCCGCCAAACTATCGCTACGTCGCCAGCCAGCGCGCCCGATGGCACAACAGCCTCTGCGACGTGCTGTGGCGGTTTCGCGGGATGCTCTTCCGGCCGCAATACGGGCGCGTCGGATTTGTCCTGCTGCCGTGGCTGTGGATCTACGAATTGCTGGTGCCGCTGGTGGAATCGGTCGCGTGGATTTCGATCCTGCTGGCCGCAATGCTCGGCTGCCTGAACTGGACATTCGCGCCGGTGATCCTGGGCGGGGGCTATGGCTTGACGATATTCTTTTCGATCCTTTCGATTCGCCAGAGCGAGCGGCGCTACCCGCGTTATCCCACTCCCGAGAAAATGAAATTGATCTTTTTGTCGGCGCTGGAAGTTTTTCCGTTCCGATTCCTGCACATCTTCTGGCGGCTGCGCGGCCAAATCGATTATTTCCGCGGCGACCGGCGCTGGCAGGCGATCCCGCGGCTGGGTTTTGAAAACGCCGAATATCGCGAGGGAGCCGACTGAAAATGCGTTTTCTCATCAGTGGCGGGGCAGGGTTCATCGGTTCGCATCTGGCGGAGCGGCTCGTCGCTCGCGGCGAGCGCGTGACCGTACTCGATAATCTTTCGACCGGGAGCCTGGACAACATCGCGCACCTGGTGGATAGCGGCGCGGTGGATTTCCACTTCGGCAGCATTCAGGAATGCGACACGGTCGAGCGACTGGTCGGTGAGGCCGACTTCGTCGTGCATCTCGCCGCGGCGCTCGGAGTGAAGCTGATCCTCGAGAAGCCAGTCGAGTCGATGGAGACCAACGTGACAGGCACGCACGTCGTGCTGGAAGCCGCAGCGCGAAACGGGACGCCTGTGCTCATCGCTTCCACGTCGGAGGTCTACGGCAAGAGCAACAAGATTCCCTTCTGCGAGGACGACGACGTGGTGCTCGGCGCGACGCGAAAGAGCCGCTGGAGCTACGCCGCGTCGAAAATGCTCGACGAGTTTTTGGCGCTCGCTTACTGGGAAGAGAAACAACTGCCGGCGATTGTCGTGCGGTTCTTCAATACTGTCGGACCGAGGCAAAACGCGCGGTACGGCATGGTGCTTCCCACGTTTGTGCAGCAGGCGCTCGAAGACGCGCCGATCACTATCCACGGAGATGGCAAACAATCGCGCTGCTTCTGCGACGTTCGCGATACCGTCGAAGCCGTCACCCGGCTGATCGACGCGCAGGCCTTCGGCGAAGTCATCAACATCGGGAGCACGCAGGAAATTTCCATCGAAGAGCTGGCGCTGCTGGTGCGGGAGCAGCTCCGCAGCCGTTCACAGATTTTGTACACGCCCTACGATCATGCCTACAGCAGCGGCTACGAAGATATGCAGCGGCGCGTTCCGTCGGTCGAGAAGCTATACGCGCTCACGGGATTTCGTCCGCAGATCACGCTGCCAGAAATCATCGACCGTACCGCCGCGCATGTGCGGTCTTCTTTGGCGCTCGTCTGACCGCTCGCTCTTCCATGGCGCTCGTCTGACCGCTCGCTCTTACCTGGCGCTCGCCTGACCGCTCGCTCTTACCTGGCGCTCGCCTGACCGCAGGCAGTTGCGGAGACGGAGAGATTCGCCGAAAAGCGTCGGCGGCAAAATACGCGCTTCGACTGCGCATCGCGACGGAAATCGCGAAGCAGCGATTTCCGGTGAAGCGTCGCGATGCTTCGCTCAGAATGACACGTTGCAGGCATAGCGGACCCGGCCCCGTTGACGGCGAAGGGAATTGTCGCGGCTGTGGATTCGCTCCGCTCACCATAAAAAGTTGCGACCCACAAACGAAAAGCCCCAGGGCCCCGCAACTTCTTTGTTGTGGCGGGCGCTTTCGCGCCGGTCGCGGGCGCCCTGGGCTACAATGCGACGGACGGAGAGATTCTTCGACTTCGTGGCGGCGCGGCGCTGGAACAGCGCCGATAAGAGGACGCGGCCACTTCGCTCAGAATGACACGCTAAAAAAGCGTTATGGACCCACGGCTAGGGCGTGGCGGCGGGCTTGGGAAGCATGGGTTCGCCGAACTTGGCCGCGTCGAGCGGCACGTTCGGCTGCACGTCGGTCATCTCAAACTCGGAGCGCCCGTCGGTCCACGTCAGCGTCCAGTGGAAGGGCACCTTGACGCCGGCGAGGTCGCGATAATCCGAATAATCCATCTGCGAAGGATTGAAACCCAGCGGCGTTTCCGCAAACCGCGCCACCCGCACCAGCAAACCCGATTTTGCGTCAAAGAATAACTTCACTCGCGTTCCGCCGGGCGCCGTCGCCTGGACGACTTGCACGAGATGGTCGTCGATGCTGGTTGGCGGGAAGCCAACGCGGAAATCGTGGAGATATTTCTTGATGCCGACGGGAAAGAACATCTCCGCGTCCAGTTGAGCGCCGTCGAGTTCTCCTCCGCTCAGCGATTTCACCGGAAGGATGGTGTTGGTCATGGCGATCCAGCCGTTGTGGCCGTCAAAGGTGGTGATGTTTTGCGCCTTCTCGGAGCGATGCACGATGGTCGTGCTTTGCCCGGGAGATTTCGCAAAGACCTCCACGGGTACCTTACCCAGATCGGTGTCAAAGCCCGAGTAGGTCCCTTTGGCGGAAAGGCTGGTGATCGCGGCCAGCCGCTCTGCCCCGCCGAGCGCCTGAATATATTTGTCGAGGATCTGATCGGCGGTCGGTGACGGAATCGGCTCGTCCGGAACCTCAATGTCATTGGGATCTTTGTCGGGCACGGCGCCATTCTGCACCGCCAGACTTGGCGTCTCGGGAGGCTGCGTGTCGCTGCGATGGCAGGTCCAGCAGGTCACTCTGTGCGTGCCGCCGAAGTTGGCCTGGTTGATGGCCTTCACCATGAGCATCATTTGGCGCGCCTTCTGCTTTTTCGGATTGTCCGCTGCGTAATCCCTGACCAGGCCTCGGCCTGCCGCCTGATGGCATTCCGTGCAGTTCACGCTGAGCGACGCGGCAATGAAACCCATCGTCCCCAGGAATTGGTCCACGGGGATTCCTTTGAGCACTTGCACATTTTTGAAGAATTGGTCGGACATCAGCGGCTTTCCCGCCGAAGCTGCCGCGCCGTAGGGTTGTGTCTGCCCGCTGGCAGCGGTTTGCCCGCCCGCTGCCCCGCCCTGTCCGCGGGCTGTCGCCGGGCCCATTAGGCATGCGGCTGCGATTCCGACGACGCTAAGAATGCCTCGCCCGAGAATCCCTCGATCAGTCGTGAGTCTCATGTTGACCTCCTACGCTCGCGCCCGCCCGCAACATACGCCGCGGCGCGCGCGAATGCAATGCGGGAGACGAACTGCAGATCGCTCGTTGCTGAATTAATCGGGCCGCGGGGTCAGACTGCCTGGCTTTCCAAAGGGAGGATGCGGCTGATCGTGGACACCAGCTTCGTACCCGTTTGCGATTTCTCTATGAAATTACCGTCACCGAAGAGGCGAGCAAGATGGGCGGCTTCTTCTTCCGTGTAGTGACTACTGATCAAAACGACTTTGGTTTGGGGCACGATCCGGCGCAATTCGTAGACGGCGGCAATGCCACTCATGTTTGGCATGACGATATCCATCACGACCACGTCGGGCTGGATTTCGCGTGCGCGCTCCAGTGCGGCGTGGCCATCATGAGCTTCGTAAACCTGCCAATGTGGCTGCTGCCTCAACAAAGAACGGAGTGTGCTGCGGACAAACGCATGGTCATCCACGAGGAGGATTTTGGCTGGTATGGGCACAGTCGCCTCTGGGCAAGGCGAGGACGGGGAACGCCCCAACGTTGCCAGCGTATAGATATGCTATGGGCCCTGTCTGCACAATACGGGACAGACCTTAGTGCGCTGGAGCTAAGCAAAACGCCTCCTATCCGCCTTCGCTTTTGCTTTGCCTTACTGCTCCGGCGGGTTTCCCGTGAGATGCAAAAATGCATCCTGTGCCGTTACGGCAAACTCGGACGTAAATTAGCGTAGAATTCTTTGCCAGGAGGCAATAGACACGACGCATGGATGACGATCAGAGCGACTCGAAATTTTCGCGGCGGGATTTTCTGGAGGTGAGCTCGGGCGCACTGGCAGGCGCCGGGGTAAGTTCGGTGGCGAACATGTTCGCGCAAGACCAATCTTCGAATGGGGCCACGAAACCGGCTTCCGCGCGCGACGCGAGCGAGCCCGGTCCCAAGAACGCGCCGCTCGATTCGCAGAATACAGATTCGCGCAATCCGCCGCCGACAGACGCCGGCGGGGTGCAGACGTTCAAATATCCGTTCTCGATCGCTCACAAGCGGCTGCATCAGGGTGGATGGTCGCGCGAAGTCACTGTGCGCGAGCTGGCCGTCTCCACAACCATGGCCGGCGTGGATATGCGGCTCACCGCGGGAGGCGTTCGCGAGCTGCACTGGCACACGGCCGCGGAGTGGGCGTACATGCTCTACGGCAGCGCGCGCATTACGGCCATCGATAACGACGGCAGAAGCTTTGTCGCGGACGTGAAGGAAAGCGATCTGTGGTACTTCCCCACAGGGATACCGCATTCAATTCAGGGATTGAATCCGGACGGCGCGGAGTTCCTGCTCGTTTTCGACGACGGCAATTTTTCGGAGTATGCCACCGTTTTGCTGTCTGACTGGATGGCGCACACGCCCAAGGATGTGCTGGCCAAAAGTCTGGGCGTTCCGCAGAAGGCTTTCGGCAAGCTGCCCCAAAGGGAGCTGTTTATTTTTCAGAGCGAAGTTCCGGGCCCGCTGGAAGCCGACCAGAAAGCTGCCGCGGGAACGCGCGGGCCATCCAAAACCGATTTCGCGTTTCGCACGCTGCAGATGCCGGTCACGAACCGCACTAAGGGTGGCGAAGTGCGCGTGGTGGATTCGGGTCAGTTCAAGGTATCGCAGAGGATTGCGTCGGCCATCGTGACGGTCCATCCGGGAGGGATCCGCGAATTGCATTGGCATCAGAATGCCGACGAATGGCAATACTATTTCGCCGGGCAAGGCCGAATGACTGTGTTCGCCACCGGTGGGCGCGCGCGCACCATGGATTTCCAGGCGGGCGACGTCGGCTACGTGCAGCAAACTTTGCCGCATTACATCGAGAATACCGGCAACACGGATTTGAAGTTCCTGGAGATGTTCCGCAGCAGCTTCTATCAGGACCTCTCGCTTTCCGAATGGCTGACGCACACGCCGCCGGAGCTCGTCATGGCGCACCTGAACATTGACAAGGCGACGCTGGACGCGATTCCTCGCGACGAGCCCGTGATTATGCCGTTATGAGTACTGATGAACCAGCCCTTAGACGCCCTTCGGGGCTCAGCGCAAGCAGGGCCCGCCGGAGAGATTCTTTGACTTCGCGTCGCGACCGAAAATCGCAAAGACGAGGAGGGATTCCTCGGTCACCGCAGGACTTGGGCGCGAACGGCGCGCCCGACGGTGACCTCGGAATGACAACTTGGCGGGAGCGCCGAGTGCGAGGCCTAGCCGCCGGCGATGGCGCCGATGACTAGAAAAGGCTCTTTGCCGCGCGCCACGTCCTGCGGCAGCGGATGGTCTGGCGATTCGTGGGACCAATCTTCGCCGCAGACAAAAAAGCGCAGGAACGGCCGGCGCTCCTTCGTATCGTGGTCGCGAATGGTGCCGCACAGCATGGGATAAGAAGCCTCGAGCGCGTCGAGCACAGAGCGCTGCGTGATCGAGCCCTGTACGTCGATGCTCACTTCCATGCCGACGTGCGCCAGCGTCCGCAGATGCGGCGGCAATACAACACGAATCATGACAGCGTCTGTACCTCCACGGAAAATACGGCCGGAAGATTCTGTACTATGGGCGCCCAGTTGTCGCCCGCGTCATTCGAAGCGTACACCTGTCCGCCCGTTGTTCCAAAGTATATGCCGCATTTGTCCAGCGAATCGACAGCCATGGCGTCACGCAAAATATTCACGTAGCAATCGCTTTGCGGCAGGCCCTTGGTGAGCGGCTCCCACTCGTTTCCGCCGGTGCGGCTGCGGTAGACGCGTAGCTTGCCCTCGGGCGGAAAGTGTTCGCCATCGCTCTTGATCGGGACGACGTAGATCGTTTCGGGCTCGTGCGCGTGCACGTCGATGACGAATCCGAAATCGGTGGGGAGATTGCCGCTGACTTCGTGCCAGGAGTCGCCGGCATCGTCGCTGCGCATCACGTCCCAGTGCTTCTGCATGAAGAGCACGTTGGGGCGCGCAGGATGCGCGGCAATGTGGTGGACGCAGTGACCGACTTCGGCGTTGGGATCGGGAATGAATTGGGACTTCAGCCCCTTGTTGATGGGCTTCCAGCTCTTGCCGCCGTCATCGGTGCGAAACGCGCCTGCGGCGGAGATGGCTATGTACATCCGTTTCGGATCCTTCGGATCGAGAACGATGCTGTGCAGGCACATGCCGCCCGCGCCCGGCTGCCATTTTGGACCCGTGCCATGCCCGCGTAGGCCGGGCATTTCCTCCCAGCTTTTGCCGCCATTGGTCGATTTGAAAATCGCCGCATCTTCGACGCCAGCGTAGACGGTGTCCGCGTCGGTGAGCGACGGTTCGATATGCCAGACGCGCTTGAACTCCCAGGGGTGTTGCGTGCCGTCGTACCACTGGTGCGTGGTGAGCGGCTTTCCTCCTTTTTCGGGCAACGTGTTGTAGACGAATTTGTTGCTCTCGCCCTTCTGGGGCCCCTGTTGCGGATTTTGTTCGCCGGGCGGCGTGCCTGGCTGAATCCAAGTCTTGCCGCCATCGTCGGAGCGCTGGATGATCTGCCCGAACCATCCGCTCGTTTGCGATGCATAGATCCGATTTGGATCGACCGGCGATCCTTTCAAGTGATAAAGCTCCCAGCCGGCGAAATGCGGGCCGCTCACATCCCACTTTTCACGCTTTCCATCGGCGGTCAGCACGAACGCACCTTTATGTGTGCCGACCAAAACTCGCACTTTGCTCATTCCTGGCTCCTTTTCTCCGTGATCAAATCCCAGGGCCTAGCCCTATTAGGGCCGCTATTCGGCCCCGGCTCCGGCCTCTACAGGTAAGTCGAACTAAGCGGCGCCAAATCGACAGTGTGAAACGAAAAATAATACACCCGCCGATTATAGCCGCGAGAATCGGCATCACGGCCTGTACTACCTTCCTATTTTATGTAACTGCCGCACCCTGAGTTGCTTAGCGTCGTGTTGCAGCTTTGCAGACGCTGGGCGGCTTTCTGCTTATTATCTTCAACGCCCAGCCTGGCCACAGCGCTTTGCGTTTTCGACCGGCGCTTGCGACAAAATTAAGGAAGCAAGTACTCAACGCTCCGAGGCGGCACGAATGCAGATCCAGTCCTTTGCGACGATCCCGCTGGAACAGGATGAGCCTGTTTCCGCAATCCGGCAATTCGTACGGAAACTGCGCGAGGGCGCCGCCGGCACCGACCACGCCGAGATCGACCTCAACCTGGTGGCGACTTCCGCGCGCGGGAGAACAACGGTTCAGCAATTTCGGCCAGAGCGAACAAAAGGAGCGCCATTTGAACGCGCGCTCAAGATCGCGGAGGAACTGACGAACCTCGGAGCTGCCCAGATCAAGAGCCTGCATTTTCTGCTTTCGGCAGAAGGCTTCCGGTGGAAAGGCGCCAGTGAGAGCAGTTCGGCAAAGTTGGTGCTGCTCGACGGCAAATCCTTTCAGAGAAAACAACGATTCGATCTTTCGGCGCTGCTGGTCTTTGAAGCAACCGATGCAGAGGACCCCTCGATCGAGAAGATGCTCGCTGAAATCGCTCAGGCCACCGGCATCCACTTTAAGTTGCAGACCAGCTCCATGCAGCTCAAGGCGAATGAACCCGGAAGGGCTACGCCCGAAGAAATATTCGTGACCGTGCTCTCGTGGATGGAGCTAGTCGAAGAAATTGGGGCAAAGGTTCGCGCGCAACTATCGCTGGCAGGCGTTCCGCACCTGATGGCGACCCACGAGGCGCACAAGGTTCTGTTCGATCCCGCAAAAATGGGGAAGTCCGTGCGGGTGGATTTCACGCGCGTCGTGCGCAAATGGCTGAAGGAAGAATTCCCCGACTACACACGATATCCCGACGCGGTGGATGGCGAGATGCTTCATAAAGAGATCGTAGGCGGCGTCGTGGCGCTTCTGGGCGTCGACAAAAAGCCGAAAGCCTTCAGCAAGGAATTCACGATGGCCCTGGGGGTGGGATTGACTTCACCGCGGTTCGCACCGACGCCGGATCGCCCCTTTCAGCTGGCGGTGAATCTTTTCCAACTGTTCGGAATTGGTCCGCTGCCGATGCAGTGGACCTACTACACAGAAGCGGACTTGCACGAAGCGCTTCGAGGGGCCGCAGCGCTGGTTAAGCAGGTGCTGTCAATTTTCGAACCGGAAGCAGCGAGGATGCAGCGCGCGCATGAGCGCAGCATCGAGGAGTTCGAGGGACCTCGGGAGGTGAGCGCCAAGGAGGCGTATGGGCTGGCACTGCCGCTCGCGAAGGCTTGGGCAGCAGACGCGGGCGTGATGCGCATTGTGTCCAACATGATTTCAGGAGCTTACCTTGCTTTTTCGCCGGTCCGCCTGCCTGCAATGAATGCGGAGGGCCGGCTGGCGATGAATGGCGGCTGGTGGCTACAGTTTCATTCGCGAAGCAAACAAGAGAACCTCTACGTGACCGTGCCGTGCCACGGGCGTATCAAGCAGACGGTGATGGATGCGCCTTTGGGACGCCAGTGGCCGAGCGAAGGAGATAACATCCTGCGCGAGGGCTGGATCGATTCCGTCGAAGCCCTGCGAATCGCCCGGGCGGCGGCCGAGCAGAGGAGCGCGTCGAGCGGAGCGGATGGGATCCAGCAATTCGAACTCTCGAGCCAAGCAAACGTTAAAGAAATGTGGGGAACGCTGCGTCCGCCGTTCCGCGAGGGAATGTTTCCGATGGAGACGGCTTGGCGTATTTCGTTTTCGGTTATGAATGAGAAAGAGCGAAGAATCACCTCCGTGGCCGTTCCAGTGTACGGCGCCGGCGCAGCCAGCCTCACCGTGCATGCGTTCGACAAACACGGGCGACCGGTTCAGCCGTAGCCCACACAAAGCGCAGGCCGCGAGGCGCGGCCCTACAGGTGAGTGGAGACATTAGTCCCCTGCCCCTGTACTCACGTTAGTCCCTTGCCCCTCAAACCCCGGAAATCTTCTAATGGATGAGTTCGCTTACACGATGACTACCTACATTATAGAATCACCACCGAAGATGGCGGCCCGTCCCGATCCTGCGATTTATATTGCTCCGCCGGGACTCGCCTATACCCGGGTTCAGAAGCTTTTTGCCGAATTTTTCGGCACTTTCGCGTTGGTGATGTTCGCTGCGGGAGCGATTTGCGCCGATCAGTTCCTGCGCAACACGAATATGGCCGGCCTCGGGCTTCTGGGCATCTCGCTGGCGTATGGGCTGACTTACGGTGCGATGATTGTCGCCGTGGGCCGTGTTTCGGGCGGGCATCTCAATCCGGCAGTGACCATCGGCTATTGGGTCACGCACCGCCTTGGGACGATCGATACGATCCTCTACTGGGCGGCGCAGATTGGCGGCGCGATCCTGGCGGCATATCTGCTGCGCTACGTGGTGCCGGAAGAAACCTGGCGCGCAACGGCCCTGGGTACGCCCGATTTGGCCAGCGGCGTCACTCGACTCCCGGGCATGCTGCTGGAAGGCGTGATGGCGTTTTTCCTGATTTTCGTTATGTTTGCGATTGGCCTGGATGAGCACGGCATCCCGCGCCCGGTAGCCGGGTTCGCGGGCGGCCTGATCGTCACGGTCGCCTCATTCCTCGGTGGCCCGTTCACTGGCGGAGCCCTGAATCCCGCGCGCGCACTCGGCCCAGCTGTTGCTGCCAATCATTGGAGCAACCACGCAGTCTACTGGATCGGTCCGCTGGCGGGCGGCGTGATCGGCGCGTGGGTTTCGGATTTGATCTTCCTCGGCACACCCAAAGAAGACGCCGGCATACTTCGATGAATCCGTAGGGCGCACGCACCGTCGATCTACACAGAGATCACCGAGACACAGAGACAGAGAGACGCACAGCACCTTCCTGATCGGCAGCTCCTGGTACGCGGCTCGGCTGAGGAAAATCCCAATCTTTTCCTAATTTCTAAACGCATACGCCTCGCTCATGCGATGGCGGAAAGGGTGGGTTACAGGACCCACTCACCAATTTCACGCGAACAAACGGGCAGTAACTAAGCGGGAACGGCTGGCGCGCCTGCGCTTGTCGCGCCGTATGCCCGATGCTAGTTTCGATGTGATCTTCCTGGAGCCGCACCCACATGGCACAAGGTATTGACGATCTGCTGCGCTTGGCGGTCGAGAAGAAAGCCTCGGACCTGCATCTGAAGGTCGGCAACAATCCCTACATCCGCATCGACGGCATACTCGTTGCTCTGGGTGACAATGCGCGCGTGACGCCGGAAGAGATGCTCTCGATGGCGTTCAGCATGATGACCAACCGCCAGAAGCAAAAATTCAAAGAGACTGCCGAGTTGGATATGGCGTACGGCGTGGCCGGCCTCGGGCGCTTCCGCGTGAACGTCTTTCAGCAGCGGGGCAACGTGGGCATGGTGCTGCGCGTAATTCCAACCAAGATTCGCACGATCGACGAACTAAACCTGCCGAAGGTGGTTGAAACGATTTGCGAAGAGCAGCGCGGGCTGGTGCTGGTTACGGGAACGACCGGCTCGGGCAAGTCTACAACGCTGGCGTCGATGGTCGACCGCATCAACACGACGCGCTCCGACCACGTGATTACAATTGAGGACCCCATCGAGTTTTTGCACCGCGACAAGCGCAGCTTCATCAATCAGCGCGAAGTGGAAGTGGATACAGCGAACTTTTCGACCGCGCTACGCGCGGCCCTGCGTCAGGATCCGGACGTGATTCTGGTCGGCGAAATGCGCGACCTGGAAACGATTGCCACGGCGCTGCTGGCCGCGGAAACGGGCCACTTGGTCTTTTCCACATTGCATACCCTCGACGCCACGGAAACGATTCAGCGCATCATCGCAGTTTTTCCTCCGCCGGAGCAGAAGCAAATTCGCTTGCAGCTTGCCGGCACACTGAAGGCCGTCGTGAGCCAGCGCCTGGTGCGCTGCGCGGACGAAAAAGGCCGCGTACCCGCCGTCGAGGTGATGATCGCCACCGGCTACATTCGCGATTGCATCATCAATCCGGAAAAAACACGCATGATCCATGAAGCCATCGCCGCCGGCACCAGCCAGTACGGCATGCAGACCTTCGATCAATCGCTTTACGATCTCTACACCCGCAACCTCATCACCTTCGAGGAAGCGCTCAGCCGAGCGTCCAATCCCGACGACTTCAAGCTGCGCGTGCAGGGCATCCGCTCCGCCGCGGACGCCGCTCGCGAGGAGATGGAGCGCACCATGGCGGAATACGAGCAGTTTGGCAGCCGGTAAAGCCTTCTTTCAGGGGCTAAAGCCCACGTAAGGAATCAATCGATTCACGTCAGAGCTAAAGCTCTGACCCCCTACCGAAAACTCCCTTGCGTTGCTGATTTCCGCGAAAGCTTCTATGCTGGGCGCGCCATGCGCTCGCAACCGCGAAAAAGTGATGACGAAGCGGAACTCTACGCAGCAGCGCTGCGCGCGCTGGTGCGGCGCGCGCACTCCACTTTCGAGCTGCGCACTCACCTCGAGCGCCGCGCGCTCGAGCCCGCTATGGTGCCCCACGTCATGGCTCGGCTGAAGCAGGAAAAGCTTATCGATGATGCGCGGTATGCGCTCGATTTCGCGCGCTCTCGCGCCAGCGGACGGCGCCAAGGCGGGCGCCGCATCGCGCAGGAACTGCGCAAGCGCGGCGTTCCCGACCAGCACATCAATGCGGCAATCGCGCAGGTCTTCACCGACGTGGACGAAGCCGCGATGGTGCGCAAAGTGATCGAGCGGCGCACGCGGACGGCGCGTGGACCATTCGATCAGCGTAAAATGGCTTCGCTGTATCGCACGCTGCTGCGCGCCGGGTTCGATCCCGGCCTGATTCGCCGCGAGCTGCGCGCTGCGCCGGTGCCCGAAGCCGCAGAAGATTTGCCGGGCTGAGGTCCGCGGCACAGTTGTCATTCTTCAATCTTCTATTCGTGCTCGAGGCACATAAGGTTTGTCCGAATCTCCCGTCGCCCCATCCCATGGTATTGTTCTGCCTCCTGACTTCGTCGTTTTCGTGGTTCAATTTCGGTTTGCACAATTTTGCGGATGGCAGTGTGAATCGGGAGGTCCTAACATCTGTGCAACCGTATAATCCAATCGAACATGTCGTCATCATAATTAAGGAAAATCACAGCTTCGATAATTACTTTGGCACCTTCCCAGGCACCAATGGTGCAACCCTTCCGCCCGCGCAAGACCCGCCCGCCGGAGGCGATCCACGGCACGATCACGCGGCGTGGCTGGAGCGCGCCCAACACGCGGTGAAGCTGCAGTACAGCGAAAAGGACATTCCCGCGTATTTCTCGTTCGCAAGACAATTCACGCTGTGCGACAACTACTTCACGGAAGTGGCCAGCCAGTCGGAACCCAACCATCTGATGCTCATCGCCGCCGCCTCGCCGATCATCGATAATGCGAGCAAGAACCGGAACTATCAGCCGCAAGAGCCCTTTGATATCCCCACTCTGCCGAAGGCGCTTGAAAGAGCGAAACTGACCTGGGCTACTTATGGCGACCCCGGCTTCAGTTATTTCCAGAAAATCGTGGAGCTGAAAGGCAGTCCTAACATTCAGCCCTGGACGAAATTCGACACAGATGCGGCTGCGGGAAATTTGCCGAGCGTCTCTTGGGTGTACGCCCCGGGCAGCCCGGTAGAGCTTTCCGAACATCCGCCCTATGGTAAAAACGCCGGACAGCAAACGGTGAAGTTGGGGAGCCAATGGACAGCCGATCGCGTGCGCAATCTAGGTCGTAGCAAGCTATGGGCGAACTCGGTGATCTTTATTACCTGGGACGATTGGGGCGGCTGGTACGATCATGTCGACCCGCCGGTGAAGGACAAGTGGCCGGGGGGCGGTCCCGCTACGGGGCCCAGCTATGCGAATACCCAATTCAGTTACGGGACGCGAGTCGGGTGCCTGGTGATCAGTCCCTACTCGAAGCAGGGAATCTCCAAGGTATTTCACTCGCATGTAAGCCTGGTGAAATTCTGCGAAGTGACATTTGGACTCAAACCATTGAATGCGAGGGACAACGCTTCCGACGATATGTCCGATTGCTTTGACTTCAAACAAAAGCCGTTGCCACCGCCGGCCTAGCAAACCATCTTGAGATTAAGATCGTCCGCTGAGCTTCAAGTGTAGTTTGTGCGGGCTACTCGAATTGCTTTCGGAATTCCGCGAGCTGCTGCCTCAAGTTGGCGACTTCATTCTGGAGGGCGGCAACGTCATTCTCGAGACGCGCGATGCGTTCACCATCGGAAGTGTTATGTGCGACCACGACTTCGGACGCCGCCGTCGGTGTTTGGATCTGCACATCGCCCGATAACAGGTGGGCATATCGCGCCTCCTTGGTGCCGGGCTGGCGTGGGAGCGTCTTTACCAGCGGCGGCTCGCGCTGAGCAAGGCGCTGGAGCGTGGATTGCACCTGGCCGAGGTCTTCGAACGGGTGCATGCGCTCGGCCCGGCTGCGGAGCTCGCCGGGCGTCTGCGGGCCTCGTAAGAGCAACTCACACAGGATAGCTATCTCGCGGCGATCAAAATTGAAGGCCTCCTGGAGCCGGTGCTCGAACTTGGTCACCCGATTGTCCATGCCGTCGGCGGGACCCGCGAGGCCTTCTTTCTCCAGGCTTCGCAATGCATGACTAACGACATTTTCATTCAAGTTCATCATGGGATCGCGGTTAGATTTCTGGTTGCAGGCATTCACCAGAGCGTTTAGTGAAAGCGGATAGTAGTCCGGAGTGGTCAGCTCTTTTTCCACCAATGAGCCCAGGACCCTGGTTTCAACTTCGCTAAGGACTTTCACAAGCAAAATCATACTGTACTTCGTGCGTGCAAAGTGTGATCCACGCGACCCGGACACGGTGATCGGCCCCATTATTAATTCACGCCAACTCCAACAGATACTGAGGACGCTTTGGAAGCAAAAAGGAAGCGGATCAGAGAATTTCAGATCAAATCAAACGTAACAAACTTCGTCGCCAGGGCTGCTAATCCCCACGCGATTCAACGCGGCCTCGCCGACCGACCGGAGACGGCTCTGGCGCGGCTACATCCGAACCCCGCATGGATCCGGAAACACCGCGTGTCAGCAGTCCTCGGAAGCGCTGGCTAATCTGCTCCACCGACTCCAGGAGTTCAGCCACGCCCTTTGTGTTCTCGGTGATGCGGCCGGCGTCAAAATCGGCAATCACTTCGAGGCAAAAATTGATGGTGCGGCGAATGCGCTCGCCGACGAGCCCGAGATCCGCGCCTTCTTCCTCGCCTTCTACTTGCCGTTCTCGCGCCTGCTGCACCGATCCGGCGATGGCCTGCACGTAGTCAACGGCATCGCGAAATTCTTTCAGCAATCTCAGATCAACGTTCTGTGAACGCAGGCTTTTCTCGAGCCTTTGCAGTTCCGAGCCCGCTATTTTCATCTGCAGGCTGGCGCCCCAGAAACTTTCGTCCGCCGACACGAGTTCCACCACGATGCCGTGAGCAACGCCTTCACGTGAATTAGGCGTGGCCAAAACGCGTGCTTCATTCGATTCCGCCGAGAGCAAGTTTGTCACCGTCACGCGGGTCCCGAGGTCGGGGTAATTTGTCATTTCCAGAAGTCCGCCGTGAGCATTCACTTGTCTTGCGAGGCCTTGCTCCTTCATTGGCTGGCCCTCCGCTCCCTTCCAGCCAACTTCTACCGGAATGCTCACCGGAAAACGCGTCTCTTTCCTGCGCTCCAGTTTCGATCCATCTGCTGCGGTCGGACGTCTTTTCATTCGAAGGGGTCCTTTTTCGGGGCTAATTCGGACAGGCTACGGCCCCATTAAGCCAATTGCCACGCACACGACCTGGAACCAACAGGTTAGGGACTAATGCACACCAATACTACTGGTCGAAAGGACAGGTCCCCGAAAAAGCAATATACCGAGGCCGACCGACGATGTAGAACCAGGAATTTTTTGGCAGTTCCGCAACCGCAAATGCTCAGCCCGTTTTCCACAACCGTGTACAGGGAATCTGGTATGCCATACATCCTCAATCCGATTGCGTCCCCACCTCACGAAAACATAGCTTCCACTGATCCGCGCTTGGTTATCGCGAGCGCCCTGGAGGCAATGCTATGTCTACATTTACGAAGACGATGGGAGCTGCGACCGTCGGCGGTCTTCTTGTGTATTTTCTCGATCCTGATACAGGCAAAAGGCGCCGCGCCTTGGTGAAGGATCGAAGTGTAAGTTTCGTGAAAGACGCGGACCGGGCGATCGGAAAAGCCTCGCGTGACCTGAGTAACCGCGCCCGCGGCGCTGTGGCGGACGCCCGCTCGCGGCTTCCTCTCCGCGAAGTCTCTGATGAAGTGCTCGTCGAACAAGTCCGCGCCAGACTCGGCCGGGTGAACTCCTTTCCTCACTTAGTGGAAGTGAGTGCCCGCGACGGGGTGATCAGGCTCTGCGGCGTCGTATTGGAATCCGAACACGATAACTTCATTTCGGCGATCTCTTCCCTTCGACACGTCTCTTCCGTTCGTAATGAGCTGAAGACGTATAAGTCGCCGCAGGACATCCCCGGAATTCACGAAGGAACAATTCGGCGCAAGGAACCGGCCGCAGGCTGGACACCGGCGGCGCGCCTCGGCATGGGCGTGGCTGGCGCCGCGCTCGCACTCTTCGGGGGCGCGCGGCGGCGCGGCCTTATCCGCAGAACAGCTCGCCTCGCGGGCCTCGGCCTTCTCGCTCGAGCTTTCACAAATATGCACGTGAGTGAACTGCTTGGTCTGAAACCTGGACGCGGCATTCGCGTTCAGAAAACAATCAAAATTGATGCGCCGGTGCAAAAGGTTTTCCAGTTCTTGAGCAACTATCCAAATCTCCCTCACTTCATGTCTCATCTGCGAGAAATTCGCCGCTCGGGAAACAACACCTCGCATTGGGTCGCGGAAGGTCCGGCTGGTTCCTCGGTGGAATGGGATGCGGAAATCAATCGCTATGAACCCAATAAGCTGCTGGCATGGAGAAGCCTCCCAGGTTCCACGATCCGCACGTCCGGGATGATGCGCTTCGAGCGCCTTCCTGAGTCTGCCACTCGCGTCGACCTGGACCTCTCCTACGTTCCGCCGGCGGGAGCACTTGGCCATGTGGTCGCTTCTCTTTTCGGAGCGGATCCCAAGCGGGCACTCGACGAAGACCTGAATCGGCTGAAGACTTTGCTCGAAACGGGCAAGACGGGAAATGGCAGCTCCACGATTCCCGGTTTCTCCACCGGAAATCAGCAAGCCTGGGAGCAGGCCACTTAGCGATTGGATGACGATCCGACCAGGATCGTCATCCCGAGCGACGAACGGGAGCGAGGGATCCCTCCTCTTCTCCGCTCCGCGTTCCTTTAGGGGGTCAGAGCTTTAGCTCTGACATTCACTGACCGGCCACTGACCGGCGGGATTCGGGGCTTTAGCCACTGAGGCGACAATCTCACCGGTGCTGATGCGCTATCTCCTGCTCGGCGCGAGCCAGCAGGTCTCGAACCTCCTCGTCCGTCGTCTGCGAAAAGTCCGCATACCACTCGCCTACTGCATAGAAAGGCTCCGGCGTGCGTGCGCAGACGACCTCGTCGACCTCTTCCGCCAGCTCTTCGCACGTCGAACGCACGGCCACCGGCACGGCCACTACGATCTTCGCCGGCTGCAGCTTCCGCAGCGCCGCCACAGCCGCGCGCATCGTCGAACCCGTGGCCAGCCCGTCGTCCACCAAAATCACCGTGCGCCCGCGCACATCGGGCGCAGGCCGATCTCCCCGGTATTCCCTCTCTCGCCGTAACCTTTCCTCCTCCTCACGCGCAGCCACATCCAGAACGACTTCCATAGGGATCGCCAGGTCCTCGACCACGCTGGGTTCGACAACCAACACTCTCCCGCTGGCGATTGCTCCCATCGCCAGTTCCTCATGTCCCGGAACTCCGAGTTTCCGCACCACGAAAACATCAAGCGGCGCGCGCAAAGCGTGCGCCACGTCAAACGCCACCGGCACGCCCCCGCGCGGCAGCGCCAGCACAATGACGTCGTCGCGGTTGGCATACACCCTCAATTCCTGTGCAAGCACCCGTCCCGCCTCGGTTCGATTTCGAAATGGGTATTCCATTGAACACGTCCAGCCGCGCCGTGGTGTGGGCACGGTCCTTCAAGCCCTTTTCGTCTCTCTTATTAGACTACGTCCGGCGCCGAACCGAGACGCCGATTCGCGAACGCGAATCAGCAGCTAAGAGTTGAGGGCACGCATTTGGTGGTCTAAAGCAATAGCTATGAAGCGTCTCGGGCGGCCGCAAAGCAGCACTTTAATCCTAAAAGCCATTACACCGTCTTCGTCATCCCGCCATCCAGATCAATCAACGCCCCCTGCAGAAGCCGATTCTGCGGAGCCAACACAAACGCTGCCAAACTCGCGATATCCTCCGGCTCGCCGATCCGCACGATCTTGGCCCGGCGGACCATCTCCCGCTCCGCCGCCTCCATATTTCCGCCCGTTTCCTGAGCGGTTGACTTGATCCAGCCCTGCAGACGATCCGTCCGGATATAGCCGGGATTGATCGCATTCACCTGCACGCCATCGCGTATTCCAATATCCGCCAGCGCTTTCGTGAAAGACAGAAATGCTCCGTTCACCGACCCGCCGATCGTAAACTCCGGCCCCGGTGTACGCCCGCCCGTACCGATAACGTTCAGCACAGCGCCCCGGCGCTCTTTCAGGTATGGCCACGCCGCTCGCACGAGCCGCACCGCGCCAAAAAATTTCAGCGCGAAGCCATCCGCCCAGTCCGCTTCGGAAAGCTCCACGAACTCGCCCCGCTTCGTCGCGCCTGCGTTGTTCACCACAATATCGATCCCGCCAAAAGCCTCCACCGCCGCCCGCGCCAGCGCGCGGGGCGCTTCGGGCTCGCGCAGGTCAGCGGCAAAAGTTTCGACAATGCCGCCGGCTTTGCTGATTTCGTCGGCGGCAGCAGCTAACGCCGTCTTATCGCGCGCCGCGATCACCACCTGCACGCTCTCGCGCGCCAGCCGCATCGCGATTGCGCGCCCAATCCCCCGGCTTCCTCCAGTCACAATCGCCGTCTTCCCCACCAGTCCCTTGCCGTTGTCCATTAATGAATCCCTCTTCGATCTTACTCACTGCAAATTCAATTCCACACACGCCTTGCCGTCTCTACCACCAGCCCTAACTTCGCCCACTGGTCATCCTCGGTCAATAAATTTCCTTCCATCGTCGAAGCAAATCCGCATTGCGGGCTGAGCGCCAAATTCTCCAGCGCCACGAACCGCGAAGCCTCTTCTACCCGCTTCGCCAGCACGTCGGCCTTTTCCAGTTGCGGCCGCTTCGAACTGATCAGGCCCAGCACCACCGTCTTCCCCTTCGGCACAAACCGCAGCGGCTCGAACGTGCCCGACCGCTCGTCGTCATACTCGAGCAGAAAGCGGTCCACATTCATCGTGCCAAAAAGCTTTTCCGCAATGGCGTCGTAGCCCCCTTCGGCATACCAATGGCTGCGGTTATTCCCGCGGCAAAGATGAATCGCCAGCGTCACGCCGGGCTTCCGCGCCGCCTGGAAACAGGCGTTATCCGCGCGAATGGATTCGTCGAGTAGCGCATCCGGCTCGACTTTCATTTCGTCACGAATCCACTGACGCCATTTCTCGTCCATGAAATAGCTATAACGGGGCGCATCGATTTGAATATATTTCACGCCATCGCCAGCCAGCTTCGCGAGGTCCGTCTTCATGATGCCGACGATGTCCGCGAGCAGCGCCGAATGCGAGTCGTAAACTTTGTCCGTGACGCCGCGTTTGTACGAAATCGCCGGAAATTGCGTCGCGCTTGGCAGCGTCATCTTGATCGCGCCGGGACTATGCGCTTTCAAATACGGCAACTCATGCCTGGTCAGCGGCCGCGCCTGCTTCAGCTTCTTTGTCACGATTCCCGCAACTCTGAGCGTGGCAGCGCCCTTTGTTTGAGCCGCCTCCCAGGTTCGGTCCAGCGAATCGCCGAGGTCAAAGCCCTCCACCGCGTCGGTGAAGTCGCTCATGAAATTCCGCCGCCGCAATTCGCCGTCGGTGAAAATCTCGAAGCCCAATTCTTTCTGCTTCACAAGAACGCGCGCTATGTGGCGATCTTCGAGATCATGCAGCCGCTGCGGGTCTTTCCCTGTGCGCCGCGCCTCCAGCAGCTCCGCCGGCCTCAGGAAGCTCCCCACATGATCCGCTCTGTATTCCCCCGCCATCACTTCCCTCCCCGCTGCTTCTGCTCGACCAGTTCGCGTCCCCTCTTCGCCGCTTCCGCTACCAAAAATCCCATCTTCGGATGCTCGGGCTCAAAATCTACAGGCAAACCATTCTGCCGGAGCGCGTCCGAGGTCATCGGCCCGATCGACCCCACCACGATGCGCCCAAACGCGCGCAGAAGCAGATGCTCCGCCTGCATCTCCGCAGCGATCCGCAAAAGATGCTGCACCTGCACAGAAGTCGTAAAGAACGCCATATCGATACGCCCGTTCACGATGGCTTGCACGCTGTCTCGCAGCGGACCCGTGTCCGCCGGCAGCGCCCATTCATAAACCGGCACGGGCGTCACGCTCGCGCCGCGCTGTTTTAGTCCGTCCAGCAGCTCCGGATTCGTCGCGCCATACTCCTGAACCGCCACCCGGCTGTCTTTCAGCGGCATGGAAGCTCCTCGCGCATCCAGCGCGCCCAGCACCTCTCGCCACGTATTCGGCTCCGGCACGGCTACGGCAACCGGCACTCCCAGTTCCGCCAGCGCCGCCACCGGCTTCGGCCCGCGCGCCACGACCTTCACGCGCTTCAGCGCCTCCACGAACTTCTGCCGCAAATCGTGTGCCTCTACCAGGCGGACGAGCGCTCGGGTCCCCACGCCCGTCAGGAAAATGACCATGTCGAATCCGCCCTCGGTCACTTTCCGAGTGAAGTTCAGCGCCTCAGGATTGTCTTTCAGCGTGACCTCTTGCATCGACGGCGCAATAATCGCTTCACCGCCATAATTTGAGATCAGCTTGGCCATCTCCTGCCCGCGCCGGCTTTCCAGGCACAAAATGCGCAGCCCCGCGAGCCCGTTTTTCCCCGCATCATTCGCCATTGCGTCCGCCATTGTAACCAAAAACAGGTGACCGGCTGCGCTATCGCTTGTGGGAATAGGCCGGCGCAAAAAAGGCAATTGCCTTTGTGCGCCGCGGCTTCTATTACAATCTTTGCAGCCGGAGTTGAACCCGCGAGCCGGCGCGACCTCGGGAGAGTTCTGGATGCGATGGGGGCTTCTGGTGGCCATGTTCGCAGTCGTTTTCGCCATCGCCGGATTTTATGCGCTAGCTTCGCGCGTTGACCTGAGCGCCATCCAGCAGCCCGGCCATACCGGCGAATATCTGCGCACAAAACTGACGCGCGCGGTGATCCGAAGGCGCGCCGCTCGCGAAGAAATCCCGCCTCCGCTGCCCGACCATCAAACCAGCATGAGTATCGCGGCCGGTAAAAATCTCTACGATATGGATTGCGCCAGTTGCCACGGTTCCGATGAAAAGGGGCCTACTCCCGTCGGGCGAGGCATGCTTCCCCGAACTTTAGGGCTCGATTCCGCCGCCCTGCAAACTTATTCCGATCGGGAAATGTTTTCGATCATTCGGGAGGGGGTCCGATTTACGGGAATGCCAGGATTTCTTGGAACGGAAACGAACGAGCAGATCTGGAATGTTGTGGACTACCTGCGATCACTCCCCTAATGCACTTTTCCGGCGGTAAAAAGACGCGCAATCAGCACCAGCACCACCGCTCCCACTGTCGCCGCCGCCAGGCTGTATATAAACCCGCCACCCCAAATGCCCAGCTTCGAAAAAATCCAGCCGCCCAGAATCGACCCCACCATTCCGATCGCCAAGTTCCCCAGGCACCCGAAGCCTGCTCCCCGGCTGACTTCGCCCGCGATCCATCCCGCCAGCAGCCCGATGATGATCCACCCCAGCAGAGAAGAGCTGATGGAGATCCCGAAAAAATGAACCATTATTCCCCCTCTATCGATTTGCTAGCGGGCCATTGTAGCCCAGGTCGTCCTCACAGCTCTTAGGGGGTCGGAGCTTTAGCTCCGACAATAACATCGGACCAGTCGCGGGGCTTTTAGCCCCTGAACCCCTATACCCGAAGTGGCCGTTCGAACCAGGCCACATCCCAATACTTCCCGAACTTGCGCCCATTGCCCGTAAATGTGCCTACATGCCGAAACCCGAAACGTTCGTGCAGCGCCACCGAACGCGGGTTCGGCAGCGTGACTCCTGCCACGACGCGGTTGATATCCTCGCCTGCGATCAATTCGAATAAGGCGCGATAGAGCAGCGTCCCGACTCCCCGTTGTGTGCAGTCGTGACTGCAATAGATCGTCGTCTCCACCGTCGTTTCGTAAGCTTCCTTCGGGCGGAACCGCCCGCTTCCAGCGTACCCAATCACGCGGCCACTATCGCCGTATTCAACGGCAACCACCAGCCGATGCCGCCTGCCATCGGAATGTTCTTCGAACCACGGTTCGAACGTCTCGACGGTAAACGGCTGCGTATTGAAAGTAATCGGCGTATTCACGATGTAATGGTTGTAGATCTCCGCCAGCCGAGGCAGGTCGGAGCGCAGCGCCGGCCGCGTCGTAACGTCGCTCATTCGAAGGTTCTCCTTGCTCTCCTATTCAATAGTGCGCGGCGAAAAACCGCAAGCCGGAACGACTCTAGCTCGCGATTGCTCCGCATTCATTCGAACGATTCGTTATTTGACCGCGGTTTTCATCGGAATACCATCTAGTAACTTTATTTTTACTTTCAGTAACGTCTGTGGTAACATCCCTTATGTTCGTTCTCCAGGCCCCGCATTCACCATTTTGGAAGTGTGTCCCGCCATCGTTTCGGCGCTCCCTTTGGACTCTAAGCTGTTTCGATTCATACTCTTGCACCAAAATGCACCACAAACCTCATCGAATCATATTCTTGCAGAAAAACCCGGGGGAGGGGTGCCCGGTTTGACTAAAACTACCGCCGCCGCATACTATCGTGGGTTTCCGTACGCCGGTTCGGAGAGTCTGTGAGTCAGGCCGACAATCGACCGAAGTTCTATCTGACGACACCGATCTATTACGCGAACGCGCGCCCTCACGTCGGCTCTGCGTATACCACGCTGGTTGCCGATACGGTCGCCCGCTTCAAACGCATGCAGGGCTACGACGTGGCGTTTCTGACCGGTACGGATGAGCACGGCGAAAATATCGCCCGTGCGGCCGCCAAAGCCGGGGTCAGCCCACGCGAGCATGTGGACCGCTATTCCACCGTTTTCCGCACACTATGGAATGAACTGGGGATCAGCTACACGCATTTCATTCGCACCACTTCCCCGGAACACCAGCGGGCCGTGCGCCGCCTTCTTTTGCGGGCCCGTGACGCCGGATACGTCTACAAGGGCTTCTACCAGGGCCGCTATTGCGTTTACGACAATCTTTACGTAAGCGACTCGACCGATCCGATCGATTGCCCCGTCTGCGGCCGCTCCGCCGAAATCGTTTCGGAAGAAAACTATTTCTTCAAGCTCTCCGCTTTTCAGGAAAAGCTTCTGCAACTCTATGAGAGCCAGCCGAATTTCATCCGTCCTGCCTTCCGGCGCAACGAAGTCCAGCGCTTCGTCGAAGCAGGACTGCGCGACATTTCCGTCAGCCGCAAAACGGTGAAGTGGGGCCTGCCCTGGCCCGACGATCCCGAGCATGTCGTTTACGTCTGGTATGACGCGCTCACCAGCTACCTGAGCGGCATTGGTTACGGCGACGACGAACTGCAGTGGGAGAAGTATTGGCCCGCGGAGCTGCATTTGATCGGTAAGGAGATCATTCGCTTCCATTGCGTCTATTGGCCCGCATTCCTGATGGCCGCGCAGGAGCCGCTGCCGAAGGGTGTTTTCGCGCATGGCTGGCTGCTTTTCGACCAGCAAAAAATGAGCAAATCGAAAGGCAACGTCGCCTACGCGGAACCGATCGCCCGCACCATTGGCGTGGACGCGCTGCGCTATTACTTGCTGCGCGATGTGCCGTTCGGCCAGGACGGCAACTTCAGTCATGACGCGCTGCTCACGCGCTATAACAGCGATCTTGCCAATGGCTTGGGCAATCTCGCCAGCCGCACCCTTGCCATGATCGGCCGATATTGCGAAGGCCAGATCCCCTCCGCTCACGATGGCGCAATAACCGACGCCGAGAAATCTCTATCCGCCGCTGTAACGCAAGCTGCGGGCACTGTCGCCACGCAATACGAAGAGCTCTCGTTCTCGCGCGCGCTCGAACTCGTCTGGGCGGCCATCGCGCAGGTCGATGGCTACATTACACAGCAAAAACCCTGGTCCCTCGCCGAAGACCCGGGACAGCGTGCTCGGCTCGAAACCGTGTTGTACCACGCTGCGGAATCGATTCGTATTCTCGTGGTGCTGGCTCATCCCGCTTTGCCTATTTCTACGGAAAAAATCTGGCGGCAGCTCGGACAATTCGGCGCTCTCGAGGAAGTTCGCATCGATCAGCTCGCTTGGGGCGGCTTGCGTCCTGGCACTCCGATCGGTGAGCCCGCCGCCGTTTTTCCTCGCGTCGAAAAAACTGAAACTCTGGAGAAAATTGCAGCCATGGAACAAGAAATCCTTAAACCGCAAGGAACGCCCGCAACGCCATCTGCTCCGGCCGCAGCTCCGGCAGCACCGCCGGCGGCAGCCGCAGCGACAAGCTCCCCAGCGGCAAATGCGAAGATCGGCATCGACGATTTTGCCAAAGTGGAGATGCGCGTCGGCGAAGTGAAGTCCGCCGAGCGCGTGGCCGGAGCCGACAAATTGCTGAAAGTGATGGTGGACGTGGGCGACGAAGTCCGCCAGATCGTCGCCGGAATCGCGACGGCGTATCAGCCGGAACAGTTGGTGGGCAGGAAAGTGGTGGTTGTCGTGAATCTGCAGCCGCGCAAGCTGCGTGGCGTGGAATCGAATGGCATGATCGTTGCCGCGTCGGTCGGCCCTGATGGAAAGCCGGTGCTCGCAGGATTTCTCGAAGACGTGCCAGTCGGCTCACGGCTGAAGTAACAGATCTCGCGCGGACTGGTTCGCGCGCTTCTGCAAGCACAAGCAGGCACCATGGACAACGGCTCTTCTCCCACAGCACTTGAGCTCGTCGATTCGCATGCCCACGTGGACATGGCCGAATTCGATGCCGATCGATCCGAGATGCTGGCGCGCGCGCAAGCCGCCGGCGTGCGGAATATCCTAGCCATCGGCGGCGCTCCAGGCGCGCTGGCTTCATCAATGCCATTCGCTGAACGCTATGACTGGATCTATGCCGCTGCCGGGATTCACCCGCACGAAGCAAAGCTCGCCACGCCGGAGCACTACGACGAGCTCGCGAAGCTGGCGCAGCATCCGAAATTTCTCGCCTTGGGCGAGATAGGCCTCGATTATCACTACGACCATTCACCACGGGACGTTCAGCAGCGCGTTTTCACTGAGCAGCTCGAACTGGCGCGCCGCGCGGGCTGCCCCATCATCATTCACTGCCGCGAAGCGTGGCCGGACTGCCTCGCGCTTCTCGATCGGGACTGGCGATCGTCTGGCCTTGGTGGAATTTTCCACTGCTTCAGCGGTACGCTCGAAGAAGCCCGCCGTGGAATAGAAATGGGATTCATGGTTTCATTTGCGGGAAACGCGACTTATCCGAAGACGCAAAATCTGCGAGATGTAGCCGCCGCCCTGCCGCTCGAATCTATATTGATCGAGACGGATTCGCCATTTCTGGCGCCGCAGCCGTTTCGAGGAAAACGCAACGAGCCCGCTTTTGTCGCCGAAGTGGCGCGGACGCTCGCAACTGTGAGAAACTTGGCGCCTCAAGAGTTCGCGGCGGCTACCGCAGAAAACTTTCGGCGCTTCTTTCGCTTGTCGGAGATCGCCAGCCGGCGTTCACAAGTGCGCGGTTAAACGGAGGAGCGACATCTCACTGCTCACGGTTAAAGAGATTTTCGATCTGGTGCGCGACGACATCTCTCGCGTGGAAGAGGAACTCGCGCGGCAGACTGGCCTCGCCAGCGAGCCGGTAGCCGAGATGGCAGGTTATTTGCTCGGCGGCGGAGGCAAGCGCCTGCGTCCCGCGCTTTTGCTGCTCGCCGCCGGATACGCGGGCTATCACGGCAGTGCCGCGGTGCACCTGGGCGCCGTAGTCGAACTGATTCACAGCGCGACGTTGATTCATGACGATGTAATCGACGGCGCGGATACCCGCCGCGGACGGCCCTCGGCGAATTCGCGCTGGGGCAATCATCGGAGTGTGCTGGCCGGAGATTGGCTCTATATGCAGTCGTTTCAGATGGCGCTCGAGGAGCGAAACTTTCGCGTCCTCGACATCCTCATCGATCTGACGCAAAGCATGGTCGA
Source organism: uncultured Acidobacteriota bacterium (assembly GCA_963846235.1). GTDB lineage: Bacteria > Acidobacteriota > Terriglobia > Acidiferrales > UBA7541 > Palsa-189. The sequence goes on from CAWJVF010000002.1 coordinate 397,330, forward strand.
GGGCGAGTTGCTCCAGCTTTCGAGCCTCGGGCGCATGGATTTAGGGGAGCAGGACGCTCTCGAATTGTCCGCACGCAAAACGGCCTGCCTTTTCAGCGGCTGTGCACGTTTGGGCGGCGTGCTCGGCGGTCTTAGCGATGCCGAAGAGCAGGCGCTCGCGGATTACGGGCGTTACGCTGGACTCGCGTTTCAACTCGTAGATGACCTGCTCGACTTCACGGCCTCGCCTCTGCAGCTGGGAAAGCCGGTACTGAGCGATTTGAAGGAAGGCAAAGTCACGCTGCCACTGATTTACGCGCTCCAAAGCGATCGCGCCGTGGGGGACCGCATGGTACGCACCGTCCTCGAAGAAAAAGGATTCCACAGCGTGCACGCCGACCAAATCTCCGCCCTGGTTCGCAATTCCGGAGCTGTTGAGCGCACGCGGGCGCTTGCCAATGATTACGCCTCTCGCGCCAAAGCATGCCTGAACGGCCACGCCTCCACCGAATTCGGCCGCGCGCTCTACGCCGTGCCCGACTTCATCCTCGACCGCGACAATTAGTTCCGCCGCAGGCCATGCTGCCGTTCAAGCTCGTCTACCATGAAGGTTACGATTTGCGTCTGGGCGCGCACGTCTTCCAATCGCAAAAATTCGGAATGGTTCGCGATCTTGTGCTAGCCGAGTACATCGCGGAGCCCTCAGATATTCTCGCTCCCGAACCTGCCACTGACGAAGATATCCTGCGCGTGCACACTCGCGAATGGGTCGATAAACTCAAGCAAGATACGCTGAGCGCAAGCGAACGGATGCGACTGGAAATTCCTTACTCCGAGGCTGCAGTGCGAGGCTTTTGGCTCGCTGCAGGCGGATCGATCCTCGCCGCGCGTTGTGCTCTTAAAGACGGTTTCGGATTCAACATCGGCGGCGGATTCCACCACGCATTCCCCGGCCACGGCGAAGGTTTCTGCATGATTCACGATGTCGCGATCGCTATAAGGAGATTGCAAGCCGATGGCGCTCTGCGGAAAGTCTTGATCGTCGATACGGACGTGCATCAGGGAAATGGTACCGCGGCAATCTTCGCCAACGATCCGGACGTTTTCACGCTGTCTTTGCATCAGGAAAATAACTATCCGGAGCCGAAGCCGCCGTCGGATCTCGATGTCAATCTCGCCGATGGCACCGGCGACGGAGAGTACCTGGAGTTATTGGATAAATCGCTGGCGGAGGCTTTCCGTCGCTTTGTACCCGAAATGATCTTTTATATCGGAGGCGCGGATCCTTACCGCGAAGATCAACTCGGAGGACTCTGGCTGAGCATGCGCGGCTTGCAGCAGCGCGATGCGCTCGTTTTTGCAGAGGCGCGGCTGCGCGGTCTGCCCGTTGCGGTGGCGTTCGCTGGCGGTTACGCGCAGAAAACCGAAGATACGGTGCGCATTCACGCGAATACGATCATCGCAGCGCGAGAAGCTGCCGCCGCGCGATCCAGCAAAGTGAATCCGTAACTCGATCCGCTTTTCGTTCAACGGGATTTAACACGAGGAGCACGGAGACACAGAGGCCACTGAGGAATGCCCCAGGCAGGAACCAAATAACTTTTTACTCGGACCGAAAATCGATCAAGACATCGATGACATGAGACTGCGGATCCGTGCGCAGCAGGTGGCCCGTTTGCGCATAGTGCACCGGCAAGTCGCCAAAAATCGCGACGGTTGGCTTTTCGAGCTTGGAGAGCGTTGAATCGAGGAACGTCTTGTCGAACACCTGGCCAGGCGCGAGCCGCCATGCGTTGCGAAGCCTGCGTTCGGCGTCGAGCGAGAGTCCCGTAATCACCAATTCGCCCATGCGATATTGCGGCCCTTCCACGATAGTCACGTCGTACCGGACTGTGCCGCTTGCGTCATCGAATTTCGGCACGGGAGTGATTTTTGCGTCGAGATATCCGCGATGCCCGTATTCCAGTTCGATCTGCTGCCAGCCCGAGGCCAGTTTCATGCCGTCGGCGAGATCGCCCGGCTTCACCGACACGAGCCTTGAAAGCGAGGCATCGTCAATTGCCATATTGCCGCTCCACGCAGCGCTGGAAAGACGAAACACCCGTCCGGGCTCGATCGGAATCTGCACGTCAACGGTGGACTGCCCTTGCTCGCCATCACCATTGAGATGCACCACGGGCGCGCCCAACTTCACGCGGATATGGCCAGCGGAAAGATAGATCGGCCGCACCTGCTCGTTCTCGAAGAGTTCGATAGCGAAGCGTGAAAACTTTTTGCCAACGAGATCGCTTATGCGGTCGTGGATCTTTTCAGAATTTTGTGCGGCCGAATCGCCGAACGAGAGGCTGGCGATCGTGAAATTGACATCATCCTGGCGGAATTGCACGACCTCTTCGTCGCTGGAAGGCTCGGTGAGCACAGTGTGTTCGACATTGGACTTGATTCCGCGAGAGGCAAGCTTGGCAGAGAGCGCCGCCGTGATGTCGTCGATCAAGGAACCACCGCGCGGAGCACCACCGTCGAAAAGAGGCACAGCGCGGCGAATCTCATCGGAAAGCTCCTGGTCGGTGAACCAGGGGAAATTCTCGAACATCACCGGCACAATCGACGCGTCTTCCAGCTCGAAGTTTACTGTTGCGCGATTGTTCTTGGCACTGAAACGGAAACTCACGCGCGAAAACACACCCAATTGCGCCAGTTCATCGGAGATGTCTTGCAGTGTTTGGTTATTGATCGGATCGCCCGGTTTCAAGCCAGCTGTCGCGGCAATTTGAGCATCGCTGTAGCGATGCGAACCGGAAGCGTGTACTTCGCCGACGACAAATGAAGGCGAAGCGGTCTGCGCGCGCGCATGGAGACAAGCCGCAAGGACGGCAAGAGAAAAGCAAACTGAAATCAGGACGAAGCGGCGAACTGGCATGTGTCAGAGGGAATCTTATCGCGGTGGAGAGGGATTGGAAACCGCCGGAATGATAAAAATCTTAAGGAACAGAAAGAGGCCGAAAAGCAGATCCCTCGATCGCCCGCAACCATGTCCGTAGGTGAAAACCTCACCTGGGCGATCTCGGGATGACATCGTCCTGGCAGACGCTTGGTTTCTTACTCGACGGTGACGGATTTGGCGAGATTGCGAGGCTGGTCCACGTCGCAGCCGCGGCGCACAGCAATGTGATAAGCCAGCAATTGCAGGGGCACGATTTCGAGAATCGGAGCCATCAGTTCGGGCGCCATCGGAATTTCAATGATGTGATCGGAAGCCTTGCGGGCAAGGTGATCGCCCTCAGTGACCACGGAGATGACGATGCCATCGCGTGCCTTCACTTCCTGGATATTGGAGACGCTTTTTTCGTAGCGAATCATGGATTCGGAATCAAATTCGTCGCGCGTGGCCAACACAACCACGGGAAGATTTTCGTCGATGAGAGCGTTCGGACCATGCTTCATTTCCCCGGCCGGGTAGCCTTCGGCGTGGATGTAGGAAATTTCCTTCAGCTTCAGAGCGCCCTCGAGAGCAATGGGGTAGTGAATGCCGCGTGCCAGATATAGAAAATCGGTATGGCGGAAAAACTGGCGCGCCAGCGCTTCGTAGGTTCCGTCTTGGTCACCCTGCAGGATCATCTCCAGCTTTTGCGGAATGCGTGTGAACTCCTGCATGAGCTTCTTGGCTGTGTCAGGCGAAAGTTTCCCGCGCAGTTGGCCGAGGTAGAAAGCGATGAGCATGAGCGCCGTCAATTGGCTGGTGAAAGCTTTTGTAGAAGCGACGCCAATTTCCGGGCCGGCATGCGTCAGGATCGTGCCGGCGGCCTCGCGAGTGACCATGGAGCCGACGACATTGCAGATGGCCAGCGTCTTGGCGCCTTTTTGCTTGGCTTCGCGTTGAGCGGCGAGCGTGTCCGCAGTTTCGCCCGATTGGCTGATGCAGATGACCAGCGTGCCATTGTCCACGATGGGATTGCGGTAACGGAACTCACTGCCGTAATCCACTTCCACAGGAACCCCGGCCAGGCGTTCGATCATGAATTTGCCCGCCAAACCGGCGTGCCAACTGGTGCCGCAGGCGACGATCTTGATGTTGCGGAAATTGCGGAAGTCTTGCTCGGTGATCTCCATCTCATCGAGGAAAACCTGGCCGGTTTCCTGGGAAATGCGGCCGAGCATGGTGTCTCGGATGGCGCGCGGCTGTTCGAAGATTTCCTTGAGCATGAAATGCTTGAAGCCGCCCTTTTCCGCGGTTACGGGATCCCAGGTGACGTGATGGATCTTCGGCTCGACCGGTTTACCTTCAATGTCGGTGACCTGAACGCCTTTCGGTGTGAGGACGGCAATGTCTCCGTCGGAAAGGAAGAAAATGTCACGCGTGTGCGCGAGAATGCCAGGAATATCGCTGGCGACAAAGTATTCGTCCTTACCCAAGCCGACGACCACGGGCGGGCCATTGCGGGCAGCGACGATTTTGCGCGGATCTTTGACGGAGAGGATCACCAGTGCGTAAACGCCGCTCAGGCGTTTGATGGTCTTCCGGACGGCGTCTTCCAGCGGACCGCCATCCATATATTTCTCGACCAAATGGGCGACGATCTCGGTGTCGGTTTGAGTGACGAACTTGTGCCCTTCTTTTTCGAGCTCCTGCTTGAGCTCCAGGTAGTTTTCGACGATTCCGTTGTGAACGACCACGATCTCGCCCTTGCAATCGCGATGAGGATGGGCGTTCTCTTCCGTGGGGCGGCCGTGTGTGGCCCAGCGGGTGTGGCCCAAGCCGTAGATGCCATCGATGGGATTGTTGCGGATGGACTCTTCGAGATTCGGCAGTTTGCCGGAGGCGCGGCGAATCTCCATATGCCCGTTTTGGCTGACGACGGCGATGCCCGCCGAATCGTAGCCCCGATATTCCAGGCGTCGAAGGCCGTCCAGAATGAGGGGTACCACTTTCTTAGGGCCGATATATCCGACAATGCCACACACGATAGAAGTCTCCTAAAGCGAAAACCGGCGGGAAGCGCCGGAGTGATCAGGGTAGCATAAGGTTTTCCTGCGGTGCTGTAGGTGAGGAGCCTTAATTCCCTACCCTTAAACACTTATGCTGTATTTGAGCGGGCTCCGCGCGTTACTGTGCCTGATTTGGCGCCGCGAGCAATTTCTGGCCAGTGCTGGTCAAGGTGACAACTTTAGCGTTTGCAACGTGGCTACCATCTTTGGCGCGAAAGGCTTCGACGCTAACGACGTCACCAACTTTCAGCGTGTTCCGGGTCCAGCCATTCCTCAAGAGCTGGTTCGGGCTATTCATTTCAAAGCCCCAATTCGCCACCGTCCCGTCATCGTCTTTGATGTCCAGATAAAACCAGGTATGAGGATTGGTCCACTCGAATTTCGTGACCGTCCCCGTGACTTTCATAGGTTTCGCGGCGTCGAATTCAGCGGTAAATGCATGATGCGCAACGACTGACCCTGCGCTCAGGAGCAAACCGATAGCAGCAACGCAAACCGCCAATGTTTTTCTCATCGCTCGACCTCTTCGATTCGGAGAAAAGCGTGGCCCTCTAGGTACCGTACAAGAGAGATCCCCTATTCTACTACTGCTTACCACTACTTATCTGCAAGTGCTCGGCGTCTTTTTCATTTTCGCAGAGATGCTCCAGCAGTTCCGTATCCGGAAGCAGCTTGAAGTGAATCGTCGCAGACTTCCACGGTTTCGGATAGGACCCGGGATCGTTGACCGCGACCTCCAATTCGAGATTTCCGAAATTCGGTCGGCGGTAACGTTCGGTGAGGTGCAGAGCGTCGGTATGCGGATGGCCTCCGTTGTCAAGCCAAGTCCCCTCTTTGAAACCGGCCACGTCGGTCACGAAAGTGTCGCCTTCCCACTTCGCCACCGAGTAGCCCAACCACGCCGGATTGGGGTCCTCGGGAAGCTTGCGACCATCGGTGAAAATCTGGCGGTACTGGTTGAATTCTTCGAAGAGCACGATGGTTTCGCGCGGCGTCTGGACGATCTTAAATGGGAGACCACTCACCAACATGGCGTCCGGCACGCCGTGCGGCATGCAATGCAACTGTGGTTTGTCTGCCCCCAAGGTCTCCTGGCGGTGCTTGTACAATGCTGCCGCCGACGGAAGCATGGGCACGTCGGCGCCTTCACCGGCAATGTTATCGACGTAGCGGTTGTCTTCGGTGTGCCAGATGCCGGAGAGATCAGGCTTACCATCAGGCGTTTTCGGCGCTGGCGCAGCGAGATTGGGCTTACCGTCGGGCGTGCGAGGAGTTCCGGGCAGCGGCAGACTTAGCCATTGTGCGCGGGCGGCTCCGGCCATGACAAAAAGCACTGCGAACGTGGCGATCGACATTCTGAATCGTTTTGCGGGGCGTGTGGGAAAAACCATAAGGCAGCCTCCGAGGGTAACGCTATAGCCCTTAATGCGTGGAAGGAACGAAATTCCCAATCATGGCTTCACGATTGACCAGTAACATACGCCTAAGAGCTTGCTAAGGCAATGGAGCCGCGCAGAGGCGGCCGGCTACTTTTGCCCCGCCTGCCCTGCTAGAGCCGGCTTGGCTTCTTCCACGATTTCGAAGCGAAATTCCTCGATAACGGGATTGGTAAGGACGTCGCGTGCGATGCGCTCGACTTCAGCCTGGGCCGCAGCGCGGTCTACATTCTGGAGATCCAGCACGAAGAATTTGCCCTGGCGGACGTCGCGCACTGCGGCATGTCCCAGCGAGGCCAGCGCCTGCTGAATGGCGGTGCCCTGAGGATCGAGCACCGTGGATTTGAGCATCACGCAAACATGAGCTTTCATGCGCGCATTATAACAGGGCGAGCGCCGCGGCCCCGCTGCGAAAACCTTGGAGCAATGCAGATTTCTCGGCAGGCGGAAGGAAGGCTCCGCTAAAGCCGCCCTCAGCAATACTGATGATTTCCTGTTTACGAAGGCCCATCTGGTCGAGCGTGCCGAATTCGCGGCTCAGGTCGGTGTCAAACATCGCAGGATCGTCGGTGGAGAGGCTCACGGGAATCCCGGCGCGAAAGAGCTTGGGGAGTGGATGGTCCTCCAGGCGTGCGTCGGCGCGGCCGAGGAATTGCGCCAAAGCATCGGTGCGGACGTTACTCGTGGGGCAGATTTCCAGGCCGATAGACCGTTCGGCGAGCAGGGCCATGAGTTTCGGGTCGGCAGCCGCGGCAATGCCGTGACCGATGCGTTCGGCGCCGAGAATTTCGATGGCGTCTCGGACTGAGTCTGGTCCGCCAATCTCACCGGCATGAACGAGGCGATGCAGATCGTTGGCAGCCGCATCGTCATACACCTCGCGAAATTCGGCTGCCGGCACGGCAGTTTCCGCGCCGCCCATTCCGAAGGCTATGACGCCCGCGTCGCGCAGTCCCGCAGCTGCTCGAACGACGTCACGCGCCGCCACGGCGCCGAATTGGCGCACTGCGTCCATGATCCACTGCAAACGCAGGCCGCGAGACTCGTATGGTGCGACGGCTTCGCGAAGGGCGTAAAAGTTGGCTTCGATATTCTGCTTACGCAAAAGCATCACGCCAGCCGAAAGCGTCACTTCCGCGTAGACGATGTTTTGGGCCAGCATTTGCTCGCACATGCGGCCAGCCGCGAGCGCGTAATCCCCCGGCGCGCGCAAATACGACGTGACCCACTTGTAAGCTTCGATGAAAGCAGTGAAGTCGCGCGTGGCGTAGCGCGCGGCTACCGTGCCCTCGTCCAGCGTGTCGCCATATTTTTTTGCGAGGGCGACGACTGTTGCAGGTTCCATTGTGCCTTCGAGGTGCACGTGGAGCTCGGCTTTGGGCAGCGCGGCAAATCGTGCGGCCCAGGAATCCGTTGAAGAGGGCTGAGGGGAGGACACGGCTAGTGCGGAAGCGCGGGGCGTCCGGCATTGATCCATGAAGTCAGCCAGTACGAGCCGACGTCGGCGGCGGCATCGCTGAGTTGGCGGATGAGAGTCGCGCCAGCTTCGCTATAAAAGCGATCGTAATACTCGTCGGTATAGTCGGTCGTGCCGATGCGGGCGCGGCGATCGGCTACAAGCACGATTTCGAGCCAGGAATGCGCCGTGAGGCAATCTTCGAAGGCATGATCGGTCGGGTCGGCTATGAACTGCGCATCATTTGGCCGCAGGGGGAAAAAGAGCGAGTAGCGGTCGACGAGGCTGGTATCGAATCGGAGGCCGACACCGGGTTGCCCCCACACGCGGCCATCGTAATTTTCCGTGGTGTTGAAGGGGTCGAGGGCTTGCGCGACATAGCCGGCGAGTTGAGCGGCGATGAGGCGCGCCTGCTCCCAATTTCCCAAGCGCATGGCATCGGTGAGCTTCGCGCTGTAAACGCCGATCTGCCAAGGAAGAAGGCCAGCGCTCTCGAGCTTGAGCCTGCCGAACTTGGCTAAGGCAGCCTCATATTTCCGAGGCAAAGCGCTAAAGGGATACTGGCCGTATCGATCGAGAAAGAGCACCTGATCGTGATTTTCGGCAGGTACATTCTTCCGCATGTTTTCAACGGGATCTGCCGCGTGGCGTGTGATGAAATCGCGATTGGCTTCAAAGAAAGGACGGAGGTCGGGCGGCAAAGTTTCTACTGCACGGTTCGCGATCAGGCGCTCGGCGTTAGCTCCCCAGGCGAATGTTTGCAGGGGCAGCAAAAGAGGAATCAAAGCCGTTATCGTGAACCGCGCCAGGGGATGCATCAACGTTTCTCGCCAGCTGCACTTCTCGCAAATTCGCTGTGTTTGCGACTGTAGCTAGCGTAGATGACCAGTCCAACTGCGAGCCACACGACAAACCGAATCCAGGTGATCACCGTCAGGCCCATCATCAATCCGCCGCACAGAATGATGGAAATCAAAGGGAACCAGGGCACGAGAGGCACGCGAAACGATCGCGGGCGTTCCGGCTGATTGCGCCGCAAGAAGATCACTCCCAGCGAGACGAGAACGAATGCAAACAGCGTTCCGATGTTCGAGAGATCGGCGGCGTCGCCGATATCCACCAAGCCCGCAGGTATACCCACAGCAAAGCAAGCGATCCAGGTGGACCAGTGTGGAGTCTTATACTTTGGATGCACGGCCGAAAAGAGCTTGGGCAAGAGGCCATCGCGCGACATGGCATACCAGATTCGCGCCTGCCCGTATTGAAACACAAGTAGCGAAGAGATCATGCCCATCAGGGCGCCGATTACGATGATCGAGCGATACAGGCGACGAGCGCCAAGCTGCTGCAGAGCATAGGCCACCGGCGCCTCAGCGGCCGGGCCGGAAGCGAAGGCGGAGTACTTCATCATTCCGAGCAACACAATGGCGACGCCAATGTAGAGAACGGTGCAGACAATGAGAGAGGCAATGATTCCGAAAGGCAAATTCCGCTGGGGGCTGCGGCATTCCTCTGCTGCCGTGGAGACGGAATCGAAGCCGATATAGGTGAAAAAGACGATGGCGCCGCCAGTGACGATCCCTGCAAAGCCCGAGGGGGCGAAAGGCTTCCAGTTCGCGGGATTTACCAGCATCCCGCCGACGACGAGGAACGTAAGAATGGCGCCAATTTTTATGGCCACCATCACGTTGTTGGCTTCGGCGGATTCACGCACGCCGCGGATCAGCAGCAAAGTCAAAATGAAGACGATGAGAAATCCGGGAAGATTGAAGTAGGCGCCCGTCCACTGACCCGAAGCCCACACCGGGCTCGACCATTTATCCGACAAATTCAGCCCAAAGGCGGCCAGTTGCGCCTTGGCGTAGCCGCTGAAGCCTACAGCGACCGCAACGTTGCTCACCGCGTATTCGAGGATTAAATCCCAGCCGATGATCCAGGCGAAAATCTCGCCCAGCGTGGCGTAGGAATACGTATAGGCGCTGCCGGCGATCGGAATCATCGACGCCAGTTCGGCGTAACAGAGCCCCGCAAAGCTACAGGCGACAGCCACGAGTAAGAACGAGACAGCGATCGCCGGTCCTGCGGGGGGACGCCCATGCATGAGCACGGCTGCAGCACCGCCGTGCCGCACATAATTCACCAGCAGATCGAGCACTTGCGCGTGAAGGATGGAAGGCGCCTGGAAGTATTCGCCGGCGGCGGCCGTGCCGGTCAAAACAAAAATTCCCGAGCCGATGATCGCGCCGATACCAAGCGCGGTGAGCGACCAGGGGCCGAGCGTTTTCTTCAGCCGGTGTTCGGGCGCTTCGGCGTCAGCCAACAGCTTGTCGATGCTTTTGAGCCTGAAAAGCTGCGAAGTCACGCCCACCGCCGGGCAAAGAGTGGCGAAACTTTATCCTGAGCGGCGATATGGCGCAACCGTGATGCGCGGCGTCGTGGCGTAGTTCGTACTGCGCCCGACGGGCTGAGGTCCTATTGCGCCCAAGAAAGATTGGCGTAGCGTTCCACAAGCTTTTTCGTGCCGTGATTGGTGAAACTCACGGTGAGCTTGCGGTCGTCGTCATCGCCATCCACATGGATGATGGTGCCCACGCCGTAGGTTGGATGCTGCACGCGCTGACCGATAAGCGGATTGCCGTCGCGTTTTATACGGGGCGACGGAGTGTCCGATCGTACGCGCGGGGCGCGCTCCCGGGAAGAAGTTGGCGTGCGACGCATGCGGCGCGCGAATTCTTCGGCGGAATAGGAATATTCGGGATCCGGCTCGTAACGGCGCGTTTCGCCGGCCGCGGCGAGGGATCCTTCGGCGGTGTCGATGAGCTCCGCTGGGATTTCCTGCAAAAAGCGCGAGGGAGAGGAACCATGCAGGCGTTCGGTGCCGTAGATGCGGCGATAGACCGCACGCGTGACCGTGAGCGTCTCGCGGGCGCGGGTCATGCCCACGTAGCAGAGCCGGCGTTCCTCCTCGAGTTCTTCCGGGTCATTAAGGCAACGGCTGTGCGGGAAGGTGCCTTCTTCGAGGCCGGTCAGGAAGACGTGGTCGAATTCGAGGCCCTTGGCCGTGTGCAACGTGAGCAGCGTGACGGTGGCGCGTTCATCAAAGTTGTCGGCATCGCTCACCAGTGCGGCGCGATCGAGGAAATCGGCCAGCGTCTCGCCGCGGTCGGCGCCTTCGGACATGGCATTGACCAACTCATTCAGGTTATCGATGCGCGCGAGATCCTCAGCGGAATCGCGCTGGCGCAACATGTCCAGGTACCCGGTGGCTTCCAGAACAAAAGCGATGAATTGCGCGGGCGGCAGCGAGGGCATCTTTTCGCGCAGTTGATCGATCAATTCGCGAAAACTCCGCAGCGGCGCCAGGGCGCGCGCGGAGCCGGAATCGATCATCTCGGCGAGCGCTTTCCAAAGAGAGCTGTCGCGTTCGCGAGCGGCGGCGCGCAAGGAGTCAACGGTGACTTTACCGATTCCGCGAGGCGGGGTATTCAGGACGCGCAGAAGCGCGATATCGTCGTCGGGAAACATCGCCAGGCGCACATAGGCGAAAATATCCCGAATTTCGGCGCGCTGGTAAAAGCTGAAGCCGCCAAGAAGACGATAGCGAATGCCGCGCGCGCGGAAGGCCTCTTCGAGCGCGCGGGACTGCGCATTGGTGCGGTACATCACGGCACAATGCGCGGCGGAATCTTCGCGCTGGATTTCGCTGACGCGCTGGCAGACGTACTCGGCTTCGGCGCGCGCGTCGCGGGCTTCGAAGAAGACGAGGTTCGAACCTTCGCCGCGAGTGGCGGTAAGTTCCTTTCCGATGCGCTTGACGTTTTTCGAGACTACGGCTGCCGCAGCGTCGAGGATTTTCTGGCGCGAACGGTAATTCTGCTCGATGCGGAAAACGCGGGCGTCGGGAAAGTCTTTCGAAAAGCTCAGGATGTTGCCGACTTCGGCGCCGCGCCAACGATAGATGGACTGGTCTTCATCGCCGACAACGCATAGATTCGGGTGCGAACCGGCGAGCAGGCGCAGCAAATCGTATTGCACGCGGTTGGTATCCTGGTATTCGTCGACGTGCAGGTAGCGGAATCGCTGCTGCCAGGCGCCCCGCGCCTCATCGAAGCGGCGCAGAACCTCGACGGCGCGGAGCAGCAGGTCATCGAAATCGAGCGCGCCGTTTTTGCGCAGAGTTTTTTCGTAAGCCTCATAGGCGCGCGCAGCGAGCTTGCCGCGTTCGTCATAGGCATCCGCGAGCGCTTTTTCTGGAGAGATGGCGTGATTTTTCGCGTAGCTGATACGCGAGAGGATTTCGCGCGGCGTATCGCCGGAGTCGTCGGAGCCGAGGTCCCGGAGAGCGATTTTCAGCGCCGCCAACTGCTCTTCGTCATCGTAGATGGCAAAATCGCGCGGCAGGCCCAGGCGCGGAGATTCGCGGCGAAGAAGGCGCACGCAGAAGGAATGAAAGGTGCTGATCCAAGGATCGCTCGCCGCCCGCATCGGTGCCTTCGAGCAGCACGCGAACGCGTTCGCGCATTTCGCCGGCGGCTTTATTGGTAAACGTGACGGCGAGAATCGCGCTGCCCGGAACGCCTTGCTGAATCAGGTAGGCGATACGATTCGTGATGACGCGCGTCTTGCCAGTGCCCGCGCCCGCCAAGATAAGGATTGGCCCATCGACGGCGAGCACAGCCTCGCGTTGCTGGGGATTCAGGTTATTAAGAATATCCATCTGTCAGAAAATCTCTGCTGGTTCGGGCCCTGTGGCGAATGCATTTTAGCCGAGCGGATACGAGTGAGCAAACCGGCGCAGAAAATTTGTTTTCCACAGGTAGTGCTTCGCAGAAATGCAGAAGATCAGTGCGTCGCGGGACCGAGATCGATCTCAAAGAAAAACAGGGGCTTCGGATCATTCATGAAAGCAAGGTCGGGCACCTCAACACGCGCGTCCGGGATCCAATCATAATGCCGGTCGATATCGAAGTAGACGAAGCCGTGCGTCGTGGCATGAGGAGGGAGCAAATCCGTGTTCAGGGCCGCCGCACGCACGTCCGCAGCGAAATCCTCCCAATCTTTGTTGTGGGGGCTGCGCGGTGCACCTATGCGCGGAATGGGGAATCGAGGCGTTGGATCCTTTGGCCGTTTCGCCAGAACGCGATCGGCCACGTCTTCGGGCGAAAGCGGGTCGAGCTCGCTGGCGGGATCCGCCCGGGGGCCTTACGAGTATTTGGATGGTCTTCAAGTTGACTCGCACCGGCAAGTCGTTATCGTTACGAAAGAAAAGATCGATAGCGATGAGGCCGGCATCGTAAGGGCTGTGTTTGCCGAACTTGTCCTTGTAGCGCTCGGCGGAGATGTAGGGATCCGCGGCGATCACCAAACCCTGATGCGAGTCGTGCGCTGGCAGGGTAGCTGGGTCAGGCGAGGCAGTCCTGGCGGCGCTGAGGGCTTACCCTGCGCAAGTGCATTCGCGATGCAGAGTGCAAAAGAGAAAAAGAGCAGATAGATTCGTGCAGGCATTGAATATCGTGAGATGCACGGCATTATAGGGCGTTGCCTTGCGCGTTGGACACAGCGATTGCGCTCCTTCTCCCCACGACGCGGAGGCATCTATAATAACGCTTTATCTGACTGCCGCATCGCGATAGCGATGGCGCCGCTCACATCTGAATGTATTTTCTATACAGTCTGATCACCGCTGTTGGGACGATCCTGCTAACGCCTTACGTTTTGCTCAGCAGCGTCAGAAGGAAAAAATATCTCCCCAATCTTTCGGAACGGCTGGGGCTGAAGTTTCCTCCGGAACTCAGCTGCTAATGGCGACCGAGCTTCGCGCGCCATTTGGCTGCATGCCGTCTCGGTAGGCGAAGTTCTGGCGGCAGTTCCCTTCGCGCGCTGTTTGAAGCAGCGCTTTCCGGGCTGGCGCCTGGTGGTCTCGACCACAACCGCCACCGGGCAAGAGCTGGCCCGCGAGCGCATGAATTTTGCCGACGCCGTTTTCTATTTTCCATTCGATTGGAATGGGCCGGTGCGGCGGGCTTTTCGGGCGGTTCAGCCCGGTACGATCGTGATCCTGGAGACGGAAATCTGGCCGAACCTGTTGCGGCAGGCTCGCAAAGATGGCGTGCCGGTGGTATTCGTTAACGGGCGCCTGTCGGACCGATCGTTTCGCGGGTTCTCGCGCGCATTGAAGCTGAGCGGAGGGATTCTGCGGGGCTTTCTCCGGCGCATATTGAACGATGCGACGCTGTATCTCGTGCAGTCGCGTCAGGACGCGGCGCGGTTGATTGCACTCGGCACTGAAGCGGCTCGCGTCGAAGTAACTGGAAGCATGAAATATGACATGGCCGTGCCGGGGCCGAATGCGTTCGTCGATTGGCTGCGGGCCGAAGTGGAGCGATCGCAGCGCGGGCCCTTGATCGTAGCCGGCAGCGTGATTGCCGGCGAAGAGATGCCGGTGTTGCAGGCCTTCGCAGCGATCCAGCAAAAATGGCCGAAGGCGCTGCTGGTATTGGCGCCGCGCAAGCCGGAGCGGTTCGCGGCGGCGGCGGAAATCGTGGCACAAGCGGGCTGGCAGCGCGATCCGGCGAAGCGGGATCTCGCTCGATGGGCTCTCGGCAGGCATATTAAGGCAACGCACGGAGCGGAGAAGAGCGTTCTTCTGCTGGACACGATCGGCGAGCTTGCAGCGACGTATGGCTATCGCCGACGCAGTGTTTATCGGCGGCTCGCTCGAGCCCGCGAGGCGGGCATAACCCGCTCGAGCCGGCCGGCTTCGCAAAAGTGCCGGTTTTTGGCCGCTCGATGGATAATTTTCGTGAGATTGCCGCGGCCTTGCTCGAAGCGGGCGCGGCGATTCAGGTAGATTCGGCCGAGGATCTTAGCGCTGCTTGGATTGACCTGCTCGAAAGCCCCTCGCGGCGCGCGCAAATGGGATTGGCGGCGCGCGAAATCGTGGAGCGCAATCGCGGCGCGACTGCGGCGACTCTCGACCGCGTCGCGGCGATCATCGAGCAACGAGCGAATACGTGACGTCGTCGCCGCTGGTTCGAACTTTGCTGCAGCCGCTCGGACTGCTTTATGGAACCGCGATGCGGCTGCGCACCGCCTTTTATGAACATGGGCTCCTGCGCAGCCGGCGGCTTCCGGGTACTGTAATCAGCGTGGGGAACTTGACGGTCGGGGGCACGGGGAAGACGCCGATGGTGCTGTGGATTGCGGAGCGGCTTGTCGAGGAAGGACATCATCCCGCCATCCTCACGCGGGGTTATCGAGGTCTGGGACAAGGCGAAGCCAGCCGTGGGGCGCCGATCCGACGAGGTTGCTTTGCTGCGCCAGAGGCTCGACGGCCGGGCGCAGTTTGGCGTAGGCAAAGACCGCTATAAGAATGGGCTCGCGCTGGCGAAAGATGGGGCAGAATGGTTCATTCTGGATGATGGATTTCAACATCTCGAGCTTCAGCGCGACGCGAATATCGTCTTGCTGGACGCCACCGATCCGTTTGGAGGCGGAGGCGTCCTGCCCGCCGGCCGTTTGCGAGAGCCGCGTTCAGGTCTGGCGCGTGCGGATATCGTGATCATCACTCGGACAAGCCGCGCCGCCGCTTTGGAAACCATAGTGCGCAGATTCACGAAGGCGCCGATCTTTTACGCACAGACTCGGCTCGATGGGGTGCTCCGAGCGCCGTTGATGACGGAGGCTTTGCCCGAAAGCGAGCGCCGGCAATACAAGATTTTTCGCCTTTTGCGGCATCGGAAATCCTGCGGCATTTTTCGATGATCTCAGAAGCTGGGAGTTTTCCAGTTGTGGGGCAGCGCAGCTTCGCCGATCATCATCGATATTCAAGCGCTGAAATCCAAGAGCTCGAAGCCAGCCGCTGCCGCTGCCGGCGCGAATGCCCTGATTTGCACCGAGAAAGATGTGTTTCAACTTGCCGACTTCCGTTGCCGCGGCGCTTCCTATTTACGCGTGCCGGATTCGCCTCGCGCTCAACGATGAAGACGCCTTTTGGACGGCGGTGCGAGCCACGGTTGGCCGGACGCAGCCGGTAACGCAGGCATGAAAATTCTCGTTCGGGCGACGAACTGGGTAGGCGACGCGGTGATGTCCATTCCCGCGCTCGCGGGCGATCCGAGCCCGCTGGCCAAACGCCGAAATCGTTATCCTCGCGCGCCCTTGGGTTGCGGATCTATATCGCGGGCAAGGTTATGCCGACCGCATTCTCGTTTACGACAACAAAAGCGAACACAGAGGATTCTGGGGACGGAGACGGCTGGCCAGCGCGCTTCGCCGCGAGAAGTTTGAAGTGGCGGTGCTTTTCCAGAACGCCTTCGACGCCGCGTGGATCGCCTGGCGCGCCGGAATACCCGAACGCATCGGATACGCGCGAGATGGGCGAAGCTGGTTGCTGACGCAAGCTATTCCGGTTCCGGCGAAAGGCGAGACGCCCGGCTCACGAGGTCTACGACCACCTCGAACTGCTCCGCCGGGCCGGATGGCTGGAACGCTTGCCTCACGTCGATGAGATCAGCATCCGGGTCGGCGGACGAGGATCGGCAGAAAGCTTTGGAGCGCCTGTTTGCAGCAGGAGCGCGCAAGAATGCTGTCCGGATTGCCTTTGGCTTCCGGCGCGGCTTACGGATCCGCAAAATGCTGGGAACCGGAGCGCTACGCGGCGCTCGCGGACCGGCTGATTGCGTGAGTTCGACGCCGACGTGATACTTTTCGGCGCGCCTCAAGAAAATGAGATGGCGGCGCACATCGTCGGCGCGATGCACCATCGCGCCTGCAATCTGGTCGGCACGACGCAAATCGGCGAACTTCCCGCGCTGCTTTCCGCCTGCCGCCTATTTATTGGCAATGATTCCGGAGCCATGCACGTCGCCGGCGCCGTCGGAGTTCCGGTGATCGGCATATTCGGCCCCAGCGATCCCGAAGGCACTCGGGCCATGACCCCGCAATTCACGCTGATTCGCGAGCCAGTGGAGTGCAGCCCCTGCTTTCTCCGCAAATGCCCCATCGACCATCGTTGCATGACGCGCATTTCCGTCGAGCGCGTCTTTGAAGCCGCCCGATCTTCTCGCTGGGCTGACGGCCGAGCGACCGTGCCAAAAGCTCGAGCGTTTGGAGCCAACGCCTTGCCTGACGCAAAGGCCTTGCGGCCCGGCGGTTTTTCTGGATCGCGACGGAACAATTTGCGAAGAGATGGGTTATCTCAACCACATCAGCCGCCTGCATATCTTTCCGTTTGCCGCCGCGGCAATCGCCAAGCTGAATAAGGCGGGCTTGCCGGTGATCGTGGTGACCAATCAATCGGGAATTTCGCGGCGAATTTTTCCGGAGTCTCTGGTGACACAGATTCATCGCGCGCATCAGCCAGGAATTATCCGCAGCCGGGGCTCGCGTGGATGGTTATTACTATTGCGCGCATACGAAGCAGGACGACTGCAATTGCCGCAAGCCACTGCCGGGATTGCTGGAACAGGCGGCGCGGGAGCACGGTTTGCGGCTCGACCGTTCCTTTGTCGTGGGAGATCGTTATGCGCGACGTCGAGCTGGCGCACGGAGTGGGCGGCCGCGGCGTCCTGGTTCTGACGGGCTACGGCCGCGGCGAATACGAATTGCATCGCCAAGAATGGCCGCGGCAGCCCGATTTTGTTGCGGAGGACATCTCCGAAGCTGTGGACGCCATCCTCAGGGGGATTCTCGTGAGCGCCGAGCGCGGCACAGATGCGGCGCGGCTGATCGGCATCGTCGAGCAGTTTCGCCGTCAGGCTATTTTGGTTCTGGGCGATTTCGTGGCCGATGAATTCGTTTTCGGGGAAATTTCCCGAGTCTCGCGCGAAGCGCCCGTTCTCATTCTGCGGCGCCGGGAAATGCATACGCTGCCCGGAGGCGGCGCGAATGCCGCCAACAACCTGGCGGACCTCGGCGCGCGCGTGCATCCGGTAGCCACTATGGGCGACGATGCCGCGGGGGACGCGCTGGCGGAGTATTTCCGCGGAAAAGAAGGTCGATGCTTCGGGACTGGTCCGCAAGAGCGGCTGGACGACTCCCGCGAAGACGCGATTTCTCGCCGGCTGGCCGCATACGGCGCAGCAGCAGGTGTTGCGAGTGGACCGCGAGCCGGACGGATTGCCCGACGGCACGATTGAGGTCCTCGTGCGCAAGGCGCGCGAGCGCATTGCCGGATGTTTCCGCGGTTCTGATTTCCGATTATGGTTATGGTTCGGCCACGCCGGAGATCGTCGCGAGCATTCGCGGCCGCAGCGATGGGCGCAGCCCAGCAACGCTGGACTCTCGATATCGGCTTCACGACTACGCGCGCCTGGATTTGACCGCGGCCACGCCGAATGAAGCGGAAATCGAGGCCGCCCACAACGCGCGAATCGGTGGAGACGCATCGAAGCTCGACGATTTCGCGCGGCGAACCATGGCGCGGCTGAATCTGAGCGCTCTGGTGGTCACCCGCGGGCGCCACGGCATGACCGTATTCGAGCGAGGACGCGCGCCGCAGCCGCTCGGCGTATTTGGCAGCGATCAGGCGGTCGATGTGACCGGCGCGGGAGATACCGTCATTGCCGCGTTCACGCTGGCGTTGGCCGCGGGCGCAAGCGTGCTGCAAGCCGCGCGGATCGCCAATTATGCGGGAGGCATCGTGGTCATGAAGCGCGGCACGGCAACGGTTACGCGCGAAGAACTTATGGCCGCCATTCGATCCGATGCGGCAGAGAAAGCGGCGCAGAAGCCGAAGATGGACACGCGAAATAAGATTCTGCCGCTCGATCAGTTGGCCTCTAAGCTCGCGCGAGCACAAAAGTCGCGGAGAGCGGGTCGTGCTCGCCAATGGCTGCTTCGACGTGCTGCACGTCGGGCCACGCCAGATATCTTCAAGGGGCTCGCCGGGAAGGAGACGTGCTCGTCGTGGCCATCAATTCGGACAAGAGCGTGCGGTCGTTGAAAGGCGAGGGGCGCCCGATCCTTCCGGCCGAAGCGCGCGCGCGCCTCGTCGCCGGTCTTGCCGCTGTAAATTATGTGGTGGTATTCGAAGAGCCTGATGTGACGCGCCTGCTTTCGATCCTGCGTCCCGACGTGCATGCGAAAGGAACCGATTACACCGTCGACACGGTACCCGAGCGCGAAACCGCCCGGCGCCTCGGCGTGCGCATCGCCATCGTGGGCGATCCGAAACAGCACTCCACGCGCGACCTGCTGGCGCGGCTCCGCGCCCTTTCGCATGCCTGAGCGCACGGCTGCCCCGGGACCGGCTTGGGCGCGCTGGCGTGCACCCATAGGCTATCCCATCGCGGTGCTGTGCCTCTGGCTGGCTCGCCCAACGTTCCGCTCGGTTCTCATCGGCTCTGCTCTTGCGTTTTGGGCTTGCTGATTCGCGCCATCGCCGCGGGGCATTTGCGCAAGCGCGAAGCGCTCGCGCAGACGGGCCCTTATGCCCGTACTCGCAATCCTTTGTATTTCGGCAGCGCCCTAATTGCTGCGGGATTTGCGCTTGCCGGCCGATCCGTGGCTGGCGGCCGCTCTGCTGGCACTCTACTTCGGCGTTTTCTATGCCCAGGTGATGCGGCGGGAGGAATCGGAGCTTCGCGAACAGTATGGCAAGGCGTTCGACGATTACGCAGCGACCGTGCCGCTGTTTTGGCCAAGATTTGCGAGTCGGAAAGTTCCGCGAAGGGCAATGCAGTTTTCTTTCGCTCAGTATGTGCGGAATCGTGAATACAGGCCGCCATTGGCGCTGCAGCTCACGATTGCGGTGCTGGCGGCGCTGGCCGCCTGGCGGAGATAGCAAACATTGGGAATTATTGCAGGCGGTAAACTTCGTTGATCAATCGGCGGAATTTCGGCCGGTAAAGCAAGTCGTAGACTTCGCCCTTGCCCGGAAACAAGCTGTTTCCGCCAGCCTCCGCGCCGCCGCGGCAATCTCCTGTGCTTCCTCGTAAGGCAAGTCGCCTTGCGCGATGATGCTCAAGGAAAGATTGACGACGATACGCAGGCGGCGAACGCGCCTGGATTCTTCGTCAATTTCCGCGTTGGTTGGAGAAACCGGCTGAATCGAATTCATGAACCCTTCCCGAAGATTATAGTGACTGCCCTAACATGCAGCAAGAAAGGTATCGAGACATGTTGTTTCGCACCTGATAATTAGATTCGCAATCGGCGCTGAGAAGACTGGTCGCTCGTAAAGCCTCTGGAGAAGTTGCGTCCGGCGAAGTACTGAAGAGGAGAGTTCCGAGCAGGGACGCGCACAAGTCGAGGAATGAGCGAACGTCCAGCGATTGCCCGTCGGTAGCTGCGGTGATGGCGCCGTCGCGGTCGGTGCGAAACAGGCGCGTCCCTTCGACGCGAATTCGCTCGACTACCTCGGGGCTGGGATGGCCAAAGGGATTGGCTTCGCCCACGGATATGGCCGCGATCGCGGGGTGAACGGCGTCGAGAAACGGCGGAGTGCTGGAAGTTTTGCCGCCGTGGTGCGGAACTTTGAGAAAGTTCGCGGCGAGCTCGTCGCCATTCGCCAGATATGCTGCGTTCCACGGCGCGCTCGATGTCTCCGGTCAGCAGAAATGAATCCTTGCCGTCCTCCAGCCGCAAAACAAGAGAGTCATCGTTGTGCGCGCGTGCCGGATCGCTGGAGTCGGGCCAAAGAACGCTCATGCGCACGCCAGCCCAGTCGAAATGCTCGCCTCTTAGCCGATGCAATGATGGGGACCTTTTCTCGCTTTGGCTTCCGCAAGCAGATTGCGATAAGCGGGCGCATCCTCGTCGCGTCCCACCCAAAGTTCACCGACCTCGAAAATTTCGCAGCACCGCGGGCATGCCGCCAAGATGATCCTCGTGCGCATGCGTCACCACGACCGTATCGATGCGCTTCAGTCCTCGGCGACCAAAGGAATGGCGAGACGACGTCTTCGCCCACGTCGAGGCCCGGCCTCATCCCACGAACGTAGGTGGCGCCCGGCAGCCCGCCGGCATCCACCAGCATCGTGCGGCCATCGGGGAAGGCCACAAAAATGGAATCGCCCTGGCCCACGTCCAAGACGGTCACCTCCAGCCGCCCTCGCTGCAATCGAGCGCGGAAACGGATAGATGACCATCAGGGCTGCCAGACACGAGCACAATGGCGAGTCCCGATCCGCGAACCCCATTTTCTGTGTCGTCAGAATCGCCGCCGAGAGAACGAGCGCGACCGCAAAAAAGCCGACAAGCAGCGCCGTTGGCGGCGAAGGAACTCGCACGGAAGAGGAGGGAAGTTGTGCGAACCAATGGGTCGATGCCGCAAGCATCGCCGATCAGAAAGCCTAGCGCGCGCCCCAGAACGATTCCGAGGGCTTTCCATATGGCGCCGAGCAGCCAGCGCTGCGAACCCAAATGGCACGATGATGCCAGTGAGCAGCACGGCGGGGATGTTTGCAACCGGCGCTATAAACGAGACTCGATGAAAATCGCGCGCCATCAGCGGAAGCATGCCGATTTGCAGAGCGACGGAGAGCACGGCCAATTCCCACAGCCGCAGGCCAACGCGGCAGGGAAGAACCACAGCTGATCGCAATATTGCGCCAGCTTTGACGGCAGTCGCGACCGCAGCCACGCTGAGACGGCGCGAAGATCAATGCGAAATTCCGCCGCCTTTGGGCGCGTGGCTGCCGTCTCGCGTTACATCGCCAAGGTGCTCGAGTGCGCGATGATAGGGCTCCGCGGTTCGCTCCAGCAGCGGTTCCGCGATTCCGGCAATGATTGCCCGCCGCAAGGAAAGAGAGCTGAAAGCTGGCCTGAGCGATCTCCGAGGGCCGGAACAGAAGGATCACAACCGCCGCCAGGCTGACTGCGTTGAGCAGAGCCACGCGCCGATAAAGCATGCGGGCCAACAGGTAGATAGTCGCCATCAATGCCGCGCGCATGATGGGAGGGCGATCCTCGATAATTGCCACGTAAAAGCCGAGAGCTGCAATCGTCGGCAAAGCTCTCGCGGCAATCGGCAACCGCAGCTTTTTGCCCGCCCAGAAGAGGAACGCCGCGAGCACGCCTACGTGCAGACCCGCCACGACCAGAACGTGGAACGCCCCTGTTTCGCGGAAAGACTCGGCCTGCTGCGAATCGAGAAAGCTGCGATCGCCAAGCAGCATGGCTCGCGCAATTGCGGCGCGGTCCTCGGCCGGCGAAAGCATGGCGTCCAGGTCATTCAGCAAGCGTCCGCGCAGCCGTGCCAAATAGTGAGAGAACTTTGGCGCCGGTCCGGGCAGGTTTTGCATCAGCGCCGGATTCCGCAGCGTTGCCGTCAGGTCGATCCCTTGCTGCTGGAGCGCGCCGCGATAATCGAAGGCTCCGGGATCGCCAAAATTTCGCACCAGGCCGCGCCCGAGCCAGAATTTCCACGCGTTCTCCGGCGCGAACCGGTGCCGGAATTCCCGGCGCGCGTTGGTCAAAGAAATAAGCTCGCGCGCAAGCCGCCCGTGCACGGCTCGCCATTCGCCCGCCGACTGGACTTGCTCGAGATCGATGTCGTAGCGAAATCCCCACGGCAGCCGCAAAGGATCGGCGCGCAGAATTCCGCGCCATCGCAGCGGCTCGTCTAGATCCAATTGGCCCTGCCGCCAGATATGTGACTTGATTCGCCGGGACGGCCATACGCTCGATTTGCGCGGCCGCGGCAGCAAGACAGAACCACGCCAGAAGGCCGGCGGCCCAGGCGAGATTCGCGCGCCGAAACCTCACCAAGTCCAAAGCCCGCGATGATGCAGCACAGCAGCGAACGCCGAGCGACAGATCGAGGCTATGCCTAGTGTGAGCAGCAATCGGAGAGGCCGCCAGGACTCCTGCGGCAACGAAGACCGCGATCAGCAGGGCAGGAAGCTTCATGCGCGACGCGAAAGTCGCACCAAGGCCTCGATATGATAAGTCTGAGGGAAAATATCGACAAGGTGAAGTTCACTGATCCGATAACCGCGCGGGTTTTGGTCGTCGCCGGCGAGAACTGCCAGATCGCGCGCCAGCGTGGCGGGGTCGCAAGAGAGATAAACAATCTCTTGCGGAGCGATCTTGATCAAGACGCGCCAGCGCGCGCGCGGCCACGCCCGTTCGCGGCGGGTCGAGCACGACTAGGTCAGGCCGCTCGTGCCATTGCTCGAGAAAAGCCTCCACGGTGGTATGCCGCAAATTCGGCGAAGCGGCGCCGCTCGCCTGAAGATTGGCTCTCCAGATCGCGGGCCGCGGCTTCGTTTGACTCCACGGCAATTAGCCGTTCGAAGCGATTCGCGAGCGGCACGCTGAAAAGCCCCACGCCGGCGAACAAATCCAGCGCCAGCTTCCCGCGCGCCTCGCCGATAACCGTGCGCACGAGCTCATCCAGAACGAAAGCGATTCACCTGAAAGAAAGAGAGATGGCCGATGCGATAGTTGTGCGTCGCCGACGCGATACTTGATGTAGCCCGGCCCGAAAAGCTCAAAGTGGTCGGTCCGGCGATCGTGAATCAAAATGGTGTCCACCGACGGCAGAGCGGCGCGAAAAGCGCAGCGAGGTCTGCCGCGAAGCGCCATTCGCCCCGTCCAGATGCTAGATTCAAGAGCAGCCGGTCGTCATCCTGATCGGCAAAAACCTCGATCTCGCGCAATCCGGCGGGCAGCTTGCCCGACTTCAACAAATTTACGATGGCGGCGAGTGTCTCGTTCAGACGCGGCGAGGCGATGGGGCATTGCCGGATGGCGCAAAGCTTCTGCGAGCCCGCCTGGAAGTAGCCGATTTCGCGCGCTCCGCGTGTCGTCGAGTCGCGATCTTCCATTGCACGCGATTTCGATAGCCGAAAGGCGGAGAGGCGTGCGGCACGATCGGTCCGTCCCAATGCAGCCGCCCAAGCCGCGCCAGCGTTTCGCGCAGAATGTCGGCTTTGTAGCGAAGCTGCAATTCGTAGGGAATGTGCTGATAGTTGCATCCGCCGCATACGCCGAAGTATGGACAGGGCGCAACGGCGCGATCCGCCGAAGGCGTCTTGATCTGCGCCACGCGGCCGCGAATGAATTTTTTGCGCGTCTCCACCGGCTCGATGGATACGCTCTCGTCCGGCAGGACGAAAGGGGCAAACACGGTGTGGCCTTCGTGATGCGCAAGGCCCTCGCCGCCATAGACCAATTTCTCGATGCGTACGTCGATGGGATCAGGCATGAATCCTTTCAGTTCAGATAAAAAAGACTGAGTCGCGGCAGGCCGAATCGCTCCAGGAGACGCTTTTGCATGTATTGCCGCTCGAGTTGGCTGAGTTGTTCCGCCGACATGCGGCGCCGATAAGGCGCGAGCTGCTTGTCCAGGTCGGCATGGATATCAACGAGCATGTTCTCGTCTGCCGTGGCCAGCAGGGCTGCGCTCAGTTTTTCCTCGATCGCGCTCAGCCGCCGTTCAAGGCCCTCAAGATCGAGATCGGCGGGAGAATCGAGTAGCGGCATGACGGATCGGCGAGGCTCTCGCGAGCATGGGCGATGCGCCGACCCAATTCGGCATCTGAGGAATTCAGCTCGTTGCGCGGCTTTTTCCAACTTTTCGATATTGCGGCGGAGAAAATCGCACAGCTCTTCGCGCGAGAAGGGCTCAGCTTTTTTGTCCCTTCGGTTTGACCTCCGGACCAGCTCCGGCCGCCGCATCCTGTTTTTCCGCTGCGGCATCCAGTACTGCATCCACGCAATATGCCAAGCTTTTCAGCGGCCTTCCCGCGCCTCGTCGCGAGCGCTGATAGCTTTCGAACGCGTTATCAATGCCGCGCAGCACCGCATCCAGCGGAATTCCGGCTCTTTGCCAAGTCTCGACGATCGCCCAATCCAGCGGCGAAACCAGCAGATGCGCGCCGCGTTTGCGCCAGAAGTATTCTTCGATTTCCGTGAAATAATTGAAGTAGTTTAACGAATCCATCAGCAGACTTTACAACTCGCGCTTTCGAGCCGATTTTGCCGCCGTGCGCATTGTGCCGGTCACGGGCGCTTTCTCCGAGACCGCTTTAGTCGGCGCAGGATGACGAGCAGGCTGGTTGCGCTCCCAGATAATCAGTAATCCTTCCAGCGTCAGGAATTCGTCCACCTGCTGAATGTGCCGGGATGCCTGAGCGATCAAAGGCGCCTGGCCGCCCGTGGCAATTACGCGGGCGTCTTTATCCAGCGCGCGCTTTATGCGTTCCAGAATACCGTCGACGAGATCGGTGAAGCCATAAAACAGGCCCGCCTGCATGGACTGAGCTGTGTTCGTGCCGATAATTTTTCCCGGATCGCGGATCTCAACGCGCCAGAGCCGCGCCGCGCGTGAAAAGAGCGCTTCGGCGGAGATGCCGATTCCGGGCGCGAGCGTTCCGCCCAAGTATTCGCCGCGTTCGGAAACCACATCGAAATTTATGGCCGTGCCGAAATCAACGATGATGCACGGCCCGCCGTATTTCGAATATGCGGCGACGCTATTGACGATGCGGTCGGCGCCCACCTCTTGCGGATTGTCGTAATGCACCGGCATGCCGGTGCGGATGCCCGGCTCGACAAAAAGCGCCTTGGTATGAAAATAGCGATCCGCCATGCCCGCGAGCGTGGAATTGAGCGGAGGCACAACCGAGCTGATGATTACACCGTGAATTTCGTTGGGATCGAGGCTGGCGATGGTGAAAAGATCGCGCGTAAGGATTCCGTATTCGTCCACGGTCTGGTCGCGCGCGGTAGTCAGGCGCCAATTCGCGATAAGGTCCTTTTCGCGAAAGACGCCGAGCACCGTATTGGTATTGCCGACGTCAAGGGCAAGCAGCATCAATTCGCCTCGGAAACATCGCCGGAGATGACGAGAGCGCTCTGGCCGTCGTCGCGGCGCACGCGCAGAAGCCCGTTCGGCTCCAGACCATCGGTCGTCCCCACATACGATTCGCTCGCCGTCGTGATACGCACGCGCTTGCCGCGTGCGTAGGTGGATACCTCGGCGAAGCGGTCCAGGATGGGCTGAGCGCCTTCAGCCAAAAATCGATTGTAGTAGCTGTCCAGGTGGCGCAGCAACCGCACAACGAGTTGCAGGCGCGAAACGGGTTTCCCGACCATCACGCGTAATGATGTTCCAATTTTGGCTAGCTCCGATGGCATGGCCGTGTGGTTGACGTTGATGCCGATGCCCACAATGACGAAGCGCACCTGGCTGGGCTCCGCGTACATTTCCGTGAGAATTCCGCTAAATTTTTTCCCGCCCGCGAGCAGATCGTTCGGCCAGCGCAGGTCGGCCTCTACTCCGGTTTCTTCCTGTACGGCATCCCTCACCGCGAGCCCGGCAACAATTGTGATCACTGGCGCAACTAGCGGCGAAATTGGCGGACGCAGCAGAACCGTCATGTAAATTCCGCTGGTCTTTTCCGAATGCCAGGATCGGCCAGCCCGACCCCTGCCGCCAGTCTGTTCTTCGGCAATAACGATCGTTCCGTGAGGCTCTCCGGAATGCCCCAGCTCAAGAGCGATGCTGTTGGTGGAAGCCGTTTTGAAGTAATGATAGATGCGCTTGCCGAAAGGCGTATCGCGGAGGCGCCGCCGCAACAGACTGGGCGACAACACATCCGGCACGCGTTCGATGCGATAGCCCGTCCGCGGATGGCCCTTGACGCGCACTCCGAGCGCACGAAGCCGTTGCGTCCAGCGCCAGACTGCAGAACGGCTGACGCCAATTTGCCGCGCGATTTTCTCGCCGCTGATGACGATCATGGGATTTTCCGAGAGCAAAGTGAGCAGCGCGTCGATCCGCCGGTCCGTGGTCCCGGCTCGTTCGCTAGTTGCCGACAGCTTGCGGGCGGGCATGAAGTTGAGTCAAAGCTCCTCGATCAACGATACATTCGACGGGAACGGCACCGAGCTTATCCGTCACGCACCGGATGGGCAAGGGAGGATCGCAGAACGCCAAGCTTAAGCGGTTGGGGAGCTGTCCGTCCGTTTCTCGAGTTGGGCCAGGCGCTCGGTCAATTTGGCAAACTCGAGCTGGCGTTCCGCAAAGGTGGCTTCGAGCTGGCGGACGACTTCCGCGGGCGCGCGGCTGCGGAACGTATTGTCCGCGAGGCGATTTTGCTTTGACTCCAGATCGCGGGCGAGCCGTTCCCTTTCCTTGCGCAAGCGGGCGAGCTCAGCGCCGAGTTCCACCGTCTCGCCATAGGGGATGCGCAGATCGAACTGCGCGGTCGAGCGGACCGGTCCGACCGTAGGTTCGAGCTTTGAATCTGAAATGCGCAGGTCCGAGAGCGTGGCAAGTCGCAAAACAATCGCGCGATTTGCCTCCACCGTTTCGCGCACCGCCAGAGTAGCTGGAGCCGAAATCCGCTGCCATGCGGCGCTTGGGATCAAGTTTGAGCTCCGCGCGAAGGTTGCGTGCCGCCACGATTATGTCCTGCAGAAGCTTCACTTCCTGATCGGCGTCAGGGTCTACCCATTGCGGCGCAGGCCGCGGGAAGGGCTGCAGAGCGATGGAGCGCGCATTCTTGTCCTTTTCCGGCGAATGCTGCGGCAGCCGATGCCACAACTCCTCAGTGAGAAAAGGCATAAAGGGATGTAGCAGCCGCAGCGCCGCTTCGAATATGGCGAAGAGATTGCGCCATACCGGCACGGCGACACTGCGATCCGGATCCGCCATGGCCGGCTTTACCCACTCGATATACCAATCGCAGAAATCTCCCCAGAAGAAATGGTAGACCTTCTGCGCGGCTTCGTGAAAACGGAAATTCTCCAGTGCATCATCAACCGTGGCAATGACCTCAGCGAGCCGCGAGTAAATCCAGCGGTCCGCGAGGCTGACAGCACCGCCCGCGGGATAGGGCGCCGCGGCACGCACCTGTGGTGAGGCAAGCTCCTCGATAGTCATGCCCGTCGCGGACTGAAATTTCTCCAGATTCACAAAAACGAATCGCGCCGCGTTCCAGATCTTGTTCGCGAATGCCTTGTAGCCCACAACAGCATCTTCGCTGAGCGCGATATCGGTTCCTGGCGCGGCTTTGATAGAAAGCGTGAAGCGCAGCGCGTCGGTGCCGTACCTTTCCATCCATTCGAGCGGGTCGACCACGTTGCCGCGCATCTTGGACATCTTTTGTCCCTGCGCATCGCGAACGAGCGAGTGCAGGTAGAGCGTGCGAAAAGGAATTCGTTCGGCAGTGGTTTTTCCGGGAGCGAGGTGCATGCAGAGCATGACCATGCGCGCATCCCAGAAAAAGAGAATATCGTAGCCGCTGATGAGCAGCGTCGTAGGATAAAACCTACGCAGGTCAGGTGTGTCGTCGGGCCAGCCTAAAGTCGAAAGCGGCCAAAGGCCGGAACTGAACCATGTATCCAGCACATCGGGATCCTGTTCGAGCTTTCCGCCGCCACATTTCGCGCATTTCTCGGGAGGACTTGCAGGCAATGCGCGGCCGTCAACGATGGCCACGCTCGAATCGCGCGCGGGCGTAATGCCACCGCAGGGGCAATGCCACATCGGTATGCGATGTCCCCACCAGAGCTGCCTCGAGATGCACCAGTCGCGGATATTCGCGAGCCAATCGATGAAGATTTTGCGCTGATTATCGGGAAAGATCCGAACTTGCCCTTCTTCGACCGCAGCAGCGCCGGCATCGGCCAGAGGGCGCATCTTGCAAAACCATTGCATGGAGACGCGCGGCTCGACTACGGTCTTGCACCGGTCGCAAACGCCCACGGCGTGAGTGTGCTCTTCGACTTTCACGAGCAGCCCCTGCGATTCCAGATCGGCGACGATACGCTTGCGCGCCTCGAAGCGGTCCAGCCCGGCGTAGGGGCCGGCGTTCGCATTCATGCGCCCGTCTTCGGTCATGACGTCGATTTCGGGAAGCTTGTGGCGCCGTCCCATCTCGAAATCGTTCGGGTCATGCGCGGGCGTCACTTTGACGGCGCCCGTGCCGAATTCGCGGTCCACGGCAGCGTCGGCGATCACGGGAATCTCCCGATTCATCAGCGGGAGAAGAAGCTTCTTGCCGATCAGATGCTTGTAGCGCTCGTCCGCGGGATTTACCGCGACGGCGGTATCGCCCAACATGGTTTCCGGGCGCGTGGTGGCGACGACAATCGATTCGCTCGAGCCCACCACCGGATAGCGAATGTGCCACAGATGGCCCTTGCGCTCCTCGTGGACCGTCTCGAGATCGCTCAAGGCCGTCTGGCAACGCGGGCACCAATTGACGATATACCGGCCTCGATAGATCAGCCCTTCGTGGTAAAGCCGCAGGAAAGCTTCCAGAACCGCTCGGTAGAGTGGTGGATCGAGCGTGAACTTTTCGCGCGACCAGTCGCAGGAGTCGCCAAGGCGAATCATCTGCTTCTTGATCGTGCCGCCGCTGTGCGCCTTCCATTCCCAAACGCGCCGTTCGAATTCTTCGCGTCCGAGAGCTTTGCGCGTGAGGCTCTGCTTGGCCAGTTCGCGTTCCACGACAACCTGCGTCGAAATGCCGGCGTGATCCATGCCGGGAAGCCACAGCGTATTTTCGCCGCGCATGCGGTGCCAGCGCGTGAGCACGTCAATTTGCGTGTGCTCGAGCATGTGGCCGATGTGGATGTAGCCGGTGACGTTCGGCGGCGGAATGACGATCGAAAACACGTCGCCGGGCGCTTTTGCGTCGGCGCGGAACAGTTCCTGGTTCACCCAAGCTTCGGCCCAACGCGGCTCAATCAGCTGCGGCTCGTAAACTTTGGGGAATTCGGCGCTTTCCGGTGCCATTTCCGCGGCCTTTTTTGGCGAATCTTCGGGCAAGTCAGTCTCTCCGGTCCGGTGCGCGGACTTGGGTGAGGGATAAACCACTAACTATAAGGAGCGCGGCAAGAGGGGTCAAATCGCAATCAGATGGGCGACATTCGTCCGTCGCATATCACCGACACAAATGCATTGGACTCTGAACCGCGCTTTTCTACAATAGGCCAGCGCGGCCGAGGCCATCGGCAAGAATGAGTGCGCGGGAGGTCTGGCGTGAAAAATAAGCATATCGGCGCCCTTCTAGGATTAGGACTTCTGATCAACGCGGCCCCTCTTTTTGCGCATCATGGCAATTCGAATTTCGATATCGATAAAAAACTCACGCTGAAGGCTACCGTCACGGACTGGGTTTGGGCAAATCCCCATTGCTGGCTGAAGTTCGAAGCGACGGACGAAAAAGGCAACGTGGTCCATTGGATCGCGGAAACCAGCAATCCTGCGGACATGACCAACCTCGGCTTGGAGCAAGCAGGTCTTCAAACCGGGCGATCATGTTACGGTTACGTTGCAGCCCGTCAAGAATGGCCAGCCCATCGGGCGTGTCATGCAGGTCGTGCTGGCGAACGGCCAGACGTTGGGCACACGAATTCCGGGGATATTCGGGCCTGAGGTCGATGCGCCGAAGCCGGGGGATTCTTCCAAGCAATAGGGCCGATCAAGCAGGTTGAGAGTAATCCGGCGCTGCTTTCGTGCCGCTGACGCTTCTGCTCGATAGAGGTTCGCAAAATGTCAAAAAGATTGCTGAGGTCCGCCCTTCCCGCAGCTGCCATTCTGTTCGCTTGCCTCATTTCCGGCCCCGGAATTCGAGCGCAGCTATCCGGCGCGGCGCAGCAGGATGCAGCGCCGGCGCCCTGGAATAGCCCGAGCATCGCTCCCAAGGAAACGCGGCCGGCTTCCGGTCCGGCGCCTCGCCGCGACATCAGCGGAATTTGGGATGCCTTCGCTGCCGGAATTCAGCCCACCGGAGTTAAGAGCCATGCGCCTTTCACGGAATGGGGCGAGAAAATGGCCAACACTTATAAGCCCGGCGATGGGCCGAGAAAAGTCGCCCTGGCGTTCATCAATGATCCGTTGGACGGTTGTGATCCGGCAGGCTTTCCGCGCAATTTATTCTTCGAACTGCGGCCCTTCAAAGTCGTTCAGACCTCCGATCAAGTTTTGATCATGTACGAGTATCAACGAGTCTGGCGCGCCGTCTGGACCGACGGACGCGAATTGCCAAAGGATCCTGAATCCAGATGGTACGGCTACTCCGTTGGCCACTGGCAGGACGACTACACGTTTGTCATAGAGACTGCGGGGCTGGACGAAAGAACCTGGCTCGATAATGCGGGAGACCCTCATAGCGCCGATATGCGCGTCGAGGAAACTTACCATCGCGTGAATCAGGATACCCTGGAGCTCACCGTAAAAATCGACGACCCGAAGGCCTATAAGGAGCCGTGGCTCGGCTTGAACAAGTTCGTCTTGCACCGACAACCGGCGAGCTTCGATATCCGCGAGATGATCTGCTCGCCTACTGAGGCGGAAGAATACAAAAAGGAGGTCGCCGAGCCCGCAACGAAGTAGACCTCACGCCCTGCGCGGGTGACGCAAGATAACCGTTTGTATTTCAGCAGATCGAAGGAAAGCCGCAAAGAAGGTTAAGGACCGCAGCGAGATCAGCTCTTCTTCATTTCCCGGCGTACGATGGCCTCGATCGCCGGGCGAAGCACTTCCCGATTCACTACTTCCATAATTTGAGGCTGCATGTGTTCGAGCAGCCGATTCACGACCGCGTCAATCATTTCGGGCGTGGGAGCAGCCGGCGCATCAGCCTGCGCAGGCACGGAGAATGAATTCTTGTGCTCTGTCAGGCTGGTGTGCCGATCGGAAGTTTCCGCGGCAGCACCCGACCCAGGCAATGTATTGAGTTCCGAAAACGCCAGGCGCGCAGCCTCGGTGGCGGCGGTAATCACCGCTTCGTGATTCGGCAGAGCAGGTAAGTCCAATACCGGATCAAGTTCCTCGTAAGTCTTGGCCTGATGGGAATCGATCGGTTTTTCGGGCGCAACCGGTAGCGCGTCCGTCAGGTCAGGCCACGAAAGATACCGCTGCATGATCGTTGACGGGCGCCGCAGATGTCTCGGGCTCTATGACGGCAGTTTTGTCGGCTTCGGCTGATGCCTCGTGGGGCGTGGCGTCCTGCGTCGGCAACGCGAAAGTCAGTGTGGGGTCGAATTTAAAGATATCGGCCGCCGCTTCGGGAGGCGGAGCGGACGAGACATGCGGCTCGGGCACGGGCATAACTGCGTCAAGCTCTTCTTTCACGATTTCTGGCTGGGAATATTTTGCCTGCTGCTGAACCATCGGCTCATTTTGCGTAACGATCGTTTGCGAGAAATCAGCATCGAGGCCGACGGTATCCAGAAGACTGGAATCGGGTCGAAAAGCAGGCCGCTCATCTTCTTCTTCGACAGAGCCCTCGTCTTTACCGAAGGAATGCATGTCGATTATATCTTCCGGCTGAGTTTCGGATTTGTCTTCCTCCACCACCTCGGGTTCTGCCGGCGTTGCCCAAAACGGATCGCCCAAATTCGGATCGCGCGTGGAGGTAGTGACCTCATCCGGGTCTTCTACTTTAGCAGCTTGCGGCCTAGGAACCGGCACGGGAGGTACAAACGGTGGGGGAACCGGGACGACCGGCTTCTGCTGGGCAGAAGAGATTTCCGCCTGAGGAAGTGGCAATGGTCCAGCAGGGGCGACTTGAGTTTCAAGCATTGCACTAGCTTGAGTTGCCGCTGGCGGTGCCGCAGGCTTCGGCGGTATGGGCATTGGAACCGGCACCGACTTTTGCCCGTTCGATTTTGCCAGCAGAGCCTTGACCATGTTGATCAGAGGGTCGGGCGGAACAAACGGTTTTTTCAGAACACCATCAGCGCGCACGCGCTGCGTTTCTTGTTCATCGAGTGGATCAAAAGCGCCAACAAGCAGCACGACCGGCGTGCTCATAAAGCGCGAATCGTTCTTGACGAACTCGCAGACTTCGTAGCCGTTGCGCACAGGCATGAAAATATCGGCGAGGACTAGATCGGGGCGGAGATCCGGAATTTTCCGCATGGCAGCTTCGCCATTCCCAACTGCTACGACGTCAATGCCCTCGTCTTTAAGGGCTAAAGCAACCATCTTTTGGATGTTGCTATTGTCGTCGGCCACCAGTATGCGGGACACCGGGCGCTCCTTCTGCCACACCTACTCCGATCGCAGTCTCAGAGAGACCCCGACCGTTCGGCTAGCTTGGATTATTGGAGCATCGGGGCGCGCGGTGAGTCAACGAGCTTCGGCGCAGGATGTACCGGAGCGTAACCTCACATATAGCTATGATTTTGGGAGGAGCTACTGCGACTGAAGCTTTGCCTGTTTCTTGTTCTTTTTCTTTTTGCTGGAAGACTCGCCTTGACTGGAGCTCTGCGTGGAAGTTTGGTTCGTCTGGTTTGAGGTGTCCGAGTTACTGCTTGCGTTTTGGCCGGCGTCGGTAGTTGAGCCGGTCTGCGCCGGTCCGCCTGATCCTGAGCTGAAGAGCTTGCAGCCGGCGGGTCATTCGCGCCCGCAGGCCCAGCCGCCGTTCCGGAAGTGGCGGCTGGCGGATCAGAAGGCGCCGGCGAGACGCTTTGGATGTAAGCTCCCGTGCCGCCGCTATTGCTTCCGCTGCCGCTATTACCGCCGCTGTTAGCTCCGGCCGCGACCACACTCAGCCCTGCCCCTCCCCCCGGAGAGAGCGTATCGGTAACGTCTTCTGTTTGCGGCGTCAGGTTCGGCGTTCCCACTCTCGCTGCCGAGCTTACGTCTGGCCCGCTCTTAAGCAGCTCGCCCGGCCGTTTCAGGAAACTAGGCCTCTCCCGCGGAGTCTCCTGCTCTCTCTGCATTCGCGCCATCGCCGTGGGATCAGGATCCGGCACAGGGGCGCCAAATTTGACGAGCTTAGCTTTGGCCTGGGCGGCCAGAGGCGACATGGGATATTCCTTCACCAACCTCGCATAGTAAGTCGAGGCTATATCGTTATGCTTGTTGCGTTCGTAGATCGAAGCCAGCATCCAGTTTGCGTGGTCGGCATCGCTGTATAACGGGTAGCGATTCACCAGATCGAGCAGCCGCGGAGCTGCGGCCTTGTCGATGCGCCTGAGGTAATAAAAACTGGCAATGCGGTAATCGCCGTCGGCCAGAACTTCCTGCACTTCTCTTAGACGCTGTTCGGCTTTAGGCGCAATCTCGGTCTGGGGATACTTCTGCATGAAGGTCTGGAAGGCGGCCTCCGCCTCCAGCGCCTCTGTGCGATCCCGATCCGACTTTTCCATACGGCGGTAGTGCGCCATGCCGATCTGCATCTGCGCATAGGCAGCTTCGTCTAAGAACGGGAAAAACGTGATGAAATCCTGATATTGCGCGACGGCCTGCGTCATGCCCGTCGTGCCGCCCTCTTTGTAATAAGAATCGGCGATGGACAATTTCGCCTTGGCGAGATATTCGCTGTCCGGATAAGTATTGATCAGCGTTTGCAAGCTTAGCCGGGCCGTTTCGAAACGGCTGTGCTGCAGGTCGTTCACGGCGCGTTCGTAGAGAATCTTATCGGCTTCCGCCGAAGCTGTATTGTTCGTATCCGGCTTAGCGGTGGCCGTTTTCTGACCAGCACAGCCCGCCAAGGCGATTACAGCTGCAAGCGCCGCCAGACAGTTGAATTTCGTATACATGCGCCTTCAAACGACCTTTCTTACTTTTTGCACCAAAGCCTCACTGGCCAAACGCGTCATCTCGCGAACCGCTGCAGCAGGATCAGCGGTGTGGAAGACGGAAGTTCCGGCGACTAAGATCTGCGCGCCAGCGCGAACCACCTCGGCTACGTTTTCGGGGCCGATGCCGCCGTCAACTTGAATCCTATAGCTATAATGATGCCGGTCCCGTATCTCCCGCAACTCCCTTATTTTCTCCTTGGCTTCGGGAATGAAAGCCTGCCCGCCAAAGCCGGGATTCACAGACATGACCAGCACATGATCGACCTTGCCCAGCACCTCCCGGAGCATTACGACCGGCGTCGCGGGATTAATCACGGCACCCGGCTTGCACCCGTGCTCGCGAATCATCGTGAGAGCCCGGTCCAAGTGTGGCGTGGCTTCCTGGTGCACGGAAATCATGTCCGCTCCGGCTGTTGCAAAGGCCTCGATATACTGCTCCGGATTTTCGATCATGAGATGCACGTCAAGCTGCAGTTTGGTTGCCTTGCGGAGCGAAGCAACTACCGGCACGCCTATCGAGATATTGGGGACAAAATGGCCATCCATCACATCGACGTGCAACAGCGAGACTCCGCCGCGTTCCACGGCACCTATGGCATCACCCAGACAGGCAAAGTCCGCGGCTAAAATGGATGGGGCGACTTCAACTCCAGACGGCACGTTCACCTGCCGGATTCTATCACGGGAGAGACCCGCATTCGGGCTGATTTTCGCGGTATTTTCGCCACTCGGAGCACGCCAAGAAGGATTTGCCGCTTACTCCGAAATACCCAGTTCCACCGTGGTGTCGGCCGCTATGCGCTCGCCGCCCGGAGGATTTTGTCCCACAATCGTGCCCTTTGGCGCGCCCGCCTGCCCGATATGATTTAGCTTCGCAATCTTTAATCCCGCCGACGCAAGAGTCTTACTGGCGTCCTGCTGCTCCATGCCGACCACACTAGGCATCACGTAAAACGGCTGGCGATCGGCGCCCGAGACAAGCAAGTCCACGTGAGGACTCGATGCCGTGGTTCCTTCGGGCGGATCCTGCTTCATCACGACGTCGGGCTGCGTTCCTGGTAGAAAAA
The DNA here is from genome assembly GCA_963846235.1 of uncultured Acidobacteriota bacterium. GTDB lineage: Bacteria > Acidobacteriota > Terriglobia > Acidiferrales > UBA7541 > Palsa-189. Next base: position 432,753 of record CAWJVF010000002.1, read on the forward strand.
TCGACGTGACTTCGCCGAGTTGCAACCCCGCCTGTAACAGCGAAATTCGCGCCGCGCGCATGGATTGGCCTTGGAGAGCGGGAATCTTAACCGTCTGCTGGCCCAGGCTCAACACAACGTGAGCGTCCTGCGAAATCTTCATCTCTTCGCCCGGCGGAGGACTTTGCCGGACGACTGCGTTCAGGGGCAATGAGCTGTAGACTCGGTCGGCCACGCGTAATTGCAGGCCACGGGCGGCGAGCATTCGCTGCGCCCCGGGCGCCGATTGCCCCACCAGATTGGGCATAGTGACGATCCGTCCGCGTATGGCAATGCGGATGGTCGTGACCGCGCTCAGAAATCCCGCCGCCGCCAGCACGAAAACCAATAGCGAGATGCGTAGTACGTGCTCTAGCCGTTCTCGCCATTTTTCTATATACGGACGCGGGGCGCTTTCGCCGTTCATGGGTAAATCACAGTAGCATGGGCTCTACTTTCGCGCTAACACTGCCGCAAAAAATCCGTCGGTACCATGCTCCGGCGGAAAGGTCCGGAAAAATACATCTGGTGTGAAAAACTTCTCACTCATTGCAGGATCCCGCAAATGCCGAGCCAATACCGTCTCGGCCGAAATCACGTGCCACTCCGGCGATTCGCCCAACACCGCCGCGATTACATTTTCATTCTCCTCCGGCTCCAAAGAGCAAGTCGAATAGACCACGTCGTCCGGATTTGGCGGCGGACGTCAGCGCATTCCGCAGCATCGCGGCCTGGCAGCGATGGGCCTCGTCCAAGTCCTGTGCTTTGAGCCGCCAACGAATTTCGGGATTCCCCGAAAGAGTGCCGGTCCCCGAACAGGGCGCATCAATCAGTACGCGATCGAATTTCTCCGAAGAAGGCAAAGGCCGCGTTGCATCCATTGTCGCCAGTGACACATTCTTGGTATGCGTGCGCGTCAATTGTTGTTGAATCATGCGCAGGCGGTGCTCGTGGATATCCCCGGCAATCACTCGGCCCTCCGGGCTTGCGGCGCGCGCAAGAATCATGGTTTTCCCACCCGGCGCAGCGCATGCGTCCAGAATGGTCTGGGAATCCCGCGCGTCCACCAGATGCGCGACCATTTGCGACGCTTCGTCCTGAAAATTGATCTGGCCATCGCGATAGGCCTCGCTCAAAGCCGGATTGCCTCCCGAAATATGTAGCGCTCCTCGGAGCCATCGGCCTGGTGCGACTTCAAGCCCCGATTTACGAAGCGCCTCAGCTACGCGATCACTTTTCTCTTCTTCGAGCACTGCACAGGTGAGCGGTGCCGGCCGATTATTCGATTGCACTAATGCGGTGGTGCGCTCTTTGCCAAGCGACCTCATCCATCGCGCGACAAGCCATGTCGGATGCGAATAGAGAATACCGAACCGCTCCTCGGCCGTTGTCCCAACCGGAATAAGCTTTTCGAGTTCGTCGCCAGTAATTTTTGCCTCCGCCGTTACTCGGCGAAGCACGGCATTGACCATTCCCGCCGCAGAACTCTTATGCGCTCGCTTCACCAACTCCACCGATTCGTTTATCGTGGCGTGCCGCGGCACGCGATCGAGATAGCGCAGTTGATAAAGTCCGAGCCGCAGCGCCAGGAGCACCTCTAAGTCGAGTTGTTCGTAACGGCGTTCTATGTAGCGCTGCAGCAGGAAATCGAGCAGCCGCTGCCAGCGCAGAACTCCCAACGTCAGTTCGGTGGCCAGCGACGCGTCGGGCTTCTTGACTCCAGATTCGAGCTGCGTATAGAGGAGATCGGCCGCGTAAGCGTTTTCGGCGGCTACGCGGCGCAGAACGTCAAACGCAATCTTCCTTGGAGGGGAGATAGCCATGAAAAGAGTTTAACGGCTGCGGTCTATGTGAGGAATGCGTCCGAAGCTTAGCCGCCGAAATGCTCGCCGCTGGCAAGCCGCGCGCCATTCACGAATTCGCGCGCGCTGACGCGCTTGCGGCCTTCGAGTTGTACAGCTTCGAGTTGTAGCCGCGTGCCCTTGCCGCAAACACTTCGATGACGGCATTGGTCACAAGCAAGCTGCCGGGCTCCCCGGTTGCCCGCAGCATCACCTGCAGCAGCCGATGCGCTGGGCCGCCCCCAAATCTGGCACAGCCGTCCGCGAAATGTGCTGTACGCGCCCGGCCACGGCGCGAGGCCGCGAATCCGGTTATAAATCTCGCCGGCCGTTAGCGACCAATCGATGCGCCCGTGCTCTTTCGTAAGGATCGGCGCATAAGTAGCCTGCGTGGAATCCTGCGGAATCGGCGTGATCTCCCCGCGCTCGAGTTTGATCAGCGAGTCCGCAACCAGGGGCGCGCCCAATTCCGCCATGCGCCTCGGCCAGTTCCGGCGCCGTTTCGTCGCTGCCAATTTCGATTTCTCGCTGCATCAGGATCGGGCCGGTATCGAGTCCCGGATCGAGTCGCATCGTCGTGAGGCCCGTTTTGCTTTCGCCGTTGATAATGGCCCAGGCAATTGGGGCCGCGCCGCGATATTTCGGCAGCAGCGAGGCGTGCAGGTTCATCCAGCCCAGGCGCGGAATATCCAGCAGGCGACGCGGAATGATTTGCCCATACGCGATGATCACGACGGCGTCCGGCTTGATCTCTGCGAAAAAATCGCGCGCCTCGTCCGACTTCATGCTTTCCGGCTGGTAGATTCGCACGCCGGCTTCGGCCGCCACTTCTTTCACCGGCGAAGCCGAAACGCGCTGTCCGCGCCCGCGCGGCCGGTCCGGCTGCGTGACTACCGCTTCCACGGCAAATTCAGGGTTCGCCAGCAGCGCTCGCAGCGCTGGGAACAGCGAATTCCGGCGTGCCGCAAAAGACGATGCGCATCGTGCCCTCGCTGGTTCCGCTGCGGCCCGATTACCACTGGCCCGTTTTTTGCAGCTTGCGGATTCGTCGCCGGATCAAATCGCGTTTGAGCAGGCTGAGGTGTTTCAGAAACAGCACGCCATCCAGGTGGTCGATCTCGTGGCAGAACGCGCGCGCCAGGAGCCCTTCGCCATTCATCTCGAACGTTTTCCCTGTGGCGTCCTGAGCCCGCACCGTGACGTACTGCGGCCGCGCGACGTTGCCGCGAAATCCCGGCACGGAAAGACAGCCCTCTTCCTCGCGCTGCTCCCCCTCGGCGTGAATGATCTCCGGATTGGCAAGCACGATCTTGGCCTCGGGATTCTTTCCCACGGTTACGTCGACCACGGCCAGCCGCTTGCCAATGCCGATTTGCGGCGCCGCCAGCCCCACGCCATTGGCCGCATACATGGACTCAAACATGTCCTCGCAAAGCTTGGCCAGCTCCTCGTCGAATTTCTCGACCGGCTTGGCCGGTTTTTCCAGTACGGCATTGCCGTACTTCACCACTGGATAAATCATCGCCAATGTCCCTGGATTTTCCGCCGCTGCTCAGAACGAATCGAGCTGCCGCATATAACCTTCGAAATTGCGCCGCGTTTCGCCCAGCTGAATCGCCGCCGAACTTTTCCAGAAACGCCCCTGCAAGCACCAGCGCGGTCATGGCTTCTCCGGCTATTCCGCCCGCGGGCACCACGCACACATCGGAGCGCTCGTAAGCCGCTTGTACGGATTCCTTGGTGACCAGATCGGCCGTTCCCAGCGCGCGGCGCAAAGTTGAGATCGGTTTCAGGTAGCCGCGCACAACCACGTCTTCGCCGTTCGTGATGCCGCCTTCGAGGCCGCCGGCGCGGTTGCTGGGGCGCTTGAACCGCCGTACCTTAGCATCATAAGTAATCTCGTCTTGTACTTCGCTGCCGTACGAACCAGCGGCCGCTAACTCCGGCCCCGATCTCCACGGCCTTGACCGCCTGAATGGACATGATCGCGCGCGCCAGTTGTCCATCGAGTTTCGCGTCCCACTGGGCATGGCTCCCGAGTCCCGGCGGCGCTCCGTGCGCCACCACTTCGAAGATTCCGCCTACGGAATCTCCCGCGCGCAGTACGTGATCGACCTCCTGCTTCATGCGCGATTCCGTGTCCGGCATCCACGCAGCGGAGCGGCGAATCGAGATTCGCGCAGACGGCTTGGATTTCCTTCCATTCCGCCTGCCGCTCCAGACGCACATGCCCCACTGCCACCACATGGCTCAGGATCTCGCAGCCGAATTCGCGCAGAAACAGCTTGGCCAGTGAGCCGATGGCCACTCGCGCAGCGGTCTCTCGGGCGGAAGCGCGTTCCAGAATGTAGCGCGCATCATGCAGGTTGAATTTGGTCGCGCCCGCCAGGTCCGCATGGCCCGGCCGAGGCGCCGTCAAAGGCCGGCGCGCTTGCCGATCCTCTTCGCGATCCTCCACGGCCATGGCTCGTTCCCAGTTGGCCCAGTCGCGATTCTCAATACGTAGAGCGATCGGAGCGCCGATCGTTTGCCCGTGGCGGATGCCCGCGAGCGCCTCGGCCCGATCTTTCTCGATTTTCTGTCTTCCGCCGCGCCCATAGCCCAGTTGGCGCCGGTGCAGTTCGGAATTGACGAATTCCAGATCGACGCGCAGACCGGCGGGAAAGCCGGAGATCCAGGCGATCAGCGCCTGCCCGTGCGACTCTCCGGCAGTGGCGAATTGCAGCATTCAGCTTGTCAGTTTGCGGAAAAAAGCTTCCGCGGCACGTCTGCGCTCCGTCGCGCGGGGCGGCAGGAAATTGGGCATTCTAACGGAGCGCGCCAAGAGCGTAAAGGGAATGCGCCAGAAACCGAACCGCTCCTTGACGCTTCCTCGCACCGAACGTTACGCTTGCCACATAGTAATGTCGGTACTGAGGCGCAATGGCGACTGAACCAAAGTGGATAGAGCCAGAAGAGACTTCCGCCCTCGCCATTCTGATCGAGCCTTTCAAACGCCAGGTACAGGTCCTCCAGGACTACACTTATTTCTCCGCTCGCGCCATCGGCAGTCTGTTCAGCCCACCCCATTACATAAGCGATCTTTTGCAGCAGATGGACATCATCGGCATCGGCTCGCTGCCGATTGTGCTTGCTGACCGGAGCTTTCATCGGCGCCGTCATGGTGCTGCAAACGGCCTCGCAATTCGAGCGCTTCGGGGAGACCGCGCTCACCGGCGATATCGTCTCGCTCGCTCTGGTGCGCGAGTTGGGGCCTGCCATTACGGGCCTGCTTGTGGCCGGCCGCAACGCTTCCGGCATGGCTTCAGAACTCGGTTCCATGCTGGTAACCGAGCAGGTGGATGCCATGCGCGCCATGGGCACGGATCCGAATCGCAAACTCGTAGCTCCCCGCGTGCTCGCCACTATGTTTGTGCTGCCGTTGCTCACGGCCATGGCCGATTTCGTCGGATTGACGGGCGGTTTCATCGTTTCCTATTTCACCCTGCGCATCGGCGCGGTGGAATTCTGGACGCGCGCACTGAACGCATTGGAATTTTCGGACCTGATGCAAGGCATGGCCAAGCCGGTCATGTTTGCCTTTCTACTGGCCACTATCGGTTGCTACAAGGGATTGACCGTACGCGGCGGAACGCAAGGGGTCGGTCGTGCCACAACTCAGGCTGTGGTCACCTCTTCGGTGGCGATTCTGATCTCCGACTTCTTCCTCACCAAGCTGGCGCTCTTCCTGGCCGGCAAAGCTTTGTAACCATACGTGTCCAGGCGCAAAGTAGAATCCGAGTCCCTTCACTACCAAATTCGAATCGGAGGAGCGGCGATGAGACAAGTTCGAAGGCTGACAACACTGGCAGTATTCGCGATTTGTTGCGCTGCTTCTATCGCGGCTGCAGGCCAGGAAAAACCCGCTTCCGCTGCACAGAAAACGACCGGAGAATCGACGTCCGCCCAGCCTATAAAGCGGCTTGCCGACGGCCATCCCGACCTCAACGGATTTTGGGCGAGCGGCACGGGACCGGATACTCCGGTGGGTGGTTTTGGGGCTCCCGACCCGAGTTTCAGGCGAGGCGACAACGGCGCTCGAGCGCGGCTGGCGGACCCCAATCAACCTCCGTACAAGCCCGAGTTGATCGAAAAGGTCAAGGAACTGGCACGGAACGAGAGCAAATCAGACCCGGCGTTCTTCTGCAAGCCCGGCGGTGTTCCGCGCATTGGTCCACCGCACGCCATCATTCAGGCGCCGGGAATGCCCGTCGTATTCCTCTATCAGGTGATCTCGGGAAATACGTTTCGCTTGGTGCCAACGGATGGCCGGCCGCACGACACTGAGGCGGACCCCAGCTACTACGGAGATTCCATCGGGCATTGGGAGGGAGATACCCTGGTTGTAGACGCGACGAGCTTCAACGATGACACATGGCTGGGGATCGACGGATGGTTCCACAGCACCGCACTGCATGTAATCGAACGCATCACACGAGAAGGCGATAGCATTCGTTATCAAGCGATAGTGGAGGATCCCAATGTCTTCACCAGGACTTGGACAATGAACCCGCGAATCGCCAAAGCCACAAAAGACCTGATCGTGGAAAATGCCCCTTGCGTCGAGCGCGATGAAGATCACATCATCGATTTCGACCTGAAAACCAGACCTCAGTAAAGCACCAGAAAAAAGATCCCTTGATATTTTCTTGCGACTGGCAACCATCCCAGTTTCTCGTCGCTCCGAAGTGGCGCGGGCAGAAAACTGCTCAGGCAATATCTCTTTTGGTCCCCGTACCGTTGTGACGTTCAGTACTCAATGAGAACGCCCCGACGAGCTTTCCCCTTCCCCACGAACAACGCCGTTCAGAATGAATACATCTAGCGTTGCAGAGGGGTTGCAGAGGTGGCTGGCATTGCCGTCAGGAGGGAGAATCATGAAGAAGAGCGTGCGGAACTTCGGAATCTTGCTGTGTGTGTCGGCCCTGCTGCTAGTAATCGGAAACCATGTGGCAGCGCAAAACAAGGATTTGGGAAAGAACGACGCGGCAATCGCGCCGGCGCTGACGATCTATAACCAGCAATTCGCAGTCGTGCGGCAGGGACTCGCGCTGGACTTGAAGCCGGGACAAAATCACATAGAAGTAACCGACATTACCGCCCACGTCGAACCTGATTCGGTTTTTCTTAGATCGCTTGATGAACCACGACGCTTGACAATTCTCGAACAGAACTATCGCAACGATCCCGTCTCCGAACAATTGCTCTTGTCGTTGTACGAAGGAAAGACAATTGATTTTGTGGCGCCCGACAAAACCATTGTGCAGGGCAAAGTCATCCGCAGCGGTTTTGTACCGCACGCAACGACAGCGTACACCCAGAGGTATTACTACCAGCAAGCGGCATTCGTGCAGCAAGGCGCGGGACAGCCCGTGATTGAAGTGAATGGGAAGCTGCAATTCAATTTGCCCGGGCTACCCATTTTTCCTGCGTTAGCAGACGATACGATCTTGAAGCCGACGCTCTCGTGGGAATTGGACACCGACAAAGCGGGGAAAGCTTCGGCCGAATTGAGCTACGTCAGCGGCGGAATGAATTGGGAAGCGAGTTATAACGTGGTAGCACCTGCAAAGGGAACGGATCTGGATCTCGCGGGGTGGGTGACGCTAGATAATCAGACGGGGAAGACATTTCGGGATGCCCACATCAAGTTGATGGCAGGAGACGTAAACAAGATTCAGGCAGGTCAACCCTATGCGTTGAGGGAAGCCGTCGCAGCCTCGGTGGCGAACCAGCAGGGGCCGCAGGTCACCGAAAAAGCCTTCGATGAATATCATCTCTACACGCTCGAACGTCCCACGACGCTCTATGACCGCGAAACCAAGCAGGTGGAATTTGTCCGTGCCTCCGGCATCAAGTCCAAGACTCGTATACGTCTACGACGGCTGGCAAGTCGACGCGAATTACCGGAATTGGCCGATGGAGAACATTCGCACCCAGGAAGCCTTTGGTATGCAGTCAAATCCAAAAGTTTGGGTCATGCAGGAGTTCAACAACAGCAGCGACAATCATCTGGGGATGCCCCTTCCGAAGGGCAGACTGCGATTCTATCGCCGTGATGAAGGCGGCCAGCTCGAATTCACGGGCGAGAACGAAATCGACCACACGCCCAAAGATGAATTGATCCGCCTATACACGGGCAATGCCTTCGATCTTACGGGAGAGCGCCACCGCGTGGATTACAGGCTGGACTCCCGAGGGCGGTCAGTGGACGAGAGCTTCGAGATGAAGGTTCGCAACCACAAGACCACGGCCGCAGAAGTGCGGATTGTGGAGCATTTGTACCGATGGTCCAACTGGGACATTATCAGGACTTCGGACCCGTTCAATAAGGTGGATAGCCAAACGGTTGCGTTCACGGTGCAAATCCCTGCCGATGGCGAAAAAGTTGTGTCGTACCAGGTTCATTACTCCTGGTAGAAGCGGCTACTCTTCCGGCCACAGTAGCCTCTATAATGAAAGAGACGTGTGCTGGCGAGGCCGCTTAGCCACGTTCCCGGATGAACGCCGCCTCGAGCGAGCCCGTCATTTCTTTTGAGGACGTTCACCTTGGCTTCGGCGAGGGCGATATCCTCCGTGGCGTCTCCTTCCAGGTTCAGCCTCGCGAAACGAAAGTGCTTGTCGGCGAGACCGGAACCGGTAAAACGCTCATTCTTAAGTTGGCTGCGGGCCTCCTCAAACCAAGCGCCGGACACGTGCGCGTACTCGGACACGATCTTGGCGCGATGACCGAAACCGAACTGCTCGCATTTCGCCGCGAAATCGGATTTGTCTTTCAGGAAGGCGCGCTCTTCGATTCCATGACCGTCGCCGATAATGTCGCCTATCGGCTCAACGAAGAGAGCGTCGATCCGCACGAAGCCGATGCACGCGTTCGCGAAGCCCTGAGTTTCGTGGAGATGGAAGATGCCATCGACAAACTTCCAGACGAGCTTTCCGGCGGCATGAGGAGGCGCGTGTCCATCGCGCGCGCGTTCGTAAGCAGGCCTCCCGTTGTACTGTACGATTCGCCCACGGCGGGCCTCGATCCCATTACTTCGCAAACTATTATTATTCTGATCCTGCGCCTGCGGGATACGCAGGGAGTAACTTCGCTCCTGGCTACTCATCGCCTTCAGGACGCTTTCGCGCTCGCTAATTATCGCTTCGACCCGGCTCAGAATAGGGTAATCAAGGCCCCGCTGCCGGAGCTTGCAGCGCGCAACGGCCAGCCCTCCACCACTTTTTTGTTTTTACGCGAGGGCAAAGTTTATTTCGAGGGCGGCCCACAAGCCGTGCTCGAATCACCCGACGCCTACCTGAGGCAGTTTTTGGTCGAGGCGCGGAGCTAATGCATTAAGAACCAACAGGAGGCTTGAAATGCCGCAACGCAAGCAACTCACATGGACCGAGCTGCGCGTGGGACTTTTTGTGCTCGCCGGCATCGTACTCGTCGTCATTGGCATTTTCTACGTCACGGGCACTGGAGCTTTGGGTCCCAAATACCGTCTTGTTACGTACCTCCCGGAAGTCGACGGTCTGGCCATCGGAGCGCCCGTGGCGATTAATGGCGTCGAAGTCGGCAACGTCGATTCCATCGCCATCACTCCCATCACTCCCGGCCAGCCTCCCGCGCCGAACCGCAACGTGGAAGTCGTCTTGCGGATCAGTCGCAATTTCCAGGACGATATTCGTTCGGACTCCTACGCCACCCTGGTCACCGAAGGCTTCCTTGGAAATCGTGTAGTGACGGTTCAGCGAGGCTATACGGGCATGGTGCTTCGGGATGGGCAGGAGATACCTGGCCGCGAAGAACGGGCCATGAAAGAAATCGTTGAGCGCGGCGCGGACTTGATGCAGAACCTCTCGGCGTTGTCCACACAGGTCAACGACATCGTCGGAGCGCTTAAGAAAGGGCAAGGCACCCTCGGGAAACTTATCACCGACGAAACAGCTTACAACCACATCAATGCCGTCCTCTCGCGCATCGATCAGGTCACCGCTTCCGTGCAGCAAGGTCAGGGCACCCTCGGCAAGTTAGTGGCTTCCGACGAACTCTACACAAAATTCAACAGCTCCGCCGGACGCCTCGAGAACGTGATGAGCGCCATCGAACAACAGAAAGGTTCTCTAGGCAAATTTATTTACGATCCAAGCGTCCACGACAGTGCGCTTCAATTTCTAAACGGTGGCAATGCCCTGCTCTCTGACGTGCACGCCGGCCGGGGCACGCTAGGCAAACTGGCTACTGATGATTCACTTTTTGCGACGTGGCGCCAGACGGGCCAAAATCTGAGCAATGCCACGGCCAATTTGAACTCCAAAGACAGCACTGCGGGCAAATTCTTCGACGATCCGCAGTTTTACGACAACATGACCGGAGTCGCGGGCGATCTACGCCTGCTGCTTAATGAATTTCGGCAGAATCCCTCGAAATACCTGAAGGTGAAGTTCTCGCTCTTCTAACGTGAGGAGGGCGACGAATCCAAACGCCAGCGCCGGTTTCGACAAGCGGAGAGCTTCGGCTAAGGCGTAATTCTCAAGCGAGAGTGTCGGAGCGCAAAATTTGATTCTCACCTGACCGCGTGGATGCGATACCAAAAGACGAAGGCATCCATCCTCGCTCCGTAGGGGACCGTTCTCCGCGCCACTTACAGTAACCACAACGACGGGCGCACCGGTCTCCCTCAGGTATTTTTCTAACCCATGTCGCAACTCCGGAGTTTCCAGCAGCACGCTTACGGATTCTCCCGCCACGCATACCACTTCGCCCGAAGCGAACCCGGTCGAGACGGCCCGCGAAAATCCATTCGCTTCATGGTCTTCAGTTACATGCGTGATTCGCAGTGCCTTGCGGATCAGCGGCGCGGTGCGCGCGAAGGGCTTCGCATCCGCAACGAATCGGATCGGCCTGTCCGTCGCCGCGGCGAGAAAAATTGCATCGAGCAGCGTCAGATGGTTCACGACGAAGAGCGCGCGTCCGCGTTCGGGAATATTGTCACGTCCCTCGACGTGAATCCGATAAACGCTATGCGTCAGAATCCACAGCGCCAGGCGCAAAACCGAGTCCGGCAGGAAAAAAACGGCATAAAACGTCGCCGCCAGCGTCATGCAGGCGCCGGCAAAAAAGATTTGGTCCGCATGCAGCCGCAGTCCTTCTGCTAATGCAAAGTAAACGCCAGCTGCAGCAAAAACTCCAACAAACGAGATGAGGTTCGCGGCGGCTATGATTCCACCCTTGCGCGCCGGATCGGGCCGGTGCTGGATAAGTGCATTCAGCGGGACAGCGTAAAATCCGCCAAAAAATCCCACCAAGCCAAGGTAAACTGCCGCGCGCTCGAGCGAGATACCATGCGAAGCGGAGAGAAAGCCGAAAAGGGTCATCCCCACCGCGCCCACGGGGATGAGCCCATACTCGATCTTTGCATCGGAAAGATAGCCGGTCGCCAGACTCCCCAACCCGATGCCGATGGCCACCGCCGCCTGCAAATAGCTGATGTGCCGCTCATCGATTCTCAGAATGTCGTGCCCATAAATCACGATCGTGAATTGTAGCAGCGCCGCCAGGAACCACAGATATAAACTGCCCACCACGGCCCAGCACAGCACGCGATCGCTACGGATCACGCGGATCTGTTCCCCGAGATCGCCCAACGGATTGCTGTTGAACTTGCGTGCCGGATTTGCCGCTGGAACCCGTGAAATGCCGAAGCTCGCAGCCAGTCCGAGCAGCGTGCAAGCCAATAGGGCTATGCCGGACTTTTCCTGGTGTCCTCGAAAGTAAAAAGCAAGATATCCGCTAGCCACGGTAGCTGAAATCGCCGCTAAGAAAGTCCCTAACTCGACCACGCCATTGCCCCAGGAGAGATCCTTCTCCGGTAACAGTTCCGGCAACAACCCATACTTGGAGGGACCAAAGATCGCCGCCTGCGAGCTCAGCAAAAAGACGCCGGCGGCTTCGAGCTTCAGGTTTCCTCGCGCCAGCGCTACCAGCGCAAACAACATCACCCCGAGCTCCATCCACTTCGTCCCAATGGTCACAGACCGCTTGCTGAAGCGGTCTGCCAGGAATCCGCCCGTCATCGAAAACAGAATGAATGGCAGAGCGAAAAGCGCGCCTACCACCAGCACCAGCCAATCACGCTCACGCAAGGGCAGGCTCATTTCCACGACCAGATAGATCACCAGAAATTTCAGCGCGTTATCGTTGAAGGCGCCCTGGAACTGCGTAATGACCAAGCTCCAGAAGCCGACGCTCTTCCGCCCGGAGCGGCAGGCGAGTTGGGCATCCGGCCGGTCTTGGTAAGCGCTTTCGACCTGAACTGCAGAGTTGTTCCGTGCTTCACTCACGATTCGAATCTGGTCTCACGGCGATCATTGGCAAAAATCGCTCCGACTTCCCTTCTCCGAGTCTAATTGCCTGTCGTTAGCGCAAGCAAGCTGGCATTTGTGCGCTGCCGCACGCCTGGAGATCTTCTGCTCCAGTGCTCAAGAATTTTGGCCATCCCTTTGGGCAAAATCACCTATCTAATGATTACGCACGAGCGTATCCTTTATTCGAAGTCCTTCCGGTGAGGCGACTCATGAATCGATACCTTCCCTGCGTTTGTATTGCGGCATTGCTTGTTTTTTGCGCGGTTCTCCCTTCTTGGGGCCAGAGAGGAGGCTCTCAAGGAGGGTCGCGGCCATCGGCACCATCCGGAGGGGCCGCTCCGAATGTGTCAAACCAACCGATCGGCCCCGGCGCGTCGCAGCCTCAGGTGCAAACGCCGCTTTATGTCAACGGACGGGTTCTCCTCGCAGACACCGGCCAGCCCGCCCCGGAGCCCGTTTCTGTGCAGCTTGATTGCGGCGTGAGCGTGTTACAGGTCATTCAGACGGACTTGAAGGGCTATTTTCAGTTCACCTTCGGGGCCGGGCCGCAAAGCAATGCGAATCTCGGCGCGGCCGACGACACACCAATCGGCATGGCGGGCGGCACGAATTTTCCAGGTTCCCGCGGCCGGGTCGGTGGTTTTGGCGGCGACTTCACGGGCTGCGAAATTCGTGCGGTCGTCGACGGCTATCAACCGGCCAGCCATCTTCTCACCGGTCCCCCTGAACTGACGACCATGGATGCCGGCACGATACGCCTGGTCCGCATTGCCGGTGTGCAAGGTTCGGCTATCAGTGTCACCTCGATGCTCGTCCCAAACAATGCGCGTAAGGAGTTCGAAAAGGGCGAAAAGGATGCTCAGGACAACAAACTGAAGCCCGCGACCGAGCACCTCGAAAAAGCCGTTGCGGAATATGACAACTATGCAGCTGCCTGGAATATGTTGGGCGGCGTTTACGCTTCCTCGCATGACACAGAAAAGGCGCGCCAGGCATTCATAAAAGCGATCGCGGTCGATCCCAAATACCTCCCTCCCTACATGAATCTTGCCACCCTGCAACTTCGCAATCAGGAGTACGAAGATTGCGTCGCGACGGCGGGAAAGGCTCTCGAGTTGGATCCCGCCATTCCGCTGGCCAACTATCTGCAGGCAGCAGGCAATTTCAAGCTAACTCGGCTGGATGATGCCGAAAAAAGTGCTAAAGAGGTGGAAAAGGGGCCGCACGAAAACCTCCAGCAGGTGTACCCATTGCTCGCCCAGATTTTCTTGCTGAAGCACGACTATCCGAACGCGGCGACGCAGATGCGCACTTATCTGAAGCAGTGGCCGAAAGGGCCGTACGCCGCGGAAATGAAGAAAAGCTTGGACCAGATCGAAAGTTCCGGAACTGCCGCCGAAAGCCACTAAACCTGGATGGCGTAGGCCAAAACAAGTCGCTGATTGTCTTAATCGGGCTGGCAAGACAAATCTGAACGGAATTTCTCTATAAGCTCTTAGACAGCAGACGACGGCGAGCTGCAGAATTACTTCGGCGGGGCTTCGTCGCGGATTTGCGTCCGGTGCATCACCCGCCGCGAACCGGAATCAAACGAGTCGCGTCGGTGCATTGTGCAGCGGTTATCCCATAAAACCAGGTCACCGGGGCGCCACTTGTGTCCCCACGCAAGTTCCGGGCGCGCAGCGTACGACCATAATTGATCGAGCAACGATTCCGATTCGGCTAGCGATAACCCACCGATGTAGGCATTACGCCTCCTGCCGAGATAGAGGGCACTTCGCCGCGTATCGGGATGAGTACATACAAGCGGATGGTAAGTGCCGGGAGAGGTCATCGGATCGTCCACTGCCGCGACTCCCTGCCGCACATAGCCGCCGCTGTTGTACGTTCCGTCGTGCTTCAGCTTTAAGCCTTCAATCCGGCGCTTCAGTTCCTGCGGCAGCGATTCATAAGCCGCATACATATTGTTGAAGTACGTGTCGCCGCCAGACGCCGGCACCTCCAACGCATAAAGCATGCTTGCTTTGGGAGGCACCTCCAGATAGGACATGTCCGTATGCCAAATCGCCTCGCCCGCGCCCAAGCTCCCGATGGGCACGCCGTTCTCCATGACGTTCGACACCACGTAAATTTCCGGATGCCCTTCGACAAAGCGCCGTCCCGATTCCTGGACAGGCGCCCAATCAAGTTCGCCGAATCTCTTGCTGAACACGATCAGATCCTCGTCGCTCAGGTTTTGGCCGCGAAAGATCAGCACCAGATGATCGTGCCAGGCTCCGCAAATTACGGCGAAATCGCCATCGTCGATCCTTCGCAGATCCACGTTGCGAATTTCAGCGCCCAGCGCACCGCCGGTGGGCCCGACGGCAATACCCATTTTCCCCGTTGCAATTGGCGTCATATGCATCGAAGCAATCCTCTGCAAACGTAATTATAGCGAATGTCGGAATCCTGTGGCACCCCACTAAGGCGCAATGATGGATTGGGCTTTGGTGGGCGGTCAGCGATTTGAACGCTGGACCTTCCGGGTGTAAACCGGATGCTCTAACCGCTGAGCTAACCGCCCGTTGTGTTTAGATTCTATAGGTTAGCGGGAAAATTTCCGAGAGCAATCGCAAAATTGTACGGGTTCTACTGGTTTTTGTGCGGGTTCTCCCACGGCGCCTTCGAGATCGATCTCATCGCTGGTGATTGAGTTGAATCCATCGTCTGCGGCCCTTATCAGAATATGCCCGAGACACCTCGTCCGTGGACGTACCGGATTCCTGTATGCCGAGCACGTTCCCACAACAGGGAAGGACTTGTATCAGGTCATCTGCCGGGAGGATCTTGAGGGAATTGTCGCCAAACACAAGCTCATGCCCTATGTGACCAGTCCGCCCATTTTGGTTCAAGGTGCTGAATCCGGACCATACGCAGAAGCGCAGGCGCAAAGAGATGTTCGACAAGTTAAGGACCAAGGGCGAGCGCGTTACTGCGGAAATCCATCCCTCTTTTTCAGTTTGAAAGCAATTCCCGGATAGCTGCCTAACGAACTACTGGCTACTCTCCCACAGAGAACAACCTGGGAGGGTTTCATGACCGTTTACACTGGCAGGACATTCCAAACCTGCGCCTTGAGAGTTTGGGGTGTTTGGGTTTCGATGCGGGATCTCCACGCGGCGACGCTCAGACTGAAACCTCTTCCACAAAGGAAGAGCCCCACGCAATATCACGTGGGGCTGCAAAATGTGGAATTAACAACTTAGATGCCCCGGTTGGTAGGTGGTTGCACCTGCTCAATAGCTGAATCCTTATCGTGGATAACCACTATGCCGCCAGAACAACTCTGCGCGAACTCCTCGATTGGCACTCTTTTCAAGTTTGCGGCGAGGCCAAGGACGGTCAGGACCGTGCGCCGCCGACGGATTCATCGCCAATCATCCTTACCGCGGCCAAACCTACATCAACAGTAAGGATGAGCCTTCCCAATAAATTGGTTCTAACCAACGCTTTGCTACTCTCCGCCTCGACGCACCCAGGAGCGAAGCGCAAATAGCCACGTCACCTCTTCCGGCCAGCGCCCAGATGGCCCGTACTGCACAGAAGGACAGTCCTTGCCGGAACTCTAGAGCACTGCACACCCGTACCATTGCCCGTTGCCGGGCCTCGCGTGAGAATTACTCTCAAGTAAAGCATAGGGGATTCCAAGGGGGCATTCTGATGTTTGACTCAACCCGTGTTGCCTTATCCGCGGGTAAAGGGCAGCTCGGATCTTGGCTCCGCCGTTCAAACCACCCGACCAAGACTGTCGATCCTCGACAACGCATGCGCGGTTTCAGCGTAGTCGAACTCTTGACTACCGTGATCATCCTCCTCGTGGTTTCGGCAATGGCCGTCTTCCAGATGCAGCCAATGTGGCAACAGATCCAGGCTAATGCAGGATTGGATCAAGTGAAAAGCACGCTACGACAGGCGCGCGAGCTGGCGATCTCGGACCGGCGCACGATCGTAGTACAGTTTCTAACCGCGGCAACTGGCACCTCCTGTCTACCAGATGGTGGCATTCTGACCTGTATTGCCCTGACACAAATGATCGTAGTTGCAGGTACCCCTCCCGCTCCGCCGACACAGACCCTAGCTACGACCCCTTTGCTTGTTCTCCCGATCGAGAATAAGGTGCAATTAATTAGCTTCGCCGGTGAGCCGGACACGCCGGATGGATTCATTGGCGCCTCGCCTGCGGCCCCAAACGGCCTTTACTCTGGCTCGAACGCCAGCGCTCCGACTACAGGGATGGCTTTTCAGAGCGACGGAACGTTCACCGACGGCAACGGAAATCCGATTAACGTGAGCATATTTCTTGGGGAGACGGGAATCCCCTCATCGTCGCGGGCCGTCACGATCCTGGGCAATACGGGCCGCGTCTTTGCATATCACGGCACTGGAACCGCATGGTTTCGATGAGCAAGAGCGCACATTCGGGACTCCGCCGATCCTCCCGCTCGCAGAGCGGCTTCACGCTTACGGAGACCCTGATCTCTTTGGCTGTGTTGCTGATCGGCGTTCTCGGTTTGGCCGCTGTGCTCGCAGATGGCATGGCCTACATGAATATGTCTCAATACGATTACATTGCACAGCAAAAGGCCGCTGAGGCTGTGGAATCGATCTTCACGGCTCGCGACATCGGCCAAGCAACCTGGTCCACAATCTGCAACGCCGGCACCACGCTCTGTACCGGCGGAATTTTCGTCACCGGTGCCTTGCCGCTATGCGGTCCCGGCGCCGATGGGATCCTAGGAACAGCGGATGATTTTAGCGGCAACACTTGCGCGGGACCGCCACTGGCGGCACCTGACGGGCTCATCCTGCCGAACAGCACTGGGGTCGTCAACAGCACCAGTGGAAACCTGGTGCCCCTTTCCAATTTCAATCGCACGATCACCATCACTCCCGTACTCGACCCAAATGGACACCCGATCGCAAACCTTCGGCAGATCCAGGTGACGGTTACCTACGCCTCTGGCCGTTTCGCCAATCGCGCGTACACTCTCACGGCCTATATTTCGAACTTCTCGTGATGAGACAGAGAACCGACATGAGACGAGATAGGGGATTCACATTCATCGAGGTACTGGTGGCTATAGCGGTATTAGCTCTCGTCGTAGCGGCCACCCTAGGCGCGCTGACGAATAGCCTTCATGCCACTGAAGCAGTGAGCTTGATGGCGGACACACAGCAAAACTTGCGTGCCGGGCTGAACTATATGGTTCGGGATCTTCTTCAAGCCGGAGAAGGTATCCCATTAGGTGGCATCACGCTACCCAACAGCAGCGGCACCTCCGCCGTACAGCGGCCTGGTCCCGGTACACCAGCGGCAAGTTTCGGCACATTCAATACGACTTGGACAGCTCTGCCTGCAGTCATCTCGGGATACCGGTTGGGGCCAACCACAGCAACGTCGGGTGTGGGTTCGGATATGGTTACCGCGCTTTATGCCGATACAACACTCGTAGACGCGAATGGGCACTGGCTCAACGAATTCCCAATCTTTCTGAGCGCGGGCGGAGGCACGGCAGGGTGCGCGGCGAGCAACCCGACACCAGCCCCCGCCGGGAGTATCGCGACGGCAGGCTCGACCACCACCGTCACTTTCGATGCCTCTTGCATCGTCATCAATAACGGCACCACGGGTCTGAGCCCTGGCGACCTGATTCTTCTCCAGAACAACAACACGCTCGGAGACGGCAGCATTACCGGGACTGACACGGCCACCAGCGATTCGAGCGGTCACATGGTCCTGCTCTGCGTATCGTCAGTCAACGTAGCCGCTAACTCGATTACATTCAGCCCAGCGGACCCATTCGGCCTGAATGCACCGGGCACAACTTCGGGCACCATCGCGCAGATCCAGTCTCCGCCGAATTCCGGGAATTATCCAACGACCACGGCCACCCGGGTCTGGATGATCACATACTTCATCGACAATTCGAATCCAAACCGCCCGGAACTAATGCGCCAGGTGAATCTAAAGCAGCCTCAGGCCGTCGGCGAAGTGATCGAGAACGTGCAAATTTTTTACGACATCCTCAACGCCGGTTCGAGTCCCGTTACGGTCACCGCCGGACTGGAAAACCCCACCGACGCCCAACTGCCCGATATCCGAGATGCTTACATAATTCTTTATGCGCGCTCCGAGAATCCTTATAGCCAAAACAAAACCTATTTCCGGAACAATCTGGAAACCGTCGTGAGCATTCGAGGCCTGGATTTCTATAACGAATTCCAGTGAACGGCCATCGAGGAGCACGGGGATGATGCCAAAGCCTAATGACTCTGTCGCTTCAAGAACGAGAGGAAAGAAATCCGTGAGGAAACATGGCGATCAGGGAATAGCGCTGATGACCACGATGATCGTCCTGTTACTGCTCTCTGCCATGACGGTCGGCGTCTCATGGCTCGTACTCGACGATCAAAAACTGGGTGGCAACAACAGCGACCGCCAGCGTGCTTTTTACGGGGCCGAAGCGGGCATGGAGTCTCTGACCGCCAGCCTCGAAAATCTGTTCAACGCCAATTATGCTCCGAACAAAACCGCCATTAACAACTTACTTACGAATCCCGGCCCGCCCGCCAATATTTCAGGGGTTCAATACGTTGCGGCTGGCAGCAGTACGCCAGGCTCTGGTTACCAGATCACTTTTACTCCGAGTGCGAGCAATGCAAATTTGCCTACGAGCAGCTTCGGCACGATTCCTAGCGGCACATATGGCGGCTTGGTGGGCCTTATGACGCCGTACACTCTCACGGTGACCGCTCGCACGACGCCAGGATCGGAAGTCAAACTCCAGCGCGTCGTACAAACCGTGGGCATTCCCGTTTTTCAGTTCGGAGTTTTTTCCCAAACCGATTTGGACTTCTTCGCGGGCCCCAATTTTAACTTTGGGGGACGCGTGCACACCAACGGCAACTTGTGGCTGGCGGAAGGCGACGGTAACACACTAACGATGAGCCAAAAGGTCACAGCTGCTGGTGAAATCATTACCAATAATCTGGAAAATGGCTGGGCCACAAGCTCCAACTATCAAGGCGCCGTCAAGATCACGACCGGCTCCGGTGTGGCGAACCTCATTTCCCAAACGCCGAACCAGAGCGTCCTCGGGAACACGAACTACGTCGGTAACATTGGAACGTACGACACCGGCTTCAAGGGTATGGCCAACAGCAAATACAACAACAACATCGCGGTCAAAGAGACCGGGGTGAAGCCGCTTAATATATCCATCGCAACCCCGGCAATTGGCGGACAGCCGATCGATCAGATCCGGCGACCTCAGCCGAACGAGAACACCAGCAATTCCGCCAAGCTTGCCGAAAGATACTACAGTCAAGTGAGCTTGCGCGTCCTGCTATCCGACTACGGGCCGTCCCATGGCTGCACCGACAGCGATATCAGCAGCAGTAGTTCTACGGCACTACCGAATCTGGCCACGAACGGCACGGGTCCGGCTACGCCGATTGATCTGGCCACACTCGCCTGGGATTCGAACGCGTCGGGAACGGCTCCCCAGAACAACACAGCGCCTTCATGGGTCACTGGTGTTGGGACAAGCACGTTCCCTCTCCCAGTCTCGGCTGCGACGGGAGGAACTTCTTATGCCCCGGCTGACGGTTATTGGATCAAGCAGTATTACCCGATTATCACAGGCTGCATTAAGATCGACTATCAAAGCAAGACTACGCCCGGCACATGGGTGGATGTCACCACGGAAATCCTGAACCTGGGATATACGGGCCGAAATATCAATCCGCAGGGTTCAGGCGGTTTCACAGCACCACCGACCCTCCCGGCTCTGCCAGGCCCACAGCAGAACGCTCAAGGACCGACGGCTCACACCGGCGTCGCCACGGTCGGATGCACGGATCCAAGTGCAAACGCCGTGATCCGGCTTGCACGGGTGCGGGACAATCCCTCCTCCGGGTCCGGCTGCGGCACGGCGTCACAGCACGGGACTGATTACTGGCCCAACGTGCTCTATGACACGCGGGAGGCGCTGCTGCGCGATACGGCTCTTGGCAACACGCAGCTAACCCTGGCGGGGGCCATGCACTACGTCGAGCTTGATGTCGCGAACCTCGCCAAATGGTTCACCGGTGCGATTGGCACGAATGGCGCAAACGTTCTAGCCACTAATGGATATTCGATTTACTTCTCCGACCGGCGCGGCGAAAGCCCGGATACCACTCCCGGGGGCCCACCTCCTTCGGTCTCGACTACGGCGGCCCTGACGGGGGGCTTCGGCTATGAGGATTTCGTCAATCCCGCAAGCGGCGGCGCATGCCCTAACGGCACGCTCGACCAAGGGGAAGACGTCGAAGGCGATTACATCAGCGGCGTGGATCCATCTCCGGCTCTGCGCACGTACGGTGGCAACCCGACCTTGGACAACTCCAGTGCCACGAGCATTGTTGTGTTGATCGCGACACCTGCGACAGTCCTCTCGAATAACCCCAATTGCGCGGGACCGGGAATTTCATGGCCGTTTGCGATTGCCAACCAGCCTCAGGACTTGCGCGAGAACCCGCCGGCGCTCTTCCGCGGCGCTCTCAAGGTCATTCACGGCGACACCATCAGCCTGGGAACTTGCAACAGCGTGTCCTGCGGTTTGGCCGTTGTCGCCGAAAACCCGATCTACGTGCAGGGTTGTTACAACAACCCGGGCCAGTGCGGCATGACTTCAATCACCTGGAGCGCTACCAGCGTGGGCGCTTCCGTCATCGGCGACGCCGTCACCTTGCTTTCGGATGACTGGAACGACGTCAACTCGTTCGCGTTTCCCTATAACACCAACAAGCGCAACGCCGTGACGACCACCTACCGCATGGCTGTAATGGCCGGAAAGGGAGTTGCCTTCCAGCAACCTAGTGGAACTGCGCGTGACTTCGGAACTGACGGTGGGGTGCACAACTTCCTCCGTTACCTGGAAAATTGGGGTGGTCAGACGCTCTACTACGAAGGTTCGATCGCTGGCATGTACTACAACCATCAGGCGGTCGGCGTCTATAAGTGTTGCAATACCGTGTACAGCCCGCCAACTCGAGGCTACCAGTTCGACACGAACTTCTTGACGCCGAGCTTGTTGCCGCCGCTCACGCCCATGCTGCGCACCGTCAACACGGTCGGCTTCACGCAAATGATGTTGCCGACGCAGTAAGAGCGGGAACCGCCCGGCTCTTAACCTCTCGTCACGGAATCGGCAGCAATGGCTTATCGGTTGGACGTACATGCTGATCAACTGTGCTGAGCATGATCGCGGTTGACGCGTAATCGCCCATCAGGCAAACAATGTTGACAAGCTGGCGATCTCCGAAAATCTTGAGCGCACGGGCGAATGTCTCCGGGCTCACCTTATGTTTGCCCACCGCCTCGCGGCCCAACTCAATAATAGTGGCTTCCTTGTCCGGAACTCCCGTGAGCGGCTTGCGGTATTTGACGATGTCGATAATCTGAGGACTTACTCCGGCCTTCAGCGCAGCGGGTTCGTGCGCCGTCCACTCATATTCCCCATCCATCTCTCGCACCGCGGCGAGAATGCTCAACTCGACCACTTGCGGCTCGAGACCCGATTTGTGGCGAAGAAAATCGTTTAGGCCGCTCGAAAATACTCCGCGCCGCCGCTGTAAAGCCGCAGGCGCTGAGGTCCGTAATTAACTCCGGCCGCGTTGCCGCCTGCGTCGTAGATTTTCTTAGCTGCGTCATCCAAATTGTCGCGATTGATGGGCGGAAGGCGATTGCCGGTTTCGGGATGTACGTCTTTCGGAAACGAAGAGGCGGCCTTCGGCGAACCGTTTCCCGAATCCGTTTGTCGCGGCGCGCTGTTGAGGCCGTACCCCAGAGTTACGCCTACCCCTATAACAAGCAGCAAAATCAATAGCCGAAGAGACGATCTCATTTGCGACCTCCGGGTTAAACAATTGGAGAAATAAGGCGGGGCGATTCTACTGCCGGTCAAGGCTGGCAAGAAAGAGCTAAATCAACTGAGGGACCGACGACCAGAGGGCATTCGTGTCGCCGGAGGATGATTACCCTTGCACGCAATTTCAGTTGGCGCCTAGTAAGCGCTTGCCTTTTCCAGTTGCGACTGGCGGAACTCAATGCCAGCCGTCCGCATATCCTTCGTATCGGGCTGAATGGTTCGCAGTGCCATACCGGGCTGGATCGCACGGGCGGCCGCCTGCTGCGAGGCCGCGCGTCGAGCGGCAGAGGTTGTCGCCAGCGATCGCCCGCCAGTCCATACCAACTGCAGTCCAGCAAGAATGGCGATCAGTGCAATCGCCGATTTCAGTTTGCGAACAGGCGTGCGCCGCGCGAGAACGAATCCCAACAGGACACCGGGGATGCCGGCGGCCAGCAGTTGAAACAACGTGGCTGAGCTGACGGAACCGAGCTTAAGATGAATTGCGCTGCCAATGGCAGCGAGCCCCAAACCGAAGAGTATGTCTGTACCGACAACTTCGGAAGGAGTCATCTCAGAATAATTCAATAGCAAAACCGTACCCAACGCTCCTGCACCGGCAGACGAAAAACCCGACTCGATGCCGATCGGCAGCGCAAACCAGGGCAGCCAATGGCCATTCTTTCGCGCGAATTCGGGATTGTGCAGGCGGCGGACAAACGTCAGACTTGAGGAAGCTGCCAACAAGACGCCGAGAACAATTACGATCACCGGGTTGCCGAGATCAGCGCTCAGCAGACGAAGAACATAGGTGCCGATCAACAAGCCAGGAACCGCACCCAGTAATAGCCGCCACACGTATGCCCCACGGACCTGTTTGCCCCAAAGATAAAACGGTCCGACGATCAACCTGAGCACACCGGCAAAAATGAAGGCGGTCCCCACGGCGGTTTTGGGCGCCAGTCCAAGTAAGAGAACGAGACAAGGCACCGTGAAGCTGCCACCGCCAATTCCGGTGAGCCCCACCGCCACGGCAATCAGGAATCCGATAACGAATACCATCGGCTGCTCCACCTACTCCTTTACGTGAAGCCCGCACTCGGTCTTATTGAATCCGGACCAGCGCCCTGCCCGGGGATCCTCTCCGGGCTTCACAGGCCGGGTGCAGTAGGTGCAACCGATGCTCGGATAATCGCGGTCGTGCAGCGGATTGTAGGGCACGTCGTTCGCGCGGATATAGTCCCACACCTGCGCCGAAGTCCAGTCCGCGATCGGATTCAGCTTCACCAAGCCGAATTTCGCGTCCCATTCAAGCTTTTTTGTATTTGCGCGCGTGGGCGCCTGATCGCGGCGGACGCCTGTGACCCAGGCCGACAAGCTTGCCAGCTTCTTCTTCAATGGCTCAACTTTCCGCAACTGGCAGCATTTGTCGGGCTGCGAAGCCCAAAGCGCCCCGCCGAATTGCGCGGCCTGCGCGTCCGGCGTGAACTCCGAACGGGTGCGTTCGACTTCCACTCCGTACTTTTCCTCTATTCCGTCGATCAGCGTATACGTCTCCGGGAAAAGAAAATCCGTGTCCAGGGTAAACGTCCGAAATGCCGGGGCCAGGCGCGAAGCCATGTCGATTAGAACTACATCTTCGGCTCCGAAGCTCGACGCGATCGCCAGCGTTGGGCCAAATTGCGAAAATCCCCAACGCAGAGCCTGATCGGGCTTCCAGCTTTCAGCTTCGCTCTGCAACGCTGCAACCTGTGCTTGTGCTTCTATCGTCTCCATCTGTGTCCTCTCTCAATAAAGGCTTCAGCTTCTCAACGCGATGCTTCCGCCAAAATCGCGGCGATTTGCGGCCGCGTATATTCCTCGGGAATCGGCGACCCATCACGCAATCGCCTCCTCACTTCGGTACCGCTCAAAGTCAAATGGTTCTCGGAAGAATGCGCGCACGTGCGCCGGCTGGCCATCGATCCGCAACGGCGGCAGTAGAAGACTTCATCGAAGCAGATGGGCACGATGCCCAGGCCATCCGCAGCCAGCGATTGAAGCAAATGCTGCGCATCGTAAGGCCCGTAATATCCGCCTACCCCTGCATGGTCGCGTCCTACCAGAAAATGGGTGCAGCCAAAATTCTTGCGTACCAGCGCGTGCAAGAGGGCTTCCCGCGGACCGCCATAGCGCATCCACGCGGGCAACACCGAAAAGAGTACCCGCTCGCGCGGCAAATATTCGTCTAGCAATACCTGATAGCAACGTATGCGCACGTCGGCCGGAATGTCTTCTGCCCGGGTTTCGCCCACCAGGGGATGCAGGAGCAATCCATCCGTGACCTCGAGTGCTGTACGCAAAACGTATTCATGCGCGCGGTGGATGGGGTTGCGGGTTTGAAATCCGGCGACCGTACGCCAGCCCCTTCGTGAAATTTCGGCGCGCGTCTGCGCGGGCGTAAGCCAGTGGCCATCGACACCGAGGACGCTTGCATCGCCGAACCATTGAATCTTGCCAGCCACGGCGAAGTTGCCGCCGCTCAGCATTCCTGCCGCGCCCGGGTGTGCGGAATCATCGGTGCTGAAGAGCTTTTTGGCCCAATCGCGTAACGGTATGGCAAAGACCTCTTCCACTTCCAGGAACGCGAGGTCGTGACCTTGATACCTAAGGACGACTTGGGCTCCGGATTTGAGGGATTGCACCTTCGCATCTTCGGTCTGCAGCAGAATAGGGAACGCCCAAATCCCGCCACCGGGCAGGCGCATATCTTCGACAATCGAAGAGGAAGTCTGAAAATCCGTGAAGCCATCCAGCGGGCTGAATCCGCCCACGGCCAGGAGCAATAGGTCGCTCGCTCCGCGCGAATTCAGGTCGATTGCGGGCGCCCGCAGCGCCTTTGCTCGAGCCTCGGCCTGAGCTTCCGCCGGGATAATTGCATTCACGAGCGTCCCGGCTTTTGCGAACGCTTTCGGTGCGACGGCTTCCGTTGTCATGATCCCAGTTGCTCCTCGAATGCCCTAAAAACAAAAAACCCACCAACCAGTTCGTCTGGCGGTGGGGTTTAATCCCGGTGCTTTAGTTCAGTTTAGTCGCGAACGCACCTTGACCCGCCAGAGGTAGGCATACAACAAGTACAACAACAGCTCTGGCAGCTCATAAACATAGCGGTGGCGTTCGCAGTCATGAAGGCCAAACTGTACCTGCTCTGCTTGCGAAAAGCAAGCACAAAAATCTGACTATTCCGCGGTCGCGGGCTTTTCCCGCGTCGGCTGCGGTTTCAGGATTTCGTCGATCAGAAAAAGATCCGTCAGCAGCGCTCGGAGATGGATCGAGGCATTCAGGTTGTCAATTAATTGAGAGCTGATCGTGTTTTGGGCTAGAACAAGCCGAATAGCGGCGAGAGAATCCTGCGCGTCTCGCTGTAATACGCCAAGAAATGCGGAGTAGTGGCCCGCGCGATTCGAGCTTTCCCGCGTCACAATTGCGGCGTACGCATCCGCGAGCCCCAAAATCGCATCGGCAGCGCGCTCAAGATAATCACGCACTTGCGCGCTCGAGTTGCTGCCTTCGTTGCCACCCAATCCCTGGCCGGCATACGCCAGCATGAACTCGTAGCACTTTTCGATGGCGTCACAGCGGGCGCTGATATCCTCGCCCATCTAGGCGGGAACCCTGGACTTCGATCCTCCCGGCGTCCCTGGCTCGGGCGCTCGCTTATCTATCACCCAGCGCTGCGGATCGTAGTGTTCCAGGTACTTCTCGCGGCTCATCCAGCCAAAAATCATCGATTTTGTGATGAAGAGCTTCTCCGGCCTGACCGCGAAATATATGTGGGCCATGATCAACCCCACAAGCGCAATGCCGGAGAGACCGTGCAGAACGTACATCCATCCCCAAGTCATGTCACTGAAGCCGAACAGATAAGGATTTCGCGTGAACAAAGGCGTCTGCACTCGGTTCATCATCAGCAGGCCCGTTCCGATGGCGGCGAGCCCGGCACACAGGATGGCGAGGTGGTAAAGCTTGTTTTCCAGCGGATACTTGCCGAACCCCCTCGGCTCAGGAGCCGCCATCCCCAGCGCGCGCCGCACTCTTCTTGAAGCATCGTCAAGGTCAGCGCGATCGGGCCAGATGGACCAGAAATCGAGCCAAAACGTTGCATGGAAGAGGTGATAAATCACAGACACCGTGAGGACGACGCCCGCGATCCAGTGGTAGGTCACCCAGGCAAACCTGACGCCCATCTTGGGCAGAAACGCCGTAAACAGCAGCGTCAACATGGAGAGTGCCATCACTGCGTGGAACAGCCGGGCGCCAAGCGAATGCCGCGGGACGCGTTCGGGAATTCCAGCGACTGCCGCACTTCCGAGCGCCGGGCCCGCATGCGATTCCGCGGATTTCACCCAGTAGCTGATGTACAGGGCGTGAGCGATCAAAAAGAGGACGCCCGCAATTATTGCCACCCACAAAAGACCAAATGCAATGTGGATGGGAACTTCCCTACCCCACGGACTTGTCGCCCACTGTACTAAGCCCATTCTGCCTTCTCCACGCCGCCGATGGCGCGCTTCACCAGATTCCTCATCAGCGGAATTTTGTAACCGTTGAACCGCAAGGGCCGCGCGCCATCGATGGCCAGCCGTCCGGCCATTTCGCCCGTAGCGGCGTTTGGCTCCTTGCCCCGCACTGCGTCTTCCACAGCAGTGAGGCGCAGGGGCCGAGCAGCCGCGGCGTTCACAGCCAGGCGGATGCGCTCAATCTTGCCGTCCGTGACCACCATTGCCGCGGCCACATTCATCAGCGGGAAATCCCAGACGTTGCGATCGCGCACTTTCTCGAAGTAGAACTTTGCTCCCGCCCAGTCCGCGGGCAGCCTAATGGCCGTCAAAAGATCTCCTGGCCGCAAGATGTTCATGCGTGTGATATCCGTTCCCGGGCCAATGAAGTAGTCCTCGGCGTTCACCACGCGCTCGCCTTTCGGCGTGCGAATTACAAATTTCGCGTCCAGCGCGATCAAAGCCGGCGCCGAATCCGACGGGTTCACCGCAACGCACCGATCTGCCCCCAGAATCGCGTGCTCACGATTAATAGCTGTAGGCGTATCGGCAAAGCACGTGTTACCTCCCGCACGATAGCAAGGCCAGCCTGCGCGGTAATACCAGCAGCGCGTATCTTGCGATACATTTCCGCCAAGCGTGCCCTGGTTGCGAATCTGCGGCGAGGCCGCCGCTTCCGCTCCCGTCGACAAAATGCTGTATTTTTCGCGGATGACAGGATGTCGCACGACTTCGGTCAATGTCGTCGTTGCGCCGATCTCGAGCCCGCCTCCGTCCAGTGCCCGTATACCCCTCAGCTCGCCGATCTGGCTCAAGTCCACTATCACTTTCGGGCGCTTGATGCGATCTTTGAGCCAATCGAACGTGTCCAGGCCACCCGCCATCACCCAGGCATCTGCACGGTACTGACCAAGCAACCGCATCGTGTCGTCTATCGTCGGCGGCTGAAATAGTTCGAACGCCGGCATCACATCGCGTATCACAGCCATCTTCGCGTCCTCCTGCGTTCTCTGAGTTGGTTCTTCCCTGTTTCCATCGAACTCAGACCCCGAATTAAATGTGCGCGGTCAAAGGTTCTTGCATCGGCCGGCCCGCTTCCAGCGACGCGAGAATCGTGTCCGCGTTGACGGGCGCGCGCCGGAAGACTTCATCACCCAGCGCGTCCGAAAGGGCGTTCAAGATCGCGGCACATCCGCCACCGACGGGCGGTTCGCCAATGCCGCGCGCGCCAATCGGCGTTTCCGGATCCGGAATGCCAACCGCCGCCCATTGCATCTTTTGAGGAACATCCAGAATTGTGGGCGGTTTCGTATGATGGAACCGCTTGGCGACCGGCAGCCCGTAGTGTTGGTCATAAACCCACTTCTGGCCGATTGCATGGCCAATGCCCAGTATCGACCGTCCGAGAATCTGCCCGCCTAAAGCATTTGGATGAATCACGGTGCCGACGTCAGCGTAAGCCAGGAAATCGACGATGCGATACTGCCCCGTTTCGAGATCAACTTCGACTTCCGCAAACGTGGCGACATAGGAATGCGTGACGCCGTCGCGCGGGTAAGCGTCTTTGGCGACCGCCATCAAGCCTTGACCGGCCAGCGCATTGGCTGACGCGACCGTAAACTTATTGATTTCCTTCGGCAGTTCGTGTCCGTCGTAAATGCCGCCGAGCTGAATCGCCCGCTTGGACGCTTGAGCCAAGCTCATTCCTGGACCGCCGCCCTTGCGGAACACGCGCTCGTTTGCCACCTCATAGTCTTCCGGCTTGCCACCCAGATCCTTGGCCGCAATCAGCTGCAGCTTCTTGATGCCATCCATCGCTACCGCATGCGCAGCGCGCGTCATCGCATGAGTCGTCTGGCTGCCGCCAGATGGACAAGCCCACGGCAGGTTCTTTGCTGAATTGCCCCAGGTGATTTCGCATTTATCCCAGGGCACGCCCACCAACTCCGCAACCACGCGGTGTACGTCGTGCACTGACTCCGTTCCAAGATTCCCGATTCCCGACTGGATGTAGAGTCGCCCATCGGGCTTGATCAGGAAAAGACCGTCGAAACCGATCGAGCCTCCTACATAGCAGCTGCTCGATACACCGACGCCACGTGCCTTCGTCCCACTGCGCTTCGGGAGCGCCTTTCTCTCATTCCACTTGAACGTCTCTGCCCCGCGGTCAAGCGCCTCTTTTAGAAAAGCACTCGTGGCATACTGCTGCTTCCCTGCGACGAGCGGCCCGAACTTCGCCTTGCCCTCGGGTGCGTTGATGTGCCGGATTGCGACTTGATCGACTCCGAGCTTGCGCGCGGCCTTCGCCAGCAGCGGCTCCATCAGCGCGATTCCCTGCATACCGCCGGGCGAACTCTGCGCACTGCGAGGCGGTGTATTCGTGAGCACCGTTACCGCGCGCCACCGCATCGCCGGCGGCTGATACAGCAGCGAAACAATGCGGCCGGACGAGGCGGCATCGCCCACCTGATCGTAAGGACCGTTGTCGCAAATCACGAACATATCGAGCGCCGTGATGCGCCCTTCCTTCGTGAAGCCAACCTTCATGCGGCCGTGGAAGCCTGGCCGCCCTTTGCCTATGAAGTTTTCCTCCTCGCGGCTGATGCGCATCATGACGGGCATGTTGGTCTTCTTTGCCAGCAGCGCCGGGATGATCAAGGAAATGGCCCCAGTTATCTTGCTGCCAAAGCCACCGCCGGTGTATTCACTGATAAAAACCACATTTTCGGGATCGATGCCGAGCCATCGCGCGATTGCCGGCACGGCTTGGGCGGTGCTCTGCGCGCCGCTATGCACGTAGACTTTGCCATTCTGCCAATAGGCCATGGCAGTGCGAGTTTCCAGGCACTGGTGGCTCGAATTCGGTGTAACGAATGTCTCGTCCATGACGAGCGCTGCGTTCTTAAATCCAGCGTCGAGATCGCCGACGGTCCATTCATCGGTCGCCTTGCCCATTGGCAGGCGGCCTTCCTTATATTCTGCGAAATCTGCCTCGGTCCACTTAACCATTCCCACATCTGGCGGAACAATGGCCGGCGGACGCCCGGGCGTCGGAGGTGGTTGCGGACCCCGCACCCAAACATTGCCCTCCGTTCTCGCGTTCGGCCCACCAGGCCGCAGACTTACCAGCGGATCCACCACAAACGGCAGCGGCTCGAGATCCAGCCGAATCTTTTCGATCGCATCCGCAGCGGTCACTTCATCGACCGCCGCCACCGCGAGAATCGGATCGCCCTGATACAACGGCTCCATCGTCAGCCCGCGATCTCCGCGCTTATTTGCCAGAAGGACGGTGCCGTTATCGTTGATACTGTCGGCCGGAGGGGGCAGTTCGTCCGCAGTCAAGATTGCCTTCACTCCTGGCATCGCCAGCGCCGCGCGCGCATCAATGCTCCGGACGCGCGCATGCGGCATCGGGCTGAGCAGCAGCTTGCAGAAAAGCATGCCGTCCGCGCGATAATCTTCCGCGTACTTCGAACGCCCCGTCACCTTCGCATAGAGGTCGGGCGTCGTGTAGTTCTTCCCGATCAGTTTGTACTTCGTCGCGGGCACATTCTTAGAATCAGGCATGTGTCACCTTCCGCAGATTTTCCGCACCGCGCATCATGGCATTGAGAATCTTGTCGTAATCCTGACACCGGCACAGGTTCCCGGAGATCCCATGAGCGAATTCAGCGCGGGTCGGGTTCGGATTTGTCTTTAAATAGCCCACCGCAGCCATGATGAAACCCGACATGCAAAACGCGCACTGAAAGCCCTGTTCATCAATAATGCCCTGCTGCACTGGGTGCAGCTTGCCATCCGCGCTGGCCAGCCCTTCAACCGTCACGATGTTCTTGCCCCGCACGGTGTGCGTGAGAATCGAGCAGGAGTAGTGCGGCACATCGTCAATCAGCACCGTACAAGCTCCGCATTCGGAGCGGTCACATCCGAGCTTGGTGCCGGTCAGACCCAGCTTATAGCGCAGGGTTGCCTGAAGGGTCTCTTGCTTCATCACGTCTACGCGCCGCTGCTGACCGTTCACCGTAAGCGTGACCAATCGCTCCACCGCACCGGGAGCGGATGCCTGCGCCCACACGGACGGCGCTCGAAATAGATAGCTCGCCGAAGACACCGCGCCCGCCGCGATGACGCCTTTGATCAGCTCGCGTCGTGAAACAAGGTACGGAGTTGAAGCGTCGGGGTTTTCGACCTCGTGATCTGCCATCGCTTTCTCCCTTTATAGATGGATTTCCTTGGGTATACGCCATCGCTACCGCTGTGTCAATGACGATGGGATGGGATTCAACCCCAAGGGCATCAGAGGAATACGCTGGCGGAACGGAGTTCGTGGCTGGGCGCGGGAATATTTTCCGAATCCGTGCGTCTGCACTAATGCAAGCCCGCTTGGGCCGCGAAGCGCGTTCTCTTCATGCGTCGCTCGCAAATCGAAAAAAAGGAATACATACAGTGCGTAAAGTACTCATTACATTCCTACTCGCGTGCATCTCTCTTTCTGCCGGGACGAGCCTGTTACATGCAGCTTCACCCGCCGAGGGAGGCCCGGAGACCTCAGGCACTTCGACTGAATCGCTGAACCCGGTTGTGCAGTGGAACCGAAATCTTTTGGTGATCGTGAGGACCCCGGGTGCCCAGCCAGCTACGATTCACCCGACCCGAAGCTTTGCCATGATGCACGCCGCAATCTACGACGCAGTCAATGCCATAGATCGTACACATAAGCCTTATCTGGTTTCTCTCCATGGTGTTCCGCGCTCTGCTTCCCAGGAGGCGGCCGCCGCTTCCGCAGCTCACGACATCCTCGTAGCGCTCTATCCGAAGTTCCAATCGACGCTCGACGCCCAACTGCAGCAGTCGCTCGCACCGATTCCCGACGGGGCGGACAAAACGGAGGGCGTGAGCGTAGGGCAGACGGTTGCTGCTCAAATCCTGGCCCTGCGAAAGAATGACGGCTCCGATGCTCAGCCCATTCCTTTTGTTTTCGGAAACGCACCGGGAAATTATCAGTCGACCCCACCGAATTTCCCCAAGCAACCGCAGTTCACTCACTGGTCCCATGTCACCCCGTTTGCCTTGGAACACGCGAGCCAGTTTCGGCCCGGAACTCCTCCAGCGTTAATGAGTGACACCTACAGCGACGCCTTCAATGAAGTGAAATCACTCGGAATCTTAAATGGGACCGCCAGCACACCGGACCAAGCCCTCACCGGGCGCTTTTGGAATGGTGCGATTCAGAACTATTGGAACGAAATCAGTCAGACGGCAGCGCTTGCGCATGACCTGACGACAGCAGAGAGCGCTCGGCTATTTGCATTGCTTAATCTGTCGTTCGCTGATGACGTGATCGCTTTCTACGATGCTAAATACACTTACAACTTCTGGCGCCCAGTCACCGCAATACGTGCCGCCGCGACAGATGACAATCCCGATACGGCCGCCGACCCGAACTGGCTTCCAGAGGTCGGCAACACCACTCCTGATCCCTCCTACCCCGGAGCGCACGCCGTTATTAGCGCCAGCGGAGCGTCCGTTCTGATTTCGTTCTTTGGCAGGGATCGCTTCGATTTCGTTGTCACGTCGGAGGTCATGCCCGGAGCGGAGCGCTCGTTCACGAGGTACTCGGCTGCGGAAGAGGAAGCTACGTTAAGTCGAATTTTTGCCGGCGTCCACTTCCGGACAGATCTCACAGTTGGCCAGCGCCTGGGCCATGAGGTGGCCGACTTCGTTCTCAATAATTTCCTGACCCCAGTTCACGGTAAAGACGAATCCGACGATCGCAGATAAGCAATGCATCAAACATCGATTTGGGCGCGTGTTGATTCAGCTGAAGGCTCACGAAAGCAGATCTGGTACTCAACTGCTTTCCCGCCAGCCTCGCGCCCAATTCGGCGATTGCGCCGCGGTATCGAATCCTTGTCGGACAATCTCGAATTCGCGCAATGGCTGCTTGCTCTCTGTATTAGGGCAACGTTTTTGCTAATTGCGTGCCGCTTGCGGGATCTGGCAACGATATCGATTCGTCTGATTTCAAAATCTCGCGACCCCTAACGTCAAATCGTCGGGATCGTTCCGCCATCGATGACGTATTCGCTTCCGGTGATGGAGGAAGCCTTGTCCGACGCCAGGAAGGCAACCAGTTCGGCAACTTCTTCAGGTCGGTTCGGGCGGCCAAGCGGGATGCGACCAAGTGAGTCAATGATGCTCTGCCTTGCCGCTTCCTTGGTGATACCCGTTCGTTGCACGATTTCGTTGACCATCCCGATAGCACCCTGAGTCTCCGTGTATCCGGGTGCAACTGTGTTCACGCGAATGCCCTTCGGACTGAACTCGTTCGAAAGACTTTTGCTGTAGTTCGTCAGCGCCGCCTTTGCCGCTGCATATGCCAGTGTGGCTTCGTAGAGCGGGAGCTTTCGCTGGATGGACGACACATGGATAATTACTCCCGAGCCCTGCTTCAGCATCGAAGGAAGAAAGGCTCGGTCCAGCCGGACAGCGGCAAAGAGGTTCGTGTCGAACGCGTGCTGCCAATCCTGATCAGACAACGCCAAGGCACCGCCACCTGCGGAAGCGGCCCCCCCAACGTTTTGGATCAAGATATCGAGACCGCCCATACGATCCATGACGGCCTTCACGATTTGATCGACTCCTTCACGCGTGCTGACATCCGCTTGCACTACATGGTCCTGGTTGCCGTCGCGAGGAAGGGATCGTGCGGTGGTGATCACACGTGCGCCGCTTCGAATAAGGCGATTCACGATGGCTTCGCCGATGCCGCCTTTGGTCCCGCCAGTTACAAGGACTCGTCTACCTTTGAACTCAGTGTCTTGATTTTGCATAAGCGCCTTCTCACGTTATTCTCTGAAAGGCGAAAATGACAAGAACTAACAAGAAAGTAAGGTACAGACCAAAAAGTACGGCATACCGCGGGCCATCGGCCGCGGCAGATGCGGCTCGTGACACGGAGCACGCGCTCAGGATGCTGGAAGGGCGCTGGAAGCTGGTGATTATCTTTCATCTCTTTGTGAAGCCGATGCTGCGGTTCTCGGAGTTGGAGCGCGCCATTCCGGCGGCTTCCCAAAAGATGTTGATACAGCAACTCCGTGGCCTGGAGCGAGACGGGATCGTGCGGCGCACGGTTTATCCTCAGGTGCCGCCAAAGGTGGAATACGCCCTCACGAAATTCGGACAAGCACTATGTCCTGCGTTGGACGCTCTTTTGAAGTGGGCAGCCTTACGCGGATAAAGTGTCTGCACTGAATGGCGCCGCGGACGGAACGATCTGCTCAGTTGGAAGGCTTCTTACAATAGTTACACGTGAAGGAATCCTGGTTCGTCGGCTTGATAATGTGTTCTTTGTCTTGGCTCACGCAAAAAGTTTCGAATAGTTCCTCGTCGGGGCCGCCAAGAACCAGATGCCGGGGAGTAACAACCCACGGCTTGGTGAACATGACCGGATCTTCGACGATAGCTTCATAGAAAAGCATGTTGCCGCGACGGGTATAGCGTTCGACTACATGCTCCTGATCGCTATGAATCAAGGCCAACTTCTCCGTGATCTGGTGATTGCCTTCGCCCCGCTCCAAGCCCGGCTCGGTGTGCCCCTGGCCACCGCCTAGCCACGTCTCATCATTTAAGGCAGTCACGTCCACGACAAGAGTATCGCCTTCCCAATGGCCTATCGAATGCCCCAGATATGAAGTATCGGGATCTTTGGGATGCGGGCGTCCGTCGGTATAAATCACGCGAAAGCTCTCACCGACGAAATTCGATTCGTAAAGGATCACGACCATCTTTGGAGTCTGCACAATTTGCAGCGGGCCCGTTGAGGCGCGCGGAATCCCGCTAGGCAGGCAGTCAAAATTGGGGTCGTCCGTGGTCGTGGGACCATACTGGCTCTCGACGATGGCTTTGACCTTGGCAGCGTATTCGGGCTTGTAAGACGGCTCCGATGGTTCCGGATATTTGCGCGGCGGCTTGCTGCGGTCTCTCGCGCCTCCGAGATCAAATTTCACGTTACCGTTGGCATCTCTCGTGCCCAGATTGGCGAGATCGTTGTACCAGAAACCGCTCAGGTCAGGATGCCCGTCCGACGTGCGCGGCGTGTGCATCTGGGCAAAAGAGCTTTGCAGATAGAACTTCTGCAGTTCTTCGTTGCTTTGCACGATATCGGGAAGCTTCGCGCTTTGCGCTGAATTCTGCGCCGCCGCAGGGCGCTCGAGTGGCACTGAAATCAGCCCAAAGAAAGCGGAGAAGGCGGCTGCTTGCAGAATGTAGTGAGATCTCACCTTGAATCTCCTCCTGATTCGAATCGTGCGTTCGCCGAATCGAGGACGCCAGCAAAAGGATTCTCCGATTCGGGCCGCTACTCTCCTCCGACTTTCAGCACGATTGAATGTCCATCCTGGTACTTAAACACTTTGGCGAAGCCGAGGTGCTTGCTCCCATCCTTGGCGGCTACGGCCGTCACGGTGATTTCCTCTCCAACCTTCCAGTCATCCTTTCTGACTCCGGCGCGGTGGTACATGCCAGGGGGATTGCCTTCGAAAGACCAAGTCTCCACTTTTCCGCTTTCGTCCTTTACGTCCAGAAACCAATAAACACGGGGGTTCACCCAAAGCACTTTGGTGAGCACGCCGGTCACAGTGAACTCTTTACCCGGATCGAACTCAGCAGTCACGGAGTGATGCGCGAGTGCCGGTATGGCGACGCACAGCAACGCAACAGCCGCCAGCACGAAATTGTGAACGTTGCGCTCTGTCATTCGCGTCTCCAATCGCGTCATAGCGAATCGATCGGCTTACTGGCCGTCACCCGTTCCGCCGCTCTTCTTTGCAGTCAAGCTCTTGTAAAGCCGCTCCAGGTATACGTCTTCCTTAATAGGAGGCGACTCCAGAGAATCCCATTGGGCCAAAACCTTTTCTTGCTTGAGCTGATCCAGGCTCTTGCCCTGATTGATGCCGGCCTGGACCGCTGCGGTCGTCGCCTTGACCACGTCGAGATACTTCCGTAATTCGGCCTTCGAAGCTACAACGCCGTGCCCCGGAATGATCTTGGCATCATCCGGAGCATGTGCCAGCACGTATTCGATCGCGGCGACCTCGCCCTCGGGGCCACCGGTGCCGTCATTATCGTTGTCGATTGCCGGAAAATGCGGAGGATCGAAATTTGTGAATACGTCCCCCATATGAACCACGCTGTTTCCGGGGAAAAACACCACAACATCGCCATCGGTGTGCGCACGGCCGAAATACATGGCGCGAATCTCCGCGCCATTGAGGTGCAAAGCCAATTGATTGCTGAACGTCACGCTTGGAAGCGAGACCTGCAGATTCGTAATCCGGCGATCGGGTTCCTTTTGCATCGTCTTCGGCACGTTATCCTGCGCAATCAGAACAGCCGTCTTGCCAAAGTAAGCGTTGCCGCCGGTATGGTCGCCGTGCCAGTGCGTATTCAGCACGTATTTAACCGGCTTGTCAGAGACCGTCTTCAATGCCGCTTCGATCTTTGGCCCGAGCTCCACAAGCTGGGAATCGACGAGCACGATTCCATCGTCGCCGGTGAAAACGCCGATATTGCCCATACCGGCTTGGGCTCCCGAGCTCTGCAGCACATAGACGTTGTCGGCCAGCTTCTGCACCTTAACTTGAACCTTGCTCAAGTCCGGCGCTTGCTGCGGCTGCTGCTGCGCCACAGTTGTGAACGCAAATCCGAACGACAGGAACAGAAAAATAAGACCGAACTTTCGCATTAGTCGCCTTTCTCGCCGCGGACAAGCCGCCAAGCGAGCGCGAATCGAAGCCCCTCGGTGGCGCCAGACTATAGGATTGATATTGGTGAGGTCAAGCTTGCGCGGTGACTAGCGGGCGGGCCGTAACTACCTGCTCTGCTCTTAACTGGCGGCAGCGGCTCCCAACAAGAGGTGCGCCAGAGTTGGTACGAGTTCCTTTACGCTACGGGATTTCGCCACAAAAGCATCAGCCCCAGTTTCCGCGAGAAGTGATGGAAGATTTGCCGGGTCGTGCATGCTCAAAATCAGAATTTTTGTCGACGGCGAGATTCGGCGAATTTCGTGCGCCGCTTCATACCCACTTATTCCCGGCATGTCCATATCGAGGATGACCAAGTCTGGGTGGAGCCGCCTTACTTTTTCTACCGCTTCTTGGCCGTTTTCTGCTTCCCCGCACACACCCCAGTCCGCTGTCTCGAGAACGCAGCGCACCTGAGCCCTGACTCCTTGGTGATCGTCAGCTAGAAGAATTCGAAACATTAGCCCGCTAAGTTTCGACTGTGATTTACGGCGAGAATCATATTTCCTCGGGTCGGGGCCGCGAATACGGGTTTTCCTGTATGTCCAGCGGAAAACTTTAACGGAATCGTAGTACAGCCTGGAGATTAACGCGCGTGGTATGAAAGGACCTTCCTTTTCTTGAATTTGCCTTCGGCAAAGAGCGCAATCTGAAATTGACGCACGAGCCTTGTCCGCGAGTCCCTCGGCTCGAATACGAACCAGGAGAGGTGTTATGAAAAAAAATGCGGCTGAGACCGGTGGGGCGGGTGCTGTAGCAACTGCGCCAGTTAAGAGCAACGGGCATACCAATGGCGATCTCGCATCCGCAGAACTCGGTCTCATCCTGGCAAGCCTTCAGACCATGCGCGACGGCGACTTCTCGATTCGCCTTCCAGGCGGCTGGACTGGATTAGCCGGCAAGATTGCCGACACTTTTAACGAAATCGTAGGTGCCAATCAGCAGATGGAACAGGAGCTACGGCGCGTCGGCCAAGTTGTTGGTAAGGAAGGCCGCACGCGCGAGCGCACGCGCTTCCACCATTCCAAGGGAGCGTGGGGCGAAATGGAAGTTTCGGTCAACACCCTCGTAGACGACTTGTTGCGCCCCACCACGGAAGTCACTCGCGCGATCGCTGCCGTCGCACAGGGCAACTTGGCTCAGACCGTACGCCTCGACGTGGACGGCCGCCCTCTCGAAGGCGAATTCCTGCGCTCCGCGACAATCGTCAATACCATGATTCAACAGCTCAGCGTATTCACTTCTGAGGTCACGCGCGTGGCCCGCGAAGTCGGGACGGACGGAAAACTTGGCGGTCAGGCGCAAGTCCCGGGCGTTGCAGGCACGTGGAAGGACCTCACGGACTCCGTTAACTCCATGGCCAGCAACCTAACCGGCCAGGTTCGCAACATCGCCGAAGTGGCCACGGCGGTGGCGAGCGGTGACCTTTCCCGCAAGATCACAGTCGACGTGCGCGGCGAGATCTTGCAGTTGAAAGAGGCCATCAACACCATGGTCGATCAATTGCGCTCCTTCGCCTCGGAAGTCACCCGCGTGGCTCGCGAGGTCGGCACGGACGGCAAGTTGGGCGGCCAGGCCATCGTGCCCGGCGTGGCAGGAACCTGGAAGGACCTAACCGACTCGGTCAATGCCATGGCCGGAAACCTCACCGCACAGGTCAGAAACATTGCCGAAGTCACCACGGCTGTCGCCCGCGGCGACCTTTCCCGCAAGATCACCGTCGATGTGAAGGGCGAAATTCTCGAACTCAAAGACACCATCAACACCATGGTCGACCAGCTTAATGCTTTCGCTGGCGAGGTCACCCGCGTCGCTCGCGAAGTCGGAACCGAAGGCAAACTCGGCGGCCAAGCCCAAGTCCCCGGCGTGGGCGGCACCTGGAAAGATCTCACCGACAACGTCAACTTTATGGCCAGCAACCTGACAGGCCAGGTGCGAAACATCGCAGAAGTGGCCACCGCGATTGCCAGCGGCGACCTTTCCCGCAAGATCACCGTGGATGTGCGCGGCGAAATCCTGCAGCTCAAAGAAACCCTGAACACCATGGTCGATCAGCTGAACCGTTTCGCCGGCGAAGTCACGCGCGTCGCGCGCGAGGTCGGCAGCGAAGGCCGGCTCGGCGGTCAGGCTAACGTGCCTGGCGTGGCAGGAACTTGGAAAGATCTTACCGACTCCGTCAACTCCATGGCTGGAAATCTCACCGCTCAGGTGAGAAACATCGCCGAAGTCACGACCGCCGTGGCTCGCGGCGACCTCTCCCGCAAGATCACCGTCGACGTGAAGGGCGAAATTCTAGAACTGAAGAACACCATTAACACCATGGTTGACCAGCTCAACGCATTCGCCGGTGAAGTGACCCGCGTGGCCCGCGAAGTCGGAACCGAAGGCAAACTCGGCGGCCAGGCAGAAGTGCCTGGCGTGGCAGGTACCTGGAAGGACCTAACCGACAACGTCAATTTCATGGCAGGCAACCTGACGGCGCAGGTCCGAAACATCGCCGAGGTGGCAACGGCAGTCGCCCGCGGCGACCTCTCCCGCAAGATCACCGTCGACGTAAAGGGAGAAATTCTCGAGCTCAAAGATACCATCAACACCATGGTCGATCAGTTGCGCTCTTTTGCCTCCGAAGTCACCCGCGTGGCCCGCGAAGTCGGTACCGACGGCAAACTCGGCGGCCAGGCACAAGTTCCTGGCGTCGGCGGCACCTGGAAGGATCTTACCGATTCAGTCAATTCCATGGCGAGCAACCTGACGAACCAGGTTCGCAACATCGCGGACGTTTCCACCGCGATTGCCAGTGGCGATCTTTCCAAGAAAATCACG
The DNA here is from genome assembly GCA_963846235.1 of uncultured Acidobacteriota bacterium. GTDB lineage: Bacteria > Acidobacteriota > Terriglobia > Acidiferrales > UBA7541 > Palsa-189. The sequence goes on from CAWJVF010000002.1 coordinate 472,106, forward strand.
GTCAACGTCAGCGGAGAAATTCTTCTGCTGAAGGAAACCATCAACACGATGGTCGATCAACTAAATGCCTTTGCTGGCGAAGTTACCCGCGTGGCCCGCGAAGTCGGCAGCGAAGGCCGGCTTGGCGGTCAGGCCAACGTGCCCGGTGTGGCAGGAACTTGGAAAGATCTCACCGACTCCGTAAACTCCATGGCCGGAAACCTCACCGCGCAGGTTCGCAACATCGCCGAAGTCACTACCGCCGTGGCTCGCGGCGACCTCTCTCGCAAGATCACCGTGGACGTGAAGGGCGAAATTCTCGAACTGAAGAACACCATCAACACCATGGTTGACCAGCTCAATGCTTTCGCCGGCGAAGTAACTCGCGTGGCTCGCGAAGTCGGAACCGAAGGCAAACTCGGCGGCCAGGCCCAAGTCCCCGGCGTGGGCGGCACATGGAAAGATCTCACCGACAACGTCAACTTCATGGCCAGCAACCTGACCGGTCAGGTGCGAAACATCGCTGAAGTAGCCACCGCTATTGCCAGCGGCGACCTCTCCCGCAAGATCACCGTCGATGTGCGCGGCGAAATCCTGCAGCTCAAAGAGACGCTGAATACCATGGTCGAGCAGTTGCGATCCTTCGCCGCGGAGGTCACCCGCGTCGCGCGCGAGGTCGGCAGCGAAGGCCGTCTTGGCGGTCAGGCCAACGTGCCCGGCGTGGCAGGAACTTGGAAGGACCTCACCGACTCTGTCAACGCCATGGCCGGAAACCTCACAGCCCAGGTCAGAAACATCGCCGAAGTCACCACCGCTGTGGCCCGCGGCGACCTCTCTCGCAAGATCACCGTGGACGTGAAGGGCGAAATTCTCGAACTGAAGAACACCATCAACACCATGGTGGACCAGCTCAACGCCTTCGCCGCGGAGGTCACTCGCGTGGCTCGCGAAGTCGGCACCGAAGGCAAACTCGGCGGCCAGGCCAAAGTGCCCGGCGTGGCGGGCATTTGGAAGGACCTTACCGACAACGTTAACGTCATGGCCGCTAACCTTACGGAGCAGGTGCGCGGCATCGTCAAAGTCGTTACCGCCGTCGCCAACGGGGACTTCGCCAAGGAACTCACGGTCAACGCCAAAGGTGAAGTCGCCGCTCTGGCCGAGACGATCAACAACATGACCGATACCCTCGCGACATTCGCCGATCAGGTGACCTCGGTGGCCCGCGAAGTCGGGGTCGAAGGAGACTCGGCGGTCAGGCTAACGTGCCGGGCGCTGCGGGCACCTGGAAGGATCTTACGGGAAACGTCAACTTGCTCGCCGATAACCTCACCAACCAGGTCCGCGCTATCGCCGAAGTCGCCACCGCCGTTACGAAGGGCGATTTAACGCGTTCGATTCAAGTGGAAGCCAGTGGTGAGGTTGCTGAGCTGAAAGACAACATCAACACCATGATCGATAATTTGCGTCTCACCACAGAACGCAATACGGAGCAGGACTGGCTGAAGACGAACCTCGCCCGCTTCACCGGCATGCTACAGGGTCAACGCGATCTGGTCACCGTCGGTCGAATGCTTCTTTCAGAATTGGCTCCGCTCGTAGTCGCCCAACAGGGCGTGATCTACCAGGTCGAAGCTGAAGAAACCGCAGGTATGAGGCTGCTCTCGGCGTTTGCCGATGATGGCCACGATGGGCATCCGCAGGCTCTTGCTCTGGGAGAAGGTTTGGTCGGCCAATGCGCCATCGAGAAGCGCCGCATGCTGATCGCGGAAGTTCCCGAGGACGCCGTCCCGATCCGCTCCGGCTTGTTCAAAGCTGTTCCGCGAAACGTGATCGTCCTTCCGGTACAGTTCGAGGGCCGCGTAAAAGCCGTGATCGAATTTGCATCGCTCAGCGCCTTCACCACGTCGCATCTGGCCTTCCTCGATCAGTTGACCTCCAGCATCGGAATCGTGCTCAACAGCATTGAAGCCACGATGCAAACCGAGGCACTGCTCAAGCAGTCTCAACAGCTCGCGACGGAACTGCAAACGCAACAGAAGGAGTTGCAGCAAACGAACGAGCAGCTCGCGCAAAAGGCCCAGCAACTCGCCGAGCAGAACGTCGAAGTCGAGCGCAAGAATCAGGAAATCGAGCAGGCACGGCGCGCTTTGGAAGAGAAAGCCAAAGAGCTGGCGCTCACCTCTAAGTACAAATCCGAGTTCCTGGCCAACATGTCTCACGAACTTCGTACGCCCCTCAATAGTATCTTGGTGCTCGGCCAGCAACTCAGCGATAACCCCGATGGTAATTTGACGCCAAAACAAGTCGAGTTTGCTCGCACGATTCACGGAGCCGGAACCGACCTATTGAACCTGATCAGCGACATTCTCGATCTTTCGAAGATCGAATCGGGAACGGTCTCCGTCGAAGCGGAAGAAGTATTCTTTTCGAGTTTGCTCGAGATGGTCGGACGGCCTTTCCGCCACGAGGCGGAAAATCGCCGCCTCAGTTTCGAGGTGCATGCCGACTCCCATCTCGGCCGCAGCCTTGTGACAGACTCCAAGCGCCTGCAACAAGTTCTCAAGAACTTGCTGTCTAATGCCTTTAAATTCACCGAACACGGCGGCGTGCGGCTATCCGTCTCGCTCTCGGAGACCGGCTGGAGCACGGACCACCCAATCCTCGGCACAGCAGCATCAGTCGTCGCCTTTGAGGTTGCCGATACCGGTATTGGAATTCCGTTTGAAAAACAGCGCATCATCTTTGAGGCCTTCCAACAGGCAGACGCGGGCACCAGCCGTAAATACGGCGGAACTGGCCTGGGCCTCGCGATCAGTCGCGAATTGGCCAGCCTCTTGGGAGGAGAAATTCAACTCCGCAGCGCCCCTGGAGCTGGAAGCACGTTCACGCTTTATCTCCCGCTTACCTATGTCGGCCCATCCGCGGACCGGTGTGCCGGTAGAAATCAGGATGCCCGCGTCGAAACCGGCGATTCAGTTAGTGGCTCCGGTCCCCGAGCACGCCGTAGAACAGATCGCCGATGATAGGGCGAACCTGCAGCCGGGCGATGCAATTTTGCTGATCGTCGAGGACGATCCGCACTATGCCCGCATGTTGTGCGACCTCTCGCGCGATAAGGGCTTCAAGACGTTGGTGGCCATGCGAGGCGCCGATGCGCTCGCTCTCGCGCGCGAATATCAGCCCAGCGCCGTATCTTTAGACGTCTTTTTGCCCGATATGCTGGGGTGGACCGTACTCAATCATCTGAAGCAGGATCCCGCCACGCGTCATATTCCCGTCCAGATGCTCACGTTGGACGAAGATCGCAACCATGGATTGGCCCGCGGCGCATTCTCGTTTGTCACGAAACCCACCTCAACCGAGGCTCTGGAAGCGGCGCTGACGAAAATTAAAGAGTACGCCGCTCCTCGCCGCAAGCACCTGCTGATCGTGGAAGATAATCCTGCCGAGCAAATGAGCATTCGGGAGTTGCTCGGCTATGACGACATCGATGTATCCATCGCCGGATCGGGCTCCGATGCCCTTAACTTGGTTACCACTGAACAATTCGATTGCGTCGTGCTCGACTTGCGGCTCCCGGATATGACCGGTTTCGAAGTGCTCGAGAAGTTGGGCCAGAGTCCTGACCTCAGCGAACTGCCTGTTGTTGTTTTCACCGGCAAGGAGCTCTCTCCCGAAGAAGATGCGCGCCTGCATACGTTGGCTCGCAGCGTTGTTGTCAAAGGCGTTGAATCGCCGGAGCGTCTGCTGGACGAGACTTCCCTGTTCTTGCACCGGCTCATCGCGACGCTGCCTCCCGAGAAACAAAAAATGCTCGATCGCCTGCATCGTTCGGATGAGGCCTTGGTTGGCAAAAAGGTTCTCGTCGTGGACGATGACGTGCGAAATATCTTCGCCCTTAGCAGCGTACTCGAACGCCGCGGCATGACTGTGTTAACTGCGGGCACCGGACGCGAAGCAATCTCGACCTTGGAATCGACTCCAGATTTGGCCATCGTACTGATGGACATCATGATGCCGGAGATGGATGGGTACGCGACCATGCAGGTTATCCGCCAGAATCCATCCTTTAGGCGGTTGCCCATCATCGCGTTGACCGCGAAAGCAATGAAAGGGGATAGGGAGAAATGTCTTGAAGCGGGCGCTTCCGAATACCTGGCAAAGCCAGTGAACACCGATCAATTACTGGCAGCGTTGCGAATGTGGCTGCATCGCTGAAAACTTACAACGGCATTTTCGATTTCAAACTGCCCATTGGGAGGACAAGTGGCTAGTTCACAAGAAAAAGTGAATATCCTCATGGTGGACGATCAGCCTGGCAAGCTGCTGACCTACGAAGCAATACTCGCCGAATTGGGCGAAAACCTGATCAAGGCAAATTCCGGCAGAGAGGCTATGGAAGTTCTCCTGAAAAACGACGTTGCCGTCGTTCTCATGGACGTGAGCATGCCCGAACTCGATGGGTTTGAACTGGCGGATATCATCAGACAACACCCTCGCTTTGAAAAGACGGCAATCCTTTTCATTTCCGCCGTACACCTCACCGACATCGACCGGCTCAAAGGCTATCAACGTGGCGCAGTCGACTACATATCGGTCCCGATTGTTCCTGAGTTGCTACGAGCGAAAGTCAGCGTTTTCGCCGAACTACACCGAAAGACACGAGATTTGGAAATGCTGAATTTTGAGCTGCGCTATCTCTCTGGCCGTCTAATCGCAACTCAGGATGACGAACGGCGCCGCTTGGCTCGCGAAATGCACGATGGCTTTGGGCAAGACCTGATTGCGACAAAAATGGTGCTGGATAGGATCGCAATGTCAACGGACTGCCCAGAGTGGTCAAAACAAGCAGCCGGTGATGCGGGTGGTGTAATGGAACGCGTTATGCAACAGGTTCGTAGTATGTCACATCTCCTTCATCCGCCATTGCTGGACGAAGTCGGCTTGAAATCGGCGCTCGAATGGTACTTGGACGGCTTAGCAAAGCGGAGCGGTATTGAGATCTCGCTTGAGGTTAGACCGCATGAGTTCCCCCGGCTTCACCACTGAAGTGGAGACGACCGTTTTCCGCATTATTCAAGAGTCACTCACGAACGTCTTCCGGCATTCGGGAGCAAGCAAGACCTGGGTGACGTTGAGCGAAGGGGAAAACCAACTCCTCTTTACCGTCCGTGATAATGGGAAGGGTGTGTCAGATAAGGTGATGGAGTTCCGCCCAGACCGTATCGGGGTCGGAATCGGCGGAATGAAACAAAGGGTAAAGGAATTGGGTGGAGACCTCCAAATTACCAATGCCGCCCCGGGCACCCTTGTGGAGGTTGTCGTACCCGCAGTTCTTGCTTCTCGTAAAAAGGTTCCCGCCTCCGCTTGAATCCGGCGAACCTGCTTCGCCGGATTCACTGGCGTCGGCGTAATCGGGGTTTGTTTTATCTATGATCTCGTGAACCACCCTGGTGGCCCGCCTCATAGCCGGCCTCGTAAGCTCTCCGGTCCTCGTCTTTTTTGAACTTCCTTTTCTTGAAGTGGTCACGATTATGCGCGGTATCGTCGCGCCCGTCGCGCATACCTGTCTTATAGTTCTTATTTCTCGAATAATCCTGGTCGTGTTGTTCCTGTGGCAACGGAGACGCTCCGACGCGTACTGCGCCTCCAGTGATACCGATGCATAGGCTCATCGCCACAATCCACATCCACTGCTTAGTTCGCCGTCCCATAAGTTCATTCCTCCGATTTGTACTTTCGCCACCCGTGCTCCGTGGCCACGTCATGGGAGCCACAGATTCGTTTTTACTTCTTACGTCTTCCTCCGCACTGAGTCCCTCGGACTGGGACGGTTCGCCCTGATTTCTTAAGCAGTGCGTCCCCGTCCTCGAAACAAATGAAAAAACAAAGAAACGACTGCGAAGAGCAGAAGCAAATGAATCAATCCTGCACTTACATGGAAAACTAAGAAACCGCCTGCCCACAAAAGCAGCAGAACAAAGAACAGAGCTATGAACATGACGCGTTCCTCCTAGGGGGCCTGAATGCTGGCCGTGAAACTACTATCGGTGGATATCGGAGAAATCGCCATACCGCGCCAAACTTGCTCACTCAGACCATCTTGCTGTATAGCCGGGTTTAAACAACTGTAACTCAAGGGATTCCGTGAAGACGCCAGGCCAGCGCCTCTGACCGGTCGTCCAAACCGGGTATATCACGCTCAATGAGCACTGCTTTCTATCGAAGGTCTTCTTTAGCTTAGGTAGGTTCACCTATCTGCCGCTTTTGGGCACGCTGGTCTAGGCGTAACTAATAGCTACGATGAAGCGTTGCAAGTATGGAGATGTACGAAGCAACGGTTAAATTGAAATACAGGATGTCAGCTCGAATCTTACTCGTGGATGACGTAGAAGTCGTACGCAGCACCCTTCGATCTTTGCTCGCCGAATACACAATCTGTGGCGAAGCTGAGAATGGCCTGGTGGCCCTGGACCAAGTTAGGCAGCTGAAGCCGGATGTCGTTGTCCTCGATATCACCATGCCGGTGATGAACGGCCTGAAAGCCACAGTAGAAATCCGTCGGTTTGCGCCATCGACAAAAATCATCCTTTTCACTATCAATGACACTCCTGAAGCGCAGGAGGCCGCAAAGATGGTCGGCGCTGACGCGCTTGTCCCAAAAAGCAGGGCCGGGACAGATTTGCTCCCAACCGTTCAACGTTTCACCCTTGAAAACTGAACGGCGTGAGCGCCCCGTCTATCTTTGCAGCAGCAGCCCTCTATCGGCGAACGGCGGAAACTAGGCACTTGAGATGTGCACGGTGAGCGTTCCCTTGGCTCATACCTCATTACCCCGCTCCTTGGCTGAGCCATTTCTCGAGAGTTGCTCGATCGTTGGGCTCGATCTCCGTAAAAACGATGCCCATCCCCGTTGGCGTCACATTCGCGCTGATTTTACCCATGGCCGCAAACTGTTCGCCAGAATACGTGATCCGAAGACGCACTACCGTTCCGCTCGGGAAAGGTGTCGTCGTCTTAACGAAAACACCAGACACACTGAGATCACGAGTAAGTGAGACCAAGTCACGTGATTGGTCCAGGTCGATTACTTCGGCGATTGCGCCAAAGTTGTATCGTGTCGCATACCGACGCTCGGTATCCATTTCGTAGGTAACTCCACTTTGCGGCCGGCCGTCAGGCGCTTTGACTGGGTCGTCAGGTTCAGAAGCTGGCGATTCTGGTATCCAAGGCGTTTTGTTGTCACAGAAGCCCGAGAGAGGCAAGCAAGGCTGCTGTCACAATCGCCGTAAACACTGCGCACGGGAGGTAAAAACAGTTTTGTTTTCTACGAGCGGCAGCCTGATCCATGAGGAGACAACTTTCAAAAGGGGATTGCCTGGGAATGCGTGTTATTCTGCAGCCAACTTCTAAAGGGATTAATAGTTCAGGTCAAGTCGGCATAATTCCTACAAAAACTTTTCTGAAAGGCGCTCGCCTGAGCTTTTCTGCATTCTTAGTGCGAATCCCATAGGGCAAGCCCGGCAAAGGATTCAGCGCCGACGGGAGTCCGGTACGGGTGTTAGACTATTCTTGGGGATGATTTGTGCGGCGTATCGTGCTGCCAAAGCTGAAGAAGGAAAGTTCTAATTTACCGCTCGTTCATTCAAGGCGCTTTGCGTAACTCCTGACATTATTCATGCCATTGCAAGACTTCCATGCGAACCGAAACTAACCGTTCGGATCAGTCGGCGCGACCTTCGGTCAAGCTTTCCAATTGGTTGCTAAAGACCTTGAACGGCTCGAACATTGGCTTGGCCATTTATGACCAAGGCTTCCATTACGTCGGCGTCAATTCTGCTATTGCCGCGATGAACGGTGTGCCACCCGAAGATCATCTGGGACAAACAGCTCCCGAGGTGATTGGACGAACGGCGAAAATCATAGAAGCCCGGATTGATCGCGTATTCCTCACCGGTCAGCCGGTCTATCAGCACGAATTCTCGGCGAAATTGCCGATGAGAACGGATATCGGGTACTGGATTCAGGATTATTTTCCCATAGGCGATGGACGCGACCGAGTGAGCCATGTTGGTATCTTCGTTATAGAAGTGACCCAACAACGAAGACTTGAAGGCATAATTCGCGGCTTGCGTAAATCGATCACCGCCGGCGACAAGATTGACGGCAGGAAAGAATTGCTGGCGCTTATCCAAGCCGCCCAGCCGCAGGGCGCGCATGTCTGGGGCGAGTTGCCCTCAAAACCTTCCTTCGAGCCGCCCTCCAAAATAGAGTTCCCGGCGGACATTTTGTCAGCACGCGAACTTGAGGTTCTCAGTCTTCTGGCGCAGGGTAAATCAAACAAAGAAGTGGCCTCGGCCTTAACGATCAGCCAAAAAACGGTAGCGACTTACAGATCGAGAGTTAATCGCAAACTAGGCCTCAAATCGCTCGTGGAACTCGTGCATTACGCGATTCGACAAGGCATTGTGAAACCATAACGTTTCGGCGACGGGGTGAGTGTTAGATCGATAGAACCAATCGTACAGAGTGGGATTTAGGCCTTCCGCAAAGCGGACCTCTTCAGTGCCGCACCCTCACGCGCGACTGGTGCCGGGAGGCAGAATTTAACCGTATTGCGGCCGCCTGCTAAGTTCCGCTTCTGTGTGAGGAAGGCAGCCTAGGAACTAACTCAGCCATCGGCCATATCACGCACACGATTCGCTTCTTTCGAAGCACTGAATCATCGTCCGTGCGCATGCTTAATTCTGGAGCGCCGTTGTTTGCACCATGGCTTCTAGCTCGTCAACAAGCGCTCCATCCCACCAGCCCTTCTTTACCTCTTCGCGCATGAGGGCAAAAGCGCGCTCGGGTGCCATCGCTTTGCGATAGGGACGATCGGTGGTAAGCGCGTCGTAAATATCCACGGTTTGCAGAATTCGAGCCGTCAGCGGGACGGCGTCGCCCTTCAACCCGTCTGGATACCCGCTGCCGTCGATTTTCTCGTGGTGGTGACGGATGATAGGCAGAACGGATCGAAACGACTTCAGCGGCGAGCAGATACCGGCCCCGACGATGGTGTGCTGCTGCATTACTTTGCGCTCTTCGGCTGTCAGAGGACCTGGCTTCAATAGGATCTGATCGGGGACCGCAACCTTGCCAATGTCGTGGATAACGCCGCCGCGGCGCAACGAAATGCGCTCTTCCTCGTTTAGACTGAGGCGTTTCGCCAGCGCCTCCGAAGACTCGGAAAGACGGTCGCAATGTCCCTCGGTATAAGGGTCTTTCGCTTCAATGCTCAGAGCTAGAGCGAAAAGCACATTCTCGGCATGCTCCAATTCATCCGTGAATTGCTTGATCTTCAATAACGATCGCACGCGCGCCAGCAATTCTTCCTTGTTCACCGGCTTGTTAAGAAAATCATCCGCGCCGGATTCGATGCCCTGCACGCGATCTTCGCTCGCTGTCAGGCTAGTAACCATCACCACGGGAATCAAGCGCGTGTCCGGGTTCGCCTTCAAAGCGCGACAGACGGCAAAGCCTGAACGGCCAGGCATCATGACGTCCAACAGTGCCAAATCTACTTCCCCTTCTTCCAAAAGCTGCATGGCTTGCTCGCCGTCCTCAGCCTGCACGATCCGATAATGCTCGGCACTTAGAACTTCCGTTAGAAGCTCCCGATTGACCTCAATGTCGTCGGCGACGAGGATCGTTGGAAACTGATCTTTCGTGTTCGGCACGGTTCTCTCTCCCTGTACGCAGAGGCTTGCCTGAAGGTTCGGTTTAGTCAGTCGAGCACTTATAAATTTATTACGAGAAAGAGATGGAGTTAGGGATTGGTGACTTAAGGTGTGCCTATCTTGATTATGGCTAATTAGATAAGCACATCCTTGCTGGCCCGGGGTTCAATACGCTTTGTACGCTAGCATCGGGCGTGGGGTGGAAACACCGGGAATGGAAAAAGGTAGCTGAGCGCCGCCTCACTGCACACACGAAACGGCAACACACTTCAAGCCAGTTGTCTCTGGGAGTACAGACCGTGAACAAGAGGTTGCACCGTTCCGCCACCGACGGGCCGCTGACCAGTAACGGTCGAACGCTGCCCGCTGCGTTCACATTCATTGCCGACAAGTCTATTCATCGGAGCGCAGTGGTTAGGGTTGCGATCTCCCTCCTCCTGCTGATAGGCGTGGCTGTTCAGAGCCGGGGTGACTCCACACAGCAGGACCAAAAGACAACAGGGCGTCTCACTCAAGTGACGCTGGAAGAACTCGGCCAAATTGAGGTCACAACCACGTCCAAAGAGCCCGTGAAAGTTAGCCGAACTCCCGCAGCGATTTACGTCATCACGCAAGAGGACATCCGGCGTTCGGGGGCCACGAGCATACCGGAGGCCCTCCGTCTGGCGCCCGGTGTTGAAGTTGCACGGGTCGACTCGAATACATGGTCCATCGGCGTGCGCGGGTTCGCGAGTGCCCTCTCCCGAGACGTACTCGTGCTTATTGACGGCCGAACTGTGTACACACCACTCTACGCCGGGGTTTATTGGCAGGTGCAGGACACCGTGCTCGAGGATGTCGAGCGGATCGAAGTCATCCGCGGCCCGGGCGGCACGATTTGGGGAGCAAATGCTGTCAACGCTGTGATCAATATCATCACCAAGAGCGCCAAAGATACACGTGGAATGCTCGTATCTACCGGCGGCGGAAATATCGATCAAGGCTTCGTCAATCTCCGCTACGGGGGCGGGAACGACAAGAGCTTTAATTACCGTATTTACGGCAAGGCCTTCAACGAGGGGCCCGAGTTTCATCCGAATGGTAGTTCATTCGATAGCTGGCGCATGGGTCAGACCGGCTTCCGTATGGATATGGACCACAATCGCGACACTTTCACGTTTCAAGGTGACCTGTACAACGGTGATGCCGGGCAAAGTGTGGGCATCACAACTTACTCCCCGCCGTATATGACTAATGTGGAGCAGAGTGCCGAGCTCTCAGGGGGCAATCTGCTGGGTCGTTGGAAGCGCACCTTGGGTGGTGGGTCTGACATCCAACTGCAGACTTATTACGACCGCACGAACCGAGAACAGTCAAGCTTTGCCGAGTCTCGCGATACGTTTGACATCGATTTCATCCATCATTTGCCCTTGCCCGGTCGACAGGACTTCCTGTGGGGTCTCGGAGTTCGACTGAGCTCGGGCAATACTACTGAGGTTGTGCCCACTGTTGTATTTACTCCGAGCCACCTTACCGACAAGCTCTACAGCGGGTTTATCCAGGATGAGATCCCGATTATTGGAAATCAGTTCTCTCTGACGATCGGATCCAAGTTTCTACAGGAAACATATTCTCATTTCGAGTTTGAGCCGACGGCTCGGCTCCTGTGGACACCGAATTCACGGCAAACGGTATGGGCCGCGGTGACTCGCGCTGTCCGCACACCCTCCCGCGTCGAGGAAGATCTTCAGCTCACAGCATTGATTACACCCAATCCGTTAACCTTTGTCCGCGTCATCGGCGACAGAGGTTTTTCCACGGAGCACTTGCTGGGCTACGAAGTCGGATACCGAAGCCTGGTGAAGCCCAAGCTCAATCTGGACATTGCCGCGTTTTACAACAACTACGATCATCTCCTGAGCATCGAGCCCGGTGTGCCGTTCTCCGAAGCCTCGCCCGCACCGGCGCATGTCATCGTCCCGTTTTTTTTCGGCAACGGGTTGATGGGCGATACAGCTGGATTCGAGATTGCGCCCGATTGGACACCAACATCCAGATGGCGGTTGAGAGGTTCTTATTCTTATTTGTATATGGACTTGAGTACGCGGGCCGGGAGCCTGGACCCGTCGACGGTTACTTCAACGGAGGGCTCAAGCCCCCATCACCAGGGGATGATCCAATCTTCTTTAGATTTGCCGCGGAGACTGGAGTTTGATCAAACACTCCGCTATGAGAGCGACCTTCCCGCCCAGCAAGTGCGAGCCTACACTACGGCAGATGTGCGGTTCAGTTGGCACGCCACCGGGTCCCTTGACCTCTCGGTCGTAGGTCAAAATCTGCTTCAACCTCAGCATGCTGAGTTCGGGGGTGACCCCGGCGGCCTTGTCGGTATTAAGCGAACCGTCTACGCAAAGATCACCTGGCAAACAACGCAACGATGATCGGGACCAACATCGAAACCCCGCAACGCAAGCGACGAAGATGGGTGCTCAGTAATCTTCGAGGTTGGCCGTTTCATCTTCTGGCTGTAGCCATTACGTCGGCATTTCTTGGCCCCTCATGCTTGCATGCCCAGCGGTCAAACCCCGGTGAGTACGAGGTGAAGGCTGCCTACATCTACGACTTCGGCAAGTTCGTCGCTTGGCCTGCAAAGGTCGCGCCCGCAGACGACTTCCCGATTTGTGTGCTCGGCGAGGATCCTTTTGGCGCGACTTTCGATGCGACGATCGCCGGTGAAACCATCAACGGCAAAAAGGTTGTGGTTAACCGCATCGCCAAACCGCAGGAGGCAGTGAGTTGCCGCATTTTATTCATCAGCGGGTCGGAGGAGAGCCAACTTAAAGAGATCCTGGCGACGCTTGACAAGACAAGCGTCCTAACGGTGAGTGACATCTCCCAGTTCACTCGGCGCGGGGGCATGATCCAGTTCGTTACAGACGCCAACAGGGTGCGTTTCGAGGTCAATGTTACGACTGCCGAGCGTGCTGGTTTAACGCTCAGCTCGCAACTGCTCAAAGTGGCAATCAGCGTCAGAAAGACTGGAGACTAAGAAAAAAAGTGTTCAGGGTTCCCCGATATTCGATTACCGCGAAGCTGACCAGGATGAACATGCTGGTCAGTGGCGCAGCCTTATTGATCGCCTGCGTGGCATTCGTTGCTTACGACCGGGTCACCTTTCAACAGACCATGGTGCACAACCTGTCGATTCAGGCTCAAATGGCCGGCTCCAATAGCGTCTCCCCGCTGATGTTTAATGATCCACAAGCCGCCGAGAATACTTTGTCGGCGCTGAAGGCTGCGCCCGATGTCGTGTCAGCAGGCATTTACAGGCCCGACGGGCACCCTTTCGCCACATATTGGCGTGATGGCCATGCCCAAGCCTTAACATTGCCTCAGATTCCGCCGAATCAAACTGAGATTCACTTGTTCCAGGATGGGCAGCTCGTTGTCGTCCGCACGATTGTGTTCGAGGGGAAGCCGACGGGTACCGTCTACATCTGTTCTGACCTACGGGAAATGAGCGGTCGCCTCAAGCGGTACGGTGTAATTGCAGCCATGGTGTTGTTGGCATCTCTTATCGCTGCGCTCCTGGTTGCATCGATATTCCAGAGGGCGGTTGCGAAACCTATCGTGCACTTGGCGGAAATTGCGCGACGGGTTTCTCGCGACAAAGACTACTCCGTGCGGGCCACTGCAACCGGTACCCACGACGAACCGGCCATCCTGATTCAGGCATTCAACGAGATGTTGGGCCAGATTCAAGAGCGCGAAGAAGCTCTGCAAAAGGCTCACGACGAATTGGAACAACGCGTTCAGGAACGCACGGCGGAGCTGGCTGCTGCCAATAAAGAACTGGAACTAAAAAACCGCGAAGTGGAGCGCGCCAATCAACTGAAGAGCCAGTTCCTTGCCAGCATGAGTCACGAACTGCGGACGCCGTTGAACGCGATTCTCGGTTTTTCGGAGTTGCTGTCTCGCGAGACGCCAATCATCAAGACCGACAAATACAAGCGATGGACGGAGCATATCGTCCACGGGGGGAAACACCTCCTTCAGCTTGTTAATGATGTCCTGGACCTATCGAAGATCGAAGCGGGACACATTGAGTTAACTCTCGAGAATTTTGCGGTAGAGGCCGCTATCCCGGAGGTGCTGTCGAATATTCGTCAACTGGCGATGACGAAGAAAATTCAAGTCGGTGTACAAAGCGAGCCAGGCGTAACGGTCTATGCCGACCGTATCAGGTTCAAGCAGATCCTTTACAACCTCCTGAGCAACGCGGTGAAGTTCACGCCCGGAGGGGGAAACATCACGCTGAGCGTCATTCAGGATGATCGGTTAGCGCACATTTCGGTGACCGATACCGGAATTGGCATTCGCCCAGAGGACCAGAAAGTCGTCTTCGACGAATTTCGCCAGGTTGGTAAGACCACCAGAGGGGTCACCGAGGGAACAGGACTCGGCTTGGCTATTACGAAAAGACTGGTCGAGCGACAAAGCGGAACAATCGCGCTTAGCAGCGAGTTGGGAAAAAGCAGTAAATTCAGTTTCACGCTGCCACTTAGCCAAAAAGCTACTGAGACTCAACCGAGCACGTCTTTAACTGGTGCCGTCTCGGGCCGTAAAAGGCCGCTGGTTTTGGTTGTGGATGATGAGACACCGTCGCGCGAACTCCTCATGAGTTATCTGGCCCCGGAAGGCTATGAAACCGCCACCGCCAGCTCCGGCGCCGAAGCACTCGTGAAAGCGCTCGAACTTCTGCCGGACGCCATAACCCTCAATATGTTGATGCCCGGCAAAAATGGTTGGGAAATCCTGCACCGGCTAAAAACTACTCCGGCGACCGCCGCGATCCCCATCGTGATTGTTTCTATCGTGGATGACAAAGGCAGGGGCTTCGCGCTGGGCGCTTCCGAATACCTGGTCAAGCCTGTGAAGAAAGAGGTTCTGTTAGCAGCGTTGAAAAAGCATCTCGGAAGCACTGGTCCGCTCAAAATCCTTGTCGTTGATGATGAGGATACGAGCTTACAGTTGGCAAGCCAAGTTCTAGAATCGGCGGGATACGTTCCGCTCCTCGCACACAGCGGAGGAGAAGGTCTTGACCTGTTGGCGAAGAACGCGGTCGATGCCATGGTGCTAGATCTGATGATGCCGGAGATGGACGGATTTGAGATGCTCCGGAAATTGAAAGACAGCCCCTCGACCCACAATTTACCAGTGTTCGTCCTTACGGCCAAAGATCTGACCTCCGCCGACAAGGACTTTTTATTCCTCGCGACACAAGGCTTTTTCCGTAAGGGAGAATGCTGGAAAGAAGAATTGCTGGCGCAATTACGGATTGTGACAAGTACTTCCGTTGGCAAGACAGAGGAATGTGCTACACGATGAAGAAGATAGTGATCGCGGAGGATAGCGCACCCGGGCGGGAGCTACTGCATGAATTGATCGAGAGTTGGGGATACGAGGTAATTGAAGCAGCCGATGGTCGAGAAGCACTAGAGAAGATCATGGAAACGGCACCAGACCTGGTCCTCTGTGATATTCAAATGCCCGAACAGGATGGTTATGCCGTAATTCAATCGCTCCGACAAGATCCCAGATTTAAGACGCTGCCGGTTATCGCCCTGACGGCGTTTGCAATGCGAGGAGACAAGGAAAAAACGTTAGCCGCCGGCTTCGACAGCCATCAGAGCAAGCCTGTAGAATTTGACTCCCTCAAAGCTGATATCGAGAGACTGCTCGTCAAGTGATCCCTGCCTAACAGGAATGGGCCCGATTTCTTTGACGTGGAACTTGTTGGGTGGGTACGTTTCCCGCTATGCGGATGGTGCCGGGGGACCGGAATGCATTAACCGCGAGATGGAATACAGCTTCTCGCTGGCGGTTTAACTGCCCGTTGCTTCGGGCTAAGACACCACGAACGCCTCAATCTCAACGCGCGTACCGCTTCCAAATTGATGGCGTGCAATGATTGGGAATCCTACGATATCTGACCGTAATTGGGCATGCTTTCCAACCACGCTTACCTCAAGGCCGATTATCTCATTCGGTCCTAGTTTCTGTGCCGGTATCACTACGTCCGCCGAAACCACCCTTCGAAGCGTACAGTCCAGCTTCGTCACTTCCCACCCGATAGTCCAGCAACGGCTCCGGTCAATCACGTGTCGAGTAGGCGTTCGGAACAGTTTCATTGGCTCCAGGTTGCCGCTTGGGCCGGCATCCCACTTCACGTATTCTCTGCCGATCTTGGTGTGTTTCTGACCGGAGGCATGATAGGAACCGTGCGCGGCTGGCGTGCGGGAATCGGAGTAATTTACATACACGTCCTCGCCCTTGATGCACACGTCGAATCCTTTCACCAACAAACCACTTAGCGTTCGTATGCCGACGACACATTGGTCAACGACCATTGGGATTGGACATCATACCGGCGAATACCAGCCGTAGTTGTGGAGAAAATCGACCGCCACATTGTGGCCAGCCCCCACAAATCTCTTCCTCAGTTCCCCTACGTGCATCGAGCCGCAGAGGAGAAGTACAGATTCCGCGTTTCCGGCTCCTTCAAGCGCGCGTTGGGTCATGTAATCCTCCCGGATGTCATCTGACGGGACGCGGGCATAAAACCGATGCCATCCATTTCGCCGGTTCTCGTAGTAGCCGTCATCTCCGAGATAGCTTTGGATGCCTCCTAATCGGTCCTCAACCAAGCGATTGTTTTGCTCGTGGTCGATACCCAATTCTTGCCTCATCTCGGGAGGCATCTCGATGTTCCTCCATTCACGTGGGAGATTTCGGATCACGGCAATCTGCCGGCCTACACATTCGACGGCTGGACTCGCCTCTTCCCCGATGAACTGCACGCCGCGCTGTTCGACCAGTTGGTTCAGTAGGTTTCTGTATTCGTGTTTCATTGCGTCGTTGCGCCAAGCATCGAGTCTCTGAAGTTCATGATCCACGCCGAGCACGAAAGCGTTCACGATATCTGCCAGCTATTTTTGACCCTTGGTGCGCGCAATCTCTGCATCTCGCTGTGCCTTGAGATCAGGAGATTCCAGCAGGGCCTTCAATTCATCCACGGGCACCACCATTGCGATCCCACTGTTTTGTTCCAACGTTCCGGTGTAAGTAGTAGCGATTGTGAGGTTGAGGTTTGAATCTTCATGGTAGAAGCCGCTGATAATTCCGAGTAAGTGGTACTCGTATCCGGCGGTGACTAAACCATTCCTGAACCCTCCCAAATTGACGAGTAAAGGCGAGCCGCTGTTGCCTCCGAAGACATGCAGGTCGGCCAAGTACAAGCGGCCAGGTTTCTTGAGCGTTGTTTGCATATTCTCGTCCGGCATCATGGCGAGAATTCCTTCGCGGATAATCGGCTGAAATTTCCTCATGCCGGGGAATTGATAGAAATAGCCGGTAAATAAAACGTTGTCGCCTTCAGAAATTCCCCGCGTTTGGACGAGATCATGTGTGGCGAAAATGGAATCGGGAATGCCGATATAATCGTAACGAGTTTGGTCGGGCAAAAAGGGGAGCACCGCCAAATCTACAGAATCATCCGCCGGGAAGTACCAATGGGTCGGCTCACCAATCGGCAATCGGGATTCTTCAGAGCCTTGGGTGGAGTCACGCAAATTTAGGCGTATGTGGGTTTCAACGATTGGATAAGGCGTGCCCTCTTCCACTCCTGGATTCGCCACGTGGCGATTAGTAACCAGATAAGAAAAGCCACCTGTCGGTCCCAGCCTCTGATCTGCATAAAAGACAAAAAAACACGTTCCTTCCGCGACCATCGGCATATTCGCTTTTACAAAGCCAACCCTGAGAAGTGCGACTGTTTTCTTCAAGGTAGTTGCGAATGGCTGCGGACTTGTTGTCGCCGAGGCTTGGGGTTGAGGTTGGGGAGGTGAATTCTGTGCCGCGCCAAGGGCCGTTACTACAAATAAAACAATAATGGGCAACCCCATCTGCCATAGACGTCTACAACGGGGCCTCATTTCATCCCCCGAGCACATACCATCCACCTCGCGTGCGAATTTTGAAGCGCGATTATATCACGGGCTGGCGAAAGTAAGGCGAAGTATTCAGGACATTGGAAACCACGCGATGTGGTGGCTTGGCCGCGGGACACGCAACCTCGTCGTACCCGCAACCGCATATTGGCCGGCGCATCTAAACTCTTAATCCCAAAATATCAGCCCCACGTGCTCTTGGCGTGGGGCTCTCCTTATCTTTCCACCGGTCGATTTGGTGCTATCATGCGCACCCATGGAAATAAGGGCATGGGCACTGAAGACATTGGACGGAACTGCGCGAGGGTGTGTCCGCCGTTCAAGAAACATCCCCGTGGAGCAACTGGTAGGTCTTGAATCGCGCTTTCGACGCAACGGCATATTGTCGAGGGACGAGTCCATAGCTGCAATTCTCGCGGCCATTGCCGGCGTTCCAAATCCCGATCCCACCAAATTCGCCGCTGTAACCGCAGCCTTTCGGGCCTAGCCGCTCACGCCTGCAACTGCCTATACTTAAGGCCATGCGCGACAGCCGTGAAATAAACTCGATCGATGACATTTTGGCGTCGATACGGGCTTCGATTTCCGAAGCCAACGCGGCTCTTGAGCAAGGACAAGACGCCTCTTGGCGCGTCCAGACCGCCTTTGTCCTAATGCGCATCTTCCTAGAAGCTGCTGGCCTTCCGGAAGCCCTCAAGTCTTTTTCCCAAATGGAGGAGGAAGCGAGCAAGAAATGGGATGCAGCGGAAAGTGATGAATTCGGCGACCCTGGTTTAGTATGGGCTGGACGGCTCTATCAATACATTCATGCGCTAGAGGTAACACTAGCCCGATCCAAGGTAACGACCGTCAGGAAAGACATTATCGAGATACTCCGCGCAACTCAGTATTCCATCACTGACAAGAACTGTTTCCAGAATCCACCCCGCAATGAAGCCGAGGTTCATGCACGGATCGAAGCTGTGCTCCGCTGTGTGTTTCCGGACCTATTACACAAACCATCCGTCTCAAAACAAATCAAGAACTTTCAGCCCGACACTGGTTTGCCGAGCATCAGTACCCTGATCGAGTACAAATTCATGACGGATCATGGCGAAGAAAAGAGAATAGCGGACGAACTTTTGGCCGATAGTCGCGGATACCTTTCGGAGGAATGGAAAAACTACGTGTATGTAATTTACGAAGCCAAGAGGATCAGATCAGAAAACCAATGGCGGCAACTCTTGAAAGAATCTGGTATCAAAGGGAATACTGAGGTAGTCGTGCTCTCAGGTGAAGAACCGCGACGAGCAGCCGAAGCTGGAATTGCTAGTGTGGCCCGAAGAAAGCGGAGCGAGCCTGCAGATATATGAACTGCCGCGAAGAGTTCTGCAACCTATGACCGCCAAGCGCAACCTAACGATGTATTGCACGCCCGCGATGAAAAACAAACTCCAGGCTTTAGCCCAACGGAGCAGGTTGCTCGATGGATTTTTTTATCGAGGCGTGCTTGCGGATGGCGATCGAGTGTTTCGACGGAAAGACCCCGGACCTGTTAAAGATGCTCGCACGGCAGGATGCCAAGCCAAAGGAAAAGCACTCGGTGCCACTAATCGTGCGACTCGCGCCCGAAGTCTACGAAGGCTTGCAGCGGTTGCACAGCCGGACCGGGGCGGCAGTGCGAGCGCGGGTGCGCCGACAGTCAATGAATCCCCCGAAATAACTCTGCCGGTTTGACCTTTAGCGCGCGAGCGAGCTTGCCGATATTTATCAGGCTGGCATTCACTTGCGCTCGCTCTATACGCCCGATGTAGTTTTGGTGAAGATCAGCGGCCTCAGCGAGTTGTTCCTGTGACAATTTGCGTTTCAGTCGAAGCTTGCGAACCGAGCGTCCAAACTGTACTTGGATGTGTGCAGGCATCAGGTTGCGCACGTTGGCATCAGAAGCCCGTAAACTCAAGACACAACCGAGTTGGAACACAATCGTGTTTAAACACAAAAGACTGGACAGCATGTTGGAAGGCTGGTATAAGCGTGGTACAGATTACCGAATCGACACTGGCGCGATAATTACATCCACTGCTGGTTCCTTGCTCCGGTTCTTGCTTAGCGCCCGCTGAGGTAACGATGCCCCGACGTTCGCGTACGCTGCTCGCTACTCACTTCTATTGTGAGCACTGCCTAAAAGAGACCAGATTCATGCCCATCCATTTTGCAATCCAGGAGATGGGCGTCAGCCGGACCACGATGTACAACTGGATGCGCCGCAAACAGGTCCATTGGCGAGAGAAACCAAGCGGTCGGGCAATGATCTGCCTGGAATCGCTGATGCAAACGCACGAGCCGGGAAACGTCATCCCAATCCTGAAACCAAGCCCACTAAGAACCCACCCAAAAGACCCTAAAGGCTGGATCGACAGAAAAAATCGTCCCGTTTTGTTCAGTTTCGTTCAGTTTCGTTCAGTTTTGCAAATTGACACGCTCCTAACCCAAGCGTACCTTCCCGCCCCATCGGCCCGTAGAGACTTTCGTAATCAGGTCAATCGTGGAACACAAAGAGTTACGCCAACTCGTAGACGCGATGATCCACGCGGCGAGGCTCTCGTTCGACAAGACGGGTAATCTCCCACCCTTTGCCGTAGCGCTAAACGATCAAGGAAAAATCAGACAGCTTGCCTTCCCTGAACGTCCAGACCGTTCAGCCGAGGACGCGCGCCGCTTTATAGAGACTGGCCTGAAGACGCTCGCCCAGCAGTTGGCCTGCAAGGCCGTGGGGTTTTGTTCCGAAGTCCATTTTCCGGACGCCGCGATAGGCCACGCCGAGATCGTTTTCATTCTTGAACACCGCGATGGCAGCGCTTACCGCGTTGTGATCCGCGATTTTCTGGCACCGAAGCATTGGGATGCGCGGCGGACTGAGCCGCGATTTTTCACACGCACGAATTCGTTTTCAGCAAGCAGATGGTGAACCTTCGAGGAGGGTGTATGCGCGTACGATTGCTGCCGTTTATTTCTTTACTGCTTCCCGCCGCGCTGTTTGCGCAGGTTCAACCCACTGCGACACAAGACCCGCAGGCCGTGAGTGTCCTCAACCAGGCGCTCACCGCGGCAGGCGGGGCAACGGCGCACAGAGCCGTAACCGACTACACCGCTTCGGGAACGATCACCTACCACAACAATCCGGATGTCCAGGGTACGGTGAGCGTCAAGGGGCTGAATTCTGTAGCCATTCGGATTGACGCAACCCTGCCAACGGGCGTGCGCTCTTGGGCTGTCCATGACGGCGTGGCGACTACAAAGCATGAGAACGGGAAGCTCTCGGTCGCGGCTAACCCTCCGAATGTCCCAAGCAGCGACGCGTTCCCGTATCAAACACCGCTATTTCCAAGCAGTATTGCCTTTCCTTACCACCAACTAACGACGGTCTTAGCAAGTCCGTTCAGCATCTCCTACAAGGGCATCACGCAGGTCGATGGCCATTCTGTCCACGACATTCAGGTTCAGCGTGTTTCGGCGGGCGGGTTTGATCCGATGCGCCAATATCACGCAAGAGAATTCTTCATCGACACGACAACACTTCAGATCGTGATGTCACAAGATTTGGTGCCGTACAACGTCGTTCACCAAGTCCACTACTCCAATTACACCGTGGTCTCGGGGGTCCTCGTGCCTTTTGGAATCGCCGAGCAATTGGGCGGTACGCCGACGTGGACCATTCAACTAGGCCAATTCGCGTTCAATTCGGGACTCCAAGATTCTGCCTTCGCACTGTAACTGGGTTCAAGCGACTGGGTTCAAGACTTCTTTGCGGAAGGAGAAACTCATGGGCAGCCAAGCTAGTTTCCGGATTCGTTCCCTGGTTTTTGCGTTGGCCTTGTTTGGAGCGGCGATGCCGGCGAAGGCACAGAGCTACCTTCAGAGCATCGGAGTTCCGCCGTTTAGTACGCAATTGCCCGTGGAAAATGGATTTGTCAATGTGGCCAATGGCAATCTCCACCTGGAGATTCCCCTTGGGACTTTCCCGCAACGTTCCGGCGCATCAGACAAGATCGTGATGATGTACGACAGTGCGATCTGGTCTCCTGCAAGTGGAGCGTGGGGACCGAATTTCGAGGCAGGCTGGCGGTTGGTCACATCGAGAGACCCTGGATATGCCGTCTCCGGCGATACTTACTCGGGAAATTGCGCTGCCGCTCATGATTATTATTGGGATACGCATTACCCTTGGATTTGGGTTGCCCCTGACGGAACCCAACACGCCTTCCCGGCTTCGGTTACAACGAAAGAGCCCTACTATCCAAACCTGTGTAACACCTTAGGGCCGGGCATAACGAGCGCCAGTGGCTACGCGACTGACGGAAGTGGATATTACATCTCCATTACGAACTACACGAATTGGGTTGTCTACGCGCCGGACGGGACTCAACTCACGTATTGCGGGTCCAACATTAGCGGTGAACCCGCATGCCCTTTACCCGCCACAGAAGACTCCAACGGGAATTACACCCTTCCCTACCTATACACTCCCAACAGCACCAACAACACCCAAACGTGGACTTGGACTGATACCTTGGGGAGAACAGTCCTCACGGAATTTACGGTGTACCAAAGCAACGTCTATACGTTCACCGTGCCAAATCCGCCAGGGGCTGCGAGCAGCCAGTACACAGTCACTTGGGAGACGATCAACGTAGACACGAATTTCGGTCAATCAGGTATCTACGAAACTTCTGGCACCCGCACGGTTGTCAAAGAGATTGATCTGCCTGATGGCACGAAATACACATTCACATACGACAGTGGAACCACGCCCGGCTACTACGGCGAGCTAACTTCAATGACGATGCCCACCGGAGCAACGATTCAATATGGATACGGAAATTACTCAGACGCCTACAACAACGTTTCCCGCTGGCTCAACTCGCGCGCGACCCTTGACGGCACTTGGGGGTACGTTCCGGTTCCGATCGCTCCTTATTGCGCAGCGAACTACGTAGGGTGTGGGCAGCAAGTCACCGTTACAAAACCAAGCACCGACACAATCCTCTACGATTTTGTCCTAAACGGTGGGTCTTGGCCTGATAACGTGAAGTATCGCACAGGCAGTTCGACCACACTTGCCAGTACAAACCAGTGCTTCAGTTTTGCGACTATGAATCCTGACGGCACTTGCAGTTACAGTTACACCACCGGCCCGGCCGCGACCACCGTCCATTTGATGTCTCGAATAACTAACTTGACTTTCGGCGGAGGCACTGAGAACTGCTCGGGGGGCATATGCGCCACAACAACATTCTCATGGGACAGCTATGACAACCCAACTCAAATCTCCGAATGGGGATTCGGGCACAACCCTTATGCGAATCCGCCAGACCGCTCGACAACGATAGCTTACGCGACTCCGGGCGCGAATGTCTTCAATCGCCCTTCAAGTGTCACCGTCAAGAACAGCGCGGGAGCGATCGTGGCCCAAACCAACTACGGCTACGATTTCTACACCTACAACGGCGGAAGCCTGGTTGGCGTGACGGCGACAGGGCACGATACGAATTACGGCACAAACATCACCGCTCGTGGCAATCTTACGAGCATTCAGAACCTTGTATCTGGCTCGACGTACCTGAGTTCTTACTTCAACTACGATACGACTGGCCAGGTCACGAATGCCTTTGACATCAACAACCAAAAGACCGCTATCGCCTACACTTGTCAAAATGCCTACCCAACATCGATCACAAATCCGCTGAGTCAGGTCTCAAAGATCGGTTATGACTGCAACACCGGCCTGGTAACGTCGGCCCAAGACCCTAACAACGTCGCAAACAACCAGAGTACAAGCTTCAATTACGACAATATGTTCCGGCCAACTTCCATCGGTTACCCTGACGGCGGGCAAACTACGCTCGGATACACCTACACCGGGAGTACTTTGACAGGCAGCACGAGCACTAAAAAAGTCAACTCGACGCAAAACCTCCTTGCCACAAACACCACGGATGGTTTGGGTCGCGTAACCAGCAGCGTGACGACCAGCGATCCGGACGGCAGCACCACAGTTACCACTTCGTTTGATACCAACAGTCGCGTCAAGTCTGTTAGCAACCCATATCGCAACAACACTCCCAACGGGTATGAAACCTACGTTTACGACGCCCTCGATCGTGTTAAGCAAGTCACCCACGTGGACGGCCATGTTTCATCCGTCTACTACGGCCCATCAGTTGGTGGGCAAGGCGGCGCGGCAACACAGCTTTGCGCCGCGGGCACGTATAACGCCGGGTATCCCATTCTGAAAATCGACGAGGCCAACAACAAGCTGCAATCATGGATCGACGGGCTTGGGCGCACGATCGAGGCTGATGAACCTACTGCAACCAGCGCCAGCCTTACAGCGAATACCTGCTACGGATACGACGCGAACAACAACGTGATAGGCGTGCTGGCGGCCGGGGGACTCCAGACGCGGACTTTGGTCTACGACGATTTATCTCGGCTTAAATCGGCGAAAAATCCGGAAACTGGAACGACGGCCACGGTGTACACCTATGACGCGGACGGGAATTGCGCAGCGCCGAATTCGTTTCCAGGCGACCTGGTGTCAATCGTTGATCCGCGTGGAATCCGAACGTGCATGCGGTATGGCACGGTGCATCGCCCGACCACCAAAACATACTCAGACGGAACACCAACCGCGTATTTTCGTTACGATCAGGCATCGCAGTGGGGATACACGCTCACAAATCCCGTAGGACGGCTGACCCAGGAATACACAGACACCACGAAACCATGGTCATCGTCGCTTTTTGGGTACGATCCGATGGGGCGCGTGGTGCTGAACAACCAATGCACGCCTGCAAGTTGTGGCACGTCGAATTCCCCCATCAACTACACCTATGACTACCTCGGGAATATGGCGACATACACGAACGGCGCGGGAGTCACCATTACGCAGTCGCCCTTCAACGCAGCGGGCCGTTTGACCTCAGTTACAAGCAGCCTCTCGGGTTCAAACCATCCTGGGACATTGCTCACGAATGTCCATTACAACGCGCTCGGCGAACCATCTTCAGGAACCCTCGGCAACGGTGCTGTCGAAACCCTTACCTACGCGCCTCGCGGCTGGCCGCTGACGGCCACAGCCCAGAGCGAATCTACAGGCACACCGGGCAGGGGATCGGTAACAATAAACGGCTCTGAGCAGTTTCGCGGCAGCAGCGGCTCGCAAGGCGCAAATACACCGGGAACGTTCATTCAGAGAGGTGGAACGGGACTCAACTGGGGGGACAACAACAACAATTACTACGACTCCCCGCCAGCCTTTCCGATCGTTACCCAGGCCAACGGCCCCAACAATCCTTATCCGAACTACCTTCTGTTCAGCAACTTCGTCTTCAACGTGCCGACAGGGTCGACAATCACTGGCGTTGTCGCAGCGATCACCAAAGAAGATAGTAACAATACCCACGGCATCTATGACGACACTGTGCAACTGATTGTGGGCGGTAGCGGACAAGGGGGCAACAAAGCGCAAACGGGCCAACAATGGCCGCCACAGCCGGGCAGCACAACGACGTATGGCAGTTCATCGGACACCTGGAGCAACGCTCTTACACCAGCACTCGTAAACGACAACACAAATTTTGGAATAACGATTCGGCCGTATTTCAATGGGGCAACCTCCTACCCTTCACAGGCCGTCATTCTCAACGTCACGCTCACAATCTACTACACCGCGACGCCCGATTCGGGCACGGTGTCGGTCACAGTTGGCGGCTCGACCACCCAGCCCGTACTATACAGCAGCAGTAGCACAGGAGTTCTTATCGCAGGCCAACTCGCCAGTGAAATCTCCGGATTTGGTTTCGTCACTGCGAGCAACAACAACACAAACGTCATAACCATACAGAGCACCACAAACGGCTCTAACACGAACTACTCGCTGTCAGCATCTTCGCAAAGCAACGCCGGTTTCAATCCGCCCTCGTTTACGACGAGTCCTTCTGGAGCGAATCTCACCGGTGGAACCGGTTCTCCGACCACGCTGTACAGCTTCAGCCTCGGATATGGGGCGGGAAATGCCAATGTCACTTCCGCTATTGACAGCATCAACGGCACGTGGGCGTTTACATATGATTACCTAAACCGTCTGAGCACAGCGAACCAGAACAACGGCCTAAACATCTGTTCTTACGGATACGATCAGCTAGGAAACCGGACAAGCCAAACGGCTACCGCTGGCTCATGTGGTGGACATTTGAGCCTGAGCTATGCTGGAAACAACAATCGCATGGACGGGTATACCTACGATCTGGCGGGCAACCTCTTGGGCGATGGCGTGCATACCTATGCTTACGACGCGGAAAATCGCCTTATCTCCGTGGATGGCGGGAACACGGCCAGCTACATTTACAATGCCGAGGGCCGACGCGTTCAGAAGAAGACCGCAGCACAGGTCGAATACCTCTACGACGTAAACGGAAATATCATGACCGAGCTAAGCTCCACTGGCGTTTGGAACCGCGGCGAAGTTTTCGCTAACGGCCAACACCTGGCGACCTACCTCGGCGGCACAACTGGCACAACGTACTTCGATCACGCCGACTGGCTTGGCACCGAGCGTGCTCGCAGCAATACCTCCGATGCCGACTGCGAGACAATCACAAACTTGCCATTCGGCGATAGCCAATCCATGAGTGGAACGTGCGCGGACGCAAATCCGTTGCACTTTACCGGCCAACAATGGGATTCGGAAAGCGGACTTCATTATTTCGGCGCGAGGCACTACTCCTCGCAGTTCGGCCGGTTTATGTCGCCCGATCCAACCGGGATTTTTCTCGGCAACCTGAACGATCCGCAGTCGCTTAACCTCTACAGCTATGTCCGCAACAATCCAACAAGCATGACTGATCCGAGCGGGCTTCAATGCGATGAGTTCGACAGTTCTGATTGCGGCGGGTGCGATTTCTGCATTGGAATTGGCATCAGCATCGGTTGGGGTGGAGGAGGCTGGGGCCAAACGTCTCCTGGGCCTCCAATTTACTCGCCGCCTAACGTGGGCACTTCGCCCAATTCGCCCAACGGCACTCTGGCTTCCGACGATCCGTTCAGCGGCGAAACGAATGGAATTCCCAATGGATTGAAGATTCCGACTTTAGGTTTAGCTGGTATACTGCTGCCAACCGCTTCAGGATGTGATTTCGGTGGATGCGGTTTCACAGCCGGTGGGACGACCTGGCGGAACTACGCAAACTATTTGGATTGGCTCTTGGGAATGTTGGGACCCGATGCGTCTTTGACACCTGGGCTGGAGTTGATAAGACAGCAGATTAAAACCTATAGCGCATGTGTTGCGGCAGCAGACAAAGCCCTCGGGCAGCGGGCCGAAGGGGTAGAAACTTTCGGCCATACTCCTGAAGACCCTAATGGTGGACCCGTGGACCCATATCCTGAAGCCGCACCTGGCACTTATCCTGAGATTCCGAGCCCAATAGCCGATGGAGGCAATTGGTACGCGGCGGGTAAAGGCATCTCGAACGTCCGGGCTTGGAATCAAGCCAAGGCCGCTTGTGATGCACGAACTCAGATGAAGTCACTTGGGCAATGACGATGGTTACTGAACTTATTGAGAGAACCGCAGAACCGCACTCGCGGACACAACTGACAAAGTTAGTGTACGCGGTTCTCTTCCTCATTGTGACCAGCGGCTTATTTTACCTTTTGCTAATGGATATTCTTCTACCGGGTTACTACGACCACCTTGTAGACCTAAATCAGTCCGGCTTGATGCGGACTCTAGAGCGCCACTTGCCGCTGGCGCAATCACTCTTCTTCCTCCTCCAACTGATGGTCGTAATTTCTTTCTTTCCTTCCTTCAGCCAGATTTTCGATTTTCGGTCGCTTCTGCCTCTCAATCGCCTTTTCCAAAACATGATGTTCGGTGTTGGCGCTGGAGTTGCGGCGCTATTAGCAACGATTCTGCTCCTAACTACTGTTCCGAGTCTTGTGGGCGGCTATCGACCAACTGATATCGTCGCCTACATCGCCGACCACTTTTATAGCGGAAGCGGCCTTGGGCTCGCGCTACTGTTGGTCTTCGTGCTTCCTGTCGCCGCTGAGATTTTCTTTCGCGGTATTTTGCTACGAGAGCTTCTGGGCAGTATCTCGGTGCCGTCTGCGCTCATTCTTTCGACTTTGTTGTTTGTGCTTTCCTGGCCCGCTTTCAACTGGATCGCGGGCGCTGCACTGGGACTGGGTGCTGGCTTTCTTTTTTACCGAACAAGAAGCGTGCTTGCTTGCACTGTTGCTAATGCCTGCTTCACGGCCGGTGCAATCGCATTCCAAATAGCACGTTTGCGGTAAATGGAACCTCTCGCGCTGAAGTTACATCTCCCGCCGTCCGCGCTGCGGCTCCTCGCATATCCCCTCGCTCGGTCAATCAGGCTCTGCGACAGCGGTGTGTTTCCCTTCATCTGGTTGCACTGCCAGCACGCCGGCACCACGAGCAATCGCATGCCGCTTTGCCGGATTTTTTGTGTCCGTTTTGTGGACGACTTACCGTATTTTTGTTTGGCGATAGCGGAAGCCGGAAATACGTGATTGCGGGTCTGCGCCCAGGGATAATGCGTGCGGGTGTACGGCCGAAACGTCAGTCCGCTGCAGTAAAAGCACGGACCAGCTTCGAAGTGCCGGATCGTCCGGCGTAAAACGATGGCCGTGGTCACCGGAGCAGGAGAGCTTCACGCCGGTTTGGGAAATACGGCAGGACGAGCGTGAGTCCCCGCGCCTTTGACCACGCGAGAATCCCGATCACGGCGCAGATCGCCACGGCCTGAGCCACTACACGAAGCTTCGATCTCACCGCGGCCTCGGCAGGAAAATCCAAACCAAGTACGCCGCGGCAGTGAAAAGCTCCAGCACCCACGCGGTCCCCAGGCAGTCGCACCGCAGGAGCCTTGCGCAAGCAACAGTTACGGGGACGATGCCGACCGCGCACGCGAGCGCCCGCTGCGCACGCGTCATCGCTGCACCTCGCCGAGCTTCGCTCGGATCAGCGCGATTCGCTTTGGCGGGGTCAGCGAAGGCCGCCAGCGGAATCGACAACGACGTTATGTGCGGCTGAAAAATAACCAGGTCCCGCGTGACGCCGACACACGACACCCCGGCGCAAGCGGTACGAATGGAGACCCCATGGCGAAAACGTACAGCACAAAACGCGCTGCCAAGCTCATAGGCGTACACCCGCTGACCTTACATCGCTGGCTCCGCGAAGGAATGATTCGCCCGGCAGGAATCCCGATCGAAGGTCGGACGATTTGGCGGTGGGCCGACAAGGACATCGCCAAGGCTCGCAAGCTGAAAGGAAAGCAAAAGCCAGGACCGAAACCAAAGAAGGGAGCGAAAAAGTGAGAGTAGCCATTTACAGCAGGTGCAGCACCTCGGACCAGTCTGTTGCCATGCAGCTTGATGAACTTCGTGCCTACTGCCAGCGCCGGGGATGGCAAATTTTCGGCGAGTACAATGACGAGGGCATCAGCGGCTCCAAAGAATCACGGCCAGCGCTAAACCGCATGCTTGTCGACGCACACCGCCGGCGGTTCGATGCCGTCGTTTGCTATCGGTATGACCGCGTTGCCAGATCATTGCGGCAGTTGGTGAACCTGCTAGGCGAATTCGATGCCCTTGGCATCCACTTCATTTCGCTCCACGAGGGCACCGATACGAGCACTCCGAACGGTCGGCTCGTGTTCGGCATCTTTGCCTCGATCGCGGAATTCGAACGGCAGCTAATCATTGCCAGGACGAAAAGTGGCATCGCTGCCGCTCGTGCCCGCGGAAAAGTATTAGGCCGTCCGCGGCATAGTCCCGTCGTTGATGTCGTTGCCGTCCAGACGATGCGCCAGTCTGGCCTATCGTGGGAAAAGATCAGCGCAGAGACCGGCGTTGCGCGTAGCACGTTGATGCGCGCCGCAGTTGGTGCGTGATAGCATGATCTCCCCAACCAAACGCAGTCAGGCCAACTTCAGGAGTTCGCAATATGATCCTTACCCTGAGCCGGAATACACCGACCAGACGAGCTTTTTTTGGGCTCCGCAATTTCACACCGGAAGAACAGCGGCGCACGCTTCTCGAAGCGGAAGACTGTTTCAGGCTCAATGGCTTCAAGGGGCCTCAGCCAGTGAAAACCGACAAAGAGGTTCTGAGTCTGCCGTGCAAGGGCGAACAAGTGTTCTTCAAG
The DNA here is from genome assembly GCA_963846235.1 of uncultured Acidobacteriota bacterium. Classification (GTDB taxonomy): domain Bacteria; phylum Acidobacteriota; class Terriglobia; order Acidiferrales; family UBA7541; genus Palsa-189. The sequence goes on from CAWJVF010000002.1 coordinate 502,006, forward strand.
GCCCGTGGATTCCAGCACGATGCCAAACGTTGCCTGAGATGCCGTTGGCAGCGTTACGTTGCACGCTGGCGGCAAACGGACGCGCTGTCCTTGGAATTCACAGACGACCAGGTGCGACGATGGATAGACCAGGTGTTCGTCCCGTCATTGGTCCGCGAATTCCTCAAGCGGTAAATAACCAGTCTTGCTCGAACGTATGCTCTGATGTCAGATTGCGTACCTACAGGGAGGCACTGTGATCCGCTGCGCGATCTATGCCCGTTTTTCCAGCGACCGTCAAAGTCCTACGAGTATTGCCGATCAAATTCGCAAATGCCGTGAGTATGCGGAACACGCAGGCTGGACCGTTCTCGATGATCACATCTACACGGATGCAGCTACCAGCGGCACCAGTATGGAACGCGGCGGTCTTACGCGGCTTATGGAATGCGCGACAGGCGCGCGTCGCGCTTTTGATTGTATTTTGCTGGACGACACCTCCCGGCTCAGCCGACGTCTTGCCGACGCCCTGAATCTCTACGAGCGTTTGGCTTTTGCGGGTGTTCGCGTCGTAGCCGTATCTCAAGGTGTTGATACACAGAGCCCGCAAGCCGAACTATTGGCGGGCGTGCATGGCCTGATTGATTCCGTTTATTCCCGCGAGCTTGCTCAAAAAACGCACCGAGGCATGGAAGGATGCGCAGCGAAGGGGTTGCCTACAGGTGGGCGGTGCTTTGGCTATCAAACCTTGAAACTGCCGGATGGGACAGGGCACCTCGAAATAAAACCGGACGAAGCCGCGACTGTGCGCCGCATCTTTGAAATGTCCGCCAGTGGCATGAGCTACAAACGAATCGCACATGCCTTGAACGGTGAAGGCGTTATATCTCCAAAACTCCAAAAGGGACGCATCAGCCGGTCTTGGTGTACGAGCGCCATCCGCGTTTTGCTCATGAACAAGAGGTATGTCGGGAAACAAGTGTGGAACACGCGCCGAAAGGTCCGCGTGCCGGGAACCAGCAAACGAGTCTATCGGCCGCGGCCAAAAGCAGAGTGGGTTATAGCGGACGTGCCGGCCCAGCGGATAATCTCGGATGAGTTATGGATCGCAGTTCACGAGAGGTTGGATACAACAAGAAAACTGTGGGGCAAGGCGGGAAATTGGCAGACCACGGGACACCATCCCTATCTGTTTTCCGGATTGCTACAGTGCGGCGAATGCGGCGGCTCAATAGCGCTTGTAGCCGGCCGTGCTGGGAATGCCCGCGCCAAGTATGGATGTTCTCGGCATCACCAGCGCGGAAATACGATCTGCAAGAATTCCCTGTTGATTGCACGCGAAGAACTTGAAACGCGGCTTCTGGCTGGTCTGCAAGATCGAGTTCTCCGGGAAGACATGATCGATTACGCCGTGAAGCAATTCGAAAAACAGCTTCATCGGCGTGCCTCAAAGCTCGATGGCGCGCTTGCACGGTTGCGGAATCGCAAGGCAGAACTGCAAGCGGAAGTCACGAATCTTGCGCAGGCCATCGCCCAAAGCGGCTATCAATCGTCCGTAGTGATGGAGCAGATAGCGGAGCGCGAAAAGGAGCTCCGGGAGATCGCAGACCAGCTTGTCGAACCAAAAGGTTCTGTTCGCACGCAGATCGCGGAGCTTCGCGAATTCACGGCAAGCAGACTTCGCGCGATCCGCAAGTGCCTTGCCAATCCACAAGACGTATTAGCGGCAAGAGCCGCGCTCGCCGAGCAGTTCGGCAAGATCACCCTGCTTCCAACTGTGGCGAAGGGTCGGCTGATTTACATGGCCAAGGGTAAGGTCGATTACTTCCGCGGTGCAGGCTCACGATTAAAGTGTGCCGGGGGGCAGAGTTGAACTGCCTACGCCGGCCTTTTCAGGGCCGCGCTCTACCGGTGAGCTACCCCGGCACCGGAGGAATCCAAAAATTGTAGCGGCGCGGAGTTGCGATGTCGAGACCGAATCGACTCGTCTCGCAATCCGCCGTGCGGAATTGTTTGGAGATGTGAGGAGCTTACTTCAGCGACTCGTCGAACTCCCGCATCCAGTCTTTTTTCTTCAGCACTTCGCGAGGCTTGGTGCCATCCGCGGGACCGACGATGCCGTCTTTCTCCATGATGTCGATCAGCCGCGCCGCCCGGCCATAGCCGATGCGCAGCCGCCGTTGCAGCGTAGAAGTCGAAGCGCGTCCCATCTCGCAAACCACGCGCACGGCCTCCTGGTAAAGTTCGTCATCGACCTCTTCCTCGCCTCCCTCACCTCGCGGCCTGAGCGCTCGTTTCTTCCTTCGGCGCTTCCAGCAGCTTCTGGTTGTAGATGGCTTTGGCCTGCGATCGCCAGAAATCGCAGAGGGAGCACGATCTCATCTTCGCTTACCAGCGGTCCATGAATGCGGTGCAGCCGCGATGACCCTGCCGGCAGATACAGCATGTCGCCGCGGCCCAGCAGCGATTCCGAGCCGTTCGCGTCCAGAATCGTCCGCGAATCCACTTTGCTCGCCACGCGGAACGAGATGCGCGCCGGAAAGTTCGCCTTGATCAGCCCGGTGATGACGTCCACCGAGGGCCGTTGCGTGGCCAGAATCAGGTGAATGCCCACGGCGCGCGCCATCTGCGCCAGCCGCGTGATCGATTCTTCCACGTTGTTCGTATCCACCATCATCAGATCGGCCAATTCGTCGATGATGATGACGATCAGCGGCAGCGGCTTGTGTTCCTCGTCGTCGACATTTTCAAATAGCGAAAGCGATTGTCCCTTCGCAAATGTGCGGTTGTATTGCTCGATATTCCGCACCCCGCGATTTGCCAGTAGCTTCAGCCGCCGCTCCATCTCCCGCGTGGCGTTGCGCAGCACGTTCGAAGCGACCTTGGGGTCGGTCACTACCGGCGCCAGCAGGTGGGGAATGTCTTCGTACAATCCCAGTTCGAGCCGCTTGGGATCGATCATCACCAGCTTCAGCTCTTCAGGCGTCGCCTTATACAGCATGGATACGATCAGCGAATTCAGGAAAACGCTCTTGCCCGTTCCGGTCGAGCCCGCAATCAGCAAGTGCGGCATCTGCGCCAGATCCGACACCCGCACGCGCCCGATCAGGTCCTTGCCAAGTGAAAGAGTCAGCTTCGATGGCGAATTGACAAAATCCGGTGACTCGATCACTTCGCGCAGCGTAATCGTCTGCCGGCGTTGGTTCGGCACTTCAATTCCTACCGTCGACTTCCCCGGAATGCGGTCGATCAAAATCGATTCGGCGCGCAGTGCCAAGCACAAATCGTCCGCCAGCCCCGTGATGCGGCTGTACTTAATCCCCGCCTCTGGCTTGAACTCGTAAGTCGTCACTACTGGCCCGGGATTGATCTGCGTGACGTGCCCGCCTACGTCGAATTCGCTGCATTTCTCTTCAATCGCTCGCGCGCACTCCTTCAGTTCATCTTCCTGAACTTTTTCGCCGCGCTCCGCCAGGCGCAGCAAAGTGGTGGAAGGCAGCCGGAACCCCGTAGCGCCACGCGAGATCTTCGGCTCAGCGGCCGATTTCTTTCCCGACGCCGGCACAATAGGCTCTGCAATTTCCGGGCCGTGCAGCATCTTTCGCACAACGGCTGTTTCTTCTTCGTCTTCCGCTGGCTCTTCGTCCTGTTCTCTTTCCGCCACGATCTTGCGGTCTTTCGCTCCCAGCGTTTGCGGCGGCACGGGCGCGCGTCCGCTTACCTTGTTGGCTTCCACGCGCTTGCGCATCCGTTCCTGCTCGCGTTTCTCGCGCCAGGCGGACCACCGCGCTTTTAGTCGCCCAATCGGGTCCAGTTTCTTGGCGGGAACGCGCAGAAGCGCATGCGTGGCGGTGAAGGAAAATGGCGTAGTCAGAAAAAGAGCCGCTACAAAAGCCGCCAGCGCCACGACGTGCGCGCCTACGGAATTAAACGCGTGTTGCAGACCAGCGGCCACGATTCCGCCCACGAACCCTCCTGGGGGAATTGACTCGCGCACATCCGGGATCCTCCACAAGCTGAGGAGCGCCGGCAGAGCAAGCACCAGTACCGCGTAACCGATGAGTGCCGCAATCGCCGACTCTATCGGCTTGCTACGAAACCAGCGCAAGCCCATTGCGAAAATCCCCATCGGCACTACGAAGGCTGCATAGCCAAGCACCTGAAACACGAAATCCGCGGTGTAGGCCCCTGCCGGTCCAACCCAGTTCTGCGCCGGACGGGTCCCAAACGGTTGCGCGGAAACATTAAGGGATGCGTCGCGGGGACTATAGGAAAGCAGCGCCAGGGCCATCAAAATGGCCAAGGTTATGCCCAGAAAACCGATTAGCTCATTGAATCGGCGATTTTCCGTCGGAGTCAGTAAGCGCACCACAGTCTCCTGGTTTCTGGGGAAGGACAAAGCCGTATCGCACAGGAAGCGCGGGCGCTGGTCGCGCGGTTCACCTGTGGAGGAACATCAAGAGCAGGATGAATATACCAAAGATCAGCCGGTAAACAACAAAGATCTTGAGCGTGTTCGTCTGCAGATAACGCAGCAAAAAGCCGATTACGGCGTAGCCCACTAGGCCGGATACGGCGATGCCGATCAGCAGCGTCGAAAGCGGCAGTTCCACTGCGCCCGAGCGCTGCATCCGCATCAATTGCGGCACTTCCTTCAGCGCCGCACCCGCGATCAGCGGGGTAGACAGCAGAAATGAAAAGCGCGCCGCGGTCTCCCGCGTCATCTTGCGCCAGAGTCCCGCGATGATCGTAATTCCGGACCGCGAAACGCCGGGGAAAAGCGCCAGGGCCTGCGCCGACCCTATTCCGATCGCGTCGCCCATGTTCGCATGCTCCAGGACGCGCCGCAGTCCCGTCGTCGAGTCCGCAACCCACATCAACAGCCCAACTGCGATCATGGCCGCTGCAATGGGCCCCGGATTGCGCCAGGTTTCCTCGATGAATCGCTCGAAAAGGAAGCCTACGATCCCGCCGGGAATGGTTCCGATCACCAGCAGCCAGAATAGCCGCCGGTTAGTCTGCACCTCATCGCTGCTGGCGTGCGCGGGATAGTGAATGCCGAAGCCATTCAGGATGAGCGCGATCCACGTGCCCAGAAAGAAGAGAACTACGGCGATAAGCGTTCCGGCGTGCAGCGCCACGTCAAACGGCAAGCCTCCGTCGGGCCAGTGCAATGCCCACGGAAAAAACCAAAGATGGGCGCTGCTGCTGATGGGAAGAAATTCGGTGAGTCCCTGAACGATGGCCAGCACCACCGCATGGAATAGGGTCATGCGGTCGCCGGCCTATCGGGCTGGTGCAATTCTTTGATCATTTCGTACGCGTCGATGCGCCCGAGATAATAACCCCGGCTCACACCGCAGCTACGATAGCCGTGCCGTTGCCAGAAGGCAACGCCCGCTTCATTGTTTGTTGCCGTTTGAAGCTCTACATAGCGCACACCCATCTTCGCCAACCGCCGCTCGGTTTCCTGCAGCAGTGCCGTTCCCACCCCGGAGCGCCGCTGCGCCGCCAGCACGTCAATGGTTACGATGTAGCCGTCTTCGCCGATATGATCCGCGACGAGAAAACCAATAATTGCGGGCTCGCCCGTCGTTTCAGCCACAATGCAAATCGCTCCGCGCTGACCCAGATACCACCGCAGCATGCGCCGCGAATACGCAATCCCGCGCGGATAGCAAGCCTGGTCAATTTCGTACAGCGTCTCAAAATCGGACGGGAAATAATCGCGCAGCGTAAATTCCATCGGCAGGATTTAAAGAGCATCACGAGGTCGCCTAAGGCGACCGAGGGATCTGTTTCCTTACGTAATTTCGCCGGGAACCGCCTCTTCCCTGCTCTTACACTTCCAAAATCACCGGCAAAATCAGCGGCCGCTTTGACGTCTGCTTATTCAGAAACCGCTTCAGGTCCACGCGAATCTTCTCTTTGATGACGCCCCAGTCCTTCTTCTCTTCCGCATTCGATTGCTCGATGGTGCGCAGAATCACCTCTCGCGCCGCCGCCAGCACTTCTGTCCCGTCTTCCGAAGGTAAAAATCCCCGCGTAACCATCTCTGGCCGCGACTCCATGCGCCCCGTATGTTTGTCGATGGCGATGATCGGTACGACGATGCCGTCCTCCGCCAGATGCTGCCGATCGCGGATCACCACCTGCTCAATCTCTTCGAGCGATCCCGAATCCACGCACACGCGTCCCACCGGCACCGGTTCCCGCCGGTACGCTCCGTCTTCGGTGAATTCGATTGGGTGCCCATCTTCGAGCAGCAGAATTTCGCCCGAAACCGTGCCCACTTGGTGCGCCAGCGCCGCATGTCGGAATAGCTGCCGGTATTCTCCGTGCATCGGAATGAAATAGCGCGGCCGCACCAAATTCAACATGAGCTTCTGTTCTTCCTGGCTGGCATGACCGGAAACGTGCAGCAATCCGCCATTATTGTCGTAATAGACCAGGGCCCGCCGCCGGAACATGTGGTCCAGCATGCGGAAAATGGCCTTCTCGTTTCCGGGAATAATGCGCGCGGAGAGGATCACCGTGTCGTCCTGATCGACGCTAACCAGGCGGTGGTTGTCCACCGCCACGCGCGAGAGCGAAGACATCGGCTCTGCCTGGCTCCCGCTTACCAGCACAACCATCTTTTCGGCCGGGTACGTCCGCAACTCTTGCGGCCGCACAACCAAGCCATCGGGAATCCGCAGACGGCCCAATCCGTGCGCGATCTCTACGTTATCCACCATGCTGCGGCCCACAAACCCGACCTTGCGGCCAACCAGCGCGGCGATGTCCACTACCTGTTGTATGCGATGGACGGAACTGGCAAAACACGAAACCAACACTTTGCGTGGCGCCGCCCGAAATAGCTCTTCCAGGCGGTTCCACACCGCCCGCTCTGAAGGCGTGTAACCCGGCCGTTCCACGTTCGTGCTGTCGCTGAAAAGCGCCAGCACGCCATCCTGGCCGTAGCGCGCAAAGGCGTGCAGATCGAATGGCTCGCCATCCACCGGTGTGGGATCCATCTTGTAGTCACCCGTGTGGATGACCACGCCCACCGGCGTGCGAATCGCCAGCGCAACGCAATCGATCGTGCTGTGCGTAACATGGATGAATTCAATTTCAAACGGACCGATCTCCGCGTGTCGCCCCGGCACCACTTCCCGCAGGTCGGCTTTTTCGAGTAGCCCGTGCTCTTCCAGACGTTTACGCACCAACGCCAGAGTGAATCGCGTGCCAAAGACCGGTACGTTTAGATCCCTCAAAATGTAAGGGAGAGCGCCGATGTGATCCTCGTGCCCATGCGTCAGAACGATGGCACGCACGTGCTCGCGGTTCTGCTTCAGGTAGGTAATGTCAGGAATGACGATGTCGACACCCAGCAACTCGGCTTCCGGAAACATCATGCCGGCGTCGATCACCAGAATGTCATTCCCTGTACGCAGGGCGAGCATGTTCATGCCAAATTCGCCCAGCCCGCCCAGGGGAATTGCCCACAGCGAAGGCTTGCTCAAATAGTTGTGACTCCTTAGTCAAACAATCGTATCACGCCGGTGTACATTCCTCCGCGCCGCCGGGCGAAGTTTGGGTGACGTGTTCTAGATATGTGGGTCGCGGCTTTTACGGTGAGCGCAGAGAATCCATAGCCGCGCCAACTCATTGCGCTATGTCGGGGGCTTTTAGCCCCTGAATCGCGCGGGTCTCTCCGCTTCGCGCTCAGCTGTGCGCGGCAATCGGCCAAATCGGCGGAAAAGTCGAATCGAACAAATGACTACGAACACCGCAAGGCCGGCGAGCGTGTACCAAAGGCGCGCCGGATTTGGTCCGCTTGTCGAGTGCAAATTCATTTGCATGGCGTAATCGAAGGCCACAATGATGACGAGATATACCGCGTAGCCAAACCACGCAAACCAGCCACTCAGAAACTCCAGCGAGGCCATCCGCTGCCCTGGAGCGAGCCAGTAATCTTTATTGGGCAGATTAATGATGCTGGGCATAACGGCGATCAAGGTGGGTATGCCGAACACCAGAAAGGCCGACAAGACCGTCGTCCCCGCAAGAACCTCGAAAAACGCATGTTTCGTCTGCCAGCCATTGGCAATTCCTTGCAGGTCGAAGTGCGAAGCAACCACCTTGGGCAGAAGCGGATAGTAATAGGAAAAGTAAATCGAGGTGCAAACAGCCGTTAACAAAAACAGTGCCCTGGGCAATCGAGCATTCGCTGAAGACATTTAATCTACAAAGTGTGCCTCAGAAGATCCGAACCGTCACTGAGATTCTCACCGCCCGAATCCATAGTGGCACCAGGTCTTTAATGCTAGAATCCGCGTCACGTTTTTCCTGACAGCGGGAGAAAATCAAATGAGCGCACAACAATTATCAGTCGCGTGCCTTGGCCTTGGCCGCATTGGCGTGGGCATTGCTCAGAGCATCCAGCGCACAGGGCATCGGCTCACCGTGTACAACCGCACGCCCGAGAAGGCGAAAAGCTTTTCCGGCTCACAGACGACGATCGCTCGCACGCCTCGCGAGGCTGCGTCAGGGGCGGATATTGTCCTCACCTGCCTGATGGACGATAAGTCGGTGCTCGAAAATATGCTGGGTGAAAACGGCATACTCGCCGGAATGCGCCCAGGCGCCATCCACATTGGCACTTCAACAGTGACGCCAAAAGCGACCAGCCACTTTGCGAAACTTCACGCAGATCATGGCAGCCACTACTTGGCCGCAACGTTTGCGGGTCATCCGGAACACGCCGCCGCGGGAAAGCTCATGAGCTTCGTGGCAGGCGATCCAGCCATTCTCGAGCGCGCCAGGCCTGTTCTGGAGGCCTATACGGGAAAGCTCTTGGTCCTGGGGGACAAACCGGCGATGGCCGCGAGTTTCAAGCTGGTGGTGAATTTCTTCGCCGCCTGTCTTCTCGAAACCATGGGCGAAGCCTTCACTTTTGCCGAAAAACAAGGCCTCAACTCGGAAACGCTTGGCTCCATGATTAAGGAATTGCTGCAGCACCCCGCAATGCCAAAGTACATCGAGAAGATCAGGACTCGTGAGTTCGAGGTGTTGGGATCGACTCTGGATGGCGTGGGCTCGAAAGACCTGCGGCTTATTACAGAAACGGCGGCAGAATTTCAGGTTCCGTTGCCATTTGCCAGTGTCGTGCGTGACAAAATTATAGCCGCCCAGGCCCATGGTTTAGGCGACCGCGATTGGTCTTCATTCACTGAAATATCTCGCCTGAACGCCGGACTGAACGCGGGAGCGGAAGAAACCAGGCAGAAGGTAAGTGCAGCCTGAATCCGGGATTTGGCGCGCAAGCATGGGCCGTCGCTGAGTCACTTCGGCATTCAAGCGACGGTATTTGTGTAACTTCCAGCTTTCCGCCTAGCCCTCTTCCGGCCTTCGACGCATACCGATTTCCCGCTTATTCCCTACACGACGAGCGCTTTGGCCCTACGATAGCTCCCCGATTACGAAAATCGCCCTTCGCCATCTAATTTTAGTGAGGAGCCTCTCCGGAAAGTCTAGCTGTTGAGGCGGCCGATCACACAGGAGGTCAAAAGCCCAGATCGCTCATCCCCAGCCGATCAATAAATTCCAACAATAAATTCCAATCGGATTCTCAAGTCGAACCTATGAAACCCAAATATTTAGTTCTTTCTTTTATCTGCCTCATCTGTATCGGTACCTCGGCTCAAAATATGCCTGGCGAGTATCGAGTACCGACTCTCCGCCTCATGGAAGGCCCCCACGCAGTTAAGGTTGGAGATTATTCGCATCTCCCCCCGGAGACCGACGTCGATTTCGCAGGCACCGCATTAATGCCAAAGGCTCATGGAACTGCGAAAGTCGCGAGCACTCACGGAGGGTTCAAAGTTCAAGTTCACTTGGAAGGCCTCGGCCCTGCTCCCCAACTCGATCCGGCCTTTCTGACCTACGTCTTATGGGCCATACCGTTGAATCACAAGAGTCCTCAGAACATGGGAGAGCTCGTCCTCAGGGGCGATGAAACCAGCCTGACAAGCTTTACCAACTTCGCTACCTTCGCCATGATCGTAACTGCGGAACCTTATTTCGCCGTCAAACAGCCGAGCGCAATGCTTGTGTTACAAAATGTCCTTCGTGGTCCCGCCGAGGATCCCAACGTTGTGAGAGCGGACTTGCTTCCGCTGCAGATGGATTCAAAGACGCCTCTCGACATCTATGAGGCTCGCAATGCCGTTCGCATTGCCCGTTCAGCGGGAGCAGAGCGTTATGCTGCCGAGCCATTTCACAAAGCTCTGCAGCTTCTCCAACAGGCCGAAAGCATCTTCTCCCACAAGCACGGGCAGGACATTCCGGATGTCAAACAAAAAGCTCGCGAAGCAACCGAAGCTGCCGAGGACGCCCGGGCAGTGGCTACAGAGCGTGGCCAGGAGTCCAGGCCCTTAAAATCTGCGGACGCGCAGTGAGCGTCCGGTATACCCTGTAGTTAACAAGCGGCGACGCGTCTTACATTTCCCCGCGCGGCTAACGGCTAAGGCTGGGGATAATATAAGTGTAGCTTCCTCAGTGCAGTGGGCGGTGGGGCATGCAACGGGCGCGTGAGAATAATACGCGAGCGGTTATCGCGGCGATCACAGGCGGAGTGGTGATTTGCACCATTGCGCTGCAGCTGCGAGGCTTTGCCTTCTCCGCCGATCCTTCTCTGTGCGCCAGCATCGACACGATCGGTGCATTCCTGACCTTCACATTTACTGCGAATGCTCTGGTTCGTTTCCGGGGCACCCGCGACATGATGTCCCTGGTCCTCGCCATAGGATTCGGCGTAGTCGGGCTGATGCAGTTGGCCCTGGCATTACACCTTTTCCATAATCTCGATTCCGCGGTGCGGCTGCTCGATTCTCTGCGTCCTTTCTGGCTGCAAAGCAATATGCTCCTGGCCGAAGCGATGCTCCTCGCTTCGGCGCTCGAACGCCCTTACCCACAGTCTGCGGATATACCTCGAAAGACCTTCGCGCTGATGGCGTTGATCGGTACCGTAGCCTATGCGGCTGGCGCCCTTTTCATACTGCTCTTCTCGCGGCAGCCTGAAGTTTGGCCTTTGGGCCCGATCATGCAACCGCTGCAGTTACTGCCTGCTTTGCTATTTCTGCTGGCCGCTGCTGCCTTTAGTCGGCATCTCAAAACGGCTTCCTCCGGGCTCGACCAATCGCTCGCGATCGCGGCATGGATGAATGCAGGTGCGCACATCGTCCTTATGCTGTCCCTGCAAGCCCTCGACGCGCCCTTCACCCTGGCGCAAGTCCTGCGAGTGTCTAGCTATGCCGTCGTGTTGGGCGGAACCCTGCTGGATAATTCCCGCCTGTTTGTGCAAGTGCAGCAGTTGGCTATCAGTGATCCACTCACTGGTCTGGCTAATTACCGGCACCTGATTGATGTTCTGGAAGCGGAGATCGAGCGCTCCGGCCGCACCGGACGCGAATTCTCCGTCCTTCTGCTCGATTTGGATGGATTGAAGAGTGTCAACGACCGTTTCGGCCATCTCGTTGGCAGTCAAGCCCTGCGGCGCCTGGCGGAGGTGCTGCGCGTCTATTCGCGCGCGGTGGATACGCCAGCGAGGTATGGCGGTGATGAGTTCGCTCTGGTGATGCCGGAAACTGGAGCTAACTCGGCGCGGTTTGTAGCCGACCGCGTTCGCGAGCGCCTTGCGACGCAGGCAGAACAGCCCAATATTACGGTCAGCGTTGGAGTGGCGGTATACCCGTTAAACGGACTGACTGCGGAACGCCTGCTGATGGCTGCCGACGAGGCCCTTTACGCCATGAAGCAGGAAGCCAGGAAGGCTCACACCGAGTGATGTCGCCTGCGGAGTCACAGCACGCGAAGAGCGCGAACCACAGATCTCGTCAACCTTCCGGAGACTTGCTCTAGCCCCAGCGATAACCGGGCGGAGCGTCGAAGACTCGGCGGAACGTCACCCGGCAGACACGGCTTCCCACGCGGTACTCAAAGACGATCTCATGCGCATTGACGAAGTGGCCCAAGCCACGACGCCTGGAATGAGATAGCACAAGCCAGCGGCCCTGAACGACTTCGTAGGTCCCGTGCTCGCCCCAGATGTCATAGCTTCCATCCTGGTTGAGGACGAGCGGCGGGCTTTGGCAGGGCGAGGATTGCCCCTGGAACTCGAGACGCACGCACTGGTAATTCCCGTCGAGACTCTGCTGTCCTTTCGGACTTGCTGCCAAAGTAATGCTTGCGAGCAGGAAGGGCGCGATAAGCAAAGCGAGGAGCTTCCGAGGGATCCGCATGACGTTGGGCTGGGCCGGCTCCGATAGTCGCGTTATCGACTGCATCAGATGAGTGCACACAAAGTTCCATCTTGGATCGCAGCCTCAGCGGGAACACTCATCGAATCAGCAGCTTGGCGAGCTCTGTTGCGGGCAGCGGCGCAGCGCACCGCGTTGAAGTGAAGGGCGTTTCCTTATGAGTGAAATTTTCTTCCGTTGAAGGTTCTCAAACCGCTGGACTTCACTTGGTGGAATCAGCCGACGGGAGTTCGGGAACCGCGGCGCCGTCTTTACGCGGATCGGAAGCGCCGTAGTTGACGCCCGTCGCGAAATCGCGCATCACGGCCTGGCCGCCGCCGAACGTATTGGAAAAGCCGTTATGCATCCGGAGCACGTGTCCCTTGGCTTCGAGTTCCGCTTTCACGTTCCCCGGAACGCGATTTTCCAGGTCAAGCTCGCAACCCTGAAAACCGAGCTTCGTAAAGCGGGCCGTCTCCATGGCCGCCTGGATATTCTGGTTGAAGTCCACAACATGCGAGACGTATTGCGCGTGAGCCTGAGACTGGTTCCACCCACCCATGATCCCGAAGGCGATGCGCGTATCCCCCTTTTCCATAAAGGCGGGAATTATGGTGTGCAGAGGCCGCTTTCTGGGAGCGAGCGCATTCGGCGAGGAGGCCTCCAGCGTGAAGAGCGCACCGCGATTGTGCAGTATAAAGCCGGTGCCGTCGGCGACGACGCCCGAGCCAAAATCAGAGTAATTGCTTTGGATCAGCGAGACCATGTTGCCGTCGCGATCGACGGTGCTGAGATAGATGGTGCTGCTACCCGGTTGCAACGTGCCAGGGCCGACGCTGCAGTTCGCCTTGTTTGGATCGATCTGCTTGGCACGCTCGGCGGCAAAATCCTTGGAGAGAAGTTGCTTGACCGGGAGAGTGGAAAATTTCGGGTCCCCGATGTAGCGGATGAGGTCGGCATATGCCAGTTTTTTCGCCTCAATCATGGCGTGCAGGGCGGCGGTCGAGTTCAGGCCGTCTTTGTCGAGGGGAAATGTCTCCATGATGTTGAGCATTTCCAATGCGGCCAAGCCCTGACCGTTGGGGGGCAGTTCGTAAACCGTCCAGCCGCGATAGGTGGTTGAGATCGGCTCTACCCATTCGCTGGAATAGTCGGCAAAGTCCTTTTCTGCATGCGTGCCGCCATGCCGACGCGACGTCTCCACGATAGCCTTGGCAAGCTCGCCTTTATAGAAGGCATCCCGGCCGCCCTGGGCAATCAGGCGGAGCGAGCGCGCCAGATCCGGATTGCGGAAAATCTGTCCGACAACAGGTGGTTTATTGTCCGGAAGATACGTCCGCGTGGCAGCTTCGTTTCCCCGCAGGAAATCGGCATTGGCGCGCCACAGTCCGGAGGTCCATTCGGTGACTGGAAAGCCGTCTTCTGCCGTGCGGATCGTCGGCGCGAGCACTTCGGACATTTTCTTCTTTCCAAAACGATCCAGGAGTTTCTGCCAACCGTCCACCGCTCCGGGCACCGTCACGCTCTGGATGCCGCGCGAGGGCATGTCTTGAATGCCTTGCTTTCTGAGGAATTCGATGGTCAGACCGGCCGGGGCCCAGCCGCTGGCATTCAAGGCGTAGAGCTTTCCGGTCTTGGCGTCGTAGACGATGGCGAAAAGATCGCCTCCGATGCCGTTGGACATCGGCGCGACCAGGCCCATCATGGCGTTCGCGGCGACGGCGGCATCGATAGCATTCCCGCCGCGCTCGAGCATTTGCACACCGGCTTGCGACGCCAGCGGCGATTCCGCCGCGACGATGCCATTACGCGAGATAACCATGGAGCGGCCCTGACTACGGTCCTGGGCCGAACCCGAAGCGGCAAAGGTCGTCACCACAATAGCCGCCAAGAGAGGAGCCACGAGTAACCGCGAAGGCTTCATAAATGTGCGCATGGGACTGCCGCCTCCCTAGAAGTTCTCACCTGAACCTTGAGCCGCACTGTAGCGCAATCGCATCGGGGGTGCAATTGCACGCCAACCCGTTCGCCAAGCCTTGCATTCCGCTGCGCGGAGTTAGAGTAAGAGTTGAGAATCGGCACCCCCCACCCCCCTACCTTTTTTGTGCAAGTGTTCATTCTAAAGATGGTTAGATAGGGCAAGAAACGGGCGTTAGCGTCAGGATTTTTCTGCCCATCGCGCTTGCAATTACTCGCGATGGTGAACGTATGGTCGGGCCGGTTGGCGGCCACGATCCGGGAGCGGCGGTCGCGGCCCCGGAGGCAGCCGGTCGCCGGGCGGAAGAGCGGCACCCGGGCAGAGACCAGGGGCACGAATTGTTCGGTCAGGGAACGGCGCGGAAGGAGTCTTTGGCCAGCAGACATACCTGACTATAGCACAGTTAGTACCATATTTCTACCGTGTTAACTACTTGAGTCATTCGAACGACGTCAAAAGCCCGATTCGTTCGAACAACCGCGGGGATCCATTTATTCGAATGAATGGGAAAGCCTCAGGTCTGGCGCCGAGAAAGCGTCGGCGCCCACACCTGAGCTACAGAGGCTTAGGAAGCTCGGCGCGGGTGGTATTTGGACGAAGGGAGAAATGCGATTAAAAAAAACGAAGAGAGACGAAGAGAGATTCTTCGACTTCGTGTCCCGACGGAAATTGCAAACACGCAATTTCCGGAAGAAGCGACTCGGGACACTGCGCTCAGAATGACAACTCGGGGTGGGTGTAAGTTCCCCGCGATTTTCTGCATCCTTTTTCGGCCGGGACCGATCCCATCCTTTGTAAATGACGGAAGCCGCTCACGAGAGGCAGCCTGACGCGGCCGACGAGGATCTGCGCCTGATTGAGCGCGTCCTTAGCGGTGACCGTCAGGCTTTTGGGGCGTTGGTGCGAAGCCACGAGCGACGCGTGTTTCGCGTGACCCTAGCCGTGCTGGGCCAAGTGGAAGACGCCGAAGATGCGATGCAGGACACGTTCATCAAAGCGTATCGCCATTTAAATCAATTCCGTCGCGAGTCTCGCTTTACGACTTGGCTAACCCGCATTGCCGTAAACGAAGCTCTTCAAAAGCGCCAAGCGCGGAAAGAGCATGTCTCGCTGGACGAATCGCCGGCCTCGCAGAATCAAGAATTCCCACGCCGATTTGAGCCGTGGGCTGCCGATCCCGAGAAACTGTACACAAAGCAGGAACTCCGCGAGCTGGTCGAGAAGGCGATCTGCTCCCTGGCGGCAATCTATCGTGAGGCCCTGATCCTTTGCGATGTGGAAGGCATGAGCGCAAAAGAGGCTGCCGACGTTCTGGAGGTCAACCTGCCGGCGCTGAAGTCGCGGCTCCTGCGCGCAAGGCTGATGATGAGAGAGGCCCTGTGTACGTCGCTCGAGCAGCGGCGCCCGTTCGGCAGGAAGGTGGTCGATACCGCCGCTGACGTGAAGAGCATGATGGGCATGATGCTGATGCGAGCCGCGGGGAGATAAGGCCGAAAGATGAAAATGCTGACTTGTGAAGAGGTGCTGGCGAATCTTTCGGAGTACTTCGACGACGAGTGCTCTGCCGAATTGCGGGCGCAACTCGAGGATCACATCTCCAAGTGCAGGCGTTGCCGTGTGGTCTTCGACAGCACAGGCAAGATGCTGAAGATTCTGGTGGATGCGGAGCCGTTTGAAGTTCCTCTCGCCGTCAGTGCCCGGCTGTATTCGCGGCTTCAGGAGGTTTTGTCCGAAGAGTAAGTTTCCTCTCGAATCCAAATAAGAAAAGGAGAAGAGCATGAAAAGTATAGCTATCGGTCTCGTGGTATCGCTGGTGATGGTGGGAAGCTCCAGTTTCGCGGCTCAGAAACAGCAGACGATAACCGGAGAAGTGATGGACAGTTCGTGCGCGAAGATGGGTTCCCACGAAATGATGGAGAAGCAACACAACATGCCAAGCAATGCGGCGAGCGATAAGGCGTGTACCACGGCCTGCGTCAAAGCCGGAGCCAAGTTCGTTCTCTACGACGCATCGAGCAAGACCGCTTATGAGATAGACGATCAGAAAAAGGCCGAGCAATTCGCCGGGGAGAAAGTAAAGGTAACCGGAACCGTCGACCAGGCTGGCAGCACCATCCACGTCGCCAAAATCGCCAAGGCTTCCTAACAAGGACTGAAATGTCTTAGGTGATGCGCCGGGCCCGAAAAGCCTCAGGTCTCCCGACGTTTTGAAGCGGCGAAAGCTCGCCATACGGGTTGACTTCCGCGGGGAAGCGTCGGGCAACCTGAGCTACAAATGCTTAGGAGCTGCGCGGCGAGTATTCGAATGGAGGAATTGTCAAAAGAGCAAAGAGAGATTCGCCGAAAAGCACCGCGACAAAATGCGCGCTTCGACTTCGTGTCCCGACGGAAATTGGTAGTCTCCTAATTTGAATTTTCGGGCATGTCGGCACCAGGCTCAAAGGCTCTGGACGCTTGAGGAATTGGTAGAGGAAATGTCGCGATAAATTGCATGAGCGGCGACTCTGCCAGCTGTATTGAAGTCCCGTAGCGGCACCGAGTAAAATTACCGTCCGGCTTGGGTCTCCGAGGATGAGAGCATGGCGAAGTTCGTATTCGGGATGAACCAGTCCCTGGACGGCTATGTCGACCACCTGGAATTGCGGACAGGCCCCGCGCTCTTTCGTCACTGGATAGAGCACGTGCGCGACCTAACCGGCAGTGTGTACGGTCGCCGCATGTACGAGATAATGCGGTATTGGGACGAAGACCGTCCTG
Source organism: uncultured Acidobacteriota bacterium (assembly GCA_963846235.1). GTDB lineage: Bacteria > Acidobacteriota > Terriglobia > Acidiferrales > UBA7541 > Palsa-189. Next base: position 519,001 of record CAWJVF010000002.1, read on the forward strand.
AGTGGAATGCGGAACATCACGAATTCGCGGCGGCGTGGCGGAGCCAACCGAAGTGGATCGTGTCGCGCTCGTTGAAGTCAGTTGGACCGAACGCCACACTAGTTTCAGATGACATCGAGGCGGTGATACGTGGCCTGAAGGCTCAGCTCGTCGGCGAGATTTCTGTCTCCGGGCCAGACCTGGCACGAAGCCTAACCGACCTTGGTCTTATTGATGAGTATCGACTTTACTTCCACCCTGTCGTGCTTGGGCGTGGAAAGCCATTCTTTTCCGGCCCACGGCCCCCGCTCCGCCTTGTTTCCACCGATCGCCTTGGCGAGGACACGATTAGACTGACGTATGCCCCAGCCTGATCATGCTGCGATGCCGGCGGACGTCACATTCCACACAATTTAAATTTGAATCAGGACACTACCAGGAAATTGCCGAAACGCAATTTCCGGAAGAGGATGCATCGGGACACTTCGCTCAGAATGACAGCTCGGCGTGAAGGTAAGCCCTACGATTTCCTGCGTCCTGTTTTCAGCCCGCACCGATCCCATCCTTTGTAAATGTGTAAATGGCGGAGGAAACGCGTCGGGAGATTTCGCTTGGAACGAGGGCTTGGAACGACGGCTCGGGACACTGCGCTCGACGGTTACGGCTCTCACGTCTTTAGAATACAGTAGAAACCCGAAACCCTAAAGACGCGCTGGGCATCAACGAAGCAAGGGGTGCACGCACCGATTTTGGGGGTCGCCTCGGCTCTCTACCCAGGGGGAGCAGGTGCCTGAACTTCGTTTTCTGATTGCAGATGACCACAACGTGCTTCGACGAGGCGTTCGCGCCATCGTTGAAAACTATCCGAATTGGACCGTCGTAGCCGAGGCATGCAATGGACGAGAGGCGGTAGAAAAAGCCAAATTCTGCAAGCCGGACGTGGCCATCCTGGATTTCAGTATGCCCGAGATCAACGGCCTGGATGCCGCGCGCGACGTCCTTACCGACCTGCCAGACACAAAAGTATTGATCCTCACAGTTCATGAGAATGACGAGTTAATCGACGAGTTGCGACGAGTGGGCGTACACGGGTACGTCCTGAAGAGCGCGCCTGACCGCGATCTCGTGTCCGCGATTAAAACCGTGCTCAAGAACCAAACCTTCTATCCAGCAGCGACGACGCCTGCCACCCACCGACCGCGAAAGACTGAAGGGGCAAAACCAGCGCCGCGACTGAGTAATCGGCAAAAAGAGATCGTCAGACTTCTCTCCCAGGGGCGTAATAGCAAGAAAATTGCCGAGATGCTTGGCATAAGTCAGAAGACGGTGGAAACGCACAGACGCAATATCATGCTCAGGGTAAACTGCCGCTCGACGGCGGAGTTAGTGCGCTACGCCATACGCAACGGGCTCATCGAGGCTTGATATCGCAGCACAAACCGCACGCCGAGTCCTACGCTTTTTGAACTAATATTTATCTACCCTTAAGGCTTCGTACACTAATTTATCTATAGGCGGCCGTGGGGTATCCCCTGTATGGTGCGACATTCTTTGTCGAATGGTCGGAGGTTCGCGCGCATGTCAACCTCAAAGACTCAATTCTCTCGAGCTGCCGTCGGAGGCCTTGTCGAGCTAGCGGAGATCGAGCGGCAAATTCAAAAATGGACGAACGAGGCGAAGGAAATGGGGCGCAGCATGGAGGCGCTCGCCGTTGCATTGCGCGGCGACGCTTCCCAGCTCGATTTTAGGGGAGACTTCATCGTTCTCGATCCTGACGATAAACCGGCGGAGCTCCAGCTGATTGTGAATCTGGCAAAAGTGAGGAATCTCATTTCCAATCTCAGACTGTTGAAGGCTTGGCGTCGCCAACTAGAAACTCTGGCTAATCGTCGCCGATAAGACTCGGTCGCCGCGATTTCGCGGCACGCGCTAGCCGAAGGCGAAGAAAGCATCGCCGATTGCGACATTGACAGGTCTTCCACGTTCTCCTACGGGCTTACGAGTATGGATGATCTGTCCACAGAGATGTAATGTAACCGTCTCTCTTTAACACACTTGCCGGCGCGCCTTTGCCGACGGCCCTTGTGCTTAAACGGAGCACTTGGGGCCTCAGCCCAACAGCTAGAGTCTGAAAATTAAAATGCGATGGTGAGGTGTTCATGGATTTAAAGTTCGCAACCTGGCAGGTGCCTTACCTGGATGCGGTTTCAGAGATTCCGCAGGGGAACTTACGAGAACGCGTTGACATTGCTGAAAGAGCCATTCTTGTACGATTACAAGTGCTGTCCAGAACTTCGGGACGAGAGTCGGAAAAACTGGCGATTAAAGAAGCATTGGACGCTCTGCACACCTTCAAGAAAGATAAGCTCGATTTTCCCCGTTGGGGGCAGTCCGCAAGTTCGCCAAGCTTATAGCCTTGCGCGACTTCAGAAAGCCGCTAAGTGGTAGAGAGTAATGGTGCCGGAGAAAGGAGTCGAACCTTCACGGGCTTGCGCCCAACGGATTTTGAGTCCGCCGCGTCTGCCATTCCGCCACTCCGGCACAGGTCTATTGCTTTGTGAGAGTTGTCACGTTTCCAGCGGCCTCTTCGACCGCCTGAAAAACCTCCATTTGCCCCGTTTTTGCCCCGTTCAGCGCCGCGCGGTAGGCCGCCACGCGCTCCGTCGCCGCGCGCTGCCCCTCCACGCTTCCGATGGCGTACCGCTTGTAGACGCTCTCGGTCTTGTGCCCGGTCCCCTTCATGATCTCGTGCCGTGGAGCACCGGAGTTCTCCGCGTCGGTGATGAACGTCCGACGCAGATCGTGAAAGATGAGCCCGCGATACTTCGCTCGCCGGCGACCGGGGCGCTTCTCCAAGGTGCCCAAGCCCAGCTTCGAGCACCGATCGTACCACACGCGCCGGAAGTCCCGGATCGCCCGTCCGTTCCTGCCGCACACCAACGGGCAGCCCGGCTCCCGTTTGAGGTACTCCGCCTTGAGCACGCGCATGAGTTCTTCGTTCACGGGAATAGCGCGGCCCTCGTCGTTCTTGGTCTCGCCGGGATCGAGGCGGATCACCCCGTCGAGGAACTTCACTTGCTCCCACCTGAGCCGCTGAATCTCCCCGAGCCGCATACCGGTATGGTAACCGAGCGCCAGGACCGGGCGAAGACGCTCCGGCAGCGCCGCCAGCAACTCCGGATACTTGTCGTGCGGGAGCGTGCCCTTGCGCACGTTGTTCAACTTGAGCCGTGGGAAATAGGGCACCTCTCTGATCGTGCGGTTCTTCTTCGCGATGCTGAACATCTTCCGCAGCGCGGCAAGCGAGAGGTTGATCGTCGCGTCGGACTTCCCCGACGCCTGAAGCTTCTTCTGAAACTTCACCATCAGCTCGGCGTCGATCACCGAGGCGCGGTACCCGGAGAAGAATCCGTCCAGCCGCGTCACCGGATCGAGGCGCGGCTCCCCGTCCTTTGTCCAGCGCAGCGATTTCCTCTTGTTCGTGATGTAGTCGTCGAAGAAGGCGCGGCGCAAATCCTCGTAGGTCACGCGCCGCAATTCGCGGTACGTCCCCGCAGCGGCCTCGCCGATCCGCCGATTCAAGAGCTTCCGCGCGAACTTCTCGTCGGTTGACCGCGTCGTTTCGCGCCGCTGTGCCCCGTTCACGTAATATTGGATGTACCAGATATTGCCGATCTTCCAGAGCCGCCCGCTGCCCCGCTCTCGTCGCGGCTTCTTGGTTTCGGTTCTAGAATCGTTCTCGGCCATGTTCTTTACCACGCTCCCTTACCTTTGGACCAAAGCGTCTTGTCACCCGGCCTCTCCGGACCTCCCGGGGAGAAGTCGGGCATGGTGAAGTTCGGGTTGTAGAACACGGCCTCCGCCACGAATTTAGGCGACACGCCGAAGAGGTCCGCCACGATCCTGACGGAGGCGCGGCCTTTGAGGTAGCTGATGGTCCGCGCGTCGGTCTTCCCCCGCTTCAGCAGATGGTCGTAGGGGTCCTCCCTCATGTTCAAGATTTTTATGGCCCGTCTGAAAGACAGCGGCTTCGGATAGGTAGAATCTTCGTTAGCCATCTTCGACCTCCAGTTGTCGATTTTGGTCAGCGTCGCGTCCGGTGTTCATGCACCGGCGCGGCGCGCTTGCTGCGCTAACTGCTCCAGTTGCTTCTTGAATTCACGAGCACGGTCCCAAAGGTATCGGCGGAACGCGGGCTTGCGCAGATCTCGCTCCACGTCGAGCTTGGCGGCTTCCCAAACTTCTAAGACGTCCGCTTCTGAAGCTTGAGGAAATAGGCGCTTGCACTCACTGGAATAAACCTTCCAGTCCGTGAGGTCACACTATCGCCAGGGTCTTCTTCCCTCCCGGTCAACACGCGTACGGCTACGCCGCCCGCCGCGTACCAGCGAGCCATCGCCAGCAACTGCACAGATAAGCCGTCGCCAAAATTAGGTTGGACTCCCATGTTGCCGATGTCGAACGTGTCGGTCTCGCAGTCATAAAAAGCCACCGGACCGTAAAGAGTCACCGCGACGGCACCAGCTAACTTCGCGTAATGCTCGTGTGCAGCTTCATGCAGGCAGGATTGAAGCACGTAAGCTTCGTCAGACCAGCTCTTGGCTAGAGCTTCCTCCCACTCGGCCAATCGTGGATCGTCGAGCTTGTCTTCGGGTATGCGCGACTTGTCTAGCGAGATCACTTCTTCCCTTTCCGCTTCGCCCATCTGGCGCGGATCGCCAGCTTCGCCAAAGCCTTGCGCTCCTTGGGAGTCATCATGGCGGCGCGCGCCTTGCCGCCTTTGCTCGCACCGGCCCGCGCGCCGAGCATTCCGAGGAGGGAAGCCGCCGCCTTGATCTGCTTTTCCGTGGCCATAGTGCTGATTATATACTAGCGCCGACGCTAAGTAAAGAAGACGGGGCGGGCCGGGAAAGCTACTTGAAAAATATCCGGCGTTCAGCTATAAGACTTCTACGTTCCTACATTCGAGGCAAGGCTGCCGTAACTGGCAAAAACGGCGGCCAAGAATCATTCGGAACTTTCGCCGCGCAACGAACAACGCTTTAACGATCAACGCTTAACGAACTCCGACTGAAAACTGAATCGCTTTTGGTTTGTCTCCCTCCGGGGAGTCAACTTTCTCATTTTCATGAACGGAGGAATCGCGATGATCAAGAAAGTGAAAGAGCCCCCCAAGCCGGTCTCCGATCACACGGGCGTGGTCTGCCCCGGGTGCGGCGGCGAGGACTACGACTGGGGGAAGAGACCCGTGGACGGCCACATCCACATGGTATGCAGAAACTGCGGGAGCCACTTGTATCAAGCCGCCGTGCATCGTTACTCGAAGCACGCTTATTGCGGGAACCCGGCACATTGGGCAGAAGCGAACGCGCCGGAAACAAAAGGGGAGGCCGTGTGATGCCTTTTCTCATCCTGATGCGCCACAAAAAGAACCGCAGCCGCCGCTACCTGGGTGCCCGCCGGGAAGATCGCCCGGCCACGACGACGGAACCGGCGACAACGTGGTTCGAATTTGCGTGGTTTCACACGATGGAGGCCGCGAGGAGCGCCGCCTTCCGCACCGAGGAAGAGGCGGAGACGGCGCTCGCGGTTTTCCGGGTGCAAAACCAGACAAAGAACATCAACTACGAAGTGATGGAAGTCGGCGTGACCTGACGGTACTCGGCGGCGGCGCGGAGCGTGGGCCGAAGGCAGAGGGGCAAGCGTTCTACCGTTCGCGCTCTTTCGACTGGTAGGATGCCTCTCCGCCACCATCTAGTACCATTACCAATAATTGAAGGTCATGTTAAATTCCACTAGTGCCAGCACTCCTCGACATATGCCCGGAGTAGGGCATGAGAAGGCGGCGTCGATGGATACAGCTTCCCAAAAATTAGAGCGCATCCATCAGCTATGGAAAGAGCTACAACGAATGGAGCCGAATACCAGCGAAGCTGAAGCAGTCATGGAAAAGATTCGTACCCTGTCTGCTGAATATCAGGCCCTCGTTGACGCGCCTAGGAAGCTCGAAAAACCAAAATGAGCAGTTACGCCCTGCGCGAAGGGGGCGCGGGGCGCAGGCCGGAAGGCAGAGGGCTTTATCTCGCCTCTACTTGGACGGTCTTCTGATCAGGAGAATTCAGTAAGGCAAGAAGAAGTTTTTGCTGTGTTGGCGTCACAGGTCCAGCAGGTAAGTTCAAAGCAACCCAACAATTGATGAATCGTACATTGGTGAGGGAGACAGGTCCGCCTCGGTAGCGGATAACGGAATTTTGAAATGTAGCGTCCTGAAAAACCTGCGTATCTAAGTCAACGATGCAATTTTGAAAGGTCCCGGAAAAGATATTAGATCGGCTAACTATACCGGGCCCTCCCGTGATGCACGATTTTGCTAGCGTGCGTGGATCGGGGGCGAAACCGCCCAACTGATTTACCAAAGACTGATAGTTGATGATGTCAGCCGCCGTTATCCAATATTCTCGGGCCGATGAAGGCAGTACGCGAAGGGCTGCCTTAAAGTCGGCTAACTGAGAGGGTGAAAGCGTGGTTTGTCCGTCTTGCGCCAGCTTAATGTCTGTCCTGATTATGCCGAGAATTAGGTTGGGGTCTTGGATTCTGTTGAGGGCCTCCTGCTGACCTACCCGGTCTCCAAGCTGCTTCTGCTCCTGCTCCTGCTTGGCCTGGCGGCTGCGAAGCACCTCCAGTTGGCCTTCAACGTTCCCGATCTTCCCAGTCATATCAGCCAACTGTTTAGACATGGAATCGAATTTGCCGTCCATGTGGTCGTTGATGCCTTTTACGGCTGGGTCTAGTTTTCCCGTAATCAAGCCATTGACGTGCTCGTCGGAAGTTTTGGTTGCATTATCGGCGTGGCGAAACCCTAGCAACAATCCGGTGTTGATGAGCCCAATTAGAATGGCTACACACACTGCCGCCCACTGGGCCCAATTGCCATGCCGGATCGGATTCAAACCAGTTGTTTGCGCAGGAGTATCGGCTGAATTTTCGAGAGCCACAGACGCTACCTTAAGCGTGAAACGGACGGGGGACGGACGAGAGTTTACTACCTCCCCAGGCGTGTCTTCAAGCTCCAGCAGTTCTTCAACCATAGCCATGCCTGTATTCTCACTTCATGTTTGAAGTAGGACACTTGTACTGAGGGACAGGTGTGTCGTGAACCGCGGTGTCATGGCCGCCGTGGCTGTCCAGTGCCTCAGTGATTATGGCCGCCATCACTTCGTCCTTGCCTTGCACACGGCAATTGGCTCATCCAGGGAGTTGAACTCCACGCAGACGAGCTGGCCCGCTTCGACGTGGCCGAGGCTGAGCAGCAAACCGCGATCCAAAAAGTATCCCCTGTCGCCATTGCCGACCGTCCTTGCCCACGCCAACATTTTTGTTGGGTCGAGCGCGGCGATGCGCAGCAAGCGTATGTCTTTCGGCATCACGCTGCCTCAACGACCGGATGGATGCCGCTCACGAAACCGTGCACATCGAAGTTGATCCGCACGACGGCACCAAGCTCCAGCGGCGGCGATTGCTTCAAGACTTCCCACGGAATCTTGAGCTTGCGGCCGATCTCTTCTTGTGTGATTACGCTGGCCGTGCCTTTCCTCGGGTCGTAGCTCAACACCTTGGCCCAGACCGGCGGCGGTGCCGTGGGCTGGTGCGCTTTCCTGACCGGGCTCATCGTGGCCTCCTGCGGTCCTCCGGGCTCTTCGGAGGCGTCGTCCTCGCGCCGTCAACGAACGCGCTCACGAAAGTTTTCCGCGCCCGCACCAGCACCGCGTCTATCGTCGCCGACTTGACCACGGTCTTCACGCGGCGCGCTCCAAATCGCCGCGCTTCCACAGGCTGACGACGTTTCGCAAGTGCTCCACGGTCGCGGTGACGTCACGGCGCTTCACGGCGTCGAACAGATACCGCAGCGACAAATCTTCGGCGGCGGAGATGTTCCATTTTTCGACGCCTCCGAAAACGCGCAGCGGTCCCCGGAGCGCCTCGCCGAATTCGTGGGCCGGAAAATCGAGCGCGCCCTCGCGCCGCGCCGCGCGGTAAATCTTCCGGGCGAGCAAAAACGTTTTGTCAGTGCTCAGCATCTTTTCCGCGCTTGCACTTGCAAAGAGCGCGGACTTCTCCGCAGGAAACGCACAGACCGCGCATCTCCTCTTCACCATCACCCACCTCCACGACCCACACCCTCGTGACGTTCGCCGACTCCGGCCCGAACACGTGACAATCAATCATGACCGGTCGGTTCACGAGAGGACCGAGGCCAAGAACTCTTCCTCGCATTCAGCTACGCTCTTCGGCAACTTCTTCTTCAAGATCGCCATCATCTCCACCATCATCGAGTGCATGGCGTCGATCTTGCTGCCCAGGTCCTCCACCGTGCGCGCCAACGTGACCAAGTCGTAAGACTGGTGAAAGATCTGCTCCGCCTCGGCGGCATTGCACGCGCCGGACTCGATGGCTTTCGCCACCGCAGAAGGATTTGCCGGCGTGGAAACGCAGGAGGTTTCGATCAGATCGACGCTGTGGAAAATGAAACCTGTGGTCCGGCCCGTCGCTTGATCCAAGATCGGCTCCGGCTCCGAGAGCGGCCTGAAGCCAATTGAAAATGAAGTCAAAAATTTCTGGCGGTAAAGTTGAAAAATTGTCTCCGCGAAATCGTGGTCGGCGAATTGGATTTGTTGCAGCAGCGCGGGCGGATTCGCCTGCGTGCCGATGGAGAGCGTCTTCGCCACGGGCGGGGTGTGCGTGTCGTGTGACCACAGGATCGGTCCGCCACTTTTCATGTAATCCTGCGTGCGGATTCCTTGAGATTTCACGCGGTCGCCGTATCTATCAATCCTCTCCGTGCTGCTGATGATGTCGAGCGTTCTCGCCTTCTCGTCGATGCTGCGCAGCTCCGAGCCGTAGATCGCGCGGCGGATTTCGAGCGGCGCAGATTCGCCGCGAACGCCGAACGCCCGGTTCATCGCAACCGCGAGTTGTGTTTCCATGTGATTCCTCCTATGACTTTCTCCCGCCCTCGATGCTTCTCGCTCCACTCACCCTGAAAAAACTTCTGCGAAAGGGCATCGTGCGGGTCGGCACAACGCCCCTCGCAATCGGTGAGGCGCGCGCTGGGTGCTCTGCGCCGCCGCCCGCTCCGCAGGGCGAGTGGAGGTCAATCCCGCACCCCGCAAAGATCGAATCTTTCGCGGCGGGCGACGCCCAAGGGGAGTATCGCCCACCGCTTTTCCCCGCGAGGACGCGAAGCCGGAGATGGAGACGCGTCCCGCGAAGCTCGTTGTTCATATTCATGCCTTCTTCTGCGCTGGCTGATCCTCCAGCGTGTGCCCGGAGTCGTCCACCGCTCCGCCGCACGCGGGGCACGTCGCCGCCCCGGGATTCGCCGCGAGCAGAGCGTCTTTCATCTCGAAATGTTGCGCCCCGCATCGACCGCATAGATAATTTGGGCTCATTTCGTTTTTCCTACTCAGTTGGTGCTGCTTCCCGCGCGCATCGGCGGCTCCGCAGCCAGGGCAGACCACCGAGCCGCCCGCCGCGCGAATCGCGTGGTGACTATGGCTGGACGAAGCCACGCGAAAACTTTTTGCGAAACGCGGCAAGGGCAGGGTGCGCAAAGGAGAAGTTTGGCCCCGCCCCCACCACGCTGTTCGCGCGGCATGACCACGCGAAGCTCCTTGACGCGCGCGGCGGAGGCACCTCCGTTAAGCGACCCCGCACGCGCGCGCTTCGCGACGCGCGCCCAGCATGAGTGCGCCCGCCCGCGAAACTCAGTGAATGAAATATGTGCCGCCCCGGCTGCCGTCATAAAATGAGTCATCCCATCGGCGATACGCTTCGGCCTCCTCAGGCGTCATCGGTTTGCCCGGCACGAGCTTCGGCTCGGGCGGGGTCAAGCTCACGAACGTCGTCTGCGGCGCGCGTTCCCCCGGAACCGCGTCGTGCCAAGCCAGAGCCAGAGCCGTCACCATGTCGTCGAAAAAACCGCTCTTCGCCCCGAACTTGATGTGCGTCGCCGAGGGCTTCGAATCATAGGCAAACAGCTCCGTCTCCAAGTCCTGAGCGGCGCGCGACTCGTCCAGCGTGCGGCCCTCTTTGGGCAACAACAATTGCCGTTGCTCGAAGCCCACTTGCAAATCCGTGACGATCTGCGTCTTGCTGGCCAGGTTGAACACGAAGGGCTCCACGTTCACACCCTCCGCCTCCAGCATCTCGATCACGGCCGAGCCCACGCCCGTGGCGTCCACCGTTGCCGGAACGTTCCCGAAGCGCGCGCAGATGGCCGCCAGGAGTTTGGCCTGCTCGCCGAAGTCCATGTGCGGCAACCGTCCGCAATCGACGAGGCGCTTGGGCTCGACGTCCTTGCGCACCACAGTCCAAGCGGTGTAGTCGCTGCTCTTCGCCAAGTCGATGCCGACGGAGTAGCAAAGAACCGGAGCGGTGCAGGGGATGTAGTTCTCAAAGCCACCCGTCCAGACTTCCTGCGGAATGCGAAACACTTTCGTGTCGTCCGCGACGGCCCACTCGTTCAAATGCAGGCGGCGGAAGATGCGATCCGGCAGGCGCTTCTTCTGCGAAGCAAGGTATTCCGGCGTGATCCACGACGCCAGATTGGCGTCCGGACCGCTGCGCCAGAACGTGTACTGCTTCGGATCGTCGCCCGTTTGCCCGCGACTGAACAAATCCCACAACAAGTTGCCTTTGTGCGGGAAATAACCGGCGTACGTGGTGATGAAATGGAACGGCGATTCGCGCGTCGGGCTGTGCGTCAACGCTTCCCAAAGATCGTAGTTGCTTTGGTTCCACAGCTCGTCCCAGAAAACTGCGGAGGCGTTCTTGCCATGACCGCCAGGAGCATCCGACGCCAGCACGCGATAGAAGCCGTTCCCATCGATGCGCTCGATCACGTCTCGATGAATCTTCACGAAGCGGGAGAGCGGACCACCCTCGAAAGCGCGCTTGGTTTGCTCGAAAATGACCCGCGCTTGATCCATGTCGCCAGCCGCTGAGTAGCACTCTGGAAAGTAGTCATCAAGAAGCAGCGCGTCCGCCACGACGCACGCGGAAAGCGTGCTCTTGCCGTTCTTCTTGGGCAGACCGTTGAGGAAAGTATCCTTGCCGGTGGCGCGTCGCTCGAAGACGGGACGCAGCACGCTCTCCTTCTGCCAGGACTCGAAGCGGATTGGTTTGGCGCGGAAGAGACTGCCGGGGATGTAGAAGTTACTTTCGAGGAACTCGACCACGTCCAGTCGCCCCTCGCGCGCGGCAAGGTTCAACTCCCGGAGTTCGTCAGCGGGATTCTGTCGAGCCATCATGATCCTCCTTTGGCTTTGTGGTGTAGCGCCGGATGAGGTCGGGCACGTCTATGGCGCCGTCCGGATCAGCGCCGCTGCCGTTCGGGAGACCCAACGCGCGGAGAACACGCGCGAGTTGCCCGCGCGCCAAGCCGAGCCGGGTCATGTCGTCGTCGGTCGTCTTGCAGCGCAGAAAGAGCGCAGAAAGTTCTTGGCTCTCGGCATAAGCGCTCGTGGCTACGTCTATGAGCGCGAGTTGACTCGTCGTAGGAGTCCCGCCGAGTTCGGCCAAGAGTTGCGCCCGGAACGCGGCGGCAACCTCCGCGCGGCGCGCCGCCGCAACCGCTTGGTTCTCCATCACGCTCTTGGACCTACCCTTCATCTCCGACACGCCTCCTATAACGTTGAATGCCGTTCGCCACAGACTGATGGCAGGGTTAGCCGCCTCTATGCCGTATGCCTAGTCCACGCTTCGACCCCGTACCAACGGATCGCGTATCCGTTGGCCGTCAGCATCACGCTGATTTGGCTACCCTTAACGACGACTTGCCCCGTCTTTGCCCCGGCTTTCGCGCCGTTTCAAGGCCGTCTTCAGCGCTCTTGTACCCACCCGTCCTCTGAATCCACTCAGCCACTTCCTCCGGCGTCGAGCGAAACTTCTTGCCGATCCGGCGACACTTCAACTCTTTGTTCGCGATGGCGAGGCGCACGGCTCCCACGCCGCAGCCAATCCTCTGCGCGATCTCGTGAACGTCTAGAAGCTCCGGAATCGGCGAATCGACGCCCATCTGTTCCTCCAAAATGAAAACACAATGAAAAAGCGGCCCGGATAGGCCGCTTCAACTGGACTTTTTTACCGAACGACCACATGCGAGCAAGTAGCGCTTATGCGCGCGTGGACACGTGGATGTGGATCAAGAGGTTCTTCTCTAGACCTCTAGACCTTAGTAGACCTGTTTCCCTATGACGCCCATATAGATATACGTAGAGGCTAGATTTTTCTCCCGCGCGTCATAGTAGCGCAGGTCTATTAGGTCTAAGAGGTCTAGTCAATAGCGACGTGGATTAACATCGCAATAAGTCTAGTAGGTCTACTAAGTCTACTAAGTCTAGTTAGCGGCGGCTTTCCCGGCCTCGGCTTGTTGAGCGGCGGCCCACTCTTCCGGTTTATCGAGTACGATCTTCCACTTCGTCACCGGGCCTTTCGCGCCGGTCTCTTTTTCGAGGTGGATGCCGTATTTGCCGAAGCGCTTGCCGTCGCGCTTGGACAACTGCATCCCCAGCTTGGTTTGATAGCCGCGCTCGGCTTTTTCGTCGAACGCCACGTGATCCGGCAGAGCCTTCTTGAGGTCGGCGTTCCATTTGAGTTCCGCGATCAGGTCAGCCGTTGTGAACGTATCCTTCTCTGCCTTCTTGTGCTCCGCCGCAAGCGCGTCGAGGAAGTTCTCCCACTGAGACTCCGATGCGTCGGCCTTCTTGTACAGCTCTTCGAGGTTGCCCAAGAAGCCGCTGATCGCGGCGTTTTCGAGCACGCCGCCTATAGTTAGCGACCAGTCCTCGAAGCTGCCGAGGGCTTTTTTCCCTTTCGGCTTTCCGGCGACGAACCAAGCGCGCGCCAACGTCAAGATCGCGGCGACGAGCCGCCCGCGATTCTCCTTCACCCAGGCGATCAGCTGGGGGTGCGTGAATCCCGTCCTCTCCCACGGCCGCGAAGTTGCCGCCACCATCCTGATCCAGTAGCAGCGGCGCGGTATGTCGCCCCCAAGCATGAGGTTGTTGCCCGTGGCGATGGGCGTCAGGAGGTTCGGCAACGTGTATTTCGCGTGCTCGCGGAAGCGCCGGTCTTCCCACCATTTCGTGGTGAGCAGGGCCGCCAGACTGGGGTCTTTCAATTCGCCCTCCACGTTGTCGATCAAGAGCAGCGACGCTCCCGAAAGCAACGTGGCCGTGATCTTCTTGCACCATTCGTCCTCGTCTCCCGGCGCGGTCATCACGGCCTTCTCCTTGCCGGTAGCGATTACGCAAGCGACTTGAGCCGCCAGCCCCTTCCCGGTCCCGGCCGCAGCGCCGTCTATTGCCGCCAGCGGCACGCATCCCTCGATGATGGAGCGCAGCGGTGGCGTGATCGCGAGTCCCATCATGTTCGCCCGGCTGGCCTCGTCCGCGAACGGGAAGTCGAGGAAGGGCTCCGCGAGAAGCTTGCGCGCCGCGATGATTTCTTCCGGAGTCGGGCTGTCTGGCACGTCGGGCATTGTGAAGCCGGGTTGCGGAACGTAGTAGAGCCGGGTTGCCGGATCGTAGCCCGCGCTTCGGAATATGGAACCGTCCGGCCTCACGATCGGGCACTCGGTTATGTTCAGCAGTCCGGGGAAGGGCCAAGAGCCCTGTGCCAAGACGTTCGCCACCACGTCTTTGTTCGGGAAGCAGTTGTACTCCTCCGCTTCGTCCCCTTTGATCCCGATGGCGTCGGAAACAGCGGCGAGACGCGCGCGGAGCTTGTTGCCGTCCACCATTTCGATGACGGGAAACCCCTCCTTGCTCGTGCCGATCCGCGCGAGGTCGAGCCCTCTGGTGAAGAGGACGGGCGGCGCGTTCGTCCGGTTCAGAACCTCGATGGCCTCCGTGGTGATCTCGTCCAGCTGCCGATTGGTGTACACGATGGTCGGGCGGTCGTCCACTTTCTTATCTGCGCTGGCTTTCTTGTCCGGAACTTCTGCGGCTGGCGCATCAGGCGGACGCCCTCCGCTGAGCAAGTTGATGAAATCTTTGCGCGCAGCGCCCTTCTCGACCCATTCGGCAAGACCTTTCGCACCGCCCTTCTCGACCCATTCGGTAAAGTCTTTCGCGCCGGGCAGCTCCAAAACTGTCGTTTCCCTTGCCTTTGCACGGCGGCGCAGTGATTGGGCGACCTGCTCGGCGTGTTTTCGTCCCGGAGGGTCTGCGTCCGCGATGATCGTGACGTCCGCGAATTCCAGAAATTTGGAGTACCCGTCGTCCCATTTGCCCGCGCCCATCGGGTTGCACGTGGCGACGAAACCCAATGCGCGAGCAGTCTCGACGTCTTTCTCGCCCTCCGTGATGATCACATGATCTTCCGACCCATCGTCGAGTGATTCATCGAACGCAAGGTTCGCTTTGAACGCTTTCTCCGCATCCAGGAGTTCCGGCAACCGGTAGAGGACCCGTCGCACGCCTTCGAGGTTCCAAATCCATCCGCCTTTGCCGTTCGGTCTGCGCTGGCGAAAATTCTTCGGCTCCAAACGCACCGTCTGAAAGAGAAGCTTGCCTGATTCGTCTTTGTAATCGTAAGTGGCCACGATCTTTGATTGAGGCGCGCTCGCCTTTGCGCTGTTGCCGTTCGGGAAGAGGTCTTTCATCGTGAGACCAAGTCTCAACATGATCGTTTCCGTGTCGCAGCCAGCTTGGCACTTCAGGAGGACGCGCCCGTCGTCTCCCTCGTTGATCGACAGCGACGCGAGGCGGTCTTCGTGCGCCGGGCAGCGGGCCATGTAGCCGCCTCCGCTCTTCCGCGCTCCGCCGGGCAGCCGGGCAATGAAGTCGGTCAACGTCATGAGAACGATTTCCTCCAGTTCTTCTCCAGAATCTCCAGTGGAAATGAAAAAGGCGGGTGCCTGGAGAACACCCGCCTTCCGTTCTTCCGCCCGCGCGCGCCAAGCGGAAACTTGTTGTTGAGATTATTTCGCTGCGGCTTGCGCCTCGGCTTCGGTCATCACCACCAGCCCGGCCGCGTGCTTCGCCTGCCACTCCTTGTAGAGGCGCAAGATCGTTTCCACGTCGGAGAACCGGACCGGCACCGGCTCGGCGTCGGCGGAGAGTTGCTCGAAGAACGTGAGCACGTCCAAGATTGCGATCTGAGCTTTCTCGGACAGCAATCGCTCGCCGCTCAAGACGAGCGAGAGTTGAGGATCGCTGATCCCGGCGCAGCGGGCCAGCGCGGAACGGGTCGCGCCCACGGCGTCGCAGCGCCGCGCGATCTCGCGCCTGCCGATGTACTGAGACACTTCGGTCATGGTTCTTCCTCCTTCTGCTTTACGTCGAGAGCTTCGGGTACTTGCCGGAGGCGACGAGCGCCGCCCGGATCACCGCCATGAACTCGCCGGGCCGGTGCCACACAAGGTAGTAGGCGAGCCGGTTGATCTTCATCCGCTGCATCGCTCCAGAAAAGTACGCCCCGTTCACCACGGATTCGCTGCGCATCCTCGCGGTAGCCGGTCCGGGGACGTCGTGGAGCGGACCTGTGATCACCACGGCGACGTTAGCCTTCCGCCAATAAAAATCAGGCCACGGCACCGGCGTGTTCTCCGGGCGCGGCCAAAAACGGGCGCTCGCTCCGAACTCTTTCCGGAGAATCTCGAAGGCGCGGGCGCGGGTCCGCTCCATCAACTCGCGGGCAGCGTCGTTTCGGTTGAGGCCGCGAGCCGTTATGCCGTCAAAATCGTATCGGGGGAGTTCTTTCCGGACGAAGACACTTCTGGTGAGGTCTTTAACCGTGGCTCCCTGCCCTTCCGTCGCCGGAAGTCCGGCCTTGAATGACGATCCGCCGGTGACCGTTTCAGATCGTTGCGGTAGAACCAGGCAGCGTCCGCAACGGAGCTACTCTACGGTACCCCGCGCGGCGGCGTAAATCGGCTTTTTTCCCATAAGGAAATAAGGTCTTTTCCCAAGCTGGCGACTTGCCCCGTTCTTGCCCCGTCTTTGCCCCTAAGCACAGAAAACGAACGAAACGGAACGCAACAGAGCGCGACGGAACGAAAAGTTAAGCCTATGAGTGAAAAGGATGTTGAGTGATGTGAAAGGCTTTACGCCGGAACGCGGTTTTGGCGCCGTAGTATTTTGAGTCCGCCGCGTCTGCCATTCCGCCACTCCGGCGCTTGAGTGCAAATCTAGCGGATTAAGCTGTTTGCTGCAAGACGACTGCTCGGCGCTCAAGAACGAGAGAGACGGCCGGCTCGGTTGCCGCTCATTTTCGCGGGGTGAGGATCTGGTCGAGACGCGCGGGCGCGCTGCCGTCGCGTTCGAGATACGGGTAGCGAAGGCCATCGTGGTAGTCGAGGGCGACGGTGCTGAAGCGATCCCCATTTTTGACGAGCAATTCGATGGCAGACGAATTCTGCTTCGCGTCGCTGACGGCATGCTTGAGGCGATCGACGTCAAAAGCGGTTCCGTTGACGGCAATGATTTGGTTACCGACGGTCATTCCCTTCTTGTACGCAGGCCCTTCCCACAGTACGCCGTTGATCCGACCCTCCGCCCCTATCACCATGCCAAGGGAATAGGTCAGGTCCGTTACCTTGCGGCGGGCCTCGGAGCTCTTGAAGTAATCGGATGGGGTCTCGGTATATATGAGTTTGTAACCGCCACGAGTAAGACCATCGAGAGGCGCTCCCGGGCCATGACCATCGAGGCGAGCGCGCAGAAACGTTTCCCAATCGTATGGCTGAACCGAGTTCAGCGCTTTCACAACATCCTCAAACAGATATGTGGACGGAACGAAACTGCCGTCGCTGACTCCGAAAAATGACTTGGCGAAATCGTCCAGAGAGCGCCGGTCGCCGGACTTTTCCCGAATCAGCGTGTCTGCGTCGAGCCACATGAGCTGACCTTCGGAGTAATAGTCCTCACTGCGCTCCCAACTCGGCCACGGAAGAGCCCGGCGCATTGCGGCGATGGGATCATTGGTGGTGTCTTGAAGCGCGCGCCATTCCCGGCCAACGCGATGGTCGTAGGCCGCCGCGGTGGCTGCCAAAGAGTCGAGGGTTTGTTGCTTCGTCAGAAGGCCCGAGCGAGCCGCGAGGACATAGCCCCAATATTGGGTCTGGCCTTCGTAGACCCACAGCAGACTATCGCGCATTGGCACGTTGAAGTTCGGCGTCCACAGGTCGGCGGGACGGCGGAACTTGCCGTTCCAGGAGTGAGTGAATTCGTGCGGGAGCAGATCGCGGGCATCGGCGTTTTTTTCCCATTCGGTGAAGTAGGCGGGAACGGTACCGTTTTCGCTGGACTGGTGATGCTCCAGGCCAATGCCACCCATGTGATCGCTGAGGGCAAGCAGAAGATCGTAATGATTGTAGTGATGCGAGCCGTAAAGTTTGTAGGCTTGCTGTACCAGCGCGCGATGCGCTTCCAACTGCTCGAGCTTCACGTCGAGCAAATCGGCACGGTCGGCAATGATGTCCAAGTGAACCGGCGCGACGCCGCCTGGGTCCAGATCCAGGCGCGTGAAATAACGGCCCGCGAAGATGGGCGAATCCACCAACGTATCGAGAGATACGGGCTTGAACGTGGTGAGGCCGCCATTCGTGGATGCAGTCTCAAGCGCAGTCGCGAGTTGCCAGCCATCGGGCAGGCGAACGCTGGGCTCCATCATGATTTGCCGCGCGAAATAACCCGCGGGGTAGAGCGCTACAGCGTTCCATTGTAGATTCAGCATGTCGGGAGTCATCACGACGCGGCCTTCGTTGGTATCGACCGCCGAGACAAATTGGAATTCGACATCGAGCGAAGTGGCACCCGCGGGCGCGGCAACGTGGAAGGCGAAGACGTCCACGGGATCGCGCACCCATTCGACGCACGCGCCATTGGCGTGAATCATGAGGCCGGCGAGCTTGTCGACACGTCCGGAAGGAGAGTGATTGCCGGGCAACCACTGGGGATACAGAAGAACGAGGGGCTCGCCGGCGCGAACGGGAATCGTCTCGCGAACGCGGAAGATGCGCCGATCGATGTCGGTGGCGTCGACATTGAGACGGATCGCGGCGGGGTAGGGGATGTCTTTCGGCGCGGTAATCGGCGCCGGCATCGGCAAGGGTTGCGGGCCCGGGGATTGTGCGAGAGCGCAGGACGCGCTCAGTACCAGACCGCACAGGGATAGAAGAATGTTGGTCGGTGATGTATGTGTCCGCATATCGCGACCCCTTGTCAGCATGGGATGGAGCCGCATTTTAGCAACGGAAGCGGAGTCGATGCCACGGCGGCTGTGGTGGTCGGGATAAACCGACGCATGATGCGCGTCTTAGGGCATTGTGTGAAGAATCGCGGTGAACTCGCGAGCAAGGTTTAAGGATGTCTAGAACACGACCACTCCGTGAGGCCATTCGTCTGTTTTGATTCGGCGAATTACCTTCATTTGCGCGAGATCGACGACAGCGATAGCGCCATCGGCCGTAGTGTCCACGATCGCAGTTTTTGCATCCGGCGTCACCGTCATGTTGAGCGGGAAATGACCGACTTCCATTCTCGCGCCTGGCTTGAGAGTCGCCACATCAAGTTCCTGCACGAAGCCCGGCTGGTCGAGTACCTGCTTGCCGTCTCTCGTGCCTAGATCATGGAAGGTTATGTAAAGCTTGCTGCCATCGGGAGAAAGCGCAAATGTACTGGGAGGCAAATCAAAGGGAATGGATTTAATAACTTCGTCTTTTTTCGGGTCAACGACCAGCAACTCCGTGCCCTTAAAATTGCCGACGAAGACATATTTCCCGTCAGGTGTAGCGATAATGCCGTCCGTGCCGGTGGGCGCCGGGATGTCTTTCAAGAGCTTCATATTTTTGAGGTCGACGACGGAGATGTGCTGCACATCTTTATTCGCGGTGTAGGCTTTGTTGAGCGAAGGAACTACGGCGATCGAATGCGGATGCGGCACGCCAACTTTTGCGGAACCCAGCACCTTCTGCTGCTTCGTATCCACCACAATCACTTCGCCTCCACTCGATTCGCAGGAAACATACAGAAGGCCTCTCTTTTGATCGAACGCCAGCCCATGTGGCGCCCAGTGCGGGGTGATATCTATTGTTTTGGTGATCGCCATTTTCTCCAGATCGATCACCTGAATCTGATTTCCCGGGCTCTCATACTGATCCCACGGGCCGTCCTTGTAAGCGATACTGACGTACGCAACGCCCGCTTCCCGATCGATGACCATTTCGTGAGGGCACTTCAGCGTGGGAACGTCTTTGAGGAGTTGCCCGGTCGCGAGATCGAAAAACTGCAGGGTTGACGCATGCTCGTTGGCAACCAAGATGCGCCCGCCTTGGGCCGACTGATTGCCGCCGCGTGCAGGAATCAAGGCTGTCAGGAAAAGCAGGAATGCCGCGCTAATCCCTCTCATAATTTTGGGCGGAAGCTACTTTGCGTCGCTTTCGCCCGCCGTTTCGCCGAGCAACTTGTTGTAGCCCTGAAATTCCGTAGGCGACCAGAACATCTCTCTGACGTCGAAGGTCGGCGGCTCCAGGTTGAAGACCAGTTTGTCGAGAGCCACCCAGGGCTTCGTATACATCTTGGGATCGTCAATCGTCACGGAGAGCTGCAGGTGGTCACGGTCGACGCGATGAAAGCGTTCCTCGACGCGCAGAGCGTCGCTATGCGGACGACCCGCGTGGTCGATCCAGGTTCTTTCGTCCAATCCAGTGGTCTCAACGACCAGCGTGTTGTCGTCAACCCACTTGCCGACCGAGTAGCCGAACCAACGCGGCTCGGCATCTTTGGGGACTTCGCGACCATCTGTCCAGATGACTCGCCACACCCTGCCAAATTGATACAACATGTAGATTGCCACGGGCGTCTGGAAGATTTGAGTGGTCCTGAGTTCGAAAAGATCTTCGCGAGGAATTCCCTGGGGATCACCGGCAATGACAGGATCGTCGCTCTGCACCGCCACAACACTTCTCGCACCGTTGCTCGGCTTTGTGCTGTTCAACTTCTCCACGCCCGCAGGCGTGTAGGGCAGACGATGTTCGGGCTTGCCGTCCTCAGGCATCGCCGCGGGGCCAAGCGCCTGGATCCCGGCGTCGCCCGGATCCCAGATGCCCGAAATGTCGTGTGCGGGCGCAGGGTCTGACTTCTGACCTTTCACCGCCGGCTTTACGGGCCGACCCCAGCCGTCGCGACGATTGTCCAGCGTGAACGCCGGGCGCGACTCATCGGGCCGACGTTCTGGTTCTTGGGGCGCGGCTTGAGAGCACAGGAACGGGCACAATAGCAGTACGCCCAGCGCGAAGGTCGGCACAGAGAAGCTCTTGAGCATGTTGGCAGCCTATTGCTTGGCGTCGTCGACGGTTGCGAGGAGGCGTCCGGGCAACTTCTGGCCGCTGGGCGTTTCGACCCAGACGATGCGCCCAATCGGTTTGCCATTCTTAACCGTGATCACCCTGATCGTGATCGCATCGCCCGGCTTGAGGGAACTCTTGAGCCAGCCCATGTTGGTCATGGTGGTGGGATTTTCCGTCTCCGCCATCCAATGCACCGCCTGGCCGCTCTCATCGGTTGAGTCAAAGAGAACTACGCAGTGGGGATTGGCCCAGATGAATTGCGTGACGGTTCCCTTGAGATTGACTTGTTTCGTGGCGTCGTAGGCCGCATTGCCATGGTGCGCGGCGAGCGGAAGCGAAAGGACCGAAAAACCGAGAAGAAGAGCGAAGGCGATTAGGAATTTGCCTTTCAAAACCCACCTCCAAGTGCGCAAGACAGATGCATTCAGGTCGGGGCCCAATAACAATTCAATTGAAGGCGATTCTAAAGAGACGTCGGGCGGCAGTCAAGCAGGCGACGCCCGTAGACGAGGCGCTGAAGACGGCTATCGCGGGGCCATGAGGTTTATACTGGCGAACCAGCTCACACCCGCGGCTCGGAACCATTCGAATTAAGATGTGCGCTCAAACCACCGGACGGGAAATGACGCCCTGGCAGCAGTGGGTTCAGCGCCCGCAAAGACTGTGGATCCGAAGAGCTTTTTTTCAGGTGCATTTGTGGGCCGGGATCGGAATCGGAATTTATGTCGTGGCAATCAGCATCTCCGGCAGCGCACTCGTCTTTCGACACGAGCTTACCAGGAGCTTCTCACGCAAGGTTGTGGTTAGGGCCGAGTTTGGGCGCCGGGTGAGCGTGGACGAATTGGCGGAGCAAGCGCAGCGAGCCTACCCGTCGTATGAAGTTGACAGCGTGCGCGAGGCAGAGACGCCGGATGCACCGGACTACGTCGTTCTGGAGCGCGGCTACAAGAGAATCGAGCGGCTATTCGATCCGTATACCGGTGCAGATCTGGGCAATGCTCATTCGGCCGTTGAGCGCACTCTGATTTGGCTCGCCGATTTACACGACAATCTGCTCGGCGGGCGTACCGGGCGGTACGTGAATGGCATCGGCTCGTGCGTTGTTACCGTAGTTGCGCTAACCGGGGCTATTCTCTGGTGGCCGGGAATCAAGAATTGGCGGCGCAGCACGACGGTAAGCTGGAAAGCGCACTTCCCCCGGCTCAATTGGGACTTGCACAGCGCGATCGGATTTTGGTGCTGGCTTTTGGTAATGATCTGGGGAATTTCGGGGATCTACTTTTGCTTTCCCGCACTTTTCGGCCCCAGCGTTCACATTTTTGCGGGCTTATTTCTTTCCTGGATCGCGCAACTTCATTTCGGTAGATTCAACGCGTTGACTGAGTCGCTCTGGACGCTTTTTGGGCTCGTCCCCGGGATCTCGGCCGTTACAGGCGCTTTGATGTGGTGGAACCGCGTGCTGCGGAAGAAGTTTCGGCGGCCGTACCGACAGGCGGAAGGTGCAAGCGCGAATAGTCTGTTAACGATTCGGGATTGACGGCACGCCAAGTGCACTTTTGCGCCGAGCAAATTTCTAGATCCAACGATCTGCTTCAGCGGTTCTGGGTTATTGAGCGGAGGCGCCAGCGAATACGGCGCCGTTTTTTGCATTTTCTGCTTTCCACCGACCGTCTTTGGCGCCGGCCGCGATTTCCTGGGCTGTATAGGCATGAACGCCGCCGGCGTGCGCGCGGACGCTGGCGAACTCCGGACTATCCGTCTTGTAATTCTCCGGAGGCCAGCTACGTACTTCATTCTGGATGGCCTGTTCGCGATTACCGGGGTTTGGGTGGTCGCTCAGGAACTGAGGACCGTTCTTGGTGCTGGCCTGCAGCTTTCGAAAGAAGTCAGCCAGCGCCATGGGATTGTACTGCGTTTTCCATAAGACAATGGCGCCGAACGCATCCGCCTGCGATTCGTCTTTTCGGGAGTATTTCAACAAGAGCGTACCGGCACTCAGCTCGACGCCAGTCTCGGCCACAGAGCCCCCGACAACTCCGGCAAGGGCGCCGATGACGTCGACAACCTCGGTCTTTCGCTGTCGCTTGGCGGAGTGCTGCATATAGACGTGGCCCATCTCATGGGCCATAACTCCGGCGAGTTCGGCCTCATTGTCGACAGTAGTGATCGTGCCTATGTTCACAAACATGGGCCCGCCGGGAAGCGCAAAGGCGTTGACTTCCTTCTGCGCCATAACGTGGAACTGGTATGGCCAAGTGCGGTCTTTGGGAATGACGGCAACCAGCCGTTTGCCCAATGCCTGGATGTATTGCGTTTCCGGGCTCGAATCGGGCAAGACCGGCATTGTTGATAGACCTGGGCGGCGGCCTGCAATCCGAGTTGCTCCTGCTTCGCACGGCTCATCGGAGCATGCCCCGGGTCGGGAAAATCCGGCGCGGGTGCAACCGCGAAGGCCAGCCCTGCCAAGAGGCAGAGAGCAACATAGATTGCAGGGCGGGAGCCCCGCGGAAATCGATTTCGCATCATCTTATATTTTGACCTTGCTATGACCTGTAAGCGGCAGCGTGCCTCCGATTCCTGCACGCGGCTCTTTTATCGTATGATGCGCACCTTCAACCTCAGGATATATACGCGCGTCGCCGGTCATCTGCTTGGCCAATCTTTTGCGAATCTGCGCGCGGCCGTAGTCTCAAAATGGCAAGGGCTACTCGCTTTGTACGAGTAGCCCTTTGAGTTGACGGTCGGACGCCGCAGCATCCGAGGTCAAGGCATTACGAACTTACTGTTGGCCCGCGCGGCGCGCCTTCCCCGGGTCGGAGGTCTGTTGAGTTCCGAAATCCTCCGCCGGCATCGAGCGCACGAAATCGTCCACTTCTCTTTGCGCCTGGTCTTTGGCGACGCCGTAGCGCTCCTGGATCCGTCCAACGAGTTGGTCCTTCTTACCGCCGATCACTTGCCAATCGTCGTCGGTCAGCTTGCCCCACTTCTCGCGAAACTTACCGCTGAATTGCTTCCACTTCCCTTCTATTTGATCCCAGTTCATAAGTCCTCCTCTGTAAAATGCGCGTTGGGGGACTTGCGCTACTTACGCTACTTCTCGCAACTGCCGCTGACCATCTTGAGATTTGTGACAGTCATGTGACCGTGTTCAGTGGAGTTTTTGCCAACGCCGTGTTCTTTGGCCTCGGCCTTGGTATCTTCCTTAGCCCCGTGTAGAGCCGCGTTCTGCACCGCGCCGGTTACTGTAATGGTGTGGCCGACATGCTTCGCGAGATCGACGCTGTCGCTCTTCACTTCCCACGTGCTGCCGTCTTTAGCGAGCACCTGGTATTCATCTCCGTCCTTCTGCAAGCAGCCCGTCACCGTGCGCGTATTCTTGTGGGTTTCCTTCTTCGTTGTGTCGTCTGTTTGCGCCCGCGCGGTGCCGAACATAAGTGCTAATGCAAGCATTGCTCCGGCAATCTTGAATTTCATGTAATCCTCCCTATCAACCGCCCTCTTTTCCTTACACAGCTGCTACTATCGTCACCCATGCCTAGGCCAATAGAAATACCCGACAATCGTCAAGGAGCGATGCTAATGCGCTGTACTACCCTGAATCCGTTACCGGAACCTTGGGGTGGTAGCTCTTATTTTTCTGACGGTTAGACACTGGGCGAATATAAAGCGAATGCATGTGGTATGCTCCCGCTATGGGTCAATCGCGGAGATGCCTGGTGAGCTTCCGGGATGAGGAAGGCGTCGAGCACGTCGCGGAAGTCCTGGCGGCGAGCCTTTACGAAGCCGGCGCAGTCGTACTCCAGCAATTCCGGCGTAGCGATTGGAGCCGCGAAGCATCGCTGGACACGGGAACATTGCGTGTGGAGGTTTGCGAATCGACGTTTTACAACGTCCGGGTAGCGGAGCTCGAGGATTGGCTCAAACGAACTGGCGGCAAGCCGAGCGAGGTGGCACTGCGACAGAAGGTGCGCAGCAGGCTAACAGTCGATAAGAATCGGGACGATAAGAGTTTGGGCGATAAAACTCTGGGCGGGAATCACTCCAGCTGAAATCGCGTGACTGCGACTTAATTAATCGTGCCGCAAGATAAGATGACGGATATCGGGCCAGAATTCCTTGGCGATGTTATTCAGTACCGCGGATTCCATCTGCGTTCCCCAGTCTCTGGCCGTCTGCTTACCGCCGCGCTCTTGAGGACGGATAGTAAGCGTTGGAGAGACCCGCTTCGAGCGCATTTCCTACTACCTCGGACCAATTGAAGCTCGAACCTCCGGAGTCAGTTTTGGTAATGACCGTACGCGACAAGGCATAGCCAAAGCGGCGGAAAAAGCCTCCGTGACCCATCGTGTAGTAGCGCGGATCTTCGTGCGTGATCGCGGGCATAATGGCTTCAGTGAAAAAGGTTCCGGAGACGCCATCCGCGAAGGTGCGCCAGTAATACCGCGCATAGCCCTTGACTCCGGTACCCAACTCCGGAACAGAACGGGTAGCCATGGCTTGACCGGCAAGCACTGCTGTCCAGGTGAACCCTGAATAGTCCATGCTGTCGTGCATGGCGAGCACGAACTTCCCTCGAGCGGAAAGCGGCGGAAGCTGAGTATCGGGGTTCACTGCGGCAAAATTGGGTACGACCCAAAACATTCGCTCAGTCTGTTTGTGGTCAGGATGCTCTTTTTTGATCTCCGCTGGAGTAATGACAGGCAGAGGCGGGGGCGTACGCTCCACCGCCTGGAGACCTGTTCCGGGAACGTCTGACGGCGAAGGAGAAGTCGCGATGCCGTCGGATTCCTGTGTTTGTTGCTCGGATGCTTGGTCCTCTTTCTTGTCTGGCTTTTTATCTGGAGCTGCTGTCTGACTCCAAAGAAGGGCTGGGGGAAGGAGTGCGAGTAGAACGACGGCGGCAATTCTGATTAGACGCACTGCGTCCTCCTGAGGCTGATATCTGCCCTTTACGCCACACCCCTTCTCTCATCGTTTCCAACCGGTCTTATCGATGAGAAGAATCGGAAATCACTACTCGTCTGATGGCACGGCACGGGATGCGGGTCGTGAGTGTCTGTACACACTTGTGCTTGCTGGTGGCGGGGAAGGACCTGAGGAACGTGTTCTTGCGGGACTTCTTGCGGGACGGGGCGCAGACAGCGCGGCCTTGATTAAAGCCAGCGCTATTGCAAATGCGCGCGTCGGGAGTGAGCTTACTTCGCGGCGCTGGGAGCCGCTTTCGCGACAGGAGCGCTGAATTGGACCGTGTCCGCGACGAGCTTGCCTTCGGCGGGCTCTTTGGCGTGAATCACCACGCGATCGCCGACGCTCAAATCGGAAAGCTTGGCCGCAGCCTTATTTTTGCTAAAGGTGGTCTGGGGAACAACAGCAACAGTTACGAGGGCGTTCGCCGAAGTTTTCACGGTGATGGAATCTTTGGTTACGCTCGCCACAGTGCCGATGACGTGCTGTTCATCGCCATGGGCCAGAGCCGCAGCGGTAATCAGCGAGATGCAAGCGATGAGAATCAGGGCGCGGAGTTTCATTTGTCGTCTCCTCTTGTTGCTTTGATTCTACGCGCATAGCAGGCGCGTGTCACTTTGCGCTTTTTCCGAGTGAGATGGATGCCTGCTCGCCCTGTGCAGCTCTCACTTAGTGGTTCGGAATCTCCACAGCTGCTGTAATGACGCAAATCCAAAGCAGAATTTCGGTGAGCGCCGCAAAGCGGGCAATCCCCGGCGTGTCCGTTGTTTGACCCCATACTCGCGCCTTTCGCTGCACGACGACGTGCCACGTAAGCGCGAGCGGAACAAACATGCCCAGCTTCCATTGAAATGCAATGTTGGCGATAAATGCTGTCGCGATTCCGGAGAAGAGCATGAATCCGCCGGTGAGAACAATGGCGAAGCCGATCCAGTTCCAGGCGAATAGTTCCTGCGCTAATTGAGCGGCCGTGGCGCGGCGGCTGCCTACTCCCAACAGGCGGAGATCCAGAGCGAAATTAGTTCCCAACCAAATCGAAAGCCCGGTGAAGTGAATCAACTGCACGAACGGGTACGCCCATATCGACTCACGCGTCATCAATCCCCAGGGCGTGCCCTCCAACCACTTCGCGAACGCCACCAGCGTGTCATGCATCGGAGCTATCCTTTTCTGCCGCTGAAGCGCGGAAAAGCTCTAGCCAAGCCCTTCGAGGGCAGGGATTTCGGACGCGGAAAGAATTGTCGCAATCCACAGCAACAAAGAGATCAACGCAATGATCTTCGCCGCCCGAGATATCTCCGGATCGAGACCCCACTTCCGCGATCCGCGCTGAACGATGAAGGCGAATAGCGCCGAGACTGCGATCAGCGTCAACTTGACGTGGAATACTTTGGAGGGCGCCCAATCGCCAGCCGCCGTCGCAAACATCAGGAAGCCGGAAATAACCGCGAATGTAAATCCGATCCACGCCCACGGGAAAAGTTGCTCAGCAAGTTCTCCGAGGCTGCGCCTGCGTGCCACAAGACCCATAACCCTCAGGTCCACCACGGCAACCGATCCGATGAACCAGAACATCGTCAAATAATGAGTCACAGAGACCGTCGAATACATCCAGCCGGTGCTGCCCAAGGTCTTCACCCACCCCGTTTGTTCCAGTGCCTCCCACATTTTGGTCGCCTCCTTGCTACGCGATCAGGATTCAGACTCACCGGCCTCCCCAGCCGGCGCTCTTATACCGCATAAGCTCCAGAGTTCCAATATTGTCGTTCTTCGAACGTCCTCACCGTGATCGAGAGCCGGCGTTCCGAACCTTTGCCGCCTTTGAGGCGACAGCACTCCGGCTACGCCAAACTCGCGGGAATGATATCCACTTGCTTCCGCGAAGGAGCGTTAAATCGGTGCAAAAAGTTGTTTTAGGAGATTTAGTGGTGATGGCCTTCGGCGGCGGGAGCGGGAACTTTACCGCCATTTAGAAATTCGTCTTCCTGCTGTTCCTCGGCGCGGTCGGATTCGGTTTTGGGGTTCAGTTTTTTCATCTCTTCAAGTTCTTCGGAGGTGATTTGCGGCAGGTGGCGAATGAACAAAACCAGTTTCCAATTCTCGGCGTCGCCAGCGCCTTCGTTACCTGAAGTGGGAACCGAACCCGGACCGAACGCGGGCATACCGCTCAAGCGCACTCCGTTTTCGATCGTGTAATAGAGTTCGCCATCGCTCTTGTTCTGGGTTTCAGCGCTGCGCATATCCGGAGGCTTTGGATAAAGTCCTTTTCCAAAGAGCGTGTCGCCGCTTCCGTCATTGGCGTGACATATAGCGCAGTGATCGGCGAAATGCTCCTCTCCTTCCCGAAGATTCGCGGCAGTGGGCGCATAGGGATTTTTCATTCTATACGTTGCCGGAATTGCGAGACGCTTGGCGATGTTCGCCGCAAACGCCTCGATCCAAGAGGGATTTTCGCGAGCGCTGAAGCCATGCCGGACCAGGACGTCCGCGTAAATGGCAGCGGCAACCATGATCATGACAACAACCGAGAAGAACTATCTTCCAGGGCTTCATTTCATTCTCTTCATTTCTCTCGCGCGAATGGGCGCACGCGACGGACAAAAGCACGGGAACTATCGAGCTACAAATTCACGAGCAGCGAGATCAAGCGTACCGCCTGATGCAACTGTGGAGCAAGTTTGCTGGAATTGAGAAAACGGGGAAGTTAGGCGGTGACTTTGGTGAAAAAGCCGTAGAGCGCCAAGGCCAATCCGGCCAGAAACATCATGGTTGTCAGGTAGGTAACGGCGGGATTCACGGAAAAAGGCAAGTTCAGACTGTCGCTGCGAAGGGCCACGTAATGGATCACAAGGGCCAACAGCATATAGAGAATTCCGCGGCGCATCTGGTTGCGCTTGGCGGCCGGAGCAGGCGCCGGAGCAAGGCGCACCTTCGGGACGGCTTCGCGGCAATGCGGACACTGTGAATGATGCGGCGCAACCGGCTTACCGCAAAAGACGCAGTGACGCGCCGCTAAAGTGCCCTGTGGAACGCTGCTCATGCCACGGCCTCAGAATATTTCCAGAGAATTTCCGTTCGCTTCAGTTGTAAGCAGGATGGCCGCTTATAGTGTTTTCGTCAACGAAACATCCGCATGTGTAAGCGAATCAGCCACCCCTGACCATCGGGATTCTTGTTCTCCCCACACTGCAAATGCAGGTTTAGACTCTCTACACTACCTGACATAAACGCACGCTGGTGCACATTGGCTGCGGCCTTTTTGCCCTGATCTTGTCTTTCCGAATCGTCACTAATTCTCCCCGTCTAGCCTTCCGACCGGCTTGGGTTGTCGAGCTAATACCCGTCGTTCCCAGCACTCGCACTGAGTTGGCGCGGCCCAATATCGCACGTCCAACGAGCAGGCGAAGCTCGACGACTTTCAGCAAGTCCGGGACTTCGTCGATCAGTTTTTTCGTGATATCAACCAAATAGGGGATCCCAATTCACGTATTTTTGACCTCACCGGCGGCTCGTGGACCCCGGCTCTGGCTTCGCCTGTGATCAACGACAGCCGGTTTGCCATAGGCTTGGTAAAAATCGACAACAACACGATTCAGTTTGAAGCTTCCGTCAACGGAATCAGCACAGTGCAGAGCATCCAGTACATGGTGAACGGGTCTGGCAGTTGCTCGCTGTGTTTGCAGCGCAGCCAGGCTGACAAAGTAACCGGAAGTCCCGTCACCGCTCAGAATACAAACTGGGGCACCGAAGTGAACGATGTGGTGAGCAACCCAATTTTCAAATACTTCGACACGACCGGCGCACTAATCACAGGTTTGCCGGTGGACGTCAGCACCACTGCCGGCGCTAACACTATTGCTACGGTCAAGACCGTTCAGATCAACCTGCGAGTGAACGACCCCACCGTAATCGATTTGCAGACAGGGAAGCCGATCGAGGGAGTTTTCGAGGGTGAAGTGTCTCTGAATAAGTGTTCGATGGCCTCCAACGGACAGGCCATGAGCTGGCAATAAGAGAGGGAATCACCAAGGCGGGTCGCGGTATTCATGACCATTTTGGCACTCGCCTATGTCCTGGCATTTATGGTTCGCCACTAATCGTTACATCTGAGCTTTCGGGGCCCACCGACGTTAGAGCTATCTATATAACAACAATGGACTTGCTGCCTGGCAAGCCAATTGCCCTATTAACGCTAGTTCAACCTTCGAGTGGCCCGTATAGCCGAACCTAGAGGTGGCCCCAAACATGGTTTTCCAGGCGAAGGTTCTGAGAATGCGAACATTAGGTGGACACGTGAGAAAAACATTCTGTTATCGGGATAAGCGAGGCTTTTCGCTCATCGAGGTTATTCTCGCGATCACCGTGGGCCTCATCCTGACGGCAATTGCTGTTCCGAAAGTGACTAGCTTGGCTCGCACCTATCGCAGCTACGGTGACGCCCGCTCCTTAAGCGAAGAAGTTTCGATGGCGAAGATGCGGGGTCCCGCAGATTTCACCGAATCGCGCGTTTATGCCGATCTTTCGACCAATCGATATCGCGTCGAAGCTTGGATCGTGCCAACCGGCGGCAGCTCGAAGTGTTGGGTTACTGAGGGCGATACTCAGT
The DNA here is from genome assembly GCA_963846235.1 of uncultured Acidobacteriota bacterium. Taxonomy (GTDB): domain Bacteria; phylum Acidobacteriota; class Terriglobia; order Acidiferrales; family UBA7541; genus Palsa-189. The sequence continues at coordinate 548,904 of CAWJVF010000002.1, forward strand.
GCTCTGCGAATTACTCGAGCCCGAACACCCCTCCTTCCACGTTGCTATTGACTACCGTGACCTTTGGTTACGGAGCGCTCTCGAGCGCGCCGTCAGGGACGCAGAGCACGCTGGCACAGGCACCGGCATGCCAGACGGATTCCCAAACGACCGCCGGGACTGCCGGGAACGTCGCAAACTCCGCTTGCGTCGTTTTCAATTCCCGTGGGATCCCTGTTGACAACACGGGTGCGCCCACTACCGCTGACGCTCTCTACGTAACGGACAGCAGCGCCGTCTATGGCGTTACGGTCTTGGCTACAGGGCTGATTCAAACCTGGCGTGCCGGATTGCCTTCTGGTAGTTGGAGCAACCGGTGAGTTCAACTTTGGAGAAAGAGACCATGGCTTCTGCTCGCACACGTCGTTCACACGCGGGGATCAGCCTGCTCGAAACGCTCATCGCCCTGACCATTCTGGTAATCGTGACGGTAGGGGTCATGTCCGTGGCTATTGTCGCGGTAGAGACAACGGAAAACCAGGGTCACCTGCAATCCCGCGCCGCGGAATACGCCCAAGACAAAATGGAGCAGCTCATCAGCCTTTCGTACGGCGATGGCGATGCAGGAGCAGGAACTGGAACCGACACCACGGTGTTTCCGCCCTGCAGCCCGCAAACCGTTACTCCTGCCGCATGCACCACAGGAACGGGGTTAGCTGTGGGTGGGAGCTCGAATCCGGCGACGCCAGTCGCCACTCCGGGTAACGGCTATGTTGACTATCTCGATAGCGCTGGCAATCCCAGCGCGGCTAATCAGAACTGGTATTACATTCGGGTCTGGCAAATCGATCAACCCACTGGAACGACCAATCTCAAGCGCATTACGGTGACGGCGCAGGTGCGTTCCACCGTTGGTGGCACCGGGTCAGGTGCAGGCGCGCTTCCCACGGCGACGGTCGTCTCGCTGAAGACGTCCCCATTCTGAGGAGGAAAAGTGTCCGTACCCGGAACAATACGCAAAGATCTGAACCCTGCATCAGCGGGCTTCTCGCTGCTCGAGATGATGATCTCGATGGTGATCCTGCTCGGAGTAACTGGCGTCGTCATGTCGGGGCTCCTCCAGACCACGAAAACTGAAACCACCGTGCAGAATCAGAACCGAGATGCACGCCAGTGTGCGCAGCGCAACCGAGTTGATGCAGCAGGAGATTGGCCAGGCCGGCCGCGTTTCAATGCCACCGGTGGCCAATATTCAGATGACAACGGCTGTTACCGCCGGCTCGGCCACGCCAACTTTGACTACGGGCGCCACAGCCGGCATGTTCCAAAACGAATACATCGTCGTCGACGCCGGCATAAATCAGGAAACCGTTCAGGCGACGGCGATCAGCGGCAATACCATTACGGCGGTTTTCGGGTTGAACCACGCTGCGAACGTGCCCGTTACTGTGCAAGGCGGCTTCGGGACGGGCATCGTGCCGGAAACATCAGTCGGCATGACGAACGGATCCGATGGCACGCACCTCAAGCTCTATGGCGACATTAATGGCGACGGAAACATGGTTTACGTCGAATACATCTGCGATTACGCGAATAGCGGCAATCTTTATCGCAGCGTAAGCGCCTTCAATGCGGCCAACATAGTGGCAAAACAAATCCTTTTGCCCAATCTGGCGAGCACAGGCAATCCCAACGGCACAGCATGCTTCGTCTATCAGGAGAAGCCGGTGGGATGCGCTGCGAATGCGTGCTTCGTAACGGATGTAGCAGTTACCTTAACCGTGCAGACGCAGCAGGCAGATCCCTTCACGGGGCTCTTTCAGAAAGAGACGAAGGCCTTGCTGAACGTTTCTCCGCGAAACGTCTTTGATGCATACGATCTATCGACACTCAGCAATAACCGAGTTCAGCCGATGCCGTCCACGGTGACGGCGCTATTGTCCCAGACGCCCTGAATGGGCAGACATGAGAGGCTCTATGAAACGCAAAAACGAACAAGGCGTAGCCCTGATACTGACGCTCATCCTTTTACTTATCGTTTCGGTGATGGCCGTTTCCCTGATGTTCATCTCACAGACCGAAACCTGGGCGAGCATGAATTACAAGCTTATGTCGCAATCCAGGGACGGAGCCGAGGCCGGCATCAACGCGGCGGCAAATTACATAATTAATACCTATACGCCGCCGGCGAGCTCCGGAACCGATCTGCTCTCGAGCTACAACAACAACGTATCGCCGGTGCAATATCCCGCCACCAGCACCAGTGGCCACGATGTGATTCTGGCGACGAGCAGCAGCAGCCAGACCTCGAACTATCCCGTGTCTTCGGTCAAAACGGCCTTTGGCAGTAACGCACAGAACAGCCTTGCGGCGGGGAACGTGACGGTCAATTACAACTCGTCTGCCAAGCTGCTCAGCCAAGTCCAGGTCATACCCTACGGATCGAGTGCCTACCAGACCGTGCAGACCTGGCAGATTACCTCGGACGGCGCCATCAGCGGTATTCGCAACGCAGACGAAGAGGTATCCGCGATTTTGGAAAAGCAAATAACCCCGGTTTTTACTTATGCGGCATTTGCGACGGCTACTGGTTGCGGCGCCATGAATTTCGGCGGCGGCGGCACAACCACAAGCTACGATTCCAGCAATCTCACGCTGAGCGGCGGTGTTCCGGTAACGACGAACAGCGGTGGTAACGTTGGGACGAATGGAAACCTGGCTGAGAACGGCAATCCGACTACGATCAATGGGAGCCTCTCTACACCGCGCACGGGCACCGGAACGTGCTCGAGCGGCAACGTCACCGCCTGGACCAATAGCAGCGGGACTGTGACGGGCGGGCTTGTGGATCTGCCGCAGCAAGTGGTTTATCCAAACCCGTCGGCGCCAAATCCGACACCCCCGACAAACTCGGCCAACGCGCTAACCTTGCACAACAGCGCGTCAGATTGTGGCGGCGTCACCGGCTACAGCTTGGGCACGGGTGTAGCACCAAGCTGCGCATCGGGCGACATCTGCTTGGCGCCGGGAATATGCCCTCTAACCGCTGGCGGACCTGTTGTCACCACCCTTGGCGGTCTTTACGGGGATCTTACGGTGAAGGGTAATGTGCATCTTTCCGCTGGGTGTTACAACATTAATAGCTTCACGGAAAATGGCCAAGGCACCCTCACCATCGATTCGGGGCCGGTGATAATCAATATTGCCGGTAACGGTAACACTGGGAGTCCACCACCACCGCTTTCCACGCCCATTGACTTGACAGGGGGCGGCCTCGTCAATAACACTGGTTTTAACGCAGGCTCGCTCCAGTTTATATACGGAGGCAGTGGCACGGTCAAACTCGCGGGCGGTGCCAAGTCCACCGGAGTGCTCTACGCACCGAACTCCACGCTTACTATGACAGGCGGCGCAAATTGGTATGGCGCGGTCATCACGGGAAACATGAGCGATATGGGTGGCGCCACGATCAACTACGATCAGAATCTGCAGAAACAAGCCGCCACTGTCAGCAACTGGATGCTCGATTCCTTTAGCTGGAAGAAGAACTAGCCGGGTCAGCCCATGTGGCTAGATGCTGGGCCGCGCTAGTGCGCACTTCCTAAAATCTCAACGCGTTCAGACATCGGGCACGCTTTAAGGGCGTGCCCGAAAAGTTTTGATTCTGGCATCGGCTTCGCCGCGTCGGGCGAGGACACTCGGGACGCGGCCAGGCTTTGCTCCCATAGTTGTGAGTTCAGCAATCTCTGCAGCAATTAGCCTACCTGCCTTGACCTGCCCCTTCAGGCCCAAGTGTAGTCCTCGTTTACAGACGTTCCCGATTTGACAATGGGTAATTTCGATCCGGCCTTAAGTGGCATGTAATGCCTCCATAACCAATAGCTTACGAGGATCCGGTTGGCCCTCGCCCTGCTCTATTCATAGCCGAGACCAATGAGAAAGGAAACGACGATGCGACAGATTCTAGAAGACGTGAAGAGCGAGCCCACGAACCCAGTTTTCCAACAGGGCGAAGACGCGTCGGGCGGGGCGGCGGAAAACGCCACCGTTAATGTTTACGGCCATGGGCCGAGCAGGAATCCATTCTACGAAGAGGCGCGGGCTATCCATACGAAGCCCACGGGAGCCACACTTATTCTGAGCGTCCCGTTGAACCACGGACAGAAATTGCTTCTGATCAAAGGAGCGGGACAGGATCCCGTGGAAGCTCAGGTCGTTCGTTCGCGGACGCTGGACGCCCAAATGTTCGAGGTAGAGATCGAATTCTCCTTTGTTCGGCCAGATTTCTGGAAAGCCACGCGCACAACCGCAAAGAAGAAAAGCGGAGCCGAAAGGCGGCGCTCCCCGCGCGTAGGCCTAACACGAGGAATGACGATTTCCTGGGAAGGCCCTCACCGGCGCGATATCTCGCGCGTCTCATCGCTCAGCGTCGGAGGACTCTTTATCGACGCCGAGGATCCAGCACCGGCGGGCCAAATACTTCAAGTGCAATTCGATATTCCAAGCGGTCCTGTTCTGGGGAAGGCTGTGGTTAGGCGCTCGATCAAGGGCAAGGGTATGGGCGTCGAATTCACCGAACTGCCAACCACTTCGCGAACCGGGCTGAGTAAATTGCTAGAGAAACTCCTCGGAAATCCTTTGAATCGGCAAGCGTAACCCAGCATCCTGAGCCTGCGCTCTGGGCCGGCGCACTCGGACTGCGGGAGGATGTCTTCCCGGCAGTTGCGCTCACAAATTAGAAACCACGTCTACACACCCCTTCTTCAGGCAGTGGGACACAGCCCGCTAGCCCCTCTTCGAATCACTTGCCGATACACGTCTGTTTGCGCCATTCTTGTGCGCTCTAAGCAAGTCCGCTGCTCATTTAAATTCGGAGTGGTAAATTTTCGCGGGGACGAATGGCTACCCAATTCATTGTGCATGACAAAGCCGATACGGTGGGCGTTGTAGTGGTTGAAGACGTGCGGCCCGGTCAAGAACTGACGGGCTGGATCATGCAGACTGACGAGACGATTTCGCTGAAGGCTCTCGACGCCGTGCCGCTGGGTCACAAAATCGCACTGCGGGATATCAAGAGCAGCGAGACTGTTTTGAAGTATGGCCACGACGTGGGCCGCGCGGTGGCCGACATCGGCAAAGGCCGGCATGTGCACACGAACAATCTGAAAACGAAAAGGTGGTAGGAATGGGCCGCTACGATTTTTATGGCTTTCGCCGTGAGAACGGCCGCGTTGGCATTCGCAATCACGTGGTCATTCTGCCGCTCGACGACCTCTCGAACGCCGCCTGCGAGGCGGTGGCGAACAATATCAAAGGCACGATGGCGCTGCCGCACCCGTACGGACGGCTGCAGTTTGGCGAAGATCTCGAACTGCACTTTCGAACGCTGATTGGCACAGGGTCGAATCCCAATGTTGCGGCGTGCGTCGTCATCGGGATTGAACCTGGATGGACGAGCCAAGTAGTGGAAGGGATAGCCAAGACCGGTAAACCCGTGGCCGGTTTTTCGATTGAAGGCACCGGAGATATTGGCACCATCGCGGCGGCTTCGCGAAAAGCGCAGGAGTTCGTGCAATGGGCTTCCGAAAAACAACGGGAGCTGTGCACGATACAGGAACTTTTCGTCTCCACGAAATGCGGCGAAAGCGACACGACTTCGGGTTTGGCTTCCTGCCCAACGGTGGGCAATCTGATCGACAAGCTCGATCCGCTCGGAGCCACTACCTGCTTCGGAGAAACCTCCGAGCTGACCGGCGCCGAAATGGTGTGTGCCAGCCGCGCCGCCAGCAAAGAAGTCGCCGACGAATTTATGCGCGTATTTAACGCCTATCAGGAAATCATTGAGCGTCACAAAACCAGCGATCTCTCCGAGTCGCAGCCGACCAAAGGCAACATTGCGGGGGGACTCACCACGATCGAAGAGAAGGCCTTCGGCAATCTCCAGAAGATTGGGCGAAAGACGAAATTCATCGGCGTGCTCAAGCCGGCAGAGGCACCGGCAAAACACGCCGGACTCTACTTTATGGATACTTCGTCGGCTGCGGCAGAGTGCGTGACGTTGCAAGCCGCGGCTGGTTTCGTGGTTCACCTCTTCCCTACCGGCCAGGGCAACGTGATTGGCAATCCAATAGAACCTGTGATCAAGCTGACGGCCAATCCCAAGACCGCGCGCACAATGGCCGAGCACATTGATCTCGATGTCTCCGGTATTCTGCGCCGCGAGATGACACTCGATCAGGCAGGCGATCGGCTGATTGACATCATGATCCGCACGTGCAACGGCCGCCTGACTTGTGCGGAAGCGTTGGGACACCGCGAATTCGTGCTTACCAAGCTCTATCAATCCGCCTGAGCGCGAATCTCGGCACCAACAATCTCGCCGTCCGCATCGCTATTGACGTCGTGTTCAGCCGTGAAACCCTAAGAAGCAAATACGAATACGTTAGGGCTGATACCACGAATTAGGCACAAGCTTCTCGAGCAGCGGGTCCGTCGCCCTATCAAATACCCTTAGCGCCTTATTCTGACCGTAATCCGCGCTTGCTAGGATCACAGTCCGACTCGGGATTTTCGAGTTTGTAGCGGAGGACAAACACGATGCAAAAACTAAAATTAGGTCTAATTGCGATCGCGATGGTCGCTACTTTCGGTGTTACACAGCACCTTAGAGCCACACCGCAACCCCAGAATCCAGATAACACCAAAACCAACGAGCGTGATCGCAATAAGAATGAGCCAACAGCGGATCAGCAGAAAGAGAATGACAGCGATCGCGAGCTTGCGAGAAAAATCCGGCGGTCGGTGGTTAGCAACAAGTCCCTATCGACCGACGCGCACAACATCAAGATCATCGCCCAAGACGGAAACGTCACACTCAAGGGCCCGGTGAAATCAGAAGAGGAAAAGCAGGCGCTTGAATCGAAAGCCGCCGAGGTTGCGGGTGGTCCCGATCACGTCAAGAGCGAAATTGAAGTTAAGGCTTCAGGCCGAAACAATTCCCAATAAGGAGATTCAAATGGCGGGCAAAAACACAGCGGTTTTTGGACTTTATCGTACTCGCAGCGGTGTCGAGAACGCCGTAGATACATTGAGGCAAGACGGATTCCGAAACACCGATATCTCAGTTTTGTTTCCAGAAAATGTAGGCACAAAAGACTTCGCGCACGAGAAACAGACAAAAGCCCCAGAGGGAACCGCGACAGGAGCTACCTCGGGTGCCGTCATTGGAGGGACTTTGGGATGGCTCGCCGGAATTGGAGCTTTGGCCATTCCGGGCCTGGGACCTTTCATCGCCGCTGGTCCGATCATGGCGGCCCTGGCCGGAGCAGGCGCAGGAGGTGTCGTGGGAGGTCTCGCAGGAGCCTTGATCGGGATGGGAATTCCTGAGTATGAAGCCAAGAGGTATGAGGGCCGGATTAAAGAGGGTGGAATCCTGCTCTCGGTGCATTGCGATAGCTCGGATTGGGTGAAAAAAGCAAAAGAGGCGCTTGAACGATCTGGTGCCGAGGATATCGGTTCAGCTGGAGAAGCTGCGGCCGATTCTGAAAAGACCGACCGGCCGATGCGACGCGGACAAGCCGTCTGAAACCAAGGCTGTTCTCGTCTAAGCCCGTCACTGTTCCGTATTCTCCCGGAATGGTGACGGGCTTTTAGTTTGCGTTGTGCGGACGCCCTCGTAAGGGGAGGTCAATATGCTAAGATGCAGGCACGTGCGGGGCGTAAGGTCCTGAGCGTAAAGGGTAGAGAGCGGAGATAGCCGAGATTCGGAAACGCGGCTGATTCCGATCAACGCAAAATCAGTGCAAACAAAACGCTACCTCGTTGATGCAAACTCGTAATTCTTCCGGCAAAGGCGTGGGGACGTAGTTCAGTTGGTTAGAACGCTGCCCTGTCACGGCAGAGGTCGCGGGTTCGAGTCCCGTCGTCCCCGCCATTCATTTAAGCAATTTCCAAGAATGGCACAGACCCACAAGTGAATTGTGCCATGGTTGTGCCACAACCATCGGCAAAGCCCCTAATCCAACTTCAGGGGAAATCGAAATGTCTTCATCCATAAGAAAGCACGCGAGTCCTGTCCCTGCGAGTGAGCGACCCCCGATCCCTGAGCCTCCGTTTGCCGAGCGAGCGCGCACTCTGCTCTACCTGGGCCGGATTGGTAGCCTCTCGACACTTTCGCGCAAACAGCCCGGGTTCCCGTTCGGATCGGTGATGCCGTACGGGTTAGATGATGATGGGCGCCCTCATTTTCCTGATCAGCACGATGGCTATGCACACCCAAAACCTGCAAGCTGACCCCCGTGCCAGTCTCCTGGTGACTCAGCATGACGCCAGCGCTGATCCTTTAGGCGCATCGAGGGTCACTTTGCTTGGAAACGTGGTGTCCGTAAAGAAAACCGAAGTAGCGGCAGCGCGAAAGCTCTATCTTGAACGCTACGCGAACAGCAAACATTGGGTCGATTTCGAGGACTTCTCGTTCTACCGGATGGAAATTGTGGACGTCTATTACGTCGGTGGCTTCGGCGTGATGGGCTGGGTCGCTGCTTCGGAATATGGGACCGCGAAGCCTGACCCGCTTGCCAACACTGCGGCCGACATCATCCAGCACATGAATGCAGACCATAGGGAAGCGCTCATTTTGATCGCCGGCAAATTTGCCGGCGTGGAGGCTCAAGCGGCAACGATGACTGCTGTTGATCGCCTCGGATTTCACGTGCGACTGATGACCTCAGACGGAATACGCGGCGCGCGCATCGCATTTTCGCGGGAAGTGAGAAGCCCAGCCGAAACCAGAACAGTTCTGGTCGAAATGACGCACCATGCGCGTAAGGCGGATGTTTCGCGCGATCGTTAGCGGTCGGAATGTGAACGTCTCTCCGGAAATGCGATTGTTTCCACGGAGGATCGCCGCAAGTTCGGCCTCAAGGATGACGAGTTTCCTCTAAATCGCGACGATTAGGTGGTGGCCCGCCTCCGGCGAGAACTTTCTGAGGTTGATGGAAGGGGTAATTCCATGACGTCGACGGTGTGCGGGCGGCATTAGGACGGGGCCTCTGGCATCCCATACGCTATTGCCTGAATCTACAAACTATGCCCAGTCCACAGTAGGCTAGCGTTAATTTCGGATGTTATTGTGTTCGGGACCAGGTCGGTCTCCCTTAGCTCGAAAAAAGGATACTTTCATGCTGACTAAAATGAAGGCGTTAAGCTGCGCTTGCGCAATTTTGTGTGCGGCTTTTGATGATCATCGCTCTGCCGCAGCGAGCTGCAGCCGATGGTGACGATCCGCCGGGCCGCGTGGCCCGGCTGAGCTTCCTTCGCGGAGCAGTTTCGTTCCAGCCGGCAGGCGAATCCGATTGGGTGCCGGCCGCGATCAATCGGCCCATGACCACTGGCGACAAGCTGTGGGCCGATATGGATTCGCGCGCCGAACTGCACATCGGTTCGGCGGCGATCCGCTTGGACGGCAATACCGGCTTCTCTTTTCTGAACCTCGATGACCGTACGGTGCAAATTCAGCTCTCCGCCGGGACGCTGAGCATTCGTGTGCGACGCCTTGAAAGGGACGAAATTTTCGAAGTCGATACGCCTAACCAGGCCTTCTCGATTCTGCGGCCGGGAGAATATCGTCTGGAGGCCAGTGAAGACGGAACCAGCACGATTGTGAAGGTGATTGACGGCAAAGGAGAGGCAAGCGGCGCTGGACGCAGCTACACGATCGAGTCAAGGGAACGGGCTTCATTGACCGGCACCGATACCCTTGATGCCAATATCGACAAGCTCGAGCGGCGCGATCGCGACGATTTTGACGACTGGTGCGAGGAACGGGACCATCGTGACGAGCGGTCTCGCTCGGCGCGATATGTCTCACCGCAAATGGTGGGCTACGAAGATCTCGACGAGAATGGAGAGTGGCGCCACGATCCCGAATATGGCGAGGTTTGGGTGCCGACCGCAATCGCTGTCGGTTGGGCTCCTTACCATTATGGCCACTGGGCTTGGATTGCGCCCTGGGGCTGGACTTGGGTAGACGATGCGCCCTGGGGCTACGCGCCTTTCCATTATGGACGATGGGCCTATGGCCGCGGAGCGTGGTTTTGGGTGCCGGGCCCTGTTAATGAAAGGGCCGTGTATGCGCCGGCGCTAGTCGCGTTCGTGGGCGGCCCGTCCTTCGGGGTGGGCATCGGTATCGGCGGAGGCGCGGCCGTTGCCTGGTTTCCGCTTGGTCCGCGCGAGGTGTTCGTTCCAGGGTATCGAGTCAGTCCAGCATATGTAAATCAGGTAAACGTTTCGAATACGAACATAAGCCGCACAACCGTGACGAATGTCTACAACACCACGGTCGTCAACAACAACACCACCGTCGTGAACAACGTCACTTACGTGAATAGGACCGCGCCCGGGGCGGTAACTGCCGTACCCACAAACGCATTTACGAACTCTCAGCCGGTGGCGACCTCCGCGGTCAGAGTGAACGCAAGCCAGATTGCAAATGCTCCAGTGACAACGCGAGCGGCGGTAGCTCCGACGCAAAATAGCGTCATGGGGCCTGCGGGACGCACGCCGGTCAGAGCCATGCCGCCTGCCGCACTGGCAAACCGGCAAGTAGTCGCAAAAACCGCCCCGCCGCCACCGCCCGTTTCATTTGAGAGGCAACAGTCGGCGTTAGCGGCGCACCCAGGCCAGCCTCTGGCGCGCAACGAGGTCGAGAACATTCGTCCCGCAAACGCCGACCGCCCATTCGTCAGGCAAGCAGCGCCGAGCCAGCCTGGGACTCCAAATCGCGGCGGAGGACAAGTGGCGGGAGCGCCTGGCGCGCCTAATCGCCAGCCGGAAAATCCAGGCAATGCCCCCGCGAACGCTGGGCCCAATCGGCCGGCGAGCAATCCGTCCGTGGGTGTGCCGCCACGCAACGATCGACCTGGCTCAGTACCGCCCAACAATCGCCCGCCAGTGGGTGAAGCCGAAGCACCGAATGCACGGCCATCTAATGCTCAGCCGAATCGACCAGGCCAACCTGCGGCTGCGGAGCCACCAAGCAATCGCCCCGCAAATGTGCAGCCGAGTTATCGGCCGACCTCCCCCGATAATCGACCGAATCCTGCTCCACCCTCCAACGAGCGGCCATCGACTTACAGCCAGCCGCAGAACACGCCGGCTCCTCAGCCGTCGAACAATCGTCCGGCGAATGTGCAGCCGAGTTATCGGCCGACCTCCCCCGATAATCGACCGAATCCTGCTCCACCCTCCAACGAGCGGCCATCGACTTACAGCCAGCCGCAGAACACGCCGGCTCCGCAGCCGTCGAACAATCGACCGAGCCCCGCTCCGCCCTCCAACGAACGGCCTTCGCCGAATATCCAGCCGCGGAGCGCGCCAAGCGAGCAACCCAACCGTCCCGCGAGCGCACCAGCACCCGAAAATCGGAGTGCCGCACCTCGTCCGGAACCGTCGGGCAATGTCCATGCTGCTCCCCAAAACAACGCCCATCCGTCAAATCCGACTCCTACCAGATCGAACAACAATTCGTCCGATAAAAAGAAGGAGAACGAGAAGAGGAACTAACTGCATTCGGACAATCACTGTTGTAACAATCGCCACTCGCGCCAGAACGGAATCTTGCAAGCAGGCCGCTTTCTGACGCGGGCGCGAGAAACAACCCGGCTAGTCTGGTCGGCGTCTGATTAGAGACGGCAAGAGCCCCTGGGGTCATGTGCCGGTTTGCGCCCTCGCGGTTTTCGAAGCCACAGAAATGGGCCTTCATAAGCGTGAGAATGAGTAAGCTTCCCTTCCCCCGCACAAAGCTCGCGCTGCCAATTATTACTCTCCTTGCGGTGTCAGCGATTTTTCTAACGCGAGCTAGTTCGATCCCTGCTCAGGAAAGTAGAGCTCGCAAGAGTTCGTCCTCGGTCAAGATCGAGACCCAAACTGCAACTCCAAGCATGGTGCCCACCTTCTACAAGGACGTCCTTCCGATTTTGCAAACGCACTGCCAAGGCTGTCATCGTCCGGGAGCAATCGCCCCGATGCCGCTAGTGACATACGAGCAAACTCGTCGGTGGGCGAGGGCGATCCAGCAGGCCGTTGAGAGCAAAAAGATGCCGCCGTGGTTTGCCGATCCGCAGTATGGCCAGTTCGCAAACGATCCCTCGCTTTCGCCAGAAGAGATCGGAACACTCGGAAGTTGGGCAACGGCGAATTCACCGCCTGGAGATCCGCGCGACGCCCCGCCGGCACGACAGTGGGCAACGGGCTGGAACATACCTATGCCGGACGAGATTGTTCGAATGCCAAGGGCGGTGCCTATTCCCGCGCGCGGCGACGTGGAATATACGTACGAGATCCTGCCTACAAACTTCAGCCAAGACAAATGGGTGCAGACGTCAGAGATTCGACCGCTGCGCCGGGAAAATGTGCACCACGCGGTCGTCTACATTCGTCCGCCCAACTCGCAATGGCTGAGGCATGCCCCGGTCGGAGTGCCGTTCACGGCCTCGAGTCTCAAGGACGAACAGGATCGGCGCGACGCAGAATTCACGACCAGCGACGTTCTGCTGGTATATGCGCCGGGGAGTTCACCCGACCAGTGGCCAGAGGGAATGGCGAAATTTATTCCTCGAGAGTCTGACCTGGTATTCCAGATGCACTACGTAACCCGAGGCCACCCAGCCGCCGATCAGACGAGCATCGGATTGATTTTTTCGAAGCAGACGCCGAAGCAACAGGTATTGACGCTGCAACTGACCAACAGCCGCTTCGTCATTCCGCCGGGAGTCGACGATTTCCGGGTGGAAGTTCACGGTACATTGCCGAATGATGCTTCGCTTCTCAGCTTTTTTCCGCATATGCATCTGCGAGGAAAGCGTTTCGAATACAACATCGTTCAGCCCGACGGGCGCGCGGAGACATTGTTGCGGGTCAACTACGACTTCTACTGGCAATTGAGCTACCGGCTAGCTGTTCCGCGCTTTTTGAAAGCGGGCACGGAACTGCAGGCGGTCGCCTCGTACGACAATTCGCGGAGAAATCCGCATAATCCCGATCCGGACAGCGCAGTCCGTTGGGGCGATCAGACCTATGACGAGATGATGGTGGGCTTTTTTGATATTGCCGTGCCGGCGGGCTTGGACAAAATCCACTACTTCATTCGGCAGTCTCAAGCGGAAGGACGGGACGGCAATTCCAACCGATAATTCTGCTAGTCGGCTGGGGAAGAAATGGGAAAAACGGCCTTAATGATAGTGCCGGGATTGCCGGCAGCAACTTCGAACTGGCCGCCCAACTGCAAGACACGTTCGCGCATTCCGGCGATCCCCACACCAAGCTTTCTGTTCTTCTTTGGCTCTTCGGGTGTGGGCTCGGACGGCATTCCTTTACCCTGATCGCCGATCGTGAGCAAGATTTGGTTGCCCTCCAAAGCTAGACGAATGCTTGCTTTGACGCTGCCGGAGTGACGGTGAATGTTCGTGAGGGACTCTTGGATGATGCGGAAGATCGCGGTCTCCAATACCCGAGGCAACCTCGCAACTTTCGGCGAGATTTCGAGTTCCGTTTGAATGCCGCTTCGCTCGATGAAGCCACCGATGAACCAATGCAATGCATCCGCGCAGGCCAGCCTCGTCCAACAATGGCGGATGAAGTAGGTACGAAAGCGTGCGCGTCTCCTTGATCACCTGGTTCGCCAAGCGGATGCTTTCGCCCAATCGCTGATTCTGATTGGGAGCAATTTGGTCCTTGATCGCCTCCTGCAGCGATTCCAGATTCATATTGAGCGCCGCGAGGAGCTGCCCGGCCCCATCGTGAAGCTCGCGAGCAAGGCGGCGGCGTTCGTCGTCTTGCACTTGCAGCAACTGACCCGACAGCCGGCGAAGGCTCTGCTGCGCTTTTTCGAGCTCTTCGGAATGCTGCTGAATACGATCCATCAGGGCTTTTCGCTCGGTCATGTCGCGGGTGATTTTCGAAAAGCCGATGACATTGCCGGCGTCGTCGCGAAGCGCCGTAACCACAACGTTAGACCAGAACCTGGAACCGTCTTTCCTGACGCGCCATCCTTCTCCCGTGTAATGACCTTCTTTGCGCGCAGTCTGCAAGACTTTAGCCGGGAGACCCCGCTTGAGGTCTTCGGGAGTGTAGAAGCGTGAAAAGTTTTGCCCAATAATTTCCTTCGCCGTATAACCCTTGATTCTGCGAGCACCGGCATTCCAGCTCGCGACCACGCCCTGAGGATCCATGAAATAAATCGCGTAATCCTCGACCCCTTCGACCAGTAAGCGGAAGCGCTCCTCACTCAAGCGCAAGGCGTCTTCGGTTTCCACCGCCTCAGCCTTCTGCTGGAGATGAGCGACGGCCCGCCGTCTTTCCTCTTCTTCGATTACCGCCATATAGCTTTCGGCGGGCAAAACGCTGGAATGTTCGGCACAGATTTTCACGAAAGGTTCGCTGTAATCTCGCCGGGAAAAGCTTTTCATTGGATACGCACAGTGCAGGGAAAAAGAGTGCGTCTCCGCCAGAGAGTTCCAGAGCTGCTCGAGTCGGATGGCCGCGTCTCTTTTTCCTTCCGCAAACAACAGAGCCACCATTTCTCCGAATGCCGCGACGCGCGCGCCTTCCCGACCAGCGGCCATTCTCGCGCGCTCGACGACCTCTCCGATAACGCTGGTGAAACGCTCCTGATCGGGCTCCCCACGCGATCATGAATTTCGCAAGCGTTTCAGCCGCATCCAAAGCCAGGTACCGTCCCTGAGCTATGGCCACGGTCATATTCAAACCATTCGACGCCAGTCGCTCAGCTATCCCATCCCGGTGCGCCTTCGTGGCGATGACGATTCCCGAATCGCCCGCCCCGAGGGCCGTGCCAATAAAACGACCTACCTCGCTCACCATGAAGTCATCGTGCTCGTAGAACTGAACGATGTGTGCGTGCTGATCGCTCTCGCGCCAAGCGGCGAGCGTCTCATCCACATCCCTCAGTTCCGTCGAGCCAGCTTCCAGCGGCTCAAACTCGCTCATAAGCTCTTCCCCCAACGATCATCCTTGAATCGAGTAGCCCAGTGGGCAGCAACATTTTCTCACCGGAACGCGCCAAAGGCCCTACAGTGAATACCTTAAATTGCGCCGGCTGGGAAGGCACCGTTTCGGGGCCATTTCTGTTGGGAGCCATGAGGCCGCTGCTCAATGGCTGAAAGTGAAGTTCAGCCCAGTCGAGAAAATTAAATCATTCCGTACAGTGCCAGGAATGGGATCGCTGATGTAACGATCGCTGAGGCTGCTTTGCCATCCGAGCCAAGCTTTGATTTTTGTCGCCAGACTTATGTTAAAGGCGAAGCGATACTCGCCGAGATGGCTCAATTCTGGATAAACGTCGAGCGCTTGGTTGATCGTGGTGTTTTTTCCGATTTGGTGGTGGAAAAGATCGCCCACAGTGAGCGCCGCAAGGTTACGGCGGATTCCGGTCGAGTAAGTTTCTTTTGTGTAGTTGGCGCCAGCGAATAGGTCGAGCGTCGTGTCCATGCGCTTGATAACGTGGTAGCCGGCACCAGCGCCCCAAATGGAGCGCAGATTCAGGAATTGCAGCTCGTTGTATTCGAAATCCCCGCTGCCATAGACAAAGGCTCGCGCGAACACGTCATGCTGATACATGGCGCCGCCGAGGATATCGTTTGCGGTGACTCCAGCCGTTACTCCCGGGGCGACCACAAGCCCGCTCGACGCATAGATGGAGTTCATATACGCGGTCAGCTTGTCATGCATCGTGGCGCGAACCGCGTTGAAGCCGATGGCCAAGTTTGTGGTGTGGCTATTGCCGCGTGCTAAGCGCAAATCCCAGCGAACTATTGATCTGCCAGCTTTCAAGCAGACCTGGATGCAGGCTGCGCTCATAGGCTGTCTCCTCGGATTGAGAGCGAAGCGTAGTCACGCTCGCTAAGGGAAGGCGCTGCGGCGCGCCGCTTGAGGGTGTGACTACGAGGTCGGTGCCCTCGGTCGTGACGGCGCCCCCAACCGTCGTACCCTGTGAAGTGACAACGTAGAGCGGAGCCGTGGATGTAATCTGGCGGACCGCCGACCACGGCACTGTGATCAAGCCGGTCTTGTCCGTCGTCGAGCCGGCCTTGTCCGCCATCAGGACCAATTCCTTGCCATCGGACTTGACGATAGTTCCGGTCAGGCGGTCTCCATTATCCAGGGTGACCGTGTCAGCGCGGGCAACGCACGCGATGATCAAAATGGCGAACAGCAGGGCGCATTGGGCGATTCTGGGCCGCCATCGCGCCTTTTGAGCACAGGTGCGACGGTTTGAATCTCCAAGATAGCTGGTACACAACGGATACGGCGAATGCGAACGCGGGTGGCTGGGCATGCGTCTCCTCGTAGCAAGTCGCAAAAGCTCTTCGGCATTGATGATGCGAAAAGAGTGTTTATGGGGTCAGGCCGGGCTTCAAATCCGATGTCGGGATGCGAAGCCGCTGATCAAAGACACGAGAAACAAAATGAGGAATACAAAAAACAGGATTCTGGCGATTCCGGCAGCCGCTACAGCGATGCCCCCGAAACCAAAGACCGCCGCTACAATCGCAATCACCAGGAATATGGCAGACCACCGGAGCATAGATCCTCCATCGGAGTTGGCATTGGAATAATTTTCTGCAGGGGAAGGCGCTTCGAGAACGAACCTCCGTTGGCTGTAACCTACTTCGCCTGCCGGACACGCACCATACAGGAAATCGCCGGTTTCTTTGAATTTGTAGGCCGATTGCGATAGCGGAACCGAGCGCCTATTCTGGGTGTCATGGATTCAGCCGCGACCAGAGGTAGAGACGCCGCCCGTCAGCAAGCCCAGGGTCCACAAGCGAGTTCTTACCATCTGCGCTGTTGCAGTGCTGGCCCTATTGGCAACTGCAGCGATTCTGCTGGCGGTCAAATGGCCCTTTACGCAGGCCAAGATGCAAGAGGAACTGGCGACCGCGACTTCCGGCAGCGTCCAGATCCACGGATTTCGAACGACGTATTTCCCTCCGGGCTGCGTGATGGAAGGAGTGGAGTTCCGGCAGGCCGGCAATTCCGGCGGCCCTCCGTTACTTACCGCCGAAAGGTTGACGATCCGGGCGAATTATCGGGGCCTATTCCGTAAGCGAGTCGAAGTGATGCACTTGGAGGGCGTGCGACTGGACATGGGGCAAAAGAAGCAGAAATCAAAGTCCGGCGCAAGCGAAACGCGTTCCAATGGCAGCTCCAACGCGAATTCAACCACCATAGCGGAAATCGATGTCGACCGTGGCGGTCATCGAATTCCCCCGCAAGGAGAAGCCGCCGCTGCTATTTAACGTTCGCCGGCTTACATTTGGCACGTTCGTTCAGGGTAAGCCAACGGCGTTCCACGTCACTGTCGATAATCCGCTGCCGCCCGGACTTGTCGGCGCGGATGGCCAATTCGGTCCGTGGGATACGACAGATATTGCCGCTACACCGCTTTCCGGGACATACACGTTTAGAGACGCTAAACTCCGTTCTTTAGGGGGCATTGCGGGAACTCTGTCCTCGCAAGGTAGTTTCGCGGGACCAGCACGAGCTCTTCGCGTACAAGGCACAACCGATACGCCAGATTTCGAAGTAAAGTCCGCCGCTCATCCGGTCCACCTGCGGACGCAATTTCAAGCCGTGGTCAACTGCACGAACGGAGATGTGAATCTGCAAGAGCATCCGCGGTGAAGTTGAAAAGACGAGCTTTGCAGTTGCTGGAGAAGTGGCCGGGAAGACGAACCCGCATTCGAAAGTCGCTTCACTGCAAGTGAACGATGCCGGAGGGAGAATTGAGGACTGGCTACGTCTGCTGGCGCCAGAACAGACACCTGCCATGACCGGACCTATTTCGTTCCAGGCGCATGTGACAGTTCCCGGTGGGCGCCGGCCGTTCATTCAGCGTGTGCGCCTGGGCGGCGACTTCGAGCTGACCGGGGTCGCGTTCACTAAAGAGAAGTCGCAACACGGCGTAAGCGAGCTCAGCCTTCGTGCTCAAGGGCAAAAACTGGCAGACGAGAACGAGTCCGTCCCGAAGATCCTGGGGAACCTGTCAGGGCATGTCGATCTGTTTGACGGCGTGGCGCATTTCTCTAAGCTCTCCTTTACGGTTCCGGGCGCGCACGCCAGCATGCACGGCACCTACAGCTTCATCGATGAGCGGATCGATTTGCATGGCCAACTCGAGGTGGAGACGAAATTTTCGGCGACGGCAACGGGGCCGAAGGGCTTGGTCACGCGAGTGGTCGAGCCACTGTTCGCAAAGTCCAGAGGCAAAGGTGAAATTCTGCCTGTGAAGCTGACCGGTAGCTACGACCACCCGTCGTACGGCCTCGACAAATAAACTCAACAAAAACTGAGAGCAGGGCGCCCGTGCCGGCCTTAGGCTCGCGGCCTGCCGCTGGAGATGCTTGCGGCATTTTGGTACCCTCGAAGGGCATTGTCGCGTGCCGCGGCATCCGCGGAGCCTGAGCGACGGCATCTTAGAGTCAGTTTGGCTAAGGGACTTTTCGGCGCGCGAATGCACGTTGGTCGAAAGGCAAAAGTTCCGCAAGATATATCGGTTATCGGCCTAAGGGCGAAATCGCTCTTTGCCAGGGTATGGCTTTTCTGCGGAATCAAGGCGTTTCGCTCAACTTGCGACAATGTTGTTAAGGTAAAAACTCAACGGCCGACGCATGAAGGCGAGGCGCTCAACTTCCCCGCTAGCGCACTTCCTCCAGCGGATATCGGCGGAAATTACTGAATCGATGTAGCGATATTCGGACTGGCAACGTCTTTCAGTTAGGTTTAAGTTTACCGACCGACAATCGACTGGGCGCCGGATAATATGTTCGAGTTTTTATTCAAGTATCCTGCTTCCGCGTTCTCCAGGGGCGAACTCGTCCTGCTCGCCAACTGGCCGAAATGGATCCTCGGTTTTTTGCTTCTGGCTACCAGCGCGGGATTCGCGCTCCTGCTTCGATCCAAAATTCCCAAAACTCTTCCTGCTTTGCGAAGTTGGCGCATGGGTGTTCTCTGGGGACTGCAAACTGCGCATGGCCGCTCTCTTGCTCATTCTGCTGTGGCAGCCCGCGCTTATGGTCGCGGAGCTGAAGCCGCAACAGAACATCATCGCCGTAGTCGTTGACGATTCCAAAAGTATGGGAATCAACGAAAACGGCACCACGCGACAAGCAGAAGCTGTCAAGGCGCTTCAGGGCGGGATGCTTTCCGGTCTGCAGAAAAGATTCCAGACGCGCCTTTACCGGATGGACAGCAAACTGAACCGCATCGAGCGTCTGGATGAACTCCACGCGGCCGCCCCTGTGACGCGCATTGGAGATAGCCTCAAGCAGTTGGCCGATGAAACTACCGACTTGCCGATCGGAGCTGTGGTGCTGCTGAGCGACGGCTCCGATAATTCCGGTGGAATCGATCTGGATACGATCTCGGCGCTGCGCAGCCGGCATATTCCCGTGCACACAGTGGGATTCGGCCGCGAGCAATATCAAGACGTAGAGATCAACGATGTGAGCCTGCCGCCCCGCGCGCTGGCCGATTCGCGCCTGGCCGCAAGCGTCAGTTTCCACCAGCGCGGATACTCCGGACACAAGGGCATCCTGGCGGTGCGCGATGGCGCTAAGGTACTCACGACGCGCGATATCACTTTCGGTCCCGACGGCAATATCCAAACGGAAAATCTGCTGTTCGATGCCGGCGCAGCCGGGGCCAAACCTCTTTCCTTTTCCATCGATCCCCTTCCCGGAGAAGAAAACCGCGCCAACAACGCGCTTACTCGCCTGGTGGACGTCAAGTCGGAAAAGCGGCGCATCCTTTATATAGAGGGTGAGCCGCGATGGGAGTACAAGTTCATTCGGCGTGCGGAAGACGACGATCGCATCGTGCAAATCTCGTCCATGATGCGCACGAGCGAAAACAAGATTTATCGCCAAGGGATCGCCGATCCGAAGGAACTCGCGGAGGGATTCCCGAACAAAGTCGAGGACCTCTTTCCCTATCAGGGCATCATCATCGGTTCAGTGGAGGCGAATTACTTCACGCCAGAACAGCAGCAGTTGATCAAGGATTTCGTCGACCGGCGGGGCGGCGGTCTGCTGCTGCTGGGCGGGCGTTACTCGCTGGCAGATGGAGGCTGGGGCATATCGTCGATGGCGGATCTGCTTCCAGTGGTGCTCCCCAGTCGCAAGGGCACCTTTCACCGCGAACAAGCGACCGTTGAGCTTACGCCGGCAGGAGCGGAGAGCATTATTTGCCGGCTGCTGGAAGATCCGGCAAAAAACATCGATCGCTGGAAGAAACTTCCTCCGCTAATGGATTACGAGGAAATCGGCACGCCGAAACCGGGGGCCGCCGTGCTGGTGGAAGCGAAAGCCGGAAGCCGCAACCTGCCGCTTTTGGCTACGGAAAATTATGGCCGCGGACGCACAGCGGTGATGGCCACGTCTTCCACCTGGCACTGGCGCATGCTGCTGCCCGTCGAAGACAAATCGCAGGAAGAATTCTGGCAGCAACTCCTGCGCTGGGTCGTCTCCGATACGCCGGGCCGGGTCTATTCGTCGATTCCCAATCCCATGCTGTTTGACGATGGCCACGTGCGCATATCCGCCGACGTTCGCGACAAGAATTACATGCCGCTGGGCGATTCGCATGTGGAGGCACATTTTCTGGGTCCCCAGAATACCGCCGCGCTGGTGGAGATGACGCCCGATCCCAATTCCCCAGGCATTTTCAACGCCGAATGGACGGCGGAGAAGCCCGGCACCTACACCGTGGAAATATCCGCAAAACACGGCGACGAAGACGTCGGCCGCGATACGCTGATGTTCCAGCGCATCGATGGAGTGGCGGAGAACTTCCATACGGAACAGAATAAGGACCTGCTCGAAAAGCTGTCTTCGCAAACGGGCGGGCGCTATTGGCAACCGCAGGAACTCGCCAAACTTCCCAACGAAATCCCCTATTCCGAGGCGGGCATCACGATTCGTCAAGCCAAAGAGCTTTGGAATATGCCGGCGATTTTTCTCCTGATTCTGCTGCTGCCTTCGTCGGAATGGATTCTGCGCCGCAAGTGGGGGCTCGTGTGAAACAGCGCTGGCTTTTCAGCCTCGGCGTTCTCTGGATATTGCTCTGCGGCGTAAGCGCGCGCGCCGCGACTTACTACATTACCGTTGCCGGACTGGGCGGCGAGGCGGACTACGAGCAGCGCTTCGAGGGCCTGGCCAACGATCTGGACAAGCTCCTGAAGCAGTCTGGCGGCGAACTTCGCGTGCACACGCTTTCCGGAAAGGACGCTACGCGCGCGCACATCACCGAGATTTTGGGCACGGTGGCGCGTGAGGCTAAAGCCGACGACGACCTGGTGGTCATTCTCATCGGCCATGGCTCCTTCGATGGCGCCGAGTACAAATTCAATCTGCCCGGTCCGGACATGTCCGGCAGCGAATTGGCGAGTCTCTGTGACAAAATCGCCGCCAAGCGGCAGTTGATCGTCAACACCACCAGCGCCAGTGGAGGATCGGTGGCAGCGCTCAAAAAGCCGGGCCGCGCGCTCATCACGGCCACCAAGAGCGGCACGGAAAAAAATGCCACGGTGTTCGCGCGTTACTGGATCGAGGCGCTGCGCGATCCGGCAGCTGACGTAGACAAAAATGAATCCATCAGCGCTCTCGAGGCGTTCCAATACGCGGAGCGCAAAACGACCGAATTCTACGAGTCCCAGAAGCGTCTGGCCACCGAACATCCGCAATTCGAGGACACCGGCAAGGGCGATCCTGTGCGCGCCCCTTCCACTGAAGGCAACGAAGGGCTCCTGCTTTCAACCATCACTCTAGTGCGGATCGGTCAGGCGCAGAGGGCTGCCGCCGATCCAGCCAAACGCGATCTTTTGGCGAAGAAAGAAGAACTAGAGCAAAAGATCGACAAGCTGAAATACGAAAAAGCGGCCATGCCCGAAGACGAATATAAAAACCAGCTTACCGCCGCTCTCGTGGAGTTGGCGCGAGTGCAGCAGGAACTCGATAAGTGAAGGGGAAGATTCGATCTTCGTTTTTTGTTGCGGCGCTGATCGCTGTGCTCGTCGGTGCGAGCTTTGCCTTCGCAGCCACGCCCGAGGAATGTCAAGGCCTGAGGAACCATGGACATCGTGACCAGTCTAAAGCGTGCTTTGAGTCCCTGACTCAGTCACGCGAACCGGCGATCCGCGCCGAAGGATTCTGGGGCCTGGAGATGTATCAGGAAGCGAACAACGAATTCCGTACCGCTGTGAGCCAGTCGCCGAACAATGCTAATTATCGTGTGCGCTGGGGCCGCCTGATGCACGAGCGCTTCAATAATAAAGACGCCGCGGATCTCTTCAATGAGGCGATCCAGCGCGATCCGAAGAACGCTCAGGCTTATCTTGGATTGGCTCTGGTAAGCGCCGACGGATTCGACAATAAGGCTGTCGACGAAGCGAAAAAAGCCATCGAACTCGATCCCAAGCTCGTAGAAGCGCACGAGTTGATGGCCCGGCTGGCGCTGGAAGATTACGA
Source organism: uncultured Acidobacteriota bacterium (assembly GCA_963846235.1). Lineage (GTDB taxonomy): Bacteria > Acidobacteriota > Terriglobia > Acidiferrales > UBA7541 > Palsa-189. Next base: position 571,427 of record CAWJVF010000002.1, read on the forward strand.
CTCAAAGGCCGCTGCGGCAGAAGCGGACGAGGCGCTGAAAATTTCGCCCGAAGCCCTGGATGCCATGGCTCTTCATGCCACCATTGAAGTCCTGGCCGACCGCTCTCCGGACGACTGGTTTGCGAAGGTGCGGCAGGTGAATCCGACATACGGCGAAGCCTACGCTATCGTCGGGCACCATCTGACACTCAACATGCGGTTCCACGACAGCATCGCCTATTACCGCAAAGCGATCGAAGTCGATCCGAAATTGTGGTCGGCGCGCTCCGAATTAGGCATCCAGCTTATGCGTTTTGGCGAAACGGAAGAACCGCTGCAGCAGCTCGAGATGTCTTACGACAATGGCTATCGCGACGCCGCCACTGTAAACAGCCTCCGCCTGCTCGATAGCTATAAGAACTTCGTAACGTTCAAAGACGACACCACCATTATCAAGCTGAATAAAAAAGAAGCCGACTTGCTGCTGCCCTACGTGCGCGCCGAGTTGAAGCGCATAATTGCGACTTACGAAAAGAAATACAAAATGAAGCTCCCCGGCCCCGTGCAAGTAGAGCTTTATCCCGATCACGAGGATTTCGCGGTACGTACGCTGGGAATGCCCGGCCTTGGGGCATTGGGCGTTACATTCGGCGAAGTGATAGCGCTGGACAGCCCCTCCGGCCGGCCGCCCGGTACCTATCACTGGGGCGAAACCTTGTGGCATGAAATGAGCCATGTTTTCATTCTGACGGCTACGAATTCTCGTGTGCCGCGCTGGTTTACCGAGGGCCTTGCAGTGCACGAAGAGTCGCAAGTCGCCCAGGGGTGGGGCGACCGCGTTTCGCCGGAGATTCTGCTCGCCATTCGCGACAAAAAGTTGCTTCCCGTCGCTGATCTTGATCGCGGCTTCATTCGTCCGGAATATCCCACGCAGATAAATGTCTCTTACTATCAGGGGGGGAAGATTCTGGATTACGTCAAGGAACGCTGGGGCGACGACAAAATCCTGGATATGGTGCATTCTTACGCGCAGCTCAAGACGACGCCGGAAGTGATCCAGCAGGACCTTGGGATGTCTCCCGAGGAGTTCGACAAAGCCTTTATGGAATGGCTGTATAAGGACGTTGGCAAAAGCGCCGCTTCTTTTGACGAATGGCGCAATCAATTAAAAGCGCTGGCTGAAGCCGCAAAGGCCAAGAACTGGGATGATGTCCTCACTAAAGGCGACGCCGTGCGCCAGCTATATCCCGATTATGTGGAAGGCGCCAATCCCTACGAATTCATGGCCGAGGCCTACATCGCCAAGGGAGACAAAAAATCAGCCGCTCAAGTCCTTAGCGAATATGAAAAAATTGGGGGTCGCAACCCGGAAGCATTAAAAGAACTTGCGTCGCTGGAGCAAGAGGCGGGCGATGCCAAAGAGGCTGCCGCAACACTGGAGAGCATCAATTATATTTACCCGATGGACGAAGGCCTGCACCGGAAGCTCTGCGATCTTTTGTTTGATCTGAAGAACCCTGACGACGTGCGTGAATGCAGCGCCGTCTTAGCGATGCACCCGTTGGATCAGGCCTCGGCACAATACGACGTGGCGCGCGCTTATTTTGCAGCCGGCCAGCAGGATCAAGCTCGCGATCATTTGCTCGCGTCGCTCGAGGCCGCGCCCGGTTATCGCCCCGCACAGAAATTGCTCTTACAGCTCGAGGACTCCCAGAAAGGAAAATGACAAGTGGCCACACTCGCAGCGTTGAATCTGGATTCAGTGGAACTAAAAAGGCGCGTCGAACGATTTCAATCGGTGCGTGACAGCATTCTTGCTCAGGTTCGGCAAGTTATCGTCGGTCAGGAAGAGGTGCTGGACCAGATTCTTACCGCGCTTTTCGTCGGTGGCCATTGTCTCATCACTGGACTCCCGGGCACGGCCAAAACATTGATGGTTCGGACCATTGCCCAGACCCTCGGCCTGGTATTCCGACGCATCCAATTTACGCCGGACTTGATGCCCTCCGATATCACCGGCACGGACATCATCGAAGAGGACCCCACGACTGGCCATCGCCGGTGGACCTTCGTTCCCGGACCGATCTTCGGAAATATTGTGCTGGCCGACGAAATCAACCGGACACCTCCAAAAACGCAAGCCGCGCTGCTGGAAGCCATGCAGGAACTTTCCTGCACGGTTCGCGGGAACCATTACACGCTGCCGTCCCCATTTTTTGTTTTGGCAACTCAAAACCCTATCGAGCTCGAAGGAACCTATCCTCTGCCCGAAGCTCAGCTCGACCGCTTCCTCTTTAATACGGTGCTGGATTATCTCAGCGCGGAGCACGAGATAAAGGTGGTGGATCTCACGACGGCAACGCGTGTAGCCCACGTCGAAGCGGTCACTAACGCGGAAGAGATTCTGGATTTTCAACAACTCGTGCGCATGGTGCCGATCGCCGAAAGCCTCGCTAGATATGTCGTGGACCTCGTTCGTGCCACGCGCCATCAGAGTGGCCAGGCCCCCGATTTCATCAAGAAGTACGTCAACTACGGAGGCAGCGTGCGCGCGGCGCAATTCATCGTGCTAGCAGCAAAAGCGCGCGCCCTATCCCGCCGCCGTTATCACGTGACCTACGACGATATAACTTCGCTGGCCATCCCCGTCCTGCGCCACCGTATCCTGCTGAATTTCCACGCAGAATCGGATCGCATCGATTCAGACCAGCTTCTGCGCCGATTGCTCGAGACTATGCCGCCGCCTGCGGGAGAATGACGTGCAGCGATATCTCGATCCGGCAGTTCTGGCGGGAATCTCGGGGCTCGATCTGGTGGCGAAAACGGTGGTCGACGGTTTCGTCGCCGGGTTGCATCGCTCGCCGGAGTTCGGCTTCAGCCAGGAGTTCGCGGAATATCGCGCCTACAGTCCGGGCGACGACCTGCGTCACGTGGACTGGAACGTCTTTGCCCGCACCGAACGCGCTTACCTGAAACGCTACCGCGGCGAAACGAACACGCTGCTCACGGTACTCCTGGACGCCAGCAGTTCCATGAATTACTCCTCTCACAACGTCAAGAAAATCGAGTACGCCCGCTACGTCGCGGCGTCGCTTTTTTACCTCACGACGCAGACGCAGCGCGACGCTGCGGGTCTGATCGTTTTTGACGACGAAGTGCGCTCCTATATTCGTGCTTCCACGCGCCAAGGCCAGCTTTATCGCCTGTTGAGTGGGCTCGAGAATGCCCAACCCCGCGCCCGTACGGACTACACGAAGCCTCTGCTGCATTTTCAGAATTTCCTCCGTAAGCGGGGCATGGTCGTGATCATCTCGGATTTCTTCGCTTCGCCCGAAGACATCGTTCACACCATTGAACCGCTGCGCTATCACGGAAACGAAGTCGTCCTCTTCCACGTCCTCGATCCTCAGGAACTCCGGCCGCAGCTGAGCGAGCCGGTCTTGCTGGTCGATATGGAGACTCAAGAGAGCCTGGAAGTCACGCCGGAGTACGGTCACGAGGAATATCGGACCAAGGTTCAGTCTCACATTACGCAATTACAGGACCGCGTGCGTGGTGCTGGCATGGATTACCATCTGCTGGTTACGGATCAGCCGCTCGACGGCGCCTTGCGGCAGTACCTGACGCTGCGCCAGAGGAGACATTGATGGGTTTTCTCGCGCCCTGGTTCCTGGCTGGTGCCGCAGCCGTGGGATTGCCGGTCTATCTTCATCTCCTGCGGCGCCATCGCAGCACGCCTTTGCCGTTCAGTTCGCTGATGTTTTTCGAACGGCGCACGCAAAGCTCGATCAAACATCGGCGCTTGCGCTATCTGCTTTTGCTCGCATTCCGTCTGGCGGTGATCCTGCTGCTGGCGCTGGCCTTTGCCAATCCATTCATCGAACGCTCTGCTGCCAGCATAAGCGGGGAGAAGTTAGACCTGCTCGTTATCGACGATTCCTTCAGTATGCGTGCGGGGACTCGTCTGGCTGACGCCAAGCGCGATGCGTTGGCTTTTCTCGGCGGGCGCAAGCCTTCGGAGCGGGCCCAAGTGATGGCGCTGGCCTCTCAAGTCCACGTGCTTACAGAACCGACGCAGGATTCCGGCGTTCTTCGCTCCGCCGTGAGCAGCGTTCAGCCTGGAGACACGCGCGCGAGCTTTGGCGAACTCGCGGGCACCTTGCGATCGATGGCCGAGACGGTGCACACGCCCATCGAACTGCATCTATTTAGCGACATCCAACGCAGTGCTATGCCGGGAAGTTTCGGGGAAATGGCGCTCCCCGGAAATGTCTCTTTAGTGCTGCACCCGGAAGCTAGAGGCCCGGAACCCAATTGGACGGTGGAGAGCGTTAACGCGCCCGGCGAGGTATTCGATCCAAAGAAATCGCGCGTGCAGGCTGTGATCTCCGGCTACCACACGCCGGCGGCGAAGAAGAGTGTTTCGCTCGTGGTGAACGGCAAAGCGATCGCCACACAGATGGTGGACGTTCCCGCTAACGGACGTGCCAGCGTGGAGTTTACGTCCCTCGATGTTCCTTACGGCCTTACGCGCTGTGAAGTGCGTATCGATTCCGCGGATTCTTTGCCCGCTGACGACGCCAGTTTCTTCGCGGTGAAGCGCTCCGACCCTCGCAAAGTGCTCTTTGTCTACGAATCGAACGATACGCGCTCGCCTCTCTACTTTCGAGCGGCGCTGACTGCCGCGGCTGAATCCGCGTTTAACCTGGAGACGGTTAGTGTCGATCGTGTTGCCAATGCGCAGCCGAACGGTCACGACTTCGTCGTGCTCTCCGATGTTGCTTCCCTGCCCTCCTCGTTTGAGAGCGCCTTGACCAATTACGTCAAAGCTGGAGGCAGCGTGTTTATCGCCGCCGGAACTTCGACGGCGCACCATCCCAACATACCCATCTTCGGCGACACCATTACCGATTCTCGTTATTACTCCCGGGAAGGCGCGCGCTTCCAGACCGTGGGCGAAACCGATCCATCCTATCCGTCGCTTGAAAAGGCGAATCGCTGGGCCGGCGTAAAATTCTATTTCGCGGTCCGGGTGGCCGGAAATAACGCGCGCGTCGCCGCCCGGCTGACGGATCAGACACCCTTGCTGCTCGAAAAGAAGATCGGCGAAGGGCGCGTGCTGTTATTCACCTCGGGCCTCGATAACCTGACCAACGATTTCCCGCTGCACCCGGTTTTTATCCCGTTCATCGATCAGACCGCGCGCTATCTCGCGGGAATGGAAACGCGCGCCGGATCGCGAATCGTGGATTCTTTCCTTGAACTGCGCACTGCTAAGGAGCAGTCTGTAGGTGTGGAAGTTGTCGACCCGGATGGTAAGCGCCCGCTTTCCCTGAAGGAAGCGACGGCCGCTCAATCGTTTCAGCTCACGCGAGCGGGTTTTTATCAACTTCGCCTGGCCAATGGCCGCCAGGACCTGATCGGGGTCAATGCAGATCGCCGCGAATCCGATTTGGACGTTATCCCTAAAGACGTGCTTGCGCTTTGGACTGGAAACACAGGAAATGAAGCCCAGGAAGCCTCAAGCGGCACTGTGGCGCAAGACCAGAAAAAGCCTTATAGCCTCTGGTGGTATGCCGTGTTGCTATTGCTACTGGCGACCGTTGCGGAATCCCTGCTTTCGAGTCAATATTTAACGATGTCGCGGGAGGAACCATGAACACTCGGGACCACCTGGACTCCTATATCAAGCACCTGCAGAGGCGCTTGCGAATCGGCGCCGTCCTGAGGGGAACTGCCGTTTTCACGTCGGTTGCGCTGGCCGCTACTGTGGTCCTAGTCCTGATTGCCAATCACTATGCCTTCGCATCGTGGACTCTAACCAGCTCGCGCGTTGTGTTGCTGCTTTCGCTCGCTTTAGCGATCGGCTTTGGTTTGGCCGTACCCCTGTACGGAATGAACTCGCGCCGCACGGCCGGTAAGGCAGAAGCCGTTTTCCCGCAATTTGAGCAGCGCCTTGTCACATTCGCCGAACGGGACTCCGCGAAGAAAGAGCCGTTTATCGATTTACTCGCCGCCGATACCCTGGAAATTTCGCGCGGCGCTGAACCGAAACAACTTGTTCCAAACACCACTTTGCTGGCGTCGTTGGCCATCGGAGTAACTTCGTTGGGAGTATTGGTCTGGCTGGTGCTTGCGGGCCCTGGCTATCTCGGCCATGGCGCTGCACTGATCTGGACCGGAGCGGGACACGTCGCCGGCCCCTTGTATGAATTGCGAGTTTCCCCGGGCGACGCCGCAGTTCGGCGCAATTCCGATCAGCTCGTTACGGCTCAACTTGCCGGTCTGCAAACTCCCAATGCGCGCCTCTACGCGCGCTTCCAGAGCGCCTCGAAATGGGAACAAGTAGCCATGCAGCCGCAGCCGGGTGGTTCGGGATTCCAGTTTCTTTTCGCCGGCTTACCGGAGGGCGTTGAATATTACGTCGAGGCCGGGCCGCTGCAATCGAAGCATTTCAATCTGAAGGTAGTTGATCTGGCTTCGGTCAAACAGATTCGCGTGACCTACAAGTTCCCCTCCTGGACCGGACTCAAGAATCAGGTCGAGGAGCATGGCGGCGACCTTCGCGCGGTGGAAGGTACCCAAGCCGATTTGGAGATTCTTACCGACCGTCCAATGCGCGACGGCAGTCTCGTACTCGACGACAAGCAGATCAAGCTCAATGGTGGCGAAGGCAATGTGTACAGGGGCACCGTCCAAATTGATAAGGATGGCCAATATCACGTAGCCGCCAACGAACAGGGCGAGAATCTACGCATCTCAGACGACTTCTTTATCGAAGCGCGCAAGGCGAATCCTCCTGAAGTGCGCTTGCTGAAGCCAGGCGGCGATTATCGCGCCAGCCCCATCGAGGAAGTTACCGTTGCGGTGAATGCGAACGGCGAGTTCGGCCTGAACGACGTCACCGTACATTATTCGGTCAATGGCGGCGACGAAAAAACCGTCAGCATGCTTAAGCAAAAGGGCGCGAAGCAAGCGGACGGGTCCACGGTCCTTTCGCTGGAAGATTTCAAGCTGGTGCCCGGCGACGTGGTTAGTGTCTATGCAACTGCCAAGGACGCCAAATCGGAATCGCGCACGGACATGTACTTCATCCAGGCCGATCCCTTCGAGCGGCAGTTCTCGCAATCGCAACAGGCCGGCGGCGGAATGGGTGGCGGTGGAGGCTTCGGTCAGGGCGATCAGACGGATATTGCGCAGCGCGAGAAAGAGATTATCGCGGCAACCTTCAAGCAGAAGGCCGACACCGATAAAAAGCCCTCAAAACAGGAATCTGCGGAAAATGGCAAATTCCTATCGGGCGTGCAGGCTAAGCTGCGCGATCAGGCGCTCTCGCTGGCTGGCCGCCTGCAACGCCGCGAGCTGAGCGACGCGAATCAGGAATTCAGCGATTTCGAAAAAGATATGAGCGCGGCTGCAACCGCGATGGCTCCGGCAGCAGAAAAATTGCAGCAGCAAAAATGGTCCGACGCGTTGCCCGAAGAGCAGAAGGCACTGCAGCACCTGCTTCGCGCCGAAGCCACATTCCGGGAAATTCAGGTGGCGTTCGGAGCAAGAGGAGGCGGTGGCGGAGGGGGTGCGGCGGGCCGTGATCTTTCCAGCCTTTTCGACCTCGAACTGGATACGGAGAAAAACCAGTACGAGACCGGTCAAACCGCAAATTCGGCAAATCAGCGCGCTCAGGAAATAGACGAAGCCCTGCAAAAGCTCGAACAGCTAGCCAAACGTCAGGAAGAGCTGGCGCAGCAGCAGCGCGCGGGCAATCAGAGCTATCAGCAGCGCTGGCAGGAAGAGATGTTGCGCCGCGAGGCTGAGGAACTGCAGCGGCAGCTGGAGCAAATGCAGCGCAACCAGCAGCAGCAACAAGGCAATCAACAGGCTAATCAACAGGGCGGGCAGCAGGGTGGGCAGCAGAGCGGCCAACAGAGCGGTCAGCAAAGTGGGCAATCGCAAAGTGGCCGGTCCGGTGCAAATGGCCAGCAAGGCGCGAATGGAAGTCCGAGCGGTCAGGCATCAGCCGACAACCGCATGCAAGACGCTCTCGATCGCCTGCGCCAGGCGCAAGAGGATATGGCCCGCGCAGCTTCCCAGAGCCAACCAAATGACGCCGCTGCTCGCCGCGCCGCCGAGCGCCTACAGGAAGCTTCCAACCTCTTGAGTGGCATGCAGCAACGAGAGGCCGGGCAACAGATGGACGCCATGGCCCGCGAAGCGGACCGTTTGCAAAAAGAAGAGCAAGATGAGGAAGCGCGCTCGCGGCAAATGTTTTCGCATGGCAATACGGCGGACGGTTTAAACCAAAGCCAGGAGCAATCCAAACTCGGCGATGACCGCCAGCAAACCGCCGATGCGCTCGGACGGCTCGAGAAGCAGATGCAGGAAGCAGCCCGGGGTATGGGCGGAACGCAGCCAAGTTCCGCGAACAAATTGCGTGAAGCACTCGGTGGTATGGAGACGAGCGATCTCCAGAATCGCCTGAGAAAGAGCGCCGACTGGATTCGCCGCGGCATCGACCCAAGTGCGAACGATAACGGCGAAAAACTGAAGTCTCTCGGCGACAACACCATCGCTGGTGGCATGCAACGCCTCGACGATCAGCTCCACCAGGCGCAACAAGCCTTCAATCGCCAGCAGCAAAATCCTCAGGAAGCGCTCAATCAGATCGAGAAGCTTCGCAGTCAGATGGAAGCTCTCGCGCGCGGAATGAGCAATGCCGCGGGACGTAATGGACAGCAAGGGCAACAGGGCCAGCCAGGGCAGCCTCGGCAGATGGATCAACTTGGTCGAAATCAAGGCGGCCAATCCGGTCAACAGGGCCAACCCGGTCAGGGTGGTCAGCCCGGACAGCCGGGACAGCAAGCAAATGGACATCAGGCAGGCGGAGCTAGTTCGCCGGGTTCACCGAATGGCGGTCCGAACGGTGGGCCAATTGGCGGTCCGCGCGGCGGAACTTGGGCAGGCGGCGCCGGTCCGATCGATCGCCAGTGGTACGGCGGCGATACCGGAGGCTACTGGCCGCAGGGTCGCGAAACGCAACCAGTGCCTTCTACGCCCGAAGAAATTCAGCGATCTTACCAGGAGGCCATGCGCGAGCTAAACAACTGCGCCAGAGCTTCCAGGGACAGCCGGCGCCGTTGGCCGATCTTCAGGAACTGATCAAAGAGATGCAGAGGCTCGATCCCAGCCGCTTCCCCGGAAATCCGGCCATGCTCCAGGAGCTGCACGACCAGGTGCTGACCAGCGTGGATAAGCTGGAATTGCGGCTGCGCCGCCAAGAGGACGATAACGATGCCGGCCAAATCCGCAGCGGCGATTCGCAACCGGTTCCGGCGGGATATCAGGATTCAGTGGCGGATTATTTCCGGCGCTTGAGCAAGAACCCGAGCAACAACCCTTAGAACCACAATGGCAAATGAGAGCAAATGGCTGCCAGGGTCGCAGCTCATTTTTCTCTCAGGATGATTCAGGAACGAGCCTCTACAGGCTTAACTCATTCCGCTGCGATCGCTTCGCCCACTTCTTTAGTCCGCGCTTTGCCGCCGATATCGGCAGTGCGCGGGCCGCTTCCACCTAAAACTGCTTCGATAGCCTTTTCAATCGCGGCCGCGGCAGATGCTTCGCCCAGATGCTGCAACATCATGGCGCCGGACCAGATTTGGCCGATGGGATTGGCGATGCCTTTGCCTGCGATGTCCGGCGCTGAGCCATGCACGGGCTCAAACATGGAGGGAAATTTTCGTTCGGGGTTGAGATTTCCCGAAGGCGCGATTCCGATCGAGCCGACCACGGCGGGTCCTAGATCGGAAAGAATGTCGCCGAAAAGGTTTGAGCCCACCACCACGTCAAACCAGTCCGGATGCCGTACGAAATGCGCGCTCAGAATATCGATATGAAACTGGTCCGTGCGGATGTCGGGATATTCTTTCGCAACTGCGGCGAAGCGTTCATCCCAAAAAGGCATGGTGTAGATGATGCCGTTTGATTTCGTCGCGGACGTGACGTGGCGCCGTCGCGTCTTCGCCAGCTCAAAGGCATAACGAATAATCCGGTCACAGCCGCGCCGCGTGAAAACGGATTGCTGCACGGCGAATTCGTCTTCCGTTCCGGAATAGAGCCGCCCGCCGATGTTGGAGTATTCGCCTTCGTTGTTTTCGCGCACGACGACAAAATCGATCTGCCCGGGAGCAAAGTTCTTCACTGCGGGATCAATGCCGGGAAGCAGGCGCACAGGCCGGATGTTTGCGTACTGCTGGAATTCGCGGCGAATCGGAATCAGCAAGCCCCAGAGCGAAACGTGATCGGCCACGCTCGGATGGCCCACCGCGCCAAGAAAAATAGCGTCAAAGGGCCGGAGCTGGTCCAGTCCGTCCTCCGGCATCATGCGGCCGGTTTTGAGGTAGCGTTCGCAACTCCAGTCGAACTCTTTCCAGGAAAGCGAAAAACCGAAGCGGCGAGCCGCAGCCTCGGCAACGCGAATCCCTTCCGGCACCACTTCCCTGCCGATGCCATCGCCAGGAATTGTTGCGATTTTGTAGCTGCGCGCGCTGGGAGCGGTCATCCGTAGGCCGCTATGCGGTGAGCAAACCCGTGAGTTTGCTCATGTCGGGGGCGTTCTCAAGCGTTTTGACGAAGTTGATCACGCCTTCGGCCTTTTCCCTGGGCCATTTCGCGAATTCGGCGCATCCCCTGAACTTATCGGCGACTTCCTCGAAGCTCATTGGGATTCGCCGGGCTGCCTTTCGCAAAATCCGCGCGGCCCGGAATGACCCTGCCGTCTTTCAGGTGAATCTTCAGGATGCTGGTCATCTTGTCGAAGCCCGCCGCTTCGGCCTCCGGATCGACGTAGAAATGCACGCGCTTGATCATCTCCTGAACATCGGGCCGCTGAACCACCGCGTCCGTATATTCATTTAATCCGGCTTTGCGGTCGAGCAGCAGGATGCTCAAGCCGAATTCCATGCTGAATTTGCCCTGCAGCCCGGTCGTAGGCTGGTGATGATACAGCGTGGTAGTAAGGTTGTGGCTGGTGCCGATATCGATTTTTTCGACGTCGCCGGGTTTGAGGTCGTTTTTGCGGATGATGGTGAGCATCTCGCCCATGGCGGGATGCGTCAAGGAACCGGACGGGAACGGCTTGATGGAAACGCCGGGGGAGGCAAAGGTCCACGGACTGCCGAGCTTGTTCACAATGGACCCGGGATCGAAGCCGCCGCCCGCAGCCTGAAAGAAGCCGAGCGCGCCTTCCAGGATATCTGGCGCAGCGGTCCAGCCCAGCGCCGCAAGATCCACCGCAACGGTGCCGTTTTCTGCCGCATGCCCCGCATGGAAAGGCTTGGTCATCGACCCGAAGTTGTCGCGCAAGCCTCCACCTTCAGCCGCGGCCACGCCCAAGGCATACGCGGTCTTCTGCACATCGAGGCCGCGCAACCTGGCACATGCCGCCGCGCTGCCAAAAGAGCCGCACGTTCCGGTGGAGTGAAATCCATCGTTGTAATGCCGTGGATCGATCGCTTCGGCGATTTTGGACTCGACTTCGACGCCCAGGTGATAGGCCAGCATGAAGTCTTTTCCAGAGCGCTGGGTGAGCTCGCAAATCGCGAATGCGGGAGTGAGCGTCGTCACGCTGGGATGAGTCAGCAAGCCGTAAACGCGATCCTTTGCCACGGCAAGCTGCGTATCGTCAAAATCGTCGGCGTGAATGGAAACGCCATTCGCAAAAGCGGCAAACCGCGCCGGCGCCTTCAGCCCGGATCCGATAACACTGGCTTTGCCGCTCACTCCGAGCCCTTGCAGGTACTGCCGGACGAGAGGCGCCATCACCGATGCTGAGCCCGCCAGCGCCAAACCGAAGCCATCCAGGATGGACTTCTTGCCCAATTCCAAAACGTCAGGCGGGATATCTCCATATTTCGTGTTCACGATGAATTCGGAGACGTATTTGGTGAGCCCCGGCGCTTTGGGGAATGCTGCGCTCTCTGCGGGTCGGGGTGATGCGGCGAGCCGCTCGTTTCCCGCCGCCAGCGCGGCCGCTGCCAGCGAACTCTTGACGAATTCTCTGCGGATCATCGCGGTGCTCCCTCCGGACTGCGATGCAAAACTCTAACATTCTAACCGACTCGGGTGCTAGTTGAGCCGCATCGAATAGCAAGAGAAATTCGAGGAGGAGGCCGATATGGCTCAACAAAAAGCCAACAAATGCAAGCATCCGACTTGTTCGTGCCTGGCAGCCGAGGGCAGCGGCTATTGCAGCACGCAATGTGAAGCCGTGAAGGATACGCCTGACATCGACTGCCGTTGCACCCATGCCGGTTGCAAGGGCAGAACTCACTAACTTTTAGGGAGGAGTACGCATGCCAGCCAGACGCAAACCAAAAGCGCGAAAGCCGCGGCCGAACCGCTCGCCAGAACTTGATCCCGTTGTCGAGGCGTCTGTCGAATCGTTTCCGGCAAGCGACCCTCCCGCATGGACCACCAGTGGAGACGATCGCTCGGCTTTGAAGAAGAAACGGAAACGCCGCTAGTCTCAGGGACGACCATTTTGATGGCGATCGATCTAGCCCTGAACAAGGATTAGGCGACGATGCGCTTTGCGGAGCGGCGCGCTGCGGGCTTTTGATGCAGAGCGGCTCCGAAAGCCTGCCAGACGCGCCAATTCCCATCGTATTCCTCGAGCATGCGTTCGGGATGAAACTGCAGCCCGACGACAAAGCGATGGCGCGGGTCGTAGAAGGCTTCGACTAAACCGTCTTCGGCATGCGCCATGAGCTTGCAAATGTCGACCGAGCCGGCGGACGCCCTGATGGTGATAGCTGTTCACTTTGAGCGTCGGGCGCCGATACCAGCCTTCGAGAGGCGTGCCGGGAACGATACGGACTGAGATGCCGGTATTCGTCATAGTGATCGCCGTAGTTGATGTGCTTCAGGTCGGACTGCTTTTCCTTCTGCACGTCGCCATATAAGCTGCCGCCATAAATCACGTTGAGCAATTGCGATCCCCGGCAGATTCCAAGGATTGGAAGATCGTTGCGCAAGGCATGGCGCGCCAGGCGGACTTCAATATCGTCCTTCAGGGGATGCGTCTTTTCCAGATAACGGAGATTGGATTCGTCGTGGTCGTAGCGCTTAGGCTCGATGTCTTCGCCCTCCACAAGGAGCAAGCCGCGCATCTCCTCCACGTACTGCGGTAAACAAGCCTCGGTGCCTTCGACCACCGGAACCATTACGGGCAGAGTACGCACGCGAATCAGAAGTTGGAGATGAAATTCGCCGACGTAGTCGATGAACTTATGTTTGCGGGAAGTGCGCCGGGTGACGACCAGGACGACGGGGCGTTTCATTGCACCAGAACGCGCAGCGCCTCCACCAGCCGGGCATCCTTGTCGCGCCCCTGGGAGGCAACGCGGATGTGGCGGTCATCCATGCCGACCTTATTCGAACAGTCGCGCACGTACATCTGATGCTCCTCGAGCAAACGCAACTGAAGTTCGCTTGCCGTGATTCCCGCCTTCACTTTAAACAAAACGAAATTCGCGCCGGTGGGATAGACGTCGATGCCACGGATTGATTTGAGGGCTTCGTATAGCCAGCGAACATCGGCCATCAAGTGCTTGCGGGCTTCGTGATAGGCGGCATCGGTTTGCGGCAGAAGCGAGAGGAAATATTCCGCGAGCGTATTCAGATTCCACGTGGGGATGAATCGCCGCATGCGGTTCAGCAGATACAAATTGCCGCTGTAACAATAGCCAAGGCGCAATCCGGGCACGCCGCAGTGTTTGCTCATGCTTCGGACGATGAGCAGATTCGAGAATCGCTCGGCGACAGGGATGAGGCTCGGAATGGGATCGCCCGCGAAATCGATGAAGGATTCGTCGACGATCACGAGCTCTAGATCGGAAGCCGCGTTCAGGAAATCGACCATTTCGTCGAGCGGAATGAATTGGCCCGTTGGGATTTCCCGGGTTGATGATAAGCGCGGACCTCAAATTGCGACGATGCACCCAGTCCAGAGTAATCCGGCAGGTGCAGTTCATAACGCTGATCGGGATCCAGAGGATAAAGTTCGGCATCCCGCTGATCGCGCAGCTTCTCGATGTATTCGCCAAAAGTGGGTATGGGCACGGCGAAGCGATCGATGATTGTCGTGTCAATCAGGACAATCAGTTCGGTCGCGCCATTGCCGATAATCAGCTTTTCCGGGCTGACATGCAGGACGGCCGCCAGATTCTGCTGGCTCATGATGGGACTGCTGGAGGGATACGACTTGATCAAATTGGGCAGATTATGTTCGAGATCGCGGAGCATCTCCGCCGTGGGATAATAAGGATTGGCGATGAAGCAGAAATCGATAATTTCCTTGGCTTTTTCGTAGCCCACTAAATCCGCGAGTGCCGGCGAATGCGAGGTTTCGTAAAAAAGATGCCGCTTGAGTTCCGCCGCCGAAGCGATTGTGGTATTGGCCATAGGAATTCCCTTCAGAAGTATACTTCCGAAAAGCTGCGGCGGCCCTCTCCTGATCAGCGAAAAAGGTTCGAGAGTGCCAGCTGTTTCTGCACAGATCGAAACAAGCTAAAATGAAATGAGATCAACGAAGAGGTCTCACCTATTGGAGTCCGCAAGATGACAAAACAGACAGAAAATCAGGCCGAAAAGGTGCAAAAGCCAGATGACGGAGTGGCGCAAGCAGCTCAGCCCCGAAGAGTACCAGGTAACACGCAAAAAAGGCACCGAGCCGGCGTTTACCGGAAAATACTGGGACACCAAAAAACATGGGGTTTTCCATTGTGTTTGCTGCGGCGAGCCCCTGTTCGATTCGGAAACTAAATTTGATTCCGGCACAGGCTGGCCAAGCTTCTATGCGCCCATGGACGAATCGAAAGTGCAGCTCGAAACCGATGAATCTTACGGAATGGTGCGCACGGAAGTCATGTGCCGCCGCTGCGAAGCGCATCTGGGGCACGTCTTCCCGGATGGGCCAAAGCCGACGGGCTTGCGGTTCTGCATCAATTCCGCGGCATTGAAGCTGAAAGAGAACGACGAGAAGAAGAAATAGACGCTCGGAGTGATTGCGATTGGCGCGGGTGCGGGCGGTCTTGACGGCGCGGCGCAATTTCGCTACAGTTTTTGTCGCTATGACACTGCGCGGGCATCATCATCACCATCATCATCACGGCCGCAAGCCGTGCCCGCGGAGGTTTGAGTAGCCGAAACGTAAAAGCTCTCATCGACCCGCTGGCGCGGTAAACGCCCAGCGGGTTTTTTTTTGTACTTTTGTATGCGGTGAAGTTCCCGGACGAAGGCGGGCCGGGGGATTCGCCTAGGGAGGCCGGATGAATCTCGATTTTGCCAAGCTCGATGGGCTCATTCCCGCGATTGTTCAGGACGCGCGAACGGGAGAAGTGCTGATGCTGGGCTTCATGAACGAGCAAGCGTATGCCGAGACTCGCGCGAGCGGGCGCGGTGACGTTCTATAGCCGCACGCGCGGCAAGCTCTGGCGCAAAGGCGAACAGAGCGGCCACACGTTGCGCGTGCGCGAAGTGCGCGTGGATTGCGACGCGGACACGATCCTGGTGCGCGTCGAGCCGGTCGGGCCCGGGCGTCTGCCACGAAGGGTACCGAAGCTGTTTTTTCCGGCGCATCGGTGACGATGGCGCGGTCGACGTCGTCGAGGAACGAGCGTTCGATCCCAACGCTGTTTACGGAGGGGAGTCGCGCCGATGAAGCCGCTGAAACTCGGCCTGCCCAAAGGCAGCCTGCAGGATGCCACGTTGCAACTGCTGGCGCGCGCCGGATGGCGCGTGACAGTGAGTTCGCGCAGCTACTTCCCCACCATCGACGATTCTGAAATCACCTGCATGCTCGTGCGCGCTCAGGAAATGGCGCGTTACGTCGAAACGGGCGCGCTCGATGCGGGCATCACGGGCGCGATTGGGTGCTGGAAACAGGCGCGGAGGTGAAGGAAGTTGCCGAGTTGCCGTATGCGAAGCAGAGCCTGGCTCCCGTGCGCTGGGTGCTCGCTGTTCCAGATAACGCGCCCGCGCAAACGGCGCAAGACCTGGAAGGCAAAGTGATCGCCACGGAAGTTGTGAACCTCACGAAGAAATATCTGGCTCGGCACGGCGTGCAAGCGCGAGTGGAATTTTCGTGGGGCGCGACAGAAGTGAAGGTTCCGCAGCTTGCCGATGCCATCGTGGAAATCACGGAGACCGGTTCCTCGCTGCGAGCGAACCGGTTGCGCATCATCGACACCGTGCTCGAATCGCGCACGGTGTTCATCGCCAATACAGCCGCCGCAAGTGATCCGCTGGAAATGCGAGAAAATCTCCAATATCGTTCTCCTGCTTCAGGGTGCCATCGCCGCGTATAACAAGGTTGGCATCATGCTCAACGTTCGGCGCGAGCACCTCGATGGAGTGCTGCGGGCGCTTCCGGCGCTGAAGAATCCGACCATCTCCACGCTTTCCGACGCAGACTGGGTGGCCATTAACACTATCGTTGACGAGGACGTGGTGCGGCACCTGATTCCACGGCTGAAAGCCGCGCAGGCTCAGGGTATCGTGGAATATCCCCTGAATAAGATTGTGCTCTGATGCGCATTCTGCGGCTCACATCAAGAGTGGAGGAAAAGATACTCGCGGCTCGGCATCATCGTGATGTCAGGGGCGAGGCGGTGGCCTCGCGCATCGTGGGCGACGTACGACGCCGCGGTGATGCGGCGCTCTTCGGCGTGGACTCGGCGGTTGGACGACATTCGGCTGACGCCCAGGAATATTTGGCTGAGTCTGAACGAGCGCCGCGCTGCCGCCCGCACGATTCCGAAAGATTTGCGTGCGGCGCTCGAGCACGCCGCACGTAACATTCGCCGCGTGGCTGAAGCGCAGCTGCCGCGATCCTGGAGCATCGCGGTCGAGCCGGGCGTACGCGTAAGCCAGCGCGTCAGCGCGATCGATACAATCGGCTGCTACATTCCCGGCGGCAGATTTTCACTGGTTTCCACGCTGCTGATGACCGCCATTCCGGCGCAGGTCGCTGGCGTGCGGCGTATTGTCGTAGCCTGCCCTCGCCCGAACGCAGCATTGCTGGCCGCTGCGGAGATGCTCGGGCTAGAGGAAATCGCGCACATTGGCGGAGCGCAGGCAATTGCCGCGTTCGCCTACGGCACGCGCATCGGTACCGCGCGTGGACAAAATCTTTGGGCCGGGAAATCGATTCGTTACCGCGGCCAAGCGTCTCGTGAGCGCCGATTGCGCAATCGACCTTCTCGCCGGCCCGACAGAAGTATTGATCGTCGCGCTCAAGCGGAAATCCCAGCTATATTGCCGCGGATCTCTTGGCCCAGGCCGAGCACGATCCTGACGCCATCGCGCTTTTCGTTACGACGTCACGCAAATTCGCGACGTCCGTGCGCAATGCGGTGAGCCGAACAACTCGGCCGCTTACCGGACACGAATCCAGCGAAGCGATCCCTTGCGGAGAAAGGCGCCATTCTCTTGGCGCCGGATTCAGCGGCTGCGGTGCGATTCGGGAATCGCTTCGCGCCCGAACATCTAAGCGTTCCTGGCGCACAGGCGTCGCTGCTGGACAAACTCAACGCCGCTGGCAGCGTGTTTATCGGCCCCTGGAGCGCGCAATCAATCGGTGACTATGCGAGCGGCACCAATCACGTTCTGCCCACGAGCGGAGGAGCCCGGACACGTGGCGGGCTATCCACTTGGGATTTTGTGCGCTGCACCAGCGTGCAGCAGGTTTCCGCCGACGGGCCTGCGCAGCCTGAGGCCAGTAGTGAGCGCCCTTGCTGACGCCGAAGGACTCGTCGCGCATCGTCGCGCCGTGGAGGTGCGCCAGTGATCGCCTCCGCGAGGGCGAAGTCGGAAGGCACGAAACGCGAAAGGTTCCGCGACTCTGAAGCTTCGCTTTCGCCCTTCGGTCAGGCGAATTCGCGACTACGAAGCTCCCGAGGAAGGCCGCGAGGGCAAGCTGCGGCTCGATTTCAACGAGAACACCGTCGGCTGCTCGCCTGCCGTGCTGCGCGCTCTACAAACGATTACGGCCGAGCAGTTGGCCATGTATCCCGAGTATGAGAACCCGGTTCGCCGCTTATCGACTTACTTTGGTGTGCGGCCCGCGGAAATGTTGCTTACAAATGGCGTGGACGACGCTTTGCGCTTGCTCATGGAAGTTTTCATCGAACCGGGCGACGCGGTGCTGATTCCCGAGCCCACATTTTCGATGTATCGCTTCTTTTCGCAAGTGGCGGGAGCGCGCGTCATCTCCGTTCGTTACGATCAGGCAATGAACTTCCCCGTCGAAGCCACGCTGCGCGAGCTTAAGCGCTCACCGCATATCCTGTTCATCGCCAATCCGAATAATCCCACGGGCACCCTGCTGGACGAGGCGAGTCTTGCGCGGATTCTGGATGCGGCGCCGCGTACTGTGGTTCTCGTCGACGAAGCTTATTTCGATTTTTCGGGACTGACGGTTCTTCCCTGGATTCGGCAGAGGCCCAACTTGATCGTCTCGCGAACTTTTTCTAAAGCCGCTGGTTTGGCGGCCCTACGCATTGGCGCGCTTTTTGCGCGCTCCGATGTTATTGCCGCGATGCGCCGGGCTTTTACCCCTTATCCCGTAAATTCGCTCGCACTCATCGCGGCGGAAGCTGCGGTCAGCCGATGAGCAATTTGTGCGAGCGTATATTCGGGACGTTCTGGAAAGCCGTTCTCTGCTTGAGCGCGGGCTCCAACATTTGGGCGCGCGCGTCTTCCCCAGCGGCGCAAATTTTGTTCTCGCCGATTTCGGCGCCGGCGGCACTCGATTAGTAAAGCAACTAGCGCGTCGCGGAATCCTGGTGCGCGATCGCGCGTCGGAGTTCGGTCGCGATGGCTTCATGCGTATCACGGCGGGTACGGTCGCCCAAACACAACGCCTGCTCGAGGCGATAAAGGAGGAGTGGTGAAGCTGGCGCCCAGATTGGTGATCTTTGATGTCGACGGAGTTCTTGTTGACGTGCATGGTTCCTATCACCGCTCCATTCTGGATACGGTGAAGCATTTCACCGGCCGGCGTTTCACTTATGCGGATATTCAGCAATGGAAAAGCCGCGTCGGGTTATAACGACGACTGGCGGCTCTCGACGGATTGGATCAACTCACTGGGCAAGAACGTCGAATACGCTCAAGTGAAGCGCGCGTTCCAGAAGATCTATTGGGGAACAAATGGCACGCGCGGCAACGTCTGGCGCGAAAGATGGCTCGTACCACCTCGGCTGCTCGAACGGTGGTCGGGACGCGCCGAGCTTGCCCTCTTCACAGGCCGGACGCGGCGCGAGTTGCGCCATACGCTCGAACAGTTCGGCGTGAAAAAACTCTTCCCGCGCGTCGTGACGATGGACGACGTGGAGCACCTAAAACCGAATCCTGAAGGCCTGCTGCGGCTGCTCAATGGCACGGATCCAGGTCAAGCACTCTATCTCGGCGACAACCTGGACGACGCGCTGGCGGCGGAACGTGCGCGAGTGCCTTTTCTCGGTGTGCTGCCTCGCGGGAGCGAGGCTCATAAAGTGCGGGCGGCGCAGTTGCGGAGTCACGGTGCGCGCATCATTCTGCACAGCACGAATGAGTTGGAGAAATATTGGAAATGAGGCGCGCCAGCGTTCACCGCGTAACGAAAGAGACGGACATCTTGATTCGCTTGAATCTGGATGGCCGCGGACGCGCCGAGGTCTCGACCGGGATTCGGTTTCTCGATCACATGCTGGATCTGGTGGCACGACATGGAGCCATGGATTTGGAAGTTGCGGCGAAGGGCGACCTTGACGTCGACCAACACCACACGGTCGAAGACGTTGGCATTACGCTCGGCGAGGCTGTCACGAAGGCTTTGGGCTCGAAGCGCGGCATCCTGAGGGCCGGCTATTTCCTGATGCCGATGGACGAAACGCTGGCCGCCGCGGCCATCGACTTCAGCGGCCGCTCGCATTTCGTTGGCCAATGGCGCTTTGGTGCGCAGCGCGTGGGTGATTTGCAGACCGAGTTGGTCGAGGATTTTTTTCGCGGCTTCGCGCAATCGGCGGCGGCAAACGTGCATTTGCGCTTAATGTATGGCCGTTCGACACACCATCAGATCGAAGCGATTTTCAAGGCTTTCGCTCGTGCTTTGCGATTTGCAACGACGCGTGACCCACAGCTCAAACGCGTCCTCCCGAGCACCAAGGGCCTTTTGTGAAAAATGCCATGAAAATTTCGCTGATCGAATATGACGCGGGTAACTTGCCCTCAGTGGAGCGCGCCTTGGCGCGCCAAGGCGTCGAAACCGAACGCGTGGCAACACCGGACTCCATCGCTGCCGCTCGCGTGCTTATCCTTCCGGGCGTTGGACACTTCGGCCAGTTGATGCGAACTTTGGGTTCGCGTGGTTTGCTCGAACCAATCCGAGGAGCTATTTCTGGCGGCGTTCCGCTATTGGGCATTTGTCTCGGATTGCAAGCGCTCTTCGCGTCAAGCGCTGAGGCGCCGGACGACACCGGCCTGAGTATCCTGCCCGGCACGGTGAGCGCGCTGCCGGTCACAGCCAAACTCCCGCACATGGGTTGGAATCAACTCCGTCAGGTTCGTCCTTCTGCTCTGCTCGAAGGCATCCTCGCGAATGATTACTTCTATTTCGCACATTCCTATGCCGCGCTCGACGCGGGCGAGTCGGCCACAGCGATCTGCGAGCACGGAGTTCCCTTTGTGGCCGCACTGGAGCGCCAGAACCTTTTCGCCGTGCAATTTCATCCAGAAAAATCTGGGGATGCCGGGGCGCGCGTGTTGGCAAACTTCGTGGCCTGGGCCAGTGCAAGGAATGGCGCATGACGCTGGCACGACGAATTATTCCCTGCCTCGACACAGACGGCGAGCGCGTAGTCAAGGGGGTGCAATTCTTCAATCTGCGCGACGCTGGCGATCCGGCGGCCCTCGCCGCTCGCTATAACCGCGAAGGTGCCGACGAATTGGTGGTCTTGGATATTGCGGCCTCACGCGACCATCGGCCGACCTTTCTGGAAACAATCCGTCGCGTAGCCGCCGAATTGGCCATCCCTCTCACCGCTGGCGGCGGAGTGGCTAACGTAGATGAGGGCCGTGCGATTCTGCGGTCTGGGGCTGATAAACTTACCGTGAATACGGCCGCGCTGCGGCGTCCGCAGCTTCTCACTGAACTTGCCGCTGAATTTGGCTCCCAAGCCGTCGTATTGGCGATTGACGCAAAAAGAGTTGGCGACAGGTGGGAGGCATTCGTACGAGGCGGGCGGGAGTCTTCCGGCCGCGATGCGGTGGATTGGGCCATCGAGGGCGCGGAACGCGGCGCCGGCGAGATTTTGCTCACTTCTATGGATCGCGACGGCACGCGCAGCGGTTTCGATCTGCCGCTCACGGAGACGATCGCCAAGCGCGTGACGGTACCTCTGATCGCTTCGGGCGGAGCAGACAGCCCCTCGGATTTCCTGGACGTCTTCGAAAAGGGCCGGGCCGATGCCGCCTTAGCCGCCTCAATCTTTCATGACGCGGTGCAAGAGCTTCGCGAACTGAAATGTTATCTGCACTCTAAAGGTGTGCCGGTGCGGCTGAGCGGTTAAACGCTTTAGCCTCAACCTGAGGCCCACTACACGGATTGACATTGATCATCCCCTGCATCGACCTCCAGGATGGCCGCGCGGTACAGTTGATCCACGGCCGCAAACTGCGGCTCGCGGTCGAGGACGTTTTTGGTCTGCTGGACAGGTTTCGAAAGTATCCCCTGCTTCATGTCATCGACTTGGACGCGGCCATGGGCCGTGGGAGCAACGCCAGACTTGTCGGACAGCTCTGCAAAAAAGCCCCTATGCGCGTCCGGGTTGGCGGCGGCATCCGCACGGCGGCGCGCGCCAAACGCGTTCTAGCGAGCGGCGCGGAGAAGGTGATCATCGGCAGCGCGGCATTTCGGGACGGCGGCGTAAATCGTGCGTTTCTCTCAAGACTTGTCGCGGCAGTTGGAAAAAAGCGAATCATCGTCGCGGTAGACACGGATGGCGGACGGATTTTAGTGAGGGGATGGCAGGAAAAGCTACGGCTGACCCCAGAGAAGGTCTTCCGCGAATTAGAGTCTTACGCCTCCGAGTTCCTGTGTACTTACGTGGACGCGGAAGGCACCATGCGCGGAACGAGTCTCCGGTGGTTCCGTCAGCTTCGAAATGCAACCGATCTCCCAATTACTGCAGCGGGCGGGATTCGGAGTGCGCGAGAAGTCCAGCAATTGGAGAAAATCGGAATGAATGCGGCTGTAGGGATGGCGCTTTACTTGAACCGTTTACGATAGACCGTCACCGTCTGTATTCCCTTCCTAGCCACTATTCCTAAAGGACTTACGGGCCTTCGCAGAGTTTTCGCTTTCCTGACGTCATGATCCTGTTACAATCAGAAAGTTGGACGCTACGGCACGGGCTTAGTCGGTCGAATATCCCGTCCTCTTAGGTTTCCTCCGCATGAAACATGAAACGATACGGTGATCATCGCATCCCCGGAAGGCTTTTTGTTGTCGAAGGCATCGATGGCTCCGGCAAGTCGACGCAATTGATGCTGCTTCATCAATGGTTGAAGGCCGAAGGCTACGGAGTTGTATTCAGTGAGTGGAACTCCTCGCCGCTGGTGAAAGACACAACCAAGCGCGGCAAGAAGAAGCAGCTGCTCACTCCGGCCACGTTCAGCCTTATCCATGCCACCGACTTTGCCGATCGCACCGAACGTAATATCATTCCGCTCCTTAAGGCGGGTGCGGTAGTGCTCTGCGATCGATATATCTACACAGCTTTTGCTCGCGATGCGAGCCGCGGCATGGATGCGGAGTGGATCCGGGAACTCTACGGGTTCGCAGTAAAGCCAACGGTCGCTTTTTACTTCCGGGTGCCACTGGAAGTGGCCATGAAGCGCATTAACGACGCCCGCGCGGGATTCAAATATTATGAAGCCGGTATGGATCTGGGCTTGAGCGACGATCCCGATGAAAGTTTTCGCCTCTTTCAGGGCCGCATCCTGGAGGAGTACGACAAGATGATTCCGGAATTCGGGCTTACGGTGATCGACGCAACCCTGCCCATCGAAACCCAACAGCAGGAGATGCGCCTAATGGTTCTCGCCAAACTTACCCAGGCAAAGCAGCTTCGGGTGGCTCCATGAAAGAAAGCTACGGAGTCAGACTGCCGGGGCTGGAGCTGGACGACCTGGTTGGCAAGCTGATCGTTCTCGAAGGGACCGACGGCGTTGGGCGCTCCACTCAAATTCGCTTGCTCAAGGAATGGCTGGAACAACAGGGCCATGCCGTCCTGGACACGGGATTAACGCGTTCCGGGTTGGTGGGCAAAGGCATCAAGCGGGCCAAAGAAGGCCATACCCTCGGGCGGATCACACTTAGCCTTTTCTATGCAACGGACTTCGCCGATCGCCTGGAGAACGAAATCGTGCCGGCGCTGCGGGCCGGTTTTGTCGTACTCACGGATCGCTATATCTATTCGCTGATGGCGCGGTCCATGGTTCGGGGGCTCGACCCCCTTTGGGTGCGTAATATCCACCGCTTCGCTCCCAAACCTGACGCGATTTTCTACCTGCGTATCGGCGTGGACGAACTCATTCCGCGGGCCGTGTTTACCCGCGGCTTTGATTACTGGGAGTCCGGCA
Source organism: uncultured Acidobacteriota bacterium (assembly GCA_963846235.1). Classification (GTDB taxonomy): domain Bacteria; phylum Acidobacteriota; class Terriglobia; order Acidiferrales; family UBA7541; genus Palsa-189. Next base: position 595,088 of record CAWJVF010000002.1, read on the forward strand.
TGGACCTCTATTCGACAGAGGACATGTACGATAGCTTCCGAAAATATCAAACGGCCTTGCTCGACCAGTTCGACCGATCTGGCGGAAGAGTTTAATTTCGACGTAATTGATGCGCGGCCGGAACCTCGCGTGATCTTCGAACAGTTGAAGGCCGGCATCGATCGGATCTTGAGCTCCGGCCGCGGCGCGAGCAGTAGCAACAGCACCGGCACGGTGCGCTCGGAAGCGGGCGAGGAAATGGTGATCGAGGAAGTGCCGGAGGAACCGCGCAAACGGGCATAGCGGATTATGAAGCAGGACGAAGAGATCCACGCTTCCCCAGCCTCGCGAGCCTTGGAGCGCTCCTTAAGACGGGCACTCCGCAATCATAAGCGCGCGCAGAGAAAGCTGAAGCCAGACCCGGTGCACGATTTTCGTGTCGCCTTGCGGCGCTGCCGCTCTTTGGCTGAAGGGCTTTCACGCCATCGATCCCGATCCGGTTTGGTGCGTCTCCGAAAAGCTTCCAAGACGGCAACAGAGAGCTCTTTCCGATTTGCGCGATATCCAGGTACTAACAAACTGGCTGAAGCCTCTGCGGCTGACCGCGGGGCCCGGTGGGAGAGGCCTTGGCGTCGCACTTAAAAAAACAGGAACGGCGCGCCGAGAAGAGAGGCTCGAAGCTCGCTTGAAATCGTTTCCTCGCAAAAGATGGAAGCGCTGGTTGCGCCGTCTGCCGGCGCGGGACCGAACTCATTCCCGTGAACCGGCGCCGCCTGGCGCAACTGCTTCTCGAGCAATTGACGCACATGATCGAGCTCCACGAGAGTTGGACCGAAGCAACCGAGCTGCCGGAGACCTGGCACGAGCTGCGCGTGAGCGTGAAGCGCTTCCGCTACATGGTCGAGAGCTTTCTGCCGGAAAAAAGCGAGGCCTGGGGTGCGGAACTCCAGGCGGGCTCAGGACCTTCTGGGAGAGGGGCACGACCTGGACGTGCTGCACGACTCGATCGTGAAGCTCTCGCGCAAGAAATCTTTGCCCAAAAGCCGCCGGTATCGCAGTCTCTGCGGCGCGTCGACGCCGCGGCGCAGCAAGCGGCGCGACGAATACGTTTCCGCTCGTCTCGCGAAGCTGCACGCAGCGCAAACGGGCACGCTCAGCCGCAGGACCACAGCCGAGGCAGAGCCAATTCACAAACTGTATGGGAACGCTGGCGGGCGCGAACTGCGGATCTATGGCTTCGATCAATCGCCCAGGCGGCGCAGGATCCTCGAGGTCAGCACCCAGAAGAGCGTTGCGCGCAAGCGGCGCGAGCGAGTCGATATCCAAGACAGGCCACGCCGGATTTCTTCAGCGCCGTGAAGGGCGCCGTGGCCTTGAGCGCGTGGGCAATGAATTCATCCATCTGCGGCGCATGGCCGAAGCAGATCACTTCCCCTGTTAGTCGCGTCAAGTTCTTCCGCCAGCCGCGCGGGCTTCGCCTCGGGCTTGAGCGCGTCAGTGGTCCGAGAGCTGCTTCGAATCCAGACCCAAAACTTCGCAAACGATCTCGCCGGTCTGCACCGCCCGCACAAAGGGACTGGTGAGAAGCGCCGTGGGCTTGACGCGCAGAGCACGCAAACCGCGCGCGGCCGCGCGGGTGCGCTGAATTCCCTTGGGCGTCAGATAGCGTTCGGGATCGGGAGGGCAATCGGGATCCTCGCGGTCGATGGCGATGCCGTGCCGCATCAGGTAAAGGCGCATAGCTTTTCCCGGCGCGTCTTCGTCACCCGGCGGCTCCGTTTTGTCACGCTGGGAAACCATGACCTTAACCATAGCCTACTTCCAGATGCCTTTTAGATGCCATGGGATGCTCGGGCGAGCAAGCGGCGTTCGGTCATGCCGCGGAGCGGCCGGCGAGCAGGCCGTTACGCCGCGCGCATTGTTTCCGTTTTGAAGCCGCCGGACGCACGCAAATCTCAGAGGAATGCCGAACTCTTGTTCGAACAATCTTGCCTTGCGGCGCAGCTCGCGGAGATTGACCTGAGCCTCCGAAGCTGTGACCAGGCGTATGAGGATCGCTTTTGCGTTGAATTTTCACGTCCACGCGGCGGACCACCTGCGTTTCTCCGGCATCGAGCGCTACGGCGATGCGCAGCAGCGCCGCCAACTGCCGCACGCGCATGCGGTCCGCCTCCGCGATCGAACTATAGAGCCGATGGTCGGGTCGGGCATGGACTCGCCGTGATAGCGCACCAGGCAGGCCACCACGGCTTGCTGGTGCTTGCTGAGGCCGGGAATGTCGGCATGGCGCACCAGATACTCGCCGTGCTTATGGTGGCCCGCGCGCATTCACCGCGATGCCTACGTCATGCAGCAGCGCCCCCAATTCGAGCGTAACCCGCTGCGCCGAAGGAAGTCCGTGAACGGGCGCGAGTTGATCGAAAAGTTGCGCCGCCAGCCGGCGCACATGTTCGCAATGGCCGGCGTCGGAGTGCATTCGCGCGGCAAAGCGGCGCGCCTGCTGCCTTAGCGCTTCCGCCCGCTCATCGTGAGCGCTCGCCGGACCAAAATGGGCGGCCGCCAATTCATGCAACACTCCTTCGCGAACGCCCACGCCAGGAATAATCAGCTGCCGCAGGTCCAGCATTTCCGCAAGCGTCGTGAAGAGGACCGCCGCGACGCCCATGACCTCGGCCCGATCCCGGCGCACGCCAAAATTATCCATGCGGCCCTCCACGTCGAGCCGCAAAATCTCCCACAGCATTTCCCGCAGCCGGCGGAGATTCAAAGTATTGAAGCCGGCCACACGCGGCCCTGAAGCCACTCGGGCCAGCGCTTCGGCGTTTCCTCCGCAGGCCACCGCAGCGCTTCGGCCAATCTGCGTCGAGCTTCTTAGATGGGACCGCAGCACGGAACGGATATGCGATTGCAAAGCGGCGAAACCTTCGGGCGTAAACGGGCCGGCAAGATTAAATTGCTCCATCAGGCGCACCGTGCCCAGCGGAAGCGCGAATCCGCGCTCGACTTTTCGCCCTCGCAGGAAATTCATCTCCAGGCTTCCGCCGCCGAGGTCCAGAATCAGCCGCGGAGCAAAGCGCCCTACCGATACGGCGAATACCGCCTCGCGTACGAGCCGGGCCTCTTCCGCTGCGCTGATGGCGACGAGTTCGATCCCAGTTTCGCGGTAGATACGCGAGATCAAGGCATCGCGATTGACGGCCTCGCGCATGGCGCTGGTGGCGACCGCCGAGTACTCGTCCACTTCGTAGCGATCGAGCAAGTTCCTGAAATGCAGGAAAGCTTCGACCGCACGCGCCATCGTGCGAGGGTCCAGTCTTTTTCGGGTGAATACGTTGTGCCCCAGGCGAACCGACCAGCGCGCACTGGCAAGTTCGCGGATCTCAGTGGCTGAACTGGCGCGCGCTACGACTGCACGAATCGCATTCGACCCCGCGTCCAGCGCGGCAATGACAAGTGGCGACGGAGTTAACGGCATGAGGGGACACCCAGAAAAGAGTGCCTAGAGGAAGGACCAAGGAACCGAATTGCAGCAGCGAACCCCAACCGATTCAGCGACGCCTCCATGGCCCGAAGAACTGTCCCTACAGAATCCCCGGACGGCAGCGCGTTCCGCCGTGATGCGGTCAGAATAACACTGCTCCGATAAATCAATATTAAATTTTGTTTACAGGGTTTTTTAAAGTTACGGGGCAGACTGAACAAGATCACGAGCGGATGGCCGCAAGGCTTTCGCGGCAGGCCGCGGCAGTGCACCGTATATCCTCGTCGCTGTGCGCTGCGGACACAAATAGCGCCTCGAATTGCGACGGAGGCAAGAGGATTTTCCGGCGCAACATTTCCTGAAAGAAGGCGGCGAAGCGGCGCGTATCGGCCGTTTTCGCGGCGGCATAGTTCTCCACCGGGCCGGCCGTGAAAAAGAGGGTGAGCAATGATCCCGCGCGTGCGACTTGGCCAGGAATGCCTGCATCGGCCAAACGCTTGCCTCATCGCATCTGCAAGCGTCTTGGCCTTTCGCTCCAATGAATCGTAGAAATCGTCTGATCCAAGCCGCTTCAGCGTCTCGATGCCAGCCCGCATAGCGAGCGGATTGCCCGATAAGGTGCCCGCTTGGTAGACCGGGCCGAGGGGGGCGATTTGTTCCATCAATTCCTTTCGCCCTCCATAGGCCGCGACCGGCAACCCACCACCAATGATCTTGCCTAACGTGGTCAGATCCGGCTCGACGCCAAATAGCTTTTGCGCGCCCGCCGTAACACAACCGGAATCCGGTGATGACTTCGTCAAAGATAAGCAGTGCACCATGTCGGGACGTCGCTTGGCGCAATCCGGAAAGAAAGCCCTGGACCGGCGGAATTACGCCCATGTTTGCGGCGACCGGCTCAACAATCACGGCAGCGATAGCCTTGCTGTGTTTCTCGAAGAGCCGCTCGACAGCAGCGAGATCGTTGTAAGGTGCGTCCAGCGTGAGCTCGGCCAGCGCCCTCGGTACGCCAGGAGATGCCGCGATGCCCAAAGTAGCGAGGCCCGAACCGCCTTTGGTCAGAAAACTATCAGCCGTGCCCGTGGTAACCGCCTTCGAACTTAACGATAAAATCTCTGCCGGTCGCTGCGCGCGCCAAACGAACCGCGCTCATGGTCGCCTCTGTGCCGGAACTGACAAAACGCACGCGCTCCATCGAGGGCAGCGCCTTTTGCAACATCTCGGCCAATTCGATCTCGAGCTCTGTGGTCATGCCGTAGCTCGTGCCGCGCGCCGCCTGCTCAGCCAAAGCCGCCGCGATCTCCGGGTGCGCGTGTCCCAAAATCAGAGCACCCCAGGAGCACACGAAATCGGTGTAGGCATTGCCGTCGACGTCCCAAACCTGCGCTCCCTGCGCGCGGTCGACGATCACAGGCACGCCGCCCACCGCGCCAAAGGCTCGCACGGGGCTATTCACGCCGCCGACCAGCACGCGTCGCGCGCGCTCGAATACCTTTTGCGAACGGCTGTGCTCTTTTTCCGGGATGCTTCCCACGCGCCAAGTGCTCCTAATGTTGGATCAAGAATTCAGTCGAGGATTAAATTCGCGCTAGCAGGCTTTGGTCCATCGCGCCACGTCCTTGGCGTGATACGTCAGCACGATCTGCGCGCCGGCGCGCTGAATCGACGTCAGAACTTCCAGCACGACCCGCTTCTCTTCCAGCCAGCCATTGCGGACGGCGGCTTTGACCATCGCATACTCGCCGCTTACGTTGTACGCGCCAACGGGGACGTCAAAGCGATCCCGGACCTGGCGAATGATGTCGAGATAAGGCAGCGCCGGCTTCACCATAATCAGGTCCGCGCCTTCCTCCAAATCGAGCGCCACTTCGCGCATGGCCTCGCGCGCGTTTGCGGGGTCCATCTGGTAGCTGCGCCGGTCCCCAAACTGAGGCGCCGACTGCGCCGCCTCCCGAAAGGGCCCGTAAAATCCGGAGCAATACTTCGCTGCATACGAAAAGATGGGCAGCTGAGAAAAGCCGTTATCATCGAGCGCCCGCCGAATCGCCCCCACTCGCCCATCCATCATGTCCGAAGGCGCAACCATATCTGCCCCCGCTCGCGCGTGAGAGATCGCCTCGTCCGCGAGCAGTTTTAGCGTGGGATCATTGGCCACGTCGCCATTTTCGATCACGCCGCAGTGGCCGTGGCTCGGTGTACTCGCAAAGGCAGACATCTGTGATTACTACTAGATTGAGTTTGGCGCGCCGAATGCCCTCAATGGCGCGTTGCACTACGCCGCTGGGCGAAGAAGCTTCCGATCCGCGCTCGTCTTTGTGTTCAGGGATGCCAAAAAGCATCACCGCGGGAATTCCGAGCCCCTCAACTTCGCGGCACTCCTCCACCAGTTGATCGGCGGACTGTTGGTAGACTCCGGGCATGGAACTGATTTCCACGCGCGTGCCTTTGCCCGGCCCCACAAACATGGGATAGATAAAGCCACTCGTGGAGAGGCGCGTTTCGCGTGTCATGCTCCGCAGGGCTTCGGTACGGCGCAGCCGCCGCGGTCGTTGGGCTGGAAATGCCATGATGCCTCCTCTTACCGGGCGGGTGCTCTGCGTCTGCCGCTCTTGCTTTCGAGTGCCGAAAAATGGCGCTCCAGCCCCGCTACCAAAGATGCCGTCGTTGCTTCGTCTGCCTCTATCGCCACCGGCAGACCAGTCGACGCGAATCGCTCCGGCCGTCACAGGTCCAACCGCCGCTAACGCTACGCCGCGAATTGTATTTGGCGAGCAGGTCGGGTCCCATGAGCTTTTGAAATTGCCGGAAAGCCGATGGGCTGAAAAACGTAACGGCATCAACCTGCCCATCGCGTATCGCGTCGATCAGACTGGGATCAAATGCTTCTGGCCCCGCCGTTACTGTAGGCAACGACTTCCGTCACACTTCGCTCCCGCTCTGCGAAGCATCAAGGGCAACTCCTCGCTTGCGCGGTCGCTTCGGGGCAGCAGAACGTTTTTCCCCGATATCAGCCCGGAGAGTTCGGCAGCGAGTCCTGCCCCACTGAATTCGGCCGGCACGAGCGAAATTGGCAAGCCTTCCTTTTCGGCAGACAAGCGCGTCGCCGAACCAACGGCCGCTATCTTGGTACGCGCCCGTGTTCGGGCCAGCATCCCAGCAGCCCGGCATCTGGCCACGAAAAAGGTCACCGCATTCGCGCTGGTGAAAATGATCCAGTCAAATTGTATCCAGCGATCGAATGGCCCGATCGAGATCGGCGGTGTCTTTGGATTCCAGAAAGCGCACCAAAGGCAGCGAATCCACTTCGGCGCCCAATTCCTCTAATCGCGCGCGCAACTCACTTCGATTGCTCGGCAGCGCGAGTGATAACAATGCGCCGTCCCTCCAGGGTTCGGGATTTAACTGTGTTCAACGCCGCGCCCCGCAAGTTGCAGCAACCGATCCGCGCCGCGCTCGAGCAGCGCCGCGGCCACCGAGCGCCCCAGCTCCGTAGCATTCTCGGATGACCCTCCACGGTTTTCTCGGATCGATTCGGTTCCGTCTGCGGACAGCACGCACGCGTCGATAATCAGGTTGCCCGATTCCGCACGAGCCCAGACGCCGATGGGCACCTGACATCCGCTTTCCAGGCCCGCCAGCACGGCGCGCTCGGCTTCCACGGCCACTTGCGATGGCCGATGATTCAACTTTCGCATCGCGGCAGCAATCGATTCCTCCTGCTTCCGAGTCTCGATGCCGATGGCGCCCTGCCCCGCTGCGGGAAGACATATCTCCGGCGGCAGGAAATCGCTGATCTGCTCCGCTTTCCCAAGCCGGTCGAGGCCGGCTTTGGCGAGAACGATCGCATCGTAATCGCCTTGCGTCAGCTTCGCCAGCCGCGTATCCACGTTGCCGCGCATATCCACCATTTCGAAATCATTGCGATAATGTCGCAGTTGCGCCTGCCGGCGCAGACTGCTTGTGCCGATGCGGGCGCCGGACGGCAATTGATCGAGCTTGAGTCCGCCACGCGAGATCAGGGCGTCGCGTACGTCTTCCCTTTCGCAGATCGCCGCAATCTCGAGGCCCGCGGGAAGAGTTGTGGGCACGTCTTTCATGCTGTGGACCGCCAGATCGATGCGCTCTTCGAGCAGCGCGTCTTCAAGTTCCTTGGTGAAAACGCCCTTGCCGCCGATCACGCGGAGAGAGCTCTGGCGGTCGCGGTCGCCCGAGGTGCGAATGATGACGAGTTCGGCGGCAACTCCGTGGCGGGCGAGGCCGGCGCGTACGAATTCCGCCTGCCAGCGAGCCAGCGCACTGCCACGGGTCCCGATTCTCAGCGAATTCAAGGCTTGCCCTGATCGAGGCGGAAGAGATCTCGGAGCGCTTCGAGGTTTTGGAGTTTGCGACGCAAATCGGGAACGGCTTTCACTTGTTCTGCGGGCCCTAGCAAGACGCGGTCGAGCAGTTCCTCCATCAACCCAGCGATACGCTGTTTGTCCTCGGCCGAGAGATGAGTCATGTCGTTGAGCCTCTCCCGCAGGAAAGCCTCGCGTTCCGCCCCGAGACGCGACCGCAATTCGCGCAAAACAGCTCCGGCCTCGACTCCGGCCTGCCAGGATTCAAACTTGGTTATGTGCTCCTCGACCAGGACTTCCACCTTGGGAATCTCGGCTTCTCGGGCGCGCTTATTCTGCTCCACGATCTCCTTAAGATTATCGACGCCGTAAAGATAAACGTTGTACAGATCGGCGGCGCCCGGCGCAACGTTGCGAGGCACGCCCAGATCAATGAACAGCAGGGAGCGATTCGAACGCGCCCCCATAGCCCGCTCCACGATCCCGCGCGAAATCACGGCTTCAGGGCTGCCTACCGAGCAGATCACGAGATCCGGCCAGATCAGCGCCGACTCCAGTGCATCCCAGTCCACGACCTCGGCGCCGAAACGCTCCGCTAGCTCGATAGCGCGCTGACGCGAACGATTGGCGACACCGAGGCGCGAGATGCCCGCGGTCGCGCAGGTGCGCAACCACCTGTTCTCCTGTCGCACCTGCGCCCAGAATGAGCGCCGAGTGTGACCGCAGGCTGCCGAAGATGCGCTCCGCCAGCTTGACGCCGGCAAAAGCCACAGACATTGGCCGCGTGCTGATTTGGGTTTCGGCCCGAACGCGCTTCCCAACCTCCAGCGCACCCTGAAACATGCGGTTGAGCACCGGACCCGTGCCGCCATGATCCACGGCGATCCGATACGCTTCGCGTATCTGGCCAAGGATTTCGGCTTCGCCCAGCATCATGGAGTCCAGGCCCGCGGCAACCCGGAAGAGGTGCCGTACCGCCTCTCGATCGTGGCGGCGATAGAGGCTGCCATTCAGGACCTCAGGTTCAATTTTGTGGAAGGTTGCCAGGAAGAGTTCCATCGCCCCAGCGCTGTCATTGGCCGATAGCGCTGATTCCGAGGCCACCCCGTACAGTTCACTGCGATTGCACGTAGAGAGCACCAGCGTCTCGGAAAGAACGCCCCTCGAACGCAATTCTTCGGAAGCGATTCGGGCGGCTTCCTGCGTGAACGCCACGCGCTCTCGCAGCTCCACGGGAGCAGTGCGGTGGTTCAATCCTATAAGGACAATATCCACCGCTAAGTTCTCCGCCGCCCTGAAAGTGTTGTGCTGAGCATGCTCATCAGAAGAACCGATGAAAATTCGAAAGGTTGAGATTGACTACGCTGTAGCTGAACAGCACGAGGACAAAGTTGAATACGCACAGGGCGGAAGCTCGCGCACCTCGCCAGGACCCCGTGCGGCCCAGCCACAGATAACCGGCATAAACCGCCAGAATCAGAACCGTAATCGTCTCTTTAGGATCGCCATTCCAGTAATGGCCCCAGATCCGATTGACCCACAACAGCCCAAACGCGATCCCGACGAGCAGCGATGCGAGCCCCACAATTACGCTGCTGCGGCTCATCCGTTCCAGCGACTCCAGCGCCGGAAAGCGCCAAACGATGCTTCCCAGACGCCGGCTTCGCAGTAAGCCGTTTTGCACCAAATAAATCACGCTGAGCACGAATGACAGCGCGAAAGCCGCGTATCCGAGTACATCTAAGGTGATATGCAACGCCAAAAGCGGCCCTTGTGCGGGCGGGGGGGACGGAACCGATGCTCTGGTACCTTGCGCCAGCAAAAATACGGCAATGACGAAGGGCAGAACAAATGCGCCTACCGACCGATCTCTATGGAACAGCTCCAATCCTAGATAGGTGATTGCCAGCAGCCAGGCAAATAAAGATAGCGAGCCATATAGATCGTCGTAAGGGACCGTGTGCGCGAACCGGGAGCGTTCCAGCAGCGCCAGATAATGGCACGCCAGCCCTGAGATCAGCAGAAGCGTGCCCAACCGGCCAAATAGGCGGCGCGCCGTGGCGAGAAATGCGATGTAGCCGCCAAGACTCGCAGCGTACAAAACGGTAGTCAGAAGAACCAGGTGATTCCTCATAGGGAAGGATAACCGGCTCATTATACTGCGGATTGTAGTGTTGTGAAAAAGACCGCTCACCACGCGGTGCGCGAGCGGCTATGAGTGGAAGCCCCCTGCTATTGGGGCCAAGTGGCCGCAGGATCAAGATTCACAATAGGTTGCGCACCGCCTGTCGGAACCTGCGGGCGTAGATACGGTCGCCCAGCCGTTTTATGGCACGAGTAGCAATCCTCGAGCAGCATCTTGTACTGCGCGCCAAACTGCTTGCCGTCCTTCATGTCGATGATGGTCTTCAGCTTGGTCAAGCTGCCCTTATCAATGCCGTCAAAGATATTGGCCATGTCCACGGGGTTGCCATCAGCCCCTTTCGGAGAAGGATTCACCCGCACTTCCCATCGCATGCGGTTGCGCATTTCGCCCAGATAGTAGTTAGCCAAAGGCCAATTCTTCTTATCGCCAGCGAACCAAAGGTTAGCGGCAAACATGGCGACATCAACCATGGGGTGAGAATTCGGCGGCGTTATATCTCTCAGATGCGTCACGTCCGCCACCAACGTTGCTTGGGTAACTGGCGGAACATTCTGTTGCGCTCTCGCAGCGGAGTGCTCCCAAGCCGAAACGAATAGACCACCCAGGATTGCGCCCAGCACCAACAAGCCTACGCTGCGCAACCAATTAGGCTTTACCATGTCGGAATTCTCCTTCCATTGGGAATAGGCGACCCGCCTATGGCTAAAAGGCGGCGTCATTATAGCCCCAGAAAACTGTTGCGAGGCGATCAATTAGGTTGCGAACGTGAAGCGACCCATGGGCGAATTTGTTATCATGCGAAGGAAACGGTAAGCCGAAGTAGTGCAGCAATTGCTACGAAGTTAACCCAATGAAAACGAAACCGACTCAGGTCATCTCCGCGCCCGAAAACACGAGCCGTAGTGCACTGTTTTTGGCGGCGTGTCGTCGTGAGCCGGTGCCACGGTTGCCCGTCTGGATGATGCGCCAGGCCGGGCGCTACTTGCCCGAATACCGAGCGCTGCGCGAGAAGTACAGCTTCTTGGAAGTGGCCAAAACTCCGGAGCTTGCAGCCGAAGTTTCCCTGCAGCCCTACCGGCGCTTGGGCGTCGATGCCGTGATCGTGTTCTCCGACATTCTGATTCCCGCGGAAGCCATGGGCGCGCCAATCGAATTAGGCGATGCGGGTCCCGTAATCACTTCGCCGGTTCGGAGCTGCCGGTCAGGTGGAGGCGCTCGCCGAATTCGATCCCGAACGCGAAACGCGCTTCGTCGGCGATGCCATTCGCCTGCTCTGCCAATCTTTAGGTCCCGACGTTCCTGTCCTCGGATTCGCTGCCGCGCCCTGGACGCTTGCCTGTTACCTGATTCAGGGCGCTTCCCGCGACGGCTTTCCGGCTGCAAAAGCTATGCTCTGGAATGAGCCGCGTCTCTTCCGCGAACTGCTCGAAAAAATTGCCCGCGCGACAGCCGCATACCTCAAGGCGCAGATCTCCGCCGGCGCGGCTGCCGTGCAGCTCTTCGACACCTGGGCTGGCGAACTCGATGCATCCGCATACCGCGATTTTGAGCTTCCGGCCACACAACTGCTGATCGAATGAGCTTGCACCCGGCGACACGCCCGTGATTCTCTTTTCGAAAGCTTCGAATCACCTGCTCGGTTCTCTCGTTCGAACGGGCGCAACGCGTGCTGAGCGTCGATTGGCGGATGGATTTGGCGCGACTTCACGAGGAATACGGAGACCGCGTAGCCATTCAGGGCAATATCGATCCGAGTCTGCTTTTGTCTTCGCCGGAGGCGATTGCCAGCGCGGTTGATCACGCCGTCTCTCAAACAAAGGGCCGCGGACACATCTTGAATCTTGGACATGGAATTCTGCCCGACACTCCTGTGGAAAATGCGCTGGGCCTTTATTCGCGCTGGGCAATCGGTGCCATGCTCGCATGAGCGATTTGCAAAATCCCGACCTGAATCTCGAGCTCGGACGCCAGCAATTCCGCATTTCGCCCGAATTTCTGGCGCTCTATAACCGCCCCGGACCGCGCTATACCAGTTACCCGACCGCGCCTGTCTGGCGCGACGATTTCCGCGTGGATGACCTCGAGCGCGCCTACGAACAGGCCGATGCCGCACGCACTCCGGTCTCGATTTACATGCACCTGCCCTTTTGCGAGAGCCTTTGCCTGTTTTGCGCCTGCAATGTGGTCATTACGAAAGATCACAGCGTGGCGCCTCCCTATCTCGAAACACTGAAGCGCGAGATCGAACACGTCAGCGAAAGAGTTTCCCCTTCACGTCAGGTCGTGCAATTTCATTGGGGCGGCGGAACGCCCACATACTTGACGCCCGAGCAGATGGAGGATCTATTCGGCTTCGCCGCGGAGAAGTTTTCGTTTGCCCCCGACGCCGAAATCGGTATCGAAGTCGATCCGCGAGTCACCAGCGGGCGGCATTTAGAGGCGCTGCGGCGGCTCGGTTTCAACCGCCTGAGCATGGGCATACAGGACTTCGATCCCGAAGTCCAGCGAGCGGTAAAGCGCGTCCAGCCGCTGGAGATGACCTCCGAATTGATTGCCCAGTTCACGCGCGCTTGGTTTTGAGAGCATCAACGTCGATCTGATTTACGGATTGCCTTACCAAACGGCGGACCGCTTCGCGCGTACGGTCGACGAAGTGCTGGCGCTCGCGCCGGATCGCATCGCCTTATTCAGCTATGCCCACGTGCCTTGGATTCGCAAACAGCAAGGTTCGCTGGCCGCATCACTGCCGGAGGGCATGGAGAAATTCCGGATATTCTGCACGGCCATCGAGAAATTCCTCCATGCGGGCTATCAGTACATCGGCATGGACCATTTCGCCAAGCCGAGCGACGAACTGTCGGTCGCGCAAAGGCAGCGCACACTGCACCGCAATTTCCAGGGTTATACGACAAAGTCCGGCGCCGACTTATACGGAATGGGCGTCAGCGCAATCAGCGCCATCGGTTCCACTTACGGCCAAAATTATCGCGAACTGTCCCGCTATACGGAAGCCGTCGGCCGGCACGGCACGGCCACGATGCGCGGCTATCTGCCTCAGCGAAGATGACCGCCTGCGGCGCGCCCTGATCACGCGCCTGCTTTGCCACGCCGTCATTCGCAAGGACGAGATCGGCAGCGAATTCGGCATCGACTTCGATAACTACTTCGCCCCGGAACTCGCCCGGCTGCATTCATTCGTCGAAGACCGGCTCATCGAGTTGGCCCGGGACGAAATCCGCGTGACCTTCCTGGGCCGCATATTCATCCGCAATCTCGCCATGATTTTCGATCCTTACCTCGAGAAGCAGCACCTGGCCGAACAACCTCTCTTCTCGAAGACGCTTTAGTTCCCTCGCCTCTAGTGTCCGCCATCTCCCAGATTCCAGTCATCGGCGGCGGAATTTCCGGGCTGGCGTGCGCATGGCGCTTGAAACAACTCGGTCTGCCGGTGCTCCTGCTGGAGCGAAGTCCGCGCTTCGGCGGCGTCATCGATACTGTCGATCAAGATAGCTTCCGCTTCGACATTGGCCCGCAGAGCTTTATGAATACCGAAGCCATCTCCGAGATGATCGGCGAGCTCGGCTTCGGCGGCGAACTTCTCCAGGCCGACCCTCGCGCTCCGCGATACATCCTGAAACATGGTCGCCTGGTGCCGGCGCCTTTGAGCCCGCCGCAGCTTTTGATGACGCCACTGCTGAGCGTCGGAACCAAGCTGCGCATTTTGTCGGAGCCATTTCGGCACACTCGTCCTCCCGATGCGGACGAATCCATCGCCGCATTTGTCAGGCGCAAATTTGGCCCGGACCTGCTCGCCAATTTGGTCGGCTCCCTTTGTCTCTGGGGTCTGGGCCGGCGATCCGGAAAAGCTGAGCCTCGCGAGCTCTTTTCCCAGCGTGCGCCAACTCGAGGAGCGCTATGGCAGCGTCATCCGCGGGCAAATGAAGCAGCGTCGCAAAAGTGGCAGCGGCCGGCCTTCGCTCTGTAATTTTCCGAGTGGGATCAAACGCCTGGTCGACACCCTTGCCGCGAAACTAGGGGAGTCGGCGCTCACAGGCGCGGAGATCGTCACGATTCGCGGTTCGTCCAGCTCGAAACAGCGGACATTCGAAGTGACGTATCAGCTGGGCGGTGCACTGCAATCACTAAGTAGCACTGCTCTAGTTCTCGCCACTCCTGCAGATGAAACCGCGCGCCTGCTGAACGGCATTGCACCCGGATTCGGCGAATCACTCGGACGAATTGAATATGCAGGCGTCGCGCAGGTTTCCGCGGGCTACGGCCTGGAGCAAATTAACTATTGGAACGCCGAAAAAGGTCTGGATGGGTTTGGCTTTCTTGTTCCCCGCGCCGAAGGATTGCGGCTGCTCGGAACCGTTTGGAACTCGTCGCTATTCGCAGAGCGCGCCCCGACCGGAATGGCTACTTTCACAAGCTTTTTGGGCGGAATGACGGATCCTGAGATTCTTTTGAAAACGCCCGACCAAATCGCCGCCATTGCAAATTCGGAACTCGCCTCGATTCTAGGCATAACCGGCGAACCTGCCGGCCAGCACGTCTCGTGCTGGCGACGTGCCCTGCCGCAATACAACATCGGCCATCAGGGCGTAGTCTCCGCCGTCCGAGATCTGACTGCTCGCACGCCAGGGATCTTTCTCGCCGGGAACTACTTCGCAGGCCCATCCATCGGGGCGTGCATCGAAAATGCCAATGAAGTCGCCCGCAACGTCGCGCGCTTCTGCACCGCGGCTAGCGGTCCACCGCTGCGCGCTAAGGCTTAGCCCCGCGGTGGGCCAAACGATACTTCCGCCGAACCAGCGCCTCCCGATAGCGGCGCCGGTCTTCCGCCGTTTCGCAGATCAGCGGAGGCACCGGCTTAGGCAGATAATTCTCGTCGAGAGCTACGAAGGTTACATACGCGCTCGTGGTGTGCTTCCTTTCGCCGGTCAAAATATCCTCCGAAAATACCTTTACGCCGATCTCCATCGAAGTATGAAAGGCGCGGTTCAGACTCGCCTTCAACAAGATTATTTCGCCGATGCGGATCGGATTACGAAAATCGATGTGATCCACCGAGGCGGTCACGGCCATGGAACGGCAGTGCCGCTGCGCTGTGATGGCCGCCGCGATATCTACAAGGTGCATGACCCGGCCCCCCAGGATATTGCCAAAAACGTTGGCGTCTTGCGGGAGCACCACCTCCGTCATTTCCGTGCGCGAAGCGCTTACGGGATTGCCCGCCTGCGAAACCTTGTTGCCGGCTGTTTTCGGCACCTTTCCTCCATGCGTCCCGCTATTTCTTCGGGCAAAAATTCTGCTTTCAACGCCACTTGTTTCTGCCAGCCCCACTTTGCTGCCCCACCCCGTTTGCTGCTACACAATGACCGGCTATAATACGCGCTTGCGAGCGCCCGCCCAACTCAACCTATGACCCAACCTGCGAAAAAACCGCGCCGTGTCGTGCTCGAGGAATTCCTCGTCGCACATCCAAAGGACGTTTTTGCGCGTTATGGATTGGCAATGGAGTGTGCCAGCCAGGACGATGCTGCAGCGGCCATAGAGAATTTCGAGAAGTTGCTCGCCGAAAATCCCAATTACGTTGCCGGTTACTTCCAATACGGCCAGCTTCTGGCGAGGCTTTCACGAACAGCGGACGCCAGGCGCACCCTCAGCCACGGCATTGAAGCTGCCCGCAGGACCGGTGATCAGCACGCCGGCTCGGAAATGGAAGCGGCGCTGGCTCAGTTGCCGGCCTCCTAACCTCTCTCAAAATTCCCGCAGATGCGGCGCACGCCGGCGTCGCATGGTGCTACAATTTCTGTAGCCGTAATGACCACCGAGCGCATTCCGCTTTTCCCCCTTACTGTTGTCCTCTTACCCGGGATGACTTTGCCGCTGCACATTTTTGAGCAACGCTATAAGCGCATGATGAAAACGGTGATCGACGAAGAGATCCCGTTCGGCGTGGTACTTGCACGCGAAAACGGAATAGCCACCGTGGGCTGCACGGCACTCGTTCGCCGCCTCGCTCGCACTTATCCCGACGGGCGCATGGACCTCATTACGCTGGGTGAATCGGCATATCGAGTCCGCGCCGTCCATAAAGACAAAGAATATCTGGAAGCAACAGTGGACATGATGCCGGAAGATCTTCAGCCCGGCCCCTCCGCCACAGCGGAGGAACTCATCACCTTGTTCACGGATTGCCATCTGTTGCTCCATGGCAGTCCTCCGGGCGAAGTTAATATCGATGACCAGGCTGACGGTCTGCTCGCTTATCGAATTGCCAGCGAGCTCCCCCTGGAACTCGAAACTTTGCAGGAACTACTGGAAATGCGCGTGGAAGCGGAGCGGCGCTTGAAGCTGATACACCGTCTGAATCAGCTCTTGCCGCAATTGATTCAAATTCAGCAGATCCGGTCAAAATCCGCGACGAGCCACGGACCGAACTGAAACTGTCTAACTGCAGGCGAATGGCCGTGGGATACGCCTCCAAGCGCGATTTTGCCATTCGGCTATAATGTGAGAGTCACACTGGCGCGATCGTGCGCCAAACGCATTCCGATAAGAAGGGGACCATATGGCGAGTGAATCCGCAGCAACAAAAGCATCCACGATCGGCGAATTGCGCCGCACGGCAGGGCCCGGGGGGGCCATGGACCGTGGCGTCAAGGACGAGATGCGTTGCAACCTGCTGCGAAAACTCGAAACGCACGAAACGCTGTTCCCCGGCATTCAAGGATACGAGGAGACGGTGCTGCCGCAGATCGCGAATGCGATCCTGGCCCGGCACAATTTCATCCTTCTCGGCCTCCGCGGACAGGCGAAGAGCCGTATTCTTCGGGGATTGATTAATTTCCTGCAGCCGGAGATTCCTTACATCGCGGGATGCGAAATTCATGACCATCCGCTGCATCCCATCTGCCGCTCCTGCCGCGACCTTGTCGCCGAGCAGGGCGATAACACCCCCATTGCCTGGCTTAGTCGCGAAGACCGTTTCGTCGAGAAATTGGCTACGCCCGACGTGACCATCGCCGACATCATCGGCGACGTGGACCCCATCAAAGCCGCGCGCGGAGGCCGCGATCTTTCCGACGAACTCACCGTGCACTATGGATTGCTTCCCCGCGCCAACCGCGGAATTTTTGCCATTAACGAATTGCCGGACTTGGCCGGCAAGATTCAAGTCGGGCTTTTCAACATCATGCAGGAAGGCGACGTTCAGATTAAGGGCTACCCGATTCGCTTGCCGCTCGACGTCCTTATCGTTTTCACTGCCAATCCTGAAGACTACACCGCGCGCGGAAAAATCATCACTCCGCTTAAAGATCGAGTCGGCAGTGAAATCCGCACTCATTACCCCGCCACTGTGGAAGAAGGCATGGCCATCACCGCGCAGGAAGCCTGGACGCAGCGAACCTCGGGCCACAAGCTTGTCACCCCCGACTACATCCGCGAAGTCATCGAGCAAATCGCTTTCCTTGCGCGTGAAGACAAGCGCATCGATCGCCGCTCCGGCGTCAGCCAGCGCTTGCCCATTGCCTGCGTGGAGGCCGTCGTCAGCAACGCCGAGCAACGCGCGGCAAGGAACAGTGAATCCCACGTTTCGGCGCGAGTGGCCGATATTTACGCCGCCATTCCGGCCATCACCGGAAAAATGGAATTGGAATATGAAGGCGAGTTGAAGGGAGCGGAGGCGATTGCCCGAGAACTCATCCGCTCGGCCATCGGCAAGGTCTACACAAAGTACATCGCCGATGCCAATATGCAGCCGATCGTGCAATGGTTCGAAAATGGCGGCGAACTCAAAGTGCCTGAAAATGCGCCTGCCTCTGAGCAAGCTCGCCGCGCTGCGCCGCGTGCACGGCCTCTTCGATCATCTCGAGCGCCTCGGCACCAACGGCAAAGCTGATCCGGCAATTGCCGCCGCGGCTGCAGAATTCATCCTCGAGGGACTTTGGTCGCACAAACGTATCAGCCGCAATGAAGAGCGCGGCTTTTTCGCCGAGCGGCCCAAACCCGCCGAGCCGCGCGAGCAGTTCAACCGGCCGCCCCGGCGGCAGTACAACTGAGGAACTTCGGTGAAATACATCCGCTATTCGCGCTATACCGGAGAGCCGGCCGACTCCGTCGATCATGGAAGAGTTGATCAAGCGGCTTGGCGACTTCTTCCTGCAGAGCGGATTCGAATCGCAATATTACGGCGTCTCCGAATTTGACCCGGAAAAAACTATGGAGGCGCTGCGGCAAGCCATTCTGCGCGCGCTTTCCGAAGGCGACCTGCTGCCTGAAGACTTGCTCGACCAATTGACCAAAGGAGGCTCAGCCAAATCAGATCAGGAGCTGAAAGAACTGATAGACCGCCTCATCGAGAGAATGATGGAAGAGGGCTACATCAACGGGCCGCCGCCGCAGATAACGCCGCCGCCGGACAAAACGCAGCGCGGACATGTTGGTGCCGGCCACGACGCTCAGAACCAGGCCCGCTTTGAAATCACCGATAAGACCATCGATTTTCTCGGCTTCCGCACGCTGAAAGATTTGTTGGGCTCGCTCGGCAAAAGCAGCTTTGGACGCCACGACACTCGAGAATTGGCCACTGGCGTCGAATCCGGCGGCATTTCGCGGAAATACGAATTCGGCGATACCTTGAATCTGGATATCAGCTCGACATTGTTTAACGCCGTCCGCCGCGAAGGCGCCAAGGTGCCCATCGTCATCGATTACCCGGACCTTATGGTCCATCAATGCGAATATCAAAGCTCCTGCGCCACGGTACTGATGCTGGATTGCAGCCACAGCATGATCCTTTACGGCGAGGACCGCTTCACGCCGGCGAAACGCGTCGCGCTGGCGCTCTCCCATCTGATCCGCACGCAGTATCCCGGGGATTCTCTTCACCTTGTCCTCTTTCACGATAGCGCTGAGGAAGTCCCTCTGGGCGAATTGGCGCGCGTGCAAGTAGGCCCCTATTACACGAATACGCGCGAAGGACTTCGGTTAGCGCAGCGAATCCTCTCGCAACAAAAGAAAGACATGCGCCAGATCGTCATGATCACCGATGGCAAGCCGTCTGCATTAACGCTGGAGGACGGCCGCATCTATAAGAACGCTTTCGGTCTTGACCCGCTGGTGGTGACGCAAACCCTCGAAGAGGTTGCCAAGTGCCGCAAGTCCGGCATCATCATCAACACTTTCATGCTCGCCAGCGACTACAGCTTGGTGCACTTTGTACAGAAGGTGGCCGAGATTTGTCGCGGCAAGGCGTACTTCACCACGCCGTATACACTGGGCCAGTATCTGCTTATGGATTACATGTCCAAGAAGACTCGCCACATCCACTGATCCGCACTCGCGCTCAAACGAATGGCTAAAGTTCACGCTGGAAATAAAGCGCCCAATTTCGAACTAACAGACCTCGACGGCAAGCGCGTCTCTCTCCGGCAAGCTTTGAAGCGCGGCCCGGTGGTCGCCGCGTTTTTCAAGGTCAGTTGCCCGGTCTGCCAGTTCACCTTTCCTTTTCTCGAGCGCCTATTCAAAACCTACGGATCCGATCGAACCACTTTCTGGGCCATCTCTCAGGACGACGCTCGTGATACGCGCGACTTCTGTGCCGAATATGGCGTCACCTTCCCTGCCCTCATCGATGACGACGGATTCCCGGTCTCCAACGATTACGGTCTGACGAATGTGCCTACGTTTTATTTGATTGCTCCCGATGGCTCGGTGCAGGTCGATAGCGTTGGTTTTGGAAAAAGGGCCCTGGAGAGAATTTCGGAAGAGTTGGCGCGTTTCCTCGGCCGGCCTGTTGCGCCGGTGTTCACACCGGGCGAAATCGTCCCCGATTCGAAGCCGGGTTGACACTCCAAAAACTAGGCCCGGTCGGGCCTGGGACTTCGGAATTAAAGTGCAGAGTGCCACAAGGAGTGCCAGCACGACCGCATTGACCTGTTCGCGCCTCAGAGCGCTAGGCTAATTCTAAGTGCCTCATCGACTTCCTTCATTATCTTCGCGCTCAGTTGACCATGGATATCGTCAAGGCGAGCTTCATCGACAGTCCGAATTTGGTTACACAGGACGTAGCTATCCTTTTCCAAACCGCCTTCCCCTTTCGGGACGTGTACCCATATAGGCGTAGGTCTGCGAATGTGCTCGGCGCCCGTTATTGCCGCAACGATAACAAGCGGTGAATTTTTGTTGCCGATATCGTTCTGAATGACGACGCAGGGCCATTTCTTACGAATTTCTCGCCGATTGTAGGATCAAGCCCGACCGCGACAACCATCCCGCGCACAACCTTGCCGGGCATTAGAGGTTTTCAGTGTCCGAGTATGCGAATTCTTCGGCGATTTGCCGATCTAATTTACCGTATATGCGATACCCCTCTGCAAGCGCTTGTTCGAGTTCCGCCTTCTTTAGCCCTACTAGGTACGACTCGACAGCATACCGAATCAGTTTGCTGCGATCGGTAGACAGTTGGGACGCCGCGTCTTCAATTTCTTTGAGTAGCGCTTCAGAGAACTCTACAATCACCTTTCTTGTCGCACTTGCTGTACTCAAACGCTTCTCCTTACGGGATTTTTTTGCCCTCCCTTCGGCAATACGCGTTCTAGTTTTTGAGTTTTATGCATATATCTTCGCCTATATATAAATACGAATATGTTTTACTGCATACTTATATGCGCTCTTACAGGCCCGACCACAAATGTCCAGCGCAAACTGGAGGCTCTGTACTCAGATTCCCGCGATATCTTCGATGGGCTTCTTGTGTTTCGGAGGCTTGCGACGTTTGTCCGGGATAACGCGTTCCGTCGGTGGACTCCCTGCGGCCAAGCGGGCGCGGCGGCGCGCTTCTTTTGCGGCGGTAAACTTCGTCTTGCGCTTCTTGCTGGGCATCACAGCCTCTCCACATCTGTCATTCTGAGCGGCCCGAAATTTCTTCGCCGGAAATCGTGAATTTACGATTTCCGTTTGGGACGCGAAGTCGAGGCGCGTATTTTGCCGCCGGTGCTGTTCGGCGAATCCCTCTTAGGTCTGGCCAAACGATTATCAGTACCCACAGAGTTGAATTTCAATTCAACCTGTGTCGCTGCGGCTCTCTTTCGCGCTGCTCCCGCTTTGGCTGGGGGATAAGTCACTCGGCCATTTTCGATTCGCGCAAACGGCGTCAGGCTGTGAACGTCGCGCCGGCTACCGCTGAGAATATGCTCCACTGGTATCCCGCGCGCGACCAGTACGTCCGCCAGGAGAGAGCGATGACAGCGCCAGGGCACAGCTTCCGCGCACATGGCTGCGCAGCGTTTATCCTCGCATAACTGCAGAAGCCGCCGCAGGGCTTGTTCAAATTCCGCGGTTTGCATGTAATCCGCGTATCCGCGAAAACTTGCGTTCCGCCAGCCGACATTTATGGAATCCCTGCGCGGATGGCGCAGGCCGCCAAGCTCTTTGAGATGCACGTAGCCGATACCCTCATCCTCAACTGATTTAGCTAAGGCTGCGCCATTGAATTGCGGATTGTGCCGCGAACGAGGAATGGTTCGAATATCGACGAGTCGTTCGACTCCATGTTGCCGCAGTAATTCAATGAATTGTTCGATCGGATGCGTGGAATGGCCGATCGTCAGAATCGGCAGCACTCCGCCGCTGCCCGACCTCAAGTCGCCCGGCGATTTTTGCGTGCGAGCCAATCAGCCTACTCCTCCGAACAGGCTGTAAAGCAGAATGACAAAGACGATCATCGTCAGAGCGACGTAAAGGCGGTCCCCTTCGAGTGCAAAGGCGATCATGGAAAAAAGCACCCGCGACACCGGAGTGGCAATCAGCAGCAATAAGCCGCATTGAATGATGGCGCGGCCATCCCCATGCAGAGCGCCTGTAGCAACTTCCCCTAAGGTCCGCAAGCTCGCTCGTTCAGGGTCAAAGTTTTGATAGTTCACTGGCATGCGTCCATACCGCACGGCGTACAAAATTCCGCCAATCAAAACCACAATCCCCGAAATGATCACCCCGGTTTGCAGAAGAGTTCCCAGGATTCTCTCCACTCGCTCGTCATTCCACTTGGATAGAAACCCGTTCGTTCGGGATACATTCGATTCCGCCATTCAAAAGCTCCCTACTATGCCGCCATAGATCATCTCCGCGCCCAGAGCCGCGATCACCAAGGCAAAAATTGCTCTCAACCAGCTCGTCTTCGCGCGAACCAATATACGAGTGCCAATCGTCGAACCCGCCAGCACTCCCAGCACCACCGGCATAGCCAATCCGGGCGCAATGAACCCGCGCCGCAAATAAATTCCCGCACTGGCCGCTGCCGTCACGCCAATCATGAAGTTGCTGGTGGTCGTGGATACTTTGAACGGTATGCCCATCACTTGATCCATCGCCAGAACCTTGAAAGCGCCGGACCCAATGCCCAACAGGCCCGAAAGCGTGCCGGCTCCGAACATCATGCCAAAGCCAGCCGGGACACGATGTACCTGATATTCCTCAGGTCCGTCAGGGGTGGGATACGACGAATTCAGTTTCAGTCGAACTGCCAAAGGATCCGCGCGACCGATTCGACTTTCGCGAATGCCTCACCACCGCGAGAAAGCACGGCGGAAATGATCAGGACGCTTCCAAAAACGATGGCGATGATCGCCGTGGACAGCCTTGTCGTGAGATAAGCGCCCGAACAAAGCTCCGAGCGTCGTAGCAATCTCCAGAAACATCCCGATGCGAATGTTGGAAAATCCCTCGCGCACGTAAGCGGCCGCCGCGCCGGAAGACGTTGCGATAACTGAAATCAGCGAAGCGCCGATGGCGTAGTGGACATTCACGTGAAATGCCACCACAAGCAGCGGCACGATCACGACGCCGCCGCCCAAGCCCGTCAGCGCGCCGAGCAGGCCGGCCACAATCGACCCGGCGAGAACCAGCGGAAGAAAAACGAGTGTTGTCACGCGAATAGGATGGAACCGGGCTTCATCAGAGCCAATTCAAAGAGCCAGACAGGAACGGCTAGCCACCTTTGGCCAGCAGGATCGCAAAGAGAATCACGTCGAGCAACGCCATCACCGCCACCGCCAATTCCAAAACGAACGATCGCGATTCATTGAACTCGTCCACCATGAAATCGTAGAGTTCGCCCATGGTCCGCAGCTTCTCGTCTACCAGGTTACGATATTCGTTCACGCCCAGCCGTGCTGCTGCTATGCGATAGAGTCTCGCGTAGTAGACGTCGCTCACAAATTTGATGGCGTTGTCGATCCGTTCCGTCAACTCCATCACATCTAGCCGAATGGTATTGAATCTCTCCGCCTCGCGCGGCAGGCTCCAGCGCTGCAAGAGAAGATTCCGCTTGGTTTCGAGAGCGTCATAGACATCCGAGAGCAGCCGCGTCATCAGGCCGTCGTAGTAGCGAAATTCCAGGAGCTGCATCTTGGCATATTCGACCACCTGAAAAGTCGCCGCGGCATCTTCGGCGCGGTC
Source organism: uncultured Acidobacteriota bacterium (assembly GCA_963846235.1). Taxonomy (GTDB): domain Bacteria; phylum Acidobacteriota; class Terriglobia; order Acidiferrales; family UBA7541; genus Palsa-189. The sequence goes on from CAWJVF010000002.1 coordinate 618,498, forward strand.
GTAGATGACCGCCGCCGTCGAGCCTATGACGACCAGGTCGGTAGGATAGTAGGAGACGCTGGCTTCCAGTATCTCCGCAGCAATCTTGGGAGCCAGCGGCGTGAATTCGCCGCGAACCAACTGCACGATCTCGGAGGCATGATCGGCTAAGAGTTCGTCGGCTTTGGCCGCTTCTCCCCCAAGCTTGATCGCTTGCGCGAAATTTGTAATGAAGTAGGACTCGGAGAGCCACTCCGGCGTCGGATGGATGACCGCCGGAGCCACTTGCTCCAGATGCCGCCGCGCGATCTCGCGGGCATGAGAATCGATCTCCGTCGCGTCTATCCACCTTGAGGCTTGCGTAAGTACATTGCTCCACTCGCCTTCAAAGGGAACTTCGAGTTGCACTACGACCACTGCAAATGAGTAATACTTCAGCGAGCAGGCGACTCTTTGTCCCCCGCCCAGATTCAGAGGTTCAATGTGCTCGATGATGGGCGCTTCTTCGAACCGCACGTATTCGGGAGTTCGGCGCGGGAACACGCCCTTTACTGGTCCGCCGCGAGGCCCAAGCAATTCCCGAAGCCTTCGAAGATCGATGGCCTCGCCAACATCGTAGAGGAAGAGCAGCCGGAAACACCCGCGCAAGAGCACGAGATCTTTTAGCATGAAATGCGCAGGGAACCTACGTCGGGCCGGCTCTGGGCGTACCCGCTGACGGCGGCTTTCCCGGGCGGTTGGCAGTATGCCCTTTATTTTGGCGGAATTGTTTACGCCGCCCCGGCTGACTTGGCTTGTACCGGTATGTTCTTTGCGGCCGCCTTCGGCGCGGTAAGTTCCAGAATCCCGTTATTCAGAGTCGCTGTGGCACGCGAAGTGTTCACTTCCACCGGCAGCTCGACCGATCTCAGAAGTTCGCTTGAGCAGCGCTCGCTGTAAAGCACGTTTCCCTTCTTTCCCTCGCCGCTGGACTGCTTCTTGCCGCTAATGGTCAATCGGCGCGGCTCCAGGCTTAGCTGAAGGTCATTAGCGCTGAAGCCAGGGACTTCTGCGTCGATTGTGATTGCGTCTTCAGATTCCCTGATCCGGACGTGTGCGGGATGGAGCAGTTCGGATTCCGCTTTGAACCAATGATCGAGGTCACGGCCAACGACTCTGCCATCGCCTTCAAACAGCTCGAATGCACGCCGCGAAATAGCGTCATACAATTCATTCATCCGATTGTAAATCGCTTGAGGCTCCACAAACCTCGGCGTCAGCGCCGCCGCCGAGCTTCCCTGGCTGGCAAGACTCCTGCCGCTTGATTGTGAACTTGATTGTGAAACTGATGCTCTTTCGGCCATTAAATCCTCCCTTTCCTGCGACTTCAGGAGTCGCAGGGCATTTGGCCTCCGACTAAGGTGTCGGCTGGGCTCATCCGGGGGCCTTATGCCGAGTTTCCTACGGTATTCGGAAAAGAAGAATCGGGGAAAACTGGTATTTGGCCTCGTGATTAAGTCTTTTCCAGGGATAGGAGATAGCAAGAGGATAAGGAGGATAGCGTATAGGCCGGACAGATGTTCCGACGGTGAAAATACACAATAACGAAGGAATCTAGGGCGACCGTGGCATCGGCCGCCCTACGCCGTAGCTATTGATTCTTCTTAGCTGTGTCGACCACTTCGCCCGCCGGAGCCTTGTTATCGCTTGCGGCCCCTGCCGAGTCCGTCGGCATGCTCGCGGTTTCAGTTGGCGTAATCTTGTCCCGTGTCAGATAGAGAATGAATGGAGTAATCTCGAATGGCATTTTCTCGCGTTCTGCCACCGTGCCCACGGGTTTCGCCTTCAAGAGCTGCACCTGATCGTCCCAAGGATCAAATTTCAGGCGCCCACCCAACGGTAACGCGGCGAAAACCACCCCGGGATTCGGCGCAGTCTGCCCCGCTTGTGAGGTAGGTGCGGCTGAAGCCGCTAAAGTAGTCGGTCCATTCCAAGTGCTCGGCACTCTGTCTCCCAAATGCGGGCTGATGAGGTTGGGTATCTCTTTCGAGCGCGTCTGCAGCACTTGAACAAACTGCCGGGCGGCGTCGAGGTGATCCTTGTACGGAGATTTCGCCAGCAGCTCCAGCGCCTTCAGGTTGGCCGATTGTTCCTCTTCCGGAGTACGCGCGAACCCAAAATGCCTGAAGGTATCTTGATCGTCCCACAACATGCGGTCAAAGAAAGCGTACTTGGTATCGACCCGGTGCCCCAGGACGACGTGGCTCAGTTCCATCGCCAGAATTGTAGCCAGGCTCGCTTCGTCCGGGAGTACATCGATTAAGCCGCGGCTAAGCACTATGGTGTGCCCGATGTCGAATGACTCCAGCGTCGAAGTCATCAGTACTCGGCAGCGCATCTCCGGCTGGATATCGAGATTATTCGTGACTTCTAGATTGTTCACCACCGTCTCGAGAACCTTGTCTACATCACCACGCGGCGACAGCACGCCGAGCTTCTCCATGCGGTCCGCGAGGTTGTCCTCGGCTTGGCGCTCCCACAAGCGTTGCTCTTCAATCGGAGAGTAATCGTTCGCCGTGTTGGTTTGATCCTTTACCGGCGTCTTCGATTCCACCATCACCTTATTCAGCTCTTGCTCTCGCCTTACGCGCACGCCATTCAGGTCAAAACCCCACAACCGGACTTGCGCTTTGAACTGGAGCTTCCGCGCCACGCCGTATCTCAGGTCCGACTCTTCCGAATAGATATAGGCCGGCAGCCATTGATTATCCCCGGCAAACAGGCGCCAGCTGTCGAAGTGAAAGAAATAACTCGCCTTGCTGGGGCGCTGATACGCACCGTTGAAGCGCACGATATGAAAGCCCTGATCCTCCACCCAGATGCGGCCCTCGAAGCGCCCGCGGTCGTTCGCCTTCGCTGGCGTGACGTCAAACACCAGGCAGCGCACTTCACCCAGAAACTCGCGGCGCACATACTCGAATTTGTAGTGCTGCTTGTCGAAGCCGTTCATGTCCAGATAAATCATCTGCAGGAACCCGCGCGGCAGAAACTGCATGGACATCGTCAGGAAAGTTCCCAGCCCGCCGGCCGTGTACTTCAGGTTCGGAGCTCCCTTGTCGCTGGTGAGCGGCTCCATTTCGAGCCCCTTGCCCAGATTGGCTTTGCCCAGATAGTACTTGTCTCCAGCTGGTGCGGTGCCTAAGTTCGGATCGGGTCGCAGAATCTGAATATAGGTTTCCACGAGCGGCGAATACTGATGCAGCATCTGCATCTCCGCCTTTTCCTGTGCCACGATGCGATCCACCGCCTGATCCAGCGCCGCCGACGAGGTTTGTCCGGAAGATTGTGCCCCTGCCACAAGGGGAATCGCTACAAACAGGATCACCGCAAAAAAAGTCGCTCTGCGCGAACGCATAGGGCCCTCCGAAAATTTAGAACGCCAGTTGGAACGAAATGTGAACCGTGGCTGGGAAATCCACAGCATGCCCTTCTTGCACTGCCGGTTTGAAGCGAATCTGCTGCGCAGCCCGGATCGCCGCCTCATCCAATCCGTGCCCCAATCCCTTCATAACTCCATTGACCTTAATCTGCCCACTCGCCAGGAAAACAACGTCTAGCAGAACCTCACCTTCGATCCCAAGTCTCCGGGCTTCGTCTGTGTAAATGGGGTTCGGTTTGGAAAGGAGCGCCACTCCCTCCGTTGGAGGAGGCACATCAGCCGCTTTGGCAGCGCTCTTCGCTGCCACCGGAGTCACTTCAGCACTCTGAAAACCACTCGTTTGCACGGCTCGTGGTCCTTCCCCGCTCTTCCCCGTCGCAAACGCTGAGCTATCGCCAAATCCCGAGCCTGCCACGCCGTTGCCGTTACCTCGGCCACCCCTGCCACCTGCTCCTGTCCCATTGCCCGTTCCGCTTCCGTTTCCCGGGCCAACGGTCGAATCGAAAGCGCCTATGTGAGCAATGTTCACTTGCTTGCTCGGATCGGCCGCCCCAGGCAAGCCATGGGGATCGCCAAAACCGCCGCCCGCCGGTGAATCTCCCAAGAGTCCTGTCTTTACTTCCCGTGGCTTAACCGGTTCCGAATCGGGAACGTCTAGCTTCGCAACAATCGGCGCCTGTTCCATCTTGGGAATCTCAGAAGTTCGCACCTCAATCGGCTTGGGCTTCGGCGCGGACAGCGGCCGTGGAGCGATTAGCTTGGCAATATGCTGCGGCACCGGAGCCTGCGGCTGAATTGGTTGAGGCTGAACTTTCGCCCGCACGGGTTGCGGCTTCGTCTGAGGAATTTCGATCATCGGTCCGGCCAAAGGCATGACTTCGTATTCGACTTTGGTGATGAAATTTGGCGGCAGGATGATCTGCAGCAGCAGCAACGCAACTACAACAGAAACCTGGGTAAACGTGCTGGTCGCGAGAGCGCGCCAATTCGTGCGGTGCTCTGGCAAAGGTTCTAGCCGCGCGCCGATGGGCTTCTCACCGATCAGTTTCTGCCACGCGTCCGGATTTCGAGGGGGCGCGGGCGGCCGGAAGCGGATGTCAAAATGCCCTGGAGCGAATGGCGTTACAGTGCTGCTCATTGGGAATAATCCTGGGTTAGAGTCTCGTATAGAAAAACGGAAATCACGCTGCTCTCGTATCTACCTTCGCTTCTAACTGTTCTTAGCGGGCCTATAACCAAACTCATTCCGGCGCTTCGGCAGTTTCTGGCGAAAACCGCCAAAATCGAGCGTCGAGATTCCTTCATGCTAGTCGTGTGCAAGATAGCAGGCGGGGAATGAAACGGAATACGGCCCAAGCAGGGAAAGGGAAGGACGTTTTACTGTAGGACTAAGGACTAGGCACCGATGCTATAAAGTCCCATCCGTTAAATGGAGTCTCAAGCTCTTGCCCGACCCCGCTTCGTCGCTGCATCCGGCCGAGTTTAAACCCTTTTTTCGCAACGACCTTTAAAACGGATTCGCAATCATCATAATAGTGTTATGCACTATTTCGCTCTTGCTTGCGACTTTGACGAAACGTTGGCCGATAAGGGCGTGGTCGCTAAAAGCACATTGGACGCCCTCGAGCGGCTGCTCGCCTCCGGCCGCAAGCTCGTATTGGTAACCGGCCGGCAACTCGATGACCTACTGCGAGTTTTCCCGCAAATCTCCATGTTTGATAGGGTCGTGGCCGAAAATGGCGCTGTTCTATTCCGGCCGGCCACGGGAGAGACGAAACTGCTCGCCGAGGCGCCTCCGCAGGCATTCATTGACGCGCTGGAGCGGCGCGGCGTGGTGCCATTTTCGCGGGGGTTGGTCATTGTGGATTCTCGGGAGCCTGAGGACACCAAAATTCTTGCCGTTATTCGCGAACTCGGACTGGAACTCCAGGTTATCTACAACAAGGGCGCGGTTATGGTCTTGCCCTCCGGCGTCAATAAGGCTACAGGCCTGCTCGCCGCCCTTTCCGAGATATGCATCTCCCATCACAATACCGTCACGATGGGCGATGCTGAAAACGATCATGCCCTGCTCAAAGCCGGTGAATGTGGCATCGCCGTTTCCAATGCCATTGAAACCCTGAGACAGCGGGCTGACTTCACTTGCAGCTCACCCAACGGCAAAGGCGTCCAAGAAATTATTGATCGCCTTCTCCTGGACGATCTCCGTGGAGTGCAAAACCGGCTCACGCGCCAACCGATTCTCCTGGGGACGGCGGCGGACGGTACTAAAGTCTCCATCGGGTCATATGACTCCAGTTTCGTAATTGCGGGTCCATCTTCCAGCGGAAAATCAACCGTCATGATTGGGCTGCTCGAGCGGCTGACCCAATCCGATTTCCAGGTGTGCCTGATCGATCCGGAGGGCGATTATTCGCACCTCGAAAATATCGTCACTCTGGGTAGCTCGGAACGGCCTCCTGACATCACGGAAATATTTCAGATCCTCAATAATCCGCAATCGTCCCTGATTGTGAATCTGCTGGGACTTCCCCTCGCGGACCGGCCGCTCTTCTTCGCGACTCTCTTTCCGAAGTTGCTGGAACTTCGTGCCAAAACCGGACGGCCTCATTGGATCATCCTCGATGAGGCCCATCATCTTTTGCCCCGGGAACGCGGCCAGGTCATTTCCGTCATACCGCAGCAACTGAGCGGATTCATCCTGATCACGGTGCATGTCGAGTCGGTACTTGAGGCCGCGCTCAAGTCCATGACAGGAATCATTGCCGTTGGCGCATCGCCGGAGGAAACGATTCGCCATTTCAGCAATGCTGTGGGAATGCCTCCGCCCATCTATAGCCCTCTGCCAAGCCGTCCGGGCGACGTGTTCGTTTGGCTCCTCGGCGGCCCGCATGGCCCTCTGGCCGTGCGCGTCCAGCCTCCCCAAAGCGAGGTTCGACGCCACCGCCGAAAGTATGCTGAGGGAAAGCTTGCTGCGGACCGCAGCTTTTTCTTTAGAGGGCCGGCCGGCAAGCTCAATCTTCGCGCGCACAATTTGAATATGTTCATCCAAATTGCCGAGGGTGTGGACGACGAAACCTGGCTCCACCATCTTCGCAACGGCGACTATTCGCAATGGCTCCGCGAGGCCATCAAAGACGAAGCACTCGCCGACGAAGTACGCGAAATCGAAAAAGACGGCAAAGAAGGACCACAGAAGAGTCGCCCCGCCGTTATCGAAGCCATTAATCGGCGCTACACCCGCTCGGAATAGGTCCAATCGCTCGGGACTGGCTGTTTTCCACTGTCTAGGGCAAACACTAATCACAAATACTGCAAACGCCCTATGACGATGGTCTCGCCAAACTGCGTACCTTGTGGGCGGGATTTCACCCCCGTGGACGGGATTTTCACCCCGTCACGACACAACCCAAAGGAGCGAATCAATGGCTAAAAAGTCTCCAACCAAACGAGCTTCCACTCGTTCTACACGCCAGACAGGCCGCAGCCGGAGCAGCAAGACACAGCCGGGCCGCCAAAAGCAATCCGAGTCCCAGGCGCACCGAAGCGAAGAAAATATGGATATGGAGGAGGAATAGTCCTTCCCGCTCTAAGTTAGCTTGCGCAAGCGGCGGCGAGAGCCATCACTTCTGCGAAAAGGCTACCCACAGGATGCACTTTTCGCGGTAAATAAAGTTGAGCTTTCGCCGCCTTCCAAACAGCAGGCGATTCCCTTCTGCTCCTTTCGCTCCTTTCCTTACCGCGATGTAGCCTTGAACTCGACGACGCCGGCTCCCGGTATCTGCAATCTCTCGCGTGTGATATAAACGCATTCGCGGCTACTTCGGAGGTGCAATGGTGCGCAAATCTAAAAACGGTTCACCCGAAACGGGTTCATTAGACCGGCGCGCATTCCTCAAAAGCGCTGCCGTGGGCGCCGCTACATTGGCGGCCAACCCCACCGCCTCACGTGCGCAGCAGATCGAAGCTCGCAATGCGCCTCCGCCGCCACTGCCAGCAGAAGCCGAAATCGGCACTCCGGCGAAACTCGAAGTCCTCACCGAGACGCGCTCCGGATCCGATTTCATGGTTGATGTCATCAAGTCGCTCGGAATCGAGTACGTCTGCTCCAATCCCGGCTCGAGCTTTCGCGGCCTGCATGAATCCGTCATCAATTATGGCGGCAATAAGAATCCCGAGTTCATCACCTGCTGCCATGAAGAATCCTCCGCCGCGATGGCTCACGGCTACGCCAAAATCGAAGGCAAGCCATTGGCTATACTTGCTCACGGCACCGTCGGACTCCAGCATGCCTCGATGGCGATTTATAACGCGTGGTGCGACCGCGTTCCCATTTACATCATCGTTGGAAATATCCTCGACGCTACCAAGCGTATCGGCGCCGTAGAGTGGTCACACAGCGTCCAGGACGCCGCCGTCATGGTGCGCGATTACGTTAAATGGGACGATACGCCCGCCTCCCTGCCCCATTTCGCGGAGTCGGCCGTGCGCGCTTACAAAATCGCCATGACGCCGCCCACGTTGCCCGTGCTCCTGGTGGCCGATGCCGAACTGCAGGAAAATCCCATCCCCGATAATCTCGCGGTGCACATCCCCAAACTCGGACAGTTCACGCCGCCCGAAGGCGATTCCGCCGCCATTGCCGAAGCCGCGCGCATGCTCGTGAACGCGCAGAATCCTGTGTTGCTCGCCGATCGCGCTCGGGCGCACGCCTGCAGGCATGAAAAACCTGATCGATCTCGCCGAAGCTCTGCAGGCTCCGGTCATCAGCCGTCCGGGCCGCATGAATTTCCCTAGCCGCCATCCGCTCAATCAGACCGATCGAGCCAATGCCTTGATCCGCGAAGCCGACGTGATCCTTGGTCTGGAAATGAGCGATTTCTGGGGAAATGTAAACAGCTTCCGCGATCAGATGCGCCGCACCTCCGAAACGCTCATCAAGCCCGGAACAAAGCTCATCAGCATCAATTCCGACGACCTCTATACGAAATCCAATTACCAGGATTTCGACCGCTTCCCCGAAGTGGATTTGGCCATCGCTGCCGATGGCGAAACGACGCTTCCCGCACTCACCGAAGCCGTCAAGCGCCTGTTGACCGACGACAAGCGCCGTGCCGGCGAAGCTCGCGGCGCGCAAGCTCGCCAAGGCGCACGCAGCGAACTCTCGAGCAGCAATCGCGAAGCCGCCGCTGTGGCCTGGGACGCCAGCCCGATCAGTACCGCGCGATTGTGCGCGGAACTATGGAACCAGATCAAAGACCGCGACTGGTCGCTCGTTTCTACGACACCGTTTATTAGCAATTGGCCGCAGCGGCTGTGGAATATGGATAAGCACTATCACTACATCGGCACACAAGGCGGATACGGCATCGGCTATGGCGCGCCCGCCGCTGTTGGCGCGGCGCTCGCCAATCGCAAATACGGCCGGCTCTCAGTAAATATCCAGTGCGATGGCGATCTGATGTATGCGCCCGGCGTGCTCTGGACCGCCGCGCATCATCAGATTCCGCTGCTCAGCGTGATGCACAATAATCGCGGCTATCATCAGGAAGTGATGCAGGTGCAGATCATGGCGGATCGCCGCAATCGCGGCATCGATCGGGCAACTATCGGCACCACCATCACCACGCCGAATATCGAATACGCCAAGCTGGCGCAAAGCATGGGCATGTACGGCGAAGGGCCGATTACAGATCCCAAAGATTTGGGCCCAGCGCTGAAACGCGCGCTGGAAGTTGTCAACCGCGGCGAGCCCGCCGTCGTAGACGTCCTTACGCAACCGCGGTAAACGGAAAGGCTTACATGCAACGTAATCGATATGTAGGCGTCGGTCTGAAGTCAGTCGCAGCACTGCTCTTTTGTTTTCTCGGCGCGTATTTCCCCGCGCACGCTCAAAACCGCCCACAGAATGCTCCGGCGGCAAATGCGCAGCGCGGCAAAGACGCCTTCGCGGCGCACATGTGCGCCACCTGCCACGGCCCCGAAGGTCAGGGCGCCGTCGGTCCCGCACTCGCTCCACCGCCGCGGGCTCTGCCCGACTTCACGCGATATGTTCGTCAGCCCGCCGGCAAAATGCCGCCGTTTACTCCGCAGGCCGTTTCCGATACCGACCTCGCCGATATTTATGCTTTCCTGCAATCGGCCAATCCTGCGCCGCCGAGCAACCTTGCCAGCCTCACCGGCAATACCCAAAACGGCGGCCGCATTTACGTTGCCGATGGCTGCTACCAATGCCACGGCCGCGTCGGTCAGGGTTCGCAGTCGACGGCCGCACCGCGCATCGGTCCTCCGGCGCTCACGGTTGATGCCTTCGCGCGCTACATTCACGCGCCTACCGGCAACATGCCTCCGTATACAAGCAAAGTCGTTTCCGACCAGGACGTCGCCGATATATATGCATTCCTGAAATCGCTGCCACCCGCGCCTGCAGCTAAAGACATCCCGCTGCTAAACCAATGAGAATGAGGAACACTACTTTGCATCCCCTGCGCGCCAAGAGCGCCGCCTTGATTCCAGTCTGCGCGCTTCTCGGAATTGCGGTCGCAAGTGCGCGTGCGCCGCAGTCCAATAAAGACGGAATTACGGTGGTCACTTCCGGTGCGTTTACTGCCGCTTATCTCGAGTTGGCGCCGGAATACGAACGCGCTAGCCACAACAAGCTGATAACCGAGTTCGGTCCATCCATGGGAACGACTCATAACGCCATTCCGATTCGCCTCGAACGCGGTGAAGCAATCGACGTCGTGATCCTGGCCGCGCCCGCGCTGGACGATCTGACCAGGCAAGGCAAAATCCGTGCTGGTAGCCGCGTTGATCTGGTGCAATCCAAAATGGGCATGGCCGTGAAGGCTGGCGCGCCCAAGCCCGATATCAGCACGCTGGACGCGCTCAAGCGCACGTTGCTGGCGGCAAAGTCGATTGCGTATTCCGATAGCGCCAGCGGCGTCTATCTTTCCACCGAGCTTTTTCCCAAGCTCGGCATCGCCGACCAGATCAAATCCAAATGCCGGAAGATTGAAGCAGACCCGGTTGGCGGAGTCGTCGCGTCGGGAGAAGTCGAGATCGGATTCCAACAGATCAGCGAGCTGCGGCCCGTGAAGGGAATCGATATCGTCGGAGAGTTGCCGCCCGGCGCGCAGCGCATCACCGTATTCGCCGCGGCCATCCCGACAACATCGAAACATCCCGAAGCGGCGAAGTCGCTGATTCAGTGGCTCGCCTCGCCTGTCGCTTATGCCGCCATAAAAAAGAGCAGCTTGGAACCCGTGAAGCCGAAAGCAACTAAGCCACAATCTTAGCCGGCGATTCTTTCCAATCGCTCCAGGAAGTAGCCGCGCCAGCCTTCTGGCAAAGCCTCCAGTCGTGAAGCCCGCAGCAACATGTCGCGATCGTTTTTCTCCGAAGCGTACAGCTTGTTAATGTCAAACACTGAGAGGCTGTTGGCGTCGCGACTGAGGAGTTCGATGGAGTCTCCGGCCTTAACTTCGCCTTCCTGCGCGACCGCAAAGTAAAAGCCGGAACGCCCGCTATGCAGGAAGCGCTTGACCATCTCAGGCCTTCCGAACCTGGTACCCAGCTTATAACAAGGCGAGCGCGGCTGCGTGATAACCAATTCCGCCGTCCCGAAGCGGTAGCGATCTCCGATATTCACGGCGGTTTCGTGCAATCCCTCGGTCGTCAGATTTTCTCCGAACATTCCCCAGGGCAGATCATCTTCCGCCAGTTCGCGCCGCCAGTAATCGTAATGTTCCGAAGGATAACGCATAAACGGCTTTGTAAGGTCCGCCGTGCACGGATAGATCCGCTTGCCTGTCTCCAACCAGATTCAAGCGCTCCACACGAATGGCGCCCTGAGACGGCGTGTTTGAATATGCCCGTGCTCACGATGCCGCCGTTCACGGCGACTTCACGGGGTAGACCTACGTTAACGGAGATAACCTTTATATCTGTATGCGATGGCATATCCGGATTCGATGGGCTCATAGACGTGCCGGATTCATTCGTTTTCACTGCGCCACCCACAAATAAGTCTCAAATTTCCAGTCCAATGGATGAGGATGGTATGATGCCGCTCCTAGGGAGAACACTATGAACGCAAAATACGTCGTCTTTTTTGTTCTTTTTGCACTTCTCGCCCCGGTCTTTGGTTGGGCCCAGGCGGATAATTCCAGCCCAACCAAAGTGGAGGGAAAGGGCAAGTCCACCTCTTCCGGGCTGCAATATTGGGACCTCAAGGAAGGTACCGGAGCCACCGCAACCACCGGGAAAACCGTGAGCGTGCACTACACCGGTTGGCTGGCAAAAGATGGCAAGAAATTCGATAGCTCGGTCGACCGCGGCCAGCCATTCATGTTTCAGCTCGGAGCGGGGCAGGTAATCAAAGGATGGGATGAGGGAGTATCGGGCATGAAAGTAGGGGGCAAGCGGCAGCTTCGCATTCCGCCTGAGCTCGGATACGGAAATCGCGGCGCCGGCGGCGTCATCCCTCCAAACGCCACCCTCATCTTTGACGTCGAACTCCTCGGGGTCAAATAGCCGCGCTCTTTGCCTTACCGCTAATCGCACCTTGGGAGCACGCCCGCCCGCGAGCCGAATCGTTGCGCGAGTGGGGCTGCCAAAAGCTGAAAAGGGGAGGGGGTACCCCCCTACCCTTTTTGCGCAAGTGTTCATTACAGGAAACTTGGTGTGCTCTACTCGTGCACTTGTCGTACCGACATTTGCGCGCAGCTGTTGGCCGAGTTGTGACACTGAAACGACGCGTGGGAGCAGGTCACCAAAAGCAGATCCCTTCCTCGCGTCCCAACGCACGCACCTGTAGCGCCGAGTTGGGAACGGCACCTCGCTCGTGATGACAACGTCTTCAAATCGGAGTCTCTGAGACGATGGCACGGAAAGCATTTGCCACTTCATTCGAAAAGACACCGGCTGAAAATTCGGTCGGTCGGGGAGGGTTAATTTTTGAAGGACAATCGTCAAAGCCGCACCGCGTGTATATATTTTACCGCACGAGTAAAGAGGAGAGATCCCTCGCTCCGGTTCGTCGTTCGGGACGAGCATCCTAATCGGATGCTCGCTTTACCGCACGAGTAAAGAGGCGCACGACTCCGCTCAGGCTCCAAGCGCCAGGGACGACGGGCGAAGGCCTTTTGTCACGCGTACATGTCCAGCGGTCCCGCGGTCATGGTCGTTTGCCCCACTTCAATAAGGTAGCCATCCGGGTCGCGCATGTAGCAGCGCATTTCCGTCGCGTGGACCTTAGGCTCGGTGATGAATTTCGCGCCCCGCGAAGACCAAACCTCGTAGCAGCGCCGGATGTCCGCCACGCGAAGATTGAGAAAGTTGCTTAGCAGATTCGGATCGCGCGGCGGCGCAGCGATGACGTGCGGCTTGTCATCGGTCCCCCCGCCTCCGCCGTTGATCGTGATCCAGATATTGCCAAGCCGCAGAAATGTGGGTTCGCCCTCGCGCAGCACCGTGGCGCCGAGCACGTCGCGATAAAACGCCACCGAACGCTTTATATCTCCAACGATGAGAGTATTCGTCACCACAAACTTAAGTTGAACAGGCTGATTCGCCATCGACGTGCTCCTTCATCTGCGCCCTTCCATCTCGCATTCCTGCGTGAAGAGCTTCTAAGGCTGGTAGCCGTCCGCTATCCACTTCGCGAATAAATCAATCCGCGATTGGGCCCACGGACCTTCTCCTCGTGGCGGGGGAGGAGGCATGACGGCGCCGCCGATGCCACGAATGCGGTCATAGATGACGGCCGCATGCGCCTTCACGTCGTCATAACTCGCCAGATTGAACGCCTTGCTCATGGCATGAATGTCCCGGTCCGTAAAGAGCGGTCGAATGTCCGCTGCGAAGCTCGTCAGTGTCGCCATCGCGCCTCCTCAACAAGCCGTCTCTCCACTTCCAATCCGGTCGAAAGCAATCTTTTTGCTTCGCTCGCTGCATACGTAGGGGTCACCTGAATCGCGCTCTACGTGAGCACCACGATCTTACCGCCGGCCTTGTTTTCCTCCATCGTGCGGTGCGCCTCCACGATTTGGTCGAGATGGAACACTTTGCCGATCTGGACGCGCAACTCGCCGGAGCCGATCTGGTCAAGTAGCTCCTGAAACGGCATCCGCATAAAATCCTCTGACTCGCCAGCGTAAATCGTGAGGCAGACGGCCGTCGGAATTACCTCCATCGGCTCAAAATTGTCGAACGACCATTTGTTCCCAACCAGGCCGGTCATGCACACGATTCCGCGCTCCTTCGCGCAATGCAGCGAGTCCGCCAGCGTGGTCACGCCGATCAGTTCCAGCACCTTGTCAAATCCATCCGGGAGATACTTGCGAGCCTCAGCGGCTATTGCTCCGCTATCGATCAACACTTGCCCGGCGCCACTTCCGCGCAGTAAATCCGCCCGGCCTGGATTCCGAGTCGTCGACGTTACTGCAACGCCAAATTTCTTCGCAATCGCCGCTGCCGCCAATCCCACCGAAGTCGTTCCCCCGCGAATCAGCAGCTTTTCGCCCTTCTGCAAGTTGAGCGATTTGAAGAGCGAGCCCCACGCCGTCTGCAGCATCTCGGGAACGCCGCCAAATTCTTCCCACGGCAGGTCCGTGCGCACCGCCTGAACCTGTTTCACGGGGATGCAGGTGTATTCCGCGTAGCTGCCGTCGAACTGACGCCCCATGCCGCCCATCACGCTTGCCACTTTATCGCCCTTGCGGAACTCGCCGCCCGGCGCCTCTTCGACCTCTCCCGCCGCCTCGATGCCGAGGATGCGAGGAAACTTCACGCTGGGCGAAAATCCCTGTCGCGTGAATAATTCGCTTCGGTTCAGCCCAAACGCGCGCACGCGGATTAGCACTTGGCCGGGCTGCGGCGTTGGGATCGGGCGCTCCTCGATCTTGAAGACCTCCGGTCCGCCCGGCGCGTACATCACTGCGGCTTTCATCGTCCCCATGGCCCCCCCAGGATCGGCCTGCCTATGGCTCATTTGCTTTGTGAGTTGGTCGTGGAAAAACTGTAGCGGGCGATTTTGAACTTGCCGCCCCGGTCCCTGCGGAAGATGAAAAGTTCCTGATTCGCCTCCGCGCTGATTGCACCAGTGGCGTGATTAAGGGTCGTGCCAGCTGAGTTTGTACGTGCGAACACCCACTCCGGGCTCATCTCCACAATCTCGGCGACGTTAAACTTCACGGTCAGCTTGATCGCCTTGAACACCGCATCGTACGCTTTCCGCACTGCGCCTGCCCCCACCGCCGACGGGCTGTAAGGCGGCATGAACACGCCGTCTTCAGCGTAGAGTGGCATCACTGCGTTGGTATCGGACGCATTCAGCGCGGCGCTGTACGCAGCCAAAACTTCCGCTACAGCCTGCTCATTTGCAGTCACGGCGTTTTTAAACCTCCTGGTTCAAAGGTCCCTTGCGCATCGCCCGCATAATGTGCGCACCCTAGACAAGCCACACCCTCCTAGGCAAGCAGCAGAATCTTGCCGCCGCCCCCTTGTTCTGCGGCCGCGTGAGCCTTCCTTGCTTCTGACAGCGGGAACTTTTCTCGGATCGGGATCGCCAACTTTCCGTCGCGCACCGCCATGTGCACCAGCATCTCAACATCAGGATGAACCTGCATGGCCTTGGCTGCGTGAATGACGACCGCCTTCATGGGATCCCTCCAGTCAGGTCAGCGAGCGAGCAGCTCCAAAACGGCGTCGGCAGTTGCGCCCGCCGAATAGTTTTGCTGGCCGGTGACGAGGTTGCCATCAACGACCGCGTGCGGTGTCCACGGCTCTTTTGCAATGTAGCGAGCGCCCGAAAGCCGCAGCCGATCCTCCAGCAGCCACGGCGCGTTGCCGGCAAAGCCGGCCTGAGTTTCTTCCTCGTTGCTGAAGCCGGTGAGCCGGCGATCCGTGAGCGCCCACGTTCCATCCGCACGCGACGCCGTGAAAAATCCCGCCGGCCCATGACACACCGCAGCGACGATTTTCCTCGGGTTGTCGAGCATCGCGACGAGCACCCGTCCGAGCGTCGGGTGCACAGCCATGTCCTGCATCGGTCCGTGGCCGCCCACGAGAAAGATCGCGTCGAACTGTTCCGGATTAATGTCCTCGACGTGTATCGGCGATGTCAACTCCAGGCCGAGTTCCTTCATATAACCTTGCTGCCCCGCGACTTTGCTGGCGTCGTTATTGTTGTAACTCAAATTGAAGCTCAGCGGGTCGACTGTCGGAGTCGCGCCGCCGGGGCTTGCGACCGTGACCTTGTGTCCGGCTTCTACGAATTTCCGGTGAGGAGTTACAAATTCTTCGGACCAAAACCCGGTCGGGTGAGGCTTCGCGTTTTTCATCGTCCAGACATTCGCGCCGGACACAACCATCACTACGGACGCCATCGTGCGACCTCTATCCGTCTACAGAAGGTATCTGCATATGAGCAGAGCGCCTGATATCTCGCGCGTCCAAAATTACTCTCCCAGGACGTTTGCTGAGTAGCGGTACAATTGGAAAATACTGTTCCATAAATGGAACACACTATGCCTAACCTGAATTCACTCGCGCTGTTTGCCGCCGTAATCGATGCCAAGAGCTTTTCCCGCGCGGCTCAACGCCTGAAGATGCCGACGTCCACGATGAGCCGCCGTATCGCCGACCTGGAGAAGGAACTGGGCGCGCGCTTACTGGAGCGTTCCACGCGCAAATTACGACTGACCGATTTAGGAGCTCAAGTGCTCGAGCTTGCTCATCAAAGTGCAGACATAGCGCAGGAAGTCGCCAATATTGCTACCGATCACACATCTGGTACCGCAGGAGTACTTCGTCTGTCGGCGCCCCCCAGCATTTCAGATTCGTTACTTTCCCCGCTGCTGTGTGGCTTCCTGACTGAATTCCCAAAGATTAGCGTGCAGATCTTTATCACCGAACGAGTCTTCGATTTGATCGCAGACGGCGTCGACCTTACGTTCAGGGTTGGTACTAAGTTGGAGGATTCCACCGTCGTGGTGCGCAGAGTGCTAACCTATCGGCATCAGCTAGTGAGCCCGGGCTATCTTGAACGGTTCGGTTCGCCGAAAACGCCCGACGAATTGCTCTCTCACCGCCTGCTTGCTTTCTCTTTTTGGAAACCTAGGAACACTTGGAGACTGTTCCACACCAACGGCAAGGATCAGCGCACCCTGCAGTTTCAGCCTCTGCTTGCAATCAACGAATATGTAGGCCTTGCGACAGCGCTTGTCCACGGTGCAGGCATCGGCGAGTTGCCACCCATCGTGCAGCCAGAGTTGGTGCGCAGCGGGAAGCTAGTGGAAATTATGCCCCGATGGCGTTTTCGTCCCTTTCATCTTTCGATGGTCCACCTCAGTAATCGCTACATTGCCAAACCCGTGCGGCTGTTCAAGGATTTTGCAGCCGAGCGCATACCTTTGTTCTTTCCCAACCTGCCTGCCTGAATGCACAGACGGCTCGAAATGTCCTCGCGGCGTGGATCGCTCTACGCCAGGACTGGCCGTTTTCATGCTTCAGCACGGCGCGGGCGGCGCCGGTATTACCTTCGCGGTTCCGGCGTCAAAGCGATTTCACTGGAATAGTTGCATCGTTTGGCCGCGGACCGATCTCCGGCTTATCTTCCACCCGCCGATCTTCCAGCTGGCGCAGAGCCTTGCCGCCGCTGATCCAGGCGCGAAAGCGATCCATATAAAGATAAACAACCGGAGTCGTATAGAGCGTTAGCATCTGGCTCACCATTAACCCACCGACGATGGCAATCCCAAGTGGGCGGCGAAGTTCCGAACCGTTTCCTCCTCCGACGGCGATAGGGATGCCGCCAAACATGGCCGCCATTGTGGTCATCATGATGGGTCTGAAGCGCAGCAGGCACGCCTGATAGATCGATTGCTCGGGGTTATTACCTTGATTTCGCTCGGCATCAATTGCGAAATCGATCATGAGAATCGCATTCTTCTTCACAATCCCGATCAGCAGGATGATACCTATCAACGCGATGATGCTGAGTTCCGTGCGAAAGATGAGCAGCGCCAATAACGCACCGACGCCCGCCGAGGGAAGCGTAGAAAGAATGGTGACGGGGTGGACGTAGTTCTCATAGAGAATTCCGAGCACGATGTAGACGGTAACGAGCGCCGCCAGGATCAGGTAGGGCTCCGTGGCAAGGGAATCCTGAAATACTTGCGCCGTGCCTTGAAAACCAGGATGAATCGTCGCCGGCACGACCATAGTACGTACCGCATTTTGAACCGCGACGACCGCCCCTCCGAGAGGGACATTTGGGGCGAGATTAAAAGTGAAGGTAATCGCCGGAAACTGTCCCTGGTGGGCGACGGCCAGCGAGGTCATTGAAGACTCATAGTGTGTGAATGCGCTGAGCGGAACCTCCTGACCGGTATTCGACCGGACATAGATATCCTTCAGGGCATCGGGACTCTGTTGGAACTGCTGAGCCACTTCCATTACCACGTGATACTGGTTCAGCCCCTTGTACATGGTGGAGACTTGCCGCTGGCCGAAGGCATCGTAGAGCGCATTGTCGATCGTCTGTGGACTCAGGCCCAGGCGCGCAGCGGTATCGCGGTCAATGACCAAGTTCGCCTTTAGTGCGCGGCTCTGCAAATCGCTATTTACATCCTGAAGCTCCGGGATCGTGCGCAGCTTTTGTTGGACGACGGGTGCCCACGCGAGCAAGTCCTGTAAATTGTCGCCTTGCAGTGTGTACTGGAATTGCGCGTTGCCGGCACGCCCGCCTATTTGGACGTCCTGCTGCGGCTGCATGAAAAAAGTTGCTCCCGGAACACGGGCCACCCGAGGCCGCAGCCGATTGATGACCTCGAACACACTGACCTTGCGTTCCGCCAGTGGTTTCAAGCTGATACTGACGCCGGCAGTATTCGCTCGATTAATAAAACCCGATACAGCCTCAACGGCTGGATCGGCTTCAACAATCGTCATGTATTCGAGCAGCTTTTGCCGCATGGTTTGAAACGAGGTCTCTTCACTGGCCCGAGCGTTGCCATTGATGCGGCCAGTATCCTGTTGCGGAAAGAAGCCTTTGGGAATCACGACATAGAGATAGACCGCCAGGCAGAGTGTTCCCAGCGTGAGGCCAAGCACCAGCGGCTGATGGCGCAATACCCAACGGAGACTGCTTGCGTATCCGTCGTGCATCGCTTTGAACCCGCGTTCACTGGTCCGCCCGAGCCAGCCGTGCTTCTGATCTTTTTCTGATTTCAGAAATTTCGCACACATTGCCGGCGTAGTTGTCAGCGAGATCACCATCGAGATAGCCACCGCCGCGCCTAACGTGACGGCGAACTCTCGAAATATACGACCGAGGATCCCTCCCATCAGCAAAATGGGGATGAATACGGCGATCAAAGAGGTGCTCATGGAGAGAACCGTGAAACTAATCTCGCGTGAACCACGCAAAGCAGCTTCGAGCGGGGAAAGTCCCTGCTCAAGATAGCGAGAGATGTTTTCGATCACCACGATCGCGTCATCCACAACAAAGCCGGTCGAAATCGTGAGCGCCATCAAGGAGAGGTTATCGATGGAGTAGTGCATGAGGTACATCACGCCGAAGGTACCGACCAAAGACAGCGGCACGACTACGCTAGGAATCGAAGTCGCCCAAACACTGCGAAGAAAACAGAAAACGACCAGGATGACCAGAAGGATAGATATTACGAGAGTCACCTCGACATCTTTAACGGAGGCGCGGATCATCCTCGTACTATCCTCCGTCACTTCCAGACGCATCGAAGGGGGAATCGAAGCGCGCAGCATGGGCAAAAGCGCCAGCACTCGGTCAGCAGTGTCGATAATATTCGCCTGGGGCTGGCGGAATAGATCGAGTATTACAGCGGGCTTCTCATTCACGAATCCGGCACTGCGAATGTTCTCCTGGCTATCGATTACCGTGGCCACATCCGAGAGCCTGAACCGGGGCTCCGTTACGATAGGCGATAATGAGCGGAGCATATTCCTTGGCAAGAAAAAGCTGATCGTTACTATTGAGAAGGTGCGTGCGTTTTTCGTCAGAAAGCGCACCCTTGGGCGCGTCCGCATTGGCTGCGGCGAGCGCCGCTCGCACGTCGCTCTAACCCCAGGCCGAGTTTACTCAGAAGAAGCGGGTTAAGCTCCGCACGAACTCCTGGCCGCGAACTACCGCCTATATTCACCTGCCCCATACCTGGTATCTGTAAGAGTTTCTGCGCCAGAATAGACTCCGCCACGTCGTAGAGTTGCGGCGTCGTGGCGGTATCCGAAGTCACCGCGAGATTCATGAAATCCGAGTCGGCGGGGTTCGTCTTGCGCCAGTTCGGGTTTGTGGGCAGGTTCGCTGGCAATTGGCCGCGTGCCGCGTTAATGGCTGCCTGTACGTCCCGTGCGGCCGCATCAGCACTGCGGTCGAGATCAAACTGCATGGTGATATTCGTACTGCCGAGCTGGCTGAGGGAGGTCATCTGCGTTATGCCAGCGATGCGACCGAACATACGCTCGAGCGGGGTAGCAACCGCTGTGGCCATCGTTTCGGCACTAGCACCCGGCAGGTTTGCGAACACCGTAATCGTCGGGTACTCGACTTCAGGCAGACGAGCCATAGGAAGAGAGCGAAAGGCCAATCCACCGAAGAGTAGCAAGCCCATGCTCAGCAGGGATGTCGCCACAGGGCGTCTAATAAATGGCGCCGAGATGTTCATAACCTGGGTCCGCTAATGATGGTCGATCCTTCGTCCTTCAGTTTGTCTCGTACACGTCGATCTGGGCGCCCTGAGCGCCGTGGTGCCGAATAGTTTCGAAGAGCAGCCTCAAATCGGGAACGAACAGGCCAGTGCGCGCGTCGGCGGGAGTAGGAACGCGCTGAATCCGTTCATAGTGATCGGGGTCTTTCTGCTGCCAGACATCGATGAAGCCTTCCCCAAGGACGTACACGCGACCCTTGCTGGCGTCGTAAAAGAGGTCATCTGTATGTTCAACCATCGCGGGCGATGCCACGATCTTGCCGGTTTCCGTATCGAACACGGCCAATTGCGCCGGAATGCGGCAACCCACGAACAATCGGTGATGAGCTTCATCGAGCGCCATGGGGAAATTCGTGGTGCAGGTAACCTTCCAGTGTGCCAGAACGGTGTCCTTCACCAGATCGGCAACTTCGACTTCCTGTTTATCTGGAACATTCACGAAAACCCGCGTTCCGGTTTTCTCCAATTGGAAGGATTCCGGATGCGCATCCGTGGGGATTTCCGCGACTTTTTTCCCCATCAGGTCCAGAACCTCAAGCGCGCCGCCTCCTCCGGGTCGCGTTACCTTGCCCGCGAGGAACTTCTCTCCTCCAAAGCCTACGACGATGTGCTTGCCGCGCGAGTCGTAGCGGACATTATCGGCGTCCAGATCGAGCGTGATTTTTTGCACGAGTTGAAACGTGGTGCCGTCAAAAATCTTCACCGTGCCGTCGCCGCCGCTGGCAACGAAGAGGCGATTGGTCTCCGGATCAAAATACGCGCCCTGAGGTTCGTCCAGATCGGGAATCGTGTGAATTTGCCGGCCTGTCTTCAGATCGATGACCTCGAGTGTGTGGTTATCGAAGGCGGTCGCAAAGAGACGCTGGCCTTTCACATCGACGCTCATATGATCCATGCGTCCTTCGACCTTCGTCAGTTTTATGGGATTCTTGGCCGCCAAGGCCGCGGATTTCTGGGCCGCAGCCATAATCCAAGGGATAGCCACAAGCCAGAGAAGCAGCACAAAGAGGCGATTCCTCATCTAGATTCCTCCGTTGTGAATGTTGCAGCAGTGTAATACGCCGCAATCTTTAGTCCTGCACCGTATAAATCCTGACCTCGGCACCCGCGCTGCTGCTGGCCGGGATGGCCAAATAAAAACGGTCGAAGCCTTTTCCTTGCCTGCCAAAGTAACCCGCCGTACGCCCGCCGAGAACCGTGGGAACCTTGGCGAGCGGTGAATAGTGGTCGGGGTCATTCTGTTGAAACACGTAAATGAATCCCTCCCCACCCGGCATGAAGATGCGCTTGTGTTCGGCGCTGTAATACAAATCGTCGGAGTCTTGAACGCTCGGCAGAGAGGCGACCATATGGCCTGTGCTCGTGTCAAAGACCGAGAGCGTGGCCGGTTCTCGCGAGGCCACGAAGAGCCGGTGATCCGCCTCATCGAGAGCCATCGGAAAATTCTGTCCCACGGTCAACGGCCATCGCGTAATTTCCTTCGTCGTGCGGTTGATCACCGCGATTTGCTTCAAATCCGGGATGTTCACGTAAATGTTCGGCCCGGATTTTTCCAGTTGAAACGATTCCGGTTCTCCCCCGATCTTGTACACCTCATCGAGCCGCTTATTGGTCATAGCGTCGATGGCTGCAATGGCTGAGTTCTTCTCGTCATCGCCGCATCCGACGTAGACGCGTTTGGTGGCAGCGTCGTAGCGCATGTTATCGGCGCCACCTTCAAAGTCGAGCGTGGATAGGAGCTTGAACGAATCGCCGTCGTAGATGTAAACCTTGCCCTTCTCGCTCGCCACGAAAAGCTTATTGGCCTCTGGAGAAAAGGCGACGCCTTGCGGACCAGGCACGCCGGTGATTTGGTGGATACGTGTTCCTTCGAAGATACCGATCACTTCGACCGTGTTGTTGCCCAGCCCCGAAACAAAAACTCGTCCTTTACCGGAGGCAAAATGGTCAAAACGCCCTTTCACGCCTTCGAGAGGAACTTGCCCTGTCAACACCAGGGGCGGTGTGCTTTCGGCTCCTGACGGGGCAGCCGGGGGAACACTGCTTTGCTTGCTCTGACATGCGGTGAGTGTCAGGGCCACGAAGCAGGCGATCACAAAAACGCCTCTCATGTTTACCTCCCACGGATTCGCGTAATTGGCCCGATTTGCGTCACAACCTAAGTGACTTAACGAGGATTTTACTCCAGCGTTGGACTTACTATGCCACATACGGACGCTTTCATTCGAGTAGCGGAAGTAACGGAGAGATTCGCCGCCGTTTGACCTGTCTTGACGCGCGAATTCCTGCCAGAGCTGTCACAAGCGAGCGATTCTTCAAAGGTGACAGCTCTTTACATTTTTTCAACGCGGTCACGACATTTCCGAGCACGACGAGGCGTAACTTTTTGCTCGTTCAGCTATCAGACTAGAGAAGTCAATTTGGAGGAAACAATGCCGCTCGTTGAAGAGTCCCCATTCGGACAAGTTGTTGACATCTGGCTGACAAGAGAACCTGAGCTTTGGGATCCAATGTCCGCTGCCTTTGAGGCACAGGGCCTGTTTGCTCTGCTCGAGAATGGCAATACAGTGGACGATATTCGCCGCCTGATCGAAGTTCCCGCTGACGTTGAGGCTTCTTTACGCGCATTCATTCGCTCTTATCCTGAGGAAAGCTTCGAGATTGAATACATGCTCTCGTTTCGACAGAAAGTCGCACGGGAGTTCGAGCGCATAGTCGCGATGGTGGAAACAACCAACTGATACGGACCAGGCACCACGGGGGACAATCGCCGCATTCCCGTGGCGGTTATGGAGATCAAGAAGCCTTCGAGAAGTGCTTTGCGCTTCAGGTCAAGATCAAGGAAGCAAGCAGCAGTACACTTAATGCCGGTAGGCAGTTATGAGGAGTAATACCATTATCGCGATGGGAATCAACGCGAGACTTGCGTAAAACAAGGCCATCCTCGACCCTCTGGGACGCCGCACTTTCCAGTCTCGCAGTTCGTTGCGTTCGGCAACACCGACGGAATCCGGATTCCTAAGATCATTGGCAAATTCGCGAGCACTGGCGTAACGGTTCGCCGGCTCACGTTCAAGCGCGCGGTAAATAATCTCCTGTAGCTGAGGAGAGATTTCCGGATCGCGCTCGCAGGGCGGAATAGGATGGTTCACGAGCCTATCGTTTAGAACGACGAGCGCATTGGGACCTTCAAAAGGCATCTCGCCGGTGAGCATTTCATAAAAGATCACCCCAAGGGCATAAACATCGCTACGCGCATCTCCCCGTTTTGACTTCACCTGTTCCGGAGCGACATAGTCCGGCGTGCCCATAGAGTGGGTGAACTTTCCAAAGGTCAAGCGCCTCGCCCCCGCGCTGCCGGCGATACCGAAATCGATCAATTTGATGCGATCTTCGGAGTCAACCATGATGTTTTCGGGCTTCAAATCGCGATGGACGACCCCATTCTTGTGAATATATTCCAATGCCTCGCAAATGCGCAGCGCGATGACCGTGGCGCGGTGCGGCGCGAGCTTTTTCTCGTCGGATAACACTTTTCGGAGGAGCCGGCCATCGAGCCACTCCATCACCATATAAACCCGGCTGCGGTCTCCGTTTCCGTCAGGAAGTACCTTCATCACTCCAGAATGATCCAGCCGCCTTCCAATTTCCTCTTCGCGTTTGAAGCGCTCGAAGAAGACAGGATCACTTTCGGCTTCGAAGCGGGGCACTTTGATCGCTACAGACATTCCCGTCTGCAGATCCAGAGCGCGATATATCGACGCCATGCCTCCTTCAGCAGCCAGGCTTTCGATACGGTAGTGATCGAGCGTATCGCCGACTTGGAGTGTGCTCATCAAGTGTGCTCATCAGGGGAAATGTCCAGCTCGTCGCAGACTTTAGGGGCATACACATAAACAAGGCATGAAAAAGTGCTTTGGAATTCGTAAGGACTTAGTGGCCGAATAGTCACAGAACCGGCTTACAGGCCGCAGGCTGGGTTGAACTGAGGGCCTTTAGACATGTCAGGAATGGCTGTGCGGCGGCGGGGGCCTAGCCTAGTTTTCGAGTTTGAATCTTGTTGACGCCAGCGTATACAGGGGACGCCAGACGAGACGGTTGATCGCGAGAACGATGAGCGCCATCAGCATGGTCGCGACAAGAAGCACAGGGTAATTCCCTGTGTCGGCCGCTCCGCTGACGACCGCACCTAATCCCGTGGTCGAAAAAGTCCGGCCATTCAGGTGGAAATATTCAGCCAGGATGCTGGCGTTCCACGCGCCTCCCGAAGCAGTTACGAAACCAGTGATCAAGTAAGGGAAGATTCCCGGCAAAATCTAGCTTTCGCCATCGTTCCCAGCTACCAAACTGGAAGATGCCGCAAACTTCTTTCAAATCCGTCGGCAAAGCGATCGCGCCAGCGATGACATTGAAGAGGATGTACCACTGTGTCCCCAGAAGCATCAGCAGGATCGAGCCAATCGCCAGTCCTCCGCCGACCCGCGCAAGGAGAAGAATGATGATCGGAAACAATGCTGTCGCGGGCACGGAGGCTACGATCTGAACAATGGGCTGAAGTGTGGCCGATAGCTTCGGATTCGAGCCGATCGCCACTCCGGCAGGCACCGTCCATAAAGCTGCGAGCAGCAGGGTGAATTCGACTCGCAGGAAAGTCGCACCGCCTCCGATAAAGATGCTCCGCAATTCGGAAGCCGTTCACCGAAGCGGCTAGGCCGGTCATTCTTATGGCGGCATAGGCGATAGCAATCGAAACAACAATCACGATTGTGTATGAGACCCATCGCGCAGCATTGGTCCTGCGACGATCGGCCGGACGACCCTTCCATTCGGGCCACTCGCGCGCAAGGAAAAGGCTTAAACGTTCACGGGCCGGGCTGATGAACAAGCGACTGATCAACGACAAAACGCGCGAGCCTCTCAGGAGATCGAGCACAGCCGAGTGCGGAACCTGCACGCCTGCGACTTGTTCGAACTTGAATTTCTCCGCCCAGGCAATCACCGGCCGCCAGATGAGCTGATCCATGGCCACGATTACGGCGACCATCACCAGCAAGCCCCAGATAATCGCCCGCGTATCCGCGACGTTTGCCGCGGTTTGCAAGTAGGATCCCAGTCCCGGGAATGCGAAAATCGCTGATTTCGGAGAACAAACATTTCGCAGGCAATCAGGTAAAACCAAGCGGTGGCTACCGATACCATCGAGTTCCAGACGAGTCCGATGGCGGCAAAAGGCAGCTCCATTTCGGCGAGCTTTTGCCAACGGCTCCAGCGATAAACTTCCGCGACTTCATGCATCTCACGCGGGATGGATTTCAGCGAAGAATAAAAGCTGAATGCCATATTCCATGCCTGACCCGAGAAAATCAGCAGAATGGAACCAAGCTCGATCCCAAACTGACGCCGGGGGAAAAGAGCAACCATAGCCAGCATGACGCCGGGCAAAAAGCTCAAAACCGGAATGGACTGAAGTGTATCGAGCAAGGGAATCATGATGCGTTCTGCTTTCGCGTTGTAGGCCGCGACGTATCCGTAGGCGATGCTGAAAACCAGGGCAATGAAGTAGGAAATCGCGATGCGAGCACCGAAAACAAGGCATATCCCGGTAATGCGCCGGGCCGGAGGTCAATTTCGGATTGCGGGCTGACTGGGGTGAACCAATAATGCGCCACCGCCAGAAAGGCGTAGAAGATGGAAAAAGCCGCCAGAAAAATCGGCAAGTCCTTCAGGAAGGATGGCGCACCTGGCGGAACAGCCCCCACACGAATGTCTTAGTGGAACTATCCTTACTGAAGTGGGGTCGCGAGAGTCGCCTCATTCGTCGCGCCGGAACATCAGACAGTGAGTTCTCCAGGCTTGTGCAGCCGAAGAGTTCCGCTTTCCGGATCGTAACTGAAGATCTCGGCATAGCGGCCCCAATTCAGGGCTGTTTCGAGCTGCTTCTCGACCTCTGTTTCCGTGAAGTGTTCATCAAGGATGTCGTGGAAAAACTCCAGAGGCATGGTATGATCGGACCTGGCATCGAGCGCCGACTTCATTTTCTGGAGAAGCGCCACATGCGTTAGTGCCGCTTCACGGAAGTGAGATTTACGGGTCGAGATATCCGCGCCAACGAATTCCCTTCCCGCGGACGTGATTTTCACATCTCCTTCGTCGGAAGTGGCAAATCCGAGGAGCGTTGCAGCCTTGGACAATAGGAAGCAGGTCGTCGATCTCGAGAAGAAGCTCCTCGGCCACGTGATAGAGATCCTCTTCTCCCCCGTGGTCGACGAGCAAGCCGAGCAATCCCGCGATGCTCCCTGGACGGGCATGCGGCAACATCTGCCAGGTGGGCTTAGCCTCAATGGCCTCCGGTGTCGGAGGAGCAAGTTGCAGCTGCGGCTGCGTCATCACTTTATACACATAGTCAACATAGAGAAGAAATGCGGCCGATTTCCGGTCCCTGGGCTGCGCCAAAGGAACTGCAAAATTCGCGCGAATTGTAGCGGGGTTGGTTCCAAGGACCACGATCCGATCGGCCAGCAGCACGGCTTCCTCAATATTGTGCGTAACGAGGAAAATGCTGCGTGTGGACGTCTTTTTTGTCGACCAGAGTTCGATCAACTCGCGCCGCAGGTTTTCCGCCGTTAGAACGTCGAGCGCCGAGAACGGCTCATCCATGAAGAGGACTTCCGGGTCCACCGCCAGCGCCCGGGCAAATCCCACGCGCTGCTTCATCCCTCCGGATAACTCCTTGGGGTAAGCGGTTTCGAAACCTCTGAGCCCGACTGAGTCGAGAGCTTTTAGCGCCAATGGGTGCCGCTCAGCATGCGCCATGCCACGCGCAAGAAGCGGCGCTTCCACATTTTCAACAACACTCAGCCATGGAAATAAAGCGAAACTTTGGAAGACGATCGCGACATTCGGGCGCGATCCCTGTAGCGGGTGTCCGTGCCAAAGGATTTCTCCCCGGGACGGCGGCAGAAGTCCAGAAAGCATACGCAGTATGGTGGATTTGCCCGAGCCCGAAGGACCGAGAAGGGCAAGAATTGTATTCGGCTCGACGGACAAATCCATGGGCGCGACGACTTGAATTTCTCTGCCTTCCGGTTGCTGAAAATACTTTTCGATTTGCCGCGCCTCGATGATGGGCACGGACTCCACATGTGAGGGCGCCGCCGCTGGTTCTTCCTCCACTTCCAGCGGATTCGCTGCGGCGGGCGCCGGCTCGAGGTGCGCATCTTCTAATGTGCGCATAACCGTTTGCCATGCTTCCTCGGGTAGTGCATCGAGGAACTGATAGCGTTCGCCGGGCTCCATCGCGCTGATGATCGCCGCGATCTGTGGAGCGCTGAGCGAATAGAGAACCGCGTAGGCGTGGAAATATGGGAATTGGCCGATAAGGACGGCCGCAAGATCGATCGGCAGGCGGCGAAATAAGAGACGCTGTTGATCGAATGGCAAAGCCATTACGGCTTTGGACGCCTCTTCCGGACTGTGGCGACGAAGCAATTCAATGGCGGCGTTCCAGCGAGCGTGGGCAAGCAAATCGCGAAGTTGTTGGGCCGGTTCAGGCATGCCAGCAGCAATAGGCTACTACAGGTTCGGACGGAGTCTGAGGATGAAGGGATGCGCGGCTACGCCGCAAACGAACACACTGACGGAGACGATCTAATTAATTTCTTGTTTTAAATTATTTTCTTGACTTTGCTCCGGACAGGGAGTAAGCCTGCCCCATCGCTTGTTTCCTTTCCGTTGTCGGGTTCACAGGGCCTAACTCAAATTTCGAAGGGGTGAGACGATGAGTTCTATTCCATCGGGGTTTCGCGCATCCTTTTGGGGCCTCACAAACAAAATTGCGTTCCTGCTGTTGGCCACTCTGGGTGTGCTGGTGTTTTCTGTACCGCTGTTTTCACAGGGCAGTAACGGACGTATTCTCGGTACGGTTACAGACCAAAGTGGCGGGGTAGTATCGGGCGCCAGGATAACAATCATCGATAAAGACAGAGGTGTCGCACGAACCCTCACCACGGATGACGCCGGGGAGTACAACGCTCCGCAGTTGCTTCCGGGCACGTATACGGTCCGCGCCGAGGCCAATGGATTCAAGAAGCTGGAGCGCGAGAATATCGAGCTTGGGGTTGGCAAGGAGGTTCGGGCGGACTTGACCGTTCAGCCTGGCGCGCAGGCGCAGACCGTCACGGTCACCGAATCTATCCCGCTGGTGGAAACCACCAACGCCACCCTGGGCGGCACACTGAACAATGCGGACATCAACGACCTGCCCTTGAATGGCCGCAACTTCCAGAGTTTGCTTGGGTTGCGCCCGGGCGTGATGCTCCAGCCGGGTGGCTCACCCTGGACCCAGAGCACCAACAACGTGCGGCCCGACGAAACCGCCTGGATGGTCGACGGCGTTTTGAATGCGAACGCTTTCGACGCCCGCCCTGTAGCCGGCGCGTCGAGTCCCTTCACCGATGGGGCCTTGATTCTGCCCATCGACGCTATCCAGGAGTTCAACCTCGAGGAGAATCCCAAGGCGGAGTACGGTGGAAAGCCTGGCGCCTTGGTGAACGTGGGAATCCGCTCGGGAACCAACAATCTTCACGGCTCGGCTTACGCCTTTGGCCGCGACGGCAGTTGGGACGCCCGCAACCTCTTCAATCCCCCTCCCGCCACAGTTCTCCCGCTGGCGTTGGAGCAGTTCGGGGGCGCAGTGGGCGGGCCGATCAAGAAAGACAAGCTCTTCTTCTTTGCCAACTACGAGGGCCTCCGTTCGAACCTCGCCAACGCCATCGGCAGTGCCGTTCCCGAAACCGCTTCGACGGGAGATCCGGCACACAGCATGGTGGATGCAATCATCGCTCTGCAGAATGCCGGCGTAGCGGTGAGCCCGCTCAGCTTGACGTTGCTTGGATGTCCCTCGGGCAAGTTGAATACTGGATCCACCTGCACGGGCGGCTTCATCCAGGGAGCACACGCCAATACTACGTCCTACGTAAGTAGCTTCCCCAACGTCAACACCAGCGACAATGGGATCGCTAAAATTGACTATCGCATCAACGACAAGCACATGATCAACGGCATGCTGTACAAGGCGGACTACCTCGGCGTTGGAGAAGATTTCCCGATGGTGAATACGCTGTGGGAGAACAAGGTGCTGGAACCCGCCTGGACGACGTCCGGCAACTGGATCTGGACGGCTAGTTCCCGCGTCGTGAACGAAGTCCGAGTGGGCTACAGCCGGTTCACTTTCGACTTCCTGCCCACGGACACCAACACCCTCGCCGATGGCAAGGGCTACCCCATCAACACGGGCATTACCAGCACGGGCGGATTTCCCACGGTCACCATTTCTGGTTTCAGTTCAGGATTCCAACTGGGGAGCCGGCGGGGTCGTCCTCTCCAAGCAGCCCCCAATCCGTATTACGATTTTCAGGACAATCTCTCGTACTTGATGGGCAAGCATAGTTTTAAGTACGGCTTTCAGTACTCGCATATCGAGGGTGATTCCGACGCCCACGACACGCGAGGCCGGATCGATTTCCTCGGCGGACAGCAGACAATCGCTGGCAATCCATCCACCGCCCTCGAAGACTTTTTCGCCGGACTTCCGGGCAGAGGACAGCAACTCGTTGGCAACCCATCCATTCGGGTGATCTCCAAGGTGTACGGGGTATTCGCTCAGGATGACTACCGCCTCACCTCGAAACTGATCCTCAACCTGGGCCTGCGCTGGTCGTACGCAACGCCATTCCATGAGGTCAACAACCAGCTGGGCGGCTTCAGTCCAACGCAGGGAATGGTTCAGCAGGGTCAAGGACCGAATGGCAATTACCTCTGGAAGCCCGATCACGGAAACTGGTCGCCGCGCATCGGGTTTGCCTATGATGTGACGGGCAAGGGCACCACTGTGGTGCGGGGCGGCGCCAGTATCCTTTACTCCATGTTTAGTCTGGCTCCTTTCTCGGGAAATCCGGGAATCGCCAACGTCCCGGGAACGAGCATAGCGGCGGACCCGACAGGCGCCTGTAACAAGAAGGTGCCTATTGGGCAGACTTGTTCAGGCGTGGGGGGGCAGACCTTTGGCGGGACGATTGCCACTGGAACCGCCAAGATCCCCCCCTCCGCGCTCAACTGGAATGGAGTTGTCTTTCCCAGCGGCGCCCAGGTCTCCTGCACGGTCGCATCGCGGTGTAGCCTCGGGACCGTGGACCCGAATCTCAAAACCCCATTCGTCTACAATTGGAGTCTCGGCGTGCAGCACGCCTTTACCAGCAACCTCTCGCTGGACGTTGAATATGTAGGCACTCGCGCCGGCAATCTGATTGGTTCGATCGACCTCAATCAGGTCAATTCCGCCGGCGTCCTGCCATACGCCGCCAGCTTCCCCTACTTGCAGTTCATCAACTGGACGACCAACTACGCCTATTCCCACTACAACAGCCTGCAAACGACGCTGACCCAGCGGCTTTCCCACGGGTTCACTCTCACCGCAGGGTATACGTATGGTCATGGTCTGGACAACGGTTCCCTGAATCGCTTCGCTGGGCAACCGCAAAACTCCTATGATCCAGCGGCCGAATACGGCAACAGCGACTTTGACATCCGCCACCGCGCCACTTTCACAGCCAGTTACGATATTCCTGGGAAGAAAGGCTACGGCCAGTTATTGGAAGGCTGGAAGCTCAACACCATCGTGACGCTGGCGGGCTCGCAGCCCTGGAACATCATCGACGGCTCGGACAATTTTACCGGGAGTTCTGAAAACACCGACCGCTGGGATTTCTTCGGCAACCCTTCCGACTTCAAGGCCACCTCTAGCTCCATTCCCTACTGCTCCGGCTTCGGTAGTGCAGCCGGCGTGACTTGCTCGCAGACATCCGGGGTAAGCGGCATTAAGACCATCCTCCCTTCATCACTCGGTGCGAAGTGTACCGCGGTCGCCCCCGACCCCACCACGCTGGCTACGGGTGGCTGCTTCGTAGACGGCAACTCGGTCATGACTCCTCCCGTTGCGGGAACCTTTGGCACCATGGGCCGGAACATCTTCCGCGACGCGGGCTTCAAGAACGTGGACTTCTCTGTATTCAAGAACTTCAAGTTTACGGAGCGGTTCAACGCTCAATTCCGAGCCGAGTTCTTTAACTTCCTCAATCACCCCCAAATCGCCAATCCGTTTGGCTCGGTGAATGGCTACGCCGGAGGCAGCGATCCGTCAGCCAATGCCTCGTTTGGCTGCGGCTGCACCACGCCCGATATCGCGGCCGGCAATCCGATCGTCGGTTCGGGAGACGCCCGAACGATACAACTCGGGTTCAAGCTGCTGTTCTAAATCCATCCGGCGGGTGCGAGGGCGAATGCCCTCGCACCCGCCGCTGACAAAACAAATAAAAACACTTCCCTTTGGCCCGGCCATGCTGAAATTAGCCCCGGTAGAATGAGGGAAATCAAATGGGCAGGCATCGCGCAATAGAAGAAAAACTCCAGAGAATCCGGCTCGGATCGCGCTACTTTGGCTTCAACCTCGCTCAATTTTATTGGCAGTGCCTGAAACTGGCGTCGGCCTCGGAAGGGCTGACGGAGACAGACATCCTGCGGCGCATCATAAGATCGTGGAGCGATACGCTACCGCCTACGATTCAAGAAAAGGCCCGGGCTGAGACTATCCGGGTAGAAGCGTGGAAAGCCCATGAAAAACGGGTCCGACGGGATGCCAAACTCAAAGCAAAACGGGCCAGGCTAAATACACGGCGAGCCACATCACTGGGAAAAGAGTCTGCAAAAGCTCGAAACGCAGGAGGAGCCGCGCACGCGGTTGGCTCCCGAACCGCTGATGGGATTGCCGAGTGCGAAGTCGGGTGTCTGCGATCGTCGATCAGTTCGAGCTGAAGTGACCTCGCCCAATCCGCACTGAGAGTAGCCGTAGAGGCTGGGGTGAAGCCAAATGGGCCATTACCGCGCAAAGGAAGAAAAACTCCAGAGAATCCAGCTCGGCTTACGCTACGTCGGCTTGGACGTTGGCCAATTTTATTGGGAGTGCCTGAAACTGGTGGCCGCTTCGGAAGAGCTAACGGAGACAGATATCCTGAGGCGCATTATAAGATCGTGGAGCGAAACGCTACCGCCAGCGATTCGAGAGAAAGCGCGGGCTGAGACGACCCGCTTGGAAGCTTGGAAAGCCCAAAAACTACGCACCCGGGAGAAGCCAAGCTTAAAGCTGAAAATTCGAAAAGGGGTGGATGTCTTTGTGTAGACAGTGACGACTGTCTTATACCGGCAAAGCTTACGTAGCCGAGCGTCAGCGTGCCGATCTAAGGGTTTGATTATCACTTTCGCAAAGAAAAAGGCCCCACGTTTGAGACCGAACGCAGGGCCTTCGCTTGTTTGATAGTGGTTGACAGTTTCGACGTACCCAACTGATGCGCCGTTACAACCGACGCTTTCGGGCGGCCTGTTGGTGTGAGCACCCAGCGAGCATAGGTGGGCAGTCTGACCATAGCCCAGGCTGACAGGCTCGCTGCATACAGGGATGCGGGTATTTCCGAGCGAATCGTGCACCTCACGCCAAGGGCCGATCCTCTGGCTCAGCTTTTGGGTTTTGCGGCACCGTGCTAATGCGGGCGAACCGCAAGGATTCCGTCCGTTTTGCCCCACTCGAACTGGCGAACCCTTTAGAACAGCCTGGATAACACCTGAAGAAGGGCCGTCTGATAGAGACTTGTCTACCTCAAATTCAGAGTAAAGCGGCCCACCCCACTATCGTCATCTTTACAGATTTTCGCTCTCGCCTAGAGTAGCTCTTTACACTGGCCAGCGCAGGCAGTGTGCGCGTTTTGCGGGATCATGCGACGGCGGGTTGAGAGCGCCAACTGACTTCATTTTAGGGCGAATGCATCTGACTAGAGAATAGCCTTAAACTTTCTGAACTGCTGGTCGAACCTAACGGAGATAAGACCTGGAAATGGCGGAAACCTGCTCACCCACTGTTGTGTTGGCCTCACCTCCGATCGCTCGCGGCCTTTCACTACGCGCTAATTTCAGCTGGACATTTGTCGGGAACACCATCTACTCCGCCTGTCAATGGGGCGCGCTCGTCGCCCTGGCGAAACTATCTTCCCCGCTGATTGTAGGCCAGTACGCACTCGGCATGGCTATAGCCACCCCCGTCACGAGCCTCACAGGTCTGCAGATCCGGCCAGTTATTGCTTCCGATGTGAAGCAAACCTACAAATTCGGAGAATACGCCGGCTTCCGCCTTGCTTCGACTGCGCTCGCGATGCTGATTATTCTGGCGATTCCGTTGATCTTACACAGCGGACCGATGATGACGCTCCTCACATTTGCTATCGGCCTGGCGTTGGCTATCGAGAATATCAGTGATGTTTATTACGCTCGACTGCAATATATCGATCGCATGGATCGCATTGCGAAATCGCAGATATTGCGAGCGCCCCTCTCGCTAGCGGCTCTGTGCTTCGGCGTTTATTTCACCGGGAAGCTAACCTGGGGAGTGGCATTAACAGTCCTGGTGCGGGCGGCGGTCCTCCTCGGATATGACATGCGGGTTCAGACACACTCTCCCGAACCCCTCGATAAGGATTCTTCGACGTCCCGGACTGCCTTTGAACACCTGAAAGAGACGCTCCGGCCTCGATGGGAGCCGCGCAAAATGGCCCGAATTCTTTGGTTGGCGCTGCCGCTGGGCGTAGTGGCCATGCTGGTCAACCTGAACGTCAACATGCCGCGTTATTTCATCCAGTGGAAGCTGGGAACACGTGAGCTGGGAATTTACTCGGCTCTTGCCTTTCTAATGTCGGCCGGAAATTTACTGGTAAGCGCCCTGGCGCAGGCTGTCTTTGTGCCCTTGGCAAGGTTTTACGCGGAGGGCCGGCGGCGGGCGTTCGCTATGCTTTTGCTGAAGTTGCTGGGCATTGGCACGGTCCTGGGGCTCGGCGGGATTTTCGTGGCTTGGATCGCCGGGGCTAAGCTGCTGGCAATCATCTATCGGCCGGAGTACGCAACGGAGTCCCGTCTGCTCGTGTGGTTCATGGTTCTCGCATGGATGGGCTATCTGGGCCAGTTTTTGGGTGGCGCCATGACTTCGGCGCGGCTTTTTGTGCATCAAATTCCGCTTTTCGCGATGGGTGTTCTGACAATCTCCGCAGGAAGTTATTGGCTGGTGCCGCGAATGGGTTTACGGGGCGCCATTATCGCTACGATGGCTGGCATCCTGCTTCAAGTGCTCGCGAGCATAGCAGTGCTCTCCTATGGCCTAATGAATGTTCGACAACTCCGAAGGGAGGCAACTACCCTTGCTTGACAACTCCATCCGGCAGCCGCTGTCCTCCTCAATGGCAGCGATTTCGCCTGTGGTCCAATACGGCGAACATGGGACTTCGAAAGTACAGACCCGCAAGGAAGGCATGTTCCGAAAGGCTGCGTTCTTCTTCATTTGGATCTTGGTTTTTGTAATACCTTGGGAGAACGGCGTCGTCATCCACGGCTTTGGCACGATCACGCGAGTGGTAGGAATTCCCGCGTTTGGGATGGCTCTCCTGGCGATTCTCGAATCCGGAAAACTGCGCACCTTGGCCGTGCAACACATCGTAATGTTGATGTTCTTCATCTGGGCGGGCTTGACCTACTTCTGGAGCTACGATCCTTCGGCTACAGCGACGTCGATTTATACCTTTATCCAGATGTTCGTCATGGTTTGGCTCTTGTGGGAATTCGCGCAAACGCGTAGGGAGCAAATACTTCTTCTGCGCGCGTACATGGCGGGTTCATTGGTTTCGTCTGTGGGAGCCCTGGTGGGGTTTTTTAGGAACACGGGCCTGAACAATGGCCGCTACACGGGACTGGGTTTTAACCCAGGCGATTTGGCCTTCATTCTCGCATTGGCGATTCCTATATCCCTCTATTTGGCCGTGCAGGAACGCCGAAAACTTCTGGCGTGGGTCGCTGGAACAGCAACGGTGCTGGCATTTTGCGCGATTGTTCTGACCGCTTCCCGTGGGTCCCTGATCGCCTGTATCCCAACCGTGCTCGTCCTTCCTTTATTGTTTCCCAGGCTGCGATGGGGCCGAAACGTTATGATTCTGGCTTTTCTCGCACTGGCCGGAATCGGAGCCTGGCTGTTCATGCCCGAAACTTCCTGGTCACGCCTGTCCACGATCGGATCGGAGATAAGTTCGGGCACACTGAACGAACGAACGATGATCTGGCAAATAGGCTGGCAAATTTTTGGAAAGGCCCCCTTTCAGGGTGTCGGATCTGAAGCGTTTGCAGGAACCGCGGAACATTCGCTTGGCTTGGCGTCCGATTCCCGTTCCGACGTGGGTACCTCAGCCTCGCGTCTGGCGGCACATAATACCTTCTTCTCAATTTTGCTGGAGGAAGGTGTAATCGGGTTTACCTTGTTTTTCGCGCTACTCCTTACACTTATGCTTTCTGCCTGGCGACTGCCTCATATTGAGCGCATATTCTGGTTGTGCATCCTGGCCACTTGGGCCGTTGGAGCGCTCGATCTAACCTGGGAGGATCGCAAACCAACTTGGTTCATTTTTGCCTTGCTCATCGCTGTGACAGCCAGGAGGCTTGCGCCCGAGGCACGCTTGTTTAGGAAGCAGGCGCTCCCACAGAGGGAACAACACCAGCGCCCCTTGTCGGCCGAGAGCTCCCGATTCCAATTGTCATGAAATACATCGCATTCTTCATGTGTTTGCAGACCTCCGCGCCGAAGCTGAGCGGATTGTCTTGCTCAAATTAGAGTGGCCATTACGGGCCACGTCTGCGTAGTACCTTCGCGAAGAAGATCTGGGTAATTACGGATCTGTAAGTTTGGTCGGCTGGTATTTTTTCGTATCCCTCAGAGACGAACGTATGTCTATCAAAATCGGATTTGCGGTCCTTTCCCACAACGAGCCAGACCAAGTTCTTCGGCTCATCAGGGGCCTGAACGCAATGTTTGGAGCGCCCCCAATCGTCTGCCACCACGATTTCGGGAAGTGCTCCCTAGACGAAACAGCCTTCCCAAGCAATGTGCGCTTTGTTCACCCGCATTTTGTAACTCGATGGGGCCACATCAACGTGCCATTGGCTGCATTGAGGGCATTCAGTTTATTGAAAGAGTTTGCGCAACCCGACTGGTTTGTTCTGCTAAGTGGCAGCGATTATCCGGTGCGCCCCGCGGATGCGATGATAGGCGAGTTATCGAACAGCAATTACGACGTGTATCTAGACCACCGCGAAATTCTGTACCGCGCGGTCCCTCCCGGCCAAACGGCACGCGATTGGGGATTCGGACGTCCTGGTTGGATTTCCCTCGCATACGACAGGTACTGCGCGGTTCCTATATTCTGGTGGCCGCGTCCTTCAAGAAAGCTACTATTGTCCGGCGTATTTCCATTACAAAAGAAGTACGTTTTTATTCGACATCCTTCAATTCTTCGGTGGATTCAGCGTGATCCTCCCATGCGAATCTACGGGGGAGACTTTTGGTTTCAGGCCAATCGAAGGGCTATCGATCGTCTCCTGAATGATCCTTCCCTACCGGGCTTGGTGAGTTACTACAGCAGGCGGCGAAATGTCGACGAATCACTCTTCCATACCGCCCTGTGTAATCAACCGGATTTGCGAATCTGCATAGACCACAAGCGCTATGAGGATTGGTCAGAGGATGGAAAACATCCGAAGTGGCTTGAAGCGTCAGATGTGCCCAAGATACTTGCCTCTGGTGCGCACTTCGCCAGGAAGTTCCGGCCGGATGGTATCGTGCAGGACCTTATAGACCAGACAGTACTTGGAATTAGAAGAGCTGCCTGACCTGAAGTCCTCGCCGCTGTTATCTCGCCTCTAAAAGGCCCGGGCCATATTGAGCTGCAGGCTGCCGAGCCACATTGGTGTGAATCGGCAGTTTATGGATCGCTTCCGCCACGATTCCAGCCACGTGGGCACTGCTGAATTTCTCCCGGGCCCTTTCCTTCCCGCTCCGCGACATGGTTAGTAGTCTTTGAGGATCGTTCAGCAGGCGTACAACTTCGGCGGCGAGCCCTGGACCCGATATATCTGAAACAACCACGCCTGTAACTTCGTGAGCGACAATCTCTGGGATTCCATCCGCATCCGATGCTACGCAGGGCAGTCCAAAGTTCATTGCCTCGATCAAGAAAGTAGGAAACGGATCACAACGAGCGGGAGCTAGCACTAAATCCGAGCTCAAGAACAACTCGTGCATCTTTGTAGGCGAGGAAACATACCCGTGGTTCTCTACGCCAGGACCGTCAATCTTCGACGAGCAACCCACGATGGCGAGCTTTGCGTCGGGGATCTCCTGGCGCACGATCCGGAAGGCGGCGAGCACGCGATCGCCTCCTTTACGGTAAAAATCGGAGCCGTCTCCGCAGTAACAAAGGATGCGTTTGCTTCCGAATGTCCTATGACCAGAACCCGACTCGGTAAAATAACCGGAGCTTCCAATTACGGTAATTTTCGCGGGATCGACGCCGTAATCTTCGATCAGGGATCGACGCGTTCCATTTCCAAATGGGAAAAGGTGCACGGCATTGTGGTATGCGCGCCGCTCGCAGAGCAGCCGCGCGCGCAATGACGTCTCGCTTGCGAAAGGCGCCCATTCACGCCAATTTCGATGCGCCAGCGCCTCCGTATAGTCAAGCATCATCGCGTACGGAATCCTCGGCCGAGACCAACATGGACAATACATGCCGAACACGTGAAGGATAAGGTCGGGGGCGCTCGGAACCGCGGCAATTTGCGACTCCAATTGCAACGACCGCGCGACAAAAACCCGCGCGTCCCAGGGATGCATCGCGGCGAGCCGTTCGATGGCGGAGTTCACAGAGCGAGGCGCATGCTGACCCAAGATTGACCCTAATTTGTATACGGCGCGATGGAACTGCGAAATACGGCGTGCCGGCAGATAATCGACATTTGCAAAGCGCGGTGCCAAAGCCTCGAAAATGTGCTTGTGCCTGCGCACCAGTAGCGAGGTTCCGGTCACCAGGATACGTAGAGAAGAAGATTCAAACGACGCGCTGCCCTGCATGCTTGGGCCTCCTCGGTTCGAAAGAGCCCGACTATGATGAGATGCTAAACAACACACCGGGAACAGCATAGCTGGACTAAATTCGGGCGCCCTGAGACTTAAGTCCGGCCGATTGCATCGGGAGGGGTCGTCAATTGGGCGGTGGAAGATTACCAACGTTTCACTCTGACTACACGAACCCCCTGATTCCATCAGAGTCTTTTGACCGGCTATAGTGCCGTTAGTAACTACTTTTAGTTGCGGCGGGCAATGATGAACGCCTTTTCTAAGTGCGCGAACCCCGACTGCGCACACAACTTTACAGCAGGCCATGGCAAGTTTTTCCGGTTTCATCAATTCAAGGGGGACGGCGAAACTCCGAACGCCCATCGTGTCTGCCATTATTGGCTGTGCGACCGATGTTCCCAGCTTCTTACGCTCACGTATCGGGAGGATGCGGGTGTCTTCGTTGCCAACCGTTTATACCGATCTGCTTCCCCTGGCGGCGTCGCCGCGCGATAGAAGGTTTACGATTAAGAGGAACGATGTTCGGACTGTTACCGGAGCGATGGCTATGCGCCGGAAGGTGATCTTTAGCACGTGGCAGTCAAGCGTCGGCTCCTAGGGCCGCGGGCACTTGCATAGGGACAATAAAGCTGCTGCCGAGTAGATAGGCGAACAGGTGTCCGATGTTCGCGGATCACGTCGGGTTTGCCAACGCGATCGCGAAGGAAACGTGGCAACGTGCCAGCAGGCGACCATTCGAATCCCAACCACTCTTTTCGGCCTGCTATTGCTGCCAGCCTCCGCCAAGCGCCTTGTAAAGTTGCACAAGACTCTGGAACTCGTTGCCGTGGTCCTGCGCCAGAGTGAGTTGGGCGCTGAACAGAGAGCGCTGGTTGTCGAGGACCTCGAGATAGGTGGCGATGCCGCCACGGTAGCGCTTGAGTGATGTGCTCACAGAATCGCTGAGATCCTGGACCGTGTTTTCCTGCGCTACACGGATTTCGTAATATTTCTGATAAGCGATCAGAGCATCCGAGACGTCCCGGAACGCCCCCTGAATGGCTTGTTTGTAGGCGATCAGAAACTCCCGCTGTTGCGACTCGGCAAAGTGAAGATTCCCGCGGAGTCTACCCGCCGTGAAAATGGGTTGCGCCAATTGCGCCGCGCCGCCCCAGGTTCCGATATTGGAGTTTACGAAGGACGAGAACACGGAGCTGCGTCCTATCGCACCGCCCGCAGTGCCGGTGAGAGAAATCTGTGGAAAGAACGCAGCTTTGGCGACTCCGATCTGCGCATTGGCGGAGATCAGATTTTGCTCGGCCTGGGAGATGTCCGGACGCCGCGCGAGCAACGAAGAAGGCAGACCCGCAGGCACCTCGGGAGGCAATTGTTGCTGGACCAGCGGGAGCCCACGTGCCACATCGTGCGGATAATCGCCGAGAAGAATACTGAGCGCATCCTCTTCCAATCCGATCTCTCTTTGCAGTTCGGGAATCTGTGCGTTGGCGGTATCGAGCACCTGTTTAGCTTGCAGGACGTCGAGCTGTGTGGCGACGCCGTGCTCGAGGCGGAACTGCGTCAGATTGACCGCGTCCTGCTGCGTCTTGATCGTGTCGCGAGTGATCTGGAGCTGCAAGTCAAGCGACAGAAGCGCGAAATAGTCGCTGGCGACGTCACTTACCAGCGTAAGGATCTCGGTCCGCTGGGCATATTCCGTGGCCAGAAGCTGGGCGCGCGCAGATTCGGTGGCGCGCCGCAATTGCCCAAAGAGGTCCAACTGAAACGTTGCGTCAGCGGCGTAGGTTGCATATCTGGTTTGGAAGGGGAAGCCCTGAAAGCTCCGTTCATCGACTGCATTTCCGTTTGCGCTCAGTTGCGGGAACTGATTCGAGCGGGTGACCATGAGCTGAGCGCGTTCCTGCATGATTTTTTCCGTGGCCGTTTGCAGATCATAATTCTGCTTGAGCGCCCGCCGGATCAGGTCCTGTAGAACAGAGTCTTGGAAGACCTGCCACCAAGGAAGGTCTGCAAAAGAAGCCGCCTGCGCTTCGGCCTGGTCCTGCGCATCATCGTTCGGCCCGTGATAGGAGGTCGGTACAGGAACAGTCGGCTTGTGGTAGTTAGGGCCGACCGTGCATCCTGCTAGTAAGCCCACGGCCATTATCAACAGCGTGGAGTGAATTAGCGCAGGCTTCATCTCAATCACCTGGCGCGGGGCTTGGCGTTGCGGGCACTTCGGAAGGACCGGGTTGTTTGCCCGCGCCGGACCATTTCTCGACCAAATAAAAGATCGGGGGGATGAGGAATATGCCGAAGACGCTGGCCGCGAGCATGCCGCCGATGACGACCGTGCCGATGATCTGCCGCGCAACAGACCCGCTACCCGAGGCAACCCACAAGGGAACGCTGCCAAAAATAAACGCAAAGGAGGTCATTAGAATTGGGCGCAGCCGGAGACGGGCGCCTGCAAGAGTGGCGTCGATCAGCGGCCTGCCTTTCTCATACTCGTCCCTGGCGAACTCGACGATCAGAATGGCATTCTTTGCCGTCAAACCGATGAGCATCACCAGCCCGATTTGTGAGTACACATCACTCTCGATCTGTACCATGTATGGAGGAAAAAACCACCCTGCGATGGTGCGGCGTAGCCACAGAATGGCGAAGGCGCCGAATACCGCCACAGGAGTGCTGAGCAAGACGCTGAACGGCAGCGACCAGCTTTCGTATAGGGCTGCCAGAATCAAGAAGACGATCAGAAGCGAGAAGCCGAAGATCACCGATGCCGGCACACCTTGCTGCGCCACTTTTTCCTGGAAGGACATTCCCATGTAGTCGTAGCCCATTTCTGCTGGCATGGTTTGGGCGAACGTTTCTTCGAGCGCCTTCATCGCCTGTGCGGAGCTGTAGCCGGGGGCCGGGTTGCCAAAAATTTGCGCGCCTCGATATTCGTTAAAGCGCATGGTGAACTCGGGGCCAGAAGTGGGATCGATTCTGGTCAAGGCAGAGAGGGGGACGTTGTCGCCATTGGTGTTGCGTACGTAGAATTCCCCCACGTTCTGAGCTTTCGTGCGGTAGTCGCCTTCAGCTTCCACGTACACCTGCCACTGTCGACCGAAGCGGTTGAAATAATTCACAAAATATCCGCCCATGAAGACTTGAATCGTTTTGTACACGTCACTGATGGATACGCTTTGCTTAAGTACTTTGTCGCGATCGACGCGAACGAATTGCTGCGGCACGCCGGGAATGAACGTGCTGGCCGCAAGGCCTATCTCGGGACGCTTACGAAGCGCGGTCAGGAAGGTGTTCAAGTTTTGGGCTAGGAACTCGACATCTTTTCCAGAGCGATCCTCCAGCACGAAGGTAAATCCGCCGGCATTACCAACCCCCGGGATCGAAGGAGGGGAGAAATCGAAAGCTATTCCCGTCGGAAGCTGGCTCAAGTTTTGATTGAGACGGGCCTCAATTTCCCGATACTGCTCTTCTCTTTTTGTGCGGTCATCCCAAGGTTTCAAGGTGACAAAGAAAAAGGCGTTGTAACTGGTCCGAACGAAGCTAAGAAGGCTGAAACCAACGACACTGGTGGTGTACTCCACACCTGGTGTTTTGGCCAGCACCTGCTCGATTTTCATTACGGCTTCGTCGGTCCGTTGGAGCGAGGAAGCGTCCGGTAGTTGGAGGTTAATAAAGAAATAGCCCTGATCTTCATCCGGCAGGAAGCTCGAGGGCACTCGGCTGCTGATGAGGCCGGCGGCTGCGAGGAACGCGGCCAAGATGACAAGCGAGATGGCCGCCTTGCGAATCAAGGCGCCGGAGAGGCGAACGTAGCCATTGGTGACGCGCTCGAAACCGCGGTTGAAGCCATCGAAGAATCTACGCAGCAGGCCTTTACTGGCCTGCTTTGGCCGGAGCAAGAGGGCGGCAAGCGCGGGGCTAAGAGTGAGGGCGTTGAAAGCCGAGAGAATCACCGATACTGCAATGGTCACGGCAAACTGCTGATAGAGCCGCCCAGTAATTCCTGGGACTAAGGCCGTCGGTATGAACACGGCGGAAAGCACCAGGGCGATACCAACAACCGGACCGGAGATCTCTTCCATGGCGCGCAGCGCCGCGTCTTTGGGAGCCAAACCGTCTTCAATGTGACGTTCGACAGCTTCCACGACAACAATAGCGTCATCCACAACCAAGCCTACCGCGAGCACGAGCCCCAGAAGAGAAAGCGTGTTGATGGAAAACCCAAAAAGGGGGAAGAACAAAAATGTGCCAACCAACGCGACAGGCACGGCAATCATCGGAATCAGCGTTGCGCGCCAGCCCTGCAAGAAGATGTAGACGACGATGATGACCAGAATAATGGCGATCACAAGGGTCTTAACGATGTCCGTCATTCCCGCGGTGACGGCTTTCGTCGTATCGAGCGCTACGACATAATCGATGTCCTGCGGGAAGCGTTGCTTCAACTGACTCATCAGCTTCTCTACGCCTGCCGAGGCATCGACGGCATTGGAACCGGGCAACTGATATATGGCAACGATTGCGGAAGGTTTCCCGTTCAAACGGCTGAGAGTGCTGTAATCCTGAGCACCCAGTTCGACGCGAGCGACGTCTTTGATGCGCACAATACCGCCGTCTGGGGTCTCGCGGAGAACGACCTGCTCGAACTCCTCGGGGGAAAGCAGTCGACCTTGGGCGCGGACAGCGTATGTGTATTCCTGACCCTTAGGCACGGGCTCGCCACCGACCTGGCCCGCAGGGTTCACGGTGTTCTGCGCCTGAATCGTGTTAATGATGTCTGTCACTGTAATTCCCAGCTTGGCTAGTTGATCGGGTTTGACCCAGAGGCGCATGGCGTATTCGCCGGCGCCGAAAATCTGTACATTGCCAATTCCAGGAGCGCGCGTGATCGGGTCGTGAAGATTAATGTAGGCATAGTTGGCCAGAAACTGCGCGTCGTAAGTGCCATGCGGCGAGTACAAGCTGATTAACATGAGCGGCGACGTGACGGATTTCTGAACGGTGATTCCGAAGTTCGTCACGTCGGCGGGGAGCTGAGAGGCGGCTTGCGTCTCCCGCATTTGGGCGAGAATCAGATCCGTGTTCGGGTCCGTCTTTACGTCGAAGTCAATGATCATCGTCGTTTGCCCGTTGGCCGTGGCATTCAACGAGTACATATAGTTCATGTGATCCACGCCACTCATCTGCTGCTCGATCGGTGTGGCTACGGATTGCTCGAGCGTCTCCGCGTCCGCGCCGACGTAGGTCGCTTGTATCTGCACTTCTGGCGGGGCAATGTTTGGGAACTGTGCGATTGGCAGAGTGGTGATCGTGACCGCGCCAATGATGACGGTAAGGATTGCGATCACCATCGCCACGATGGGCCGATTGATGAAGAATTTAGACATCTGGGTTATCTCCCGGTCGTTTCGGTCGCGCTTGCCGCAAACGGCTTGGGATTGACTTGTGCACCCGGACGAACTTTCTGCACACCTTCAGCGACCACGCGGTCAGTGGGCTTCAGCCCGTCTTCAACAATCCACATGGAACCGACTTGCTCTCCAACTTTTACGGGCACGATGTTGACCTTATTTTCTTGGTCAACCACCGCGACCTGGTAACTGCCTTGAAGTTCTGAGACCGCGCGCTGGGGAACGAGCAGGGCACCCTGCTTGATGCTCGTCGCGGCGCGGATCCGGGCATACTGTCCGGGGCGAAGAATGTTTCCAGGGTTGGCAAAAAGTCCCGCGATGCGGATCGCGCCTGTTTGCTGATTGACCGCGCGGTCCGCGAAGGAGATTTTTCCCTTTTTCGCATACGTTGTACCGTCAGCCAGAATGAGCTCA
Source organism: uncultured Acidobacteriota bacterium (assembly GCA_963846235.1). Classification (GTDB taxonomy): domain Bacteria; phylum Acidobacteriota; class Terriglobia; order Acidiferrales; family UBA7541; genus Palsa-189. The sequence continues at coordinate 662,511 of CAWJVF010000002.1, forward strand.
AGGGGAATACGATTTACCTCCGCTTGCAGGGTCGCTTCAGTCGGATACTCTCTGTTGAAGGCGAGATATTCCTGCTCGCTTGCCGTGAAAAATACCTTGATGGGATCAACTGTCGAAACGGTGGTTATAGCTGAACTGCTCGTGTTGACCAGGGCACCGACCTGAAGCTGGGCCTGCCCAGCGATGCCGTCGATAGGTGCAACGAGCCGAGTGAAATCAAGGTTGATCTGAGCAGTTCGGACCGCCGCCTCCGCTGCCTGAATGGCGGCTTTGGAATTCAGTACGGTAGCCTTCGCCGCAACGTTCGTTTGGACAGCATTATCAAGATCTTGTTGTGTGGCAGCCTGCTCCGCTGCCAGCGGCGTGTACTTGTTCACGTTGAGCTCGGCCTGGAGTTGGGTGGCCTCCGCATTGGCGAGTTGCGCTTGAGCCTGTGCTAACTGCGCCTTGGCTTGTTCAAGAACAGCCTCAAAGGGACGCGGATCGATCTGGAAAAGAAGCTGGCCCTTTCTGACGAAGGAGCCTTCCACGTAGGCTTGTTCGAGCAGGTAACCGGTCACCTGAGCCTTGACGTCGGCATCCACTAATCCGTCGAGCGTTCCGATCCATTCTCCGTAGATCGGAATGTCTCTCTGCTCAACCGGAACGACCTCCACGTCAACGGCAGATGGCTTCTCGGCCTGCGCATTCTGTTTTCCGCACCCCATAGTGAACAGCGAAACACCTAATACGAGCATTGCCGACAATAGGGCGCCGGACTTTGGGAGTTGGAAGTGTTCCGATATCCTCGGGTAAGCCATTACGATCTCTTTCAAGTGAGCTGTCTGTCGCTCGGCACTTCGGGTCCAGCGTGACTGCTGCTACTTCGAAGACGAGGAAGGTTCCGGCAATGTTTGCTGGATGGGATTGCTACTTTTCGCGGTGTGGCAACGAATTGAAGATTCATTCCGATAATCCCGTTCAATGTTGAGTCATTTATTTGACCGTTTTCGCAACAAGGTTACTGCTCCGAGACGGAAAAGCTCTACCAGACACGCTGTATCAGCCCTTACGAACTCGAACGCGTCATGAACGGCCTGAGAAATGCCAGAATGAAAGACCGCCGTGTCAGCGTACGCAGAGACTCTTGTTCCAGACTAATGATTCGCAGCTAGTTCCCGGTAAGTCGGATGGCAGGAAGTGATCTGCGCGCTTGGTAAGGCGGTTTGGCACATCGTGAAGGAATCCGCCAAGAGCGTCGGCGTGGCGAATTTGCCTCCGCACGATCTGCGACAGACCTGTGCTCGGCGCTGCCACGCATCGGGAGGCGAGTTGGAGCAGATTCAATTTCTTTTAGAGCACGGTTCGGTGCAAATGACCGAACTCTAGCTTGGCTGCAAGCAACGGATTCGGTCAGCCGTCAATGATCGCAGTGGCATCGAGACGAATCCTTGAGTTGAGTGCGCGGTTGTGGAAGGGTTGCCGACAATTCGGGAGTCAGATCCACGCATTATTTGACCCGCTGCGAACCGCTGAGCAGGATATCCACGAGTCTCCTGGCGCTTTGTTGCCAATCGGGGCTGGACGCCACGTTGGCGACGCCGACAAGAGCCCGAAGTAGATCCATTGGGTCCAGGTCCTTCCGTATGTCGCCGCTCTTGACAGCGCGCTTCACCAGTCTACGAATTGCTTCATGCATCTGAGCGTAGGAAGCTTCGAACACCTTCTTGTGGTCTCCAACCAACCTATTCAGCGCCGGTGCGATGATTTGTTTTGCCGCGACGGTATCAACGAACAACAACAACCACGCCCGCAACGCCTCGACCGGAGGCATGGTCTCAGCAAACTTCTCCTCCGCTATGGCCAGGTTTTCCAGTTCATTACGGTAGACCGCCTTTAGAAGTTCCTCGCGCGTAGGAAAGTGGCGATACAGAGTTCCCGGTCCAACGCCTGCCTGTTTGGCGATGTCGTCCAAGCTGGTATCAGCACCCGACCGGGTGAACGCCTGCTTCGCAACCTCCAGGATGCGCTCACGATTCCGCTGCGCGTCCGCGCGCGGCTTTCGGCCGTCCGATGAACGTTTCTTAGTCATCCTCAACATCTCAAAAAAACTTGTAACCGGAGACGGTCTCCGGTAATCTCATTATACGGAGATACTCTCCGTTTTATGCGAGCCGTGGCCGCTTGTCAATAGGCACACCTCAAGCGAGCCGGCGGGAGGAGAAAAACATGGCGAAGGCATTTGGAGCCACATCAACCACTGAAGATGTTTTGTCCGGTATCGACCTACACGGTAAGCGAATCCTCGTCACTGGCGTTTCGGCTGGGCTCGGCGTAGAGACGGCTCGGTCACTCGCCGCCCATGGCGCGAACGTAGTTGGCGCCGCGCGCGATTTGGCCAAGGCCGAGGCGGCGACTGCTCAAATACGAAAGGACGCGGCGGCGAATGGTGGAAGCTTCGAGCTCGTCGAACTCGATCTGGCCAGCCTCGCGAGCGTCCGAAACTGCGCCGATCAACTGCTCCGAAAGGGCGAGCCGCTCGATGTGATCATCGCCAACGCAGGTGTGATGGCCACGCCGTTTATCTATACGACGGACCATTTCGAGATGCAGTTCGGCACCAATCACCTGGGCCACTTTGTCTTGGTGAACAGGATTGCGCCGCTCATCCGCAGGGGAGGGCGGCTGATCAACTTGTCTTCCGCAGGTCACCGCTACTCGAACGTCGATCTCGAGGATCCGAACTTTAAGAAGACTCCCTACGATCCCTTTGTCGCGTACGGTCGGTCGAAAACCGCAAACATTCTTTTCGCCGTGGCGTTCGACCAAAGGCACCGCGAACGTGGGGTGCGCGGTGCGGCCGTACATCCGGGAGTCATTGAGACCGAGTTAGGGCGGCACGTGGACCCGAGCCGCCTCGACACCCTGATTAAACAGATCAACGATCAGCTCCTTGCGGAGGGAAAGGGGCCGTTCCGGTGGAAGACGATCCCGCAAGGCGCGGCAACGTCCGTGTGGGCCGGTGTCGTTGCTGCGGCCGATGAGATCGGCGGGCACTATTGCGAGAACTGCCACGTCGCGAGAATCGTGCCGGGCGACGTGCCTATTAGCGGCGTAAGTGAAGGCGTCCGCGGCTACGCGCTCGATCTAAAAACCGCTGAGGCGCTCTGGAAGAAAAGCGAAGAAATGGTTGGAGAATCTTTTTCGCGTTAGGAAGGAGGAACTATGAAAGTGTTTGTAACGGGAGCAACGGGATTTGTCGGTTCTGCGATCGTTCGAGAGCTCATTAGCGCGGGGCATCAGGTGCTCGGTCTTGCTCGCTCGGATGCGGGCGGCAAGTCTCTTATCGCGGCTGGCGCCCAGGTGCACCGGGGTGATCTTAAAAACCTCGAAAGCCTGCGCAGCGGAGCAACGATGTCCGATGGCGTGATTCACACGGGCTTTATCCACGACTTCTCGAACTTCGCAGAAAACTGTGCGATCGACAGCCGCGCCATTGAGGCTCTCGGCTCGGCGCTCGAAGGCTCCGAGCGGCCACTGCTTGTCACCTCCGGCTTGGCGACGCTGGCACAGGGACGCATGGCTACAGAAGAAGATGCTCCTCTCCCTCCGTCTGCCTCGTATCCGCGCGCCTCGGAAGTGACGGGTGAGAAACTGCTGAAACGTGGCGTGCGCGTGTCGGTGGTGCGCCTTCCCCAAGTTCACAACACAATCAAGCAAGGTCTCATTACCTATGCAATCGCGCTGGCCCGCGAGAGGGGATTGTCAGCGTATGTGGGCGACGGACTCAACCGCTGGGCGGCCGTGCACGTCCTCGACGCTGCCCGCCTCTACAGGCTGGCGCTGGAGAAGCAGGAAGCAGGCGCCAGGTATCACGCGGTAGCGGAAGAGGGCGTGCCAACGCGGGACATCGCTCATGCGATCGGGCGCGGCCTGAAAGTGCCCGTCGTGTCCAAATCCGCTGCGGAGGCGGCAGCCCATTTTGGCTGGCTGGGGGCCTTCGTTGGTAGCGACCTTATCGCTTCGAGCGTGCAAACCCAGCGACTGCTGGAATGGCGCCCAACCGGGCCCGGACTCATTACTGATCTTGACCGGGCGAACTATTTCGCGGCTGAACAGACGGCATAGCACCTCACCGCTGGACATTGGTTCGTGCCAGGCCGCAGGCTACTCTTCCCCCTTATCGTTGAGGAAGAGTTGCCGCGAGGCGGCATTAGCCGCACATCGATACAGAAAAATGTGGCCCCGCCGCCAAAAGCCACAGTCCAATAATCTATCGAACCACTGGACAGATGGGCGCGAATCGGAGTAACGTCTGGTGTTATGAAGCCCCTCTATAAGTATTTCGCGCTTGCATTTCTCCTGGCGTTGACCGCGATGATGGCAACCCCGTTTGTTGCGGGGCAGACGCCAAGTGGCGATCGTCTAGTGGTGTACGGAGATGTAGTGTACTTCTTTGGGCTGGGCAAGCCACGCACCTGCACGGCGAGCACTCAATTCAAACGGGGCGAGCCGATAGGCTTTCGAATGACGGCCATCGATCCGGCCACGGGCAAGCGGGATCGCGCAACGCAGCTCGTGGTTCATTTGACGTTTAACGGCAAAACCATTGATATCCCGATGCGTGATCGCCAGACCGATAAGCAGCCCGAACGGCAGTTCTGGGTCGCGAAGTGGATCGTTCCCGACGATGCGCCGACCGGAATCGTACGCTACACCGTGACGGCGAAGGATCCGCAGGGCCGCACCGGCGAGTATAAGCCGTTCGATGTCGACACGTCGCAGATCACGATTATCGGCGACTAGCTCAACGGATTCTCCAGTCACACAAGCATGAGAGCCTTTCTGCCCTTCCGTGTTTGGATCCCGCTGGCTCTCATTTCAGCGTTGTCTGCCTGTTCGCGATATCAATTAGCCGATTCTCAAGCAGTGGTCAGTGCCGCAACTGCGCCATCCGGTGCAGCCGAGAGCACCAGACTCGAACTAGCCTACGATAGGCCTGCTGTAGTCGGCTCCAGCGTGCGTGCATCGGCCAAAGGTCTGCCACCCGGGAAAATGGTCGATCTCTTCTGGGGCACGGTTAACGGCGGCTGGGTCGTCGAAGACTATTACCATTTCCGTGGCAAGAAATATTCAGAAAGCACCCGCAAGCTTGGAGAGTTCTCCGTAGATTCGAACGGGCAGCTCGACGCGAGCTTTAAGATTCCCGAGGACTACGGCGGTGTGCACGAAGTGACTGCGCTGATCAATGGAAAACCTGTAGCACAGAACGGCATCAACGTAACGCAGACGTTCGAGCTCACTCCCTCTTCGGGGCCAGTCGGGACGCCAATCGAGCTCAAAGTCAAAGGGCTAGGCTGGCGCACGATGGAAAGCACCTGGGTCGTCAATTGGGACAATGTCGAAGTGGGATGGGTTTCGGCCGCCGGCACGCGGGGCTCGGCCGTGGCGCGGTTCCGCGCAGCCGGCCCGTTCGGGAATCACGTCGTCAAGATGTACACCGGCTGGCAAGGTCAGAGTTATCTCAACTATGAGCAATCACCGGTGGCGCATCTGCCCCGTCCTCAGTTCACTTTCCACACCACGCCGGGCGCGCTCGCCCGAGAAGCATACGCAGAGCCATATCAGCCACAAACGATCCCACAGACCGAAGTGAAGATCGAACGCGCGACGTTGGCTCTGACACCAACCCAGGGTCCGGTTGGCACTCACACAATGCTGCGCGGCGAAGGCTTTCCGCGGAACTCGTTGCTGCAACTCGTCTGGCAAACTTTCGGCGGCAGCCGCGTGAGCGGGTCGGGGTTCGAGCCGGAAGAAAATGTCATTGCTCAGGTGAAGGTCGGAAGGGACGGAAAAATCGAGTGGCCGATAACGATTCCCGAGGACCTCGGTGGCCTGCACGGTCTTGCATTGCGAAACGGCGATAAACTGGCGGCGCAAGCGTTTTTCGTGATTGAAACCAGCATCGTCAGTATTACGCCGAAATCGGGAGCGGCGGGAACACCGGTGACAATTCATCTCAAGGGAGTCGGCTGGACCGAGTACGACAACATCTACGTCGCCACCTACGACAATGCTTATATGGGCTATGCATGCGGATTTAACAGCCAGGGCGATGTCATCATCAATTTCACAGCAGCCGGCGAACCAGGCGAGCACCTGATCGACTTATACCCCGGAATCTATCAAGGACCTCCGACGGAAGCGCAACAACTCTACCGAACCCCACAACTGACTTACGCTGACGACCATCCCGGCAACAAAATTCCAGCCCTTCGCTTTACATTTGAGGTTACGCCGTCGGCCGGACGGCACATCTCGAATTCCACGCCCGTGCCACACAATCCGTCATAGCAAGGGAAGGTGCCTCAAGAGTACGCCAATAGTATCGCCAGAGTGACCGGGAACCGCCGATCACTTTCTAAATTCTCGGCCACGAGGCGTCCTACTAGAGTAGGATATGCAACTGTCGGTTGCGCCTAACCCGCCCTTGCGTGGCTGGCTACCTCCGCTGAACTCTTTCTCGGAATTGCCTTAATTCTGGGGTTCTGGCCTCGGCCGGTTTGCGTGGCAAGTGCAGCTTTGCTCCCAATATTTGGTATTGCCATGGCTGTTTCGTTCGGTATCAAAAGGCCACTCGACGCTTCCGTCTTCTCGGCTTCGGCAGGGGCACTGGTCTTAGGCTTGATCTACGGTGTGCACGGCTGGCATCACGCCGACACTTGATGCTCGCAGCGAAAGCGAATAACGAGAATTTGCATGGATCGGATCAGTTGTCGCTTGAATTGACAATCACCTGTCACGACCAATTGAAAGCAGGATAATGCCTCCACGGGAAGCCATCACAATCGCGATAGCCAGTAGCGACGAGCAGATACTGGCAACTTTAGAAGTCATGCTCCAACTCCGACCTGTCGTGCGGTCACAGGATTATTTATCCACTGTGCGAAGGATGATGAATGCAGATGGTTACCGCCTTGTTGCCCTTTACGAGAAGGACGCCGTGCGAGCAGTCGCAGGCTATCGCTTCATGGAGATGCTGTATTGCGGCAAGATCATGTACGTCGATGATCTAAATACCGATGAAGCTTATCGCTCCCAGGGCTTCGGAAAAGCATTGATCGATTGGCTCAAGGCGGAAGCAAAAGCTCACGGTTGTACTCAGATACACCTGGACTCGGGCGTTCAGCGAGAGCAAACGCATCGCTTTTACTTTCGTGAGGGCTTGGCCATCAACGCCTATCACTTTCGGGGGAACGTGTAGGCACATGATGTTTCCAAGTCTTTCTCAGTTCCTGCCGTTGGGACTACTGCTCCTTCGCCTGATGCAAACCCGCGTCAACCCGGATTAGAAGGACGCAGTGCTGCGATAGGAATTGTCGTCATACAGCTTCCGAAGCACACGGAAGCATAGTTTTGTGGGACCTTTGCGGTAAACCCGCGCTCTGCTGAACCGAAGCGTTGGGCTGTCGATTATGCAGGTCCTCATTCGACTAAGCTTTGAAGGACGATTCGGCGAAGGAGATCAGTGATGAAAACGAATACTTACGTGAATTTTCCGGGCACGTGTGCGGAGGCGTTTCGGTATTACGAGAAGCATCTCGGGGCAAAAGCCGGGATGATGATGACGCACGGGCAGTCGCCCGAGCAAACCCGTGTCAACCCGGATTGGAAGGACGCAGTGCTGCATGCGCGCATAGCCATTGGCGACGTTGAATTGTGGGCGGCGGACATCCCCAACGCCGAGCCGATGCGGAGCGCATATCTCACGTTGCGCGTGGACAGCGACAGCGAAGCTGAACGAATTTTCGCCGCGCTTTCCGATGGCGGTAAGGCCCTGATGCCGATGGAGGAGACGTTCTTTGCCTCGCGCTTTGGCCAAGTGCGGGATCGGTTCGGCATCAACTGGATGATTGTCCACGAGCGTCCAATGCCGCCGCGGGCTTAGAAGCCTTCAAGTCAACTGCCGCGTTATGTGAGCAGAATCCAAGCGACGTGTTTCCGTCAAGGACCACACGAAGCTATCTGACCTCAGCGAAGGTTTTCGGCGTCGATGGTTCGCGTCCTTGCGAACGTGTCAGAGTTTCAGCCGAACTCGGTACGCCGGTGTCCACCTTTTCACCAAAGCGGTGCCATCTGCCATCGGCTAGAGCGGGAGCGGTGATTTGCGAATGCGCCTGCGGACTTGGCGGATCGACGGGATAATTTACGTATGGACCATACGGTGCTGGGTCACACCCATACGCGCTATAGGGGTCGTAAGGATCGCATCCGTAGTATGGGTAGTAGGGATAGGCCGGATAAGGATAATAGGCCCACGGGTAGCCAAAGCCGAACCCAAAGCCGAATCCAAACCCACGTCCGAAGCCGCGTCCGAAGAAGGGACCACGGAACCCGCCAAAGCCAAAGCCTCCTCGGAATCCTCCGAACCCCCCGAACCCGCCTCGAAAGCCCCCGAATCCACCACGGAAACCGCCTCCGCCGAATCCTCTGCCTCCTCCGAAGCCCCCTCCCCCGCGAAAGCCTCCGCCTCCACGGAATCCTCCGCCACGGCCTTGGGCGAAGGCGCTCGTAGCCAACATCATTGACAAAAACGCAAGAGGCACGACGACATGCAGTCTGCGCATATGCACCTCCTGCCCAAAAGCGTAGCACCGTGTGCTCCTGTTTGAAATACCGCTCCGGAAGCGAACCCCTTAAAGGTGTTGTTCCAGCGATACTGAGGCGCTTGCGTTGGTCAGATTTGTACTAAACGTCTGAGCATTGAAGCCCTGCGCCACTGAATCGAGGGGCGCGTTTACCGAAATCGGGACTCGCTTCCAACGCCTCACTGCGGCATGAGGGTGGTAGCCTGATTGGATGGCAAAAGAAGCAACCAGCAAGGTGCTCTCGCTCGAGGGACGTGAAGTCCGCATAACGAATCCCGACAAGCTGTATTTTTCACAGGCACGGATCTCTAAGCTCGATCTCGTACGCTACTATCTCTCTGTTGCGCCTGGTGCACTCGCTGGAATTCAGGATCGTCCGATTGTCCTCAAGCGTTTCGTGAACGGCGCCGAGGCAGAAGCGTTCTATCAGAAACGTGCACCTGCGCAGCGGCCTCCTTGGCTGCGAACCGTTACGCTGTCATTCCCTTCCGGTCGAACTGCGGAAGAGATTGTGGTCGATGACATGGCGGGGCTCGCCTGGATCGTTAATTTGGGTTGCATCGAGCTACATCCGCATCCGGTGCGCTCCGGCAATCTCGAGCACCCCGATGAATTGCGGATCGATCTCGATCCCGGCCCTGGTGTTAGTTGGTCCGATGTACGCCAGGTCACTCTCGAAGTGAAGGAGTTCCTCGAAGAGGTAGGGCTTCGCGGCTGGCCCAAGACAAGCGGTTCGCGCGGCATGCACGTAAATGTGCGTCTCGAACCCCGCTGGACGTTCGCCGAAGTACGCCGCGCTGCTCTCGCGTTGTCGCGCGCCGTAGAGCGACGTGTGCCCACACTGGCCAGTTCGAAATGGTGGAAAGAAGAGCGACATGGCGTGTTCCTCGACTACAACCAGAATGCGAAGGATCGAACGACTTGCTCTGCGTATTCGGTGCGTCCGCTTCCTGACGCCCGTGTTTCGACTCCGCTTCATTGGCATGAGGTCCCTGACTGTGATCCGGCCGACTTCACGATATTCACGGTTCCAGAGCGCTTCGCGAAAATCGGCAATCCTCACGCGGACATGGACGCCGCGCCTGGTTCGCTTGAAAAATTGCTCGAACTCGCGGCCAAAGACGAAGCTGCCGGTCTCGGCGACGCGCCCTGGCCGCCACACTTTCGCAAGATGAAAGGTGAGGCACCTCGAGTGGCTCCATCCCGCGCTAAACCGGCGGTAAAGAATCCGCGGGTCAAGATGCCGCTCATCGTGGTTGCCAACTCTCCAGATAAAGGAGCAGCGCTGGCGGGTTTCGAAACGTGGAAGGTGAAACACGCGGATATAGCCGATTTCCTTACGATAGACGACGTCCTGATCGACGCTATGCGAGGCAGGTCATCAACGTGGACCCGCATCCGAGTCAACCTGCGCCATGTTCCGGAGGCGCTTCGCCCGGCGCAAGAGGTTCCCGACCCCGATGATGATCCGACACGCGAATGGCGTGAAAGGCACAGGAAAAGAGCAAAGAAGTAGTTGGCGTCAGACTTAGCGCCCGTGAGGAAAAATCGCAGCCAGCTCTTGCGGCGGAACAACTTCGAGCTGGTCATAGGTGCAGTCGCTCGGCTTTTTGTCTGTTCGCCATCTGCGAAACTGCGCGATATGACGGAAGCGGCTGCCTTGCATGTGATCGTACGCGACCTGTACCACCAGTTCGGGCCGCAGTGGTTCCCACGACAGATCCTTGCCATGACTCCAGCGGCTCTGGCCACCCGGCATGCGATGGGCAACTTCGGTATCACCGGGCTCGCCTCCGTGTTCCGCCCAGTGCTTCCATGGGTGAGCGGCGAGCGCGTTGTTGCGGTAAGGGTCAAGAAATTCCGCATATTCCCGGCGCTTCTCGACGCTAAAGCTCGAACAAACCCCGACGTGCTGCAAAGCACCGGCGTCGTCAAACAGGCCGAGGAGCAATGAACCGAGCAGGTTGCGATCCCCTTTCTTGTACCAGCGAAATCCTGCCACGACACAATCGCAGTCGCGCTCGTGTTTTACCTTTAGCATCACGCGTTTGTTTGGCTCGTAGGTTCCTGAGGCGGACTTGGCCATGACACCGTCAAAGCCTGCGCCCTCAAAACGACGAAACCAGTCGGAAGCAACAGTGCGATCGGAGGTTGCAGGCGTTAAATGGATAGGTGGCTCCGCCGATGCAATCAGCAATTCCAGCTCGCGGCGCCGGGACTCGAATGGCTCGCCTCGCAGATCGCGGTCTCCCCTGGACAGCAGGTCGAAGAACACAAACGACGATGGAGTTTGCTGGGAGAGCAGATTCACGCGCGACGCGGCAGGATGGAGGCGCAATTGCAGCGCCTCGAAGTCTAGTCCGTCATCCTTGACGATGACAATCTCTCCGTCGAGGACGCAGCGCGGAGGCAACGTCGAGCGTAAGGGCCCGAGCAGCTCAGGAAAGTAGCGGTTGAGCGGCTTCTCGTCGCGACTCTGGATCAGGATCTCATCCCCATCACGAAACACCAGCGCACGAAACCCATCCCATTTCGGTTCGAAAACCCAATCTCCACTGTGTGGTAATTCACCTACTCGTTTGGCAAGCATTGGCAGTACAGGCGGGTTCACGGGAAGGTGCACGCCTGATGTTATATCGCGTACTTCATTTTGTGCCAGGATCCGACAGTTAGCTGGTTCAGAGTCGTTCACCTATTGCGGGCGATTCCGAGCTTCAGGATCCGCGCCTGAAGCGTGGACCGTTTCACTCCCAAGTGAGCAGCGGCGCCCCTTGGACCTGCAACGATCCAACGGGTTTCATCCAGGGCCTCCAGAATCCGCTTTCGTTCGGCTTCTTCAAGAAAGCGCCGCAGTTCCCCTGGTGCTCGGCCTTAGCGGGATGGCTCTGGGTGGAGATAAGTCCACTCTCGGTACTTAAATCTGAGAGCGAAACTCTCAACACGGCCCCGTGCCCCTTTTTCGTGGCCAAAGAGCTCGCTTTCGAGCAGCCCAGCCGGAATAGCGGCACAATTCACCTTGACGAAAGCATTGGAGCGACGCGGGCTCAGATTGTGGAGTGCGCGCGCCACTAGTTCCTTTCCAGTTCCCGTCTCGCCATAAATCAGGACGGTCGATTCCGTAGGCGCGACTGTTTCCACTTGATTCAAAAGCCAGCGCAAAGCGGCGCTCTTTCCGACGATCTCGTCAAGTTTCTTGTCGGCGCGGATTTCGCCTTCGGGATATAGCTTTTCTTCGGCCAGATCGCCGTTAAGCTCTGCCAACCGATTTTGTGTTCCTATATATCGTTTCAACCGTACGTGGGCCTGTCGCTACAACCGGGCCATGGCGCTGCGCATCACCACCCACACGGTGACCATCGCCTGGTAGACTCCAGCTCAGGGCAGCTTGTCGAAAAAGAGATAGACAGCGGCAATCCTCCCGTCACGGGCAATGAGGAAATCCGTCCCGGCGTAAGCCGGCGCCTCACCGGGGCGGCCCGATACCCATGGGACCCGCCCGGCATTGCCCAACTCCTCGGGCTCGGCAATTGGCTGATATCGAAAGTCAGGGTGAGTAGCCTTGATGGCGCCCGCGACGCGATCGATCTCGTCGCGTCCACGATGGGCGCCGCTTTGGGGGTCGTAGAACACGCCATCTTCGGCCCAGATCTCGTCGATGGCCGCGCGTCGCCGCGTGGGGTCATTTTCACCGAAGACGTCGCGAAGATTTCGGATCAGTAAGTTCGATATGCTGTAAGACATGGCTCGTCTCCTCAATTCTTAACCAGACCCCGAATAATTGTCTGACGCGGGGTCATCACTCTCACCACTGACGATCCTTACCCCATCGAAACCGTGCCTCATCCTCGCCTGTATAGTCGGGATCAAGATAGATGTGCAGGCTCGATATTCGGCCATCTCGAAACTTGAAGACGTTACAGAAACGCCCGCCTGGAGTTTTGCCGCCTGCCCACGACTTACCAGACATTCTGCCCTGTGACGTGCCTTCAACGATGAGATAGTCGGCTGAAGGAATGAAATTCAAACAGTCATAGTCGTGTTGAATGTGTTCCAAGATCCCTTCGAATCCTTTAACCATTTCAAGAAACGAGTTCCGTCCAAATCCGAATCCGAACTTAGGGAAATAGATTTCAGCATCTTCATGGAACAGTTCCAGGATGTCTGGACGTCCCTGGTCAGCTCTCATGAAATATTCGCGAGCGATCTTTATCTTCTCTTGATCATTTGTCCCCATTCTTGGCTCTTTCCTTCCTAGCCGATGCGATATTGGCCACCGTCAACGACAATTGCCTGCCCGGTAATAAATGCCGCATCATTGCTTGTCAAAAACAGTACTGCACCTGTGGCATCCTCAGGTTCTCCCATCCGCTTGATGGCCTGCTGTTCCCAGGTGGCGCGTTTTTGCTCTTCCGATTGAGGCGCAGTTGCCAATGTATTTGTCAGCCCGGGCAACACCGCATTCGCGGTAATGCCGTCGTTTGCAACATCATTTGCTAAACCTCTCATGAACCCGATGATTCCCATCTTGGAAGCGATGTAGTGGCTCATGCCGGGTATAGCCAAGCCCACCATGTTTGACGATATACCAACGAAGCGGCCCCACTTTTTCCTTCTCATAGCTGGCAAGAAGCATTTCACGCTCAAGAAATGTGAGTCGAAATTCGTAGCGAACGTTTTTCGCCAAGTCGGCAGATCGAGTTCGTCGATTGAGTGATTTGGAAAATAGCCCGCGTTATTCACAACGATATCCACGTCGCCCACATCGCGGCTCTTGCCGAAGACCGAACACCAATCCTCTTCCTGCGTCACATCAAGTTGAAACGCACATGCCGTGGGCCCAATCTTCCTCGCGGTCTCTTGCGGAGGCTTGAGATCGGTCGCAATCACCTGTGCGCCTCGTTCTGCCAATGCCAATGCGATCGCTTGACCGATGCCCTGGCCGGCGCCGGTGACCAACGCCACTCGCCCTTCGTGAGTTCTTATTGAGGCTTTCATCTACCCGTGCTCCCCAGCCGCTCGTTTAGAAATGCTCCGCTTGCCTTCAGCGCCTGCGTAGCAGCGTTGAATCCGCCGACATTCGTGACGAACCCGTGTGGCATTCCCATCCAAACGTCCAGCTTGGCGTCGACGCCGGCCGCGACGGCGCGCTCTACATAGCGGCGCGAGTCGTCGAGCAGCACTTCGTCGTCTCCAACGTGAACGCGGATTGGAGGCAGACCGGTCAGATCCCCGTAGAGAGGCGAGGCCAGCGGATTCTTCGGATCGGTCTCACCCAGATAGGACCGGACGAGCCCGGCGGCCTGGGACCTGAGTGAAGAACGGATCCGCTTCGGCTCGCGTGTCATAGCTCTCGCCTGTAAGCGCGAGGTCAGTAACCGGAGAGAATACGACCGCGCCCACGGGGGCGATGCTACCCTTGGAGGCTTGTGCGGAGGCGATTGACAGAAGCACCAGCGCCAGATTGCCTCCAGCCGAGTCGCCCGTAAGGGCGATCTTGGTGATTCCCTTGTCAACCAGTCCGCGATAGCACGCTTCGAGATCCCGAATGGCAGCAGGAAACGGATGCTCGGGAGCGAGCCGATAATCAGGGATGAAAGCATCGGCGCCGGCGTTCAAAGCGATGTGGCCGACGAAGTTCCGGTACGCCTGGGCCGTTCCCCAGTTGAACCAGCCGCCATGCACGTGAATAATCGCGGCTCCCTTCCGGGCATGCGCCGGCTTGGCCCACCAGCCGGATATCCCTCCGACGGTCGCGGCTTCAAAGGTCACGCCCGTCCGGGACTGCGACTCGCTCCATGATGTCGTTGAACGGACCGCGGCCAGCGGTTCCTTCGACCTTGCCTTTCATCGGTGCGACAACCGATCGCAACGCGGCCACCGCGATCGAATCTTCCTGGCTGAGCGGATGTATGACCAACCAGGGGGCTTCCGCGGCCGTGTTTTTCAGGAGGTTAGATTGCATTGTTCTTCCTTTCAAATCACATTTCGCGAAGGACGAAATCGGCCCGGAAAAAGGCGTGACGCATTGCCTCCGAGAATGGCGCGCCTTTCCAAATCATTCAACTCGGAGCTCTGCAAGATCCGTTGTTTGGAGTTTATGGCCAGGTCCCGGCGCAGATACGGAAAATCTGTTCCATACAGAACTTGATTGATTCCCGCCACGTCGCGCAGCATGCGGAGCACAGGATCGCTTGCAGCAAGCGCCGTGTCCCAATAAATTCGGCGGAACATGTCAGCAGCGGTGCCTCGCTGCTCGCCGCCCGCGATGAACCCCATCTCATCGATGATCGCGAAGCGTGCGGCAAGGTAGGGAATCGAGCCTCCGGCATGAGAGAAGATGTACTTCACGTTTGGCGTGCGTGCGAATCTGTTCGTGTAGTGCATCTGAGCGACAGCGCGATTGGTGTCTGTCGGGAAGTCAAGCAGATTGTCGGGGAGTCCCAACGAATGGGCAACCGCGTCCGGTGAAGGATTGGGATGCACATAGACGACGGTTTTGCGGCGCTCAAGTTCTTCGAAGACCGGCTCCAGGACAGGGTCTCCGAGGTACACGCCGTTGGAATTCGTAAA
Source organism: uncultured Acidobacteriota bacterium (assembly GCA_963846235.1). Lineage (GTDB taxonomy): Bacteria > Acidobacteriota > Terriglobia > Acidiferrales > UBA7541 > Palsa-189. The sequence goes on from CAWJVF010000002.1 coordinate 677,708, forward strand.
GAGAACAAAGCCATCGAGCCCGAGGACGTCGAGTGCGTAGGAGAGCTCCTCTAAGGAGGCATCGACATCCGGCAAGGGGAGGCAGGCGAAACCTCCAAACCGGTCCGGTCGTGAACGAACCAGTTCGGCCGAGAATTCGTTGCAGCGGCGCGCCAAAGCCCGCGCTTTGGCGCTATCTCCCGTGTGCACGCCGGGCGTACTCAGCGAGACCACAGCAACGTCGATGCCGGCGTCATCCATGAATGAGATGCTTGCTTCCTTGGACCAGCGAAGCGGCGCAAGTCCTCCGACGGGAGCATGCGCGTTCTCCGTCTCCTGCCAGAAAAAGTCGGGCAATATGTGGTGATGGGTGTCGATCGTCAACGATCTATCTGGATTGCCGGTCATGCGATCCCTGTTGTCAGCCGAGAATCAGCTTGGCGGCGCGGCCCGCAATCATATGGGTCGGCGCATTCGTCGGCCCCGTAATGATCCGCGGCATGACGGAGGCGTCGGCCACGCGCAAGCCCGTAAGGCCGTGCACGCGAAGCTGTGGGTCGACGACCGCGAGTTTATCCACGCCCATTTTGCATGTGCCGACGGCATGTCCGAAGCTCGCCGAGCCAAGCCGGGCAAGTTCCCGGATCTCCTCGGCGGTCGCCTTGGGGCCGGGAATGAGTTCGCTCTCGCGCACACTGTCAAAGGCATGCTGATTTCCGAGTTCACGCGCGGCTTCGATGGCGCGCACGATGGCCGCAAAATCGTGATCCGTGCCGAGATAGTTGCCATCGATCACGGCGGCATCCTGAAAGTTGTTGCTCGCCAAACGGACGGCGCCTCGGCTCGTCGGCTGCACAAGAGCCGGCGCGATCGTGAACGCGTCCGCCGGAGGCGCACCAAAGCGCGCGGCTGCTTCGGGCGTAACGACCGGCAGTTGTTCGAGGACAAGATTAATGTCGGTATCGCTCGAAGGACCGCTCGACAAGTAAGCCTCTGCCTCGACGGCATTGCTGTCGGCCGGCCGATCCGGCATCTTGCCTTTGTACTTGAACACGACGCCGGACACGAGCACATGGTCCTGCAGATTCTCGCCAACGCCGGGCAGGTTCTCGACGACATCGATTCCAAGGCTGCGAAGCGCCTTCGCTTCCCCGACGCCTGAGAGCATCAGAAGCTTCGGGCTATTGATGGAGCCCGGCGGCAAGGATCACTTCCTTGTCGGCCGCGATATCCGTTACGGCGCCGTCTGTCATTATCTTGACGCCCACGCAACGAGTACCTTTGAAGTTCAGCTTCACCACGTTGGTGTTGAGCAGCAGAGTGAGGTTCGGCCTCGACAGCGCCGGGCGCAGGAAGGCGCGAGCGGCGCTCACGCGAGTCCCATCCGCGGCGATGTTCATGTTGATGTAGCCGGCGCCGGGGACGCATCGGTCCGTTCACGTCATCCAGAATGGGCATGCCCATCTCGCGGGCTGCGTCGATGAAGGCTGGCGCTGTGGGGTGAGGATCTTTGGGACGGCGGATGTGGATGGGGCCGCCCGCTCCGCGCCAGGCATTGGCGCCGCCCTCCCAATCCTCCTGACTCTTGAAGACCGGAAGCACGTCGGCGAAGGCCCAACCCTTGGCTCCGTTCTCCGCCCACCCGTCGTAGTCCCGTTGCATGCCGCGCGTCCATACCATGGCATTGATGCTGCTGCCGCCGCCAAGTACGTGGCCGAGGGCCATGTTGAATGTGCGATTGTTCAATCGCGGCGACGGGTTGACGGGCAGGTGGTAGTCGAGCGGCCCGCCGACGTTGTAAAACCAGATGCTCGGGTTCGCGATGGTCGGCGCGTCGTCGGGTCCTCCCGACTCGACGACGAGGACTTGCGCGCCGGACGCGGACAATTCCGCGGCAAGAACCGAACCGGCCGCGCCTGCTCCCACCACGATGAAGTCATAGTCGCCTCTGGATTTCTTCATTCGATATGTTGGTCATTTAGACCTCAACCTCTTTTCCCGAGGGATCGCTGTGGAACCGTGTGACGCCCCCTGTTTTGAAAGAGCCTGCAGTGCCATAGCTGTCCTCGAGAAACTGGATGTAAGCGACCATTATCGCCCCTCGAAACGCTGCCAGAATAGTGCCGAATGGTAGACGTGTGATTTCCTTCCCGGTCACGTTCGATTTGTAGGTAAAAGAGCCGAAGAGGGCGACGCGGCTACCCTGCTCAATGCGTCGGTGACCTTGAAGTCGAGTGTTTTCCAGAAGCGTTGGATTGCCCAAAGACATCGGCAGCGCCTGAGGCCCCTTGTGAGTGCCCGTCCAGGGCACAATTTTCTTCAGTTCAGGGTTGTCGAAGTTCAATGAAACGTAGGTAGCGTCCGGCGTCATGAGTTGCCTGAGCACTTTGAGATTCGATGTGTTCTGCAAAATCTCTTGAAGCACAGCGGTCAAATTAGTCGACATGAGATCGTCCTCTCTTTCTTTTTTGTCGTTATTGACGAAATTACTGCAAAGGGATTTGATTTCTTCGATCGCTCGCTTGCGGTCAGAAGGGATACTGGCGCTGACCGCTGTGCGAGTTGATCCAGATCACGTCGCTGAAGTCATCGAGGCTGCGGGGTCCCGTGCGGCCCCAGCCGCTGTCGCGAACGCCGCCCATCGGCGCGTGAATCTCGTCGTTGACGGTCGGTGAATTCACATTCACGATGCCGGCGAGAACCTTCGGCGCCATCTCGAATGCCTTGTAGGTATTCCCGGCGAGAATCGAAGACGTGAGGCCGTACATGGTGCGATTTGCGGCGGCAATCGCCTCTTCGGGCGTGTCCACCGCTTCGACCACGACGACCGGCCCGAAGGTCTCCTCGTTGGCGATGGCGGCATCCAGAGGAACATCCGTCAGAATCGTGGGGTAATAAATCTGTCCATCGTGCTTCGCGCCCGTGTGGGCCTTGGCTCCCCTCGCGACGCGCTTCCTTCACGCGGTCATCAATCATCTTTACGGCGTCACGCGTAATGATGGGACCGATGATGGTTTTCGGGTCCAGCGGATCGCCTGCCGGCAGGGTGTTGGTCCGAGCCACAAACTTGCCGAGGAATTCGTCGTAGATCTTGCGCTGAATGATGATTCGGCGAGTATTGAGGCAGATCTGGCCTTGATGAAAGAAGGATCCGAACGTCGCAGTGCGGACCGCGTAGTCCATGTCGACGTCGTCGAGGATAATCATCGGATTGAAACCGCCAAGCTCCATCACGGTCCGCTTCAAAGTGCGCCCGGCGCGTTCCGCCAGCATGCGTGCCGTCTTGACTCCGCCGATCAGATTGATGACTCGAACTTCGGGACGATCGAAGAACTCGTCCGCAATGGCGCCCGCGGCTCCTGGCGCATGAGTAACAACATTAATTACCCCCGCAGGGAACCCGGCTTCCTCCGCGACCTCGGCGAGCATGATTCCTGCTGAGACCGGAGCGAACTCAGATGGCTTGACCACGACGGTGTTTCCGGCGGCCACCGGCGATATGACGGCTCGCCAGGACAGAACGTTGGCGCCGTTCCATGGCGTGAAGCTGGCGACAAACGCCCAGCGGACGCCGCACGCCGATCGAGTGGGTACCGGGTCGCATTGGTTTCCAGAACCTCGCCTTTGGGCAGATACACCCAGCCCGGCGACCTGCTGCAGCGTCGCCGCAACCAGGTCCATGCTGGAACGTGGCGAATGAGATGGTGGATCCGGTTTCACGCGCCAGCACTTCAGCGATCTCGGTTCGGCGGCGTTTGACGATCTCGGAAGCCTTCAGGAACAGGCGGGCTCTTTCCGCCGGCGTGGTTTCCGCCCAGGCTGGGAACGCCTTCGCCGCCGCATCCACGGCGGCGCGCCCATCCGCGCGAGATCCTGCCGCGACGCGGGCAAACAGCTTTCCGCTATAGGGCTCGTGGACTTCGAAGACCTGATTATCCGCGGCTTTTCGCCACTGGTTGCCGGCAAAATAGCTATACTCCTTCACGTCCATTTGTGTGGATTGCATTTTCTCCTCCTCGTCAAGGTCTTGGACGTCGGTCACGTCTTAGCGCGGCGATGTGTCCATAGCGCCTATCTCCTTTTGTGCAAACGGCGGATTTCTAGGCCACACGAAGCACGATCTTGCCGTGCGACCTGCGTCTTGCCGCTCCCGGCCCACTGGGCGACATCCCATGAACCCCTGGCAGGTTCCCGGCGATGTCCTTCCAGGCCTGGGCCGCATCCTGGAGCGCGTACACGGTCGCGACGTCTGGTCGTATCGTCCCCTCTTCCAGCAGTCGCGCGATTTTGCCGAGCACGTCCGCTGACGGCGCGAGCCTCATCATCTCGCCCGACACACGGTGCTTCGCGGCCTCTTCCTGCGATACAGGCTGGATGGCAGAGACGAGATGGCCGCCTTCCTTCAAGACGAGGAACGACCGCTTCTGTGTATCGCCACCGATCAAGTCGAAGACCACATCGACCTTCTCTCGCAGAACCTTCTCGAACTGCGCCTCTCGATAATCGATAACCTGGCTGGCTCCGATGGACTTGAGGTACGCCTCATCGTCGCCGCTTGCCGTGGCAATGACGGTGGCACCGGCATGCGATGCCAATTGCACCGCATAGGCGCCCACGGCGCCGGCGCCACCATGGATCAGGATCGTTTGTCCCTTTTCCAGGTGACCGTGGGTGAAGAGTCCCTGCCACGCAGTTTGGGCGGCCACCGGCACTGATGCCGCCTCCTCAAAGGAGAGGTTGGATGGTTTCCTTGCGATGGCCGCCGGCTTGACAGCCAGATACTCCGCGTACGCGCCGCCCGTCTCGTTGGCAGCCGAACACGGCATCACCTGGCGCATATGCCGCAACGTCACTGCCAATCTGTTCGACGACCCCTGAAAACTCATGACCAGGTATCCACGGCAGGTCGATCGGGAGTATCTGTCTTGCCGTTCCGGAGGCCTTAACAAGATCCAGATGATTGACGGCGGTACTCTTGATCTTCACCAAGATCTCGTCGCGTGCGATCGTCGGCGTCGGTACATCGCTGAACACCAACTGCCCACCGTATTCCAACAATCTGACAGCTTTCATGTGAGCTCTCCTTGAGTCTGCCCAGTGGGTCGTTTCAGCTCCCATTTGGTCGCGCGTGGCGGCGTGCCCAGTCGGGGAGCTTCGTGAGCGCGCGGCCGAACTCGCGTTCCAGGCCAGCGATGTCGGCGCTGTAGCCGACGCGCTCGAACCATTCCAGCATCACCGCCGTATCCTTGCTGTACTGCCGGACCTGTTCGATTGGCGTCTGCGCGAACGCAATCGGCCGACCCAGCGCCTCCGTCAGGATCTCCGCCGCCTCCGGCATCGTTCGTACGTCACCGGCGAGATCGATCTCGCGGCGGTTCAAGGCGGCGGCGTCGGTGAACGCGCGCGCGCCGAACCAGCCGATGTCGTCCACCGCAATCATCTGTAGCTTCGTGCCTGGCCCGAGCGCCCAGGCCAGCGTGGAGCCGTGGAGACTGAAGGGCGCTAGCAGGTTCTCCATGAAGAACACCGGACGCAGGATCACATGCGAGGGGAAGCGGAGGCCGCGCACGGTTTCCTCGATGCGCCACTTGTTGTCGAAGTGCGGGACGCCCGTCCGCTTGTGCGCCGATCCCACGGATGTGTAGACGAAGTGTTCGACGCCGGCCTCGCGCGCCAGCGTCGCAAGACGCTTGCCCTGCGCCTCTTCCCGCTCGACGCCCGCCTCCAACGAGTTCTGCACGCCGAAGACGCCCCACGCGCCGGCCAACGCACGGCGCAGCGTCGCCTCGTCATCGAGATCGCCCTTGACGACGTCGACGCCCTGGCGCGCCAGCGCCGCCGCCCGCTCGCTGTCCGGCTTGCGCGTCAGGCCGCGCAGATGGAACCCGGCGCCCTGCAGCGCCTGCGCGACCGCGCCGCCCTGATTGCCTGTCACTCCGGTGATGAGAATCGTTCGATCGCTCGTCATGGCTGAAACCTCCTCAAATCGTGGGGTAAGTCCGGTGACGCGTGGGATCTGCCCTCAAGCTCTACCCGCGCTTTGCTTGACCCTCTTAGGCCGTGGCTGCAAGCGCGACTGGAACAACCCGGTAAAGGCCGGTCGCACATCGACGAAGATCACTCGCCCACAGTAAAGCCACGAAGAGGGCCAGCGGGAGCCCGCTCGGGGCCATCAAAGCGTGGAAAGAAAGAATGTTGACGATCACCGGCGCCAGCATGGCCACCGCCAACGGTACGTAACGGTTGACCAGCAAAAGTACCGCTGCGATGACCTGAAACCCGAAGATCACCCACAGGTAATGCGAAACATAAAGGGCGCCCATAAACTGTCCAGCAATGCCCCCCGGCGGGGGGAGAGGAATGAAGTTCAGAAAGCCGTTCAGCCCGAAAACAAGAAAGATCACGCCTGCCAGGTATTGGGCGATCAAGGAAGCGATTCTCATAATTGGATTCTCCTTTGCGTTGAATGCAGTAACGGTTCTCTTCCCTCAGCTGCCATATCTGGTTGCGTGGGCCAGTATACCGATTTTCTTTGCTTTCGTTCAATCGCTCGTCATGGCTGGAACCTCATCAAATCGTGGTGTAACTCCGGTGACGCGTGTGACGTGTCTGCCCTCAAGCGCTACGCGCGCTTTGCTTCGTTATCCAGCTCCCACGCAAGTACGGCGCCGGAAGCGCCGGCATGGTCGAACAGGATCCGGGCGACTTCTCCGAGCTTCTCTGTGCGCGCCCAATCGCGTTGAAGTTCTCCGGCCATGCCGAGCCATGTGATCGGTTGGGCCCCCGCGGCCACGAGGCGGCGGATTGCCATGTCATGTGCTTCCGGGGAGACGCCACCCGAGGCGTCGGTGACGACGTACACGTCGTAGCCTTCACCCATCGCGTGGATAGCGGGCATCAGCAAGACACATCTCCGACCAGAGTGCGGCGATGACGAGCTTTTTGCGGCCCGTCTTCTTCACTGCCTCAACGACGCGGCGGTCCTCCCAGGAGTTGATGAAGGTTCGGTCGATGGGCTTCTGATCGGGAAAGACCGCCTGAATCTGCTTAAAAATCTCACCGCCGCGTTTCGTAGTTATGGTTGTGAGAATCGTCGGGACGCCGTACGCCTTTGCAGTCTTGGCCAGAGCGGTGACGTTGTTGATCACCATCGTGGGCTCGTGGCTGTTTACGTTTGCCAACTGAGACGGCTGGTGATCGATCAGGAGAAGGACGCAATTCTCCGGCGTCAGAAGAGCCTCGAGGCCGACTTTCGTGAACGTTTGCATCATGTATTCCTTTCTATGAATCAGCGTTAGTTGGATCTCACGGGGACGAGTCCCCGAAAAAAGATTTCCAGTCGCCTAGACCAAAAGTCTTTCGTCACGCCCGTCGTCGCCTGCGTCGGTCTCTTACCTGATCGATCCACCTTCGGACATGGAGAGGGCAATTTTCGAGCTTGATGCCATCCGCTTCGCAGCGACGCAGAAACTTGACGGCATCCTCGTTGACGAGCGTCACGTCCCTCAAATCCAAAATCAGCGGCTGCCCGGATGTCTCGACGGCGAGCAGTTGTTGAAGCTGCTCGATATCCTCTGTTGTTTCGATCCGGCCGCTGAGTGTGAACAGGACTTGACCATTCCCTGTTCTCCGAGTTCTCAGCATGCAAGCTCCCTTTGCTTGAAAACCCCGGACGCCGGATGGAATATCGTTCCCTTCGCTCTCGTCGATGCCCTGTGAAGGCAACCGAGTAGCGAACCTCCACATTGCCGTCTGCAACTCCTCTGACGGTCTCAGCGCCCTTCTTCTTTCAGCTCATGTTCTGCCTGAAGCCAGTCATCGAGATCATGTCCGTGAACGCTTCCTCGTTCGAGAAAGATCTCGTACGCTCGGCGTCCAATTTCAGCACGCGTAGGCGACGGCTCTCCATTCTCCCCGGCCCCAACTGGGCTGGCTTTCGGTGCCTTGTTTTCACGTGTCGTTTTCAATTGACTCTATCTCCAAAAGAAAGATCACCCCTTAACTGCGTCTGCAAACGTGTAGAGGGCGGTGATCCGATTGAAGAAAAGCAGCTTGGTGGCCAACGGTAAGTTACTGACGATAAAGACTCAGTCGTTGTCAAAAATGCCCGATATTTCGACAATGACGAAATTCCGGGCAGAGCAAGCGCTGGTGTTAGTCTGACGGTGCGGGTTGAATTAAGGATCTAACCCGTTGGCGCGATCGCCCAGCTTCCTGTGGGAGGCTGCTTCTTGGCGCCAATCGAATTGGTGTGAGCTATGCCTTTCGTGCTGGTAGGTCGTAAGCTTATTGCCTGAGGCGATATCGGCAGGGAGCTCAACTCCGTGGCTTTGGCTTGAAGCGATTCTTGTTGATGTTGAGCGACTGAATCTTCGATTCCAGGGTGGATCGCGCGATCCCTAGCTTGGCCGCCGCGCCTGACGGTCCGAATACCCGTCCTTGGCTTTCTCGCAGAGCTTCTTCGATCACTTCTTTTTCTTTAGCTGCCAACTTCTGCGAAAGGTACAGCTTGCCGCCTGATCTCTCATCATGAGACTGTTGGGATAGCCAGCTTTCATCTACCGTAAAGATCTCTGTTTCGCACACGATTACCGATCGTTCGATGATGTTCTGCAGTTCGCGTATGTTTCCGGGCCAAGGGTACGACTGGAGCAACTGCAGGGTCTTTTTGTCGACACTCCTGATATTCTTGCCCGCTTTGCGCGCATAGCGATCGATGAAGTATTCAACGAGCAGGGGAATATCCGCTCTTCGTGCCCGCAAAGGAGGCACCTCGAGTGGAAATACGTTTAGCCGGTAATAGAGGTCCTCGCGGAAAGTGCCGCTGGCCACGGCCGCTTTCAGATCACGATTCGTCGCTGCGATGACGCGAACGTCAACGTGGATCGACTGTCTTCCCCCGACTCGCTCGAATTCCCGTTCCTGTAATACCCTTAGCAGGGCGACCTGGGTGTCGGCCGATAGTTCACCCACCTCGTCCAGGAAGATCGTTCCGCCCTCGGCCAGTTCGAACCGGCCGATTCGGCGCTGCATGGCGCCCGTGAACGCCCCCTTCTCATGGCCGAACAACTCCGAGGCAATCAGGTCACGGGGGATTGCGGCGCAGTTCACACTGACGAATGCGCGCGAGGCGCGATTTGATCGCCGGTGGATCGCGCGGGCGACAAGCTCCTTGCCTGTTCCGGTCTCACCGGTAATGAGAACCGTAGAATCGGTTGGCGCAACCTTGGAGATGCGCGAGAGCACAGTTTGCAAAGCGGGCGAGGTTCCAACGATCTCCTCGAACATCGAGGCCTTGTCGATTTCTTCGCGGAGGGCGACGTTTTCCTGTTGCAGTCTCTCCTCGGCTCGCTTGCGGTCTTCGATATCGGTACAGGCAACATACCAACGCAGGATTTGTCCCTTGTCGTCGCGCACCGGGTTGTAACGAGCCAGAAACCAGCGGTAACTTCCATCGCCCTTGCGCAGCCGCAATTCCAACTCGTAGGCCGATCCTGTAGACAGAGCACGATCAAAATAATCCCGATCCCGCGCTCGGTCATCTGGATGAACGAACGCACCCGGAGCTTGTGTCTGCCGCCACTCCTCAAGACTAAGGCCGAGGTAATCAAGTGCGATCGCGGTTGATATGGAGACGTTCGCGGTTGGGTCCGTATACACGCAACAAGTTGAGGCGCGAAGTCCAGCATCTGCCGAAGCTCCTCCTCACTTTTCCGAAGCGCCTCGATCAATTGCTCTTGCTCAGTGACATCCATCCCCGTGCCCACGAATCTCCGGAAAGTCCCCGCCTGAGTCGCGGGAACGCCCACGCAACGGACGCTTCGAATCTGGCCGTCAGGCCGCACGATTCGCTTCGTGAAGTCGAATGCCCGATGGGTCGCCAACATCTTTTGAATCTCTTGCTCGACGAATTCCCGATCTTCCGGATGCACCAGGGCCAAATATTCTTCCTTCGTCGGCGGCTTGCCTGTCGGATCAAGTCCGTGGATTTGAAACAACTCCGAAGACCAATACTCGAACCCGGCAGTGGGTAAATGCCCAGCTGCCTGTATGGGCAAGCCGCTGCCCTTCGGACGAGATAGAACTCGTTACGCCGCAGGGCTTCTTCGACGCGCTTGCGATCTTCGATGTCGGTCGTGACCCCATACCACTTGACGATGTTTCCATCTTCATCTCGGAGCGGCACTCCGCGGTCTAACTGCCAGCGATATTGCCCATCCGAGCGGCGGGAACGCACTTCATTTTCGAGAGGCTTGCCGGTAGCAACCGCTTCCAACCATTTACGTTGCATGTCCCTCGAGATCATCAGGGTGAATCAGCGCTTGCCAGCCTGATCCGGCCGTCTGTTCCGCCGATGACCCCGAGTACTCCATAAATCGCTTGTTAACGTAAGTATTGGAGCCGTCGGGCAACGCACTCCACACGACCGCCGGAATGGAATCGAGCACGTCGCGGAGTTCTCTTTCGCTCCGACGTAATTCGGCCGTTCGTTCCGCCACTTTGATTTCTAATTCGTCGCGGGCCTTGCGAAGCTCTTGCTCATTAGCTCGCAACGCTTCTTGCGCGCTGCGCAGCTCACTTGATAAGGAATGCGTTCTGAAATGCTGTCGCGGCGTTATTCGCAGCTACGGAAAGCAGTTGCTGATCAATCTGGTCGGGGAAATCGGGGCGATCGGATGCCGCCGCAACGAGACCGCGTTCGCTGTTGACACCGATAGGAATCACGATACCGCAGCAGGATTCCTCGACCCCGCCAACGTTGGTCACGATTTCCTTTCGTAGAAATTTGGCCGAACACAGCGAGGTGTTGTTGCAGCCATTCCGGAAATGCCTTCCAAGAATTCCCCCGCGTCACCTCGACCACCTGACAGCCTGTGGGATCGCACAAACGCACAAAAGCGAAATCCAGCTCGAGCGATCCGACTCAGCAAATCGGCGAGATCGGCGGCAATGGCGGGCGGTTCTCGTCCCACCCAGGCCTCCGGGATCGTCGAAAGCGCCAGGAGATCCCTGACCGTTGCACGCAGGCGGAGGATCTCAGCAGAGGGATCTACGGTCATTTGAGCAATTCACTATGCTACGGTTGTGCGAGCTAACCGTCGTTCTCGCATCTCATCGAGGAACTGCTCGGGAGGAACGAAGAACGGGTTCTCCCGCAGTAACCCACCGATAATTACAAGCGGGTGCGTCCGCATGATATCCATCGCCACAGCTGCGCCAAATTTGGACGGATTGTAGTTGCAGATCACCGGATCGTTGTACTTGGAAAGAACATGATTGAGTCTTGCCTCGTATTCGACCAGGTTGTATGTGGCAGGTTTGTCGAGGAATAACCAATCCATATGATGCCCCACCAACCTGGTAAGTGGGTAGCCGGCGGCTGCGCCCGATTGGATTAGCTTTTCGACTGTAGCGAGCATTGCATCCTGGTCGAACCGGTGGTCCCGCACATATGCGTCGGTCCACGGGAGCACCTCCAGTTGGCCAGTATCCATCATTTCTTGTACATGTATACCCGCCTCGGCGAGCCGCTTCAAATGCTCTTCCCGATTCGCGGGATCCACAATATGGGCGGCCTTTTCGCCCCGGTCGAGGCCATCTTTGTAGAACGAGCCGAGCACTCTATGCTCCTCGTCGATGGTGTTGAAGAAAGCGCAGACATGATTTCGCCCGGCGAGATCGACACCGGCGAGCTGTACTGAATGTTCACTCGTTGCCATATATCACCCCGGTCTTACCGTTAGAGATGAGCGTAGGAATCGAATGATGATAATGGGAGGCGTTTCGATTCGGATTCGGGTCCGCTGAGCCATGGGGGAGGATCATACACCCGGAGAATCCGCACGGGGCATCGTCCCGACGCTTTTTCCGGCCAACTCCTGTATGACAGTACTCGGATGATGTGTCCGAGACACACAAAACCTTTGCTTTCGACAGAATGGGTTAAAAGGAACGGTCGCTGGACAAATAGGGGCTACCCCTAGCACAGGGCCTCTCAAGAATCGGGGTCGGATTATGATTGGCTTCGTCGGTTCTACTTGTTCGATCCGACGCGCCTGTCGTTAATCTTCAATTGACCTAAAGTTGTCTGCACGAATCTGCCCAAGTCTTCAGATGCTTGCAGCGGGGCCTGATCGACGTCCGATGCTTGCTGTCGGATGCATTGCAGATCTCCACTGGTCTTGCTCGCATACGTAATTTGCGTGCGCGTTCCGAAGGAAACCGATTTCGCGCAGCCTCCGGTCGGGATCCTGCTGACATCCCCAATCTCTATAAGCAGGCGCCGCAGCGATCGTTCCAGGAGGAAACTGTTGCGATCGCGATGGCTCGGTACGAAGGCCAAAGTTGGCGCCACCAATTTCTGCTGTAGCGCTGCCGTCATTGTGTATCACTACTTCATAGCCACGGGTGTTTGTAGAGCGCGATTGGGTTATGGTAGCCAGAATACCCTCAACTCCCTGCTTCACTTCTTGTTCCGCCGTCGCCTGGTGGTTCCCTGGCGTGATTGCCTGCAGAGCCGGGACAGGGTTGCTCGAGAGCAACTCTGCGAACACGAGAACCAAGGGAAGAACGGTCAGCAGACGGATAGGCCCGTTGCAATGTTTCTTTTCAATCTGCACTCGCGCTCCGTGTGTTCATAGAGGCCGCACATTTATCTTATGTAGTCTCAAGAGCCCGTACAATCAGCCGGCTAAGGTCACGGAAGTTCAGCCCGAGTGACGGGCTAACCGGAAGCTATCCGATCCCCAGTGGAGTAGCGCACCTGGTGACGAGGCAGGGGCGCTAGCTTTTAACATCGTTGGTCATTTCGACTATGAAGTTTCAGTAACTTACTGAAAATAAATGAAGTAATTGGTAGGGGCGGTGGGGGTCGAACCCACGACCAACGGCTTAAAAGGCCGCTGCTCTGCCACTGAGCTACGCCCCTAAAGTGTTTTATATCAGTTAACTGAAGAATTAACCTGCTGCATTATAGTGCTCTCTGTGTCCGAACTGTGACCGTTCTCGTGGAAGGCGGCCAACTTCTGAGCCGCCTCGGAAATGTCTCTTTCGGACACAATGTTGTACCTGTCGAACACCGATCGCGTCTTATGACCGCTGATGCTCATGGCCACCTTTTCGCTTACGCCGGCGCGCACCAAATTTCTAACGCCACTCCTCCGCAAATCATGGAACAGCCGGCCGACGTACGCCGTTTTCGCCTTAGGCTTTGAGCGCAGGCCTCGCGGCTTTTCATAGACCGGTTGGCCTGTTACCGGATCGATTACCGGCTCCATTTTTCCGAGCCCACACTTCACGCATGCGCTATACCAGGCTTTTCGGAACCCTCTAATCTTAACAGCGTGACCGCCGCGGTCCAATCGGAAGCACACATACGGACAATCAGCATGGCGCCTGGCTCGCTGATTGAGGAGCAAGGCTCGGAGTTGCGGCACGATCGGGATAGACCTGCCCTTACCACTCTTGGTTTCTCCCGGTCGCAAGCGGATGACACCCGATAGGAAATCAACCTGCTCCCATTTCAAAGACATGATTTCTCCGCAACGTGCGGCAGTGTAGTAGCCCATCGCCAGCGGCAAGCGCAGATAATCCGGCAAGGCCCGGGAGAGCGTCTCGTACTCGTCCGCTTCGAAAAACCCCTGGCGTGGCACCGATTCATCGACCATTGGGAAGTGGGGAATGTTGCGCAGTTTCTCGTCTTCTGCCGCAAGGTTGAACATCCTCCGCAAAGCGGATATCGATCGGTTGATTGAACCGTTTGATAATCCCCTGCTCTGCTGGTCCGCAATGAATTTGCGGATAAGATCCGCATCAATCTCTGATGCTCGACGGCTGGCGAAGAAACCATCAAGACGGTTGACCTTATCGAGATACGGATTGCCGTCCTTATCGAACCGCAGCGACTTGCGGCGGTTCACCTTGTAGTCAGCCATAAACGCATCGCGCAGATCCTCGTAGCGAAGAGATGGACTATCCTTCACGATTCCAGCAGCGGCTTGCCCTAGCTTTGTGCGGAGCAGCTTCTCCGCACGCCTTTGCCAGTTTGGAGTGTCGATCGAGATTCCGGAGGACTCCCTGGTCTTGCGGCCGCGATTGCTGTATTGCAACCATGCGATTTTCCCTCGAATGAGAATCGAACCCGCGCCGCGATCCCGCTTGGCCGATTTCTGTTCATCCATCGTGATCATCCTTTCTTCGGGCGCCGACCGCGGCCCTTTCGGTAGATCGATGCCTTGACAGTACGTAGTCGAGCAATATCTGTCGGCTTCCAAAGGCGAACGGCTTTCCCGGCCACGAGCTGCACTGGCGGCGCTAAAATCTTGCCGGAAGCAATCCAGACCTGCAAAGTCGCGCGAGAGATTTTGGCAGTGCGGGCAGCCTGCTCCGTTGTGAAGGCCTTCACAGGAAGGATTATCTTCTTATGCTGGACACCTGTCAAGTATATCTGCGAGACTGGGCTTGACACTCGCCCGTAACTGGGTGCATATTACTGCCGACCGGGCCGGCAGGCCCAAAAATCTCCCCGCGGTAAGTTAAGGCAAGTCAGTCACCTCTTAGTCACCTCGTAGGGCGCCAAGCAGAGTCGCGCAGGACCAACCAATTCCGGACAGGCAAGGCACGACGATATCCTTCGCTGAGGTTGCGGCATTGCTATTTGCCGGCCAATCGAGAGGCACTGAGCTACAGCCGAAGTGTCCTCACTGTGGGCGCAACGACTTTGCAAATTGGGCCGTGTGCAAATTGCACGTCAAGAGGTGCGCAGCCGGTCCGCATCCCCGCAGAGCGCTAAATACCCCGCATAAACAGCGGAGAAACGCGCGCTTGCGAAGTGAAATTCCCGAACCTAGAACTTCGGACCGTGGTCGATTACGGTCTTTTTTTTGCTCTGGCATTGCAGCACGTTGCGCTCGTTGCGCTTAGGAGGGCTTGTGACTTTTCCGAACATCGTCTGGGAACTAAAGCGGCGCCGTTTGCCACAGTACGCGTTCGCTAAAAGTGTTCGCATCGATAAGACGCGGTTCTCGCGTGCGATGAGCGGCATCGTGGAACTGACGGAAATTGAGCGTGAGCGGATCGCGCAAGCCTTGGGATATCCCGAGGATTGGCTTTTTTCGCGGCCGGCACCACCACGTAGTTCTTCTGGTGATCAGGGATTGTTGAGGTAGAGTTTTGAGCCTAGACCCCAAAAGCCGCACGGCGCAAGAAGAAAGCGCTCCGGAGCCGCGCCTATTCGACATCGTGGCAGCGGTGGCGTATCTGCAGGCGATCGGCGCCACGGGCGCGACGGTGAACTTCGTTCGCTCACTGATTACCTCTGGCCAAATTCCTAAGATAAAAATCGGAAAGAAATTCTGTGTGAGCCGGAATTCCCTCGACGCTTGGCTGTCCTCTCACGAACGGCGGCACCGGGGGTGATAGCTGCATGATCGGCACTTCCCACCACGTTGTTGACTCGCACGAGGAATACATTCATGATGGACAGAGATCTTCAGAGCATGAGCTTCCAACTCCCATAAAGGGACTAGTTGGAGGTTGGCTCGCAGCGCAAATCGCGTTGCGGGCCTTTTTTATTTTGCGGAGGGATTTTCAAATGAATGGCACCGAGCTGAAAAATATGCGTGCACTGTCTGGCAAATCGCAGTTCGCCATCGCGAACTTGGCGGCTGTCGAGCGTTCCATGTTGTCCTTGGCCGAAAGTGGCCTGCGTCAACTCGCTCCCGACCAGGAAGCACGAGTCGTCAAGGTGCTCAAGAAGGTGCTTGAGCAACGCTCCAAGAAAATTTCCGCCGCGCTTGAAATCGTCTGAGCGGGCACACCACGACTCACGTGGCAACGTGGCGTGGTGAGGAATTCTGAGAGGAATATGTCAGCAGAAATCATCATACCTAAAGTTCCGCGCGCGCCGCAACAAACTCCATCCCGGATCACCATCACCGGGAAGGCCCGTTGAGCTCTTGTGATGAGTAGCCACGCGATCGGCACGCAAAAAGGAAAAGCACGATATGCACAGCCGCAGGTAAAACGCGCGCCGCCAGCCGGCGATATCGAGCGGCCCCTACCGCGTAACGACGATGCCGAGCGCAGCGTGCTCGGCGCCATCCTCCTCAATATTAGTAATCCCAACTCTGCTCTTGAAAAGGCGAGTGCCATCATTAATGGTGGAGATTTTTTCGCCGACTCGCATCGCCGCATCTTCAGCCAGATGATTCAGCTTGGCGAGGCGCAGCAGGCCATCGACCTGGTGACGCTTACGGATCAGCTTCGGCGAAAAGGAGAGCTCGACGCCTGCGGTGGACCGGCATATGTGGCGCAATTGGTCGACGGCGTGCCGCGAGTTTCGAATCTGGAGCACTACGCACGGATCATCAAAGAAAAGTCGCTGTTGCGCAGCCTGATCTATGCCAGCCATACCATCCAGCAATCGGCTTTGGACGCTGGGGATGAGGCCCGCGATATTTTGGAGCGAGCGTTCACGATGGTGGGCGCGCTGCGCGAGATGGCATCTCCACCGGCACCCTTTGTCGCGCCGACGATTGCTGAACTGCTTGAGCAGGCGCCTGCGAAACCGGAGTACCTGGTAAACGGGCTCATTTACAAGGGCAACGTGATCGCGACGCTTGGGAAAATTAAGGCCGGCAAGACGACATTTATGTTGAAGGCGATCGAAGCGATTCTCTTGGGTGAGCCGTTTTTGAAACTGGAAACGAATCGGACCCCCGTTCTCTACGTTACAGAACAGGGGAAAGAGAGCTTTCTCGCTCAGGTCCAGAGGGCTCAACTCAAGGAAGAGTCCATGCGCGAGCTTAGGTTGATCACACATTACGACCTCATCGGCATGGATTGGGTAGGCCGGGCCCGACTGATCGGGCAGCAAGCGGTCGCATGCAACGCGGGCCTAATCGTTACCGATACGTTCTCGCGGATAGCCCTAGTGAAGGAAGAAAACGACGCTGGTGAGATGCAGGCAGCGGTTGATGTACTGCAAAATTTCACCCCGCGCGAGGCCACGCTCAACCTTTGCCAGCATGAACGGAAGTCTGGTGGAGATATCGAAGACGCCGGCCGCGGGACATCGGCGCTGGGTGGTTGCGCGGATGTGCTGCTCCGTATCAGCCGCATAGGTGGAGGGCAAGATAGGCGGCGGGACATTCAGACCCTCAGCCGACCATGGACGGCTTTCGAAGAGGCGCAACGTATCGAGTTGCATGAGGATGGTTTTTACCGTCTTCTTGGATCCGCAAGCGGCTCTACTGGTCGCGATCTCGAGCAGCAAATCTCAGTATTGTGGCCTGGCACGCACCTAACACTCGAAGAAATTATCGAGCGCACGGGAGCCTCGCGTTCGAACGTTCAACGAGCGCTGGATAACCTCATCAAGGACGGCATCGTCTGCGCTACAGGTGAAGGCAAGAGGGGTGATCCAAAGCGATATCGAGGGGTCGAGCCGTGATTTCTGCCCTTGGGCACAATTTTCGTATGTGGGCACAAACACAAAGCGAGCCAAACACCTGCAAAACCGGGTACTTAAGTATTTGCTGCCCGTGGGCAGAAAGCTTTGGGCACAAACGCGGATTTCGTTTCTGCCCCGCTGTTATCTCTAAGCGGGCAGAAAAGCTGGGCAGAAACCATAGGAGGCAGGTGCCATCGAATCCGGAACCAGAAGTGGCAACTATTCAAAGCAAGCAAAGATTCCCGATAAGGTGGGTGACCATGGAACCTGACACACTCGAACTCCATTGCAGCGAATGCGGGCGGACCAGAACGCTTGACGCTCGCGAGCAAGCAGCCATTCTAGCGGAGCTCGTCCGGCCATCGCATGTGAAGTTGATTGACTGCGCGTGCGCTCGATTCCAATGGGGTTTGCGGAAGCGGACTACATGGCAGCGCATCCCCGAGGTTCCGGAAAGGAAGTTCGAAGAGATCGTTGAGAGCGATGCTCCCAGCCGCGCCAAAGTCTTGAAGGAAGCTTCCGAAGGCAAGTCCGAATAAAAACGCATATAATTGGGACACACTTGTGTCACAGTGGCACGCAATAGACTGATTAGTAAGTAACTTATACTAGTCTCTCGGAGATAGAATCCGATGTCCTACCTGAAAATGTCGCCGTCAGGTGTAGGTTTCCTCATGCCGGGCAAAAGAATCGCGCTCCGACCGCGCTGACGTGATGGCTATGGAGTGTAGAGAGTGTTCCCGGAATTCAATCGGCGCCGAGAGCTTCCCATACCGCGAGGGAGCCGCGCCGCTTCACTGGGCCAGCTGTTCCCACACCCAAAGAGAACCGCGGCGCTTGATGAAGCCAGACAGGCTGTACCCCAAGGCATCGATCAGGTGATCATGCTTCGAAACGATGATCGGCAGCACTTCCTGAGTGACGCGATCGACCTTGTAGCTGTACAACCGTAATTCTTCCTGCAATCTTCGGCACCTTTCATGCACATGGATTTTGGCAAATCCTTTGAGGTGCTGGATGCGGTCTTCGACGCAGTTCGGGTACTTCTCAGCGGCCGAGATTCTGAATCCCATGCGCGAAAGATACGATATCGTCTCCGGTCGACTCCCATCCGCTAGCCAGGGCCACTTTCTGGCAGTCTCTATCTGGTCCATGAGTTTCGGTAGATGATCAACCTCAACATGCATGCCATAGGCTTCTCGGTCGATCCACAATTCCTCTTCAGGTGGCTTCCCGCTGGTGTAGCAGCGAATACAAGCACTCGGGTCAGAGCTAAAACCGAAGTCCATACCGTGAAAAAATCTTGCCTCGTTTGGCCACGCCGGCGGCTCAAAAGCTTCTACCATCCACCGGCCGCGGAAGATCACGGCGTCCGAGATGGTGCGGCATGCCCCAAGCCATATATGGTCGTAGGTTTCCGGCGACGTGCGCAGGCAGTATTCACGCTCTTCCTCGAGTACTTTTGGGAACCATGGATTCGAATCGAAATTCACTTGCGCAACGTGGGCATTGGGCGGTGTGCGCACGACAAACCGCTGATAGGTGGGGTCTGTCTCTTCGACGGGATTAAATGAGACCCAAATTTCGCTGCCTTCGGTGCGGATCGTAGGAGTGAGCATCTCCCAAGAATCCCTTGAGCACAGCGAGGCCTCCTCAACCCAGCAGATGGTTATTCCCTCGCACGATCGGATTTCTGGCGCGTTGTGGCGAAGGCCCTTGAAAATTATGAGGCTGCCCGTGCGCAGCGAACGAATCTCGCTCGCGGTAATCTCGAACCATGGAGTGAGTCCCATTAGTTCGATCTGATCGCACAGTAATCGATGCACGGAATCTTTGATTGAGTTTTGGAACTCACGGCAGCAGAGGATCCTGTGTTTTTCAGCGTCAGCTTTCAGGATCAATGCGCGGGCAATGTTGAACGATTTTCCTCCACCTCTCCCCCCGTGAAATACTTTGTACCGAAAAGGGCGGAACAAAGCCTTGAACTTTGGTGGGAAGCGGAGATTATTTTCCGGAGAGATC
Organism: uncultured Acidobacteriota bacterium; assembly: GCA_963846235.1. GTDB lineage: Bacteria > Acidobacteriota > Terriglobia > Acidiferrales > UBA7541 > Palsa-189. The sequence continues at coordinate 697,161 of CAWJVF010000002.1, forward strand.
GTCTGGTGTGATTCGCTCATCGCCTGATTTCAGCTCCAGCACTTCCTCTTCGAAGGTGACGCGAAATGTGGGATGCTCCGCGGCCGCTCCATCAGCGCCGGACAGTTCAACCCGCTGCGTCGCGCGGCCTTCGACGGCTTCCCGTATTTCCTGAGCGGCGGCGGTCATGCCTCGGCACACGGATTCGAAATGCATGGACAGCGCGTTGGCGCGCGCCCAGGTGTCGCCTTCGGCGATCAATTCAGCGCCAAATTTCTTGTTGAGTGCGAGGCGCACGGCCTCCGGAATCGGCTCTTGGCTCACTGCGTGGTATTCCAAGCTGTACGTCTTCCGTCCAATTCCTAGAGGGTTGCGCACCTCACCGCGCTGCACAGGTTTCAAGTTCGCCAAGGAATTCGGATGCATCTGCCGTTTCTCTTCCACGTCACCTACCTCCTTCGCGTCGCGCTCACTGTCCTGCGTGCCTTGGCTGGCTGCGTCAGCGCATTGAACAGCCGCAAGACATTCCGCCGAAAGAGAAGCACAGCATCCGCGGCGTGCCCCGTCAGAAGTTTCCTCAGTGTGATTGCTTCGCCCGGGCTGACGCCAATCAACACGCGGGCCTGATCGACATTAAGCAGACCGGTGCGGACCATTTTTACAATGCGGTTAGCTTCATGCGCTGGGCTCGATTCGTGCGGCAACTCAGTTTGATAATGCCGGACGCGCCGAATGTTGGGTCCGCGGCTCATCGCTGCGAAAGGACTTCGCCCAAAGTCGTGGCGGTCGCGGCTTCTCGGATTTCTGGCGGCCGATAGTTTCGTTCCTGCCAGGCGAACCTCGCCAAATCCGCGCCGACGTCCAGTAATTGTCTTCGGATCCCACCCTGCGCTGCTAGCGCCTGCTCCCGCTCCGCCAGAGCATCCCTCACAGCCTTTTCCAGCTTTGCATCACGTCGGCGTGCACTGGCTAACTCAGCCGGCGAGAAGTCGACTGGGTCGTAGGGTTGCGCGCGAAACTGAGTGAGTTCGTCCATAGCGGCCGTGAAAGCTTCTTGCGCGCCTTTGGCCGTCGCGGTAGCGAGTTCCAGCTTAGCCTTCAGCTCGTCGAACTCGTCGCGCGCCTTGATGTATTGCGTCCGGATTCCTTCCCATTTTGCTTTGGCGTCTTCCTGCCTCTCCCGCTCGGCCGCTGCCAACATTGGTATTTCGAGTTCGGTCTTTATCGCTTCAACCTCGGCGATGCGCATTCCCAATCCGTGGATCCGGGCTTTGATCATTTCGCGCTGCGTGGGCAGAGTGGCTGCCTCGAGCGCCGCATTCTCGTCATCGACGCTCGCGCGGCAGAGCTGCTCATAATTCGCATTTATCGAGGCAAGGTCTCGCTGCTCTGTCGCGAACTGGGCGCGCAGCAATTGCAATTCGTCGCAAACCGTCTGGTAGGTGCTCATTTCTCACCGTATTCGCCGGGCTTTAGAACCTTCCCGACTGATTGCAAGAGCCGCTCATTGATGTGCTCGGGAGTTTCGATGGGAATTGCTCGAGGTGTATTTTCGAGCGGTGAGGCTGACGCAATTCCGCCTTCAGGGACTGGAGCCTCGCTCCCGAGATCGTAGAGTGTGGAAATTTGCCCGCTCTTTTGCGCCGCGAGGTCGCGCGCCCGGTCCTTCGCCATTTGAGTGACTATCGCTGGCGATATCTCGGGTAACTGTTTCTCTTGCTCAGGGACAAGTTTGCTTTGTAATTTTTCGTGATTGCTCTGTTCGCTCACTATCGGTTCTCCTTTGTGATTGACTTTATTTTGCTGCCCAGCATCGGCGTGCTCGCTACTTGGCGTAAAACTGCCGTGCGTATTCGTTCATCTCTGCGATCGTGCGAGGCGGACGGCCTTTTGGACCGACGATAGTTTTCTCCAGGTCAGCGATGGTCAACGCACTGCGTCGCTTGACACGACACTTCGCACACTGGCAATCGGCGGTCCTGCCGCTGGCGGTGTCGGCGGCGATCGTGTTCATGTTTAGAGGAAAGCTGTCTTTGTCGGGCTGCATGCGGCCCAACTTCGTCGCGTCACTGACGGTAAAAAATTTCATCTGACACTCCTAGAATAAAAAAGACTCATCAAATCAAACCCGTTCCGCTGTTCGGACTCCCGGTGATCTGGACGCTGACACTCGCGCCGGTGAATGTGCCGCTGCTTACAATTTCTACGTTCGTGAAGCCGGCGAGATTCACCCAGTACAGGACCGGAGTGCCCGTGTAGGCCGGGAAGGCGCCGGGAGTCGTTACCTGCAACACGTTGCTCGCGTACGTGCCGTTGGTAAACGGGATCGGGAAATAATTTGCGCCGGCATCGTTGCTCGCCTTGATCTGAAGAGTTGCCGCAGTCGCCGGGCCGGCAATACGCACCGTTGCGATTGACAGACCGCCAATGCCTTGAGTCTTGGTCTGGCCCGTGGCCGTAAAGACCATGGGCGAGAAGGAGAAAGTTGGAAGTGGCGATCCTAGCGATGGATTTGATGGCGGCCCTTGGCTCCGCCCGACAGCGACCGCAGCGATTAATCCCAGCAAAACGACCGCAAGTAATTTTTTCATGTTCACCTCCGCACAATAAAAAAGGCCCACAGCGGCTTCCCGCCGTGAGCCAACCTTGGATTATTCCGTCTCCGGAAATCCGAAGTTCTTGCTCGTTCTCTTCTCTTCTATTCTACTCTGCCTACCAAAACATCCGAGCACGTGCCGCGAGCCGTGTCAGTAAGTTGCGGCCAGCCTGGCAGAGGGGTTTTTGTCCCATCGCAGGCGCCTTACCCTGTTGGAAGACCAGTATTGCTGCCCCCGCTTGTTACGCCCGGATGCACGTGTGTGTCGAGCGTGACAGACCCGGAGCTTACATCGCCGGTTGCACTGATCGAACCGGTAACGTGAAGACCCCCAGGAGCTTTTATGTTCACGACGCCGCCCGGTGCGAGTTCCACGTATGCCGTGCCGTCTACAGTTCGCATCTGCGCCGTTGTCGTGCTGATTGCTGGCAGGGCATGCGGCAGGCTCCGCGGGCCAGGGATAGCGAAGCCATCGTTCAGGCGGTGCATCTTCAATTCCGCTTGTACTCCGATGCCGCCGTTCTGCCACCACGCATCGATGCAGCGGCTTGCGAAAATCACCAGAACTTCATCGCCTTGAGCTATGGGAAGAGTGAAAGCGAAACCGCCAGCACAAGGAAAGACTACGGGCACGTCCCGCAGTACCGGCAGACTCACCCAAGTCTCAGTTCCGTCTGACGCACGCGCTCGCGACTGGATTGCCGGCTGGACGGTTACAGTCATCTGTGCCGGGTTGAAGCTCTGCACGATCCCTGGCAATGCGGTCCATAGTTCTGCGCGGTCGCCTTTGATAGCTGACCGGATGCCTTCCTGCAAGTCGCCAATGTACTCTCGTTGGTCCATTTTATCCGAATGCCGCTACCGATGCTGTCGGCGCCGCAGACGGGTCGAGTTTCAGAGCTATGATCTTGGTGTAGTATTCTGTCCCCCTAGTATCGCCCACATGCTCGATGACAATCACGCGATAGAGCCCCTCGGTCGATTGGTCGACGGTCGCGACAAGATTCAGGTGCGTATACTCCGGAAAGAACTGTTCTTTGATCACGGTTTCCGTCACATCGGCTTCATTAAGCTGTATCTGATAGCCGACCTGGATTGCCGGATTTAATAGTGTCGTGACGGTGATGCCCTGCTCTGTGGCTTCCGGCACGCCAATCATTCCCGACGAGCTATTGATCTTGATGATGTCTCCGGGAAGATATCCCGTTAGTGGCACCAGCACGACACGGCCATTTTGTATTGACCAGCGCGTTTTTGTGGTGGCCGCCAAATCCCCCATGTAGCTTCTTGCGAGCCCGAACAGGACCTTGCCACGCGGGGAGGGCAAAACGCCGCCGAACTGCTGCAGGACTTGCGTCGCGGTCGGATCCGCGGTCAATGTGGCTCCGGCTTTTTCCGCTGCGGTCGCCATGGCTTTAACGGATTGATTAAACACATCAAGAAGTGTGGCGCCGGCTGGAAGAGATACGTTGACGAATCCGAAGTTGTACGCGAGATCGCCGTCGGCAGCGAGGATGTCCAAATAGGAATCCACGTTGCGTTCCTTGCCGCGGCGGAACTGCTTCACGTTCCCTTTGAAAATAACTCCGGGATTTTCCCCATATCCGGCAATGACCGTGACTTGCGTGAATTCGGAAATCAGTTGCTTGATTCGCTGATCGCTCAGGTTGTAGACGCGAATCACGGCCGCATTTGGCGTCGAGATATCATTGGCCGTAATGCTGAATTTAACTCGGAGGTCGAGGCCAACTTCGACGAGGTTCTGTTGGCTCGCGAGCTGTAGCGCGAAGGATCGACCGAAAAGCTGGCTACCTGTCGCCATTTCCTTTTTTTCCTCTCTCTCTAGCCTACTGTGTCGCCCTCTGTCACTTTTGCTGACACTCGCTTTACGGTGCGCCAAGAAACGACACTGGAGCTTTCCGCGCGCTCGCGCCGCCCATGGGCAGCACCGAATTAGCGACCGACTGCGTTGGGTCGAACAATGACGGATCGATCGTGATAAAGATCGTTGCTTCGTTTCCTTCGTATCCTGCGGAGAGCGTGACTTGCGTGAATTCCGCGATCACCTTGTGAATTGTGCTGAACGCCAGGTTATAGATCCGGATTGTAGCGGTGTTTGGCGTCTCTTCGTCGTTGGCCGTGATCTTGAACGTGAAGCGCATGTTCGACAAATCGTAGGCATTCTGCTCATTCAAGACGAACAGTGTCGCAGCGCAGCCGAATTGAATTGTGGGGGACGATGTTGTCATTTCACTTTCTCCTTATCCGAAAAGGTTGCGCCGTTGGCATCAGAACCAGAAGCCGTGTCCAGGTGGGTGGTAAGTGCTGCCGGTATTGGGCTGGAACACTATAGTTTCCGCTCCCCAAAACTCGGTGCTAGTCCACGTAAACGTGCAAGTCGTGGCCGTATTGCCGCTGCTCGTGTTGTCGCAGCCCTCGATGCGGTTGGCACTGGCAAACCCTGTACCCGCTGTTCCGCCAGCATCTTCCCTGGTGAAACCGGTACCGGATACGGTGAAGGTGCCGCTAGTGATCGTGCCGCCTGTAACCAGCGCAGAGAAAATCAACTCACCCGTAGCCGAAGGTGTGACGTTCGGGGCATTGCCGGTTGTCGCGGCACTACCGCCAGCGTTGCCCGCCGAGCTGGTGTCGACCGGGCTGGCTGGCCAACCATTCGTCGCTGAATACTCGAAGATGCCCGCCCGAACTGTATGATCAGTGCCGCCTCCGCACGATCCGCCGGTCACTGTGATCGTGGCCGTGTCGCTGGCGCCACCGCTTCCGGTCTTCGTCCAAAAGATAATCACCGAATCGCTGGCGCTGGTGTCATCAGTGGCCCCGCTGGGATGCTGGGTCCAGGTATTTCCGAGCGTGTCAGAAACCGCGTAGGTGCAATTCGCTTTGTTAGCTCCAAACATGAACGGGACGATCAGTAGATTGCCGGCCGTCACGGTGGAGCTGAGCGCTACCGTGTGCGACACGCCAGCGGCCGTGGAATTGCTATTGCTTTGCACTAGCGTCGTTGTGGCGTATGAGCGAACTGCGCACAGCAGAATTAGCGTAAAAACAATTTGAATCTTTGATTTCTTATCCACGATTATTTTGCGCATCTAGTCCTCCCGATTTTTGGTTGCGCCGCCAGCCGCCTGTCTGGTTGACGCGGTGAAACTGGCGGCGCTCACATGCCGACCATCGCGAAGCGAACTGCCCGAGGAGCGTCCCAAAAAGGCAATTCGACCCCGAGTCGGGCCGGCAAAGCTTTTGCCCTGCCGCTGGCGCCAGGTCGCGGAGACGAGGCCGAACCTGGCACCGTGCGGAATGCGGCAGTTTTTGCAAAGTGCGACTCAGGGCGCACCCGGCAAAGTCGGTTTCAAAGTTCCGTCAGCCTCGAGCGCCGCAAGTTCGGATGAAATAATCGCGAGCCTTATCAAACTCCCACGATCGCATAGCAGATTCCGATCAATTCGCTCCGCGATCAATTTCGCCTGCCCGCGGACTTCTTGACGCACATCGTGAATATGCTGTAAGTTCTCCATCGCCAAGTTGTCCTTTCTTTAGAATTCCCCACGTGAGGCGTGCAACCGCTTCGCGTGGGTGTGTGCATTCGCAGTCCATACCTGATGCCTTACGCTACCGCGAAGACTTCCGAGACTTCTTTGGCGCGTTTCGCTAAAGCACTCTTGATTCGTTCCATCTCCTCATCGGTTAACTGAACACGCCCTGTTTCGAAAAACGAAATCCGTCCTGGCGCAATGCCAGTCGCGCGCGCCTCATCGTGCTGGGTCCATCCCAACATTTGGCGTTGTTCTTTCAACCTGTTTACCGCGCGATTTCTGTTCATGCCTGCAGCCCTCCTTGACGGTCTCCGCAAAATAAAAAAGGCCCGCAACGCGATTTGCGCTGCGAGCCAACCTCCAACTAGTCCCTTTATGGGAGTTGGAAGCTCTTGCCCAATCTCAATTCAATGATAGAGCGATCCGCCGATATCGTGCTAGCAAAATTTTGTGCGTTCCGCTGCTTTACTCCGTTTGAAGCAACAACTTCTCAATAGGAAGCCCCGCGGAGCGATTTTCCGAATGGCGGAAGGCATTGGGATACCATCATTTGATAATTTTTGCTGTGACGAAGATCGCGTCCGTACCTGCTTTTGCTTCCGGTCGATCAAAGCGCAGAATCTCACTCCCGCAAGTCGGACAGAATTTCCATCCATCGGTTTCTGAATGATCCTTGCCGCACTCGCTACACGAAAAGCGCTCGTAATGACTGAATGCATTGGGAGCACTCTTGCTCGTAAAAACCGTACCGCCACTACCGCTCGGAAAGGCACCTTGAGACTTGAGTTTCTCGATCGCGGCTAGAGCTTCGTCGTAGGCTGTGAGTGCGTTACGGGCAAGTTCTGAAAGGGACCGATGGGATGGCTTGATAGATTTCTTTGACATGGCGCTCTCTCCTTAAAGACACACGGATTAGGTGTGGAGTTTCTCGCAAACTAGAAACTCCCTGCGCCATGCCTTGCCCCAATTTGCGCCCTTCGTGATCTGAAGGTGGGGAGTCAGAAGATACGATCAATCCACTCCGACTGTCAATCGTCATTGACACGCGCATGCACCGCGGTGTACACTTCGGTGCGTGAAGTTACCCACTTTCCATTGCTTGCGGTGTGGCCATTCCTGGCATCCGCACAAACCGACCAAACCGCTGCGTTGTGGAAAGTGCAAGTCTCCATACTGGAACGTGAAGAGAAAACCTAAAGTGAAGTAAGCGGGCCTGCCGTCTGTTTGAGCAGCCGACAAGCCCTAACCAAAGCGAAAGGGGCACTTTCGAAATGGCTACTCGCAATCTAGCAGTACATTCCGCAGTTCTGCAATTCCCGAGTCGCATTCCCACAAGCGTTCGAATCAGGCGCGCAAATGTTATTCCGTGGAGCGTCGCCAAGCGTCTCGCGCGTCGGCACAGAATCCTGCAGCGCTTGCGTTACTGCCGCGTTCGCTGATCCGAAAACGCTGGCGTATGTTTTCGCGCTGGCGTTCCACGGCATCAAGTCTCGCCGGCCGTGCCGATGAGGATAAGCGAGACTCCTATGAGGGCAGGGAAAATGACAAAACGTAAAGTGAAATCAGAAAGTTTGGCCGATCGCGTAGCCCGGGGAGAGAAAATTAGCCACGCCGAGTGGGCAGAGCGCATCCGCCAGGCTGAAGAGAAAACAAGACAAGAGCGCTCAGTCAACATCGAAGACGCTTTTCATTACGAACAGCACGCAGACGAGGCCGGCCAGAAGCTAGAGCAAGAAAAAGCTCTTCGCGCCGTGGCCTACCTGCTCGATTTTTGCTCCGACTTCGGAAGCGAAGAGCTCAACGGTTCACTGGTGCTCGGTATCGCACAAGTCCTCTATTGCTGCGCCGCCAATCTGCAGTTGGAACGCCGTTTTATATTGCGCAACGAGAAGGACGCAGCCAAGGAGTGATGAGAAAGCCCAAATGCGAAGTATTCAAAGAATACCGTGAGTTGAGCGCTTATCTTCAACAATGATGAGCAAGTACCAAATCGAAAGGAGCGACTATGATGGATCGCCTGCAGGACCGCATTCACCGCAAGCGAAAGAAGCCGCCGGCGCGCGTCGTAAAGATGACACTGGAGCTCGACCTGATCGATGCCATCGACGTCATGGCCGCAGACCTACACCGCGATTTCCATAATACGATCGATATCGCGCTACGTTGGGCTGCATGGGCTCATTCACACGGCAGAAGCCCGGAACGCGAAATAATGAGGGAACCCCACGGCTTTGCTGATTGGGATGAGAAAATCCGTGCTAAGCGTGAAACGCGCGAGTTGAAGCGGCTGTTCGAACTCGGCAAGGACTAGACCGCAGATGTTCAGCGGCAATAGCGGCCGAGTCACAAAAAAAGGCTAGGGGTGCACCCAAAAGGAAGAAAAGGTTTTGCCCCTAGCCTTGGGATTGGGTTTTCCTATGCAGGCTAAGACTACGGCAGCGGTGGAACAATGGAACTGGGAATTCTTACAGCGGTCTGAGTCGCGAATACGAGTTCAATTGGCCTTATACATAACTACCTTCCACCATCGTCCTTGCCCGTCATCCTCGACTGCTTTTGATTTGCTGCTGAGCCGCTTAAGGCTCCTCTCAACGTTTTCTCGAGTCATGTTTGCTGCGACGCTGATTTCCCCAACTGTCTTCTTATCGCCGGGAGCAAGAGTTCCGAGGAAATCGAGAACGGCCTGATCGACCGGCTCGTGAAGTCTCTTTAGCAGCAAGATCCAAGCTCCCGGCAGCAGTACGGTGAGAACAAAAGTAAGCAGCGCGCCCCAGATGGCACCATTTGCCCAATCGGGTAGGGGGCGGACTGTGTCCACAGCACTTCGGGCTTTGTGCACTTCTTCGCCTTGAACCTGGAGTATCCCTTGCGAGTTAATGATATCTATCGAATGAGGAAGAATTTTCACGGTAAGTTGTTGGCTTTCAGTGTAGGCATTCTCCCCTGCCATCCGGCTCAATGCCGTTATTTGATAGGAGTGGGGCGTCAGCTTGGCGTACTTGAAGTTGGGCACATCGAGAACGGGTTGAAACAAATACGTAAAAGCTACGGATTGCTTGCCGGAAACAGCGACTGGATAGAAACGGCCGCTGAGGGCATTCGTTAGATCTATTCCAATTTCTGCCGCGGGTGCCCCCGGTAACTGTTTGGGTGCAAGCATCTTCGAGTTGTCTATCTGAAAGAGCGGGAAAAACAACCACTTCTCGGCACCATCGTCAGACTGCACCCGCAGCAGAACGTCCTCGACGATTCCAGTTCGAGCTCCTGTATTTGTGAAGGAGCAGGTCGCGACAATCCCGACTAAGCCACTTGCCTCACCGGTGGTGGACCCGGGTGCTGCGTTAAGGCGAATCCATGCGGGCTCATTGAATGAAAGCAAAACGTGTGGGGCAGAAAAGGTGTCGGTGTACGCAACCCAACCTGACAAAACAAGCGCAACAACTGAAATGATGAAAGACCAGCTAACGTTTGCGACCGCATGCTTCAGACTGATCAAACTTACGCTCCATCGTTTCGTCCTGTTTCGATCACCGGCATGAACTTGCTTGATGATTTCCTTTTCGAGTTCCGGCGGCATCCGTAAGATATCACGGTGCGAAATTGTGACCGTATTGTGACCGAACGCGACCGAAGCAGCCAAAAACAGCCGCACGGAGATGAACGGAACGGAAGGCTATCACACTTAGAAATCAATCTGTTACTGATTTGACGAGAGTTACGATTTTCCTGGGTTCAGATTAAAAGGCCGCTGCTCTGCCACTGAGCTACGCCCCTGCTTTCTTTCACAACATATTACATGAAAGAGAGTTACTGGACATGAGCCACTTGCGGTATTTCGGCCTGAAATGCGCTGGCGTCAGTAGTGGCGTCAGTTGGTTTCGCAGAAGCGGTCTCGCCCGTTTGTGGAAGGAGCTTCTCTACCACGTTCACAAGGAAATCCGGCGCGAGGTGCGAGTACCGCGCCGTCATGGCGATACTCTTGTGAAAGCGCGCGTCCTGAATCGGTGTCAATATCGAAGACTGGTAGCTACAAGTTTAGTCGTAGTTGAGCAGCAGCCGTGGCTACGCCTCAACGATATGATTGCGGACTGCGTAACGGACTAACTCCGTAACTGAATGAAAGTGCAGTTTCCGCAGAATATTCGACCGGTGGCGTTTCGACAGTTTTAATGCCGATATCTAATGCCGCGGCCACTTCCTTGCTGTGCTTGCCCTCCGCCAGAAGTTGCACAATTTCTCGTTCCCTTGCTGTTATCTCTGGATCATCGTCAGTGGCCGATTGGCCCTTTTCCTAAGATATCCGTCTCAACACCATCTGAGAAACTTTGGGCGTAAAGAAGGTCTTAGCGGAGAGCAGTGACTTTACGGCAGTTACCAGATCTAAGGCCGCATCTGTCTTGAAGATATATCCGGAGGCACCCGCGTCTAGAGCTTGACGGATCAGTTGGTCGGACTCATGTACGGTCAGAATGAGAATTTTCGTGCGCGGACTGAGCTTTGCTATTTGCTTAGCCGCGTCAAGCCCATTCAATAAAGGCATTGTGATGTCGAGAATGGCCACATCGGGCTGGAACTCAGCCGCCTTAGTGACGGCATCCCTTCCATCCTTTGCTTCAGCGACGATCCGCCATTCGGACTGCTCTTAATCAAAGCCCGAATTCCCCGCCGAACAATTTCATGGTCGTCTGCGACTAACAGGCTCACTGCGCACATCGACTTTCCTCTTTCTCAAGTTGACGTTCCGGAGGCAAACGACAATTGTGCACGTCCCTTGGGGTTGCCGACTCAAACAGGCCGTGGATGGGCCTGGCGTGAAATAGGGAAAATCGAGCTTGTCTATCTTGATTGCGTACAGAGCATCCAAAGCATCTCTTATTGCGAATTTTTCCATTTCTCGCTCTGGACGCCTTATCAATTCGGCTAGTCGGGCGAGAATTGATGCTTTCCGCTTGATCCACTCGCTGCGCGCAGCGTTTCCGGCGAACCCGGTGCGAGCGCGACAAAATAAGGTAACTGCCAGTCGGGAAACATCAAACCTCGTTCTTCTTCCATCAGGACCTCGCAGGCGATAGACGGTTGGTTGGCGGTCGTTGTTATCGGAAATTGCGGCTCGGGATCGTCACATTACGGCGGTGCCATGGGCGGGGCCAGTCTCCAACGTCTCGAATTTCCAGGCGCCCGCCCAGCATTTCTGCCCTCTCTCTAATTCCTGCGATTCCAACACCAGTCGCCTCACCCTTCAGGAAATGATCTAGTACTTCGGCCGGTATGCCACTGCCATGATCGCTCACCGTCAAGGTGAGGGCCTCTGCGGTATGATCCACTTTAATTTTTACGTTGCGGGTTCCCGAGTGAAGATGCACGTTTGTAAGACTGGTCTGGACGATACGAAATAAGGCAACTTCCGCATCTTCGGTCAATCGCGGCAACTCCGGAGATATTTCCAGTTCTACTTCCAGTTCATTGCGCCGGTTCAGTTCGTTTGCGTACGCCTCAATCGCCACTCCTAGCCCGCACACATCGAGCAGAGGCGGATGAAGAAGGCATGAGAGGGTGCGGATTCCGCCTGAAATCTTGTTGGCAATTAAAAGAGATTCGGTGAGCATCTCTAACAGTTCGGCCGGAAGTTGGGCGCCCCGACGCTCGGCCCGGCCGAGCGTGATGAGTAGGCTGGCAAGATCTTGGCCAGTGCTGTCATGCAGGTCGCGGGCAATACGCCGCCGTTCGTCGTCATGCGATTGAAGCAGCCGCCTGGTGAGCGCGCGCATCTGCAATTCGTCTTGATAGTGCTTGATGGCGATGGCCGCCAGATGGACCGCGGTTTCCATCGGCTTCGGAATCTTTGCGCTGCTCAAGCGAGAGTCAGGATGAAAAATGACCACTGTCCCCAAGGTTGTCCTCTTTGTTGACCAGATCGGCAAGGACCAGGCTGCCGTGAAACCGCTGCTCAAAGCCGTATCCCTTCGATCGGCAAAAAGAGAGTCACTTCTGATGTCCCATACCGTCACAGGCCTTCCCTGCTGGCGGGGCGCCGTACCGTAGGTGCCGTCACATGGTGGAACCTTCAAACCGTTGAGGGCCTTACTCAGTGGCGCCGGGACTCTAGGGCCAGCGACAAGCCGGAATTGCATTTCGCTTTCGTCCAACATGAGAACTGCCGAAACGGCCCCTGGAGATTCGCCATCGATGTAATCACAGACTCGACTCAATGCTTCCGTCAGGGGAACACCCTCCGCCAGGTTCTCGAGGACCCGAACATGTGTCATTCGGGCCGGAATAGCCGGAATAGAAAGTCCTGCGCTCATACAGTGTTTCCTTTCTGCGAGGCCGCAAACACGTCTGCCCTGGGTCGCAGGCTGGTTGAAGTGAAACTATAGGCCCAATTCGGCACAGCGCGTGTTCCATTTCGGACATTCAATGCAAAATAATGTTTCAGATCGGAAGTGTCCGATTTAGGACACTGTGTTGGGGTGTTTCGCCCGCCGATCTGCTGCAGAAAGGAACACAGTAGGGGGAATGCCGTGCAAAGCGGACATTTGGCAAGTTGCTTGGACACCGAATAGGGTATTCACCAAGCGTATCGCATTGATTGCCCGGATTGACCGGGGGCACGAAGAATGACAGTTTACGTGCAAGAGAGGTCTCCTTTGACTCGGGTTCTTATTGCCGACGATAGCGTCCCTTTGCGATCTGGACTGCGCAAATTAATTGAAGACCATAGCGGGTGGGTCTGTGCAGAAGCACTAAACGGTCGTGACGCAATCACTAAAATTCAACAATGGCCCCCGGACATCCTCATCCTGGATCTTTGCATGCCCGTAATGGACGGACTCCAGGCGGCTCACGCACTCAGTAAACTCGTACCTGATCTCCCCATCCTCCTCTGTACAACCGATCTCCCGCCTTCCTTGGTTTCCATGGCACAACATTGCGGCATACAAGGCACGGTTTCAAAATACGACTACCGTCAGATTATCAGCGGGATTGAAGCGCTGCTCCGACACGAGACGTTCTTTTGTCGGAATTAAGATTTTCGAACGGCTTCTCAGATCAAGTGCCTCATACAAAGCTGGCTTGTGTTTAGTCTTGGACTTACTTACGGTTGCCGGATCGCGGAGCCGCGATCATACAAAAGTTGTATCTTTGAGAACGCTCAGTGCCGACAACGCTTTTCCTATCGCCTGACGTTCTTTAGCTCCGCCGGTGCTGCCGCATATAGCTTGCATCCTGTGACGGATGGCTGCCTCGGCGGCGGCAATTCGTTCGAAAAGCTTCGCCCGGTCAATTTCTAAGAAGGTGGCTTTGTATTGAGGCTCCCAGTCGGGGAATTGGAAGTCGAGTTTCATAGACGTTTCTCCGTTGGCCTCTCAGACCAGGTCCCTTCTAGCCAATCCATCTCCGGGCTCCGGACCAAATCAGTCTAGCCTTTACTTAGACACCTTCCTAGAATCGCCAAGGCGATTGAGGGTGATCGTCTTTTACTCCTGCACTGTCGTTCGTAGAACCACTTGTTCTGAGGGGAATTTCGTCTGCGAGTCAGTCTCCGCAGTGATAATCACTTTGAAATTATTCAGAGTAGTTGTCGACTTGAGCTCACCCTTGAGGTCGTCTCCGATCTTCAACTGCCCCTGATTTTGCGGCTCTGAACCTTCCTGCTCGAACCAAACAACGTAGCTGTTTGCAGAAGGAGTGAGCATGCCCGGTTTCGCCAGATGCGTAACGTTTACATCGATCTGGATGTTGCCATTCTTCTCCTTAGCAACGTCAACTTCGCCTGCCGCCCCCGGCACCGTCGTCATGGAAGTCATATGGTAGGTTTTTGCCGAGCCAACCGAGGCCACGGCTAACACAGCCCCGACCAATAACGCGAGGCGAGAAAATATTTGTCTGTTCATGTTTTTTTACTCCTTTTTTGGGAAACCGAATCTAGACGAGAGGCTGTTGGCTCCCAACCTTCAAATCATGTTAAAGCACCCGAAGATGAGTGTCTGTCTCGTTACGCACACAATTAATAGCATCTGCAGGGCCACTCACTCCCAGCTGATGCAGTCGATGCGTTCTTCCGGGTGACGCGGGACGTTAAAGCGCAACGAAGATAGAAATGTGTACACAAGCAGACAGATACTCAGTTACAAGGTCGTTAGCATGGTGCAATGGGTGAAAGGATAAACACCGCGCTCGACTCAGCGAGATCGTGGTGAAAAACCCCCAACAACGCGCTCTTGGCCCGCGAGCGGGCCAGGCTCAAGGTTTCTGCCACGGCTATTCCGCCGCGAGCGCAGCAAGCTGGCTCTCACGGAGAGAGCCGTCTAGAAAAGCGGCCGCGAACTAACACGCAGGAGCTGAAAAACCCGTGGATCGCGAGACGCTTTTGTAAGGAGTATACCGACTATGAAACGCATGAGGCAGATGGCTTCGCCCCTTGGTGGTTTTTCTTCAGGAGCCACCCTGGGCGGCAAGATATCGCGCTATCGGAACAAGCAGAACATCTACACGCAAGGCGCGCCTGCTTTTACGCTCTTTTACATTCAAGAGGGAGGAGTGCGGCTCACCACCCGAACGAAACAGCAGCCATCAGCAGTTACCGCCATCCTGGGGGTTGGTGATTTCTTTGGCGAGATTTGCCTCGCAGGCTATCCCCGTCGTATGTCCACTGCTGTCGCGCTGGCCGCCAGCTCCATACGTACCATCCAGAAAAAAACGATGATGCAAATGCTTCGCAAAAAGAACAAGGCGTCAAATGCCATGTTGGCCTATCTCCTATCCAGCGTCCAGAAGTACAAGGATCATGTCGCGGAACTAATAACTTGTTCTTCCGAACAACGCCTGGCGCACGTGCTCGGCTAGCGCGCCTGGACAAGAGAGGTCCAGCGGTGGTGGAGATTCCTACCCTAAGTCACCAGGTTCTGGCGGAGATGGTCGGCACCACGCGTCAGCGAATCAATCTGTTCATGAATCGGTTTAGGAAGCGACGATTCATTAGCTACAACAATGGCCGAACAGAAATATACAAGTCCCTGAAAAAAGTGCTGCGGTCCCATTAGCGGTTGTCACTGTCTCATGAAATCCCGCTGATGATATGGGATTGGTCGCCTCCACGAATTCCCTACGTACTGCGTGAGGCATCCAAACCCTCTCTTCTTTTGAAGTTCATGTCAAAAATGAACGGGCTTTGGGTAGTGGGCGACTGTGAGAGTCGCCCACTGCCGAGTTTCGGTCAGCTGGCAGAGATCAGTTCACGTTGATCGGAATGCTCACCGTTTTCATTATTCCAGCTGCAGTCGAAGTAACTGTAATGCTCGACGGTCCGACAGGAGTCCCGGCGACAGAGGTGCTGCCGGAGGCGCCGGCCGAGATGGAGGCTGTGCCGGCGGTCGATCCCGCGCAACCAGCTAGGCCGCCAGCGGTAAGTGTCAGCAGCACGCCGGTCAGATAATAGGGCAAGAGCCGACGGGAAGTTGAGTTCCGCGCAAAGCCGAGGAGTCCTGCCAGCGCGAACAGGGTCGCACCGGATGCCCAGAGAAGGTACCAAGGCAGCCGAGCGCCGGGGCCGAACGGAAGCAAATTCGAATTCGTCGTGTCCCGGATTGTGTTAATCGTCAGTGTTGTGCTGCTGCCCGACGGGCTGCCCGCCGTAATTTTAGTTGGGTTGAGTGAGCACGTGGTCCCGGTAAGTCCAGCTGGCACGGCGCAACCGAAGCTCACGTCCACCGGGATGGGCATACTCGATGGATTCGTGACTACGCCCACCGCGACCGTGACCGGCACGCCGCGGGTGATCTGCACGGTGCCCGGCGTAACCATAGCTAGGCTGAAATCTGCTTTGATCGTGGGATTGGCGGTCAATGTTGCGACGGCCGGTGCGGCACTGTTGCCTGAATCTGTCTGCAACGCACCGGCAGGGAGTGAGTTGAAATAGCTGCCCGCCACCAGCGCGGTCACGGATACCGTCACGGTGCAGGAGCTACCGGCTGGGATCGTGCCTCCTGTCAATGTCACCGTTGAGACGCTCGTGCTGACCGCCCCGCCGCAGGTGCTGCTGGCGCTGCCGGAGATTACAACGCCGCTGGGCAGTGTGTCGGTGAGCGGTGCAGTCAGAAGGGCGGGTGCGGCGCCCGCGTTGCTCAAGGTAATGGTAAGAACTGAGACCCCACCGGCGCTGATGGTGGCCTGATTAAAGGCCTTGCCAAGGGTGACAGGAGAAGGAACGGTAACGGTCAAGGTCGCGATGGCCGGAGCGGCATTGGTACCGTTGCTGGTCGCCAAGGCGCCCGCGGCCAGTGAGTTGATGTAACTGCCCCCGTTAGCTGCAATCACGTCCACCGTCAAAACACAGGAACCATTGGCCGGGATCGTACCTCCAGTCAAGGTCACACTCGACCCGCCATCCCCCCCCAACCACTGGGGCCTAGGTAACCCGTGGGCTTGAGATGGCACAGCCGGCGCACCGGTGGAGACCGTCCCGCCGGCACAAGTTGTGCTGGCGCTGCCAGAAACCACCACGCCGCTGGGCAATGTGTCTGTGAGCGGCCCAGTCAGGTTAGCCGCTGTGGTGTTCGCGTTGTTCAAGGTAATCGTCAGAGTCGAGGTCCCACCCGCTGCGATCGTGGGGGGATTGAAAGCCTTACCAAGCGTGGGCGTGACCACCGAAGAACTGTTGACGGTCAAGGTCGCAACGGCTGGAGCAGCGCTGGTGCCGTTGCTAGTCACCAAGGCGCCGGCTGCCAGTGAGTTGATGTAACTGCCTCCGTTAGCCGCAACAACGCCCACGGTCAAAACACAGGAGCCATTGGCCGGGATCGTAGCGCCCGTCAGGGTCACACTCGACGCCCCGCCGCCGGCCCATTGTGGCGTAGGAGTCGCAGTCGACGTCCCAGTAGAGGCCATCCCGCCAGCGCAGGTTGTGCTGGCGCTGCCTGAGGTCACGACGCCGGTCGGCAATGTGTCTGTGAGCGCCCTAGTCAGGGTGGCCGCTGTGGTGCTCGCGTTGTTTAAGGTAATCGTGAGAGTCGAGATCCCACCCGCAGCGATGGAGGCCGGACTGAAGGCCTTGCCAAGGGTGACAGAGGAAGGAGCGGGAACGGTCAGCGTCGCAACGGCTGGAGCGGCATTGGTGCCGTTGCTCGTCACCAGGGCGCCGACGGCCAGTGAGTTGATGTAATTGCCGCCGCCAGCCGCAACCACATCCACCGTCAAAACACAGAAGCCATTGACCGGGATGCTACCTCCCGTCAGGGTCAGAGCAGAGCTGCCGGCAGTGGCCGTGACCGCCCCGCCGCAGGTGTTGCCGGCGTTGCCAGAGACGACCACGCCGCTTGGCAATGTGTCGGTGAACGGCGCATTCAGGCTGGCCGCTGTGGTGTTGGGGTTACTCAAGGTAATTGTAAGAGTCGAAGTGCCGCCCGCATTGATGGTGGATGGGTTAAAAGCCTTGCTGAGCGTGGGTGGAACGGGAGTGCCCGTCGTGCCGCCGCATGCGGTGATGGAGACTGTGTCGGCATTCATCGTCACTGCGCCAGTCTGCGCCAGGAGCCTACCTGCCACGATTGCGTTCGCATTGACGGTAATGCTAGCGAGCGCGAAAATATTTCCTACGAAGCTGGTAGTTGTACCGAGCGTCGCGGAGCTGCCAACCTGCCAAAAGACGTTGCAAGGATTAGCCCCATTGATTAGCACCACGGACGCGCTGCTCGCTGTCGTAAGGGTGCTCACTATCTTGAACACCCAGACCGCATTGGGGTTGTTCTGGCCGTCGAGGGTGAGCGCTCCCGTCAATTGCGCCGAGGACGCAAAACAATAGACGCCCGGCGCGAGCGTCAACCCACCCAAATCCTTTGAGGCCGCATAGGAAGTACTGCACGTCCGGCCTGCCAAATCGAGGTATGCAGCGGTGTTATCGCTCTGAGCTTGAATCGCAACCGCATCAGCTGTATGCGTGATCCCGGTCACGGTTCCGGGAGGGAAACCGACGACCGCTGCCGCTGTGCCTGGGTAGATGCCAAGGTCTCCAGTTACGATGCTCGGGCCGGTATTCGTCACCGCCGAGCCACCCAGTACCGCGAAGCTCTGCGTCGTACCGAGTGGTGGTGCGACCTGGGCCATTGCCGTGCGGAATGGGACCGCGCTAAAAAACGCTGCAAGGAATGCGATTGTGGCAAGTTTTGTTAAGGAACCGCTGTACGTCTGCATCCGAGTCATCAGACTCTTCATGGCGTCTCCGTATCGGCAAGCGCTGCACGTTGGGCCAAACAGGGGGCGGCCCTAGTCCCTTGTATGGGTCTTGTTGTGGACTTGTGTAGGGGGATTCGTTTCGTTCGCGCCGCTGCGGATAGACGGAGAGGAATCGCCCGTCACAAGATCACCGGGCTGCTCCGACAAAACCATTCGCTAAAGACCTGACAGCGGGGCTGGCGATTTCCTTAAGGTTTTCTCCGAGCTTCGATCGAACGACAGTAAAACTGGCATTGAAGCATTGAAGATAGCTGCGGCCGCAGACTGGCGCAGGTGCGTGGGCAAGAGGCGTCTAGCGCTGCTGCCTGTTCCTAACAGGGTTTATTATTTAGGTAATCGGACTGCCGTTAGAACGAGCATCGCCTCTGTGGAGACCGGTGGCGACGGCGTCACCAGGGTCATCCACCAGATCAGGGGTTTGGCGCGCTTGAAGCGGAAACTGGGGGCAGCAAATCAAGACCTGAAAGGGTGTAGATGCCCAGAAAGTGGATGGTCGCGATGGCGTCCACAGAAACGGGTAACCACATGCCCTTCACGTCCGCGTATTGCACGGTGATGTGCAGATTCTCGACCCAGATAGAGGGATTCTTGAGCGGGACTCCAATAATCTGGCGGATGCGGAACGTCTTGGCATCCACCCAGATGTCGCCGAGGATCAGGCCCCTTTCCTTGCGCTTGGGAATGATGTGCAGCACGTACTCTGGAACCACACCAAAGTTTTGCTCGCGAATAAAGGCGAAGTCATAATTGGACCGGGTGATGTCGCCCCGATGGCCGTCGTTGGCAGAATCTATTTCCTGCTTCAGAATGGTACTTACGATCTTTTTACCTCTCGGGCTGCCCTCCGCCTTGGTGATTTGGAATGTCTTAGTTTGAGGAGGAGTAAAACTGATTTGAGCCGTTATGTCCGAGACGGGCATGGGATCGTCTTCCCGGAAGACCTTATATTCCCGCGTCACTTCGTATGGCTGAGAGAGGGCCGGGTTCTGCTCCGCGGTTCGTTCTAGAGAATTCAGAATCAAATCGAGACTGGGCGGGTTTGCTTCAGCTTCCTGTGCGTGTAATGGATAGGAAAAGACCACGCTCGCGGCGACCACAGAAACCAGAACGATTAGATTGCACCGTTTTGCTGCGTTCCAGACTGGCCTTTCCATGATTCCTTCGAGAGAAAGTCGCGTCGCTCCGACCAATCAGAATCAATAAGGGGAACGAGCGGTTTCGGATGTTCCGGTCTAAATAGCTCACACGGAACATACCAATTCATCACCGAGATAGCTCTACCGCTTACGCTGTATCAGGATTGTGAATGTAACGGGTCAGACCCAACCAGAAAGCGACGAGGCAAAGGCGACACTGTCCTATAAGAGACACCTAGATGATGGAATATAAAGTACACTCACTGGTATGCCTGAGCCGGGACGAATCCTGATTTGGGGACATATGTACGCAGGAGACCGATTTGGCTGCTCCGGCTGCTCTTGGACCTTCCCAAATCCCCCTTTTGCAATCAAAGTGAATCCCTGCTCCACTTTGAAACACATAGCAATTTGGAAGGAATTAGGTTATAGTACACTAGCAGGGGCGATCCGACCCTCTTCCCCCTATTCTTCCGGTTGCCTCTAACCTTCAAGAATGCCGCTACGAATCGACACTAGAAGCGCCAAACCTCGAAGCTCGAAGCTCGAAGCCAGAAGCTCGAAAGTCGAAAGTGGGACTGCTCCCGACGTATTTGGCTTTCTTAGTTCCGGTAGCATATCTAAGAGACAGATCGAATTCCGTAAGAGGCAAACCCTGTTCTCCCAGGGCGAGCCAGTTAATAATATCTTTTATATTCAAACGGGTAGTATAAAGCTTGCCGCAACCTCCACCGCAGGCAAAGAGGCGGTCGTTGCCATTCTGGGGCCCGGCGATTTTCTGGGGGAAGCCTGCCTGGCCGGTCAACCGCTATGGATCGCGACCGCGACGGCGATAACTCAGGGCAGCGCCGCAGTCGTTGAAAAAGCCGAAATGCTTCGCCTCCTTCACGCCGATCACGAATTCTCTGACCAGTTCATCTCCTACATGGTTACCAGAAACATCCGGACCGAGGAGGATCTGATCGATCAGCTTTTCAACTCCAGCGAGAAACGGTTGGCGCGAACCCTGCTGCTGCTCGCCCGCTTTGGCAAACCGAACCAGGCATTGACGCTTCCAAAGGTTTCTCAAACCGTGCTGGCCGAGATGGTAGGTACCACACGCACGCGCGTAAACTATTTCATGAACAAGTTCCGGAGGCTCGGGTTTATCGAATACAACGGCACACTGAAGATCAACAACTCCCTTCTTAGCGTGGTCCTGCGCGATTGAGCAACGGATTATCGGCTTGAATGAGCCAACCAATTTTCGAGGATCGCTCGATCTCTCGGCTCCATCTCGATAAACTCCACACCCATTCCTTCTGCAGTCACGTTATCGGTTACCCTCCCTGTGGCAATGAATTCGGAGCCCGAATGCATGATGCGCACACAGATTCGACTTCCCTCGGGGAGCGGGGTCGCAGTCTTGAGGAAACACCCGCCGGCACTGAGATTCCGGGTAATCAAAACCCATTCCTTCCACGAGTAGAGCTCTTTCACTCCAGCGGGCACGTTGTCCATAACGGTCAGACGCCTACGGTTTAGTCTTCGCTCAGAAGAATCGCCTAAATCAAACTAGGTGCTCTCAGGCGTCGATGATGTGGTTGCGGACAGCGTAGCGCACGAGATCCGACACCGAATGGCAATCCAGGCGCCGCATGATATTGGCGCGGTGCGTCTCCGCGGTCTTGACCGTGATATTCAGCGCCGCCCCCACTGCCCTGCTACTCTTACCGTCAACCAGTAGTTGCAGAATTTGGCTTTGGCGAGTGGTTAGGCGCGACCCGTTTTTGCCGTTGCCGTTATCCCCGTTCTCTTGGGGCGGACAGCCCAGATAACCTTCCAGAAGGATCTGCGCCACCTTGAACGTGAAGAACGTCTTGTTCTGCCGCAGGGCATCGACCGCCGATACCAGATCCCCCGCCGCGTCGGACTTCAGCAGATATCCCTGCGCTCCTGCTTCCAGAACTTGCCGAATCAACAGATCGGAATGGCACATGGTCAGGATCAAAACTTTCGTCGATACGCTCCTCAGAATTTCCCGGGCCGCTTCGAGACCATTCAATTCCGGCATGTTCAAATCCAGAATGGTCACGTCAGGCTTCACAAGCTTAGCTTTTTCGACGGCTTCGCGGCCGTCCGCAGCTTCCGCCACAACTTGCCAGCCGGGTTTTTCTTCGAGCAGCGTGCGCACGCCGTTGCGCACGATGTCGTGGTCGTCTGCCACTAACACACGAAGACTACCCATCATTGCCTCCAAGCGGATCGGTTGTGGGGCGCCGAGGGACAATATAGTCTCGGGATTCCTTTTGACGCCTCACTTTGCCCATTCTTGCCAGGCTTTCAAAATCGGTTTCTACGCGCCCTTAGCATTTGTGAAGTTAGACATTCAGAAATCGTTGCAACGCCTCGATCAGAGGGAAATCTTGACACAATTCTATAAATCGCAGTGTCTCGAATGGGACAGGTCTATGTTACCAATGGTATTTACTTCAAGATCGTCAAGCCGTGCTTGCGAATGTTGGCCCCGCATGCCGAGCCTTCACGGCCTGTGATCGCTTTCATGAAGAGTAAGAACTGAAGCGCATGGTACGTTCTTTCTGGCGCGATCGTCTGCACTGACCTGTTCAGCACTCTCTGCGTTCCAGGCCGCCCCAAGAAAAATGAGGATTGCAGAAAATTCCATCCATACCATTAAGCCTATCGCCGCTGCCAAACCGCCGTAGATAGGCCCGTATTGCGTCTTTCTGACGTAAACCCCAAAAACCAAATTGAGACCCCACCATAGAATCGTCGCCGCCGCGGCCCCCGGCAGGACACTCCACATTTTTGTCCCTGATCCCGCAAACCTATAAATCAAGGCCAGGACAAGTGTTTGTAGGATCATCGCCAAGATCGAAAGAAGGATCGTCCAGAAGCCGTGCACTAAAGGAGATGTGCCCACTACGGGAGTCATCCACCGGCCTAATTGCCAGCCGAAAACACTCATCGCGACGGCCGCGAACCACACCAGACTTGCGGCAGAGAACAGAAGCAGACCGCGAATCTGCCTCCCGAAAAACGAATTGCTGCTGGCGTCACCATAAATCAGCTCGATACCCTTGATAATCAGCTTGATCACTTGTGACCCCACCAGTAACATTCCTGCCCAGCCGAAAGCAGCCAAGTACCAGGTGTTTACTTCCGGGCGCAACAGATTTTCGGATATTAGCTGCCAGCTGCCCGGTGGAAGGATCGCCGACAGCCGCATCGCCAGTTCCTGGCCGCCCTGCCCTTCTAGAGAACTCTTCATCAGGCTCAACAGAATCAGCAGGAGCGCAAAAAAAGCCATGAACATGTTGAAGGCGACCGCCTGAGAAATCATGGAGCACTGTGGAATGACTCTTGCCACGGTTCCGAAGAGCTTTTTTCCAAGGCCTCTTATGATTCCAGAAACCTTTTCCGGTGACCGTTCGGCTTTGAGATCAGCAATGGGAGCCATTTCAGAGGACCATCGGCCACGAAGGTAGGGAACACCTTTGCTAGCCATTATCGTGTCCAACCGTTAAAACGACCTTTGCGGGCACCTTCCACGTTCAGCTCCTCCACATCCGTACAGATCGGGCCAAACGAGGCTGCGCCATTTCTTTCTTGACCCTGGCGAGTATTACTTTGCCGGATTCCTTTTTTGAGTTCTTATTAGCATGCCTCATGATGCGACGAGGCCAGAAGACTAAACTTTTCCAAAGCACGAGAGGTTCACAACCAGCACTGCCATCTCCTGTAGGCCCGTCGTCTCGCCGTTTTCTGCTGCACAATGCCAGGCCCCACACTAAACGGCTGCAGCCTTGGCCTTGCTGAACGCTTCTCGCCCCTTATCTACGGCCTCGCTTACCTGCTGCTGGCCCCGATCGATCAGTTCCTCAACCTTTTGACGCGTTTGTTTGACCTTCGCATTGACTGAATCCACTCCATCCTTACATTTAGTCGCAAACCATTCACGAGTCTCATCCCCGGATTGCGGAGCTAGCAGCACGCCCGCGAGAGCACCAATTCCCAAGCCGACAACTAAGTACGTAAGTCTTGACCCTTGATGGTTACCTTGCTTTTTCTCATCGTGCTCGCTGCTGCGGATTTTCATATGTTTCTCCTTTATACATACACTTCGTGCGTAGCAGCCTGCTTACGCTCCAATTCCCTCATCCCTTCGGCTACAGCTCATATCCTAGAAGTCTGGCCAATGGATATCTGTTCCCTTAGGGACACTTTTTTGTTGGTTCGGCATTCGCGTTCGAGTGCGGTACCAGAAAGGCAGGTTGGGTCTCAACCGAGATGAAGGGAATTAATTTCGGTTGAGACTTATTCGATTTTGGCGATGCGAGATTTCCAGAGTTCCCAGGCGCGAGGGACCTGAGCATCGAGCGTAGCGGCAGACTTGGCGGCCTCTTCGGGCGAGAGGAAGTTAATCGAGCCGAGGCGGGCTGCGTCCATCTGCAAGCGTGCGTCTATTTCGGTGTAGATCAGGCGGTAGACGGCTTGAGGAATGGAATTGCCAACCACCACCGAGCCGTGACCACGCATAAGCGCGACAGAATTATCTCCGAGCACTTTGGCCAACGCATCGCCCAAGTGATTATCGCGAATCAGCATGTCCGTCATTCCGGCGGCGTCGCGAATATCGAAGATCGGCGTTCCTGAACCCAGAAACGAAGTCAGGTGGTAGACGGGACGAAGGCTGGTGCCGGTTACGCTGAAGGCGATCAAAGAAGGCGAATGGCTGTGCACAACCGCCTTAACGTCGGGGCGAGCGCGATAGATCGCGGCGTGAATGAAGCGTTCGAGGTAAACAGCGCGGCCGGCAGCATCAATGGGTGCGCCGTCGGAGTCGTACTCGAGAACATCTTTTGTGGTCACCAGGCCCGGCGCCATGCTGCGAGACATCAGGAAATGCTGCGGGTTTTTCTCATCGCGCACACTGACGTGGCCGAAGCCGTCGATGACGCCCTGATCGTAGAGGATGCGATTGGCGTAGACGAGATCCTCGATGAGAGCAGATTGCTGACTTGACGGCGAATGTTGTGACGCTGGAGATGATTGACCCTCAAACGAAGGCACTATCGTCACGAATAAGAGCGCGATGATGGCGATTCGGAACACGCGCATGAAATTCCTTTAGCTTAGGGCGCGGACGAGACGCGAACAGTATACGCGTCGTCGAGCTGCGAATCTATGTGAGCGATTCCCGTTTGTTTAAAAACGCGCTGTACATCGCGGAGCGGAAATGGGCTATAAAGCGATCTGATCGCGGGCCATTTCGGGAGAATACGATGAGCACACAAAAACAATGTGGCTGCACGAATAGCTCTATCGGCGATGTATCGCGCCGGCAACTTCTGCAGGCCGGGCTTGCCGCCGCAGCTGCTGTTGCCACCGGGACGCCGGGAGATTTACTTGCCGAAAATCAGGCCGAGACCAAATCGCAAAATAAACAGGCGCTCCGCGCCGCCGGTGCGCGCTCTATCGACATTCACGCGCACTATTATCCGCAAAGTTTCCTGGACCTCATCGCCGAAGAAGGTAAGCGCTTCAAAGCTGAGTATCGCATGACTGACGATGGCTTCTATTTGAGCTCGCCGGCAGGAAGCATTGGGCCGCTGCCGACGAAGATCATTGATTTGAAGCAGCGCCTGGCGGATATGGACGCGCAGGGCGTTTCCGTGCAGGCGATCTCTCTGACCACTCCCATGGTGAGCTGGGGCGACGCCGATCTATCGCTGAAACTCTCTAGAACTTGGAACGATGCGGCGAGCGAGGCGCACAAAGCCTATCCCACTCGGCTAGTAGCGCTGATGATTCTGCCGATGCTCGATCCGGATCGCGCAATCGACGAACTCAATCGTGCGGCCAAGCTGTCCGGGATGCGCGGCGTCTACATGGGCACAAACATCAACAATCGCGATCTGGATGATCCGCTATTCGAACCGATCTTCGCGAAAATCGAGCAACTTGGCTTCCCCGTGTTTCTGCATCCACTGCAGACCGTTGGAGGAGAGCGCACCAAGCCCTGGTATCTTTCGAATCTATTGGGCAATCCATTCGACACGGCCATCGCGGGCTGCCACCTGATTTTTGGCGGAGTTCTGGATCGCCATCCGAAATTGCAGATTTGCCTGCCGCACGGCGGCGGGGCGCTGCCTATGCTGATCGGACGAGTCGATCACGGCGCGCAAGTTCGTGCGGAGATCAAATCGCTGCGCTTGCCCCAGCCGCCCAGCGCGTATATGCAGCGGTTCACGTACGACACGATCGTGCACTCGAAACCCGTGATGGAGTTTCTGATACGGGAAGTTGGCGTCGGAACGCATTATGCTCGGCAGCGACTACTGCTTCGATATGGGCTACGAGCGGCCTGTGGAATTTTTCGATCAGATCAACCTGAGCAGCGCGAAGCGAAAGATGATCCTGGGCGAGAACGCGGCGCGGCTGCTGAAGCTTTAGGCGCAAGAAAAAGCAGATCCCTCGCTCGTGTTACTTGCTCGGGATGACAGCAGCGTGGGAGTCTCGCAATCTGTCCGAATCGCGCTAAGCGGAAGCGTGCTCGGATTTCACGATTCCACCGTCGATGACCGATTTTTCGGGGTTAATCAAGAAAATCCAGATCAACGCGCCCAGCAGCATCACTCCTGCGCTCACTGAGAAACGGCGCGACCCACAAGCCGCGATTGAAGAGACTTCCGTAGACTACGGCCGTGGACGCGCCGCCGAGCGCGCCGATCATATTCATTACGCCTGTAACGGTGCCGCTGAATTGGCCGCCCACATCCATGGGCACGGCCCAGGCGGGGCCGATCACCCATTCGAGAAAGAAGAACGAGGCGGCCAAAAAGAGAATCGAGCTGAAGGTGTTTGACGTTAGGGCGGCGGGAATTACGAACGCGCTGGCCAGAATGAATCCCGGAGCGGCAACCACGCGGCGCGCCAGCTTGGCCTTGCCGGTGGTCCTGAAGATCATGTCGGAAATCGAGCCGCCGACGACATCTCCGGCCATCCCTGCAAACAGAGGAAGAGATCCCCAAATGCCCAGCGAACGAATCGACATGTGGAGGTGCTCGCGCAGATAAGTGGGATACCAGGTGAGGTAGAAGTTCGTTCCAAAGAAGAAGCAGAAATAGCCGAGCGAGATAAACCACATGTTGGGCGAGAGAAGGATTCGTCGCCACGGAGTGGCGAGCTGCGTGACAGCGGGCAACTTTATGGTTCCGTCGGGATTGACGCCGCGGATGCGGGCGAGCTCCGCGCGATTGACGCCTTTGTGGTCCTCGGGAAGATTGCGATAAAAGACGCTGAAGGCAATCGCCCACAAGATCCCCAGCGAGCCAAAAATGTAAAAAATCGCGCGCCAGCCGAACGCCAGCAAAATGCTGCCGGCAATGAATGGCGTAACGGCCACGGCGAAGCGGCTGAAGAAATGCGTCGTACCCTGAATGCGGCCGCGTTCTACGCGCGGAAACCAGAGCTGCATGCCACGGCTGGCGACGGGAAACGCGCCGGCTTCGCTCAGCCCTAGTAAGAAGCGAGCGCCGAAGAGTGAACCGAACCCGAGCGCCGCGCCGGTCATAACGGCGGTGGCGGACCACAACGTCATGATGACGGTGAGCACGCGCTTGGGGCCAAAGCGATCGCCAAACCAGCCGGCGGGGACTTGCCCGAGCGCATAGGCCCAGGTAAACGCGGCGAGCACCAGGCCCATGGCGCTTTTGCTGAGGCCAAATTGTTTGGCGATTTCCGGTTGGGCGACGGAGATATTGCTGCGGTCCATGTAACAGATCAGGTACATCAGGCTGATCAGAAATAGGACCACCCAACGTGTTTTGGAGGCTTTGGCAGCAGCGGCGGCTACGCCGGCATACTCGACAACGGGTGTGCTGTCGGCACCCAAATTTGCTCCGTGCTGCGACAGATGGAGATCGATGCGCGGCTCAGCGCGCGAAGCCTGCGGGAACCCCTTCGACCACAATGTCTATCGGCCGGCCCTCTTCCGCAGACTGGTCGGCCGCCTGGTATACCTGCATCACCATTCTCGCGTGCTCCGGAGTTACCAGCGGCTGCCGTCCAGTGGCGACACATTCGAGAAAATGAATGGTCTCCGCTTCCATTGGACCCGCATACACATGACCGACTTTTTCTCCCGGCATCGTCGAGATCGGGAATTCGATGCTGCGCTTCATGGTGTTCAGGGTTACGTCTCGGTGCGTATCGTCCACCATAATGGCGCCTTCGGTGCCCACCATCTCGATCCAGGTAGATGCGAAATTGGGATAAGCGGGAGGAAGCACCCATCCCGCGCCGATGGTGAATACGCACCCGTCGTCCAGCGTCACCATAATCCAGGCGCAATCGGGAACGTTGTGGGTCGGCTGCATGATTTTACTGACTTCCTGCGCGTAAACGCGGATCGGTTTGCGAGGGGCAAAACACCAAAGGACAAAATCGATGTCGTGCGTTGCTTCCATGGCCGCCGGCGAAAGTTTGATGCGGCCGCCGATTTTCTTTCCCAGATTCCGTGTAATGTGCCTGCTGACCAGCGCACTGATGGGCTGGCCGATGGTGCCGTCGTCGATCGAGCGCTTAACATAGGCGAATTTCGGATTGAAGCGCTGCGAATAGCCGATCGTAAACAGCAATTGCTTCGAATGTGCCAGCGCGATCAATTCGTCGGCTTCGGAAAGCTCGAGCGCGATCGGCTTCTCGAGCAGCACATGCTTTCCAGCCTGAAGGCTTTCCTTCGCCATGGGGTAATGAGTAGTTTCCGGAGTGGCCGAAATCATGATCGCGTTAATGGCCGGATTTTCCAGAAGGCGGTGATAGTCCGTCGTCGCTGTGACCGGTTTGGTCTTCGCCGCCACTTCCTTCAGGCGTTCCTCTCGGATTTCGGCGATGTGCAGTTCGCGCACGTAGGGGCTCGTGGCGCAGGCTTCCGCACGTATGCCGCCGCACCAGCCCGTCCCGATGATTCCGACGCTCACTTCCTTCATTACGCCTCCGGCCAAATCAAATGATCTTTAGAATTGGCATTATCTTAACACAGCGAAAATCGGAGAAATCAGGCCTATGGTCCGCCGTTTCAGGCTGGTGCGCCCGCAGCCCGGCGGCCCGCCTCGATGGCCAAGAGCGCAGTCGAAGAGATTTCCGGCAAGCGGTCATATTGTGTATATTGACGTACCATATTGGGGTTTCCATTCGTGCCTCGCAAGAATCGGGAGAATTCAGGAAAGAGAAGGAGATTGAGACCATGCGTTTTGCGATGGATTCGGATTCACGAAGACTGCGCGTAATCAGGTTAGCTCTGCTTCTGATTGCGGCCGCTCCTGCCGCCTTTGCGCAAGCTAAATGGGCCCAGTTGGCTCCATTTCCGGAACCGAACGAGGAGATTCTTGGCGTTCCAGCCAACGGCAAGCTTTATGTCCTTGCAGGCCTCGTATCCGCTCCGATATGGACGCCCATCGGCCTGGTCTACGAATACGATCCTGCGACCGATCATTGGACCAAGAAAAAACCGATGGCCTTGCCCGCTCATCACGTCGCTCTGACCGAATACCACGGCAAGATTTATGCCTTCGGCGGGTTCGTTGCACCGCAAAGCGGTCCTGCTGCGTGGGTACCCATCAATAATTCCTGGGAATATGATCCGGTCGCCGATACCTGGAAGGCTCTGGCGCCGCTTCCGACCAAGCGCGGCTCACCAGTGGCCGCGGTAGTAAATGACAAGATCTATGTGATCGGCGGCGCGACAACTCCTCCGGGTTCGCACCAAACTTCCATCGATCAGATGCAGGCGCAAGTCTGCCTGGGAACAGTTGAAGAGTACGACCCTGCCACGAACACCTGGCGCGACCGAACTCCCATGCCGACTCCTCGGAACCACGCAGCGATCGGGGTGGTGAACGGAAAAATTTACGTGATTGGCGGACGTACGGGGGCGGCCTTCATCGGACTCGCTTCAGATGTTTCTGTGGTCGAGGAATATGATCCGGCAACCAATACTTGGGGACCGCCGCGTGCTCGCATGCCTACCGCGCGAAGCGCGCTGGCGGCGGGCGTTTACAACGGCCGGATTTATGTCGCGGGAGGTGAATTTCAAGACCCGCAAATGATGGCCACATTCCGTGCCGTCGAGGCCTATGACCCAGCGCGCAACGCTTGGACGACAATACCGTCATTGCCTGTGTCCCGCCACGGATTAGCTGGCGGCATGATTGGGAGCCGCTTCTATGTGGTCGGCGGAGACGTACAATCATCGGGAACCGGGGTTCACGTCTCCACCGCGGAACACGACGAAATGGATCTTTCGGTTTTCGATAAGTAGCGCTTAGCCTGAGTGCGGCAGGCTTCGCGGAGAGCAACCGTTTACGCGAGAGCCTGCTCGGCCCTCCCGCGCTTGTGTCTCCATTCGTAGTCCTTACGCAGGCGAGACTGATGCTTTTTGATCTGACCCTCGAGCTCAACAAAAGCCTGTCGCACGCTTTTTGCCGGATCCGGTCCCTGCCCGTTGGCGTGCAAGGGGCCAGTGGGCAGCGAAAGATTCGCGGAAAAAATATATTCGGCCTTATGGGGCAGCTTCTCAAAACCTCCATGGAGCTGTACCAAGTCCGGGTTGTAGCATTTCAGCAGTTTTTCGATCTTCGCGAGGTGACGTTCCAACGCTGATTCAATGGCCTGAGGCGATTCGATATGCCGATAACAGATGTTGATTTTCATGCTGGTACCCACAGAAAAAGATTTGAAGGGGATGACGTCGCAGATCAGATCTGAGAAGCAAGGCTAACGCCAGAATAACACTCCGACAGGTCAATTCAACTCAAATCCACCCCACTTTTTGTGCAGAATCAGTGTATTCCGAAATTAGAATCTCTGCTGAGAGAGTGGGTAAACTACGCCCGCATGGATGGAAACGCAGCGCAAATCGACGACAACGCAAACGATGCCAGATCTGTGCGTTAGCGGTCAGATTTTCCAATACATTCGAAAAGATAGCTGGCGAGACCGATTTGGCGAGCAATGCTACGGAAGATGGCGAGCTATTTCTTGAACAGGTCGTCAAATGCCTTGCGAGCATCGTTAGGCCGGATGGAGGCAAAACCTCGCGATGGCGATGCCGGCGAAACCGTTACGGTCGTTGGCGCAGTATCTTTCTCGATAGTCGTGCGAAACGTGTAGAAAGTGCAGTCGTTTCGACCGTCTTTTTTGGCAATGCGCTCCGCTATCGGCCGGGTGCATTCGAATTGTGCCGCCGTGTCGAAGTAGGCGCACTGTTTGCAGGAATGGAACTCGAAACCGCAGCGGGGGCAAGCTCCCTTGGGATCAAACCCGGGCTGCAAAACGGCACCGCAATTCGAACAACGCGCGCGTGTTATGGTTCCCACCATTCGGGGAGTCCGCGGACCGATTTGCTCCTGATGCGGACGATGTTCTGGTGGGCGCTTCTCTTTCTTTTTGGGGCCATCAGAATCCATGTAGCCCCTGTGGCTATACTTCCGCTCCAATAGATACCTCCTTGGGGGTGTTTAGATAATAGTCTCGAATAGCAGCTTGCAACAGGAAAACCGGACACACGTTGCTTAAGAAGTCCAGTATCTTGCAATCCTAGCCGTGGAGAGTTTCCTTACAGACCGTCTCAAACCAGTGCCGTCTCGATCAAGGAATAGGCGGCGGGAAGCTTGCGAGCAGTCGCCACTGCCTTCTCAGCTTTAGATGAGCCGAATAGCTTTCCGGTTTCAACTTCGAAAATGAGCGTGCCCTCGCTCCCGTAAACGTCCTCAATTTGAGCCATCGTGACTTCTGTCCCGAGCCCAATAACGTGCTAAACCTTCTGCAGGTAAATCAGCCTTCAGCAGCCGCCTCGGTTCGCCACAGTCGGAAAGTATGGCCTCCGCAGCCAGGTAGCCGCTGCGGACGGCGCCCTCCATCGTGGCAGGCCATCCGGTCGCCGTCCAGTCTCCGGCAAGAAAGAAGTTCGCCAGCGGAGTACGCTGCGACGGCCGCCAGCGGTCCACGCCGGGTCGGGGCGAAAACGTAGCGGCTGTTTCCTTCACCACGGTAGCTTTGATGAGTTGAGCTGTCGCCGCTTCCGGCAAGACTTGCTGCAACTCGCCCAGGCACAGGTTGATGATCTCCTGACGCGTGCGCTCCACGAGTCCATAGGAAGCGCTGATTACCGATTGCAGGTATCGTCCCGAGCCCGGCCCCTCACTCAAGCGCGACTTATTGAATATCCATTGCGTCGTACGGTCGAGCAGCGTCACGAATGGCTCAGCCATCACGTCCCGGTCGAACCAAAAGTGCACGCTGGTGATTGGCGATACCTCCAGGTTCCGAATCTGGCGGAGCTGCGGCTCAGCTTCGAGCAATGCGCTCCGGCAAAAGCTTGAGTGCAGCCTCATGCGGCACCGCGAGGATGTAGAAATCCGCACAGTGCTGGCGTCCTCCGTCCAAACTCACGCCTGAGATCCTGCCATCATCCTCTTTCAAATCACGCACCGCCGCCCGGCAAACGCACTTCCCCGCCCCGCTGCTCGATGGCCGTGCGACACCCTTCATAAAGTTCGCCCAATGGGACTCGCGGAATCCCGACGACATATCCAGATCGCGAAGAAAGAAACGCCTTCCAGAAAACGTCCAGCCCGTAACGCGCTTCGGTGCGTGCAAGCTCCTCGTTTAACGCGCTGACGAGTACGACGGACCAGAACCGCGACATGGCGCCCTCGCTTTGGCCATGCGCGCGGAGCCAATCCAGCATGCTGCACCCCACCGCGTCGCCGTCATTGTTACGGCCGCCCTGCCGGGCGATCGAGAGCATTGCTTCGGCAATGCCGCGCTTTTCAGCCCAGCCCAGCGAAGGGTAGAACGCCATGGAAGCGGCGAGGTGCAAAGGCGGCGGCAATGCCGAAGCTTCCATCACCCCACGATGCCCAACACAATCTACGAAAACCAGGCGTTCGTAACGGGCGATTTTTCCGAGCGCGCCTACCCGCCGATAGAAATCGTCCAGATTGGTACAGCAGCCGAGCGTGACGTGCTGGCAATTATCGATCTCCTCGCCATCCGGCAGGCTATAGGAGGACGCGCGGCCACCCAAAAAAGGACGCTGCTCGAGCAGTTTTACCCGGAATCCCGCTTCAGCTAGCGCGACGCCCGAGGAGAGCCCCGCCAGGCCGCCGCCGATCACGATCACGCTCTTCGAGGACATCCGCCTCCGACCACCAGCCCAAACGAGCGCGCACGAGGATGCGCGCCTTCTCCGCGGTATTCAGCCGCACGCGCGCGGAAAATACATCAAAGTCGCGCTCTTCGATACGAGCCAGCAAACTGCTGTAGATGCGTGCCAAGGCCCACAAAGCCGCCCTGCTGTCCGCGTCGACTTTGCCAATGAGCCGAGCCCCTTCGCGATAGAATTTCCACGCTCGCTCCGCTTCGAAGCGAAACAATTCCCTGACGGAAGGCGTTACCGCGCCGCGCTCCAGTTCCGCCACGCTGCATCCGAAACGCGAAAGATCTTCGGCAGGAATATAAACACGGCTCGATCGCAAGGTCAGAGCCGACGTCGCGCAGAATATTCGTAAGCTGGAAGGCGATGCCAAGATGCTGGGCCAACTCCAGAACATGCGGATCTTCGAAACCGAAAACGTGCACGCAGGTGAGCCCAACCGTGCCGGCCACACGATAGCAGTATTCCTGCAAAGCCTCAAAGGTCGCGTACCGCGTTTCCACCAAGTCCATTTCAGCGCCGGAAATCAAATCGTGGAAATAGCGCGAGGGAATCCCATAACGCTTTACGGCGTCGGCAAAAGCCGGAAGGATGGCATGACCACTCGTATCGCCCGCCACAGAGTTATCCAGAAGCACGCGCCAACGGCTGAGGGACGCGCGCCTTAGCGCGTCTTCGTCCGCGGCCGCAACAGCAGATACCGGCGCGTCAGACGCATCATCGACGAGCCGCATGAATGCGTAGATGGCACAAAGAGCATCGCGCTTAGGCCGCGGCAGCATATAAAACGCATAGTAGAAATTGCTGGCAGCATTTCGCGCGACGCCCCGGCAGTATTCGTAGGAGCTTTCGACCCTGTCCCACTCTTAAATTGTCGAGAAGGACTTCTGCTGGGGGCGTCGACTTTGGAGATGGTCGTCGAGGGCTTATTTGAATTCATCCCCGGGAGAACCTGGTT
Source organism: uncultured Acidobacteriota bacterium (assembly GCA_963846235.1). Classification (GTDB taxonomy): domain Bacteria; phylum Acidobacteriota; class Terriglobia; order Acidiferrales; family UBA7541; genus Palsa-189. The sequence goes on from CAWJVF010000002.1 coordinate 730,837, forward strand.
CGCCAGAGCACGGCCAAACAAAAGCACACGTTTCGCTCCACCGATGGACGGCCGTTCCGCCAACGTGTTGTAGCCCATCGATTCAATAGCATCGAGGATCGCCAAACCGCCGCGGCTGAATAGCTCAATATCCAGGCGTAAACGGGAATCCAGGGTTGCAGCCAGCGGCCATCCTTCAGCGAACAATTCTCGCGTGCGCGCGATTAAGTCGCGCATCACTGCCGCGTAGCGCTCATCGAAAATCCGCGCTTCGATATCCTTTGCTTCGAGCCCATGACGTGCCAGCGCATCGATGGGAATATAGATGCGCCCCTTGCCCAAGTCCCGTGAGACATCCTGCCAGAAATTAGCAAGCTGCAACGCCGTGCACGTCGCGTCTGAAAGACGCTGGCGCTCCGTGTCTCGATAACGACAGAGATAAAGCACCAACCTGCCGACTGGATTCGCTGAATAGCGGCAGTAGCCGACCAGATCCTCCCAGGTAGGATAGCGATGGATAGTCTGGTCTTGCCGGAAAGCGGCGAGTAGATCGCGGAACGGCTCTGCGGGAATATCAAACTCACGAATTGTTGGCGCGAGCGCCACGAACACGGGATGACTGGGCCGGCCTTCGTAACAAAGATTCAGCTCGCTCTCCCACCAGTCGAGCAGCTCCAATGCATGCGCTGGATCCGCAACTTCATCCCCAAGGTCATCCGCCCAGCGACAGTAGGCGTAAACGTTATAAAAATGCCGGCGCAGATGCCGGGGCAACATCCAGGACACTACGTGGAAATTTTCGTAATGGTGCGTCGCCAGCCAGCGAGGTGTAGCGCTCCGCCTCCGTCACCGGGCAGCCGGGCGCCGGCAAGGGTCCAGCTATTTCGATTTCAGGTGAGCGCATGAATTTCGATGAATACAAACCGGCCGGCGCAGCCGCTTACGGAATCACCGCGACTTTCATCTCGCCATTCCGATGCTTCATGTGTTCGAACATCGAGGGAAGCTCGCGCAACGGAATTTCCGCATTGACGAAATCCCGGGCGCGAATTTCGCCGCGGGCAATGGCTTCCATGGCCTCTCGAATAAACCGCGGCGTATGATGAAAGGTAGATTTGATGCTGATCTCAGAATAATGCAGCGCCGTGGGATCGAGCTCGACCCGGGTGCCCTGCGGGCAGCCCCCAAAGAGATTGACCGTCCCACCGCAACGGACCATTTTTAGAGCCCAGTCCCAGGTACGCGGAGACCCTACGGCTTCAATTACTGAGTCCGCGCCGCGGCTGCCTTCCGTGAGCCGGCGTACAGTGCTAATCGGATCAGAAAGAGTGCTGACGTCAAAGGCGGCTCGCGCTCCCATGCGCTCTGCCGCTTTCACCTGGCCAGGCCGCTTACCAAGCGCAATCACATGAACGCCACGGCACGAGAGCATTCGAATAAATTTCAAACCGATGGGCCCACAACCGATCAGCACGGTGGTGTCCCCGGGATGTACACCCGTTTCGTGAATGCCTCGCAGCACACACGCGAGCGGCTCCGCCATCGCAGCGTCCATAAATGTCACGTGGGCCGGAATCTTCAGCATGTTCTTGCGGACGATACGGCCCGGGACGCGAATGTACTCGGCATAAGCGCCATTGTTGAACAGCAAGTCCTCGCAGAGGTTGCTGTGCTCCCTGCGGCAGAAAAAGCATACGCCACAAGGCGCGGAATTCGCCGGCATAACACGCGAGCCCAGCTCCAAGCTGTCAACAAGCTCCGAACCGACCTGCTCCACCACGCCCGCAAGTTCATGTCCGAAAACCGCCGGCGGCGTGATCATGCGTGCATGGTATCCGCGCTTCCACACCTTGAGGTCGGTTCCGCAGGTAAGCGCTACCTTCACACGCACCAGTGCCTCATCAGGAGCCAGCGTCGGAATATCGATTTTCTCGATCTTCAGGTCTTCACTGCCGTAGAGAACGGCAGCGGTCATGTGCCCGCTTGATTTGGTTTCCGTTAATGGCTGTGTCAGAGTTCCCATGAATTCAAATTCCGTTCCGCAGATCAGGCGAAGAGCATGTAAAAGCCATGAACGTCCTTAATTCTCCTTCTCAAGGGATGACCACAATTTTCAAAGAGTTGTTCGGCCGTGCCGCAAGCGACAACGCCGTCCCAAACTCCTCCAGTGAAAAGCGATGCGTGATGAGCGCGGACACAGGCAGCGCCCGCGAAAAAACCAGATTCGCCGACTCCTCCTGGCGATCCACGGCAGCGCTGTAACTTCCGAGAATCTCTTTCTCTTCCACACCGATTTCCGCGGCCGCGAATTCGATCTTCATGTGCGGATCATTCTGAGCAAAGAGCAACACGCGGCCGCCGGGCCTTGCGGTGGCAAGCGCCTCAGACAGTGCCGCTGGGATTGGAACCGCGACCAGCACCACATCTGCTCCCCGGCCTGATGTGAGTTTCCGAACTTCCTCGGCGACCGAGCAGGCTCGAGGATCAAGCGCCGCCGCCGCGCCCAATCTCTCGCTCACGGCGCGCCGCTCCGCCATCGGATCGGTGGCAAACACGCGGGCGCCCGCCCGCTGCGCGAGCAACATCAACAGCAGACCGATGGGCCCCTGGCCTATAACCACGACGTTCTCGCCGCGCTCCACCCGAGCCTTCTCCACAGCTTTCAGGCAGGTGTTCACCGGCTCCACGAACGTCGCTTCCTCGAAACTTACGTCGGCAGGAATCTTTACAATTCCACGTTCGACGATCCATGGCATCGCCCGCACGTATTCGGCAAAGCCCCCTCCGTTGGGGTCGAAGCCCGCTGTAAGGCCCACTTTCTTGTAGGCCGGGCATTGCGAGAAAAGCCGCCGGTCGCAATAGAAGCAGGCGCCGCAGGGAACGTGGTGGAAACTGACGACGCGGTCGCCTTCCTTCCAGTGACGCACACTCTCTCCCACCGCGGCGATCGTGCCAGCTACTTCGTGTCCAAAAATCTGCGGAGGCTTTATAAAGCCGTGCTGTATCTTCTTCAGGTCTGTCCCGCAGATACCGCATGCCGCGACCCGAATCAAAACTTCACCTTCGCCGATTTCCGGGACGGGAACCGTCTCGGTCGCCACGCTGCCGGGTCCGCGATAAACACCCGCGCGCATTTTCAGAGGAAGCGTGGTGCGACTTGCAGAGTCTGCTATGAGATTGGTCGCCATGCTCATGTCGCGGCCACCATCTCCGATTGCGAGAGGTCCAGGCGGGCGCTGAGTAACTGCAAATAATGATCCAAAAAATCAGCCAACTGCCGTGCCGCAAACCTGCAGTCGCGGGCGAAACGCAATAACGCCGGCAACCGCTGAGGTTGCCGGATGATCTGGCTCGCCAGCGCACTCAGACTGATTTGCCCTCGCGTATCGCGCGCCTGGTCGAAATCGTACGGCAGAGAGTACGAGGCCGCGTCACTCACACAACGTATTGCCGCCGCGCGCACGCCATGTCGGGCCGCCTCGGCCAGAATAACAAAGCTCTCCATCTCCACGGCGTCTGCTTCGCCGGCCAAGGCGATCTTCTGCGCGGCGTCTGCAATCAAGTGTTCTGAAGTAAGGAATCGATTGACCTGCCTCGCTCCCGCATCTTCGGCAACGGCAACGAGCTGATGATCGCTCGCCACGGCGAGTTCGTGCTCCGCTCGCAAAACCACCCGCCCCGCTAAAACCGTGCCTACTTCCAATTCCGGATTTAGCGCGCCGGCAAATCCACTCGATATGCAAATATCGGCCGGCGAGGCGAGCGCCCAGCGTGTCGCGTCGGTCGCGGCAGCCGTGCCCATGCCAGTCACAAGCGCCCGCACGGCATTCCCGGCAATCTCCGAGACATACAAGGCGAATGGTTCGTGCGCGACCTGCCGGAAGTCGTGCTGCCGGCGCCACGCTGCGAATTCACTAGCCACCGCGAACGTTACCAGAATCTTCATCCTCGTACTGCAACTTCCCCAGGTGTTGTTTCAATTCCTTCAAGCTGCGCGCAGAGCCGCCATGTCGGCCCCCCGCGCTCCACGCACAAAGCCGTTCGACTCATACCAGCGTACTGCCCGTTCAAATGCCGCAGCCAGCCGCCCCGTCCTGAATGCCAGCTCGGCGCGTGCCTTTTCCGTATTCACGAACATGCTGTGCCGCGCCATGCGCACCCCGTCGAGTGGAATTTGCGGCTCACGCCCAACGAGTCGCGAAAAGGCAGCGTCAGCGTACGCGGCGCCAAGCGCCAGGAGATGCGGAATCCGCACGCGCGGCGCTGGGCGGCCTGAGACCTGCGAAAGAATCTCCAGCGCCTGCTTCAGCGTGAGATTCTCGCCGCCAAGAATGTATCGCTCACCTACGCGCCCTCGGTCGGCTGCAAGGAGATGGCCCGCCGCCGCATCTTCCACAGGAACAAAATTCAACCCTGTATCGACGTAAGCGGGCATACGGCCATTCAAGAAATCGACGATGATTCGTCCCGTGGGTGTCGGCTTGGCATCGCCGGGCCCGACCGGCGTGGTGGGATTCACGATAACCACCGGCAATCCCGCCGAGGCCGCTTTTCGCGCTTCTTGCTCCGCGAGCCATTTCGAACGTTTGTACACGCCGATCATTTCGTCTATCGATGTGACGATGCTCTCGTCGGGCAGCATGCCGTCGCGCGGCACCGCAATCGTTCCCACCGTGCTTGTATAAACGAATTTCTCCACCCCAGCGCGCTGCGCCGCATCGAGCAAGTTCCGTGTGCCCTGGACGTTCGATTCATAAATCTCGCCCGGGTCACGTGCCCACAAACGATAATCCGCGGCGACGTGGTAAACGGTGGACACACCGGCCAAGGCCCGATCGAGCGAAGCGGGATCGCGCAGGTCGCCTGAAATGCGCTCCACGGCCAAACTCTCGAGCAGTTTCGTCTGGCTCGACTGCCGCAGCAGCACGCGAACTCGCTCGCCGCGCTCCGCCAACAGCCGCGCCACGTGGCAGCCCAGAAATCCGCTGGCGCCAGTGACTAACGTCGTCATAACACGCGCAATGTTCCGTCCGGGGAAACCAAATCTTGCGGTGGCGGCATTGGCGTCCCGCGTCCGTCGCCAAAGCCATCGCCGCCCGTGCGATTCGCATCTTTCCGATTTCCGCCCATGCGGCCGGAGAACTGCCATTTCAACATTTTCCAGGTATCACCCAATTGGCGTTTTGCACCGAGAATGGGCGAAGGCTCAAAGCCGACGTGCATCATGCAATCCGCGCAGCGCGGATCATTCCCAGGGCCGTATTTCTCCCAAGGCGTCTTCTCAATCAACTCCCCGTACGAGCCATAGTGATTATCCGTAATCAGATAGCACGGCCCCTTCCATCCGCGCGGATTGAAGGTTGGCGTGCCCCAGGCGGTGCAGTCGAGCTCGCGCTCACCTCGCAGGAAATCGAGATAAATCGGCGACACCATAAGGTTGTATTTGTCGAGCAGCGCCAGGGCCTTTGCGGAATTTGTCCCGCACATCTTCTCGCGACATGAAGATGTCCTTGGTCATGACCGCGGCGTAGTTGTAGGCCGGCGAAAGCATGTAACCGTCGACACCCAACGTGTCCAGATAATCGTATAGCTCGGCAATCTCATCCAGATTTGTCTCTTTATAAATAGTTGTATTCGAACAGACCATGAAGCCCGCCGCTTTCGCCGCCTTTATACCTTCGACGGCCTCGCGAAAAACGCCGTCGCGCTCCACGCAGAGATCGTGAGTCCGCTCCATGCCGTCCAGGTGTACGTTCCAGAAAAAGCTGGAAGTGGGCCGGAATTCATGCAGGCGTTTGCGGGTAAACATGCCGTTGGTGCAAAGAATAATGTGTTTTCCGCGGTCCAGAATCTCGCCCGCAAGCTTTCCGATTTCGGGATAGATCATCGGTTCGCCGCCGCAAATCGAGACCACCGGCGCGCCGCAGTCGTCCACTGCCGCGAGGCACTCTTCGACGCTGAGCATCTCGTTGATGGTCGACTTGTATTCCCGAATGCGGCCGCAACCCGTGCACGTCAGGTTGCATGCATGGAGCGGTTCGAGCATCAGCACCATTGGAAACTTCGCGGTTCCATGCAGGCGCTTACTGGCGATGTATCGCGCCAGATTCGTGGTCATTTTCAACGGATATCTCATCCATTACCTCGTGGGGTGCCCGAGAGATTCTCTCCCTCTGGGCGGATCTCGAACGCGTGAAACTCCTTCACATCTTGCAGTAAATTGCGATACCGCGAGAGCGCGTACAACGGAAAATAATTCCGGTAAAGGTGATATTTCAAATAAAAGACGCAGGGAAAACCGGTACCCGTAAACTGCTGTTCGTCCCAGGAACCATCGGCATTCTGCTGCTCGAGCAAATGCCGCACGGCGTCGGACACTGCCGGATCGTCTTTGTCGGCCGCGGCCAAAAGGCCAATCAAGCCCCATGCGGTTTGAGACGGAGTGCTGGCGCCCTGCCCCTTTAGCTTCGGATCGTAGTAAGACGCGATCGATTCGCCAAAGCCGCCGTCGTCGTTCTGGACTGCGCGCAGCCACGCCACGGCACGCTGGCAATAATCGCGAGCGTTGAGGGCAATCGTTTCGAGGGCTCGCAAAACGCCGCTCGTGCCATAGACGTAGTTCACGCCCCAGCGCCCAAACCAAGGCCCTTCCGGACACTGGTCCTTCGTCAGATACTGCACTCCCCTTTTCACTACCGGCTGATTCACGGACCAGCCATTCCGGCCGAGGCACTCGAGGACCCGCGCGGTCACGTCGGCGGACGATGGATCAATCATCGCATTGTGATCGGCGAAAGGAATTTCCGTCAGCAGCTGCCGATCGTTATTGTGATCGAAAGCTCCCCAGCCGCCGTCGCGATTCTGCATCGAGAGCAACCAATCCACTCCACACCGGGCCGCTGCCGTCAGACGCCGCCGGTCCGGATAATCGACACGTTGGAGAGCCATCAAAACGAAAGCGGTGTCGTCGACGTCTGGATAAAAGTCGTTGCGAAATTCGAAAACCCATCCGCCGGGGCGTCCCTTCGGATTCTTCACTTGCCAATCGCCCGAACCGAGAACCTGATTCTTGAGCAGCCATTCCGCAGCGCGTACCAGTGCAGGATGATCGGCCGGCAGCCCGGATTCTTCGAGCGCGACCATGGCAATCGCCGTATCCCAGACCGGCGAGATGCACGGCTGCAAGCGTATGGTGTCGCTATCCTCGATTTCATAACCCGCGAGTTGCCCGATTTCGCGAGCTGTGAGCGGATCGTCGGGAGAATACCCCAGCGCCTTGAGCGCAAAGACCGCGTTCATCATCGCGGGATAGATAGCTCCTAATCCGTCGCTGCGCTCCAAGTGTTCCAGGAGCCAACTCTGAGCCTGCCGCAACGCACGCTGTCGCAGTGGCTTCCATGGGACACGCTCGTAGAGTTTCAACGCGCGATCAAGCGCCAGGAAAAAGTTTCTCCACGAGAAAAAGCGATCGCCCCAGGCAAATGCGCTGGCCTTGGCAGATGAGTCGCGAAAAAGTTCGTCGAGACCCACCGGTTCGCGCAATTTCCATTCGGGCCTGTGGGCATAAATAATGGCCAACGGAATGACAATCCCGCGCGTCCACGAAGACATTTCGTAAATATTGATAGCAAACCAAGACGGCAGCAACATGAGCTCGGGAGGAATCGCCGGAGCCATGTCCCAAACGACCGTCCCCACCAGGGCGAGGTAAAAGCGCGTGTATGAATTCGTGGATTCCAACCCGCCTAGTTCCAGCACGCGCGCACAAGCGCGCTCCATGTGCGGTTGATCCGGCCGGTCTCCGGCAAGCTTCAGCGCAAAGTAAGCCTTAACGGTGGCATTGAGTTCGGATGGACCGCCAAAGTAAATGTTCCATCCGCCGTCCGGCAATTGACGCCGGCGAATGTAATTGGCGAGCTTGGCTACACGCTGGGGATCAGCCTTATCCAGGATATGCAAATAGAAAATGTAGTCTGATTCAAGGGTGGTATCGGCCTCGAGTTCCCCGATCCAGTACCCCTCGGAAGCTTGCAGCGAAAGAAGATACTTCACGCCCCGACCGATGGCTTCGGTCAGTTCGTCACTGATAACCCCTGTCGCCGCGATTTGCGGCTGGCTTGCGGGAGCCTCAACGCCGAATCTCGTGCTGGACGCCATTTCCCCTCAGATGCATGCTCCAGCGAAATCGCTGCAGCAGGAACCACTCAGGGTCACACCCGTGGGTCGCAGGCTTACGTCTTTTCGGGATACGGTTGTGCGCTAGTTCCGGATGGCAGGCAACCCATCCGTTTCCGTCCCCCTGACCTGACCACCCCTTCACCCTCAGTGCAGATCACATTATCAAGCACTATTGAGTTGCCGGTCAATAATGAAGATGCATGTCGTGAATCGGCAACCCTTCAATTTATCGAAAAAAGAAACACTCTAACCTTCCCGCGTCTGCTCCTCTAGCTTGCGGACGCGCTCAGCCAACTCCGGCAGGCGTGCGAGGAGTGCGTGCTGTTCCTTAACCTGGTCGAGCGGGCGCGCGGGCGTGCCCCACACAATCTGCCCGCGGCGAATTATTTTCCCGCTCGGAATTCCTGCCTGAGCACCGGCCACACATCCCGCTTCCAAGCGGCAGTGATCCGCGATGCCCACCTGCCCTCCGACCATCACGTCGCTTTCAACGACTGAAGATCCCGCAATGCCGGTCTGCGCCGCGATGAGCGTTCGCTCCCCAACTTGAACGTTGTGCGCCAAATGTACGAGATTATCGAGTTTTACTTGGGACTCCAGCCGTGTGATTCCGAGTGAGCCACGCGCAACCGTCGTATTGGCGCCGATTTCTACATCGTCTGCGATCTCCAGGCCACCGGCCTGCGGGAATTTCCAATGCTTGCCCTGATCGGTAACGTAACCAAATCCATCGCAACCCAAAACGGCTCCCGAGTGGACAACGACGTTGTTGTCGATTTTCACGCCGCCATAAACCGTCACGCGAGGATATAAACGGCAATTCCTGCCGACCCGAGTTCCGCGTCCGAGGAAGCAGTAAGCTCCTATCTGACTCTCCTCGCCGATATCAACTCCCTCCTCGATTACGGTAAATGGGCCCACGGCCGTTCCACGCGCCAGATGTGCGGACTCGGCTATAACCGCCGTTGAATGCACTCCATAGGCAATCGGAGAAGAAGGAACCAGCCAGGCCGCAGCCCGTGCAAAGCTCACCTTCGGGCGGGCCGCCAGGATCAGCGTTTTTCCAGACACGATTAGATCGGGCGAGGTGATCACGCACCGCGCCGCCGATCTGTCAACTCGCTCGATATGGCGGCTTGAATCGAGATAAATAAGATCGTCCGCCTCGGCCGCCTCGGGACTAGCTAGCCCTTTCAACGACAGGCCGCTTTCGCCCTGAAGAGAACACCCAAGGTAGTTCGCCAGATCTCCGGCCGTTCGATTCGCCATGATCACCGGTCTCCTTCGCCGAGATACCTACTCCGTTTGTTTAGCGTATTCGTTCTGCTGGTCCGGATAGATTGCCGATTCATTTGCTGGCCGGGTCTTCCATCGCCGATGTACCCAGAGCCATTGGTCCGGAAAGCGCCGCACATAGTCTTCGATTACCTGATTGAAACGCGCCGAAAAATTACGGATATCGCTTTCCTCGTCTTCGGTACAAGGAAGTTCGATGGCGGGATCGTAACGCAAAATATACTTGCGTATTCGTGGATCCCAATAGTTGGAAGCAGGAACCACGGCTGCTCCAGTGCGGCGTGCCAGGCGTGCGATTCCGCTGGTTGTGGCCGCGGGAATCCCAAAGAAATCCACGAAAACCGCTTCGGCTGGGACCGTGTTCTGGTCTGCCAGGACGCCGATTACGCCGCCTCCGCGAAGAATCCGAAGAATGGCCCGCGCGGATTCGTTTTTCCTGATCGGCTGGTTTCCGGATGCGCAACGGTAGCGGTTCACCAGTGCATCCACGCGAGGATTATCGATCGGCCGCACCAGAAAATAGATCGGACGGTTATAGACAGCGTGCGCATATGGCTCAAGCTCCCAGGCGCCCATGTGTCCGGTCAAGAAAAGAACACCCTTGCCGCGCCGTTCCGCCGCCTCGAAATTTTCGAGGCCGTCCAGAATCATTATCTTCTCAATGTTGCTGCGGTTGTAGCGCGGCAGGTGCGCGAATTCGGCAGCCAACCAGCCGACGTTTCGCACCATGCGTTTCAAAATGTCGCGGCGAGCGGACTTCGGCAATTCCGGAAAGGCCAGTCGCAGGTTGAATTCCGCCACTCTTCGAAGCGGCGCGCGAATGAAAAACAGACAATTGGCAACGAGCACGCCCGCGCCTCGAGCCACACTCCGAGGAAATAACCCGAGGAATTTAAGCAGGAACCAACCGGCGGCATACTCGAGACGCTCGCGCATGAGGCGCCATTATGCGGGACGCAATGGCCCATTCGCCACCAGCGAAGATCGGCGAATCAACGCATCGAACAACAATTCAGCTACGCTCGACCAGTTTTTTATGTGTAATCGTCGCAGTCATTAATTAGCCGCGAATTAGCCGCGGCTATCTCGGAAGATTCGAAAGAAAGAAGCTGGCGATGCGGTTTTCATAGCTGCGTTTCTCCTCGTCCAGCATTCCGGCGTAATTCCCGTGCACTATCGTCGCTTCCTCTTTTGGTTCCGGAGCCGCAACAAAAAGGCGGCTAGTGAACTTGCCGAGATCGGGGTTGTCCGCAGCTTCTATAAACAGCTTCGGCACTCCAGCCAAACGTGGCAAACGTTGCGCGAGCGGAGGAACTCCGGCATCGTTGTAATTCAGCCATGCGAAGCCTCTTTCCGCAAACGTGGACAAAAGCGGCAGCGAGCCAATCCCGTAGCGGTTCACGAGGATACGCAGCATCTGATTCGGCTCATCGTATACCGATTCAATTGCAATTCCTCGAACCCGAGGATCCGATTCCGCCAGCGAAAGCGCCGCGTAACTGCCCATGTCCGTGCCCCACAAGCCAAATCGGGACTTATCCACATCCGTGCGCTGCGCCAGCGCGGATAAGGCCGCGCGTAATTCCTGAACTTCACGGTAACCGAGCGTCGTTCCAACCCCCGTCTTGGAGCCTTCCCCCGTAAACTGTACAAGAGTGACGTTGTAACCCTGCTCCTGAAGAGACGTCGCCAATGGCAATAATTCCTCGCGGCCCTCACCGTACCCGGGGCATAAGAGAATTGTCGGCGCCGATTTCAATCCCGGAAAAAACCAACCCTCGTGCGTCCCCACACTTTGGCCCGAATAAGAGATCTGCTCTGGATGGCCCGGAAAATTCGCCAAATCGATCGGCTGGCTACCCGTCCGGGGCGTGACAATGTTGTATACGACAAAGCCCGATATGATCGCGGCTGCGACAAAAGTGAAAAAAGAGAGCGCCAGAACTGCGGCAATTAATTTGGAGTACCAGCGTGTTGGATAACGCAGTTCCGAAAGAAGCGCCATGTCCGCCTTGAAAGGTTCCGGCCGCCGCATGTTAGCACAAGGGAACTCACTGAAACGTGCGCGATAAACTGGCACGTGTCGCAATCGACAGTTTTTGGCGACGGCAGGCTCGGGCGGCGCTATCATAAGGCCATCGGCATCGCGGGTCGCTCTGGATTAGGGAGCCTCATGACCATCGTGGACCTACGACAACTGAGTTCACGCCAAATCGAGCCGCTACTGGCTGAAGAAGCGCAGCGATGGCGGGAAGAACTGCGCTGGGATTATCGGGCTTCGCTTGACTTGATCAAGAGGTTCGTGGAAGCCAGATCGCTCGCTGGCTGTGCCGCCCTGGAAGGCGGTGAAGCTGCTGGTTACGCCTTTTACGTCATCGAGGAACACAAGGGGTTGCTGGGCGGCTTGTATGTCTCGCCGCGTTTTCCTCAGATGCCTCTGGCAAATAGGCTTCTCACCAGCACACTCGAAACACTCCGGTCGCTTCCCTACATCGGGCGCATCGAAGCTCAGTTGGTCCCCTTCGGATGCGAGTTCGATGCCGCCCTTGCGAAGCACGGCTTCCGCCTCTATCCGCGGCAATTCATGCTGCTCGATCTCAGCCGGGCCGCGCTCAACTCAGGGCCAAATGGCGACACGCCAAAGTCAAGCGAGCACTCAGGACTCCGGCTGGAAGAGTGGAACGATCGTTACTTCGCGCCCTGTGCGCGGCTGATCCAATTGGCTTATGCGGACCACATGGACGGGGAGATCAATGACCAATATCGCAGCGAAGACGGCGCGCTCAAGTTCCTGAAGAACATCATCATGTTACCGGGCTGCGGCCAATTCCAGGAGCATGCCTCCTTTGTCTTGCGTGCGCCGCATAGCCACGAACTAGTGGGCGCCGTGCTGACCTCGGCAGTCGCCCCGGGAGTGGGTCATACAACTCAGATTTGCGTGATGCCCGGTTATCAGCGGCAGGGGCTCGGAAGGCGGTTGATTCAGGCCACCATTCAAGCTTTGCGGGCGCAGCGGTTCAGTGCTCTTTCGCTCACTGTCACTGCGGCCAATCAACGCGCCGTGGGCTTATATGCAAGTCTCGGATTTAACCAGATCAAGACTTTCACGGCCGGCGTTTGGAAATCCCCTGAACCTGCGAGCCGCCGCAATCTATTTTCTTGAGTGTTCCCGAAGCAGGCCCTTCAACTCGGTCATAAACTCTCGCACGTCCTTGAAATCGAGGTAGACCGACGCAAACCGCACGTAAGCGACCTTATCCAGCTTCTTCAGACGGGACATCAGCAATTCGCCAATCTCACTCGTGGTTCGTTCGCGCTCTGGAGCGTCGTGAACGAATCGCTCGACCTCATCCACCAGCGCCTCCAGTCGTGCCGTAGGCACGGGGCGCTTTTCGCAAGACTTCAGTAGTCCCTGCAGAATCTTCTGACGGTCAAATCTTTCCCGCCGGCCATCTTTCTTGATGACCATGTAGGGAATCTCATCGATTCGCTCGTAAGTCGTGAAGCGCCGTCCGCATTTGAGGCATTCCCTGCGACGGCGGATCAGATCGCCCGTACGCCCTTCGCGAGAATCGATCACCTTGTCGTCGCTAAACGAGCAGAACGGGCATTTCAACCGGCGCTACCCCCTCTCGCCTGGTCGCCTCGGGAACGGCTGTCTCCTACGCCTGTCAACGAAACATGTTTCCCTTTGTGTTCGGCCTCTTTCTCTGCCCGCGCAAGTTTGCGCAACTCGCCCATCGACAATCCTTCGTGTATCAGTAAGGGGACACCAACCAATGTCGGTGACGCAAATGTAATAAGCCACAAGACGATAGCAAGAGCCGCCGCAGGCTCCTGCTCGACGCCGAAAATTGTGGTCAATGCGATAAAACTGGCCACTTGAGCCCCGCCACCCACGCCCGGCAATTGCAAAACGGAGCCCACCAACGTGATCGCCAATAGCAGCATCGCACCGGGGAAAGTCACGTCGGACTGCACGAAGACGCTTTCGAACGCCTTCGCGATCCAAAAATACGACAATGTTACTAATCCCCAATGCGCAACTGTGTAGACGATCGTCATCAAGAGATCCGAAGTCGTGCGAATCGCCTGTAGGCCTTCGCTGAAACCGGAGATGATCTCTGCCAGCCAGTGCCTGAAGCCTGTCGTATTCTCCCAATAGTGCAGGCGGCGTTGCAGAACGCCCGCGCCATGCAATCGGAAATAAAACATCAGCGCCACCACGGCTGCGAGGATGGCCAGCAAAAGCCACCCGCCGTCCCGTGCGTTTTCCACCCAATCCGTATTCAAACCCGCGTCGGCAAGTTTCTCTGCAAACACAAGCAGGCTTAGCGCCGCTAAGCCTACTGCGGCCCCGAAATCGGTGATACGCTCCAGTACCCAAACGCCAAACATGATGGGGACGGGCTGGCCAGTCTTGCGCGCGAGCAGCAACGGGCGAACAGGTTCGCCGGCTCGGCCGAGAATAAATATGGCGGCAAAGCCCATCAGCGTCGCGTTGTACACATCCAGGAATTTCGTTGGACCCAGATGACGCGAGAGCCTCTGCCAGCGGAGCGATCGTAGAGCGTACGCACCGTAGACAGCGAAGAGCGATAGGAGCAGAAGCCAGATGTTTGCCTGGCCAACGGCGTGTGTGAATCGGCTCCAGGTAAAGTCGCCTAAGTGGATCTTTCGGCGGGAAAAATAGGTGAGCGCGGCTAGCGCCCCTAATGCTAAAGCTACGACAAGAACTTTGCGAAAGAAGCCGCGCATCCGTTGGCGAGCCTAACCGCAGTGCAATGAGGTGTCAAGGAACCCCAGCCGTTGCAAATTTGTGGCAGCGCTTAATGAAAACCCATCGCAGGCCGTAATTTCATTCTCGCTTAACTTCCAATTAACGTTCGACTGTGCTTGCCAGAACTTTGAAGAAATCCGGATAAGAGATGCCTACGCAATCGCTATCGCGAATAACGGATCTGCCTTCGGCGCCCAACGCTGCTACGGCAAAAGCCATGGCCATGCGATGGTCCCCGCGCGGGTCGATTTCCGCGCCGCGCAAACGTCCGGCGCGTCTTCCTTCTATCCGCAAGCCATCGGGGCGTTCCTCCACTTGAGCGCCCATGCGGCGTAGATTATCGGCCAGCACGGCAATGCGGTCGCTTTCCTTCAGTCGCAACTCCGCGGCGTCGCGTATCTCCACTCCTTGTTCGGTGTAAGGGCCAAGCGCGGCAAGCATGGGCAGCTCATCGATCAATTGCGCAATCAGTTCGCCTGAGAGCGTCCCTCCCGATAGATGGGCGTGGCGTACGGATATATCTCCGATCAGTTCTCCCGATTCTCCCCGCAAGGCTACGATGCTTACCGGAGCGCCCCACCCGCCCAGCACATCGAGCACGGCAGAACGCGTCGGATTCAATCCGACATTGTGAATGATCAAATTGGAGCCGGAAAGAATAAGCGCCGCCCCCAGGAAAAACACGGCCGAAGAAAGATCGCCCGGAACCATGATTTGCCGGGCGTCCAGGCGCGGCCGCCCAGAAACGCTTACCACGCGACCGACCTTCCGAACGTCTGCCCCAAAACCCTGCAGAGCCACTTCGGTGTGATCGCGCGTACAGACAGGCTCTTCGACCGACGTATCGCCTTCGGCGAATAGTCCCGCCAGTAAGATTGCTGATTTTACTTGAGCGCTCGGAACCGGCAGCGTGTAACGAATAGGCTGCAGAGCGGATCCTTCAATTTCGAGTGGCGCAAAATTAGTTTCGCGCGCCTGAATGCGCGCGCCCATGCGCTCCAGTGGGTCAATAACCCGGCGCATAGGCCGTTTTCTCAACGAGGAGTCTCCGGTCAGCGTCGAATCGAACTTCTGGCCCGCCAGGACCCCAGTCAGCAGCCGCATCGTCGTTCCCGAATTGCCCGCATCGAGCGAACGCCGGGAGGCTCGGAATCCATCAATACCCGTCCCGCTGATTTTCACGTCGCCAGCGCCGTTTCCGCCGCTCTTTTCTACTTTCACCCCTAATCGCGCCACACAATCAAGCGTGCTCTGACAATCCGCGGCGGCCGAATAGTGGCTGATTTCGCTTCGCCCTCGTGCCAAAGCCGCCAGGATCGCGTAACGATGCGAGATCGATTTATCTCCGGGAACCTCAATCGTCCCGTTAATCGAATGCCCCGGCTCGATATTTTGTTTCGTCACGACTGGATTCTAACATGCGGCCAGAAAAGCCTTTCCAGGCGCAAATCGATACCTATGCCCTTGGTTTTGCGCCAGTAGGAATAAACGGTCGGCAACTCGAAGCCGCCTCGTGGCTTCCAAATAAGCAGCTTTAGGAAAGTTCTCGCAAGGAAGCGGGGTTCGTATTACAACTTACATATGAGGCTCCACTTAGGCAGGCAAACAATCACTTTGGCCGGGGCAGTATTGTTGTTTGGCGCGGCCGCCGCCCTATTGCACGCACAATCGACCTCGCAAGACACAGAGCACGCCAACCCGACGCCGAACTCACAGCCGAATTCAAAGGAAAGTTCCGCTCCTCATCAGCACGATGGCATGCCGGGAATGCATCACGATGGCAGCATGCCCGGGATGAACATGGAAGACGATACGGGTAATCATGCTCAAGCGGGCGCGATGAAATCCATGACTCACGGCCATCACATGGATAGCGCTCACATGCTCATGACGCCGGATCGTCCGGCCACGGACGAAGATCGTCGCCGCGCAGATCAAATTTCCGCCGCTTTGGCCCAAGCTATCGAAAAATACAGGGATTATCGTGTCGCCTTGGCGGACGGCTTTCACATTTTCGCGCCCAACCTCCCGCAGGCTCAATATCACTTTACGAACTACTGGAACGGATACCTCGAAGGCTTCACCTTCGATCCAGCGCGGGCTACGTCGCTTCTCTACAAAAAGACTAAGGATGGCGGCTACGAACTCATTGGCGCCATGTACACCGCACCCAAAACTGCGAGTTTGGACGAACTGAACGAGCGCGTCCCTATCGGCGTAGCCCGCTGGCACCAGCATACGAACCTCTGCATGCCAAAACGCGGTGAAGGCGCGCATGCCGATTGGACAAAGTTCGGCTTTACCGGGTCTATTTCAACGGAAGAGCAATGCCAGGAAGCCGGAGGGCGCTTCTATCCCGTGATTTTCGGTTGGATGGTGCACGTTTATCCGTTCGAATCGACTGTAGCCAAGGTTTGGGCGCAATGAGTTCGGCTGCGCGTCGTTGCTTCCCAAAGCTATGACGCGTATGATAGGTGTCTTGCTGAAAGTAAACCTCGAACGTCAGACCCCGCGGTCTGCTTTGGTGAATAATATGCCTTATTTGTGCTTGAAGCTGTCGCCTTCTAGACACTCATTCCGGCATCTGCTCCTTGCCTTGGTTGGCCTGACGCTTGGGTCGATTGCCGCGCCGACTCTTCGCGCCGCCACCGACCAGCCTCCAATTCTTCCTCTGGAACAGGTCAAACCGGGAATGCGCGGGGTCGCGTACACGATATTTGCCGGCGATAAGATTGAGCCATTCGACGTCGAGGTCATCGGCATATTGCCGAATCTTATGGGGCCAAAGCAGTCGATTATCCTTGTCCAATTACACGGAGAAAAAGCCGAGCACACCGGCGTAGTCGCGGGGATGAGCGGAAGCCCTGTCTATGTAGACGGAAAGCTCATGGGAGCCCTCTCACTGAAATTTGGGGTTTTCGTAAAGGAACCTCTGGCTGGCGTGACTCCGATCGAAGATGTTTTGTCGATCCCCACCGGTGATGCCTCAACCCCAAAAACTCTGAGCGTACGTTCGACGTCGTCACCGGCATCATGTCGGCCGCGTTATCCGGTGCCCGAGAAATGGGCCCAGGCCGCTGGAGCCTCTGGTGCAGCCTTTCTTGAACCGATTGCTGCTCCCCTGGTCTTTTCGGGTTTCGCTCCTGCCACGCTGCGCCAGTACGCCAATGAATGGGCGCCTTACGGGATGGTCGCAGCCGCAGGCGGGACCGCACCAGCCGCGAGCGATGACGCCAAAGTCGTTCCCGGCGATATGGTGAGCATGCTGCTCGTGCAAGGCGATATTTCCATGAGTGCTGCTTGCACCGTGACTGCCGTTACAGAAGATCGCGTCTATGCTTGCGGCCATCCTCTCTTCGGACTTGGCGCGAGCGATATGCCACTGGCGCGCGGCCGCACCCTCACGACACTCGCTTCTGATTTCAATTCCACGAAAATCGTAAATGCCGGCGGCGTGATTGGCACGCTCACCGAGGACCGGCTGACTGCGGTAATGGGCCGCATCGGCCCGACGCCGCAAATGATTCCGGTCGATCTCACGGTGGTGACTCCGGCCGGTGAGAAACAGTTTCATTCCGAGATGATCTCGAACCCGAAATTGACACCGCTTCTGATGGGCATCATTGCCTTCAACGGCCTGACGCAAAATACTGCCTATGGCGAAGGCAGCACGATGAAACTTAGCGGCAATATTGATATCAACGGCCATTCCCCAGTGTCGCTCGAAGACATGTACGCGCCCACCGATCAGTTTGTTCCGGACGGCACCTTCGTCGCTTCCAGCGTGCAGACGACTTTTACGCGCATCTTCTCGAATCCTTACGAGATGCCTAAGATCAACAAGGTAAGCCTGCGCGTGGAGAGCATCCCGGAACGCCGGGTTGCTTCCATTCTGAATGCGTGGTCGGAGATGAGCGAAGCGCAACCCGGGGATCCCGTGACCATCAAGGTCCTTCTGCGTCCTTATCGCGGCGAGCCTATGATTCGCGACGTGCCGATTACGATTCCGGCTCAAGTGAACCGCGGCAGCACATTACGAGTGCAAGTCAGCGATGCCGATTCACTCAATCGCATCCCCAATCTGGTTGCCGCGCAAGGGCGCCTGGGCGGCCTGGATCAATTGATCTCGTTGCTGAATCGCGAACGCCGCAATAACCAGCTTTACGTCACGCTGCTCAAGCCGACGCCCACGTTGCTTGTAGAGGATAAGGAACTTCCGGACGCGCCCCTTTCGCAGATCAACGTCCTCGATCAGAAAAGGCTGCCGGGCAATTCAGCTTTGTTGCGCGAATCGGCGGCTGGCGAATGGTCTATCCATATGGACGAGATCATTTCTGGTTCAACATCGGTTTATATCAAAATTAAGTAAATCCAGTCCGCGGCAGACGCAGGTCAGATCCTCGCGGTTTTTCCCCGGCTGCGGTTTGAAAGGAATGTATGTCTGATTTAATTGCGCAACCGCGAAGCGCGCGCGATCGCGTGTTCGCCTTGCCCAGAGCTTTCCGCCTTCTAGTCATTGCTGCCGGTTTTCTGGTGTCTGTTTTGCCGGCGGCCGCCGAGCATACCCGTTTCTGGCGCCAATCGGATTACGACGCTTTCCAAAAGGGCGACGCCAAAGGCGTCGCATTGCGCAGCGACGGGAAGCTCGTGCTCGCCCCGAAGTTCGCTCCCTTCGCGGACGCCTCCCTTGCCTATCTTTGGTCGCTAAAGCTCGATTCGCGCGGCAATCTCTACGCTGCGGGCGGCTCGAACGCCAAAATCGTGAAGTTCGATAACAGCGGCGGTTCTACAACGGTTTTCGATTCGCAGGAGATGACCGCACAAGCGCTCATCTTTGATAAGAGCGACAACTTATACGTGGCCACAGCGCCCGATGGCAAGGTTTACAAAGTCACGCCAGCCGGGCAGAAGTCAGTGTTTTTCGACCCTAAAACCAAATACATCTGGGATCTGGCGCTTGGTTCTGACGGCACGCTCTTTGTCGCGACTGGCGATCCCGGCAAAATATTCGCCGTCGATCCAAGCGGCAATTCGCAGCTTTTTTATAGCGCCGAAGAGACTCATGTTCGCACCTTGGTTCTTGATGGCAAAGGCAATCTGCTCGCGGGCACCGAACCCAACGGCCTCGTGCTCCGTATTGCGATAGCAGACGGATCCGCCACCTCACAGAATGGCAAAGCTCCGGCACCGCGACAGTCATCGCCCAAACGCGCCCCCGCCCAGGCGGCAGCCAAAGAAAAAGACAGCTCTGACGAAACTGGTCGCTCTGCATACGTTGTATATGAAACCGCTAAGAAAGAGGTCACCGCGCTGGCTCTTGATCCTGCGGGCAATCTCTATGTCGCGGCAATCGGCGAAAAACGCCCTGGGACGCCCCAGCCGCCGGCTCAACAAGGCGAACAGGAGAACGCGCCAAGCGGTCAAACCATCACCGTGACGGTCGGCGGGCCCGGAGGACTTCAGCAACCGCAGCCCGGCAACCCATTTGTCCCCTTCCCGGCGCTCTCGACCGCGGCCGTATATCGCATCGCTCCGGACGGTTCACCCGAAGAAATCTGGTCCTCACGCGATACCTCGGTCTACGCCATGGGCCTCTCTCCGGAAGGCAAGCTGCTACTGGGCACGGGCAATCAAGGTGCCATCATGCAGCTCGAAGGCGACCGGGTCTTTTCGCGATTGGCAAAGGCTGAATCCGAACAGGTAACTGCATTTGCGCGGGCATCGAACGGAAAAATCTATGTAGCCACTGCCAATCCTGGCAAGGTCTTTACGCTCGGACCCGAGCTCGAAATCGGAAGGCACCTTCCAATCCGAACCCTTCGACGCGCGCATCTTTTCTCGTTGGGGAAGACTCACCTGGTGGGGCGATAACAGCGCCGGATCGGGCATCGAGTTCTCCGTGCGCGCCGGAAATACCTCCGATCCCGGAAAGAACTGGAGTCCCTGGGCAGGGCCCTATCGCGATCCCAAAGGGCAGGAAGTAGAATGCCCGCCCGCGCGCTTTGTTCAGTGGAAGGCTACCTTGCATGGCGGTAACAATCCGCCGGACCTGTCTTGGGTTGAGATGGCTTACCTGCCCAAGAATCTGGGGCCGGAAATTTCTGGGGTTGTTATGCAAAATCCCGGAGTGCGAGTCGCCGGTTTCGGCCAGCAAGCCGGGCCGCCGCAGGCCTCGCCCGTGACGTTACGCATGCCGGCAGCGCCGGGCTCGCAAAGCGGCTCATCCCAACGCAGCAGTGAATCGCCACGATTCGAACCACCGCCTCAGGGCTACGCGCAAAAGGGCTATCAAGCCGTTTTGTGGAGCGCCGAAGACCCCAACGACGACGAATTGACCTACTCGGTTTACTATCGCGGCGAAAACGAGAAGGATTGGAAGCTGCTGAAAGACAAACTCGAGCAGAAATTCTATTCCTGGGACACGAACTCCATGCCCGACGGCGCCTACTATGTGAGGATCGTGGCGTCTGACGAAAGAACAAATCCGCCGAATGAGGCGTTGAAGGCCGAGCGTCTGAGCGAACGGTTTGTCGTCGATAACACGCCTCCCACGATTTCGGAAATTGCCTCGCAACCCGCACCGGGCCCTGCCGGCGATCCTTCTGTCACGGTGCGCTTCCATGCCGCCGACTCAGCCAGCTCCATTGTGCGCGCGCAATACAGCCTCGACGCTGGCGACTGGACGATCGCGCCGCCGGAAGGCGCGCTCAGCGATTCGCCCGCGGAGCAGTATTCGATTACGCTGCGCGGAGTCACGCCCGGCGAACACACTGTCTCCGTTCGCGTCTACGATCAATTCGAAAATGAGGCGGCGGCGAAAATTACCTTCAACGTTCCTGCCGCTTCCGCGAAACGCTAACCGTCGTCACGCAAAAAGCTCGCTGGGCCGCGCGCGTTTATAACGCGCGGGTTCAGCTTGTCCAGTGCTCTCGTTCGGCGGTCGCGTGATAACGCTCGATCCGTAATCCGACGCCAATCAACCCTCCGGAATCGCTCTCACCAATCCGGACGACGCGCGCCGTGCAATTAACTTCCGAACTCCGAATGCCGGAGATTTCGCTGGGCATCTTCAATCTCAGTTCCACTTGCGTGCCCATCTTCAGCGGGTATGCCGTCCACATGAAAACGCCGCGCTGCGATAGGTTCTCCGACTCCGCCATTTGCTCTCCGGCGCTCTGATTGCCAATCAGCTTGAATTTCAGCGGGATTCGAACGTTCACACGAGTCTCATTGCGACGATCGGTCAGGGTAGTCATGTATTCTCCGGCGCGGGGAGGGAGTTCGCGCAATTTTGGATTTGGAAGGGGGTAGAGAATCTTAAGCGGCAGTGCGGCGGAGCCGCAACGTTCTTTTCGGCACTCTTGCGGAATCGGTCAGCAGATCGGCATGCTGCCGCCCCAATTCGGGCGCGGTGGCGTTGGGAATTGAGGCCACTACCACCGCGCACACCAGGAAGTTATGTGCGCGTCCGATTCAGCCCTAGAATGCGACGAATCCGTTGGGAGCATTGGCCCCGGTGGGCACCGCTGTACCCGCGATCCCGACAAAGACAGTTCGCCCAAGAAAAAACGGCATCCCCAAATCCCAGAAGTCGGTTGAGGGATTCCCGCCAGGCATACTATCGCTACCGAGATCGTTAAACACCGCATTATTCGTACTGAACAAGGTGGTGGCATTGTTGATGTTCAGCGAAATATTGGCCGACCCTACGCCCCCAAACCCGATGAAGTTTATGTTCGAAAGAGTAGCCGTTCCTCCGCTTACACAGTAAAAGCTGAACCCGGCCGTGCCTGATGCGCAATCGGAGATACCGAACGTTTTGAGTGTGTTGGCATCCGAGACAAAGAGCGCATTCGATCCCGTGTCGAGAAAACCGCCCAGGCCGCCAGTATTGTTAGTGCAGTTGGTATCGGTATAAGAGATGCCATTAAAGGTAACCGTGGGGAAGTCTCCACATGCGTCCAAGGCAAAAATTGTCGCGCTGCCAAGGGCATTATCCGTTCGGGTTGCGATTCCGAAATTCATCGTGCCCGAAACAGTCACTGCCCCGGTAGAAGCTATAGTGGGCAAAGTGATCATCACCCCATTGTTGTCCGAGGCGAACTGAGAGACAGGGTTTACAGACTGATCCGCCGTCGGCACTCCCACCGCCTGGCAGGTACCGTTCGGACAGATATAGTACGGAAATCCCGAGGTAAACGAGACTGTCGTGCAGGCGGTGGCGTTGCCGCAATCAAAAACTACACCCGCGATGCCCAGAATCCCGTTTGAGCCAAGGGTTGCGACAGTATCTTCATTTCCTGGCGGCGTGCCCGGAAGACTCGAGCTGGGCGTGCTTTGGAGGCAACTCACCCCGGCGGCTGTCGGATTCGTCGCCGAAGGTGGCGGAGCACTAACCTGCCCGAGAAGCTGGACGGGGATATTTAAAGCCTTCTCGCCGGCGATCTGAACGTCAGCGAATTCCAACGGTCCCCAGGAGTAGGATGTATCGCCATACTGGATGCATTCCTCCAGTGGGGAGGCGTTCACGAGGATCGGAGTAAGGGCGACCGAGCCGAGAGCCGCAGGAACCAGGCGCAGGCCAACGGAGCCTGTATCCACCTGTACGTTGTCGATCTGCTTGCACGTTGCTGTGCCATGCTGGCACACCGTAACGGTAATGTAGAGGCCGTTCACGATTCCACCCGAAAGTCCGTTAAGCCCAGAGCTCGCCGTCAGAGTCGCCGTGTTGTTGACAGTTGTCGCTGTAACCGTGTTGGAGCCGCTGCCGCCGCATCCCGCCAACGAGAGTAAGCACATCACGCCAAGCAAGAAAGGTGCGGCTGTTGCCGCGCAGAGAAACTGGCGTTTCAACGCATCACCCCCGTCGAAACATTGCTTGGGACGAGCTTGGGCGCGTAAGCACTTCCGCTGCAGACGCCCATACGACAGAAGTTGGTGTAGACGAAATCGCTCGTTTTAATGGTAATGCCCCTGCGTTGCCGGATTTGCGTCTGATCTCGCGTGGCTGTCTGAAAATTATTAGTGTAATTCGCTAGCAGTTGATTCATGTCGGGCGTGGAACGTCCCTGCCAGGTGACCCCAAAAACCGTGCCTTCCGGCGTCACATATTCGCGAACTACCGCGCCTTCAGTATTGGCGAGTTCGTGAACCTTATACGCCTGGAAGTCCTGAACGCGATGTTCGCTCTTCATATGCAGCTGATCCGAGGTCACCGATGCTTCCGGCTGACCCAGCCCTGCCCACGCCTGCATGCTTCCAAGGGCCAAAACGAGCAGTGCGCTCAAAATCGCTTTCGCGTGACTCATTGGGAATTCTCCTTCTCAGCTGTGGCTTCGCTAATCAAGTTTATTGAATGCCCACCGTAATCTGCGCCGTATGGTTGATGCCGCCGATCGCCGCGGTTACGTTCACCGCCGCGGACGCCACAGGCGCTGTCGCGGGAACTTGAACTGCAAACGCGTACTTCACGACGGGGTCGCTGCCGCTGCTGCTCTTCGAGGAGCCGCCGCAACCAATCATCAACGCCAGGACCGTCACCATGGCAAAACCTGGAACCAGGCTGGGCCACACACTTTTTCCGCTGCCTGCGGCATCGGAGCCTCTGATGACCACGGCCACAGCCGAGCCGGCGAAAAGGAGTGCCATTACTCCCCACCAGCCAAGTTCCTGATAATTTTTCGGTGCATTAAATGCGGCGGATACCGCAGGCACCACAGCGCACGTTGTGGTCCCCAGGGTGGCCGGCACGGTGCACGTGAAACTCGGAGTGCCATCGAATCCGTTCAATCGCGTCAACGTCAGTGTTCCGCTGCCGCACGTGCCTCTTTTCACGGTGACTTGGTTAGGCGTAAAGGCCAGCGAAAAATCTACTGATGTGGATGCATTCCCCGTGCTGGCGGGAGTCACGGAAGTCCAGTTCGTGACCAGAGCGAAGGCGTCGATCGATCCTAAACCGGTTGCCAAATCGTACCCCGGCGCAGCGGTGTAGCCGATCTGCGTAGATGGAACGCAAGGCGGGCTAAACGGAACCTGATTGTTCCCGGTGGTCACGTCGTGAAATGCGGCCGGCAGGCTCGCCGCTAAGGGATAAAGAACCGGGTTGATGTTCCCGGAACCCGTAGCGTGATTCGTGAATTGATTTATCAGCGCTACGATGCTTGCCATTATCGGTGGTCCCACAGACGTGCCGCCCACCACCGCCAGGTTGCCAGCCGCCGAATCGCGAAAACCAAAAGGGCTCACGCACGTGGGTGAGAAGGTGTTTGTACTCGAATCGAATTTCTCGTCGCAAATCAAATAGCCATCGTGAAGGAGCGAAGAGTTGAACGACACGTCGGGCACGTCGCGCGCCCCGTCGTTCGGCACACCCGTTCCCGCCTGCCAGGCTGGCTTGGGTATCACGGTGCTCGATCCGCCGCCTCCTGCCGATAGTCCAACCGGGTTCCCATTGACCTTCATCGTTGTGTCGTTCCACGCTTCCTCCGGAATAAATGAAGTCGCGGAGGATATGAGGTCAGTGCCCACTGCGGGTTTCCAATAAGTGCCGTTACCTTCGTTGAATTCTGTCCCTCCGACCGCAGTTACGCTTTGTAGCGCGCCGGGCAGATCGACTGCCAATCCATGCGTAGACGTGGTCGTAACGGGACCAGTTGGAGAGTTATTAAAATCACAATCGGCCGAACCGGTGTCCCCGGTGGGAGCGAGCACGGTGATCCCTTCCACGTTCGCCTGTTTCATCAGGGACTGCAATGAGCTGATTGCACCGGCAGGAAAGTTCGCCTCGCAATCGCCATAGCTTGTGCTGATCACCGGCGCTGGAATCGGACTCGTCGTAATCGCATAATTGATCGCGTCGATCACCCCGCCGCCGTTCACTGGATCGCCTACGATGAAAATAACCGTGGCGTTATAGGCGATCGCTCCAGCCCACTCTACGTCCAGATTCGCTTCGTCTATGTCGCCTTGCTGCATTTTGGGATCGGCGTCGCCAGGCACAATCAAGCCCACAAACGCAGAATTGTTGGGATCAACAGGCTGAGGATCATTTGCAGGCAATCCGGAATTGCTTCGAAATGCGCGAATATCGCTCAAAGCGACGTCACTCTGCCCCACAACCACTATCTTCTGCCCCGAACCCGTGAAACCCATCTGATATAGGTGGTTGACGTCGTAAATCGTGGCAAAGTCTGGGGGCGCAACGTAATGATTGCCGCTCACACTCGAAGTGAACTTCCCACTCGTCTGCTTGAGCATTCGCGGCTTCAATTCAAAATTGTTCAGCCCGCGAAAGCCCATTACTACATCGCTTAACGCCGCCGGCACAGCGGGATCGCCGGCATTGGCGAAATGCGCCTTGCCGTCAGTCACGTATTGATGGATTTCCGTGTGCAGCGCCGATTCCACCTGCTGAGCGGTCCCACTGAACGTAATCATGTTCCGGCTGGCGGGCACGCCTTCGACCTGAAGTCCCTCGCCCTGAAGCCATGAGTCACTTTATTGATATCGCCTTGGCTCAATCCAAAGCGGCTGCCGAACTCTTCCGGCGTAAGCCAGCGCTGATACTCCGGCGAACCGCGTTTCTGCTGGGCAGCGAGCAAGGCGTCGAGATCCGCCTGCTGTGCCGCCGTCATTTTAAAATTCATGGTTACGTGCATGCGCATCGCAGCGTCCACTCGTCCCTGGTCCAGTCCACGATGTGCCATCGGATGCACGTTTCCTGTAACTAATGTTGTGCGTGAGGTGTCGACCGCCTCCAGAATGCGGTCCTTCAATGCACCTTGGGCAAACACAGATCCAGGAAGGCAAGACAGGCCAACCAACACACCTAAAGCCAACGCAATGAGTGCATTCGTCCGAGTGTGCATAGATTCGATGTACCGGCATTTCCCTCTCGTCGCATAGTCCGGGCGTTCGGTTGGATGCATTTTTTCCTTGAGTGGCTGTTCGGAGTTATTGGCCGTGTGCGTAATCGCAACACTCGCGTATTGTGATTTGATGACGGTATGCGGCGAAGCGACGAATACGATGTGATGACGAAAGAGGGATTAATCTTTTGGAGCGCCCTTTGAGCACATCCACTGGATAGATTGAAACGAAGTCGCAGCCTTGGTCAGGCGCTCGGATTAATTTTCCAACGGCTTCCACCCGGGAGGTGGAAAAGTGATCTGCCAGAAACCCGGAGCCGAAGCGGAGAATTCCACGGGGATGAGGTAGCCCTGCTGATTTTCAGCGGCGGTTCGCGTCACTCGGCAACTTTGCCTTTTCGAAGTTCGGTCATTCACGAGCTCGAATTTCGTGTCCAACGCGAAATTCTTTGTGCAAATGAGCATGGCACCTTGGTCATTTACAGATGCGGTCTTAGCTTTCACGGTCACCTTGGAACCGCCTACCTCTAACTCTAGCGTCACTGGGACCTGAATAATCACCCGCTGGCTACGGCGCCGTTCCTCCGCCGGTTGAAGTTGTGGTCCCGCATCCACCTGCGCAGCTGGCTTGTTCACAGTTCGAGTCGCCGGAAGAACTTGTTTGATCATAACTCCAGCCCCCAAAAATTCATGTTCGGACGAATCAATTCAATTCCCAATTCCCAACCATCCGGCCGCTCCAATCCTTTCCAGACAATGACCGCCGAATTCGACTCATTCGTCGCAAGATTTACGATTTTTAACGACTGCTCGAGTTCGAGACTCTCTCGAAGGACGACCAGACATCCATAAGGGCCCACAACGCGCGTGAATGCCTCTTCGCGGTTGGCCGGCACTGCGTCATTTTTGTGCCACTCAATGGAAACCGGAACTCGCGAATTCAAGCGAATCCCTCGGCGTTTTCGTTTCACTTTTGGTGTCGATGCGGTTGCCGGCTGCGGTTGCACGCCTCTTGCCTCCAATCCCGAGATTCTGTGCGATTCTGTTGTTCTGAAGATGCGTCAATCGTAGGAAGCGGGAACAAATCGGGCAATGGTACGCAGGGACAGCCGAAAAAATACTGCGCTCGGGACCAGAGTATCTTCCTGGTTAACAACACCCGGTTTGCAAGATCACCCTATAGTTCAAGGCGTCGCGGCGCTAGTGCCGAGGCATCTGGAAAATTACGACTGATTTGAGGGTTGATTCTAGAGCGTAGGCGTCAATAAACGGCACGGGAGCCCGTCATCTCTGTCGGACCCCCGCGACCGAACTTCAAATCTTCCACTTTGGACCTCCGCTAAGACTCGCTTACCAGTTGCTTCATGGCCCAATCGGGGAAGACAGGTGCGCGGCGGTCGCGCGGCCCGCCGGCATTCGACGCCTGAGCGTGCCCCGTGCCTTCCACCATCTCCCGCTTGGAGTTCACTGCGGCCTGATAGAGCTTCAGCGCGCCCGCCGGATCCATGATGCGGTCATCTTTGCTGTAGCCGATCAGCATCGGGCAGCGAATTTTGTCGGCCCGGCCGTCGAGAGTATATTCACGAAGCATCTTCCTCGCGTCCGCCAGATCGCGCGCGCCGATAATCCAGCGCACCCGTTCCTGAATCGATGGCAGGTAGTCGAAAAGATCCTTGCCCAAATCATAGGAGCCGCTGCTCATGAACGCCGCCGCCACTCGTGGCTCATTGCTGGCCGCGCGGGGCACGCCATAGCCGCCCATGCTGATGCCCGTGAGCCCGATCTTCTTCGTGTCTACATCGTTGCGCGTCTCGAGGTAATCAATCATCGCCTTGATTACGCGATCCGTATCGGGAGGCAGGTGCAGATCTTTTAGCCGCAATGCCCCTCCCTGACCGGGGAAATCCACGGCCATGAAAGCCATGCCCCGAGCCAGATATGCGCCCGCCATTCCCATGATTGTCGCTTCGGCCATGGTATCGGCGCCCTGGAACGCGATCACCACGGGGTACTTCTTGGCCTGCTGGGCCCCAGCTGCGCCGGGTTTGCGGAAATAGCCGTCGAGCATCTGGTTTTCCCATTTCACCTGAATGCGCTCGAAGGGCGCCCGTTGCAGTTCCCAGGCCCGGTCAAACGTTTGCCTTGCCTTTTTGTACGTCGGGAGCATGCGATTGTCCGTCACAGGCATCGGCCAGGACGCGAAACGATAAAATTCAGCAGCTCTCACGTAGTATCCATTTGCCGACACCTTGAGCCCTTTGGACGCAAATTCGTCTCCTTCTTTTTCGTTGCGCTCCGCCACTCGCGTCCACTCCGTCACCCACGAGTCGAGATCATAGGGCTTCATGCGCTGCGCTACTTCAAGTTCATCGGGGTCGCTCGTATAGATCGATTGAGTTAGCCGAATCTCCAATTGCCCCCCGCCAGGCAGTCCCTTGCCCGGATAGAGATCGCCCTCAGCTCTGCCGCCCACTTCCCCGATCTTTCCGCTCTCCGAACCCGCATCCTGCGCCAAGGCAGGAGTCGCGAACGCCTTGGAGATCGCAGGCAAGCCTGCGGAAACGAGTCCCCATTTCACCAACGCACGTCGGCTTAAACCTGAAAGTGAACTCATGATTATTCTTGCCTCCCGTTCCGCTGATTAGTCCCTATGACTGCAAAACCGTAGAGAATCCTGTATTCTCTGATAGGCCATTTTTGCCCTGATTGTCAAATAATATTACGTCGATCGCAGAGATTGCTTCGAATATCTTTATGCATGATGCGTGCTTCATGCATGATGCATGCTTCGGATCAACGCGCCTCCTATTTCTGATTTGGAAACCCTACCTCACTAAGCAATGCCGTTCGTGCGCTACTTCGACAAAATCATTGAGCTTTCTGGCGGAAGTTTTCTCAATGTCCAAAAGGGATGGTATTTCTATGAAGCAGCAGTTTCTTGTGTAAATGACTGACAGAGCTAGGGAATTAGCCCTCTTTTCGCAACGTCCTCAGGTTTTTAGGGGCTTATAGACCTCGGGACATCCTAGTAAGCCTACCGCGATCTAGGGTTACTCCCCGATAGCAGCCAGTAGTCGAAAGACCCTACACTTCTTACGATTTTAGGGGGGAACATGCGACCGGTTCAAATCCTGTTAGCTGATGATCACGAAGTTGTGCGCAAGGGTCTTCGCGCGCTCTTGGAGGCGCAGCCCG
The DNA here is from genome assembly GCA_963846235.1 of uncultured Acidobacteriota bacterium. Taxonomy (GTDB): domain Bacteria; phylum Acidobacteriota; class Terriglobia; order Acidiferrales; family UBA7541; genus Palsa-189. The sequence continues at coordinate 760,132 of CAWJVF010000002.1, forward strand.
GCTGGAAAGTGATCGCCGAAGCCATGGATGGGCGTGAGGCGGTAGAGAAAGCCAGGGACATGCACCCGGATGTGGCCATCGTGGATATAGGTATGCCTTGCCTCAACGGCCTGGAAGCCACGCGCCAAATCGTGAAAAAAGCGCCGCGCACGCGCGTCTTGGTATTGACCATGCACGATACCAATCCGTTGATTCAGCAAGTCGTCAAAGCAGGCGCTCGCGGCTATGTGCTCAAGTCGGATGTGGCCAGCGACTTGGTTTCCGCCGTTGACGCTCTCTGCCGCGATCAAACGTTCTTCACCTCCAAAGTTTCCCAGATCATTCTCGATCGTTACGTCGGGAAACCGGAGGATGCCGAGAATTCGCCCGACGCGGATTCACCGTTAACCCCCCGCGAGCGTGAAGTCGTGCAACTTCTCGCCGAAGGAAAAAGCAGCAAGGAAGTCGCCTCAGTCTTGGGTATCAGCGTAAAGACTGCCGAAACGCATCGTATCAACCTGATGAGAAAGCTCGATTGCCACTCTGTCGCCGAGGTAGTCAGATACGCGGTGCGCAACTTGATTGCGGAAGCTTGAGGACGAATCGTTTCTGCGCAGCACACTGGTGAAGCTAAGTTAGAAAACAAGCGGAGCACGCCTACGTCAGGTTCGCGCCCGCGTATTTTTTGTGAAGAGGCTTAAGTGGCCGTAAAGATACTCATCGCGGACGATCACGAAATTGTGCGAGAGGGGATCCGCCGGGTCCTGGAGGCCAGACCCGAATGGCAGATCTGCGGTGAAGCATGCCAATGGGCAAGAGGCCGTCCGGATGGCCCAGGAACTCGCGCCAGACGTCATCATCATGGACGTCACGATGCCCGTTATGAGCGGTTTCGAGGCTGCTGATGAGATTTCGCGCCTTCCCCTAGGCTCCCGCGTGCTTTTCTTTACCATGCACGATTCCGGCAGCATGGCCGGAACGGCGCGCCGGTCTGGGGCTCAGGGTTATGTGGTAAAAAGCCGGGCCGCACAGGATTTAGTTCAAGCCCTCGAGCGGCTTCTGCATGGCGGAACTTTCTTTGATTCCCCAACGTATACAAACTAACCCTCTTTGAAACAGCGCGATACGCTCATACCCCAGTCCAAGTTCAAGACCAGGAACTTCACTCCTCTCTCGTAAGGCGAATCCACCAAGCGAATCCATTGCTACCGGTATTTCGGTGAGATTCACTCTGCGATAGCCTCGTTCCTGTCGTACACAAAGGCCTTATACAGACAAGGGGACTTATGCCAAGGCGTGTTCGCGTTGCAATCTTAATGGCTGCGATGGTTATCTTTGCGATAGCGATGTTGAATCTCGTTCGTTCCAAGGCAGAGGCGAGCGGACGTGCGTTGAAGACTGCCGCCGTGCAGTACTCTACGGTCAAAAGATTCTATACGGCGCCTGCCCAGTTGATTCGTACTAGCGCCGTCGACCGGGACAAGCGTTAACTCCCACCTGGAATAGACTGCGGGTCTCGTTTTCCTTTTACTGGTGTCTACTGCTGCGCTGGATGAGTGCGGATGTCATTGACCCTGCCTGAGACGTGCGACTGCCCTCGAGCAGGCTAAGCGTTAACTCGCGTTAATCCACCAACTGATTGTTTTGTTCTACTGGTGCGCTTCGACAAGTGCGGGTGTCATTGACCCGGCCTGAGACTCGCGGTTCATTTCCCGGCCATTCCAACGGTAAGCCACATCGACGGCGTTGCTGTCACAATAGGGACAGCGTCCGTGTCTGCTCAGAGTCTCCACCATCCGCAAGCAATTCGCACAGAACCACTCGTAGTCACTCATGCGTTCCATCGTACTGCCCCCTTTTTATTCACCCATACCCCACGTCGGTACATCAGTTGATTCGACGCGACGGTTGCCCGTTAGGGTGCATCAGGGAGACCTGAGCCCACAATCGGGCGAAACCTTAGCCGGGCAAACAGTCAGTAACGAATTACCTGTATGCCAAGCTGGAGGAATCGAACCCCGGCGTGCGGCACAATCACGCCGGACTGGATCCGACTCGGAAACCGGAAACTAGCCGCAGGTTGCGGTTGGGAGTAAATCGAGATACAAAAGCCCCGCCGGTTCAGGGTGCCGGCGGGGCCGGTTCGCCAACTACCTTCCCCTGAACTTGATCTGTTGATGCACATCCTGCCAGCAAGGGGCAGTTTCTGCTCTCAGTACTAGTTGACCTGCTGCGGTAAAATAGATTCACCTATTCGCGACATTTGTATTGGTGCCCCTGGCGAGTTAGTGTTCAAGCCGACACACGGGGAGCCACTGGCTTGAAATGTGAAAGTCCGATGCCGTCAATAGACCAGGCGGAGCGTCAGGAACCGTCACGACTCGATTTCTGGCTCGAAAAGGATGGCCGCTGCTCGTTAGAGCTAAATTCTTTGAATTCTGCAGATACAAAAAGCGGGCAGTTAAGTGCCCTGGAATCTGCAGTTACAATTTCTAAGGACTTGATCCGGGATTGTATACTTCACGCAAAGTGGGCGTATAATGCCTGCCAAGCGTGGAGGTGCAATTGGAACCCCTGAACCGAATCAACCGTCTTTTGACGGCGGCGCTTCTTGCCCTATTCGTATCGCTAATCGCCGAATTTCTGGCGCTCGCCGGGATAATTAGTATGGTGGGCGCTCAGATAGTCCTAGCGCTCGCCTTTCTTGTTGGCGCATTGTTCATTTGGATAGAAGTTTTTCCTCAACAAGACAAGCGCCTGAAGCTGGGGGCAATTGGGTTGCTGCTTTTGTTGCTAATCGGGCTTGATCGGTGGACGTTAAAACAAAAAAGAGCGCATCTCTACACGACTAGGACTCAGTCTTACCTAAACAATCCACCAGGACAGGGAGTGTCAGCAAATTTTGTCAATGTGTACTTTCGCAACGAAGCAGAAATGGATATGCATCTAGTAGAGCACGTGCGTATTGCACGAGCCATCGAGTTCCCAACTGATTTAGGAGCGCAACGCGAAATCGAGAACCGTCTGTTTAGTGAAATGCTTGCGAAGTTGAGGAGCAGCGATACAGAGACAAATGAACAAGATCTGCCCGCTCACGGTGATATGTGGATGTCCCATGATATCCCCATCCCTTACCCTGTAATCGCCACCATGTCGGACGCATTGTATTTTATGGGGAGGGTTGAATATACAGACGAGAACGGTTCGCACCACACTGATTTTTGCGTGTTCATTAAGAATGTCGCGCAGCCAGTGTTTTCATGTAAGGGTCACAATGAAGCTCCCTAGGCTGCATCATCTATCTTTGCTGTTAACTCTTTATATTCGAGATTAGAAGAGGCAATTAGCTTGATGATCGTATCGCGGAAAAGATATGGATTCTTGCGGTTATTGAATCGGAAGCACATTTCGTCTAAGTAGGCCGGGAGATGCTTCGCGTCCACCTTATGCCACGTTCCCACGATGCCGCGCTTCAGCAACGAGAAGGCCGATTCTACGGTGTTAGTGTGAACGTCGCCGTGAGCATATTCGCGGGTGTGATTGATCGTGCGATGTTTGTTTTGTTGAATCTTGTTGAGCGCCCACGGGTAGATGCTCGATTCGTCGGTCATAATCACTTCGACGTGACTTCCGAGATTGGCTTCGATGATCTGGCGCACAGTATTCGATCTGGCATCCCTTGCATGGATCAGGCGCAGATCGCCGTTACGTTGCCGGATACCAATGACCACTTTCTTGACGCTCGACGGACGCCATCGGCGCTTCTTACCACCTACGTAGGTTTCGTCAATCTCTACGGTGCCACCGAGCGGCTCTGGCGCTACTTCTTGCATGGCTTTGCGGATTCGATGGCAGAGATACCACGCCGTCTTGTAGCTCACGCCAATCGTGCGCTTAATTTGGAGCGCGGACATACCCTTCTTGGACTGGCAAAGCAGGGCCACAGTGATAAACCACTTCCAAAGGGACAGGTGCGAATCATGGAAGATCGTGCCAGCAGTTACGCTAAATTGGTAATGGCATGAATCACAGTCGAACGTATCGCGGTTCGCTACTGGCGTGGCATCCTGAGAGCAGCGCGGGCATTTCGGGCCATTCTGCCAGCGTAGTTGCTCTAGGGCCTTGCGGCATTTCGCATCGGTGCCGAATTGCTCTGTTAGTTCAGCAAGATTGATATTAGGAGTGTTCATCTGCTCACCATGAAAAAGAAAAAGCACCCGAAGGACATGACCAGCGACGAGCTAATGAAGCACCTGTTCCATCCGAAGGTGGTTAAGCACATCAAAAAGCTCGCAAGTGGTAAGAAGAAAAGCACAAAGAGAGGATAGCGGGAATGGCTCTTTGTGTCAAGTATATAATCCCGCTTGATCTCTTTTAGAATCTGCACTTACGAAAAAAAGTCGAGGGCGGGGCATGCCACCGGCACGCAGCCCTGATCCGAAATACTTTGATTAAGAGAACGGGCGGCCATGCAGCGAAGCACCATTCACGAATTAGAGAAGCTGGTCGGCAAGTCCGGCGTGCTTTCGAGCGCCGAAGATCTGCTGCTTTACGAATACGACGGTTCCGTTGAAGAAGCACATCCCGATGTCATTGTTTTTCCGCGCCGCAAACAAGATGTGGTCGAAATCGTCAAGCTGGCGAATCGCTACGATGTTTCCATCGTAGGTCGCGGCGCAGGAACCGGTCTCTCCGGCGGAGCGCTGGCCAGGCAGGGCGGCATCGTCCTCGCATTCTCGCGCATGAACCACATCTTGGAGATCGACGCGGAAAATCAGCGTGCCGTAGTCGAACCGGGAGTCGTAAATCTCGACCTTTCGCGCGCAGCGGAGAAATATGGTTTGTATTTCGCGCCCGATCCTTCCAGTCAGAAATCCTGCACGATCGGCGGCAATGTCTCGGAGAATTCCGGCGGGCCGCACACACTCGCCTATGGTGTCACTTCCAACCACGTGACCGGCCTCGAGTTGGTCCTGCCCGATGGCGAAGTTGTGCACGTCGGCGGGCGAACCATGGAAACGCCGGGCTACGATTTGACCGGCCTTGTGATCGGCTCCGAAGGAACCTTCGCGTTGGTCACGGAAATTACCGTCAGGCTTCTGCGACTCTCCGAAGACGTGCGCACGCTCCTGGCTATCTACGACTCGCTCGAAGACGCCACCGATAGCGTCGTGGATATCACTGCTCACGGAATTATTCCCGCGGCGTGCGAAATGCTCGATGGCTGGACGCTCCGCGCCGTCGAAGCTTATGTTCACGCGGGTTTTCCACTCGATAGCGCCGCGGTTCTTCCTGATGGAAGTGGAAGGCGTGCGCGAATCCGTCGAAGCGCAAGCGGCGGAAATAATCGAGGTTTGTGGGCGCCACCATGCGCGTGAAGTCCGCCGCGCGCGCGACGCTCGTGAGCGCGCCCTGCTTTGGAAGGGCCGCAAAGAAGCCTTCGGCGCCGTCGGCCGCGTTTCGCCCTCCTATTACGTGCTCGATGGCGTCATTCCGCGCACCAAACTCACACCGACGCTTCTCCGCATTGAAGAAATTGCCAAACGTTACAGCCTCGTCATCGGAAATATATTTCACGCCGGAGACGGCAATCTGCATCCGCTGATTCTTTTCGATCACCGCGATCCGGATCAGTTCCGTCGCGCTCGTGCCGCCGGCGCGGACATTATGCAGCTTTGCGTGGAGATGGGCGGCACGCTTACTGGAGAGCATGGCGTGGGCATGGAAAAAAATGAGCTCATGCCGCTGATGTTCAATGAAGGCGATCTGGATTTAATGCGCAGGGTACGTGCGGCATTCAATCCCGCCGGACGGCTCAATCCCGGTAAAGTATTGCCGCTCGGTAAAGGCTGCGGAGAAACGCGACTGCAGCCGTTTCCCGTCTCGGCCGGTGGAAACGCATGAGCCAGGTTGCCGTATCGTTGGGCTCACGCCTCGGCGACGTGGTCGGTGCCGGCCACGTCGTAGCTGATCCGGCATCGCTAGTCGCGTACGAAGTGGACGGCCGATGTCCGTCCGCGGTACTGCTGCCCGGTTCCGCATCTGAGATCGCCGAAATTCTGCGCTTCGCTTCTGCCGAACGTCTCGCCGTCATCCCGGTTGGCGGCAAAACCCATCTGCACATCGGCATGCCACCGCAGCGATATGATCTCGCGCTCGATTTATCGCGTCTGAACCGCATCCTCGCCTACGAGCCGCGCGATCTTACCCTCGGCGTCGAGCCAGGCATGGCCTGCGCCGATCTCGACCGCAGTCTCCGCGAAAAGGGACAATTTCTGCCGCTCTCAGCTCCCTTCGCTAAGCGCGCCACTCTCGGCGGAATTGTCGCCGCCGGATCGGACTCGCCGTTACGCTACGCCCATGGCACAGCAAGAGATTTTCTGCTCGGCGTCGAATTCGTCACAGGCGAGGGCGTCGTTTCCAAGAGCGGCGGGCGCGTCGTGAAGAATGTTACCGGCTATGACCTGCATAAACTCCTCATCGGTTCGCTCGGAACCCTGGCCGTCATTACACGATTGAACTTGCGCACATTCCCATTGCCTCCAGCCCAAAGGATGTTCGTAGCAGCCTTCGCCGATACCTCGAGCGCTTTCGCTTTTTGCCGCGCCATCTCAAAGTCGCAATTGCAACCGAGACTGGTGGACGTGCTTGATGGCGGCGCGGCGGGTCTGTTCGCTGGTCGCGGCGGTGCCGGCTTCCTGCCTCGAGATTCCTCGTTAGTAGTCGTCGAGGCGGCCGGGCACGAAGCGGTTCTCGAGCGCCACGCACGTGATCTTGCCGCGATGTCACGTGAAGCACATGCTGTCGAATTCATCGCTCTCGACGATGCCCAGCGAGAGCAACTCTTTGGCTGTCTCTGCGAATTTTCGTCCATCGCATTCAGCACGACTTCGGCCGCGGCGTTTTTCCGCATCGCTGCTCTCACCTCGACCATTCCCACGCTGCTCCCGCAGATACAAGGCCTCGCCCAGCGCCATGCACTCGATTGCGCCGTTCTGGTTCGTGCTCTGGACGTCGTTTATGTCGCGCTGTTGCCGCCAGCCAACTCTAAGTCATACCCGGCGTTACTAGGCTGCTCACGCGAGCTGCTGAACCTCTGCGTCGCCTCGGGTGCGATCCCGATGATTGAGCGCTGTCCTCTTGAACTGAAGAACATGCTCAGCGTTTGGCCTCCCGCAGGAACCGAGCACGAAATTGCCGCGCGCCTGAAGAGCGTCTTCGATCCGCAGAACATTCTCTCGCCGGGCCGTTTTCGAGGGGGCATCTGATCCAATGTCGCAGATGCCGCCAGACACAGCGCAGCTTGAACACGCCGCTTCCCTGCCTCGGGAAAGCGGCTTCCATGGTCCCGATCGTCCCAAAGACGTCGACTACCTTCATTGCATTCACTGCGGCTTGTGCCTCAACCACTGCCCCACTTATCGCCTGTGGGGTCTGGAAGCGGATTCGCCGCGCGGGCGCATTCGTCAGATGGTGTTGGTCGACGAAGGGCGGCTGGAGCTGGGCGAGTCTTTTGTCCGGCATATCGACCAATGCCTCGATTGCCGCGCGTGCGAAACGGCCTGTCCGGCGGGCGTGGAGTACGGCAAGCTGGTGGAAGGCGCACGCGCGGAGATCGAACAGAATTATCGCCGTCCATTTTTCTCGCGAATGGCCCGCAGCCTCGTATTTCGCCAACTTACTTCCCTACCCGCAGACGAATCGCTGCTGTGGCGCGCTTTGCCCGTTTTTATCAGCAGTCTGGGCTGCGAACTGTGGCGCGCCAGTCGGGGCTGCTGCGCCTGTTCGGGATGGCCGACCGCGAAAATTGATGCCTGCAATCGAAAAGGAATTCTTTTTCTCCCGGCTGGGACAGACCTTTCCTGCTCAGGGAAAGCGCCGCGCCCGCGTGGCTCTCTTTGCCGGATGCATTTCGCAGGTGAGCTTTGCCGCCTTACACGAGGCCACGATTCGCGTCCTCACGGCAAACGGCTGCGAGGTCGTCGTGCCCAAGGGACAGCTTTGCTGCGGGGCTCTCGCAGCGCATGCGGGTGTGCGCGATATCGCCCGGCAGCTCGCGCGCACAAATCTCGACATATTTTTGAGCGAGGATTTCGACGCAGTGATTACGAACGCCGCAGGCTGCGGTTCGACCCTAAAAGAATACGATCAGCTATTTTCAGCCGACGATCCCGCGCAACAAAAAGCTCACGAATTTCGCGGAAAAATGCGCGACGTTACCGAATTTCTCGACGGGTTGGGAATGAACGCGCCTTTGCGCGAACTACGCATGCGCGTGACCTACCAGGACTCTTGCCATTTGGCGCACGGTCAGAAAATTCGCGAAGCCCCGCGGCGGCTGATTCGTGCAGTGCCGGGCGTTGAACTCACAGAGATGCGGCTCTCGGATAACTGCTGCGGCTCGGCGGGAGTTTACAACGTCACGGAGACGCAGACGTCGTTGGAGTTGCTGGCTGAGAAAATGCAGTGCGCCGCAGAGACCCGCGCTGAAGCCATCGTTACGGCAAATCCGGGCTGCCTGCTGCAGATGCGCGCCGGAAGTCGAGATCCACAAGACGGGACAGCAGGTGCTGCACGTGATGGAGTTGCTCGATCGAGCTCTGGATGGCGTTTCGGCTTCGGCTACTTCTCGCCAATGAGTGCCTACTGCCGCGGCATAAACATCCGGGCGGCGACGCGCGTTACCAAGCGCCGGGGAGCTAACCGCTGCGCTTCGACGCTGAGCCAGTTGCGCGCTCCCGAAATGACGCGGGACTTGCCGGCCGCAAGTGCTTCAAGGCCTACTCGGGCGACCTTATCGTTCGATTCCTGAGGGCCGCCCAGGCGCGGCTGTCCGGCGACTTCATTGAACTCGCTGGCCGTAGAACCTGGGCACAGTGCACAGACGGTCACGCCGTATCGCCGCACTTCCTCGGCTATGCCCTCGGCAAACAGCAGATCGAACCCTTTAGTGGCAGCATAAGTACTAATGTATGGAACGGGTTGGAACGCGGCCGTCGAAGCTACGATCAGGATGTATCCCGAATGCCGGTCGACCATTGCGGGGAGAAACAGGTGGGTCAAATGCACGACCGCGGCGATGTTCACTTGCACCATGTCGAGCAGCCGCTGCGCTTCCACTTTGTGGAAGTCGCCGTAAGCGCCGAAACCGGCATTGTTAATGAGCAATTCGATGGGTAAGCGCTTCTGCTCGACAAACCGAAAGATTTCCCCCGGGGCTTGAGGCCGTGCGAGATCCGCGGCAAAGATTTGTGTTTCAACCTTGTAGCGGGTGGCGACGTCGTCGGCGAGCTGTTTCAACCGGTCGGCACGCCGGGCAGTCAGAACCAGATTGGCGCCTTTAGCAGCCAACTGCTCGGCTAGCGCCCAGCCGATGCCCGAACTGGCACCGGTAACCAAAGCCCATTTGCCTCTCCAGTGCTCCATAGAGCCTCCTGCAAATGAGCATACTCCAGCTAGCGTGGGAAATGGACAGCCCGATTAGGCCTTCGAAATCCAGGATGGCATTACAGTTTGACGTAGACGTTCGCCCTGTGACTTAAGGCGATCAAGCAGGCGCCGGGCCCACACAAATTCAGCCGCGAGCATGGCCAAGCCTCCGAGAATCACTAACCAGCCCGGCCCAGGCGTAACCAGCATAATGACCCCGACAAACAGGAGGGTAAAACCACCAAATATCTTGAAGAACCGCCTAACCTGCTGCACCGTCTCGAAAGACACCGCAACCTCCCCGTACTCCCCAACCCCGATACCACATCCCTCAAACTACTTAGATTGAGAGAACCGCCTGCAGGTTTCACCGCACCATAAAACTACAGCAATTTTCATACCCATCTGCAGTTTATCCACGCTGTTCAAGCGGAACATCATCTCTTGATGAAAATCAACAAGATGTCGAACGTTTACTCATCATTGCTTGAGTCGATTCAAAAGCGTTCGGTTGAAAACTGCAGCTACACCCCACACAACTGCCGCAATATATCCGTCCTAGTACGACGTTTATGCCAAACGACATTAATTCGAGCTTAAAATCGCCACTTCAGGCAGGGACGTTCGGGTTTGGCCTTGTAGGTTCCCGTATCAGGATTTCCGGCGCATGCTAGCCCGCCGCTATGATCGACGCGGAAGCTTCGGGCTTCGCGGCTGCGGCGACCGCCCCCACTATTACCAGTGCTGGCGTGGGAGGTACCGGAACATCGGCTAGAGACGCCAAGTCGGTGCGATAAGCGGATTCTCCTGGGGACGAGGCTTGCGAGACGATGAGGCACGGAGTTTCGTCCGAGATTCCCGCGCCGCGCAAGGCACGAGCGAGGCGATGGTAATCGCGCCCTGGCATATAAATCACCAGCGTGGCGCCATTGGGCGGGACGGACTTCAAGTCGCGCTCAACCTCTCCTTCGTGGCGATGGGCGCTTAGAAATATGAGTTGCGAAGCGACTCGCCGGTCGGTGAGCGCAATTTGGGCGCTAGCAGCGGCGGCGGAGGCCGCCGTAACGCCCGGGACGACTTCAAAATCCACGCCGGCATCACGCAGAGCGGAGATTTCCTCACCCGCGCGGCCGAAAATCAAGGGATCGCCTCCCTGCAGGCGCACCACAGTTTTTGCAGTCGAAGCGTAGCCGATCAGAAGGGCGTGAATTTCTTCCTGGGTGATCGATTTTGCGCCGCAACGTTTACCGACGTCGTACAGAACGGCACCGGCTGGTGCGATGTTCAGGACTTCAGAAGAGACCAGCGCGTCGTGCAGAACCACGTCTGCCGAGCGCAGAACGTTCCAAGCTTTTCGCGTCAATAAGTCTGGATCGCCGGGTCCGGCGCCCACGAAATAGACTTTGCCTCGGCTCTCACATTTGTCGGAATTCTGACTAGCTTTGAAGTCGGCAAAGGCACGCTCGCTCGACAATTCCCTCAAAATCGCTCGGCGGTTTTCAGGCGAAATGTCCGCTCGGAATAGTTCCCGGCGCTTCCGGCCGATCTCCTCGACCCAATCCCCATACTCTGGCCCAATTTGCTCTTCGAGCTCTTGTCGCAATCGCTGCGCCAAGAGAGGAGAATGTCCGGCAGTGGAAATCGCAACTTGCAATGGTCCGCGGCGAACGACGGCGGGATAATAGAAATCGCAGCGGTCCGGCTCGTCCACTATATTGCACAAAATGCCCGCCCCTTGGCAGAGCCGAAAGATCTCCTCGTGCAATTCCGGAGAATTTGTCGCGCCCACGACCAAGAAAACGCCTTCAAGATCGGACGGCAGAAACGGGCGCGCGTCCCATACAATTTGGCCCGAGTCGGCAGCTAGGCGAATGCCCGGCGTAGTTTCCGGCGCGATCACATGAACGGAGGCCCCGTACCGAACGAGGCTCTGGATTTTGGCTTCGGCTACCGCCCCGCCACCGACGACAAGGCACTGGCGTCCTGCCAACTTCAGAAACAAGGGAAATAGCTCGTCCATTTGGTTGCTCATGTGTTTTTCAGCTTGTTGTAACTTTGCTAATGCGATTTGGTTTCAACCTCTCAATCCGATTGCCGTGCGCTCACAATGCGTCCAAAAATAGAAAACCACCGACCATGTCTTTCTGGCGGTGGGCTTTGCTCGTCCGATTTGCAGAGTGTTAAACGAGCAACCTCCGGGCGCCAGAAGGCACATAACAACAGGCGCGACGCAGAAGCCCGCGGACCTTCCGGCGGTAGATCAACATACTTTCATTCTAGGTTCGAGCGACGAGTCAAGTCAACGCATCCGGGGGACCGGGCAGTGGCTCCCCGTGCATCGTGAATGCGTGGCGCTAAATTCCTGAACTTCTCCGCTGATGGCCGCGAAATCGTGGGGCATTGTGCCAGTCATTAGAGCAGTTATACTGCTCCGAAAGATGCCGTTGGGCGAGGAGCGGGACGGAGATCACGACGATGCACGCCTTCATTGGGATTCTGGGGTTTGCGCTCCTTGTGTTCATTCTTTGGGACGCTTTTGAGAGCGTCATTCTGCCGCGCCATGTGCGGCGCGACTTCCGTTTCGCGCGTTTTTTCTTCCGCAACGCGTGGGCGATATGGTCGGGAACTGCGGAGCGTATTCACTCCGTGAAACGGCGCGAATCGTATCTCAGCTACTTTGGCCCGCTCTCTCTACTGCAGCTGATCGGCTGTTGGGCTCTGGCACTCGTGCTGGCGTTTGCGATGCTCCAGTGGGCGGCTGGCTCGGCTCTAAATTCAACCGAGCACTCGACCGGATTCGGTTCCGATCTGTATTTCAGCGGGACCACCTTTTTCACGCTGGGGCTGGGAGACATTACGCCCAGAAGTGCCGCAGCCCGTGTTCTCTCCGTAATCGAGGCAGGCACAGGCTTCGGTTTTCTCGCCCTTATCATTGCCTATTTGCCCACACTGTACGGCGCCTTTTCGCAACGTGAAGTGAACATCTCTCTGCTCGATGCACGCGCCGGGTCGCCTCCCACGGCTTCCGAGTTGCTGCGCCGCCACAGCACGGAACGAATCTACGATGGTCTCTCCCATTACCTTCGCGACTGGGAAACGTGGTCCGCTCAATTGATGGAAACACACCTCACCTACCCCTTTTTGTGCTTCTTCAGATCGCAGCACGACAATCAATCGTGGGTCGCCGCGTACACCGCTATTCTCGATACGTGTGCCCTGTTGATCTCCTACGGGGAGGGTGAGGTGAAATGGCAGGCGCAGCTCACTTTTGCAATTTGCCGCCACGCCGTAGCGGACCTGGCACAGATCTTGTATATCGACTCCCGAATGCCCCAGTCCGACCGCCTGCCGGCCCGAGACCTGCCAAAAGTGCGGAGTCTGCTAATCGAGTGCGGAGTCCCTGGATGTACAGAAGCGGGTGACGCAAAGCTCAAGGAACTGCGATTGCTTTACGAACCGTACCTCAACGGACTTTCCGAACGGCTACTGATGCCGATTCCCTCGTGGGGAGTAGACGAACCCGTTCGCGGGAATACGGTATGGGCGCGCATTACGTCAAAAGCAGCGCCTCCACAAAAACATGAAGAGGTGGAGACGGACCATTTCTGAGGCTTTCGCCATGGCCTGGGGCGAGCGGAGTTACAAAAAGAGCTTTCAGGGGCTAAAGCCTCGAAACGATACGGGCGGAAAGTCAGAGCTAAAGCTCTGCCCCCAACAACGTTCCACCATCACTGATACCGCGAAACTTTTAATGAACCGGTCTTTAAAGCTTCATTTTTCGGGGTCGGTGAGGCAGTTCGCGATGCATTTTGAGGCGATCACTTCGACTTCGGCTTTCTTATTAGGGGGTGGTGTGCTGCCCTCTTCGGGGAAAGCGACAAAAGACTGCGGTCCGTCGGCAACGTCAAACGTGCACTCAAAGGCCGCAGAACGCACCGATTTCTCCATGCACGACCGCTTATCCAATACAGAGTTGAGGCTATCTGGATTTTCACGCAGTTCATCGGCCACCCGCGACGGCACGATAGCCACGGTCATAGGAACAGGCGAATTCATTTTCACGCTAAACGGCTCCCCATCCCGCTCCGGCGCGATCCCGTCGTAGATCTTCGGAGCTGAGGTCAGCTCGTACGTCTCTTTGAGCTCACTCATCCATTGATAGCGCGGAGGATTGCAATTCTGCACGCAAGCCCAGCGGTAATACTGGATGTGAATATCGTTGGGAGAGACGAACTCACGGACCGTGCCGTGGTCGGCAAAAACGGCTCCGAATGCCGAGACAGCGGTATGGGAACTATCTCGCTCATCGCGGAGAACCAGCATCATCGGGTGGCCCGGCGCAACGTCGCAGATGTAGGTGGTTTTCGTCACGTGCTCGCGGACACAACGGAAGGTGACGCGCGGCAGCAGCTCCGGATGGCGCAAGACTTCGCTCCACTCCTCGGCAGGCGCCATCTCGACGGTTACAGGTTCTTGGGCCTCGATATCGACATGAACGTTCCCGGCCTGGTCGCCCGGCTTGAAAACTCGGCCCGTGTGGTAATCAGCGGGGTCCAGACGGGGACTTTCATCGCTTGACGGCAACCAATCAAAGGTGGATTCCTGGGCGTGTGAGGTTAGGGCCACTCCGGCGCTCAAGCCAAACACGAGGGCAAACGCGAGCAAGCCTCTTCTGTCCGGTAGCTTGGAATTCATTGGTCTGAACACTCCCCGCTGAAGTATTAGATTCCCGGAATGCTTAGAAAGGCGGGAACGAGGCGCCTTCAGGTCATTGTACTAGTACCGGCCAGAAAGATAGGGGTCACGGAGGACAGGTGTGCGGTGTGAATTATCGGGAGGCCAACCGGCCCACGTAGATCGTTAGGCCGAATAAGCAAGGGCAGCGTCGCGCCCGCAGGCCCGACGCCGCTCGCCGAAATCAAGTTTCATTGTGGGATTCGTCCGGGCCGGGCGCCTATGGCTGCTGTTGCCACTACGCCCGGGCCATTGGCTGGCTTACCTGCCGCCCTGCGGGGCGGCGCCGCGGCCCCCTCCGCCACCGGGTGCTCCCCCGCCACCAGGACCAGCGCTCTCCCCAAGCGGGTCATTTGGCAGGTTCGGGGCAAGGGGCGGCTGAGGTCCGAGCACCTTGATCAGAGCTTGATAGCCGCATTGCTCATCGGCATTCCCGCCGCCGACGCCAATCGCACCAATCATCTGGTCGTCCACGACGATAGGCAGGCCGCCGGAGACAAGATACATATGCAAGTCTTCACGAATGACCCTCGCATCGAGTGTCCGGAAGCGGTTTGCCGCTGCGTGCGTAGAGTCACGCAGATAGAGGGCAGTCTTCGCCTTCAATAAAGCCGTGTCGGTATTGATTGAGTTCTGGCCATCCATGCGATGTGCATCCACGATTTCGCCATCCGGACTGAGAACAAAAACGCTTACCGGGGTGTTTGTCGATTTCGCGTAGTCGACGCAGGCGTCCACCAACTTCCTAGCGATATCAGCGGAGATTTGATACTTGGTCAAAGCCTTTTTCGCGCCCTCACCACTGATTACAGCTTTCTCTAACGGGAGGTGCTGGTCGCCCTGAGCCCAAGCGTAGCCGGAAATGAATGCGAGTGCCGCCGAAGCCAGCACAAAGATCAATCCCCTACGATAGAACCGCGCTTCTCTAATCATCTGTTCGTCTCCCTGTCTCGACGGCAAGCATTGCTTTTGCGCCGCCCCAAATTCATCGGCTCGTTACAAATTCCGAACTGAAACCCCGGTTAGCCGCGACTGTACACGTTGAGGATAATCTTTGCAAGATTGCGTTCCGACGACTAAGAATGAACTCTCGCATTTCTCGGAACTAAGCACACGGGCCCCGACCCACGCGTGGATCGAGCGCAGGGACCCAAAGGCAGTCGGGCGTCAATTCCGAAGAACTTAGATAGCGGCCGTGGCGGAGCGATACCCGGTTCCTGCTGCTTTCTTGATCGCCAGAACCGCCTCTTCAGCTGACAGCAGTGTAGTAGTCTTCACGTTTTTGCAGGCGCCGCCCGCCGCAAAAGCGACCGCGATCGCCGCAGCCTCGACATTGGTTGGAAACTCCGTTATGAGCACGGCGTCGTAATCGCCAAACGCAAACCAGCCGGTAACAATTCTTCCGCCTAGCCGCTCGATGGCCGGCCGAACGGCGTCGAGCCGATTTTGCGGATTTTGCACCAGGGCCTTCCAGGCTTCCGGAGTGTAGGACACTTGCTGCAAGTAGGTTGGCATAGAGCCTCCTTTATGGGTGGGTGTGAGCGAATGGTGTCAACCCGGCCCTGTAAAGTCAAGAAATCACGTTGGCTGTGGGCGAGCGCTCTTGAAACCTGCGGCTGAACAGGGCTAGAAGCGTGGCTGAGAGAATTTGCCAGCGGATGACACGCATTTGACGCCCTCGTGACAAAGTTTCCACCCGACCTCCCTACCATTTGAAGTACGCCGCAAAAACGCGCCTAGGCCGGTTGGCCACGGCAACCAAGAATGAATGATTCGGGCGCCCGCGGCGGTTTGAGGAAGTGAGCTTATGACAACAGCCTTGTGCGAGCCATGTGTTCCGACATTGGTGCCGGTTTTGCCCGCTTCGGTCGCGGAGACACGTCAGAGGCAAACACCCCCCGCAGAACGGAGCGCGGCAGAGAATGTCCGCCTGGCACAAGAGGGGGACGAATCGGCCTTTGAACAAATCTATAAGGCACATAGCCGGCGTGTTTATGGCCTGTGTTTTCGAATGACTGGAAATTCCAGCCTCGCGGAGGACCTGACACAGGACGTCTTTCTCCAGGTATTTCGGAAGATTCAAACCTTTCGGGGGGAGTCCGCTTTTTCGACGTGGTTGTACCGTCTGGCCTTCAACATCGTGCTGATGCGGCGTCGCATCAAGACGCTAAACGAAACATCGCTCGAAGCGCGGAACGAAGAGGAAGGCGAGAGTTTCGCTCGAAGAGAACTTGCCAGAGTCGACCTTGGGGTTTCTGGAGTGGTGGATCGAGTGAATCTGAAGCGCGCGCTGAAGCAGCTTCCCGCGCGGTTACCGCCAGGTTTTTATTCTGCACGACGTCATGGGTTACGAACATCACGAAATTGCCGAAGCGCTGGGCTGCTCCGTTGGAAATTCCAAGTCACAGCTGCACAAGGCGCGCGTACGCCTGCGGAAGATCCTGGGAAACACGGGCTTGGGAAGCAAAGGCCTGGAAAGGCCGGGATACCAGGCAATGCAAGCGGCCAGCACACGCTAGCAGAAAAACGACTTCGTATTTACATCCCTGCGACAACCCAATTCTCGCAATCACGTTACGTGTATGTGACGCGCCTGTGGCGCAGTCCTGCATTCCCCAGATAGCTGGCCAGGAGCCAACATCACAACAGGCGAAGAGGAGGTCGTAATGAAGTTCGACGCGAATGAAGGATTGCAAGTGCAAGGGGCGAGTATCTCGGAGCGATGCCGAAATTGGACCGGGCAGGTCGTCCGATTGGCTGGCGTTTTGCTGCTATCGACCGCGGCGTTTGCGCAATATGGTGGAGGCGGCGACGGTTGGCGGCATGGGCACGCCCACAAGCTCAGGTACATACAGCCCAGCGGGCCGAAGTTACGGTCACGGTGCGGCCATCGGTGCCGGAGTGGGAGCCGCGGCGATCGGCGCCGGCGCGGTTTATCTTATGACTCACCGCTCGAGCAAGATAAGCGGCTGCGTTGAGACGTCCGATGATGGACTGAGCCTGACCGACGATAGGACCAAGAAGACTTTAGAGCTTATTCCCGGCAAGGCCGACGTCAAAGCGGGCGACAGGGTCGAGCTCAAAGGCAAATTCAGGAAGAACGCAACGGGGGATCAGAGGTTCCTGGTGAAGACAGTGGCCAAGGACTTCGGCGAGTGCCATACGCAGGCTACTGCCGGCACTGGGGGCGCGCTCGCTCCGCAAATGAAATAAGGGTCAAAGGCGTAGTAGAGGCTTTGACCGAGGGACGGCCTCACGCTTTGGGTGGGGTGGGGCCGTACACCGAATTGTAAACAGGTTGTAAACCTCCTGTAATGTCTTTGTCCCAACCCCGCATAAATGCCGCTGTTTTAGCCTAAAGTAATTTTGTAAACATTCAGACTAGTGTGAGCAGGGATCTCCTTTCGTTGAGTGTGGGAACCGAGATGATCGCCCCAAAATGGCTGCCTAGCTTTTGAAAACCGGCGCAAATCACCACTCTTGTGGCAACATGAAATCTCCCCGTATTCCTTCGAACATGACGACGCTGGCCTCCATTCGCCCGATCGTTGCAGAAAGAGGAGATTCCATGTGTGCGACTATCGAAAGACCGCTGCGCTCATTCGTGCCGCTGCTGTGGGTTGTGATACTCGCCGGTGTATACGCCCACGCCCAAAGCCAGGCAGATCCTGAGCGGAAGGAAGGTTCAGCGGATATCAGTGCAAAGATTGAAGTGATGACGCATTCGATCAAGCAGATGCAGAGCGATTTGGCGCAATCGCGCCAAGAAATCCAGCAACTCCGCGATATGCTTGCGCAACTTCTTCGAACTCAAGCTAACGGTCCAAATGCTAATCCTCCCGATGAGCACGCGGCGTTGCGCCCGGAGATCCAAAAGCCCGAAGCGCCTCCCGCCCGAATCGCGGAAGACGACTGGCAAGTCCTGAATGCCAGGGTGGAAGAACACGAGCAAGTGAAGGTGGATAGCTCTTCCAAGTTCCGCCTGAAATTATCGGGGATAGTTTTGTTCAACGTGTTCGACACATCCGGACAGCTCGACAATCTGGACGCACCAACGGTGGCAGTACAGCCGCCGCCATACGCCGGTACTGGGAGCGTCGGAGCCTCGTTCCGGCAATCGGTTGTGGGCCTGAGAGGAATAGGGCCCACCGTATTCGGAGCAAGAACCAGCGCCGACCTGGATCTAGATTTTCTCAACGGCGCGGCAGGCCCTTACGGTGGAATAGGCGCCGGTCAAGTGGGCCTGAGGACTGCGCGCGTGCGGTTCGATTGGAGCAACTTTTCGGTTATGGGAGGACTGGAAGCTCCGTTTTTTTCGCCTAACATGCCGACGTCCTATCTTTCGCTGGCGGTGCCCGCTTTTTCTGCCGCGGGCAACCTGTGGAACTGGACTCCGGAAATTCGGGCGGAGCGGAGGTTTGATTTCACTTCGTCGGAGTTCAAGGTCGAGGCGGGCCTTTTGGATTCGACAGGCTATTCCGTCAGCGGTTCTACTCTGCGTTTGCCGACACCGGGGGAAAGTTCCAGGCAGCCTGTTTATGCCGTGCGGCTTTCCGGAAACAACAGAAACGAAGATCACGCCATTTCGTTCGGCGTTTCGGGGATATACGTCCCATTACGTTTTCCAAACACGGGGACGGTGTATGGCTCGGGTGCGATCGCCGATTGGAAATTTCCGCTGCCCGGAAGGTTTCAGGTGAGCGGAGCCTTCTTCGCCGGAAAGGGATTGGATGGCTTTGGCGGGCTGGCGCTGCCTGCCGTAGACGCCCAGGATTATCAACATTTCATCTATGTCACCGCACCGACGCTCGCGAGCATCCCTGTCATCGGCGGCTGGTCGCAACTGAAGTTCACGCTGAATAGCCGCAGCGAATTCAATGCGGCAGCGGGATTGGGCGAGCGGGAGGCCGGTCGCTTGCGCGCGAAAGCACAGTACGATCCGCTTCTACTGTTTGTTCCTCCGACCAATCGGAGCTTTTTCTTCAACTACATTTTCCGGCCACGCAGCGATTTGGTGTTCTCCGCGGAGTATCGCCGCTTTCACACCAACGAAATTTTGGGAGACTCGTATAGCGCGGGGCAAGTTGGATTAGCGGCGGGATTCCTCTTTTGATTATGACGAGCAAACTTTTAGCTGCGTCGATGCTGGCGGTCTTTATTCTGCGTCCGTTGGCCGCTTCTCCGCCGAATGCGGCTGGAGAGATGGTCGATGTGACCGGCGAAGTAAGATTGGTTGAAGGCAAGTCTCAGAGGCCTGCGACAGACGCCTCAGAGGTGGTGGTTTGGCTGGTTGCTGCTCCGGGTGCCGGGGAAGGCTCCGCCACCGCAGCCGCAGCCGCAGCTAAGCCTCATTACCGAATCCTGCAACATAACAAGACTTTCGAACCGAAGTTATTGGTGGTGCCGCTGGGCAGCATCGTGGACTTTCCAAACCTGGACCCTTGGTTCCATAACGTTTTTTCGCTTTATCAGGGCAAGCGCTTCGATCTGGGACTGTATCAGGCAGGTTCGGAGAAGGAAGTTGTGTTCGACCGGCCGGGGCCGTCTTTCCTTTTTTGCAATATCCATCCGCAGATGACAGCAGTCATCCTTACTGTGAATTCAGATTACTTCGCTATTTCCGATAAGGCCGGCCGCATTTTGATTCCGCACGTCCCGGCCGGCCGATACGCGATGCATGCCTGGTACGAGGGCGCAGCATCGAGCTTCGCCGACGTGCCACAACGATCGATTGATATTGGGCCTGGAGAAAATGCCTTGCCTGCCATCAGCATTCCCGTGACAAAACACGACTGGTCTCATAAAGACAAATATGGAAACGATTACGATCCCAAAGCGTCAGTTCCGGCGTACTGAATGTTGAATAGTGAGGAATAATAATGGATACCGTTTTAGTGATTGAAGATAGCCGCGCGATGCAAAGAACATTGCAACGCTTATTTGAGGCAGACTCTCTTGCGGTGGAAATCGCTTCGGATGGAGTAGAAGGGCTGGAAATTTTCAAGAAGCAAACGCCGCGGGTGGTGGTGCTCGATTTGAAACTGCCGAGGCTTTCAGGGAAGGAGCTTTGCCGGGCCTTCAAAGCTCATATGCCATCGGTTCCCATTGTCGTTCTGAGTGCGAATGCGGAGATTGAGGATAAGGTGCTCCTGCTCGAGTTGGGCGCGGACGATTACGTCACCAAACCTTTCAGCCCGCGCGAATTGCTGGCGCGAGTGAGGCGAGCGATGCGCCGAAACGGAGCTAAGACAAGCATGGTGTCCAACGTTGCGGCTCAGGAGGTTGGTCACGAGATGCTCGTGTTCAAGGATGTCCAGATTGACTTCACGAGTATGGAGGCCACGCGGAGCGGCAAGCCCATTCCCATGACTGCCCAGGAATTCAAGCTTTTGAAGTATCTGGCGCGCTCTCCGGAACGCGTAATTTCGCGAGAGGAATTGTTGAATGAAGTGTGGGGGTACCAGAATTATCCCTCGACTCGTACGGTCGATAACCACATCCTTCGTTTGCGGCAGAAGCTCGAGCCCGATCCGGCGAATCCACGCTTTTTTCTGACGATGCATGGCGCAGGGTATAAATTTGTGCCGGCGCCTGCTGCCAACGAGAAGCAGAGCTAGGCCAAATATTGCTAATGTCACGCTTACGCCTAAAGACGCAGCTTCTGATCTCGACGCTGCTGATTATCTGCGCCCTTACGGGAGCGATGCTGCTGATCGTTCGCCATACGGTTCGGGCGGAGATTGACGATCAGGTGCGGGATAGTGTGGCGGCGTCTGTACGCGCGTTTGAGAGCGTTCAGAACCAGCGGCAGGACCAACTCTCTCGAACCACGGCCATGCTGGCCGAGCTTCCCACTTTGAAGGCGCTGATGACCACGAACCACGCGCCGACGATTCGGGACGGTTCAGAGCCTTTTTGGCAGCTTTCCGGCAGCGATCTTTTTCTTCTCGCCAACACCAAAGGCGAAGTCATGGCCCTGCACGCCAAGAAATCAGGATTGAATGGCGCGGACGTTGAGAAGGATCTTACGAGATCGATCGAACAGAATGAGGACGCTGCGTGGTGGTACGCGGACGATCAATTGTATTGGGTGTTTATACGGCCGATGACGGCCGGCTCGGGAAGCGACGTGAAACAATTTGGAGCTCTTGCCGTCGGATATCAGGTGGATTCTACAGTTGCGGAGCAGCTTGCCCTGGTAGCGGGCGGCAAGATCGTGCTGGTAAGCGGCAGTAAGGTTATCGCATCAACGCTCTCATCGCACGAAGAGAGCGAGTTGCAGAATCACCTCGGGCAATACACGGCTCTTTTGGATTCAGGAACGCAGGAAGTGAATCTGGCGGCAGAGCCCTACCAAGTGGCGGCCGTCTCACTGCATGCAGATCCACGGACACCGGTCCAGTGCTACGTACTGATACCTTTACGCCATCCCATGGACTTTATCGGCAAGTTGGACCGCACCATTCTCGCGCTTGGTATTTCGGCGCTCGTGTGCGCCACGTTGCTGCTCAGCTTTGTCGCCGGCACGATCACGCGGCCGATGGACAATCTTCTCTCCGGCGTGCGTGCTTTGGCGCGCGGCGACTATGCGTTTGCCATTACACCACGCGGGAGCAGCGAAGTTGTTGAACTGGGGAAGGCTTTTTCAAAGATGCGAGGGGAATTGCTCGCATCACAGCGCCGGCAAATCGAGACCGAACAAGTGGCCGCACTGGGCAGGGCTGCCAGTTCGATTTCCCACGATTTGCGGCACTCTCTTGCCGCGGTTGTGGCCAATGCCGAGTTTCTCTACGAAGCCGATAAGCTCAAGCTGGATCGGGATGAGATTTTCGACGAGATCAAGATTGCTTCGGAGCAGATGACCGAATTACTGGACTCCCTGCGAGAACTGGCGCGCGAACATCGTATGCTCTCTTTGGTCACCGCGTCTTTGGAATCCGTTGCGAGGCATGCCGCAGACGCCGTGCTTGCCCGGCCCGAATTCCGCCACCGTCTAATCTCGATTCAGGCTTCGTCTGACACGACGGGTCTTTTCGACTCCAAAAAGATCGAGCGGCTCTTCTTCAATCTGCTACTCAATGCGTGCGAAGCCACTTCGGATCGAGGAAAGATCAATATCGAGATCAAGAGCTCGGACAGCTCATTTGAAGTGCGTATCGCCGATGACGGAGTGGGCATCCCCGGGGCGATTCGCAGCACCTTGTTTGATCCATTTATCAGTTCGGGCAAGTCCAATGGCACCGGTTTGGGTCTCGCGATTGTCAGCAAGGTCATTCACGATCATTACGGCTCGATAAGCGTCGAAGAGACCGGGGAAACCGGAACCGTCTTCCTGGTCAAGTTTCCGCGTTCGCAAAGCGGAATGGGCGATTCGCTGGAAGCAGAAGTCAACGAACCGAATCGTAGCCGCGCCTGACCTAAACTCAAAAGCGATGCGCGGGCGCTCTTAGATGGTTTTTCCCTTATAGCGCGTGGGATCGCCGCCGCTTAAGTATGCCCTTGACGAGGCGGCCACTACTTAAGTCTATCTTCAGCTTGCGCCAACTAGCGTATTACGCACTGCCCAACAGGGGCGGTCAATTCCCCTTCATCAACTACGCAGAACTAAGGAGAGATTCTATGTCACGATCGAAATTTCTGGGCACTCTGGGTTGGGCTATCTTACTTGCACTCCCGCTTTTGCTTCTTTCTTCCGTGATTGCTTCTGCCGCGCCGCAGGACTCCGGCTATAAGGTGATTCGAACGATCAAGCTGGGCGGTGAAGGCAATTGGGACTACGTGACGGTAGATGGCGATGCGCGTCGCGTTTATATCCCCCGGAGCACTCACATCATGGTAGTCGACGAGGATTCGGGAAAGCTCGTCGGCGACATCACGGGCATGAACGGGCTGCATGGAGTTGCGGTGGCGACGGAATTCAATCGTGGATTTGTGACCGGCAACAAAACAGAGGAGGAGGGCACGATTTATATTTTTGACTTGAAGACGCTCAAGCTTACCTCGTCCATCAAGTCCAATAGCATCGATACGGATTCACTGATCTACGACCCGTTCACCAAGCGCGTTTTCGTAAACAACGGGGACGGAATGAACCTGACCGTGGTTGACGCCGCGACGGAGAAAGTTGTCGGAACCATGAAATTCAATGCCAACCCCGAAGCGGCGGCCGCGGACGGCAAAGGAAGCATTTTCCAGGACCTCGAAGATAAGCGCAGTGTGATGGAATACGACGCGAAGACGCTCACGGTCAAGAATAAGTGGCCGACGGGACCATGCGTTTCGCCTGTAGGCATGGCAATGGACAAGGCGAACCGCCGCCTGTACGTCGGCTGCCGCGGCGAGGGGAACGTCCCGGGCGTGCTGATTGTAATGAACGCAGACAATGGCAAGGTGGTGGCTTCGATGCCCATCGGAATCGGAGTTGACGGAAATGTCTTCGATCCCGGCACAGGCAATATATTTGCCACCTGCCGCGACAGCGGCGACGGCAAAACCGGTGCAACTTATATTTTCCACGCCGATTCGCCAGACAAGATCAGCCTGGTGGCGACCGTGAAGACGATCTACGGCGCACGCACCGTGTCGCTGGATCCGAAGTCTCACCACATATTCTCCATTGGCACAGAACAGAATGACCCGGTGGCGCCCACGGCTAAAAACCCCAACCCGCGACCGAAACCAGTGCTCAGCACGTTTGAGCTTCTGGAAATCGGTAAATAGGTGTAAAGAGTAAGCCAATAAATCTGCGCTTCGGCGCGACGTCTGGATTCGCTGCGGGACGCCGGCTCCTGGGTCGGCGTTCGCGTGTTCAGGTTCGGAAAGGTTCGCCCGAGGAGGGAGCACTATGGAGAATCTCGAGCTCGAGGCGCGAGAAAACGGGATCGCTCGCCGGGATTTTATCAAGCTGAGCGCCGGCGCCGGTGTCATGATGGCGCTCGATCCTCTCGGAATATCGGCGGCAAGCCCAGCCGAGCAGCCCGTTTCGATTGACCTCCACACGCATTGGGTGCCCGAGGCCTACGACAAGGCTCTGTCGCAATTGAAACGGCCTACGACTCCCAGCACGAATCCGCTCGATTTCGATCTGGATAAGCGGCGGAAATGGATGGACGAACACGGCGTGCGGATGCACGTTCTGACGCTGAGCGGCGGCATGCCGTGGCAATGGGTGCCGCCGGATGTAGGCGCGCACCTCGCACAAATCGTTAACGATGCTGCCGTGGAAGCGCACACCGCGTTTCCGGAACGCTTCGCGGCGGGGATCGAACTTTCGATACACGATCCCCAGCTCGCCCTGAAAGAATTGAACCGAGTTGCGGGCAAGCCGGGTCTGCGCGCGGTTCACATTCCTAATTCGATCGAGGGGCACGATTATTTATTCGAACCGGCCTACGCGCCGCTCCTGGCTCGATGTGAGGAACTCGGATACCCGCTTCTATTTCATCCGATGGATGGAGAGGCGAACTATTACGCCGGAAAGCAACGGCTGGCTGATCCGGTCTCAGTTTCCGCGGGCCTGAGCAATTCGCTCGGGTTCCCTTTTGAAAGCGCAACGACCGCGGCCAAGTTCATCGCCACCGGCACGTTAGATAAATATCCGAAATTGGAAATTGTGTTGCCACATTCCGGCGGCGTTTTTCCCTATATTGCAGGGCGCGGCGACCGCTACATGATGAACGCCAAGTTCAAGCTGCAACGTCCGATGAGGGAATACATCCGGCGATTTCATTACGATACGTTGACGTTCTACCCGGAGACGCTCCGGTTTCTAATTACCCTGGTTGGCGCCGATCGCGTGGTGATTGGCACCGACAACTTCGCGCTGATGGATGTCGAAGCACCGAACGGGCTAGTGGAAGCGTTGAAGCTCTCGCCTGCCGATCGCGAACTTATTTTGAAGGGTAATGCAGCGAGACTATTGCGCCTTTAGAGTCGGTGCCCCTTGAGGCGGTTCAAGGAAAGCAGGAAGGGAGTCCGGACATGAAGCCTTCTGAAACTTTTTTGAGAACCCCGGAAATCGCGCGCCGAGACTTTCTCAGGATCGGCTCGGGCTCCCGTACGGACGCGGTAACAGAGGCGGAAACGTTGGCGTCTGGGCAAGCATCATCGGTGGCGGCACAGACGGCTGCGCAAACATCGGATCAGCCCTGGAATGCGCCCCCACGCGGAACCATTCGCCCCGTTTCGGTCGATTGCCATACCCATTGGGCGCCGGAGCCTTACGTGAAAGCGCTCGCCGAACTGGGGCGGCCGAACGGTGGCGATCCGCTGAACTTCGATCTGGACCGGCGATGCAAGTGGATGGACGCGCACGGGGTCCAGATGCTGGTTTTAACGCTGAACGGCGGGATGCCGTATCAATGGGTGTCGCCGCAAGACGGCGCGCGTATAGCGCAGATCGTCAACGATGCGGGAATCCAAGCACACAACGCATTCCCGGATCGCTTCATAACGGCAATCGAGCTGCCCTGGCACGCACCGACGCTTGCTTTGAAGGAACTGAACCGCGTTGCCGGCAAGCCGGGGGTGCGCGGAGTTCATGCGCCGAACTCCATTCAGGGGCGCGATTACATTTTCGAACCCGCCTACGCGCCTGTGCTGGCGCGCATCGAGGGACTCGGATACCCCATCATCTTTCATCCGCTCGACGGGGAGATCAATTACTACGGAGGACCGGAAACGCGAGTCGGAGATGCGCTTTCGGTGGCGGCCGCGATGAACAATTGGGTGGGCTTTACCTGTGAGACAGCCACCACCGCGGCCAAATTCATCACCACCGGCACACTGGATAAATATCCGAGGCTGGAAATTGTGTTGCCCCATTCGGGCGGCAGCTTCCCGTATCTTGCCGGACGGTTAGGGCATGGCCTGGAGAGGAACAAGTTCAAAGTGCAACGCCCGGTCAGGGAGTACGTGCGGCGATTTCACTACGACTCGATCACTTTCTATCCGGAAACGCTCGGATTTTTGGTAAGCCTCGTGGGCGCCGACCGCGTGGTAATTGGCACCGACAACGCTTTTGGCGCAAATCAGGCCATCGAATACCCGAATTCGCTGGTCGAGCAGCTGAATCTCCCCGCGGCTGACCGCGATCTCATCTTGCGCGGTAACGCCGCAAGATTATTTCACCTGTAGAGCGGCTTCGGACCTGACAGGTCTGCGTTTCTTCAGTTGCTGCATAGTCTTGTGCGGTGCACGAGCAGCGACATCGGCGGCTAACTGATATCATTTGAGTTTGAGTTTCTATCTTCCATACCAGGCTGCCCGGCAGATTCGAAATACATGATTCAACTCTCTTCGGCTGGCAAGCATTTCGGTTCCAAGACTCTCTTTCAAGAACTCAACTGGGTTATCGGCGAGAAAGAGCGCGTGGGGCTCGTCGGCGGGAATGGAACGGGCAAATCGACTTTGCTGAAAGTGCTGGCGGGAATGGACACGCTGGACGAAGGATCCCGTTCCGCTTCCAAGGAGACGACCACTGGATACCTTCCTCAGGATGGCCTGTCTCTTTCGGGACGCACCGTGCTAGAGGAATGCCTCTCCGTTTTCGGGCACCTGCTCGACATCGAGAAGGAGATGGAAGCGCTCACGCATAAGATGGCGGAGCTTGATCCGAGCAGTAACGAATATGCGAAAGTTGCCGACCGCTATCACAGGATTGAGACCGAATTTCAGCGAAGCGATGGTTATTCGCTGGAAGCGCAAGTGGGTGCCGTGCTCAACGGCCTGGGATTTTCGCGCGACGACGCCAGGCGTTCGGTTGAGGAATTCTCCGGCGGCTGGCAAATGCGCGTGGGCCTGGCCAAACTTCTTTTGAGAAAGCCTAATCTGCTGTTACTCGACGAGCCGACCAATCACCTTGATCTTGAAGCTCGCAATTGGCTCGAGGAATACCTGAACAATTATCCTTTTGCGTACGTTCTAGTCTCGCACGATCGGTATTTTCTTGATGTTACGGTGGACAGGATCCTGGAAATCTGGAACCGCCGCACGCATTTCTACACCGGAAATTACGACCGCTATCTGGAACAGAAGGCCGAACGCCGAGCTCAGCTCGAGGCAAGCCAGAAAAACCAGCAGGAGCAGATTCATCATCTCGAAACCTTCATCAATCGCTTCCGCTATCAAGCCACGAAAGCGAGACAAGTACAGAGCCGGATCAAGGAACTCGAGAAGATAGACAAAATTGAGCTGCCGGACGAGGAGAGGGTAATTCATTTCTCGTTTCCGCAGCCGCGGCCAAGCGGGCGTATGGTGGCGGAATTGCAAAGTGTCGCGAAGAGTTACGGCGAGAAGAGCGTGTTCGAGAACGTGAGCTTTGTGCTGAATCGGGGGGACCGCGTCGCGCTGGTCGGCGTTAACGGCGCCGGTAAATCCACACTGATCAAATTGCTGTCCGGCGCAGAGCCGGTGACGAAAGGCGAATTGCGCCTGGGGCACAACGTCGAACTCGATTACTTCGCGCAAGACCAATATAAAGTGCTCAATCCGGAGGCGCGCCTGCTCGATGATCTTACGAGTTTTGCGCCTACAGCCGTGAGTAATCAGACGCAACTGCGCACGTTACTGGGATCGTTCCTTTTCTCCGCTGATGACGTCTTCAAACGCATCGGTGTGCTTTCCGGTGGTGAACGGAATCGCTATGCCCTGGCGCGGATGCTTTTGCGCCCGGCGAATTTTCTGCTCCTTGATGAGCCGACCAATCACCTCGATCTGCAAGCCAAGGACGTCTTGCTCGAAGCGTTGCGGAAATTCACAGGAACAATCGTATTTGTCTCGCATGACCGCTACTTCATCGACAAATTGGCAACGCGCATTTTCGAGATAGAAGGCGGCAAGCTCGAGGATTATCCGGGTAACTACGAAGATTACCTGTGGCAAAAGCAGCGAACCGGAACCGAGGCGGCCGATTCAGCCGCTAAGCGGAGAAGTCCTGAACCGGGCGGGTCTGTAAGGCCAGGAGAGCAGCAGAAGCGAGCGAAAAAGACGAATCCGTCTTCCATTCGCAAGATGGAAAAGGACCGCGATGAGTTGGAAGAGCAGATTTCACGTTGCGAGGCGGAAATCACGAGTCTGGAATTGGAACTGGGGCAGTTCAAAAGCGCGGAGGAGTCGATCCGCATTGCTGGGGCGATCGAGACGCTTCGCGCTCGCCTGAAGGAAACGACGAAGCTGTGGGAAGAGCTTGTTGTCAAACTTGAAGGCGAGTTTCCTTCGGACGAATCACAAATCCCATCCGGAAAGGCAGATTAAGAAGCTCGCGGCGGATTCATTCGGCCGCGACACCATAACTCTTATGAATTCTACGAAAACGGGCACTATAGAAGACGCCAATCAGGTCCGGTGGGATCTCAGCATACTTTACGCGGATATCGATGACCCGCGATTGGATTCCGATTTAGCCAAGCTCGCGGAAATGGCGAAGCATTTCTTCGTCAATTACAAAGGCAAACTGGCCGAGCTTTTGGGAGCTGCGATCAAAGAGTACGCAGAGATCGAAATGCTCCACGGCAAGATAGCTTCGTATGTATCGCTGCGCGAGAGCACGGATCTTACGAATGCAGCCATTAAAGCGAAGCATGCGGAAATAGAGCGGGAACTGAGTGCTTTGGCAGGCGAGCACCTGACGTTCTTTGAGCTGGAATTGGTCCAACTCAGCAGTGAGGTGCTCGATGCATGGTATGTGGAGGATCCATTTGTGGCCAAGCATCGCCCCTGGATCGAGCACACGCGGCTTTTCAAGCCGCATTTTTTGTCCGAGCCGGTTGAATCCGCTCTAACGAAGCGTTCGCCATTCTCCTCGGGTGCGTGGAACGAATTCTTTGATGAGGCCGAGGCGGACCTGGAATTCGATTTTCGCGGGAGCACGAAAAACCTCACCGAATTATTGCACCTGCTCTCGAAATCGAAAGATGCAGACGAAAGAGCGGAAGCGCTAAAGTCCGTCAATAAGGGCTTGAGCGGTCCGTTTGCGAAATATGCGGCGCAGACGCTGTATATGGTCGCGGGCTCCAAAGCCGTTGAGGACAAGGAGCGAGGCTACGCGCACCCGATGGATGTGCGCAATAAGAGCAACCGCATTCCGGATTCCGTCGTCGACGTTCTTCACAATACGGTCACCACGTTCGGCGGTCCGCTGGCCCGGCGATATTACAAACTCAAAGCGCGTCATTTGGGACTGCCGGTGCTTCGTTGGAGCGATCGCGACGCGCCGATGCCATTTGCCGATACCACGGTAATCCCCTTCCCCGAAGCGCAAGAGATCGTTACCGCGTCTTTTCAAAGCTTCAGCCCGGCTCTCGCAACCATAGTGAAGAGCTTCTTTGCCGATCGCCGTATCGACGCACCAGTGGTAAAGGAAAAACGTCACGGAGCATTCAATTCCTCTCACGTTTTGCCGGGCGGGAAGCCCGTTTCCTACACACTCTTGAATTACCTGGGAAGCAATTCAGACGTCATGACGCTCGCACACGAACTCGGGCACGGCGTGCATGGCATCCTTGCAGGCGAGGCCCAAGGGCCGCTGATGTTCCACGCTCCAATTGCTTACTGCGAGACAGCTTCTGTCTTCGCTGAGATGACGACATTTACATTTCTCAAGGATCGGCTCATTCGTTCGGGAAACAAGAAAACTCTTTTAGCGCTGATCATGTCCAAGATCGACAAGGTGATTAATACTGTGGTGCGCCAGATTGGATTTTCGAATTTCGAACGGCGCCTTCACGGTATGGACGAGGCGTACAAAACGTGGACAACGCCCAGCAAGCGATCGGTAGAGGAGTTAAGCACCCTCTGGTCGATTACCGCGCGGCAGCTCTACGGCGAGGAAGGTGAGTTCTTCGTGTACGACAACTTCGATCATTTGTGGGCCTATATCCCGCACTTTCACAGCCCGTTCTATGTTTATGGCTATGCGTTCGGAGAATTGCTGACGCAAAGCCTGTTCGCGCAACGCCAGCGTCTGGGATCAAGATTCGAGACCCTCTACCTCGATCTTTTGCGTTCCGGTTCGACAAAGAATGTGGTGGAGCTGCTCGCTCCGTTTGATCTCGACCCAAGGAGCGAAGCGTTCTGGAGAGAAGGCATCAGGGGAAGTCTCGGAGCTTTGATCGAGGAGGCAGAAGAGATGTCTCGCGATCTGGGCGTGGTAAGTTCTTGAAATAAGCGAGCGGGCCTATAAGCTGGATTGTGTAAATCGGCGCTGAGAGCATGTAAGTTACTGAAACTCCTGAGCGGATTTACTTCCGTCACTCCTCGCAGCGTCACCGAAGTTCGTTGTTTTGGTTAGAAGATGGTTAGAATTTTGCGGTAACTTCGACTGTGGTCCGACTCGCCCAACTTACTACTCACATGGGCCAAGCCTGCATTCACGGGCTAGGAACAGGCGGTAATTTCTGGGCTGCCGCCAACTCGATAAGGCAGGCTTCCAGACGTTTCTTATCGTTTGCGTCAATCTCCGTAAACTCAATTCCGAGACCACGACTGCTTTGGCCGCCGACACAATTCACAACGCGACCCATTGCGGAAATCTGAGTTCCAGAATGTGCGATCTTGAGAGCGACTCTGGCGGTCGTCTTGACGGGCATCTCCGTCTTCACAAGGCACCCATATAGGCTCAGTGCGCGAACCAGGGCTACTTTCATTCGTCCAGAGTCAAGATCGGTCAGTTCGACAACGCCACCAAGATAGTATCGAGGTGCCCGACGTTTGCCGAGGGTTTGAGTTTCCGGCATCGTCAGCGTTCGCGTCTAAGCATGGTCGCAACATTTTAGGTTGAGGTTTGTTTCGCGCCGATGAAAAGGCATTGCCGCGTCCGAAATCACTAATAGGGGATGCAGCACAGCTTTTTTGCTTGCGAAATAGGAGTACTACGGTAAGTCACTTATTGTGAAGACGGGTACGCTGGCGTATCAGTAACATGGCATTGCGATCAAAATCCAGGAAGCAGCGTCTTCGGTCTCGATCTACCAGACTCTTACCGGGCGCGAGAGGAAATTGTTCAACTTCTGGCGGAGGGTCAGAGCTGCAAAGAAATATCGGTCGGGCTCGGGATCAGTGTAAAGACCGCAGAAACGCACCGCACCAATGTTATGCGCAAGCTGAGAATGCATTCGGTGAGCGAATTGGTACGATTTGCCGTGAAACACCACATGATCGAGCCGTGATGGTCGCGCTTTCGAGTTGTGTAAGGTCAGTGAAATTTGGAGCGCTTCGTTGCGATTGCGCGAGATTTACGTGTAATACCTTAGGTGTAAAAACGTCTTTGTTTGGACACGAAAATGCGCGATCTAGGACCGCCTCCCCGGCTTAGTTAATCTCATTTATCTTTCTCATAATGTTTGGATTGGAAGAGGGCCGATGTATGGAACAGTAGATGCGTGTGTTCAGGAATCATGGGAATCAAGGAACGCTCGTTACTTGGCATGACAACTCCGCGTACCGACATCTTCGAAGCTCAAATTCAACCGAGTAAATTGGGAGGCGTTACGATGACCCACTATCATATTCGCTGGTCGGGACAGGCACTGTTGGATTGGCAATGCTTCAGCACGCCCGAGGAAGCTAAGGCAAGCGCAAGACAACTGGTACGTCAGGGTGAGACCTACATTATTGAGGAACATGACGAAGCGTGTGCGCGATGCCAAGCCGCGATGAACGTAAAATCGATGCCCAGTTCTTTCCACGCGGCTAACGCGTAGAGATTGGCTCGGCTGCAAGATTCCAGCGAGTCCTGTTTTATATGCGCCGCGATCAGGACGAGGAAGCCATCCAGACATAAGGCGGTATGAACCACCAGACAATGTTGAGTTTTTCCTTTGGATCCTCAGCGGCTCATAGTGGCGGAGCAGGCGGTCTCTTGATTTTCCCAAGATTTAAACGACTATCGGAAGCCATTAGATTGTCTACACTACGCTGCCAGCGCCAAGTTTTCAAAATGAAACTGGAATAAGGTCCGCCTCTGCCCTCCAAATACCACAGCAGTTTGGGCTAGTTGTTTGCCTGATGAAGGTGTGTAGTTTCGGACAGTATTCGATCTCGTCCCCGGTTAAAGTAATGGTGTTTTTTCTCAAAACGTAGCTGCAGTTCAAAATTACAGCCCCTTCCAATTGTTCTTACAGTTCCGACAAGCCCGTCCGGAGACGACAACGCACATGAATCGAGCCGAGTTGGTCTGCACGCTAACGAGCGGCGTAGTTCTGCTGGGGCTTATGGTGAGTTTGCCTCCCGACACACAAGCTGTTCCCGGCTTTACGCGGCAAACTGGACTTAAGTGCAACGTATGTCACAGCAATCCGCCTGAGCTAACTGCATTCGGGCGCAAATTCAAGCTCGATGGCTACACGCTCACAGAGAAAAAACAGACGTTACCATCGACGATAAGGATTTGAGATCAACCGGTACTTTCCCCTATCGGTCATGCTTCTTCTCAGCGACGCTACCGCCCGCGAACACTTGCCGGACGCACAAAACGGGAATGCCGGATTTCCCCAGGCTCTCAGTCTCTTCCTGGCCGGTGAAATTGCGCCCCATCTGGAGGAATGGTCCAAGGAACATATTCTCATCAGTCAGATCACTTCACATTGGACAATACCGACATTCGCTATGCCAACCACACCACACTAAGTTCGAAAGATTTCTTGTATGGCCTGACCGTGAACAATAGTCCGACTGTTGAGGATGTGTGGAACAGCACGCCATCCTGGGGATATCCGTGGCTCTCGCCCAGCAGTGTCCCCTCGCCAAGCATTAAGCCGCTAATAGCTGGAGCGCTCGCTCAGGATGTTGCCGGCCTGGGCGCATATACCATGTGGAACGAACATTTGTACGCGGATTTCACCCTGTATCGCTCCGAGCATGCCGGGGGGCCGCAGCCTCTGACCGGCACGACTTTCGCAATCAACATTCATAGAGTCGCACCTTACTGGCGGCTGGCATGGCAGCAGTCCTGGGGACTGAACTATCTGGAAGTGGGAACCTATGGCATTTTTGTGAACTCGTTTCCCGGTGGACTTACGCTCCCAACCGATACGTATCTGGACGCCGCCGTCGATCTTCAGTACGAACGGCCTTTTGGCGTCAATCTACTGACCTGCCACACGACTTATATTCGCGAAAGATCTAATCTCAACGGCACGTTTGCTGCCGGTGGCGCGGCCGAACCCTCTCATCACCTGGACACGTTTCGGGCGGATGCTACTTATCACCTTCGGAGCCGTTATACCTTCACGCTTGCCGGGTTTTCCACCACTGGCAATGCCGATCCGATCTTGTTTGCGCCCGCTCCGGTAACCGGCAGCCTGTTGGGCAGCCCCAATAGCGGCGGCTTTATCGGTCAAGCTGGATTCTGGCCAGTACAGAACGTCGAGGTCTCGGCCGCGTACACCGCCTATACGAAATTTAACGGCGCGAGCCAAAATTATGACGGATCCGGCCCAGCGCGTCGGCAAACAATTCAATTTATATCGCTTTATGGCTGAACTATTAAAAAGCACGGAGCTTGGCGCGAGGCAACCGATGGAACCGCCGAATGATGCGCCAAACGTCTCTCTGCAAGATCGATCCCGGCGATCGTTTCTTGGCACCTTGCTTGGGTTGGCGTCGGCTTTCGTGGCAGCACTTCTAGCAATCCCCGTCCTGCGATATATATTCTATCCGCTCACCGCTCCATCAAAGTCATCCGGCTGGAGTCCGGCCGGCTCTTCATCGGAAGCTACAGCAGCGATTGCCCCAGTCAGCCGCACACTCGACATG
Source organism: uncultured Acidobacteriota bacterium (assembly GCA_963846235.1). Classification (GTDB taxonomy): domain Bacteria; phylum Acidobacteriota; class Terriglobia; order Acidiferrales; family UBA7541; genus Palsa-189. The sequence continues at coordinate 794,026 of CAWJVF010000002.1, forward strand.
AGACAGCAGGATGGTTGGTTGGAAACCGATACCAACCCTGTGATTTATCTGATCCAGCAAGGAAATAAGGTTCAAGCACTGTCCGCTATTTGTCCTCACTTGGGATGTACTGTCCCGTGGGATGTGGCCCGGAAAGAATTCGTATGTCCCTGTCATGGAGGTGCTTTTGGTCCGGACGGATCTTACCGATCAGGGCCTCCGCGGCGGGGGATGGACGTTCTCGAGACAAAGGTAACGAATGGCCAGGTGATGGTGAAATATCAGACCTTTCGTCCCGACGTGCCGAATAAAGAGGTAACGAGTTGACGCAAAAAGATCAACCGAGCGCGCCTCCCCCAAGTTCTGAGAACATCCGTCGAAAATCAGGTGGGCCCACGCGACTATGGCGCTGGATAGACCGCCGTACGGGAGCGGACGAACTGCTTCACAAGTCGCTTGACGAGCCCGTACCCGGAGGTGCGCGGTTTGCCTATGTTTTTGGTTCAGCGCTTTTATTCCTCATCGTTTCCCAGGTCGTCACCGGCTTATGTCTTGCGCTCTACTATGTACCTTCTCCTCTGTCCGCTCATGTGACACTGGGCTACATCATCAAGGACGTTGCAGGCGGTGCGTTCCTCCGGAGCCTGCACTCCTACGGTTCGAGTGCGATGATCGTAGTTTTGGTCCTGCACTTCCTTCAGACATTCCTTTATGGATCCTACAAAGGACGACGAGAACTGCTGTGGCTCTCGGGTTGTGTTCTTTCGTTGCTTGTATTGGGCATGGCCTTTACCGGATATCTACTGCGCTGGGATCTAAAGGCGTATTTCGCCGGCTCCGTGGGAACAAGTCTTGCCGGCGACGTCCCTCTTATTGGCGGCTGGTTGCTGCGGCTCCTGCGGGGCGGACCGACGATGGGAGCGCTGACGCTCTCCCGATTTTACGTTCTCCATGTCTTTCTCCTTCCGGCCACGATCTTTCTCTTCATAGCCATTCATATTTTTCTGTTTCGAAAGGCTGGGGCCGCGGGCCCTATCGCCGAAGACCCGATGCTTCCGCATCTGCCTGCCGAAACCTTTTATCCCAAACAAGTCATCATGGATATGTTGTTTGTGCTGGTTGTCATGGGCATTCTGGGGACGCTGGCGCACTTTGTTCCGGAAAAACTTGGCCCGGTGGCTGACCCGTCCAACAGCAATTACTTGCCGCGTCCCGAGTGGTACTACCTTCCTTTCTTCGAATGGCTGAAATTCTGGGACGGCGCAAAGACTGTTATCGGGGTCATTGTTATCCCCGGAATCCTTATCGGGCTGGTCTTCCTCTTGCCGTTTCTAGATCGGAGTCTCGAACGGCGTCCCTGGAAGCGCCCCATTCCCGTCGGCAGCGTTTTGATTGTTTTGATCGGCCTGATAGGGCTCGGCCTGCAGAGCCGCCTGGATGACTCACGCGATCCAACGACTGCTTCTCAAATTGCCCAGCAGAACTTGGCGGAAGACCAATACTTCCATGCTCCTTTTCAGCCTTATTCAGCCTCGTCGGTTTCCGGAGCAACTGCTCTCGTAGCGCTCAGCGGAGCGGCTGCCCAGGGAAGGACTATTTTCGATTCCAACCGCTGCAGCGGCTGTCACGGTGTGGGCGGAGTGGGCGGCGGCGTCGGGCCGGCGCTCACCCATATTTCGGATAAATTCCCGCCCGCTCAACTCACAGCGCTTCTGAAAGAGCCGAACGCCAAAATGAAAGCTGGCGGCATGGTCCCTCTCACTTTGAATGCTGCCGATATGACCGCTCTAGTTTCCTATATGAGCAGCCTTGGCGGAACATCGGCTGCCTCTGCAACCACACTCCAGGCGGCGGCCACACCCACGGCGGAGGGGCCGCCGCCATCCCGGCCCGCCGAGGCGAAGCCAAGTGCACCGTCCGCAACGTCGAAAGAGCCAATAGCAGCTCCGGAATCGTTTGCATCTGCTGGCAACAAAAACCTCGGGACAGGGTCGGGAGGAAAAATATATCAGTCCGATGGCTGTGCGGCGTGTCACGGAGAAGGCGGCATGGGGACGCAACGCGGCCCTGCACTCGGGGATGTTGGCAAAAAGCTGTCTGCCATTCAGGTTACGGAGCTACTCCACAATCCCACGGCGAAAATGAAAGCTGGCGGAATGCCAGCAGTCACGGGAGGCGATGAGGAGATAATGCTCTTGTGGCATATCTCAGAAGTTTGCAATCAACTGGAATGGCACACGAGCAAACTGCGAACGCCAATGGAGCGGCACCATCCATTCGCACTCAGGGAGCACCGCCTCCTGCGACCCCAGCGACGGCGGCGTCCGCACCGGCCGGCCCTCCATCTCAACCGCAAACAGGAGCCGTCAATTCGGCTCCCGCCGCGCAGCCACCAAATTCATCGGACCAGGGCGGAGAGGCTATTTACAATGCGCAAGGCTGCGCAGGCTGCCATGGACCCGGCGGTGTTGGCACGAGCAGCGCCCCTGAATTGTCGAAATTCAGCAAGGCTACCACGCCAGCAGCGCTGACGAGCCTCTTGGAAGATCCGAGTAACAAAATGAAAGCCGGCGGTATGGCTGCTACAAACCTGCCTGCGAACGAGATGGGCGCTTTAGTGGCGTACCTCCAAAATCTCGGTACTCCCGCCACGGCGCCGCCCGCCACAAAACTTCCTCCGCCTGCCGGGTCAACTGCGAGTGTCGCGGCACCTGCTTTGAACCAGGCTGCTCAAGTGGCGTCACAACCTCCGCTGAATCAATTAGAGTCCGAGGGAAAAGTGATTTTCGGAGCACATCGCTGCGGCGATTGTCATGGGATGGATGGCGTGGGAGGTACAGCCGCTGCTCCTGCGCTTGCCAATACTGGCAAAACCTTCGCACCGGAGCAGCTGACCACAATGCTGGAGCACCCCACCGTTCCCATGCAAAAAGGTGGAATGCCGCCCGTGTCCCTAAGCGGCGGCGAACTGAAGGCGTTGGTGGCCTATGTAAGTTCGATCTCTGTTCCGAAGAACACCTCTCGGCCGTGAAAACCATCCAAATACTTTAGAGCGAGCGGGCCTATAAGCCGGATTCTGTCTTCGCGGCTAAGAGTCATCACAGCCCGAGAGCTGCGATCCTGAGCTTAGACGCGGAGGCGATCATTCCTCTGGGCCGCCGATCGCTCGACGGCTCGATGCAGCCTACCCGAGGGTTTGGTGAGAACGCTGTGAAGCGCTCTCACGCTTAACGGGCCGGGCCGGCCCTCCCCTCCTATTTGGCCTTGCACCGCGCGGGGTTTACCGTGCCGCGGACATTGCTGTCCGCGCGGTAGGCTCTTACCCTACCGTTTCACCCTTACCAAGTGACGCGATTTGAAAAGACCCGCACGAGGTTTGGCCTCGGGCTGATCATCGATTCGCGTTCACCGGCGGTTTATTTTCTGTGGCACTGTCCGTAGCCTAGCGCCGGAATAATCCGGCGTTCGGCCCCCTGGTGTTACCAGGCGCGCCGCCCTGCGGAGTCCGGACTTTCCTCCAGGCTATTTCCCTTTCGGGATTTGCCCAGCGATCGCCCAGCCCGCTCGCTCGCGCCATTATAACGTATGGCGCGTTGGCAAAGTCCGAATCGAGAGTGGCGAATTAAAAAAGTGTTTGGGTGGATTTCTTCGCTGATTTGCGTTTGGAGGCTGACGCAACTTTTGCCGCGCGTCCGCTGGGCTTCTTTTCCTCTGCAGGAGCCGGCAGGGCAGCCAACTTTCCTTCGAGCAGCGCGTCGAATTCGTCTTCCGTCAGAGTTCGAACGCCGAGAGTTTTCGCTTTGTCGTATTTCGATCCAGGATCCGCGCCCACGACGACGTAATCGGTGTTCTTGCTCACTGAACTGACTACTCTGCCGCCATGCCTGCCGGCCAACTCGCCTGCTTCCTCACGCGAACGGCGCGCCAGTGTTCCTGTAAAAACAAATGACTGGCCCGCCAAACGATTGGAAACCGCCTCCTGCCGGGCATGTTGGGGATCAATACCCGCAGCGCGCAAGAGTTCGATTACTTTTCGGTTGGCGCGTTCGGAGAAAAATTCGACGATACTGGCGGCGACTTTGGGTCCTACTTCGGTCACGTCGGTCAGGGCTTGCTCATCGGCTTTCTCGAGAGCCTCCATCGAACCAAAATGCCCGGCCAGCAGTTCGGCCGTGCGCTCGCCTACGAACCGAATGCCAAGCGCGTAAATAAGGCGCGAAAGGTCGTTTGCCTTACTCGCGGCAATTTCGCGGAGCAGATTGTCGGCCGATTTCTCCGCCATGCGCTCGAGCGCGGCCAGTTTTTCGGCATCGAGGTGGTAGAGATCGGCAAAATCCTTAACCATGCCGGTGGAAACGAGCTGATCGACAAGTTTGTCGCCTAGGCCGTCGATATTCATGGCGTGGCGGCTGGCGAAATGTATCAAAGACTCTCGTCGCTTTGCGGGGCAAGCGGCATTCACGCAACGATAGGCAACTTCGTCGGGCGATTTGTGAATATGGCTGCCGCACTCGGGGCATAGTTCAGGCACTTTGACCGGACGCCGGTCCTTTCCTTGCTGAACGACCTTGACGACGTGCGGAATTACTTCGCCCGCGCGTTCGATAAGCACAGAATCGCCGGCGGCGAGGCCGAGTCGCTCGATTTCGTCCATGTTGTGCAGCGTCGACCGGCTTAGGGTAACTCCGCCAACAGCTACCGGATCGAGTAAGGCAACCGGAGTGAGCGCGCCGGTTCGGCCGACCTGGAAAACCACGTCGCGGACCGTGGTGGTTTCCTGGCGCGCAGGGTATTTATAAGCGATGGCCCAGCGCGGAGCTTTGGACGTGAAGCCGAGTTCCTGCTGAAGCCAAAGCTCGTTCACCTTGATCACGATGCCGTCGATTTCGTAAGGCAACTTCTCGCGCTTCTCGTCCCATTTGCGGCAATAATCCTTTACTTCTTCAATCGACCGGCAACGCTTCGACTCGAGCGCCTTAAATCCCAGCGCGGAAATGGCTTCAAGTTCATCTGAATGCCGCGTGAAGGGCATTCGCCCGCCCGCCAGCAGGTAGTAACCGAAAAAATCGAGCTGCCTCGAAGCGGTAATGCGCGCATCCAGCACGCGCACGGAGCCTGCCGCGGCGTTTCGGGGATTGGCGAAGCGTTTGCCGCCCAGCTCTTCCTGCTGTTCGTTCAGCTTTGCGAACGCCTTGAGCGGCATGATGATTTCGCCGCGCACTTCCAGATCTCCATCAAGACCGAGCCGTTTGTTTTTCGCCGGATCGACGCGATTCGGGATGGCTTCGATCGTAGCCACGTTGGGCGTGACGTCCTCTCCGTTTACACCGTCCCCGCGAGTCACAGCGAGCGCGAATTGTCCCTTCTCGTAATGCAGGGACATGCTCAGCCCGTCATATTTGTGCTCGGCGATGTATTCGATTTCCGGGCGGCCGGAAACTTCGCGGGCACGGCGATCAAATCGGTCCAGTTCCTCGAACGAAAAGGCGTTATCAAGGCTCAGCATCGGTGGATTGTGGGGGCGCGTCTCAAAGCCTTTACGCGGCGCCCCTCCTACGCGCTGCGTGGGCGAATCGGACGTTACGATTTCGGGATGCTGTGCCTCGAGCTGCTTAAGCTCATTCATCAGCCGGTCGAATTCGGCATCCGAAACAGCAGGCCGGTCCAGAACGTAATAACGATGCTCGTGCGCGCGGATCTCCTCGCGCAATTTAGCGGCTCGATCGAGGAGTTCGCTATTCTTTTTGGGTTTGGCCTTGACCATAACCTGCCGGCTGACGATTTAAATGAAGCTCTAGTAGAAATTATACAATTCGTATCTCGAGGTTGCCGCCGCGGCTTCGGACAGCGATCTTCTTCACACCTTCTGACCTGGGGCGCCACGCATGACGATCCTGCCAATCCAGTAAAACACCAGGACAAAGGCTACGGTGGAAATCGCGAATCCGACGCTGTGTTCCACAAGAAAGCGCGTCGCTTGCGCTCCATACCTTACGGCCAGGTAGCCTTCGGCAAAAAACCGGATTGCGCGCGCGATGCTCATAGCCGCTAGGAACCCGCGAAATGGCATGCCCAGGGCTCCCGCCGCAAGCACAAAGAGCTTGAAGGGCGTCGGCGGGGGCAGCAGCGCCGCGATCGTGAGGGTTATGAACCCATTTCGCTCCATCCAGTGACGAATTTGCGGCGCCTGCGAACCAGCCTTTTTGTGGAATGCCGCCTCTTCCCCTTTGCGCGCAAGGAAATAAAGCAACACGGAACCCGCGATCGAGCCGATCGTCGCCAGCGTGGCGTAGTACGGCATCCGCAGGGGCGACTGGATGCAGAGATCGATCAGCAGGAGGTCGTTGAGAGAAGGCAATGGAAGCACTATGGAATCTAAAAAAGATAAACCAAATAAGCTCAAGCTGGCCGAAAAGGCGATGGCCTTTAGTACCCATGCGGGAACGTGATAGCGATTCATAAACGATGAAACGAGGATTCTATACTTTTGGCTGGCGGAAACTCACGGTATTAAAGCGGCACGATGTCCGCTAATGGACCCGGTTCGGCAAGCACCTTGGACGGTTTGAAAAGCCGTCGCGTTCCTTGACCATCGATAAACGCTCCTATAAAGTGTCTTTTTGCGTTTCCGGTGGAAGCTCGCCTGATAGCTCCCTGAGCAAGGTTAATGGAGGAATCATGGAATTAGCTGAAGTATGGTCGTTTGCTGCGAACGCTGGCCGGCGGCTCATAAGGGGAGCTACGCCTCGCGGGCCTGCTGCGCGGGGCCTGCTGAAGGCCGGCATGGCACTGGCCATACTGCCTTTAGCGGCTATTGCTGCCTGGGCCCAAGCGCCGGAAGTCGGCGAGGCCAATCTAAAGCTTCCCGATCTTTCTCAGGTGGACTTTTTTGGCATTGACGGCCACAAGTTGCTGCTGTTCGGGATTCTCTTCTGCGTCTTTGGGCTGGTCTTCGGTTTGATCATCTACCAGCGCCTGAAAAATCTGCCTGTGCACCGCTCCATGCGCGAAATTTCCGAGCTGATTTATGAGACCTGCAAAACCTATCTGATTACGCAAGGCAAGTTCCTGGTTCTACTGGAAACGTTCATCGCTGTGGTCATCGTGCTGTATTTTGGCGTGCTCCTGCATATGGATGCCTTCCGCGTCTTCATCATTCTTCTGTTCAGCATTCTTGGGATTGCCGGTAGCTATAGCGTGGCATGGTTCGGCATCCGGGTGAACACCTTTGCCAATTCGCGGACGGCCTTTGCCAGCCTGCGCGGCAAACCTTATCCCATCTACAAGATTCCGCTGGATTCAGGCATGAGCATCGGCATGATGCTGATCAGCGTCGAGTTGCTGATGATGCTTTTCATTCTGCTCTTTGTCCCCGGCGATTATGCCGGCCCGTGCTTCATTGGCTTTGCTATTGGCGAATCTCTGGGAGCGGCGGCGCTGCGAATCGCCGGCGGCATCTTTACCAAGATCGCCGATATCGGCTCCGACCTGATGAAGATCGTCTTCCGTATCAAGGAAGACGACGCGCGTAATCCCGGCGTGATTGCCGACTGCACGGGCGACAATGCCGGCGATTCGGTGGGCCCAAGCGCCGATGGGTTTGAGACTTATGGCGTCACGGGCGTGGCATTGATCACGTTCATTCTGCTGGGCGTGAGTAATCCCACGACGCAAGTGCAACTCCTGGTCTGGATTTTCGTGATGCGCATCGCCATGCTCGTCGCCAGTGCGGCTTCTTACTTCATCAACGGCGCGATTGCGCGGGCGCGCTATTCCAATGTCGACCACATGAATTTCGAAGCTCCGCTCACGTCGCTCGTATGGCTGACGTCTATCGTGTCCATCGCCATGACGTATGTGATTTCCTGGTTAGTGATTCCCAGCCTGGCTGGCGACACAACGCAGTGGTGGAAGCTAGCCACGATCATCTCCTGTGGAACCTTGGCGGGCGCGGTAATTCCGGAACTGGTGAAGGTCTTTACTTCGACGGAGTCGCGCCACGTGAAGGAAGTGGTCATCTCCGCGCAAGAAGGCGGAGCTTCGCTCGGCATTCTGTCCGGGTTCGTCGCTGGGAATTTCTCAGCTTATTACCTCGGTCTCGCCATGGCTGGGCTTATGTCCATTGCCTACATGGTTGGATTGCAGGGGCTGAGCAATATGATGATTGCCGCGCCGATATTCGCATTTGGTTTGGTGGCCTTTGGGTTCCTGGGCATGGGTCCGGTGACGATTGCGGTCGACTCCTACGGGCCTGTCACCGATAACGCGCAATCCGTCTTCGAACTTTCTCTGATCGAGCAGATTCCGGGTATCCACCAGGAGCTCAAGCGAGATTTTCACGTCGACGCTAACTTCGGGCGCGCGAAGGATCTGCTCGAAGAAAACGATGGCGCCGGGAATACGTTTAAGGCCACGGCCAAGCCCGTGCTCATCGGCACCGCGGTCGTCGGCGCAACAACGATGATCTTTTCCATCATCATGGCGCTGACGTCAGGCCTCACCGAAAACGTGGACAAGCTTTCCCTGCTGCACGCGCCCTTCCTGCTGGGAATTATTGCCGGCGGAGCGATGATCTATTGGTTCACGGGCGCATCAACGCAGGCGGTTACCACAGGCGCATATCGCGCCGTCGAATTCATCAAGGCCAATATCCGGCTCGAAGGCGTGGAGAGGGCCTCTGTTGCCGACAGCAAGAAAGTCGTGGAGATCTGCACGCAATACGCGCAAAAGGGCATGCTGAATATTTTCATCGCGGTTTTCTTTGCGGCGCTCTCCTTCGCTTTCGTCGAGCCTTTCTTCTTCATCGGCTACCTGATTTCGATTGCCATGTTCGGGCTGTTCCAAGCCATCTTCATGGCCAATGCCGGAGCCGCCTGGGATAACGCGAAGAAGATCGTTGAGGTCGAGCTAAAGCAAAAAGGCACCGAACTGCACGCCGCCACTGTAATCGGCGATACGGTCGGCGATCCTTTCAAAGACACTTCTTCAGTGGCGCTCAATCCGGTGATCAAGTTCACCACATTGTTTGGGCTGCTGGCGGTGGAATTGGCCGTTCAGTTGACGGCTACAAGCGGGGCAATGATTACTCACGTGCTCGCGGCGATTTTCTTCGTGATTTCGTTTATCTTCGTGTATCGCTCCTTCTACGGCATGCGGATCCGCACGTCGGAAGGTGCGAAGGAAGTCTCCCGCGCCACAGCAGATTAGGCTTTCAGCAGATTGGGGAATTTGCGCGCATCGTTTTCGAAGCCAGGGAAAACCGTGCCGAGATCCTTGGTGCCGAGATGCCGCGAAATGATTTCGCCGAGCACGGACCGGAAATCGGTGGTTAGCGCGAGATCGCGGCCGTCGTTGAGTTGCTCGGGACCGAGTCCCGGCCATTTGCCGTAGACTTTTCCGCCCTTCACTGGCCCGCCCATCACAAACATGCAGTTGGCGTGGCCGTGATCCGTGCCGCGGTTGCCGTTTTCATGCGCGGTGCGGCCGAATTCAGACATCGTGACTACCACGACGTCATCCATGCGGTCGCCCATGTCCTGCGAAAAAGCGGCGAGCGATTGGCCGAGATCGCGTAACAAGTTCGCAAGCTGGCCTTGAGCCCCGCCTTCGTTGACGTGATTGTCCCATCCTCCGGTATCCACGAACGTCACCTCTAATCCGATATCGGCTTTGTGGAGCTGCGCGACCTGCTGCAGCGCCTGGCCCACTCGATTGCGCGGATAATCGGCGCCATTCTCTGGCTGGAAGCGCGAAGGGTCGGCTTTGCGCAGCATGTCGATGGCTTCGAAAGTTTCCGTGCCGGTGCCGCGCAGCGCTTCGTCAACCGTTTGCGCATAAAGCGCTTCGAATCCGCCTTCAACTGCCGGCGATTGCGCAAACACGCGGAACTGGCGCACATCAGGCAGCGCGATGGCAGGCGCGGAACCGCGCAGCGTCAGGGGCAGGTTTGGTCCCATGGCCACGGCACGAAATGGCGAAGCGCCGGGCTCGGGATTCGACTGCAGCGCGCGATTGAGCCAGCCGTCGTCGGTGGACCTTACGCCGGGCGTGCCAGACTCCATGTAGTCCTGCGCATCGAAATGCGAACGTGTGGTATCGGGCGAGCCGGCGGCGTGCACGATCGCGAGCTGCTGCTTGCGGAAAAGCGGCATCAGCGGCGCCAGGCTGGGATGCAATCCAAAAAAGCCGTCGAGATCGAGTGCGGCCAATTCCCCGCCCTGCCGCGGCTGGGGAATCGCGATCGTCGGGCGGATGCGATAGTAATTCGGCTCGGCGAAGGGAACGACGATATTCAGTCCGTCGGCCGCGCCCCGCTGGAAGAGCACGACGAGCTTCTTGCGATTGGGCATGGGCGTCGCGGCGATGGCGCGGCGCAGGAAACCGGGCAGCGTGCTCATGCCGATCATGGCCACGCCGCCATTTTTCAGGAATGCGCGCCGTGTAAACGTTCATGCGGTTCTCCTTCCCAGCTTCCTTCAGCGGCGCTGGAATTCGGGCGCGCCGAGCACCAAGCCCGCGATCATGCCTTCGTTTACGTGCGTGATGGGATCATCCAGACTGGCCTGCAGGACTCGCGGATCGTTCATCTGCTTTTCCAGCGTTTCGCGCGTTTGCGGAGAAGCTTCCCCTGAAAGCAAGACAGCGATGGCTTGATCGAGCACCGCGACGGGCTCACCGGCAGCGCCGGCTCCCAAGAGGCTTCGAATATCCGTAAGCACGCCGGGGAGACGATTGCCTGTGAGCGCCAGCGAATAGTTCAGCCGGTTGAGCAACGCGCCTGTGTTCACCCAGGCATCAGCTTTGTCGGAATACCCGGTGGGCGGCTGGCATTGATAGAGCGGCTCGCCGATCCGCCCGGTCCACTGCACCAGCGCAAGCGGCACGTCGATATCGGCTCCTACGGCGCGAGCCGCCGAAGCCACAAGTTCGAACGGCGTTTTGATTTTGGCGCGATAGGCCTCGCGCGACCAGAATTCCGGCGAATAGATCATGGTGTGCAGCACCGCGCGAATGTCGCCGTCGGTGCTCTCGTAGGTTTCGCCATACGGTCCACCAGCGCGTCCGGAGGATTATCGGAGACGAAGTGGCGTGCAATCTCGAGCGAAAGATGGTGCGCCGTGTGGGGATCGCGGGCAAGCAAATCGAGCACCTCTTCACCATCCCTCATTCCGCCGGCATTGATCTTGTGCCCCAGAATCATCTTCGGATTCGGATCATGGAGCCGCTCGTTAAACCAAAACTGCGGATCGCGCTGCGGCTGCGCGAATGGTCCAGCCGGTGAAGCAGCGCGCCACTTCGACGACGTCTTGCTGCGAATATCCGCCGTCAACGCCCAGCGTGTGCAGTTCCATCAGCTCGCGGCCGTAATTCTCATTCAAGCCGCGCTCCTGCCTTTTGGCCTGATTCGGATTGGCAGCCGGAGCAGGCAAAGGGGGCCTGCCGAAAGGCCCGCCAAATCGGGCGCGATAAGCGCGGCGCGCCGCCTGTTCCTGCTGCAGCCGCGCCCAAGCTTTTGGATCGACGCTCTGCCAGTTATCCAGATAAAACAGCATCGCCGGGCTTTTTGCCGTGGCCTCCAGCAGGTCGCGGAATTTACCCATGGCGTGCGGGCGAATGGTGTCGCGCTCATAGGAGGTAAGCAGCCAGCGATCCGCGCCTTTTCCGGCAAAGACGTTGAAATGGTTGAACCAGAAATCCACCATCTGCTCGTAGAGCTGTTTTTCGCTGTAAACGGCGCGGTCCATCTTGGCCATGGCCAACTCGGCGATGATGCGCTGGGGCGCTTGTATCTGCTCAAAATTCATTGCCGGAGTGCCAGGGCGATTGCCAGCACCGGCCTGGTTCGCAATATTCTTTGCGCCGGGCAGCAGGATTTCCGCGAGCTCATCGGGAGCCATCGTCTGGGGCGACCCGTTACTTCCGCTCTGCCGCGAACTCCCGCTCGGCGTCATAGTTTCGTTCTGTTGCCGCATCGTCATTCGGCTGGCCAGAAGCCTGAGCCGTCATTTGTTGTTGGCCGTCCGCACCCTGCCGGTTCTCTGCCGCTTGCCGCGCGGCCTGCACCTTTTCCTGCTGCTGCTTGCGATATTCTTGCGGAGTTATACCCTCGCGCTTGGCGGCGACTGCCGGCCGCGGAAATTTCTCCAAGAGCGCTTCGGAAGACATGCTCAACGTTGAAAAGCGCGAGAGCCGCGCTTCCGCTGCCGAGTCGTTGATGGATTCAGGACGCAATTGGCGGTCAATCCACTTCGCGATCCCCATTTCTTTAATCCGCTGCACATCGCCGGGTCGTGGGCCATAACCCAGCCGATTCAGAGCATGTACGATGGCTTGGTCTTCGGTGAGATCCGTGGGCGGCAATCCTTTAAGACTAGAGGGCTGCCCCGACTTACCCGTTTGCGGATCGTTGGCGCCGGATTTGTCGCCGCCTTCAGCCAGGTATGGCAACAGAACGACCAGACCAGCGCACAGCAGGCTCCCGACAGCCGCTAACAAAATGCGCTGCCGTGGCGAGGACTGGTTGCTCTGAAATCTTCGCTTGGCCATTTGGGCTCCCGGCGAACGGTGGATACACGGATAAATAAGGGGAAACGCCTGTAACGCCCTGAATGGTAAACCCATTGCGGGAGCAAAAGTTGTGCGCCGCTCAGACGGGACGCGAAAAAGCTAACGGCACAAGCGTTCGGGACGGAATTGAACCGGCGAACCGGCGAACCGGCCACTGAGCCTACTAGTCGCCTTGAAGCAGGATTAAGAATAAAACCAGATAACGTTTGAGGTTGTGCGTCAGCAGGAAATGTTCTTTGACGTGCTGATGCCCATTTTCGCCCAGCGACTTTGGCAAAGGCCGGATTGGCGAGCAGAAACCGAATCTGGTACGCCGTTCCCTCCGGCGAGTGCACCAGCATTCCCGTGAGCTTGTGGATCACTTGCGATGGAATTCCACCGACCGCGGAAGCCACTACTGGCTTCTTTTTCCAGAGCGCCTCGCTTACCGTAAGGCCGAAGCCCTCCTTCAGCGATTTCTGGATCACGATCGTGGATCCGCGCTGCAAGGCATTGATTTCCACGTGGCTCCAGGGCGGCAAATTGAGGATATGAATATCCGGGTCGCCCGCAGCCGCGGCTTCCACTTCGGCTAATACGGCTGCGCCTTCAGGATCGTCGGTCGCGCTGCCGCCGGCGAGCACCAACTGGCAATCCTCATACTTCTTAACCAGACGATAAGCGCGGATTACGCCCACTGGATCCTTCAGCCGATCGAACCGCGAAATCTGCGTCAGGATGGGCCGCGCGGGATCGACTTGAAATTGTTCCAGGACGGAGCGCACGAACTCGTCGTCGAGATCGCGGTTCTTGTCCGCCAGCGGATCGATCGTGGGATAAAAGAGATATTGCGGAATGCGCAGGCCGCGTGTGAATTGCGGCGAGGAGAAAAGCGAAGCGTCATACCGTTCCACCCAGGGCCTGAGAAAATCCCACACCTGCGCGATTCGGATTGGAAAGATCGATGTGGCATCGCCAAACCCAGTGCTGCGGAGCCGGAATTGCGCTCGGCAATCAGCGCGACGGGCTGCGGATCGTGGATAACGACGAAGTCCTCGTCAAACTGCATGCGCCGGCGGTTCTCTTCATTTGTGGCTAGAAACGTTTCGAACCAGTCCGGCGCTGCGTCGTAAGGAGCGCCGTGCAAGGCGTTGTGAAAGGCCTTCGTGACGTTATAGAATTTTTCGCCGCCGGTGATTACCTCCCAGCGGGTCGGAACCTTGACTTCTTCCATCAGGGGAACAAGCCGATTGAGGATTTCCGCCACACCGCCGCCCACGGCCGTGGAGTTCACCATTTTTACGCGCCGCCCGGCCAGGCGACGGGCCAATTCCCGCAACTCAAGGATTTCGGGCTCGCCAACAATTGGGGCGTAATCCTCCAGAACCGGCAGAACCGGTTTGGCGACTTCGGTTGTGCTCATAGAGTTTCCTGTGGCTCGAGAATGGCCAGAATATCCTGGCGCAGATCGTCGAGAGTGTCGTTATAAAAGTCGATGCGATTGAGCCGAGCGGCAAGCCAGGGATGATTCAGGCTGTGCTCGATCCAGTAAGAGAAATCGTTGGTCTTCAGTTGCAGCCGCAGCCTGGAGTTAATGAAGTGGTAGTGGAGCGACTGGTGTCCCAGGTGCCGAATTCCTTCGGCTAATTCGGCCAGCGTCCAGGCCGGCGAACCCGACGGAACCGTGACTTCTCTTGCTTCGCAAAAATAGAAAGCCTCAAATGCCCGGCGGTCCGCCGCCTGCGGGTGCTCCTTCAGGTAATCGCCGACAATATCCGCCAGCATGACGCGCAAATCCTCGAGCGACACGATGTCGCGGAGATCCACCACCGCCAACTGCTCCGCCAGCGCCGCTTCATTGCAGGCCGTCAGTGCCCATTGCGCAAAATCGCTCGAAAACGACGTGTAATGATGGGCTTCCAGGCTCTGGAAGGTATGGTAAAAAATCGACGCTTGGGGACAGTTCCGCAAGCTTTTGGCGAAGTCTCCGAGGGTCTGAACCGGTTCGCGCCCCGATTCGGATCAGATAAGAGGCTGCCACAAACTGAAAGGGCTGGTCGGCGCGTTTGGCTTCGAGCGCTGCCGTCATAGTGCTGGAAATGGGCTCACCCTCCCTGCGACGAAAACGGATCATCACGCGTCCCAAATGCGGTCTACCACTGAGATGCAGCCCATCGCGCAAAAGACATCTCCGAGTTTCGAATGCCGGCGGGCATCATTCATGGCCAACCTGTCAGCTAATCGCTTGCAGTCCCTGGCTTTGGGTTCAACCTGCGGCTGAACTGAGCTGGGGCAAAGAGTGCGGCGTAGGCCATTCTAGCCCGTTCTGTTAGATTCTCAAGAGCAAATCAAACGAAAAAGGCGAAAGACGACGAATCCACTGCGCAATCTGATTTTCTGGCTTTCAACAAAGAAGGCGGTGACGGATCGGATCGGGCGCCTGGGCTCGAGATATGGCTTCGCCAGAAGATTCGTCGCCGGAGAAACGCTGGACGAGGCGCTCCGGACTGATCCGCCCCTTTGCTCAATCCGGGCAGCCTATCATCCTCAACCACCTGGGCGAAAACGTTGCCACACCAGACGAAGCGCGCCGGGCCCGCGATAGTTATGTGCAGATGCTGCGCTCGATGCACGACGCCGGGATTAGCGGGAATATTGCCGTCAAAGCTAACGCAGCTCGGACTGGATTTCGATCCTCAACTATGCCTTTCGCTGGCGCGCGAAATTGCCGCAGAGGCGGCGAGACTGCAGAACACCATTGAGATCGATATGGAGGGCTCCGCCTACACCGACGTCACGCTGCGAATTTTCGAGGCCGTACAGCGCGAGCACGGCAACGCAGGCATTGCCATACAGGCGTATCTGTTCCGAAGCCAGGCCGACCTGGAGAGACTGGCGACCTCTGAAGCCGAAGGTACGCTTAGTTAAAGGCGCCTATCAGGAACCGGCAAGTGTCGCCTTCCAGAAAAAAAGCGATGTTGATGCGAATTACCGGAAGCTCCTCGATCAACTGATCGGCAAAATGGTTCCACCGAGTGGCAATGGGCCCAGAATCGCCATCGCGACGCACGACCCTGCGCTCGTCGACTACGCTTTCGCAAAAATCCGACAGCTTCATCTGACGGCCCATCAATACGAGTTCCAGATGTTGCTCGGAATCCGGCGTGACTTGCAGGAGAAAGTCCTTTCCGAAGGGCATCCCTTTCGTGTTTACGTTCCATTTGGCGAGGCGTGGGTGCCTTACTTCATGCGGCGGCTTTCGGAACGGCCTGCAAACCTATCATTCGTCCTGCGAAGCCTGTTGGCGGAAAGTAATAGCACGAAGCCCTGAGAGCTGGAATACGCGTGACTCGAATACCAATAAACAAGCATATCCGCCAATGTCATAAGGTTCGGGAGCCCTTGAATCAGAGCCCGGAGTCGTGTATCAATAAGCGGCAATCAAAACGCGTGTCGCGTCGCCCCAAAGGGGCCAAAAAGGAATTTAGATGAAAAAAGTTTTCTGGCTTTTGATACCTGCCCTGTTAGGTGTAATTGCCATCGCCGCGGAGCCTCCGCAGCAGAATGCGGACCATCCGACTTGGGCGTTCCTCGTTCCCGATGCTACTCCGCCGGCGGGCGCGAGAGGCCACGGGGCCGGTCAAGGTGCCGGGCAGCACGAAGAGCTATACGCAAAAGGAAATCGATGATTTGGCGAATCCGCCGGATTGGTTCCCGGACGAACACGGGGCTGTGCCACCAATCGTGAAAAGCGGCGCCTCCGACAAGGGGTTTGCCTGCGGCTCCTGCCATCTTCATACCGGGTATGGCCATCCGGAATCCGCCAATCTTGCAGGACTTTCGGCCGATTACCTGGTCGAACAAATGGCTGATTTTAAAAGCGGAGACAGGATCGATCCGGCCCGCATGAATACGATCAGCCAGGCCACGTCGGACGAGGATGCCAAGGCGGCGGCGGACTACTTCTCCATGCAGAAGCCCACGGCCTGGGTCAAAGTGATGGAAGCCGATATGGTGCCAAAAACGTGGGTAAACGCAGCCCGCATGCGCCTGCCGCTGCCCGCCGGAGGCATGGAGCCGCTCGGCAATCGGATCATCGAGTTGCCCCAGGATCCCGCACGCGCCACCGCACGCGACCCCAAGTCCGGGTTCATTGCTTACGTTCCGGCCGGGAGCGTTGCCAAAGGTGAAATGCTGGCCACAACCGGCGGCGGCAAGACGATCTCCTGCACTGTATGTCATGGCGACGGATTGAAGGGCTTCGGCAATATCCCTGAGCTTGCGGGACAGCACCCAATCTATATAGCCAGGCAACTGTATGGCTTTAAGGCTGGATCCAGCAAGTCCGCCGCTGCGCAACAGATGCAGAAGGTGGCCGAGAATTTGACGATGGACGACATTATTGCTTTGTCTGCTTATGCGGCGTCTCAGGCCCCGTAAAAACCACCATCACTTTCATTCAAGCGCAGTCTTCTTGGTCACTGCCGGGAAGAAGAGACGGAGGTCTTTGCCCGCACGGGATACTGCCGTGTGAATCCGTTGCGCTCATTGGTCATGCTGAAACTGCCATCCGAGCGTACAGACATCTTCAGATCGTGCCCATGGTCGGTTTCGTTCAGGTTGGCTAGAAATTGCTCCGGCGAATTGTGTTCGGCCCCACCCGCAGCCGAACGGTGCAATTGCCAGAAGTCCACCAGCCCCGGGGCCTCGTGAACAATCTGCCAGTATGTTGGATCGCCTCCTTTTCTCTCACCGTTGTTCATAACCGCCACTCTCGCCCGGATAGCGTGGACCAGTTGCGGGGCTCCGGCGTGGGGATCGCCATGCCGCGTCGTGTGAAAGACGTCGAAACGTGTCCAATAAGGTTGTTTGGGCAAGCCAACGCATGCTCCTGGTTCCACGTCAGGTCGCCTAGGTCCAGCAGGCGAAAACTGCCGTAGCGGAGCACAATGCCCACGGACTCAAAATTCTCCGGCGTGGGATCCTGTTCCTTTAATTTGGCATCGCGGCACAGGGGATTGGGCAAACCGCGCGCCCGGCGCTCCCTGGATCGGCGTAGTGATCAACTCGCCGGCCGACGAGACGACCTGCACGTTCACCCCGGCAAATGGAATTTTGTCTCCGGGTTTCGCCACGATGGCCCGGCCTTTATCCCGCACCGCCATGTAAGCCAGAAACGCCGCCGACCGGCCGGGCTGCAACTCCACGCTGAATGGTCCATGATCGACAAAGTGACGCACGGGAATGCGGTTCGCCAGTTCGGCAGCATTGCCGACATGATCCCCATGGTAATGCGAGATCACCATCCAATCGAGGACCGTAACACCGGCCTGCCTGAAGACCGCGCTAATTCGATCGGCGTCGCGCGTAATCGGCGCGCCTGAGGAGTTCGTCGCTGTCGCGTCAGGCATACCTTGATTTCCCGCGAAACCCGTATCCACGAGCATCGATTCGCCCGAAGGCGAGACGAAAAGCGTGGCTTGGCCGCCTTCCGTATCGATGAAATAGATATCCAGCGTGCGTTGTGGCTGGCTATTTTGCTTCGGACCTTGCGCGCATAGCGGGGCGATTCCAGAGAGTAGCGCCAAGAACAGGAAAACGACACGTCCCCAAAACGTACACATGTCCACCTCCATTGAAATGCGGAATCCTTTACAGGTTGGGAATAACGTACAGGGCCGCGTTTTCTTACGCAAGCCTCCGCAGTCGATTCTCTTCTTCGGAAAAACAGCTGTTCTCGAGGGCAGGGCTCGTTAGATCAAGGAAAGACCGCAGACCAGAGCGCGCTACTTAGCTGTACCGATGTGTATATAAGGTACGCACAAGCATTCGCTCAGCAATCCACCTGATTGTGAGGTTACTTGGTCCCGCGTAGGGTTTACGGGTGGTTGATGTAAGACTGATTCCTCTACTTAACCAATTGACCTTAATGGATTTTGTAAGAGCAATTCTGCACAAAGCTGGGTGTAACGGGGGCATTTTGACTGATGGTGGGGATACCGGGACATCGCTGGAACGAGCCGGCCAAGTACGAACGCATCCTCCACCAAGGCTTGCTCGCCTTGTTTGACAAAACTGCAGCACGCATCTCTTAGCGGCCAAAAGACGCTAAGTGGCAATTTGACGGGAGTAGTGTGCGCGGGAGGTAAGAAAAATGGCAGCAATCGTTGAGAAGTTCGACCACACGAGCCGGACGCCGTGGATAGGGCTTGCGATCTTCGCCCTGGCGATCCTGCTACCCGGGTCGGCACCTGCTCAGCAGAACTCAGGCAAAGCGCAGAAGTCGGATCAAGTGCTATTGGCCCGAACCGGGCCTGTCGCCAAAACGGCCCCCTACTCTGTAACCCCCAATGCCAACTATGTGATTGGCGCGGAAGATCTCCTGGATATCAGTGTTTGGAAAGAGCCCGAACTGACCCGTACGGTCCCAGTGCGACCGGACGGAAAGATCTCACTGCCATTACTGAACGACATCCAGGCGGCAGGGGAGACGCCGACGCAGCTCTCAGCCCAGTTAGCCGAAAACCTGAAGCGATACGTTACCGATCCGCAAGTGACGGTGATCGTCACAGCTATCAACAGCCAGCGCATTTACCTCCTCGGCGAAGTGACGCGCGCCGGGGCGTATCCCCTGCTGCCTGGAATGACCGTTCTGCAGGCTATCTCCAGCGCCGGCGGTCTGACGCAATATGCGCGCATGCAGAAAATCTATGTACTGCGAGAAGGCGACGCCGGCCAGACAAGGCTTCCTTTCAATTACAAAGAGTTTCTGAAGGGCAGTAACCCCGAGCAGAACGTTGCCTTGAAGGTGGGCGACACCATCGTGGTTCCGTAAAAACACGAGAAAAATGCTCACTTTAAAGCCAAAGATCGGTATTGCACTGTTGGCGGCAGCCCTGGGGGTGACGGCGGGCCTTGCCCAAAGTCAGCTTGGAGGTTCGTCACCACTTGCGGTACAGCCGGTTGTCACGCCCTTCAACGCGGGGAATTTGGGGGCCGCGAGCGGCGCTTCGGAAACGTCCACGGCGAATGATCGCTCCCTGGCAGGAGCTCAAGAGCTTTCGCCCGAAGCATCTGAGTCCCGACGGAGCTACTGGCAACCGTTCTTCAACTTGACGTCAGTTCTGGATACCAATCCTCTCGGGGTGGGAAACACGGTTACCTTAGCTCCTTGGGGCTCTTTTTATGGCGGAGCAGACCTGCACTGGGCTTCGCACAGCTCCGACCTGAGTTTGAATTATCTCGGCGGTGGCGAGCTTTCGCAGTACACGACCGAGGACGGGCCGATTCAGCAGCTTGCATTGAGAGAAAGACTGAGCTTGCGCCACGTCACAATCTCGCTCTTCGATCAGTTCGGTTATCTCCCCGAAGCGGTATCGGAGTTTTATGTGCCGATGGGCGCGGATCTTTCCGCCAATCGGGAATCCTCGCTGCAGCCGGCATTCTTGCCGAATCAATCCATCGTCAGCACACTCGGGCAGGAACTCACTAATTCGTTCGTAGGCGAAGTAGATGTTCCTGTCGGTCAACGGTCCACGCTAACGCTTCTCGGATCTTACTCACTGCTGCGTTTCTTCAAATCCAATTTCCTGGATTCAAACGACACGACCGTTCAAGCGGCTTTCAATCGCCACGTTACGCGCAACAACACAGTCGCCTTGCTCTACCGTCTTACTGCCTTCCGGTTTAGCAATGCCTACCAACCGATGGACGGGCACGTTTTCCAGCTTGCTTTCGGAAGACAGGTTACCGGCCGGATGGCATTTCAAGTAGCCGCGGGCCCTGAGCTGGCTTTCTTCCACGCGGCCGCGAGCCAAACGTCTTTGGCAAGCGCACCGCTAACTGTCGCATCCCAAAAGCTTTATTGGAGTCTCGATAGCTCGATGACTTACGACATAGGGAAAAACGTTTTGAAACTCAGCTATGGCCACAGCCTGACAGATGGAGCCGGCTTCCTGACTGGTGCCGTCACAGATCAAGGATCCATCGCGGCGGACACTCCACTCTCCCGCACGCTCACGGCTGAAGTCATTGGCGGTTACGCCAGGAATCAAGGATTGATGCAGACGACGCAACAACCAACAAACGAGATTTACCGGGACTGGTTCGCGGGAGTAACGATCAACCACGCCTTGAGTCGCAGGGCGAACATCTTTTTTGGTTACCAGTTGCAACGTCAGGCCACGAATTTTGTCTGTGCCGGCGTCGCCTGCGGAAGCGAATTTACGCGGCACCTCATATCAGTAGGGCTTACGGCTCGTTCGCAGGCCCGCCCGATCGGCTAGCGGCACTCTAGATAGCTCACAGGATGGCGAAAGCGGATTAATGGCGATGACAAAACAGAAAGAATTGAAACTTGAGGATTATCTGGCGATTCTCAGCAGGCGACGGTGGCTGCTGATCCTGCCCGTGATACTCGGCGCCCTCGTCGGATATGCGCTGAGCCTCGCGTTGCCCGCCCGGTTTACTTCGCACACGGTAGTTCTCGTCGAATCGCCGACCGTCCCTGACAGCTACGTCAAGCGAGTGGTGAGCGAGGATCTGAATCAACGTCTGGCCAGCATGGAGGAGCAGATCCTGAGCCGCACGCGCCTGCAACATCTGGTCGAGCAATTTGGGATGTACAAAGAAGACGTAAACAAGGTGCCGATGGAGGTGCTCGTCGCCCGGTTACAGAAAGCAATCACGGTGAAGCCGCTGAATCCCACGCAGGGAACGCAACCGACGGCGCTGCCAGGCTTCAACGTCGACGTTACGCTGGGCGAGCCGTGGCTTGCTCAACGCATATGCACCGAGATCACCTCAATGTTTATGGAGCAGAACCTGCGGCTGCATCAGCAGCAAGCCGAAGACACAACTCAGTTTCTAGGCGCACAACTGCAGGAAGCTAAGAACAAGCTGGACGAGCAGGACGCCAAACTGGCTGATTTCCAGAGCCGCTATGTGGGTGAACTCCCGGAAAATGAACAAAACAACCTCACGTTGTTGATGGGGCTGAGCCCGCAACTCGAAGCTGCCACGCAGGCTTTGAACCAGGCGCGCGAAGAAAAAGCATTCGCGGAATCCATGTTGAAACAGCAGCTCGCGGGCTGGGAATCTTCGCAAAAGGGCCAGAATCCCGAAACACTCGAACAGCAAGTCGCGAAAGAGCAAGAACAACTTTTGTCACTTAAAGCACGGTATACCGACGAATATCCCGATGTGGTGAAACTCAAAACGGATATCGCCGAGCTCCAAAATAGAATTCAGCAAACAGCTGCGAGAAAGCAAAACGAACCGGCTGAGCAACAACCAAAAGCATCGTCCATCGAGCCGTTGGAAATTCAACAGCTGCGGGCCCAGCTTCATCAAGCTGAGGTGGCCGTTACCCAAAAGCAGAACGAACAAGCGCACTTGCAACAGCAACTCAGCACGATGCAAGGCCGGCTCCAATTGAGCCCCAAAGTTCAGCAGGAGTTCAAGTACCTCACCCGCGATTACCAAACGGCCCTGGAGTTTTACAACGATCTGCTCAAGAAGCGAAATGAATCGCAAATGGCCACCGAACTGGAACATCGCCAACAAGGCGAGCAGTTCCGCGTGCTGGATGCCCCAAGCTTCCCGGAGCGGCCGTCCTTTCCCAATCGGCCCCTATTCGGTTTGGGAGGACTGGGTGCAGGGCTGCTTCTCGGCGTGGGACTTGTGCAATTGTCCGAGTGGCGGGACAGGTCAATGCGATCCAAACAGGATATCGAGACTTATCTGCGGCTGCCGACCTTGGCTCAAATTTCCCTGATGGAGCCGGCGGCTCCCAGGAAGAACGGCACTCGCAGAGTCGCACCATTGAATCGCGGGATCAAATTGAACCCAGTACCCGGAAGGCAGTAACTATGTACAACGAGTTTTTTGGGCTGAAAGAAAGCGCTTTCAACGTAAGTCCGGATCCCCGGTACTTCTTTCTGACGCCCGTCATGCAGGAAGCGCTGGCAGGCCTGGCTTACGGAGTTCAGAGGCGCAAGGGAATCATTCTTCTGACGGGAGAGGTTGGCACGGGAAAAACGACCCTGCTCAATCAGCTCATGGATTGGCTGCGGCAGAACCAGGCGGCGACGGCTTTTGTCTTCAATACTCGGCTGAGTGTGGAGGATTTATTCAATTACATCCTGACGGATTTCGGAATTTCCTGCGCGTCCCGCGCCAAGAGCGACATGTTGATCCGGCTCAATACCTGGCTGCTGGATCGATTCGTCGCCGGGCATCCCGAGCCTGCGGTGCTCATTGTGGATGAGGCGCAGAACCTCAGCCCGGAGCTGCTCGAAGAAATCCGGCTGCTCACGAACTTGGAAACGTCGAGCGAAAAATTGCTCCAAATCGTCTTATCCGGTCAACCGGAACTTGAATGGAAGCTCAGGGACCCGAAGCTGCGGCAGCTTCGGCAACGGATTACGCTGCGTTACCGAACAAGCCAACTCTCGCTATCCGAAACGATTAGTTATATCGAAGAGCGGCTTCGTATTGCCGGCGCTAAAGGCGACCCGATCTTTCCTTCGGAAGCTATCGAAAGCATTCACGAGTATTCGCGAGGAGTGCCGCGCGTGATCAATGTTCTCTGTGAACATGCGCTGATAAACGCTTTTGCCGGACGGCAGAAGCAGGTTTCGGTGGCCCTGATCCACGACGTGGCGCGGGAATTTGAGCTGGATCTCATCGCGCCGATCGTTCCCCAGTCTAGCTACGGTGTTCCGGAGAGCGAGACGTCGCCCTTGATCCAGGCGATGTTGGCAGCCATGGCGAAAGCAGCCGCGAACTTCTCGCCAAGCGAATCATTGCTCAGAGATTTTGCCAAACACCAAGGTGGCGCCGATCCAGCTATGACGGCTTGGGCAAAATCGGAGGAGCCAAAAATATGAGCCGTGTCTACGAGGCACTTAAGAACGCGCAAGACCAACGAGCGGCCCGCCCTCCCCTGGAAGCAGAGGCGAGACCGTTGGAAGCCGCCGTTGCTGAAGCCATTCACAACGGCTCGGCGGCACGTCGAATTCCAGAAATTCTGGCTGCCGTAAGACCAGAGAGCGCGCCTGTAGGCCGGCAACTGGGATTCGAAGAACTGCAGCAGCGGTGCGCAAAGCCGGGGTGGAAACCAAAGCTCCAGTGGACCGTTTTCTCAAGCGATGGCTCCAACAAGAGGCACGCCGAGCAGTTTGGTAGCCTGCGGGCTCGTTTGTATAGCCTTCGCGAAGCACGAACGCTGCAAACTCTGCTTTTAACAAGTACGGCCATGGGCGAGGGAAAAACATTTGTGGCGCTGAATCTTGCTCGATCGATCTCCCGCCAACGCGGCAAGCGCGTTTTGCTGATCGACGGGGACCTGCGTGCACCGAAATTGCATTCGGCTTTAGGAGGGCCATCTGCGCCAGGCCTGAGCGATTATCTCGCCGGCGAAAGCGACGAGTGTTCCATTATCCAAACCGATGCGCAGGAAGGACTCTTCTTTATCCCCGCGGGAAAACCGCGTTCCGACCCGGCAGAACTGCTCGCCAATAACCAGCTGCGAGCGTTGTTCGCACGGCTGGGTCCTCTTTTCGACTGGATCATTGTAGATGCGCCCCCTGTGCTCCCGATTTCCGACGCGAGCGTATTAGCAAACATGTGCGATGGAGTGCTCTTTGTCGTGCGCGCCGGAATGGTGGCCTTCAACATGGCGCAAACAGCGTGTGCGGAGCTTAAAAGTAAGAATTTGCTTGGTGTCGTTCTGAATGGCGTCGAGGACGAAGCGATTTACGGCCAGTATGGCTACTACTAGGTTGGACGTGGCACAGGCGCGGAAAAGGGATTTGTCGGCGGATCTGGCCATAAGCAGGCTCGGCTTTTCTCGTCGTTGCTATTAGTTCTGTAGTTTAGCGATTTAAGCTGTGGGAGTGTCAGGGCGGTAGCTTGTCCAAATTCGTTTCGTCGAAGCCGAAGTTGAAAGAAGGCCTTAAATAACCCCAGGGGAATGGAATGAAACCGGAAACCAGCACGTACTCGTGGTTTGCGCTGCAGACAAGATCGCAGATATGAACATTTCGCTGCCGCGCATTTGCGCAGCAAGGGCTACGAACTCTTTCTGCCTGTTTACACTTGCCGGCGCCGTTGGTCTGATCGGATCAAAGAGGTTGAATTGCCTCTGTTTCCGGGCTACGTATTCTGCAAATTTGACCTTCTAAATCGCCTTCCCATTCTCGTGACGCCGGGCGTGATCCAGGTGGTAGGAATCGGCAAAAACCCAATCCCGATCGACGATGCCGAACTTGCCGCGCTTCAGGCTGTGGTTCAATCGGAGTTACCGCGGCAACCTTGGCCTTTTTTGCAAGTCGGACAGAAAGTCAGGATCGCTTACGGACCGCTCTCTGGATTTGAGGGAATCTTAGTCAATCTCAAGGGAAATCATCGGCTGGTTTTGTCTGTAGGCCTGCTGAGGCGCTCTGTAGCTGTTGAAATCGACAGCGCGTGGGTCTCTCCCATTTCCTCTAAATTGCCCCAGACGTCCAACGCAAACGTTCCGCTACACGCGTCTTAGGAGATTCGGACAACATGACCCAGCCGGCCCGCGATCCATACTCTCGGGAGCCATCACCCCGATGACTCGCCTGGTAACAGAAAAGCTCTGATCTCCGCGAGTTGTCGAGCACGACTACGGAGACATGCCGCTCTTCTTACCGGCATCCCTCCGAGCTCCTCACTCAAGATATGTTTCAACGGTTTCTGTGCTGGGAGCGTAAGAGAGCCGAGCGCTCTGGGAAATGTGTTCTTCTTATGCTCCTAAATGCCGAAAAGCTTCTTGCGACCAAGCAGCAGTCGAACAAAGTATTGCCAGGTATTGTGTCGGCACTTTCTTCGCCTACCAGGGAGACGGACATTCTCGGATGGTACGAACGAAACGCTGTTCTGGCCATCATTTTTACCGAGCTACACAAGACTGACAGCGACCGGCTGCAGAATTTGATGAGTGCCGAGGTGAGCGCCAGGCTGCGGGCGAATCTAACTCAGGAACAAGCCGATCAAATTCGAATCTCCTTTCACTCTTTTCCGGAGGATGGAGATAAATCGAATGGCAGCCCTTTGATGGACGATACAATTTATCCTGATTTGCGAGAGCCCAATCTCGCAACAAGGCTTTCCCGGCTCGCCAAACGTGCCCTTGATGTTGTGGCTAGCCTGATGGCGATCATCCTGTTTTCGCCACTGTTCATCCTGATTTCCGTGGCCGTGAAACTAACTTCTAAAGGACCAGTCTTGTTCAGGCAGGAAAGAGTGGGTCAGTACGGCCGGCGATTTTCGTTCCTGAAATTCCGATCGATGAAGTGCGGGAGTGGTTCGCACATTCATCAGGAGTACATCAAGCGGTTCATCTCCGGAGCCATCGGCAAAGAACCAGGCGTGACATATAAAATCACGAAAGATCCACGGCTCACGCGAATCGGCGGGTTTCTCCGCAAATCCAGCCTCGACGAGCTTCCCCAGCTGATCAACGTCCTCAAGGGCGAGATGTCTCTGGTTGGTCCGCGGCCCGCGATTCCCTATGAGATAGATTTCTATCAGGCTTGGCACCGAACGCGATTCCTGGAAGTAAAACCGGGAATCACGGGCTTGTGGCAGGTCACCGGCCGCAGCAAAACCACATTTGACGATATGGTGCGGCTCGATCTGCGTTACGTGAGGCAGTGGTCGTTTTGGTTGGACATCAAAATACTTTTGCACACCCCACAAGCTGTGTTTTCCGGCGAGGGTGCTTACTGAAGGCTCTCGTCGTGCGCTTCCATCTCCGTCTTTCGTTCTAATTAATTCATTCCGGACGGCGCCCCACCGTACCCGACTCAAAAGGAGCATTCATTCTTATGAGTGAGAGTAGTTCAATTACGACCGTCCAGGCTGCTTATTCGGTTGGAACAGCGGAGTTGGTTGAGGGCATCAATTGTTATCTTCGTCCAAGCCCCGACAGAACGATACGTGTTGGCGCAATTGGCTACGGTTATTGGGGTCCGAATGTTGTTCGGAACCTCCACGCTCTTGACAATTGCCGGGTCACAACCATCTGCGACCAGAGCCCGGCAGCACTCCGTCGCGCAAGCAAGGCTTTTTCCGACGTCGAGCTGACCACAGATCTGACGCAGGTCCTTACGTCCCCGGATATAGATGCGATTGCGGTTATCACGCCGGTGTGGACGCACTTCGAACTGGCGAAACGCGCGCTCGAAAATGGCAAACACGTTTTTGTCGAAAAGCCGTTTACTTCGACGACGCAGCAGGCAGAGGAACTGATCGAACTGGCGGAGCGAAAACACTTAAAGATCATGGTAGATCATACATTCCTGTTCACCGGCTCGGTTCGAAAGATTCGTCAGCTCGTCGACGATGGAACGTTAGGTTCGCTGTATTACTTCGACTCAATCCGCGTCAACCTGGGCCTCTTCCAGCACGACGTCAACGTCATGTGGGACCTCGCTCCCCATGATCTCTCGATCATGAATTACATCATTCGCGAAAAGCCGGAAGCGGTTGTTGCGACCGGCGGACGGCACTTGAACGGCTTGGCCGACGTTGCCTTCATCACCGTCTACTTCCCCAGCAACGTCGTCGCCCACATCAATGTCAATTGGCTTTCCCCCGTGAAGATCCGCACCACACTAATCGGCGGTGAGAAGAAAATGCTGGTCTGGGACGATCTGGAAGCCGACGAGAAGATCAAAGTTTATGACAAAGGCGTGCAGATCAAGAGCGGACAGGGACTTTATGACTTGCTCGTGAGTTATCGGTCAGGCGACGTATGGGCGCCGAAGGTGGAACAAACCGAGGCCCTGAAAGTAGAGCTCGAATACTTTCTGGACTGCATCGCGAATGACCGCACGCCGATTAACGATGGTCTTGCCGGTTTGGGGGTTGTCAAGCTTCTTGAAGCTGCCGATCAATCATTAGAAAAGAGAGGACAAATCATCCGGCTATGAACCAGCATCAATGCGTATCTCCCGACGTCCGACTGGGAAAGGACGTAAAGTTGTCGCCATTTGTCAATTTGTACGGCTGCGAAGTCGGCGACAACACAAAAATCGGCGCTTTTGTCGAGATCCAAAAAAACGCCAAGGTCGGCCAAAACTGCAAGATTTCGAGCCACACATTCGTCTGCGAAGGCGTCTCCATCGAAGACAACGTCTTCGTAGGCCACGGAGTGGTCTTTATCAATGATCTTTTTCCACGGGCAACCACTGCGCAGGGCGAACTCCAAACCGAAAAGGATTGGAAAGTAGAGCGCACGCTCGTGAAAAAAGGCGCCTCCATCGGTTCTGGCTCAACGATTTTAGCGAACGTGGTGATAGGCGAAAACGCCATGGTGGGCGCCGGGAGCGTCGTAACACGCGATGTGCCCGACAATGCCGTCGTGGCGGGAAATCCGGCGAAAGTTCTGCGCGTGATGACGCCGAAGTTGAGGGTAGCATAATGGCTGGCAACGCTAAGATTCCATTCCTGGATTTAGTTACACCTCACCTCGAACTAGAAGAGGAATTAATCTGGGTCTTTCGCGGCGTCTTGGAAACAGCCGGATTCATCGGCGGACCGCTCGTGGAAGACTTCGAGAGAGACTTCGCAGAATTGTGCCAAGCGCAGGAATGTATCGGTGTGTCGAGCGGCACGGACGCATTGCGTTTCGCCTTGATTGCCGCCGGGGTGAAGCCCGGCGACACTGTGATTACCGTTCCAAACACTTTCATCGCAACTGCAGAGGCGATTTCTCAGGCAGGCGCACGGCCCGATTTCGTCGATATCGATGAACGTACCTTCAACATAGATCCGAGAAAGCTCCAGGAATATCTGGAGACGCGGTGCGTTCGCGATTCCAGAACTGGAAAATTACTGAACGAGGAAACGCGAAGCCCAATTTCCGCGATTGTGCCGGTACACTTATATGGCCAGCCTGCGGAAATGGACTTAATCGTGGAGCTCGCCGAACGATATAACTTGATCGTCATTGAAGATGCTTGCCAAGCGCACGGAGCCGAGTATTTTTCAACCAAAGAGAATCGGTGGCGGCGCGTCGGTTCCATGGGCCATGCTGCCGCTTTCAGCTTCTATCCCGGTAAGAACCTGGGCGCATGCGGAGAAGCTGGCGCAGTGACTACCAACGATGCAACGCTTGCAAAGAAGGTTCGTATGCTGCGCGACCATGGACAGGCGCACAAGTATTTCCACGAAATCGAAGGGTACAACGGGAGGCTCGACGCACTCCAAGCCGGGATCTTGCAGACCAAGCTCAAATTCCTGCCCGATTGGAATCGGAAGCGCCGCGAGAATGCTCATCGTTACAATGAGCTCTTTGGTTCGCAGTCCGAACTTGTCTCTACTCCTTACGAATCTCCACGATCCCGGGCCGTATATCACCTGTATGTAATTCGGTCCCGACATCGCGATCAGCTCCAGAGGCATCTTGCGCAGGCTGAAATCGCGGCACAAATTCACTATCCGACGCCGCTACACCTTCAAAAGGCCTATGCAGGTTTTGGTTACAAATCGGGAGATTTCCCCGTGGCAGAGAGGATTGCGTCAGAGATTCTCTCCCTGCCCATGTACCCTCACCTTGAGGCGGCGCAGCAGAAACGAGTCGCGCAAGCGGCTCTCGAGTTGCTTTCCACAAAAGTTAGCGTAACAGCCAGCCGTATCTCTCCACAGCAACCCGGTTTCGAGAGCGCCAGTTCCTGAAACGAACTTGCCGTCAGCAACAAGCAAGAGTTGAACTTTACCTGTTTTCAGCTCGACGAAGCTAAAGGTGGACTTGTGAGCGACAAATCATGAATTCGGCGCCTCGTCGTCCGCATGGGGGAAAAGCAAAGATCTGGATCGATTTGGATAATTCTCCGCATGTGCCGTTTTTCGCCCCCATTATCGATGAACTGCAGAACCGCGGATATTCGATCATGCTTACGGCGCGAAATGCCTATCAGGTGCGAGAACTGGCCGATCTTTTCCATTTGAAATATAAGCTCATCGGACATCACCAGGGCAAAAACAAGCTACGCAAGCTTTTCGGTGTAGGTGTTCGCGGTATGCAATTGATTCCCACGGTCCTGAGGGAAAAACCGGATTTAGCGATCTCTCATGGCTCGCGTTCGCAGATCATGGTGTGTGCAGGCCTGAGAATTCCCTCTCTGTTGATACTCGACTATGAATGTGCAAAGAGGCTAGGTCTGATTGAGCCGACTTGGTACATGTGTCCCGAGGTCATTCCGAGCAGCGTTTTCCGGTGTGACCCCAAGCGGGTTCTGAAATATCCCGGCATCAAAGAAGACGTTTATGTTCCCCGATTCGTTCCGGACCCGCACATAAGACCAGAACTCGGGCTCGACAATGACGACGTAGTTGTTACGGTGCGGCCGCCAGCTACCGAAGCTCACTATCATCGGCCGCAGAGTGACGAACTCTTCGAGGCAGTGATCGAATTTCTAAGCCGTAGGCCCGAGGTAAAGATCGTCATGCTTCCTCGCAATGAAAAGCAGGCTGCTCATCTGAGGAATCATTGGCCCGGCTTTTTTCGCGAATCGGAAGATACGCATCCCACACCAGGTCGTCGACGGTTTGAATCTGATTTGGCACTCCGATCTGGTGATCAGTGGGGGCGGTACGATGAACCGAGAGGCCGCTGCCCTGGGCGTGCCCGTCTACAGCACCTTTCGAGGGAAGATTGGCGCAGTGGACCAATATCTCAGCGACCGGGACCGCTTGGTACTCCTCGAAGGCGTCCAGGACGTGCAAACGAAAATCCGCATCGTCCGGCGGAACACATCTTCCAAGCCGCAAAATGGCAACAATGGCGCTCTAAAAAGTATCGTCGATCAAGTTGTAGCCATGGTCGGATCGAACTCTCCCGCGCCTTACCCTGATTCTTACTTGAAGTCCACGTCGGTTCACACAAACCTTTAAGGTCGCACTCAAAATGAGAATTCTTTCGGTCGTTGGTGCACGTCCGAATTTCATGAAGGCTGCTCCAATAATCCGTGCAGTTGACCGGCATAACACAAACATCGTCACAGGCGCGGGCGAAAGCGGCTACGCTTCTGAAGCGATCGAACACATCCTCGTTCATACCGGACAGCATCACGATGAGTTCATGTCTGGTTCGTTTTTCAGCGATCTCAAGCTTCCGCCGCCCGATATTCACCTGGGTGTTGGATCCGGCTCACAGATCGTCCAAACCGCGGAAATTATGAGGAAATTCGAGACGGTGTTGTGGGAGAAAAGACCGGACGTCGTGGTGGTGGTTGGAGACGTGACGTCGACACTGGCCTGTGCGCTGGTTACAGCCAAGGCATCCTTCGATTCGATGGCCTCGCGGCCTTTGATCGCTCATGTGGAAGCAGGCCTGCGCTCTTTTGACCGGTCGATGCCAGAGGAGATCAACCGCATCCTGACCGATCAGATTTCTGACCTCCTATTCGTCACCGAGCCAAATGGTTTACAGAATCTTCGGTCTGAGGGCATCCCAGCCGAAAAGATTCACTTCGTCGGGAACACCATGATCGATTCCCTGATCGCTTTCAAGACGAGGGCTGAATCATCATTCATCCTGGACGAATTAGGACTTCGCGCGAGTGCTGGGAATAACGGAGACCACAACCCAATCCGTCGTTACGCGTTGCTGACTCTGCATCGGCCTTCCAACGTCGATCATCGAGATTCCTTTCTCGAATATCCTCGGCGGGTCTGGAAGAGTTGGCCCGGGATTACCCCATCATCTTCCCGGTACATCCTCGAACACAAAAGCGACTTGAGGAATTTGGCCTGGCGGGCCGCCTGGGCGTGGATGCTCCATCAATTCAACCCGATCGGGGAAATTCGCGAAACGGCAGGCATGGAATCATCCTGACGCCACCGATGGGCTATCTCGATTTTCTCTGTCTCATGATGCATGCATCGGTTGTGGTGACCGATTCCGGCGGTATCCAGGAAGAAACAACCTGCCTGGGAGTCCCTTGCGTGACCGTCCGGGAAAACACAGAGAGACCCATTACCACGGAAATTGGGACGAACGTTCTTGCGGGAACAAGCAAAGACAGAATCAGAAATGCTATTCGCCAGCAGATGACCAAGAAAGTCAGTGCGTCTGTGCCGGAGAAGTGGGATGGCCAAGCGGCCATACGCATAGTGGATGCTTTGACGCGTATTCACGCCGAAAAGACCTTTCCCGAAGTATTTGCCTTGGGAAGTAGCGCTCAACAACTAATGCCCATGGGCACATTCGATTAATCGAATATGGATTCTAACGTTAAGACCGCGATTCTGAAGTTGCTGGACTTTTGTCGGGTGAACGATTGGGCCGGCTATGACCCGTACGACGCCCTGAACAGCAAAGTCCTTGAGGCGCTGCCATTCCTGAACTCCAGGGTTCCGAGGATCGTGCTTACTCAAGCCTTGAAGCGCAGCCCTTTCAATATCCGTCCCATTCTTATTCATTCCAAGAGTTCAGAATGCTAAGGCTATCGCGCTGTTCCTGGCGGCATTCGTAAAGCTTTCAAAAGCTGAGGAGATCAACCTGGGAGACCTGGTCCCAAGGATGATCGACCGGCTGATAGCACTCAGATCGCCCGGAGTTCCCTACTGGTGCTGGGGGTATAGTTTTCCCTGGCAGACTCGCACGATCATAGTTCCCGCTGGCGCGCCGAACTTGGTATCCACAACGTTTGTTGCCAACGCACTCCTGGACGCTTACGAACAATCTCAGGATTCAGCATGTCTAAGCATGGCGGTAAGTGCGGCGGAATATATCTTGAACGAGCTTTACTGGTCGGGGAATGACTCCGCTGCGGGTTTCAGTTACCCGCAGCCTTCGCTTCAGCTCGAAGTTCACAACGCGAACTTTCTTGGTGCCGCTTTGCTATGCCGCGTCTATAAGCACACCGGCGAAAAGAAATTTATCGCCCCTGCTCTTCGCGTTGCCCGGTATTCAGCCGGGAAGCAACGTTCAGACGGTTCCTGGTGGTACGCCGAAGGGCCTTCGCAGCGATGGATCGACAATTTCCATACTGGATACAATTTGTGCGCACTGCGGTCCATTGGCCGGGATTCCAATACAGCCGAATTCGATTCGTGCGTCCGAAAAGGTTTCGATTTTTATCGAGCGCATTTTTTCCGTGAGGATGGCGCGGTCCGCTATTTCCATGACAGTACCTATCCCATCGATATCCACTGCGTGGCGCAAAGCATCATTACACTCGTCGAGTTTCAAGATTTAGGTTCTGACAATATTCCCTTGGCGCGTTCGGTGCTCCAATGGGCAATGAACCGCATGTGGAACGACCGTGGCTATTTCTATTACCGAGTCCTGCGTTTTGGCACGATCCGGACGCCCTATATGAGGTGGTCGTTAGCGTGGATGTTGCTCGCGATGTCCGCGCTGCTCTGCGATTCGCATGTGGCGGAAAAAGATCCACGGACGGAAACTTCGCGTAGTTTTGTCGCAGCCTGACAATTTCGCACTGGAGAGAGAAAACGCAGTTGATCGCTTCCGAGTCAGCGGCCCGAGGTGATGTTGCATGATCGAATGTGTCATCACATTGGACTACGAGGTCTACGGCAACGGCACTGGTTCGCTAAAAGATTTGGTTTATGAGCCAGCAGAGCGATTGCGAGAAATATTTCAGAAATGGGACGCGCGTTTTGTCAACTTCGTCGAAGTTGCCGAATTCGAACGAATCGAGGCATGCGGGACAGACGCTGCTATCGAGCTCGTTCGCAAGCAGGTTCGGGAGCTCTATCGCGAAGGTTTTGAGATCGCGCTGCACTTGCACCCACAGTGGTGCAATGCGCGTTACCGTGACGGACGCTGGCTTCTCGACTACAGTGAATACAATCTCTGTACATTACCGACAAATCGAATAGCCACAATTGTCGAGCATTCGCTCGAATATTTGCGGCAAATGGTCGATGAGCCGCGTTTCACGCCCTCGTCGTTTCGTGCAGGCAACTGGCTGTTCCAACCTACTCAACCGGCCGCAAGTGTTTTGGCCCGAAACGGCATTAAAGTCGATTCCTCGGTTTTCAAAGGCGGGTTGCAACACAAGCATGGTTTGGATTACAGGGCCGCTCTACAAAATGGCTACTACTGGTCATTCGGTCAAGATGCGAACCAACCAGATGCGGCGGGAGAATGCATCGAAGTTCCCATCTATACAGAGATGGTTCCGATATGGCGGATGGCAACTTCGAAGCGCCTGGGCTTCGGCAAGACTTTCGGCACTGCAGGCCAGGAACGCAATGGAAAATTGAATCGCTTACGCGATTTCCTGCGCTTTCAATGTCCTCTGAAACTTGATTTTTGCCGCATGACGCTGGGTGAGTTGACGTCCATGGTTGAGCGCGTCATTCGAAAAGACCGAGACGAACCTGAGGTGTACCGGCCACTCGTAGCAATCGGTCACACGAAAGATTTGGTCGACCTTCAAACCGTGGACGACTTCCTCTCATTCTTGTGCTCCAAAGGAATAGCAGTTTCCACTTTCGCAGATATCTATCCTCGGCTGCTCGCTGAATTGAGTGGACGACAAGAGTCGAAAGTCTTCGGCAAGTGGGACGCGTCCCCGGTTATCTCGTAGCCAAGAGAATTCGCGTGACCGTCTACACTCTCGATCCTTTAAAAGATCCGCGCTGGAAGGAATTTGTAGAAGCACACGCGGCTGCCTCTGTTTTTCACACGCCGTCCTGGCTGGAGGCGCTCCGCCTGACCTACGGATACGAGCCGGTCGTTTTTACGACTTCGCCTCCGCAATCCAGGTTAACGAATGGCATCATATTTTGTCGTATTTCGAGCTGGCTCACCGGACGCCGGATGGTTTCTCTCCCTTTCGCCGACCATTGCGAGCCGTTATTGGACGACCATGCTAGCCAGGAATTGATCGAATTCGTCCGAGCGTTGATCAAAGAAAACAACTGGAAATACATCGAGATCCGGCCGCGGAGTTCCAGTCTGCTGGCACAAGTCAGCTGCCGAGAGAAGGGCAGCTCATTTTGCTTTCACGTAATCGACCTGGATGCACCGGTCGAGGCCCTTTTCAGCAATCTGCAAAAAAGCTCGATCCAGAGATCGATTCGACGCGCCGAACGCGAAGGAGTTACTTCCGAAAAAGGGCGTTCGGAAGCTCTTTTGAGCAAGTTCTATGGCTTGATGTTGAAGACGAGACGCAGACACAACCTGCCACCACAACCGATCTCATGGTTTCGGAATTTGATTTCCTGTTTAGGCGAGCGACTGACCATTCGAGTGGCTTCGAAGAGCGGAGAGCCCATCGCCAGCATATTGACGCTCTCGCACCGCGCCACACTTGTCTACAAGTATGGCTGCTCTGATGAGCGTCATCACAATTTAGGACCAGTTCCCTTCCTGTTTTGGGACGCGATTCGGGAAGGAAGGGAAAATGGTTTGCACGAGTTTGATTTGGGCCGCTCCGACCTTACTAATCCGGGATTGATCACCTTCAAGAGTCGCTTGGGCGCAAAAGCTTCAACGCTGGAGTACGTGAGATTTTCGGCCTCCCAGTCGGCGCCCGCAGTTGAAGACCGTGGAATGTATATGGCCAAGCGCCTTTTTTCCTGCATGCCCGATGGATTGCTAGCCACCGCTGGAAAGCTGCTTTATCGACACATCGGTTGAATCTTTTCCTTGTGGACCCCGGCCCAGCCACCCACAAGGCACCAGAAATAACAAACACTCGGAGAACGCGATGGACCGCGCCTTCATTGATTATTATCGCTGCCCGGAGAACTTTGTAACGTTCGCCCCCAGCAACGGGTTGCCCTCTGGCGAGAACGGTTATTTCTATTTTGGTTCAAACGCGGTTTGCTACGGACGATGCTCTTCTAATTCTCCAGCCGAGCACGCTGCAGATGCAGTCTATGACAGCCTGCCGGACGTGAAGCTGGATAGAGGTCAGGTCTCGCTCCCATTCGATCCATCGGAAGTAGTCGCAAACCTGCGCTACGAGCGTTATGCCTCAAATGGTAACGGCAAACGACCTGGCAACGGCTCCATACTCAAAAAGGCCTATTATTCGGTACGTCCACTTTTGTCCGTACACGTGCGCAAACACCTCCAGAGAATGCGCCTTAGAGACTGGAGAGAAATTCCCTTCCCCAACTGGCCTGTCGACTTCAATGTGGAGTGCATCTTTGAGCAGTTGATGACTCTCGCGCTTGAGGCTCACGCCGTCGAAAGCCTTCCCTTCATCTGGTTTTGGCCGGACGGATTCCCGAGCTGTGCCGTTATGACACACGACGTAGAGGCATTGCCCGGCAGAAAAGCCTGCTTACGATTAATGGATGTCGACGATCTCTGGGGGATCAAATCCAGCTTCGAAATCGTTCCAGAAGGAAGATATCCCGTCTCGAACGCATTCCTGCAAGAGATGCGCACCCGAGGTTTTGAAATCAACGTACACGATTTCGATCACGATGGCCTTCTCTTCAGTGATCGGGAATTGTTTTTGGAACGTGCGGAACAAATCAATCACTATGGCAAGGAGTACGGGGCCGATGGTTTTCGTTCGGCCGTCCTCTACCGCAATGTAGATTGGTTCAGTGCCCTGGACTTTGCTTACGATATGTCCGTTCCGAGCGTGGGTTCCTTAGAGGCACAGAGAGGGGGTTGCTGCTCTGTCACGCCCTTTTTCATCGGCAAGATGCTGGAACTACCCGTCACCACAACACAAGACTACTGCCTCTTTCATATTCTTAATCAATACTCCATCGACCTCTGGAAACGCCAGATTGCGCTGATTAGTGAAAAGCACGGTCTGGCTAACTTTATCGTTCATCCAGACTACGTTTTCGAACCCCGTGGGCTCGATACATACAAAGCGCTGCTGGCTTACCTCGCTGAGTTGCGCGCCGAGAGCAAGATGTGGATTGCTCGTCCGGGCGAAGTTAACGATTGGTGGCGCGAGCGCAGCCAAATGAGGTTGGTCTGCCGCGACGACGGATGGGAAATTGAAGGTCACGGCAAGGAACGAGCCCGAATTGCCTATGCGAGCCTTGAAGGCAATCAACTTGTCTACCGCGTGGAATCAACGTCTTTCGTGCCGGCCAAAACTGTAAACGCCGCCTGAACGAACCTAATTCTTTATAGCTTATGTCGAACTCAACCCTTAGCGTACCGTTGAAATCAACCGAAGCCTGCCGTTCAGACTGCGCCGGCGCAGTGGTGACCGGGGCGGATTACCGTGGACTAGGCATCGTGCGGAGCTTGGGACGCCGCGGCATACCTGTTTGCGTGTTGAGAGAAGAGGGGCACTTTCTCGGAGCTGCTTCGCGGTATGCCTCTCGAAGCCTGCGCTGGCCTGTCGGCGACGGGTTCAGGCAGCTCGACTTCCTCGCGAATTTAGCTGTCAGGGAAGGGCTGAAGGGGTGGGCCCTATTTCCGACCACGGATGAGCTTGTAATGCTGGTAGCCCGTCATCACAAGTCCCTGGCCGAGCATTATCGGCTAACCATTCCATCGTGGGATGCATTGCAGTGGGTCTGCGACAAACGGCTTCTGCACCGGCTTGCACAGGATCTGGGAATAAACCAGCCCCGTTCATTCTTCCCGCGGAATCGTCGCGAGATTGCCTCGCTCCAATGCCGGTTTCCTGTCATTCTGAAACCCGTTTTAAGAATCGGATTCAATCGTTTCACCAAAGACAAAGCGTGGCCTGTCGCAAATCGCGCGTCTCTGCTGGCGCGCTATGAAGAAGCCTGTAAGCTCATCGGCCCGGATATGATCATGGTCCAGGAAGTCGTGCCGGGATGGGGCGAGGCGCAATTTTCCTATGCGGCACTGTTCAAAAACGGTCGACCCGCTGCCTCCGTCGTGGCCCGGCGCGTACGGCAGTTTCCCATGGATTACGGCAGGTTCAGCACCTACGTTGAAACCGTGGACGAGCCGCAAGTGGTTGAAGCCGCTGTTCGATTGCTGGCGCAGATTGATTTTACCGGCATAGCGGAAGTCGAGTTCAAGAAAGATATACGCGACGGCCAATACAAGCTGCTCGACGTGAATCCGCGGGTCTGGGGTTGGCACACGCTGGGCCAGCGTGCCGGCGTCGACTTCCCTCACCTTCTTTGGCTCCTTGTAAAGGGCGAACCGCTGCCGGAAGTGCGCGGACGCGCAGGTGAGCGCTGGATGCGCTTCTCTGCCGATCTGCCCATGGCCATCTCTGAAATTTTCAAGGGTCGCCTCTCAATTTGGGAGTACCTCAAATCGTTCCGAGTCCCCGTGGAGTCTGCGATTTTCGCTTGGGATGATCCCCTCCCCGGCCTCCTCGAGTTGCCGGCGCTCGCCAGTCTTTTTGGCAGACGAATGTCAATCGGGAAAGGTATTTAGCTCTAGACGATAGCGGCGAGGTATAGCCGTAGAGCAAGCTTAAAGTACGCGTCAGGGCAACATCTTCAGGAGCTTCGAGAAAATTACTCTTCCCCAGAAGTGCGATCAGGATAAAACATCTGTTCAAGTAGTCGCCAAACCGTATAGCGAGGAAATCAATGGAAACGTATAACGGCGATCCTTGTGAGATAGCTGACGTGACGGTCCCGGCGCAGGAAACCTCATCGGCAACCTGTGGGAACAAAAAGACCATGAGCCTCGCGTATGTGCTCATCACGCCAGCAAGAAACGAGGCGGAGTTCATCGAAAAAACGATCAAGTCCGTGGTGGCGCAGAGGGTCCGGCCTCTCAAGTGGGTCATTGTCAGTGACGGTTCGACCGACGGTACCGACGAGATCGTGAATAAGTACGCCGCAAACCACCAGTGGATTGAGTTGGTGCGCTTGCCTGAGCGTCGTGAGCGACACTTCGCCGGGAAAGTCCATGCCTTCAACGTCGGTTATACCCGAATCCAAAGCCTACCGTACGATCTGATCGGCAATCTGGATGGAGATATCAGCTTTGATGAGCAGTTTTTCGCTGTACTTCTGCAATGCATTAAGGAAAATCCCCGTTTGGGCGTGGTTGGCGCCGTGCTGATGGAAAACGGAGCGCCGAAGTACGATCTCCGTTTTACAAGCGCTACGAATGTCGCTGGTCCTTGCCAGTTATTCAGGCGTGACTGCTTCGAGGATATCGGCGGCTATAGGCCCATCAAGCTTGGCGGAGTGGATCTAACCGCAGTGCTTACGGCCCGCATGAAGGGCTGGCAGACCGAAACTTGTCGTCACGTCAGCTACGTTCATCACAGAATTATGGGCACCGCGAGTCGCAGCTTGTGGGAGGCCGCACTCCGTGGTGGACACGGAGATTACAGGCTGGGAATGCATCCTGGTTGGGAGGTTTTTCGGTGCATCTACCAGATGTGGTCTGGGCGACCAATCATATTGAGTGGTGGACTACGCCTTGTCGGTTTCTCGTGGGGGGTGGTGACGCGGGCAACTAAAGTTATTCCTCAGGATCTCGTCCGGTTCCGAAGGAAAGAGCAGGCGCGAAGGCTACGCGATTTCACCAAAAAGATGATGAGGTTGCAGGTGTTTGATCCAGCCACCCAAAGGCATTATCAAGTCGCCCATGATTTGCAGCAAGGGGAAAGCGGCGCCCTTCACGACTAGCCAGGAACCCACGAGCCGGATTTTAAACGGTCGACAACCAGTCAATTTACTCTAACAAGCTTCAGCCCAGGATCGGGACAACATGTATCTTTGGCAAAACGCGGCAAAAGCTCGGGTTCATTATGCTTT
The DNA here is from genome assembly GCA_963846235.1 of uncultured Acidobacteriota bacterium. GTDB lineage: Bacteria > Acidobacteriota > Terriglobia > Acidiferrales > UBA7541 > Palsa-189. Next base: position 833,251 of record CAWJVF010000002.1, read on the forward strand.
GCGTTGCTGCCTTAGCCAAAAAAGACGGAATGAAATTAAGAGGTGGCAGCGATCTGCAAGAAGGCGGATGAGCAGACTTCTCTCTCTGGTACACGGTAGTTATTCAACAAAAGAGCTTGTGCGTCAAGTGGAGATCAAGATCCCACAGGACGCTGAAATTGTGATGGTGCATAGCTCGTATGATCGGTTGCTGCCGATGTACACAGGCACTCCGGGAGATCTGGTAAACGAGCTAATCGCTTTCTGCGGAAAGACCCGCACACTAGTTATGCCGTCATTCGTCCTCGGCGGACGGCTTTACGATAAGAAAGAGTTCTTCCGAAGGCATGCTTTCGATGTGAATAGGACTCCATCTGAGATGGGGTTGCTTACAGAAATTTTCCGTAGAGCCCCGGGAGTGAAGAGAAGTCTACATCCCACGCATAGTGTCTGTGCTATAGGCCCTCTTGCTCAGGAACTCACCGCGACGCATCACCTTGGGTCGACTCGGACCGGAGACGGAACAGCATTTGGAATCATGACGCAGAAGCGGACTGCCATAGTGGGTTTGGGGACGGAGTACTATCGCTGCCTGGCACACACCCACACGGCCGAGGACATTCTTGGCGATGAGTTCCCCGTAAAATTCCAGAGAGAAGAAATTCCCGTCGTGCTCATTGATTGGGACGGGAACAAAATCCAATACAATCTGATTGTCCCTCACGCTTCGAAGCCTCTCGACAACACCGTCTTGGCGTCCTTGCTGTCGGAGGACGAACTAGTCGAATGGACGTTTCGTGGTACCCCGCTTTTCGTAACCGAAGCGAGTATCGTCACCGAAAGGCTTATCGAAGCTGCGCGCAAGGGAATCACGGTTTATCGATAACGCCAAGCTCGTCGTATTCGGCGACCACATAAAAATCGCGGAGAATTCTCTGTGAAGTTCCATCACGTCGGGATTGTGGTCAAGAGCATTGAAGAGAGCACCCCACGATATCGCCAGTTTTTGGGATTGCAGCCGATCACTCCCTTGATCACAGACGAGATGCAAAGAGTGAATGTGCAGTTTCTCGCCACTGGGGCCGACTCTACAACCGTCGAGCTAATTGAGCCACTGCCCGGAAAATCGCCGGCGCGCCGGAAACTGGAGCAGGGGGGCGGTCTCGACCACCTCTGTTTCGAAGTGGCTGATCTTGACGAGTACGTGAGGCATGCCGAGTCCGAGGGTGTGCTGTGTGTCTGCCCACCAGTCTCGGCAACCGCCTTTGATGGCCGCCGCGTTGCTTTCCTCCTTTATCACGGGATCGGCTTGATCGAATTCGTAGAGGCCTCGGCAAAATGAAAGACATGCGCATCGCGCTGCTCGCTAGTTGTACGATTGAGCTTCTTCAGAAACCCTTTGCGGCTGCGCTGGAAGCTCGAGATTTTCATCACTCCTTCTGGGTCGGCGGATTCGCGCAATTCCGTCAGGATATTCTCGACGCCGGCTCCTCGCTGTACAGCTATGACCCATCGTTGGTTGTTCTGTATTTGGACGGTGGTGATCTATTCCAAGAGCTTCTGGAAAACCCTTTCGCTTTCTCGGCCGATGCGCGCCGAGAATTCGCCCTGCGATGCGCTGCTGAGGTGGCTGCTATGGCCGAAACTTTGGCCAGTCGGCTACCGCAAACTACCGTGCTGCTGAATACTGTCGCAATCGACCCGCTAAATGCGCTTGCGGGGCTCGAGTACAACTCTGAGTATGGCATCCGAGATGCCGTGAATACCTATAACGCATCACTGTCAGATCTAGCGCGTCGTCTGAGAACGGTCGTTGTTGTCGACGTGGAGTCCCTGGTCAACAACATGGGTTTCGAGAAGTGGCGCGACTCCCGCATGTGGTGCCTGGCGCGGTCACGTTGGAGCCGCCAAGCTCTATATGCTCTTTCGGAACGCTACGCGGACACTATCTGCGCCCGTCTCGGCCGGAATCGGAAATGCATCGTGTTGGACTTGGACAACACGGTCTGGGGCGGCACTGTGGGTGAAGACGGCCTGGAGGGCCTGCAACTGGGTGAGGACGGTATTGGGCGTGCCTACGTCGAATTCCAACTCGAGCTGTTGAATCTATACCGCAGGGGCGTCTTGTTGGCCATTTGTAGCAAGAACAATTCAGACGATGCGCTCGCAGTCATTCGTCGCCACCCGGCAATGCGGCTACGCGAGGAACACTTTGCCGGCATGCGAATCAATTGGGAAGATAAAGCCTCGAATTTGCGCGCGCTGGCCGAGGAATTAAATATTGGACTCGAGAGTTTCGTCCTCCTGGACGATAGTCCGGCAGAGCGTTCCTGGGTGCGCCAAGCCGTACCTGAGGTTCTCGTTCCAGACTGGCCGGTCGACCCTGCCGACTACAAAAGGGCTCTTCTGGAACTCTCTTGCCGACACTTTCACAAACTGGCCATCACCACCGAGGACAGGAGCCGGGGAGAAATCTACCGCGCCCAGGCTGAGCGTCGTAAACTGACAGCGTCTGCCGGTTCGCTTGAAGAATTCTATCGCTCACTGGAAATGCGGGCCAAGATTGGCCCTGCCGACGCCTTCACCGTCCCACGCATCGCCCAGCTTACCCAGAAAACCAGCCAGTTCAACCTGACGACACGCCGGTATACCGAAAGTGAAATTCGGACCATGAATCAGGATCCCAGTTGCGCCATCTGGTGGTTGGACCTGTCCGATCGCTTCGGCTCCAATGGCATCGTCGGCGTCCTTATTCTCACGCGCCAGTCGCCAGACGTGTGGCTCATCGATACCTTTCTATTAAGCTGCCGGGTGATGAGTCGCACTGTCGAGGATCTATTTCTGGCGGTTGTTGCCCGGGAGCTTGGTGCGGTCAAGCTGATCGGAGAATTCCGCCCCACTCCTAAAAACGTTCCGGTGCGAGATCTCTATTCTCGTCTAGGCTTCCGATCCCTACGTCGCGGTCCTGATGGCGAGTTTTGGGAAATAGATTTACGCAGTACTTCGCTGAAACCTCCACTTTGGTTCGAGATAGATATGGTTCGTAGCGGTGCGGTCGTATAACGCTGGACAATTCCCAACTTGAGAGAGTGATCGCGGGCGGTTGACTACACGATCCGCTTGCCTCGCGGAAGGAGAAACGAAAGTGGTTGCAATTAGCGAAATACCTCAGATTATCGCTGCGAATCTTGGCGTTCCGGCCGTTCATGTCCGGCCTGAATCCAAGGCTTCGGACTTTTCTGAATGGGACTCCCTGCGTCACCTGTTGCTAGTAATGGAGATCGAGGAAAAGTTCGGATTCAAATTTGCCCTCGAAGAAATCGCCCGCATGGATTCCGTCGATAAGATCGTGGCGGCAGTACAGAAACGGATCGCTGCGTGAGCGCGTTTTCGCCCGCTACTGCCGATCACGTACAAAAGTCGCTCGACGTTCTCAAGCGACGGAACGCGGGTCAAAAGCCGCTGACGAACTATTTTTTTCAGTGTTTAAACAACGTTTCTAATCTACGGATGTTTGAGTCTGCAACAAGTCTTTGTTTTCTTCACGACGAATGGGACTTTTCGAGGCTTTATCTCTACACGTTCGATCTTGCCAACCTCCAGGACGAACTCGGCGGCTTGACCTGGCCACCGATCGTAGTCACCGATTGGCTTTCAAAGAATGGTCCTGAGCCGATTGACTCTTTCCTGAAGAACCTCGGTTTTCATTCTCACGCTATTTATGACCGGATCATCTATAAGAATCCTCGCAAGGAATGCGCGAACAATCATGTTGCTTTAGCAGATTCTTCAGACCGCGATGCGATCCACGCTTTGCTCTTTCGTGTGTTTGATAAATACGCTGACCATATCATGTCGGTTGAAGAATTGGGTGAGCTGATTGCCAAAGAGCAGGTCATCCTGAGCCGCGATGGCGACCAGTCAATTGATGGACTCGTGATCCTGCCAATAAAAGGAGAGAACTGTAACTTTAACTTCCTCTACAACTGTGGAGGTCCGTCGAATTTGGCTCGTATTTTGGGGAATTTTTACGGTGTTCTGAACGAACGAGGTGTCAAGACTGGGTTTAGTTGGGTTCGGCGAACCCGCCCCCTGGTTTTGAGACTCCACGAGAGCTGTGGCTGGAAGAGGGACGGATTCACGGATTACATCTACTTGAGATAGAGAGTTCCTTCAATGCAAATTAACGTTCTGGAGTATTTCTTAAAGACGCAGGATCGCTGGCCATCGAAAACCGCGGTTACTGATGGCTGCGAGGCGTGGACTTTTGAGCAGCTGGGCAAGCGCGCAGCGTCGATTGCTCGAAAGATCGTGAGCCTTACCTCCTCCACGAACAGTCCGGTAGCCGTCTATCTGCCAAAAACGAACGAAGCGATTGCATCTTTTCTAGGAGTGCTCCTAAGCGGGAATTGTTACGCCCCGCTTGATACCAAAGCTCCCGTTGCCAGGATTCAAACGATTTTGAACCACCTCGATCCTGTCCTTATTATCACAACGAGCGAATTGAGTGGCCAATTGGCGGCAAACGGCGTCGATACCAGCCGGTTGCTTCTTGTCGACCAAGTACATTCGGATGATGGGGAGTTGCCAGATCGCTGGCAGAAGCTCATCGATACAGACCCCGTCTATATCATCCACACTTCCGGATCGACGGGCAGACCCAAGGGGGTAGTAATCAACCATCGCGGCGTGATTGACTACATTGACTGGGCCCGCGACACCTTCGGAATTGACGACCGATGCGTGATTGGGAATCAGGCCCCTCTGATCTTCGATAACTCCACTCTCGACCTCTACCTTTGTTTTGCCTGTGGAGCGAAGCTACACCTGATACCCGAGGAGCTATTTCTCTTTCCGGTTCGGTTGCTGGAATATCTGGCCGCGAAGTTCGTTAATTTTGTCTTCTGGGTGCCGTCGGTCATGATTTCTACCGCCGACAAGAAAGTTCTCGACCGAGTCACAAATCTCCGTCTGGAGAAAGTTCTTTTCGCGGGCGAGGTGATGCCAGCCAAGCACCTCAATGTGTGGCGGTCGCGATTTCCGGGCGCGCTTTTCGCAAATCTGTACGGACCTACCGAAATAACGGTCGACTGCACCTACTATATCGTCGACCGGCCGCTTGATGACGACGAGCCCGTTCCAATCGGCAGGCCTTGCCGAAACACGCAAGTTTTAATATTGAACGCAGAAAATCAACCTTGCAAGGTTGGCGAGCGCGGCGAGTTATGTGTGCGTGGCAGTTCATTGGCCTCCGGCTACTGGAATGATCCCACACACACCGCTGGGGCCTTTGTCCAGAATCCGTTGAATCGACACCATCCTGAACTTATTTATCGAACCGGCGATTCCGTCTACAGGAATGAAAAAGGGGAGATTATTTTCGTTGGACGCAAGGACTTCCAGATTAAGCATATGGGCTATCGAATTGAGCTCGGGGATATTGAGCATTTTGCTATGCAAGTGTCTGGCATTCGAAATGCCTGTGTTCTTTATCAGTTCGATAAGAAGCAAATTGTTCTCGTGTACGAGGCCGATAGGAATATCGATCCCGGCTTCATCCGACGTGAACTTGGCCGAAATCTCCCCAAGTATATGTGGCCAACAGCCTTCCACCGGCTCTGCGAACTGCCGCGCACCGCAAACGGCAAAATTGATCGGCAACAACTGATTATGGAATACGCGGGACAGACTGTCCTGAATGGCAGGTTGGATTCTAGCGAATCGGGCACGATGCGTCAGATCGAAATTCTCCGTGGGGTAGGTGACTAGTAATGGAAGACATAAATGCCATTCTGAAGAATATACGGCCAGAATTTGAATTCGCTGGGGTGAATGACTTTTTTTCCCTGGGAATGCTTGATTCCTTCGATCTCACGGTGCTGATATCAGCACTGGAGGAACATTACGCCATCACGATTGATGGCACTGATATCCTGCCGGAGAATTTCCAGAGTGTCGCCGCGATACGTTCACTCCTGACGAAATACGGAGTCGGGGGAATGGGCATAGTGCCAGACAATTCCCGCAACTGAACTGCCCCGTTTGCTGGGTGCCCAATTGAGCGTCCAGAGTTTTCAATCAGACTCGTACGAATAGGTCACATAGGTTTGCTGGTGGTTAGGTGGAACACGCAAACAAAAGGGGCGAGATGGAACTGCATGATTTCATAGCCGGTCCGGAGGATCCGATCCTGATAACAGGGGCAACCGGCTTCATCGGCTCCAAGCTCTTGAAGAACTTGCTGGATCGTGGATTCCGCAATTTGCGTTGTTTGGCACGACCCTCCGCCGAAGTCGGTCGCTTGGAGGCCTTTTCTGACCGTGCAACGTATGACGCAAGAGTTGAAGTTTTCAGGGGGAATCTTCTCTCTTATGAGGATTGCTGCGCTGCAACTAAAGATATTGAAGTGATTTTTCATTTGGCAGCTGGCAGAGGTGAAAAGTCCTTTCCCGATGCATTCATGAACTCGGTTGTAACAACGCGTAATCTTCTCGAGGCAACTTTGCGGCATCGATGCCTGCGGCGATTCGTGAACGTCAGTTCGTTTTCCGTTTACACCAACGTGCATAAACCTCGCTGGAGAGTGCTAGATGAATCCTGCCCGGTGGAACGGCATCCCGAAACCCGAGGGGACGCCTATTGCTTTGCAAAGGTGAAACAAGATGAGATCGTGGAAGCATATGCAAGCAAATTTAGGATTCCCTATGTCATCGTGAGACCCGGCTATGTTTTTGGCCCTGGCAACGAGGGCATCACAGGACGGGTGGGAACTGGTACGTTTGGCCTGTTCATTCATTTAGGAGGTTCAAACCAAATACCGTTCACTTATGTCGATAATTGCGTCGATGCAATTGCATTGGCTGGATTGAAACCAGGCGTTGACGGCGAAGTATTTAATGTGGTGGATGACGATTTGCCATCCAGCCGTCAGTTCCTGCGCATGTATAAATCCAACGTTAGGCGCTTCAAGTCACTGTATCTTCCGCACGTGTTTAGTTATCTTTTCTGTTATTTCTGGGAGCGATATTCGATATGGTCCGAGAGACAGTTAGAGCCTGTCTTCAACCGCCAAGTTTGGCATGCGGCGTGGAGGAAAACCCGCTACAGCAACAGTAAATTGAAATCACGAACCGGTTGGATACCGAAGGTGTCTATGGCAGACGGGTTAAACCGCTATTTCGAAGCCTGCCGGCAGAGGCGAGCGCATGCTTAAAGTCGCCGTCGTCGGATGCGGCAAGATCGCGGATTCGCACGCCTCGCAACTGCAGCGGATTTCGGGATGCAAGATTGTCGGCGCTTGCGATACCGAACCGCTGATGGCCCAGCAGTTCTGCCAAAGATTTGAAGTTAAACAATATTTTAGTGACTTGGCCACCCTCCTCAGAGAAACAAAGCCAGACGTTGTTCACGTTACCACGCCGCCGCAAAGTCATTTTGATATCGCCAAGTTCTGTCTGGAAGCCGGGTGCCACGTTTATGTGGAGAAGCCGTTCACGCTGACCGAGGAGCAGGCTCGAAGGCTAATTGCAATCGCGAACGAGAGAGGGCGCAAGATAACTGTGGGGCACGACGATCAGTTCAGTCACGTGGCCCGCCGTATGCGAGCTCTCATTAACAGCGGTTACTTGGGCGGCGACCCGATACATTTGGAGAGTTATTACTGTTACGAGCTGGGACGGTCGGGTTACGCTGGTGCCCTTCTTGGTGACAAGGCACATTGGGTTCGTAGACTGCCGGGAAAACTCCTCCACAACATTATTAGCCATGGCATTGCTAGGATCGCGGAGTTTCTAACGACCGATTCGCCGCATGTAATTGCTTATGGGTTCACAAGCCCGATGCTGAAGCGGGTGGGCGAAAAAGAAATCGTTGATGAGTTGAGGGTCATCATTTCTGAAGAGGAGCGTGCGACCGCATATTTCACCTTCTCGTCTCAAATTCGTCCTTTGCTCCACCAATTTCGAATATATGGGCCCAAAAACGGACTGATTCTGGATCAGGATCAAGAGTCGCTGATCAAAGTTCAGAGGCGATCGGTTCAAGAGCTATGCCGAAAAATTCCTTCCCCCGTTGATCTTTGCCAAGCAGTATCTCGGGAACACAAAGACGAATATTCGAACTTTTCTGAAAAACGACTTCCACATGAAGTCTGGCATGAAATATCTGATCGAATCCTTCTATCGTTCGATTATGGAAGACACACCGCCTCCTATTGCGTACCGGGAAATCCGTTTAACGGCGAGAATCATGGACGCCATCTTCGCGCAACTAGATACGCAACTGCGGGGCGAGCCCGCCATTCCAATGTCCGTATCTGCACCGAACGCCGGCGGGGCAGCAGACGCAACCCCGGCCTGCGCTAATGCGGCATTCTTCACCAATTCTCGACTGCAGAATTAACTTCATTTAAACCCAGAATGGGATTGCGTGCAGATCGACGCGGAACTCCGCCTCACAATCCCTGACGAAAGGAAGACTTCTACAATCGCATGAATTCAATGCTAACGGTGTGCGGAAGAGCGGTTCGCGTCCGAGGGCGCTTGATCTGTCAGGCCAGGCTCGATGCAGACAAGTTCCTCTTCCTGGACGATCCAAAAACCATGGTGGAGGGCCTGCGGAAATCCGGAACCCGCATCGACATTTTTACGTTTTTACAGCGGTTGCCCGAGACTTCGCCGAAGTACGAGTACCCGATGGAATGGGACAACCTGGCCGCCATACCGATCTCCACTTTTGACCACTGGTGGAACGAGCAGATTGGCTTCAAGGCCCGAAACAAAGCCAAGCAGCCTGAGAAGAAAGGGGTCGTCGTCCGCGAGGTGCCGTTTGACGACGCTCTCGTTAAGGGAATCTGGGAAATCTACAACGAATGCCCCATTCGCCAGGGAACGCCTTTCATGCATTACGGCAAGAGCGTCGAAACAGTGGGAAAAGAGGCGGCAACTTATCTTACCGACAGCATCTTCATAGGGGCTTTCCTCGATCACAAGCTGATCGCCTTTGCCAAATTAACGTGCGATGAGACCCGCACACAAGCAAACTTGATGCACATCGTCTCGATGATCCAGCACAGGGACAAGTCCGCAACCAATGCTTTGGTTGTCCAAGCCGTCCGTTCCTGCGCACAGCGAGGGATTTCCTATCTCGTTTACTCAAACTTCGCCTATGGAAAGAAGCAGCACAGTAGCCTCAGCGATTTTAAGGAACGCAACGGGTTCCAGCGTATTAACCTACCTCGCTACTATGTTCCTTTGACTCGCCTCGGCGCGGCGGCTCTCCGTCTTGGGCTGCACCGAAGACTTTTTGATTATGTCCCTGAATCTGTCGCCGCCAAGCTTCGTGACCTCCGCAGAAATTGGTACCAATACAAGTTCCAGCCCATGCTGAAAGGTGCGAGCGAGTAAGCCATGCCAGGGATCGTCGGACTAATCACAAAAAAGCCCAGCAACGAGGCTCGCGAAGAGTTGTGCCAAATGGTGAAAGCCATCCGGCACGAGCCTTTCTACACTATAGGAACGTGGGCCGATGAGTCGTTAGGCGTTTACGTGGGGTGGTCGGCTGCGAACAATTCGCCCTCCAGCCGAATGCCCCTCAGCAACGAAAAAGAAGACGTAGTTCTCGTCTTTTCGGGCGAGGAATTTGCCGGCGCTGAGACGGCTAAGCAATTGAACGGGCGTGGACACGCTACCAATGGTCACGGTCCTGCCTACCTCGTGCATCTCTACGAAGAGGATTCGTCATTCCCCGCGGGACTCGACGGGATGTTTCACGGACTGGTGGTGGATCGCAAGCGAGGGACGGCCACTCTCTTCAACGACCGCTACGGAATGTCCCGCATTTATTACCACCAATCGAAAGATGCCTTCTACTTTGCGGCCGAAGCCAAAGCTATTTTGACCGTTCGTCCGGAATTGCGAAGAGCGAACGCTCGCAGCCTAGGCGAGTTCGTTGCCCTCAGCTGCGTTTTGCAGGATCGGACTCTTTTTGAGGATATCCATCGCCTGCCAGGCGCTTCCACTTGGACCTTCCGTGCCGGTTCAATCGAGCGAAAGTCTACGTATTTCTCGCCTCGTGAGTGGGAAGAGCAGCCAGCTTTGGACTCGGAATCGTATTACCGGGAACTACGCGAAACGGTATCGCAAACTATTCCAAGGTACTTCGGCGGCGATCGGGTCGGTATAGCTCTTACGGGTGGGCTCGACACGCGAATCATCATGGCCTGGCACACGGCTGCATCGGAGTCGCTTGCCTGCTACACATTCGGAGGACCTTTCCGAGACTCAGAGGATGTGCTCGTGGCCCGCCGCGTGGCAAAGGTCTGCGGACAACCTCACCAGGTGATCTCGGTCGACGGCGATTTCCTCAAACACTTTCCCCGTTACGCCGAACGGACCATGTACCTCACTGAAGGCAGCGTCGATCTGAGCCGGTCGCCTGACTTATATGTCAGTGAAAAGGCTCGCAAAATTGCGCCGATCAAGGTGGTCGGCACTTATGGCAGCGAAATAATCCACCAATCGCCAATGTTCAAACCCGTTGTGCCAACACCCGGGTTATTCCGCGCAGAAATGCTTTCCGAGGTTCGAAAGGCGGCGACAACATATGCCGAGCTTCGTCGGGAACATCCACTGACCTTTTCAGCTTTCCGCCAGTCGCCCTGGTATCACTCCGGGGTGCTCGCGCTTGAGCAGACTCAACTCACGGTTCGGTCTCCGTTTCTCGGCAATGACTTCGTGCGAATAGTGTTCCGTGCGCCAAAGTCGGCGCATGCGAATCGTGACGTTCGCCTTCGCCTCATCGGCGATGGAAAGACCGCCCTCGGCCGAATACGAACCGACCGCGGGGTCGGCGGAGCTTCAGGGACGCTGTCGGGGACGCTCTCTCGAGCGATTCTCGAATTCTCGTTCAGGTCAGAATACGCCTACGACACGGGCATGCCCCAATGGCTTGCTCGGATCGATCACGTGTTCTCACCCTTGCACCTGGAAAAGCTTTTTCTTGGCAGGCACAAGTTTCATCACTTCCGCGTCTGGTACAGAGACGCACTCGCCGGATACGTTCGGGACATGCTGCTCGACCCTCGGACACTTTCTCGTCCCTATCTCGAACGCAAGGGTGTCGAAGCTGCTGTACTGGGGCACCTCAAAGGAGATCGGAACTACACAACCGAGATCCACAAGCTCCTTTCTCTGGAACTGCTGCACCGCCTTTTCCTGGACGCCAAATGAATTCACCCTGCCAATTCCGAAATAGTGAGGGTCAATAAAGTGAATCCCTCGAGCGCCCTCTTCCTTTTTGCGGTTGGAATTGCAGTCCTGTTTTATCTCGATCGTGACAGTTCCAGTCACACTTCCAAGGCCCTGTGGCTTCCTGTTATGTGGCTCTGGATCGTAGGATCCAGGCCCGTCTCTTCGTGGCTGGGAATCTCAACAGGTCCAACCGAGCAGCAACTTCTCGATGGCAGCCCGCTCGACCGGGCTATTTTCCTGATTCTGCTGGTCGCAGGAATACTGGTGCTCGTGCACCGGAGCCATCGGACTAGTGTTCTTCTCAGGGCGGGCTGGCCTATCCTGATATATTTTTCATATTGCCTGCTCAGCGTGCTCTGGTCGGATTTCCCCGATATAGCCTTCAGGCGTTGGACCAAAGCCCTCGGGGACCTCGTGATGGTTCTGATCGTGGTAACCGATGCCGAACCCGCCGCAGCCTTGAAGCGTTTTTTTTCCCGCACCGCCTTTATTCTTATGCCCGCCTCCGTGCTTGTGATCAAGTACTTCGGTAATCTGGGTCGCACTTATGACTCCTTCACCGGGGAGCCGATGAATATCGGTGTGACGACCACCAAGAACATCCTGGGCGTCACTACTCTCGTCCTGTCGCTTGGGGTAGTGTGGCGGATTCTCACCCTTCTTCGTGATAGCCACCAGCCCAACCGCGGACGACACCTGTTTGCCCAGGGTACCCTCCTTGCCTTTGGCGTTTCGCTCCTAGTGATAGCCTACTCAGCGACCTCGGTGGTCTGCTTTGCGCTCGGAACTGCAATAATGCTTGCCACCGGGCTGCTCTTCCCCAGATTCCGGCCGACCTTCATACACGCGCTCGTCCTCGGAGCCTTACTAGCGGGGGGGCTCTTGGTTTTCCTCGGCGCTGAGGCCAACATAGTCCACGCTTTGGGCAGGCAAACGGACTTGACTGGACGCTTGGCGATTTGGAATGCCGTGATTCCCATGACCCCTAATGCGGTGGTGGGCGCTGGGTTTGAAAGCTTCTGGCTTGGGTCGCGCCTACAAACCCTGTGGCGCGTCTTTCCGGTCCTTCGGCCTAATGAGGCGCATAACGGTTACATTGAGGTCTACCTCAATCTGGGATGGGTCGGAGTCGCGCTGATCGCGCTGGTTCTAATCAACGGCTATCGCCGCGCCACTGCGGCTTTTCAGCGCGAATCTGCACTCGGTGCCCTGCTTGTGAGCTATGTCGTCGTCGCAGCCATCTACAGTATTACCGAGGCCGGATTCAGGATGCTGGATGTCATCTGGATCTTTCTGCTGCTTGCAGTTGCCGCTTCGAATGAGCTGGTTTGGGATGCAGACGCACAGCACGAATTTGTCGATCCCCCCGAGAGCGAAAGCGCGATCCTGTCCCCCGATGAGACCTCCGGCATCACAATGCTTCGGGAAGAGAATTGAAACCTTTCGACGCCAGCGGCGTATTCCATCCCGTTGCTAAAGGCGACGGTCTGCGCAAGACTGCCGTTCGCGGCGCCGGTGTCACGATTTTTTCGTCTGCACTGTCTTTTGCCATACAGATCGCGGCAACCATGGTATTGGCACGGCTGCTCACACCGGTCGATTTTGGCATCGTGACCATGGTCACTACTTTTAGTCTGCTCCTCTGCAGCTTCGGCCTGAACGGATTTACAGAGCTGATCCTGCAGCGCGAGAACCTCACTCATTCTCTGACCAGCAATCTTTTCTGGATCAACCTCGCTGCGGGCCTCGTCCTCACCGTGATGTTCGCCGCTCTGGGACCCGTGATCGCAGCCTTTTATCACGATCCGGTTGTAAAAAATGCTGTGCAGGGGATATCTCTCACGATCATTGCCTCCAGCCTCTCCGTAATTCATGTTGCCCTTCTGAATCGCGCGATGCGGTTCACGGCCGTTTCGACGAACAACATAGTCAGTCGCCTCGTCTGCGTGGCGGTCTCGATTATCCTGGCCTTCAGGGGATGGAATTACTGGGCGCTGGTCGCAGGCTACGTTGCGCAACCGATTAGTATCTCGATTGGTGCATGGATACTGTGCCGTTGGACTCCGGGCCCGCCCCGATCTAGCTCCGGTACTCGCGCTGCCGTGAAATTCGCAACGAACGTCTACTCGCGTTTCAGCCTCAACTATTTCGCGGGGAATGCCGATAACCTTCTCGTTGGTTGGCGATTTGGAGCCCAGGCACTCGGATTCTATAAGAAGGCGTTCGATATTTTTTTCCTCCCCTTATGCCAACTGTTGTCGCCGATTTCGGCTGTCGTGGTGACGACTCTCAGTCGCCTCAAAAGCGAACGCGATCGTTACCAGCAATACCTTTTGGCCGGCATCTCCGTTCTGGCGTTCGTGGGTATGGGCGTTGGCGCGGGATTCATAGTGATAAGCAGAGACCTGATCCGCCTTTTTTTGGGCCCTGGCTGGGAAGAGACGGGGCGTATCTTCGCCTTTTTTGGTCCTGGCATCGGCGTGATGTTGCTCTACTACACGCACGGCTGGATTCACCTCTCGATTGGCCGACCCGAACGATGGTTCCGCTGGGGAGTGATTGAGGTCATTTGCACCGTGGGTCTCTTCCTGATCGCTCTCCCTTGGGGACCTAAAGGCATCGCCTTGGCTTGGACGGTCTCTTTTTTCCTTCTGTTGATTCCCTCGCTCTGGTACGCGGGCAGGCCAATCGGTCTCGGCGTTGGTCCTGTCCTGACGATCATCTGGAAGTTTTTCGTAGCCTCGGTGGTAGCCGCCGGCAGTACAGCCTGGCTGATTCACATCATGCCGCAGCTCGAAGCTATGCCCGGAGCGGTGGGCGCATTAGCTCGTCTGGTTTCGTATTCCCTGCTCTTCACGACGCTGTACCTTGGCGCCGTTGTTGCGCTTCATCGAGGCGTTGAGCCTATTCGCCATGCAGCTGGGCTTCTTGGCGACCTCCTGCCCCGGCGCTCTGGAACGCGCTCAGTCGCGGTCGCCCCGCCGGCCGCGGCGACGAGTTAAAACGGTTACCTGGTCTTGGCGGAACAATAAATTCAAATGATTACCTCTCGCTCGTCGGGTCTTGAGGGTCAGTTGCCTCCGTCACAAACTGAATTGAAGATCGCATTGCTTACGGGCTGCCGAGACAGGCATTACGCGTTCGGATTGATGACAGCGTTGATCTCCAGAGGCCTGTCTTTGGATGTCATCGGCAGCGATGAAATCGATAGCCCAGAATTGCATCGCAGCCCCTGCCTGAGATTCTTGGAATTCGAACGTTGGCCGGCGAGAAATGTCAGTTTCGTTAAGAAGACCCTTAGACTCTTGAACTATTATGCCCGCCTCCTTCCATACGCAGCGGCAGCCAAGCCCGAAATCTTTCACATTCTCTGGAATTACAGGCTGGAATACTTCGATCGAACCTTGCTCATGCTCTATTACAAACTGCTGGGCAAAAAGGTAGTTCTCACGGCGCACAACATTAATGCCGGTAAGAGAGATTCAAACGACTCATGGCTCAATCGCCTTACTTTGCGCGTTCAATATCGCCTTACGGATCATTTTTTCGTGCATACCTCAAAGATGAAGACGGAACTCGTCAACGATTTTCATGTCCCTGAGCAAAACATTACTTTGATCCCTTTTGGAATTAACAATGCTCTCCCAGACCGGGGGCTCAGCCGCGCCGAAGCAAGACAACAGCTCGGGATTGGCGACGCAGACAAAACAATTTTGTTCTTCGGTAACCTTGGGCCTTATAAAGGCGTGGACCTCCTGGTTACAGCATTTGAGCGGATTGCCGCCACGAATTCGAAATATCGGCTGATCATCGCCGGCAAACCAAGGGGAGGATGTGAGAAGTACGTGGCTGAAATCGCACAGGCCGTCCGGAATTCCAGCATTCAAAATCAAGTGCAGCTAAGGATCGGATTCGTTCCGGACGACTTGTTGGAAGCATACTTCAAAGCTGCCGATCTCCTGGTGCTCCCGTACAGGTTTATTTCCCAAAGCGCTGTACTCTTCATGGGGTACAGCTTCGGCCTACCCGTCGTCGCCACCGATGTTGGGTGTTTTAGCGAAGACGTAATCGAAGGCAGAACCGGCTTCGTCTGCAAGCCGGACGATCCAGTCGATTTGGCCGGCGCTATCGAAAGATATTTCGCAAGTGAGTTGTACCAATCCTTGGACAAGCGCCGTCAGGAAATTCGAGATTACGCCAACGAGCGGTATTCGTGGGAAAAGGTCAGCGAGTTGACCTCGAATGCTTACAAAGGATTGCTACAAAACCAGGAACCAGTCCACCCGCGGGCGGATAACCTTCAGACGGAGAACAGAACATGAATATTACTGGACGCTCGATCCAATTTATGAGCGGATTTCTCAAGAGCTACGGCCCTTCAAATATTAAAAAACTCCTTTGGGATAAGGAATTCTCCGGGGGCAAGTGGAACTTCATCGACAACACCCTCGGCGACTGTGTGTATCCGCACCTCGAAAAGCATCTCCATAACGGAAGCATTCTGGATCTCGGTTGCGGCCCGGGCAATACTGCCAACGAATTGGCTGCGACTTCATACCGAACCTACGTCGGCGTGGACGTATCTGAAGCTGCTTTGGACAAGGCCAGGAGCCGGACGAAGGAGAACGGCCGAGAACGCCAGAATACGTTCGTGAAAGAAGACTTCCTCAAGTACCTACCGGCACAACGTTTCGACGTAATACTTTTCAGGGAATCGATGTACCACGTTCCAATGGGCAAGATTAAGACGATCTTAGATCAGTACGCGAAATACCTGAAAGAGGGAGGGGTTTTCGTCGTTAGGTTGCAAGGTGAAACGACTAAGCACAGGCCAAAGGCAATGCTCAGCATCATCGAGAGCGAGTTTGACATTATTGAGAAGTCTCAATACGGTGATGAATGTGAAACAACCGTACTTGTTTTTAGGCCGAGGCGCCTCTGCTAGAGCTCTCGGTCTAAATAAGAGCTCCGAAAAAGCGTCAGTGGATAGTGAGCTGAAGACTCGTCGGCGGTGCGGGTTGTGTTAGTGAAGCGTTCGAGTAGCAGTTGTTCGCGTTGAAGCTCAGTAAACCACTTACACCCACCACACCATGCATCACGTTGTACCAGCAGTTCTCCGCCGGAATATAATAGGAGTGGCCGCCAGGTCCGTTTCCTCCAGCAACGTCCGGGCCAATCCCAGGGTAGGGTGCTTTGGTGCCTGACGGAAACACCCACCAATTGGGCTGGCTGCTTAGGTAGAACGAGGCTGGCAACGCGGTAGTCGCCGGGACAGTGTTCGCGTAGTTAGTGATTGTGCTCGGAACTTCCGATGCGCTGAAGTGTACAGTGCCGGTCACCGTATCATAGTTTCCCCAGCGCAGGAGGGTTGCCGCGACACGGGGATCGCTCGCTGTGGATTCACCATTCTCGCCATCCGAATCGCCGTTTACGTTGAAGATCGACGTCACACTTGTGCCCTGGTAATTGTTGTAATAAGGGCTTCCCAGCACGTTGCCGATAATGTTAAAGAATCGAGCATACTTCGATAGCTGAATGACCTCGGTGTGGTTGGTCTTGAGGGGGCTGTTCCAGATATCTCCGTAGTAGTGATTACGAAAGTATGTGCCGAAATGGTGTGTGCCATGGATGTTGTCCGCTTGGAATCCAAGCCCCGAATTGCCTTCATAAAGCTCCATGGTCTGCCCAATTTCATGCCAGAGCTGACTTACCTGCATCCAATTCGAGGCGCTTCCGCCCCCTGTGTAGTTGTCGTCGATCGAAAAATTATAGGCTATAACCGAACCGCTATCCGGACCGTTAATGACCGTACAAGACGTCACATGGTGACAGATGTTGTTCTGGATCAGGTTGTCGCTGGATTCGATAGGTTCGATTCCGTAACTTTGAGACCAATTGTCGCTGCCATACAGGTAATTATCTTGAATGGTGCTTCGAGCAGTAGCGATGAGGCGTACATGGGACTGCAAAGGAATTCCTCCCGTGCCGTTATGCTCGATGCTACGCACGCCCCTCACCCAAGAGTTTGTGGCGTTGAAGAAAACTATGTTTCCGCAACCACTGCACAGCGCTCCGAGGCCCGCACTGTTGTCGAGCGTCAAGTCCTCTATACCAACGCCGCTAATGACGACACTAGCCCACCACGCGCCAGGCTTCTGGCTTGATCTCCAGTTGGGCATTGCGACGCTCGGCGAGATACCCACTGTGTAAGGGCCTGCTCCGCTAATCGACGTAACCGTGACCATTTGCTGTTGACCGCGACCGCTACGACCCGCGTGTGTACCTTGTCCTACACAGCTACCGGCAATTCCACATACGAAAATATCGCCAGCCTGCGGGAACCCATCCGTCGCGTCATCGGCCTGGTCGAGGATAATCAAGCTGCCGACTCGTAGGTTCGGTACCGCGTCAAGCGTAATCGAAGTTGTGCCTTGCGCATATCCTGCAGTCCAGTTCGCGCTGTTCTGTGGACCGCCATCCCAGTTGAACGAT
Source organism: uncultured Acidobacteriota bacterium (assembly GCA_963846235.1). GTDB lineage: Bacteria > Acidobacteriota > Terriglobia > Acidiferrales > UBA7541 > Palsa-189. Next base: position 850,971 of record CAWJVF010000002.1, read on the forward strand.
CCTTGGATGCAAATGTTGGAGCCGGCACCCCAACAACTCAATCCGCCTCCGCCTGCGATCAAGAATGTCTGATCTGCCCCGGATCCTCGCAACGTTACGTTCGGCTTGTTGACGACAATTCCTCCGACCAGCGTGTAGGTGCCCGGATTTAGGAGCACCGATTGTCCGCTCGGGCAAGACGCAATAGCGGTGTTGATCTGGGCCAAGCTGAGGCTCTGTACGAAAGTCGCAGATTGCCCGGCGATGCCAAGCGTCGCGCAAATAGTCGGGCGGTTGGGGATCCCTCCGGGGACGCCCGCGTTTGACCAGTCGACAGCTCGGCTGCGGGCGATGATGCCAGACCACTGCTGGGCACGAGTTGCGACCGGAACTGCCAAGAGTAGGACCAAAAAATAGAGAGATAATGTTTTGAGTCTCATTCACTCACCAGTAATAAATGAATTCCTATAAAGAGTCCGCTGAGCGTCAGCCTTTTCTAGTATAGGTGCCCGCTAGTTATAAGTATTTTCCCTTACAGCGGCGCGCTGGGAACCAGTATTTTCCATTACGGGTGCCCGCGCTACAACTGGTGGGAAGGGTAATCGTCGGACAGTCGTTAGCCTGTTCTAAGGATGTATTCTCATGACACAAGTCTAGGTTGAGGTCACTTTTGGAGAGCTAAATTGTCTCTTCAAGGCTGACAAATTCCGGTAGGCTTGATGCCTAAAGGGATATTGGTTTCGTGACTCGCTTGCCACATTCCGTCCACAAACGCGCTCTCATGATAGTTTGCACATTGCTTCTCGGGGGTCTGGCGTTGTCGTGTCCGCTCTTCGTTCACAGTCTTCTGGGCAGAACGGTCAGCCAGAACGGGGCGTCTCGTCCGCATTCTGTCGATCTGAAATGGAAAGCTAGTGTCTCGCGTGTCGTCGGATATAACGTGTACCGGTCCGAAACAGATGGAGGACCTTATATTAAGTTGACTTCAGCTCCGGTCCGGACGACGAACTACACAGATCGTAGCGTTCAAAGCGGGCACACCTATGTCTATGCAGTTACTGCGGTTGACGGCAAAGCCAAAGAAAGTGTGCACTCGAACCACGCCAAAGCCCTAATTCCCTCGCCCTAGGTGCGATCGACTCCATCTAATTATTGTTTCGTACCAAACTAGCGAGTTCATTTCATGCCAACAAATGCCTTTGTAACAGGCGAATACATTAAGAAAGTCCCCCACTGGCACACAGATGATTCTGTCTGGAAAGCGAACTGCGTCCGGCAAGTGCTGCAGCGAAATAATCTGTCGCCTCGGCTTATTGGGGAAGTCGGCTGCGGCACAGGCGAGGTACTTCGACAACTGCAGCTCGGCATGGATCCGCAGTGTCTCTTCATGGGGTACGACATTGCCCCGGAGGCGATCGAGCTAAGCCGGGAGCGCCAGAACGAGCGGTTACAATGTCGGCTGGGCGATATTCGAAAGGAACCGGATGCAGGTTTCGATTTACTGCTGATTCTGGACGTTCTCGAGCACCAGGAAAATTACTTCAGTTTCCTACGTGGCATAAAGCCGCTCTCGCCTTACAAACTCTTCCACACTGTCTTGGATCTCTCTGCGCAAGCCGTTTTACGCAAAGGCAACCTATCTAGGCGGCGGCAAATCACGGACGATCTTCATTTTTTCACCAAGGAAACCTTCCTGCAGAGTTTGCGCGACGAACAATACGAGATTCTCGACTGGTTCTATGTCCCACGCTCGGTACACCGCGCGTCAGGTATTTCGAGAAAACTTCTGCAGTTGCCCCGCAAAATCTGCTTTGCGCTTGACTCTGATTTTGCCGCCCGTCTACTCGGCGGCTACAGCATGTTCGTGCTCGCTAAATGACTCTCGCCGCTAATAGTCGCCCTGGAACTGCCGCAATGCCCCAAAGCGTCTACGTTAATGGTGAGCACCTTGAAAAGAATCCTGACTGGCATGTTTACGCCTCCTCCTGGAAGGCCCAGCATGTCCTGCAGATGCTGAAACGCCACCAAATCGCCCCGCATTCCGTCGGCGAGGTGGGTTGTGGGGCCGGCGAAGTGCTCCGGCAATTGCAGCTCAACATGGATCCACAGTGCGTTTTTTCGGGTTATGACATCTCGCCCCAGGCTATCGAACTCGCCCGGAGCCGCGAAAATCAACAGCTCCATTGCAAGTTGGCTGATATCTTGCAGGAGCCCGACGCATATTTCGACTTACTCTTGATCCTCGACGTCGTGGAGCACGTCGAAGATTATTTCGCTTTCCTGCGCGACTTAAAGGGGCTCGCCCGCGACAAAATCTTCAATTTCCCCTTGGACCTTTCCGTTCAGGCGCTCTTACGAAACGACGGCCTGATGATGCGCCGGCGTACCTATGGGCATCTTCACTACTTCACCAAAGACTTGGCCCTGCAGAGCCTCAAAGGCGAAGGCTACGAAGTGCTGGACTGGTTTTACGCTCCCTTCGGCATAGATTTCCCCGTTGGCGCGAAGGGTAAGGTCGTTCGTTGGCCCCGAATGCTCCTCTCCGCCATAAGCCAGGATTTGGCGGCGCGACTCTTGGGCGGATTCAGCCTCTTCGTGCTGGCCCGCTGACCTGGCTTCGCATCCTATAAACGTAAGCTCTGTCCCATATTAGGACGCTCAAGGCGTTTCGTTGCAGGGCTGAACTTAAATTTCGTTCTTGGCACCAGTTTTAGATTTAAGGCCGATTCTAGGAGCTGTTGACCCATGGACACGTGCGACGTAGCCGTCTTAGGCGCTGGACCTTACGGTCTTTCAGTGGCGGCTCATCTGCGTCAGTCAAAATTAATGGATTTAAGGGTGTTCGGCGAACCCATGTCGTTTTGGGAACGCAACATGCCCGCGGGAATGCTTCTTCGATCTCCGCGCGTCGCCTCGCACCTATCCGATCCGCACCGCCGTTTCACGGTGGATGCCTATGAAAAGGCAAACGGCGCCTTCGGCGTCAAAGTGCCTCCAACGGTGACCGAGGACTTTATCGCCCAAGACATGGCGAAGAAGATTCCACTTCAAGACTTCGTACAGTATGGCCGCTGGTTTCTCAGGCAGGCAGACTTGCCTATCGACACTCGCGTTGTGTCATCCATTAATTTGGCCCCGGGAGGATTCGATCTCGTCTTTAAGAGTGGAGAATCCCTGCGGGCAAAAAAAGTAGTGGTCGCAGGCGGCATAGCTCCCTTTGCCCGTATACCGAAACCCTTCGCGGATTTGCCTCCTTGTCTCGTATCACACACATCGCACCACAATGATCTCAGCAAATTCCGTGACAAAGAGGTGCTCGTCATCGGGGCCGGACAAAGCGCCCTCGAATCAGCCGTTCTGCTGGATGAGGCCGGAGCTCGCGTACAGGTCTTGGTCCGCGGTCCCGTGATGCGCTGGTTGGGTGTAAAGCGCCGTTGGATGCACGGAAAAGTCGTCGGCCGGATGTTGTATGGGGCGGCTGATGTCGGTCCGGCAGGAGTGAGCCTGCTCGTACAACGGCCCAACCTGTTTCGTCTCTTGCCACGCGGGGTTCAAGATTTATGGGGACCACGCGCAGTTCGCCCTGCAGCCTCATGCTGGGTAAAGGCGCGCACAGCGAATGTGACGATTAATACAAGGCGATTTGTCGTTCAAGCTCGTTCCCAGGGAGAACACATCTGCGTGCAATTGAACGACGGTTCTGAGTTCCGGTTTGATCACGTGCTTCTCGGAACCGGATTCCAAGTCGACATCGCTCGCTACCCGTTTCTTTCGTCACAAGTTGTGGAAAAAATCGGACGCGTTGGCGGTTTTCCGGTACTCGACGAGGGATTCGAGACTTCCTTGCCTGGCATGCACTTTGTAGGTGCTCCCGCGGCTTGGAGCTTCGGTCCTTTAATGCGCTTTGTTGCGGGCACTGAATTTGCCTCTCCCGCGGTAGCGCATCGAATTCTGCACGTTAAGGAACGTCAGCCCAGGCTTAATTGGCTGGCCCATCTCAAGGAGCAATGCGCTCCCCTGCTGCCGCGATCTCAGGCAGCATCAGTGGAACAGCCAAAGGCGGTGCCCGTCCGAACCGAAGGTTCGGACTGAGCGGCGAACCTATCTCCGCGATTTTCCCGGAATACGAGGGGATTCAGGGTATCGGCGCCATCACTTCGTTAGAGAACGAGCTCTCGACATTGTTTAAGCTGATTGAAGTGACAACATAGAAATAGGTTTGGCCCGGTTGAACGGCATTGTCGTTATAGCTGGTAACGGTAACGGCCGACGAGTTCATCTTGGCGTATGGCCCGCCCGACACGCTTCCACGGTACACGTTGTAGCCTGCGACTCCCGAAGAAATGCTGGCATTCCAATTCAAGGTGACGTCATGGGCCGAAACGAAATTCGACTGACCCGCATTCGCGCCGCCAGCGCCCGCTAAATTAGAAGCCGAGGACGTTGACGGCATTGAAGAACAACCCGAAAAACCTAAGCTGGCGGCGATCGCGGCCACCGCTATCAGCTGGCGGAATTTTCGAGCTGCCGTTGTAAATCGTGGACAAAAGCTTTCGTTTGAAGATGCCGAATAAACCGATGCTGCTGGATAAGTTTTCATGGCGCGCGGAGTCTACGGCGAACGGCCCGCGCGCCGATACTGGCCTGTAGGGAAAAAAAGGGAAGTAGTGTTGTCTTTGAAACTTGGCCCTGGGTTAGTGCCGGACAGTATGGCAGGTTCGCACGGAACCTAGTTGCGGGCCACTCAACCAGGCTTGAGTAGTGGCACTCCATCGTCCGGTTTGAAGGGCGGTTCAGGTTGTTTCCCGGTCGCCCGAGCCGCTTCTACGCAAATCGCCTCGAGGTCGGCCTTCGAAAAGCCGACGCAAGTGATGTGGATGCGCCCGCCCGGCATGATCAGGAACAAAGTTGGAGAATTCGTCAGGCCGTACCGGTTCGAAACAGGGTAGCCTTTACCATCGATCAGAACCGGGAACTTGACGCCATATTTTCGGATAAATAGTCTCGTATCTGTCGGGTGGTTTTGAGAAATTCCCCACAAACTGAAATTCGATCCGCCATACATCTCATGGATCCGCTGGAGGAATGGAAACGTCAGCTGAGACGTTACGCAGTTCACCTTGAAGAAGGCAACCAGCACGGGCCCTTTCTTCAGCGCGTCCGCCAGGCACACTCGCCGTCCGTCAACATCCTTCAGCATAATCGCCGGAGCCAGTTGCCCTGCGGGAATCGCCGCCAGTGCCTTTCTCCGTGCGAGACGCCGCACTAACCCCAGAAAATTCAGATTTCGAAGGTCCGCCAGGGAAATGCTGCCTGCAGCTGTCATTTTCGAGGTCACAGTGAGAGCAGTTAAAGCAACGCTGGAAAGACGCTCATTGGATTCACGAACTGCCGCTCTGAGTTAACCACACTGGCGGCTTTGTGAGCCCCTATAGTTCACCACAGGGCCGCATCAAACTTCGAACACACCTCCTTTCCCCGCTTCGCCTCTTCTTTTCTTAGACCTGCCTAAGTCACCTTCTTCCGCGTCTAGCGCAATTCCTCCCCCACGCACCAGCTCCTCCCTTCTACCTCCGGCGCCAAATGCTGCCGTCATATGCATTACGCCGCTTGACCTCCCATGGCATCCTTTGTGCAGCTTTGCTCCTCTAAAGCCGTCGGCTTGCTAGGGGTTAGAACGGATTGACCCAATCCTGAAGATGATCTAATCTTGCCGCCCATAAACATGCGGCGCGCGGCCCGCGAGGGTTGAGCATTCCGCCACTGGCCAAATCCGATTGGGCGTAGAAGACCAATCGCATGGCTTCTGGATCAGGTCGATGGTTTGAAACGAGTGGCGGCCGATTTGCTTTCATCTCCGTGCCGGTCGGCGAATAGTTCGAGATCTTGATGCTCACCCGGAGGTTCGGGCCATGCAATGTTTCACTGGCCGATCTGCCTTCCTTTTGAAGTTTTCTCTCTCCGTATGCCTCTGCTTCGTTGCTGGCCTCCTGAGAGCCGGCAATCCTCCTCAAACCGAGGAATCGATTCAGCCCGCGCGAACTGCTGAAGAGCAAACTCAGGTAGTCATCCCCGGTCCCCTCAAACCTTTTTTGCGCATGGCCGCCATCAGCCAGCAAATCGCACCGTCGGAAGTGCTGCCCTTGCTGGCCCGCAACATCGTGATTGATGGCTATCGAGGGTCGCCGGAGAAGGATCCGAAACCTACCGAGTTCCTTGTCCTCCTGAAAAGATATCTGCAACAAGCCAAAGAGTTGCAGACGCTTGCGGGAACCCAGGAGGTCTTAAGCGTCGCCAATTGCCATGAAGCGGACCGTCTGCTGGCCGTCATTGGCTATCGCCTCAAGCAGGGATGCGGGCCCGATAGCGAACTCGAGGCCGGGGAACCCGAGCGCGCCTTTGTCGCCAATGACTCTGGCTTCCCGATTGCGGAACTCGAACAGGCGTCTGCGGCGAATCCAAGCCCTTCGCTTACCGCCTATCCTTCTTCGCCGGTGCCGTTGATCTTCAAAGCCGAAGACTGGAAGCTGAACGACAAAAACAGCGAGAGCGCAAATGCCGATTTCCTCGATTGCCTTCTTGAGGACCCGCTCAAGGCCCGCCTCTATTGGGCCTTTGCTCGCATGGATAGCGAGACCCGCGACTCGCTGCGGCGAGCGCCGGGATTGCCAAGGCTCGTACCTTCTATGCCCTGCTTGATTTCTATGGTGCGGAACTCTCCATTCGCTCCGGCCACGTTGTCGTCCCTGGCGGATCTGCCGCGGAGCCTGCATGGAAGCAGTTGGTGGGCGCGGGCCGGATTCACCGGAAGAGTTCTTGAGCAAGTTGTGGTCTAGAGATGAAGGCTGGCTTGCCGCTTATTTCGACGCGCTCTCTCGGCTGAAGCAAAGGCAGCTCGCCTATTTCACCGATTCGCGCAGGCTGCCGCGTTTCTATCAGGCTCTTCGCGGGAATGATCCTCATCCGGGACCCGCGAAATTCCTCGTATTTCGTCCCAATCCCGGGCTTTTACTCCTCGTAACGCGTCTCCAGTTCGACGCAAAAGGCGAACCGCTCGTTCCCGGCAATGTTCAAGTCTGGAAGGAGATCCTCACGCCGGCAAGCTAATTCTAAAGTCGCGTCCGAATGGGCCCACAAAGCCGGAAGCTGGAACAATTCCGAGCAGCTCGTAGAGGGTATGTTCGGACTTTCCCGCTCGCTCACGACTGGTCCGTTGCAAACTTTCTTGACCCTCTCGGAAATCGACCGCGCGCGTCCCAGCGATAGGCGTCTAGCCCGCAAACAGTGCGGCTTCTCGCCGATAAGTTCGCGAAGTTCAACGATCAGTACCTCATTTTTTCCGAGTTTCACGATCTGAATGATCAGTCCATCACGCGTTTCCTCGCTACCGGCGAGGCGCTTGATCGTATTCCCGATCGCACAGTGCGAGCTAATGCCATCGGCACCTTGCAGGCAAACATCGGCCTCTGGGAAATCCTGGTGCGGCAAGGACAAATTCCCAGCCGCAAATCTGAACGATTCCTGGCAACGGTTTGCTTGCTCCTTTTGCACACGCGTCCACGCCGCCGCAAATTTTTGACGCAGGCACACGCCGCGCTACTAGGAATCGTCCACGACGCGAACGGCGCCAGACGAACTTCTCGGAAAACGAACTAATCGCCCTGCTTGCGGGACCCGAGCAATCGAGTGCCGATGGCAGGCAAGTGCGCCAATTGCTGGCCAACCGCATGCGTGCGGTTATGGAGTCGCAGCGGCTTGCTTCGCTCGATACGCTCTTCTCGCTCGGGAACGGTTTGAATCGGTTGTCGGAAGGTAAAACGACCGCCGAGGCTCTCGTTCCAGTTGCCAACGAGCTTCGCGAGTTCGAAATGCCCCGGCCCATGTTCACCAATCGCGAAAGGACAGCTTGGGCAGGCGGACTCTACGATAATCGTCAGACCGAACTGAAGACCGGCCGCACCCTCGTTCAAATCATCGAGTCGCCCAAGTCACCGCAAGAGGTCGCCGACGCGCGCGGCCAACTCGCTCCATTCCTGCGCGACACTTTGGTCGGGCTGAATTACGCCTACTACGAGCCACCCGGCGCTCAGATGCTTCACAATAACCCTCTCTTCGTCCGCTATCACGATTTCGCGGGGTTGACGATTGTAAGTAGTGACCAGGCCTGGCACACTCCGCTCCTTTTCGGCCGCGGCTGGGCCGCCGGCGGCGGAGCTCATTTGGTAGGATCGCTCGCCGATCTGCCCTACGTGCTGGCCCAAACCGAGCAGGATTTCATCGTCCCGGAAAACGTGCAGGCCCTTGTGTGGGAAGATCTTGTTCCCGAGCCTGCTTACCAGCGCCGTGCTTCCCCGCTGGTGGCGAGTGACTCCAACTGAATTGCACGCCGTCACGCTTTACCAGCGCACCGGCGAAGAGCTCCTTTCTGCCGCGGCCGCCAATGCGGACTTGCGCCCGCGCGTCTTGGAAATCCTTTCCGATCGAACTCTCCCTCAAAAGCAGGAGCTGATTGGAAATGACCTTCGTGCCGGCGCCGTTCAGCAGGTCTTAGCCGAAGTCACCCCGGCAGAGACGTTTTACCTCACGGCGGAATTCCGCAGGCGCTTCCCTGGTCAGAACAGCTATTGGCGCTCCTCAGGTACGGAGTTGGAATCTCTCGCCAGCCGTTATCCCGACGAGGTCAGTCCGGAACGGCTTGCTGAAGACTTTGGTGTTCCCCATCCCGCTCTGGCGCAAACTTATGCTCGCGAATTGCTGAATGTGAAGCCCTTTCCCGCGATCATGGGCTATTCGAGCCGTCTTATGGCCGAATCCTGGGAGTCCAATAATCTTTATTGGGCGCGACTCGCGGATGAATTAGGCTATTCGCCTGTAATGTTGAATCGTTTGGTTCCTGAATTGACGCATCGAATGATAGAGAAGATCTTTGCTACGCATTTTGAGGATTGGCCGGCGGTGCTTCGGGCTATGCGACAAACCGGGGATGAATTCCGGCAGGGAAAAGTCGCTCCATTGCCGAAGAGCGCGGTCGCTTCTGGCTTTTAGTAGATTCGCAACGCCGTATCGAAATCAAGATCGCCCGGTCGGCTCAGGGCCCGTCGGAGGGATGATGAGAAGATACCACCTGGTCGCAACGTTCGTTGCTTTATGTCTTGTTTCTGGCTCTCAGCCCTAAGATTCGCAGCCAGCAGAGCGCCCCGCCTCCGCCCGCTCCCGATAACGCTGCGCGCCTCCGACAGCAATAACGACACAGTCTTCCGCGTCAACGTCGATATGGTGCAGTTGAACGTGGCGGTCATCGACCGAAAAGGAAATTATGTCACCGGTCTCGCGCCCCTCAGACTTCGAAATAGTGGAAGATACCATGCCGCAGAAGCTGGCCACTTTTGAAGAAGGAAACCCAGGGCCCGATTATCGCTGGTCAATCCTTCTCAGCCAGGCGCCACCACCCCGTCGGCCTCTGGCGTTGCCGATTCGAAGACTGCAACCTCGGGGTCCCCGCAGATCAGCTCCGCAGGTGCCAACGTTTTCATTCTTTTTGATACGAGCAATTATATGTACCGCGGATTTGTCTACGCTCAGGATGCGATTTCAGATTTCGTTCGCTCTCTCGATGGCACCGCGAAAATTGCTTTCTATTCCTACAGCCGGGACGTTGCGCGCGACGCTTTGCTCACTTCGGACCGCTCCCAGGTCCTGCGCGGTGTGCGTTCGACGGTCGCTGGGGCCGACGCCGCCCTCTATAACGCGCTTTTGCTCGTTCTGCGAGATGCAGGCCAGTACACCGGCCGCAAAGTGATCGTCGCCTTCTCCAATGGGCCGGATAACGCCAGTATGGTTCCGCCGGAAGGCGTGGGAGAGTTGGCGCAGTCGGAAGGCATTCCCATCTACATGATCAGCACGCGGGAAGCGAAACAGGACCCGGTTAGCACCGCCGTATTCGAGCGGATAAGCGCTAGCACGGGTGGTCAGGCCTACTTTGCAAAAAACTGGAATGAACAGCAGCAGGCCTTCGCTTCTGTCCGCGAGGATCTCTCACACCTCTATGCTTTGAGCTATTATCCGCAGCCCAATCCGAATCGAGGCTGGCGCACGATTACCGTGAAACTGATCGGGCGAGAAGTTGAAAAACTTCCGGATTCGCACGAGAAATGGATATCGGCCGCGGCCAACCGGTTTTACGACCGAGACGCCAGCCGATACGGCATTGGCGCGTTAGCCCAACAGCGCGCGCTCGAACTGTTGTCCGGCGCTTAAAACATTCTGGCCCTATTTCTGCTGAATTTCGAGAGCCTTTGTCAGTCTGAAATCGAGTTTGGTCTCTGCCGCAATCGTGATGTCCCGATTGCCCGTCATCGCCGCGCCCGCAACTCCTGCCCCACCTCCGGCGCCGGCGCCGATCGCAGCTCCTTTGCCGTGACCCGCGAGTGCGCCAATGAGTGCTCCTGCACCAGCGCCTATGGCCGCGCCTTCGGCGGTTCTCGTTCCGCGCCCCTTGGTCGTCTCGCTGTAGTTAGTGGTATGGATCGGATAACTGTGTCCGTCCACGTCAACCGAAATCAGCGTGATGCCCAGTTCGGCGCTGCCCTTGAATCTGCCTGCTGATTTCGCATCGATCACTTTCCCTGTAACCTTCGCTCCCCGCCGAATTACCCCGCGACCATCTACGATGATTGGATCGGCCAGCGAAGCTGCCACGCGTAGGTCGGGCTGGCTATCCTTCGAGCTGATGGACTGGTCTATGGTGACACTAAAGGTCGTTCCCGCTGGGATGACGATGGGCGGTGCCTCTTGTTGCGGCGCTGGCTGTGCCGCCGACGCCGATGAACTAGTGGCGCCGTCCGCAACGTTGCCAGAGCTACCGCCGTTCTGTGAGGAGCGGCATCCGCACAAAACAACCAGGGCCAAAGCACAAATCCAGGGGGAACGTCTTGCTAAACGCATGTATTTTGACCTCCGATAGCATTTTGGGGTGGTCCTTAGACCATATCAGGGTGATGCTGTAGGGAGTAGCGTAATCTCCGCACGAGGTGCCTAACAATGCATGTAACCGCGTATCGACCTGGCAGCTTTAAGAGTTACACTCTATTAAGTTGGCAAGTTATCAACTGCCCAGTCTGAGTCCGGAGGCGCAAAATGGCCCGTAAAATTATTTATATCGTCGGAGGAATTGTCGTCCTTCTGTTGCTTGTGGTGGTTCTGCTGCCATTTGTGATCGATGCCAATCGCTTCCGTCCCGAGATTGAATCCTCGCTGAATAGTGCGTTGAACCGCAAAGTCGACATCGGAAATATTCGCTTGTCGATCCTCTCAGGCGGCGTCACCGTCGAAAATGTCAGCATCTCCGACGATCCATCTTTCAACACCGGGCCATTTCTCAAGGCCAAATCTCTCAGCGTAAATCTGGAACTGCTCCCATTGATTTTCTCGCGCGCTATTCACGTCACGGGTTTGACGATTGACGAGCCCAGTGTGACGTTGCTTCGCTCGCAGTCTGGACCTGGAACTTTTCTACTTTGGGAGCCAGCCAGACCCAAACCAAAAGTGCTAGCGCTGCAACATCGAGCAGCACTTCCAGCAGCTCCAGCCCGGATCTTTCTGTCCGAAGTTTTTCCTTAAAGAATGGAACAATGGTCGTTGGCAATACGGGCGCTAACGCGAAATCCCACACCTACGACCAGGTAAACGTCAAAGCCTCGGATCTTTCTTATACGACGCAATTCCCTTTCGAACTCACCGCCAGAACGCCTGGTAACGGCTCGCTCAAACTCACGGGCAAAGCGGGACCGCTGAATCCACAGGACAGCTGCCGCCACTCCCGTGAATGCGAGCGTCGAGGTTAAGAATTTGGACATGAAATCGACCGGATTCATCGATCCTTCTGCCGGCATCGCAGGCCTTCTCGATTTTAGTGGCACTTTGAATTCTGACGGTCATACCGCGACCTCCAACGGCAAAATTATCGCCACCCATCTGCAGCTTGTTCCCGCGGGCGTCTCCGGCTGGTCAGCCCGTAGATGTCGACTACGAAGCCGCTTATGAACTAAAGCCTCAAACGGGCCAGTTGCGGCGCGGCAACGTGCACATCGGCAAAGCTACCGCGGACCTCTCAGGAAATTTCAACAACTCGGGAGCCGTTGCATCGGTGCAAATGAAGCTGAACGGCCAGAATATGCCCGCTTCCGACTTGGAATCCGTCTTGCCCGCATTGGGGTTGACGCTGCCCTCGGGAGCATCCCTGAAACAGGGAACGCTCAACGCTAACCTCGCCATCAACGGCCCTGTCGATAAACTCGTCATCACCGGCCCTGTCAATCTATCCAACGCGAAATTGACCGGCTTCGATCTCGGCTCGAAGATGGGTTCGCTCGGAGCGCTTGCCGGCGTCAGTAAAGTCGGAGACACCGATATTCAAACATTCAGTTCCGACATGCGCGTCGCGCCGGAAGGCATCCGCAGCGACAACCTCAATGTGGTCGTGCCGTCGATTGGAGCAATGACAGGAAATGGGACCATATCTCCGGACCACAAACTCGATTTCAAAATGATCGCGCATCTGGGTCACCAAAGCAGCTCTGCCCAGCCAACTTGGCGAAGGCAGCGGCAGGCGGAGGCATACCATTTAAAGTTGAGGGCACGACCTCGAATCCTCAAATCGTCCCAGACGTGGGCGGAATTGTCGGGGGCTACGCCAACGGCCTTAAGAACGGCGCGATTCCATCCAACAGCAAGGACGTCGGGCAAGCCGTAGATAAGCTTGGCGGGCTGCTGGGCCGAAAGAAATCGCAGTAATGAATTCGATCGGCCGGTAGGAAAATAACGAGGCGCGTCTAGCCCTTTGCCGTCGCGGCCTGATGGTGTGCCAGCGCCAATTGCAAAGAGCGCTCGAGCAATCTGATTGCTGTTTCCACGTCCTCGGCTCTTCGCAGAAATAAGCTGATCCAACCTGAATTGGGCAAGATGTGGTGCGGTTCGGCCTCGCCCGCGGCGACAATTTCATTGCGCACGCCCTTGGGAAACGGAATATCCACCAGGGCGTCGCCGTGAATGTGCCCCAGTTCGCGCTTGCCTAAGCGAAACTCCAGCCCGCCGTAGCGGTGCGGCCGAATCTCAACCTCCTCCCAACTCTTTACTGCCGCGACGATCCGCTCCTGCGCTCCTGCGACTGCCATTGCTTTACGCTCCCATACGTTTATTCTAACTCTATATGACCGACGCGCACCCCTCTCTGGAATCGAGGCTTCGCCTCCGCGCGCCGGTAGCCGAAAAACCGACATCTCTAGAATCCGCCGAAGTAACGCCGAGGCGAGTCCGCCGACTGGTCCTCATTGTTCAATCGATCCTGCTTCTCGCGCATTGGTTCCTCTACGAGACGTGGGTCGCCTTTCATCCGGCGCTCGACGCCACGACTCTCGCCATTCTGCGAATCGTATTTCCGTTGGCTGCAGTGAGCTTTGTCATCGCGTCGTTCCTCGCCTGGCAGTTATTTCAATCCCGCCGTGCGCGTCTTCTACACCATTGATGCGGTTTGGGTCGGGTTCATGACCTTCTGTGTGTTTGCGGCGGCAGGCTGCTGGATTGTTCTCGGTGTGGTGCGGCTCGCGGGGCTGCAAATCGCGGCCGAGTCAGATCGCCAACGTATTTTTTGCAGCGGCGATTGCTCGTCGGCGTTTACGGGCGTTGTCAATGCCGCCCGGTTCGCATAACTCGAGTCACGATAAAGCTGCCGAACTTGCCGCGCGCGTGGCGCGGACGCGTGGCCGCGCTGGTGAGCGACATGCATCTGGGGCACATCCGCAATCTCGGCTTCATGCGGCGAATGGTGGCCCGGCTGAACCAGCTTCGCCCGGACGTTGTGCTTATCGCCGGCGACATGTACGACGGTACGAAGGCCGATGTCGACGCGTTGGCTGCACCCTGGTCGCGCACTCTCTGTGCCCCACGGCGCGCTTTTCATAACCGGTAATCATGAGGAGTTCACGGGCCGCGGCAAGTATCTGGAAGCCGTCTCGAAAGCCGGCGTGCGCGTGGTGAATAACGAGAAAATCGAGCTCGACGGACTGCAAATCATCGGGGTGCATTACCGGCGAAACGACCGATCCTGGGCATTTCCGCGCCATCCTGCGCGACGCCGCGCATCAAGCCGGAGCGGGCGAGTGTTCTGCTGGTGCACGCGCCTCACCGGCTGCCCATCGCCGAGGAGGAGGGAATTTCGCTTCAGGTTTGCGGCCATACGCACGGCGGGCAGTTTCCTCCAGGCTCCTGGGTTGCGTCCCGAGTTTATGGTCCCTATGTGCATGGCCTGAATCGCTTCGGCCGGATGCTCGTCTTCACCAATTGGGGTGCCGGCACATGGGGCCCACCCCTGCGCGTCGGAACCCATGCCGAGATCGTGCTTTTCACTTTCGAGCAATCTTAGAGGGCATCGATAAGCGTCCCCCCCCCATATATTTTGTGTAAGTGTTCATTCTGCGGCACTTGCATCTGACATCGTGTACGTGCCCTTGTCGCGGAAGTAACTCGCGTGATCGCGACCAGACGAAACCTACACAGAGGCCACCGAGGCGCAGAGAACACAGAGAAACACCTCTCCCACTTGGGAGTTCGATCTGGACAAGAACGTCAGTCCGGCAAATCCTAGGACCGTCGAAAGGGAAGTCGGTTGCCCTTTCATTCGAAATAATCGGAACTGGGAGTTCTGTCGGCCAGGGAGGGCTAAATTTTTGGCGACAGCCAACAATGCACTACCCCCGTTTTGGTCAGGGCCGGTACAACGGGCGCAGTCGCGGAACGATAGCGCAAAGAATCATTCGGGGCGCACACACATATATTTTAACGCGCTCGTAAAGAGGCTCGGCTAACACCTCTTATCGCGAAGGAGACATCGGCTGGACTTCTTCGCTCTGAGCAAAGACGACACTCTTGGCTTTCGTTCGCAATCCAGGAACGAGCCAGCGAAAGAGCATCGTGGCGGCAAGCGCCCCGAGGAGTTGTGCAACGACAAACAGGGGCACATCACGCGGGCGAATGCCGGCAAAGGTATCGCTGAGGGCTCTTGCGAGAGTGACAGCAGGATTAGCGAATGATGTGGAAGCCGTGAACCAATACGCAGCTGTAATGTAGCTCGCGACCGCAAAAGGGACCAAGGGGGAATTGGAAGTTGACCGCGAGCATCCCCATATCACACAAAGCAATCCGAATGCTGCGATGAATTCGCTGAGAAACTGGGACGAACCGGCTCGCACGTGTTGCGACAGGGATATCAGCGGAAGCCCAAACATGGCGTGTGCTGCTAGCGTTCCGCCTATGCCGCCGAAAGTCTGTGCGACGATATAACCACCAAGGTCGCGCCAGGACAAACCGCCTTCCATTGCGTCTGCGAGTGATACCGCGGGATTAAAATGCGCGCCCGAGATCGGTCCAAAAGTAAGGATCAGAGTGACGAGGGCGGCGCCCGTGGCGATGGTGTTCGCGAGCAAGGCCATAGCTACATTGCCGCCAGAGAGACGCTCCGCCATGATGCCCGAGCCCACGACTGCGGCGACGAGGAAAGCCGTCCCGAAGAATTCGGCAGCCATTCGCCTGCTGAGACTTGGCCTCATTGCTGTCCTATCTGGTCGATTTGTTTTTGGATCGCGAGCTTATCGAGGCTTGCGAGGGGCAGGCTAAGGAACAAACTGATCCTGCGGTCGAGAATCATGAAGGCGTCGCGGAAGGCCTTCTCGACTGCTTCCCGCGCGCCACTCACGGCAGCGGGATCAGGAACTCCCCAATGCGCGGTCATAGGCTGGCCCGGCCAGACGGGGCAAATTTCGTTGGCGGCCTTGTCACACACAGTGAAGACGAAATCCAGCTTCGGCGCTCCGGGTTTTGCGAACTCATCCCAATCCTTGCTGCGCAAGCCATTCATGGGCAGGCGCGCGACAGCAAGTTGATCGAGTGCCTCTGGCCGCACGAACCCCGTGGGATGGCTACCCGCACTGTAGGCCTTGAAGTTGGGCGGTCCTTTCTGATTGAGAATCGCCTCAGCCATGATCGACCGAGCTGAATTCCCTGTGCAAAGGAACAGGACGTTGTAGCGGCGCTCCATAGATCACGCGCTTTGCTTTTCAGTAGTGGGACAACATTCCGGCCCACAGCAAGCGCTTTCAGCAATTCCCTTCTTGAGAACCGGCTTCCTGGCACGAATGAAGGCGCTCGCAAACTTGTCCCCTACCTGCGGTGCAATCGCCTCAACATCAAGACCCACACCCGCGAGGAACTGACGAGCGTCTTCGATTTTGTAGACGCGGGTGGGTTCGATCTCTATCGCCTCAAACCCGGCAGCGGCAAGTTTGGCGCGATATTCGGATTCATCCATGGCCCCGGCAATGCAGCCAATCCATAGCTCCACGTTCTTCCGAACCTCGGCAGGTACCGGGCCCCGCACAACAACGTCGGAAACAGCGAAACGTCCGCCAGGGCGCAGAACGCGAAACGCCTCCTGCAAAACGCGGTTTTTGTCCGCGGAAAGATTGATGACGCAGTTCGAGATGACCACGTCAACGGCATTTTCGGGAAGCGGGATATTCTCGATTTCGCCCTTCAGGAATTCGACGTTGTGCACGCCAGCTTTTCGTTGGTTTTCGCGGGCCAGCCCGAGCATTTCATCGGTCATATCCAGACCGTAGGCTTTTCCCTCCGGACCTACTCGCCGGGCCGAAAGAAGAACGTCGATGCCTCCCCCCGAACCCAAGTCCAAAACGTTTTCCCCCGACCGGAGTTCCGCTAACGCCGTCGGATTGCCGCAGCCCAGAGAGGCTTTGAGTGCCTCCTCGGGAAGCGCCGAGATTTGAGATTCGTCGTAGAGATTGCCTGTAATGGGATCGTGAGCATCGCCGCTGCCGCCGCAGCAAGGGCTACCCCCCGATGAGACCTGGTTAGCGGCCTCTGCGTACTTACTTTTAACCTGATCCTTGATTGCCATAGTGTCCTCGACATATCTGCGTTGTCAGATATGTCGCAGATTACCGCCCGGCAAACATATATGTCAAGGCTTATGTGTTATGATTGGCGCATGGCAAATCGGCAGGGCACATCTTCACTGCATCTTCTTTTTCGGGCATTGGCGGACCCCACTCGGCTCCGGCTGCTGAACCTGATCGCGGATCGGGAGATTTGCGTTTGCTACTTCGTGGAAATCCTGCAAATGAGCCAGCCTAAAATCTCGCGACATTTAGCGTATCTCCGTAAGGCGGGGATTGCGGCGGCCAGGCGTGAAGGAAAATGGATGCATTACCGGCTGGTCGTACCGAAGGACGAAATCGCCGCGAGCATCCTGCGGGAAACACTCAAGCATTTGCGAGAGAAACCCGAGATGAAACGGGACTTGTCGATACTCGGAGCGGCCTGCTGCTCACCGCAGAAGTTCGAATTACTGCAGGGAGCGCCCCAACCGGCGCTCGTCTAGTGTGGACAGGCAGTGTGAAAGATAACCTTGCAACGAAGAGCGATCCTTCTCACGTGGGTCTCTGCCTGGATTGTGTGCACGCAAAGCGGGTTGAGGGGAAGGAAGACACCTTCTACTTCTTGTGTGAACTCTCATTTTCCAACCACAACTTCCCAAAGTATCCGCGCCTGCCAGTTCTTCAGTGTCCGGGTTATGCTAAGCGTAGTGGCTGAATTCGGGATGACAAGCTGCTGCACGCTCGCTTTTGGCAGCGCGGATAGCTAAACGCCCACACGAGATTCCATCATTGAAGATTCTGAAGCAGCAATGCGCTCGATCTCGGCGTTGATTTCCCCGCCAATTAGAAATGCCAATCCTGTTACATAGAGCCAGGCCAAAAGAACCATTACTGCACCGAGCGATCCGTACAAGGCGCTGTAACTATCGAAAAAGTGCAGATACACCCTGAATCCCACCGACGCGACTAACCAAACGAGTGCACCAAATACCGAACCGGGAGTAATCCAAAACCAGCGACGCTCGTGTACATCTGGGCCGAAAAAGTAGATCAGTGAATAAGATATCAGGACAAAGAACACGGCGGCGGGCCACTGAAGAATCTTCCATATGGAAACGACGAAAGGCTGTAGGCGCAACTTTATCGCTATCCAATCGACGAAGTGGCTACTCACGAGCACCGTGAGCAAGGCTGCAAGAAGAAGAATCGAGATGGAAAGCGTCAGCCCGAACGCGATCAAGCGAACTTTCAGCCAAGCGCGGCTCTCTTTGACGCGATATGCGAGATTGAGGGCGGAAATCATCGAATTCACTCCGCCAGAAGCAAACCAGAGCGCGGTCACTATCGCGAAGGTGAGCATTCCGTCACTAGCAGCTGCAGCTAGCTCGACAGTCGTTTTCCTAAGTAGCTGAAACGCTAGCGGCGGAAGGAAGTCGGCGAAGAAGGATAAGAAATCGTCCTGGAGTTCCACGCTACGTGAAGCGAATAGACCAAAGATGGTTACCATAAACAAGATCAAGGGAAATAGGGCGAACAGGAAATCGAATGCCAGCTCTGATGCCCTGCCTAAGAAATTATTCGAACGAATCTCGCGGACAACATTGCGTGCGAGGAGCCAGGGACTCAATCCACCAAGGCTCCAAAGTGATCTAAACCGCCTCTGACCTGGGGAGCTGGACTTGTCGGCTATCATCCGCTGTTCCTTCGCCCAAACTGCCCGTACTTACATCGGTCGGAAGATACAATGGGCTTGGAAGGACCGCAACATAAGGCTGCTAAGACTCGTAAGCAACTGCGCACGGCGGAATAGCTGGCGTATAATCCGGTTTTCGGGGAAGCTGTGATCGGGCTCCGGATTCTTTCTGCCGGCCGCGGGGGCGGCCGGGCTCATCCTCGTCGGGGAACCATTTCGGGCGAAAATTTGGGAGGGAGACCATGAGAAACAGGTCTGCGGCTATATTTCTCCTGGCTTTTGGTTTCGTGATCATTTCAGCTCCGCTGTTTGCCCACCACGGAAACGCGGCGTACGACTATGAGAAAACTCTCACGATAAAAGGGACGGTGGTGACCTGGATTTTTGCCAACCCGCACAGCCTGATGAAGCTGGACGTGGCCGACGGCAAAGGCAACGTGCAGCATTGGGTATTGGAAGGCAACCCTCCGTCCACCACCGACGCGAGCTGGCATAAGACTTCGCTCAAGGTGGGCGATACGATCGTGGTTGACGTGATGCCACCCAAAAATAGCGCGCTCGTCGGGCGAATCCGGCGGATTCTGACGCCGGACGGCGCGGTGCTGCTTGACGCGCATTTGCCCTCCACATTGAACGACGTGGCACCGCCAGCGAAGAAGCCCGATTCGAACTCGGATGGGCCGAAATAAACGCGCGGCGAGACACGGTTGGCTTATGTCGCCGCTGTGGATTCGCTTTGCTCACCACAATAAGCGGCGACCCCTAATTTGAAAGCGGAGTTGAGGGATTTCAAGATGCACAAGCGAGTGGCGATCTTCACTCTTAAAACTATGGCAGTAATTGCGGCGCTGACGGGCGCATGCCTTATGCGGGCGCAAACGAGTTCACCAGGCCAGCAGGGGCAAGCGGCGAGCGCGACGGACATTGAGAAGTGGAAGGCGGAAAAATGGAACACACCGGCGCCGCCGCCCAAAGGCTACTACGAAAAAGTGAAGCCAGAACCTGCTCCGAAACGTGACCTTTCCGGAATTTGGGACGCAGGATTTCTGGACGGAGGAGTGCAACCGAACGGCGCGTTCGAATACCCCGATGATCCGGAACATCTCGGACATGATGTGCCTTACACCGACTTGGGCAAAGAAGCGCGCGCGAAGAACAAGCCGGGAACAGGAGTTTCTGGGCAATTCCCGGTCGCAGAAGTAAACGATCCAGTGGATTATTGCGACCCGGAGGGAATGCCGCGCAACGACCTTTTCGAATTGCGAACGATCGAGATTTTTCAGAGTGCCAAGAAGCTGGCGATCCTGAACCAAAATAACGACACCTGGCGGGTGATCTGGATGGACGGACGCGAACTGCCCGCCGATCCCGCGCCGAGATGGAACGGATATGCGGTGGGTAAATGGGCGGATGATTATACGTTCGTAGCGAACTACATTGGAATGGACCCGAGAACGTGGCTCGATAACGTGGGCCGCCCGCATAGCGACGCACTGAAGGTGGAGGAGCGGTGGCACCGGGTGAACTCCGAGATCATGGAGTTGACGGTGACGATTGACGATCCCAAGTTTTATACGCAGCCGTGGAAGGCGCTGGACAAGTACGTTCTGCACCGGCTACCCGACACTTTCGATATGAGTGAGCGTATCTGCTCGGCGACGGAAATGGCGGAATACAACAAGCTGGTCGGCAAACCCGTCGACCCAACAAGCGACGACAACACAAGCAAATAGCTCGAGGCGAAACGCACGCTACATTTGCGCGCCGTGGTCTACAAGAAACTACTGGCCTTCGATGTTCACCGCGTAGTAGGCGGCGGTCTTCGTCGGAACTTCCTTCCACCAATGCGGCGTCTTCGCTGGAATGGTGATGACGTCGCCCTTGCTGAGGTGGTGGGTCTCGCCTCCGTCGATGGAGGTCGCCACCATCTGATCCGGGCTGGTGCGCTTTGCGCCCACCATGGTGCCGCCGGTTATGAAAGTGGCTTCCCCTTCCACCATGATGAAGATGTGGTTGGTGTGTTCGTGATACTCCACCTGACCTGCTCCGCGGCGGTTGGCGAGCACGATCAGGCCGGGATCGTTCACGATCGGTCCGCCTTTAGCCATCACTTCGGCCACTTTGTCATGGCCGATGTAATGAACTGCCGCCGGGACGCCGCCTCCGATTGGGGCGGCAGCGGCGGTGAGGAAAACAGCCATCGTTAAGATTGTGGCAAGGATCAGCAATGATTTCATTTCCGTCCCCTTTCAGACCGAATTCGTTGTTCCCAAATTTTCTGTCTTGGCCCGGCAGCATGCTACACCCGCAAAGCCACGCTGCGCGAACATTCTGATTTTCCGGCGGCCGAGCTGCATGTGTCAGCAACTCCACACGACAGACCGGCTTGATCCGGCGCTCAGGCATTCGGGCCTGAGCTTTGGTGGTAAAATGCGCGACGCGAAGGAACCGCCGAAGGAACGATCAGCGCAATCCAACGCCCTGTGATGATAGAAGCTTCAGATGACCCGCGGTTGAACGAACTTCGAAAACGAATCGAGGAATTGAATACCAAGGGCGCGCGAGTGCTCATATTCCTGAGCTTTGGTATCGCAGCAGCTGTTTTGCTTTGGTCGACCGACCTATTAAACGTCGGTCAGCAGGATTTTTTGCTTCGCGCGATGCGATGGTGGGTGCTGGCAATCGTGCCGACAGTTATAGGAATCCTCCCGCTGAAGGAGATCCGAGAAAATAATCATCGCTGGTATGGCTTCGTTCGTTGGTTGAAGTTCGCGCTTTTGTGGCTAGCGATTATCTTTATCCTGGTCGGCACTACTTACTTCCTCCGCTGCATCGTCGGGGCAGAACCGGTGGAGGATACGGAATCCACGATGCTGCGTTTCCTTCTGACAATAATGCTATCGGCGTTTCGGGCGCCAGCTTGTGCCTGGGGCTTGTAGCAACGGAGGTCGATCATGAAAACACTGTGCCTGGTCTGCCTTTTTTTGGCTCTATCGGCAGCTCTACCCGGCCGCGCTCTCGGCGCGCAAGAGCTAACTGCGCCGGATATAAAATCGAACCGGCCAACTCCTCGAACGGCTGATGGGCACCCGGACCTCAGCGGATATTGGAAAGGCACGCGTGACACACATCCTGTCGGGAACATCGGGAAGGATCTGCCAGGCTTCAAGCTGCCGCTGACGCCGGCCGGGGAAGCTGCGCTGCAGCATAATCTGACCGCGACGATCGACCCCGAGAGCCTTTGCATTATTGGCGGCATTCCGCGACATAACGCGAGCGCACTGCCGTTCGAAATCCTGCAAGGAAACGGCAAAATCGCCTTCCTTTATTGGTACAACTACTTTCGGGTTATTCCCATTGATGCGAATCGCAAGCATTCGAAAGAACCAGATGTGTCTTTCTTCGGAGAAGAGGTCAGCCATTGGGATGACGATGCATTGGTGATCGATTCGGTGGGATTCAAAGACGAGAAGGTGTGGATCGATGAAAATGCAAATCCGCACAGCGATGCCATGCACGTGGTCGAGCGGTGGACGCGGCCCGATGGCGACCACATCCATGTGGAAACATTGATCGAAGACCCGAAGTTTTATACCAAGTCCATTCACCTATTCGCGCACGTGGGTGCTCGGACAGCCCGATGACGAGATTGCGGAATTTTCGTGCAGCGAGAACAATGCCGACGTGAGTCACCTTGGGTTCGGGCCTGGGCCGATTCGTCCCGACGGCACGCGTGGATACGTCGATCCCGGGGCCGCGGCGCCGAACAGGTAAGAAGCAATGCTTCGCGGGTGAGAACCTGTAAGCTTCAAGCGTGCAAGCTTCAAAAAGGAGAGTGTATGCGAAGAATAGGTTTGGCGTTTGGTCTGCTCATGGCGACGCTTATTCCTACACATCTGATGGGCCAGGGAAACGAGGACAAGCCATTTCCTCCGCACAAGGTGATCGGCAACCTGTATTACGTGGGCACGGACACGCATTCGTCTTTTCTGGTTACGACGCCCGCGGGCGACATCCTGATCGACAGCACGTATGAGAGCAACGTGCCATGGATTCGCGATTCAGTGGAAAAGCTGGGGTTCAAATTCACGGATATCAAGATTCTGCTCACCAGCCACGCGCACGTGGACCATTGCGAAGGGGACGCACTGGTTAAGCAAATGACCGGTGCCACGGTGATGATCATGGACCGCGACGTTCCGGCTACACAGGCGATTCGGCCGGGAGGAAAAACGCATCCGATCGACAGGATCCTGCACCATCTGGATCGAGTCACGCTGGGAGACGAAGTTTTGACGGCGCATCTCACTCCCGGCCACACCGAAGGCAATACTACGTGGACGCTGAAGGCTACCGAGGATGGCAAGACTTACGATGTGGTGATTCCCGGCTCGATCGCTCCCAACGCGATGACGCCTGTGGTGAACAACAAAACTTATCCATTCATCGTGGAAGACACTCTTTTCACGTACAAGTATTTGCGCATTCTTCCGTGCGATGTGATGCTGGGCTCGCATACGCCCTTCTATCACATGCAAGAGAAGTACGCGAAGATCGGCAAAGGGCCGAACCCCTTCATCAACGGCCAACAGGGCTGCCTGGCGGATATCGATGGGTGGGAACAGACTTTTAACAAGAGGCTCGCGGCGGACCAGAAGAAAGCGTCCGCATCCGCCGCGCAATAACTTTTTTACTAGCGAAAAAGCTGCATCATGGGAATGCGCTCGTTCGGCTCGACAAGAGGATCATTCCCGCGCGTTAAACCAAAAAACCCAGATCAGAGCGACATCCAGCTGGACGCGAAGAAGTAGAAGAACGCCGATATAACTGTGAGGTAGGCGAGCATGACCAGCGTCCAGCCCATATTGTGACGGATCACTTGGCCCTCGCTGCGCACGAGTTTGCTGGTGGAGACACCTACGCTGGCCGTCTGCGGCGCGATGGGCTTCCCTACTTCGGCCCCAACGGAGTTGAATGAAGGCAGCAGCAGGATCGGCAGGTTCAAAAGCCGGCCGGTGAGCGCTTGCACCGGACCAAACATGGCGTTGGTCGCGGTATTGCTGCCTGAGAGCGCGACGCCAATCCAGCCGAGAATCGGCGCCAGGACCACGAAAAACACGCCGATCTTGGAGAGACCGTAGGCCAGCGAGTTGGCCATTCCCGTGAACACGAAAATATAGGCAAGCGCGAAAATGAAAAAGGCCACCAGCAGCGCTCCCCACATTTGCTTGAAGGTCTTGGCAAAGACCTGACGGATGATGCTGCAACCTGGGGCGCAAGATGAGCAGAAGCACCAGCCAGGAGACCAAAATCGAGGTGCCTCCAGCATAGGGCGTGAAGTTGAAAACCGAGAGAATTGGTTTCTGCGTGACTGAAGAGTTGGCCGCAACCGACCAGCGGAACCAACTGACCGCCGGGAGATGGGACCACGGACCGGTCCAGGAGACAACGACGGCAATCAGCACAATATAGGGGAACCAGACGGCGAGGGCTTCGGACGCGGAACCCAGCTCCAAAGCGGGCTCGGACGGATTTCGCATATGCACGGCGTTCCGGGGTAGCCAGGGCGGCGCCGCCGAACCCGCGAATCGTCTTCGGGCGCCAGACTTTCACTAACAGAAAAAGAACCCAGAAGGAAACGAGCGCTCCGCCTAAATCCGGAAGATACGGACCCAGATAACGCGCCACAGGCCATTGGCCGGCGATATAGGAAAGAGAACCTACGATCGCCAGCGGCCAGGCTTCGATCATTCCCTCCCAGCCGCTCACCAGATAGATCAGGACCCAGGGAGGCAGCAAGCGCCAAGACCGCAACGATGCTTCCGACGGAGGCGGAAAGCGCCATCAGCGGGAGCCCGGTCACAGCGGCCAATCCCAGGATTGGCGCGCCGAGCGCACCATAGGAAACTGGCGCATTGTTTGCCAAAGCGGCTACGCGGATCGCGTCGAGGTCCGCGATTCCTAAACCGACCAGAATCGGCACCACTACCGCCCACGGATAACCGAATCCGACCAGTCCTTCGAGCAGCGCGCCGAATGCCCAGGCCAGCATGATGGTTTGAATCCGGATGTCGGCGGTGGCGTGGTGGATCATCCATTTTTTGAATCTGTCGAACATTCCCGTGAGGACGAGAGTGTTGAAGATGATCAGGCCCCAGAAGGTGATCCAGTCAATGGCCCAGAAACCGGTGAAGCCGCCGTACAGGTAAGATTTGAGCGTATCGCGGACAGGCGCGTGCCACACCAACACGCCGAGAAGAATGGTGATGACTCCGCCGAGGATTGTGGCCAGCCAAGCTGTGAGGCGCAAAACGGCCAGCATGTAGAGCAAGGCCGCGAACGGAATCATGGCAACTAGTACGGTCAGCCATAAGTTCCCTGCCGGATTGAGCGTCTGCTGAAACATGTTTTGCCAATCTCCTTACGATCCCGTACAACGGCCAGACATGGGATCTGCGCTAAACAGCCCGAGCGGTCAATCCAAGCGGGCAACGTTATATATTGCCGAGGCACACTAGTACAAGCAGCCATGTTGGAGACGACCGACAGTTCCTTGGCGGGCCTGCAGATATGTTAATCTCCCGTTTCTCCTCGGAGGCGAGGTTGGATGGATCGTCCGAAGATACTTGTCACTCACCGGTTATTCGAAGAACCGCGCGCGAAGCTTGCCGAGCATTTTGAAGTGGAATATTGGAGCGATTCAGACCGGCCGCCCCGAGCCGAAGTGCTGCGCCGCGTCGCCGACAAGGACGGCATGATCTGCCTTCTCACGGAAAAAATCGACGACGAACTTCTCGCCGCTGCGCCTCGGCTGCGGTCCGTCGCCAATATCGCCGTCGGCTACGACAACATCGATGTCGACGCCTGCACGCGACGCAACGTGGCAGTCAGCAACACGCCAGGCGTGCTCGATGAGACCACCGCGGATTTTGCATGGACGCTGCTGATGGCCGTCGCACGACGCCTGATCGAGGGAGATGCGCTGGCGCGTTCGGGCGAGTGGAAGGGCTGGAATCTCGATCAACTCTGCGGCGCGGACGTCTGGGGCAAGACGCTCGGGCTTCTCGGGTTCGGCCGCATCGGCCGTGCCGTGGCACGGCGCGCCGGCGGTTTCGGCATGCGGATCATTTATAACGATGCGGTTCGAGCTCCCCGGGAAATTGAAGTGCAACTGAAAGCAGAATTTGGGGAGCGCGACGACGTTCTCAAAGAGGCCGATTTCCTGAGCGTGCATGTGCCTCTGCTTCCCGATACACGCGGACTGATTGGCCCGCGGGAATTGGCGCTGATGAAGCCGACCGCATTCCTCATCAACACTTCGCGCGGACCGGTGGTGCAAGAAGCTGCGCTTATCGCGGCGCTGGAGCAGCGGCAAATTGCAGGCGCGGCACTCGACGTTTTCGAGCGGGAGCCTCAGATCGGTCACGGCTTGCTTCGGCCGAATGTGGTTCTGGCGCCGCATCTGGCGTCGGCCTCGCTCGAAACGCGCACGCGCATGGCTACGATGGCCGCCGACAACACCATCGCGTTTTTCGAAGGACGCCGGCCACCCAACATTCTGAATCCCAGCGTGTGGAAGCAATGAGAGGAGAAACGAATCATGCCCGCGGTAACTCGCAATAATCCCAAATTGACCCTGGAAGGGGCACAAACCATTCTCGCGGCTGCGCAAGCGCGTGCCGCCGAGATCAAAGTACCCATGGATATCGCCGTCGTTGATGACGGCGGTCACCTGTTCGCATTTGCGCGCATGGACGGCGCAAAACTTTCTTCAGTGGAAATCGCCATTCGCAAAGCGCACTGCGCTGCCATTCGTCGGCTGCCTTCGGCTCCCGCTCGCACCGGAGAAGAAGTCAACGTTCTGCTCTCGCTTGGCCTTTCCGTGGCCAGCCAGGGACGGCAAATACCGTTGCGCGGCGGCCTCCCTTTGCAAGTGGATGGCGTGTGCGTGGGCGCCATCGGCGTCAGCAACGGTAGCGAAGATCAGGATGTAGACGTCGCACAGGCAGGCGTCCGCGCGCTCGAACGTGCCTGACCTGAAGCAACTCGCGCGTGACATTTTTCACGAAACACTAGCTGCTCTCGATATTCCCCTGACCATGCGCCAAAAACTGGCGCGCAACGGCTCGCACATCCGGATTGATAACACTGCAATCGATCTGGCGGCTTACGATCGAATTGTTGTCATAGCCATAGGCAAAGCATCAGTAGCCATGGCGCGAGGCTTTGCCGATCTTCTCGGTTCAGATTTTCCCTTTGAAGGCATTTTGGTCACGCCGCACGAAAGCATCGCTTACGTGCGCGGATTTCGGGTTATGGGAGCGGGGCACCCGATTCCAGACGGCGGCAGCCTAGCTGCTGCCCGCGCCATCGTCGAGTTGCTTTCGCAATGCGACTCGCGGACGCTGATTTTCTTTTTGCTGTCCGGTGGCGGGTCTTCGCTCATTGAATTGCCGCTCGATCCAAACGTTACTTTAGAGGATATTCAGCAGTTAAATCGTGTGCTGGTGAATTGTGGCGCCTCGATTAAAGAGATCAACGTTGTACGCAAGCATTTCTCCGCGGTAAAGGGCGGGCGCCTGGCCGCACTCGCAGCGACGTCGATGAAAGTGACGCTCGCCATCACCGATGTGCCAACGGGATTCGAATCGGCGCTCGCGTCCGGACCTACGCTCCCCGATCCCACCACGGTCGCTGACGCTTGTCAGGTGATCGAGAAATATAATCTCGACTCGAAGTTGCCTCCGTCGATTCGCTCGAAATTTGCTCATCCCGGATCGATCCCTGAAACACCAAAGCCGGGCGCTCCCGCCTTTTGGCGAGCTCATTTCTCGCTTCTGCTCACCATGCACGACCTTTTCCATCACGCTCACCATGCTGCCGAGGCTCGAGGATTCGTTGCCGAGTGTGATAATTCCACTGACGACTGGCCCATCCCGGCGGCTTCGGACTACCTGCTCAGCGAAGTTATCCGTCTGGGACAGGCGAATGCGGGCCGCGGTGTAGCCTTGATTGCGGACGGAGAACTCAGCTCACCCGTGCTCGGCAATGGTATGGGCGGCCGAAATTCGGCATTTGTGCTCGACTGCGCGGAAAAGATTGCCGGGAGGCAAATCGCCGTTTTAAGTGGGGGCACCGACGGAAAAGACGGCTCGAGCCCAGCGGCCGGAGCCGTCGCCGATGGCAAAACTATGGAAAGAGCGCTCGCGGCAAACCTGCATCCGCAAGAGTTCGCGGCCCGAAGCGATTCTTACAACTTCTTCCATAAACTTGGGAATACGGTCGTGACAGGACCGACGGGAAATAATCTTCGCGATCTGCGAATCTTACTTTTTGCGGAATAGCCGCGGGCTTCTAGCAGAATAACGATGGGCTTACAGAATATTTACGGCGTGGCTCTAGTCTGTTGCTGTTCGATTTTCTTCAGCCGCTCGTTCATTTCGGCCAGATTCTGGTCGATCTTATCGAGGCGCTCGACAATCTGCTGATTGGGCTGCTGATTTGCGCCATTCCCTGCCGCAGTCGGATTTCCTGAGTTGTCAGCCGACTGCCGATCACGTTCTTGACCCTCGCCCGGATTCTTGATCCGTGCGATCTGTTGTTCGATCACCGGGCCGCCGCCGGAAGGGATGTCTCCGCTCTTGCGCAACGTCTCGAGAGGTTCGATGGCTGCCGAATCGCCGCGTTCGCCCAACGCATAGACGGCCGCGAGGCGAAGATCGAAATCCGGAATCGTTCAACAGTGCGATCAGGCGCGATTCCATCGCTTCATCCTTCTTTGCGATCTTCCCCAGGCTGTCAATCGCAGCAGTTCGCAACCGCATCGGTTTGCCCTGCTCGATCCACTCGATCAACCGCGGCGCAGCCTGATCGTTACCCAATGCGCCCATGGCGCGCAGCGCCGCGCGCCTGATCACATCGTCCGGTGAATCGATCTTTGCCGCGCTCTCGAGCGTGGTCATCGCGCCTTCCGCCTTGCGTTGGCCGAGACCCAACAGAGCCGCGGCACGCACGCGATATGCGGTGTCTTTGTTGGCAATTTCTGTCAGCTTCGCAGCGAGCGCTGGATCATCCGAAAATTTGCTCAGTTGTTCCACCGCAACTTCCCGAACCCAGGGCTCAGTATCTGCGAGCCCCGGCAGAACCGCTTTCTCGGCCTGCGCTCCGCCAATCCTGCCCAGCGCGGTAAGCGCCTGGACCCGCACACCCCAAAAACGATCGTGCGCTGCCGCTTCGCCGAGCGCCGCGATTGCGGCGTCGTTTCCTTTCATGTCGCCCAGCGCCAGCGCCGCATCGACGCGGTCGGGCACGTCTTCGGCGTGCTGCAATTGATAGATCCACTGCGCGGGCGGACTTGTGAAATTCCACGGATTTGAGGATCTTGTCGCCCTTATCGAAGAGAACCAGGAGCGGCTCGGAATCGGCGGGAAACGAAAACGTTTCGTCGGCCTTGGTGACCGTGATGGGAAAGCTCTTCGATGCCCGCGGTCGTGGTGACGGCTACTTCTACCGGGACATCAAACAGCCCCACGTGGCCGCCGCGCACATCCTGAGTTTGCTTCACTTCCATGCGTATTTGCTTGGCGCCCGGATCGTAGGTGGTGCTCACGGCAAAACGTGGCGCGCCCGCGCCGTAGATCCATTCTTCGAAGAAGCGATCCACGTCGACGTGCGTGGATTCTTCGATGGCTTTGATCAGGTCGGCGGTGGCCACATTTTGCAGCCGATTCGCTTCCAGATAATGCTGCAGCGCATGAAAAAAGGCGTCGTCGCCGAGCTGTTCCCTGAGCATTTCCAGCACAAGGCCGGCTTTGCCGTAGATGTTTCCCGCGTACTCCATCGAGTCTCGGAATTCGTGCGTGACAATGGGCACGTTAAACAGCCGCCGCTGCCGGAACCATGCCGCTTGTGAGCGCCAGCGGGCATATGCGGCATTGTCCGCGCCATACTGGTGCTCTTCCCAAAGCGTGGCCATGAACGTGGCGAATCCTTCGTTGAGCCACAAATTCGCCCAATCCTTGGTGGTCACCAGATCGCCGAACCACTGATGGCTCATTTCATGGGAGATCAGACCGTCTGCGCCTTCCAGGCTCTCATGTGCCGAGCGCCGGGTGCAGCAGGCTGCGCGCCGTCAGCGTGGTCGCGCTGGCGTTTTCCATTCCGCCCAGCGTGAACTGATCCACTGCCGTCTGGTCATATTTGTCCCACGGGTAAGGCACGCCGAGCCGGTCGGAGAAGAAGCTCAGCATCTCGGGCGTGCGCGCAAACGTTGGCTCGATGCGGTCCGCGTCCCCATGTGGGACGCGGTAGTCCACAGGAATGTTGCGCCAGGTTTTCTTGCTCTCATCGAACTCGCCCGCCACCAGCGAAATCAAATACGTGGAGATTGGCTGCGATTGCCGCCAAGTCCAGGTCTTCAACCCCTGCCCGGCGTCGACAACGCTCTCGAGCTTGCCGTTTGAGACGGTCACCCAATCGCGCGGCACCGTGACGATCATCTCCGTGGTCGTGCGGTCGTTCGGGTAATCGTAAATGGGAATGTAGTAGCGGGTGTCTTCGGCTTCGCCCTGCGTCCAAATTTCCTTGGGCTGCGACGGATAGCTCTTGTTCGGGAGAATGAAAAACACACCCTTCTTCGGGCTTCCCTGGTAACGAATCGGTCACTTCATGCTTCTCGCCGGCTTTTGCTCGGCCGGTCGAGATCCACATGCAGTTTGGCGTCGTCGGTCGAGAAGTGCGCATCCTTGCCGTCGAGCCGGGCGCTGAGAATTGTCAATCCGACGGAATCGAAGTCCAATTCGCGCAAGCCATCCTTCAATGTCGTGAGCGTGTGCGTCACCTGGCCGATTACCTGCCGCTGATCCAAATCAAACCGCAATTCGATGCGCGCGTTCTGCAGATCGATAATCGCGGCTGCGGGCGAATGGCTCGTCAGCTCGAAGCCGCAACGCGAGCACCGCGCCCAGAGCGAGCACGAGAATCGAAACGACGGCGATACGTGCGCGCCGCCTGATTCGCTCGACCTGCTGATTCACAAAAGACCGGCGATGGTTTTCTTGAGCCATTCCACTCTCCTGAATTGTTGCGTGCTCGCTTAGGCGCGCTGTTCGCGCAAATAGGCATCTTCTTTGCGAATCCAGTCTTCCCGCCGGGGCGCAAAGAAATCGATATCCACCGTATCCTCCAGCGCTACAGCCGAATGCGGAACATTTGCGGGAATGTAAAGGACTTCGCCGCCGCGAACGATTACCTCTCGATCGTCAAACACGAATTTCAGCGCGCCCGACAAAATGAGCGAGAATTGCTCGCTGACATGCAAAGTGCCGGGGTACAACCGCACCCGGCTTCATAAGCAGGCGCGCAACGGTCGCATTATCGCCACTCAACATTTGACGCGAGATCAGCTTATTCAGCTGCTCGCCTTCGAGCTTTTCCCAGGAAGTCTTCTCCATCTCTAACCCCCGTTTTGTACTGGCGCTATGATAATCTGCGCATCGTCGCCTGAAAGTGCAACCTCCGTCAATGCCCGCTGCTGCTAAATGACGATTCTCTCGAGAGTCGCCCGCCTCATCGCCATTTTCGTGCTTGCCTTCGAAATGCCGGTGCCTATTTACTGGCTGATTCTGCACCAGCCGGTCTTATTCTGGCGCAAACATATGCGCGCTGCTTTTCCGCTGGCGGTGGCCGCGGCTTGGGGAATCGTTGATTTCGTTCTTTACCGCTTCCGCTTGGAACTCTTTCGGCGCGACGGGATTTCCTGGCCTGCGCTTCTGGGGTTAGTCTTGATCGGCGTAGACGTCTTCACGTTCGTCAAATCCGAAGCCGTTCTGGGCGGCCGTCGCATCGTAGGTCATTCCGAACTGGCAGGCAGCCGCGAATTGATCGCTCGAGGGCTCTACACGCGCGTGCGCCACCCTCGCTATCTCGGTATGATGTCAGGCGTGCTTGGCGCTTGTTTGATCATCGCGTTACCGCCGTTGTGGGCTGCAAGCCTGGTCTGGCTGTTTCTGGCGCTGCTTACAATTCGCGCCGAAGAACTGGAACTTCACGCACGCTTGGGCCCCGCCTACGCCGCCTATAGCGAACGCGTCCCCGCGTTACTGCCCTTCCGCGTGCGGCCGCGCGACTGGCGGGCGTCTCGGGGCCGCCACTAGTGTCTTTGACGGAATTCCCAGCAAAACGTCGCGTGGCGTTCCAAGGAGAGCCAGGCGCTTTCAGCGAAGAGGCTGCCGTCAAGCTCCTTGGCGGGCAAATCGAAACTGTTCCCCGCGCTACATTCGAAGCCATGTTTGCCGCGATCGCGGATGGCGCGGCCGACCTCATTCTCGCGCCAGTCGAGAATAGCCTGGCCGGTTCGGTATATCGGTGTTACGACCTGCTGCTCGAAAGCAAACTCAACATCGTCGCGGAAGTGATCCTGCCGATCTCGCACAACTTGATCGGCCCGCCCGGCGCGACCATCGACCAGGTGCGTTTTGTGCAATCGCACCCCGTGGCTCTGGCGCAGTGCACGCATTTTTTCGAGGCACATCCCAAAATCACGCGCGTGGCCGCCGAAGATACGGGCGGAAGCGTTCGTGAAGTTGTGCGCGCGGGTGATCCCCAGCGGGCAGCGATAGCGAGCGGTCGCGCGGCGGAGATTTATGGCGGCTGCATCCTGCAGTCCCATCTCGAAGATCATCGCGAGAACTACACCCGCTTTGCCCTGCTGTCTGCCGAGCCAGGTGTGCCTGCGGGAGCCAATAAGATTTCATTGGTGGTTTTCCTGCTGCACCAGCCGGGCGCTTTGCATCAGGCTCTACAGCCGATCGCAGAACACAAAATTAATCTCGTCAAAATCGAAAGCCGCCCAATCGTGGGTCATCCATTCGAATATTGCTTTTATCTCGATTTGATGGCCGCGCCCGAGGCGCCCGCGACAAAGGCGGCGCTTGCCGACTTGCGACGGCGCACTAGAGAAGTGCGCATCCTCGGGTGTTACGTCGCCGCCCCGGCCCCTGGAACTTCGTAGCCCACCCGCTGTGTGTGCTGTCCATTTTAAGGCTGTTTTGCCGTTTTCGATGTGCCGCGTATAATCTTCAGACCGCTGCGCGCTCAAAGCTTGTGTGCACGCGAAGAGAGCGTGGCGAGAGGATCACGAACTGCGCGAGTCCATGACTTCTGCTTTCCTCCAATGCATTGAGCAAGGCTGCGAACGGCGCTATCCGCTGGACGCCAAAGAGCATTTGTGCTCAGCGTGTGGCGCGCTGCTGGACGTTCGATACGATTTCTCCGGAATCAATTCTAAGCCGCTCTCGAAACTGTGGCAGCAACGCAAAATGAGCGGCGCCATCACCGACCAGAGCGGAGTCTGGCGCTTTCGCGAGCTACTGCCCTTTGTGCCTGCCGGGACCGGCGTCATCAGCCTCTCGGAAGGGCGCACGCCGCTAATCGAAGTGAATCGCACCGGCGAATGGGCGGGCGTGCAGCTTTCGATCAAGCATCAAGGGAATAATCCCACAGGCTCGTTCAAAGATTTGGGCATGACGGCCTGCATTACTCAAGCCGCGATTCTTGGCAGCCGAGTGACCGCTTGCGCCTCCACTGGCAATACTTCCGCATCCATGGCGGCCTACGCCGCACGCGCCGGAATGAAGGCCGTGGTCTTTGTTCCCTTCGGGAAGATCTCCACCGCCAAACTGGCGCAAGCTCTCGAATTTGGCGCCGTGGTCATCGAGATGGGCGACAACTTCGATCAAGCTTTTCAGATGCTTCGAGAGCTCACAGACGAGCTCGGTCTTTACCTCGTGAATTCGCTGAACCCATTCCGTCTCGAAGGCCAGAAAACCATCGTCTGCGAGATCCTTGAACAACGGGATTGGCGCGTGCCCGACTATTTGGTTCTCCCGGGCGGAAATCTGGGAAATGTTTCCTCGGTAGGCAAAGGCCTGCAAGAACTCCGGCAACTTGGCGTAATCGATAAGCTTCCGCGGCTTGTCGTAGTGCAAGCCGAAGGGGCCAGCCCCTTTTTCACGATGATCTCCACCGGCGCCGACGAGATCGTTCCCGTTCAGCCACGCACCGAAGCTTCCGCGATCCGAATCGGCAATCCGGTCAACTGGAAGAAAGCCCTTCGTGCCATTCGTTTAACCGACGGCTTGTGCGAGTCCGTTACTGACGAACAGATCTTCGAAGCCAAGGCCGCATTGGCCAAAGATGGTGTGGGATGCGAACCGGCGTCGGCGGCTTCCGTAGCGGGCATTCAGAAACTGGTGCAGTCCGGCAAGGTTGAGGACGGGGCGGACGTAGTCGCCGTCTTGACCGGTCACCAGCTTAAGGATCCGGAGATCGCCATAAAGCGGCGCAGTGAGCGCGAATTGGCGCAGCAAAGACTGCATGTCGAGCCTGACATCGATAAACTACGAGCAGCCCTTGAAAGCGTGATGTTGCAATCGGCTTGAGTTGCTTGCGGCCAAAGTGACCGGCTGAGGGGCATCTCTCTTAGGGATTCGCAAAGACCGCAATCGATGCAAGCAGCAAAGCTATTCTCGCCCCGTGAGGCCGCCCAAGTGCTGGGCATCAGCTACCCGACACTCAAACAGTGGATCTATAAGGGGAAGATTCGAACGGTCAAGACTGCCGGCGGCCATCACCGCGTCCCGGAGCAACAGGTCGACAAGTTTCTGTATCACGCGTCCGAAACCGGCGACGTCCGCGAACGGCGCAACAATTTCCGCAAAGTTAGCGGAAGAAATCAGCTGATCGGCCGCGTCACGGATATCAAAACCCAGGGGCTGATGGCCCAGGTGACGCTCTCGATCGGTGGTCAGCAAATTACTTCCATCATCACTGCGGACGCGGTTCGCGAGATGCGCCTTCAGAAGGGCCAGACCGTCGCCGCCTTGATCAAATCGACCGAGGTAATGATTCTTCGGGTGTGAGCCGACTACTTCCTCCCGTCAGTAGTCGGAGCATGGCGATTTTGCATACGCCGGTTGTTATTGCATCGGTCAATCATTCTGTGCTAATAGCGTGTAACGATGAGTGTTTCGGCAGCGTCATAGTGTCGGTACGGCCCGGAGGAACTAATAGATGAGGCTTAAATCCCTAGTACATTTGGGTTTAATTACTAGCTTTCTTCTCGCAGGCATCCCGCTATTCGCACACCACGGAACAGGAGTGGCCTACGATACGGAAAAGACCGTTAACTTGAAGGGGACCGTGACCGAATGGATTTGGGCGAATCCCCACTGCGGTATTCTGTTCGACGTCACGGACGAAAAAGGTACCGTAGAGCATTGGGGCGCGGAACTTGGGAATCCTCACGCGCTCTCCATGTCTGGCCTGAGTAAGGATATTTTGAAGCCTGGCGACAAGATCACGATTTCCGGCCACCCCGCCAAATCTGGCGCTCCGCGTATCGAGCTGCAGGAGTTTACGACTGCCGACGGGCGGACTCTGCCGGAGAGGGGCCGTAAGGGCAACGGCGCCAAACTGACAGACGAGCCCGGCCAGTAATCGGACCCAAATCACAAAGGAGTTGTGAAATGCGAAATCGCTTTATGGATTTGCTCGCGACGTTCGCGATGATGCTGGCATTCTCGGCCGTCACATTCGCTCAGACCTACGGCACCAAGGGATACTCTCCAGGGGCATGGAAACCCGAGGAGCTACCAAAGGAATTGTCAAAGCCGAAGCCTTACAATTCACACGATTTGGGGGGCGTTTGGTCCTCCCCTACCCGGGCGGGTTATTTCGAAAGGCACGCCCTTAACGACAAGTGGCTGGACATAAAGGATAAGAGCATTCCGGACCAAATGAGGTCCCAGACTTATCCTCCCCCGATGACAGACTGGGCCAAAGCCAAATTCGAGGCGACCAAGCCAAGTTACGGTCCGCGGTCCGTTCCTCCGGGTTTGGGTAACGACGATGTTTCCACCTGCGACCCCATGGGCTATCCCCGCGACTTATACGAGGCGAACCTGCGGCCGTTTGAGATCGTTCAAGCCTCTGACAGGCTTCTAATACACATGCAGTATCACGACATTTGGCGTACGGTCTGGACCGACGGCCGAGAACTGCCCAAGAACCCGGATGCCGCCTGGATGGGCTACTCCGTGGGCAAATGGGAAGGCGACACCTTTGTCATTACATCGACCGGCTATGACGACAGGACCTGGCTCGATCATTTCGGCAATCCGCATAGCGAGCAGATGGTGCTTGTGGAGCGCTGGCGTCACCCTGACGCAGACACATTGACGCTCGACGAAACAATCACCGATCCCAAGGCTTATACGGCGCCATGGGTGGGTGAAACGATCACGTTCGTCCGGGCAAAAGCGGCAATCTTCGAAGAACTTTGCGTACCGTCGGAAGAAGGGCACTTCAACGACAAAATCAGGGATGCCGCCGTGGGGACAGCTAAGCCGTAAGTTGCTAAGAACTGAGATGTTACGGCGGGATTGTACCACTGAACCTTGTTTTGATTATGGGTTTGAACTGCAAACATAGGGTTAACGCCCTAGGTTCGCCGTCATAGCTACGGATTCCGCAGAAAAATCCTGCGTTAAATCCCGTATTGCCAGCGCTTTCCGCTGCCGCTTATTGTCTACCTCACATGAACCCATACAGGGTGGGGGCGCGCCAGAATGTCTCTGCACCGTCGAGATTCCGTGTGTACGTGCAGAGGGTGCAGTACGCATGAAGCGGAGGTGAGGTCAAATGGCACCTTTTAGAATCCTCTTGGCGGACGATCACGAAGTCGTGCGGGCGGGTCTCCGCGCCCTGTTAGAGGAACAGAGCGGCTGGGAAGTCGTCGCCGAAGCTGTCGACGGCCGCGACGCAGTGGAAAAGGCGACCAAACTGAAGCCCGACGTTGTCGTCATCGACATTGCTATGCCTTCGCTGAACGGACTGGAAGCTGTGCGGCAAATCGTTAAGACTGTGCCGAACGCGAAAGTGCTCGTGCTCACCATGTACGATTCCGATCCACTGATTCAACAGGTATTGCAGGCTGGGGCGCGCGGATATCTCCTCAAATCGGATGCGGGGCGCGACCTCGTATCGGCAATCGACGCCTTGCGCCGGAATAAGACCTTCTTCACGCCCAAGGTCAGTCAGATGGTCCTGGAAGGCTATCTGGACAAAAGCCCAAAGGAAAAAGAAACCGAGGAAGAGCCCGAAAGTCTGCGGCTCACCAGCAGGCAGCGGGAGATCGTGCAGCTACTGGCCGAGGGAAAAAGCAGCAAGGAAGTAGCCGCGGTATTGGGACTGAGCGTGAAGACCGCGGAAACGCACCGCGCCAACATCATGCGCAAGCTCGATTGCCACTCAGTGACTGAGTTGGTCCGCTACGCCATCCGAAATCACATCATCGCCGCATAAACAACGACACCACACGCAACTAGGCAGCTCCATTAGAATTCGCGCTTGCGGCTACGCGCGTATCCCCAACGCATTTTCGTAGTACGATTGATACGTGGGGACCAGAGTCTACGAAAGAGAGATCCGGTTAAACCCGCTCGTCGCAACCCTGGTGGCAGTTCGCCCTTTGCGAAACTCTAATCCTTAATGCTACCGCTCGAAGGCCTCAAAATCGTCTCGGTGGAGCAGGCAGTGGCGGGCCCGTTTGCCTCGCGCCAATTAGCGGACTTTGGCGCTCGAGTCATAAAGATCGAGCGTCGCGAAGACGGGGACTTTGCGCGTGATTACGACCACAAAGTACGCGGGCTGTCGAGCTGGTTCGTCTGGCTGAATCGGTCGAAGCAAAGCCTTACTCTGGACTTCAAACGGCCGGAAGCCTCAGAGATCATAGAGAAACTCACGTCAGACTGCGACGTCTTCATACACAATTTGGCCCCCGGAGCCGCACACCGCGCCGGCCTGAAAAGCCAAGCCATGCTGGCCAGGAATCCTAGACTGATCGTATGCGAGATAAGCGGCTACGGATCGGATGGCCCCTACAAAAACAAGAAAGCCTACGACCTTCTGGTACAGTTCGAGACAGGTCTCGTTTCGATCACGGGAACGCCGGAGACGCCAAGCAAGGCAGGAATCTCGGTAGCCGATATCGCGGCCGGCATGTACGCGTTCAGCGGCATCCTGATGGCGCTCTATAGGCGCGAGAGGACAGGCCGGGGAGGCGTCGTGGAGGTATCGTTGTTCGACTCCCTTAGCGAATGGGTTTTGCCGGCGGCGTACTACGCAGTCTATGGCGGCACGCCCCCATCGAGAACCGGGGCAGAGCACGCGTCTATCGCTCCCTACGGGCCGTACTACACGGGCGATGGAAAGCAGATCAACATCGGCATTCAGAATGAACGAGAATGGCGGCAATTCTGCGCCTCGGTGCTCCTAAACCGGGAAATCGCCGGCGATCCCCGCTTCGATAGCAATTCAAAGCGTTCCGAAAATCGTAAGGCGCTGCGAACCATGATCGCCGAGATTTTTCGAACCTTAACTCTGGAGGAGGCTCGGGAGCGTCTCGAAAGCGCGGGTATCGCTCACTCGCACACGAATTCGGTACAAGATTTGCTGGCGCACCCGCAGCATACCGGGAGAGGCCGTGCGCGCAATGTCGCTTCGCCGGCAGGCTCCTTACAAGCCTTGTTGCCTCCCATCGGTCTCGATGGCGTAGAGCCTCGGATGGACGAAATTCCAGACCTCGGCCAGGATACAGACGCAATCCTCACCGAGCTCGGATACACACCGCAGCAAATCCAACAGTTCCGCCAAGACGCAGTGATCTAATCCGCCGCTGGATTTCAGGTATCCAGAAAAATCAGGCAGAAAGAAAAAGCCCCACCGGCTTTAGGGGGGACGGTGGGGCTAGGTACTGCAAGTCAGGGGTCGTCACTACGTGAGATAGCGGAACGCGCTTCCATGGACAATTGCTAATTCCGTATATGCGCGAACTAGAACCCTTAGCTACGAAGAAGTTATCGCCGTATGCCCTCAGGCAGATGCGACAAAGGACTTGTGGGTGGTAAACAACCGAAGGTATGGCGCTAACTAAGCCGGGGCTTGACCAGGCAAGGGTGCGCAAGCAAGACGGTGCATCGTGGAAATCAGACGTGAGCCCATCTCTTCCTTGGGCAAAAAAGCGTTGGCGCCGCAGCGATCGGAAATCTGCTGGTAAGAGTTGCTTGGGATGGCCGTCACAAGTATGACGATCATCTTCGGCCACCTCTCACGAATGGCGGAAGTAGCCTCCAAGCCATTCATGAGCGGCATGGCAATATCCATTAAAATCAGATCAGGTTGCAGATGCGCCGTGAGACTGATGGCCTGAAGACCGTCGCAGGCTTCTCCGACCACCCGAATCTGCAGGTCGCCTTCGAGCAAGTCTCGAACGGCCGAACGGAACTCGTGGTTATCATCGACAACCAGAACTCTGATCATTCGTAACCTGAACCCTAAATGATTTTACGGTCCCGCACTAAGGTGCTCCACCATTCGATGCTCCATGGTGCATGGAAAGACACCCTTCAGAGAGGGCATAGCGGCCCTGAAGCACAGCCTGTTTCCCTACTCAGATGGCTTTGACGCCATGGCCCACGCCTTAGGATGCGGTGAATCCCAAACCATGATGCCACGAGACTTCAGCCCATCCGGCTGAGTCCTCTTCCGAAGTAAAAAGTGGTGGGGGTTTGATCATCCCAGCCCACATTGCAGAATGGAATCGACCACTTCTGGACCTTGGTCGGCTCGAGCACGGGCTTTCCCAGGGCTGGGCAGGAAAGGCAATAGGTACCTTCGTGCGTGCCGATCCAGATGAGGTTTCGATCCCATTCGATAAAGACGTTCTCCGTGGTCCCACGCCACCAGCTTATGTACTTGTCGATCTCGCCATCGCGCGGCGGCACGAACCAAGCGACTTCCTTGGGAGCGGTGGGATCGGAAATATCAAAAATGCGCACGCCCGCATTGAACCACGTCATCGCGACGATATTTGGCTTGGCGGCGCCGGGCTGCAGCCAGCAATGTGTGTTGTGCGAGCCGAATCGCCCGCGCGCGAAGCAGAAATCCGTGTACGGAGCATCGGGAGGCGCCGCGGGGCGAGGGAACAAGCCGATGATCTTTGGATTCCGAGGATCCTTCACATCGATGACATAGGGAGTGTGATAGTTCTCACGGCAGTCGGCTTCCACGGACTCATGCGCGGCCACAACGAGATTTTGCAGCCGCGGGTGGGCCGCATCCGCCGTAATGGGCAAGCAGGTGTGGAACGGAATCGTGCCGAACGTATCGAATTCGTATTGCACGTGGCCATACGGCTTCGGATGCTTGATATCGGATAAATCCAAAGCGTACATGCCAAACGCGCCAAAACCGCCGTAGCCTACCGTGCCGCCATCTTCCACGCGCTTGGGAACGCTTATTGCGCCGTGGTTGCCCGTCCAAGACGTGTGATCGCCGGCGAATCGATACTTCTTATATTCCGCCTCCTCGCCTAACCGTTGCCCAGGCACCCACCATTTCGACACCTCTTTCACGTTGGCGGGATCGGACATATCGACAATCATCAAACCATTGCTATACGGCCGCTCGAGATTCTCCAGGCGCAACTGATCATCCCAGCCGCAATCGAGATAAGCATACTGGCCGCCATCATAGAAATTGTGATGCGTGCCGTTGCCCTTCACACCGGTGTTGTATTCCTGCAGGAGCTTGGGATTGCGGGGGTCGGTGACGTCGTAGTTGCGAATGCCTCGGAGCCCCTTGTAAGCAAGGATTTTGTCGCGCAATTCCTTGTCGTATTGGCCGTGCGGATATTCGGGAACTTCCATTGTGAGCGGCTGCGCCGCGGTCACCATCATGATCCACTTCTTGAGCTTGGTGTTGTAGGCGACAGCGGCGAAGGAACTCTGCGTGACGTTCTTGTTCAACACCACAGGATTCTTAGCATCGCTAATGTCCACAAATCCGGCGCCGCCGGGTAACAATCGCTGCTTGCCTCGCGCCCACATGACGCACAGCGGCTCGCCGCCTGTAATCGTGACTCCGGGAAGGTGTGCGTGAATTTCCATGTTGTGGATGTATTGCTTGCGATCCAGGTAGGTAAGAGCGCCCATTGCGAGGGGAATCTCGGGCGGCTCACTCGAAGTATAAAGACCGGTGACCTGTGCGCGGGCCCCCTTCACGCCGGTGAGGCTTATTGCTGCCGCGCCGAGGGCGGCTCCGGCTACATTCTTCAGCAGCGATCGCCTGCTCAGCTCGGCGCTTTTCTGTGATCTCTTCTTTTTATTTTGCACGATTTTGGAGTCTTGGCGAGATTCGGACACAGATCACCTCTTTTTGGATTCGAGTTCGCCCTGCAGGAGCGCCCTATCGCCTGAACTGCGCAGCATCAGACCTTCGTTGCCGCATTTGCGCCACGAACGGCATTTATCATAACAGCGAAGAGCCTGTCAAAGAAAATGGGCGGAACAATCTTTTGTGTGGCTTTTCCAGCACGCAGATCTCAGGCGCAAATTGCGGCAATCTAAGGCCCCGCACCCCCGCGCGCTAAACAATTTTGTACCTGCACCAGTGCCAAGTTTTTTCCATCTCATCATTGGGGGTCGATGCTGGTGGGAAAGGACGCTACTCATGCTCACCGTATTGCTGGTTATTCTAATCCTGGCGTTATTGGGAGTGCTTCCGACTTGGCCCTACAGCCACGCCTGGGGCTATTATCCAAGCGGCGGATTGGGAATTCTCCTGATTATCGTGATCATCTTGTTGCTGTTGTGAGAGCTGCGGCAGAGAGGTCTCTCACGCCGCCATTGCTGCTCCTCATATGGACGCTTTCTTAGCGGAGATTCCCTATCGAGTAGTTCAGTACGGACAATTGAGTGTCGTAGTCGTAGGCTGCGTTAACCTGCTCGATTTGCGCTTGCGTAAGATTTAGTTGCGCCTGCGTGAATTCAACAATGGAACTCAATCCCAACTGATAACGCGACTGAGCCAGGCTCAAAGCCAACGTTGCCTGGTTCACAAGCTGCTGCACCACGGATAGACGTTGGTATCCGGAGTTCGCATCGTTCCAGGCCTGGGTCACGTCGCGCACAATCCGATCGAGCAAGTCCCGATTATTCTGCTGCTGCGCGGTGAAGCGAGCGGACGCCTCGTTCCGCAGGGCGCCGAACAAGTGCCCATTGAAAATCGGTATCGTCATATTGAATCCGGCCGCCGCGTACTGGTCATTCAGGCCGGAAGAGGTGGTCATGACGTGCAGCGGGATGAGACCGGCGGCACCGACAGCGCTGATGCTCGGGAGCCAGAGGTCGCGCTCCGCGGTAACGAAAGTTTGCGCCGCACTGATTTCCAATCGCCCGCTGACGAGCTCCGGCCGGTTCATGATCGCTTGCTGGATCAGACCTGCAAGCTCGGTCGGAGGGCCGGCCGGTGGCCCCGGCTCCATCAATTGGTAGGTTTTCTGGTCTGCAAAACCGAGCGCACGGGTTAGGTCCGCATATGAAGTCTGGAGATTGTTTTGCGCCTGAATCAACAGAAGCTGGGATTGCGCTAAGTCCACATTCGCAAAGCTCACATCCAGTTGCGACTTGAGCTGATTCGCCGCCAACTGTGTGACTTGATCGGATACAAGCTGGCGCTCGCCGACGGTCTGCTGGGCGACCCGCAACAAAGCCTGCGCCCTCAAGACGCCGTAGTAGAATCTGTCGACCTGCAGCAGAACGTCAGCGCGCGAGGTGACGATGTTCTCTTCCTGAGCCTGAGCATGCAGGCTCGCGCTCTTCACCAGCTGGTGTGTGCGTCCAAAATCCGTAAGCAGTTGGTTGACTTGAAAACCCTGGGCGAATTTCGGGAAAATCCGTGGATCGTTCAGCACTCCGGCGCCGATACGATTCGTATCGTTAGCTTCCGCGCCCGAGATGGCTCCTGTAACGGTCGGGTAATGGGCGGCCCGAACCTGCCTGCGTTGCGCATCGGCTGCGGAGGCGAGCGCCGTTGCGGCTTGGATTTGCGGGTGATTCTGAATCGCGATTTGTTCGGCCTGCTGCAGGTTCAGAGTCTGGGCAGCTTGAGCTAAAGCCAAAGCGGGAACGAGCGCGGCTGACGCACAAGCAATCAATACCCGTGATGCGGTTTTCATTGGGCCTCCACTACCGGCGTGTTCGTTGAGGCCTGTTCTCGACCGCGGTAGATCAGCAGGTATGCCGCGGGGACTACGAAAATCGTGAGCACGATCGAAGAGAGCAGGCCTCCTATAATCGCGCGCGCCAGTGGAGCGTAAGCCTCGCTGCCGGCTTCGAGCTTGAATGCCATGGGCAACAAGCCGACGACGGTAGCCAGTGAAGTCATAAGGATCGGCCGCAGGCGAATGCGACAGGCGCG
The DNA here is from genome assembly GCA_963846235.1 of uncultured Acidobacteriota bacterium. Classification (GTDB taxonomy): domain Bacteria; phylum Acidobacteriota; class Terriglobia; order Acidiferrales; family UBA7541; genus Palsa-189. The sequence continues at coordinate 893,907 of CAWJVF010000002.1, forward strand.
AGCGACTGCTTCTGCCGCGCCGTGGCCCTCGCCGCGAAGCACATTCGAAAAATCAACGATCAGGATGCTGTTTGAAACCACCATGCCCTGCAGCATCACAATCCCCATGAGAGATTGAATATTCAATGTGGTGCCCGTCAAAACGAGTGTGAGGATCACACCGACGATACCTGTGGGAACCGCGAGCACGATCAGGAGTGGATCGATAAATGATTTGAATTGCGCTACGAGGATGAGATAGACAAGCACGATTGCGAGAAACAAGCCCAACCCAAAACTTTTGAACGATTCGTTCATCGTGACAACCAGTCCGCGCAGGTCGATTCGAAAATTGGGCGGCAGTTTGGTGTTTGCAATCAACGTGGAAATTGCCTTGGACAGCTTGCCTAAATCCTCCCCGGTAGGAGCCACATAGATGTCAAAGTTTCGTTCCAACTGATAGTGGTCGACTTCCGTGGGGGTCAGAATCGGCGTGACGGTGGCAACTTGATCCAGATAGGTCGGCAATTTCAAATTTGGCGCACGCAATGGCATAGCCTTTAGAGACTCGATGCTCTTTACCTGGTTTTCGGGGTACTGCACGGTCACGAAGTAGTTGTTCCCCGAACGAGGGTCCACCCAGTAGCTGGGGGCAATCATCTGGTTCGAAGTGAGGGCGGTGATCATATTGTCGATCACTTCCTTCGGCTCTAAACCCAATTCGGCGGCGCGGGCTCGGTTCACATCCACTTGCAAGCCCGGATAATCGATATCCTGTGGGATAAAAACGTCCGAAACTCCCGGCAGGCTCTTAATCTGCTGTACGAGGTTCTGCGCAATTTGATTATCCCTGCTCATATCGATGCCGCTCACCTGCAGGTCAAATGGCGCCGGCACTCCTTGATTGAGCACCGCGTCTACAATACCGCCGGATTGAAAGTAGGTGCGCAACTCAGGCATCTGCTGCGCGATCCGTTTGCGTACCTCATCCATATAAGTGAAGCTGCTGACAGCATGATCTTCCTTCAGTCCCACCTGAATGAAAGCCGTATGCATTCCCGAGTTGGGCGTAAAGAGTGAGGAAAGATCGGGCATCACCCCGATATTGGAAACGACCGTTTCCAAGTCGCTGGGCCGCACAACCTGCCGCACAATATTTTCAACTTTTGCGACATAGTCGTTCGTGATTTCAATGCGCGTGCCCGTAGGGGCCTTGAGATTGATCATGAACTGGCCTGCGTCTGTGCGCGGAAAAAACGACATACCCACAAACGGAATCAGCAGGAAACAGGCGAAGAAGCAACCAAGGAAACCTAATACCGTTGTCCAGGGCCGATCAAGCGCCCGGCGAACCCATTTTTCATAGAAGTTCAGCATGAGTTCGAATTTGCGGTTGAATCCGGCGTGAAACCTTTTTCCCCAAGACTGCTTTTCGTGGCCCTCGCCAATGCCCTGATGCTCGGCCTTCAGGAAATTGGCGCAAAACAACGGCACCACGGTCAGAGCGTCAAAGTAGGATGCAAAGAGCGCAATCACCACGCCCAATGCGAGCGCCGTGAACAAATACTTGCTTACGCCGAAGAGAAAAGTAACAGGGAAGAACACCACAACCGCGACAAGCATGATGGCCAAGACCGCCAATGCCACTTCGTTTGCTCCTTTTTCGGCTGCCACTCGAGGTTCTTCGCCCAACTCTATGTGCCGGTACACGTTTTCAATCACCACGACCGAGTCGTCGATCAACCGCGAAAAAGCCAGGGCCAAACCGCTCAAGACCATGGCATCGATTGACTTGCCCATCATGTGAAGCACGGTAAAAGCAATCAGCACGGAGAGCGGAAGAGATAAGAAAATCGCGACTGTGGCCCTGAAGCTGCCCAGAAATAAAAGAATCATCAGTCCCGTAAGGAAAATTCCTATGCCCCCTTCGCGGACCACTGTGGAAATCGCTTCCCGCACGAACACCGACTGATCGAAAACGACGCTGGCTTTGAGCTCCGAAGGGATGTCTCTAAGACTCTGGATAGCTTTCCGGATTCCATTCACTACCGCGATGGTGTTGGTGTTTCCGCCCTGTTTCTGAACACCGACATAAACCGATTTCTGCCCATCCACGCGAACGATGTTGTATTGCAGGTAAGAACCGTCCACCGCCTTGCCCACATCCGACACAAATACCGATTGCTGCCCCTGAGTCTTCACCGGAATGTCATTCAAAGATTTGGCATTGGGAACCTGGGCGTTGGTGTAGATGTTGTAATCCATCGGCCCCATACGCACGTCGCCCGCGGGCAAGATCAGATTGGAGGAATTCGTCGCACGCACAACATCCATGGGGCTCAACTCATGGGCTTGCAACTTCACCGGATCCACGTAAATCATCAGCTGGCGGTACTTGCCGCCGAACGGCGGAGGCACTGTGGCGCCCGGAACACCCGCAATTTGGTTTCGTACCTGATACTGCAGGTAGTCGTGAAGCTGCGTTTCGTTCAGATTCGGATCCTGCACGGTCAGCAGGACCACCGGCTGACTTGAAGCGCTAACCTGAAGCACCACCGGCGGCAGCGTGCCTTCCGGCAATCTCCTTAGATCCGCCATGGCGAGATTGGAGACCTGCGTGACATCGGCATTGGCATCGGTGCCAGGTTGGAAATAAATCTTGATCAGGCTCACGCCGGTCAGTGAACGTGACTCCATGTGATCCACGCCGGCAGCCAATGTGAAGAACCGTTCGAAGGTGTCCGTAATGTCTGCTTCAATCTGCTGCGGCGGCATACCGTTATAGAAGGTGGCCACCAGGACAACCGGAATATTGATCGGCGGAAACATATCCACGGGCATCTGCGCCATGCTCGTGATGCCAACCACCACAACAACGAGGCAAAAAACGATAATCAGGTAGGGATGTCGAATCGAAAAAGAAGGCATGGCTACGGCTCCATCTCTTGCGCCTGAACGACTTTCGGTGAGACCAACTCACCCGGCTGATACTGGCCCTGAGATCCAAAAATCACGCGGTCATTTTCGTTCAGGCCCGAGACGATCTCGACTTGCGTTCCCGTCTGCAGGCCAAGCGTGACGGTGCGTCGCTCGATCTGGTTGGCGCTGTTGACGAGCAGCACGGTCCCCTTATCGGGCCCGCTGGTCTGAACAGCTTGCATGGGCAGGGTCAACGCCTTCTGGGCTGTCTGCAAAGGGATCTCAGCGGAAGCGTACATTCCAGGGACGAGTTCGTTACTCGGATTGGGCACTTCCACTTCGGTGTGCATCGTGCGGGTTTGCAGATCGATTTGATCGGAGACGCGAATGACCTTTCCCGTAAAGTTCTTCCCCGTCGTGGATACTTTGACGTCGATCTTTTCGCCCAGGCGAAGATCGGGCACCGCTCGTTCGGGTACAGGGATTACCAAACGAAGGAGACTGTTTTGTGACAGGCGGCAGAGCGCCTGAGTGTTCGAAGAGGTCCCCCCGGGCAAAAGGGCTCCCTTGTACGCGTACAGGCGGGTCACAACTCCTTCGAAAGGCGCGACTATATGAGAATAGGAGTAAAGCGCTTTGTCTTTATCCAGAGTTGCCTTCGATGCCGCGACCGCCTGCTCCGCCGAGGCGAGAGCGTCCTTGGCCGCGGAAACACCGGCGTTCGCTTCCATGTCCTTTCCTTCAGAAACGTCGATATCTTCCTGAGCGACCAGTCCAGGCTGGGATTTCTGCACGTCGGCCAGACGTGAGTAAGTCAGGTGCGCAACTTTATACGCGGAGTTCGCTCGGTTGAGTTCCTCGTGAGCGCGGTCCAGCTCACTCTCATTGCGGTGGATGGTAGCTTGGTCTTCCTGCAGTTGCTGCTGTAATTCCGGAATCTCGAGATCCGCCAGAGGCTGCCCTTCCTTGACGTGAGTGCCCCAATCCACGTAGAGCCTCTGGATATATCCGGAGACTTTGGCGTAAACCTCGATCTCCTGGTAAGGCTCGAATTCAGAAGCAATTTCCAGCGTGTTGGCAAGGTCGTGGCGTCCCACCGTGACGACGGCGGCCACGGGAGCGCTGGCAGCCGCATCCACTTTGCCGGTTCGGGCGCAGCCAGCAAAAAGCACAGGCGCCGTCAGTAATACCAGTAGAGGCCAATGACGCAGTTGAGAAGCCGAGATAATCTCACCGGGCTCGCTCGATACTTTCTCGGTATGAGACGCGTCTTTTGTCGGATCAGCTGCGGTAGTCATAACTTTGTTTCCTCTTCTTGCTTCATAACCTGTTGAAGCTTTTCCAGGGAAAAATCGCCAGTGCGGCATATATCTACAAGTCGTTTTCTTCTCTTCAGAATATCGCGAGCCTTGGCAGGAACTTTATCGGCGAGTTCCAGGGGTATCGTTTGCAGTCCATGTAGGTCGCCTTGGACCAATTCGCCCGGCGAGATCTTCAATCCCCCTACGAGCACCGGACTCCCGAAATCGAACACGTGGGCATATGCGTGTGAGACTGCCACGTTAGCGGCAAACACCTGAAAGCCAGTAGGCCGGATATCGGGGATGTCACGCACGCTTCCATTGGTCACGAGCGCCACGCAGCCGAGTGCGCGCAGGATATTCGCGTGGACGGCGCCGACAAACGCTCCCAAACCCGCAGGGTCGTCGAGATCTTCGATGACCACGATTCGTGGCGCGGGAATGGTCATAATCTGATTCCACCAATCGGCGCGGTCATAATAAAAGTAGCCGCGGCTGTCCATTGGTGGATTCGCGCTCCTTATACGTGCCGTGGCCGCATATCCAACAACCACAGGAAGCTCTTTAAATTGGCAACGGATGCGGGAATCGGCGAAACCTGCATTGCACAGACGAACGCCGAAAGTTTCGATGGCGCTCGCCGTCACACACGTGCTGAACTGACGCAACTCATCCAATTGAGTTGGCGTCAAGCGACTCGCGTTTCTTATCTGATCCATAGTCTCTCGAATATGCGACCACGGTTAGAGAAGCCAGAAATCACACGACGCTGCTAAGGCTATTTTTGGAAAAAAGGCGAAAAGCTAGAGGGAAGACGGGGGTGATCGATGCTGCAGAGCTACGGTTACGCCGATCGACGGCTTAGGAGGCTCCGGATCAGGTTCGTGCGTGCTCCGGATGACTTCCGGCGCCGGAATCAACTTCGCAATCGCCCGCAACGGGGCCTTATCCAAAACTACGGGAACGTGGGGCACCTGCATTTTGCTGGCGATGTTCAGATAATGAACAGGATTTGACTGCGGTAGATACCAGCTATTTTTCGCCAGCGTCGAGAGCACGGGTACTGCAAACAGAAGCAGCGCAAACAACGCGCCTCTCACAAAAGGCGCGAGGCACTTGCGCAAGTGCAAGGGAGAGTTAATGGCCTTCTCCTGCAGCTCCAAAGTCATTACCTAAAATTCTACGGTCGCAGGTAATTTAAAGCAAGCACCGGCCCGTTTTGCCAGCCCGATGCAGCAACGCTTAGCTGGGACGCCTTCACAAACTCACATTTTGCGAATCGCGGCAAATAAAGTTCATTTTGCAGCGCTGATCGAGTCCACCTGGATCGTTTTCGTCTTCGTGTCCAGCGTGCCTGTGACTTTCACTTTTTTCGCCGCGAATTTTTCCGCCTGACGCTGGTCGCTGAGCATGTAAGCGTTCTTGCCGTCATACAGAAGGTATGACGCGCCATGGACGCTGACGCACGCCATCGCGCAGGCGGCGTTCGTCGGTCCCATCTGCATTTGGGAATGATCTGCCTTGGGGCACATGTCGTCGGTGATGGTTCCGGTGAAGCTCTGTTTGTCAGCAGCAGCGGTGAGCGCCGCAACTGCAAGCAGAGCTAGGAAAACACTAGAGGCCAGAAACTTCATAAAGTGGACTTCATAAAGTGATGTCTCGCCCCTTGATGCTCAGTGCAGATCGATTTTGCGCTTTGCAGAACAAGGGCGAACGTAACCGCGGGCTACCGCGCCGCCGCCAATTCCGGGCGACGCGGGGTCAAAAGAGACCGCTGTACTTACCGCTCCGAGTTCTTTTATTCGCCTGGTGTCATGAGATGAGCAGTCGAAGTGCCCGCGTTCATAATCCATACCGTGCCCTGACCCGCTTTGTCAGGCAGCCCAATGGATTGTGTCGTGGCGCCCGGCACGGCAATGGTCATGTGCATGCGTGCGTGATCCTGGTCGGCGCCCATCATGTGATACCAGACTGATCCAAACTCCGGCTTCACGCGGGTTCCGTCCTTTTCTTCCGCATCGAGCATCGCCTGGGTCTTGGCCTTGTCGCCAAGCGCTTCGGCCTTCAAATTCTGAGCCACGCGATCCAGGTTACCGACGCTGGTACACTCAATCGAGAACGCCTGCTGCTCGGGAAAACCCGACCGGTCGTAGCACACAAGACGGCTGGTGCCTTTTTTCAATGTGTCATAGGTGAAGTCGGACTTCCACTTGATCACGGTAGCCCCATCGCGCAACTGGGCCGGGGCGGCCAACACCGCTTTCGCGATGGCAGGGTCGTCCTGGGCTTGTGCTAGCAGGGGGAGCGAAAGTGTCATTACACCGAGGGCAAACAGAGCAATGCGTTTCATGCAAAACCTCCAAATCGAAATGCGCTCGAATTTTTTACCCGTAAAGAACAGCGGCAGTATAACACGTGCAGGTAAATTGACGACTCACGCCCGCGGCCGACATTTCAGCGTTGCCGAGCTAAATGAGATTTGCCTAAGTGAGGCTAATTGCCGGCGGAAAGATGCTGCGCAAAATAACCTGTGCGCGTTCGTGCGGAAATGTTTCCCCCTCCAGGCGGCGGAACAATCTGCACGCGCACAGAACGAAAAGAGCCGTCCTTGCGCGTATTGGTCGGATAGTAGGCGAGAGTGTATTGGTGGCGAATGTCGCGCGCGATCTGAGCACAGGTGAACTCCACATCCTCCAAGTTTTCCGGGAAGAGCGCCGAACCGCCTGTCGCGCGGGTCAATGCCAGCAGCGCCTGCCGGTCACGCTCGGCGGATTCCGGCTTTTCCTCTCGGAGCAACCCGACGGCGTAGATCAAAGCGCTCGATCTTTGCGCTTCGTGCAGCGCGGCATCCAGGCTGCGCTGGCTGGAGTTATCTTCACCATCGCTCACGATCAGAAGAACCTTCTTGTCCAAATAACCCCTCTTCAGGCGATCCAGTGAGGTAGCAGTAGCGTCATAAAGGGCGGTGCTGCTGTCGGGATCGGCTTGCTCCAGGGCCTTTTTCAACTCGCCGACGTTATTGGTGAAGTCGCGATCGAAAGTGTATTTGTCGTTGAAGTGAGCGACAAAAACTTCGTCTTCGGGATTGCTGGTCTTGACGAACGTTAGTGCCGCGGCATTCACTTTTTCGAGCTTATCCGCCATGCTGCCGCTGTTGTCGATCAGCAGACCCATACTCACAGGCGCGTCTTCCTGGCGCAAAAGGGAGATTTTTTGTTCGGAATCGTCTTCGAAAACGCGAAAGTTTTCTTCTTTGAGTCCCGGCACAAACTGCCCGCGCTCATCCGTTACCGACACGTGGAGTACAACCAGATCCACGCTCCTCTGGATCGTGTAGGCGCTTTGTAGCGGCGGCTCGGGATTATTTTGCGGCGGTGGAGGCTCAGGCGGCGGCGCAGCAGGCTGAGTCGGTTGCTGCGCATGGCCGTACGTCCACATGAAGGACATCAGAAGCAGCGCCCGCAGGAATATGGCAAGACGCGAGCCGAAATTGTGCCGGTCTGTAGAATTGTTCCGCATTTGACCCACTATTCTGATGGCTCTTCGCCTCTTAAGGGACGAGTTTGTAAGCGTCGCGTGTCATACAGAGAACCTGTCCCAATGGTACCAGCCAGCCTTAGCAAGACGCTCGGTGCACGCGGGGATGCGAATGCGCTATTTTTGCTGATGTTATTATTCGATATTCCGCCCAAGGCGGATCTCCCGGAGGGGCAATGAATCTGAAAAATGCGGCGGCACTGATTACGGGCGGAAGCAGCGGCATCGGACACGCCATAGCCCAGACGCTCGCCCAAAGCGGAGCGCGCGTAGCCATCACTGGACGCCACAAAGACCGGCTTACCGAGGCCGCTCAGGCTTTGAAAGCGCTGCCGATCGTGGCAGACGTGTCCAATGAAGCCGACGTGGACCGGACCTATCGCGAGGTTTTCAAACAGTTCGGCGAGCTGGATATTTTGGTGAACAATGCAGGTGTCGGCGTGTTCAAGCCCTTGGCTGAATTCGATCGTCCGAGTTTTGAGGCCGTTTTTGCGACCAACGTGACCGGGGCCATGCTCATGGCCCGTGAAGCGGCAAAACACTTCATCACGCGCCAACGCGGAAACATCGTAAACATCGGCTCGACTGCCAGCTTGCGCGGCGCTCCGGATGGCACCGCCTACTATGGAAGCAAATTTGCCTTGCGGGGAATGACCGAGTGTTGGCGTGCCGAATTTCGCCGCTATAACATTCGCGTTTTTCTGATCAACCCGAGCGAGGTTTTAACAAATTTCTACCCTACGGCCGGCTTGCCACAGAAGGAAAATGCCACCAAGCTGCGCGGCGAAGAGGTCGCTTTTATGGTGAAAGCGGTGCTGGAAATGGATGATCGAGGCTTTACACCCGAGCTATCCATCTTCGCTACAAATCCCAAGGATTGAGGTCCGCGCGGGGCTAGCTCACGATGATCGAGTCTTGATATTCGGCAAAATCGGAGAGCAACTTTTCGAGAGAGACCGATGGGTGCCAAATGATCGTGGGCGCTGGAATTACCTGAACCTCAAAGACAGGGTTTTGACGCCGGATCTTACCGCGACTTTTCGGCTGGGCCTTTGACTTCATGTCTAAGTTTATAGCTTCTCGTGGGTTACAAGAGCCATACCGCAACCTACTAAGCGCGCAGGGCAGGAACATTCAATCCGCGGCGGCATTGACCCCAAAAGCAAAAAGCGGCCGCTAGGGCCGCTTTTCGCTGGAAACAAACCTGTAAACGAACTACTTGCTTGTATCCGCTTTCTTGTCCGTGGAGGCTTTCGCGGGCTTCTTAGCCTTCTTGGCCTTCGCGGTCTTGTCCTTCTTGGCGCTGGTCGCAGTGGTTGTCGTCGACTTGTCAGTCGAGCCACTAGTCCCCTGAGCCATAGCCAAGCTGGCTCCCAACATAACGGTCACAACCAACATCAGTAGCTTCTTCATGCCTGCTCCTTCAGAGAGAGAGTTAGAGTCGCTGCCTAAAAACCTGTCAGGGCGATCTGCTTACGTGAGCGTATTAACATTGCATGACCACCGCAAGAACATTCTGCTGTACCGAAACGTAACAGTTAAGCCACCTATCGGGCCGCAGGTTTAGCCGCCGCCGGGGCCGGCTTGGCGAATCGAGCGTCCGCAACCGGCGTATTTACTTTGATTTCGCTTAATTCCGTGCTCGCTTTTCCATCTGTCCAGGTCGTCAACCAACGGAACGGCATTTTGACGCCTGAGACCTCCCGATAATCCGTATAGTCAATCTGAGTCGGGTTCAGCCCCACGGGCGAATTCGTATAACGCATCTGCCGCACGAGAAGACCCGATTCTTTGTCAAAATACAGCTTCACCGGAAAATTCCCACTGCTGCTTCCCTGCAGGACCTCGACCTCTCGATCATTGACCATGGTCGGATAGCCAACGCGCCACTGCGTGAAGCTCTGCTTGATTCGCGCCGGGAAAGCGAGGTCGGCGTCCACTTTGACAGCCTCCAAAAACTGCCCAGTCAGTTCGAGCAGCGGCACTGGTCTGCCCGGTTCTGCTACCCAACCTGCCCGGCCATCATAAGTTGTCGTCCAGTCACCGTTAGATGTGTGAATGATCGTCACGCGTTGCCCGGGAGCTTTAGCCGCGATTTCGATTGGGCTTTTGTCGAGTTCCGCAAAACCCTGATAGGTGCCTTTGGCAACAAAGCTGGTGATCGCGGCAACCTTCTGGGCGCCTCCAAGCGCCTGGACATACTTGTCGAGAATCTGATCCGCCGACGGCTCCCCTGAAGCTTGTTCCGTAATTACATCCGGCTCATCGACGGTGGGAGCGCTGTATTGCTCCGCCAGATTTGGAGTGACTTTGGGAAAATCCGTGCCGCGGTGGCACGAATAACACGTTAACTTGCGGTTTCCGCCAAAATAACTCTTATTGATGGCGTTCATCATCAGGACCATCTTGCGCGCGGTCTGCTTGTGCTCATTGTCCTTGGCGTAGCCTGCCCAACTGGTCTCGTCGTCGTGGCAGAATTCGCAGCTTTCGCCTATGGAGGCGGAAAAGAAACCCATCGTCGAAAGAAATTGGTTCTCAGGAATGCCTCGCAGCACCTGAATATTCTTGTACACGTCTTCCGCCATCAACTCTTTCTGCGCTGGTGGTGGGGTCTGTTGGGCTGGCGGCTGGCCGGCGTTTTGCGCCCAGGTCGGTGCGCCTGCCGACGCAAAGGCCATTAGAGCGAGTAGCGTTGCACGAATGGCCCTTCGCATTTGTCGCATTTTGAATTTACTTGGCGGGTTCAGCATTACCGGTAGGGTGTCCAATGATATTCATATAGGCGATGCCTTCGGATGGAATACAAAGCTGCTCCTCCAGTTCCTGGTTCGGAATCCACTTGAAAGTTACATCCGTAAGCTCTTCGAACGGCGAAATATAAATCTTGGGATCGTCAATCTTAACACTCATATGCAGAGTATCGTGATCCACTCGCGTATAGCGTTCCTGCACTCGCATATCCGCGCTGTGAGGATGGCCGGACGTATCGAGCCATGTGCGATCATCCATGCCGACGCTATCGATCACGAACGTGTAGTCCCCGTCCCAATGCCCCACGGAATAGCCATACCATCGGGAGGGCGCTCCGTCTTTGGTGTCGATGCTCTTGGGAAGCTCTCGCCCATCCATCCAGATTTCTCGCCAGACTCTTTGATACTGGGAAAGAATGATCATCCGGTCCGGCAACTGAGCGAAGCGCATGCCTCTTGTCTCGTTAATAATGTTGCGGGGAAAGCCCAGGGGATCGCACGTCATCAGCGGATCGTTCGTATTCGCAAGGTGGTATACCGGCTCGGACTTATTCAGTTTTGCACGCTCCGCGCCGAGGGGAGTATACGGTGGAAAATGCCCGACGAAACCGACGGGACCGGTCCAGGCGCCATTGAGATCGCGTTTGGGAGCCGGTGCCGATGGCTTGTTTTCGGCAATTAGTTTTTCAAAAAGGGTTTTTGTCTTGGGCACGTGAATCGTTTCGTCATCCTGCGTCTGGGCTGAAGCAAACGACGTCCACATGAGAACAATCGCCAGCCCAACGACGGTCCGACCAGCCATCCCTCGCATTTCGTGCTCCTGGGTTGAAGCGACTACAGCTTGTTCAAGCCTTCGTTCAGCTCGATATACGTGCCCCAGGGATCGGTGATGAATGCGAGCGCGATACCCAGATCCGGGCGCGGAGTGTAGGGCATATCGAACTTGATTCCGGCGGCTTCAGCCTTCTTGCAAAACGCCTGCAGGTCCTTGATCTCGAACCCGATGTGGTCGAGTGCCCTGCCTTTGGTTCCCACCGTGGGCGTATCGGATTTCGCGAACGTCAGGTTCACACCCGGCAGATCCGCGGCATCGAACTGCCCTCGCTTGCCTGGCTTGGCGCCGAAGGTCTTGGCATACCAGGCCTGCATGGCCAAAACCGAGTTCGCGCCCCCGGCGTCCGCCACGAAGAAATGGACATGATGAAACTTGATCGGCACCGTCTGCATGGCGTCTTCGAGAATCTCGATCCTGACGAGGTCATCCGGCGTATGCACGTAAATCTGCTTGGCGTTCGCCGGATTTGGTGGCTCCATCATGAGTCCCGCGGCCTGCCATTTCGCTCGCGTCGCCGCCACATCGGGCACCAGGAAACCGATGTGGTTCACGACCGATCCAACGGTGCCGGCCGGCGGGTCCATCGCTTTCCGAATCAGGACCAAAACGCCGGGGAATTTCACCACTTCGTTCGCGCCTAGCTTGCCAGCGGGCTTGCCGCCTACTGCGATCCAGAATTTCTTGGTCGCCTCAATGTCCTGCACAGCCAGGTGTACGTGTCCCATCGACACGCCAACGCTACCCGGATCAGCGAGCTGAGCCCATGCTCTGGTTGTTGGCAATATCGCGAGAAGCGCCAGGGCCCCGAAAATCCACATGATTTTCCTCATCTTCCCTCCACCGAATTTTTATGCAAGAGCGAGCTTCAAGTAATGAGCTGCTGCCGCAGGCCGATTTGCGTGGGCCCAGGCGGACGCCACGTCCGCCGCCAGCCGTTCTCTTCCCTACTTGACGCCTTCGACGATGAACACGCGGCTCGTCGCCGAGCTGTGCCGGATGGGCTTGATGGCTCCATACTCCGGCGAATCTTCCCAAGCCTTCGCTTTCTCCGCGCTATCGAAAGCGATCACCACAAAACGATCTTTGGGCGCTTGTCCCTCTACGGCTTCAACCTTGCCGCCACGTACAAGGTAATGGCCGCCGTAAGGCTTCAGGGTGTCCGGAACTTTGGCGCCATATTTCGCGAAGGTCGCGGCGTCGTGGACGTCAACTTCCGCTACCACGTAACCAGGCGCACTCTTGGCTTCCTGCGCATGAATGATCATCGCGCCTGCGAGTCCAATCACGACTCCAGCCAGCACTGCCAATACCAATTTGTGATTCGTCTTCATTGATTCTTCTCCATTGTCTATTTGTGCGAAACGGAACTCGACACAGACCCGGGACAGTTCGCCGAGATGCTACACCAGTTAGGCATATATGCGGAAGAGGCGCGCTGCCATAACAAACGGGTCGCAACTTCATTGCTTCTTCACAAATCTCCGAAAATTCAGGGTATTGGTGAAGCCGCCATAGACGTTGCCCTGATCGTCCGCCGCGACCGCCTCCAGCGTATTCCCCTCCGGCCAGGGGATAAACTCCGCAACCTTGCCGTCCTTCACTTTCCCGATTCGAATGCCCTGTTTGAAGCCGGGATTGATCTTGTCGGTGGAAGTCGAGTCGGAGACATAGATGATGTTTTTCTTATCGATGAAAATGCCGCTCGGCCGCCCGAATTGCCTCCACTCCTCCAGAAATTTGCCATTCTGGTCGAAGATCTGGATGCGGCTGTTCCCGCGGTCCGCCACGAAGAGCCGCCCCGCGGCATCCATCGCCAGCCCGTGTGGCGTATCGAACTCGCCCGGGCCGGAACCTTTCTTGCCCCAGGCCTTGATGAATTTGCCATCTTTCGTCAACTTCACAATCCGTGCGTTCGTGTCGCCGCCATGCCCATCGGCAACGAAGATATCTCCATTCGGCGCCACCAAAACGTCGGAGGGTCCGTTGAACATGTCCGGGCCATCTCCCGCGATTCCGGGCTTGCCTAACGTCAGCAGGAGTTTCCCCTCCGAACTGAACTTCATCACGGTTTCGCCTTTGCCGTTCTTGGCTCTCCCGTCGCACACCCAGATATTGTCGTCCCGATCCACGAAAATACCGTGCGGATAATTAAACAATCCAGCGCCAAAGCTGGTTACGGGCTTTCCGGACGCGTCGAATTTCTGAATCGGCGCCAGATCGGACCCCGAGCAATCGTCTGCCGTGCCGCAGCGATCGAATACCCACACGCTCTTGCCATCGCGATCGATATCCACGCCGATTGCCGCGCCCCACTTACGTCCCTGTGGCAGCTTCGCCCAGCCTTCATCAACGAGATACGGATTCGGCGCGGAATTAGGATCGGCATCGCCGGCGGCAAATATTCCTTCCGCGAGCATGATGATGGCCGCCACCATCGCAAGGCCCAGCGCATAGCGAATTCGGCTTTCATGTGACATGCTTCTTCCTCCTTCAATACTGCCCTTCGGCTTGCGTCGTCAGCGAGGCGGTAGCGACCCCAGATATGCCGAGATCGAGATGATGTCGTCCTCGGTCAGACTCGCGACCACTTTCTTCATCAGAGCCGCCGCGGTTCCCGCGCTCGATCCGTTTTGCATGCAGATCAGTTGCCGGGCGATATAAACAGGCTGCAGGCCTGCAAGCCGAGGCACTTCCCCCAAACCGTGCAGGTCGTCGCCGTGGCAGATGGCACATTGAATCGTTTTGCCGGAGCCGCCGGTCTTGACCAGGGCTTCTCCCTTGGCGATGCTGCCCGGAGGAACGTAAGCAATAAAGGGGGAATGCGGATTGCGAATCGACGTTTGCATCGGGTCTACCGGCGTTTCGATGATGCGATGGCCGATCGGCTCCGTGCCGCCGGTGGGATCCAGAACGCGATGCCGCGCGTCGCTGCTCACGTAGGTTTTTGGTGGCGTAGCGGTTTCAATCACCTTTACCCAGGGAATCGGCTTGACCGCTGCGAAATACTCCGCTGCCTGCCGCACATCTTCATCGGAAACATTCTTTGCAATCGGCGTCATGCGCTCATTGTCTTTCCGCGCGCCGCTTTTGAAATATTGCATCTGCCTCACGATGTATTCAGCGGGCATTCCGGCGATATCGGCAGATTCAGGATGGCCCTGACCGGACATCAGGTGGCACGTGCCGCACACGGCTCCTGGAGGCGCATTCGGGCCTTTGACGATCTGCGGTGCCGCTGGATGTTCGTCGGGAAACCAGTCGGGCGGATTCGTAGTGCTGCGAACCTGAGACGCGTCGTAGTCCTTAGCGCCGCCCGCCACATGAATCGTCCCCGTCAGCGGCGTGGCTGCCGGTTGCACCTTATCGGGGATGTTGTAGGCCCATGTGGGCAGGCCGTTGGGAATGGCCGTCGGCGTTTGGGCTTGCGCAGCAACCAAGCCGGCCAGTAAAGCGAACAGCGCAGCTAGAGGCACAACTCTGAATTTGCTCATAGATATTCGCTCCCGACTTACTCAAAAAGTGCGACAAGCATACACCCGTATGGCAAGGTTCGTTTATCCGTAGTCTCAGACCTCGGCTCTTCAAGCCTCGGCCCCAAATCCTGTACGAACGGACAGCTATTCATCACAGCATCCCGGTTCTTCGTACTTCTTAGGCTCTCGGCTCCCGAATGCTAAGGTGAATTGACTCGGACGTCGAGTTTCCTGACGAGAAAGGACGCGGATTTGTCCACCAGCCTGAGATCTTCCGCGGCAGCATTCCTGTTAGTGTTTGGCGTTAGCGGCGGAGTTTCGCTTGCGCAGAACCTCAGGAACAACGCTCTTCCAGTTTCCGGCGATCATACTGAAACTTCGCAGCCTATCTCTGCTCCACAATCGATCCATGGCGCGCGGCTCAGTTCCTATGAACTCGAAGAGGGCAAAATTAACGACGCTTATCAGCAGGTCGTTGGAATTCATCTGCAAGGCGATTATGAGGCGGCAGCTGAAAAGTACCGATCGCTCGTTATTCCCATGGCGGAGCGGACGCAATCGGACGCGATCAGGAAAAAGTTCCTTTTCCTTAGCTACAGAGGTCTAGGCAATTGCTATCTCGCTATGACACGGTTCACTGAAGCCGAGGAGACGTTCCAGAGGCTATTCGAATACCTTCCCGTTTCGGATGCTGGAGAAGATTCGGATTACGCGATCAACTTTGAATCGATTGCCATGGCTCGCATGGGCCAGCAGCACTGGAAATCGGCGGAGGAATCCCTTCAGAAGGCCGTATCGATCTTCGACGACCAGATCGCTCATGCTGCCACTGCAACCCCGGACTCCGTTCAGAATAAACGCGTGAATAAGCTTCGCGTCTCGGAAGATATGGCGCTCAATCTGGTCGCGGTGGTCTACTACCGTGAACAGCGCTACGACGAAGCGCTTGAAATGTTGGAACGAGCCTACAATCAGGGCCTGGCGTTCCGTGCGCCCGCGGATATTGTCGAGCAGATCGCAAACGACGGCCGCGCGGTTTCCGCAGCCACCGGGGACTCTGACGCTATCGCGCTGTGGTCCAAACGCGTCGCAACTCCCAACTAATCCAGCCTGACGGAATGACGCAAAAATGGCGACCCCGGTCGGGATCGAACCGACAACATTCAGCTTAGAAGGCTGACGCTCTATCCAATTGAGCTACGGGGTCTCGCCAGTGTTTCCGACTATAACATTATGGATGCACGCTGAAAATCCGCGCGTCAGCAAAAGAATCTGGCATTTTTAAGAATTCGCAATCTCCTGCTACCCACACGCCAAACAGCGGAATAGGCGAGACGATTGGAAGGCGTTGAACCACATCGCTTGAGGCCCGCACTCCGAACAAATTGACGAACGCTTCGTAATCTTGCCAACGCGTGTGCTCGTCACTGAATGAGTGGACGAGGACAATGGACGCTACTGCGTGATACTGCTCGGCCCTCATGATTGCCGAAACAGCCCGAAGTTCACGCGCTCGCTGGGCTGCGTCTCAGGAAATGCATCACAAGGAGTACGATGCCCACAATTAGGGCAACGTGAACAAAAGCGGTGGTTACGTGAAATGCAAAAAATCCGGCCAACCAAAGAACAATCAGAACTGCGGCGATTATCCCAAGCATGTCGTCATCTCCTTGCCCTGAGATTAGTGACATGAAAAAGGGAGGTCTGTGCCGTTGCGAACACTTTCACGTTTTTATTTACATCAATCTTCCACGCACAAGTAAAGTCTGGTTACGGTGTGGGACGATAGTCTTTTTCCACAGTACCCCGTTCACACTACGCAATCTCGCGGATGGTAAATTGACGAGCAAGCGGCGTACTTTGCTCGTATCTAGCCCCGCAGGACCGCACCCAGGCGTTCCTCACAAAATCCACACAAGGAGACGACTATGCCAACGGCCAAAGAATTCAACATCCAACTCGAAAATCGTCCGGGTACGCTCGCGAAGTTATGCAAGGGACTTGCCGACCGAAAAGTGAACATCGTGGCCTTTCAGGCATCCACCGATGAACGCAGAAGCCAGGTACATCTCATCGTGGACAATGTGGCAGCGGCCAAAACGGTTTTGGACGCTGAAAGATTCACCTACACCGAAAATGATGTGGCACAAGTAGCGTTGCCGAGCCGTTCTGGAGAACTTGCGCGCGTTGCGGGGCGGCTTGGCGAGGCCAATATCAACATCAACTATGCCTATGGCGGAGTGGAACCGAGCACGAACACCCCGCTGTTGTTCTTCGGCGTGGCAGAAGTCGGCCGCGCAGCCCAACTGCTTGACCAAACCGCGTCTGCCGCCGCAGGCAGATAAGCCCCTTTATCAACCTACCTGGATTGAGGCTGAGGCCGCTTCCCAGCGGCCTCTTGCCTTTATAGCTGATTCCGTGGACCCAAGAACGTAAGGCTGGCGGAGGAGGAGGGATTCGAACCCCCGGGACCCTTGCGGGCCCAACGGTTTTCAAGACCGCCCGTTTCGACCGCTCACGCACTCCTCCGTTTCCAATTCTATCAGCATGAGCAATTTACCGGAGCATTTGTGACACTTGGGAGTTTCGGCTGCTGCGTTTTGGTGCAGATGTCATTCGAAACGTCACATAACTTCTTGCCAACCCGTCTGAGGGAAACAACCGCTCAACCAATTTGGCAGAACTAGATTCGTCGATCGGGGGCGACAAAAATTAGTCGCTCCCTGTCGATCGGTCAGTATTTTTACAAGGCACCTCCCGTACGATGCGCAAGGGTTCGAGCTCACATTCCTGAACCCTGCAACCCCCTGCGACTCCACATTCCGATGGGCTGATGATTCGGCCCAGAATGGGATTTGAGAACTGTTTTCGGCCGCGCCCTTTCTCGCCTAACTCATTAACCCCCAGTCACTTCGCAGATCTCTTCGTTGGTAGCGATCGTGCATTAGTGAACTCAAGTGAATAAATACAAGGCGAGCAAGTTGTCGGCGCGATTCCTAGGGATGGCATTCGTGCTAGGCATTGTCTCGTTCGGATGCAGCGGTACCGCCGAGAGACGCGTGGATCCACCGACACTGACCTCGATCAGCCCGAATAGCGGCGTGCAGGGAAAGGGCGTACCGGTCACGCTGACGGGAACAAATTTCGTAGCAGGAGCCACCATAGGTCTGAACGGCGCAGGAATCACGGTTAGCAACACGACGGTCGTGAGCGCCACGCAAATCACGGCGACGTTTACCATTGCCGCGAATGCCGCAACGGGCGCTCAGAACATCACCGTGACAACCTCGGGTGGGACCAGCGGCGCACAGGCGTTTACCGTGAACCTGGCTCCGCCGACACTGACCTCGATCAGCCCGAATAGCGGGGTGCAGGGGCAGAGCGTACCGGTCACGCTGACGGGAACAAACTTCGTTGCTGGAGCCACCATCGGTGTGGGTGGCGCGGGGGTCACAGTCAGCAACACGACGGTCGTGAGCGTCACACAAATCACGGCGACGTTTACCGTCGCCAGCAACGCCGCAACAGGCGCTCGAAACATCACCGTGACGACCTCGGGCGGAACCAGCAGTCCACAAACCTTCACCGTGAACCTGGCTCCGCCGACACTATCCTCGATCAGCCCCAATAGCGGCGTCCAGGGACAGGGTGTGGCGGTCACGCTGACGGGAACGAATTTCGTTGCGGGAGCCACCATCGGCCTGAGTGGCGCGGGGATCACGGTCAGCAACACAACTGTGCTGAGCGCCACGCAGATCACGGCGACGTTTACCGTCGCCGCCAATGCGGCAACCGGCGCTCAAAACATCATCGTGACAACCTCGGGCGGGACCAGCGGCGTACAGGCGTTTACGGTGAACCTGGCTCCGCCGACACTATCCTCGATCAGCCCCAATAGCGGCGTGCAGGGACAGGGCGTAGCGGTCACGCTGACGGGAACAAACTTCATCGTGGGAGCCACCATCGGCGTGAGCGGCAGCAGGAATCACGGTCAGCAACACTACGGTAGTGAGCGCCACGCAGATCACGGCGACATTTACCGTCGCCGCGAATGCCGCAACGGGCGCTCACAACGTCACCGTGACGACCTCGGGCGGGACCAGCGGCGTACAGCCGTTTACGGTGAATCCGGTCGGGGCTTCGCCGACACTGACCTCGATCAGCCCGAATAGCGGGGTGCAGGGGCAGAGCGTACCGGTCACGCTGACGGGAACAAACTTCGTTGCGGGAGCCACCATCGGTGTCAGCGGGGCAGGGATCACAGTCAGCAACACGACGGTAGTGAGCGCCACGCAGATCACGGCGACGTTTGCCATCGCCGCAATGCCGCAACGGGCGCTCGAAACGTCACCGTGACGACCTCGGGCGGGACCAGCGGCGTGCAGCCGTTCACCGTGAACCTGGCTCCGCCGACACTGACCTCGATCAGCCCGAATAGCGGCGTGCAGGGACAGGGCGTACCGGTCACGCTGACGGGAACGAACTTCGTAGCGGGAGCCACCATCGGTCTGAGTGGCGCGGGGATCACGGTCAGCAACACAACTGTGGCGAGCGCCACGCAGATCACGGCGACATTTACCGTTGCCGCGAATGCTGCGACAGGCGCTCAAAACGTCACCGTGACAACCTCGGGCGGAACCAGCGGTCCACAAATCTTCACGGTGAACCTACTGCTTCCACCGACACTGACATCGATCAGCCCGAATAGCGGCGTGCAAGGACAGGGCGCGGCGGTCACACTGACGGGAACAAACTTCGTTGCAGGAGCCACCATCGGCGTGAGCGGCGCGGGCATCACGGTCAGCAACACAACGGTGGTGAGTGCCACGCAGATCACGGCGACGTTTACCATCGCCGCGAATGCCGCAACGGGCGCTCAGAACATCACCGTGACAACCTCGGGTGGGATCAGCGGCGCGCAGGCGTTTACCGTGAACCTGGCTCCGCCGACACTGACCTCGATCAGCCCCCATAGCGGGGTGCAGGGACAGAGTGTAGCGGTCACGCTGACGGGAACAAACTTCATCACAGGAGCCACCATCGGTCTGAGCGGCGCAGGAATCACGGTCAGCAACACGACGGTGGTGAGCGCCACGCAAATCACGGCGACGTTTACCATCGCCGCCAATGCCGCAACAGGCGCTCAAAATGTCACCGTGACGACCTTGAGCGGAACCAGCGGTGCACAGCCGTTTATCGTGGATCTGCTTGTGCCGACATTAAGTTCTACAAATCCTGTCAATGGCGCCACGGTTGTGCCAACCAACAGGGAAATCACCGCTACCTTCAGCAAGGCCATGACGGCACTCACCACCGCAACTTTTACGGTGTCAGGCGGCGGGACGAGCGTCGCGGGAACAGTCAACTATGACGCCACAAACAACACGGCAATTTTTAAGCCCATGAATCCGCTCGCATCCAGTACCACCTATACCGCCACGATTGCCGCCACGGCTACGGACTCCGCAGGCAATCCGCTCGCGAGCAACGGCATGGCGTCGGACCCATGGACCTTTACAACGGGCACAACTACAGACGCCACCTCACCGACAGTGAGTGCCGTATATCCTGCTGCCAATAACGCCAGTGTGTTACTCAATCAGAAGATCACGGTAACCTTCAGTGAGGCGATGGACTCTTCAACCCTTACGGCAACAACATTCACGGTAAAGCAGGGCGTAAGCGTAGTTGCCGGTTCGGTGACCTATGCTGGCACGACTGCAACCTTTACACCGGCAAGCCCTTTGATAGCCAACTCCCCCTACAATCTGAGTATTACAGCCGGGGCTAAGGACTTAGCGGGAAACGGAGTGACCAGTGGCGGCCTCTCGCCGAATCCATGGACCTTCACCACGATTTCGGCCTCAGACAACGCCGCAACTACAGTGAGTCTTACAAGCCCCGCCGAGGGCGTCACGGGCGGCGGTCGACGCTACGGTTAATGCGGTTTTCAGCCAAGGGATGGACCCCGCAACAATCACCACAGGAACCTTTACTGTGACCGGCCCCGGCACGACGCCTGTAAATGGAGCGGTCTCCTACGATGCAACAAGCAATGTTGCGACCTTTACCCCGGAAAGCAATCTCTCGCCCACGGTCGTCTATACCTCCACGATTACCAACGGGGCCCAAGACCTGGAAGGCAAGCCGCTGGCGAGTGGCGGCCTCGCCCCCAATCCATGGACCTTTACAGCCGGCGCGACCACGCAGAGTCCAGCTCCAGTCAACCTGGGATCGGCCGCCAGTTACGCAATTCTTGCGGGCTCCACCGTCACCAACGCCGGCGCTACTTTCATTAACGGGGATCTTGGGCTCAGTCCAGGCACGGCGGTTACTGGATTCGGACCGGGAATAGAGAATGGGACGGCGCGCGTCTCTCCCGATGCCAACGCAGCCTCGGCTGAATCCGATCTGACCGCGGCGTTTAACGACGTCGCTGGACGAACCACAAATCAAATCGTTCAACCCACTGGCGAGCTTGGCGGGCTGGTCTTGGCTCCCGGCCTGTACAAAGCTCCAGCACCAGGCTCGTTTGCGATCAGCACAGGGGATCTCACGCTCGACGCCCAGGGCAACTCGAGTGCCGTCTGGATCTTCCAGATGCCCTCGTCCACGCTCACGGTGGGAAGCGGCCTCCAGGTGATTCTGATTAACGGCGCCAAGGCCTCCAATGTCTTCTGGCAGGTCGGTAGTTCAGCGACCGTGGGAGGAACGCTCTTCCGGGGAAATATTCTGGCATCCGCGTCGATCACGCTGCAAACCGGCGCGATGGTGGACGGCAGAGTATTGACACAAGTGGCCGCGGTGACCTTAGTCACCAACACGGTTACGAAGCCGGGGCCGTGAGGCGCGGTGCATTCGCCAAAGTTGACACGAGCCAAGGAAATGCTGAAGCCCGGTTTTGTGCTAAGCGGCGTGTCTGGAAGAGCCAATAGAACCTGTGCTCAGTTCGCCACGTTAATTGAGCGCCACAGGCGTGCGCGCACAGCCTTGCAGCGCGGTTCGTCAACCCTCAAAATCGGAACACTATGAAAACCTCGAAGATCTGGGGAATGCTCGCGTTTTCAATGATTTGCGCTATCTCCTTGCCTTCCTTTGGCCAGCAACTCGTCTTCAAATGGAGACCCGCCAATGAGGAAAGCGTCCGGCTCGATCCGGCGAACTATCATTCCGCGCGCACTTACAATCCCGGCCCAAATGGCGGCAACATGCACGTGGACATCAAGGCGGAAAAGCCCGTAACTATATTTATGGCCGAAGCGGGTGCATGGTCCGCGGCGTTGCAGCATCCTGAACAGATCGCAGGAGTGCGCCAACTTTGCCCCCGAGATCGCATCACGGAAACCACGTACACATGTGAACTGCCCCCGGAACCCATGACGCTGGTCATCCAGGACGAAAGAACCACTACCGATCACGCCGTGTTCACGGGAATTGGTTCCGTGCTCGATTCCAACAATGGCGTGGTGGGCCCGGCGAATAGCGTGGCACGTGTTATGGGCATTGGCATTGGGAGCGTGTTGAAGGCCCAGGCCGCGGCGCCCCGTAAGTTCGTTGACCCGAACGACGTGCACATCCAGTACTACCGCTGGGACTGCGTGGAAAACTGCGTTCAGCCGGAGTATCAGTGGTTCGACCAGGTCAAAGAGAAATATGAGCTCACGTCATTCCTGAAAGTTTACGGCGGTTTTGTGCCCGACCACGACGGCACGCAGGTTAGCATCAGGATAAAGTCGCCCATCCCGATGGCTGTTGCCATGCTGCCTTCGCAAGTCGCGGATCAACTGCATGCCCAGCCCGGCGCACTGGAATCCGCGCTCGAGAGAAACTCATGCCAGCAGCGCGGAGTGCAAACGCTGCAGTTCCAATGTACCTTCAATGCCGAGGATGGGCCGCAGTCGCTCATCGTCGTGCCCGAAGCCACCTCGAAGGTCCCTCACAAAAAGGCCGAAGTTGAAATGCAGGCAGTGAAGTGCGTGGCCAACTGCATTCCGGCTCCGCCTGCAAACAAACAATAAGCACCGCGAGGTCCGGCGCGCGCACCAGGTACGTGCTGGTCGTCGCCGATAGCGATCGCACTGAAATCGAGGTCAGCGAACGTCAAGGACGGATCTTGCGCGAACGAATCCCAGGTCTCTGATTGTTGGCTACTCTCCCGCCTCGCCTACGTTTTCATCGCCGCGATTGACTTATCGTCCCAAACTAGGATACGTATCGTCGCAGCGATTACCCGAAGAAGGAGACCCATCACATGAAACGGAAGTTTGGTGCATACCTCGTGGTCATGGCAGGAGTGCTTACATTTGTGATCCTGGTCTCCGCCCGCGCTCAGCAGAATAGCGATCAACAGAAGAAAGCCGGGTTCGCTGCCCCGGGTTACGCCAAAAAAGCGCCTTCGCAACCATTACCGGATGGCGGGCCTGCTCCCCGCACGGCGGATGGCCATCCCGATCTTTCCGGACATTGGTACGTGGGCGTCCTGGGAAAGGAAGATGCACTGCTCGTAGGTTCCTTCGGAGTGAACGACCCGAATGTGCTGCCATTCGATCCCAAAACGACCCATGAGGAAAAGCCTTCCTTCCAGCCCTGGGTAATTGAAAAGATGAACTCGGAAGGCAATTTCAAGGTTCTCGACGATACCCGCGATCCCACTTCACTCGATAAATTGCCAAAGGCTGACCAGATAGCCGCAATCGATGTGGAGCTAATTCATCTGCAGAGGAATTGCATGCCCGGGGTCCGGAGCATGGGGCAGCATGGCACGCAATTTGTGCAGGGCCATGATTTTTTGGCACAAGTCACCGAAACCAATCACGACTATCGCGTGATCCCCATTGACGGCCGCCCGCATTCCGACCGCCCGGATCCCTCCTTCAGCGGTGAAAGCAGGGGCCATTGGGAGGGCGACACTCTGGTCGTGGACACCGTGGCCGTCGATGAAAGGGTCTGGAACAGCGATAGCTGGAGGATCCACAGCGACCAGGAGCACATCATCGAGCGCTTCACCCGTCCCTCGATGAACTACCTCACTTATCAGGTCACCATCGAAGATCCCAAGGTGCTGACCAAGCCCTGGACTTCCGCACCTCATCGTTACACGCTCAATCACGAGGAAATTCTTGAGTGGTATTGTCCGGCGGAAATTCATCCTGCGGACGATGAAGAGATGCGAGCGCTCAGGGCCACGCGGGAGCGGCTCGTCCGCGAGATGCAGCAAGAGAAGCAAGCGAAATAAGGCGAGCAGTAAGTTTCTCTGCGCTCGCCGCATGTCACCGTTGGCGAATTCTCACCGTGAGGTTTGGGTTTTCGTGTCGCTCAGAGCGCCAATCGCGCGCAGGTAGCGCTCCGCGGAACGCTTCAGAACCGTCTTCGCATCGCCGCTCACAACAAACTTGGGCCATGCGCCATAAAGCTTCGAGAATTTGTACGGCTCGAGTTTGCTGACGATATCGCGTACCGTAGCGGCATCCACCGGGATCAGATTCGGATAGCTGTACATAAAACTGACGTACCTGCGGTCCGGAACAACCTGCGGCATGTCGCCCGTCATCAGCGCTCCGCTTCCCTTTTCGCCCGCCCCCCAATGCAGCACCTGAAAGCCGGTGAAATGGCCGCCAACACGAATGAGAGTGATGTCGTCGTTCAACCGATGCGTCTCGCCTTTCCAGAACACGATCGCGGGATCCGGATACTGCACCCATTTGCGTTCCGCTTCGTGCAAATAGATCGGAATGCCGCCGAACGCGCGGCTCCATTCGACCATGCTGCCGTAATAATGAGGATGCGAAACGGCGATGGCAGTCAAGCCGCCGAGCGCTTTCACCAGCCCGACGGTGCTGGGATCGAGCAGGCTGACGCAATCCCACAGCATTCCGCCGTTCGGAGTTTGTAGCAACAGCGCTCGCTGCCCGATCCCGAACTCCGGCTGCGTGTGAATTCCCCAAACGCCTTCGCCTTCCACAAAGAAGACGTTGCGGTGCGACTTCTGCATCTCTTCGAGAGTGATCCACTCCTGCCCGCCCGGTCCGATATATTGCCGTTCGTCCTTGCAGATGGGGCACTCTGGCGGTGGATCGTTCGCCGTAGGATATTGCGTTCCGCAGGTTACGCAGATATGGCTCATAATCTGCCCACCTTTCTCGCACGAAACTTGTGCCTCGCGCAACTCCATCGGAGTTGCGGCCCTGGTTGCGGCCCCAGTTGCGGCAAGATCGTTAGGCTGGGATACTCAACTTATGTATAGCGCAGTCGTGCTCGAACACTGCGAACATCCCCGCAACACCGGCGACCTGCCCGACGCGACCAACACCGTAAACGTCAGCAATCCCGTCTGCGGCGACGAATTGCGGCTGGCCGTGCGCATCGAGGGTGGCCGCGTTGCCGCTGCGCGATTCCACACGCGCGGATGCAAGGCAGCGGTTGCCAGCGCGTCGCTCCTTACTGAACTCATCACCGGCAAAACCATCGACGAGATTCGCGGCATCACCGCGGAGCAAATCTCCCAGGCGCTCGGCGGCTTGCCGGCGGCCACTCGCCACGGCAGCCAGCTAGCCGAAGATGCGCTGGACGAAATCCTCGAACAACTCTGAGCCCCCGCAGTGGCGGCGCGCCAAAACGGCCCGCCATCAGGAACCGGCGAGCGCACGGCGCAGCGACTCCGGATCGTTCAGGTTCAACACCACGCCTTCCTCGTTTGTCGGCACTTCCAAAACTTCATTCTGATGTGCCCAGACGACGGCGCGCGCGCCCTGCTCCGCGGGAGCGGCGAGCAATTCGTCATAAAGCCGCGACGCAAAGATCACCGGATGCCCGCGCTTGCCGCCGAACTTCGGCACCACGATAGCGCGGCCGGAGGCATAAAACTGGCGCACGAGTTCGCTCACCAATTCGGCGCTGACCAACGGATGATCCACCAGGAAAAGAATGATGCCATCGGTTTGCACTTCCTTAAGGCTGCGGATCGCCTCTTTGATGGAAGACAGTTGGCCTTCCTTCCACTGCGGATTCAGCACAATCGCGCTGTGATCGAGCGGAATTTTGTCCGTGATTTCTTTCGTGTGCGCGCCAAGCACGACACGAGTGCAGCCGATTTCCCTGCTGCTTTCGGCATCTTTTTTGGATTGGTGGATGACTTCGAGCAGGTGCCCTAAAAACGTGCTGCCGCGCAACGGAAGCAGCGCCTTCGGCGAGCCCATGCGCGATGATTCACCTGCGGAAAGAATGATAGCGGCTAGCACGGGGCCCGAGTCAGCGCGAAACGCTCTCCGCGGCGGCCTTTGCCTCGGCGGACTGCACCGCCTGCTTCTGGCCTTGTTTTTCATCGTCCTTTCGGACGACCGCCTTGTGCTTCACGTTCGCGGCGCCGCGCCGCACGGAAATTAATTCGGCCGCGATGCTGATGGCGATCTCCTCCGGTGTGAGCGCGCCGATTTCGAGTCCCACCGGAGCGTTCACGCGGTCGAAAAGTTCGGGCGCGAAGCCCTCGCGTTCGAGCGCCTGATAGACGGAAAGCACTTTGCGCTTGCTGCCGATCATGCCCAGGTAGCGGGCGTCGGTCTTCACCGCCCAGGCCAGCACGCGCATGTCGTCGCGATGCCCGCGCGTCACGATCAAAATGTACGTCGAAGGATTCGGCTGCAATTTGGCGAAGGCTTCTTCGTAGCTCGTGTAGACCTCGCGCGCCATGGGAAAGCGTTCCTTATTGGCGAACTGCTCGCGGTCGTCGATTACGCCAATGGCAAAACCGGCGGTATGAGCCGCGTTCGCGACGGCAATCGAAACATGGCCTCCGCCGAAAATGTACAGAGCCGGCTGAGGCAGGATGGGCTCGACAAAGACTTCCAGCGTGCCGCCACAGATCAGTCCACTGTCGTAGCTGGCTTCGTTATTAAGATTGAAGGTCATTTTGCGGGGCGCCTCCGCTTTTAATACGTCTTTCGCGGCGGCCCAAACTTCGGCTTCCACGCAGCCGCCGCCGATCGTCCCCAGAATGGAGCCGTCCTCGCGCACCAGCATTCGGGAACTCTCAAAGCTGGGGATCGAGCCATTCGTATGAACGATGGTGGCCATTACGGCGCGCTTGCCTTCGCGCCTGAGCCGCAAAATTTCCTCGAAAAGATCCATGGCCAATCGCCTCCGGATTTCGTTCCATTATAGCGCGGGATGCCGACTTTCGGTTCCCTCCCCCCGTACCTCTTTTCGCAAGCGTTCATCTCCAAAGCAGCTTCGATGCTAGTACCTTGCTGCCGCAGGCAGTTGCGAAGGCGGGCGGGGTGTGCCGCGCCGCAGCGACTCTTTCATGCGATAAAAGCCGCGTGGACTTTGTGATGCGCGAAAGCTCCTGATGTCCATGACTTTCGCGCGAAGAGTGCGCTTTTATCGCTCGACAACCTCAATACTGGATTGCTAAGGAACTCACCCCACCCCTACTGTTTTTTGCGCAAGTGTTCATTTTAAAGGCCTCTAGAGTTACGGTGCTGCAGGTGGCGCAGGGCGGAATTGCTCAGGCTGCGAAACTTGCGCTGGAGCCTTTCTTTGCGGCTCGGAAATGGATCGGGCGGCCTGGTGTTTGACCATGAGGGCGGAGCGAACCAGTCGGTGCGATGTCCTTCGTGGTGTTTGTCGTCGGGGCCGACCGCGGGATCGGGCATAGCGGTAGTCGCGGAAATCGGAAGTGGCAAAGGGAGTTCGGAATGCGGCGCGGAGCGGGGAGCGCTGGAGTGCAAACGAGGTTTGCGGCGCCGCCTGGAAGGCGGCGCTACAAAATCGGCCCGGTCGCCCTCCTGCGTCTCGCAATTTCGAGGTGCGTCGGCGACGGCGGTCGCGCTGCGCCGTAAGCTATAAGTTTGCGGATCAAGCACGACCGGCGGCTCGGATTGTGAGGTGGACGGGTTGGGAGGCGCACAGCCAGGAGTGGCTGTACCACGGGTGGGCGGTAGCGTGTCTTGCTCGTCGGCCCACGGCGCCGGGGATATAGAAGAGGCTTCGGATTCTTGGAGCTCGGCATCGCGGAAGCGACGGACGAGGTCGACGGTTTGGCCGAAGAAGTCTTTGGCCGGCTTGGCGGGAGCCGGCTTCATCAGCTCGATTTCGAGCGCGAGCTTTTGGGCTTCGTTGCGGCCTTCCAGGGTGGTGTCGTATTTGCGGTCGAGCATATCGAGCGAACGGGACAAGATATCGGCGTAGTCGGGCTGGCCCATGATGCGCTCGGCGAGAGGGCGCTCGGATTTTTTGGGCTCTACAACACCATTAACGGGGTGCTCGACGTTCTCGCTGCCACCGCTGGCGGGGCCGGGAACGTCGGGGTCGTTTTGATTCGACGCGAGGCTAGATTTCAGCTTGTTTTCCCACTGGCGATAGCCGTTGGCGGCGACGTATTCGGCGCGGACTCCGGAGACGGATTGCAGCAGGAGCTGGGAGAGATAGCCGAAGGCGACGGCGTCTTTGCGGGAGATGTGTCCCTGGGCCATGAGGAGAAAGGTTTGGGCGAGGGCGCGGTTGATGCTGGTGGCCGTTGTGAGGTCGGAGCAGAGCGCTTCGAGCGCAGATGCGTCAGATACGCGCTTGGCGCCGCGCTTTTGTTTGGGAGCGTGATGAACGCAGAGTTGCATTGGAGGCGTTTTGCATTGCCGTCCATCGGAGAAAGTAAATTGGCAACGCGAAGCGGAAGCGTTAAGAGAGGTCCTTCGCTCCGGTTCGTCGCTCAGGACGCCGATCCTGGTCGGATCGGCGAGTTTGTCAGAAGGCTTGTTGGCGGGCGCTTCTGAGTGGCGTTGCGGTTTGAGTTGGGAGATTACGGACTTCAAGAAAGAAGCAGGCTTGGGCCCTGTCGGCGGTTCTTTTACGGTAGTCATATGCAATGTTATCTGTAAAGTAATCTGAGGTCAACTGGGGTACTATGTGGATAACTATGCGGCCTGTGGAAAAAACGAACTTGGTAGGTTTGTTACTTGTCGACTAAGAACGGAGTTCCTTACCGCTATTAAGTGCAGCCCAAAAGACGTTTTCCTTGTATCGGAGGTACCACTTTTGATTACGGAGCTCCTTCGGTTGCAGATTCCACGCTCTAGCCAGGCTTTCCAGTAAGAACTCCAAAAGGATAGGTTCCCATTCCTTCGCTGACCCGCTCGTCGAGATTAGAGTGTCAAGGGATCCCTGAATGGTCTCCCCATGTCCCTCGGCTTCAAGCCTCTCCTGGTCGTCGTAATCGATATCAATCTCTTGCGCGCTGATTGCAACTAGAGGTAACTTGCTAACGATATCAGGTGCTATGTACGGGGTGGCAATATTGTAAGCAACGTCCGCGCTTGTCCCTATGGCCAATAAAACTCCGTGCTGCCGTCGCACAAGATCCTCGAACCCTTCTCTCGAGTGATGAATAAGATCTCCTGGTGGTACGTTCACTGGAATCCATTTGAGTAATGTCTGATGTAGTACCGATTGTCCGAAACTAGAGGCTAGGCCTCGGAGAAATTGGATTCGACCCGGCAACATGCCGTAAACGGCCAACTCATTTACACACGTGATGATCGCCGGGCGGATGTCAGTAGTGAACTTCTCTATTAACCTCTCGGCTGCTTCGTTGGGATCGCCCAGTGGCGAATCTGATAGGGCCGCGATGCTTCCTCTTGAGACGGGCAGTTCTGCGGTTCCAATTTCGCACAGGCCGACGACACCCTTCATGGGTAGTCGCTGAACCGCGATCCCGTTAGAGCAAATAATTAGTCCATACCCTCCGGAACCGCCTAGACAGACCAAGCGTTCGCTGTCTCCGACATATTGGGGCTTCTTGCCCGGCCATCGACCTAGTTTGGATCTAGGCTCGGGATCCAAAGGAAGAGGGGGCACGAAGCGCTGAATCTGATCCTCCTTATCCGTTCCCTGCTGGGCCATCTGTTCCCATGTCCGGACTAACGAGAAGGTTGACCTTTCGTTTTCGTTTTTCCACCATCCCGGCTCAATCCTCTTTGTACTGCTTAATTCGCCGCAATCAACCTTCACGTTAAGAGGAATAGATAGCATTGGCGCACGAGCGCGGACGATTGCAGCTAAATTTTTAGATAGCTGGTCGTGTGGTTCTCTTAGCGTAATTGCGACTTCGGTTCCAATATATCCAGTGGGGGCATGTTCTCGTAGCTCCCCACGTCGCCCAACTCCGTGCAGGGTCAAATGAATCCTCTTTCCGCCCCTGGCTTCCGTCTCGACATGTATGTGGTCTCCAAGCATGAAAACCGACAGAAATCCGATGCCAAATTTGCCAATTGGCCGAAACCCTTTCTCGATTGCCTTGGTGAAGTCTCGGGTGAAGTCCACTGAATTCCAATAGTCTCCACCAACGCCGAGGAGGTATTTGCGAACGGTGGTGCTCGTCATGCCAACGCCATTATCCTTGACCTTTAACAGGTACTGGTCTTGTCGTTTTTCCAAAACAACGGTGATCTCACCTGGCGGGGCATCATTTCCGATGGCTTGCTCTAGTATGGAGCGTAGTTCCGTAGCGTCGCGAGCGTTCTGGAGCAGCTCTCTGATGGGCGCCAACGAATCGCGGCCGTAGATGTGCTTTCCACCGAGTAGATGGATCACCCGCTCCATTGAATCAGGTTGAACACGAATGTCGATCGGCAAGACATTCTCTGGCAGGCTCACATAGCGGTTGAAGACCGCGGGGTCCTCAATGCCTTTTACGCCCTTCAGAGAGAATCGATTTTGCGAAATACTTCTGTTGCCCAGGTATTCGCCTACAGAGCGAATTTCCGCATCGAGGCTGGCCGCGACATCATGGAAAAACCACCAAGCGTCAACGTTCTTTAGCGGTTTAGTGCAACCAAATACCAGCATGTCGTGATCTCGGGTAGGTCCTGTGATATCGGCCTGAGCGTCCCAGTGCAGCGCGCTTTCCGGCGTTATTTCAGATTGTAGAACTCGTTCCGAATGCAGTGCCCGCTGCCGGTTGATGTGTGAGAAGTCGACGACCCGAAGAACGCAGGCAATATAGGCAAGGTCGAGTGGCTGTCCATCGGGCCCCGGCACTGCGTTGCGATTGCCCAGCGACCGTTCGACCTGCTCTAGCGTCCAGTGGTGGCTCTCCGCAATCTGCCCGAGCATGTGAGCCCAGCGATCACGGAAATCAGAGTTTTCTATCAAGAATCGGCCTTGTCCGGGGAGTGGCTGGGTTACGAGCTCGACCGCCTGCCGCGCGTGTAATTCACGAGTAGCTTCACGTATCGCGAGTTCTTCGGCTCTTGACTTGTTATGCGGGTTCAGCCGCTCAAACCATGTGTAAGCAGAACGATACTCCACTGTTGTCTTGATCTGTTCGCGCCCGGCCGCCGTCACCGGAATGGCCATCCCGAGATCGTGCAGATAGAAGGACGCACCCAATAGGAGAGCCTCTCCCGGGTTCAACATGCGGGCCTCGGCTGGCGTAAGCACTTGGCCGGCAATTTGCCACAAGGAATCCATGTGTCTTTGGGAATGGTCTGTATAGCCTGGTAGGGCGGTTGAGACTAAAGCCGCAATGAGGCTTGCTGACGAACGAATCTGGATTATGGCATCCACGTACTCCCGCTTTACGACTAGTCGATCCCAGAGAACGCTTTCGGTGATGGTCCCAGGAAGATCGATCTTTTCGTCTTTTATCTCGGGCATAATCGCGGAACCTATCACATTAGCGGCGAGGTTTCCATGTGCTTACGTTGCAAAGAGGTATACAGGCGCATAGAGGCGGTTAGGCGCGCGTGTGTTGTGGTGCGGCGGCTGTCGCGCCTTTTTTGAGCGGCGAAAGCTCATCCCGTGGGTGAGCTTCGACGCAGGAGCGGCGGTCTGCGGCAAGTAAGGGACAGAGCGAATGCGCAACTCATTATTGTGTTGTCGGGCCGAAAAAAGCCGTGCGCATCACGGCGTTTCTTCGGGATAAAAGAGTCGCTGGTCGCGGCGTCACTTGACGGGCGCGGAGGGTGCAAATAGCATCATATTTTGAGGCGATTTGGGCGCGGAATGCGCGATTCGGGCGCCGCGGCGAATTATCCGCGAAGGTGTGAAGATGAATCGATGTTTGGATTGCGGAGCTGAGCGCGACACGGACCAGTGCGGGGCGTGCGGGCTGACATCGGCCGCAGCGGAAGTGATGCTGCGGCGCAGGTTGGTGCGCAGGACGGCGCTGTTTCTGGTGGGCGCGGTGATTTTTGTGCCGGCGAGCCAGGTATTCCCTCCCCTGGAGGAAGACGGCATCCTGATTTTTGTAGGGATCCTGTTTTTCCTGGTCCTCGGCCTGGGCCTGTGGATGGTGAAGCGCGCGAGCCGTGGACGGGAGATCGAAATCATCAAGCGCGTCTATTTTGGGCTGCTGCCTGTTCCGTGGATTCTGGCGTCGCTTTTATTTATCAACGGCAAATTCGACGTCGATCCGCCTCGGCCGGAAACAGTCTCGGTGGTGGGCAAATTCAGCATGCCCGGATTTGTGCGCATGGAACGGCTGGTGGTGACGTCCTGGCGCGAAGGCCGGGCAATCGAGCGGTTGCACGTGAGCCGGGACGATTACACGCGGTTCCGGCCGGGGGATTCGGTGGTCGTGGAAGTGGAAAACGGGGTCGTGGGCATTCCGTGGGTGTATGCGGTGTATCGGCCTTAAGGCTACGGTGGGCTCTTCAGGGCCTAAAGGCCCTTTAATTTCACGTTTTTAACTCGTGACTGAAGGTCAGATCCTCTTATCTAACCCTTATCTAAAACTGATCGGTTGTCTCGATAGATTTCTGGCCCAAAGTAGTGAGGTGAGATGTGGCGCGGCGGGTGCTCGTGCTCGGCGGGGGATTTGGCGGCGTGGAAGCCGCCATCGAGCTCGACCGGCTGCTGCCCAAGGAAGATGAAATTCTGCTCGTGAGCGAGCAGAATTTTTTGCTGTTCACGCCGCTTTTGCCGCAGATTGCTTCGAGCAGGATCAATCCCCGCCACATCGTGCAGACCGTCCGGGACATTCGAGGGAAACGCCGGTTCCGATTTCGGCGCGACACCGTGGCAAGCATTGACCTGGCGGCGCGCCGCGTGACTTTGGCTTCTGAAAGCGTCGACTACGACGTGCTGGTGATTGCGCTGGGCAGCCGCACCGCTTATTTCGGCATCAGCGGAGCGCGCGAGAATACGTGGGACTTCAAGACGCTGGAAGATGCCGTGGTGCTGCGCGATCACGTGCTCGACATGTGCGAGCACGCCGATCACACACTCGACGAGTCAACGCGGCGCGACCTGCTGCGCTTTGTGGTGGTGGGCGGCGGCTACACGGGAGTGGAGCTGGTCACCGAACTGAGCGATTTCTTCACCCAATATGTGCTGCGCAAGTACCGCGGCATTCGTGCCCGCGGACGTGCAACTGATCGTGCTGGAAGCGACGCCGGAAATCCTGCGCGGGATTTCCCAGCGGCTGAAAGCGCACGCTCTGACGCGCCTGATGGCGCGAGGCATTGAGATGCGCACGTCCGCAAAGGTGACGCGCTGTGGCGAAGATTTCGTCGAGATCAACGGCAACGAAGTGATCCGCTCGGCGACAATCGTGTGGGCAGCGGGAGTGCGGGCGAATCCGCTGGTGGAAAATCTGCCGGGTCCGCACGACCGCGTGGGGCGCGCGGTCGTAAATTCGGGGCTGCAGCTCGAAGGGCATCCCGAAGTTTTTGTGACCGGCGATGCCGCTGCGGCGACGACGGCGCCGGGGCGCCGCAGGTCGCTCCGGTGGCGATTTCGCAGGGAGGAATCGCGGCGCGCAACGTGGCGCATTTTTTGCGCGGCGAGACGCTCGAGTCCTACACATACAAGAACGAGGGCATGCTCGTTTCGCTAGGCATGGACTATGCGGTGGTGAGCATCGGGCGGCTGCAGTTCAGCGGATATCTGGCGTGGCTTTTCTGGAATGCGGTACACCTCTACAAGCTGGTGGGCTTCAAGAAGCAGCTGCAGGTGGCGATTGACTGGTTGATGGGCACCGTTTTCCCGCGCGATGCTTCGATTCTGCGCCGGCCGGCGCGGTGCAGGATTTGCGAGGGCGCGGCGGGAAGCCGTTCGCGAGCGCAAGCGGCTAAGTGAGTCTTTCCGGCGAGCGGAATCGAATCTACAGGTAGCGCAGGTCCATGGGGTGCGGGAGCTGCAGATCGACGAGGCGGTTTTCGGCTACGAGCCGCACGCCCAGGCGATAGGCGAAGCCCACATCTTTGATCAGCCACTCAGTGGTGGCGAGCGGTTCGGCGGGGAGCGTCGCCGGATCCCACAGAAGTTCGGCGCCTTTGTGCTCGATCTTGGCGGACGGCAGGTCGAAGATTTTGCGTTCGTGGACCTGGATCAGCAGATAGCGATCCCCCATCGCAAGCAGCAGCGGGTCGCCCTTCTTATTTTGTTCGTAGACATTCCAATTCTTGACGGGCTGATCGTTCACGTGGAGAAGGGCTTGGGTGATCGGCTTCCAGGTGACCGGCTTGTCGGCCGCGAATGCGGGCGTTGCGAACAAGGCGGCGCCGGTGATCATGCAAAGAAAAGGAATCAGAAAGCAAATCCCCAGGGCCCCGCGACTTCTTTTGTTGTGGCGTGCGCCTTCGCGCCGGCCGCGGGCACCCTGGGCTACAAGATGACAAGAGTGGCTACCTCTAAACATTTACGCCTGGACTTCGGAAAAAGATTTGTCGAGGAGGCGAATAGCTTCGTCCACATCGCCCTTGGAAATATTGAGCATGGGCGAGAGGCGAACGACGTTGCCATACAGGCCGCCCTTGCCGATCAGCAACCCATTTTCGCGCGTGCGCTCGAGCAATTGCGTGGTCGCTTCGGGAGCCGGCTCTTTGGTGACGCGATCCTTGACCAATTCGAGGCCCTGCATCAACCCTTTGCCGCGCACATCGCCGATCAGCGGATATTTCTGCTGCAATTCTTCAAGTTTTCCACGGAAATGCGCGCCGACAGAATCGGCATTCACACGCAGGTGCTCTTCTTCGATGATTTCGATGGTGGCGATTGCGGCCACGCTGGTTACGGGATTGCCGCCAAAAGTCGAGATGGTCAGACCGCGATAGGCGCCGGCGAGTTCGCTGGTCGTGACTGTCGCGCCGATGGGCACGCCATCGCCCATGCCTTTGGCGCAGGTGATGATGTCCGGAATCACTTCCCAGTGCTCGATGCCAAACCAGTGCTTGCCGGTGCGGCCGAAACCGGTTTGCACTTCGTCGGAGATGAAAAGACCGCCGTATTTTTTGACCGCGTTGAAAACGATCTTGAAGTATTCGGGCGGCGGGGTGATGAATCCGCCGACGCCCTGAATCGGTTCGGCAATGAAGGCGGCAATGTGGCCGCTGGTGCCGGTCTGAATGAGATTTTCGACGTCATTCGCACAAGCCACGCCGCAGTCGGGATATTTCAGGCCGAGCGGACAGCGATAACAATACGGATTGATGGCGTGCGCCACGCCGACACTGACGACTCCGGCGGCGCGCCAGGGGCCCTGGGCGGTGACGGACTTGGCGAGCGTGGAAGCGCCGGAATAGCCGTGGCGCAGCGCAATGATGTCGAACGATCCCGTAGCCATGCGAGCCAGCAGGAGCGCCGCTTCGTTGGCCTCTGTGCCGGAATTACTGAAGAAGCTTTTTTGCAGCTTGCCGGGGGCGATCTGGGCGACTTTTTCGGCCAAGGCGACGATGGGCTCGGTCGGGTACAGCGTCGACGTGTGTTGCAGGCGATCGACTTGAGCCTTGATCTTTGAGGTCACTTTGGGGTTCGTGTGGCCGACCGAGATGGTCAAAATGCCGCCGAAAAAATCCAGATACTTGCGGCCTTCCAGGTCCCACACGTACTGCATGTGGGCGCGGTCGGCGACCAGCGGGTGCTGATAGAAGTTCGCGACGGCAGGCCAGAGATATTCCTTATGCTTGCGGATGACCTCTTCGCTTTTGGCCATATTGACTTGCGCTTTCGTTACCATGCAAGCTCCAGTTCGTCCCAGAAAAATCGCTTTGCGGATTTTACGCGAACGCTCGATTGAGTCTACTCCGCGGGTGCAGAGCCGACAATAGAAGCCGGGATAGCGGATACGGACGGAAAAAGGAATCACCCACTCCCGGCCCACACCCCAGGCCTCCTCGTAGGGCGCCGGAGCGCACGGTGCGTGCGAGGATCCAATGCACGGCTTCAGGCTTTATGACGGTGCCTGGCTCTTCGGGAGGAGAAGGGGGCTGATTGTAGGGATCAATTCTGTACCGAGGCCGGATTTCTGGACGAAATTACCGCCGAAGAGGCGGGTGATAGGTTATTCAAGCCTGGCATTCGTTAACCGCGACCTGCGGCGGTAGATTCCTGCGCGGCTAGTTTATTCTTCATCGTGTCAACCATCTCTTCGATATCGACGGGTTTGATGAAGTAATGAGCAACGCCGTTACCGTTCGCTCGCAGCAAGCTTTCATCTGCGGGATACCCGGTGAGAATGAAATTGACGCAGCGGGGTTGGGCCTTGCGCATTGCCGCGATGACCGTGAAGCCGGCATTAGGTTCGGGAAGGTTCAGGTCTGAAAGCAGAATATCGAATCGCTCAGTCCGTATCTCGGCCAGTGCATCCTCGAGCGACCCCACAGACGTAACGCAAAAACCGAATTTTGCGAGCACGCGAGGGAGCGTCAAGCGAATGCTTGCTTCGTCATCCACGAATAAAATTCGTGTCTTGCCACACCTCTGCTTTGCCATCGGAGTGCTGGGGGCTCCTTCTGGCAGGGACGCATATACGATACCCCTCCCAACTCGTGTTCAAGCGTAAGCCACGCGTGGAATAGAAAAGCTGGCTTCCCGGGCTGGCATAAACTTAGTCCTGTCCAAGAGCGTGAAGCTTTCCACGTTGATAAACGAAGCACACAAGCTGATCGCTTACTTCTGTTCCGAAGCCGCCATGTCAATTCCGGCAGAAGAACGTCTCGTGTCGGAGTAGTGCCTCAATCCCGCTGACAATCTGCAGACAGTTGTCTTTTGAAACCGTGCCTTGTATTCCGCAACGCTGCGCCATGGAAACCAGAGCAGGCGGGAGGTCAGCAGATGTACAGAGGAGGATGGGGAGATCAGGCACGAGGTTAGCGATTGCACGAGCCGCCTGGAATCCGTCCATCACGGGCATGAAAAGGTCAAGGACCAGGATATCCGGGGCTAGATCTTGAATCTTTGTGATTGCATCGCGCCCGTTGACTGCTTCTGCGCAGACCCAGCCGGCGTGGTCTTCAATCAATTCGTGCAGCCCAGATCGCACGGCCTTACTATCATCGGCAATTAGGACACGAACCGGCATGGGGAAGTACACGAGCACGTTCTCATCATTCGTGGCCGCAGTCGATCAGGCTAACAGGGCAACGTTGCCGTTAACTTCCCCTACTTGCCCACGAGAATGCCCTACTGTGTTGCATTTCCGTCAAGGTAAACAGGTGTCCTGAATCGGACACGTTTGTCAAAGTCATTTACCGCTCAGAATATACCAAGACTGTTCGATATCGAACATAAGGACCTTGCGGCTCCGGGGATGTTCGCTCGTCACTCTCATGGTTGTGTAGACATCTGCGACCGTGCTCGGAGGATTTTCCACGACGGTGTCGAACGTGTGCCGCTGAAATCTCCCTGTAACGACCGCAGCAACTCTGATTTTCTCATTCGCCCATATTACGGCGCACCGGCCAGCGCATCAAAAGCAAAGGTGTGCGACTAGTGGAGTCCCACGCTGCACCGACCCCACCCCGGGCATGGGACTCCGCCTGCCGCTGGCGGTGAGCCGGGTGGCGTGTCCGATACAGAACGCTCAAGTGTTCCGAACGAGACATATTCCCTCTGTGCCTGTGTTAAGGTGCTACATGCTGAGGAGGCAAGCCTTGCGATGCAAAACAAGCACGTTCAGCGATTTCATCACAAGATTACCAA
The DNA here is from genome assembly GCA_963846235.1 of uncultured Acidobacteriota bacterium. Taxonomy (GTDB): domain Bacteria; phylum Acidobacteriota; class Terriglobia; order Acidiferrales; family UBA7541; genus Palsa-189. The sequence goes on from CAWJVF010000002.1 coordinate 931,615, forward strand.
GTTGAAAAACTTGCTCGCCCACCTCGCCAAAACAATTGTCGAAGAAGATGCCAAACATTTGCTCCTGGACACCGCGAAGAATTCATTGGCTGTCGTGGAAAGATGTCTGTTATCACATGGTTTTAAGGCGACAAACGATAACACTGAGATGTGGTTCAGGCTGATAGAATTTCACCTTGAAATGGCGGAAGAAGAGTTGATGTACGCTAAGGGCGTGGTCGCCAAGGATGGTGCGACTGTCCAAATGATTGGTTAGCCCGCAAACTTCACAGAACATCTATTTTTGTGCCCATGCTATTGAATTCCCGCCCCGGAATCCCTTCCTGGAAGCGTTCGGGATGAGGTGCTTTTACCCAGGAAGGCTCAATGGACCCCTACCAATTCCACTATCACATCCGTTGGTCTCGGCTTACGACTTTGGACTACGAAGCCTTTAACACACGCGCTGCTGCCGAGGCGAGTGCAGAGCAATCCGTACTTCAAGGTGAGACCTACACGATTGAGGAACACGAGGAAACATGCTCACGATGCGTGGCACTGCTGAACGCGGCCACGCTGCCGTTGATTAAATCTTAAAAGCAAATCGGAATACTGGCAGTGGCTGCCCAGCCGTTCCCAATCGTGGCTAGGGGATTCACTTCACGATCTCCAGACGCGGGCAATCGGAGTCAAGTTCCTCGATGGTGTAGCTTTCACCGGGGCGCATCAGTTGTGTGGCCCTCTCCTCAGCTTCAGCGTGGGTGTTGAATCGTTGCCAGTACAGGGCTACGTTTGACCAGCGAATATGGTAGTGCAGTGTGTTGCGGTCCATTGAGCCTCCAATGAGGAAGGGCCTATGTCCCGCACTCTTCAAGGAAAGAATTTTCAGGGCAGGATGACAGCATACCACGTAGCAGGCGGTTCCTATGCTGGATTCAAGACCTAGTCAGCTTGCCTCTGTTGTGTTTGGCTAATGCACGCATCCCATTCTCAGATTCTGCTTTCTTCCCGACTGCTTTGATGAGGGCTTGAAGCCATTCGTCATCTGACCACAACGGGCGGCGCTTTGGCCGTCTAATTTCCACCATTCGTCCAAACACGATACCGGCTTCAAATGCGGTCACCACTTCTTCCGATACGTCTACCCCGATTGTCCTTTTATCCTTAGCCATCCCGCCTCCAAATCCGATTCTAACCCGTGGAGAGTCCGCAGCGTCTCCTATTAGACAAAACAAGGTCTCGTATTGGACAAAAAAATAAGGGCCGGAACCTACGAACGGATTTAAGAGCCGATGCTACGCTCAACATCCAACTAGGGATTCCCGCTACCGGATACTATGTACGATGCGAGACATATGGAAGTATGCTGTAATACACCGCATCCGCAATATGAAAACGAAACGCAAGCAGCAGCCCTTCAGCGCCAGCAGGTATTTGGCCAGCATGGTTCCAGGCAGTTCGGAGCTAAACGTTGGGCGGGGGCAGACGATCTTTTGCCAGGGGGACGCTGCCGACGCTGTTTATTACATACGGCGCGGTACGGTCAAACTCACGGCGGTCTCCAAGGCCGGTAGGGAGGCTGTCATCGGTCTCTTGAAGGCAGGCGAGTTCTTTGGCGAGGGATGCCTAGTGGGTAAGCGTAAGCGTGTGACTACCGCCAGCGCCATGAGTTCAACTTCACTGCTTGTCCTCAAAAGAAAAGAAATGATCCGGGTGCTCCACCAAAAACAGGCGCTTTCCGATCGGTTCATCTTAAGCATACTCAACAGGAAGGCGCGAATCGAAGGGGATTTGGTCAGTACGTTATTTAACTCTATCGAGAAACGGCTCGCTCGCGCCCTCTTGCAGCTCGCCCGGTATGGAATGGACGGCCGGCCTAAGAAAATCCCTAAAATCTCTCACGAAGAACTCGCGAAAACGATTGGCACAAACCGCGGTCGCGTGAATGTCTTCATGAACAAGTTCCGAAAACTAGGTCACATCGATTACAAGGGCGGCATCCACATTAATCCATCGCTGCTGAGGGTTGTCCTTTGCGACTAATTGGTTGTGCCGGCAAGATGCAATAGAAAAACTGGCAGGTGTTACCTGAGGCCGAGTTCAGAGTTAAATCGTTGGATGACCCCGTAGCACTCACAAGCCGAGTATTTCAGCTTCCGGCGGTTCAGAATCGTTACCGCGCCACGTATATATTTTATGGCTCCATTCTTTTGTAAGATGCCCGCTGCCGAGCTTACGGTGGGTCTCGATGTTCCCAACATCGTCGCCAGGAAATCGTGGGTCATGTCTATCAGTTTCGAATCCACTCTGTCCTGCGCCATCAGCAGCCATCGCGCTAAACGCTTTTCAATGAGATGCAGTCGATTGCACGCAACCGTTTGAGCCACCTGCATGCCTTGAACCGCCGTATAACGGCTGAGCATCATTTGAAGCCGTGGAGCGGATTTCAAGACTTTAAACATTGCCACAGCTGTTACTCTGAACCCATCGCCCGAGATTTGCACTATTTCGCGTACGGGGCTCCTGATCAGACCAACGGCAATTGGTGCTCCTGCCGCCCCCTCGTTGCCTACCACCCCCGCTTCGACGGATTGTCCATCCTCCATGGGCACAATGAGGGAGATCAAACCTGCGTTCAGAAAGTAGACGAACTTCATTGTTTCAGTCGGCTCGTGAAGCGTTAAGTGACTCGGAAAGCTGCAATATTCCAGGTAGGGGCGAATTGCGCGGAACTCTTGATGGGGAATCGAGAGAAGGATTTTGTTCCTTACTGGTTTCCCTTCCGTGTTTGTCCGTTCGCCAGATTGCACGGTTACATCTCTAACCATGACAGTTCCCTCCTACGTGGGATTTGCTTGCCCAGTTCATAAGCGGATCTTCCTTTGTTGGCCGGAATCCGTGCGATAAGCGCGGCGCTAGGTTGGGTCAATAGATGGACTCATCCATCATACGCCGTTCGGATGAGCACGAATGTCTCAATTCGCACAGTCGCTGGGAAAACACGCTAGAAACAATTCAGGGTTGGGGGGACCACCGTTTTTCGGGAGCCACCGCTAGACGGCTTGTTCCGGGTACAGTTGGCTCAGCTGAAGCTGGAACTCGGGAGGAAAATCCGCCGCGCTCAGTCCGGTCAACACAAGGCCGAGCGCGGCCATTTTCGATTCCAACCGGCTATTGTCCAACCGTAATTACGCCGAATAAGCCGTGTGCGTAGTTGTTCGGACCCGCCGTAAAGAACAGCTGGTTGGTTGCGCCATTCGCGCCAGCGCCCTGGCCGAACTGTATCGCCCAAATATCATCGATCTCGATGGGCTTATTACTCGCGTCGCGAAGCGGGCCAAGGAAAGCGCCGCTCGAGCGATCGAACGCATTGATCCGGCCGCGAGGGATGTTGTTGGTGATCAGAATCGCGTTGCTCATCGGGCCGAAATTATCTGGAGCCAGCGCGATGCCCCAAGGCGAATGGAGGGGGCCCTGCAGGGCAAAGTGTTTGACCAAAGTGCCGTCGGTAGCAAACACGTCGACGAACCCGCCCTGCGCTTTATTGAGAGCGGTGTAGGTCACCCACACTTGACCATTAATGGTCTGAATCCCATAGGGGGCGAAATCTTTTGGGATGCCCGGGTCGCTAAAGGACTTCACAAGTGTAAATGTGCTGTCGAACATGTCGATTCTTCGATTTGTCCCGTCATCGGCAGCGTAGAGGAAATTGTGGCCTCCGCTGCTGGCAAAGGCCAACCCCGTGTAAGTAGCGCCTGCGCCCGAGTTGGGCACAGCGATGGTGGCCGTATTGCCGCCGGGACCGACGTTTGGATTCCACCCGCTGATCGTGCCGTCAAGCGTGGCGAAGATGAAAATGGCTCTGCCCGACTTGTGAGTGACAGGATCGGTAATCGTAAAATCAGTGCTGGTGCTGGGCGCTTCGTTGGCGACGATTCCAGTCGGGGTACCTTGTGCGCCCGCTACTGCCGCTGGAACCGTAACCACGAGCCCCAGCTTGGTCGCGGTAGGTCCTTGAAGCGGGTTGGATACCGAGTAGAGAGTTGATTTCCCGGTGCCATTGTCACTTACCCAGAAGGGACTGGTCGGCGTCGAAACGAGACCCCAACCGTTAATTAGATCCAGGTCAGCGGGATTTTGTGCAGTGCCTGTGTCGGAGATTAGATCGGTCCGCACGTATTGCGCGGAGCTTACAGATGGAAGCAGAAAAATCGCGAAGGCAAGGGGTGCAAAGGGCTTCAAGAACTTCACCACTGATCTCATTCTTTCTTCCTCCATTAGAGAATTAACGTGGTAACCCCATCAAGTTAGCGTGATCGGTCCGGGCGCTTGTCACGATAAAGTTAAAGAAATGGCAAATTGTATTGACAGAGTTATTGCCTCTTATTGCTTGCGCTTGCGTCCTGCTCCTACGCACAGGCTCCGTTTTGAGACGAGGAATCACGCCGCTTTTGAGGTTGCACAACGCGTTTGAGACAGGACAGACAGACCCTTATCTCCGATTGTGCGCAACGGTATGACTGGGACGCTATGTACGCGTGGCTGCGTCCGCCGCTACGGCCAAGCCCATGAGCACGTCGACGATCCCGGTATTTTTGTTTGACGCTGGATCGATGAACAGTCCGTCTTGAACAAAGCTCATTACGGAGGCCACTGCGCCGCTCTGTTGCGTGGATGTTGGACGGATGATCGATACGGGTCCGAGCGTTTGGTCAAGAAAAACCGTTGGCTCAGGCATGATCAGGTTGGTCTGGAACTCATCGGCGGCGCCGGAGGAGCCATTATTCGGATCGATGCCACTGTTTAGATTCGGGAACGTGAGATTGCCGTCGGTGATATTGGGTGCATTGCCGGCCTTGTCCTGCCAAGTCTGAAAGTGCATGATCTCCGATCCGCCGATGCTCAGGAGAACTCTGAGCACTTCCACATTTGTGACCTGCTGAGCCAGGGTCGGGTAGAGGCTGGTGCCGCCCTGTTCGATGAATGCAAAGTGAAATCCCGCCGTGCTGGCAATTGCCTGCAGGTGGTTGGAGGGGGTGCCGTTCGAATTAAGGACAAGATCACCATTATTGACGGGAATGGCCGGATGCTGCCCCGTAGCTAAATCCGGAACGGCGTTTTCAAAAGTGCCCCCAAGGTCGGGATTTTGTGTGGCACTACGATACCGAGTCCACCACTTCGTATCCACCGTCAACTGTTTCAGATTGGTGAGCCTGCCGTTTTGCGGCACACCCGTCACCTGGCTGGGTGGCAGAATGGCAAATGTGCTGAGATCGATTGGTGCCGCGCCCTTGGACATCAGGTAAGTGTTGAGAAATTGATGATGGCTGATCTCATCGTCAGTGTTATCGGCTATGTACTGAGGCATGTCTCCGTCAAGCACTTGAAGCGCGATCACGTAATCAGGTGCCAGCCCAGTAGTGATGGCCTTGCCATTGAGCTGCAAATCAATCGGGGAGAGCCCTTGGGCGCCTGCCACCGCATTTGTCGGGCCGCCGAGTTCGGCGTATTGAATCCATAGGTCGGCTTCTACCTGCTCGAGGGCGCTTAGGAACGTCAGAATGGCAATGTCGCCCTTGCTAGGTGGCGCACCCGCTTGTTTTTGGTCGGGCCGGTCGAACGCGGTCAGATTTCCAGGGGGCAGACCTGCGGCTATTGCGGCTGCTCCTGCTCCCATGACACCTTTCTTCAGGAATGAACGCCGATTCGCGCTGCGCTTCATAAGCCCTTCACGTTGTTTCATCGTTTTCTCCTCCGATATTCTCAAACATGAACTACAAATCTTGGATTTCACTCCATCGCTTCCTTTGGCGAGACCTGTTCAGAATGGCGCACGTAACAACGTTAGATCGCTAAGGCAGGCAAACCCATACGATGAAGGCGTTAGAAAGCTCAAAAAGGAGAGACTCCCCATCCCGGATGACCCCAAACCAAAAAAGCGTTTAGGATCACGCCGAAACGCGATGAAATACCCGGATGAACCAGGGTTCATTCGGAAACAGCTAAGGAGTTTCTCGTATTTTGGGGAATCGCTGCAGAATAGGACGAACTCCCGAGAAGTCGTCCGTTCAGAAATTGTCTTTTTGTGGCTTCAGGGTGCAACAAAATGGGGTGTAGCCGTGGGCCGCTCTTACGCTGCTGTGGATTGGGTTCGAACAGCGTTTGCGGCGGTACGGATTACGTCGATCACCCGTTCCGGTTGGGAGAGCATCGGCACGTGGCTGCTGTCGAGCTCATAGGTTGTGGCGCCCATGCGCAACTGTCGTGGTTGACGGTGCGAACCCTAGAAACTGACTATGTCTCGAGGAGCGTCCCGAGCGATGCGGGCCACCGATTCTCGAAGTCGGTTTCCCGTTGGAGTCCGCGCTTTAACAAAGCTTGGATTCGCTGCTGCGTTTCAGGCCAAGTCAGCGCGGTCTCAAAAGAAGTGATGGAAGCGAGGAGCCGGTCGGCGGACGGCAACGAGACATGGTTGACGAGATTCTTCGCGGCGGCGATGGCACGCCGGTCGAAGGAGGCGATCCGGCGCGCGAGCGCGTCGACAAAGCCGCCCAGTTCGGCGTCTGGTAGTGCCCGGTTGACGTATCCGTATCGTTCCGCCGTGTCGCCGTCGAAATCGTTCGCGCCGAGAATGATTTCGAGCGCGCGGCCGCGGCCGACCAGATGTGGAAGACGTTCCGTACCGCCGCCGCCGGGATGCAATCCCACCCCGACTTCGGGTTGGCCGAGTCGCGTGTTCTCGCGCGACGCGAAGCGCATGTCGCAGGCGAGGACGAACTCGCTGCTCACGCCCCGGACACAGCCTCGGATCTTCGCGATGCTGACCACCGGGGACTTGGTGAGACGCACGAATGTATCCATCAGGATCGGGAGGCCCGAATCCCCGACAGCAGTCATGATGTTCCCTATCTTGCCGGTCAAATCAAAGTGGGAAAGGTAAAACTCGGGGTTCGCGCTTTCGAATACGACGACGCGCAGGCTCGGGCTGGCGTTCATTCGCGCCAGCAGATCCTGTAGGGCTTCGAATATGGTGGCGTCTACGATGTTGAAAGGCGGGTAATCGAATATAACCCTCCAGTATCCAGGCGTTTCCTCGATGACCCGCGCGTGCGTACCTGATTCATTCACGATTCGCACTCCCTGTCTCGACCTCGATGGAGCGCGACGGCGAGGTAATCTTCTGTTCTTCATAGGAACGCATGCGCGCGAGCGCAGATTCAGAGATGCACAGTTTCAAGAAGAGATTTCGTTCGAGTGCCAGTCCCTGTGCCAGCGGCGTCTCGGTGGCGTTGCGGACGAGACGCTTGATGTAAGCAACCGATTCCGGCGTATAGGACGACAGGCGCTGTGCAATCTGCATTGCGCGATCGAGAGCCTTGCCGCTGACGGTTTCGTGGACCAGTCCCTTCCTTTCGGCTTCACGTGGACTGAGGGGATCGCCCATGAGGATATGCATGAGCGCGGCTGGCGTTCCGATGGTGCGTGGCAGCCTTTGCGTGCCGCCCGCGCCGGGAACGAGTCCAAGGTGCGGCTCCAGGAATCCGATCAGGTAGTCTCCATCCTCAGCGATACGAAGATCGCAGGAGAGCGCGAACTCGAATCCACCGGCCAAGGCTGTGCCGGAAATGGCGGCGATGACAGGTTTTGGCATGCTCTCGCACAGCGCGATCGCCTTGTCCAGGAACCCCCCATTGTAGGTCGCGTTCTCGGGCCACTCGCGACCGGACGCGCGTAGGGACTCTGCGAGGCGGATAAGCGCAGCGATGGAATAATGACGAATAAAATAACCAGGTGCGCCGCCAGTCACGACGACAACGCGAACGTTGGCATCGCCCGCGAATCCGTCCAGCGCCTCGGTGAGTGCGTCGCCCATCTCCGCGTCGAAATAGATGTGCCTTGCGTTGCCCAGAGTAATGACCGCAATTCCATCAACGACTCTTGTCGTGAGAACATCGGCGTTCATCGGGTCGTCCTGAGTTGCAATGGTTTCTTTTTCTAATGTCACTTCTACACGGACATTTTCAATAGAAATGGACCATACCAAACACGTTACCGGTCAACCCTAGGCTCTTGCGCGCATGCTCTCTTGCAGGATTTTGCTGATTTTGTTGTTTGTTACCTGAAGATGAGCCGCACTAGCGACCGGGAGGCGCGACGGCCTCGAAGGATTAGGAAATAGGGTCTTACGCTCGGGAATGCCGTGTCGTGTAACGCCGTCGCCATCTTCCGGGACTGACACCGACGAGTTGATGGAATGTGCGCGTGAACGCTGCCTGGTCATTGAATCCCGACTGAATCGCGATGTCGATCAGCGACATGCTGCTCTGGCTCATCAATTGTTTGGCGTGCTCAATGCGATGTTGAATCAACCATTGGTGAGTGGAGATGCCGAATGATGTTTTGAATGAGCGGGCAAAGTGGCTGACGGAAAGTTCGCATTCGCGTGCAACATGAGAGAGCCGGATGCGGCCATGCATGTTCTCATGAAGAAGCTCGCAGGCTCGTCTTTTCTGCCATGGCGCCAGGCCTCCCTTTGAATGCCGCGCTGTTTTCTGAAGTACACCGTACTGCTGGATGAGATGCGCTCCGAGGATGAGGCTGAGTTGATCGAGGGCAAGCACAGAGGGAGCGTCACTCCGCCCAAGGAACGGAAGAATACTCTTCGTGATCTGGGCCACAACTAGATCATCTTCGAGCACTGCCAAGCGGTAGTTATTTACACGGCCAAAACCGAGATCCTCGGCAATGTCGTCCAGTCCCGTACGAGGGACAGAATAGTGAACGTAATCGAAGGCACTCCCTGCCCAGCACATTGGCTGTGAATCGAAATCGATGACATTGGAGCGAAACGGGTGGACGATGGAGGTAGGAATGAGCTTGTCTGATGTCCACACCTGGTAGCTCGATGACGACAGAGACTTAAGGGAGATCGAGACTAGCAGAGCGGGGACGGGCGATACCTTTGTGATTCGGTCAGGAAGCCCAGCCGGCGACTGGAGCCGGACGATCGTAAAACTCGCCGGAGTACGAAATTGCGACGGAACGGGGGACTTCCCGTCCAATTGAATGAACGTCGCGAAAGGAGCTTCAGGTGACGTCTGCGGAGTCTTATCTGCCTTCGGCGAAGCGTTCTTGTCCATCGCGACCTCCGCTGCGAGACGCGGGTCGTGCTCTGTCAGGATTCTATCCGTACAAAGCGGCGGCGGCCAAGCGCGTTTAGAGTCTCCCAAATGATTGATCGGACTACTGGGGCAGGCCTCAAAGTTGCAAATGATCAAATGATTAAATATTGACGCGCTGCATGGCTTCCTGCGGATAGCGCGCGCCCGCGGCGGCTCCGCGAGGCGCAGCACGGTCCAGGCGGGAGAGATCGTTCGCGTTCAGTTTCACTTGAACAGCGCCGACGTTTTGCTCGAGGTAGTTCCGGCGTTTTGTGCCCGCGATGGGCACAATATCATCGCCACGAGCCAGAAGCCACGCCAGCGCCAGCTGCGCCGCCGTGCAGTGCTTTTCCACCGCCAGTTCCTCGATGCCTTTGACGATAGCGAGATTGCGGTCGAGATTCTGTCCCTGAAAGCGCGGTGAGTTTTGGCGATAGTCGCCGGCCTCGAAGTCTTTCTGCGTGCGAAAGCGCCCCGCAAGAAATCCGCGCCCGAGTGGGCTGTACGCGACAAATCCGATACCGAGCTCGCGGCAGGTCGCCAGGATTTCTTCCTCCGGATCGCGAGTCCAAAGTGAATATTCGCTTTGCAGAGCGGTAATCGGATGCACGGCGGCGGCGCGCCGCAACGTCTTCGCGCTCGCTTCCGAAAGTCCAATGTGGCGAACTTTGCCCTGCTCCACCAACTTGGCCATGGCGCCGACGGTTTCTTCGATCGGAACTTGCGGATCGACGCGGTGCTGATAGTAAAGATCGATGTGCGCAACTCCCAGCCTGCGCAAGCTCGCCTCGCAACTTTGCGCGACGTATTCCGGCCGGCCGCTCACGCCCAGCCATCGGCCATCGTTTGCGCGCACGTTTCCAAACTTTGTCGCCAGCACAGCCTGCTCGCGCCGGCCCTGCAAGGCCCGGCCGACGAGCTCTTCATTGTGGCCGCGTCCGTAGACGTCTGCGGTATCGAGAAAATTCATGCCCAATTCGAGCGCGCGATGAATCGTGGTGATGGATTCGGCGTCATCTGTCGAGCCGTAGAATTCGGACATGCCCATGCAGCCAAGGCCAAGCGCCGAAACACTCAGACCACTTTTTCCCAAGGTTCTTCTCGGCAGCGAAGATTTGTTTGGCGCGGATGTGGCGCTCATGATGGGCTCCTTCGTGGAAATGGATTTCTTATTTTCGTTCTGACCGACAAGGCTAGGTTACTACAAGAGAATCAAATCTTGGGGCTTTCAAAAGTGGGAATGAGCCGGCGGTTTGTTCAGCTGAAATGTTTCTCTTCGGGGGCAGCTTCAGGAGTGGCGCGCGGAGCGGCCTTTCCGTGGCGTTCACCCCCAAAGACTGAGCCGCAAGAATATTGAAGCGGCCCAGTCTGGCAGCAGAAGATTGTCAATCGCCGCTGGCAACTCCGGCGGCGGGTTGAAAACGGGCGGCAAGCTGCCGTGTGCTTTGTGTGATTCGACTGCCGTGGCGCAAAACGTCGCCCAAGCGGCCGGCGAGTTGCTGGCGCGCGCGCCACAGACGCGCTTTGAGCGTATTGCGTGAAACGCCCAATGCGCGGGCAGCTTCGTCCGCGGTCAGGCCTTCGAGTTCGCGCAACTCAAAAGCATTGCGCAGGAGCGGCGACAGCGTTTGCAGATTTTCCTTCACGCGTGCGGAAAGCTCCTCGCTGGCGTAGATCTGCTCGGGACTGGGATGCCCGTCCGCGAAACGTTCCGCGATCGGCATCTTATCTTCGGTGGAATCGTCCAGCGAGAGAGCCGGATGCGCGCGCTTGCTGCGGCGGCGCATCAGAGCCGCATTGATGACGATTCGCGTCATCCACGTGGAGAATTGCGAACGTCCCTCGAACCGCGGCAGATTCCGGTAGGCAGACAACATGGCTTCCTGCAAAGCGTCCTCAGCATCTTCCGGATTGCCCAGCAGCCTGAGAGCAGTTTGAAACAAGGCGCGACTGTGTTGAGCAAACAGTATTTCTAGAGCGCCCTCTTCGCCCGCGATGGCCTTGCGGACCAGGGCCGCTTCGTCAAAGGTTGTAGGCTTGATAGCATTTGCTTGGTTGAAGTTAATCGGATAGTTGCTTTTCGGATTGGCCGTTTGTGTATTCATTTTCTTTTCCCCTGACCTCCCCCTGATTGCGTTGCAATTGCCTTTTCGCCTTCACAATCGCGGACCGAAAAAACAGCGCCAATGATTCGAGCAATGATGGCGCGTACCATGCATCCTTCACCTTCCAGCTTCGATCCGGCATTAGAAATGCTGCCGAGTAATTCCCTGCCGGCGTCGTCGATGAAGCTGACATTTGCCAGCCTTACGACGATCGCTTCGGACGAAACTCGGTTGCGCTCGCTTTCCCAACAGCGCTGGAGCTCGTCAACCCAAGGGCCAGCCAGCCGACCCTCGACTTCGAGTAGAACCCGCTTTTGCGATTCGTCTTCTTTAACGGAAATCTTCAGCATTAACGTTTATAGCCAGGTTTGGTTAACGCGACATTCGGGATCACTTAATGCACTTAGCAGTCCATTGGTAGCGGGTTGAGTTAAGGAGATAACTTCTTCGTAATCAACAAAGAATCCGCGGTTAGCAACGCCAGACGCCACTGTTATGTGCCAGAATCCCGGCACGTCGTCGGCATTTCGGCACGAGATCGACAGTATCGAGTTTCGGTAACATCCAAACCGAGACGCTACGGTGGCGTCCCATTTTGGAATGTAGCGCTCAAACTCAACATGCTCTGCCTTGGATCATTCAACGACGAAATTCGCCGAAAATCCTGAATCTTCTGCACCTTATCGTGAATCATTTCTTATCTGAACCCGTCATATTCCGCGGCGTAGCCAATTTGGGAGATAATGGGACAATGCAGATATCGATATTCGCGGCGTTTGTAGCAGGGCTGATTTCGTTTCTATCTCCTTGTGTGCTGCCGCTGGTGCCAGGCTATATCTCCATGCTCTCCGGCATCGGAGTGGAACAACTGCGGCAGGGGGAAAAGCCGCGTGGAAGTCTTCTTACCTCTTCGCTGGCCTTCGTGATCGGCTTTTCGGTGGTCTTCATTACATTCGGCGCCTCAGCGAGCGCTGTGGGCCAATTTCTGGTGCGCAATCGCAGTTTGCTCGCGCCTTTTGCCGGAGCGATTATCGTTCTTTTCGGCCTGCACCTTATCGGTTGGCTGGGACGCATTCCCGTGCGCGGCGGGCTGGTAATTGGAGGCCTGCTGCTGGCATCAGCAGCAGTGGTGTGGATTTGGCTCGGTGACAGCGAAATTTGGGGGTTCGGCCCGGCGCAATTGATTTCCGTCTCGCTGATTTTTCTCGCCGGCCCGATGCTTACGCGATGGCTAAACCGGGATGTGCACTTCCGCAATCTCGGAGGACAGGCCCAGTCCGAACGAACTAAGGGCCCCTTTGCAGGCGTCGCCAGCGGCTTTTTGCTGGGCTTTGCATTTGCTTTCGGATGGACGCCCTGCATCGGCCCAATACTCGCGGGAGTTTTGGCCATGGCCGCTACGGCGGAAACGGTTTCCCGCGGCGTTTTTCTTTTGGCGTTCTATTCCGCTGGTTTGGCCATTCCATTTTTGCTCACAGCGCTGGGCATTAACCAATTTCTTCGTTTCTATCAACGCTTTCGGCGTTACCTGCATGCAGTAGAAGTGGGTAGCGGTGCGTTGTTGCTGGCAGTGGGCTATTTGATCTTCTTTAATCGCCTGACTTGGCTTTCGGGTAAACTGACCTTTCTCAATGTGTTTGTGAAATGAGGAGCGCATCCATGCGTGGAAAGTTTGTAGCGGCCCTGACGGTCACAGGGTTCTTGGCTTTGGTGCTCGTGGGCTGTGGGCAGAAAGCGAGCCAGAAGGCGGAGTCCGGTGCCAGCGATGGCGCGTCCCCGAGGGCAGCGGCCTCGGAAGCCACTCTGGCCATTCCCACGCTCGACGGCTCGACGGCTACTCTCGATCAATATAAAGGTAAGGTGGTACTCGTGAACTTCTGGGCCACCTGGTGCGATCCCTGCAAGACGGAAATCCCCTGGCTGATCGATTTCAATCATAAATACGGGCCTAAGGGGCTCGTTATTCTCGGCATAGCGATGGACGATGAAGGCAAAAAAGCAGTCGGGCCTTGGGTGGAGGGCAAGAGTTTCGACGTCAATGGTCAGCAGGCGAAAATGGATTATCCAATCCTGCTGGGCAATGACAAAATCGCCGACAAATTCGGCGGAATTCTGGGATTACCGACGAGCATGCTCTACTCAAGAGACGGTCGGAAGATCAAAACGATTGTCGGATTGATCAACTACCAGGACTTGTCAAAGGCCTTGGAAAACCAGCTTTAATCCTAGTAAATCCAATACTTTACAAGGGAATTGGCCAGGTTTTAGATTCTCACGCACTACCATATTTAGTGTATGGCAATAAATCAGGTATTTCCTTTACTATCCTCACATCCTTAAGCACTGGAGCGGAGCCTATGCCAAAACTCGACGTATTGGTCGCTGACGATCACGACATCGTGCGCCGAGGCCTCCGCGATCTTCTGGAGAAGCAGCCCGGCTGGAGAGTGGTGGCCGAAGCTACCAACGGAAAAGAGGCTGTAGAAAAAGCCAAGCAGTTGAAGCCGGACGTCAGTATTCTCGACATCAGCATGCCCTCGCTTGATGGACTTGAAGCGGCGCGCCAGATCTTAGCGAGCGGATCTCCCACCAAGGTACTCATCCTGACCATGCACCATTCCGATCCGCTGATTCAGCAGATGCTGAAAGCTGGTGTCCGTGGTTACGTTTTGAAGTCCGACGCGGCCAGCGAGCTTGTCCAGGCAGTTGAAGCTCTGCATCGCAACAAGACTTTTTTCACTTCCAAGGTGCCCCAGGTTTTCCTCGACGACCGGGAAAAGCCGGCCAAGACGAATGGCCAGGATAAAGTTTTGCGGCTAACGCCGCGGCAGCGGGAGATCGTGCAGCTTCTGGCTGAGGGCAAGAACAGCCGCGAGATCGCAGCCGCGCTCGGAACCACTTTCAAGACCGTTGAGACACATCGCGCCAACATCATGCGACGGCTCGAGTGCCATTCGGTGACCGAGCTCGTCCGCTACGCGATTCGCAACGACATCATCCAGGCGTAGTCAGAACTTCTATTTAGTATTTAGCTAGCGCTTCTCCGACACGCGCTTCGGTTCGAAATTCGCAACCTGCCGCGCCGAGCCGGTCAGCTCCAGGATGTGCATTCCCGTGTTGGCGCGATCCACGATGTAGATGTACCCGCGGTCGTCCACTTCCACGTTATTCGTCTGAATAGCCACTTTGCAGTGCTGGTCCGCGCCGGTGCCCACGCAGCGCTTGTCCGTTTTGTCTGTAATCGCCGGAATATAGTAGGCGATCTCCTTAGGGTGAAACGGATCGCGAACATCCAGAGCGCGCAGACCGGCATTAAAGTGCGCGATGAAAACGATCCGCCTGTAGTAGATCGGCGTGAGATTTTCGTTGCTCGAATGCGTGCCAAAGCGCCCGCCGCGGTCGCAGAAATTTCCGCTGGATTCGGGCACGGTCCAGCTGGCCACGCCGAAAGGATGCGTCTCATTTGTGATGTCAACGACACGCACCATTTGCCTGTTTTCGAGGCATTCGTTGCCGGTCGTTTCTCCCACAACCAAGACAAAGTCGCGATGCGACTGATTCGGTTTGCCTGTAGTATCGGCCATGCCGTGTTCCATGCCAGCTGCAGCCGCTGAAACTCGCGGTTTCTGTTTGGCGAATTCCGGCAAATCCATCCCGAGCAGCGGATAAGCTGAATGCGCGCCGGCCTCCGGCGGCATATCGAGCCTGGCAATCTGCGGGTAAAGCAAGTTCGCGTCGGTAGGTTCTTTGGGCCCGTTCAGCAGCTTATCGCGATCCACGACTTCCAGGATGCCTCCGCCATTGGTGCCATAGCCAAAATAAACGCGATTCCCGGCCGGGCCCGTAGACATAGGGCCGTGCAATTCGGTGGGCGCAGGTCCAGTTGATCCGGGCTGCTGCCCCGGCAATCCGAAATTGCGGATAAACACGGGATGTGCGGGGTCACTGAGGTCATAGATTTGCGTCATCCGGCGCACACGCCAGTCCGGCACGCCCGAAACCAGATACGCGATGCCGGTGTCGCATTCCCACCAGCTCTTGTGCGTATCCACAAGGCCCTCCACCACGACCGCCAGGCGGGCGGGCTTTGCCGGATCGCTCACATCCCAAGTTTCATGCCGCATGCCGCCAAACGTGCGCAGCATGTAGACTTTGCTTTTATCGGCATGCGGCAGTGAGCTGCCGTCGCAGATGCGCACCATCTGCGCGCCGCCCGATTCCGGATTGCCATTTTTCTCCGGATCGCCCGGAATGTGCGAAAGATAACGAGGATGGGCGGGATCGGTGACGTCCACGATGGAGGTGCCGTTATCCTCCTGCTTTCCCGTGATCGTGTTCATTTGCGAACCGCCGTGGTGGCCGATATAGGCGATCCACCGCTGCCCCTGCTGGTGGATCGTGGGTTGATAAGCGCTGCGCGCTTGCAAGTCGCTATAGCCCACCAACTGCATATTGCTCTTTTCTTCTTTTTGCGGCTGTGCCGCCGCGGTGATCGCCAGAAGCGCAGTGATTGCCAAAACAAAGGCTAGCCCTGCCAACGGTGACCGCCGGAGCATGGCGATGAGGTATGCAAAGTCTCGACGATTTCGCAACATTAAAGCCCCCTATGCGGAGCGGAGATTCGAATGCGCCCGACTACCTTATGGCTGTGGAGGATATCACCGATGCGCTCGGCGGAAAAGCTGGAACGCTCTGCCACGGAATATCCCGATTGCGTCACAATCCAGTGGCAATAGCGCGTCAGAACCCCGGCGGCCTTTCCTCAGCGACGCCAAATGTCTTTTCCAGCGCGAGTCCCGCGCGCGCCAGCGTGCCTTCGTCAAAAAGCCGTCCGATCAACGTGACGCCGTGAGGCACTCGGCGCGGCGACGAGAATGTGGGCAGCGGCTTTTTCGGGTCCGGCGCCCAGTCGCTTCGCGCAGTAGACACCTCGACGAATCCCGCACGCAAGGTAAGCGAGGGATGCCCCGTGAAATTGAAAATCGTGAGCACTTCGTCGCGCAGTGACGGCACAAGAAGCATGTCCACCTGCGAGAAGACCTTGGCCATCTCATTGGCGACGCTGCGACGGAATCGGTCAGCCTGAACGAAATCCACCGCCGAAAGAAAACGGGCCTGGCGGAAAAGGTTAGGCCACGCATCGGGCACTTGCATCTTGAGCTGGTCCACTTGGCGGCTGAGCGTAAGCTCCTCGAAGGCGGCTGCCGCCTCCGCGAAGAGGATCAGGTCAAGCGAGTCGTACGGCCAATCGGGGATTGTCACCTCAACCGGAATCATGCCCGTCTTGGGAATGGCTTGCAGAGCCGCGCGATCCACATCCGTGGCCGGGTCGCCCTTCATCCAAGCCGGGATGTAACCCACGCGGAGCCCTTGCACAGCGCCGCCAGCATCAAAGTCCAGCTTGCTGGGCACACTGGACAGATCGCCGGCGTCGGATCCGGAAATAGCGTGAAGCACCAGCATCGCATCCTCAACGCTGCGGGTCATAGGGCCAAGCTTGTCGAGCGACCAGCAGAGCGTCATGGCGCCTGTGCGCGGCACACGCCCAAACGTTGGCCGCAATCCGGTAATCCCGCAACGCATGGAAGGGCTCGTGATACTGCCCTGCGTCTCGCTTCCGATGGCGAAACCCACCAACCCGGCTGCAGTCGCCGCGCCCGGTCCCGCGCTTGAACCAGACGCTCCTTCTTCGAGCAGCCAGGGATTCATCGTCTGACCGCCAAACCAGACGTCGTTCAGGGCCAACGCACCCAGGCTTAACTTAGCCACGAGCACGGCACCCGCGTCGTGGAGACGCTTCACCACTGTGGCGTCGGCACTGGGCACGCGATTCTTGAACGGCTCGGCACCATAGGTCGTGGCAATTCCAGCAGTATCCAGCAGGTCCTTGGTTCCCCAGGGAATCCCGTGCAACGGGCCGCGATACTTGCCCGCGGCGATCTCCTGGTCGGCTTTCTTTGCTTGCATCAGTGCAAGCTCAGGCGTTGGTGTTATGACGCAACGCAGTTTGGGATCGAACTGCTGGAGGCGCCGCAGATAAATTTCGGTTAGGCGCTGGGAGCTAAGCTTTCGCTGTTCGATCCAGCGCGAGAGCTGTGTGACGGGCGCGAAAGCAATATCTGCGTCGTTTGCCGGCAGTGGCCCAGGAGCGATTTTGCTCCGCACAAATCGGTCGCGCTCCGGGCCCGCCTTCTCATCGGGCAGCACGGCTTCCCAGCGCGACCAGGGCGCCAAAGTCGGCTCCAATGCGGCCTTGCGCGGGCCGGTTCGCCGCTCGTAAACCGACGCCAAACTGGTACGCCAACTCCCAGCCGCCATGGCGCGGTCAGCACTGCTCAATTCGACTTGCACGAGCTTTTCGGCTTCGGCGAAAGTTGAAGTTGAGACTTCAGGGCCTACGGGTGGAGTGGCCGAAGGGGGCGGCGAGCCAGGCGGCAATTCTCCACTCTGCTGCGGCTTGCTGTTGCATCCGGCAGCCGCTGCAAACGCAGCAAGGGATGCTTCCGCAAGAAATTGCCTGCGCGATTTCGACATGTCTCCTCCAATTCGGCCCTGTAGCTTGCCCGAACGCAAAATCGCACATTGTGCTCAATTTTTTGCGGAGTCAATCGTGAGGCGGGAAATCCCTGGCTATTTCTTAGAGACGGACGCACTCAGTCCGAGTTCTTCGAGCGCGGGCTCGATTTTTTGGCGGCTTTGCCAAAAATCGGCCCACAAGTCGCCCTTCTCCTTGATCCGGCTGAAAAGATTTTTCATATTGAATTTTTCCGGCTTCAGAGTGGGCCGCAATTCCCTGATTTCGACTGGCGTCGATACAGGGGCTTTCGGAAATGCGCGAACCGTATAGGCCGCCGCGAGGGGTCTTCCCAGCGAGTTTTGCGTTACGTCGATCAACACGCGGCCGGGCCGTCGCTTCGAAACAATGCGCTCGTGTGTCACGAGCTCCGGATGTTCGGCAGTGACGAGTTGGGCGAAGATTTCTCCAAACATGCGCAACTGCTCGAACGTGTAGATTCGTTCAACCGGCAGATAGATGTGGAACCCAGTGGCGCCGGACGTCTTCATAAATATTTTCAGTCCGACCTGCGTAAGCTTTTCATGCAGCGCGCGGGCAATGGTCAGCACGTTCGCAAATTCGGTGCCGTCGGCCGGATCGAGATCAAAGAAAAAATAATCGGGATGCTCCAGGTCATCGCGGCGGCTTGACCACGGATTATGGTCGATGCAGCCCAGTCCGGTGAGATAGAGCAGCGACGCAAGGTCGTTGGCAATTACGTACTGGACATCTTCGCGTTTCCCTTCCGAAGGTACGCTTACAGTTTCGATCCACTTAGGCACGCCCTCCGGCATATTCTTCTGAAAAAACGCCTGCCCCTTGATTCCATCCGGATAGCGGCGCAGCACCAAAGGCCGGTCTTTAAGGAAGGGCAGCAGATAATCCGCGACCCGATAGTAGTAGGACACCAGATCGCGCTTGGTGTAACCGGATTCGGGAAAGAAGACCTTGTTCGAGATGAGTGAGCCGGAAACGCTTTCCTTCGAAATCTAACGTAACCGACTCCGCTTTCCGGAGAAAAGCTCCGCCTCGATCTCTTCTTTTTTACTTAAGACCGTGCCCACAATTTCGGGCGAATGAACAATCGCGGGCGCGGCCTGCGGCGCCACTTCGTTCTCCCAGCGGCACTCCTCCGGGCGGACGTCGTTGCGCAAAGCGAGGAAAACAGGAGCGCGCAGCCGCGGCTCCTGCGTCCAACCGATAAAGCGCACGTGCGCAACAAGCTCCGGCTTCGCCCAAAACGCCTGCTCATTTGTTTCGGGAATTTTATCGAAGGGGCACTTGTCGATTTCGAGTTCGCGCAATTTCTTCATGAGCGAATCGCGCATCTTCTCATCCATGCCCGTTCCGGCATGGCCCACGAACCGCAGCGCCTTCCCCTGATAAAGGCCGAGAAGCAAGGATCCGAAATGAGTGCGGCTGCCACGAGGCGCAGTCCAGCCACCCACAACTGCATCCAGAGTTTTCGTGGCCTTCAACTTGACCCAACTCGGGCTGCGCGTGCTGGCGTAAAAGCTGTCGACGCGCTTCCCCACGATTCCTTCCAGGTCCTGCTGCCGGGCTAATTCGAATAATTCCTTGCCCTTTTCCAACTGATGATCGGAAAAGCGAAATTCGCGGCCGGGATCCAGAATGCGCCGCAAGAAATTCTTGCGCGCGAGCAAGGGAACTTCGCGCAGATCGAATCCATCGCAATAAAGCAGGTCGAACAAAAAATAAGTCACTGGATAGCGCACAAGCAGGTCGGGGGAGGGACGCTGTACGTTCATGCGTTGCTGCATGCGCTCGAATTCGCTGCGCCCAGTTTCATCGAGAACGACGATTTCGCCATCCAAAATCGCCTGCTTGACGTTCAGGTGCTGCGGTAGCGAAGCTAATTCGGGATACTGGTGCGTAACTTCATTGCCGGCCCGCGAACGCAATCGCACCTCGCCATCTTCGACCCAGGCCAGCGTACGAGCGCCATCCCACTTGATTTCAAAAAGCCAGCCCGGATCTGAAAAGGGCTTGTCGATCAGCGTGGCCAGCATCGGAGAGACCGAGGCAGGCATCGCCGCCTTTCGCGCTCCTTCCAACTCGCCCGGCTGCAGCGGCGTTGGCTCTCGCTTTGGCGGCAATTCGCGGGCGATTTCGTCGAGAGTTCGGCCGGTCAGGACGGAGCCGTCGTGCTCGTCGATGTTCCAGGCGGGATCGACAGCCTCGTCCTGATGCTTGATCATCAGCCATTCGGGTTGCTTATCGCCTCGCTTGGTCCGCACCAAAACAAAGCCGCCTCGAAGTTTTTCGCCGGCTAATCTGAATTTGATCTCGCCGTGTTCTAATTGCTCTTGCGCGCCGCGCTCTCCCTCGACGCGGAACCTGCCGCGGTCCCAAACCATAACCGTACCCGCGCCATAATTGCCCGCGGGAATGTTTCCTTCGAAATCGGCATAGCTCATCGGGTGATCTTCGGTCTGTACCGCCATACGTTTGTCGGCGGGGTTCAGCGAAGGCCCTTTCGGCACCGCCCAGGATTTGAGCACGCCATCAATCGCCAACCGGAAATCGTAATGCAGCCTGCGCGCGGCGTGCTTCTGCACGACGAACGTGCCTTCGAGTTGCGGCACAGCTTTGGGTGAGGAAGGTTCCGGGGTGCGGTCAAACCGGCGCTTTCGACGATATTCCTCCAGGCGGGCCATAACTCATTCTAACTGAGGTATTCGAAAGCGAACGCGACGACGGTGGGAATCCCGAAAGCTTTAACTCAAGCGGCGGAAATTAAACAGCAGAGCTAGTTAAACCGGCTCCGTGCTGATTTCAACGCAAGGAAAGACGACCTCAACGGCCGTGCCCCAATCTCCGCTGCGGATTTGCATAAGGCCTCCGAGATTCGTGACGCGTTCGCGAATTCCGTTCAGACCCACGCCCGACGTTCTACCCTCGATTGCCGCTTTCCTTGGCCGTTGTGGCGCATACCTTTGCCTTGATCTTCGACCTTCAGCCGGACCTGCTTATTGGCAAGAGACAACGAGATGTTGGCCGTTGCGCTATTCGAATGCTTATGTATATTCGTGAGGCATTCTTGCAGGATACGAAACAGCCCGAGCTCCAGCTCTCGTGGAAGCCGGCCCATCTCTTTAGGCGCATCGAGAGTAACCTTGATCCGGCTGCGCTCGGCGAATCCCGCCACATACCAAGGCAGAACGCCGGCCAAACCAAGTTCCTCCAGCAACGGCGGATGCAGAAGATATGAGATCGTGCGGACTTCAGACAAAGCCTGATCGATGAGTTTCGAGCATTCCTCGAGGTAGGCGGCGGCGCGCGGATGTACGGTTCCGAGATGCTCCTCGGCGAGCGAGAGGTTCAGCTTGGCCATGGAAAGCAACTGGCCGGCGCTATCGTGCAAATCGCGGCCGAGTTTACGGCGCTCTTCGTCTCGCAAATTCAGCAAGATGACCGGAAACGACGCGCAATTGCTGCTCGGCACGCCTTAATTTCGTGAGGTCGGTATCCAGATGCAGGCGCCCGAGGGCTACTCCTGCACTATTCCTCCAGGCCGTCCAGCGGCTGGCAACCGCGATCTGAGGGCCCTGCCGGCGTGGTTTCCTTGAGCTCGTATTCCCAATAGCCTTCGCGCCGCAGAATATTTTCGATCTGACCGAGCGGCCGGGGCAGTTCCGCTTTCACTAACTCGAGAAAAGGCTTGCCGAGAACCTCGACTTCTTTCCATCCGTAGAGGCGTTCAGCGGAGGGATTCCAAGTGAGAATGTTGCCGGCGGAGTCGACCAGAGTTATCGCGTCGCGGGACGACAGAAACAGTTGTCCGGCCAAACGCTTCCATTCTTCTACAGCCTTCTTTTGTTCCTCCGGAGTCAACGCGCCGGACGAGGTGGGCCTCTCAAATACGGAAGACGCGCTCATTTGGCCATCCGGTAGCATAGCTGACGAACAATTCCAAACTCACTAGTTCGGGGCGGTTTTCTTGGCACTCCCGACAAAGCTTTGAAGCGATTGTTCCATCAGCAAATTCAATCCGACCCCCAATCGCCTTAAATCGGAAATCAGCGGAAGCATATCCGTGACGTTCATGCTCTTTTGGATGAGCTGATATGCAGCTTCCTCGACCATGCGGAAATCCCTGGCGATGTTCGCGGCAGAAGCGCCGCCCCGTGCTCTCCATTGGCCATACTGCGCAGCGGAACGCAAGGCATCAGCTTTGGGTTTGTCGCTTTGCTGATCCATGAATTCAACGACTGCTTTCAGAAATCCAGAAAGAAAGCCGGCGAGTTCCTCAAAGGAGTTCGAAGAAGCTTTGGCCTCACGCTTGATAGCAGCAATGATCCCGGCCTCGAGTTCCGCCCTGTTTTCCTTTAGCAGCAGCGGAGATGCGCTTCGCTTCCGCTTTGCCGCTGGGGTTTTCGAGCCTGCCTTTCAGCGCATTCACCAGCGAATCGATTTCGACCGGCTTCACCAGGTAATCATCCACCTGGCTGTGGATCGCTTGTAGAGCCGTCTCGAATGCCGGATATCCGGTCAGAGATGAATACCGTGCAATTCGGCTGAATATGCCGCATGCCACTGGCGACGAGAAAGCCATCGCCTTCCTCGCCGATATTCAAATCGGTGACCAGGGCGTCGAACTGAAAGGAGTTGATCTCAAACAGGGCATCCGCGACGCTCTCCGCGACATGCACTTCAAATCCCGCTTTCTCGAGGATGGGAGGCAATGTGAGGCGGATGCTGGGTTCGTCGTCAACAAACAGCAGGCGCTTGCGTCCTTTGTTTTCGGCCATCGTCCTTCTCTCCGGCAAAGGGCAATAAGCTTCGAATTCAGCTTTCTATATCCGGCTTCTGCTTTCCGATCGCGCTTCTTCAAGCTCAGAGCGCGATCGGCAAGGTCCAGATAATGCTCCAGCCGCGAAGGCTCGCGCGTGCGATCTCCCAGGGGGATCAGGCGCGGTCCCTCATCGCGGGCGGCATCGTCCGAGGGCGGCAGAAGCTCAACGCGCTTTTTCATCCGCTTTCCTTCGCGCCGGGACCCCGTATTCTTTCGGGCTGTCATGGCCTAGAGCCGACTCGATTTCGAACTGCGGCAGGGCAGGCGCCTCTTCGGGCTGCGCTCCCGCCATTCTGCGCTTGCGATTCTCGATTTCGCGAAGCTCGCGCAGAATATCCGCCTCCTGGCGAACGTATTCCTGCTCCGTGATTTCACCCGACTCCAGCTCGAGTTGCAGCTCCAGCAACCGCCGCTTTCCCGGCGCAGTATCCGTATACTGCTCTTCGGCGACCTGCGCAGAGTGCGCAGAACAAATTTGATTCCCGACACTGGCAACCCGAGCAGATCGTCAATCAGGAACAAGGCGCTCCCTTAAACATCTACGAGGCTGTCACGCGCTCCAACTTCAGCCGAATATTCACAAAGTTATAGGGCGGCCAGGGGCCCGTGTACTTGAACTTGAGGCGCTTTCCGTACTTTCTGGCGATCTTGTTCACCACGCGGTCGAATTCGGATTCGCGTTCGCGCTCCACCAGAAACGCCGCATTCATGATCATTTTGTCGCCGATAGGCTGATTGTCACGCGAGGCCACGCAGCAGATGCGCAGCGCTTCATAGATTTCGCGAACGTACTGAATGGCGCGTTCCGCAAGCGCTTTGTCGATCATGCGGCCCAGCTGCATGCGCGCGAAATAAGTCGACTGCAATTGCTTGCGAATGATTTCGCGATGGAAGCGGCGGATTTCCTCGTCCTGCTCCATCAACTCCTGGATGATCTGGTCGCGATCCCAGTTGACCTTCAGTCCGAATTCCAATTTGCCGGCCATCTGCTCGAGCACGTCTTTCACGGAAGAGTAGATGCCTTTCAAAACTTCACGAATGTCGTCGTCGGTGCGAAAAACGGTGCCGAAACTCATAGGGATGATGGTGTGATTTTTCATCACCGTCTCGATTACGTGCTCGTGGGCCAGGGCGTTTTCACGCGTGGGGTCGAAGATGGCCACGCCGGTCTTGCTCACCACAGCGGCGATATCCACATAATTTACGGTATAGACCTGTTCGCCGGCTCCGCCGATGCCAATACTCCCGAAATTCATGGCTCCTTTGGAGCGAACAATTCCGTACACGTAGCGCCCGCCTTCACCTGGGGCCGATGGCGACGACCGCGGAAGCGGCTTCGTTGATCTTTACGTGCAGATCGTCTTTCAGACGCAAATTGCTCTTTTCGCGATGATCGCTCAAGTTTGGCCGGCATAAGCTTTCCTCACTCGAACAGCTTTCTTGATAATCCAGTGTCCACGAAACGCTGCAACGATCGAGCACTCTGCTTCATACAGCGCCATTACAAACTTCACTACCAGACTTCATTACCGGACTTCGGCAATCGGACTCACGTTGAAATCGGAAACACCAGATTGATTATGGTGCCCTTGCCCAACGCGCTTCGAACGCGAATCCGGCCGGTGTGATTCTCGACAATCCCTTTCACAATCCAAAGCCCGAGGCCCGTTCCCTTTCCGCCCTTGGTGGTCACAAAAGGCTCGAACATGGACTTTCTGAATTTCCGGGCTGATCCCGCAGCCGGTATCCGCCACGCTGAGACTGATCCACCGCCGCAATCCATCCGCGGAGCGGATTCCTCGCGTTCGAATCACCAGCTTGCCACCCGGATGCCATGCTGTCGCGAGAATTGACCACCAGGTTCGATAGCAACTGCCGGAACTGGTCGCCCGACCCCTTGAACGGCGGGAGTTCGCCGAGCCTCTTATCCACGACGATGCCAGCCTTGGCGAGCGGCCGCGCGAAGAGCGCCAACGTGTCTTCGACCACCCCGTTTATATCGAAACTATCGAACTGCACGACGTTTCGATACAGACCGAGCATTTGGCGGACAATACGCGTCACGCGCTCAGTCTCACTCTTGAGAACGTCATAAATCTGCTTGCTACTCCGGCTCGACTTTCTCGCCGAGAATGTGGATGGCGTTCTTGATCGCCTCCATCGGGTTATTGATTTCGTGGGCGATCGTGCCTGCCAGCTTGCCGGTGGCCGCGAACTTTTCAATCTCAAGCATGCGCCGTTCCATCTGCAGTTGCTCGAGCTTTCTCCATGCTGTGAAATCGCGCAGGACGGTTACGGTGTAAGAAACCTGGCCGCGGGCGTCATAAATTTTGCCGGAGCGCGCCGCATATTCCACTTCGGACTGTGAAGAGGGATTGTAGAGACGCAGAGTGCGGTTATCCTTATCGGCAAAAGAAAAGTAAAGCCGTCAAATAAGCATCGAGCTTGGCCAGATTCTTCATCACCTGCGGATGCTTGGAGCCTTCGGCAATTCCAAACAGCTCTTTGGCGAGCGAATCGAGGAGCACGATTTTTGCCGAATTGTCCGCCACCACGATCGGATCGCCCGACGTTTTCGATGACCAGGTTGAGCCGGTCTCGTTCCTGCCGCACGATCTCTTCGGCAACGCGCAGTTTGTCCAGATTGGCGCGCACTTCCATATCGGCGCGGCGCAAATCGGTGACGTCGCGCATCACGGTGACCATGCCGGTTCGCGTTCCATCTGAGCTCTGCGTGGGCGCGCAAACGGCCTCGAAAAGAACTTCCTCGCCTTCCATGACATCCACTAAAGTGAGGTCTCGCGAAGTGTCTTTTCCGCTGACCATCATGGAGGAAAGCGCAGCCGAAAACAGAAGGTTATTCAGCTCCACGGCGCGGCGGCCGCCATCGCCGATGCCCTCCGGCACGCGGAAAAATCTCTCGGCAGCGCGGTTTTGAATCACCACGCGATGCTGATCGTCGGTGAAAATAACCGGGTCGGCCATGCTCTGCATAACCGCGCTGAGCCGCGAGATGGTCACTTCCATATCGCGCATGCGGTTGAAGTAGTGTTCGATTTTGAAGAGCCGCGCCAGATAGCTATTGGCACGTTCAGCCAGGTTGCGCAGTTGATCCAGGCGGGCGGGCGGTGTGTCTTTGCCGAGTTGGGCAAGAAGCAGGGTGGCATAGGCGCGCATGCCGCACGCACTGCAAACCTGACCCTCCAAGCGGCAGATGCCGGGAAAGTCGCGCGTTCTGTACCGCCAGACAATCTTCGCGGCGCTCGCGTTCCGCCTCCCAGCAGCGGGTTCGACTGCGGTAAATCATCGGGTAGGCATAAAAGGATGCGCCTTTGCCCGTGGGATTCGGCAGAACACCGGGATTTAGCCGCTGCAGCACGGTCATGATGGGATTGTCGCGAGCCCAAAGAGAGGTGTGAAACTTTCGCTACTTCGTTTCTATCGCAGTTCAGTGAGGCTGTGGCCTTGACCTCGCCATTGTCGAAGTCCACTTCGAGGACGAGCGCTCGCGGGAAACCGATCTTAACGATCTCTTCGAGCAGGATGGGAAAGATTTCTTCGGAGCGCTCCGCGGAGAGCAGGCGCAGTGCTGCTGAGTCGCCACCCCTGTCCTGCATGAGCAGGACAGGTTTTTCTAATACGCGCGGGCTGGCCACCGGAGCCATTCCTTCAGCCCCTTAGTTTAACGCCGGGGCGCTTCGCCGCGCAGGGGCGCGGGCCGCACGTCTCGTCGGCTCGACCGGCAGTTCCGGCTCTTCGCCGGGACCGAGCTGCGGTCTCGAAACCAAGCCTGTTAGACCCACCGCATCCGCGTACTTCAAATAGGTGTCGATGGATGCGACCACGACGCGTGCTTCGACCGTGATCAGGTCAATTCCGACCAACGAGATGCGCACCCAGGCGTCAATAACGATGCCCTTGTCTAGAACTCGATCAAGGACATCGATTAGGCTGGATCCACCCGATACGCGTTCAACTGCCATAGGACCGTCCTTTCTACTACTAAGCTCTTCTTCTAGGCTTAGCTGCTTTCGCAACTCTCGGCCGGCGTGCACCTCGCTGAGCTCTTGGTAGCGAGGCAGGCGACGGCCCTGGCAGCGTCAAATGCGGGTCATACTTCCACCAGTTGAGCCCAATCTGCTCGGCCTTATCCACGGAACAAATCAACAGACGAATGCGGATCGTAAGTAACTCCACGTTTGCCAATGAGACACGGATGTCGCCCGCAATCACCAGACCTTTATCGAGAACGCGATCCAAAATATCGACAAGATTCGCCGTTCCAGAGACAGTCGGCACCTTCTCCATAGAATCGCGCTCACTTTTTGGGCGGGTTTAAACCTTGAAGATCCCGTCCAGGGGACGAAGGGGCGGATGGTAGACGGCGGGCAAAGGCACGTCAATAAGTGTTTTCCTGTATAGCTGGAGTAGAAGGTTTTCTTTTTCAATAACTTGGGAAGGCGATAATTTGACCCTAGCGAAGCCGGCCTAAGGGGCCCAGGTCGATATTCAAGTCGGCAGGCGATAGGCCAAATTGTTCAGACAACTCCCGGATTTTAGCCTCCAGTTTCATCAAGGCTTCGCCCATCTCCTCAATTTCCTGGTCGCTTAGCGTCCCCCCTTCCATACGGCGAATCGCTTGTCTCTCAAGCAGTTGCCGCAAAAAGTCGATAAGCGTAAGAACGAGCTTCGCAAGGCCTTGTTCGATATTGTCAGGAGACAATTCGATTCGCGATGGGGCTGAAGTCGTCTTTTCGCGGCCCTCTCCCTCCGACGAATCTCTGTTTGTTGGTTTCTCACTCACGTGTTTTATCGTCACTCAGGTGTAATTTCCACGAATTCACTCGGAGGCCATGGCCCGGTGAGGCGAGCCGAGATATCGGCAGGGGTAACGACAGTGCCGATTTTCTCCAGGAAAACAGCAAGCGAAGAGCGATCCACCAGCGCAAATCCTCGAATCCCGGAAGACGTATCGCGCTGAATCCATCCTTCTGCCAGTGCGGTTGAGACGTGCCGGAATTCGTCCATAACTGATTGTGCCTTTTGGTAGCGCTCCCGTCTGCCATCGAGGTAGCTTCTTCCAGACTGCAATGAGGAAGTCTTCACGTTGTCGGGAACCTTAAAGCTGATACGGACATCCATTTGGACCTTGTTGCGCAAACGCTTAAGGCCGTCTTTGTACTCTGCCGCCCGAGTTTCCACGAATTGTCTAAGACTATCTTCACTTTCAACGATCGTCGGGAAGCGGAAAGGAATGATAACGGCTTGCGCAAAGATCCGCTGCAAAACCTGGTTAAACGCTTTTACCATTTCCGGCACGGGCGCATAAGGCATCTGCGCGGCGAAATCGGATACGAAGCAGCGCAGGCCGCCCACATCGATCCACCGAACCGGCGCCCCTTCAACTCCGGTACCGAGGCTTTCGATTTGCGTTTGCTGTTCCGCGACGCAGTAGGCAAGCACTGGTATTCGAATTGAAGCCCGTCTTAACGCTTTGTGCGACGCCGGGCAGCCGCCGGCGGCAAAGAACTCTTCGCCATGTGGCGCAACGCGGTCTCGACGGAACTGACGATAAGGTCCAGACCCAGATAAACTAAGTCCACCCCCGCCAGCGAGAGCACCAGATTGCCGCGGATGACTACGCCTGTATTGAGAACATGATCGACTAGATCCAGCAAAGTGAGATCTGCGGATTCATCGTCGCCAATGAGGACTATCTCGGGTTTCTGTTCAGGCATTCGGTGTCCAGGCACAGTCGCGTTCAGGCATGGGATTCGATCATTCAGATGGCTCAGTGCGCGAAACGAAAGAAAACGGCGGCCAAGGCCCCGTGCATTCGATCCGCCTTTGATCTTTCCATTTTTTCGAATAGCGACGGGCAAGACTTTCGAGCTTCTTGCGATCCTTCCGTTTCAACAAAATCGTTTTATGGAACTCCAGGTCGCGCCTGGTCGCAGCGAATTTCCCGCCTTCCGCAACGTCGTCGGCCACCGATTCCAGGGCTTTGGCGAACTCCACAAGCTCGGGGCCTGACCGCTTCACGGCTCGCCGAACAAGGGCTGATTTCGCCTGCAGATATTCTTTCCCGGTGCGGATTTTCTTCTTGCTCACCGGTGCCGCGATCGGCAGGGCAAAAACCTTTACGCCCCATTCTTCCTTGCCTGCTATGCGATTGAAATCAGCCTCCAGAACAGATTTCCGGCTCTCGACGTGCGCCAGGAGCGATTTCTCATTGAGAAATTCTATCCCGAAACGCGCGGGCAGGACGTCCGCGGCTTGAGCGATAGCGGAAACAACCTGTTGATGCCTGGTTGTGGCGCCGGCAAGCCAATCGAGATTTTGCATATTTTCCGAAAGGTTCTGAGCGAATTCTGCTTCCGGCACCCGGCTGATCCAGCAGACGAGCCCAGCGCAATCGAGCGCTTCAACAGGCGCAGCGCCGTCGACTCCTTTTAAGCGCCGAAACAGACTAGGAGAAGGGCCCCGGGCCTTGGTCACACCGTACAGGTGAATGACGGTGGCTGGCGCTTGAGCGGGCGCGACGGCCTTGGCGAGTTGAGTGACCTTCACGCTAGCCGCCATAACTCGCCTGTAAAGCTGCGGAGCGCTTTTTTGCCGGCAATCTCGTTGGGGAAGTTTCGCACGACGTAAATAGGGATCTGCGAATACCGCGCCGATAACCGACCGAGCGTCTTGAGTTGCCACTGACGCCTGCGCAAACAACGCCGGCAGTCGCTCACGTCATCCTTGAAGAGGACGCGATTGACGAATATGGCTCCAGTCTGAAGGCGCAGCTTGGAGAGCGCGGCAATGAGCCGCTCAGTTTGCCTGTCAGGTAGCGCTTCCGGAAGCATAACGACGTAGACCCGAGTCTCTCGGGAATTTTTTAGAAACTTGGACAAATCGCGGACACCCTTCCCGAGTTCCGCGATTTTCACCCCGGCATCGCGTGCCAGGGCGAGTGTACGGTGGTGGGCCAGACTTTTCAATAATAGCCTGGTCCATACGAGGATGCGATCCGGCGTCCGCAGAAGATCGAGTGCGTGCCCGGTGGGCGCCATGTCGATCAACACACGGCTCGAACGCATACGGACCAAGTCGACCACGCGGAGCACCGCCAGTATTTCGTCCACGCCCGGCGGAACGCTCTCGAGAAGCCGCGAAAAGAACTGGCGTTCGAACCAAAGATCCACGTGAATGCTCGATACTTCCGCAGTGGTGGCTTGGTCAATGGCCTCCTTCACCCGACGGGCCCACACCTGGAATACGGCGACGGAATCCATTTCCGAGGCGAGGAATTTCGGATCTCCCAGCACGGGACGGGGCTCGTCCGAAATGTCAGTCTGGAAGATGTCGTCCAAAGAAGGCGCCGGGTCGACCGAACAGATATCAACGGGATCGCGGGAGCGCAGCCGAGTATTAAACCCAAGTGCCGCCGAAATCGTTGTCTTTCCCACTCCTCCCTTCCCCAAAACCATCGAAAGCGATCGATCTATAATCGGCCAGTCCAGCCGCTCTAAGCGAATCTCCCTGGGCTTTGCCTTCGGCAGCCCACTCCAGCTAAATTTCTTGCCTGCAAAAACATGGTCGCCGAAGGCGCGTAGTCTCATCCCCATGATCGGTGCTCCGGCGTCTTCGGCGGTGTAGATATGTTTACCAGGGAAATGCCGGCGGAAAAACTGACGCGCGTCACGGGTCGCGGCATATCGTGGCCAGCAAATTGGGCAGCGCTGAGATCTGGGGACCGCTCGATTCAAGACAATTCCCGCCAAATCCAAATCCGGTGAAAACGAACGCAGCGCGGCGACGGCACGGCGGGATTCATTGAGAGAAAATTTCTCGGGCGTCGTCACTAGAAAGATCTCCGAATTCCGCAGAAGCGCCACCCTTATTGCCTCTACCATCTGCCGCCAATTCTCAACCAGAGTATTAGGAACGCGTTGCACCGCGCCTCCGAAATGTTCAGCCAGCAGCCGATCGCGGCTAGCGGCCAAATCCAGAATATCGAGAAAATTGGAAAAATATTGAGGCAGGGCAAAAAGCCTCAAAGTGTGCCCTACAGGCGCTGTATCCACCACAACGTGGTCGTATTTGCCGGAATCCAGGGCGTCCGTCATCGCCAAAAGCGCCGCTATTTCCGCCATTCCCGGCAATGTAGTTTCCAGCAGCGGTTCGAGATCGCAGCGCGAAAAGATGGAGCCTTTCTCTAGGATTGAGAGGAGCGCCTCTTTATGTTGGTCTAAGAAAGTGCGAAATCGCTTTTCGGCGTTGACCTCCCACACGTCCAATCGCGCCTTTGAAGCCATGCGCAGTTTCTGCGGTGAGTCGCCGAACGCCTGATCGAAAATATCGGAAAGAGAGTGGGCCGGATCGGTCGAGAGAAGGAGAACGGAGCTTTTCCTGTCCCGCATCGCCCGATGCAGCGCATACGCAGCTGAAATCGTAGTCTTGCCGACTCCCCCCTTGCCAAGGAATACGGTCAGATTCGGCATCTACTCCATTCTAAAGAAGGCGAAAGCCGAGCAAAAGTCCATTCCATCCAGATAGTTAGTTGGCATATGGCGTGGGCGCCAAAATTCGTTCGCACGAAACCAGCGGGCCCGCGCTAATGCGCTTCCTTGAATTTATCGGTACTTTTCTGACCCCTTCTCGGGTCCAATCGCTGTGGAAATACGTACCCAGATGTGACTTTAGACCGGCATTTTATGCCCATTCCCATGGACTTTGACGGATTCTCACTCGCTGCGTTTTGTTGCACAGTGAGCGTACAACGTGAGCAGAAAAGCAAAACACAAACTCACGCTGCAAACAAATGCGCGCACGCTTTTCGGCAAGAGTTCGGCACCTGAGCCCAGAATTCTTCGGGAGAGCGCAATGAATACTCAAAGCAGAGTTCTTGATCCCACCAAACGGAGCCCGCAGCTGCAAGAATTTGAGGCCGCTTTGCGCTCCAAAGTCGTGGGACAAGATGAGGCAGTCGAAGCCCTAGTATCGGTTTATCAGGTCTTCTGCGCGGGTATGCACGCGCCGGGACGGCCTGTGGGCAATTTGCTTTTCCTGGGCCCTACCGGCTCGGGGAAGACCCGCATCGTCGAGGCCGCCGCCGAAGTCCTGTTCGGCGATAGGAAAGCGGTCGTTAAGATCGACTGCGCGGAGTTTCAGCACTCCCACGAGATCGCCAAGCTCATAGGCTCGCCTCCAGGCTACCTGGGTCATCGCGATACTCACCCGCTCATCACCGAAGAGACGCTCAGCCAGTATCACACCGATCAGATCAGACTCAGCTTCGTGCTCTTCGACGAAATAGAAAAGGCCAGCGACGCCCTCTGGCAGTTGCTGCTCGGCATCCTGGACAAAGCCACCTTGACGCTTGGCGATACACGTCGTGTCGATCTATCGCAAACGATTATCGTTCTCACCTCAAACCTGGGCGCGCGCGAAATCACGGCTCTGGTGAGCAAAGCAATGGGATTCGTGGAACCATCGGCGCAATCAGCAGCCGGTCTGACCATGAAACTCCAACGCACCGCCGTAGAGGCTGCTCGGCGGCGATTTTCGCCTGAATTCATCAATCGGCTGGATCGCGTCGTCGTTTTTCAGCAGCTGCAACCAGAACAACTCGGAGAAATTCTCGATATCGAATTAGCAATTGTTCAGCAACAGGTGCTGGATGGGGGCCGCGTGCCGTTTATGTTCCGGGTTATGCCGGACGCAAAAGCCTTCCTCTTACGCGAAGGTACAGACCTGCGTTACGGGGCGCGGCATTTGAAGCGCGCTATTGCCCGGCAAGTAGTTTCGCCGCTCGCCAACCTGCTCGCCTCCGGGCAAGTCGAATTGGGCGATATGGTATGCATCGATTGGGATCGGGACGCGCGACGCCTGGTGTTCCAGAACCAGGGGCCGGCACCGCCTACGCCGATAACACAACAGCCTGTCACAACATTTGCGACGCCCATGGCGGCACGTGCGAACGAAGCTGTCGCCGGAGCCTCGGCATCCTGAATCCGTATTTGCGCCTCTACCTTGGTCTCGCACGTCGTTTCCAGCGGGTCACTCCTGCTGTTTGTTCGCTAGTCTTCTCAGCTCCGCCGAATTCCCAATCGAAGTCTCAAAAGAAGCCTGAATAAGCTTCGCCGCTGGAATGGCTTCGCCCTTGACAGCCATTCACCGCCATCGTATTTTTGAGGTTTGGAGTACAGGGACTTCTGTACACGGCGCAGCGTCCGCGATCGAATCTTGTGCGATCGCTTATTCTCGCAACTGCTCTTGCACCAGGTAACCTATAGCACTGCGATAGTTTCGGATTGCGAGGCGAACGCGACTCGAAACGGCGCGCCGTCGGAAGTGTGCGTCATATCCATTCAAGAGTTCGGGTTCGATTCTAGATCCGGAGGCCAATGACGAAATGGCAGGGGAATCGGTAACAGTCAGTCAGGGGCACTTCGTAGGCACGCTCCGTCGGGACGCCTGGTGGACCGAGATTCTGCCCGCGGCGCTGCTCCTGGGAGCATTTGGCATTTACGCGACGTTCCGTGCGTTCGAGGGCGCCTACTATGCCTGGGGTCCTTATCTTTCGCCTTTCTATTCGCCGCTCATTGATCCCCAGCATCATTTCTGGCCATGGTCTCCCGCGCTTTTGATCCTGGCTTTTCCGCTGGGATTTCGAACAACCTGTTACTACTATCGCAAAGCCTACTATCGCGCATATTTCATGGATCCCCCGGCCTGTGCGGTCGGGGAACGCAAGCGCAACTACTGCGGAGAAACCAAATTTCCTTTCATCCTTCAGAATCTGCATCGCTACTTCCTCTATGCGGCCATTATCGTTCTGGGCTTTCTTTGGTACGACGCGATCATCGCGTTTTTTCTGGATGGCCATTTCCGCGTCGGCGTAGGAAGCATCATCATGCTGGTCAACGTGGTTCTTCTCTCGACCTATACCGTGTCTTGCCACTCTCTGCGGCATCTCGTAGGCGGCAAGATTGATTGCTTCTCCTGTACTTCGATGGGATCGCCACGGCACACGGGCTGGCGCGCCATTAGTATTCTCAATGAACGGCACATGCTCTACGCCTGGTGCAGCTTGATTTCAGTAGGTCTGACCGATCTCTATATCCGGCTGGTTGCAGCCGGAGTTTTGCGGGACATTACAATACTGTGACCACCAAGTTTGAAACACACGAACACGATGTTTTGATCATTGGCGCGGGCGGCGCCGGGCTTCGTGCGGCTATCGAAGCGCTGGCGCAGGGCGCATCCGTCGGCGTCGTCTGCAAATCGTTGCTGGGCAAAGCTCACACCGTTATGGCCGAGGGCGGCATCGCCGCGGCCATGGCTAATGTGGACCATGCCGACGACTGGCGAACCCATTTCCGCGACACCATGCGCGGCGGCAAATTCCTCAACAATTGGCGTATGGCCCAACTCCACGCACAGGAAGCTCCTGACCGTATTCGCGAACTCGAACAGTGGGGCGCGCTTTTCGATCGCACTTCCGACGGCCAGATTCTGCAGCGCGCCTTTGGTGGACATACATACAAACGCCTGTGTCACGTTGGCGACCGCACCGGCCTGGAAATGATCCGCACGCTGCAGGATCGCGGCGTCGGCCTGGGCATCGATGTCTACATGGAATGCGCGGTCACGCGTCTCCTTAAAGACGGCGACCGCGTGGCAGGCGCGTTCGGTTACTGGCGCGAACAGGGCCGCTTCGTTGTCTTCAAAGCCAAATCTGTCGTGCTGGCAACAGGCGGAATCGGAAAAATTTATAAAGTCACCTCGAACTCGTGGGAGTACACCGCCGATGGGATGGCGCTCGCCTACGAAGCCGGGGCCGAACTCAAAGACATGGAGTTCGTCCAATTCCACCCCACGGGCATGGTCTGGCCTCCCGGCGTGCAAGGCATCCTCGTTACGGAAGCCGTGCGCGGAGAGGGCGGTATCCTTCGCAATAAGAATGGCGAGCGCTTCATGGAGAAGTACGATCCCAAGCGCATGGAGCTTTCCACCCGCGATGTCGTCGCGCGCGCCATCTATACCGAAGTTCGCGAAGGCCGCGGCTCAGAACACGGAGGCGCCTTCCTGGATATTTCTCAAAAGCCCGCGGAATACGTTAAGAAAAAGCTCCCCAGCATGTATCACCAGTTCCTTGAACTGGCCGACGTGGATATCACCAAAGGTCCAATGGAAGTCGGCCCCACCTGCCACTACGTGATGGGCGGGGTGCGCGTCGACCCCGAAACAGCTGAGTCGACAGTGTCAGGACTGTACGCCGCGGGCGAAGTCGCCGCGGGATTGCATGGCGCGAATCGCTTGGGCGGCAACTCCCTTTCTGACCTGCTCGTTTTCGGCCGGCGTGCGGGTATGGCAGCCGCTCAATCTGCTAAAAAGGTCCGTCAAGGCACAATCGACCAGGCTCAGATCGACGAGGCCGAACGCGAGATGCTGGCGCCATTTCAAAATGGCAACGGCGAATCTCCCTACGCGATTCATCGCGATTTGCAGGAGACGATGCAAAAGCTGGTGGGAATCTTCCGCGTTGAAGGGGACCTTGAGGAAGCTTTGCAGGAGCTTGAGAAGCTTAACGAGCGGGCCAGGCGCATGCATGTGGATGGCTCGCGGATGTTCAATCCTGGCTGGCACTTATCCTTCGATCTGAAATCGATGCTGACCATCTCGGAAGCCGTTACCCGCAGCGCTTTGGCGCGTCGCGAAAGCCGGGGAGCCCACAGCCGCATCGATTACCCATCGCTGGACGCCACCTGGGGCAAGCAGAACAACGTCATCGCCTCGCAAAAGGGAGCCATGATGCTTCGCCAGGAACCTGTTCCAGCTATGCCGGAAGAACTGCAAAAGCTCCTGGCCGACGAAGCGGAGGCAGTCGCAGGCAAAGGGAAGTAGCGGAGGAACCAGATGGCCGACGCCATTTTAGAAGTATTCCGAGGAGACCGTCAGGGCGGGAAAACCGAGCAATATCGGGTTCCCGTGGCTCCTGGAATGGTTGTGCTCGACGCCATCCACTATATCCAGGGACACCTCGCGCCCGATTTGGCCGTGCGCTGGAATTGCAAAGCCGCGAAGTGCGGCTCTTGCTCGGCCGAAGTGAATGGCCGCCCACGGCTGATGTGTAAGACCCGGATGGATGCGCTGCCCCTCGATCAGCCGATTAAAGTCTTCCCCATGAAGTCTTTCCCGATCCTGAAGGATCTCGTCACCGATGTTTCTTGGAACTATAAGGTAAATAAGAAGATCCCTCCGTTCAGTCCTCGTCCCGGCACGGATTGGAAGGTCTATCAGGACGACGTCGATCGCGTGCAAGAGTTCCGCAAATGCATCGAGTGCTTTCTTTGCCAGAACGTCTGCCACGTCTTGCGCGATCACGATAAGTTCGAAGACTTTGGAGGGCCGCGCTTCTTCGTTCGTGTTGCGGGACTGGAAATGCATCCGGTGGACAGCAAATCCCGGGCGAAGTTGCTGAAAGATGAGCTCGGTATCGGCCTATGTAACATCACGAAATGCTGCACCGAGGTCTGCCCGGAAGATATACACATCACTGACAACGCCATCATCCCCCTCAAAGAGCGTGTCGTGGATCGCTACTACGATCCCGTGCTCATGCTGGTGCGCAAAATTCGAGGCGTAAACGAAGACTCGAAATAAACAGGCGATTTCAGCCTACAGGTTCTCCCCTACGCGCGCTTCGCGCAAGTTATTTACCCAAGCGGCACTAACACTGAGAAGTACTATGGCGGCCTTCCTCCTTTTCGGGCCAACTGGTCCATGTGTAACGTGGATCATTCTGTCCGTCTCCCGCAGGAGGATGCATGAAGGGCAAGTGGCTCTCTCGCCTGGCGCAAGTAAATAAAGAACTTCTGCTCATTTTTTCCATCGTCGCTTCGGCTGCGCTGGTGAACTTCTTCGTGGAGGGTCAGCGCCTGGTCCTGACCTTTTACAACTTGCCCACGCTATTCGCGGTTTACTACTTCGGACGGCGCCGTGCCGTGCAAGCCGCTGTCGGCACGATTCTTTTTGTGGTGTGGGTCAACGTGATGCACCCCACACTTTTCAACCGAGGTCCTGTTCCCACCGAAGATATTCTGGGATGGTCGGACCTGGCAATCTGGGCCGGCTTTCTCGTGATCCTGGCTTACGCCACAGGTACCCTGCACGAGCATAGCGAGCAGCGCATGCGCGAGTTGCGCGAAACTTACTACGGCGTTCTGCAAATCCTGAGCCAGATGATTTCGAACGATAAGTTCACTCAAAATCACTCTTATCGTGTTTCCGTTTATGCTACACAAATCGCCCTCGAACTCGGCCTTAGAGAGGACCAGGTCGAAGACGTCCGTGCCGCCGCCCTTTTGCATGACGTCGGCAAGTTGGAAGTCAGCCGCGAGGTTCTCTATAAAGCCGCACGGTTAACGGACAACGAGATGAAAGAGATTAGGACTCATGTCGAGCGCGGTGTCGAAATGCTGAGTCCGGTCGGGGGATCGCTGCGGCGCATTCTGCCGATCATTCTCGCGCACCACGACAAATTTGACGGCTCCGGATATCACCCCATCAAAGGTGAACAAATACCCGTCGAAGCCATGGTCATCAGCGTGGCTGATGTGTACGATTCGCTCGTTAGCGACCGGCCTTATCGCAAGGGGTTGTCACCGTTCGAGGCTCGGGACACCATCGTAAAGGCTTCCGGAACCGACTTCGACCCACGCATCGTGAACGCTTTTGAGGCTGCATTCCGCAAACAGCGATTGGAAGTTCCCGAGGTTCTCGTCTAGTTCACTTAAAGGCTTCGCAGGCGGTACGGTGGTCATACAGCGTTCTGACTAGGCCCAAATTGCCCTCCAGTTCAGTCGATTTTGCCGCGAATATCCAGCATTGTTCTACGCCGGAGGGCAAATGCCTGTTGACGATAAATCAGCCAAAAAAGAACTAACGTTCGCACTCGCCATCGTAAAAGCCAGTGTAATCTCCGATCACGCCGAATCTTCCAGGATCCGATCCGCGCTGCGAGTTATGCTTCCTGGAGTGTCTGTCATCCTTGTAGCCGAGGACGACGAACTGTCGAGTTATCGATCCCGCCGGGACCTTTCCGATTTCGCAAAAGACGCCCAGTGCAGAGTCATCCGTTCTTCGAGGATTTGCGTCAACTAAAGCAGAGATAAGTCTTTAATCTAGAGTCATCTAGAGCACGCCCTGCTTCTTTCTAACGCACACCCGCTGGTTCGTGCCCAAGCCCACCCGCCGCTAGAGGTTAATAGCCTCTAGAGCACGACGGACCTTCCGAGTAATCGACGAAAGAAATAATCATGAGTTTAATAATCAAAGCCCCTAGCAGGGGCTGATCAAATGCCTGCTCCGAATGCTTAAAGCATGAGCCTCAATACCACAATCGATACGGAAGTAAATTCACTGCGCGACGCCGCACCCGAAAGACCTCCCAGCCGGCTGGCCCAAATTGGGTGTTCTGTCGAACGATGGCTTGAGGATCGTCTCCAGGCAATTGCGCTGGTGGTTACCGCTGCCGGTTTTGTGGTCAGGATCGTCGCCGCCAGTGGAACCTCCTTGATTCCCGACGAGGCCCTTCAATACGCGCAGTTCAATCAGTCTTCTTTTCTTCGTGCCTACGAAGCCAGTCGGTCGTTGCCGCATCCTCCGCTTTTTTATTTTCTCCTCTATTTTTGGCATTTCCTGGGCCGTTCCGAGTTGATGCTCCGCCTGCCTTCGGTGCTCTTTGGAACGGCACTCTGCTGGCTGAGTTTCAAATGGATCGGAAGCCTTCTGGGCAGGGCGGCTGGCTTGGTTGGCCTCATTGTGGTCACGTTTTGCCCGGCCCTGATCGCTCTATCCAGTGAGCTGCGTCAGTACGCTCTATTGTTATTCTGCATGGTCACGGCCCTATATTTTCTCGGACAAGCCTTCCAACAAAAATCGGTCGGCCAAATGTGGTGTTTCTCCGCTTTTCTCTATCTGGCGATACTTTCTCATTACTCCGCGTTTTTCTTCGCTGTTAGTGTCGGCCTTTATTGCTTGGCGCGAATCGCAGAGTTACCGCGAAAAGTCCAGTTTGCGTGGCTGATAGGACAAATTGGAGGTTTCGCCATCTATGTATTCCTCTATTTGACCCATCTCTCGAGGCTTAAAGGGAGCATAGCGTCCTGGGGTTCGGATCTCGAGCAAGCCTACTTTCGTTCTTACCGTGACGACATTTTCATTTTTACGGGACGCCGTACGTTGGACGTTTTCCGGTATTTGTTCATGCAGTCTGCCATCTCGAAAGTCATGCTTTGCACCTTTATTGGTGGCGTGGTATTTCTCTTTGTCAGGGATCTTATTGCCCGTCCCGGCAAACCCTCTGGCCGTTTGGGCATTCTCTTCTCGTTCCCTTTTCTAGCTATCTGGATCGCGGCGATTGCTGGAATCTATCCTTACGTAGCCACGCGCCACACGGTTTTTCTCGCTCCCTTTGTGATAGCGGGGTCTAGTTTCCTGGTCGCAGCCCTGTGCCGGCAAAGGCTGTGGGCGAGCCTTCTGGTTGCGACAGCCCTCATGGCGCTGGCGAATTCATCCGGGTGGGCAATAGAACCAGGCCTGACAAAAGAAAATCAGCGCCGAGCTCTGATGATCGCTGGGATGGATCATATTCAACGGTTCATTCCGAGGGACAGTCTAATCCTGGTCGATTACCAGAGCAGCCTCCTACTCGCTTTTTACCTGTGCGGACCGGAGCAAATCGTCTCGGCTGAACGAGCTGCTGGGAAATTCTTTCAGTTCAGTTGCAAGGGGTATTCCATTGTATCCCTACCTTTTTGGAAGCTAAGGCCCGAAGCTCTTGCCTCGGCCTTTGAAGAGACGGCGCGTGCTTACGGATTAAAGCCGGGCGATCGAGTTTGGATTTTCCAGGCGGGGATCTTCCAATCGGGATCGGAAGGCAATCTCCTCGCTGGGTTGCCGGAGCGTCTCCCTCAGTTCCGCTGCGTCACTCTCACCACTTTCGGGGAAAATATCACCGTTGTTCCGCTAATGGTCGGGCCGGATCTCGCACCCGTCCCGCAGGCGAGTTGTTCTAATTAGTCGAAGCCTTCGGTTTGTATGACTTCCGGAAAGCGAAAGAAGTTCAGTATTCCCCAGCGATTATCAAAAACGGGCCAGCCGGTTATTTCCTGAAGTTATTTCGCGAAACGAAAGCTTACTGAATTGCAGCCACGGATTGGACAGCGCTCGCGCCTGCCGCCGCCCACTTGCCGTCTGCGGCCAGTGTGTAGCAGGTGTGGCCCACAACCGCGAGGCTCAAACCTCCGCCATCGACCACCAGCACCGGGGAACTGAGGCTCGGCAGCGGACGATCTCTGTACCGCAGGGGCGGATTCACCACAAAGGCGCTGTAGTAAACGCCGCTGGCCGAGAGTCGCAGAGTCAAATCCGGAAATTCGGCGATCTGGCTGGGCTGCTTGATGCGCGTCCAAACCAAATGCAGCCATGCTTCGACTTGGCAGCCTCGGCTTTCCAGGCAGCGTCGCACCAGTTGGTCACGCGCCGAAACCGCCGAAGCGTCCCGCGTTTCCAGCCCTTCGGCTATGCCCTGCAAAAACGTTCGCACCGCTACGGGACTCTCTTGCTCGCTTGCGCCCGCGTCAAGAACGTACTTGCTCGCGACGTATGCGACGGTTGTTCCTTGCTGCACAAGCGCCGTCTTGGCGGTCGCCTTCCACACATACACTGAACTGCCGCAACTGAAGTGCGCGTAAGCCCTAATTCCGAAGCCGGGCTGTTTATATCCGGGCGCGGTCTTGCCCGCCGGGCACCCGGTGATCAAAGCCGTTCCGGTTCCGGATAGGTCCTGGGCACCCGCGGAAGCTGAGAAAAAACCAGCAACGGACGCGAGAGCAAGCAGGGGTATGAGCTGGCAGCGTTTCATCATCTAGGGCCAGGCACCTCAAAAGAGGTCCCTACGCCAAGCCTAAAGACCACCCCGGCCCCCGGCAACTTCTTCGAGGTCCCTCAGCGGCGAACCTATAACCTGATCGGAAGGAGAGACCCGTTGCCGCCCTTACGTACAGGTGGCGCTTGTGCGGAAGGCATGAGCGGCAGCGCAAATAGGCAAGGTTCTTTCGAGCGACTCGGCCGTTTGCGCAACGCCAACAAACAAAGGCGATTCGCCTGTGCTGCGATTCCTAATTCCAATTTCGCTTCAACTGTACCTCACTTGTCCGAAGGTACAGTATCGGCCGCTCAGCCCTTTCTTTAGACTGGTCTCGAATTAACGCAGAAAGACCCCCGCAAAAAAAGACATGTATCAT
Organism: uncultured Acidobacteriota bacterium; assembly: GCA_963846235.1. Lineage (GTDB taxonomy): Bacteria > Acidobacteriota > Terriglobia > Acidiferrales > UBA7541 > Palsa-189. Next base: position 972,537 of record CAWJVF010000002.1, read on the forward strand.
CTCGACTATGTTTCTTGTTTTCTGACGATCCTCTCCACGGTTCTCATCGGAAAGCGGCTATGGTTCGGCTGGATAATCGCAGCGCTGAATAGCCTCGTTGTTTGCGTGATCGGCGTTCAGACCGCTCAGTATGGTTTCCTTCCCGGCAATCTGCTGTGCATCGTGCTCTATGCGCATAACCTCACGAATTGGCGTCCGGCAACTCAAAAAGAAGCCGCGGCTGTGAATTCAGATATGCGCGATTCAGCGATGCCCAATTCAGCTATGAATGACAATCGGGAAGCCGCCTAAGAATCTGTTTCTTACTTCGCCAATTACCGATCCTCTCCGTAGACCAGCTTCACGTCGGCAGCAATGCGCTCTGCCTGCCCATAATCCGGATGCTCCGCGTGCAGTTCATCGGTCAGCAGCTTCCCGGCTTCTTCCGCGGACTTGCCCTCGCGCTTGAGTTCCAGCGCGCGCCCCTGAAGCTCGGCCAGCATCGCGCGTTCTTTCCCGATCAGCGAACCGTCTCCCAGTTCGCCGTGATCGGGCACGATCAGCTTCGGCTTCATCGGCTCGAGCTTATCCAGCACCGCAATCCATCCTTTCATCGTGGACTCTTCCGGCATGATCGGAAAAAGCTTGCTCTCCACGATATCTCCGGGAAGCAGCACGCTATCCTCCTCCACGAAGATCAGCATGTCGCCTTGCGTGTGCGCCGGCCCCAGCAGGAATAGTCGCGCCGTCACGCCGCCCAGATCGAGTTTCATATCACCGTTGAAGAGAATGTCTGGCGTTCGCATCCTCACGTCCGCCAGCAGCTCCTTGTTTTGCACGGACATTTGCCGGAAGCGCCCCATGTGTGCCGGCAGTCGCTGCTTCAATTCTTCCTGCTGCACCGCCGGCCGAATCAATATCGTATTCGCCGGGAACGCCTGCTCTCCGGTGACATGCTCGGAGTGATAATGCGTGGTGGTGAGGTAAAGGATCGGGCCGCGCGCCAGCTTCTGCTCCACGCGCATAATCGTCGCGCCATTGCGCTCGCCCAGCCCGGTATCGATCACCAGCGTCGCGCGATCGCCCACCACAATCCCGATGTTTGGCCATCCAACGATCGCATAGACGTGCTCCGAGATTTTCGTCAGCCCCTTCTCCGAGAGCAGCGGCTGCTCCGGCAGCGCCTGCGGCATCTGCCCTTGCCCCGTCTGCGCTTGCGCGCTTTGCGCCCCGGGACTGAGCAGCGCCAGCCCTGCCGCCAACACGGCTGCCCACCCGCTGACCTGGCCCTTTCGTGGAATTCTCATCCCGCGCACCTCGTTACTGCCCCTTATACACCCGTCTCCCCCGCCTGTGAACCAACCCGCCTCCCGCCGCACGTTTCGATTTTAAGGGGGCTCTTATAGCCCAGGGCGTCCGCGACCGCCGAGAAAGCGCACGTCAAAACAAAAGAAGTCGCGGGGCCCTGGGGAATTTGCTTTGTGGTTCGCGGCTTCAGCCGAGACAAACGGCCCGCGCCACAAGGGCTTTAGCCCCTGCGTTCGTCGCCAGAGCAAAACGCTGTCATCACGAGGAGCGCAGCGACGAGGAATCTGCTTTTGCCGCTAAATGTAGCGCCGCCCATCTGGGCGGCATCTATTGACTTTGCGGCGTGGGGCGGGAAGCGCCCGGCCCCCGCCGGGACCCGACCCATTTTGGCTAGAATGCCGCCGAGGAAAATGAATGAAAATTGCCGCCTTGATCGCCCGCATCCTGCTTGGCTTGGTGTTCGTCGTTTTTGGACTAAACGGTTTCTTGAACTTCATAAAGGGCCCCTTACCTTCAGGACTGGCCGGCCAGTTCCTCGGCGCACTCATGCAGTCTCATTTCGTCTTCGTCATATCTGCGGTGGAACTCGCGGGTGGCGCACTGCTGCTGGCGAATCGCTACGTGCCGCTGGGGCTTGTACTTCTCGGCCCTGTGATCGTGAACATCTTCTTCTATCATCTGCTCATGGACCGCAGTGGCCTGATCATCGCCATCGTCGTCATAATTCTGTGGGCACTCGTCGCCCTTCGCCACCGCCAATACTTCTCCGGCCTATTTGTGCAGCGCGCTTCATAGATCCGCAGGAGTGTCTTAGTGGCTCTTGAAGCATATTTTGACGGCAGCCATGAAGGCGGTTGGACGGATGGTAAGGTCGTTACTCTAGCCGGTTTTGCCGCCGAAGATTCTATCTGGTTAGATGTTGATCAACGATGGACCGAGATTCTTAAAAGCAACAAAGCTAGGCCCATCGCTAAGTATCTTCACATGAAAGAGGCAGCCCATTTTCGAGATGAATTCACATGGCGTAATGGATGGAATCAAAAAAAAGTACAGGATTTGATATTAGACATACTGATGTACCTCCAGCATGTGGATAAAGAGCGTTTCCGAATGTTCTGGTGCACCGTCGATTTAGAGGCATATAGAAGCCTTAAGAGTGAAGGTCTGAATTTAGCTGACCCTCTAGATATTCTGATCGATCTTCCGAAAAGTGTGCTGAATTGGTTTTTTGCAAAATGGCCCGGAGTAATAGACAGCGCACACTTTTACTTCGATCAGGGAGAACCATTCAAAGACCCTTTCGAGCAACGATGGGAAAAAGAAAAGAGCTTTAGCTTGAGAGGGACCGATTATTTTTGGTCACTTCTCAAAACCATTACAACCGCCGACATGCGCGACAAGCCTGGATTGCAAGCCGCCGATTTGCTCGCTTGGGCGGTAAATCGAAGCCGTCTACCACGCGACACATCATACAAGCTGGCTCAGATGATCATGAAAACCATTATTCCAAGCACCCACATTGTATGGGATGAAACGAAATTGCGCGAAAAACTCGGGAGGATAGACCGCTAAATTACGATAGCCTCAATTCATTGCGCGAAAGCCGTAGGCATCAGGCTGGCCACTGGCTTTCTCCTTCATTCGAACGATTCCAGAGATTCCGCACAACCATTCATTCGAATGAATCTATAAGTAAATAGATATTGATTTATATTCACCAGTCAGGTAACATCGCGTATGTTCGCGCTGAAACCTGCCCCGAAGTCCCGTCCTGTTCCACCCGGTCTCATTCGGAACGGAGCGGCCCGGGTTGTGCCTCTCCCGGAAAATGCATTTTCCCGATTTCCGGCCGGGACGCGCAGCCGAAGCACGCGTTTTGCCGCCGATGCTTTCCGGCAAATCTCTCAGCGCCTTCACTTAGCCAGCAAAGCCGCGACTGCTCATTTTTTAGCTAAATCCGTTGGAATCTGCACTTACGAAATTCGCGAAACTAACACCCGCAAAATCAGCACTTACAAAATCTCAAGACTTAAAACCGTTCAGAATCAACACTTACAAAAAAAAAGGGAGGGGGTGGGCCGCATACCATTGCCTTGCAACGCCACGCCATTAACCCATAGCGCGAGGCAATTCGTTAGAATCGAAGGCATGGGCCTTGCGATTGAGTGCCGCGGCCTGCGCAAAACCTACGACGGCAAGGTGGAAGCTCTGCGCGGGCTCGATCTGGAGATTCGCGAAGGCGAATGCTTTGGCCTGCTCGGACCGAACGGCGCGGGCAAAACCACGGCCATCGAGATCCTCGAGGGCTTGCTCTCGGCCACTTCGGGTGAAGTGCGCATCCTCGGCCGCACCTGGCAGAGCCATCCGCGGGAGTTGCGCGAATGGCTGGGCATCTCCCTGCAGGAGACGCGCCTGGCGGAAAAGCTCACGGTCCGCGAAACCATCGAGCTTTTCGCCAGCTTCTATCGCCAGCCGCGATCCGCCCATGAGGTGCTGGCCGAGCTCGAGCTCACGGAAAAGTCGGATGCCTGGGTGGGCAAGCTTTCGGGAGGCCAGCGGCAACGGCTTGCCGTCGCCACAGCGCTGGTGGCAAATCCGCGTATTCTGTTTCTCGATGAGCCCACCACCGGACTCGATCCGCAAAGCCGCCGCCAGCTTTGGGACATCATCCGCGAATTTCAGCGCGCCGGCGGCACCGTGCTCCTTACCACGCACTACATGGACGAAGCCGAACGCCTCTGCGATCGGCTCGCCATCATCGATTACGGCCAGATCATCGCCGGCGGAAGTCCCGCGGAATTGATCGAACGCCTCGGCGGCCAGCACATGGTCGAATTCGCCATCGACGGCGCTTCGTCCCACGAAGCCAAGAAAACGACCAACGGCAAGCATATGCAGGAAGTTTGGCGCAGCCTGCCGGGAGTGGAATCCGTGCATGCCGATAACGGCCTCGTCTGTTTGACGGTCCGCCAGCCGCACGTCACGATTCCGGCGCTGCTCGAAGCGGTTTCGCAGCAGGGCGCGCGGCTGCTGCACCTGACCACGCGGCAGGCCAGTCTCGAAGATGTCTTCGTCCGGCTTACCGGCAGGCACTTGAGGGAAGAGTCATGAGCGCTCCACTGAGAACAGACGAGGCCGCCAAGACCGCCGGCATGCCTTCCGGCATCGTCGAGGGAGGTGTCCGAAAACCCGCCGCTGTCAGGCAAAACGGCCGCTGGTCGGCTTATTGGCATCTGCTTGCCGCTCGACTCAAGGAAATGAAGCGCGAGCCGGAAGTGATCTTCTGGGTCTTTCTGTTTCCTCTGCTGCTGGCGTTTGGATTGGGAATCGCGTTTCGCTCGCGGCCCGCGAGCGTTCCCAACGTGGCCATCGTGGCCGGTCCCGGCGCGGACGCCGTGCTGCAGATGGCCCAGCGTTCGCCGCAATCGCTGCATGCGCAGATCGTGCCCGGGGCTGAAGCTTTGGATGGTTTTCGTCTCGGTAGGTACGATCTTGTGATCATTCCTGACAGCGGCCCCGATGGTGCGCTGGAATATCGCTACGATCCGGCGCGGCCTGAAAGCGTTCTGGCGCGAGCGCAGGCCGATGATGCGTTGCAAGCGGCCGCAGGGCGAAAAAATCCGTTACCAGCTACGGAGCGGGCTTTCAGCGAGCCCGGCGCGCGTTACATCGACTTTCTGATTCCGGGCCTGCTCGGCATGAACCTGATGAATTCGGGCATGTGGGGCATGGGTTTTGTTCTGGTGGATTACCGCCAGCGCAAATTGCTGAAGCGTTACGTTGCGACGCCCATGCGCCGCAGCGATTTTCTGCTGGCGCTCGCGAGCAGCCGCCTCATTCTGATGGTCCTGGAGCTTGGATTACTTCTCGGCTTGGGCATTTTGTTCTTTCATATGCGCGTCGTGGGATCGTGGCTGGCGATTGTGTTGCTCGGAGCGCTCGGCGCGGGCGCGTTTGCCGGTCTGGGCCTGCTCACCGCAAGCCGCGCGCAAAAGATCGAAACGGTCAGCGGGTTGATGAATCTGGTGATGATGCCCATGTGGATTTTCTCGGGGGTGTTTTTCTCGTACGAGCGCTTCCCTGCCGTGCTGCATCCGCTGATTCGCGCGCTGCCGCTCACGGCGCTCAATGACGCGCTGCGCGCTACGATTTTGCAAGGCGCGCCACTCGCGGCGCAGGCGGGGCATTTGGCCATACTCGTCGCATGGATGGCCATTTCCTTTTTGCTGGCGCTGAGCTGGTTCCGCTGGACGTAGATTCTCAGGGCTGCAAGCGACGCGACTGGCTGGACCTGCTTTCGCGCGGGCGGATTTGCAAGGATCGGAAAGGACCAGAAAGCATAGGTCACGGCATCTAACCGGTAACGATATGCTCGACCACAAAATCCGCAGTCTCAGGACTTCAACAAATCTGCTGGCGCTGGCTTTTCTGATCTTTGCAGCCGGCTGTACGGCGACCAAGATTTCCGCGATCAATAACGATCCCGCGAAGTACATGGCAAAAGACGTCACCATCGCGGGGCAGGTCATCAACTCGTTCGCCGTCGCTAACCAGGGCGCGTTCGAGGTCGATGACGGAACGGGCCGTCTGTGGGTGTGGAGCAGCGGCTTCGGCGTGCCCAGCCAGGGTGCGCGCGTTGTGGTGACTGGCCGCGTTCAGTCGGGTGTCGCGGTCGCCGGAAGATTTTTCGCCAACGTCCTGCGCGAGACGCAGCCGCACAAGACCGCCTGACACAGTCTGACACGCATGACAAGAACATCGCTTTCGCGCCGTACTAATTAGCGCGACTATGACGGGAGCGCCGCTGCAGAATTTGGATGGAGAAGCTGGCGAGAGAGGCAGGCCGTGTGGAGCCTGCCTCCCTTATCCATTGAGTTTCGCCGATCAGTGAGTCGGAAGCGTCAAGATGGACGCCGTGGGGCTGCCCAGGCCGGTGACGTCATCGTAACCGGGTGTCGTCTTCAAGCTGAGCGTCTGATTCGCCGTTCTCAATCTGTAGGATAACCCGGCGCTCGCATCGATGCTGTTATTGTAATTTGTGCGCACGACAGCGACGGTCGAAGCAGGGCTCGTGACATCGGTGAATGCTCCGGCGTGTGCGTAGAAGACCGGATTCGCGAAGCCGTGCGGTGCTCCGGCAGCCTGGTCGGACAATGCCATAATGCCCGCTACTAATGGACATGACAGGCTGGTTCCTCCAATGCGGTACTCGGAATATTGGACCGTACCGTCCGGGAACGTCTGGCTTTCGCCAATCAAGTAACCGGCATTCGGATCAGCGTTGGCGGAAATGTCTGGTACCGCCCGCCCGGTGCGCCCTTGCGCTGTGAACACCGAGTTCGGTACGACGCCTTGCTGGTAACTGGGTTCGGCAAAAATCCGGCTCACTCCGCCGCCGCCGCCGTATAGCCACGTTCCAGGCGGCGTTGGTGACCACGCGGTACCCGTCCAAGAAGACGTGTAAGTGCCCCAGCCCGTCTCGAACAAGTAATTATTCGAGGCGCCGACAGCCAAGGTCGTGCCACCGACAGCGGTCACAAATGGGCTGGATGCCGGCCAGTCCGTTGTAGTGTAGCCTTCGACCAGCGATTCGTCGCCGTTGTCTCCCGAAGAGAAGTAGATGCCGATGCCCTCCACTACGGCCTGCAGAATCGTGTCTTCGTAGGGCTTGATGAATCCGCCGGGCAGCAACTCCGTATCGAATCCATACGAATTGCTGACGATCTGCGCAAGAGCACGGTCGACCACATGATTCAGGGCCGCATCCAGATCCTGGAAGTTGTTGGGAGCGCCGACGAACACGATGTCTGCCCCAGGCGCCATCCCGTGCACGGCTTCAACATCAAGCGTCTCTTCGCCGTACCAGCCTTGCGGACTTTGCTTAAGTCCCCGTTCGGGATGATGGTACGTGCCCGGCGCAACGACCTGCGTGAACTGGTTTGTCTTCATCGTGGGCAAGCCGCGATTGATCGACCACTGGTTCACGTCACTCACAATTGTCGGCGCCGCGTATGCATCAATGATGGCGACCGTCTGGCCACTGCCATCGAGGCCGGTTGAGCCAAGACCATACGCACCTTTGATTTGGGCCGGAGTATATCCGCAGGGTGCGTAAGGAAGTGTGCCCGCGCCGTAGGGATTCGTGAATCCTACAGCTTGCTTCTCTCCCCAGTAGTTCGAGCACGGCTGTGCGCTGACGAATGCAGCCGGCGGGGGCGCATCGCCGGTGGTGTGGTTCGTGTGCACAAATTGTGCGCTATCGTCCAGGCCCACTACGCCGGACACAACGTTGGCGAGCGAATCCGGAACTGAAACTTCCGATGAGGGCGATCTGAGCGTCAACCCCTGAATGCTATACATCCCAAAGCTCGTGCCGAATGCGGCCGCAGCTTGAGCCACCGTGCCCTCTGCCGAAACATAGTGATTGTTCTGGGGCGTGTACTGAACCGCAAACCCCTGACTGCGCAGCCAAGCCTGAACGGCACCTACTTGCGCCTGCGAAGGCGCAAACTGCTGGCGGAATTGCTGCGGGGTAAGAAAGGCCCTGTAGCTGGAGCTGGAGGGGTTGGATACGGCCTGTGCCAAAGCTTCAACCGCGGCCGGATTGTTCCACCCAAGGTACACGCGGAATCCGATGTCATCAGTCGGATTGGCCGATGAAACATAGTTTTTCGCATTGGCCCAGGGCGGCACGCTTCCGGGAAGCTTCTTTTGAGCTTGCGCCGTTATCGAGAGAACGAAGGTTGCGAGCAGACAGACCAACCGTATCGGGACACGCTGCATACTACCTCCTCGAATGTTTTCTCTGCAGGCTGGCAGAAATTTGCTGGGGACGAACGCACCAGCATCCTATCCGAGTTGATCGAATTGTCAAGTTTGTCAATTCCGTGCTTCTCACGCGGAGAGATGAACTGGAATCTGCAAGCAAAAGAGCCGCGTTGACAGCGGCTCGCGCCCGGCACTAGCATGGCACCGCAGCGATCGCGCTGGGCAAGTTCTAACCGAAGGCACAACCAGCAAGGAGGAAACGTATGAAGCGGCGGGCAATCATTCTGGCGGCACTGGTGTGTCTCGTGGCGGCGACGGCATCGGCGCAGGACGTTCGCAGCGTGTTGCAGGCTTCCGCGAAAGCGATGGGGCTGACGAACCTGAAGACCATTCAGTATTCCGGCAGCGGATGGTTCTCCATGATCGGGCAGACTTACGGCCTCAACGAAGACTGGCCGCATTACGAGGTAAATCCGTACACACGCACGATCGATTATGACGGTAAGTTTTCCCGCGAAGAGTACACACGCAGGCAGGGTAACTATCCCACGCTCGGACGAGTGCCCATGCTCGAGCAGCGCATCGTCACTTTGCTGAATGGCACCTCCGCGTGGAATGTGGAGGGCGACAAAGTCGTGCCCCAAACGCGGCCGTATCTCGATGGTGTGCCGGTTTCCGATCTGCGGCAACTCGAAATCATGCTCACGCCGCACGGATTCTTGAAGGCGGCGCTCGCGGCGACGGACGCGACGGCGATCTCGCAGCCGATCGTAGGCTCATCCGATTTCGGCCTGTCGCAAAACGGGCGCAGGGTGACGATCGTTTCCTTCACCGTGATGGGAGGGAAGTACAAGATCAACGGCACCATCAACGACCAGAATCTCGTGGAACTGGTGGACACGTGGTTTCCGAATCCCGTTTATGGCGATATGAACTATGAAATGCGCTACACGCAATACAAAGATTTCGGTGGCGTCGAATTTCCGACGCTGGTCCACGTCCACCAAGGCGATCCGGTACTGAATCCGGCGCACAATTATTACGAAATCAAAGTGACGAATGTGCAGTCCAACGTGAAAGTGCCGGTCGAGGCCGTTCCGGACGCAGTGCGCACGGCCAAGGAGCCGCCGCTTACAGTCCAGACGCAAAAGCTGGCGGACGGAGTTTGGATGCTGGGCGCGGCGAACTACAACAGCCTGGTGATGGAATTTCGCGAGTTCGTCGCGGTGGTCGAGGCTCCCGTGAATGAGGCGCGTTCGCTGGCGATGATCGATGAAGTGAACCGGCTCGTGCCGAACAAGCAGATCAAATACATGATCAATACGCACCATCATTTCGACCATGCGGGCGGGCTGCGCACTTTCCTCGCGCAGGGAACGACGATCGTGACTCACGAGACGAACAAGCAGTATTACCTGGACATTCTTTTCCATCCCGGAGGATGGTCGCTGCAACCCGACCGGCTGGCGCAATACCATCCGATGTACATGATCAGCCGGCGGCCGGCGCCGATCGAAACCGTAGACGGCGACACGCGCATGACGGCGCCTTACGTGGTGACCGACGGCACACGCATCATGGAAGTATTTCACGTGCTGGACGTCGCTTACGACATCGGCGATCCGTCATACAGACAAGGAAACCACAGCAACGACATGCTGATGGTCTACCTGCCCAAAGAAAAAATCCTGGTGAATGCCGATCTCTATTCGCCGCAGGCGCAGGCCACAGGGCCGACAACTGCGACTCCCGGAATGCGCACCCTTTATCAGAACATGCAGCTGCTGAAATTGGACGTCGCGCAACACGTTCCCATCCACGGGCGGGTGGCGACGAATGATGAGTTCGTGAAGCTGGTAGGCGGAAAGACGCTAAGCAGCGAGAAGTAAATTCCCGGGCACAACGGGCGGAAATTCAAGCGCCGCCCGTTTTCAGCTCGCCGAATTCTATATATCCGAAAGTCACTTCTTAAAGTTAGCCGTAAACGTGGAGGGTGGGCCGTTCCTCTGGCCGTTGGGGAGGTACGGCTGGAAGGTGTAAACGACGCTGTCAAACTTCACGGTGACGATTTCTTGTGGCGCGCCAGGACTGACACTCGCATCGTTATTGGCAGCAATGCGCACGGATACAACGCGGACATTCGTCATTTGAATATCCACCACGGCTACTGGTGTCGGGGGGCCAAAGGTGAAGAGATCTTGAAGATCGGCAGTGGCGAATATCTGCTTCGACTGGGCTTCGTTCATGAAATCGACGTTACCCTCAAAACTGGGCGCAAGTGTGAAGGTTAGTTCATCGGAAACACCCTGGCCCGCAGATGAGCCCGCCGGTCCCCACGAAAAAGCCACTGGCGTGTAGGTGTTCCCTCCCATCTGAAAGCTGAAGGTGAATTGTTGAGCGTGGGCCGGCGTTGAGCAAAGCAAAGCTACGACAACTGTAACGATTGCGACGCTAATACGGACAGCAATTGCAGATGCTTTCATGTCTTCTCCAATGAGGAAGTGGACCCGCGCCGAATAATTTTGAAAAGGCGGAGGAATCCTGAGGAAAACTAGCGCGGGCGAAGAGAATTCGTCAATCCAACTGCAGTACCACGAGTCCTATAAGGTTAACTTAGCCCTCATTTTTGAGGGCGACGAACAGGCCGGTAACTTCCTCGCCGTATTCCATTCGCAAATAGGCTTCATCCAAACGCGCGACACGCAGTCCGGCTTCGTTTGCGACTTCACGGACATGCTGGGCGTGATGTGTGTATCGGCCTGTATCCGTGAGCCGGAAAGGATATTGGTCGCCGCGCTCGACGGTAAATGCGAGAACGCCGCCCGGCGCAAGCCTTTTGGCTGCGGGAATTACAACCTGGCGCAGATCGCCGAAATAGATCAAACAATCGCACGCCGCGATCAAATCAAAATTGTCCCGATTCTCCGCGAGCCAGCGGGTGATCTCGGCGACTTCGAGCCGATCGTAAATATTGCGCGCGCGGGCAAGTTCGACCATCTCCGGCGAGAGGTCCACACCGGTCATGCGGGCCGCCAGCGGCTTTAGCTTCAGGCCAGCAAGTCCCGAGCCGCAGCCGATGTCGGCAACGGCCAACTCCCGCCGGTCGCCCAAAACCGCTTCGATCAGGTCGTGAAGACGCTGAGGGGCTTCGTAGTAAAGCTCTTCGCAAACGTTGAATTCGTAAAAGGATGAAAATCTCTGGTAGAGCTGCTGGATGCATTCATCCGGGGCACGGGGCGGCGGCGGTTCATCGCGCAGGGCAACCAGCAGATGCCTGGTTTCCGCATCATCGGGCTCGAGCTCGAGATATCTTTCGTAGGCGGCGCGCGTTTGATCGCGACGTCCAAGTATGTGGGCCAGTTCGCCGAGTTCGCTCCAGGAATTGGAATCGTTCGGGATGAGCTGCGTCACCCGGTGCTGGCAAAGATAGGCCGTCTGGATCTTGCCTCTCTCGCGCAAGCGCTTAGCCAACTTGGTCAGTTCTTCCGAAGAAAGTTCCTGACGGGCTGCGGAATCGCCGTTGCTGTGTGTAAACAGACCAGCTTGCATTCCTTCATTGATCCAGCGGTCGATTTCTTCTTCACGGGCGCCTTCGGGCAGGACGGGTTTCACCAACTCGCGGATTTCTTCAATCGTCCTGCTGCCATCGCAGAGTTCGACTATCAGCGCGGCGACCGGATTCAGCTCGTGCAGGCGGTCGGCGGCAGTATCGTAGGCCAAATAGCCATTCTCGACCGGAGACAAACGGACAGCGGGATTTAGCGCGGGATTATGCATCTGCTATAGGAACCTTACGAGCGGAAGGCCGGGAAACGGCTTTGCCCGTCACCCGGCCCATCTCGCCAAGAGAAATCTAAGGGAGGAAACTACGACTAGTTATCGCCCTTACCCTTTCCAGAGTCATCACCACCGTCACCCTTGCCCTTCTTGCCCTTGCCCTTCTTCCCCTTGCCCTTGCCGTCGTCAGGGGGTGCCCCGCCATCCTGCGCCAACGCGTTCGAATTCATCAACGGGAGCGCCGCAAGAGCCGCCGAGCCAAGAAGCAGGCCCTTCAGGAATCCACGCCGACTTTCGTCAACGTGTGCAAGAGCCTCATCGATCGACTTCGGTTTCGCCATACACTGGTCTCCTTGTAGTTTTGTAAATTCTGAACCCCACTGGATCCCGGCGCTTCCTTTGACGCATAGAACCAGCCCGCCGGTTCCGCGAATCTTACCAAACTCAGTCCCAAAACGGGCGGGATTCTGCATGCCACGGGTCAAGCTCAGTTCCGCAGTTTGTGGCGAACGCGGGCCGGTCACACAGTGTTATGCTTGGGCCAAGGCTTAGATCATGAGTGCGGCGAGAATCTTGTGGCGATCAGCCTGCGCGCTTGTTTTGGCCGGGACACTATTTGGCGCTCTTTATGCCCAGCGCCCCTTCCGTGAATACCCCTCTGTGGAATATGGCGAAGAGATTCCGCTGCCTCCTGATTGGCAGAGGCAGGCAGAGTGGACGTTCGCTCGACTGATGTATCCACCGGGCCCGCTGGACGGCTATCGTGGGAGATTCGATGGCGACTGGCGGCGCGGGCTTTCCCTCTGGACGCAGGACTATCCGCGCGCGGACCGCGCATTCTCGCAGGCCATCCGCCGCTTGACGCGCATCGATGGCCGTTCGGTCGAGGAAGCAGTGAACCTGGATGACGGCGACGAGGTCTATCACTGGCCGTGGCTCTATGCGGTGCAGGTAGGCGAGTGGGGACTGACGGAACAGCAGGCAAAGAAGCTTCGCGATTATCTGCTTCGCGGCGGCTTTTTCATGGCTGACGATTTCCACGGATCTCAGGAACAGGCTTATTTCGAACACACCATGAAGATGGTTTTCCCCGACCGGCCCATCGTGGATATTCCCAATGGCGACGAGATTTTTCACACGCTGTTTGATTTGGACAATCGATACCGGATTACCGGCGCGGAGCACCTGGATACCGGCTACAAAAAAGACGGCAAGGTCGCGCGATGGGAAGCGATCTATGACGATAAGGGCCGGATCATGGTGGCGATCTCACTCAATTCGGACATTGGCGATTCGTGGGAATGGTCAGACACGCCCAATTATCCCCTCAAATTCTCCGACCTCGGCATGCGCATCGGAATCAATTACGTCATCTACGCGATGACGCACTAAAGCGCCACGGCGGTATGCGCGTCAACGGCGCGAGAATGCAGGGCAGCGTAGACGTACGATGGGTTTCGACACACTGATTGCTGTGGCCGCCACGTTCGCGGGAGCCATCGCTTCCGTCGCTGGCTTCGGGATCGGCAGCATTCTCACTCCGTTGTTTGCCATACATTTCGGAACAAAGCTAGCCGTGGCTGCTGTTTCCATTCCGCATTTAATCGCCACGGCGCTGCGCTTTGTACGAATAGGCGAACACGTCGATAGACGCGTCTTTGTGAGTTTCGGAATTACGAGCGCAGCGGGAGGTCTGCTGGGAGCACTGCTTCATGGACGATTCAGCAGCACCGCTTTGAGCTATGTACTCGGCGCCCTCTTGGTGTTTGCAGGGATGATGGGCGTCACGGGCCTCTCCAGAAGAATGCGTTTCGAGGGAGTCGCCGCCTGGATTGCTGGCGCACTGTCCGGCGCTTTCGGCGGACTGGTGGGAAATCAAGGCGGTATTCGCTCGGCTGCGATGCTGGGAATGCGGGTCTCTAAAGAGTCGTTTGTGGCGACGGCGACTGCGATTGCCTTGGTCGTGGATCTCGCGAGGATGCCGGTTTATGCGGTCGTACAAGGGAAAGAGGTCCTAGGCATGTGGCCCGTTCTGCTCCTAGCGATCATCGGCGTTGTTCTGGGAACGCTTGCCGGGGAACGTGTGCTAAGGAAGATTCCTGAACCGCTGTTTCGGCGCATTGTGTCGCTCATCATTCTAACTTTAGGAGTGGCCTTGTTTCTCTATCCCGGTAAGGGATGAGCAAGTGGACAAGAGCGTTCTTGTCACAACAGAGACTCGCGCCTTAACCCTCTCAGAATGGTGAACGAGGCAAGACCAAGCACCAAGGCAATTAGGTCAATGGTAGTATTGTGCATAACCGTTGCGGTCCCGTAGCTCAACGGATAGAGCATCTGACTTCGGATCAGAGGGTTGGGGGTTCAAATCCCTCCGGGATCGCCAGATTCCCCAATAAAAACAGGGTCTTTAGGATGAGGTCGGGCGGACCTCCGGCTCTGCTATATATATCCGCTATATATTTCGAAAGCCCCGGCGCGCGTGTCCCGTTGTGATAGGTCGCGCCTGATTTCAACAAATTCACAATCATCCACAGGCAAGACGGCTTGCATCTGGCCAGTCATTCTGCCCAAACTTGAGGCAACTGCAACTCGGCGCGGGAGGATAACAAGCCGAAGGCTAACACTCCCTGGCTGATTCCCACCGTTAACCGGTTTGCAAATCGACTCCGCAACCCCGGAATCCGAAGGAGTTTCGCACATGGCTAAGAACAAGACCGCTGCCACAAGAGAAACGGCGAAGAAACTGGCCGCAACTGAGCCTAAGTTCCCATACACAACCAAGCCATCTTCGCTTCGAAGGTTGCTGCAAGAAATCCCCAAGAAGCCGAAGCCACCAAAGTTTGACGTGCCCCTATTGCGATCATGGGGATTCAGCGACCAAAATGACTACAGCGTGGTCCGAGTCTTAAAGGCCGTCGGACTGCTGAATTCTAGTAACGAACCCACTGAGTTATATTCACGATATATGAACCTTGATGGAGGTGCCGCTGCGCTAGCCGAACCGCTCAAACGTATTTATGAACCCTTGTTTCACGCGAGCCACGCTCCGTATAAGGAATCAAGCGAAAAACTTCAGAACTTATTCAATATCCATTCCGGCGGAGGGCCACGAGCCCTCGAACAGCAGATACAGACGTTTAAGGCTCTTTGTGAATCCACATCATTTGAACCTTCAGGGCACGTGGCGCCACAGCCGTCCACGCCCGCCGCGATCTCCGGATCGGTTCCGGTTACACCTCCAGAAGCCAGTTCCGCAGCGCCGCCGCTTCACATCAACGTGCATATTCATCTCCCCGAGAACAAGACCCGCCGGGATTATGAGGCGATGATCGAGGATATCGGCCGATATATCTTCGGCAGAACGGACTCGGTTCACAGTCATGAATAGGTCGTTGACTGATTTTCTTACCGGCCTCGAGCAAGTGTCTGCCACGAATGAACGCATTCAGCGCGCTGTTCCGTCTATACGTGTCGAAGTATCGAGAGTCATCGAGGCGCTCAACTCGTTCAGCGAATGCACGCGCTACCTAAACACCCGCCGCAGTGCCGGCGCGCTGCTGACACTTGATAACGAAGCTGCGGTGCAAGATGCGTTGTACTTGATGCTTCGTCCGTGGATTGTAGACCTAGTGCCCGAGAACCCGACGGACCGAGTTGCCAACCGCTTTTCGATCAAAGATTTTCTCTCGAAAACAAATCGGTTCGTCATCGAAGTAAAGTATGTGCGCAATCTCGAACACGGGCGATCAATCGTTACGGAACTCAACGACGACATCGAGACATACCGCTACCACCCGAGTTGCGATGACCTCATTTTCTTCATTTACGATCCCGACGGTTTGATACCGGATGGGGCCGCGCTTGAACGGCATCTCCGTTCGGCCAGAAGCTATGCGGATAAGGTGCTGAGGTGCCACGCAGTTATAAAACCGTGATTCATCGCGAGCGATCCGGCGCTGCGGGAAGTTGCTGCGGGAAGTCGAGGTCGCCCCAGCCAAACATGCCGCTCGCCATGATTGCCGCCATCACCGAATCGTTCTGCTGGTTGTAGCGCATCATCACGGCCGGCTGCCCGTCCTCGGACGGCACAAAAGGCGGCAGCGGCGGTGGAGCAGACGCCTCCGGTGCATGCGGGAGATGCTGTGATTCAGGCTCTACGAACTCTCGGCGCGCCACGTCCGATCTCGGTGCGTGTGCTGCCGCGAAGAAGGCTCGCATTTCTCGGCAGAAGGCTTGCACGACAACGGCCGATACTACAGTCCGCCTAGCGGCCGAAGTTTCCTCTAGCAAAGGCCCTGTCCAAATAGCGAGCAAAGCCGCAGCGGTGAGAGTGGCCCAAAAACATCGCTTGGCGTCGGCCATTTCGAAGCATCTACAATGCTGCTTCACCCTGCTTCAAGCCTTCCCGTCATCGATCTCAATCCGCGGATGACTTAATCGTAATTTTCTCGATGTCCCATTCAGAGCAGGAGCCCCTGTAAAGGACGTTGTCGGATTCGGCGTAAAGCTCGTGGATGATGCAGCCGGTCTGCCCCATGCCGAGGCCCGTCTGCGCCCAACCGAGCAGCTTGCCAGTTTTGTCGAGCTGGTAGATCTTGCCCGTTCCGTCGCCGCTGTAAATATATTTCGGGGTGACTTGCACGGTCCACGGCATGGCTACGCCGGTGATGGTCTTCTTATAGTTCAGGTCGGTGTCATAGACCTGGATGCGGAGATTGGCGCGATCAGCGACATAAACGAGCCCGGCGTCTTTATCGACAGCGATGCCATGGGGCGTGCTGAATTGATCCTGGCCACTGCCGTGAGTTCCCACGGCCTTGACCCAGGTGCCGTCCTTGGCGATCTTGACGACGCGCGAGTTGCCATAGCCGTCGCTCACGAAGGCATTATCCTGCGAGTCCCAGGCGATATCTGTTTCGCGGTTGAATGTGCCCATATTGCCGGCGGGATAGCGCTCCGTATCTTTCTCGCCGCGTTCCGTGAAGCGTTCGAGGTAATCGATGGCTTCTGGCTTGCGGCCGAGCGTCATCTTAACGTTGGCATTGGGGTCGAACTTGACGATCATTCCGGAACCTTCGTCAACCATCCAGACATTATCGTACTTATCGACGCGGACGGAGTGCGCGAACGAAGCGGCGTAATTATCGGGGCCCCAGAGCTTCACGAACTTGAGGTTCTGGTCGAACTCGAAGAGTTCGGCCGCCGTGCCGCCACGCGCGCTGCCGCCGGTGCCGGTACGCGAATAGACAAACAGGTGGCCTTTTGAATTCTTGGAGACTCCTTCGGTTTCGCCGAGGGTGTGGCCGGGAGCGACGAGCGTGAGATGTTCCTCGGTGATCTTCAGCTGCGGAACCGTTTTTTCCAGGGCAAGCTGCTTCTCTCGGGCGGCTACGGCTTCCGGGCTATTGCCGAACTGCGCCTGAACCCTGGGTATCACTCCGAGAATCGCGATGACAAGCAACAACAATGAAAATAAAGCTGCGGAGCGCTTCATGTATTCACCCTCCTAGGGTACTGAACGTTAAATCGATTACGGTCTTTCGCGAAAAGTGGGTCAGCGACAGGGAGCCGGGGGATTCCGGCTCCCTGTCACTCAACCTTATATCTCTACCAAATCAGCTTTAACGCGAACTGAATTTCCCGGTTGGGAACTTGCAGAGGAGCAGAAAGCTGGCCAAAGCTCCCGCCCGAACCTGCACCGCCGTTGAAAGACAGCGCCTCGAGATTACTGGCAGAAACGGCTGAGAAGTTCGCGCGATTGAGAATATTGAACATCTCAGCCCGGAATTGCAGGTTAAAACTCTCGCCGATCTTCTTGAGCGGAGTGTCCTTAACCATGGAGAAGTCAAGATTTATCAGCCCTGGCCCAATAATTGAGTTGCGCCCCAAGTTGCCGAGCAAATTGAAGCAAGTGAGTGGAGGGACGCCGAGCGATGAAAGTGGGACCTGAGCTCCATTATTACCGAACGGCGGATTTTGATCGCAGTTGGCCTTGAAAAAGGCTGCGTTGGGCGCCTGGGCAGGTATGAAGCATGATTGATTGATGTATTGCAGGTTTCCGTGGCGCCCACCTGAAGGATCAATCAGGGCGCAACCGGGAATCACATCGGGGATGGCCATCGGCTCAGAATTGAGTTGCCCCATCGAGTCGCCCCCGTTGATGCTATCCAATGGCCACATGGGAGTGCCGTCGCTTAGCTCCAGGACTCCTCCCAGTCCCCAGCCTTTAGCTATCCATCCCACAGGCCCGGAGAGCGACGCAGGCGTGGGGATCTGCCACAAGCCGTTAATGACCAGATTGCGCGTGACATTGAAGTCCGAAAGCCCCTTGATAATGCTCGCGTCGTAATAGGGGATAGTCGGAGTTACGTTATTTGCGTAGTTATCGCCCGCAAAGCTGCTGGACGAGGTGTCAAGAGCCTTTCCCCAAGTAAATGAACCACCCATCTGGAAGCCATGCGTCAGTCGCTTGTCAACTCTCACCTGCATTGCGTTATACCAAGACTCGGATGTGAAAATCGTTGACTGAATCTGCGATACAAACGGGTTGATCAGGAGCCCGGCCACGATTGCGGTGGGATTGTTGTTAAAGCTAGCTGGAAGCCCTAGCGCCGCGACGGTCGCACTACAGTCGGGCGGCCCAGGCAGGCAACCGCTGTTGATAGGATTGGGAAATAGCCAGCCAGCGGAAGTCCTGGTGGGAAACACAGTATTCAGGTCGTCTGTCTGGAAAGGATTGTGAAGACCCCGAGACCCTGTATAGGCAAGCGTCACCGACATACTCTGCGTGACCTGTCTTTGAATATTGAAGTTCCATTGCATGACGTAATTGCGTTTGGGGAACTGGTCGTTATACCCCCACCTTGAGCTCGAGGAGGTGGTGGCATTGGGGCCAAGAGCTAACACTGGATACCCTTTGGGATACGCTCCCTGGGGAATTGCGTTTGGATGCGTAAGATCGATTTCTGTCCCGTTGGGAGCGGTTTGCAGGGAATTGAGCGCAAACATGTAGGGCAGGGGCAGCGAATCAAAAATCCCGAATCCTCCGCGGACGGAGGTTTTGCCAGTGTGGAATGGGTCCCAAGCAAAACCGATCCGCGGCTCAAAGTTCCGCCGAGTTGGGTTGCGTTGAAATGTCTGATGGTAAAAACCCGGGCAGCTCGCCAAGCCTTGGAGGTCTTCCACGCAAGTGGTGCCGGGATTTTGATAGAGCTGAACCAGCTGGTTGATCTTACCCTGCGACTCAGTGGGAATCGTTTCCATTTCGTAGCGCAAACCAACATTAATCGTTAGGTTGGAGCGCATCTTCCAATCGTCCTGGACATATCCGCCGAAAACTTTGGAGCGGTAATGGTGTGTTGTGGGTCCGCTGGTAAAGGGCGGAGTAGTCGGCATCCGGACTTGATTGGTTATATTCTCAAGAAGATTCGCCACGTTAAGAAAGGTTGCGCTACCACCACAACCGGCGCCCTGCCCCCAGTTCGCGTGTATGTCCAAAAACGTAAAGCCGAATTTCAAGCTGTGCTTGCCGGCTGTACGAGAGACATCGTCGAACACCTCAAGGTTTCCGGTCTGCGAGTAGAAGCCCCCAGCACCAGTAAAGCCACCGAAAGCTGTAAGCTTGGAACCATTGGCGGATTGCCCGTTAGAAATGCCGACTGATGGCGCCGTACACCCAGGAAGCACACCCAGGCTAGCGTCACGGGATAACGGGTTAGAGTCCGAAATCGCCGGGCTCGCCAAGTCCGATCGGTTGTATCCCAATCGAAGGGTATTGACCATGGCCGAGCTGAAGATGTGATTTTCCTCCAGCGTATAAGCTTTGTGCGGAACCTGGAACCCGCTAATATGCCTCGTCTAATTTGTCCGGCCGGCCCCACGTGGAAGATCGCGGTACCAACTACCCGTCAAGCTATCTTTGTCAGTGATTCGGAGGTCGCCTCGCACTGTGCCGTAGTTATCTGTGACTGTTTGTTTGCCGTTGCTATTGAACAAACCCACATTGTTATCTCCGATCAGTGGTCCATTAGGCAGTGGGTCTAGACCAGACCCGGATGTCCCCGAGCCTATGAGCGCTGCGATGTTGTTATCAACGCAAACAGCTGCCTGTCCAGGCGCGTAATTCTTCATGTTGGGAAATGGACAAGGCCCGTGCGAGAGCAGGAAGCGGGTTGCCCGAACTGTCGTTGATGATTCCTAGTCGCGCATTGGCACTTAGGGTCTTGGCCTGTGCGGGTACGGCCTTTACCTGCCGAAGTCCCTCATAGTCACCAAAAAGGAAAGCCCTGTCCTTCAAAATCTTCCAACCTGCCGAGGCTCCGAACTGGTTGCGCACGAACGCCCCTTTCGGTTGGTCAGCGGAGCTCACAAAGAAATCATTCGAGTCAAACGCGCTATTGCGTACAAATTCGTAGGCGCTTCCATGAAACGCGTTCGTGCCAGATTTGGTTATCGCATTGATGACGCCGCCGGAGGTAAAGCCATACTCGGCGGAGTAGTTGCTGGTCAGAACCGAAAATTCCTGAACAGCGTCGACACCCATGTTGCCGCCAAGCACGTTCCCGGGCCCGGCATTCGAGTAGTCGTTAACGATCACTCCGTTGAGCCTATAGACGTTCTGTTGGGGACGAGCCCCGTCGATCGTCATCTGCATTCCCAACCCACGCGTGGAGCCGCCGGGGGCATCCACCGCTTCGTGCGGCCGGACCTGTGCGACCCCCGGCTGCAGGGTGGCCAACTGAGCCCAGTCACGGCCGTTCAAGGGCAGTTCTACGATCTGCTGGCCCACAACTTCACCGCTGAGGGTGGCGTTAGTTGTCTCGACGATCGGAGCGACGCCGGTAACCTGGACCTCTTGAGTGACCTGGCCAACCTGCAGCGAAGGATTCAGCGCCTGCGTTGCGCCGACAGTCAGCGTCACCTTGGTGACGACGGTGCCGAAGCCCGCGGCTGAAACGTTCACTTCGTAATCTCCAGGGACGAGGTTCACGATGTTATATGCGCCCGCAGCATTGGTTGTGGTGTCAGTGGATACACCCGTGGCGGCATTTCGGGCGGAGACTTTGGCGTTGGGAATGGATCCGCCCTGCGTATCGGTGACGGTGCCGGTAAGCGTCGCACCCGACACTTGTGCTCGCAGCGGCAGCGAAATCAGAGTGCTAAGGCAAAGAACACACAAACCAGCCAGAAGCTGACCCAGTTTCCCCTTCATGAACACACCTCCAGTTTTCTTCCTAACTCTCCTTTTCGGACAACGAAGCGAGACTCCGAAGTTATGAAAGGAAATGCAGAGAGGAGGACGAGACACGAAGAATGTATGGGTTCACCAGTCGAAATATATGGCTCAGCCTGCGAGCGACTGCGGTTCAGGGCGGGCCGAAACACGATACGGGCAATAGTCGAGAAACTCGTGAGACACCTTCCCCTGGGCGTCTTCAGAGAAAACGACTTCAAACTTCAATAAGTCCGACTATTCTTCGAAAAGGCCAAAAAACTAAGCCAGACTCTATCCCTCCAACATTAAGGGAACCTTAAAACCGTTGATTTTTCCGTAAATCTCGGAGTAAAGGCCCATTGGCCAGTCGGCCGCTTTTCTGGCGATTGTCCGAATGTTGCAAAAGAGACTGCGGGGGAGTACAAGGAAACATCAAAGCTCGATTCGAATCGTTGGACCTGCAACAAAGGAGCGCCGATGAAACCGAACATTCGCAGCACTATGGGTCCGCTTTTGGTGACGTTCGCACTGATTTTTGCGGCCGGCGCGGCTCAAGGCGAAGTGACTCGAGTGGAAATTTCCAGTCGCCAGGATGTGCTCGATGGAAAGAGTTTCGGAAGCGTTGGCCCCTACGAAAAGCTTACCGGCAAAGTGTACTTCGCCATCGACCCAAAAAATCCACGCAATAGGATAATCGCCGACCTCGACAAAGCGCCCATAAACGCGCAAGGGCGCGTGGAATTTTCGGCTGATCTTTTTATTTTGAGACCTAAAGATGTGTCGAAAGGAACCGGCGTCGTTCTCCTGGATATCCCAAACCGAGGAGGCAAAGGTTTGCTGAGCGCGTTCAACCACGCCAAAGCGTCGGTGGATCCCAGCACGCAAGAGGAGTTCGGCGATGGCCTGCTGATGCGCGAACGGTACACGCTGGTATCTGTCGGTTGGGAATTCGATCTTCCCAAGAAACAAAACCTGATTCTTCTGGACGCGCCTGTCGCCAGCCAGAATGGCAAACCCATCACGGGCTGGATTGACCCTGGTCCATGGTTCATTCCAGACAAGATGGCCGACTCCTACAACTACGCGTCCGGCGAGTACTTCACACCGATATATCCGCCACTGAACCTTAATGATCCGACCTACCGGCTAACGGAACGGCCTGCGTTGGTTTCGGCACCGAGGCTCGTCCCGCGCGGAGATTGGCAGTTCGGACGAATGGAGAACGGGCGGATCGTACCCGATCCAAATTGGGTGTCGATGAAGGGCGGCTTTAAGCCGGGAATGGTGTATCAAGTCGCCTATCAGTCGAAAAATCCGCCGGTCGCGGGCGTGGGATTTGCCGCAGTTCGCGATTTCGCATCAGCGGTCAAATACAATCAAGACGCAATTGTACGGGGCAAATACGTCTACACTTTCGGAGCTTCGCAAGTCGGCCGCTGGCAGCGGCAAATGATCTACGAAGGATTCACGATTGATGAACAGGGCCGCAAGGCCGTAGATGCGTTATTTATCCAGACTGGCGGCGCCTCTCTTGGCAGCTTCAACGAACGCTGGGCGCAAGCCGACGAACTCGGCTCCTACACGCAAACGAAGTTCCCGATTCGCTATGAGACGACCACTGATCCGGTGACCGGCAGGCGCGATGGCTTAGGCGCACGGATCCCCGCCGGCCTCGAGCCGAAGATATTTCTCGTGGACACGGAATCGGAATACTACGATCGGGGCCGCGTTTCTTCTTTGCGAGCCATCTCTCTGGATGGCCACGAAGACCTGCCCGACCCACCAAATATGAGGATTTTTCTATTAGCGGGCGCGAAACACAGTTCCAGCACCTGGCCTCCGGCCGAGCTTGAATCGCAGCAACTCCGAAACGATCCCCTCGATTACCGCTGGGCTCAGCGAGCGTTACTGGCAAGTCTCGACAAATGGGTAAGAGAGGGAGTGGCGCCTCCTCCCAGCCGCCATCCGATGCTTTCGGACCACACGGCAGTCGAGCAAAGCGAAATCAAATTTCCCGATGTGCCGGGCGTGCAGTGGCCGTACCACGTGCCCGGAGGCTATCGCAATGATTTGCCCGCGGGTCCCGTATCGGTGCTGCCGTTCCTGTTGCCGCAGGTCGATAAAGACGGCAATGTGACGAGTGGAGTTCGCCTTCCGGAACAGTCTGTGCCGCTCGGCACTTATGCGGGATGGGCGTTTCGCAGCCAGTCCCACGGGCAGCCGGATACAGTCGTTTCCATGGCGGGATCGTACATTCCATTCGCAAAGACACGCGCAGAACGGGAGAAAAATCATGATCCTCGCGCCTCCATTGAGGAGCGCTACAGCAGCCGGGACGATTACCTGAGTCGGGTGCGAGCAGCCGCAGATGCGCTAGCGAAGAACCGCTATCTTTTGCAGGAGGACGTTAATACCGTGGTCGACGAAGCCGGGAAGCATTGGGACTGGACAACGTCTGCTCTGACCAGCCGTACGGCGAATTAATTGAGAAGTAGTGGGGCGGTTCTTGGCGGTTGCGTCACTTCAAGAAGCTGCCAGGGGGAAAGAAAGGTTAGCCCGCGACGTAAGACTGAACTCGCCAATCTCACCTGTCGCCACGCTGTCGTTCGTGGCAGGGCTCAGTTTACGAGCCACTCAGAGCCCGACTGCTGCTCCGTAACGGATGCTTGCGGGTATCCATCGGAACAGGAATCGCTGTCGATCAGGCGCTCGAATTCCCTGGCGACTTTTTGACGGAAGAGCAGGACACAATAAATCGGCTGACCGTCCTTGGGGTAGCGGTCGGCGTAGGCCAGCAACGCTTCCTCCACCGGCTTTGGGACAGCGATTAGTTCACGGATTTCTTCAACGGAGGAAGAGCCACACCGGACCATTTTGTAGAGATCGCGGGCTTCGTCAATGGGATTGCGAATGGCCCAAGGGTTCTCGTGACCATTCACGGGAGCGGTCTCTTCCAGACTCAGTAAATCTGCAATTGTTTTCATAAAAGTGTTCCTCTCTCGAGTGGTCACTGTCCGGGTAAAGCTACAGCCAATGAATGAACATGCCTATATAGGAGATCGTGTAGATTGGGCACAATTGATCTCTTGGATTCGGTGGACGTTAACCCTAACAGCGGCGCGATTGAGGCATGTTTTTCAGGGGGCAGATTACCTATCGCGGGGACGTTCTCGACATATAGTGGCGACGCCTGTAGTGCGTAGTGGCGATGGCTGTAGTGCAATGCTGGGGAAGGCCGCGCGCGGCAAACATTTCCCAAGTGGCCGAGCGATCATTCGTCTCATCAACAAGAAGTGGACGGTTTACGGATGGTGTCAGGATCAACCGCGTTCATCGCGCGGCGACAACGCAAAGCGTGTGAGCATTCTGTGAGGCCTTTATGCCAACGATAAAATCGGGTTCGAAAAGTGCAGCTTCCTCGCGGCAACGTGGAAAAAGAATCCGCTACGCCGTCGTGGGACTCGGGCACATAGCGCAGGTGGCTGTTCTGCCTGCATTCGCCCATGCCAAGCAAAACTCCGAGGTGAAAGCGCTGGTGACTGACGATCCCAAGAAGGCGAAACAACTCAGCAAGAAATATCGCGTCCCATTCACATATGCATATGACAATTACGACGAGTGTTTACGAAGCGGCGAGATAGATGCCGTGTACATTGCGCTTCCCAATAGCATGCACCACGAGTACGCGGTACCCGCACTGAAGGCCAGGATCCATGTGCTTTGCGAAAAGCCGCTGGCTATTGACGAAGGCCAATGCGAGGACATGATCGATGCCGCGGCCGAGTCTGGCGCGAAGTTGATGACGGCGTATCGACTCCATTTCGATAAGGCCAACTTGGAAGCCGTGGAAATCGTGCGCTCTGGCAAGCTCGGCAATCCGCGCTTTTTTAGTTCAACATTTGGAATGCAAGTTCGGCCGGGAAATATCCGGCTGAGCCTAGCTCTGGGAGGAGGCCCGCTGTGGGATCTGGGCGTCTACTGCGTAAATGCGGCGAGATATCTATTTCGCGATGAGCCTGAGGAGGTCTTCGCGTTCGAGGCGACGGGAAACGACGCGCGCTTCCGCGAGGTTGAAGAAAGTGTAAGCGCGATCATGCGATTTCCCGAAGCGCGATTGGCGTCGTTCACATGCAGTTTCGGTTCGGGAGACGTTTCCGCTTACGAAGTTGCGGGGACGAAAGGGACGCTACGGGCGGATCCGGCTTACGAATATGCCGAGAGGCTCAAATTAACCACAACGATTGAAGGAAAGAGCCGCGAGTACAAATTTGGCAAATCCGATCAATTCGCGGCGGAACTGCTCTACTTCTCGGACTGTGCCCTGAAAAACCGGCAACCGGAGCCATCAGGCAAAGAAGGGCTCGCAGACGTGAGAATTATTCGGTCGATGTATCGGTCGATTGAAACGGGCAAGCCCATCAAAATCGAACCTATCCATCCAAAGAAGAGGCCGACTGCGGAGCAGGAGATTCGTCGCCCGCCTGTTAAGAAACCCGACCTCGTTCGTGCAAAGTCCGCATCGACTTAATTCTCCATCTCGGGCGTGCTCGCCCCTGATCAAAACGGAAGCCTAAATGAAGATAACCACAGTAACGACGTGCGCATGCGTTCTGAGCCTGCTTGCGTTCGCAACGGCTGCAAGCGCTCAGACGGGCAAGCGGTTTGCCGTGTTTGCCGGCTACTCCTCGGAAGCGGACGTAACTTTTGCCCCCGTGAGCTCGATTCCGATTTCGCTGCCCGGGTTATCGCTAAACGGATGGAACGGCTCAGTCGAATTTAAATTTCTACGCTTTCTCGGAGTCGTTGGCGATGTCGCCGGTCATTATGGTTCTTACGGCGCCACGTTCGGATGCGTGGCGAGTGTGGTGTGCGTGCCAGTCGGTGTTAATGTCAATTCGAACTTGTACAGTTTCCTTGTGGGCCCCCAAGCGTCCGTATCGCTGTGGAGATTCACTCCTTTTGCGCATGTTTTGCTGGGAGTCGCGCATATAAATCAGACAACGAACATCACTTTCGTCAATGGGCTGGGGAATAGCGATACATCTTTTGCCGATGGCATCGGCGGGGGACTCGATTTCCGAATTGTTTCGATCGTGCATTGGCGGTTCCAGGGCGATTTGATACAGACGCGATTCTTCTCGGGCCAAAGCCCGATCAGTTTTCTAACGAGCACGCAAAGTAACTTCAGAGGATCCACCGGAGTCGTTATTCGATTCTGAAGTCATCTTCAGTTTTCTCCTGCCAAACATTATGACCGGAATGCAAAAACGAGCGGCACCGGTCATCTAATGTGCAGTGGAGCGGAGTGTTATGCATTTCGGCTTCATCCGCAACGGCATTTTCGTCGCAATCATCGCCCACGGGCTGATCGGCGCCACGCTCGTTTGGGATAAGGTTCTGCTGCGCCAGCCCGAAACCAGAAATCTTTTTTCTTATGTGTTTTGGCTCGGATTCATCAGTATTTTTGGTTTGGCTCTGGTTCCGTTCGGATTCCAAATGCCGAAGGCTCCTGTTGTGGCGCTCGCTTTCGGAGCGGGCCTGCTGCACATGGCGGCGATGTTTTTCTATTACGCCGCGCTCAAATCCGGGGAAGCATCTCAGACGCTGGCGATCATGGGCGGATTCAGCCCGGTGGCTACGGCTCTGATTTCGATCCCCCTGCTGCGCAACCCGATTGGAGGACGAGCAGTGCTGACAGGATTTTTACTGCTGGTCGCAGGCGGTTTCGTGATGTTCATTGCGGAGAAAACCGACATTCCCAAAGTTCTGCCGAGTGTGCTGCTCGCTTCGGTCACCTACGGGCTCGTCAACGTGCTGCAGAAGCTGGCCTTCGATCAAACGAATTTTGTGAGTGGATACGTTTTCTTTACGCTGGGGACGTTCGCAGGATCGCTCATGCTGCTCATTCCCGCGTCGTGGCGCCGGCAGATATTCCAGAAACAGCAAAAGAGAAAACCGCAAAATTGGTTTTGGTATTTCTTGAACCGATTTTTGAATGGACTGGGATCGTTTCTTGTTTTCTATGCCATTAGCTTGACACGCCCGGCGCTGGTGGACGCCATCACCGGCCTGCGATATGTAATTATTTTTGCCGGCTCCTATGCTCTCACTGTGCTTCGGCCAAGATGGCTGCGTGAGGACTTCAGTGGCACAGTTCTATTCGGTAAAGCGATTGCTACGGCATTGGTGGTCGCAGGGTTAGTGTTGGTCGGTTTGCACGCCAGCGGCCCCGAAGCGGAAAGCGCGCACTTCCTACCATTGAAGTAAGATAACGCCGCAAGCCACCAGAGTCGCCGCCGCCCAGCGCCTTAATCCGACATTCTCTTTCAGAATGTACTTAGCCAGCAGCGTCTCGAGGACGAAGCTAATTGCCGTGGCCGGCACGGCAAAGCTCACATTGGCGATTGAAAGCAGTGACATCATGGCAAGAAAGCCCGCCGTCAGACTCGCCACTCCACCGATCACCAGAGGATTGCGCACAATCCTGGAGAGCATAACGACCAACGCTCGCAGATTTAATTTTTCGACCTCGGGTTCGCGCTTCATGCCCGCAGTGTTGAGAACGTCGCCGATGGTGTTACATATCGACGTTAAGGCGGCAAGCCTCCATTCTACGGGAATCATAGGGATTCCTTTTGCCGACGCGTAGTACGGTCCGGCGTCGTTTCGGCAAGGAGCACACCAAAGGAGATGAGCAGAATTCCGAGCCAGCGCAGGCCGGAAACACGCTCGCCCAATACGAAATGCCCGACAATGGCAATCAGGACGAAGGAGCTTGCGATCACCGGTAAAACAAAACTGAGGTCCGCGCGACTGAGCAATGCCAAGTCTGTGATGATCCAAACGGACAGCATGATAATTCCGGCTATTGTCCAGAGGTTTAGCGCCCGAATGTAATCGAGCGGAGAGACGGAAATAATCGCGCCAGCGTGGTGCAGCCCGTAACTCAGGAATACGTTTCCGCCGACTTGAGTGGCGATCGCGATCAGGACCAATAATTGCGTGCGGCGGCGATGGTCAGGTGTTGTCTGGTCCTTCATCGTTCCGATGGCGAAAGTATCGTTCATGTGATGCGTGGCAAGCGGCTCGGAACATAGGGCCGCAACTCCTTTTCCTTGGACTTGGTCATTCCTGAACAGACAAACAGCAGCGTTATATGCTATATGCTCAAAGAGATCTGCGGCGACTCTAATTGACTGTTAGCCAGGGTAAAAAGGAGCCGGATGCCAGGGCTGAATGACCTTAGGATATTGATCGCGGACGATCATGAGATCGTTCGTAGAGGATTGAAGAAGGTCCTATCTTCCAGGCATGGTTGGGTGGTTTGTGCCGAGGCGGCTACGGGCCGCGACGCCATTGCCATGGCTGCAGAGCATCGACCTGACATCGTTGTGATGGACATCAGCATGCCCGGGCTCAATGGTTTAGAAGCCACGCGAAAAATCCGAAAAATACTTCCGAAGGCTGGAATCCTGATTTTGTCGCTGCACTATTCGGATCAACTTGTTCGAGAGGTGGTGGACGCAGGCGCGCGAGCCTACCTATTGAAGTCAGATGCGACCCGGGACCTTCTGCATGCCATCGAAGCGTTGGCGACTCGGCGGTCATTCTTTACTTCGAGTGCGGCCCAAACTCTAATCGATGGATTCTGCGATAAAGGCTCGGATAAACCCGGCACGCTACTGCGTCATCGCTTGAGTTCGCGCGAACGGGAGATCGTTCAGCTTTTGGCCGAGGGCAAAAGCAGCAAAGAAGTGGCCGTCGCGCTGGGCATCAGCGTCAAAACAGCCGAGACGCATCGAGCCAATATCATGCGCAAATTGGAAATGCACTCCGTCAGCGAGCTCGTGCGATACGCCGTCAGAAACCAGATGATTGAAGCTTGATTTAAGCTTTGGTCAACAGCAGCCCGACCTACCCGCCGTTACGTAGAGTTACTTCCAGGACTCCATAGCTTTCCTCATCAGCGAGCCAGCCGGCTGCTCGACGATCTCTAATCGGATTCCATTGGGATCCATAATGTTGGAGAGGCGCGAACCTGTCCCGCCACCGGAGCGAACATCGGGCAGCGTTGCGCCAGCCTGACGAAGCTGCGTTACAGTGCCGTTTGCATCGTCAGTTAGGATGCCGACGTGCGTGATTCCAACCGGCAGGTTTGCGCTGGCCGGAGCCATCTCAAGGAACGTGTCACGGTTGATCTGAAGAAAGGTTGTGGTCGGTTTGCCATCCGGACTAGGGAAGGCATAAGCAACTTTAAAACCCATTACCTTTGTATAGAAGTTCAGCGACTCCTGAAAATCCTTTGCCGCGATTCCCACGTGATTGAGCCGGAGGCCTCCCTTGCCGGCATCCTGGGCCGCACCAGGTGAAATCAACACAGTTCCTACCACGATTCCTGCGACAAAAAGTGTGAAGCCGCGCAGATAAACCGCTATTTCGCGCATGGCGCCTCCTTGTATGCGGGATTCAGTTGCCCGGGCCCTGAAATGGCGATGCGTAATGCAGCGTCTTGCCATTGGGGAGCACGACTTGCAGCAGACGTCCTACGGGCTTGCCGCTCTTGACCGGCTGAACGGTAACGGTTACCTCGTCGCCCGGCTTGAATGTGTTTTTGCTCCAACCGCGATTAATCATATCCGGCGGATTACTCGTCTCAACAACCCAATGCTCCACGTTGCCGCTATCGTCCTTTACGTCATAACTCAAGAAACAGTGAGGATTAGCCCAATACCATCGCGTGACGGTGCCCTTCATTACCACCGATTTGCCGCTGTCAAAAGCGGCGGAGCCATGGTGTGCGGATAGAGGTGGCGAAACGATCAGCAAGCCTGCCATGACCGCAAGAAACGCCAGCACTCGATTTCTCATGCGCATTCCTCCATTCGCCAGGTTCCGATCCACAGCCACGGTGGCCGGGCCGGCTATTTCGATCCGCCGCCCGCCGATCCCGCACTGCCGCCGGTTTGAGGCAGGGGGCCGAAGCCGCCATCAAGCGTTTGGCCGTTGGGGAGCACGACCGCAGCGATCCGGCCGATGGGTTTCCCGTTTTTCACGGGAATAACTGTTACCGTAACCTGATCGCCAACTTTCAGCGAACTCTTGCTCCATCCATGGTTAATCATGTCGGGCGGATTGCTTGTCTCAGCAACCCAATGCACGAGATTTCCGCTCTCGTCTTTGACATCGAATTGCAGGAAGCAGTGGGGATTGGCCCAGAACCATTCCGTAACGGTTCCTTTCATCGTGACTCTCTTAGTGGGATCGAAGGCCGCATTCCCGTGGTGCGCCAAGACAGGAACGGCAACTAAGAGAAGAGCAAATAGCCAGAGGTAACGCGTCCCGAATTTATGTCTCATATCGCCTCCACACAGAATTCCCAGCCCAGTCGACCTGCCGCGGCCTTGTGGTTTATGGCTCGGAACTCAGTGCCTATTTTGCATCTATGCCGGCAGCAGGATCAGCAAATTGTTTGTTGTATTCCTCGGTCTCTATCGGTGCGCATTCCATCTCACGAATATCAAAGCCCGGCGATTGCAACCGCAAACGTAATTTGACCGCCACCCAAGGCTTTGTATACATCTTCGGATCGTCAATCGTAATGGTCATCTCCAGGTGATCCCGGTCTGCTCGATGATACTGTTCGATTACGTGCAGAGCGTCGCTGTGCGGCCGGCCGGCATTATCTAGCCAGGTGCGGTCATCAAATCCGTTCGATTCGGCTACAAACGTGTAGTCGTCCGATCCATTTGCCAACGGAATATCCCCACCATCGCGACTCGGGAGGATCGGGCGCGCCCCAGGTCGGATCCGTTGCATCCTTTGGAAGTTGCCGGCCATCGGTCCAGATAACGCGCCATTTCTTATTGAATTCGTAAAGGATCACGACGTTTTCTGGAGTCTGTATGATCCGGCTTGTTCTGAAGTTGTGAAGGACAATGCGAGGAAAGCCCTGAGGATTGCAGCCAGGCATCGGATCGTTCGTTAATGCGGAGGGAACCTGCGTCACTCCAAAGGTCGGCTTATGGGCCATGAACGTCTCGCGGCCCAAAGGCGTGAAGGGCAGCTCATGCTCAGGTTTTCCATCGGAGGGATATTGCCCCGAGCCTGTGGCCTGCACACCCGCGCTTGGCCCTGCAGCGGGCTCCCAAACGCCGGTGAGATCGCGCTTCGGGGCAGAAGCGGGAGCCTCGCCCTTCTTGTCAGCATCGTAGACGGCTCCAGGTTGGCGGGGAGCATCCTGGGCAGGAGTTCGAACCGGCAGAAACGATAGCGCAGCGAGTGCCACTGCCGAAGCCGCTAAACGTCTCGTCATATGGGGCATCCTTCCCAAGGCCGGAATGGCAACCAAATTTGGCTTGATTCGTAAATCCCGCTCGGCTAGGTGGAGTTTAGAAAAACGGCCACACATAATGCAAATGCATTCTGTGCGATAAATCCGCCACTGAGAATCATGTAAATCTCCCGTGAAACACGTGCATTTGGCGAGAAGCGAAAGGAAGACCGGGGCTGACATCTGGTAGGATAGAACGATCCAAATCTATCCAGAGGAAGGGCTCATGAAGCGGATTTTAGCGGTGATGGCGGCGGTGTTGTTTCTGGGGACTTGCGCGGGATATGCGCAAGAGGGAAATCCCATCAGCACACAGCTGAAGGGATCGTGGGCGAACGTCCGAGACCTGCTGACCAAGATGGCTGACAAGATGCCCGATGACGGTTATCGATTCAAACCGACACCCGAGCTTCAAGACTTCGGACAGCGCATGGCGCATGTGATTACGTTCAACATGCGAGCCTGTTCGCAGGTGAAGGGCGAACAGAAAAACCTGAGCTTCAGTGCTACGCCTACCAAGGCTGAGGTCACTGCGGCGATGAAACAAGCGAACGAGGAGTGCGATTCTGTCTTCAACTCTCTCACTGATGCGGACCTGCAGAAAATGGTCAACGCAGGGCGCGGGGGACAACGGTCCGAATTCGCATTGCTCGAGGGCCTGGTCCTTGAACACTCCCAGGAAGTCTACGGATATGCGGCCGTCTATATGCGCCTGAAAGGGATTGTGCCGCCCTCAAGTGAGCGTAACGAGCACTAGATCTTTCGAATCGTCTGAACCTTAAAGATAGAGAACCTGGTGCTGGGCGCCACCCAACTTGATGCGGTGCTCGAGTTCGTCCAGTAGTTCCATACCTTGGGCGGCAAGCATGGGCAGAAAGCAATGGCGGCGCTCCTGCAGTTCTCCATCGGGATAAAGGCGGGCAATCAATTCCCTTTCGTGAGCGTCGAGTATCGACGAACGAAGGGCGATGGCGTGACCGGCTTTTTCCTTCAGCTTCGAGAATTGAAAGAGCATTTTTGATTCGGCAGTATCCATAGCTCCACCGAGCGTGGGGTCGAGCTTGGTCACTTGCACGCGTAATTCCGTGAGCATCCTTTGGAGCGATTTCTCACCTGTTTCAAACCGGCGCGTAAGAGTCTTGGGCAAGAGCGTGCCTTCCATTTTGGCCCGGAGTTTCGCTGTCCCTCCCAGAACGTCGGAAAACTCCAGCCCGTATTTGCGCAGCAGACGGACCGAATGTGGATCGATCAACGTTAAGCTGGCGCGCGGGAGGATTACCGGCATACGAACATGGAGACGTTCGTAAACAACGGATGCCTGAGCGAGGTAGGCAATCTCCGATGGGCCGGCAACGTAAGATACCGTTGAAAGCAGCACATCCTGAATTACCGGCCGCAGTAAGACGTTGGGACTGAAATCGGACGGCGACTGGGCCAACAGATCGGTTAACTCCGAAAGAGAGAAGGAGCGGCGACCGACAGTGAAATCGCCATTCCGCGCGCGGACAGGGAGACGTTTGCCGTCGAGGTTGACGAATAGCGGAGTGCTCTCTTCGACCACTTTCACCTGGATGTGATACCCGGCTCGCTCCAACTCTTTGCCGCGCGAGATCAACTCCTGGCTCAGCTGCGCATGCTGTTCAAGTGCAGAGCGATAGATCGGCTCAGCGAGGCGGTGGAGTTCCGGCGACAGAGGATCGAGAAGAATCAGCCCTTTGCCGGCGAAAAGGCGTACGAGTAATTTGCCGAACGCGGAACCATATGTTTCAGAGGGTGAATAGGACTCAGCAAGGGCGTTACGGATCCGATCTGCAGCAGGGCCCTCGAGCTTTGCCGCGGCGCTCTGCACGGCAGAGAGAACAGCGTCGCCCAGCAGCACCTCCCCTGCCCTGTGGCCCTCCTGATCAGAGGGGGGCAACTCGATTTTTTCGGCGCCATCGCGCGAGGGCCAGAAACAATGATTGATCTCTGCGAGGTCGTGATCTTCGCTGGCGAGCCAAAAGATTGCGACAGCTGGAGTGCCTGCGGAATTCAGCTCCTCGGCGAGGCGCAGCGCTGTAAGAGCCTTATAAATAGTGAAACTGGGCCCTGAAAAAAGGCCGACCTGCTGTCCCGTGACGACGGCCGCAGCGCCCGAGGCGAAGCGATCGAGAGCGGCCTCGACGGAAGCATCGCCGCCGAAGTCGCGGTTTTGGTTACGGAGAATATCGGCAATCTTTCGCCGAGACGCGAGGTCAGGGCTTACGCCGGAGGCGACACGCAGAATAGAGTCAAAGGTGGGAGGATGGGCATAAAAGCGCGCGACCGACGCAAAATCCTGGAGATAGGAAGAATACAGGCGGGTGGTGTGGGGCAATTCAACTGCGCGTATACAGTGACACTCCATATGGTCGGCCCGCCATGATACATGCCGGAACAGACTCCCGGCAATTTAGTGATGCACCCGCATAGGATGTTCCAGAAGAGGGTTGGTCGCTTAATTTCTTCTGCAGATTAGACTTAATGCGCTACCCCCAGATGATCTAATTTCTGACGGGCAATCGATTCGGCCAGAACGGATTCCACCGTTTTCTTCTGCGCTTCTGTGAGCGGCAGCAATGGAAGACGGGGAAGCCCTCCGTAATAACCAACGCAGTCCATAGCATATTTCACGCCCGTCGGGCCTAGTTCGCCGGCAATTTTGCGGGAAGGCGCAAGCAGCGAGAACTGAAGACGGCTGCCTCGCGCGGTATCGCCGGCGCGCACCGCTTCCACGATATCAATGGCCGGCTCGGGAAGAAAGCAGGCCAGCGCCAAAATGCCGCCCGCCGCTCCCATGAGTAAGGAAGGAAAGAGCGTGGCTGACGAGCCGACGAACGTGCTGAATTCGGGCGGACACAGGTGAATGATTTCGGATGCGAGTTGCACGTTGCCGGAGCTTTCTTTGATGCCAACGATGTTGGGATGCTCGGCCAAGCGCGCCACCCACTCCGCCGTAATGGAGACGCCCGTATATTGCGGAATCGAGTAAATCAGGACAGGCACAGGCGAGGCATCGGCAAGAGCCAAGTAATGCCGCTCCAAAGCGGCGGGGGTGAGAAGCGGCTTGAAGTAATGGGGAGTTTTAACGAGCACGGCGTCGTAACCCAATTCAGACGCCCTTTGAGCGCGGGCGATGGTTTCGCCTGTGCTATCGACGCCGACGCCGGCGATCAGGAGTTTCCCGGGAGCCGCGAATTCGCGAGCCGCGGTCCAAATGCGATCGATTTCGTCGAAGGTGAGCAGAACGGATTCCCCGGTCGAACCGACCACGACGTAACCATTGAGATGCGTGCGGTCATAGCGCGCCAGGTTTTCGCGAAAGCTCTCCAGCGCGAGAGCACCGTCCGGAGCGAAGGGCGTGGTCAACGCCGCAAGAATTCCTTCGAATCGCATGGCCAAATTTTAGCGCACTGCAGCGAATGGGCCAAAGTTAATAAGCCGGGAAAAGCAGACCCCCAAGCCCACCCCATCACGCGCAAAACCGGCGCGCGTTGGGGACGCCGGTTGCGGGCCTGGATGACAACGTGTAAAAGTGCCGCGGGAGGAGACCCGGCCACCACAGGAACAATCAACTGGCGGACGTGCGATGAGTCTGGGCGGCGCTGGTGCTGGGCGCGTGCAGATCCTGGAGAGCGTTGACGCTAAAGGAATGATCGATCAGCGCACGAATGCCGCGGGCTGCAGCTTGCGCCGCGGCAAGCGTGGTGATGCAGGGGACCCTGTAACGCACGGCGGCGCGCCGGATGGATTTTTCGTCATAGAAGGACTCGCGGCCAAGGGGCGTATTAATGATCAAATCGACGCGACCGGTTTTGATCAGATCGATAATGTTCGGACGGCCTTCGTTAGCCTTATAGACGGCTTCGGCAGATATGCCTGCCGCGGAGAGCGCTGCGGCGGTGCCACGAGTGGCCAGCAAAGTGAATCCCAGTTCAGAGAGATCGCGCGCCAGGGGGAGAACATGGCGCTTATCGTGATCATTGACGCTGACAAAGATCGTGCCCTTGCGGGGCAACTTCTGTCCGGCGGCAAGCTGCGCTTTGGCGAACGCCTCGCCGAAACTGGGCGCCACGCCCATAACTTCTCCAGTGGAACGCATTTCGGGGCCAAGAATCGTGTCTACCCCGCGAAATTTGTTAAACGGAAATACGGGAGACTTGACGGCGTAATAGTCGCGAACGCAAAGCTCCTTCACACCGTCCGACTCGACCAGAGGCAAATTCATGCTCGAAAGTTTTCGTCCTGTCATCAGGCGAGCGGCCACTTTCGCGAGCGGTACGCCCGTAGCCTTGCTGACGTACGGAACGGTGCGAGAAGCGCGAGGATTGACCTCGAGCACAAATACAGTGTCGCGCTGAATGGCATATTGCACGTTCATTAGACCAATGACGCCAAGCGAGCGCGCGAGCCGATTGGTGTAATCGCGAATCCGTGCCAGCGCGGAAGGCGTGAGCGAGACAGGCGGCAAAACGCAGGAAGAATCGCCGGAGTGCACGCCGGCTTCTTCGATGTGTTGCATGATGCCACCGATGACCACGTCCTGGCCGTCGGCCAACGCGTCCACGTCCACCTCGGTAGCTTCCTCGAGGAATTGGTCGATCAGCACAGGCCGCGCCGGGCCCATCAAAGCAGCTTGCGCGACGTACTCTCGCACGGTTTGCAAATCATAGGCGATGACCATGGCGCGACCGCCAAGTACGTAACTGGGCCGGACGAGGACCGGCAAGCCGATTTCCTGAGCGACGCGAGCGGCGTCTTCCGGATTTAGCGCGGTGCCGTTGCGCGGCTGGGGAATGTGCATCTCGTCGAGCAGGCGTCCGAAACGGCGCCGGTCTTCGGCAAGATCGATCGATTCGGGCGGCGTGCCGATGATGGGAACGCCGTTAGCTTTGAGGTCGAGTGCAAGATTCAGCGGCGTCTGGCCGCCAAATTGGACGATCACGCCCTGGGGACGCTCTAGATCCATCACGGCCAGGACGTCCTCGAGCGTGAGCGGCTCGAAATAAAGGCGGTCAGAAGTGTCGTAATCGGTGGAGACCGTCTCCGGATTGCAATTCACCATTATCGTTTCGTAGCCGTCTTCACGCAGAGCAAAGGAGGCGTGGCAGCAGCAGTAATCGAATTCAATTCCCTGCCCTATCCGATTTGGCCCGCTGCCGAGAATGGCGATCTTGGGCCGGTCTACGGCATCGGACTCATCTTCTTGCTCGTAGGTGGAATAGAGATAGGGGGTGAAGGATTCAAACTCCGCGGCGCAGGTATCCACGCGCTTGAAAACGGGACGCACGCCCAGGTCATGCCGCCGTTTCCGCACAGAAGCCGACTTTACGTTCCACAGCTTCGCAATTTCCTCGTCGCTCGCGCCCGACCGCTTCGATTCGAGCATCAATTCCGCGGAAATCTTGTGCAGCGAGCTAGCTTTCACGCGCGAGTCGATCTCCAGCATCTCTTCGAGGTGGTGTATGAACCAGGGATCGATCTTGGTGAGCGAACAAATCTCCTCGCGCGACATGCCTCGCTCGAGCGCCTCAAACAACCAATGAATCCGGTCTGGCCCGGGCACGTGCAGCCGCTCGCGCAGCAACGCTGTCGTCACCTCGGCCGGGGGACGCCACGCGGTGCTGGGTTCGAGAGCGCGAATACCTTTGCAGAGCGCTTCCTGAAACGTGCGACCGATGGCCATAACTTCGCCTACCGATTTCATCTGTGTGCCGAGGGTCGTATCGGAGCCCGGGAATTTTTCGAATTGCCACTTGGGGATTTTCACCACGACATAGTCGATGGTGGGCTCAAAACAGGAAGGCGTTTTCTTTGTAATGTCGTTGGGGATTTCATCGAGCGTCATGCCCACGGCCAGGCGCGCGGCGATTTTGGCAATCGGGAAGCCTGTTGCCTTCGACGCGAGCGCGGAGCTGCGCGAGACACGCGGATTCATCTCGATTACGACCATGCGACCGCTGGAGGGCTCCACTGCAAACTGAATATTCGATCCGCCTGTTTCGACGCCGACTTCGCGAATGATGGCGGCAGCGGCATCGCGCATGCGCTGGTATTCCTTGTCCGTGAGGGTTTGAGCGGGAGCCACGGTGATGGAATCTCCGGTGTGGATGCCCATAGGGTCAAAATTCTCGATCGTGCACACCACGACGAAGTTGTCGCGGACGTCACGCATCACTTCGAGCTCAAACTCTTTCCAACCCAGGAGGGACTCTTCGACCAGGGCTTCGTGAACGGGGCTGGCATCGAGCGCCATAGAAATAGCCTCAGCAAATTCCTCGCGGTTATAGGCAATGGATCCACCCGTGCCGCCCAGAGTAAAAGACGGCCGAATGACCACCGGATACCCAAGCTGATCGGCAAGCTGCAGCGCGTCCTGAACGTTATTGACGACCGCCGACGCGGGCATATCCAGGCCGATCTTGCGGCAGGCATCTTTGAACCATAGGCGGTCTTCGGCAACCTTGATGGCCCGCAACGAAGCGCCAATCAGTTCAACTCCATGACGCTCCAGAACTCCGGCCTCAGCTAGTTCAACAGCAAGATTCAGGGCAGTTTGTCCCCCGACGGTGGGCAGGAGCGCGTCTGGCCTCTCTCGCGCGATGACTTGCTCCAGCAATTCGCGCGTCAGTGGCTCGATATAGGTGCGGTCGGCAACTTCCGGGTCCGTCATGATCGTGGCGGGATTGGAATTCACCAGAACGACCTGGTAACCATCGGCCCGCAAAGCCTTACAAGCCTGCGTGCCCGAATAGTCGAATTCGCAAGCCTGGCCTATGACGATCGGGCCGGAGCCGATGATCAGAATCTTCTTGATGTCGGTGCGTTTCGGCATTAGCTCGTTGCTGCCATTCGTTCAATCACCGCGCGCTGTTCGCGCGTCTTGCGGAACTATGCTCATTCATCATTTCCGTGAAGCTGCGAAATAAGTAATGCGAGTCGTGCGGGCCGGGCGAGGCTTCAGGATGATACTGCACACTGAAAAGCGGAAGCGACCGATGGCGCATGCCTT
This sequence comes from uncultured Acidobacteriota bacterium, assembly GCA_963846235.1. GTDB lineage: Bacteria > Acidobacteriota > Terriglobia > Acidiferrales > UBA7541 > Palsa-189. Next base: position 1,010,943 of record CAWJVF010000002.1, read on the forward strand.
CATTGGTGTAATCGTTGAGGTTGACGTGGGTGATTTCCACATCACTGGCCGGCAGTGAATCGGGATCGACGACGAACCCATGATTCTGGGCAGTGATCTCGATGTGCCCAGTGCGCATGTTTTTTACCGGGTGATTCGAGCCATGATGGCCGAATTTCAGCTTGTAAGTGCGGCCACCCAAAGCGAGACCGCAAAGCTGGTGGCCCAGGCAAATGCCGAATACGGGCACGCGGCCGAGCAGCTTGCGAATATTTTCGACGGCGTAGGTAATGGGCTCCGGATCGCCGGGTCCGTTGGAAAGAAATACGCCATCCGGCTTCATCGCCAGAACGTCTTCGGCGGGAGTCCGAGCAGGAACGATTTGCACGTCGCACTGAGAATCGACGAGGATACGAAGGATGTTCTGCTTAATGCCGAAATCGTAGGCCACTACACGAAAGCGCTGGGATTCCTTTTCGGCAGCCGCTTTGTCTGTCTCGGCCATCGAGAGTCCCGCAATCGAACCCTGATCCCAGCTGTACGGCTTTGCACAGCTCACGCGACTCGCCAGTTCGAGACCGCTCATGGAGGGAACCGCGCGCGCTTCTTCGATGAGCCGCTCGGCCGGCGTTCCGTCGGTCGAGACGATTCCGCGAAGAGCGCCGACCTGGCGGATGTGCCGAACCAGTGCGCGTGTGTCGAGGTCCCAGATTACCGGAATGCGGTGGCGGTCCAGATAATGCTGCGCGGTTTCGGTGGAGCGCCAATTGGAGGCCAGGCGAGAAAATTCGCGCACGATCAGCGCTTCGATGAAAGGCCGCTGGGATTCCTGGTCGTCGAGATTCGTGCCGACATTGCCGATGTGTGGATAGGTGAGGCAGACAATCTGGCCGGAATAGCTGGGATCGCTGAAAACTTCCTGATAGCCGGTGAGACTGGTATTAAAAACGACTTCGCCGCCGCGCCGCGTGCAGGCGCCTGCAGCGCGCCCGTTAAAGAGTCGTCCGTCCTCGAGCGCGAGAACGGCAGGCCGTTCGCGGTATTTCCGCCAGCGGTTCCTCCAGAAACGTTCATGGCAAGAGCCAAGTCCAGCTTTAACGACTACTTTCGGACGCGTTTACCGCCGATATCGAACCGAATTGAGTCCAAGGCCAGTAGGCAAACACGGCTTTGCCATAAATAAATGCGGACGGCACCGGCCCAAAAATTCGCGAATCATTCGAACTGATACGATGATCGCCCATCACAAAATATTCGTCGCGTGGTATCTGTACAGGACCATAGGCCGCGGTGTCAATATATTGTGAGGGGACGTAGGGCTCTTCGAGCGTTTTTCCGTTAATGTAAACGCGTCCCCTGCGAATCTCCACCTCATCTCCCGGCAACCCAACCACGCGCTTGATGAATGATTTCGTGCGATCCAATGGGATACCAGAAGACGACCACGTCTCCACGTCCGATGGGCTCGAAATGATACACGAACTTGTTGATGAAAATTCGCTCCTGATCGGAGAGCAGCGGGGCCATGCTCGTGCCTTCGACTTTTACCGGCTGATAGAAGAAAACGATGATGATCATCGCAAGACCGAGAGCGACCACCAAGTCTCGGGCCCAAACCCGAAGCTCCCGATGAAAGCCGGAAGAAGATTCCCGCTCCTCACCGCGCGAAAACTCATTCTGTGGGTGGCTTTCGCGTGAGGACAACGTACTGGAGTGGGCCGTCTGCTCCATGGATAGGTGTGGATCGCTCATTTATACCATGCCAAGAAGCGGTGCGCCAGCATTGCGTGCCCTTCCGTGTCGCACAATTTGGTCGGCGCGACGCCGCCAATATGTCAGATGCAACGACGGACTACCGAGTTCAAGGAAAGCGTCCGGACGTCAGCCCCTCTGTGCTAATGCCCTTATCTGGATCTTGCTCGCCGGCGTCAAAGTAAAGATGGGCAGCGGCAAGACCCGCGATTACCGCCGTTTCGGTACGAAGAATATTGTTTCCCAGGGACGCTTCGCGGAAACCCGCGGCGGAAGCGGCATCGAATTCCTGATCCGTCCAACCCCCCTCGGGACCAACGGCTAGCGCCACCTGCAGCGGCAACTCCTCAACGTGTTTAGACGCAGCCTCCTTGAAAATAGCTTGCACGGGGAGCGCCCCGCTGCGTTCGGAAAACAGGACCCTTAGTGAAGCTTTATTTTCCGCGAAAGCCGCAGCGGGCCGGGTCACTTCAGAGAGAAGCGGCGGGCGCAGGCAGCGCGCCTGTTGCGCCGATTCCAACAAGATCTTCCGCCATCGAGCGGAGCGTTTGGCGGCGGCAGACACGAGCGCTTTTTCGCTGCGTTCGGCAGCGAGAGGGACAATCGTGTTCACGCCAAGCTCTGTGGCCTTCTCCAGGGCCCATTCGTAGCGATCAAATTTGACTATGGCGAGCAGGATCGAAAGATCCAGAGGGGAACGGGCTGCGGGAATCTTTTCGAGCAGGGCGAAATCGATGCGTCGCTGGAAACACGCTCGATTCGCGCGAGAAACACGGAATTCGCATCACTCAATTCATACAAGCTGGCCGGGCTCGGCGCGCAGCACTCGGCCAAGATGATGCGCGGCATCGCCTGTGAGGCAGGCTGTGCCGCCGGCGAACGCTTCGACGAAAAAACGCCGGCGCAACGGTCACCTCTCCGCGGGCCAAGCCGCTAGCCAAATATGTCTTTTACTTTCTCAAAGAAGGATGAATTGCGGTCTGCTGGACGATTTTCAACCTTCAAGCATTTGGTCCAGTTGCTGCAAGATAGCTCGCTGATCGCGGGTAAGCTTCGTCGGCGTGATCACGCGCACGTTCACGTAGAGGTCGCCCTTGCCCCCGCCATGCGGATCTGGCAAGCCTTTGGCCTTCAGACGAATGATGGAACCCGTCTGGGTTCCTTCGGGAATGGCAACTTTCTCTTCACCGTTGAGACCGGGGACGCTGATCTCGGTGCCAAGCGCGGCCTGCGCAATACTGACCGGTATGGTGCAGTAAAGATCCGCGCCACGGCGCTCAAAGAACGGATGCTCCTTTACTTCCAGAACAATATAGAGGTCGCCGGAGGGGCGCCATTGGCCCCAGGCTCGCCTTCATTGGGCACGCGAATGCGCGTTTGCGAATCGACGCCTGGCGGAATGCGCACTTCGATTGTGCGCGTCCGCTCGACGCGTCCCCGGCCTCGGCATTCCGGACATTTATCGCGGATCATCTGACCGGCGCCCTGGCACTGCGGGGCAGGTTCGCGAGATGGAAAAGAACCCCTGCTGGTAGTGCAGTTGGCCCCGGCCTTTGCAGGTTTCGCAGGTCACCACGCCGGTTCCGGCTTTGGCCCCGGTGCCCTTGCAGGCTTCGCATAGCTCCTGTCGAGGCAGGCGAACCTTCGTGCTGACGCCGGCAGCAGCCTCTTCAAACGTCAGTTCCATGTCGTATCGTAGATCGGCGCCGCGCTGTACGCGCGCGCGGCCGCGGCCACCGGTGCGTCCGAAAACGTCTTCGAATCCAAAAAAGTCGCCGAAAATATCCTGAAATTCCTCGAAGATCGAGGAATTGAAGCCGGTATCGGCGGCAACGCCAGAAACGCCGGCATGGCCATAGCGGTCGTAAGCAGCGCGCTTTTGTGCGTCGGAGAGCACGCTATAAGCTTCCGTAGCTTCGCGGAACTTGGCCTCGGCAGTGTCCTTCTGCTCGGGATTGCGGTCTGGATGCCACTTGAGCGCGGCCTTGCGATACGCAGACTTGATCTCTTCCTGCGTAGCCGTGCGGGTCACGGTCAGCACTTCGTAATAATCACGCTTGGTCTGGCGACTCATGCCTTTATTTCATTCTCCGGGAAAATGATATCGATCTTGGAAGAAAATCATTTCGCGTGGCGCTGGGCGGCGGACGATTTGCCGCTGTCCGCTTGTCCTGCACTAAAAGAGACACGCACGATGCTCGGCCGCACGACACGGCCATGAAAGATAAAACCATCCTGCAATACATCCACGACGGTTCCGTCTGGATACTCGTCGGATTCGACTCGCTCGATTGCCTGGTGGTAGTGCGGATCGAATGGCTTGCCGGCGGCGGCGATGCGCTCAAGACCATGGCGTGCGAGCGTATCCCACAGCTGGCGATAAATCAGCTCCAGCCCTTTCAGGTATTCTTCATATGCCGGATCGTCGTGCGCTTTGATTGCGCGCTCGAATGCATCCAGAACCGGCAGAAGATCTTCGATCAGGCGGCCGATGCCATGGCGGCGATCTTCCTGGCGCTCGCGTTCTATGCGCTTGCGATAATTCTCAAAATCGGCCTGGCGGCGCACCAGCGTCTGCATCAGCTCGTCTTTTTCTGCCTGCAAACGAGCAGCTCGCTCGGCGGCGGGCACTTCAGTTCCCTCTGCCGGATTAGGGGTCGACTCGGGTCCGCCGGTTCTTGCGGATTCCGCGAGCGGGAATCGAATTCGATCACGTTCTTATCGCGTTCTTCGTTTTTATGTTCGCGCTCGTCCATTTGCTTTCTGAATCCGTATTCCTGTAGTTCAGTGTATTTGTTCTGGAACCTGTGCGGCAATTGCTTTCGGAAGATTGCCTACAAATTTGATGCAGAAAACAGCACGCAAGGGTCTTAGCCGCGGCTGATCGCCTCGCTGAAGGCTCGCGCCATATAGGCCACGGCCGTGATTGCACGTTCGTATTGCATGCGCATGGGCCCTAACACGCCCAGCGAACCCTGCCCCTGATCTCGAACCAGATACGGAGCGGTGATCAGAGACAAATGCTCTCCTGCCCCGTTGATCTCTTTGACGCCAATTTGCACGTGCACAGGCTCGGGCGCTTCGATACAGCCATTCAGTAACGCTACAAGCTTGCTCTTTTCCTCAATGGCCGAAAGCAACTCGCGCAAGGACTTCGGCTCCGGTCAGCTCAGGAGCCGAGGCAAATTGCGCCGCGCCCTCCACATAAACTTCACGGCTTCGGTCTGAGTCGAGCAGCGCCGGATCGCAAAGTTCAAGCGCCACCGGCAGGAGCTTGCCATAGCGCTCCTTCTCGGAAGCCAGCTTTGCCAGCAGGTCGGCGCGAATGGCCTGCAGCGTCCAGCCACTATAGTGGCGGTTCAGATAGTCGGCTGTGCGATCAAGCTCCGGCTGCGTAAACTCGTGCTCCGGGCGCAACACTTTGTCCCGCGTGCCGCCGCCCACCGAAATCAAGACCACCACCACCCGCCCGTCCGGGAGAAGAAGGAAACGGACATGTTCCAGCACCGTATTCGCCAGCGGCGGCATGACGATAATTCCCAGTCCACGAGAAACGGCGGCCAGCATGTGACCGGCGCGCTCGGTGAGCTCTTCGGCGGTGGTCGGCGCCCTCTAACTCTTTTCGTATCCAGTTCTTATCCTCTTCGCTGAGAGTTGCCTTGCGAAGCGATCTGCTGGGCGAAGAAACGATAAGCCTCAGCGGTCGGCACGCGCCCAGCCGACGTGTGCGGCTGGAACAAGAGCCCCGCATCCTCCAGATCCGCCATGACATTACGGATACTTGCAGAACTCAATTGCTCGGAGTGAGCTTTGGAAATCGCACGACTGGAGACAGGCTCGCCCGTAGCCACGTACGCACGTACGATTTCGGCAAGAATCTGCTGATTCCGCTTTGAGTTAAGGACAGAATCCTTCATTGGTTTTCCCGGCCAAAGCCGCCCACTCATTTACTTTATTTTAGCTGTCAATTTGGGCGCGCTGCAAGCGATTGGAGTAGTCGATGTAGAGAGTCTTCCATTCGGAATAGAAGTCCAGAGCCGCATTGCCCGCTTCGCGATGTCCGTTGCCGGTCTCTTTGGTTCCGCCAAACGGCAAGTGGATCTCGGCTCCGATGGTAGGCGCATTTGTGTAGACAATGCCGGTGTGCAGGTCCCGCATCGCCTGGAATGAGCGGTTTACATCATGGGTATAGATTGAGGCGGAAAGGCCATAGCGCACGCCATTGGCGACTTCAATGGCCTGATCGAAACCCTCGATGGGTATCACCGCCACAACCGGACCGAAAATCTCTTCCTGTGCGATGCGCATGCGGGGATCAACATCGGCAAAGACAGTAGGTTCGTGGAACCAGCCATTGGCGTAGGGCCCGTCGGTCAATCGATGACCGCCCGTCATTAGTTTGGCGCCTTCGGTCTTGCCGATGGCAACGTACTCCATAACTTTGTTGAGCTGCTCTTCGTTGATGCAGGGCCCCATATCCGTGGCGGGATCCAGACCGTCGCCCACGCGAAGCGCTTTTACGCGATCGACGAAACGGTTCAGAAACTCCTTGTAGACCTTCTTGTGAACGGCTACGCGGCTTGCGGCCGTGCATCGCTGACCTGTGGTACCGAAACCGCCCCAGACCGCGCCATCGATGGCCAGGTCCAGATTCGCATCTTCGAGCACGATCAAAATATTCTTGCCGCCCATTTCCAGATGGCACGGGCGCAGCTTGGGTGCGCAGGCTTGGCTCACCAGCCGGCCCACTTCGCTCGAACCTGTAAAGCTCACCGCAGCTACACCCGGATGGTCAACGAGCGGCGCACCCACCTCCGGCCCGGTTCCATTCACGACATTCACGACGCCGCGGGGAACGCCTGCTTCCGCGAGTATTTGAACCAAACTGTAGGTCGAGAGAGGCGTGTCTTCGGCCGGCTTGATTACGACCGTGTTTCCGCACACCAGCGCCGGCATTATCTTCCACGAGGGTATAGCCATCGGGAAATTCCATGGCGTGATCAGGGCGCAGACGCCCATGAGGCTGCCGCGCGGACATCGCGAATTTATTCGGCAATTCCGAAGGCGTGGTCTGACCGAACAGGCGGCGTCCCTCCCCCGCCATGTAGTAGGTCATGTCGATGGCTTCCTGCACGTCGCCGCGAGCTTCCGCCAGAACCTTTCCCATCTCACGGGTCATATCGCGGGCCAGGTCGTCTTTGCGCTTCACCAGGGTCTCCGCGGCGCGATACATAATCTCAGCGCGCTTGGGAGCGGGAACCAAGCGCCAGGATTGAAACGCCTCGGCAGCGGCACGGACGGCGGCATCAACATCCTCCGCCGTAGAACGAGGAAACATTCCAACCAATTCGCGAGTGTTTGCGGGATTGCGATCTTCAAACGCAAGCCCGCTCGAGGATTCCACCCATTCGCCATTGATAAGATTTTTGAAAACGGTAGGGCGTACTGCGGTGGCCATAAACTCCTCCGGACCTTCCCGCGAAGCACACGCTATTGGAGGCTCGCGGTGCTGGTCAGCGCGGTCGGCCTCAAAGGCCGCAACGCCACAAATGGCTTCCAAATTTCAATCTAGCAAACAGCCTAGAGAGCGTCAAACCGAAGCAAACGCAAGCTGAAATGAAAAGCCTGCCTGGGCGACGATTTCAGGGAGTTTGCTGCGGCTCGCGCGGAAGGGGTGGCGCCCTGCGTTTGGGGCGGAGGCAAAGGCGCGGCACGGCCCGCAATTTCTGAGCCCAGGCCGAGCTTCTGCAAGGTCAGGGCGTCGAGTTTGCCGGTGGCAGTGAGACCATGCGCTGGACTGGTAGTCCTTCATCGCCTGGATCGTCGCACTATCCCATTTGCCGTTAGGCTGGCCTTTGTAGGCGCCCTGAGCAGCCAGCGCCGATTGAATTTCGGAGATTCGCGCCGGTGTTGGCGCGGTTTGTGCTCTCTGGCGAGGTTTGCGCTTTTTAGCCGGACGCTTAACAACGGACTTCTTAGGGGTTGTGGGTTTGGCCGCCGCGCTGGACGTGGCGGCCTGCCGCGCCGCAAGGCCCGGCCCGACGAAACTAAACGCCGCCAAGAATACCGTGGCGAACCCAACCTTCGAGATTGTGTATGCGCGCATTTTTGTGAGTTCGCTCGAATTTAACCAGCCTGTAGTTGTTCAGTGCGCCTGGGGAACAACTCCCGCCAGAAAAATCGTCAGCATGCGCTCGCTATCTGCGTGACGCAAAACTTTAAAAACCACATCTTGTCCCGGTTTCAGCGCCGCCATTAATTTGCGATAGTCGGCCACGGAAATCACCTGCTGATGGTCGATCTCCTGGATCAGATCTCCACGCATGAAGCCAACGTCCTCTGCAAAGGTGGCCGGATCCACCTCGGCAACCACGGCGCCGTGATTATTCTGAAAATCCGAACGCCGCGTGCCATTCGTGCCGATATCCTCGACCCGCAGCCCAAGATCGGCAGGCACGACTGCGGCGGGGCGTGACGGTGTCTGGTCATCTTCTCGTAGCTGGTCACACGATCGGGAAAGAGCCTGGCGCGGTCCTCCACAGTTACGTCGGTTTCGTGCTGCACGCCGCCACGCATGTAGACGAGATGGACCTTATTTCCGACTGGAGTCTGGGTAATCGGGTCCACGAGATCACTGCCTGATTTCACAGGCTTACCGTTTACCGTGGTGACGACGTCACCCGGTTGAATTCCCGCTTTCGCTGCCGGGCTGCCCGGCTCCACATACTGCAAGACCATTCCGTTGGCCGCGCCGAGTTCCTGAAGCACAATCGGATTGCTGCTTTGCTCTTCGGTAAAAGTGATGCCGATCGAGCCGCGGGTCACCTTTCCGTGCTGGACAATCTGGTTGTAAACGCTAATGGCCATATTGGACGGCAAAGCGAATCCGACGCCTTCATAGCCTCGCCCGCCCGTCATGATGGCGGTATTGATACCGATGACGCTGCCGCTCATATCCACTAACGGACCGCCCGAATTGCCAGGATTGATAGGCGCGTCAGTCTGCAGAAAGTGCTGGAATTGCCGCCCGACGTTGCCGCGGTCTTTGGCGCTGATAATGCCGGCGGTTACGGTGGCCTGCAATCCGAAGGGGCTGCCGATAGCGAGGACCCAGTCGCCTACATGTACGCCGCTGGAATTACCCAGCTTCACGACCGGCAACTCGCGGTTCGCCTCAATCTTGACCACCGCCAAGTCGGTCTCTTTATCCACGCCAATCACCTTGGCCGTGTAGAGCGTAGGCTCGGTATTCAATTGGACTTGAATCTTAGTGGCCTGCTCGATGACGTGATTATTCGTGAGGATGAATCCTTTTTTGTCGACGATGATGCCCGAGCCCAAGCTCCGCTCGGCTTCAGGTCCTTCATTGGGGGAATCGAAGAAACGATTGAAAAAGTCGTGAAATGGATCCGCACTCCCGCCATGAGTTTGCGGCTGGCCCTTTCTATCAATGACCTGAGTAGTGGAGATATTCACCACGGCGGGTTCGATCGCGTTCCACAATCGCACCAAAGGCGTTGGAAAGGGAAACAGGGTTAGGAAGCTCCAGGGGCGTCGCCCCGCTTGGCAGAAACGAGTGCGTCGCGTTCACGCGACCGGAAATCACGGTTCCGATAAGAATGCCAATGGATAAGGTCAAGCCGACGAGCACGCCGGCAATAAACTTGCGATTGCGAGCCCAACTGGCCAAGTCCCGCAGATGAATACCCATGAGTGCTCCCGCAGGGCCGCTGAATGCCGGCATAGATGGGATGCAGGATTATAGCATTCGTCCACGCCTCAATAGGAGAAATCGGTGGGCTGACTTGCTTGCTGGCAAACACATGTGAGCGCGCCCATCCCGTTCGGTGACCATATGCTAAAATACAATCCCATGGCTCCTCGAACGATGTACGACAAAATCTGGGAATCCCACTTGGTGCGCGAGGTTCCCGGAGAACCCAGCCTGATTTATATCGACCGACATCTGGTGCATGAAGGCACTTCCCCACAAGCGTTTGCGGGAATCGAGGCCGCAGGCCGCAAGGTCCGCCGGCCCGATCTGACGTTTGCGGTGATGGATCATTCGGTTCCGACAAAAAACCGGGAATTGCCGATAGTGGATGACAACGCCCGGCTGCAATTCGAAGCGCTGGCGCGGAATTGCAAGAACCACGGGGTGCGGCTGTTTGACATGTTCAGCCGCAACCAGGGCATCGTGCACATCATCGGCCCCGAGCTTGGCATCACGCAGCCCGGCCTTACCATCGTGTGCGGCGATAGCCACACTTCCACGCATGGAGCTTTCGGCGCGCTCGCCTTCGGCATCGGGACAAGCGAAGTGGAGCACGTTCTCGCCTCGCAATGCCTGCAGCAGGATCGTTCCAAGACCATGCTGGTTAAATTCAACGGCAAGCGCGCCCAGGGGGTATCTTCCAAGGATCTCATCCTGGCACTCATCGGAAAAATCGGCATCTCGGGCGGGACCGGCCACGTGATCGAATACGCGGGCGAGGCTATCTCCCGATTATCGATGGATGCCCGCATGACCATTTGCAATATGAGTATCGAGGGAGGCGCGCGGGCCGGCATGGTGGCCCCGGACCAAACCACTTTTGAGTATCTCGAGGGCAGGCCATTCGTGCCGCGCGGTCGCGAGTTTAACTTTGTCGTGGATCAGTGGATGGAACTACCGAGCGACTTCGGGGCGAAATTCGATAAGACCATGGAGCTGGATGCCGCGCAAATTGCTCCGCAGGTGACCTGGGGTACGAATCCGGGTATGGTCACGAGCGTCACCGACCGGGTGCCTGATCCGAATTCTTTCCGCGATCCCGACGAGCAGAAAGCAGCGGTTCGCGCGCTCGAATACATGGCTTTGCGGCCGGGGACGCCTATCGTCGATATCCCGGTGGATCGCGTTTTCATCGGGTCGTGCACGAACTCGCGTCTCGAGGACCTGCGCGCAGTGGCGCGTGTGGTTCGCGGCAAACATGTAGCACGCAGCTTAAAGGCTGCTTTAGTGGTGCCAGGCTCGCGTGTAGTCAAGGCCAAAGCGGAAGCCGAAGGGCTCGATCGCATTCTGCGCGAAGCCGGATTTGAATGGCGCGATGCGGGATGCAGCATGTGCATAGGCATGAACGAGGACGTGCTGCCAGCCGGCGAACGCAGCGCCAGCACATCCAACCGTAATTTTGAAGGACGCCAGGGCAAGGGCAGCCGCACTCACCTGGTGAGTCCGATCATGGCGGCGGCGGCGGCGATTGCGGGGCATTTCGTGGATGTACGTGATCTCGGCGTGGACGTGACGGAGTAACGCGATGCAGCCAATATCGAAACACACTGGTTTGGTGATGCCGCTCGATCGGGTGAACGTTGATACCGACCAGATGGTGCCTAAGCAATTTCTCAAGGCTCTCACGCGCCAAGGCTTCGGGCGCAATCTTTTTTATGATTGGCGTTACCTGCCGGGCGAGGTGCCCAACCCTGAATTCGTGCTGAATTTTCCGCGCTATCGAGGCGCCTCGGTGCTGCTCGCTCGCGCTAATTTCGGCTGCGGGTCGAGCCGCGAACATGCGCCCTGGGCGCTGCTCGATTACGGCTTCCGCGTGATCATCGCGCCAAGCTTTGCGGACATTTTCTATAACAATTGCTTCAAAAACGGCATTCTTCCCATCACTTTGCCGGATGCGCAGGTGGATGAACTCTTTCGCCGCGCAGAAGCGAACGAAGGTTATCAGCTCACGGCCGACCTTCCCAATCAGACCGTCAGCGATGCGCAAGGGCTGAAAATTCATTTCGATATTGATGATTTCCGCAAAACGGTGCTCCTCGAGGGACTCGACGACATCGGTATGACTTTGAAACACGAACCGGACATTACAGCTTACGAGCAGCGCCAATCATCCTCAAGCGAACCTCTACGAAGCCGTCGATTTCAAACAATAGGGTCCAACCGCATCTCTAAAAGCAGACTGATCTTCATTGAATTCCTGTTGAATTTGTTATAGCCTGCGCCTCGACCCAACCAGGGGGTTCACTATCCGCATTTTTCCAAAACCCGAAAAATTTTTCAAAGAGGCTCAAACCCAATCGGCCATGAGGTCGAATTGGAGATCGAGCCTTTTACCTTATCGCTTGGCGCCGCCTTATTGATTGGCACGCTCCAGCAGCTGCCCGCACAGGATCAGCAGGCACCAGAATCGGCCCGGCACGTGGCTTGGAACTGGATTAAGCGGGGGCAAATATCCGCCAACGTTCGATACCGGTTCGAAGCGTTCGAGCGCGATGGAGCGCCGTTTACGGCTCTGGCATATGCTCCCACGCTGAGGCTGGCGCTAGGCTACGAAACGCCTGCGTTTCATGGCTTTAGCGTTTTCGCGCAAGGCGAAGCCGTTGTTGTCACGGGACCTGCGGACTACAGCGATCCCACGATCCCTGCACAAAATCGGCCGGATCGCCCCGCTATCCTCGACCCCAGAAGCCTGGAGTGAGCCAGGGATTTGTGCAATGGAGCCATAGTCTTTGATCACAAAAACGTGGAACTGAGAGTCGGCCGGCAGGAGATCACGCTTAACGACGGCCGGTTTCTCGGCGTGTCTTTCTGGCGCCAAGTTCACGGAAGCTTGGATTCCGTTAAACTCGACGCCGACCTGCCTCACAATTTCTCATTCACATATGCATTCATCAATCGGTTCAATCGAGAGGTAGGTTACGACGCGACTGACGGACAGCCGCCAATGCATACGGATATGATCAATCTTGAGTGGAGGAAGCCCGACCAAGTGAACGCCTCACTCTATAGCTTGCTGCTCGACTATCGGTCACCGGCCCAATTCTCTCTTTCGACTCAAACCTACGGTGTGCGCGCAAACGGTCCTTACAAGTTCAGCCCTGACTGGAGTGTGATTTACACCGCGGAATTCGCTAAACAGCGGAACTACGGCACGAATCCTAATCGAGTCGACGTGAACTACTATTTGGGCGAATTGGGCCCTGGCTGGCGCGGCTTGGAAATGAAAGCGGGATACGCTCTGCTGGGAGGGCGCAGCAGCACCGACGAATTGACCACGCCCTTGGCTCCGCCGCGCAACGGTTGGACGGATTTATTTTTCAATGATCCCAGTGGTGGCGGCGGAAACGGCCTTGAAGCGCGTTACCTGAGCGCCACCTCGCCTTTGCCAAGGTTAGGCAGCACTGTTGGCACCCTAATCTACTACGATTACCATTCGGATTTTCCTCGCGTGCACTACGGCAGCGAATTGGACTCTGGCCATGGCCCACAAATTCACAAAGACCGGAAACCGTTTGGAAATCGGCTGGCGCTTTGGCCGGTATTGGGCAGACCGGCTTTTCACGAATGCATTGCGAGGGTCCGTCTACACAAGCTTCACGTTATAGAAACGGACCAAAGCCGACATCGAAACTCATGTAAGGCGCTGCAAGGTCTCGCCAGGCGGAACGGAAGATTCGGCGGCGGGAGTGGGTCCCAACAATTCGGCAATGAGAATTCCGCCCAGGATGAGGGCCGCGCCCACCAGCGACCGTGCACTGAGACGTTCGTGATAGAAAAAGAAGGAAGTCAGACCGGCGAACACCGGTTCGAGTGTGAAGATGATCGCAGCATGATTCGCGCTGGTGTACTGCTGCGCCCAGACCTGGACCGAAAAAGCCACCGCCGTTGCGAAAATGCCGGTCGTCACCACAGCCAGTATTAGTCCTCGCGTCCACATGACGCGAGGCTGCTCAATCCCAAACAAAGCGAACAACGGGACGCATAAAGTCGTAAACAGCGCCGTTACGGCAACCTGAATTAACGTCAAGGCTCCCGGAGAATACCGGCTACTGTAATGGCCAATGCTGATGACGTGCAGCGCAAACATGAAGGCACATGCAAGAACGAGCAGATCGCCACGGTTCAGCGCTGACAATCCCGAGCGCGGTACGGCGAGAAAATAAAGTCCGATAAACGCCGAGAGAGCGCCGAACCAAACCCACAAAGGCGCGCGGCGCGATCCAAAGAGCGCGAGCAAGAGAGGAACAAACACAACAAAGAAACCGGTGATGAACGCAGCTTTCGAGGGGGTGGTGAGCGCCAGCCCGGCCGTTTGAAACGCGTATCCCCCAAACATGCAGCAGCCAATGAGTGCGCCTGCACGGAAGCCGCTTGCACCTGCCGCTCGAAGTTGACTTCCATACATCAAGATCAACACCACGGTGGCGAGGAGAAAGCGCAAAGCCAGGAAGACAAAGACGGACGCATTGGCCAAAGCGTCTTTGACCAATACGAAAGTTGCGCCCCAAATCAGGGTACAAAAGATGAGCAGAAGATCGGCTTTGAGCTTCCGAGACACAGGCGGGACTACGAGATCAGTCGGTTGGCGGATTCAGCCCGGCCACCTGCAGCAATGTAAGCAGAACCCGCTGCATCCCAATCTCGCGGCCGGTGGGATCGTACCATTCCTGGAGCGAGTGTGCGCCGCCGGAAGTTCCTCCGGCCCCGAAAGCAATCGCGGGAATGCCCAATGAGAGCGGAATGTTGGCGTCGGTCGAAGATCGTTCGATGCGCGCGCGATTGCCCAGATAATCGTCGGCCGCCTGCACTGCGGCGAGAAGCGGAGAATTTTCGGCCAATTCACCGCCCGGTCTTAGGCCCAGCACCTTTGTATCTATCGACAAGCTGATACCACTCGCCGCGCCTCGCTCGCGCGCAGCTTGCATCTCCTCATCGACACCGTTCTGGATGGACCGGCGCAGGGCGGCTTCCAGTTTGAGGATTTCCGGCTCGGCTTCCGAGCGCAAATCTACCTTGATCAAAGCTTTTGCGGGAATCGAATTCACCGATGTACCGCCCTCAATGCTGCCGATATTGAAGGTCGTCCTGGGGCTTTCGGGAGCGGGCGTTTTAACGAAAAGCGCGATACCGCGCGCGAGCGCGTCAATGGGATTGGGCACACCGAAATCGGACCAGCTATGGCCGCCCGGACCCATGACCGTGATCTCCACTCGACGCGACGCCAGGGCTGCCGTAGTGACGTAATCGATGGAAGCACCGTCGAGCGCGATCACATAGCGGAGTTGCTTGCGATAATTTTCGACTAGTTTGCGAATGCCGCGCAAATTGCCCTCTCCCTCTTCGCCTACATCAGCGGCGAAAAGAATAGAGCTGCGTGTTTCGAGCTTGGTGTCGCGCATAATCCGCGCAATCGCCGGCAACGTGGCAAGCCCAGTGCCGTTATCGGAGATGCCCGGCCCTCGGAGCTTGCTTCCTTCACGGCGAACGCGCACGTCAGTGCCCGCCGGAAAGACGGTATCGAGGTGAGCGGTGATCAAAACAAACTCGCCCTTGGCGCTGCCGGCCCGCTCCCCAATGACGTTGCCGGCCTGATCGGTATGAACTTTGAGCCCTGCATCCGACAAGAGCTTGGCAAGATGAGTGCCGCGGAGAGATTCCCGAAACGATGGCGCAGGGATTTCGGTGATGCGAATCTGTTCCTCGGTTACAGACGGAGCCTCGCTTGCGAGTTTCGCCAGTGCCTGCCGCACGCGAGGATCGGCAGTAATATCCGCTGCAGAGGAGCGGCTTGTCCGCACGGCATTGCGCGAGAGCACACCCATAGCCGAGAGCATAACGCAGAGCAGGCCCCAAGTCATAACGGGCCCGCCCGCCAGTTTCAAGATGCGCATTGGTTCGGTCGCGGAACTCATATGGAGGCTGAGCGAGGAAATCCGTGAGTCTTCATCTCGGCCATTCAAACGTTTGCGCAAAGAGCCAGGATCTCTTCATCTGTCAGGACCCGCGAGGCCTTCTTGGCTGAATCGAAAATGCGCAAGACCAGTTCTTCCGTTACCGGAATGTCATGCCGTTCAAGCCAGTATTGTACGTTAGAGCGGCCGCTCAACGGGCCGATCTCGATAATTTGTTCCAGACCAAACAGGTGCGAAGGCACACCGCTATAGACCGTATTCGCCAGCATGGGATCCGATTTTTTGAAGGCTTTTATGATCGCTGCGGCGTGCACTCCCGTGGCCGTGCGGAATGCGTCGCGGCCTACGACGGGATAGTTGGGCGGAATGGGAATACCCGTTGCCCGCGATACCGTCTCGCAATATCGCTTTAATTGCGAAAGGTCGCGGTCAATCAGCCCCAGGAGCCGCAGATTCACGAGCATCAGCTCCATAGGAGTATTGCCTACGCGCTCACCCAGCGAATTTGCGGCGGCATGCACCTGGTCGGCGCCGGCCAGTATGGCGGCGAGTGAATTCGCCACCGCGAGACCGCGATCGCAGTGCCCATGCCAATCGACTCGGACCTGCACTCCGCAACGCGCCACGATTTTCTCGCGCACGAATTGCACCAAACTGTAAGCCCCCAACGGCGTCGCGTGCCCCACGGTGTCGCACAAGACTATGGAGGTTGCGCCGCATCGGATTGCCGTCGAATAGAGGCGTTCGATGGTTTCGGGATCGGTGCGCACGGTATCTTCCGTTACAAACATAGCGGCGAGGCCGTGGCCCACCGCAAAGTTACAGCGTGTTCGACTGTGCGTTGCAGATGGTCGGTGGTCCAGTTCTCCACCAGCCGCCGAATGGGGCTTGAACCCAGAAAAGTAGACGCTTCAATGGCAATACCGGCGCGCTGCGAAATTTCCACAATTGGGCGAATATCGTTCTCATGCGTACGCGCGGCGCAATTCGGCCTGATCTTCATGCGCGAACGCGCGATTTCTTTGGCCAAGGCTTCGGTATCAGCATAGGCGCGCGGGCCGGCTCCGGGCAGACCGATATTCACCATCTCAATTCCGAGCGACTCCATCAGGTGGAGAATTTCGATTTTTTCGCCGATGGAGGGATCGATTACGGAGGGATTCTGCAGTCCGTCACGCAGGGTTTCGTCGTCCAGCGTGACTTTCCGGCGCGTATCGAACTGGATCCGCCCGACTTTATTCCAGTCGTAGATCAGTTCTGCGTCGTCCATCGCCGTTAGCCTATCGAGTGTTTCGATACAACTTCGTGACGCGATCCGCCCGCGCCCGGCAACTCAATAGCTCTAATATCGAAGCGTGAAGCTATGGGGCAGTTGCTCCGGATCGGGCCGGTAAAGAGTCTTACAAAATTCGCAGCGGTAGATCTCCGCTTTTGGGCCGACAAGGTGTTCGATTTCCTTGGGATAGTCATACCATCGCTTCAGATGACCCGCGCAGAGCTTCCCTTTCGCGTCCTTTTCATCACAGGAACGTTGCCGGTGTTTTCGAACCTTGACCTTCGTCAACGCCGGTGCCGTCTGTTCGGCCACTGATGCCGTGGTCGCAGTTGCCTGCGTGCTGGCCGCTACTTTCTGCGCTGCGTCGGGTGTATCGCCCATTGGATTCTAATTTCTCCTGCCGGTTTCTCCGGAAATGATCAACTCTAGATGTATTCTACTCGAACGCTTTTGAACGGGCCAAGGCATCAAATCATGTATCGATGCCTTTTGCCGGACGCATCGCTGCTCCGCTCTGGCATCACCTCACGCGATGTCTTTTCGCCGAGCGAAACAGTCGGATCGGGATATTCCACCGATTGCAAACACAAGCCGTGAGGCGGCGCGGTGGGTCCGGAACAACGGCGGTCGCGCTTTTCCAATAAATCGGGAATCTCGCTTGCGGGAAGCCGGCCGCGGCCTACTTTCAACAACGTGCCGACGATCTTCCTTACCATGTAACGCAAAAAAGATGAGCCTCGAATCAGATGTAGAGCCATTCGCCCGGACTTAGTCGGCGGTCACAAATCAAAGTCGAGGCAGCCGACCCGCTGCATGCATGAGTCGATGAGTTCCGAGCGGAAAATGGAACGAATCATCGTTTGGTCCCTATCCTCTTCCTCCGATCCTGTCGAAGCTGAAAACGAAGTGAAATCACGCTCCCCCTCAAAGTACCGTGCAGCCTGCGCCATGGCAGTAAAGTCCAGCTCCTGAGGAACATGCAATACGTAGCGCCAGAGGGATGGCGGAACAACGGCGCCTCGATAGATCGAGTAGACATACGTTTTGGCTCGCGCCCTCCATCGGGCATGGAAGTCCAGCCCGACTTCTTCAGCCTCTCGAATGCGAATCGATGGCGGTAGCAATGCATTGCAGCCGCGCTGAAACTCCTCCGGCGCGAGTTCGGAATATCGTCTTGAAATTCACGACCTGCCCCCAAGCGTGGACGCCTGCATCTGTCCGGCCTGCTCCCTGCACATTCAAGCTTTCCTGCGTTAGTTGATGTAACACTTCAGTAAGAAGACCTTGAATCGTCGGCTGACCGGGCTGGATTTGCCAGCCTCGGAAATCGGTTCCATCGTAGGCAACCGTGAGCTTGATGTTATGCATCGGCCAGGAATTATCGCACGGGAGGTCCGGAACGCCTGGAACACATGGGCACAACAAAGAAGGACTCGCCACTCTTGCAATGCGCGATTCAAAGAAGACTGGCGCCGAGACTCGATCCTGCGTTGTCAAAACTGAAAAAGCGCTGTTAGACTGCTTGGCTTTCGCCGCCTGTCTGAGTCTCTCAGCGCCTTGACCGTATCGCACGTGCAGGCGATGGAAGTCAGTTTGGGCCACAAACTTGAAACATTTCCAGAGCGGCTAGACGTTACAACTAACTACAACTAACGGACTGCCCAGAATTCTCCAGAATTTTTAGCGGCTGAGTGATCCTGAGGAGGTTTGACATGAAGGTAAAGAAATGTCTCGGAGGCGTATTCGCCACCTTGATCGTGTTTTGCGCTTACGCCGGGCCTACTCCGGGCCCAAGCTCTCAGGACTCTCAAGCCTCTCAAGGCAATGCATTTCTCAAGGACTACTCAAAGGGACCCAAATGGTTTGGCAACTCTACGGCCCCGTATCGGCAGCAGCCGATCCCTTCCATCTCGCTGGAGAATTCCCCAAGACTTAAGGACCTGATCAAGGACGGCAAGCTGCAGATCTCCATGGCAGATGCGCTGGCGCTGGCGATCGAAAACAATCTGGATATTGCTGTGGAGCGCCAGGTGGTGCCGATGTCGCAAACGGACGTACTTAGAGCTTCGTCCGGTTCGGCTGCGCGCGGATTTTCCGGCGCGACGATTCCGCTGGGCTTAAGCGCCGGCGCCCTGGGCACGGGCGTAAGCACTGCGGTGACTGGGGGGGGAGTCGGCAACGCTGGAGGAATCAGCGGCGGAGGCGGCGCTGTGAATATCGCCCCAGTGGGAACGTTCGACCCCACGGTTAACTTCAACTTCAGCTGGGACCGCACGTCGTCCCCGCTGAATTCGTTGGTCGTGGCAGGCGTCCCCAGCGTGACCACTTACTCCGCTTCCTTGAGCGGCAGCTATACGCAACTGCTGCCGAGTGGCACGAGCTACTTTGTCAGCCTCAACGGCTTGCGCTCTTCCTCCACGCAGCAAAGTTTGCTCTTTAATCCGGATGTCGCCAGCCGGATGTCCGTGGGTTTCAATCAACCTCTCTTGAGCGGATTCGGGCTAAAACCGAATCTGCGGTTCGTGCTGGTGGCCAAAAATAACGAAAACGTCTCCGGGGCGATATTCCGGACGCAACTGCAGGCAACGATGCAGCAGCTGGAAAATGCCTATTGGGATATGGCGCAATTTCAGGAGAACGTAAAGGTCGCGCAAGACTCGCTCGCGGCAGCACAAAGATTGTATGAGAACAGCAAAAGGCAGGCCGAGGTCGGAGCTTTGGCGCCCCTGGATGTAGTTTCCGCCCAATCGGCGGTGGCGGCCAGTGAGCGTGATTTGGTTATCGCGCAGACCAACTTCCAAATCCAGGAAATCACGTTAAAGAACCTGCTGAGCAAGCGAATCGATCCTGAATTGGACTCGGCGGAAATTGTAACCACAGACCCGCTGCCGGGGCCGCGGGATAGTGACATTCCGGCGCTGCAAGATGTGCTGACCGAGGCGTTCCGGAGCCGCCCAGACTTGCAGGTTGCGCAGATGAACTTGCTGAATGAGCAGATATCCACCCAATTCACGACCAACAATCTGCTGCCCGCAGGCAACGCCTTTGGGCAATATGCTGCGTCGGGATTGCAGGGCAACTGCCTTGTGACCGCCAGGACAACGTGCAATCAAGTTGGCATCATTGCGCCCGGCACCGTAGTTCCGGCAGGAGCGGGTGGATCGCTAACGCAGACGATCGAAGCCAAGTTTCCCGAAGAGTCTTTGGGATTCAGTCTGGCAGTTCCCATCAAGAACCGGTCGGCCCAGGCCGATAACCTACGGGCCCAATTCGAGGCGCAGCAAACTCAAGTCAATTTGCAGGCTTTGCGTAACCAGGCTGAGCTGGCCATCCGGCAAGCGATGATCAGCCTGGTTCAAGGAAAAGCGCAGATTGAAGCGGCGCAAGAGGCGGTCGTGCTGGCGCAGCAGTCGATGGATGCGGAACAGAAGAAGCTGGGCGTCGGCGCCTCGACCTTTTATAACGTCGTTCTGCGCCAGCGCGACGTGACCACGGCACAGTACGCAGAAATACAGGCTGCGGATGCCTACGCGAAAGCTCTGGTGGCCATGGATCAGGCTCGCGGAACAATGCTCGAGCGTAATGGGATGAGCTTTAATGACGCCCTGAGCGGCATGATCACCAAAATGCCAGCCCCTTCATTCAATAAGGGAGCCATCCCCGGCGTCCGGTAACCAATGATGGGCCTAAGAACCAACTCGGAATTATCTGAACAGCGTGGGTGTAGCCAGCTGCGCGCGATTTTATGGCAGCGCCTTCTGCTGAACTTCGCCTTTCTGATTTTTGTGACTCTGGTAACGACACAGGCTTCTCTGGGCCAAACGTCTCAACCGCAAAAGTCCGATTACAGTACGAATCCACGGTGGTTCCCGAACATACTCTCGCCATACAAACCGCAGCGGACTCAGCCGCCCGATCTAACAAATTCCAAGTCCCTTTCTGAGATGATTCGTGACGGTAAGATCGAGTTATCCCTTGAGCGACTCGCCGCTATGGTTATAGAAAACAACCTGAACCTTGCGGTGGACCGCTATAACAATTACTTCGCCCAAGCGGATCTTTTGCGAACAAAGTCGGGGCAGGCGGCGCGAGGAGTCGATTCCGCCGGCGCCCTCGTTCCGGACGCACTCTTTTCCTCCGCAATTGGAGCGGGAGTAGGGGGCGGAGGGGGAGCAAGGCGGCAGTGTTTCAGGAGTTGGCTCCATTACCGGCTCGCCGCGTTCACTCACTGTGCAACCCCGCGGCGGCTTTGATCCGACTCTGAACTTTGATTTTAGCTGGGATCGCACGGCTAGCCCCCTGAACACACTGGTCGTGGCCGGGTCGCCGGTGGTAACGACAAATACGGCCTTCTTCACGTTTGGCTGGCAGCAGGCGTTCACGACGGGAACCAGCTTCAGCGTGGATATCGCTAATCAACGCCAAAGTAGTACACAGCAATTTCTAATCTACAATCCTGACGTCATCACCAGAATGTCCGTGACTGCGGTCCAGCAGCTCACTAACGGTTTCGGTTTCGCCTTTAATCGCCGCTTCCAGACAGTTGCGCGAAACAATGTCGAGTTCGTCAAACAGTGGTACCTGCAGCAGGTGAACACGATGCTGGCGCAGGCAGAGGAGAGCTACTGGAATCTCGTCTCGGCTCAGGAGCAGGTCAGATCTACGGAACAAGCATTGCAGGCTGCACAGCGACTTTACGAGGACAACAAGAGACAGGCTGAGATCGGGACGCTGGCGCCACTGGACGTCGTGTCGGCCCAGTCCCAGGTGGCCTCCACGCAGAGGGACCTGATCGTCGCCCAGACAAACCTGCAGCAGCAGGAGTTGACACTCAAGAATTTCTTCAGCAAACAGATCGCAGGTTCCGTCGCAGATGCAGAGATTGTGGCTACCGATCCGCTGCCGACTCCACAGGATGCGGATATTCTGCCGCTCGATCAGGCACAAGCGACTGCGGCGCGGAATCGCCCCGAAGTGTCTGAAGCAGAACTAAACGTGAGAAACAACCAAGTGGCTGTCAAGGTTACGCAGAGTTTTCTGAAGCCCACGTTTAATGTGTTCGGGCTGTTCGCCACGGCTGGTCTCTCCGGAAACCAATTCATTCCAGTTCCCGGGGGAATCCCCATTCTCGTGAGGGGGGGCGTGAGCCAGGAATTGGGCCAGTTTATTCATGTGAGGTTTCCCGAATACGCCATTGGTTTCGCGCTTACCATTCCGATTAAGAATCGCAGCGCGCAGGCCGATAACGGGCGCGCAAGTCTGCAAGAGAGGCAATCCGAGATCTCCCTGCAAGGCACCGACAACCAGATCGGCATAGAGGTGCGAACGGCCAGCATCAGCTTAACGCACGCTAAAGCGGTCGTCTTGGCAGCGGCATCGGCAGTGGACTTCAGCAGGCAAACGCTGGAGGCGGAGCGAAAAAAGCAGGCGGCCGGGCTCTCCACGCCTTACAACATAATTCTGGACCAGAGAAACCTGCTGGAGGCTCAGTTGGTCGAAGTACAGGCACGCGCCAGCTATGCCATCGCGCTGGTCGAAATGGAACGGTCCACCGGCGTCCTGCTCGACAAGAGCCACATTAGCCCCGAGGACGCCCTCCGAGGCCGCATCACGCAGTAGGGCCCCAAAGAACTGGCAACTGCGCGATACCCAACTCCACTAGCGGTGATTTCCCTCCAATCTCCTCTCAGGAAAGCACTATTTACGACCGTTAGAGCTGCCGCCCAGCTTGCGCACTTGTACCAGCCTTGATATCAGTAAGGAATGACGATTAGTGGATCTGCCCAAGGGAGCAAATGGCCGACGCCCATCTGGTTGGCGGTGGCACTCCTTGTAACGCTGCCTCTTACCGCCTGCCGCGGGACAAATCAGAGCCAGGTGCGGCGTTATCACCTGAAAGGTACGGTCGTTCAAATAGACAAAGCGCAGCAGCACCTCGTCGTGAATCATGAAGAAATTCCGGGGTTCATGGGGGCGATGACGATGCCCTATCCCGTGGTCGACGCCCAGACGCTCGAAAAGCTTTCGCCCGGCGACCAGATCACGGCCGATGTGGTTGTCACTCCGAATGACATCCATCTGGAAAATGTCGTTGTGGTGAAGAAAGCGGAGGACGGAAAGACTTCGCCGGCCGGAGCGCTGTTCCAGCCTTCGGACGGAGGAGCGGCCGTGCCGGACTTCACTTTGGTGAATCAGGACGGCAAACGCGTCCGTTTGGCGCAATATCGCGGTAAGTCCGTATTGCTAACGTTCATCTACACGCGCTGCCCTCTGCCGGATTATTGCCCGCTGATGAGCCACAACTTTGCAGAAATAGAGAAAATTGCGGAGAAATCGCCTGAACTCTACGCCAAAACGCATTTGCTCAGCATCAGCTTTGACTCGCAGTACGACACGCCAAAGGTGCTGCGTAACTACGCCCGCGCATTCGTGACGGACCGGGGCCAACGAACGTTTGAACATTGGGAATTCGCGACGATACCGGCGGCTGAAAAGAACGATGTGACGAAATTCTTTGACCTATTCGTAACGCAGGAGCAAGGGCAGATCACACACTCCATGAGCACAGCCATCATTTCGCCCGATGGCCATATCTGCAAAGCGTACAATGGCAATGATTGGAAGCCGGCTGACGTGCTCACGGATTTGACTTCCTGTGCATCCAGCGAGTCCTCACAAAATATCAGCCAGTCTCTTCAACACTGATCCCATTCTGTTTCTGGATGCCGACCAATCGGCTGCATTTCGGAGCAGTAACATCAAATTCCAGCAGGCGCTTTGCCGGGGCTTATACTGGGGCCTAAAATAGAAATCTGTATCGGCCACCGACGCGAAATACTGCGATGCTTCGGGAGTAGTGGGAAAAGCGGCCCGCATGAGCAACGAAAAGCCCGCAAAGTCCTCGGCTGAAATCGAACCGCCTCGTTCTGCGGCGGGTCCACAACGCTTCACCACTGTATCCGGGCACAGCATCCGTCAGCTTTATACCCCGGCCGATCTCGCAAACTGGGACCCGGAGCGCGATCTGGGCCAACCGGGCGAGCCTCCATACACGCGCGGCATTCACCCAACGATGTATCGCGGCCGGCTGTGGACTATGCGCCAATTCGCCGGATTTGGCACGTGCAGAGGACACCAACGCTCGTTTCCGCTACTTGCTTGCGCAGGGCCAGACCGGACTTTCCGTCGCTTTCGACCTGCCAACTCTTATGGGCTACGACTCCGACCATCCGCTTTCGCGCGGCGAAGTAGGCAAATGCGGGGTAGCGATAAGTTCGCTGGCGGATATGGAAGCGCTCTTCGACCAAATTCCGCTGGCAGACGTCACCACGTCGATGACAATCAATTCTCCCGCCGCGATTATCTGGGCGATGTATCTGGCCGTGGCCGAAAAGCAAGGCGCGGATTGGAACCTAGCTGTCAGGCACGCTCCAGAATGACATTCTCAAGGAATATATCGCGCAGAAGGAGTACATCTATCCGCCCGAGCCGTCGTTGCGCTTGGTGATCGACACGTTCGAATTCGGCACACGCCACACGCCGCGATTCAATCCGATTTCTATTAGCGGTTATCACATCCGTGAGGCCGGTTCGACGGCAATTCAGGAGCTTGCGTTTACGCTGCGAGACGGCATCGAATACGTCGAGCGCGGCATCCAGCGAGGCTTGGCAGTGGACGAATTCGCGCCCCGGCTTTCTTTCTTTTTCAACGCGCATAACGACTTCTTCGAAGAAATCGCCAAGTACCGTGCCGCTCGCCGCATCTGGCAGCACGAGATGCGCGAACGGTTTGGCGCGAAGAACCCTCGCTCGTGGGCAATGCGTTTCCATTCGCAGACGGCGGGCTGCTCGCTTACGGCACAACAGCCGTACAACAATGTGGTGCGCACGGCGATCCAAGCTCTTGCCGCAGTGATGGGCGGAACGCAATCGTTGCACACAAATTCTCTCGATGAAGCCTGGGCGTTGCCCACGGAATTTGCCGCCACTCTGGCCCTGCGTACGCAGCAGATCATCGCCTACGAAAGCGGTGTTACGAATACCGTGGACCCGCTGGGCGGATCCTATTTTGTGGAATCGCTAACCAATGAGGTCGAGCAGGGAGCACGCGAATACATCCGTAAGATCGATACTCTCGGCGGCATGGTCGCTGCCATCGAGCGCTCCTATCCGCAACGTGAAATTGCTGAGGCCTCTTACCGGTACCAGCAAGCGGTTGACCGCAAAGAAAAAATCGTCGTTGGCGTCAACGAATACGTAACTGAGGAACAGCCGATCGAGGTTCTGCAGATCGATGAAAACGTCGCACTGCGCCAGGAAGGCCGCCTCCGCCGATTGCGGGCAGAGCGCTCGAGCGAAGAGGTGCACCGCCGGCTCGATCGTCTTAGGAGCGCCGCCGAAGGGACGGAAAATCTCATGCCGCGCATCTACGAGGCAGTCAAAGCCTACGCCACTCTGGGAGAAATCTGCGACGCGTTGCGGACTGTCTTTGGAGCCTACGAGGAAGTTGCCATCACCTAGCAATCCGTTATTCCCGGGCGCATATTTGAAGTATTCTCTTGGACCATGTCCGAACGCAAAATTCGCGTGCTTATCGCCAAGCCGGGCCTTGATGGTCACGATCGCGGCGCCAAGATCATTGCTCGCGCCCTCCGTGACGCGGGGATGGAAGTGATTTACACCGGCCTCCGCCAAACTCCGGAGATGATCGCCTCCGCCGCAGAACAGGAAGACGTCGACGTGATCGGTCTTTCAATCCTTTCAGGCGCTCACAATACAATTTGTCCGGAATTGATGAAACTGCTGCACGCCAAACACATGGATGACGTAACGGTCGTGCTCGGCGGGATCATTCCCGAAGCGGATATTCCCGTCTTGAAGAAAGCCGGCATTGCCGAGGTTTTTCTGCCCGGGACCTCCACTCAGGAAATTGTTGATTTCGTCCGAACTCATGTGCGCTCTCGAGACTGACAATGGCCCCGGAACATCCCTTCGGCTACCCTGAGAACATATGAGCACGCTTCTCGAGACCCGCATTCACCGGAATTCGCCTGATTTCGAGCAGAATACGCGCCGCATGGTAGACCTGCTAACCGAGATCAAAAACGAAGAGGCGCGCCTGCAGGAGGGCGGAGGCGCAAAAGCGGCCGACGCGCAGCACAAAAAAGGCCGGCTTACCGCGAGGGAGCGAATCGCACGGCTGATCGATCCGAAGACAGAGTTCTTCGAACTCGGGATTTACGCAGCCTATGAAATGTATCAGGAATGGGGCGGCGCGCCGGCAGCAGGTACGATTACAGGCCTCGCACGCGTCGCCGGGCGATTGGTGATGATCATTGCGAATGACGCAACGGTTAAGGCCGGCGCATTTTTTCCGATGACCGCCAAAAAAGTCATCCGCGCGCAAAACATCGCCATCGAAAATCATATCCCGACGATTTACCTGGTCGATTCGGCAGGCGTTTTTCTGCCGCTGCAGGAAGACGTCTTCCCGGATACCGACGATTTTGGCCGCGTCTTTCGCAATAACGCGGTGATGAGCGCCATGGGCATTCCGCAAATCACCGCCATCATGGGGATGTGCGTGGCTGGCGGCGCTTATTTGCCCGTGATGTGCGATCACATCTTGATGACCGAGGGCTCAGGACTGTTTCTCGCCGCCCCGGCTCTTGTACAGGCGGCCATAGGGCAGCGCGTGTCTGCCGAAGAACTGGGCGGCGCAAAAATGCACGCGCAGGTGAGCGGCACTGTGGATTTTCGCGAACCCGACGACGACGCCTGCCTCGAACGTATTCGCTCGCTGGTCGGCCTAGCAGGTCATCCGAAAGGGGCTCGATTTGACCGCATCCCGCCCAAACCGCCGTCCTATCCCGCCGAGGAGATTTACGGGATTTTTTCCTCCGATCCGGCGCGGCAATACGATATGCGAGAGATCATCGCGCGGATCGTAGACGGGAGCAGCTTCGAAGAATACCGCGCGGAATACGGCCAGACCGTGCTATGCGGATATGCGCGCATCGGCGGGTGGGCCGTGGGCATTGTCGCTAACCAAAAGATGCACGTGCCCACGATAGATCCGGGCACCGGGCAGCGCCGCATGGAATTTGGCGGCGTGATCTACACCGAATCGGCGGAGAAGGCGGCGCGATTCATTCTCGACTGCAATCAGAATCTGGTGCCTCTTGTTTTCCTGCACGACGTAAACGGATTCATGGTGGGCAAGGAAGCGGAGTGGAGCGGCATCATTCGCGCCGGCGCCAAAATGGTGAACGCCGTGGCCAATAGCGTCGTGCCAAAAATCACCGTGATTCTTGGCGGCAGTTTTGGCGCTGGCCATTACGCCATGTGCGGCAAGGCCTACGATCCGCGTTTCATTTTTGCATGGCCTACCGCCCGTTATGCCGTGATGAGCGGGGATTCGGCGGCCGGCACGCTGGTCGAAATCAAGGTGAAACAACTGGAACGTGAGGGCAAAAAACTCTCGGCGAAAGAGCTGGAAACTTTACGGGAATCCATACGCGCAACCTACGAGCATCAGAGCGACCCACGTTATGCCGCCGCGCGACTTTGGGTAGATGCGATACTTGATCCAGCCCAGACTCGCGATGCACTGATCTGGGGCCTCGAGTCCGCCGCATTGAATCCCGAGGTCCGCGAATTCAAAACCGGGGTGCTACAAACTTGATCTGCCCTCCGTATCGATGAACTCCATCGAATCGGTAAAAATCATCGAATGCCCGCGGGATGCCTGGCAGGGATTACCGGAAGTGATTCCGACGCAGGCCAAGGCCTCCTATTTGCGCGCGCTGGTCGATGCCGGCTTCCGGCACATCGATGCGGTGAGCTTCGTTTCGCCACAGCACGTGCGCCAAATGGCCGATAGCGAAGCCGTGATGGAGATGTTCCTTGCTTCCCTGCCCGCGGGTGCGGAGGCCCCTGAAATCATCGGAATCGTCGTAAACGAAAAAGGAATGGAACGCGCTCTCGCCGCGCCGGGAGTCGGTACTCTCGGCTATCCTTATTCCATCTCAGCCTATTTTCGCCGCGCCAATGCCAACATGTCGCGGGCCGAATCGCGCGCATTAGTGGAAAAGTTGAAAAAAGCGACAAAGGACGCGGAACGCAACCTCGTCATATACGTTTCCATGGCTTTTGGTAATCCCTACGATGAGCCCTGGGGACCGGAAATTGTCGAAGATACACTCGTCTGGCTAAAAGACATTGGTGTGCGCACGATTTCTCTGGCGGACACCGTGGGAACCGCAAGCCCCGAGGCTGTAGGCAAACTTTATA
Organism: uncultured Acidobacteriota bacterium; assembly: GCA_963846235.1. Taxonomy (GTDB): domain Bacteria; phylum Acidobacteriota; class Terriglobia; order Acidiferrales; family UBA7541; genus Palsa-189. The sequence continues at coordinate 1,038,928 of CAWJVF010000002.1, forward strand.
GCGCAGTGAAAGATTGCGTCGCCGGAATCGAATTGGGTGTCCATCTGCACAGCCGGCCGGAGGGAATGGCCGAAAAGGTTATGGCCGCCTACAATGCCGGATGCCGCCGGTTCGATTCGGCGCTCACCGGATTGGGCGGCTGCCCTTTTGCAGCCGACGAATTGGTGGGCAACATCGCTACGGAAACAGTCGTACGCACGCTGAGCGAGCATGGAATTGACACCGGCCTGGAGCTCTCTGCACTTACGCCAGCACTCGCTCGCGCGACGGAGATCCGCGACAAGTACATGCACGCCTGAGCAGCGATGCCCTCCTACAACACCATAAAAATTGAATCTGACGGCGCGCTCGCGCTGATCACGCTCAATCGGCCCGACAAGCGGAACGCTATTTCGGCCACCATGATCGGCGAGCTCTTGACCGCACTAAACGATGTGGAATCCGGCAGCGAGCGCGTGGCAATAATCACTGGAGCGGGCAAGGCTTTCTGCGCAGGCATGGATCTCGACGCGTTGAAGTCCCTCGCGACGCAATCGCCGGAACAAAATCTCGCGGACGCGCGAAGAACAGCCGGGTTCTTTCGCCGGCTCTGGAGTTTTCCCAAGCCGCTCATTGCAGCGGTCAACGGCGCGGCGCTGGCCGGAGGCTGCGGTATCGCGACGCTTTGCGATTTCACGCTCGCCGTTCCCGAGGCGAAATTTGGGTATACGGAAGTTCGCATCGGATTTATTCCCGCACTCGTATCCATGTTTCTGGAAAGGCAAGCGGGAGAAAAACTGGCGCGCGACCTTTTGCTGACTGGCCGAACTGTTGACGCTGCGGAGGCCACGGCCATTGGCCTGGTTACGAGAGTGGTGCCGGCCGATCAACTTCTGGCGTCTGCGCGGGAATTAGCTGCGACACTGATCGACAATAGTCCGGGAAGTCTGTTGGCCACCAAGCGCCTGCTCGTCCGCGCCAGCGAAGCGGAAATCGACCGGCGCATTGAACTCGCCGTTGCGGAAAGTGTAGCAATCCGTTCAACTCCCGACTTTCGTGAAGGACTCGCCTCGTTTCTGGAAAAGCGCAAGCCGCACTGGTCCGCCGGAAACAAAGGATGAGCGAATTTTCCGAAACGCTGGCCCGCGTCCGGTATAAGGACACCGATCAGATGGGCGTGGTCTACTATGGCAACTACTTCACATTCTTCGAGGTCGGACGCGTCGAGTACATGCGCGAGCGTGGCATCGCCTATAAGCAGATGGAGCGCGAGGACGACAGTTACATCATGGTTACGGAAGCGAGTTGCCGCTATCTTCGTCCGGCGCGATACGACGATCTGCTGCGGATCAGGACGCGGGTGAGCGAATCGCGTCGCCGCAGCATCCGGTTCAGTTACGAAATTCTGCGCCACGACAGCAGCGAACTTCTGGCGACCGGCGAAACCCTCCACATCGTCTGCAATCGCGAAGGGCGGCCCAAGTCGCTGCCGGAAAAATATCGAGAGCTTTTCCCGCTTAAATCCCGGCCTGAGGCTAAGAAGAGGTTAGGTGAGGTTCCGAAACAGGAATGAGCCCATGCTCAGGGCGGCGGCGTAGCTGAAAGGCGCCAGTTCGAGTGAGTAATGACCGCAGGGCAGCAACAAGACCTCGCTTTCCATGCCCGTTTTTCGGACTTCGCTGATAATCTCTTCTGAAAATTCGGGCAGGAACGTTGGATCATAGCGCGCGCTCACCATGAGCATTTTCTGCCTGCTTCCACGCAAGCGCGGGACATAGGGAAATGGACTGATGGGCGACCAGAAGTGCCGAAGTTCGTCAGCAGACACGCTCGCGCGCAGACCTTCCCAGACGTGCGCCGTATTCATCCCCGTTCTTACCACATCTGCAAAATAGGTAGAGACATGCAAGAAAACTCCGGCGCTGACCAGCGGATCGTGCGCCATGGTGATAAATCCAACCGCCGAACCGATACTCGTGCCCACCAGTCCGAGTTTTCCGTAGCCTTGGCGAGCAAGCCATTGCAGGCATCTGCGCACATCGAGAACGGCTTGCCGGTTGGCTTCGAGCGTGAGGCCGATATTGGGACCCACCAGGTGGTCGGCCCGCTCGTGGCCCGGAATCATTCGCCGGTCGTGATAAGGCATGGAAAGACGCAGCGCGGTAATTCCCCAGCGATTGAGCCACTGACAAATTTTCACTTGTACTTCCCATTTGGCATTCCACTGCGGTAGCACGACAACTGCAGGCCCGGAGTTGCTCGCCGCGAAAAGACGCGCGTGAACGCGATTATTTTCAGGCCAAGGCGAAGTTATCGCGCTGGTGAAAGTGAGCACACGATCTTTGTGCCGGCCATTTGAAGGAATATCTAACGTATAGTCCGGGGCAGGGCTAGTTTCGAACCATTCCTCGCTATGCGCCAGCGTGTCGGGAACCCAGTTACTCAGAAATTTACGAGGTTCGGGATCAGCCGCGTTTCCGCCGATGTGCTCTAGTCCCCATACGAATGGCCGCACGCGACGGTTATTGTCGGTAGTCCAGCGGCGATGCTCGTATTGCCGAATTCTTTGCTCGAGCCACGACATGGCCGGGAAATTATCGCAAATTCTCGAACCGATATAGACAGGCCATTGTGCTCCTGCTGCGGTTAGGAATCAGGCAACGGCTCACCGCCGCCAGATTGAGGAGGCAACCCGGTTGTGTCACAGTGAGGTAGAGCTTAATGTCGAAGTATTGACGGAGAACTCTTGATAGCTGGCACAGCTCTGATCGCTGTCATGATCGCTGCCCTCATATTCGTTTTTGGTTTGATCATCGGCAGCTTTCTAAACGTCTGCATTCTTCGGATACCGGTCTCAGAATCAATCGTATTACCGCCATCCCATTGCCCATCATGCGGAGCCCAGATAAAACCCTACGACAATATTCCGGTGGTGAGCTGGCTCCTGCTCGCGGCCCGCTGTCGCAAATGCAAAGTGCACATCTCGGCAATGTATCCGATGGTGGAAATTGGCACGGGTCTCCTTTTTCTGGCTTGCTATTTCGCATTCGGAATCAGCGCAGAAGCTTTGAAGTGGGCGATATTCGCCGCATTGCTCATCGTGCTGACCATCACGGATCTGCGCGAACGTATTTTGCCCGACAAGGTAAATTTTCTCGGACTCGGGATGGGATTGGTGCTGAGCCTTTTCACCAAGCCTGTGGACGGCACGGCACAATGGCTCGCCGACCGTCTTTTCGCCTATCCTCCGCCGGAAGCGGCACTTTCGTTCGCCGATGCGCTAATTGGCGCTGGCGTGGCAAGCGGACTGCTTTGGCTGGTTGCGGAGGGTTATTTTAGGGCTCGCGGCCGTGAGGGAATGGGCCTTGGCGACGTCAAAATGATGGCTATGGCCGGCGCATTTTTGGGCCTGCAACGGGCGCTGCTTACGATTCTGCTGGGATCTCTGCTTGGCAGCATTATCGGGATTGCCGTGATCTCAATCGGGCGTAAAGGACGTGATTTCGAACTGCCGTTTGGGACCTTTCTAGGAGCCGGGGCGATCCTGGTCACGTTTTTCGGCTCGCCGGCACTAGCCTGGTACCGGGCATTCACACATGTTTGATCTCAAAAGCGCGCCGCTGACTGGCTTGTGGCTGGCGTATCTCCAATCGTCGTCACTGCGCTTTAGCTGGGTAGCCGCAGCGGCCATGCTCGTGCTGTTTATCATCGCCGCGGCAGCGTTAGTTTTCTTCGTGATGCGTCGCGCGCTGCGTGGGCGAGACTCCCAGGAGACGGGTGACCCTTCGCTGCCTAAGCCTTCGCTGGATAATCCTTCAGCCTTCATGGCTGCTTCGATGCAGGCCGTGATTCAGAAACTTCGAGAACAGGAAAAAGAACTCGCCGGTTTGCATCGCCGCGATCGGGAACGCGCCCAGCAGACCGAGCGGCTGAGCGAAGCGGTAACGCGCAATATGCCTGCGGGACTCCTGCTGATCAGTTCCGCTGGCTTGATAACCAGCGCCAATCCGGCCGCAGAAGCGGCTCTCGATGTACATGCTCTGGCCTATCGCCGGTATGCCGAGGTATTCGGAAAAGAGTCGTCCCTGTCGACGCTCCTAGCCGCGTGCTTGAGTGAAGGGCGCACTTTTCGTCGTGAAGAAGTGCAGTATGCAACGCCACAAGGCGAGTTGCGCCAGCTTGGCGTGACGATTTCGCCCATTCTGGGCAAGTCCTCACAGGTTGCGGGTGCGCTGTGCCTGCTAAGCGATCTTACGGAACTCGCGGCGCTACAGCGCCAGGTACAGGTCAAGGAGAATCTGGCCGCGCTGGGCGAACTCTCTGCTGGAATTGCGCATGAGTTCAAGAATGCACTCGCAACGATTTCCGGTTACGCGCAGCTTATACGGCGGGAGTCCCAAGGCGAGACTGCGGAGCATGCTCAGCTCATCGTGGATCAAACGCGGGCTCTTACTCACGTAGTAACCGAGTTCCTGAAGTTTGCCCGCCCCCTCGACCTCTCCACCGAAGAAGTTCCTCTGCGTTCGCTCGTGGACCGCGTTATCACGGAAATACAGGAAGCCATCCCAGGGGTGGTTATTTCATCGCATGGCGAATTCGAGAGCATCGCCGGAGATGAAGGTTTATTGCGCCAGGCGCTTCTGAATCTGACCCGCAATGCCGCGGAAGCCGCAGCAGGCCAGCCATTTGGCGGGCATGTCGAAGTCCAAGGCGCCATTGAACGCGGGCCAAGTGGCGAATTGCAGCGCATCGCGATTGCGGATAATGGGCCGGGTATAGCGGCCGAAGATCTTTCCAAAATTTTTGTGCCTTTCTACACCACCAAGACAAACGGAACGGGTCTGGGCCTCGCCATCGTACAGAAAATCGTCGTGCAACACGGAGGCTCGGTCGAAGTCCGCAACCAACCCCAGGGCGGGGCTGAATTCATCGTCTCACTCCCACTTAGCAGACAGGACACCCTCGCGGGCGGGGCTGTTGATTCCCGCGTCGCCGGTATCTAGACTATAAGTAGTTCTAGTACTCTGCCAGCTCTGAAAGGTGATTGCTTATGATTTCGAGAAGGCTAGTGTCGTTGGCCGCTTTGCTTTTGGTTGCCGGGGGCATTACGCTTGCCCGCGCTCAAGATAGCGCCGAGCCCACCTCAAGCTCACAGTCCGATTCTCTAGGCGATGCAGCGCGAAAGGCTCGCGCTCAGAAGAAAGATCCCAGCAAGCCTGCCAAAGTATTCACCAATGAGGACGTGGGAAGCCTGAAGGGCACGATTTCGGTCATCGGTAACGAGCCCCCCCGGGGGACCGGAACGGATAAAGCGGCAGAAAAGAACGACGACAAGAAGCCGGCAAACGGAGCCGACGCCAAACCAACTGACTTAGCAAAGAAGGAACAAGCCAAGGATGAGCCCTACTGGCGCGCGAAATTTGCCGCGGCACGCAAGATTCTGGCTGATGATACGAAGGAGTTGGACATACTGCAGCGGGAATTCAATCTAAAGCAGGAACAATACTCTCAGGATCCGAACTGGGCCATGCACGAGCAGAACAGTCGCGCCGACATCAACAAGACACAGAGCGAAATCGAGACTAAAAAGCAGGATATCGACAAAGATAAGCAAGCAATCTCCGATCTGGAAGACGAATTACGCAAGGCTGGGGGCGACGCTGGCTGGGCAAATGAACCTTCCGGCCCTTCAGATTCGAGCGGATCAAAATCGGCCACCCCTAGCTCATAGGAATCATGAACTTCCAACTCTGAAGGCTGGCGCACAGAGATTCGTAAAAACGGCGCCGAAGAAACCGACAGCCTGGGTGGAGGTGTTCCAACACCTTCGTCTTGCTCGCCACGAATTCATTGAGGTAGCTCACATTGCTAAAAGTTGCAACGTTCCCCTCTCCACACATAGCTGAGTCTCGAGGTAAATCCTCCGCACCAATTCGTGATAGAAGAGAGCGCATGGAACCTCTTCTCCTGGTGGAGGACAAGCCGGAATTGCGCGCTATGCTGCGCAAGGCGCTGGAACGTGAGGGTTACGACGTGGACGAAGCTGCCGATGGGTCAGCGGCAGTAAATAAAATCCGCTCGCGACGGTACCTGGTCGTACTTAGCGATCTGAAATTGCCGGGCTGCTCGGGCCTTGAGGTGCTCCGCGAATCCAAGCAAGCCGATTCCACAATTCCCGTCATTCTCATTACCGCTTACGGCTCGATCGAAGAGGCCGTGGCCGCAATGAAAGACGGAGCATTTGACTTCATTCAGAAGCCCGTCGATCTCGATCATCTGAATCTGCTCGTCGCGCGAGCGGCGCAGCAGCAGGAGTTACTGCGAGAAAACCTTCTGCTGCGCGAAGAATATACGGCGCGCTACGGTTTCCCTCGGATTATCGGAGAACACCCCTCCATGCAGGCTTCGACGATGCAAGTCCAGCGCGTGGCCGGAACAGACTCCACCATCCTGCTGCTGGGCGAAAGCGGCACCGGCAAGGAACTCTTTGCACGCGCGATTCACGGGCTCTCCCCCCGACGAACCCAGAATTTTGTAGCCCTGAACTGCGCCGCGATTCCCGAGGGTCTCGTCGAAAACGAACTCTTTGGCCATGAGCGCGGCGCTTACACAGGCGCCGGCGCCCGCAAGATTGGCAAAATGGAATTAGCTCATCGTGGCACCATTTTTCTGGACGAAATCGCGGAATTGCCAATCGCGATCCAGTCCAAGTTGCTGCGCGTCCTGGAAGAAAAGCGCTTCGATCGAGTGGGAGGCACCCAGAGCACGGAAGTTGATGTCCGCATCATTGCTGCAACCAACAAGGATTTGCATGCGGCCGTGACGGCAAAAATGTTCCGCGAGGATCTTTTTTTCCGGGTTGCCGGTGTGCCGATCACGATTCCTCCGCTGCGCGAGCGCGGAAATGACGTCCTGCTGCTGGCGGACGCTTTTCTGGAGCGCTTTCGCACCGAATTTCGCAAGCCTGAATTGGAGCTAACGCAGCAGGCCCGAACCGCCCTGCTGACTTATAGCTGGCCGGGCAACGTTCGCGAGTTGCAAAACACCATGGAGCGCGCGGCCATTCTTAGCGATACTCAGAAAATCGACGCCGCCGAGCTGCAGCTTTCTGCGCCGCGTCCCGTCGAAGGCGAAATGCCGCCGGGGATGCTGGAGGAAAGCTTCTCCTGGGAAGGAACTCTGCAGGACGTCAGTGCGCGAGCTACCGAATACATCGAGCGATTCAAGATCGATGCAGCACTTCGGGCCTCGAAATGGAATAAGACGCGCGCCGCGGAACAGCTCGGTATTTCCTATAAAACGCTGCTCACCAAGATTCGCGCGTTAGGCCTCGAAGAGTAATACCTGCAACTCCAGAAGTTCCTATCTAAGACGCAAATCGTGCGTGCCGGTGGATGGCCGATGCCAGTCTGGACTTGTGCCTGAATAGATCGATAGGTATATACTCTCAGCCACAGGACGACCCAAAACTTGCCCCGAGGTGAGCTATGCAGACACTAGGCCCAAGCTATCGTGGGTTGCGCGTAATTCTCTTGTCACTCGCCACTGGAGTCGCTCTCTTTTTCGCTGGCACCGTTGTCTGGTTAGGGATCGCCCACGCTGCGCCCAGGCCGAAGCCGGCCGCTGACGCCGATAAAGACAAAATGGCCGTGGACAATTTTCAGCGTTCACTGCAGCTGGATACATATCGCATTGACGGCGATAGCGGCGCGGCGCGCGGGGAAGTGATTTACGCCTACAAGTGTTGGATGTGTCACAACAAATACACCAAGACTGCTCCTTACTTGGCCGACCTGTACAAGCGTACGTCGTTGGTATCCGGCAGTCCGGTAACCGACGAAAACGTCGCCGCCAAGATCAAAGATGGCGGCCCTCTCATGCCCTCCTCCGCTCACACTTTGTCCGATTCCGACATAGCGGACCTCGTCGCTTACATCCACTCCGGCAAATGCTGTGTGGAAGGCGAAAATCCGCCTATGAACCCGTCGTACCGAGCTGAAACGCATAAGTGGCCGGTTCAAAGCGGACTCACTGGTGGGGCGACCGGAGTTGTGCGGATCAAGAATGGAGATTCCCCCGAGGGCGTGGGCGTTCAGCTTATCGCGCCTAACGGCGTGCGGACCACTGTATACACCAACGGCGACGGAAAATTCGAATTCCCCAAGATGCAGGCGGGTTCCTACACGCTGCGAATTCCGTCTCCCGTGCCGTTCAAGCCTTACGTGCGCGATGCGGTTTCCGTTGAGGGGGCCACAAAATTCGACGATATCGTGCTGGAAAAGGTGATCGATTCCGATGATCTGCCAGCCTCACCGGTGCTCGAATCCCAGCTTAGTGGCGCCGAAATCCTGTGGAATCTTCCCGGCAGCGCCGAAGAAAAAGCCATGCTGCAGAAGAATTGTTCCGGGTGCCACTCCTGGCAGCAGATTTTCCGGAACCGGTATGACGAACGCAGTTGGGGCCTGATCGTAGATCGCATGATGCATTTCACGGGCACTGCCATTGCGGTTCGCAATAAGCCCATGAATGCTCCGGATCCTGAAGCCGCGATGCTCACGAAGTTTCTCGCGCGAGTCCGCGGCCCCGAGTCCCAGGATATGCCGATCCGCACCTTCCCGCGTCCTCGAGGCGAATCGACCAGGGTCGTGGTTACCGAATACGAGCTGCCGCGGAATTTGCTGATGCTGCATGATGCGGCGCTCGATGCACAGGGGAACGTCTGGTACACGAGCCACAAGACTCGCTATGTCGGCAAACTCGACCCCAAGACCGGCATGGTTACGGATTACACCATTCCGTTGACTCCCGGCGCTATGCCCGGTACGCACCACGCAGTCATTGATAAGAATGGGATCGCCTGGATCTCAGAAAACTGGGCGCACCAGCTCAATCGCCTCGATCCCAAGACAGGCGACGTGAAGCAAGCCAAAATTGATAGCTCTACTCCTATCAATGCTCCCAGCTTCGGTAATTTCACTCTGGACGCCGACGGTTACGTTTGGGATGGCCGCCACAGCTTGATCGTAAAGATGGATCCCAATACCGGCAAGGTCCTGCAGCAATGGCCCCTGCAGGCAGACAGCACCTACGACAATACGATTTCTTACGACGGAAAATATTGGGGCGGCAGCGGGCCGGCAAACTGGGGCAACACCCTCGAGATCATGGAAATTGCGACCGGGAAAATACTTAACCTGAATAGCGGTTCGCACATGATGACCGCGAAGCGCGGCGGCTTTGATCCCTTCGGAAACACGTGGTGGGGCGGAGCCGACGGCTCTCTCATCGAGCTGAATTTCAAGGCGCAGCGGATTGACGAGTTCACTCCCCCGATTGCGCCGCATCCCTACACCGATTTTTACGAAGCCATGCCGGATAAGAACGGCGAAATATGGGCTGGTGTCCTGCACGGCCGGCAAATGCTGCGCTATAACCCGAAGACGGATCATTGGACCGTCTATCAGATGCCCGAGCCGTATTCATATAATCGCCGAACCGTCATCGATACCTCGACGAAGCCGGCAACCGTTTGGTACGTGGACTACAACGGCTATCTCGTCCGAGTTCAGCCTTTAGACTGATTTTCCGGTTATCACATTTTGAGGATCAAGAAGAAGGCGATAGGAGGAAGAGTGTGTCTAAACTCCGCCGACGCGACCTTATAAAGTTGGGAGCAGGTGCAGGCGTTTCTGCGCTTGGGCTGATAACGGCCCCTGCGGCATTCTCGCAACCGGCGCAACAGGGATCCACGCCGCCGACGGGCGGCCTCGACCAGGCATCATCGGACAGGCTCCAGCATTTCCCCGACATTACTGAGAGCGAAGAGGTCATAACCACCGTGCAGCCCGGCTACATGACCAAAACCGGTCCCGGTTGGGTAAACAACTCGGGCCGAGCGAATGGCAACGGGCCCATGGACGAATGTAGCCGCCGGATCGTGGACTGGGTGCACGGGTTCTCTGAATCGGACCTGACGGATTCGTGTATCGAGACCATGAATTACTTACAGAATGACACTCTGGGCAGCCTCTATGGCGGGTTCGAAAGCGAGCCCGCACGAATTAACGCACGCCTATCGCAGACGATGCCGGGCCCTGCACATATGGGCTACGGCATCAAGACCACGTACGAGATGGCCGCTTTCACGAATGCGGCCATGATCCGCCACACGGATTTCAACGCCACTCCGCATAACAACGAAATGTTCGGGGGAATTCTGGCGGTTGGAGAAGCGCTTCACTCGACTGGTGCGCAGGTGCTGGCCGCGATGGCCATATGTTACGAGGTCGTAACTGCGATCGGAAATACCGGCCAGGGGAACTACGATCCCTCCGGCTGGGACAGTCCCTACCATAGCGTCGGTGTGGCGATGGCGTGTGGAAAGCTGATGGGACTGAATCAAGATCAGCTCGCCAATGCCCTGTCGCTTGCGCTGGTACCTCATATGCCGATGTATGTCTGCCATATCGGCACGCAGTCGATGTGGAAGGGCACTCATAGCGCCGAGCAGGTCCGTAATGGCGTCTGGGCCGCCATGCTGGCGCGCGAGGGGATGACCGGTCCGTGCATGCCGTTCGAAGGCAGGGACGGTTTGATCGCCCACATCGGTCCCTTCACCAGCGATCTGAAGTTTCCCACCAGTCCCGATGGACGGCTGGCCATCGAGACGATACATGGAAACGGCGGAGGCTATAAACGCATCGCCACCGAAGGCAACAATCAGAATTTTCACCAGAATATCGCTCCCCAGATTCTTGCCTGGACCAAGCCCGAAGAAATCGAATCGATCGACGCCAAATTCCACTATTTCGGCTGGCAGGAGATTTGCGATCCGCCGAAATGGGATCCCCGCAACCGCGAGACCGCCGACCACAGCGCGCCCTACAACGTCGCTCGCATGCTCCTGGATGGGCACATTTACCTCGATTCCTTCACAAAGGAGAAGTATATGGACCCGAAGGCGAGGGAACTCATGGCCAGGATAACGTTCTCTCCGAACAAACATCCCGAGTACGGTGGCGACATTTTCACCGTGCGCAAAAAGTCCGGGGAAGAGCGCACGTTTTACGGTGGGCCGGTAAAGCCGATGACTCGAGAGGAGCTCAAAGCCAAGTATTACCGTATAGCCGAATTCAGCCAGGTGGATAAAGCTCAGGCGGAGCGCGCCATTCAGCAGTGGATGAATCTAAAGTCGGTCAAGGACATCGGAGAAGCAATTCAAACAGTGGCGAAGTTCGGCCAGCCCAGGCCCCTATCGGACAGGAGCCCGGCCCGAATTTCGTAGAGCTTTTCTTCAGATGTGAAAATCCGCGCAGCAGAGGCTGATTTTCTTAACTCATTCTCAAGTTATGCTCTTCATTCGTGAGGGCGCGGCCGCGATTTGCCGTCACCGTTCGTCAGAATAAATTTCTGTATCCGCTTTCCCGTTTCCACTTCACCCGTGTAGAGATTGCCTTTCGAATCCACGGCGATGGCATCGATCCAGTGGAAATAGCCGGCCATGCGGCCGTTATCGCCGATGGAACCCTTTAGCTCTCCGGTTTTGCGATCATGGATCCAAATCTTGTCGTTGGTGCCATCGGCAATCAGCACATACTTCCCGTCAGGATCATGTGAAAAGGTCAGATTGTAAGTTGTTCCGCACATCCCGTAGACCGTCGAGCCGGGGCCGCCGCATTCCATTGCGCGCGAGGGCGTGGTCGGATGCACGAAAAAGCTGCTCACAAATTTCCCCTGCTTCGTGAACACCTGAATCCGGTCGCTGCCCCGCTCGCACACATACACGAGCCCATCTGGCGCGATGTGCACGCAGTGCAGCGCGGGCACGAATGTCTTCAGGTCCGGAGGCGTCGCCCCCGATTTCCAATCGTAGGGTGGCACCCGATCATTGCTGATTTCGCTCAAAGGCATGCCGTGGCCGCCCCAGCCGCGTTTGAACGCTCCGGTGTCCATGTCGTAGACCACCACGCGTTTTTGGTCGACGACGTACATCTCGTGGGCGTCCTCGTCCAGATCGAATAGTTCCACAGGCATCACAATGTGATCGGTGTCTTGATTATTTTCGGGCACTGGGACCGGTGTTTTGTCCCTCCGGTTCTTTCGGATGCCGATGGCCAAAATCCCACAGGAACTTTCCATCGCTGGTAAATTTTTGAATGCCGTCGTACCGAGCGTTTCCTCCCAGCCACACGTTGCCCTGCCGGTCCACCACGATGGCATGCTCGGCGCCGGCGCCGGGTCTCGCGATTCCCTCAGCTGGCCAGCCCGGAACGTAATCCGGTCCGCCCCAGGCTTTCAGCAGGTTGCCAGTCAGTATCAAATTCCAGAACCGCCGGCGCTGGAACGCAGCAATCGGTACGCGGAGGCGTCTGACGCTGCGCCTGTTTCGTCCGGATTGGCGTCTCGCGGGCGGCTCACCACCCAAATGTGATCGTCTTTGTCGGTGACCATGACCGGAATGCCTTGGAGGATCCACTTGTGCGGCAGTGGCTTCGGCCAGAAGGGATCGACTTTGTATATCGGTACGGGCACATCTTTTGAGGAGCCTTTGTCGCAGGCGCCTCCGTTTGCGCATTCGCTCGGCAGTCCTAAGCCCGTAATCACAAGCAAACGACGCCGACGATTACGGATGTTCCCGCAGTTCCCTTCCAAATCTGCATCGCGGTACCTCTTTCGTCAGATCAAATCGGAAGATCGATGGCGCGGAGTCTATTTTCCGGCGCCGGAGATGTCAATTTCTGATTTCTTAGTGACCAGCCAAATTGCGCGAGATCGTAGACGTTTTGCTTGTGCTCTTATCCGGCAACGCGAAGACATAAAGCGCATTGCCGGTTTGAGGATGGTGTACATCCGGTTCTATCATGCGCGGCACGTTGCGTGGACTCCCGCCGCCAAGGCCCGTCGTGACGGCGACATATTGTTTGCCACCCACGCTGAACGATACGGGAAAGCCTTGTACCGATGTCCCCAGCCGAGCCTGCCAAAGCACTTCCCCGGTGTTCACGTCCAAGGCTCGGAAATAACGGTCCAGATCGCCAACGAACGCCAGTCCGCTGCTTGTTGACAGCACCGACGTCAAGAAAGCGGGCCTTTGATTGTGCGTCCAGACTTCTTTCATCGTTTTTACGTCGAACGCCGCCACTTTGCCGACGTTGCCGTCAGATCCGGGCATCTCATAAAACCGCCGGTCACCTGAGGTGCCGCCGGAGCCTTCGACAAACTCGACTTTCCGCCCGGACATTTCCATGCAGCTCTGGCTTAACGGAATAATCAGCACTTTGGTTCCGGGATCGTAGGTCATGGCCTGCCAGTTGTGGCCACCCTCCGTGCTAGGACAGGAAGGGATCCACTGGCCGGTTTTGGAGGCAATGATGTCCGGTCGATAGGCAAGCAGCCCCTTTTTTCGATCAAGCCAGGTAAAAACGTTCTGGAAGACCGTTTCCTTCGCGTCGAGGAACTCGCCTGTTTTCCGATCGAGCTTCCACAGGATGCCGGCTTTGCCAATGGTGAACGCGATTTTTCGATCGCCGACATCAACCAACACGCGTTCGTAAACTTCGTCAAGATCGAGCGACTCGCCGGGAACGTGCTGGAAATACCATGCGACAGTTCCATCCTTTGGCCGCAACGCCAGTGTTGCGCTCGAGTAAAGCGCTGCGGCGGCCCCGGTCCCGCGGCTCGCTTGGACCCACGGCTTGGCTTGCGCGACGCCCCAGTACGTTAGGTCCAATTCCGGATCGTAGCTTCCGGTGATCCAGGTTTCGGCGCCGGCTCGCAGCATGTTCGGAACATTGCCCCAGGTATCGCCGCCCTGCTCGCCCGACCGCGCCTCGGTGTTGAAACGCCAGAGCACTTTTCCGTTCGCAGGATCAAACGCAGTGATAAAACAGCCTTGCTCGCTATCTTTGGCCTTATAGCGGTCGCAGCCGCCCAGCCCCTGCAAAATCTTGCCATTGATCACAACCGGGCCACTGGAGTTCCCGTAGCCTTTCGTGGTATCGGCGATGACCGCATCCCAAACTGTGTCGCCGGTGCGCGCATTAAGGGCGATCAAATGCGCATCCGTGCTGGCGACAAAGACCTTGTCTTGGTAAATAGCGAGATTTCGCATTGCCCCGGTGCCGCCGCCCTGCGATCCACCCGGTCTGACGCGAGTTTCCCAGATTAAGTCACCTGTACGAGCATCGAGCGCCTGAACAATATTGTCGATGTTCACCAGATAAATAATTCCGTTGTGCACCAGAGGCGAAGGCTCATTCGCCGCACTGCCGTCATGCATGGACCATACCCAGGCGAGGCGCAGGTCGCGCACGTTATCCTTTGTAACCTGAGTCAGGGAGGAGTGGTTCCACGCCTGATAGTTGCCGCGGATCATCAGCCAATCGTTGGGATCGGGGCGATGCAGCATTTCGTCGGTGACGGGGACGTAGTCCTTTACTTCACCGCTAACCGTAATACCTGCGGGAGGACCGGCCGCTCTTGCAGCGCGAGTTGTCGGCGCCGGCGTTTCATCTTCGGATGATGCCCGCTGCGCCGTCGCAGGCGCTTCGCCGCTGGCGATTTCGCCGATGGGTATCGCGGCTGATGCCGTCAGGGCTTTCGCACCGGCACGCGCGCCGTTGGATTCAAGGATGAAGGCAACGAGGCTAACCACGTCCTGCTCCGGGATTAAGCCTGCCTTGCCGGGCGGCATGCTGGTGGAAATTCGCTCGAACAAATCTCGCGTCGTGCGGCTACGCCACACGCTCGTGAAACCCAATCCAGACAGCGGAAGCGCCTCATTGCTGCCTTTGAGATCGGGCATGTGACACGGTGCGCACATGGCCATGTAGTTGGCCCGGCCGGCGGTGGCCTGCTCGGCGGTAAAGGAGTCTGGTCCTGGTGTTTGCTGTGCGCGGGCGCTGATTGCGCCAAGTGCAATCATTGCAAACGTTGTGACAAAAAGCCGTGTGCTCGTCGTAATCATTTCAGCACCTCAGTGCAATACCCATCCCCACAAGTTCCCTTCGGGCGCCCGCTCAGAATCGATCTGCACGTATAGGCGACCGTTCTTGAGATCCTCGACTTCCGAAGCCGTCAGATCGACCGACCCGCTGACGGTACCCGTTTTCTGTTTGGTAACCTCGAGATCGTGAACTGCCGGTCCCCGAACGCCTTTTTGCGGTCCGATATGAATGCTCGCGTGAATGGCAGGCGAGCGCAATCCCTCGAAGGACCCCGAGATCGTAAGCTTATCGCCTGCCAGAACAGCTTTTAGCGAGCCCGAGCCAGTGACGGTGGGCAGCATCGTTGCGTCCACAGGGACCGTGGAGAGTCGAGCCCTGAACGATTGTCCGTTCTGAGCAAGGGCCGAATACCCCGCCAGCAAAATCACGACAGCTAAAGCGTTGAGGCAACCGTAGCGTTTCACCATTCGTCCAAGTATGAAGTTGTTTCAGGTCACCAGTCCGTGAGGCATCTTACGCCTACTGTTTTGCCGCTTGCAAACCTTGAATATCTCCGGTGTGGCCCTTCCGAGACGTATCGAGGAATCCGATAATTGCGATCAAGTGGTAGTATTGGACCGTTAAATCGAATCAAGTGGCGCCTCAACTTCGGCTGGAACGTTTTCAGCCCGCATACCGGAGTAAAACATGAAAACTCTACTGAAGATTGCTGGCGGGATAGTGATTTGTGTGGTCCTGTTGCTGGTGATCCTGCGTTTCACGGGCTTCGAACCCGGCGCATGTCCGGACCCCGGCGCCTCTTTGGCGTGCAGAGTACCCGGTTTGTGGCTCCGAGGGAATCTCGTGACCACTCCTGTCACGGATTGGTCGTTCACCGACCAGTATCAAAATGCCAAACTCCAGACCAGGGGCCCATTCGGGATTCCACACTCGATTGGCACGTATTTGGTCTCTTATAACGGCCAGCTTTATCTGACATCTGTGTATGCGCCCGGCTTGCCGCCGTATCCCCATGGGAGGCGCTGGAATGAAAACGTGGCGCGCGATCCTCACGTCCGACTAAAGATTGGAGATAACTTATACGATCGGACGTTAGTGTACGTCACCGATCCCGACGAGAGAGCAGCTGTTATCCAGAACAAGAGGAAGAAATATCCGCAGCAGATCATCAAGCCTGGTTCCTACATCAATATTTTCCATGTCGTCTCAAATGACGAACATGTCCCAGATTGAGGCCTGACACAGCCCAAAAGCGATTTACGGTGAAAATCAGTAGCCGGTCGCGCTAACCGGAGCGTGACCCGTTGTGGCGCCCAGCGTGGGCATTCGAACGGATGGCATGATCTCTTCCGCATCGGGGAACTCGAAAGTCTTGCGGATTTTATAAGTCGTAGAACGCTCGGCAGGAATACGCCCTATCGTTCGGATCAGAGCTCGAAACTCCCCCGGGGAGACGTACTCGCCGAAATTCGCTCCTGCCGCCTTCGAAATGCTCTCTTCCATCAACGTGCCGCCGAAATCGTTGGCCCCGGCTTCCAGGCAAGCCAAAGATTGCTCGTAACCAAGCTTCACCCAGGAGACTTGAATATTGGGGATGTATCCGTGCAGAAGCACACGAGCAAGCGCGTGAACGATTATATCCTCGTCAGGCGAATGTCCCGCCCGCGCGCCGCCAATCTGGAAGAGCTTGGTCTGAGAGTGGATGAATCCCAGGGGAACAAATTCCGTGAATCCGCCGGTCTCCTTCTGAATTTCACGCAACAAAAACATATGCCTTACCCAATGTTCAGGCCGCTCGGTGTGGCCATACATCATGGTAGACGTCGACGGAATGCCGAGACTGTGCGCGGTTTTAATCACTTCAATCCATTGCCGTACTTTCAATTTATTCGGACTTAAGGATCTGCGTACGCTATCGTCCAGAATCTCCGCGGCGGTTCCTGGAATGCTGTTCAAGCCGGCTTGCTTCAGCATGAGCAGATACTCGGATAGCGGCATGCGCGTCTTTTCGATTCCGTAGGTTATTTCCATGGGCGAATAGGCATGCACGTGAAGTTCAGGCAGCCGCGCCTTGATTGCCCGTACAAGTTCTACGTAGTAGTAGCCATCGAGTTCTTTGGGCAACCCGCCTTGAATGCACACCTCGGTCGCGCCCCGCTCAACCGCTTCTAGCGATTTGGCCAGCAACGCATCTGTGGAATGAAAATAGGCGTCAGGTGAATCCGGCCCTCGGCTGAATCCGCAAAAACTGCAACCGACAATACAAATATTGGTGAAATTCAGGTTTCTGTTCACCACGTAGGTGATCCGATCGCCCACCGTGCGCCGGCGAAGCTCGTCCGCGACTTTCGCCAGCGCTAAAAGATCGTTTCCTACGACGCTCGCCAGCGTCATCCCCTCTTCGAAACCGAGGTCGCTGCCGGCAAGTGATTTCTCGAGGGCATTGGCGACGGCCGGGCTCGCTGCCGCAAGCGCGCGATCCCAGGGAATTTCTCGCCATTCAGGATTCATTGGTCTTAGCATTGGGCACCGTCCCGAGCATAGCCGTCGTCCCCCCGAAGTTTCCGAACGTGCGGTTCGAGGCGGTCGTTCACGAATTCCTTGCGCACGGAAAATTCCGGATAAATCGCCAGGCGTTCGCGCAACACAAAGCCCGCGCTCGCCGTTCTCGCTGCGAGCGATGATATCTGCGGCCACGCGGCTTCTGGATTGATGAAATCCTTAGTCACCGGAGATATGCCGCCCCAGTCGTTGATACCCGCCTTCAACAGATCGGGATAATCTTCCGAGAGCAGGTTCGGCGGCGACTGAATATTCATCTCGCCGCCAAGAATCAGGCGGGCGACGGCAATCGTACGCTGCAAATCGTCGTTCGAAGGTTCGGGCGCCTGAGCCATACGAATATCTGGCTTGGCACGAAACGGCTGGACGATCACTTCTTGAATGTGACCGTGCTTCTCATGAGCGGCGCGAATGGCCAGCAGCGCGTCAACGCGTTCTTCCGGAGTCTCTCCGATGCCGATCAAAATCCCCGTGGTGAAAGCCATGGACAATCCGCCCGCATTCTCAATCGTCCGCAGGCGAAGAGAGGGAACTTTGTCGGGCGCTTTCCAGTGCGGCCCGCCAAGACGCAGAAGCCGGGGACTTGCGCTCTCGAGCATAAGCCCCACACTGATGTTCGTCTCACGCAGGCGGCGAAGGTCGTCCAAACCCATCAAGCCCGGATTGGAATGAGGAAGCAAGCCGGTCTTCTCGAGCACCAACTCGCACATAACCGCGAGGTATTCTAGCGTGCTACCGAATCCGAGCGCTTCCAGAAAGTCTTTTGCTTCCGGGAACACTCGTTCAGGTTGATCGCCCAGGCTGAACAAAGCTTCTTTGCATCCGGCGCGGCGGCCCGCTTCGGCTACCGCAAGCACTTCATCCGGCAACATATAGGGCT
The DNA here is from genome assembly GCA_963846235.1 of uncultured Acidobacteriota bacterium. Taxonomy (GTDB): domain Bacteria; phylum Acidobacteriota; class Terriglobia; order Acidiferrales; family UBA7541; genus Palsa-189. The sequence goes on from CAWJVF010000002.1 coordinate 1,057,294, forward strand.
GGACACCCTGCTGCGGGTCGGCACGGAAGGTGCAATACCCGCAATAATCGCGGCAAAGGTGTGTGAGCGGGATGAAAACCTTTCGGGAATAGCTGACAGCCCGGCCCTTGAAGCGGTCCCGCACGGCGGCAGCCGCATCGAGCAAAGCAGGCAGCGGCGCCTCGTTCATCAACGAAAGCGCATCATCTCGAGTGACACCGCAGCCCTCCAGTCCAACTTGAAGAGCCGCATCCACGTGATAAGGAGCGGCCAGACCCGGCATTTTGGGACGCCTTCGGTAGAGATTCCTGCTAAAAGCTAATTCACTCAAAAAGCATATGCTTGCGCACTTTTAGTGTCAACGTAACACACGAGCTCGGACGGCTGAGGTCCCGTTGCCGGTTGGGCGAGCGGGAAACAATTCCAACCATCCTTACAAGCCACGTACAATATGGGCGCAAAGCAACTTCATGATCTCACCACGATTTTGCTTGAGCGCTTATGGCTAATACCCTGACGGCTATTCGCCTGCTTCTCGTAATCCCATTTGCCGTTTTTATGTCCAGACAAGACGAGCGTTCGGCGTCTTTCGCGCTGATTGCATGGGTACTGGCTCTTGCGACTGATTTTCTCGACGGCCCCATCGCCCGCCGCAGAGGTACGGTCAGCGCTCTGAGCGGCGCCTTTGATCACACGAGCGATTTTCTCTTCGTTGTGAGCGGCATATTCGCGGGTGCATATCGTGGGGCATTTCCGTGGATATTGCCCGTCTGCATCGCCGCGGCATTCGCTCAGTACGCCATCGACTCTTACTGGTTTCACCGGCAGCTCAGATTTCGCGGGAGCAAACTGGGACGTTACAACGGAATGCTCTACTTCGCCCCGCCCATCGTGGACATTCTGATTCGCTTGGGCGCCCGGGCGCTCCAGCCGTTGCTTATGATTTTGGTGTGGGCACTGGTTTTGAGCACGCTGGTATCCATGGGCCAGCGCTTCATGTTCAGCAGATTAGGCTCTGCCGAACACCTCCCGAGTCGCTCGCCGGAGAAATAGCAGGCCGACTCCGGCATTAAAAATGATGAAGAAGTTGTGCATGACGAATCCGAAGGCCGTCATCTGCCCAGGCCGGTCGGGAAACAATAGAACCCAGAAAAGAATCGCGACGGAGTGCATCGGTCCGGGCATCGCAGCTCCGAAAAAGATCACTGGCAAATATCCGAGCATTTCTCCGAAGCTTACGGACCCCCCAAACAGCCTCAACGCCAGCGTATATACCACCACCCCGGCGATCACGAGCGGCGCCCGCATTGCAATGACGGCCGCGTAGTGCCAAACCTTGGCCAGCCGGAACGCGCGCAGAATCGGGCGGTCGCGCAACTTCATCTCTGAGCCGATTTTGCCGCTGAAGAACAAATAGAAAAACACGAAGAAAACCGCCGAGCCCAGGGCAATCCACGGTATTACGTGAAAGACCGGCTGGATAATATTCCACTGCAACGTGACCCCGATAGTCGCCCACAGCATCAGGCTGTAGTATTCGCAAAACATCAGAAACAGCATGCTGGAGCCAACTTCCCACCCGGGTACACCATCGCGGCGGTTCAAATACAGCGCGATCGCGCCTTTGCTGACTTGCTCGTTCACCAGCGAAAGTATGTAGGCGCTGGCCCGAATGGGCAAAATATCCGCGAAGCGGATTTTGGTGTTGAACCAATTGATCACACTCCAAACAACCGCGCTGTCGATGAAGAGATAAAAAAAACAATAAGGAATCATCAAGCCGAGCCAGCGCCCCCAGCTCACGTTTTCAAAACTCTTTAAAAGATAGGGAACTAGTCCGCTGCCTTCAGCTGTGGCGGCATGGCTGAGCCGATTGTAAAGATAGGCGAAGCAGCCCAGCGTGATCAGAAAGGGCAAAAGCCGTTGCCACGGCTTGGCCTTTCTGGCGGCCGCTGCGGAAGGAATGCTTGCCGCCGGAATGCTCTCGTTCATCTCGTCATCCTTCACTCAAGCTCGCTTGAATCATCTCATCGATTCCGGTGAGCTGAATCCCGATTTTGTTTGCGGCAAGCTGAGGATCGATTCGCGTATCGGCCGTGATGACCTCCAGGACATCCGGCGAAAACCCCCGAACGCCCACTCGTTGACGGATGGCCAGCGCCAAAGATAGCAAACTTTTTGGAATCGAGCCGATGCGGACTTCGTGTCCCAGCGACCGCGCTGCTCGTTCGACCAATTCCCGCTCGGGCAGCGAAACGGGGCCGACGAGTTCCAAGGTTAGATTGCTTGCAACAGACGCTTGCGTCGCGGCCATCACTGCGGCGCGCGCCAAGTCCTCTACGTGAAGGGGCTGCTGAAGATTCCGGCCGCCACCGATCAATCTCGCCTTCCGAGGACTCGCATTGCGCTTGAGTGCAGCCGCGCCCGCCGTTCCGGGACCAAGAAGAAGCGGGGCGCGCAGCACACTATAGGCCAGGCCTGATGTGCGCACAAAAGCCTCCGCCTGCCCTTTGGTACGGTAGTAGCGATTGGAGGAAGTTTCATCCGCTCCGGTCGCGCTCACCAAAACCAATTTCTGCACTCCGGCGCGCTTCGCGGATTCAACGACGCTGCGGGTGGACTCAACATTTGCCTCCTCGTAGGTAGAGTCCGCGCGTTCCACCAGAATTCCCGGAAGGTGGATGACTGCGGCGGCGCCATGAAACGCTGCGTCCAAGCTCGCTGGAGCGTCGTAGGAGATACGGACTAAATCATTGATATTGCTGAGTTGCGAGCGAATCTGTTCTGCAGCACGGTCCGAACGCACCGCAGCCACAAAAGTCGTCGGCGTGAGCGCCGCTTTCGGTCCGCATTTCAGAATTGCCCGACCGACGGCGCTATTGGCGCCGGTGACCACTACCTTCATGAAGAATCCTAATCATCCGACAACGTGAAAAACATGAATTGTCGAATTCGGCGGAACTTTTAGCTGCGGGTATTTGTTGTGCCTGGCCTGAAGGACGCCTTCCTGCTCGGCCGGATCCGTTACGAGTGAGACCGTGCGATCGTAAATGTCGTCTCCGATTTTTAGGCGCACGTGCGGGTCGCGCATTACGTTGTCATTCCAGGTATGCACGGTACCCGCGGGATAAACGGAGACCAGATAAAGCTGGCCATTGTAATTGAGGCAATTGATGTTTACCGAATGCGGCAGCATGTACGACGTTTCGGTCTGGAGCTGGACGACTGGAATTTTGTCTGTGAATGACCAGTCCGTCACTGGCGTGGTGACGACATTCCCTTTGAGCCACAGTCCCGGCGTCCTGGCATGAGGTCCAAACCCCGTGATTCGCAGCACGATCAGAATCAGGATCAAACAAACGACGATTATTCCAAGGCTCTGCAGCAACCTCTTCATGATTCGCTCCTAAAAGTAGGAAATGAACTTCCGAAACGAGGGGGCTATTGCATGGTCGTTGATGTAAGAGCTCTTTAATCAATAGGGCTCCCGCGGTACGCGGGCTAGCCCATTACGTGAGCGCCTTGGGGATCGATCTTATAGATAACCCGTACTTCGCCCGCGCTGCGATACGGATACTTATCCTGGCCCAGATACTTCTTAGCCATTTTGTCTATGTGCGCATCGGCACCCTGTTCCGTGCTGCCCACAACGCGTCCACGAACCGAAAGATGACGGTAAGGATTGTCCGGGTCCATAAGGTCCAATCCAACTCGAGGATCGCGTCGCATATTTTTATCTTTCACGCGGCCCTTTGCGGTGTTGATGAGGATATGCTTGCCATCATAGTCGACCCAGACAGGGGATACCTGCGGAGTTCCGTCCGGCATTAGTGTCGCGAGCTGTGCAAAAGATTTCTTCTGGAATAGATCGAGATATTTTTCTGGGATCGCAGCCACCTTAAGTCTCCTCTCTAATTTAATTAGAGGGTACACTAAGCCCGATTCCAGCGGTACGACTTATTTCGGGAACACACGTGCAACAGGTCGTTGCAGTTGTAGGCGGCACCGGAGCAGAAGGAAGCGGGCTGGCTCTTCGTTTTGCAAAAGCCGGCTTACGCGTCCTGATTGGCTCACGGAATCTGGACCGGGCGCAAGCTACCGCGAAAGAAATTGCGGCGCAGGCCGGAACGGACGAAGTCACAGGCCACACGAATTCCGATGCCGTCAGCAAGGCGGCAATTGTGATTCTTACTGTGCCTCTCTCCGCTCAGGTTGAGACCCTTAAATCCATCCGTGCAAATTTCCAATCCGGTGCAATCCTTGTGGATGCCACTGTGCCGCTCGAAATTGCCATCGGCGGCCGTGTATCCCGCACAATAACGCTGTGGGATGGATCAGCCGCGCAGCAGGCTGCGCGACTCGCGCCTCCCGGCGTCGCCGTAGTGTCAACCTTTCATCTTCTTGGCGCAGAGGCTTTGAAAGACCTTAATCACCCGGTTGACTGCGATGCGCTGATCTGCGGCGATAACGCGGACGCAAAAGCCACCGTGAGCCAGATTGCCGAAAAAATTCCAGGCGTGCACGCTATCGATGCCGGTCCACTCGAAAATGCTCGTTATCTCGAAAGCTCCGCGGCGCTGCTCATCGCTTTGAATCTGAAACATAAGGTAAGCCATTCTGGCTTGAGGATCACCGGGCTTGGCCTGAGTGGCGTTTAACTATGAGCCCTGCTTCGGTGGTCGCGCTCGCCGGTGGCGTGGGAGCGGCGCGTTTTCTCGACGGATTAACCCGCGTGCTTGCGCCCGAGCGCATCTTCATCATCGGAAATACCGCCGATGATGCGGAGATTCACGGTCTCCACATATCTCCCGATTTGGACACCGTAACATACACGTTGTCCGGTTTATCCGATCCTAAGCGCGGCTGGGGCATACGCGGCGATAGCTTTCGATGCCTTGAAGCCCTTAGCCGGCTCGGTGCGGACACGTGGTTCCAACTCGGCGATCGGGATCTGGCTACGCACCTGTATCGCACACAACGTCTGCGCCAGGGCGCGAAGCTGAGCGCTATAACTGCGGAGATAACGGCCGCGCTGGGAGTGCGCTCTCAAATCGTTCCCATGTCGGATGACCGCGTGCGAACACGCGTTTGCACACCGACCGGCGAACTCGAATTCCAGACCTACTTCGTGAAGCACCGCGCGCACGATAAGGTTGTTAGCGTGCGCTTTGAGGGAGCGACAGAAGCTGCGCCCGCTCCTGGAGTGCTCGAAACGATTGCAAGTGCCGAGGCAATCATCTTGTGCCCCTCGAATCCGTTTATCAGCATCGGACCGATTCTGGCCGTTCGCGGAATTCGAGAAGCGCTCCGCTCCAAACGCGACGTAGTAGCTGCTATTTCTCCGATCGTGGGCGGTCGCGCGCTGAAGGGGCCTGCAGCGGCTATGATGAAGAGCATGCGCCTCCGGCCCGCGGCAATTGAAGTCGCGCGGCTCTATGCGGATTTCGTCGGCACATTTCGTGCTGGATGAAGTGGACCGAGCGCAGGCTGTCGCCGTGGAAAAGCTCGCGATCCGGCCTGTTGTGACCAACACCGTCATGCGTGGCCTCCGCGAGAGAAAGTCGCTGGCGCGAGTTATTGTCCGGGAATTGGGGATCGGTTCGTGATATTCGCCCTATTGCCGGTCAAGAGCCCGCATAACGCCAAGCAGCGGCTGAGCGGATTTCTTTTGGCAGAGCAACGAGAAAAGCTGGCGCGGATTTTATACAGGCAGACGCTTGCGAGCGCTGTGTCAGGCCGGGGGCATCGATCGAGTCGTAGTCGTAACCAACGATTCGGACGTCGCCGAACACGCGCGTAGCTCCGGCACGCTGGTTTTTGAAGAGAACGAGCAAGTGAGTCACAGCGTTTCGGCAGACGCGGCATGCTTGCGCGCGATCAAGTTGGGAGCTACGACAGTTTTACTTGTACCGATCGACGTCCCTCTGGTTACACCTGCGGATTTCAGCCGCCTCGCTGCTGCCGCTCGGCCTGGTGTGGTTCTGGTGCCTTCCGCGGACGGAACCGGTACAAATGCGATGGCGCGTACTCCGCCCGACGTTATCGAAAGCCGCTTCGGCCCGGGTAGTTGTCGCGCGCATCTCGATCAGGCCCGCCTGAAAAACGTTCCCGCCGATATTCTGCGCCTTCCTGGTCTGATGTTTGATATTGACACGCCGGAGGATGTAGCCGAGCTTCTTGCCACTTCACATCCTGGCGACGTTACGGCCTTTCTGCGAACCGCATGCGCATCGAAATAGTCGCGCTCTCAGGCATTCCAGAGGTGCATCGCGGCGACGATCTTGCCTCCCTGATTCGCGACGCGGCGAAAAAAGGCCAACAGCCGATCGACGGCTCCGTCATTGTCGCCGTCGCCCAGAAGATCGTTTCGAAAGCAGAAGGCGCAGTCGTTGATCTTCGCGAAATTCAACCGTCTGCTCTCGCGCAATCTTGGGCTAATGAATCGGGCAAGGATCCTCGGCTGATCGAATTAATCCTGTCGCAATCCAAGCGGATCATCAAAATGGATCGCGGCGTTCTCATAGCGGAAACTCACCTGGGCTATGTCTGCGCGAATGCGGGCGTGGACCAGTCAAATCTCGAAGGGGACGATTTTGCCAGCGTGCTGCCAAAGAATCCCGACGCTTCCGCCGCGCGCCTCCGCACGGAACTGGGATGTGGCGCGGTCATCGTAACCGACACGTTCGGGCGACCGTGGCGGGAGGGACTCGTGGACGTGGCGATTGGCTGCGCCGGATTCGCTCCGTTAGAAGACTACCGGGGATCCTTGGACCGCCGCGGCCGAAAACTTACCGGAACGATCGTAGCGGTTGCCGACCAGCTTGCCGCGGCAGCCGGCATCTTGATGCGCAAGCCCGCCGGATGTCCGGTAGTTTTAATGCGCGGACTCGATTGGAAACCAGCCGAAGACTCGGCACGCGCGCTGATCCGCAATCGGGAACAGGATCTCTTCCGCTGAGCGGCAATTCCGTCGAGCGGCCATGGATTCTGCACCGTTGGCTTTCTGATAGTTTTTAGTGCCCTTGAGTTTTTGTTTGGGTGGAGTCTTGGGGTTGGGGTGAGCGACGGGATTTGAACCCGCGACCCTCGGTTCCACAGACCGATGCTCTACCAGCTGAGCTACGCTCACCACCGCTTGGCTATTTTATACCAGTTGGGATGCCTACGCGGTTTTCACTTCGACGGCACCGGCTTGGCGCAACTGCGTCTCAAGTTCCACACGCGCACGATCGGGCGGGTGGGTGACGCCCACGAGAATCTTGCCGTGCCAGATTGCAGGATCGGAGAGCCTTTCGCCAAAATTTGGCAGGCCCGCGGTGATAAGAAGCGTAATCAGCGTAGTTGCGATCGCGCCCAGCATCGTCAATTCATAAATGATGATCCCGTTGGTCCAGGACGTAACGACGGGCATTCCGCCGGTGGGCAATGGATACGCCACTTGCGTAAAGCGGGTGAACCAGAGACCGAAGAGCGCTCCGACCACGCCGCCGAGGGAAGCGAGGAGAAAGATGCGCGTCTGGCGAATGCTCGTCGGAAAAATCATAGCCATCGAAGGGCTCCGCCGTGACGACGACAATTTGCCTTTCGCCGATGCCGAGCGAACCTCCCGCGAGCTTCAGCGCATTGACGGCGCGCTGTGCCGCGTCGGGATCGGAATAGAGCGCGTAGAGGGCTTTCATCGCGACAGATCCGTGGCCAAAGGTTCGGCCTCTCTCACTCCAGCTGTCGCACGTGCGCCGCTGGGGTCAAAAGCCGACCACTTGGTGGCGGTAGATGGGCGCTTTGCGAACACCGGCCTCGAGTTCCCACATCGAGATCATGGGCACGAGCTTCGAGAAGAGCAGATAAAGCAGCGCCATCATCCCGAAGCCCGCAACCATAAGCGTGATCTCCACCCAGGTGGGGCGATAGGTTCCCCCAGGCATAGGGAAGGAACTTGTGCTCGAGCGTGGGCACAATAATTAAAAAGCGCTCGATCCACATCCCCGCGACGATAGTGTCGAAGCGATGACGGTGCCCGTGATGGTGCGGAATCTTCTTGATCGCCAGGAGCGGAAAAGGAATGATCAGATTGCACGATGACCATGGTCCAGAAAAGCGGCGCGAAATTTTGCCGGATGCTGGTCCAGAATACAGACATCTCCGCGACATCGTTGCCATACCAGGTCGTTAGCCGCTCGGCGAATGTGAAGTAGAACCAAAGCAGGCTCATGGTGAGAAGGAGCTTGCCCAGATGATCGAAGTGAATCGGCTCCAGGTATTCCTCCAGATGAAGGAATTTTCGAAGCAGCGCCATGGCCAAAATAAGGGCCGCGACGCCGCTGAAGATCGCGCCGCACACGAAGTAAGGCCCAAAAATCGTGGAGTGCCACATGGGCACCGGCGTCATCGCGAAATCCCAGGAGACGATGGTGTGCACCGAAACGGCCACGGGAATGATGGCGATGGCCATGATGTGCATGGCGCTTTCCAGGCGATGCCATTGCTTCGGGTTGCCTTGCCAGCCGAGCGACAGCAGCGCGTAAAGTTTCTTGCGCCAGCCCGTGAGCCAGATCGCGAGCCGCGGCTGCATCGGGAATGATCGGCAGAAAAAGAAACATCACGCTGCCGGTCAGATAGGTGAGGATGGCAAAAAAATCCCACAGCAGCGGCGAGCGAAAATTGGGCCAGATCTGGCGCTCGCTCGGGTAAGGAACCAGCCAGAAGAAAAGCCACGGCCGTCCCAGGTGGCAGATCGGGATGATCGCGCCGATGGACAGCGCGAAAACCGTGATGGCTTCGGCGCATCGCGTGACTGGTCGGCGCCATCTCGCATTCGCCAGGCGCAAAATCGCGGAGATCAGCGTGCCGGCATGGCTGATGCCGATCCAAAAAACGAAATTGGTGATGTCGAAAGCCCAGAACACCGGCCAGTTCAGGCCCCACACGCCAAGGCCGTGATACACCTGATAGCTGAAAGCAAAGACGCCGGCCAAAACCATGCTGCCGCTAACGCCTACGGCCAGCCAGTATGCGGGGCCGCTGCGGAAGAGGGCCGCAGCAGATCGTCGCGAATTTGTTCAGCCGTTTTTGCCATTTTCCCAGGATTCGCGTTGGAGATAGTTCACGTTCGGTTTCGTGCCGAGTTCGCCGAGCAGCTTCGTCGCGCGACCCGAGCGGGCCAGGCGCGAAACTTCGCTATTCGGATCGTTCAGGTCGCCAAAGACCATGGCTTTGGGGCGCGCAGGATTGCACGCAGGCCGGATTGAACTCGCCGTCTTTCAGTTCACGCTTTTCGCCTTCGGCTTGAATCTCCGCCGCGCGGATGCGCTGCACGCAGAACGTGCACTTTTCCATGATGCCCACGCTGCGCACGGAAACGTCGGGATTGAGTTGCAGATGAAGAGGCTTGTCCCACTGCGGGATTGTAAAAAGTTCAGGAAACGCACGGTGTAAGGGCAGGCATTGGCGCAAAATCGCGTGCCGATGCAGCGGTTGTAAACCTGCGCGTTCAGACCCTTCGGGCGTGTGATAGCTGGCGTAAGTGGGGCAGACGGGCTCGCAGGGCGCATCGTCGCATTGCTGGCAAAGCACGGGCTGGAAGCGAATGCGCGCGTTGGGGAACTCGCCTTCCCAATAGCGCTCCACGCGAATCCAGTGCTTGGCGCGACCGCGCGCGGCCTGGTCGGGCCCGGCGGTACCGATATTGTTTTCGGCATGACAGGCGACGACACACGCTTCGCAGCCGGTGCAGCGATCGAGGTCGATGACCATGGCCCATTTGTGAGTCATTAGTGTTCTTTCTGACGTGTTCGGAGGCGGGACCATCGTTGCAATTGTCATTGCCTTAGCGGCGCTCCTGTTCGATCGGGAACTGGCTCATTCCACCCGCGAAAGCAATCAGCTTGCCTTCTTCGGCGCCGCCGACGCGCGCGAGCTTGACCCGCGTGGCAGCCCAGGCCAGAGCGCCGGTCTCGCGCTCCGTGAGAGGAGCGAGAATGGAGAGTGGATTAGCGCCGCGTCCGCTGGCAAAGCGGCTGAATTTTTCGTGCCCTTGCCCGATGGGCATGGCGATGACATCGGGAGCGATTCCCGGCGAGAGAATGGCCGGCGCGCGAAGGCTGCCGTGCTGCGAACTGATTTCGACTAAATCCCCTGGGGCGATGCGCAATTGCTCGGCAGTTTTAGGATTGATCTCCACCCAACTGGACCACATCGCGCGTGGTGATCACGTCCGGCATCTCCTGCAGCCAGGGCAAATGCGCTAGCGAGCCATCGCGAAAGGATTGCGAGGGGAACGGCAGAAAATAAAACGGAAATTCCTGGGCGCTGCCGTCGAATTCGGGTTCGGCAAATTTCTCGGCGGCGTGCCCGGGCGAGGCTGGATGCCGCCGATTTCGCGGATGTCGCCGCGCCCCACCAGCCGCCTTGCGTTGTGATTTTGTTCCAGAAATCGTCTTCCGATGGCGGCGTTCCGGAGCCCGAATGCTGGCGCAGACGGCACGTAGGCCGCGCGCAGCATGGCATCATAAGACTTCCAGGGCAAAGCTGCGGCGATTGGGCCGCCGACGCGTTGCGCGACATCGAGCAAAACGTCGGGCATGGCGCGCGTATTGTGCAGCGGATGCACCGCCGGCGGCGCAATGCTAACGACGCTTTCACTCGCTCCCGACTTCGGCAATATCGTCAACCCAGGATTCGAGCGGCGCGTGATCGGGAAGAATCAGGTCGGCGAAAGCGCTGGTCTCGTCGACGAAGCTGCCGAAGCTGACGATATAAGGAATCTTCGCGAGGGCTTCGCGGAATTGAAGACTCGCCGGCGCTCCGAAAACCGGATTGGCGTCATAGAGCAGCAGCACCTTGGGCGTGCGCTGCCCTTTGAGGATCGCCTGCGTGAAGGCGCTAATCGCAGAAACGTTGGCCTGTACATTGGCTGCTGAGGCACGCGCCAGAAACTCCCGTCGCAATGGACGGCTGGGGGGTGAAGCTCAGGATCGGCTGGCTACGTCCGCTTTCGACCAATGCCTCGAGCGCATTCACGGCGAGCGCGTTGAACATTCCGTTGGTTTGCGCAAGCGGCGCGCCGCGCAATGATAACGGCGCTCGGCTTCAGCCGCGGCAATTTCATGGGCCAGGCGCGTAATCGTTTCGGCAGTCACGCCAGTCTGCTTCGCCACGCTATCGGGCGCGTAATCTGATAGACCTTCAGACCAACCCGCAATGAGCGCAGCCGCGCGCGGATGCGCATCGCGAGGACGAAGCTTATCGGCAAGAATGACGTGCGCGATGCCTAGCGCCAGCACGCCTTCCATGCCAGGACGGCAAGGAATCCATTCGTCGGCATTGGCGCCGGTCTGCGACATGCGCGATTCCACCTGCACAAATTTGCCGCGGCGTCCCGGACGGCCTTGGCGCATTTCGCCATAGCCGATCGACTGCGCGACAGGCGAATTCCAGGTCCCGAGAAAATCGGCGCCGAACGAAATCAGGTAATCGGCGCGAGAGAGATCGAGCGTGGGAAGCGCGGCCGAGCCAAAGCTCAGGAGATTCGCCTGGCGCAGTACGGCTTCGTCCAAAGGTTCGTAAAATATTGGCGGCGGTGCGCCGAATGCTTTCAGGAATCGCTCGATCAATTCGCGGCGCTGGCCGCGCAACGGGCGCGTAAGGAACGCTAGCGAAGCCGCAGCCCCCGATGAACGAATTTCCGCGAGATGCGAGGTCAATTCCCCGAGAGCATCGTCCCAGCTGATCTCTTGAAATTCGCCCGAACCTCGGCTCCCGCGGCGCTTGAGCGGATTGGCGATACGGTCTGGATGATAGAGCACCTGCAGCCCGGCATGGCCTCGCGCGCAGAGTTTGCCGCGGTTGATGGGGTGTTCCGGATTGCCTTCGAGCTTTTTCGCCAGGCCCATTTTGACAAGACCGGTGCGGCCGTTGCGCACAACTTCAGCATCGCCTTCCATCACGCGTACGAGCGTGCCGCAGCCGGCCGCACACAATGTGCAGACGCTCGGTTTCCAAGTCGCGATTCCGGGAACGAGATCTTCGTCGGGAATAAAACGGATAAGCTGCTGCTCGGGACTGCCGCAGGATTCGAGGGCCGCCAGCGCCGGAAATGCCGAAATCTTAGAAAGTTACGCCGTTCCATTTTTCCTGATCCGCCAGTTACCTCGCGTCCTGAAGGCTCCTGAGAGATCCTTCGCTCATGTTACTCTCTCAGGACGACGATTTTTTCCTGGTCGGATCGTCGATTACGCCGTCCATGTCCCGAATTCATCAGTAATGGCACGTCGTGCAATCGATCGATGCCTTACGCTGCGTGTGGCAGCCAAGACAGTAGCCCATATTCAAGTCAACTGCCCGGACTGCCGTTGTTTGCTGCAACATGTCGCCGTGGCAATTCGAGCACGCCACATCGGCCCGAATGTGCGGCGCGTGATTGAACTTGACGTGAGCCGAAGCGCTGTAGTCGTAAACCCGCACCCAAGAAATGTCCTCGCCGCGCGCCTGATAGGCCGCCATCTTTCTTGATTTCCGGCCTGTCCTTGGCGATCACCAAATGACAGCTCATGCAGAACTTCACGCTCGGGATGGCCGCATCGGGTCCTTGATCCACGCCCGTGTGGCAGACCTGACATTGCAATCCTCGGGCGACATGCACCTTGTGCGGGAAAGCGATCGGTTGGGCGGGCTGAGCGGGGTGACGATTCAAAAACTCGCTTATCGCAGCTCGCACGCTGCTGTGAGCGGGAGAAAAAGTGCCTTGTGGCTGCGATTCCTGGGCCGCGTCAACGCTTCGCAACGGGGTCCCTGGGGGTAACGTTCTGATGATGAGCCATCCGCAGGCGCATACGATCGCGACGATCAGCCAACTCTTGGGGTTGGTCAGGGTTGGCATGTTGCTGCGCCACGTATCGGTCGCACCTTTCCCCCTTAGCGCCAAGTGTTGCAGCTTACAACAGACTGGCCAAGAATGGGCCCAGAACTACGAACCCGCTTGTATGTTTGCGACGTGGATGGTTTTGCTGGAAGTGTCGTAGGTTCCCGTAATCTTCACCTTGGTACCCGCGAAACCTTGAGCCTTTTTCTGGTCGTCCAATTGGTAGACCATCTTATTGGCCCCATCGAACAACACATACTTGCCGCCTATGCTCACGCACCGGTTGGCACAATCCTTGGCGCTTTCGCCTTGGTTCATCATGGCCGTATGTCCGCCGAGTAATGCGCACTGCTGATCCATGATTTCACCGGTATACGTCTGGGCCTTCTGAGCTGCCAAGCTTACCGTTAGAAGCGATGACGACAGGATCAAGGAAACAATGAACTTTTTCATTTAGGCCTTCTCCAGGATAAATCCCTCACTTCGGGAGACAGAATACCCCTTAACACGTTTTAAGTCCGTGCCTTAACGAGAATTTTACACTTCGCGGCCGAACGTGTAGACACCGACGTAGGCACCGGCCCGGCGACGTTTTATGTGAGCTTCAGGCTACTTCCAAGGCATCAGCGAAGCGTGGATTACGTCCGGCACTCCGTGGCCTCCGACGGACTTGATTGCCAAATCCACATCTTTGAGCCCAAAAGTGTGGGTGGTGATTTTCTCCAGCGGAAAACGGCGTGATGCGAGCTGCTGCAGCGCGAGCTCACATGCCTTGTAGCTGTGGCCGCGCGCGCTCTTGAGGGTGATGAATTTGAGCGTCATCTTGGCCAGAGGAAAATTTGGAAATTCCGCCATTTCGCCTTGCACCACCATAGTTCCGCCCTTGCGCTTGAGCGCGTCTATTCCCAACAATATCGGCATTGTTCCGGCACCCGCGGAGCAGTCGAGCACAACGTCCACGCCCTTGCCGCCTGTGATCTCCATGATGCGCGCGAGAGCATCCTCTTTCTGGACATCGATCACGTGGTCGGCACCGAGAGCTTTGGCGACCTCCAAACGTGCGCGGTCTTTCGACGTTCCGGTAACAATGATGAGGGACGCGCCCGCCTGCTTGCAGACCACGGTTTGCGACAATCCCTGCTGGCCGGGGCCTTGAATGAGCACGCTGGAGTTGTAGCCCACGCCACCATCGAAAAGCGACCACTCGACTCCATTGGACATAGGCGTGACGAGGCCGGCCAATTCCGGTGTAACGCCCTTCGGGACGCGGTGCACCACGGAGTTCCACGGAAGGTACATGTATTGCGCAAAGCCGCCCCATAGATGCGGAGCTTTTTCGGATGAAGTGTAGCCGTAGCGTATGGCATCCGGGTTGTAGCGCCAGTCCGTGCTCTCACAATGACGGTACTGGCCCAAATGGCACCATTCGCATTGGCCGCACATGACGTAGTGCTCCACGAAAACAAGATCGCCTTCCTTGAAGCCTTTGCGCCTGGTGAACTCACGGCCCACTTTGGCGATGTAACCGATATTTTCGTGCCCCATGATCACGGGAGCTTTGGAAGGCGGCGTCGCATACATCTTCACGTCAGTTCCGCAAATCCCGCCAACTTCCATCCTCAGCAGAGCGCTATCCTGCGGAATTTCGGGCATCGGAAAATCGCGAATCTCTGTCATGCTCGGACCGACTCTTACTGCGGCGAGTACCTTTTCCAACGTTGCTTCCTCCGAGGTTTACTTTGCGGCTTTGGCAGAACCGGCGCCTCTAATCTGCCTCCCCGCACGCACGTCTTCTGCATAAGCCTTGATTGCCTCGAAGGCAATCTCAGCGACATTAGCGTAGTTGTCCGTGTCCGAATCCAGGTTGCTCGCGGCATACCCGATTGCTCCGTGGGCCATACGAATGCGCCCATCCAGCCAGGGCCCGCCGCCGAGTCCGCCTAAAACCGGGATCGAAACAGCAGCCGCCACCGCAGCGCCGGCCACCGGGCCGGAGTTGGTGAAGTCGAGCATAGAAGCGCCCGCGTCTTCCAGGCGCTTCGCCTCTTCCACAAACTTTGCTGTCAGACCGTCAGGAACTTGCGCGAGCGGTCTCATTGCGGCGGCAGGGGCGATGCCGTATTGCGCGGCAGTATGCGGCGTAATTCCAAACTGCGCAAAGACAGGAAAGCCCTGGCGGACGACGGCACGGACCGCCTCCGGGAATTCAGCCGCGGCATCCAACTTGACCATATCCGCGCCGCCTTCTTTAACCATTAGGGCAGACGCCTTCACAGCGCTTTCGGAACTCTCCTGGAGCGGGCCGAAGGGCAAATCGCAGCTCACTAGCGCGCGCTTTACTCCGCGGCGAACGGCCTTACACACGATTTGCATCTCGTTCATCGTGATTTCCAACGGACTGGCATGGCCCCACAGATTGACTCCCACGGAATCTCCCACCGAAACGATCTCCACGCCGGCTCGGTCTACGATCTGAGCGATCTGGCAGTCCCAGGCCACGACGCCGACGATTTTCCGCCCGTCCCGCTTCATCTGCTGAAGCGCGGGAATCGTGACAGGCGAATGCTGTGCTTCCATGAGGTCTGCCGATCTTTATATCTGCTGCGATATCGGTGCTGCAGGAATCGGATACGGCTGAATCTAGAGGTTCAAGAAATCGTATTTTGAGCTCTGATCGCGCGCCAGCGGGATGAGCTCAGCGCTTGTCGCATTTTTCCAGCTGCCGGCAATGAGCTGACCGCAATCCGGACACGCGCCATTCCGCAAACGATTTTCTTTCACGTCGTGCCACGAACGGCGGATCAAAATGCTTTGACACTGCGGACACGAAGTATTCGCGCCGTCCGAAAAAATATTGCCCTCGTAGACGAAATGCAATCCGACTTCGCGAGCGATGGTGCGCGCGCGATGCAGCGTCTCGGGCGGCGTGCGCGGCTTATCCTGCAACTTGAAATCGGGATGAAAGGCGGTGAAGTGCAGGGGTACGTCCGGCCCCAAATGCTCGAGAATCCACTCTGCAAGCCTGCGCGTCTCACCGGGATCGTCATTCAGAGTAGGAATCATGAGATTGGTGATCTCGAACCAGACATTCGTCTCGTTCTTAAGCCACTGCAACATCTCCAGCACGGGCTGAAGATGAGTGAGCGTGATCTTCCCGTAGAAATTTTCGGTGAACGCTTTCAGGTCGATATTGGCCGCATCGACGTGATCGTAGATATCGTGGAAAGCATCACGCGTGATGTAGCCGTTGCTGACCATTACTGTTCGCAGTCCGTGCTCTTTGGCGGCGCGGCAAATATCCACAACGTACTCGCCCCAAATGGTGGGCTCGTTATAGGTGAAGGCAATCGAACGGCAACCGTAACGCAAGGCGAGCTGCGGAATGTCCTCAGGAGGAATGTGGGTGGACCGCACCTGATCGCTGCGGGATTTGGAGATGTCCCAGTTCTGGCAAAAAAAGCAGCCCATGTTACAGCCGGCGGTGCCCATCGAAAAAACTTTCGTGCCGGGGAGGAAATGGTTTAGCGGCTTTTTCTCGATGGGATCGATTTGCAGCGCTGCGGGCGAGGCATAGCCGAGGCTGTAAAGCTTGCCTCCTTCGTTGACGCGAATAAAGCAGAAGCCGCCCTGTCCCTCGCCGATGTGGCAGTGCCGGGGGCAAAGGTAGCAGTGCACGCGCCCGTTTGGCTCCGGTTCCCACCAACGGGCCTCGTGCATTTCGGTTTCCTTCTGTAAAATCTTCAAGTCTTGCATGAACTCCCGGGGTGCCCCCCCACTTTTTTCGCAAGGATATCAAAACAAGCTGCTTACATTCGACAGTTCGACAACGATATCAATCCCAAGGACTTATTTCGTTTTATCCGGAGTGGACCGTTACTTCACCCTCTCGATTTCTCTCCTTCGAATTAAGTTCCTTTCCGGCTTTCCGTTTGTGTGGGTTTGCGCGAGTGAGCCAGCACGAGCGCCTTGCGTTTTTGCTTTCTATCTTAACAGAAGGGTCAACGGTAGGTTGAGCGCTGAAATTGGATAATGGTCACCGTCAACCTTTTGGTCCATAAGGCCACTGTCCGAGAATGCGTTTCTCGGGAGTTAGCAGCTCAGTCTTTAAGCAGCTGTAGCCCCTGCTATAGAATCCAAGCGTGAAGGTTTCTCTCCGCTTGAAATGGTCAGTCATGCCAACCGTTACGTTCGGATTTTCAGCTCGTTTTCGTAATCGCTTGCGTCACAGCCGATTGTCCTTCGATAACGTCTTTGATAGGACCTACAGTGCTTCTCAACTTTTTAACTTGATGGCGGAGGCGGCCCAGTACATTCTCGGACCGTTTGGAGAATTGATTTGCGGCGATTGTGAGTTGGCCGGGCGTTCGGTTTGCTTATAATCTTAGCCTGCTTGCACTCCTTCAAATACGAATCGACTGCGCGGCGCACCAATTCAGTGATTGGCTCTCCGATTTCTTGTGAGAGGGCAATGAGGGAGTTCCACTGCTTTGCTCTGAAATAGAGCATTGTCTTTCGATATTTTCTACCGCCTTTTGCCCTGATCGCCCTGTTGCCCATGGTGTCTCCGTAGCGAACGACAGCATCAGCCTGAGAGGACCAAAAAGACGCAGTTGGCCAGCCTTTTGCCCGTTATGGGTGCAGTTTGACTACCTCACGGCGCTAGCCAGGCGGCATTGATTCGAGAAAGATTCAGGTTTCGATGGGTCTAGAAATAGAATTTCCCCGCTAATTCAATGATTCGCGGATCGCGTGCCTTCAACTCTTGTCCGAAATTAGCGGCATTGACGTCTGTGGTGATTCCAGCGGGATCGAACTGGGTCGTGTTAAAGATGTTGAAAAATTCAATCCGCAATTCCAGTTTCATGCTTTCTGTGAAGCTGGTGGTCTTCGCGAGTGAAAAATCCCAGTTCTTGATGGCTGGACCGCGCAAAATATTGCGGCCCGCGTTCCCTTGCGTGCCTAGAGCCGGGGATGCGAACGTACTCGGATCAAACCACTGATTGGTTGCGCTGGTTTTCGGGTTCTCGTACTTTGCTGGGCCCACCACATTCGGCACATCCCAGCACGCGAATCCGGGTGTGCAGTAGAACTGGAACACGCTGTCGGTCAAAGATGGCAGCGAGCTATCTACCACGTCCAGCGGGAACCCGGATTGATATGTGGTAATCCCGTTGATCTGCCATCCTTCGGCCACCTTGGCAGGGAGCCAGTGCATAGAGTTGAAGTGGCGCACGCTCGGAATCATGTAGACATAGCTGATCACGAATCGGTGCCGGGCGTCGTAAATCGATGGGCCGTAGTCTCGGAGATTCCGATTAAATGGGTCGATGGACCGCGTATTTCCAAAACCTCCAAAGCCGCCGCCATTGAAACCTGAGTTTTCAAATCCGGAGCCATCGTCGAAAGAATGCGAATACGTGTAAGCAGCCAGGAACTGGAGGCCATGGGAAAGACGTTTGTCCCAGGTCGCTTGGAAGGCGTTGTAATTGGAGTTACCAGCCGTGGAAACCTGGCCGACCGAGGCGAAAATATTTCCGGGATACTCGTAATTCCCGGGGAAGGCGGCGGGTTGGATTGCTGCGCTCGCAACGCACGCGGGATCGGCCGCGCAGCCGGTCGGATTGATGCCGGGATTTAACTCATACACGAGCGGAAGACGGTGCCCCTCGGCTCCTACGTAGCCAAGGGAGAGGACGGAGCTCCCGCCGAGTTGCCGCTCAAACGTAAGGCTGTAGTTCTCGGCGTAAGGGATCGAGATGTTCGGATCGTAAACGCTTATGGAGAGCGGTTCTGTTACCTTGAAATCGGGGCTCGCTGCAGGAGCATACGGGAACTTATTCGGAATGGATACAATCGTGCCCCCACCCGCGTATCCAGTAAACGGTGCCCCGAAAACGGGTGAGGTGCCGGGAATTCCGGCATCGCCGATCCCCGACGAGCTAATCGCGAATGGCGGCGACCCCTGGGTTTGCAAAGCTGTCTCGCCATTGAACCGATTGTAGTAGATACCGAATCCGCCACGGATGCTGGTCTTACCGGGGCCTCCACCTAGCTTTCCCCAATTCGGGCTCCACGCAAAACCAACTCGGGGACCAACGTCCTTGTATTTAGTCGTTCCAAAGGCGTTGACGCCCGGGTCACCTTGAAACACGTAACCGGCTGGAGCCGTGGGAAAGACGACTGATTGTTGGCCAGGTCGGAAGGCCACGCCCGCGTGATTACCATGATAGTTGTCCACCGTCGGCGTATCGATGGACCATCCCAAGCCATACGTTATGGTCAGGTTGCTTTTTATCTTCCACTGATCCTGCGCGTAGGAGTAATACTCCTGCGCCCGTTCATTCAGGATGTCGCCGCTCGCCTGGAGATAACTATCCGGCAGGCCTAGCAGGAAATCGGCACCCGCATCTCCGGTGGAAAATGCGCCGGCGTTGGCAAAGCTGTACGAACCGTCAATCAAATGCAGGAAGGGGTTGTAAACTTCGAAGCGCCTCATATCGAAACCAAATTTCAGTGCATGCTTACCCACATTCTTGGAGAAATTGTCCGTGAAATCGTAAGTCTGATCGAGGCGCGGCTGCGGACCGTCGTTGGTAAAACCCAGGTTGAAAAAGCCGGTCACATTCACTACGGGAAGACCGACGCCAAGTTGCTGGGGATTAATTGCAAAGCCCGCAGTGGAAGGATCCGTCGGATTGGCGGGCTGAACATCCAGGAAGTTGAACCGCGTATAACCAACACGCACTTCATTGATCGTGTTCGGGCCAAAGGTGTGGCTCAGGTCCGCGATGTACTGTTGCCAATGCTGCTGGTCAATCTGGGCAAAACCGGGGACTGTGGCTCCAATAAACGGCAGATCCTGATGATCGTGCTCGCGCTCGCCCAAGCCATAAAACCAAAAGGTGTCCCTGGAAGTGATGTTGTAGTCGAACCGGCCAAGTTCCTGATCGTCGCCCGAGGTAAAAACCGGATTGAACTCAAACAGATTACCGACGGTCGGTGGCGGGACGAATTTCAACAGACCGACGGAAGTGGGATTAAAGTCTGCCGTCGGTATCTGCCCGGTGGGACCGAAAATAGTGGAGTAGGGCGTCCCTGCCGGAAAGACGGTACCACCTACTCCAGTAAGCGGGATCGCCGAAACACCGGCTGAAGTCGCTAGATCCGGGAAAGAGCCCCCAAGCTGAGCCGAGGTAAACACGGGCGAAGTCCCGGGATTACTGCATCCACAGTCGGCTGAAGTCTCCGGCCTGCGTTGCCGGTTACCCTGGTAAGAAAAGAATATGAACATCTTATCCTTGCGGATCGGGCCGCCGATCGTGCCGCCAAAAATGTGGCGGTGGAAAACGGCCGGCGCGGGTTGGAAGAAGTTTTTTGAATTGAATGCCGTATCCCGATAGAAGTCGAACACGTCCCCGTGGAAGCTGTTGGTTCCGGATTTAATAATCGCGTTGACGATGGCGCCTGAATTCCTGCCGTACTCCGGATTGAAAGTGCCCGTGATCATCTTGAACTCGGCGATTGCGTCGACACTGGGCTCGACCTGGACTTCGTTCAACGGGAGATCGTTATTGTCGGTGCCATTGATGAGATAGCTGTTCTGGTCGGGCTGTGAGCCGTTGGTTGCATAATTGCCATGTCCTGGACCGCCGCGGGCGTCCGACGCGGCTACTACGCCCGGCTCGAGCTGCTGCAGTTGGTCAAAATCCCGGCCATTCAGGGGCATGTTGACAATGGTCGTTGCATCCACAACCGCACCGAGTTCGATACTGGTGGTTTCCACCTGCGCCGGTGTGGCTTCCACGGTTACGCTCTCGGTAACGGCGCCGACCTCTAACTTTATATCCAGCACATAGACCTGGTTTACGTTCAGCGGAATCCCGCTGGCTTCAAATTTCCGGAAACCGGTCTGTTCCACCGAGACCGTGTACGGGGCGGGCACGGCGAGCTGCAAAAAGTCGTACGTGCCGTCGCTTCTGGTGGTGGCCTCTTTCGATATTCCCGTGGCCGTATTCGTCGCCGTTACTTTGGCGCCGGATACTGCGGCTCCGCTCGGATCTGTCACCGTGCCGCGGATGCTCCCGTAGACGTTGTCCGCGCGAGCCACATTGGCGCTAACAAAAAGCGCGATCGTCGCCATTGCGAGCACCCGAAGCAGGGTGCATTTGGTCTTAGAAAAAAGGAACACGTGCAGCGGTACTGCACTAGGAAACCCCAATGTCTTTGTCATTAGCGACCACACCCCTTCCTTGAAGAGCTCAACTTTTTGACCGCTTACACCCATAGGCGGCACCGTTTTTGAGCGTCTCAATGATGCCAAGTAGAAAAGATTCGTATGTCACAAGCTTGTAAATTATTTGCCGTGCTCTTCGTCAGAATGTCGCTATGCATCAGGAGTCGGGTTGAGGGAACTTTCAAAGAGCACTTCGAGTGAGGTCACTCGCCAAATTCTGGATTAATGCAACTTTGAGGCCCGATATCATCGCGGCCGTTTGTGTGGGTTTGCCCGAGTGAGCCAGCACGAGCGCCTTGCGCTTTTATCTCTATTTTAACAGAAGGGTCAACGGTAGGTTGGCGCTGCAACTGGATAGTGCGACCTTTGCCGAGGACTAGGGCCGAGGTGCTCAGGTCCTATCAGATTTCTTCGGGAAAATGGTTGATTTTACTTCTCTCGAACTGGCCACTTGTAGGTACGGTCTCCACGACGGGGGTCCCCCCCGCACGTCGAAACGATGAATACAGAGCCGAACCGGCCACGATGACGTTGGCGACGATCACCGGCAAAGCGCCAATGGCTATGCCGTACATGATCCAGAGACACGCCGCGAACGCCTGGATTTTCCTAAGCGTCGCGGGCCGCCGAAAGAAGTAAGAGATTGCGAATACGGCCGTGGCAACCCATCCGATCATACTGATGTTCATCATGGCCGGCCTTCCAGGAGCGGAGCATCAGGGGACCCAGCGCTACGAATCGTAAGCCAATCGGTGCGAACCCGATCCCAATCCTGGAGGACGAGTCCCCTGGAACTAAAGAATGAGCGGATTTGCATGGAATTCCAACCCACTATGTCCTGCAGAATCGGGACCAGGACGCCTAAAGCATCCTCGCTCAGAACCGTTCGCTTGGCGATTTGAGCAGCAGAAGTTTTTTCGGAAACGGAGATGGTCAGTCCATCGAAGCGGTTGACGTGCAACATCACGTTGACGTCTGAATTGCCGTCGCCCACGTAGACGACGGAATCATGGCTGAGGCCAAGGTGCGCCCGTAAATCTTCCACGACCGCCACCTTCCCGTAACCAGCGGGAACGCGAATAATGGATTGAATCTCGCCGATCGCAGGATCATAACGAAACCGCGTCCCGTGAATGTTCTCCGCCGGAATGATCCCCTCAAGTGCGGATTGAATGACCTCTTCCGGCGCGGCCGAGACGACGTGGAATGTAAAGTGATAGTCATCGATTTGATTTAAGAGCTGCAGCAAGTACCCAATATTGGCCTTCAGGCGGATGCGCTTGCCAACTGCAGAGAGGTGCTCGTTGCGGACACGGCGAAACTCGGGATCATGGAGCAGGAGATAGGGGAGTTCGCCGCCCTGCTGAATCAGGTGGATCTTCGAAAGTCCGGTAACTCGTTCCTGAAAACCAAGGATGCCGAGCATATCGCACAGAACGATTCCTGAATCGTTGTAACTGAGCGTTTGATCGAAGTCGCTCACCAAGAGTATTTCGCGCTTACCTGCTATCTGTTCGCCTGTCATTCACATCTCCCGTAGTACTCGTTTACGGTGGCATGGCTAATCGGGACGGTCCAATTCAAAGAATGCGTGTGTGCGATTGAGGAAACATACAGTAGAAATATCCTCTTCAACATATTTCCTTCTATTGCAATCACATACGGAATCACGTGCGGGGTGGCTTTTTCAATCCTAACGATCTGGCAAATGAGTTCTTATTGGACCGCGAGATATGGGTTTCGTGACGAACGAAATCCTGAGCTGGTTCCTAGAGTTTGGGCAGGGTTCGCCAAGAGCCGTGGGCGAGTCCTTCCATGAGAAGTTAGGTTCTCGGAATACGGCTTTTCGCAGCGGGCCAGTTTCCGAGCATCGACCGGTTGAGCTGGCACCATTTCGCGGGGGATAGGCAAACGCGAGTGAAATCCGGGGCGAATTCATCGCTCTATCCAGCACCTACTCAGCTACTTGACCTGCTACACGCCTTAAACTAAACAGCGAGGTTGCCGTAACAAGTTTTCACCTTTTAGAATGTGTTTCTATGCTTATTGGCGACGGACTACAAACCCTTGGAAGACGAAATCTGTCCCAGGCTGACATTGAGAAGCGCACAGGTTTGATTCGCACTTATCTTTCCGAGCCCAAGGCCTGGGCGCGATGAGCGAAACCGCCATCGCAGCGCCAGCCATACCGGCTTCCACAAGTCCGGCGGTAAATGCATGGATCATCGCGCTCGTAGTGACCATGGCCACGTTCATGGAGGTGCTGGACACCAGCATCGCCAACGTTTCCCTGCCGCACATTGCCGGCGGACTTTCCGCGGGCGTAGATGAGAGCACCTGGATCCTGACGTCCTATCTCGTCTCGAACGCCATCGTCTTGCCGATGAGCGGATGGTTCTCCAACTTGATGGGGCGAAAGCGTTTTTACATGACATGCGTGGCGGTCTTCACGATCAGCTCGTTTCTGTGCGGGCTGGCGCCGAACCTGGGTGCGCTGATCTTCTTTCGCGTGCTCCAGGGGTTGGGAGGCGGCGGACTGCAGCCGAGCGAGCAAGCCATCCTGGCGGACACCTTTACCCCAGCCAAGCGCGGCATGGCCTTTGCCATTTACGGCATGGCGGTGGTGGTGGCGCCAGCCATCGGGCCGACGCTGGGCGGATTCATCACGGACAACTACAGTTGGCGGTGGATTTTTTACATCAACGTGCCCATCGGGATTATCTCCCTGCTGCTCACGTCACGGCTGATCAGCGACCCGCCGCATCTGAACGATCAGAGAAAACGAACGTTCAGCATCGATTACATCGGCCTCGGTTTGCTCGCTCTTGGGCTCGGCGCGCTGCAGGTGGTTTTGGACAAGGGGCAGCGGGACGACTGGTTCGAGTCGCATTTCATCGTTATTCTCACGACGATCGCGGTCGCCGCGCTCGTGGCGGTTATTTTCTGGGAGTGGCACCACGACCATCCCATCATCGAGTCTGAGGCTGTTCCGCGATCGCTCATTCGCGACGGCCAACGTGCTGATGTTCACGCTGGGATTTGTGCTGTGGGGCACGACGCTGCTGATCCCGTTATTCGTGCAAACGCTGATGGGCTATCCCGCGGAGCAGGCGGGGCTGGTGCTGATGCCGGGTGGCTTGCTGATCATCGCGTTACTGCCGCTGGTGGGCAGGATGCTGGCGCGAACCGATCCTCGGCCGATGATGGTCTTTGGCTTTTGCATGCTGGCCACAGCGATGTTTTACATGTCGCACTTCGATCTGCAACTCAGTTTCGGCAACGTCGTTCTTGCCCGGCTGATCCAGGGGGGCGGCATGGCTTTTCTGTGGGTCCCGATCAACACCGTGGCGTATTCCTATCTGCCGCGAGAGAAGAACAACGCCGCGTCCGGACTGATTAACCTGGCGCGCAACGTGGGCGCGAGCATGGGAATTTCATACGTCACGACGATGCTCGACCGGAGGGCGCAGTTCCACCAAGACCGGCTGGCTGCGCACCTCGACCCGGCAAATCCGCGCTTGCAACAGATGCTGCATGGCACTACCACCGCACTGAGGGCGCACAGCGGCCCTCGAGCGCTGCAGCAAGCCTATGCCCTGCTGCAGTTCAACGTTCAGCGCCAAGCGTCGATGCTCTCTTACATCGATAACTTTCGTATTCTCGCGATTGTGAGCTTGTGCCTGATCCCGCTGGTCCTGTTGGTCAAGAAGCCCCGCAAGGCAGGCGAGATCCCGGTCCACTAACAGTCTCCAGACAAGTTGTATTCTCGGAATCTGGCGCATAGCCGCATTCGGGTCAACGGCGGCGCTATTAGTCGGTGAAAACTGGGGAGGCGCAAGACGGGGCGGATTCGGAACAATAAAAAGAGGGCCGGACTTTAAGTCCAGCCCTCTTTGGTTCGCGGTAAGGCGGTCAGCGGCTAGAACATCAGCTTCAAGCCGAGTTGCATGTCACGGTTGCCGCCCGATCCGAGAATCGGATTGGAGCTGGCAGCGTCAGGAGTTTGGGAGACATACCCGAGTCCCGTCGCGCTGAACGCTTTCGAAGGATTGATGTCGTTAGGAGTGCCTGATCCGCCTGGACCGCCGAACGGATTGACAAAGTTTACGTGGTTGAGAATGTTAAAGAATTCCACGCGGAATTGAGCGGACAGCCGCTCGTTAAACTTGAAAGCCTTGCTGATGGAGAGATCCCAATTGCGGAAACCCTGATCGCGCCAAGGATTCCGGGGCATGGTGCCGAAGCTTCCGTATGCAGGAGGAACCAGCACGGAACCGCCGAGAGCATAGCAACCGAGGTTGGTCAGGGAAGCCACTGCCAACGGCCCCATGGCCGTTGATTGCGCCAGGCACTTCGCATTCGAGGTGCCTGGGAAGTAAGGAACGCCCGTCACGCCCGTCGGCCCGGGGGTCACGCCATTGAAGTTGTGAACCGCTTTGAAGTCAGAGGGATTGCCGAAGAAATCCCATTGCATGCCTTCATTGGCTTGCGGGTTGTCGCGAGCAAAGGCCTCACCGACGCCCGCAAAGTCGGTCGTGACGTCGTTGATGCCCCACGGCGTGCCGGTTTGAATGAGCCCTGCTGTATTGACGGACCAGCCTTCGAGCATCTGCGCAAAGCCCTTCCGTCCGGGAATCGCGTACGTTCCGGAAATCGTGAAGCGATGGCGCATGTCGAACGCGGTACTCGTGTAAAGCTGGCAGCGGAAGCAGCCGTAGCTGTTAGCAGGAATCACGAGACCACCGCTTGTGCCCTGGTCGGAGGATTCGCCCAGGGAATGGGCATAAGTGTAACCGCCCGTGAGCGTAAGCCCGTGATAGTTGCGGGCGGTCAGGACCGCTTGCAGGGCGTTGTAGCTGGAGGTGTCGAGATTCCCGTAGTAGTCGATGAACTTCAGATAAGGAAATTGCTGGCTGAAAGGACGCCCAGCCTGTTCCGCTTGTGCGCTCGGTGTGCAGTTGGCTTTGTTCGGTTTTGTCGCGCACAATGCCAGGCTCGCTGCGTTCCAGCCAGAGCCTGTAACTACGGTGCCTACGCCGGGTACGTTGAGCGTAGACAGGGGATCTTGGTTGATGTCCAGGGCGCCGATCAGCTTGACACCATGGTTACCAACGTAGCCGATGTCGGCCGAAAGGTTGCTGGTGAGAGACCTTTGTAGGTCCAGGTCCCAGGTCTCCACGTAAGGCGTGCGCAGCTTCGGATCAACCTCGATGGCGCTGCATTGTGCGGCCTTGAGTGTTGTCCCAGGTACCGTTGTTGTCCCGTCGCCGCAGGCAGCGACAAACGGGAAAATGCTGCCGCTCGAAGAATTGAGGCCCCAGTTATTGGCAAGGCTGCCCGCAGCTATCCCAGCAGAGTTCCACGTCGCGGGTGGTTTCGCGGCGCCGTCAAGGGTCAAGCCTTTGCTGAGACTGACGTTGGCTACAGAGATAGTGCCGGGTCCAGGTGTGCACGTTCCCGTTGCACCACCGGAGCATAGCAGGTCGCCAGTAGGCTCTACCCGCAACCCAAAGGAGTTGCCAATGCCCTGCGTCACGTCAAGGCTCAACTGTTCATAAAGGATGCCGCCGCCACCACGGAGCACGGTCTTGCCATTCCCGAACATATCCCAGGCAAAACCGAGGCGCGGAGAGAAGTTGTTGTGGTCTCCACTGTAAGGGCTGTTCGTTTGAAGCAAACCTTGAGTAGGGCTGAAGTTACCCTGGAGGCCGCCACGCTCCTTGGGCACAGTCGTGATCTCGTAACGCATTCCCAAGTTGACGGTGAGATGAGGCCTGACACGCCAGTCATCCTGGATAAAGGCCGCATAGCCAGTGTAGCTGAAGTGCCGAACAAGGTTACCCACAAGAAGTGACGCACTGCCACCGCCGGCATTGTCCAGCGACGAATTAGGAACACCGGCGAAAAAGTCTTCTACCGAGCCGAAAGTGATCGTGCCTCGTCCATTCGACGTTACATCAGACGTGCTGCGGTTGTAGAGAACTTCGCCGCCGAATTTGAAGGCGTGCTTGCCCCGCAGGTAAGAGACGTGATCCAGGAGTTGGAGCACACCGTCAGGCCCGACGACCTTAGGCCAGCCTCCACCGCCCAACTGTCCTCCTACCGATGCAATATGGATAACTGGGAAACCGAAATACAAGGGGTTCGTCTGGCCCGTGTTGACGTTGTAAGTGGTGCCGTTGAATGAGTAATTGGCAGGATTCTGGGACTTGTCGGCGACCTCGAAATCCTGAAAATAGTGAGAATAGCCGACCCGCACTTCGTTAACCCACGTGGAAGTGGGAACCCAGGTCCAGTTCGTACTAAAAACCTGAGATCGTGCGTATTGATTGGTCAGCCAGACGTTGTTCGTTTGGCCGCCTGGGGCGTCATTGAGAAGTCCGATACCGGGGCTGATTTCATACATACCGTTCAATGAGTGCTTGTCGTTGATGTGGTAGTCAATCTTAGCGATACCGGAATCGATCCGGTTATTATTGTTCAAAGTGTTCGGTATCGTAGAGTTGGCCGATGTAACTGCGGGGAAGAGGCCGGGATAGTTCGAGAGCGGCGTGCAGCTTGCGTCCAGGCCGGCCATCTGCAAACTGAGAGGCGCGCGCCCGGCAGCCGGCACAGCCAGACACGAAGCGATCATATTGTTGCCCGAAGCGACTCCAACGCCTGGCGCGGTGATTGCGGACGTAATCTGGCCCGTGCTGCCCACGTTGTAGCGCTGATCCTCGAAGCTTGCAAAATAGAATAGCTTGTCTTTCTTGATCGGGCCGCCCAGGGTAGCGCCAAATTGCTCCAACGCCAGCGGCGGCGCGGGCTGGGCCACTCCGCCATTAAGCCCTGCCGTGTTGAAGTACGGAAGAGCATCCCAGGAACCATCGCGGCCATAGGCAAAGGCTGTGCCGTGCATGGCGTTCGTGCCGGACTTGATTCCGACGTTAACGATCGCGCCGGGCTTCCAGCCATATTCCGCGCGCGGATTTTCTTCGGTCTTGAATTCGTCGATGGCGTCGATGGAAACGAGAGTGCCCGCATCGCCGGCGCCCATGACCGCGCTGATGATGGGCTGTGCCATCCAGGGGTCGCTGCCGTTCACACCCTCAAAGAGGTAAACGTTGTCATGCGCGCGCTGTCCGTTGGTGCTCTGGGTCCAGCCCGAGCCACCAGGATAAATCGTGACGCCAGGGCGCAGCTGCAGCAGGTTCGCGAAGTTACGGCCGTTCATGGGCAGGTCGGCGATAATCTGGCTCTGCAAAGTTCCGCCGAGCTCGGCGTTGGTGGTTTCCACCATGGGCAGCGCCTCGGTGACGGTGACTCTCTCGGTTTGCTCGCCAGGCTGCAGAGGAGGTCGACGCGCAGGTCTTTATTTATTTCCAGGAGAATGCCGGAACGCTCGGAGGTCTTGAAACCCTTGGCTTCGGCACGAACGGTATAAGTGCTGGGCAGCAGATTAGGGGCATTGTACTCACCCGAGTCGTCCGCGGTCAGAGTTCGTGTGGTATTTCTTTGCGTGTCAATGATGGTCACGGTGGCGCCAGCCATGGCACCGCCGGTTTGATCGGTAACGCCGCCAAGAATTCTTCCGGCGTTGCCTTGAGAAAAGGCTGGTAAGGAAGCCAGCACTGCTGAGACGGCCAGCACGAGAACCACCACGAACCGATGACCCCAAGTGTGCGAGTCCGGGCAGTAGAATACACTACGCCTCATAAGGTTTACCTCCGACAAGATGTCAATACGAAAACCCCTAAGATCCTATGGCGGAGAAACTAATAAGACGCGCAGCTTATGTCAAGCTTTATCGGAAGGTGATGATGTCTCTTACGAACCTACGGAGCGGCACGGGATTCAGGGGGCGTTTCAAAGGCGGCGGTATTCGTCGGCCCAGACGAGGAATTCGCGGAGGCGGCGGCGTTCGCGCCAAAGAAGAGAAAGAAACCGCGAGGCGGAGGCGGGCTCGGCTTCGGGACCGAAGAACGTCTCCATGCGCCAGCGCAGGTAGGGGCTCTTCCAGGGCCGCAGGCGATATCCCCGCGAGACCTTCCAATAATACCGAAGCATGCGCACCATCGTAGCGTGAGCAGTCTACTCCGAGAGTAGCGGTTCCTTCGAAGGCCAATTTGCAAGGGCAGGAAATGGAGTGTAACTTGTTGGCTGGGCAGGAATCAGACTGGAATCAGAGAAGTGTTAGCCGAAGAGGGGAGACGATGAAACGTCGTGAGTTTTTGCGCTCGGCGGGCGTTATCTCGGCCGGAATGGCTTTTCCGGGGGGTACGCGCCTGCTTTCGGAAGATCTCGCAGCTCCAGGTTGGCGCACGTTCGAACTAACCACGCGTGTGGAAGTGCTCAAGCCTTCCGGAACAACGCACATATGGCTGCCGGCCGGCCTCGTTACCGAAACGCCTTTTCAGAGAACCCTCTCGAATAGCTACCACGCTGAAGGCGGCGTTGCCAGGATGACGGGAAACAAGGCTGATGCGCTTGGGATCGTCGTCGCGGAATTCCCGTCCGGCGTGAAGCCCATGCTTACACTCACCAGCCGCATCGCCACGAAAAATATCGCGGTTGATGTCACAAAGCGCGGCAAGGCTCCGCAAGGGAATGCCACCGATCTGCAGTCCTGTCTGCGGCCGACGCGTCTGCTCCCGACCGATGGAATCGTGAAGGCCACGGCGGCCGAGATCACCAAGGGCGCAAAGACAGACGTTGAGAAGGCACGCGCGATTTATGAATGGATCGTGGACAACACGTTTCGCGATCCGAAAACTCAGGGCTGCGGCCTCGGCGACATTCGTTTCATGCTTGAATCCAAGGATCTCGGTGGGAAGTGCGCCGATCTGAACGCGCTTTATGTCGGCTTGGCCCGCGCGAGCGGCCTGCCGGCACGCGACGTCTACGGCATCCGCGTAGCCAAGTCAGAGTTGGGTTACAAGAGCCTGGGCACGGCCTCCGAAGTCGTAACGAAAGCGCAGCACTGCCGCGCCGAGGTCTACCTGAAGGAGCACGGCTGGGTTCCCGTCGATCCGGCGGACGTGCGCAAAGTGGTGCTCGAGGAACCGCCGGGGAATCGGCCGCTCGACGACGAGATGGTGAAAAAGGCGCGGGCGCGGCTATTCGGATCGTGGGAGATGAACTGGATCGCCTATAACTTCGCGCACGATGTCGCGCTGCCCGGATCGAGCGGCGCGCCGATTCCCTTCCTGATGTATCCCCAGGCGGAAACCGCTGATGGCCGGCTGGATTGCCTCGATCCCGACGGATTTCGATATGAGATCACGTCGCGGGAGATTGCGCCGGGAAATAGCGCACGGTCATCGACTTAGCCATCTGCAGGAGAGATAGCCACATTAGCGCAGGCACGGAGTTTCCGTGATACGCAAGATCCCGCGAGCCCGATTCACGGCACCTGCGCTGCACGTTGTGTTATTCGGCATAACTTGGCTTCTCGCACGGATTTCGAGCCAGCCCATACTTGATGGGCCGGCGCGCTTTCCCTTTGGCGTTTTGTTTTTTGCCGATTTCCCGATTTCGGCAATCGCGTCTAGCGTTATGTTCATGTCCGCGCAGCTTGGGTGGTATGCCTTTACGCTGTGGGGAGTGCTCGGAACCTTCTGGTGGTACGCTTTAGGTCTCTCAATAGAGGCGTGGCTACGTCGTTTGGCCAAGCGTCAGGTAAGTTAATGGCCCCAATTCATGCGATGGCGCAAGGAAGTGATGTGCGCAACGTGATGCTTCCCGTGCCAGGAGTAGGTCGTCAGCGCGTCGTCCAGCGTCATCGTGCCGCGCTCGGGATGCTTGAGCCGTCGCGCAAAATCCTCGGGGTGCATTGCCGCGCAGAAGCGTAATCCATCGCTTATGCAGGGCGTCAAGCAAAGTCATCGAGACTTCGATGGGCGTTTCCTGCGAGTCACTTAATTTTGCCCAGAGTGCTTCGTCGTAAGGCTTGATCGTGGGCTCGTCTTCCGTGAGCGCCAATTTGAAACGCACGTAGGAGTTCATGTGGCTGTCCGGCAGGTGATGGACCAGTTGCCGCACGGTCCAGCCGCCGGGGCGGTAGGGCGTGTCGAGTTGATCGGGCGAAAGTCCCGCGATGGCTGCCTTCAGGCGATCAGGCGTTTCGGCAATGGCCTCGATTGCATCGCGGCGCTCGTCCGGGGTGAGCACCGGCTTTGAAGGACATTTTCCGATGGGATAGCGCAAGTCCTGCATGGCTGACTGTTCCCTTTCTTTTTGGCTTTGGGTATCGAAGTCGGCTCAGGTACGGCGCTTTTGGCGGAGGCCAGCTCTGCTTTTGCCGATTCGAAAAATTGCTGCACGATTTTGCGTGCGGCCGCGTCGAGCATTCTCTGTCCCACCGAGGCGATCACGCCGCCAACCTGCGCCTCGCCGGCATATGTGAGTTCGGTATCGCTTGTTCCCTTTGCGACGAGTTCGATGCGGCCTTCACCTTTCACGAATCCGGGCAAACCTTTGCCGTCCATTTTCAGGACAAGCGAATGCGGCGGCTTTTTTTCCGCAAATTCCAGCGTGCCGGCGTATTTTCCGGAGATCGCAGCGATGCCAAATTTCACCGCAGCCTTGTAGCGATCCGGGCCGTCTGGATCCAGTCGCTCGCAGCCGGGGAGCAATCGCGCGAGCCGAGAGGGATCGGTCAGCAGCGACCAGACTTCATCGGGAGGTGCGGGCATTGCAACCGTACCAGCAAGCTTCAAGCGGCGCCTCGGGCCGCCTCGATGGCGCGGGCAATGGCTCGCCGCGTGAACACGCGAGCCATCTCCCGGCGATATTCCCCCGAGGCATGAAGATCAGAGAGCGGCTCTACTCCCTGACCGGCATTGCGCGAAGCTTCCTCGATGACTTTGTCGGTGGCCGCTTTGCCGGCGAGAGCGCGTTCGACGGCCTCAGCGCGAAAAGCCTTCGGAGCAAGTCCGGTGATTCCGATGGCTGCTTGCTCGATGGTCTTACCGCCCTTGCCCAGAAGAATATTTGCCGCTACTCCGACAATGGCGAAGCCCGAAGCCGGCTGATGCAGCTTCTCGTAAGCCGTGCCCGATAGCGGCTTGCGCGGCGCGATGCGGATCTGCGTGAGGATTTCGCCGGGATGAAGCTGGGTGGTGAGCATGTCCACAAAGAAATCGCGCGCCGGAATCGTGCGCGTGCCGGAGGTATTCGCCGCAACGATCTCCGCATCGAGCGCCAGAATGGCCGCGGGATAATCCGCGCCGGGATCGGCGTGCGCGAGGCTGCCGCCGATGGTGCCGCGATTGCGCACTTGCACGTCGCCGATTTGCGCGGCGGTTTCGGGAAGCAAGGGACACGTGGAAGCGAGGAACGCCGATTGTTCGATATCTGCGTGAGTGGTGAGCGCGCCGATAGCGATCTGGCCGTTTTCTTCGCGGATGTAACTCATGCCGCGCAGATGGCCGATATCGATGACGTAGCGCGGCGCAGCCAGCCGTAATTTCATCAGAGGCAATAAACTGTGGCCGCCTGCGAGCAATTTGGCTTCGTCGCCATGGCGTTCCACCAGACGCAAGGCTTCGTCCAGCGTTTTCGGGGCGTGATATTCAAATGCTGCGGGAATCATTGCGCCCTCCGGCTGTCTTTATGCATGAGTCGCCAAATCTTCTCGCGCTTGAAAGGCATGTCGACGTGATGAATGCCAAATGGCGCGAGCGCATCGGCCACGGCTCCCGCAAGCGCGGGCGTCGCGCCAATGGTGCCGGCTTCGCCGACGCCCTTGACGCCCATCGGATTGACCGGCGTAGGAGTTACGGTGCGCTCGGTTTCAATCCAGCACATGTCCGTGGCGCGCGGCAATGCGTAATCCATCAGCTCGCCGGTGATGAGTTGGCCCTGCTCGTCGTAAACGGCTTCTTCGAGTAGCGCCTGGCCGACCGACTGCACGATTCCTCCTTGCACTTGCCCCTCGACCAGCAGCGGATTGATCACGTTGCCGCAGTCATCGACGGCTACATAGCGCACGAGCTT
This sequence comes from uncultured Acidobacteriota bacterium, assembly GCA_963846235.1. GTDB lineage: Bacteria > Acidobacteriota > Terriglobia > Acidiferrales > UBA7541 > Palsa-189. Next base: position 1,090,344 of record CAWJVF010000002.1, read on the forward strand.
CACGTCGCCGGTTTCGGCGTCAATTTCCACAACGCAGATGTGCGTGCCGAAAGGATAAGTGAAATTCGACGGCTCGAAGAAAGTCGTGGCCTCGAGGCCGGGCTCCATCTCCGCGGGCAAAGTCTTGGCGACGTAAGCCGCGGAAACAGCCTGGCCGAACGCGATCGACTTCTTCGCCGATTCCTTGGCGGAGATTTTTCCGTCGGCGAAAACCATGCGCTCTGGGTCGGATTCGACAATGTGCGCAGCGATGCGAGCCATCTTTTCCTTCACTTTTTGCAAGGACTTGTAGACCGCGGTACCGCCGACGGCTGTGGCGCGGCTTCCGAAAGTGCCGATGCCATACGGGACGATGGAAGTATCGCCGTGGATGACTTGAACCTGGCTTGGATCGATTCCCAAAATATCGGCGCCCATTTGGGCGAAGGTGGTTTCCTGTCCTTGTCCGTGAGGCGATGAGCCTGTCATAACGCTAACGCGGCCGGTGGGTTCGACGCGCACGGTGGCGGATTCCCAACCGCCCGCGGGCATGGCGCTCGAAGGACCCATGCCGCAAATTTCGACGTACGTGGAAATGCCAATGCCCGTGTAGCGCCCTTCTTTGCGCAGCTTGGCTTGTTCCTGGCGCAGTTTCTTGTAGTCGGCGACCTTTACAGCCAAATCCAGCGCTTTCTGATAATCGCCGCTGTCGTAGATCAGTCCCGTCGGTGTGGCGTATGGAAAATCCTCGGGCTGAGGGAAATTTTTCCGGCGCACTTCGATGGGATCTTTCTTCAATTCGGCCGCGACCAAATCCAGGACGCGTTCGATCAGGTAAGTGGCTTCCGGGCGGCCGGCGCCGCGATAAGCATCGGTAGACATTTTATTGGTGAAGACGCCGGTGATCTCCATGCGCGCCGCGGGGATTTTGTAGCACCCGGTCATCATCAGGCCCGTGAGCGTGGGAATCAGCGGCGTGAGTAACTGGTAGTAGGCGCCGAGATCGGCGATTACGTTGCAGCGAAGTCCGAGGATTGTTCCATCGCGCTTTATGGCTACTTCGATGTCGTCGATCTGATCGCGCCCATGAATTGTGGCTTGAAAATTCTCGCGGCGCGACTCTATCCACTTCACCGGCTTGCCAAGCTGGATGGCGAGATAGGCAACCATGGCCTCTTCCGGATAAACATTGAGCTTGGTGCCAAATCCGCCGCCTACCTCGGGAGTCACCACGTGCACGAGCGTCTCCGGAAAGTTCAGCATGGCGGCGATCTGCGTGCGCAGGAGGTGCGGAATCTGGGTGGAGCTCCAGACGGTAAGCTGCCCCTCGCCGGGCTTGTAGTCCGAGAGGACGCCGCGCGGCTCGATGGGCACGGGAATCAAACGCTGATTCACAATGCGCTGCTTGATGACTTTGTCCGCCGATTTGAATCCCGCTTTTAGATCGCCGCCCTCCAGTTCCCACTTGAAGGCGACGTTGTCTTTGTGGCCTGGGTGTATTGGTACGGCGCCTTTGGCTATGGCCTTCTCCGGATTCACGATGGGCGTGAGCGGCTCGTAATCCACTTCGATCAAGTCGAGGGCATCGCGCGCCGCGTAACGATCGTTCGCCACTACTACGGCCACCGCTTCGCCGACAAAAAGAACCCGATCACGCGCCAGCACGGGCCGCGCGGCCGCCTTCATGTCCGGAATCTGCGCCGCACAGGGCACGGCCTGCACGGCGCCGTCGACGTCCGCACCAGAGAGCGCGAGAACCACGCCGGGGGCATGCCTCGCCTTCGATAAGTCAACGGAGCGGATCTTCGCATGCGCATAAGGAGTGCGCAGGAACGCGGCATAGTGCATGCCGGCGAGCTGCAGATCGTCGACGTAATGGCTGATCCCCTGGATCAGCCGCGGGTCTTCCTTGCGCTTGAGGGGCTTGCCTATAAATCGCGTGGTCATGAGGATCTCCCGAACCGCGGAATTCGCCAATGCTTCAACGCTTGCGGGCGCTCATCTTTTTGGCTGCGTACTGCACCGCTTCTATGATGTGCTGGTAACCGGTGCAGCGGCAGAGGTTCCCGGAAAGCGCGCTGCGAATCTCGGCTTCCTTCGGATTTTTGTTTCGTTGCAGCAGGTCAACAGCCATCAGGATCATTCCCGGCGTGCAATAGCCGCATTGCAGGCCGTGTTTTTCCCAGAAGCCTTCCTGTACGGCATGCAAAGTGCCATTGCCTGTGCCGGTGCCATTGCCGATGCCATTGCCGGCGCCGTTTCCAGCGTGCTTCTGAGAATTCGGAGCAAGGCCTTCAATTGTGGTGATTTCCGCGCCGGATGCCTGCACAGCGAGCAGCGTGCATGATTTCACCGCTTTGCCATCGAGCAGCACCGTGCATGCGCCGCAAATGGAAGTCTCGCAGCCTATGTGCGTGCCGGTGAGCCCGAGCACGTCGCGCAGATAATGAACCAACAGCAGGCGCGGCTCGACCGTGCCCTGCTGCGGTTTGCCGTTTACACGAAGCTGGATTTCCACGCTCATGGCACCTCCGAGCACCTGCAAGCGAAAAGCCTGGGGGCACAAACGTTACGCCTGCCGCGCGGTTATTTCAAGACGCCCGCGTAATCTAAGTAGGGCGTAAGAGAGATTCCTCGGTCGCCGATGAGGAAAGTCGGGCGCAAAGCTCGCCCGACGGCGACCTCGGAATGACGGCGAGAAAGATACGTGCCAAAAACCGCTAGGCGGTGAGGATGCGGCCCCAGATGCGCGTTGTGGCGGGTTTGCCGAGGTAAGCTTTGTGACTGCCAACAGAGACCGTGGTGGTCTCATCGTATTCGCGATGCACGACGCGAATGCGCACGCCGGGGCGCAATTTTCGCGCGTCGAGGAATTCCAGGAACTTGGGATCTTTTTCATAGACGGCCAGAATCTCCACGCTTCGCCCCACAGGTACATCGGCGAGCGCGACCGCATGCTGCGTGCGCTTCAGCCGTGCCAACCCTCCTCGCAACGGCATACCATGCGGGCAGGCGCTATCGGCGCCGAAGCGGCGGATCAGCAAATCCTCCACTTCGGGAGAGAGGCCGTGCTCGAGGCGCTCGGCGGCAGCGTGAGCAAGCGTCCAGTGCAGGCCGATCATGTCAGTGAGTAGCTTTTCGGCTAGCTGATGGCGCAGCGCCAGCCGTTCGGCTTCGCTGCGTCCTTTGCGCGTGAGGCGAATGTAGCCGTCGCGTTCTATGCGCAGCAGGCCGTCGCGAGTCATGCGCTTGAGCGCGGCCGTGACCGCGGGCGGCGTCACTTCCAGTTCTTCCGCGAGACGCGCGCTGATCGGGGCTTGATCGTCCTGTTCGAGCTCCCAGATCGCCTTCAGATAATCTTCGCGGGAGACGCTGGTAGTTTCGCGGGGCACGAAAGCTCCTAGCGGCGGGACATCCGGGCTGGGCCGGGCCGAAGTGGATTCCGAGGAGTTGGATTTCGATGCGGTCGAACTGGAGGCGCTGCGGCCGGATTGCGATTCAGTCGCGGCAGATTGCTCCGCGGCGAGTTTCAAAAAATACTCGTGTACCGTCGTGTCGGCGGTGAGTTCGGGGTGGAAGGTGGCAATCAGGATGCGGCCATCACGCACAAGCACCGGCCGGCCGCCTTCACGCGCCAGCACTTCGACTCCGGGTCCGACCTCGTCGATCCACGGCGCGCGAATGAAGACCATCTCCAGCGGCTCGGTCTTCAGTTTCGAAGGAGCGCTGCGGACTTCGCTTGCCAGTTGCCGCCCGTAGGCGTTGCGCGTGATCGCCAGGTCGGCGAATCCCAAGGATTCCTGCGCAGGCGAACGGACGTCGCGCGCGAGCAGAATTGCGCCTGCGCAGGTGCCAAAAAAAGATGCGCCGCGAGCGTCGAGCGCACGCAGGGCCGCCTCGAGGCCTTCTTCTTTCAGAAATTTCAGCATGGTGGTGCTTTCGCCGCCTGGCAAAATCATGGCATCGACCTGCGAAGCATCTTCGGGCGTGCGCACCAGGACGTAATCCGCGCCCAGCCGCTCCAGCATGCGGGCGTGCGCTTCGTAATCGCCTTGGACAGCGAGGATGCCGATTTTCACGTTAGCCCTTTTGCGGATGAGGCCGCGACCACCGCGCTCGTGACTTACCAGCCGCGGGTCTGCAGCAGATCTTTCGGATCGAGTTGGCGCACGTCGAGCCCGCGCATGGCTTCGCCGAGCTCTTCGGAAGCTTCGAGCACTGCCTTCGCATCTTCGAAATGCGTCGCCGCTTTGACGATGGCTCGGGCGCGCTTTTCGGGATCGGTGGACTTGAAAATTCCCGATCCGACGAAGACCGCTTCGGCCCCCAGCTGACGCACCAGCGCGGCATCGGCGGGCGTAGCGATACCGCCGGCGGAAAAATTCGGCACCGGCAGCTTGCCCTTTTTGCGCCACTTCGCGCACCAACTCGAGCGGCGCGGCCAGATCCTTGGCCGCGTGCACCAGTTCATCGCCGCGTAGCGTGGTCAGGCGGCGCATCTCGCTAACGATGGTGCGCATGTGGCGCACCGCTTCCACAATGTTTCCCGAGCCCGCTTCGCCCTTGGTGCGGATCATGGCCGCGCCCTCGGCGATGCGCCGCAGGGCTTCGCCCAGATTGCGCGCGCCGCAGACGAACGGGCACCTTGAAATCGTGCTTCCAGATGTGATTTTCCTCGTCGGCAGGCGTCAGCACTTCGCTCTCGTCGATGAAATCGACTTCGAGCGCCTGCAGCACCTGAGCCTCGGCAAAATGGCCGATACGCGCCTTGGCCATCACGGGAATCGTCACCGTATTCATGATCTCGCGAATGATCCGCGGCGAAGCCATGCGCGCCACGCCGCCTTCCTTGCGGATATCGGCGGGCACGCGCTCGAGCGCCATCACCGCGCAGGCTCCGGCCTGCTCGGCGATGCGCGCCTGCTCGGCGTTGGTCACGTCCATGATCACGCCGCCTTTGAGCATCTCGGCGAGACCGACTTTCACCCGCCACTGGTTATTTGCGTTTCCGTTGCTCGATTCCATGGTTAACTCCTTGCGCGCGTATCCGCGCTGGAACTTCCTGCACCCGCTTCTGCGCTCTCCTGATTCTTCTTATTGTATCGTTCCGGGTCGATAATCACGAAACGTCCGCGGCCACGCGCCAGCAAAGTGCCCGCGGCATTGCGGATCTCTCCTTCATGATACAAGTCGCGGCCATTGCGGCGCGTGGAAAAACCTTCCACCAGCAACTCCTCGTCCACGCGCACTGGCTTGAGATATTCCACAGTCAGCTCGGCCGTAACGGCGCGTACGTTGCTGAACCGGCTGACCTTGCTCATAACTTCGTCGAGCACCGTGGCGATGATTCCGCCATGAATGAAGCCCGTGCCGCCCTGATATTCAGGGCCCAGCCGGAAGCGTCCGATAACACGGTGGTTCGCTTCGTCCAGTTCGAAAGCGAGACGCATTCCGCGGGCGTTGCCGCCGCCGCATCCGAAGCACGGATTTGCCGGATCAGGTTGACTCATGATCTGATCGCTGCGCCGCGTCACACCAGGGCTACGCGCGCCGGCTCGAAACGCCGCGCGCCACGATGCCGCTTGGCCAATTCAGACCGCAAAATCTCGCCCAGGATACTTACGCCGCGCGCAATATGCCGCTCTTCCACTTCCGAAAAACTGAGCCGCAAGGTATTCGGTTGGGGACTCTGCACGTAGAAGTACCTCCCGGGAGCAAAAACAACACCGCGTTCGCGTGCCCGCACCAGCAGTTCATTGGCATCGAATCCAGGCGGCAGTTCCAGCCAGATGCTCATTCCACCCGTAGGATGCGTCCAACGCGTTTCCGCAGGCATGTGCCGCACCAAGGCTTCCTCCACTGCCGCAAGGCGTGACGCGCAGAGCTTGCGCATCCGTGCCACATGCCGTACGAGCAGCCCACGCTGCGTAAACTCGGCCAGAACGGCCTGCGAAAGCTGATTGGTATGCAGGTCCGTCGATTGCTTCACCAAGCGCAGGCGCTCAATTACGATGGTTGGCGCCACCATCCAACCCATGCGCAAACCCGGGAAAGCTATTTTCGAGACGCTATCGATCTGGATCACCGCATTTGCGCGATCGAGCTGCTTGAGGGAAGGTAGCCGTTCTCCGCGGGCCAGCAACCGCGCATAGATGTGATCCTCGACGATCGGCACTTGATGCCTGGAGGCGATCTCGAGCAACCTGCGACGCGCCGCCAGCGACATGGAAAGGCCTGTCGGATTATGAAAATCAGGCGTCAAAAACATCAGCTTGACGCGATTGGCGGCGAGCGTCTGCTCGAGCGCGTCCAGATCCAAGCCAGGCATGTTACCCGGCCCATTCTCGGTGCGCACCGGAACGCCCAAGCAGCGCGCCCGCGCCGCCGTTAAAAGAGCGATGGTGCCTGGATAAGTCGGATTCTCCAGGATCACGGCATCGCCCGGCCGTAAAAATGCTTTGCAAATGAGGTCCAGTGCCTGCTGGCAACCGTCAGTGATCATCAGATTTTCTTCTCGCGCCTGCAGGCCTTCACTGCGCAATAACTCGAGAAGCGCCTTGCGCAGCAGGGGGTATCCGTCGGTCGCACCATATTGCAGGATTCGCGCTCCATCCCGCCGCAGAACCGCATTGCAGCAGCTGCGCATTTCCGCCAGCGGAAAAGACTCCGCCGGAGGGTGAGCGACAACAAAAGAGATACCGCTCGCAGGCATCGCGCGAAGCAGCCGGTCGAGCGCGTCGTCGCCGCGCTCATCGGCAAAAAGCGACTCCCAGCGAATTGTCTTACCCGGAGCGATGGAAGGCGGTGGGGGCGCGATCTGCAAGGGCCTGCTATTTGCGCGAATGAAAGTGCCGCGGCCGACATGACCCTGGATCAGGCCTTCGGATTCCAATTCCGCGTACGCATTCGCCACCGTGGTGCGGTGTACGCCCAGATGTTGGGCCAGCTCACGGCTCGCAGGAATGCGGTCGCCGGGGCGCAATTCGCCGCCATGCACAAGCGCGCGCAGCTGGTCGCAGAGCTGCACGTAGAGCGGAATATGGCTTTCGGCCTGGAGTTGTAGCGGAAGCATTGGCTCTCCTGATTGGGCCAATATAGAGGAAAAGTATAGCCCGTAAAGAGCCAATTTGTCTCTCAGTGTTCATTAACGGAACAAATCCAGCGCCGACCGCCGGAACGCGACACATTGATGAGATTTACCCTGCAAGTGCGGGCATTCAGTTGCGCGAACGCGAACGCCTAGAGCGGGCAACAGAATAAAGTTCTGGGGATTGCTTGTTTGCGGATTTGCGCGGGAACACTTCGCGTTCAATCGCAGGTCCTTCATTATCCTCGGCAATATCCAAGTCATACTGCAGCTGGAGATTCAGCCAGAAGTCCGGCGTTGTATTCAGATAACGCGCGAGCCTCAGCGCTGTATTCGGCGTAACTGCGCTTATCCCCCGCACAATCTGGTTTAAGCGTGGCGTCGATATGCGGAGAGCCAAAGCCAACTGGTTGACGCTCATTCCGGCGGGGATAAGAAACTCTTCCCGCAAAACCTCTCCCGGATGAACAGGCTTCAATTTCTTAGACATGTTCGCTTTCAGTGATAGTCCACGATTTCAACGTTACCGGCATCTCCATCATCCCACTCAAAGCAAACTCTCCACCGATCATTAATTCGGATACTGTATTGTCCTTTGCGGTCGCCGGATAGTTTCTCAAGGTGATTGCCGGGCAGGTTCAAGTCGCGCAGTTCCTTCGCCGCGTGCAGTTGCCTGAGCTTGCGGAGCGCAGTGCTCGCAATGTTCCTGAACTTTCTGTTGTCACCTCGATGATGAAGTTCCTCAGTGTCCTTGCAGGCAAACGACCTTACCACGTCACTTAATTGTATAAAGATTAACTTTATACGTCAAGCTTTATAGAGATGGTCGTAGATCAGCATGCGTGATTGATAGAGACGATTACTTTGTGGCAGCGGTTTCGCCGAGCTTGCGCAGGCGTTCTTGAAGCTTGCGCCGGAGCGTGGAAGGCGTGTTGGGATTGAACGCCACGAGATACCAGAGCGGCTGGCTGCGGTCGCGCGAAAGCCAGGCCAGCGTGGGCGCGTCGGCGTTGGGATGGCGTGCGACATTTTCTCGAATTGCACCGTAGGGATGGCGCGCCAGACGTCCGAGCGTCTTTGAAGAAACCTTGGGATGCTCGCTGATCAGCCGGAGCAGGTAAAAGTCCGTCTTGGGCGCCTGCTTGACCAACTTTTCGAGTTGCTCGGGACTGGCCTCGGCGCTCAGCACCATGCCGACTTTTTCGTCCCAGGAGGCGTTCACTTCGTTGAGTTCTTTGGTACGCGCGTGAATCAGTTCTTCGAGCACGCGACGCTCATGATTACGCCGCGCCGGAGGAAGCTGCGATCCTTCCAATGAATCGAGCACGCGCAGCAGATGTTGCCGCTCGCCGAAGACGATCTGCGTAGTGCGCTGCGGGGAATTTCGGCCGTCGTTTTGTACCAGGTCTGAGCGTCTCATGCGAGCCTCATCTCGGGATTTCCAAATCGCCGGTCAATGCGGCCAATTGGTCATCCCGGATAAAGAGATTGTTCGAATCCAGCGCCTTCCCGACTTCGATAGTTCTTTTCAGCAGCAAGCCCGCCACATCGATCTTTTCTTCGCGGCTCAATCTGCGCCGCGGCTTTTCGAATCTTGCCAGCGAATCGCCAGAAATGCCGACGACCACTTCTTCGGCCGCGTTTGGCGATGCGTCCGCTCCACGTGTGACGCGAAAGAAATACAGCTCCGGACGGTCAGCCAAAGTCAGGAAGCCGGCCCGCAGAAACTGCACGGTACAAGGCGTGCCATCGGGCGCGATTGCCTCGAACCGTTCCCAAAGCGGCTCGTATTTCATCAGGAATTATGCCGCTGCGGTAAATGCTGAGTAAAGACAGACCGCCAAGACAATTTCCAAGTTGGCAATATGCTCGGGCGGGGCGAGCCTCGCAGCGAACCCGTGTTGTCGCGCCTTCGTTGCAGGGCGATTACCGCTGCGAATGACGCGGAAGCTCGAGGAAAGGATTAGTGGCGCGCTCGTCGCCAATTGTGGTTGGGCCGCCATGGCCGGGATAGACGATCGTCTCATCCGGCAGCATCAGCAGCTTCTGGTGAATGGAACGCAGAATTGTTTCAAGCGAGCCGCCCCAGAGATCGGTCCGGCCGATGCTGCCGGCGAAAAGCGTGTCTCCCGCGAGGAGTCTTCCCGTTTCAGTGCCAGATTTCGTGGCAGCTTCCGTCTGCGGCCGCGGGGCGAGATAAAGTGAGATGCTTCCCGGCGTATGCCCAGGCGTATGCAGGACATTGGCCTCGAATCGGCCCCAGCGGAGCGTATCGCCCTCGCGCAGGAGTTTATCGACGCTGGCAGGATCTGGAGCGCGCATGCCGATCCAGGCGGCCTGCACATCCAGGTGACGGTAAAGCTCCATATCGTCGCCATGCATGAGCACCGGTGCGCCGGTGGCCTGCTGCATTTTCCGCAAACCGCCCACGTGGTCGATGTGGGCGTGAGTGCTGACGATGGCCTTTACGGTCAATGCGTGCTTGGCCAGCAGTTCGAGAAGTCGCCCGGGCTCGTCGCCTGGATCCACGACCAGCGCTTCGCGCGTTTCGGGATCGCCGATGATCGAACAATTGCATTGCAACATGCCAACCGGCAGGATTTCGTGAATGATCTTCTTTGAGGGAGAGTTTGACGTCGGGTCGGCCACTTGATTTCTCGGTAGGTAAGCCACTATAGCATTCCGGGCCCTCAAACCTGCTGGCAGAGACCTTTCTGCTAGACTGATCCTGTGAGCGAACAAAGCACACAGAAAGCTTCGACTCTGGAAACTCCGCTAGCCGAACTTCATCGTACGGCCGGTGCGGAATTCGGCGAGTTTTTTGGAGTGCGTTTACCGGCGCAATTTGGCGATCCGCTCGCAGAATACGAGGCGGTGCGCAATAGCGTTGCGTTGGTGGACACCAATTTCCGCGCTGTTTTCGCGCTCACCGGCCCGGACCGCGTGCGTTACCTAAACGCCGTCACCTCCGGCAATATCCGCGATCTCACGCCGGGCCACAGCGCGTTGGGCCTGCTACTCAATGCGCAAGGACACATGCTGGCCGAGCTAATCACTTTGGTGCTTGAAGATCGGCTGCTTGTGCTCAGCCATGCCTATTTGCGGCAGAGGACGTTCGAGATTCTCGACAGATTCATTATCATGGACGATGCGACGCTTGCCGACGAAACCGCACAAACGGGCACGCTTGCCATAGAAGGACCTAAAGCGCCGGAACTTCTGCGGAAGTTGATGCAGGTCGAGTATATGCAACTTCCTGCCGGGGCCCACGTCACGGCTGTGCTCGACTCTTCAGGCGCAGCGATTCCCTGCCGTGTTTTGCGCCACTCGCTTTGTGGTTTTCGTGGCGCAGAGTTGCTCCTGCCGCGCCCATCATTGCCCGCAGCGTGGCAGGCACTCAACGCTGGGGCACGCGCCCTGGGCGGGTCGCCTGTCGGCTATCGCGCGCTCAATATGCTACGTCTCGAAGCGGCCATTCCCTGGTTCGGAACCGATTTCGATGAGCATCAAATTCCGCAAGAGGCACGAGTCGAATCCACGCACATCAGTTTTACCAAGGGCTGCTACACGGGCCAGGAAATCGTGGAACGAGTTCGGTCGCGGGGCCATGTCAATCGCCGACTCACCGGATTGCTCTTCAGCAGCGCCGAAGTGCCCAAAGCAGGCGCAACCGTTCTCGCCAAGGACGGAACCGAGGCCGGCCATATTACCAGCGCAGCATTCTCCCCTCTGGCCGGCAAGGCTATCGGAATGGCTTACCTGCGACGTGAATATCTCGAGCCCGGTACGACGCTGCAGTGCGGAAATATGGCGGCCGAAGTGATCGAAGTACCGCTGCGGGCAGCGCTCCTCAGCCGAGTGCCCCAAGACAGAACTGAACGTTGCGTTTAAATCCTTTGGGAAGACTCAAATAGAAGACAGTCAGGCGAGATTCAGGGCTTTTTTCAAGCTGCCGCGCTCATTCTCGATTTTTCGCTGCAGTTGCATAATGCCGTACAGGAGCATTTCGGGACGAGGCGGGCAGCCAGGAACATAGACGTCGACGGGAATGATCTGATTGACGCCCTGAACCACGGCGTAGTTGTTGAAGACTCCGCCGGAAGTGGCGCAAACACCCATGGAGATTACCCATTTGGGCTCTGGCATTTGTGCGTGAAGCTGGCGGATAACCGGGGCCATTTTTTGCGAGACGCGGCCCGCGATGATCATCAAATCGGCCTGACGCGGCGAAGGGCGGAAGACTTCGGCGCCGAACCGAGCGATGTCGTAGCGGTCGGCAGCCATGGACATCATCTCGATGGCGCAGCACGCGAGGCCAAACGCGAGCGGCCAAAGCGAGTTCTTGCGCGCCCAGTTTACGGCCTTATCGAGCTGGCTCAGGATAATGCCTTCGTTCTGCAGGACCTTGGTCAGGTCCTCCGGCTTATCCAGAGTTACTCTCCGTCTTCCATCGACGCTCATTCACCTGCCTCGCTCCTATTTTCGCACGTTGCGCCGGGATCGCAAAATTCGAGAAAGAGTTTAAGGCACTGTGAGGACGACTTTGCCGAATTGTTCGCGCTGCTCCAGTCGACGATGGGCCTGAACGGCTTCAGCGAGAGGAAAAACCCGATCGATCACCGGCCGCAGCCGCTTTTCGCCTACGAGCTTCAAAACCGCGTACAACTCGGCGCGGCTGCCCATGTAGGAACCGCGCAGCGACAGTTGGCGCGCGAAGAGATAACGCAAATCGAGTTGCGCGGCAAAACCGGTCGTGGCGCCGCAGGTCACGAGACGACCGCCGGTCGCGAGGCTCAGAATGCTCTGCTCCCAGGTGGCGGTGCCGACGTGCTCGAAGACGACGTCGACGCCTCGCTTGTTCGTCAGGCGCCTGACTTCTTCCGAAATCTTTTGCCGCGCGTGATCGATGACCTCATCGGCGCCGAGCTCGCGTGCCTTGTCCAGCTTGGCGCTGCTGCCTGCCGTGGCGATCACCCTCGCGCCCATCAATTTGGCAATCTGAATCGCGGCACTGCCCACTCCGCTGCCGGCGCCCAAAATCAGCACTTCTTCGCCCGGCAGGAGGCGTGCTCGGGCCACCAGCATGTGCCAGGCGGTGAGAAAAACTAAAGGAACGGCCGCTGCTTCTTCAAAAGAAAGGCCCGGGGGCATCGGCAGGACGTTCGCTTCGGGAGCGAGCACGTATTCGGCGTAGCCGCCGTTGCGTCCATAGCCAAAAAGCGCGTACTTGCGGCACTCGTTGTCCTTCCCCGCTGCGCACGCCGCGCACTGGCCGCAGGAAACTCCCGGAGCGAGTACGACTTTATCGCCCGTGTGGACTCGCTGCGCGAGCGAGCCGACCGCGGCGACCTCGCCCGAGATATCGCTGCCCGGCACCAGCGGAAGCGGAAACGTCACGCCGTTAAGTCCGCGACGAACCCAAAGGTCGAGATGGTTCAAAGCGCAGGCGCGCACGCGCACTACAACTTCGTTCGGCCCCGGCTTGGGATCTGCAATCTCAGCGGGTTGCAGGACTTCCGGCCCGCCGTGTTTGGGGATGACGATTGCCTTCATTCAGGAGTGGGGAGCGGGCGGAGGCGGAGTGGTTTCCGGAGCGATCTCGTCGAGAAGCTTTTTGATGTCGGGATCGTCCATCACCTTGGCAAAGGCGGGGTCGGTGCGGGCTTTGCCTACTTCTTTGTACCCTTCGTCGGCGGCGCGCCGCAGATAAATAATGCAATTCGGGGCGTCACCATCCTGCGCGAAGTTTTTGGCCAGCATGAAATTGAAAAGGCCGCGGTCGGTAACAGAGCGGTAGCTGAGAATGCTTCCCGCACGGCCGGTCTCCTCGAATACATGAGGATCGATTGCCAACGCCTTATGAAAGGCTTCCATGGCCTTGGGAAGCTGCTTCTCGGCAAAATAAGCATAGCCGACATTTGTGTATATGCTGGCCACGTCAGGCTTCAGCGAAAGAGAACGTTGATACTGTGAGATGGCCTTCTTGTATTGCTTTTCGGCGTAATAAGTGGCGCCGAGATTGTTGTAGGCGTCCGAGAAGCGGCGATTGATTTTGATCGCGCGATCAAAGGATTTGCGCGCGTCATCCAGCTTGCCGTCCTGCAACTGCGCAATCCCAAGATAGTTCACATAGGCAGCGTCTTTCGGATATTCCTGCGAGAGCTTGAAATACGTTTGCACGGCATCAGGGTATTGTTTCTTGGCCATGAAGATGCGCGCCTGAAGCTCATCTTTTTCGCGGGGGCTGAGCGAGGCACTGGGAGAGGCCGGATTTTCCTCCTGGGCGTGAAGTCCCCAGGAAAGGAAACAGGCCGCGAGGACAATTACCAGGAGGATGAATCTTCTCATAACCTTCCCCTGACGAATCCAATGGGGAATCAGTGTTGCTGCGAATCCGGATTATTCTCCTTGGGAGCTTCTTGGTCCGGCTTCTTACCACCAAAGATACCAAAAATTTTGTGCAGGATGCCCGATTTCTTCTCTTCGTCATCGGCTGGGGCAGGAGCAGTCGCCGTTCCCGGTACCGGAGGAGAAGAGAATGGTCCGGCAGCGACGCTGGGTGGGGGAGCATCGTCGGATTTCGATTTGTCGCCGCCTCCACCAAATATGCGGGAAAGCCAAGAAGCCGGCGGCGTTTGGCTAAGCATGCGACCGCCATGCAATTCGCAGAATTCCGGCTCGGTTCCGGCGATAAAAACCTCTTTGCGTGTGGTCGGGCAGGCCGGCGTGGCAAGCTCCAGGCTCGTCGGGTCGATATCCACGACGCTGACGCCGTTCGGGGCGATGAACTCGTTTAATTCCTTGTATCCCGGTAGCGCTGTGGCGCGCTTCATGAATTCGGTCCAGACCGGTGCAGCCGCAACGGCGCCGGAAAGCCCCAATTCGCGATAATCGTCAAAGCCGACCCAGACCACACAAAGAAGGTTGGAGGTGTAACCGGCGAACCAGCCGTCGCGAGAAGTTCCAGTCTTGCCCGCCGCAGGTCCCATAAATCCGCGGGCGCGAACCGAGGCGCCGGTTCCGTGATCGATCACGTCTTGGAGCAAGGTGGTTACCTGGTAAGCGACGCGCGGGTCGAGCACCTGATGCAGCATCAAAGGATTGCGCTCAAGCACGCCGCCCTGAAAATCGACGACGCGATCGATGAGCACAGGTTCAGCGCGTGCGCCGCCGTCGGCAAAAACCGTGTACCCGGCGGCGACGCCAAGGGGGGTCATGTCGTAAGAACCCAAAGCGATGGCGGGAGTGGGCTGAACATCCACATCGAGGCCCAACTGTCGAGACATATCGACCACACGACCATAGCCGATCATTTCCGCCACTTTGACGGTGGCCACGTTCAGCGAGTAAGTCAAAGCGTCACGCAGCGTGACGGTGCCGTGGAAGCTTTCACCGTAATTATTTGGGGTGTAGTCCTTGCCTTCGAATTCAAATGTAGTGGGCTCATCCACAACGGTGGTCGTCGGCGTCACGATCGGCTTGATGCCCTTGACGAAATCGTCAAAGGCGGCTGCGTAGACGAAAGGCTTGAAGACGGACCCGGGCTGACGTTTGGCGGTCAGATGGTTGAGTTGGCTCTCACCGTAGTTACGTCCACCGACTGCAGCGAGGATATTTCCAGTGTGGGGATCCAGAGCAATCATGGCTATCTGGGCTTCGGCCGGATGGCCCTGCTTTTTCCAGAGAGCATATTTGGTCGCGAGCAGCTTATCCACGTTGGCAATTCCCAACGAGACTGCCTGGAGAGCGGAGCGCTCGAGTTGCGGATCCAGAGTGGTGTAAACGCGGAAGCTCTGCGAAAGCAATTGCGATTCGGAGAAACGGTCGAGGAGATGATCCTTGACCATATCCACGAAATACGGCGCATCGTTATTATTCTGCCCGCCCGACACCAGGGCGAGGGGTGCAGCCTTGGCTTCTTTAACCTGCTCCGGCTTGATGAAGCCATTTTCCTGCATCTGCGTCAGCACGCGATCGCGGGCCTCGGCGCCTCGCTCGGGGCGGGCGTCGGCGGTCGAATAGCGATTGGGAGCGCGAATAATGCCGGCGAGAAAGGCGGCTTCGTTCAGGGAAATATCGCGAATGTCTTTATTGAAATACGCCAGCGAGCCTTCAGCAAACCCGTGAATGGCAAAGCTGCCGCGATTGCCGAGATAGATCTCGTTGGCGTAGAGCTCGAAAATCTGCTGCTTGTTGAACCTGTGCTCGAGCTCCAAAGAAACCATGGTTTCCGCCATCTTGCGGCGCCAAGTGCGCTCGGAAGAAAAAAAGAAGCTGCGCGAAAGCTGCATGGTGAGAGTGCTGGCGCCCTGAGCGATGCCTTCGCGTCGAAGGTTCGCCTTTGCCGCGCCGAGGATGCGCACGAAATCGAAGCCGGGATGTTCGAAGAAGCGCTTGTCTTCCGCGGAGAGCACAGCCTGGACCAATATTTTGGGTAGATCGTCAAAGCGAACGCTACGGCGTTTCTCGCGGGAAGTGTCGAAGAGATTCGTGAGCAGCTCCGGCTCGATTTGGGCGCTCCCCACAACGTCGCCGTTATCGAGCAGCTTGATGCTGCTGACTCCGCCGCCCGCGAAGTTTACGTGCAGGGCGTTTTTGCCTTCGAAGTAAGAATCGCGAAGAGGATGAATCTCGACGACGTTGCCTTGGATGCTGTACCAGCCGGGGGCGCCGTCAATTTTCGTTTCATTGTAGCCATCGTGTTGCAATTGGCTGACGAGTTGAGCCGGCGTGAGTATTTCGCCATCGAAAACGCGATCGGGTGCGCTGTAAACGCGAGCGCTGGTCTGATACATGTGCCCCGTGAGACGCTGATCGATCATGCGCCGGTAGGCGAACCAGTAGTAGGTGAAGAGGCCGGCGCAGATCAGCACCAAGCCAAAGAAGGTGCCCATGAGCGCGAGGCCCATGCGGGAGAGCAAAAAATCGCGATTGATTCGCAGGCGCATAACGTTTCCCGATCGTATCCTCGAACTAAGTTTCTTGAATTGCCCGAGGCTCCCTACAGTTTAGAGCGAAATGGTTGGCGCTGGGATGCCGCCCTATTTTCCCGGGCTGGGCGGGAACGCTGGGTGAAACCGCAGACATCAGCTTAGCAAAAACCGATGACGAATCCGCAAAGATCAGAAGCACTTTCCTCCGAGCCAAGCTCCGCTACAAAAGAGGATTGTTCTTGGCGTAAGGATGGAAATTGAGTGTCCATTGATATACGCCTAAATTCACCGTGACGCTGTAGTCGGCTGCGATCTCCACACGGCCACCGTCGCCCTTAACATGGATGTCCTGCGCGGCAATAGGGATATCATCGTTATCGGCTTCCTTGAGGACGGCGTTACGAATGTCGTCTGTTGTTTGACGATTGACGGAGGCAAAACGGGCCGTGCTCTCAATCGCGTCCTGGAATTGCATGTTATTGACCAGAATGGGGATAACTTTCACGCCGACGTAAATCATAGCCACGACCAAGCCAAGGAAAAAGACAAGCTTTAGCCGGCTGCTGCCCCGCTGCCGGGGGCTGGAGAAAATCTGTTCGTGGCGAGTAGTAAGGGTGCGGCGATCGCTTTCGTGCGAGTCCGCGAGGCGTCGAGATTGCTCCGAGGGGCACACGTTCGCAAACCTCCAAGAGACGTCTCGATGCTAGCACCGGCTTTCTAGCAGTGTCGAGAATCGGGATGGCAAAGCGTTCCAGCCAGTAACGTCGGGGGCTGCCGCTAAAGATCGGGGGAGTCCAACCCTGGCAGCAGGGGCCTAACCCTAGTAGGCACGGGCGAAGATGCCCTTTTCCTTTGCGGGCCTCCCGCAAAAGATGCAGGTACCTGAACTTTCACGCTGTGCCAGCGGTATGCAACGCATGGTGGCTTTGGTTTCTTCTTTGATTTTGGCCTCGCACTCCGGGTCGCCGCACCAGAAAGCCAAGGCGAAACCATTTTCGACGGCGGCTTTGAATTCCTCGTAGTTCGTCGGCTCTTTCGTGTTGGCATCGCGGAAATCGCGGGCGCGCGTGAGCAAAGCGGCTTGGATCTCGTCAAGGAGTTTAGAGACGACAGCAGGCAGACCTTGCTGCGGCTGAAATGATTTGCCTTCCTTGCCGGGCTTATCGCGGCGCGCCAGCACCACGCTGCCCTTGGCCAAATCCTTGGGACCGATTTCGATGCGCAAAGGCACGCCGCGCATCTCCCAATCGTTGAATTTGAAACCGGGACTTGTGCCTTCCCGCTCGTCGGTGCGAACACGAATGCCCTCGACGACGAGCGCGTCGCGTATCTTGCGGGCGGCTTCGAAGACTTGCGCCCTCTCCTCGTCCGTTTTGTAGATGGGAACGATCACAATCTGGGTGGGCGCCAGTCGCGGCGGCAGGATAAGACCCTGGTCATCACCGTGGACCATGATGATCGCTCCCACAACGCGAGTGGAAAGCCCCCAGGAGGTGGTCCAGCAGTATTGCAACACACCTTCGCGATCGAGATAGCGGATGTTGAAAGCCTTGGCAAAATTTTGTCCCAAGTTGTGCGATGTGCAGAACTGCAGCGCCTTGCGGTCTCCCATCATGGCTTCGAGCGAATAAGTGACGTCGGCGCCGGCGAATTTTTCGGATTCGGACTTGCGGCCGGGAATTACGGGAATGGCGGCTTCGTTGATAGCGAAGTCCGTATAAACCTCGAGCATCTGGCGCGTTTCGGCTTCGGCCTCGGCGAGCGTGGCGTGCGCCGTGTGGCCCTCCTGCCAGAAAAATTCCAGCGTGCGTAGGAAAAGCTTGGTGCGCAACTCCCAACGGACCACGCTATTCCACTGATTGATGAGCACGGGCAGATCGCGATACGACTGAATCCATTTCGAGTACGCGTGGCCGATGATCGTCTCCGACGTCGGACGGATCACCAGCGGTTCTTCCAGCTTTTCGCCGCCACCAATGGTGACCACGGCCAGCTCGGGCGAGAATCCCGCGACGTGTGACTGTTCTTTTTCGATAAAGCTGCGAGGGATCAGTAGCGGAAAGGCAGCGTTGACGTGGCCGGTGGCCTTGAAACGGCGATCGAGCGCCTGCTGGATATTTTCCCAGAGCGCCCAGCCGTAAGGCCGCACGATCATGCAGCCGCGCACGGGAGCGTAATCGGCCAACTCGGCGCGCAGGACAATCTGGTTATACCATTCCGAGAAATCCTCGGCGCGGGTGGGCAGCTTCTGATCGGGCATGGATCGCTTTCTGGCGCGAAGTTCGCGCCGGCAGGGGCGCAGGATGCTCAGGAAAGCGCCGACGCCTGAGAGAAACGAAAAAGGCTACTGGAGCCTCCTGGGGTTGTCAACCAAGCCCAAGGATTAGGATTTGGGCTTCAGATTTTCGTAGACCTGCTTCACAAAAGCATCGCCGTTGCGATAACGCACGATCGTATTCTCGTCATAAAACTGGGCGATATCGTTGAGGAAGATGGGATCGTAGCTCGCGGTGGGGTGTGCGGCGACAACCTGATCTTCGCTCTTGCCCTGCTTGATCAGGTCCGACACGCGATCGCGCACGGCCTGGAGCATGTCTCGATGAGCTATAACGTCGTCCCGATTCATGACGGGACCGTGGCCGGGAACTACTTTAGTGGTTGGGCCACAAATACCTATCGCTCTGCCAAGAGCTTCGATCATGCCATTGACCGTGCCACCCACATTGGGATAGCCGGCGCGGAAGAAATCCCCGATCATCAGCACATCGGCCTTACGAAAGTAAACCATGCTGTCAGCGTCGGTGTGTGCGGGAGGCACGGGAATGATCGCAGCTTCTTCGCCATCGATCTCAAGCCTCAGCGGCGAAGTGAAAATTATCGTCGGAAGACCCGCCCTGTCGAAGTCTTTCAGCGCCATCAAGTCCACGCGCATCTCGGGACGCCCCAGAATCGTCACGCCCATTTTTGCGAAGTTCGGATTGCCTCCGGTGTGGTCCCCGTGCGGGTGCGTGTTGACGAGGTAGCGAATGGGCTCATTCGAAAAAGTTTTGATCGCGGCGGTAACTTTGCCGGAGAGCGGTCCGAACGTGGCATCGACCATGAAGATCCCGTCGGGACCAGTCAAAACGCCAATGGCGCCGCCGGTGCGCCCCGATCCATTCATACCCGTGATGGTGTAAAAGTTGTCAGCGAGCTTATCGACCTTCATGGTCATGTGGGCGTAATCGGTTTGCGGGGCGCCTTGCGCAAAGGCTGCAACGCCTGCAAGGAAAAAAGACGTCAAGATCGTCAAACATGATCGCGTCGCGACGGTTTTCATTTTGATCCTCCCACAAACGGCAAGACTGAAACGCAGGCAGACGTAAATCTACCTTTCACACGGAACGCTATCAAGCCGTGGCCAATGATGTAGTGGCAACGAAACACGCATTCACGGAAATTGATCTCCATTCGCGAAGTGAGGCCCCCTCCAGCTTTTGCGAACTTGCTTGACCTGCAGTTACAGAGTGTGTTATTGACCGCTCAAGTTTCAGGTCCTTGCTAATGTCGCAAACAGGTCGGAGGCGCGTCCATGTATCGGTCGGAGAATCCTTTGCAATCCAAAGTGAGTTCACGCTGGGTATCGAGAGTAGTTTCCGCATTATGGGCAACGGTGGTCCTGTTTCTGATTTGCCTCTCTGCATTTTCACAATCCAACCAGGGCACAATCCAAGGTGGGATTTTTGACCAGACTGGCGGCGCAATCGCCGGGGCGACGGTCTCGGTAATCGACACGGCGCGCGGCGTCACGCGATCTCTGACCACAGACGCGGCGGGAGAGTACGTTGCTCCCAGCTTGCTTCCCGGCACGTACACCGTCCGTGCGGAATCCAAGGGATTCCGGACTACAGAGCACAGCGGCGTCCTGCTAGAGGTCGGGCAAACGATTCGCGTGGACTTGACGGTCCAGCCCGGCGAACAGACCCAGACCGTTACCGTTACCGGCGAAATTCCTGAAATCGATACCACCGATTCGACCTTGGGCGGCACGGTGAGCAATGCGACGATTAACGCCTTGCCGCTGAATGGCCGGAACTTCGAGCGCTTACTGCAATTGCGCCCGGGAGTCATCACGAACCCGGGGGCTGGTGCAGGCAACGCAAGCACCAACGGCCGCCGTACCGGAAATGACCTTTTGCTGGTGGAGGGCGTTGCTCAAATCGGTCCTAGCAACGGCACGACTACCCTCAACGCCGTGTACCGCACTGGAGACGCGAATTCACTGGTGCCCATCGACGCCATCCAGGAATTCAATACGCAGCAGAATTACAAAGCGGAGTACGGTTGGCGGGATGGCTCGGTCGTAAACGTCGGAATAAAATCCGGCACGAATAGTATTCATGGTTCGGCTTTTGCGTTTGGTCGAGACGCCAGCGCTACTGATGCTCACAACTTCTTCACTCCCGGCCAGGCCACCGACGCAACGGTGGAGCAATTCGGTGCGGTGGCGGGTGGTCCCATCATCAAGGATAAACTCTTCTGGTTCATGGGGTACGAGGGTTTGCGGACTACCCTGACAAACCCCGTGGTGGATACGATCCCGGCGGATGTGGGGATGCCGGGCTTTGTCGGAAGCAAGAATGGATGCTCGGCGCTCGCGGCTGGGAATTGTGCATTTAGTGTGGTGGATGCCTGCAAGGATTTGGGAGCAGCTAAGATCAGCCCCCTGAGCGCGCAGTTGGCGGGACTAAACAGCGCGACCTGTACCGTGACGGCTGCCTCTCCCACATTTGAGAATCTATTACCCTTCACGACAAACACGAATACGGCCGGAAACTTTGTCCCGGGTTTAATCACAACCGGCCCTCTCAATAATGGTTTTATCAAGGGCGACTACGTCCTGGGCCCCCACCATCATGTAAGTGGCTTTTACTTTGTCTCCAAGTCAGACCAGCACGTTGGTTATGCCAATGGGCAATTGCTGCCGCAATGGCAGGCGAACGTTCCATCCAGTGTACAGATGTTCAATGGAGCATGGACCTGGACTCCCGGTTCCGCTTGGGTGAACGACGCTCGGGCCGGTTACTCGTACCTTCACGCGCAAACTCTGTCCGCGGATGTGAACATGCTGCCATCGAATCCATGGCCCACCGGCTACGGATTTAATACAGGTGTTACGAACCCACTGTATGGCGGGTTGCCGGAAATCGACATTGGGGGTTTCACCGGCTATCTGGGCGCGGGCAGGCGGACAGGCGTCCGCGGGCCGGAAGGCAATGCCAGTTTCGTGGACAGCATCTCATATCTGCGCGGCAAGCATGCCTTCAAGTTTGGTTTCAATTTTGTCGACGTTGTTTACGACAACAACGCTTACAACCGTGCCAACGGTCAGGTCAAATTCTCGAGCCTGGAGAGCTTCCTTCAGGGACAACCCAAGAGCGGAACGATTCTGGTAGGAGATCCTAACCTTTTCGCGCGCGCGCACTGGTACGGCGCTTTCATTCAGGACGATTGGCGTCTGACCACGCGGGTCACTCTGAATCTGGGCCTGCGTTGGGAGTACAACGGGTCTCCTGTGGAAAAGCATAACTACGAAGGCAGTTTCAATCCCAACGTTAACCCTGCGACCACTTTTGCTGTGCAACAGGTTGGCCCGGGTGCGCCGCTGACGTCTTTCTATAAGGCCGACTACAAAGATTTTTCGCCGCGATTGGGCGTGGCCTGGGACGTGCAAGGCAACGGCAAGACTGTAGTTCGCGCCGGCGCCAGCATTTTAAGAAATCCGATTGTCGCAGGCCAGTACGTTGGCCTGTCTCCTTTCGGTGACAACGTTCCAAGCATTGGTTTGAATAATAGCGGCACGAACATAAACCTTCACACAGTCTCTCAGCTAACCCTTCAGACCAGCCAATTCAATTGGAGCGCTGCGGGACCCGTATTCCCCATAAACGCTCCCCTGACCACCACCGGCGCCTTTGCTGGGACCTATACCGGACCTTCCTGTACTTTCGTCGGTGAGCCCGGACTGCCGTCGGCGAAAATCTATACTCCTACGCCCTGCTTCACCCAGGCGGTGAACCCCGACTTACGTCAGCCTTACTCTGCACAATGGAACCTCGATCTCCAGCGCGCCATCACCAATAGCTTGACGGTGGACCTGGCCTATATTGGCGTTCACGGTGTTCACGAAGCCACTTGGGTCGACATTAATCAACCACCGGTTGGCGCTGGATGGAACACTCCAACTTCGACGCTGCCCGCAGCGCTTGCCTCGAACGCCCTGCCGGGAGGAGTTAGTCCGGCGGCTTTCTGCATCGCAAACCCTGCCACGAACTGCGGCATCCTCGGCAGCAAAACTCAAAAGGGTGTTGTAAGTGGGGCCCTTGGAGCCAACGAGGCGGCGACCAGTCCCTATTACAGTAAATTCCCGTACCTCAACGAAGTCGTACAGCTTGGAAATCAGGATTTTTCCAACTACGATGGCCTCCAAATCACAGTGAACGAGCGGACCTCCCATGGGTTGTCGTTCCTTGCGGGTTACACCTACGCCCACGCCCTGGACATCGTCTCGGCCGATGCGACAGACCAGCAGCCTTATCCCACCAACGCATCCAACGTGCGTCTAAACTACGGGAACAGCGATTACGATATCCGGCACCGCTTTACTTTCTCGCCTAGCTATCTCATTCCGGGAATAAAGTCGCCGGCACAAATGCTCCAAGGCTGGTCGGTGAGCGGAATCGTGACGTTGCAGAGCGGGCTGCCCTGGACTAATTCCGACGTCACAAACGACATAATCGGAACCGGAGAGTTCGTTGGGTCCATTTCCAGCGCGTTGCAGCCGTGGAATTACAGCGGGCCTCGCTCCGCATTTAAAGCCGCTCCGCAAAGCATTCCTCAGCTAACAGGCACCGCGGCTACGACAGCGTGCAAGGCCGCCGCAGAGGCCCCTTATGCCGGAGATCCCCGACTCACCGCGTTGGCGGATGCTGCGCTCGCAAACCTGGGGTGCTACTCGCAGAACGGCGGGTTTCTGACGCCGCCTGCCTTCGGAACCGTAGGCAATGCCGGCCGCAACATCTTCCGCGTCCCCAACTACTACAACGTGGATCTTTCAATCGGCAAGGAGTGGAAATTTAAAGAACGGTATTCGGCGCAGTTCCGCGCGGAGTTCTTTAACGTACTCAACCGCGCAGACTTCGCGGTTCCCGCGGCGAACTCCTCGGGATTGGATCCGGGCGCAGCGAGCCAATTCGGTTGCGCGTGCGCCACACCAGATGTGCAAGGTAACAACCCCGTGCTCGGCTCGGGCGGCCCGCGTCACATCCAGTTCGGCCTGAAGCTGCTCTTCTAACGGCTGTAGCAAGAAATCAGAAAAAGAAAGGACCGCCGTTGAGCGGTCCCTTTCTTTTTCCCACGCCAGCTTTTTCCCCCTTGCCGAGTTTGCTTGACCTGCAGTTATAGAGTGTGTTATTGACCGCGCCAGCTTTGGGGCCGACTTCCTTTAGATAGTCTGTGGAGGTGTGTGTCTATGAGTTCCTCTCGCCCATATAAATCTGTGCTGAAGTGTGTCGTCTCGCTAGTGAGTGCGCTGCTTGCGATATTGCTGATTTCTGTTTCTGCGTTTTCGCAGGCCAGCCAAGGCAACATCCAGGGTACTGTTTTCGACCAGACTGGTGGC
Source organism: uncultured Acidobacteriota bacterium (assembly GCA_963846235.1). Lineage (GTDB taxonomy): Bacteria > Acidobacteriota > Terriglobia > Acidiferrales > UBA7541 > Palsa-189. The sequence continues at coordinate 1,114,003 of CAWJVF010000002.1, forward strand.
GTAATTCCGGGCGCCGCTGTAACCGTGCTTGACGTGGCCCGCGGCGTCTCGCGCCCTTTGACCACGGATAATGCGGGGCAATATGTCGCCGTGAACGTTACACCCGGCACATACACGATTCGCGCGGAAGCCAAAGGTTTTCGGAACGTCGAACACGGCGGCGTGCTGGTGGAAGTCGGGCAAACCATCCGCGTGGATTTGACCCTGCAGCCAGGAGAGCAAACGCAAACCGTCACCGTCACTGGAGAACTCCCTTCGATCGATACGACAGACGCGACTCTGGGCGGGACCGTCAGCAATCAGTCGATCAATGCTTTGCCCCTGAATGGGCGGAATTTCCTGCGGTTGCTCACCCTGCGCCCCGGGGTTTACACGGACCCCGGCGCCGGTGCCGGCGACGCGAGCACCAACGGCGGGCGCACGGGCACCGACCTGCTGCTAGTTGACGGCGTTCCCGCCTTCGGCAATACCACCGGATCGATGGTGATCAATTCTGTGTACCGAACGGGTGACTCGAATTCTCTGGTGCCGATCGATGCCATCCAGGAATTTAATACCGAACAGAATCCCAAGGCGGAGTATGGCTGGCGGCCCGGTTCGGTGATCGACGTCGGAATCAAATCGGGAACCAATTCGATTCACGGCACGGCTTATGCGTTTGGCCGCCACTCCAGTGCCACGGATGCCGGCAATTTCTTCTCTACACCGGGCGTAAATCCAGTCGCCCCGGCAGACGTTGAGCAGTTCGGCGCCACAGCGGGAGGGCCAATCATCAAGGACAAGCTTTTCTGGTTTTTGGGTTACGAGGGTCTGCGGACAACACTGAACAACCCCGTCGCTATCACTATCCCGTCAGATGTGCCCGGGGCAGGCGTAAATACCAGCATGGTTGATACCTGCCTGAAGCTGGGTCCGGCAAACATCAATCCGCTTAGCGCACAATTGGCGGGTTTGAACCCCACAACCTGCGTGGTGACGCCAGCGTCCTCTACGTTCGAGAATCTGTTTCCCTTCACCGCAACTGGATTGGTTCAGCCTGGCTTGAAAACGTTGGGGCCGCTCAACAACGGATTCATCAAAGGCGACTACGTCATCAGTTCCCATCACCATGTGAGCGGGCTTTATTACGTTTCCAAGAGCTACCAAACCGTGACTTACGCCACGGGTGGTAACCAAGGACAGTTGTTGCCGCAATGGCAAGCTAATGTTCCGTCGAATGTGCAGCTCTACGATGGAAGCTGGACCTGGACTCCGGGTTCCAACTGGGTGAACGAAGCCCGGGCGGGCTACGATTACATTGACTCCCAAACTCTCTCGGCGGACCGAAGCCTGTTTACCCAGCCGGCTTGGCCCAATGGCTATGGTTTTAACAGCGGCATAACCCAGTCGGCCTTTCCGACCTATGGAGGGATGCCGCAAATCCTCATCGGCGGTTTCACGGGCTACTTGGGAGCGGGCAGGCGGACGGGTGTCCGAGGGCCTGACGGCGATGCCAGTTTCGTAGACAACGTGTCGTGGTTGCGCGGCAAGCACGCCTTCAAGTTTGGTTTTAACTTTATGGACCTGGTCTATGACAACAACTCCTATAACCAAGCCAATGGCGAGGTCAAATTCAAGGATTTGACACATTTTCTCGAAGGCAGCGCTCGGAGCGGGGCAATTCTCGTAGGAAATCCTGCTGAAGTCGTCCGAGCTCACTGGTTCTCGGGTTACTTCCAGGATGATTTCCGTGCCACCACCAGGCTCACGCTGAATCTGGGTTTGCGCTGGGAGTACCAGGGAAATCCGGTTGAACACTCTAACTACGAGGGCACATTCCTTCCCAATGCCCCGGCTACAACCTATCCGGTAGTGCAGGTTGGTCCGGGAGCACCCGTCCGCAACATGTACAACCCCTATTACAAAGCATTCTCTCCTCGGCTCGGCCTGGCCTGGGACGTGCGAGGAAACGGCAGGACCGTGGTGCGAGCTGGCGGCAGCATGTTGCGAGAACCTGAACTGGTGGGAGAATACGTCGGCATTTCTCCGTTCGGTGCGAACGTGCCCGACCTCGGCATCAACACTAGCGGCACGGCTGTGAACATTCATACCCCGGAATCGCTCACTTTGACGCCGGGCGATATTACCTGGAGCGTTGCCGGGCCGGTGTTCCCTGTGGGTACACCGACCGTCGTGAATGGCGTGCCCTATACGGGCACAACTTGTCTCTCGCCCAATGACGTCGTCACCAAAGGACCAACGCCGCCATCTTGCAGCACCCAGGGGATCAATCCCAATTTCGTTCAACCTTTTGTTGTGGCGTGGAATTTAGACATCCAGCGCGCCATAACCAATAGCTTGACTGTCGACATTGCTTATGTTGGCACTCACGGAGCGAACCAAACAAACTGGATCGACATTAATCAGCCTCCGCTCGGCGCAGGCTTCAACACTCCATTCACAAACGCTGAGGCCGCTTTCGTAGGTGCGCCTGCAGTAGCGGGGCTAACTAGCAATCAGATTTGCCTCGCGAGCGCTCCGGCCTATAACGCTTGCGGCATAGCCAACCCTGGTGCTGAGGTCGGAGTCGCGGCTCCAGGCATCCTCTGTACCGCCTGCCCCTATGGCACAAAATTTCCCTACCTGACGAATATCGACCAACTGAATAACCAGGACCATTCCAACTACAATGCCTTGCAGATGACGGTGAACGAGCGGGCTTCACACGGGCTATCGTTCCTGGCCGCCTACACCTATTCCCACGCTCTAGACATGACCTCCGGCGAAAACAGCAGTGCGAACCCTTATGGTATCGACGCCTACAACCCGCGTCTGGACTATGGAAACGGCGACAACGATATCCGGCATCGCTTTACTTTCTCGCCCACGTACGCGATCCCTGGAAGAAAGTCCCCCGGGCAGATGCTCCAAGGCTGGACCATGAGCTCGATCATCACGCTGCAGAGCGGGGCGCCGTGGTACCCCACGGACGCAACCACCGATCTCGTCGGAACGAACGAGTTCAATGACTCGATACAGGGCCATATTCAGACATGGAATTACACCGGTCCTGCTTCCGCCTTCCAGGCGGGCCCAACGTCTATCCCTTGCTTCAGTAGCGTCGATTCGAAAGGCAACCCCATCATACCGGGCTGCACGCCGTACGTTGGAGGCCAGCCTCCAGCAGCCTGCATGAGTGCTGCTCAGGCGAATGGCGCGCTGGCTGTGGCGTCACTCATGAATTTGGGCTGCTACGTACAAGGGAGCGGCATTCTGACGCCTCCCGCCTACGGGAGCGCAGGCACTGCGAGCCGCAACATCTTCCGGGTTCATCCTTACTACAACGTGGACTTCTCGGTTACGAAGGACTGGAAATTCAGCGAACGATTCAGCGCGCAGTTCCGTGCGGAGTTCTTCAACTTCTTCAACTGGGCTAACTTCGCGATTCCAGCTGCGCTATCAGCGGGAGTGGATCCAAGCGCAAATTCACAGTTCGGCTGCGCCTGCGCCACGCCGGATGTGCAGGGCAACAACCCCGTGCTGGGTTCGGGCGGGCCGCGACACATTCAGTTCGGCTTGAAGCTAGCCTTCTAACGGCTGTAGAACAAATCAGCAAGGAAAGGGACCGCTCGACAGCCGTCCCTTTCCTTTTCGGCGTTAGCGCGTTGGTCGTCGCGCCACTCTCCTTTTCGGCGTCTCGCTCATACACTTGAGCCCTGCGAGAACCTAACGATCCTCTCCTTTCAATTCTATTTGCTCAGTTTGCTTGACCTTCGGGTTACAGGTGTGTTAATTGAGCGCGACGCTTTTGGGACAACTTCAGCGTTGACCAAAGACCATTGGGGGTGCGTGTTTATGGGTTCCTCTTCAGATAAATCTTTGCCGGGCAAAGCGATTCGAAGCAGATTACGAGGCGCCTTGCCGCTATTGACCGCGTTGCTTGGAATCTTTCTGATTTCCCTCCCGGCGTTTTCGCAGGGGAACCAGGGCACGATTCAGGGAGGCATTTTCGACCAGACCGGCGGCGCCATTGCCGGCGCTATGGTCACTGTGACTGATACAGCCCGAGGCGTCTCGCGAACCTTGACCACGGACGACGCGGGACAATATGTCGCGGCCAGCTTGAACCCGGGAACGTATACCGTCCGGGCCGAGGCCAAGGGCTTCCGCACCGTAGAGCACAACGGCGTGTTGGTGCAAGTGGGCCAGAACATTCGCGTGGATTTGACCGTTCAGCCCGGCGAACAGACACAAACGGTCACGGTCACGGGAGAGCTTCCGGAAATAAATACCACCGACGCTACGCTAGGCGGAACCGTCAGCAATCAGGCCATCCTCTCTCTACCCCTGAATGGCCGCAATTTTGAGCGCTTGCTGCAGCTGCGTCCCGGCGTCGTTACTCCGGTTGGAGCGGGTACTGGCGACCAAAGCACCAACGGCATGCGTACTGGGGCGGACCTCACGATGATCGAGGGTCTCTCCCAAATGTCTCCAAGCACGGGTGCGAGCGTATTGAATGCCTCTTATCGCACTGGAGATGCGTCCTCGCTCCTGCCCATCGACGCCATTCAGGAATTCAATACCGAGCAAAATCCCAAGGCCGAATACGGCTGGGAACCCGGCTCGGTAATCAACGTTGGCGTGAAATCGGGCACGAATAGTCTTCACGGCGCGGCCTACGCATTTGGGCGCGATGCCCGAGCCACTGATGCGGCCAATTTCTTTTCGGACCCATCGTTTCCCGGAGCGACGCCAGCAACGCTGGAGCAATTCGGCGCAACGGCGGGCGGACGCATTATCAAGGACAAGCTTTTCTGGTTTGCCGGCTATGAGGGTCTTCGCACCACGCTGGGAGACGTGGCCCTGGTCCCGATTCCCACCGACATTTCGACAGGGGATGCGAAAACGAGCATGGTCGACGCATGTAACAAGCTGAATCCTACGCACTTGGCAAATGGTGCTGCGGGAAACCCCATTTCTCCGCTAAGCGCGCAATTAGCGGGACTGAACACGGCGACATGCACCGTGTCGCCATCCTCCTCCACATTCGAGAATCTCTTTCCCTTTAACCCGACCTCGTCGACTAGCTTTGCCCCTGGTTTGATCACCACCGGGCCGCTCAACAATGGATTCATCAAAACCGATTACATCATTAACCAACACAATCACGTGAGCGGCATGTACTACATTTCTAAGGCAAGCCAGATCGTTTCCTACTCCGTCGGCCAACTCGAGCCGCAATGGAGGGGGGCTGTCCCCACGGACGCCCAGATGTTCAACGCAGCCTGGACTTGGACTCCGACCTCCGCCTGGGTAAACGACGTCCGAGGCGGCTATGCCTACGTTCACAATCAAACCGTCTCCGGAGATGTGAACATGATCCCGTCGAATCCGTACCCCCAGGGATATGGCTTCAATACGGGTGTGACGAATCCGCTGTATGGCGGGCTACCGGAAATCGATATATCCAGCATTTCACCGTCATATTTGGGGGCAGGCAAACGGACGGGCACACGCGGGCCTGAAGGCACGGTGGACTTCGTGGACAACGTCTCGCGTTTGCTTGGCAAACATGCCTTCAAGTTTGGCTTTGAATATATGGACAGTATTTATGACAACAACAGCTACAATCGGGCCAACGGCGAGATCAAGTTCAAGGATTTGGCACATTTCCTTACAGGCAGTCCGCAGAAGGGGCAGATTCTTATTGGCAATCCTGACCTGATCGCGCGACAACACGCTTTCGCTGGTTTCTTCCAGGACGATTGGCGCGTGACCACAAAACTCACTTTGAATCTCGGGTTGCGCTATGAGTACGACGCGCCGCCCACGGAACGTTTCAATTACATTGGCAATTTCGATCCCAATGTCACCGGGAACACTCCGGCGGTTCTACAGGTAGGGCCTGGAGCGCCGCTCAAGAATCTGTACAATCCGGATCACAAGGATTTTTCGCCGCGCGTTGGAGTGGCATGGGACGTCAGGGGCAATGGGAAGACCGTGGTCCGCGCTGGAGGCAGTCTTCTCAATGCCATGCTGATCACTTCTGAGCTGCTTAACCCCGTTCCCTTCGGTGCGAATTTCCCAGAGCTTGGCATCAATACGAGCGGAACAGCAGCCAATGCTCACTCCCCTGCGTTGTTCCCTTTATCTGGAGGTCAGCTCACGTGGAGCATTGCAGGTCCAGTGTTTCCGGGTAACGCCGCGTTTACTGATGCCAGTGGTGTCACATATACAGGCCTGACATGCACATCGCCCAGCCTGGCCAACGGGCCCGGGCCTTGCCCCACCACCGGGGTAAATCCCAACTTCCGGGAACCTTATGTCGCCTCGTGGAACCTGGATATCCAGCGCGCCATTACCAATAGCTTGACGGTCGACGTAGCTTACGTCGGCAACCACGGGTTTAAGCAAGGAAGTGAAGCCGATATTAACCAGCCGGCGATTGGTGCCGGCTACAATACTCCGTTCACGGCCGCTGAGGCCGCTGCAGCGGAACAGGCAGCTGGTGTAACAGCCGGAACCTATGCCGGAGCCATCGGCCTGTCTAGCAACCAGTTTTGCCTTGCTAGCGGCAACTGTGGCATCACCAACACCGGCGCGGAAGTCGGCCCGTACAGCAGCAAATTTCCATACCTGTCCCAAATCATCACCACTGGGAATCTTTTCTTTTCCAATTACAATGCGCTCGAGCTGACCGTGAGCGAGCGCTCCTCCCACGGGCTTTCCTTCCTTGCCGGTTACACTTATTCACACGCCCTGGACAATCAATCCTCATCCAGCATCAGCCAGTCGGCTTTTCCGCTGGACTCGAACAACCCGCGTCTAGGCTACGGAAGCACGGATAACGACATCCGGCACCGCTTTACCTTCTCGCCGACTTACGATATCCCGGGGATGAAGGCGCCCGGACAGATGTTGCAAGGCTGGACGCTCAGCGGCATTCTGACTCTGCAGAGCGGCTTGCCTTGGTACCCCATCGATACATCGAATGACTTTACCGGAACAGGAGAGGTGAACGCAGGCGGTGTACAGACCTGGAATTACACGGGGCCAACCTCCGCGTTTGTTTCCGGCCCGACGGGCATTCCCTGTTTTGGGCCGCTGTCAGGTTGCACCGCCGCCATACCGCAAGCCTGCGTCACCGCCGCGCAAGCTCCTTATACCGGCAACGCCCAGCTAATGGCATCAGCCAGCGCTGCGCTTGCCGCGGCGGGCTGCTATATGCGGGGTGGCGGCATTTTGACTCCACCGGCTTATGGGACCATTGGTAACGCAAGCCGCAATCTCTTTCCCAGTCCCGCGTATTACAACGTGGACTTTTCGGTGAGCAAGCTCTGGAAATTCAAAGAACGGTTCTCCGCCCAGTTCCGCGTGGAGGTCTTTAACCTCTTCAATCGTGCCGATTTCTCAATTCCGGGCAGCGGTGGAACGCAAGCTACTGGGGGCACAGATCCATCTGCGGCGCAATTCGGTTGCGCCTGCGTCACACCGGACAACGCAAATCCGGTGCTCGGTTCAGGCGGGCCCCGGCACATCCAGTTCGGGTTGAAGCTAACTTACTAACGGCTGTAGAAGAAATCAGAAAGAAAGGGACCGTCGAGCGCAGTCCCTTTCTTTTTCTCCAATTGCGAGGACATTCGATTGAGGGCGCTTGTCAGTGACAGGAGTTCTGGTCGAAAAAGTGGCATATTAGACAGAAAGTTCGCGATCGGGAGATCTGAAATGGCGCGAGATCGCTTCGTTGGCGTAATGGTTTTCGCCGCTATGCTGGCTTCTTCCTTGTCAGCGATGGCTCAAGCGGGTTTGAACAACAATATGTATAACAAATTGAAAGAAAGCGGCCCCGGGGGCCCGGCTCCGAAGCGCGATTTCACGGGGACCTGGGCGGGCTCCATAGCCGCGGACAAGGGTGAAGATCCTTCTCTGACGCCCGAGGGGCAAAAACTCTTCGGCATGAACAAGCCCGAGGCAAAGTTCCACGCCGCGGGCACCAATGATGCGTTTGTGCGCACGTGCGATCCGCTGGGGTTTCCCCGCAATATCATCTTTGAAATTAGAGGACTCTCTTTCGCCACCATGTCTGACAGGGTGATCATCCTCAATCAATACCAGCAGGCTTGGCGCGAAATCTGGACCGACGGGCGAGAGCTGCCAAAAAATGTGGGCGGCACGACAAAAGATGCGCCCGATCCGCGCTACTACGGATATTCGGTGGGCCACTGGGAGGGAGACGATACTTTTGTAGTTGATACTACCGGCCTCGACGACAAAACCTGGCTCAACGGCGGGGGATATCCACATAGCATCGAGGCGCACGTGCAAGAGCGCTACACGCGCCCCGACCACAATGACTTGCAGGTCAAAGTGACGGTAGACGATCCAAAACTTTATACGAAGCCGTTTGTCCTGGGCTCCGCAAGTTTCCGCTGGCTTCCGAGTCAGCAGCTCGAAGAGCAACTCTGCATCCCATCACAAATGCAGGAATATCTGCAATTGGTTGGCGATCCGGGCGGCAGCGGTGTGCCTGCGGGCAAATAGCGCCACAGCGCCGCTAAAATCCATAAAGTCGCGCCGGATTATCCACGAGAATTTTCTTGCGTACCGCAGGATCGGGCGCCCAAACGGCCAGCTGATTCAGCAAAAGGCCATCATCGATCTGAGAAAGAGGAGCGATATCGCTTGCGGTATGCCCTGGTAATGCTCCGCCAGCCGGATGCGGCCAATCGCTGCCCCAAACGATACGTTCAGCATTCGCCGCGATCAGGGTCTTGGCAAGAGATGCGACGTCAGGATAGTCGGGCGCTTTGTCTGACGACCGGTACGCACCTGAAATTTTGACGTACGCCTTGCCGGAGTGAACAAGATCGACCATCGTGTCGAAGCCAGGCTGGCTCGTTCCGAGCGAGGCTCTTGCTCCGCCGAAGTGATCGAAAACCACCGGGACCGGCGCGGCGATTATTTCTTGATGCAAACTCGCGATCACCGGCAGGCGAGTGTAGATCTGGATGTGCCATTTTCGATCGGCGACGCGCTCGACGGCGGAATGGAAGGCTTTTTGCGCCGCATCCGGATTCGTTTGCCCGAAATTTTCAAAATTGAGGCGGATGCCGCGTACACCGGCGTGTTCCATCTCATCGAGCTGCCCGCCTGAAGTTTTGGCGTCGATCACGGCGATCGCTCGAGCTCGCGGGCCGAGTTGCTTCATCGCGTCGATGGTGCAGGAGTTATCCGCGCCGTATACGCTGGGATTTACGATGACCACGCGGTCCATATGCAGTGCTCGATGCAGCGCACGCATCTCCGCTATCGACGCGGATTCGGGCGTGTAGGTGCGGCCGGAAAACCACGGGTATTGCTGCGGGTCGCCAAATATGTGCGTGTGACAGTCGCATGCGCTGGGGGGCACCGCGAAACTGACGGGAGTGGAAGGCTGCGACGCTTTCGACATTAGCAATTTCGACGGCAAAATCGCGGCGGCTCCCGCGGCGATGGAACCAAACAGGACTTTGCGGCGCGTGATCATGATGGGCTCCCTTCCGGCACGCATCGAGAGTGAAATTATCCGCGGCGCGGCGTAGGATATCAACTTCCGCGTAACCTGTCAGGCGCGCGGCGTATCCCAATACCCGGCATACGCGATTCGAGCAGCTTCTAAGACACGGAGGAGGAAGCGCGATGCGAACTAAGGTGAGCTTGCTGTTAATGGCTCTGGTATTTTTGCTGGCTGGCGCTATTGCCGGAGTCGCGCAACAAAATCCAGCCGGCCCCGCCCAACCGGCCGCAGGCGGCCAAGGCGCCGGCGGACAAGGTGGTGGTCGGGGGCAACAGCCACCGCCCTTCGCGATGATGAGTACGTCGATGGCCGACGGCAGCTTCCTGGCCGTGAAATATACCTGCACGGCGGGACCGGCTGCGGTTTCTCCCGATCTTCACTGGATGAATCCGCCGCGAGACACCAGGAGTTACGTCCTGATCGTGCACGATATGGAGCCTCGGCCGCGCAAAGGTCTCGACGACATCTTGCACTGGATGGTGTGGAATATCGCACCCAGCGCCACTCAGATTCCCGAAGCTATTCCCGCCGATACTCCACAACTGCCCGACGGCAGCCTGCAAACCAATGGCAATCCCGGACAAGGCGGGAATATGGGCTATCGTCCGCCCTGTCCTCCGGCGGGGCCTTCACATCACTATGCTTTTGAGCTTTTTGCCCTCGATCAGAAGCTTGAGTTACCCGGCACAGCAACACGCACAGACGTAATGAAAGCAATGGACGGGCATATCCTTGCGCACGCCGCGCTGATCGCCCCCTACCACCAGTGATTCGGCGGCCTCGCGACACTCCGGCCTGGCTCCCCGGCAGATTCCCTCGTTGCAGGGAGAGATCTCGCATCTGCCTGCGACGAGGTGACTCGCATGGTGGCGTCATTCACTTCAGGGTATAAAAACAGTCGTCCTGCCCTTTTTCTGTCCTTCTGTACAGGTATCCAATCCCTTGTGCAGCCTGTATTTATGACCTAGACACTTTCGGGCTGAGCGGGGCTGGCCCTTTTTCGCCCCGCAGCGTCAAATCGGTGACGGAGCCCAGGGACACACAGGAGAAAGAATGCGCAAGGGAAAGAAGGCCCTGTTAATCGCCGCCGCAATGATTCTGACAATCGCCACGCTGGCTGTACTGAATTTCGTGCGTTCGAAGATGCAGGCAGACGAAGCATCCGGCAAGACGGCCGCTGTAGTGATCGCAGTTAGCGCCGTTCGCGCCGCTTAGAATTTTCCCCGGTTCTCCGGCCCGCTTCGGGAGCGACGAACTCCCGGCCGTTCTGGTTTTCCCCAAAAAATAAGCAGTCAGACGACGAAAGTCGCCGCGCTTTCAATTCAACTCCGCGACTTATATTATTCACGTCGAATTTGGCTGAACTGAAAATCTTCACACCCTCAGGAGAAAATCCCTTGAACAAGAAAACTTACGATGAAGGAATGGCTGTGCGCCGCGAAGTCTTGGGCGCCGAGTACGTCGATCGCGCTATGGCTTCCGCCGATCAATTCACCCGCGTGCTCTATGAATTTGTCACTGAGTGGTGCTGGGGAGCCATTTGGACGCGGCCCGGCCTTTCGCGCAAAACCCGGAGCCTGATCAATCTGGCCATGCTCACCGCGTTGAATCGCCCGCATGAGATCAAGCTGCACGTGCGCGGAGCGCTGAATAATGGCGTCACACGCGAGGAGATGACAGAGGTCTTTTTGCAGGCCGGCGTCTATGCAGGCGTGCCCGCGGCCGTGGACGCTTTCCGCGCCGCGAAAGAGGTATTCGACGCTGCTGATAAAGAGTGATTGCAGGCGCATCAGACGCACGTTTGCGCTCTCCGGTATTCCTTGCTAAGTTCTCCGAGCGGTTTGTAAACGCACTTCGAAACAGGCGAGGAGCCGGTGGCGCGACGCTCGGAATCAAAAATTGCGGTTCAAATTGCGCCGGAGCAGCCCATATCTGCCGGCAGGAAGCTCAAAATTGCGTTGGCGGGATTTGGCACCGTGGGGCGCTCGGTGGCCAAGTTGCTTTCGGAAAATCCGCACAGTCCCTTCGTACTCACCCACATTTACAACCGCAATATCGCGCGAAAGAAAGTCGACTGGATTCCACTACAAGTTCGCTGGACAGAAAAAATCGAAGATGTGCTGGCTTCCGATGCGGATATTTTCGTGGAGGTGGTTGGCGGTCTGGAACCCGCAGGCGAATGGGTGAGCAAGGCTCTGCGTGCGGGAAAATCCGTGGTAACGGCGAACAAGCTTTTGATCGCTGAGCGCGGCCCGGAGCTTTTGCGGCTCGCGCGGCAAACGGGCCGGCAACTGCAGTTCGGCGCGTCAGTGGCTGGAGGAATTCCCGCCATTATTGCGATTCAGGAGGGGCTGGCGGGCGACCGGCTTTATCGCATCGCCGGAATCCTGAACGGTACCTGCAACTACATCCTCACAAAAATGGAGGCCACCGGCGCTGGGTTCGATTCAGCGCTAAAGGAGGCCCAGGAGCTTGGCTTTGCCGAAGCCGATCCCACGAGCGACGTCGAAGGGTACGACGCTCGCGCCAAGCTGGTGATCCTGACGCAGGCCGGACTGCGCTTGAACGTGCGCAGCGAGCAGATTCCCTGCGCGCCGATCTCGCCTGTCGAAGCCGTTGATTTTGGCTACGCGCGGGAGCTGAACTGCACGATCCGGCAGATTTCCATCGCGCAAAAAGAGACGACGAATGGCGTACGCCTGCTCGCCGCAGTGCGGCCGACCCTCGTTCCGCTTTCCTCGCTGATCGCGCACGTGCAGAGAAATCAGAACCTGGTGATCGCCAATGGCAAATTCGCGGGCCCGATTGTTCTTTCGGGATTCGGCGCCGGCGGCGATCCGACGGCCGTGGCGGTTGTGTCCGACCTGTACGTGATTGCTCGGCAATCCAATGCTGCTCCAGCGGATACGGGAGAGCTTGCGGAGGACCCGCAGTCGGTAAGTGGAGATTTCGTGGTTCCGCACTACGTGCGTTTTGTCGTCAGCGATAGGCCTGGCATCGTGGCCGAAGTTGCCGCGGTCTTCGCCAGGTTTGGAATCAGCATCGATGCACTGCTGCAGAAACCGGGTTATCCTCACTCCGCCTTGCCCTTCATAATGACGCTCGAATCGTGCAGCAGCTCGTTGCTCGATCGAGCGCTCGAAGAAATCGGGCGGCTCAACTTTCATGTTGAGCGGCCGCTTTGCTTACCGATCCTGACTCACTGAGGAATTGGACATGATGAGAAACTTCGATCAGCTGTCTGAAAAGGAGCTCCTCGCCCTGGCCATTTCGCTGGAGGAAGAGGACGAGCGCATCTACGCCGACTTCGCTCAGGAACTCCGCGGTAATTTTCCTGATTCCGCGGCGGCTTTTGAAGAGATGCGCAAGGAGGAATCCGGCCACCGCCAAAGGCTGCAGGACCTCTATCAACAAAAATTTGGCGAACACATTCCTTTGATCCGGCGCCAGGACGTGAGGGGGTTCGTCAAACGCCGCCCCGTATGGCTCACACGTCCATTGCGCCTGAAAGCAGCCCGCAACGAGGCTAGTTCCATAGAGCAAGAGACACGGCTGTTTTATGAACGGGCGGCCGCCAGGACCAGCGATTCCAGCATCCGCCGCCTTCTTGACGATCTCGCGCAGGAAGAGCGCTCACACCAAAACAAGGCTGAGGACTTGAACGAGACCGAACGCGCTAAAAATGCGAGCCGGCACGAAAAAGAGGCCCAAAAAAAGCTCTTTCTGCTTCAGGTTGTGCAGCCCGGATTGGCCGGCTTAATGGATGGATCGGTCTCCACGCTCGCTCCCGTTTTTGCCGCCGCCTTCGCCACGCATACGACCCACGCAGCTTTCCTCGTGGGATTAGCGGCCTCGCTTGGCGCGGGGATCAGTATGGGATTCGCGGAAGCTCTCTCGGACGATGGCAGCCTTACCGGGCGGGGACATCCGTTATTGCGCGGCATAATCTGCGGATGCATGACGGCCGTGGGCGGAATCGGACACACTCTGCCCTTTCTCACCAGCCGATTCACACTGGCCATCGGCATTGCCGTTGCGGTTGTGGTTGTCGAACTCGGAGTGATTACGTGGGTGCGGCACCGGTATATGGAAACGCCCGCACTTTCCGCGGCCGTGCAAGTGGCCTTCGGTGGAGCGATCGTCTTCGGCACGGGCGTTTTGATTGGGACCTGGTAGCGCGCGCAACTCCGTTCGCCATCCCTAAGGCTTCGGGATGATTTCGTCGATCTCGGCAATCTCTTCGGGTGTGAGCTCGCCTTCGGCGGCTTTGGCGTTCTGTTCCACCTGTTCCGGTTTGGTCGCACCGGCAATCACGCTGGCGACGGTCGGCCGCGCGAGCAGCCACGTGAACGCCAGTTCAACCATTGTATGGCCGTGCTTTGCGCAGAACTTCTCGAGTCGCTCCACAATTTTCCAATTTGATTCGGTGAGATAGCGATCGGCGAGTCCTTTCAGCGAATGAAAGGGCGTGTCTTCTGGAGCCGGTTTGTTGCGCGCGTATTTCCCCGTAAGCAGACCGCTGGCGAGCGGAAAGTATGGCAGCATGCCCAGCGCGAATTTCTGCATCGCCGGAATCAGTTCCCGTTCCACGGTGCGGACGAGCAAGCTGTACTCATTCTGGCAGGAGACGAAGCCGTGCAGATCAAAGTGCTTGGCCGTCCACTGGGCGTCCACCATCTGCCAGGCGGCGAAATTCGAGCAGCCGATATAGCGCACCTTGCCGGCGCGGATCAGATCGTCAAGAGCCCGCAGCGTCTCCTCGATGTGCGTAGCCGGATCGGGGAAATGAATCTGGTATAGATCGATCCAGTCGGTCCGCAGGCGCTTCAGGCTTGCCTCCGCGGCGGACATAATGTAGCGGCGGGAGGCGCCCTTCATCTTTCCAGCTTCGTCCATCGCGCCGCCGAATTTCGTGGCCAGCACGATGCGCTTGCGGTTCTCGCCCAAGATTTGCCCCAGCATCTCTTCCGAGCCGCCACGATTTCCGTAGATATCAGCGGTATCGAAAAGCGTGATTCCCACCTCTAGCGCTTTCTCAACCACCCTACGCGTGGCATCCAGGTCGATTCGCATACCGAAGTTATTGCAGCCGAGGCCAACCACGGAGACTTGCGGGCCGGAATTGCCGAGTTTGCGCAGCTTCATCGAGAATGCTCCCGCAAACACGATAGCCGTTGTGGGAGCGATGGATCAACCGTCACCCGAAGCGTGGGCCCAGACTGCAAGTTACAATGTGCGCGACACGACAGAACCGAATTGCGACGTCTAGCAAGGTTTTGCGACGCAAGGCTCGGGGAGCCACGATGACCGACCTGAACCCACAGGCGAAACAGATGGCCGACGAATCCATGGTGCGAAACCTGGATGCGCAAGCTCGAGCGATCTGGCCGCAAGAAGCACCGCTGATACGGCGCTACGCGCTGCCCGCCGAACCTCGCATCCTCGATGCGGGATGCGGCACTGGCGAAGGGTCTTCTCGGTTGGCGGAACTTTTTCCAAAAGCCAGCGTGCTGGGAGTCGACATTGTCGATGCCCATCTGGAATTAGCGCGAACACGTTACACACGCGTCGCGCCGCGCTTGCGATTCGAACACCAGAGCATTTTTCAGCTCGACGAGACCGATCGTACTTTTGACCTGACCGTGTGCCGGCACGTAATTCACTCCATCCCGCATCCGGAGCGCGTACTTGCCGAGCTAGTGCGCGTGACGCGGCCCGGCGGATATCTGCACCTGATTCCAGAAGACTACGGCATGCTACATTTTCAGCGCGGCGCCCTCGACCCACGCGACTTCTGGTATCAGACGGCAGGAAGATTCGGGGCGGCAACCGGGACAGACCTCTTCATTGGGCGGAACACGTTCAGCATTCTTTCGGCGATGAAGCTCGATCAGATCACGGTGGATTACGTTGTAGTGGATACGTTGCGTGTACCGCGCGAGACGTTCGCGGCCATTATCGAGGCATGGCGCGATGGATATTCCGACGCGATCGGCGAACTCACGCCGATCAGCCGCAACGACGCCGTCGCGTACTTCGATCAGATGATCGCCAATATTCGCGATCCGCGCAGCTATGCAGTGTGGATGGTTCCGGTAGTGAGCGCGCGCATAGCCTGAACGGGCTGATGCAATTCTCCCGTGAGCGTTCATTCGAACTTTAGCTATTGAATAGCACGGTAAAACAAGCCCAAAATTCCTGGCCGCACGAAGGAAATTTTGTGCCACAGTAAGCGGCCATGGCTGAAAGCCAAGACCCGTCAAGTCAAAATGCTCAAGAGCAGAATGCCGAGCTGCCTCGACACCGCGGCGGACGCGCCGTTTTCCGCTATCCGAGTTTCGTTCGATACATGGGCGCGCGGCTGCTCACCGTGCTGGCGCTGCAAATGCAATCGGTGGCAGTTGGCTGGCAAATTTACGAGATCACGCACAGCCCGTTGGCTCTCGGATTAACCGGCCTCGCGCAATTTCTTCCCGGCATCCTGCTTTTTCTCCTCTCCGGCCATGCGGCAGACCGGATTCCGCGGCGAAAACTGATGGTGGCTTGCTTCGCGGGATTCACGGTTTGTTCCGGTGCACTTCTCTGGATTCAGAAAGGTGGTGTTCACTCCGCCGGGCCGATCTATTTCATCCTGGTAGCTCTCGGCATCACGCGTGCCTTCAGTGGGCCGGCCATGCGGGCGCTCGTGCCGTTATTGGTTCCGGCGGAGCATTTTCCAAGCGGCGTCGCGTGGGAAGCTTCCATGACGCAAACGGCCACGGTACTTGGACCCGCGGCCGGAGGATTCCTCTACGCACTTTTCCGCGGACCCGGTACGGTGTACGCAATCGCGATGGTCATCGAAGCCGCGGCTATTTTCTTCGCCGTGGGAATCAAGGCGCGCGGGCCGCTGCGTTCACGGGAAACTTTAAGTGTGAAAAGCGTTCTCGCAGGACTGCGCTACATCTGGCGGCAGAAAGTCATCTTAGGCGTGGTTTCGCTGGACCTTTTTGCCGTGCTTCTGGGGGGAGCAGTGGCGCTACTCCCTGTGTACGCGGGCGACATCTTGCGGACAGGACCCTGGGGGCTGGGACTGTTGCGCAGCGCACCTGGAGTAGGCGCGGTGACGATGGCCGTTCTGCTGGCGCACAAGCCACTGCGAAAAGCGGGCGCGACCATGTTGTGGTGCGTGGCGGGTTTTGGCGCCTTCACCGTGGTTTTTGGGCTCTCGCGAAGTTTTGCGCTTTCGCTGGCATCGCTTTTGTTCGTGGGCGCGACAGATATGGTGAGCGTGGTCACCCGCGGAACTCTGGTGCAACTCAACACTCCGGATGAAATGCGCGGACGCGTCAATGCCGTGGAGATGATGTTCATCGGAGCTTCGAACGAGCTGGGGCAATTCGAATCTGGAATCACGGCAGACTGGTTTGGCACCGTGCCGGCAGTGGTTCTAGGAGGCGCGGGCGCTTTGTTGATCACGATATTGTGGGCGTGGAGATTTCCCGAATTGAGAAAGGCCGAACCGCCGAGAGTTTTGGAGATGGCCGAGCAGTAACATGGCATTCATGTAGCTGACACGTCGTCGGAAGCGGAAAATTGATGGACGCCATCCAAAATATGAAGTTGTGCTAGAGCGCTCGTGCCCGTACTATTTTTTTAAATCCATTTGCGGTCACCTCTGGAAACGCCCCGCCGGTCCTCCCTAGCTGGCGGGGCTCTCATTTTGTAGACTAACATCCGACTTGGTAACGCTTACGCAGCCTGTGGCCGAAGTTGACAACGCACGAAGGCTGAAGCTCTGGCTGGTGGCCGCAACCGTTCTTTTCTTTGCGTTTTTCGCTTGGATCACACTTTTCCGCGCCGGACCCTACGGCCCGCCCGGGCATCAATGGGGCTCTCCGGCACACCGCACGGATTTCACCGTCTATCGGGACGCGGCTGCCGCGGTACTGCACGGCCAAGACCCCTACATCATTCGCAACGTGCGCGGCTGGGCCTATGTCTATCCCCCGCCGTATTCAATCGTGATGGTGCCGTTCGCCCTGCTGTCGCTGCCGGTTAGTGTGCTGGCGTGGTATTTCGTCTGTGTGGGGCTGACGGTTTCGGCAGTGTTCATGTCCGGCCGGCTCGCGAAAAGCAATAGCATGAGCGAGCGCAAAAAGCTGGCGGTCCTCTTAATTCCCGCTTTGATCGTGGCCGTGTGGTTTACGGTTGGATTGACGCGGGGACAGGCCTCGGTGCTGATGAGCTGGCTTGTGATCGCCGCGATATTTTGGGAAAAGAAGGGACGAACCGCAGCGGGAGCCGCGTGTCTTGCAGGCGCCGTCCTGCTGAAGGCCTTCGCGCTCACGCTTTTGTGCTACTACGTCTGGCGCGGCAAATGGAAGATGGTCGCGGTCACGCTCGTGGCCATTCTGCTTGGCGGATTGGTGCTACCGAGCGCCGTTTTCGGCTGGCACGGAAATCTGCATTACATCAGCGAATGGACTCACGAAGTGGCGGCGCCTGCTCTGGGGTCGGAATCATCGCGCACGCATTCGGAGCTCTACGATCAGCTCCTAAGTATGGAGCGCCCACGAAATCAGGATTTGGGTTCCGTGATGCAACGCCTCATCGAAGGCCACCAAACTCGGCTCATGGTCCTGGCGCTCGCTGCTGCGCTGGCGGTACCAATCTGGTTTCTGGGGCGAAGAGCCAATGCGCGTTCAGAGCCTCTTATTTTGGGAGCGTTAGTCGTCTGGATGCTGCTCGTTTCCCCTGTTGCCGAAGATCACTACTTCTCGCTCTATGTGTTGCCCGCAGCTTATGCTTTGACGGCATCGATGGATGCAAACCAATCTACGCGCCGTTTCGGGTACGCGATGCTTGCGGTCGTGGGACTGCTTAATGTTGGGGCAATCCTCGATCTCGGGCGGGGCTTTGAAATTTATGGCGCAGTATTCTGGGGAGGGCTTTTGCTGTTCGGGTTGCTGCTATATCTGGCGCACTACGAACAGCACCTTCCGGCAGCTGCTTTTCCGCCGCGCTAAATAAAAGCGCCCCGCAAAGCGATTCGCGGGGCGCCCTGTCAAAGCAACCGAGCCGTTTTGTTTCCAATCGACTTCAACGCCGGCCAGCGGCGGCTTTAGCGAAAAACTCCTGTTGGCGTCGCGGCAAATCTTCGCGCGACACATCCTCAACGTGCGTGGCAATGCCCCATTGCTGTCCAAAGGGATCGGTAAGCTTGCCGTATCGATCGCCCCAGAACATGTTTTGTATCGGCGCGTCTATACGGGCTCCCGCGTTTGCAGCCCGGTTGAAAACCGTGTCCGCATCCGGAACATACAGGTGCAGATACATCGGATTGCTGGACCCGGGAGCCGCAGTGGCAACCGGACCCATGGCATCGTTCACGAAAATAATCGAGTCACCGATCTTCAATTCGGCGTGCATGACTTTGCCATCAGGCCCCGGAAAACGCTCAATTTCCGTGGCACCAAAGGCTTTCTTGTAAAAATCGATGGCCCCTGCGGCGTTTTGTACGACGAGATTTGGAGTTAGCGAATGGTATCTCTCTGGAACAGCTTTTACTGGATTGGGCATGCGATCCTCCTGATGATTTGTGCGGGCCGGACTCGCTTCCACCCCAACACACGCAGAACTCAAACGTGTTTGGCACCCCTGAGCTGGGCAACTTCGAAGAAAACTGCGGTAAGCGCAGTTTCCGACTCCGAAAAGCCGATGTCAAGGAATATGCGACCAATCCAAAAGAAAAATTGTTACGGCAATGTGATGGGAATTATATTTGTGCAGGGACGAACGTCCCTACGATCAGCTTCTTCGCTGCGGCCAAGGCGCAAACGCTAATTGCTATTCGCCCAGGCCAGTTTAGCCTCGCCGCATTCGATAACGATGGTGCTGAAGCGATCGACGTCGTCTTTGCTGACAAATGGATGGGCATCGCCCGGCTTGCGTGAATGCAAAGCGTCAACTTTTTCGAACATATTATCGAGCGCCGCGTGGATAGATATGATCGTGTCCACGCCCGCCTTGTCTTCGACTTCCTTAAATCGCTTTGCGGACGCGATATAGGTTTTGATCATCGTCTGCGTGTCCGGAAAAACCTGAACTCCGCCTTGTACCAGATTCATCGTTGTGCCGCCGATCATGCCGGCCAGATGCCGCTGGTTGCCGTCCTTCACGGGGAAAATGATGGAAAGACTGCCCGCCGAAGCTCCCGGAGTGGAATAAAGCATTACCGTCGTATCTCCGAGCGTCACTTTCTGACCGTCCTTGGCAACCGTGTCCTTAACCGGCTTCACCTTCGCGGGTGAATTATCGTTGGCCAGAAAATCCCAATCGCCTTCGGACATGATCACCCGCGCAGACGGAACGATCTTTTTCAGAGCATTGATTCCCCACGACTGATCGGAATGCGAGCGCACGATAATGGCGTACTTGATGTTCGCCGGGTCGAGACCGAACGTGCGTAATTCGTCCAGGAGCGCAGGCGTGACCCAATCGAAATTCGTATTGATCAGAATGATTCCCGCCGATGTGGTGAGCGCCCACGTAGATTCCGTTTTCGTCCCGATGTAATACAGGTTGTCAAACACTTTCGCCGGTGGCGCGTACCACTTCTCGCGCGGAGTTGGAGTCAATTTCGCAGCCTCGCCCGGCTCCAACGGAACATCCTTGCCCACCTCCTGCGGCCGCGCTCCGGCTTTCGGCTCCGCACACATCTGGTTGAACGCCGAATTGAACACCTGCCAGGGCTGCGGATTCGGAGCCTTGGGCGAAACGGCTGCCTTCGCTGCCGCAACGTGAGCTTGCGCAACGTTTGCCTGAGCGCGCGCACCAACCGCAAGTGCGTCCCAGGTGAGAATTACGAATAATGCCAGTATCCAAGTATTCAATGCAGGCACCCTCAGTTTCTGTAAAAGCTGTTTTCGGCGTCGCTTATACACCAACTGAAGCATCGATGCCACACGTTTTGGCGTACCGAAGTCATTGCAACTACTTGAGTTGACAATCATTTGACTTGACAGAGAGGATTCCGTGCTATAACTACGGCGCATCAGGACCACGACCAAGCACGCTGACGGGGTGGATGTCCGCGTAGACTAAGGGCCTGGGGAGTGTCTCATGAGGTTCAGGAACGTTTCCCTTCTGCTTTTTTTTGCATCTCTATTTAGCTTTCAATCTTTAATCGCTCAGACGCCTGGCACCGGAGCCTTGACGGGCACGGTGAAGGATCCTTCCGGCGCCGTGATTCCAAACGCCACGGTGACTCTCACGAGCGTCGATACGGGCCAAGCGAGAACGACCATGACCGGGGCAGATGGCGTTTACCATTTTAGCCTCCTGCCTCCTGGAAACTACCGCGTGAAGATTGACGCTAGCGGCTTCAAGCCGGTCGAAGTTCCTTCTGTGAACGTAGCGGTGACGGAGACTGCGGTATTGGACCGCAATCTCGACGTCGGCGCGCAATCGCAGACCGTTACCGTCGAAGGCGAAGTCGAAAACATTCAGACCGCCAGTTCAGCGCTGGGCACCGTCGTGAACACGCGCAGCATGGAAGCGCTTCCCTTGAGCACGCGGAACTTCACGAATCTTCTGGCCATGAGCGCGGGGGCCAACGCCGGTGTGACGAACTCCACGACATTAGGCAAGTCTGCCACGGGCATCGCCGTGAATGGCGCCGATATTGGGCAGAACACCTACCTGCAGGACGGTGTGGCAGTCAACACCTGGTTGAGCACCGGCACCACCCAGGAAGGCACGTCCTACGGCGCATTTCCGACTCCGAATCCGGACACCATCGAAGAGTTCAAGATTCAGACCTCGAACTACGACGCCGGCTACGGCCGCAATCCCGGCGCCAACGTCAACGTCATCACCAAGTCCGGTACTAATGCCTTTCATGGAAGCGGGTTTGAATTCTTCCGAAACAGCTCCCTGAACGCCAATGACTTTTTCTTTAATGCCACGTCCGCGCCTGGCGCATCGAGGCCGGTGTTGAACGAAAACCAATATGGCGGGACTTTTGGCGGTCCGGTCAAGAAAGATAAACTCTTTTTCTTCGTGGCCTATCAAGAGACTTCAGAGAGGAATGGCATCGCCGGGTTTGGCTATTCGTTGGTGAATTTGCCTCCGATTCCTAATATGCCTCGCGGAACTTGCCCACTAGGTGCGACATCAGTCGCCGGTTGCGATTTGGCAGCTCAACAGTTTGCCGCGGCATTGGGCAACATCGTTTCCCTAGGGGCCGCTCAAAATATTAAACAAGATAAGACTGTCAGCGGCAGCGTAAAGGTTGACCCCAGTGGAACGAACATCAATCCCGTGGCCCTCAGAATCATGCAACTCCAACTGCCTAACGGGCAGTATATGATGCAGGGCTCCAGCACGAGTCCGAGCGCGTGCGCGGCTCTGACCACAGCCTGCCAATTCCCGTCGTTCAGTTATACGAATCCGGCAACCTTCCACGACCATCAAGGCCTGGGCAACTTTGATTACGTCCTCAACAGCAAACACACCTTGTCGGGACGCTATTACTTTGAGCAGGACCCCACGAACGGACCTTTCGCTTCCAACGGAACCAGGATCACGGCCAGCAACGTCCTGCCCGGTTTTCCTGTATTTGAAGAAAAAACAAATCAGACAGCGCTGCTGAGGCTCACCTCGGTTCTCTCCAATAGCATGGTCAACGAAGCGCGAATCTCCTATCAGCGGCTCATTGCGGAAGGAAGCAATTCGAATCCGTATACGAACACGCAGTTTGGTATTACCGATCTGACACCTGGGGTTGATAACTTCTCCGAAGTCACCATTTCGGGCCTGTCCAGCTTTGGCTCGAATACCGCGTTCGGGGTGGACAACAGGACCAACCAGTTCGAGGCTGCCGACCAGGTTTCCTGGACGCATGGCATACATTCGTTTCGGACTGGCTTCGAGGGGCAGCGCATCAGAAACGACGCTGACACTCCCGGGTCGTCGTACATGAACGTGTCGTTCAAATCATTTGGTGATTTCCTGGTCGGTTTGCCGGCATGCCTTGCGGGTGCCACCGGCCCGGTCGCCGTTGTACCTCATACCAGCAACACCGGTACGTTAGGCATTCCAGGGCCAGCTGTTCCATGTAACGGGGGCACATCAAACAGTAATATCAGCGGCATTGGCGGAACAACTCTCGCGAATGGCCAATATCAATATCAATTTCGTGTCAACTATCTGAGTGCATTCATCCAGGACGACATCAAGCTTAGTCCGCGATTTACACTGAATGCCGGCTTGAGATGGGAATGGGACGGATTCCCGGCTGTGGCTAATGGAGTCACCAGCGGCTTTTCGCCCGCTCTTTTTCAAGCCTCTCCCTTACCGGGATCTGGATGTGTAATTAACGGCGTGCCGGCCGGAGCAGGAGCGGCCGGAACGGGATGCAGTTTGGCGGGGTTTGTGGTGCCCAATAATTACCCGAGTGCAATTCCAGCAGGAGTTACCAAGAGCAGCACTCCTTATGTCACCCAGAGCACCCCGCCTTGGCACAATTTCGGGCCGCGGCTTGGGTTCGCCTGGCAGCCGACGTCCAGCAGCCGCTTCGTAGTACGCGGGGGAGCGGGGATCTTCTACGAGTTCATCAATGGGGTTCAAGCTGCTTACTTCCCTCTGCGCGTTATGCCCGGGTCGGTGAACGTGCAAAAATCGCCACTCGGAAGCTGGGAGCAGCCTGGAGTACCTCCGGCTGCGATTCCTGGACCTCCAAGTGGTTACGGGTTCACGCCGCTATGGGCAAACTTTGCGACCGGGCAGACTTCAAACATTCAGCAGAACATGCTGCCACAGAACATAACGACTCCTCTGACTTACGAGTGGAACCTGAATACTCAGTACGAGTTTGTACGGAACTGGGTTCTCGAGCTGGGCTATGTGGGCTCGCATGGCATTCGCCAGGAGCAGGGAGGAGCAGTAGCGAACGCGACCAATTGGAACTCGGCGCAGTTGGCGAGTCCGACGAATCCAATTAACGGGGTTACCACAAACACCGCCGCGAACGTGAATCTCCGTGCCCTTTTCCCTGGAATTTCTACGACCGATAACATGTTCGCGACCAATGGCGCTTACGTTTACAACGCCTTCCTGGCGACCTTGAGAAAGCAATTCTCTAAAGGACTGTCGCTCCAAGTTTCGTACACATACGACAAGGGCTTGGTCACTCAAAACTATGGCATCAATACGGCGCCTTATGAGATTTTGCAACTGGCGCCAAGCCCCGTTTACCACCCGCAGCGCGTCGTGATTAACTACGTGTGGAACCTCCCTGCACACTTCAATGGATGGAAAGGGAGGGTCTTGAATGATTGGACCTGGGCTGGCGTGACCACAATCCAGGATGGAGTTCCGTTCTCGGTTTACGACAGCAATGCGGGAACCGTCTTTTTTCAGGGCGGCGCACCCAATGCTGACACCATTGGGCCTGCTATGCTTTGCCCAGGCGTGAATCCCTTGACGTCAGGCCCAATCGAGCAAAGGCTAGGCGGCTCGCTCAGCGCAAATGGCTACCTGAACCCCGCCGCATTCGCGTCCTCAGGCGGAAGTTGTACGCTCCCGATATTGGGGAGCGACGCGAAAGCGACAGGGTACGGTAATATTGGGGTTGGCACCTTCCTTTCACCAGGGCAATACAACTGGGATATGTCTATCGCCAAATTTATTAAGATTCGAGAAAGCAAGACTCTCGAGTTGCGCGGCGAATTCTTCAACACTTTCAACCACCCGCAATTTTCCTTTAACCCCGTTGACGACCCGGCACTTTCAGCCCAGGATGCCGGGGGCAGCACCTTTGGCCAGGTCAGCGTCAGTTCCGTGAATCCGCGGCTGATTCAGCTCGTCGTGAAGTTCCTGTTCTAGGAAGAGATCTGGGAACAAGCAACTTCCTTACAAACAATCGGAAATAGTCTGAGGGAGAGCATGGCGCGATTCTCGCCGTAGCTCTCCCTCGGCATTTATGGAAAGATGCAGTCCGCCACGCCGAAAGTGCCTAAAAAAGGCGAATTGCCCACGAACTGGAATACCGACTCGCCGCCCTCTCCGCGGAGACCGAGATCCTTAACAAAAATCTGAAACGGTTTGCATCGCTGAAACGTTCTAAGTACATCCGAGCTGCGAGATTACACATGAAAACACGTTTGGCTACGCCCTTAGTGATCGGGGCATTTGCGTCGGCTTTTGTCTTCATGCTTGCTCTATGTGCCTCCGCCCAACAGGCGAAAGAGCAAGGATCGGCGCACCCCTATGCGGGATCTGGTAAAGCGCCTTCGAAGGCTCTGCCCGATGGCGGGCCAGCGCCCCGCTTGCCCGATGGCCATCCAGATTTTTCTGGAATCTGGTTTGTCGGCTCCTTAGGTAAGGAAGATGCACTTCTCGTGCAATCTGCGGCCACCGAAGGTGATCCGGGGGTAAAGCCCTTCGATCCCAAAGTCACCCCTGAAGAGAAACCTTCTTTTCAGCCCTGGGCCGCCGAAAAGGTCGACCAGTTGGGACGGGGGCCGGCTCGCGGAGCGCTATCGAAAATGACTAAGGAGCAGCAACTCGCTGCCGTTAGCACCGAGATCGCCAGACTAGAGAGAGAGTGCGTGCCCGGCGGTGTTCCGGGGATCACATTGGTGGGGGCGATGCACGGCATGCAATTGGTGTCGACGCCTGGCACTTTCGTGCAGCTCACCGAACTGAATCACGACTATCGCGTCATATCGATCGACGCGGGGGCGCACAGCAAAGAACCCGATCCCAAATTCAACGGTGAATCCGTAGCCCATTGGGACGGAGATACGCTTGTCGTCGACACGATTGGGCTCGACGATCGGTCGTGGAACGACGCCGGCGCGTGGATTCATAGTGATCAGCAACACGTCGTAGAACGCTTTAGCCGTCCGTCGCGAAATTACTTGATCTATCAGGTCACGGTGGAAGACCCCAAGGTGCTGACCAAGCCCTGGGTCTCCGCTCCTCACAAGTACTCGCTATCCGTTTCGGGCGAGCCGTTGAACGAGTGGTACTGCGGGATCAATCCAGATGGCGATGAGGAAGTGCGGGCGTTGAAGGCAACGAAAAAACGGCTGGAGGAGGAAATCGCCAAGGAATCGAGCCATTAGCATTAGCTTCGGCGCTCGGCGCCGGCCGTTTTGAGCTGTACGCGAACTCTTGCAATCAAGAATTTTGGTCGGAGCATTCAATCATGACTAGGGAGATCGGTATGAACCGGGGTTTTTCGAATGCACTCTTTCTGACGGCAGTGGTAACGGCTTCCTTGTGTTTGCTCTCTTTTTGCGCGAACGCTCAGGATAAATCGAGCGGTCAGGAAAAGAAGGGACAATTTTCAACTCCAGGCTATACACACAGAGAACCTTCAAAACCTCTGCCGGATGGCGGACCGACGCCTCGGCTTGCGGACGGGCATCCGGATTTTTCCGGAGTCTGGTTCAAGGGCCTTCTTGGAAAAGAGGATGCCACCCTCGTAGGTTCCTTCGGGGTGCTCGATCCAAACCAGAGGGAGTTTGACCCCAAAGTGACGCCGGAGGAAAAGCCTTCGTTCCAACCGTGGGCGGCCGCAAAACTCAAGGAACAGCAGGCGAACCTTGTGGCGGACACGCGCGATCCCTCTTCATTTGACAAGCTGCCCCGGGAACAGAGATTAGCCGCTCTGGATTTGGAGATCCTCAAGCTCTCCAGGAATTGCATGCCCCACGGCGTTCCGGGCATTGTCCTCAATGCGGATCGCCCCTTCCAATTCGTATCAGCGCCCGGACTATTCGTTCAGCTCGACGAGCACAATCACGACTATCGCGTTGTGACAATCGATGGGCGTGCGCACAGCAAAGAACCCGACCCCAAGTTCAATGGCGAATCGGTGTCGCACTGGGAAGGAGATACTCTGGTGATCGACACGGTGGCGATTGATGAGAGGGTCTGGAATGGGGAGCAATGGCAGTTCCATAGCGACCAGGAACACGTCATTGAGCGCATCACCCGCCCCTCGATGAACTATTTGACCTATCAGGTCACCATCGAAGATCCGAAAGTACTGACAAAGCCGTGGACCTCCGCGCCGCGCCGTTACTCGCTCGGCCATGAGGCTCTGCTTGAGTGGTACTGTGGGATCAATGGCCACGATGATGAGGAACTGCAAGCTTTGAAGCAGCAGCGGGATCGCCTGCAGGCCCAGAAATAGTCTTAATCGGCTTTGGTGACTCGGATCGAACCGGCGATTTCGTCTGTCATGGAGCGCGAAATATGAGAACGAAAGTCTCGGGTTATATCGGCGTGATCTTAGGCTTGCTGATCGTTTCGGCCCCTCTAATGGCGCATCACGGAACCGGCGTTTCTTACGACATGAAAAAAGTGGTCGCCATGAAAGGCGTCGTCACTCGTTTTGCGTTCGCCAATCCGCACTCGCAATTGTATTTCGATGTGACGGACGATAAAGGCAACGTCACTCATTGGGCCGCCGAGATGAGGGCTCCGGGCAATCTTCTCGCGGAGGGCTACACAAGGCACGGATTGATGGAAAAGCTGGCGCCAGGAACACCCATTACGGTCACCGGGAATCCATCCAAGTCTGGTGCGCCTGTGCTGGTCTTCTCAAAGGCAGTGCTCGGTGACGGATATTGCATCTGCAACCACGACGGAGGAATCGGTAACGACAAGGGTCCAGATGACGGCACGGGACAATAGAAACGGGAAAGTATTCGCAATGCGAAATCGTTTGCTAACTACGGTGGTGATTCCCTTAGCTGCCGCATTGGTGCTCTCGTCGTCTGCCTTCGCTCAGGTTTATTACGGACCGAGCAGCCAGGGTAAGCGCACTAAGGAAGCGGAAGCAGCTGCGGCCGCAGCACCCAAGCCTACATATGACCCGCACGACATTTCCGGAGTGTGGTGGGGCCGTGGTAACAGCTTCTTCATGGGCAAACCTGTCGGCCGTTATGACGCTCCCACGATATTGCCGCCGCCGCTCACCGCCTGGGGCGAAGAACAGTTCAAGGCCCATAAGCCTTCGAGCGGTCCCCACGCCGTTGAACCCGCGTTGGGAAATGATCCGCTCGGCCACTGCGATCCCTTGGGGTATCCGCGGAACCTTTGGGCCAATGACCGGCCCTTCGAAATGATTCAGACTCCCGGCAAAATCGTGCAGCTATTCGAATGGGGCCACACATCCCGAGAAATTTGGACCGACGGCCGCAAACTTCCCGAAGATCCCGATCCGCGCTGGTATGGCTGGGCGGTCGGTCATTGGGAGGGAGACACGCTGGTTGTCGATTCGACGGGTTACGACGAGAGAACGTGGCTCGATAATCTCGGCTATCCCCATAGCGAAGGGATGCACTTGCAGGAGCGCTTTCATCATCCGGACGCGATGACGCTGGAAATCACGATGACCCTGGATGATCCGAAGGCTTATACGAAGCCTTGGGCCGGTGGCAAAGAGATGTACCACCTGCAACTGCCGAAAGGCCTCACGGTCCTCGAGGAAGCCTATTGCGTGCCTTCCGAAGAAGAGAGCTTTAACCAAGGGGTGCGCGATCCGGCCGGCAAAGGAATCAGCAAATAGAAGATAGGGAGATGAGCGCCATGAAGTTCAAGTTCGCGACATACGTAATCCTGGTTGCGAGTTTTCTGATGCTCGGAATTCCGCTGTCTGCACACCACGGGACGGGCGTTGCCTACGAGGTCGAAAAAGTCGTCACCATAAAAGGAACAGTGGTGGACTGGCTGTGGTCAAATCCCCACTGCGGACTCCTTTTCGATTCCACAGACGAGAAAGGCAATGTCGTGCATTGGGGCGCGGAACTGGGTAATCCTCATCAGATGTCAGGTGCCGGCTTCAGCAAAGATTCCTTCAAGGCCGGCGACAAAATCACTGCGACTGGTCACCCTGCTAAATCCGGCGCGCCGCGCATGACGCTCGACCACGTCGTGCTTTCTGATGGCCGTGTCCTTTCAGGAAGGGGCGTCAAGGGAAATGGGGAGCACGACGATTCCTCATATTGAAACGGTCGCCCGCAAAACAGATCGGAGCCTGACCATGGGAAAGTACCTTGCGAAGTCATTCGGCGTGCTCGCGTCGGTTCTGGCTCTTTGCAGCCTCGGGCTCGCTCAGACGTATGGCACGAAAGGCTACGCGCCCGGAGCGTGGAAACCCGAAGAATTGCCGCCCGATCTGTCGAAACCCAAGCCATTTAATGCTCACGATCTCTCCGGCGTCTGGTCGATGCCTACCAAGGGATTCGAAAAGCACTCGCTCACTTCTAAGCCCTTGGCTCTGGAGCATGTTCCCGCGGAAATGAAGCAAACCTCTGTGCCTCCTCCCATGACGGCTTGGGGCAAGGCCCGGCTCGACGAGACCAAAGTGAGTTACGGTCCCCGCTCTGTGCCTCCGGGCACGGGGAATGATCCCGTCTCGACTTGCGAACCGCTCGGCTATCCCCGCGACCTCTGGGAGGCCAATCTACGGCCATTTGAATTTGTCTTCGCATCTGATCGGGTGCTAGAGCACATGCAGTATCACGACGTCTGGCGCACGATTTGGACCGATGGCAGAGCGCTCCCGAAAGATCCCGACCCGGCCTGGTACGGATACTCCGTTGGCAAATGGGAGGGAGACACTCTCGTCATCGACTCGACCGGTTACGACGACCGAACATGGCTCGACCACTTCGGAAATCCGCATAGCGACCAGATGCGCCTGCAGGAACGCTGGCGCCGCGTCGATCCCGACACTCTCGAAGTGACCATGACTCTGACCGACCCGAAGGCCTACACAGAGCCGTGGGTGAGCGACAAAATCACTTTCGTGAGAGCAAAAGCCGCTATCTTTGAAGAGATCTGCGCCCCGTCGGAAGAAAATCGCTTCAACGATCGAGTCAGAGACGCGGCGGTTGGAAAGTCCAAACCTTGACAGAGTTTTTGTGTTTCTATAAATTCGGGTCACCTTGGTGACCCGTAACTAGGAGAAGGAGAACCCCATGAAACGTCAGCTCCCGGTTGCAATCGTTGCAAACTTGAGCCTCTTGGTAGTTAGTTCCCTGCTGTTAGCTATTCCAGTTTTCGCCCATCACGGTTTTCAGTTCGAATTTGACGGAAGCAAATACATCTACATCACGGGCACGCTGACGAAGGTCGAATGGGAAAACCCCCACATCTACTTCAACGTCGAGTCCAAAGTGGGGCCGCAGGATCCCAGCGCTCCGGATCCGGCGGGCAAAGTGACGAGTTGGCGTTTTGAGGGCTCCTCGGTCAGCCTGGTGCAAAGAACCGGCACGCGTCGCACCGATTTGGTGGATAGCATCGGCAAGACCGTCACGGTGAGGGCATGCCCTGGCAAGGGCGGACTCCCGAAGGGCGCCGCGGAGACCGTAAAGGTTTCCGACGACCGGGAGATCGTGGTCGGAAGAAAGCGCTACTACGGAGAGGGCCCGGCTCCTGCAGATATCGATAAGGATCCAGTGAACTAACTCCCCGGCCAAATGCATATCGATCTCTTTGGCAGTGTCTCACCCGGGACACTGCCAATTTTTTTCCGGCTGGTTACAACGTGGTAGGATATGCGCCGCTGAGCTCAAAAACGCTCCGGCGCGGCAATCTCGAATAATCCGCCTGCGCAAACAATGCATCCTCTCGTGCGCGGCTGGGCAAGGAAGGCTAAATGAAATTCGAATCCAGGCGAGTCATCGTTGAAGCCATTGCAATGACGGCCGTGTTGCTCCTCGGCTTTGCGTCGGCAAATGGCCAGGCTGCGCCGCAGGAAAAGCCCCAAATGGCGGACGATATTTTCAAAAACGTTCAGGTTCTCCGCGGACTCACCGTGGACGAATTCATGGGAACCATGGGCTTCATCGCCGCTGCCCTGAGCATGAATTGCATTGATTGCCATAGCGTGGAAGCCGCCAGCGATGTGACCAAGTATGCCGTCGATACGCCCACCAAGCAAACCGCGCGCAAGATGATCCTGATGGTGAAGTCCATCAATGCGGGCAATTTCGGCGGGAAACAAACCGTCACCTGCTACTCTTGCCACCGTAGCCAGAATTTTCCTAAGAACATCCCGAGTTTGGCGGAACAATATGGAGTTCCGCCCCCGGAAGATCCAAACGAGATAGACCTCGTCGGCGAACCCAGGTCCGGTGCGCCTTCCGCCGATCAGATTTTCGACAAATATATCCAGGCGCTCGGCGGCGCGCAGCAATTAGCCAAGCTCACGAGTTTTGTTGGCAAGGGGACTTATGAGGGTTTCGATACGGGTGACGAGAAGGCCCCGGTCGAAGTCTACGCCAAGGCTCCCAATCAGCTTACTGCCGTCGTTCATATCCCGCAGGGAGACAGCATCAGAACCTACGACGGCCGCATCGGTTGGCTGACCTCCACGGGAACGCTCTTGCCCATACCTGTGTACGACCTCGCCGGGGGAAATCTCGAAGGCTCCAAACTCGACGCGGAACTCTCATTTCCTGGCCAGATCAAGCAAATGCTCGCGGGATGGCGCACAGGATTCCCGCCCACTTACATTGACGATAATGAGGTCGATGTCGTTGAAGGAATGGGTGCCGCGAAAACTCCGGTGAAATTATTCTTCGACAAAAAATCCGGCCTCCTGACGCGCCTCGTGCGCTACACAGTTACGGCGATTGGTACCAATCCCACGCAGGTCGATTATTCCGACTATCGCGACGTCGCCGGGGTGAAGATGCCCTTCCACTACACCGTGACCTGGACCGACGGCCGCTCGACCACTGAGCTCAGCTCCATCCAGCCGAACGTACCCGTGGATGCTTCGAAGTTTGCCAAACCGGCGGGAGCGCGCAAACCGGCAACGCCCTAAACTTCAGTCTCGACCAAGTCTCTTAAGAGAATTATTCACCATTTGATCGGCCATCCGGTCGAAATTGGCCTCCCGTTTTCGACTTATCTGTAGGCACGCTACAATGATCCACGCGCCAATGACTGCGTCAAAATCATCCGCCGACGCCTGGCGGCACGATTTCGTTGCATTTAGTGACGGTTCGGTCTCCCATTAGGACGAGCAGCAGATGGTTACCCGCTTAGACGCGCCCAAGCATGATCTCTCCTCGTTGCGCATCGATGATGCTCAGCGCAAGCGCGGCAATTTGGGAAAGCGCCTGGCGTTTCTCATCGGCGGCCTGATCCTGCTCGCGGGATTCGCCGCGGCGTTCATTGCCTTCCGCGGAAGGACGCCCGAAGTAGAAGTTGCCGTAGCGCAAAAGCCGCCCGTCGGAGGCCGGGAAGCATTGTTGAACGCCAGCGGTTATGTCACGCCCCGCCGGCGCGCCACCATTGCGGCAAAAATCACAGGACTCGTTACGGGCGTCTTCTTCGACGAGGGCACTCACGTGCGCGAGGGGCAATTGCTGGCCAAGCTGGACGATTCTGATGCCCGCCGCGCATTGGACTCAGCCAAGGGCGATCGCGACTCCACCGAGGCGACAGTTCACGACTACGAGGTGCAGCTTCGCAACGCCCGCATCACGCTGCGCCGCACCGAGCAACTGCAGCAAGCTGGCATCGACACACAGGAACAACTCGACAACGCACGCACCGCCGTTGATAGTTTGCAAGCCAAGATCGATCTGGTGAAAACGCAGGTTACCACCGCCGAAGCCCGCATCCGGGAAGCGCAGCAGGCGGTGGACAACTGCACCATCGTCGCGCCGTTCGACGGCATTGTGGTCTCCAAGGACGCGCAAATTGGCGAGATGGTGTCGCCTATTTCCGCGGGCGGTGGATTCACGCGTACGGGAATTGCCACCATCGTGGATATGAACTCGAACGAGATTGAAGTGGACGTTAACGAGGCCTATATCGCCCGTGTCACTGCAGGCCAGGCCGTGACCGCCGTTTTGGATGCCTATCCCGATTGGCAAATACCCTCGCAGGTGCGCACAGTAATTCCGTCAGCCGACCGCCAGAAAGCCACGGTAAAGGTACGGGTTTCCTTCCTTAAATTGGACCCGCGAATTCTTCCTGATATGGGCGTGAAGGTCACGTTCCTTGGCGAGGAAAAGAACAAGGAGCATAGCCCTTCTGGTCCTGCTGGCGTCCTCGTCCCCGAAAGCGCCGTGCGAGACGACAACGGCCAGAAGATCGTGTTCCTCGTTAAGGAGAATCGCGCCGAGCGCCGCGCCGTCACCCTCGGCAGCGTCAGCAGCGTAAGGGGCGGAGAAGCCGAAATCATTGGCGGGCTCGCGCCGGGCGATGCAGTGATCGTCAAGGGACCGCCCGGCCTCCGGGACGGGCAAAACGTCGAGGTCCGAAAATAGGGGATAGCAGAAAATAGGAGAGACCAATGGTCCGAGTGGATGGCAGCGGAGGCGCGAATAGCCTGATCAAAGTGCGCGGCCTGGACAAAACCTATCATCGTGGCGGCGGAGAAATTCACGTTCTGCAAGGATTGAATCTGGACGTCGACAAGAGTGACTTCGTGGCATTTATGGGCCCCAGCGGCTCTGGCAAGACCACGCTCCTGAATTTGCTCGGCGGCTTGGACGTCCCAACCCGCGGTACCATCACTGTTGCGGGCGACGAAATCACGCATATGTCCGGCCACAAGCTCACCGAATGGCGCGCCCGCCACGTCGGCTTTGTCTTCCAGATGTACAACTTGATTCCGGTGCTGACCGCATTTCAAAACGTGGAGCTTCCCCTGTTGCTCACCAAGCTCTCCAAAAAGCAGCGCCGCCAGCACGTGGAAACGGCGTTGAACGTCGTCGGGTTGGGAGATCGCATGAACCATTACCCGCGGCAGCTCTCCGGCGGACAGGAACAGCGCGTGGCCATCGCGCGCGCGATCGTGGCCGATCCCACCTTTCTGCTATGCGACGAGCCCACGGGCGACCTCGATCGCCAAAGTGCCGACGAAATTATGGCGCTCATCGAAGCGCTGGTGAAAGAGTATGGCAAGACGGTATTGATGGTGACGCATGACCCTCTGGTAGCTCGCCGTGCGGACACGACGCTTCACCTGGATAAAGGAGTGCTCGTCGAATCCCGGGAGTCACAAAGAGTAGGGGCGGGAGGACGTCATGAAATTTAGCCGCCTTATCTTCGCCAATCTCTTTCGCAAGAAAATCCGTCTGGCTCTTACCATCGGCTCGTTCGCCGTGGCGCTTTTCCTTTTCTCGTTTCTTGCGGTAGTGCGCGACGCTTTCAACCGTGGCGCGGATATCGCCAGCGCCGATCGCTTGTTCGTCATCAATCGAACTTCCATCATCAATCCGATGCCGCTTTCTTATCGCGACAAAATGTTGCGCATTCCCGGCGTCAAAATGGCCACCCACGATAACTGGTTCGGCGGCGTCTATCAGGACGAAAAGAATTTCTTTCCCCAGTTCGTTATCGATCCCGAAAATCAGCGTCAGGTTTACCCCGAACTCATCGTTTCCGACGAGGAATGGAACAATTTCGTCAAAGACCGTCAGGGTGCGATCGTAGGCATTCACACGGCGCAGCGCTTCGGCTGGAAAATCGGCGATCGAGTGCCCATCAAAACCACGATTTGGGGCAGCGGCAATTGGGAATTTAATATCGACGGCTTTTACCACGGCAAACGTGCCCAGGACGACGAGACGCAATTTTGGTTTCAGTGGGATTACTTTGAGGAACACGTTCCCGACGCGCTGAAAGGACAGGTCGGCTGGTATGTCGTCCGCGTCGATTCCCCGGACGATGCCGTGCGCGTGTCCAAAAGTATCGACGCGGAATTTGCCAATTCTCCATACGAAACCAAAACCGAAACCGAATCGGCCTTCGCCGCCAGTTGGGTCAAGCAATTCGGCAACATCCGGTTTTTGATCCTCAGCATCGGCACGGTTGTTTTCTTCACGCTTCTCCTCGTCACCGGAAACACCATGGCTATTTCCGTGCGCGAACGAACCGCCGAGCTCGCCGTTTTCAAAGCTATCGGCTTCTCCGATCGCGCGATTCTCTTTTTCGTGCTGGCCGAGTCTCTCCTGATTTCGTTTTTTGGCGGGCTTGTGGGACTGCTGCTTGCTCTTATGGCTATCCCTGTTATGGCCAACGCTCTCAACGGGATGTTGCCGCAGCTGGTTCTGGCGCCATCCGTCCTTGTCTCGGGAATGGTCACTGCGCTGGCTGTCGGTTTGGCCAGCGGTCTTTTGCCTGGTTTAGGCGCCATGCGTTTGCAAATCGTGAACGCGCTGCGGAGAGTCTGAAGATGCCCGGAATCGCGGCCAAACTCCTTTTTGGATTGATTCTGACGCTCGCGGCAATCTTTGTGCTGCTGATCCTCGCGGGCCTGATCGCTGGGTTGCTCGCTCCCTTCCTCGGGTCTGTCCCCATCTCATACAACTTCAGGAGCATAAGAGCGCGTTGGACTTCAACAATCGTTGCGGTGCTTGGCATCGCCGGTACCGTAGGCGTTTTTGTCGCCATGCTATCGCTGGCCAATGGCTTCAAAGCGACGCTAGTCGCCTCAGGTTCGCCGGGGAACGCGCTCATCCTTCGCGCCGGCTCTCCTACGGAAATGATGGGGGGAGTGACTTTGGATTCGGTGCGAGTTGTTCAAGACGCTCCCGGCGTGGGTCGGGACTCTTCGGGGCCGCTCGTGACGCAGGAAGTGGTCGGCGTCATGCCTTTTCCGCTGATCTCGACAGGCACCGATGCCAACGTCCAGGTCCGCGGCGTCTCCTCAAACGTCCTGCGTATCCGCATCTTCGCTAAAGTCACCGAAGGGCGAATGTTCCAGCCTGGCCTTTCCGAAATCGTGGTCGGTAGAAATGCTTCCAGAACCTACATCGGGCTTACGCTCGGGAATACGGTTCAGTTCGGCGGCGGCCGTTGGCAGGTGGTCGGCATCTTTGACGCCGGAGGCTCCGCGTTCGATTCCGAGATCTGGTGCGATGCCAAGCTTCTCAACGAAATCCTGAAACGGCCCGACAATGTCTTTCAATCCGTTACGGTTCACCTCGCGTCTCCGCAGACTTTTCAGCAATTCAAGGACGCTGTCACCTCCGATCCGCGCATGAACGTGGACGTCACGCGCGAGATCGACTATTACGCCAAGCAATCCACGACCATGACGCGGCTCATCACTGTGCTTGGCGGCCTTGTGGCGGCGATTATGGCTATCGGTGCCGTCTTTGGGGCGCTCAATACCATGTACTCCGCCATCGCCGAACGCGGCCGCGAGATCGCTACCATGCGCGCTGTCGGGTTCAGCAGTTCGAACGTGATCCTGTCTTTTCTCTTTGAGGCGTTATCGATTTCACTGGTAGGCGGAATCCTCGGGTGCCTGGCTGTTCTTCCTCTAAACGGGTTCACAACCAACACCATGAATTTTCAGACCTTCGCCAATGTCGCTTTCGCATTCAAGATCACTTTCGATCTCCTGCTTCTGGGGATCGTGTTTGCTCTGGTCATGGGAGTTCTCGGCGGAATGCTGCCGGCCATTCGCGCGGCCACCCGCCCCGTCGCCGTCGCCCTTCGCGAGCTATAGACTTCCCTCAGTACCTAGCGCCCAGCGCTGAGCGGCGTCGCTTTCTCCGTTGTTGACGTCGGCAGTCCGTGCTGCGACAAGAACGTTCGAATCGCGGCATAAGCCTTCAGGTTCTCGTCGTCCGTAAAGCCGCCGTGTTTTCCGTTCGGAATGGTGACGAGCTCGTGAGCCACTCCTGCTTTCGCCAGCGCCTGATGCAGCCTCTGTTTTTGTGTATACGGAACCACCGGGTCGGCGTCGCCATGCACGCTGATGATCGGGGGAATCCCGGCGCGTACGTAAGTCAGCGGCGACACTTGCTTCGCCAGTTCCTCGCGATTCGGCAGCACGCCCAGCCACGCTGTAGCCCAGGATCGCTGGTTGGGGCCGCCGATCAATTCGTTCACGTCCGCGATGCCGTACCAATCGACGATCGCCGCCACCTTTAATTCATCCGTGTTGTTCGGAGCGCTCGATGAAGCGCCTCCCGCGCGGTCTCCGGGGCAGGTGTTGTCGAAGCCCGCAGAAGCCGGCAGCATTCCCGTGATGAGCGCCAGATGTCCGCCGGCGGATTGGCCGCTCGTGATGATCCTGCTGGTATCAAAGTTGTATTGCGCCGCGTTGCGGTAGATCCAACGCAGGGCGCACCGCGCATCTTCCACCGCTGCCGGAGCGAGCGCCACGTTCGTCATTCGATATTCCACGTTCACCACGGTCCAGCCCATCTGCAGATACGGAAGCAGCGAAAAAGTGGAGGCTTCCTTGGTTCCATTGGTCCAGCCGCCGCCATGAAAAAACATGATTGTTGGATTGGGGGCTTTAAGGCCACGCGGTTCATACACGTCTAGCTTCGCGTCCCAGTTGCTCGCGGTGCGATAGACGATGTTCGAAATGAATTGGTAGTTATCGCCCACGTGCACAAAATCGCGCAATGCATCCGCTGTTTGAGCGCGCACCGAAACCGGTGCAGTGATCGCGATGAAAGAAAGAATTGTTAGCGCCGATAGCCAATATCTCTTCATGGGTTGAATCTCCTTTGCAGTTACTTCCTGGCGGTTTGCGCTCTAGGGAATCCCACGGCAGCACATCGAATACGCTGCTTATAGCATCTCCCGCCGCACGCCCACAAGCCCTGTCAAGGAACCAGTGATCCGTGATCCGTCACTTCGAAAAGCCCTCACCTGCTGGGGCCATCTCTGGTTCCCATCGAGCCCCTTTTACTCGCGCGGGAAAATAGTACGCAGGTCAGCCCGCCAACTGCTTTGTACGCGTTAGGTTGTCTCGGAGTTTCTTCTGATCGCCCTTGTCCATGCGGGCTTTTATCTTACTTTCCGCATCGTGGGTAAGGCGGCGGATTCTCTTTAAGGGCGCGTCCCCATTTTCCATTCTTCTATTTCGTATCCGCAAGATTCGCAGCGAAAGTAAGAGTCCTTCCGGTCGTAGTACACAATTTTCGGCATCGCATGGCCGGCGATTCTAACAACCAAAAGCAAAAGGCCGAAGCCTTGCGGCCCTGGCCCGCGCGGCAACGCAGCCTTGCAAAGCCCATGAAATGGTTGGCATGCGTCTTCGCGCCCGAGAAAAAGACACGGGGTTAGTTAGATACTTTGACTGGCTCACGCCTGAGCTCCCCGCCAAGTATGGGGCTGAACAGAAGGTCGTGAAATTCACCTTTGAAGCCATTCTGCCGAGATAGCATGGCGAGCTGGCCCCAATGGCGCATTTCATGCGTCAGGACATGAGCGATAATTTTCTTAGGTGTGGCTCTCAGGACACCACCGGGAAACTGAAGGTCCTTCATGGTATCCCAGTCCCGCTCAGGCAGGCTCGCGACAAAGTTATTGAGGTCCTCTCGACTCCGTTGCCCGAACGTGAACATAGCTTCGACGTCATCGTTCGGAATTCCGTCCGGATTCATTAGGGGCC
The DNA here is from genome assembly GCA_963846235.1 of uncultured Acidobacteriota bacterium. Taxonomy (GTDB): domain Bacteria; phylum Acidobacteriota; class Terriglobia; order Acidiferrales; family UBA7541; genus Palsa-189. The sequence goes on from CAWJVF010000002.1 coordinate 1,151,928, forward strand.
GGTAACATAGGCCATCCACAGCGCGCTTTTCCGCAACAAAGATGTGCCTGATAAGGTCACCCACGCGTTGATAACGTGTATCGCAATTTGCTCCCATGCTGATTTTGAGAGCTTCTGGATGCTGCTGGAGCCAGCTATGCCATTTCTGGCGTTCCCAGTCGGTATAGTCCACAAATACGGCAACGTCTATGTGCATCTGCCACCTCCGCGTGCGGCGATTTGGGTATGGCGTGCTGGCAGCGGATTCTATCCCAAAAAGAAAAAGGCCGGTAAGCCTCGCGGCCCCGGCCCGGAAAAGCTTAAGCGACGCTTTATCGGCGCGGCATGTTCTCACCGCCTTGAGGTCCCGAGAGCGTTTTTTGACTGCCGCACGCCCACAAGCTTTCTCATCGAACTGCTAATCCGCCGTTTCGAAAATCGTCCCACTTGCGGTCTGTCCATTCCCGCAAGCCTCTTTACTCGCGCGGTAAAATAGATATACGCCTGAGGCGGGTTGTTCTGCGGTATCGCTCTGCGGGATAAGCTTTGTCGTATTGGCCCAGAGCGAATGCGGTAACGCCGCAATTTAAAGCTGTCATCCCGAGGCCCGAAGGCCGAGGGATCTGCTTTTCACTTGAGGCGTGATCCAAGGCAGTGAACTGGACTTTGGAGTCGTTCTGATCTGCTTATCTACGCTCGCTAAAAAATTAGCCCTCCCCTACCAAGCACACTTCCAGTCGCGATCCTTTCGAATCAAAGGGTAACCGACTTCCTTCTCGACGCTCCCAGGATTTACCGGAGCTCACGTTCTTGTCCAGATCGAACTCCCAAGTCTGAGGCGCGCTTCTCTGTGTCTCTGTGTTCTCTGTGTCTCGGTGACCTCTGTGTCGGTTTCGTTTGTTCCGGATCATCCCGTTATTTCCCCCAAGTGGGCACATACTGTGTCAGGCACAAGTCTTCTGAAATGAACACTTACACAAAAAGGGTGGGGGGGTACCCCACACAGTTTTTCGATGTTTTCTCATCTCCGAAGTCGGGCTGCGCGGGAATCTTGTTCTTGCGAGAATCGTTACAAGGAGAGTAGAGTGGCGTCCTCCACGGACCGGCCAAGCCAAACGCACCCGGAGGTACCTATGAAGCTCGAACGTCGTGCCACAGCCGACCTCGGCCGGCGGGAATTCCTGGGTGGGCTCGCCGCCATCGGCGCGAACGTCCTTATCTCCAGAAGTGCCTTTGGAGCCCAGGCCGCCGCCGCGCCACACCGGATTGACGTTCACAACCACTTGACCCCTGCCGCGTATGCGTCGGAACTTGGCGCCCAACACCTTCTTTCTCAACCCGTTCTCAGTTGGACGCCTACGAAAGATCTCGAAGATATGGATCGAGCCGGAGTGGCCACCTCAATCCTTTCGCTTGCGCCTCCCGGTGTTTGGCATGGCGACGACGCAGTGGCGCGGCGTTTGGCTCGTAGTTGCAATGAAGAAGCGGCGCGATTGGTAGCCGATCACAAGGGCCGCTTTGGCATGTTCGTCAATCTGCCCATGCCGGACGTCGACGGAAGCTTGAAGGAGATCGAGTACGGCCTCGATACTCTCAAGGCTGACGGTGTGGCCATGTACACAAGTTACGACACCAAATGGCTCGGCGATCCTGGTTTCAATCCTGTTTTCGACGAACTCAACCGGCGTGGCGCCGTCGTTTACACTCATCCCAAATCCGCCGCTTGCTGCAAAAACGTTCTGCCTAATATCTCCGACTCGGAAATCGAGTACGGAACCGATACGACTCGCGCGATCACGGAATACGTTTTCGGCGGAACGGCCAGGCGTTGCCCGAACGTGCGCATTATCTTCTCGCACGCCGGAGGCACCATGCCCTTTTTGATTGAGCGCTTCGTCAATTTAGCGAAGAGTCCGGCATTTGCAGCGCAGCTTCCTCAAGGGTTTTTGGCCGAGGCGGCGAAGTTCTACTACGACACCGCGCAAACCGCTAATGCTGCGGCCATGTCTGCGCTTCTCAAAGTCGTGCCCGTATCGCAAGTTGTTTTTGGCACGGACTTCCCCTTCCGCACCGCCGCGGATCACGTGAAGGGATTGAAGGAATGCGGGGTGTTTAGCGCGAAGGATCTGCAGGCAATCGATCGCGAGAATGCCGCACGGCTTTTTCCGCGATATAAAACTTAACTCCAAATTCTAATTTGGTTGCGTTTCTCCCCGCAAAAACTTGCCATCTTGGCCGGTTGGAGGGCAACCAATACTTTTGAATATCATCCAATATGCGATCACATGGGCCACTTCCGCTCCTCGAATCTTTTATTCTTTATTTTGGGCGCAAGCCTGACGTTGGCTTTGCTTTCAGGCTGTGGCAACTCAGCGAATAGCAACCCGACTTCGAGCGGAAACCCGAACGTCAATGCCAGCTGCGGCGCCATCGGCACCCCCAGTACGAATTCCGCCGCGCCATCTTCCATCGATGTCGTCACATATCACTACGACAATTTGCGCACCGGTCAGAACACGAACGAAACGATTCTGACCCCTATGAACGTGAATTCCACCAAATTCGGGAAGCTTGGCGAGTTTGCCGTGGTTGGCAAAGTCGACGCGCAACCGCTTTACCTCTCGAACCTCTCCCTTCCGGGTGGAATGAAGAATGTTCTGTACGTCGCCACAGAACACGGCTGCGTCTACGCCTTCGATGCCGACAGCATAGGCTCGAGCGCAAGCAAGCCTATATGGGTCACATCCACCGAATTGCCCGGCGAAGTGCCCAGCGACGACCGCGGCTGCGGCCAGGTGACGCCTGAAATCGGTGTAACTTCCACCCCGGTGATTGACCGCAAGCGCGGAGCAATCTACGTCGTGGCCGTCTCCAAAAACGCCAGCGGAACTTACATCCATCGGATACATGCGCTGGATTTGACTAGCGGCGCGGAACTTTTTGGCGGGCCTACGGTCGTTACTGCCAGTTATCCGGGCACGGGCGCGGGCAGCTCGGGAGGAAGTGTGTTTTTTGATCCCTCCGCATATAACGAGCGGCCAGGCGTTCTGGAGTTCAATGGAACGATTTACACCACCTGGGGCTCGCACTGCGATCAGGGCGCATACACTTCGTGGGTTATGGCCTATAGCGCCGATACTCTCAAGCAAACCGCGGTTTTGAATCTCGTACCCAACGGGAGCGATGGAGGCATATGGATGTCGGGCGCAGCGCCAGGCTTGGATGCCTCCGGGAATATTTATTTCATCGTTGGCAACGGCACGTTCGACACAAACTTGACCCAATCCGGATTCCCTTCGCAGCATGATTGCGGAAACTGTTTTGCAAAGATTTCTTCGTCAGCTCCGCTGTCACTGCTTGATTACTTCACACCCTCGAACACAGTGGCTCAATCGAATCAAGACCTCGATTTCGGTTCCGGTGGCCCTTTGTTGTTGCCGGATATGACCGACGCGAGTGGCTCAACGCGGCATTTGGCAGTGGGGTCGGGAAAAGACGCGAATATCTATGTTCTGGACCGCGACAACATGGGGAAATTCAATTCAGGCAATATCTATCAGCTGATTACCGGTGAGCTATCCGGAGGCGAATTCGGCAAGCCATCTTATTTCAACAATACGGTCTATTACGGCGCCATTGGCGATACGCTCAAGGCCTTCCCCATCACCAACGCCAAACTAGCCACCATACCGGCTTCACACAGTGCAACCAACTTTGCCTACCCGGGCACGACGCCGAGCATTTCCGCCGCGAACGAAACCACGAACGGGATTGTCTGGGCGGTGGAAAACGGCAATACCGGAGTGCTGCATGCTTACGATGCCACGAACGTAGGCAAGGAGCTGTACAACTCCAATCAGGCCAGCAGTGCACGCGACCACTTCGCTGACAACAAATTCATCACGCCGATGATTGCAAACGGGCGAGTGTACGTGGGAACGCCCACAAGCGTGGCCGTTTTCGGTTTGTTGCCGTAGCAATCGCCCCAGTACTTTAGGGAGTCGGAGCGGAGACCCGTGTTGGAAAACAGCGACGGGCCCAGTGCCCGACAAACGCCCGCACATCACCACCTTGCCGGTCACGGACCTCAATTCGCTGGTGGCTGCTTGAAATTCCTTGAGATTTCCTGAAATCTGTCGAATACCCCGCGTCTCATCCGTCATACGTTCAGGTGCATTAATTGTTCCCAAAGGAGAAAAGGCTAATGAAATTCGCCCTGCTAATCTACGAATCACCGGAAGCTTTTGCGACACGAAACAAAGACTCCTACGTTGGTGCCTGGCGGGCATACCACAAGGCACTCGTCGAGGCCGGCGTCTTCGTCGGCGGTGATCCGCTTCAACTGCCAGAGACTGGCACTACAGTCCGACTCAAGGAGGGAAAGCGCAGCGTGCAGGACGGTCCTTACGCCGATACCAAGGAGCAACTCGGGGGATTCACTATTGTGGAGCTTCCCTCGCTCGATGCAGCCCTCGATTGGGCGGCGCGCTGTCCGGCGGCCTCTTATGGTGCTGTGGAAGTGCGGCCGCTCACGCCTGAATTGAGGGGGCGGATCACGGGATGAGTGGAAGCGGCCAGGAGAGCATTCACCGGACAATCGAGCGCGTGGCTCGCGAATCATACGGCCGTCTGGTGGCATACCTTTCATCGCACACGCGCGATGTGGCCAGCGCGGAGGACGCTCTCAGCGACGCGTTAGTCGCAGCGATCACGACTTGGCCGCGGGACGGAGTACCGCAAAATCCGGAGGCTTGGCTGCTGACGACGGCGCGCCACTCCTTTATCGATTTTTTGCGTCATCGGCAGGTAGCCTTAGCCAGCGAGCCTACTCTCCTGCTGCTAAGGGAAAGCTCTACCGAGGCGACCGTGTCAACCGAGTTTCCAGATGAACGGCTGAAACTGCTGTTCGTATGTGCCCACCCGGCAATTGATTCGGCTATGCACACGCCGCTCATGCTCCAGTCCGTTCTGGGCCTGGATGCGGCGCGCATCGCACATGCCTTCCTTGTCTCACCCACGACAATGGGTCAGCGCCTGGTGCGTGCCAAAACGAAGATCCGCAACGGCGGGATTCAATTCGAAGTTCCTCAAGAACGCGATTTGCCAGAGCGGCTCGACGCTGTGCTTGAGGCTATTTACGCTGCCTTCGGGATCGGCTGGGACGATATGCAGGGCGTCGACCAGCGCGGCCGGGAGCTTGCCGAAGAAGCGATCTGGCTCGGGCGCGTCCTTCTTCAGCTAATGCCCAGAGAAGCGGAAGTCCGGGGATTGCTGGCTCTGATGCTTCACTGTGAAGCGCGGCGGCCGGCGCGGCGGGGACCGGATGGCCGCTATATTCCTCTCTTGGAGCAGGATTCACAGCAGTGGTCTTTGCCATTGATAGAAGAAGCGGAAGGCCTTCTCGCCGAGGCAGCGAGTCACAGCCGCGCTGGCCGGTTTCAACTCGAGGCTGCCATTCAGTCCGTACACGCTGAGCGGGCACGCAGCGGCCGGACCGAGTGGGGTGCAATCGTGCTGTTCTACGAACAGCTGATCCGCATATCGCCGACGCTTGGCACGCGAACTGGATACGCTGCGGCAGTCGGCGAAGCGAACGGACCTGAAGCAGGATTGGCGGTACTGGACGGAATTGACTTGGAAGCCGTATCCACTTATCAGCCCTACTGGGCAGTCCGCGCTCACCTCCTGCAGCGCCTAGGGAAAGCGCGTGAGGCCTTCGACGCTTTCGACCGTGCGATCGGCCTGGCTGAGGACCCAGCAGTAAGAGAGTTCCTGTTCCAAAGACGGGGCTAATTTTTTCCGATTGGCCTGTCGAAATTAAGCCTTCCTGCGCGTCAACCCTATAGAGGCGGCTTAGCGGTGCCGCGTCCCTGTCCATCGCGGAGGGTTGGCGCATGGCGCTAGCAAGGCGCTTGAGCGCGGCGGGTGTTGCGTAGCATCGCTAAGGTAGCGACAGAAACCATTGGAGATTCGATCGGAAGTTGAAACTTAAAGGAGCTCAAATGACAAAGATTCCGATTGCTTCCGTAGTTTTAGCTCTACTGTTCTCGCTCACAGCAAGCACACAAAATAAAGAGACCGCCAGGGGGACGAACAAACTTGAGCCCTTGCCGCGAGATTTGGAGATCCAGCTGGCGCTCAGCGCGCTCCCACCGCACCTCAGAGACAATGCCACTGTATATGTCTTGAATCCTGACAAGGGCTTTGAAGTTGCCCGTAAAGGCACGAATGGATTCACGGCCCTTGTTGCTCGAACCGGCGATGATACGTTCAGGGGGATTTGGCCCTTGAGGGAGTATCGAGACGATATTCTCTACCCGATTTCCTTTGATGAAGCGGGCGCTAAAGCACAGATGCGGGTCTTCTTTGATGTCGCGGAGATGCAGGCGAAGGGAACCTCTCCCGAAGAACTAAAGAAGATCATCCAAGACCGTTACAAAACAAAATACTATGAAGCGCCGGAACGAGCCGGTGTCTCATACATGTTGTCTCCAATCCTCAGGACCTACGTGAATCCGGATGACAATGACGATGTAGCGACCGCGAACGTGCCTCACGTGATGCACTATGCCCCGAATGTATCCAATGAAGACGTGGGGGGAGCGACTCCAAAGCCCGAACAACTGCATTACTTCAGTGAGCATGGGCGCTGGCAGGAGAGTCCATCGCCATTTGTCATCCTTCACGGCCCCCATGGATATATGGTCCAGTTTCTCGGTATAACGGAGAGGGACGCGATTACCAAGGAATACGACGGGATGCTTGGACGACTTTGCAAAATTAAAGAGAGCTGGTGTTTGCCACGCTAGAAAGTCAATGCGAAAAGGATAGGGACGTGACACACAGAAAGGCTCCTCTGTGATGCCCTAAAAAGCCCAACCAGAAAAGGAGTATCCATGCCGCTCCAACTTCTTGCCGTGATTGTGTTGGGCTTGATGTGCGGCAGTGAAATGAACGTCGCAGTATTTGGTCACCCGGCCCTCAACAAGCAACCGCTCGAGGTGCACATTCCTGTACGCGCATCTTTCGCGAAGCTGTTTGGCCACATCATGCCTTTTTGGATGGCCGTTTCTACTTTGCTCAATCTTCTTCTACTTCTGCCTTTCGAGCACTCGAACAGGTTTGTCTGGCGCATCGATGCAATTGCACTCACGATTCAGGTCGCCGCCGTAGTATTTTCGTTAATCGGCCCCGTGCCTATCAATAATCGCATTGCCCGATGGGCGCCGAATTCCCTTCCTGGTGACTGGCATGTCCAGGAACATCGCTGGGACGTCTACCATTGGCTTAGAACATCAGGGCTAATCATGGCGTTCGTTTTGCTCGCGCTCGGGCTCGCCACGCACTAAAGGGTGGAATTCCTACACGCATCTTCCTGAATCGAATTGACTCGATAGGAGAGCTCAGATGCCCTGCTCGCCTTGACCTTTTCGCGAGAGCGCGCCTCCGATAATGCATTAGTGTCTTGAAGAGACGAAACTCCAATTTATCTTAAATGAGAAAGTTCCTGCTCCAAAGACGGGGCTAATTTTTTCCGATTGGCCTGTCGAAATTAAGCCTTCCTGCGCGTCAACTCTATAGAGGCGGCTCAGCGATCCACGCGTGGCCTGTCGTTTCCACAGGACTTCGGGCCAAGGCCGGCAGCGGAGAACTATTCAGTGGAACACGAAGGAACAAAGATTTCGGTTGATGAGCCTAAGGTGGTTTCGCACGCGAAGTGAGTTGCCGTCGCACGAGCCGTTGCCAATAAATTTCGACGTCCCCGAGACGTTAAATCAGATAGGAGGATATATGACAATCGCGGACAAAGCAGTTTTGGTGACCGGGGCCAATCGCGGTATAGGACAGGCGCTGGTCGAGGAAGCTTTGAGGAGAGGCGCGAAGCGGGTGTATGCCGGTACGCGCCAGCCCTTTTCCCACTTGGATGGGCGCGTCACGCCCCTGACTCTGGAAGTGACCGACGCTGCGCAGATCCAAGGAGCTGTCGAGAGAGTCGAATCTCTCGATATCCTCATAAATAATGCCGGATTGGCGCTTTTCGATGATTTGAGCGATCGTGCCGCGCTCGAACGGCACCTCTCCGTCAATCTCTTTGGCACGTATGACGTGACCCAGGCCTTCCTGCCACTGCTGACTCGTTCTCGGGGAGCCATCGTCAACGTTTTGTCAGTGGCGGCCTGGGCTGCGTTGCCAATCGTTCCGGCCTACTCGATCTCCAAGGCAGCTGCGTTTTCCCTGTCACAATCGCTACGCGCTCTTTTGGTCCCAGGAGGCGTGAGGGTACATGCCGTCTTGGCCGGCCCCGTGGACACGGATATGTCCAGAGGCTTCGACGTACCGAAGGCCTCTCCGGAATCCGTTGCGCGAGCCATCTTCGACGGAGTGGAGAAAGAGGAGGAGGACATATTCCCGGACCCCATGTCAGAGTCCGTGGCGCAGGGCTGGCGCAACGGTGCGGTCAAGGCGCTCGAGCGCCAGTTCGCGGCGCTCGTAGAAGCAGAGCTCGTCAAGTCATAAGCAAAGAGAGACACGGTGCAACTTCGGCACGGCCAGAAACAGAAGGAGAGAAACGATGAATGCTCAAAACTTCACCACTACCTTTACGGTAGACCAAACTCCGGAAGAAGCCTTCGCTGCCATCAATAATGTTCGTGGATGGTGGTCAGGAGAGCCGGGCGTTGAAGGTAGCACCGACAAACTCGGTGATGAGTTTACGTACCGTTACAAACCCCACCATTATTCCAAACAGAAGATAACAGAGTTAATCCCCGGCAAAAAAGTCGGTTGGCTTGTTTTAGACAGCCAGCTTGATTTCGTTAAAGACAAAAGCGAGTGGAATGGCACACAAATTACTTTTGAAATCGCCAAAAAGGGTGACAAAACCGAGGTCCGCTTCACCCACGCGGGCTTGGTCCCCGACCATGAATGTTATGGCACCTGCTCAAACGCATGGGGCTCTTATATCAACGGTAGTCTACGGAGCTTGATTACAGGTAAAGGGCAGCCCAACCAGAAAGAATAAAAGGAGATGGGAAAAACGATATCGGGATCGACAACTAAAGCCGCACTGACCAAAGTCGACGACTTTCGCATTGGGAGCCAGTTCTAATACTCCCACCGCGCTTGGAGATTTCGACCGCGTCCTACGTCGACTTCGGATCCGCCTAAGCGCGCCCTTCAACAGTTTGTAGTCGCGTGCGCCGGTTTCGCGACCGCCTTCAGAGGAGTCCAAAAACGAGGGTGGGGCGCAAACAGCCTCCCGCGCCTCGCCGTTGTGGAAAGTTATGGCCGAACCGGTGTAGGATTGGCCCAACCTTAGTCACTATTACCAATTACGATCGATGGAAGGCGCACGATTTTTTATTGGAAACAGACGACGGGGCGCGCACGTCTAAAGCGACAACAGCGACAACAACATCTCTCCGACATCAAGGAGGCAATATGAAGGGCTTCAAGGTGACGGCTGCTCTGTGGGTTGTGAGTTTGGCCTTTGCGGGACCCGTGTTGGCGCACCATTCGGTTCAATCTGTGTTTGATATCCACAAGACGATTACCGTTACTGGCACCATTGCGAAAGTCGAATGGATCAATCCCCATTCGTACATAACGGTAAATGCCAAGGATGCGAACGGAAACGTTCAGAAGTGGGGCTTCGAATTGGGCGCGCAAGCGGCCCTCCGGAGATCGGGACTGAGCAGGGCCGACCGGGGCGGCATAAAGCCGGGAGATGAAGTTACGATCATCGCGCAGCCCGCGCGGGACGGCTCAACGAATGGAATTATGCGGGAAATGAAGATGGGCGACGGCCGCGATTTCAAGTTCAACTACGACCCGAACGGCAACGTCGCGGATGGCAGCAACTAACCGGCGCAACTAAGCCGCAAGTACGCGACAGGAGGTTTTTCGCGATGAAATATCTTGGACATCTTGGGCTCGCTAGTCTGGCCGTATCGCTGTGCCTGGTTGCTGCTCCGGCTTTTGCGCAGGAGGAAGCGCCGGGGATGATGCATAACGTCACCGTAAGACCGGCGCCTACTGGTGTGACGCCGAGGACCGCGGATGGGCACCCCGACTTTACGGGCGTGTGGAACGGAATGGCGGACAATCTGCTAGGCGTGCCAAACCAAATGCACAACGAAGGCATCGCCGTGGAGAACGACCATTCGACGTATGACGTGCTTACCGGCGCAAAGATTGCAACCTGGCCGCTCGCGAAACCCAGACGGCAGAATGGGGAGCAGAGCGAACGTGCGGCCACGCTTCTCCGCCGGATGGGCGCAAGCAGGCCCATCTACAAGCCCGAATACTGGGATATGGTGAAGCAGTTCGACGCCAACGCCAACGAGGAAGATCCCTCCAATAACTGCATGCCTGCAGGTGTTCCGCGCGTGGGCAGTCCGTCTTATATCGGCCAATTTCCCAACTATCTGATCTTCATCTATCCGGGTCAGGGCGGCCTGATCGCCACGCAGACGATGTACCGGATGATCCCTCTCGATGGCCGGAAGCACACGCCGCTGCAGGATTTGGACGGGAGTTATACCGGCGAAGGCATCGCCCATTGGGATGGAGACACCTTAGTGGTTGACACGTGGGGCTTCAACACCGCGACCTGGTTTGATCAACTCGGCGGCTATTTTCATAGCGAAAACATGCATGTAGTCGAGCGGTTTCAACGCAACGGAAACACGCTGACATGGACCGCGACAATCGACGATCCAGACGTGCTGCTCGAACCCTGGACCACGACGCCGCGGATACAGCTGCTCAATCCAAATCCGAAGGCAGTGCTGCCCGAATCGTTGCCCTGCAGCGAAAGAGATCTGGCTCACGCCGTTACCAAAGAACATCACTAGAAATTTCTCGCCATGGAAAGGCGCGCAGGCGCCCCATAAGGTGTCAAGTTTGGAGGAGACCGCATGTCGACGAAAGCAAAATTGATGAAGGTGCTAACGGGTGCTGCGATTGCGATAGTCGCTTTCCAGTGCGCCGGGGCGCAGAGCGGCCAGACAAAAACGGCCGCCAACATGTCTGAAGCTGCCAAGGCGGTCAAAGCTGCCGCAGACGCTTTAGGTATGCCTCGAACCGGGGGACCGGGAGGCGCGCTGCTTCCGGAAATCGATGTGATCAACCGAATGGAGATTTTGGGGAGCGGCACGAGTTCCGTTTCCGGTCAAACGGTGAAGACGGAATATCACGCCGCGCTCGGCTACAATCCTCCGGCCATGCGGCTGGAGATCACGCGCACGAATGCCGGCGGGACTCCGCAGCATACGATTCAGACCGTCCGTGAAAAATACGCCTGGGATGAGTCCATGTTCGGTGCGGGCCTCGTTCCGGGAAAGGGCACCGCGACTCCGGCAATGACCGCGGTTAAGCAGCGTCTGCTTCAGATCTGGATCCTTCCCTACGGCGTCATCAAAGCAGGATTTGCTGCGGGCGACAAGGCCACAGTGTCAACCGAAGATGGAGCTACGGTCCTCAGCGTTCCTCTTTCGGGGGAACTGGCTGGTGTGACGCTAAAAGCGACGCTTGATTCCAAAAATTTTATCACCACGGTCGTGGCTCAAACCGGCGGAGCAATGGATATGGAGGCAGATTATTCCGACTACGCAGACCACGGTGAAATTCTGACCGACATCAAGTCCCCCGGCCATATGGTCGAGAAACAGGGCGGCTCAACAGTGCTGGATATCCAGATCAAGAGCTGGGACGCCAACAATCCCTATCTGGTGTTTCCCATTCCTCAGAATGTGAAGATGGCTACACAGCAATCGTCGAAGGTCGCTGAAAGATAGCCAAGGTCACCGTGCGGTCCCTGGTGCTTTTTGAGCTTCAGGAGGAAAGGACATTTCGATGAGAGCTAGGAGATTCGGGCTTGTTTTGGCCACTGGGCTAACTGCGTTGACGTTTGCAAGCGTCGCGAACGCTCAACAGCAACCGCCGCCGCTCTCTGTCAAGCAGCTGAAGAGTGACGTGTATTGGACCCAGGGGGGCGCGGGAGGAAATACCGGCATCATCATTGGCAAAGACGGCGTGATCGTTATTGACGCGAAGACCACTCCAGCGTCGGCCAAGGAGATGCTCGCGGAAATTGCAAAAATTACACCGAAGCCAGTGACTACCGTCATCGTGACCCACAGCGACGGCGATCACGTGAACGGACTGGCCGCATTTCCATCTGGGCTGACGATTATTTCCCAGGAAAACTGCAAGAAGGAGATGGAGGCTTCCGCCAGTTCGCGGAATCCCGCTCCACAAGACCGGCTTCCCACCAAAACGGTGGCGAATAAAGAAAACATCACGATCAACGGAGTAAAGCTCACTTTGTTGCACTATGCGCCAGCGCATACCAGTGGCGATCTCATGGTTTACCTGCCGGAACAAAAGATCGTGTTCACGGGCGACATTATCGCGACGAATCAACCCTATACGCTGATTCATGCGGAGAAGAACGGCTCGTCAGAAGGCTGGATTCAGACGGTGAAAGGGTTGGTTGGGCTGAACGCCGATACCTACGTTCCCGGTCATGGCGATTTGCAAACGAAAGCCGACGTGCAGCAGAGGCTCGCAAAGGTACAGGCCAGGCACGAAGAGATCAAGAAGCTAGTGGCTCAAGGCAAATCGTTGGATCAAGTAAAACAAGCGCTCGGCGAAACCGATACGCCCGCGGCTCCCGGAGCGCCGCAATTTCCCTCATATACGACTGTGGTCTACAACGAGCTGACGAAGAAGAGCTAGCGTAGCCATTTTCGTAACTTGAAATCGTGTGCCCGCGACGTGCTGAGACAGGGCGCCCTATGGCATCCGGCCAATCCTCGTCGTGCGACTGATTACCTTCCGCAATAAGCCGCGTGCCCCCATTCGGGAAGAGTCGCTGGAAGAAATTGGCGCTCTTATCGACGGTGACACCAAGGTTATTCGGCTCCAAGCTGCCGAAAAGCTTCGCAGCGGCCAACTTCATCCACAATTAGCGAGCATGATTGGGTTCCTCGAGGGCGGCGTTGAGGCGCGAGAAACAGCTCGGGCGGCGGTCGATTTTGCGCTCTCGCGACAACCGGAGGGTGTGATCATGGAGCGAGGCAGCGTCGAATTGCTCTCGCCCGTACCCCGCCCCGAGTCGATGCGTGACTTCATGAGTTTCGAGCAACACGCCATCAATTGCCTGCGGCGCCTATCGATGCCGCGGTGGCGCGGCGTGGTCGACGAATGGATCGAAGGCATATTTGGACGCAAGGCCACACTCGCCTATCGCATGAACCGGGCATGGTACGAGCGCCCTCTCTATTACAAAGGCAATCGCCGAAGCGTGGTGGGGGACGGGGCACGCGTGGCTATTCCGTCTTTTACTCACCGACTTGATTGGGAACTGGAGTGGGGCATTTTTCTGTGCAAGACAGGCCGAGACATCTCCGCCGAAAAAGCTCGCGACTATATCGGCGGCTATACCATCTTCAACGATTTCTCCGCGCGGGATATTCAAGCCAAGGAGATGGGGGGGCATCTGGGCCCCGCGAAAGGAAAGGATTTCGACGGCGGCAACGCAATGGGTCCAGCGTTGGTTACACCCGATGAAATTCCGGAACCCTACAATCTGGCGATGCATGCGCGCGTCAATTCGGAAGAAGTGTCCTACGGGCATACGAAGGGCATGCGCTGGAGCTTCGAGGAGATGATCGCTTACGTGTCGCGCAGCGAAACGCTTTCTCCCGGCGAGTTTTTCGGTTCCGGCACCGGGACGATTCCGGAATCAGGAAAAAACCGGCGCTGCTGTGGATTGGAGATGGGACGCTATCTGAAAGCGGGCGATAAGGTGGAACTCGAAGTCGAGCGCGTCGGCACGCTCACCAACTTCGTGATTGCACCAGAATCTACAGATTTTTAGCGGCGAGATCTGACCACTAGAGTAGGAGGCGCAGCGGATTCACGCGACTTTTTATCGGTAACCGTAAACACCAGCGTGGTGGCGCCGATGCGAAATTTAGACATATGTTCGAGTTGGTAGATTTTAATGTTCTTTCCTGACACGAACGTTCCGTTCGTGGTGCCAAGGTCAACGAGGGTGGCAGTCGAACCGCGCACTTCGATCATGCAGTGCTTTCGAGACACTTCGGGATCATATAAGACGATATCCGCGCCGGACCGGCCCAGTATGATGCGAGGCTTAGTCAAACGAAATACTTGCCCTCTTGCTGGACCCTCGATAACAGCAAGCGCCACGGTTTGGTCAGCCGGTAACTGAGGGTCGTCAGTAGGAGCGCTTACGGCAAAATTGGAATGGCACTGCGTGCATTCAACGTGCACTCTGGATTCGCTCGCGAACATTTTTTCCTCTGCCGGGTAGTTCGCGCCGCAATGGGGACATTCAACGTTCATAGAGGCTTGACCACTGTTCTCTGAATGCTAGCACGACCGCATAGAAGCGGTTTGGCACGCACAGGAAAGGTCATTAACTGAGGGAACACACAGCAGTTTGGGGTAAGAATGCCGCTAATCGCCACTTGGGAGGTCAATACATTGGTCAGCTGGCGTCACCCAATTCCCGGCCGTTACATTTACATTTTTCAACTGGTCGAGTTCCTTTTCTGTTTTCTCCCAACGTTTTTTTTCTTTCGGAGGAATTGAAGCACTGCTGGCAGAGGCGTAAAAGCGCAGGATATTGGTCCGCAGGCTTGCGGACAGCCCGTTGTAGTTTTGCTTGGCCAGTTTGTCTAGAAGTTCCGCGTAGGTCTCGTCAGCAAGCTCATATTCCCCAAATTTTGTGAGCGCGCCTGTATCGATGTCTTCGTTGGGAAGCATGATGCCTTCAGACTTGATCTGGCGCAGCTCCTGGTCATATCGCCGTGTCGTCAACGCAAAACTGTCCTGAAAAAACATCTCCATCTGCGGGGTCGGCAGTTTGAATGACAAAGCTTTGAAAGGCCCAATCTTGGGAACAATTCTCAATAGAAAAGCCAAAATGTCTGCGCCAAAGCTGGGGCTGCGGTATGTTTCGCCGAAATCCCTTCGATACTCTCTGCGCGACAGCGTGTAAACAAATTTTCTCCGCTGGATGCCGGGCACCAGCTTGGCGATTTGGTCGTGTTTCTGCGACCACGCTACGCGCGTAATGTGGGGAATGGTTTTGCTAACCCCGCGCCGATATGTGCCGATCGCCAAGTCTTCGTTAAAAAAGATATCTTTCATCTCCAAGCCATAAGTCTCTTTGAAGGCGCGTTCCAGCAAAGGTTTGGCAACCTGGAATCCAATGAAGTCGTGGTAGGTCTGGGGCGCGTAGGCATGAGCGGCTACTTGAATGACGTCAAATGAAAATTCCACCAGGATATGTTCCTTCTTCCCCTCCTCGAAGGTAACGGAATCTCCAAATTTCCGGCGGAGCTTAGGATAGGCCAACGGGACCGAGCGGTTGACTGCGACCGGGTGTCCGATACTGTCGGCGAAAAAATGCGCTACTGCGCCGAGTGCGAAGGCGTACTCGTCCGCATTTTGAGCGTCGCGAAGCATGATCTCAACGAAGTCGCCACTGCGGACGTAATGAAGAAGGTCGGTGAAGAGACGGCTTCCGAATGGGTAATAGCCTAAGTCCTGAATGACTGAACCACCGTAGGCGTAGCCCCTTGCTTCGCGTAACTGGTCTTCGTTTAGGTTGGGATATCGCGCTAAAAGGAGCGGCTTAATCCCCATCTCCCAGGAGCTATCGATGATGGCCTCATGCGACAGAACAGAGTAGGCCGGCGAAATTCCTGGAACGAGCAGGACAATGAGCGCCAGCATACAAAGGCGCTGCGTTACGCGACGCAACTGAGCACTCTTTTCTCGACTGGAGTTCGGCCGGGGAGTTTTTCTGGAAAGCGGAGCCGCTGCAATGCGCCCTTTATCGTATTCTTTTGGACCTCATCGCTAGCGGTTTCTCTCCCTGAACACATCATACCTGGTGATTGTGTATCCGAGCGCGGCGCCCAGGAAAACATCCGAAGGGAAATGAGCCAGATCAGGAACGCGGGAAAAACTGATCACTCCCGCCACGCCGTAAGCTACCCAGGGGACCCATTTGTGAGATGCATAACGGCGAGCTATGACCGTGCCGATGGAGAATGCCGCCGCGGCATGACCAGAAGGGAAACTGCTTCCTTTGCCCAAAAAGCCAAGCTTGCTTTGGAAAAAAGTATCCCGAAAATCGTGACTGGCAGGCACTGCCGAAGGCCGGAGGCGGCGGCTAATCATCTTTATGACTACGTGCGGAATCGCGCTGTCGAGATAAGCCTCGCCGGCCAGAATCGCCGTCTCTTGCGTATAGGAATCGTGCCGCAGGAGACCCGTAAGGTATATCGCAGCGGGAACTCCCGCTTCGACAATGCCGGTATTCGTCGTACTGAAAATTTCGGAGGTCTCGTCAAAGGCAGGATTGTTGCGGACATGGGGTTCTATGTGCGGGTCCGCTGCAATGAGCCCGCCGGTGACGCCTATGATGGCGAGCGTGGGGATCCAGTGTTTGCCACGGGCCAGTTGCGTCGGAAAGAGCCAGAGTTCTTTCTGATCCTGCAAGACCCGCACCGGGAAATGCTTCAAAGAGAAGTCGGGATCGATGGTCGCGCCGGTTGCGTTGGAGCTTGCTTGCGGGTTGGCCGGATCATTCGGCGGAAGTGCCGTATCCGAGCTTGGTACGCTTGAATCGGTGTCGGAAACGTCGATTGCTGCGGCGGTGAATGATGGGCTGTCATCCTGTGCGAGCGTAGTGGCCGCCATGATCGGCCATGCCAGGAATGAAACGATAAGAAAGGAAAGGTATTTTTTTTGGAGCCAGCTTTTTGCAAAAAACACGTAGGATCGGGTCACAAGTTTCCTCATACATCGGATGACGGCCGAGAGCCAATCGGCCATCTGATTGTGGGCGCAGAGGGGTCGGCGGCCGTTGTTCGGAGGTTCTATCTATCTGGTGGGATTACGCAGCGCGTCGACGGCAGGGACGCCCGAAGAGAACATCGCTGTATTAGCGGATTGTGCTGATTTCAATTTTTTTTCGCGTCAGTAAAGACCATAATCAGCGCCGCTTTATCGTCAAGGCTGATTGCTCGCATTGCGCGGAGGTTCGAATGCTCCCGTCGCTATGCCTACCCGCACGAGGCGGTTCAGATTGAACGACTTGTCTTCCGGAAGCATGAGGCGCTTCGCGATCATGTCGTCGATGGCTTTTTCAACCGCTGACGAGTACGCCGGAAGAGAGGGATAGCGTTCTTCGATCGACAGGCGCGGATCACCAGAATTCATGCGGTCGGCCTTGGTTTTCGAGAACGGGATGTATTGCCCCGCGGCTTCGCAGCCGTCGTTCGCTTGCGGACCCGATCGGAGAGCCCAGCCTGTGTAAGTGGCTAGAGGCACGGTCACGTCAGGCAAGCGGACGCCAGCGACATCGTTGCCGTCGGCGTCGGTTTTGGGCACATAACTTGGATAGATCGGCCCATTCTCCTTATTGTTAAATATGGGCGGCTTTATGGCCGGAGGATTGATCGCCATCACGCCGGTGCCGTAGAAATCGGGTCCGTAATTGAATAAGTACCTCGTAGACATCAGCCCCGTATATGCGACGCCGGGGATCTTGGGAAACCCGACGCTGCTTTGCGGCAAGGGGGAGACGAGTGTGCCATCGGCCAAACGAGGAACCGCGCTGGGTGGCGGCGCGACGCCTTTCGTTGACCACTCATCCAAAGCCACCCACAAAGCACGCAGCACTGGCGCCGAGTCCAACGGATTCTGGAACTGCTGGCAATTGCCTTTTGTCGCTGGGTTGCCGGTGCCATGCTGCTCGCTCGAGATGAAGTAATAACGAGCCATGGGGTGGTCGGGCAGATCCATTTTGCCGGCAGGATCGGTGGTGAAAAGCGATGCCGCCTTTACCCAATATTCATTCGCGGAGTAAACCTCCATTCCGAGCGGACACGTTTTCGTCTTCGTGCACTTGTCGTAGCGACCGGCGGTCTTGCCAGTGATCGGATCGGTCGATCGCTGGTGGGCGAACGGAAATACCCCTTCCACATAGAGTTGATCCTGGCGATTGCGTTCGGTGCGCGCCGGCTGGGAGAAACGGTAGTTCATGTTGATTCCATCTCCGGCGGCAATCCACTGTAAAAGTCCGTCGAAGACGATCCGGCCATTTTCATCTTCGTTGAATCCCAGATTGCGAAAGTCATTCAGCATCCGGCCCGGCTGAGAGACAGCGAATGTGTAGATCCGCGTCACGTCTCCCGCCAGCGGGTTTGCGGCGCCGGCGCTGTCCGCTTTCGCGTAACGCAAAAACGAATTGAAGTCGCGGACTGCGGCGAAGCCGATGCCGTTGACGGTGGGATCTTTCGCGGTGTACGAGAATTCGTAAATGTCATTGGCAACGAAAGACGTTCCCCCGGGAAGCAGCCTGATCGCACTGCCGGTATTCGTAAATTCCCAGCCAGACGCCGGGACGACCTGCGGCACGTCGTCCAAGTGAACGCGATGCGTCAGCGTGGCTTTCGTTTGATCGAGCGTTGCGGCCGGGTAATTCAATGTGTAGGAAGCACCCGGACTGACGATGTATTCGTAGGCCGGTCCGGTAATGGAAGAACCGTCAGGATTCTTGGCGATCGGAAGCGCGATGGTCAGATCGAAATTGGAATTGTCGGTCCCGGCGCCAAAGTCCCAACCGCTCCAAACCATCGTGTAGCCCTGCGGCGCGAGGAACGTGGCGGCCGGATCGCTCATCGCAGCAGGATCGTTGCCGCCCGTCGATCGATTGAAATTGCCAAAAAGTTTGCTGCCGCGGTTCGGCGGTTCGTAGAAAATCTTGTGATTACCCTTGCTCAGGTCGGTCGGCTTCAGGATGTAAAAATCGAACGAGTATTCGACTTTGCCGCTAGCGTTGCGCGGTGCAAATCCGATATCTACGATCACATTGTTGTGACGGTCGCCAGGCGTGAGTTCTCCGAATCCTTTGCCGACGATGCGCTCGTACGTGCCAACCTTTGGAAATGAGTACCCGCCGAATGCAGGACCTCGTGAGATGATCTGGACCTTGGTGATCCCTGCGTCCGCCGGAGGTGGGCCAAACAGAATGGCGGCGGTTAAGAACGCACTGGCAATTCCCAGAACTTTCGGTAAAAACATGGTGGCCTCGCTTTAATGCAGAGCAGTGGTGAGGCTTCCTAGTGGGCGACGATAGCACATGAAAATCGTTCACACTATAGGCGGTTCTGATTCAAGCGAGAGGCGCGGTGGCAGCGCGTAATCTTGACAATTTTCGGATGGGTGCGTAGCTTGGGTGCTATCCGTGCGTGCGGCAGTGCGCAATAGTTTGAGTGAAGTAAGCGGTCTTTTCTCGTAACACACACAAGAGTTTAGACGTCCAAACTGCATCGGGGAGGCAATATGTCGCGCTCGAAGGTCAGCAGTGCCTTGTTCGGCGCAGCGTTGTGGATTCTCGGGTTGGTTTTGGCTGGACCTGCGTCAGCCCATCATTCCGTTCTAGCAGTGTACGACGTTAACAAGACAATGACTGTGTCGGGAACCGTCGCCAAAGTGGAATGGATTAGCCCACATTCATTCATCACGGTGAGCGTGAAGGATGCTGACGGTAACGTCAAAAAGTGGGCTTTCGAAACCGGGTATGGAGCGCTCCGCAAGGCCGGAATGAGCCGAGCCGATCGCGGTGGCATAAAGCCCGGAGATGAGATAGTCGTGTCGGCCGCACCGGCCAAAGACGGTTCGACTAATGGGTTTTTGCGAGAATTGAAGCTTGGCGATGGCCGGGTCTTTAAATTCGGCGTAGACGAAAACGGCAACTAAGCACCAACAGCAGCTTACCGCTATGGCCTCACTTAGAAACACGTTGGTTACGCTGTCCGCGATGCTGTGCTTGCTTCCGGCGGCGGTGGCGCTCGCTCAGGATGCAACTCAGACCTCTCCGACCATGGATCGTTCTATCAACGTGAGGCCTAAACCGACCGGTGTCACGCCGCACACGCCAGATGGTCATCCGGATCTTACGGGACTTTGGAACGGCGCAGGAGGCGATCTCGGGTCGCTCCCAAACCAAATGCACAATGATGGCATCGCGATCGAGAGCCCGACATCCAGCCACGACGTTTATAGCGGCGCAAAGATTGCGACCTGGCCCGTGACTGACCGCAAACCGATCGATGACACCGAGGGCGAACGTGCCGCCACGCTGTTGCGTAGGGTTGGCTCCAATAAGCCGATTTACAGGCCGAAATACTGGGAAATGGTGAAGGAACTGGACGCGAACGCCAACGAAGAGGATCCCTCCAACAATTGCATGCCCGCGGGCGTTCCTCGCGGGGGTCCTCCCACTTACATCGGCCAATTCCCGAATTATTTCATTTTTATTTATCCGGGCGAGGGCGGCCTCATCGCCACCCAGACGATGTACCGCATGATTCCTGCGGACGGTCGCAAACATACGCCGCTGGCGGATTTGGACGGCACTTATACAGGTGAAGGTATCGCCCACTGGGAGGGAGATACTCTCGTAGTAGACACCTGGGGATTCAATACAAGTACTTGGTTCGACCAACTCGGAGGCGACTTCCACAGCGAGAATATGCACGTCGTTGAGCGCTTCCACCGCGATGGGAACGAGCTTACGTGGACGGCGACGGTAGACGATCCCGACGTGCTGCTGGAGCCTTGGACTACTACTCCCCGCATACAGCTCCTGAATCCTAATCCCAAGGCGATCTTGCAGGAAGTGCTGCCGTGCAGCGAAAGAGAGCTCGCTCACGCCGTCACCAAAGATCACCACTAAAGTTTTCTGCCGTGCGCCACAATTGTTTAATTCGCCCCTGCACACGGAGGACAGGGCATGCTGAAGAGAGCAAATACGATAAGGCTGTCACTGATCACAGCAGTAATGGTGTTTGCTTTCCAGACAGCTCAAGCGCAGACGAACAACGGGCCGGCTGGGAATGCGACCGACGTCAGCAAGACCGTCAGGAGTGTCGCAGAAGCTCTCGGCATGGCTCGACGAACTAATCGCGCGGGAGCAGCACGGCTTCCGTTCATTGACGTGATCAACAGAATGGAGATCTGGGGCAGTGGCACAAGCAGCGACGGGTCCCGGACCGCGCTTAAGACCGAATACCACGTGGCGCTAAGTTACAATCCGCAGGCCGTGCGCCAGGAGACGACTCGTACAAGTCAGGACGGAGGCGCGGCCCCACAGCACACCATTCAAACGGTGCGCGATAGTTACGCGTGGAATGAGTCCCAGCCAGGCGCCGGCTTGGAGCCGGGATGGGGCACAGCAACTCCGGACATGGCGGCAGCAAAGCAGCGGCTTCTCCAGCTTTGGATTCTTCCCTATGGGGTCGTGAAGGCGGCGATAGCGGCCGGCGACAAAACCAAACTGTTGACCGAGAATGGGGCCCCGGTAATCACTTATCCTCTGGGCGGCCCGCTAGCCGGAGTTACCGTAAAGGCTACGTTGGATCAGAAGAACTTTGTGACGAAGGTCGAGACTCAGGCCGACAATCCTGCGCTCGTTATCGAAGCAGATTATTCCGACTACGCCGACCATGGAGAAGCTTTGAGCGGTGTCCAGTCCCCTGGCCATATCCTTCAGAAACAGGGCGGCCACACTGTGTTGGACATCCAGGTTAAGAACTGGGATGGCGCCAATCCTTATCTGGTCTTTCCGGTTCCTGAGAACGTAAAGAAGGCAGCCGGTCAAGAACCTGCCAAGCCAGCCACAACAAAGGGTCTCTGACAAAGCCTCACCGGTTGGGCCAGTTGGTTTCACAGCCCTGGCGCCGGACGCGGAAATGCGTGACGCCAAGAGCGAGCTTGGTATATAAGGTCTCATCCGGCGAACGAGTAAATGGTTCGGTGGGCAGAAGTTTAATTTCGTGACAGCGGCAATTTTGAGGAGGAAGCTTGAAACATCTCGTCTCGTCATTTCTGGTCGTTGCTCTTCTTTTGGGTTTTTCGGCTACCGTGCGAGCCCAAAATGAAATCACTCTTTTGGCGCCGGGCCCTATCAAGGAACCTCTAGACAAACTGCTCGCCAACTTTCAGACCAAGACCGGTACTCACGTGAAGGTGACCTACGCCGGTGGCGTACCTACGAGAAAGCAGGTTGCGAGCGGCAAGGGGCTCGACATCGATCTTCTGTTCGCGCCCTTTCAAGAAGTACTGAAGACGGGCAACATTGTCCCTGGCAGCGCGACTGTAGTGGCCAGAGTTCGGTTGGCGCTCGCAGTGAAGAAAGGCGCGCCTAAGCCTGACATCTCTACGCCGGCAGCAGTCAAGAAGACGCTACTCGATGCCAAATCGATTACCTCTGTGGATCCGGAACAAGGAAGCGTCGGCGGAATCGCGCAGGCGGCGCTTGACAAGCTAGGCATCGCCGATCAGGTGAAGCCGAAGTTCAAGTGGGTTGCTACAGGTGGCGTCGTACAGGACCTGGTAGCCAAGGGTGACGTCGAAATCGCCTTGGGCCCCTATCTTAGTGATATGAATAATCCCGGCGTGGACGTTGTGGGTGCATTGCCGCCGGGGGCCTCGACTCCGGTCGATATTACCGGCTTCCTATCCAACAGTCTGAAGGACACCAAAACCGCCAAAGCTCTCCTCGCCTATCTCAGGTCGAGCGAAGCGGCGCCTGTCTGGAAAGAAGCAAAGATGTTTCCAGTGAAGTAAGGTGCGGGTCTTAGCGGCGTTAAAGTTTAACGGGCCGGATCAAATCTATTTCCGATTGAGACGATGATCCGGCCCGAATGCGAGCGCTGGTAAGAAGTTCTTCCTCCTCCGCTTCACCTTCGGATCGAACATCATCATTGGATCATTCTTCTCGCAGCACCTGCACGTGAGCGACTACGCTTTCAGCGAGCCCGTCCAGCCAGTAACCGCCTTCTAACACGGATACGAGGCGGCCTTGGCAGAGTTCTTTAGCAAGTCCGACCACTACGCGCGTGATAGCTGCGAAACCCGCCGGGGTTATGTCAAACACTCCAAGCAGATCGTTCCGCATTCCATCAAAGCCAGCGCTGATCAGGATGAAATCGGGCTTGAAATTTCGCGCTGCAGGAACAAGCTTGGTTTGAAAAGCTTCCAGGATCTGTGCATCACTTGCCCCCGGGGTTAGGGGAACATTCAGAATTTTCCCCGCGCCCTTACCGGCGCCGGTTTCCGCCGGAGACCCGGTCCCCGGATAAGCTCCGTAGTGGTGAGTGCTAAAGTAAAAGACAGAGCCGTCTTCGTAGAACGTATCCTGAGTGCCGTTTCCGTGATGGTAATCCCAATCCACAATCAATACGCGCTGCAGACCATACTTTTTCTGCAGATAACGGGCTGCGATGGCCACATTGTTGAAAATGCAAAAACCCATTCCCCGAGTCGGCGTGGCGTGGTGTCCCGGCGGCCTTACGGCAGCGAAAGCATTCTTGACCTTTCCCTGCATCACGGCATCGACCGCATTAAGGACGCCGCCAGCCGCGAATTCGGCAGCCTCGAGCGAGCCCGGTGACACAAGCGTGTCGCCTGTGCTTAGTTCACGTACGCCCTGGACGTTCGACAATTCATTACGGACCAGCGCGACGTAAGAGGGCTTGTGCACAAGCTCCAATTCTTCGTCAGTGACACGGCGCGGATGGATTGGGTAAAGGGTCTGCGTGAGGCCCGCCTTTTCCAAGGCGTCTCGGATGAATATCAGGCGCTCGGGCCGTTCAGGATGGCGGGTATTGCCTGACAAATGCCGCAAATAAATGTCGTTATAGAGCAGTCCGGTGGGCTTGGAAATTGGCATCGATTGGGCCCTGGCAAATCGGGTTGGTCCCGATTGGCAAAGTAAGATCGTTCCCAGCACGAAGGCGACCACGCCGGAACGATGGACAACCAGCTTCAAGGCTCCTCCTGAATGCGAGAATAATACGGCTTCCGGGCTGAATGTGGCCAGCCTGGCTCATGAGCCACATTTATAGTTGAATTTACCGCGGATGGCTTGCTTCTTAATACTTGAGTATTTCTGCTAAGCTAAATGCAACGGGCCTTTGGAGAATTTTATGTCTCTTGATTTATCCCCCAACTCGGAACGATCCAGATTTCGCATTGCGCTGCTGGTGGCTGTGGCCGCCGACGTGGTACAGATTGTCGGCTTTCCATTATTCGCAGAGGGCGCAATATCGCCGCTGGATGACATTCTGGATGCCGTCGTGGCAGTGGCGCTCACCGGCTTGGTCGGCTGGCATTGGGAATTCACGCCATCTGTAATCGGGAAGCTAGTCCCCGGGATCGATATGGTCCCATTCTGGACGCTTGCGGTTGTCAACGTATATCGGAAATGGAAGCGAGGTCAGGCGCCTGGAGATCAGATCGACGTAATGCCAACCGAACAAAAACTGCTCAAGACTGACCCTAAGTCACAAACATCCGGATAGAACGCCTGCTAGAAAAGTGGGCTATTTCTTGCCTCCCACGACTTGGGCATGCGCCAATGCAGCTACCAGGGAGACTCCACCCGCTACGTTTCCAATCAGAGTGGGAAAAAAGAACGCCGTGAAGTACTGCCCAAGGGACAACTTTCCCTCAGAGACAAGAAAGAGGATATTTGTGGAACCTGCAATGATATGACTGAGGCTGGAAATGCTGATCAAGTAGGTCATGATTATGATCACGATTACACGCGAGGATGCCGCATCGGGTAACATCCACACCATCAGAGCAATCAGCCAACCCGCAAGAATGGCCCGCAATAATGTTGTCCAAAACCCGAGGGGCAGGTGACCTTCAGAAACGTCCAACAAACTTTTCTGTACGGCTGGCTCAAGAAAATGTAATCGCGCGATTGCCAACGCAAAAAGAAATGTGCCGACGACATTGGCAGAAAGGACGACGCTCCACAGGCGAAGGACTTTCCTGATCGTCGCCAGATCCTTATGGAGCAAGAGTGGCAGGACGACCGTAAGAGTGTTCTCGGTAAAAAGTTGCTGCCTGCCCAAGACAACAATCAAGAATCCGACAGAATAGCCAAGCCGGGCGATCATCGGGCGCCACGAGGAATCGGGCAGATGGGCCTGAAGCGCTCCTTCCGCGAGAAGCGAAAATCCCATGGAAAGACCGGCAGCCAATCCGGACCAAGCCAATGCCGCCGTTGGCCGCTCAAGTTCTTCTTCGCCCTCGAGGCGAACCGCTTCGTAGACAACTTTTGCGCCAATAGCGACGCGTTCTTGTACTTTTTGAGCCTCCTCGATGGAGGAAATGGGACTCTCTGGATCGTTGACAATCGACTTCGCGGTCGTGGAGGAGGCGCGCACAGGGATAGATACAGTTACGATTTTATCCGGATCTGTTTAAGGCGACGTCCAGCAGACAATGTAGCGGGTGACGCGAGAACGAGTATGGGACGCGGGGGCCCAAGGAAAAGAGACTGAATGTCGGCGGAAAACTGCGCGATGTGGTGCTAACTGCGCGGGCCGTAGTCCTTGTGGTATCCGTTCCGGCTGTTCGTGATCGTAAAGCTGCCATCCGCGCGGGCGGTGACTTTAAGGTAGTAGGCAGTGCTTTCATCCAGATTCGCAATCAAATCGGCGGCCGAGTTGAGCTCTTTCGCGTCGACGGCATAATGCAATTGCCAGAGATCGTTCAACCCAGGCGCCTTGTGAAGGATTTGAAATGTATCCGGAGCCCCGCCTTTTTTTGCGCCGTTGTTCATCACTGCAGCGCGCGGATGAAGCGCATAAACGAGCATTGGCAATCCGGAAATGTTTTGCCCGTGATGTGTAGTCAAATACAAATCGACTGAGCCGACCAGGTTACGGGGACACGCGAGTCCGTGTTCGTGATTCCAGGTTAGATCGCCGAAATCCACCATCCGGAATTTGCCTAGCGAGATAACGGTTCCGACGGATTGGGCGTTTTCGCCAGCGAGTAGGGGATCTTTCGTTTCATCCTTGGGCCGGAATTGGGAACAGAGTGGATTCGCGGCTCCTCCGCCAGGCAATGGTTTGCTGATTAATTCAGTAGCCGCCGAGACAACTTCAACGTCGATCCCCTTAACTGGAAGCCTCAGGCCTGGTTTCGCAAGGACATGCTGGTGCCCGCCTTGATCGCGCACGCTTGCATAGGCTTGATAGCTCTGTGGCACGTTAAGAGTCTCTTCGGCGCTGGGGCCGTGATCGATGAAAGTCTGAATGGGCAGCCTCTTGGCAAGTTCCGGCACTCCCCCAACGTGATCGCCATGATAGTGCGTGATCAGCAGGTAATCGATCTTGCTGACGCCCGCATTCTTCGCCGCGGCGGCGATACGAGTGGCATCCCGTTCCCCAGGAAAACCGGTATCGACCAGCATTGATTGTCCCGACGGAGAGACGAAAAGTGTCGATTGGCCACCTTCGACGTCCACGAAATAGATGCTGAGCACATTATTGGCTTGCGGCCATGCGAGCGGAGAAATCAGCAGCGCCGCGATGGTCCCCACGAATAGCAGCTTATTACGCACAACGCCTCCTGAATTCAGCCGGCATGTGGATGAACAATTAAATTGACGCGCGCGCAGAAACCTTTTTGGCAAAAATAACTTTTCAAAACGGCGCTTTTAATGCACGTTCTTATCGAGCCAGCTCATAAAAAACTTGGCGATGCCCGCGCTATTCTTTTCTGACATCATCTGGTGTCCATTGCCGGGCAGCCCCACAGTCTCGAGCCCTACGAAGGTGGTCTTAACACCTGCCTGATTGAGCCACTTGGCTACACAGTGGGCGTAGGGGCGATGATAACTCGCCTCTCCGGCCACGTTGAGCACCGGTATGGATTCCAGGTTAACCAGCTTATGCGCTGGCTCCTTCTGTACCCAGCATGGGATCAGATCCGGCCCATCCGCCTTTTCTTCGCGAAGAGGCTGCAATTCCGAGGCGTCTTTGATCGGCGGATCGTAATGAATGAAGGAGTTCGTCAGGCCCCACACGCGGCCTGGACCTGAGGACCCGCGCTCCGCGTTTTCGACGGGCGGGGCAACCGGTTCCGCTGCGATGATGCCTCTGACCAGTTTCGGCCGGGCGTCTGCCACCAGCCAACCCGTGGCGGCTATACCCGAGTGCAATAGCAGGATGACCGGTTGGCCGATGTTATCCAGTAGTTGCACGATGGCCTCTACAGTGACTTTTTCCGGTACTGCAGCAAGCTGGAGTTCCGTCTTGGCGAAATAGTCAAACACGGGATCGCCCCTTTTGCCTTTGTTGGGAGCGTCACTCGGCCACTGCGAATACTTTTTCAACTGCGGCCATTCGGCGCCTTCTTGGGCTCGATGTTCGCGGATGTGCTGCTCCTTACTCCAATCAGAAGCTGGCGAACGTGCACCCGTCCAGACCTCCTCCATCAACGGGCCGGAACGGGGCGGCGTGATCGTGCCGTCGACGCCCGGGACATAGGCCGAACGCCCATTCCCCGGATAATCCATCATGTACACGGTATAGCCTTGATTCACAAAATCGTACGCCCAGCCCGGCCGCCCATCGGGCGTCTGCATCAACGCGTAAGATCCCTGGCCGCCTCCACCGGTTATGAACACGATCGGATACGGATGGCGAATGCTTTTGGGTACCCACACTTCAACATACATCGCGCCGTGCATGGTTTCGTTGCCGGGCTCGCCGACGTAATGGCCGCCCACGTAAAAATGACCTTGGCGCCCGATCTCGGCGGTGGAAAATGTCGGGATCGTTGCGCCTGGAGCCGAGCCAGCGGCCCGCGGTTTCAGAGCAAACCAAGTGCTGGCGAGAACCGCAGCCAATATCAAAAGAGAAAGGGAAATTCTCACGTTCATTGATCTTCTCCTTCGAACCGCCGGCATTTTCTCACGCAGAAGTCTCATCTAGTAGATGGTTTTCTAGCTCGCCTATCTCTCGTACTGAGCCTTCTTGTCAGGGCAGGTCTTCCTCCGGTAAACGGGCTCCGGCAAGCGGGCCAATCTCTGAATCGGGCAGATTCCACACGTAAGTCAGACCGTTTGCGCTTGACATCGGGCAAGAAAAGCTTATACATGCGTTCAACTATTGCTTCAACCGACGTTCATTTCGATAACCGCTTCGGATACGCTGGCTGAAGCTAGTTCGCCTCGCACGATCGAGCGTGGCTCGGTCCCAATTAAATGGAGGTCCGACATGCGGCGTAATGCATACATCGGGGCTGGTTTTGCCGTGGTAATCATCACGTTGGCGGTCACTTCTACCGTTCTGCAAAGGAAGGCCGCCGTCGAAGCGGCCGGGGTTCAGGCGCCCGCCTTTGAAGTGGACCCCTTCTGGCCCAAACCTCTGCCCAATCATTGGCTTATCGGCATGACCATTGGTGTTTCCGTCGACGCCCAAGACCATGTTTGGATCGTTCACCGGCAGGGTTCCCTGGAACCAGGTGAGCTGCACGCGTCCACTAACCCGCCCATGGCGCAGTGCTGCGCGGCGGCCCCTCCCGTTCTTGAATTCGATCAAGCCGGTAACCTCCTCAGGCACTGGGGCGGCCCGGGTCAGGGTTATGACTGGCCGAATTCCAATCACGGGATCACCATCGACTATAAGGGCAATGTGTGGATCGGCGGCAATGGCCGTGGTCCCCAAGGCGGTGGTGGCGACAACGAAGGGCAAGTCGGAGGAGGACGGTTTTACGACAACATGGTCCTGAAGTTCACCCAGGACGGCAAGTTCCTGATGCAAATTGGCAAGCCGAACCAGAGCAAAGGCAGCAACGATGTGGAGAACCTGAGATTACCAGCCAAAACTTTTATCGATAAAGATGCGAACGAAGTCTACGTTGCCGACGGCTACGGCAACCATCGGGTGATCGTATATGACGCCGATACCGGGAAATATAAAAGGCACTGGGGCGCTTACGGCCATAAACCCGAAGACACCGACCTGGGCAAGTACGATCCGGACGCGCCACCCGCGCAGCAGTTCCGGAATCCCGTACATTGCGCTGAAATCTCGAACGACGGACTACTCTACGTCTGTGATCGGGTGAACGATCGCATCCAGGTATTCCATAAAGATGGAACGTTTGTGAAAGAAGGCTTCGTCGAAAAACGAACGCTCGGTTCCGGTTCCGCGTGGGACGTTGCGTTCTCCAAAGATCCAAAGCAAACCTATATCTATCTTGCCGACGGTGAAAACGACAGAATTCACATCCTGCTGCGCGATACGCTTGAAGTGTTGACCACTTTTGGTGAGGGGGGCCGCCAGCCCGGCGAATTCTACGGGCCTCACAGCATAGCTACGGATTCGAAGGGCAACATATATGTCACTGAAACCTACCGCGGCCAGCGCGTGCAAAAGTTCATCTATAAAGGCTTGGCGCCAGTAACAAAGAAGGATCAGGGCGTCGTCTGGCCGAAGAAGGTGTCATAGAGCTAGCCATCATAATTGCGTGCGAGGGTCATAAGCTTCTGAATCTGCTTCAGGAGCTATCCATTCTTCCGACAGATCGATCGGTTCAGCTGACTCGTGGAAACGCGCGCGGTAGACACTTACTCCGGTCTGAATTCCAGCCGTTAGCGCCTTTATGGATCGGACGGGTGCTAAAACAGCGCGTCGAATCTTGGATCCCGTATCTTCAATCAATTCGAGACTTCCGGTGATCTTCTGGTCGGCTTCGACGAGCTTAATTCTGACGCGATCGGTAGTTTCGGTAATCACGCGATCAGTCTTCTCCACCTGCGTACGAGCAGAATGGACAAGCTCAGAAGCCTGAATTACGGCGTCCGAAATGCGCGGCTGGACTTCGTCGAAACGCAACTGCAACTGCGAGATGAGTGGGAAAACGCGGCCTTGCACACGATCCGTGAGCTTTTCGATGCGTCGCGTCAAGCGACGGAAAGCAATGAACATGACTGCTATCACGAGCGTTTCCATCAGCAAAGCGACGGCTACCACAATCGTAAATAACGGCATTACCCAATCGGCCATGTAACACCCACTTTACGCTGACGCGTCTATTAAGTTCGATGCACCGCTTCCACTCGTGGATAGATTTTAATGCCAACAGACCAAAAACTGCTCAGGACTGACCCTAAGTCACAAACGTCTGGATAGAACGCCTGCTAGCAAAGTGGGCTATTTCTTGCCTCCGACAACTTGGGCATGCGCCAGTGCGGCCACTAGCGACACCTCTCCCGCAAAATTTCCAGTCAGAGTGGGAAAAAAGAACCTTCGTGCCCTGTGCAATTCCAAACAGTGCGCGGCGGCGGCTACAAGTTTCACGGCGAAAGCATTCGGGTGGTGACTGCCTACGATCTCGACGCCGGACAGAAACGCGACTATCTCAAGCGGCGCGCGCAGGGAGAGTGAACCCAATGAGTAAGAAAAGGCTGCGGATGCCAAAATTC
Source organism: uncultured Acidobacteriota bacterium (assembly GCA_963846235.1). Classification (GTDB taxonomy): domain Bacteria; phylum Acidobacteriota; class Terriglobia; order Acidiferrales; family UBA7541; genus Palsa-189. The sequence goes on from CAWJVF010000002.1 coordinate 1,182,259, forward strand.
AAAAGCGAGAGCGAGGAGGCCGATTGGTGGGCCAGCCCGACGGGGCGCGCTTATGTAAAACAGAGATCCGCTGAAGCCCGCTCGAAAGGAACCAAGGCAACTGGGTCGGGCCTGGTTACGAAGTTGAGTAACAAGCGTAGCACTCAGATCGCTATTCGGCTGCCTGGAACCGATCTTGCTCGGGCTCGCAAGATCGCTGACCGCAAAGGCATCGGCTATCAGACCCTGCTGAAGATGCTGGTGCACGAAGGTCTGGCGTGCGAAGCCCGACGCAGGTGAAGCCTGTCCCTACCGAAAATTCTGTGCACGCGCGGCAGTGTCATTGCTCAACCGGTTTTGGGCATTTTGCAGAGAATGTTGTGACTTTCTAAAGAGGTGCGCGACTTGATCTTCCGCATGGCAGCGGAGAATCCAGCATGGGGCGCGCCGCGAAAGAAGAGGGGGCTGATTCGCGACCAAACTAGTCGGCCGATGGCTATCCCCATCAAGAGCGCTAGAAATTGTCGTTGAGGTTTTGTCCCCGAAAGGCCTGTTCTGGCCGGGCGCCGCAACTCTCTATACTACCTTCCGCTCGAAATATCGATTTTCCCACGCCAAATGCGGCGATTAGCATTTGTGAAAGCTAACCGTTTCTCCCTCAGAACCGAGAAAGGGAGTCACAGGGCTGGAGTCTCTCTGAACACCTACCGAGTGGTTGAGTTTCACAGAGGCACTCCGTTCGCTACTGTTTCATGCTGGAGCATGATACCGATCTCACGCCCGAGGAATTGGACCGTCTCTTCGAGACCGCAAATCTACGAACGAAAGCGGATTCTGGATTGTGGTTGAATGATAGTTGTTCAGAGACTATAGAACCGCGTGACGGCCTGATTTAGGTCGCAATGGGCCGCACAGCATCAAATTGTCCGCTCTTCTATCGCCTGAGAGAGAAAACCCACAATAACTCGCCGCGTCCTAGCGAGCTTCTTCGGTCCGGCTCGGCTTACTCAGCGAAGTCGTTGCGGCGCCTTGCCCGCTGAGAATCACATCCTCGCCGGGTATGGGGCCGAACGCTGGTGGAGAAACACGTCGCTTCGACGCGGCTTGGTACGCCGAAGCTACTTTCAGAGTCAGATCCTCCTTACCAGGCTCCGACCTGAATACGAGCGAGAACGGCAGCCCGGGCGCAGGCAGGGCCGTCGGCGTGTTGTTGTTGACGGCAATGTAATGCTTTTTGTCGGGGCTCAATTTGAAGACCGCGTCGTAAGCGGTTCGCACGTATCCCGCTGGGACCAGCACTTCGGTTAATCCGGCATTAGGGCCAAATGGCATTTCACCTCGAAAATCCCCATCTGGCTCGGGCCATGGTGCCAGCCCAATTTTGCCGGGTGGCAACGAGGAATGCAGGCGGACAACGATATCAAGATGATTCTCGTAGATGACTTTCATCTCTGCACGCCGCAGGAGCTCGCGTAGCTCGGCGCGTTCGGCGATCCCCTGGCGCTCACCCAGCGGATTCAGCATGTTATCGACCTCTTCCCAATTCTTGAAGGCCGCGCGCTGATCGTCGCCCCAGAATTTGGAGCGCGCGTTCAATGAGGGCCAATCTACCAAGGTCTCGACGAATCCACGCGCCCGCCAGTCCGCGGCACGCCGCTGGGCGTAATTCATAAACATATAGTGAAAGTTCATCGATTCCGCTTCCTGCTGGATCACGCGAATGTTGAGATTCTTTGGGATTGGCACACGCCCGTTGGTTAGGGCTTCCATATAATCGATGGGCTTCATGGTGCCGGAGCCAAACGTTTTTCCAGGCGCAAACTCAGTGGGCTTGATGGCCGCCGCGAACTCCGGGAAAAGAGGTTTGCCGTCCTTGGTCAACCGATAGAGGATTTCCGGGAATATGACCGGCATGATCTGCGCGAGTGCCTGGGAATACGTTGGATTCATTTTCTGCAACTCAGGATCGGGTTTCCAGTCCGGATCGACGGACTCTACGAGAGTTGCCCCGAGCTGCTTGCCAAGCACCTCTTTGATCTCCTTGTTGGCGGCCTCAACGATTGGCTCATCAGCTTTTATCCCGGGAAAGGTCAGCATCGATTCGCGAATTATTCCGATGCGCATACCTTTCAGCGAGCCCGGCTTCCCGGACGACATCGCGCTGGCTGCGTAGGATTTCGTCAAAATGCTCGATCGAGGCACCGTCGTCATGATGTCCCGCGGGTCGTAATAGCCATTGACTGGATCGCGTAAAGCATCGAGCACTTTCGCGGCGTCCGTAACTGTCCGGCAATGGATCCCAGCGCGATCAACATACATATCCGAACCGATGGCGTCGCCCGCAAACGAAATCATCGCCTTTTGGGGCAGAATCAGCGAATCGGAGTTGTGGTTGGCAGGTCCACGGCAGGATGCACGCGATTCCTCGCATATGCCGCACATCTCCAGATTTGCACTGACCGATGCGCCGGAACCGGAACTCGATCCCATCGAAGCGGCGCGAGTCGAGTCGAACACACTCGAAGGATTTCCTCCCCAAGTGCTGCGCTGATAACCCAGGTCAGACGGTAAGACCTTCGTAGGTTTGTTCTTGCCACCCGGATCGCCACCGCGCCCGTTGTATTCAGTGAGAACCGACTTGGCGTAAATGATTGCGCCCTTCTTTCTCAACTCCGCAACAAGTGTGTGATCTCGAGCAGGAAAGTCGATATCGTACCGGGCGTCAGCGCCTCCCGTTGTGTGCATGTCCGACGCGTCGAAAGGGTCCTTGAAGGCAAACGGAATACAGTACATGGGCAACTTCGCAACATCTGGGTTCCTGCCGTATTGGGCATCAAGCTGCGCGGCTCGCTCGAGAGCGTCGGGCTGTTTTCGAAATTCCTCGCAGACCTTGGGAGCGCCTGCAGGCAATGGACCGGCAGATGGATCCATATCAAAGGCGCCTTTACAAGTCACGGACCGCTCGCCACGGATGTTGATAGTCTGCAGGGCGTTCACTTGACCGGCGTTTGGCATACCGACGGTCATGCCGTATTGCTGATAGACGGATGGGTCCGTTGCCGTCGGCTCCATCCGGCCGAACTCGATTGGAGGCCCTGCATACTGATTGAAATCTGGAAGTACGGTCGAGGCTTTTATGGTCTTGGTCGGAAACTTTAGCGGCGAGCCCGCTCGCACCACTCCAGAAACAGCCGATATGTCCTTACCGTCGCTGGTGACCAACTCATTGGTTACGCCGTTGTAGGCTTTAGCTCGAGCAAAGTAGGCCGCGACCAGCCCGTGGCAGGTAATCTGGCCTTCTCGTATTGCACGATGAACCTCGTCGATCGTAGCTTCCTCAAGATGAAAGTGCCACGCACCGGCGGTGCTGCCAGGCGAACTCTTCTGACCGCCATTGGTTGCCTGGGCGAGGCCCCCTACAGGCAGGAGCACTGCCAATGCAAAAAGAAATAATGAAGGTAGCGTTTTGATGTGACTACGCGGTTCAGGATCGGTAGTTGGCTTTATCAATTCAATTCTCCTTGACGAATGTGGTGTGCCTGCAGTAACGGCTCGAGAGAAGAAATTCTGTTCATAAAACTCCTTGGCAATGCTCACGCAAGCCGCAGCAACAGCGATCTACCTGAGATTCCGCACATCATTGCCTTCTCTGATCTCGCCAAAAATCGCTTGCGCGCCTTGCGATCTCTCAGCGAACGGGGATCTTCGTTTTCACGGCCCGGCCTGGTTTTCACGGCTCGCCTGGAATGGGGCCAAACGCAGGCGGAGGAATGCGTCGCTTCGACGCTGATTCGTAGGCTGAGGCTGCCTTAAGGCTTCGCCGCTCCATGCCAGGTTCGCACCAAAACGAGATCGAATATGGCAAGCCTGGAGGCGCTAAAGTGGTCGGCACGGTGCTCGTCTTGCTGCCGTAGAACTTGCGACCGTGGGAGTCAGTTCGCAACTCGAATGTCGGATCGTAGACGGTCTGAACATACCCAGCCGGTATGAGCACCTCGGTCCATCCCAGATCTGGCCCAAGAGGGAAAGTCTGGGTTCGATCGTTGATCGTCGGTTCAGGAGCCAGGCCGATCTTTCCTGGAGGCAATTGGTCGTGGACATTGATGAGGATGTCCAGTTTATTCTCTTCAATCACCTTCATCACGACACGTTGCAACAGTTCTCTCAATTGAACGCGCTCGGCGATCCCTTGGCGTTCAGTGAGAGGCTCGCGAAGATCGGTAACCTCCTCCCAATTCTTAAAGGCCGCTCGTTGGTGATCGCTGTAAAACTTCGAGCGCGCGTTGAGCGTTGGCCAGTCTACAAGCCCTTCTGTGTATCCCCGGTCGGCCCAGTCTTTCGCGCGCCGGTAAAGGTATTGGTCGATATGAAAGCGGAACGTGTTTGAATCCGCCAAGCCGAAAAGGCTGCGGAGATTGAGATTGCGCGGCGTGGGCTCAAGCCCATCGGCCCATCGGATCATCCAGTCAGCCGCTGAGAGTGTTCCCGTTCCTCTGATAACTCCGGGCGCGAATTTGGTTGGTTTAATTTTGGCCGCGAAATCAGGGAACATCGGCTCGCCTTTGCCGTTTAGGTGAAACAGCAAGTCGGGATAGAGCACAGGCACGATCTGCCGGATGGCATCGTCAAAGGTGGTGGTCATCTTTTCCATATCGGGATCGTCATTCCAACCCGGCGTAACGGACTGAACCAACGTCGCCCCAAGTTGATTACCGAGCACCTCCTTCATCTGTGCATCCACGGCATCTACAACCGGTTCGTCAGCCTTGGTCCACTTCACCATGAATTCACGAACGATCCCAACGCGCATGCCCCGGAGTGCACCAGGAGTTCCCGCTGTTATCGCGGTGACGTACGGTTCTGATGGATAGTAGGACCTCGGCAGAGTGGTGAAGATATCGCGCGAATCATAATAACCATTGGCGGGATCCTTGATAGCATCCAGAACCTTCGTGCAATCCGCGATCTTCCGGCAGTGAATACCAGTTCTATCGTTGTAAATATCGGAGCCGATGCCACCCCCAAGAAACGAAACGAGGGCTTTGGCCGGCAAGATGAGAGCAAGCGAATTGTGATTGGCTGGACCGCGACAAGACTGGCGGGTCTCTTCGCAAATGCCTATCGTCACCATATTCGAGCTCACTGAAACGGCGGAACCTGAACTCGAACCCATTGACGGGGCGCGCGTTGTATCGTAGACGTTGCTCGGATTCCCGGCCCATGTACTTCGCGAGTACATCTCGAGGTTCAGGTGTTTCGTTTCAAAGTTTTTACCTCCAGGGTCGCCGCCGAGCCCGTTATATTCGGACGTAACCGACTTGGCGTAGATAATCGCCCCTTTAGCTCGTAGTTCGTTGACAACGGTGTGATCCCTCGCAGGAAAATCAATGTCATAGTGCGCGTCCGCTCCCGCGTTGCTATGCATGTCCTTTGTGTCAAATGAGTCCTTGAACGAAAAAACCACGCAATACATCGGTAACTTCTCTAAATCCGGATTGTTGCCATATGTGGCATCCAGTGCAGCCGCTTGCTCCAGAGCATCGGGCAGTTTTGCCAATTCGCCACATACTTTAGGTGTCCCGGGCGGGTCGTCCTTTTGGTCGAGATCCCCCTTACACGTTACCGATCGCTGCCCGCGAAGGTTGATCGTGGCGAGTGCGGACGTCCTTGGCGAATTTGGAACGCCTTCGATCCAGCCGTACTGCTGTTTCACGGTTGGATCTGTTGCCGTTGGTTCCATCCTCCCAAATTCGAGCGGCTCCGTTTTTCTGGGATCGCCAGCAGGTAGCGCAGCCGTTTTCTCCACGGCGGCTTTATATTCGCTGTAGTTTGGGAAGATTCCCGGAGCCATGTCCTCCGTGACAAGCCTGGTGCCTGGGCCGTTATAGGCCTTCGCGCGGTTGATGTACCATTGCACGACTTGCTGGCAAGTGATCTGCCCCGAACGGATGGCCTGCTGGATGTCATCGATCGTAGCTTCTTGCAAATGAAACTGGGTCGGTTGAGATTGCGGGTGCGCGGCGGGCGCAGAAGCAATCAAGTGCACTAAACCAACTGCAAAGACCGTGAGCGTAGCGGGTATAAGATAATTCCTCATCAGTTGTCCTTAATCCTCCGAGAGTCTTCTTCATCGACGACGAACTGCGCACTGTCGTCGTGTATTGCAAAAAGCATGCTGAATTGCTCCTCGCTCACCGCCACGCTCACCAAAGTAGTTTCAGACCTAACTGCATACCGCGTGGTCCGCCGGCACCAAGCACGGGGTTTTGCCCACCTTCGTCCATCGTGACGCAGCCGCAACCGAAACCCGCTCCAACGGAGGGATCATTCGAGGCGGCACCGCCGCTCGGGCCTCCGTAAGGATTGGCAAAATCGGGGTGGTTGAGAACGTTGAAGAACTCGGCGCGGAACTGCGCTGTCAAGCGTTCCTTAAATCGGAACGTCTTGGAAACAGAGAAGTCCCAATTCTTGTAGCCGGTATCCCGAAAGATATTGCGACCCATTGTCCCAAAGCTTCCGAATGCCGGGGGGATCATGATCGAATTGCCCAAAGCAAAGCAGCCGGTGGTAGCGAGCGCCGCTTGCGCCAATCCAGTGGTCGCTCCTCCGTCTAGACGGCGGGCCGCCGCGTTGCAGGATGCGTCGGTGGAAGGATTGAGAGGATCGCCGCTTGGTCCGAAATAGGGAACTCCACCGGTTCCGCCGGTTGTTGCTCCCCCGTTATATCCGGTAAAGCCATGGACCATAGTGAAATCGGCGGGGTTGCCGATGAAATCCCATTGTTCAGACTGGCTGTTTCTCGGTTGGAATACCTCGCCGGTTCCAGTGAAATCGTTGGAACTATCCTGAACTCCCCACGGCAGGCCGCTTTGGATAACCACCGCGGAGTTAAGCGACCACCCCTGTAAGAGCTGCGCAAAACCTTTCCTGCTGGGGAGCGCGTATGTTGTTGTGAACGTAAATCGATGGCGAATATCAAAATCGCTGTTGCCGTACAACAGATTGTTGGCGCCAATCGGAATGCGGAGAACTCCCCAGTTGTCTGACGAATTATCGAGGGCGTGGGAATAGGTGTAACCTGCGACGAAAGACATTCCGTGGGAGGTTCTTTGGGTAAGAGTTGCCTGAAGGGCATGGTAGTTGGAAACGTCACCATTACCCAGCATGTTGATGTAGTTCAGATAAGGGAATTTAGAATTGTAGGGGCGAGCTGCTTGCTCTGCAGCCGTATCAGCTGAACAGTTGTCGTAGGGTATGGCGTCGACAGCGCTGGCGAGACATGCCGTCCTAGCCGCCGGCGTCCAGCCGGATCCGAGGGGCGCCTCGTTAACGTCGGTCATTGATATCAGTTTTGTACCGTGATCACCAATGTAGGCGACCTCGACACCGAGGTTGTTTGTGATGGCATGATCCAGACTCAACGTCCATGTCGTGACATAGGGCGACCGCAGGTTAGGATCCACTCCGTAGATCGTGCAGGGTCCAGGAGTGAAACCAGTTGAAAGAGTTACGGTTCTGTCTCCGCATGCCGGGGCGATGCTGAAGAGCGGGGTGTTGGGCCCATTATTCGCCCAGTTGTTTGCGATGTCGCCGGGAGCGGCGCCGGTCAAGGCTGAGCCTCTGTATGTGGTGGTCGCAGCGTTGATCGTGCCCGGACTCTGAAGTTGGGCGCCGTTCGCGTAAAGAGCGACTCCAGTTGGAATGGTAATTAATCCTTCGAAGACATCATTCGTAAGCTGTTCGTGTATGATGTTTCCACCGCCACGGATCACGGTTTTGCCATTGCCCTTGACATCCCACGCGAAACCCACGCGAGGCGAGAAGTTGTGATGGTCACCTGTGTAAGGCGAGGAGATTCCGCTGCCGACCTGTACAAGCCCGGTGGGAGCGCTTGGACTGAAATTTCCCAAAAGGTTGTTGGCGTCTTTAAGAACCGTGTTGATTTCATAGCGTATGCCCAGGCTCAGGGTAAGTCTCGGTTTGACGTGCCAATCATCCTGAAGGAACGCGGCATATCCGGCAGTACTCAAATGCCTAAGGAAATTTCCCGAAAGAAAACTTGCCTGATCAGGCACGCCACTGAAGAAACTTTGGAGATTGTCGAAGCGGATTGATCCTTTAGGGCTCCCATTCGGGAAGGCCACAGTGTCTTTCATGTTCAGAATTTCGCCGCCAAATTTGAACGCATGCTTGCCTCGCAAAATCGAGACGTTGTCCACGAAATCAAAGATCCCATTCGGGCCGACGAGTTGATACGACCCTGCTCCCAACTGATAGTTGGGCAGGTCTAACAACCTAATTGCAGGGAATCCAAAAAAGGTTGAGTTCGTTTGCCCGGTGAAGAGGCTGTAAGTTGAGCCGTTAAAGCTGTAATTCGCGGGGTTTTCGGTGCTGTCGTTAGCCAAATAGTGCTGGTAATAGTGAGAGTAGCCCACGCGCGCTTCGTTCACTATTGACGAACTCTTTGTCCAGATCCAACTGACCGCGCCTACCTGGGACCGCGCGTACTGGGTTGAGAGCCAAGGAACTGAGATTTGGTGGGGCGGGTTGTCTACGACCACCCCGTAGCCCTGGCTGATGAAATAGGAGCCGTGCAGCTGGTTGTTTTGGCTAATGTTGTAATCGATCTTCCCAACACCGGAGTCGATTTGATTCACGGTATTGAACGCTGTTTCGATGCCCCTGGATCCGGTGTTGTTGGGAAGAAACAGGCCGGGATAATTCGACAACGGTACGCAGGTCGTACTGAGGCCCGCGAGTTGTGCGCTCAGCGGTGTAACGCCTCCTTGCCCCAACGAGGCTGTGCAAGCACCTTGTAAACCAAACGTTGAATCCGAAGTGGCCACCGCACCGCCGGTGATCGGGGCCGTATGCTGCGCCGGGCTGCCCACTGAGTAGCGCTGGTCCTCGTAGTCTGCAAAGTAAAAGAGTTTGTCCTTTTTTATGGCTCCGCCGAGGCTGCCGCCGAACTGCTCGAACGACAACGGGGGTGCGGGAACTGGGGACGGCGCAGCGAAGTAATCGCGTGCATCAAACGCCTGACTACGACCGTAGGCAAATGCAGAACCGTGAATGATATTTGTGCCTGACTTGATGCCCACGTTAATTACATCGCCGGGCCTCCAACCGAACTCCGCGGGAGGATTGACTTCGGACCTGAACTCGTCGATGGCCTCGATGGGCAGCATGGTGCCCCCATCTCCTGCAAGCAACGGTGCGTTCATAACACTCATGGCGATCCATGGATCGTTACTGTTCACGCCGTCGACCAGGTAGATTTGGTCGTGCGGCCGGAGGCCATTGGTGCTCTGCGTCCAGGAGCCGCCGCCCGGATAGATGGTCATTCCCGGACGATAAGTAATCAGAGTCTGAAAGTTGCGGCCGTTCAACGGCAGTTCATTCATCACCACGTTTGGTATCGTTCCGCCAATTGTGGCGCCGGTGGTCTCGATTACCGGAGCGTCTGCGGAAACTTCGATCTTCTCCGCCTCCGACCCAATCTGGAGTTGAACGTCAACCCGGAGGCTCTGATTGACCTCCAACGTAAGGCCGGACCGTTCTTCAGGTCTGAATCCTTGCGCCTCGGCGCGAACGGAATATGTGCCCGGTAGTAAACTAGGAGCGTTGAATTCTCCGGCATCGTCTGTCTTAAGAGTTCGAGAAGTTCCTCGTTGCGTGTCTGTGATCGTCACACTGGCGCCGGCCACAGCGGCGCCTTGTTGGTCCGCTACGACGCCCAAGATGCGGCCTGCGTTACCTTGAGAGAACAGGGGAGCGCATATCAGAAAGACTGTGACCGCAGCAGCCAAAACTTTTACTGGAATGGCCTTTCTAATTATTTTCCCCGCGCCGACAGCGATTCCCCGAATTAGTCTGAAGCGGTACACACATCTACCTTCCACACGAGAATCCATGTGCACGTGTCCTCCTATTTGCTGCGGCGGGAGCCCATGCGGCTAGACACACGGATACTCACGCGCATTCGTATCAGAACTGCTTGGATTCTCTCGACGGGGAGAGGAGGCCCCCAGAATGACTGGCCTTGCGGAGAGCTAAGCTACTGAAGCGTTGCGGCCAAGTGCAATTTCCATCCTGTTGCTGCTAACGCTGCTTTCTTCCGTAAGCACCCATCCACTTTGAAGGTTCGGCGAAAACCCTAGCCTGCTCCAAATTTTTTGTCAAACGCGATATATCAATTGGCTCCATCGAAAGTTTTTCTCGACGTGTCACGCTGCATTAATATTTCCGTTAATCCAAGAAATGGAAGTCCGTCTTGTATTTTCCCCTTCCGCGAAAATGTTTTTGATACTGCGCGCGATGAATATTGCGCGTGCCTCTTCCGGATGTGGAATACTGATTCCACCACACCAAAACAAGTTGCCGGGCGGTGACATGGGTTGAATGAGGCCAAGTGAGCTTATTGTTTCGAACTGAATGTGAGCGGGTCGCTTTCGCCAGAACTGCCGCTGGCGTTTACAGTCCGCGAAGTCGCAGCCCCGGCCTTGCTCTTAGCATCTAGAATGACTGCTTCGGCCAGTTCTCGCAGAGGTTTGCGTAGCTGCCGGCTTCGTCTTTGCAGGGTGATGTAAGCTTCTTCCTCGCTCAGCCCCAACTCCCGTTGCACGATTCCCTTCGCCCGCTCCAGCACTTTGCGATTTTCAAGCTCCTGAGAAAGTTGATCGTTCCTCTCCTCTAACTGCGCGATCTTGATCGCAGCTCCCACGAGAAATCCCAAAGTGGAGATAAACTGGATCTGTCGTCGACTGTAGTTGTGCGGTTCACGATGCTGCAGGTTGATGACGCCAACTGCCTTGCCGCGACAGAGAATTGGCACGGACAAAAAAGCCTCGTAGCGGTCTTCAGGTAATTCGTTAAAAAATCGAAACCGCGCGTCACGAAAAGCGTCATGCGCCAGAGCCACCGGTTCCAGGTGTTCTGCTACCCACCCTGTGATTCCTTCTCCGACGCGCAATTTCAATTGATTGACTGCATCGTTGCGAGGATTCTTGGAGGCGCGCAAGACAAGCTCATCTCGCTCCAAAACGTAGACGAAGCAGGAGTCGCAACTCACCAGGGCTGCTGCGAAATCCACGATCCGCCGCAAGATTTCATGTAGGGGACTATCGGCGGCCACGTGACTTTCAACTTCATGTAACCACTCAATAGCCGCTTTTTCTGTGCCTTCAGGAACTCGGACCTTCGCTGCACTTTCATTGACCATGGCCGTTGTGCGTGATCCCGGGAGTGAGATGGCTATCCGTGGAATGTAACTTCTACAGTCAACTCAATTGGCGTGGGTTCGCCATCCAAAATCGTCGGTTCGTATCTCCTCTGCGACACGGCCTTGAGCGCCGCAGCAACAAGCAAGGGCTGCCCACTAATCGCCCGAGCCTCGGTGACGTTACCGCGTTCATCAATGATCGCCTCGATGACCACGATTCCGGCGATATGCGCTTGCTTGGCGAGGAGGGGATACTCGGGCGCCGGCGAGAAGATAAGTCGCGGCGGCTTCACTCCGCTTGTCAGCCGCACCGGCTTTTTCGGTTCGGACACAGTTGGGCGCAAGTGGAGCGGTACTGACCGAGACGTTCAGCAAGCCGTCAACTTGGCCGCCACCCATACCCTCCAGGAAGGCCGCCAACCACTCCATCGGCGAACTCCTGATCCGCGGGCGGCGCTTCATCGGCAATGACAACTCTTCTTCGGAACAAAAGTTGGAGCCGTGAGTTGACCCGCTTTCAGGATCTGCTTCGGTGGCGTCCGAGGTGCTCGAGCCAAAACAGACGGGGGCGCAGGTGGCGCGGCCATTGGCGGAAGAGGAGCAACAAGGAATGTGGTTACATTTCTGTGCAAATCAAGCCCGACGGTGAACAAAAGGGGGACTAACAACAGGACGCGAGTACGGCGAAGTGAAGATTAGCGAGACGGCCAAATCGAGCGGACGTCGCCTTCTATGGGTCGTAACGTCGTCCAGTATCGCTTCTGCGAGAACATCACGTTCCTCTGAACTTTTGCGAGGCAACAAAACGGGCCGCATTGCGCGGGGCGTCTGGATATACCTCCGCTAAACACAAAACTTCTTGAGTCAACATCGAGTCCTCCTCTTCGTCGTCCAGTTAGATCTTGCGGACACGACGTGGTGGTCCGTGAAACTGCTACTTTCACGAAGCCGCAGTGGAGGCCGTTTCGACGTGGAAAGGCAGGTTAGCCCACTTGCGCCGAACTACTTTGCCAAAATCAGTTTGCGAACTCTCCATCCAAAAAGGAAACTCAAAATTCAAATGCGTAGAATCGAAATCACGATTCGCCGCGCTGCGCGATTCAGCAATACAGGGCAATCCCTGTCCGGTGCTCGTAGCGTGCTCGAGCCCGACTGATTGAGTCAGGTCAGTTTCGGATCGGTTCGTTCTATAAAGTCGCCTCCAGCAAATGGGATTTTACCTCTTAGAACATAGACGGGATTCCACAAAATTAAACTATCGTCATTCGCAACTGGTCGGCCAACTTCCTCGACCCCAAAACCTGTATTTCTGAGCACAAAAATCGAAAGTGATTCAGCGCTTAAGAATCAAGTGCCTAGGAACCGCAAAATGCCGGGGGTGGCAGACTTAGACGACGTTGTCTCGCCGTGTTCGTTACACCAGCGACAAATTCCACGAGTGATCCGAGCGTTCCTCCCGAGACTGGATGGACTGGGTTGGCCTTGTTATCCAGGCGCTGTTGTTGGGTGGTTTAATCTGGTACTCCATCGAAACTCGACGCATCAGAATCGTTTCCACAGCACAACTTGAGGCCCTTCAAGCGCCCTGTCTTACCTTGGTTGCCACACTGAGGGAAGGAAGCGAAGCGGTGCTCGACACGGCCGGAGCGAGAGGAACGTTAGTTCTCGATTTTAACGAAGGCTTCTTCCTCGCGGGTATAGTTGCCCACTACCTCAGAGAAATGCGCACTCTCCATACGTGAGTGCTCCATAGGAGTCCGCCAAGTGAAGGAAAACGAGGTGCGCGCTTGGATCGAGGAGATTCGGTGTCATCCGTTCGGGTGCGCTCGCCAGAGGACGCGCTATTCGCGGTTGAAGCAATCGCGCAAGGTGGGATTCCCATCGCTGAGATCACGCTGACCGTGCCAGACGCCATAAAACTCATTTCGCAGCTTAGAAAAGAAAACCCCCACATGGTCGTGGGCGCCGGCGGAGTAATGGACGAGCTAACGGCTCAGCAGTCCGTCGCTGGTGAGAAACTGCGCGCCCGCGTCCTAACTCTGCCGCAGCCGATTACCCCGATTACAGCGCTGACCATGTGGACCAGGCCACAGACAAAATGGAACAGGGATTTCTTGAAGCAGCAGGCGGTAGCGAACGGAGTGCCTCTGTGAAAGTCAACCACGCGGTAGGGGTCCAGAGAAACTCCAGCCCTGTCACTCCCTTTCTCGGTTTCTGAGAGAGAAACGGTTAGCTTTCGCAAATGCTAATCGCCGCATTCGGCGCGTCAAAATCGATATTTCGAGCGGAAGGTAATATAGAGAATGACAAATGCCAGACTGGATGGCGGAGGCCGCAGTCCGATGCGAACTCCTCTCCGCAAATTCCCTGTTAACAGGGAAAAATGCAGGGAATAACTGACAGGTACCTTTCGCACCCGCTAACTACAGCTAGCAAGGCGATTACGTTGCTCGATCAGGAAGAGAACGGCAGAACCCACTTCAAGGATCTGAGCCAACTTGAAAATAAATGCTAAAGCGGGCTACATTTTTCCAGCATGCTTAATCGGAATCGAGATTCCTAGCTGGGGTTCTGCCTGTGACATTCATCTCTGCTTAGCTTAAGACCGAGTCAACCGGTTGTTGTTGCGCTACTACGGCACAGTGATTGACATCGTACTCAAGTTGATTGTGGCAGTTCCCGACTGACCCTGTAGTGTGAACTGTGTAGAGACAGAATTGCTGCTGCTCGCTATGCCCGTCGTGCCCCCGCACGAGATCAGTGCTGCACCGAGCACAACGATGAGCGCAAAAGCTGCCAGTCCGCGAATAGCACGCGCAGGCCGATCTCCGTTACGCCGATAAGCCGCCAGCATTGTCAGCGTCATTAAGAATAGCGCAGAAGATGCGATGCTCCAGATTGAGAGATTCGGCCAAACATTCGACAAACCGGACGCAGATGAGGATGGCGGCTTCGCGGTGACTGCCACCGTCATGGTCGTTGTAGCAGTGCCGGAAGGCGAAACATTGACCTGTGTCGGGGCGAAGGTGCAACTAAGGCCGGCCGCCAGTCCTCCGCAGCTCAGGCTTACCATTCCGGCCGAGCCGTTCGTCGAAGTGAGCGATACAGTGAAATTTGCTGAAGATCCGACGGCGATTGTTGCGGAGTTGCTGGGTGCGACGGCAGCATTGATTCCTACCACGGCTAATGTGGCGGATTGCGAATGATTCGTGCCACCGCTCGTGCCCACGATGCTGAAAGGATAAGTTGCGGGTGCGAGCGTACCGGAGACCGCAACCGTGACGATTGCCAATCCCGGCGGAATAACGGAAGCTGGACTTGATGCGCAAATGGCCCCCACAGGCAGACCCACACAACTAATGCTTACGGGGCTGTTGAAGCCAGTGGTTGGACCTATGTTCACAGCGTAAGTCGCAGTCTGCCCCGGTAAAGACGTCATGGACGACGAGGGAATGCTGAGTGAGAAATCACCGTTGGCGATCAGCATGGCTTGAACAGAGTGTGTGGTGGTTCCAGCAGTGCCGGTGATCGTAAATTGATAGTTGCCTGAAGGCACGGAGCTCAGCGCTACGACAGTCACTGTGGCCGAATTTCCCGACGCTGTGGGAAAAACCTGAGTTGCGGAGCACGCTGCTCCCGTCGGCAGTCCACTCGGACAACTTATCGTCACTGCCTGATTAAACCCGTTCGCGGCGGTTAAAGTCAGCGTATATGCAGCTGTCCCACCTGCCACCGTCTGTGACGGCGTATTCAGGGTCATGGTGAAACCGGGAGTCGGCGGAACCGTTTGGCGGGCGAACAAGATGTTGGAACCGGAGTCTACCCAAACCAAGTTGGACGCATTACCTGAATCGACCTTCAACTGAACGCTGCCGCACGTATTGTAAGGAGGCGGAGGAATCTGCGTGGTGTCGGTGGTATTGGGTCCGAGGCAGTCGGTGGATGGATTAATAGACACAGGCATTGACAAGGTGAACGTGTTACCGCCGTCAAATGAAGGAGCGAGGACGACATCGAAGGCGCTCGGGATCAAGGCATCGGTTTGTTGCCACACAACGTTGACATTCGCGCTGCCATCGACGCCCACCTGCGGGAACTCAGACGTCGCGGTGGCGACCCTGGTTGGCGGAGTAACATAGCTTTGGCCGAACGGGGCACTCGCATCGGTAGAGTGGGTGTAGAAGATGCCTGGCGTCGCTTGCGCGCTCAGGTCGCTGGGACTATCCGACCAGACGACGTGGACGATCGGAATTCCACTGCCGTTGTTTACGACCACCGCGTGGGACGACGCGGCTGGACTTGAGTTGAGAGTGGTTGGGAACGATACGCGCGATTTGCCCGTTGAATCAACTGACGGATACGCACTGACCAGCACATCTTGATCGGGCATATCGTCCGACCAAATCATGTGCAGATTATCCTGTGAATCTACCAGTAGGATCAGGTTGTCGTACGAGCAGCCAAAGAAACCAGTTTGCAACTTCGCAACGACGCCAGCCCAATCGGTTCCGGAAAGGTTCCTTGTATTCCCAGCGTTGAAAACTGAACCGCTTGCACTCACGTTGAAATAAACATTGCCGCCAAGCGTGTTAGTGAAGCTCGTGGTATTGCTTGTCCCTGTCGGCGTGCAATAGGATCCTGTGGCGAGCTTGTTCACCTCATCCGTCCACGCAATATAGACGGTGCCCTTCGAGTCAACGGCGACGCGCGGCCCGCCTGAATCTTGAGCAGCCGTCGAAATCTTGACCGCCGGTGTCGGGAAGGTAGCACCGTCAGCCGAATGGATAGCCCACGCTTCATTGCGGCCCCACACCACATCGACGCCGCCGCTCGGTTCTAGAATCATCCTGGGGGCGTCGGCCAGTGGCAAAGTCGCCGCCGTCAGTGGTGTCGGCGTCGTCGCAAAATGCTGGCCACCGTCTGTTGAGCGGCTGAAGAGGACATTATAGGAACCAGCCACCGAGGTGGACTGGGCCCAAACGACATCGATATTGTTGCCACTTGAGTCCACGACAAACTGCGGTTGTAACGCCGCTCCGGCGCTGCCTGGAATCATGACACTGGTCGGGAAAGTATTGCCTTGGTCTATCGAGCGGCTGAAAAACACGCCCGCTGTTGTATCCGTCCAGACCACGTCGTAATTCCCTTTAGCATCGATCAAGAAATTGGGATATGACGAAGAGAGCGTCGTATTAAGTTGCCTGGTGTAATCGGCACTGACCGTAAGCGCGATCGGGATCGTCTGCGGGCCAGCCGCGGCGCCCGAGGAAGTGATGGTAATTGTGCCGGTATAGCTGCCGGCCGTCAGACCTGCTGGATTCACCGCGACGTTGACTGTTCCTGGTGTCGTGGCGCTTGTGGGCGCAGCTGACAACCATGTC
Organism: uncultured Acidobacteriota bacterium; assembly: GCA_963846235.1. GTDB lineage: Bacteria > Acidobacteriota > Terriglobia > Acidiferrales > UBA7541 > Palsa-189. Next base: position 1,198,840 of record CAWJVF010000002.1, read on the forward strand.
CCACCTGAAACCGACGCCGTGAAGCTCAAGGCGGCTGGGCTTGCGGTGACTGAAATTGCCTGAGGCCCTGGTGTCGGTGATCCGACCTTGTAGTTGAACGATAGCGCCGTCGGAGTTGCTGTGAGAGTCGAGGGGACCGTGAGAGAAACTCTGATCGTATGAGTCAGGCTGCCAGACGTTCCCGTGATCGTGACCGTGGAGGTCCCAGTCGCAGCAGTGGTGCTGGCAGTTAGAGTTAAGGAGCTTGTGGTTGTGGCAGAGGTTGGATTGAAGGACGCCGTAACGCCACTAGGCAAGCCCGATGCAGACAAGCTGACGCTTCCGCTGAAGCCATTCTGGGGAGCAACGGCGATGGTGCTGGAGCCGCTGGACCCCTGAGCAATGGTCACGCTGCCTGGGGACGCGGAAAGACTGAAGTTTGCCGGAACGTTCACGGTGAGAGAAACGGTGGTGGTATGACTCAGGCTGCCGGAGGTTCCCGTAATCGTGACCATGGAGCTTCCGGTCGCAGCATTGGCGCCGACCGTCAGCGTCAAGGAGCTTGTGGTCGTGGCGGAGGGGGGATTGAAGGACGGCGTCACCCCACTCGGCAAGCCGGATGCGGACAAGCTGACGCTTCCGCTAAAACCATTCTGGGGAGCGACGGTAATAGTGCTGGAACCGCTGAATCCCTGAGCAACCGTCAGGCTGCCTGGGGACACGGAAAGACTGAAGTCCGGCGGGGCCGTTGCGCTCACTGTAAGAGAAACGGTCGTCGTATGACTCAGGCCGCCGGAGGTTCCGGTGATCGTGACCGTGGACGTTCCCGTCGCGGCGGTGGCGCCGACTGTCAGCATCAAGGAACTCGTGGTTGTGGCAGAGGGGGGATTGAAGGACGCCGTGACGCCACTCGGCAAGCCGGATGCAGACAAGCTGACGCTTCCGCTAAAGCCATTCTGGGGTGCGACGGTAATAGTGCTGGAACCGCTGAATCCCTGAGCAACCGTCAGGCTGCTGGACGATGCCGAAAGACTGAAGTTTGCCGGAACGCTCACGGTTAGAGAAAGGGTCGTGGTATGACTCAGAGTGCCGGAGCTTCCCGTAATCGTGACGGTGGAGGTTCCGGTGGCAGCGGCGCTGCTTGCCGTCAGCGTCAAGGAGCTCGTGGTTGTGGCGGAGGCTGGATTGAAGGACGCCGTGACGCCGCTAGGCAAGCCGGATGCCGACAAGCTGACGCTTCCGCTGAAGCTGTTCAGGGGAGCGACCGTGATCGTGCTGGAACCGCTGGACCCCTGAGCAACCGTAAGGCTGCCTGGGGACACGGAAAGACTGAAGTCCGGAGCTGCTGCCGCAGGGGTCAAAGTGGCAGTCGAAAGGTACGCACCATTGCCACTGGTTGAGCCACCCGGACTACCCGTGGCATACCCGATCAGATAGAAGTTCACATTGCCCGCGCCTGCCGCTGGAGGGGTCCAATCAAAATTCCATGTCAAGGTTCCAAAATTGGTCGCATCCATGTCCTGGATCGCGCCATTCGTAACGACGGTGCTGTTCGCGTCCGTTGCCGTGAAGGTTCCTGCTTGCTTGGATATGCTGCTCGCCAATCGCGCCGTGAGTAAATACCCGCCTCGGGTATGAGTTGGATCTGTAATTTTGGCGCTCAAGTGTTGTGTCACACCCGGCGTATAAGTCAGGCCCGAAGGAAAGTTCACGGCCGCGCTGCCTCCCGCTGCAGCGCTGCCGTTATGACAGCCGGCGCATACGTCCTTGGTTGGCGTGTTCACGTTGCTGGACGTATAAACCGGGCGCGTAAAGGCCGTTCCGAAGAGCACAAGGATGATGAGTGCGACGGCACAGAGGACCACCAACGAAGTGCGAACTCGTTTCATCGTTTCCCCGGGAACGCGGAAGTGAACTAGAGGGCGCTGGAATTGGTGAGCAACTGCTAGGGCCTGCCCTTGGGAAGAAGAAGTTAACGTTCAGCTTGGCCGGGACACTACTGGTCGGGAGGACAGATTATGAGCACTGGGCGCGCGGTTCGGCTGCCTTTCGCCAGTACTGCACTTTTGGGAACAGCAGTCTTACGACGGCAGGTTCACTGTCGGTGTTGTGGGATTTGCCTGCTGTTCAGCAATCAGAATTCCGACTTGGCTGTGGATCGATCTGACACGCTGGAACGGCAGGAGCGAGGCTCTAAGCACTATCGCATCGATCTTAGAGCGTTAACGTCCCGCGGGCGCGACGACACCATTACTGCTCCCTACAGGGGGGTGCCCAGGCGGGAGGGACTGTTCGGGAGCCGCCCCTGCCTTGAAACTTCTCAACGTATCCGCGAGCGAGTGGCTCGCTCGGGTGGTCCCATTCAACTGAGGGCTTTGTCCTTGGTCCAGAGCAGGATGGGAGAAATTACTTCCGACTGGGTCGCTTTCGATGACCGACCAGTTGCCGTCGCGTTTTTCCAGCGCATACGTCAGCTGCATGGAACCGGGACCGCCTTTGAGCCGAAATTCCACTTGGGCCTGCGCGTGATCGCCATCAATCGTTACTTGTTTCACATCCGTGTCGAAGGCCTGCAGGTTGAGCGTTCCCTTATGCGCCAAATGGGCCTGAATGGCGGTACGGATGGAATCCTCGGGCGCCTGCGTTTTCGGCTGCGCCGCTCGAGGGTCGCTCTTACAGCCAAGGATGAGGCTTGCTACGAACGCCAGCAGAACAAAGCTTTTCATTTTCCCGCCTCTAGTAATATCCCAGCATGAGCATCAGGATGACATGAATCGACGCTAACACTGCAAATGAGTAACTGAACGGCCGATGAATGATGTGCCATAGATGCAGCATGCGGTGCGATTTCGAGAGGAAAACGATCTTTTTCGCAAGCAGCGTTTGGTCACGCGCCATGGAGATAGCGCCTTCCAGAACGGCATTTTCACCTCGCCCCAGTCCCACGAGCGACCACCATTTGCGCTGAGACCAAAGCATCTTTTGACGCAGCCGCCATATTCGAAACGGAAATCCGAGATCAAATAGCATCATTCTCCACAAGACCCCGATCAGGGAGATGGACTGCACCCGCCTCACGTCCGGTAGCCGCAGCAGACCATCAACATCGCGGGATGAGAGAATGCCCGCGTTCTTCAACTGCGTGGCCAGCCGGAGGCTCTGTTCCTGAGCTTCCTGCAGCGACAATTCCGCGGAATTGAGGCTCCGCGGGATCTGAGCGTAGATGTATCGCCCAACCACGCCGCTGAGAGCCACGACGACCATAATCCAATAGGCGACCCCCGCTATTCCGCTGAACTTGAAAGAAGAATGGAACGTAACGACCACCGGCGCGAGCAAACCGAGCAGAACGTGGAAATCCAGCCAGCGCCGGGAACTTCCCTGCCGGCCCAGCCATGCCCACTTCTTGCGGAGGGGATAGAGAAAGATGAACAAAAAGAGCAGGACTCCGAACATGCCCAAGCGCAAACCGATAGCTCCGCTAGGCTTCAGGTAGGCATGTTTCGATGAAAGCGCACGCTGCGCGGGGGACGACCAGTAATAACTCAATCCGTACGCGAGCAAAGCAAGCGTGCCAGCTGTAGCCACGACATAGGCGAGGCGCAAGCGAAACCGATGCATGCGATCTGGATCCGGTGACGAGGTTGCAGTCCTTGGCAGAGTCAGATTGACGCTCATGGGTGCGACACCTGCTCCTTTGTATTTACTGAGAACCGCTTGTAGGCTGAAAAGACGTGCGTGTTGCGCCAGTGCTGGTGCCGTGATTCCACTTCCACTGTGGCGTGCGCGGGAAGCCAGTACGTACCTGGCGCAGTCTGAAAGGAAACGGGCGCATAGTCGATTTCGCTTTTCATCGTACGAAGGCCGACGTCTTCCATTTCTGTTCCGATCCGAGCGGAGATTTGCTGAATCACTCCACTGCGCGGATCGATCCAGGCAGTGCCGGAAATCTCCAAGGGATACTCGCGGCCGCGCAGCGCAAGCGCGGCGGGCGATCGCGCCCCGGGAATATGCTGAAAATTAACTTGGACCAGGACCTCCGCGAAATCGCTATCGCCGTTCGCGAGGCTAAACTGAAAAGCGCCTGAGTAGTACGGATGAAAAATCAACAGCAGCATGGAGAATCCGTTGCTTACCAGCAGCGGTGCCCTGTCGGAGTCTTTGTTTGAATTTGCCGCCACACGAGATTCAACCAAGTTCAGTTCGCCACCGGTATTGGACAACAGGACCAAATAATCGAAGGCGGACTCGCGCTTCTCAATGGTTTTGCCGTTGTCCGCGACCCGTTCCTGGGTGAGATGCTCGGTGCAATTTACTTCCGAGATCGTATCCAGAAATGCGGAAACATTGACGCTCGCACGGTCGAGGAGTGCCTGAAGTGCGTTCGAATCGGCGGAAGCTGACGAGCACAGGACGCAGGCACATATGAGCACACCGATCAATCCGTAAGCGGCCGGGTTCAACATCTTCGAGATTTTGCCAAATCGCCCGTTCATTTGCGTTTCCATTTCGAATCGAATCGATAGCCCAACACCACCATCCACTGGTTGTAGTTTTGCTGCTGGCCTCGGTAGACGGTGAAGCCAGCCTGCGTAAACAGATATGCGCCGATGTTATTTTCGACGGTGGACGTCACGAATTTCGCGGTTTGATTACCGGCCAGCGTGGACGAGAAGGCCTGGTCGCCCGCCAAAACCTCCAGCCGGAGGCGATCGTTTATATTCCGAGAGAGGCTGGCGGCGCGATAGGAACCTGATCCAAACGAGCTGTTGAAGCGCGAATAGTGAGCATCGGCGCGAATCTCCAGCCAAGGCACGCGGCCGAAGGTGATCCCGTACATTTGATTCAGCGCCTTGCTGCTATCGCCTGTACGATTGCTGCGTCCGAGTTCCGTATAAATTTCTATTTGTTTCACAATGTCCACTCGCACACCGCCGCTGAAGCCTTGAAAGAGATACTTATCGAGCAAACCAGTTCCGACGAGTGTCGGATCGAATGTGGGGATATTGCGGAAGTATGTGTTGTTGAAATCCAAGTGCAGGCGCTGCACGGGACTCCAGCGCATAGTGAAAAAGCTGGTGCCGATCCCGGCTCCGGGAGCGGCGAGAGCCGGATTACCCACAGGGCTATCCGCCTGCACCGCGCTATAGACGGAAAAACTGCGCCGATAGGACAACGAATTTTCGAAGAAAATGAAGGGCCGATCAATGCCCCAACTCAGCAAGCTGATTCCGATGCCGCTCGTGCTCGAGTAGTGGAATCCGTCAAAGCTCCCACCGCCGAAGTTAACGAAGGTGCCGCCAATCTGCCGATTCGGATTGTAGTTCCAAGAAGTAGGATCGGGCGTGGACCCTGCGAAGATCCCCACGATGACGCCCGGACGGACGCGGCTTCCAAAATATCCTCCGTCGATTGTATCGAGGCTGCTCGCCCAAGGTAGGTAAAGCCGGCCGAATCCGGCAACGAAGCGCCCGGTAGGATTGTCGTAGGTAAGGCCAAGTTGATAGGTACGGTTGATTAGTTGCTGAAGCGTGGCCTGCGATGCCGCCGATGTAGAGCTAAGCGTTCGATTGTAGTATCCCTGAAAATTCCAATAGGTCCCGCCGATACGTGTGAAATCCGCGCGGAGCAGCACACCAATGTCCGTGCCTTTGGCCTGCGATGCGTCGAGGCTGTGTGTGCCGAAATAATCGAAGCCAATTCGGCCGTGCATGCGGTTCACCGAAGGAAGCGGGGGGCGCGGAACATCCATAGCGCGCGCTTCTTCATCCAACGCATCATCATCATCCGTGAAGCTGATTACGGCGGGATACTTACGCGTGGCACTCAGAGAGTGTTGTTGCACCAGCGTCTGCAGATCGACGTCGGAAAGATAAGCTAAATCTCCGGGCACTACATCGCGCTGAAGCACATGAATTTCTGTGACGGCCGAGCTCTCTGCGATGCCGACCACAGTGAGCTCGGCTACGACCGCGGCCGCAGACGCATTGTTGGTCCCCGCTGCATTCGGGGCGGCATTCACGACTACCAGCTTCATGCCCTCGGCGATGCCCTCGTTTCGTCCAGCATCGATGTAGGCGGCATCTTGTTGAACGAATTTCACGTGGAAAACTGTCCGCAGATCGGGGTTCGGGACAGCCGGTGCAGCTCGGATCTCTGTGGCGCTAACAGACGTTCCGGCAAGAGGTCGCTCGGGCATGTTGCTGACTTGCTCTGAAACAGGAGACGTGGCTGCATCGGCGGCTCGCGACAGCGGAGGAGGAGCAACGCGGACCAGCGGTAGCGCTTGCTGCACGGAAGCTATTGCCACATTCGAGTGAGAAGCAGATGTTTCATGAGAGGCGGCCCCGGTGCCTCGTTCCGTCGATGCGGTGCCAGAAAAACTAATCGGAGGCAACGGGACAGAAGGAGGCTCGTTCTGGGCCGAATTCGTTTGCGACGGCGGCTCATACAGCGGCTGTTTCGGTGCTCGTCGAAAGACGCGAGCGATGCCTCCGGCGCGGGCCGTCGGTATGGTGCCGCTTCCTTGTTGGCGGGAATTCGCTCTTGCCGCCGCACCGATGTGTAAGCTGATCCGCTTCCCTTCACGCGAGAGAACGTATGGCTGGAGGCGGCTCAGCCTTACGGTGATTCGAGTCAGAGGGGGATCTTGTTGATGAACGGATACCCAAACATCTTCGACACCATTGCGATTGATTACCAGGCGTTTTTCGCTCTGCTCAAAAGTGATCCCCGTAAGATCCAAGACTAGGCTCTTATCACGAACGACGATGTGAGCGGAAGAGCCGACTGGCGCGGAAAAATCGATGGCAATGTGCACCTCGCCCTGCGCGGCGTCGGCGCTAACGGATTCAAGATGGACCGGCGAATTCACCGGAGGCTCCTGCGCAGCCGCCAGTACCGCAAGCACTGGCAGAATGAGAATCGCAAGTTTCATTCGCGCGATCGAAAATGCGGCCGGAACACGACCGCTCCTTCTCGCCATGTCCCCTATGGATGGCACGAATAGCAATTAATGCTGTTGTAGACATACCCGCCGACGTTCGGGTGATGAAAATTGGCTGCGTTATTGTTCCCATGGCATCCGGTGCATTGGAAGACAGTAAAGTTGCTGGAATTCGTATGGCAGGTCGCACAGACTCCATTGGCGTTGCCGTGATTGAGATTGAACAAGGTGTGATTAAAGGTCGCTCCGGTCCACGCCGTGGTTGTGTGGCAGCTTTGGCAGGTCGTCCCGAACCCGGCTGCGGTGTGGCTGGGGTTGTTCGTCCCTTGGTAATCTGTTTTATGACAGCTATAACAGTCCGTGGGGAGACTTGTGTAGTTGTTGTTCACATGACAACTGGCGCATGGAACCGTAGTGTGGGCTCCGGTAAGCGGAAACGGAGTGTTGTTGTGGTTAAATGTTCCGGCGCTCCAAGCCACCGTGTTATGGCAGACTTCGCACGTAGTTGGAAACGCCAGCTGAATGTGATTCACCGGTGTCAGGGCAGTGTTGTAATCGGTCTGATGACAGGTGACGCAGGCCGTGCTGGTTAGGCTGTAGTTGTTGTTGACGTGACACAGAGTGCAACTCACGGTTACGTGCGCGCCGGTTAGCGGCCAGCCGGTCGAGGCGTGATTGAACGTCGCGCTGGTCCAAGACGCGGTCGAATGGCAGACCGTACAATCGGTCGGAAAGCCTGCTGCAGCATGGCTGGGATTGTTCGTGCCCTGATAATCGGCTCGATGACAAGCGACACAAGCTGTGCTGGTCAGGTTGAAGTTATTATTCACGTGGCAGGAGCTGCAGGGCACGGTCGCGTGCGCTCCTGTAAGAGGAAACCCCGTCGCGTTGTGATTAAAGTTGGTCTGAATCCATGTATTCACCCCGTGACACGCCTGGCAATGTGTTGAAAAGCCACCCGCAACGTGATTTGGCGTAATCGCGTTCTGGAAGTCCCGCACATGGCACGAATAGCAGTCCGTCGATAGCCCCGTGAACTGTCCGGTTGCGCCGCTCTTATGGCACGCGATGCAATCAACGGCTGCATGCGCTCCGATCAACGGGAAACGATTTTCGTGAGCGCGTACGGCCTGCAGAGAGACGTTCCAGCCGATCACACTGTGGCACTCCTCGCAATTCGCGCCAAATTGCCTGCGGTGAATGTCAGCGTGGCAGTCTGAGCACTGCGCGCCTACGTTGCTGAATACCGGTTTGGTGTGGCACTGAACGCAATCCACCTTTGCGTGCATGCCTCGCAGGGGGTAGCTCGTTTTATTGTGGTCGAATTCCGGAACGGCGCGGATCGGCTTCCAACTGGTTTGCGAATGGCAATTCTCGCAAGGAATTGCAAGAGGACCGTGCGGGCTACGCGTCTGTGAATCGGGCGCACGACGGTTCTGTCCAAAGCTGGTGCCTTGGACGAAGACCACGAGCAAGAGAGCGAGCAACAGCACTATCCGCTTGAGCATGAGCGACCGGTGCTACGGACCTGGATTCAGACGTTCGTCTGCTGGGAAGCGCCAGTTCAGTCTATTAAGCGCACAGAGGTGCAACAACTGTCCTTAAGGGCAGTAACCGTACAGAGGCTAAACCTATCCTTAGTCCCTAAGTGTTTGGATGGGCAAGGAATAACTAAGGCACCTAATCATTTCCTAATTGGTTGCGTGGAGACATCATTGCCGTGGCAATCGGCGCACTTCGTCGGTGTGGGTTTGTAAAACAGCACAGTTTGCCCGGCCACAACCCGCGTTAGATTGTGACAGCCGCCACAGGACACATTCTGGTGCGCGCCCTGTAGAGAGAAGGCCGTCCGGGTATCGTGGTCAAAAGCCGCTGGCTTCCAACGATTGACATTGTGGCAACTGGAGCAGTCCGTGACCTCCTTCCGGGCAGTAAATTGCCCCCCATGAGGGTCGTTATGGCAACCGGAGCATTGCACGGGGGCGTTGTTAAAATTCACGTGCTCCAAGGTTCTTTCCAGTGCAGGCGGCCGGTGACAATCCGCGCACGGCACTGCTCGATGCGCGCCGAGCAGAGGAAACTTGGTCTTCGCATGGTCGAAGCCGCGGAGTTCCTTCCACTGGACCGCGTTGTGGCACGCTTCGCATCCCGCGACCCGGCCGTCCGCGCGTTTTGCTGACATTTGTACCCGGAATTGGTCCGAGTGCGGATCGTTGTGGCACGCGGTGCAGGAGCGATCCTCAAACTTGAATTTCACGGGAACGACTGAATCGCGCGGTTGCTCTTGGTGGCATTGAGCGCACGGCACGGCCAGGTGTGCGCCCGTCAGCGGGAAACGCGTCCGCTGGTGACGAGCCAACGTGAAATGCGCTGGGCGAAATTCCGCGACGCTGTGACATTCTTCGCAGCGATTTTGATAAGGCGCGGCAGCGAATTGACCCTTGTGAATGTCCTGATGGCAACTGCTGCATTGCGTCTGCGTGATATGAAACTCGGTGTTCTTGCCCTTAGGGATATGACAGGCGTCGCATTTCACTTCGGCATGGCGGCCTTCGAGTGGATACGTGCTTGCGGCATGTTCCTTCACACCAAAAGTGGAGGGCTTGAACCCGTTCACCGTGTGACAAACCGCGCAATCTGCACCGCCTGCGCGCGCCACGAATTGGCCGCCGTGATAGTCGGTATGGCAATCCATGCATTTGGCAAATGCGATGGGCGTCTTGAAATCGCCCTTGTTGTGGCAGTCGCTGCAAGCCACGGTGCTGTGCTTCCCCAAAAGGGGATAGGCCGTCTTCGCATGGTCGAATCCTTCTAGCTGAGCCACGCGCGTCCAACTCGATGTAGTGTGACAAGACTGGCACGTTCCTTTGAAGCTGCCTTTATGCGGATCGGTGTGGCAATCGGTGCAACTCGCGAAGGGAATGCCCGTGTACTTTATGTAAGGCTTGGCATCGGCGACAGTGGTGTGGCATTTCGCGCAGGCCACCGTGGCGTGTGCCCCTATCAGCGGATATTTGGCAGTGGCATGATTGAATTGAGAAGCGGGCTTCCATGCGTTCGTGGTGTGGCATTGTGCGCAGTTCGTACCGACTTGTCCTCGATGTTCGTCCTGATGGCAGCCGATGCAAGAGCTGGTGAGTCCGAGATAGGTGTGATTCAAGTCCTTTACCTGAATTCCTGCTCTCCCCGCGGGTAGGATTTCACGGGCGTTATGACATTGCTCACAACGCAGTCCGGCGTGGCCGCCTGTCAGCGTGAATCCGGTCTGCCGATGATCCATGGCATCACGGCTTGGCTGCCAGCGGACGAGGGGAAAGTCCGCGCCATTGTGATCGGAATGGCACTGTACACAATCCTTGCTCGTTCCCTTCGTTCCGACCCACACCGCATGCATGCCGCGATTTTGTGTCAGGCGGTCCCGGATTTCCGTATGGCAATCCAGGCATTTGAATTTCACGCCGCCCGCTCCCATGTCGTGACATTTCGTGCAGCTCAGGACTCCGGAAAGCGACTGATGTGCTTTTGCCAAAGGACCAGGAGAGATTTGCGCATGCGCCGGGGCAGCACAGAAGATGAGTGTTAAAAAAAACAACAATGCCGTTAAGGTCCGAACTACGAATCGGTGGGCCAAATTCGATGCTTCTAAAAGGGAGCGCTGCATCGTCGCGGCGGTGTTGATTGCGTCTGGCTGGAAAACGCTAATTGGTTAACAACAACGCGATCCTAGCACGCTGTTCTTATGAGTTGCCCAGAATCAAGGGACAGGGTTTCCCTGTCCGCGAGCAGGTGCTCGCACCTGAACATTTCCGCCCCTGCGTACAGGTGCATTTGAAGTCGCAGGCGCTGACTTGAAGTTCTTCTATGCAGTTACAATGATCTGTCATGGATAGCCTGATTACTTTCGCGATTGCCGCCGCCATTTGCGTGTTCTTCCTTTTTGGCTATTTGAAAAAGATGAAGGTCCGGGAGAAGCGCGCGCACGAAGCCGCCCAAAAGGGGACTATCTATTCCGAAGGCCCTCGCGCGCAGCATCCCAAAATCGACGCAAACTCCTGCATCGGTTGCGCGACCTGCACAAGCGTATGTCCCGAAGGCGATGTTCTCGCGATGGTGGGCGGCAAGGCCGCGATCGTGAACGGTTATAAATGCATTGGCCATAGCCTTTGCGCGGAGGCTTGCCCAGTGGGCGCCATTACCATGGTCATGGCCAGCCCCGGAATGTCTGCAGACCTGCCCGTCCTTTCGACACAGAAAGAAACCAATGTGTCCAACTTATTTATCGCTGGCGAACTGGGTGGGTTGGCCTTGATCAAAAACGCCATCAATCAGGGCCGTGATTGCGTCGACACCGTGACCAGCAGGATGAATGGGCATCGTGGCAGCGCGGCTCCCGGAGCTTTGGACTTGCTAATCGTTGGTGCCGGTCCGGCCGGAATCAGCGCCTCGCTTCGCGCCATGGAACGAAAGCTCAACTATCTGACCATCGAGCAAGACGAAGTCGGCGGCACTGTTGCGAAGTACCCTCGCCAGAAGCTGGTGATGACCAGCCCGGTCGAGTTGCCACTGTATGGCAAGTTCAAAAAAATGGAGCTCTCTAAAGAAGAGCTGATTGCTTTGTGGAAATCGCTTCTTGCACGTTCTGATTTCAACGTGCGTACGGGCGAGAAGGTTGAAGACATTCAAAAAGCGGCCGACGGCATCTTTACAATTGTCTCCAACAAGGGCCAGTATCGCGCGCGCGCTGTAATTCTGGGCCTGGGCCGCTGCGGCAATCCTCGAAAGCTGGGTGTGAAAGGCGAGGAACTGCCCAAAGTGATGTATCGGCTGATCGAAACGGATCACTACGTCAACAAGCGCATACTCGTCGTGGGTGGCGGCGATAGCGCCATCGAAGCGGCTATGGGTTTGGCAAATCAAAAAGGCAACAGTGTTACTCTCTCTTACAGAAGAGAGAGTTTCGGCCGGATCAAGGAACGAAATTCCCAGCGTATCCAGGAATACATACGCTCTGGAAGAGTCAAGGTTTTGTTCAATTCCTTGCCCACCGAATTTCGGCACGACAAAGCATTCTTGCAAATCAATAGCGGGGTCCGCGAAATTCCCAACGATTATGTTTGGATCTTCGCCGGCGGCGAACCTCCTCGTGCTTTCCTCGAGAAGATCGGTGTCAAGCTCGGAAATCGCGATATGACCCTTGAAGCCAGCAACGAGGCCAAGCAAACCCTCGTACGGATATAAGGCGGACAAGACAAAAGGCAGGCAATCTCCGCGCCTCTGCGGTCCCGATGCTCTTGCTACGCGCATTTTGACGCCGCCCAAAATCAGTTTCTTTCTGGGCCCCAGGTTTTGGGCACACGCATTTAATTAAATGGTGACGGAAGACTGGCTGGTAGAGAGTAATCCATGCGAATCCCTGGTTGAGTTTGTCCTATGAAACTCCACTACTCGACATTGCATTGGAGAAGCGGGCCCTATTGGCACGCCCTTTCTGCGTTCGAGAGAAAGAAACGATGCCATTGCATGCGACATTCGCGCATTATGGGCGGCAAAATCGATCTTTCGAGGGGAACGCCACTCGGAGAGAGAAACAGCAAGACTGGATGGCGGAGAGGGTGGGATTCGAACCCACGGTTGAGTTTCCCCAACACACGCTTTCCAAGCGTGCTCCTTAAACCGCTCGGACACCTCTCCGGAGCCTACATTTTCGCAGCTTGGTGAGTATTAACCAAGCCCGGTCCCTGCATTTACGACTGATTTGGGGGCGGGACGCCGCCAAAGGCCTCCCCTATCATGCCTATGAACGCCAAGCCCTTTGCGGCCAACTTTGTTTTAGGGCTACGGCTTTGCAGCCTTAGTTGGCGCGGGCGGAGCCGGCTTGGCGAACTTGGCCGCATCTAACGCAGCGTTCGGTTGTACCTGATTCAATTCCGTGACGGACCGGCCGTCGGTCCAAGTTACCGTCCAGCGAAAGGGTATCTTGACGCTAGAAACGTCGCGATAATCCGAAAAATCGATTTGTGTGGGATTAAGGCCGACGGGCAAATTTGTGTAACGCACCACCCGCAGCAGCAGCCCTGATTGCTGATCGAAATAGAACTTTACGGGAGATTCACCGGGATTGCTTCCCTGCACCACCTGCACATCGTGGTCGTTGATGTTGGTCGGAAAACCCACACGCCATTGGGTGAAAAGCTGTTTGATTCCGGCGGGGAAAGTCAGGGTCGCGTCCACCTTGGCGCCTTGCAAATCTCCTCCCTCTAAAGCCATCACCGGCATGGGCTGGTCGGTGTCCGGCGCGGCAATCCAACCCGAATGACCGTCGTAGGTGCTGGTGCTGTCGCCATTAGGAGTATGCACGATTACGGCGCGCTCATCCGGCGCTTTTGCATAGATTTCCGCGGGGCGCTTCTCGGGATCGTCGTAGCCCTGATAAGTTCCTCTGGCACTGAAGGTCGTGAGGTTCGCCACCCGCTGAGCGCCGCCGAGCGCCTGAATGTACTTGTCTAGAATCTGATCGGCTGAAGGAGCGCCTGCCGCCGGTTCGGTGATCTCGTCCGGCACTTCCAGAACCGGAGCGCTGTATTGCTCCGCCAAATTGGGAGTAACGCGCGGGGTTTCGCCGCCGCGATGGCAGGAGTAACAGGTCAACATGCGCCGCCCGCCGAAATAGCTTTTGTTGATGGCGTTCATCATCAGAATCATTTTGCGCGCAGTCTGCTTATTGGCGTTATCGTCGGCGTACTTCGACCAATCGCCGCTGCTCTCCTCAACGTGGCAAAAAGTGCAGTTTTCACCCAGCGAGGCGGCGAAAAAGCCCATCGTGTCCATCAACTCTTTCACCGAAATGCCGCGGAGGACCTGAACATTTTTGAAATACTGCTCGGCCATCAGCGGCTTCTGTGTCGATTCGGCCTGACCGCCTATCCGCACAGCCGGCAGCAGAAACGTCACCGCTACCGCGAACGCAGTAGTTATTTTTCCTGCCCTCTTTCGCTCAGGCCCCAAGATCAATTTTCCCCTCCCATCTAATCGTAGCAGAGGCTTAAGCCGGTTGCCCCTGGATGCTTGGAACTTCAGGCCGGTATTTTTATGGCCAGTCAAGATGGCTGGATCTAGTCCCGGAAATTCACCGTGCCGTTAAATCGCCTGCTGCGCCGGAGCGGCACAAAAACAAACGCTAGCGCTGGGAAGCTTTGCCCGAAGCTACTTTGCTCGTAAACTCTTCGGATTTGCCACGAGGAATGGTGAGCGAATTCCAATTGGCGCCAGCGAAATGCTTTGCCAAATAGACAATCTGCCCGACGTGATAGGCATAATGCGCAAGCTGCCGGTTGATGGCCTGCGTAACGGAGTGTGCTTCAGACCGGATATAGACTTTTTGACTGAGTTGAGCATCGGTCAAGGGCGTAAGTGCGTTGAAAACGTGCTGCCAGCCGGCCTCCCACATGGCCAGCAACTCGGCTCGCGTTTTCGGGGGTGCTTCGAATTCGCTATCCCGCTTGCGGTCGGGCTTTTCGCCATCGCTTGTAAGGAAATCACTAAAGCGCGAGCGCATGTTGCCTGCCAAATGCTTGACCATTATAGCGATGGAATTGGAATTCGGATCGGGCGCCGCTAGAAGCGATTCATCAGGAACCTGTCCTATGGCACGCTCGCCCAGCCGCTTGTAATAACGTAAGACTTCGAGGGAATCTTTCAGAAAGGAAGTTGTGAATTCGAGCGCCATGCCCGGCATTTTCCGACCGAACAGGACGGAAATGCAAGTCTGTGCTTTCGCTTTGCCGATGTTTGCAAACAATCGCGCGAACCGATAGAATCGCTTTCCCCTCTTAATGATGGACTTATCTCGGAAATCTTCGGCGGAGAAACCGCGAATCGCGCTGGGCGCGGACCATGCAGGCTTCCAGGCAAAAGAGAACGTTAAGAAATATCTGGAATCGGCTGGATACGGGGTAAGCGACACAGGAACATCATCAGAAGAATCAGTCGACTACCCGGATTTTGCAGTCAAAGTCGCGCGGCGCGTGCAGCAAGGCCACAGCGATCTCGGAATTCTGGTTTGCGGTACTGGAATCGGCATGGCCATCGCGGCAAACAAAATCGGCGGCGTTCGCGCAGCCGTTGCGCATGACGCGCTTACCGCGCAGATGAGCCGCGAGCATAACAATGCCAATGTGCTGACGCTGGGTGCGCGAGTACTGAGCGAGCATCAAATTATCGAGGTGGTTGCGAGTTTTCTGGGCGCGCAATTCGCGGGCGGACGCCATCAGCGCCGCGTCGACAAGATTTCCGAACTGGATCAGGAGCCTAAACATACGGCATGAGCAGCACGAAACAAACCAAGGAACGCATCTCTGCGGAACTCGAACGGATGAATCGGCCGCTGCGCGAAGTCGATCCGGAGATTGCCGAGATTTTCGAACTCGAGGCGCGGCGGCAGGCCACTGGCTTGGAGTTGATTCCTTCGGAAAATCTCGTTTCTGAAGCGGTTTTGGAAGCTGTGGGCTCGGTGCTTACGAACAAATATGCCGAGGGCTATCCGGGCAAACGCTACTACGGCGGTTGTGAATTCGTGGATCGGGCCGAGCAACTGGCTATCGACCGCGCCAAGCAGCTTTTCGGCGCCGAGCATGCAAACGTGCAGGCGCATTCGGGTACGCAAGCGAATATCTCCGTATATATGGCTGCGCTGCAGCCGGGCGAACACCGTGCTGGGATGAATCTCGCGCATGGCGGCCATCTTACTCACGGTCATCCGCTGAATTTTTCGGGCAAGACCTACAAATTCATCGCCTATGGCGTGCGCAAGGATACAGAAACGATCGATTACGATGAGATCGAGCGGCTCGCGGCGGAGCATAAGCCGAAGATGATTGTCGCCGGCGCGAGCGCCTACTCACGAATCATCGATTTTGAGCGCATGGCTCGCATCGCCGCATCAGCGGGTGCGGTCTTTTTCGTGGACATGGCGCATATCGCGGGTCTCGTGGCGGCAGGTGTTCATCCCAGCCCGATTCCGCACGCCGACTTCGTTTCCACTACGACTCACAAAACACTGCGCGGACCTCGCGCCGGCCTGGTGCTTTGCAGAGCAAAAATGGGCCAAGGATCTGGACCGCATCACGTTTCCCGGAACGCAGGGCGGGCCGCTAATGCATACAATTGCGGCCAAAGCCGTCTGCCTGAAGGAAGCGATGCAGCCGGAGTTTCGGGAGTATCAAAAACAGGTAGTGGCGAATGCCAAAGCGCTGGCCGCCGGCATGGCGCAGCGCGGATTCCGCATCGTCAGCGGCGGCACCGATAATCATCTTTTTCTGGTGGATCTCCATTCGCGCGGGCTGACTGGCAAGGACGCACAGGCTTCGCTCGATCGGGCGACCATTACCGTGAACAAAAATGCCATTCCTTTCGATCCCACGCCGCCGATGACTGCGGGCGGAATTCGCCTGGGCAGCCCGGCCGTGACTACGCGCGGAATGCGTGAACCGGAGATGGAGCGGATCGCGGGTTGGATCTGCGACGTGCTCGAGCACGTGGGCGATGCTGCTACCGAGCAGCGCGTGCGCGGTGAAGTCGGCCGAGCTGACGGCGGAATATCCGCTGTACATGCGGCGGTGGCGCGCTAGTGCGGAGCAGCGCTTAGCTTTTGCCCGGTTCCAGCTTCCTCATGGGGAAAAACATGCGCGTGGCCATTGATATTCGTCGCGCCGGCGATTACGGCCTGGGCACTTACATCCGCAACATCGTCAATCAGCTTGCGCGCATTGACGACGATTCGCGATACCTTCTGATCGGCGAACGGCGCCATCTCGCGGAATTCGATCCTCTTCCCCATAATTTCGAACTGCTGGAATACGCCCACCAGCCCGGCACTTTTCGCACGCACTTGCATCTGCCCTGGCTGCTGCGCCAGCGCCGCGTGGACATTCTGCACATGCCCTGGTTTTATGCGCCGGCAATCGTGCCTTCGCGCCTGTTGATTACGGTGCACGACTTGAGCGACGTGCTGGCCCCGCTGGTCGGGCGCAAGTCCCCCGGTGCAGACCGGACGGCTTTTCTTCGCTCGCCGCGCGCTGAACCGCGCCGACCATATTTTCGCCGTCTCCCAGCCTCGAAGCGCGATCTGGCGCGCTTTTTTCACATTCCCGAATCGAAAATTTCGGTGGTCTACGATGCCGTCGATGAACGCTTCCTCAGCGAGCCGCTTCCCGGCCGACGCGGACCGCATCCTGGAACGCCACGCCGTCAACTTCGCCGTACGTGCTCTATGCCGGAAATATCCGCCCGCAGAAAAATTTGCCTCGCTTGATCGAGGCATTTGCCGTGGCCAAAGCCGAACTGCGCGGGAATCCGGAATTCGATCAGCTCAAGTTGCTGGTCATCGGCGAAGCGCTCAATCGCCACGCTGATTTGCGCCGCGCCGTCGTGCGCGCGCGCGTGCGCGAAGACGTGCGCTTCCTCGGGTTTGTGCCCGGCCCGGTGCTGCGTGTTTTTTATTCGCGCGCCTTAGCGTTCCTGTTTCCTTCGCTTTATGAAGGCTTCGGACTGCCCCCGCTCGAGGCCATGGCTCACGGAACGCCGGTGCTGACTTCCAACGTGTCTTCGCTGCCCGAAGTATTCCAGGAGGCCGCTTTGCTGGTAAATCCGGAGAACGTCTTCGATATCGCGCGGGGAATCCGGCAGATTCTGACCGAGAACGCCTGCGCCAGACGCTGCGGCGGCGGGGCTATGAACGCGCGCGGATGTATTCCTGGGAAACACGCGGCGCGTTTGGTGCACGCGGCCTATCATTCCGTTCTGGTTCGCACCGATGCCGCCTAATCCAGCGCCGATCGGCATCCGTCGAACTCCAATTAAACATCTGCAAAGAGAGTCTCGCGGGCTTGCGCCTTCGACGGATGCGAAAGGCGCGGATAGGGCGAGATGCAGCTGGACGCGGGTAGAAATAATCGATAAGCAGCCTCGGGATAGAACGCGCGCTCGATATCGAGCGGAGAAGGGGAGTTTTCGCCTTTGGGATGGGAGTGATAGATGCCCAGATGTTCTAACTCTTCGGAACGCATGCGGCGAAAAAGTCGCAAATAGCTCCTGCGGGAGCAATCTCGTAAGCTTTGGCGCTTTGCAAGGCATTTTTCGCGGGCAAGAATGGCGGAGATGAGGCCGTCGCGGCCGGCCAGTAAACCACAGCACTCCATATTCGGATTTGTGCGGGCTTCGGCGAGCAGACGATCGAAAACGCCGCGCTCGATCCGGACAAGATCACTCATGCGCCGATTGTCTCATTTCGGCGCGAGAGCGGCGCGGTGCGAATTCCGGATCACCGAATCAGCCGAGAAGCTAAAGCGATCTTGCGCGTTTCCGCTAAGCCTTTTGCGCCTGGCGCCGCAGGAACGTCGGCACATCCAGGTCCAGCGGGTCGGCGGCCGACTCCTGAATCACCGGCGGCACAGGCCGAGCCGGCTGGCAATGATCACTTCTTCCACTTCCTCGTGCACAATCCTCTCGGCTGCACCAACAGGCTCCTGTTCGGGACGACTGCAGGCGCCTTCACGTCTTGGCCAGATACGAGGGACGCTGCTGCTGTTTCTTGCCGGCGTCGCGGAAGCCGGCGGCGATAACCGTAATCTTGACGGACTCCTTCATGGCATCGTCCATCACCGCGCCGAAAATAATGTTGGCGTTTTCATGCGCGGCCTTTTGAATGATGGAGGAGGCTTCGTGGACTTCATGCAGCGACAGACTGGAAGAGCCCGTCACGTTGATGAGAATTCCCTGCGCGCCGTTGATGGTGTTGTCTTCGAGCAAAGGACTGGAGATGGCGCGATTGGCGGCATCCACGGCGCGATTGGAACCCGAGGCCACCGCCGTGCCCATGACGGCATAGCCTTGCCCCGCCATGATCGTTTTCACGTCGGCGAAATCGCGGTTGATGATGCCGGGAATGGTGATGATGTCGCTGATACCCTGTACCGCCTGGCGCAAAATATCGTCGGCAATGCGGAACGCTTCGAAGAAGCTGGTGCCCCGCTCGACGGTCTCCATCAGGCGCTCGTTGGGGATGACGATGACGGTGTCGACGCAGCCCACCAATTCGGAGAGCGCGTGTTCCGCCTGCGTCAGGCGGCGCTTGCCCTCAAAAGCAAAGGGCTTGGTGACTACCGCGACCGTAAGCGCGCCGAGTTCGCTGGCGAGCGAAGCGACTACTGGCGCGGAGCCGCTGCCTGTTCCGCCGCCGAGTCCTGCGGTGATGAAGACCATGTCGGAGCCTTCGAGCGCCTCGATGATCTTCTCCGTGTCTTCGAGAGCGGCCTTGCGGCCGACCTCGGGATTGGCGCCGGCGCCGAGTCCCTTGGTCAGTTTGGCGCCGATCTGCAGCTTCACGGGCGCCTGAGACAATTTAAGCGCTTGCTGATCGGTATTGGCGGCGATGAATTCGACGCCTTCCACCTTGGCGCGGATCATGCGGTTCACGGCGTTGCATCCGCCACCCCCAACGCCGATGACCTTGATCTTCGCGCCTTCCAAGCGCTCCTCGCTGAACGACAGTCTGATTCCTGACTCCTTTGGTGTCATCGTGCTCCCCCTATTGCCCGCCGTGGCGCGCTTTCAGCTTACTGGCCGGCGAACATGCTTTTCAATTTCGCCACCAATGTACCGGGGCGCTGCGCCGCCATGCGGCGAGCATGCGCTCCGTACAGCAGCAGCCCTACAACCGTTGCGTACTCGGGCTGGGAAAGTTCTTCGGGCATATCTTCAAGCCCGCGCGGCGCGGCACAGCGTACCGGCAGCGAGAACATGCGCTCGGCCAATTCGGCGCAGCCCTTTCAGACGCGCGCCGCCTCCGGCGAGCACAAGGCCCGCGGGAATCTGCGTGTCCATGCCCGCGCGTTTCAAATCGTCGCAGCACGAGCGTGAGAAGTTCCTGCGCGCGCGGCTCAATGATCTCGTTGAGCATGCGGACAAACACGGTGCGCGGCGGACGATCGCCCACGCTGGCGATCTGGATGGACTGATCTTCGGCAAACAGGTCGCGCAAGGCGCAGCCGTGTTCGCGCTTGATGCGCTCCGCTTCGGGAATCGGCGTGCGCAAACCGACGGCCAGATCGTTGCTGAAGTGATCGCCGCCAATGGCCACGGCGCCGGTATGACGGACCACGCCGCCGGAATAGACGATCAGCTCAGTCGTACCGCCGCCGATATCAAGCAGGCAGCAGCCGAGCTCGCGTTCATCCTGCGTGAGCACGGCGATTCGGCGGAGGCCAAAGGCTCGAGCGCGGTGTCGCTGACTACCACGCCGGCGCGATTGACGGCGGTCACCACATTTTGCGTCGCGGTGATCGAGGTCGTGACGATGTGAACGTTCACTTCCAGGCTCTGCCCAACCATGCCGATGGGATCGCGGATGTTGTCCTGGTGATCGACCAAAAAATCCTGCGGCAGCACATGCAGGATTTCGCGATCTTCGGGAAGCGTGATGGCGCGAGCGGCATCCACGGCCCGCCGGACGTGTTCTTTTTCGATATCCCGCGGCCGGGCGCCCAGAGAAATATCCCTCCTCGGCTATTCACACCTCGCACATGGCTGCCGGCGATGCCCACTACGGCGGATTCCACGGGCACGTTGGCGACGCTCTCGGCTTCCTCGAGCGCGCGGCGGATGGAGCTTACTGCGGCATCCAGATTGACGATCAGGCCCTTACGCGACCCTTTGGATTCGGCCGCGCCCATTCCCAGGAATCTGGCGTTTCCGTTTTCGATATCCGCTATCAACGCGCACGTCTTGGCACTGCCGATATCCAGCGCGGCGAGATAGCGTTCTTTCTTCCCCACTAATTGCTCCTGCGGCTTCGACGAACGAGCGCACGCGGCGGCCGCCGCCTGAAGAACGAACGGCCGCCTCGACGGGCTTCGCGGGCTCCGGATCGCGCTCCGGATTGACCACCACTTGCCGCGAAAATCTGAGATCGACCGATTCCACGCGCCCCGCGCTGGCCCGCCATTGCGCGAGATTTTCCGCCAGCAAGCGATACTTGTTCACGAAATCGCTATTTCCGAAGTGCACCCAAATGGGATATTGCCCTTCGAGTCCCGGCAGACCCGCCAGCATGGCGCGAACGTCCTGCGCGTCGGAAAAATCCACTTCGCTGACCTGTTCGCCGGCGCCGGCGATGGGCCAGTTCAATTTCCTTCATGAAATCGACGAAGAGCGCCATGCGCTCTTTGCGGTCGGCGAATGGGCGTGGTCTCGTCAAAGCCGCTGACGACCGGAAAATGAAAGCCGGCCTCCAGCGGGCCGTTCGAGAAGCAACTCCCGAGGCGTCCACGAGCTGCAATTCGTTGCCGGTGCGCAAGAATGCGACCGGGGTGCGTTCCACAAGCTCGACACGAATGCGATCCGGCAGCGTGCGTTCGACCGTGGCTGCTTCCACCCAGGGAATGGCTTCGATCTGTTTGCGCCGCGCATCGAGCGGCACGCGCAAAATGCTTTTGCCCAAATCGGAGGAAAAAACATCGGTGATCGGCAGCGCGGCCGACAAACTGATTTCCGGCGATCTCCACCTGGTAGGGATCCGGCGAACTCAACGCTGGGAGAGAACAACAGAAAACGAATGCCGTAATAGGCGACGAAGCCTGCGGCCGCGAGAATCGCGACCAGCAATGAGCGTCCAGCGGCGATAAGCGGGCCAGCTTTTTCTGCCGAATTTCCGGCGCCGAATCTCCAGCGGCTTTTGCCGCCGGAGATAACGCGGTTCGTCGTCGGCGAGAGCCTCGGGCGGATAAACTTCCGGGCCCGTGCTCATTTATCGGCCGTTACTGCGTCCATAGAATGACCTCGTTCTCGAGCTCGATGCCATACGCCGCATGCACGCGCTCGCGTACTTGCGCGATGAGGCCGAGCATGTCGGCACAGCTGGCGTGGCCTGCATTCACGAAAAAATTGGCGTGCCGGTCGCTGACGCGGGCGTCGCCGACGGAAAATCCCTTGAGCGCCAGCTCATCGATCATCCTTCCGGCAGACCCGCCCGGAGGATTCTTGAAAATGCATCCGGCGCTTTTCTGGTTGAGAGGCTGGCTGGAACGGCGTTTTTCGTTGCAGACGCGAATGCCTTCGAGAATTTCGCGGTATGGTTTGGAGGGCAGCTCCAGTTTCACCGCGAGCATAATATCATCGGGCGCAAATGAAGTGTGACGATATTCGAAAGAAATTTCATTTTTCGCGCAGCGTTTCGATTCGCGCAGTCGGCCGCGCGGTAGATTTCCACCTCGCGGACGTAGGAGCCGATTTGCAGTGCCATACGCGCCCGCGTTCATGCGCAAGCGCCCCGCCGACCGTTCCGGGGACACCGATCAAGCCCTTCCATGCCGCCGAGATCGTGCTTGGCGCAAAATGTGACGGTGCGGCCCAGGTCGGCGGCCGCATCGACGCGCGCGGAATTTCCCTCCAGGCGCACGCCGGTCTTCCTGATGCGCCAGTTGCAGAACCACCCAGGGCAGCTCGCCGTCTCTCACCAGCAGATTCGTGCCGCCGCCAAGGAATTTATAGGGGACACCCGCGCCGCGAAGCAGCGCGATCAAGTCCGGCAAGCGAGCTGTGCCGCCGAATCAGCAGCAAATCCGTGGTGCCGCCGATGCCGAGCGAAGTGCGCTCGGCGAGCGAGGCTCCGCCGATGCGCTCGACGCCGAGCTCGGGGAGAGCCGAAAGGATGCGCGGATCGCTAAGTTTCATGGCTCATTCCGGTTCATAATCTCATCGCCGGATTGACAGCTCTCATCTGCTAACTTTCACTGGCGGCTGGGCATGAAATGCTGCGAGCCGAGAAGCAAGGCGAATTCTCCCAAGGCGCGATTGACGTTACCCGCTCCAATGGCGAGCACCGCATCGCCGGGCCGGACTTCGCGCAGCAGGCGCTCGATGCTCTCCTGCAGCGTGGCTGCAATAGACCACATTCTTGTGACCGGCGGCGCGAATCGCTTCCGCCAATGCCGCGGCGGTGATGCCGCGAATGGGCGCTTCGCTGGCGGCGTAGATATCCGTCACGATCAGCAGGTCGGCCTGATTGAAGGCGCGGCAGAAGTCGTCCCAGAGATGCTGCGTGCGCGTGAAGCGATGCGGCTGAAAGAGCACCAGCAGGCGATCATAGCCGCAGCCGCGCGCGGCTTCGAGCGTGGCGCGGATTTCCACAGGGTGATGGCCGTAATCATCGACCAGGGTAATGCCGCGCATGGTGCCTTTAACCTCAAAGCGCCGGCCCACTCCGGTAAAGGTTTCGAGACCCGCGCGAATCAGATCGGCGGGAATGTCGAGATAAAGGGCCACGGCCGCGGCTGCCGCCGCATTGCGGACGTTGTGAATGCCGGGCGGGCTGGGCAGGCGAAACATTCCCAGATCGTCTCCGCGATAGGTGAGCTGGAACTCGCTGGCCAAGCCGCGCAGGTCCACGTCGCTGATCACCAGATCGGCCTGGCTGGAGGTGCCGTAGGTGATCACCGGGCGCGTGACTTGCGGGATGATGGCCTGCACATTGGGCTCGTCCAGACAAAGCACTGCCGCGCCGTAAAACGGGATGCGGTTTACGAATTGCGCAAAAACGGACTGGATCTCCTCGAGCGAGGCGTAATGATCGAGATGTTCGCGATCGATCGTGGTCACCACGGCAACCACCGGAGCGAGAAGCAGGAACGAGCGGTCGCTTTCGTCCGCTTCGACGACCATGTATTCCCCGCGGCCGAGGCGAGCCGTCGTGCCGGCGTGGTTTACGCGGCCGCCTACAACGAAGGTCGGGATCCAGGCCGGCCGCTCCCAAGATGGCGGCCACCATGGACGTGGTCGTCGTTTTGCCATGCGCGCCGGCCACGGCGATGCCATATTTCAGGCGCATCAATTCGGCCAGCATCTCCGCGCGAGGAATGACGGGAATTTTCAGGCGCGCGGCTTCCGACGAGTTCGGGATTGTCGCGGCGAATCGCGGAGCTGGCCACCACGACATGGGCGCCTTGAACCTGTTCGGCGGCGATGGCCTTGATAGATTTGCGCGCCGAGATTGGTCAGCCTGTCTGTAACCGGCGAGAGCCGCAGATCCGAACCGGATACGGCGTAGCCCAGCGTAAGCAGCACTTCGGCGATTCCGCACATGCCGATGCCGCCGATGCCCACCAGATGAATACGCTTGAAATTGTGAAAGGGTCCGGTCATGGACGTGCCACCTCTTCGATCAAATCCACGATTTTCTCGGCGGCATGGGGCCGGGCCAGCGCTCGCGCACGCGTGCCAAGTTCCACAAGCCTGGCCGGATGGTCGATGAGCGCCAGAATCTCGCGGGCCAGGCGGCGATCCGCTCAATTCCGGCTCGGGAATCAACCGGGCCGCCCCGGCGCGCACCAGTTCCTCGGCATTGCGCATCTGGTGGCTATCCGTCGCGGCGCCGAAGGGGATGAAGATGGCCGCGCGGCCGGCGGCGGCAACTTCGGAGACGGTGATCGCGCCGGAACGGCAGACGATCAGGTCGGCGTCGGCGAAACGTTCCGCCATGCGGGAGAAAAACGGGGCTACTTCCGCTTCGATATTCGTTCCCGCGTAAGCTTCGAGCACGGAATCGTAGTCGCGCTCGCCGGTCTGATGAACGATTTTCAAGCGGTTTCTTTTGTCGGAAGAAAGATTTTCAGTGCGTCGATCACGGCGCGATTCACCGCGCGCGAGCCCTGGCTTCCACCGGTGATAAAAATGCGGTAGGGCGGCGCGGGCATGCGGCGGCGGAGCATCAAAGAACTCGCGCGCGCACGGGGCATCCGGTCATCACGGCGCGGCGCCCCAGGCGTTCGGCGACGGAGGGGAAATCCGGCGGCGATTCGCGTGGCCATATCGGCGAGGACCCGATTGGTAAAGCCGGCCTCGGCGTTCGGCTCGAAAATCATGCTGGGCAATCCGGAAAGAATCGCCGAGAGCATCACCGGCCCCGCGGCATATCCGCCGACGCCAAAAGCCCGCCGCGAAATGATGTCGCCGCAGGATCGCCAGCGAATCCCAAAACGCCAGCCGCAGCAACAAAATATTGTGAATAAATTGCGCCGTACCCATACCCTTGAGACCCGCCGAGCGAATCAGTTCCAGCTTGAGTCCCGCTTCGGGCACAAGCCGCGATTCGATTCCGCGCTGCGTGCCCACGAAAACGACATCTCTTGTTTCATCACGTCTGAGCCATTCCCGCGCGACAGCGATCGCGGGAATCACATGGCCGCCCGTGCCGCCGCCCGCAATCAGCAATTTCAAGCCGCCACTGCTCCGGCTATCCACGCACTCCTTCACCAGTCTGCTGGCTGATATTCAAAAGCACGCCCGTGCCCACGAGCATCACGAAAAGGCTTGAACCGCCGTAGCTCATGAACGGCAGCGGAATTCCTTTGGTCGGCATCATGCCCAGCACAACGCCCAAGTTGATCAGCGCCTGGCTTGCGACCATGACGGTGATTCCCAAAGCCAGAAAGCGGCCGAAATTATCGGAAGCGCGAAAACAGGCTTCCAGGCCCCGCCAGGCATACACGGCGAAGAGGCCCAGCACCAGCGCGCCGCCGATGAAGCCGAGTTCCTCGCACAAGACCGCGTAGATGAAATCGGTGTGCGCCTCGGGAAGATAGAAAAGCTTCTGGCGGCTCTCCATCAGGCCGACGCCGGTCAGACCGCCCGAGCCAACGGCGATGAGTGATTGCATGAGTTGGAAGCCGTGGCCCAGGGGATCGGCGTCCGGATGCAAGAAAGCCATTACGCGCTCGTAGCGATAAGAAACGTGCACTACCGCGAAATAGATTGCCGGAACGGCGGCCGCCGCCGCGGCGCCGATATATTTCCCCGAAAGCCCCGCGACAAACAGCATGGCCATGGCAATGATCATGAATCTCGAGCGATGTGCCGAGATCAGGCTCCAACACGACCAGGCCGGCCATCATCAGCACGAGGCCCAACGCCGGCGCGAGCGTGTGCGTAACGTCGTTTACGCCAAAGCTGCGCGGCCGGCAGCGCAATTCCAGAAACCAGGCGAGATAGAGAATGACAGCCAGCTTGGCCAATTCCGAGGGCTGCAAGCTGATCGGCCCCACGCGGAACCAACGGTGCGTGGCGTGGGATTTATCCAGAAAGAAAACGCCCAATCAGCATGATCAGCACGAGGAAGAAATAGGTCAGCACGAGTTTGGGCTGACGCAGGCGGCGGTAATCCAAATTGATCATGGCGAACATCGCAACAAGCCCAAGCCCCAGCCAAAGCAGCTGACGAAGCAGAAAATGGTAACTGGTGCCGTATTGCTCTCGCGCGGTCAACGCCGAGGCGCTGAAAACCATGACGGCTCCAGCCAGGCAAAGCGTGATCGTGGCTACGAACAACCAGCGGTCGGTTTCAGCTCTTCGTAGCATCGATCAGACCTCGCGCCCACGTGCATGCAGGGCACGCGGCGCTTCCTCGAGTGCGCGCACCAGTTGCTTGAAACGCGTCCCGCGATGCTCGTAATTTTCAAACTGATCGAAGCTGGCGCAGGCTGGCGCGAGCAATACCGTATCGCCTTCCCGTGCGCGTTCGGTGGGCCAGCTCGACGGCCCTATCCAACGTGCCGGCGTGTCGAAATGCACAGCGCCGTGCAGTTGCGTGGCGATTTTTTCCGCTGCCGCGCCAATGAGCAAAACCGCCTTGGCGCGTTCGCGTAGTAGCGGAACTAATGGAGCGTAGTCGCTGCCCTTATCTTTGCCTCCGAGAATCACGAATAGAGCCCCAGGAAAAGCCTCCAGAGCTTTTATCGTGGCATCCACGTTAGTGGCCTTGGAATCATTGAAGAAACTCACGCCGGAAATCTCAGCCACAAATTCCAGCCGATGCTCCACGCCAGGGAAGCTGCGAACACCGGCAGCGATCTCCTCAGGCGCAACGCCCGCGAGGAACGCAGCAGAGGCTGCTGCCAGTACATTTTCGAGATTGTGTTCGCCGCGCAAACCAATTTCGGCTCGATCGAGCAGCGCAATGTCTTCTCCATCGCGGCGAAAGATGATCTGGTCGTTACGCAAGTAGGCTCCGCTTACAACGCGCTTTTTTCTGCTGAACCAAAATACCTGCGGCCGCGAAGGGGCGCGTTCGGCGCTTGCGGGATCGTCCGCATTGATCACGGCGGCATCGCGCTCGGTTTGGTTCTCAAAGATTCGCGTCTTGGCCCGCGCGTAATCTTCAAACGAAGGGTGCCGGTCGAGGTGATCGGGAGTTACGTTCAATAAGACGGAAATGTCCGGCCGAAATGAATCGATCAACTCGAGCTGGAAACTGCTGAGTTCCGCGACGGTGATGCTGTCGTTTTTTGATTCATCGACGTGAGCGATTAAAGGCGTGCCGATATTTCCCGCGACGCTGACCGGATTTGCGCGAAGTAGCCAAAATGTGGCCGATCAGCGAAGTGGTAGTCGTTTTGCCGTTAGATCCTGTCACGCCGACGAGGCGCCCGCTCAAGAACCGCCAGCGCAAGTTCGATTTCGCTCCAGACGGGTATTCCGCGCCTTGCGCGCAGCAATCAATCCAGCGTGATTCGAGGGAACACCAGGACTGGGCACAATTAGATCTTGTGCCCGAAGAGATGACGTCTGATCTCCGCCGAAAGCGAGCGTGCAGCCAAACTTTGGCAATTCGCCCACGGCTTCGCCAAGCTGCTCCGCACTGCGGTCGTCGAGTGCGGTAACGCGCGCGCCGCGCGCAACGCAGAAGCGCGCGGTGGCGATGCCAGTTCGCGCCAGTCCCAGAATCAGCACGCGTTTGTCTTTTAGTTCGATTCCCGGACGCATAGCTACCTCAACTTCAGCGTGGTGAGCGAGAATAGCGCGAACACCAGCGCCACGATCCAAAAGCGGACGATAATTTTCGATTCGCTCCAGCCGGCCAGCTCGAAATGATGATGCAGCGGCGCCATGCGGAAGATGCGCTTTCCCGTCAAGCGGAACGACGCAACCTGCAAGATCACCGAAATCGCTTCGAGAACAAAGACGCCGCCAACCGAAAACAGCAGAATTTCCTGCTTGATGGCGACAGCAACAACGCCGATAGAGCCACCAATCGCCAGCGAACCCACGTCACCCATAAACACATCGGCGGGATGCGCGTTATACCAAAGGAACGCGAGCGCCGCGCCGACCAGAGCGCCGCAAAAGATCGTGAGCTCGCCCGACTTGCGGGATATGTTGAATATCAAGGTAAGCGCTGAATCCCGCGTGGCTCGTGACATAGGTCAGGATGGTCAAAGCTCCCGCGGCTACCACAACACAGCCAATCGCCAGGCCGTCCAGGCCGTCGGTCAAATTCACAGCGTTTGACGAACCGACCATCACCAGAATCACGAAAGCCAAAAACGGCAGAAATGCCGCCGGCCAGAAATATCGGCTCCGCAGCAGCGAATGTACTACAAGGTCGGGACGAAAATTCTTAAGGAACGGGACGATCAGTTGCGTCGAATAAACGCGATTGATCGTCATCAACAAAAGTGAGAGCGCCGCGGCAAAGCTGACCAGCACCTGGAGGATTAGTTTCGAGCGGCCGGTTAATCCCAAATTGCGATGCTTCGCGACTTTGCTGTAATCGTCGGCAAAGCCAATGGCGCCGAAAGCTAGCATGGCAAAAATTGAGAGCAGCACATAGGGATTCGAGAGATCGGCCCAGAATAAAACCGGCGCTATCGTGACGGTCACGATCAGGATGCCGCCCATCGTCGGGGTGCCGGCTTTTGCCTGATGCGAACGTGGCCCTTCTTCCCGAATGAATTGGCCGATCTGCAATTCGCGCAAACGCCGAATCATCCATGGTCCAAGGATCAGCCCTAGGAATAAGGAAGAGATGCTGGCGAGTGCAGTACGCACGGTGATGTAGCGAAAGACGTTGAGGACGTGCTCGGCTCGCGGGGGAACGTGATAGACAAGGTAGTAGAGCATTTCAGTCGTGGCCCCGAGAGACCGATGGAGCCGCCTCTTCATCCGCGAGCGGATATTTCGCATGCAGCGCTTCGACAATGCGCTCCATCTTCACTCCTCGCGATCCTTTCACCAGCAGCAGATCGCCCGGCCGCACGAAATCGGCAAGAAATGCGGCGGCGGCGGTCGAATCGTCAAAGAAAATGGGCCTGTGACGCTGGCATTCCCGCCTTCGATTGCGCCATTCACGATTTCCACGGCGTTGCCCTGGACGGCCACGACGCAGTCAAGCTTCTTGATGCAGCACAGCGTCCCGCCTCGCGATGAAGTTTCGCGGAATCCGGGCCCAACTCGAGCATCTCGCCGGCGGCGAGGATGCGCCGCCGGTAAATCCCGGTCTTTGCATCCCCCGTGTTGGCCAGAAGTTCGATCATGGCCGCCAGCGCCACCGGATTCGAGTTGTAGCTGTCGTTAATCAAGGCAAAGCCGGCGGCGAACTGGAGCAACCTGCCGCGCATTTCTCCAACTTTGATATTGCGCAAAACGTCCGCCGCTTCCGCCGCAGTCATGCCCCAGACACTCGCTGCCGCCAATGCCGCGAGCGCATTTTCGACGCTGTGGCGGCCCGGAAGGGCAAGCAGCCAGGCGTGCGCGTTCGCCCGGACCGATAAATTCAAACTCCGAGCCGGCGGCGCCGTGGTCCTGAATTTTTTCCGCGCGAAACTGTGCCGCTGAGCTGCATCCGAAAGTGAGCACGCGTCCGCGCGCGACTTCGGCAAAGCGCGCGACGCGCGGATCGTCCGCGTTCAAAACCGCAACGCGATCCTGTCCCGCCAAACCTTCGATCAATTCGCGCTTGGCCAGTGCAATCTCATCAATCGAAGAGAAAAATTCCAGATGCACGGGCGCCACGCGCGTGACGACGCCCACTTCGGGCTCGGCAATTTCCGCAAGACGCCGCAACTCGCCGCGATGCGACATTCCCAATTCCACGACGGCGGCTTTATCTTCAGGCTCGAGCCGCAGCAACGTGAGCGGCAGGCCATATTCGTTGTTCAGATTCCCTCGGATTTCAGCACGCGGAATTTCGCGCCCAACAGCGCCGCCAGAATCTCTTTCGTGGTTGTTTTTCCCACCGAACCGGTGACTGCCGCGATGCGCTTTCCCCACGCGCGCCGAACCGCTCGCGCCAGTTCCTGCAGCGCTGCAAGGGTGTCGGGGACGGAGAAGAGCCCGGCCGCGAACCTCCTCGGGATAGACTGGAAATGCGATCGGCTCGCGACGACGCGGCTTCTGCTCCCGCCTGCAAAGCAGCGGCGACAAAATCGTGTCCATCGTGTCGCGGGCCGCGGATGGCGACAAACAACTGGCCTCGGCCCACCGCCCGAGAATCAATCGAGACGCCGGCCAGCCGCGCCAGGGGGGAGAGCCCCGAGGGAACTGCGACACCCAAAGCGCGAGCAATCTCTTGAACCGTCCACCGCATATCGTCCTCAGCGGTCTGGCCCTCACCGCGTGTGTTTCATTCCTTATCCGCCATAACCGCGCTGGCGCAAAATGCGCCGCGCGACTTCACGGTCGTCGAATTCGATGGTGCGATCTTTCAGCACTTGCGTTGTCTCGTGGCCTTTGCCCGCGAGCAGCACCATGTCGCCGGGCCGGGCTTGCTCGAGCGCCAATTCCACCGCTCGTTCGCGGTCCGGCTCAACCAGCACTTTTGCGGAAGTGCGCTGCAGGCCCACCGACGCGTCGTTGATAATCTTGAGCGGATCTTCGCCGCGCGGATTGTCGCTCGAAAGAACGACCACATCGCTCAATCGCCCCGCAGCCTCGCCCATCAGCGGACGCTTGCTGCGGTCGCGTTCGCCTCCGCAGCCGAAAAGCGTGATCATGCGGCCGGTGGGATGCAATTCACGCGCCGTCTCCAGCAGCTTTTGCAGCGCGTCG
The DNA here is from genome assembly GCA_963846235.1 of uncultured Acidobacteriota bacterium. Lineage (GTDB taxonomy): Bacteria > Acidobacteriota > Terriglobia > Acidiferrales > UBA7541 > Palsa-189. Next base: position 1,229,636 of record CAWJVF010000002.1, read on the forward strand.
TCCGTGTGCGCGTAATCCACGATGACCATAAAAGGCTGACCCAGATCGATGCGCTCAAAACGGCCCGGCACCGCGGCGAGCCCCGCAAGCCCCGCTTCGATCGCTTCACGCCGGAAACCTAAAGCGACGCCGGCCGCGACCGCGGCAAGGATGTTGTAAACATTATTGCGACCGACGAGCTGCGAGCGAACTGCGATTTTGCCTGCCGGAGTTTCAGCGATGAAATCGAGCCCCCGCAGCGCCAGCGGAATTTTTTTCGTCGGTGACTTCGGCTCCCGAACCCAAACCATATGTGATGGTCTGCTCCGCCAGGTTGCGAAGCTGCGGGCCATAGGGATCGTCGATGTTCACGATGCCATGAAGCGGGCGCTCGGCGCCGGTGCCTTCAAACAGAGCGGCGCTTGGCGGCGAAGTAATTCTCCATGGTGCTGTGGAAGTCGAGATGGTCCCGCGTCAAATTCGTGAATATGGCGGCTGCAAAGCGGCAGCCCCACAGGCGATCGAGCGCCAATGCATGTGAGCTACTTTCCAGCACCGCGTGCGTGCCGCCTGCCCGAACGATTTCGGAAAAGAATCGATGGAGGTCGAGAGATTCCGGTGTGGTGGTTTTTGCCGGGTAAGTTTCGAGCGGAGTGCGATATTCGATGGTGCCGAAAAGGCCGCTGCGGAAACCAGCTGCGCGGATGATGGAATCGAGCAGAAAGCTTGTGGTTGTTTTGCCGTTCGTGCCGGTGATGCCGAGCAAGTTCAGCTTGTCAGCGGGGTGCCCGAAAAAATTCGCCGCAATGGTGGCCAGCGCCTTGCGCGCATCCGGCACTTGTAGCCATGCCACATAGGCTGGCACAGCTTCCGCCGTTCGGCGTTTGTGCGTTTGCGTGAGATAGCCGTTCGGATTTGGCGGCGGCATTTCGCTGACGACCGCTGCGGCACCGCGCTCTACGGCCGCCTCAGATGAATCGATTGCCGTCGGTCTTCTCGCCGTGAATGGCAACGAAAAGCGAGCCCGCCTTGGCCTGGCGACTATCGTAAACGACCGAGGAGATTTGCACCTCGGCGTTCACCAAAGGCCCTTGCGCCCCCGCACCCGCTAGCAGTTCCTGCAGTTTCATTCCCGCGCTGGTAAGTATAGGACGCGCACGGGGCTGTGCTCAATTTTGCGAGATCTGATGTTCCGAAGAGACCACTGGGCGGTCTTCGTGGAGGTACCTTCGACGCGCCGGCCGCATTATCGGGCCGCCGCCCTGCGGACTTGCTTTTGTGCTCTGAGTTGCGCTTGTTTCAACACCGGTCGCCCGAATCGGAAAATTACCGAAGTGCCGCGGCGAACCGGGGTATCCGGGATGGCGGCGACTGCTCCTGCACCGTGCCCGCGCCGACCAGCACCGGGTTGACGCCGAGCTGTACGCAAATCTCCGTCACCTGCCGCACCGTTTTGCCGGTCAAGTCCGGAATCGATATGCCCGCGCCTTCCGCCAACTCTACAGTGGGCGCCGTGGCGGAAACCGGCAGCACTGCGGGCGGAAATCGGTCCGGCGTGGGCCGAATCGCTAAAACCGGCTGAAGCTCATTTGGGCCGCATCGAAATCGGAAACGTCGGCGGCACCGCTCGGCTTGCGAACGGCGAGCGGCTCTGAGCGTCGCCGGCGAAACAGGAATATCGTGAGGCACATTGAGATATGGAAGCACCTGCTCGGCAATGCGCTTGAAGACAGGGGCGGCCACCGATCCGCCCTCGTGCAGTCCCACCGGCGAATCGAGCTGCACAAGAATCGTGACAGCGGGATTGTTAATGGGAGCAAAACCAACAAATGACGCGATCAGCTGTGTGGCCGAATAGCGGCCCGTAGCGGGATCGATTTTCTGCGCCGTCCCCGTCTTTCCTGCTGAGGTGTAACCGTCAAGCTGCGCCTTGGTGCCTGTGCCGTTAAGGACGACGCCTTCGAGCATTGCTCGCATTGCTGCCGCCGTGGTTTCGCGAACGACGCGCCGCGGCGGAGGCTGCGATTCCTGCTCAGCCTCAGATCCCTTGCGCAGGGCCGAGAACAACGTGAGGGTGATACAGCAATCCGCCATTGGCGATTGCGGACACGGCATTAATCATCTGCAAAGGCGTGACGCCGACTTCTTGGCCCATGGAAATCGATCCCACTGAGACTGGCGTCCAATTCTCCACGCGCCGCAGCAGTCCACGATTTTCCCCGGGAAGATCGACACCGGTGGCATCGCCAAATCCATAGGCCCGAATGTATTCGTAGAATTTGGGCGCGCCGAGGCGCAGCCCGATTTTGATCGCGCCTACATCACTCGAGTGCGCAAGGATTTGCGAAACCGTGAGCAAGCCATAGGCTTTGTGGTCGCGGATGCGGTGTCCCGCGATATAAATCGCACCCATCTGGCAATCCACGACTTCGTCGGGCGTGGTGATGCCCTGATCGATGGCGGCTGAGAGCGTCACAATCTTGAAGACCGATCCAGGCTCGTAGAGCGCGCCAACAGCTCGATTCATGCGCGCTTCGGCAGGGCTGCCGCCCGGCGCATTGGGATTGAACTTCGGCCAACTCGCCATCGCCAGTATTTCGCCATTAGACGGATCCTGCACGAGCACGGTGCCGGCCTTGGCATGCGTCTCTTCTATCGCGGCAGCGAGTTCTTTTTCGACGATGAACTGGATATTCTCATCGATCGTCAAAATTACACTGGTGCCGGCTTCCGGAGTCTTGTCCGCACTTTCATACCAGCGGTTGTGCGCGTCGGTAAGGATAAGCATCCGGGAAGCTTTGCTTCGGATCCGGTTATCGAGCTGGTATTCGATTCCGCCGATGCCTTTTTCGTCGATATCGACGTAGCCCAGAACGGCCGCGGCTAAATCGCGCTTCGGATAAAAGCGCTGATTTTCTTTCTGAAAGTAGATTCCCCGCAGATTGAGCTGGCGAATTCGCGCCGCCGTGGCCGGTGGCAGCTTGCGCGCAATCCAAATGAACGAGCGCGAGGAACTAAGCCGCGCCGAAATCTCATCGGCCGGCAGACCCACCAACGGAGCGAGCAGCCGCGCCACAAGATCGTTATCGGAGATTTCAGCCGGCACCGCGAAACAAGAGTCGAGGGAGGTGCTCATGGCCAGCTCTTGCTGATTGCGGTCGAGAATGTCAGCGCGCTTGGGGCTGATTTCGACGATATGCTGCTGCTGGCGTTCGGCGCGAGCGAGATAATCGCTATAGTGCAAAAGCTGCAAATCCGCGAGCCTCGCGAGAGCTGCGGCAGTCCAAAGCCCAAGTGCCGCCGTCACGATCAGTAAGCGGATCTGAGGGCTGCGGAAATCCATACCCGTACCCCGGCCGTGCATTCCTTCAACTCAATTCAACCCGGAATTCTGCAGAGAGCGATTCGCTTCTCAGCGAATTAAATGGGCCAAGCCGCGTGTTTACGGGGCATGGCCTTGAATTCATTGGACGCGGAAACTTCCTGAGGGGCGGGCCTGGGCAACCACGGGCTCAACCGGCTGGTCGAGCGACGCCACCTGGCCCGGAACCGGCGCCGTAAGCCTGAGTTGCCGCCGGGCAATCTCGTCTATTCTTGAAGGCGCACGCAAACCGGCCATTTCCAATTTTAGTTGTTGGTTCAGTTCGGAAGCCTGCGAGCGCTCCGATTTCAGCGATTCCACGCGATACCGCAGCTGCAAGTATTCGAAGTGCTGCCACGCGTAAAACAAAGCGGCACCCGCGAGCAGCGCACCCAACGCAATCAACCTCGCCATCTCTCGTAGCCGGTCTGACGCGATCGGGCGCGCCAGCCGCGAATTGTCGATGCGTTTGACAGTGTGAAACTCGGTACGTTTTGCAGTGCGAGATCGCATCACGACGCCAACTTTGCCGCCGGCGCAACCGGCATGAGTTTCTCGGCTACACGCATCTTTGCGCTACGCGCGCGCGGATTCGCGGCAATTTCCGCATCGCTCGGGCGCAGCACTTTACGCGTCAGCACGTTCAACACTCCTTCGCTAGCAAGGCGGCGAAATTCCTGCTTGACCATGCGGTCTTCAAGCGAGTGATAACTCAACACCACCCAACGTCCCCCGGGAGCTATTGTGGCAGAGGCACGCTTAAGAAACTGCCCGAGTGCCTCCAACTCTCGATTCACCGCAATCCGCAGCGCCAGAAACGTTTTTGTCGCGGGATGCAGCTTCTGCCTTCCCCTTGAAGTACGAGCCCCTGCCACAACCGTTGCCAGGTGGTCGGTGCTGCGAATAGGTCGCGCACGCACGATGGCCCTGGCGATTCTTCTGGAGTTCCGCTCTTCGCCCAGGCGATAGAGCAGGTCGGCGAGCTCTGATTCGGCGGTTTCGTTCACGATATCCGCCGCCGTCGTCGCCGATCTCGAATCCATTCTCATATCAAGAGGTCCCGCGAGCCGAAACGAAAAGCCGCGTTCGGCCGTGTCTAGTTGCAAGCTCGAAACGCCCAGGTCTGCCAAAATTCCTTGCAGCGGCGCCAAGTTCAATTCCTGGGCCACCTCGTCGATCCTCGAAAAATCCGCTTGCACCAGCACCACTTTCCCCCCGAAATCTTTGAGCCGTTCGCTCGCGATTGCCAGCGCTCCTGCATCGCGATCCAGCCCAATCAGCCGCCCCGTCGTGAGCTGCGCCGCGATCTGCACGGCATGCCCGCCAAGCCCTACCGTCGCATCTACGTACGTGCCACCGGGCTCAATCCGCAGCCAGCGCAGAGCCTCTTCGGCCAGAACCGGCGTATGACTTGCCGTCAAAACTTTGCGATCCCGTGCTCGCCAGGGCCACTAGGGCCGCGCCGCACAACTAAATGCCCAGCTCGTCCAGCGTCTTTTCGTCGTCATCCGTGATCGGGCTTGCCTTCAAGTTGTCCAGGAACCGCGTGTGGTTCCAAATCTGCAAATAATTCAAGTTCCCGAGCACGTCCACGTCGCCGCGCATCTGCGCGGATTCGCGCAAGATTGGTGGAACCAGGATGCGCCCCTGCCCGTCGAGCTCCACAAGCTGCCCGTAATAATTTGTGCGAGTCAGAAACTTCTGTTTCGTCCGGTTATGAGACGAAAGGCGCGCGAGCTTCTCCTCAATCTCGTTCCAGATCTTCATCGGATACACGCGCACGTAATCGCCGTTTTCGCTGGTCACGTAGAACTTGTTCCCGTATTCGCGCAGTGCTTCCAGGAAGGCAGCCGGGATCTTCACTCTGCCCTTCTCGTCCACCTTCGCTGGATAGTTGCCACGAAGCACGGAGAAATCGCCACGCAACCGGGAATTCAGTTCGTTTCTCACCACTTCACATCACTTATCGCCACTTTTTCCCACGTGGCCCCACATCTTAGACTGTCTTCAGTGCTTGTCAACAGGAAAACGAAGGCGAGGGAGGAATATGTGAGGAAAAGGCGCGGCTTGGGCCCGGTGCAGCGCAAAACTACCAGCTATTGTACGTAACTACGTAGGCGGCTGGATATGTTGGTTGCGTGTTTCTGACTCGGCCGTCTTTTGATGTGTCTAATCAGTAATATTCTGGCGCGAGAAAGCGAAACTTTGCCAAGACCCCGCGCATCGGCGGAGAGAGCAGTCCGTCTGATCATGATGCGCTATGTGCTACGATGCCCGGTTCATGCAAACTGGAATCGTCGGGCTTACCGCAGGTCGGCAAAACAACTCTCTTCCGCATTCTGACGCGAGCCCATCTGGACGAAAAGGCCGCGCGCGGCGCGACACATGTCGGCGTGGCGCGAGTGCCGGAGCCGCGCATCGATCAGCTGGCCGCACTCTATAAGCCGCGCAAAGTCACGTATGCCACAGTGGAGTACGTGGACGTGGGTGGCATCGTCCGCGATCGCGCGCGCGATTCCGCAGTGCTGGCGCCGCTGCGCGAGGTGGACGCGCTGGCGCACGTCCTGCGCGTTTTCGAGGATCCCGCCGTGCCGCACCCCGCGGGCAGCATCGATCCTCTGCGAGACGCCCAGTCGCTCGATCTCGAGCTGATGCTCTCCGATCTCGAACAGATCGAACGCCGCCTCGAGCGCGTCGAAAAAGACCTCAAAAGGAAAAAAGATACCGCAATCGAGCACGAGCACGCGCTGCTCGCGCGCTGCCGAAGCCGTCCATCGAAAGCGAACATCCGCTGCGTGAGCTGGAATTCACGCCTGAGGAGCGGAAAATCCTGACCGGCTTCATGTTCCTTTCGCTGCGGCCGATGCTCTACGTCCTGAACCTCGGCGACGACGAGGTAGACAAACTGGATACGGCGGTCGAGCGGCACGGCTTGGAGAAATTGCGCGGGCGGCCGCAAAGCGCGGTGGTGGCGGTCTGCGGGCGCATCGAAGCCGAACTCGCGGAACTCGACGACGCCGCAGCCGGCCGAACTGCTGGCGGCCTACGGCTGAAAGCAGCCAGGGCTGCACCGCCTTATCCGCGCCACATACGATCTGATGGGATTGATCTCGTTTTTTACCGCGGGCGAGCCGGAAGTGCGCGCCTGGACGATTCGCCGCGGCACTCCCGCCGTCAAAGCCGCCGGCGCCATCCACACCGATATCGAGCGCAATTTCATCCGCGCCGAGGTGGTGCGCTGCGAGGATTTGCTCGCCGCCGGGCAGTTGGCCGGCGGCGCGCGAAAAAGGGCAAGTGCGCCTCGAAGGGAAAGAGTACATCGTGCAGGAAGGCGACGTCATTCTATTCCGCCACTCGGGCTGAGTTCCGTCCTCGCCTTACAAACACCGATCCGAAGCACTGTCATCCGTTTAGCGGCTGCGACGCGTGCCACGATTGCCGTGCGAACGGCCTCATGCGGGTTGAAGCGGCGCGACGGGCTGCCTGCGAGCGGCTCGACGGGCTGCGACGCCGAGCGGCGCTGCGGGCCTGCCGCTGATAGAGCCGAATGCGACGCGCTGCTGCGCGGCTCGCGTTTCAGCGCGCTTCTCAGTGGCACGCGACCGACGACCTCGATGGCTTGCGGCGGGGCGAGGTCCGGCCGCGCCGATAATCGCGTGCGGCGTGTGTCCGAGCGCTCTCCGAGCGCTTGGCCGCGGCGCGGCGGCTTCAAAGGTATTCCAGCGCGGCGAGCTTTGCTCAAGCCGATTGCGATGGCCTGTTGGGGCGAGCGGGCGCCGTGTTTGCCTTCGACGGACGTGCTCGATCTCTTCGTGTACGAATTCACCTGCGGCTGTTGAGGCGATTTGCCTTCGCGCAGGTCTTCTTTGGCCTTTTCTATCGTTGATTTTTCAGGCATTTTCGATCCTTTCCAGTCAATTCGCGCGGCTCAGAAGCGTTGCCTTCTTCGTTATCTCCCCTCAAATTGGATTCGTTGCCGGATGGCCTCCGAGCCTCCTTCGAGGCAATAAATACAGTGGGATAGCGTAGGATCGAACGAGTCGATAGCTCATTGGACAGAGGTTCCCCTAAACCGCAACTTTTTGATGGTTAAAGGGTTGGATACAATGTGGAGGCCATGGCCAGGTCCGACGTCCAATTGATGCTGGACGTGAAGTCCGGAGACGATTCGTCTTTCGAGCTTCTGTTGCGTAAGTATCGGACGCCTGTGGTCAATTTCCTCTACCGCATGGTGCGGGATACGGGCGCAGCCGAGGATCTGGCGCAAGAGGTTTTTCTGCGCGTGTATCGTGCTCGTGGCCAGTATCTGCCTACCGCCAAGTTCACTACGTGGATGTTCCGCATCGCCACGAACCTGGCACTGAACGCCGTGCGCGATGGCCGCCATCGACATATGGAAATTTCTATTGACCAGTCGGCAGGTCGGTTATTCGGGCGATGGGGAAACTGAGCAGCCGGCGATGGAAATAGCCGACCGGCAGCCAACCATCGAGGTGGATTTGATTCGGCGTGATCGCGCCGATCTGATACGCCGCGCCGTCGAGGCGCTCCCCGAAAAGCAGCGGGCGGCGGTGTTGCTCCATAAGTATCAGGAGATGGATTACGATCAAATCGCGCGGGTTTTGGGCTGCTCGGAGAGCGCGCTGAAATCCTTGCTCTTCCGCGCTTACGAGACGCTGCGAGTGGAGTTGGCTCCGTTGGTGCAAGCGGCGCCAGGTGCAATCTCGGCCAGCCGGGCCGTGAAATGAGGTCATTAACATGAACTGCGGACAGACGGAAAAAAAGCTGGTCGCCTACCTGGATGGCAAACTTGCTATGGCAGCGCGACGTCAGATGGAAGCTCATCTGGCCATTTGCGCGCGCGTGCCAGGAGCGCGCCGCGGGATTCCGCTCGGTTTGGGACGTGCTCGATGAACTCCCGGCGCTGGAGCCTTCTACCGCGCATTCGACAATCGGGTGAGAGCGCGCGTGCGGCAAGAGCCCATCAGGGCAGGCTTCTGGAGCTGGATCGTCCCCTCGCCGCGCATGGCTTTCGCCGTGACGGCGCTCCTCATTGCTTCGATCTGGTTGTCTTCGTTTCAGCCAGGGCGGCTGGCTGTGACGCATCCGCCGGTCGGACCGACGGTTCAGAATACCGAGGCCGAGTTCGGAATGATCAAAGATTTACCTGTACTGGAAGATTACGATGTGGTGACGAGTTTCGACGCGCTCTCGGAATTGCCGGTGCAGCAGATCGCGCAGTCGCAGACGTCGAATCAAATGTAGGGAGCCCGCAAGAATAAGAGAGGAACCCAGCTCGTGCGGAGATTCGGTCAATTCGGGATGACGTTGCTGGCATTGGCGTTTGCCTGCCGGCAACGAATCTCTTTGCCCAAAAAGCCGCGTCCTCGCATGCCTGAAGGAAGGCCGCCCGTGGAGAGGCCCGCGCCTGAGGTGAGGGCCGGATTGCCGCCCCGATGGGTCGAGCGCCTGCAGGGGATGACTCCCGAGGAGCAGGAGAAATTCCTCAAGCAACAACGCGCGCTTCCGCAGTCTTCCTCCGGAACAGCAGGCGCGGATTCGACAGCGGCTGCAGGATGTGGAACAATCTCTCGCCCGAGCAGCGGCAAACTCTCCAGCAGCGCGAGCGCGTTCTGGCACAAATGACGCCCGAGCAGCGCCGCTATGTGCGCCAGACGCTGTTGCCGCAATGGCAAAGTCTCTCGCCGGAACGCCGCCAGGTGGTGTTAGGAAAGCTTCGCGATCTGCACGGCTCTGAGCGACTCTGAACGCGCCGCTAAACTCAACGATGAATCCTTCATGAACGGGCTTTCTCCCGACGAGCGAGAGATGCTGCGAGGCCTCTCCAGTTTGCGAGTCGGCGCTCCGCCTGGCTAAGCTTCCGCGACGTTCGGCCGACACATCCGTTGGGAACTGCGAGGGCGATACGCGGAACTTCAGGGAATGGGCTTAGACTTCGACCAGGGCCGGGGCGAGGCGCAGCTTCCCCGTTTGGACCACAGCCTCCAGCGCCGCCACTACCTTCAGGTCGAATTTGCTTCCGGCTAGTTTGCGAATCACCTGCAGCGCGTCGTCGATTTCCTTCGCGGATTGATAAGGACGGTTGGTGGTCATGGCATCCAGCGTGTCGGACACAGCGATGATGCGCGCCATCAGCGGAATGTCCGCCTCTTTGAGTCCATAGGGATAGCCTTTGCCATCAACGTGTTCGTGGTGCAGCTCAATCCCAGGCAGCATCTCCTTGAGCTGTGCAACCGGACGCATGATGTTCGCGCCTTTGCTAGGATGCTGTTTCATAATCTGGAATTCCTCGGCAGTCAATGCTCCGGGCTTTTTCAGAACGCGATCGTCCACTCCAATTTTTCCAACGTCATGCAGCAGCGCCGAGATCCGCAGCTTGTCCAATTCTTCCGCTGATAGGCCGAGCTGCTGGCCGATCATGACCGAATATTTGGCGACGCGATCGGAATGGCCGCGCGTGTAGGGGTCCTTTTCGTCGATGGCCGCCGCGAGCATACGAATGGAGCCCAAGAAGAGCTCACGGTTTTCCTCGGCCGCCTGCTTCAGACGCGCGATAAAGCTCTCGATATCGCCGGCCATGTTGTTAAAGGTTTGCGCCAATTCGCTGATTTCCGCGGCGCCACGTACGGGGGCCCGCTCGTGGAACTCTCCACGGCTGATGGCGCGCGTGGATGCGGCCAGCGCGCGGATCGGCGTGCTGATGCCGACGGCGAAAAGGTATCCCAGAATAACGGCGGCGGCCGTGACGACCAGCACGAAAGTCAGCGCCTGGGCGTTCAGTTCCTTGACTCCGGCATCGTCGCGAGCCTCTTCCAGGCTGCGCTGAGCGATTACCGTCCAAGCCAAATCGGGAATCGTGCTGTATGTGCCGATCAACTCCGCTTTGTGTCCCTGTTCGATATCGCTGAAGTGCTGCACAGTTGCCGTGGTGCGCAAATCCTTGGGAAGGCCCGACGCCTGCGCGACGATGTAGGAACTCCGCAGATCGGTGCCCGGAACAAATCGCCGCGTATCCGGATGCGCAATCACGCGTCCGCTGTGATCGACCACGAAAACAGTTCGGCCGCGCACGCTAGTCTCTTCCAGACGTCGCAAGACGCTATCCAGCGAAACCACCGCTGCCAGCATGCCACTGAACTGCTCGCCAACTTCCAAAGGGATCGCCATCACAAAAGCGGGCCGATTCTCGGGCCCCAGTGCCAGTGGCTCGCTGCGAAATACCACGGACTGCAGGCAGGCGGAAAATGCCCGCTGCAAGGCCTTGCCTACGAAGGGGTCCTGGTCGGCCCGGAAGTTCCCCGCACCAGCGCCTTTAGCATCGGTGCCGACGGCCGTGAGATACAGAATATTGGGATTGCTCGCAACGAAGTTCTCGAGCAGGCGGGTCACCTGAGGTCCGCGCACGGGATCGTTCACGCGATCGAGAAGTCCGGTAAGGGCCAGGATTTGACGTTCGCTGATGAGCCCTTGATAAAGATTGACGTCGAAAAGCTGTATCTCCTGTCCCACAGACCGCGTCAGCTCGGTTTGCTGGACACTTTCCGTATCGGTGAGCTTTTCCTGGCTAAGCCTAAGAACCTGAAAGTGATACAGCCCCAGGGGCAAGGCGCTGACCAGCAGCATCGCGCCCAAAACCAATAGTAATAGGCGTGGACGATACCTACGGGCGGATTTGCGCTGCTGAAAAGGCATGGCTAGGCAATATCTATTTTACTTTGCACCCGGGGTCGCGGGAGAAAAGAGCAAGCCGCCGTTGCCGATTAGCTAAGACTGCTTCAAGCACCGGCAAATCGGCGCCTGAAGGCCAGACTAGCCTGGTTGCGGGACCGATTCCGGCACAGGCTGAGTGCAGTGGGCGCAACGTCGCGCGTCAATGGGAATCTCGCTCAGGCATTCGGGGCACTTCTTCGTGCTGGGCTGCGTCGGCTGTGTCCTCACGCTGAATCCTTGCCGTCAGCGCGTTCATGGGCAGTACGACGGCAAAATACACCGCGGCAGGCAATGATGACAAAAGAGACCACGGAATTGACGAAGTCACCAAAAAGAAACTTACTGCCGTGGATCGTGAAGCTGATCGACGAAAAGTCGGGTTGCTTGACCACGGCGGCGATAAAGCGGCGTGAGCAGGCCCTTCACCAGCGAGTTCACGACGTTGCCGAAGGCCGCCCCGATCACCACCCCCACGGCCAGATCCACTACATTGCCCCGGAGCAAAAACTGCTTGAATCCTTTCATTGTCGGGCTCCGTAACTTGAATTTGTGCGACTACCAGCCGCCGATGCTTGCTATTTGATGGGCCCAATACAAAACTCGGAAATGCTTAGCCATCGAAGGCTTCTTTCTCCGACGAGCTCCTACGCGGGCCAGTAATCAGCGTAAAAGTCCCCATAAGCCTATGGCGATTCCAGCCACGCCGAACAGAAACGAAGCTTGCCAATAAACCTTACTCTTGGCCAGCAGCGAAATCGAGCTGAGTACGATGGCAACTTCTAGGAATAGCTCGCTGCCATCGTAAAGTCCTGCCTTGCGGGTCGTCATGGCTACTTCCCTGCCAAGCTTTTCCGCTTCAGCTTGAATCTCTTCGGAATCTTTTTTCTGCTGTGCGGATTTGACGTGGAAATCGGCCGCAGCTTGCGCGCCCTTTTCCGCAAAAAGGCTGGCAATCTCAGCGTCTGCGTCGTAAACGTGCGAGCGAATATTCTTGGCTTGAAAATAATTCCATTGATCGGTGGCACGCGTTTCGAGCAGAACCTCCTCGGTATGGGCGCGGTGGCCCAACAAAGTGGAGACGGAGAGCAACACCGCGAGAATCGCCATAGTGAGCCCGATGGCGCGCTGACCTGTTTCCGTCGCCTTTTCCGCATTCTCGGCCAATTCTTGCGGTTCCATTCAGAATCTCCTTTGCGTCAATCTACTCCTTTGTGAGCGGGCGCTCCATAAGCTCGCGAATGGCCGTGCTTGGCGCGCGACCTTCGTGCAAGACCGCATGCATTTGCTCGGTAATGGGCATGTCGATATTGTGCTTGCGAGCGAGAGCCAGGGTTGCCGAGGTGGTGCCTACGCCTTCGGCCACCATGCGCATTCGCGACAGAATTTCTGCGAGCTTGCGCCCTTTCCCAAGTTCAACGCCCACCGAGCGATTCCGGCTTAGCGTTCCGGTCGCCGTGAGCACGAGATCGCCGAGGCCGGCGAGACCTGCGAGCGTATCGCGCTGTCCACCCATTGCTACGGCAAGCCGAGTCATTTCAGAAAGCCCGCGTGTGATCAAAGCGGAGATCGTATTTGCGCCCAAACCAAGTCCCGCACAGACGCCGGCGGCCAAGGCGATAACGTTCTTTACCGCCCCTCCCAGTTCTACGCCGACAATATCGTCATTGGTGTAGAGCCGCAGAGTAGAACCCGAAAATTCGTGCTGAATTTCTGCAGCGCAGTGCAAATCGCCGGAAGCGATGACCACTGCGGTGGGATCGCCGCGCGCCACTTCGAGGGCGAAGCTGGGACCTGAGAGAGCGGCCACGCGAGGCACAAACTTTTGTCCGATAACTTCGTGGATCACTTCGCTCATCCGCACGAGAGAGCCGTGCTCCAGGCCCTTTGTTGCGCTGACGAATATCATCTGTGCTGCCCTGAGGCGCATCAAGATAGGGCAGCATCGCCGTATAGACAGCCCGGGCGTGCGCCGAAGGCATCACGCCGAGCAACGATATGCGCGCCTGCCAGAGCTTCGCCAAGATTGCCGGTCACTTCGGTTTCATCCGGAATCCGCATGCCCGGCAGATAAACGGAATTTTCGTGGCGGTTTCGCAGTTCGGTGAGCACATCGGAACCATGCACCCAAAGCGAAAGCCGATGGGGCTCGCGGCTGCGTGCCAGCGCAATTGCCAGCGCAGTTCCCCAACTACCGGCGCCGATGATGGCGATCTTTGCTCACAGTTTCGGAGAACGTGAGCCGCTTCGGAAGGTAAATTGAGGCTCGGTTCCACGGAGGAGCCGGATGATATTGGCGCGATGGCGAGCGATGATCAGGATCATGGCAAAGGAAGCTCCGGCGGAAATGGATTGTGGCGGCGCATGACCTGGGGCATAAAGCACGTAAACGAGGAAAGGAAGAGCGGCCGCCGCCGAAATGGAAGCCAGCGAGACGTAGCGCCAGAACACCAGAACCAGCACCCACACGATTAGCGCGCCCACAACGGCTTGCCAGCAGATGGGCAAGAAAACGCCCGCGCCTGTGGCAACACCGCGTCCGCCCTGAAATTTCAGCCAAACAGGAAATGTGTGGCCCACAAGTGTCAACACCGCCGCCAGAATCATCCAGCGAGCATTGTTATCAGTCAGGCGGGCGGCAAGCCAAACGGAGAAATAGCCCTTGCCACCGTCGAGCAGGAGCGTGGCCAACCCGGGAAGCGCGCCCGCTTCGCGCGCAACGTTCGTAGCGCCGATATTGCCGCTGCCGCGGAAGCGGATATCGCCTGCTCCGATCAGCTTCACGATCAGAAATCCGAACGGGATCGAGCCGAGCAGATAAGCGACAACAGGAAGCCACCAAAGTCCTTCCGCGCCCTTGATTGGGCCGGTCTGGGCGGCAATGCTCGAAAACGCACTCGGCAGCAAAGTGAACAATGGATTCAAGACGCCGGCTCCCCGGAAAAAGGGTAGGTGACGAGGCGAGTGTACTCTGCCCCGGAACGTTTCAGCACGCTTTGGTACAGGTGAAATTCGCTGAAAGTTTCCTCTCCGAATTCAGGCCTTCCCAGAGCTTCAACTGCTTCGCTGAGGGCCTGTGTGCCTTGCGGAGGCTCAAAGCGCGCCAGTGTGAGATGAGGATGAAAGGCGCGCTTTTCCGGAGCAATGCCAAGAGGCGTCAAGTTTCATCTCGATGGCTGCGGCGAGTTCAGCAAGCTTCGGGTCGGCTTGGACGCCGGCCCAAAAGACGCGAGGGCGACGCGCGCCGGGGAAGAAGCCCAGCCCCGCGAATCGCACGCGTGATCGGGCCGCAAACTCGGAAGCTCGCCGAGCGCCTGGCGAATCTGTTCCAGCTTCTCTGGCGGAACCTCGCCGATAAATTTTAGCGTGATATGTACGCTTTCGAGGCGTACCCAGCGCGCGTTTGGGCAAACTTTCTTCAGCCGTTCGCTGAGCTCGGCAAGGCTCGCACGCACCGGCTCGGGAACGTCCAGCGCCACAAAAACGCGCACGCTTATCTATGCACCTTAGGTCTGAACCACGGTTGGCCAGGAGGGCTTGTTGTGGCGCGCATAAATGAAATAGCGGCGCAGCATGTCCAGCGCAGCCTGAGAGGCGTGCCAGCGGATGCGTTCGCGGTCGCCGGGAAAGCGCAGGGTGCGGTCTCGGCTGCCGTTGGCGTCGGCAAGTGCGATGTAAACGAGGCCGACGGGCTTCTCGGGCGAACCGCCGGAGGGACCCGCGACTCCGGTGATGCCGATGCCGAGCGTCGCGCCGATGCGACGGCGAATTCCCTGCGCCAGAGCCTGCGCGACTTCCGGGCTGACGGCGCCTTTGGATTCGAATGATCTCGGAGGGCACGTCGGCCCATGCAGTCTTCAAATCATTGCTATAGCAAACAACGCCGCCGAGAAAATACGAAGAACTTCCGGGCACACGCGTGAGCCTTTCCGCGAGCAGTCCTCCGGTGCAACTTTCGGCGGTCGCCACCGTGGCCAGGTTGAGCGTCAATTCATGGGCCACGATCTCTTCGAGCTTCTGGCCGTTCGAAGTAAATACGTTTTCGCCGAGCGCAAGGGTGATACGGTCGACCATTTCCTCGAGCGTGTGTTCCGCCGCGGCATAATCGGAAGACCATAAGCGCAAGTGAAGCTGAATCTCGCCGGGAGCTGTGAGAATGGTCGTCTGAACATTCTCGTATTGGGTGTAGATCGGCGCAGTGCGCTGCTCGACTTCGGACTCGGTAAGCCCAGCCGTGCGCATTTCACGATAAAAGAGCCGCGTCGCCCCGGCCAGCCGTTCCAGGCGAGGCTCGACTTTATCCGTGAACATGGCCTGCAGTTCATGCGGCGGGCCAGGCAAAAGCACGATAAAGCGTCCTGCCGATTCAAGCCAAAGTCCGGGAGCAGTGCCGCGCGAATTTTCGAGCAGATCGGCGCCTTCCGGCACCATCGCTTGCCGTTTATTCACTTCGGGCATGGTCCGGCCGAGGCGGCGAAAACGCGCTTCGATATCCTGCAGCACAGAAGTATTAAGCACGAGTTTGCGGCTCAGCAGTTCCGCGACCGCCTCGCGCGTCAGGTCATCCAGAGTAGGTCCAAGTCCGCCCGAGGCAGACCACAAGTTCGACGCGATCGAGGGCGCAGCGGAAGGCGTCCCGAACGTGCTCGTGCTGATCTCCCACAACGGTCTTACGGGCCACGGCTATACCCAGATGATTGAGCCGCTGGGTGAGAAAAAGTGAGTTGGTGTCGATCCGGTCTGGCGTCAGAAGTTCCGAACCGACCGCAATGATTTCAGCTTGCATCGTTGAGAGTCATATTGTGCGGATTATAGCGGGATAGGCAAGCCTTCGATATTCCAGTCAACACTGAAAAGCTCGCTGCTTGTGGCCAGCACCGCACGCCGCGTGGGCAAGAGCGCCAACCCGACCAGTCCCATGCCGCTAAGGACGAAATCTGCCGCACCCTCGACGGTGATTCGAATGATTCCGCGCCTACCATTGAGCGAGCCAGCAACATAAAGATTTCCCTGCCGGTCAAACGCCAGGCCCTGCGGGCGCCCCAGACCGCGGAAAAAAAGGCTCACCTCGCCCTGGCGATTAATGCGCGCAATGCGATCGTAGCTGGATGTCGTGGGGCCCGCTACGTAGAGTTCACCTGCGGGGCTGAAAGCCAGGTGATAGGCTGCGATGGATGGCTCGAGTGTGGCGAAAACGAAGATCTCGCGGTCTGGGCTGATCTTAAAAATGGTGCCGCTGCGGTCACCCACAAACAGATTTTTCTCCGCATCGAAGGCAATACCCGTTGCAATGCCCATGCCCTCTATCCAAAGCTGCGAGCGGCCATCCGGCGTGACGCGATGAATCGTGCCGTCGTTGCGGCAGGAAACGTAAAGCGTTCCCTCACGGTCCAAAGCTAGGCCGGTAGGATTTACAAGGTCTGTGGCGAACGGCTTCACCTCGTAATTGGCCGTGATTTTGTAGAGCGAAACCGGAACCTTCTGGCCGCGCTGCCCGCTGTAAGTGACATAGATATTGCCCTCGCCATCTACGGCGGGGTTCGCCACTGGATGCAAATTCTCTGCGATTTGTACGCCGAGCTGCATCTCGACTGGCGGGCTTGTTCCGCGCACAGTGGCCACACGCACGCTGGCTCCGGCAGAGCCCTCTGGAACGCGCGCCACCACATAACCGTCGGCCGCGATGACCACGCTCGCCTCCGTATCACCAAACATCACGCGCGGGCGCGCGTTATGGTTCGCGGCGAAGCCGGTGCCGCGGATGGCAATTTCGCCGCCCGGAATTGCGGCGGAGGGTGTAATGCTCTCGACGCGAGGTGTGGAATCGGTCATCAATTCCGTGCAGCCTGCTGCAATTTCTAGGATAAGACAGCGGTTTAGAATCTCAAAGCTCGGAGGAGCCAAAGTCCGAGGGCGGCATAAGCGCCTGCGACCCAGTCATCGGCCATGATGCCCAGGCCGCCGGGCAAAAATTCTGCGCGGCGCGCCGGAAACGGTTTCCAAATATCGAAAACGCGAAAAAGTATAAATCCCGCGACCAAATATTTCCAGTTGGGGTCTCCGTGCCACCAAAAGCCGTAATGAAAATTCGACATCCCATCAACATATCGCTCCGTCGAGCCGAATGTGAATAGAAGCGCCAGCATTTGTCCCGAAACTTCGTCCACTACCACGATCTGCGGGTCTTTAACCCCAAGATAATGTGATGCGCGGTCCGCGGCCCATAACCCCAACAGCGCAATCGATACAGTCGCAACAAGTGCCGGGACAATGAATGGGATTGGAAGGCCCGCGACGCTCGGCTGCGTTTCCCATAAAGAAATGTGCGGCCAAAGCTTGAGGAGAATCCAAGCCAGTAGCACGCCCGCGAGCGAGCCGAACGTTCCCGGCGCTTTAGGGATGTAGCCCAGCCCGAATGCCGTCGCAATCGCCAGCGCCATTCGCGGCTTGCGAGCACCGCTACTCTTGCTCGTCATCACCTTTGCGCTTGTCGGGTCCAGGCGTTTCGTCTCCTTCTTCGTCGAAGAGAGGTTCGGAGACAACGTATTTCTCTGACGCCCAGTTTCCCAAGTCAAGCAGGCGGCAGCGCTCGCTGCAAAAAGGGAAATCGCGATCGACGTCGGAATCTACCGGTTTGCGGCAGATGGGGCAATTGTGTCTCATTGGACTAATGACACTACTCTCTATCAGATTCGCCCTTCTTTAATATTAGGCTGAAGATGACTGCTATGCCAGGATGCGCAGCGGAGTACCAGTGGAGATTTGTCGTGCGGCGTGCACCGGCAGGGGCGCGACGGGGTCGGGCAGGCGCTCTTCTATCGCCACCACGCGCCCGACCAAATCGTAATCGAGCGATTTGGTGATTTCGACCTTGGCCATATCTCCGAGACGCGCCTGGGCGCCGTCGGGCTGCGGTTGGATGTCCGTAAGATAGAGTTTGCCGTCGATTTCAGGGGCCATGCCCCCTAGGCGCGCCTCCCAAACGAATTCCTGATCCCGGGCAGGGCCTTCGACCAAAGCGGTCAGCGTCTGGCCTACAAAGCGGCCCAGGCGCCGTGCGGAAATTTTGCGCTGCAGCTTCATCAAAGTATCGCGGCGCTCGGCGATCGTTTCGGCGTCAACCTTCGCCCCCAGAGCATGGCTCGCAGCATTTTCCACATCCGAATAGGCGAAGACGCCCATCCAGTCAAATTCAGCCGCACGCACAAAATCGCACAGCTCGCGGAAATCCGCTTCGGTTTCTCCAGGGAAACCGACGATGAAGGAAGTTCGCAACATCACGCCCGGAATCGTGTCGCGAACGCGTTCCAGCAGGCGTAGGAATGCCGCGCCGTTTGAACCGCGTTTCATCTGCGCCAGCACCCCGCGCCCTGCGTGCTGCAGAGGCATATCGAAATACTTTACCAGTCGCGAATGCTCGGCCACAGTCTCAAGCAAGCGTTGCGTGACGCGATTCGGATACGCATAAAGGAAACGCACCCAGCTTAGCCCTTCGACTTGAGCTAGCCGCGCGAGCAATTCGGCAAGGCCGTCCCGCAGGGAAAGATCCTCACCATAAGAAGTGGTGTCTTGGCCGATCAGTGTAACTTCGCGCACGCCAGCCGCGGCGAGGTTTTCCGCCTCGCGAACGACGGATTCAAAGCGGCGGCTGCGAAAATTTCCGCGCAGCCGCGGAATGATGCAAAACGTGCACGGATGATCGCAGCCTTCCGCGATCTTGATGTAGGCGGCGTGACGCGGAGTGGAAAGCACACGCGGCGATGCATCGTGATAGAGAAACGCCGGCGCGCCCTGTGCCGTCTCGCGGAGCTCGCCCTGGAGCGCGGAGAGAATGTGCTCCACTTCGCCGGTGCCGATCACCGCATCGACTTCAGGAATTTGCTGCTTGATTTGGTCGCGGTAACGCTCGACCAGGCATCCCGCCACCACCAGCTTCTGGGCACGGCCGAACTTTTTATGCTCAGCCATCTCCAGGATGGTGTCGACGGATTCCTGCTGGGCCGCCTCAATAAAGCTGCACGTGTTCACGACGAGCACGTCGGCATCGTCGGCTCGCGGGGTCAGCTCGTAACCACTCCGCTCGAGAATACCCATCATCACCTCGCTATCTACGAGGTTTTTGGGGCATCCCAGGCTGATGAATCCGACTTTTGGCATGGCTCGATATTCGGACAACGAAGTGAAGTTTACCATACGCGATCGGTCCACCCGACCGCACTCGCCTCGTGAGGCGTGCTCACTATCTGGCTTGGGCTTATTTCTGTTCAGTTGAGTGAAAGCGCGAGCCGCCGCGGCTGGGTGCCCGAAGAGACGATTTTATTTCGTCGAGCAAGCCTGTAAGGCGCGAAACCTCGACGCTACGCCCGCCGAATCTTGCAGCCAGGCAAAGATCGGTGAAGCGGGCGACCGGCGCGGCGATTTCGCCTGCCGGTAATGAAGCGGCAAACTCCGACGGAGTTTGCGAAGGCGATTTGCGCCATCCAGCCCCATCGAGCAGGCGCAGCATGCGGTGGTAGAAAAGCGAGGCCGCTTGCGCCGGCGGCGTATCGAATCCCAATCTAACCCGGCACGCAAACACCAGGCGTTCGCGTACCTGCCGGTTACAGACGACGAGCGCACCCGTCAGGAGCAGCGTGACGAGGATCAGCATCCACGGCGGAATCGAACTCGCATCTTCGGCCCAGTAGCGCAGCCACGTAGCGCCGGCCGAACGTGCGCGCTCAAACCGTTCGCGCAGGCTCGCGGTCCAGCGCCGCGACACGCGCTGGACGCCCTGGGCCAGCGTGAATTGGTGGATGAAGTCATAATTCACCACCCAATCATTCCATTGCAGTTGGAACCAGTCCCAATAGAAGCCGAGTTGTGACAAGAGCCCGGCTGGATGGTCGTCGCTGGGAGGCGTGGGGTCAAAGGTGATCCAACCGTAGTCCGGGAAAAAGACTTCCACCCAACTGTGCGCATCGCTCGCACGAATGATGTAATCGCCGCCCACGTCGTTGTATTCGCCGGGAAGAAAGCCGTTCACGTAGCGCGCGGGAATGCCGAGCGTTCGCATCATCACGGTCATGGCTGCGGCAAAATATTCGCAATGGCCGGCGCGCTTCTCAAAAAGGAAATAAGCCAGCGGATCGACCGGAGGCGTACCGGAAAGATCGAGCGTATAACCGTAATTTCCGCGCAGGTAGCTTTCCACCGCGCGCGCCTCCTCATAGGGGTTGCCGGCACGGGAAGTGATCGTCTTGGCCATAATTGGTATGCGTGGGTCGAGCTTGGGCAATTGCAGGTAGAGCGCGCGCATCGATTCCGGATAGGTTTGAGTGGATTTGCGCAGGTTCTCTGCTGGGACGTTGGGTACGTCAGAGATGGCGTCGTAGCGCAGGTCGGCGTAATTGTGGAAGGGATTAGCCAGCGAGCCCGTTTTATCCTGAGTGAGATAACTGCGGCGCAAACTCCGAGGTCCTCCGAGCGCCCCGCCAAAGAATTGTCCATGCACACGGGCGGGTTCCGGGGCGACGAAAAGGGCATCTGAAGCGAGTGGCTCCAGCATCACCGTGTACTCGAAAGGCAGCGAGTAGCGACGATCGGCACCTGAACTGGGAGGCACAGTTATCCAGCCGTCATATCCCTCGGTGAGAGCCATCGGCTCGTGGCCTTCGGTGTACCAGCGCCGTCCGTCGAACGTGGTAAGGGCGATGCCGCGCCAATGCATGTTGCGAGCTACGACCGGATTGCCCTCCACCTTGATGCGCATCACCACGGCGCTGCTTTTCTTGATCTCGCCGATTTGGCCAAGTTCAACATCGTCTGTAAAGCCGGAAATCAAAGAAGGTTGCAGATTGAAGCCGGAAAGATAGCCGGCATTCAGGCGTGGGATGATGAAGAAAATTACCGCCCCCGCCAAAAGGGCAGCCACTGCAACAACGGCAGAGGTGATTCCTAACGCCGTTTGCAGCTTGCGCGCAGGTCTAGAACCGGGCGCCATGCGTGGATGCACGGTGCCTTCGGCGCTGCGTCGCATCTCCAGTCCAATGAACGTGGAGATCGCCAGCGCGAGGAAGACCAGGAAGAAGAATAAAAACGTGGTGTCTACCGTGAGGATGGCTGAGGCCAGCATCGCGCTGAAAGCCAGCAAAGCCAGAAAGAGGTAGTCGCGCGTGGTGCTGGCGCTGAAAAGCCGCACAATCATGGCGAACAGCAGCAAATGGATCGCCGCGAGCAGCGCGGAAAAAAGCACCGGATTTTGTGCGTCGTTGGAAAGCATGCGCGACACCCACCACAGATCCATCGGGAAATAGAGAAAGTACAGGACCACGAGGAAAGTGGCGGTGCCGTGACTCAGTTCGGGTCCACGGCCGCGCCACCACCGATAGCCTTTAACCAGTAAGGCCGCCGGCGCGACAACGATTGTGACCAGATCCAACTTTCCCGTGGAGACCAGCGACAGAACGCTCACTAGGAGCATGAGAAACAGTGAAGTCTCAAAATAGCGATTCAGCGCAGAGGAAGACTGCGCGGAGATGGATTGGCCATCGATCGTTGCTGGCGCAGACATCGTTCGTCAAGTTTAGCACCGTGGGCTGGTGGCGCCCTTCGCCCCCGCGCCAATCAGTAATCCATCGAATCCGCCACATTCGGAGGTTACTAAGCCATGCAACTGCAGATCCCTCAGTCGTCCGCAAAGGCTACTGAGACGCATAAATCCGGGAAGGACGACCTCGTGATGACAGATACGCAGCCTAGCGCGCGAGTGCGGCGCGAGCGGCAGCGGCGATTTTTTTTGTAGCGTTCGAAATCGGCAGGCGTTCGATTTCGGCAAGGCGCGGCATGCGCGTGCCTTCGGCAGACAATCCGCTTGCCGCCCAGTCCGGCGCCGGCAATTTGGCGACGCGCGCCAGAAACGGGGCGAGCAGGATTCGTCGGAATGTGACCGTGTGTTGCGCGGGCGACACGGGTTCGAGCCCCACGGCTATGCCAAAGGCTGATTGCAGATAGCGCGAGAGTTTTTCCGGCGCGGGTGCCGCCGCTTTGACTGCGGGAAACTGCCACAAATTCGAAAATAAGCTGCTGTGATCGCTTTGTTGTCGCAAAAGCAGCGTGCGGCCTCGCGGATCGACCAAAATGGCTGCCGACAGCGCAAGCCGAACAGGCTTGGGCGTGCGCCGCTGCCTCGGCAGGCGCAGTGCGATCCCGAGCGCATGCGCACGGCACCAGTGCGCCACCGGGCACGCAGCGCACTGCGGTGCGCGCGGCGTGCAGAGCGTGGCACCGAGTTCCATCATCGCCTGGTTCCAGTCACCTGACGTGCTAACAGACAGGCTTGCAGCCGCTGCACCTGATGCCGGAAGCAGTCCATTCGCGGCGGCGGCCAGTGCGCGCCATCGCTTTGGGCGCCGCAAATCTCCGCGAATCGCCCCTAAGCGCGCCAGCACGCGTGCGACGTTCCCGTCGAGTACGGCGTGCGGCTCACCATAAGCGATGCTCAGCACGGCCGCAGCGGTGTAATGTCCGATGCCTGGCAACTCCAGGGCTTCTTCCATTCGCCTCGGAAACTCGCCGCCATGACGGGCCACGATCTCCTTTGCCGCGCGATGCAGGTTGCGCGCGCGGCTGTAATAGCCGAGGCCAGCCCACGACCGCAGCACGGATTCGCGTCGCGCTCGAGCGAGCGCGTTGACCGTCGGAAAGCGTGCCAGGAATCGGCGGTAGTACGGAAGCACAGCGGCGACGCGCGTCTGCTGCAGCATGATCTCGGAAATCCAAACGCGGTAGGGATCGCGCGTTCTGCGCCAGTCCAGGTCGCGCTTTGCGTCGGCGTACCAACCCAAGAGTTGCGCCTGGAAAGCCGGTAGCTCCGCGGCCAGAATGATTTCGCCTTTAGATTGGACGGCAGAGCGCCGCGCAAGAGAAGGTAGTGCGCCAGCGGCGGGCATTGCGCCATTGTCGCACGCGGCGCAAGTCGAAAGCCTTTAGTCTCGGCCGCATAACCCGCAGCCGTGACCTCACCTACAAGCGGGCTTTGTAGCTCTGGTTGGGCCAGCAGGCAGGCCAGACCCGAGGCCGTTCGCAATTTCGCGCGCCGTCCCGCTAGCTATTCGAGGAACGCGATGTAAGACGTGCTCCATAGGCTGGTGGGAATCGAGCCACGCGGCTGAGCAGTGAGGATAATCTTGAATGTTTGGGGCAAGTCCACAAGCTCGCTGAGCATGGATTGATCAGACTCGGCCGGCGAGGCCGAAGCGAGGCAGCGTAGGATTGCGTAGATATTTTCGTCTGCAGGCGCCATCGCCGTCTCGAACGCGCCGCTGCGAAATGCCAGCATGGAATTGATCTCGTAGAAATGCCAGGCCAGGCTGGCGCAAAGCGCGACGCCGCGCTCGAACATGACCTCATACGATTCGCGCGGTTTGCCGGCGGGCATCGCCGTATCGAGCACCAGCAGAACCCGGCGCTCGTCTTCGCGGGCGAATTCGCGCACCTGCAGCGAGCCGGTCCGCGCCGAAGCCTTCCAGTCCACATGTCGGGCGTTGTCGGAAGTCTGGTATTCGCGGATTGAGTAGAGGTCGTGGCCGCGTCCTCGCATGAAGCTCTCGAGTTCGCCCGTCACCAGCGGCAGGATTTCGTAAAACTCCTCGCTCGGAGCTACCGATGGATAAACCAGAGCTTCCATTCTGGATTCGACCTGCCGCGTTTTCTCCAGAAAACCGAAAGGGAACCTGGTTTGCAGCCCGATGCTATCCTGCCGGTAAATGCCGCGGTGCGGAAAAACGAGCTCGACGGCTTGCTGAATTTTCTGCTGCGGCGGCAAATAGGGAAAATAAACTGGCGTGGTGAGAATTTCGCTGGCACGCTGAGATGCACCTTTCCGCTTCGAGTCCGTCCTGGCGGCACGCGTCGCGCTATCCCGCCCTCGCGGGGATTTCGTCCCTACCAGGCGCAACGAAAATGACGGCAGCACGGTTTTGTGGTTCTCCAGTTCCGTCAGCGCCAGCACCGGCTGATTGGCAAAGATATTCTCGGGCAGATCGAGCCTCAGTTCCACGCCGCTAAGCACCACCTGCGAAATGATTCCCGAGATCAGGATTCCGGCCAGCAAACATGCCAGCGTCATGAAAAGCAGATTGTTTCCGGTGTTGAGCGCGGCTAGCGCAATGACGAAAATTCCGGCCAGGTAAACGATCCCTTCTCGCGTCACGCGGTAATCCATGCGATAAGCGAGCCATCGCAACGGCGTGCGCCGAGCCAGCGCTGGGACCACCGTGAACGCTACCCACCCGGAAACCGCGAGCGCACTGAGCGCGGAGAATCCGGCTGCCCAGATCCTGCCATCTTCCGCGGCCACACTCGAATACAGCGCCAGCAGCAGCGCAGCGCCCAGCGCGACAACCGCTATGGCAAAGGAGCGCCAGCCCGACCAGTCGATTTCGCGACTCGCTTTCGAGGCGAGGGAATCGAGATGGGTGCGTTTGGCAAACGCGCGCAGATTACTGGCGATCGCGCTGCTCATCGCGGCCGCTACTGCGGAACGGGTGTGGATTCGACAATCTCGGCAAGAATGCTTTCCGCCTGCGACGTTTTCTTTTGGGTAGTGGCATAGCGCGCGTTTACCACAACGCGATGCGCAAAAACGGGCAGCACCAGTTGCTTGAAATCGTCGGGAAGACAGAAGTCGCGCCCTTCGATAAATGCCCGCGCCTGCGCCGCCCGCTGCAACATCAGCGAACCGCGCGGGCTCACGCCCAGGATCAGCCGTTCGTTCTGGCGCGTCTTTTCGACGATCTCCAGCGCGTAGTCGAGCAGGCTTTCGTCCACGCGAACGCTTGCGGCGGCCTGCTGCATCGCCAAAACGTCGCTAGCTTCCATTACCGGCTGGACGCCTGCTCCGCTGTGCGCGTTGGCTTGGCTGCGCAGAATCTCTTTTTCCGTTTCGCGTGACGGATAACCCATGCGGATGCGGATAAGGAACCGGTCCATTTGAGATTCAGGCAACGGATAGGTTCCATGATGCTCGATGGGATTTTGCGTGGCCAGCACCATGAACGGACGCGGCAGCGGATGCGTGTGCGCGTCAACCGTCACTTGCGCTTCGTTCATCGCTTCCAGCAGCGCCGATTGCGTCTTCGGTGTGGTGCGGTTGATCTCGTCGGCCAGAACGATGTTGGCGAAAATCGGCCCGGGCTTGAATTCAAACTGCTGTTCGATCTGGTTGAAGACGCTGATGCCCACGACGTCGCTCGGCAGCATATCTGAAGTGAACTGAATGCGCTGGAAGGAGCAGTGGAACGAATGCGCCAGCGCCTGCGCCAGCGTAGTCTTGCCTACGCCCGGCACATCTTCGATCAGCAGATGCCCGCGAGCCAGCAGGGCCACGAGCGCCAATTCGATGGCGTCGTCTTTGCCGCGAATCACGCGCGCGATGGCG
This sequence comes from uncultured Acidobacteriota bacterium, assembly GCA_963846235.1. Taxonomy (GTDB): domain Bacteria; phylum Acidobacteriota; class Terriglobia; order Acidiferrales; family UBA7541; genus Palsa-189. The sequence continues at coordinate 1,255,123 of CAWJVF010000002.1, forward strand.
CCTTGCAGTTGCGAGATCGTCGACGACGTGGCCGCGCTGCTCATAGTGGTGTCTGGCACTTTCATTGACGCTTCCTGAAGCTTCTGCTACAAGGAGGAACGCGGGCGATTAGCTCAGTGGTTAGAGCGCTCCCCTCACACGGGAGAGGTCCAAGGTTCAAGTCCTTGATCGCCCACCATCCGGATTCCACACATCATCCGGATTCTTCATTCTGCCATCGTTGCTCGCCGCGGGGAACCCAATCGTCGCCCGCTTGTGCCCAATCTTTTCTGGCGGCACCGACCGCAAGCGTCCTCAGGTTGGATGTCATCATGAGGCCACTTGGGCCGGGGCGCGATCCGGCCGCACCCGAACGGCCCGCACGTGATCACCTTAGCGTGCCCCAAACTCGGCGAATACAAGCGCGGCACAGCCGGATATAATGGCGCGCGTATCCGCAGGAAATTTGCCCTTATTTGAGGCGAGCGAAAGCGGGGCGCCGATGGCGACGATAGTTCGATTCTTCCAGTTCTTAACGCTCGGCACGTGGATTGGCGCCGTGCTCTACTTCGGCGCGATTGTAGCTCCCGCGGCGTTCTCCGTGCTCACCCCAGACCAGGCCGGAGCGCTTGTGGGCCTGACGCTCGGCCGCCTGCACCTGATGGGAATCGTCGCCGGCGTGATTTATCTTCTGGTGACTGCGATCTGGGCGCGCTCGGCGGCGGCACTGCTGCGTCCGGCGTCGCTGCTGGTAGTGATCATGGTGGTGCTGACATTCATTTCGCAGTACTGGGTGAGCGGCACAATGGACGCGTTGCGCTCGCAAATGGGTTCAGTGGCCGCGACTCCGGCTACAAACGAACTGCGCGCCTCCTTCGACCGCCTGCATCGCATTTCAGTGAACCTGGAGATGGCCGTGCTTGCCGCGGGGTTGCTAGCGCTCTTTTTCACCAGCCGCATTCCCAGGACTAATCCCTGACCGCCCGATGCGCCTTCGAGCGGCACCCCTGCCCTTCTGTTAGAATCGCGTTTAGGTCCTCGCCCACACATGATCACGCTTTTCGGCAATAACGACCCGCCACCGTCACTTCTCGACCGGCTCAAAAAATCGGTTGGCAAGACCCGCTCCGAAATCGCTGCGCGCGTGGAAGGAATGTTTGCGGGCGACCGGCGGCTGGATCCCGAGCAGCTTCGCCGCCTGGAAAACGCGCTGCTGGCCGCCGATCTGGGCGTGAGCACAACGAAAGAGATGCTGGACGCGGTTCGCCAATCGGCCGATCACGAGCCAATCGAAGACGCGGGGCAATTGCGCGACGCGCTGAAAAAGCAATTAATGGGAATTCTGAGCGCGGTTCCCGCGAAATCGAATGGCGCTAATGCCGATACGCATCCTCGCGTGATTTTCGTTGTCGGAGTGAACGGCACCGGCAAAACCACCACCATCGGCAAGCTCGCGCATCGCCTGCACGAAAGCGGCTCCACGGTCATGCTTTGCGCCGGAGACACTTTCCGCGCTGCCGCCATCGAACAGCTCGCCGTATGGGCCGGCCGCACCGGTTCGGAGCTGATCAAGCAGAAGCCCGGCGCCGATCCCGCCGCCGTGGTTTACGACGGTCTCACCGCGGCGCGCGCGCGCGGCGTGGATTACGTCATCGTGGATACCGCGGGTCGCCTGCACACCAAATCCAACCTGATGCAGGAACTGGAAAAAATGAAACGCACCGCGGCCAAGCTTATTCCCGGCGCGCCTCACGACGTGCTTCTCGTGCTTGACGCGACGACCGGACAGAACGGCCTGTCGCAGGCCCGCGAATTCACCGATATCGCCGGCATAACCGGTATCGTGCTCACCAAACTCGACGGCACCGCGCGCGGCGGCATCATCATTCCTATCGTGCGCGAATTGGGCTTGCCGGTGGCGTTCGTGGGAACCGGCGAGACCGCCGATGACCTTGTGCCCTTCGATGCGCAAACGTTCGTCAATTCCCTCTTCGATTGAATCCGCGATGCCGCGCGAAACTGCTGAGATGAAAGCTGCGGACGCGCAGACGCTCGACCTCTCGCGCGATCAAGAATACGCGGCGCGAGCTTTAGAGCTCGCCGCGCGCGGACGCGGGCTCGCAAGCCCCAATCCCATGGTCGGCGCGGTGCTGCTAAGCAACGGCAAAGTGATCGCTGAAGGCTTCCACACCTACGACGGCCTGCGCCACGCCGAAATCATTGCGCTCGAAGCCGCCGGCGAGAAAGCACGCGGCGCAACCGTGTACGTCAATCTCGAGCCATGCAGCCACACGGGACGCACCGGCCCCTGTTCGCGCGCGCTGATTGCGGCAGGTGTCTCTCGCGTCGTCGCCGGCATGATCGATCCCAATCCCGCCGTCGCGGGCCGCGGATTGAAAGAGCTGCGCGCCGCCGGAATTCGCGTCGATTGCAGTTGCACTTCAGGCGCATGCGACGACGCGCGTCGCCTGAACGAGGCGTTCGCCTGGTGGATTCGCAAGGGCCGTCCGCTGGTTACGCTGAAGACCGCGCTGACGCTCGACGGCAGCCTTGTGCTGCCGCGCTCGCGCAACGGAAATGAGTCGCGCTGGATCACCTCGGAGATTTCTCGTGCCGAAGTCCATCGCATGCGTCACGCTTCGGACGCGATCATGACGGGCATCGGCACAATTCTCGCCGACGATCCCTTGCTCACCGATCGCAGCGGGCTGCCGCGCCGGCGGCCGCTGCTGCGTGTGGTGCTCGATTCGCGGTTGCGGCTCAGCCCCAAGTCGCAAGTCGTGCGTTCCGCCAAGGGCGATGTGCTGGTGTTTACTTGCGCCAGCGCGTCGAGCGCTCGCGCAAAAAAACTGAACGCCCTCGGCGTCGAAGTTTTTCCTGTTCGCGCGCGCCGCGGCCGCCCCGACCTGCAGGCCGTGCTCGAAGAGCTCGGCCGCCGCGATATCCTCAGCGTGATGCTTGAGGCTGGTCCGCTGCTCAACCAGGCCGCGCTCGAAGCCGACCTCGTGGAAAAAGTCCGCCTGTTCTACGCGCCCACGCTCGTAGGACTCGGCAGTTCCCTGCCGGGCCTGCCTTCGGGCAAACGCGCGAACTCGTTGCGCGTGCGCGAGCTTTCCAGCATGCGCACCGAAAACTTTGGCCCTGATTTCGCCGTCGAAGGATACCTCCGCGATGTTTACCGGAATCATTGAGCACGTCGGGCGCGTCGAGTCCCTAAAGACGGCTCTTGACGGCGCCGCGGAGTCAAGCCGTCTGCGCGTGAACGCGGGGCCGCTGGCAGCTTCGCTGGCCGTCTCCAACAGCATCGCCGTAAACGGCTGCTGTCTCACCGTCGTAGAGATCAGCGGCGAAACCTTCGCCGCCGATCTTTCCTCGGAAACGCTGCGCCGGACTTCATTCGGCGAGATCAAACCCGGCACGCGCGTAAATCTCGAGCGCCCCTTGACGGCGGGCAAGGAGTTCGGCGGCCACTTTGTGCAGGGCCACGTGGACGGAATTGGCCGCGTGACGCGCTGGGAAGCCGAAGGCGCGAACTGGTGGCTCGGAGTGCGCGTCCCGCGGGAGTTGGCACGCTACGTGGCCATGAAAGGTTCGATCTCGATCGACGGCATCAGCCTCACCGTGGCGAATCTCGCAAGCGATACCCTCGAAGCGGCGATTATTCCCTTCACTTACGCGAATACGAATCTGCAGGCCCTGCGCGTGGGCGACGCCGTCAACTTCGAGACCGACATCCTGGCCAAATATGTGGAACGAATTCTGGAAGCCCGCCGCCCCACCGCCGCGTCTGCTCTCACCGTGGAACGTCTCGTCGAAGAAGGCTTCTGAGGACAAACAATGCCGCACGTTACCGGGGTGCTCGAAACCTGCATTCACGTCGAGGATATCGAGCGTTCCGCGGGTTTCTATGAGCGCCTGTTCGGCTTCCGCCGCTTGGGAAATGACGAGCGTTTCTGCGCCTTCGAAGTTGCCGGACGCGACGTCCTGATCCTTTTCCGTCGCGGCGGTACTTCCGATCCGGTGACGCTGCCCGGGGGCGTGATTCCGCCGCATGGCGGCAGCGGCCAGCTTCATTTCGCTTTCGCCATTCCGGCGGAAGATCTTCGCGCTTGGGAGCGCCGGCTCAACGAGGCCGGCGTCAAAATCGAGAGCCGCGTGAAATGGTCGCGTGGCGGCGAAAGCCTTTACTTCCGCGATCCCGACGGTCATCTGGTGGAACTTGCCTCGCCCGGCATCTGGGCCATCTACTAACGCGACACACGACGGACTGCCCTAACTTACCGTAAGGCACGGCCCACACTCTCGTGCTCGCGCGACCTCGTTCGCGCGCCGCGAGCGTAGAGCACAATTCCAAACAACACGGCGAGCACCGTCCCGCTCGCAAGCTTGATCTCAAAGAGCATCTTATTCCCCGTATCGCCCGGCGGAATGAATGACAGCACAATTCCCAGCAGCACAACCAAAAACCCGAGCCCGCCCCCGATCCATACCCCGAGCTTGCCGCCTGGTATCAAGACCGCGCCTGGAGTGTTCTCTCTATCCGGGCGATACGCCAGCTTGATCACCGCGGCATACATGTAGAGAAACGGCACGAAGTAAAGGATCACCGTCGCGTCCACAAGGATCTGATAGGCGCTGACCGTGGTCTCACTGATTTGGCTCAGCAGCAGAATCGCGCCGGAGATAATGGCCTGCACCAAAATCGAAATGTGCGGCGTCTTCCACCGCGGATGAACTTTGCCGAATGCAGCCGGCAAATATCGGTCCACTCCGACCATGAACGGCACGCGCGAAATACCCGCGACGGTGCTGCCCACGCCGCCTGCGTTCCCCACCGTTACCAGCAGCGCCGCAATGATGCCGATCGCGCCGATCTTTAAAACCGCCGACGCCGCAGTGATGGCCTGAAACACGCCGCTCTTGGGATCGACGGCGGTATCGTTCAGCAGCACCAGAACCGCAACCGTCCCTGCGATATAAATCAGCGCGATCAGCACGCCCGAGCCGAAGATGGCGCGCGGCAGAGTCTTGCGCGGCTCGCGCACTTCGTCGCTCATCGCGGACACCAGTTCCAATCCCGTAAACGCAAACGCCAGCTGCGGCCAGAAATTTGCTGTGTCCCAATTCCAACGCGGCAGGATGCCGTCCCACGTGAAATGCGTCACCGAGCCGTGCGTGCGCCACATCGCGAATCCCACCGCCACCAGTATGAGCAACGGCAGATACGTGCCCAGGCCACCCGCGTTCTGCAGCCATTTGCCAATGTGCAAGCCGATGATGTTCAGATACACAGCTACGAAGAGCAGCACGAAAGAACCGACTAGCAAAAACGTTCGGCTCTGCGCCAGGCTGGCCGCGCCGATTCCGCCCACGTAGGCGCTCATCGAGGCGCTCGCAAAACACAGCCCAGGGAGATAGAAGAGCGTGTAGACCCAATACGTCCACCCGGCCACGAAGCCATGAAATTCCCCGAATGCGTCTCGCGACCACGCGTAGAGTCCTCCTTCTTCGGGGAAACGGCTGGAAAGCTCAACGATCACCAGCGCCGTGGGCACAAAGAAAAAGACCGCCGCGATGACCCACAGGCTGATCGAAGAGGGGCCGTTGTGTGCGGCTGCGGCGATCCAGCGCGGGCCGAGCACCGTGGCGATATTGAAGAGCAGCACATCCCAAAAGCCCATGACGCGGGGCAATTGCGGACGCGCGGCAGACGTCGCGGATTCAGAAGTCGCAGCCATTGCCGGCGGGAACGATAACAGAGTTTCCGCCGCTTTGTAGCATCGACCTGGCGGGTATGGGAATGAAAGCTGTCATTCCGAAGAGCGCGCGCAAGGCGCGCCGTTTGCGCCCATCGCGCGTGCGATGAGGAATCTGCTTTTCAGAGTTAGGGCTAGACGGTTACGTCAAGCTCCGGAATCAATTCGTCCTGCAGGCGGAAATTGCGAAGGAAGGGGTCGTCAGAAGCCTCGAACTCGTCCCACGGACCGAAAAACGCGACTTTGCCTTCCTTCAAAAAAACGAGCTTGTCGGCGATCTTTTTGGCGAGATGCGTGTCGTGCGTGACCACCACAGAAGTTTTGTGCGTGGCCTGCTTCAGCTTGAGGATCAGATTCATGGTGTGCACAGCTGCTAGCGGATCAACCATCGTGGTCGGCTCATCGTAAAGGATCGCCTCGGGATCCTGCCCAAGGGCGCGCGCGATCGCTACGGCGCGTTTCATTCCGGTGCTAAGCTCGTCGGGCAGTTTCTCCAGGAACTCGGTGATCTCTAGCATCTGCGCCAACTCGGCCACTCGGGCGTCAATTGCCTCCTGGGTGAGGTCTGTACGCTCATCCAGAGGAAATTCGATATTCTCGCGGATGGTGAGTGAATCGAAGAGCGCGCCGGACTGAAAAACCATGGTCACGCGCCGTCGAATCTGGGCCAATTCCTTTTCGCGCCAATCCGTGATGTCCTGCCCCGCCACAATGACGCGCCCCGAATCCGGCTTCAGGAAGCCCATGATGTGCTTCAGCGTTACCGATTTGCCTACCCCACTGCGTCCCATGATCACGCAGGTCTCCCCGGGATCCACGGTGAAGCTGACGCCATCGAGCACAGCGTGATCGTCGAACGACTTACTGACCTCGCGGAACTCGATGAAATGTTCCATGCTTTTTGCCCTAGTCCATTCTACGCGGTGAGCACCATTTTTAGCGGTCAGGTCTGATTCGGCGTGCGCATTAAGTATGAGCGCGACTGACGGCTGAACCGCCTTCGGTGAAAACGGTCACCAGAAAAAAACGAAATAAGCGGCTTATTTGCAATACGATGAAGCAGGTATCGGCGCCCCAGGGTGCGTCCGTAAAAAAACTCGGAAATTAACAGGGCCGACCCCGCGAAGCCCAAGTCTAGACTTGACAGTGGGGGTTCGTCTGCATATATTAGCAGTCGCCTCAGAGGAGTGCTAACAGTACCCTCGCAGGTCACCCCGAATATCGCACGGAGGATAACTTAAGATGGCAGTCAACGTGACTCCCCTGCACGACCGCGTGCTGGTGAAGCGCATCGAGGAGAAGGAGACCGTCAAGGGCGGAATCATCATCCCCGATTCCGCGAAGGAAAAACCGCAGGAAGGCGAAGTGATCGCAGTGGGCGCAGGCAAGATCGAAAAGGGCGAACGTGTTCCCATGGACGTGAAAGCCGGCGACCGCATTCTTTTTGGCAAATACAGTGGCACGGAAATCAAGCTCGACGACGAAGAGTATCTGATTTTGCGTGAAGAAGAGATTCTGGCCAAGCTCGGCGCGGCGGCTAAAGTCGCCTCGTCCAAGCGCTAACACGCCTCATCCGCTTCGCGGATGGGCGTTCCATCGGCGAAAGCCCAGGCTCTTGCCGATAACAGGGTGCGAGCCAATCTCGCAAAGCAGAAATAGCACGGGCCGTAGATTCGCAGTAAAAATTCTTAGGAGGATGCAATGGCAAAGCAAATCGTGACTGGGGAAAATTCCCGCCAGTCCATTTTGCGCGGCGTCAATTTGTTGGCTGATGCCGTGAAGATCACGCTCGGCCCCAAGGGTCGGAACGCGGTGATCGAAAAGAAGTTTGGCGCGCCGATCATCACCAAAGACGGTGTGACGGTGGCCAAGGAGATCGAACTGAAGGATCCGCTGGAGAATATGGGAGCGCAAATGGTGCGCGAAGTCGCTTCCAAGACCTCCGACGTCGCGGGCGACGGGACCACCACGGCGACCGTGCTGGCGCAAGCCATCTTCCGCGAGGGCGTCAGGACCGTCGCGGCAGGAGCGAGCCCCACGGGACTCAAGCGCGGCATCGAGCGGGCCGTGGAAGTCTCCATCGAGGAGATCCGCAAGCAGCATCGCGACGTTAAGGGCGGGATGATTGCGCAAGTCGGCACCATCAGCGCCAATAACGATAAGCAGATCGGCGGCATCATCGCCGAAGCCATGAATAAGGTGGGCAAGGACGGCGTGATCACGGTGGAAGAGAGCCGCACGATGGAGACGACGCTGGAAGTCGTGGAAGGCATGCAGTTCGACCGCGGCTACCTCTCGCCTTACTTCGTCACCGATCCCGAGCGCATGGAGTGCGTGCTCGAGGATGCCCGCATTCTGATCCACGAGAAAAAGATCAGCTCCATGAAGGACCTTCTTCCCTTGCTCGAGCAGATTGCCAAAATGGGCAAGCCGCTCGTGATCGTCGCGGAAGACGTCGAAGGCGAAGCGCTGGCCACCCTGGTGGTCAACAAGCTCCGCGGCACGCTGCAGTGCGCGGCCGTGAAGGCGCCCGGCTTCGGCGATCGCCGAAAGGCCATGCTGGAAGATATCGCTACGCTGACCGGCGGCAAGGCCATCACCGAGGACCTGGGCATTAAGCTCGAGAACGTTAAGGTCGAAGATCTCGGGCGCGCCAAGAAGGTCACCATCGATAAGGACAACACCACCATCGTCGAAGGCGGCGGGAAGGCTTCCGAGATCGAGGGCCGCGTGAAGCAGATCCGCGCCCAGATCGAAGAGACCACCTCCGACTACGATCGCGAGAAACTCCAGGAGCGGCTTGCCAAGCTCGTGGGCGGAGTGGCCGTGATCAAGGTGGGAGCGGCGACAGAAACCGAGCTCAAAGAAAAGAAAGCTCGCGTCGAAGACGCCATGCACGCCACCCGCGCTGCGGTCGAAGAAGGCATCGTGCCCGGAGGCGGCGTGGCCCTGCTGCGCTGCGTACCCGCGCTCGACAAGCTGAAGGCCGATGGCGACGAGGCTACCGGCATCAATATCGTCAAGCGCGCACTCGAAGAGCCGCTGCGGCAGATTGCTTACAACGCAGGGTTAGAGGGCGCAGTGGTAATCGGCAAGGTCCGTGAGTCCAAGGACGAAAACTACGGCTTCAATGCCGAAACCGAGGAATACGGCGACATGGTCAAGATGGGCGTCATCGACCCCGCAAAGGTCACCCGTCTGGCCCTGCAGAATGCCGCTTCCATCGCCGGACTGATGCTCACCACCGAAGCTCTGGTGGCCGACATCCGCGAAGACGACAAGAAGGCAGCCAGCGCCGGTCCGCACGGCGGCGGCATGCCCGGCGGCGGAATGTACTAAACCGCTGTCCCTTATTTCGGCCGAAAACAGAAGGCGGTCCGGTTCTACCCGGACCGCCTTTCTTTTTGCGCCGCGTGGAACTGAACGCCTCGAACTCCCGCGCCTAGGCCTCATCAACTTTCATTTGTCATTTACGCAAATGGACCTCGGGTGTATAAGAGGCCATCTGGCCGATCAGACTGGAATTCCCGGTGCAGCCCGCGAAACTGCAGTGAGGCGCTGCGACAACTGTATTCCTTTCCTAAGGAGACAAGCTATGAAAACGACTGGACGCGTAAGGCTTGGCGCTGCCACGATTGTTATACCTGCGCTTTTATTCGCATTCGGCGGTCGATTCCTCCCCGGCCACCACGGCGCCCAAGCCGCATTCGCTGCGGAGAAGGCACCGCGTAGCGCCGCCATCGCGCATCCGGTCGCGCCCCCGGCAATGCCCTTAGGTTTGCCTTCGGTGGAGACCGCGAAGGCCGTGCTCGATGCTTCGCTGCCGCAACATCACCCCCAATGGCTGGATGTGCCGATGGGCGGCGCAAACATTCGAGTTTTCGTCCTCTTTCCCGACTTAGCCGGCAAGGCGCCAGTGGCCGTGATCACGGCGCACAATCAAGGGCTGAGTGACTGGGCGCGCGCGGTCGGCACCGAAGTTATGAATGAAGGATACATAACGATCGTTCCCGACCTCCTGTCGGGCTTGGGGCCGAACGGCGGCGGCACTGACTCCTTCGCCAACCCTGAAGCCATTGCCACAGCATTTGCGCGAATTAGGCCCAGCCGAAATTCAGCGCCGCACCGAAGCAGTTCGCAATTATTTCGTCGCCCAACCCGGCACTAACGGCAAGAGCGCGGTTCTCGATTTTAACTGGACTGAAAATCGGATCGACGCGGCCATCAGCAGCCCGAGCGAGCAGCGTGCCGTCGAATTCGATCTCAGCGAACATGCCTGGCACAATACTCTCACTCTTCTAAGCAATCTGGCTGGCCCCGAAGCTTTGCCCCAAAACAGTTCGGCGATGCCTCAACTCAAAGATGACGCTGCGTCCGCCGCCTCTGCCGCGCGTCAGCGCGATGCCGCCCAGGCGATTGCCAAACGGGATGACATCGTGCCGGGACGTTTCGGCGGCCCAGAAAAAGTGGTGGATCAATCCCCGCGTCACGGAGAGTGGGTCGATATCCCGGCAAGCACCTCGCAGGGAATGGTCAAGCTGCACGCCTGGCTGGTTCAGCCGCTCGGCAACGACAAAGCCGGCGTGGTCGTGCTCATTCATCCTGGCCCCGGCATGGACAATGCCGACACGCCGCGAAAAGGTGCAGGCGCAAACTGGATGCGCGGAGTGGCGGATAAGCTCGCCATGCAGGGCTTCATCGTCATCATGCCCGACCTGGCGTCAGGCCTCGGTCCGAACGGAGGCAATTTCGATTCGTTCCGGTATCCGGACGATCTGGCGAAGGCCTTGGGCACTCGTCCCGTCCCCGAAAAAATCGAGCTTCTAAAAGCGGCGCGGGAGTATGCGCTCAAGCTGCCACGCGCCAACGGCAAGAGCGGAATCACCGGTTTCTGCAATGGCGGCGGCTATTCGTGGGAAAGCGCTGCGGAGATACCCGGCATCAATGCCGCCGTAAGCTTCTATGGCGCCCCTCCGGACCTCGCCACGATGGCCAAGATACAAGCTCCAGTGCTGGCCTTCGCGGGCGATCAAGACCCCGGCTTGGCTCCTAAAGTAGCTGCTGCGGCACCCGATATGCAGAAGCTCGGAAAGACCTTCGAATTCAAAATCTATCCCAACGTGACCCATGCGTTCCTGGAGCACCAGACTTTGGGCGAAAATGCTGTGGCGACGCTGGATTCCTGGCCGCGAGCCATAGCATTTTTTAAACGTTACCTGAACGCCCAAACCAGCACCACAAACACGCGAACAAACTAAGCCGGCAGCCAAGAAACTGAACCGCTGAAGACCCATCCAACAGGAGAAGCCTGCCCGAGGCTCGGGCTGTCCATGTCCTTGACCGTTTCGGGCGCGTGGTTACTCCCGTTTGGACCGGTTGGGCTATTTGCAAATAGGTCACAGCCGCGGGACAATGACGGTAAGCGGGGGAACATCCCGCAATGCTTGGTGTCTAAGTTTTTAGAGGGTTTCCGCAGCGTCGGGATCAGGCGGCACAGGACCAACGAAAGGTTGGGCTCCTGTTTCCGTGCTGGCGGAGCAGAGAGGTGGCTGGCGTGTCTGACTTGGCGCGCGTCCTAACCTGGCCTGAGGACGAAGCCGAGGTCATAACGGAGCTGCGCAGCGGTTCCGAAGCGGCTTTCGACTGGCTTGTGACTTACTATCACGCACCGGTCTATGCGGTCGTAGTGGGAATATTGCGCAATCCGAACGATGCGGCCGACGTGACGCAAGAGGTCTTTCTCAAGGCATTTCGCGGCATTGGCTCATTTCGTCACGGCAGTTCGCTGAAGACCTGGCTTTATCGCATCGCGGTACGCGAGAGTTTGAACTACAGGCGTTGGTTTTGGCGACATCTGCGATTCCAGAGTTCTATCGAAGATGAACCGATGGGTAGCTGTTTTGGGCTCGAAGACCCCGGCATTTCACCATTCGAAGAACTCGCCAGCCGCGAAATTCAGCTGGCTGTGCAGCACGCGCTGGGGGAAGTGCCTCCCGTCTTTCGAGCGGCGGTAATCCTGCGCGATCTGGAGGGCCTCTCCTACGAAGAGGTGGCCGAAGTGCTGGACGTTTCGGTAGGTACCGTAAAGTCTCGCATCCTACGCGGACGCAGGATGCTGCGCGAAATTCTCGAGCCGGTATTGGTGCCCCGAAAGTCGGTTGCTAGTGCGGGATTTCTGGCAGTCTCGCGCGCGAAGTATGGAGATTAAAATATGACCTGCCGTCGCATCGTTCGACTGTTGCCCGGGTATCTGGACGGCGCCCTGCCCGAAAGGCTGGGTTCCGAGGACCATGCGGATATCGCCTCGCATCTCGAGACTTGCCTCCCTTGCCGCCGTGAGCTGGAGCGCTATCGACACATACAGCGAGTGATGTCCGTCTCCAACCGCCCGACGCCTCCCGTCGATCTGGGCGTCCGCATCCTCCTGGCGTTATCCAATGCGCGAGCATTTGGCAGTTTTGGGGGACGCCTGCGCCAGAGTAAGGATCGCCTCGAACTTCTACTCAAGAATATATTTGAACCGCTGGCTCTGCCCGCGACCGGTGGAATAGTCGTGGCCTTGCTGGTTTTTGCCTTGGTCTACCAGGTCTTGGGCGCCGGTATGCCCGTAAGTGCCGCCACCCCCGACTCGCCGACAAATCTGCTTCAACCGGCTCGGCTCGAGGTCCTGGCGGGATTTCAGATGTCCAAACTAGAGGAGATGACGCGCACCGGCGGCCAACATCCCCTGCTCGTAGAAACCATGGTAAATGCCGATGGGCAGGCGGTCAGCTATCGTGTGATTTCCGGCCAGCTAGATGAAAACATGCAGCGCGAACTCGATCAGGTCTTGTTTTTATCGCGATTCCGTCCGCAGATGAGCTTTGGTCGTCCCACTTCCGGGGGCCGTGTGATCTTGAGCTTCAGCCAGATCCGCGTTCACGGCTAGCTTCTTTGCAATTTTCAGCGAGTCACTGAAACGAAACCTGTTCCTGCACTCTTGCCACAGAAGACTCATGTCGTCTCTAGTTCGCCTTCAGCCTTCAAGGGATCGATGTACGTTTCAATTCGCCCTAATTCTTGACCTTATGGAACCCGCCTTGTAAATTGGAAGCACGCGAGTTGGTACGCATCGCGAGGTCAGAGTGGCCTGAGTGTTTTCGCCGCTGAACCTTGAGTATGGCCCCTCAGCAAAGGCCCGTCGCGAAAGCCCGGCAAGGGCGATAAAAAAGATGATCGGCGGCACGAGGTCGGATATTCCCCCAAGAATCAACCGCGCTTTGGCATCGGCCCGATTCAACTGGATCGGGATGTTCCCTTTGCTGGTCGTGTGCTGTTGTCTGTGCGGGTCTCCAGCTTCCGTCCAGGCAGCTGCCCCTCAGGCCGAATCGACAAGCCCGATCGCAGTGGAAGCCAACCCTCAGATTTTTGCCACGATGTGTGCGCTCGTCGCCGCTGGCTTTGAAGCCGATTCGTCGCCGGCTGATCCGGATTTAGCTCAGTTGCGAACACATTTGCGTTCCCTTCACGGCCCTGCTGCGGTAGCATTGCGTGACTTACTATAGCCATCACGCGCTCGCCGATTCCGGCGCCACTCTCTCCCGTTTCATGACCTTTGCCCTGGTTGCCGGGCCCGCCCCAAGCTTCGAACCTGTGCTTAAGGGTGAGGCACTGCCTCCAGGCGCGTTTGCGCTCAATGGCTTCAGCGAGGTTCTCGCCAATTTTTATCAGGAAGCGCAGATCGAGGATCTCTGGCACAAATTCGAACCGATATATGAGCGCTCCGCCGCCGGTATTCGCGAGCCGCTCGGGCAAATCGTTGTGTCCTCCACGGCCTATGTTCGCGAAATCCTCCGTCCGGGAGTGCGAACGTTCAGAGTCTATATCGAGCCGATGGTCGGCAACGAAACAAACGTCCGCAATATCGGCGATCGGTACGTTGTGGTAATCAATCCGGCGTCGCCTTCTTATCGATCTGATGCGCCACGCATTCCTGCATTATTTGCTCGACCCTTTGCCGATTCGGTATCGCGACAAACTTCTGGCTGAACAACCCCTTTTGTTCATCGCGGACCGCGCCCCCAATCTTCCCTCCGAATACCGCGCCGATCTCGCCTCCTTTTTCGACGAATGTTTCGTGCGCGCCGTGGAATTTCGAGTGCGCAGGTTGCCGCCTGCGCAACTGAACCAGGAGGTGAATTCCGCGGAAGCCAATGGCTACGTCCTGATCCCGCCATTGATCAAAGCACTCGCGAAATTTGAGAGCTCCGAGCCATCGATGAGTTTGTATTTCCCGGACCTGGTGCGTGCGATCGACGTTGTCGGGGAACAGCAGCGATTGCAAAGTGTCAAATTTGCGCCCGCATCCGATTCGCTGCAGGCCCGTGAAAGAGCGGAAGGGGTCGGGACAAAAAAAGACAAAGCCGCGGATGCGCCGACCGATTTGGAATCGGAATTGAGTGCTGCCGAGCGTATGATTGCGGAGCAGGACGGGGCAGGAGCTTCCCGAGCATTCGAACGAATCCTATTGGAGACTCCGGGGCAGCCACGCGCACTGTACGGATTGGCGGTTGCATGCATATTGCAGGGTGACGCCGAACGTGCGATCGCGTTGTTCGATCAGGTGGTGGCCGCGGCTCAGGCCGATTCGCCACAGATGAGGCCCGAACCGAGTGCCCTTGCGTGGTCACACATCTATCTTGGGCGCATGCACGATTTGCAGGATGATCGCGAGCAGGCGCTTGAAGAGTATCGCGCCGCCCTGGCCGTTGGCAATTCGCCGGAAACGGCGCGTTCGGCGGCTCAGCGCGGCATTGAGCAAGCGTACCAACCGGCGGTAAGCCGTTCGTTGCCGAAATGACGTGCGGCCAGTTATAAGATTGAAGAACGGGCCGGGGTCCGAATCCTATCGGGCCCCGGAAATTTAGCGAAGGAGAGCTGTAAATGAGGCATTCCATACTGAAGGTGAGCGCACTCGTACTGCTGAGTTTTTCCTTGATCTCTGTAGCATCGGCCCAGAACCAGAATCAGAAAAATAAAAAAGACCAGAAGGGCCAGGGCGGCACTTCACTCGATCAGGAAAAGCCTGATGCCAGTGGAGGCGCAAGTAAGGACGAACTCAAGGCCTACAAGGAAGTCTACGACGCCCGCGGTGCAGACCCTGCGCACCTGATCGAGGTCGGCGAGGGCTTTCTTGCCAAGTATCCGATGAGCATCTACGCCGGGGCGGTCTATTCCGAACTGGCTTCGGCTTATCTGAATACGAACCAGCCCGACAAGATGGTAACTGCCGGGACGAAGGCTGTAGAGATTAATCCCGACAACGTCGACGTTTTGCCGCTGCTCGCCTGGGCCATACCTCGGCGCATTACCGCTCAGACGCCCGACGCCGCTCAACAGCTGTCCAAGGCTCAGGATTATGCGAAGCACGGCATCCAGCTGCTAACGACGATGCCCAAACCTGAGGAAATGGACGATGCCGCATTTACCAAGGCCAAGAACGAAAAGTTGGCGATGTGCCACGATGGCATCGGCGTTGCCGAGGTAAAGACCGGTAAATACGATGACGCTATCGCCGAGCTCAACCAATCGGTAGAGTTGTCTGCCACGCCCGATCCTGTTGATTTCTATCTTTTGGGTGTCGCCAACCAGCTGACGAGTCACTTCACAGACTCGATGGCCGCATTTACCAAGTGTTCCACGGCGGGACCGCTACAGGCGCAGTGCAAGTCTGGTCTCGATGAAGTGAAGAAGAAGTCGCAGAATAGCCTGGAGGCCCCCAAATAAATTCAATCGCGCCGATGCGTGAAAATCGGTTGGAGGAACTGGAGCAAGCAATCGGCTACCGGTTCCTCCAGCCGAATCTCCTTGAGCGGGCGCTCACTCACCGTTCCGCCGTGCCCGAAGATGCCGCCACTCGAATTCACAGCGATAACGAACAACTCGAATATCTGGGCGACGCCGTCCTCGGCATGCTTGTCAGTGAGTATCTCACCAGCGCCTTTCAAGAATGGAGCGAGGGCCAATTGTCAAAAAGTCGAGCGCGGTTGGTAAACGCGGCTTCGCTCTATGCGGCTGCACGCCGTTTGGCTTTGGGGAATTACCTGCGCCTCGGTAAAGGCGAAGAAAAAACGGGCGGACGTGAGAAGCCGGCATTGCTCGCGGACGCTTTTGAGGCCATCGTGGCGGCCATTTACCTGGATGGGGGACTGCCTGCGGCCCGGGATTTTGTGAAAAGCGCTTTGCTGGATACAGCGGTCGAGGTGGAGGGCAGCCGGCTTGGATGGTCGGACAATAAATCGGCATTGCAGGAATTACTTCAGGCCAAAGGTCTGGCCCCGGCGCGGTATGCAGTCGTTCGGGAGGCGGGACCTGATCACCAGAAAACGTTCTGGATTCAAGTGGATGTTCCCGGGCTCGTAAACGCAACCGGCACGGGTACGAATAAAAAAGAAGCCGAACAATCCGCGGCTGCGCAAGCGCTCGAACTGCTCCGCGTACGCGTAGAGGATGTAATAAGAACTAAAGTGAAGTAACCCAAGATCGTTTAGAGTTAAAGAATGACCGAAGTAGCCCCAGTTGCCGAGCACCGTACCACCGCCGCCCGCGCGGAGGAGCGCCCGCACACCTCCATACGCGAATATATCGAATCGCTCCTAGTCACCGTAATTCTGGCGCTCTTTGGGACTACATTCGTCGTCCAGGCTTTTAAGATTCCTTCCCAATCCATGGAACCCACCCTGCTGGTGGGCGATCATCTGCTCGTGAACAAGTTCATTTTTGGCGGGCGCGATTCCTGGTATGAAAAGCTGCTGCCCTATCGTTCCGTTCGCCGCGGCGACATCATCGTATTCAAATTTCCCTTCCAGGATCATCCGCATTACGTGAAGCGCGTCATCGGAGTTCCCGGCGACCGGATCAAAATCGTTGACCAGCAGGTTTATCGCAATGGCCAAAAGCTAATTGAGCCCTATGCCGTTCACGACTCGGCCACTCCCTACGACGCTTTTCTATACAATTTCCCGCCCGCCGGCCACGATGACATAATTTCCAGCATGCAACCCGAGTGGGCGGACCAGATTTTCAAGTACGTCCAAAATGGAGAAATCGTGGTGCCCCCCGGAAACTATTTCGCCATGGGAGACAATCGGGACCATAGTTGGGACAGCCGCTACTGGGGCTTTGTAAGTCGCGAAGCCATCATGGGTGGGCCCGTGGTGATCTACTGGTCGGTGCAAAGTTCCGAAGAGGAATATAGCGAGCGCTCCTTCGGCGGCGGTATTGTCAGCATCCTGCGCACGCTCATCGAGATACCCACGCGAACTCGCTGGAACCGCATGCTCCGCACGGTCCACTAAGGCTGCCCCAACGCCCGCGGCAGCGTTTCAACGCCTAAATCTCTTTGTTTCAATCTCTTGATCTGCGACAATCCTTATCCATGCTGCGCAATCGCCTCCTCTGGTGGTTAGCCCTTCCTACCCTCCTGGTCGCTATCGCGAGTTGGTCTTTTTCATTTGTCCTCCAGGCCGGATGGTTGCGCCATTCCCTTTCTGCGCGGCTCACAGCAACCTTTGGGCGTCCGGTTGAAGTCGCGCATTTCGGATTCACGATTCTGGGAGGTCCTCAGTTCGAGGCTGATTCCGTTACCGTCAGTGAAGATCCGCGTTTCGGTCAGGAATACTTCCTCCGCGCCGACCGGCTGACCGCCCGCCTGAGATTGGGGGCTTTGCTCCACGGGCGCATGGAGTTTGACCGGCTGTCGCTTAGTCGCCCCAGCCTAAATCTGGTTCGGTCGGCAAACGGCGAATGGAATGTCCAAACGTGGCTTCCCCCGACGGACGCGCAAATGCCCATCCACGTTTACGGTCCTCCGGCTGAACTGGCCGCGCATGCTTCCCAAATTGATATCGACGCGGGAAGAATTAATTTCAAGAAGGGCGCGGAAAAGCTGCCTTTTGCTTTGGTCGACGTTTCCGGCTCTTTGAATCTGCAAAGCACAGGGCATTGGTACTTGGACCTGCAAGCCCAGCCCATGCGCGCTGCCGTCGTCCTCCAAAGATCCGGTACGCTGCACATGCAGGGTACTGTTGGAGGAACTTCAGCACGTTTGCAGCCCGCCGACCTCAGATTGAGTTGGGAGAGTGCCTCCCTTGCAGACGCTGCCCGGCTCGCGCACGGAACCGATTACGGATTGCGTGGCGTGCTCGACGCCGATTTCGCCGCCCACATCAGCCGCGCAGATGAAGGCGGAATGGCCAGCCCCTGGAAGATACAAGGCGGGCTTCGTCTCCGGGGCATTCACAGGTGGGATCTCGCGGGCCACCCTGATAATCCCGCGGTAAACGTTAAGTTAACGGCAGTCTTGCATCCGGGCGAATCGCGCTTGGAAATCGACCATTGGCTAGTGGAAGCGCCCCACTCGAATCTGGATGGTGACTCCCACGTCGATTGGTCTCATGGGTTTAATCCAGAAGTACGCCTCCTCGCTTCTTCGATTGGCTTTCCGGATCTCGTCACTTGGAGCCGCGCTTTTTTCCCCAGCCGGGCTGAGGATTTGGATATGAGCGGCGCTGCCGCCCTCGAAGGAAAATTTAGCGGCTGGCCGCTGCGTATCGAAGATTTGACGGTCAGCTCCGCCGGCGCGTTCGTCCGGAGCAACAGCGGCGGGTTGCCTCCGATTCGGGTCGGCCCGGTAGATGCCGCCTGGAATCACTCGTCGCTTGTCCTCGAGCCGGTTTCTGTCCGGCTCTTATCCACCGCGCTAAGCCGGGTCCCGCGCGGTGCGCAGTCGGATCCCGTCTCCGCCGCTCTTTTCCACATCGACGGTGTTCTCGGGCCCATTCACGCCGGTGATTCCCTAAAAGAGTGGCCCTACCGCGCGACAATCTCCGGCCAGACTGCGCGATTGCAGGACGTAAGGGCAGTGCTCGCCGCTCTCGGTCGGCAATTCGCGCCCACCTGGAACGTGGAAGGTCCGGCCTCCCTGCTGCTGGTGGTCTCAGGCGCGCTGCGGCCGCATACTGCACTCGTTCACGGCCAGCTCAACGTTCATAACCTGCGCCTGACCAACAGCGCCATCGAACAACCAATAGTCGTATCGGCAGCCAGCGTGGAGTTCTCACCCGGCGAGCGACGCGTGGAGATCGGTGGTCTACAAGCGCTGGAGGGAAGCTGGAAGGGCTTTCTGCAGCGAAAATCGGAAAACGAAAATTGGACGTTCGATCTTTCCGCCGACCGCCTGAACCTCGAGCAACTCGGCCAAGGTCTTGCGCAGAGCAGGCAAGGTTTGCTCTATCGGCTCTTGCCGTTTGGCGGAGCTGCCGGATTGGCGCCTGAAGCCGAAGCCGCGATTGCTCGAATCAGCGCCCAAGGCCGCTTGCATTTGGACGAACTGGCAATCGGCGCCTCACGGTTGGACAATCTGGACGCAACGGCGGATTTGGAACACGGCAATCTGACGCTGCGCCGGGCCCAGGCTGATCTGTACGGCGGCCGCCTGAGCGGCGAATTCCGCGCCCAACTGGGCACGGAACTGCGCTACAGCTTCCGAGGCCAGGTCGATCGAACCGACCTATCGGCCCTCGCCGCGATTACCTCGATTAGACATGGCTTCGGCGGGCTGGGCTCGGGTGAAATTGCCTTTTCCGCGCGTGGTTTGGGGCGGCAGGCGCTGCTTGCTTCTCTCGAAGGCGAAGGCTTCCTCCACGTTCAAGACGCGGCAGTCGAACTTCCGGATTTGCCTTCGGATTCAGCGGATACAAGCTTTCAGGAGATCGCAGGCAATCGTTTCAGAAACAGCACAGTCAGTTTCCGCGTCGAAAACGGCCAGATTCGGGTCGATCCCTGGCTGCTCTCCGGTCGTGAGAAACAACTGGAGATTGTTGGCGATATTGATTTCAGCCGCCGCCTTAATTTGCAAGTTCGTTCCTTCTCGCAGTCGGATCGTATCAGTTCGGCTTCGGAGTTTGCTTCTGACGACGTTTGGGTGCTCGGCGGCACGTTGGATGCCCCTCAGATCATTCGCGAAGAGCGGGTCTCCGCCGGCAATCAAACCGCCGTGCACACTGGCCGGCGCTAGCGACGGCAACGCGTCGCTTTTTCGCATCGAACTCACATGCTCCCGCCGAAGTTAAAGATGCGCGCAAATTCCCTTCCGCCTATTCGTTTGCGCTGCGTCGCGTACTTAGCTGCCTTCGCGATTGCAGCGATGCTCGCATATTGTGTCAACGCATCCTCGCAGACGACGCCGAATTCTAAGGCTCCGCTACAGCGCATCGATCTCCGGCCGAAGCTCGTTCCCGGCGAAGTACTTCGTTATCAAGTCCAGCTCCAGACCGTAACAGACACAAAACGCACCGGCGCCATCTCCGATCCGCAGGGCCCCTCGCAGTTGGCGGTCACGTGGGGAGCCACCATCAAACTGGAAGTGCTCGCCACGCCAAACCCTCCGGCCGCAAGCTTGCCGCCTTCGAAGCCGGCCGAAAACACAAAAGCAGGCACGGGTTCGGCTGTCCCCTCGATTCCCCTGCGCATCCGCACCACCTACGAACATTCCGCCGCCACCGTCAAAAGCGATAGCCCCGATCCACAAGCAGACGATATCGAGCGAAGCTATAGCCGGCTCGAGGGCCAGGTTATCGAATTCACTCTGGGAACGGACGGCCACGTCTCGGATGTGCACGGCCTCGAAGGCATAATCGACGACGACAAAGTCCGGCAGGCCGCCGAGCAATGGGTGGCCCAGGTTTCCGGACCGACCGTAGCTGCCGCTGGCGTGGCGCTCGGCCAAACCTGGAATTCTGCGCAACCCGCGCAGTCCATGCCGCTTGCAGGCCTGGTCTGGCGCAGCAATTCAGCGTACGTGCGTAACGAGTCCTGCCGGCCTGCCGAATCCCCTCCGTCGGCGGGCGTCGGCGAACTCTGCGCCGTGATCCTGACGCGTCAATCCGTTGATCCGCGAAAACAGCTGCGCGATCCCACTCCCGAGGACTATCGCCGCAACGGACTGCACACCTCGGGCAGTTGGACAGGTTCCGGAGAAAGCCTCAGCTACGTCTCTCTGCAAACGCACCTGGTCGTGAGCGTGACGCAGGACAGCTCCCAGCAAATCGATTTCACTGTGACCAACCCCACCGGTCAATCGATCCGCTACGCCGGAAAGATCGAGACGCACTCCCGCGTTGCGCTCCTCCCGCCAGCCGCCGGCGCTTCTCAGTAGCCGCCGGTCTCAACGCGCTCCCGGTTCCGCTGCGCTATAATTGTTGGTTTAAGCGCCAGCCCGAATTCCCGGCTGTGCTTTCCGTAATGATGGACTTCCACAAATTTTATCTCGCCAGCGATTATCAGCCGTGCGGCGACCAGCCCGAAGCCATTCGGGAACTCGTCCGCGGCCTCGAAGTTGGCGAAAAACATCAGGTGCTGCTTGGAGTCACCGGCTCCGGCAAGACCTTTACCATGGCCAAAATCATCGAGCAGGCGGCCCGTCCCGCGCTCGTGCTCGCGCACAATAAAACGCTCGCCGCCCAGCTCTTCCACGAATTTCGGAATTTCTTCCCGAAGAATGCGGTCGAATATTTCGTCAGCTACTACGATTACTACCAGCCCGAAGCCTACATACCGGCTTCCGACACCTATATCGAAAAAGAATCCAC
The DNA here is from genome assembly GCA_963846235.1 of uncultured Acidobacteriota bacterium. Taxonomy (GTDB): domain Bacteria; phylum Acidobacteriota; class Terriglobia; order Acidiferrales; family UBA7541; genus Palsa-189. The sequence continues at coordinate 1,276,487 of CAWJVF010000002.1, forward strand.
GATAAACGATGAGCTGGATAAGCTGCGCATGAGTGCCACGCGCTCGCTTTTCGAGCGCCGCGACGTCGTCATCGTGGCTTCGGTCTCCTGCATTTACGGCTTGGGTTCGCCGGAAGCGTACTACGGCATGCTCGTCATGTTGGAACCGGGACAACGAATTGCACGCGAGGCGCTCCTCCGCCGCTTCGTGGAGATTCAATACGAGCGCAGCGAAGACCTTCGCCGTGGCACCTTCCGTGTTCGCGGCGACATGATCGAAATTCGTCCTCCCTATGAAGACCAGGCTTTCCGTATTGAGATGTGGGGCGACCAGATCGACCGTTTGCGCGCCATCGATTCCCTGACCGGTGAAATTCGCGGCGAGCCGCTGACGCGTTTGCCGATATACCCGAAATCGCATTACGTTTTGCCCACCGAACAGAAAGAGTGCGCTATCCGCAGCATTCTCGAAGAACTCGCTTGGTGGAAACCCGAACTCGAAAAGCAGGGCAAATATATCGAAGCGCAGCGCGTGTGGCAGCGCACCATGTTCGACGTGGAGATGATGCGCACTATCGGATACTGCCACGGCATCGAAAACTACTCCCGCCACATGTCCGGCCGGCTTCCCGGCGAAGCGCCTCCCACTTTGCTCGATTACGTGCCGCAGGACTATTTGTTGTTCGTCGACGAATCGCATCAAACCATTCCGCAGGTGCGCGGCATGTATCACGGAGACCGCTCGCGGAAAGGAACTCTGGTCGACTTCGGCTTTCGCATGCCCTCCGCATTGGATAATCGCCCGCTCAATTTCGAAGAGTTCGAGCATCGCACCAATCAGGTGATCTATGTCTCCGCCACTCCCGGTCCATATGAACTGACGCGCTCGGCTGGTGTGATCGTGGAGCAGGTGATCCGCCCCACGGGTCTCATCGATCCGGAAGTCGAAGTGCGCCCGGTCAAGGGACAGGTCGACGATCTGCTCGAAGAGATTCGCGCTCGCGCCGAAAAGGGCGAGCGCGTGCTGGTCACTACCCTTACTAAACGCATGGCCGAAGACCTCGCCGAATATTTCGGCGAAGTCGGCGTGCGCTGCCGCTATCTGCATTCGGAAATCGAGACACTCGAGCGCGTGCGCATTCTGCGAGACCTGCGCCGTGGCGTTTTCGACGTGCTGATTGGTATCAACCTCTTGCGCGAAGGGTTGGATTTGCCCGAGGTTTCCCTGGTGGCGGTTCTCGATGCCGATAAGGAAGGCTATCTGCGCAGCGCAACGGCCTTGATTCAAACGATCGGCCGCTGCGCTCGTCACATCAGTGGACGCGCCATTCTCTACGCGGATGTCATGACCGGTTCCATGAAACAGGCCATCGACGAGACCTATCGGCGGCGTGCAAAGCAGCTCGCCTACAACGAAGCGAACAACATCACGCCGCAAAGTATCATCAAGAGCGTGGATATGAAGCTTGCCGCCATCGTGGAGGCAGATTACATCACCGTCCCCACGGACGATGTGCTGCCCGAAAAGATTCACAGCGAAGACGAATTGCGCCAGGTGATCGCGCAAATGGAAACCCAGATGCGCGAAGCAGCCAAGAAATTCGAATTCGAACGGGCCGCCGGCCTGCGCGACAGAATTCGTGCCCTGCAGCAGCGCGAACTCGGTGGGCTTTTGTCGGCAGTCGATGTGTCGCCCCAACCGCCACCAGCGCAAAAACCCGAAGCGCGGCCTGCCGCAGCGCCTGCAGCAGCAGAACCGGCGCCGGCAAAATCGAAAACCGGCTAGCCATGCAGGCATCCTGATTTATGCGACCTCGTCGGAGCCTGCCCATGGTCGCCATCGTGGGTGCGGGACGCGTGGGATCCGCACTGGGAAGGCTTTTGCATCGAAAAGGCTGGCGCATCGGGCCGGTAGTCACCCGTTCCGTGCGAACCGCACATGACGCTAGGCGGCGCATCGGAAGCGGGCAGCCGCAAGTCGGGTTGTCACAAGCCGTGCTGGCGGCCGATGTGATTCTGATCGCCACTCCAGATCGCGCGATTGCGCAAACAGCGGAAGCTCTCGCCCAAATCGCAAGCGGCAAGGCTTGGACCGGAAAAATCGTCCTGCACACGAGCGGCGCGTTGGGCAGCGATGTTCTGAAGCCTGTGGCGCTTCGAGGCGCCGAAACGGGTTCCTTGCATCCACTGCAGACCTTCAGTGGCCGCACAATCCCTTCATTCGCCGGTTGTACTTCTACAATCGAAGGAACTCCCGTAGCACTACGCATGGCGCGCAGGATCAGCCGCGAACTGGGCTGTATCCCCGTGGTGCTCCCATCGCGTCGCAAAGCCGCGTATCATGCCGCCGCGGCCTTGTCGGCTGGGCACGTTCTCGCTGTGGTCGAAGCGGCAGTGCGCATTCTCGTGAAAGCGGGCTTTCCCCGGCAGCGTGCCATCCGCGCCCTTTTGCCGCTCACGCGGCAAACCCTCGCGAATTTCGAGCGTGTCGGCCCTCGCGCTGCGTGGACGGGTCCCTTGAGCCGCGGCGATTTTGGCGTAATTGAGCGGCACCTTGAGGCTTTGCGCCCTTTTCCGCGAGAATATAGGCAGGCCTACGATGCGCTGTCAAAATTAGGCCTAAACGTCTTGGCAAATGGCGGTGGCTCGAAAAAGAGGCTGCTCAGGCAAACGCTGGCGCGAATCAAATAGCCTTGCTGCAGAATCGGATTTTCTGGCGGCGTGCGAAGCGAGGGCATAAACATCCCAGCACGGATGCGACGATACTAATGAAGGAGCGAAATTGAACGAACTGCATATTCCTCTCGAAACTACCAAGCTCGATAACGGACTCCGCGTCGTCATATCGCCCGATCGCACAGCCCCGGTGGCAACACTCGGCGTTTACTACAATATCGGCTTTCGTCTCGAGCCGCGCGGGCGCAGCGGATTCGCGCACCTTTTTGAGCACATGATGTTCCAGGGTTCGGAGCATGCCGGAAAGATGATGCACATCAAGCTGATTAATTCCTCAGGCGGCGTTCTGAATGGTTCGACGCATTACGACGTCACCAATTATTACGAATCGATTCCATCCAACGCGATCGAACGCGTCCTATGGCTGGAAGCAGACCGCATGCGCGCGCTGAAAGTCGACGACGAAAATCTGCGCAATCAGCGCGACGTCGTAAAAGAAGAAGTCCGTGTCAATGTCCTCAATCAGCCCTACGGCGGGTTTCCGTGGCTGGACCTGCCGCCAATCGCATTTCGCAACTGGGCCAATGCGCACAATTTCTACGGCGATTTTGCCGATCTCGATGCCGCCTCGCTCGATGATGTGCAGCAGTTTTTCCGCACTTACTATTCCCCGGCCAATGCGGTGCTGCTCATGGTCGGCGATGTCACGCCCGACGAGGGCTTTGTTCTTGCGCGGCGCTATTTCGGGAGCATTCCTCCCGGTCCGCCGCTGCCCAAGGCCGACGTCGGCGAACCTCCTTTCGAAGGCGTGCGCCGCGGCGAGGTGGAAGAGAAATTCGGCACGTTACCCGCGTTTGCCGTAGGCTACCGTGCGCCTGAGCGGAGAACGCCCGATTGGTATGCTCTGGCCATGCTCGATCATGCGCTCCATGGCGGCCGCGCCGGGCGCGTTTATCGGCAGTTGGTGCTCGAACAGCAGATCGCCGTCGATACGGGCGGCGGGATTCAATATCCGGTCGGCGATTTATTTGATTACAACGGACCCACGCTGCTCGTCTCTCGCGTGCTGCATAAGCCCGAATACAGCCCCGATCAGGCGCTCGATGCATTTGACGCGGTTATCGACGCCGTCCGCCAGCACGGTATCGAACAGGGCGAACTCGAACAGGTAAAGGTGAAGTTTCGCTCCGAATATGTCTCCTCTCTCGAGGGAGGGCATGGAGCTTCGATTCCACGATACGGCCTGATGCATTACCTGGCCTGCTTCACACTTTTCGATAATGATCCATCGCTTGTGAATTCCATTCTTGAAGGTTTCCTCCAGGTTACCCCGGAGCAGGTTCGCGCCGCCGCGCAGCGCTACCTTGATCCCAATCGCCGCGCCATCGTATTCCGCAATCCGACGAAAAAGGCGGCCGATTAATGGCTACCGTACAGATGCCCGATCCTTTCGCTCAAGTTCCTTCACTAGGCCCCGAACGTCCGGTTGTCTGGCCCGCACGCACGCGCCGCAAGCTTGCGAACGGCCTCGAGGTGGTTCTCGTCGAATCGCATACGATTCCCAAATTCACCGGAGAACTCTATTTCCGCAGCGGCAATGCAGTTGCCGCGGCTACCGCAAAGTCCCCGGGGCTCGCCGAAATTACCGCTACGGCGGTTCGCACGGGCACTGACAAGCGCTCCAGCCGCCAAATCGAAGAGGATTTGCGGCGCATCGGGGCCGATGTTGGCACGAGCGCCGGCGCGGACACCACCGCCATCGGCTTTAACGGTTTGGCCGAGTTCTCTGGGGATTTGCTCGAGCTGGTTGCCGAACTGGCGCAGGAGGCTTCCTTTCCCACGGACGAATTTGAGCGCGAGCGTCGCCAGATGATCGAAGGCCTGCGCATTGCGCGCACCACCCCTTCATTCCTCGCCAGTGAACGCATGCGCCGCGTCCTCTTCGGTTCGCATCCTTACTCCATCATCGCGCCAACGGAAACTCAGGTGAAGGAATACCGCCTGGGGCAACTTGTGGAGTTTTATCGCACCCATTACACACCCAGCAATGCACTCCTCATCGCCGTAGGCGATTTCGCTGCGCCGCAAATGATGGAGCAGATTGAGCGCATTTTCGGTTCATGGAAGCCAGCCACCCTCCCCGTCGTTCCGGATACCACTCTCCCCGAGCTTCACGGCCGGCGTGTGCATCTGGTGCATCTTCCGGAATCGGTGCAGACCCAAGTCGTGGTGGCGAACCCTGCCATCACGCGCAAGCATCCGGATTGGTTGCGCCTGGCGCTCGCAAACTCCATCTATGGAGGCGCGTTCAACTCGCGGCTGATCATCAATATCCGTGAACAGAAGGGCTATACGTATAGCCCGCGGAGCGGCGTGCATGCCCTCCGCCAGCATGGATATTTCTCCGTGAACGCGGCGGTGCGCAACGACGTGGTGGCCGCTTCGCTCACGGAAATCTTCTATGAGATTGATCGCATGCGCTCGCTCGCCGTCGGCGAAGACGAACTCTCCGACGCGCGCACATACATGAGCGGTGTTTTCTCACTCGGGCTGGCCACGCAAGACGGTCTCGCCTCGCAGCTCTCGACCGTATATTTGAACGGGCTTCCTGACAATGAACTGGAAACGTATCGCCAGCGCGTCCGCGCCATCACCGCAGCAGACGTGCTTGCCGCTGCGCGCGCGGTATTTCGACTCGCCCAATGCGCAGATTACTATCGTGGGCGATCGTGGACAGATTGGCGATCAGGCCAGGCTTTTCGGCGAGGTCACGGAATACAGTGCAGAGTCTGAATGAACGGAGCGCAAGTGAACCGACGCGGGGCGAAGAATCCCAGCGCCACGAAAGTGGCGCCTTAACTTCGCCCGGCGCTCAGCCCGAGAACCGAAATGCACCCTGGGGGATTCCGTTCGCTTTATTCTTGCTGGGTTTTGTGCTATTCGTCGTGTTGGCCAGGCTCAATCTTTCGCGTCTGACCACCGACGTGCTGCGAGGGGTGGCGGCGGGGCTATGCGTAGCGGCATTCGTTATCGCGCGCCGCGGACAAAGAGTCGCACGATGAGATCTCGCCTGCGGGCGTCTTCACTTCTTCTGCTTTGCTGGACTTTGCTTGCCGTTCACGCCGCCATTGCCAAGAAAATTCCCCCCAGCACACCACTCGATCTGAATACGGCCACGGCCGCTCAACTCGCGCAGGTGCCCGGCATCGGTGCCTCCAGCGCGAAAGCTATTGTGCAGTTCCGTCAGAAAAGCGGCCCGTTCGAGCGCATCGAAGATCTGCTTGCCATTCACGGCATCAGCGCGGACAGGCTCCAGCAGATTCGCCCTTACGTCAACGTCTCCAAAGCTGCACCCCGCCGGCCGAGCAGTTCGCGCGGATCGGCAATCTTCAGCGCTTAGCCAATTTTATTCACAACCGCTGGTGGGTGGTTCTTCCGCCGGGGGTGATCGGCAGTGGCTCCTGATCTGTAATGTTCAGCCCGTAAGCTTCGAGCGCGACCACTTTGCGCGGGTGGTTCGTGAGCACGCGCAAACTCTTCAGGCCCAGATCGAGCAGAATTTGTGCCCCGATGCCACTTTCATGTTGCAGCAGGCGCTGCCGCGCCACGTCCTGATCGAGCTGCCCGCGAGTGTGATAGAGCACGCGGGCCATCTCTCCCGACCCGGCGGGCGGCTGTTCCAGCGCAAAACCCCTGCCTGTATGGTGCAAATAAACGAAAACGCCGCGATTTTCGCGCACGATCGCTTCAAGGGATCGCGCGACGATTTCGTAGCAGTCACAGGAGATCGAGCCAAAGACGTCTCCGGTCAAGCAGTGTGAATGTACTCGCACGAGCGGCGGAGCGCCGGACAAATCGCCGCGCACCAGCGCGATGTGCTGTTCGCGGTCCACTTCGCTCGAAAAGACGATCATCCGAAAGTCGCCGTAGCGCGTGGCCAGAACGGTTTCGGCAACGCGCCGCACGTACCGCTCGTGCCGCATGCGGTGGCGGATCAACTCCGCGACAGTCAGCAGCTTCAGCCCATGCGTACGGCAGAATTCGGCGAGCTGTGGCAGGCGCGCCATGCTGCCGTCATCATTCATGATTTCGCAGATCACGCCGGCGGGATAAAGGCCGGCAATACGTGCCAGGTCCACGGAAGCTTCCGTTTGCCCGGCGCGAACCAGCACGCCGCCGCGCCGCGCGCGCAACGGAAAGACGTGGCCGGGGCGCGCCAGATCGGCCGCGCGCGTGCCCGGATCGATGGCCGCCAGTATCGTGATGGCCCGATCGGAGGCGCTGATGCCCGTGGTGGTTCCGCGCACGGCATCGATGGATTCGGTAAATGCAGTGCCGAAGTTGGACGTGTTTACCGGCGACATCAACGGCAGGTTCAGCTCGTCGCAACGCTCTTCGGTAAGCGCCAGGCAAATCAGGCCGCGCGCATGCTTGGCCATGAAGTTGATCGCCGCCGGAGTTACTTTCTCCGCCGGCAAAGCCAAGTCGCCTTCGTTTTCGCGGTCTTCGTCATCCACCAGAACGATCTGGCGGCCCTGGCGGAATTCCTCGGCGGCTTCTTCCGCGGTTGCGAATTCGATGGGCATCTTCATTATCGTATCAGACGAAAAAGCATCAGGGCGCCCTGACTCGTTCAGAGCGCCCCAAATTAGACTTAGTCCGCGACTACTGGTGGACGGCTATTTCGACGCGCTGCTCACCTCGGTTGAAGCGGCTTTTTGTAGCTCTGCGTACGGCACCACAAAAGCATGCAAAGGTGCGATCGTCGCCACGTCCAGCTTCATCTGCTGCAAATCCTGATACAGGAGCACAGTACCCGCGTGAGATCGAGGTCCCGGCGACGGCGCATTCGGAGGCGCCGGCGTGAAGTCATCGGCTTCCACCAGGATTTTTTCCTTCGGCAGGTACGCCAGGGACATGACGACATTGTGCGTATCGCCGGGAATGCGATAAACGTCGATCTCCCGTCCTCCATCGCTGAGAACGTATTTGTCTTTGAAGGTAACGAAGGTAGCCTTCTTCGGGCTCTGTGCCAGGTGGTCAGGATCCAAGGTTCGCGGCGCCTTCCAGGCCTGCTCGTAGAAGGACTTGTTCGTATCCTGAGTGATGACAGTCGCGCCCTCCGCAACAAAGTAGCGCACACCGCCAAGGTGGTCGAAGTGGGCGTGCGTATTGATCAGATACTTGATGGGCTTCTCGGGAACCAACTTCTTCGCCTCGGCCATTATGCCTGCGGCCCGGGCGTCGTTGAGCGGGCTTTCGATCATCACCGCGTAATTGGGAAATTCCACGAGAACGCTGTTATGCGTTCCGCCCGCCAGGAACCAAACTCCGTCAGCCAATTTTTGGTTGGTGACGTTTACTGGCGGGATCTTGGCAGCTTTCACGTTGTCGGGCACCGTTAGCGCGAGGTCTGAATTGGCGCGCACATCGCTGACGGTGAGCTGAAGTACGGGTGAGCCACCTTCCTTCTGCACGATCATGCTCGGAAACTTCACGCCATTAAAATCCTTGTAACCCGTATACGTGGTTTCCACGGCCATATCGCCGAGAACCGGGTTCGGAATCCAGGTTTCCGTCTTGGTCACCATGCCCGCGCTATCGATGGTGCCGTTTATCTTGAACTTGCCTTCGGTGAACGACACCACGGTGCCGCCGCTGCCTTTCTTGGCCGTGGCGTTATTTTCCATGGCAGCTTTCACGAAGCCGTGCGGAGTGAGCCAGATTTGCAGCTGGCGCTCTTCCGCCGCAGCCACTGCTGGCTGCGCGGCATTGCCCGGCTGGTTCCAGGCATACTGGCCGCTCACCAGGTTGACCTGCTTCTGTTCGCCCGCGAATGGTCCGCCGCCGCCCTTGCGGATAGGAGTGGGCTCAACCAGCGTCATCTCTTCCTTAGCAGACTTGGAGCCGTAGTCAATCGTGCGCGTATAGGACTTAATATCGTTTACTGGCCAGGCTCCTCCGGGCGTATATGCCTGCCCGAGGATGCCAAATTCGCCGCTGCCCGAATACTGAATCGATTTCACGTCGCCCATGGCCTTGTTGGCCGATTGCAAAACGGTCTTGGCGTCCTGAGCCGTTGCTGAGAAGCACAAGCCCAGCAAAAGGCCGAAGAACAGCGCAAACGTCAAAGATAGTTTTCTACCCACGGCTTCACCTCCGAAGTCTCGTAGCTGGCCGAGCATTATATCGCCGGGAAGCCGATAGGAGACAGCGAAAGTACGGGACCCCACCCCCCACCCTTTTTGTGCAAGTGCACATTCTGCAGGAGATAGCCTTGATGGGAAATGCAGCGTTCGGATCCAGGACGGTGACGAGCTGCTCTACCGGGAAATTTGGAGAGGCTGGCCGCTATCCGTGTGAGTGGCGATGAGTATTGGCGAATCCGCGCTTCAGGCCAAACTGGCCTCGATTGCGAGAGGGGGGCTTGCGAGGAAGCCGTGAGTTTCAACCTGATGGAGACGGCCTCGGCGCGCACAGCAATGCTGGCAGGGTGAGTGCGACGAAGCATCTAACAGGATATCATACTATAGAGTAAACTTCAATATATAATTACTAGTTGAGCTTCGAATAGATGGGAAATCTTTTTCCAAGAGCGACGCTCACGGCCTCAAGGATCGGTGTCATTGCACACAACTTGTTCGAATGAACGGGCGACTCGCGGATTAGGAAGGAGGTTCTTCGGCCGCGGGCGGCCGAAAGAACCTCGACGAACGGGTACCTTAAAAAAACAGATTGGCCAGAGCCTAAAGTGCCGGGCGCCTGCGAACCAATAGAACCACGATAAGAATCAAGAGAAGCAGGCCCAAACTGCCGCTCGGGTAGTAACCCCAATCAGCGCTATAAGGCCATGCAGGAAAGGCGCCTACCAGGGCCAAGAGCAAGATAATCAGAAGAATCGTCAGCATGAGGGTAGCTCCTCGTTAAGTTTTCAGCTGGCAATGAGATGATTTAGGAGGGAGCCAGAGACTTCAGAGAGGTGTCGGAGCCAAGCTTGGTACAGAAGAACGCGAGGTGGAATCTTAAATCACCCGCAGCGACTGACTCCACAAGACTTATGCGAACAAGATTGTGCGTCTAGACATTTCGTACCTGTGTCGAGGTACCAAGGTCCTATTCCGCGCTCGCGGAAGAAGGCATAAAAAGAGAAGCGAACATGCCAAAGATCCTGGTGGTTGAAGATAATGAAACAAATCGGGATCTGCTGCGCAGACGGCTGGAGCGAAAAGGCCATCAGGTAATCACCGCGAACGATGGCGAGCAGGGATACTCCCTGGCCCATTCGGAAATACCCGACCTCGTTTTAATGGATATCAGCCTACCCGGCATGAACGGCTGGCAAGTGGCCCAGCTTCTCAAGGCCAATGACGCCACCCGCCATATTCCCATCATCGTTCTTACCGCCCACGCACTAATAAGCGACCGTGAGAAAGCATTTGAAATGGGCTGCAACGACTACGAAACCAAACCGGTTGAGTTTGGGCGCTTGCATCAAAAAATCGAAGACCTTCTGCTCGAAAAAAAGCCAACATAAATCCTTTTCATTAAGGCGGGCCGTGCAAAGCGACCAACCACAGGACACCGGAATGGCAAGAGCCAAACTCGATCTGGCGGAGCAGATTCTTAGCTATTCCAACCGCAATATCGAACTCACGATGGGGATTTTGGTGGGGTCTCCACGGGACCTCAGAACTCATTTGAAGGAGTTGTCTGAAAAGGGCTCGATCATTTCCAGCCTGATTGAACAAATCCTCAGCCTAGTCGAAGGCGATAAGGAACGCGAGCTACTGGCGGCGGCAAGTTCATCATGGTCTCGCACTCACGGCTATGCGGAATCACTGCAAACGGTAGTTGAAGGGAAACGCTTGGACGCGGTGACCGCCACTTCCAACATAGTCCTTCCGCTGCTGCTGGATAACAGTTCCTGGAAAGCGTTTGTACATTTTCTCCGGGCACAGGCCGATTCCGGCTCAGATGAGACCAAGCGCGAATTGGTCGATCGCACACGGGAGCTTGTGCGCGCTCATCAAGAGATGAAAAGCGCGGCGGCAGAACGCAAGCGAATCGCGGAGCGGCTTTCACAATTAGCTTCGATTATCGAATATTCGAGCGATGCGATCGTTATCTTCACGCTCAACGGTTCGATCGTCAGCTGGAATACGGCAGCGGAAACGATCTATGGCTACTCAGGCAGCGAGATCCTTGGCCGGCCGCGCAGGCTCCTGATGCCTTTCGATCAAGCCGACGACCTGCCCGACATCGTGGAAAAGCTCACGCGGGGAGAAAGAATCAAGCGGTTTGAGACCGTGCATATCGCAAAGGACGGGCGGCGCATCGACGTGTCCATGACGATATCGCCCGTGAAAGACGCGCATGAACAGATTATCGGCGCCGCAGCCATTACACGGGACGTGAGCGACCGCAAGCTCCTAGAGAAACAACTACAGCAAGCACAGAAGATGGAAGCAATCGGTCAACTCGCGGGCGGGATCGCTCACGATTTTAACAACTTGCTCAGCGTCATTAATGGACATTGCGAACTCCTTGACGAGCACCTGGCGCCGAATGACAGATCACGCCAAAATTGCGAGCAGATCAAGAAGGCCGGTGAACGGGCCGCCCGCCTGACCCGCCAACTATTGACCTTCAGCCGCCAGCAAGTGCTGGAACCTACGGTTCTGAATCTGAATGCGGTTGTCGTCGATCTAGAGAAAATGCTCAAGCGCGTGATCGGCGAAGACGTGGAGTTCAGAATCTCGCTCGATTCCAGGTTAGGGCCTGTGAAGGCCGACCGCGGTCAAGTCGAACAGGTTCTTATGAACCTGGTCGTGAATGCGCGAGATGCGATGCCCAATGGGGGCCGCTTAGTCATAGAGACCTCTAACGTCGTATTGGACGATGAGTTTGCGCAACAGCGAGGTTACCCACAACGGAGCTACGTGGAATTGTCGGTCACTGATGACGGCATCGGCATGGATGCCGATACGCAGGCGCGCATATTTGAGCCGTTTTTCACCACGAAGGAAGTGGGCAAAGGTACCGGTTTAGGTTTGTCAACGGTCTACGGCGCCATAACGCAAAGCGGGGGGCACATCGAGGTGCTTAGCCGCGTTGGAGAAGGCACCACCTTCAAAATTTATTTGCCGACGGTGAAGGAGCCTGTTCGCGAGCAAAAACCGAAAACTCGCGTCGAAAGACGGATGGGCAGCCTGGAGACAATTCTGCTCGTTGAAGATGAGGATGCACTCCGAACTTTGATCGGCGATCTGCTGATCAACAGCGGCTACAACGTGCTGCAAGCGGAGTCACCTGAGAAAGCCCTCGTTCTTGTGAAGCAATTTTCGGGGCCCATCCACCTCCTCTTAACGGATGTGATCATGCCGGGAATGAATGGGCGAGCCTTGGCACAAAAGCTCCTCGTCTTAAGGCCGGAACTCAAAGTCGTGTATATGTCTGGCTACGCAGGTTTCAAGCAATCGCAAATTCTGGAGGCTCCGTGCGTCCTTCTCGCAAAGCCCTTCGAATGGGACATGCTGCTCTCTAAGCTGCGAGATGCGCTTGCCTCATGCCCAGAACCGCAGTTGTCCTAATCCTCGGGAAATCCTCTCGCACTACAGATCCAGAGATGAACTTCGATTTCTAGGTTTGCCGTGCTCGCTCTCGCAGTGTGCCTCTCAGTTGCCCCACTGCTTTCGAAGGCGCCTTTTGTATTGCTCCCCCGGCGGAGACGCTGCGAGTACCGGCAAAAAGGTAGGGCCTCTTACGGCAGATGACCTTCGCCAACGTGTAGAATATCCCAAGCAGGTATTGCAGAATGAAAAGTTGCACAGGGCGCCGGCCAGCGTTGATACATTTGCCGGCTCGAACTCACTTCGTAACAGCGGAGGAACCGCATGATTGTGGGAGTCCCCCGGGAAACCTTCCCCGGGGAACGGCGCGTGGCTGTGGTGCCAAGCTCGATTCCAACCCTCGCAAAGAGTGGACTGGAAGTGATTGTCGAGGCGGGCGCGGGCGCTCAGGCCGGATATCCTGACGCAGAGTACGTCGCCAAAGGCGGAAAGATCATCCCGGAGCGCCGGGATGTGTTCGCCGCCGCTGACATTGTCGTTCAGGTACTCGGCTACGGCTCAAATGATAAGAGCGGCCAAGCGGACGTACCTCTGTTCCACAATGGACAGGCACTGATCGGATTTCTCCGTCCTCTCGGCGCCGTGGAGCCTCTGCAGGAGATTGCCGCCAAAGGCGTGACCGCGTTCGCTGTCGAGTTAATTCCTCGCACCACACGGGCGCAGAGCATGGACGCGCTCTCTTCCATGGGTACGATTTGCGGATACAAGGCCGTCCTGATCGCCGCAGACACATTGCCGCGAATCTTTCCCATGCTCACTACCGCGGCAGGAACCATCACTCCGGGACGCGTGCTGGTGATTGGCGCGGGCGTTGCGGGCTTGCAGGCCATCGCCACGGCGCGGCGGCTGGGAGCGGTGACTTCGGCATACGACTTGCGGCCAGCGGCCAAGGAGCAAGTACAAAGCCTGGGAGGGCGCTTTGTTGAGCTGCCGATCGAGGCGAAGGACGCCGAAGATGCGCGCGGCTACGCCAAAGCGCAGGGAGAGGACTTTTATAAGCGGCAGCGCGAGCTGTTGGGAAAAGTGGTGGCTGAAAACGACGTGGTCATCACGGCCGCTGTCATTCCCGGCAAGAAATCTCCTCTGTTGGTGACCGCGGATATGGTCAAGGGTATGGCTCCGGGCTCCGTGATCGTGGACTTAGCTGCCGAACGCGGGCGGAAATTGCGAGCTGACTCAGCCGGGCGAAGAAGTCGTGGTGCACGGCGTCACCATTATCGGCTGGTTCAACCTTGCCAGTTCGGTGCCCTACCATGCCAGCCAGATGTACTCGCGCAACGTGAGCGCTTTTTTGATGCACCTGGTGAAGGACGGCAAGCTTCGGCTGGATACCAGCGATGAAATCGTCCGTGAAACGCTGCTGACTCAGGGCGGCGAAGTGGTGAACAAGAGAGTGCGGGAGTTTTTTTCGTTGCCGGCGCTTGCCGCGTCCAGCTAGCGAAGCTGGCCCAAAACAAAGGCTTAAGAAAGGAGTATTCGGTGCCCAAGATGGACCTGCTGACCAGCCTGTACGTCTTCATGCTGGCTGCGTTTATCGGCTTCGAATTCATTCGTCGTATTACGCCGCTGTTGCATACCCCGTTGATGTCTCTGACCAACGCTCTCGACGCTATTGCCGTGGTGGGAGCAATCCTGCTGGCGGGAGAACATAAGAACACGTTCACCACCGTACTGGGCGTGATCGCGATCATCGCGGCTACCAGTAACGTGGTGGGAGGATTTTTGATCACCGACCGCATGCTCAGGATGTTCAAGGCGAGTAACACCAAGAAATCATGACCAACATGCCGGGTGCCGCGAACTTCATCGAGTTCACCTACCTGATCGCCACGGCCCTTTTCATTCTTTCACTGAAATGGATGAGTTCGCCGGTAACCGCGCGGCGCGGTGTGCGCGCGGGCGAAGTGGGAATGCTGCTGGCCATTGCGGGCACGCTGCTTAGCCATGACATCGTCGACTACAAGTGGGTAGCGATTGCGCTGGTGCTCGGCTCGATCATCGGCGTGCCACTGGGCATGGTGCACATGACGGCCGTTCCGCAGCGGACGGCACTCAGCCACGCTTTCGGCGCACTCTGCGTGACACTGGTCGGCACCGCTGAGTTTTACCTGCGCGCTCCAGCCGTGCCGCGGTTTATGATGGCGGTGCTCTCGCTGGAAGTGATCCTCGGCGCGCTTACCTTTACAGGGAGCTTGATGGCCGCGGGCAAACTGCAGGAAGTTCTGCCGCAGCGGCCCATCACCTATAAAGGGCAAAATATCGTCAATCTGTCGCTCCTGGCGGTCGCAGTGGCGATCGCTGTGGCGCTGGTTCTTCATCCCGAAAAAGTGAACCTCTTTCCTCTAATCATCGGCATACCCCTCGTTTTCGGAGTGCTAATGATCGTGCCGATTGGCGGCGCGGACATGCCCACGGTGATTTCGCTGTTGAACTCCTATGCGGGACTTTCCGCCGCGGCGATGGGCTTTGTGCTCGACAGCAAACTTTTGATCATCGCCGGCGCACTCGATGGCGCCTCCGGGTTCATTCTTTCGGTCAACATGTCCAAAGCGATGAACCGCTCGTTTTCCAATGTGCTGTTTGGCGCCTTCGGACAAGAACAGGCGGCCGTGGCCGGCCAAGCCGAAGCGAAGCCGGTACACAGCGCCACGGCGGAAGAAGCTGCCGCCATTCTAGCCGCCGCCAACAAGGTGGTCATTGTTCCCGGCTACGGAATGGCCGTGGCCCAGGCGCAACATAAAGTGCGCGAGCTTTACGATGCGCTTACGAAGCGCGGCATCGACGTCAAGTTCGGGATCCACCCCGTCGCGGGGAGAATGCCCGGACACATGAATGTCTTGCTGGCCGAAGCGGATATTCCTTACGACAAGCTGCTGGATATGGACGTCATCAATGGCGACTTTCCGCAAACCGACGTTGCGCTCGTGATCGGCGCGAATGACGTGACAAATCCCGCAGCGCGCAACGAAGCCGGGAGCCCCATTTACGGAATGCCAATCCTCGACGTCGATAAAGCCCGCACGGTTATGGTTATCAAGCGCGGCATGAGCCCGGGCTTTGCGGGAATCGACAATCCGCTCTACTACCTGGATCGCACTCTGATGCTTTTCGGAGACGCGAAGGCCTTCGTGGGAGATATCATCCGGGAAATGAGCGGGACACATCATTAGAGTCGAGCTGGATGAAGAAGAGCGCGTGTCCGCAGTCGGTCCATTTTGGAACACATTTCAACCACAGCGGCCTAGATTGACACGACCCTGCTTGTGAGCTTCATCGACTTGCGTGTAACTCGCTGATTCGGCAAAACCACAAGCAATCACAATGGCAGGCGGTATGCTTAAGGCCAAATGAAGGGATTTAAGAGGGTCACAAGCCATACGTGTTTCTTTTCGACAAAATTAATCCAGAGCACTTGGATCGGCGTGAACTGCAGCTGACGATCCTGTCTTGCTCGGCTATTTTGGTTTTGGGGGCGGGACTGGCACTGCTGATGTATCCGATTGTGTTTTCTTATTCCAACGTCGTACTGCGGAATACATTTTACGGTTTCTGCGGACTTTCGGCGCTGCTGGCGATGTATCTCGTGGATCGACAGATCACAATCCTGCATCTTCGGCGCGAGATTGCGGAAGCGGGCATGCGCGCCGCGGAAACCAAAATGGAAGCGAGTGCAGAACTCTTGAATGCCATACCGAACCTAAGCTCGTTCAAGGATCGCCTGGCCATGGAGTATCGCCGGGCGGCCGCAGCTGACCAGGTATTGTCCGTTTTGGTGATTACCGTGATCTTGCCGGAAGAGGTTTCCTCCACGCCCTTTGGCAAATCTCTACTGAGCGATGCTGCCACGGCAATTTCCCGCAAGCTGCGCGGGGAGGATTCGCTTTACGTTTTGCATCCGTACTGCTTCGGGACCATCCTGCCTGCGGTAAGCCGGAGTGTCGCGGAGATCATCTCCAGTCGCGTTGCGGAGGGACTATCCGACGCAGCCGGCGCCACGAACCGATTTTCCTACAAAATCAATATTGTGAACTCGCCCGCAAACGCTGCCAGTGCTCACGATCTGCAAGAAGCGGTGTTCAACCTCTTGCCTTCGGATAATTCCATGCAGTCCATGGCGGAAGAAACGCGATAGATCGAAGCCGCTGCAGGCAGTCCGCCGCTGGCAGAACAGCCGATGGTTATTTTTCACCTGCCGTATAGCGCACACCCAGCTGATCGAAGAGAAAGCTGAGGACGTCGGCATCCTGCTCGATCACTTCGTCGACGGCGGTGCCGAAGCCGTGTCCTGCCGTCGCACTCGTGCGCAGCAAGATGGGACGTCCGGAACTGCTCGCCGCCTGTAAGCGCGCGGTCATCTTGCGCGATTGCATCGGGTTGACGCGGTGATCGTTGTCTCCCGTCATGAAGAGGATCGCGGGATAGGCCGTTCCATCCTTTACATGCTGATAAGGGGAGTATGCGTAGAGAGCTTTGAATTGAGCCGGATCCTTCACGGTGCCAAATTCGGTTGTGTTGAAGGCGCCGTTGGGATCGAGCTCGATGCGCAGCATGTCATAGATGCCAACTACGGAAACCACCGCACGGAACAGGTCGGGCCGTTGCGTAGACGCAGCTCCCATGAGCAGGCCGCCATTGCTGCCACCGTAAATCGCGAGATGTTGAGGCGAGGTGTATTTATGATCGATCAGGTACTGCGCCGATGCGATGAAATCGTCGAAGACGTTTTGCTTGCGAGTCAGCTTTCCAGCCTGATGCCATTCTTCGCCGTATTCCCCACCGCCGCGGAGATTGGTGTCAACGAAGATGCCGCCTTGCTGGAGCCACATAACGGTGAGGAATCTGAATAAACGCGGAGTTTCGCTGATATCGAAGCCGCCATAACCGTACAGAATTGTGGGGTGCCTGCCATCGAGCTTAGTGCCCTTGCGCCGCAGGATGTTCAAAGGAACGCGGGTTCCATCTTTCGAGGCAGCGAATTCGCGCACGACTTCGAAATCGTCGAGCCTGAAGGCGGAGGTTTCACTGAGCGCGGTGCGCGTGGAGTTGCCACTGGCGCTATCGAAACGATACCAAGCCGGCGGCGCCAGATACGTCGAAACGCGAAAGAGCAGATTCCCGCCTCCGATTGCAATAGCTTCATCGACACTGGAGACAGGAGGCAGCGGCGGGGCGGGCAAAGATTGGTCATGGTCATCGAAGACCCGCACGCGAGTTGGGCCACCCATCATGTCCACGACATAGAGGCGGCCGGGCGCGGGGACGAAGCTCTCAATCGACGCACGGCCACCCTCTTCGCTGGCCGAGCCCGAGCTCTCCCGAACAGCGACTTTTGCCTGCGAGAGCGGAGCATTAGGAGCGGACAACCGGAGAATCTTTCCGCGCGGCGCGTCTTTGCGCGACAACAGGTACAACGCATCGTTCGGCCCAACTTTGGCAGCTACGATGCCATCATCGAGGTGCGTGACTTGGGCCCAGTGGCCTGATGCATCCATCACGTAATGCTCAAACTGGCCTCCGTCCCCATTTGCGACGGAAGCCATTAGCCAACGCCCGTCATCGCTCGTACGAAGCTGGATTTCCGCGATACGAGGGAAATCTTTTCCGATCATGTAGACGTCTTGCGCGGGGGACGTACCGAGTTTGTGAAAATAAACCTGCTGGTAGAAATTAGCGTCTTCGGGCGGACGCTCTTTCCCTTGTGGGTAGCGCGTGTAATAGAAGCCCGAACTGTCTGCTTTCCAATCGATGCTGCCTCCGGCAGTGGCGAAATTAACGCGCGGCACAACATCGGCAAGCTTCTTGCCAGTGGCGACCTCGAAAATCAGCGCGCTGCTGTCTTCGGAGCCATTTTCGGAGACCGCGGCAGCAACATATTTGCCATCCAGGGACGGGACGTAAAAATCTACAGAGACAGATCCCTTACTACTTGTGCTGTTTGGATCGAAGATGACCTTCGCCTTATCGGGATTATCGGCAGAGGGGAAAGCGACAAGAATTGGCTGTTCCTGCGGCGGCTGGTATTTCATGGCGAACAGCATTCCCCCGCGGAACTGAAGATCAAAGTATCTCGCCGATCTAGACCTTGTTAGCTGCGTGAGCCGATCTTTGATCGGAGGGCGCAGCGCAAGGTGGTCAAGATATACGCGGCTGCGAGCATTCTGGGCGGCGCTCCACTGCTTCGTCTGTGGGTCGTCCCAGTTCTCCAGCCAACGATAGTCGTCCGTGACTTTGAGTCCCTGATATACATCCGTGACGGGGCGCTTGGGCGTATCCGGCGGCTTGGAAACTGGCGGGCTCTGGGCGAGAGATACCGTAATCAGACAAGTTGTCGCTAGGAACATCGGAAACCAAGTTCTCATCGAAGCACTCTCCAAGCGGCTGATCATTATGTTGCCCCTAATTATGGAGGGCAAGCTCTGGCGCTTCGTCTAAGGCCAAGAAGACGTGAAAGGCGCCACGTCCTCGAACCAACTGGCATATTATTCGAACCCGAGAGGCATGGGTTTTTCACGCCCTCGCTGAACGTTGAGCCGCGGCCCGATTGACTCATGAGGCAGCGCAGTAATACAGTTTGGACACCTTCACGCCCAAGCCGCAAACCGATAAAGAAGAAAGAGGAGGGCGCATGGCAAGAGAGCAGAGAATAGCCCGAAAACCTCGCGGATTTTATTCCTGGTCCGTGCTGGTTGCAGGCATAGTCGCGAGCGCGACCGTCTTATTAGCGCAATACCCTTCCCGATCACAAATCGGCAAAGACGGCACGGCCGTGTTGCTGGAAGACTATGTCAGCTTGCCGCTTTCGAGTGGAACACATGGAGGCGCAGCTTCTCACGCGGTCGATTACAAAGCCCAATTGGGCCGGGTGAATTCGCTGCGCTCGGAACCTGCAAATGCCCCGCTCGCGAATTCCCGATTTTTCGTGGACGACCAGAGTTCGACTCTGTACATCGTGGATAAGACCTCTAAGACATTTACGCCGTATCTTAATTTCGCGGAGATTTTTCCGAAGTTCGCCTCCGATCTAGGCAACACGGCCGGTATCGTTTCGTTTGCCTTCGATCCAGCGTACGCGAAGAACGGCAAGTTCTACACGGTGCACACCGAGAAACCGGATATGGAGGGCTCGGCGGCTCCGACCAGCGCGCGGCTCTCGACCCTGGATCTGAAAGGCTACTCCACGACTCCCGTGGTGAATCCACCTGCAGGCCCTGCGCATTTGGAATCCGTACTCGTCGAGTGGACCGACACAAATATTCGCAATGCAACGTTTGAAGGAACCGCGCGCGAAATCCTGCGCACCGGTTACGATCGCAATCATCCTATGGCCGACTTAATCTTTAATCCTCTGGCCAAGCCCGGGCACGCGGACTACGGCAATCTTTACATCTCGATTGGCGATGGGGCCGCTGGGGAAACTCCCGGGCCTTCCCACAATCTGCCGCAAAGGCTGGACACGTTAGTAGGCAAGATTCTGAGAATCACTCCGGACATCAATTTGCGTCCGAAGGACACGATCAGCGCGAATGGGCAATACAGAATTCCGTCCAGCGGATCGGACCCGAATCCCTTTATATCGGTCGCTGGCGCCCGCGGCGAGATCTACGCGTACGGTTTCCGCAATCCGCATCGCTTGCAGTGGGACACGGAAACCAAAACGCTGATTACAGACGATATCGGCGTGCATTATTGGGAAGAGGTCGACATCGTCACCAAAGGCGGCAACTATGGCTACGCGGAACGTGAGGGCGACGAACAGTTTTTCGTAAACGACGCGGGCAAGACCGGCAGCTTGATGAATCCGCCCGTCCCCTTCCCCAAGAACGATGTGCTGCAGGTGGATGGGCTGAAAGATCCTGTTGCGCCCATATATCCAGTCGCCGTGTACAGCCATCGCGAAGGAGATTCGATGGGCAACGGCTTCGTTTACCGCGGAAAGCTGATGCCGCAACTGCGCGGGAAATATATTTTCAACGACATGACTACAGCGAGGATATTTTACGCTGACTTTGCGGAAATGCTTGCCGCTCACGGCAAACGCAACCAGCAAGCGCAAATTCACGAATTGCAGATCGTCTACAAAGGTCCGAAGGACTCCGGGCACGGGACCAGGCGCAGAATGTTTGACATTGTTGCGGAAACGTACGCGAGCAGGGGAGGAATGCCACCCCCTGACCACGTGCTGCCGGGCAATGCCGCAGCCACCACTCGTTCGCAGGATCCGGCACATGCCGAAGCCAAAATGGACCCTGAGGGCGTCGCCTACGGCGGCGGACGCGCGGACACGCGCATGGCGCTGGGCGGCGACGGAGAACTTTACGTTTTGAGCAAGTCGGACGGAATGATTCGCAAGCTTACTGGTGTGGTCGCCCCGCCTCCGACTTCAAAACGCGGGACGGCTTCGAAGGAGACAGCCTCGCGGTGAAAAGCACGGACCTGAAGACGGACAAGGTGTACGTAGATACCTGGGAATAGCTATTTGCTCGCTGCCTTTTTGACTTTGTGGCGCTCGGCTCGCCATGCTTCTGTGACGAACTTATATTCGCGCTCCAAATCGTGTGAGACGCGAATTTCGCCCTCGCTCACGAACCGCTCGTGGTTATCTTCGAGCTCAGAAGGAACATACAGGTAGTTGGCTGTCAGACCGAAAGACGCTTTTAACCCGTAGGGCCGCACATTTCCAAACGCGTGAACGCGCTCGAGGCGCGCGCCATTCGAAAGGTGAAAAGTCGCCACAGGATCGCAGAGCTTTCCGTTCTGATGCAGCTGCGTCAGATATGCGAGCGCCAGCCGTTGGAGAGGCTTTGCGAGCGCCTCTCGATTCTCCAGGGGCTGCTTCAGCAAACCAAGCAAAGCTTCGACGGGATCTCGCGTTCCGCCGACAGCGGCCAATTGCTGCGAATAATCGCCGAGTAACCGTGACAGGCGCTCGCGCGTGAAACCATTCTCGTCCGCCTGATTTTGTAGTGCTTTGGATAGGTTGGGGAGCGGAGAGAGCGTGCCGTACGTTTTGATGTTCGAAAATTCGGCGGCGAGATCGGAGACCACCTGCTTAATCAAGAAATTTCCGAAGGCAATGCCTCGCAATCCCTTAAGGCAATTGCTTATGGAATAAAATATTGCGGTATCCGCCTGTTCCGGCGGAAGCACCGGCGCGTGAATATCCAACAATGGTCCCAGATCGCTGGTCAGCCCCTTAGTTAGTGCTACCTCCACAAAGATGATGGGCTCGTCTGCGAGTGCGGGATGGAAGAACGCGAAGCATCTCCGATCCGCTTCCAAACGCCGGCGCAAATCCGGCCAACCGTTGATCTCATGTACCGATTCGTAGGCCATCAGCTTTTCGAGCGTCAAAGCCGAGGTATGCCAGGTGATCCGCTCCATGCGCAAGAACCCGCGATTGAACCAGGACCTGAAAAGATGCTTGAGGTCGGCGTCGAGCGGCTGGAAATCCGTTCCATTCGGGGTTGTTTCGAGCAGGTGCCCGCGCAAAGCAACTAACGTCTCCGTTCCGTGCGTTGCGGTATTGATGCGGCGCAGCAACTCCTGGCGGGGCGCCTCAACAGCGGCGGAAAGCGCCGCGAGGCTTGCCGGGCCGGGATCCCGTTTGAAGGCTGCTGCCGCGTTGAGGACGGCAGTTTCATCGGGCCCAAAGTTTCGGCAAAGCATTTCGAAAAAATGACGGCGCTCGCCGGAGTTCATCGCGCCGTAGGCTTTAATGATCTGCTGAGCCAGCACCGTCTGTGAAGCCTCGCCGCGCTCGGAGAGCAGATGATGGCACAGAAAATCCATGTCCGTTCCGCGCCTTTCACGGAGCAGCCGGATTAAATTGCTCAGGAAGCCCATATTCCTCGAATTATAGCTCCCTCGGCCGGGACTGCAGGTTCAACATTGGCCGTGAGTACTTCATTGTGAGCAGCTTTCTTGCCATCTCGCGGAATTAGATGCGCCCGACCGACCTGTAAGCTCGACAATCCAACGGGCTTTCGGGTTCTCCAATTCGGCCCACGGCAAGGCGACTCTGGAATCGACATTCCTAATATACGCAAACCTTTTCCCTCAAAAGAGTTCCCAGACCGGCTGATGATAGGCGCTTCGGTGGAAACTGCACTTCATTGAGCACGCGAAACTTAAGCTATGGCTAGGGCATCGGCCCGGGTTACGGCCAGTGCCTGCTCGCGTTGGCAGTTTGGTGTTCCGAGTGCTTTAGACTCTATCGGGCCAGTTTGAGGGGTTCCTTTCCTGGGGGAGTTAAGCAGAGTGGGTTTGGCCAGTACACAAAGAGTTCCGCTCACGTTACGCACGGACGGTCTGCCACCAGAGGAAGTGATCTTTGGCCGTTCGGCGGCTATGCAGGACTTCCGCCAAAAGATCAAGAAATTCGCGGGCACGAGTGTTCCGCTTCTTATTCAGGGCGAAAGCGGCACGGGCAAGGGTGTTATGGCGCGTTACATCCATTCCCGGTCAAGCGTCGCCGCCGGCCCGTTTGTCAATGTCAATTGCGCCGCCATTCCCGGCACTCTACTGGAGAGCGAGCTCTTCGGTTATGAAAAAGGGGCATTTACCGGCGCCTATGCGAGCAAGCCCGGACGCGTTGAGATGGCGCATATGGGCACTCTTTTCCTGGATGGAATCGACGAAATCGATATGGCGTTGCAAGCAAAATTGCTCCAACTCCTACAGGATTCGCAGTTTTCGCGGATCGGCGGAGCGGAAGACATTTCCGTGCAGATCAGAGTAATTTGCGCCACGGGTCGTCCCTTGGAACATGAGATTGCCGCCGGAAGATTTCGTGCGGACCTGTATTACCGGATCAATGTTGCCAGAGTGGAACTGCCAGCGCTCCGCGCACGGCTTGAAGACGTTCCACAGCTTGCCGCGCACTTCTACGATCGTCTCCGCCAACGACACAAGAGCTCGGTCAGTCCAATCTCGCCGGTTATGGTAAAGCTCTTTGAGAAACACACATGGCCTGGCAATATTCGCGAACTCGAAAACCTGATGGAGCGGTATGTCATTCTGGGGTCGGAAGAAGCCATCGGTGAAGAGCTGGCTAACTGGGAACGCGCCGTTGTCCCACCCGAACTTCCGGCCACTGGTCCCATTCACCTGAAAAATGTGACTCGGAAGGCCGTGCGGGAACTCGAGGGGAAAATTATCCTTAGCGCCCTGGAAGCAAACCGGTGGAACCGGAAACGCGCCGCTCGCGACCTGCGCATCAGCTATCGCGCGCTGCTATACAAGATCCGTCAGGCAGGACTGCCCGCCAAACGCTCTGGAGAAATCGCCAGGGCACCTGTGAATGTTCCTATGGCTTCGGATTGAGGCCATTCCACCTAAACTTTAAGCTCTGCATCAAGCCGTCTGCGCCCATTTAGCTTTTGCGCCTTGCTGAGGCGGGCGGGCTGATTTCAAAGCTGAGAATTTATGTCCAGCTTTGGGTCACTTGGATACTGAGGGTGCAATCTCGCGGAGCGAGGAGTCGCGGTTCTCGTAATATTTCGCGTAATAGGACCGATATTCGCCGCCGTGCACGCCAGCGAGCCAGGAGGCATGGCTTCGATACCAATCGATGGTCTGGCGCAAACCGTCTTCAA
Organism: uncultured Acidobacteriota bacterium; assembly: GCA_963846235.1. Lineage (GTDB taxonomy): Bacteria > Acidobacteriota > Terriglobia > Acidiferrales > UBA7541 > Palsa-189. The sequence goes on from CAWJVF010000002.1 coordinate 1,300,365, forward strand.
GGGAAATCGCCGGTTTCCAATTCAATTCATCCTGCATCTTCTGGCAACGCAGGGCATAGCGACGGTCGTGACCGGGACGATCTTTCACATAGCTGAGCAGCGATTCCGGCCGATTCGTCAGTTTCAGGAGACGCCTGGCCAAGCTTAAATTCTCTTCGACGTCCGAGCCGCCGATGTTGTAAACCTCGCCGGGGCGGCCCTTTTCGAGTACGCACAAAATTCCGCGGCAGTTATCTTCCACATGCAGCCAATCGCGCTGCTGCTTTCCGTCGCCGTAAATAGGCAGCGGTTTATGGTTAAGCGCGTTCGTAATCATCAGGGGAAGAAATTTTTCCGGGAACTGGTAAGCGCCGTAGTTATTTGAGGACCGTGTGATTAGCGCCGGCACGCCGTAAGTCCGAACGTAGGAAAGGACCAGAAGATCCGCGGCGGCCTTGGAAGCCGAATAGGGGCTGCTGGGACGCAAAGGGGAGGATTCGTCCGCAAAAGCGTCGGCAGGAAGGTCGCCGTAAACTTCGTCCGTCGAGATGTGCAAGAAACGGCCGACGCGCAACGCGCGCGCTGTTTCGAGCAGCGTAAATGTTCCCTTTACGTTTGTGTCGATGACAGGAGCGGGCTCATAGATGCTGCGGTCGACATGCGATTCGGCGGCAAAATGCACCACCGCATCGCATCCGCGCATCGCTCGTTCGACAGCGGCGGCATCGCAGATATCGCCTTTGATGAATGTATAGTTCGGATGATCCGCGACCTCTTCGAGATTGGCCAGATTCCCGGCGTAGGTCAGCTTGTCGAGATTAACTAACTCGCAATTCTTGCGTTCTGCGAGGATGTGACGGATGAAATTGGAGCCGATAAATCCGGCCCCGCCGGTAACCAGAATTTTCAACGGAGCACTTCCGGATGGGTTGCGAATTGCTCCTCAGCGGTCCGGGCGAGCTTATTCGCACCAGTTTCCGCTACAAGGGTGTTCGCACGCAGCAAGGATTCGAAAGTGCCGGCATCGGTCCACCAGCCATCAAGAATCTCGTACGTGAGCTTGCCCTCTTCGATATAGAAATTATTTACGTCGGTTATCTCCAATTCACCGCGGCCGGAAGGCTTTAACCGGCGAATCTTCGTGAAGACACTGTGATCGTAGAGATAGATGCCAATGACCGCATAATTGGATTTCGGGCGCTTTGGTTTCTCCTCGATGCCGACCACACTATTCCCTCGGACTTCCGCAACGCCGAACCGCTGCGCATCCGTGACTTCTTTCAGGAGGATCTTCGCGCCTTCTTTTTGATTCTCGAAGTTCGCGACGGCCTGGCAAATGTTGTTTTCGATAATGTTGTCGCCCAAGATCACGCAGATGGCATCGCCGTCGGCGAAATGCTCGGCCAATGCCAAGGCGTCCGCAATGCCACCCTCACCTTCCTGATAGGTGTAGTTCAGGTGTTTCAACCCAAAATCGCGGCCGTTCCCCAAAAGGCGCAGAAAATCGCCAGCGTTTTTGCCGCCGGTGACCAGGAGGATTTCATGAACGCCTGCATTCACGAGGGTTTGGATCGGGTAATACACCATCGGCTTATCGTAAATGGGAAGCAGATGTTTGTTGGTAACGCGCGTGAGGGGATTTAGACGGCTGCCTGTGCCGCCTGCAAGGACCACACCTTTCATTTCCGCTCCATCTTCGAGAGTCTTATGCCCGGCTATCTTTACTTCCTGCGATTCGACCGGGCGTTCACGCAAAGGACGTTCAGTTAATCTATGCCCGCTGGGCGGCTGCCTTAGCTGCAAGTTGGCTAAAGCCGAATATATCTCAATTCGATCTGATTCTGAAAGGTTTCGGAGCCACGCAGCACGAAAAGATGCGTCATAGTGCTGTAGCTTTTCAGGTAATTTTCGCCGCGGAATTTGCCGGCACAGCCAAGGTCAGCGCATCTCTAAACGATGCGAAATCTGCCGGCAGCCGCCCGGCAGCCTCGCCGTCCACTTGCACCCAGATCGGTTCGGCGTCGATCGGCTCGCAGCGCATCTCCGTTGCCCTCACAAAGCGGATGGCGCGAACACGCCGGAGCCCGCCTGAGAGCAGGAGGGGCATATACGATAAATATTTCCAGCGGCTGCTCGTAGTGCAGAGCATCAGCTCAAAATCGTGTCCGTAGAGGTCGGCCCGAGTGGTGATTTTGATCGGACCGCCATAATGCTTGGTGCGGCCTGCGATGATGAGCGTGCCCTCGGCGGTTTCGTTCTCAAACTTTACGCGGAATCGAGGAAATCTGTACGACGCGAGCTGCCGGAATCCTTCTATCCAAAACGCCACTGTGCCCGTGCGGTCCTTCAGAGCTCGGGTTCACAGCTCGAACGATGGCCCCGTCAGGGCCCGCGCCGGCCAGCGACAGAAAATAACGGCCGTCCTTTTCCCCTTCTGCCGCCTTTACATGCCCCAAAGAGATGCGCCTGAACCGGCTGCCCCCGATCAGCGAAGCGGCGCGTTCGATGTTCCACGGGAGCCCCAGTTCCTTGGCAAAGACGTTCGCGGTTCCCGCCGGAAGCAAAGCCAGCGGAACCGAGCTTCCGGCTAGCCCATTTACCACTTCATTCAGCGTGCCGTCGCCTCCGCAAACGATCACCATGTGCCTTCGGTCGCGAACTGCCTGACGCGCCAGTCCCGGAGCCGAGCCCGGACCATCGGTCGCCGCCAATTCCGACTCGATTCCCTGCCGCGCCAGCACCTTGCGTGCGCGTTCCAGCGCCCCGGAACGGACTCCGCGCGCACGGCCTGCGGTCGGATTAAAAATTACAGCGCATCGCGAATCGGTTCGGCCACGCGCTCAGTACTCCCTGCTCGGCATTTCGGGGCAAAGGAGCGCTCTAATTGTTAGATTCCTGCAGAATGCGAGACGAGGATCTCGGGAATTTCGAATAAAGCGCGGTTGCGCATCTTCTTGGCATTGCAGCGGAAATTGTGCAAAAGTCGCCTTTTCGAGCAGCTGCTGGACGGCGTCAACAATATGATCGAAATTCTTGACCACCAGGCCTACTTGTTTTTCGCGAACCCACACCGCATTGTAGCGTTCCTGAGGCAACGTCCACGCATTCCTCTCCACGATCACCGGCAGGCCCATCTCCAGGGCTTCGGCAATGCTTCCGGGTCCCGGTTTGCCCACGAAACAATCGGCGAGCTGCATGTAATAAGGGACGTTCGTGGTAAACCCTTCGATCAGGCGGGGCATCGGCCGAGCCTGAGCGCGCAGTTCGGCTTGCAGACGCTCGTTCTTGCCGCAGATCAAAATCAATTGAATCGGCAGTCCGGACTCGCTCAGGCGGCGATCGATATCCAGCATCTTCTTGCGCGCTCCCTGACCTCCAAAAAGCACCAGCACCGTAACGCGCGCAGCATCCAGGCCATGTTTCAGCCTTTCCGCATCGCGATCGATCGGGCTGTAGTTGTAGAAGCGCGGATTCAGGATCATTCCCGAAGTTTGAAATATGCGCTCGGCGGAATGGCCCAATTCCCGCGCCTGTTCCACGGCGCGTTCCGAGCCGCAAATCAAAAATTGCTCCTGCCTCTCGATCCAGAAATGCGGCGGGTAATCCGCGATGTCGGTCAGGATGGTCACGAAGGGTTTGCCCGGGCAGGCTTTGCGCAGGCTCTCGCAAAGCGCGCGGTTGAAATGCGGCACGAGAGAGACAACCAGATCCGGCTTGCATCTCCCGCCAGTATCTTTCCAGTAGCCGCACCGTTTTCCCGTGATACAGCCAAATCACTCCTTGCAGCATGCGCATCAGTTGAGGGCTGCCCAGCGTCCAGCCATTTTGCAGCATGCGGTTATAGGCGTCCTGGATCCGCAGGCCAGTGAGCCTGCGGATAATGTCGAGGGAGTCGAGCATCTCCTGGAGATTTACTAGATGCGTTTCCCAGGGCTGATTCAGTTGCTTGATCGCCTGTTCGAGAGCCATCGCGGCATTTCGATGGCCCCCGCCCGCGTCGAAGTAAACCAGGGCGATCCGCGTCATCTGGATACCGATTCTCGCACGCGGGTGCGGCGGAATTGGCCTTTTCGGCCTTACGATTTTATGCAAATGGGTATTATCCAATCGGTTTATTTAATTGCACTTTATTAGGGCATTCTTCTGCCCGTAACATTACCAATTCATTGTGATAGCTGATGAAATGCGATCTGCACGTCCACTCCATCCACTCGGGGATGTGCACTGTTCCCCTGCTGAAGCGCGTTTGCCGTGAATCGTACAACGATCCGCGGGAAGTCTACTCCGTTCTCAAGAGCAAAGGCATGGATCTGGTCACGCTCACCGACCACGATTCCATCGGCGCCGCCGAGGCTTTGCGCGGCTACCCAGATTTCTTCCTGAGCGAAGAGGTCACCTGCCGCATGCCTAGCGGCACCACTGTGCACGTCGGCGTCTTACGACCTCACCGAACGCCAGCACATCGAGATTCAACGGCGTCGCGACGACTTCATATGCCTGCTGGCCTATCTCACCGAGCGTCGTTTGCTCTTCAGCGTGAACCACATCTTCTCCAGCCTTACGGGACGCCGCGTCTTGGACGATTTCGCCTGGATCGAAGCCTATGTTCCGGCGCTCGAGATGTCATAGCGGGCAGATGCCGCCCTTTCATAACCGCCAAGCCGCGCAACTCGCCCGCCGCCTGGGCAAGGCCGGTTTGGGCGGAAGCGATTCTCACGTGCTGCCTTCTCTCGGATCGGCGTACACCGAGGTGCCCGGCGCGCGCAACAAAGAAGAATTCTTCGCCGGATTGATGGCCCATACCGCTCTCACTCACGGCACTAGCGGCGGCTATTTTCGGATCACGCGCGACGTTCTCTGCATCGACCGCGAAGATGTTTCAAGAGCGTCCCTGGACGCTGTTATTCAGCCCTCTCGCCCTGCTCGTTCCGGCTGGTCACGTTCGCCACCTTCCTGGATGAGGCTATATTCGCCCGCCGTTGGAGCGCCCGCGTCAACGATTCGCAAAGGCCGCGCGCTGAGTCCATGGAATCGCTCGCTGACGCCGGCCCGCGGAGGTTTGCGCATGGCCGTAGCCAGGGCCGTTTTGGGTTACATCGAACAGCGAGACCTGCGTTTGATGCGCCGGCTGCATCGCTGGCGCGCGCCGCGGCCCATTCGAATTTTTATGCTGATGATGAGCCGCCTGGGCAACGGCTGGCTCTGGTATTCGCTCGGCATCCTTGTACTCATTTGCGGCGGACAAGATCGTTACCGCGCCTTCTTTGCCGGCGATGCTTTCGGCTCTCGTCGCGATTCTGATCTTTCAGCGCGTGAAGCCGCTCAGCCGACGGCGGCGACCCTGCGAGATCGAGCCTCATTGCTGGGCCGTGATTTCGCCGCCGGATCGCTTTTCGTTCCCTTCCGGTCATGCGATGACTTCCTTCGCTATAGCAGTTGCGGTGGGCAGTTTTTATCCTCAGTATCAGCCTTGCCTTCTGGCTGTAGCGGCGTCGATCGCGCTCTCCCGGATTATCGTCGGCATGCATTTCCTTACGGATATGGTCGTTGGAGGTATGATGGGTGCGCTGATCGGATATTTCTCGTTTTGGCTTTTCCTCTAGTTTTACTCAAGTAGTTTTCGCCGTATTGGGCCTCGATTTAAACCCATAAATAAGCTAACTACTTTTAATTGTGTAGATAACTGTATGCTAGGTGAATCACTGCATGGCCTGCTTACTGCGATATACCCTCTAGACATGCTACAGTGGGGCTTGTATTATCGCGTCCCCCTAGAGCTCCAATTCTTGTCGGGAGGGTCGTATGACCCAGCAGTCCAGAAACGAAAATGCTCGCGTCGTTTGTCTTTTTTGTGGAGCCCGCACCTTTGTTCCCGCTTCCGCGACCCGCGATAGCGCTCATCAGCCGGAGTCCGGGCTCGGGGATTGCGCTCATTCGCTGCCACGTCTGCTGCAAAGAGGCGCCTTATTCCACGAGCGAAATCTTTGTGCCCCAGGAAGTCCCGCTGCGACAGCAATGCTCGGTCTCGCGCCGCCGGGCTCTAAAATGACGGAGTTGGCGGGCTAACAGTCCTGCACCCATCCCGCGCTAAATTTCTAGCTTAAGCACCAAGCTGCTGAGGATGCTGAGATAACTAGGGTTTGGCGGCAGAGGCTTTGCGTACAGCAGCGAGGCCTTTCCAATCTTCCAAGTCCTGGTCCGGCTTTTCTTTCCGGTACTTCGCATAGAAAGCAATGCCTTCGGGATCCTCCAAAATATCTACCTGCACGCCCTTTTGCCGGAGCATAGGCTCATTACCGGAAGAATTTGTGACATCCCCGACGACCAGTCGCTTGAATTGGCGCATGTAAATCAGGGAAGCACAGATATCGCAAGGGCTCAGAGAGGTGAACATCGTCGTTTGGCTGAAATCCTGGCGACCGGCGTCGCGCACGGCGGACGTCTCGCCATGATTGTAAGGATGGTTCTCCTGGACTAATGTGTTATGCCCTTTCCCCAGAATCTGACGCGTTTCATCGCTAATGATTACGCCTCCGATAGGAGAGCCGCCCTCCTCATATCCCTTCTTCGCCAAAAGAAAGGCGATGCGCATGAAGTCCCGGTCCGAAAGTTTCTTGAAGAAGCCGGCATCGACAATCTTCGGAAGACTCCTGGTCGGAAGATGAGCAATGGTGTTTAAGACCTCATCCGTAACAGGAGTATCTTTTGTAATGAAGGGCTTCATAATGGCTCCTTTCGGGACCCGATGCGATCAGGCTTAGCGATCGGGGGCTCCATTCTCCAAGAAGAATTAAAAAAAGGAAAGGCTGCGGAAGTACAAGAACTTGACGCAAGGCCGATTTCGGCGGTGCAATGGTACTCGGTCCTGCGTTCTGCGGCGAATATGTGATGACTGAGCTTCCGGTTATCGATGTTTCTGGTCTGACCTCGGCGGAGATCTCCGAGCGGGCTGCCGTGTCCGCGAAATTAGGAAACGCCTGCCGTGAGACCGGCTTCTTTTACGTCGTAAATCATGGGGTACCCGAGGCGGCGCGCGAGAAATTTTTGCGGGCCGCGCGAGCATTCTTTTCCCTGCCGCTCGCGGCCAAGGAGGCGTGTTCCATCAAGCGCTCACGCCATAACCGCGGCTACGTCGCACTCGAAGGGGAACGCCTGAACGAGAGCGCTGTGCTATCGGATTACAAAGAAGCTTTCAATGTCAGGCTTGGAACTTGCGGCCGATGATCCAGAGGTGCTTGCAGGCAAACCGTTTCGCGGAGTCAATCTGTGGCCGGCGATCTCCGGTTGGCGCGAGACTGTCCTCGCTTATTACGACGCATGCTGGAACCTGGGCCGCCGGATTCACCGGGGCTTTGCGCTCGATCTCGGCGTCGCGGAGGATTTCTTCGAAAACAAGCTCGATGCTCCACTGGCGATCCTGCGGATGCTGCACTATCCGCCGCAGCCGCAGCGGCGCGATCAAGCTCCCGAAAGCGGGGCCGGCATGCACACAGACTATGGCAACCTGACCATTCTCGCCACGGACGGAATGGCGGGCGCTTCAGGTACGCGCGCGAAGCGGCGCATGGCTGGACGCGCCACACATTCCGGGCGCTTTCGTCTGCAATATCGGCGATTGCCTGATGCGGTGGACAAACGACGTGTACCTCTCAACGCCCCACCGGGTTGCAATTCCCGTCCAAGACCGGTATTCGGTGGCGTTTTTTCTCGATCCCAATCCGGATGCCCGCGTCGAAGTGTTGCAGAGTTGTATGGCGCCTGGCACCCCGCCCAAGTATCGGCCCACGACCGGCGCCGAATATCTGCAGGAACGGTTGACGGCGACATACGATCATCTGAAGGAACAAGCGTGAGATGAAACGCTTGGTGATTATGGTGGTAATCGGATTGGCCGCGCTGGCTAGTTTGCATGCCGCGCCGCAGGCGGGTTCGAACGCTCGCGCGAAGGAACTGATCCGCAGGCTGAATTTGCAGGTGCTGCCCAAGGAATCGGGATACCTCGGGATTGTGGGGCGCTCCGCGCAGAAGGGGACCGTGGGGGGCCAGCAGCTTGCAGTACAGAGCCAGAACTACTACATGCTGACCCGCGACCGGCCGATCAACTATCTCCACTGGCTTGCGCCAGACGACACTGCAGATCCTCATCGAGGGCGGCCCTGTAGACTACTTCATCTTCCATCCGAACGGACGGGCAGAGAAGGTTACGCTCGGCACGGATCTTGCTGGAGGGCAAAGGCCGATCGTGGCGGTGCCGGGGTGGCTGCTGGAAGGCGCTTAGGCTGCGTGACGGCGTCAGTTACGCTTTGATGGGCAATGCGCTGTCGCCGGAGTTCACACCCGATCGCGTGAAGATTGGGGCAGGCGCGGATTGGGTCAAGCGCTACGCGGGCTCCGCTTCATGGGCTACGCCGAAGGCCCTGCGCGAATTGATTGGACCGAATTGGATCCAGCAGTAAGCGCACCCAACGTATTCCGGCTAAGAATCAGGCCGCTCGCGACGCTGATTCTGGAGAGGACCGGCTGCTCATCAGCACGTAATACATCAGGAAACTCACGGCAAAACCGACGAACCAGGCGTAGTCATAGAGCGCTCGCAACGCGGGGACAGCAAGGCCGATGAAAGCGACGGCTGCGCCCGCCGCAAGCGCAGCGATCGCGCGCAAATTAACGCCGCGCGTAAACTCGTAGAATCCGTGCCGCTGATAGAGATCTTCGACAACGATGATTTTTTTTCTGATCACAAAATAATCGCAGATCATCACTCCGGCGATCGGCCCGAGAAATCCCGAATATCCCACCAGCCAGCCCGTAATGTAGTTGCTGTAACTTGCCAGCAGCTTCCACGGCTGAAATACGGCCGCGCCAATCACACAGGAAATCAGTCCGCCGGTGCGGAAGCTAATCACTCGCGGCGCAAGATTCGAGAAATCGTTGGAGGGCGAGACCAAGTTCGCGGCCACGTTGACGTTGAGCGTGGCCAGCAGCAGAGCGAGCATGGCGATTACCACTGCAACCGGATTGCCCAGCCGCGCCAGCACGGCAACCGGATCCCAGATCGCCTGACCGAATATCAGCACGGTTGCGGACGTCACGGCGATGCCGATAAAGGAATAAAACGTCATCGTCGCCGGCAAGCCCAGCGCCTGACCTAGCACTTGTGCCCTCTGGCTGCGCGCGTAACGCGTGAAATCGGGGATGTTCAGCGCAACGGTGGCCCAAAAGCCGACCACTCCGGTGAGCGACGGCACGAAAAATCGGAAAAACTCCCCGAAGCTGCGGAACTTCGATGGCGTCGCAAGCATTGGCCCGAACCCACCCGCCTTCACGACGGCCCAGACCAGGAGTGCCATGCCGATCACCAGCAAAAATGGCGCGGTCACTCCCTGCAGCCAGCGGATGGTGCGGATCCCGCGCGCGATCACAATCACGTGGAGAAGCCAGAACGCCGCGAAGCAGAGCGGCACGCCCCAGCGAACCTCGCTCCAACGGGGATCGAGCGCCACCAGCATCGCATTGATCGCCTGGCCGCCGATCCACGTCTGGATGCCGAACCAGCCGCAAGCCACCAGCGCCCGTAGCATCGCCGGCACATTGGCGCCGAGCACACCAAAGGACGCACGCGCGAACACGGGGAAAGGAATCCCGTAGCGCGCTCCGGCGTGCGCGTTGAGCAGCATGGGAATCAGCACCAGCACGTTGCCGAGGAAAACCGTGAAGATGGCCTGCTTCCAATTCATTCCACCGGCAATCATCCCGCTGGCCAGCAGATAGGTGGGAATATTGACGCTCATGGCGACCCACAGCGCCGCATAGTTGTATGTGCCCCAACTGCGGCGTTCCGCGGTTACGGGCGCCAGATCTTCGTTGTAGAGGGAGCTTGAGCGAACGGCATCGGCACTTAGAACGTCAGTGGATGCGGGCGGGTTCAGGCTCTCGCCGGTGGCCATGAATGGGTAGTCTCTGCGGCCTCTGTGTGAGGCCGCCCCTCGCTATCGTGCCAAACGAGTGATCGCCTGGCGGCGAATAAATTCTCCCGACCCGGCGCGCCCGACAAATTTTCCATTGTCGACAATGACGCGTCCGCGGGACAGCACGGTTTTCGGCACGCCCTTCACGCGTATGCCTTCGTACAGGGAATAGTCGATGCGCATGTGGTGAGTCTGGGCGCTGATGGTTTGCTCTTCGTTCGGATCGAAAATGACTATGTCGGCGTCGGAGCCGACTGCGATCGTTCCCTTGCGTGGAAAAAGGCCAAAAAGTTTGGCCGGCGCGGTAGAGACAAGCTGCACGAACCGGTTCGGCGAAAACCATCCGCCGTGCACTCCGCCCGTATACACCAGGCTCAGCCGGTGCTCGATACCCGGCCCGCCGTTGGGAATCTTGGTGAAGTCATCCTTGCCCAGTTCTTTCTGTTCCTTGAAGCAAAAGGGGCAATGATCGGTGGAGACGACCTGAAGCGTGTCTCGCGTGAGCCCCTGCCAGAGTTTCTCCTGGTGCCATTTTTCGCGCAGCGGCGGCGTGAACACATATTTCGCGCTTTCGAATCCCGGCGCGTCCATTTTTTCGATGGAGAGAAAAAGATACTGCGGGCAGGTCTCCGCGTAAGCGGGCAGGCCGCGGTCCCGCGCCTCGCGCACCTTTTCGAGCGCGTCGTTGCAGGAAAGATGCACGATGTAAACGGGCGCGCCGGCCATTTCCGCAAGCGCCATGGCCCTTCCCGTCGCTTCGCCCTCGGCCGTCGTGGGCCGCGTGAGCGCATGATATTTCGGGGCGCGTTTACCTTCGGCGAGTGCCCGCTGCACGATGACGTCGATTACACTGCCATTTTCCGCGTGCAGGCAGATCATTCCGCCGTATTTGGCGGTCTGCTGCATGGCGCGAAAAATGGTGGCGTCGTCCACCATCAGGGCGCCGGGATAGGCCATGAAGAGCTTGAAACTCGAGACGCCGTCACGGATCAGGGAACCCATCTCTTCGAACTGCGCGTCGCCGAGGTCGGTGATGACGCAGTGAAAGGCATAATCGATGGCCGCTTTGCGGTCGGCCTTGCGCATCCAGGTATCAAACGCCTGCCGCAGGCTGGTCCCTTTCGTTTGGACCGCAAAATCAATCAGCGTCGTCGTCCCGCCATACGCGGCGGCGATTGTGCCCGTTTCGAAATCGTCGGAGCTGGTGGTACCGGCGAAGGGCATATCCAGATGGGTATGCACGTCAACGCCGCCCGGCATCACGAGCCGGCCCGCAGCGTCGATCACCTTGCCGGCATTTTCCACCGGCAGCGCGTCCGCGATAGCCGCAATCCGTCCGTTCGTAAGGCCAAGATCACTCGCGAACGTATCGTTAGCCGTGACAATAGTGCCGTTTTTGATCACTGTATCGAACTGCAATCGTCCTCCGGGTCCGCCACTCATCCGGCGTTCGCTGAAGCCGGCGTTCGGCATTCGAGAGCCGAAATGATAACCTAAATCCTTTCGAAACCGCTGGGCGACCGTCATCTGAGCGGGTTTGCACGGGTCAGCCGGCGGAAGCCTATATGCCACTTCGCGAAACAGCGCCGAAACTCGATCCCGAGCAGTACGAGCGGAATTTCGCCGACATCAAACCCGCCATGTCTGCGCGGCAGGCAGCCATTGAAGCGGCGCGCTGCCTGTATTGCTTCGACGCACCCTGCACCATCGCTTGCCCCACGCACATCGACGTGCCCGCGTTCATCAAGAAAATCTCCACCGGCAATCTGCGCGGCTCAGCTCGCGTGATCCTTTCCGCCAATATCCTGGGCGAAAGCTGCGGCCGCGTGTGCCCCACTGAAGTGCTCTGCGAAGGCGCCTGCGTGATGCACGAAAAAGGACAGGCGCCCATTGAAATTGGCCGCCTGCAACGCTACGCCGTCGATTACGTTCGCGATCGGAAGATACAGCTCTTTCGGTCCGGCGCTCCAAACGGCAAGCGTGTGGCCTGCATCGGCGCGGGGCCCGCATCCCTGGCTTGCGCGGCGGAATTGGCGAAGTGGGGCTACGAGGTTACGGTTCTCGACGCTAACGAACTTCCCGGCGGCCTGAGCACATACGGCATAGCCGCCTACAAGACGCGCGCGGCCGATTCGATTCGCGAAATTGAGATGATCCGCGATCTGGGTGTGAAGTTCCGGCAAAAGGTGCAGGTCGGACGCGATATCGCCTTCGCGGATCTCGAGAAACAGTTCGACGGCATCTTCATCGGCGTGGGATTGGGCGAGACCGGGGAACTCAAGCTGCCTGGCGAGGATTTGCAAGGCGTTTACGGCGCGATGGAGTTCATCGAGAAAACGAAAATCGAGCCTTTCCCGCAGATCGAAATTGGCAGGCGAGTAGCCTGCATTGGCGCCGGCAATACCGCCATCGATGTGGTCACGGCCGCGCGGCGGCTCGGCGCGGAAATCGTCTATCTCATCTATCGCCGGGGTCCGCAGGAGGCGTCCGCGTTCGAATACGAGCTCGAACTCGCAAAGAAGGATTCGGTCGTTTTTCTGTGGCAAACGCAGCCGGTGCGGGTTCTCGGGCATAAGGGCGTGGTTAGCGGGCCTGGAATGCGTGCGCACAAGCCTTGGCCCTGCGGATGGCAAACGGCGCCGCACTCCGGAGCCGGTCTCGGGCACCGAGTTCACGCTCGAGGTGGACATGGTCGTGCGTGCGGTGGGGCAAAAGCCGGTGACGGAATTCCTGAAGGGCGTGAAGGGGCTGGAACTAAACCCCAACGGCACGGTGCAAATCAACGAGCGCCATCAGACCGGGAATCCGAAATACTTCGCCGGCGGCGATTGCACGAACGGCGGAAAAGAAGTGGTGGATGCCGTAGCGGAAGGCATGACGGCCGCTCGCGGTTTGGATACATGGTTAGGCTCGCCGCGCGGCGCGCAGTCATCAAGCGAACCTGCGCGCGACGTCGCGCGATAGAGTGCCTTCTAGCCCACTGGTATTGCGTAAAGGCGTATTGGTCTATCCGAACAGAAAGGCGTTGATGAAAACATGGCGGACCTAAGTGTGAAATTTGCAGGGATCACGAGTCCGAATCCGTTCTGGCTCGCTTCCGGGCCACCGACGAATACAGCCGGGCAAGTGATGCGCGCATTCGATGCCGGCTGGGGAGGCGCGGTCTGGAAGACGATCGGCGAGCCCATCGTCAATACGAGCTCGCGCTACGGCGGGATCGATCTGAATGGCGCGAAATTGATGGGCTTCAACAATATTGAGTTGATCAGCGACCGCCCCATCGAGGTGAATTTCCGCGAGATTTATGAAGTCAAAAAACGCTATCCGAAAAATCTGGTTATCGCCTCGCTGATGGTCGAATCCAAGCGCGAATCCTGGCACGCGATGGTGCGCCGGGCGGAAGATGCCGGCTCCGACGCGCTGGAACTGAATTTCGGGTGTCCACATGGCATGAGCGAGCGCGGCATGGGATCGGCGGTCGGCCAGGTGCCCGAATACACGGAGATGATTACGTCGTGGGTGAAGGAGGCGACCAGGATACCGGTGATCGTCAAGCTGACGCCCAACGTCACAGACATTACGCGCATCGCCTTGGCCGCGGAACGCGGCGGCGCCGACGCCGTCAGCCTGATGAACACGATCAATTCACTTATGGGCGTCGATCTGGAGACTTTTGCCCCGCAGCCCAGCGTGGCAGGCAAATCCTCACATGGAGGCTACTGTGGGCCGGCCGTGAAGCCGGTTGCGCTGCATCTGGTGGCCAGCGTGGCAAAGAAGCTGCGCATTCCCATCAGCGGCATTGGCGGCATCGGCTTGTGGAATGACGCCGCCGAGTTCATGGCCCTCGGCGCATCCACGGTGCAAGTTTGCACCGCGGCGATGCATTACGGCTTTCGCATCGTGGAAGACATGATCGACGGCCTCTCGCAATACATGGACGATCACGGCTTCCGCTCGATTGAAGATTTTCGCGGGCGTGCCGTGGCCAACGTGCGCGACTGGGGCGACCTGGATCTCAATTACAAGATCGTCGCTGAAATTCATTCCGAGCTGTGCATCGGCTGCCAGCTTTGTTACGTGGCCTGCGAGGATGGCGCGCACCAGTGCATCGCGCCTTACGACGTCGCTAGCAACGGCAAGAAAAACGTACACGGCATGGACGTACACGTGCCGAGGATTCTGGACGAAGAATGCGTGGGCTGCAATCTATGCGCGCTGGTCTGCCCGGTCGAGGACTGCATCACCATGCGCGAAGTAGACACAGGAATGCAACCGATGACCTGGAACGAGCGCGTGCGCCAGCAGGCCGCCTCATGCGCTCCACCAATGCCAAGCGGAAACTGAATTTCGGAAGAGATAACACGACCTGCTCTGAGGCGTCAATCAGCGGCTTGGGCGGCGCTGGACGCCTCGATGCGCACGAGTTCGCCATAGGTCTCAGGCCGGCGGTCGCGAAAGAATTGCCAAGTGGCGCGCACCTGCTGAATTTCGTCCAGGTCCAAGTCGGCCACGAGCAGCTCATCTTTATCTCTACTCGCCTGCGCGACGATTTTGCCTCGCGGATTGCAGAAATAGCTCTTGCCGTAGAATTCGCCGATGCCCCACGGCTGTTCGACTCCCACGCGATTGCTCGCTGCCACGAAATAGCCGTTTGCGACGGCGTGCGCGGGCTGCTCCAGCTCCCAAAGATATTCGGACAAACCAGCCACAGTCGCCGACGGGTTGAACACAATCTCCGCGCCGTTCATCCCCAGGATACGCGCGCCCTCCGGGAAATGACGGTCATAGCAGATATAAACGCCGATTCGGCCATAGCGCGTCTGAAAGACGGGATAGCCGCCGTTTCCCGGCGTGAAGTAAAACTTCTCCCAGAAGCCGGGATGGCAATGAGGTATGTGGTGCTTCCGATACTTGCCCAGGTAGCGGCCGTCCGCATCGATCACCGCCGCGGTATTAAAGAACACTCCAGCCATCTGAATCTCGTACACGGGCACGATCATGACCATGTGGTAGCGCTTCGCGAGCTTTTGCATGCGCGCCACGGTCGGGCCATCCGGCACGGGCTCGGTGAGTTCGTACCAGCGCGTTTGCTGCTCGGCGCAAAAGTATGGGCCATAGAAAAGCTCCTGCAGACCCAATACCTGCACCTTGCGCTTGCCCGCCGCCTCGATCAGAAGTTCGTGCTTGGCGGTCATTCGCTTCTTGATCTCCTCGAGCGAATGCTTTTCGGGCGACCACTCGCACGAAGCCTGAATCAGCCCGCAACGCACCATTCTGGCCACAAATCACCTCTCTTCGATCGTAACGGTCGAGTGTACTGCGCGCTTTTGACGGTCACAAGCACAGCGGGCCGCTTAACCAGCAAATCATGCGAAATTATTGCGCTAACTGAGCCAAGGCGGAGGCCAATACTTGCACGCCACGCTTGATGTCTTCCGGGGCGGCGTATTCGTCGGGCCGATGGCTGACGCCGTTGCGGCAGGGAATGAAGAGCATGCCAGTGGGCGCGATTCGAGACATGAATAGCGAATCGTGATACGCCCGGCTGACCATGGGCATTGATTCGATGCCAAGTGCCCGGCACGATGCTGTGAGCGCTTCGGTGATCAATGGGCTCGCTTGCGCCGGCGCATCGGCATTGATCAGCTCGACTTCAACGCGCACTTGCCGTTTGGCGGCGACCGTTTCGCAGGCGGAGCGAATCGCGCTGAGCATGCCGTCACGACGCGCAAGATCGATGTCGCGGACGTCAATCTCCAGCACCGCGCGGCTGGGAATACTGTTGACTGCGCCGGGGAAGACGTTGCAAACGCCGGTAGTCGCCACCGAGTCTGCGGATCGCGTGGCTTTGGCGGCAGACTCCACGGCGAGAGCAATCTCGGCGGCCGCGAGAAAGGCGTCGCGCCGGTCGGGCATCAGCACCGCACCGGCGTGGCCGCCCGCGCCCTCGATCGTGACGCGAAGGGCTGCCGGCGCAGCAATAGCCGTAACGATGCCCACAGGAATTCCCTTGCGCTCGAGCAGCGGGCCCTGCTCGATGTGCAGTTCAACGAAGGCGTGATAGTAGTCCTTTGCCAGCCGAACATTCTCAAGCGATCCGTCCTTAACCGATCCGACCTCAACCGATCCATGCAGGGCCGCTTGGCGCAATATTTCTTCGAGGCTCTTGCCTTCGCCGTCCTTCAACAGCCGGGCATTCTCCGGCGAGAGCGTGCCCGAGAGCATGCGGCTGCCAAGACAACCGATCCCGAAACGCGTCGGCTCTTCGGAGGTGAAGACCAGCAACTCGATCGAGCGGCGCGGACGGAATCCGCTGCGCTGCAGCGCGCGGATGGCTTCCAGTCCGCCCAGCACCCCCACCGTGCCGTCGTACCGTCCGGCATGAGGCACGGCGTCTGTATGCGAGCCCGTTGCCACGGGCGCGAGGCTCGGATCGGTGCCCGTCCAGCGCGCGAAGGTGTTGCCCACGGCGTCGGTTCGCAACTCCAGTGCTGCTTCCGAAAAGAGCTTGCGGAGGTAGGCGCGGGCTGCCAGGTCCTGCGCCGAAAAAACTACGCGCGTGACAGCCGGGGCGGGAGCATCAGAGAAAGACGCCAGCGTTTCCAGTTCGCTCAGCAAGCGGCTCAGATCGACTGTGATTTGCATGGCGTGTCCGCGGTTTATTTCGTGGGGGAGTTAACCCAGAGGATGGCGATTCCACGGCTTGTAAATAAGATATTTGGCGGGCACTTTTCCCAGCGCACCGAACCACTGCAGGCAATACGGAGCCATCCAGATGAAATCGCCGGCGGCGACAGGATACCAGCGGTCACCCAGGCGATAGATGCCCTCGCCTTCGAGCATGAGCAGTCCATGCTCCATGATGTGTGACTCGACCATAGGAAGCGCGGCGCCGGGCTGATACGTCATTGTGTTCACCGCGAAATCGAAAGCAGGATCGTCTGGCAGCAGAGCGCGAACCAGGAGCGATTCGTCTCCCATAAAAGCCTGAGGCGTGATTGAACTTTCCTCTCCGATCAGTACATCCGGCTTACGGATGCCCTGCGGCCCTCCTTTTTTTCCATCGGTTTGCGCCGCACCTGGTGGCCCACTTAATGGCTGATATACCTTTTCAATCACCGCAATCCGCGCCGCTTCCGGCGCGCGAACTGACGACGGCTCGGCCGCTGGCAAGTACGCATAGCCGTCCTTGGCGAGCACGTGTTTCCCGCCCGATGCTTCGAGTTGCACTTTCCCTTCGAGGACAAAAAGAAAACGTTGCGCCTCGGTGGGCCCGAGCGCGCCACCGGGTTCGATCTCGGCAGTGTATTGGGTGAAGGCTGCTCCGATCGCCGGGCCCGTATGAACGATTGCCGACGCGCGCTCCATTCCCGGCAGGGGAGCGCGGACGAACGAATCAGGCGTCAAAAGCGCATGATCGGCTTGCAGTGAACTCCGAGTTTGCCCGAGGTGGTGCAATGCCTTGTCTTGAACAGGGGTCGCGACGTTCGTTGTTGCCGATTTCACTCGCCTCTCAGGCATTCAGTTGCTCCAACTGCTCAAGGAAATGCAGACCAGTTTGCAAGGCCGCTGCGACATCCTCAGAAAGGACGCGCTCATCGGGATGATGGCTGATCCCGCCGGGACTGCGAAGAAAGAGCATCGCCACGGGCACCTTCTGCGCCAGGATCATGGCATCATGGCCTGCGCCGCTGGTCATGCGCTGGAGCGGGAAACCGGCGCGAGCTACTGCCTTCTCCATTGCGAGAACTAAATTCGGATCGCAAGCTACGGTCTGTTGGTCCTGCGTCACGGAACATTCGAATTTCAGCCCGCGCCGCTCAGCGATGTCCTTCGCCTGCGGAGAGGATTCGATCCACACCCGCGGTCCGCTGCGCATCACTCGCGTGGCGGACATCCAGGCTGGCGCGGGCTTCGCCCGCAATCACATTGCTTGCTCCTGGAAGTGCTTCCACCTGGCCGACCGTCGCCACCAGACCCGGCGTAGCGCGGGCTTCACGCTCGACAGTCAAAATCCACTCCGCTATGGCGCCCACTGCGTCGTGCCTCAAATGCATCGGCGTAGTGCCCGCATGATTTGCCCGCCCGCGAAAGGATACGCGCGCTTGTGTCTGGCCGACAATGGCTTCCACGACGCCAAGCGGTAAACCTAGTTCATCGAGCACCGGCCCCTGTTCGATATGGAACTCGAGGTAACCCAGAACCGGCTCCTTTAAGATTGCCTCGGACATCCTGGATGGATCCAGACCGAAGTCTCGAATTGCCTGAGCCACCGTGCGGCCGTGAGCGTCTTTTTTTCCCAGCAATGCAGCGTCCAGTGTCCCGATCAGCGCCCGGCTTCCGATGAACGGCACCCCAAACCGCACACCCTCTTCTTCGGAAAAGCCGACGATCTCGATCGCAAACGGCAGCCGCCGTCCGTTGAGGCTTTCGACGACGGCGATGCCCAGCACAACGCCTAGGACTCCATCGAAAGCGCCAGCGCAGGGAACGGTGTCAAGATGGGAGCCAATGAGCAGCCGTGGGGCGTTCGGATGGATCCCCGCGTAGTAACCTCGCAAATTGCCCGCCGCGTCCACGGAAACGCTCATACCCAGCGATTCCATCCAAACTCGAAGGATGCGGTGCACTTCCCGCATCGGCTGCGATAGAAAGGTACGCGTCGTGCAGCCTGGTTGCTCGCTCAACTCCGCTATAGCTTTGCAGCGGGCAATGATTTCGTCCGGCTTTACAGTGTGAGCCATGAGTCGAATCGGACTTGCCGTTGTAACATTTGTCGGCCATTCGCGCTATCCGATCCCTTCTATTACGCTCGGCATGACGGTTCGGTTCTGTCCCTTATTTCTGCATGCGCTGCCGTCGGCGCCGAAAATCGGCCACTTTCCGCTACAATCCTACGCTCGCGATGGAGAATGCCCTGAAGCGTCTGAATGCTCTCCCTGCCACGGAAGCAGAGGCCGAATTACTGGCGTGCTGCGGGGCCTCGCGTTGGGTGCAGGGCTTAGTGGCTCGACGGCCCTTCGGCAGCGTCGCCGAGCTTTTTGCGGCGGCCGACGAAATATGGCGCAGCCTGGGCCGCGAAGACTGGCTCGAGGCGTTCTCGCGGCATCCCCAAATTGGCGAAAAAACGGCCGAAAAGCAGATCAAGTCCGAAGCGGGCCAGCAAATCTCGAGCCGCTGGTCGGCCGAGGAGCAATCCGGGGCGCAACGCAACTCGGCAGATGTCATGGCGCGGCTGGCGGAGGGCAATCGCGCTTACCGGCAGCGCTTCGGATACATCTTTATCGTTTGCGCCACCGGCAAAACGGCCGAGGAGATGCTTGCCATTCTTGAACGGCGTCTTCAGAATGACGCCTCCGCTGAATTGACTATCGCGGCGGAAGAGCAGCGGCGGATCACGCAGCTGCGTCTTGAAAAGCTGCTTGCGGCGGAGACGCGGTAGAACAGCGTGCTGCAAGAGCCCCAGCAAACGGTCCTTGGAGAAAATTGAGCGGCGTATCCACTCACGTCCTTGACACAGCCCGCGGCCGTCCTGCCGTGGGCATATCGCTCTCGCTGGAGGTACGCGCAGGAGACAACTGGACGCGTCTTGCCGATGCCACCACGGATGAAAACGGCCGCGCCGGCAATTTGATTCCCTCCGACGTGCCGTTTCAGCGCGGCACTTACCGATTGCGTTTTGATGCTGCCGCTTACTTTCGCGCACAAGGTTTAGAGACCCTCTATTCCGAAGTGAGCGTCACTTTCGAAGTGCGCAATCCCAGCGAGCACTATCATGTGCCGCTGCTGCTGAGCCCCTGGGGCTATACCACTTATCGGGGTAGCTAACGGATGCCGCCAGAAATCAGCGAATGGTCGAATCTCATTCTCCGCTGGATCCATGTCTTCGTGGCGATACTCTGGATCGGCCAAACTTACTACTTCACTAAGCTCGACCTGCGCCTGAACGAGGCGGAACAGAATCCGCGCGCGGACGGCGGCCCCGCTCAAGTCTGGATGGTTCACAGCGGCGGATTTTCCATCGCCGAGCGTCAATCCACTCCCAAATTGCTGCCCACAAAACTGCATTGGTTCCGCTGGGAAGCGCTCCTGACTTGGATTTCCGGTTTCCTCCTGCTCGGCCTGCTCTACTATTCCGATGGCCTATTGCTCGATTCCAGCGTCTCGCAAATCAGCATGGGCGCGGGCATCGCGATCGGTATCGGCACGCTGATCGTCGGCTGGATTGTGTACGACCTGATCTGGGTTTCACCGCTCGGCCGTATTCCGCTTGTTTCGGGAACGATCTGCTACTTTTTAATCGTGGCGCTAGCGTACGGCTTAACACATCTGCTGAGCGGCCGCGCCGCATACATCCATATAGGCGCGCTCTTTGGCACGATCATGAGCGCGAACGTTTGGGCGCGCATATTGCCCGCTTCTCGCAAGATGCTGGCGGCGGTCAAGCAGGGCCGCGAGCCCGATATGACCTTGGGCGCTCGCGCGAAAGCGCGCACCGTCCACAATACCTACATGACCCTCCCCGTGATCTTCATCATGATCAGCAATCACTTCCCTGGAACTTACGGCAGCAGCTACAACTGGCTGATTCTTTCCGCGCTGATTCTCGCGGGAGGCATCACGGCTCATCTCGTGTACTACGCCTGACTCAAAAGCTAGATTCGAACTCGCCGAAGCGTCGCTCGAGTTCCCACTGCTGCTGCGCTTTTTCGCTGGTCTTCAAGAATGCCACGCAGGCGCTCGACGGCTTATAGGCACCGAGGGAATCCGCCGAGCACGCCGCGACTGCGCGCGTAAATATGTCCTTCGCGCTCCACAAACCCACGCCGGGCAGGAAACTGTGTTCCAAGCTAGTGCGCGCCATCTGCTTCAGGTCCAAGTAGGTCAGGCCATACGTTTCGGCCGCACGGACATACTCGTGCGTAATATCGATGCGCGAGACGCCTTCGTCGTCAGTGGAAAGTGCCACAGGCACGCCATACTGGCGATAAAGTGGCAGCGGATGCTCCTTGCCGCTCACGCCGAGAATTACTTCATTACTTGTAAGGTTGATCTCAACCATTACGTGTTTCTCCGCCATTTCTTTCAATAGCTCGTAGGGACGGTCTTCATACATGACGTCGACGCCGTGGCCGATGCGCTCGGCGTGCGCCTGCTCGATCGCAAGCCGGATATGACAGCAAAGCCCTTCGGGCGGCACCAGGCCCGGCGCGAGTTCGCCGGCGTGCAGGCTAACGTGGGCTCGCGGATATATGCCATGCAGGAAGCCAATCATGTGCATGTGTGTTTCGTAATCGGCCATGGAGATGGCGCCGTCTTCGGGCATTACGAAATTGACACCTACAACGCGCGAATCGGCGGCGGCGATTTCAAAGCCGAGCAGCGTCTGCGCAAAGACCTGCTCCTTTGGAAACCCCCGAAGCACTTGATACACATAGCGGATTTGAACTTTGCAGACGGCGGCCTCATCCGCTTGGCCGCAACGCTCACGCGTGCGGCGCAAATTTTCAGCGTTATCGAGAACGGCGCGAGCGACGGCAATGTCGTCTCGCAATCCCGCCGCAAGCAAATCGCCGCGAAGCTCGGCCAAGTCCTCACGCCAACCGATTTGTTTGGCAATTGAGGCGGTGTGGGTGAAATCGAGCGTGGGCATGATTTCGAGATACTGTTCATTCTGCGCGGCGGCGCGAGTGGCGATCTCGTGGAGCCACTCACCTATGTGGGGCGAGTCTGTGCCTACGAATTTCGCAAAAGTGTCGAAGAAATGGTCATGGCCGGTGCGCCCGGGCACGGGCACGAAGGCTCGCATCGAGAAAGCGTCCACGATAGCGTCGTAGAGGTGCTGGTCGCGAAAAGCCTGTGCGACCGGGACCTGACCATCGGCGCAAACGGGATTGGGCGGTTCGCTCTGCGTCACGCGCTGCGGTTTCCCGAAAGACAATTCTTCGAGAGCCACACAGAGACCGTCCTGTGCACCGGCCCGAATTCGCGATTCCGCGTATACGGCTCCATCTAGATGATTGTGCAGGTCGCCGCCTTTGGGCATTCGCACAAGAAAGGCCCGTAGTGCAAGCGGATTGGCGCGAGCTTTCTCAAAAGCGCGTGCGGCGCGCTGCTCGGGAGTTCCGGCACGATTCGAAGAAGGGGTGCTCGTCTGGGCGTAAGCCGGCGAAGACAAAGCCAAAAACAGAAACCAAAGCGGTGCGATGGCGTAGAAACTAGCACTTCGCGTTCGCATCAGCACAACAGGCGATTCCTGTTCCTATGTTTTCGGCATCCACTTCTGGTGTCGGGAATCAGGCAGCGTCACTCCCGCGCTACGAATTGCAGAGTATAAGCGGTGGCAGGGTCGAATGGTTTGTCAATTAATTTTAGGTCGGAAAGCTGCTTATACATCGTGGCCCAGCGTTCCGGTGTCATTTGTCCCAGCTGCGCTCCGGTCGAATCGTCGCCAGTAACGAAGTGGCCATCACGCAGGGCTTGCCAGCTGAACTGTATCCAATCCGGCTTCACAGCCGGATTCACCTTGGAAATTAACGCGTGGGCCGGCGCCGGATCATTCAGGTACTCACGCCATCCGCGAAGTGATGCTCGCACAAACTTGCCCACCACATCGGAATGTTGCTGCAGATAGTCACGCGTCACGAACATGACGCGATACGGATTATACCCAGCGTCGCTCGTAAGCAGCACCCGTGTCTCAACTCCAGCTTCTTGCGCGAAATACGGCTCGGATGTGGCGAAGGCTTGCTGCACATAGTTCGGATCCGCGATGAAGTTTGCTACGTTCATCATGGCCGGAACTTCGTGCACGCTGTTCAATTGATATTTTCGTTCGATGTATTCCCACCACGTCGAACCCGTCTTGATCGCCACCGTATGACCATTTAGATCGGCGAACGTATGGATGGGAGAATTCTTTCGAACCATTATGCCTTGCGGATCGCGCTGCATCGTTGCCGCGATAGCGACGACCGGTTGTCCGTCGGCAATTGCCTCCAGGATACGGTCGGAAGTTCCCAACCCGACTTGCGCACCGCCCGACGAAACTTGTTTGTCCACGCTCAGGTAAGGGCCCAGCGGCTGGATCGTGACATCGAGCCCTTCGTCTTTGTAATAGCCCTTCACAAGTGCAGTGTAGAATCCGCCGTGTTCCGGTTCGGGGTACCAGTCTGCCTGCAGAGTCGATCTTGGTCAAGCCAGGTTCACTGGATGACACGTGCTGGCAGCCGGCCGAGCAGAAAACAGCTGCCATGACGATAAGAAAGCATGTACAGCGGCGCGAAATTAGTGCCATTTTAGTTTCCAAAAGGGCTTTCAGCTTAGCATGCTCCTTAGGGCGCAAATCACGGCTTCCCCGATAGGTTGTATCAGCTTTTCGTGGGGTTGAGTGACTGGCGAGATGTGCTAGCGTACGGCCATGGAAAGTGTGTCCATTGCTCCTACGGGTGTCACCGCAGTCGACGAAGAGCGGATGCGCGAGGTCTACGAATTCACTGCCCGCACACTCAAGACTTCCCGGCCCGTGCCCTTCGGGGCGCTTATCGTAAATACAAAGACGGGCAAACGCTTGATGATCGGCACGAACGCCGTGATGGCGGAAAACGATCCAAGCTCCCACGGCGAAACACGCACTGTCCGACTGGCCTGCAAGAAGCTGAAACGGCCATCCCTTGCAGGCTACACGATGTACTCCACATGCGAGCCCTGTGCCATGTGCATGGCCAACGCTCTCTGGGCACAACTCGATCGCGTGGTCTATGGCGCGACCATTGCGGACGCTAATCGCTTCGTCCGGCAGATCCTCATCGACGCAAAGGAAGTTGCGCGCCGCTCCGACATGCAGTGCATCGTTCAAGGCCCGGTGCTCCGCGAGTTGTGTGTCACGCTTTTCACGCATCCGAAAATGCAGAAGGCATTTCGTTCCTGGTCGACGCGCAAGGAGCAAACAACATCTTAGGTTGTTCGAGCACCATGGATCCAACGGATATCGCTGCCTTGTCTTCCATCATCGGCGAAGAAGCGCGCGTAGTGACCGAGCCAAGCGTCGTCGAACAGCTCTCGCGCGATTTCTACTGGTACTCGCCCGTGCTCCGCAAGCAACTCGACGGCAAAGTCGGTGAAGTGGTCGTTCAACCGCTGAATAAGCAAGAAATACAAAAAGTGCTCCGGTTCTGCCACTCACGAGATATACCCGTCACAACCCGTGGTGCAGGCACGGGAAATTACGGTCAGGCAATTCCACTCCACGGCGGAGTCATCCTCGACCTGATGCGCATGGATAGAATCGAAGCTATCCAGCCGGATGGAGTCGCTGTTTGCGAACCCGGAGTGCGGTTGGGCGTTCTCGAAAACGAGGCCCACAAATGCGGTTGGGAGCTTCGCTGCTACCCTTCGACGATTGTGAAGGCTTCTCTCGGAGGCTTTCTCGGCGGCGGTTCGGGGGGCATTGGCTCAGTGGCCAATGGAAACCTGAGGGATTTCAATACGGTCCGAGCGCTGGAAGTGGTAACGATGGAGCCAGAACCCCGGGTCGTCTTTCACGAAGGCGAAGCGGTCCACGAAATCCTGCATGCGTGGGGGACTAACGGCATCATCACGCGCATCTGGATTGCTCTCGCTCCTACTGTGGACTGGTCGCAATGCGTGGTGGCTTTCGGCTCTTTCGACTCGGCCTTCGACTTCAGCGAGAAAGTCGCCACCGATGCACTCTGGACCAAGCGTCTCGTCACCACATTCGAGTGGCCTATTCCCTCCTTCTTCACTCCCGTAAGACAGTATGCGCCCGAAGACAAATCGTTGATCTTTTTCATGATCGCCACTGGGCAACTCTTCGCGCTCGAAAGCGCAGCCAAGCAATCAGGCGGCGAAGTCACCTACTCGGGCGCCTATTACGGGTTGCGAACACGCCCGCTTCTTTCCGATTACACGTGGAATCACACCACGCTCTGGGCCATGACGGCGGACGACGCTTACACCTATCTCCAGTGTGGATTCGATCCGGTTACTGTGCGCGAGCAGTTCCGGCAATTGAAGGAGCGGTTTGGCAAAGAGATTCTGTTTCATATGGAATTCATGAAGAATGGCGCGGGAGAAGTAATACCCGGCGCGATTCCAGTCGTTTATTTCGTCAGCGAAGATCGACTCAACGAAATGATTGATTTCTGCCGCGAGATCGGCGTTTTTGTCGCGAATCCCCACGTGAATAACGTCGAAGGAGGGGGGCGGTACAGGGCAGACAACATTCAGCTTCTCGCCAAGCAACGGTACGATCCCAAGGGTCTGCTCAACCCAGGTAAAATGGCGACGTTCCAGCCACAAATTCACGCGATGGAAACGAAAAATCAGTGAAGACGTGGATCCCCGATTCGCGCAATTTCGCCTACCTGAATTGGAAGCAAGTCGATGCGTTGCCGCGGGAATCTACCCTGCTTGTTTTGCCCACCGCAGCCATCGAGCAGCATGGTCCCCATCTTCCGCTGGCGACCGACACTCTCATCAACAATCTTCTGCTCGGGTGCGCTCTTGAAAAACTTGCACCGGAATTACCCGTCTATGCGCTGCCCCCCGTGCACTACGGCAAAAGCAACGAACATATCGGCTTCCCCGGCACGCTATCCGTGAGCGCGTCGACGTTCATGGCAATTTTACGCGATCTTGGCGCAAGCATTTCGAGCGCCGGCTTCAAAAAGCTAGTGCTCTACAACACACATGGCGGCAATACGTCGCTGATCGACGTGATGGCCCGCGATCTGCGCGCCGAATTAGGCCTTCGAATGTTTGCGCTGCACGGCTCGGGCGGCATTCCCTTCGAAGGTCTCGATCCGCAAGAACGCGCTTACGGCTTCCACGCGGGGGAAATCGAAACTTCATTTCTCCTGGCGTCCATGCCCAAACTCGTCGACCGCTCCGCCTACACGACGAATTACATCGCGGACATTGCCAAACCGGAATTGCTGCGTCCGGAAAACGCGCCGGCGATCTTTTCCTGGCTTACCGCCGACATAGCGCCGAGCGGCGTACTGGGCGATCCGCGACCGGCTACGCCGGAAAAGGGTGCGCGCTGGATCGAAGAAGCCTCTGCGCAGATCGCGAAGTTGCTCGAAGCCATGTTTCGTTATCCGGATCAGCTCGGAAAATGAATCGTCCGAATTGGGTCGATTGCGGCGGCGGAGTGCGCCTCGAACGAGGCGTTCGCTGCCGTATGCCCGATGGCGTGGAGCTCTTTTCGGATCACTATTACCCGCAACGCCCCGGCCCCAACCCTACTTTGCTGATGCGACAGCCCTACGGGCGCGACATCGCCTCGACGGTCGTGTATGCGCATCCGGTGTGGTTCGCCCGGCATGGCTACAACGTGGTCATTCAGGACGTCCGTGGGCGCGGCGATTCCCAGGGCGAATTCTACCCTTTTCGCAATGAGGGCCGCGACGGAGCGAACACGATCTCCTGGCTGCGAACCCGCGGCGAATCGAATGGCCGCATTGGCATGTACGGATTCTCGTATCAAGGCATGACGCAACTGCTCGCTGCCGCCCAAGAGCCCGAAGGCTTGGTTTGCATTGCTCCGGGTATGACAGCCCACGATCTCTATCACGGCTGGTTTTATCATCAAGGCGCGCTGCGGCTCGCGTCGAGCTTAGGCTGGGGCATTCAGCTACTGAAGGAACACACTAGACGACTAAAACTTCGCGAGGCAAGCGACCGTCTCGAAGCGGCATGGGTCAATCTCGCGGCGCAAAACAGCGTACTTCCCTTCCGCGCACATCCGGCGATTCAGGGCGAAGGCATGCCACCCTATGTACTCGATTGGTTCGACCACCATGAGCCAGGAGAGTATTGGTCGTCCATGGATGTCAGCCATGCGGTCCACAAAATCGGGGTTCCGGCGCTGCACGTCTCCGGATGGTATGACATGTTCTCGCATGGCAGCATCGAGGGGTTTCTCGCGCTTTGTGAGCATGCAGCCACCGATCGCGCGCGCGAAAACCAATACTTAATCGCCGGGCCATGGATTCACATACCCTGGGGAGACCGAATCGGCGCAGGAGATTTCGGCTGCCAGGCATCGCTCGACACCGACGGAATCCTTCTTCGATGGTTCAATCACTGGCTAATGGACTCGCACGAGTTTGTGTCCGAGCCTAAAATTCGCCA
This sequence comes from uncultured Acidobacteriota bacterium, assembly GCA_963846235.1. Classification (GTDB taxonomy): domain Bacteria; phylum Acidobacteriota; class Terriglobia; order Acidiferrales; family UBA7541; genus Palsa-189. Next base: position 1,327,469 of record CAWJVF010000002.1, read on the forward strand.
TTTTGTTCTGGGCGCGAACCAGTGGCGCTACGCGGACACCTGGCCGCGCGATGCGAAATACGCTCTCTATTTACACAGTGGCGGCAAGGCAAATTCGCGCAAAGGGGACGGCGAACTTTCCAATGTCACGCCGCAAATCGAAGAGCCGGCCGACGTGTTCGTTTATGATCCCGAGGTGCCGGTCCTCGCACCCGGTGGACTTGCCGCGGCGGCAGGAATGTTTGATCAAGCTGCGCTGGAGATGGGCAACAACGTTCTTGTTTACTCGACTGGGCCGCTTACTGAACGTCTTCGAATTTTCGGGACGCCACGAGTTTCACTCTATTGCTCCACGTCGGCGGCGCGCACCGACTTCACCGCCAAACTCGTTCGCGTAAAGGCGAACGGCACAGCCGAATTCATCTGCATCGGCATTGCGCGCTCGAGCTGGCTTTTTGCGGAGTCGGGATACGTTGCGGACAAAATTCATCTGTGGGAGTTCGATCTCGAACCGACGTCCTGCCTTTTCGCAGCCGGTGAACGTATTCGACTGGAGATCGCGAGCAGCGCCTTTCCCCTTTATGATCGAAATCCCTGCTCCGAAGTGCCTTCGTGCCGCGCTACTTCCTGGGATTGGAAGCGCTCGACGCAATTCGTTTTTCACGACCCTCATCATCCGGCCGCGATTTATTTGCCAGTCAGCGGGACTGCTGAATGATGCCGCCTCAAATCGATTTTGCGAACGTCAGTAAGGGCTACGGCAACAGTGGCATGGTACTTCAGGGACTGGATCTCAAGATTCAGAAGGGAGAGTTTGTCACCCTTATCGGCCCTTCCGGGTGCGGCAAATCGACCGTGCTGAAATTGATTGCGGGCCTTACATCTCCAACGCAAGGAACGATAAAGGTCAACGGAATGGCGCCAAGGGATGCGCGCGAAACCGTATCGTTCATTTTTCAGGACGCCACGCTTCTGCCTTGGCGGCCAGTGGAGCAAAACGTTGGCCTTGGTCTCGAACTTGACGGGATTAACAAGGCCCAGAGACGAGAAAAAACCGAAGCGCTGCTCAGGCTGGTGGGACTCGAGAAGGTCGCGAAGTTTTATCCGCGCGAACTTTCCGGCGGCATGAAAATGCGGGTCTCCATTGCAAGGGCTCTCGCTACCAGCCCGAAACTTCTGCTGATGGACGAACCCTTCGCGGCGCTCGATGAAATGTCGCGGGATCGTTTGAATGAGGAATTGCTGCGCCTAAAGGCCGAGCAGGGATGGACAGGCGTCTTTGTCACGCATTCTGTGGAAGAGGCGGTCTTTCTCTCTTCGGAAATCATCGTCCTCGCCACACATCCGGGACGCATTCATAAGGTATTCGCGATCGATCTGCCGTTTCCCCGAACTGCAGCCCTTCGCGAAACAGCAGAATTCGGAGCACTCGTCGCCAAGGTGTCTCACATCTTGCGAGGCGCGATTGCACAATGAAACAGCGCCTCATAACCGTAGCCAATGCGACCGCAGTATTTGCTGGGCTACTGCTGATTTGGCAACTCGTTTTGTGGGTATTTCATGTCCCGCCATATATGCTGCCGTCGCCGCTGGCAGTATCCCGCGTAGCAATTAACCGCTCGTCTTCGCTTCTCGCATCGCTGAGCATCACCGCCCTGGAATCCGCAGGCGGGTTGATCGCCAGTATTATTGTCGGAGTCGTGATCGCGCTCGTTTTTGCGCAATTCCGGTGGGTGCGGCGGACACTGTATCCCTATACGATCCTTTTGCAGACCGTTCCCATCGTTGCTGTCGCTCCGCTGATCCTGATGTGGATCGGTGGTGGAACACCGGCGGTCGCATTCATCGCATTTGTCATCTCCCTTGCGCCAATCATCGCCAACACCACACAGGGATTAATCAGCGTCGAAGAGAACCTCGTGCATCTCTTCCTGATGCACAACGCGTCCCCGGCGCAAATACTATTCAAGCTGCGCCTGCCGTATGCGGTCCCCTCGCTTTTTGTAGGGATTCGCATCGCCAGCGGTATTGCGGTGATCGGCGCGATTACGGGCGAGTTGTACGCGGGGTCGAGCCGTGTAGGCGCGGGAGGGCTCGGCTATTCGATCCTCTATGCTTCGTCGCAATTGCAGACCGACTACCTTTTTGCGTTGGTGGCCGCAGCCACAGTGCTGGGATTTGCGTTTTTCTTTCTGGTGATGTTTTTCGAATGGTATTTCCTCCACAGGTGGCACGAATCCGCGCGTGCGCCGGAAACCGCGTGAGGCGACCGATTTCGATTGGGAGAGCCGAGAAATGCTGCGCCTAGAAACAGAAACGGGATGGTGGCTGGTGACGCATCCCGATCATGCGCGGCTCGCCGGAGCCTTCGCAGAATACTGGGGCAACGAGCGCTTTCTTCCGCCCGAACCGCGCGCCAATGTCCTTAAAGGTATCGCCCGGCATGACGATGGCTGGGCGGCACGCGACGGCATGCCGCAAATCACGCGGCAAGGCAAGCCCAGCGCATTCTCGGTGGAGCTTGTGGGCAAATATTCCGCTTTCGAAGAGATCGATTTGCCGGACTATCTCGCCGTGCGCGATCGCGCAGTGCGGCTGATCGCAAAAGAGGACGCGTACGCTGCGCTGCTCATTTCCATGCACACGTACAATTTGCTAAGCGAACATGCTGACCGCTCAACGATCTCGCCGGATCAGTTGCCGCTGCTCGACGAATTTCTTCAGCAACAGTTGCAATTGCAAACAGCTCTTCGGCTCCGAATTACCTCCGAGCCCAAGTTCGTCGCGGAACAAACCAGCGAAGCGACGGTCCTCGATCATTTCCGATTGTTGCAGGCTACCGACAATCTTTCGCTACTGACATGCGTGGATTTTCGTCAGCCGGCGCATTTGCAGCACCCTTTGCCGCTACGAAGTGGTGGGCATGCGCGAGTGGAAGTGCGTTCGGCCGGACGGCGAGAGTTTGTGCTGGATCCATACCCATTCGCGAAGCCGCTCCTGAAATTCACATTCCCCGCGCGTCAAGTGGCTGGAAAAGTGTTTGCTTCTGCGTCGGAACTGCAACGCGCATTTGCGGCCGCACCAATCGAGACGCTCTCGGTTACCGTGCGAGCCTCTTAGAAAAATGCGAATTTCACGAGGGTTTTTCGGATGGACTAAAACAATCTCTTGGCTGGCAGCACACTCTTAGGCATTGCGGCACTCACAGTGAACATGGGCTCGTTGACTACCTGGCTGAATTTCAGATGCAGCGCGACACTGCAGAGCAAATAAGCATGGACTTCGCTAAAACCCCAGCGGTCCACAAGCAAATCGATCATGCGGGAGGTGGCCGCGCGGGCAGCAGCGGTCGCGTCGGTGCCCGATTCGATGACGATCCAGGCGGTTTCGAGATCCTGTTTGACGTGCGGGGCGGATTCAACGACGGGACCGGGCAGTGGACGGCGCTTGTGCAGGTGAAAACGCAAGATGACGTCAACCGGACATTCAATGCCATTGATGCAAACTTCGCCGTCGCCTTGCGCGGCGTGAGCGTCGCCTACTGAAAAAAGGGCGCCATTATTCAAAACCGGGAGGTAAAGAGTGGCACCGCTGCAAAGCTCGCGAACATCCATGTTTCCGCCAAAAATGCCCGGAGGGCGCGTACGGAATTCGCCGTCTACATCTGGCGCGACGCCCATGATTCCGCAGAAGGGGCGAAGGGAAACGATAGCAGGAGCCAGCGAGCGGCTGACTTCGCGCTCGAGTTTCCATAAAAACAGAAATGGATCCGAGAATCGCTCTTTCAGAAATCCCAGGCCTTCGACGACGCTCGTCCATCCCCAGCCCTTGTGCGCCACTTCGAGCACGTCTATTTGGAGCACGTCGCCTGGTTCGGCGCCGCTCACGAACACCGGACCGGTGAGCGCGTGGATCAGTCCGCGGTCGATCTTCAGATACTCGCGCAGGGTCATTTGTGGATGAACCTGCGCGCCGCTCGAATCGAGACATTCGAAATGAACTGTGTCACCCGCTTCGATCGTAAGGCGTGGCGGCAGACCACGGTTCCAGCGGGAATGTGTAGGCCGAGCCGAGAGATGGTATTCGGTCATGGCGCTCTAAATTTCGACGGTCATTTGGAGTTCGACCAGTGCATTCCGCGGCAGCGCAGAAACGCCGATGGCTGCTCTTACATGCCGGGCAGATTCACCCAGGAGCTCAATGAAAAGATCGGAGGCGCCGTTAATAACTTTAGGAGTATCGGGAAAACCTGGAATCGCGTTGACGTAGCCGTTGACGCTGACGATCCCCTTGATTTCGTCGAGGGAGCCAAGATGACGCTGCAGAACCGCCAATTGCGTGAGCGCACAGGCGCGTGCGGCTGCGTAGGCGTCGTCCACAGTTCGATCGAGACCCGCCGTTCCTGTGATTACACCTTCCGAGCCCGTGGAAATGACGCCTGCGAGAAAAACGAGATTGCCGATTGTTTTCGCGGAAAGGTAATTGCCGCCGGGCGCGGGAAGCGTGGGGAGAGTAATGCCAAGTTTACGAAGTCGCTCTTCCGTTCCCGACGCCATGGTTGTTTTCGCCTCCGCTATCGAAATGGGAAGGACTTTAACACATGCGCGGTCTGGCTAATTTATAGGTAATAGCAAACGCGCGTGCGATAGGATACGCCATGCGATCAAGTTCGGCTGCCTTACTCATAGCCGCTGGGGTTCTACTCCTCATTTCGATCAGGATGGCTGGGGCCGGCGCTGGTGCGTTGACCGCATCTTCCGCCCGATCACCGCTGCCGCTGAACGCTACGCGGAAGCTGCCTTCGGATCTAGAAGTGGGCGGCGATGTGGCAGGGCTCCCAGCGGGAACGACGCGCTATGTGACGCTTGATTCGCTTCTGGCCGTCCCCCTCGTCACATACACGGTAACGGACGACCCCAATTTTTCCGGCTCGACGAAGATCAGTGGGATAGCCCTTGAGGATTTGGCGCCACTGCTGGGTGCTGAGCCTTCCGCCGACTTGGTCGTAGCGATTTGCGATGACAAATATCGGGCAGCCTACACTCGCGCATATCTGAAAGAGCACCACCCGCTGCTGGTGTTGCTGGTAAACGGCGAGCCTCCTTCGCGCTGGCCCAAGGACCCCGGAACACATCGCTACGACATGGGGCCGTACATGATTTCTCACCCGAGGTTCACGCCAAGCTTCAAGATTTTTTCGCACAGCGACGAGGCACAAATCCCTTGGGGAATCGTACGGCTCGAGTTTCGCCACGAAAAGGCCGTTTTTGGCGAGATTGCCCCGCTCGGATCGCATGCGGGTGATGCTTCCGTGCAGGCGGGCTACAAAATCGCGCAGCAGAATTGCTTTCACTGCCACAGCTCGGGCCGACAGAGTGAGCAAAAATCGGGACGTCCCTGGCTGGCGCTGGGCGTCTTCGCTTCGGGCGCGCCAGAATATTTTTCGGCTTATGTGCGCGATCCAAAAAAGGAAAATGCACAGGCGCAAATGCCGGGAAATCCCGATTACGATGACGCGACGCTTCGGGCCTTGCGGGATTATTTTGCAACATTTGTTCCGGCGGAGAAACGATGACTCTGCGCGTCGCAAAGATGTTGCTGGTGTTTGCAGTGGCGATCTTCTACGCATTCGTCGTGTTCAATAACACCACCGATTACGATTCGAATTATCAGTTCGTGCGGCACGTAATGATGATGGATTCGACTTTCCCGGCGAACCGCGGGATGTGGCGTGCCATCAACAAGCCGGTTCTGCATACCGCATTTTATGTGGCAATCATCGCCTGGGAAGCGCTCGACAATGCTCCTATGTTTCGTGGGTGGAGTGAAGCTCGCGGGCACGTTGCGGGGCACGGCAGCTAGCTTCCAGTCAGCCAAGCGGGTGGCGATCATCGGCCTCACGGTCGGCCTTCTGCAATGGCTTGTGGCGTTTCTCAGCGTGGGAGGCGAGTGGTTCCTGATGTGGCAGTCGAAGAATTGGAATGGTCAGGACGCCGCATTCCGCATGTTCACCGTAGTCGGTATCGTGCTGCTGTCCCTCGTGCAACAGGATGTGGAGGAACAAGCTTAGCTCTGCAGAGTTTCACGAGCTTTGCTCTTCCCACGTAACAGAAGCCAAAGCATCCCCGTAGCCAGATACACGAGATATATATAAGGTAATTTTCCGTACGGGCCTTCAGGCACCGGGTAGAGGTTGCCTGCGAGCGCCAGCAGCATCGCGACGAAGGCCAGAGCCGGAATGGCTCGTGCGGCGGGATGGAAAACTCCCTGTTCGCGGAGATAACGTGGCAACGCAATTGAGACGAGTCCGTAAGCGACGATGAAACCGTAGGTGGCCAGGGAACCCATCCAGCCGTAGACGTCCAGGCCGTTATCGCCGCGTAGAGCCAGAATTATCACAGGAGCGACGGCTGCTATGCCGGTGATCACGATGGCGCGATGGGGAGTTTCGTGTCGGGAATGCGTCGCGCGAAAGGAATCATGCGCGATGCCATTATGCGCCATCAAGAGCAGAACACGCGCAGCAGCTGTGATACAGGCGAGCGTCCCAGCGGAAAGACTGACCAGCAAACCGACATCGATTAACCGACCCAGCAATGACAGGCCGCCCTCCATCGCAAGTAAGTGCATCGGGGCTTGGCTGGTTCCTAAGTCCTGCCCGGCAGCGCGAAAACCGAGCACTTCCGTGTAGGCACACACCGCAAAGAAAGCGCCGCCGAGGATCGCACTTTGCATTACGGCGCGCGGAATGGTCTTCAGGGGATCGCGCGCCTCCGCACCAAGTGTTGTGGCGCTCTCAAAACCGACAAAACTGAAGAGTGCAAGAACCAATCCCAATCGGAGGCCGCTCCCGCTCATACCTCGCAAGTGGAGTTGCTCGGAATCTATATGAAAACCATGGCGCACGAGTACCAGGGCAACAAGCGTGATAATCATGGATACGGAAACGGCTTCGATCCACAGCATCAGGCGGGCTGAAATTTTCACGTCGCGCCAGGCGATCCAGACGCAAGCGCCGGTCACCAATAGTGAGATCAGCACAGCCGATACCGGATGAACTCCGGATTTTCCGACGAAAATCGTCGCATATTGGTAGAGTCCCGCGATCACGCTTGAAGCGGTGGCGACGTAGGCGAGTAGCAAACTCCAGGCGGCGATCGAGGATAACCACGGAGGCAGAATCATGGAGGCATAGCTATAGAGAGAACCCGGCGAGGACGAATATCGCGCGAACCGTCCGACGCACCACGCCACGAGCAAAATGGCGACAGTTGCCAATACATACGCCAGCCACGTGCCGTTGCCCGCGAGAGCACAGACCAGAGGTATCGTGGCGGCGGGCGTCGCAGTGGGAGCAATCGTCGAAACGGATTGCGCCAACGTCTCGAAAGGAGAAAGAATCCCGCGACGCAAGCCATATGCTTTGGAAGAAGGCTCAGTTGGATCAAGCGGGATATGCGAGGAATGGTCTGCCGTGCCAAACTTCGTCCGACTAGCCATGCAGTAAAATAGCGGGGTCCTCGCTCAGCCGCAAGGGACATCTATTCCAAGAGGATGTTCGAATCCGATCAAATTTCCAGCGGGTATTCATTCAAAAATCTCATTTGGCGTAAAGGGGCAGTAGCCTTATCCTCTCTCGATGGCGCAAACGCAGGCCGCGGCTTTTCCCGCTCAAAATGACCTGCTCGACCGCGTCTTTCACCTTACCGAAAACCAAACGACGGTTCATCGCGAACTCCTGGGCGGCCTGACGACCTTCATGGCCATGGCCTACGTGGTCGTTGTAAATCCGCGCATTCTCGGGGAAGCAGGTATGCCCGTGGAAGGCGTGCTCTTTGCCACTTGTATTTCGGCCGCAATTGCGACTCTTGTAATGGGAGTATGGGCGAACTACCCAATTGCGGTGGCGCCGGGAATGTCGCTGAATGCGTATTTTACCTACTCTGTCGTCCTTGGCAGGCACGTTCCGTGGCAAACGGCGCTGGGCGTGGTCTTTCTTTCGGGAGTGATTTTTCTGATCCTGACGCTCACGAAAGTTCGGGAAAACATCGTCAACGATATTCCGGATTGTCTGAAGCACGGCACAGCGGCGGGCATCGGCTTTTTCATTGCGTTCATCGGGATGCGCAACGCTCAGCTGATCGTGGCGAATCCTGCGACGTTTGTGGGAATCGGGAAAATGGGCGACCCGCAGGTGCTTCTGGCGCTACTGGGGCTGGTCGTAATCGTCATCCTTATGGTCAAGCGGGTGACGGGATGCGATTCTCATCGGAATTATCGGTATCGCGCTTGCTGGCATACCGCTCAAACTGACCAGTTGGCCGGCTCACTTTCTCTCCCTGCCGCATCCTTCGGGCACGTTCATGAAACTGGACTTGCGCTCCGCAAGCCATCTCGGGCTCGGCGAACTCATCTTCGTGTTCTTCTTTGTGGACCTCTTCGACAATGTGGGCACGCTGGTGGGCGTTTGCGAACAGGGTGGGTTTTTGCGCGACGGAAAATTCCCTCGTGCGAGCCGGGCTTTGCTCTCGGATGCATTCGGCACCATAACCGGCGCCCTTACAGGAACCTCCACGGTTACCAGTTATATCGAAAGCGCCGCAGGAGTTGCGGCTGGCGCGCGAACGGGACTGGGCAACGTTCTGATCGCCGCGCTATTTGCCGCGGCGATGTTTTGTGCGCCGATCGTGGCGGCGATTCCCTCCTATGCCACGGCGCCCGCGCTGATTCTGGTTGGCGCGCTCATGTGCAGCTCAATTCCCAAAATCCGGTGGAATGATTTGACGGACGCTTTTCCCGCTTTCATCACAATGGTGGCAATGCCCTTGACCTTCAGCATCGCCACGGGCCTCAGTCTCGGGATGCTCTCTTACACCTTCATCAAGTTGGGAACCGGACGCTATCGCGAGATCAGGCCGTTGATCTGGGTCCTATCGGTGCTTTTCCTGCTTCGGTATGCGTTCCTCGGGCGCGAATGAGCACAGCCGCTGCTCAGAAGCGCCATTTGAAGCTGTCAGTTAACGCTATCCAACGGAACTCATTCGCAGTACGGAGCTGAAGAAGAGTGCATCAAATGGATCGCTTCACGGGAATTCTGGGCATGCTGACGCTGTTGGGACTGGCCTACGCGTTTTCGGCTAATCGTCAGGCAATTCGTTATAAAACCGTGGCGTGGGGCCTCGGGCTGCAAATCGCCTTTGCTTTTCTGATCATGCGGTGGGAATACGGCCGGCTATTTTTCGAAAAGCTAGGCGCAGCGGCCAACTGGCTGCTGGATTTCGCTTACTATGGCACGTCGTTTGTCTTCGGAGACCTGGGGCAGAAGAACTCCCCGCGGGGCTTTTATTTTGCATTTCAAGCGCTGCCCACAATCATTTTTATCGCGGCTTTGTTCGCGGTTCTTTACTACCTGGGAATCATGCAGCTGGTCGTGAAGGCAGCTGCGCGCGTAATGACAAGTCTGATGGGCGCAAGCGGAGCCGAGTCGCTGAACGTCGCGGCTAGCATTTTTATGGGCCAAACGGAGGCGCCGCTTACAATCCGCCCGTTTCTACCGAAGGTGACACGGTCGGAAATGATGACCATCATGAGCAGCGGAATGGCCCACGTCTCGGGTGGCATGATGGCCGCCTACATTGCATACGGAATTCAGGCCAAACACCTGCTCGCGGCCGTCATCATGACGGCGCCCGGCACCATTCTACTGGCTAAAATTCTGGTGCCAGAAACGGAGATGCCCTTGACCGCGGGCCGAGTAGAGATCGTGCAAATGGAGCGCGATGCGAACATACTCGGAGCGATTTCGCGCGGAACGATCGACGGTTTGCATCTTGCGCTCAATGTGGCCGCCATGCTGATTTCCTTCATCGCTCTCATTTACCTGGTGGACGGATGCTTCGGCGCAGCGCACAACGCGCTCGTTTCACATGGAGTCGGATGGTTTCCTTCGAGCGTCGAGCAGATTTTTGGCTGGATTTTTTCGCCCGTCGCGTGGCTCATCGGCATCCCATGGCGGGACTGCCCAACGATTGGCAATCTGCTAGGCTTGCGCATGGTGACGAACGAACTGGTCGCGTTCCAGCGGCTGGGACCGATGCAAAGCACGCTCGACCCACGCTCCTACACCATTGCTACCTTTGCGCTTTGCGGTTTCGCGAATTTCAGCTCCATCGGCATCCAGATTGGCGGCATCGGCGCTCTTGCTCCAAATAAGCGCACAGAGCTGGCGCAACTTGGGCTTCGCGCTTTGATGGCGGGCACGATGGCCAATCTCATGTCCGCCTCCATTGTCGGGATCATGATGTAATGAGTGCCACCCGTGCCCGGCAGGACCGCACGCGGTGACTTCACGCGCTCGCAACGAGCAGCTAAATACATCCTTTCGAAATCCAGATTGCGTCCGAAAATTGCTGTTGTCCTGGGCTCCGGCCTGGGAGCGTTTGCGGACGATTTGACGACGCCGACTCGCGTTCCCTACGAAAAAATCCCCGGATTCCCCAAGCCCACGGTCGAAGGACACGCCGGGCGGCTTGTGATCGGGAAAGTGCATGAAGTTCCCGTCGCAGTCATGCAGGGGCGCGTTCATCTCTACGAAGGATACTCCGTTAAGGACGTCGTTTATCCCATGCGCGTGTTGCGGCAGATGGGAATTCAGGCCGCCATCTTAACCAATGCTGCCGGCGCGATAAATCTCAACTTCGTCCAGGGAGCACTGGTCGCTATTCGCGATCACATCAGCCTGAATGGCATCAACCCGCTCATCGGCCCGAACGAAGATCGCTTCGGCCCGAGATTTCCGGACATGAGTCAAGCCTACTGCCCGAAGTATCGTGAGATCGCCATTGCGGAGGGAAGGAAACTCGGCATAGACGTAAAAGAGGGCGTTTATGCGGGCCTTTCGGGGCCGAGCTTCGAAACGCCAGCGGAGATTCGTTACCTTCGAACGTTGGGAGCCGACATGGTGGGAATGTCGACTGTGCCAGAAGTCATCGTGGCGCGCCACATGGGATATTCGCGTGCTTGGAATTTCCTGTGTGACCAACATGGCGGCAGGCATCCTGGACCAACCGCATCAGTCACGCCGAGGTAATGGAAACCGGAGAGCGAGTGAGGACTCAATTCGTCGCACTGCTACGACGAGTAATTCCGCGCATTGCCGAGGATTTGGAAAAAGCGCCCGCAACCTAAAGCTGCCCGCTAAGCCTCGTGAGTTCCGGCGTCAGTGCTCACTTCACGAACGAAAATCTGGTAAGATTCGCAATGGCTAAAACGCACTTCGAGCGATTTAGTCCTGCCTTTTCAGCGACACACCGTTTTCCCCGTTTCCATCCTATGTACACGCCTTGGCTTGCCCGTGGCCGCTGGATCTCCATCCGAAGGGGATAGGAGCTCCAGGTAATGAATAGCGCAGATTTGCTTGTTAGCGGCGGAACGTTCGTCACGATGGACGCAAAGAGCCGTGTAATCGAAAACGGCGCGGCCGCCATACGGCGACGGGTTTATTGCAGCAATCGGCGAGCGAGCCGAAATCGAATCGCAGCATCGGGCCCGGAGAACGATCGACGCCAGCGGCGCTCTGGTTCTGCCAGGGCTGATCAATGGACATGCGCACGCCGCCATGAGCCTGTTTCGCGGATTCGCCGACGACCATTCCCTGAACGACTGGCTGCAGAAGTATATCTTCCCCGCCGAAGCACAGAACGTTACGGAAGACTTCGTCGAATGGGGAACCCGGCTAAGCATGGTCGAGATGATCCGTGGCGGAATCACGACCTACGCGGACATGTACTACTTCGAAGATGCGGTCGCGCGCGTCACCAAGGAGGCCGGGATGCGCGGAATTCTCGGCGAGACGATCGTCGATTTTCCCGCCCCAGATCATCGGACGCCAGCCGCAGGCGCTCGAGTACACGCAGAAGTTCATCGATAAATGGAAAAATGATTCGCTGATCACTCCGGCGGTGGCGCCGCACTCGATTTACACGCTCTCGGAGGCGAATTTGCAGGCTGCGGGCGCCCTCGCGCGCCGCAACGGTGTGCCAATTCTGATTCACATCGCTGAAGCGCCGTTCGAGACGGTGCAAAGCCGCTCCAGGCATGGTCTTTCTCCTGTCGCGTATCTTTCCCGAATTGGATTGCTCGGGCCCGACATGGTGGGCGCTCATTGCATCTGGGTGGATTCGGCCGATATCGCGGCGCTCCGTCAGTTCGACGTGGGTAGCGTCCACAGCCCTTCCAGCAATATGAAACTTGCTGCCGGCGTGATGCCCGTCGTCGAAATGCTGGCAGCAGGCAACCGCGTCGGCTTGGCAACCGACGGCGCCGCCAGCAACAACAGCCAGGATCTTTTCGACGAAATGGATCTCGCTGCCAAGCTTCAGAAAGTTGCGCGAATGGATCCGCGCGCGCTTCCCGCGAAGCAAGCTCTCGAAATGGCCACGATTAACGGCGCCCGGGCGCTGCATCTCGAGAAGCAGATCGGCTCCCTTGAGGAGGGCAAAAAAGCGGATCTAATCCTCGTGGACACAAACGGGCCGCATGCTACGCCGATGTACAACGTCTATTCGCAGCTGGTTTATGCGCTGAAAGGTTCGGACGTGAGAACGGTTGTGATCGATGGGAAGCTGGTAATGGAGGACCGTCGTATGCTGACGCTAAATGAGAAAGAAATTCTGGAGAAAGCGCACACGTACCAGAAAAGAGTGGTGGCCTTGCATTCCGTGCCGGTGATGACCGGGTCCTCGAGATTTCTATGAGTTCAGCCGAGCGGCGGATCGAATTGAACGATCACAAAAATTCTTTCATGGCTCGCGCGATCGAACTCTCGATTGAAAATGTGCGATCGGGACGAGGGGGCCCATTTGCAGCCATTGTGGTGAAGGATGGCGAAATCATCGCAGAGGGCGTCAACCAGGTGACTTTCACCAACGATCCTACCGCGCACGCTGAAGTCATCGCGATTCGAGAAGCTTGCAAAAAGCTGGCGGATTTCGAACTCAAGGATTGCGAGCTTTATACAACTTGCGAACCGTGCCCCATGTGTCTGGGAGCCATTTACTGGGCGCGGCCCGCGCGCGTGTACTTCGGCAATACCGCCGAGGATGCAGCCAAAATCGGTTTTGCCGATTCGCTGATCTACAAGGAGGCAGCGAGACCGCACTCCCAACGTACGATTCCCATGATCCCGCTGATGCGCGAGCAAGCCCAGAAAGCTTTTCGTGCCTGGGAAGAGAAAAGCGATAAGACGCTTTACTAGGCCAGACGATGGCAACACACTTCATCGGAAAATCGGTACAACGAAAAGAGGGGCGGGAAAAGGTCACTGGCGCCGCGCAGTACGTTGATGATCTCACATTTCCTGACATGCTGTACGGCATCACGGTTCGCAGCCCGGTCGCCCGCGGGCGAATTCGTGCAATTCATTTCGGAGACGATATTCACGATATTCCCTGGGACGAGTTCACGATCGTGCGGGCAAAAGATATTCCCGGGAAAAACTGCATTGCCCTGATTATCGATGACCAGCCCTGCCTCGCCGGCGAAATCGTGAATCATGCCGAAGAACCGATTCTCTTGCTTGCTCATCCGGACAAATATCTGCTCGAAGAGGCGCGGCGCTCCGTACAAATCGATATCGAGCCACTCCCCGCAGTTTTCACAATGGAAGACTCGCTCGCACAGAAAGAAATCATCTGGGGCCGCGACAATATCTTTAAGTCTTTCCTCATCGAGAAGGGCAACGTCGAGAGCGTATGGGCTTCCGCAGATTTAATCGTGGAAGGCGAATACGAAACTGGGGCGCAGGAGCAGCTTTACATCGAGCCGCAAGGAATGATCGCGCGGGCGAACGAAGCCGATGGAGTGACGGTGTGGGGTTCGCTGCAATGTCCTTACTACGTGCATAAGGCGCTGGTGCAACTTTTTGGCCTGCCGAAAGAACGGATTCGCGTGGTGCAGACCGAAACGGGCGGTGGGTTCGGAGGGAAAGAAGAATATCCCTCGATGCTCGCGGCCCATGCGGCGCTCCTGGCGTGGAAATCGGGGAAAGCAGTAAAAATGATTTATGATCGCGCCGAAGACATGGTTGCCACCACCAAGCGCCATCCCTCGCGGACACACCATCGCACAGCCGTCTCGCGGGATGGCAAAATCCTGGCGATGGACATCGATTTCACAATCGATGGCGGGGCGTACGAGACGCTCTCCCCGGTAGTCCTTTCACGCGGAACGATTCACGCTGCCGGCCCGTACAACTGCCCGAACGTGCGCGTTCGCAGCCGGGCGGTTGCAACGAATACCCCTCCCCACGGAGCCTTCCGCGGCTTCGGCGCGCCCCAGAGCGTTTTCGCGCTGGAACGTCATCTCGATCGAGTGGCCGAAGCTGCCGGGCTCACTACGGACGAATTGCGACGGAGAAATTTCCTTCGCGAAGGCGATACCCTCGCCTTTGGCCAAGTCGTGCGCGAGAACGTTGATATGGAGCGCTTGATGAGGCGTGCGTTCAAGATGGCTGATTACTACGCCAAGCGCACCCGGTTTGAAAACGAAAATGCCGGCGCACTGATTAAAAAAGGAATCGGATTTGCCGCTTTCTTACACGGCGCCGGCTTCACAGGTTCAGGCGAGGAATATCTGGCTTCCGAGGCCGCTTTAGAAGCAACTCCTGAGGGGCGCGTGCGGGTTTTGGCCGGGAGCACGGAAATGGGCCAAGGCACGAACACCATCTTCACCCAGATTGCAGCAGAGGCGCTCGGCATAGGATGCGATCAAATTGACATCGTGCAGCCCGACACGGCGGATGTTCCCAATAGCGGACCGACGGTCGCTTCGCGCACTGCGATGATCGTAGGAGGGCTCGTCGAATCGGCAGGCCATGCCCTGCGTGAAACGCTGTTGGGGAGTGAGTTGTTGAAGCCGGGATATGACTCCAGTGCCTTTGCGGAGGCGTGCCGTCAGTACATCACTCGGTTCGGACCGTTAAAATCACTTGTGAAATACGAACATCCCCGCGATCTCCATTGGGACGACGAAAAATATCAGGGCGACGCTTACAGCGCCTACGCGTGGGCAATCTATGTAGCGGAAGTTTGTGTGGATATGCGCACGGCCGAAGTACATATCGACGATTTCGTGGCGGTGCAGGAAGTCGGAAGAGTCATCAACCCTGTCCTCGCGGCGGGACAGATCGAAGGCGGAGTAGCGCAAGGAATCGGCCTCGCCCTGTACGAAAATGTTGTTTGGCAGCAAGGACGCATGCTGAATGGACAAATGACCAACTACATCATGCCGACTTCCGTGGATGTTCCGCCCATCCGTGTGTTCTTCGAGGAAATCCCCTACGGACGAGGACCCGCAGGCGCAAAGGGTATCGGCGAGCTCCCTCTGGACGGAACCGCACCCGCAATCGCAAATGCAATTGCCCATGCCACCGGTGCGGACATTCATCGAATTCCTGTCACGCCGGAAATGCTGCTCGAGATGCTAGAGCACGTTCATGCGTGACTTGGCCGGTAAAATCCGAGTGTCGTGTCGCGTGAATGGGCAGGCCGTAGTATTTGAAGCCTATCCGATGGCGCGCTTGCTGGACGTGCTGCGCGAACAACTTTGTCTCACCGGGACAAAAGAGGGCTGCGGCGAAGGCGAATGCGGAGCTTGTTCGGTGGAAATGGATGGCGCGCTGGTGAATAGCTGCCTGGTGCCCGTTTTGCAAGCGGAGGGCGCGGAGATTCTCACGATCGAGGGACTTGCTGGAAAGCATCTACACCCAATTCAGCAGGCATTTCTTGCACATGGAGGCGCGCAATGCGGAATTTGCACTCCAGGCATGATCCTTGCAGCTGTGAGCCTGCTGGCGCGACACCCTATGCCCACCGAGGCTGAAATCCGAGAGGGACTTGCCGGCAATCTTTGCCGCTGCACAGGCTACACAAAAATTGTCGAATCGGTTCTTCAAGCGTGTCGCGAATCGGAGCGAGGTTCGTGAGGGCATTCCTCCCCGGTTATCACCTCGAGCCAATGCGCGACCTGAATGAAGTTCTCGGCCGGCTCAGCCAAGATCCAGGCAGATGGAAGCTCTTCGCCGGGGGAACGGACCTGATGGTCCTGCTCGAAGCAGGAAAACTCTCACACCGATATTTTCTGAACGTTTGGAAACTGCCGGAGCTGAGAGGAATTGAAGTTACACCCGACTTCGTGACCATAGGAGCCGCGACGACCTACACAGAATTACGCAACCACGATACGCTGGCCCGTGAGTTTCCGATGCTCTGCCAAGCCGCATCTGAAACGGGCGCCGTTGCCACACAAAATCGAGGAACGATTGGCGGAAATATCGCCAACGCTTCTCCTGCCGCTGACTCTCCGCCCGCACTGCTCGTCTACGATGCGGAAATCGAGCTGGTTTCGAGCAATGGAGCAAAGTGGCGACCCCTTCACGGCTTCTACTCCGGATATAAGAAAATGGATCTGCGCAGCGACGAACTTATTCGGCGAATCCGGCTGCCACGTGCTGAAGCAGGTTGGCGGTCCTATTATCGGAAAGTGGGAACAAGGAGAGCTCAAGCCATTTCAAAAGTCTGCTTCGCAGGGGGCGCGCGTTTAGAAAGCGGCCGCATCGCCGACGTCCGGCTCGCCTTTAGCAGCGTTGCTCCGATCGTTTTGCGCGCAACGCAAACCGAGCGACTATTGAGCGGTGATAAAATCTCCCCCGCTGTTGCGCGCGCCGCGATCGAGAAACTAGCGCAGGAGATTGAGCCCATAGACGACATGCGTTCGACGGCCCATTATCGGCGTCGCGTGGCTCAGAATCTTTTGAAAGAATTCGTGGAAATGCTGTCCGTTCAGTAGCGCCGTGATGACAGATAAATTGATTTCTAAAGACGAGCTCGCTCGCAAATTCGACCATACCAACCTGCAGCAGGAGGCAACCGAATCGGATATTGCGCTCCTATGCAAGGAAGCGGCCGCGAGCGGCTTTTTCACGGTTTGCGTGAATCCTTCCTACGTTCGAATGGTTCGAGATCTATTGCGCAAAACCTCTGTCAAAGTCTGTACAGTTGTCGGATTCCCCCTGGGCGCTAATACAACCGGAACAAAATTAGCGGAAACAGAAGAAGCGCTTCACGACGGAGCCGACGAGATCGACGTCGTCATGAATGTTGGTCTATTCAAGAGTGGAAAGATGGCGGAAGTTGAAACCGAGTTGCAGCAGGTCGCAAGCGGCGTCCAATCGGTCGGTGCAGACAGAATCTGCAAAGTGATTGTGGAGGCCGGGTTATTGAATGCCGCGGAAATCGAACTCGCCTGCAAGATCGTGAATCAGAGCGGCGCGGATTTCATAAAGACGTCCACGGGCTTCAGCAAGGCTGGCGGCGCCACGATCGAAGCTGTGGGGATAATGAATCGCCATCGGGGCGGGTTGAAGATAAAAGCCGCCGGTGGAATCAGAAATCTCAACACGGCTCTAGCCCTGTTGCGCGCAGGCGCGGACAGGCTCGGCGCGAGCCAAAGTGTGTCGATCCTCAAGGAACTTCAGCAAATGTACGTCGAGCAATCGTCACGCAGCTAAGGTGCGCTCATTCGTAGTTCCCTTATAGATTCGATAAACTTGGGCGCTCCAGTCTATGCGCGTCGCTGATCTCATCCGCCAAAAGCGCGAGGGGGCGGAAATCACCCCTGAGCAAATCAATTTTCTTATCGATGGTTATACGCGCGGGGAGATTCCGGATTATCAAATCTCGGCTTTGCTGATGGCCATTTTATGGCGAGGAATGACACATTCGGAGATCGCGGCCCTCACCGATGCCATGCTTCGCTCCGGGCGCACCCTGGACCTCTCCGATTTGCCCGGCAAGAAAGTAGACAAACACTCCACGGGGGGAGTGGGAGACAAGACGTCGCTCATCATCGCTCCCATCGTAGCCGCGGGTGGCCTCGTCGTGCCCATGATCAGCGGCCGCGGGCTTGGCCATACCGGCGGCACACTCGATAAACTTGAATCTATTCCTGGTTTTAACGTAAACCTCTCGCTTGCCGATTTCAGGTGCGTGCTGGGTAAGTGTGGCTGCGCACTGATAGGTGCTACTGCGGAAATTGCACCGGCCGACAAGAAGATTTACGCTTTGCGCGACGTCACTGCGACCGTGGAGAGTCCCGCCCTGATCTGCGCGTCAATCATGAGCAAAAAACTGGCCGAGGGAATCGACGCACTGGTGCTCGACGTTAAGACGGGTTCGGGAGCCTTTCTAAAGTCTGAAAAAGAGGCCGTCGGTCTTGCAGAACTCATGGTCGAAACGGGCAAGAGGATGGGCAAGCGAGTCGTGGCGCTCATTACGGACATGGACCAGCCGCTCGGCAGCGCTGCAGGGAACGCGATGGAGGTCGCGGAATCGATCGAGATCCTCAACGGCAAGGGCTCTGCTGATCTCCGCGAGCTATGTCTCGAGCTCTCCGCATGGATGTTTTATCTTGGCGAGCGCGTCGCTTCAGTAGACGAAGGCAAGCGGCTTGCGGCCGACCAGATTGCCGCTGGCCGCGCGAAAGAAAAATTCCGTGAGATCATCCGCCTGCAAGGCGGGGACGATGGTGTTGTAAATCATCCGGAGCGCCTGGCGAAAGCGCAATATACTGCGGAGGTGACCAGCCCCGCGAATGGCTACGCGCAAATCACCGACTGCGAAAAATTAGGACTCGCATGTATCGCCTTGGGCGCCGGTCGCAACACCAAGGAGGATGCCATCGATCCCGCAGTCGGGTTGGTCTTTCATCGAAAACGAGGTGATGCAGTCCGGCAGGGCGAGGTTCTTTGCACAATCCATTACAACTCTCTGGCACGCCTTGACGACGCGCGATCGCTGGTTGCGTCGAGTTTTCATATCACGCGCGAAGCTCCAACTCCACGGCCGCTCGTACGTCGTGTGATAGGTGCCCCACGCGAGCGCATAGTGAAATGACGGACAAAGAGAGAACGGACCTTATTGCTACCGCGTCGAAAGCGCGCGAACACGCACACGCACCCTATTCCCATTTCCGTGTCGGTGCCGCTCTTCGAGCGAATTCGGGCCGCATCTTTACGGGCTGCAATATCGAAAACTCGACTTTCGGGTTAACGCTCTGCGCAGAGCGTGTGGCTGTTTTCAAGGCTCTCTCCGAAGGCGAGCGAGGCTTCGATGCGGTGGCCGTCGTTGCCGATACGGAGCGGCTAACGCCTCCTTGCGGCGCATGCAGGCAGATTTTGTGGGAATTTTGCCGAGATGCCGAAGTGATTCTCTCAAACCTCGGCGGGCAAATGGCGGTGCGCCGGATGTCGGATCTATTCCCAGATGCTTTCGACGGGTCCTTTTTCTGATCGCCACCGCCCGGAATCGCCCGCGAATAGAAAGTGAGGGATAACGGTGAACACGTTTCCCATGCAGCCCATCGGATACGTGGGAAGTCCTTACAAGAATGCTAGTGAAGTCCCTAGAGGCCTAGGCACAAAGCACGATGCGGATGGCATCCTCGAAATTGAGCCGGAATTTGAGCTAGGCCTCACGGATATCGAGGGTTTTTCCCACCTATTCGTGATCTGGGCCTTCGATCGTTCCGAAGGATTCGAACTGGTTGGCATGCCACCGAGCGATAATCGCCCTCACGGGGTATTCGCCACGCGCTCGCCTAAGCGCCCGAATCCGATTGGCCTGACTGTTGTCGAACTCATTCGCCGCGAGGGTCCACGCCTTCACGTCCGTGGAGTCGATATGCTCGATCGTACCCCGATTCTCGATATCAAACCTTACCTCTCAAATGTTTCGCCGGAGCATTTAAGGCGTGGTTGGCTGGCAGAAGCCGAAGCGCGAAGCCGACCTTAACCGCGACAAATCCCTGACCGTGGACTTTCCCAAAATCGTCATCGTTCCAAACCAAGTCGTCTGGCTGTCCGTTTTGGGGTGGCCGATTGGCCTCACCCCGGACACCATTCTAACTGTGAAAGCCAATCCATGCCCAAAGGCCGGCGCTGGCGATGAGCAATATTCCCGAAACTGATGCAAGAACCATGATGACTCGCTTGAGGCGATCCATTTTTGTGATCAAAACCCTCTGCTCGGCCGCCATCATGTGATCTTCTGCTCGGTTCAAATAGATTTCATCGTCTTCGCGAATCGAGAGCGTGTTGCCATATATCACCAAGGCCAACAGCACCGCGGTGATCGTACCCCAAGTGATCAGCAGGTAAGATAATGTAGCTGGCATTCCATTCATGACATCCTCCTTTTGAGTTTGAAAGTGCAACTGATTGCGTCTGTATAATTTTTCTCCACGAGCAATTGCCAAGATAATGAGGAAGAAGGCTATCTTCGACCTCCGCCTCCGTGAAAACCGCCTCCGCCATGGAACCCACCGCCACCGTGAAACCCTCCGCCAAAACTCGACTGTCCACGAGAGGAGTTGGACCTGGCGATGCCACCGTGATCAAAACCGCTGAACGCACCGGAGTGCGTCCCGGGCTGACTGTGTGGCGCCGCGAACCCATGTTGCGCGCCGTCGAAGCCTCTCGGAGCTGCGCCTCCATGAAAATCCCCTGCGTGATGATCGAAATTGTTGCGATTGATGAACGTTCTGCTATGGGAGATGTAGGTGTTGTGGTTATAGATGACGGCGCGGTTATGCCAGTCGAATCCCCAGTGATGCCATCCCCAGCCAAAGCGGCCGAAGTAGCCAATTCCAAAGCCTACGCCGAACGCAATCGCCGGGCCGCCGATGAAAATGCCGGGAACCGGGTACCATCCGGGCCACACCGCTAAGGGCGCGCCGTACACCAGCCAAGGATCATAAGCGGGCACATAGACGACGTCCGGATTGGCTGGTTCAATGACAATGGTCGGGCCCTGCGTCGTTACTTTCTGTTGAGGCGTGCTCTTCAGGTTTCCCGCTTGCTGCGCACGTTGGCGCATAACCTGGACGGCGTCCATCACAGCCTGCTGCTGATTTACATATGCATCCCCCAGCGATGAGGTCCAGGAGAGATTCTTGTCCAGGTTCGCCATCACCGAGGGAAACTGTGTGAGCGCCTTGACACTGGGATCCCAAGGCTGCTTATTCACCTCGTCACCGAGTTGTTGTCCCTTTAAATCGGGATGCTGCTGCATCCAGCGATCTGCTTCGACAATTTCAGTGGGATATGTCGAGGCCGCCAGGATCTGCGCAACCAAAGCATCTGGATAGAGTGCGATTGGTGCTACCAACTGTTGCAATTGCTCTGGAGTTTGCTGCGCGGGTTGAACTGGCGCCGCCGTTGACTCATCTGTTTGATAGGCGAACCCTCCGGGCGTCGTGGCTAACACGAGTGAGACGATTACTAACAATGTCAAACTCTGCTTTACTAATTTCATCATCAATTCTCCTGGTTCCGCGGACGTCAGAGATGCGGATTTATTATGAAAGTTCATGGTTTCCTCCATCACTGCGCCTGGTGCCAGGTGGAATCCGGATCGTAGGTGGTCATTGTTTCTGCGATCTTTGTTGTGTCGGGACCAAGATCTTTTTCGTAGGTGACTCCCGATTCGTTGACGATGAAGGTCATTACTCCTGAGGAGCGGTACTCCGCAGGGTAGGCAACGAAAGCGAATCCCGCGGTCATTTTTCCATTGACGACATAATTCTTGGCTCCGCCTTGTGCATGGGGTCCTTGGCTAGTGAGGATGCGGAAGAAATACCCGTTGAAGGGATACCGATCGCCGCCTTGGTCGTTTGGGCCTTTTCCGTCGGCATGCGCGATCAGGGGGTTAATTGGGCTGTCGAAGTCGTTCGGAGCATCCTGCCAGTACAGACCATTGTGCCGGCCGTCATCGCTTACCAGTTTTTGCGCGAATTGCTTGGAGAGGTTTCCCACTGGGCGGGCGAAATATTTCTTTTGCGCTTCAACCAGGTCCTTGCAAGCGTCCATGGCAGCAATTTCATTTTTGCCTATGCGGCGGAAGAGTATCTCGTCTCTGCCCGCGAGCGTGTCGAAATACCAAGAACCGCGGTTGTTTACCAAGGGAATCGGAAAGGGCCAATTCTCGGCACCGACAACCAGCGTTAAAGTTCCATCCGGTTCTGTCACGAATCGATGCATCTCCCGGTACTTGACGACAAAGCTGATACGCGCATTCGCATCCTCCACTGGATCGCCGGAAGAGAGGACCTCCTCTGCGGCTGGCCCGAGGATGCTCAACGGAAGTTGGTCGTCTTGCGTTTGCATTGCAGCAAAGAACGCGCCTGCGGCATCGTCAGGGGACGCAAAGGTCCGTTGTCCTGGCTGCTGGGCGAATGCTGGCGCGAACCAGAAGCCCAAGAGAAGCGCGGATAGAATCAGGGCAGCAAATCGACCAACGCCCTTCTTTTCAAAGTGGATTGCAATTGAGTTTCTCTGCAGCATGGCATTCCTCTCATTCCTTCGAATAATCCCGTTCGCTTCAAAACCACCGCTTAAAAACTTCATAAGCTCCTCTGACTGTCCGTTTTTGCGTGCGACCGATTGGCCGCACGCAAAAACTGGTCAAGCGTTATTTCTTAGGCTCTGGAGGGAATTTCTTGAACATTTTTTCCACGCCCTTATCGAGGTTGTCGATGTTCTTTTCGGATTTATTGGAAAGCGTGTCGCTGGCCGAGCCGCGCCACTCTAGCTTCTTTGTGTTCGTGTCGAAGAGGTCGACGATGAGCGTTCCGACTTTGTAGGTGTCTGTAGTTGTAGTGGCGTCTCCAAATCCTCCCCAGCGCCAGCCTCCGCCAAAACCGTTATAAAACGTGTCGAGCGTCTGCTTATTCTGGGTAGTTTCCATGGCCATGATGGAGAGGTCCCCACCTGACGGAACTTCCGTAAGCCCCTTCGCCGCCAGAGCGCCATTCACTGCACTCTTGATCCGATCGACCATTAGCGGATCCTGTGTCTGGACCTGTTCCCACGAGTAGGTCTTGTATTGGGTAAAGTTTGCATTGCGATCGTAGTCGGTCTTCACGTCTTGAGCCGACGACCTGCCTGCGACCAACAACATCATTCCCATCAAAACGAGTACGACTTTTTGAAGTTTCATATTTCCTCCTTTTAAAACCGTTGAGCTAAATTTGTCGCGCGAGATAAATCGGCCCGCTCGCGCTCAGGCGATTGCTGTTGCGCGATCATTACTTTCCCTGTTGCCCCTGATGGTATGCCGGCACGTGTTCCTGGGCTTCTGCCGCCGCTTGGCTGACCTTCTTTTCATACTGGGATTCGGGAACTCTGCTGCCGTCCGGGTTGCCTTCGTCAAAAACCCTCGCAAGGAAATAGCGATCGCCATACTTGTTGAATATCAATTCGCTCTTGCGAGGGGCGGAGTTCGCTTCGGCGTCCTCGACTTCGAAGAGAGCAGACGTGGAGCCGTCCGGGGTGCTGATCTCCATGGTCCTCAGATCGGAGTTGTCGAGCATGTGGAGGACGTACTTGCCGGCGGGCAGCTTGGCGTTCCCGGCATAAAACTGAAACGGGACGGTAACTTCGAGCTCTCCAATGATCTGCGCATGCGCTTTGGCGGGGTGAAGCGATAGCGCGAAGACGAGAACAGCGAAGAATGAAAGTAATTGGAAAGGCTTCGTGTCCCTGTGGCCTGGGTGCACCTTGTCGATGGCTTCAGTGAACATTGTTGTTTCTCCTCAAATTTGCATTTGCTAAGCGCTTGACCAACTCAAGCGACACAATGGAAAGAGGCAAGCCGGCTGCCAAACTTTTAGTTGTAAGTGGCGGAAAATAGAGGTGGGGTACGAGCGATAGCGAGACGCGCATGCCAGCCCGCGGACGCGATGTCCCCATACGGACAATCGGGGCCAGTCTATTTGTTTGTGTAGCGAATGGTTCTTCGCGAGGATGGCAACCCTTCAAGCGAGATGGAATTGATGCCTGCGGATGCCGGCATGGATTCTGCCCGATGCTCTCAGCTGTTCAGGAGATGCACTCGCGATCGAAGGCTGAATTTTGTTTCTGTGGCGGTACGTGCGTAGTTCTGTTGGCTAAGTCAGGGCGACCACGCCTCGCAGACTACCGTTGGATTTGAACGGAGTGAGAATTCCACGCTAAGCTACAGCCCAGACTTCGGCGGCTGCCCAGGCAGGTGGTCTGGTTTCGTTCTCGTAGAGTTCCAGCAAGCCTAGACTCAAGGCTCCCTCCGCCTCTTTCATGAAGCTCATCCCACCGTCGGGGCTGAGATCAATTCGCACGACATCTCCGAATTTCAGCTGAGCGGTCGCCACGAGATTCGCCAGCGGGAAGACGATATTCCTCTCGATGGCCCGCTTCAGATGGCGAGCGCCGTACTTCGGGTCCGTACCTTGTTCTAGCAGGAAGTTCTTGACGCTCTCGGTGCAATTAAAGACAAATTTGTTCGTACCAGGAGCGATCAACACGCGCTGCTGCACCAAGCTCAATTCAATGTCCAGTATCCGCCGCAGGTGCTCTGGACGCAGCGTCTTGAACACCACCATCTTGTCGATGCGGTTCATGAACTCAGGTGAGAACTTGCGTCGGGCCGCCTCTACCGCAGTGCGGTCGATCTTTTCATCGAAACTGTCCTCGAGTACGTCGGTCATCTGGAAAAAGCCGAGGCGGCCGTGCACCAAGTTGGCCATCTCGCTAGCCCCCAGGTTCGAGGTCATGATGATGATGCATCTCGAGAAGTCAACTCGGCTGTTGTCGCCCAGGGTCAGACTGCCCTTATCCAATATTCCGAGCAAAAGCTTCCAGAGCGCGTCCGAGGCCTTTTCGATTTCGTCAAACAGCAGGATCGAGAGCTTCACTTTTTCAGTGTGCCATTGGTCGAGCATCTCCTGCGACAGCAATGGCTGAGTGTCACGGTGGCCCAGGTACCCTGGGGGAGAACCAATCAGCTTGGCAATCTCATGGGAATGCTGAAACTCTGCACAATCAATCTTGGTACAGGCACGAGGATCGCCGAATAGTGATTGCGCCATAACTTCCACGACTCGCGTTTTGCCGGAGCCGGTCGGTCCCAGAAACAGCAGATTAGCCACCGGGCGTCCCGGCGCATTGAGTCCAGCGAGGAATGTCTGGTAGATCTGCAAGACGTTCTCGATGGCTTGATCTTGACCGACAATTCCACGGTGCAGGGCTTTCGCAAATTCAGTCGCGTCCTTGCTGTGACGCGTTGGATCCAGCGTGGAGGTTACATTATTATTCATTGCATTTGCCTCTTCTGGCGAACAAAGATGCATTTGACGTGCCAAAGAGGGGTTTAGTCGATGTGAACGAAGGTATAAGAGATCTGCCTGCAAGGCCGCATTCGAGTCTCTGATACAGCGTCACTTCGAGCTATTTCTGCGGCACTCCCTGGGGTTAGCGCGTACGCACAAAAATGGCCGGATCATCCAGGTGACAAGGCGACGACACGTGTCGAACGAATGACGCGAGCTTACTGAATGATTAGTGTGATCGCAACGGGGAAAGTGACCTAAGGAGACTCGATCGCGGGCAATCAGGATACCCGTGATGAATGACATAGCTCCGCCGAATCAATTGGAATTGCTGCTTGTCAGCTTGCCGCAGCACTCGGGGCGCTGTGGCAAACTGGAACGCTCCCACCCGCCACCGAGAGCCTGAACCAGCAAGACGGCGCTTGCCAGGCGCCGGCCCAGGATATTGACCGCCGTCACCTCGTCACTAAGCGCGGCACTTTGCGCAACGGTCACCTCGAGATAACTGGTGACGCCGCCCTCATACCGCTGAATGGAAAGGGCGAGTGAACTCTGGGCAGCTGTCACTGCTTGATCCTGCACAGCAGCCTCATTCTCCAGGATTCTTAAAGCCGCCAGATTATCTTCCACCTGTTGAAATCCGGTCAGGACAGTTTGCCTATAGGTAGCGACCTGAGAATCGTAGGCGGCTCGCGCCTCGTCCGTAAACGCCCGGCGTCTTCCTACGTCGAAGACGGTGACCAAGGCTGAGGCTCCGAAAGACCACAGCCCACTCGGTCCATTGAGCAGAGTGCTGATGTTGGCACTTTCAAATCCGCCCGAACCACCCAGACTAATCACCGGGTAATAGGCCGATTTCGCGACTCCGATCTGCGCATTTGCTGCGGCCACGCGTCTTTCCGCGCCGGCGATGTCCGGGCGCCTTTCCAGCAACTCCGAAGGCACACTGACCGGAATGGGTGGGGGCGGAGCGGTGAGCGGCAACGGCGGAAGACTGAACTCCGCGGGAGGCTTGCCGATAAGGATTGCAACTGCGTGTTCGTATTGCGCGCGTAGCACGCCGACATCGATGGCCTGTGCTTGTGTTGTTTCCAGTTGCGTCCTGGCCTGCTGGACCTCTACCTCCGAAGACAATCCTCCTTGGAAACGGTTAAGCGTCAAATCCAGATACCGCTGGTACTGCGCGACCGTAGAATTGAGAAGCTGTTCCTCGGCGTCCAAGCTGCGCGCTTGGAAGTAATCGACCGCCAAATCGGCGTGCATGCTTAAGTTGACCGTCGCCAAGTCTGCCGCGCTGGCTTGCGCCTGTTCTCGAGCCGCCTCGACCGTGCGTCGAACTCGTCCCCAAACGTCGACCTGATAAGAGAGGTCGAAGGGCAGCACAAAATCATTCTCGGTGATGCCATTAAAGATCGAATTCGGTGGCGGACGATTGGCGGAGATCCGCGTACGAGTTGCCGACGGATCGGCTGTGACCGTCGGGTACAAGTCAGCGCGATCGTAACGGAGAGCCGCGCGCGACTCCTGATACTGGGCTTCTGCAGCTTTTAGATTCTGATTCGATACATTGACCTGGGCCTCAAGATCATTAAGCTGCGGATCCTGAAATATCGTCCACCAATCGCCGCCAAGATTCTGGTCATTGGGTTGGGCAGGCTTCCAACCCTGCGCTTCTTTATAGGAGGACGGAATCTGTGCCACAGGAGTGTGGTAGTTCGGCCCGACAGTGCAGCCGCTGAGCTGGAGCAACGCCAATCCCAGCAGACTAACTCGCCAGGCTGGCTTAAATAAGTTCCCCATGAAAGCGGTGCTTGGAGCCGGTTTCATTCGGTATCTCCCGGCAACGTGGCCTGAACGATTTGGACTTGCTGTCCCGAAACGATCGAGTCGGGCGGGTTGATGATGACTTGATCGTTCGCCTTAAGGCCGGACACAATTTCGATTTGATCGCCGAAGTCGTGGCCAGGGGTGACGGTCGAAAGCTCGACTTTTCCATCTTTGACGATGCCAACATGTAGACCTTCGGAGCGGAACAGCAGCGTATTGACCGGAATCAGGTAGGTGGAAGCCGGCGTCGGCACCTGCAGGTGGACTTCGGCGTAAGACCCCGTGAGCAAAGTGCCAATGGGATTCGCCACATCAACTTCGATAAGCAGTGTGCGGGTGGTCACATTGATGGCATCGGCGGTGCGGACCAGTCTCCCCTGAAAAGTTCGTCCCGGAAATTCGGCCAGAGCCAGATTTGCAGTCATGCCGACTTTAACGCCTTGCGAATATTCCTCGGGGACATTTACGTAAACGCGCAATGTGCCAGGTTGGGCGATGTGAAACATATCGGTTTTCACACCGCCAGCGCTTCCGGAGTCAATCAGATCGCCAATATCGGTGTTACGAGCCGTCACAACGCCGTCGAAGGGAGCGTAAATCTTCTCAAAACCCTGCAGCGCCTGAAGCTGCTTGACGTTGGCCTCGTCCGCTTCCACGATCGCCAAGTTTGCTTTGTAGGAGCCGACCGCATTGTCGACGTCCTGCTGGGCAACGGCATTGGTCTTGATGAGCCCCTCGTAGCGATTCTTGGTAATCTCTGCAAGCGCGAGATTTGCTTTCGCCGTGTTCAGGTTGCTCAGTGATTGCGCCAATTGCTGGTCGACTTCCGGGGCGTCGATTACAGCAAGCAACTGCCCTTGCTTGACGGGCGCTCCGATATCGACATACCAATTCTTAAGGTATCCATTCGTGCGTGCATAGATCGGCGAACTGATGAAAGGCTGTACGTTCCCCGGCAGGATGATCTCCTGGGCAGGGGTAGTTTGCTTGGGCGATACAACGGATACTTGAGTGATAGCCAGTTGCGATGTCTCCGCTCCCAGCTTTTTGCTGGCTCTCACGCGGGACCACATCCCATACGCGAGCACGGCGGCAACTGCGAACGACACAACCCCGAGCGCGAGCCATCGCCTCCGAGCCGACTTTGCCGGCTTCGGATCATTCTGCGGGCGCGAATGGCCGGCGACTTCTCTGACATTGTCTGTTTGGCTCAACATAGTAGCTCCCATATACGTGGCGCTCACTTACTGCTCGCAGCTGTCTGCCGGCGTGAACGCTGCAGCAGGCTGAAAAATGTCGGTACAAAAAAGAGTGTCGAAGCTGTCGCGAAAAGCAATCCGCCAATGACCGCGCGACCGAGAGGAGCGTTTTGTTCCCCGCCATCACCAAGGCCGAGGGCCATCGGCACCATTCCGATAATCATCGCCAGGGCGGTCATCAACACAGGCCGGAAGCGCGTGAAGCCCGCTTCCAATGCGGCGCTGACGGAATCGCTTCCTTGGTCCATCTTTTCCGTCGCAAAGCTCACAACCAGGATGCTGTTTGAGGTTGCGACCCCCATGCACATGATCGCCCCCATGAGTGCGGGCACGCTCAGAGTCGTGTTCGTTACAAATAAAAACCAGGCAATTCCGGCGAGCGCGGCGGGCAGAGCCGAAATCATGATGAAAGGGTCCAGCCAGGATTGGAAGTTAACCACGATCAGCAGGTATACGAGTACGATCGAGAATGCCAATCCGCTCAAGAGTCCGATGTAGGATGCCTGCATAGTCTGCGTCTGCCCGCGAACGACGACTTGAGACCCCCGAGGTAATTGCCCCCGCGTGGAATCAATAATTTTGTTGATGTCGCTGGATACGCTGCCGAGATCCCGTCCAGCGACCGCACCAAAGATGTCGATCACCGGCGCGACGTTGTAATGCGAAACCACCGCCATGCCGGTTCCCCGTTGCATAGAAACGAGACTAGCCATAATTGATGGCGGCGCATTGGGATCTGTCCCGGTGACCGGAATGTTTTCAATGTCCTGCAACGTGTCCGCGCGGTATTGCGGCGTTTGTGTGGCGATCTGGTAGCTGACATGGTCTTGAGGATCCACCCAAAACGAGGGCGAAGTCTGGAAGCTGCCGCTTAACGAAACCAGAAGATTTTGCGCTATGTCGTGAGCGGTGAAGCCAAGCTCTTCGGCTTTCGTGCGCTCGACTCTGAAGCGCAGGTAGGGCTCATCGAAGGGCTGCTGAATCCGCAGGTCAGCTGTTCCTGAAACGTATCTCATCTTCTCGAGCAGCGCGTCTGCGTACAGCCGGTTTCCCGCCAAGTCATTTCCCACGATCTGGACATCAATTGGAGCCGGCAATCCGAAATTCAAAATCTGGCCGGTCATGTCGGCTGGCAAAAAGGCGAATTCCACTCCCGGAAACTGCTTGGGCAATGTCAGACGAAGCTGGTGGACGTAGTTGTCGGTGGGATGGTGGTTGGCGTTGAGCGTCACAAGAACGTCGGCGTCCGACGTCCCAACGGGGGCCGAATTGCTATAAGACAGATTGATGCCGCTGTAAGGCAGGCCGATGTTGTCAATGACGCTCTGTACTTCGTTCGCCGGGATTTCCCGTCGAATGAACTGCTCGACCAGATCGCATAAATTAGCCGTCTGTTCAATGCGCATTCCTGTGGGAGCGCGCAAATGAAGTTTGAAAGTGCCGCTATCCACGTTCGGGAAGAAATCTCGGCCTAACCAGGGAATCAAGATCGCGAGCGAACCTAGACACATCACGAAGAATGCAATCAGGAAAACACC
Source organism: uncultured Acidobacteriota bacterium (assembly GCA_963846235.1). Classification (GTDB taxonomy): domain Bacteria; phylum Acidobacteriota; class Terriglobia; order Acidiferrales; family UBA7541; genus Palsa-189. The sequence continues at coordinate 1,357,269 of CAWJVF010000002.1, forward strand.
GCGGTAATGAAGGCAGCTCTCCAGCAGGCCGCGATAACGGACGCGGAATCTCTCAAAGGCTGCCTCAAAACGCTTTTGAAGACGCACGAACGGATTGCGGCTAGTGGAACCATTCTTCTCGTTGTCATCTCCGCGCAATAGGTACTTCGCCATGGTCGGAACGATCGTGCGGGAGAGCAGATACGATGCCAACATGGCGAACACCACTGCCTCGGCGAGGGGCACAAACAGATATCGCGCCACACCTGACAGAAGGAACATCGGAGCAAACACGATGCAGATTGAAAGAGTGGATACGAACGCGGGTGTCGCGATTTGCGAAGCGCTGTCCAAAACAACTTCATCCATGTCCTTATTTGGTTCGGCAGCGCGATTTCGATTGATGTTTTCGACTTCTACAGTGGCATCGTCCACCAGGATGCCGACAGCGAGGGCGAGTCCACCGAGCGTCATGATATTGATCGTTTCTCCTATGGCGCTGAACACAATGATGGAGGTCAGGATGGCCAGAGGAATGGAGGTCGCAATAATCAGCGTGCTGCGCCAACTGCCCAGGAACGTGAGAATCATGAAAGCCGTAAGGCATGCGGCAATCAGCGTTTCCCTCACCACTCCGCTGATCGCGCCTCGGACGAAAATCGACTGATCCGCGAGAGGGCTGATCTGCAGTTGAGGTGGAACCGTGGTTTTAATCTGCGGCAGAAGTGCCTTAATGCCCGCGATCACGCTCAAAGTTGACGCATCTCCAGCTTTCTGAATCGTCAGCAATACGGACCGCTGCCCGTTCACCTTCACGATATTTGTCTGCGGGGGGAATCCATCGCGCACCCAGGCAACATCTTTTATGTAAATCGTAGTCCCGCCGACCGTCTTGATCGGAATTCGGTTCAGGTCGTTAATCGTTTGCGGTGCTGCATTGGGAATGGAAACGTCGTATTCCTTAGAGCCGATTTTGGACGTTCCTGTGGGCAAAACTAAATTCTGCAAGCTGATCGCGTTCACTACATCCAGCGGTGACAGCCCCTTCGACTGCAATGCCGTTGTATTTAGGTCTACCTGCACCTGGCGTTGTTTACCACCGTACGGGTAAGGAACCGATGCGCCAGGCACGGTGATAAGCTGGGTGCGTATGAAATTCAGGCCATAATCGTTGAGTTGTTGCTCCGACATATTTTGGCCCGACAGAGCCAGCTGCAGGACGGGTACGCTCGATGCGCTATATGCCAAAATGAGCGGAGGCGTCGTTCCTACAGGCAATTGCCGCAGCTGAGTCTGAGAAACCGCCGTGATCTGTGCAATGCCCTGCTGAATACTCGCATTCGGCTGCAAGAAAACCTTGACGACAGCTATTCCATACAGCGACTGGGACTCGATGTGCTCGATATTGTCCACTGTGGTAGTGAGCGCTCGCTCTGTGATGCTGACGATCCGGTCCGCCATGTCCTCAGGCACGAGACCGTTGTAACTCCAAATAATGCTCACAACGGGTATGTTGATATTGGGAAAGATGTCTGTTGGGGTACGCACGATGGCGAGCGCACCCATGATCAGGATAAGTATGGCCAATACCACGAAGGTATAGGGCCGCCGCAATGCAAGTCTTACGATCCACATAGGATTCCCCGTTCTTCAATTACCGCAAATTACTGACGGCGGCCACTTCGCCGTCTGCGACCTGGTGATGGCTAGGCCACCTTCCGGCCGGCTTCAAGACCTGCTGGAATCTGTCTGCTTGATCCTCTACGCCGCGGTAGCGCTCTGCGAGAGCGACCTCCCGTACTGCTCGTCACGCGCGTGCGAGTGTTCTCCGCTTCAATCGTCACGACCGACACAGGAGTGCGCATCCGCAATGAACTGGGTTTTACGTTGAGCGATCGACGCATAAGCTGGCGGAGCTTCGCGCGCGCGCGAGTGAGCTGAGCTTTCACCGTTCCCTCTGGCACTCCCAGAATCACTGCTGCTTCGTGCGTTGTGAGGCCCTCCACACCACGCAACTGAAGGGCCTTGCGCAACGGAGCTGACATCTGCGACAAGAACTGCCGGACGCGCTCATGCAACTCCGATTCACGGCAGACGTCTTCAGGGGTTGGGCTGTCGTCCGCCATTCGTTCCGCTAGAGAATTCTGCTGGTCGTCGTCAAACGGCTCATCGAGCGACACCTGGATGCGACCGGACCGCTTGCGCAATTGCATCCGTGCGGAATTGATGACAATGGTCGTCAGCCAGGTGGACATTTGCGCTCCGCCCCGGAATTGATCCAGGTGCTTGTAAGCAGAGAGAAGTGCATCCTGAACCGCATCCTCCGCGTCGGCTGCATTGCCGAGCTTTCGAAAAGCCATTCGCTGAAATGAAGGCAGAGAGCGCGAGAGGGCCTCATTGAATTGTCGAGCGTTTTCGGAGTTCGAGTTCATTTGAGATCTCTGTTCGCCTGCAGTGTCTATGTTTGCCGGTTGCATTTGTGCTTCCTCCCGATGACGACGAACTTGAGAAATGCAAGCGCCCCTCCAAACCACCCGGAATAGCTCGAGTCTGCGCATCCTCTTTCAACTGAGAGATTTAGGTAATCGGGCAGATGCCTCACCGTGGAAGGAAAAGGTGTCCTTCGGCGGACACAACGTCAAGACTTCGACTTAAACCCAGCACCGCTATCTGAAGATGTGTAGAGACTTCAGATCGGCCTGGCCGTGAATTGGGGAGAGACGCCTCGGACTGTGGTAGCAACAGGTCAAGGCGAGGGCGCTTGCGGAAAACCATTGTGTAGACGAAGGACGCCCGGGTGAGCCAATCCGCAGCTCAAAAAACTTTCAAGAATGTTGCTGATTCAAACGATTACCTTAATTCTCGGGCTGATTTTGCAGTTGCTTTGGGTACTTTGCGACGTTGGACGACTTTAAATAGATCGCTGCGGTTATGACCACCGCGACTGTGATCACGAATGGTAGAACCGGAGCATAGATCTGCGCGTGCACCAGGAGCAGGCCTCCTGCAGTGGCTCCGATAAACAAAGACACGAGCACACCCGTAAGCCGACGTCTCTCTGCAACCGTGTCGCGCCAGTTGACGAAGTCGCCCACGAGGAATATGACGGTCGCTGTTGCAGCGGTCGTAAACACACCGTTCACCTGAAGTCGCCGAACAGCAGCACTCTGCATCCCCATCGCGACTCCCCATAAACCGAGCAGAATGTGGGCGACGTCGATTGGAGGTTGCCCCCTGGTCGCAAACCACACGTCCAGGAAAATGGCATGTGCAATCAGCGATACGCCTAGGGCGACCGTGACTCGCTGAGACCAGATGCCACAACTTTCAAAAGGGACGATTCGCGTCGAGACGTAGACTCCGACCGCGAAGGCAGCCATCGAGACGAGAATGGACACGATTCCGGGCCCGGGGGCACGTGCAATCCGGAGCCCGAGAAAAGCGATGTTTCCGGTCATGAAGGCCGAGAACACCTTACCCAGCGCGAGAAAGCTGATAGCATCGACAGCCCCAGACGAAACTGTTAGCGCATGGAGCAGCAGGTCGCGAAGCCCGACTTCGCTGATCCCGGCCGAATTTGAGGTCGTCGTGACCGCAACCCCGTTGATTGTCGCGTTGTGCATGAGACTTTTCTTCCTATCTTGCTTGCGTCTAAGAAAGGCGTGGCCGCCGCGACCCAGCACGGCGGCTACGCTTGGCTATGCTTAGCGAGCGATGATGGGCTTGTCCTTGCGCAGGAGATCCATCGTCTGTTGGTCCAGGTTCAAATGGGTCTGCACCAGCTTCGGTGTCGTCAGCGCCATCCATTGGTTCAACGACAGGTCGGCAAAGTACGGACTGCGGAACATTTCCAGAAACACCAACGGCTCGTCGCCGGTGTTCTCGACGTAGTGTCCAAACGCAAACGGCACGTAGCCCACGTCACCCGCCTGGAAATCGAACGTCCTCGCTTTCCCCGGAGAAAATACGCTCATGCGCCCCCGCCCGTTGATGTAGTACTGCCACTCGTCGGTATTGGGATGCCAGTGCAGTTCGCGCATGGCGCCGGGCTCGAGTTCCACCAGTGCCGCCGCAATCGTCCTCGCGGCCGGGAAGTTGGACGAATCGACGATTCGCACCTGGCCTCCCGCGACCTTAACGGGCTTCTGGGCCTGCATGCGGTAGCTGTATGTCACGGGTACAGGACCCGCCGGGCACTGAACCGTGTCTTGCGCCAGCGGGCCGGGCACGCCCCCTGAGAAGATCCACCTCGTTTGCTCAAGGTCCTGCGGCAAACGGGCGAAGGCGGACTCGGCCACGCCGAAGTTCTTGGCCAGCACCTCGCGCGGCGTATGAGCGAACCAGTCGCTGATCAGGAAAGTTTCGTTCTCCGAGAAGTTGCCGTCGTCGAACACCAGCAGGAACTCACAACCCTCCTCCAGGCCTTGAATTGAGTGAGGGATGCCCGCCGGGAAGTTCCAGAGGTCGCCCACGCCGACGTCGTCGATGAAGTTACGGCCTTGCGCGTCGACAGCAGTAATCCGGGCGCGGCCGGCCAGCATGTACGCCCACTCGGCCTCCTTGTGCCAGTGCAATTCGCGGATGCCGCCCGGCTTGAGACGCATGTTCACACCAGCCATTGTGGTTGCCACTGGTAGCTCGCGCGCCGTCACCTCGCGTCCCCAACCGCCTGGGGTGATTCGGTTACGCGCGGCAGCGAATGAGAACTTGAGGTTAGGGATGGTGCCCGCGTCAGTGGAGGGCGACCGTAGCAGATCGGGATTTTCGCGCTCCATAGGTATGTTGCGGGGCCCCAGAATGGAAGCGCCCCGATCGCCGCGGATCGGTTGAGGCCCATTGGACAAATCAATTCGTTTGCGCTCTTCAGTCTTAGACAAAGCCATTAGAAAACCTCCGTTTTGATAAGAATTAAGAATAATGAGGCGTGGAACCTTTCCTATCCGCAGGCGCTCGTTTGCAATACTCACCAGCTCCACGTCTATAACCGAGAAAGTGCATTCGCAATGCCAAAGTGGCTTTTGACCGGATCGGTTCAATCGTTGGAAGCATTGGGACTTGAGGATTCTGTAAATCCAGAGCCCATCTGAAATTTCGACATTCGTCCGCGCCTCGACACTTGAACACAACTCTCCTCAGCTTCATGTTAGGAACTGTTCAGTGAGCGTGCGGAAAGTTTGACAATGGAAACAAATCAGAAGCTAACGGTTGGCGACGGGCTGATTCTGGCCCGCGTCTCGTGTATCGGAAGGATGACTGAGTGTTTTGCGATTCGACTAACGTGCTGGCCAGGCATGAACAAGCCAGCTTTGCGTGGACGGAAGCCCATCAGCATTCACCTTGACGGCGCGCTCGACGATGGTGAGTAGCCATCCGTTAGCGTTTTGAGAAATGCCACTAGGACGTCTTCTTGTTGATCGCTCAGTTTCAAATCGCCGAGTTGTTTTCGATTCATCGTTTCCGGGTTTTCAGGCGCCGGCCAGCAGGTCACTTTTTCGCCCGGATCTCCGGGCTTGCACCTCGGCAGCGCGTCTCGCGTGTTGTAGAAGTGGACGACCTCCTTGAGTGACTTGAGATATCCGTTGTGCATGTAGGCTTTCACGAACTCAGGACGCGGTCGTTTGTCTACATTCCGGAGCGTGGGCGTCTTGAACTTTCCGGCAAAAGAACTGGACATCGCCGCCCATTCGCGATTCGGATCTTGCTTGCTAGCCAGGAAACCGCCCACTCCGGGGTCCCGATATTTAAGGCCCTCCGGGTTAGCCGCGTAGCCGAATTCGTCGGGAGCATTTTCCTTGTAGAAAGGAAGCGCCGGGTTCGGCGGCACGCCCAAGTTGGACGCGGTGAAATCCGTGAATAGCGGCTCCTCACCCGGGCCTCCATCTCTGTGGCATTCGTTGCAGTGCGTGGCTTTGCTGCGAAATAGTTCGTAGCCCATCTTTTCCTCTGGGGTGAACTCCGCCTTTCCGGCCATCACATAGTCGTATTTTGAAGAGAACGAATTCACTTCGGGCGAAGTCTCAAAAGCCGCAATCGCTTCTGCAATTCGATCGAATGTCGTTTGCGCCATTCCTCGCTCCACCGCTCCGAGATGAAGCGGCAAGGGATCCGCTTCAGACGCTGGTCCCGGGCGATCGCATACCTGATTTGTGTTGGCCGGCCAGAGAATGACGAATGCTTGCGCACCCCAGAGTCTTTCCGCCACGGCACGATAAGGACGCTGGGACATCCGATAGACCATGCATGCCGGGTCGATCAAGCCGATCTCTACAGGATCGAGTGGAGGATCTTGTGCCTGCTCGGCAAGCGCGCTATCCAGGCGTAGTCCTGTAGAGCGCATGTCCCAAAACTGGCCGCCAACAAGATCGCCTTGTTCTGTATTGTAGTGAAGAACCGGTGCGAAGCTCGCGTACGTATGAGATTGAGGGGTTCGTTTGCCAAACCGCGTCCGAACCGACCCAGGATAGGCCGTTGTCGTTTGATTAAGAGCGCTGACTGGCCCAGTGAACCCGGTTTCCGGCATGTGACAGAAGGCACAGGATTCATTCCTGTTCACCGCAAGTTTCTGGTCATAAAAGATTAATTTCTCAAGGAGAATGTTTTGCTGAAAGCCGTCCAACGTCTGCGATTGGACTCTGTTGAAAGACTCGTCCTCGATACGGTCAATCTCTGATTCGACAGACTTGATCTCCTCACGGGCCGCGGCTGGAATCGTTTGACGATCCCTTTGGTTGTCCTCATTTCCGCAGAGTAGTTTGCTTGCGGCTATCACCAGAGTTATCGCAGCTATCACTGCGAGCCACGCTTTCCGGTTTTTCAAGGTGCCCCCTCCCGTGCTGAAGTGCCCGGTGTGTCCGCTGCGGCGCGATTGTCGCTGGACGCAAGAGTGCATTCGCAATGCCAAACTCATCTTTGAGCTAGGCGACTTCAACGTTGGAGGTATGGGATTTTGAGTATTCGCAATCTGAAGCCACGTCCGCAGGCTTAGCTAATTTCGACATTCCGTCCGCATATCGACACTTGGACACATCTGCTTCTGCCCTTCATGTTGGATAATGCGAGGTTTGCGGCAACGATCAGCTCCCCACTGGCAATCCATTTGCACGTTGGTTGTGCGTGTCATCCTCAAGTGAAAACGAGGCACTGTTCAACGTAGGCGACGAATTAGCCGCGTGCCTCTCCTTTATTTCCTTTATTGCCAGCAGCACCAGGGGCGCGGATACATCAACAATGAAAACCAATCAGAAACCGTCATGGCTGAGCCTCGGCCCAATTCCAGGCCTGGTCTCATATTGCCGTGTGGCAAGTGTGATTTTCGTTCCGGGCCGCGCAGCACCTTCAAGTCTGCCTTGAAACAGGGCTATAGTTACAAAGTTCGTAGTGCGGTCGCTCCAACTGCTTTTCGGGAGCGCGAGCGCCGCCGCAAGGGCTGGGACAATGGGCTACCTGCGTAGGGAAAATCAGATTGCGAATTGGCCTCGTCGGCCGCCCGCATCTATCGCTCTGCGTTACGGATTAGCTTTGATCTCTCTTGCAGCTGCTCTCGGCTTGGCGCAAGGCTTTCTGCATTTCCATTTGCCTCAGCCGTTTACTGCATTTGCGCTATCTGCAATCGCGATCACGTTTTGGTACGGCGGCACGGGACCCGGCATTGTCGCGGCGGTGCTTGCTTCGGTTGTCCGCACCTATTTCTTCGAAGCTGAGGCGAACGCGGTGTCGCGCCTTCTCTACGACCTGGTCTTTCTGGTGTTTGCGCTGCTAATGAGTCAGGGCACGCGAGCGCGAAATGAGCTTGAGGCAAGAGTCGCGGAACGAACTGCGGACATGACTCGCGCCAACGAAGAACTGCTGCTGGAGATCGCCGAGCGCAAGCAGGTAGAGAAGGAGCTCCGCGAGAGTATCGCCCAGCAGAAGCGGGCTGAAGAAGCCCTGCGCCAGGCGCAGGCAGATCTCGCACATGTCAACCGGGTGACCACTATGGGAGAGTTGACTGCTTCCCTCGCGCATGAAGTGAATCAACCTATTGCCGCAGCAGGCACCGATGCCAGAACCTGCTTGCGCTGGCTTGCGCGCGATCAGCCCGATCTTGAAGAGGCGCGCGAAGCTGCTTCGAGAGTCGTCAAGGACGCGACTCGAGCCGCGGAAATCGTCAGCCGAATCCGCCTGCTTTTCAAAAAGGATACTTCGCAACGGGAGCTGGTTGATGTAAACGAAATTATTCAAGAGATGATCGTCCTGCTGCGCGGCGAGGCAACCCGGTATTCGATTTCGTTCCGCACAGACCTTGCCGCCGATCTTCCCCAGGTGATCGCGGATCGCGTTCAATTGCAGCAGCTACTAATGAATCTCATGATCAACGGCATCGACGCGATGAAGCAGGTAGATGGCATGCGCCAGCTAACCGTCAACTCACGGCTGTCCGAAAATGAGCATCTGCTGATTTCTGTCAGCGACACAGGCGTGGGGCTTCCCCCGCAGCAAGCAAACCAGATCTTCAATGCTTTCGTGACCACCAAGCCTAGTGGGACCGGCATGGGGCTATCGATTAGCCGCTCCATCGTTCAAGCGCATGGCGGCCGATTGTGGGCGGGCGACAACTCTCCGCGCGGTGCAAGTTTTAATTTCACTCTACCCACCAAAGTTGAAGCACATGAATTTGAAAAAGGCGGTGAGTATGGTTAAGACTGCACCAATGGCCCGAGAAGAAGCGCGGGGCCGATCGTTCGAGCTCGGGAGGATGAAGTCTGATAAAAACGTAGCGTGACTGTTTGGCGTGGCAACCGTCCGGAGGGGCATGGCCGCCGTGAACTTGATTGGCTCGTACAACTACGCACTCGTGGCACTTTCGGTGTTGATCGCCATGTTTGCATCGTACGTGGCTCTGGATCTTGCAGGTCGCTTAATTGCCGCAGGCGGGTGGACCCGCGCGGTTTGGCTGCTAGGCGGGGCCGGTGCGATGGGGACTGGCATCTGGTCGATGCACTACATAGGTATGCTGGCGTTCATCCTGCCGATTCCCGTGGCCTACCATTGGCCGACCGTTCTGCTGTCACTGCTTGCGGCCATTCTCGCTTCCGTCGTTGCACTGAGCGTGGTGGGTCGGCAGAAAATGGGTCCGTTGCGAGCGGTCGTCGGAAGTGTCCTGATGGGTGCGGGTATTGCGAGCATGCATTACATCGGCATGGCCGCCATGCGTTTACCTGCCATATGCCAGTTTAATTTCTTTCTCGTTGTCCTGTCCGTCGTGTTCGCGGTTCTGATTTCTCTCGCTGCGTTATGGATTACCTTTCACTTCCGAGATGAGAAAACGGGGATCGGCTGGGAAAAGTTAGCCGGAGCCGTCGTGATGGGTGCCGCGATCCCGGTCATGCATTACACCGGCATGGCCGCCGCCAATTTCACCGCCTCCGGCATGCCGGCGGACCTGTCTCATGCCGTAAGCGTCTCCACACTTGGAACCGCTGGAATTGCCGCCGTCACCTTTATCGTTCTCGGACTGGCTCTGCTGACGTCCCGGGTTGATAGGCGATTGGCTACGCAGGCGTTGGAAGCACAAGAAGAGAAGCTGCAGCAAAGCGAGGCGTATTTATCGGAAGCACAGCGATTAAGCCACACCGGTAGTTTTGGCTGGAGGCCCTCCACCGGCGAGACCATCTGGTCAGAGGAAACCTTTCGAATCTTCCAATACGACCGAATGGCGATCCCAACCATGGAACTGGTTCTCCATCGGGTTCATCCCGAAGACGTGGCTGTTGTGAGAGAGACTATCACCCGGGCGTCGCAGGATGGGAAAGATTTTGATTTTGAACGTCGGCTGTTGATGCCCGATGGTTTAATCAAACACGTGCGAGTTGTGGGGCATCCGTCACCACGAGATGAATCGGACGAGCTTGAATTTATCGGCGCGATTACTGACATCACTGACCGGAAGAGTGCCGAAACCTTGCTGGCTGGGGAGAAGCGCCTTCTCGAGATGGTAGCGCGCGGCAACTCGCTTTCTCAGATACTTGATAGCCTGTGCCGTTTGGTGGAAGAGCAGGCCCCCGGTGTCCTGGCATCGATCCTTTTGATGGATTCGAACGGCAAGCAACTACGCCACGGGGGAGCTCCCAGTCTTCCGAAGGCTTATACCGATGCCATCGACGGAAGCGAGATTGGTCCTTCGGTAGGTTCCTGCGGAACCGCTGCTTACTTGGGCAGGCAAGTGATCGTCTCCGATATCGCCAGCGATCCGCTGTGGGTGAATTTTCGTGAGCTTGCGTTGACTTATTCGCTGCGGGCCTGCTGGTCTACGCCCATCTTTTCCGCGGAAGGTAAAGTGATTGGAACTTTTGCCATGTACTATCGCGAGACACGAAGTCCCAGTCCGCGTGACCAGGACATCATCGGACAGATTACGCATCTCGCGGGCGTGGCCATTCAACACAAACTGTCGGAGGACGCTCTGCGCCGGAGCGAACGTTATCTGGCAGAGGCGCAAAGACTCGCACATAGCGGGAGTTGGGTCTGGCGCGTAGCGGGCAAGGAAGCGTTGCATCTCTCAGACGAGTGGTATCGCATCTATGAGTTCGATCCGAAACACGGCATGCCCGATGGAGTGCAACGGCTGGAGCGTATCCATCCGGAAGATCGAGCGAAGTACCAGGCAGCAATCGATCGAGCCGTGGCAACAAGTTCGGATTACGATATCGAATTGCGCCTTCTGCTTCCGGACGGTACGGTTAAATACATCAACTCGGTTGGTCATCCTGTTTTAGACGCGTCCGGAAATGCGGTGCAATTCCTCGGCACCACGACCGATATCACGGAACGCAAGCAGGCGGAAGAGGCGCTGCGCCAGGCGCAGGCGGACCTCGCGTACATGAACCGGGTTACTACCATGAGCGAGTTGGCCGCTTCGCTGGCTCACGAGATCAAGCAGCCAATTGCCGCGGCAGTGACGGACGCCAACACCTGCTTGCGATGGCTTACGCGTGAAAACCCCGATGTGGAGGAAGCGCGCCAGACTGCCTCAAGAATGGTCAAGGACGCAACGCGTGCGGCGGAAATCATCAGCCGAATCCGCATGCTATTCAAGAAGGGTGCTTCTGAGCGGGAGTTGGTTGATGTAAACGAACTGGTTCAAGAGATGATTGTCCTTCTGCGCAGCGAAGCGTCACGATATTCGGTATCCGTGCGCACAGAGTTGGCGCGAGATCTCCCTCAAATCATGGCAGACCGGGTGCAATTGCAGCAGGTCATCATGAACCTCGTGACCAACAGCGTCGATGCCATGAAAGATGTTGAAGGAATACGCGAGCTCGCCATAAAGTCGCAGCGGTCGGAGAACGAGCACCTTCTGCTGTCCATCAGCGATACCGGCGTTGGCCTGCCCCCACAAAGAGACCAGATCTTCAATGCGTTCTTTACCACGAAGGTTTATGGGACGGGTATGGGACTTGCCATCAGCCGCTCCATCGTTGAATCCCACGGCGGTCGTTTGTGGGCTGGCGACAACCCTCCTCGCGGGGCAAGTTTTCACCTCACTATCCCGACGACAACTGAGGCACATCGATGAAGTCTCCTGATGGCTCAACTGTATTTGTCGTCGATGACGATGCCGACGTGCGAGCGTCCATTCAGGGACTGTTGAAGTCGGTGGGATTGCGCTCTCAGTGCTTCGGAACCACGCAGGAGTTTCTTCTTAACAAGCGACCGGATGAACCAAGTTGTCTGGTTCTCGACGTGAGACTTCCGGGAGTCAACGGCCTGGACTTTCAGCACGAGTTGGCCGACGCGGGCGTTCAGATTCCTATAGTCTTCATTACCGCCCATGGGGATATCCCGATGACGGTGAGGGCCATGAAATCCGGTGCCGTAGAGTTCCTGACCAAGCCCTTCCGGGACCAAGACCTGCTCGACGCGATCCATCAGGCATTGGATCGTGACCGGGTAGCACGTCAACGGCATGCTGAGCTTGCTGACTTACGAAAGCGCTACGAGTCGCTAAGCCCGCGCGAGGGCCAGGTCATGAACCTCGTGGTTTCGGGTATGCTCAATAAGCAAATCGCTTCTGAACTCGGAACCAGCGAAATCACCGTGAAGATCCATCGCGGGCACGTCATGCGTAAGATGCAGGCCGAATCGCTGGCTGAACTGGTGAGAATGGCGGGCAGGCTTCAGCTTTCATCGGGCAACAAGACTTAAGAGCCGCCGCTCTTCAAAAACCTCAATATAAGCAAAGACCTTTGTTTTGAATGTCTTAAACCTCATTTACTGCAGCCGTCGCAGAAGCTCGTTGTCCCTGATCTCGCGGTATTAAAGGCTCATACCAAAGCATAATTGCGCTGCCGTTCGCAACGTTGTTACGCTCTCAGCATGGTCACCGAAGAAAAGAACGGACTGATTGCGATCGTCGATGATGATGACTTGGTGCGTAACGCAGTACAGGGGCTGCTGAAGTCTGTTGGATTGCCCGCCCGGGCCTTCGCGTCAGCGGAGGAGTTTTTGCTATCGGGACAACACCGCCAGACAGCGTGTTTAATCGCAGACATCCGCATGCCGGGAATGTCTGGCCTGGAATTGCAAGCCAAGCTCAACGCCGAACGCTGCAGGATTCCAACCATTTTCATTACAGCACACGGGGATGTAAAGATGCGGATGCAAGCGTTAAGAGCGGGCGCAGTTGAGTTTCTCGCAAAGCCCTTCGACGATGAAGTCCTGCTTGAGAATGTCCGAGTGGCTCTCAACAACGGGGCCCGATAACGAAATATCTAGCTTGGACCCAGGGGGCTTTCCTATGCAAGCGCTTCAAGACTTTCAAGTTTCTGATCAGCGCAGATTCGAACAGGTCATAGGCAAGAGTCCTGCTCTGGAATCCGTGCTTGAACAGGTCGAGCGAGTGGCGCCGACCGATTCGACCGTATTAATCCAAGGGGAAACAGGAACCGGAAAAGAGCTGATTGCGCGAGCGGTTCATAACATCAGCTTGCGGTGCGGGCGCCCGTTCGTAAAGCTCAACTGCGCTGCCATTCCCCTCGATCTGCTGGAAAGCGAACTCTTCGGTCATGAAAAGGGCGCGTTTACGGGCGCGATCGCGCAAAAGGTCGGTCGTTTCGAAATGGCCAATAAGGGGACGCTCTTCCTGGACGAAGTGGGCGATATTCCTCCTGCACTGCAGCCCAAGCTCTTGCGTGTCCTACAGGAACAGGAGTTCGAGCGTCTGGGCGGCACTCATACCCACCAGGTGGATGTTCGGCTCGTGGCGGCGACAAACCGTGACCTGATGAAGATGGTGAACCGCGGTGAATTTCGCATCGACCTTTACTACCGTCTGAATGTTTTTCCTGTCTCGTTGCCTCCATTGCGCGAGCGCCGCGAGGACATTCCTGATCTCGTGTTGCATTTCGTGGATCTCTATTCTCGCCGGATGGGCAAGCAAATCGAGGAGATCCCTTCGGAAACGCTCTCTGCACTCAGCTCTTACCAGTGGCCCGGAAATATCCGCGAGCTACAAAACATAATTGAACGTGCGGTAATTCTTTCAAACGATGGCGTGCTTCCCAACCCTTTGCCCAAGGCCGAGGCGGAAGACAGCGTTGTGCCTCCAACGACAACCACTTTGCGGGACTCAGAGCGTACTCTGATACTGAACGCGCTTGAATCGGTCGGGTGGGTAATCGGCGGGCCGAAAGGCGCCGCTGCCAAACTTGGTGTGAAACGCACTACGCTGATCCACAAGATGCAAAAACTGGGGATCTCTCGGCCTCCTCTCCAACGCGGCCGGTATTCCATGGGAGCAACTCCGCGGGAGGAGGATTCCCTGCCACAGTTGTACTCGCGCTGGCCATCCAACTAGTGTCGCCGATGGCGCAGCTCAAGTCCGTAAGGCTGGCCGGTTTCACCGAGTTCTTCCGCGCATCAATCACGCGAGGAAGATCATCCGGACGGAGTGGCGAGCAGATGGGTTGCGACAGTCCCCCGACGCTCACTGATTTAGATCGAACTGCCAAAACGCTTGGCTGGCGATTACAGACGTTACTTCTTTAGTTCGTCGGCGTAACGGACAGGAACCGCCAAGTTTGAGCCACCAAAATCCTTCAGAATGGCGAAGTTCACGCCGATGACTTTACCATCGCGGTTGAATAGCGGTCCGCCTGAACCGCCGACAGTTGTTGCTGCATCATAGACAATCTTATCCTTTAGGACATCTCCGATATGTCCCTGGGTAGTCGTTGGCCGAATTAGGTCTTGCGCTGCGAGTTGCGAAACAATCTGGGTTACGTCCTGTGCGTTTTCCGCTATTTTTCGTGTGATGTCGTTTCCTGCCCGGGCGAGAATGCCTTCGATTCCCGTAGGGTAGCCAATCAGGACGACCGGATCGCCAGTCACACTGGCTTCACTCCGATCATCGAGCTTCAGGAGCGCGGCGTGAGCCGGTGCCGGAGTACTGTAGCTTGAGAGTTGCCAAATCGGCCTGCGCCGAAATGCGATCCAGCTTGGCCGTGATGCCTTGAGAGATCCCTGGGAAATATGCCGTGTAAGACGCGACGAACCCTTCGGCACCGTGGTCGACAAGTTCCTTTAGTTTCTCGTCGCTCGACCAAGGCTCCGCGACGTGATGATTCGTGAGGAGACGTCCCTCGCTTGTCACAGAAATCCGGTGCCAAAAAAATCAAATTGCAGCGGCGGTCCCGTGCCGTCCGTTTCCAGAGACACCATCCCCTTTTCATCGACCAGCGGCTTACCTGTGGCATCGGCAACAATACGAATTACCTGTCCGGAATCCTTGTCCCGAAACTCCACGACAACATGCAGCAAACAAACGCTGGGTCCGTAAGTGTGAACGATCGTTTCCGCAATCCGGCCCTCATTCTCGAGTTGGTTCAGGCGCTTTTGCGTCTCTTGAAGCTGCTTTTTGAGCGATTCGCTATCTCCCTCACTGTCGGTTGCTATTTTTTTTCGAATCTGTTCGGTTTGCGCTCTCAGTGCCTCACGAGTTACTGGCCCGTTGGTCGCGTTCAGCGAGTCACGCTCTAGTTGGGCCCGGCGCGCGAGTTCCCCATCCTGTAGGAGTCCGCCGTTCAGCCGGGCTACTTCCGCTTTTAGTTGGAGCGTATCCTTGCGGCTGTGCCGGTTCGAAATGATCGTTGCGAATGCTGCTAAAACCGCTGCTGTACTCAGAACAGCAATCACCGAGATTAGCCAAAAGGGCCTTTTGGCGGTCGTGCCGCCACTGAGGGCTTCTACAGCGCTCTCGGCCAGGTGCTCTCTTTGCAGTGCATCTTTCAACTTTGCTTCGAGATCTACTTCTGGCTGTCTCTCACGAAATTGGGTCCTGATCCTCGCCGCGAATTCCAATGGTTCAAATGGAAAAGAGACGACGTCGTCGGCGCCCAGGTCCAACCCGCGAGCGCGTTCGAGCGCCCCGCCGTGAACAATCATCACGATCTTGAGCGTTCGCGGATCGGGACTTGCCTTGATTTGGCTGATTACACCGCAGCAGCTAAGGTTGGATGGCGTTGCCTCCGTGATCAGGAGTTCCGGGGCGAGTGCAAGAATCTCATCAACGTTCAGACTGCGTTCTGAAAGGACTTCATAACCTTGCCCCGATAAAGCCTGCTTTACCTCCTGAGTAGACTCTGCACCCAGGTTGAGAAGAAGAATGCGCATCCCTGTCACCTTATCATCCGTCGCTGCCTGGATTCCACAATCAGTCAATTAGGCTGAAGCGACTCTAGACGGGTTTGATGTTTCATCGGGCGAAAAAGGAACGAACGCCGCTCAGGGCCACTTGAAGCTCTAGCCACAGCCACCGGCGCGGGCCACGCGAAGCTGGCGGGCCGTCCGCTTCTCCAGCCATTCCCTGTCCTCGGCCAATTTGAAAGGCGTGTGCTGTAAACCGAGCGGTTCCGGGACTATAACACCTTCCGGCGAGAGCACTTCGCGGGACATGACTCCGCGTGAATCAGGCTTGTGCTTTGGGGGCATGAGCGTACACTGAAGGAGCCGAGAACAACCTACAGCTGAGTTCGTTGCCGTTCCCCTACTCACTTCAGCAGAACAGGTTTAGCGATGGCTCTACAAACAAGGAGAGACCAGTGACCGACGCTTGGACGAATGACGGTGTGCAGTACACGATAGACGCGAAAGCCGGCGTCGGGGGTGTAGTCACAGCCCAAAGGCAAGACGTGAAGACCGCGCATAGCCGCATTGTTTCAAAATTGGTGAGCCGCGAAGAAACTGAGAAGCTATTTGAGAACGATCTTTGCGCGACCAAAGTCTCCGCAGGACGTTCCTAAAATCGCCTTGCCGATTACCTCCGGCCCGCTCGTTCCACGTGGTAGACTCGGCGCATGGGTAATCCAGTAACAACGCCGACCGTTCGTGGTGCGTGGGTCGGGAAGTGTCCACGCTGCGGAACGTGTTGCTTGTTCGCGGGGCTTCCGGCCACCGAGTATGTGGGCCAGCAGCTCGTTCGCCCTGGCAAGTTTAATTCGGTTTCCGTTCCTTGTTCTTGCGGTCGCAGGTTCCAGACCGACATCGACGCCTTGATGTTTGGCACCATTGCATCGTTGTCGATTCAGCGATTATCGACCGACGCGTTTGCCGTAGAACAAAACTATGCGGGAGCCAAAACTGACCTCGGACCGATGAGCGAGATGGAACTGTGGGCGTACCTGAACTCGCACACCTTGATCGACATTATTCCCTCCCAGGTTCTCACTTTCCTAAATGTGTCTAAGGCTCTCGATATGGATATGATTCTTTCCGTTGTGCGTCCGGCTGTAGCCGGTTCGGAAGTAGCGCGCTCCTGACTGGTGGCTAATAAGGGCCGGCACTTTGGACGCCCGAGAGTTTGCTCGGCGCTAAATCCAACTGCTCGAACGTGCTTCAATTAGCGATTATAAGAACGACAGCCCGACCATAGATTTCTAGTGAGATGACGTCGATACGACGCAAAGGGAGTGTCCATGCGTACGATGAGTATGTCCGCAGCGAAAAAGGCAATCAAAAAAAGAAAACTGAAAGCGGCTCACAAACGGGCCTTGAGGACGAAAAAAAGCAAAGCTGCCAGCAGACGGGCGGCACTCAAGAAAGAGCAGGCTTCCATTCCCTCGAGCTGAGGCGTGAACTAGCCACGAAGAAAAATGCGAAGACGACTGATTGACTCACGATGTCCGTTGCCATATTCCATGGCTTGATGAGCCGAGTTAATGAAGTCACGCTCGACGGGAGCGACCTGATCTGCAAAATCTCCGATGAGTCAGTTACGCTTGGGTTCTTGGGGAATTGGGTCAAGACACTCGGCGTCCAAGTAGACGGTTGGTATCTTTTGGTTGTCGAAGGTAACCCCATAACGAGAATCGAGAACAATCTCCCGTACCGTTCCGAGTCGCGCGAAGTATCCTCCGGGTGCCGCGTGGTTGACGACGACGCGCGCGCCCACGCCGAATTCTCGATTTGGTTTTCTTTTTGTCATGTAGTTCCTCAGTGCGGTTCTGCCTTCGCGCGCCAAAGCGCGATAGTGCTCGTTCGAGAATCATTCGAGGCCGCACTCGGTACGACCAACGTCAGCTGCAAAGGCCCACCGCCTTCGGTGGGCCGCCTCATTCTCTGAGAGCCACGATTCACATTTTCAGCTGTTGGAACGCCTTAGTACATCCCACTCATCCCGCCGCCGTGTCCTGCACCCGCGCCAACTGCTGCGTGTTCCTCTTCCGCGATATCGGCGATCAAAGCTTCCGTGGTTAGCATCAGACTGGCGATGGACGCGGCATTCTGCAATGCCAGGCGGGTAACCTTGGCCGGGTCGATGATACCGGCCTTGATCAGGTCGGTGAATTCGCCGGTCTCCGCGTTGAAGCCGAAATTATCATCCTTTGATTCGAGGATGCGGCTGACGATGACGGCGCCCTCGTGTCCCGCATTCTGAGCAATCTGGCGCGTAGGCTCTTCGAGGGCGCGCTTCACGATGTTTACACCGGTGGCTTCATCGTCGTCATGGAGCTTGAGCTTTTCCAGGGCCGGCAGGCAGCGCAGAAGAGCGGTGCCACCGCCGGGAACAATGCCTTCCTCAACTGCCGCGCGAGTGGCATGCATGGCGTCTTCGACGCGAGCTTTCTTTTCCTTCAGCTCCGTTTCCGTTGCTGCTCCCACCTTGATCACCGCAACGCCGCCAACCAACTTCGCCAGGCGCTCCTGGAGCTTTTCCTTGTCGTAATCGGAGGTCGTCTCCTCGACCTGTGCGCGGAGCTGCTTTATCCGGCCTTCAATTTCGCTATTCTTACCGGCGCCTTCGATAATGATGGTGTTGTCTTTGTCGATGGTGACTTTTTTCGCGTAACCCAAGTCTTCCATTTTCACGTTTTCGAGCTTGATACCAAGCTCCTCGGTGATTGCTTTGCCGCCGGTGATCACGGCGATATCCTCCAGCATGGCCTTGCGGCGGTCGCCAAAGCCCGGTGCCTTGACCGCTGCGCACTGCAGCGTTCCCCGAAGCTTGTTCACAACCAGCGTCGCGAGCGCTTCGCCCTCAACGTCTTCCGCGATAATCAGCAGCGGCTTGCCCATTTTGGCGGTTTGTTCCAGCAAGGGCAGCAACTCCTGCATCGAGCTGATTTTCTTCTCGTGGATCAGGATGTGAACGTCCTCGAGCACGCACTCCATTCGCGCCGGATCGGTGACGAAGTAGGATGAGAGGTAGCCGCGGTCGAACTGCATTCCTTCGACTACTTCGAGCGTCGTCTCCATCGTCCTTGATTCCTCGACGGTAATGACACCGTCCTTGCCTACCTTCTTCATTGCCTCGGCGATGAGGTTGCCGACCTGCTTGTCGGTATTGGCGCTGATGGTGCCCACCTGCGCGATCATGTCGCCCTTCACCTCACGGGAGAGCTTCTTGATCTCTCCCACGGCAACCTCCACAGCCTTATCGATACCGCGCTTAAGCGCCATCGGGCTAGCACCCGCAGCAACCGTCCGCACGCCTTCGCGGAAGATGGCCTGGGCGAGCACGGTTGCAGTGGTCGTGCCGTCACCGGCCACATCCGAGGTCTTGGACGCAACTTCGCGCACCATTTGGGCGCCCATGTTCTCGAGCGGGTCTTGCAGTTCGATCTCTTTTGCCACGGTCACGCCGTCCTTGGTAACAGTAGGCGCGCCGAACTTCTTTTCGATCACAGCATTGCGGCCCTTGGGGCCTAGCGTGATCTTGACCGCATCGGCCAGGATGTTGACGCCGCGCAGAATAGCCTGACGTGAATTCTCACCCGTTACAATTTGCTTTGCCATTGGACTTCACCCTCCTGGGTGAACGAGCACTTTGCCTCTGAGTCTGTTTGGACAGAGAGCTACTTCTTGCCGCTTGCCGCTTTCGGCGATCCCACTGACCTTCGCCAGGATTTCTTCCTCACGGAGAATCAGATATTCCTGGTCGTCAATCGTGATGTCGCTGCCGGTGTATTTGCCGAATAAGATCCGGTCGCCCGTCTTTACGTCGAGCGGGGTTCGCTTACCCTCCTCGATCTTGCCGGCTCCAACGGCGATCACTTCGCCCTCTTGAGGCTTCTCTTTGGCCGTGTCGGGAATGATGATGCCGCCCTTCGCAGTCTCCTGCTCTTCCAGTCGCCTTACCAGAACTCGGTCGTGTAGAGGTGTTACTTGAACTGTCATCTTCAGATCCTCCGTCCAAATCGCCTTAGAGATTTTCCAAACAATCGTCGTCGTTGCGCCCTGATCTTAAGGGCGAAGCGTCTTGATGTTCTTCTGTCGTTCTATTTCCAAATCGTCAGCAGTCTTCTTGACGCGTGCGGCTTCCTTCTGGGGAGCCTCTTGCTGTTCCAGCTTCACGGATTCGGCAATGGAGACTCGCCGCTTGGGCATCCAATTGTTTTGTAAACATGACAACCGCAAACGTATCCCCGTAGGATCGAAAAAGGTTGAGCGAATATTGCGAATCTTCCCACCGCGCGATCACTTTTTCGCTGGCCTTGTACGACGGGTTCATGGGGAAAGTTGACCACGGTCGCGAGCAGGCCTCGTTGCCATTCCGTACTTTGCGGAAACGATCCGTATCATATCGTCGTCGGTCAGCCCTTTAGTGGCGGAATCCTCATAGGTCAGCAGCATTCTGTAGAGAGCCCCGTTGTAGAAAGAGAAGAGAATCTGCATCAACGGGCTCCGCCGGCCGTCAAGACGCCATAAGGTTGCGGCGGCAACCAGCGTCAATTCCTGGATCAGCGCGGGATCGTTCGTGCAGCACCGCGGCATTGGCTGGTTTTTGATCGATCTGCTTGGAAACATCGGCCACAGTCATTCCGAACGAAAAGTTGCGATACTTGGAAAGATCCTGGGCGTGAACCGGAGGAAGTTGAAAGCAGGATCACGACGATCGTGAGGAAGAAAACCAGCCAGATTGCGCATGATTGTTCTCATTGAAAATCTCCTTCAAGCACGTACGGATTCAAGATTTGGCTTTTTGATCTCGCCGAAGGTAGTTCCTTGCCTTGGCGCCAATTTAGAGTCCGTCGGGCAACTCAATTCCGTCGGATCGCCATCCAAGTCTTTGGTGTTAGGCCGGAAGAGAAAGGGGCTCTCCTGGATATGCCGTGATTGGGCGGAGACAGTTACGTGGCGGATTCCGAAGAAGCGCTTCGAGGCCCACCAGGTCACTCGCACGATTTCCAAGGAATTGAATTTCTCCGCTTCCTGCTCCCGGTTTGCGAGGATCCGCTCGATGGCCCGGCGCACCATCTTTTCTGCGTCAATACCAAAGACAGCAGCTTTCGTTTCATAAGCCAGGCAGAAGAACGGTCCATCCCGCGTCGTGGATTTTTCGACCCAATCCGTATCCGTCAAGATTCTTAACCACTCTCCAGCCAGGCATATAGAGCTCGCTTTCGATTTGCATCGTTTTCGGCAGCTGTGTGCCGTCCCTGACGAAGATTCTTCCGGCTTCAATTGGGTTTTGCATTTAACTTTCCTCGACTAGACTGGGCTTGCTTCAACTGCCAGGGGCTGGGCGCGCTTCATCCACGTGGCGGCTTCGGCACAATCCTTTGCGTCGGGTGGATAAAGGAGAACTAAGCCATGACGGCCAGCATCGGCGGCGCGCGTGAACTGGCCTTGGTTCTTCATAATAAAGTCGAGGTTCGCGGCTAATTTGTCGGAGGAATGCCTGTTCCCGAAGCTTGCCCCGCTGGCATGAGCCACAGAAGCAGATGCCCAGAAGTCGCACACCAAGTCCTGATAACCTCCGGCCCGAACCGACCAGACGCTTAAGTGATCCACCGGGCTTCCAGGTTCAGATAAGTATTCAACGCGTATTGCGCGTGGCTCGATGGGTTTCTTCAAATCTTCCCAGGCTAGAGTCACTGCATACTGAAAAGCTCTATCTAATTCCACAAGACTGCTATTGGTTTTGGTTCTCTCTAACATGGCGCTTCTCCTTGCCTTTTCACGTGGCCTTCTCCGGACCGCCACACTCATCGCACGTTTGATCTGGTAGAAGTCTGCGGGTCAGGCGTATCGCTTGCCGGCGCTGGCATAAGCATTGACGCCCGTGACAGTCGCGGCGCCTAAAACCGCCGCAAAGCTCGTATATACCAGCCCACCATGATCCGGCGAGTTTGCGAGGAATCCCGCTGCAAGTGCTCCGGCGATACCCATTGCAATATTGACGACCGGCCCGTATCCGCCTTCGCTCACCAGGCTTCCCGTCATCCAACCGGTAACCGATCCAAAGATGACCCAAGTTAAAAAGTACACGTCGCCCCCTTTTCGCGGACCCTCGCTTACACCGAGTCCAAACATGAGCTGTTCTGCTTCGTTCGAAAGGGGATTAAGATAACCGGCTTCGGTCAGGATGGCCTGAAAGACTAGCTCGGTACTTAACTAGAATAAGTGAATTAACTTGACTCTGTCAAGCTCTATCTGAGACTCTTGATATATATTAATCACATGCAGTTAATCGCCGGAGGCCATTCGTGGACGTTTGTTTAGTGATCAAACAGCGGCTGGAAGATTTACATCTCGAGCAGAGAGATCTGGCGGCAGCCGCCAATGTTACCGAGTCTTATATTTCCCAGCTGCTGACGCGGAAGAAATTGCCTCCCTCGTCTGGCCGGACGGATATCTATGCCCGCATGGAGAAGTTCCTGAAGCTTCCGAGTGGCAAGATTTCGAAGCTGGCGGACCACGAACGCAAGGAGGAAGTGAAAAAGAAGCTCGGCGAGCCGGCCACGCCGTTGCTGAAAGAGGTTCGAGAATTAATCCTTCGCAAATGCGCGCCGGAAAAAGAGAAACAGGTGCGGCCGATTTTTGAGAAGCAGCCCTTCGGTGAACTCGAACGCCTGGTCATACAAAAACTCCTGGACGTAGTGAAGAACGTCGCCAAGGAAGAACTGGAAAGCGAAGAATGGCTTCGTTTAGTGGCCCGGCTGGTCGGACGGACCTATGAACACATGCGGGTCATCGTACTGGAATTCCTGGACACGGATGTTTTCAACGTGTCTGTGCAGGACTGCGATTCTTTCCTGGACCCGCTGATCGAATCCTGGGACATCGACCTGGCAACCTTTGCTATGAAAGTCGTCTTGAACAGAAGACTCGCTCCGGGCCACCCGAGAAAATTCGAGTTTGTGGAAAGGGAGGCAGAGTGGTCGGAAGAAGAGCCAGGGTTCAAGCGGTTCCTTCGGGACCGCGCTCTGAGCGGCGATGCTACCGATGAGGAAATTACCTTCCTGAAGAGATTGAGGTTCAACGGAAAGCGGCCCACTCCGCTCTACTATTACCGCGAATTGCAAAACCTCAGGGACCCACTGAATTTCCGATCGCCCATGCCCGTTGGCTCGCGTTCCGAACGATCGGTCGCCCCAATGCACAAACGCACGGAGGCAAAGGGCGTTGAAAAGCAACTCCAAACCCATGACAGACAAGAGGCAGTGGAGCGCTGGACTGAGAACAAACCCAAACAGACAAGAAAGCGAGAGAAGTCGTAGGACGACCTGCTCTCAAGAGTCCTGGCTATTGTACGTGCCGTGTTAGTTTGTGGGGACATTCGCCACATCTTCCGAGCCTTGGTCGCTCATCACGCCAAAGCCTATCGTGGCTAACGAGCCGATGTCGTTATGAAATCAATAAGGGCGCTGGATTCGGCCGCATTGAATTCCGGATTCTGCTGAACGGCTTCTTTCACTTCGTCATCGGCCAGATTCTGCTCGTCGCCAAACGTCTTGACCTCAATGTTTGCGGCGGGAGCTCCGTGTTCGAAAAAAAAGGAGGCGCGGCACAGACGGCGCCTCCGGGCACTGGGCGGTTTCCGTTTTAGCCGATGGCGATCCTATTCGTCGTGGTTATCGTTGTCCTTTTCCCGATCCTTATCCTCGTCCTTATCATTATCTTTGTCTTTATCCTTGTGATCGTTATCGCCCGCTTGGCACGTGGCCAGTGCCTGGCTCGTCAGTGCGCAGGAACCGTGGATGTTGGTGCCCGTCATGGTGATGGCGACGTTCGCCAAGACACGCCCGATCAAGCTTCCACCGGTGATGGTGACGGACCCGCCGGCGGCGTCACCCGCGAGAATATTTCCTTGGAACAGCGGTTGCAGCGTCGAAGTCGACAGTGTCACAGCGGCGCCGACCGACCAAAACACGTTACACGCCTGTGCGCCGTTGGCCAGGACTACGTGGAATCCACTGCCCGTGAGGGCTGCCCCGACTTCGAAAACCCAGATCCCGTTCGGATTCGTGGATCCATCGAGCGTCAACGTCGTGTCTGTGAACGTCACCGCCCCGGGGAAACAATAGACACCAGGCGCGAGCGGCCCGAGCGCCGGCACATTGCCCGTAAAGGCAGCAGTTGAGAAAGTCTGGCCACACGGCATGAGCCCGAGCGCGTTGTACGTGCTGAGGAAGGCAGCGCGCGCCAAGGCTGCGGCCACGTCGGTCGCAGGGGGCGTGTTGCCCGCAATCGTGCAGCCGGCATTCGCGAACGCGGGGGTGGGGCTGACGCCGACGTCCCCGGTGATCACGGAGTTGGTGCAGGTCACCGCCTGGCCGCCAAGCACCGAGAAGCCCGACGCCGCACCGAGTGACGGCGCGGATTGAGCCGAGGCTGGCTGGAACGAGGCCGCGGAAAGAAACGTTGCGATCGCAAGCAGACACACGACGACGTACTTGTTCTGATGATTCATGAGGACCCTCCTTTGTGGGTCTAACGGCGTTGCTACTTTCCTGGGGAGGGGACCTGCAAGCCAGGAAAGTTCATCGCTACAACAACGGAACAAAAAGAGCCTGGAACACCGCCATCGAGCACTTCGCGTACAGTTTCGGGCCGAATCTCCTGCCCCGTAAGCCACACGGCCAAAACGGTACGGGCACAATATCAGTCCAACACAGATAGGCTGACGGATCAGTTTCTTTAACTGCGCCTCCTACTTCTTTTTCGCCGCCCCTTTATTCGTTTCTTCGCCTTGCGTGCTGATCAGGGTTAAGGAGTCCTGAACATTGAAGGGAAACACTCGAGTCGACTGTTGCCCCGTGGTACTCAGGACGACGTCTACGCGGCGGTTACTCGCCAGAATAATCGAGTGCATGTTGTTCAGAACCTTTTGCCGATCGTCTCTATTCAGCTCGGGATTCCGCTGAACCGCTTCTTTCACCTCGTCGTCGGTCAGATTCTGTTCGTCGCCAAACGCCTTGACCTCAAGATTTGCCGCGGGAACACCCTGTCTGATCAAGAAGTTCTTTGTTCGATCGACACGCCGTTCCGTAAGGATATGGTTGTATTTAGCGGAGCCACGCGGGTCGGCATGCCCTTCCAGAGTCAGGTGGGCTTCCGGCCTCATGCCAAGATATTCTTTGAAATCGCTGGCCAGCGTTTTGAGGATTTGTTGTTGACTATCGAGCAGGCCGCCGGTGGGATCGCGGAGCGTAGGCCGGGCCGTTTGAAAGTAGATGCTGTGAAGGGCAAGCCTCGATTCCAGAACAGCGGCCCGTTGCGGGGGCGGAGGCGGCGGTGGCGCAGGTGGTGGTGGAGCTTCGACCGTCACGGTCGTCGCCGCGGAAGCCGTGAGCGCAGGATTGCGGTCATCGCTTACGGTGCAAGTCACTCTGATCGGGCCCGGCGACGCTCCTGCTGTGTTCAGCGTGGCGGTCTCATCAGTCGCCGGAGACATTGCCCGCGCTCGCGCTGTAGCGGTAGGTCAGCCTGCGGTTATCGGGGCTATTGGCGTTTGAGCGGATCGTAGCAGTGCCGCCCGTCCTTACAGTTCTTTGGTCTGACGCGCATGCAATCTCCGGCGAGCGCTCCTGCTTTACACTGAACCTGGCCTTGCAGGAGGCAACGCCATTCTTACTGCCATCGCTTAAGTTTGCGCTTACCTGGTACGAGCCGGGCCGCAATCCCGTGGTGTCAATCCGGGTGGAAGCATTGACACCGGCAACTCTCACCCCGGTGCCACTCCAGTTGTATCGGACAGCGCGCTTGGCATTGAAATTCGATCCAATGGCAGTCCCCGTTACAGGCTCGCCGGCAAAGACTTCCACCGGTTCCGCCGAGCAAGCGGCAGATGCCGACGCTGACTGTTCGCCATTAGAGCCGAAGTGAACGACGAGTCCCGCCGAAAGGCGAACGTTGTTCTGCGTTACTTTGTCTTCCGTGTTGGTGGTAGCGTCCGGGAACCGGGTCATTAAGTATTCGGCCTGAATAAGGCGGATGGCGAAACGGTGGCTTAACCTAACGTCCAATCCGCCTCCAGCGCTCATGGCAAAAGCGTCATCGCCGGCGAGGGACGCACAACCAACGGTACAGCCGGAGAGCGTCACCTGGCTGGCGTTCACGCCTCCCAACAGAACTTGGACGAACGGAGTGAACCTATCGTGCCGGAAGGATACGCGCGGACCGAAGAGGTAGGAGAAAACGTCCCC
Organism: uncultured Acidobacteriota bacterium; assembly: GCA_963846235.1. Lineage (GTDB taxonomy): Bacteria > Acidobacteriota > Terriglobia > Acidiferrales > UBA7541 > Palsa-189. The sequence goes on from CAWJVF010000002.1 coordinate 1,383,152, forward strand.
ATGAGCCGACACTATGTTACTCGCCACAGTTCCGGACCTGGTGACTCGGAAGGCACCAAATTCGCCAACGACGCCCAGCCAATCGTTCAAGTTGTAAGCGACAGAAGCGGTGCCGCCGTGCGTCCAGGCGATTCGGTTTCCAGCACTGAAGGGCACAGCCCTCCAAAACGAATAGCCAGCAGACAGGTCAACCCTGGGGGTATCGCCGCTTCGCCTTCCTACTCTTAATGTCGTAATGCGGCGCGGGCGCCGGCGTGGGAGCAGCCGGCGTAGCCTCGCCCGCGGCGTCGGGTGCCACGGGGGAATTGACAGCCTCATCCTTATTCGCTTTCGCTGTTTTTACCGCTTTTTCCGCGTCGTCCGCACGGAGTGCCGGCACGAGTAAAAAACCAACTGCCATTGTGGCCAAGAACCGCCATCCTAACTTCATCGTCGCCTCCTCAATCGTGCCTACTCACTTGAGAAGCGGGGCTCTTCGGCCCCGCTTCTTCAGCCATCGAGCCTTGCTGATCCTGCTTTTTTCACACCGAACCTGTCGTTACCCTCCACCGCCGGGGGGCGCCTCAGCGGCGGTCCTATGGGACAGTAATGCTGGCGGCGTTTACGGTCACCGAGGCCGCACCTCCAGCGGACCCGGCAAACATTCTGCCCTGCACTACCGCGCCGGTATTCAGCGTGATGGAAACAGCGGCCAGCACGTTTCCCTTGAAGGCGGTGGTCGTATCGATGGTTGCTGAACTGCCAACCTGCCAAAAGACATTCTTAGCCTGAGCGCCGCCGGCCAGGATCACTTGGGAACCTGGTCCCGTGGTAAGTGTGGACCCCATCTTGAAGATGAAGACCGCATTCGCGTCGCCCCCGGCATCGAGGGTGACGTTGTTGCCCGGTCCCGCTCCCGATATCAAAACCGAGGTCGAGTTGGTATAGAGGCCAGGTGCGAAAGTTAGCCCGCCTAGATTTCCGGGCAAAGTTTGAGAATTCGTTGATCGGCTAACGGCGTCGTTATAGGCGGCCAACAAGTCGGCTTGGGCCTGGAGTACTTGAGGGTCGTTTACGTGTATCGTCCCGTTGACCTGTGCCGGAGGGATTCCCTGTGAAGTACCTGGATGCAACCCAACGTCTCCGTTAACCTGCACAGAACCGGTGCTGCTGATCGAGGAGGTAGCGATAACAGCGAAAGTAGAGGCCGATCTGAGGTTTATTGGCGCTTGACCTGTCGCTGTTGTGCCTGTCGTAAAGGTCCATGGATTCGGTGCCGTGCCACTTGCCAGCGCATTGCCTGCCACATCTTTGACCCCAGTTAAAACCGTGGCCGTATATGTGGTACTTGGAGCGAGATTGCTCGTTGGCGTGAAGGTCGCCACGTGGCCTGGTACATCGTAGGCAACGGTTCCGGTCACGGGAGCTGACCCAGGTCCTGTCAGCGTAAAGGTTGCTGTGCTGATGGTCGCGGGGTCCATAGCCTTACTGAAGGTCGCGTTGACCGCCTGGTTGATACCCACCCCAGTGGCTGCATTCGCAGGAACGGTGGAAGTTATAGTCGGTGGCGCGATATCGGCGGCTGTCCCCGTTGTAAAGGTCCACGGATTCGGTGCCAAGCCCCCACCTGCCAGTGCAATGCCTGCAAGGTCCATGGCTCCGGCTGTAATTGTGGCGGTGTATATCGTACTGGGTGCGAGATTGCTCGCTGGCGCGAAGGTTGCAATTGCGCCGGCGTTACCGGCGTAGGTAACCGTTCCGGTCACGGGGGTTGCGCCAGGCCCAGTCACCTTAAAGGTTGTTGCGGTCAGCGTTGTAGAGTCCATCCCCTCACTGAATGTCGCGGTGATTTTCCCGTTGATCGGCACCGCCGTGGCAGTATTCGCGGGAACCGTGGAACTCACCGTCGGCGCCGTGGCGTCTGCCGTGAGACATGATTCGAAGCTCCATGAGAAGTTACTGGCCAGTGGATTGCCCGTGGTGTCTTTGGCCGAGGTGGTGATGGTAGCCGTGTATATGGCATCGGGAGCAAGATTGCTGCTTGGCTTAAAGAGGGCAATGTTGTTCGTTGCGTCCCAGACTACCGTTCCGGTCACGGGACTTATGCCCGTCACCAGAAAGGTCGCTGTAGTAATCGTTAAGGGATCCATCGCCTTACTAAAGGCCGCCGTGATTTTTCTGTTGATGGGTTCGCAGTCGAACAAATTAGCAGGATTCACAGAACTGACCTGGGGCGCACCTCCCGCACCTGGGGTCACGGTGGGTGTCTTAGCCACGCTGGCCGCTTGCTCGCGACCACATCCGCCCAAAAGCATCACTAGTCCCAATAGAAGTGCTGGGCCGAGGCCCTGAGAGCAAATCTTTTTAAGTTGGGAATTCCGCATTTGAGATTCCTCACTTTTCGTCCGATTCACCCATGACGGTGTACTGCAATACCCTTTGGAATTTTGCGGCGACCACGCGCAAGACCACTGACAACCAGGTTGAGTAGGGGTAGAACCGCTCCCAGCCGATTTGCTGGATCGTGTAAAGGTAGACGCTGCCAATCGACGCGACGACAAAGAGGTGCAAGCGCGTGGAATGGAACCCATATGTCAGGGTGTTTCGCTCCCGGAAGTCAGGAACGGGCCAGAGATCCGCCGATGTCTTAGCATCCGTAACTATCGCTTTCATCGACACCCATTGATGAATCGCCAATCCGGCGATTCTTGAACGTGACAATGTCTTCGGGGCCGTGTGCCCAATCGTTAGGTGAACTGCGTCAGGGCACCCTTCGGGCCTGCCTGAATTTCGAGGACGACCAACAAAAGGAAACGACCTCAGGCTTGCCATGATTCGCCTTGCCATGTGTGATAGCGCGGCAAGACTGAGGACTGCACGAATACAGCCACATCTCGCAGCAAGCTAACCCTTTTGCTTTGGTAACTTGCAGCAGTCATTTCAAAGAACGGTGAGAAATCACGCTATTTTGGGACTGGCGTCTGGTCCCAGGGTTTCAAATCGGAACTTTGGCCCTGGCGTTTTTCTGAGAGACACTCAATGGCAGTCTCGTTTTATGCACTCAAGTTCGGACGAGACACTTGGGCATGTGACAAAGGTCACCGCTGAGGGAGAGTCGAAGAAGAATACGAGCCAGACGTTTCTTACTGGAGGTAAAAAGTTGGTCAACCTAGTCTGCTTCGTTTGGGATGTTGCGCGAAAGCACATAGGCGCCAAAAACTCGCGGTGGTGGTGAAGCGCGGCCCTCATCGTGCGCTCTTCAATCCTGATGCGCTAGCAATCGGTGATCGAAGCGGGCGTCATCATGCGGAGAGAGTGGCCCGCAATGCATTCCTCATTAAAGAAAGTGCCACCGTTAAGAACCCCAATGAGGCGAGATGGAGGCGAAGCTGATGAGACATTCGAATAATGTGGAATCCCTTCAACAAGCTTTCAACGCTCAAGCCTTTCTCGACTCAGCTGGCTTGTCGAGAAAGATTGTGGAGTTTAAGGGGAGACAAGTCATCTACGGTCAAGGCGATCCCGCTGATGACGTTCTGTACATTCAAAGAGGTGGTGTCAAGCTTTGCGTCATTAATGAGATGGGTAAAGAGGCGGTCGTAGCGATGCTCGGGCCGGGAGATTTTTTCGGTGAAGGATGCCTCGCAGGTCAGCCTAAGCGTATAGGGACGGCCGTAGCGGTTACACCAACCATGGCGCTCGTCATTGACAGAAGAGAGATGATTCGCGTCCTTCATGAAGAACACGCGTTCTCCGACCGCTTCATCGCTCATATGCTTTCCAGGAATATCCGATTCGAGGAGGACTTAGTCGATCAACTGTTCAACTCTACCGAGAAACGGCTGGCTCGGGCGCTATTATTACTCGCTCGATATGGAACGGAAGACCAATCACAAAAAGTGCTCCCCAAGTTGTCGCAAGAGATGCTCGCAACGATGATCGGCACGTCGCGCTCACGAGTTAATCTTTTCATGAACAAGTTCAGGAAATTGGGCTTCATCAAGTACAACGGCGGACTGCAAATCAACAGCTCACTCTTGAGCCTCGTCCTGCACGATTAGCCCGCATTTTCCGGCTTTACGAACGAATCAAGCGGCAACCGCTGACCTGCAATCAATTGCTCTTTGTTCACAACTTCACTGGTCCGGATTCGTGCCTCCGTGGCGACTGAAAACATAATGCAAAAGTGTGCGCAATAGCACAGATATCCTTCTTCAAGTCGCCCAAGATGATTAGGTGTCGGACAGCAAGAGCGATCTTGCCAGTCTATCCTCTCGGTTGGGCCTAATCGCGTCGGCTTTAACCTCTCACTAAGGAATAAAAAGGATAAACAAATCTGTTTATGGAGGTCAGCGATGATTCGTAAATTATCTATGGGTGTCTGCATCTTGTTTGTCGCGAGCGGGCTTTGTGCGGCGAATAAAGAACAAGAACGTCTGGAAAAAAGCGGCGTCGTGATGGAAGAGATCATGAATACGCCAGAAAATATCCCTCAAGAGATACTGGAAAAGGCCGAATGCGTCATCGTGTTCCCATCCGTCCTAAAGCTTGCTGCTGGATTCGGTGGAAGCTACGGTCGCGGGGCTATGGTTTGCCGCACGGGCGAGCATTTTCAGGGACCGTGGGGCGCTCCAGCCATGTATGCACTTGAAGGTGGAAGTTTTGGATTTCAACTCGGTGGACAAGCGACGGACCTGGTTCTCCTGGTCATGAATGATCGTGGAGCACAGTCGATTTTGAGCAGCAAGGTCAAATTGGGTGCAGACGCTTCGGCTGCGGCAGGCCCGAAGGGGCGTGACGCTTCGGCCGACACGGATGCCTCCCTGCGGGCGGAGATTCTTAGTTACTCGCGCTCGCGCGGCCTGTTTGCCGGCATATCGCTCGAAGGTTCTACGCTTCGCCCCGACGATGAGGCAAGCGAACAGGTGTATGGCCACAAGGTCAAAGCCAGGGACATCGTATTGGGCAAAGGTATGGCGGTGCCTGTGTCCGGTCGCCATCTCGTTCGCGTCCTGCAAAAGGGTTCACCGCGGAACGAATCCGCAAAAGCCTCCAACCGTTGATCATGTTGTTTTGGTTGGCGACGGTATCGTGTTTACGACGTCGTGCACCTGGAGCTTAACTTTCAGCTGATGTTGGTGACTTGCGATTTCGGGGCTCGGTGATCCTCACCGGGCCTCTAAAAATCACCTCCTGCGAATGTGTTCCGAAACGAACAGATATTCATCTTCGCCTCTCTTACGATGTTGTTCAGCTGGGAAAGAAAAACGGGATCGAATTCAATGGCTACGGTTTTCGGCCCAACGCTAATAGCGGCGTAGCAGCTAGCGGCAATTCCGGAGTGATCCCCACGGAGAGAAGAGGAAGCAGGCAATGCCATTACTTCAAATATTAATGGTTCTTATCGCGGTCGGTGTTTTGCTTTGGCTGGTCAATAACTTCATACCAATGGCAGGATCGATCAAGTCCATCCTGAATGCTGTTGTGGTGATCGGAGTGATTGTGTGGCTCCTGAACATTTTTGGATTCATTCATTCTCTTTCCCGAGTCCACGTAGGAGCGTAACAAACCGGCATTCAGGCTGGCACGTTGGTGTGCCAGTGTGCGTTTGGCCGTAAAGACGTCCCTTATAGCCCCGGCGTCCTACAAGACAAAATGCGAGAGGCCAGGGAGCGTCGCGAAATGAATTCACGAATACAAAGCAGGGCCGCCCTGCTGGTTCCAGGCGCCACCACCAGGAGTCGGAGTCTTTGGTGTATCCGCGCGTTAGTGTTCCTCCTTATATTCTTGATGTTCAACAGTAGCTCGCACGCATACTCCGTCCTGACGCACGAGGAAATCGTGGATCTGGTATGGACTTCGGAGCTTCGTCCTCTGTTGCTCCAGCGATATCCCGGTTTGTCGGAAGACGATCTCACCGAGGCGCATGCATACGCCTATGGCGGCGCCGTCATCCAGGACCTCGGTTACTACCCGTTTGGCAGCGCTGACTTCAGCGACTTGGTGCACTACGTTCGCAGCGGCGATTTCGTCCGCGAACTGCTGATGGAGAGCCAGGACGCAAACGAGTACGCCTTCGCCCTGGGCGCGCTATCGCACTATACGTCCGATATCACGGGCCACCCGGCGGTCAACCAGGCTGTCGCAATCGAATATCCCAAACTGCGAGCAAGATTTGGTAACTCCGTAAGGTACGCGCAGGACAAGACCGCACATTTGAAAACGGAGTTTGGATTCGACATGGTGCAGGTCGCCAAGAATCGCTATGCGTCGCAGCAGTACCACGATTTCATCGGGTTCAAGGTCTCCAAGCCACTGCTGGAGCGGACCTTTCCAGTTGTATACGGAGTGGAATTGAAAGACGTGTTGTCGCACGAGGATCTCGCGGTCGGGTCCTATCGCTTCTCGGTCAGCCGGCTGATTCCGGAGATGACCCAGGTCGCATTGCAGACCCATAAGAAAGACATAATGCGCGAGACGCCCGGTCTTACCAAACGAAAGTTCCTCTACCGTCTCTCGCGTTCCAACTATGAAAAGGAATGGGGAAAGGACTACGTGAAGCCGGGCTTCAGAACGCGGGTGTTATCGACACTCCTGCGATATATGCCGAAAGTGGGCCCCTTCAAGGCGCTGGCGTTCGATAACCCAAACCCTCAAACAGAGGATCTGTATTTCAAAAGCATCAATACCACCGTCGATCGATACCGGGCTTTTCTTCAAGAAGTGCGCATGAACTCACTTCTGTTTCCCAACCGCGATCTTGACAGTGGCAACCTGACGAAAGCGGCGGAATATTCGCTCGCGGACAATGCATATGCGAAGTTGCTTGCAAGGCTATCCCAACGGAAATTCGATCGGACTACGGTCGACCTGCGCAACAATATCGTGGAGTTCTATTCCGACCTTTCTGCGCCCATCGAAACGAAGAAGGACAAAGTTCGCTGGCAGAACGTACTAGCCTCGCTCGATCAGTTGAAGTTGGTAACTCCGGCGCCGACTCTCGCAAGCAGCCCGGCACAGCAATCTCCAGCCTTGCCGAATTAGACGCGCAATTGGCTTTGCACTTTTTCTCTTTTTATGTCGGCTGCCGTTGGCCAGACTGGCTCGGCGCGGCACCGATATTCTGGAGGTCAGTATGTCCTTCGGTCGAAGAACCGGTCTGATGTTAGTTGGAATCGCCGCGTTACTCTTGGTCGCCGTGAAAGAATCACTTCCGAGTAGACCGCCACTCGGGTTCAGACGCTAGAACTCATAAGTTACCGATCCGCAATAGCGATTCTTGCGGAAACGCAGACCTGTCCTATTCGAGACAACTGCGATTTGTAGAAGTATGTCAAAATTCCCTCCGATTCGACGCCTTGCAACAATTTCTGAGTGTCTAACCTTTCACAAATGCCAAGCTTCTCGGAATGTGGCCGGGGCCCGAAAGCCCAGAACTGCCGGGCAGGCCGTTGATCAAGAGTCAACATCGCACTCGTCTTACTTCGGAAGCGAGTGCAGCAGGGCTAAGTTGGCGAAAATCGCCTTTCTGAAGCGTGATTCGAGCGACACGTAAACCCTATCGCGACGTGGGTTATGCTTGCGGCTCTACTCGTGAAGACCGACCGTCGTCGTTGAGGCATCAGATTACAAATGACAAAACACTGGCACATTTCAGTTATGATCATTCTCGTTCTGCCCGCCTTTGCCTCCCTCGCGCTTGCGCAAACGACGGCACCCTCCTCGACGGCACGCTCCCTGACCGGCGATCCCACCGCGAAATCCATCACTCAAGAAGTGCAGGGGCCTTTACCGCACCAAAATCAGCCCCGGCAACCAAACCAGCCCCAGAGTCCCTTGCCTCCACTGCGAGGAAGCATTGTAAGCACTGTAACCGATGTGAACGACGACCCGGTGCTTGATGCCACCGTTGTTCTCCAAGGCCCTATAGCCAGCGATCGCCGCACGGTAGCGACGAACGATAATGGGTTCTTTGAAATCCGGGATGTGGAGCCGGGAATCCCTTATCACGTCGCCATCAGCGCCACGGGATTTGCAGACTGGGCATCCCCCGTCTTCAGCCTCGACCCGGGCCAGTACAAAATCCTAGACGTTAGCAAACTCCGGATTGAAGAGGTGCAGACCACGGTTACTGTGAGCCCCGAGAGTTCCAATGAGATGGCCATTCAGCAGGTCAGGATCGAGGAGAAGCAGCGCGGTTTTCGCATTATCCCCAATTTCTTCCAAGTGTATGGTCCCAATCTCGCGCCGCTTAGTGCGAAGCTTAAATTCAGTCTCGCCTTCAGATTCGCCACAGACCCATTTTCCGTGGCCAGGGTCGCCATTCTTGCCGGAGTCGGGCAGGCGACGAAAACACCCAATTACGTTCAGGGTGCGAAGGGCTTCAGCGAGCGGTTTAGTGCAAACTACGCGAACAGCTTCACGCAGATCATGATTGGCGGCGCTGTCCTGCCATCGCTTCTGCACCAGGATCCCCGCTACTTCTATCAGGGCACGGGTACAAAGAAGTCCCGCGCTGTCCATGCAATCTCCAACTTATTCATCACCAAGGGAGACAACGGGCACTCGCAGCCGAACTACTCAAGCCTCGGTGGCGATTTGGCCTCTGCCGCCATTTCAACCTTCTACTATCCCGAGTCGAATCGCGACGCGGCACTGTTCTTTCAGAATTTCGCCGTTAACAGCGCCGCTCATATGGCCTTCCGCCTTCTTGAGGAGTTCGTTTTTCGTCCTTCAAGATGAAGCCCTTCGCCGCTTCTGTGAGGTACTCCCTTGACGGAGTCCCGGCAGCCGATTTCAAATCCCAAATGTTCTAGCTAATCGTGGCTAACCGCGTCGGGCCGTTCTCAAACCCGCAGTTTTATTGGTGATTTTGAAGCGAAAAAGTACGGCGGAGAGGGTGGGATTGAACAGCCCGCCCTGCGCGTAGCGCCTCGAACAAAGTCCCAGACCCGCCCTCTTGCTCTCGGATTACGTTACCGGAAAATGGCGGAGAGGGTAGGATTGGAAGAGCCCGCCCTGCGCGTAGCGCCTCGAAACAAAGTCCCAGGCCCGCCCTCTTGCTCTCGGATTACGTTACCGGAAAATGGCGGAGAGGGTGGGATTCACATTGTTGTAGATAGCTGTTGATGGCTGTCTATGGCGGTCGGCAACGTAGCCAACATCAGTGACTTGCAAGGGTATGCTTTTGTCGCCAGTCTTCATCACGTTTTTCGAAGCCCCAAACCCTGCGCTCCGTAGCTAAAATAGCTAATCTGCCTGCCTCGAAAGGCAGCCAACGTCCCTTTTCCACTTTCCGGAAAGCCGACTTCAGAGGACTTGACGACCCGTATCGGGTGTATTCTCGCCATAGGGATTCTGGAGCAGCGGATGAGACGACACACGTCGTGGTGCACAGTACTTGGAATTATTTTCTTGGCGGCGACGGCTGGGAGTCAGACCGCGCCAAAACCTAATGCCATCGACGGAGTTCATTATCCACGAGTGCTCCGGGCTGACATCCCGGTATATCCTCCTCTCGCTTGGGAACTCCAACTTACCGGTACGGTCGAAATTCAGGTCGTAGTCGAAGAAGGTGCTGTTGTGAGTGCCGACGTCAAGTCGGCCGTCCTCAGATTGCCAAACGTCGTGCTCACTGAGGAGGGCAGGGAGAAACTTTCATACCTTTCGAACTCCTCTCTGGCGAACGTAAAAACTTGGCAGTTTGAGAAGGAGGATCGAGCAACCTTTTCCGTAAAATACGTTTACCAGATCGAGGGAGAACCCGTACCAGAGCGCGGACATCCCATCATCGAACTCGATCTGCCACTTCTGGTTAGAGTTACGGCCCAACCCGTCAGCCACGAGCCTCTTCACGACCTCAACTCCAGATGAATGGGGATTATCGTCATGTGGGAATCACGCGAAGGCCAAATGACGATAAGACGACTTCCCGGGACTTGGTATTGACAGAAACACATACGGCTGGCCGTCTGAGTGGACGCAGGGTTCTGATCTGCCTTACTCTTCGGCTAATGCCACAGACGGAACAAGCATCGATGGTTGCTGTCCAACCTGAACTCACGTCTGGTGAGAGCATCGTGTGGGCTGGACAACCGAAACCCGGTGTTATCTTCCATAAGGAAGACGTTTTCTTGGTACCGTTCAGCCTCCTTTGGGGTGGGTTTGCGATTTTCTGGGAGGCCAGTGTGTTAGGGTTGTGGGGATTCGGCGGTAAGAACGTGTGGTCGTTCGGAGTCCTGTGGGGCATTCCGTTTGTCCTGGCTGGCCAATACATAATCTGGGGCAGATTCTTCTACGCAGCATTGCTGAAGAGACGCACGCACTATGCGGTAACGAATCGTCGGGTAATCGTCGTCCAGAATGGCTGGACGCGACACATGGCTTCAGCTTATATCGAGGGTTTGCCAACGATTGTTAAACAAGGCAGTTCCAACGGAATTGGCACCTTGAGCTTTGCCCAATCTCAACCAATGTGGTCCAACAACCGAGGTTGGGGAGCTTGGAACGGGTTAAGCGTTGGTGCCGTACCAACCTTCGTCGATATTGAAGATGTGGACTACGTTTACCGGCTAGTTTCTGACCTCAGAGAGAAAGCCCGGCCCAGCAAGCCCACCTTCTGAAAGTCTTGCGACTCATCGAGCTAATTTCATCTCATTTCCGCGTGCCAAGTCCTGCGAAACGGGATTTCCGGAAGCTGGTTTTCGCTACTGCCCAGACTGCATGAGTGATGTGACCGCCTTTACGAAACGGTCATTTTTCATGAGGCGGGCGAAAGAATCGTCCGTGCGAGGGTCAGGCAGTTTTTCTCCCGGTATCACATGAGCCTTATTCGCAAAGGCTGTCTGGAGATATGAGATCGCGTTTTCCGCATCGTCTTTTTCGCCATATACGCAAGCGATGTTGTAATAGAACAGCGGGTAATTAGGATCGATAGACACGCCATAGTTAAAAACCTCGGACGCTTTACCTAGATTACCGGTAATCCCATACGCCATTCCGAGATTATCAATGAGGACACGCGTCGTCGTCTGATCGAGCGTGGGCTGCTTCTTTTCCAAATCAAATGCCTGTTGATACGGCGGGATTGCCGATGCGAAGTCACCTTTCGCATAGGCTCGGCTACCATCAACAAAAAGCTGCTGGGCACTTCCAGCATTTGCGGGCGCATTCGCGCTGGCCTGCACAATATGCGTGTTTTTCAGAACTGTTTCGAATAGAGATTCGTCTTTCGCCTGGAATTGTACTTTCGAAAGATGGATATCAATGTAAACGTCCGCGTTTACCATGCACGCGAAGAGGTTCCCCTGTTGAACCGGGATACCCTGGGCTTCCGGTATCAAAAACTCGACCACAGGAACGCCATTAATGTCCCTTGTCCGAACATTGCTTATTTTGAACTGCCCGTCGCCAGCAGCGCGCTTTTGCAGCGATGACCGGCATTCTTCCATTTCCGCCTTACCGTTAACCCGTTCGAGAGTTACCGAGAGAACGACACCGGATTTGCTGTTATTGGCCATGAAATATCTCTGACCTTGCCGTAGCGTATCCTGCTCGATTGAAAAACCTGGAGCGTCGATCTGGACGACCCAGGATTCATCAGGCACAGAAATATTGAGCGAGCCCTGAGGTTTTTGTTGCGTCTGGGAAAAGCCATTTGCGCAAGCAAGGAGTATGCCAATCAGAATTGGAAGGGCCTCTGAAGCTTTCATGTGACGCCTCCGCCCCTTTAGAGCTTTTTTTAAGGGAAACAGGACAACTCTACCATTTGAAGGTTAAGCCAACGACTCCTTCTGCCCTAACGGTATACGTCCCGAGCACTGGGGCAAGCGGAAACTGGCGCAACACGGATGCGGATCGTAAATTGCAATCAATACGCAAGTGATTGACCTGACGTGGTGCGGTCACAATCAAAACTCACCACTATCCATTTGTTGGCGCAACGTTCAGCTGCAATGTAAAGCTCTAGCAGTTAGCAGTTAAGCGGTATTTGCTTGATGGGGTGGGAGAAACATTTTTAGGCGCTCGACCATCCGCTGGCAGGCAGGACCCAATTTGTCACAGGCTTCGATAGCCGAGAGTCTGTCAATATTCTCTTGCCGGCTCATGTACTCTCGGCGCTTTTTACCCTTCCTCCATGCTCGACGCAACCACTGATCGTAGGTGCCTTTGTTAGCCGGTTCACTTTTTCGCCGATCAGCCGATTTACAAGGGGGAGAACAAAATCTATTTTTTACCGTCTTCCGAACTTTGGCTGCTACAAAAAACTTGTTGCAGTGTTCACAAATGAAGACGGGAATCCGACTGCCGTCCTGCCGAATTTTCTCAAACTGTCCGGTCATAAAGTCAACAACGGGAGCGAGGATCTGCGAGTATTCTTTGGTCGGCACCATCCTCCCGATTGGTGACGTTTTCCGCTCGCCTTTTATGCCTGGCCTCAATCCGTAGAAATTCTGAGCCTCTTCGACAAATTGTTCATAGTCGTCCGGCGACATATTTCGAGGAAAAGGAAATGGTGAATCAGGGTCGTATGTCTCCGGAATAGTACGAACCAGTTTCATCGCAAGCTTGGTTTCCACTATAGAAAAATTTATCAGTGCAAGAACGCCATCCTTCTGAGAATAGGCATCCCCTTCGACTAACCAACGCAAAATGTCCTTCACTGCACCGTGGCTTTTTCGAACGTTCGCGAAGGCTGGCTTCTCCATTAAGTACTTAATGTATCCGCTTCGCTTTATCAGGATTTTTCCCGGCTTAAAGCTGAAAAACAGAAGTTCGCATCGAACGGGCCATGGTAAGTACCACAAAATAGAGTCCTTAAGAAGTTCGCGGTCCGGCGGATCGCTGTTGGCAAAGGCCACAAGATTCTCCCAGACCTTTCGGTTTCTCCTGCCTTGCATGTAAATACTCTACTACCTATTCCAGGTGCTTACAAGTAAACGATAGAGTGAGCGACATGATCGCGACTGTAACCGCGACCACCAGCACGAGAGGATCGGCGCGGCTTCAATAGGAGGAAATTATGAACCCCACCGAAGTTGTGAATAGAAACGGCAATGTGGCGACGCCCCGAGCCCTTAAGAGTCATCGAGGGCAGCGGCGAAATAACGGAGGAAATATGTCGAAGAACAATGTGAGTGGTCAACCCTGGTTGGTCGTGGATAAAGAAGGTCTGCGCAAGACGCTAGAAAGAAAGGGTAAAGCATTTGCGATTTACGAACTCTTGCAGAACGCATTTGACGAGGCGAGCACAAAAGTGACTTTGACGTTGACGCCGCCGAAAGACGGTAAATCTGTCTTGACCTGCGTCGATGACGCGCCCCATGGCTACAGCAATTTGGAGGACGCGCACACCATGTTCGCCGAATCAAAGAAGAAGACTGACCACCAAAAGCGCGGCCGTTTCAACGTCGGAGAGAAGTACGTAGTGGCGCTGTGCGACGAGGCCACAATTACATCAACAACTGGCCGAGTAATTTTCCACGAGAACGGCACCCGCACCCGCGATTCCGTCAAGACAAAGGTCGGGACGGAGTTCCGGGGCGAGTTGCCGTTGACTCAAGAAGAGTTCGACGCAATGGCGTCCGCCGTGAAGAGGGTAGTACCTCCTATACCCACGTCCTTTAACGGCGAACCGATTTCCACTCGTCGAATCCTGCACGAATTCACCACCACGCTGGCAACTGAAATCGCCGACAACAGCGGAATATCCCGCAGCAGCAAGCGTAAGACAGCCGTACGTCTCTACAAGCCGTTTGCGGGTGAGAAGCCCACGCTCTACGAGATGGGCATGCCAGTCGTAGAAATAGACTGCGCTTATGACGTTGATGTTCAGCAAAAGGTGCCACTGAACATTGAACGAGACAACGTGACGCCCGCCTACCTGAAATCCGTTTACACCGTTGTCGTCAACGAACGAGTAAACGAACTTTCGGAGGACGAGGTCACGCGCCCGTGGGTTAGCACCGCGTTGGCTAACACAAAGGCCATCAGTAAGGAAGCCGCCGCAGTCGTTGTTACAAAGCGATTCGGTGACGACGCTGTGCGTGAGGACAACGTGGACAAGCCAGCCAACAAGGAGGCTGTCTCACAAGGTCACAAGGTCGTGCCGAATGGGGCGATGAGCAAGGACGAGTGGAAGACCGTCAAGAAACTCGGGTTGATGAAGAAAGCCGGCGAGGTTTGCCCCTCGCCCGACTTCGGCAAAACCCCCGAAAAGACCTACGAGCGAGAGGAGTACACGCCGGAAATGCTGGCGTACGAGACCTTCATCCAACAAGTCGGGCTTGTCCTGCTACCTCGTCCAGTGTCCGTCGTATTTATTAACGACAAGCGGACCAACTTCCAGGGTTGCTTCCAGCCCAAGGCGAAAGAATATGAGATGACAATCAACCTGGCCAGCCATGAAATCCGAGACTGGACCGAAAACTATTTCCTGCTGTTGCACGAATTCGCGCACAGCATCCTGCAGTCTAACGACCACCTGCACAAAATTTTCTACAACACCGTCAACATTCTGGCTGCCAAGCTCGTGCAGCTGACGTTGACACAACCCAACCTGTTTCCGCCAGAAGCGAAGGCACAACTGGAACCGATTCAGACGACGCTCCTGACGTGGACGGGAACCGCGTTTTCCGAAATTCAAAGAAAAGCAGCAACAGAATCTTTCGGAGAGGAATCCGAGGACGAAATTGCTGCCAGCGAACAGAAATCGTAGTCGCAGTCACCTTAATACGTTCGGCGGGCCGACTGCAGCGGCCTGCTCCGAAGCCAGCGCCTTAGGAGGTCAGTATGAGAAAAAATCCCAACGCGACATTGGCTGGCGGCCTGCCGCGCACCCAGACGGCTCACGAACTGGATGTGGCTGACGAAGTCATTGGCAGCCCACAGCGCGAAGCGGGTCGCATTATAGACGCGGAGGGCAGCCCGGCGTCGCTCCCGCCAAGTACCGAACCCGTCACGCCTGACTTCATTGAGCGGCTAAAAGATTATTTCAAGATGTGCGTTGAGAAGTGCCAATGGCGTTCCGAACAAGCGGCTGACGCTCTGGCGGGGTTGCTTTCTTTGCTGGGCGTAAAACGTCGTGGCCGCCGACCGAAGCCCGAAGGCGCACAAACCGCAGCGGAGCGCAAGCGTAAACAGCGGCAACGCGAAAAAGACTGGGACTGGCTTCCTTTTCCAATCATTTCACATGCCGGTTATTTGGTAATTGAAGCATCTCCCGAAGACGAGATGCCAGTGTTTGACAATCGACGCGCACACGTTGTCATCGGCTTCGAATTGCAGCCGATAATGGATGCCCATCACAAGGACTATCCCCACCACCGAGAATTCACGCCAGGTCAACTCGACCCCGAATTTTGGACCGACCTTGGAGAGGTAAAAACGGTTGTGCTTCGGTATCCCGACAAAATTATTTATATCGCTGCCGCTACCGAAAAACCTCCTGCTATCGACGATGTTCTCCAGGGTAAGGGTCTCTCCTCACTTAATCGGGGAATGTTTCTGGCCAAGGCTCCACATGGCAAAGGTAAATTAGTGACTGGCTGGGGACATAAAAAAGGATTCAACAATACATCGGAGTCCGAATTGGACGATGTCGGCGATTTTTATGCAGACGAATTTACAAGTGATGATGCCGACCAGGGTGCAGCAGACAATCCAGGGCGATTCGATGATGAGCCAGAGCCTGAACAAGAGCTTGATGAAGTCGTTGAAAAAGACGACGAAGATAACGATAAGGACGAGTCAAACCCAGACGAGTTCAAAGACGAACTAAAGTGCAAAATTTGCAAAGAAGTGCTCGACGGGGAAGACGACGATAGCACTCTCTTCATGAAGCATCTTAAAGAACGACATCCCGACGAGTATCGGCGAATCCTCGTTACGATGGACAAGGAGTGGCATAAACAACAGGAAGCCGAGAAAAAGCGGCTGCGTCGCCAACTGGAAAAACAAACACGTTGCACAAACGACCATGACGGAATGTTCGCTCGTCGGCTTAAAGCCACTGGTGCGGACGCGTACTTCTGCGGTGGGTGCGGTGCGCCGCTTTGCCGGAGCACACACACTGGGCAGGTTGTAGAAGTGTTCGCTGAACGAGCCGCTGAACGTGCAAAGCTTTCCTATTTAGAACACCGGGACGCCGGCAAGAGAAAACCTGCCCCCATCTATTGCAAGTACTGTCATGAACCAATCTACGTAACAGACTACGAAGGACGAAAGGACGCCTGAATTTCCGTGACACCTCGATTTTGGCTTGCGAAAATAGCCTTAACTTGTACATAACACAGCTGCTTGTAAGGAACAGACACCCCAGCGGCTGGCTGCATGCCCTATATAGTAGAGGAGACGAGCAGAACCCTCGAAAGATTCGACAACGGGACGTAACGGTCGCCGAGCCGGTGCTCATTTGCGATGGCCTTAAGGTCGTTTCAAGGACGCAGGTTTGTGGCGCGAGCTGTTGGCCATCTGGCGAGCAGCCCAGCGGCAGTCCGAAGTGCGGCAGTAAAAGCTCTCGGCTACGACGGCGCTGAACAAGTTTAAGTAGCAACCAATCAAGCAGTCCAATAAAAATCAAAGGAGAACAAGAAATGAGTAATGAGGTAGAAGTTTATTCCAGCGCAGCAGATTTATTTCGGAACGGGCGAGACCCCGAGCGGAACCGTGAACTGGACCGCGAACGGGAAAAGTTTGTAAATTCCTTGCGGCCTATTTCGGAAGTCGCTTGTCAGATGCTCGTTTCTGAGAGCAAGTACATTCTTCCGAGTGGCCGAATCATCTACCTCAATCTGCATGAGCGGGAGAACCAATACCGCTTCGGATTCGAGATTGCGGGGAATAACGACCAGAACCCTGTGCCGGGCAAACTCGTTTACGTTAAAAACTGTGGCTATTTCGCGTGCGAGCGGCCAGCTCGCTATATCCACCCCGACGGCCTTGATTCCTCACCATTTCACGTTGAATACGTCTGCGCGGTTTGCGCTGGTAAAGAAGAACTGCCCGCTGACCGCCCAATACTCACGATAGAGATGCTTGAAGCTGAGGCCGAAAAGCAAGAACAAGAAGAAGCACAGTGGAAATCCGCTGCCTTGGCACAGCAGCAGACCGCCTGAAGCCGAAGAAGTAGGTTTTTAAACCGCGAACCCTGCACAGTGGATTGGCCGCTTGGAGAGACAAGCGAAGCTCTCCGGCATAATGCCCATCAAAGAAGCCTCGCTGTAAAGGCTCCATCGGGTCGAAGGCCTTCATTTCACAGATGTTTTTAAGGCATAGCTACTGCTTTGCCCATATTGGATTGATTTGGAGATTGTCATGAAACTACAAGGCGTTTTGATTTGGTGGAGCCGCAGCAAGCATTGCGGAGTAATTCTTGAGCCCCAGACCGAGGAACGATTCTTCGTTCACATCGGACGCATTATCAAGGGGCCGGTCATACCACAGGCCGATAGCCCAGTGCTGTTTGAGATTGGGCCTCTTCCGGCTACGGACGGACGACTTCGAAGCGCAGTTAATGTCGAAGTCTTGGCGCGGCCAAACCAGGTTAAGCAAGTCGAGAAAACAGGTGAGGTGCTAAAACCATGAGCACCACACTCGAACAGTTAGACGCCGCTTACAAGCAGATTATTCAGAACGCGTCACGGCAGCTTGCTGGCGCACCTGCGGTTGAGCAGCCGCACGATGAATTTCTCGATGATTTACTCGGCGCGAAGGCGGATGCCGCCGCCCTCGTCGGACCAGCGACACCTGGAATTCCACAGCCAGACGAGCATGGGGAATTTCCGACTCCGCTCGATGGCGCGTTGTGGATGGCGATTACGTGGGCCATTCCCCAGACACCATTGCGCGGCAAGGCTCCATTCCTGCCGGAATGGCAGAAGCGAGCGAGTACGGACCCGGAGCAGATTAGCAGGTGGTACGAGGAATTTGACTGCAACTTCGGCTCCGTCGCGTTACCGGGCGGCGTTTTCATCTTCGAAGTTGATTCGCCGGACGTGCTGAAACGCTATTCGAATTTCACGAGCGGACTTGTAATCCAGTCCGGGCCGGGACGCGGGCACAGGTATTACAAGCAGGTTCCCGGTGTGGAGAACATCGGCCAGAACGCAACAATCCACAATGATTTCAGCCTGCGGGTCGATAACGAACAGTGCGTTAGTCCGGGTTCGGTGCATCCCGAACGCAAGACTCAGTACCGGGTCAAAGTCAGCACTGGACTCGTCGAGCCGACATCGGCGGAAATCGCCTTCTGGAATTCCGAGCGGCAGCAAAGAACACCCGCTACTGTCACCGGGCCGAAAATTCCGTACGGCAGTCATGACACTGAGCTGACGCGTATCGGAGGGAAACTCCGTCAGGACGGCTTGGAAGAAAACGCCATTGCAGATGCTCTTATCGAAGTCTGCGAAAAGCGTTGCGAGGGGTACGGCAACGATTATCAGGAGATGTGCCGGAAGATTGCACACTCGGTTTGTCGATATGCGATTCGGGATGACCGTGTCCTCAATGCTGGCCGCCCCGTAGAGGTTTTGGCCCTTGCTGACGCTAGCGCAGTTCCCGAAGAGATAGACCAATCGGAGGCCGCTGCCATACAGTCATTCGACTCATCAGTCGTAAATGGCATTTATGGCGACTTCGTTAACCTGGTGACTCGCGGCACTACATTGGCCCCGCAGTTCGCTTACGCGATTGCCAAGACTATCGTCGGCGCACGAATGGCCGGTCGGGTCAAGTTCGAGAATCTTGATGTGGAGCCACGCTATTACACTGCGCTGATTGGCGAGACTGGCAGCGGCAAGGGCGAAGCGTGGCGGCGCACTCAGCAAATACTTACCGTGGAAGGACTGGTCGGCGGCTGCGGAATCAAAATTATCAATTCAGCCGATTCTGGCGCAGGCATCAAAGACACATTCTTCGAACCACCAGAGGGTCATCCGGTGCTCTGCTACGTTGACGAAGTCGCCGGTCTTGGCAACAAGGCGGCGGAGACCCGCAACCCGGCCATCCTAGATACGATAATCGAATTGGCAGACAGCACTTCAATTTCTCGCGTACTGGCAAAAAAGACTCGTAAGGCTGGCGTGAGGACCAGGAACGATGCACGTTTCTGCATGGTGACCTGTGGTCAATCCGGCGATGTCTACATGAAGGCTTTCGCAGGGCGAACCCAACTTGGATTGTGGGACAGACTCACTCCCGAATTTGGCGTTCCCGTGGAAGCCGGTGATTTACCGCCTATCGACGTTACGGCGGCCCAGAAACTCATGACGAAGTTCCTGTCACTAGACTATTCCGGCACGATGACCATGAAGCCGGAAGCCACAGCGCAGTTGAATGATTTTTGGAAGGACCAGCCAGTGGAGGTTCGCAAGAAGGCCAGGTGGAAGAAGAACCTGATGCTCGACGCTTTCATGTCGGCGTTCGGTCGAGGGTCCAAGGTCGTCGAGTCCGAGGATGTAACGATTGCCATCAAGATTTTCAGCCGCCAGTTGGTCATCCGGCGCGTTTGCTTTACCACTGAGGTGCCAGACCGAGTTGGTTATTATCTTGGGCTCATCAAGCGCATCACGGAGCAAATGGAGCGCAGATTGGCGGCTGGAGTACCCGCTGAGAAAGTTGCCAAGAGCCGTCGAGACTACGAAACAGCAACAAACGCCTACCGCGACAACGAAGAGCACATCTTTTCGAAGGCGTGGGAGACTCATTGCCGGGTCCACTTGCGGCCTGTGACAGTCAGGAAGACCAACGGGCAGGAATATCAAAAATTCCTCCCGGCAGAGCACGATTGACACTTGCTGTCACCGGTCGGAATTCACTTGCTGTCACTCGTCGGATCCCAGCGAACTTCACTTGCTGTCAGTGATTCACTCGCTGTCAAAGCGTACTGCTAATCGCTTGACAGCAAGTGGAGCGCATGAATCCAAACGAGATGCACTTGCTGTCACCGTTTCCGCGAAAAAAAGCTTTTGTTGATTTCAAAGAAGATGCACTCGCTGTCAAAACGAGAGCGGAAATGAGCATTTTTCTGAAGGTGTCTTGAAGGCAAGTGACAGCAAGTGGATTTTGTAAACCATTTGCTGATAAGGATTTCCAAGATTGGATTTCACGTGCTGTCAAATAGGCAGGTATCTTTTTTATGTGTAGCGCGCCTATATAGAAGATTTTTGACAGCAAGTGGATAGTCAGGACTGAAGTGAGTGTCCAACGCGCATCCGCCGACTGTCCGGTTCACGGGCACGTGTTTGGTCAAGTCGTTGAAGACGCGTTCGCGAATGCGCGCCTTCGCCAGGCCCGAGCCTTTCAAGCTAGATCTCCTCGCGCAAATGTCCAATCGGTCCGGGATCCGTTGGGTAGCGGCTCACGTATTGCAGAGAACCGAGCCTTCTCTCCGCACATTGCTGTCATTGAACTTGTGAAGCTTTTAGCTAATCCGGCTAGCTAAATTCAGGCCATTTGCCCGTGACTTCGGGACCATCCCGCAGTAATCGGCGCAATAAAACATATCGCAACTTGGGCGCGTCCAGGGTTTGGATCATCAGCGAATCGACCCGGATGGCCGATACAGGATCCAGTGCGGATCTCGCGCCGCGAACCTCGCGCTTAGGGACGTTACGACCAAGGAATTGGCCGGGGCACCTCGCCCCCAGGGGTCATCGCCCACGGAGCCGTCGCGGTAGCGATAAAGACGGGTTTGTCGTCGTTGGAAGTCCAATCAAATCAGGAGAAATACTCATGAGCGAAGTTCAACAGCCGCCATCACTTCGGCAACTGCAAAACAAACGCAAAGCGGGCACGGCCACAGCCGAGGAATTAGAAACACTGCGTGGTTACGAGCGCGAATCCAAGCAGCGGAGTCGCGATGCTGAAAGGGCACAGACCGATGCCGGGCGCAAAATGGCTTCCAGCACAATCGTCGTGAACAAGCAGGACGCCGATGAAATTTTGAAAGTAGAGCGTGGCTTACGTGATGTTCACAGTCGAAGTCCCCATATTCGCAAAACAATTTATAAACTCGCCGGTCAAGCGGCTGAGCTGCTGGGTTTGCCGGGCGCGACTTACTCTTTGCTCAGATGGGGATTTATTGCCACAAAAATTGGCATGAGTGCTGGTGCGGATTATGTGCCGGAGGCACCCGAGAACGGTATCGCCGACCCGGATGGCTTCGATGACGGCGAGCTGGTGACCCGGCGCGAACTATGCGCGATGCTGGAACTGAGTCACGCTGCCGTGCTGGCTAAGAAAATCGACGATGCTCAAGACGTTCCGCTTACTCGTGAGGAAGCTATTGATGCACTTGATGTATCGCCTGAGCGTAAAGCTTTTTATCGAGAAGTTTGCACACTGTTTGACCGCGCCGAGTCCGGCGATATAGACGTACAGCATGCAATATTAGGTGAAGCGATGGACATGGACTTAGAGAAACTTAGTCCCCAGCAGCGAACGGAGTTAGACACACTCGACGACGACGCGTGGATTAAGCGCATGGCGGAAATGCCCTGCACGTCACGCGTTATTCAGCGTTACCACTTAACCCTCGACTAACACGTTTTCGCCACTACCAGTGAAGCGTCCGAGAGTTGGTAGTTCTCGGGCATTTCGCGGCGGAGTCCTGGCTGGCACGAAGGTTTGAATACAACCACAAACTGACGTGCCAGTCGGGGCGAAAAGTTCCGCTTTGTCTCACGACAATCGGTGGGCAGTCTGCGAACCGCGTTCGTGGGCTGCTCAAACATTTTCCGACTGGCTTACTTACCGTTCGTCCAGTCGGTCATTGGGCTGCTCAGCTCGGGGCAGCCCTTCAACTTTTACAGGAGGTTCATATGGTTTGTCGTTTCGGTATGGAAAACGATGACGAAATTGAATGGGGTCCGCGCATCCCCAATCGTCGCAGTCCCGCCAGGCACGTCTCGGCGGAGACCGAATACATCAAGCAATCGCACGCGCCCCGGACTGATTTTCAACCGACGAGAGCCGGGCGAAAGGGGAAATGAAAATGAGTTTCACAGTGGGACAAAAATGCTGGACGCCCGACTCGGAAACGATGGGCCAAGGCGTCATCACCGAAATCGGCATCGACAACGATGTTCGGGTCGCTCATATCGATATCCACGGGCGCAAGCACGAAGTCTGGTTTGACGGCAGTGTTGTCCAGGCCGCGCCGACGAAAGAGCAGCGTGAAGTGCAGGCTTCGAACACGTTTCGAGCCGCGCACTTGAAAGCGAACGATTTCAACCCTTGTAAGGCCAACGTCGACATGATGACTCAGTTCATCCGGCGTAATGGTTTTCCGTGGGATGCGGAACATCTGGAAATAGCGTTTACGGCCTTGAAATCGAAACTGGCTCCGGTGGCCGCACCAGTACCAAAGAAAGAGGAGACACCGATGGAAACACGACCAGCAGTACCGGCAGTTACACCATCCGCACCGGCTTTCCGATTGACGAAAGCTCAGGTGCGCGACGCCAGCAAAGAGCAAATGCGCGAGTGGATGGCCGACGAACCGAAGGGCGCGGTCGCTGCGCTCGAAGCGCTCGGAATCAAGGTTTTGCGAGGTACATGGGAACAGATTCGAGCCAGCAGGAAGTAACGCCGCGACTGGCGGCATAGGAGAACAATAAAATGTCAGTAGCAAGTATCGAATCATTTCTACTCGGCGAGACCGTCGAGCAACTTATAGAACGCTGCGTCAAGGCGGCAGTTAACCCGGACTCAGTCGAGTTTCACCGGGCCGATAGCTTCAATGCTGCGCGTTCGCTGGACGAAACTGAACGGCTGATGCGGATTCGCACTGAGTTCTTCATTGGCTTTTTCACGCAGAGGCATCGTGAGTGGCGCGTGACAGCGTACATACCTTTTGTCATTCAGCATATGGTCACCGTTGACGAAGCTGACCTGACCGACGACAAAGTGCTCCAGGGCATCCAGGACCTTCGCCTGGCGGGAAAGATTGGCGGTGGACCCCGAACCGTAGCCGAAGTTGCCGCCGACCAGGCGGAAGCCGATAGGCTAGCAATTTTGCGAGACCTGGAAGAGCGCAAGCAACTGATTGATAGGTTGATGGCCGCCCAGCCGAAGAACACGAAAGAAACGCGTATCAGCGACGAAGCGTTCGCCCAGACTAGACAAGTCGTTCGTAAAGAATTTGAGCGAATGACCACTGAACATCTCCGTCAGAAGGTCCGCGAACTGGACTTTAATTCACAGATGCGTGGCTTGAGTCATGCCGATTTGTGTGAGGCTGCTCGCCAAGGCGTAGTGGCTCCGACCGAACAAAGCGACGCGCAGAGCCGAAGAGAGTCGCCCGAGTACGCCTTGCCTGCGGAGTACACGCGTGAGCGGCTTCGGGCCATGAGCACGCAAGAGCTGAAGCGATTGACCGCGTATCCGAACGGCCAGTCCCGAACAGTTAACCAGTATTCCTCAATCCCGATGATGTCCGCAGTTAATGACCGGCTGGCCGGTCGCAGTTAATAGGAGAAGACAATGAAAAGTTTAGCTGAGCAGCAACAGGAATATCTCAATCGGCCAGACGTACGCACCATGCCGTTGAGCGAAGCGGAAATGAAAGAGGCGGAAACATTCGACGCCGACCGGCAAGCCGGAAGAATCCCCGGTGCGCCTCCGAGCATTCCACCCAACGATGAACTGCTCATAAAGTTCTTCATGCTTGGCAATTACGTTATCTGCCGCGACGGCTTCTTGACTGCTATTCAGACGTTGCGGCCACTCTTTAGCCAGCAACCGGGTCCCGTTGAGGAAGTGAAATCGTCTTGGACAAGCGATGACCCTCAGCAAGTTCTTCGACGTGGCGGTCTGGTCTCGCATACAGACACTTCGAAGGTTAATGAGGAAATTGGGCGCAGCACGCAGAAGCTAGTCACGGAAACGACGAGCATCGTCGAGAAGGCTCAGCGCAACACGGCGTTCGTTGACCTTAAGCGGGTCATCGACGGCGTGCTGGTTAACAGCCACATGCCTGGCTTGATTGACCGAGCCGGAAGTGTTCGAGCGCGCATCGGTAGGTGGCAACAAGCAAAGCTGGACTTTCCAGAGCGTATTGCTGATATCGACAAAGAAATCGCTCGGGAGCAGGCGAAACTCCGATGACTATTGAACAAATTCGAGAATTCCTCCGAGGCTTCCGGGCGAAAGTGTCCTTCGTTGAGGTGACTCAAACAGCCGAGCAAATTGCTCAGATGCTCGGCTACTGGCACCCACCTTTCAACTTTATCGTCGACGACGATAATCTCTTTCAACTTTTTGAGCGTTGCTTGTGGTCGCACCACATCATTCAGCCAATGTGGCTCGACACGACATGCCGCGAATCGCGGGACTATTTACGCTGGCACCAAGCTCCGACTACGGCACCAGCTCCAGCGCCGGAACCGGAACCGCCGCAGCCGAAGTTGACCGGAAGTGATTCTCTTGGCTCCGGTGCAACCAGCGTCGAGAAGCCGATATCCAGTGTTGTCGAGGACACGCCGACTGAGTCGAAGTCGACCGCGCTTGAGCGTGGCCGTGACTACGCCTACGGCAGACCAAATTACACCAATCAGTGTGATGCTCTCCGCCAGCAAGCGTGGAAAGAAACGCCGCTGGTAAATGGCCTCCCAGACCACGCGAAGATTAACCAGCGATACGCGGAACTGAAGGACGCCTTAGATAAAAGAATCAATACCCCGAAGAAGAATGATTCTCTACAGAAGGTCAGAGACGCCGCGTTCGCTGAAGCCCGAAGCGCAGGCGTTACAACGTACAACGAACTGATGAGAAGGATTGACGCCGCTGTTGAGGCGGCAAGGGAGAAGTAAGATGAGAAAGGATTTTGGGAAGACGCCAGTGCCAGCCAATAGCACCACGGAAGGTCCGCAGTACAAGGAGCCAGAAGCTTACGCAATGGTCGGTCCGGAGTTGCAGGGCACGCCCGGAAAACAGCACAAAGCTGGGCAAAAGATTCGTCAGCGCGCTGTGGACCGTTATGAGACCGCACGACGCGGCGGTCATCGCGACGTGCTGCATACGGCAGCTCGGAGTGCGAAGCATCCTTATCGACCGGACCACACGAATGAAAAGGCATCCGGCGCGGACCCTTCAAACGAAGATTAGTCCAGTAGTCCTAGCAGTAACAATTGTTGGAATTCGAAATTAACCAGGCCGGAAGGCCGAGGAGTATTTCCATGTCTACTGAAGTTGCGAAGTTGCAGTTGCAAATTAAAGAAGACCCTCTGGCGGAAATGCGGGCGCACGTCGACCATTGTTTTCGAGAGCTGTCCTTATTGCGTGAGGAAGTTCGTACGAATACGAATTCTCGGCGCGGTTTACCGGGAATTCAGGGGCCGAAGGGCGACAGTATTGTCGGTCCCGCAGGAAAGGATGCGGTAATTAAAATCGTCCAGGTCGACGGCAAGATTAAGGTCATCGAGGGCGACAATGTCGCAGCCGAAATTATTGCCGTTCCTGGCCCGGTAGGCGCGCAGGGTCCACGTGGTGACAAAGGCGATAGCATCACTGGTCCGAAGGGTGACCCCGGAGTTTCGCCGAGCCTCGATGAAGTCGTCGCTGCGGTTGTGAAAGCGATTTCCAGCCGCCTTGCCTAAAGAATCCTGACCTGTGGGCCGCTGACGACAGCTGGCGGCGTCGCATCTATTTGTTCAAACGGCGGGACGCAATGAGTGCTCAACCAAGGAGCGCCTGCTACGGCGGGCGCTTCCCCGCTAATTGCCACGGCTTTCGACGGCATCGCTCCATAAGGTCCAACGGGCCAGTATGGTGGCGTGGCCCTCAGATTGTGGCAGCCGGTCCTGCCTTGGGTCAGTGAGGAGTAGTCCTTTGGACGTAGAGCACTTGTGCCGCTTGAAAGTTCTGAACTTTTTGCTTTTGTCTGTCGGTCAACCGCAGTTCACCAGCAGTGTTGCGATCGGTCCAGTAATGTCCTTCCAACATCTGTGTCGGGCTCTCGATTACCTGTAGCCAGATGGCACCATAATGGATTTGGCTATGGCCGCGTTCCACATACCGCGGCTCATTTCGATAGACGCCACTCACGCAGTAGAGGCCGTCCACGGTGCAGACGATTTCAGTACCAACAAGATGGGAGCTAGATTCCTCTGTCAGCAGCCGTAGGCTCAGGTTCAGGAACGTCTGGCGTATGACCATAAAGCCCTGGATCGGCCTCATCGGAGCGCCTTTCGCGTCGCTCCAGTTTGAGCGCAGCTCCGTTCTCCAAGTTCCATCAATCACCGGCCGTTTTACAAGCCAGCCATGCAGGAACGGAAGCTTCCATAGCCATAGTTCGAAGCCGATGCTCAGCAGCACGACTATGCTGGTGACGGTTGACAGTGGGCGTAGCACGGCAGAGGAAAAACTCTGGCCGCTTACGAATAGGACGATAGCCCATACAACCACAGCTGTGTAGAGGATTGCCTTAACGAACCGGACCATCCTATTTGAACCCGATGTAATTCCAGGCGGCGTCGAGAAAGCTGTTGACCTGATTCCGGGTCCACGGTTGGCCAGAGTAGAAAAGGTATTTCAGCTCATTAATCTCGCCCCATGCCTTGCAGGTATCGTCGATGCGCGTTTCATTCCACAGATGGGCGATGGCGTATCGCACATCGTCGCCGTAATCATCGTGACCGAAGCCTTGGCTAGGAACATTCCAGACCAGGCATTCGATTAGGTAGGATGGAATAGGCTCGGCGGCCCTGTGCCCGTTTTCCACCATTTCATTGCGCAGGCGCTTGAGGATGCGAACTGTGGCCTTGAACCGGCGTCCTGTATCGTCATTCTTCTCGACACCATTTTCGTAATTTTGCCGTGGCCAGTTTATGATCAGTCGCCCCTTATCTGGATGAAGTTCAGTGCCCGAAATAGACCAGTGGCTTTCCGGCGCCCCCATAAACCGGAGATGTTCAAAACACGGCACAACGTCGGCGTCGATGCGGTAGGTATTGGCGTGAACGTCGAAGGCTTTATTGCCGCGGTTTACCGCATCCCCGCCGAAGTATGATTTGAGTGCCGCCTCCACGTCGTTCTTGAACTCGGCATAGGGGTATTCGCCCTTAACAAAGCCCAGGATTTGGTCATTAAGCCCTTCGCTCAGGGTGTAATCAGGGAAGAAAGCGCCCTTGTAAAGCACGCAAATGTCGACGTCGCTATCCTGGCGGACGTTCGTGCGGTTTGCATAAGAACCTTGGGCTAAAACCTCAATGTTCTTACCGCTGAGTTTTCGGCTTGCGTCGATCGCCCTGCGGATGGCGCGCTCGGCGTTCTCACATTTTGTCTGCTCGGAGGCGCTCGGCGCGCCGCCCCAGGTGCAGAAGGTATCTTCCCAGTTGCGATTGAGAGAGGGTGTGGTAGCCACGGTTCAGTTCCTCACTTCAGTACTTAGGCAATCGCCTTCCTACGGTCGAAGAAGCGCTCAAATCTTTCCAGTGCCACGTCCAACTGGGCCTCTGGTCCTTGCAGTATCTTGAGGGCCCGCTCGCCAATTTTCTCTAGCGGATCCTCAATGTGCTCTTCCAGAAAATGGCTGAACGATATCAACGCCTTCTGGTGCTCATTGATACGCTTGCTTTGATTGGGTTGTGGTGTCGGGATCGAGGCTATATCGATCTGTGCGAGAGTGTCAGTTCGAGGTGATGTGAGCTTCGTTAACTCTGCGCCAAAATGAGCGGCCTTCGCTGTCCGCTCGCCTAAAGGACCTAGTCCCCATTTTGCCGTCAAGTACGCCAAAAGGCTCGTGTGATCAAATTCGGAGGCGATCACGCCTTTCTCGATCCAGGGAGAGATGAGGACAGCTGGTACTCTGACCCCGTACTGGTCGAACGCATATTCAGAGGTCTTATCATCTGGCGGAATGGCCTTGGGTGCGCGCCACGTGATCAAAAAATCCACCGTGTTCATCGTAGAGAAACACGAAGAGGGTGCTGTTCCATAACTCCCCGTTTGCCCTCAGAGCGTTATAGACCTTGGCCAGAAGGAATTCCCCTTGCATGATGTCCGAAGGCGGATGTTGATCATTCTGCTCGGCACCACTATAGGCAGGCTCAATGAAGCTATATTGTGGAAAATCACCGGCGGGTCCAGCGGCATCCTGAAAGAATCGCTGCATGTCATGATAATGCAAGGCATGCTCTAACTGGTGGAGCATCACGAGCGACTGAGGCATCCCGTGATGGTAGATCTTCCACGAGATGTGCAGCTCGCATAACCTATCGTACACGGTCGTCTGGTCATAAACGTGCCAGTTCTTGTCGAATACGCCGTTCGGCATTTTCACGTGGCCATTGCCAGTGCCGCTATGGATGAAAAACCGATTTGGCCAAGTCGGACCCGGAAGTGACGAGTACCAGTGGTCGCAGATTGCGAAGTTCTCTGCAAGTGTGTGCAGCACCGGCAAAAACCCTCGTGGGTAGATGCCCATTACTTCAGCCTTCTTCTCGAGATCGACTGGGGATAGGCTTGGATGTAATCAACTACATACCCGTAGTCACTGTCGAGTTGTCGAAGAACATTCACGTGTTCGTGCATTGGGTCTGGCTCAGAAACTCGTTCATGGACATGTAATTGCGCAATTTCATTGCTGCGGTCAGGATAATCGCGGACTGTATGGATGTCGTCCTGCGCGACATCCACGCCTTCCAGGTCGGAATAGATTTCCTTCATGCAGCCAAGCATTTGATCGAACGAACGGTTTTCCAGCATCAATACGACAATGTGCTTAATAGGATCATCCACAGACACAACACACCTCCTAGCAATATTCTCCAAACATCGGAGTTTGGCCTATGTGGTGATCGTATATGGCGGGCTGAATTCCGGGATACCTGCGTGTCTCCCTGCGATCCATCGCAGCACGTAAACCATTTCGGGGTTACTCAAGCCGCCGGTGATCGCATTCGGAATAACTTCCAGTAAGGCGTGTGCGCCGAGATCTTTGTAATAGTCAATGTCGGGCTCAACGACAATGCACGGTACATCACCTATTGTGGCGCGATCTCCTTCATGGAACGTTAACTGAACATTCGCCTCGCCAAATTGCAGTTGCTTCCAGCTTGCAGTGGCGCCTTTGTGAAAGAAACCGAAGCCTATCTCGGGTGCAAATAGTCCCTGCGCGGCAGCAGTTCGAACCTCATCAATTAATCGAGCATCGCAATACGCGAAGAACCGGTCCTGGGCTAGGCTGTCGTCCCACTTTATCTGCTTGAGATAATCGACAGGCGTTCGGTGGGGCAACATGATCTGACCCATTGCTGTCGCAATATTCAGCAGAGCCGCCACAGTTGAGGGCTTATTCTCGATCAGATCTTCATACCGGGCACGGCCTGTTGCATCATCAACTCCAGTGCTGAGAAATGGGAGCTTGGTCTTGATTTCATCCCAACGAGCTGTTGAGAAATTGAAGTGCGATTCCTTTGGGATCAGCATCAAATCGACCGATGTTGGCAGAGCGTGTGACAGCTTTAGGGGAGTGTAGCCAGCCTGCCGGAAGCCATTCGACCACACGATGACCGTGTGGTCATCACCGTGGTTGTCGTGGAAGGGGACATTCAAAGAAATCGAAGACGCACGCACGTCTTGCACATACAGCTGCTTTTGATTGCCATCGATGACACGGTAAAGGACGTCTGTGCCCGCTCCAAAGAGCTGCCGTGTCCCATCGTAGACATTGACTGATACTGACGAGACGAGATCGCTTGTAGACGCGGCGAGTTCTGCCAAGTTGCCACCTCACGAATAACACAACTCTGTGTCTCGGCGACAGCGGCGCCGTGATGCGTTGGACTCTCCCGCGAGCGCGCTGCACCGCAGTAATTCCAGAGGGCCTATTTGGATAAGGCTTTCTTCAAATCTCGAATCAGCTTTTCAGCTTCCTCTAACTTCCGTAGCACTTGAGGATCACCTTTCATATCGGCTAGTGTCGTCCATGGGTAACGCGAAAGCACATCGTTCAACTGCTCTATGTCTCCCAGCAGTCCCTGGCCTCTGCGGTTTGCGCTTGGAGAAACCTTGCGAAACGCCGATTCAATGGTCCCAGCTCTGGCGACGAATTCGTCCTTAGCTACCGGATCTTTGAGGATTGCGCGAAGCTTGCGGATATCTTTTGAATTAGTTATCTCGTTTTCATTGATCTTGCGGATCACAGTGTCGAGAATGGTCGGTGTTAGCAGCTTGCGACTAAGATTTTTGATCTCTCGTGCCCAGGTAATCGAGGCTCCCGGTTCGGCCAGGTTGGTTAGCTTCTCGGATAGGTCGTAAATTTCGACAAGCTTATCCAGCTCTCGAACCGTAATGCCAAGAATATTCGCTGCGCTTGCTCGGCCCACCATATTGACGAGACTGTAAGCTACCATTTCTTTTTCTTTAGCATCCCATTCTCTTCTTTGTCGGTGGATGTAGATCCACACTCTCAGGCGCTCTTCCTCCGAGAGCGTGTGATCCGTGATCTCCACGGGAAGAGACCGATACTGTTCCTTTTTCTGGACCTCAACCAGGATCTTGGAGTTGGTCCACCGTCGATCACCGTCGATAATCCGCAGCTTTCCCTCATGTTCAGGATGGGGCTCGGCTAATAGAGGCTCAAAAATCCCTTCATTGGCTTCGATCTGACGCTGCAGCTCTGGGTCTTCCTTGGGCCCGATGCGGGGCTGTTTCTCGTTCGGCAGCAAATCGTAGAGATCAACGCTGCCTCGATAGGTTCTAATGATGGTCCGGCCTAACCGTCTCTCCTGCCACTGGTGGGGTGACGGCTCCATTGCCAAAATGTTGGACTTCGCCATCTGCTTGCTCCTTCTCTGCTGATTTGCTGCGATGCGCCTAGTGGCCTAGGCGGCGGGCTTCCGCGACTCCTCGCAGCCCTCAATGATGGCGCTGATATCAGTATCGAGCTCTCGGAGTAGGGCACTTTGACGTTTCAAGATCGTTCCCCTCCTCTTCCAGAGGGCATCGTGGGCCTTCTTCTCTTCGACATCGAGCTCGAGCGCATTGTTGGTCAATCCACCAATTTGCTCGAATCTTTGCCGATAGACAGAGGAGTTGATAAATGCATAGAGTTGCTCGGTTTTCTCCGTGCGTGCTTTCAGGCTCAGCCCTCGAATGTGCATGGAAATCAAAGCGCGCCTGAGAAGATGCACGATCGGGACGACGCGTGCCGGGTTGATCACGATGACGTCCGATTCTATACAGAGCTCTTTCTTGCCGCTGGGAAACGCAGTGGTGGCCAAGATCGCGTGATCGGCTTGCGCTTCCAGCTGATCCTGACGAAGCTTTGTCGCATAGGTCAGCTGCCAACCCTGGCGGTTTTTCGAATCATAGACAATGGTTCCGCAGACTTCTCCGTTGTGGCGGATCTCGTGCCGGATGTCTACGCCCGGCTGCCCTTTTTTAACGCGGCTAATACTATCCGTTTCGAACTCCGCCTTGAGGACTTCAAAGAGGTCGACTTCGGCGCCGTCCCCGATTTCATCGGCGGTTTTGTTCTGAACCTTATGCTGCAAGTCCAGGATTTCCTTCTGCCACCGTTCACGTTCGCGAGTGAATTCCACTTGCTTCTTTAAGACGGATTGATCGCGGTCCGCCTCAAGCACGGCACGCAGCTCGGTTATCTCCTTCTGACGCTGCTGCTCAGCTAAATCCAGTGCGACTCTTAGCTGCGCTTCAGACTCATTGCGAGTCGCGGCCTCCCGAGCTTCGATATCGGAGAGCCTTTGCAGTGCGGCATCTTTCTCAGCCTCAAGTATTGCATTCTGTTCGTCTAGCTGCCGCTGCTTATCGCGTTCGGCTTCGAGTGTGGTTTCGATGTCCCTGAGTGCTTGGTCTCGTGCTTCTGTTCGGATCATTCCTTCGCGAGCTTCCACATCAGCGAGGTTCCTTTGTGTCGCAGCCAGTTGGGCTTCGAACGTTGCCCTCTGCTCGAGCAATGCCGCGTTGGTTGTCTCTTGAGCTTGACACAGGACCTCCTGGCGCACCTCGTCCCGCATAAGGGTCTCCCTGGCCTCGGCGTCTTTGAGCCTCTGCAGCGCGGCGTCGCGGTCGGCGGTCGCAGTAGCGATTTGCTTGGCAGCCTCTTGTTCCGCAGCTTGCTTTTCTCCCAAGAGCTGCTCGCGCAAATTGGCCTCCGTCTCAGCCAGTCGCTTTCGCTCTTCCTCCCGGATCTTCGCCGTAATCTCCCGGAACTTCTCGCTCGAGACAGCGTTACCGCACCAGGGGCAATTCTGTGTTTGGACCGTCATTTAGTCTGCCTCCAAACTGTCGGTTGACCCTTTTAGGATCTATAGGGACCTTTTTATTCCTTTTGCATCCCTGTTGTCAAGCGAGTTCTTCAGGTCCCGCTGGGACTTTGCCCGACAAGTTCTGGGCGACAATCAATAAATAACGACATCGCGCCGGCAGACAATGGGAGGGTGAAAAGTTTCTTCCTTGGAGTGGCGCTAATGGCGAGAGGACTGTGTTAAAGCTGGTTCAAGGTTCTGGCGGATCACTGTGATTGACATGATGTCAAAAATCGCGCCGGGGTCTGTGTATTTTGCGTCCCCAAGTTCGTCGTAGCGTCCACGTTCGGCGTATGCGGCCTGGATCTGTCCGTTTACTTGACCATGGAAAGGCCCTTCCAGATACCCTAAATCATCTCGGTGCACCCTTACGGTCGCCTGAATCGCTGGATCGTGTGTCTTTTCCTCCGTGACTTGCTTGATGTACAGCGCCTCTTCATCCGTAATATTGAAGTGCGCCCGAATTTCATCGATCATGTCCTTTATCGAAACTTTCCTCTGTGGAGGGCCAGCACCTTTTTTACCTCCACGGCTCGTGAGTTTGACCTGGCCTGCTCCTCGTAATTCACCTTGAAACTGAACCGCTGCCTTCACCACTTCGGTTTGCCGGATTTGCTTCATCAACTCGGACACACTGCCCTGCTTGATGAGCTGTGGCGCAACATATTCAGCGAACGCCGCAAACTCCCCGATCGCTTGGGAATAAGTGAAAAAGCAGGAGAGAAAATGAAAGCTCTTCGCGAAGCGGTCAAGCAAATAGACGAATGCTTTACGTTCGTCTCCGTCGATGATCTTAGATAGGAACCTGGAGCGCAGCCCGTTTACGGCGAATTGCGCCTGCGGATCATTGCCTGCGGCGACGAGCTTAATAAGGCTTTTCGCATCATCTTGTGTAAACACATTCGCTTTAAGAATCTTCATGTACAGCGTGACGCACTGTTCCTGGTCGGGTTCCTCTGGTTCGAAGGGAGTACCTTTGCGGTATCTTGCGAAGGCCTTAAGGATCGCGTGAGCGTTATTTGTGAAATCCACGACGACGACGTCGTGCTTACCTTCGTGGCCGCGGTTTAGACGAGAGACAGTCTGTACCGCGTTCCGATCCATAACGGGCTTATCTAAAAACATGCCGGCAAGCAGCGGCTCGTCGAATCCCGTTTGAAATTTATTCGCGACGACCATTAGCCGATAGTCTTCACCCTCGAAGCGCTCTTCGATTTGTTCCCCCTCCTTCAATTCGTTCACCGCATGTTCGCTGATAGCCGCATTGGTTTGCGGGTGAACGAAATCGGAGAAGGCGTAAAGTACCTTATAGTTCGCTCCTCGTTCTCTTAACTTCTCCTTTATAACCTCGAAATATCGCAGGCCCGCAACCCGCGAACTGGTCACGATCATCGCCTTCGCCCGGCCGTCGATCAAGGGCTTTACGTCCTCCTCAAAGATGCGCAGCATAACCTCAGCCTTATACTGAATCAGGCCTTCGTCTTGAAAAGCTACATTCTTAAGGGCCTTGGCCACGACACCTTTCGGATAAAGCTTCTCTTCATCCGTGGTGGGTACGATACGAGAATGCAAATTGTAGAGGGTCTTATATGAGATGATGCTTGCGGCCACGTCCACAATGTATCCCTCGGCGATTGCCTCCGCCTCGGAGTAAGTGTCAAAGGGTTCCCCGAAGAGCGTCACTGTCGCTGGCGCCGGCGTCGCCGTGAATGCGACGAAGAGCTGATTTAGGTCGTGTTCACGGATAATCCGAGCGATCTCCTCTTCTTCATCTACGGGTCCTTCCTCAGCCTCCGGCTCGGGCTCGGATTTAACTGGGTCGCGGAAAGGCTTGCGAATAGCAACACCCATCTTGCCTTCCTGCGACCGGTGGGCTTCGTCAATCAGGAATGCAACCCGTAGATTTTTTAGTTCCTTATTGTTCTCAATCTCCTCCAAGATCCATTCGAACTTCTGTTGGGTGGTGACGATGATGGGCTTACGTTCATTGAGAAAGCGCGGCAGGTCATCAGCTTTCTTTGCCAACCCGACTACGTCTTTCAGATGCGTGAAATTCTCAACCTCATCCTTTATGTTCTTGTCGAGGGACTTTCGATCGGTGAGGATGAACACGAAATCGACGAGCTTCTCATTCGTATCGGGCCTATAGAGGCTATGCAATCGGTCGGCTAGCCAGCAAATCGACAGGGTCTTCCCGCTGCCGGCAGAGTGATTGATGAGATACTTCCGGCCGATCGCTCCGTTTTGAACAAAGTGTTCCAGGCTATCCCCACACACGCGACGGACCATGCGACTTTGGTGGTAGCGCGGGTATAGTGTGAACGCAGGGCGCTCTGGGCGATCCTCTTCCGCTTTGCGTTCTGGTACCCGGACAAGGAAGAATGCAAGGTCCTCGAGTAGTCGTTCCTGCGACAGTACCTCCTGATACAAAAACTGGACCGGATATTCGCCTTCCGAAGAAGGCTTATTCGTCAGACCAGTGTTGTACCAGAAAAAATTCTCTTCCCTGCGCGGATCAGTCGCGGCCATCACATCACTTGTATCCGCGGCAAGATAGAGAAACGGATGCTGGAAGATCTTCAAGTCACAGTTGCGCGCAGCGCATTGCGCGACTGCGTCATGCACCGTCTGGTTCCGCTCATGCTTAACTTCTAATGTCACAATCGGGAGGCCGTTAAGGAAAAAAACGAAATCAATCTCTTGATTGGTTTCTCCGAAGTAGAAGTGAGGGCGGAACGTGACGCGGTTTTCCGCATACTTCTTTGTAGCTGCGCTCTCATTCGAGCGTGGCGCCGGATAGTACAGTCTAAATTCGAGCCCGCGCACCTTGAGCCCTTGCCGGAGAAGGAGCCAAAGCGGTGTGTGTCGAAGCTCTCCCCGTAGGGCGCGAAATACCTCATCACGCGCATCTGTCCCGTAGTCGTCCGCCAGCTTCTGGAGAGTCTCTGATTGAGTCGCGTTGAGAAAGGCCCAGAGATGATCCTCGGCTATGAAGTTTTCCGTGTCCGTGATCTCGTTCTGTTCGAGCACACCATAATGTTGGCTTTGGACCAGGTAGGTCGCGATGTGCTCTTGGAATGAGATCTCAGGTGGTTTCCGCTTAGGCATAAATGTGCGCGTGCGTTAAGTCGGATTCTGCCAGCCGGCGCTGGCCAGTTATGCATTCGTAAATTAGCGACTTGCGATAAGCACCGAGCGCTTCGATCTGTTTTCGAATTCCGGAGATAACCTGAGTCAGCTCAGCAACTTTCTCATCCAAGAAAGTGGCGATCTCGCGCTGCTCCGGACCTGGAGGCAGAGGAATGAAAATGCGGCCGTAGCGGGTCGAGTTTAGGTTCGACTGTTGGACAGAAGGGATAGCCAGCTTTCTAGCGAACGCCAGAAACCCTGTAGAATTGAGCAAATAGTTCAGAAAGAACGGATCAGCGCGGTGGCTCAGGCGCAATCGAACCAAATACGAAGCGAAAGTTATATTGTCCTGCTTGTTGCCGCGGAATACCGCAGCCTTCGCAACCTGGTCAGGGCTGTTAGTCCGATTGTAAAGCAAATCACCTTTGTCCAGCAGGAGATCATCTGCTAACTCATCCACGTACTCCAGCTCAGAGACATTAACTTCCCCACCATCAATGTCTCCCATCTTAAGGACGCCAAAGCGGCCGTCTCTCTCAGTGCTTTCCGAAATCCCATAATCCATTCGCGAAATCACCCTCTTGATCCGGCAAACTTCCCAGTGAGACGGCACACTAGTAATCCAATCTTGGTCGACCCGGCGGAGACGAGCATTGCGGCGTATTCCCGATGTCACGGCCGATTCAACCAGACTCACTTTGAAAGCTTCGAGTGTTTTTATTTGCCACCGTTTTAACGATACTGCCGCATCAATGGCGGCACAGCTCCGGTCGAGATAGGTTGCTATGAGCCTCTGATCGAAAAGCGGGGGGAGCGGAATCTGGATTGAGCCGAGTTCCTTCATGCTAAGCCCTTGCCTCGAGGCCCCCGTAAAGCTGGACAATATTTGGTCTTGTCCCCATGACGACGATAGGAAATAAGCTAGAAACTTGTGATCAAGACGGCATGAAGGACGAACTATGCAAACATGCTGGTTTACATTTGCTTCCCCCAGTCCAGCAGGAGCGGAGGTACAACGCCCGATTGAAGCTCCCGTAATGTTAAGGAGGACGTCCCCCTCGTGAACTTGAGTGCCTGCCATGCCAGCGTGGGTTTCCTCAGTAATGAAGGCCACGTCGTCGAGATGCAATCCGTCGAAGTGAATGTTTTGGCTGCGAAGAAGCGGGATTCCACTCTTGACATATGAAGCTGCCCCGCCACTTGGCGTGACACCACTGCCAATCTTTGACGTCAAGTCCTTTATTCGGTCAGTAGGCCACGCCAAATTAGGCCGTTGCGTCGAGGCGGCGGTAGGTTGCTTCATGCGCGTGCTAAGCGTTCGCCAGCCCTCCTAGCATTCTCTCCGCCTCTTTCTCCAGCTTCCAGAATTCATCAAGCAGATTCTGCGCCGGCGTTGGGGGCTGGTAGCGATAGAAATATTTGTTCGGCAGGATTTCGTAGCCGAGTTGCGGACTATCCTTCCAACGGATGATCGGTTTGGCAATCTCCCGCTCCAGGAATTCGTCGATGTCCTCACCGTGAGGTATGTACTCGTCATCTTGGACATAGTGCCGATGCGTCCACCCAACGGAGAGAATGTCAGGGCGATCATTCATGGCCGCTTTAAATTTCTTAGCGACATTATCGGTCGGCCTGAGGACGATCTCTGAAGTTTTCTCCGTAGCGTCTAGCTTCACCAGCAAATGGAAGACCAATTCACTGTCATAGAATTGCAGGTCCTTCGCGAGATTGGCAGCGGTGAATGCTTTCTCGTAAGGCTCGGTAATAATTGCCGGCTTATCGTGTTCGTCAGTCTGCCAGAACACGACGCTGACCTTGTGGTAGGCGAAGTCGGAGGCTCTGAAAACCTTCGCGAGCTCATCGGCATAACCTTCGGCCCAACCCTCGCGGTAACGCTGTTTAATCCATTGACGGTGTTCGTCCGTCATCCGGTTGCGTTTATTGCCAAAGGACCTCGGCTCCTTCTCGAACTGTTTTCGTGCATCGATAATCATCACGCGGCCGCGGTGGGTTGCAGGCTTCTCGTTCCGCAGAAGCCAAATGTACGTGAAGATACCGGTGTTATAGAAAAGCTGGTCGGGCAGCATCACGATAGCATCGAGCCAATCGTTTTCTAGAATCCACCGACGAATTTCGCTCTCACCCTGGCCGCAATCCCCATTCGAGAGTGGCGAACCATTGAACACGATCGCAATGCGGCTTCCGCCGCGGTCGGCCGGTTTCATCTTTGCAAGCATCGTCTGAAGAAACAGAAGAGCTCCGTTGTCAGTGCGCGGCATACCCGCTTGGTATCGAGTTTTTTCCAGCTTTCGCGCTTCTTTCTCATAGCCGTCCTTACCGCCCCAGGTGACACCGAAGGGAGGATTCGAAAGCATGAAGCCAAAGCAGTGCTTGGGCTCGGCTAGCTGGTCGCCTGGTTCCTTACCGTGCGGGTCCTGAGGAATGAGCGAATTACCCAAGTACACCTTTGCCTGCTGATCATTTTTAATGAGTAGATCTGCTTGGCATATGGCGTAGTTGGTCGGTGACATTTCTTGACCGTGAACCGTAACGAACTTCTCGATACGCACTTTTTCCTCGGGCGACACGGCTCGGTCGAGAAGGTGCTCCTTGGAGACCGAGAGCATGCCTCCAGTGCCGCACGCAGGGTCATAAATAGACAAGTGCTTCTCTGGGATCGGTATTTCCAGCAACTCAACCATAAGGCGGATGACTTCGCGTGGGGTGAAGTGCTCTCCAGCCTCCTCGCCGCTTTGCTCAGAAAAACGTCTCAGAAGTTCCTCATATACGTAGCCCATCTCCAACGGTGAGAGTTGATCAGGACCGAGTTCTAGTTCCTTATATTGATTGAGGATCGGTGCGAGACGATTGTTCTTCACCATCTGTCCGATGGTAGCCCGGTAATTAAAGTGCTCGATGATTTCATCGACGTTCTTGGAGAAACCATTGATGTAGGCGCGAAAGTTTTCTTCGAGAAGCGCGTGGTCTTCCTCATAAATTTTGCGGAGCGTCCAGTTGGTCTTGTTCGAGAATGGAGCTTGCATTGGGTTCAGCTCCAGCTTTTTGAGCAGGGTGCTGACCTCTTTCTCGGAGCGCTTCGGTTGCTTTGCGAGAATCTCTGCCTTTTTATCCGCACGCCACCTCAGCAATACGCATTCCAGTCGGCGGATGACGATGATGGGAAGGATAACGTTCTGATATTCGTAGGCTTTAAACTTCCCGCGCAAACGCTCTGCGGATTTCCAGATCTCGTCCGCGAGGTTATCGAGCTTGGGTTTGTTAAGTGATAACGCCATGGTGTCACGCTCGCTTAGGAGCCACTGAATGCGGTACCGCGGGGCCGTATCTTACCAGGAAACAAGATACTTGGAGTGATTTAGGCATATCAGCACGCGATAATTGAGAGAAAAAATGAGCGTGATTTCAGGGGCAAGCCGTTGAGTCCACGGCGATTTTGGGTAGACGACCTAATTGGTGCAGCATCTGCCCTTTTGGTTCTCATGGCAATTCTGATATTTTTCGTGACTAGGGAGACCTAGCGACATGTTGATCGCTTGCTTGGGATGGGGATCACTTGTTTGGGACCCCCGAGAGCTGCCGGTTCGAGGAGAGTGGTTTGCGGACGGCCCCTTTTTGCCTATTGAGTTTGCTCGGCAGTCGGCTAACGGACGGATGACACTTGTAATCGTGCCAAGCCACTTTCCTCTCGTTCGCAGCCTCTGGAAACCTCTAGCCGTTTCCAATCTCAAAGAGGCACGAAAGGCGCTCGGGATGCGGGAATGTCCGCACAATCCAAACCCAGAAAGCTGTGTTGATTTTTGGCCCCGAGGTAAGAATACAACTGACTCTCGGCGCATTGGCAAATGGGCGAAAGGATTGAGGATTGACGCGGCCGTGTGGACGAATCTCCTACCCAAGTTCAACAACGAAGAGAGGATACCAACGGTTGCGGAGGTCGTGACCTACCTTCGTGGACTTCAGGCAGAAAAGCGACAGAAAGCAGAGGAATATATTCGGAAGACGCCACTCCAGATCGACACTGAATACCGGCGAGCTATCGAACGTGAATTGGGCTGGGGTCCCTTGGTATAGCAATTTTAGTTTGACTTTGGTTCTCGTACCTCCTGTTGAGGATACTTTATGCAGGGCGAGCCTGGCTGCACATGAAGTAGGCATCAATGCATTGAAAGAGGTTACAAGACAACGCGAGCAATTCGCCCAAACTTGTGCGCGGCAAGCCTAACTCGTGGCGCAAGCGAGGTACGGAAAAAATGCTACGGTTCGTTTGAGCGATTAACTATTTTTCTCTTAAGGCGTCGGCAAAAATCATTGTACGGTTCTAGGAGCAGTCCCTGTTCCGCAAGCTCAAGTGCTCGGCGCTCGTTTTGAAGGTGTAGATACAGCCAAGCTAATCTGGAGCAATCAGTAGCGTCCCCTTCGACAATTCGTGCGTCCATAAGACGCGATAAGCGTTGCAAAAGCGCTTTCTTATCATCCATCGCGAGGAATTGCTCACTGAAAAGCAGCCCATTGAGCCTATTTGCGGTATTGCTGACAGCTGCGAACGGAGTCTCTAAAAGCTCGCACATCTCGACTTGCGCGTGCACTTCGCCAGTCCAATCCTTTGTTTTCGCGCACAGTTCCGACAATTTTTGCCATGCTGGCCTCTGTTCGTCAGGACTCGGGGAAGTTTGCAGATAGCGTCTAATAGTTTCCTTCGCACGATCCATACTGCCGTCCAAGCCGGATTCCTCATAAATACGAGCAAGCAATAGCCATGCACTCGGATGGCGCTGTGCAACAAATTCCATAATCGGCACGTATTCATCTATCTGTCCGTTATTCTTGCCAATCCTCGCTGCGATGTGGCCAAACATGGCAGTCACACGAGGATCTATTCCGTGGCGGATGTCTGTCTTCTGCGCGGCACCCAGGAGTCGGAGAATCTCCGTATTGGCGTCAATCGTACTTTTTAAGGGACTGACCGACAATTTGCGCTTCCCAAACACGCCCGCAACCAGAGGAACACTCAAAAATATGTTGTTATCAGGGGAGGAATTGAGCTCAATCAGAGAGCTTCGTGTCAATTCATCTATAGCCGCTCCGACATTAAGCTTTTCATTGCTCGGCCGTAGCATCACGGCCTCTACCGCCAATTGCGGAACGACCGAACGCCAATTGCTTAGTGTCAAAAACAATTGTTTGGCGGCTGGCGAAAGCCCATTATATGTGCGCTCAAATAGCGCATCCAACATTTGGGCTCGATCAGCAACTATTCTCTCGATTTTCTGCAAGCGGCCCGCTTTTGCAAGCTCGCCGAGAAGGATTTTGATTACATAGGGATGACCGTCGGACTCGCGGATTAGGTCTTGTTTGTACCCATCCGTAATTAGTTTGCGAATTTTGAGAACCGATGCTGTTTCGTCTATGAGCTGGTGACATTCCGATTCCGTCATTCCAGAAACTTGGACTGGATAATCACCTTTGAAATCGCGAAACCGAGTTGTAACTAAGACCTTATTGGGAGACCGGATATAGGTATCTATCCAGACGTAAAGCTCAGCCGGATTTCGGACAGTTTCGAAATTATCGAAAACGAATAGCAAGGGTGTTTCGATGGGACTACTTGTTAACGCGCCTGCCAGATACTTGATCGCTCGGAACTCTGGATCGTTTGCTTGTTCGGGCCGCATCAGACGTGCGAATTCTTCTGCAATATCCTTTTCTGTTAGCACCTGCGGTTTCACTAACTTAGGTCCTTCAACTAGTAGGTCGATATCCCGTGCACTGAACCACAACATCGCTCCGAATCGCTCTCCATTCGCGATATCGTGAAGAACGGATAAAGCGAGCGAGGTTTTGCCTATACCTCCGCTACCAACGAGTGTTACGACCGGATGACGGTCGTCTCTGAGCCTTTCAGAGAGTTCACCCTCCAAAGCAGGTCGGTGAACATATCCAGGCTGCGGAGGCGGTAGGTTCCCGAATGATGATCCTTGTACATCGAGTACTCCCGTTCCTTGGGTATGGCTTTCTGGCAACGCGGTTGAGGGTGCAAGGTAGGGTCGTGCGTCAGCGGCTAATTTGCTTCCCGTATAGTAAGAAATCATTTCAAAGTATTTTCCATTAAAGGCCCCGTTTGGGAAGAAGAAATCGGATGCCTCAGGATCGGATGACATGAGTTCCACTTTCGCGTGCTGATCAAAGTGAATGTAGACGCCATCTTCATATGCAGCAGATGATGTGGCTTTGAGGTAGTCGAACGGAGCTGAACGGTCTGACAACGCAGTGACCCTGAACCTACCTGACAGGTTTCTGTGCAAGTAAACCCAAGATCGTGCGTACAGAGAATGATTCTTCGCAAAAAGAGAAATCGACTCCTTCAAAGCTGGCGATATCCTGCTGCAGATTTTGGCTTGAGGCACACCATGTCCTCGCGTTTCGTTCCGAAGCTCTGCGAACGTCGAGAACCAACGTCTAGCACTAACACGTTGTGGAAGAGCCTCGGAGCCAGGGTCTACCTCCTTCAGACAAATATTCAATAATCGAACCGATTCGTACTGCCATGTTGTGACGCCACAATTCATCGTGAGTTCTTTTTGCTCAGTTCTCGCGGAAGGCATCAGATGTTGTGAGGCTGGACCGGTCAGAATATCGTCTATTACTGTGCTCCATTCGCCTATTCCATTCGCACGAACCAGTCGATGAGCCTGCTGGTACCGATGCCGATCACGATCATCCATGATGGCAGAAGCCAAACCCGCACCAGTCAGCTTCATTAGCAATTCGCCAAAATACATGAGATTCATAAACATGGCAGTGTCGGAGTCCTGCCGACCAATCTCGACCTGCTTCCACATGCGATCAAAAAGTAGAAAAGACATTTGCTTAACCCGATGGCGGTCGATCCTATCAGAAGGAATCGCAAAAGTGGACAATCCGTAATAAGGTGATTCGCAGGGAGCCCTGAGAGAGAACTCGACTTCGTTACCGTCCGCTCGCCACAATCCACATTGAGACGACGACAGCGGTAGCAATTTCAATGGCCCACGCGGCCTGTGAGCAACCACACCGTATAAGCACGATCCCGGCGACCGTTGCCGGAGCGATGGCTGCGGCTGCGACTCCTGCCCGTTGTCGCCGCGTCACTCTGCACCGCCGCGAAAATCCGATTGCGCGAGCTTCGCCTTAATCGCAGCAATGGCTTCGTCAGGATTTGCGAATGTGGCGAGTGGAACGGCTAAGGTTGTAATCGTCGGCTGAAACAAGACGAAATCGGGTGCGATGCCGAAGCCGCGTTGGATGCCAATGCAGGAAACTCCGGCTCTGGCGCAGATTTGAAATACTTGAAGTTCTTTTTCGTGGTCTTGCTGTACTGGTGGGGCAATGATAGATGTCTTGATAGATTCCATTCGGAATAGCCTCCGTTTGGGGTTTAGGGGCGTTCGGCTGCTTCAACAGCCGGGCGTCCCGCTACTACTGTTCGTGCTTTCTGACTTTGCTCGCGCCCTCCGGTCACCAAACCGTCGGAAATCGCGCCACGGACAATATCGGCGATAAACCGATGCTCGACCACTATCGAGCCAGCAAACTCCAAACGGTTATGTTCATCGGGGAGATGTTCTTGAACCCAGAAGCGGGCGGCGGGAGTTAAAGGGGTGAGCAGAAAGATGGTGAAGTGGTTCTCAACGAGAAAATCCGGCGTCGGTGAGGTGCCGCTCGATTGAAATTCGTTTTTGTGCATTTCGTTTCCTCCTATCCGGCACGCCATTTGTTCACGGTTTAATCCAGTTGTCTTCCTCAGCATCTCCACTCAGGCCGATGATGTAACCCTGTTCAGTTCGCTTAGCACCAGCAAAGAAGGCTTGAGTTTCTGCGTCGGTCATGACCGGTTCCCATTCGAGTCCACCGAATGGACTCTGTTGACGCCTCCGGACAGTCACATCGGCATAGGGCTGAGCATCCGCC
This sequence comes from uncultured Acidobacteriota bacterium, assembly GCA_963846235.1. Taxonomy (GTDB): domain Bacteria; phylum Acidobacteriota; class Terriglobia; order Acidiferrales; family UBA7541; genus Palsa-189. The sequence goes on from CAWJVF010000002.1 coordinate 1,426,498, forward strand.
CAGGCATCCGCATCTGCTCGCTCAACGACTTTTCTTTGGCCCGCCCACTTGAACTTTATCTCGCCGTTGCGGAGCTTCTCCTCAGCAGCGAAGTTTGTTATTCCGAGATATTGCGCCAGCTGTTCGATTGTGAATCTCCGTGGAACGATGAATGGCCCGCGTACCTCTACAATCATGGGTTCGGAGACGTTCTTGTTCTTGCTCGTCATGTTCAGTCTCCGAAGGCCTTATTGATTTTGCTACGATGCTCCGGCGCTTGCGAATCTTCTACGCCCAGATACTTCATCGTAGTCTCCAGGTCTTTGTGTCCGAGATAGTGCTGAATCGTACGGACGCCCACACCGTTATTGAGCCATCGGGTAGCGCATGTCTTGCGGAATCGATGCAGGTAAATGTGTTCACAGACGGCATGCGTCTTGCAAGTTACCGTGACTTTCCTGCGGTCGGATGGATGCCGCCCTTCGGTTCGCTCAGATACGCAATGGCCGCAATTCATTCCGGCATCGCGGGCGATTCTCTTCAGCTTATCGAGGAAGTGATTTTCTGGACCGCCCTCCGTGTTGACAAATATCCAGCGTTCGTCGGGTGCGTTCACTTTTCGCAGTTCCAGGAGCCTTACCAGTGAATCCGGGAGCGGCACCGTACGAGCTTCGTGATTCTTGACAGTGAATCCGACATCCTGCTTGCTGCGGACGGTGTATTCCTTCCGGTCGAAATTGATGTCGGTCCAGGCAGCGAACGTAACCTCCCTGTCTCGGCAGCCACTGCCGAGGAAGAATTTATAGCGGACCTCAGCGCCGAATCCCGGGCCGGAATACTCTTTCGCCTTTACCATTTCTATCCGGTAATGTTCGCCGATTTCGAACCAGAGCTTTCTTAACTCAGTGTCGCTATATGGCGTAGCCGGTTCCTTTTCAACAATGGGCATCTCGTCAGCCGGAATCCGGGCCTTGATTCCATTCTTCTTGAGCAGAAAAAACACGATGTTCAGGCGTGTATCGATGGTCTTACCGGCATAGCCCTCGACCTCCAGAGCTTTTTTGTAATGCCGTAGAACATCCTCATCGATTTCATCTAAGAAGTGGGCCTTCGACTTAACGAGGCTGATGAACTGCTCCAGCGTTGTCCGATATTGCGCCACCGTCCTCGGAGCTTTGCTGGATTTTTGTTCGAGGTACCTCTGGACAGCAGCAGCGATGGGAACGCGATTGCCGCGAAGTTGCTCCGGCTGGACGCCCATCTCCTGAGCAACGATTTTATTCGGAAGGTTGTCGGCTTCGGCCTTCGCTTCAGCGAAGGTTGTGGCCTTGAGGCGCTTCGGCGGTAGCTGCCGTCCGTCTATGACAGGCCGGTAATAGAAGGGTCCTTTGATGTGCCCAGTTCGAATGCCTTGGCCTTCAGGGACGGCTTTGAAACGTTTCACGCCATTAGCGTCCGCTTCCCGGATTAGGATGCTAGCCATTAAAGTGTTTCTCCCTTACGGAAGCCCATCGTTTTTCCACCGTTTTCCTCCAGGACGGAGGCTACGGTTGGCAGCCTGGCTGGAATAGCCAGGCACTCTTGATGGTCGCGACTAGGTTCTCACCTCGGGCGGAAATGGCATATGGTACGTTCGTACTAGTCGGAGCGACCGTTGGCGTTGGCTTTTCGGGTATCCCGTTCTTGTGGTCTGCTATTCTCGCGCAGGTCCCTTCGGTTAGGCTGTGCCTACGTCACGTGTGGGAGGGTTGGATTGGCAGCCATAACCAAAAGACAGCGTCTCCCGTTGCTCGCGTTTGGCGTGATCGCACTTGCCGGGGCACGATCAGTGCGAGCGCAAACCGCGAATCCTTGCACTGATCTTCCGAGCCCAGTTCTCAAGCTGATTCAGGCTAAATTCCCTGGCTGGAGGACAAGGCAGCTATCTGACCTTGCTGAGGATGATCAACAGCTTTGGGTGAAGGCGCACGGCAACCAATGCCCAGGAACGGCTGTAGGTCACTTCGAGAGCCCGGATCGGCCAAGCTATGCCGTGTTAATCGTTCGCCAATCGGACCCACGCGGCCCATACAAGCTCCTCATGTTCAGCAAATCGGAAAACGGAGACGATTATCTTTGGAAATTGGTGGATCACTGGGATGCCAAGGATTACCACGGTGTTGTCATTTCGACTATTCCGCCAGGGCAATATTCCGACCACGAAGACGCAAGAATTTCGGTGACGACGAAGTTAGATGGCGTTCTCCTCGAAGCAATAGAGGCAGGCGCTATTCTGTATTACTGGTCGGCTGGCCGATACAAGACGGTTAGAGTCTCTGGATGAAGCAAGGCCTGTAACCGGGAGATGCCCGTGAGATGCCGAAAGCCGCCATCTTACTTAGCCGTTATCGCTTTGTTCATGGTATCCATGCAGGTATCGGGCAGTGCCAAACAGCAGACCACAAGTGCAAACAGTGATGCAGGATTCGATCCGCTAAAGCAGGTTGCAACTGCTTTTCCTGATAGGGTCAAACTAAATCAGACGAAGCGAACACTAGAATTTTGCCCAGATTATGACACTTGTGATGGCTTTGAAGTGTCCGCGAAGACATCCGTCGCGACTCTGAAGGATGCCGCCTATCTGTATATCTATTTCTTTTCAAGTTTCTATGACTTGGCCAAGTTTCGCGAACACGCCGAATCGCGAGCGACTGCGGAACGGGTGCTTTCAAAACCCGAATACCGCAACTGCAAACGGGACATGGAAGTTGATACAGCTCGCTGCGTTTTGCTTGGCCTCGCACAAAAAGGCGCGATCAAATTAGAGTTCATTCGCTATGACGAGGGTTCCCGCAATGTCGTATGGGAAGATTTGGTAAAAGAGCTTACCGAAAAGACCACGAATTAAACTATGAGATATGTTGCAATAGCGGGTTCCTTGTTGAGCTGCATCATCGTGTTTGCCGATGCTGGCCCGACCATGAAATGCGTAGTCAAAGTGCCAAAGGAATACAGAAAGACACCGTTCAATCCACCGCCAAACGGCCAACCGGAGCCCGTTCGTTACACGGTGGCTTATGAAGCATTCTGGTGGAATTGCGTTGCCGTGCGTGCTGCTGATCTCCGAGGCCGTTGCCCATTCCTAGCGAGCGGCACTCCGGCGGCATCAGCGGGCGCAATGGACGGCGCTGCTAATGCCGAAGATCAGATTCGCCGGTTGCAGCGGAAGTATGCCGCTTTCGCAGTGCAACAATATCTCAACATGACTGCGTCTCAGCCCGAAGCTAAGCAAAAAATGCACCCTTACTTTGACAAACCGACACCCGAGGTCGTCAACTGAGATGAAGCGACTCTTTGCCTCTGGTGTGTCCCTCGTGCTGCTTTACTTGAGCGTGACGTCAGCCAATGCAAAGAGCAGCGTTGCATGGTTTCAACAGCGCGTTAATTGGCAGGCTGGAAAAGACGCGCTTCCTTGGGAAGTGGCCGTGGCAAGCCCCGATGGAAAAGAGCATTATCGACTCGCGCTCGTGCCTTTATGGGCTGTCGAAGGCGGTATCGTCGCGATAGAAATTGTCGTTGCACGGCCCGAGCATCCCAATGTCAATCTGCTCGGAGAGAGAAAGGACATTCGACAGCCTTTCGTCATCACGGTTGAGGAACTTGAAGCGGACATCAGTAAATCGCAATTTGGACCAACCCGAGTGTTCCGTGTGGGTCGGGCAAAGCTGCAGGTCGAAATAAAAGGTACGCGCCTGGGTCCCGGCCTCGGCGAATGCCAGAATTGCATCCAAGAATTCAGTGCACAAATCCTCTTTGGAACATAGTCGTTCTGCCTATTAAGACGCAGCCCCGGCAACCCGATTTCAAATACCGAATGTCGTAGCTAATCGTAGCTAACGCCGTCGAGCCGTTCTGAAACCCGCAATTTTATTGGCTATTTTGAAGCGAAAAAGGGTGGCGGAGAGGGTGGGATTTGAACCCACGAGCCCGGTTTTGCCAGGCTACCCGCTTTCGAGGCGGGCTCTTTCAACCGCTCAGACACCTCTCCGACCGGGAATTTTAGCGGAGCCGCATGCTTTCAGCAATCCGCGCGATCCACTATCGGCGGACGACAAAAAATGCCTGCATTGCCCCTGCGCATTCGTTCGCCAGCACCCCGCCTAGCACTTCGACTCTGTGATTCAGGGCAGGATGGCTGAAGATTTCAAAGCAGCTGCGCACCGCACCGCCTTTGGGATCGTCGCACCCGTACACGACACGTGCAATTCGCGCCTGAATCATGGCTCCGGCACACATCGCGCACGGCTCGACCGTAACGTAAACTGTGGCTCCAATTAGACGGTAATTCCCTGCTGATTTGGCCGCAGCCCGCAACGCCACGATCTCTGCGTGGGCGCTTGGATCGCATGCCGAAATCGTCTCATTTCCCGCGCGTGCCAGCTACGCGGTCCCCCAGCGCGATGACGCACCCGACCGGCACTTCGCCCTTTCCCGCCGCGGCTTGCGCCTCGGCGAGTGCTAGTTCCATGTAGGCGGGGTCATCCATTCAAGATCGCCATAATCATTCGGCTCCAGTAAGCGTCGGAAGTAGCAACTCAACAACGGTAACATCCCGCAAACGGCTGCCATGCCGGGCATGTCTTTCGTGTACGCCCACCACCCGCCATCCGGTGGCTTTGCAGAGCCGCAAACTGTCCTCGTTGTCTGAAAGCACCCGCCCGATGAGCTTGCGGTATCCCAATCTTCCCGCCTCTACCTGCGCTGCGCGCATTAGTTGACGGCCAACCCCATAGCTCCGAAAGGAGCGTCGCACGAATATGACAATTTCGGCCATCTCGCCGCTGTGGAGCCGTTCTTCGTAAGCCTCAATGGAAACGAAACCGCAAACCAAGTTTCGCACTTCAGCGACGAGCAAGAGACGCCTCGCATCCTGCCCCGCCGCGGCAATCAACCGTTTCTGGTCTTCGATCGAACGCAAGCCGCTATCGAAGGTGGCGAGTCCGTCTTCAACAGCATCATTGCAAATTTCACGAAGAGCTGGCGCGTCATCCTCACGCGCTGGGCGGATGTTCAGATGAGGACGTTGCTCGGGAGTGGCCATCGCACGATTCTAACATCCGAGCTGCTAATGATGATGGACTCACCATCTCAGCCTGGGTCTCTGGCCCACGCGGGTAAAACCCGCAACACGGGTAAAGTCGCAATAAACAGGGTACGGAGTATAGCCTTCGAGGCCCGCTCCGCCTTGACAAACCGGTACTGAAACCACAGACTAAGCGCTTATGATCGAAATACTTCGCCGCATGTTTATGGTGGACTTCTGGAAGGGTCTGTCGCTCACTTTCCGGTCGCAAAATCCAAAGTACATTTATACCGAGCAATATCCACTCGAGCGTCCCATGGTGGCGGAACGCTACCGCGGCGCGCCGCGGCTTAACAACAATCCGGAAACAAGCGAGACGCTATGCATTGCCTGCAATCTTTGTGCCTTAGCCTGTCCCGGAGAATCTGATTGTAGTCGGCTGGCAACGCGACGACGCCACCCGGCGCAAAGTCTTGACGACATTTACTTACGATACGTCGCGCTGCATGTTTTGCGGTCTTTGTGAGGACGCCTGTCCCACGGATTGTCTGGAACTCACACAGGATTTCGAGATGGCCACCTACACCCGTGAAGGTGCCATTTGGGACCGCCATCGGTTGGAGGAAGGACCTACGCCGACAAGATATGTCCGCTGATCTCGCTCGATTCGGCGCTCACACCGAATCCTGCATCCTTGCGTCCCCCAAGCACGTGGCGTTATAAAATAATGTGTACGGCCTTTCGCTCGGCCTTTAAATTCCCGTATGGAACTTCGTAAGGACCCGATCACGCGCAGTTGGGTACGTGTGGGCCATCGTGAAGATTCGATCGCCCAGGAGGGTTGTCCCCTCTGCCCAAATCATTCGCAAAGCGTGAAACCTTTACTGGAGCTGCCCGCAAATGGCTCCGCCCAGGTTCGCGTCATTCCCCATTTTCAGCCGCTTTATCGTATCGAAGGGGAGCCGGGCCGAATGCCAGACGGCATCTACGATCGCATGAGGCCGCTCGGTGCGCACGAAATCGTCATCGAATCGCCCGATCATCAATTGGCCCTTGCTCGGATGAGCGACGAACAAATCGAGCGCGTCTTGCAGGCTTATGCGCTGCGCATTGCCGATTTGAAGCGCGATTTGCGATTCAAGTACGTCACCGTATTTGAAAATAGGGGCGCTTTATCCGGTGGAGAATGGGAGCATCCGCATTCGGAGATAACGGCGACGACCTTTGTGCCCCGTCGCGTTCTCTATGAACTCCGCTCCGCCATGGCTTGGTTCGAAGAAAAAGAAAGATGTGTTTTCTGCGACATCCTTCGCCAGGAAGAAAAACAGGCGCGGCGCATCGTCGATTCCCAGGGGGATTACGTCGCTTTTTGCCCATATGCTTCGCGCGTGCCTTTTGAGGTCTGGCTGATTGGGCGAAAGCACAGTCACCTATTCGAACAAGCCGCCGCAACGTCAAATATGAGGCATCTGGCCGCGCTTCTGGGCCGTACACTTCGCCGTCTTACCCAGCTTTCGGGATCCTACCACCTAGTGGTCCACACGGCGCCAAACACCATCCATCCAAAGGGAGCGCTCGCCTCATATTGGGCTACTTTAGCCGACGATTTTCATTGGCATATCGAGATTCTTCCCATCGTCCAGCAGAGCGGCAAGTCCTACAGCATCAAGGAAGTCTACTTCAACGCGCTCATGCCAGAGCAAGCCGCCGAGCGGCTGCGTCAGCTTGACCCAAACAAATGAGGAACGGCCAGCGTGGCGGCATCATCTTCCGCCTGCTGGGGCTTCTGATGCTTTGCCTGTTTGCGGGCATAATTTATCTTGCGCGAAATCCGTTGCTCCGTGCCGCTGGTGGATTTTGGATCGTCGAAGACCGCATGGAACCCGCCGACGTCATCGTCGTCATTGGGGACGACGACTTTACTGCTGATCGGGCTACCGAAGCTGCCGCCCTCTTCCACGGAGGCTGGGCTCCCTTGATTGTGGCCAGCGGCCGCATGCTGCGCCCCTATTCCACCGTCGCTGATCTGATGACACGAGATTTGGAATCCCGAGGCGTTCCCGCGAAGGCAATTGTGCGTTTTTCCCACAGAGCCAACAACACGCTCGAAGAAGCAAAGGATCTGCAAGTTCTGATAGCGCAAAACGGCTGGCGCCGAATTCTTCTCGTCACCTCGAACTATCACACGCGTCGTGCCAGATATATCTTTCGGAAGGTGTTGCCGTCCAATGTCAGCTTGGAGGTCGTCGGCGCCTTCGATGCCGAATTCGAACCAGCCACCTGGTGGCAATCGCGACAAGGCAGGAAGACGTTTCTTCTGGAAACGGTAGGGTACTTCGTGGCCATCTGGGAATTGCGCGACCAGCACGCCGGACCGTCCGCCGGAGGAGCGGCTCTCGGACTCACCTCGCCGTCGCCATAGTGACTGCCAGGTCACCTAAATAGGCGAATAATCAGTCACTTTTCCGTTTACATCAGTAAAATCCTGTACTATAGTCACGGTCCCAGCCAAGCAGTCCAATCCGCGACTTATTAGGCATTTAACCGCCTGCAAGGAGGCGCTTATGTGGCGAAAGGACGAGCCAAAAGCTCCTTCTCTGCCTGCACATACGAAATCCGCTCCCGTGAGCACCGCTTCGCAAAACGCGTTCGATCAGGCTAAGCCCACAACATTGCCAGCCAATTCAGCATTGGAAGCCCGTCTGACTCGATCGCTTGTCGTTGAAGGCGAGATTTCCGGACAGGATGATCTCGTAATCGATGGCCAGGTACGCGGCAGAATTCGCCTCCAGGAAGGCAAACTGACCGTTGGGCCCGATGGCCGCATTGCCGCAGATATCGAGGCTCCGGAGATCGTCGTGCACGGAGAAGTCTCAGGAAATATCAAGGGTCATAATCGCGTTCACATCGGCGCGACCGCCAAAGTGAAAGGCGAGGTCCGCACGCGACTCATCTCCATTGACGAAGGGGCCGTAGTTCACGGCTTGCGAGTGAACCTCGATCAGCAAGAACAGCGCTCGTCTGGTGACCGCTACTCCGGACAATCCCCAGCCCGATAGCAAAACTTCCGATACCAAAACTCAAGTTCCAATGTCCGAAGAAATTTCACAGGTGCACGTATGAGCTTCCTTGGCAAGTTTCGCCCCATAAGTTACTTAGGGAATCCTAGCGCTCCAGCCGTTCGTCCGTCCTATGGCCCCAATCACCGAGTTCCGCCCGTTCCTCTCCATGCTCCGTCAGGCACCCCGGCGCGGACGGGCGAGGAAACCACGGGGCGCTTCTCCAATGGATTAAAGGAATTCCTCTGGCAGCTCGAAGGGATCGGACGAGGGAGTCTTCTTGATCTAGGTGCAGTGTCTCAGGCTACTCTTACCTACTTCATTGAACATAATTTCAAGGTTTACACGGACGATCTGATGGCCGCTTGGGGTGCGTTCCTGGAACAAGATTCCCAGCGCATCGCGTTGCTGCCACCAGATACCGAACGGCCCGATCTCTCGCCGGCAGCCCGCGCCGGCCGTTTCCTTGCCTCCAACCTTCGTTATCCCGCCGATAGTTTCGATGCCGTCCTGCTATGGGATTCGCTGGATTATATGGATCGCGATGCAGCCAAACAATTCTTGCTCCGCATCGTGCCCATGGTCCGCGAAGGCGGTGCCGTTCTGGCCATTTTCCACACCCGCCCTCCCGTAGAATTTAACCGCTACCGTGTCATGGACGCGCATACTTTGCAGCTCGTGCCTTCACCCACTTTGGTTCAGCCGAAGCACGTATATCAGAATCGCGAGATACAGGAGCTCTTCGAAAAGTTCCGCACCTCGAAGACTTTCGTAGGACGCGACCAACTGCGTGAAGGCGTCTTCGTCAAATAGACAAGCGGTTCGGTACAATCAATCTTGAACTGTGTCTAATAAAGTTGAAAGCAATTGCTCTCTGATCCGTCTCTCGTTTTGGATTGCTGGCCCAGCATTGGGATTGCTTCAAGCTCTGGCGCATCGCAATGATATCGACGAGGACGGTGTTGCGTACCTTGACCTGGCCGGCAGATTCTTGCGCGGAGATTCCAGGGCACTGATTAACGCCTATTGGAGCCCGCTTTATCCCTGGTTACTGGCACACAGCATCCGCTTCTCCTCTCTGGATCGGGAAGCAATCGCCCTTCACTTGCTAAATTTAGGTATATATCTCCTGGTCTTGTTGTCTTTTGATTTTCTACTAAACCAGATACTGCTTCACGAAGCGGATGCAAGACTGCCCGGATCGATTCTGCGCACCTTTGGTTATGTTTTGGTGCTCTGGTGTTGCCTCATTCTAACTCCCTTAAGTCTAAGCCATCCGGATTTGTTGGTGATGGCCGCGGTTTTTTGTGCCGCTGCGATTACGACGCGGCTGAGATATAGAAGGGTTGGCCTGATATGGTACCCATTGCTCGGCGCCGTACTCGCCGTTGGGTATTTAGCTAAGGCCGCAATGTTTCCGTTGGCGTTTGTGTTCCTGGTTGTGGCCTTTCTAGTTGCCAGAAAATCGATCTTACTGCTTGCTCCGCTGACGTTCGTGCTAATTGCCGGTACGTACATCCTGGCGCTGTCACGGACCGAGCATAGGATTACGTTTGGAGACAGTGCGAAGATAAATTACGCGATGTGGGTGAATGCCATTGGATCCCCAGCACATACGCCTTGGAAGGCCTTCGAACACCCATCGATCTATGTCTACACGGACCGCTTGGCGGGAACCAATCCTGCTTGGACTGACCCAGCATATTGGCGAGAGGGCGTCGAACCGAAATTCAATCTGGGCCGGCAGGCCGACGTCATTCATCGCAGCTTTGATATCTACTTTTCCACATTCACACGACTCAGTGGTCTTCTCGCTGGGTTTCTGGCCTTACTCCTTGTAAGCAATACCCGGGCCACGTTGCGCGGTATTCTAGGACGATGGTTGTTGTACGTGCCTGCCTTGGCAGCTCTTGCGATGTATTCCCTTGTGCACGTCGAATTGCGTTTCATTGGTGGCTTTGTGGCGCTGTTGTGTACCGCGCTGTTCCTCGGAATACGGATCTCTCCCGAGACTCTCCCGTTTGCTAAAGCAGCTGTTTTGGCCGTAGTGATTGTGCTTGGTATTCAAATCACCTGGGATGCTGGGCACAACATCATTGACTTCGCTTACGCTGGGGAAAGTTCGGATTCGAAAATTGCCAAAGCGCTCGAGAACCTTGGGATTCAAAAGGGCGATACGGTTGGGATCATCGAACCTGTGAGCGGTCGCTATTGGGGACGCTTGGCGGGAGTTACTCTGGCGGGAATAATTCATGCCGATGATGCCCCAGAATTTTGGGGTGCCACTCCCGAAGTTAAGTCGAAAATCGTTGGCGTGCTCTCTAAGCTCGGCGTAAAGGCATTTGTGGCCCAAGATCTACCGAAGTCCCTCTTGTCTGGCGGATGGTCGGCGGTGGAAAGAACGGACTATTTTATTCTTCCGATCTCATCGAGCCAGTAGAGAGCACGTCAGATTATTCGTGGTATTGCTTTGTGGCTTTGAGCGGAACCTCGGGCTTTGCAAGCGCCTGAGGATGCGAGAGATGGTTTACCCTGCGAACTTTGAATTCCACAGCGCGCGGATCATTTCCTTCTGGTAATTGATAACGTTTGCTTGCCAAAGGATGCCGAGCAGCAACGCCGCCATCATAACCAACGAAATTGCGAGCGTTAGAGCGAGCTGAGACTCGGTTGCTGGGACCTGCAGGCGGCGAAGAAGTTTCACGGGCACGCTCCTGATTGACGAGAAACGCAATTTCGGTTCCACAGTTGAACCGTCAGACCTCCCCTGTAAGTTAAACAATACAAGGGACGCAAACGCATTTTGATAAGCCCCCAAGTCGTTTAAAGCGCAAAAGATTGCTCTTTCTGCTCGGAAATTGCTCACATAAGCCGCGATTCAAACACGACTTAGGAGCTCCATCACCGTTTGATTCCAGCCAGCGGCTCCTGGGACATCAATTCGGACGGAATTCGGGATTTTTGAGAGTAACCTCTCGTCGAAGTGGCCCGCCCTTGACGGTAAGACGAAGGCTTGATCGCTCGCCGTTAGCAGGCTGAGATCTTCGAAAGATGCGCCGATACTTACGGATCGCAAGCGCGAGCGCAGAGCTTCCCGATACAATCGCGTCACATAGCGAACCGCTTTACCCTCGTCGTTGCCCGAATAGAGCTCCCAGAACGGTTCCCGCTGGCGAATCTGCCACTTCTGTTCCGTGGCTATTTTTTCAAACGACGGAGCGGCCAAGTCGGCATTTCCTGCGAAAAAGAAGCAATCGCTGAATTCTCGTTCGCGGGAAGCTTCCGCCTCGCGTTCGCTCATTCCCGAATTGCGGCTGATTTCCCGCACGTTCATGTCCGCATAGCGGACAACTTCCGCCCCTGCTTGCTCGGCAATCTCTTCTACGGCTGCGCCCGCTTCTTCCGAGGTGCGCCCGAAGGGGACGCATAAATAGCGGGCGGCTCGCTTCGCGCCTTCGAGGCGCAGGGAAAAGTATCCGTCAGGGAGGAAGAGACCCCCTCCGCCTTCGGTAATGAAGGGGTGACCGTGCCCGATCTTGCGCCTAAGAATTTCCAATTGAGCGCGTGTGCCGCGCGTTAAAAGCACCAGGGGAATCTTGCGCCTTTCAATCTCGTCCAGTGCCTCTGAAGCCGGGTATCCTATGCGCGTTGGAGAACCAAGCAGGTTGGCTGGCGTGAAGATGATGACTCGCGGCGCTAGCATGTCGCAGGAAGTCTAGCGCGACGGCCGAGCAAGCGCCTGAAAAGAAAAATGGCGGCGAGACAAGCTCGCCGCCATCGTCCTTTACCCTCAGCTAAGTCTATTAAATTAACCGCCTGACGCGTTGGCCGTCGTTGCCGGCGGGTTCTTCGGCACACTGATATATCCGCTGATCTTGTCCTTGGCCACCGAATTCACCACGAACTCGTCGGCTTGGTGCGAGCCACGCGGATAGAAAACCACAGGTTCGTCAACCAATCGATCCTTCTTCTCGGTGCGATTGTCGTCCACGGTCAAGGCGACGGTGAACTTGTTCTTCTTGGTATCCACCGAGCGAAGCTCGATGGTGACGGCGCCCACCTTCTGCGGCTTGTTCTTGCCGTCGATGGTGAACTCAACATAGTCGCGTTCGCCCATGCGGCGGAGCACATCGATCTCCTCGTGGTTACGAGCAATCAACGTACCCAGCTCGCTACGGGCCATCTTCAGATCGTTCTTGGTCCCTTCGAGGTCGGTCTTCACGTTGTTGACGCTGCCGTTCACGGTGTTGAGATCGTCCGTGCTGGCCTTCGTAGCAAGCTGGCTCTTTACGTCGGTATCCATCTGCGCCAGCTTCTGTGCGTCTTCCTCGCGAATCTTAGCTTCTTCATCGCGGGCTTTCTTCAGATCGCTTTGCGTTACCCGCAGTCTCTTCTCCACGACTCCAAGATCGCTCTGCAATCCAGTGCTTGTAGCGTTAGCCTGCGTCAGCTTCTGCTCCAGCGCAGTCACCTGTTCGCTACTAGCCTGGGCCGCCGTCTTCATCTGTCCCGTGAAGCTCTGCTGCGCCTGTTGCAACTCCGTAGAGTTGTGCCAGGCAAGTCCGAGCCCGGCGATCGAAACGATCGCTAGAATCACGATCGCTGCGGTCACCCAACCTGGGGTCCCGTGATTTTCCTCTACTACTTGTTCCGAATTATCGATCATAAACCTCTCTCCCCATCATACTGTCCTCACCCTGGGCTATGCCCACATTGAACTAAGCACGTGAATCACCAAGTCAATTGCGCCCGAGCGTTGGAGCTACCATTAAGAGAACTGAGGATTTGTAGTCGGCGATGATGTCGTGACTGGTCAAAAGGACAGTACTAATACCAGAAATCTTTACGCACTTTCGTAGTTTTCACTTTGTGTTCGTCGGCTGGACTCCAGCCATTCTAGGGGTTTTGCCCTATTGTACAGGCGAGAACGCCTGTACTTCAGCACAGATTCCGGCGATGAAGTTCAAGTTCCAGTAACTCTCGGGTTTTAAAGCAAATAGCGTCTAACCCGATTTTCCGCGCCGCCTCGGCAAATTCTGGAATGTCGTCGACATAAAGTGCCTCGGAGGCGGCCACTCCTAACGATTTCAACGCCGCCCTGTAGATAGCAGCAGAAGGCTTCGTTGCGCCCACCTGGCAGGAATAGATCCGAACGGGAAAGTGACGCCAGAAGCCAAACCACCGCTCGAGGCACTCGGCGTGAATCGGGTCGGTATTGGAAAGAAGCGCGAGTCGGCAGTGCCCGCTGAGCCGAACGAAGAGTTCCTCGGGCAGAATCAGCTCCGGATCGAGGACTCGATTCCAGGCATCGCGGAATTCACCATAAGTGAGCGACAGCTTCAGCCGCTGCATGAGATGCCGATGCCATTTTGCCGGAGAAAGTCGACCTTCCTGCCATTCTTGCCAGTGCTCATCGGCACAGATCAGCTTCCAGATATGATCCGCCGATAACTGCTTAGCTCGCGAATCGGCGGCATCGGTAATACTCGCAGCGATTGACGCGAAGGCACGCTTTGGATCTAAGCGCACGATCACACGTCCAATATCGAAGATCACTGCTTTTGGGAGCGAAACCGCGCGCTTGACGGAGGGACGCCGCGATCTCTTCTGGTTTTCGGCCTTATTCTTGCGTCGAGCGGCCAAGAGGAAGGGCCTGCGGTTTTGAGGAGCGTGAACGCATCGCCCCGATTATTGCAGGTAGAAGCGAGAGAATTACCACTGCCGCGATCACCCAGTGGATTCGCTGGCCGATATTCGGAACCGCTGACCCGAGGAAATAGCCAACCAACACCAAGCCGGCGCCCCAGCAGCAGGCGCCGACGATGTCATAGACCACATATCGTGAATAACGCATCTGCGCCGCTCCGGCCACCGGAGGACAGAACGTTCGGACGATGGGCACAAAGCGGGCAAGAATGACTGTTTTCCCGCCATACTTCTCGTAAAAAGCGCGAGCGCGCTCCAAATAGCGGCGTTTGAAAAAGACTGAATCCTCGCGACGATAAAGGGCCTGCCCGGCACGCCGTCCGATCCAATAACCCAACTGGTCTCCCGCAAAGGCACATAACGTCACCAGAGGCACCAGAGAGCCGATCTTCACGACGCCCGTTGCGCTAAACACTCCTGCGGTGACCAAAAGCGAATCGCCCGGCAGGAAAAAACCCACAAACAGACCGGTTTCGACAAAAACAATGACGCAAACCAGCAGGGTTCCACCCCATTGGATCAAACCCTGCACATCGTAGAGGTTATGGAGAACGCTTCGGATTAGTTCGAGCATGCCGGCGGTGGGTTCCCGCCGCGCCACAGTTGGCAGATAGGAGCTAGCAGGTCCCAGCCGATACGGTAGCAGAAAACAGCCGGATTTTCCGCAGATTCCAGCCACCGAAGATTCAGCATGGCAACAAGCGAGAGAAAGCGTGCTGGGGAGGTAATTTGTATGTCCCGGACGCCTACCCACATGTTGGGCTCCTGGAAGCGATCCTTTGACTGCTGGCCCGTTTGGTAAGGATCACCTTCGTCATGAGCGCATGATGCGCCACGCAGAGGTGGCGGCCAATCCACCCAAAGTACCGGCGCGATGAAACCTGGGGCTGGCGTGTGCCGGATCAACCAACAGTACCTTTGTCTCATTACGATGACGCCTGCGTACCATTGGCCGCGGCAGCGCTCCCGCCCAAAATATGAACTGTTCGAGAGCAACTGAACTGCGGAGGGGGCGACATGCAAAGCGCATACGCAGTCTGGATCGGGCAGCCAGTGGTTCTCCAATTAGCGGCAGCAGATTTGCGGGTTCCTCTGCGCGGAATGATCCTCGAGGAAACCGACGACTTCATCCGCTTTCGCGTCGACCAGGCCTGGGACATTGACATCTATAAGAGCATGATTCTGGCGGTGGAGCAGGATCGCTGGACACGAGTTCTGGTGAATTAACGACCATGCAAATACAGGCGCAAGCGATGGAATCGCATCCGCGAACCGAAGGCAAAGTGAACGAAGGCCGCGCGGCCGAACTGCTAGGCCTGAGTACGCAAAAATTGCGCTGGCTTTCCGAGCAGTCCGGGTTAGGTCATCGCGACGCTGATAACGGCGGCGCCGGCCTCGTCTTCACGTATGCCGAACTGTACCGCCTCTGCCGGTTAGTAGCGGAAGTTCGCACTTAGAGCGGCTTTTAGCGCCATCGTTCTCCGAACAATTCAGACGAATTTCTTCCGGCCCAGCACACCCCCACGGCCCCGGCTCCGGTTCCCCCTACCGGATCCGGGGCTCCTTCTTTTAGCAGCCTCGCAGCATGGGTTTCGATTCCCCAGAGACGATCGCATCGTCGAGAATAAGTTGACACCGGCTCTGGCCTCGCACAAACTTGGGCCCACAAATTCCCCATGACTGCCGCACCGAACGCCGGCCGCAGAGCTCAGTTCCACTCCGTAGCCGCCGGATTTCTCGGCTGGACGCTGGACGCCTTTGATTTCTTTGTCGTCGTTTTCCTTTTCGATTCGCTCGCGGCGCAGTTTCACGTCACTAAAGGAGACATCATCGCCACCGTCTCCTGGACGTTGCTCATGCGTCCGGTGGGCGCGGTGATTTTCGGCCTGCTGACGGACCGCTACGGCCGCCGCATTCCGCTGATCGCCAACGTCGTTTTCTTCTCGGTTGTCGAGCTTCTCTGCGGCTTCGCGCCAAATTACACGGTGTTCTTCATTCTGCGCATTCTCTACGGCATCGGCATGGGCGGCGAGTGGGGCGTAGGCACGTCGCTGGTAATGGAGGCGACTTCGAGCCGCTGGCGCGGAGTGCTGAGCGGAATTCTGCAGAATGGCTATGCGGTGGGATATCTGCTTGCCGCGGTTGCGTACCGCTTCGCTTTTCCGGCCTGGGGCTGGAGGCCGATGTTTTGGCTCGGCGGAATTCCCGCTTTGCTTGCGTTCTATATCAGCGCCAAGGTGCCGGAGTCTGAAGCCTGGAAGCATCATCGCGCGCCTTCCACGGGTGCTGTCTTGCGAGCTGTCGCTCAGCAGTGGAAGCTGTGCCTGTATCTCCTCTTGCTGATGACATTTATGATGTTTCTCTCGCATGGCACGCAGGACCTTTATCCCGACTTTCTGCAATCGCAGCATCACGCCGGCGTGGCGATCGTCTCCTACATCGTGATCCTGGGAAATATCGGCGCCATGCTGGGCGGCATTATTTTTGGCCAACTCTCGAATTCAGCCGGACGCCGGTTCAGCCTGATCGCGGCGCTGCTGCTCGCGCTGGCCGTAATTCCGCTGTGGGCATTCGGCAGCTCTCTGAAGATGCTGGCGCTGGGCGCCTTTCTGATGCAGGTGGGCGTGCAAGGCGCCTGGGGCATCATCCCTGCCCACCTGAGCGAACTTTCCGCCGACTCCACTCGTGGGCTTGTTCCGGGGCTCGCGTATCAGCTCGGAATTGTCCTTGCCGCGCGGACGCCGGTGGCGGAACACAACCTGAGCAATCGCGTCGGCTACGGCTGGGCGCTGGCCGGATTCGAGATCTTCACCATCGTTATATTGGGTATTGCCGTCGCATTCGGACCGGAACGGCGCGGGCGCAGTTTCGTGGAGCCAGCGCGCGTTGAAACTCCAGTTAGCGCCTGAAAACGGCTGTCCACCCCCTCCCCCTTTTTTGCGCAAGTGTTCATTCCAGTAGAGTTAGGTCGCACACATTCCAAGCGCCGTTGCCTGTGGTTTCGCATGCAAACCCTCTGCCTGGGCGAGTTGGGTATCCGACATTGGAGCGACGCAAGTTGAGAATTGCGGGACGAAAAGATAACCGGAACGGAGGTGCTTGGTTGGCTCGGCGGGGGAGCGGCGTGGACGTCAGGAGAAGTGCGCCGCAGGCCCGGGCAAGACACTAGATTAGTGAAAAGCATGGGCGAGGGTAGCATATTATCGTTTAGTTATCAACAGTTATCCATTTAGTATTCCATAGAACGCATCGTTCGAATGAAGAGATTCATTCGAATGAAATTGCTTTTATGAGAACGAGACCCCCGCTCGCGGCCCATCGCGCGCAAGACTGCGCGATGGCTGCGGCCCGTGATGACCTCGTGATGACAATGTGGTGGTGCCGGACAAAGGCGTCGGCGCGCGACCTGAGCAACAACAGGACAGATCCCCCAGGGCCGCTCGCGACTTTTATCGACGGCGCGCCGAGGTCGCGAGCGCGCCCTCGGCTACAAGTAAGCAAACGCGTTTGGTGCGAACGCCAAAAAATCAGGAGAGATCCTTCGGGGCAAAGACGCCCCTCAGGATGACAAGGGCGGTGAATTGCAACGACGATGGCACACCGAAATGCGCAAACGTGTCCGGGGAGGCAGGAGGAGCATCCTTAGCTGTTAGAGGCTGAAGCGCGGGCAGGACTGCGTGGCGGTAGCGGATCGCCTATGCTAGACTGACCGTCCGTAACCATAGAAGAGTGTGCGGCTTACTCTTCTTTCTTCCCTTCCGCTAAATCATTGGTTTGGGCCACAGTACTTGATGACAAGGCAACGACATCGTGCGTCCAGGACGCCCATGGAGGAGTTGTTCGAAAGCCTTCCGATGGGTGTAGCCCTGCTCGATCTTCCCGATCCAAGCGACGTATCGACGTGGCAGCTTGCCTCAATCAACAGCTTTGCCTCGAATTTAGTCGCACCGTCGATTGAAACTTTCCTTTCCAGCGCGCGCCTGCGCCTGGGTTCGTCTGTAGACCTGCCGAGCCTCTACCGCGAGGTCCTCAGCAAGCGGCGCCCCAGAACGCTTGGAATCGTCGAGACCAGAGGATCTGCTACACAGAATGAGCGCCTGTCTATGGTTTCGGCATTCCCATCAGGCCCGCGCAGCGTCGGCATCTTATTTGAAGATATTTCCGGCCGCAGCGCCCACGCCCTGGCCGAAAGGCAATTGGCGCAGACTTGCAAGTTTGTGGGAGCGATCCTGTGGAGAGCCTTGCCCGAGACGCTGGAGTTCACGTACGTGAGCGCACAGGCGCGGGCGATCCTGGGTTATTGGCTGGAACGATGGACGGGAGAGACGAATTTTTGGAAAAAACATCTTTTCCCGGATGACCGCGAACGCGTGGCAAGCATATGCGAGAAGATCTTGCGTGAGCGAAGCAGGCTTGACTTCGAGTTTCGGATGATCGGCGTGCACGGCCAGATCGTCTGGTTCCACGCGGCCGCCGAAGTTGCGGAACAACCCGGCCGGCCGCCTGAACTGGTCGGCGTGATGAACGACATCACGGACCTAAAGCGGGCCGAAGAACGGATCCGCGCGCTTACTTCGCGCCTGATGCGCCTGCAGGATGATGAGCGCCGTCATATCAGCCGGGAACTCCACGACAGCCTGGGACAGTACTTGACCAGCATCAAGATCAATGTGGAGTTGGTCAGGAGGGAAAGCACAGTGCTCGAGGAGCGGCATCGCGCGCTGCTGGCGGAGAGTTCACAAACGCTGGATAGATGCGTGCAGGAAGTGCGCTCGGTTTCCTACCTGCTGCACCCTCCGCTGCTCGATGAACTGGGACTGCTGGCGGCTTTTCGGTGGTTTACGGCGGGATTTGCGGAACGCAGCGGAATTGAAGTGGTTCTGAACGTGCCTCAGGAATTCAGCCGCCTGCCCGATGAGATGGAACTGGCGCTTTTCCGCATCATGCAAGAATCGCTAACGAATGTGCAGCGGCATTCCAAGAGCGATGCGGCTTGGGTCACGCTTTCCGAACACGAGGACCGAGCCGAGATCCGGATTAGCGACAGCGGAGTCGGCGTCTCTGCGGACATAATAGAGCAAATCAAACAAGGCCGGGCGATCGAGGGAGTCGGACTTCGGGGAATGTACGAGCGCGTGCGTGAACTGGGCGGGCAGCTGGAAATTGAGTCGAGCGGGGTGGGCACTGCCGTATCCGCCGTGTTTCCACTGCAGCGAGCACAAACAGCACAAACAGGAGACGAGGACGAAGAGCGCAAATCGAGAATTGCGGGCAAGCGGCTGGAGATAAAGGATCTTCGCATCGAGAATGCAGCCATTGGAACGAATGGGAGAGGAGAGGCGAGAAGAGAAGGCCGGGAATTCCGAGCCGCGCCCCCAAGGCGCCGGGGTGCCTCTCGGAGGTCAAGGTGAAACGAAAGACAACCACAAAGAACAGGCCCCAGGACGATAAGCCATCGAAACTAATTGCTCCGAATGCAAACCCGGAAGCGAATCAGCAAGAGGATCAAAAGGATGTCGTAGTAGTGGCTATCGGGGCTTCCGCAGGCGGGCTGGAGGCCTTCACGGAGCTGCTCTCCCATCTCCCTCCGGACACCGGAATGGCGTTCGTGCTCGTCCAACATCTCGATCCCAAGCACGAAAGCATGTTGAGCGAGCTGATCTCCCGTTCCACGAGAATGCCCGTACTGGAAGTGAAAGACGGAATGGGCATCGAGGCGGACCAAGTGTACGTTATCCCTCCGAATGCGACGATGACCATCCACGACCATACCCTGCGGCTCACCGCGCGCGAAGAAATGCAGCGACAGCACATGGCCGTGGATTACTTCATGCGGACCCTCGCGGAGGCGCAGGGCCATAACGCCATCGGCGTGATTCTCTCAGGCTCAGGGTCGGACGGAACGCTGGGTCTGGCCGAAATTCAGGCGCAAGGCGGAGTGACGTTCGCACAGGATGAAACGACCGCCAGGCACGACGGTATGCCGCGCAGCGCCATTGCCTCGGGTTGCGTGGACTTTGTGCTGCCACCCAGCGAGATTGCCCGCGAGCTGACGCGCATTGCGAGCCACCCGTACATCGCTCATAACGGAAAAGAAACGGCCGCGGACCTTGTGCCCGAACAGCACATTGGGCTGAACACGATTTTCCAACTGATCCGCAAGAGCACGGGGGTGGACTTCACGCATTACCGGCACACCACGATTCGGCGCCGCGTCCAGCGGCGCATGATCGTTCACAAAATGGACACGCTCCCGCGTTACGTCAAGTACCTGCAACAGAACCCAGCTGAGCTTAAAGCCCTCTACCAGGACATGCTGATCAATGTGACCAGCTTCTTCCGTAATCCCTCGGTCTTCGAGGCCTTAAAGGCGCGCGTTTTCCCCACTCTCCTGAAGAAGCACCCCGCGAACTCCCCTATCCGCGTCTGGGCGCCCGGCTGCTCCTCAGGCGAAGAAACATACTCACTGGCCATCGCGCTGCTGGAATTCCTGGGCGAGAAGGTCTCCTCCCTGCCTTTGCAGATTTTCGGATCGGACGTGAGCGAGACCAGCGTCAACAAAGCGCGTAACGGCGTTTACCCCGAAAATATTCAAAGCGACGTTTCGCCGGAACGGCTACGCCGGTTCTTTACGAAGGCGGAGGGCGGCTACCGCATCAATAAGATCGTTCGCGATATGTGCATCTTTGCCCAACAGAACGTGCTGGTCGATCCACCGTTCTCGCAAATGGACCTGATCTGTTGCCGAAACTTGCTGATTTATCTGGAAGCGCCGGTTCAGAAGAACGTCGTCTCTCTTTTCCATTACGCACTCAAACCTGGCGGATTTCTCACACTGGGGAGTGCCGAAAGCGTTGGCACACTGAGCAATCTGTTTTCTCTGGAAGATCGAGCGAACAAG
Source organism: uncultured Acidobacteriota bacterium (assembly GCA_963846235.1). GTDB lineage: Bacteria > Acidobacteriota > Terriglobia > Acidiferrales > UBA7541 > Palsa-189. The sequence continues at coordinate 1,447,205 of CAWJVF010000002.1, forward strand.
ATTTACGCGAAGCGATCGACGGCCATCCGGCCCGCGGTGGCGTTTTCCCTAGGCCGCTATGCGGAGAGGATCGGGCCGGGCACGAAGCCTCATCTGGTGGCCATGAAGGAGCCATCGTGGAACGCCGCCGAGGCGCAGAAGGAATTTGACCGCCGGCTGCTGCAGCAATTCGGACCCGCAGCGGTTTTCGTCGATGAAGGGCTCGAGGTGGTTCATTCGCGGGGAAACGTGGACCGCTATTTGAAGCTTTCCTCGGGGCGGGCCACGCTGAGCATCCTGAAGATGGCGCGGGAAGGGCTGTTACTCGAATTGCGCAATGCGATCACGCGCGCAAAAAAGGAAAACGTGACGGTTCGCCGGGAGCACGTGGAGGTGAAGAGCGATCACTCGGTTCGCCACGTAACGTTCGAGGTGATCCCGCTGCACGTGGCCAATACGCGCGAACCCTATTTAATGATCGTATTCGAGGAAGCCGGCGCGGATTTGAAACAACGGGTGGGCAAGCGTCGCGTGGTGGCGCTCCGAAAGGACAGCTCATCGAAGCGCCTGGCCAAAGTGGAACAGGAATTGGCGGCGACGACCGAGTATCTGCACACGGTGATCGAAAATCAGGAGGCCACCAACGAGGAGCTGCAGTCCGCCAACGAAGAGATCCTTTCCAGCAATGAAGAACTGCAGAGCACCAATGAAGAACTGGAGACTGCCAAAGAAGAGTTGCAATCCACGAACGAGGAACTATCGACGGTCAACGATGAATTGCGGAGCCGCAACCTGGAGATCACGCAAGCGAACAACGACTTGCTCAACCTGCTGGCCAGCATTGATGTCGCTGTGGTCATGCTGGGAAGCGATCTGAAGATTCGGCGGTTCACTCCGGAGGCGCAAAAAATCCTGGGGTTGATTCCCGCCGACGTGGGCCGGCCCTTCGAAGATATTAACGCGGGCCTGAATATCCCCAATCTGCATGGCCTGATCGTGAAGTTGGTTAGCGAACTAATTCCGTTTGAGCGCGAGGTGCGCGTGCGATCCGGGAAGTCCTACATTCTGCGGGCCACGCCTTATCGCACGAGCGAGCACAAAGTAGAAGGAGCAGTGATCACTTTTATCGGCTTGCCCCGGACGCTGCGAGATGGAGAACACGCGGAACATGCTACTGCCGGCGAGGCGACAGAATCTCTCTGAATTGTGAGTTGCCGAATTTAGAGTGGCGGCCCCGGGGAGGGTCGAACTCCCAACCTCCTGCTTCGTAGGCAGGCGCTCTATCCAGTTGAGCTACGGGACCGGTAGTCTTTCGACTATAGCATTATATTTCTGCAAATAAAATTTCTGCAAAGACGAACCGCGGGGCTTTTTTGCGCGCTTAATCATGCTCCCAAAAACGGTTTGAGCTCGGCTATCAATTGATCCGGGACTTGTTCCGGAAGGAAATGGCCGGTGGGAAGAGCTTTGCCGGCGACCTGGCTGGAGCGCTCTTTCCAAGTCTGCAGAACGTCGTACATGCGATGGAACGGCCCTTTTTCGGACCAGAGGACGAGAAAGGGGCACTCGATTTTCTTGTTCAGGTCCGCTTTGTCATGGGCCAAGTCGATGGATGCGGCCGCGCGGTAGTCTTCGCAGAGAGCGCGAATCGCGGCCGGGTCGCGGAAGCAGCGCAGATATTCGTTGTAGGCGGGCTGATCGACCCATTCGGGAAGGCCTTCGCGGGGAGCTTCGCCGCCAAGACGGAATAGCATGTATTTGAGGAAGAGCTCGGCGCTGTTGCCAAGCATTGTTTCGGGGAATGGCGGCGGCTGGACGAGCAAAAACCAGTGGAAGAAAACCGTGGCGAAGTCCTGATTCACGGTTTGGTAGCACTTGTAGGTGGGCACAATATCAAGGATGGCGAGCCTGGTGACGCGTTCGGCGTGATCAAGAGCCATACGATGGGCGACGCGGCCGCCGCGGTCGTGCCCCACGACCGCGAATTTCGGGAATCCCAGATGCTGCATCACTTCGACCTGGTCCTGAGCCATGGCGCGCTTGGAGTAGCCAAAGTGGTCGGCACCGCCGGGAGGTTTGCTGCTATCGCCGTAACCGCGAAGGTCCGTAATTACTAACGTGAAGTTTTGCGCCAGGACGGGCGCGACTTTGCGCCAAAGCAGGTGCGTTTCGGGGATTCCGTGCATAAGCAGCACGGGCGAACCCTTGCCGCCGTGCACGACATTGATCGTAGCGCCGGTCGTCTTAATCTGCTCGCGCTTGAAGCCCGCGAAGAAATCGCGTTCGGGCGTTTGGGGTGGGGCAGGCGCGGCGGATAGCGCAGAGGAAAAAAGCGTGCTTTCCGCAGCGACAGGACCGAGTGCGAGCAGCAAGGAGTTTTTCGTGAATTCGCGGCGACTGGAGCTCGACATTATCACCTCCCCAGAGGAGAAATACGGTCAATCTTAACGCTGGGACTCTGAATTCAAAAGGATCTCGAGATTCCGAGGACAAGCACGAGTAGCAGCGCACGCGCGACAGTGCTCGTAGCGCAGCTCGGTGAGAATCCGAGATGTATCGCGCATGTAACCATTTTGTAAACTTCGGGAACGAGGAGTCGCTTCACGATGTTCCGTATTGACTTTCTGCCTGAAAACTTCTAGCGTCTCGGCCATAGCTGTGGGGCGCTTCCTGGGGCTGTTGGGCCAAGTCTTCCGATTTCCAATAGGGTGGCAAATGGGGTGCTTCTATGAATTCCTTCCTACGAGGATTTGCATTCTGTTTTTGTAGGTCAACGAAGCGAGCCGCAGTACTGCTGAGTGCAACACTGGGCGCGCTTTTGATTTGCGTTCCGCTTTTTTCGCAAGGCAATTTCGGCACTATTCTCGGAACGATCACCGATCAAAGCGGCGGTGTGGTAGCAGGCGCAACCGTCATCGTCACGGATACACAAAGAAACACTTCGCGAAACCTGACCACCAACGACGCGGGCGAGTACGTCGCCCCAACGCTGCTGCCCGGAACATACACGGTGCGGGCTGAGGATAAGGGATTTAAGACTGTTGAGCGGCAGAATATCGTTCTGGAGGTGGGCAGAGAAATTAGGGTTGACCTCGGTCTGCAGCCCGGCGAGCAGACTCAGACACTCACCGTAACTGAATCGGTTCCCCTGGTGGAGACGACAAATGCCACGCTGGGCGGCACGCTCAATAATACGGACATCGTCGATCTGCCACTCAACGGCCGCGATTACCAGAACCTAATGGGCTTGCGCCCCGGAGTCATGCTCCAGCCGGGGGGTGGACCCTGGACCCAGAGCACCAACGGTGTCCGCCCCGACGAATCGGTGTGGCTGGTGGACGGCGTGCTCAACGCCAACTTTTTTGACGCGCGCCCCGTGGCGGGCATGCCGAGTCCGTTCCAGGATTCGGCGACGATTCTGCCCATCGACGCCATCCAAGAATTCAACCTCATGGAAAACCCGAAGGCGGAGTACGGTTGGAAACCTGGCGCGGTGGTGAACGTGGGCATCAAGTCGGGGACCAACAACCTTCACGGTACGGCTTACGCCTTCGGCCGAACCGATGCCTGGGATGCGCGCAACTATTTCAACATCCCAGCAAGTAACGGAGTCTGCGCGCTTAACTCCACACTTGTGTCTGCGTGCGACAAGGTGCCAGTACAGTTGAAGCAGTTCGGCGCGACGGTAGGCGGGCCGATCAAGAAAGACAAGCTCTTCTATTTCGGCGCCTATGAGGGCGCTCGTTCGTCCGTGGGCGCGGCGGCCGTTGCGCATACTCCCGCGACCGCAAGTACCGGGGATGCGTCGAAGAGCATGGTGGACGCGATCGCGGCTCTGCAGGCGGCCGGCGTTCCGGTGAGCCCTGTCAGCTTGGCGATATCGGGATGCACGGCGGGTCCATCTCCAACTTGCACAGGCGGTCAATTCCCGAATGTCGGTACATCGAACAACTTCCTCAGCACCTTCCCCAACGTCAACACGAGCGACAACGGCTTAGGGAAAATCGACTACCACCTCAACGATAAGAACACGATTTTTGGTACCTTCTTTTACGGCCACTATGATTCGGTGGGAGAGGATCACCCGTTCCTGAATCAGGCGAATACTGATAATGCTCCGATCCGCTCATTGTCTGATGTCGAGAGCTGGGTTTACACGCCCAACTCGACGATGGTGAACGAGGCGCGGTTTGGCTACGACCGGATAAGTTTTAACTTCGTCAACGTCGACATCAACACCTTTGCTAACGGCACGGGCTACCCTATTAACACTGGCGCTGCCGTTGGAGGTTTTCCGAACGTTACGATTTCCGGGTTCGTGAACGCGGGAGTAACCTTGGGCACGGCTGCAAACCGTCCCCAATTTAATTCACCCAACCCGTATTGGGATCTTCAGGATTCGTTTTCGTATTTGAAGGGCAAGCACGCCATCAAGTTTGGTGGCGAGTTCACGCACATCGAGGCGGATAGCGGCATCTTTGTCGACGGCCGGGGCCTTTTCAATTTCAGCGGTGGCGGAGTTCCTGGTCTTGCCTGTCCGGCTACTGGAAGCACGTCATCCTGCGCGCTCGAAGACTTCTTTGCCGGAACGCCGACGACCGGGAATCTCCTCAGCGGCAACGCAAATATCAAAGCGCATTGGACGTCAACCGCCGGGTTCATTCAAGACGACTGGCGCGTGACCCAGAAGGTAATCATCAATATGGGGCTGCGCTACGAATACGTTTCGCCCATGAAGGCGGCCAACAATAGCTTCGGCAGCTTCGATCCGAATTTGGGAATGGTGCAGCAGGGCGGCGCGATCCCGAGTGTATGGAAGGCGAATCCTCACGACTTCGAGCCACGCGTGGGGTTTGCATGGGATGTCACGGGCAAGGGAACGACTGTAGTCCGGGCCGGGGTCGGTCTCATTTACACGCAGTGGCCTCTGCTCACCTGGGACGGGGAATTCGGGCTGCAAAACGACGGTGCAACAAGCATCGCCGCCGTACCCACCGGAGCCGCCATCCAGTGCACGGCTTTTAATACCGGCTGTCCGGCCACTGGCGGCGGCACGATTGGTCTTGGCACTGCCACCTTCGCCCCCAACCAACTCTGCTGGGACCCGGCCGTCCCGGCGACCAGTACGGCATTCACGCCCGCTTGCGCAAGTGGCCAGAAGACGGTGTTCCCGGTGGCGAGCGTGCAATGCGGTGATGGGTTGGCCAATGCGGCCCGTCCGAGCGGCCACGATGCGTCTCCTTGTGACATCATGGGCGCGAACCCCCAACTCCATTTACCTTACGTCGTGAATTACAACGTGAGCGTCCAGCACCAGTTTGGCTCCAACTTCTCACTCGAAGTTGCCTACGTAGGCAATCACGGCTATGAGCTGCTTAACTTTCACGACATCAATCAAGCCCCGCTTGGCGCGGGGTGGTGCCTGAATACGCTTACGGCGGCACAGCTAGCAGACGCCTGCAAAGGAGTAACCCCGGGGACACCGCTCGCAGCGTATAATCCGCTAGCCACACAGGAAGCTCGGCCGTTTTACACGAAATTCCCCTACCTTGGATTCATCAACTACGCGACGAATTCGTCCCATTCCAATTTCAACAGCGCGCAGGTCACCCTGACCAAGCGGATGTCTCAAGGATTGTCGTTCACGGCCGGATACACTTACGCTCATGCCCTCGACAACGGATCGCTAAATCGATTTGGAGGACTGCCGCAGAACAGCACTGATCTAGCCTCGGAATATGCAGCCAGCGACTTCGACATCCGTCATCACGCCACTTTCACCGTCACTTACAACATTCCGGGCAAGAAAGGTTATGGTCAGATGCTGGAAGGCTGGCAAATCAACACTATCGTCACCGCTCAGACCGCCCAACCGTGGGCAACGTGGGATGCCGGGAGCAATATCAGCGGGACGGGGGAAAACGCCGATCGGTGGAATATCTCCGGCAGCGGCGCCGACTTCTCGTCCGGCAAGAACAGCATTCCCTACTGCAGCGGCTTCGGCACACCAGCAGGGCCTAGCTGTGTGGTTACATCCATATACGGCGGCGCGCCAGCGCCCGCGTCCGTGAACCCAGCGGCGTGCTCGAACGTAGTCGGCAGCCTCACCACTGCTGCCAATCTAGCGAGCTTTGGGTGTTACGTGTCCATGAACGGCAGCTCAGTCCTCGTTCCTCCAGCGCTGGGAACCTTCGGCAACATGGGCCGGAACATCTTCCGCGACTCAGGCTTTAGAAACTGGGACTTCTCCGTATTCAAGAACTTCCATTTCACCGAGCGGTTCGGCGCTCAGTTCCGGTGGGAGGTCTTTAACGTGCTCAATATTCCAACTGCTGCCAACCCCTATGGAGCTTCAAGCTTCGTCAATGCCGGGAATACGCTCCAAGGGGGCGGCCCACTCGGCTTTTCGGGCTTGACGCCGGACTTCGCGGCGGGCAATCCGCTGGTCGGCTCGGGAAGCCAGCGCGTGATGCAACTCGGACTGAAGCTAATCTTCTAGTTAGAAGTCGTGGGTTGGAGGGGGCGTGAAAAAATCGCCCCCTCGAATAAAGTCTGCGCGGATCGTGCATTCCGAAGCATACCGCCCCGACAATAATTTATTTTAAGTCTCATTGCGGCGTGGTCCTGACGGCGCTCGCGATCATCGTGACTGCATGCTGTTCCCGCCAGCAGCAGCGCGAGCGCCGAGGTGACTATCTACACCGTCGAGGATTGACGGGCGTCTTGACAGTGCCACTCCCGCAATGGTCCAATGTGCTTCATATTTCGTCCTCAGCACTGACAGATGCTGTGGGCGGATGCTCAAAATCTTCTCAGCTCATCCACGATGAGCGTAGTCAGTTGTTTCTGGGGCGAATCCAGAGGAGGGGCAATGGTCTCGAGTAACGTACGAGTGGGGTTGATTGTGAGTCTTCTGATGACATGTGCTCCGCTGTTTGCACATCATGGAAGCGCAACGTATGACACGCAAAAGGTGGTTGTCCTGAAGGATGCCACAATCACAAAATTTATCTGGGCGAACCCTCACTCGATCGCCATGTTCGACGTCAAGGACGATAAAGGCAACGTCAATCATTGGGCGGCGGAAGCCGGCAGCCCTTCGGCGCTCACCCTTATCGGATGGACCAAGAATTCGCTGAAGCCCGGTGACGTTGTTACCGTATATACCTTCCAATCGAAGAACGGCAACCCAGTGGGACGTCTGAACAAAATCGTCCTTACCGACGGGACAACGTTAAAGGATAGCCAACTCGGGGACGCGGACAGCAAAGAGAAGTCGGAAAAGCCGTACTGAGAACGTTTTCGCCCTTGACGGGGCGGCCTCTCTTGTGGCGGCAGGGCAAATCTTCCCCTGCCGCTTTTTCTTTTGTTGCGCGGCGCAATCCTAGCGCGGGAAGTGCGCGTTAGCGCCCTGACAAACGCAAGCGTTCCACTTCGCGACCAGGATTATTCGATGAACGTGCTCGCGCTTAATTGCTAGGCGGAACTGAGTTACCGGCAGGATCTCCCACCAGGTTCAAATACTGTAGCATTTCTGAAGGTACGCAAAGCTGTTCGGCGAGTTGCTGATCGGGTACCCACTTAAAATTCACGGTCCCCAGGACAAAAGGCTTTGTGTATATCTTTGGATCGGCTACGGTGATCGTCAGATGCAGGTCGTTGTGGTCAGGGCGCGTAAAGCGTTCGGTCACGCGCGCATCCATGCTATGCGGATATCCCATGCGGGTCAGCCAGGTTCTATCGTCCAACCCGGTGGTCTCCACGACCAAAGTATTGTCGCCCTCCCAATGACCGACCGAATACCCGTAGTATCGCGGATCAGGCGCATCTTTCGTGGTACCACCCACGTTCTTGGGGAGTTCGCGCCCGTCCATCCAGATTTCCCGCCACGCGCGCTGGTATTGGTTCAAAACGAGAATTCTGTCCGGCATTGTGGCAAACGCAAGTCCCCTCAATTCAAACACCATATTCCGAGGAAAACCCAAGGGATCACAGACTCTGGCAAAAGAATCATTTGTGCCGGCAATGTGAAAGGTTGCCTCGGGTTTATTCGCGGCCATTAGTTTCTGACCCAGAGGTGTAAGAGTAGGCACCTCCGCTTGTCTGTCGATCGCTACAGGCCCTGCCCATGAACCACTGAAGTCTTGTTTGGGTGCAGGACCACCAGGGCCGAGATTCAGTTTGTAGTATTCAGTATTCCGATAGACTTCCTGCGCGAGGGTAAAATGCGAACAAGCGAGCACGATCATAAGAGCTAAAGTCGCACTCGTGAAGGAATTTCGCATTTGTTAGACGACTACTTCTTGTTTGCTTTTGCTTTCTGCTCCGCCACAGCCTGCTCGGCAATCGTCTTGTTGTATTCCTGAGCTTCCGACGCGGAACAAATCATCTCCCGAATATCGAACCATTCGGGTTGCAATCGCATGCGGAATTTGTTCAAAGGACTCCAGGGCTTGGTATACATCTTGGGGTCTTCAATCGTCATCGTGAATTCCATGATGTCATGGTTCACGCGGTGCCAGGTTTCGGTCACCTTCAATTCGTCGCTATGGGGCCGGCCCACGTTATCGATCCAGGTTCTTTCATCCAAGCCAACTGTTTCCGCGACAAAAGTGTAGTCGTCCGTCCACTTACCGACGGAGTAGCCATACCAGCGCGGCTCCAGGATTTCTTTGGGGAGTTCCCGGCCATCCATCCAGATGTTGCGCCACACTTGATCATTCTGGTAGATGATGGCGACCTGGCTCTTCGTTTGAAAGATCTGAATCGCTCTCAAGTTGAAAAGCTCAAGGCGCGGGAATCCGATGGGATCGCAAATATCAAATGGATCGTTATTCTGCGCGATGGGAACGGCGGTGGTTCCGAATCCGGGCTTATGCTCCTTCCAAGTCTTCAGACCGAGCGGAGTGAAAGGTAACTCATGTTCGGGCTTGGTATCAGAGGGGTATTCCTTCGGGCCGGTGGCAAAGACTCCGTCGCGGTAGCCTGGGGTGGGCTCCCAGATTCCACTCAGGTCACGAACGGGAGCGGGCTCGGACGTTTGATCTTTCGGAGCGTTGGGGACAATCCGGTCCCAACCGTCTCGATGTATATTTTTGCCAGACTCCCTTTGCTGGGCTGTTTGAGCACGTGTAAGAGGCAAAAACGCCACTGCTGAAAGTAAGATCGCCGCGGCTACAAAGCGCTTTGACATTTCTGAATTCTCTCCTCGATGAACGTGCTTACGTTCGGATCTCGTTTCGGACTTGTGGATCAATCAGCGCAGGGGACAACAGCACGCGCGCTATCCCAGTTTAGCGTTCGCTGCCCATGCTGAGTTCCTGACCATCGGGAAGAATGACTTTGGTCACGCGCCCAACCGGCTGGCCTGTTTTAGACATTCCGACCATCGTGATAGTGGCTTCCTCGCCGACCTTAAACGACTTTGCCGTGATGCCAAAATTGACGAGCGTAGAGGGGGCATTCCATTCGCCGAGCCAATGTACGACGTTGCCCTTTTCGTCCTTGGCGTCGAACTTCAAAAAGGTGTGGGGATTCGTCCAAACCCAAGCCGTTATGGTTCCTTTCACAGTGACTGTTCTGCTGTCATATGCGGCGTTACCGTGATGCGCAAAAAGCGAAACTGAGATCATCAAGAGTGCGATAGCCATGATTGAACTCTTCACCAGCCATTTATTCATAAATTGCCTCCCTAGTTTTTACCCGAACGGCTCGGCGTTGGCGACTTCACGATGGCGGGGATTCTAACAGGAAGTTCTCCGAGGTCGCAACTCGTTGTAAACGCAAAAGCGCACGGCAAATTCGCTTGCGCGGTGGAACACTCATCACGCTGCGATAAGCTGATGCTGCCTTCAGTTTTAGCGCGAGGCGCTGGCGGCTTTAGGGACGGCTGGAGCCGGTTTGGTGAACTTGGCCGCGTCGATTGGCACGTTGGCCTGCACAGAACTCAGATCTGTAGTCGATTGGCCGTCTACCCACGTCGTCGTCCAGTGAAACGGCACCTTTATTCCGTTGACCGCTCGATAATCCGAGTACTCAACGTGCGAAGGCGTCAGCCCGATAATTGTGTTGTTGTAACGCACCTGCCGCACCAATAAACCCGTTTCCTTGTCGAAGTACAGCTTGATCGCCGAGCCGCCCTGCGTCGTCCCCTCGATCACCTGCACCGGCTTATCGTTGATCGTGATGGCCGGAAATCCGCTCCGCCAGTTCTTGAACTGCTGCTTGATCTGTGCCGGGAACGCCAGTCCCGCATCCACCCGCGCCCCCTCCAGATCGCCCCCCGTCAGCGGCATCAGCGGCACGGGCTTATCCACGGCCGCTACCCACGCCTGCTGCCCGTCATAGACCGTGGTGTTGTCTCCGGCTAGCGTGTGGACGACAGTCGTACGCAGACCCGGCTTGGCGTAGTAATCGATCGGCACCTTGGCAAAATCGGTGTCGAATCCCGTATACGTTCCTTTGCCCACTAAACTCGTCAACTTGGCGACTTGCGCCGCTCCGCCGAGAGCCTGAAGATACTTATCCAGAATCTGGTCCGCGGTCGGCTGGTTGGATGCGTTCAGGTTCAGGATCTCCACTCTGTCGGGATCTTCCGGCGGCGGCGTCCCGTATTGCTCGGCCAAACTCGGCGTCACTTCCGGCCTCTGGCTACCCCGATGGCAGGTGTAACAGGTGATCTTGCGTTCGCCTCCGAAATCCGCTTTGTTGATGGCGTTTACCATCACCACCATTCGGCGCGCGGTGTTCTTCAATGCCGTATCGTCGGCATAGCGCGCCCAGCTGCCCCCGCTTTCCGCCGTATGGCAATCGGTGCAGTTCAAGCTCAGCGAGGCGGCAAAAAAGCCCATGGTTCCCAGAAATTGATCCACGGAAATGCCTCGCAACACCTGCACGTTCTTGAACGCATCTTCCGCCAGCTGCGGCTTCTGTTCCTGGCCGCGCGCCCATCCTGCACCTATCAGGCAGACCGCCAGCGTGGTCACCGCACCGCGGATCGCTCCCCTCGATCCGAATTTCATGTAGCCTCCCTTTTTGCCGTCCTTTGCGAGTCTCGACCCGCAACGTAAGATCATCCGCATGGGCGGTCGATTCCGCAGGTTCCAGTTTTTTCGCTGCGCCGGTTCGACACTATACACTTGGCTCTCTCTACGCGCAATCCGCCACCCGGAAATAGGCGGGACGCGCAACGGACGTTCTTCTAGCCATGAACATTGACCGCCGAAGTAGCCGAGCATATGCTACGGCCGTTCGTGCCAAGACAAAAACGAGTGTCGCCATTTATGTACGCTCCACTTTGAAATCTGACGCTGGGCTGTAAGGCTTAATCCAGAGGGAGAACCGGTCATGAAAAACCTATGGAGCACCACCACAACAGCCCTGATGGCGGGACTTGCCTTTTCTTCCGTCGTACTAGCTCAAATGCCCCTGCGTCAGCGATCAACCGGTGAAGATTCGAAATGGATGTATGACGGCCGTAACAGAATTGTGGACTCCGGCGGGCCTGCTCCGGTTCACGATTTGAACGGGACGTGGGCAGGGCCGCGTTCAGGCGCGGGCGTGCCTGATTTCAAAGAAGGAGCGATACCTTCGCTAACCCCCTTAGGACAAAAGCTGTTCGGTGAACGTAAGGGTCTTGGGAAATTCAGTCCTGCCTCTACCAACGACCCGTTTGTGAGGACATGTGATCCGTTGGCGTTTCCGCGAGCCGATGTCGATGAAATCCGGGGAATTTCCTTCGCAACGATGCCGGATCGGATCGTTGTGCTTTATCAATTTCAGCAGGCTTGGAGAGAAATCTGGATCGATGGGCGCGCGCTTCCAGAGAACGTTGGATCTACGGAGAAGGGCTCACCCGATCCCCGATATTTCGGATATTCGGTGGGTCATTGGGAAGACGACCACACGCTCGTGGTTGATACCTCCGGGCTGGACGACAGAACCTGGCTCGACCGCGACGGACATCCACATAGTGTCCAAGCGCACATACAGGAACGCTTTACCCGCACTGACCACAATGATATGGAAGTGGACATTACAGTGGACGATCCTACGATGTACGCTAGGCCCTTCTCTCTGGGGACCGTCTATCTCAAATGGATTCCCAATCAGATCTTCGACGAGAAGCTGTGCATACCGTCTGAGACCATCGAATACTTGAAGGCAGTCGGAGATCCCGCCGGCGCCGGCACATCAGCCAAATAGCCAAGCAGCCCTCATCCGGATGGGGACGCTGGGTCGTTGGCCCCTCGGTTGACTGCGGCCAGCAGAGTTTTATATTCTGTCGTGAGTTTTATCGTCGCAAATCCAGCTGCCGAGGTGGCGCATGCGAAATAAACTTATGCCCTTATTGTTGGTCGCTGCATTCCTTACGCTGTCTAGCGCTGCCTTCGCACATCATGGGGCGGCGGCTTACGACATGAGTAAGCCCGTAGTCATGAAAGACGCTGTTGTAACGAAATATATCTGGGCAAACCCCCACACGCTTGTTTTCTTCGATGCCAAAGACGACAAGGGGGAAACGAGGCATTGGTCCGTAGAGCTCGGTAGCCCTTCGGCCATTGCCCTGATGGGCTGGAACAGAACCTCGCTCAAGGCCGGCGATGTCGTTACGGTTTACATGTTCCCTGCCAAAAATGGTAATTCAGTAGGGCGCATCAATAAGATTGTTCTTGCCGATGGCAGCCTCCTAAGGGACAGCCAGACAGGCGCAGACAACGGCGGGCGCGCCGATAACGACGTCAAGTAGTTCGCGAATTTAGGCGATTTCAGTTCTTTGTAGCTAGAAAGGGACCGGCGCGATCCGGTCCCTTTCGCTTTTTAGGAGCATCTCTACCGCGTGTTACGAAGTATCGGACGCAACGAAACTGCCAACGTAAGGTGCACCTAACGACTTCGGTTGCCAATCTAATACGAGGGACGGGACGAATCTCCAGCGCACTTAGCGAACGGAGCAGCGTATGCATCCATGGCACGATCTTAGTCCAGGCGAAGACGTTCCGCGCGAGTTTAACGCTGTGATAGAGATTCCACTCGGGTCAAACATCAAGTACGAGTTGGATAAGGAAAGCGGACTCATGAAAGTGGACCGCATTCTCTACTCCGCAGTTTATTACCCGGCGAATTACGGATTTATGCCTCAAACACTGGCGGAGGATGACGATCCTCTGGACATCTTGGTTCTGTGTCAGGAGGCGGTGGCGCCTTTGACGATTATGCACGCGCGAGCTATCGGGTTGATGACCATGATCGATTCCGGAGCTAAGGACCACAAGATCGTCGCGGTTGCTACCGGGGACCCCGAATTTAATGCCTATCATGAAGCGCGGGAATTGCCCGAGCACCGACTGTTGATGGTGCGCCGTTTCTTTCAGGATTATAAACAGCTAGAAGGGAAAGTTGTGGAGGTGGATCAGATCGAGCACGCTGCCAAGGCGTATCCTGTTATCGAAGCCGCAATGCGAAACTACCGCGAGAAGCAGCAAGTTAGTCCCAGAGCGCGTGGCAGAGCGGTCAGTTAGGGCTCGCCTTTACTTCAATTTGTCAGCGATCTTGGCGAGCCCGGCAGCAGCGCACGCTTCGTCTTTATCGCTCCCGGGGCGCCGCCAACTCCGATCGCGCCGATCGTGTCGTTTCCGACTTTGACCGGAACTCCGCCGCCGACCATGAAAGTATCCGGAATGATGCGGCCGGCCGACATATTAGCCATCGCTTTTTCCATCTCGCTCGACGGCCGTTTGTAAGTTAGCGCAGTGTAAGCCTTGCGACGGCTGACCTCGTAATTGACCTCACTGCTCCCATCATCTCGCGCCGAGGCCTTAACTTGGCCATCCACGTCGAGCACATGAACGCTGACGCGATAGTTATCGGCGCGGCACTTTTCCAGGGCACCGCGAACCATTGCAAGTGCCATGTCGGCGGAAATCGCTTTCTGCGTCAGCAGACCCTGCTCCTGGGGAAGCACCGACAAAGAACTTGCCGCACACAGGAAAGCGATCGCCGCGCTTCGAAGAAAGAGCCGATTAACCATGTTCAACCCTCCAGGCGGATATTGAGCGCCAGGGATATTGCCCGTCGACTTCTTTCAGCCGAATTGCGTTCAGTTTGAAGCGGCTTCCCTTTTTGTTGCTTCGCTGGGCGATTCGCGGAGTCTTCTCTACTTCGCCCGGCCTTTATATCCCGTCGGTTCGGTACGGATTCGATAGACGACGCCGCGCCCGACAACATACAAATAGTGCTTATCGGGACCTGCGAAGCCACAGTTCTGCGGCGGCATTTCGTAAGGCGCTTCAATGTCTGCCAGGTGTTCGCCTTTGGAGTTGAACACCTGAACCCCAGCTGGCGTAGTGGCGTAGAGATGGCTCTGGCTGTCAATGCAGAGGCCGTCGGCTCCGCTCACCATTCCGTGATCGGTCTCCTGCTTGAGGGTATATTTGCCGAAATTCTTACGGTTTTTCAACGTGCCGTCGGACTGCACATCGTAGGTGAGCAAATAGGAGCCATCCCAGTCATTGACGTAAAGGATCTTTTCATCCGGACTGAGCGTGATGCCATTGGGCCGATTAACGTCGTCGGCGACACGGACGACTTTCTTACTGTTGGGCTGGATGTAATAGACCGCCTGCGGCAAATCGTCCGGTGATTTTTTGGCGCCAACCTGATAGCAGTCGGTGAAATAAATCCCGCCTTTTTTATCCACCACGAGATCGTTGGGCCGGATATACGGTTTGCCGTCAAAGCTGTCGGTGAGCGTTTCGGCGCCGTCCTTGGGATAGATCAGGCTGACCTTTTTGCTGTATTGCGCAGCAAAAATACGGCCTTTCGAGTCCATCGCCAAGCCCGCAGCCTGCTCGCTGTTATCCACTAACGTGGTCACGTTCCCATCGACATCCACTTTGGCGAGGCCGCCATTTGCCGTCACCAGCAGGCTGCCGTCGGGCATACCCACTCCACCGTCGGAGCCACGCAACCCATTTTTCACGACTTCGATCTTTGTTCCGGCCTTCACAACGCCCGGGACGTCCGGTGTGACTTTGTCCGTCGCGACCACAGTCTCCTGTTGTTCGCCGCGGCCCGCACCTCGGCCTTGACCTTGACCCTGACCGCGGGCTCGCCCGCCGCCTTGGTCGCCTTCCTGGGCGAAAGCCGCCATTGAACACATGAGTAACACCGCAAGAACTAAAATTGCTTTCGATTTCATGCACCCTCCTGACTGATGGTCGTCACTCTGCGAGCGTAATGTTTGAGACAAGAAGACAGCCTGCATTCCTACGGCAGCGCAAGAATACCGCAAAGCCGATAGACTCTGAATCCCCGCAGCTGGTTTCAGATTATCTGCAATTTCTAACGCTTGGCGCTGCTGACTTCCTTTTTGTCGGCTGTAACCGGACGCGAAGAGACGTACGCAACGATCGCCAACATATCGTCATTGGTCAATTTGGCGACAACAGGCTTCATTAACTCCGTCCAAATACCGTGCCGATCGCCTTGTTGCATGTCATAGAGCTGGCGCGCGAGATAGCTGGGCGAACGGCCAGCAATCCCTGGCACCGGGCCCAAGCCTTGCAAATCCGCGCCGTGGCAGTTCGCGCAGGCAATCGTTTTCCCGCCGCCACCATTGGCCAGCGCTTCGCCCTTTTTCACGCTACCCGCAGGGACATAGGCGGTGAAGGGCGAGTGGTCGTCGCGCAGAAGTTCGGTGCCCTCGGTATTATCGGGAGCTTCGATGATGCGCTTGCCGATGGGTTCCTTGTCGTTGCCTTCGAGTTTCAGGAACATGCCCCCCGCAGTGCGCGTCTTTGGAACGGTGTTCGTCTCCACGACTTTGATCCAGGGAGTCCATTTCATCGAGCCAAAATAATCTGCGGCAGCCTTGATTTCATCGTCCGTCATGGCCTTCGCAAATCCGATCATCAGGTTCGTGTTGGCCTTTCTGGAATCGGCGCTCTTTCGGGCACCGTTCTTAAAATCATTCATGGTTTGGATGAAATAGCTCGTAGGCAGACCCGCGACACCGGCATTCTCCGGCCGACCCTTGCCATTTGGATAATGGCAGAGGCTGCAGGCCCAAACATTCGCTTCCTTGCGCCCGTGCGCCACGACGGGTGGCATCGCAGGATGGTCGCCGGGATACCAGTCGGCCGGTCCGCCATTATCGCGAATCTGAGTTAGGGTGAAAGCCAGGGTGCTGCCGTTAAGATGCCGGAGCGTACCGTCATCCTTGACCGGAGCGGCGGCCGGCGGAGCGCTGGCCTGTTCGCCGGGCGGCGTGGTAAACCCATAAGCCCAGGGCGGAGGCGGCTCAGTTGCAGCTATGAGCACGCCGATGGTAATAACGCAGGCGAAACCGAGGGCCAGACCCAAATTCACAGCACCGCGGAAATTTCTCATAGATCGCCTCCGGATGTTTCAGTTCGCGGCAGCACAAAAGAGCGGCATGGTGCGGCCAGTGCGGGACATGCTAGCACGTCTGGTATTGGCGCGTCACGGTGCCCAGACACGATTTGGGCGTCTCGCGGGAAGGCCACGTTGCAGGGGCCCAATTTGCGACCGCCGAAGCGCGCGTGCTAGCATCGCTGAGATTTGGAAAATTATTCGCTGAATCGGTTTTTATAGGTAAAGGTCCATGACAAACCATCCCAATACACATCGCGTTTGGTTCATCACTGGCACTTCGCAAGGCTTTGGCCGCGAACTCGTGCGAGCCGCGCTGCAACGCGGCGATTCCGTAATGGGGACTTCACGAAACCCGCAAGCTGTGACCGCAGCGTTTCCGGATGCAGCGGATCGCTTGCTAACAGCGTCGATGGATCTGCGCGATGTGGGCGAGATTTCGACGGTTGTCGAGCGCACCATTAAGAAATTCGGCCGCATCGATGTTTTGGTCAACAATGCCGGCTATGGCGTGACCGGCGCCGTCGAAGAAGCCAGCGACGCAGAAATCGCCAATGTTTATGAGACGAATGTTTTTGGGCTCCTTCGCGTTACCCGGGCGGTTTTGCCTCACATGCGGAAACAGCATAGCGGCCACATCGTTAATCTTTCCTCGATTGGCGGGCTCACCGGCATGCCGGGTTGGGGCATCTACAATTCCACCAAGTTTGCGGTGGAAGGTCTTTCCGAGGCACTCGCGGCAGAATTGGCACCACTGGGCATTGGCGTAACGATTGTCGAACCTGGCCCCTTCCGAACCGACTTTCTCGGCGGCTCTCTGGTGAAAGCAGCAAACAAAATGCCGGATTACGAAGCCACCGCAGGAAAAACGCGCGCCAGCGCCGCCGAACGCAACCGAAAGCAGCAGGGCGATCCCGCGCTTGCCGCCGATGCCATCGTTCAGGCTGTCACGTCGCCGAACCCGCCGCTGCATTTAGTTCTGGGGAAATTCGCCTACGACCGGATGAGTCAAAAACTCGATGACTTCCGCAGGGAAATGGAAGCCTGGCGCGCACTCGGTTTGGGAACCGATTTCAAAAGCTGATCCGATTCACGCCCGGCGGACATCCATTTGGGCGCGGAAAGCGCTCGGCTGGCCGCGAAGGCGACTGCTTCCGAGAATGGCGATCGAAGCGCAGAGCGCGGGCGCCATTCCTGCGAGGAAAATACGCTGCGGCGTCCAGCCCATCGTTAGCAACATCCCGCCGATCGCCGGGCCGACGATGGATCCCACGCGGCCGACCCCTAAGGCCCACCCGACTCCCGTTGCGCGCACAGTCGTAGGATAGAAACCTGCGGCTAGCGCGTTCAGACCGGCCTGTGCTCCCTGAATTGCCACGCCGAGCACAAATGTGACTGTCATCATGATGGCAAACGAGTGCGTCAAAAACGCCAACGAGCCGATGAGCAACGCGGAGATCGCGAATTGCGCCAGCAGCGTCGCGTAGGCGCCAAAAGAATTCATCACGCGGCCCTCGGTGAGCGCTCCGGTAATTCCGCCGAGGCTAAAGAGCGAGACCGCGATCACTCCCGCAGAGGCGGCCAGGCCCGACTGCCGCAAAAGGGCCGGCAGCCAATTCACAATAAAATAGAGGATCAGCAGATTCATGAAGAATGGAATCCACAGCAGAATCGTCCCAGCGGCACGATCTTGGGTGAAAAGCTGGCGGACAGGAAGGCCTTCGTTCCGCTCCTCGCGTGCCGCCACAGCAGGCGAAGAGAGATTGAACTCCTCTGCACTGATTTCAGGAGCAATTTTTCGCATGATTTTGGAAATCTCGCGTGCGTCCTTTCCGCGCGCGGTGAGGAAACGCACGGATTCGGGCAGAGCTCTGATCAAAATGATCGCAATGGCGAGCGGCAACAAGCCTCCGAGATAGAAAACGGAGCGCCAGCCCCAAAGCGGAATCATCACGGAACTAGCCAAACCGCCGACGAGAGCACCAAGCGGCATACCGCAGAAAAGTGCGCCGACGAAAACGGCCTGCAGACGTTTGGGCGAATATTCAGAAGTAAGCGCGACGACGTTGGGCATCGCACCGCCAAGGCCCAGTCCCGTCAGGAAGCGGAAGAGGATCAATTGCTGGAGCGAAACAGCGCGGGCGGTTAGCAGCGCGAAAACCGCAAAGGTGAGCGCCGAAAGCACCACAGGCCATTTGCGTCCCCAGCGGTCGGCAACCGGGCCCATCGCCATTGCCGCGATCATCAAGCCGATCAGCCCGGCAGAAAACACAGGCCCGAAATTCTTGAGGGAAATACCTAAACTTTCTGAAATGGAGGGCGCCAGAAAACCGATGCACTGTGTGTCGAAGCCGTCCAGTAACAGCACCAAGCCGCACAAGGCAATCGTGGAGATTTGAAAACGGCTTAGCGGGCGCTCGTCGATAATCTCGTTTACGGTGAGCGCGCGCGTGCGGGCGCTATCCACAGATGGTCTCCCTTTGAGCACAGAGTGTATAGCGTTCGCGAAGTTACTACCAGAAGCGCGGTTTCGCTCTCGTCAAAAGCTGGTTTTGCGGCACCCGGATTCGCGCATATACTGGGCCGCCTAGATGGTCTCGAAGGCTTATGCATCGCTCTAACGGTCCAATGCGATGACCACCGTATCCAGCAGCGCACATCCGACGGAAACCTCACCGGTCCAGGGCACGCGGGCCAAAGTGAAGATTTGGCAGATGACCCCGACAGAATGGCTGATTTGCGCGGTGGCTTGCGTCGGTTTTGCCTTCGATACGTACACGCTGCTCGTTTTGACGCTGATCGTACGGCCCGCGCTCAACGAAATGCTGCCGCCCAACGCCGGGCCCGCCGTTTTCAATCAGTGGGTGGGAATCCTCTTTTACGTTCCAGCGATTGCCGGCGGAATTTTCGGATTGCTCGGCGGCTACCTGATCGATTTGCTGGGGCGCCGGCGCATCCTGATGTGGAGCATTTTGCTCTACGGCGTGTGCACGTTTGGGACCGCTTACGTGACGAGCCCGGGAGAATTTTTACTGCTGCGCTGCGGGACGTTCATAGGCGTATCCGTGGAATTTGTGGCGGCGACGGCATGGCTCGCGGAGCTGTTTACGCGTCGGGAACAACGCGAAGCGATCATCGGCTACACGCAAGCATTTGCCTCGACGGGAGGCCTGCTGATCAGCGCCGCATATTATCTCGCCGTGACCTACAGCCTGCGCCTGCCGCCGATTCACGGCGGACACGAGGCCTGGCGCTATACCGCGATGTCCGGACTGATTCCGGCGATTCCGCTGATCGTGCTGCGACCATTTCTTCCGGAATCGCCCATCTGGAAACGAAAGAAAGCCGAGGGGACGCTCAAGCGGCCGAGCTTTGCGGAGCTTTTCCGTCCGACATTCCGCAAGACCGCACTGATTACGTGCCTGATGATGGCCTGCTCCTATGCGGGATCGTTTGGGATGCTGCAGCATTTCGCCCGAATTATTCCAGGAACTCCCGGCGTGCGGATCCTGCCCGTGGCGACGCAGGAACAACGCATCGGCTTTCTGCAGGGCATGCAAGAGATGGGCGGATTGGCCGGGCGCTTCCTGATGGCTTTTCTGGCCGTGCACATTTTGAGCCGGCGGCGCTTGCTGCGGCTGTTTCAGATTCCTGCATTCGTGCTAATTCCTCTGGTGATGTTCCTGCCTGCCATACGGGATCGAGATATGTCCACGGCAGGAATATTTGCACTTGGATTGCTGACCGTAGCGCAGTTCAGTTACTGGGGAAATTATCTGCCGCTGGTTTATCCGACGTACTTGCGGGGCACGGGCGAAGCCTTCGCCGCAAATATTGGCGGCAGAATGCTGGGCACTTCGGCAGCTTTGATTGTTACTTCAATGGTGCGATTCATGCCCGCCGGCAACGCTAGCCGGCAATTGGCCTATGCGGCAGGTATTGTGGGATTGCTGTCATATGTGGTCGGGTTTGTGGCCAGCTTCTGGTTGCCTGAACCGTCTCTAGAGGCGACACCGGATTAGTTCATTTCCTATGGCGTCTTCAGCCGAATGAGACGGCGGATGTTGCCCTCGTAAATTTTGCGGCGGTCTTCCTCGGAAACATCCAGGACGTCCACACAGCGAATCGTTTCCCGGATATAACCGGCGCCTTTTTCCGGATCGAAAGGAGAGTCGGAAGCGAAAAGGACTTGGTCCACGCCAAAGAAATCGAGTCCGCAGCGAATTGCAGGCCCAGAACCAAATGTCGCCGTATCCGCATAAAACATTTTGAAGTACTCCTGCGGCCGTTTTTTCAGACGGCGCAGATAAACGGTCAGATCTTCTTCCTCGGTGCGCGCGCCAAGCTGATCGAGCCCGGGGCCGGTGCGTCCTGAAAAATAAGGGACCATGCCTCCCAAATGGTGCGTAATGATTTTGATTTTCGGGAAGCGATCGAAAATGCCGGCAAAAACCATGCGCGCCATAAAAATACTTGTCTCGTAAGGCCAGCCGAAAACCCACCACAACTCGTATTTCGATTTTTTCTCGGTCTGATAATCGGGGAAGCCCGAGCCGCGCGCCGGATGCACCCAAATCGGCACATCGAGTTCGGCCGCTTTCTCAAAGATGGGCAGGAAATCGGGATCATCGAGCGGGCGGCCATTTACGTTGGTGAAAATCTGCACGCCGACAGCGTCAAGTTTTTTCACGGCACGCTCGATCTCTTTCACTGCGGCAGCGGGATTATTCATCGGCAAGGAGGCCACAAATCCGGCAAAGCGATTAGGGTGCTTGGCAATCAACTCGGCTAAACCATCATTGGCGATTTCGGCGAGTTCCGGCGATTTTTGCGGATCGGCAAGGGCTTCGATCGGGCGGCAGGGGCATGCAGGGCACCTGAATGTAGTCGCGGAACTCATCCATGATGCGGAACCGAACATCGAGATCGACGAGAGAAGGAATTTCCGTCACGCGCTTTTTGATCGTGACACCACGCTCCGGGAGAGCCAACATGCGGTCATAGAACTTTTTCGGAAAGACGTGGCAGAAGATGTCAATTTTCATCAAGGCCTCGACCTATTTCACCCCAAAACGGCAAAAAATCTGCAGCTATTGCAAGCGGTGGAAGCTATCAGGGGCGCTGAGATAAGTCAATCCATCGGCAGGCCGACATAATTTTCGGCGAGCGACTGCGACGCCGCGCGCGAACTGGTGAGATATTCGAGCTCGGCAAGCTGGCGGCGCTGATCGAAAGCATTGTCGTTGTGGAAGCGATGCAGCATCGAGGTCATCCACCAGGAGAAGCGCTGCACTTTCCAAACGCGGTCCAGGCAGGTTTGCGAATATTTTTCGAGCAAGTCTTTCCGTCCCGAACGATAGGACTGGGCTATGGCGCGAGCGAGGACGCGGACATCGGCAACGGCGAGATTCAAGCCTTTGGCACCGGTCGGGGGAACAATGTGGGCGGCATCGCCCGCAAGAAAGAGCCGACCGTACTGCATAGGCTCGACGACGAAGCTGTGCATTTTCGCGACATTTTTCTGCAGGACAGGCCCTTCGATCAACTTCCAGCCTTCCTTGGAAGACAAGCGGATTTGAAGCTCCTGCCAAATTTTCTCGCCAGGCCAAAGGCTAAGATCCTCGTCCGGCGTGCATTGGATATAAAGCCGGCTGATCTGCGGTGTGCGCATGCTGAGCAGGGCGAATCCGCGCTCGTGATAGGCGTAAATCAGTTCCTCTGAAGATGGCGGCGCCTGGGCGAGAATGCCCAGCCATCCGAAGGGATAATCGCGCTGGTAAACCGTGAGAGCGGTGGCCGGAATGGACGGTCGGCAGATGCCGTGAAAGCCGTCGCAGCCGCCGATAAAATCGCAGATCAACTCCGTTGGCTGCCCATTATGCTGGAAAAGAATTCGAGGATGCTCAGATTCAAAATCGTGCACGCTCACGTTCTCGACTTCAAAGAAGATCGGGCCGCCGCCAGCCTGACGCGCATCGACGAGATCTTTTATGATTTCGCCCTGTCCGTAGATGGTGATGGAACGGCCGGTCAAATCCGCGAAATCGATGCGGTGCGTGCGGCCGCAAAAACGCAGATTGATGCCGTGGTGCACCAGTCTTTCACGCTTCATTCTCTCGCCGACACCCATTTCAATGAGCAAGTCGGCCGTGTTTTGCTCAAGTAAGCCGGCACGCACGCGCTCCTGGCAATATTCGCGGCTGCGCGATTCGAGCACTACGGACTCGATACCCTGCAGATGCAGCAAATGGCCGAGCACGAGCCCGGCGGGACCGGCGCCTACGATGCCGACTTGAGTGCGGATCTGGTTCATATGCTCGGGGCGCTTGATTTATCCGGCAGGAACGGCGGCTCCGGAAAGAAATTCGCGGAGAGCACCGGTGAATTGGGGTGCGGCTTCAACATTCGAAATATGCGATGCATCCAACTCGAGGTAGCGGGCGCCGCGAATCGTCGAGGCGAGCAAGCGTCCTTGCGCGGGAGGAGTGGCGGGATCGTGCGTGCCCGAAATGACCAAAGTGGGTGCGTTGACGCGAGAAGCCTGCTCGGTGAGGTCGGTATCGCGAATGGCTTCGCAGCAGGCGATATAACCTTGCGGCGGCGTGTCGAGAATCATCTGCCGCACCCAGGCGACTTTCTCCGGCGATTGCGCAATAAATCTGGCCGTGAACCAGCGCTCGATCGCGCCAGAAACGATTGCGGGCATTCCACCTGCCCGAATCGCGGCGATGCGAGTATTCCAAACCTCCGGATTGCCAATGTGCGCGGCCGTATCGCAGAGGACGAGGCGAGCGAAACGGTACGGAGCATTTGCGCCCAGCCAGATTCCCGCCTGCCCGCCCATGGAAAGACCGCAGAAATTCGCGTGGCGAATTTCGACCGCATCCATAAGCGCAAGAATATCGTTGCTGAGTTGTTCCTGCGAATAAGGCCCGGGTGGAACGGTGGAAAGGCCATGGCCGCGAGTGTCGTAGCGGAGAATTCGAAATTCGTCCCGCAGCGCGGAGACCTGAGGATCCCACATCGACAGATTTGTGCCCAACGAATTGGAGAAGACAATTACGGGCGCTCCCGGTTTCCCTTCCAGGCGATAACGAATACGGACGCCATTCGCTTCTATAAAAGGCACGAACGATCCTCAATCAAGTTTCTTAGCGGTGTTGCGAGCGGACAAAACTTTTTCGGTCATCTCCTCGGCAGAACCGAGATAGTTCGCAGGATCAAGCAAACGAGAGAGTTCGGCGCGAGAAATATGGCCGCTGACGTCCGGGTAGGACAGAAGTACGTCAGCGAAATCGCGCCCGTCCTTGACGGCGCGCCGCGCGGCTTCTTCGACGATCTTGTGCGATTTTTCCTTACCCAGCCGCTCCCGCAATGCAAAAGCGACCGCCTCGGCAAGAACCAGACCGCGGGTGACATTCAGGTTCCGCGACATTTTTTCAGGATGAACCTCGAGGCCGGCGACAATCTCGTTGGTGCGCGCGAGAGCTCCTGCTGCGAGACGAAAAATCTCGGGCAAAGTCTCCCATTCGGCATGCCATCCGCCCAGGCCGCGCTCGTGCTCCTGCACCATTGCCGTCAGCACGGTGGAGACCAGCGCTGGAACGCGAAGAGCGGCGGCGAGGATTACTGCCGAGCCCACGGGATTGCGCTTGTGGGGCATGGTGGAAGAACCGCCACGGCCAGGGCCGGAAGGTTCAATAACTTCGTCGATTTCGCTTTGCGACATCAGGGATATATCGCGTGCGATTTTGCCGAGCGAGCCCACCAGCAAGCCCAGCGACGCGGCAACTTCCGCCAGGCGATCACGATGCGAATGCCAGGGGACGTCAGGCAGGTCGAGCTTCAATTCACGGGAAAGCGCAGCCGCTAATTCCAAGCCACGGTCGCCAACCGCAGCGAGCGTCCCGACGGCGCCGCCAAACTGAAGAACCAAAACTTGCTTCCGCGCCGTGGCGCACGCGTTCGCGGTGGCGTTCGACGGCATCCAGCCAGCCGGCCACTTTGAGTCCGAAGGTGACGGGCGGCCCCTGTTGCAGCCAGGTGCGTCCGGCGATCAGCGTTGACTTGTCAGCCTGAGCAAGCCGAGCCAGAGACGTTGAGAGACTCGTCAAATCACGGTCGAGAAAATCGAGTGCCTCGCGCATTTGGAGCACAAGGCCAGTATCGATGGCGTCCTGGCTCGTTGCGCCCCAGTGGACGAAGGAAGCGGCTTGTGGATTGGTCTTGGATACCAGCTCGGTCAGGGCCTTAACCATCGGAATGGCCACGTTGCCCGAAAGCGCGGTTGCGCGCGCCAGCGATTCCATATCGAATGATTCGGCACGGCATTGAGATTCGATCGCTGCGATCACGCTCTTTGGAGCGATGCCGGTTTCAACGAGCGCCCGGGCAAGGGCGGCCTCGAAATCGAGCATGCACTGGAGCCGGTGACGATCGGAAAAGACCTGACGCATCGCGTCTGAGGTGAACAAAGGATCAAAGAGGCGGATAGGTTCGGGAACAGCCAAATTGCTCATCCCTTGAACTATAATTGTGGACGGATTCTAGTAGTCGAAAAAGACGGTCTCGCCATCGCCCTGCATCACGATATTCCAATCGAACACGTTCTCGGGTACGTTCTGAGCGCCACGCTTTCCGGCACGCGTCGCCATCAGTGTCGACCGCCGCGCCGGTGGAACCTGCCTTAGAACAACGTCATCGACGTTACCGGCTTCATCCGGAAAATAGAGGCGAGTCCGCAGCGGTTTGAGCAGCCCGCGAGAAAAAAGTGTGACCACGAGGTGCGCGGCCTGCAAAGAGCCGTCCGGCGCAGGCGCACGCCCGGGCTTTATGGTCGTGAACCTGAACTCGCCATGGTCATCGGTCTCAATACGCCCGAAACCCAGGAAGCGCGGAGAGGCTGAATTCCCCAGGGGCAACTCGCTTGGATAACGGCCCGTGGAATCGGCCTGCCAGATTTCGAGCACAGCGTCAGGAACGGGTTGCCCATCTCCGTCGAGGACCTTGCCACGAATGGTGATGCGCTCACCGGCAACGCCCTCAGCAACGAAATTAGCTCTTTCGAGATAGACCATGCCGAGATGAAAAAATGGGCCCACGGTCTGGGATGATGTTGGCGGCGTGGTCATCTCAATTCTCCGAAAATGCGGAGGCGCTCACGCATGTACCTCGACAGGCGTAGCCAGACTGCCGCGGAGAACGATGTCAAAGTGATATCCCAGCGCATGACCGGGTATCGTGGTGTCCCAGTCAAAAAGAGAGATCAGGCGATTGCGCGCGTTCTCTTCGGGAACGCTGTTGAGAACAGGATCGAACCGCAGTAGAGGATCGCCAGGAAAATACATCTGCGTGACGAGACGCGAGAGCAGCCCGGCACCAAAGAGCGAAAAGTGAATGTGCGCAGGGCGCCACGCGTTCGGATGATTCTGCCAAGGGTACGCGCCGGGCTTTATCGTAACAAAACGATAACGGCCTTCCGTATCGGTCAGCACACGTCCGCAGCCGGTGAAATTCGGGTCCAGCGGGGCATCATGCTGATCCACGCGATGACGGTAGCGCCCCGCCGCATTGGTTTGCCAAACCTCAACGAGAGCTCCGGGAATCGCGTGCCCCTCTTCATCTAATACTCGCCCGCTCACGATGATACGTTCCCCAACGGCTTCACCGCTGTGCTGGCGCGTCAGATCGTTATCGTTTTCGCCGATGTCACTATGGCCGAAGACGGGACCGGTGAGCTCAGACAAGGTGTGCGGCAACAAAATCAGGGGTTGCTTCGGATGACGTTTAGACGTCGAAACGTAGGGCGGGTAGGAATAATTCGGCTGCGTTCCGGCGGGTTCGCGCTGGTAACTCGCGGCTTTCATGAGCTTCCGAACGTGAATGTAACTGGCGAAGGAGCCAGCGGTCAAGCGCATCTGAACAGTGCAACCGGCGGAGCCGAGGCACAAAAAGAAAGCTAAAACTGCGGGCAGAGAAGTCAGGACGGTTGCGAGGATTTGGGATAGTGCATGTCGAATCTTTCCAAGGTCTCGACGATGATCCGGGAAATCGCCAGATTGCGAAACCACTTATGGTCGGAAGGGACAATGAACCAGGGCGCATATTCCGTGCTGCAGTGGGAAAGCACGGCTTCGTAGGCGGTAACGTAATCGTCCCACCGCTTTCGCTCTTTGGGATCCGCTTTTGAGTATTTCCACTTCTTGCGCGGATCATGAAGCCTTTCCTGAAAACGTTTCTGCTGCTCTTCCTTGCTGATATGCAGAAAGAATTTCAGAATCTTGACGTCATTCTCGGCAAGGTTTCTTTCAAACCGATTAATCTCGCCATATCGAGCTTTCCAAACTTCCTTGGGAACGAGTTCGTGGACCCGAACCACCAGAACGTCTTCGTACTGCGAACGATTGAATATCCCGATCATGCCTTTTTCGGGCACCGCCTTGTGAATGCGCCAGAGGAAGTCGTGGGCCAACTCGTCGCTATTGGGCACTTTAAAAGAGGTGACCGAACAACCCTGCGGACTAACGCCCGACATCACATGGCGAACGGTTCCGTCCTTGCCGGCAGCATCCATCCCCTGCAAAACAATCAGAAGCGCACGTTTTTTTTCGGCATAAAACAAATCCTGTAAATCGTCGAGGCGCTTAAGCGCTTTTTTGAGTTTGTCTTCAGTTTTGCGGTCGTTCTCGTAACCCAGGGTACCGGCTGGATCAAATTTTGTTAGTTTGATCTTCTTGTCCGGCGGGACAATCAATTTGCGACTGAAATCCAAGCAAAGAACTCCTGAAATGAGCAATGGAAGTCGAAGTTACTTATCTAGTTTGCACTAATGTGGCTAGACCACGCTAGAGAGCGCTTCGTCAAGATGGGATGAGGCTTCAACGGTGCTTGGAAGGAAGGACCGGCGCCGCGAGGCTGGCTTCCATTCCCCAAAAATCCTCATCGGTAACAAATTCCACCCCTGCCTCGGTCTCCCCGGAATCCTTAGCGCGCGCCCAAGCTACGCGCCCACCCAACCGGCGGCCATTGTCGAGACGAACACAGGTAAGGACATCACCTGCATGCAGTTCATGCCGGCACAAGAAGCAAAAGCCGTGCACACTCAGTTGGAGCGTCTCGGTCTTCTCCTCCCAGGGCCGATCGGCATCTTCCGAGCGAACGAGAATCGGGATGCAGGCGCGCACGCGAGTTCCGCGGCGCAATCGTGCATAGAGTTCCGAGGCCCACAGAAGAATATCCAGCAGCTGAGCCCTCTCCAAATTATTGAGAACTTCGGCGGCACAAGCGATATTCGTCGCTTCGCGCATGCATTCTTCCAGGAAGCGGCTCGCCACTTCCCCTTGCTGAGTGTGGAATTCCGGCTCCTGAATCTGCCCGGAGATGAACTCTAGATGCCGGTAAGCCCCTGCCAGGAAGTGCGTGCGGCACACTTCACGTTCATCGAGCGAAGCCACGGGGGCTTCGGGACACGCTTCGGCTGCACATTTGAGAGACACGTAGTATGGCCCGCGGAGAAGAGCTCAAAACCGGCGAGTCGAACCCATAGTACAGCAAAGAAACAAGGATCAGAATGGCTCGAAAGCTTGGCTTCTCGAATGAATTACCGGGCCCCGCCCGTTTTTAATGGGCCCCGGCGTTGGCAGCGAGCAATTCGCGTGCAGCCGCTTCGGCAGCGGCTCCGAGAAGAGGAGCTTCTTCGTTGAGCACCACGTGAATGGGGATGTGGGACAGCAATTCCTGAAATTTCTCTTTTTCGCAGAAGGCGGCAAAAAATTTGCCATTCTGGATCTTGGGCAAAATCTTAGGAGCAATACCGCCAGCGACGAAGACGCCACCGCGCGCGAGCGCCTTAAGCGCCAGGTTGCCGGCCTCGGCCCCGTACAAGGTGACGAAGAGATCCAGCGTTTCGACGCAGACAGGACAAGTACCCTCGAGACCCAGGCGCGTGATTTCGGGCGCAGGGTCCGCTCCGGGCTGATCAAACGTGGAATGGCGGACACTTTTATTCAAGAATTCGTGCAATGTGAAAAAACCGCGGCCGGAAACAATCAGCTCGAAGCTGACAAATCTATACAATGTCTTCAAATACCGCAGCAATTCGATCTCTCTTTCGGTCCGCGGAGCAAAATCCGTGTGTCCGCCTTCGCTTGGCATTACAACGTAGCGGTTGACATTCCACGTCAGTATGGCTTCCCCTAACCCCGTACCGGCAGCGATCAGCGCTTGCGTGGCGTGAGGAGCGGGCAAACCTTCATTGAGAGTCAGAAGGTCCGCAGGAGCGAGGCAGGCAAGAGAATAGCCAGTAGCCTCCAAATCATTGAGCAGCACAATGTGGCGGGTGCCAAGCTGGCGTTCGAGAGCATCGCCGTCGATCGCCCAACTCAAATTGGTGATGCGAACACCGCGGCCAATCACAGGGCCGGCCACGCCGAATCCAGCAGCGACAATCTTTCCCGGAGGCGAAGCGGCGAGGAAGCTTTTTCCGCGAGCGAGAAAATCCTCGACGATGTCATCGAAGCGTGTGAATTCGTGATTGGGATAACGGTGAATGAAAACCAGACGGAAACCATCGCCATTTTTTTCCATTAAGGCGAGGTTCGACTTCGTGCCTCCGATGTCCCCCGCGAGGATCACGATTTCCCCTTCGGAATTGGCTGCGACTGTGCGGCCATAATCTTGGCTGCCGCTGCCTGATCCACAAAAAAAAGCCTTTCACCATCGCGCGGCTTGACCATCTGCGCGGGCAAAGGCGGATCCGAATGTTCGCAAAGCACTGTGTGCAGGATCGAGGCCTTTTCGGCTCCGGCCACCAGGAAAACTATGCGGTGAGCGCTTTCGAGGACAGGAAGGGTGAGCGTCATGCGCCGGGCGCCTAGTTTCGGAACCAAGGGAGTGCTAACCCAGCGAGACGTCTCACGGACAATTTTGGAACCCGGAAAGAGAGAGGCGGTGTGCCCTTCGGTTCCTAGACCCAGAAAAATCAAGTGAAAGCGCGGAAAGCCGCGGTCGTCGATGGGCAGGAATTTACGGAGTACCGCCTCGTAATTGTGAGCGGCCCGCCCGATATTGGGATCTTCAGCCTCCATGCGGTGAACGTTGGCAGCAGGTATGGGCACGCGGAGGAGAAGTTCACGACGGGCCATGCCGTAATTGCTTTCGGGACTGTCCGGCGGCACGGTGCGTTCGTCGCCCCAGAAAAGATGGACCCGAGGCCAGTCGACTTGGGCACGGAATTCCGGTGTGGCTAGAATGCGATAGAGCTCGCGGGGTGTTGAGCCGCCCGAGAGCGCGACATAGAAGTTGCCGTCTTTGGCGATACTTTGCCAAGCCCAATCTACGAATCGCCGCGCCGTCAAGCGAGCCAATTCGGGCGTGTCAGCACAAACGAATACGCCAGGCAGGATTTCGCGCGGAATCATCTCAGGGTTTGCGCCAGTGCCGTCCATCGCCGATCAACAGCTCGTCAGCCTCACGCGGGCCCCAACTCCCAGCGGGATAGGGGTATACGGAGCGACCCTGATTTTCCCATGCATCGAGTATGGGCTGCACGAAAGCCCAAGCAGCTTCAACTCCATCAGCACGGTCGAAAAGGGTGGCATCCCCACGCATGCAGTCATTCAAAAGCGTAGCATAAGCACTGCGTTCGCTGGCACCAAAAGCAGCCAGATAGCTGAAATCCATCGAGACACTCGACAAGCGCAATTTCTGTCCGGGCACTTTTACGTGAAAGCCGACCGAGATGCCTTCCTCGGGCTGGATATTCAGCACCAGGGTATTGGTGTCGAGTTCCTGACCGCGAAAAAGTAAATGGGGCGCGCGCCGGAAATTGATGGCGACTTCGGTGGCCCGGCGGGCCATGCGCTTGCCGGTGCGGATATAAAAAGGCACATCGGCCCAGCGCCAGTTATCGATCAATACTTTGGCGGCGACAAAGGTGTCCGTCTTTGAGTCGGGTTTGACTCCGGATTCCTGACGATAAGCAGCTAGATGTTCGCCATTGATTTGGCCCTCAGCATATTGGCCTGGCACAACGTTGGTCGTGACCGTCTCCAGCGTGAAGGGGCGCAGGGCCTGTAAGACTTTCAACTTTTCATTGCGCAGCGAAGTGGCATCGAAATTTGAGGGCGGCTCGATCGCCGTCAACGAAACCAGCTGCAGGAGATGGCTCTGAACCATATCCCGGAGGGCGCCAGTGGTTTCATAAAAAGCGGCGCGCTGCTCCACTCCAAGAGTCTCCGCAGCGGTGATTTGAACGTGGTCCACGTAATTGCGATTCCAAAGCGGCTCGAAAATTCCGTTCCCAAATCGCAGTGCCAGAAGATTTTGGACCGTATCCTTCCCCAGAAAGTGATCAATCCGGTAGACCTGCGTCTCATCGAAGACTTCAAGAATTGTACGGTTGAGCCTTCTAGCCGAGGCAAGGTCGTGTCCAAAAGGCTTCTCGACAATGATGCGGACCCATGACTTTTCGGTCGCTGGCTTCGCCAAGCCCGCTGTGCCGATTTGGCCGATCACCTTGGGATAAACGGCAGGCGGCGTCGCGAGGTAGTACAGGCGGTTGCCCTCCAGGTGGCGCTCGCGATCGAGTTCTTCAAGGCGGCGCGAAAGCTTTGTAAACGCATCCGGCTGATCGTAATCGCCGGCGACGTATACAAAGGACTGCGCGAAGTTGCGAAGGTCTTCGTCCTTGATATGACAGGTGGCGTTCTCGCGCACGGCTCTCGCCACGGAATCTTGAAAAGCGGCGTCGCCCATTTCACTGCGCGCGAAGCCAATTATGGAGAATCGCCGGGCGAGCGACTGGCAAGCCGCCAATTCGAAGAGCGCAGGGATCAACTTGCGACGCGTGAGATCGCCGGACGCGCCGAAAATCACGATCGCGCAGGGATCAGCTACTGCGACCGAACTTCGCGCGTCCAGAGCTGTGGTTTCGGAAATGTCGTTTGTAATCGAAACCATGAGATCATCCTCCTGCAAAGGCCGGTGTGACGCCTTTTTCCGCCAATGAAGCGCGCAACTGCTCCGCAGATTGGAATAGGATCGTAACCATACCCAACGCTTTGGCCGGTTCCAGGTTCGCAGGGCGGTCGTCTATGAAGATGCAGGATTCCGGAGTACATTGCGTGATTCCGAGCACAAGTTGATAGATGAGCGGGTCCGGCTTGCGGACTCGTAAATAGCAAGAAGTGAAAAAGCAAGCAAAGTTCCTGGTCAGATCGAATTTGCGGATACGGTACACGTTCAACTCTTCCGATTCGTTGTTCAGAGTGGCCAGGAAGTAACGACGGCTGGCAGCCAGCTCGTCAAGAAGAGCGTGCGTCTCTTTGTTCTCGCGGGACTGCGCAAAGATGAAGTTCTTGAACTCGTCCCTAGTGAAGGGACGCTCGCGGAAGAATACCGTTCGGTCAAGATACGTTTCGAAGGTGATTTGACTGGTTTCAAACTCGACTTCCGCGGCGCGGTGCCGTTTTTCCAAATCAGACGCATCCAGAGAAAAACGCTTAGCGGCCTCAGCCCGCGCAGACCGATCCCAGCCATTCGAGAGTACCACTCCTCCGATGTCCCAGAATATTGCGGTGATCTTGTCCATGGCTTAGTCAATCGGCAGAGATTCGATTCTTTTCGTTGTTCCCTGTTCCCTTTCGGGCGTAAATTTCCCCGACATCATCAATTCCAATCGTCAAGGAGCTGACCGCGATGCAGAAAACACCTGGTCAATAGATCTGCGCAACGTGGATAACCCTGTGGGAGCGCCCTCTTTGAGATGCAGACGCAACACCGGTTTCCCGACTCTCGCCAGCGCCTGCAGGTCGCCTAGGGCTTGGGCCATTTGCAACTGGCCGAACGTATACTTCGCGCCGGGTATGGGCAGATCCTCGGATTTCTCTGAAGTAATCATCAAGAATATGCCGGAGTCCGGTCCGCCCTTATAAAGCTGTCCGATCGAGTGCAGGTAGCGCGGCCCGTAACTGAGGAGCACCGGCAGACTAAGACGCTCCGCGAGTGTCGCGCAAAGCGATTTGAGCTCGGAGTTGTTAGCTGCATCGCGCGCCACGTACGCAAGTATCGCAACGTAGTCGTCAGGGCGGCGTTCGGAAAAAAAAGTCCGCAGCGCAGCACTGAGTTGCAGGGTAGAAATGGCGGCTCGAGCGGCGCCATCAGCGTAAAGTTCGATTCCCGATTCCGCCAGGCGTGGAGAGCCAAGGGGCATCTCCCCGGTGCCTTCGAAGATCTCCAGAATCCGGGCGGTATTATCTTTGCTTTCCTGGACGTTGGGTTCATCAAACGGATCGACGGCTAGCGAAGCGCAGGCCAGCGCGCTTGCTATCTCCCACTTGAAGAATTCGGCGCCCAATTGCGCCGGAGACGTTAGCTCAATCTCTACGACAGGCGCGCCACGCTGTTTCAGAGCGCGCAGTATCGGTTCCAACCTTGCTCGATCGTCGCCCTCAAGGGAGAGAGCGGCGATAACACATCCGCGCGCAAGGACGTCAAGAGGCAACGCAACGCCTCCCGTAACCGGGATAATCCCCCGCTCCTCTTTTCCCGTACTCTCCGCGATGAGTTGCTCGATCCAATCGCCCAAAGGCGTCAACTTCGGCGTAGAGAGCAAGACGAGCTTGTCATCGCCCCTTCGGGCGGCTGCACCCAGCAAAGAGCCCAGCTGTAGCGCCCGATTGGCATCGACTTCGCGTTCCGGACTACAGGCAGCACGCATTTCGATGGCGCCATCGAGCACAGCGGCAATATCGACTCCGCAAAGCGCGGCAGGCACCAGCCCAAAGTAGGAGAGCACCGAATAGCGGCCCCCAATGTCTTCAGGATTGCGAAAGGTCCGGCGGAAATCATATTCCTCGGCCAAATGGTCCAAATAGGATCCGCGATCGGTGATCGCGAGGAAGCTGCGGCCCACCGGCCGAATACCTGCCTGAACAAGGCGCCGATGGAAATAAAAGAATTGAGACAGCGTCTCGATTGTTTTGCCGGATTTGCTGGCCACCACGAATAAGGTATGGGGCAGGTCAATGGACCGTTGCACTTGCTGGAGCGCGGCGGGATCGGTGGAATCAACCACGAAAAAATGTTTCGCTGAGGGCGCGGGAAATGTCAGGGCGAAAACTTCTGCCCCGAGGCTTGAGCCACCCATGCCCAGCAACACGATATCGCTCACGCCGGAATCTCTGATGTCACGCGCTAAACCCTGCAGCGCGGGCGCTTCGGCGCGCATGGAATCAAGTACGCCGATCCATCCGAGCCGGTTGGCGATCGTGCGGGCGTGTTCGGAGTCGTCCTTCCAGAGGCCAGGCTGTCCTGCCCACAGCTTCTGGACGGCTTCGCCCGCTCGAAGCCGATTCGACTCTTCCTGGTACACGTCTGCGAGATAACCTGGTGAAATTCGCTGCGCTGTGAGGGGCATTGTGTCCTCTAGGCCGCGGCAAGAGGCCCGAGCCAGATTATCTCTTTTTGGCAGAATCAGCAGAATATAGCAATATGTGTACCTTGCGCCGGCATTCTCAACGACTCAAAAATCGGCCATTCTGCCGGTCCTAGGAATTTCTCCATCAATGCAGTATGTTTAGAGAAGGAAAATGGAGATTGGTTATCTCGATTGGAGGCGAACATGGCTGAAACCCAGCCTGGGGCGCACACGGTAATGTGTGTGAAATTCGGAAAGAAAATGGAGGGCCTTGATCGCGTGCCCTGGAAGGGCGAACTCGGCCAGAAGATCTATGAAAATGTCTCCAAAGAAGCCTGGAAGATGTGGATCGAACATTCCAAGATGATCATGAACGAGTACAGGCTGAACCCGCTGGACCCACAGTCCCAAAAGATCATGGAAGAGCAGATGGACCAGTTCTTTTTTGGTGAAGGAGCCAAGCTGCCCGAAGGTTATGTCGCGCCGCGTGCGAAAGGTTAGGCCTTCCGTATTTCTCGCTTCAAGTCGTCAAGCAAATAGGGCGAAATCTCAGGAAACGATCAGGTAAGGGTCTGCCCCGACACCGGATGCGCCACCGGCAATCGGGGAGCAATGGTGAATCTTAATGCGTCGTGCGCTTTTCGCAGCGCAGCTTCTGCCAAGTCTGGTGTTTTTGCTCGGGCGAAAATGAATCCCAAGTAGCTCGAACCTTCGGGCCAGGCGGCGATAAAGTCGTGCAGCCGAGCCGTGATTTGAATTTCGCAAATACCGGCGATAGCTAGTGCTTCGTCCGTTCCTTGAACCTCCTGGAGCACCCCGCTTCGAGGCACAGGGATCATCATCACGCCGGCGGCATCTGGCTCCCTCTGCCATTCCGCGCCGGGCAGTCTCAGCGCTTGGTGGATCAGCAATTCTTCCAGAAAGATTCGCTGCGGGCCAAAACGAAGCACCCTCGAGCAAAGACCGCCAATGGGACGCGGCGCCACTTCGAGCACCCAAGGTCCCTGGTCATTCACGCGAAACTCTGCGTGTACGGGTCCCTCGGTAAGGCCGAGCGCTCGAACGCATTTGCTGGCACACGCAGATATTTCTTCCTGGGCGCCCTCGGGCAGGCGCGACGGAGTCACATATATAGATTCCTCGAAATAAGGACCTTCGAGCGGGTCGGGCTTATCGAACAACGCCAACACGCGCAATTGACCGTCGTCGAGGACGCCTTCAAGCGCAACTTCCGTGCCAGGGATATAGCGCTCCACGAGCAATCGATCGAGATCGGCCTCCCTGAAGACTTGTATTTCGGGCGACGTCAGCAGTCGTGCAATACGCTCGACAGCGGCACCGAATTCAGCGGGATTGTCAGCTCGGATTACGCCTTGGCTTGCCGACATCCGCAGCGGCTTTAGAACGCACGGAAAAAAAACGCGGTGCAACACGGAATCGATCGGCTCCGTTAGTGCAAAGGAAAAGAAATCCGGAACGGGCAGGCCCGCCTTCTGCAAAACCTCGCGCTGACGGAGCTTGCTGCGGCAATTTTCGACCGATTCGGGTGAATTGTAAGTCAGGTACAAGAGCCTGGCGGCATAGGCAGCGGTGGCGGTCTGTCGATCGCCCAGCGCCAGAATCGCGCCGATCTTTTGTTCATCGAGGCGCCGCTGAACGGCCCTAACGAGATGTGATGCCGCAGTTTCAGGCTCCTCGAAATGAAGGGGGACCGCCGCATCGGCCCAAGGATCGTCGAGTTGATGGCACCGATCGCTGCCGATGATCACGCTAACACCCAACCGCTTCGCCGCTTCTGCAAAGCTTCGCGTCTGGTAGCCCAGCTTGCTGGCAAGCAGGATGAGCGAAGGTGGTTCCTGGGAAGTCATTCGCCTCTGCCGGAATTCAAAAGAACGTATCGGATTGCGTCGGCTCCCGGGTAACCGACGTGATCGAGACGAATTGATCCTGGGTTGGCTCGGCACAGCAATACCACGGCTCAGTGAAGTGGGGGGTTCCGTGCGTGGACGTCTTTGGCATAGCGGGATCAAGGCCCCCGTTCTCCTCGGCTAGCTCGGCCGCTGCCCGCCAGATGAGCTCAAACGTATCAGTGCGCGAGCGCTTTAGTCGGTCGCCGGCATTGGCTAACTCCTGGACGCGGCCGGACAATTGGTCCAGGCGGACATCGGCATGTTTCCATGGATAGACAAGTCCGGAGGCTTCGAAGTCGCCGACCGTGTTGCGAATCTCATCGAGTTCCAGCAAACGCGAGCCTGCCGGAATCAGCAGACGGATGCCAAGCTGGATGGGCGCCACGTTTTCGATCAAATCCTGGTCAGCGATGAGTGCCAATAGTTCGCGATAACCCGAAGATGAAGTCCAGGGCGTGAAAGGCACGAACGTCGCCTGCAGGACCAGGCCCAGCTCGCGAAAAAGTCCGACGACCTCGAGAAAATCCGCACGGGTATGGCCTTTTGCCAGACGCGCGAGGACAGAGTCATCGACGGACTCGACGGCGCTGGTAACAAAAAGACAGCCAGTATCGCGGAGCCTCGGCAAAGATTCTGCATGGCGCAGCAAGTGTTCGATCTTGATCGTGACGTCATACGTGAGTTGCGGAAATTCCCGGTGCAGGGACTCAACGATGGCGAGCGCGTGCGCCGGCCCATTGAAGAAATCCGGGTCGCCGAACGTAATGTGCTCGGCGCCGGCATCTATCTGCTGGCGAATATCTCCCAGCACGATTTCCTTCTGCACTATGCGGAAGATTCCGTTGTAGACAGGAACGATGGGGCAGTGCCGACACAGATGTTTGCATCCCCGGCTGGCTTCCGTGTAGCCCGAAACTTTAAAGCCCCCTTCGGGCATCAACAGATGTGCATATTGGCGGAGGGGCGGAAGCTGGCTCCGATCCGGGGGAATGAACTGCAACCGCTCTAAAGCGATTGACGGATTGGGCAGCCCTGTGGCCCGAGCGTTCGCACCCGAGCCGTTTCCATTGCCGTAGTGCTGACCAAGCCGCGTGACGACATCCGCTAAAAGTGCCTCAAATTCCCCGCCAACGATGGTCCGCACTCCAAGCTCTCGCAAATAAGCCTCGTTCACGGGAGCGTACAAACCGTAGAAGCATAAATGCGCGTGAGCATTCAAAAGCCGAACGGGCTCGATCAGACGAATCGCAAGCCGGGTAGCTGTGTGCATGGGGACGTAGAACGCCACCACATCGGCGGCACGCACTGCGTTTTCCTGAAAAGGCTGACGCGATAAATCGAGACAAGTAACCTCAGCGCCGCTGCGCCGCAGCCAAGCGGCTTGCGAAGCCAACCCGAAAGGTTGGTGACCAAGCTCGTACGTTGAGATCAGGACGACCTTCACCTAAACTCCACCCTGAAAAACGCGGGCCGCGACAAGTCCGAAGCGCCGCGCTCAGATCATTCTAGACGATCTGCGTTAACATCGGCGAAAAGGGTCGGCAGGACCCGGCGAGCGGCGCTCGGCGCTGCACACGTACTCGCTGTTTGCGTTATGATGCAATGTTAAATTAACCCTAATCGGTCCGGTGGTCAGAGAGGATTAGAACATGCCTGCGTCTTCGAAAAACTCATTCGGCGCGCGCGATACGCTTAAGGTAGGTAATCAGTCATACGAGATCTACCGCCTGGAGGCGCTGGAACGCAGGGGAATCGGCCACGTGGCCAAGCTCCCGTTCTCGATTCGCATTTTACTGGAAAACCTGCTGCGCCAGGAGGACGACCGATTCGTTCACGCCAAAGAAATTGAAGGGCTGGCCGAATGGCAGCCGGTCACCCCAAAGCGCTCAGAGATCGCCTTTATGCCCGCCCGAGTGCTCCTGCAGGATTTCACGGGGGTGCCGGCCGTGGCGGACCTTGCGGCGATGCGGGACGCCATCGCGAAGATGGGCGGCGACGCAAAAAAAATCAATCCCCTGCTGCCTGCTGAACTCGTGATCGACCACTCGGTGCAGGTCGATAAGTTCGGCACCGACATGGCGTTTGCCTTCAATGCGCAAATGGAGTTTCAGCGCAACGTGGAGCGTTACCAATTTCTGCGCTGGGGCCAGAACGGCTTCCGCAATTTTGCAGTTGTGCCGCCAGACACGGGCATTTGCCATCAGGTAAATCTCGAATATCTGGCCCGCGTGGTCTGCGACCGCGCGCCGGATGGGCGCGCCGCCGCGTATCCTGATTCGCTCGTAGGCACGGATTCCCACACCACGATGGTCAATGGACTGGGCGTCTTCGGCTGGGGCGTGGGCGGCATTGAAGCGGAGGCGGCCATGCTCGGTCAGCCGCTCTCCATGCTGGTTCCCGATGTAGTCGGTTTCAAGTTGCACGGCCGCTTGCCAGAAGGTGCAACGGCAACCGATCTGGTGCTGACGGTAACAGAGATGTTGCGCAAGAAAGGCGTTGTGGGGCAGTTCGTCGAGTTTTACGGAACCGGCCTTTCGAATCTCACGTTGCCAGATCGCGCGACCATCGCCAACATGGCGCCTGAATACGGCGCCACGATGGGATTCTTCCCTGTCGACGCCGAGACGCTGGCCTATTTGAAATTTACCGGACGAAGCCCCGAACGCCAGGCATTGGTCGAGGCCTACACCAAAATGCAAGGTCTCTTCCGCACCGATGAAACTCCGGATCCCTTGTTTTCGGACACACTCGAACTGGACCTTGGCAAAGTCGAACCAACATTGGCGGGACCTAAGAGGCCCCAGGACCGCGTGCCGCTACGCCAAGCCAAAAGTTCCTTCGCGAAGGCTATGGAGGGAACTACTTCGAAGCACGTAGAGGTAAAGAATAACGGAGACCGATTCGAACTCTCCAATGGTTCGGTGGTGATTGCCGCTATTACGAGTTGCACGAATACCTCAAATCCTTCCTTGATGCTTGGCGCGGGACTTGTGGCGAAAAAAGCGGTCGAGCGCGGGTTGGAATCGAAACCGTGGGTTAAGACGAGCCTTGCGCCCGGATCCAAGGTAGTGACGGACTACCTCAAGGCGGCCGGTCTTACACCCTATCTCGAAAAACTGAAATTCAATCTGGTGGGTTTCGGCTGCACGACATGTATAGGCAATAGCGGCCCGCTTCCTGAAGCAATCGGCTCAGCCATTAAGGAAAACAGTCTCGTCGCAGTGTCTGTGCTCAGCGGCAATCGTAACTTCGAAGGCCGTATTCACCCGCTTGTCCGCGCAAATTATTTAGCTTCACCGCCGCTTGTGGTCGCCTATGCCCTTGCCGGCCGCATGGATTTCGACATGGCTACCGAATCTTTAGGTAATGACCGCAACGGCAAAGCGGTCTATTTGCGCGACATCTGGCCGACTCCCAAAGAAGTGGAAGAAACCGTGCGCAAGGCGGTAACCACGGATATGTACCTTAAGGAGTACGGCGCAATCTTTGAAGGCGATGAACGCTGGCGTGGACTACAGGTGCCGGAAGGCGATCTATACGCCTGGGACGCCAAATCTACATATATCAAGTGCCCCCCTTTTTTCGAAGACATGCCCAAAAATCCTCCCGCGCTTTCCGATATTCTCAACGCGCGTGTGCTGGCTGTGCTCGGGCATAGCGTCACGACGGACCACATCTCCCCGGCCGGCTCGATTCAGCCCGATGGCCCGGCCGGCAAATACCTCATTGCGAATGGAGTGAAGACTTCGGACTTTAATTCCTATGGTGCTCGCCGCGGAAATCACGAAGTAATGGTGCGCGGCACATTTGCAAATATTCGCCTGCGCAACCAACTTGCGCCTGGGACCGAAGGCGGTTGGACTCTGCATCAGCCCAGCGGCGAAAAAATGACGATCTATGATGCGGCGATGCGCTACAAACAGGAAGGCGTGCCGCTCATGGTCCTGGCCGGCAAGGAATACGGCGCAGGCTCTTCACGCGATTGGGCGGCCAAGGGCACGCTCCTGTTGGGCGTACGCGCGGTCATTGCCGAAAGTTATGAACGGATTCACCGCAGCAATCTTGTCGGCATGGGCGTGTTGCCGCTGGAATTCAAGCCGGGCGAAACTGCGGAGTCGCTCGGGCTTACCGGTCACGAGTCCTATAGTGTGGAAGGCGTCAGCAAGCTGGCGCCGCGAGCGAAGCTTCGCGTTCAAGCGCGCGACGATGGGGGCAAAGAGAAAACTTTTGAAGTCGTGGCCCGAGCCGACACACCAGAAGAAGTCGCTTATTACCGGAATGGTGGCATTCTGCCCTACGTCCTGCGGCAGATGCTCTAAATTTGCATCGGAAGTGTTCAGATTACCGTTTGCGGGCGAATCCTTCGAACTAATTCCAATAGCAGGATTGCTCCCGCCAGAATCGAAGCGATGCTTGCGGCCTGCGCGTTGCTCATACCAAAAAAGGAACGCGGATTGATACGAATAAATTCCACCAGAAAACGCGCCACTCCCGTAAAGATCAAGTAGTAAGCGAAGACTTCTCCGGCGGGCCGCAATCCACCTACGGCGCGGGCCCCAATGCGCCACAACATATAGCCAATCAACATAGCTACCAGGAACTCATAGATCGGCGTGGGGTGAACTCTCTCGGTCGTGGGCACCAGGCCGTTGGGGAAACTCATTCCCCAAGGAAGCGATGTCGGAATTCCGTAATCTCCGTCTCCCGAAATTAAGCAGCCGATGCGGCCAACGCCGTATCCAACCGCCGCGGCTGGGGAGGCGATATCCAGCATCAACAGAATTTTCATTTGGTAGTGCCGCGCCAATAAAACCAGAGCCACAAAACCACCAATCACCGCTCCAAACCAAGCGAAGCCCGTCGTGCTGAAAAGCAATGGTAAGGGGTGCGCGAAGAAATCCGACGGCGACTCCAGCAGATGATAAAGCCGCGCTCCGAGAAGGCCAGCCAAGCCTGTCGTGCCAATAATATTCTCAGCGTCGGCACCGTAGCCCCTGCGTCGCAGGTCGGCACGTATAACAAAGAACGCACAGATCAGGCCGGTGGCGACCATGATTCCGTAAGTTCCCAGCGTCAAAGGACCGATGTGGATGAAGGGATACAAATCAGCACGTTTTAACTAACGAAGCAGTATAGCGGACGACATAAGACAGGGGGGTAGGGCACCTAGTGTGCGCATCGAGGCTAATCGAGCTGCCGCTACAAAGAACCGCGGCCTTCCGGAGCCGGAAGGCCGCGTCACTCTGCTACTGCTATGCTTAACTCCTAGCGTCCGTGCGAGGAGCCTCCGGACGAATGCCCACCGGAAGACCCACCGCCGCGAGATCCTCCACCGCCACCGCCTCCCCTGGAACCGCCGCCGTAGCTGCCACCGCCGCCCGAATAGCTGCCGCCTCCGCGAGAAGCGCCGCCGTAGTTGCCGCCACCGCCGCCACCTCCGTACGAACGCGGCGCGGGAGCGCTGCGATAAGTCGGCGCCGGATTCGAAGGATAACTGCGATAGTTCGGAGCCGAATAGGATGGAGAGCTGCGAGGCGTCGGCGCCGAATAACTTGGTGCTGCGACGATACGCGGGCGTGGAGCTTCCGCGATTCGTACCGGCGGAGTATCGCCATTGTTGCGAGACGAGCGTTCATTCACGATTGGCTTGTTCATATCCAGCGTCGGTCGGCTCCGGCCCGCTGGATGGCGGAGCGTAGCCGCCGTTCGACGGAGCTGCCGAGGGTCCATTGGAACCAGAGAAACGCTGCCAGCCGGATGCCTGGCCAGCATTGGCGTTAGGGGCTTCGCGCCCGGCAGGAGCGTTGTTGCGAAATTCCGGCTGAGCGTTTGACCGGATCTGCGACTGGGCTGCAGGCGATTGATTTGCCGGCGATTGATTATTGGTGGCGCCGCGCGCTCCGCCAAACCGCTGCCAGTCATTGGCACCTTGCGCCGCTTGCGGACGCTGACCCTCAAATGTCTGACCGCTGCGCGCCTGAGACTGGACAGGATTGCGAACTCCCGCTGCAGAGTTGGGCTGCTGCCCTACGTTCGGCTGTTGCCTCGTGGCCGATTGACCTGCGAGGCCTGGGCGATTCGCCCCCGGATTTTCGGCGGGTCTCGACCCGTTGACTGCCTGGAACTGTCCATTGCGTTGGATAGATTCATTTACCCGTGCGGCTTGCGAAGAAAACGGCTCCGGTCGTGCTGCCGGTGTGTTCTTGGAGAAAAAGCCGCGCTGCGCGCCCATTCGCGCTGCGGCCGCCGAACTGACCGGCCGATCAGACACGCGCAGACTGTCATGAGTGGGAACCACAGGCAGATTGCCCGTCATCATGCGCCCGTTACGCAAGTCCGCGGCCCCCACGCCTCTGGCTAGGGTTGTGCCACGCCCGAAGCTTTCCGCCGGCACTCCGGAGACACCTGCACGAATGCGATTGTTAACGAGCACGTTGTGAAGATTGGAAAACTGATTGCCGCCATGCAGCGGCCCGATTCCATCCCGGAGGCCGCCGATTCGGTCGAATCCTACAACTCCGAAGCGGTCGCGAAAACCGCCCCACCAGGGATGGAAGAAGTCGCAAGGTCCTATCGGCAGCCAGCCAATGGAGCCGAACCCAAACCCGACGCCGAAACCCACCCCTCCGCCAAATCCGAAGAAGGAAACGTATGCAGGAGCCCAAATCGGGCGATAAGCCGGATAAATCGGACCAGGCCACCAGGCCCACGATCCTTCCCAGTCGAACCATCGGCCGTAGTGATAGGGCGCCCAACCCCAAGGCTCATAAGAAACCCAAGTCCAACCCCAATACGGCTCCCAAACCCAACGGCCATCTCGATAGGGCGCCCAACCGGAATCAACATGAGGCACCCATACTTGGCCATAGTCGGGAACTTCGGTCCAAGTGCCGTGCGCATCCAGATCGCCAGCACCGGTGTAGTAGCGGTTCGTCTTCCGATACCCGTTCGCGTTGTAAATGACGTTGTCGCGATCCTTATTCCACTTATCCCAATCATCGCCGTCGCGGGCCTCGGTGACTTTGTACTGTGCATCGGTGCCCGTTCCCCGGACGGTAATGAGCTGGTATTTCTTTACCGTGGTGCTGCCTTCCGAAGTCGAAACCTGCGCTTCGCCGTCATTCACCGTTACGAACGTGTCGCCATCCGGATTTACCTGAATGCGATAACGCCCTTCCCGAACCGGATGGACGGAAACGTTAGGAGTATCAATCTCCATATCCGCCTCAGAGCCCTTGAGCACGGAATAGCCTGCCAACCCCTGGCCGATCTGAACTTGAATGCGGTTTTTATCCAGCGTTGCAATGGTCGCTTGGGCATTTCGATCCAAGCGCAGGATATTGGCGTAATCAAGCTGGACTTCGGTTCGGGAGCCATCGCCCGTCGAAATCTTATCGCCGGCCATCAGCGGCGTGTTCAAAGTCACCGACGAAACATCGCCGGAATCGCCGCGCTGCATCGTCACATCGCCGCGGATGAAACTCACGCGGGCGACGCCTGGATCATTCTGCGTTCCCGCCGGGCTGGGACCTTGCTTTCCCTCAGACCCTGGATCCGGCAGCGGCCCGTTCGTTTGCGCCCCCGCGGACGTTAGTGCGAAAACCGCTAGAATCGGAACGGCCAACCAGCTTGTTGTGTTCGTCCTCATGGGCCACCTCGTTCGATATACCCGCCAATACATGGGCAATCCCTATGCCAAACTGTCAGCCAAGCCGATACTTATACTCAATGACCTCAGTGGTTTAGAACAACCGTAAGCGGTTGAGGATTTCAGGGTCTGGCCGGAATTCACCAGGTGGTGGTTTTCAACCACCGGCATAGGTGATCGGAGGTGAAACAGCCCTTGCGGCAGCTTGAGATTCGCAGCGATCTATTCTTGTGGAGCTTTCGACGATTCGTCCGGGATGCCTATTTTCTCTAACCGATAGCGCAGCGCATTGCGGGAAAGACCGAGCATACGGGCGGCTTCGCTCTTATTTCCATTGGCGCGTCGGTAGGCCTCGCGAATGAGTTCGTCCTCCCACTGATCCAGCGTCTTACCTTCGGGCAGAAGCGGGGATTGTCCCGAGTGGTTTCGGCTCACAACGTGATCTATTTGGATATCGCTCAGTTCAATGAAGGGGCCCGGGGCCAGAGCGCAGGCACGCTCAACGATGTTCTCTAATTCACGAACATTCCCGGGCCAATGAAAATCCATCAGTCTTCGAACCGCTTCGGGCTTGATGCCTTCCAGCTTCTTTTGCGATTTCTGCGCGAGCCGTGACAGGAAGAGATTCGCCAGATCCGGAATATCTTCCTTATGCTCGCGCAGGGGCGGTATATCGATGGGTACGACGTTGAGCCGGTAATACAGATCTTCCCGAAAAGTTCCCTGCTCGAGTGCTGCACGGAGATCGCGATTGGTAGCCGCGATAAGGCGCACATCCACCTTTACGGTGCGCGTGCCGCCCAGACGTTCGAATTCGCGCTCCTGCAAAACCCGCAGGAGCTTCACCTGAGTAGCGGGCGGGACATCGCCAATTTCATCAAGGAAGAGGGTCCCTTTGTCGGCAAGCTCGAATTTTCCAGGCTTACTGGTGACTGCACCGGTGAAAGCCCCTTTTTCGTAGCCGAAAAGTTCGCTTTCGAGCAGATTCTCCGGAATCGCTGTGCTATTGATCTTCACAAAGGGCCCAGAGGAGCGGCTCGATCGCTGGTGAATCAGGTGCGCAATCAAGTCTTTCCCGACGCCGCTCTCCCCTCCAATGAGCACCGTCGATGGTGTCGCCGCCACCCGCTCAACCAACGCGAGGACTTCCTGCATTTTTGCGCTACGCGCGACGACATTGGGATGATCGTATTGCCGCCCCAGGGCCTCTCGCAAGTTGCGGTTCTCC
Source organism: uncultured Acidobacteriota bacterium (assembly GCA_963846235.1). GTDB lineage: Bacteria > Acidobacteriota > Terriglobia > Acidiferrales > UBA7541 > Palsa-189. The sequence continues at coordinate 1,491,778 of CAWJVF010000002.1, forward strand.
TCACGGAGACGCCGAACGTCCAACTCCTTTTGCACGACCAAGCGCATCTCCGCGAGGGCAAATGGCTTCAGAACATAGTCGCTCGCCCCCGCTTTCATGGCTTCCACAGCGGTTTCGACTGAGCCGTACGCCGTCATGACCACAACCGGCAAAGCCCCGTTCAACCGCTTGGCGGCTTGAAGGAACTCCAGGCCTCCCAAACCAGGCAATTTCAAATCCGTGAGCACCAGATCGATCTGCTCCCGGCGCAGCAGGTCGAGACCCTTTTCGGCATCGGCAGACGAGAATGTCTGATACCCCGCCTCGCTCAGGTCGAGTTCGAGCAGCCGGCGCATTCGCGCCTCATCTTCAACAATAAGGATCGTTGCCATGTGACTATGCCCTGGATGCCGTTTCCGTCTCAGAGATTACTGCCTGTTCGGCGAGCGGCAGGAATATGACGAAGCAAGCTCCGGACTCACCGGATATCTTCTGACGATTGACAAGTTCAATAGAGCCGCGGTGCTCGTCCACAATTTTCGACACGATCGAAAGCCCGAGACCTACACCGGTTTTCTTGGTCGTGAAAAATGGATTGAAAATTTGCTCGTGCAGCTCCACAGGAACTCCAGGGCCAGAATCCGAAACCCGCACCTCAATGCCTCGCTTATCTCCTCTCACGGCGTTCGCGATGGAAACGCCGAGCTTGCCGCATGTGTCGCTCATGGCATCGTATGCATTTTGTACCAGATTGACAAAAACCTGCTCGCACAGGTTTTCATCGACCGCCGCCGGCGGTAGATCTCTGTCATAACGGCGGTCTATCTTGATTTCCGGCCCATTCCAATTGGCGGCGACGGCCCGCAGCGCCCGATCCACAATTTCAGCAACCGCACAAGCCCGTGTTTCAATACGCAACGGCCGGGCAAAATCAAGAAATCGGCTAACTAAAGCGCTGAGGCGATTCACTTCGCTGGAAATGTATCCCGCAAGTTCGGAAACCAACGGTTCGGCAGTTCGCATCCTTTGATTCAGCATCTCCGCCGAGCCTTTAATGATTCCCAGTGGATTGCGAATCTCATGGGCTAAACCAGCGGAAAGCTGGCCCAGCGCGGCAAGACGTTCCGAACGGCGAGCTTCCGCCTCGGCTCGCTCGAGTTCTCGATTCGTTTTCGCCAATTCCTCCGCAAGCACCTGGTAACGGCGTGTCTGACGTTTGTTCTCCGTAGCGAATCGATTCACCACCATGGCTGCGAGAAAGAAAAACAGTATACGCAACGCGAGTTCGGCGATTGCGCCAGGCGCGAGTTCGTATTCCTGCAGAGCGGGCAAGAGGTAAGAGCAATAAGCGGCTGAGGCAATGCAAGTCCAAGCGAGCGTTAACCATGCATCGAAATAAATCGCGGCGGTGACAATCGGGAGATAAAAGATTGGATAGTAACTGCTGTTGATGCCGACTTCTCCTGTGTGGCTGATCAGGAGCATGGCGAGCAGGATCTTTAGCAGCACCGCATAGCTCTTGCCTCTGGCGGGTAACTGCTCGACGAGGCGACCTTCTAAAAGCTGAAGAACGCCGATCGCAAGGAGAATGATCTGCTTGTGAATCTCATCAACGGGAGGGAGTAGTGCCAATCCCAGTAAGAACAAGAGCCAAAGCAAATCCATCCAGTCGAGTTTGCTTTGACGCTCGGCGGCCAAGGTTGCTCCCGAAAGAAGAATGGGTCACGCGATTATGGACTATCTGTCAGCGCGACCCATTATTCTATCCCTGGAGCGTGACTTAAGTGAGTGGACGCCTATTTAGACGCCGCTTTGGCGCGGGATGGCTGTTGGCGGGAGCCTCCCCAGAAAAGCTCCTTTATTTTCTCGTTGAACTTGGGGATATCGCTGGGCTGCCTGCTGGAGATCCAATTACGATCCACCACAGCTTCGGAATTCACCCAATTCGCACCGGCATTCACCAGGTCGTCTTTAATCGTGTGATAACTGGTCAGCGTTCTTCCTTTGACCAGTCCGGCCGAAACCAATAACCAGGGGCCGTGACAAATTACGGCAATGGGTTTGTTCTTGCGGTCAAAATTGCGCGCGAACTCTTGGGCTTTTCGTTCCACTCGAAGGTTATCCGCATTGAGGGCTCCGCCCGGAAGCAAGAGCGCATCAAAGTCCTCGGGATTTGCTTCATCCAGGGTTTGATCGACGTCATACTTTTCGGACTTTTCGTCGTGGCGCATGGCTTGGATCTTTCCTGGATGTGGTGCAATCAAGATGGTTTCAGCGCCTTGAACCTCCAGGAATTTGCGTGGCTCGGTCATCTCCGCTTCCTCAAAGTCATCGGTCGCTACGATGGCAACCCTTAATGTGCTTCGATCTTGGGCCATTCTTTCCTCCTTTTTGAACCAACAACCCCTCGTCCAAGCGTAGGCGTGTCTTGCGGCTTGCCCAATCAACTCTTCAATGTAGCCGCGGCCGAAAGTTGCTGCGCGCCTCAAAGATTTGCAAATCGATAGGGAAAATACAGTCTTTCACGGATAGAGTCCCCTCTGAGAGCCGGTAATCTTTTTGACGAGAAATTCTCGATGGCGACGACTGTATGGAAGGGCAGCATCACTTTCGGACTCGTTTCTATTCCCATTCGCCTGTATGCAGCGGCGCGACCGCAGCGAATCCCGCTCCATCAACTTCACAACAAATGTCACACGCGGCTCAAGCAGCCGCTCTTTTGTCCTACCTGTAATCGTTTCGTCGAGCGCTCCGAAGTCGTAAAAGGCTTCGAATACGAAAAAGGACAATACGTCCTGATTGAGCCTGACGAGATCAAGAAAATTACCCCCGCGTCCGCTCAGACCATGGATATTCTGGCCTTTGTCGACGAAAGCCAGGTCGATCCGATCTATTTTGATTCTTCGTTTCTTGCTGTCCCAGACGCCCAAGGCGCAAAGGCTTATCGATTGCTTACCAAAGCGCTTGAAGATACGAACCGCATGGGCGTGGCAAAGCTAACCATGCATCAGCGCGAGTACACGGTTTTTCTCCGGCCCCGTAAGCATGGCCTGACGCTCCATACCATGTATTACAGCAATGAAATCGCCGACGTCGCGGAGTACGGCAAAAACGAAGACGCGAAGCTGAATCCACAGGAAGTGAAATTAGCCGAGCAGTTGGTGCAAAGCCTCGCCGCGGACTTCAATCCAAAGGAATACCGGGACGAATTTCATGAGCGGCTCAATGCCTTGATCGAGGCCAAATTGAAAGGACGGTCGATTGCCGCAGCGCCGGAAGCGCCGCGGGCTCCCGTGATCGATATCATGCGGGCCCTGAAAAAGAGCTTGGCCGCTCGCGCCAAGAAGGAAGAGGCTCGGCCAGAGATGAGTCGCCCAGCACCCGCTGCCGTGGCACGCAGGCAGCGCCGCAAAGCCGGCTGAGGTAAGGACATCGTCGGCTGCACTTGAACTGGAAGCAGCAAAGCTTCCTTGTACCCAAACAGCTGTTGAAATCATCTCCCCTCGAGGACAATCCACGTGGACTCAGATCCTCTCGAAGGAGCGGCCGAAATCAGTCAGCCACCGGTGATCGAGCCGGGCTACACGATCTCGACCGTAACCGACAAGATCAGCTCGATTGTTCTGGGTCAGCGAAAACGGCCCGGATGGTTTCTGGGGTTCGCCGTCTCTTTTCTGCTGCTCCTGGTGCTTCTCTATGCGGTTACCGTCCTTTTCGCGATTGGTGTGGGAATTTGGGGCATAAACATCCCCGTCGGTTGGGGCTTCGCGATTGTGAATTTCGTGTGGTGGATCGGTATCGGGCATGCCGGTACGTTGATTTCCGCGATCCTACTGCTGCTGCATCAGAAATGGCGCACGTCCATCAACCGTACCGCCGAGGCAATGACTATATTCGCAGTGCTCTGCGCGGGTATGTTTCCCGTGCTCCACCTGGGACGTCCGTGGCTCGCCTATTGGCTGTTCCCGTATCCCAATACGATGTGGTATTGGCCGCAGTTTCGCAGTCCCTTAGTGTGGGACGTATTCGCGGTCTCCACCTACCTGACCGTTTCGCTGTTGTTCTGGTTCGTCGGCCTCATCCCGGATTTGGCCACGTTGCGCGACCGGGCCCGCACGCGGCTGAAGCAGGTCATCTACGGATTCCTGGCCATGGGCTGGCGCGGTTCCGCCGTGCACTGGAAGCGCTATGAGACGGCTTCGTTACTTCTTGCCGGACTGGCGACGCCGCTGGTGATCTCCGTTCATACCGTCGTGAGCTTCGATTTCGCCGTGGCGATCGTGCCGGGTTGGCACACGACAATCTTTCCTCCGTACTTCGTCGCGGGCGCAATCTACTCGGGCTTTGCCATGGTGCTATGCCTCGCGATTCCTCTCCGCAAATTTTACGGACTCGAAGACTTCATCACCATGCGCCATCTCGACAACATGGGAAAGATCATGCTGGCGACGGGGCTGATCGTGGCTTACGGCTACATGATGGAAGCCTTCATGGCCTTCTACAGCGCGGATACATATGACCGTTATGTGACGCTGAATCGCATGACCGGCCCGTATGCCGCCGTTTATTGGTCACTGATTGCGTTCAACATCGTCGATTCCGCAGGCACTTTGGTCGCGGCGTGTTCGCAGTAGCGTCGGCGGCCCTGTTTGCAGTGGCGCTGATCGTGAATTGCGGCATGTGGCTCGAGCGCTTCGTCATTGTGGTGATCAGCCTCCACCGCGACTTCATGCCCTCCATCTGGCGTATGTACGCGCCCACCAGATGGGATTGGATGACCTTTTTCGGATCGATGGGACTTTTCCTGACGCTGCTTTATCTCTTCATCCGTTACTTGCCAATGATCTCGATTTTTGAAATGAGAAGCCTCGTTGCTGAAACCGAAGGAGAAAGAACTTAGAGCCGGACTGAGACAGGGATCATGGCCCAGGTCTTTCATCACAGCACGAATTTGATTTCGCGGCTCACGATCTATGGCTTCTTTCTGTTCGTGATGGTAGCCGGCCTTATCCCCTACTGGATTGATGGTTCCCCGTACGTCACAGAAGCCAACGTGCCGAAAGTGCAGCCAGTGCCTTTCAGCCATAGGCACCACACCGCCGAGTTGGGAATCGATTGCCGTTACTGTCACACCTCGGTCGAGCAATCCTCGTTTGCCGGATTGCCGCCGACCGAGACGTGTATGACCTGCCATTCGCAGATTTGGAGAAACAGTCCGATGCTGGAGCCCGTTCGCCAAAGCTTTCGGGAGGATCGGTCGATCGAATGGATACGCGTGAACGCGCTTCCCGAGTTCGTTTATTTCGATCACAGCATCCACGTGGCCAAGGGCATTGGCTGCACGACGTGTCACGGCCCCATCGGGTCTATGCCTCTCACCTGGGCGCAGAACTCGCTGAAGATGTCCTGGTGCCTCGATTGCCACCGGCATCCGGAAAATAACGTGCGCCCAAAGGACGAAGTTTTCAGCATTGCGTATCAGCCGCCCTCGGATCAGAACGGAGCTTGGTACGAAGCTGGTTAAGGAATACAAGATCTATTCGCTAACGGACTGCTGGACCTGCCATCGCTGATGGCAAACATTTGTCAAAGGGAATCGCCGCCGAACTCGAATTGAAAATGACTTCAGAATCAAAAACGGCTCTCGATTTTGAAGCGATTGCTGCCAAGCTCAAGCGCGACGGCGCGCGGCGTTTGTGGCGCAGCATGGAGGAAGTTGCCTGCACGCCCGAATACGAGGCATTCCTAAACGACGAATTTCCAAACGACCCCGAAAAAGAACCGAACCCCGCCAGGAATGGGCTGAATCGGCGCGAAGTTCTGAAATTAATGGCCGCGTCAGCAGCTCTTTCCGGACTCACTGCCTGTACGAAATTGCCTACGGAAAAAATTGTGCCCTACGTTCGCGCTCCCGAGGAAGTCATTCCCGGCAAACCTCTCTTTTATGCCACATCGATGATGGATCGAGGCGTCGGAATCGGTCTCCTGGTCGAGAGCCATATGGGCCGGCCGACGAAAGTGGAGGGAAACCCGGAGCATCCCGGCAGTTTGGGCAGCAGCAATATTTTCTGCCAGGCGTCCGTGCTTTCACTTTGGGACCCGGACCGTTCGCAAGTCATTTTGCGCGAAGGACGCATCAGCGATTGGCCGGCATTCCTTGCCATCGCAAACGAACTTCGCGGCAACTTTAGCGAGTTCAAAAGGCGAGGGACTGCGAATTCTTACCGAAACGACCTCGTCGCCGACTTTCGCGGCGCAGATGCGATCCCTGCTCGAGCAATTCCCAAATGCAAAATGGTATACGCACGAACCCTGCGGCAACTACGCGGCACAGCAGGGAGCGCGGCTGGCCTTTGGCCGCAATGTGAATTCCGTATACCGATTCGATAAGGCCGCCGTCGTCGTTTCTCTCGATTCCGATTTTTTGAATGACAGCGCGGCGAGCGTCCGTTACGCGCGCGATTTTTCGAACTGGCGTGGAATCGAAACGCCGCAGGCGCAGATGAACCGGCTGTATGTTCTGGAAAGCACGCCTACCCTGACGGGCGCGATGGCCGACCACCGGCTTCCGATTCGTTGCGGCGAAATAGAACTTTTCGCGCGCGCTCTCGCCGCTGGTCTTGGCGTTCCGCTGCAGGGCACAGGCTCGGGCGTATCGAATTCTCGCGTTCCAGATCAATGGCTGAAGGCTGTGACGCGAGACCTGCAAAGCCATCGCGGGACTTCTCTGGTTGTGGCCGGCGCTTCGCAACCGCCCGTTGTGCACGCGCTTGCGCATGCGGTGAACACGGCTCTCGGAAACGTCGGCCAGACCGTCATTTACACCGATCCCATCGAAGTGAGCCCAGAAAACGATTCGCTGCCGGAATTGGTGAAAGAAATCGAAGCTGGGAAAGTGTCGACTCTGTTCATCCTCGGCAGCAATCCGGTCTTTACCGCTCCTGCGGATCTGCAGTTCGCGCAACAAATCTTGAAGGTGCCGCTGCGCATTCACTTCAGCCTCTACGACGATGAGACGGCCGAGCTCTGCCACTGGCACATTCCTCAGGCACATTTCCTGGAATCCTGGAGTGACGCTCGCGCTTACGACGGCACCGTGGGCATCGTTCAGCCCTTGATCGCTCCTCTTTATCACGGCCACTCTTTCCATGAAGCTCTCGCGCTGCTCACGGGCGATATCGGAAAATCCGACCACGATCTAGTCCGCGATTATTGGAGAACGCAACGTTCGCAGTCTTCCGGAGACCAGTTCGAAAGTTTCTGGGAGAAAACTTTGCACGATGGCGTAATGGCTGGAACCGCTCTTCCCGCTCTTTCTCCAAAGCTAAGCATCGATTACGGCAAATTGCCCAATCCCGCGACCAGTCAGCAAGCAATTGAGGTGGTCTTTCGCGCCGATCCAACCATCGGCGACGGCCGCTGGGCCAATAATGCCTGGCTTCAGGAACTGCCGAAGCCACTGACAAAAATTACCTGGGACAACGCAGTAGCGCTTAGCCCCGCAACTGCGTGGCGTCTCGGGCTTACGACCGGCGATGTTGTGAATCTCGATCTCGGCGGTTGGAAAGCAAGCGGCCCGGTAGTGGCTATGCCGGGACACGCCGACAATTCTGCGACGGTCACACTGGGTTATGGGCGCAAGCGCGCGGGTCATGTTGGCACAGGCTTCGGCCTCAATGGCTACCTGCTGCGCACATCGGCGGCGCCGTCGATCGCAAACGGCCTTCAGATCGAAAAGACCGGCAGAAATTATCTGTATGCCGAAACGCAGATTCATCACCCAATCAATCGCAATAATCAGCAAGTCGAAGAAGAAAGCGAAAATGCCTTTGCGCGCGACCTCGTGCGCATCGCCACGCTCGAGGAATTTCGTAAAAATCCGCAATTTGCAAAAGATCCAGCAGAAGATGTCGCCAGGAATCTCTCACTCAATCAGCCATACAGGTACGAAGGCTATGCCTGGGGCATGTCCATTGACCTGAGCCGCTGCACCGGTTGCGAAGCTTGCGTGATCGCGTGCTACGCGGAAAATAACATCCCCGTCGTTGGCAAATACGAAGTCATGGCCGGACGCGACATGCAGTGGATTCGGGTGGACAATTACTATCGCGGCAGCCTCGAAAACCCGGAAACTTATTTTGAGCCCGTGCCTTGCATGCATTGCGAGCAAGCCCCCTGCGAACTCGTCTGTCCCGTCGGCGCAACGCTCCACGATCGCGAAGGTCTCAACCAAATGGTTTACAACCGCTGCGTTGGCACGCGCTACTGCTCGAATAACTGCCCCTACAAAGTGCGGCGATTCAATTTCAGGCTTTATTCCGATTGGGTGACGCCCAGCCTCTATGGCCTTCGCAATCCGGACGTAACCGTGCGCAGCCGCGGGGTGATGGAAAAATGCACCTACTGCGTGCAGCGCATCAACGAAGCAAAAATCAACGCGGAAAAAGAAGATCGGCCAGTGCGCGATGGTGAGATCCAGACGGCATGTCAGCAGGCTTGTCCGACGCAAGCGATCATCTTCGGCAACATCAACGATCCCAACAGCCGCGTCTCCAAACTAAAGCACCAGACCGCGCGACTACAGCTTGCTTGCAGAACTGAATACGCGGCCGCGAACGACCTATCTGGCAAAACTACGGAATCCAAACCCGGAGATTTCGGCTACATGACCATCAAGTGGCAGGAAATATTCAAAACCAACTGACATGGCCAGGAAACGAATTTACGGATTGGTGGCGGAGTTCGAAAGCCCGGACCAGCTTCTCAATGCCGCTCATCGCACGCGCGAAGCCGGCTATCGGAGCATCGATGCTTTCTCACCTATGCCCGTGGAAGGATTGGCGGAAGCCGTCGGTTTCGATAACACGCGGCTACCTCTGGTGGTGCTGTTCGCGGGAATGTTTGGCGCTGCCGCCGGTTTTTTTCTGCAGTGGTATGCGAATGTTGTGAGTTTCCCATTGAATGTCGACGGCAAGCCAGCCAATAGCTGGCCTGCCTTCATTCCCATCACCTTCGAATTGACGATTCTCTGCGCAGCCCTGGCGGCCACGTTCGGAATGCTGGCGATGAATGGATTGCCGACGCCCTATCATCCGCTTTTCAACGTGCCGCGCTTTGCCTTGGCCACGCGCGGACGCTTTTTTCTTTGCATCAAGGCGAGGGACAAGAAATTCGATATCGGGTCCACGAGGCAATTCCTGGAGAGCCTCAAACCTTTTGGCGTCTATGAAGCCGAAGTCTAAATCGCTTGCAAGCTTCTGCTCGTCGGAGCAGCGTCCTGCGTGTGCGCGCTTCGGTGCTTCAATCGTCCTCGCCGGCTGCCGTCAAGACATGCATGTGCAGCCGAGATACGAACCCGAAGATCCCAGCACCTTTTTTGCCGACGGGCGTTCCGAACGGCCGCCCGTGGAGGGAACCGTCGCTCGCGGCCAATTGCGCACCGATCGAGCTTCTCTATACCGGCCGAGTCAACGGCGCGCGTCGCCGATCTCTTCCCTTTCGCAATCACAGCCGCCGATCTGAGCCGCGGCCGCGAGCGATACAACATCTACTGTTCCCCTTGCCACGATTACACCGGCGGCGGAAACGGCATGATCGTGCAACGCGGCTTTCCCTCGCCGCCTTCGTTTCACATTGAACGCCTGCGGCAAGCTCCCGCTGGGCATTTCTTCGAGGTGATGACCAACGGGTTCGGGCTCATGTACAGCTATGCCTCGCGAGTTTCGCCCGAGGATCGCTGGCGCATCGCCGCTTACATCCGCGCATTGCAGTTAAGCCAGCACGGCTCGGCCGGGGACGTTCCCGAATCTCAGAGGCCCACCCTCACGGGACAACAGCGATGACGTCCGACCGAAGCCGCTCGCCGACCCGGTTCGACCGCATTCAGCGCCGCGCCTTCGTCCTTGGGATCGCCGCGCTCGTCCTAGCAGCGCTCGACGGCATACGAGCGCCCGAGCAATTTTTCCGCTCGTACCTGTTGGCGTTCGTTTTCTGGCTTGGTTTTCCGCTGGGATGCGCCGCCTTTCTCATGGTTCACCACCTAACGGGCGGATTCTGGGGCCTGCCGATTCGCCGTCCCTTGGAAGCGGGTACGCGCACCCTTCCGCTGCTCACAGCTTTAGTTCTTCCGCTTCTCCTCGGTGTCGGCCGCCTTTATTCCTGGACGAATCCAAACCTCGTTGCCGCAGATGCTGGTTCTCAAATCCAAACAGCTGTATTTGAACCTGCCGTTCTTCCTCATTCGTAACGTGATCTATTTCGCGGTGTGGTGGGCTCTGGTCCGTGGGTTGAACCGCTGGTCCGACGAACAGGATCGAACCGGCGATCCACGTCTTGCTTTGCGTCTTGAAAATATGAGCGGGCCGGGATTGGTGCTTTACGGCCTTACGGTGACGTTCTTTTCGATCGATTGGATCATGTCTCTCGAGCCGCATTGGTTCTCCACAATTTTTGGCATGATCTTCATGGTCCTGCAGGTGCTCAGCGCGCTCGCCTTGGCAGTCTTTGTGGCCGGGTTCCTTTCCCAATACGAGCCGATTGCCAGTGCCATCACCTCGGACCGCTTCAATGATCTCGGTAACCTCGTCCTCACATTCGTGATGCTTTGGGCCTATCTCTCATTCTCTCAATTTCTCATCATCTGGGCGGGAGATTTGATCAACGAAATCCCCTGGTATCTGACGCGCGCCCGAGGCGGCTGGGCGATGATCGCGGTTCTTCTGATCTTCCTCTCGTTCGCCATTCCCTTTTTTCTTCTGCTCATGCGCCCGATCAAACGCCGCGTCGAGACTCTTTCGGCTCTTTGCGGCGCGCTGATTCTCATTACTTTTGTGGATGTCTACTGGATGGTCGCGCCCGCTTTCGAAAAGGCCGGCCCTCGTTTTTATCTGCTTGATTTTCTCCTGCCGGTCGGGATCGGTGGCATTTGGGTGGCCGCTTTTGTCGCGCCAGCTCAAGAGCCGGCCCTTGCTGCCTCTGCACGATCCCCGATTTGAGGGGGCGCTCCAACATGGCGACTAACCCCCCTATCGCGCGCTCCGGAGGCTACGAAAAAAGCGATGCCAGTCCCCGTGGCTTGGTCTATTTCACACTTACCATGGCGGTGATTCTGGCTGCTACTTGCGTGTCGCTGATCTGGCTGTTCAAGCATTACGAGAAAACGGAAAACCCTGGATCGTTCGTGGCGGCGCCTTTTGCCGGCACGCGCCCTTTGCCACCGCCACCGCGCATTCAGCCAAATCCCGCCGTGGACATGCAAAGTTATTTGCAATCGCAGCAGAGTCTTCTCAACACTTACGGCTGGATCGATCGCCAGAACGGGATTGTTCGCCTGCCCATTGATCGCGCCATGGAATTGCTTCTCGAGCGTGGCCTGCCTACCCGAGCGGCCAACACACAACCAAACTGAAGCGCCGCCTCTAAAAACAAAAAATGGTTCGTTCGATAGCAGCAGAGCCCGAAGGAGCGGCACGATGAAGTCGCTAGTCATGCGATCAATGACAATCGCGTTTTTTGTTTTGGGTCTTTTTGGCAGCCGAGCCAGCGCCGTGCTCAACTGGACGACAGACCGGTCCAGACAGCCGGCATACGCCCTGCACTGTTGCGCGACGTCGGATTAGATCAACGGCTCGGAAGCTCCATTCCTCTGGATCTCACATTTCGTGACGAGCACGGCCACGATGTCGCGCTGCGCCAATTTTTTGGGCAGAAGCCGGTCATCCTGACGCTCGTGTACTACCAGTGCCCGATGTTGTGCACCGAGGTGCTGAATGGACTTCTCCGCAGCGCAAAAGACCTGCCCCTGGAAATCGGGAAGGACTTCACCGTCGTAACGGTAAGCATCGACCCGGCCGAGCGGCCGGTCCTCGCAAACGTGAAGCACGAACTTTATACCGGGCTTTATGGGCGGCCGGGCGGTCCGCAGGGTTGGCATTTTTTGACGGGCGATGAGCCTCAGATAAAAGCGCTCGCTCAGGCCGTTGGCTTCCGTTACGCGTACGATTCCGCATCCGGCCAGTTCGCGCATCCGAGCGGAATCATGCTGCTCACGCCCGAGGGTAAATTGGCGCGCTATTTTTACGGCATCGGTTATCCCTCGCGTGATTTGCGGCTGGGATTGATCGAAGCGTCGCAAAACAAGATTGGCTCTCCTATCGATCAGATCCTGCTTTATTGCTACCACTACGACCCGGCAACCGGGAAGTATGGTCTGTTGATCTCTCGCGTGATCAAGGCCGCGGCCGCATTGACTGTGTTGTGCCTCGGTTTTGTTATCGCCATTCTTTTTCGTCGCGAGAACTATGGTCTGCGCGGGCGGGGCGCCTGAAGGCGAATTAGCAGGTGAGCATGTCTCTTACGTTCATCGCAGCGATGTGTTATGGCGCAATGGCCGCAGTTTCGCCCCGCGGACGCGTCCACGTCGGCTGACCGCGTCGATCATCTCTATTTCTTCCTGACGGGTATCACTCTGTTTTTCACATTTCTCATCTTCGCCACTATTTTCTATTTCATGATCAAGTATCGCCGCCGCTCGGAGGAAGAGCGGCCGCCGGCAACCGAGCAGTCCACGGCTCTTGAGATGACCTGGATTGTGATTCCCAGCCTGATCTGCGTCGGTCTTTTTTTCTGGGGCGCTAGCCTCTTCTTTGCCGAGGCTCGGCCGCCTCAAGGCGCCATGGAAATTTTTGTCGTGGGCAAGCAGTGGATGTGGCACCTGCAGCATCCCGAAGGACCGCGCGAGATCAATCAATTACACGTTCCTGTGGATGTTCCTGTACGGCTCACGATGACCTCGGAAGATGTGATCCACGATTTCTTCGTGCCCGAATTCCGCATGAAGATGGATGTCGTACCGGGCCGGTACACCTCGGAGTGGTTCCAAGCCACTACGCCCGGCACTTATCACCTTTTTTGCGCCCAATATTGCGGAACACTGCATTCGGGAATGACCGGAACGATCGTGGTGATGTCGCCCACCGACTACGCACAATGGCTTCGGGACAATGCCACGGCCGAATCCATGGTCGAAACCGGCCAACAGCTTTTCACCCGGCTTGGCTGCGATACGTGCCACTTTCCGGACGGGACCGGCACGGGGCCCGCGCTTCAGGGCAGATTCGGGAAGCAGGTGACGCTGCTAGGCGGCCAAAATCGTGTGATGGACGAAGCATATATCCGGCAATCCATCCTTGATCCTAGCTCGTTACCGCTGCCCAATTATCGGCCCGTGATGCCAACGTTTCGTGGACAAGTCAGCGAAGAACAGATTCTGCAATTGACCGCTTACATCAAATCGCTCGCTTCGGGAGAAAGGACGCAGGCGCCATGAGCACCGCCGTAGCAGAAATCCCCGTCCAATCGCGCGTTCATTACCTGAATGCCAACTATGGGATCAAATCGTGGCTCTTGACCACTGACCATAAACGCATCGCGCTGCTCTATCTCGGTTCGATCACCCTGATGTTCTTCATCGGGGGCACAATGGCTGTCTTGATGCGGCTGCATTTGATTGAACCCGCAGGCGCGCTGGTTCAGCCGGAAACCTATAACAAGCTCTTCACTATGCACGGCGTGGTCATGCTCTTTTTCTTCCTGGTTCCTTCGATTCCCGCCACCCTCGGAAATTTTCTTGTGCCCATGATGATCGGCGCACGTGACCTGGCTTTCCCGCGTCTGAACCTCCTGAGCTGGTATCTGTATATCACCGGCGCGACTTTCACCCTCTACGCCCTGATTTCAGGCGGAGTGGATACAGGCTGGACGTTCTATACCCCGCTGAGCAGCCACTATGTCACTACGCACGTTATCGCAGCCGCGATGGGCGTTTTCATAAATGGATTTTCCTCCATTCTTACCGGTATGAATTTCATCGTGACCATTCACAAAATGCGCGCTCCTGGTCTGACTTGGAAGCGCATGCAGCTTTTTCTTTGGTCCATCTACGCCACGAGCGTCATCTTCGTGCTGGCTACGCCGGTCATTGCGATCGCCTTGTTCTTGATCGTGCTTGAACGAGCGTTTCACGTCGGAATCTTCGATCCGGCCATCGGAGGCGACCCGGTCTTATTTCAGCATCTCTTCTGGTTTTACTCTCATCCCGCCGTCTACATTATGATTTTGCCGGGAATGGGCGTGGTCAGCGAACTGGTCACCTGCTTCGCCAGAAAGAAGCCCTTCGGCTACGTCTTTATCGCTTATTCCAGCATGGCCATTGCGTTGATCAGCTTTTTCGTCTGGGGTCACCATATGTTTGTGTCCGGACAATCTGTGTACGCAGGATTTATTTTTTCTGCGCTCAGTTTCGCTGTCGCCATCCCATCCGCCATAAAGGTTTTCAATTGGACTGCGACTCTTTACAAAGGTTCTATCTCCTACGATGCGCCTATGCTTTACGCGCTCGGCTTCATCGGACTTTTCACGATGGGTGGTCTCACCGGACTTTTTCTCGCCTCAATGGCCACCGATATTCATCTGCACGACACTTATTTCGTAATCGCACATTTTCATTACATTATGGTCGGAGGTGCCGTCATGGCTTATCTCGGCGGCATCCACTACTGGTGGCCGAAGATAACCGGGCGGCTTTATCACGACGGCTGGGCGCGCCTCGCGGCTGCGGTCATTTTTATTGGTTTCAATCTCACGTTTTTTCCTCAATACATGCTCGGCTATTTGGGAATGCCGCGCCGCTACGCCGTTTATCCTGCTGAGTTCCAAGTACTCAACGTGATGTCTTCCGCCGGCGCCTCGATTCTCGGTGTGGGCTATTTGATTCCATTTGTCTATCTTCTCTGGTCCATCCGCTACGGTCCCATGGCCGGACCGAACCCTTGGCGATCGACCGGCCTGGAATGGCAGACGCCATCGCCACCTCCCACCGAGAACTTCGAGGAGACCCCAATCGTCACTGGAGAGCCCTACGGATACGCCGATCCGGAGCGCGCACATGTCTGAAAGCGCGGCCAGCAACCCTTTGGCTATGCCGCCGCGCGACTCAGCGCATGGCGCCAGTCCCGCGCTGCATCATCAATTCGAAGATATCGATCAGCAGCGCGATGCCGACAATTTCGGCATGTGGGTTTTCCTCGCCACCGAGGTGTTGTTTTTTGGGGGCCTCTTTACCGCATACATCATTTACCGATCGCTTTATTACTCCGGATTCGCTGCCGGGAGTCGCGGCCTGGAAGTCGATCTCGGAGCGGCGATGATGTTTGTGCTGCTGGGCAGCAGCTTTACCATGGCTATGGCCGTCCATGCGGCGCGGGAAGGTAAGCGCGGTCCACTGATTGGGTTTCTCATCGCCACCATCATTCTAGGCATAGCTTTCCTGGGGATGAAGTTCACTGAATATTTCCACAAATGGCAGGAGCACATGATTCCTGGGCTGAACTTCCGCCCCGCTCTGGAAAGTTTGCGTGGCGCTCCGGAGCGCACCGTTGAATTGTTCATGTGTTTTTACTTCTTTATGACCGGCCTTCATGCGGTCCACATGATTATCGGCATCGGTCTCTTGACCGTTATGGCGATTCTCGCGTGGCGGGGGAAACTTTCGCGCGAACACTACACTCGGGTGGAGGTCTCCGGTCTCTACTGGCACTTCGTGGACATTATTTGGATTTACCTTTTTCCACTGCTTTATCTCATTGGCGGGCGCTACAAATGAGCGAAAAAAGTCCTTCCGTGGGAACTTACGGCCTCGTATTCATGGCGCTTTTGGTGCTGGCCGCGCTCACCACAGGGATTGCTTACATTGATCTGGGACCATTCAATACCGTCATTGCCCTGGCAATTGCGGTCATAAAGATGACACTGGTCGGACTTTTCTTTATGCACCTGTGGTACACCCCGGGACTCACCCGGATTGTCGTGCTGGCAGGATTTTTTTGGCTCGCGCTGATGATCTCGTTTACGCTGGCCGACGTCTTTAGCCGCCCGTGGATAAATACTTCAGGTCCCTGACCAAATTTCCGGTACTCCATTTCCAAATTTTCTTTACAGGCTATTGCTGATTTGCTGTCTCGGAGTCGCTTTCTAAACTGCACGCAGGACGCCGTTTAGCACTACGTACTCTGGCCGCAGGAGATTACCGTCGTTCAGCGCCGAGTCCGTCGGCGCGGAATTGAGAGGACAAGATGGCCCGTACAAGTGCAGATGTTCTGGTCGATTCGCTCATTGACTGGGGCGTGGACGTCATTTTTGGCCTTCCCGGCGACGGCATAAACGGAATCATGGAAGCGTTGCGCAAACGCCAGGACAGAATTCGTTTCATCCATGTGCGGCATGAAGAGTCTGCTGCTTTCATGGCCTGCGCTTATGCCAAGTACGCCGGAAAGTTAGGCGTTTGCCTGGGGACCTCCGGCCCGGGCGGCATCCATCTCCTCAATGGACTCTACGACGCCAAGCTGGATCACCAGCCTGTGCTCGCGATCACCGGCCACACATTTCACGATCTTATTGGCACCTACACGCAGCAGGACGTGGACCTCGATCGCGTGTTCGCAGATGTCGCCGCCTATAGCGAGCGCATCATGGGCCCTTCGCACGTGAAAAATGTCACGGACCTGGCCTGCCGTACGGCTTTGAGCTATCACGCTGTGGCCCACATCAATTTCCCGAAGGATACGCAGGAAGAACAATGCGACGAGCGTTCTATGCGCAACGTCAAGAATCATACAGCCGCCGTTCTTGGAGCCAGCGCACGCATGCCGGGCGAAAACGAACTTAAACGCGCCGCTCAGGTGCTGAATGCCGGCAAGCGCATCGTAATTTTGGCAGGCCAGGGCGCGCTCCACGCCACGGACGAACTAGAGGCACTTGCCGAAAGGCTCGGCGCTCCCATCGTAAAGGCCCTGCTCGGCAAGGCAGCCGTCCCCGATGATTCGCCATATACGACCGGCGGAGTCGGCCTGCTCGGGACGAAAGCATCGCAGGAAGCGCTCGAAGATTGCGATACGCTGCTGCTCGTCGGCACATCGTTTCCTTACATCGAGTTTTATCCCGACCCGGAGCAAGTTCGCTGCGTGCAGATCGAGCTCAATCCGGCAATGATCGGGCTGCGTTTCCCCGTTGAGGTCGGCTTGGTTGGGGACAGCCGCGTGACGCTCGATGCTCTGCTTCCCTTGCTCGACCGCAATACCCATCGTCGGTTTCTGGAAAAGGCGCAAAAGGAAATGGCCAAGTGGTGGAAGTTGATGGAAGAGCGCGGCACGCGTCGGGATAAGCCCATGAAGCCGCAGGTCGTTGCCTGGGAGCTGGGTAAGAGACTGTCCGATACCGCAATTGTCTCCTGTGATTCCGGAACCGTAGCCACATGGTTTGCGCGGCACATCCCCGCCAAGCGGGGCCAGAAACATTCACTTTCTGGAACGCTGGCGAGCATGGCCAACGGAGTGCCGTATGCAATTGCCGCTCAGGTAGCGTTCCCAGATCGGCAATCGGTCGCCTTTATCGGCGACGGCGGGTTTTCCATGCTCATGGCCGAATTCGCCACGGCCGTCAAATACAAGCTGCCCATCAAGGTTGTCGTGGTCAATAACAATACGCTGGCTATGATCAAATGGGAGCAAATGGTCGTGGAAGGCAATCCCGAATTTGGCACCGACCTGAGCCCAATCGACTACGCCGCGGTTGCGCGCGCATGCGGAGGTAAGGGCTATCGCATCGAAGATCCTTCGATTTGCGGCGAAGTGCTTGATGAAGCGTTAAGCGAACCGGGCCCCGTAGTCGTCGACGCGATCGTAGACCCATTCGAGCCGCCCATGCCGCCGAAAGTCGACTGGAAGCAGGCCACCAAGCTAGCTGAAGCTCTGGCCAAGGGAACACCAAATCGCCTTAAGACGGCCCTGACCATCGCGTCTGATGAAGTTCGCGAAGTGATTTGATCCGTAAATCGCACGGTCGCGGCGGCCCGATTGCGACCGAACTCCGCTCTGAGGACTTCTGGCTTCTAGCAATGGGGCCTGATGGGACGACCCTCGCCGTTTTCAGGCCCACACAATCAGGCTCATTAACTCGCGTGCGCACGATTCCTCACATCTTTTAGATACAGTGACTTACGGACCATCTGATCCCATCCTTTGTGATGCGTGTGATGTGCGTCATTGAACCATTAAATGGCAGGGGGAACTTACTGTATTGAGAGGAAGCCCTTTATAGGTGTATAGATGGGAATTCCAATCGGAAACCATTTTTTAGGACACGTGGGGGATAGGAAGAATGAGGCTTCCTGAGCAATCGCCGTCGCATCCAACCGAGGGAACGGAATCCCACTCCATGATCGAAGACGAAAGACCCAGTCAGACAGTTCTCACGAACCACACGGAACGCAGGAGGAGCCCGCGAACTTCAATTCGTCGGCTCGCCTATGTCAATCTGGAGCCCTATGATAACGGTGGCGTAATCACCGATATTTCCTCTGATGGGTTGCGGTTCCATATGGTCAAGCCGGTTGACCAGGGCGGAGTCGTTCGTCTCTCCATTCTGCTGGGAGCCGGGAACCACGTGGATGCGGTCGGAGAACTCGTCTGGCTGGACGCTTCGCGTAAGGTCGGCGGTGTGCGGTTCACTGTTCTGCCGGCGGGAGCGGCTGACCAGATTCTTAATTGGGCAAAGGCATTAAACACTGTGGACACGGCGACTGCGGCGCGGCGGAGCGGTGCCTACGGAAGACCCTTTCCGAATCAGGCTTCAACGCCCACGTCGCAAGCAGAACCCGATGTGACACCCCATGTAGCCGGGGATCAGGACAGTGTCGCGGCGAGTCCAACGTTGAATGGAGGGTCGGCACAGACTGCACAGCCGCAAGCTGTTCCTGAAACGAATGGGGCTTGGGTGCCTCCTTCGGTGCGACCGGCGGTTCGTCCGGAGACAACTGCGCCGTCATCCCAGAATTTGCCCGGCCCGGCCGGGGCGCGCCAGCAGCCGTGGGTAAGACCGGACGATTCACAACAGCCAAATGCGATGCCGTGGATCACGCATTTTGATCCTGATCCTCCGGCGCGAGAGGGATCTTTTCTTCGCGGCGCGCTCGGCGGGTTCTTAATTTGTGTATTGCTGGGCTCTGCGGCGTGGTTCGGCTTCCGTCATTATGTATCGCCGAACGGCCTCAACCCATTCGGCAATTGGCTGGCGCAAAACCCAGTCGTTTCCAGCCCTGTCGCGCCTCACGGCGCTCCGGCGGCATCCGATCTGCCACCCGATGCAAGCACAGCAAACCCACTGCCAGCGGAGCAGGGACAATTGGCGGCTCCTCAGGCAACTTCTCCTTCCACTGCCCCAAGCGCTCAACCCAATCCGATAACGCAGGCTCGTTCGGACACCCCGTCGCCGGCTCCTTTGGCCCCTAAGGCTGCTCCTGCTCCTCAAACCTCAGCTTCGGCGCAAACTTCACCGCAGCAAGCTCCCATAGCGCGACTTGCTCCGCCTACGACGGCAGGCGCTAACGGAACATCTCCAGCCGCTGCTTCGCAGCAAAATACGAAAACCAATGCCACTCAGCCTTCTGTGCCTCCCGACGCCGGCGAATCGCAACTCATGCTCGCGCGCCAATATCTGGACGGCCGTGTCCAACCGCGCAATCCAACGGTAGCTTCTCAACTCCTTTGGTCGGCGGTCGAGAAGGGGAATTCCACTGCCGAAATGGACCTTGCCGATTTGTATCTGCACGGAGACGGTGTGGCCAGAAATTGCGATCAGGCCCGCGTTCTCTTATCTGTGGCATCCGAAAAAGGCAATCCCGAAGCCATGCAAAAGCTCCACGAGCTGAATCGGACCGGCTGTCGCTAATCGATTGAGGCCACTCTCACCGCTTTCCTTCCGCAAAAGCCTGCTACCCTTTTCATTTTGTCAATTAGCAGATAGCCTGAGAGGATCAGTATTATGAACTCACCGGAAGGAAACGTGTAGATGGCTCAACCGGCTCCAACGAAGGGACTTTTTGACGAACTCAAAATCCGCGACGTCCGGCTCTCCAACCGTATCGCTGTTTCGCCTATGTGCCAGTATTCCTGTGAAGACGGCTTCGCTACAGACTGGCACTTGGTTCATCTCGGCAGCCGCGCGATCGGGGGCGCGGCGCTCGTAATTGCAGAAGCTACCGCTGTTTTGCCCGAAGCCCGTATTAGCCCTCAAGATTTGGGCATTTGGAGCGAAGCGCACATCGAACCGCTCGCCCGCATCGCGAAATTTATACATGCGCAGGGCAGCGTGGCGGGCATCCAACTTGCCCACGCTGGCCGCAAAGCGAGCACCGCGCGTCCTTGGGAGGGCGGTGGCAAAGTTACCCCGCAGGATGGTGGATGGAGCGACGTCGTCGCGCCGAGCGCCGTGGCTTTTGCTCTGAATTATCCCATGCCCGCTGCGGTGACGGTCGAGCGTATCTCCGCAATTGCGGATGCCTTCGGAAAAGCTGCGCAACGAGCGCTCGACGCAGGCTTTCGCGTGCTTGAGATTCACTCCGCGCACGGCTATTTTCTTCATGAGTTCCTCTCCCCGCTTAGCAACCACCGCTCGGACCTGTACGGGGGCTCCTTCGAAAACCGCACGCGAATTGTCCGCGAAGTAGTAGCCAAAGTGCGCCGCTTCTGGCCGGAGCGACTGCCTCTGTTTATTCGCATCTCCGCAACCGACTGGGTGGAAGGCGGCTGGGATATCGAGCAAGCCGTTGAATTGGCCCGGAGCCTGCGCCCTATGGGTGTGGATCTGGTGGACTGCTCCTCTGGAGGAAACGTCGCCGACGCGAAGATTCCGATGGGGCCTGGCTATCAAGTGCAGTTTGCGGAACGCATTCGGCGCGACGCAGGAATTCTTACCGGAGCAGTCGGCATGATCACCGATCCGCATCAGGCCGACGAAATCATCCGCAAGGGCCAGGCGGATATCGTTCTGCTGGCTCGCGAGATGCTGCGTGATCCCTATTGGCCGCTCCATGCCGCTGCCGAGCTTGGCAAGCCAATATCTTGGCCCGCGCAGTATCTGCGCGCCGCGCCGCAAGGAACAGTTGCGCGCCAACCGGCAGAGGAAATCGAACCAGCTCAAACCTTAGCCGAAACTTGAAAAAGTTGCCGCTAAATACCGACGAAGACTGCCTCAATTTTTATCGCAAGTTGCCCAATTCAGACCGGCAGTTTGCGATTTTACCGGGTATGGCGCACTCGCTCGTGTTGGGACTCAATCGCCATCAGTTATGGCACAGCACGCGTGCCTTTCTGTATATGCCGCCCGGCTGGACACACTGAAAGCTTGATCCTCGCTTGCCGCCCGCGAAAGGCTTCGCGCCAGTTTGGCCGCCTCTCGCGGACGCAGCGTTTCCTCAAGGATTTACGAGCGCGCTGAGGCGCGCTGTTCCCGTGCGGCCGTGTATGTATTAAGGAACGCTAATGTGAGCGGCCAAGCCTGTGCGGCCGCGACCGGGTTATAGCTCGGGCGCGCGTCGCAGAAAAATCCGTGGTCGGCATCAGAAAATTCCACATTGACGTAACTCTTTCCCGCCGCTTTCAAAGCATCTACCACCGCGCTTCTTTGTTCTGGCGTAATGTGCTGATCTCGCCCGCCCCAGAAAAGAAGGACCGGAGCCTTTAGATCGTTTACGCGGCCCAGCAAGCCCGGATTCATGGGATTCGGCGCGATGCCTCCGCCGTAGAATGAAACGGCGCATTCAATCGGTAGTGTTATCGCCGCCAGAAACGCCGCCCGCCCTCCCATGCAGAAACCGACCGCGGCGATTGGCGAACCAGCAGCGACTCCATTGGCCCGCAGCCAATCGTATGTTGCTCGGAAGTCCGCTTCCAGGTTCGCATCGCGCAGTTCCTTCAGGTGAGCCATCGCGGAGGGGAAATCGTCGTACCTGCCTTCGAACCCGGCGCCCGTTCGGTGGTAGAGTTCCGGCGCAACAGCCAAAAATCCCTCGCGCGCAAACCGTTCGGTAACATCGCGGATAGGTGCGTTCACGCCGAACGCCTCTTGCATTACTAGCAGGCCCCGCCCAGCGGCGGCACCAGCCGGGCGCGCCACATACAGGCGCATCAAGGTCCCGTCGCTCACTTTTGTCGTAACAAACTCGCCCTTAATTTCCATCATGCTCCTCCCTGGAGAATCCTAGAATTCCCGTTTTTCAAATGTGAACTTACAACTCGATCCGTAGCTGTAGGCCGAAGAATACACACCGCTAAGGTGCATTGTCCACACCTCGAAGCAAATCAGACGAACACGCTTTACGAGGAAGCCTTAGCGGCCCATTGGTAGAGAACGCAGGTAGGCGATGACGGCCTGGGCGTCGGTGTGGCTCAGGTGGTAGCGGTGCATCGGCGGTTGAATCTCTCGTCCGTTCGCCGCTTGGCCCTTTTCCAAAACGCGTTCCATCTGTTCGTCGCTAAGTGCCGGCAAACCCGCGAGCGGCGGGGCGAATTGGGCCCAATTGGAGACGGAATGCACCGGAACGATCCAGATCGAAGCGCCCTGAAGCCATCGCGACGGATCGAGCTGAAATTCAGCATCGCGCGGCGTGTGGCACTCCGAACATTTCGCTACTTCCTCAACCAGGTAGCGTCCTTGCGAAACTTGAGCCTGCGGATTTCGCGACGGGGCATTTTGTGCGCCGGTTACGATGACGGAAGATCGAGCGCCGAGAAATAGCAGGAGAAAAAAAACCGCCAGGAGAGTCGCTCGCATAATTAGCTCTTTTCGATTGTGAATATCTGGTCCCGTGAGGTTCCGTTTTGCATGATGTGACTAACCTGATCTTAACTCTAAAGCAGAAGGTTGAAGCCGGGCTTCTCAAAAAGAAAGTGCCGGCTTCCAGTAGGTGAAAGCCGGCACAATTCATACGCAAGCGATGCAGCCAGGGTGACTACCTAGAGGGCGAGTTCCCCGATGTCGTCCCTGGGTTCGTTCGATTATTAGTGGGATAGCCGGTGCCGGAATTGCCGCCGTAGCCGGTATTGCCGGTCCCGTTGCTATTACCGTTTGGTCCCGAATTCGAAGATTGATTTACCGCCTGTTCCATATGGCGGGCCTGATCCAGATGGTTTGCAGCGTGGGCAAAGTCTGAGCCGCAAAATTCTTTATGGACTCGTCCTTCCCGTTCTTCGCTTCCTTTTGGAACTCGGAGACGTCCTTCGAATGGTCTTTCACCATGTCTCTTGCATATTCACGGTCGAAGGCGTCGCCAGAAAGCTTTGACAGACGGTCGTATGTGGCCTGATCTGACTTATCCAGCTCGTTCGGCAGAGGAATGTTCTCCTGCGAAACAACATCCTTTAGCTGGTTGTTGGCTTTCGAGTGATCCTGCACCATCCGACGTCCGAAATTCTTCACCTCTGGACTGGAACCCTTCTGTTCGGCAAGCTGACCGAGTTTTACTTCGGCCATTCCCCCTTGTGCCGCCTTCTTGGCGAAATCCTCATCGGTGGATGACTTCGTGTTTGCCGCATTCGTTTCCGTATTGTCCTGGCTCGCCGTGGAATCCTGCTGGCGTCCTTGCGGCTGCCGCGTCGTGCCGCTGCTGCCGCCGTATTGAGCGAACGCCGGAGCTGCGCCAAAAACGAGCGCCACTGCCGCGACGCCCGTAATCACATTTATCTTTTTTGCCATAGTTCGCCTCACCTCCTGGCGATTCCAGCCTAAAGTTGGCGCACCTATCGAACAATCAGGTGATGCTGGTAAAGACTTTGAGCCTTCCCTTTAAGCTGCAGCTGTTTGAGAATTAAGCTCTTAGGTCGCCGTCGTTGCGAAACTCTCCGGCCTCTGCGTTTCTGGAACCCCGAATCTGCCCCTAAAAGATCACCACTCGTCCGGCGCAAACTTGCTGTCTGCGTAGGGCTCGCTCCACAAGGCGATTTGTAGTTGCACAGACTTGCACCAGGCGCGATGCATGCGCTCGACATCCTCGGGCGAATGTCCTTTCGCGCCGAGAAATGGCTTAACGGCGTCGTTAATCACTGCCGTAAACGCGATCACGTACCTCAGTGGAATGTACGCCGCGGACTCTACGTGATCCGTTTGGTTCTTTTTTACGCTGGTGTGGCGCAGCGCGATCTCCTGCTGATAATTGAGCCAATCTTGATCATAGTGGCGGAAACAGGTGTCCAGAATCCATTGCCGGAACCGCAACCCGCTCTCCGCTGAGTAGTGCGCATCCGGTTTGCCGTCAGGTCCGAACGAATATTGGGCGAGGTGCGGGTTGGAGGCTATGACGCCTCGCCATTTCTTGATCACTTCTTCGGTTTGCTCCTCAAGTACCCCGCCAGCCAGGCGCAGATATCTCTGGTCCTCTTCAGTGAAATTCACGGCCTTCTTCAGTAATTCCAAGTCGCTGAGCGAAACCGGAGACTTCGCCGCTTCTCGAGTGCCATATGTATAGCCGGGAATCTCTTGCGCTACTTTTCTGCTTACTTCCGGCTTGGATGCTTCTTTCGGATTCATAACTTGGTCCCTCAGCTTCCATCCGTGAGAATACGGCGAATTGATGACAAGCACGCGAAATCCAGAGCAGCCTATAAACATCTTGCCGTTGACATAAGTACAGCGAACAAAGTAATCTGTCTCGGCTGACTTTATGATCCCTGTCGAAGCAACCATCGCTTCTCCTCACGCCCTTGCGGGCGCAAGCCGCTGTTGTTGTCGCTTCTAGTCGCTGTCCGACCTTCGCCGGCAGATCTGCTCTGCCATCATCCAAGCAAGCACTAGCAGTTGTTTTGTAATCGAGGGACCTGATGGTGAAGCTGTACAACGAATTCAAGCTAGGCCCAACTCAGACCGTTTCCTTCCTCTCAGAGGACACCTCTCGGCGCTGTTGTTGAACCCATCATCGAGTGCCGATTCCAATGCGACCTCGGCACTTCTCGCGCCAGCAATACAAATTCAGCTACTGAGAGGAATTGCGAAATGCTAAGCGGCAGATCAGGAGTGACACCACGCAAATTGCGGTATCGCGCTCTTTTATCCTTGCTCGTTGTCTTGATTTCAGGTGCTTTTAGCGCGGCACCGTCATTTGCTCAGGATGACGCGGCCATTCGCGGGACTCTGAGCGACGCAACGGGCAGTGCCATCGCCGGCAGCAGCGTAAAAATCAAGAATCTTGAGACCGGTTCCCTTCGTACTTTGACCACCGACGATTCCGGCCGTTATGACGCGCCCGCTCTTGCCGTGGGCGCCTACGAAGTCTCAGCCGAAAAGGCCGGATTTCAGCCCGCGCGCGCCAAAGTGAACCTGGTATTGGGGCAAAGGGCCACTCGTCGATCTTCAGCTTGCGGTCGCGGAACTCCAGCAGAACGTCCAGGTTCAGGAGACCGCGATTTCCGCCGATGTGACGACCACGGAAACCTCTGGACTGGTCGGCGAGCGCCAGGTGAAAGATCTGCCGTTGAACGGCCGCAGTTACGATCAACTGGTGACGCTCAATCCTGGAGTGGTGAACTACACCTCGCAGCGTGCGGGAGGTATCGGTACTTCAAATTCAGTCGTGGGCAATATGTTTTCAGCCTCAGGCCGCCGGCCCCAGGAAAATCTCTACTTGCTCAACGGCGTCGAGTATACGGGAGCTTCCGAGATCAACAACACTCCGGGTGGAGCGAGCGGCCAACTTCTGGGCGTCGATGCTGTCCGAGAATTTTCGGTGGTGAAAGACGACTATGGAGCCGAATACGGCAAGCGCCCCGGGGCGCAAATCAATATCGTTACAGCTTCCGGTTCCAATGGGGTCCATGGCAGCGCGTACGAATTTCTGCGCAATAGCGCCGCTGGACGCGCGTAACTTCTTCGATCACGGTGACATTCCGCAATTTCAACGCGATATGTTTGGCGCGTCACTTGGCGGACCGGTCAAGAAGGACAAGGCTTTTCTCTTCGTGAATTACGAAGGCTTCCGCCAGAACCTGGGCTTAAGCGACGTCACGCTCGTGCCGGACGCCGCATCGCGGGCCGCTGCAGTGAGGGGTATACGCCCGCTGCTCGCTCTGTGGCCCGTTGCCAATGGCCCCGAACTTCTCACCTCCACAGGAGCGCCAAGCGGAATTGCCGAAGCTTTCACCAATCCCGTGCAGCACGTACGGGAAGATTTCGGAACGGTGCGGTTTGACGATACCTTCACGAGCAAAGACTCCTTCGCCGCTGTTTACACTGTCGACGACAGCGCGGCGCATTCGCCGAGCAACAATCCTTTCACTCTTGACGACATTTTTCTGCGCGAGCAGGTGGCTTCGCTCAGCGAGACGCACATCTTCTCTCCCAGCGTGCTCAATCGCGCCACGTTTGGCTTTTCCCGCGGCGGCTTTTATTTCAATAGCGGAACCACGGTAGATTTGCCCTCTTGGGTCAATGCCGGCCAGCCCGTCGGCGCTGTAGTCGTGGGCGGCGGCACCACACTGAATGGAGCCTCGCAGATCGCCAACGGCGGCACCAACGCCGGAAGCAATCTCCGTACAGCGCGCAATCTCTTTACCGCCGAAGACCACCTGACGCTCACGCATGGCAATCATCTCTTCGATATCGGCGTCTGGTTTCAACGCCTGCAATCGAACGATAGCCTTGTGCAGGATCAATACGGCCAGATCTCCTTCAGCAGCCTGCAGACATTCATTCAGCAAGGGATCGTAAGCACCTACACGTATGCGCCATCCTATACCCCGCTGGGCTGGCGTTCTTCCGAGGGCGCTTTCTATGCGGAAGATGCCGTCAAATTGAAGCCCTCGCTCGAGCTGCGCATCGGTTTTCGAGGCGAATTCACCAACGGCTGGAATGAGGTCGATGGTCGCGCGTCCAATTATCTCTACAACGCCGCCGGCGTGATTCTTTCTCAGCCTGCTGTAGGCGGTTCTGCGCTGGCGGTAAACAACGCCAAATTCTTGCCGGCGCCGCGCCTGAGCCTCGCCTGGGCTCCCTTCACTTCAAAAAAGACAGTGATTCGCGCCGGCGTTGGGGTCTACTACGCCTTGCTCGATAACCTGAGTTACCGCCTGGACCAAAATCCGCCTTACAACACGGTCTACGCGGTGAAGAACATTCCGTTTTCCAGCATCGCTCCCGACAAAACCTATACGGGCGCCAAAGTCATTCCCAGCGGCGTGCAGCCAAACCTTCAGACGCCCACAGTGGAGTCCTACACATTCAAGATTGAGCAGCAAATCGCGCCGAACACAGTCTTGAGCGTGGGCTATATCGGTTCACACGGTTACCATGAATTGCTTTCGCTCGATACGAATCTCCCTATTCCGATCTGCCCTGCGTCGCCGTGCCCCACGGGCTATCCCGCAGGCGCCTTCTACTTCCCGGCTAACGCGCCGCTGGCGAATAACTCCGTTTGGAACACGACGGACTGGTTCTCCGAAGGCGTCAGTTCTTATAACGGTCTCCAGGTCGACGTAAATCACCGCGTAGCGCGCGGCTTGCAATTCCGCGGCGCGTACACGTTTGCCAAAGCGCTCGACGATGGGGACAACATGAACACGAGCGTGGCCACGAATTCCCCAGCATTCGTCGCTAATCCGCTCCAGCCGACAGCCGATTATGGTCGCGCGTCATTTGACGTTCGCCATAGCGCAGTCATCAACGCAACTTATGATCTTCCGTTTGGGCGCAGTGTTCTTCGCACGCGCGCATGGCTTAACCGCCTGATTGAAGATTGGCAGCTCAGCGGAATCGAAACGATTCAATCAGGCCTGCCGTTCACGCCCCAACTTTCTTACAACCCGTCGAACGACGGTGATACCCGCAATCCTGTGCGACCTTCCTGGAATCCGGCCTTTTCCGGCCCGCTCATCCTTGGCCTTCCCGGCAAATACTTCAATCCCAACGCTTTCGTTCAGCCGTTGTCAGGCACGTACGGAAACGTAGGCCGCAATGTCCTCCAGGGTCCCGGTTTGGCGGAACTGGACCTGTCACTCGCAAAAAGATTCGCGCTCTCAGAGCGATTCAACCTGCAGTACCGAGCTGAATCTTTCAATTTGCTCAATCGCGCCAACCTCAATGCTCCGAATCCGGTCGCTTTCACCGCGGCTACAGGAGGGCCCTCCCCGACGGCTGGCGTCATCACCAACACGTCCACCACTTCGCGCCAGCTCCAATTCGGGCTGAAGCTGCTTTGGTAGCGAATCAGGAGTTCCGCTAGAAGGTGGGGCCGCCGCTGCGACCTCATTGTGGAATTCGCCGGAGTTCTTACGACGCGAGTCGTCGCTTCAAGGCGGTAACGGTGCCGGGGTTGGCCTTTATCTTGAGACAAACACCCTTTTCCTCGTACGACTCGCTGAGCACCTGGATGTTCTTGCGTATCTCGGCTAGCACGCCTTCCTTGCCGTAGGGAACGACGAGCTCCACCTGATCCATGTTATCGAGAAAGAAACTGACGAGACGGGAGTGAAGTGCCTCGATGTCCTTAGGGTTGAGCGCGGACATCGCAATGGCCTCGGGGAACTCTTTTTTTAATACTGCCTTTTGCGAAATATCGACGGCATCAATCTTGTTGAGAATCAGAAGAACCGGGAGCTTTCCCGCCCCGATGCCTTCGAGCACTTCTTTCGTCACTTGCATGTGGGAGCGAAACGCCGGATCCGCCACATCCACTATGTGCAGCAGAAGGGAGGCGTCCAGCGCTTCATCGAGAGTCGACCGGAATGAGGCCACCAGATCGTGGGGAAGATTTCGAATGAAACCAACCGTGTCGGAAACAAGAATCCGAGGTTGAGTCTCCGGCTGCAACGCTCGAACGGTGGTATCCAGGGTCGCAAAGAGCTGATCGGCCACGAGCACTTCGCTCGCGGTGAGCGCCCGCATGAGTGAAGACTTTCCGGCGTTCGTGTAGCCGACGATGGCGACCTTGGGCAAACCTTCGCGATGGCGACGGCGCTCGACTTGCTCCCGATGGACGTCTTTGAGTTCGTGTTGCAGCTCGCTGATTCGATCCCGCACTTCCCGGCGCTCAATCTCGTGAAAGGACTCGCTGACCCCTCGGCCGCCACGTCCTCCACCCTTTCGCTCTTTGGCGCCCGACACACTCTTGCGGGGCGCAAGGTACTTGAGTCTTGCCAACTCCACCTGAAGTCGCGCTTCTCTGGTGCGAGCATGCCGATGAAAAATCTCGAGGATGACGGCCGGCCGATCGTAAACATCCACGCCGGTCGCTTCTCTAATGTTTCTCACTTGCGTGGGGGTTAGTTCGTGATCGAATACCACGCTTTCGGC
The DNA here is from genome assembly GCA_963846235.1 of uncultured Acidobacteriota bacterium. GTDB lineage: Bacteria > Acidobacteriota > Terriglobia > Acidiferrales > UBA7541 > Palsa-189. Next base: position 1,520,926 of record CAWJVF010000002.1, read on the forward strand.
CTTACGGGGCGCTTTCACGAGCTCGCTCAGTTCTTCGAGTTTTCCCGGTCCGATGAGAGACGCGGCCGTAGGGGAATGCAGTTTCTGGGTGAGCGTTCCGATGATATCCCACCCAAGCGTTTCAATGAGTTGCCTCAGTTCCTGAAGCGACGCATCGTGCTCTTCGGCGGACGTCTTCTGGAGCTGCATATCTATAAGGATAGTGGCCGCTCTGACTTCGGACTCTGAAGGATGGGTCATCTTCAAAGCATATCTCACTTAAGTCGGAATCTCCGATTTGGACCTCTGTCTCGTGCGTCGTACGCTATTACGCGGCGCTCTCCTCAAAATAGTCTTAGCGACTCAGTCAGTAACTCAGCCCTCCGAGAGTTCCTACTTCCCGGGCCATTTTTCTTTCAGAGACGTGCTGTATGTGACAGACGCTGGCATCGTCAGAGGCGCAAAGTAATCTTCTCTTCTGTCCGCCGGGGTCTCTGAGCCATCAAAAGGGTAGCTCCCTCGCGCCCGCAACCAGCCTCCACGGGCGAAACGGACAGAGTAGAATTAAAAGTCCGGGACTGCACTCGCAGAAATCCTGGAAGAGTATGGAGTTGGCATGATTACCCGCCGCAGGATCGCTTTTGGTCTGATTGTCATCGCCGCCTGTCTTTTGGCTGCGTTGGCTTTACTGCCTGTTTTCTTCAACCTGGATCGCTACCGGCCCGAGGTGATTTCCTACTTCGAAGAGAATACTGGAAAGAAAGTGGAAATCGGACGTCTGGCCCTGACATTCTTTCCCCACGTAACGATTCACATCGAGCAGTTTGGGGTGAAAAGCCCTCCGCTATTTCCGCCCAGTTACATCGTTAAAGTGGCGCGGGCGGATGCCGTACTCGACTTTTGGGCCCTGCTGCACCGGCAGATGGTCATCCGGTCGCTCGTGCTGGAGAACCCGGAGATCAACCTGGTGTCGGACCCTGATGGCCCCTGGAACTTCGAGAATCCTAAAGAAGCGAATTCGAAGAACACCTTTCCCCTGGGCATCATCGACAAAGTTGTGATTAATCGGGGGCAGTTGATCGCGTCGAATCTGCTGGACCCTTCGGATGCACCGGGCCCTGTGTTTTTCGAAGCCCACGACATTACTAGTGAACTGGATCGGGTGGACGTGGCTGCAATCGTCAATCCTGCTTCTCCCGCGCTGGCCGGCCAAGGCAGTTGGAAGGCAAGCCGCTTGCGTTTCGGCGCAGTGGAGACGACCAATGTGAACTCAAACTTCCGGCTGGAGTCGAGGGCGGCTTTTTTCACGGACGTAAGAGCAGACGTGTATGGCGGTAAAACGACGGGCGACTTCTCCGTAAACGTGGCGAAAAAGAACGCCAGCTTTAAGGCGGACGCGCGAATGAACGGAATCAACATGGCCCATTTGTTGGCGGCGTTCCACGAAACACGCGGGAGAATGACAGGAAAACTGGAAGGAGACCTGAAGCTCGCCGGAGAGATCGAGCACACCCAGAGCCCGCTGGCGGGAATGCATGGGACGGGGCACGTAAAGGTGACTAACGGTAAGGTGCCGAGCCTGATGCTCAACGCAAACTTGATGAAGCTGGCGCACTTCAACGATCTAGGCCCCGCCAAAGAGAATCCCGATTCGTTCTCATCGATTTCCACGGATCTGGAGTTGGCGAACCAGCGGATTACGAGCAAGACGATTGATATCGACGGCTATGGAGTGGATGTGGATGGGTCGGGGAGTGTGAGCGTCTCTGGCTCGGACGATCTGAACTATCAGGGCGTGGCGGCAATTACCACCAAGCAGGGCTTCTTGACCAACACATTCGCTCGGTTTTTGGCGGGAGCCAAATTAACCGAAGGCAAGTTGTCGTTTCCGTTCCGGATCGAAGGGACGATTCAGAACCCGAAATTCTCGAAGGGAGCGAAGAACGACTAGGCGCTGATGTTTCTGCGCTCTCGTTTCCAGTGGGCTGTCGAGATTGTTTACGGTACCGTAACGGAAACTGTTCCCACGTTGACTACGTTCGCGCCCGATTGAGCCATCACCGTCAGAGGGAACGTGACGGACGTGCTTCCAGGCATGTTCACGCCGCCACTCGTAGTGCCGCCGGCGCCCGCACTTCCCCCGGTGCCACCGACGCCGCCTGTCCCGGGAACTCCAGCGGTGTCGCCAGTGCTAACTGAGGTGCCAGTTGTTCCGGTGACTCTCGTGTTCGTTGTCGCGCCGCCGCAGGAAAGCATCACTGCCGCCAGTGCCACGGTCACTGCCATCCTCGCGACGACGCTCGCCATCATTCGCCCCCGCACGAAGTGGCTGCTATCGCTTCCGCGCAACCACGCGAACGCGATAGCGTTCAAGAGCAAGAACGCCAAGCCTAAAATCGTCACAATATCCTGCGTCAACGGCGGCGAAGACGGGGCCTTGTCCCGCGGATCGTTAGACGGAATGGCTCCGGCCGGTAGGCTTAAAACTTGCACCGTCAATATCGACTGAATCCTGCCATTGATGGGCAGAAAGGCTGAATTGGGAGAAAACGTGCACGTTACGCCCGCGGGCGCGCCGCAGAAGAGATTGAATTGTCCGGCGAAGCCACCAGTGCTTGCCACCGTCACTGCGAAGCTCGCTTTCCCCCCGAGGGGGATTATCGCCGCCGTGGGCGTCACGGAAGGCGTCATCTGTCCGACCGTGATCTGCATGTCTTGAGACTGGCTGATCATGGGAGTCGCCACGTTGACGGTAAAAGGGAAACCCGGCGTCGAGAGCGTGCTCGAAATCGTTACCGTCAAATTTACGACCGTGCCGAAGGTACTGGGCGTTACCGACGCCGGAGAGAAGGAGCACTCCGCGCCTGCCGGCAACTCGCCGCAACTCAGATTCACGACCTGATCGAACCCACTCGCCGCCGTCAACGTCACCTTCGCCGTCGCTGAACCTCCCGGCAGCGCCGTCAACGACGCAGGCGTTGCACTGATCGTGAATCCATTTGCCGCGTTCGTCGCATCGCGTTGGGAGATGAACACATCTTTCTCCGACCACAGTACTAAAACGTGATTTCTCGCATCGGTCGCGATTTGAACGCCCGAGGGTGCGGCTTTCACATTAGTGGAGACTGCCATCGGAGTGGAGAAAGATGTGCCCTGAATGTCAGAGCGGCTGAAGAGAATACCCTCAGGCGCTTGCGGATATTCCCAGGTCAAATTCACCGCACCGTTGGAATCCGCCGTGATTTGTACGACCGCCGGAGAACCGAGCCCTGAGAGCGACGGCGTTACCGTCACCGGAGCCGAGAAATTGTTACCACCGTCTGTCGAGCGGCTGAAAAGAACGGCGCCTCGCCCGGCCCAGTAAGCGAGATCCAGATTTCCGTTCTTGTCGACGACAAGTTCCGGGTCATATCCGGCGAAAAGAGTCTTGGGCGCCGAAAACATTCCCGTTTGCCCCGTAGAGCGGCTGAATTCGATCGAGCCGCCAGAGCTGGGTTCAGCCCACACTACATTGACGTCGCCTTCCGAATTGACCGCGAACTGAGCTTCGCCGCCCGGTCCTATCGTAATCGGCCGCGCACCATTCACTGAATTGAAAAACTCTACATTACCGTCGCACCAAACGATGTCCGTATTGCCGCCGTTGGGCACGGCAGCTGCTTCCAGACACTCCATTTCATTGGGCGACGTAGCCAATGCCGTCGGCGGCGTAAAATTGCTTGCCAAATTTCGTTGTGCGTAAAGCAGGGTCGTCTTCGTGCCCGTTGGATCGGTGGTGGACGTCCATACGACTTGCGCTTTTCCGTTGTTTACGACGAGCTGCGGCCCGCGATGAGAGTAGTAGGTAAGCGCGCTATTCGTGATGTTGATGGAGATAAAGCTCGCCCCGCAGTCGCGGGATTGCGCGAAGAAAATGTCGCCCTGGCTGTTGAACGGCGATGCCTGGTCCATATAGGCAATGTCGATGACGCAACTCGATTCCAGCGCCATGCTGAAAGAGCCGCCCGCGTTTTTGGAAACTCTGACCGGCGAAGAAGTCGGACGAAATGTCCCGCTGCTGAAAGAGCCCCGCACGAACCACACTCCGTTCGTGGGCTCTCCGTTGACGAAATCCGCGTAAGCGATATCCGCGTTTCCGTCTGAATCCACAATTACCTGAGGAAGATTGCCTGCCCCGTCGCTGGAAATGTTCACCGGAGGAGTGAAGCTTTGCGCCCTGGCAGCTTCTCCAGAATAAGCAAGAACGGCGGTCGTCAATATGGCAATCCACAGCGCCCATGCACATTTCCGCCGGATGACCTCATGGGCCGTGCACAGTGGCGGTCGATTCATCTGGGTGCAGTCGGAAAACTCGATCGCTGGGAGAATTGCTCAGGCGGGGAGCGAACGAAATACCTCGAATCTCTCAGGGAGATGCAGGGAAAACATTACGCTCCCCTACGGGGAATACTATCGGACGCATTTGTTGTTGCGGATCAGTTGAGCCGTTGACTAGGGCACGGTGATGGTAATGGTTTGCAGATTCGAACTCGTCGAATTCGACCGCGCCTGCACCGTCAGCGGCACCGTGATCGAACCGCCGCCCCCGCCGCCCCCGCCGCTTTGCGTTCCGCCCCCGCAAGACTGCATGCCTGCGGCCGCTGCGGCCAGCAGCAGCGCCAACGCAAACGCGCGAGCCAAGTCAGCGCAGTTGTAACGAAGGGCCCTAGCTATCAGAGCCTTCGCAATCAAGATCGTCGCAAACAGAGCGAGGCCAATTCCCCACATCCACGCAACCGCGGCCGGCAGCCCCGGCTGAGGCCCAAAATTAGAAGTCGGACCGCGCTGCGCAACCGATGCTGACGGCTTCAGAGACACGCTCACGCTCAACGCTGAGGATGCTGTCCCGTTCGCAGCGAGACTTAGCGAACTTGGATTGAAGCTGCAACTCAGGCCGGATGGTACGCCGCCGCAGGCCAAGCTCACAGTACCCGGGACCGAGTTTGTCGAATGCATTGACAAGCTGAAAGTAGCCGAGCCGCCCACATTGATGACCGCCGATGCCGGCGAGACCGACGCTGTCACTGCACTGAGGTTAAAAGTGGCGGACGCTTGGAGCCCGCTGGAATCGCCGTTAAGAAGAATATCGCTGCCGCTTCCGGAACTTCCCTGCCAACTCGCATAAACACTGCCGCTCGCATCAGCGGCGATCTGCGCGGTGCCGCTTTGCGTCGTGGAGACGCTATTCAGTATCGTTTTCGTGAAGTTGACACCATCGGTCGAGCGTGCCAGAACAATATCAAACGCGCTGCTCGGATTTGTGGCGCTGGCCTGCTGCCAGATGACGTCAATAGCGCCGCTCGACTCTGCCGCAATCTGTGGGAAAGTTGGATTCGCCCCGGATGTGCTCAAAATAGGCGGGTTCGGGCACTTAGCGTTCTTCGGGCCGCAAAATGTTCCCGGGGTCTGTGGGTCCGTAGAGCGAGTGAAATACACCACCTCCTGAGGATCGTTCAGCTGGATATCTCCGATCCACACTACGCTTATATTTCCGCTCGAATCGATCGCCATTTGCGGCGCGTGTGACGCTGTCCCGGAGAGATTTTCAAACTGGGCCTCGGGGAAGCTGGTGCTCGAGTTCTGCGTGAAGGGCTCAGTGTCGATTGCGTACGTGATGATCAGGTCTTGAATATTCGGGTTCTCATTGGCCCAGAGCAGCCAAATCGTATTGTTTGGGCGCACTGCAATTTGTACGTCCGAAGTGCAGCCGGTCACGGGCTGCTGGTTCACGGTGAGATTGTCCGCCACCGAGTAATCACTGAAACTGACGCCCCCGTCCGTCGATCGGCCAACGGTTATCGTTGGGCAGCTTGCCGCATTTTCCCAGACCACGAAAATGTGTCCCAGCAAATCTATGGCTATTCTCGGACTTTGGCTCGCCATCGCCGATGCCGTCAGCTGAACGCTCAATCCATCACGCGAGCGCCAGAACCATGCCCCGTTTTGTCCCCACACAATGTCCACGCCACCATTCGGATCCACTGTCATGTGCGGCACTGGCGCGCTACCGCCGGCAGCGATGCCGTTTCCCTGCGACACGTTCACAGGTGAAAGCCAGCTGCTCGAGCCATTTACCAGGCTGCTGAAGAAAATGTCGCCTCCGCCCCCGCTATTGGTTCCAGCCCACGCGACATATACACCCGCTGAATTCACCGCAATTTGTAGCTGCGACCCCTGTGAGGGAAGATTGGTCGTGGCGACCGTCATAGTCGCGGAAAATGTTTGCCCGCCGTTAGCCAATCTCTTGAATGAAATCGCCCCGGAATCACGCCACGCCACATCAATGTCACCGCTGGGCCCCACCGCGATGGCCGGCATCGAGCCAGAGCCGGTGGCCGAAAGATTAACGGGAGTAGTTAGAAAGGTTTGTGCGTTGAGTGCGGCACCCGGCACCGCCCCCAAAAGGATCAACCAGGCAATCGCTCGCATGCTTAGGTAGGGAAACCGATCCATTCTTCGCAATTTTAAGTTGGAGACCTAAAGGAATGTACCGGGAACGACTTAAGGGCGGAATACTGCTTACACCCGGGATGGGAACGGGGACTTTAGGTAAATCCAAGTAAATGGGGTTGCGCCCACTGCTACTCGCAGTTTTCGCCCGGTGTCAGGCGCCAAACGGCTTCGCGCTTTGCCGCAGGGCTCTGTCCAGCTTTACCTCCCCCCGAACTACTTGCCAATGACCAGCACGACAAATGTATCCGCCAGCACGTCGTTGTGCGTTGACCCATGGCCATGCCTCGCAGTGACCGTAATTACATTGTGCGTTTTCGTATCCAATGTGGCCGTGCGGGCGCCCGATTGCGTGTCAATTTCTTCCAGCACGCTGAACTTGTCGGGCGAATCTTCGTGAATGATGGTAAGGGTTCCCGCACCTCCAGCCGGTGCAAAAGCGTTCATCGTATCCGGATCGAAGACGCTCGCGTCGGTCCCTGCGCCCGTGCGCAACGCCGCCACCACTTTGCCTGTGTCCGCGTTCATTACGATCATTTTCTGATTGTCACAGGCTGAGAAGAGCCGCCGATTCTTTCGGTCCATCGATATGCCCGAGGGTCCTTCGCCCGGCGCTAGCGGCCACCGATGAAGCACCTTCAGCGTCTTGCCGTCGACTTCAACGACCTCGTTCTTGTCGGTAATGTTGATGAATACGCTGCCCTTGCCGTCGGCCACCACGAACTCTGGCTGCCCGCCAAGTGGTACTGTTCCGGCAACCGTGCCCTCGGCCGCATTAATGGCGGTCGCACTCGCGCCGGCACTGTTCATGATGAAAACGCGCTTGGTGACAGGTTCATACGCAAAGGAATCCGGAGCTTTGCCCGTCTTTACCGTTCCGATTTTTTGCAAGGTCTTGAGATCAACGATCACAACCTCGCTCTTCTCTTCATTGGTGACAAAGCCGCGGCCAAGCTCAGGCACAGGCAGTAAGCCATTTGTTCCATCCAAGCCGGTCACTTTGCCCACGATGGCGCCCGTATCGACATTCACCGCATCGATATGGTTTTCGCGGCTGATGTACAGGATTCGCGCAGCGCTATCCATCGTGAGATAGTCCCAGCCCTCAGTGCCAGGCAGGTGAATCGTTTTCAGAATGTGATAGCCCGATGGCCCGGGCCAGGCTGGTATCCCGGCGGAGAAAACCGCGAACAAACTTCCAACAGCCAGCCCGAGAATAGCGATGCTCTTCCCTCGCATGCGCCGGATCTCCTTGCTTAGATTACGTAACGAGGATGCTTTGGGCCAAAAACTGCCGAGAATATAGTCCCTAACGGAATCGCAGGCAAGCTCTTCCAGACTTAAAGAACCGCGCAGTGGAATTGTTCAGTTCGCCGGGTCGCTGCTTGCTGTGGCGTTCGCTTTCGCCCGAATGGCCCTGACGCGCGCCTCAGCTTGTGCAGCTTCCGCAGTATGATTGGTTTTCAGCAGCAGGCTGGCGTAATTATCGAGGATGGGAACCAGGGCTGCATCATCCTGGCCGAGAGCTTTCTCCTGAATTTGGAGTTCGCGTTGCAGCGCTGTCGTGGCTTCCATGTAACGCCCCTGCAAGTACAAAACTTCGCTCAGCCCGGCTAGAACGGGCGCAAGTCGCGGGGTGTTCGACCCGAAATTCTCTTCCAGGATGGCGAGAGCGCGTATGTCCAGCGGTTCGGCCGAAGCATAACGCCCCTCAGCTACATCCAGCTTGGCAAAGTCAATGAATATCGTGGCCGCCAGCGGCTGCTTGGCGAAATTTCTCTCCGCCAAAGCCGTGGCGCGCTTATAGAGTGGCTCGGCGTCCGCGTACTTCCCTTCGGCGATGTAGACTGTTCCGAGATCGTCGAGCGTCGTCGCGATTTCCGGCTCTTCCGGACCGAAAGTCTTTTCGTCAATGGCTAGCGCCCGGCGATACAGCGGCTCAGCCTCCGAATATCGATTCTCCTCGCGATACACGCCCGCGAGATTTACCAGGCTCTTGGCCACTTCGGGATGATCTGGTGCAAACGCTCTTTCGCGAATCGCCAGCGCGCGCTCATAAAGGGGCAGCGCGTCGTCTTCACGTCCCTCGAAATCGTAAAGCACAGCCAAATTGTTGAGGCTCGTCGCCAGATCGGGATTATTCCCATCAAGCGTTTTTTCGCGAATCGCCAGAGCGCGTTCATAAAGCGGCTCGGCCTGCGCATACTTGCCCTGATCGGCATAAAGCGCCCCAAGGTTATTCAGGCTCGCGGCTATCTCCGGATTGTCGGGCCCCGCAGACCGCTCGCGAATTTCCAGCGCCCGTTCGTAAAGCGGCTCGGCATCGGCCAAATTTCCCACCTCTTCATACAAAACAGCTAACTTATTCAGGCACGTGGCGACGTTTGGCGCCTCCGCCCCGAATTTCTCCTGCGCAAAATCCACAAGCTGGTGGGCCGCGGCGACCGCTGCTTCGTATTTGCCCTGTTGATAAAGCGAATCAACGCGCGCGTTTAGCTCATCCAAATTGTTTTGTTGCGCGGAAGCATTCGGAAGCAGGCTAAGAATAAAAATGAATGCACCAAACCCATAGGCCATTTTTCGAAAAGGGAACACCACGCTCTCCTTGGCAGATACTTGCGCGGTGCAGGAGCTAAGCCGGAGCTGGACGCGGCCGGCGTAAGAGACAGCGCAAGTTTGTAAAGGGTAGACTGAGCGTCAAGGCCGGTCAATTAACCGCACCGACACATGTTCCAAAGGGATATACCGTAGCTATGACGAGTTATAGAACTATTTGGAAAAAAAGGTAGTTAACGTAAGTCCTGACCGGGGACCGAATTGCGCTAGGCCAGCCGCGGCGCAGAAAGTGCTTTCGATTAAATCCGCTGCCGCACCTGCCGACGCACGAATTCGGTCGTCAAGCCATAAACCAGGTGGGAAGCCCAAGCATACAAATACGGCGACGGGCTCTCCGAGGCCTCGGCGAGACCCAGTGCAGGCACCGCCATCTCGTCTGCTCCCAGAAAAAGAGCAGATCCGAAGAGGCTGCCAAAGAGGGGAATGCGCTGTGCCCGCACCCCGCGAGGCGATGTTTCCATCGCCATGCCGTAGAGCGCGCCCATGGCCGTCCCGAATCCGTAGTGAAAGAGCGGCGAAGCTTGCTTCTTTTGTTCGTAGGTCAGTTCCCGGCCGGCTTTCTGTGCCAGCTTCCCAGCGGCCTTCGTCGTCGAATCTTCGTTCTCCTCGGAAGGCCGTGCGCGCAACGTTGTCTGCTCCCTCCGTGTATCGCCGGAGCGCCTCTTCTCGGCCACTTTTTGCCAGCCCTTTTGAAACTCCGTCATCGCAATCGTTCCGACCAATCCCCCTGCGGCGCCCGCCAGCAACCCCTTCCAAGCGCTGTGCTCATTTCTGCGCATCAGCCGCCTTAGTGGTCTTGGCAACAATTCGAACGCTCTCGAGGCCATCTTCCCCTCCGCTCCCGCGCCGCGCATATCGGTGGTCAACAGACGTTGTCATCCCTCGGATCGGCATGCTGGCCGAGCGATCTGCTGTTGATTTTCGCTTTCGGGGTTGTAACTCCCGGCTGCACTGCGTCAATTATTGCGTCTTACCTTCGACCTTCCCTGCGCCCTGCTCGGTCTTTTGTGCGCCCTTCTTTACGCCCTTGGCGCCCGTATTCGCGACTTTCTTGCTTCCCTTTTTCACCGCGCTGCCGGTCTTCTTCGCCGCGTTCTTCGTGTCGTGGCCGGCGTCCTTAACATCCTGCTTGGCCGTCGTCCCGGTATCCTGCGGGGTGGTAGCCCGAGCCTGATATGCTCCCAGCCCAAACAATGCGGCCAGGGTCACCATAAGTGAAAGACGTTTCATACCTTGCCTCCTTTTCGGTGCCTACTCGAAATAGCCGAGAACGCCCGCCCTGTCGATACCCGAAAGAGATTAGGCCGCGCCGGCAAATCCCCTAAGCTGCGAGCAGCCGTCGTTCGCGGGTGTCTGGCCACATGTTAGCTCGGAAGTCAGCAGGCCGACGGCCTAGGGACTTGACGAACGCTCGGCAGCCTAGTTACCATTGTTCATCCGCGATGCAGTTGCGCGGAGCGATCTTCATGCAGAGTGGCTGAGGGGTTCGGGCCCGACGACGCCACGACAACCGGACCAGCGCAGTTCAACTGGTCGCAGGTGCCAATTCCCGCCCGGTTTGCGGGGGACATGAAGCTCGGTATTAAGTTTTTTGCCTCGTTCCCCCACACCCGGAACGGGGCATTTTTTTTTGGCGCGCAGGGGCCCAGCGTAGCCTGGAGGCCGCTATGACCGAACACTACACGTTGCGCTGCCGCGAATGTAACCGCGACTGGGGCAATCGTCCCAGCTCGATCTGTGAAGACTGCCTCGCCCCGCTTGACGTCAAATACGACCTCGACGCTGCGCGCTCGACGTTCACACGCGAAAATATCGCCCGCCGTCCAGTAAACCTCTGGCGCTATTCGGAACTGCTGCCGATTCCGGCGGGATACAAACCCGAAATTCCCGTGGGCATGACGCCGTTGGTCTCAGCGGCCCGGCTCGGCGCTCAGATTGGTTCGCGCCGCCTTTATATAAAAAACGACGCCGTAAATTTCCCCACGCTTTCTTTCAAAGATCGCGTCGTGGCCGTGGCTCTGGCAAATGCCAAAGCCTTCGGATTCCAGACAGTCAGTTGCTCCTCTACGGGGAATCTCGCCAACGCCGTTGCGGCCCAGGCCGCGCGGCAGGGCTTCGACGCGTGGATCTTCATTCCCGCTGATCTCGAGCCCGCGAAGATCCTTGGCACTCAAATTTTCGGCGCGCGCCTGGTCCGCATTGCCGGAAATTACGATCAGGTCAACCGCCTGTGTTCGCAGATTGGAGAGCGTTTTCAATGGGGCTTCGTGAACATCAATCTGCGCCCCTACTACGCGGAAGGGTCAAAGACCGTGGGGTACGAAATTGCCGAACAGCTCGGCTGGCGGCTCCCCGATAACATCGTCGTTCCGATGGCCGGCGGTTCGCTTATTACCAAAATCTATAAAGCTTTCAACGAATTGATCGCGCTCGGAATCGTCGAATCCAAGACGGTGCGATTTTTCGGAGCGCAGGCCACCGGCTGTTCACCCATCTCCAGCGCTGTAAAGCGAGGTGCAGAAGAAATCGATCCGCAGAAGCCCTCTACCATCGCGCGCTCGCTGGCCATCGGCAATCCCGCGGATGGGCTCTACGCCACCCGCGCCATTCGATCGAGTGGTGGCTGGTCCGAAGATGTTTCGGACGCAGAGATCGTAACCAGCATGGAGCTTCTCGCCACTACAGAGGGAATTTTCGGCGAAACCGCTGCGGGCGTGACCGTCGGATGCGCAAAGTCGCTCATCGAACAGGGCCGCATACGGCCCGATGAAGAAACCGTCCTTTGCGTCACCGGTAACGGCCTGAAAACCACCGACGCCCTCGCCGGCCGTTACGCTGTCGAGGATGCCATCGAACCGCGCCTGGCCGCTTTTGAGAAATACATAGGACAGGCTATGGCCGTTTCTGCCGTCTCGTAGTCGTGCCGTCTGATTCTTCCAGTTCAGGCGGCTCCGTTTTTTCCGTTGTCGTTCCCGCTTCCTGCGCCAACGTCGGATGCGCTTTCGATTGCGCCGCGATCGGGTTGAATCTTTATTTGCGCGCTTCAGCCACGCCCGCAAAATCCGCCCTGGTTTCCTATCGCGGTCCGAATGCCGATCAGATTCCGCTCGACCCAAGCAATCTGATCGTCAAGGCGATGCAACGCGCCGCCTCCACTGTGCACGCCTCACTTCCTGCCGTGCAGCTCGACGTACAGAACGACATCCCGCTCGGCGTCGGCCTTGGTTCCAGCGCAGCGGCGATCGTCGCGGGAGTACTCTTGGGCGGAAAGCTCTCCGGTAACGAACTCTCGTTTGCGGATGCTCTTCGCGTCGCAGCCGAAATCGAAGGCCATCCCGACAATGTCGCCGCCGCTCTGCATGGCGGCTTTGTGCTTGCCGCGACGCCAGAAGACGCAGAGAGCATCTTGGTCGCCAAGGCGAATGTCCCGCCGGCTCTGGACTTCATCGCCGTGATTCCCGATGTCCCATTGCCGACGGAAAAGGCGCGCGCCGTCCTTCCTGCGCAATATTCCCGCCGCGATGTCGTTGCCAACCTGCAGCGCACCGCTCTGCTTGCGGCCCGCTTCTTCTCCGGCGGCGAGCTCTCGCCGGAACTGTTCAACGATAGGCTCCACCAACCTTATCGCGCGCCTTTGGTTCCGGGAATTGCAGAATGTCTCGCTTTCCGCCATGCCGGTCTCGCCGGCGTATTCCTCAGCGGCGCAGGCTCCGCGGTGATGGCCATCGCACGGCACAGCTCGAAAGAAATCGGCGAAGCATTAGTAGAAGAATTCCGGCGCAAGGGAACCGCCGCCCGGTCTGTCGCGTTGAAAGGGGATAATAGCGGCGCAAAAGTTTTATCGGGAGATTTGCACGCGGTGGAAGCCGCCGAATCGCGCGTTCGAACGCAGCGCTGAGGGATCAGCGAAGCAGATCTTCGAGTTGGGTACGCAGGTCGGTCTTGGCATCGCGGTATTTCACGATGACGGGCGTGTAGAGCGAAAGCCCCCACTCTTTGCCGCGCCCTTTGGAAATGGCGCGCGAACCGGCCACAACCACAGCTTTTTCGGGAATGATCAAAGGCTGATCGTCGCTCGCGGTCAACACATTTCCGCTTGTGACGTCGTAAACTGGCGTGGAGCGATTCAGAATCGTTCCCGTACCCAGAACAGCCCCGCGTTTGACGACGGTGCCTTCGTAGATTCCGCAGTTTCCGCCGACGAGCACTTCGTCTTCGATGATTACCGGCATCGCGCCGACGGGCTCGAGCACTCCGCCGATCTGCGCCGCTGCGGAAATATGGCAGCTTTTGCCGACTTGCGCGCAGCTTCCCACGAGCGCATGCGAATCAACCATCGTCTGCTCTCCGACGTATGCGCCTACGTTGATGAACATCGGAGGCATGCAGGTGACGCCTTTGCCAAGAAAGCAGCCGTCGCGCAGGCTCGATCCTCCCGGAACGATGCGCACTGCATTCGTTAAACTCACGCTCTTGAGCGGATAAGTCGCCTTATCGAAGAAAGCCTGGCCCCCGCCGTTATGCGATATCGCCACAACCGCGCCCATGCGAAAGCCGAGCAGAATCCCTTTTTTCACCCAGCTGTTTACGCGCCAGCCCGTGGGTGCACTCGCATCGGGCTCGGCAGCGCGGATGCTGCCGTCGTTCAAACCATCCTTGAATTGCTGAAACAGCCGAAGGTGTTGGTCGCTATAGCGGTCAGGAGGTTTATCGAATAGCGATTCAATTTGCTCTTGCAACATGCCTGTCTCCGACAAGCCCTAAGCACTCCAGCACTCCGCGGATTTTCTCCTCATTTTCGGGGCGAGGAGGACACAGCGGAAGACGCCACACCGGCTCGAGCAGTCCCATGGCGGCCATAGCCGATTTCACTGGAATCGGGCTCGTCTCCACGAAGTTCACTTCCATCAGTGGCAAAAATCGTCGCTGCAAATGCCGCGCTCGCTCGAAATCACCTTCGAGGCAATAGTGAACGAGCTGAGTCATCTCCGCAGGAATTTCATTGGACACCACGGATATCAGGCCTTTGCCTCCCAGAGCGATGATGGGCACCGCAAGCGCATCATCGCCCGAGAGCACTACCAAATCTTCCCGCAGATGTCCGAGTATGGAAGCGATTTGACTGATGTCGCCGGAAGCTTCCTTGATTCCAACGATATTCTCGATTTCCGCGAGTCTCTTGAGTGTGCCGACGTCGACGTTAGTGGCGGTCCTGCGAGGAACGCTATACACAATTACGGGCAGCGAAATTGCCGAAGCGATCGCCTTATAGTGTTGATACAGACCTTCGGGCGTAGGTTTGTTGTAATACGGAGTTACCGAGAGGATTCCGTCCACGTGCATCGATTCGAGTTCCTTCGTGAGCGCCACAACTTCCGCGGTGTTGTAGCCGCCCGCTCCCGCCAGTACCGGAACGCGGCCTGCCGCCTCTTCGATCGTGATTTCCACGACCCGCAGGTGCTCTTCCCGGCTTAGCGTGGGATTTTCGCCCGTCGTGCCGCAGGGTACGAGAAAATCGATTCCCGCATCGATCTGGCGGCGCACCAACGCATGGAGCGCCCGTTCATCAAGCGAAAAATCGCGCCGGAATGGAGTGACTAACGCCGTGCCGCATCCTTCAAACATTTCGCCCTCCTTAGCGCCTGTCGAACAAAACTTCGCTGAATTCAAACCAGCCCTTTTTTCCGATTACCCACTTGGCCGCGGTGAGCGCGCCGCGAGCAAAGCCTTCGCGGCCCCGTGCAGTGTGGCGCAACGTAATCGTCTCGGCCGCGGAATCAAACCCGATCTCGTGCGTGCCCGGATGAGCACCCGCTCGGTTTGAGCTTACATCTACGCGCCGGTTTGGGTCGGCCTTTTTCATCTCTTCCACCAATTTCAGCAACGTTCCGCTGGGCGCATCCTTTTTCGTGGAGTGATGAATCTCCCAGGCCCACGCTCCGTATTCTTTGTAGGGAGCAAATTGCTTTGACGCTTCCCGGACTAGATGCAAAAAGATATTAACTCCAATCGAGAAGTTCGGACTCCAAACCAGACCCGTACGGCTCTTTTCCACCGCCGCTTTGGCGCGATCCATGTGATCGGTCCAACCGGTCGTGCCGATCACCGCGTTGACGCCGGCGGCAGAAAGCCGCTCGATATCCGTCAGCACTGCCGCGGGAATAGAGAAATCGACGGCCACATCGATACCGCGAAAAGCTTCGCGAGTTATGCCCTTGCCATCTTCATTTTCGGCGATGTCGAGGCGCAGCGGAACCGCAAACCCGTACTCCGGAGCAAGCTGCTCGACCATATGCCCCATTTTGCCGTATCCGATGATCGCCAGATTCATAACTTTTCTTAGTCAAAAACCGTCGGATCTGCGCACCGGAAAAATTCCTGGTGCAAAAGTTTCACCGTTTTCTCCGCATCGCGCGCCGCCACGACAAAACCGAGATTCAGCAGCGAGGCGCCCTGCGAGATCATGCGTATATTGATCCCCGGCAAAGCTCCGAACGCGCGCGCGGCCACGCCCGGAGTATGGCGGAGATTATCGCCGACAATGCACACAATCGCCTGGTCCTTTTCGACGCTGACTTCCGAAAAATCCCGCAACGCCTGGCAAATTTCAGTGAGCCGCGCCGGATCGTCTATGGTCAAGGAAACGCTCACCTCGGAGCTTGCCAGCATATCCACTGCGGTTTCCGCCCGGCTGAAAATCTCAAAGATGCGATTCAGAAATCCGTGCGCCATCAGCATGCGCGTGGAGCGCATATTCACGATGTAAATGCCGCGCTTGCAGGAAATCGCTTTGATCACGTTCGAACACGGCACCGCCTCGGCAACGATTCGCGTCCCGGCGATCTCGGGACGACGTGAATTCAGCACCACCACGGGGATATTCTTTTCGATCGCAGGGACCAAAGTCGAAGGATGCAGCACCTTGGCGCCGAAGTAAGCCAGCTCCGCCGCCTCCGCGAAGGAGATCGTTTTTACGCGCCGTGCTTCGGGAACGAGTTTCGGATCGCAGGTCATGACGCCATCGACGTCCGTCCAAATCTGAATCTCCTCGGCCCCTATGCCCGCGCCGATAATGGCGGCGCTGAAGTCGGAGCCGCCGCGGCCCAGCGTGGTGGTCACCCCGCTTTCGGTTGCGCCGATGAAGCCTCCTAGGACCGGCACTTTGCCCTGGCTGATCAGAGGCAGAATTTTGTCTCGAGCGCGAGCGTACGTCTGGGGATACAACGGAGTGGCTGCTTTATGCCGCGCATCGGTGAGAACCACGCAGCGCGCATCCACATGCGCAGCGTTCATCCCTGCATTTGAAAATACCAGCGCAATCAAACGGCTGGAAAGCCGCTCGCCGTAGCTCGAGAGCGCATCGACGGATTCGGGAGTGAATTCGCCTTCAGCGGACAACTGTTCGAGCAGGTCACCCAACTCGCTAAAATGGCCGTCGAGAATCTGCCGGAACTCGCTCTCGGCAGACGCCGGAAGCAGCGCGCCGATTTCGCGCTCATGCATTTGCCTGAGGGTACGCAGACTTGCGAGCGCCCGCTCTTTCTTTCCGTCAGCCGCCTCCTCGCCTATATTCAAAAGCTGCTGCGTCGTCTTCCCCATCGCCGACACGACTACAACCGGATTGCGGGCCACCGCCCGCCCTACGATTCCCGCGACGCGCTCGATAGCGGAAGCAGATTCCACGGACGAGCCGCCAAATTTCATCACAATCATGCTGCGATCACCCTACCCGCACGTGCATCGAGTTTATTCATGCGACTGCTAGAAGCTTTTTGACCATCTCCTGATAAATGCGGCTCGCAGCCAGCAGCTCTTTCTTGGGCACCCGCTCCTCGCTCGTGTGCGCCAGATGGATATTCCCCGGACCCAATAAATAAGGTTTGCCCCAAGTATTGCCAAAGACCGGCACATCCGTCGTGTACGCAACGATGGACGTCTCGAAGCCATCAAGCCGGTCAAAACGGATTGCCGGGATGGCGAGAACTTCGCGTAGCTCGGCTCGATCGCCAACTGCACGGATCATCGCTTCCCGAATTGGCGCGGCATCGCCGACGAGGCGCACGGCTATCTCGGCCATTGCCGCATCGGGAATGACATTGGGCGCTCGCCCGCCGGAAATGACGCCGATGTTCATGGTGCCTTGTCCCAGCAGCGGATCTTCGGGCAAACGGATTTTTCGAATCTCCTGAAGTACATCGAGTAGCTTCTCAATCGCCGATTCACCCAACTCCGGATAGGCAGAGTGCGCCAGTCTCCCATGTGCCTCGACTTCGAAGCGCGCCAGGCCCTTGGTCGCCAGCGCCAATTTGTTTTCGGTCGGCTCTCCATTGATCAGAAACCGGGAGCCTCTTGGGCTCTCGGCCGCAGCAATGGCCCCGGCGCTATTGCGCTCTTCGCCGACCACGAAAAGCAATCCAAAATTGCGCACGCCGCTTTCGAGCAAACCCTCTGCGGCTCCGATCATTGAGGCGATAATGCCCTTGGCGTCGGCGGAACCGCGCCCCCATATGAACTCCGCATCTTCCCTCGACGGGAAAAAAGGCGGAACCGTGTCCATATGGGTCGAAAGTGTAACGACAGGATCTCCCCAATACGCGAAGACGTTGAAAACGTCTGCCTTGACTGGGCAGCGCTCCACCTTCCCCGAAAAGCGGGAGCCCAGTGACGAGAGGATGTTTAGGAGGCAATCCCCTACCGCAGCCTCGTGGTTCGTCACCGATTCGATGTCCACGAGTTGGCGCGTAAGTTTGAGGACGTCCGTCATGGCGCTTTGTGCCTGTTAAGTTCCGCTAAATCTAGATGGACGCGGAGAAGGAAGGACAAGGAGAAAAACCGCGGTCTTCGCTTCCCGATAGCGCTCCATCCGTTCAGCCGGCAAACCACCCTACAAGTGCCTTGCCCGTATAGCGGATGACAGTCGACGAGTCTTAGACTCGTCTCCCAATCGCCCCGGAACGCGCCTCCGGCGGCAATTTCGGCGGAACCTCTGGCGGGAGCAGGCTTTAACTGCTTCCCGGCCCCTTTCGCGCGGACCTCCGAAGCGCCTCGGAAACGCTGGCCCGGGCTACTGATGGCCTCCGCACCTCTACCAAGAACAGCTCAAAACTAACAGCTACGCGGAAGAAGTGTCAAGCAACCTGGATGCACGCCTCGATAGAAAATCATTGAACTGCGGCTGTTAACTTTGAGATGATTACCCCTCATCCGAGTTCAGCCAAGTGGCTTGGCCGTCGCAGAAATCTTGATCGAAACTGCGATAATTTTCGGTCCGTCTATAATTCGGAGGAAGTGACCATGAACATCAAAAAATTTCGCAAGCTCGTGTGGCTTGCACCTATAGCCCTGGTGGGGATTGCCTGGCAGCCGGCGAATTTGTCCGCACAAGCGAAGCCAGCGGCACCGGCCGGTCAGGTCAATATAGTCAAAGAGATTATGGACCATAAAGATATGCTCAACTGGAAACCGGCCGCGAACGGAATCCCGTCGGACGTATGCTCCATCCTCCAAGTCTGCAACGGCGCCGTCAAAGTAGTTGCGCTGCCCCGGTCAACCGAGAACGGCCAACCCGTGTTACGCGGTGTCTTCCTCACGCAGGACGACAAAAAAACCGACGTGCTCGTGCTGGAGCGCGATACCGCAGTAGATCGGTACTACTTTCTGCTTACGCAACAAGGGACGCTGGCAAAAGCCGCCTATGCACAAGTCGGCGCGAGGTCCTGGACTCCAGTAGGCATGGCTCTATCCGGACCGATCTTCGATAAAGATAAAGTCGTGTGGCACAATTGGGCCTCGAAACTCGGAACCGCTGCAGCCGCCGATAAGAAGCCCGAATCCTGAGTGGTTTCAGAACCGCCTCACCACCTATAGCTCCTCGAAATTACGCTTACGGCTAGGCCGTCTGGGCAGCAACTTGCCTTCAAGGCAGCCCGACTGCCTCCGAACTTTCACCTGAACGCCCTCTGATCTGAGGGCTACCCAAAACTGCTGCCGGTTTTAAATAGGAACTCCCCGGTATTTCCGCTTGCGTCGAATACTGTGTCCGCAGTAGTATCGTACTACGATATACTTAGGTCGATTATCCGAGGAGCTTCTCTCTAAGCTCAGATTGAGGAGGAAAGATCAAATGAGAATTCGACTTGGTAATGCGCTACTGTTCGGTCTGCTTGGCATGCTCGTTGTAAGCGCAGGATGCCGCCATCAAGTGGCAAGCAAGAGTCCCTCCGCGCCCGCGGTCACTCCGCCGCCTCCACAGCCCACCGTGACTCTGCAAGCGTCACGCGGCGATATTTCCCGCGGCCAGTCCGTCACGTTGCGCTGGTCCGCCACGAACGCAACTTCGGTGAGACTGACGCCCGAGGTCGGTAGTGTCGCGGCGGAAGGCAACACCAGCGTCACGCCGAGGCAATCCACAACCTATATCGCCACGGCAACTGGCCCAGGCGGCACCGCCACTGCGAGTGCTAGCGTGAACGTGTCGGTCCCATCAGCAGCTGTCTCCACGCCGCAGCCTTCACTCGAAGACCTCTTCACCAAAGAAGTGCGAGACGCCTTCTTTGATTACGATAAAGCCAGCATTCGAGACGACGCTCGCTCCGCGCTTTCCTCAACGGCTGAATTCCTGCGCTCCTATCCCAGCGTCGCCATCGTGATCGAGGGACACTGCGACGAGCGCGGCTCCACCGAATACAACGTGGCCCTGGGCGATCGCCGCTCAGACGCCGCCAAGGATTTTCTGGTATCGCAGGGTGTGGCGGTCAGCCGCATTCAAACCGTCAGCTATGGAAAAGAGCGGCCCTTCTGCGCGCAAGAGAACGAATCCTGCTGGCAGGAAAATCGGCGGGCGCATTTCCGGATGGCGGGAACGAGTTCGTCCCAGCTCGGCGGCAACTGAAATCGGCGGTCCCACGGCGGACTGATAACCAATGTCGAAGTCAGCGTCCCTCGGAGCTAGTCGGTTACGACGGCAAAGGTGAAGCCGTCGTAACCGTGAAAGTGGCCTGCTTTCTGCATTCGGCAGGAGAGCACTACTCCATCTTTTTGCGGGCGAAGTAGAACTGCGAGGCGGCGAGCAGCAGGAACATGAAAACGGCGAAAACGTGACTATCGGCTAGGCTACCCATAATTTTCGGGCCGAACTGGAACAGGCCAGGGCGGAAGATGTGGTAGCGGAACTCCTGGTCCTCGAGCAGAGCGACCACAATGCCGAGCAGTCCGAAAACGCCGCCTCCCGCAATCAAGCCGCTGGCATAAAGAGGACCGGGGCCGACATCGCTACCGGCAGCGGCTCCGCGACTTCGTTCCACAAGCCAGCGCACCGCGCCGCCGGCAAAGATGGCCATCGTCGTGGCAATCGAGAGATAGGCCCCCGTCGCAAAGGGAAGCGAACGAATACCGAGCAATTCCACGGTAAAGACCAGAAAAACTCCGAGCAGCACGAGCCGCCACGGGAGTTGGCGGTTGAGGATACCGTTGATCACCGTCGCCATCAGGCGCGCCTGAGGCGCGGCGGCTTTGTCGCTGCCGATTCCCTGCACCCATTGAATCTCCACGCGATGACTATCCGGATCATAAAGATATTTGCCATCTGGGATGACGCCCGAACCGAGAGCGTTGATGAGCGTGTAGGTCTTGCCTTGATAGACGTAACTTGGATCTTCCACCTGCACACCCGAAGGCAGCTGCGCGATATCCACCTCGATTTGTATCGGCTTGTATTCCGCCAGGCCAAGGTTCATCAGCTTGAGCGTGCCGCCAATAACGAAAACCGAAGCCATGGCTCCGATGATCAGTGCGATTTGCTGCTTTGAGGGCGTCGCGCCAACCAGGAATCCCGTTTTCAAATCCTGTGAAGTGCCGCCCGCATTTGCGGCCGCGACGCAAACCACGCCGCCGATCGTCAAGGCCAGCGCCGAATAAGTTCCGCCAGTCCAGCCAGCCAGCAGAAAAATCGCGCAGGTAGCCATCAGCGTCGCGATGGCCATGCCACTAATGGGATTCGAGGATGTGCCGATCAGCCCAGTGATACGCGAAGAGACCGTGGTGAACAAAAATCCGAAAACAAGAACAAAAATGGCCGCGAGTAAATTGGCAAAAAAGCCCGTCTTCGCACCAGGAATTGGTCGGAACGTAAGCAAGGCCCAAATCATGACCACTACTGCAGCAGCACCCACAACTACGAACTTCATTGGCAGATCGTGTTCGATGCGGCTGGCCACGCGTCCCCGTCCTTCCCGGGTAGCCTTCATCTCTTTTAGCCCCGTCGTGAGCGCGGACCAAATCGTCGGCATCGTTTTCGCCAGCGTGATTACTCCCGCGGCAGCCACAGCGCCCGCGCCCATGGGACGGATATAGCTGGCCCAAAGCTGGTCGGAAGTCATTTGCGGAATGGGGATTGTGCTGGGATAGAGCGCTTGGTTCGGCGCAAGCGAGCCAAAGAAACGAATCGCCGGCATCAGCACAAGCCACGAAAAAACGCCACCGGAAAGGAGAATGCCCGCGATGCGCGGGCCGATGATGTAGCCGACGCCGAGATATTCCGGCGTGATATTCGCGCGGAAGGACGCGCCGGGCAGCCACTTGGGGTTGTACATGGGCGTATCGCGCCAAGCGCCAATCGTATTCATCAGCACGGAGTACAGCCCGCCAAGCCCCAGTCCCCAAAAAACGCGGCTGGCGAACGAACCTCCGCGATCACCCGCGACGAGCACATCGGCGCAAGCAGTACCTTCCGGATAAAGAAGATTGCCGTGCTCTTTGACGATGAGTTGACGGCGCAGAGGAATCATGAAGAGCACGCCAAGCCATCCGCCGATCAGCGCCAGAAAAAATACGCCCCAGTATTCCAACGGAAATCCCAGAAAAATCAGTGCTGGCAAGGTGAAAATGACGCCGCCGGCAATCGATTCGCCCGCGGAGCCGGTGGTTTGCACGATATTGTTTTCGAGGATGGTGACTTTGCCAAAGGCTCGCAGGGTGCTGATCGAAAGCACCGCGATGGGAATGGACGCAGAGACCGTAAGCCCGGCGCGCAAGCCCACGTAAACCGTGACCGCGCCGAAAAAAAGCCCGGCGATGATGCCGGCCAGGATGGCGCGCAAAGTAAATTCGGGAACGCCTGCTTCCGAATCGATGTAGGGCTGAAACTCTTCAGGAGGCGCCGTCGAGCTCCATGTTTTTGTCGCCAAGCGTCACCTCAATGGCCGAGGAAGCGTTCGCCGCGAACCGCCGCCACCGTCGCCGCGCATTATCGCCTAAAACCGGTGTGTGGAGTAGAAGATTGGGGTCCGCATTTCTCGCGCGCTAACAAGAAAGTGCTACCAGACGTGGTAAAAGCCGTCGCGGCGGCCTACAGTCACAGGCACCCCGAAAAGCTTTTGCAGCCGGTCTTCAGTGAGCAATTCCGATTTAGGTCCATCGGCAAAGATCCGCCCCTCGCGAAGCATCACCACGCGGTCAATCTCCGGCAGGATATCGGCCAGGTGATGCGTGATCAGCACGATTCCCACACCGTGCTGCGCGAGCCGCCGCAAGCTCTGGCGCAGCTCGCTTTGCGCGGCAAGGTCGAGCGCATTGCTGGGCTCATCGATGAGCAGCATCTCCGGACTGTGCACGAGCGCGCGCCCGATGAGCACGCGGCGCATTTCCCCCGCAGACATTTCTCCTACCGGCTTATCTGCAAGATGCTCCGCCTCGAGCTGATTGAGCACGGCGGCGGCTCGCTCCCGCATGGCGTCAGTCACGTGCAGCTCGGGCCAAATCGTGGAGCTGGAGAAAAAGCCTGTAATCACGGCATCCCGCCCCATAGTGTGCAGCGTTCGTTCGCTGGGGAACTCGGCGGCGACCACGCCGAGCCTTTTGCGCAGCCCGAAGACATCCCAACGTTCGCGTCCAAAGATACGGGCGCGGACTCCTTCGCCTGCGATGGGATAGCATTCGCAGGTCATCGTCTTGATCAGCGTGGATTTGCCGCAGCCGTTAGGGCCGAGGATGGCGATGTGTTCGCCGCTCGCGATTTGCAGAGAAATATCGCGAAGCACGACTTTCTCCCCGCGAGCTACCGAAGCGTGTTCCAGGTCAACGAAACTGCCGCGATCTGAGGTCATAACGAAATCACTGACGTTAACCGAAACGCCGCCGCTTGTCACACGCCATTTCACGGCTACTGTGCCATTGCTGTCATCACGACGAGCGGAGCAAGCAGGGATCTGCTTTTAGCATGAATATGCTTGGTATTCTTACGCGCTCGTACGAGGACAAATGAAAACGATTCGCGCAGCCTGGCCGACGGCTTGCAGGTCTTTGCGCATGGCTCGCGGAGCGATCGACGCCGCGGCGGCCGTGAGCCGGGCGCGAGATTCCGCAGTGAGCTCCAGTCCGTAAAGATCGGCGTGGTGTTCGAAGGAATATCCCTGATAGACGACGGGGCTCGAGGAAACCTCCGCGAGCAATGCATCCCAAAAGCTTCGGCTGCGAAACAACCCCGACCTCGAGATTGCCTGCTTTGCGATTTCGATCGCGGGCCGTGGAGGCGTAGCTCCGGATTCGATCGCGATCGTGGTGCACTCCGCACTGCGAAATTCGCGCGACGGATCGGGATCTGGAAAGCGGGCCAGCAGGCCATTCAATTCCGTAGCGTCGATATCGAACCCTGTCCACCAATAGCGGTAAAAATGAAAAACCACCGTGCCGGAGCGAAGAATCTGCTTGATCCGCGCGGCGTCCTTTCCCGTGACGCTGAGCACCATATCGAGCAGCTGGTCGGGCCGAAAGCTCTGCCGCACAACCGGTCGGAAGCTGACGTAGCCCGCTTCTTCTTCGGTGTAGCGGACGGGAATTGCCTCGGGCAGCGGCATAGCTGAATCGTAGCTCAGGAAGGGGTGGAGCGCGAAACCTGCGCAGAAGGGGAGTAGGCTAGTCTCCGATAAGGAAACTATCAGAACTTGGTTGTGCCGGAGGTTAGCGCGGCGCTCGTGTCCCTATTACCAGGCGGTAGATAACGAGGAGGAACAGCACACTTTCGACGCCGAGCACCGTCCAGTAGACGCGAGGATTCTTATCTTTCGTTGCGGCAACCGTGCCCCAACTTCGCCCTATGACCAACAGTCCGGTCTTTAGTTGGATGCCCAGATAGAGGGCAAACGGAATAAGGCAGCCAAATTCTAGTTTTTCTTCGGTTACGCCGTATGCCCCCAGCAGGGCACCCAAAAGTCCAGCAAAGGCCAAGAGCGCAACGAACGCGAGTACTTTCCCCAACGGAGACCTTGGCAAGTACATTCGTTCAAAATACCAATTGCCTAACGCTCACGATTAACCACTTAACTTTTCAGAGACCGATAGGGCAAGGTTAGTCAGCCCATGTGGGAAAGGCGCTCGCGCACTCGGTCGGAAAGAGCCTTGCCATCGACTGTCTTCCCCTCCAGACGCGCTCGCGCCGCCTTGATCACGGCACCCATTTGCTTGGGTGAATTAGCGGAGGTCTCGGCGATGGCCGCTTCGATGGCTTGATCCATGTCTGCTTCGTTTGCGCCCGCGGGCAGATAAGTTTCAATGATGGCGATTTCTCGGGTTTCTTTGTCCGCCAGATCCTTGCGGCCGCCCCTCGAAAACTGTTCCACAGACTCTTTGCGCTGTTTCACCAGTGTCTGCAAAACCTGGAGCGACTCGGCGTCATCGAGTGGGCGGATCTTCTCGATTTCCTTGTTTTTCAGCGCGGTTTTCACCATGCGCAGGACGCTTAGCCGCAACTCGTCCTTCAATTTGATCGCTTCGGTGAGATCTTTTTGAATACGATCGATGAATGCCATCTAATTTTGTGTCGCCAGCCCTTGCCGCGACCGCAAACTATAACACATGAGTTTGACAGCAGAGGGCGTGGCCGATAGGCTTTTGACCCATGAAAATTATTGTTGCTGATCGCATTAGCGAACACGGCGTCAAATTGCTGGCCGGCCCGGGCTGGCAGGTGGTGCAGCCGGCCGCGGCTTCGCTCGCAAGCGAACTGGCTGACGCCGATGCGCTCGTCGTGCGCAGTGCCACCCGTGTAACCGACGAACTGCTGAATCACGCGCGCCAACTGCGCGTCATCGGACGCGCAGGCGTCGGTGTAGACAATATCGATCTGGATGCAGCCACGCGCCGCGGCATTCTGGTCATGAACACGCCCGGAGGCAACGCACCGAGCGTAGCGGAGCATGCCTTGGCCTTGATGCTGTCGATGGCGCGCTCGATCCCACAACTGAATGCCAGCATGCACGCCGGCAAATGGGAAAAGTCCGGCTCCGCCGGCGTTGAACTTCGCGGCAAAACGCTCGGACTCGTCGGCCTCGGCCGCGTTGGCGCGGAAGTGGCCCGTCGCGCGCGCGCGCTCGAGATGCGTGTGATCGCCTACGATCCATACGTCAGTGCGGAACGCGCCGCCGAATGGGGCGCGGAACTGGTGCCTTTAGCCGAGCTTCTCCCGCAATCTGACTACGTTTCGCTTCACACTGCACTCTCGCCCGCCACCGAGCGCATGATCAATGCGGATACGCTAAAGCAGATGAAGCAGGGCGCGCGCCTGGTCAACGCAGCCCGCGGTGAGCTCGTCGACGAAGCGGCCCTGGCCGAGGCGCTCCGTTCGAAGCACCTTGCCGCCGCCGCGCTGGACGTTTTTGCGGAAGAGCCCCCGCGCAATTCGCCGCTGCTTCAGATGCCCAATGTGATTGCCACGCCTCACGTCGGCGGCTCGACAGCCGAGGCGCAAGAAGAAGTCGGCGTGCAAATCGCCCAGCAGGTGCGCGAATACCTGCAGGACGGCACGATGCGTAACTCGGTGAATTTGCCGCCAATTCCGCCTGAACAATACCGCCGGCTTCGTCCCTATCTCGACCTCGCGGAGCGCATGGCTTCGCTTGTGGCGCAAGCCGCGCCCTTTCCCGCCCGGCGGCTGCGCCTCGCCGCGGCTGGCGAACCGGTTGAATTGGGCACTCGCGTCTTGCGCACCGCTGCCTTGGCCGGCGTCCTGAATGCCGTGCTTGACGAGCACGTCAATCTGGTAAACGCCTCGGCGCGTGCTCAGGAACGCGGCTTGGAAATCGAGGAGGGCCGGCGGCCACGCGAGCGCGGCATCGCCGACGTGCTGGAGATCGCCGCCTACTCGGCGGCCGATGGAAAGCGGCGCGAATTCTCCGCCCTCGGAACGATTCTTTACGGCACCACGCCGCGCGTGTTGCAAATCAACGGCATCGCCTGCGAAGCTCCGCTCGAAGGCAATCTCCTGGTGATGACCAACCGCGACGTTCCCGGCGTGATCGGGCAGGTGGGCACCTTGCTGGGCAGCCAGGGCATGAACATTGCCTCATTCGCTCTCGGCAGGCGCGAGGCCAGCCTCGGCGCCGAAGCGTTGGCGATTGTGCAGCTTGATGGCGAAGTCTCTGAATCGATTCTGCCCCTGCTCCGCTCGATTCCAAACGTAATGGAGGCGCGCATTGTGCGCTTGCCGCTCGCGGCTCCTGCTGTCACTTCCGCGGCAGGCTGATTAGCTTGCCAAGGAAATCGCTTCTGAGGTCGCCGCGGGAATCGAAGAATCGATTTTTCGGGTGCCCCATCCTTCGCGCCCCAGCACAGGCAGCGCTCGAGCGCTAAGAGCGCGAAGGGTGGGTCCTGCATTCGCCGCATTGTCATTTCGCATATTCAAAACTTGTCGAGAAAGCAAAAGGCCCGGCGCCATTGAGCGCCGGGCCTTTCTCGTATCACTAAAGAGTGTTGCTGTTCTTATTTATTGGGCGTGATGACCACGTATTGCGTGTTGCCGCCGCGATTAACTAGCAGCAGTAATGGCTGGTTCGAAGCACCGCGAACGGCCGCGCGGAACTGCTCCACATTGTTAACGGCCTTGCGGTTCACTTCCTGGATCACGTCGCCCCGCTGCAGACCGGTCTCAGCCGCCGTGCTGTCGGGATCGACGCGGGTGATGATCACGCCGTGCGTGCCGGACGGCAAATTCAACTGCTGTGTGATCTCCGAGGTGAGGTTTTCCACCTGGACGCCTTCCAGCGCGGGGGTTTCCCCCTGTCCTGGCGTATTCTCAGCGGTTTGCGCCTTCTCTGGGAATTCACTCAGCGTCGCGCTCATTTCCTGTTTCTGGCCATTGCGGTAAACCTCGAGCTTCACCGGTGTGTTGGGCGGTGTCTGCGAAATACGCAGCCGCAAATCATGGTAATCGGCAACCTTCTGCCCATTGAGGGCGGTGATGACGTCGCCCTTCTGCAGGCCCGCCTTGGCGCCCGGACTGTCCGGTGTTACGTCGCCAACGAGGGCGCCTTCCGCCGAAGGCAGATTGAACGCCTTCGCAAGGTCCGGTGTTACTTCCTGAATGCTTACGCCCAGGAATCCGCGCGTGACCTTGCCGGTCTTGAGAATCTGTTCCATGACCGTGCGCGCCATATTGACTGGCACGGCGAAGCCGATTCCCTGATTGCCTCCGCCTCCGTTGCTGATGATCGCCGTGTTGATACCAATCAACTCGCCGCGCGTGTTGACCAGCGCGCCTCCGGAGTTCCCGGGATTGATCGACGCGTCGGTCTGAATGAAGTCCTCATATCCCTCCGGGCCCTCCAGCCGCAGATCCCTGCGTCCTTTGGCGCTGACGATTCCCATGGTCACAGTTTCGCCGATGCCAAACGGATCGCCGATCGCGAGCACGATATCGCCTACCTTGGCCTTGGTCGAATCGCCTATCGTCACCGTGGCCAGATTGGAAGCGGGAATCTTCAACACCGCGATATCCGTGCGGGGATCCGTGCCGATGACCTTCGCCTTCAGTTGGCGCTTATCGCTCAGCGTAACCTGCACGTCGCTGGCCCCTTCTACGACGTGATTATTCGTCAGGATGTAGCCGTCGGGATTGACGATTACGCCCGACCCCAGGCTGTGCTCGCGCTGTTCGCGCGGCTGCTGCTCCTCTCCCTCACCACCAAATGGATTTCCGAAGAATTGGCGGAAGAAAGGATCGTTTGAAAACGGATTTTCACCACGCTGCGACGACTTTACGACCTTGGAAGTCGATATGTTCACCACTGCGGGAAGCAGTGGCTCGACCACCGCTGAAAATCCTTCATTGAGATTCACCGGACCCGCCGGCGAATTCCCCGCGATACGCAACGTTATCGGACTGCCGGCGCCGAGCACGGTGTGACCGCCCGAGCCGACCACCCAGGCCAGCGCGCCGCCGATAACAACAGCCGCGGCCAGGGAGACCAGCGCTATGGAGCGTCGAATCTGCAGAAATCGTGTGTTCATGATCAATGGCCTCCTGCCACTTGATGAACTGAACCGTTCCTGGCTGCTAACCAGGGTTGATGTGTGACGTAAGTTTCGAAGTCGTTGCTAGAAGCTGCGTTAATCGCGCCGCCCTGCACAGGCCGCATTCTCAGGCCAATCCTACCGGAAATGCGCGCGGCACTGCCACTCATGTATTTTAGATGCCATCTATTGCCGCAAAGAAACATTATCTTCCGGAGCGCCTATCACTTGAGGCGCGGACCGTGAGGAGCGGACCGGCAGCTTCCTCCTTGCATTATATAACGCGCCGCTCTGACTTATGGTTGCGCATTTCTACCGGGTGTACCACTGCATTAGACGAACCGAATACGAAAATGTTTTGTTACTTTTTCGCGGAGTAACGATCTAATGTTTGCGTGGTTTGAGACTTTGAGTTATAGACTGCACTGGCCGGTTGCCCCGTAGTTCGGAATAGCGATTTCTTTTAGATTTCCCTTCATTTGTGGCTTGACGATTTCGCCGGGGCAGTTAAAATGGAATGTAGACTAAGTTGGTCAAGATTCACTGCGTGAGCAGGCTAGAAGGACAAAGAGCTTAGGAAAAACCGATGTTTCGGCTGAACAAACTCACGGATTACGCGATTGTGCTGATGACGCACATCGCCCACAGTCCCGACGATTCCCTGCATACGGCCCGCGAATTGGCGGGAGGCACGGAATTGCCGCTGACAACGGTCGGGAAGGTCCTCCGGGGGCTTTTGGACCACCATCTCGTGACCTCGCATCGGGGGATGAAGGGTGGCTACGCTCTGGCGCGGCCCGCCCGAGAGATTTCGGTGGCTGAAATTATCGGCGCCTTCGAAGGGCCGATCGGCTTTACCGAGTGCAATACGACGCCGGGATGTTGCGATTTGGAGCGGTCCTGCACGGTCCGCTACAACTCAGGCGTTATTGGCAAAGCTCTGCAGCACGCGTTGGAGGGCATCCGGCTCTCAGACCTGACCAAACCGATGCACGAGTCTGGGTCGAGAAACGGCGGCACCGTATCGATCACCTTTGGCTCAGGAGAAAATCATAATGAGCACCATCAACACCATTCAAGACCTTACCAACCAAGAATATAAGTGGGGCTTTGTCACCTCGGTTGAAGAGGACAAAATCCCCAAAGGTCTGAATGAAGACGTCGTCCGGCTGATCTCTGCAAAAAAGGGTGAGCCGGAGTTCATGCTGGAGTGGCGCCTCAAGGCCTATCGCTATTGGGATTCGCTGGAGAAGTCGCATGCGGAACCCAAGTGGGCAAATGTGAAGTTCGGGCCCATCGACTACCAGAACATGGTCTATTACTCCGCGCCTAAGAAAAAGCCAAACCTGAAGAGCTTGGACGAGGTCGATCCCGAGGTCCTGCGAACCTACGAGAAACTCGGAATTCCTCTGCTCGAGCAACAGAAGCTGGCCGGCGTAGCAGTAGACGCCGTTTTCGATAGCGTCTCGGTAGCCACTACATTCAAGGAAAAGCTTGCCGAAGCGGGCGTCATCTTCTGCTCGTTTTCGGAAGCCGTACTGAATCATCCCGAGCTGGTGAAAAAATATCTCGGCTCGGTCGTGCCCTACACGGATAACTTCTACGCCTCGCTGAACTCGGCTGTATTCAGCGACGGTTCGTTTGTATACGTGCCCAAGGGCGTGCGCTGCCCGATGGAGCTTTCCACCTACTTCCGCATCAATGCCGCGGAAACCGGGCAATTCGAACGCACGCTGATCGTCGCCGACGAAGGCGCCTACGTCAGCTATCTCGAAGGCTGTACGGCGCCGATCCGCGATGAGAATCAGCTTCACGCCGCAGTGGTCGAGTTGGTCGCCCTCGAGAACGCCACCATCAAATACTCCACGGTTCAGAACTGGTATCCGGGAGATAAAGAAGGACGCGGCGGGATCTACAACTTCGTCACCAAGCGCGGCAAGTGCGCCGGCCGAAATTCGAAAATTTCCTGGACGCAGGTCGAAACTGGCTCCGCTATCACCTGGAAATATCCCAGCTGCATTCTGGTGGGAGATAACTCCGTCGGCGAATTCTACTCCGTTGCGCTGACCAATAATTATCAGCAAGCCGATACCGGCACGAAGATGATCCACATCGGCAAGAACACCACGAGCACCGTGGTCGCCAAGGGAATTTCCGCCGGTCACGGCCAGAACACTTATCGCGGCCAGGTGAAAATCCAGAAGGGCGCCACTGGAGCACGCAATTACACCCAGTGCGACTCGCTGCTGATTGGCGATAAGTGCGGCGCGCACACATTCCCATATATCGAAGTTCAGAACTCCAGCGCGCGCATGGAGCACGAGGCCTCCACGTCGAAAATCGGTGAGGACCAGATCTTCTATTTACGGCAGCGCGGGATCAGCGCCGAGGAAGCCGTCTCCATGATCATCAATGGATTCTGCCGGAAGGTATTCCGCGAATTGCCGATGGAGTTTGCTGTGGAAGCGCAGAAACTGCTGAGCATCAGCCTGGAAGGAAGCGTGGGATAAAACGGACATGAGCATACTCGAAATCAAAGACCTGCACGCGAATATACATAATCACGAAATCCTCAAGGGAGTGAACTTGACGGTGAAGGCCGGCGAGATGCACTCCATCATGGGACCGAACGGCTCGGGCAAAAGCACGCTGGCGCAAGTGCTGGCACGGCGCGAAGCGTACGAAGTTACCCGCGGCCAGGTGCTGCTCAACGGCAAAGACCTGCTGGCGATGAAGCCGGAAGAGGCTGCCTGCGAAGGCTTGTTCATGGCCTTTCAGTATCCGGTGGAGATTCCCGGGATCAGCAACGCGTATTTCCTGCGCGCGGCGTTGAACGCCATCCGCAAGTACCGCGGCGAAGAAGAGCTCGATGCCATGGATTTCCTTCCGCTGCTGAAAGAAAAAATGCGCCTGCTGGAAATGGACGAGCGCTTCCTGAACCGGCCGGTCAACGAAGGCTTTTCGGGCGGCGAGAAAAAACGGAATGAGATCGTGCAGATGGCCGTTCTCGAGCCGAAGATGGCGATTCTGGACGAAACCGACTCCGGCCTCGATATTGACGCGCTAAAGATCGTCGCCAAGGGAGTCAACGCGATGCGCAGTCCCGATCGCGCCATTCTTGTCGTCACTCACTACCAGCGGCTCCTGGACTACATCGTTCCGGACTACGTCCACGTGCTGGTGGACGGCAGAATCGTGAAGTCCGGCGGCAAGGAATTGGCGCTCGAGTTGGAGGCGAAGGGCTACGCCTCGACCGAGCCTGCCTCCGCCGCTGCGCGTTAAACCGCAATAAACGAGGATCATTCGAAATGGCCACTGCGGCAACAGAACGGCTTCGGAACTATCTGGATGCATTTCATACGCTTGGCGCCAACGCATCGCGCCACCCAGCGTGGCTGCGCGGGTTGCGCGAGCGCGGGTTTGCGCGCTTCTGCGAAGTTGGCTTCCCGACCACGAAGAATGAGGATTGGCGCTTCACAAATGTGAACGCCATTGCCCAAACGCCTTTTCAGCTCGCACGCGACGCGCGCCGATCGGAAGCAACCTACAGCGACACGCTGGACGCTTGTCGGATTCCCGGTGCGGCCTGTCAGCTCGTCTTTCTCAACGGCCGGTTCGCTTCCGAATTGTCGGATTTAGGCGATTTGCCGCCGGGCGTGCGCGTCGGGAGCCTGGCCCAAGCGATTGCGCAGGATGTGAGCGTCGCTTGAACCGCACCTCGGCCGATACCTCAATATCGAACGCGATGCCTTCTGCGCGCTGAATACAGCCTTCATTGAAGACGGCGCCTACGTTTACCTGCCGCGCGGAACCGTGCTCGAAGCTCCCATCTGCTTTTTGTTCATCTCCGTTCCCGGCAACGATCCGGAGATGACCAACCCGCGCAATCTGATCGTGGCGGAAGACGCCACCGAAGCCAGCATCGTGGAAGATTACGTCTCGCTGGGCAGCGGCGTTTCCTTCTCCAATGTCGTGACGGAATTGGTCGCGGGCGAAGATGCCGTCATTTCGCATTACATGATCGAGCGCGAAGATCGGCAGGCCTTTAACGTGTCGACGCTGCGCAGCCAGCAGGCGCGCAGCTCAAACGTGAGTTCGCATTCGGTGCTTCTCGGCGGCGGCCTCGTTCGCAACAACATCCATCCGGTGTTGGCCGGCGAAGGCGGCGAATGCTTGATCAACGGGCTCTTTATCGGCAATGGCCGCCAGCACATGGATAATTACATGTTGGTCGAACATGCCAGCCCGCATTGCGGGAGCCGCCAGTTCTACAACGGCATTCTCGATGGCCATTCTCACGGCGTGTTCCACGGCCGCATCATCGTTCACAAAGACGCGCAAAAGACCGACGCGAAACAAACCAATCGCAATTTGCTGCTCTCCGATGACGCGCAAATTGACACCAAGCCGCAGCTGGAAATTTACGCCGACGACGTGAAATGCACCCACGGCGCCACCATCGGCCAAGTCGAGGAGAATGCTCTTTTCTACATGCGCTCTCGTGGCATTGAGGAAACTGACGCTCGCAGCTTGCTGCTGCTCGCTTTTGCCAACGAGTGCCTGGATCGCATGAAGTCCGCACCGGTCCGCGATTACCTGCGCAACCTGGTTCAGGGTTGGCTACCCGGGACCACTGCTTCGACTAACGGTAAGAGCGCGCCTGCCGGTGAAGTCGCCAGACGTTGGGAGGAAGTGGGATGACCCCTGCCGCAAATACCGCTCTTCGGCCGCAGGCTGCCGTGCAGCCAGACTTCGATGTGAATAAAGTTCGTGCCGATTTTCCGATCCTGGCGCGAAAAATTCACGGCAAGCCGCTCGTCTATCTCGATAACGCCGCCACCACACAAAAGCCGCAGGCCGTCATCGATTCCTTGATCTACTACTACACCGCGCAAAATTCCAATATTCATCGCGGCGTGCACACTCTTTCCGAAGAGGCTACGGCAAGTTACGAGGAATCGCGCGCGACCGTGCAGCGGTTTCTGAACGCCGCCGATCCTCGCGAAATCATATTCGTCCGCGGAGCCACCGAGGGCATCAACCTCGTGGCCCAGACCTGGGGACGCGCCAACATCCGCAGCGGAGACGAGATCGTCATCTCCGCCATGGAGCATCACTCCAATATCGTCCCGTGGCAGATTCTTTGCGAGCAGCAGGGTGCGAATCTGCGGGTTGCTCCAGTCAACGATGCGGGCGAGCTTTTGTTTGACGAATTTGAAAAGCTGCTCGGACCGAAGACGAAGCTGGTCGCCATGTCCCACGTCTCGAATGCGCTGGGCACGGTGAATCCCGTGCGCAAAATCGTGGAGGCCGCTCGCCGCGTGAATGCTCGCGTCCTGCTCGACGGTGCCCAGGCCGTTCCGCACATGCCCGTGGATGTGCGCGCCATCGATTGCGATTTCTACGCCTTCTCTGGCCACAAAATCTATGCGCCCACAGGCATCGGAATTTTGTACGGCAAAGCCGAACTGCTCGAAGCCATGCCGCCCTATCAAGGCGGTGGCGACATGATCAGCTCGGTCACATTCGAAAAGACTTTATACAATCGTCTGCCCTACAAATTTGAAGCGGGCACGCCGCACGTCTCCGGCGCCATCGGGTTGGGCGCTGCGCTGGATTACGTCAACTCCGTCGGCCTCGACCGCATTGCCCGGCACGAGAAGCAAGTTCTCGCCTATGGCACCAGGCGTTTGCTGGAGATTCCCGGCCTGCGCTTGATGGGCACAGCGAAAGAAAAGGAAGGCATCCTTTCTTTCGTGCTCGAAGGCATTCATCCCCACGATGTGGGCACGATTCTGGACCAGGAAGGCATCGCCATTCGCACAGGTCACCACTGCGCGCAGCCCCTGATGGAACGCTTTGGCGTGCCGGCCACGGCACGCGCGTCTCTCGCGCTCTACAACACTGTCGAGGAGATGGACGCGCTCGTGCGCGGCATTGAAAAAGTCAGAGAGGTTTTTGCCTGATGGCTGAACTAGGCGATTTATATCAGGACATCATCCTGGAGCACAGCAAGCGTCCGCGGAATTACCGTACGCTCGAAGCCGCCAATCGCAAAGCGGAAGGTTTCAATCCGCTCTGCGGCGATCATTTCACGGTTTACCTTGAGATTGGAGACGGCCAGATTCGCGATATCTCCTTCCAAGGCTCCGGTTGCGCCATTTCCAAAGCGTCTGCGTCGATGATGACGCAAGCAGTGAAAGGCAAGCGCACCGAGGAAGCCGAAGAGTTGTTCCAGAAATTCCACCACGTAGTGACGGGCAAAAACGGCACCGAATCGCACGATGACCTCGGGAAGCTCGAGGCGTTCGCGGGAGTTTCGGAGTATCCCGTCCGCGTGAAGTGCGCGACCCTCGCGTGGCACGCTTTGCGCGCGGCGCTGCAAGGCGAGGCGCACGCCGTCTCCACGGAGTAGAACACAGTAGGAACTGCGATGCAAAACAATGTCATTGAACTGACCCGCGACTGTGAAGCCACAGAGGTGCCTTACGGCGGCGTGCAGGTCCTTCCCGCAGGAACAAAAGTGAGAGTCATGCAGTCGCTCGGTGGCACCTATACAGTCTCCACCGAACGTGGCTCCATGATGCGCATCGAGGCCAAGAATGCCGATGCGCTGGGGTTCACGCCGCAACCAACCGAAGCGCAGGCGGCGCCCGCCCAATTCAGCGAAAAGCTGGTTTGGGATCGGCTGAAAACCGTTTTCGATCCGGAAATCCCGGTCAACATCGTGGATCTCGGGCTCGTCTACTCCTGCCAGATCGCGCCAGCGGAAGCCGGCGGCCACAAAATCGAAATCAAAATGGCCATGACCGCGCCTGGCTGCGGCATGGGAGACGTCCTCCGCGCTGATATCGAAAGCAAGCTCTTGCAGTTGCCCGAAGTAAGAGAAGTCCACGCCCAGATCGTCTTCGATCCGCCTTGGAATCCCAGCCGCATGTCTGACGCCGCCAAGTTGCAACTCGGACTCGATCTAGATACCGGTTCCTCCCTTCCCGTGTACGACCGCTGAAAGCTCGCGGTGAAACATTCTACGGCCGCGGGATTCGCCGCAAATGTCGTAAGAATGTCTCCGTAACCCGCTAAGCATTGGTCCCAAGTAACGACCGATCGACCTCTGCTAGACCCCCAACTGAAAAATCAAGATAATGGAGCCCAACGCGCCGCCCCATGAAAAAAGCAGCCTGCCACCGGTGCCCTAGCTCTTCTCGCGCCGCTAGCGCTCATAGCTGCTACCGTGGCTCTGGCTCAGCAGCAAACGCCCGCGCCCGCCGCGGCAGCTAATCCTTCGGCAGCGGATCTTCCGCCCTGGAACGCGCCGCCCACACCGCGGCAGATTCAGGCGCTTCTGACTCGCGCCATCCAGAATCAGCACCGCAATGACCTCGCCCTGGCGCAATTCGAGCGGAAAGAACGCATTGTCAGTCAGCGCGGCAAGGCTCCAGTTGCAACCGAGTGGACCACGGAAGTCATTCCCGCACGCGATCGTCGCATTCGCGTTGAATTGGAGCGCGATGGCAAACCTGCCGACCCCGCCAGTCTAGAAGAGCGGTGGCGGCAGGCCGCACAGTCGCTAACAAAAGACGCCGAAACTGATGTTCCGAACGCAAAGGACGAGGATGACGACCGCCAAGATCGTCGCGAGCACCCCCGGTATCAAGACCGATATGAAATGGTTGACGCCGTGGCCCGGGCCTTCCTCTTCCACTGGATAGGCCGCTCGGACCAGGACGGACGTGGCGTCCTCGAATTCTCTTTCGAGCCCGATCCATCCTTCAAATCTTCAAAACTTTTTGCGATTGTGTACGCGCATATGGTGGGAACGGTTTGGGTAGACGAAGCGAGTAGTCAGGTCGTGCGTATTGATGCCAGGCTTAGAGATGATATTTCCATTGCAGCGGGTTTGATCGTCAAAATTGATCGCGGTGCGCAGGCCAGTCTGCGGCAGCAGGAGGTAGCATCCGGCATCTGGGAACCGGTTCAGTATTCCTACGATTACCAGGGCCGCAAGCTTCTGTTCGGCGCTTTGAGCGGTTATTCACGGATGGACGCCAGCGACTACCGTCACATCGGTTCGCTGGACGAAGCCATCGCCATTCTTCGCCGCGAACACCCCAGCGCTATCGCGAGCAGCCATTAGTCGATTCTCAAGAATGCGTCGATTTTCAAGGATGACTCGATTCTCAAGGAGCACATAAATATGAACCGGCTTGTCCGATTCCTGTTGTATTCCTCGTTGCTGGTTGCAATTGTCGCAGTCTTTTCCCGGGCACAAGCGCCAAGTGCAACGCCAACCTCAACAGACGTCATGCGGTTCGATCCTGCGCTGAATGCGATTCTTTCCCCAGATGCCAAGCTCGAAATGCTTCCTGCCGAAGGCTTTCAAGGCGGCGAAGGGCCCGTCTGGGTTTCGGAAGGCAAGCCGGGATATCTTCTCTTTAGTGACGTTCCCGGAAATCGCATCTATAAATGGGCGCCCGACTGCGCGAAGTCTCCCTGCGCGCCAACGGGAAAGCTGACCGTATTCCTCGAACATGCCGGCTATAAGGACACGTCCAAAGTCGGAGCAACGGATTCCGGAGGAGCGCCGCTTCGTGGCAGCAATGGTCTCACGCTCGATCGCCAACATCGGCTGCTGATCGACGCCAATGGCGATCGCGCCGTCGAACGTGTCGAGAAAAACGGTGACCGCACCATTTTGGCCGATCGTTACGAAGGGAAGCGCCTTGGTTGCCCCAATGACATCGTCGGCAAATCCGATGGAGCCGTCTATTTCACCGATGGTCCCTCAGGGTGTCTCGGCGGAGAGAATAGTCCGCAAAAGGAATTGCCCTTCCACGCTTTCTACTTCGTAAAATCCGGCAAAGTGACCCTGCTGGACAAAGAACCCGGCGGCGCCCCGCCCAATGGGATCGCCCTTTCTCCAGACGAAAAAACCCTGTACGTAACCAACGCTCCGATGTTCAAGCAGATTTTTGCCTATGACGTCCAGCCCGACGACACCGTGAAGAATGGCCGCCTGTTCCTGGATCTGGCCGGCGAAAAAGGTTTGGGCGGCCCGGATGGCGTCCGCGTCGATCGCCAGGGCAACGTCTATACGGCGGCCACAGGCGGCTTGTGGATTGTTTCGCCCGCCGGAAAACGCCTGGGTAAAGTTCCTGCACCCGAGGGAATCCGATTCGCCAACCTTGCGTTCGGCGATCCCGACGCCAAGACGTTGTATCTCGTCAGTGCCAAGAATCTCTGGCGCGTCCGGGTAAATATTCCCGGCCTCAGGCCCTAGCGTCTTGACCGAGGATGATTTCACTCAGCGGTTTCTAAAGCAGGAATGCCACATATTGCAGTTGACCGTAGCGCTCCACCAGTAGTGCGACAGGATCGCCCGGTTGCAACTTTGTCAAGGCTTCGCGTAGTCCGGCCAAAGTAGTAATGGTCGTTCCGTTGAACGCATGGATGACGTCCCCGCTTTGAAGCGGAACCTCTTGCTGCGCTCCCAGAGTTTTGGCTGCCACGATAACGCCCGTAGGAATGCGTAGATCCGGCAATGACTGGGCTAGATTCAGATCGAGCTCGATTCCCAGGATACCCAGGCGCCTGACGAGATTTTTCTCCGGGTCGACCAAGTCCGTCAGGTTGTCCGTTTTGTGTGGCCGCTCCATGAGCGGGACCTGTAACTGCACTTCGTCCGAGCCCCGCAGGACCTGCAGATTCACGCGCTCGCCGGCTCCGTGCATGTAGAGGCTGTTAGTGAATAGAGGCAGGCTTGCTGTCGGTGTGCCGTCCACGCTTATGATGATGTCCTGAATTTTTAATCCCGCGCTCTCCGCGGGGCTGCCGGGCACGACGTCGGATACAATCACCCCGAAATCCCTCTTCAGATGTAATCCCTCGGCCAACTCTGGCGTGATCGTTTGAACGATCACCCCGATTTCGGGTTGATGAATATGGCCGTACTTCAGAAGTTGCGGATACGCAAATGCCACCACTCCGGCGGGGATGGCAAAGCCCAGGCCCTGATTGCCGCCCGAGGTAGAAAAAATAAAGGTGTTGATTCCCACGAGATTGCCGTCCGCATTCACCAGCGGGCCACCGCTGTTGCCCGGATTGATGGGCGTGTCTGTTTGGACGTAGACGAGCGGACTATCGGGATCGGGCTGCCGCGCCACCGCGCTCACCACGCCCATCGTCACCGTATTGCGCAGCCCTTCCGGACTCCCGAAAGCAAACACCATTTCGCCTTGGGCTGGGCAGGCCAGGCTTGCCGATCGATAACACTGGCAAGCCGTGCGCTTCGATCTTGATTACAGCGAGATCGATCTCTCGCGTGATTCCGACCATGCGAGCTTGGTAGCTTTTTCCTTGGCGGTTCAGAATTCGCATCGACCTTCCCGGTTGTTCCGGGTTGAGGCGGCACGAACACTTCGATTTTTTCCGCGCCGTTCAAAACATGCGCATTCGTAACGATATATCCCTCGGCATCGACGATTACTCCCGAGCCGATGGCTCGCTGCCTCCCAATGACGACGCTCGTCTGGCCCCGATCGCTCTGCTCCGTCGAGCCGTAGCCCGTAACAATGATTTGTACGACAGCCGGGGACACGCGCTGAACCAATGCTTCGATCGAAGCATTCAGTTGATGCAAGGCATCGGATGCAGGCGCTTTTTGCGGGGTTTGCGCCGCCACGCTGCCAGACGAAAAGAGTGAGGCAATTCCTAGAAACAACATGCCTGCATTTCGTTTTGTGAATCGCTTCTTGCCGTCTCTACATATGGCGTTCATGAGTTCACCCATTCCGTACGTTGCCATAAGGTCCGAAGCTAAACCCACTCGCCCGCGCGCATCACAGGCATCGAATTCTCCTTCTGCGCTGATCCCATCCACGTCGATGTGATTCGATCCGATCATCCAGTCAACGTGAATCAGACTCTCGTTTGCGCCGCGCGACGCCAGTTGTTCCGGCGTGAGGCTGTCGCCATTTTTTAGGCAGGTGCTGTAGGCCTGCCCTAAAGCGATATGGCAGGCGGCGTTTTCGTCGAAAAGCGTGTTCATGAAGAGCAATCCGCTTGACGCAATCGGCGAGGAGTGCGGCACCAGAGATACTTCACCGAGCCGCCGAGCTCCTTCGTCTGTCTCGATCATCCGCTGCAGGACTTGCTCGCCGCGCGCGGCATGCGCCTCCACAATCCGGCCGGCTTCAAACCGCACGGATATGTCTTCGATCATGGTTCCCTGATGAGACAGCGGCTTGGTGCTGGTCACTCGTCCTTCCACTCGATCTTTATGCGGCGTCGTGAAAACCTCTTCGGTTGGCATATTGGGAATGCAATACCGTCCATTTCTGGCGGTTGTGCCGCCGCCCAGCCAAAGGTGATCGTCCGCCAGACCGACGCGCAAGTCTGTGCCGGGTCCGCGAAAATGCAGCGCTGAATAGCGCTTCTCATTCAACCGTTCCGCCCGAGCATGCAGGTCCGCGTCGTGCTTTTTCCACGCCGCCACCGGATCCGGCTGGTCGGCGCGCGATGCGGCAAAGATCGCTTCCCAGAGTCGGGCCAGCCCTTCGTCTCGCGACAGATTGGGAAATACTGCCGCAGCCCACGCGGGAGTGGCGCAGGCCACGATCGTCCAGTTGATCTCGTGGCGGGCAATCAACTCCAGCGCTGGCCGGTATGCCTTGGAAGTCGCGCGATTCATCCGGCTCACCTTTTCCGGATCCTGCTGCGAGAGTAAAGAAGGATCGTTGCCGGTGATCGCCAGCCGTGCCGATCCCTTCCGGAAAGCCTGTGCCATGCCTTCATAAAGCCAAGCTGGAGCTGCGTCGAAGCTGGCGTTCGGAGGCATAGCGAAAGCGCAGCAGCGTCAGTTCTTCGTCGGTCAGCAAAGTGCTGACCAGCGACGCGCCCGCTTTATAGGCATGCGCCGTAATGAGCCGCGCCAGCGGAACCGCATCGAGCGTGGCGGTCATCACCAGCTCTTG
Organism: uncultured Acidobacteriota bacterium; assembly: GCA_963846235.1. GTDB lineage: Bacteria > Acidobacteriota > Terriglobia > Acidiferrales > UBA7541 > Palsa-189. The sequence continues at coordinate 1,561,263 of CAWJVF010000002.1, forward strand.
CCCCGGCGCGATCCCCAGGCCGACTCTTACGGCGACTTCGGCCAGACGATCGAGATTTCGGTCAAATTCAGGTGTGTCGATAAAACGATTCTTTGCAAACGCAGTGCTCTCGGCCATGATCCATTATCACGCCGCGCACAGCGCAGTGACAATGCAGGATCAATCGGGATTCTCGTCGTGTGGAAGACACGGTTGGCTGAGGCAAACTCTGCAGGGGCAGGACTGCGCTCGGCGCTGATCTGATGAAGCGATTCCGAAACTTATTCAGGCTTTGGCGTAATGAAACTTCTTCTCTCGCTTATGCTGCACTACCGAAATGCGCACCGCTTCGCGTTTTTCCCGCGCACGAGTGCGAAGGGCTTCCTGCAGTAATACACGAAGCCGGCAGCGCGCCTTGAAAAGCTGAGATTTGGAGTTCCCGACGGAACATCCCAGAATCTTCGCGATCTCCTGGTGTTCGTATCCTTGAACGTCGTGGAGGATGAAAACCTGTTTGTATCCATCCGGCAGTTGATCGACGGCCTTGCGCAAATTCACATGATCCAGCATGCCGTTGAGCCGGAGGTCCGGTACACCGAATTCGAGAGGAGGAGCGGAACTTTCGTCCGGATCGAGCGCCGCATCGAGCGATGTTTCCAAATGCCGCTTCTTGCGAAAGCTCATGAGAACAACATTGACGGTCAGCCGATGAAGCCACGTGGAAAAGCGCGAATCTCCCCGGAAGGTATGCACCTTGCGGAACAGCTGCAGGAAGGCTTCCTGGGTTAGATCTTCCGCTTCGGCCGGATTGCCGGCCATCCGAAGGCACAAACTGTACACTCGGCGGCTGTGCAATCTATAGAGGCACTCGAAAGCATGAGCGTTACCGTCACGAGCCATGATGATCGCGTCAGCTTCCCGCATCTCGCCATCGCTTTGTCCCGGTCTACTGAAGGCATGTGCCATGACGTAATAACTTGAGCAGGGCTTATGCCAAACCGTGCCCGGGCAGAGCGATGCGCTCTAAGTAACTGTAAGCTAGTAACTTAGCCTCACGGCGACGTGCTGAAAGTATGCAGAACCAGCGGTGTTCTCCGGTGGATTTTGCGCACGTGCGGTGGTTTTCAACCACCTACTACGTTACGAAAGCTAAGTAAAAAAATATCGGTGCGCACTGGAGAAGTGGCCGAGGTCCGGGCGAGCAAGCCCCAACTCCCAAGTTTGAAACTTGGGAGTTGGGTTTCTTGTTTTCGGCGATCAGTTGGCGAGCGGATCGGGCCGCATTTGGAACTTCACGAGCTTGGCGGTGGTTCCTTTGCCGCCCTCCATGTGGAATGGCGCTCGCGTGGAGATCGGCGTGTAGAGGCCCTTCCCTTTCCAGCCGCCGTTCGGATTATCGATGCGGCCGTCCAGGCCCTTCGCGTAGTAGCCCATCGGGTAGGGCACACGCAGCGTTATGAACTTGCCGTTGTCCAGCACCAGCAACCCCTCTGACAGATTGCCAGTCGCAACCGGCGTATCCTTGCCCGCGCCCAGCGTGTCAAAAACGTCGACGAAGTTGTAATACGCCGAATCGGCGCTGCCATTCTCCACCGCTCCCTTGTAGTTCGGACCCGGGAACGGATAGAGCGTCCAGCCTTCGGGGCAGTGCTGCCCAGTCGCGGTTGGGCCGTTGAGCGGGCCCTTGCACTTGCTGCGGTCGAAACTCGCGTAGTGTCCGCTCGAGAGCACCGTCCAGACCACGCCCTTGCTGTCGACATCCAAGCCGCGCGGTGCATAGCCTTGCACGGAAGCCTTGGGATTATTCCACGGCACTTCATAGTATTCGGCCAATGCTGTCTCGGGTGGATGCGATCCGGGAACGAAGCGAACAATCGCGCCCGGGAATCCCATGGCAGTTCCCCACACCGAACCGTCCGGCGCGGGGGTAACACCATAGAACGTCACGTTTATGCGCTTGTCTTTGTTCGGATCCGCAGGTTGACCCGGTTCGGTATAGTCGTCGCGCTTTCCGTTTCCGTTGTAGTCAAGGACAAATGCGCTCCAGCCTTGGGCCTTCTTTTGGTCGTGCGTTTTGTCCCAGATCTTCGTATCGAACCAGCCCTCGATGCCTGCAGGCCCGAACGATGACCACAACACATCGTTGTTATCGAAATTCACGTGGCCCCACGTGTAGCAGGTGTCGATCGTCGTCAACTCTTTGGTCTTCGGATCGTAAAGCTCCAGGCCGCGCTGACCCTCTTTGATCGGCATCAACTTCGCCGACGGTAGGTCCGATCCGGCCTGGCAAAATGCCGGCGTCTCGGGCTTACGGATGCGCGCCGCGGCCCACACACGGCCTTGCTTATCCATCGCAAAGCTGTGAACCGTCGTCTTGCTGTTCCAGATCGTTTCGTCGCCCCAGAATGGCGAAGGCGCCATCGGCGGCATATCCCCGGAACTCGGCGTTTGCGGATCGCGCACCTTCAGCTTGATCATGCTCGTCGAGGTGTGCATTGGATCGACGACAGTCAGATAATCGCCGCTCTCTTCGAGAGCCCCATAGATAGGACCGTTGGCGTTCACAGTGGGATTGCGCTTGTCGGTGGAAATGTCGTCATGGAGATAAACTTTGGGATCTGCCCAATCCCACATCGTGACCACAACATTGCGCTCCTTGCCCTGAGGACGCGATGGAGCGGCATCCGGCAGCTCTCCTTTGGCTATCCGGTCGCTCCAATCGGCGTACATCGCCGCGGCGCGATTAGAGCCGACTTGGTTGAAGCGCGAAGCCATCTGCGGCCCGGCCTGGCCGGACTCAATGCGCCGCACCCACGCGGCCTTCGAGTCCTTCGCGTGATGCATGATGCTGTCGGGAATTTCGCGCGTGGCCTTGTCACCCATCTGATGGCAGCCTGTGCAGCCATCCGTGTTCACAATCTCGCGAATCCATTGCCCCTGGCTCTTGATGCTGGAAGAGATGCCGTTCCCACTCGGCCCCGTGCCGGGGAAATCGCTCTTGGGCGGGATTTGCAGCAAAGAGAACCAGTAGAGCGCGGGATAGTATTCGATCGCAGCTTTCTTGTCCGGCGCCGGCACCGCCTTGAGGTTCATGGTCACGCCCGGCGTGCCTTTAGATTTCGGCGAATCCACCAGACCATAGCCGCGAACCCATACGTCGTAATTTGCCTTGGGAAGATCCGGCACCAGATAGCGCCCTTGATCGTCCGTGACAACGATCTTTACCAATTTCGTGGGCAGCTCCGTGGTTTCCGCGATCACCCACACGCCCGCCTCGGGTCCCTTGGGGCTCGTCACCACACCGCCAATATCGGCACTGCCGACGTGCAGAATTCCGCCCTTCGTCTGGGCTGCGCGCACTCCGCCCAGCGTTGCCGCCAGAACCACTCCAACCACGATCACCATTCCCGAATACAAAAATCGAGAGAAAGATCTCTTGCTCATGACCTCAGACCTCCTCGCATTGTCCAACCACGCCCGTATTTGTGAACGCCGGAGCCGGATTCAGGGGATACGTCGACCAGCAATACGCGTCGAACTGGCACTGGGCCATATTCGCCTCTTGCTGCTGATCAGTTATACGCGCCCCGGCCCATCAAAATCAATGACGGTGATGGGACATCGGCGATGGGGCAAAGATATTCGGCAACGATGATCGGGAATGAGTCAGGCATGGCGTTCACTATATAATCCAGCAGAGCGGCGGCCGCGGCGCTGCTTCGATGCGAGGCAAAATGGCAAAGCACGCGATCTCTTTGAGCTTGGTTCTTGCGCTTTGTTTCGTTTCGCTCTACGCCAGGTCTCAAGCTGATAATCCAATCCCTCGATATACCGGACAGAGTTTGATCCGCCCTGAAAACTACCGGGAATGGATCTTTCTTTCTTCCGGGTTGGGAATGAACTACACCCCCTCCGCCAACGGGCACGACATGTTCACGAATGTATTCGTTCCGCAGTGGAGCTACCGTCAATTCCTGGCCACTGGAAAGTGGCCGGACAAATCCATCTTTGTTGTCGAAGAGCGACAATCGGAAACCAATGGCTCCATTAACAAGACGGGCCATTTCCAAACTGAATTCGTGGGTATTGGCGTGGAAGTGAAAGATGAAAGCCGATTTCCCGAAAAGTGGGCCTATTTCAATTTTGGCGCAGACACAAAAACTGCTGGAGCAAATCCGAAAGCCGCGTGCTGGCAATGCCACGAAGATCACGCCGCGGCCGAACACACGTTCGTGCAGTTTTATCCCACGCTGAAGGAAGCGGCGAAAAAATTCGGCGCCTATCGCACCGCTGCGGAAAACGCCGCACCTTAGCCGATTCCCTCCCGAACGTGCGGCGGCTTTAGACCGCACTGGGTTGCTGCTCTGGAGTTTGGGTCGGCACCGGCGAGTGGCGCACGGATGAGAGGTCCGAGCGAAATCAATTACCAATCTTGATTTCGGATTTGAATTCGTGATAGTTGCGGAAGTTAATGATGTTGTGTCTGCAGTCGTTGATGCCCCGTTGACAACCCAAGCTCTCGGCGCGAACCGGAAGCAGAACCGACATCCCGCCAATCCACACGTAGGAATAATCGACCGCCGATTCGACCGTATCCATGGGGAAATCGGTCGGCAGGCGGGCCTGCATCTCGATGCGCAGGACGCGCGCGGTTTTCGGATCGATCCACACGGAGCCTGCGTAAGCCGTAATCAGAGACTGGGAGCCGGACTGCACGGTCCAGTGTGAATTTTCACTTTCCACCGTAAAGTCGTAAACCTGGGCGCTGACACCCGAAATGGAAGATACACTGCCGGACCGGAACCGCGTGCTCGTATCGGGGTGAAAAATCTCCAGCAGTGTGGACGCAAATTCTCCGGTGGACCGGGACCCGCCGATTTCCTGCAGGCTCCTGTCCGTGGGGCGGTCATTGATCTTCACGTTACGATAACTTTCCTTCGCGTTCTCGTAAATGATGTCAGCCGAAACGACGTCCAGGGAGATCTCCGGCTCGCGGCCTCGCTGGCTATACCGCGACATGATCTCCTGGCAAATGAAGTTGGGAAGCTTCTCTGAAAACTCGAACGCCGCCTGTCTGGCCCTTTCGATCAAAGCTTCGGAGGGGTTCAGCGAACGCGTAGGTACGGAAGCCGCAGGGGGCGGCGCGTCCGGCGGCGGGTCAGGACAGGGAGGCAGAGTCGGCTGTTTGCCTCGCTTCAAAATGGGTCGACCGTTGGAGCAAGGAGGCGTACTCTGCGGTTGCGATTGTGCTGAGGGCGGAGGCGCGGAGGGCGCCGATTGTGCCGGCTGCGACTGCGGCGAGGATGCAGTTTGCGCGTGCAGGGAGATCGGAGCATTCAGAAAAAGTGCGAGGAGCACTCAGGCAGGTAAATCCCCGGCCCGAGTAAAAACTACGCATGATCACTCCCATGATAACTCCTATGATGCAGGAGTCCCGTCTTAAGTTCCCCTGCCCCGCACACCCAGGCGCCTCGCTTGGGACGGTGACTGGGACGATGAGCCGGCAAAACTGTCTACCGACATCTTCCATCTGCTCATGCGGCGCGAACCCGGCCCGCCTGCGGGCCCTTGGCAGATCCCTCGAAACTCGGGACAAGTCAGGGCAAGCAGCCGCTACAAGTTCCCGCACGGATGCCGCAAGGGACGCGACGCCGATGAGGCGGATGTGGTGTATATTCGGGCGCAGCTTCGGCCGTCCAAAGGGAAAATCCAGGCGTAGGGAGATTATGCAAGGAGTATAGTTCGCGCTTGCGCTGGCAGCGAGGTCGCGATTCTGGCGCCGGCGGGATTGGCGCGGCACCAGGCTACGAGTTTGAGGAGGATGAGATGAAGAAAATTTTCACGATATCAATGACCATCGTTGGATTGGCTCTGTGGGTACCCGTGCAATCGCACGCCCAGGCGTCCTCTGTGCCGGCCAAGCAGGCGACGAGAGAGATCAAGATCATCTCGAGCTCCGGCGCACGCGCTTTGGTGGATGCCTGTTCGGCCTGGGCGCAACAGAACAAGCAAACCGTGGCGATAGCGATTCTGGATTGGGGCGGGAACCTCGTTGAATCGCACGCCATGGAGGGCGCGCCGATGAACGCGATCGACACGGCACTGCTGAAAGCCAAGTCGGCGTTGCGCTGGCGGCGTGCTACTTCGGAGACCAACAAGATGGTGCGCAGCGGCGAAAATCTGGCGCCGACGTTCATGCGCGACTTCCCACAACCAGGCGCGCTTCCCATCACGGTCGACGGGCAGGTGGTAGGGGCAATGGGCGTCTCCGGCGCCGACGGCGAGAAATGCGCACAGGCCGCAATCGACGCGGTGTTCAAGGGCCAAGCGACGTCTTCCACTTCACGATAGCGCGGCGGCGTTCACGAACTGCGGTCACATACTGCCGCGTCACGGCCGCGTCACGGACTGCCACCACGCACTCGCCCTTCTGCTGCGAGCGAACGGAATTCGCGGACTAAGCCATGGTGTCTGTCAATAACGGTAGCGCTCGTAATTATTTTGTTCTAAATCCAGGGAAGCGTACGATGCTTAAGGCAGCACTCTAGATCGGAACTTACTTGTTCAGTGCGAATGGATACTCCTCTTAAAGTGTCACGGGTCGCAAGGGCCGAGCAACTCCCGCATCGGAGGTCCTCGGGCGCCTCGAACGCAGTAGCCGATGAAGGCGACGGCGACCATGTCGATGCGGCTGGCGGAGCGCCGGAAACGCCGATCGAGTTGGCGGTAGTTATCCCCACGTATAACGAGCGCGGGAACGTCCGGCCCATGTTAAGCGCTCTCGCGGAAGCCCTCACAGACATCGAATGGGAAGTAATTTTCGTGGACGATCACTCCGGGGATGGCACAGCCGACGCAGTGCGAGAGGTGGCGCAGACAAATCGGCGCGTTCGGGTGGTCGAACGGATTGGACGCCGCGGCCTGGCCTCGGCCTGCATTGAGGGAATGCTGGCGACAGCGGCGCCTTACGTCGCCATTCTCGACGCTGATCTGCAACACGACGAAAAGCTTCTGCCAAGAATGCTGGAACGCATCAAGGCTGAAAAACTCGACATCGTGATCGCCAGCCGCGCGCTGCGCGACGGAAATGCAGGCGAATTCCCGAAGCATCGGATTCGGCTGAGCCTGCTGGGCACGCGGATCAGCCGATTCGTTTGCCGGTATGAAGTAACGGACGCAATGAGCGGCTTCTTTTTGGTCGATGCGGCGTTTTTCAGGCGCGTGGCGCCGCGTTTGAGTGGCACGGGATTCAAAATCCTGGTCGATTTGCTCGCCACGAGCCGAGAACCTATCCGGATCGGCGAGGAGCCATACGAATTTCGCAAACGGCATTGGGGCGAAAGCAAGCTCGACACGCGGGTGGAAGCGGAATATTTGTACCTGCTTCTCGATAAAACACTAGGTAGAGTTCTGCCGACAAGATTTGCGCTTTTCGCGCTGGTCGGGTCAATAGGCCTGATTTTTCACCTCGGGATTCTTACCCTGCTTTATCACCGGACCAAAATTGGGTTTGTCGAAGCCCAAGGGGTAGCGACATTTTTAGCGATGACCTTGAACTTTCTCCTGAATAACGTGCTGACCTTTCGCGACAAGAGGCTCAGGGGCTGGCACGTCTTGACTGGCTTGCTGACTTTCTATGCGGCCTGTGCAGCGGGCGCGTTGATCAATCTGAGCGTTGCCGATTCCCTCTTTCGGTCTCACGTCGTGTGGTGGTTTGCTGCGATTTGCGGGGTTGCGGTGAGTTCGGTGTGGAATTATGGAGTGAATACAGTTTTTACGTGGCGACGAGAGAAAGAACAAAGCTAGGCGTATCCCGGCCTACCGATTCCGACCTACCGACCGATATCGATTCCCCGTTGGCGCTCGATTGCATCCTGAAAACCGCAAGCGGTCATCCGCCTAGCCCGCCAACCGGGGCGGGCGATACTTCAAATCGACGGCTGCTGGTTCGTGCCGGATCTTCCACCCGGCGCGATTGCAGCCAAACGGCCAGGAGCCCGGCGGCCAGAAGGCACGTAGCCCAGCAATCGACACCTGCGGCCTGAAAGAAGCGCTGCATCTGTGATCCCGGAGTCAGAGGCTCGAGCGCCTCGAGCAGCACTGCAGCCCATAGAAGAATTCTTGGCCATTTCGGGAGCGCTTCCCGGCGCGACAAAAGCGCACCGGCAGTCATTGCGGGCCACAGCAAAACGACCATCTCGGGGCGGTAAGCGAAAGGCTGCAGAAGCGGCAGCGCGCAGAACGATAGCGCGTCCGTCAACGAGTCAAGACGGGCGGGCGCCGCCCGGGCCAACAACAGCAAACCGCCGTAGCCGACCACGGTCAGCAGCATCCATATGACCCGCACGATGCGAGGGTCCATCGCGACGAAATTGACGTGCGGATAATTCGGATCGGGCCAGTTTGAAAAATCCATCGCCGTAAGGTATCGCTGCAATACGCCGCCGAGCGACTGGCTGGGAAACCACGCCTGCTGACCCAGGCTGCCGGTTCCCCACTCCTGCGCAGTCCATTGCCGCAGCAGGGCAATATTGCCCCGCCAGCCAAAATGGACCGCCGGCAAAAGCGTCAGGCTGACGACGAAGGCCCCGGTCAAAAACGCCACGCGCATATGTCGTCGCGCCGCTATATAGGGCAGAAAAAACAGCGGCCAAACTTTCAGACTCACTGCGAGCGCCAGCAGAAAAGCTGACAAAACCGGGCGTTGCCGCAAGCTCCAAAGGGCCGCCGCCACAAGAACAAAAATTAGGAATTGAGCGTTTCCGAACCGGAACTCCTGCACAATGAATCCGCCACAAACGCATACCGGAATGAGCCACCACCATCCGCTTCGCGGAAACTCGGTTTGGACCGCCAACGCCTTCACCACGAAAAACAGCGCCGCGCATTTCAATGCTACCCAAAGAACCAGGGCCGCCTTCAGAGGCAGCAGCGCGAAGGGGAGAAACGCGAGAAGAAATAAGGGCGGATAGCGAAAGATTTGCGGCCAACCGATGCCGCTCTGCGGACCATAGAGTGCGCCGTGGCCGTCCACCAGCACTCGCGCCGCGTGGTAATAAACCAGAAAATCCACCGAATGCGCCGTGGGCTTGGAAAAAAGTACGACCAGGGCCAGGGCAACCACGAGTAAGAGCAATCCAAGGTTTCGATTCAAGCGCAATGCATTTCCTAAGCTGGTCGGATACCCGTTCGACCAGGTTGAAATTACATGACAGGCGTGTGACCTTCAGAGTGTACCGTGCTTTCGCTTAGGCTCGCGGCCACAATCTTCGTGGGTTGGTCGCTATGTGTCGTTATCTATCCTCTTTACAATGCGGCTGATAGGACGCTTCGACTTGCCCAAAAAGCGTGTCCGCCAGGGCTTCACGTTTTGGACATTTCCCGGCGTAGTGATTCACACGATGGGTCGCCTCCGGCGTATCCTTTACTTAGATTGCCCTGAAGTATTTGCCTTGAAAGACCGGACCGAAACTGAGGAAAAGGCGGAACCATGTCGCTAAAAATCATGGTCGCGGACGACGAACCAAAGACCACGCAACTCATGAGATCTCTGGCTACCCCCTTAGGTCATATTGTTGTGCCGTTTGGGGACTATCGGGAAGCTGGGAAGAGGGGGGAGGCGCAGCGGTTTGACGTAGCCTTTGTGGGCATGCGATCAGCACAAGTCGGCGGGCTCGATTTGGCCCACCAAATCCGGCAGTCCCATCCCAACCGCGAGAGTATCATCGTAATTCTCAGTGATTCGGACGATGTGGCGAGCTTGCGGCAGGCTTTCGGAAAAGGCGCCGACTATGTCCTCAGAAAACCTGTTCTCGCGGACCGCCTGCGCCGCATGCTCACTGCCATGGATATGCCAGATTGGAAGGCTAAGAGGCATGCGGCCCGATTGCCCTTTCTTGCCGACGTGAGCTGCACGTGGAACGGGAAGCAGTTTCCCTTGCGAAGCATGAATATCAGCGAGAGCGGCATGTTGCTTCAACCAGCGATTGGTGCCGAGATAGGTCAGGAAGTCACCTTAGCGTTCAAGATTGCCGAGATTCGCGCCTCGCTCGAAGCGAAGGCGCGGGTCATCCGTAAAGAAGGAACCGAGCGCATTGGCGTGGAATTCGTCGGGCTGGAATTGCAGGATCGAAATGCGATCCAAGTGTATGTCACGGGACACCTGGAGAGACTTACACGAGGAGAGTCTCTGAAGTTCGGACCGCGCCGGATGTTTCAATCCTAAGACCGAAATTTCAGATACATTCTATCCTCATGGGATGACGAAGCGCGCCGGCGCCCGGTCAGCTAAAGACGCCGGGCGTGAAACGCTCGTCTTCCTTTGCATCCTTTGCGTCAAGCGTTCAGCAGTGAAGGAGTGGCCGTGAAGTATGCAGCTGTTCTCTTAATGTTCGTGCTAATGGCTTTGCCTTGCCAAGGCCAAGCCGCGGCTGAGGAGGCCAGAGAATCGCAGCCGCCACGCCGTCTGTCCGATATGACGAAGAGCGAGTTGGCGGCGTGCCTAAAAAAAGAGCCGGGGCGATTCTCGATCATGTCCATAGCAGACAACGAAGAAGCGTATAGGTATGCGGAGGATTGGCGCGAAGTATTCGCCTCCGCTGGCTGGCAGATCGACCGTAAGGATATTCCCATTCAAACATTCAGAATCGTTGGTGGGATGTGGCACGGAATGCGAGTGCGTGTACACGATACCTCATCAGCCGAAGGGCAGACAGCACTGCTAGCAACCGGCTCTCCGGAAGAAAATTTCGCGCAATGCGTCAACGGCAGGCGCGATATTCCAACCGGAGGGCGCATCATCAAGTACAAAGACAGGCCAACAGGTTCCATCTCTATACAAGTGAGCGATCAGCCATAGCCATCTCTTGCTTCTTCCCGCGTAAACCTCAATAACTGCTTCCCTTTGATCCCGAAGCCTGTCGGACGAACATACAGGTGTACAATGGCCCTCAGTTTTCAGAGTCAAAAACGAGATTCAGACTGAAACCAAGGGAGGCTTGTCATGTCTAGGGCGAAGCTTCTTTCCGGGATACTCGCGGCAACAGCCATACTGGGTCTAACGCTTGTTGGTTTGGTGATGGCGGAAACGCCCGCCCCCTCTGCGCATTTAGCGCTGACGGGCAAGGTGACGTCGCAGGCAGAAGGCGCGATGGAGGGCGTGATCGTTGGCGCAAAGAAAGAGGGCTCCACGGTCACCACTTGGGTGGTGAGCAACTCCCAAGGTCAATACAGTTTCCCGCGTGACAGGATGGAACCGGGCAAATACGCGATTAGCATTCGGGCAGTAGGCTATGAGCTGCCGAAAACTTCCGTAGACGTGACGGCCGAACCCACGCAGCAGGATTTACAGCTCAATAAGGTAACCAGCAACTCGAAACTCGTCATGCAGCTTTCGAACGGCGAGTTACTCAACAGCGTGCCGGGAACCTCGGAAGACAAGATGGCTCTCGGGAATTGCGTCAATTGCCACACACTGCAGCGCGTACTGTTTTCGCGCTATAACCCGGAGGAGATGGCGCCGGTCGTGCAGAGGATGGCCATGCACACGAACAACTCTTCGCCCTTACATCCCTGGATGCGTCCTCCCAGACCCGCAAGCCCGCCGACAGCACGACAGATCGCCGCCGCCAAATATTTCAGCACACTTAACCTGAGTTCGCAGGACACCTTTGAATTTCCGTTGAAGACGATGCCGCGGCCCAAAGGCAAGGCTACCGAGGTGATCTACACGACCTACGACCTGCCGCGGGCGGATGCAGCGCCGCACGACGCCGCGCTCGACGCGCAAGGGAACGTCTGGTATTCCGATTTTGATTCGCAGTTTCTTGGCAAGCTCGATCCGAAGACCGGGAAAGTGGTGGAGTATCCGGTGCCGCTAGCCCGGACCGGGCCGGTGGCTCAAGGCGGTCTGCAGATCGCTTTCGATAAGGAAGGTCGCGTTTACTTCGGCAATATGTCGCAACTGCAGATCGTCAGGTTCGATCCCAAGACAGAAAAAATGGAGACGTTCAAGCCCCCAATCCCGGACGCGAATATTGGAGACGGCCATCTTACGATGATCGACCCCTCGTTCCAGCAGGTGGACGGCAAGATATGGGTCAACGTCGCCGACGGTACTGATGAGTCCGGTGGCACCTGGCATGTAGACCTTGCGACGAACACGTGGACTAAGGTTACGTACCCTTCCGGGAGCCCCTCTGCACGCGCTTACGACGTGGTCGCCGACTCCAAGAACGACATGTACGGGATGAGCTTCACCAACCCCAGGATATGGAAGACCGATGGGAAAACGCTGAAAACCGTGTGGTATGACATGCCGGCGGGGAGACCGGGTTGCCGGCGCGGCCACATCGACTCGCAAGATCGACTGTGGTGTGGCGGGTTTAACGATAACGACCTTGTGATGTTCGATCCGAAAACCGCAGAAGATCACAGAGTGGAAGGCGCCCACGCAGTGGACGCGTCCGTATGACGCGGAGTTCGACGATAAAACTTATGACTGGGGCGCGGGAATGGACAACGATATTGCTCTGCGCTTGAATACCCAGACCGGCGAATTCACCGAGTACCTGCTGCCACATGAAACGAACGTTCGTCACGTGGAAGTGCAGAAATCAGGAGCTCTCTCCAGCATGTGGCTGGGGGACCAGCACGGCGGCACCATCGTTCACATCGAGCCGCTGGCGCCCTAAGCCAAGAGCGATTCGATTCAGAGTTTTTCTGATTAAACGCCCCTGCTATTGGGACGAATTGTCGCTGTCGTCAGAATGCCGTTTAAGGACCGGGCGGTTCGGGTCGGAATCCTCGCGGTTCTGCTGCATGCGTGGCGACGCGGGAACGTCGTATACGTATCGGATGGTGATCGGCGAACGGCCGTTGTCGATATGGAGAGTTTCAAAAAGCTGCCGGCCGTCTTGCGACAATTCGAAAGTGCGGCTCATCTTCCCGCCCAGCGGGCCCTTTTCATCCGAAACGAGCATGCCACCTTCCCAATGTGCCGCTACTTCCTGATGGTTCTCGTTCGAGGATTTCGGAAGCTGGCGCCCGTCGGTATAGAGAATTAATTTCCGGGATTGATCGTCCGTGACGTCGATTTCCGGATTCTTCAAATCAACCATCAGCGACCCCGCCGGGTAAATGAGCGACCGGATTCTCGGATTATCTTCGATGTCTTTCCCGTCGTATCTCGGCCTGCCATTGGGATTTCCACCACCGCCGCCCGGATAGCCTCCTCCCCAAGGACCCCTGGGATAACCGCCACCACCTGGATAGCCACCGCCGGGATAACCTCCGCCAGGGTAGCCTCCACCCGGATTACCTCCTCCCGGATAATTATTACCAGCGCTTTCCGCTACTCGAACCCTTTGCCGCCCATCGTCGCTCTGGTCGCGATTCAGTTTCCACGTTCCGGCGAGAGTCGTTCGGGGCGGCGCGGCCGGCTCCTGAGGCTTGGCTGCCGGAGTCGCCTGGGGCTCTGCCGTCTGCCCCTGCGACTTTGATTGCCCCCGCGGCAACGGGCCGGGCGCCGCCTGCGCCATGGCGCGCCCAGGAAGAAATAGCGAGATTGCACCCAGAAATCCGAAAATTACGTAGATCGAGGTGTTTGTAATTTTCATTTTGCTTTGCTCCATCATTGCTCGCTCAGGCCGGGACGCTCGTTTTCAAGCGGGATTGTTCTGTTCCAACCATACACCGTATGGATGTCGATGCAAGATGCAGCTTAATGAGTTGCGCGCATATTCGTAAATACAAGTGCTACATCCGCGGAAAAAAGCTAAATCGTTCGCAAATACAACAATTACGTTCGTAAATACAGCAATTAAAGGAGATGAATAGGCAGGTTTATTTCAGCTGCGTTTTTCCACGACCGTTACCTGCTAACCACATTAGATGTTCACTGCGCCGGCACTGCCGTCAATCCAGGGGCTCGCCGCATCTGCAAGTTCCCAGGCTCCCTGATAAAGAGAGCTGCGAGAAAGAGCACCACGGTACTGGCCGCACCCATCAATAGCGGCATGCCCAGACCGAACTCCTGTGCGATAGCTCCTCCTGCGGCGGGCGCGATTGTCGCACCGATGATCTCTCCGACCAGGGTTGCGAGACCGATGGCGGTGGCTGAGAACTGTGGCGGGACGCTTTCCGCCGGCACCAGCACCATGATCAGCGCTGCAATGGCCTGGCCTCCCTGCGTCAGGAACAGAATCGCGGCCAATAACCACAAGTGCGCATAGAAAAAAGGCAGATACAGCGCAATGGGCAGCAGCGTCGAGAGGAAAGCCAGGAATAAAAGCGTAGGCTTGCGTCCCCATCGATCGGACAATCCCGGAAAAACCAAGCCAATGAAGAAACTACCAAGTCCGGCGGCGCCAAGCAGGAAGCCTGCCGTCGTTCCGGGTTGGTGCATGACTTCTGTTATGTAAAGCGGGGCAAATACATTTTGCAGAAACAGCCAGGAGATAAAACCGCTGGCGCCAATGCAGCACAGCCAAACGTTGCGAAAGCGCAGAATCGAAAAATAACCTCGAATGGTCACGCGAGCGTGTCGCTGGGCCTCTTCTTCCGTTCGCTCTGGCTCGCTAACGAATTTCCAGATCAGAATCGCCATGATGATCCCCGGCAAGCCGGTCACGAAAAATCCCCATCGCCAGCCCCACCGGGAGGCAACCTGAGTGGTCAAAATGGGAGCTGCGCAAAGTCCTACCAAGGCGCCGGCGCTGACGACGAATCCCACATTGCGTCCGCGACGGCTCGGTGGCGAAGACTCTTCCGTAATCGCGTTGATCACGGCCCAGCAGGGGCCTTCGGCAACACCCATAAGAGCACGAATCAGTAACAGTTGCTCGAAGCTATGAGCAACGCCCGATATCCACGACAATGCTGAAAATAGAATCACGCCGGGGATCAATACGATTCGCCGCCCGAAGCGATCGGACAATGCGCCAAAGAACAAGCCCGACACAGCCCACGTGACGGAGACTACGGAGGCCAGAAAGCCGATTTGCTCGCTCGTCAGATGAAATTCAGGAGCGAAATATGGCGCCAGATAAAGCTGGGACATGCGGTCAAGAAAGACGGTGCCCCAGGTAAAAAACAGGATCAGGACAAGCTGGTTTTCGTAGCGTCTTGAATCTTTCATAAGGATGGCGCTGTGAGCAGGCGCTATGTATCGCCGATCTATTTCACCTGTCGAGCGCCGGCAAGATCTCCGAGCGCAACGGAAGCATTCTCTTTCACAGTCAAGTGGATGAGGCGGTCGGCTCGCTCCTGTTGTTCGAGCCCGAGACATGTCGCGATAATTTCTTCGAATCGCTTACCCGATATAGGCAAACCAGGGATGACTTCGCGAATCCGGCGCGCCTCTTCGTTGAAGTCCCAAATGAATTCGCGCCCCGTGGCCTGCTTCGTGTGACTCTTGCCGTCTTTGGTGAAGATTGTAATCCGCGGCGCGAAGAGAGGCATATCGTGCGAGGGAATAATCGTCACGCGTTTCATGAGGTCAAGAACCTCCGGCGGATCGACACCAGTGGGCAGCAGCGGGAAGCCGCGTTTCACAACACCGTACGCGCTGTAGTAGCGCGTGCTCCCCGACTTTGCCTCGCCGATGTCTTCCCTTCGCGTCGGAAACGCGGGGCTGGGATACTGCGTCTCGAGCCAATTGACCACGGCTTCCACGCGATCGACGTCTTCGTACCGGATGTTGTGCTCGTCGCAAAGCTTCGCCGTCACATCGATGTGCGCGATGTTGTAACCCGAGATCGAATAGATGCGGTAGAGGGTCTCCAGAAATATCCATTCTTTGCCGAGGTTGGCCGCGATTTTGGCCATGCTGGTTTGCGTGTCGCCGACAAAACTATAAGTGAGCTGTCCTCGATTATTGCCGGTATAGGCGTGATAGAAACCTGCTCTGCCTTCGAGGGCAGTTTCACCTCCCGGATGTCCCTGCTTCGCCAGAAGAACTGCCAGCATGGCATTTCGCGCTGCGGCGCCCTCGCGCAGCGCGGCGCTCTCCAGATTCCCTCCGGCAAGATTCACACACAGCCCGATCGTGTCCGTAATCTGGTTTTCGGTGAAGCGCATGATCTTGGCGGCTGCTACCGCGGCGCCAAAAATGCCAAACACCGGACCGGCGTGAAAGCCTCGCGCCATCACAGTGGGAATGAAATCCGCCGCCATTCGTTCCATCACCTCATAACCCGCTGCGAGGCCGGTGATGAACTCTTTTCCGGAGACTCCCTGGACCTCCGCGGCCACTAAAGCGCTTGGAACGACGCTCGTGCCCGGATGCGTCAGCATACGGAAGGTGTCATATTTGCCGCCGGCGAGCATCATCTCCGAGTTTGCAAATGCCGCGCCGCCCTTCGTCACTTTGGCGCCGTTCACCATGATGGTACCGCCGCCGCGCACACCCGCTTCTTCTTCGAGCATCAGTCGTACAGCTTCCTGTCCCGCTGGCAATTGAGAGCCGAGCAGCGCGGAGGTAAGCGCCTGGAGCGTCACGCCCTTGGCTCGATCTACGACCGTCGGCGGCAGATCTTCGTACCGCAGCGCAAAAACCCAGCGCGCGAACTGCCGGCTAAGCGATTGCGTTGAAGTCGCGGCTTGCCTGTTATCTTGCGGAATCCCGCGCGGAGCGTTTTGCCCCTCCTCAGCCAATGAGGAAAACGGCGCTAAGGCGGCGATACTCGCCACGCCGCCAGCCGCCAAGCCGGATTTGCGCAGGAAGCTTCGGCGATCCAGATGTGATTTCATTTTTCAGCAACCATCTTTATTGAACCCTCCAGACCGGGCCAATATACACCCAGCGAAAGCGCTGTCGCAGGTTAGGGCCGAGGACGAAGGACACAATGCATTAGCCAATCACCGATTGGGCGCATCCAACGATAGCTGGAAATCCACAGCTCAATTTAAGGAGATCACATGGCCGAACCCAAATCCGTTGCCAGCGAAAACGGAATTTCCCGCGAGGGCCTGGCACAACTTCTGAACGAGGATCTTTCCCGCGAATATCAAGCCATCATCGCCTACGTCGTCTATTCGCAAGTCTTGAAGGGCGCGGAATTCATGAACATCGCCGATCAGCTCGAAGAGCACGCGAAGCAGGAGTTGCAACACGCGCTGATTGTTTCTCGCCAGATCGATTACCTGGGCGCAATGCCCACCGTAAATCCGAAGCCCGTGAAGATTTCGGAAGATCCTCGTGAGATGCTCCGTTTCGATCTCCAAAACGAGAATGACACCATCCGCAATTATCGCGACCGCGTTCGCCAGTGCGAACAACTTGGAGAGTACGCTATGGCCGAACAGATCCGCCAAATCTTGGTGAACGAGCAGGATCACCAGATTGATTTGGCCACCGCGCTCGGCGAAGAGGTTCCTGACGCGAGTTCAGGAGGCGAGGCAAAGCGCCGCAGCGCTGGGCGGTGAGTTGCGCAATTCGGGATCAAGCGGTGCAGGGTTGCCCATCGGGCAAAAAAAGCCGCTTAGCCTTTGTCGCTGGCGTGGCAGGCGTCTTACCTGGGGGCCTGCCTATGGGGCTGAGCGCCCGCATAATACCGGCACGCATAAAACCTCAACGGTTCGGCGTTGGCTAAGAAGCCTCACTCACAAGAGTGGTATCCGATCGATTCACGCGTCGGGGGTGGAGGGCATAGAGCGCCAATTCGAGACGATTCGAAGTGCCTAGCTTATTAAAGATCCGAAACAGATAATTACGGACGGTGTGCTCACTCAGATTGAGCCGCCTGGAAATGTCGCGGTTGGTGAGGCCATCGGTAACCGAGTCAACGATATCTTTTTCCCTCTTCGTTAGGAGTGTCTTGGGCGCCTTTGACGGATTTCTCCGAAATTTGGAAATCGAGGGCGTCCGGGCCAAAGCTTCGAGCGCGAACCGCAGCACCTCGCTACCAGCCCACACTTGTCCCTGGTGTACCGACTGTATGCACTTGCAGAGCACATGGAAGGGTTCGTCTCGACAGAGGATACCAACGGCCCCCGCGCGAAAGGCGTTGACCACGGCGGAGCGGGCCATGGAATCGAGCAACATAATAATGCTCGTGTCGGGGTTAGAAGCTCGCAGTTCACGCGTCACATCGAAAGCGGCTCTAGGTCCATCCTTGAGCGCTCCGATAAGCGCAACGCTCGCTGCTTTCTTGCTGAGGATGGATCGAACTCCGGCCTTGTCGGCAGTGCAGCCAATTACTTCCATCCGATAGCGGCTTCGGCGCAAGGCTGCAGCCATCAGCTCGGAGCTCATTTGACTCCTCTCGACGATCAAAACAGAGGGACATCTTTGCCCGTTTGGCTCTGACATTGCGCCCCGACCTAATTTTCAGTGGGCCTGTGATGCACGAGAGAATTGCAGGGTTCGAATCCCAGATACAAACCAACATTCAGCAAAGTTTATGATCTTTGCTGGATTTAATCTCCGCAGTAACGCGCCCGACATTACAATTAGTGGGCTATAGACATATCCGCTAACGTAAAAGGATGCAAGAGAAATAATTTCAACCTCAGATGACTGGTTGCGGCCATGCCCGAGCGGCCCGGCCACCGCCCAAGATAACAGCACGGCAGAAGATCAATTAATTCGATTTCTTGCCGAAGTTGCTCGCCAGATAGGACGCCATCGTCGAAATTTCTTCCTGCGTTGCAACGTTTGTGCCTGCGCGCGCCATCATGTTACCCACGGTGCTATTCCACTCGTCCTTACTTCTGCCGATCGTGGTGATTCGCCCCAAGTCATGACAGAGGGCGCAATGTGACTCGACAAGTTTCTGGCCGTCGCCTGCGGGAAGGGCTTCAGTTTTCAGGCCACTTTGCATCGGAGACGTGCCTGGCCCAAAGTTTTTTGCCAGGTATTGCGCCACGGTATCTGCTTCCTGGGGCGTCACCTGCGCTCCCCGCAAAATCATGTCGTCAACGAAGTGCTTCCAACCCACAGGACCGTCCCGCAGCGCCACGATCATTTTCAAGCCGTGACACTGCGTGCACGCTACGGCCACGATGTCTTTTCCATTTCCCGCGGGCAGGGTGTTCGCAAGCGGCTGCGATTGCCCATGGATGGGCGCTATAAAACTGAACAACCGCGAGCCCACACAGCCAAGCGACATATGTCCGGATGCGGGGTGCCACGTCTGAACGCATGTCACACCTTCCTTTGCCGCAAATCCGCAATGGAATACGGCGGATACCACGTCGACGTCGCGCCGATGCCGTTGCGCTCAATGTGGACGTCGAGCAGATAGGGCCGGCCATCCGCCGTGGCGCGTTTCGCGCGTTGCAGCGCCGCCTGCAATTGCGCGGGTTCGGCGACGATTTCTCCTTCCACTCCGAATCCCGAGGCGAGTTTCGCGTAATCGATATCCGGATCGCCGAGGTAGCAGGTCATATCGCGGCCGGTCTGGAATTGCCTTCCGCCGATATTCCAGATGCGGTTGCGTTCATTGTTGTAGCTGCGGTTGTTGCAAACGACGATCGTCACCGGCGCCTTGTAGCGGGCATAACTCCACAGCGGCTGCGGGCCGGCAAAGAGGAACGCGCCATCGCCGACCACCGACACCACCTGCAAATCGGGATGCGCCAGTTTCACGCCGAAGGCCGCCGGCAATCCCCATCCCAGCGCCGCTCCGGTGGTCGTGAAGAATTGTTTGTCTGATCCGCCGAAAGACATGAAGTCTTCCATCTTTCGTCCCGAATCGCTTTCCGCCACGACGCAAGCGTCTTTGTCCAAAGCGGTCTCCAGCTCCATGCCCAGCCGTTCGTAGCTGACGGGGCTGTGATTCCACGTCTCGCGCCCAAGCGATTCGCGGAACTTGGCCATCGTCTCAGTGTACTCGTGAGTCCTCGAAGTGCGGTCCTGGCTGATCTGCCGCAGCCGGTCTGCCGTGGCCATACTCTTCAACGCGGCAATCAGGTCTGCGGTCGCCAACTTCAAGTCTCCGAAAATCGCCACATCCGTCGGCGCAGTGCGGGCGAGGTTAGTGGGATCCATGCGCACTTGAATCAGTTTTATGCCCGGCTGAATTCTCTCGCCATAGGCGAGACGGCTCCCCAGGTTCAAAATCACGTCTACATTCGCCGGATAACGCATCTGCCGCAGGGCCGTGCCGAGATAGAGAGGATGTTTCGTCGGAAAGGTTTTCGACCAGCCGATGGTGCCGCCGTCATGCGTTACAGGCATTCCCAATAGCTCCGCCAGCTGCACAACGTCTTTCTGTGCGCCGCAGCGAGCAATTTCGTCGCCGACATAAAGAACAGGGCTTTGCGCCTCGAGAAGCATGCGCGCGGCTTTCTCGATCAAATCCGGATCGGGACGCACTTTCATCGACACTTCGAATTTGGCTTGATCGATTACGGCCGCCTGAGCTTCATCGTCGAGAATGTCTTCCGGGTAGGCAAGAAAAACGGGGCCGCTTGGCATGGTGGACGCAAATTTGAAGGCACGGCGGGTCACTTCCGGAATCTTCTCCGCCGACTGCGCCACCCAATTCCATTTCGTGATCGGATGCGCGATGCTTTCCAGATGGTCGGCATCCTCGAAGCCGTCTTCGCCCTGCGTCGCGCGGTTTACGTAATCCACCGCCACCACCATGGGAATCTCGTCCTTCCAGACGTTGTATAGCTGCGTCATCGAATTCGGAAACCCGGGCCGCGCGCAAATCACAAAGGGAGTCTTGCCGGACGCTTTCGCGTATCCGTCCGCCATGGCCACCAGCGCTCCTTCCTGAAGCGCCTTGATCAAAGTCATCTGGGGTTCGTCCACCAACGCGTCAAAGAATGGAGCGGCTCCGGAAGAGGGGTTAAAGAAGATATGCCCGACGCCGGACGCTTTCAGTTGCGCCACAAGCAGCGCTCCGCCGGTTCCCTGTACGTTTCGCGATGCTGCCGATCCTGTTGGTGGATTTGCGGCGGCATCTTCCGCAGCCGCTGGAAGAAATGGAGCGAGCGACTGCGCCATGGAATTTGCCGCGGCGGTTGTGATTCCAAGGGTTCCTAAACCTGAGAGCAGTTGCCTCCGGGATATTCGGCTATCGAGGTATTGTTTGATCAGATGCTTCATTGCGTTTCTCCCTCTGCCATCCGAGCGTTCTTCGGAGCTAGACGATGCTGAATTTCGGTTGGACCTCTGTTTCGCGCATCGTACGCCTCAAGGGGCCTTGATTCAACGAATTTGCGGACCAAACGGCGCCGCGGGATTGCCAACTCCGGAGATCGTCGCCAAGGAGCTTTGCGTTCGATTGGAAGGAAGGGTTTGGCACGACAGGGAATCGAACCCTGGTCTACGGATTATGAGACCGCCGCTCTGCCATTGAGCTATCGTGCCGCCGGGTCAACCGCCGGAGCAATTTGATACTACATTTCTCGCGAGCTTTGGACAACTCTTGACCAGCTTTGAGGATTTCATGCCGGGCGATTGGTTTACGGCTCGCCCTCGAGCTTCCGAACTCGCACCTCAACACCCGTACCCTTCAGCGCGTCCGCGAATTCCTCGGGTTTCGACCCGCGATAATGGTAGGGATAGGCGATCTTCGGCTTGAACGCTTTCACGCACTCCGCCGCTTCGAGCGTCGATTCGGTTCGGGGCGGATTCATGGACAGGAAGGCGACCGTGATGTTTTTGAGCGCCTTCATTTCCGTCGTGCATTCCGTGTCACCCGAAAAATAAACGCGCGTGTCGCCAAAATTTAGCACGTAGCCGCTTCCGATGCCCTTGTGGTGGAAGGGCTTCCCCGGCCCGGATCCGCGCACGATGTTGTACATCGGCACGCCCTCGAATTCGATACCCATAACTGTTTTCTGCTCGGAATCGCTGATCGCCTCCACCTCGCCACAGGCGGGCGCGCAGTTCAGCGTGTCGATCACCGCAGGCGGCCCAACGATGATCGTTCCCGTCTTTCTCAGCTTGTCGATCATCATGCGATCCAGATGATCGGCGTGCGTGTGCGTCACCACGATCAGATCGGCCTGCGGAACGCCCGTATAGTCCCCCTGGCTCCAGGGATCGACGTGAATCACTTTCCCGCCAAATTCGAGCATCACGCTGCCGTGATAGAGCGGCCTCACACGCAGCTCGCCTCGTGACGTGTGTACGACATCGACTTGCGCATTCGACGAATCAGCGCGCAGAAGCACAGGAAAAGTCGAGAGCGAAAGAGCAATTGCCACCGCGCCCAAAGCACGAAGCTCACCTGCGACATTTCTATGCATGAGACGAACTCCTCGTGTCCTTTTGCGGCGAGCAGTATACATCGCCGACACTCGGCTCGAACGAGCCAGCGCATTGCCGGCCAGATTGCCGATTCATGTGAATTCTAGCCGCACCTTCGAACCGTCAGGCACTTGCGAGATCTGCCGATGCAGCTCTCCAAGGAAAGAGACGTATTCATATAGGTCGGCCACGTACGCGCTGTTTGGGGGCCCACTTTCGGCAAATACGAGAGGCGTCTTGAAGCCAATGCACTGATTTGCGCCCGGCTTCAATCCCTGTCGCGACGCGGCCAGTTCATCGCTTTCGGCAAACCATTCCTCCCGCTTCTCTTTCATAGAGGCCAACTTGCGAAACTCGGCTTCCGATTCAGCCACTTCCTTCATTTGGCCGATGGCGATATCCAGCTTGGATATCTTTCCGGATTCATCGCGAAGGTACAGGTCCCCAAAAACGTTTCTTGCGACCAGCGCTACTGTTTGGGGACAGAGCCAGCGCCACTCCTCCAGCAGGCGTTCCAATGAGAGATCCTCAACGTGGAAATAGGCTCTCATGAATTCGTTGGACCCCACTGAACCCGCCATTTGAGCAGTGTACCCCGTTGAGAGGCTAGGCCTTATTGCGGCGTGTCGTGAGAAGCAAGGCTAAGTTAGCTGCTAGTACCGTCGGCTGCGGTCAATGGTAACGACTCCAAATGATTACGGTTAACGCCTCGGCTACGCCATCCATTAAGCCCCTCAAGGGCACCCAGACCCCCTAGGTAAACTAGCCCTACAGGGAGCCCCAGCTGTGCAACAGATCGGCAGATACGAAATCCTGGAGGAGATCGGCCGCGGGGCCATGGGCGTGGTGTTCAAGGGGCGTGATCCGCTCATTGGACGCGCCGTGGCGGTGAAGACGATCACGTCCGGTGTGGCCGAAAGTGTCGATTTGCTGGAGCGCTTTTACCGCGAGGCCAGAGCTGCAGGAGGCTTGCAGCACCCCAATATCGTCACCATTTACGAAATGGCGGAATCGGGCGGCTCCCCCTTTATAGCCATGGAGTACCTGGAGGGCGAGAGCCTTGAGAAATTGGTAGCTCGCAGGCGGCGCTGCCACTCGGTACGAAGGTCAGCTACGTCATCCAAACCGCCCGCGCGCTCGATTTCGCTCATCGCCGCGGCGTCATCCATCGCGACGTCAAGCCCGCCAATATCGTGGTCACCGCCGATGGCGTGGTCAAAGTCGTGGATTTCGGCATTGCCCGCATCGCCGATACCTCCAAAACTCAGACCGGATCAATGCTGGGCACGCTCGCCTATATGGCTCCGGAACAGCTTCGCGGCCAGTACGCCGATGCGCAGGGCGACATCTGGGCGCTAGGCGTGGTTCTCTATGAACTCCTCGCGTATCGGCGGCCGTTTACCGGAGACAATCACGCAGCTGTGCTCCTAAGCATCCTGCAGAACGAACCGCCGCCAATACGGCAGATCGTGCCTGAATGTCCCATCGCACTCGAAAGCATCCTTTCGCGTGCTCTGCGCAAAGACCACAGGGAACGCTATTCGACGATGGCGGCGTTCCTCAAGGATCTCGAAAAAATTGCGCCGTCACTCGACCGGGAAGTCTCCCGGGCCGCCGCGAAGGCCACTCCCCTGCCGAATGCCCAATACAGGCAGGCAGCAACGCAACGTATCGATATGCAGGCGCTGAACGATGCGGACAAGATGCCTGGTTCGAAGCCCAACGCGGCTGCCGCTCGTTCTCTGCCCCAACCGCAGAGCCCGGTTTCTTCCGCGCCGCGTGCCTCGAATGGAAGTCCGATCTCAAAGCCCGGTGCATACTCTAAGGCCGATGCGCCGCAGGCGCAGAGTCGCTCGACGCCGCGTGGGAAAACTCGGTCGCGAATCAAGGCGGCGGCCATTTACGCCACCCTGGCGGCGGTTGTGCTTGTCGCTTTGGGGGTCATTCGCCACCGCAAAATCGCAGCGGCGGCGACTGTAAATCCGGAAATCAAGCTCAACGTGAGCAGACCCGCTCCGCCGCTTCCTGCAACACCGGCATCGACGCCCGCGCCGACGCCGGCATCCACTTCTGCGTCCATTCCCGTCGCTGAATCCTCCCCGCCCTCACTCGCGGACCAGCAGCGTCATCTGATCGACCTTGCCCATGAAGCCGCGGATAAGCACGACTACAAATCGGCACAAACCGACCTCACCGCCGCCACCAAGCTGAACGGCCCCCTCAATGGGCTCGTTGCCGATCTGCAGCGCCAATTCGGCGAGCAGGCTTATGGCGCGGAGCTGGAACGCGCCGCACGCGAGGAGCAAACGCTTTGGGATCAGAGCATGGGGAATCTGCAGGACGGGCGCTTCGATGAAGCCGAGAAATCGCTCCGCGACCTTCTTTTGCTCCCTGAAACAGGCCGCCACTGGGCAGACGCCGAGCGATATGTGGACCAGGTGATTCCCGAGCGCCGCCGGGAACAACAGCTTTGGGCGGAAGCCCAAATGGAAGCCAGCTCTGAAGAGCGCGGCCATCTTCTGAAAGAAATCAAGGCGCTCGACGACGTTATGGCCGTGGGGGGAGCGCACGAACAGCAAGCACGCCAAAAGCGAAATGCGGTGATCCGGCAAATGGTTCGCGAGAACGCCCGGAGAAATGGGTTGGTGGATCCAACGCTTTCCGAAGGCTACGAAGCGCAATTGGCCGAACTGGAAACTCAATTCGGCAACTTGGCCTTAAAAGGAGACGCTTCCGCACTCGAAGGATTGCAAGAGTTGCGGCCGAAGTTCAAGGCTCTGGCCGACGCCGGTGGCCCTCTGGCGATGGACGCCCGCGATTACCTCACAAGCGTAATCCCCAAGGCGCAGAAACAGATCGAGGATAACCTCGCTGCTGACGCCGCCGATTTGTCCGCCAATGCCGATTACGAGCATGCCGTTAAAGACTACGACCGCGCAGTCGCCACGCAAAATACAGGCATGCTCCGCGGCCGCGTATTGAGTGCCTTTCAGCGAATCGCGGAATCGGGTGGCCTTAGGGCAAAGGAAGCCGAGCGGTACATAAACGTACTGATTCCTTCCGCCTTGAAGAAATCTGGAAGTTAAAGATGAAAGCGCTTTCTCACCAGTCTCGCGGTGGCTTCTAAATTGAACGGGAACATTCATTTGGACGTTGCAGCCTGCACCGACAAAGGCCGGGTCCGGCCGATCAATGAGGATTGCTATCGCATTTCGCTGGACCAGAACCTGTTTGTTCTCTCGGACGGAATGGGTGGCGCCGCCAAAGGTGAAGTCGCGAGTGCAATCGCCGTCGAGACTGTTATTCGATCGCTTCGCGAAAATGCCGCGAATGGCATCCCAAGGCTTTTCCCTTCATATTCGGAATCTTCTAACGGGACAAACTCTTTGGTCCGCGCAATCGAGATGGCCAATCGAGAGATTCATGAACACGGAATGCGCGATCCGGGTTGCCGTGGAATGGGATCTACGATCGTAGCCGCGCGTATTTGCGGAACGCGTTTGAGCCTCGCCCATGTCGGCGATTCCCGCGCGTACTTGTTCAGGGCTCATGCGCTGCAGCAATTGACCTCCGATCATTCGCTTGTCGCCGAGCAAGTGCGCCACGGGTTGATGAGCCATCAACAGGCCGCCGCCAGCGAACTGCAGAGCCTGTTGACCCGGGCATTGGGAACCGAAGAAAACGTAACCGTGGACGACGACGAAATTGAATTGTTTGTGGGCGACTCTCTGCTGCTCTGCTCGGACGGACTGACGCGAATGGTGCCGGAAAACGAGATCGCCTCTATTCTTACTCAAATTCCCAGCGTTCGCATTGCCGCGGAACGGCTGGTAAGCCGCGCGAATGAACACGGCGGTCAGGACAACATTACCGTCATTGTCATTCGCATGAACAAGCCGAGGAGTTGGTTTGCGAAGTTCATTCCCTGGTGCAGCTCGAATCTCGTTTGATCCAAATTTGGAGGTGAGGAAAATGCCCGTGCTGATCGTGAAATTTGAAGGATCGGTTCTAAAGAAAGTCGCAACAAACGGAGGCTCCATTACGATTGGAAGAGCCCCGGACAATTCCATCGCCATCGACAATCTGGCCATCTCCAATCGCCACGCCGAAATCAAGTCCGAACAGGGCGGCCTCGTCGTAGAGGACCTCAACAGCCTGAACGGAACATTTGTAAATAATCAGCGCGTGAAACGCAGCGCCTTGAAACACGGCGACGTCGTGTCGATCGGCAAGCATTCGATTCAGGTGGACGAAACGGCTCACGGCGAAGCGCCGGCCGTAAACCGGCCCGCTGCGAACGCCAAGGTAACTCCTCGCGTCGACGAAACACTGGTCCTCGATACCGAAAAACGCCGCAAGATGATGCAGGATATGGCCGCCGCGGGCGAACGCTCGCAAATCACTCCTTCGCGAATTCGCGTCGCCACGCTCGTTCGCGTCAAGGGGCAAATCGACCAGGACGAATATGCGCTCACCGGAAAGCTTACCGTGATCGGCAAATCCGAGATGGCTACCATTCGCCTCCGCGGCTGGTTCAAACCGAAAATGGCCGCTCAAATTAACCGCCGGGATGACGGCTACTATCTTGTCCGCGGCGATAAGGTGCCATCCATGAACGGCATCCCTGTCGGGGCTCCGACGCTGCTTGCCGATGGCGACTTGATCGAGGTTTGCGGCGTGCAGCTCAGGTTTTCGATCAAGGAATAAGCTGAACCAAGCGAGCGGCGCATCGGCCTGAGTAGTCGGGAGCTCGATAAGACGTACTATTTGGTCCGCTTCGATAGGGCCAGCGCCTGTTTGCCTTTGTCGGTCAAAACGTAAAAATCGCCGCCGGCGGATTCTAAAAGCCCTTCCCGTACCAGGTCGTCCACCGCGTCAAGTACCTGTGCTCGTGCCGCAGGATCGTTGCCAGAGCTTTCGAAGATAACGTGCAGGTCCAGTCGCTCACGTTGCATATCCGAAAATATCTTCAAAACATCTGCTGAGTGTTGTTTCAACGATTCCTCGATTCACCAGAATTGCGGCGACTCTCTGTTACGTTGGATGCTTAGCCTCTGCTTACAAGTACGACCCGACGGACTCAAAGCTTCCTTCAAGCCAGAATACCGGGCGGCACGTAATCTGTGCATCTAATCGAAGAAGGAGGCAAGCAGTCATGCCCACTAAAAGGAAGTGGAGCGCAAGTGTCAAAACGGATTCAACTCATCCCCCCGCTGGATTATTCAACAAGGATGCGGCCACCATCGCGCGGACCTTGGCTTCCAAAAAAGTCTCACCGAAAGGGCCTGGTTGTGGGATGCGCATGCTCACTTTTTTCATCAACCGCGCTGGACGTAACCTGAGCCCCAAAAGGCGCGCCGTCCTGGATCGGGCCAAGTCGCTGCTTTCGGAACGTGTTCGCCGGGCTAGCGAGGCAAAGAAGCGCAGAAGTTCATCTTGAGAGCGGTCGCGCTCTCCGGCCGGAATCTTTTGGAGGCAGCCTCTACGGGCACGTACCCATTAAGGACGGAGTCCTTAAAAACCTCGGTCCAAATTGGGAAGCGCAATTAAAATGAGCGTTTGCGCCCAAACAAAACAGGGGCTGCGAGCTTCCGTACGATATGCAGGATAAACCGCCCAACAACGAGCCCAACAAAGAAATGACCGGCTGGCGGCGTTCGCTGGCAGCTTATACGGACCGCCACGTGCTGCAGGTGCTGGCGCTCGGCTTCTCCAGCGGTTTACCTCTGATGCTCATTTATGTGACCCTTTCGGCTTGGCTTGCCACCGCTGGCATCAAGCGCGCTGCGATTGGGGCTTTTGCCCTGGTCAGCTCTTTCTACGCACTGAAATTTCTGTGGTCGCCGCTGATCGACCGACTACCCCCGCCGATCCCTTTGGGCCGACGCCGTGGTTGGGGGTTAAGCATCCAAATCGCCCTGGTGGCGGCAATTCTTGCGTTGGGATCGTCCGATCCCAAACGAAATTTGGGCACCATGGCTGTTTTGGCTGGCGTGGTGGCCTTCCTCTCTGCGAGCCAGGACATCGTCATAGACGCCTGGCGAATCGAAATCCTCCCGGTCGACCTTCAAGGGCCGGGCGCCGCGATGATCCAGACCGGCTACTACATGGGCATGCTGGCTTCCGGCGCGGGTGCCCTGGCTATCGCATCGCGCTTTGGCTGGTTTGCAGCCTACGCCACCATGGCCGTCCTGCTTGCAGTCAGTATGTTGACGTTCTTGCTCGGACCCGAGCCTGCAATACCAGCGGCAGTTTCTGATCGTCAGCATCAGAGACAGACGAATCGGTGGAAGGCCGTCGAAGAATGGTTCTCGACGGCCGTAGTCGGCCCGTTCTCGAACTTTATGCGCCGGCCCTACTGGCTTGTGATCATGCTCGTAATTCTCGATTACAAGCTGGGCGAGGGCATGGCCGCTGTAATGTCGACGCCGCTTTATATTGCCGTCGGTTTCACGCTGAACGAGATCGCCGTAGTCTCAAAGCTCATCGGTCCTTTCACCGTCATTTTAGGGGCGCTCCTGGGCGGAGTCGTTACGGTGCGTTTTGGGCTTGTCCGCTCGTTGATTCTCTGCGGAATCATCCAGGCGCTCGGAAACTTGACCTACGTGCTCCAAGCCGTGGGCGGCCATAAAATTGGGTACCTCGCGTTCTGCGTCACCGCGCAAAATATAACCACGGGCATGGCAGGCACTGCTCTGGTCAGTTATATCTCTAGTTTGTGTTCGCCCGAGTTCACGGCCACTCAGTACGCGCTGCTGGCTTCGCTCGCACTGTTGGGACGCACGGTCGTAGGGTCAACGAGCGGCGCGATCTCAGAAGCAACGGGCTGGGTGCTCTTCTTTGTGCTTACCACGGTGGCTTCTCTGCCGGCCCTTGTGCTGCTGGTATGGGTTGACCGGCGCGGCTCAAAGCAATCCCGGCGCGCGCAAGCAATCTCTTCGCTCGCCGGCCAACGAAATTTATGACCGGATTTGCAGACCCAGAACATTCCCGGTCTCGGGATTTCGCTATGCGCGGTGCTAAGCTAAATCGCAGCTCGTTCGACGCTGTAATCTCGTCCTGATAGGCTTTTCGGCCCTGATAGGTTGTTCGGAGGATCGGTCGTGTCATTTATCGAACGTCGCCGTGCTCATCGTTTTGAACTCCAGTCGCCTCTGGTCGTTCGCTGGAAAGATGGCGCTGGCACGCGGGAAGCCCTCACCGTTTCCGAGGATCTGAGTTCCAATGGCATCTATTTCGTTTTGCCCGAGGGCATCAAGGACGGCACACCGGTCGAGGTGGAGATGACTTTGCCGAACCAAATCACCTTGGCTGGACCTGTACGAGTGCGTTGCCTGGGACGCATTCTGCGCTGCGAACCGACGCCAGGCGCGAAATCCGGCATGGCTGCGGCGATTGAAAAATACGAGTTTTTGCCCGGCAACGATGCAACTCCTTTGGAGAACGACTCACCCGCAAAATCGAAGAACTGATCGTCGTACGAAATGCTGTGGCGAGCAGTTGTAAGGACCTGGTAACCCTAAAACACGATCGCCAGAAACATTCCATGGACGTGCTAAACAAACTGTTCGAAGAGCGCTTCCACTCATTGCCGGACCGGGTGCAGCCCGTCGATGACCGCCTGGGCGGTTCGGGACGCAAGCTCGTGCGCCTTACAAACGGGAAAGTCAAAGCGATCGGAGTTCTATACAACGTTCGCGAAGAAAACGCCGCGTTCATCGAATTCTCCAATTTTTTTCGCCGCCATGGGCTGCCGGTGCCCGAAATCTATGCGTATGATCTGGACCAGGGCGCCTATCTCGAAGAAGACCTCGGCGACACCACGCTGTTTGAGTTTCTATCCGCAAATCGCGCCGGCCAGAGCATTGCGGAACCTGTTATCGAAGCCTATCGCAAAGTCATTGCCATATTGCCGCGTTTCCAGGTCGAAGCCGGCCGCGGCTTGAACTACAACGTCTGCTATCCCGCGTTCCAGCTTCGATCGCCAGTCCATCGCCTGGGATTTGAATTATTTCAAATACTATTTTCTAAGGTTGGCGGGCGTTTCCTTCAACGAGCAGGCGCTTGAAGACGATTTCGTCCGCCTCGCCGAATTCCTGCTGCAAGCCGACGGCGATTACTTTCTCTACCGCGATTTTCAGTCACGCAACGTCATGTTGCGCGACGGCTGTCCCTGGTTTATCGATTATCAAGGCGGCCGCAAAGGCGCATTGCAATACGACATCGCTTCGCTTTTGTTTGATTCCAAGGCCGACCTGCCGCCCGAACTCCGCCAGCAGTTGCTCGACAATTATCTTGACCGGCTCTCGGCTTTTATCACCCTCGACCGCAATACCTTCATGCGCTACTACTACGCCTACGTTTACATCCGCCTCATGCAGGCGTTAGGCGCGTACGGCTTTCGCGGTTTTTACGAGCAGAGGACCCATTTTCTGCAAAGCGTCCCTTACGCGCTGAAAAGCCTGCGCTGGCTGCTGCAACACGTTGAATTGCCTATTGCGCTGCCCACCTTGATGGCCGCGTTCAGAGCCATGCTGAATTCCGAGAAATTGCAGACCCTGTCTGCTGAGTCGGAATCGACAGCCGAGACGAAAAACCTGACCGTGCGAGTTTTCAGCTTTTCTTTTCACCGAGGCTCGCCAAAAGACGAGAGTGGAAACGGCGGCGGATTCGTTTTTGACGCCCGCAGCCTTCCGAACCCCGGACGCGAAGAGCGCTTCAAGCCCTTAACCGGAAAAGACGCCCCGGTGATCGACTATCTCAACCGGCAAGAAAGCGTGCATCGGTTTTTAGCCGGCGCCACTTCGCTTGTGGACGCCAGCTTGAGCAACTATCAGAGCCGCGGCTTCAAGCATCTGATGGTCTCGTTCGGCTGCACCGGAGGCCAGCACCGCTCGGTCTATCTCGCCGAGGCATTGGCCAAACACCTGCGCGCTCGCAACGGCATCAACGTAGTCGTCCGCCACATCGAACTCGAGAAGCAGGGCAAATGAGGGCCATGGTTTTGGCCGCCGGCCTGGGTACCCGTTTGCGGCCGCTCACGGATGATCGCCCCAAGGCTCTCGTGGAAGTCGGGGGCCGCACGCTGCTGGAAATCGCGCTCGCGCGCTTGAGCTCCTTCGGCATTCGCGAAGTGATCGTCAACGTGCATCATTTCGCCGACATGATCGTTGATTACCTTAAGACGAACAAAAATTTCGGCATGCGCATCGAAATTTCCCGCGAGGACGACGTTTTGCTCGACACCGGCGGCGGCCTGAAAAAAGCCGCTCACTTCTTCTTGCAGAATTCGCAGTCTCCCGAAGAGCCCTTCATCCTGCACAACGTCGACGTCATCAGCACGATCGATTTGCGCCGCATGGCGCAATTTCATGCCGAAAATCACGCTCTGGCGACGCTTGCAGTGCAGGATCGCCCCACCAGCCGCTATCTGCTTTTCGACGAGCAACTCCAGCTTTGCGGCCGGAAATCGGGAAAGGACGGCCAGGCTGAACTGGTTCGCAGCTCATCGCACCCCAAGGCGCTGGCTTTTTCCGGCATTCACGTCATTTCTCCGCGCTTCTTCTCGCTGATGACGGAAGAAGGCGTGTTTTCCATCATCGCGCCTTACCTGCGCCTTGCCGCGCAGGGCGAAAAAATCATCGCGTTTCGTTCCGATGAGTATCAATGGCGTGATCTGGGCAGGCTGGATGACGTGACGCAAGCCGATCAGGAAGCCAAGCAGCTTTCGGGCCGGCCAAAGTAGATTCAACCGGCGCCCATTTATCAAGACGCGACGGCGAGAGCTGGCTTACTTTTTCATGAATGCGCGTGCTTCGATTGAATCATGTGGGGCAGTGAGGCGGGCTCCCCGGCAGGTGAAGACGAAGGCGGGCGGCAGGTTGCGCCACGTAATCGTCCGTTGCACAGAGCGAAAATAGCGCACCAGAAGCCCGAACATATCGAACTTGCTCAGTTGCCGGTCCCTGAATTGCAAACCATGCAGGTATTGATACTGCGTGAACGTGCCTTTCTTCCTGAGGCTGAGACTGATTTCGCTCAGTAACGCGTGCCTTTCGCGATCTGACATCAAGCCCATCGCCAGTGACGAAAGCATCGCATCGACGTGCCGGTACCCGCGCCGGCTCAGCTCTTCGAGCAACGCTTCCGCCCGCGCGTGGATGACCACGAGGCGCGGGTCCTTGATCGTCGATCGCAGGTGTCGAGCAAACCGCGGGTTGATTTCAAACGTCAGCAAAGTCGCGTCAGAAGGCATGACGTCCAGCATGGCGCGCGTCATGACGCCGGTGCCCGGCCCCAGCTCAACCACCACCCGCGCATTTCCCAGCGGCAGCGGCCGCAGCATGGCCTGCGTCAGATACCGCGAACTGGGCGCGATCGCGCCTACTGTGCCGAAGTCGGCTATCGCTTCCGCGACAAATGCTGCCGGATTCATTTTGTCATCCCCGTCATATAGACCAGCTTACCATGTTGGCACCATCACACTTTGCTTTAAACTTTTTTGATTGCTCCGACGCATATCTACAACCCTGGCCTTACATAATCGGATGAAGCTGAAGCCAGCCTTAATCCGAGTTCCTTGGATTGCATTCGCGCCGATTTTTCGTGGTATTAATAAACCTGATGAATAGATACCGGAAAGGCGGATGTATATGCCACATGAAGTGCAACCAACCGAGGCGCGCGATCGCCGCACGGATCTAAGCCGCCGTCGGCTTCTGAAGCAGGCAGGCTGGGCGATGGTCGCCGCGGCATGCAGGCCTTGGCGGGCGCTGGCGGCGGACCAGGTCAGTCCCGCGATGTCCAGGCTCAGCGCTTACATGGCCCAGGCGCGCACTCGTGCGCTGCCGGAAGAAGTCATCGAGAAAACGAAGCATCACCTGCTGGACACCATCGCTTCCATGGTTTCGGGTTCCGAACTTCCTCCCGGCCAGCGCCGCCATTCAATTCGCTCGCGCATATGGCGGCGAGAAAGTTGCCACGGTAGTTGCTTCCAATGTGCTCTGCGGCCCGATCGAGGCCGCGCTCGCCAATGGAGTTCTCGCGCAAGCGGACGAAACCGATGATTCGCACGCTCCATCGCTTTCGCATCCGGGCTGCGCCGTTGTGCCCGCTGCATTGGCAGCGGGAGAACGCTTTCCCACCGACGGCGCGCAATTCTTGCGCGCAATTGCGCTGGGATATGACGTTGGCACGCGCGTCTCCATGACCTTGGGCGGCCAAAATTTCATGGACGAGACGCACCGCGATACCCATAGCCTTTCCGAAGGCTTCGGTGCGGCCGCCGCCGCAGGCTGCGCGGCGAATCTCAATGAGCAGCAGATGCGCTGGCTACTCGATTATGCCGCGCAGCAATCCTCCGGCATCGCTTTCTGGATGCGCGACTCCGAACATATGGAAAAAGCTTTTGTCTTTGGCGGCATGACGGCGCGCGATGGCGTCACCGCGGCGCTGCTGGTCCAATCCGGCTGGTCCGGCGTCAACGATGCCTTCTCCGGCGCCGATAATTTCCTTGTTGCCAGCTTGCCCAAGGCCGATCCGGCAGGGCTCGTCGACAAACTGGGCGAGCGCTACGAAGTTGTGCGCACCAATATAAAAAAGTGGACCGTCGGCTCGCCCATTCAGGCGCCGCTCGACGCGCTGGAAAGTATTCGCAAAAAGCACGCGTTCGAGCCGGACCAGGTTAAGCAGGTCACGGTGCGCATCGCTACCGATGAGGCCAGCGTGGTAAACAACCGCGATATTCCGGACATTTGCCTGCAATACATGCTGGCCGTGATGCTCATCGACAAAACAGCGTCCTTCCGCGCCGCGCATGACAAAGCCCGCATGCAGGATCCCGCGGTCCTTCGCGAGCGCGCCAAGATTCAGCTCGTACCCGATGCGGAACTCGAAAAACTGCTGCCCAAGCGCGTGTCCATCGTGGAAGTCACGTTCAGTGACGGAACTCGCCTCAGCGAGCGCGTGGATGCCGTGCGCGGCACCGCACAAAACCCCATGGGCCGGGACGAGGTCGTGGCCAAAGCCCGCGACTTGATGGCTCCGACCTCGGCGCGACAGCCACCACAAATCTCATCAACAAAGTCCTCGCGCTCGAAAGCGTGAAGGACATTCGCGAGCTGCGCCCGCTTTTGCAGCGCACGTGATGGAATCTTGCGACGTTCTGGTTGTGGGCGGCGGAAATGCGGGCCTCTCCGCGGCAATCACCGCCCGCGAGGCGGGAGCGTCGGTGATGGTCCTCGAGCATGCGCCAAGAGCCTTCCGCGGCGGCAACAGCCGCCACACCCGCAACCTGCGGCTCATGCATCAATCCCCTACCGCGACCCTCACCGGCAGCTATTCGAGTTCCGACTATTGGCGCGACCTGCTGAGCGTCACGCACGGCAAAACAGACGAGCGTCTGGCTCGCATGACCATCGATGCGACCTCCGAATTATTGCCCTGGATGCACGCGCACGGCGCGCGCTTCCAACCGGCATTGGAAGGCACTTTAAGTCTCTCCCGCACCAACGCTTTTTTCCTGGGCGGTGGCAAAGCTCTCATGAACGCGTACTACGGCGCCGCCGAACGCCTGGGAATAAGTGTCGCCTACGATACCGAAGTCCGATCGCTTTGTCTCGTCAACGGCGTGGTGCGCGAAGTATCGACCGCGAAAAATGGCGCATCCGGCATCGTGCGGCCAAAAACGGTCGTGGTCTCTTCGGGAGGATTCCAGGCCAATATCGAATGGCTGCGTGAGTATTGGGGAGATGCCGCCCGCAACTTCATCGTGCGAGGCACGCCCTATGCGCAGGGCGTGGTTCTAAAAAATCTTCTCGATCAGGGCGCTGCGCCGGTCGGTGATCCGACGCAGTGCCATGCTGTCGCTGTGGACGCCCGCGCGCCCAAATTTGACGGCGGAATCGTCTCGCGTCTGGACTGCGTTCCTTTCAGCATCGTGGTCGACCGCGCGGGTCACCGCTTTTATGATGAAGGCGAAGACATCTGGCCCAAGCGCTATGCGATTTGGGGACGCCTGGTGGCTCAGTGTCCGGAGCAGATCGCTTACGCCGTCACCGATGCCAAATCGGAGAAGCTCTTCATGCCCTCCGCCTTTCCTCCCGTACGCGCCGAAAGCATGGGCGAATTAGCCCGGAAGCTTGGCGTCGATGCGGCGGGCTTGGAAACGACGATACGGGAATTCAATCGGGCTGTGCGTCCCGGCAAATTCGATCCCGGCATCCTCGATGATTGCCGGACAGAAGGAATTGCTCCGCCGAAAACGCATTGGGCGCGGCCGATTGATGTGCCGCCATTCATCGGTTACCCGCTGCGTCCCGGCATCACCTTCACGTATTTGGGCCTGAAAGTGGATCAGAATGCGCGCGTCCTGATGCAAGACGAGCGGCCTTCCGCCAATCTGTTTGCCGCGGGCGAAATCATGGCCGGCAACATCCTCGGCGAAGGCTATATCGCCGGAATAGGTATGGCTATCGGCGCCGTTTTCGGCCGGATCGCCGGAAGAGAGGCGGCCAAAGTTGCTCTCGGCTGAACTCGAGGAACAATCCCGGCGTTTCGTCGAGATCTGCAACGCGTGCAGATACTGCGAGGGATATTGCGCCGTCTTCCCCGCCATCGAATTGCGCCGCCAATTCACCTCCGGCGATCTCAGTTATCTCGCGAACCTTTGCCACGACTGCCGCGGCTGCTATTACTCGTGCCAATATGCGCCGCCGCACGAGTTCGCCCTGAATTTGCCAAAAGCTTTCGCCGATCTTCGCCTGGAAACATATGAGCGCTATGCCTGGCCGCGGCCTCTCGCTGCATTATTTCGGCGGAACGGCTTGGCGGCATCTGTTTTGGCTTTACTCTGCATGTGTGTTTTTCGTCTGGCTGGCTAGACCATCGTCGCCTGCAGCGGCGCAACAAAGCGCGGGAGCCTTTTACGCCGTCATACCCGAAGGCATAATGATTGCCATTACCGGTGCCGCATTTCTTTTTGCAATGCTGGCGCTGGCTATAGGCACGATTCGTTTCTGGCGCGACACAAATAGCCCTTCGTCTCTTGATGCTCCATCGTTCTTGGCGGCGCTCACGGATGTTCTCACTCTGCGAAACCTCGGCGGTGGCGGCGACGGATGCAATAATAAGGACGAATCCTTCTCCCAATCCCGCCGCTATCTTCATCATGCCCTGTTCTACGGATTCCTTTTTTGTTTTGCTTCCACCTGCACCGCCGCGATCTACGAGCACGTCTTCGGATGGGTCGCCCCGTATCCGTTCTTCAGTCTTCCCGTTTTGCTCGGCACGCTAGGGGGCGTCGCCATGCTGATCGGTATCGCCGGGCTGGTGCAAATCAAACTCACGGCCGACCGGACGCCCGCCTCCAGGCTTTTAATAGATATCGATTACTGCTTCCTGGTGTTATTGTTCGTAGCAGCGGCGACCGGCCTCTTGCTACTTGCCCTGCGGAGCACCGCCGCAATGGGCGCTCTGCTGGCGATACATCTGGGCGTTATCGTGTCGCTCTTCCTGATGTTGCCCTATTGCAAATTCGTCCATGGAATCTATCGGGCTGCCGCATTGTTGCGATACGCCGTCGAGCGCCCGCGTCGCGCACGTCGTAGCGCACCGACCACCGCAGGTGCTGGTGCTTGAAAATTCGTGGCGGTACTTAAATGAACGTGAGTAGCAATAATTAGCAATGACTAGCGATCTGACAAATTCTCAAACCGAAGCAACCATAGGCTCCGTTGTACGCGTAGCCAGCGGCAATTTCCTCGAGATGTACGACCTCATGGTGTACGCCTACTACGCCTCGTACATCGCCAACGCTATTTTCCCATCGAGCAATCACTTCGCTTCGCTGATGTTGACCCTGGGGACCTTCGGCGTTGGCTATCTCATGCGCCCGCTGGGCGCCATAATTTTGGGTGCGTACATGGACCGGCATGGGCGTCGCGCCGGTCTCATACTCGCGTTGCTTCTCATGGCCGTCGGCACCTTCACAATTGCTTGCACGCCCGGTTACCGGACGATAGGCATCATCGCTCCGCTGATCGTGGTGATAGGACGCTTACTCCAGGGATTTTCCGCGGGCGTGGAGTTGGGCGGAGTCTCCGTATATCTGGCGGAGATCGCCACGCCCGGGCACAAAGGTTTCTATTGCGCCTGGCAATCGGCGAGCCAGCAAGTGTCGGTGATGGCCGCTGCTTTGCTCGGTGTGGCCCTTAGCTTGATTCTCCCACCGGAAAGAATGGCTGTTTGGGGCTGGCGAATACCTTTCGTGATCGGTTGTCTTATCATTCCGCTTCTGTTTTGGTTGCAGCGCTCGATGGAAGAAACAAAAGTCTTTAAAGCCCGTAAGACTCGCCCCACGATGTCCTCGATTTTTGCTTCGCTCGCGGCCAATTGGAAAATCATTATCGTGGGCATGCTGCTCTCCACAATGACCACCGTCTGCTTCTACTTCATCACGGCGTACACGCCGACATTTGGAGAGAAAGTTTTGCTTTTGACCAACCGCCAGAGTTTGCTGGTAACCTTCTTCGTAGGCCTCTCCAATTTCATCTGGCTGCCGATCGGTGGCGCCATCTCCGACAAGGTCGGGCGCCGGCGACTGCTTTACTTCTTCACAGTGGCGACCTTGCTCACGGCTTATCCCGCGATGTCGTGGCTGGTCGGCAATCCGTCGACAACCCGCTTGCTGCTCGTCGAACTCTGGTTCTCCTGCATTTTCGGCTGCTACAACGGAGCGATGATACCGTTCCTTGTCGAGATCATGCCTATGGATGTGCGCACGTCAGGCTTTTCGCTGGCATTCAGCCTGGCCACCGCAATCTTTGGCGGCTTCACGCCGGCGATCAGCACTTACCTGATTCATGTCAGCGGCAATCAGGCGGTTCCCGCACTTTGGCTGTGCGCAGCGGCTGTCTGCGGACTCGCCGCAACCGCAATCACCGGTTGGCGAAGCTCCAGTTGGCAGCCCGCCGAATCGGAAGCATCCCACCTCCTGACACGGGAGCGCGCAGAGGTTTAGGCCGAATGACGATCGCACTGGGTTTGCCTTCGCGCGAGGGCTTACTGATCTGCGCAGACCAAGAGGTGTCAGCCCGAGGCGGAGATAAGTATTACGAAGAACGAATCTCCTGCGTGGACCTGTTTGGTTCAGCGCTGGTATCGAGTTATGGCGGCTCGTCCGATCTGTGGAAAGAAGCCGTAGAGAAAATCTCGCGCAGGCTCTTGGAACTCCAGGGCCCCGAAGAGGAAGGCGACGTCTGCGTAATTCCCCAGCAAATCTACGATACGGCGGATGAAGTCTTCACGGGCATGGGCCGGCCGCCGAACCTGCAGATGCTGATCGGCATCGGCGGCGTGTTCAACTCTCCGGAACTGTTCGTTTTCGATCAAGGAGCAATGCACCGGGCCGGGGCCATAACCTGCGTCGGCGCGGGTGAGTCCTCTCTGATTCGTTATTTGGCCGAAAATCTTTATTCGCCTTCCATAACTCTCGAAGCCGCCAAGAACTTAGGCATCTATCTCATCTCCAAGGCCGCACAGTATGTAAACGGCGTTGGCGCGCCAATCGATGCCGTTGTGATCACGGGCCACCAGCCCGAATGGCTTGGCGACACGGAAATCAAGCAACGGGAAGCAGCCATGCTGGCTCGCGAGAAATCGCTGCTACAGCGGATATTGAGCCCATACACCTACGAACCGTAGAACAGGCGCGGCGCCGTGCCACCTTGGTTGTACCTTTGGCAGCTGCGCCGAACATTGAGCGAGTAAACAAAAACAACTAGCCAGTTTCTCTCGCATAACGATCAGCCTGCCGTTTTGCCATTTCTTGACACCTGCATATTGGGCTTTGGGTGATGTAGATTACAGACCGGGTCCTACGAGACGTCCAGAATTGCCGTCCATGAACTGGAATTCTTCAAGTGAGCTCCGCCTCTCCAAATACCACAGCAGTTTGGGCTAGTTCTTTGCCTGATGAACGTGTCTAGTTTCGGACAGTATTCGATCTCATCCCCGGTTAGAGTAACGGTGCTTTTTCAAAACGCAGCCGCAGTTCGAAATTACAGCCCCTTCCAACTTGTTCTTACAGTTTCAACAGGCCAGTCCGGAGACGACGCACAAGAGGGTGAGCTGAGTGATTTTTCGAAAAGCGCCGGCGCTGACGATCTTAGTTTCGTTCTTCTGGTTTTGTATAGTTCCGGTCCAAGCTCAACAAAACGCCGCCACCCAGGAGCCCACAGCCGCGGGTTACGTTGGCGCGGAGGCCTGCAAGGACTGCCACGCAAGCGAATACGAAAGCTGGTCGAAGTCACGCCACTGGGCGACCTCGAATAACACGCGCGGAGGTCCTGCAAAGCAAGGCTGTGAAGCCTGTCACGGACCAGGGGCCGAGCACGTGGCAAATCCAGGCGATACCTCAAAGCTCTTCCTTTTCACAAAGGCCACTCCGAAAGCAGTCAATGCCCAATGCCTGGCTTGCCATGCGAGTGGGACGCAACAGCGGCACGTCATTAATTCGCTGCATTCCAGGAACGATATTTCCTGCACGTCATGCCATTCAGCGCACCACTCGGAAGCGCGTCAATTCCTGTTGGTGAAGACTCAGCCAGAGCTTTGTTACACATGCCACCAGCAGCAGCGGCCCCAATTTTCGATGCCTTTCGGCATCGCGTGAACGAAGGGCTAATCCAGTGCTCCGATTGCCATAATCCGCACGGCACCGAAAGATCGCATCAATTGCGCACGTCCGTCACTGAGGACCAGGTCTGCTTTAACTGCCACGTCGATAAGCGCGGGCCATTCGTATATGAACATGAGCCCGTGAGAACAGAGGGCTGCGAGTCATGCCACATGCCTCACGGCTCTCCCAACGTCCATTTGCTCAAGATGAGCAATGTGAATTTGCTCTGCCTCTCGTGCCACACCACATCATTCGCAAACGCGCCCGGCGCCCCTTCTTTCCATAATCAAGCGGCGCAATACCAGGCTTGCACGCTCTGCCACACGCAGATTCACGGCTCGAATTCGAGCTTTGTGTTTTTCAAATGACGAGGATGCGAATGGTCTTCTCTCGATCGTCACCAACTGCGAAAGGCGCGCAGCGGCATTTCGGCGTCATGAAACTGTGTTGGCGAGACTGCCCGTGGCTACACCGCGCAAGCCTCGCGTTCGTGTTCATGCTGGCCCTCATTTTAGCGACGGCCGCGAAGGCACAAAATCCCCAGCTGCCCGACCAGGGGCCAATGCAGCAGACGAGTGAAACACCAGGAAAGGCTAGCGGCAACTACAACACGCAGCAGAATATTGAGTTTGGCTACCGCGACAGCTTGATTCACGGCAATCTGAGCAACTATGACACGTTCCTCAATTATGGCGGCGGCTGGCGGCTTTTTGACTACGACCTCGATATGCATTCAGCCAATCACCGCGGCCTGCTCTTCGATGATTTGAGCTTTCATAACTTCGGCTATGGCGGTGACCCCAATAGTGTCTCGCGCCTGCGCGTTGACAAGAACAAGTGGTATGACTTCCGCGCGACATACCGGCGCGACGAATACTTCTTTAACTACAACTTGCTTGCCAATCCCCTGAACACGACGAGTTTCCCCACTCCTGTGGCGATCGCGAATTCTCCGCATGCGCTCAATTACGACCGGCACATGCAGGATTACGATCTCCTGCTCTTACCCGAGTCACGCCTGCGTTTTCGGTTGGGTTATTCGCGAGTAACCACCGGCGGCCCAGGGGGAGCGGGATACGAGCCGACTAATGCGGCGCCGGGAAGTAACGTGCAGGCGATCACGAACGAGTACCGGTTAGGCCTGGATTATCGCGGATTGCCTCGAACGACACTTTCCTTCGACGAACTGCTCAGCTACACCAGGGTGAACACCTTCGTGGCGGATCAGAATTTTCCTTTCCAGCTTGCCAATGCCACGCCGGTGGACTTAGGAGTTGTTTTTCAGGGCACCACGCCCTGTGCAGCGCCTGTTATCAATCCAGCCACCGTACCGCCCACCGTTACGCCGAATTGCAGCGGAATCCTGTCCTATAGCCTTCTGGACGCTCCGCGAGCTAAGTTCCCGGTCGAAAAATTTAGCTTTCAGTCTGATTATTTCAGGAATTTCGAGATGTCTGGATCGGCCGCTTACAGCAACTCCAGCAACGTCATGATGGATCTAAATGAACTTTTCAACGGCTGGGTCAGCCGGACCGTTACGCGCGTGAGTACAACTGCGGGCCCCGGCGAGGCGAAGCGCGTGGCTGCCGACGCCAATTGGGCCGGGGATTATCACATCACCGGCAAGCTGAGCCTGCGGGACGAATTCTATTACCACAACTGGCGTATCCCTTCCGAATGGGCCACTGCGCAAACGAACCTGTTCGCTACTCCGCCTGGTCCCGGGCAGGCTGGCCTTATGCTGCCAATTTCGCCGGCTACTCCCACGAACTTCGCTGCGCTTTGCCCGCCACCTTTCACAAGCGCGAGCTGCCCTCAGCACAGTGCGAGCTCTGGTCCTGACGTATTGAATGAAGCCGTCAGCCAATTCCTCGGGCAAAATCTTCGGAACAATCTGGTCGAGGTGAAATACAACTTTACAGATCGCTTCAGCGCTTATGTCGGCTATTTCTATGAAGCTCGCGCCATTTCCGACTTCACGGCGACCATCGATACGGGCGAAGTCTACCTGCCGGGCGGCCGGACCGGCACTGCGGCTAACGATTTTCTGGCGGCACGCGCCGATTGCGCGCTTTCAGCTGGCGCGCTCCCTTCCGAATGCTCGGTAAATTCCGCGACCGGCGTCATCACGGAAATTGGTCCGGAGTCGGCAAACGATACCGATCGCAATCATTACTACATTCACGAGAACGCCGCGGAATTCGGACTGTCGGCCCGTCCTACCGATAAACTGCGAGTCAATGCCGACGTGATGGCGGGCTACAACGACAATTCCTTCACCCGAATCAGTCCGCGACAACTACAAAGTTATAAGGTCCATGCCACCTACGAGCCCAAGCCGTGGGCAAATATCGGTGCGGCAGTGGATATTCACGAGAACCGCGACAACGTATTTACGGTAAACAATATCGAGCATGGGAGAACCTACAGTTTGAACGCCGCGCTTTCTCCGCGCAGCGATTTTACGGTCGACTTTGGTTACAGCTACATGGACGTTTACACACAAACCGAGATTTGCTTCCCCGATAGCTCGGTTCAATTCACGCAACCATGTCCGGTGGCTGGCGCGTCTTCGCCGCTCGGCACACTATCGTTCTATGCAAGCAGGGACAACTATGCTTATGCCGACGTCATGGCGAAGCCCCAGAAGCGAGTCTCCTTTCT
Organism: uncultured Acidobacteriota bacterium; assembly: GCA_963846235.1. Taxonomy (GTDB): domain Bacteria; phylum Acidobacteriota; class Terriglobia; order Acidiferrales; family UBA7541; genus Palsa-189. The sequence goes on from CAWJVF010000002.1 coordinate 1,603,790, forward strand.
GGTTGGTTACCTCGGCAGCATCGTTCGCGGCAGCACCACGTTTCTGAATTCGCTCACGCCAACCGGCACGCTCGACTTCGATTACTTCACGCCTTATGCGAGCGTTACCTTCGATATCTATAAGGGCGTCAGTTATCGAACGGCGTGGAACTATTACGGATATCAGGACCACGGAATCGCCAATCCGCCTGGACTCGTCCCGCTACCTTCGCAGAATTTCAATGGGAACAATGTTACGTTTGTGCTGCGATATGCTTTCTAGAGGAACTGCAATTCGATTCGAACGTGGTATTCAAGGAGCGTCTGATGAATCGCTTAGCTAGTTACAAGATTCAAGCGATGTTTTTCGCGGCATTTGCATTTTTATTTCTTACGCCGCACGCGTGGGCCCAGAGCGAGGCGGAGAAAACCTACAAGACCAAATGTGTAGCATGCCACGCGGCGGACGGCAGCGGCAGCGAAGTGGGAAAGAAACTCGGCACGCACGACTTCCACTCCAGCCAGGTGCAGAGCGAGGCGGACGCCGACCTCACTCAAATCATCGCCAAGGGCAAGAACAAAATGCCCGCATACGAGAAGTCGCTTAAGCCGGATGAGATCAAGGGGCTCGCAGCCTATGTGCGCGAGCTCGGTAAGAAGTAAGGCCGATTATCGTCCTTGGTCCTGGAATGGCCGCTAGTAAGGTGCCATGCTAACGCTGACAGTTCTTGCCCCTGCCACGCTGCTTTATGTGCTAATTGGCGTGACGATTTTACTTGTCGCCACGATTGCGTTTCGTCCCTCGCTTACGGCCACACGCGGCGGCAAACAATTCGCGTTCGTCGTTTATCTTCTGCTGCCCGTAGTCGTGGCCTCCATGGGCGCCTCGGAGCATATGGAGCGTTCCAAGCAGACGCAATTCTGCCTCTCTTGCCACGTAATGGACCCTTACGGCAGGAGTCTTCATATTGATGACCCGACGTACGTGCCCGCTGCACATTTTCAGAACGCCCGCATCCCCCGCGAAGAAGCTTGCTACACCTGCCATACGGACTACGTTATGTACGGATCGATTCTCGCGAAGCTTCGCGGCCTCCGTCACGTCTACGTGCAATATCTCGGAACGATTCCCAAGCCCATCCAGCTCTATAGTCCCTACAATAACCGCGAATGCCTGCATTGCCATGCCGAAGCGCGCTCGTTCGAGGAAGGCGCCGTCCATAGCGCCGATCCCTCTATCATGGCGTCCATCAAGTCCAATCAACTCTCCTGCTTGACAAGCGGTTGCCATGAGAATGTTCACGCCGTGGCGCATCTTTCCCAGTTGAAGTTTTGGGAGCCGAAGTGACCATCGCCCCTCCGATGGAACGCCGGCTTCGTGTTTCGGGAATATTGATCGTGCTCGGATTGGTGGTGGAAGCGCTATCGCTGATTCGAACTCACCCGCTGGCGTTTCTCGGGTTTATGTTTGTGGGCGGCGGATTGCTTGTGGCCGGCATAGCAATCTACTTGTACTCGCTCGTTTCAGTCGCTTCGTCGCCCGAGAGTTGAGCAAACGATCTGCCGCGCTGACTCAAGCGTGATCACCGTTCTCATCAGGTGCCATGCTGCTCCAACAGATCCTGACGCCGCCATCCTCGCCCGCCACTTGGCCGTGACTGCCAAGTTGAATCGGGTGTAAGCTGGTAGAGATTTTCCCAGCCTCAAAGGAGACGCGAAATGAAGTTGAACAACTTTCTCAGGTCCGCGATGGTAACCGCTGCTTTCACATTGATTGCGTTCACTACTGCCGCTCCTCAGGGCAAACAAACCACTTTGACGGGCAAGGTCAGCGACGTCGCTTGCGGCGCCGAGCACAAGATGAAGAACATGAGTGCGGCCGATTGCGCTCGTGCATGCGCCAAGAAGGCCGGCTGGGCCCTCGTCGTCGGAGATAAGGTTTACAAGCTGAAGGGCCACGAGGAAGACCTCGATAAATATGCCGCCGAGAACGTGACCGTAAAAGGAACTCTTGACGGCGACACGATGATGGTGACTTCCGTCGCTCCGAAGTCATAACCATAGCCCCTCATAGCGCCATAAGAGAATCGATCCAACCAAACAGCCGTCAAGCGATGCGCTTGGCGGCTGTTTCTTTTTTGCAGCGTAATCTGCCGGGAACTATTTCAGCGATGAAGTGGTTTTGCGGTTTCGCTCCGCAAGCCATTTGGCCTTGAGCGCGGCGCGATCGACTTTCTGCCCGCGCAGATAAACCTGATTGATGCGCCTGGCATTTTCGATCTTCTCCAGCGGATTCGCATCGAGTACGATGAAATCGGCGCTCTTGCCTGCCGCCATCAGCCCCGCATTGAAATGCGCGATGTCTGCGGCGTCGCGGGTGGCTGCAACAATAGCCTCAGAAGGCGTCAGGCCCATCGCGACCATGCTTTCCATATCCAAATGATTGAAGTATCCGATAAAGAATCGAGTCTGGCCGGTGTCGGTTCCGCTCACGAACCGCATGCCTGCCGCTCTCAGTTTCATCGCATTGCTTGCCTGTAGCGCAAAATCCTGTCGCGCTCGTTTCACTTCTTCGGGTGTCCTCTTGGCGAGAGGTCGTCCCCAGTACTCTTCGATCTGATCCGAGGAGTAGAGATCGCGAAGCATCGGATCATCGAGCCAGGCCGGCCTTGTGCCTCCCTGAGTGTCCATCCACGCCGTGATCAGGGCCGGCGTCATCCACATCGTCGGGCGATTATTCTGGGCTATGCGTTGTTTCACAATGCCGATCAGATCGTCATCAACGGCCTCACCGCCGCGAACCGGTACGTGAAGCCAGCCGTCCACTCCCGCGCGCATTAGTTCCTTGGCATCGGACAACTTGACGTTGTGGACGCCGACGGGAACATTGTGTTTGTGCGACTCCTCGATGACTGCCCGATACAACGGAGGCGTGAGCGTCTTCTTGGTTCCTTCTCTATCGTCCACCCATATCTTGACGAATTCGGGTTTCATCTTCACGTAATCGTCAACGGCTTGGCGCGCCTCTTCGGGCGTAGTAATTGGGTAAGGCACGTCAACTCTGGAGGGATCGCCTTGGGGACCCGATCCCGGCCAGGCGATGCCGGTTCCGGCGGTACGAAACAGCGCGGCGTTGGGAATGACCTCTTTTCGCACCTGCAAAGGGACGTCGCCCCAATGCGTTCTTCCGCCATGCATATCGGAACGGTCCTCGAGGTCGCCGATGCTCACCGTCGCGCCTACGCCGTTGTATGCGAGGCGCTCGAGATGGTCGATCAGATTCTCGCGAGTGTAGGTGGATTTGGACATCGTGCCTTCGACGATGTTCTGAAATCCGATGTGGCCGTGGAGGTCTATCAGCGCGGGCATAACGGTTTTACCGGTGAGATCAACGTGCGCGGCTCCCGCAGGGACGCGCAACTCACCTCGCCGGCCAACCTGCGTGAGTTTGTCGCCGACTACAAGGAACGCAGAGTTATCGATGGGCGCGCTGCCGTCGCCTTTGATCAGGCGAGCGCCTTCAAAGACCGTGGTGTTCGACTGGGGAGGCTGGCCGTCGAGATTCCAGGTCCAAGCAGATGCCAGAAGCAGACATGCAAAGGCGAGCAGGTAAAACGGTATCCTCATGCGGAACATGGGATCTCCTCAGGAAACCTGAAGTTTCCGGATATTCGCGGCGGAGTTTTCGGTTGGCCTGCGATCGAAAATTAGTCCGCGGTCTGCGTCAGCAGCATTCCCGTGGTGTTTCGCTTGGGGACGTAGCCGACGGGGATGCGCGCGATCTCTTTCATGGACTTGACGTCCACGGCCGAGACGTCGTTCGTGACCGCCATGGCCACATAGGCCGTCTTGCCGTCCGGCGTGAGCGTTACCCACGCGGCGCCCTTCCCACCCAAGTAGGCGCGACCGATCACTTTCAAATCCGGCAGAGAATAAGAGAACAGTTCGTTGTTCTCCCGGCTGCAAACGACCAGTGTCTTCTGGTCCGGCGTGACAGCCATGCCGTGAGACGGATCGGCGCCCGCGGTAATCTTTGATTTTCCGGGAAGCAGATCGGGATTATGAATGCGATTGATCTCTTTGTGCGTCGCAAAATCGACGACTGCGAATCCATTGAAGTCAGACAATTGAACGAAGATCCACTTGGTCGAGCCGTCAGGATTTCGAGCGAAGGCCATCGGCCGCACACCCAAACCCATGTCCAGCGTCCATGCGGTCTGGTCAGTCTGCGCGTCAATGACGTTGACCGATTTGCCTCTGATCGAGCCAGCCACCACATACTTGCCGTCCGGAGTGACGTAGGGGTTGTGTATGGGGCCCTTCGTCTGCAGGGTTTTGATATCCGTGAGAGAAGTCGTATCAATTACATCAACGCCGCCAGGAGCCTCTGCGATCGCGACGTAGACCCGCTTTCCGTCAGTTGCCACGGCAACATTATTGGGATGGCCGGTCAGAGGAATACGCTTGGTGACTTTCAAAGTTTTGGCGTCGACCACGTCCAGCGTGCTTTGCGCCTCATCGCTGACGTAGATGCGGGTGCCGTCGGGCGCCACGGCGGCGCCATGGTTCACTTCGATGCCCTCGATCAGTCCGACGACTTTATTTGTGGCGGGATCGATGACGTCAACGCTGTCCCCAGCGCTATTGGTCTGAATGATGCGGGTCACTCGGGTGCCCGGATTCGGTTTGCCCGCCGCGCTCCACGTCAAGCCGGAAATAGCGACAACCGCAAAGACCATGGCACACAGGAGAAACAGCCGCTTCGTGTTCATCGTCGCCTCCACAAAAAGAGAATCCTAAGAGGAACCTTTACCTAATTGCGCGCCTGGGTTTTGCTGCCCGTTTCACCCATGATCCAAGCTTTCATGGTTTTCCATTCCGGGTCATTTTGTGATGGAAACTGCTTGCCGCCGCTATGGAAGAAATCGCCACCCGCATCTTCCGCCAGTGGATGGATCAGCAGAGGGCTCTTCGGATTCCCCGGCAATGCGACAACCTGGGTCACGGCCTCGAAGTTCTTGCGGGTTTGTTCTTCATTCCAGGTCGTTTCTCCCGGCGCGAGTTTTTGTAACTGGAAAACGGCGCCAGTGGGAGTCACATGACAGGAGATGCACCGGGCACGACCCGTGCGCTTGGCCACAAAAATTGGCTGCACTTTAGCCTTGAAGTAGTCGTAGTCGAGCGAGCCAGGTTTGCCGGCCTGTGCGCGCGCGGGAATCTGGCTCAACAAGCCCAGCAGCAGAGCGAAAAACAGCGCAGTTTTGGACATAGATTGATCTTCCCTAGCTAGTGGTACTTGGCCGCTATCTGATGGGGAGACTAGCACTCCCCGCATTCAACCGTCAATACTACGCCTCGCCCGTGGCGCACAGCCAAGAGTGCTACTGAAAACGCTCCGTTATTCGACCCAGTCGGCGATGAAGATATTCGTCTCATGCTCCACGGTGCCATTACGATTCGAGGCCCACACGAGCCGCTTGCCGTCCGAGGAAAACATCGGGAAGGCGTCGAATCCGGGATAGTAGGTGATTCGTTCAAGCCCGGAACCGTCTTCATTCACGATGTAGAGATCGAAGCCCGCGGGGTCTTTTGTGTTCGTCACGTTCGAGGCGAAAACGATGCGCTTGCCGTCCGGCAGCCAATACGGTGCGAAATTCGCGGCTCCGTTGTGCGTGATCTGATGCTTGCCGGAGCCATCGGCGTTCATGACCCAAATTTCCAGATTGCCGGGACGAATCAAGCCGCGCGCGTAAAGATTTTTGTAGTCGGCGATCTGCTCGGGCGTTTGCGGATGCTCCGCACGGTAAACGATCTTTTTCCCATCGTAGGACCAGAACGGGCCGCCGTCGTAACCCAGTTCGTGCGTGAGCTGCTTCACATTTGTGCCGTCGGCATCCATGATGAAGACATCGAGGTCGCCGTTGCGCGTGGAGGTGAAGACGACGTGCTTGCCGTCGCGCGTGATGGTGGATTCCGCGTTATAGCCGTGGGCGGAGCTGAGCGGACGGAGATCGCTGCCGTCAGGCTTGGCCGTATAAATTGTGTAGCTATCGTAAATCGGCCAGACATAGCCGAGTGAATAATCGGGCGGGGGCGGGCACGCAGGATTCGCGGCGAAGGTGGAGGAATAAAGCATGCGGTCGCCCGAAGGAAAGAAATAACTGCAGGTGGTGCGGCCCTTGCCGTTGCTGAGTATCTTTGGAGTGGCAGGCTTACCGTCGGGAGTATCGACGGGGATGGTGAAAATCTGGTCGCAGGGAATGTTCGGTCCGACCGGGCTGTGCGTGGCCGGATCGAAAAATTGGCCCTGATGCTGAAAGGTCAGATATTTGTCATCGGCGGAGAAATAAGCTTCGGCACTTTGTCCGCCGAAAGTAAGCTGGCGAATATTGGCGAGATGCTTTTCGCCCGGATATTGCAGGCCATGCGAGTTTGCGTCGGCAGATTTTTTGCTTTGCGCCGTCTGGCGGGCTCCGCTGCGAAGAGCCAAAGCGAAAAGCAGAGCGGTTCCCAAGAGCAGCGATAGGCCGATCAGCGAGAGGTTAACTTTGCGCATCGATTTTTCCTTCGGGGATGCATCCCCGACCTGGCCCGCCCCAAAAAAATTTTCTGCAAGTGCTGATTCTAAAGGTGCTTTAAGTCCTTAATTTCCATAAGTGCTGAATCTACGGGACTTGTAGCGCAAATTCTGTAAGTGCTGATTCTGTTTAGCTTAGCAAAAAATGCGCTTCGTCAGGACACGTAACCTGAGCGGTCGCTCTATGGGCCTAGCTCGAAAGTGCCGATATCGTGCTTCAACCGTTGCCAATTTCGGAACAATTCGAAATGGCGCGTTCAGTTCGGCTGGACAAATTTCGAGCCTGATCTATTTTACTCCACGAGTAAAGAGCTGCGGAACCCGGGTAAGTGTCAGTTTGAATTTCGGCAAGGAGACGACCGCTGTGGTGCGCATCATCCAAGGCGACTTTAGCGACCCGCGCGTGGTCGAGCTTCTTCACATCCATCTGACCAGTGCCAGGTCGCAAACGGCTCCGGGTAGCGCACATGCCTTGGACCTCAACGGGCTGCAATCGTCCGACATCAGCTTTTGGGCGATATGGGATGACGAGACGCTCTTGGGGGTCGGTGCGCTGAAGCGGCTCTCTACCGATCATGGTGAGATCAAGTCGATGCATACCGCTTGGGCTGTTCGCAGAAGGGGAGTGGGGAAAGCGATGCTGCGCCACATTATTGCGACAGCACGAGCGAGTGGCATTTCGCGCCTCAGCCTCGAAACGGGCGCGTCGGAATATTTTCGGCCTGCGCGGGCACTCTATAGAAGCCACGGCTTCGTAGACTGCCCGCCGTTTGCCGACTATGTGCTCGACCCAAATAGCGTCTTCATGTCGCTCGACTTGAGAGAATCTTGATCCGAGGGCTGCTGAGCGTCGTACCCAAAATTCAAACTCACCCCATGGAACCCGGCAGATCGGAAAGGCCTCAGGTCTCGTCCGCCCAGATCGCAGCCGCGAGCTGAGCTACAGCTCCACGAGTAAAGAAAAGCAGATTCCTCACTGCGCTACGCTTCGTTCGGAATGACAGCTTTCACGGGCGGCACTGCTTCAGCTACACGACCGCGCTCAGACCTTGGTTTGCGCGAGGCGGGCGTCGCCGCCCAAGGCCGGGCTAAAGAGAAAGTCATGAAGGTCGCCCTTGAGACCGTTCTGACGAAGCAGAGTTGAGATCTGGGCCCAGTGACGGACTTCGTGCAGTAGCACGTGGATGATGAATTTCTTCGGTGTTGCTCTTAAAGGATGAGTGCCCATCGTGTAGTCCCTGGGCTTATCCCATTCCTGAGCGGGAAGCGTGTCGATAAATTCGCGCAGCGCTCTGCGGCTTTCCTGACCGAACTTAAAAAGCACTTCGATATTCTCGGTTGGAAGCGAGGCGGTATCGGTCAGCGGCTTGTCTGAGAGCCGCTCCACGTAACGCTTTTCCGCCGAAAAGATGTGTCTGATCAAATCGCCAACGGTTTCGAAACGAGCATCGCTATTCGCGCCGGTGGTGGTGAGCAGAATCCTATCGCCATGCTGGCGGAGGGATTCGCGCCACTTTTGGCGCTCCCAATCGGTGTATTCGAGGAGCACATTCAGATCGATGAGCATTTAGCGGTCTCCCTGGATTGCGTTCGGTTTCCCAATCCTAGCAGGAAAAGCGGAGGGATTGTTTGCGATGGCGAGTGCAGTTTTGCGCGGCGACGTCAGCGGAGCAAAAGAAGGAGGGATTCCTCTCGCACTGAGGAAAAGGGCGGCACGCAAACTGCGCACGCCGCAGTGCGCTCGGAATGACAACTTTTCCTGATAGCAGGCTGCTGACGAGTGCGTGCACCTAGGTTGCTGTCGGCACGTGAACCAGGGCATCTGTTCGAGGTACAATTCAACCCATGAGCGAAGACGCAATCGAGATTCTCAAAAAGGCGCTGACCCTGCCCGTTAGCGAGCGCGCGGAACTCGCCGGCACGTTAATCGAAAGCCTGGACGATGCAGAAGACCCGTCGGTCGAAACCGCCTGGAATGCCGAGATAATCCGTCGCATGGAAGATTTGGATTCTGGAAGAGTGAAGCCTGTTTCGCTCGAAGAAGCTCGACGGAGGCTGTCTTCAGCTATTGAATGACCGCCAGGCAGATCGGCTTTCATCCGGCGGCTATAGAAGAGGCAGTGGCGGCCGCGCGTTGGTATCGGCTGCGCAGTCGCCGAGCGGCGGAAAGCTTCGTAAAGGAAATCACTCAAGCGCTCGACAGAATTGCCGACGCCCCTCAACGCTGGCCCGCAGACCCCATCGGTACCCGTAGGGTCCGACTTCCATGCTTTCCCTTCAGGATTATCTATCGCGAGACAGGTGAGAAGATACAAATCCTAGCTGTCGCCCACGCCAAGCGCCGCCCCGGTTATTGGAGTGACAGACTCTAAACGCGCAGCGGGTCGGTGTTGCGCAGCAATATGACGTCAACGGAGGAGAAGAAGGAGGGATTCCTCTCGCACTGAGGAAAAGAGCGGCGCGCAACTGCGCGCGCCGCAGTGCGCTCGGAATGACAGGTCGTGTGCAGCGAAGATTTTAGCGGCGCTGGGCGAGGGTGACGGAGGCTTTCAGTGGTTTGCCGTCGCGGAGGACGGTGACGGCGACGACGTCGCCGACTTTGCTGCGCCGCAGCGCATCTGTGAAATCGTAAAGATTGCGGATGGGCTTGCCGGCGAAATCGGTGAGGACGTCGCCGGCTTTCAGGCCCGCTTTTGCGGCGGGTGAACCCGGCTGGACATCGCTGAAACGCACGCCTTTTTCCGACTCGCCAAAATCGGGTATAGAGCCGAACCAGGGGCCATAGCCGCCGCCTCCGCCCGTGCCGGTGACGCCGCTGTGCGGATCGTCAGCGGCTACAGTGACGAATTTGGGGCGCTCGGGAGCGGTGTCGATTTGCGAAATTACACCGGCGATGAAATCGAGCAGCCGGGCAGCGTCCGGCGCATTGATTTTGTCCCAGGTGTCAGACGGCTTGTGATAATCGGAATGCAATCCGGAGAAAAAGAAAAGCACAGGAATTTTGCGTGCGACAAAAGAAGTGTGGTCGCTGGCCGCATAGCCGCCCGGGGAGTATTCGAAGTGAAAGGGCGAATTTTTCTGCGCGGCCGTGAGGATGGCCTGGAACGTCGAGCCGGTGCCCACGCCGCCGACGTAAACCTTTTCGTCTTTGATGCGGCCGATCATGTCCATATTGACCATGGCCGACGGCTTTGTCGAGCGGATGCGTGGGCTGCTGCGTCCAATGGGCCGAGCCGAGCAGACCGAGCTCTTCGCCGGCGAATGACATGAAGAGAATTCCGCGCGGAAGCTGACCTTTGAGCGGCGCGAAAAGGCGCGCCAGTTCGAGCACGCCGGAGGTGCCGGAGGCGTTGTCGTCCGCGCCGGGATGAATCTGCCCGATCTGCGAAGGCGCGAGCGAATCGGCATTGCCGTAACCCAGATGATCGTAGTGCGCGCCGACGATGACGTATTCGTCGGTCTTGCCGGGAAGATAGGCGAGGACGTTGCTTACGGTGGCGTGGAGCGTATCGATATGCACGTCGACGCTCAGGTGCAGCGTGGCGGGAAAGGCGAAGGAAGCGGGCTTGGTGCCTGCGTTGATCTGGTTCTGCACGGCGGCGAGCGATTTGCCCGCGGCGGCGAACCAATCCTGCGCTACTTTGTTTTTTACTTGCACCAATAGGATGCCGGCATTTTCCGGCCCGCTGACGCTGCCGAAGCGCGTCAGCAGATCGTCTTCGCCGTCGCCGAGTTTGCCGTTGATCACGACCACGGCTTTGGCGCCGTGATTACGCGCGTTGATCGCTTTCGTGATCAAGGCGGCGTGCTGGGTGAGCCCCTGATGGCCGCCCTTGGCGGCGAAGCCGGTGGGCTCGTAACGCAGCAGGACGACGATCTTGCCCTGCACGTCGAGGCCGGCGTAGTCGTCGTAGCCAAATTCGTCGGCGGAGGCGCCGTAGCCGGCGAAGACGAGCCGGGGCTGCAGCTTGGCCGGAGGAGGAGAAGCTGAAGGGGACGAAGTCGTCGTTCAGCTTCAGGATTTTTTTTTTGCCGGCGATGTCTTCCTGCAGATCGTTATCCGACACTGAATTTCGCGCCGGTGGTCACGGTAAAAGGCTGGAAGAAGCCTTGCGTTCCGGCGGGATCGAGGCCGAGGCTCTGGTAGCGCTGCTCGAGCAGATGCGCGGCGCGTTCGATACCTTTGGTGCCTGCGCCGCGGCCTTCCATATCGGGAGCGGCCAGCGTTTTGATGGTGTCGAGGTAGCGAGCGGCGTCGGCTTTGCCGAGGGTGGGAGCCTGCGCGGGCGCCTGGGCGGGGGCAGCGGCGGCGAAGGCAAGCGCCAGCAGGAAGGCCAGAGCGCATGAAAGTGCCAGCGACGCCTTGGCCGGCGTAAGACTGTTCGGTTAGCGAATTGGCGGGATCGTCGATCGATTTAGGTGCCCATAAAGCAGATTCCTCTATTAAGCAACGTTTCCAGGCACCGCGCTCGGCAATGACAGTCTCATTGACTCAGGCAATTGCGGATCTGACGCTCTACATGAACAGCTTCTAGTTGCTGCCAGGGTGGCCGGAGTAGCTGACGCGCCAGACGGATTTCGAACCATCGTCGCTGACCAAAAGCGAGCCATCGCTCGCAACGGTGACGCCGACCGGCCGTCCCCACACCTGGCCATCGGGCGTAGCAAAGCCGGTGACGAAATCTTCGTACGCGCCGGTGGCTTTGCCGTGTTCGACCGGCACGCGGATCACTTCGTATCCCGTGCGCGTCCCGCGATTCCAGGAGCCGTGTTCGGCGGCGAAAATCTGGCCTTTATATTCCGGCGGAAACTGATTGCCTTCGTAAAAAGCGATTTCGAGCGAAGCATTGTGCGGCTGCAGGAGCACGTCCGGGACGATCACTTTATCTTTCAGCTCGGGATGCTTGCCGGCATGGCGCGGGTCCTGATGGCCGCCGGTGTAATACCACGGCCAGCCGTAAAAGCCGCCCTGCTGGACGTGCGTAATGTAATCGGGCGGCAAGTTATCGCCGAGCGAGTCGCGCTCGTTGGTGGAACACCAGAGGTCGCCGGTTTCGGGCTGGATGGCTTCGCCGACGCAATTGCGGATGCCGGAGGCGAAGACGCGGAGATCAGTGCCATCGGGATTGAACTCCAGCACATCGGCGCGGTGCACTTCGCCGGGGTTGTTATCCGCATCGTCGACGTTGGAGCGAGAGCCCACGGCGACGAACATCTTTTTACCGTCGGGCGAGAAGACGACATCGCGCGTCCAGTGGCCGCCGCCATAGGGGTCGGACGCATTGCCGCTGGGCAGAGTTTTCACGATTACCTCGGCGGGGCCGCGCGCCTTTAGATCTCCATTGCGATATGGCAGGCGGACGACGGAGTTGGTGTTGCCGACATAGAGGTATTGCGGGTCCGATCCGGGAGGGTAAAAGGCCATCCCGAAAGGCCGAGTAAAGCCGTTCGCAAAAACCGTGGTGCTTTCGGCTTTGCCGTCTTTGATTCCGTGCAGCACTTTAATTTCACCGGCACTGCTATCGGCTAGAAAAATGTCGCCATTTGGAGCCGTGCGCAGCTCGCGGGGCTGATCGAAGCCAGTGGCAAAAAGCGCGATCTGGAATCCGGGCGGCACCTGAAGCGAGGCGTTCGCCGGGCGCGCAATGATGTGGCTTTGGTTCGCAGCGGACGGCGTCGTAAAGGGAGCCGGCAAATCGTCTGCCGTAATCTTGCGGAACGTGCCAGGCTTTTCCGTAGCGACGGTGGCGAATGCGGCCGAGCCCGTCAACGTGTTTATGGGCTCATCAGCCGGCGGCCAAGCGAGCGCGACGGAAATTCCGGTGCCAAGCGCTGCAACCGTAAGAAACAGGAAGAGAGTTCGTTTTCGGGATGTTCGTTTCATGGCAGGCCTTTCTCTGCGAAGTCCCTATCGTTGATGCGCAGCCTGACGGGCATTGTACCCCAATTGGATCAAGGAAGGCTCAGCACGCGAACGCTAAGACGCCACGGCAGAAGGCGGCTTGACGCAGGCAGTGAGTTGCTATAGAAGGCGTACGGGCAGTTCGAACGGCGCGAGTCCCGGAGGTGAAAGGTGAAAACTTCCTCACGCAAAGGCGGGAAGGGCATTTTCGCGCAGAAAACTGCTGCAGGGAGCGTCCGCAGGGATTGCAGCTTCGCTGCTGACGTCCGCGGGTTCGAGCTGGGCGCGAGCGGCGCAAACGGAACGCGGTTCGGGCGGGGCGCAGAAGCCGGGCGCGATTACGCCGGATTCGCTGCCGAAGGCATGGTCGGCAGACGAGATACATCGCCGCTGGGCGGCGGTTCGCCAAAAGATGAAGGAAGCGCAACTCGATTGCCTGCTGGTGTGCCAGCACCATCCGGGGGAGATGATCTCCGAACGGCAGGACGGAGACGCGGACATCGAGTACGTGACGGGAATTTCGCTGCCGTACAAATGGGTGATTTTGCCGGTAGAGGGCAAAGTGACGGCGCTTTCCACTAACCAGATAAAAGGCGCGCGCGAGGAAAAGCTTTCGCAGGAGCGCGGAATCGATGTGCGTGTGATCGATGTTTGGTCCGAGGGAATTATCGACGCGATGAAGGAAGCAAACGTGGGGCAGGGGCGCATGGGCGTGACGGATCTGGTGGATGCTTCGCGGCAACCGGAAGGCGAAGTGACCTATACGACGTATGACCGCGTGCTGAAGGCGTTTCCGCAGGCGAAATTCCAGCCGGCCAGCTATCTGATCGATGGGGTCGCGGCGCTGCACAGTCCGGAGGAGATCGCCGTTCTGGAGAAAACGACGCAAATCGGCGAGCTGGGTTTGCAGGCAATGTTCGAGACAGCGCGTCCGGGTGTGCCGCAGCGCGTGGTGTGGCTGGCAATGTTCAACGCCATGGTGAACGCTTCCGGCGAGCGGCCCTTCCGAGTTTCGGTGCGCGCAGATGGGCCGGGCAATAGCGCGCTCAATCGGCCGCTCGAGGAAGTGATGCGCGCGGGGCAGGTGCTGAGCCAGGAGTGCTCGGGATGCGTGCTCGGATATGGTTCGCAGGTGAATCATTCCGTGGTGGTTGGTTCTCCGGCTCCGGCGGATTGGGATGCCGCTGCAAAAGATAGCCTGGATACGTTCGGAGAGATGGTTGCGGCAATCGCTCCGGGGAAAATGGTGAAAGAGATCTGCGCGCCTTACGACAAGCGGCTAGTGGCGCGAGGCGATAAACCCGGCGCGCTGGTGATCCATTCCGGCGGACTGGGCACGTCTGCCGCGCGGCGGTTCGGCTGGCGCCACAGGACAAATTGTGCTGCAGGCGGGCATGGTCTTCGACGTGAAGCCGGCGTTCCGGTTGAAGAGCGGCGGCACGGCGCAATTCGGCGATTCCATCGTGGTTACCGAGAATGGCGCGCGGCGGCTTGGCAAGCGGGAGATGAAGGTCGTCAAGCTGAGTTGACGAAAGGTTGAGGAAGTTTGCGGGCTATATGCTTCGCTTTTTTGCTTCTCCTAGCGACAACTAACACCTTATTCGCGCTGCCGCAGACCGATGCGACCGGCGTGTTTCCTTCGGGCTCGGACCAATCGCAGGCAAGCCTAGGTACGAACTCCAGACCGAGTACCGCTGTAGCTGCGCAGAACGGCCGTCAGGAAGCAAAGAAAGAACCCGACGACGACCCTCCGAAGCGATCCTCATTGAATGTATTTGGCAGCTGGCGCTTCCGAGCGGAGGCGTGGGATTGGTTTCAGGCGAATTCCGGCAGGAACAACTATGTTTTCGCGCATTCGCTTTTGCGAGCGGGGGTCGGGCAAAAACGCGAGAGCTTTGACTGGCTGATCGAAGGGGCGCAAGACGCCATTCTCGGCCTGCCTGGCAATGCGATCGCGCCGGGGAACCAAGGCCAACTGGGGCTTGGCGGAACGTATTACGTCGCGAATGGAAACCAGCGAAATGTGGCGAGCGGCTTCCTGAAGCAGGGCTACCTGGGCATTCATTTTCCGCGGAACGGGAAAATCACGCTGGGCCGATTTGGTTTCTCCGACGGAGTGGAAGTGACACCGACCGACCCGATGCTCGCGGAGATAGTGAATACGCGGATAGCCCAGCGGCTGATCGGCGAGTTTAACTATTCTGCTGTGATGCGCAGTTTCGATGGCGTCCACTTGAGCGTGGATGCGGGCAAGAGCAATGTCACGTTGGTTGCAATGAGGCCCACGGAGGGCGCGTTCCAGGTGGACGCGATGGGCGAACTCAACGTGGATCTTTTTTATGGCGCGTACACGCTCCCGACCGCAGTTCGGAGCGGATCGGGCGAACTGCGCGTTTTCGCCCTTGGTTACATCGACCAAAGAGCCGGGGTGGTGAAGACGGACAACCGGCCGCTCGCGGCGCGTGTGGCCGATACGAATCAAATTCGTCTCGGCACCTATGGCGCCGACTACGCCCAAGTTTTGCACACGAGCGGAAGCGGCCAATTCGATTTTCTGTTGTGGGGAGCCTGGCAAAATGGCAGTTGGGGATCGCTGACACAGCGCGCCGGAGCCTTTGTGGGCGAATTCGGCTGGCAACCTCCCGTCCAGACCGCGAAGCCGTGGTTCAGCGCCGGGTATTCTTTCGGCAGCGGCGATTCGAATCCGGCGGATGGCCGGCACGGCACGTTCTTCCAACTTCTGCCGACGCCTCGGCTGTACGCGCGCTTCCCGTTCTACAACATGGAGAACAACGAAGACTTCTACGGCACGGCGGAGTTTCGCCTTCCGCGTTCTGTGATTGCCCGCAGCGAACTGCATGCGCTGCGCCTAGCCGCGGCGCAGGACCTGTGGTATTCGGGCGGAGGCGCATTTCAGCCCTCGAGCTTCGGCTACTCGGGGCGGACCAGCGGAGGCGCCCGCAGCCTGGCGAACGTCTGGGACATGAGCTTGGATTTTCCGCTTGGGTACGGGTTCAGCGTGACGCTTTACTATGCGCACGCGTGGGGCAAAAGTGTGATTGCCAGCATTTATCCCGCCGGCACGAGCGCCCAACTGGGTTACGTCGAGACGAACTTTAGTTTTTAATTTGCAATTCTCCGCCAGCAAGATCGCCCTCAGGCTTCCTTGATGCTCGATCCGACGCCGTTTATACTGCCGTTACACGCGCGTAAATCGGCCGCGCGGACGCAAAATTTCTGAACTACAATTCCCCGTCGTGTTACGTTCCGGACTAATTCGTCTGCTTCTCATCACCTTGATTTTCGTCGTGGCAGGCCTGTTGTTTGCGCACCCGGCACTGCTTGTATCGTCGGTAACCCGAAGAATCCAGGAAGGCGCCCTGCCGGCGAATGTGGCGCTTAGGGCCGCCGCAAAGGCACTCCATACAGACGATATTTATGCGGCGGACCGGCCGAACCAACTGAGTCCCGTAGTAAAGGACTTCCCTTCCCGGGTTTACGTGCCCAATAGCGACAGCGCAAGCGTAGACGTGATCGACCCAGCGACGTACAAGGTGGTGGATCACTTCAAAGTCGGCCGGCTGCCGCAGCACATCGTGCCGTCTTACGACCTGAAAACGCTGTGGGTGCTGGACGATCAGGGTTACGCGCTGACCAAGATCGATCCCGCGACCGCCAAGGTGGAGAAAACTGTCTCGGTGGACGATCCCTACAATCTTTATTTCACCCCGGACGGCAGTGAAGCCATCGTGGTGGCCGAGGCTCTGCATCGGCTGGATTTTCGCGATCCGCAAACGATGAAGCTCAACTTTTCGCTGCAAGTGCCCTGCACAGGCGTCAATCACCTAGACTTTTCGACGGACGGAAGCTATTTCATCGCAAGTTGCGAATTTGACGGCAAATTGCTCAAGGTGGAGACGGCTGCGCGAAAGATTCTCGCCACCATCGAACTAGGGCCGCATGACATGCCGCAAGACGTGCGGACATCCCCCGACGCCAAGACGTTCTATGTGGCCGATATGGAAGCGAACGGCGTCCACGTGATCGATCCCGAACGCTTCGCGAAAATCGGGTTTGTAAAAACGGGGAAAGGCACGCACGGAATTCTGGTGAGCCGCGATTCAAAATTCCTGTACATCTCGAATCGCGGTGAAGGAAGCATCTCCGTGATGGAGCTTGCCAGCGAGAAGATTATCGCCAAGTGGCGCATCCCGCATGGCGGCAGCCCGGACATGGGCGGAATCTCAGCGGACGGAAACGTATTGTGGATTTCAGGACGATACAACGCGGAAGTCTACGCATTTGATACGACTTCAGGAAAACTGCTCGCGCGAATTCCGGTGGGCAAGGGTCCGCACGGACTGTGCGTTTATCCGCAACCCGGCCGCTACTCGCTGGGCCACACCGGCCTCTTTCGCTAGGAGAAGTTCCAGTCCTCAACCCGAGGCACGTCGCCGCTTGGCCTTGGATCCAGAAATATTTCGGTAACCAAATTGCTATTCAGGCCGGCGATGCGGAATCGTTTTAGGATCAAGGCCGAGCTTCCTCACTTCTTTCCGTGCACGCTCATAGTCTTTTTGAGTCGTTGCGCTCGATAGGAGAAATTCCGCCTTGCGTCCAGAGGTATATCGCTCGACAGGCCCGACGACTAAAGGCCGATTGATTCGGTC
Source organism: uncultured Acidobacteriota bacterium (assembly GCA_963846235.1). GTDB lineage: Bacteria > Acidobacteriota > Terriglobia > Acidiferrales > UBA7541 > Palsa-189. Next base: position 1,620,918 of record CAWJVF010000002.1, read on the forward strand.
GCGTTTGGCCTTTTTTGCGGCGCGCATCGAAGCTCAGCTTATCAGAACGCCTGAAATTCAGACGACCAGTGGTCAGGCGAATGTGAATGAACGAGAGGCTTCGGCGGGCGAGGGAACAATGGTGGCTTGACAGACATAGAGAATGTGCAATAGGGTTCGCGGCGCTGTGGACCTGGACCACTCCCTTCCGTGGCTGGCGCTGCGTCTGACGCCTGGGCTGGGTGCGCGCCTCGCGGCAAAACTGCTGCGGCACTTCGGTTCGCCTGAGGAAATCTTCCGCGCATCGCTGACGGAACTGGAGGCCTGCCAATTGCCCGTGGCGGCGGCGCAGGCCACTTTTTCAAAGGCTGCTTTTCGCGACGCGGAGAAAGAATTGGCGCAGGTGCGCAAGGCCGGTTGCCACCTGATACACTGGGAGGAGAGCGAGTATCCCAAGCGCCTACTGGAAATCTACGATCCCCCGCCGTTGCTGTATGTCCGGGGGAATGAGCAAGTTCTGAACCGTTACACAATTTCCATCGTCGGGACGCGACGGCCGACCCCTTATGGTAATCAAATAGCGGAAAGGCTGGCGCGCGACTTGGCCGAGCATGGCCTGATCGTTGCCAGCGGACTCGCGCGAGGAATCGACAGCTCAGCCCACCGCGGCGCCTGCGCCGCTTCGCGCGGAGGAACGATCGGCGTCCTCGGTTCCGGTATCGACGTTGTATATCCGAAAGAGAACCGGAAACTCTTCGAGGAGGTCGAGAAGCGCGGCGCGATCATTACGGAATTTCCCATGGGGACCTATCCCGCGCCGGAGAATTTTCCGGTGCGCAACCGCATGGTCGCGGGCATGGCGCTGGGAGTGATCGTTGTGCAGGGAGCGCAGTATTCGGGCTCGCTGATCACCTCGCGGCTGGCGATGGAGTTTGGCCGCGAAGTCTATGGCGTGCCGGGAAATGTCACGGAGCCTGTGAGCTTTGCGCCCAACCAGCTCATCAAACAAGGCGCGAAGCTAGTGGTAGGCTGGGAGGACGTGGTGGAGGAATTGCCGACAGAGATTCGCGCGGAGCTTTTCCCGGTGGAAGCAACCACACAGGAAGAGCGCGCGTCCTTGTTTGAGGCGAACCTGTCGCCCATCGAGAAGCGACTTTTCGACCTGATCCGCATCGAAGAGGCCATTCACGTGGACGAACTGGTGGAGACGACGGGGTTGAGTTCTTCGGAAACGCTGGCTGCCCTGTGCGAGATGGAGATGCGCGGGATTATCCGGCAGATGCCGGGAAAGCAGTTCGTCCGGGTGCTACTGTAAGGAGCGTGCGGAGAAAGACGCAGACAAAGACGAAGAGAGATTCTTCGACTGCGCATCCGATCGAAAATCCAGAAACCGGATTTCCGAAGGAATATCGGATGCTCCGCTCAGAATGACAAGCCGAAGCCAACATAACGAAGCGGAATCACGGGTATTGCTTTAGTAACGAGTTTGGCTTTAGGTAGCGGAAGGACATATATTCGCCCGCTGACGGGCGTTTGGGTTTACAAACAAAGCTTATGGCAAGATCACTAGTCATCGTCGAGTCGCCGGCAAAGGCGAAGACGATCAACAAATATCTCGGCCGCAACTACACGGTCAAGGCGTCCTACGGCCACGTCATGGATCTACCCAAGAAAGAGCTGGGCATCAATATCAAGCGCAACTTCGAGCCGACCTACGAGATCAGTCCCGACAAGACGCACGTGGTGGAGAGCCTGCGAAAGGCAGCGGAGAAATCCGACGCCATCTACCTGGCCGCCGACCCCGATCGTGAAGGCGAAGCCATCTGCGCGCATCTGGCGGAAGTTCTGAAACCGACCATGGCCGCCAAGAACGGGAAGAACGGCTCGAATGGCGCGGGCAAGAAAAAGAAAGGAAAGCTGCGCAAGGGGCAAGAGGAAGCGGAGCTGCGGAAGAATCATATTTTCCGGGTGATGTTCAACGAAATCACGCCACGGGCAATACGCGCGGCCTTCGAGCATCCCGGGCAGATCAACGAAAACTTGGTGGACGCGCAGCAGGCGCGTCGCGTGCTGGATCGCCTGGTGGGTTACAAGATTTCGCCGCTGCTGTGGGATAAAGTGCGGCGCGGCCTGTCGGCTGGACGCGTGCAGACCGTGGCGCTGCGGCTGATTGTGGAGCGGGAACGCGAGATCCGCGCGTTCACGCCGGTGGAATATTGGACGCTGCATGCGCAGCTTGCGGCGGCCGAGCCCCCTTCGTTCGAGGCCAAGCTGGCCAAGCACAAGGGCGAAGACATCGAAGTCCACACGCAGGCGGAAGCCGACGCGATTATTGCGGCGGTGGAAAAAGCGCGCTGGCAGATATCCGAAGTCACGCAAAAAGAGAAGCGGCGCCATGCGCAGCCGCCATTTACGACTTCCAAGCTGCAGCAGGCGGCTTACAACCGCCTGCGCTACACGGCCAAGCGCACCATGGCGCTGGCGCAACGGCTGTATGAGGGCGTCGAGCTAGGCCAGGAAGGCTCGGTCGCGCTGATTACGTACATGCGCACCGATTCGGTGCGGGTGTCGAGTGAGGCGCTGGGGCAAGTGCGGGACTTGATCGGAACGGAATTCGGCCCGAATTACCTGCCGGAGAAGGCTAATTTCTATAAATCGAAGAAAGAAGCGCAGGAGGCGCACGAGGCGATACGTCCGACGGATGTGTCGCGCAAGCCCGCGGACGTCAAACCTTATTTAAGCGACGATCTTTTCAAGCTGTATCAACTGATCTGGCAGAAGTTCGTGGCTTCGCAGATGGTTCCAGCGGTCTTTGACCAAACCAGCATTGACATAAGCGCCGGCGATTACCTCTTCCGAGCCACCGGCTCGGTGATGAAGTTTGAAGGCTATCTTGCGGCCTATCAAATCTCGGCCGAGCGCGAAGATGACGATGCCGCCGAAAGCGACGAAGGCCGCAGGCTGCCGCCGGTTACACAAGGCGAAATTTTGAAGCTCGAGACGCTGCGGCCCGACCAGCACTTTACCGAACCGCCGCCGCGTTATTCGGAAGCGACGCTGGTAAAAGAACTCGAAGAAAAAGGAATCGGGCGGCCGTCCACGTATGCCTCGATTATCTCGACGATCGTCGAACGCGAGTACGTGAACAAGGATCAGGGGCGCTTTACGCCCACAATGCTGGGCGAAAAAGTGAACGATCTGCTGGTGAAGAGCTTCGAGGATATTTTCGACGTGAGCTTCACCGCGCGCATGGAAGAAGAGCTGGACGAAATCGAAGAGGGCCGGCTGCGCTGGAAGGATTCGGTGAAGGAATTTTACTCACGCTTCGAGGAGGATCTGGAGCAAGCCAAAGGGGACATGGAGTCCTACAAGGCCGGCATCCCCACGGGCAAGAAGTGCGAAAAATGCGGCCAGGGCGAATTGCTCGAGCGCATCAGCCGGCTGGGATTTTTCCTGGGCTGCTCGCGCTACCCGGATTGCGACTTCATCGAGGATCTTTCGCCGGAGACGAGCGGCGAGGGCGACGCGGAAACGCCGACTTGCGACAATTGCGGCCGCGAGATGGTGATCAAGAAGGGGCGCTGGGGCGCGTTCCTGGCGTGCTCAGGTTATCCGGATTGCAAAACGACGCGGCGGTTGGCTGCCGGCACGCGCAAGGCGCTGCAGCCGGACGTGCTGCTGAACGAAAATTGCCCTGAGTGCGGGTCGCAGCTCGTGCTGAAACATGGGCAGTACGGGGAATTTATCGGCTGCACCGGTTATCCCAAGTGCAAATTTATTCGCTCCAAGACGCTGGGGATCAACTGCCCCAAGTGCGGAACGGGCGAGTTCGTCGAGCGCAGAGCCAAGAAAGGACGGCGCCGCGTTTTCTATGGCTGCAATCGCTACCCGGAATGCGATTTCACTACGCCATACAAACCGCTTGCGGAGCCCTGCCCCAAGTGTGGCGCTCCCTTTATTGTGGACAAGCTCACCAAGACCGAGCACGTACGTACCTGCTTGAAGGAAGGCTGTGATTGGGAGATTGCGGCGCCGGAATCTGAGCAGAAAGAAGCGACTCCGGAAGAGGTCGGCGCGGGCAAGCCGTAAGCGGGGCGCGGCGGCGACAAAAAAAGAGAGATTCTTCGTCACCCGCCAGGGGCTCCGGAATACTGTAAAGAATGAAAGCGGCGATCGAGAAATTTTTGGCGTACCTGCGTTCGGTGCGCAATGCCTCGGCGCACACGCTGCGGAATTACGCGAGCGATCTCGAGCAGTTTCACACTTACCTCAGTCCTCCCGATAGCCCTCCAGTAAAGGTCACAGACGTCGACCATCGCGTGATCCGCGAATATCTTGGATATCTGCACGACCAGAAGCTGCAAAAAAGCTCCATGGCGCGCAAGCTGGCGGCGCTGCGGTCGTTCCTGAAGTTTTGCGCGCGAGAAGGGATCGTGCGGGAAAACGCAGCCCGGCTAGTGGCTACGCCGAAGCTGCCTAAGCGCGTACCTTCGATCCTGAGCGCCGAGGAGATGAACGAATTCCTCGATGGCCTTGCCAAAGTCCAAAGACCCAAGCCAAAACGCCCGTCGGCGCGGACCTCGGAAGCGGAGCAAGATGCAGCGCTGCTTCTACAACGGGATCGCGCGATTCTCGAGTTGCTTTATGCTTCGGGCCTGCGTGTGAGCGAGCTCACCGGTCTCAATATCGACGACGTCGATCGCAAAGAGCGGATGCTGCGGGTGCTCGGCAAAGGCAATAAAGAGCGCATCATCCCGTATGGCTCGAAGGCCGAGGAAGCATTCGAGCGCTACTGGCCGATTCGCGGGAAATTGTTGACACGTTCGAGGAACAGTGGCGACGGGCGCGCCGTTTTTCTGAGTCACGAGGGGCGGCGAATGGGCACCCGTTCGGTGACGCGGGTGGTGAAAAAATATGTGCGCCTGATGAACGTGAATTGGGACCTGCATCCGCATTCGCTACGACATGCCTTTGCCAGCCACCTGCTGGCAGATGGCGCGGACCTGCGCGCCATTCAAGAACTCCTAGGCCATAGCTCTCTTTCCACAACACAGCGCTATACGCACGCTTCCATCCGGCAGTTGATGGAGGTGTATGACAAAGCGCATCCCCACGCCTGAAATAGCGGGAGATTCCGGAGAGATCCGTCGCTCTGGTTTCTCGCTCGCGACGCCGATCCTGCTTGGACCGGCACTTTAACGCTAATTTAACAGGCAAAAATTCGCGCTCTTGAGGTATGCTGGCGCCCGCTTAGGCCGGGGTGTTGGCCAGATGAAACGAACTTTCAACTTTATCTTCCCTATCTTCCCGCACGGGTTCGTTGTGCGGAAAGCCCTGATGTTCCTGGCCGTAGTCCTGGCGGCAATTGCCGCACCTAGAGTGGGCTGCGCGCAGACGGACGAGATCCAGGTGTATGACGCGGAGATTGCCGAGCCCGGCGTTATCAATCTGATGTGGCATCAGAACTTTACGCCAAGCGGGATCAAAGAGCCGGCGTTTCCGGGCGCGATCATCTCCGATCGTTCCTATAACGGCGTCCCCGAGTTTGCCTTCGGAATAACGCCATGGTTCGAGCAGGGACTTTATTTACCGGTCTATAGCGTCTCCAAAGGCCGCGGATCAACGCTCGATAGCGTCAAATTGCGGGAACTTTTCGTGAGACCGCACGCGGCGGATCACACGTTCTTTTACGGCATGAATTTCGAGTTCAGCTATAACGCCTCATATTGGGAGAGCAGGCACTTCACTTCCGAAATCAGGCCCATCATCGGACTTCATCTACATCCGGTGGACATCATCATTAATCCGATTCTGGATACGGACTGGACCGGCGTCAGCAACTATGTCTTCGTTCCGGCGATGCGGCTTGCCTACAATTACTCGCCGAAATGGACTTTTGCGGCGGAGCACTACGCCGATTACGGACCCGTACGTCAGTTCGCGACCGTAAGCGGGCAGTATCACTCGCTCTGGGCGGTGGTCGATCACACCAGTAAAGTCCTGGACGTAGAGGCGGGCATCGGATTTGGATTGACGGCAGCGACGGATAAAGTGACGTTGAAACTGATGCTCTCGCGCGATATTCGGCGCCCTCACGAGCCAGCCGAAGCGACACCCAATCAGCAAGGCGGGACGCCCTGAGGCCCTTTACCGCTCCTGGGCTCGCCTTCAGCCACAATACTTCTCTGCTAAAATTCCCTGCTAATCTTTCCAGTTAACCAGAACACTTAGGTTTAAAAGAGCGAGGTTCTGCATGAGCACGAGCGGCTTGATTGAATACAAAGACGCCAGCCCGGAGGTACGCGCGGTTTTCGACGACATCATGGCCACGCGCAAAACCGACTGGGTGAATAATTTCTGGAAGGCGCTGGCACACGACCCGGTGACGCTGAAGCGCACCTGGGAATCGATCAAGCAGATCATGGCCGCGGGGGCGCTGGATGCGCTGACCAAAGAGATGATTTACGTGGCCGTGAGCGTAACCAATCAATGCGGGTACTGTATTGCTTCGCATACCGCGTCGGCGCGCAAGAAAGGCATGTCCGAAGCCATGTTCGCCGAACTCATGGCCGTCGTGGGCATGGCCAACGAGACGAACCGGCTCGCAGCAGGCTACCAAGTCGAAATCGACGAACAATTCAAATAAGGGTCAAATAGGGGGTCAAATTTCGAATTAAGGGCTACTGTGCGACGGTTACTCTGTATAGAATGCGGGACACGTTTGACCTGGGAATCCCAAGCCGAAGATTGAACCAGCAGCGAGGGTCGAAATGAAAATGCGCAGAATGCTGACTGTCGTGCCCATGCTTATAGCGGCGTGCTGGGTTTTCGCGGCGCGAGCAGAGGCGCAAGGCAACGCAGGTATTACGTATACGTCGGGGCCGGTAACCAAGGGCAAGGCTTTCAATTTCGAAAAGATCGCCGACGGCGTTTACTACGCCACGGCCAGCGGCAGCATGATCACAGGCAGCAACGACGTGGTGATCGTTAACGACAACGACGTTCTGCTCGTGGATGCGGGCGTCACGCCGGCGGTCGGCCGGGCGCTGGTGCAGGACGTCAAGCTGCTCACCGACAAGCCCATTCGCTGGGTGGTGAACACGCATTTTCACTATGACCATACGGACGGCAATTCCGTCTTCGGTGCTGACGTGCAAATCATCGGGCATGAGTATATCCGCTACGCCATCCTCAACCTGGACGTGCTGCACCGCGAGCCCTTCAAGACCGCGCAGGAGAGTCTGCCGGGTCAAATCGAGGCTCTGAAGAAGCAGGCAAGCGCCGAGACGGATGCGCAAAAGCGCGCTGCGCTGCAGCAGCAGATTGCAGCCACCGAAGCCGAGCAGAAGCAATTCGCCGAGATCAAACCAACGCCTCCGACGATGACGTATTCGTCGCATTTGACGCTGCATCGCGGTCAGCGCGAAATCCAGCTCCTGTTTTTGGGGCGTGGGCATACTCCGGGCGACACTGTGGTCTTTTTGCCGAAGGAACGGATTGTGTGTACCGGCGACCTGATGGAGTCGCGGTTGGCTTACATGGGCGACGGCATCTTCGACGAATGGATCACCACGCTCGACGAGGTGAAGAAGCTCGATTTCGGCACGGTGTTGCCGGGGCATGGCGTGCCATTCCACGAGAAGGCACTGATCACCGCGTATCAGAGTTATCTCAAAGATTTGACGGCGCAGGTTGCGAAGCTTCGGGCGCAAGGAGTTACCGCGGACGAAGCCGCGCAAAAAGTCGACCTTACCGCGCATAAGGCCGATTTCCCGCAGATCACCGGACCGGGCGCGGATATTCGCGGCGTGCGGCGGATGTATGCTTGGATGGACGAGCGGAAGAAGCAATGACGAAAGCGGCTACGGATCTTCGTGCGGTTGTTTCCGACACCGCAAAAAAACTTCCGGCGCTTTCGGAAGAAGAGGTCATGCGGTCTCGGGGTGCGGGTAAATGGGTGAAGAAGGAGATTCTTGGTCACCTCATCGACTCCGCACTCAATAATCAGGAGCGCTTCGTGCGCGCGCAGACGACCGACCGCCTGGTCTGGCCAGGGTATGAGCAAGACCGCTGGGTTGCGGTCCAAAAATATCGGGAGCGCCCCTGGATTGAGCTCGTCCAGTTATGGGAACAGTTGAACCGCCATATCGTTCATGTGATGGCAAATGTCCCGCCCGATCGGCTGAGCGCGCAATGCGTGATTGGGGGTGACAATCCGGTCACGCTCGACTGGCTGATGAACGATTATATTCGCCACTTGCGTCATCACCTGAACCAGATCTTCGATGGGCACACGTAATTGACGCGCCCGCGTTAGGCCCGTATAATCGTGGTTTCCCATTTGCAACTGGAGGCAGGATGTACGCCGTGATCCGCAGTGGAGGAAAGCAGTACCGCGTCGCGCCGGGCGAAACCGTGAAGGTGGAAACGCTACCCGGCAAGGTAGGCGGGAAGATTACGTTTGGCGAAGTGGTCGCCGTAAGCACCGACGACCAGAAGGTCCTGACCGGCAAGAACGCCGCAGCCGCTAAAGTTACAGGCAAGATTGTGTCGCAGGGACGCCATCGGAAGGTCACGGTGCTGAAGTACAAGACGGGCGGGCAGTACAAGATCCAGCGCGGGCACCGGCAGAATTACACGGCGGTTGAAGTCAGCGACATCGCACTTTAGCCCGACCCCTTAGAACGAAAAGCAGATCCCTCGGTCGTCCGCGCTCCGCCGAAGCGTCCTCCGGGCCTTCGGTTCCGAAGCGCGAACTGGCTCGGGATGACAGCGAGACGGTTGGAAGGCAGGTAAGGTTATGGCACATAAAAAAGGTGGCGGATCTTCGGTAAACGGCCGGAACTCTCCGGGACAACGGCTGGGTGTGAAGCGCTTCGGGGGGCAGCTCGTCAATGCCGGGACCATTCTGATTCGTCAGCGAGGGACCAAGCACAAGCCGGGCCTAAACGTGCGGCGCGGGAAAGACGACACTCTATTCGCAGTCATAACTGGCTATGTGCGCTTTGAAGATAAGGGCCGCTCTGGCCGGTTCATCAGCGTCCTACCTGCCAAGATCGCCGCTGAGGCCGTTCGGCAACCTGAACCCGCCACGGCAGCACCGCCGGCTGTGGAAGCGCCCGCGGCTGACTGATCGCATTGTCAACTGATCCGCATTTCCGCGAAGGCCGCACATTCGTGCGGCCTTCTTAACTGCTCAGAGTGACATTCCCAACGTTCCGGACTTCAGACAGAGCAGCCCTGAACCTTCCGGGCGTCATCTGGCCGACGTTTACCGGCGCACTTCTCTGCCGAAACGGCAGTTCTATTCGCCCCGTCAGTGTCGTATGCTTTTCAATGAGCGAAAAAGGCACAAAGCATGTTTGTCGATGAAGCGAAAATCTACGTCAAGGCAGGCAACGGCGGTAATGGCTGCATGGCCTTTCGCCGGGAGAAATACGTGCCGCACGGCGGGCCTTCGGGGGGCGACGGCGGCGCGGGTGGGAGCGTGATTCTGGAAGCGACGCAGCACGACAATACGCTGCTGCGCTATCGGTTCAATCGCGAATTCAAAGCCGACCGCGGGCGCCATGGAGAAGGCTCCAACCGCACCGGGCATTCCGGAGGCGACATGCTTCTGGCGGTTCCTGTCGGGACCGTGGTGATCGACGAAGAGAGCGGCGAGCGGCTGGCCGACCTGACGCGGCCGGGACAGCAGGTGACCGTGGCCCGGGGCGGCCGCGGCGGGCGTGGCAACCAGCATTTCGCCAAGCCATGGCATCAGGCGCCGCGCGAGTCCGAAGAGGGACAACCCGGCGAGGAACGGCACCTAAGGCTGGAGCTGCGGCTGCTAGCCGATGTGGGCCTGGTCGGGTTCCCAAACGCAGGCAAATCCACGCTGATCTCGCGGATTTCGGCGGCGCGGCCGAAGATTGCCGATTATCCCTTCACCACCCTTGAACCGCATTTGGGCGTCGTCTCAGCAGAGCTTCGCGGAAACGATGCAGGCGAAGCGCACCGGGATTTGGGCCGGACGTTCGTCGTGGCCGATCTGCCCGGGCTGATCGAGGGCGCGAATCAAGGCGTGGGACTGGGCACGCGCTTCCTGCGCCATATTGAGCGCACGCGCCTGCTGGCGCATCTCGTGGACACTAGCGACGCTTCCGACCGGGATCCCGTGCGCGATTTTGAAATTATCTGCGGCGAACTCGCAGCTTTCAGCGAGTCGCTGGCGGCCAAGCCGATGATCGTGGTGGCGACAAAGCTTGACGCCACCACGGACCGTTCGAGACTGGAGCGGCTGCGCGAGCACTGCGCGGAGCGCAAGCTCGATTTTTACGCGATCTCCGCGGCGAGCGGCGAAGGCATCCAGGAACTTGTACGAGGCATGGCCGACGCACTGGAGCGGCTTGCGCCGCCGGAGCCAGTGGAGCAAAGCGAAGCTTCCTCTCTCGGCGAAGAGGATGCCCATGCATCGAAGTTGCCCGATACAAAAATGAAAAAAGCTTCGGGCGCGGAGAGTTCTTGAGGGCCACGGAGGAAATTTGAAGTCCAAGAGGACCGCGGCGCGTGGCGAGAAGACGGCTGAAGGCCGTCGGATCGCGCTTTTTGGCGGCACCTTCGATCCCATCCACTTCGGACATGTGGCCGTGGCACGCGCCGCCGAGCGCCGCTTTCACCTCGATTGCGTTTACTTTATCCCCTCGAGCCGGCCGCCACACAAAGCAGCCGCAGAGCTTTGCGCCTACGAGCACCGCTTCGCAATGGTGGCGCTGGCGTGTTCGGCGCATCCTCGGTTTGTGCCTTCGCTGGCGGAGGCGAGCATGAATGGCGCAAGCGGCCGGATCTTTTACTCCATCGATACAGTGCGGCATTTCCGTCAGGAGTTTAATCGTCCCGGCGACCGCATTATTTTTTATGATGGGCGCCGATTCCTTTCTGGATCTGCATGCCTGGAAAGATTACGACCAACTGCTGCAACTATGCGATTTCGTGGTGGCAAACCGTCCCGGATTCCGAATCGAGCGGCTGCGCGAGGTGATACCGCCTGACCTTTTGGCACCGTCGCAGGCAAACGAAAAACGCGATTCGCGCGAGATTCCTCTGCGGGATACCGCCGTCTATCTGCTCGAAACGGTAGCGAGCCACGTTTCGGCGACGGACGTGCGCCAGCGGATCGAGCGAGGCCGACCCGTTCGCGGCCTTGTGCCACCCCGCGTAGAGGAATACATTACTAAACAGGCGCTCTACCGACGGACCACCCACACTTGAGCACGGAAACCGTTCGCCCCGAAGTGCTCTCTGCCATCGAGGCCGCGCAAGACAAGAAAGCCGGCGCGATAACCCTGCTGGACCTGACGGGCTTGGGAGCCTTCACCGATTACTTTCTGCTTTTAACCGGATACAGCACGCCGCAGGTGGAAGCCATCAGCGACGCTGTGGAGCAGGCGTTGAAAGCCCGTGGACTCCGGCCGCAACACCGCGAAGGGCGTTCCGGGGCGGAATGGCTTCTGCTGGATTATGGCGGCTTTATCGTGCACATCTTCACTGAGCGGTTGCGGGGCTTTTACGATCTCGAGCGCCTTTGGCGCGTGGCCCGCCGAATTAATTTTGACGACAGCACGCCCGGATCCTCCGCCGCTGGCAATGCGGCACGAGGCAGTTGATCGTGAGCGACGTCCCCATCTGGATTGCGCACGATCCCACTTCACAGCACGTGCTGGAGATCGCTCGCAAAGTAGCGGAAACATCAACAACGCTGCTGATCACGGGCGAAAGCGGCACGGGAAAAGATCAACTGGCGCGGCTCATCCACGAACTGAGCGCGCGACGCGACGCACCGTATCTCAAGATAGATTGCGCGAGCCTGCCGCAAGAGCTCGTGGAATCCGAGCTATTCGGGCATGAACGAGGCGCGTTTACGGGCGCGGGGGAACGCAAATTGGGGCGCCTGGAAATGGCCGGCGCGGGAACGATTGTGCTCGATGAAGTGGCCGCGCTTTCCACCGCCACCCAGGCGAAGCTTTTGCGGGTGCTCGAAGAGAGAAGTTTCGAGCGGCTGGGCGGCACGGAAACGCTGGCTATCGAGGCGCGGCTCATCGCGCTCACTAATGCGGACCTGCAGCGCGCGGTCGCGGCACGGCGTTTTCGCGAAGACTTATATTACCGGCTGAGTGTGCTGGCGATTCACGTTCCTGCCCTGAGGGAGCGGCGCGCGGACATCGTTCCATTAGCCGAGCATATGCTGGCACGGCTGGCGGCCGTGCACGGGCGTGACGGCACCGCGCTGAACGAGGAGGTGCGGCCCGTGCTCGAAAACTACGATTGGCCGGGAAATATTCGCGAATTGAAGAATGCCATCGAGCGCGCCCTGATTTTCGGCAAAGGCCCGATCATTTCTCGTGAGGACTTGCCAGAGAGCATTGGCAAGGCGGATTCTGGAGCCGTGGCGGGTATGCGTTCTTTGGAAGAGATGGAACGCGAAGTGATCCAGAAGACGCTCGAAGGCACGCACTACAAAATCACGCGCGCCGCAGAAATCCTGGGCATCAGCCGGAAGACTCTGCTCGACAAGCGAAAGAAATACGGATTGCAGTAAACCGTCCCAAGCGCGGTGCGAATTCAACTTTTATTCCTGGGAAAAACGCGTAGGCCGGAGATCCGAGCGTTAGTCGACGACTACACGGCGCGGATTCGGCGTTTCGCCGAGGTCGAGATCCGGGAATTACGGCCGGAATCGGCGGCGAGTGTGAAGCGCGTGGATACCAGCGCGGGAAGCGTGGTCGTGCTGCTCGATGCTGGAGGAAAAAACTTTACTTCGGAACAGTTCGCGGAATGGATCGGGGCGTGTCGAGATCGAGGCGAGCGCGAAATCGTTTTCTTATGCGGAGCGGCCGAAGGATTTCCCGAGGCGCTGTCGAAGCGTGCGTCGCTGCGAATTTCTCTCTCGCCGCTGACGTTCTCGCACGAGTTGGCCCGCGTGATGCTGGCGGAGCAAATTTATCGCGCTTTCGCGATCCTTTCCGGGCATCCGTATCCAAAATAGCTCCGCGCGCGCCCTGGGAACGAACTTGACAGCGGTTGTAGTGGTAGGTAGCCTCTAGATATGGCATATTGTGCGGCAATCTGCGCGTGTTGTTGTCGGATGACAGCGCCAAGGTCTGCCGGCTAGCCCTGTTTACAATTCGCACTGATTCGGGCCCACCGTCGGACGCAAATTCGCCGGTGGGTTTTTTGTTAAGGACTGCCAGAAAAAATGAAGGCTTCCAATTCACTGTGGCAAAAAGAGCTGGCCGGAAAGACGCCGGAGGCTCTGGCGCGTGAAATCGATATTTACGAGACGGAAATTGCACTGCGCAAGCAGGGTAAAGTCGAAGAGCGCCTGTTCGCTGAAACACGGCTTCGTAGAGGAGTTTACGGGCAGCGGTACGACAACGGTCAGAGGCACGACGGTAAAAAAGTTCAGGAGATGGCCTATCCGTCCGGCGCGTTAACGAAGGGTCCCAGTACGATGTGGGATGCGCCGGGGATGCAGCGCATCAAGATTCCCGCAGGTGGATTGAATGCCGATCAACTGGAAACGCTCGCCGAACTAGCCGAGGAGTATTCCGACGGAATCGCGCACGTGACGACACGGCAGGATTTTCAGCTTCACTACGTGCACATCGAGGATACGCCGACCATAATGCGCCGCCTTGCCGCGGCCAATATCACCACGCGGGAAGCGTGCGGAAATTCGGTACGCAACGTGACGGCCTGCCCTTACGCGGGAGTTTGCCCCGATGAAGTGTTCGACGTCACGCCGTATGCGCGGGCGCTGTCGAAATTCCTGCTGGGGCATCCGGATTGCCAGAACTTCGGCAGAAAGTTCAAGCCGTCATTCAGCGGCTGCGGCCAGCACGCCTGCGGTCTGGCGAGCATGCACGACCTGGGCTTGATCGCCAAGGAACGAACCGAAAACGGAGAGCGAAAGATTGGCTTCGAAATGCTCGTGGGCGGCGGGCTGGGCGCAGTTCCCTATCAGGCGAAACTTTTTGACTCGTTTATTCCGCCGGAAGAACTGCTGCCGCTGGCCCAGGCAATTGCGCGTGTTTTCGCCAGGCTTGGCGAAAAGAAAAATCGCAGCCGCGCGCGAATCAAGTTTTTGATTCAAGATTTAGGGATCGAAAAATTCCGCGAACTGGTTTTGGAAGAGCGCAAAACCCTGCCGCCTGATCCACGGTGGACCGAATATATCGAGAGCGCGACGGCCGCATCCGAAGCGCCGCTGAAACCAGCCGGAAAGGCGCCGCTTTTGGGTTCCGCGGAGTTCCAGCGCTGGCTCAAGACGAATATCCGCCCGCAAAAGCAGGCGGGCTATGCCGTGGTCACCATCGCGCTTCCGCTCGGGGACATTACCGCCGACCAGCTTCGGGCGCTTGCAGACATCGCGCGGCAGTTCACCAAAGAGACGATCCGCACGACTGTGGAACAAAACATCGTGTTGCGCTGGATCAGCCAGGATGATCTTGCCGCGGTCTGGCAGGCGCTGCGGGGCGCGGGACTTGCCGACCCGAGTGCCGAAACGATCCTGGACGTCGTCACCTGCCCGGGCACGGATACCTGCAAACTGGGCATCTCCTCTTCTCGGGGACTGGCGGCTGAACTGCGCAAGAGGCTGGGCGAAAAGAATGCTCAGCTCGATGAAGCCGTCCAACACCTGCACATCAAAATCAGCGGATGCTTCAATAGTTGCGGCCAACATCACGTGGCCGACCTGGGGTTTTACGGCGTAAGCCGCAAGATGGCCGGATATGCGGTTCCACACTTCCAGGTGGTTTTGGGCGGTGAATGGAACAACAACGCGGGATCCTACGGCATGCCGGTCATGGCCGTTCCATCGAAGCACATTCCGGAGGTCGTCACGCGGTTGGTGGATCGTTACTCCACCGAACGGAAGAATGGCGAAATTTTTAAAGATTTCATCAAGCGCATGGGCAAAGCGGAACTGAAGACTCTGCTGGAAGACTTGGCGCGGCCTCCTGCCGACCCGGCGGACCGCACTATCTTCACGGATTGGGGCGATCCCCGCGAATACAGCCTGGAGGATCTTGGAGTAGGCGAATGCGCGGGAGAAGTTGTGTCTGCCATCGACTTCGACCTTGCGGATGCGGAAAGAGAAGTCTTCGAGGCTCAGGTTGCACTGGAGAACGGCCAGGCAGACAAGGCCGGCAAACTTGCCTATCAGGCTATGGTGCGAGCGGCGCGGGGTCTGGTGAAACTCGAGTATCCGAATATCTCGCAGGACAGCGATCAGGTTGTCGGCGAATTCCGCACGCGGTTCTACGATACGCAGAAATTTTTTGACCCGTACGCCGGGGGCAAATTCGCGCACTATCTATTCGCCGCTCAGCAAAAAAGCCAGCAACTGCATACGGCAGACTCGGCGCGCTACCTGATCGACGAGGCGCATCTGTTTGTCGAGGCCGCCCACAGTTGCTATCAGCGCATGGGCGGGCCGGTCGCCGTTTAGCGCTCGTATTGGATGGGAGTTATGCAGCTTCAGCATGTCAACGTCAAACTGATCGTCAAAAGCCCAGAGGATGTCCCTCTCGAGCCGCTGATTCCGGTGTTTCACAGCTGGATTCAAGGGCAAGTTTTGGAAGAACTGCTGCTGGATGTGGCCGACTACCGGCACGTTCCAGCCGGGCCGGGAGTGGTTCTGATCGGGCACCAGGCCAATTACAGCGTTGATGACACCGACGATCGCCTGGGAGTGCGTTACAACCGCAAAGCCGAAGTGGAGGGCGGCAATCAGAAGGCTCTCCGTCAGGCGATGCGTGCGAACCTGATTGCTTGCCAGCGACTCGAAGCCGAACCCAGCCTCGAACGGAAGCTCCAGTTCAATGGCCAGGAGATCGAGTTCTTCGTTAATGACCGGCTGCTCGCTCCGAATCGCGATTCAACTCGCGAGGCGCTCCATTCGGACTTCGACACATTTTTCAAGAAGCTGTTTCGCGGCAGTGAATACACGCTGGC
Organism: uncultured Acidobacteriota bacterium; assembly: GCA_963846235.1. Lineage (GTDB taxonomy): Bacteria > Acidobacteriota > Terriglobia > Acidiferrales > UBA7541 > Palsa-189. The sequence continues at coordinate 1,636,893 of CAWJVF010000002.1, forward strand.
CTATCCCAACTCCAACGAGCCGCGTAAATTGTTTGGCGTTTCTGTGAAGAGTTCGCGTACCTTCACCGCCGCGGATCTTTTGGCCAATCTGGACGGCTGACATGCGTTGGCAGGCTGCATGGCCGGGCTTGACCTTTGCCCGACCCGCCGTCAGTATTCCTTTCTGTTTTTCTAGCAATCGCCGCCCCTCGCAGGTACGGCTTGCGCAGCGAGGAATTGATTACTGAGGCAATCGGTATATTCTGATTGAAGCGAGAAGAGTATGGCCTGGTTCAAGCGTTCGAAAAAATCGATTGAACAACCGACGCCACCCGACGAGCGGCGCGTAAAGACCGAAGGGCTGTGGACGAAGTGCACCGGCTGCCGGGCCATCGTCTGGAAAAAAGACCTGGAAGCCAACGCGCACGTCTGCGCGAAATGCCAGCATCACTTCCGCCTGAACGCGCGGCAGCGCCTGGAACTGCTGATGGACGGCCGCTGGATCGAGCATGACGCGCAGATTGCTTCGAACGATCCTTTGCATTTCGTGGATACGCGCCCTTACGCCGATCGCTTGAAGGAGGCGCGCAGGAAGCTGGGCATGAGCGACGCGGTGCTGACGGCGGAGGGCCTGTTGTCGGGACGGCCGGTGATCTGCTGTTCGATGGAGTTTGCATTTATCGGCGGATCCATGGGCGCGGCAGTAGGAGAGAAAGTGACGCGGGCCATCGAGCGCTGCGTGGAGCACAAAATGCCGCTGGTGATTGTTTCCTGTTCGGGCGGTGCGCGCATGATGGAGGGCACACTCAGCCTGATGCAATTGGCCAAAGTGTCGGCAGCGCTGGCGCAACTCGACGAAGTCGGCGTCCCGTTTATTTCCGTGCTCACCGATCCCACCACGGGCGGCGTCACTGCCAGTTACGCCATGCTGGGCGACCTCAATATCGCGGAACCCGGCGCGCTGATCGGCTTCGCCGGCCCGCGCGTAATCGAGCAAACGATTCGCCAAAAACTGCCGGAGGGCTTCCAGCGCTCAGAGTTTTTACTGGAGCACGGATTTCTCGACGCCGTGGTACACCGCAAAGAGCTGAAAGGCTACATCGCGAGCGCGCTCGACTCCTTCCTCGCTTAGCGCTTAGATTTCAAATATGAACTACAACGAGTCAGTACGTTATTTGCTGACGCTGGGCCGCGAGCTTGCTTCGCCGCAGCAGGCGCTTGCCGCAAAATTTGATTTGCACAATATCCGAGTGATTTGCGAACGGATGGCCCATCCCGAGCGGCAATTTGCTTCGGTGCACATCGCGGGAACCAACGGCAAGGGTTCGACGGCGGCGATGCTGGCGAGCATCATTCAGGCGGCGGGATTAGGTTGCGGGCTCTACACGTCTCCGCATCTGGTGCACATCAACGAGCGCATTCGCCTGGACGGCGCGGATATCTCCGACGAGCAATTCGCGGAATCATTCACACGAGTTCTTGCGAGCGTCGAGGAGCTGCTGGCTTCCGGAACGCTCGCGGCCCATCCCACATATTTCGAATGCGTCACTGCCATGGCTTTCGATTTCTTCGCCCGCGCCAGCGTGAAAATTGCGGTTATCGAGGTAGGCCTGGGCGGGCGGCTGGATTCGACGAATGTGATTGTTCCCGAGGTTGCTGCGATTACGCAAATCGATTTCGACCACGAAAATTTCTTGGGGCATTCCATCGAAGAGATTGCCGCGGAGAAAGCGGGGATTATCAAGCCAGGGGCATGGGTGGTGAGCGGGGCGGAAAACCCGGCAGCGAGAGAAGTGATCCGGCGCCGCGCCGCCGACCAAGGAGCGCGTCTGGTGGAGATCGATAAGGTTTGCCGGGTTTCCCGCTTGAGCGCGGAAGACGGGCGGTATCGGTTTCAGGTGCGCTTCGCGGACGATCTGGGAACCACCTCTGGGCGAGAACTGAAAATTGCCTTACCGCTGGCTGGGCGCTTTCAGGTGCGCAATGCGCTTACCGCGATCGTAACCGCTCGGCTGCTGGCCCAGCGTCGATTTGCGATTAGCGACGATGCGATCGTCCACGGAATCCAATCCGTTCGCTGGCCCGGGCGGCTGGAACGGCTGCAGGAAAGGCCCACCGTCTATCTCGATGGCACCCACAATCCCGCAGGTGCGCGGGAGGTGCTGACCTTCTGGCGCGAACATCTAGCCGGCCGGCGCATACACCTGATCTATGGCGCGATGCGCGATAAAGCGATCGATGAGGTCGCCGGCCTGCTCTTCCCTCATGCCGCAACCGTGATTTTGACCCAATCGCCGCAGCCGCGTTCGCTTTCGGCGCAGACGCTTGCCGAGATGACCTCGCACCTTGCGGAAAACGTGGAAGTGATCCGCGAGCCTGGAGCAGCATTCGATCACGCGCTCGAGATCGCCAAGCCTGACGACGTAATCTTCGCGACAGGTTCTCTCTATCTGGTGGGCGACTTGCGCCGCCATTGGGACGCACACACAACCGCCGAATACGCACGAGAGTCAGGAAAAACCGTCACTTCCTGAAACCGAGCACCGATTCTGCGAGGCTTCAGGGGCTAAAGCCCCGAAGGTTTGACGGCGATGTCACAGTCAGAGCTAAAGCTCTGACCCCTAAGCAACTTTGGGCCGGGTTTGCTGGTTTTTCTAGCCGGATGCTACGATACGGTGTGCCAGTTAAGAAAAATCGTCGGCCGCGCATCGGAGTGCCCTGGCGCACTACCACTGAGGAGCTTCAGGGACGCCGCAGGGCTTTCGAGAAGTATTTGCGAGCCGTACGCGAAGCTGGGGGCGACCCGGTTGAAATTTCACTTGCACTTCCGCCAGCGAAACTGAAACAGACGGCGGAATCGCTCGACGGGTTCGTTCTGCCCGGCAGTCCCGCCGACGTCGAGCCGCGACGTTTTGGCAGCACAGGTCATCCCCAAAATACGCATTCCGATAAGCGACGGGAGCATACCGATGACGGTCTGCTGGATCACGCTCTCGCGAGTGGCAAGCCTGTGCTGGCAATCTGCTATGGTGCACAGCTTCTGAACGTTCATCTGCATGGCACGCTCGTGCAAGACATTCCCAGCGAAATCGGAAACGCCATGGACCACGATGGCGGCGCCGGTCGAGATGAGGCGCTGCATTCTATTCACATTGCGGGTGGCCAACTCGCGGAACTGGCGGGCGGACCGAGCGCGAAGGTAAACAGCTCGCATCATCAATCCGTGGACAAGCCTGGGCGTGGCTTGCGGGTCGCTGCGCGGACGCCTGACGGCGTCATTGAGGCGCTGGAGTGGACCGTCGGGCCCGGATGGGCTCTCGGCGTGCAATGGCATCCCGAGCGCATGCCGGCCGAGCCTTTCGCCGCGGCGCTCTTTCGGCGCCTGGTGAAAGAGGCGCAAGGCGAACGGAAAAAGCCGAAGTCGCGCTCTGGGCAGGCGCGTCGTGCCGGGCGGCGCAAGTCCTCTCGATGATCTCGTTGGCGGGCAAGGCTGCGCTGGTTACGGGGGGCTCGCGGGGAATCGGGGCCGCAACAGTGAAGCTTTTTGCCGAGGCGGGCGCCGATGTGGTCTTCAATTTTCATCGAAATCGCGAAGCGGCGCGGCAAGTTGAACTGGAAGCGCGCAAGCACGGCGCACGCATCGAATCGCTTAAAGCCGAGCTCGGCCGGATGGCGGAAGCGAAGAAGCTCGTTTCTTATGCCGTTCGACGGCTGGGGCGCCTCGACATTGTCGTAGTGAACGCGGGCATCTGGAATGCCGAAGATGCTCCTATTGAAGCGCTGAACGAGCACGACTGGGACGAGATGATTCGCGTTAACCTGAAGAGTGCGTACGGAGTTACGCATTATGCCGCAGCACAGATGGTCGCGCAGAAGAGCGGCCGAATCATCGTGGTCAGCTCGACTGCGGGCCAACGCGGCGAAGCCTTTCATTCCCATTACGCCGCGAGTAAAGGCGCGGTGATCAGTTTCGTCAAGTCCCTGGCGACCGAACTGGCGCGCCACGGCATTCTGGTGAATTGCGTGGCGCCCGGTTGGGTGGATACGGATATGTCGCGCCCGGTGCTGGCGACCAGGGCCGGGGCAAAGTTCGCTACTTCCGCAATTCCATTGGGCCGTGTGGGCACGGCGGCGGAGATTGCGGGGCCGATTCTCTTTTTAGCTTCCGATCTGGCAACCTTCGTGACGGGAGAAGTGCTCAATATAAATGGCGGAGCGGTACTGTGCGGATAAAATCGAGCAAACTGGCGTCTTGAACTCTCGGCGGTTTTCGCCGGTTTAGTGATTTTTCTATTCGCTTCGGCCGGGCGCGCGCAAAACCCGGACGACTTGATGCCCGCCGCGAGTGCGGCCAAAGCGAAGGGCATCCTGCAGCAAGCGATCGACGGTTTAGGCGGCGCAGCCTACTTGAACGTGCATAATTCTGATTGCACCGGCCGCTTAGCCCAATTTCAGCATTCCGGAGAGATTGGCGGGTATATCGCAGGGCACGAATACCGGGAGATGCCCGACAAGTTCCGGATGGAGTACGATCCGAAGGCCATAATCGTCAACATTTACGCCGGGGATAAGGGCTGGAGTCTCGACCGGAGCGGCGTTTCCGAACTTCCGGCGGAAGATATCGCCGATTATCAAGAGCAGCTCAGAATGCAAATGGGTAACGTGCTTCGCAACCGCCTGAATGACAGCGGGCTCTTTTTTCGCTACGGCGGCAGTGACGTCGTGGACTTGAAAGAGGCGGATTGGGTCGAGATCGGCGACCAGGGACGCACGCTGCGGATCGCGGTGGGCCGCAACGATCATTTGCCGATTCGTTCCGTTCTGACGGCGCGGGACCCGAAAACCGGCGAAAAAACAGAGCGCAGCACGTATTACACGACCTATCATCCCATTGACGGCATTCAGACGGCCTTTCGTGAGTCCCGTTTCCTGAATGGCCGGCAGGTCTACCAGGTCTTCTGGGAAACTTGCGCGTACAATGTCGATCTCCCGGCGAACTTTTTTACGCGAGCTTCGCTCGACGAGCGCTTCGGCCAGGAGCGCGGCAAAAAGAAGAAGAAATAGGTTGCCAGCGCGCTCTTCCGGCACGCGGTATAATTCCCTGATGCCAATAGAGGAATCGCATGTGCGGATGCACGGCACTACAGTTTTGTGCGTGCGCCGCGATAACAAAGTAGTGATGGCCGGAGACGGCCAAGTGACTATGGGACAACAGGTGATGAAACATTCCGCTCGGAAGATTCGCCGCCTGTTCAATGATAAAGTGCTGGCAGGATTTGCCGGCTCGACCGCCGATGCCCTCTCGCTTTTCGAGCGTTTCGAGGGCAAGTTGCAGGAGCATCACGGGAATCTGGCAAAGTCGGCCGTAGAGCTGGCCAAGGAATGGCGAAAGGATCGCGCCCTTCGCCATCTCGAGGCGTTGCTCGTGGTCGCCGATGCGAAAGGAACTTTTGTGCTCTCAGGAGATGGCGACGTAATCGAACCGGATGACGGAATGTGCGCAATCGGCTCGGGCGGGCCGTTCGCCCTATCGGCAGCGCGTGCGCTGGCCAAGCACAGTAAACTGGGAGCCAAGGAGATCGCTCAAGAATCCATGCGAATTGCTAGCGAGATCTGCATCTATACGAATAACAACTTCACTGTAGAAGAATTGTGAAACAATCGGGAAACAAGGACATGGTGATCTACTTGCCCGGGGAACAGCGGCAAACAGAACCGGAAGCACCGCCTTCGTTCGACGAGCTGACGCCGCGCGAAATTGTGGCCGAGCTCGACAAATACATCGTCGGCCAGGCGGCGGCGAAGCGCTCCGTGGCTATTGCGTTGCGCAACCGAGTACGACGGCAGAAGCTGCCACCGGAGATGGCCGAGGAAGTCCTTCCCAAAAATATTTTGATGATCGGCCCCACGGGCGTGGGAAAAACGGAAATCGCCCGCCGACTGGCACGGCTGGCCGGCTGCCCGTTTGTGAAGGTGGAAGCTTCCAAGTACACCGAAGTCGGCTACGTGGGCCGGGACGTGGAATCCATGATTCGCGACCTGGTGGAGACGGCCATCGACATGGTCCGCGAAGAAAAACTGGACGAAGTCGCGGAGCGTGCGGAACAGGCGGCCGAAGAAAGGCTGCTCGATCTGCTGCTGCCCCCATCGCCACCCCCAACCGACGGCGGGCACACCGACGGCGGAAAGCACGCGACGCGAAATGGATCGCACGCGCGACAAGCTGCGAACGCAGCTTCGCGAGGGCAAGCTCGATCAGCGCATGGTCGAGGTTGAGGTGCGCGAGCGCTCCATGCCCGCGTTTGAAATCGTCTCCAACCAGGGCATCGAGGAGATGGATATCAACGTCAAGGACATGCTCTCCGGTTTTTTCGGCCAGCAAAAGAAAAAGAGAAAAATGACGGTGTCGGAGGCGTTCGACTATCTGATCCAGGAAGAAGAAAGCAAGCTGATCGATATGGATCACGTTACGCGCATTGCCACCGAGCGCGCCGAGCAGATGGGCATCATCTTCATCGACGAGATCGATAAAATCGCCGGGCGCGAAACGGTCACGGACCGGACGTATCGCGCGAGGGCGTGCAGCGGGACATCCTGCCGATCGTGGAGGGAACGACCGTCAACACGCGCTACGGCATGGTGCGCACAGATCACATCTTATTCATCGCAGCCGGCGCGTTTCACATCACCAAGCCTTCGGATCTGATTCCGGAACTGCAAGGGCGGCTTCCATTGCGCGTGGAGCTCAGCGCGCTTACCGAGGAAGACTTCGTGCGGATCTTGACCGAGCCAAAGAACGCGCTGATCAAGCAGTACGTGGCGCTGCTCGAGACCGAAGGAGTCAAGCTCGTCTTCAGCGACGATGCCATCGCCAGCCTGGCGCGCTTCGCCGTGATGGTCAACGAGCAGACGGAAAATATCGGTGCGCGGCGTCTGCATACCATTCTCGAGCGCGTGCTTGACGAAATCTCCTTTGAGGCGCCGGAACTGAAAAAGAAAAACGTAAAGATCGATGCCGCTTACGTGGCCAAACAGCTTGCCGAAATCGCCAAGAACCAGGATTTGAGCCGCTATATTCTCTAATTCCCGCGACGATGATGCCTTTCGAGCCGCCACAGCAGGGCGGAGTAGTCGCGTGGCCGGCCCGAAACCGGAAGTTTCCTGTAGCATGATCGGCGGTACGCGCCGCTTGGCCCATGCCGGCTATAAAACCGCGCTAGCGATCGTCGTCAGCGCTTTCCTATTTGGCTGCGGTTCTCCCAACGCTCCCACCCCACGTCACGCCATCGTCCCTATGCCGGTAAGCGATTTGAGCGCGCGGCAGGTGGGCGACGCGATTATCCTGGAGTTCACGCTCCCCGACGGCTTCAACCGACCTGCAACCTCTTATGGAGACTCCGTCGGTGGAGGTCTATCGGAATACGCCGCAAACCGGGGCCCCGACCGCAAAGTCACGCGCGAAGGATAAAAGCACAGAGCGACTCGTGGATACGATTCCCTCCGAGATGGTCGAGCAGTACCGGAGAAGCGGCCGCATCGACTTTCCAGACAAACTGAACGCGAGCGACTTGACCGCAGAAGAGCGGCACAGAACTCACTTACACCGTGCGTACGCATGTATCTCGGGCGAAGGCCTCAGCGGATTCCAATGCGGTTACCGTGCGGGTTTATCCGCCTCCCGCGACCGTTCAGGATTTGCGCGTCACACTTACGGAAACAGCTCTGGTGCTCGACTGGAGCGCTCCGCAAGCAGTGGCTGAAGCGCGGCGGCGCCAAGCCGGCGGGATTCCACATCTATCGCGCAGAAGTGGATCCCACAACAGCGGCAGGCCGCGGTTCTCAATCCTTCGCAGGCGAAGTTGATCGCGCCGGAGGAATTGCTTGCGCAAACTAGCGGCGACCGAATACCGCGATATGAGCTTTCAATTCGGGCATACCTATCTGTATAGGGTTCGCGCGGCCGAGCAATTTGGCCCCGCGACCATCGAGTCTGCCGATTCCGCTCCGGCGGTTCTAACGGCCAAGGATATATTTCCGCCGGCGGCTCCGCGTGACCTGGAAGCTGTCAGCGTGGCAACTACGAAGGAGACCCCTGCATCTGTCGAATTGACCTGGACAATCAACACGGAACCGGATTTAGCCGGATACAATGTTTACCGAAGCGAAAATCCGGAAGTGCCGGGGCAGAAACTAAATAGTGAACTCTTGCTTGTTCCGACGTTCCGTGATATCTCCGTCGTGCCGGGGAAGAGTTATTCCTATCGAGTGGGAGCGGTCGATCAATCGGGAAACGAAAGCCCTCTCAGCTCGCCAGTAGAGGCTCAAGTCCCTGGGCCATAGCCAATCAACAGCCTACCAAGGCGAGGACCCCATGCCCCCTCAGCCACAAGCTGCGCACCTTCGTCGACTATCCCGAGCCGAATTATGGCTCGGTGTGGTGGTGGGTGCGGGTTTGTCGGGAGTGGCAATCGCCTGGCTGCTCATCGCCAATCGCCTTCCGTCACTTGATCACCTGGCAATGCTGCGGAATATCGCGGCAGGAACGCTGGCCGTCGTTCTCATGCTTGTGCCGGTCTGCCGATTCCGGAAGCACCCCTCGCACGTTTTCGCCTCCGGCCTTATAGCGTGGTCCATCCTGACGTTGATCTATGCCATTTTGCAGATTCCCTTTCCGCGCCTTGCAGCACGCATGGGAACCTTCCACTTTTTTATGCTGGGCGCGCTAATCCTGGGTTTGGCTTCAGCCCTGCTCTGGGTCATCACAGCTGGTACTAGGTTTGTGCCATCAGACCCGCGGTGCCCGCGCGGCGAGCGCACTGATCCCTGCAGAAGCTTGAGACGCGTAAGGTTATCGGGCCGGAACACAGTGGTAATCCCGCAGTTGCATGAGGCGCGGAACCGCGCAAAAATTGAGACATCAAAAAGACGACGGCATCCTAGGACGGAGTTTGCACTGATGAAAATTTTTCTCGATACGGCAAGCCTGGACGAGATCCGGCAAGGCGTTGCACTGGGCGTAGTGGACGGCGTCACCACGAACCCCACCCTTGTAGCCAAAGAGAATCGGCCGTTTCGCGAGCACATACTGGAAATTTGCGAAATTCTGAAAGACGGCGTGGTAAACGCGGAAGTCGTCTCCACAGATACGGACAACATTTTGCGGGAGGCCCGGGAGATCGCCAACTGGCATCCGAATATCGTCGTAAAAATACCCATGATCCCGGATGGGGTTCGCGCTCTGAGTATTCTTTCGAAGGAAGGCATTCGCGTGAATGTGACGCTGTGCTTTTCGGCCTCGCAAGCGCTGCTCGTTGCCAAAGTGGGCGCGTATTTCGTAAGCCCGTTTCTCGGCCGGCTGGACGATGTCTCTGAAAATGGGCTGACGCTCCTGCGCGACATTATGGAGATTTATCGCGCATACAACTTCAAGACGCAGGTGCTCGCTGCCAGCTTGCGTCATCCGATACACGTCGTGGAAGCGGCGAAAATGGGCGCGCACATCGGCACGATGCCCTTTAAGGTTTTCCAGCAACTGTTCCAGCACCCGCTGACGGATAAAGGGCTCCAGGGCTTCCTCAAAGATTGGGAGAAGGCGCGCGCGGTGCTCGGCAACATTGTCGAGCCTTCCGTACGCAAAGCCGGCCGTTGAGCCACGCGCAGTTAAATTGGCAGATGTGGGCGCTGAGCGCGGCGAGTTTGGCCGTGGTGGGAGGCGCTTTTATCTCTAAATTGCTGGGGCGGTCGCCCGACCCTGACGAGGTGGAGCGGCAAAGGCGCGCATACCTGAATCAAATCGGGCGCATCGTCGAAGGGCAGATTACGGATCTGGTCGAAGTTGCCGAAGACAAGGCCCAGCGCAAAAGCGCCAAAGAGGTCGACGGCCGCCGCAAGCTGGTTTGCTACAGCTATTCGATTTCCGGCGTGAGCTACGAAACAGCGCAGGACATTACCAGCCTGGAAGGCCACGCCGGGATGGAGCGCATCATCACCGGACTTCCCGCCAGTATCAAATACGATCCCTCCAATCCGAGCAATTCCATCCTCATCGCGGACGACTGGTCCGGTTTGCGCTAACCATTCGTGAAAAAGTGGGCGGAAGAAGCGGACCTGAAGAAATGGGCTGCGCTCGCGATTGTAGCCGCTCTGGCGGTGACGCTCACGCTGGGATCGGTGATCGTCCTGGTAGGCGCCAGCATCACGATTTCACGAATGACTAATCCCGCGATGCGGGCGCTGGCCACGGTGGCGGAATTGCTCACCGGAATGTTGTGGCTCGTCGGAACGATCTATATCGTCACGCATCTCGCCGTGCTGATCTTCGGCAAAGACCGCTCGTCCCCCAGCTAAGCCGACACTCCACTCCCGGCTAACACCATAGTTAGACTCTGCTAGGTTAGAATCCTACGGCGAGGGGTCCCAATGGCTACGAAGGCTAAGACACGCCAGGAAATAGAGGAACTGCGCCGCCGCAGCGCCGCTGCGGAAGAGGGGGGAGGCGCCGCAAGGCGCGAGCGCGAACACAAAGCGGGGAAACTGACGGCGCGTGAACGAATCGACCTGCTGCTGGATGAAAGCACGTTCGAAGAATTGGACAAATTCGTCACGCATCGCTGTGTGGACTTTGGCATGGAGGAGCAGCGGCCGCTTGGCGACGGGTTCGTGACCGGCTATGGCCGAATTGACGGCCGGCTGGTTTATGTTTTCGCGCAAGACTTCACTGTCTTCGGCGGATCGTTATCAGAGGCGAACGCCTCGAAAATTTGTAAGGTGATGGACTTGGCCATGCGCACAGGCGCGCCGATGATTGGGCTGAACGATTCCGGCGGAGCGCGCATCCAGGAAGGAGTGATGTCGCTGGCGGGCTACGCGGATATTTTTCTTCGCAATACTTTAGCCAGCGGCGTGATTCCGCAGATCAGCGCGATCCTGGGACCTTGCGCGGGGGGTGCGGTTTATTCTCCGGCGATTACGGATTTCATTTTCATGACCGCCGAAACCTCATACATGTTCGTCACCGGCCCCGACGTGATCAAGACGGTCACGCATGAAGAAGTCTCAAAACAAGAACTGGGCGGCGCCATGACGCACAACGCCACCAGCGGCGTGGCGCATTTTGCCACGCGCGACGACGCCGATTGTCTGGCCATGATTCGCGAACTGCTGAGCTTTTTGCCGTCGAATAATCTGGACGACCCGCCTCGGCGCACTTCCAATGATCCCGCCGACCGCGCGGACGCCTCGCTGGACGAACTCGTTCCCGCCGATGCGCGCGTCCCCTACGACATCAAAGAGGCGATTCAGGCCGTCGTGGACGATCATTATTTTTTTGAGGTTCAGGAGCACTTCGCGAAAAATCTGGTTATTGGCTTCGCGCGCCTCGATGGCAGGCCCGTCGGCATCGTCGCGAATCAGCCGGCGGTGCTCTCCGGCGTGCTGGACATTAACGCCTCGGTGAAGGGCGCACGGTTCGTGCGCTTCTGCGATGCGTTCAATATTCCGCTGATCACGTTTGAAGATGTCCCGGGCTTTCTTCCCGGCACTCAGCAGGAATTTGGCGGCATCATCCGGCACGGCGCCAAGCTGCTCTTCGCCTTCGCCGAGGCCACCGTTCCCAAACTGACGGTGATCACCCGAAAGGCCTATGGCGGCGCGTACTGCGTTATGGCCAGCAAGCATATCCGCACGGATGCGAATTTCGCCTGGCCAACAGCGGAAATCGCGGTGATGGGCCCCGAGGGCGCTGTAAACATCGTCTATAAGCGGGAAATCGAAAGCGCGCCGGAGGCGGAACGCGAACGGCTGCGCCAGGAAAAGATCGCCGAATTTCGCGCTCGCTTCGCAAATCCTTATATAGCTGCGGAGCGCGGCTACATCGATGCCGTGATCGAGCCGCACGAGACGCGCCTACGCTTGATTACAGCTTTGCGCGCGCTTGAAAACAAGCGCGACACAAACCCGAAGAAGAAGCACGGCAATATTCCGCTTTAATCCCACAACCTCAATTGACGAGCAGCAAAACGGCTGGATATGATCGGCTCATAATTTTGCCCCGGTCGGAGGTGGTAAATGCCTGGAAAAACGAAAGTGAAGAAGACGCCCGCGAAAGTGAATGATGGCAAGACGCCTTTCCGCGTCAAAGCAGATAGCATTGAAGCGTGCAATTGCCACCACGGCTGCAACTGCCAGTTCGGCGGTTATCCCAATGAAGGTAAATGTGAAGCCATCATCGGTTTCCAAGTCAAGGATGGCCGATTCGGAAAGATCTCCTTGAATGGCCTGCGCGCCGTGGTCGCATTCAAATATCCGAAAGCCATTCACGAAGGGCACGGGCACGTCATCCTGTTCGTGGACGATAAAGCGAGCCAGGAGCAGGTGGATGCGTTTACGACGATTCTGTCGGGCAAAATTGGTGGAATGCCGTGGGAGGCGCTGGCCGGAACCATCGAGCGGTTTGAGGGGCCGATTCGAAAACCCATCGAGATGCGCCTGAATGGCGTGCGATCGGAATTGCGCGTGCCTGGCGCGGTGGAAATGAAGTTCACTCCGCTGCGCGACCCTGTTTCAGGTCAGGAGAAGGAAGTGCATATCGTTTATCCAAAGGGCGGCTTTTTCTGGAATGACGGAAACATGGCTACCACAGAGACGATGCGCGCCGAACATGGTGACTTCCGGCTGGAATGGCCGAACCGCTACGCTGCCGCCGCCGAAGTGAACTGGACCAACCAAACATAATCCCATGAGCAGTGCAGGCGTCTCGGATACGTCTTCCCTCGAACGCATGATCCGCCAGGATCGGCTTATCGTGGCGTTCGGGCTGCTTGCGGTCATCGCGCTCTCGTGGATTTATCTGGTGACCGAAAGCGCTGGGATGCGCAGCATGCTCAGCCAAGCCGAAATGCACGCCGCCATGGGAATGGCGGATATGCAGTCTTGGCCGCGCGAACTGGTTGCGCTCTTTGTGATGTGGGCGGTGATGATGGTGGGGATGATGCTGCCTTCAGCCGCGCCCCTCATTTTATTGATCCTCGGAGTATATCGGCGCCGAAACGATCGGCACACGCGCCTGAACAGCGTGTTATTCGTCAGCGGCTATTTACTGGCCTGGACCCTATTCAGCTTGGCCGCAGCCTCGGGACAAATCGCGCTTCATCGTGCGGCTCTGCTCTCGGCCGCTATGGTGGCCAAATCGGGTATGTTGAGCGCAGCCATCCTCATAGTTGCGGGCGCCTATCAGTTATTGCCGATCAAAAACGCATGTCTCGCCCACTGCCGCTCGCCTCTTGGCTTTCTAACTGAGCACTGGCGGGAAGGGCCCGCAGGAGCATTGCGCATGGGCTGGCTTCACGGGCTGTTCTGCGTCGGTTGTTGCTGGGCTCTGATGGCGCTCCTGTTCGTCGCCGGCGTAATGAATCTCTTGTGGGTTGCGGCCATTGCCGCGTTCGTGCTGATTGAGAAGCTGTGGCGGCAGGGACTGCTGGCCGGACGCGTCGCCGGCATCCTCCTGATTGCCTGGGGAACATACCAGCTCGCGCATGCCATATAGAAAACCTCCATGATTGGCGGGCCCGTTGCAGTTTCAGCGGGCGTGCTAGAATCCTTGTGATGACGCGAGAATTCACCGCCGTGATCGAAAAAAAGGGGCGCTGGTATGTCGCCTGGGTGGAAGAAATTCCGGGCGTCAACACGCAGGGTAAAACCCTGGCGGAAGCGCGCCGGAATCTGAAGGAAGCTCTCCAGCTGATTTTGAAACAAAATCGCCTTCTTTCAAAATCATCGGCAGGCGCGCGCCGCGAAGTAGTTTCAGTCGAAGTCTGAAAACCAAGTATGAAGCGGCGCGATTTGCTCCGGCATCTCGCTGCTCAGGGTTGCATCCTCATTCGTGAAGGTTCCCGGCACTCCGTCTTCCACAACCCGCGTGAAATGGTAACGTCGACCGTTCCGCGTCACACTGAGATCAACGACTATCTCGCCCGAAAGATTTGCCGCGACCTGCGTATTCCCATGCCTGAGTGAACTGCTGCCTTAGTGCTAGAATGCACGCTCGTTCGGCTGTCGGATCATGTTCAAAAAGCTGCTCATTGCTAATCGCGGAGAGATCGCCGTGCGCATTCTGCGCGCCTGCCGCGACATGGGCATCAAGGGCGTCGCCGTTTACAGCGACGTCGATCGCGCCGCGCTGCACGTGCGCATGGCCGATGAAGCTTACGCCATCGGGCCAGCGCCTTCGCGCGAAAGCTATTTGCGCATCGATAAGCTGATGGAGATCGGCGCAGCGGTCCGGATGCGACGCGCTTCATCCCGGTTACGGTTTCCTCGCGGAAAATCCCGAACTGCCGCGTGCCTGCGCCAAAGCAGGTATCACGTTTGTCGGGCCTCCGGCCGAGGCGATGGAGCGTCTTGGGGCCAAGACGGCCGCGCGCGAACTTGCTTTTCGCGCCGGTGTGCCGATGGTTCCCGGCGTTCGCGAACCAATCCCCAGCTCGAAGCAGCGCGCCGCATTGCCGATGAGATCGGGTACCCCGTATTGATGAAAGCCGTTGCGGGAGGCGGCGGCAAGGGCATGCGCGTCGTGGCTGGCGCCCATGAACTAGCCTCGGCGTGGCGCGATGCAGCTTCCGAAGCGCTCAATGCCTTTGGCGACGAGCGCATTTACATCGAGAAATATCTCGAGCGGCCCCGGCATATCGAGATGCAAATCTTCGCCGACGCACATGGGAACGTCGTTTATCTCGGCGAGCGCGAATGTTCGGTGCAACGGCGGCATCAGAAGGTGATCGAAGAAGCGCCGTCGCCATTTATGACGCCGGAATTGCGTAGAGCGATGGGCGAGGCTGCGGTTCGGCTGGCGCGCGAAGCGGGCTATACGAACGCAGGGACAGCTGAGTTCCTGGTGGATGCCAATCGCAATTTTTACTTTCTCGAAGTAAATACGCGCTTGCAGGTCGAACATCCGGTAACGGAGGCGGTCACGGGTTTGGACCTCGTCGAATTGCAACTGCGCGTTGCGGCGGGCGAACGGTTACCTATAACTCAGCAGGATGTGACCTTGCGCGGGCATGCGATGGAATGCCGCATCTATGCGGAGGATCCGGAGAACCACTTCTTCCCCTCCCCGGGGAAAATCATCTCCTGGCGCCCGCCGCATGGTCCGGGCATTCGCCTGGACGAAGGAGTCTATTCCGGCTGGACCGTGCCCGGCGATTACGATCCGTTGCTTGCAAAATTGATCGCCTCGGGCGGCAGCCGCACGGAAGTGATAGCCCGTCTCCAGCGGGCTCTCTCAGAATTCCAGATCACCGGAATTCGCACCAATACTGTCCTGTTTGAAAAAATTCTCGCCGACTCCGATTTCCAGAAAGGTGCAATTCACACGCGCTGGCTGGATGAGCGCCTTGCCTCTCTTCTGCCCGCGCGCGCAACCGGAGGCCGACAGTCCAAGCGAAGCGCTGGAGATGAAAGTTGCGATGATTGCTGCCGCTCTGTGGCATGTCAGCCAGGCCAAATCTGCAAACGAACAACCGGCTCAGTCCGTCTCCCGCTGGCGTGACGAGGGACGGCGCGAGCAGATCTCGCGCACACCCGACCGCTGACGATGACATCTTCCCGCCCGAGAATTTCACCAACTGTATGCACGGGACGAACTCGGCGTCCGAGGGGTCGCGAAATGAAATTCGACGTGCGCATCGGAAAGCTGACCCGCCAGATCGAAATTCAACGCGGCGGCCAAAATCAATTTGCCATCGTCACCAACGACGGCGCCCAAATTGATGCGGTCGAAGTGGCGCCGAGTACTTACTCGATCCTGGTAAACGGGCGTGCATTTGAAGCCATCGTCATACCTGCAGCAGAAGGAGTTCTGGTCCGCTGTGCCGGCCGCGAATTCCATGCCATCGTTTCCGATCCTCGTGCATGGCGGGGCAGCCGTGGGGCGCTATTCGGCGCGGAAGGCAAGCAGCAGGTTACCGCACCGATGCCGGGGAAAGTGGTACGCGTTCTCGTGAGCGCGGGTGACACCGTTGAGGCCAATCAAGGTCTTGTGGTTGTCGAAGCAATGAAGATGCAGAACGAAATTCGCGCGCCAAAAGCGGGTACGATCGACCGGATATTTATCAGCGAAGGACAAGCAGTCGCGGCGGGCGACGCGCTGGTCACCATCAATTGAATGGACCGCCGTACGGTTTCTCGATTCAGGGCTGTGAAGCGGCGGGGATACTTGCGGGAGCAGGCGTGGTTGCAGGAGCCGTGGAAGCACTGCCGAATCTGGGAATTTCAGGCAATTTCCCGTTCGATTCGGTGACCTGCTGCGCCAGGTAATTTGTCACTTTGGCGCCGTCGCGAGCCTCCGCCATATACGCGGCGCGCAGCAATTGCTCCTTGCGATTGCGGAGCGTATCGCGAATCGACTGCTGCACCTGAGGATCGCTGATCTGCCGCTGCCCGGGCGCCTCTCTGGCCATCAATTTCAGAATGTGGTAACCATCCTTGAGCGAAATGATCGGGCTGACCTGGCCCACTTTCAGGCTGACCACCGTGTGTTTCAGAGCGGGATCGCTTTGATTCAAGGAAGATTCCGGAACATAGCCGAGATCGCCGCCGGAAGAGGCGGTGGCCGGATCTTCGGAATAATCCATGGCTAACTGCGTAAAATCGGCTCCGGTGGCGAGCTGCTGCAGAAGCGCCGCTGATTTGCGGCGAGCCTCCACATCGGTCGTGGCATCGTCATTCTTCCGATTATGCAGCTGCGGATCTTTGTGCGGCGTGACCAGAATCTGCGCAATACGGTATTGCGCCTCGGCCACATTGAATTGTGCGCGGTTCTGATTGTAGAAGTCGGAGATATCCTGATCGGTGATGGAGATTTTCCCCACCACCTCGCGGTTCAACAATTTTTGCACCGTAAGCTGGCGGCGCAGGTCATCTTTCAGGTCGGTGGGGGTGACGCCGCGATCTTTGAGCTGCCGCTGGAATTCGTCTTCCGTGTAAGGGCTCTTGAATTCCGTGAACTTGTCCTCGACCTCGCCATCGGTGGCTTCCATGCCCAGTTTCCTGGCGCGTTGAATAAGAATGTCGTTATTGATCAGCTCGTCGAGGACGTTCAGCGTGAGCGAGAGAGCCTCTTCCTGAGAAGGCGTGGGCGCCTGCGGATTCAGGCGGCTTTTGTAATACTTCTCGGCTTCGGCGCGATGGATTTGATCTCCGTTGACAATGGCCCACACATCGGGTGCGGGCGCCGCGTCATTGTGTTTGCAACCGAAGGCGGCCAGCACGGAAAGTAGAAGTGCCGCTGGGAATGCTTTTCTTACCACGTGACATCCTTACTGGCCAGAATCGATACGTCGAATCAAGCGGCCTTCTTCACGCGGCCGGATCGCAGGCAACTGGTGCAGACGCGTAACTGCTTGCGCGCGCCGTTCACAAGTGCGCGGACGCGGCGCAAATTCGGATTCCACCGCCGCCGCCGCGTATTGTTGGCGTGGCTGATCACATTTCCGTAGTGCGGGCCTTTCCCGCAAATCTGGCATCTTTGGGCCATGAAAGCTCCTGTCTGATTGGAGGAGGCATTTTAGCAGAGATTTTTGGGCCGAACAAAAGCGGATTATGGCAACATGGTCATAATCACGCAGGAGAGCTATTCAGGCCGTCCAAGCGGCGAACAGGCAAGACGGAGGATTTAATGAGCCCAATGAGTCGGCGAGTATTCGTAAAGGGAGCCACGCTTGCGCCGCTCGCCTTGACGTCCCTTCCAGCGATAGGTCAGCAGACGCCCAGGGCGCCGGGGGACCGGTTCGATATCGTGGTCGCGGGCGCCGGGCACAACAGTCTGGTCTGCGCGGCATATTTGGCAAAGGCAGGCAACAAAGTGCTCGTTCTGGAAGGCCGTCCGACGATCGGCGGCGGCTGCAAGACGCAGGAAGTATGCCTGACTGGCTTCAAAGAAGATCTTTGCTCGAGCGTGCACGGCAATATTGTAAGAAGCCCCGTTTACCGCGAACTCAGTCTGCAGGAGCACGGCCTGGAATACCTCGAGCCCGATCCGGTCATGCACATTCCTTTTTTGGATGGCGCATCCATCACGGTCTGGCAGGATGTGGATCGCACCTGCGAGTCGATTGCGAAAATTTCCAAGAAGGACGCCGAGACATTCCGCCGGCTCGTGCCTGAATTTCGCAATAGCGAGCGCAATGCCGCCGGCGAGGCCGGCCGCAGAGGCGGCACACCGGCCGGATTCATCCAGCGCCTTTCGGCGATGTCCGGTTACGATGCAGTGAAGGCGCTGTACGAAAGCGAACACATGCAGGCCGCCAATCTCTCCACGAGGCCACTTCGGTGGCGTCCCCGGCGGCGACATCGGCACAGGCGGCCAGGCGTTTTCAATGATGGTCGAACTCAACGGGCGTCCGATGGCCAAGGGCGGCTCGGGTATGTTCAGCGTGGCTCTGGGCCGTTTCATCGAAGCGCACAACGGCGTGGTTTTGACGAATAAGCCGGTCGCAAGTCTCATCATCGAAAGCGGGAAATGCACGGGCGTCGAATGCGTCGACGGGAGCAAATACCGCGCCGAGAAAGCAGTGGTCTCTACGATCCACGTCAAGCACCTGATCAACATGGCGCCGCGCGAGCTCTGGGGCGATGAGTTCAACCGGGACATCGAGATTTTTCAACCTGAGCACGCCATGTTCTCGTTTCACTACGCCACTTCGGAAGCGCCTAAATACCCTCTCGGGGGCGGCCAAACCATCTCCACCACCGAAGCGGCGCTTATGGAACATCCCGAAAGCGTGCTCGTTCTCAATGATTACAATGCGCGCGGCGTTCCTTTTGTCGAAGATATGCCCTTGCAAATCGTCAGCCCTTCGGTGGCCGATCCCACGCGTGCTCCCGCCGGTTACCACACCGTAAAAATAGAAGGCACCATGCCCTACGCGCTCAAAGAGGGTCCCAAGCATTGGGACGTCATCAAGGAAGAAGTCGCCGCGAAGGTTTTCGCGCGTCTCACTCGCGCCGCGCCCAATCTGACGCCCGACAAAATCCTTGGCAAGTTCCTCGAAAGCCCGCTCGATATCGAGCGCATGAATCCCGCGATGTGGCGTGGCAGCGCGCATCATGGCGACCGGCGGCTGCCTCAATTTGTGCCTTACAAATTGCCGATTGCCGGTTTGTATCAGACGGGCGCTTGCACGGCTCCCGGCGGTTCGATTACTGCTATTCCGGGACGTAACGCGGCTGCGGCTCTGCTCAGCGACTTGGGTACGAGCCTTGAAGAAGTGAATAAGGCGGGCAAGAAGGATGCGTAGAGTGGCCGCGGAAATGGCCGGCGAGTGAGAGGTGAGTTCGTGAAAAACGGAAAAGTGCTCGCCGGTTTGCTCATCTCACTCGCAGTAGTGTTCCTGTTCCTGAGCTTCGCCGCGCGGGCGCAGCAGGGTGCTCAGCAACGCCCCCCGGCGAAGCAGGAAGTTCCGGACAACATCGCGCCGCATCCCGCGCCCGAGCAGCCAATTCCCTTCAGCCATAAGCTGCACGTGTCTCGAGGCGTGCGATGCCAGACCTGCCACACGAATCCTGATCCCGGCAATCAGATGACGTTCCCTGCAACGAGCACTTGCATGATGTGCCACACGACCATCGCAAAAGATCGGCCCGCGATTATGAAGCTGGCCGAATTTGCAAAATCGAATCAGCCCATTCCCTGGGTGCGCGTCTATCAGGTGACGCCCGGCGTTACCTGGACGCACCGCGCGCATCTGCAAGCGGGTATGCAGTGCACTATGTGCCATGGCGACGTCGGACAAGTCGACGCCATGGCACAGAACACCAGTGTCACGGCGATGGCCAGCTGCATCGGCTGTCATCAGGCGCATAACGCTCCCACAGTCTGCTCCACCTGCCATGCCTGGCCCTCGACTTAAGATTTGTCGCAATAAGGCGAATGGATGTAGACTTCGCACGCTGACGTTACTACCCTGCCACTAGCGGGCAAAAGATGGAGCGGGGCCGCAGATAAATTTCAACTTAGGGATACACGTCTCGACAGATTTTGAGGTTTCGGTTTTCGGAGGATGACATGCGAAAACTTGCTTTGATTGTTGTTCTATTGGCGATCGGCGCGGGGATCGGTTTTTGGATCTCCAACAGGCGGGCGTCCGTTGCCGAGGGACAGGCCAAGCCTGGAGCCGGATTCGCCGCCATGCCAGGATCACTGGGTGCCGAAGATGTTGACGGACCCTATGAGGTGGTGAAGGGTTGGCCAAAAGACGTAAGCACTTTGCCGGGAAATGAAAAGTGGACTTACGGCGCGGCTGAGGGCGTCTTTGCGGAAAGCCCCAATCGCGTTTACATGCTCTTCCGCGGCGAGTTGCCGAAGATGGCGCCGCCAAAAGCGAGGCTGCTGCCGGAAGTGGGCCCCAGCATCAGCTTCCCGGTTGCCGGCTTGTGGCGCGACACCACCACGGCCTCTCCCCCAGGGACGGGCGGAACAGATAACAACATGGCGGAATGGATGACCGCTTGGGAAGGCAAAGCGCCCGACATCGGCATCAAGGGCCCGCCCTATCGAAAAATGGGTGTGGACGCTAACTGGGAGAATTGCCTCGTCGTGGTCGATGGCCAGGGCAACATCATCGAGACCTGGAAACAATGGGACAAGCTCTTCCGCCGCCCCCACTCGGTTTATATCAGTCCCTATGATCCGGACAAAAACGTCTGGGTGGTAGATGACAATATGCAGGTCATTTATAAATTTACCCACGATGGCAAGCAGCTCTTACAGACCATCGGCACCCCGGAAAAGGAAGGCGCGGACGCCAATCACTTCAATCGGCCCACGTATCTCGATTGGCTGCCCGACGGAACCTTCTTCGTTTCCGACGGCTATACGGGAACCCGCGTGGCGAAATTTGATAAGAACGGGAAGTTCATCATGGATTGGGGCATGAAGGGCGGCCCGCGAGGCGGCGGAGACAACGAGCCAGTGGAAACGCGCCCCGGCTACTTCAGCAACGTACACGGGATCGCCATCGATCAGAAGACCCGCCAGGTTTTCGTGAACGATCGCAACAATCACCGCATTCAGGTGTTCGACGAAAACGGCAAGTACCTCCGCGAGTGGAAGGTGGATGCCAGCCCCTCGAGCCTGCACCTGCTCTACATCGGCTCCGGCAATACCATCTGGACCTTCGATCGCACCACGAACAAGATGGTCGAGTGGGACTTGCAAGGACACCTGCTGTATGCCTGGGGAACGATGGGCAATTTCCCGGGTGCACTGTGGGGCGTCCATGGGTTGAGCGTCGATCAGGACGGAAACCTCTACCTGGCCGAGGTCGATAACGGACGCGTGGAGAAATTCGCTCCGAAGGCCGGAGCCAATCCCGCGTTTGTTGTGGCTAAGCCGATCTACTCCGCCTGGAAAGACTAACCGGACCGGGGTTTGCAGCCCAGGGCGCCCCGCCATTTTTTGCGGGGGCCCTGGGGCTTTTTTTTGGCTAGCGCCTTCCACTCGCCATTTCCAACCTACTGTCGCACGCGTTTTTTGCGCGCCGACGTTCCCGAGTCGTAGGCGAGGATTCCCTGTTTCAAGCTGCGGAACCAACCTCAAAAAGCCTATACTCCCCGAAGGCAGGTACCCAGGTGTCGAAGGGCACACGCAGGCAAAATTGGCTGAGAGTCGCGATGTCTGCGATCTCCAAAGCCGCACTAACAGGAGGTTTGATTGCGGCGCTGTGGCTCATCGCATTACCGAACGTCAGCTATGCCCAAACCTACAAGACGGCCCGGACCGCAGATGGCAAGCCAGACTTAAACGGAGTTTGGCAGGCCCTCAACACGGCAAATTGGGATATCCAGGACCATGCGGCGCGAATGGGACCGGTTGTCGCGCTGGGCGCGGCTTTCAGCATTCCCGCGGGCCGAGGAGTAGTGGAAGGAAACGAAATTCCGTACCTGCCCGAGGCAGCGGCCAAAAAGAAAGAAAACGCTGAGCATTGGTTGACCTCCGACCCCGAAATCAAGTGTTATATGCCGGGTGTGCCGCGCGCCACGTATATGCCGTACCCATTTCAGATAGTGCAGACTCCGCAGCACATCCTCATGGCCTATGAGTTCGCGGGCGCCACTCGAACCATCTACATGAATAGCAAACTGAAAAGTCCCAACGATACATGGATGGGCTGGTCGGTTGGCCATTGGGAGGGCGATACGCTGGTCGTCGACGTAACGAGCTTTAACGACCAGACGTGGTTTGATAGGGCTGGCAATTTCCATAGTGACGCGTTACACGTAGTTGAACGCTACACGCCCATCAGCCCGGACGCGCTCGATTACGAAGCCACTATCGAGGATCCAAAAGTCTTTTCGCGGCCCTGGAAGATGAAAATGCCGCTTTATCGTCACCTCGAACAGGATGCGCAGCTTTTGGAATATCAGTGCGTCGAATTCGCCGAAGAGCTTCTGTACGGCCCTCTTCGCAAAGCAGAAAAGCAAGTGAGTGGCGGCTTTGGGAGGTTTGGAATGAGCCATCGATTTCTCGCTGCAACGAGTGTAGTGGCACTGGTGATTGTGGCCACGTTGATGGAGCCTGGAAATCTCGCGGGCCAGACCGAGTCTGCAACAAAGGCCGCTGCGGCGAAAACCGTAGCCGCAGCAAAGCCGTGGACGCCGCCACGCACTCCTGATGGCCAGCCGGACCTGCAAGGAGTATGGGACTACCGCACGATCACTCCACTGGAACGGCCGAAAGAATTGGGAACGAAGGCGTTTTTCACCGAAGAGGAAGCCGCCAAATACGAGAAGACTGAGAATCAGCGTCAGAATCGTGATTTAATCGATCCCGAGACGGGCGGTTTGCAATACCCGCCGGGCGGCGTCGTTCCTTACAACGAATTTTGGTATGACCGGGGCAACAAAGTCGCGGGGACCAAGCGCACGTCGTTGATCGTGGATCCGCCCGACGGCCGCCTTCCCGCTTGGACGCCTGAGGGGCAGAAGCAAGCGGACCTTCGTGCGGCCGCGGAGCGCAATGACCAGCTTGGACATCCGGCGGCCGATTCGTGGGAAGATCGCCCACTGCAGGAGCGTTGCCTCGTGGGCCTCAACGCCGGCCCGCCCATGGTTCCGGGCGCGTACAACAATGATGTTCAGCTGCTCCAGACTCCCGGATCCGTTGTGATTCTCAATGAAATGGTCCACAGCGCCCGTGTCGTTCCTTTGGACGGGCGTCCACACGGGAGTGTTCGCCAATGGAAAGGAGATTCGGTCGGCCATTGGGAGGGGAATACTCTCGTTGTCGATACAATAAATTTCAAGCGCGAAACGAGCCTGCCGGGCTCCAGCGCCAATACGCATCTAGTCGAGCGCTTCACGCGTACCGACGCGAACACGCTGCTCTACGAATTCACCGTCGACGATCCGACGATGTGGACGCGGTCGTGGACAGCAGTTATCCCCATGACGAAGAGCGACGACCCGATCTACGAATACGCGTGCCATGAGGGGAATTACGCCATGAGCGGCATTCTGGCCGGCGCCCGCGCTGCTGAAAAAGCCGCCGCCGAAGCCGGCAAGTCGGAATCGAAGTAAATTCGACGAGGCGGCTCTCTCGCCTCCGGCAACAGCTACTAGGCGTCGCCTGCCCTCCCTCCTAGTTCACGCGATGGCCCGTAACTGCCGCGCCCGCGTCCGGGGCCAAACTGAAGCAGTCAATCACCGCCACGAATGCCAAGACAGAAACCAGGGCGAAAGCGATTCGGAAGTCCGTCGCGCTGGGAGCAGCGCCTCGATGGCGGTCCAGTAGCGCGCCTAATCGCAGCGCGATTGCGCCAAGCGCGACCCCCATTCCCATCGTCATCTGCATAACCATGCTGAAGAAGCTCGTGGCCGAGCTCAACTGCGATTTCGGAACGTCCGCAAAGGCCAGCGTGCTCAGGCTGGTAAACTGCATCGAGCGGAACAAGCCATTCGCAAACAGAACCGCAATGATCACAATCCTGGGCGTCTGTGGCGCGAGCGCGGAACAAGCAAGAATACCGAGCGCCGTCAGTATCCCGTTGGCGATCAGCACAGACCGAAATCCAAAGCGCCGTAGGACGGGACTGGTGACGCTTTTCATTCCTAGATTGCCCGCAAAAAGCGCCAGCATCAATAGGCCGGACCGAAATGCATCCAAGCCAAAGCCCACCTGAAACATCATCGGAAGCAAAAAGGGCGATACGCTGATCGCCATGCGGAATAGCGATCCTCCCCCAAGCACAACCGCAAACGTCTTGATCTTGAGTGAGGAAAGGTCGATCACCGGCGCCGGCGCGCGCCTGAGATGAATAAGCGCCAGCGTCCCGAGTACGCCCGCGCATCCCAGGAATAGCCCAGTCGTCGCCCACGGCGTGTTCTGGCGCCCGATCAATTCCAGGCCGTACATGAAGCTTACGCAGGCCGTCGCGCTCAGGGCGAAGCCGATCCAATCGAACGGCTTCGCTCGATCCTCCCGCAGGTTCGTGATCCACAATGCGGCTAAGGCCATGGCGATCACTCCAAGCGGCACATTCAGAAAGAAAATCCAATGCCACGAAGCATACGTGGTGATAAATCCACCGACCGGAGGTCCCACAACGGGAGCGATGAGTCCAGGCCACGTAATGTAGATCATGGCTCGCATCAGGTCGTGCTTCTCCGTAGTGCGCAGCACTACCAGCCGTCCGACGGGAACCATCATGGCGCCTCCGATGCCTTGGACGACGCGGGCCGCCGTGAACTGCCAAAACCCGGTGCTCAACCCGCAGAGGATTGAGGACGCGGTAAAGACGGCGATGGCGGAGACGAAGACAGTGCGTGCTCCAAAGCGATCCGCGACCCAACCGCTGATGGGGATGAAGACCGCCAGCATCAGCAGATAGGCGGTCATCCCGATGTTGAGATCGACGGGATTCACGTGGAAAGATCGCCCCATCTGCGGCAACGCCGTGGCGATGACCGTGCCATCCAGGTTCTCCATGAAAAACGCCCCGGCCACCAGGATGGCGATCGCCGCCGAGTTCCGGCTGGGAATCGCCACTGCACCAACAGATTCCAATTGCGTGTCAACCTCGTATCGATAGTCCGCCTCGCTGCAAAATATCCATCGTCAGCGAGTGCGGCGAATTGAATCTACACCGAGTTCTTTCCGCCGCGAAAGAGTTTCAGGATCGCAGCTTTGTCCCGCCGCTGTATAGTTGTGCGGATTAGATCCTCGAAGTATAAAGCTCGACGGCACACGTGCGAAGGAGGGCACTTGGCTTGTATTTGTGGATAGCCGCCTTGTTGACCGGCGTGATGGGCTTGGTCCTGGGCCTTCTCGGAGGAGGAGGTTCGATTCTGGCGGTACCAATCTTGGTGTACGTCCTCGGTATTGAAGCTCACGCGGCGATTGCCTTTTCGCTTGTATTGGTGGGCGCCACTGCCCTTGTAGCGGCGCTCCTTCACAATCGCAAAGCGCGTGTGGACTGGAAAGATGGGCTGCTCTTTGCCAGCTTCGGCGCCCCCATGAATTTGGTCGCCGCTTATTTCTCGCGGCGCTTCTCTGGCCCGCTTTTGCTCCTGCTTTTTGGCATGGTGATGGGAATTGCCGGTATCGCGCTGCTTCGCAGAGGGGAGAAGCATCAAGACGCTCCGCACAAACATGACATCGGGCCTGCCATCGCAAGTGGTGCAGCGGTTGGATTGTTAACTGGCTTTCTGGGTATCGGCGGAGGGTTCTTGATTGTTCCAGCACTCGTTTTGTTTCTCGAGATGCCTATGAAGCTGGCGTGCGGAACCTCTCTCCTGGTCATTACGGCCAATAGCGTTGTGGCTTTATTCGGCCGTCTTCATTCGTTGCAGCTTGCCTGGATACCTCTGCTCGAACTGACGGCGCCTTCGCTCGTTGCGACTTACTTTGGGGTTGGGCTTTCAGAAAGGTTTAGCGCCGCTCAGCTCCGCAAAGCATTCGCAGTTTTCATTATTGTCCTGGGAATATTCATGATGGCGAATAACGCCGCGACGTTATTGAAACACTGACATGTGTGGTTGAAGGCGCTACAGCAGTCCAAGATGGTCAGGGTGCTTGGCCTGCAAGGAATTCACCAGCACCTCAAACTCAGGAAGGCTCCGCAGATTTTGGAGGCAAGGGTCTCGCACAAAAAACGGCCAGCAAGCGAATCCGGTGCTGACACTTCGCTCCAGCCATTCAAATGCCACTTTGTGCCGACCCAGCAGTGCAAGAATGCAGGCAATCTGATAGTAAGTGTGGTGCGCATGTCCAAAAGACTTTGGGCTTGCGCACGCTTGGCTCAGGCATTCAAGTGCCTGCCCTTCTTTCCCCGTTAAAGCGTAAAAAACGCCCAGCAGACTGACGATGAGCGGTTCTTCGGGCAAGAGTTCCACTGCCTCATCCAGCAGAACCTTCGCCTCTTTCCAGTCTCCTGTCATCATGGCCGGTTGCGGAGCGAAATAGACGGGGTATTTATTTCGTGGATTCTCGGCTCGCCAAACTTGAAGTTCTTCCCGCGCCAATTCGTATTCTCGATTCCACACATAAACCTGCACGATGCTGTGACTGACCGCCTTTCGAGTGTCGAACTGGCGTCCTCGCTCATACATTTCCCGAGCGTGGTCCAGCAGTCCGATGTGCGCCAGAATTGTGCCCAGGCGGTTATAAGCGTGAGGCAGATTCCTTTGCAGGGCGAGCGCGCGTTTCAGCTCGGTAATGGCCTCGAGATGCTGAAAGTTTTTCGAGGGGCCCCACAACAGAAACGCTTTGGCGACGTGTCCTTCGGCCAAATCCGGATCCAACTCGAGTGCCTTTCCGCAATGGAACTCTGCCTTCTCCAGCCACGTGCTCGTTGGGTCGACTTCAAAGTGGCGGGTTGCACACACAAACGACAGTGTGGCATGAGCAAGCGAAAAAGCGGGATCGCGACTGATCGCATTGGTCAGCCGCTGTGCCGCTTCGTCCAGAAGCGCGGGATCGCCGGCAGAACTAAGCCGGTAGCCTCGCATGAATTCCGCATAAGCCAGCGGATCCTTGCTATATCGTGGCCGCGGGCCCGCCACCGGTGTCCGCAAAGGTCTGTTCAATGCCCTGGCGATGTCTTTGGCGATCTCATCCTCCACTTCGAAGAGGCGGTCGATATGGAGGTCACGCTTCCGCGTAAAGCAAGGGCTTTGCAAATGCGTGTCAAGCAGTTCCACCGAGAGCCGCGATTGCCCTTTCGATATCTGAATGGCACCGTGGACGACAAAGCGGACCCCCAAACGCGAAGCGATTTCCGAAGTGGTCGCTTGGAGAGGCAGATTTAGCACGGCGGAGGTCGGCAGTACATTCATCCTCTCTAAATTGGCCAACCGCGAGATCAACGCGTCCGCAAAGCCCAGGCAGAGGTCGCGATGGTCAGGAATATTCCCTACGGGAAAGAGCGGCAGAACCGCGAGCGACGGCCGCTCGTGCACGCTGCCGGTATCTTCCACACTCCCCGCGGAACTTGTTCCAGAACTTTGTACGTACGCCGCTTGCGGAAAGTGTGGATCAACCACGCGCACAGGGCCAATAAACCGGTATCCCTTGCCAACGACTGTCTCCAGGAAGCGTGGCCTTGCGGAGTTATCGCCCAGGGCCGTCCGAATTTTTCGCACAATGTTGTTGATGCTGGTTTCCGTGTCGACAAAGAGATCCGAGCGCCA
Organism: uncultured Acidobacteriota bacterium; assembly: GCA_963846235.1. Classification (GTDB taxonomy): domain Bacteria; phylum Acidobacteriota; class Terriglobia; order Acidiferrales; family UBA7541; genus Palsa-189. The sequence goes on from CAWJVF010000002.1 coordinate 1,664,556, forward strand.
GAGCTTCGAAACAATGTCTTGGCGCGAAACCAATTGTTCTCGCCGGCCGACCAGGAAAATCAGCAGCTCCATTGGCTTTTTCTCGAGCTTTACCCTTCGTCCGTTGCGGCGAAGTTCGTAGCGCCCGAGGTCGAGCTCAATTTCGGCAGTTGCGGGTCTGGCGGGAAGCATAAGCTTACGGTTTCAGAGATTATCCTATGAGATTCAGTAATTTGCGACGATATACGAAAGATATGCTAAATCTACCCCCTCTGGATTGAAAAGCCTACATGATCGGTAGATGATCCCACCGTTGGTTCAAAGCAATGGAGGCATCACAATGAGACGAAACTTCTATGGTGGCTTGGCGTTGTTTACGCTTGTGTGGGGTGCCCTCTTCGCGGCTGCTGCACACCCCAATTCTTCTGAGAAAAACATCTTCACTTTGGATAGCATGCCCTGGGGACCTGCACCGTCATTTGTGGAGCCGGGAGCACAGTTGGCAGTCCTGGAAGGTAATCCTCTTGCTTCGACCGGAGACTACACGGTGCGTCTGAAGATGCCTGCCGGATATCGAATCGCGCCGCATTGGCATCCCAAGCGCGAAAATGTAACGGTGATCTCCGGGACCTTGAAAGTTGGGATGGGCGATAACTTCGATGAGAGCAAGATGGCGAGCTTCTCAGCGGGTAGCTTTGCCTATCTCGATCCTGACATGCACCATTACGTAGCGGCCAGCGGCGAGACGGTAGTCCAGATTCACGGCATGGCACCAGTGCAATTCAACTACATCAATCCCAAAGACGATCCCAGCCGCAAGAAATAGCCGGACGGGCGCTAGTGCGCGACTCTGCCACTAGCGCCAGCCGCAAAGTCAGGCGTCAGCCCACAGCCCGCCAGGTCGCGTTTCCGGAAAGTGGAGGTGGTGGTGGCTGTGCCCATTTGATGGTCGCGTTGGGTTCGATCGACTGCAGACAACGACCCGCGTCAGCTTTGTTGCTGGCAATTTATTCCAAACTGGTATGTAACCGAATATCCGTTTGCCGGAGCGGGCTAAACCAATCTTGGCGTCCGCATCCGAAATCACTTCTGCGGATTCCCCAGAAAAGATTTCCGAACAATTTGGAGTACGTCGTTTTGTCAGTCGTGGGTTCAACCGCGATCAAACTCAAACCGTTTTCTATATCGATTATTCCTGCGGCTTGTGTGGCGGTCGACGATACATGTTGATGGAGAAGATTAGCCGCTCGTGGCAAGTTCGAGATGAACATTCCACGTGGATCTCTTGAGCCCTTGCCTGCTAAAGAAGCCAGTTTCCGATAATCCCGTTTCCCAAGAGTTGGCACAGAAGCGTTTTTTGTTCGCCTCCTGAGCTCTAGCACCTATGGGTTCATCGTGATGGGCGCAGAGACGATGCTTGCTGACGCAGTCGGAAGCGTCGAACGATTCGGTCTGTTTTCAAAATTAGCGGCGCCATCCAGGATCGCCGTAATCACAAAAACGTAAGTCTTTCCGGCTTGCAGAGGCGGCAGCGGCACCGAGGTTTTCGCAGTATAGAAGGTCCCTGCCGGGAGATAAGTCGGGCTTCCGTTTAAGGGGGTTGCGCCTTCCACAAGCAAGGCAATTTTGTAGCCCGTAGGCGTAGTCCTGCCAGGCGCGGTCCAGTTCAGAGTAATGCCCGCCGCCGGTACGGTCGCAGCGGCAAATAGGCTCGATCCATTGATAATTGGATTTTGCACCTGTGCTATGAGGGGAGAAATAGGTGAACTCGGCACTACAGTGCTCTCTGAATCAGTGAGAGCAAACGGAAATGTGGATGTCGAACCCTGCAACGGAAGCTGAACCGAAGCGGTCTGCGAAAATCTAAAGACACGCGGCCAAGACGATGGAAATGGGTCACCGTATTGGATCAGGCCGAAATCCTGATCCGTGGTGATCGGCGGCTGGCAGGGGCCGGGCACTAACTCGCTAGGACTGGGTCCCGGCACAGCACAAAAACCCGGGGCGAGTTCCTGCGGATTTGTGAGTAACGGAATACCGACTCCGAAACTGGGAACGAATTGAGCGCCGTTCAGATACGGCTCTGCGATCAGCGATAGATCCGAACCTTCAAACGACACCTGCGTAGGCCCGGCATTGCTAAACAGCGAAGTCCATCCGGTTCCCTTCACATTCAGGTCGAAGGCTGTGCGCGGGGAGTGAGCTAGAGTCGCCGGGATGGTATTAACGACCCCATTGTTTAGTGTGAGGTTGGATAGCGTTGCCTCCGCACCAAGAGCCGAAATCGAGAGTTCGGCAGCAGGCACGGGCTCATATTGGAGCAGAAAACCTGAGCGGATCTGCGAAAAATCGATGTTGGAATTGATGGCCGTCCCGACGCTTAGCGTTATTGCCTCTGCTGGCGATGACGCCGAAAACACAGTCTGGAGAACTAATGGATCATCTGGCAGAAACGCTACCTCATCCCCTGCTTGTAAGGGATCGAGCCCCGAAAGATTGAAATCGAACGTGGTCGTGCTTGCTGAAGCTGTTGTGCCTGGCGGCAAGCCGCCGTTGAAGTCAATGCCGAGATCGATCGTACTGCTGCTCGTCCAGTACCTTACGACGGGTGTCGGTGCAAACCAATAATAGCCTGCGGGAACGTTCGGAATGCTGAAGGTGCCATCAGCATTGCCGGAGCCCCGCACGGTTTGGAATGAGGCATCGGGCTGCAGAACGAACGCAGTAGGTGGCAAACCCGTCGCCCACTTGAACGGAACCTGTATGGGCCCTGTTGAAGTCCAGTATGTTTCGATCCAACTGCCGGTGATCGTTCCGCTCGGTGTGACGGTCCAGGATTGCGTCGTTGTTGCGGCGGCGTTTGCCGCCGTGACTGAGAATTGATTCGGCACACGGGATTCCGCCGCTGAGGGTATCCAAGTTAGCGTGTTGCCGCTGAGGCTCGCGCCCGAGGGTGCGGTCACGAGCGCCAACGTCACTGACGCCGGCGATGTCTCAATTTGATAAGTGTAAGTGACCCCTTCAGCGGCGACCGTTCCCGGTGTACTGACGAACGAGGGACCCACAGGGTTCGCGCCGCCCATACCACCGCCGCCGCACGCCGTAATAAAAACTGACCCAACTAGGGCGACCAGTACGGGCGCCAGTCGCACTCCTGCAGCCATGGTGCAGCGGGTAGGCATATATCTCCTTTGGCGGGAACAGGCAGCGATTATATTTCCTTGGGATGATGGAAGGAAACCATATATCTAAGGAAAGCTTTTGAAGGCCCACTCCTGAGAAGTCGGATTTTGGGGAATGTGGGTCTACAACAAATCCCAGTTACCGGAAATCCCGCCGATTGGATTAGGAATGAAGCCAAATAGTTTCCCGGGCCAGGAAGCACTCGCTGAATCAGGCGACAGCGCACAGGCCAACGGGACACGATCATTTGAAACTTGAATCCCGCACCACGGCCTGATCGGCGATCGGCACCCACAACACCAAACGGTCCTCAGGTCCGAGATTGCGGTTCCGGTGGCCTTTGGTCGGGGCGAGGTCTTCAATGAGCTCTATGTCACCGGGATTTAGGGTGATTCTCTCCCCTCCCGAAAATTCCACCTCCTCATGGCCGGCAAGATCAAAAATATATTGCCGACGCGGTCCCGGATGGAACGCTCCGAAATCCGCGCCGGGTGCATCGGGTTTTGACCTGCGGAGCGTAGCTCCCGTTGTCGTTTCCATCAGGTTGGCGATGTTATTTTGGTCGAAATTCTTCACTTCGATCTTTTCCACGTGCGACAGCCCATCTTTACCCGTATAGAACCGGTACATCGTCACCGGCTTGCGCCCTTGGGCGGCGGCGACTGCATCATTCCGCGTCTGTCCGCAAAACATAAGAAAACACATCCCGACCGTCACAACAGCAATTGAAAGCTTCAGCATCGACTTCATGGAAGCGCTCCTGTTGCCGGGATTATTGGCGCGTATAGGACCTGAAGGAAGAATGTATACTCGCCGGAATCAAATATTCAATACGAAAGCTGGCAGCTAATTTCGGCGAATGGATGAGCGGTCTTTATCGACCGATTGTCTTAGCCCCAAACCTTCCCTTGCGAATCCACTTCAGTCTCGCTGTGCCGTGTTCCGCATAACTCGCGAAAAGTCGAGTTTTTCGGAAAATGGATGACTCGTCCTGATATTTGTGGGCGCCTGACTCTCTATTTGAAGCCTCTGTGTTCGTGCTTTTTGCTTTTTGATCGGAAGAGCTAAGTGCCAATTCGAAGGAGTTTGCTCATTGTGCCGCCAAGGATGGCCGTTCGATCTGCGTCGCTCAGGCCTGGCGTGGCCATGAGGTGGTCCACGGGCCTGTCTGTCCAGGGATAGGGATAGTCGGTGCCCAGGCCGATGTGGTCGGGGCCAACTACGGCAACCAGATGCCGCAGGGCTTCGGGAGAAAACACCAGCGAATCCACATAGATCTGTTTCAGGTATTCCGTCGGCTTTTTCTTCAGCTTCTTGTTGCATTGATCCGGAAACGTCACGCATCCGTGATCCAGGCGATCGGCATAAGAAGGCAGGTAGCCGCCGCCGTGAGCCGCGCAGATCTTCAGGTTAGGGAATTTGTCGAGCGTCCCCTCCATGATCATGTGGGAGAGAAAAATCGTGGTTTCCAGCGGATTGCCAATCACGTTGCCCAGCACGCCATTTCCCTGTACGCGGTTCCAGATGCCGGTGCCCATGGCGCTATCCTGCGGATGCATGAAGATCAGGGTTTGCATCTCCTCGGCCTTGGCCCAGAAGGGCTCGTACTTCGGCGAGGATAGTTCTTCGCCCTGAACGCTTCCTCCGATGGCCGCGCCGCGGAATCCCCAGCGCTTGACGCCTTCCTCCAATTGTTTCGCGGCCAGTTCGGGAAACTGCAGTGCCACGGAGGCAAAGGCCACAAATCTTCCAGGCTCTGCCGCTTTCACCATGCCTGTGAGTTTTTCATTCTGAAAATCGATCAGCCGCGCGGCCAGATCGCGATCGGCCGAATACCAGAACGCATTGATGCTCACGGCCTGGACGTCAATGCCCATTTCATCCATTTTCTGCAGGCGTTCCGCTCCGAGCGGAGAGTCAATGTGGAAGTCGCTGACGCCTTGACGCTGCTTGCCGGTAGGTGCTGGGCGATTGACGGCGCTTTCCAAAGGCGTGCCCCTGAGAAAATCGGCCACCTCCGGCACGTCAATGTGACAGTGCACGTCGATGGTTTTCACCCGCCGCCCGGCAATCGTTACCGGCGCGTGCTTCGCGCCCTGGCGTGGCTGCGTCTGCGGCGCGCCACCGCCATTGCGGGGCAGCAAAAAAGCGCCGGCCGATGCGCCCGCCAAAGTCTTCAGGAAATTTCTGCGGCTCGGCATTTCGCCCTCCTCGTTCGAATAGCGAGACAAGCTATTGCTAGCTTCGCCCGCGGGGCCCTTCGCGCAAGCGACCGTATACAAGTTCGGGGCACGCTTCCCAATAGCTTCATAGCACTTTGACAATCAAAATAGAAGGGCCGCGACCCGTGTAATCCGGCCTTGTCATGTTGTGATCTATAGGTTACAATAGATGACGCCATCGAGATACGTCATTACCTCAACCGTGTGGGCAAAGATGTGTTCGACGAATGGCTTTCGGAACTTGCTGATACTCGAGCACAGGCCAAGATCGCGGTCCGGATCAATCGGCTAGCCGCGGGGAATTTAGGTGACTGTAAATCTCTGGGGCAAGGTTTGTACGAGCTGCGTATCGATTGGGGACCAGGTTACCGCGTTTATTACTCGATGATTGGGAGCGCTTCCGCTTTGCTTCTTTGCGGCGGCGATAAACGGAGACAATCCTCAGACATAGAGAAAGCTCTCGCGTATCTCGACGACTATAAAATTAGGACCCGTAAGCGATGAAGACTAAAACGAGCATCTCACACGATGAGGCCATGATTCGCCGGATTCGCAAAGACCCGGACTTTGCCGCTGAGTACCTCAAAGCTGCGCTCGAAGATGCGGATGAACCGCGCGTGCTGTTAATTGCTTTGCGCCATGTCGCCCAGGCCCGGGGAATAGCGCGGATTGCGAAGGCTGCCGGCATCGAGAGGGAGAGTCTGTACCGGGCTCTGTCGGCTCGCGGCAATCCACGTCTATCGACGTTATACGCCGTCGCCAAAGCAGTCGGTCTGAGGCTCACGGTCGAAGCCGCTTAGCTTTCCCGATTCCAGTGTTCCCTCACAAAGCTGCGGGGACAAGTCCTTTAGAATGCGCACTTGCGCAAAAATGGGGGGTGGGGCCTTCTTCGGATTCAGCCGCCCCTCGAGGTCGCAGACATGGCGACCCCGAGCCGTTCAGGCGGTGGCCTGATGTTGGCGCCGGCGGTCGGCTACGATAATCACGCGAATATCTTTGGCCTTCCGAACCAGCCGGAAAACCAGGTCGGCAAAAAACAGCCGGCTCAACAGGCCCTGCTTCTTGGGCCGGCCCACCAGTATTTGCGTGACCAGATTGCGGTGGGCAAAATCGACGATGGTCTCGGCAGGGTCGCCGCCCTCCAGGGTCCGGCTCTCGATGTGAAGATTCCGGGCGAAGTTCATATGCTTTTGTATGCCCTCAAGGTCTTGCGTCACCGAGCGACGGCCGCCGCGATGCGACGAAACGGAGACGGCAAAGCAATCCGCCCCCAGGTAATCCGCCATTCTGCGGCCGCGCCGGATCAGCATGGCTGTCGAAGGATCGGCCGTGACGTATATCAAAATCCGATCGCGGATCTCCTTCCCTGGCGGGGACGAAACTGTCGAGAGCCCCTCTAGCGGTTCCGGCATCTCGGCGATATCCCTGCATTCCACCTCGTGCGCCGTCTGCCGCAAGGCAAGTTCGCGCAACGCTGCCAGGGTCGATTCCTTGAAGAAATTCTCCATCGCCTGCTGCGCCTTTTCGAGCGCGTAGATGTCGCCTCTTTTCAACCGGTTCAGAAGAGCGCCCGTGGTCGCGTCCACCATCACAACCTCATCGGCACATTTCACAAACCAGTCGGGAACGGTTTCGCGGACGCGGACGCCAGTGATGTTGAAGATGTGATCGTTCAGGCTTTCGAGATGCTGGATATTCATGTTCGTGATGACGTCGATACCCGCATCCAGCAGCACCTGCACGTCTTCCCAGCGCTTGGCCCGTCCCGAACCAGGCACATTGGTGTGCGCCAACTCGTCCACAACACAAATGGCCGGATGCCGGCGGATGATGGCGTCGGTATCCATCTCTCGAAAGTCCACGCCCCGATAGTTGATGATTCGGGTGGGAATCATCTCCAACCCTGCGGTTTTTGCGATCGTGTCTTTGCGTCCGTGCGGTTCAAAATAGCCGATGACGATGTCTTTCCCCTGCCGCTTGAGCTGCTGCGCCTCTTCGAGCATGCGGAAAGTCTTTCCAACGCCCGGCGCATAGCCGAGAAACACGCGGAAATGGCCGCCGCGTTTGGGTTGCCCATCCCTGAGGATTTCAGCGCTGGTGGGGGTAGACGACGACATCGATCCCCTCCGCGGAACGAATTATGCGTTCGATCAAGTTACTCCAAAGCCGACGCCAGGCGCCTTGCCGCAGGCTGTGGCCGATAAATATCTGCGTTATGCCCTTCTCGCGGGCGAATTTAAGGATGGCTTCGGCCGCATCCAGGCCATTAAGGGTTTCCACCTGCGCGCCCAATTGGCGTGCGTAGTTGAGATTTTGCTCAAGGATCGCTCGATCTTCTTGGGAAAGCGCAGGCTGATTTACATAGACGACGTAGAATTCGCCCTGAAAGCGGTCCGCGTTCCGGCGGCCGCTTTCCAACATTTGTGCAGCGCTAGAGCGCGGCGTAACGCAGACCAGGATGCGCTCCTGCACGCCCCAGGAAAAATCCATACCGTGCGTGCGCAAATAATTCTCGAGCTGCCGGTCGATGACACTCGCCGCGACGAGAAGGGCAAGTTCCCTAAGCCGCGAAAGTTTATGTTCTTCGGCGAGCCGCATGGCATCGTCCTCGCCACCGGTTCCACGCGAAAAGCTATCAATTGCCGGAGCATCCACGACCATGATCTCGTCCGAACTGCGATCCAGAAAACCACGCGGAATAGTGCAGGAAGCTCGCTTGCCCGTGATGCGCTGAACTTCATCCTGAAGTTTCTCCAGGTACTGGAGGTTTACAGTGGCGACGACGGAGATTCCAGCATCGAGCAACTGTTCAACGTCCTGCCAGCGATGACAGTTCGGACTGCCGGGCGGATTGTCATAAGCGAGACCGTCGATGAGAGCAACCTGGGGGTGCCGCTCGATTACGGCGGGGACATTTATTATTTCCTCGCCGCCCACCTTCAACATCGGAATAATCTCGAGCTGTTGCAATACCGCTTGCACTTCCAGGGGATACTCCGGCTGCAGCGCGCAAACGACGACATCCTCCCCTCGCTCATGGCGACGGCGGCCTTCGTCCAGCATTTGGAAGGATTTGCCTACGCCCGAAGCATAGCCGAGGAAAACCTTAAGACGGCCACGCCGCTGCCGAACCTCCTCGCGTTCGACTTCCGCCAGCAGCTGGTCGGGACTAGGACGGTGTGGCGAATCGGTAGCCATTAGGAACTATTCTATCGAGCACACGACAAGAGGGAAATGGCGCACCCGCTCAAAGCGAAGATTCCGCAGCCAGCCACCAGCGCCGGACTGCAACAAGCGACCATACGGCCTCCACGAGTCCGAACGGCCATGCGCCCTGCAGAAATCCGTAGACCGACCCCAAAACACATGCCATGGCAAATCCCAGCGTATACCAGCGGCTGCGCTTTTCGAGCGCGTAGAAAATCAGCATCAACGTGACCGCGATCAAGCCAAAAACCGTGAGGATACTCATAGGTGCTCGTTCCCCGGAAATTCGGAACTTCGATTACGGTTTGCGTGCCACGATGAGCCACCAGCTTTCATTATCGGGATCCTTGTCGATGAAATTGTTTTGCAGAGTTACGATTTCAAAGTGAGCTCGACGGAGCTCGTCCTCGACTTGCCCGGCTGAAATCTCATGCTCGGCCAGAGAAGCCCCGGTATCCGCAGGATTCGGCGCGCGATCGACCACGACCAACCGGCCGCTGGAGATAAGTGATTCCCGGACGTGCCTAAGGATGGCTTGCGAGTCCGTCAGTTCATGATATGTGTTCGCAATGAGCACCTCGTTTACGCGCTGCACGGGCAAATGCGGGTCAGTCACATCGCCATGTATAACCGTGATATTGCGCTCGTTCTTCAGAATCGTTCTGAACCAGAGGAATACCAGCGGCAATCCGCGGATGTCTTCCGCCAAGATGCGGCCGCCCTTTCCCGCCTGGGGAGAAAGTCGCAGTGCGAAATACCCCGAGCCGCATCCTAGATCGACGACAAGATCGCCGGGTTTGATATCTAAGGCGTGCAACACCTCGGCAGGGCGTTGCCACCGATCGCGTTCCGTTTCCACCTGATCCAGGCGTGAAATCGTGTTGAGTGCGGAATAACCCGTGTTGAGAAGAACAAAAATAACCAGCGCACACAGAACGAAAAGGAGAAGTTTGAGGCGGTAGTTCAAGATTGAACCGCAGTGGCACCTCTGACAAGAAGCTCGACATTTTTACGAAGACGCAGTATCTGCGCGAGGGCCTAGCGATCGCGCCTCCTATTTGGGAACGGGAAAGTGCTGGTCGAGCGCAACATTCAGCAAGAGAACGTTAACGTGCGGCTCGCCGAAAATTCCCCAATCAGGACGTTCCGTGAATTGCGTGACTAGCTCTTTTACCTGATCTGCCGGAACGCCGCGCGCTTTTGCAACCCGCGCAGCTTGTATCCCGGCGTTAGCAGGAGTGATGTGCGGGTCGAGACCCGAAGCCGAAGCGGTCACTGCGTCTTGTGGAATCTGCGTCTTCGGCATAAAGACTAAGGGCGACTTGTCGTCATTGAAGGCCTTGATCAACTTTACGTCGTCGAGATCGCCATGCGAATCCTTGAATTGGTCGAGGGGCACCGACGATTCGTAGGGGATGTCGTTATCGACGCAGTAATGGACGATACGATCGGCGAAGCCGTCGAAATCGACAACTTCATTTTTCTTGTCGTCCATTTTTGTGGTGCCGCGCAGGAGCTTGGAGCTTGTGGGACCGAGATTGGTGCCGCCACTAGAACTCGCGTCGTATCCGTTCCCGGCAGCTGACGGCCGAGGATGAAAATATTCCGGCTTGGCGAATGGCTGGCCAATCAAGCTCGATCCGACAACCTTTCCATTGACCGTGACCAAACTGCCCTTCGACTGCTTTGGAAAAATGACCTCCGAGATGCCGGTCATCACGACGGGATAGACGATGCCGGTGAGAACCGTGAAAATAATCGTCAAGCGCAATCCAGGTCCAAGTTCTTTGAGCATGACCTACTCCTTTACGCGAGATGCAGCGCGACCAGGATCTTGTCGATCAGCCAAATTCCAGGAAATGGCACGATGATCCCGCCCAAGCCATAGACAAGCAGGTTGCGCGTCAGCATCTGGCCCGCGCTGACTGGCTTGTATTGCACGCCCCGCAGAGCCAAGGGCACTAAAGCAATGATAATGAGAGCATTGAAAATCACCGCTGCGAGCACCGCGCTCTGAGACGAATGCAAGCCCATGATGTTCAGCTTGTTCAGTTCCGGATAGATCGAAGCAAACATCGCGGGGATGATGGCGAAATATTTGGCGACGTCATTGGCAATGGAAAAAGTGGTCAGAGAACCGCGGGTAATGAGCAACTGCTTGCCGATGGCGACGATTTCGATGAGTTTGGTGGGATTGCTGTCGAGGTCGACCATGTTGCCGGCTTCCTTGGCCGCCATGGTGCCTGTATTCATGGCGACACCCACATCGGCTTGAGCCAGCGCCGGAGCATCGTTTGTACCGTCACCGGTCATTGCCACGAGGCGGCCTTGCGCTTGCTCTTTGCGGATGTATTCGAGCTTGTCTTTGGGGGTGGCTTGCGCGAGAAAGTCGTCGACGCCCGCTTCCTGCGCGATCGCCGCCGCGGTGAGCGGATTATCTCCCGTGATCATCACGGAACTGATCCCCATGGCCCGCAGCGAGGCAAGGCGCTCGCGCATCCCGCCTTTAACGATGTCTTTGAGGTGAACGATTCCCAGAATTTTCGCACCATCGGCGACGGCAAGGGGAGTGCCACCATTCCTGGAAATGCGATCCGAAATCTCCGATAGCGACGGAGGCACAGTTCCACCCGCCTCTTTTACGAAACGCGCAATGGCATCCGTGGCGCCTTTTCGCAGCCGCCGGCCGTCGAGATCTACGCCGCTCATCCGCGTATAAGCGGAAAACGGAATGAAGTTCGCTTCGTGCTCGCCCACTTCGCGGCCGCGCAAGTTGTACATCTGTTTGGCCAGCACGACGATCGATCGCCCTTCGGGCGTTTCGTCGGCAAGGCTCGAGAGCTGAGAAGCATCCGCCAGTTCGCTTTGGGTGACGCCATCGACTGGGATGAATTCGACGGCTTGCCGATTCCCCAAGGTGATCGTGCCGGTCTTATCCAAGAGCAGCGTGTTGACGTCGCCAGAAGCTTCCACCGCTTTCCCGCTCATGGCCAAAACGTTGTGCTGCATCACGCGGTCCATGCCTGCGATGCCAATGGCGGAAAGCAATCCCCCAATCGTCGTGGGGATTAAGCAAACGAGGAGCGAAACCAAGACAGCGACGGTAGGCGCGGTGCCGCTGCCCACTGCCTGAATCGCATATTTGGCATAAGGAGGCAATGTGGCAACAGCCAACAAGAAAATGAGCGTCAGGCCGGCAATCAAAATATTGAGAGCGACCTCATTAGGCGTCTTTTGACGCACGGCACCTTCGACGAGGGCGATCATGCGGTCCAAGAATGTTTCGCCCGGATTCGAGGTGATACGGATCTTGATGTGGTCGGAGAGAACTTTTGTTCCGCCAGTTACGGCACTGCGGTCGCCTCCGGATTCGCGAATGACAGGTGCGCTCTCGCCGGTGATAACGGACTCATCAACGCTGGCGATGCCTTCGATCACTTCGCCGTCCCCGGGAATCAGATAACCCGCTTCGGCGTAGACGACGTCTCCGGCGCGGAGCTTCGACGCCGGCACCATTTCAAATTTGTCATTGGGGAGGAGCTTGCGCGCCATCGTGTCTGTTTTCGTCTTGCGCAGGGCATCAGCCTGGGCCTTGCCACGGGCTTCGGCCATGGCTTCGGCAAAATTGGCGAACACTACCGTAAACCACAGCCATAGCGCGATCTGAATGCCGAACAAGGTGCCGCTTGCGCCGGTGAACGCATCCTTGACGACGAATATGGTCGTTAGAGCAGCTCCCACTTCGACGACGAACATTACGGGATTTTTCGCCACGAGCATCGGGTTGAGCTTGACAAACGATTCCCGGATGGCACGCCTCATGATTTCGCGATCGAACAAGGGGCGCGCCCGAACACCCCGCGAGATGAGCGTCGTCGCTTCTTGCTCTTTGATCTCCGGTTTGCGTTGGACCGGGGGAACAGTGGCAGTGGACATTTCCAGCTCCTTATCCCTTCATCACACTAAAACAGCTTGCCATTGAGCATTTGGAAATGCTCCACGATGGGACCTAATGAGAGCGCCGGGAAATAGGTGAGCGCGCCGACGATAATGACGGTCCCGACCAGCAGGATAACGAACAACGAACCATCCGTCGGCAAAGTGCCACTTGTTACAGGGACAAGTTTCTTTGCAGCCAAGCTGCCTGCAATCGCGAGAGCCGGGATGATGAAAAAAAATCTTCCCACCAGCATGTCAACGCCCATGGTCAGGTTGTACCAAGGTGTGTTGGCACTGAGGCCCCCAAACGCGCTGCCGTTATTTCCGGCGCCACTCGAGTATGCGTATAAAATTTCCGAGAAACCGTGAGCGCCACTGTTATTGATATTTGCCGCAGCGGGGCCGGGCGAGTTCCAATACCCATTCTTTGCTAACGGAACGATGGAACTGACCGCGGTGAATCCCAGGATCACAAAAGAAGTTGCAATGACGGCTATGATGGCCATCTTGACTTCCTTTTGCTCGATCTTCTTGCCCACATATTCGGGCGTGCGCCCGACCATTAATCCGCCGATGAAGACGGCGATGACGGCATAAATCAACATGCTGTAGAGACCGGCACCCACGCCTCCGAAGATCACTTCGTCAGTCTGAATATTGAATAGAGGAACAAGTCCGCCAAGTGGAGTGAAACTGTCGTGCATGCCATTGACGGCTCCGCAACTGGCATCGGTGGTCACAGTCGCGAACAGAGCCGATTGGGCGATGCCGAAGCGGACCTCTTTGCCCTCCATGTTTCCGCCGGGCTGGCTACCCGTGTAGGTGCGTTCCAGGCCCGCGCTGGCCACGATCGGGTTGCCACGCTGCTCGGCCCAATAACAGACGAAAACGCCAACAATAAACATCACGGACATGGCCCCAAAAAGGGCCCAGCCTTGACGTGTATCGCGGACCATCTTGCCGAACATATAGGTGAATGCCGCGCCGACGCAAAGAATCAAGATCATTTGAATCATGTTCGAGAGGGCGTTGGGATTCTCGTAGGGATGAGCCGAATTTGCGTTGAAGAAACCGCCGCCATTGGTGCCCAGCATCTTGATGGCGAGTTGCGAAGCCAGCGGGCCCTGGGCGATCGTTTGGCTAGATCCCTCCAAAGTCTGGATTGTCTGATACGGCTTAAAATTCTGAATGCAGCCCTGCGAAACAAAAAACAAAGTGGCGAGAATACAAACTGGCAGCAGGATGTAGAGCGTCCAACGAGTGACATCAACCCAGAAATTTCCTATGGTCTTCGCGGTGTGCCTTGCGAACCCGCGAATCAACGCAACGGCCACGGCCATCCCCGCCGCGGCGGAGACAAAGTTCTGAACGGCCAAGGCAGCCATCTGGACGAAGTAGCTGACGGTACTCTCCGGAGTATAAGCCTGCCAATTCGTATTGGTCATGAAGCTGACGGCGGTATTGAAGGCCAAGTCGGGCGTCATCGGTGTGGCGTTTGAGGGCGCCAGGGGCGAAGATAAATGCGCGGGATTAAGTGGCAAGTGCCCCTGCCATCGCTGCAAGAGGTACACAACGACGAAACTGAAAATGCTCAGCGAAATCATGGAGCCGGCGTACTGGATCCACGATTGTTCTTCACCTTCGCGGACTCCACCGAGGCGATAGATCAGCCGTTCCAAGGGCTGGAGGATGGCATGAAGCCAAGTCTTCTCACCCTCAAAAACACGATACATGTACGTACCCAACGGCTTCGTGAGAGCCAGCAAAATCAGGAAGAAGAGCAAGATCTGTGCAATGCCGATCCAAGTCATTTCAGCACCTCAAAACTTCTCCGGCCGAAGCAGCGCATACATCAAGTAAACAAAAAGAGCGGCCGCCACGACTCCCGCAATGGCATATTCCATGGAACTCCTCCTAAAGACGCTCGGCGGCTTTCGTGAAACCCCAGAGCACAACAAAAAACGCAACGGCGACTCCGATATAAAAGATATCCAGCAGCATAATCACCTCGCCACGATCGTCGGTTCCAAAACCGGCCGCTCGGAAACCGACCGTGCTCTGGAATCGACAAAAACAACCCGATAACCTTTGTCCTGAAGCGCGCGAGCCATGCGCGTTTCCGCGGTAGGCCACCAGCGTTTTCGTCCGCCGATCACTACCAGAGAATTCGGCTTGAGGACCTTCGAAAGGGCCCGAACACGATCCCGACAGAGATATAAATGGAATGTTGGATGGAACGCTTCCCTGTTCAGCTGCGCGACGAGCTTCCGCATAATGTCCTGGAGAAAAGCTACCGAAACAGGCGGCTGATCGAGTGGCAATTGAAATGGCACTGCGACTGCCGCTCGGAGGCTGATATGCGCTCCCAGCTCATACGCAAAGGATTGCGCGAACTTCAAAGCGGCCGCCGTTTCTTGCAGATCGGTGAAGATGACGTTCACCTCGAGCGGTCCCGCAGCAAAGCCGGGGGCGCTCTCCTGGGTTACCGCCTTCCCAGGAAAATTTGTGGTCGTTTGATGGTATCGGCTGCTCATTGATCTTACTTCCGATCCCAATCCTGCTCCCAAACTAATAAACGTTACATAAACGCCCCCTAAGAACGGCATAAACTGAACGAAGTAGACAGCCCTACTGTCTCAGGCCCGTAGCAGGCTGATGGTAATGGAGATCAACAAACTATTAGGTAGGCGTTAGACGGAGATCACTGAGGAAGATGAAAACGGTAGCCGGCCCAGGCATCCGTAACCAGGAATTCCGGCTTCGAGGGATCGGGTTCTATCTTTTTGCGCAGGCGATTGATGAAAACGCGGAGGTACTCCAATTCGTCGCCATAGTCCGGGCCCCAAACGGCTTGCAAGAGTTCGCGATGAGAGATTGTTTTGTTGGGACGCGCGAGCAAGTAGGAGAGCAAGTCGAATTCCTTTGCCGTCAGGCGAGAGGCGCGTCCATGCACATTTACCTGTCGCGACGCCAGATCAATTTCAACGCCGCGGTGGTCCAGCTCCTTCAAGTCCCCATGGTCGGGAGCATGGGGCAAGCGCCGCAGAGTGGCGCGAATGCGCGCAAGCAGCTCCGGCGTGCTGAAGGGCTTGGTGATGTAATCATCGGCGCCAGCGTCGAGAGCCTCGACCTTGTCCTTCTCCGAATTGCTGACGGTGAGCATGATGATAGCGACCTCTGAACTCGAGCGAATCAAGCGGCAGGTTTCGATGCCGCCCATTCCGGGCATGTTCATATCCAAGAGCACCAGATCGTAGTTGCCGGACCTTAGCGCTTCGAGGGCCTCTTCCCCGGTACGCGCATCGGCGACTTCATAGCCGCGGCCGGTAAGAGTCGTTCGCATGGCGCGGCGAATCTGGGGATCATCGTCGACCACAAGAATCCTGCCGGCGCTCATTCGCCGCCCCGAGGAGCGAGCGGGAGTGAGAAAGAAAACTCGGAGCCTTCGCCTGGTTTGCTGCTGACGCGGATCTCTTCGCCGTGTGCGTGGATGATTTCGCGAGCGATGGCCAAACCCATTCCTGTGCCTTTCAGGTGTTGCTCCTTTGTGCCACGGTAAAACTTATCGAAAATTCGCGACTGTTCTTCTTCGCCGATTCCCGCACCTCGGTCTGCGACGTAAATGATGGTATGACCGTCGCTCATTCGAGCCCCAATTGAAATGGGAGTTCTCCGAGGCGAATACTTCAGCGCATTATCGATCAGGTGAGCGATCACCATCTGCACGAGCTCAGCATCCACGGACACGAGAGGAAGTTCCTCCGCAACGCAAACTTTTATTTCTCGGCCATCGGTCAACGATTTCATTTGCCGAAGCCCCGACGAAATCAGCGAACCCGGAAGGTGGATTCCGCGATTTAGTTGAAATTTACCTCCTTCGATTCGTGCGAGTTGAATGGCCTGCGTAACGAGCGTGGACAAACGGTCCGCACCTTCGTCCGCGATGGAGATCAACTCGCGCTGATGCTGCTCGAGCCCAGCGGCCGAATCGGAGAGCAAATCCGTAGTAACAGCTTTGATCGATGTCAGCGGCGTCTTGAACTCATGCGCGATGGCATCGAGAAGCGTGGACTTCAACTCTTCACTGCGCGTGGCAATTTCCGCGCGGTTGAGTGTTTCTTGCGAAAGCGCTCGTTCCAGCCAGATGGCAACCAAGTTCACGAGGGATTGCAAAGCCGCATCGGACAAGGAAGCGCCACGAACGGCCAGACTGCCGATCGGTTGCCTGCCGAGACGGATGGGGGTGATGGTGAGCCCTCGATGCTCATCGCGAAGGAACTCGGATCGAACAGCGGCGTCCTTTAATTCCGTTTCGATGGCGGCAGGATCGTCAAATCCAGCCCGAAAGATCTCACCAGTGCCGCGGTTGTAAAGAGCGACGGCTGGGGATTCAAATGCCTGGGCGATCTGCTCCACGATTTGTTTGGCGATGGGACGCGTTGCGTCAGTAAGCAGCAGAGCGCGGCTGAGGGAATAAAGCCGCTCGATTTCATTTTGGCGGTCGACGACTTCCCGCGTACGGCGCTTTGCCCGTGCAGAAAGCTGGCTGGCCGTTAGAGAGGTAGCCAGAAAAGCAAAGAGCGCCACCCAATTCCTTGAATCTGAAACTGTCAGAGTACCAATCGGTGGAATGAAATAGTAGTTGAAGGACAACATGGCGGCAATCGAAGCTATGGTGGACTCGACGAGGCCAGCGACCGTGGCGATAAAAAGGATGGCAACCAAGTAGAGAAAGCCTGCAGTTATTTCATTGACCGGCAAGAGACGAAAAGACAAAAAGGTAACTATCACAATCAGGCCTAGCGAGAGGAGAATGCGGGCAGCCAGCCATACCGCATTTTGAATGAACTTACGTGGAACGGAATCGCTCCCCGAACGAGCCCGACTGGCCATAGACATATTCATAGCATTCAAGCCGTTCTAAAAGAAGGATACCTGATCAAGGCGAACTCATGCAGCGATAGTCAATACCAAAGCAGTTTCAAATAGCACCTCTCCGCCGGGATGTTCTATGCTGACTTCATCAGTAACGCTGGCAGCAGATATTTGGCATCACATCTATCGTGGATGAGACGAAAGCATCAGGGGGGCCTCCGGCGCAGCGCGGCGCCGACCGCAGAACTCAGCCGCGCTATCAGTTTACGGCCCACGCAGAGGTTATCGATCAGGTATCGGAACAGAACATCGAAGCTCACATCGTCGATATCAGCGAGCGAGGGTGTCAGGCCGAAACAAACAAGCCGTTTCCCCTCGGAACAGAAACGAAGATCCTGATCAGGAAGGGCGGAGAGTCTTTTGCGACCCAAGCCAGAGTTGTGTATTCCTCCGGAAGCGGCATGGGTTTAGCATTTTCCGAGATTCCGTCGAACCAGCTTCCGATGTTGGAAAGCTGGCTTGGATCGTCACGCGAGCGGGACTGGCTGACTCGGAATCGCCGAAGAACACAGCGAGTTCTGATGCGGATTCGAGTGCGTGTTTCGTCTCAAGGCTCTCCTGCCTCGAGATTTGACGAAGAAACCTATACCCTCGCGATTAACGCACACGGGGCATCGATTCCGCTGTCAAGACCCGTAACCAAGGGACAACGGCTGGAGGTTTTGAATGTTGCGACAGGGGACAAAGCGGAGTGTGTTGTAGCTCACGTCGGGCAGCGGCAGGGCGACTGCACCGAAGTGGGCGTCGAATTCATTTTGGCCAGTCCGAAATTCTGGCGCGTAGCTTTCCCACCGACCGACTGGACCCAGCCCGTGTCCGGCGTCGAACCGTGATTGTCCCAGGGAGGCAGTTTACGATTAAGAGGCGCGAGCGCGTTTTGATCTCGTTCGCTTCGTAAATCCGTCGACGGTTCGCGCGACCTGAATCAGCGTGGGGATCAATTCAGTTGCAGCAGCCGATTTGGACACAAATCCATCCGACCATTGTCGCGTAGCGAGGACGGTTCCCGGAAGTTTGTGGATTGTGAGGAACACAATTTTTGTTTGGTACTTCTTCCGGATCCGGGCAGCAGCCGTAACGCCATTCATTCCGGGCATATTGATGTCGAGCAGGACGATATCCGGTCTTAGCTCGCCGACTTTTTCGAGAGCTTCAGCACCGTCCTGAGCCTCGCCGCAGACCTTGAACGAATTCAGGTCCAAGAGCGAACGGATAGCCGTGCGAGCGGCGGAGTTATCATCAACGACCAGTATGCGCGCTGGCAATTTTATCTCCTGGAATCTCTGTTGGGATCACTTCTTAATCCTCTAGCCCTAGAGGGACATCTCAATGCGCCTGACTCTCTTTGGGCAAAAGACGGTTGATTGCTGGGATCAACTCGGTGCCACTTTGGGACTTTTCGATGAAATTACCGTCGCCGAACAGGCGAGCTAAATGAGCCGCCTCTTCCGCGGTATAGTAACTGCTCATGAGGATGATTTTCGTTTGAGGCGCCGATCGGCGAATCTCGTATGCCGTCTCGATGCCGCCCATTTCGGGCATAACAATATCCAGCACAGCCACTTGTGGATTTTCCTTCTGAATGCACTCAAGAGCTACCTTGCCATTTTCGGCCTCGTAGACTTTCCAATGAGATTTCTCGGTCAGCAGCGAGCGAAGAGTGCGCCGGACAAGCGGCTGATCGTCAGCAACCAGAATTTTAGCTTGTGGAAGCAAAGGGCCTTCAGGCAGCGACGAGGCGGTGGGCAGCGACCCGGCGTTGCTATCGTATAGATACGCGGGGAGCCATGTCTGCACAATACAATACATGCCGTAGATCGGCTTTAAAGTGCCCTTGGGACGTCACAATTGTGGAAAGACTTCCACAGCATCCCCAGTCGAGACTAGAGCGCCGTTGTGTCCCTGTATTCAAGGCCAGGACGCGGTGTCTTATGCGTCGTCGGGACTCGCCCGCGACTTGCAATGTGCCTTTATCGTCAAGAAACCACAGCCAAGATTTGCCCTCCCGTAAATTAACGAGTTAGGAACACGCACGAATAGTGCGGTCGTTCTAATTGCGTTTTCGCGGTATTTTGGGTTGTGGGTACCAACATCCTGGCATGGCAGATCCTATTGGCTCACCTTACATGAAGGATTCCCTGCGCATCGGATTGCTGCTCGCAGTCGTAGCGCTGATATATGGCAACGCGCTGCGAAACGATTTCACAATGGACGATCAAATCTACATTGTGAGCAATTCGCAGGTGACCCATCCGTCGTTGAAGAATCTCTTCGCTCCGCACAAGATCAGCAATGTATTCCGGCCCGTGACGTTCGCTACCTTCGCCCTCAACTGGTGGCTCGACGGTGAACGGCCTTTTGGCTTTCATCTGTTCAACCTGTTACTACACGCCGGCGCAACATGGTTACTGTTTTTGCTTCTGAAGGCTCTGCTTGGGCCTTCTGGTCCGGCGAAAGAAGTGGCCTTAGTGGCGGCTTTGATCTTCGCCGTCCATCCACTGCACACCGAGGCTGTTGCCTCCATCTCGGGACGCGCTGAATTGCTGGCGGCCGGATTTCTCTTTGCCGCGTGGATCCTGCACCTCAACGATCAGCAAGTTCCAGCGTCGATCTGTTTTGTGTTGGCGCTACTCTCGAAGGAATCGGCGGTCGTTTTTTTGCCCCTCTTGCTGGTTGGCGATTACGCGCGCGGCAAATGGAAAACGCATCTTCGTTACGCGCTAATTGGCGGAATAACGCTCGTGTATCTTGGAATTCTCTGGAAAGTTCAGGGAGGACGATTCGGCCAAATCACGATTTCGCAGCTCGACAATCCGCTTGCCGTCATTCCTGCACACTGGCGAATTCTAAACTCCCTGCGCGTAGCATGGAAGTACGCGGCGCTTCATCTCTATCCGGCCAAACTTTCCTGCGACTATTCGTTCAATGCGATTCCGATATATCTGGATTGGCGCCATACGTTGCCCACGTTCCTCGCGACTCTCGCCGCAGTAGGCGCGTGGATATGGGCGGTTTGGAAACAGCGGACCGGACTGATCCTAGCTGGCGGGATCTATTTAGGCGCATTTGCAGTCACGGCGAACATAGTGATGCCCACGGGACGATCATGGGCGAGCGGCTAGCCTATCTACCGTCGGTGGGATTTTGCCTGCTAGTGGCGCTCGGATGGAATTGGCTGCGTGGCCGGCAGAGGACGGTGGCGCTAGCGGCCTTGGCAGCCGTCGTGGCGGCCTTTGGGATGCGGGCGATGGTTCGCAACCAGGATTGGAGAGACAATTTGAATCTTTACTCCGCCGGCGTGCGCGTCTCGCCAGGCAGCGCGAAGATGCATGCCGACCTAGCTGACGAGTATATGGCTGTGGAGGAGCGGGACATGGCCGCCGCGGAGTTCCAAACCGCGTTGCAAATATATCCAGATTATCCCGACGTGCTCGCGAATTACGGCCTGTTGAGGGCCTGGAAAGGTGAGAAGGATGCGGGCGGCTACATGATGGAACGCGCATATTACATGAGCCAGCGGGATAATCCCAATTACGATTTCATGGCCGTCAATTATGCTGCGCTGCTGATGCAGACCGGCCATATGGATGGCGCGATGGACGTACTGAATCGGGAGATTGCGGAATCTCCGAGTTACGCACGAGCCTGGGCGAACCGCGCGGTGATTCATTACAAGCAGGGCCAAACCACGCCAGCCCGCAACGACGCAGAGAAAGCTCTGCAACTGGATCCGGCGAATACACAGGCACAAAATCTCCTGCGCACGCTCAGTAGTCCTGCGCCGCCTAAACCAGCGAAATAAACTCTCAGCAGGATTGATCCCTTCGCAACTTAGTCGTACCTAGGTTTCCGATTTAACTCCCGAAACCAGGAGCGCGCCTTCCTGGCGAAAAGCGCGGAGCTGGGCTGCATCCCGAAACCAGCGGCCTTCGTATTTTTCAGGCGCGGGCGTGGGATCCGGTACGCGGTCGTGCTTCACCTCGGAAAATCCAGCCGCGGTGAAAAGCGCCGACCCATTCGGCGGAGGAACGCAGATGGGCCGTCACGCTTAGAATTTCGTTCCACTGATGCGCGTGCACGTTTTCGCTGTAGTAGTTGATGAGCAGCCAAGCCTTGCCAGCTTCGCGCAGAACGCGGTGAATTTCGCGCAAAGCTGCGAGGGGATCGGGCCAATAATAGGCGGCTTCGACGGAAATCGCATGATTGAAGAAGTTAGCGTCCCAAGGAATCTCTTCCGCCTCTCCGATGACAAACATGGCGTTTTCGAGATCGGCGCTATTGCGGCGAGCGCGCCGGATCATCTCGTCAGAAATATCCACCCCTACAACTCGACCTTCAGGCACTTGCTCGGCAAGGAGGCGCGAAAGCCAACCCGCGCCGCAGCCGACATCCAACACATTATCTTCAGGGGACAGGCGCATGAGGTCGAGCACCGGAAGCACGATCGGCAGATGATCCTGCTCCATGCCCTCGCCGCGGCCCGCTTCCGCCCAGCGATTAAATTCCTGGCGAAGCGATTCGGAATGACTTCGAGAATCCGTGATTGCTCTTACTCCGCTCGTTATTGTTTTTCGGCCGGGATGTTCGGCACGCGGCTACATGCCCGCTTCATCAGCCGAAGGGCCATAGATCGACGGCACGGGGACATCATTGAGACGCAGATAGACTCCGAGTTGCGCACGATGATGAATCATGTGGTTCATGATCATGGCGCGCAAGACGCCAATGCGCGGCATGGTAAAGACAGTTTTACCTCCGTTGAGAAGCGACCATTGACTCATCAGCGATTGATCTGTGGCGCTTGCGATCGCGGCTCTCGCCTCCGGCACACTCTTATCAAAGAAAGCCAGAACTTCGGCTTTGCTTTTCAGTTCGGGCTGGCGGACCTGCTGCCCGCCGGGAGGATTCACGTCGAAGCTGGGCGTATCGAGCGTCATCTTGCCCCAGTGTGGGATGGAAGCAATGTGCGTAGCCAGAGCGCCCATAGTCATCGACTTGGTGTGCGGCTTCCAATCGAATTTTCCGTCCGGCACTCGTTCGAGACTCTTACGCGTGTTGGCCATCTCGTGATCGAATTCGCCCAGTAATGCCTGGTTCATTGCCATATTGGAGCGCTCCTATATCTTTAGTTTGAGAAATTCGTACCAATAGCCCGCGAAGATGAACGGCGCGGCGGGTGGCTGCTTCCGGCGCGATCTATTTTTCGACTTTGGCCAGCAGTTGCACGAAGCGCTGTTCCCGCTCGGCCTGATCCATTCCGCCGATGGCTTCCGCAACTTGCGTAACGTTCATGGAACAGAATTTGGGACCGCACATGGAGCAGAACTTCGCCTCTTTGTAGAAATCGTCGGGCAAAGTTTCGTCGTGCATAGTGCGGGCGGTTTCGGGATCGAGAGAAAGCTCGAACTGCTTATTCCAGTCGAAGAGGAAACGCGCATAAGAGAGGGCGTCATCGCGATCGCGTGCTCCGGGTCGATGACGGGCGACATCGGCAGCATGCGCGGCGATTTTATAGGCCAGCACGCCTTGCTTGACATCTTCGGCGTTTGGGAGCCCGAGGTGCTCTTTGGGCGTGACGTAGCACAACATGGAAGCGCCGTACCAGCCGATCATGGCCGCACCGATAGCGCTGGTGATGTGGTCATAGCCAGGAGCGATATCGATCACCAGGGGACCGAGCGTATAGAAGGGCGCCTCATGGCACAGCTCCGCTTCCTTTTTCACCTGCAGTTCGATCTGGTCCATGGGAATGTGCCCAGGACCCTCGATCATCACCTGCACGTCGTGCTGCCAGGCTTTTTCGGTCAATTCGCCCAGCACTTTGAGTTCGGCAAACTGCGCGGCGTCACTGGCATCGCCAATGGAGCCGGGCCGCAGGCCGTCGCCTAGTGAGAAGCTGACGTCATGCTTCTTGAAAATTTTGCAGATGTCGTCGAAGCGCTCGTAGAGGAAATTCTCCTGTTTGTGGGCGGCCATCCATTGCGCCATCAGGGCGCCGCCGCGGCTGACGATTCCAGTGATGCGGTTACGCACCAGCGGCAGGAATTCGCGCATTACGCCGGCGTGAATGGTCATATAGTCCACGCCTTGCTCGGCTTGCTCCTCGATGACTTCCAGCATGAGCTCGGCGCTAAGATCTTCCGTGCGCTTAACGCGAGACAGAGCTTCGTAAATCGGAACCGTGCCTACCGGAACGGGCGAAGCTTCGATGATTGCGCGGCGGATACTCGGAATATCGCCGCCGGTCGAAAGATCCATCACTGTATCTGAGCCGTAATGAACGGCACGATGCAGCTTTTCGAGCTCCTGCGCGATCTCTGAGGTGACTGCCGAATTGCCGATGTTGGCGTTGATCTTGCAGCGGAAAGCGACGCCGATGCCCATCGGTTCGAGCGATTTGTGATTGATATTGGCAGGAATAATCGCGCGGCCACGGGCCACTTCGCTGCGCACCAGTTCAGGTTCGATTTTCTCGCGGCGGGCTACGTATTCCATTTCGTCGGTGATTACGCCGGTGCGGGCGAAGTGCATCTGCGAAAGGTTACGTGAGCCGTTTGTGTCGGCGCTTTGCGTCAGGCGCTTTTCAATCCAGGAATCTCGAATGGCCATGACTTTCTCCCGTACTGAGACTAGGCTTTTTGAGGCGACGGGCCGTCGCCTAAGTTATTGCCCTGCCCTTTTGAACTGCCTCGTAAACTGAAGGACACATTATCACATCTTTTTGGCGCTGGGGCGTCCCTGCTTGGCGCTTTGGAAGAGCGTCGGGGACTCCAGTATCTAAATTGAATGAGAGTGAGCGAAAAGTGCTGCTCAATTGACGCCGATGGCCTACAATTGCCCGGTGGTGAGCGCTTCTTTTTTCCGTACGTTTTCCTGACGTTCCGCTGCCGCAGAATTGGGCGCCGGCATACCTTGTTTCGATTGGAGCTCCAGATGGCAAAATGGCTGTCCCCCACTTTGCTGCTTTGCGCAGTGCTGATAGTCGTGCCATTTTGTGCTGCCCAGGACGCTGCGTCGGAAAATCCTCCGCCGGCGGTGGCTCTGGAATCATCAACGCAACCGACAGCGGTGGATTCGATCCCAATCGTGGCTCCCGAACCGCCGGCCGAAGACACGCCGGCTGATTCGCCTGGAGCTGCAGGCCAAACGTCGAGGCCATCGTCTGGATCTTCGGAATGGCAGATTCTCAAGAATCAGTGGGCACCTCTGGTCCCGAATCTACTTCGCGATCAAAAGAGTATTTACCTGTTTCCACTATCGGCAGTTCGGGGACATCATTGGAAGCCTACGTTGGCATTAATCGGCGCGACAGGGCTTCTGATGACGGTCGATGCGCACAACTCAAGGTGGGTGCGAAACAACCTCCAGCCACTCAGCGGATTTAATAACGTCTTCTCCGGGTACAACACGGCGACGGCGACCGAGGCGTTCACCTCGGCGTTCTACCTAGCCGCCATACTGCGGAAGAATGTATACGATCAGCAGACGTTCATTTTGGCGGGCGAGGCCGTTATAGACGCGGAGATTCTTACAACTGTGATGAAGGACATCGATGGGCGCATGGCTCCCATTTCGTATCCGGCGAACGGCAATTTCACGGATAGCTGGTTCAAAGTGACACACGGGAATAGAAGCAGCTGGATGGGCGGCCTGGGGAGCATGCCTTCGGGACACGAGATCGCGATCATGGCCGTGGCCACAGTTTTTGCGGAACGTTACCCGCACCCAGCGTGGCACAAATGGGTGGCTTACGGACTGGCCGTTGCCGCGGGATTTTCCCGCGTCTCCCTGCAATCGCATTTCACCTCCGACACGTTTGCGGGAGGCGCTCTCGGTTACGTCATCAGCCGTTACCTGGTTCTGGGACGACAGAACTCGAATTAGCTCAGCCTGAAAACCCGGCCTTGAGCCGTGGCCTATATCCTGCGGACATAGATATCTAGATGTGTAAGCCATCGGGCTAAGTTCAACGCACCTCAGGAGCGCCTGTGCCAGCCTGAAGTAAATCACAACTGAAGACGGTAACTGGTTGGAGTTGGGCCTGCGAATCGGGGAAAATAGGGATTTGCGAATTGGATCAT
Organism: uncultured Acidobacteriota bacterium; assembly: GCA_963846235.1. Lineage (GTDB taxonomy): Bacteria > Acidobacteriota > Terriglobia > Acidiferrales > UBA7541 > Palsa-189. The sequence goes on from CAWJVF010000002.1 coordinate 1,690,102, forward strand.
GGGCGGCGACAATCAAAGGATCTAATCGAGTGGAGCTTTTTGTAAGCCAGTCAGGAGTAATGCCATGGTCTGGTCCATAGTCAGAATGACTGCGGTTTCATTGTTGGCGGCAGCTTTGCTTTTTGCTCAAGGCAACCCGGCGCCGCAAAGCAGCGCGCCGCCGCAAGGCGGTGACGTTACGCGCGCCACACTGGACAACGGCATGCGCGTGGTGATTCTACGCAATCCGCTCGCGCCCGTGGTTACGGTGGAGCAAAATTATCTGGTCGGCGGGGACGAAACGCCGGCCGGTTTTCCGGGAATGGCGCACGCCCAGGAGCACATGGCCTTCCGAGGCTGCGCGGATTTAACCGCCGATCAAATCTCGGCGATTTATGCGCAACTTGGCGGATTCGATAACGCCGATACGCAACAGAATATTACGCAATATTTCGTAACGCTTCCCGCGGGCGATCTGGACGTCGCTCTGCGCGTGGACGCCGCCTGTATGCAAGACGTTCAGGATTCGCAAAGCGAATGGGCACAGGAAAAAGGCGCCATCGAACAGGAAGTCGCGCGCGACCTTTCCAATCCCACCTACAAGTTCATCACTCGTGCCAGTCAGGACCTTTTCTCGGGCACGCCCTACAGCCACGATCCTCTGGGAACGAAAGATTCTTTCGACGCGACTACCGGCGAGATGCTAAAGAATTTCTACAAGGCTTGGTATGCGCCAAACAACGCCATTCTGATCATTGCCGGCGATGTAGAGCCGAATGCTGTGCTGGCGAAGGTTAGGGAATATTACGGAAAGATCCCGCGCAAAACGCTTCCGACAAGGCCAGAAGTGAATTTAAGCCCCGTAAAATCGGAGTCGTTTACACTCGACAGCAATCTTCCGTATCTGCTGGCGTTCATCGCGTACCGCATGCCCGGCACGGACAGCCCCGATTTCGCGGCCACACACATCTTGAGCGATGTGTTGGCAAGCCAGCGCGGGAATCTGTATGAACTCGTTCCGCAGGGTAAGGCGCTCGAGACAGAATTCGGGCTAGCAGAGGCCTACCCCAAGGCCAGCATGGCTTTTAGCGTTGCCGTTTTGCCCGCGGCAGCCGATGCGACTCCAGTGATTCAGGAGATGCGCAAGATCCTGGCGGATTATGCCGCCAAAGGCGTACCTGGGGAGTTGGTTGAGGCCGCAAAACGGCGGGAGATCGCCACCTCTCAGTTTCGCCGCAACTCTATTCCCGGTTTGGCAGAGACTTGGTCCGATGCACTGGCGGCGGAAGGACGCAATTCACCCGATGAAGACGTCGAGGCGATGAAACGGGTCACCGTCGAAGATGTGAATCGGGTGGCAAAGACATTTTTGGTGGACGAGGGGTCGATAACGGCGCAGTTGAAGCCCGCGCCTTCGGGAGAACCGGTCGCGTCGAACGGATTCGGGGGCAACGAGCAGTTAACCGCGGCTCCTACGAAGCCGGTGGCGTTGCCGTCCTGGGCGAGTTCCCGGCTTCTCACGTTGGAACTGCCGCCACCGCAGCCAACCTCCAACGATATGACGCTGCCCAATGGTCTACGCCTGATCGTTCGAACCGTTAAGGTCACACCAACGGTTACCGTCGTTGGAAACATCCGGCACGATCCACAAGTGGAAGCGCCGGCTGGAAGAGATGGTATAGCCCGAGTTCTCGACAATCTGTTTTCCTATGGAACCAAAAATCTCGATCGGATTGCGTTCCAGAAGGCATTGGACGATATCGCCGCGGAAGAGTCTGGGGGTTTTGAATTTACGCTTCAGGTTTTGAAGCAGGACTTCCCACGCGGCGTGCAACTGCTTGCCGACAATGAGTTGAACCCGGCGCTGCCAGAGCAGGCGTTCAACGTGCTCAAGCCTCAAACCGCCCAGTTCGTCGCGGGACAAATGAAGAGCCCGGGCTATCGCGCCGGACGGGCGCTGGAGGTAGCGCTATTTCCTCCCAAGGACCCCGCGTTGCGGCAAGCGACTCCAGAGACAGTGTCTGCGCTCACGCTGGATGACATAAGGCAGTACTACGCAAAGACCATGCGACCGGACCTTACGACGATTGCCGTAATTGGCGACATCACGCCGGAGGAAGCACGATCTGCGATCGAGAAATCATTTGGGGATTGGAAGGCTGCCGGTCCCAAACCCGAAGTCGATCTTCCACGCGTCCCCGCAAATAAGCCTTCGGCGCAAAACGTGCCGGACCCCAACGAACTTCAGGACTCTGTGAATCTGTCTGAGACAATTCCCATTACGCGGTTTGATGACGACTATTACCCGCTTCAACTGGGCAATCACGTTTTGGGAGGCGGCTTTTACGCGACGCGCCTCTATCATGATTTGAGGCAAGTGACGGGGTATGTGTACAGCGTCGACGTTGTGCTGAATGCTCAGAAAACCAGGACTATCTTCACTGTAGATTACGCCTGCGATCCACAGAACGTCTCGAAGGCACGGCAGCTGATTCAGCGCGATTTGATTGCCATGCAGAAAGATAATGTCACGCCGGGAGAACTACAGCTGGCCAAGGCTTTAGTGTTGCGCCAGCTTCCGCTGGCCGAATCGAGTGAAGACGGCGTCGCCAATGCGTTGGTGCGCAGAGCACAGATAGGACTACCGCTCAATGAGGCAGACCGCGCCGCCAAGCGGTTCTACGAACTTACCGCCGATGACGTTCGCGCGGCCTTTGCAAAATGGGTTCGCCCTGACGACTTTGTGCAAATTGTCCGGGGACCTACGCCGCAGTAATTTGGCCGCAGCTTTTTGTGTGTTCGGCTGATCGCTGGACTCAGGTAGTCTTGCTACGAACGTGAAGCCACTCGCTGCGTGGCGCCCTTGCCCAGGAAGTTGACGAGCTCAGGAGTAACCTCATCCGCATGGGTCCAATTCACGGCATGCGGTCCATCCTTTATTACCACCAAGCGCGCGCCCTTAACTAATTTGGCCGTTTTTTGCCCCGCTGCGCTGAAAGGCACGATGCGGTCCGCGTCGCCGTGGATGACGAGCGTGGGAACGTCGACGCGAGCCAAGTTTGCGCGAAAGTCTTCATGCCAGGTGGGTACGCATGCGAGACTGGCAGTGGCTGAGGCGACGGCCGCTACGTTCCAACTCGTCTGAACTACCTCCTGACTCACGCGCTTGCCTAGAAAAACGTCGGTGTTGTAGAAGTCCTTAAAAAACGCCGTGAAGAACGCGTAGCGATCCGCGGCAACTGCTTTTTTGATGCCTTCGAACACGCTGGCATCCACGCCGTCCGGATTGTCAGAAGTCTTCAAAAGAAAAGGCGGGACAGAGGAGATGAAAACCGCGTGGCTCACGCCTTTGGATCCGTATTTCCCGATGTAACGGGCAACCTCTCCGCCTCCCATCGAGAATCCCACCAGAGCGAAATTCTGAAGATTAAGATGTGTGACGACCTTTTGCAGGTCCTCGGCGAAAGTGTCGTAATTGTAGCCAGTGGTTGGCTGACTGGATTTGCCGAAGCCTCTGCGATCGTAGGTGATCACGCGACGGCCAGCAGACAGAAGGGCGGAGACCTGCTTTTCCCAGGAAGCTCCGCTCAAAGGATACCCGTGGATTAAAACCACCGGCTCGCCTGAGCCGTGATCTTCGTAGTAAAGCTGGATGTCACCAGAATTTTCTTTACCAACTGTAACGTATGGCACGAGGTCCTCCTTTTAAACGCTGGCTGTCGGTTTCAGGTTATTGCCTTAGATGCCCCGCCTTCCTGAAGAGTGACATTCCGAAAAGAGGCACACCGGTCAGGCATCGACCTAACCACAAAAGACGAGCCCGCAATCGACAATAGGTTCCATCCCATCGACGGCGAGGTCGCCTATGATGCGATTTCGAGAACACGCTGCACGGTAGGAATCAAATCCGTTCCGGCAGCAGCTTTCGGTACGAAGGCATCGACGCCGATGGCTCTACTTGCAGCCATTGATTCGGGAGAGTCGTGAATGGTGAAGAAAATAATTTTTGTGGAAGGTGCGATTCGCCTTATTTCGTACGCAGCCTGAACCCCATTCATTACCGGCATATTGATGTCGAGGAGAACAAGATCGGGATTCAGCTCTTTCACCTTCTCAACGGCCTGCTTGCCGTTTTCAGCCTCTCCGCAAACGTGCATGGAGTGCCAGTTCAGAAGCGAACGGATCGTCTTTCTCGCTACCTGATAATCGTCCACAACCAAAATCCGGACTGACATACCTTCCTTTCACTCCAGGCGGAGTGACCTGCCGTGTAGCCAGGGCCAAGGCGGCTGCGAGCAAGCGTCTTAAATGCTGCTTCCAAGAGACCACGACCAGACGTAAGCGCCAATACAAAGAATCCCCTCAAGTATCTGAGTAACACCATGCACGCTCGTCCGCGGGCAGAGGCTCGCTGAGGCAAAAGTGCCTGGAACGAGAATAGTTTGTCTCAGCGTTATGGTGTATCTATGAACGCATAATGCCGTAGCCCAGCCCTTCGCACTCTGAGCAACTTTGTAACCCTTTCGCTTTCATACTTTCGCAGGCCAGCTAAAAATCCTGATATTTGGCACTGTCCTTGCTCTACTCCGAATCGGGCTGCAGCGAGGCCCGCGCGAAAAACGGGAAAGAAATGGGGCAGTCGAGATCAGCCATCTCTCAGTACTGGATTTTCATCGCTGACAGGGCCAGCAAATATGGCCCTGCAGGGGAGAATATGGGTCTTGGCTATGACATCTTTCGAGAGCTAAGTGATGGTAAACCGTTGTGGGTTGCGCAAGCGAGTACGCTGGAAGAAGCACAGGAAAAGCTCGAAACGCTGACACAGACCGTACCGGCAAAATATTTCATTCGGGATGCGGCCAGCGCCAAAATCGTGGCCCAGGCGGGGCCGAACATGTCCGAGGAAAGGAAGCCTTGAGTCTCGGCCTTTTCGGCTGCGCTCGACCAATTTTTATCGGAGGTACCAACAATGTTTGCTTACCTCTGCAGGAAATGCGGTGCGTGCAGTTCCGAATTTATACTCGAGCAAATGGAAGATCCCGGAAGTGGAAACAGCGGGTCTTCGGCTAGCCCTCTAATAAGTAATATCTGTCCCAGCTGCAAATCACTTTTCTCCGCTGAAAGTTACTTCGTACTTCAAAGCGCTGAGCCATTGATACAACGCGCGGAAATGGTATTTCGCGCACGCCCCTAGCTTCGTCCCCTTCATCCCAGTCGCATCATTCGTGGGCGCGCCCGCGGGACGTCTTGTTCTATAGCGGTATATGTCGTGCGCCCGATGAGGGGTCCAGTGCCTGATATGGTGGTTTGTTGACACGAGGAATTCCGAAGAATAGACTCCCGCCCAGAGTGGTCTGATAGCCTCACGTGAAAAGGTCATGTAAGAGGAGGGAGCGTGAATATGCGTTGGATAGGGACGAGCGCCTGGGTACGGTTGGCCGGCTTCGCGCTATTGGCTTTTTTTGTTGTGTTCTTTGGGGCGGGAGTTTTTCGCGCGCTGCGAGGAGCGCCAACGGAAACGGCGCCGAAATTCAAATTTGATCCGGATTGGCCCAAGCCGCTACCGAACAAATGGAAAATGGGGGGTGTCACCGGCCTGGCGGTGGACAAGGACGATAACGTCTGGGCTCTCGATCGCCCCAACGATCTGACCGATATCGAACTCGAGGCCGAGCTGAACCCGCCAATTGCGGATTGCTGCAAGCGACCTCCTTCGATGATCCACTTCGACAAGGAAGGCAATGTAATCGGCTACTTCGACCCGCCGCAAGGGCACGGAATGGCGGTGGACAGCAAGGGATTCGCGTATATCGGGAATGTCGATCACGGCATAGGCAACGTCCGCAAGTATGACGAGAAGACCGGCAAACTCATTGCTGAGCTGCCTCACACACCTGAAATGCCGCCAGGCGGCGGTGGCGATGGCGGCCCCCTGACTTCTGAACACGTGCCCGGACACGGCACCGCAGGGCCGGTGGCGGGATTCATCCGGCCGGCCGGAGCTCGGCCTCAACTCTCTCCTGAGGCCCAAGCTGCTCGGCAGGCGGCAGCGAAGGCTTTTCGCGAGAAATATCCTCCGACAACACCGATGATTGTGGGGGGAATCGAAGAAGTACGATTGGACGAACCAAATCACGAGCTTTATGCTGCCGACAATTACCTAGGCGGGCGCGTGATGGTGTTTGATCTGGACAGCTTCGCATTCAAGCGTGGCTGGGGCGCCTACGGCCACAAGCTGTCTGAAATCACCACCGACGACAAAGATCGCGAATACACCCCGAACGGGCCCATGCCCAAGGAGTTCCGAGGCCATCTGACGCTGAACGTGTCCCATGATGGACTCGTCTATGGGGCAGACCGCATGGCGAACCGCATTCAGGTCTTCACGAGGGACGGTAAGTTCGTGAAGGAATTCAAGATGGCGGAATGGACAGGCATCGGCGGTTCCACTGGGGGCGTAATGTTCTCACCGGATAAGGAACAGCGGCTCCTTTACATTTCCGATCTGACAAACAACCACATCTGGTTCCTCAATCGTGAGGACGGCAAAATCCTGGGGCAGATGGGCAGTATGGGCGAAAACGGCGGCCAATTCTTCGGCCTGCACATGGAAGCCGTCGACTCAAAGGGCATTATTTATACTGGCGAGGTGTTCGCCGGGGAACGCGTGCAAAGGTTCGTCCCGGTTAAGTAAGTCGCAGCGACGACAATCCATTTAGAAAAAAGAATCAGCCGCAGGGCATCTTGATTGACCTGCGGCTGATTCTTTTATATCTGCAGCGCTGAGTGCTCGTTACCTCGTTACAACGTTAGCGGTGGCCTCCACCGAATCCTCCTCCGTGGAATCCGCCTCCACCGTGGAACCCACCGACTGGGCCATGAAACCCGCCATGCGGTTCAATGCCGTGGCCGTAGGGATAATGGTAATCGCCGAATCCATGGGGGCGTCCCCAGTAACCGCCGTAGAAAAATGGCGTGCGATAGACCGCAAATGGCGAGTAGAAGGCCCAGCCAAATGGGCTATAGAAAACTCCGGCGCCAGGAATAAAGGTGTAGCAGCTAAACCCGGGATCCCAGTACCAGCCAGGTCCGAGCCAGCCAGAACCTCCGTTTACGTAAATACGAGCCTGATCCACACTGGCTTCAGACAAATAACCGGAGCGTAATGCGGACCAGCGGAAGAAATCATCCTCATATTTGCGTGCGTCGAAATCCTCGGCCTTTGGCTTGGCGTTTGCATTCAGCACAAGTTCGCGTTCCTTGCCGAGATCGATTTTTTTGTCGTTTACCACGACCTCGGCTTTACCCTTGAAAATGCGGATTGTGCTTTGATTGCTGTCGAAGTCGTATAGTCCGCTCTGAAGGATTCTGGTGGTCACGCCGTTTACATCTACCCGGATATCGTTGTTCTTGTTGATGTCCGTCGCTTCCACCATGGCGCGGCCCTTGTCGATTTCGACTTCGGTATTGGCGAGCCCGGGGCTGACCATCTTTACAGAACTATTATCCGCCACACGAAGAAACGTGCCCGGAACAAGCAAAACCTCGACTTTACCTGCTTGCGTATTCAGCGACTGTCCCGCCTGCAATTGAACGGACCCTACTGAATTGGCACTGAGGGGCTGATTGTCTATCGACGCTTGGCCCTCGACGTAGTTAACGGTGCCCGGCTGCGCCGGCCGTGAGTTCGGATTCCCATTCTGATTTTGTGCCGAGCCAACAATCGGCAGGAACGTTGCCATCAAAAGAGCAGCGGCAACCGGCAATAATTTCGTGACTCTCATATTTATTCTCCTGTTAATTAGATGCTAAGCAGGGTGCCCGCGAATTTACGTTCTACATGCTTCCGAGGAGAGCCGTCCATCATTGGGGGAATCGCTGCTGACGCGGCAAGGTTGGGTGGCGGCTGGGCATGCTTCTGCGGAAAATCCATCGGCGCCGCTCGAGTCTTCCGGCGCGGCTGACACTGCGCAAAGACCCTGACCAACATTGAGCAGCCGCTCGGCTTCCACTTTGTCCACGGCTGTCTGGGCCTTAGAATGCATCGAAACTAGGACGAGAGATTCATTCTGTGGGCCTGTCGTGTATTAGGTTAGGATTTCCCGAGAGGAGGGAGCTTGCGCGCTGTTATCACGGGAGGTGCGGGCTTTTTAGGTTCTCATCTGTGCGATTACCTTATCGAGCACGGCTGGGATGTGCTTTCGATCGACAACCTGGTTACAGGACGCGAAGGTAACGCCACTCACCTGGTCAAGCATCCTCGTTTTCGGATGATGCGCCACGATGTTTCGCACTACATCGATGTGCCCGGGCCCGTAGACTACGTTCTTCATTTCGCTTCCCCGGCGAGCCCGGTTGATTACCTAAAGCTTCCGATTCAAACGCTAAAAGTTGGCGCACTGGGGACCCACAACTCTCTGGGTCTAGCATTGGCAAAAAAGGCCAAGTACTTTTTGGCTTCGACCTCCGAGTGCTATGGCGATCCACAAATCAGTCCGCAGCCAGAAACCTATTGGGGGCACGTCAACCCCATCGGTCCGCGCGGCGTCTACGACGAGGCCAAGCGCTATGCAGAAGCTATGGTGATGGCCTATCACCGCTACCATGGCGTGGATACCCACATCGTGCGAATCTTTAATACTTACGGGCCGCGTATGCGCCTTAACGATGGCCGTGCGCTGCCGAATTTCGTTTACCAAGCCCTTCGTGGCCAGCCCATCACCGTCTACGGTGACGGAAAGCAAACTCGGAGCTTCTGTTATGTTTCGGACCTCATCGAGGGGATTTATCGGTTGATGAATTCTGATGAGCATGAACCGGTAAATATCGGAAACCCGCAGGAGATAACGATTTTGGAGTTCGCCGAACGCGTTCGGGCGCTGCTAGGCTTGGACGTACCCATCATCTTTGAGCCGCTTCCGCAGGATGATCCCAAACAGCGCTGCCCGGATATCAGCAAGGCGAAGCGCCTGCTCGGATGGGAGCCGAAGGTTAACCTCAACGAGGGGCTGAAGCTGACGTTAGACTTTTTCAGGCTGCAAGTGGCCGCGGAATCAGCGGCGAGATAAATCCTCAGAGCGTGAGGACAGTATTGGCGGTCAGGTCGGGCCGGCCAAAGCTGTGATACTCGAAGCCGAGCTCCTTCATCTTTGCAGGTGGCAGCATATTTCGAGCGTCCAGGATCAAGGGGCGCGCCATCTCCCGGTAGATGCGCTTCCAATCGAGTTCGCGATATTCCTTCCATTCGGTCAGCAAAAGCAAAGCGTCCGCCCCGTGAGCGACCTCGTAGGGATCCGCCACGAAAGCTGCGCCGTTCAGCAATGGGCGTGCGCGTTCCATAGCGACGGGATCAGAGGCGCGGACCGTTGCGCCTTCGGCGAGTAAGCGCCGCACCACCTCGATCGCCGGCGCGAAGCGCACATCATCGGTATTTGGTTTGAATGCCAGACCAAGGACCCCGACCGTTTTCTCCTTCACAACCCATAGCGCGCGGCGCACCTTTTCCACGAACTGGTCGATGCGGCGCTTGTTGACCGCTTCGACTTCCTTGAGAAGACTAAAATCGATGCCATTCTTTTCGGCCAAGCGAATGAACGCCTGTATATCCTTGGGCAGGCAAAATCCTCCAAAACCCAAGCCGGCGTTGAGGAAATGCGGCCCAATTCGCGGATCAAGTCCCACAGCCCGGGTGACTTCCTCGACGTTTCCTCCGAGCTTCTCGCAAAGATCGGCAATCAGATTGGCGTAGGAGATCTTGAGACCCAGGAAAGAGTTAGAGGCGTGCTTGATCAGTTCGGCGCTGGCAATCGTCGTCACCAAAAACACCGGCGCAGGGCCGGCCGGACATTTCGGTTCGTGAACCGGGCAATGGAACCTGCCTTCGAGGAATGGTTTGTAGATCTCGCGCAATTGCGCTTCGGATTCCGCATCCTCCACGCCTACGACGATGCGGTCCGGATGAAAGAAGTCTGCGACAGCCGTGCCCTCTCGCAGGAACTCCGGATTGGAAGCAACTCGAAAGGTGGCACCTTTGCTGCGGCCATAAACGTGAAGGGCATGACGCAGTTGCTCGCCTGTTTGGGCCGGTACGGTGCTCTTCTCGATTACCAGTTTGGGCGACCGGGAAGCAGCCGCTATCTGCCGGGCCACATTGTCGATTGCGGAAAGATCGGCTTCGCCCGAATCAAGGGGCGGTGTGCCCACACAGATAAAAATGGCGTCGGCAGGGCCGACAGCCTGGGCGCAATCCGAGGTGAACCGCAGCCGGCCGGCAGCAATGGCGCTTTCCATAACTTTGTCCAGGCCGGGCTCATAGATCGGTAGGCGACCTGCATTCAGCATTCCTATACGGACCGGATCGTTATCGGTGGCCATCACTTCATGCCCTGCCTCGGCAAGGCAACTGCCTGTCACCAATCCGACGTATCCACAACCAATTACGGCAAGACGCACAATAACCTCCCTCGGAGTGACCGCTGCGGGACCATACCTCTTCCAGGCAGCAAACCTAGAGGTGCAACTAACTTACATGAATATAACGTGAGCTACAAATCTCTCGTTGTGCCCTCTTTACCGTTGGATAACGGAAGGGCCACACACGGACAGGTCAGCCGACAAATCGCTGTCTTTCGATAGTTCGGGTTGGCGGGCCAGCAACCCGCGCAGGCCTAGCCAAACCAGGCGAGGCTGGTCGCGGCAGATTTGCCAGAGCAGCCGGGCGGCCTCGTCCCGGTTGAGGCGACTTAACGATCGCCGCATTCTGTTGTTCATCGAATCCACAAGGCGGCTGTAATCGGCCTGGCGAAATCCATGAATCGAACGGCGAATCAGCCTGTGGAGATCGAGTTCGCGCCGGAGTGCGCGTAATTCCCGGTTGAGGCCGCCGTTCAAGAACTGTTCACTCACCCCGAGGGCACCCCTAAAACCCGTAACGACGCCTCCGAGGGTGGTCACTTTGACTTGCGCAGCGGCATCCCCTACTAAATAGACGCGCCCTTTGCCGATCCGGCGCTCTACGGGGACCCATTCTTCGTAGAGCGGAATTCGAGCACCCTGAAAGCCGAGAGCCTTGAAATGTCGCTTTTCCAAGAAACGCTGCAAGCAGCGAAGCGTTTGGCGGCCATCCACACCAATCAGCCCAAGCGCTCCACGTTCTCTGGACTCAGGAATGAGCCAGTAAAAATATGGGGTGTCGTCCGGAATAAACCAGACCCGGACAGTATCAGAAGGCATACCCGAAGGTAGGTCCACAATGGCTTGCACCAAGGGTACAGTGGTTAATCTAGGCCAGCCGGCCGCCCTAGCGACACCGCTATGGGCGCCGTCAGCGCCTACGACCGCACTGTACGACACATGCTCATATTGCGTCCCTTTAGCTTGCGGACCGGTTTTGGAGAGGGCCAGCTCAATGCCGCCCCGACTGCTGGCCTGGAGCGAGGCAAAGCGGCGCCCGAATTCAAGCTGCGCACCATAGCTTTGCGCCTCATCGGCAAGAGCACGAATCAATTGTGAACGTTCGATCACCAGATCAGGGCAATCGAGTTGAACCTGGGCTGCACGCCCGTCGGTGAATAGTTCGAATCCGCGGATTTCGTTGATGGCGCATTTCTCAGCAGAAGCGCCCAGCAACTTCCGGATTCGATCGGTGACAATAAGAGTGCGAAAAGCGGGGTCGAGCCGTTCTGCGCGTTCAAACAGCCGTACACTCCGGCCCTTGCGGGCGAAGAGGAGGGCTGTGAACAAGCCGGCTGCAGAGGCACCCACAATCCCTATCGGATCGTCGGGCATAGAACCTTGCTGTGCTTAGCTGAATTTTGCAGCTTAACCTTCCGGAACAGCACCCACGCGGGTAAAACCAGTATAGCGAACGGCCATTCGCCGCAGAAAGTATTCGCCGGGGCAATAGCTCCAAAAGAAACTGTGTGGCCGATCGCAGGGTTTAGGCGGAAGGCTCAGACTGCGAATCTTGTCGTTCGTAAGGCAAGCACTCCATTATCGCGATGGCTCCGATCAGACCCAAGGCAGAGAGCACGACTAACCTATTGACCCGACTGGCGTTGAGTCTCGTGGAGAGAATTGCCAAAAATCCGCAAGTGGTGCCCATCGCATACAAAACGAGAACTGAAGCTCGGGTCCCCAACCCTGAATTTGTGAGCCGGTGGCCAGTATGATCCTTGCCAGGGCTCGTGAAGGGAACCAAGCCACGCCGCAAGCGCGAGACGGAAACAAGAGCGGTATCGAAAATGGGCACTGCCAGAACGAGGGCGGGTGTAAGCCAAGCTGCGTGTGGCGAAAAAGCGCTTACTCGTAACTTTAGGGCCAACGTAGCCACCAAAAAGCCCAATAACATTGCCCCCCCATCGCCCATAAAGATTCTTGCGGGGCTGAAATTCCATTTTAAGAACCCAAGCGTGGCTCCCAGGACCGCTGCGGAGAGTGTGGTGACCAGCACCTGTCCGTGGAGACTCGCCAGAATAGCCAAGAACAGCGATGCGATCGCGGCAATACCCGCGCAGACGCCGTCCATATAATCAAGAATGCTGAAAGCGGCAGTGATGCCAGTAATCCAAAAGACGGTGAGCGCAGCATCAGCCAGGAAACCAAGGCGCCCAGGAAGAACGGTTGAAAAAATGTTTGCGCGTGTTCCAGACGATAGCACAATCAAACCAGCGGCCGGCATGGCGAGAAATAGCTTCACTTGGTGATGCAACAAGCCCCGGTCGTCTAGTGTGCCAACAAGGAGCAGCAATGTGGCGCCAGCCAGGATTCCAAGAATCTCGCTGAGCGCTTGGCTAGGGTAAGACATGAGCACCGCCAGAATCACGGCGGCATAGATGGCGATTCCGCCGAGCAAGGGAATCGGTTTCAGGTGAATTTTTCGCGGGCCGGGTCGATCGACCATGCCGATACGAACCGCGAATTGGCGCACAGCAGCAGTGGCCGCGCAAGACGTGATCAGCGCAATTGTGAAGGTGAGGAATCCTGCAGCCATGTCCGTCCCAAATCGATGATCGCTCTGTTAAGTGCCTGATTTGGCTCGCGCAGCGTCTTCGATTACTTCGACGTACTTGCGAAGTTCACTCAATCTATCATAGGTTTTTGCGAGTTTACGGGCCTGCTGACTCATATGCTCAAGACGTTCCGGTGCCTGTAGTAGGCGCTGCACGGCCTGTACTACCTGAGTTGGATCATCCGGGTCAGCAGTAATGCCACATTCATGGTTTCGAGTCAGGCGAGCCACTTCGGCCAGTTCCGTAGCTATAGCCAGGATCGGGCGGCCATAGGCCAGAATGTTGTAAAGCTTGCTCGGCACAATCACGCCTTCCAACCCTCGCTTTATCGTGACCACGTGCAAATCGCCTGCGGCCATGACAGCGGGAATTCCTGAAGCGGGGAAGAAAGGCAAAAATCGTATATTTCGGTAGTTCTGGACGGCCTCCTGGATCTGTCTCTTCATAGCGCCCTCTCCGATGAACACCCACCCCACGCCTTCCGATTCGAGCATCCGCGCAGAGTGGATCAGCGTCTGCCATGCTCCAGAAAAGCCTAAATTGCCGGCGTGAATCAAAACAAAGCGGAATTCGCCTCGAATCTTGCGCACGATGTACTGGTCGACCGTGGGCAGAACCTCAGGAAAGGGCACCGCGTCCCTGATCACCACGATGCGTGCGGGATCGACGCCTTTTTCGACGATGCGTTCGCGCATATCCTCACCTAGCACGATCACTCTTGCAGCCTGGCGCAAAGCCCCTCTATGAGATGTCTCCCAGACGTCGGTCCAACCTCCCTGACGCACAATTCCTGCCGCCAACGCCATATCAGGATATAAATCGCGAATGTTGTAGACAAAAGGGCGGCCCAAAAATCGTGCGATGGAGGCGCCTACTATCCCTTCGATCGGCGGATCCGTCATGGCGATTACGACATCTGGATTCATCGACAGTGCCCGCGGAGTCGCGAGCGCAAGGTAGCTCAGGTAATTCGCAAGCCTTCCTTTCATGTGGAGGCGCGAGAAGGCAGTTGAGCCGACGCGCTCAATTGCCAAATTGCCCTCTGTACGACGCCTCAGTAGATAGGGAGGGTGGTGCTCCAAAGGGTTGTATGACGGACGGCCTGCGAGCACCGTCACAAAATGGCGCTCCGCAAGCGCCTCGGCGACGAGCGCCGCGTTTTTCGCGGTTGCGGCAGTATCGGGTGGAAAATACTCGTTGAGCAGGAGGACGTGCAACGGACGCATTCGCTATGAGCGGGAGCGGCTAGCGATGTTCGGCTCGAGCGACGAGGAGACATCCGAAGATCGCTTGCTATCAGCAGAGGCACGCTTGCGAACGACGTAATTTCCCATAACCAGCACGTCCATATGCGTACGCCGGAAGCAATCGATAGCCTCTCCTGGTGAGCAGACGATCGGTTCATTGTCATTGAAGGAGGTATTAACGACTGCGGGAACGCCCGTCAGCTTAGCGAACTCGCGAATGAGTTTCCAATACCGGGGATTCTCATCGTGCGTCACGGTTTGCAAGCGACACGTGCCATCCACGTGGGTGGCCGCAGGAATCGCTTGCCGCTTATCGGGGCGAAGAGGATAAGCGAAAGTCATGAAGGGCGATGGTTGGGCGCTGTCGAAAAATTCCCCGACCGATTCGGCGAGAATGGAAGGGGCGAACGGCCGGAATGATTCGCGGTGTTTGATCCGCCGATTCAAGATATCTTTCATCTCCGGCCGTCGCGGATCTGCAAGAATGCTGCGATTTCCGAGCGCGCGAGGCCCCCATTCCGCGCGCCCCGAAAACCATCCGACGATATCGCCTTGGGCAATGTACCGGGCCGTATCCTTAAGGAGCTGTTCTTCAGACAGCTCCGATACATCAAAACGGACGTCGAATAATTGTCTTTCGTCCATTGAGACTCGTATCTCCGACGGTGAATAATCCGGTCCCCAGAATGCATGTCGCATCTGAAAACTGCGCGGTTGGCGCAAAACTTCGTGCCAAACATAAAAGGCCGCGCCCAACGCGAGGCCTGCGTCGCCCGCTGCCGGCTGGATGAATACCCGCTCGAACGGCACTTGACTGGAGATTTTTCCGTTCGCGACGCAGTTAAATGCCACACCTCCCGCAAGGCAGAGCGCTTTGGTACCGGCCTGCGCATACAATGCTTTTAGTTTTAGGAAGAGAACTTCCTCGAGCCTTGCTTGCAAACTGGCGGCGATATCCTTGTGTTTCTGTTCGAGGGGAGCATCGGGCCGACGCGCGGGGCCCAGGCGCTTCTCCAGGTAATCCGAGAAAAGACGTCCGAGCATCGGCGTTTTGTCTGCCTCTCTCCAACTCATCTCGGCACCATGGCGATGATGGCTGAAGTACTCAAGGCCCAGGCGGAAACTCACGCCATCGTCCTGCGCTATGCGACGAAATTCTTCAATATATGTTGGCTGGCCATAAGCGGCTAAACCCATCACCTTGTATTCGTCGCCAAAACTCCAGAAGCCGAGATATTGCGTAAGCGCCGTGTAATAAATGCCTAAAGAATGAGGGAAGGCGGTACTGCCATGAATGTGCATGCGGCTGCCCTCCCCTGTTGCCCACATCGTGCTAGCAAAATCCCCTAGACCGTCAGCAGAAAGCAGCGCTCCTCGATCGAACGGCGAGACAAAAAACGCACTGGCAAGGTGGGCGCGGTGATGCTCAACGCGGTGAAACTGCGCGCGAATCCGGTGGCGATCTATCTCAAAAGATTTCGCCAGAACTTGGGGAATATCCGCGAAGGAGGCCCAGGCCTTGGCACGTTCTAGCGCGAAATGAGGCATGCGCATCGCATAAAGCAGCTTTGTACCCATTCGCGCCCGCGGATTGCGCGGAACAGCAATGTGATCGATATCGGTTATGGCAAGGCCTGCGGCTTTAAGGCAATACCGAATCGCTGACATAGGAAATCCGGCAGCGTACTTCACGCGGTTGAATCGTTCTTCTTCTGCCGCCGCAACGAGCTTGCCATTGCACATCAATGCCACTGAAGCGTTCGCGTGATAGGCGTTGATGCCCAAAATATTCACGATGAAAGATCCCGACGCGCAGAAAGCTCCGGTTCAAATCGTGTTTGGCGGCTTCGCGCTGCGCTCAAATTCCTCAGTAATTGGGCATAAAGTGCTTCCGTTTCGGCCAGGGGCTGTTCCCAACCGAGCCCGCGTGCTAGCTCCTTACAACCAAGCTTCATGCGTGTGCGCAATCCTGGATCACTTAATTGATCCAGAGCGCGGACCAACGCGTCGCATTCGTGAGAAATGACGAGTCCCGCGCGACCCTCGACGACGGGAGCGATCCCGCATCGGTCCGTAACTACGACAGGAGTTCCGCAAGCGATCGCCTCCGCCGCAGCGTTCCCGAAATTTTCGTTTTGTGATGGAAGGACGAAAATGTCAGCATCCATAAGGGCTGACCACTTCGCGTCGCCATACAGGGCTCCGGTAAATACCACGGATTCACTTAAACCCAACCGCTTCACTGCCGCTTGCAATGTTCGAAGGTAGCTTGTACTTTCAGACGGCCCGACAACAGCGAGAACGGACGACGGTGCCACTGCTGACGAGCCCCGCCAGCGGGCGAACGCCTCCAATAGCAATTCGGGGCTCTTCTTGGGGACGATCCGGCCAAGGAATAGCACGAGAAAGGCATCTTGGGGAATTTTCCATCGAAGGCGGAATGCCCCGGCGGTCGAGAGCGTGGGCAAATCAATTCCGTTTCGGCGGATCGTAATCTTTTCGGCAGCGATTCCTTCCTCGATCAATTCTCTTTGCTCTTGAAGCGACGTCGCCACTAACTGGGCCGCGCCGCGGGCGACAAATTCTCCGAAAAGCTGCCGATAAACCGATTTGAGCACAACATTGCGAACGATCGGCCGGAACATCCCCATCGGCTCAAAGACATACGGGACTCCTGCGCGGTGGCAGGCGCGCGCCACAGCTGGGCCAAGCAGATCGTAGGTCCCGTAGATATGAACGATATCGAAGGAACTCAGGCGGTTGGCGCAGAATGTAAAAATTCCTGGATTCCAGGTAAGAGCACGATAGCTGCCCCGCGACGAAAGATAGATAGTCTCCACGCCATCTTGGTCATATCGCCAACCTTCAGTTGTCTTAGCAACCGCAAGAACCGGCATCGGCTGCCTGCTAATCCCGAGATCCGAAGTCAATACGGTTGCCGAATGACCCCTTTGGGCCAGCCCCCGCGCCAATGCGTGCACGGTTGCCGCGGATCCTCCGCGCTCGAGGAATGGATAATAGGATTGCGTAACCATCAAAACGCGCAAATGCGCGGGGGCGCCATCGGCGCCCGGGTCAGCAGGGTCAGGGCAAAAGCGTGCTGCGCGGATTGAAGAAACGCTAGAGCTCATGACAGTTCGAACCGGAGACGTTTCGCTTGTGGGCTAGCTTTAAGAGCGACGATTCGTCTTCCGAGCGCCCTGAATTATAACCTCGATATTCCGGGCGGCGCGGTTTCCCCCAGATTTTCAAGGCAGAGTGGCCGAAACGAATCTCAGTCCAGCAGTTCGTTGAGAATCGCCGCCAGTTCGGACGAAAACCGGCCGAAGGTAAAATCGCGTTTCACCCTGGCGAGCGCTTGCGCACCCATCTCTCGCCTCAGCGAATCGTTCGCAAGCAGGCGCTTGAGACGGTCCACTAGCTGCGCTACATTCCCGTAGGAAACAAGGAAGCCATTGATTCCGTCGTCGATGATTTCAGGCGTCCCGCCGTGCGCGCCACCGATCACCGGCCTTCCGCGAGCCATGGCCTCGGTGAACACAAGGCCAAAACCTTCCCCCCGGCTTGGCATAGCAAAAACTTCGCAATGATCGTAGGCGTTTGGCAGTCCTTCCGGGCTCATGAAAGGAAGAAAATGAACCCGGTCAGCAACACCCGATTCCCGCGCCAGGGACTGCAGCCGCGGCAGGTCGGTTCCCTCCCCTATAGCTACCAGCCGCACGTCTGGAAACTCTTTAAGCAACATTGGTAGTGCCGCAATCAAATGATCCACGCCCTTGTAGGCTTCGCTCGCGTCCCAGCGACCAACCGTCAGTATGATCTGGCCGCTCGGAAACCCGACTGGCGGCGAGGATCTGGAAAAAGGAGCCGCAACTGGATCGAATTCGGGCCCAAGGCTCCAGGCAAGCTTCCGTCCTTTATCCGGCGACAAGCGCTGCTCTCTTGTCACCGCTATCAATGTGTGCTCGCTTGGCGCGAGCACGCGATCCACAGATTGCAGAGACAAGCGTCGAACGACGGGCAAGCGCGCCCAAACTTCCACACCGTGCGCCACAACAGCGCTCCGCATCCCTGGAGCTAAGATCTTCATGAAAGCAATCACTGGCGCCAGGTTTGGATGCAGTGCCAGAACAATGCTGGGCTGATGAGCGGCGATCTTCAGCGCGGTGGCAGCGAAGCGTGTTTTGGAGCGGCCAAAACCGGTGAAAACAATCTCTCTACTGCCAACCGTTAACGATCGCAGGCCGGCCGGGTCATTCAAACTGATAAATCGGCAAGTCTCGCCGTGTTTCGCGGCAAAGGATTCAAGAGCGAGCGCCGTCAAGCAACCGGAGCGCTGGATACCGCCGGTGCTTGATAGGTCGGGGAAGAGACCGACAATCATCGCCGCGAGCTTTGTCTCGCCGCCTTCTCAAAAAAATCGCGCATCTGCGCTGCATTCCGCTCCCAGGTGAAGCGGCGCGCTGTTTCGGCGGCAGCAGCGCCTAAGCGATTCCGCAGCGATCGATCATCGATCAGATCGCGGATCATATCTGCAAGCTCTCTTGAATCCGTGGGATCCTCAAGAATTAGGCCGTCGCATCCATGTGTGATGATTTCCGATCCCCCATTTTTGCGCGAAGTGATCACGGGAAGTCCACAGGCCATCGCTTCAGCCGGGGGCTGAGCGAACGCATCGTTGAGCGAAGGGCCAACGTACGCGTCGGCGGCAGCATAATACTGCTCTGCATCAGCTCGAGGCGCACAAAACTGAATGCGTCCTTTCAGACGCAATTCCGTAATTAGATGGCGGAAGGGCGTGGGATTATCACTCCCGACGATGAGCGCGTGTAAGCGGGGATCCGCAACTTGAGCCATAGCGTTGAGAAGGCAACTTAGGCCTTTGTTTCTCCAATCATTACCAATAAGGAGCAGAACGAATTCATCGTTTCGAATCGAAAGTGCATTGCGGGAAGCAAGGCGCAAGCGGGCGCGATGTTCCGGCGAGAAACACTCCAGATCAATTCCGTTGTAGATCACGCTGACTTCAGCCAATGGGCGGTAGAATCGTCTCAAATCGTCGGCAATTCGGTTCGATACCGCTGCGATGCACACATCGGCTCGGCAGTAAACATACGGCTCGAGGGTCGCTATAAGTCGATAGAACAGCCGGCGATGAACGATTCGAGGCCAATCGGCAATCGAATTCTGGGTTAATTTCAGCGGATTGTGGAGGCTTTCACGAAAACTGTTGAAAAGAATGTGAACGGAGACGGCATCCGCATCCAGACAATTGATTCCTGGCGAATAAACCACGTCGGGAACGATGCCGCGGCTACGATCGAGCCAGCGCCAAAAGTGATTGGCTATAAACCACCACAAATAAGTGAGCAAGTACGGCCCAGGCAATCGAGGAATTCGATGCCAAACCACCCGGCTGAGGTCGATATCCTCTACGCGCATGCTGTAGATGTGTAATTCGTATTGATCCGCAAGGCGCGAGATAAATTCAGCCACGCGGCGCTCGGTCCCGTGTCGCTTATCTATGAAGGGTGAGACGACTGCGATCCGCATGCGGGACACGAGACTGGGTGCTACGGCCGGACGTCCATCAGTTCGCACCAACGCTCGAGGACGAACAAATTCCAGATGCGCGACCAACCGACGACCCCTGGGGATCGCTGAAATCGTTCCCAAATTCGGCCGACCGCTTCAGGCTGCAGAATTCCTCTGCCCTTGAGGCCTTCTGGAGAAAATGTCTCTGAGATCGCGGGCTTCAAGTCGCTTCCCAACCAGTTGGCGAACGGAAACGTGAATGTGCGTTTCGTCCGCGACGTCAAATTCGAAAGAAGATTCGTCGGAACAAAGCGGTTCATCGCTTTAAGCAGCGACTCCTTGGGCCTCCCGTGGAACGCACTCCGTAGCCCCAGCACTAATTCGACCACGCGGTCGTCAAGGAAAACGGGCCGGACCTCCACGCTATGAGCCATGCTCATCGCATCTAGATCTCGGAGCAACCTTGGTTGAAGGTGGGTTTGGATATCCATAAGCGCCAGCATCTGTCGGCGATCTCCGTGGCGAACATTGGAAGCACAATTCTTCAAATATTCACGAGCGTCGCCGCCAATGCTGCGTTCAGCCACGTCCGGCGTGAGTAAGCGGCCAACATCGCTTTCCAGAAAAAGGACCTTCACAGCCAACTGCGAAGCCAGCGCGTAATCGCAGTCCCCGAAAAGATAAGAAAGCTTGCGCCACTTGTAAGGCCTTTGCTCACGATCGAACAATCGAGAAAATACCGAAGGAAAATGGCAAGTCCAAGAACCGATCGTTTCGAAACACTCGAACCATTTCCAGGACGTGTAGCCGCCAAAAAGTTCGTCCCCACCCTGGCCGGAGAGAGCAACCTTATGACCCTGCTCGGCTGCGGTCTTGGAAATCCAATACGAGTTAAGTCCGTCCACGCTCGGTTGATCAGTGGCCCGAACGGACGGATCTATATCGGCCGCGACGACTTCCGGCGAGATTAAGATCGATTTGAAAGGGAGCCCCAGCGCTCGGGCTGTTTGCGCGCTGAGCGCCGTCTCATCAAATTCTCTGTCGGCGAAGCCGATACTCATAGCGCTAACGTTTTCCGTTCCAGCGCTACGCGCGAGCGCACCGAGGCATGCGGAATCGACACCGCCACTTAAAAACAGCACGATCGGCACATCGGAAACCAGATGCCTCTGCATCGCCTCGAAAAGGACATCACCGAGTTTTTCGTCTAAATCAGCAGCGGCCAGACCTGTCTTTGAACGCCGGCAATGGTTCAAGCTCCAGTACGGTCGCATATTCCATTCGCCGTCTTGCCGGGTGGCGATATGTCCCGGTTGCAGGGGCACGACTCCATCTATGATTGTCCAGGGCGGAGGAACATGACCGAGCTGAAGATATACCCGGAGGGCCTGGGGATTTAGTCGCCGCTCGATCAGCCCGGAGGCAAGCAGGCACTTCAACTCCGAAGCAAAAATCAGGCGCCCGTGCTGTTGCGCAAAATAGAGAGGCTTGATTCCTAAGCGATCCCGCGCCAACAGAAGTTTATTTGCCTGCGCATCCCAAATGGCGAAGGCGAACATACCCCGTATTCTCTCGACACAATCATCGCCATATTCCTCGTACAGGTGCAGGACTACTTCGGTGTCGGTTGTGGACTGGAAGAAGTATCCCTTTCCGATCAACTGCTGACGTAGTTCGGATGCATTGTAAGTCTCTCCGTTGTATGTGATCCAAACCGTTCGCGCCGCGTTCGACATCGGTTGGCGCCCGCGCTCGCTTAGGTCCACGATTGCCAGCCGGGTATTGGCCAGGAGGCAGTGACCCAAGGAGATCACTCCGCAACCGTCAGGACCACGATGACGCATGGAAGCGGTCATCTTTTGTGCCGCCGGAAGCAGTGCTTGCACGGAAGTATCGCCCACTATTCCGGCGATACCGCACATATGGCTTAAACCGCTCCGGCGTATGCCGAGGCGGTGCGAAGGTTGGTCATGTGGGTTCGACGCTGTACGGCTTGCTCATCAACGGCCAAATGGGGCAAGCGGAAAAGCACACCGATCAAAAGCCACAAGTAGGCATTCAGGACGTAGTTCTGGTAGGGCGCCATGCCGTTGTAGGAGAACGGAACTAACAGTAGGAAGGCGTACCAGAAAATGGAGAGCGCCACTGGGAAATAAATCGTGCCGCGTAATTGGCGTACGATTTTCCAGGAAAAGTACAGCAGTGAACAGGTCCAAATGATCCAAAGAATTGGCCCCAAGATTCCCATCTCCAAGATGAGTGTACCCCAGCCATTCTCCACCCAAAATCCTATCGGGGGTTGTCCCAGTATCTTCGCCACGTACTGCATG
Source organism: uncultured Acidobacteriota bacterium (assembly GCA_963846235.1). Classification (GTDB taxonomy): domain Bacteria; phylum Acidobacteriota; class Terriglobia; order Acidiferrales; family UBA7541; genus Palsa-189. The sequence continues at coordinate 1,712,203 of CAWJVF010000002.1, forward strand.
CCCAATGACGCGGTGCCGGTGCCGTCGCCATATAGCCAGCGTGGGTGTTGCAAGGCCGTCTTCAAATTGTCTAAGGGATATGCCCACGTCCGATTCTGCAGTTCCGAAGCTGAGCTTGTGGGTGACAGTGTCTCCGAATAAAATGCCCAGCTGGCGCCAATAGAAGCTGGGAAGAACTGGATCATGAAGAAAAGGCCCAGCGCACAGACGAGAAACGCTCGGCGCATTGCCTTGACCAGGGTGCGCGCTTGCCCCCAGCGCGACGGCGCCCCCCAAAGGAATCCCGCGGATAAGACCAGCATGCTCATCGCCACATAGATCAGCGATCCACGGGAACCGGTTTGGACTGTTGCGACAGCCGCAATGCCAACAGCCAACAAACCGTATGCCGCGCCTCGACGACGCGTCACCAATAGATAGGCACTGGCGCCCAAAGCCAAAATGACTACGACAATTATGTAAGAGGCAAAACGGCCCGTACTCACGAACACTGAAGTCGGCTGCGGAACGGCCTGGTGTGTAATAGGAGAGAACCGCGTCAGGTTACCAAGGGTTTCGAGTTCCGGAGCGAGCGCCATCGGATTCAGAAACTTCAATCCTACGATCGATTGGATGATTCCGAGAGTGGCGATCAGCAGTACCTAAGCCGAGATTGTAAAGAAGGAATTGTTCGAGATCATTGGCGTTTCGTATGAGTGCATATCCTGCATAGATTAACGGGAAGTAGTAGAAGTAAAGTTTCAGCCCCAGCAATCCATAGAGGATGCTCGGCGTCCAGGTATTGAACACTTGGACGAATGCCAGGGCAAAGAATAAGGCCAGCGGTACGATAAATGGGGGCTTGAACCAAGGAACTTCGCCCCGTCCTCTTGACCTCCACAATGATAGATATGTGATCGCCGCCAGCACATCCTTTCCGAAGAAGAGAATCAATCCATTCCCCAAGTATTTGCGCGCCAGATCCTCAAATAACAACCACGAGATAAACAGCAATACTCCCGCGCGCCAGTTGATTAGTGTGGCTATACCGGCCATAGCAAGCGCAATGGCCATCGCACCGACGACCAACATCTCGATCGGATCCCGTTACGATCCAGTTCGCCAGCGCCCACACAGTCCCTATCAGGCCTGCGAGTAAGAACAACCCTCGCACTTGCCTCGCCTTGTAAAATCCGTCTAAAGGCCGCGTACTCATTTTACTTTTGTCAGATCTTTTGCTGCCCGCTTGGTTGCTATTTCCGACCTGCGCTATCGTGAACCATCGGCACGGCGACCACCTGATTTTCGAGGCGCAGAGAAGCTATTTCCGAGTAAGGAATTATTGCCTACGAGCCCCATCAGTGAAAGGAAAAAACACGCGCATAGGAGGGTGCCTTCTGCTTACGTTGTCGCGCCAATGCGTCCCTCGCCGAGGACAATGATGTGATTATCGCCCTGCAGGCAAGCGCCTTCCAAACACAAAGAGATTAGCCTCATTGGGACGGCTAAGACCCGACGCGTCATTTGGTGACCCCGTGCGGGATAAACGTAATGTTCGAGTAACTGTAATTCCGAACGCGGTAAATACTGACGCGTAAAAAGATCCCAAAAAATCGGCGTAATGTGAGTTTTCTCGCTAGCCGCATCCATCATGCGGATGGTTCCACGCAGAAGGAATTTGATTCGCGCAGGAGTGCTATCCACATTCGGCGTGGTCAGAACGGCCACTCCACCGGGACTTAGCAGGCGCTTCACATTCCGCAAAAAACCGATGGGATTCTCGACGTGTTCGATTACTTCAACGCAAGTAACCAGGCGGAACGTGCCGGGGCCAAGCTCAGAAGCGAAATCCTGCCGATTGAAATCAAGCTTCAAAAAAGGCAGGCAGGCTTTGTATTCCGCAGCGTTCAGGTCTGCGGCGAGCACATCCCAGCCTGCCTCGCGCAACCGAAGCGCGAGCGCGCCGCTTCCCGCACCCAGGTCCAAAGCCCGTCCTGCGGCACAAAAGTAGCGGGGAACAATCCGCTGAAGGAGAAACTCGTGCAGGCCAGGGGCTGTAGTCGTGCTGGGGCGACTCTGGGCGCTCACTCCAATACCTTTTGATATAAGGCCAAGTGGTGGTCCAGCATTCGCTCTGCGCGGAAAAGATCGAGACTATGAATCCGAGCGCGCTGTCCCAATTCCATGGCCGCCTCGGGCGAGCGCAAGAGCTGCTCCATCCGGGCCGCAAGTGACTTCGAATCGCCTCCCACGAACCTCAATCCCGTTTTGCCGGCAACTTCTGCTAGCACCCCGCCCTCAGGGACGATAACCGCGCGCCCTAGCATCATGTTCTCGGCCGCTACCAAGCAGAAGGTTTCTCCGGCCAGTGAAGGTATAACTACAGCGTTCGCATCACTAACGAGCGCGTCGATATCTTCTTCCGGAATCTCACCAACGAAATCAACTCTGGACGCAATTCCGAGCTCGCCGCATAGCCGTTCGAGGGTCTTGCGTTCCGGCCCGTCGCCAATTATCAGAAGGCGGGATTCCAGGCCCGTGTTCGATAACTCACGGAAGGCATGCAATAAAAGCTCAACTCCTTTTGTACTTACCAGCCTTCCGACAAACGCCAACGTGGGACTCTGACCGGAAGGAAACGGCGAATAGGGTCGCACCTTGACGCCGTGAGGGATCATTGAAGTCCTGGGCAACTGCAGCGAGCACATTAACCAGCGTGTCGGAGCGATGTTTGCAGCCACAAAACCGCAACACCATCGGCGAAGAAACGTGAGCGCCCACAACCTTACGCTGCGCCAATAGCCGCCTGCAGAGTTACATTTCCAGCACTCGCCATGACGGCCAGCAACAAAATATCCGGGACAGGCTGTGCGCGTCGGCTCATGCAAGAGCGATCCGTTGGGACAGACCGTCTGAAAACCGTGATGTTCCACGACAACTTCCTTCCGCAGAAGAAGACTAATCGCCAGCGGCCGAAGCGCAGGGCCCGCTACGTGGACGAGATCAGATTTGTGGATCAGACGAACGAGTTCGATAAGCCTCGGATTGCGCACAACTCGGAAAGGTAACTCTGAATCCGCAGTCCTATCCGCCGGTGTCTTCGTTACGACCGTGCATTCGAACCTGCGGGAGGATTGGTTTCCATCCTGCAAACCTCGAGCCAGCGTCATGACAACCGCCTGCACACCTCCCCGTGTGGGCCAGAAGTCCGTGCTGTAAATCAGGAGACTTCTCGGGATTCTGGACACGCTGAGAAATCCTTAGTGTTAATACCAAGCGCCTTGATCCAGCGCTCAGCGATTCGATCCCAGGAAAACCACTCTCGAAAAATCTTGAGATTGCTTTCGCCGAGCGTCAAGCGGAGTTCACGATTCAGCAGAACCCGGGCGAGTTCTTTCCCTAAAGCGTCGGCATCGTCTTGAGGCACGAAAAGGATTCCCGCTTCCGTCAACGGATATCCGGTCTCGCGACCTTGATATGCCACGATGGGCAACCCACAAGCAATGGCAGCCACACCACTGCCGCGCCGGCTGGAAAAAGCGCCACGCACGAAAAGCAAGGCATCGCAGCACGACAGAGCTGTGCCAATTTCACGGCTGCTGCGCAAACCATCAACTCTCAAGTTTACTCGCGTACCTGAGAGCCCGGCACGCAGCAAGGATTCGGCTTCTTTTGCGCCACGACCCAGGACCAAAAGCTGTAGTTCGCGCGTATGCGCCGAGGCTTTCCGGACCGCTTGCACAATTGCTTGCACTTCCCGTTTTTGCGCCGAGGGCCAAGTGGGAATGCCGAACACCGCTACCGTGGGAATTGCATTGTGAACTGGAACAAATCCCTCGTGCGCCAGTTCGTCCAATGAAGATACGTTCGCTCCCACAGGAATGAATTCAGTGCGCGCTTTTTGTCCCTGCATCCACGGGACGCTCTGCGGGGGTACAGGAAGGATCGCGCGGCAAGCCTTTCGGCTTAAGTGGCACATGATTCGCTCTTGGACAAAGACTCGGAACCGATCGATCCATCGCGAACCCGCTACGGCATACACGTCATGGAACACTACCAGGGTCCGACAACCGCGGAGCTTGAGGATTTTGAAAACAAGGGGAACCGCAAGCGGAAAACCCCTCCGTGACCACATCAACGCCGTGTAATGGAGTACGACCCGTCGCCCTCGCCAGTCACGACTCTGCTTCCATAACTTCGCCAATGCGGAGAGCCAGCCATTTTCATACCAGCTTATTTCCGAGTTTTCGCTGGAGATCCCATAGCGCCGCAACGCGTTGCTCAAGCAGTTCGCGTATTCCCGAACGGCATCCATTGGTTCATCGCGGCGGCCAAACAGCATGACGAGCGCCAAAAGGTCTTCTGGATCGCGCCTCAATTTCAGAGCAACAGAAACGCGTCTTGGTCCCGAAAGACGCAGCTTTTTTGAAGCAGCGGCCGACTCTTTCGATTTTTGCTCTGAGATCATGCCGCCTTGACCGCCCGCTCGAGTAACAGAGTCAAGAGCTTGCACGATCGACGCTGCAGCGAAAACTGCTGGGCCCTGAGCCGAGCACCGGCGGCCAATCGCCGGCGCACTGCTTCGTTCGTGAGCAACAGGCGCAATGCCCGAGCCAGCGCGCCCGCATCGCCAGGTGGAACAAGCAAGCCGCACTGGCCATCCGCGACAATCTCTTTCAAACCGCCGACGGCGGAAGCGATTACGGGCACACCGCATGCGAGCGCTTCTAAGGCTACGAGCCCGAAGGGCTCATAAAGAGATGGCACAACAGCCACATCGACCCCACCCCAGAATGCTGCCATTGCGGAACGAGGCAGCGCACCCCCGCAGCGTATCAGTTCACATTGCTCCAAGTGCTCAACGCGCTTTGCAACCTCCTCAGCGCCCATCACGCCGAAAACGTTTTTCCAAACCGAAGGTCCGCCCACTACGTGAAGTTCACATCCAGGGAGCGAAGGTTTGAGAGCCTGCCATGCTTCCAGTAATTCCTGTATACCTTTTCGCGCTATCCACTGTCCGGCAAACCCCACTCGCAAAAGGCCATTCGACTGCCGATGCGCTCGCTTGGAAGGCTGAAATAATTCGAGATCAACGGCGTTAGGTATTACGGTCGCCTGCCGCGACGGAATTCGAGCGTGTTGTTCGAGAAAAATCTTGCGTTCGCTTTCGCTGGGGAAAAGATACCGAGCGCGCTGGAATCTCGAAAGCCACAGCGGCCAATTCCAATAACGTGGTAGCGGGGTCGTCCAATCGAACCGCACAATGGAGCGATCCGGAGCATAACCGGCGAGGGCGGGCTCATTGTAAGCAAGAATTAGAGCCTCCGGCTCGTTCCGCAGGAGTGAGCGGGCATATTCAATCGTGTTAAGCTGCGCAGTGCGAGTGCGGAACGGAATAGTGTTCACGGACGCGTGCTTGAGAGCTGCGCGTGCATAAACGCGCACGGGAATCCCAGCTCTCTCAAAAATGCGGGCATCCTCCCACAGTACAACTTCAGATCCTCCACAAGGATCGTCACCCAATACGCAAATGCGGCTGGCCAAAAGAGCCACACCGCTTTTTCTGAGCATTGCGCAGTCGATCATCGCCAACTCTCGGGCGCTCGCGGTTCTCGATTCACAAAGCCGGCGAGAGCTAACGCCTTGGAGAGTTCACCCAGGCCGACCACGACGCCGCCCCAGCAGCCTCGTAAGATCGCATGCCCAAAGGCGCGGAAAGATGTACGCAGCGAACATCTTGCCAGGAGCCGGCGTCTGCGGGCCGGCACTCTCAAATGCTCCCGAAGCCACCAACCGCCTTCACTACCTTGACGCCACACGCTGGCCAGCAGCGTTCTCAGTATGAGTTCTTGCTGACCTTTATAGTGCGATACCCAGGCTTCCTGCACGAATCCAGCACGAACGCCAGTACGTTCGAGCCAGTCATTCTCTTCGACCGGAGGCCGCACGTTTTCGTCGAAGCACGCACGATCAAAGACCCATCGGCAAGCGGCCATATTGCAGGCCACCGGAACAATTTCGCCCCCTAAGCCACGCACGGGCACGAGAATTTCCGATAAATAACTGCTGACTTCTTCGCGATGTTTCCCGGGAATCGGACCGTCCGTCACCAGGCGAACGGGACCGGAAACAACGGGGAATTGCTCCGACAGACCCGTCAAGAGTTTGCGAAGCCAACCTTCGGTGACAAGCACATCGTCGTCTATGAAAACGATAAGCTCACCCTGGGCAACCCGCAGGGCGGCATTCCGCGCTGCGTTGGCTCCCAGCGGATGATCTTGGCGCAAATAACGCACCTGCCAGCCAGTCGTATTTGAAAATTCGTCGACGGCCTTGCTCGTATCATCGTTCGAACAATCGTCGACCACTATTACCTGCGGGAATTCCATTCCGCGTACGCCATCCGGAAGGGCAGCGAGGCATCGGGCGAGAATCGGAGCGCGATTTCGCGTAGGAATAATGATCGATACGCCAGGTGTCATGGGCGACGCCATGATTGGATCTGCGGGAGCCTTTCTCTTGGAACTGCCAGATAATTCTGGACGTCTGGATATTCGTCTCTTTGGGCGTGTACAGCAAGAGTCCCGTCTTCACAAAAATCAAACCATTGGTAATCAAGCCTGGTGAGAAACGCAACGATTTCCCTTGCAGGGTACCCCCACGGGCGGCTCACCCAGTCTAGCACTTCACAAATGATTAAGGGACGAACACCCTCCTCGAGCATGTGACAGGCGCCCTTAAAGGCATCCAGTTCACCTCCCTCGATATCGACCTTTATCAAATCGACCTTCGCAATCTGCTTGCTCGCGAGGTATTGATCGAGACAAATGCCATCAACATTTGTCTCAGACACAGGATTGTCGGTCGGTGGGTAAACCAGGCTATTCATAGACGTGAAACCCGAAGCTACCGTGAAAAACCGGAAACTTCTCGCCTGGGAGGTGATTGCATAAGGCTCAACCGAGACATGGCACCCGTTGATTTGGAGATGGAGCCCGAGCCGGCGTCGGTCGCGTTCAGAAGGTTCAAAGGCTGTGACATGGCCTTGCGACCCGAGCCTCTTGGCGGCGACCACCGAATAGATGCCGTGATAAGCACCTACATCGAAGAAGGTCATTCCCGGCTGCAGAAAATTCCACAAAAATTGCAAGTCACTCCGATCGGACGACCAGTACTCGGTCAGGGGAAGCCCCTCAATATTGCTTCCCGGCATGTACGACCACCAGATGTTGAGCTCTGCCCCGTCGGTAAGCTTGATGCGTATCGGCACCGGAAGAAAAGGAAGTCTGGCCAAGCCTTTTCTTGCAAAATACCTGAACGTGGTTCGACGTCTCAGGATCCGTTCGCTCAAGTTCATGGCAGCGGCCGTAATCATCTGCGATTCCAGGATTACCGTTCAACTGCCGCTGGCGACGAATTTGGCGACTCGCGTTCGAAGCAATTCCGTCGTTTTTGCGGTGGCTTGGTGCGCGTACGCTTTACCGGTAGCAGGCAAGTGACGGGTAAAGCCAGATGTTTCCAGCTGCACCGGTATCCATTTGTGGCGAGAATCCATGGAACGCGAATGCCGGCCCAGGTTCCGGAGAACACCCTGCGCCCAGTCCGGCTGGCCATGTAAGCCTTTCTCTCCAAGATTTTGGCGCGGAGCAGATCTGCATGGCGATTCGACAAGAACGGCCGAAAGTTAGGATGCGCGAGTAGAAATTCCCACATGCAGATCGTTTGTTGAGTCGCTGCGACGTTTCCGAAGCCCGTGTTGCTTCCGTGAATCCGGTAAGCCGAGAGAGCATCCGGGAGGTAAGCCACGCCATATCGAAGGGCCGCAGCAATGAATATGCCGTCTACTGATCCGCCTATTCCGGGGGCCAAGGGCAAAAGATCCTCAAGAAAATGCCTGCGAATGCATGTCGTACCGGGCACGCCCCAAAAACGCCCACGCGCTTTCGGTAAAGGATAGAGAAAGCCCACGTCCTCGCTCTCATCGAGCGTCAGCATTGACGGCTCGGTTCGGTGCCCTATGGTCCAGGGAAATTGAATGGCCTGCCCTGACGCGTCTACGTGAGTAATTTCATGGATGACGCCGCCAAGTTTTGGATTCTCCTCAAAGCGATGCAGCACACGCTCCAGCTTCTGGAGTTCCCAATAGTCGTCCGCATCCAAGTGACAGATGATGCTGCCCGCAGAGAGCGAAAAGGCCCGTCCGAATGCTACTGCCTTGCCGGTGTTCTCTTGATGGATGCAGCGGACTTCCGGAAATTTGCTCATCACTTCCGCAGTCCCATCGGTCGAGCCGTCATTGACAACGATAACTTCGTCCGGCGGACGCGTTTGATTCAAGACGCTCGTAAGGCACTGCGGCAAATAGCGGCCGTGATTATGCGTACAGATCAGAACTGAAACGCGCTCACTCACCGGCATCGCTCCTTGTAGCCAACCAATAAGTTTGGTTGCATGTGTCTACCTCACTCACCAATGAGCGATCGAACGCGCTTCTGCATTTGTTCGAGGGCGCCGCTATGCAGACCAAGAGCACGCCGTGCTCTGAATGTTGCTCGCAAGAGCCAATACCAAACCTGAATTGAGTAGATGCGGAGTAAATAGCTTAGAGGGACGTGCCAGCGGCCTGACCGATCCGTTATGTGCCCCTCGATGAGCCGGTGTGTGGCGTGGTCGATAGTGTAAAGGTGCAATTGGCCGCCTGCGAGGGCGCGATTTCGTTTGGATTCCGCATCGACTTTGATTCCTGCAAGTCCACCTGGATGGTAAGCAAAATCGTGATTCTGATGCACGGCCAGAACGTCTGCCGTCACGTCCACGACCGGCACTTTCATAGAGCGTGCCTTCCAAACCATCCAATGATCCCAATAGATCCTCCCCACAACAAAAGGCGGCACATCGCCATACAAGCCTCGCGGGAACGCAAAAAAATCGACTGCGTAAGCTAGTTGTTGTTTCCCTGAGCGCATCGCGAACTCTCGCAGCCGTGACTCCCAATCTATCGCTTCGAAATCAATCGGCTCCGCCAGAGGCGTCTCCCAGCGGCGTCCGATCATGAGAAATTCGGGGGCCCAACGGGCCACACTGCCGAATGCCTGACAAAAAGACGGGAAAAGTATCATGTCGCAATTCGCGTAACATATCCGTTCGTGCCTGGCCATTTCTTGCGCGCGCGCGAAGATATAATCGAGACGCTTGGTGCCAAATTCGCTGCGGAGCACATCGGGAACGTGACGGGCGCCGAACTCCTCCGCAACTTCGGTCGTGCCAGTTTCATCTCCGAAGAGAATCACTTCGCACGCAGGATGCAAGCGCACCCAACTGCCGATCGCGTTGCGTTGAATAATTCCGTCGTGACCCTGGAAGGGTTTGGGCGTCGCGAAAATCGTTAGCACGTGTTTATCGTCCGACGACAGGAACGGGCTACTAACTCTCTTCCAATGATTCTGAGCACTCAACTTCTCCCAACTGGGTGAGATGAACCTCCGAAGGGATATTTAGCACGCCGCTCCATTCATCTCGCGGGTGCTGCAGGTTCGGAGTGGCAACGATCATTCCCGGAAGGCAATCCCAAAGATCAAAGAGTTCGTATTCTTGCCAAAGACTTACCTGCCAGAAATAAGGCCCGGGACGCAACGGCAAAGAGGGGAACGTATATGAAATTCTATGCAGTCCGGGATGCAGTTGGAGGTGGTCAATGGCTCTGCCCCAGATGAGTTCTCGGTCGGCGCTGAACAGGGCCACGCCGTGATGGCCACGGTGAAGCGTATCATTGACCCAGAAATCGAAATGGACGGTAGTCTCTCCGAACGAATCAAGATGGTGAGGATTCGCCGTCTCCACAGGACACGCTATCTGCCACTTCAGGAATCGGGTTTTTGCTCCAGACTCTCTTTTTTCCTCGCCCTCGCCAATATCCCCTCTAGACATCGCGCTTTCGTATGAGCTCACAACCTCCGCCGTCGGGCCATCCATGCGCAGACGGCCGCCATCTATCCAGATTACCCGAGTGCACAGACGCCGTATCTGGTTCATCTGGTGGCTGACAAAAACGACGGTGCGCCCATCCCTGGCTACGTCATCCATTTTGCCCAGGCACTTCCTTTGAAAAGAAAGATCACCGACTGCGAGAACTTCATCCACGAGAAGAATTTCGGGTTCAAAATGCGCGGCTACGGCAAACGCCAGCCGTGTTTGCATGCCACTGCTGTAGTGCTTGAGCGGAGTCTCCAAGAATTCAGCTACTTCAGCAAACGTGACGATCTCATCGAATTTCCGTCCGATTTCCCGGCGGCTCATCCCGAGAATTGCGCCGTTCAGATAGATGTTTTCGCGTCCGGTGAGCTCCGGATGAAATCCCGTTCCGACCTCCAGCAAGCTGCCCACAGATCCGCAGATTTCGGCCCAGCCGGCGGATGGCTCCGTAACGCGCGACAGAAGCTTGAGCAGAGTAGTCTTGCCCGCGCCGTTGCGGCCGATCACACCAACTACCTCGCCTGGTTTAACCTCAAAAGCAACGTCGAACAGAGCCCAAATCTCTCTTTGTTCGTGAGAAACGCTGGTCGATCCCCGTTTCAAAAGACGCAAGGGTGCAAGCAGCACTTCGCCGAGTAGATCTCGCAAAGCGAGATATCGCTGCCGCCGAGTGATGCGGTAGCGCTTTCCGAGAGCTTCCGCGCGAATAGCGGGCCTCAAGTCTTAGACTCAGGGCGAATCAATTTTCCATGCTCCAATGTTTCAGACGAGATCGGCAACCGTGCTTTCCATTCTGCGGAAATAAAACATCCCTCCTAACAACATGAGAACGATGCCGCACCCGGATGCAATAAAAAGGGACCCGGGAGCCAGCCCTTGGCGGGTAATCGCCCAACGAAATCCTTCGATTACACCGGCCATCGGGTTCAGGCCGTAAGCCCAGCGCCATTGAGCCGGAACCATCGAACTCGAATAGGCCACTGGTGAAGCGAACATCCAGAACTGCACAAGAAAGGGCACGACGTAACGCACATCTCTGTAGATCGCGTTTAGGGCCGAAAGCCAAAGACCACAACCCAGCGCGGTGAGAAGGGCAAGGAGCAAGAACCCAGGCAGTAGCAGCGCCGCCCGTCCTGGAGGGATACGGTAATAGACCATCAGAGCCGCCAGCACGCCAAAGGCGACGGCGAAATCAACGAGGCCAACCAGCACCGCTGAAATCGGCAACACTAAACGAGGAAAATAGATCTTCGTGATCAATCGTTGCTGCTCGACGATGCTGTTGGTGCAGTTTTGCAGCGCCGTCGCAAAATAGGTCCACGGCAGGACCGCACAGTAGTAGAAAAGAGGGTACGGCACTCCATTTGTCGGCAGCTTTGCCAGCTTGCCGAAAAACAAAGTGAAAGCGAGCATGGTCAGCGTAGGTTGCAGTAATGCCCAAGCTGCTCCAATAACAGTTTGCTTGTACCGGACTTTGACGTCGCGCCAGATAAAAAAATAAATCAGTTCACGATAGGTCCATAACTCGCCCAGGCGGATGCTAAACAGCCGCCGCGATGGGGCAATCCGGGTCGGCGCAACAGGGGCTCTTGTGACCGCTGTAGCCATAATAATGCCTTCAACTCGAAAATGCCGACGGCACTTGCCGTCCGCGATTTTTTGCGACGACTAAGACGCCGCGACTAAGCGCGCCCGTGGCTTTTCACTCAGATACGCCGCCACGCGATCGATCATCTCCGCAAGAGTCGTCTTCGGGCGAAAACCCGTTAGGCGTTCCAACTTTTGGAGCGAAGGCACACGCCTCTGCATATCCTCAAAACCAGGCTCATAAGCCTGATCGTACGGGATGTGCGCGATGGGAGAGCGGCTCCGCGTACGCTCTCGGATAAGCTCAGCAAGTATTTCAATGCTTACTTCTTTATTCGTTCCTATATTGACGACTTCTCCCACTGCTCTATCCGCCCTTACCAGGCGTAGCATCGCCTCAACGCAGTCCTCCACATAACAAAAGCAACGGCTCTGCTTGCCGCTGCCGAATACTGTAAGCGGAACGTCTGCGATCGCTTGGCCGACCAGCGTCGGCACGACCATTCCATATCGGCCAGTCTGCCTTGGCCCGACCGTATTGAAAAACCGCGCGACAATAACTGGCAGCTTCCTTTCCTTCCAATAGGCCAGCGCGAGGAATTCTCCAATGGCCTTTGAAGCTCCGTAACTCCATCGGCCCTTATCCGTCGGCCCTAGAACCAGCTCAGCGTCCTCCGCAAACGGAACGTTTACGTTTTTCCCGTAGACTTCAGATGTAGACGCGAAGAACACCGGTTTTCGTTTTTTGGCCGCCGCTTCCAGAACAAGATGCGTGCCCGTCACATTTGTCTCAATCGTGCGCACGGGACTTTCTACGATCAGACGAACGCCAACAGCGGCGGCAAGATGGAATATGACGTCCGCTTCATCCACCAACTCCGCCAAAAGCTGGCAATTCTCGACTGGTTCGAGAAAGTACCGCATGTGGTCATATTTCTCGAGGCAACGGATGTTTTCCATGCTGCCCGTCGAAAGATTATCGAGCAGCAGGACTTCATTGCCATCAGCGAGTAATCGCTCCGCCAGATGCGAGCCAATGAAGCCGGCACCGCCGGTAATCAGAGCGCGCACAGACCTCCCTCGTGAAGCAGGGTTTTAACGGTGTGTTCACGCATCCAGCTTTGAAGCCCCATTGCCGTTTGTGGATTTTGCTGGCTCATCAGAGCCATCGGCGCCATAAGCGTATGGATGGTAGCGATAGGAGTAATAATAGTCCGTAGAGGTCGAATCTACTGCGTTCAACACCACTCCCAGCACACGCGATTTCACGCTGTGAAGCAAGTCCCGAGTGCGCATGAGAGCTTCCTTCGGGGTTTCACCGCTTCGCACGACCAGAAGCACGCCATCCACCAGGGCCGAAAGGATGACCGCGTCAGTAGCGGCCATGATCGGCGGAGAGTCGATGACAATGAATTTATATCGTTTGCGCAGCTCACAGATCATTTCTGCCAAGCGGTGCGAGGAAAGAAGATCGGCGGAATTTGGAGGAATGGGCCCGGTTGGAATCGCGTGCAGATTTTTGATTACCGGATGCGGAATGGTGACAACGTCAAGCCCAACAACGCCCGCGAGGTACGAACTCAACCCCACTTTACCGTCGTTCATGCTCAGAGCGCGGCTGATACCCGGCTTGCGCAGATCGCCATCGATCAGCAGGGTGTTATCTCCAAGCTGCGCCAGAGTTACGCCGATGTTGACGCTCGCCGTAGTCTTGCCCTCGTTTGGAAGCGCGCTCGTTACCAGAATCAATTGCGGCGGGTGGTCCGGCTGAGAAAGTAATAGCGACGTTCGCAGGGCCCGAAAAGCTTCGGATACCTGCGATTGAGGCTCAGAATGACAGAGCAATGCCACCCGCTCGTGAAACCCGTTCCCCGAACCTCGTAAGAGCTTCTGCAAGCGGCCACGGCTATCGCCATTAGAACCGGTAAACGCGGGCACTACAGCAAGCGAAGGCAGGCGCGACAAAGTCTGCACGTCTTCGGGATTTTTTACCGTGTTATCGAGATATTCGCGAACGAGAGCCAGTCCTATGCCGCCGATCAGCCCTACTAAGATCGCCAAAAATACGTTGCGCGATTTGTTCGGCCGCGAAGGCGTCGTAGGTATCAGCGCTGGATCCACGACACGGATATTGCTCGAACGGAGCCCCGCGCTAATTCCTGCCTCCTTAAGCTTCTGCAGCAGGCCGTCATAAAGCTGTTTGTTGGCCTCCGCGTCGCGTTTCAGAATGTTGTATTCGACCATCTTGTCGGCCATCGACGCAGCTTCATTCTTCTGTTGATCAAGCGCCCGTTGTAGCAGCACTTCTCGTTGGCGCGAGCCCCGGTATTCGGCCTCGATCTGATTTCCGATGTTCTTCTTTTCGCCCTCTATGAGCTGCTGGCTTTCGTTGAGCTGCGCCTCGAGCCGGACCACCTTAGGAAATTTTGGTCCGTACTGATTGAGAGCCTCAGTATATTGGTCGCTGAGTGCACCCTGGCGCTTGAGGCTTTCCTGAATCACGGGACTCTCGCGAACCGCGGGGATCGCATCGTAATTGCCGGCCTTGGCTAGTTCGTAGACGGCGTCTTTGTTTATACGATCGGCTTGAGCCTCTGTCAGCTCGCGGTTAAGGTCGGCGAGTTTCTGAGTGGTGACATCTTGTTTTTCGTCGATAGTCCAGATCTGATTGTCCCGTTCATATTTAATACGGGCATCCTCCGAAGCCTCGACTTTTCCTTTCAACTCGTCGAGCTGATTTGCCAACCAATTCGAGGCCTGAGTTGTCGCTTCGTATCGGCTGCGAAAGTTCTGCTCGATGAAGTTATTCACGTGAGCGTTGACAACGGTGGCCGCCAATTTGGGGTCTGAAGCTGCAAACGTCACGTCCAGTAATCGGCTATTCGGCACGCGCTTCACCGATAAGCCGCCGAGAAACGCGCCTAAGGAAGGCGGTGGCGCCAGGCCGCTCTCCGGCGCAATCACTGCCAGCGCGCCGGAACTTGGAACGTGGCCACCGAATCGCGGATCCTGATCCAAATGCAAAGATTTGATTGTTTGGATGGCCAGGGTCTCGCTCAAAAGAATTTTCGACTGCGTCTCGATGTAATCCTCTAAGTCCTGGTACAGGTCGTAAGGATCGCTGCCCGCAAAAGGAAGGAAATTCGAGGTCTCGCGATCAATTTCAACCCGGGTGTTGGCCTCGTAAATCGGCTGCATGCGGAAAGTGGCGATGGTAACTACTGTAACCAGGGCCAGAAGGAATGAGATGATCAGCCACTTGTGCTTCCGCAGGATCAGCAGGTAATCGAGCAGATGCCCTTCTCGCGGCATCATGTCCAGCGTGACGAAAGGCTCCCGAGCGGCCAAACCGTTGAGGGCCACCGCATGATCACGTGTAATCAGGTTAGTGTGTTCGTTCATGCCTAGCTTACAAACGCTCTTGGACGAGTCCCTGGTAAAAATGCCTCACTGAGTCACCCGGATAATCGCGGCTCCTGTCGCAATGGCTATGGCTATCTCGGCCGACCGGCGGAGCGCATGCTTGCCTGTGCTATCGGGCACATAAAGGATGTCATTCTGCCGTAGAGTAACGTCCTCCCGTTTGAGAGTCAGAATTTTCTTCACGTCGATCGGCAGTTGCTCGCGTTCCTCGCTTCCCGGTGGTTGCCTTAGGATTACTGCATTTCCCCCTTTTGCTGTACCGGTCAGCCCACCGGCAAGCGACAGTACTTTGAGAACCGTCAATCGCTGGCGATCGCTCTGCATCACAAATCCACCGGGGTGCTGCACAGCACCCACAGCGTAGACAACACCAGCCCTCGGCACGGTAACCACATCACCCCCAAAAAGGGACACGTTGTATTTAGGATCGCCGCTGTCCAGCAGCTGATTGAGGTCAACAATGGTCGTGTTTTCGGCGCCTGGGGGGATATTCGCGGGCTGCGTCTTAGACGTTTCCGCTAACGGTGTTTCCCCCGGAGCGCTATCGGGCTCGGACGGCCGCGGCTTTCGCGTAACCAGCACTTTGCTTCCCGCATCATCGGAAATTCCGCCCGCTTGCGATAACACCTGGAGCAGCGTCATCTGATGCACAGCCTGTATCGTCAGCGGATTCCTCACGGCACCAATGACGGTTATCGGTTCGCTATGCTGCTCTTTGACTGTTACGGTGACCTGCGGGTGCGTCACCAGGCCATTAACCTGCAGCAATTCGGCCAGCTTGTCTTGGAACTGAAACGGCGTTAGGCCGCCCGCCTGTACTTTGACAGGAACCAACGGGATGGCCACAAAACCGGACTCACTTACCCGTACGTCACGCGATAGTTCAGGAACGTCAAAGACTTCTATGGATAATAAATCGCCGCTGCTGATGACGTAGTCCCTGTGCTGGGCCGCTTCAACGAGGGCGAGCTGAGCTATGCGGTCGTTCGCTTCGCGAGCAGTTTGCAACTTTTGTGCTTCGACAATTTCGCGCTGTTGGGACGGATTCTGCGCAAAAGCTGCACCAGGCAATATTGAGAACATCCAGAGGAGGACGCAGCAGCGAAACTTCCGCCACCGCTGGCCGGGTACACCAACACGTTTAGGGCCCATCAGATGGTCTTTCCCACGCGCCGGGAATTATACCGTCTGAACGGTGCGCCTCATATTCAATTTTGCCGGGACCCCTGTATGCGCTTCCGACTGACGTATTGCCCGAGTGGGCGTCACAGAAGTCGCCAGTGCGGATTGGATCAGAAACAAAAGCGCATTCGAAGGAATGTGTAGATTGAAATCGACAAGGCTATGAGCCAGTAAGGCACAACACGCCGAAAACGCTCCAATGTGAAGCGCCATCTCCAGCCGATTTTTTGCCTCTAGGATGCACATCGATGCCATACGAAAGAAGAACGCCAGGAAGCAGATGCCGATGGCACCGCCGATTACGCCACTTTCCGCGAGCGCCTCGACATAATCGTTGTGCGTGTGATTCACGATTGACCCGTCATAAAGCGTTTCATATCGAGGAAAAACGGCTTCCAGCGTCCCGACCCCCGTGCCCGCAAGGGGATGATCTACAAAGATTCGCCAGGAATCTCTGAGCATTTCCGCACGCCTGGCTTCGCTAACTTCCAGCTTTTGGTAAGCCTCAAATCGGGCAATGGCCCGGCCAGCACCGAGCCAAAACACAAAACCGCACGCCAGAAGCAGCAGCGTCGCGCCTACGACGAACTGGTTCCGCCCGTGTCCACGGAGAAGCGCCAGGATCGCGACGAGGCCGACCTCCAGGAAGAAGGCCGCTATCCCGCCGCGCGAAGCAGAAAGGAAAAGAGCGCCGATGGGCATGAGCGTCAAGACCATCAGCAGTGACGTACGGTCGCGGTTCTCCGCTCGCAACAAAAGAATCGAAAGGCCCATGGGGATAATCAATTCCACCAGTCCCGCGAAGTGATTGCGATTGACGTAAGGCCCGAATGGAATTCCGCCGTAACGCAATTCGCGAAACCAGTACAGTTTCCCGTTGAATGTGAAATGCTGCAGAATCCCAAGCACCGAAACGCCAAATCCGAGAGCGAGCAAAAACCATGCAAAAGCGTTCCAATTTTCGAGCGTCTCAAAAGCCTGCAGGGCGAGGAAAAATAAGAGTGCCAGGGCTGAGAACTTGAGGAGTTCTATCTTCGTTAAAAATCTCACCTCTGTGAGGCCGGCGCCGTACTGCACTGCAATCCACAGCCAGAAGGCGGCAACCGGCCACAGCAAACGATGCCAGCGGGCAGGCACGCTTCCCCAGGCGAAAAGCAGACCCCACCACAGCAACAATATGGCCGTACCGATCTCGAGCACGGCTTCTGACCACGGCTCAACCACGCCGTGAGCACACACGCTGAAGGCAAGCAGCCCACATATCCCTATGCGCAGCGCCTTCATCTCCGTGACTCTCGCAAGGGCGGCAGCGGCAAAAGCGCTACGTCATCGACCCAGGCTGTTCCCCGAACTTTGCTTCCCAATTTGTCGCTGGGGATCCGTCGCAGCACAATTTGCAAAACTTTCGTCTCGGCGCCGCTAACAAATTCGATATTCGCTTCGGTCCACGATTGAGTACCCACGAGATTCGAAGTGAAGTAGGCCGGATTCCCCGGGCTGGAAATGTCCCGGATTTCGAAACGCATCCCGCTATCTGTAGTTAGATCCCGCGTGCGGAGGAAGGCGCTAAAACGATATCGTGTGCCCGGGTGAACGGCGACATACTGCCAAACATTTTGAAAGTTCGCGTTGGCCGTACCGTCGAAATCCACGCGCAGGGAACGCTTTCCCGAATGCACGATCTGCTCATCCCAAGCCATCTCCGCGCCTGCAGCAGGGTTGACTCGCCAATCGAATCCGCCATTTAGAGGCTCCTGCTCGAATCCGCCGTTCCAAACAAGCGAGCCGGACGGGTCTGGCTTCAGTGCGATTCCTCCCGCTATCAGCGCCTGACTCCACACCGTTTCCGCATCGTCGGCATGGCCGGTGCCGATCAGCATTTCCAGCAATGGAAAAGCTTCTGACACAGGAAAGGACCCACCGTGACCGGCGATGCGAGTCCACACGGCCATCGCCGGCGCTGGCTCGCGCGCCTGAACAAAAGACTGAATGGCCCCCCAATTCTGCTCCCGCTCGTCTGGCAAGACGGTTTTCAAAAGTTGATCGATATCATGCGTGCTGCGCCAGCAGAGCGAAACGGCAAGCGCCGTCAGTTTAGAATTGCTTACAACAGCGTCATGAATCTGCTGAAAGGCCTCCGGCACACGGCCTTGGCGCAACAGAAAGTTCCCAAAGCGCCATGCCGCCTCTGCGGAAATAGGATAGAGCTGCCGCGCCTTTCGAAACGCCTGCTCCGCCTGCGAGGTATTGCCAGCTGTTTCATACGCGCCGGCAAGATCCATCCAGTAAAACGACGAGCCGGAATTGATGGAGGTAGCATGCTGATAATACGAGATAGCTAAGGGCAGATCGGTGTCTGCGAAATCGAGCTGCCGATAGCGGCCCAAGCGGTACCAAAGATCTGCATTCGACGGCTCGATTTCGGCAGCGCGAACCCACATCTCCGGACTTGCAGAAGCGGCCCAATGGGCAGCGACTTCGTGACGCACTGCTGCAAACGTCAAACTCCCTGCCGCAAAAGCTAGTCCGCCGAATATCAACCATCGCCATCTCGAATTGATTGCCGGAGTGGACATCGATTTCGCCGCTGGGATGGGATGTACCACAGGTACATCCCCCAAGGGAACTCTTGAAGGTTAATTGTTTAGGTGGGTTTTTGGTGATTGCTGGAACTACACTCTGCGTCAAGGCCTTTGCCGACTATCGCACCTCGATCAGCCCCGCCCCCAGAAGCCCTTCGAGCAGGGCCATTAGGTCGCGTTCGCATCGCTCTGGTTCGACGTCATATTCCTGCAGCAAAGCTACTTGAATATCGGCAACCTTGCACGGCGTTTGCAACAATTTCCAGATGCTTGCGCCCACCGGGTCGAGTCCATAGTAAATGCCATCTTTCACATTCAAGATGGCCGCCTCCGATCCGAGACTACAAGACACTTGATCTTTTGTAACCGTAACTACGGATTGCCCCGAAAGGCTCATTAGTATCGTCCCCAGGAATCAACTTCGACGCCAATAAAAAGACCCCGCGCAAGAAGCCACGGGGTCTCTGAATCGCTGTTTTGCAGGGCTCTACTTCTTCTTCTGCTGCTGGTTGGCTTGCCTTGTGTTTACCTTGGTATCGATGCCCAAACCCATCGCCTGCAGAGCTTCCAGCCCTTGTTTGGCCTGAGCACCCCAAACCCCAGTCGGATCGAGTGCGATAGCCTTCTGGTAGGCCTCTTGAGTTCCCGGCTGCAATACGGGCACCATCTTGTCGCCCTCTTGCTTGAACTCCATCGTATTCACGAGCGCAGCGCCAAGCAGATACCATGCTTGCGCGTTCTTTGGATCAGCGTCCGTAGCTTTCTTGAGAGGGTCAACAGACTCCTTGATACGGCCGGTGTTGTAAAGTCCAATTGAGAAGTTCCGCCAGTACATGGCCGTATTCATGGGATCGAGTTCGATGGCCTTCTGGTAAGCCGTCAGCGCATCGTCGATCTTTCCAGTCCTCGCCAGCGAGTTACCCAGGTTGTTGTAGTAGCTGGGGTCCGGCTTCAGCGCAACGGCCTTTGCGTACGCTGCAGCTGCATCGGAATACTTGTTGTCTACCTCATACGCCTCGCCTAGCCGAGCCAAAACGATATTGCGGTTCGGATCAGTCTCGGCTGTTTGTTCGAGCGCGGCGTTATATTCGGTCACGGCCGTGGTGTCCGCCTGATCGAGCTGGCCCTGCGCGGCTGCTTGTTGATCCTTGGGCATCTTGTCGATCTGGGCGCGTGTCTGCTTAGCCTGTTCCAACGCTGCGTTACCCGCGTCGAAATGCTGCTTCATAGCTGAAAACTTGGCTTTGGCCTCTTCATTCTTTTTTGCCGCTTCGGCCGCTTGCTCGCTCTGCTGGTTCTGCAATTCCTTGAAATTGAAATCCTGCTGGGTATCCTGGCCAGCCATCAGTTGAACGATCTGCGAAAAGGCCGACTTGCCTTGCACCTTGACGTCAATCGAGTAGGTGCCAGCAGCTAAGTTACCGCTGCGATAGCGGCCCTGCGAATCCGTGGTGAAATCCACGCTTTGGCCCGTCGTGCTATTTCGCACGGATACGATCACGCCTCCGAAGGGATTGCCGGAAACGTCAGACACCTGGCCATGAATTTTTGCTGGCTTCTCTTTGTCTTGTGCTGCCGCGCTGATGGCGACTCCTGCCGCGAGGGATAGCGCGCACACGAGGACCATTACGATCTTTATTCTCTCTATCTGCTTCATAGATCGATTTCCTCTCCTCCCGGCAGGTACGCCGGATAAATGGCGATATGTTCCCCTATTATCGCCTAACTGGTTCATCTTGCAACCCGTACGCGGTAGGGTATTGTATCGGGAACCCCTGCCTCCGCAAATGCCTGTAATCTGAGCCGGCAACTATCACAAACTCCGCAGGCGCCATCTTCATACTGGTAGCACGACCAAGTGAGATCAAGCGGCGCGCCCAGTTCAAGCCCCTTCCTGACAATTGCGCTTTTCTTCATTCCGATAACGGGGGTTTCGATGGCAATCTGGGTTTCTGGACGTGTCCCCACCTTCGCCAGTTGCTCAAAGACGCGGTAGTACTCGGGCCTGCAATCGGGATAGCCCGAACTATCCTCCGCCACTGCACCTATAAAAATAGCGTTCGCGCCAATTACCTCCGCCCAACTCACCGCCACGGAAAGAAAATGGGCATTGCGAAAAGGAACGTACGTCACGGGAATAGAATTTCCAGCGACTGGTGCGTGCGGATCGCCTTCCGGCACGCTCATGCGCTCATCCGTAAGCGCGGAGCCGCCGATTTCCTTCAAGTGATTCAGGTGCACAATCAACCGCTCGCGGACGCCAAAAAAATCGGCAATCGCCTCGAACGCTTCTCGCTCCCTTTTCTCAGTAAGCTGTCCGTAACCTGCGTGCAGGAACGCCAACCGATGTGACGTGCTTGCAATCGCTGCGGTTACACACGAATCCATCCCGCCGCTGAGAAGAACGACCGCTTTCGGTTTTTCGACCATATCGTCCGTGCCCTGACTTCAAACGCCGCGCGTGGAAGGATGCCAAACGAATTTGTGTAACTGCAATCCCAGGCGTACCGGCAGGCGGTCCGCCAGAATCCATTCGGCGAGTATTCGCGCATCAAGTCCGTTCCAAGATCCGTTGGGATCGGGGAAGACCGGCGAGAAGAGCACTTGCCGAACGCGGCGGGCTAACTGATGCGTGGCGGAAAAATCCCTTGCGAATTCGTAATCCCGTCGGCTCCCGATAACGAATTTAACCTCGTCTTTCGTATCGATGGCGTTCAGGTTATCGAGCAAAAATGTGCCCCCTTCACCCGAGTCGGGGCACTTCACGTCCACGATTTTCACCACCTGCTGCGGCAGAACGCCCACGAAACGTTCACCACTGGTCTCTACGAGCACCGTATAGTTCTCAACCATGAGCCGTTGCGCGAGCCCAACAACATCTGACTGGAGTAAGGGCTCGCCACCAGTCAGTTCCACGAGCGAAATGGGTTTATCCATATATGCAGCCATCTTTGCATCGGCATCCGAATCGAAGTCTCTGCCGGAAGACAGTTCCTTAACGCGTCCAAGCACGTCGTCGAGGCTCATCTTCGTTCCGCCATAAAACGCGTAGGCCGTATCACACCAGGTGCAGCGCAGGTTGCATCCAGTAAGGCGTACGAAAATACACGGCAGCCCGGCGTAAGTACTTTCGCCTTGAATAGAGCGAAAGATTTCGGTTACTTGCATCATGAACTGCTATGCCGCCGGGATTTGCGCCTTTGATAGTGACGTACGATCAATATCGCGGCGACCGCAGCGGCCCCGGCACCGAGGAAAGGCCCCACATGAATCGGCACGCTGAGGTAGTGCAGAAGAATCACATAGGCCACACCAACCAAAGCTGCGGGAATCAAAATTAGAAAATACGCGCGACTCATTTCGTGATTTCTCTCAGGGTATATAGGTCGCTGAAGTCTCGTCGGTTTCCCAGACGGTGATGCTTCTGATTCGAGGAGCGTGGCTCATTTGGCGCATCTGTTTGACGGTCTCGTCATGCAAAAACTTGGCGATATTTTCAGCGGATGGATTGATCGCATCGAAGGGAGCCTGGTCGTTCAGGAACTTGTGATCGATGTCGCCAATGAGATCTCGCAAGATTCGTTTGAGGTTCGTGAAATCAAAGAGCAGGCCTATAGAATCAAGCTGTTCGCCTTCAACTTCAACACGCACGCGATAGTTATGACCGTGCGGATTCTCGCACTTGCCCTGGTATCCGCGCAGGGCGTGTCCCGCAGAAAATGTCTCTTCCACACTGACTTGAAACATTTTTTGGCTGTTCGGCCGGCCCGGTGGGAAATTCGCCTAACTCGGCGCCTTCATGAAGCGTTGAACTTCAGCTATGTCCCGGGTGAGGCTATACTCCGGCAGCGACTCGACAAAAATTTTACCATATTGCATGCGCTGAATACGGTTATCGAGAATGGCCAGCACACCCCGATCAGTTCGGGTGCGTATCAGCCTACCGAAGCCCTGTTTTAAGGCCAGCACTGCTTCAGGAATCTGGTATTCGGCAAAAGCATTGCGGCCATCCTCCGTGAGCATGCGCACCCGCGCAGCCACTACGGGATCGGTCGGAACCGCGAACGGCAGCCTGTCGATAATCACGCAGGAAAGCTGCTCGCCGGGAACATCGACGCCTTGCCAAAAGCTCGAAGTTGCGAAGAGAACTGCACCCGGTGTGTTCCGAAAGCGTTCCAGCAACACCATGCGAGGCGCCGTTCCCTGGAGAAACACGGGAAATGGCACGCAGGCGCGCACGAGTTCGAAAACCTGGTTCATCTGGCCGTAACTGGTGAAGAGGCAAAATGCCCGCCCATTCGTCAACTTCAGTAACCGGGAAATCTCCTCCGCTGCTTTTTGCGACAAACGCTGGGTTGCGTACGTCGGGCAACCCGGCGGGGATATACAGAAGGGCTTGGCGCGCATAATCAAATTCGTGCGGCAATACCGTTTCCTGCGCTACCTGCATTCCAAGCCGCTGCTTCAGAAAGTCAAAGCGGCCGCTCACGGCCAGAGTCGCGGACGTCATGATGATCGTATCGAAGGCGTCGAAAAGCTGCTCCCGCAGGATCGAGCTGACGTCGATCGGCGTAGCGACGACAAACACGCCTTTGCCTCGCCGCTCGAGCCAATACACGTAGTTCTTTTCGTTTGACTCGAATAGAAACGCGGTCTCGCCGCGCAGCTCGGCGGCCCTGCGCGCGATGACGAGTAGCTCCTCCGGCTTGGACGGCAGCGCAGCTATCTCGCTCTCGAGAGCCTTTAGAGCGCCGATTAGACTGTCATAACGCGATCTGTGTTGCTCCAGAAAAGCCTCGCGGGAGCCTGATTCCATCGCGGAACGGCCCTCTTTGCCAGGCAATACGTCGAAGAACTCATGCACTTTTTCCCGCAACCTTGTCACGCGGCGCAACAGAGGAAGCTTCCCCAATTGAGTAATCCGCATGGCCTGCTCGGCGTCGCGAGCCAGATCCTCAAAGCGATAATTCGAAACCTGCCGCCCGAAGTAATCGCTGGCCACATCTTCGATTTCGTGCGCTTCGTCGAATATGACGGCTGAATACTCGGGCAAAATACTGCCGAAATCGTCCTGGCGCAGCGCCAAGTCAGCAAAGAAGAGGTGATGATTGACAATGATCAAATCCGCATCGGCCGCCCGGCGATGCATCGCAGTGACAAAACACCTTTCAAACTGCGCGCATTTCTGTCCGGTGCAAGTTTCCCTTCGCGCATCCAGCTTGGACCAAAGCTCAGCGTCATCCGGCAAAAACGTGAGCTCTGTGCGGTCTCCGGTCTCGGTCAAGCGCTCCCAATCGCGAATCTGGGTGAACCAATCCAGTTCTTCCATGCCCTTCAGGATCGGCTGTCCCTCCATCTGCTGAACTTTTTGCCGGCAGAGGAAGTTCGAGCGGCCCTTCATCACTGCCACTTTCAGTTCGGGCGCAAAATGCTTCTGCACAAAAGGTACGTCCTTTGTAAAAAGCTGTTCTTGCAGCGATTTCGTAGCCGTTGAAATCACTACCCTGCGGCCACTGCGAATGGCGGGAATCAGATAAGCAAGGGTCTTTCCCGTACCCGTTCCTGCTTCCACCAGGAGATGACGCTTGTTACGAAAGGCCTCTTCGACAAGCTCGGCCATAGATAGCTGGGAGCGACGATGTTCGTAGCCGGCGGGCATGCATTTCTCGATCATTCCGCCCGGACCAAACACATCAGCCATAGTGGGTGAAGGCGCCGGTGAGGCAGAAGCTTTAACGGAAGGAGTCATCCAGAGAGCGCGATTCCTGCCCTGCTACCATAACACAACGTTCGAGCGAACTCCGAGTGAAGCGGATCTCGGGCGAATTGCACTTACAAAATTAAACTGCTGAGGTAATCCTGCAGCTTTTGTGTATGAGAGGAAGGCTACTGTTCCGTGACCGCGATCGCAGCGGGTCCGGATGTTCCGCCGGATTCATCGATCGAAAATAGTTTGCTTCCGCTGGTAATCGCCACGGTGCTGGGGCCTATATTCCCGGTTCCGGCGGGACCGAGAGAAACTGTGCCGCTGACGGTTTGGCCGCCCTGCGGCAACGCGGAGGTGGTGCTCTGATCGAATGTGCTGCTAAATGCGCCACCGCTCGTTATCGTTTCAACGCCCGCCTTGTTTGGCACTGTATTGTCCGAAGGATCTTCCGTGCCGAAAATATAAGTTCCCGCTGGCAAGGCTGCGCCCGTCTGCGGTTCAGCCATGCCAAAGACCGCGTCCGCACCCACGCCTACCACGAAAGCCGCAATGCCGTCCGTTGGCGTAGTAAGGTACAGAACTGGCAGATTGTCGCCCGGATTCCCGAGGACGGTCCGGCCAGAACCCGCATCCACATTGTAAGTAACGCCGCTTAGCGTAGCGGTTTGCGCGCCATTCCCAGCACCGTAGGAGTAGACAGTACCCGAAATAGTTCCTGCCTGAGCCCCTCCGGGCGCCATTGTCAGCAAATCCAGATTCACATCAGCACTGCCGCCGTTGCTCCCCGTCGCACGCACAACATAGCTCCCAGAAAGCGAAGAGGCTGTGAATGAGGTGCCCGTAGTCACCGCTATCCCAAGCGATACGGGATTGACGTTTATCGGATCGGTTCCGATGATGAAAAACTCCGACGCGCTGACGACATAGATAGCCCAATCGAAAACACCTTGCGGAAAATTCGCGACCGCTCGCCCGGTGGTCCCTGAAATTGGACTGATATTCCCGGTCACGCCGGTGGCTTCTGGAAACAGGATGCCCCCGATATTTTCATCCAACACGCCATTGAGTGACCCACTGCTATTGTTGAACGAGCCAGCCGACGCCAAACGGAGATTCTGACTGCCACCTCCCGACCATCCACGCACTCCGAAGGCATACTGTGCCTTCAGCGCAGTAAGCGAAAAAGCACTCGAGTCCTGCAGCCGTAAAATTCCTGAGCCACGGTTGCCCGCGCCATTACCGGAATTATCATCAAACTCGATTATCCTCCCCGTGGAAGCGACGCCCGAATTGATGCCGCCAACCGAGAATCGAAAGACGGTCGTTGTGCCCGCGGTATTAGTGAGCTGCAAACAGCCACGATGGTCGCTGCCAACCGTATAGAGGCTGCCATTTGATGTAAACTTCAGATTTTGCGGCGAAATTGTATCGTTGACGTCCTCCTCTCCGCCCGTAATGCCTCCGTTTCCATTTGCGGCGAAACTACCGACGATGAGCATTGGCGTCCCGTTTGCATTGCCCCAGAATCCTTCCATGATCAGTGCGTAATTGCCATTCAGTAGCGATTCCTGACCGCCAGGGGCGCCACTGCAGTTATTTGCCACAGCCGTGGTGACGGTCAGGACATCCGACGCAAATTTTGTGTTATCGGCCACCGACGCGGCCCTAATCGTAGCCTGATTGTCCGGCGACGCTGGGGCAGTGGGTGGTGGTGTGTAGATGACCGTCGTAGCGGTGTTACCGGAAAGTGAACCGCAGTTCGTGGACGGAGCGCATGTCAGCGTCCAGCTGACGCCGCCGCCGGACGAATCATTCTGCACATTGGCATCAAAATTGATGCCCCGGATACTGCCCGCCAAGGCGGAGCTTATTTGGCTGACGCTCACCGAAATCGGCGGAGGCACACTGATTGTGAAGGTATCGAAATCGGATTTCGTTCCGTCGGCTTTTGATATCGCCGTCAGCATTGCGTTGGGAGAGGCGGGAACTGTGGAAGGCGGCGTGTAGTCTACGGAGAATGTTCCAGCAGAAATGGTGCCGCAGCCAGGACTGCAGTTAGCGCCATTTAAGGTAAGCGTCCAGGCCACGCCGCTGCCGGAAGGGTCATTCTCCACATTTGCGCTAAAGAAGGCCGTGCTCCCAGGGGCATACACAGTGCTGACCTTATTCCCGATCCTTACGGAGATGGGCGCCGTGACGATGGCAAAGCTAGCGGAATCGGACTTCGAGCTGTCGTGTTCAGAAGTGGCGGTTAGCGTCACATTGGGCGGTGCGGGAGCGGATGCCGGAGGAGTATAGGTAATGCTACTCGGGGTAGCGCCACTCAAACTACCACACGGGCTCGTGGCGCACGCGGTGCCCGTAAGCGCCCAGGTCACTCCGCTGTTGGTGGCATCGTTCTGCACGGTCGCATTAACGACGAACGCGCTGGCTCCCGTATTTACAGACACAAATTTGTTGGTAATGCTCACCTTGAGGGCGGCGGTGATGGTAAACGTGTCCGCATCCGATTTATTTGTTTTCGCGACGGATGTCGCTGTGAGCGTGGGTTGACCGTTGGGCGCGCTCGGGCCAGAAGCAGGAGGGGTATAGGTTACGGTCGAGGAAGTCGCTAGCGAAAGCGTTCCACAAGTTGGCGAGCAAGCGATGCCGTTGGCGGTGAGATTCCAAGTGACGCCGCTATTGCTCGAGTCGTTCTGCACCGTGGCGCTGAATGAAATCGCGGCGGTGCCCGCTTGCAGAGTAGTCACCTTATTGGTGATTGAAACAGAGATATTATTCCCGCCATTTCCGCTTCCGGTACCGGAGCCGCAGCCTGCCAGTAATATCGTGAGAGCCAAAAGCGAGTACCGCCCGGCTCTGGCCGAGGCATTTGACGCACGTCCAAAAGGACGCCTGGTACCCATCACACTCCTTCCAGGTTCGGGAGTTGAAAAGGGCTCGCCCGAAGAGGTGCCTGCGGAGGTCACCTTGATGTGGTCTTAACTACTTAGGATATTAACGTGCGAGGTACAGTAAGCGATCCGTTAATCACCTTAGTTTGTTGTGAGTGCTGATAACTGTTACGCGGCAAAATTTGGCTACGCTATACTCCAGCAGTCGGAAACAAACAGTTATGGCTCAAGACCTTGCGATGGATCAGGATTACTCGCTAATTTATCGAGCCTCCGCAGGGAATTGCTTGAAATATGATCAAATAAGAGCACCTTGCCATCGACACCTCAGTTTCGCCGTTACGGCGCCTACGGTATTTCGATTCGGAGCGAGTTGCCGCTTCCCCTCCCTGAAATGAGTGGGGCGATGGGAGCATCGGCTTTCGAACTCGAGATACGCGCGTCCAATGAGTCTGTCACCCCCGCCAGGCCGCAAGGAACTTCACTGCAACGTCCGTTCTCAGGATTTGATTTTGGTCAACTTCCCGATGGATCGACTTATGTGCGCTGGGACGGTGTTGGAGAAGCCTTGATTTCGAGAAGTGGGCAAGCGATTACTTGCTTTCCTTTCCCACACGCCGATTGGGAATCGTTTCGCGTCTATCTGCTGGGGCAAGCTCTTTCTTTCGCGCTTGTGAAGGGTGGATTTGAGCCTCTGCATGCTACTGCGGTCGTGTTTGAAGGGCAGGCCGTCGCCTTTCTAGGTGATTGCGGCTTCGGCAAATCCACTTTGGCCGCCGCCTTTCTTCAAGCGGGCCATCGCCTGCTCACAGACGACCTCCTCCTGTTGGAACCGACCGCACGTGGAATAGTGGCGTATCCGGGCCCGGCACGCATAAAACTTTTCCCTGCAGTGGCTCTCAGGTTTCTGGGAAAGGCCGCGAGCGGCGTTTCGTTGAATCCCAAAGCGCAAAAACAGATTATTCCTCTGAATGACAGTCAAATGTGCCTCCATGCCACGCCTCTTGGCGCAATTTATGCTCTTGCGTCGTTAGATGGGGATCAGGCCATCCGCATTGAGCCCCTAACCGAAAGGGAAGCGTTTATAGATTTATTGGGTAGTACCTTTAATCGTCTAGTCGTGGATGCGAATCGTCTGCGGCGTCAGTTTGAATTCACCCATAATCTTGCCAATCTCACAACCGTGAGACGGCTCTCCTACTCGAGATTGTTAGAGCGCCTCCCCTTAGTCCGGGAAGCGATTCTCTCCGATCTCGCCGAAGACAAC
The DNA here is from genome assembly GCA_963846235.1 of uncultured Acidobacteriota bacterium. GTDB lineage: Bacteria > Acidobacteriota > Terriglobia > Acidiferrales > UBA7541 > Palsa-189. The sequence goes on from CAWJVF010000002.1 coordinate 1,740,796, forward strand.
TTCAAGCAGGCCGCATGCAAACCCTGAAGCGATTTAGTCGTTTGACCAAGCAAGAACGTTCTCTTGTAGTCCAGGCTGTCCTTGCAACATCCGTGGTTCAGATAAGTCTTTCATTGGTTCCCGTGCGAACTGTCCAACGTTTGGCCGTGGCAATCGGTTGGCGCGGTGATAAACCTTTCAGCGCTGATCGAATCGCTTGGGCGGTTCGGTCAGCCGCTCGCTTCGTTCCTGGATCCACTTGCCTGGTGCAGGCCCTTGCCGCGCACTCGCTGCTTATCCGTCACGGCTATAACCCACTCCTTACGATTGGCGTTGCGAAAAATGAAAATAACCGGCTTGGCGCCCACGCCTGGGTCACATGCGAGGACGACGTCTTGATTGGCGGTCACGAGGCGGCAAATTACACTGCTCTGCTAAATCTGGAATCCTGAGGGTGTCGCTCTTTTCTGGTGCCGAGCGTCGTCCGAAAGGCTGTGAGACCCTAGCGTCATGAGCGGAATTGTTGGTCTAGTCCAATTCGATGGATCGCCGGTGGAATTTAGAATGCTCCGCCGGCTTGCGAATTCCCTTGGTTTCCGCGGGCCCGACGCTCAGCAGACGTGGATCAAGGACAACGTCGGATTTGCTCATACGCTGTTCAAAACCACCGAAGAATCCGTACGGGATTGCCAGCCGTTGACAATGGATGGTAGGACCTGGATCGTTGCCGATGCACGTATCGATGCGCGCGAAGACCTTTTCGCCGCACTCAACGCCGCAGGCCAGCCGACTGGAGAGTCGTGTTGGACTGACGCGGAATTGATTCTGCGTGCTTATAGAGTATGGGGACTGAATTGTGTCGAGCACCTCATAGGCGACTTCGCTTTCGGCATTTGGGATGACTCGAAAAAGCAGTTGTTCTGTGCGCGTGACCATATGGGCGTGAAGCCTTTTTATTATGCCCAACTTGGATGCTCCGTAATTTTCAGTAATACTCTCGATTGTATCCGTCAGCATTCCCGTGTCTCTGACAAGCTGAACGATCTTGCGATCGCCGATTTCTTGTTATTCGGCTTTAACCAGGACCCAGCAACCACGTCTTTTGCCGGCATTCATAGAATTCCGCCAGCCCATTGTGTTACGTGGTCGCGTAACGGTCTCACCACTCGCCGTTATTGGTCCATGCCCGTTGACGACCCGATTTTTCATAAGCGGGCTGAAACTTACATCGAACACTTCCACGCGCTGCTGCGCAAGTGTGTAGCCGACCGTTTACGCATCAGGCAAGTTTGGGTTTTCATGAGTGGTGGTATCGACTCGTCCACGCTGGCCGCAGCCGCGCACGAGTTGTTATCCGAGCGAGACGAACACTTCGATCTGCGGGCGCTGACAAAGACCGACTCTTTTGTTCCTGACGAGGGGGCCTATGCACGGGCGGCAGCACACTATTTAGGAATTCCAATCCGTTACCGCCGCTGGACTGAAGGAACCAATCGAGAATGGGAACGAATCCAGTTTTTTTCTCCAGAACCTTGTCCCCATGCCTGGTTGATTCCGGCCGAAAATCAGTTCTGGGAGGGACTCAAAAACTATAGCCGCGTGTTCTTCTATGGCGAGGGGCCGGACAATGCTCTCCATTGCGATTGGGCGCCTTACCTGTCTAGCTTAGTGAGTCGTCGGAACTACAGTGCATTGTCACGCGCCGTTTTCGCGACACTGTTTTCAGAAAGACGCCCCCCTTTTTGCGGCAGGATATTAAACATGATCCGTACGTTAGGGTCCGCAAGTACAGGCGGCCCCCACTATCCCGAGTGGCTAAATCGAAGTTTGGAATCGCGGCTCTCTTTGCGGGACAGATGGAGCACGGTTCGATCGGGGTCCGTCTCAAAGCACCCTTGGCGCCCTCACGGCTACGCATCGCTTCAAAATCCAGTCTGGCAAACAACGCTTGAGAATTTCGATATAGGTGCCGCCCGGAACTCCCATGAGATGAGATATCCGTTTGTGGATATCCGCATGCTCCGCTTCCTACTGTCGGTACCCGTGCTTCCTTGGTGCCGCTCGAAACGCCTCTTTCGGGTCGCCATGCGCAATAAATTGCCGGATCAGATCTTGCGCCGAAAAAAAATTGTCACGGACAGTTCTAAGGTCTTCAAATATCTGGAGGACTTTTGCCAGTTGCCCTTGGTTCCAACAATCGATCTCGCAAATTACGTTAATTTCGACCGTATTCCTCGTGATATGTGCTCAGATAGTACGGAAAGTAACCTTCGAGTGCGCAGCCTGAATCATTGGTTGCAACATTCGCGGTCCCATCCGCATAATCTCCAAAGGGAGAGTGTCTGTGACCAATTCGTCTGAGGGCCGCGGTCAAATTGATCCGGCTCCGGTGCAGAAAAAACCGTACAAAACGCCGCGGCTGGTGGTCTATGGCGATTTGCAGACGATTACGCGTGCTGTCGGCACTACTGGGAGCTTCGACCCGCCCCCCCACCCCACCGGAGCGAACAGAACAAGGCCGTAACCTGGAGCGAATCAGGCCCTTAAATCCGCTCTGCTATACTCCTTCGGTGAATCCCAAATCCCCGAAAAAACTGTTCCTGATCGACGCCATGGGCTTCATTTTTCGGGCGTTCTTCGTGCCCATCGGAACGAGCTTTCAGCACAATGGCGTGCCCACGAAGGTTCCCTACCTTTTTTCCAACATGCTCCGGCGTGTCACGAAGGAGTTGCAACCGGACTACGTTGCCGTCGTATTTGACCCCCCCGGCCCAACCTTCCGCGACAAGCTTTTTACCGAGTACAAAGCTCAGCGCCAGCCAATGCCCAACGAGCTTTTTATACAGATTCCTTTCGTTCGGCGCCTGTGCGAAGCCATGCATTTGCCCATACTCGAAGTTGCCGGGTATGAAGCCGACGACGTCATTGGCGCTCTCGCCCGCCAATCGTCTCGCCGTGACGTCGACGTTTACATCGTCACCAGCGACAAAGACATGATGCAACTCGTCGGCGGCAGAGTACGCGTCCTGCGGCCCGGCCAGCCGCCAGCGAAGCCTGACGTTATTCTGGATTCCGCCAAAGTCGAGGAAGTAATGGGCGTCCCCCCGGAACAAATTGCCGACATGATGGCCTTAATGGGCGATTCCATTGATAACATTCCCGGCGCGAAGGGAATCGGCGATAAGGGCGCGCGCGATTTGATCCGCCGTTTTGGATCGGTCGAGGCGGCACTCGATCGCGCCGCCGAGGTTGAAAACAAGCGCTATCGCGAGGCGCTCATCAACTGCCGCGAGCAGGTGCTTCTCTCAAAACAGCTTGCCCGCATTTCCGGCGACGTCCCTATAGAACTGGATTGGAATGCCTTGGCACGTCGCGAACCCGATTGGGCAGCGCTGCGCGATCTCTATGCAGAGTTAGGCTTCACTTCTCTTCTGAAGGATTTGCCTGTTGTTACTACAACCTCGGCCATGGCAACCGATTATGCGGCTCTTGAATCCGCAGGCACAGTCCGCGAATTTCTCGCCGCCCAGCCGCAGGATCGCTCGGTCGCCGTCTCGCTTGTCCTCGATTCGGGTGCACGCGAGATCGAAGGCTATGGAGCTCGCGTCGCTGGATTTGAACTATCGCCGGCCCCGGGTGTCGGCCGATTCGCCTGGTGCGACCCCAAAGGCGACATCATCGCGCCGCTGCGTGAATTTCTCGCGGATGTCAAGCGGCCCAAAATCGTCCACGACCCCAAACTCATCGAGCTCTTGATCGGGCCTCTTCGCGGGCCGAGCGATGCCGTCATGCTCTACTCCTTCCTGTTGCGCCCCACAACCGCGCAGCATGGTCTCCCAGAAATCGCTCTCCGCCACCTGAATCTGAGTCTTTCTGGCGCCCCCGGCGAGCACGCCGACTTCCTGCAGCGATTGATGCCTTTGCTGCGCCAGGAACTCGAAGCCCAGGAGTTGGCCTCGGTTTTTGAAAAAATTGATCTGCCTCTCGCATCAGTCTTAGCGGCAATGGAGCGACACGGAATTCGCGTCGATCCTGCTGCTCTCGCAACGATGTCTGCATCAATGGAAAACGAGATTCGTGCGCTCGAAGCATGTATATGGGAGCTGGCCGGGACAGAGTTCAATATAAATTCCCCTCCGCAGCTGGCGGAAATCCTCTTTGACAAACTCAATCTCGCGCCATCCGCGAAGCGTAGCCGCGCGCGTTCGCGCTCCACAGCGGCGGACGTCCTCACCGAACTGGCCCTGCTGCACGAATTGCCGCGGAAAGTTCTGGAATATCGCGAGCTCGCCAAGCTCAAATCCACTTACGTGGATGCTTTGCCGCCGCTGATCGAGCCGGCGACAGGCCGCCTGCACACCCGCTTCAGCCAGACCGGCGCCGCCACGGGCAGGCTCAGTTCCTCCGATCCGAATCTGCAGAACATCCCCGTGCGCACCGAACTGAGCCGGCAGATTCGCGCTGCGTTTGTCGCCGACCCGAGCTGGACTTTGCTTTCTGCCGACTATTCCCAGATCGAGCTGCGCATTCTGGCGCATTTCTCGGAAGACCCTGTGCTCGTGGAGGCCTTTCGCACCGGCCAGGATATTCACTCGCGGACCGCGCAGGAAGTTTTTGGCGTCGGCCCCATGGCGCAGACGGCTGAGCATCGCCGCGCTGCCAAGGTCATCAATTTCGGCATCATCTACGGCCTTTCTGCTTTCGGCTTGGCGCAAAATTTGCAGATTGATCAGAAAGAGGCGGCGAAATTTATCGCCGCCTACTTCGAACGTTATCGTGGCGTGAAGGAATATCTCGATCGCTCCCTTGAGGAGGCGCGGCGTTTCGGCTTCACCCGGACTCTTTTCGGACGTCGCCGGCCAATTCCGGAGATTTCCTCGCCCCAGTTCAATCTGCGGAGTCTTGCCGAACGCACCGCACTCAATACGCCGTTGCAGGGGACGGCCGCTGACCTGATCAAGCTGGCAATGATCAAGATTCACCACGAACTGGAAATACAAGGTTTACGCTCGCGGATGATCCTGCAAGTACACGATGAACTCTTATTCGAAGCGCCCCCGGACGAACTCCCTCAACTGCAAAAGATCGTGCAGCCCGCCATGGAGGATGTCCACCCGCTACGTGTCCCTCTTGTCGTCGACCTTAAGTCCGGTGCAAACTGGAGAGACATGAAGTAGTGGTTGTTCAGCGCCATCAACTGGTGCTGATCGCTCGGAGGCTAAGTCCATGAGGCATTCTCCCGGATTTCTTAAGTTAGTCGATGACGCCAAATCGCGCGTCAAAGAGGCTGATTTTCGCGACATCAAGCGGCGCTTGGATAGCCGGGAAAAACTGACGCTCGTCGATGTGCGCGAGGATAGTGAATGGGCGCGTGGACATCTGCCCGGGGCCGTGCATCTTGGCAAAGGCATCATCGAGCGGGATATCGAGCAATCATTCCCCGATAAAGACGCTCCGCTCGTGCTCTATTGTGGAGGCGGATTCCGCTCTGCCTTGGTCGCCGACAACCTGCAGAAGATGGGCTACACGAATGTCATCTCAATGGATGGCGGCTGGCGCGGGTGGAGCGAGGCAGGTTACCCCGTCGAGAAGCCTGGAGAGAATGCCGCCGGATAGATGGCTGGGGCGGAAGGATTCGAACCTTCACCATCCGCATTAACAGTGCGGTGTCCTACCGGTTGGACCACGCCCCAGCGGTAAGGAAAAGCGGCAGTTAGGACTTTGCTACCGAACTGCAGACCAGCCGTGTTTGCCCTTATTTCGACACCACATGACTAGCTAGCGACGCTGAATCTTAGCATATTGCCTCACCATAATCAGGGTGGGCATGGCGACATCCAGCGCCGTATTCCTATCCCTTTGCATCTGTCGCCTGGTGATATGCACAGGTTATATGCCAAGTTGTTATGTTGGACTAGCTGCCTAGGGCCATAGGAAGGGATGATTGGTTTCGTAATAGGTTTTATCACATGAAGCCGCGCATCGCTCCGGCAAAACCGCCGGACGGCCCTTGCACTCAGTCCCTTGACAAGCTAAGTCCGAGTGTTAGCATAGGTTTCCGTTTTTCAGTAGGAGGGGTGCGTGATCAAGCTCGACATCGTGAATGCAGTCGTCACCCGTACCAGCGTAACGCGCACGAAGGCCGAACAGGCCGTGGAGACCGTTTTTGAAGCTTTGAAGGCCGCCTTGGGCCGCGGACGCAGAATCGAACTCCGCCGTTTCGGCGTCTTCAACGTCAAGCCTCGCAAAACGGGCATCGGTCGTAACCCCCGCACCGGTCAAGAAGTTAACATTCCCCCGGGCAAGGCAGTCCGCTTCAAGCCCGGCAAAGAGTTGCAATCAATCTAAGCAACGGGGCTCTCCCACCTCGTTTCGCGTTCTGGCCGCATCCAACCCGTATCCGTATGCAAGACGAACCCGAACCGATTCCCATTGAACTCGTAGGACCGGAACCAGCGCCGTGGTTACCGGCTCACCCGATTGCTTGGGGGCCCGAACCGCGTTCCATTCGGTCGCTCGTTGTGGCCATTGGTCTGTTTATAGTTACGGCGTTCTCTACTTTGGCCGCAGGCGCTCAGTTCGCGGCTGCCTACGCCGCCAATCAGTCGCCGGGATTCGACAGCTTCTTTTCCGATTATTTCCGGCCATTCTTCCAGCCGGGGCTGTTTGTCTCGGGTATCCCGTTTGCGATAACGCTCATGGGCATCTTGCTCGCGCACGAGCTCGGCCACTTCTTCGCCTGCCGCCATTACCACATCAGCGCGACGTATCCTTACTTCATTCCCGCGCCTACCTTGATCGGTACTCTGGGCGCTTTCATTCGCATTCGGTCGCCAATTTTTAACCGTCGGGCTTTGTTTGACATGGCCCTGGCAGGTCCGCTGGTTGGTTTCTTGATTGCGGTGCCCGCTCTCGCCTTCGCTATCCTCTTCTCAAAAGTGGTTCCGGCAAACGGCACATCTTCCTCATTCGTTTTTGGCCAGCCCCTTGTCGAGCGCTTACTCGAACTCTTGCTTCGGCCTGGCGTCTCGCATGCCCACCTTCTGCTGCATCCTGTCGGGCGCGCCGCTTGGGTGGGGCTCTTTGCGACGGCACTTAACTTGCTTCCCGCCGGGCAGTTGGATGGCGGTCATATTCTTTACGCGGTCGCCAGCGAGCGGCATCGCCGGACGTCTTTTGCAGTCGCCATTTTGCTGGTGCCCTTGGCAATAAAATTCTGGGCAGGTTGGATGGTTTGGGCGGTTCTGCTGGTCGCGATCGGCTTCCGTCATCCGCCACTGATTGATCGCTGGGAGCCACTCGATCGAACCAGGCGTATTCTGGCCGTCGTGGCGCTCGCGATGTTCGTCTTGAGTTTTATGCCGGCGCCCTTTGTCCTGTGAAGACCCGCGTCACAACAGGTTCACGGGATCGACATCGATCAGGATCGCACGATCTGGAATCTCCTTCTCTGCGCAAAAAGCTAGACATTTGTTTAGGATGCGATTGAGTGGTGCTCTCCGCTTGGATTTCAGCAGGAACTGGAAGCGGTATTCGCCTTTCAAACGCGACAGCGGAGCGGCTGCTGGTCCCAAAATCCTGATTTCCTGCTCCTTCTGGGATTCAAAGAAGCCTTCGATTTGCCTCGACCACTGAATTGCTTTTTCCACCTTTGTCCCCCGGACCAGCACGCTGGCCAGCGCCACAAATGGCGGATAACGCATCAATTGCCGGAAGTGCAGTTCTTTCTCAAAGAAGGAGACGTAATCCTGGGACGCGGCTAGCTGAATTGCGTAGTGCTCCGGATGATAGCTCTCGACGATAACTTCCCCTGGCAACGTGCCACGGCCTGCGCGTCCAGCCACTTGCGTCAGTAGTTGGAACGTTCTCTCTGCCGCGCGGAAATCGGGAAAACCCAGTTGTGCATCGGCGGAAGCCACTCCAACCAGCGTGACGCCGTGGAAGTCGTGGCCTTTAGCAACCATTTGCGTCCCCACGAGAATATCGATGTTCCCCGCCCCAAACGCGTTTAGCACCTGACCAAAGGCGCCTTTTCGCCGCACAGAGTCGCGGTCAAGTCGGGCGATCCGCGCCTGCGGAAAAAGCGCACGAAGGTGCTCCTCCACCTGCTCGGCTCCCGCACCCACAAAATAGACGTGTTCGGAATTGCACTTCGGGCAGACGCGCGGCACCGAGCGACAGAACCCGCAGTAGTGACAAGCCAGGCGCTCACGTCTTTTGTGATACGTCAGCGCGATGCTGCAGTTCTCACAAAGAATGGCGGCTCCGCAGCTGCGGCAAAGCGCGAACCACGAATAACCTCGGCGATTGATCAGGACGATGGATTGCCTGCCCGCCGCCAGCTCTCGCCCAATCGCGGAGAGGAGATCCTGAGAAAGCGGATCGGCCTTGTGAGTACGCCGGAAGTCCTCGCGAAGATCGGTAATCCGCACCGTCGCCATGGGCCGATTTTCAACGCGCGATTGCAAGCAAAGCAGTTCGTATTTTCCTTCCCGTGCGCGGTGGTAGCTTTCCAGCGATGGCGTGGCTGAGCCGAGCAGGGCCATTGCTCCTTCCAGCTTGGCGCGAATGAGCGCGACGTCGCGCCCGTTGTATCGTGGAGCTTCTTCCTGCTTGTAGCTGGACTCTTGCTCCTCGTCGACGACGATCAAACTGAGATTCTCCAACGGGGCGAAGACCGCAGAGCGCGTTCCGACCACTACCTGAACTTCCTGGCGGCGTACCCGCCACCATTCCCGGGCGCGTTCCTGATCGGAAAGGCCGCTATGCAGCACAGCGACCGTATCGCCAAAACGCGCGCGACAGATGTTGCTGATCCACATGGTCAGCGCAATTTCCGGAACGAGAATGATCGCTGTACCACCAAGGGAGAGGGCTGCGTCGACCGCACGCAGGTAGACTTCCGTTTTGCCACTGCCGGTTACGCCGTGTAGCAGTGCCGGATGAAATGCACGCGCCTGCAACCGGCTCCGAATAGCCTCAATGACTCTCGCTTGATCGCTATTCAATATGTTCGTTGGTGGAAGCAGCTCGGTCGCGAAGCGCGCGTCGTCCGAAGTCAAAGGTTCTTCCGATATAACTAATTTGCCTTCCTTCGCCAGGCGTTGAACCACCGACGCCGACACATCCGCTGCTCTCAGTAGCGAGGCCACTGGCAGAAATCCTGCGCTTTCGACAAGAACACGATGAATCCTTTGCTCCGCAGCCCGAGCCGGAGCCGGAACCGCCGGAGCTCGCCATGCGACTATTTTCTGCGTGCGCGCCGTGCGATGCCTGCCTGATCCATGGACGGTCAGTTCGCCCCGTCGCAAAAGCCGCGTCGCCGTTGCCGAGCCGCCGGGTAATTTGCAGAGAATTCGGTCAGGCGCAATGCCCCCGCGGCTATCCAATTCCTGCAGGACCGCGAGGTCGGCAGATTCGCCCTCACTCGGCTCCGCCAATGACCGCAACTCTCGCAAGCGTGCGTGGCCCGCTTCGCTGATCTGCCACTCGCGATCGAACTGCACCTCGACGGAGGGTGGCAGCATCGCGCGAAGCGTTTCCCCAATCGGCGACAAGTAGTAGTTTGAGATCCAACGCGCAAGCTCGATCAAGTGTGGCGAAAGCGCTGGCAGAGGATCGATAATTTCTGCGACATTTTTGAGGGAAGCCCCATCCAGACTATCGCCGCGTCCGAGCACAACCCCGAGCATGGCGCGATTACGAAAGGGCACCACCACTCGTGCACCATTCACCGTTGCCCCATCAAGGGCCTCGGGGATGCGATAGGTGAACGTCGTACGCAGGGGAAGGGGTAAAGCCACTTCGCAAGTGCGCACCATGGAGTGGCCTAGTTTAGCAGCCGTCGCAGTGGAAAATTACCAAGAGCCGGGAACTTAGGCCCGTTTTCCCTTTGGCGGGGTGAGCCCGAGATAAGCCATAACCTTCTTGAGGTCGGCCCAGACTTCCGGCTTCGCATGCGGATTTCGCAACAAATAGGCAGGATGATATGTAGCCATCAACTTGGCGCCACGAAAATCAAACCATTGGCCTCTGAAATGGGAGATTGATTTGTTTGTATTGAGCAGCGCCTGAGATGCCACGCTTCCCAGGCTAACGATAACTTTCGGATTGATGTTCGCAAGCTGCCGCATGAGAAATGGCAAACAAGTGGCAATTTCGTCTTTTTCGGGCGTGCGATTTTCAGGCGGGCGGCATTTCACCACATTAGCGATATAGACGTCATCACGCTTGATCCCCATGGCAATGATCATCTGTGTGAGCAACTGACCTGCACGGCCGACAAACGGGATGCCCTGCACGTCCTCGTCGTGTCCTGGCCCCTCCCCGACAAACACTAAGTCGGCGTGCGCATTGCCCACACCGAAGACGATATTCGTTCGCCGCCGGTGCAGCTTGCAGCGCGTGCAACCGGCCAGCTCACCGCAGATGCCCTCAAGTGAATCGCCTTCGACGCGCTCCGCCGCTTCAAAAAGAGAAGGGCCGCGCGCCACCAAATGCAATTTCGGAATCGCGGCTTGAGCTTGTACAAGTGGCAAGGTTTTTGTTTTCGCCGAGACCACTTCAATTGAGTCTTTTCGTTCCGTTTTTGCCACTGGTTCCTCAGTTGCCACGTACCTTGGCGCACGATCCCGAAAGAACGGTCCAATGCCCAGATCTTCGTAATATCGGAGCCACGATTTCAGTTTTTCTTTGTCAGAAGGAGAAGATCCCGAGTGCATTACGCCTCAGCGGGCTTCCGGAGAACTGCCAACACGGTTCATGGAGCGGCGAAGCTCCACGACTTCATCGAGAATGCGATGCGCCACCTGAATCTTAGCCAATTTCGGCAGGGATTGCTCCCGGCCATCGTTGTGGAAAATCGTAACGATGTTTGTATCGTGATCAAAGCCCGCGCCCGGAGCCGTCACGTCGTTGGCCACGATCAAATCTACAGCTTTCTGCTTCAGCTTGCGCCGGGCATGCTCGGCCACGTGCTCGGTTTCGGCTGCAAAGCCGATCAGAAGCCGCTCCCCTTTGCGCCGCGAAACGTCAGCCAAAATGTCCGCCGTCGGCTCGAATTCGATCCTCAAACGCTCCGTTCCCCTCTTTAACTTGCTTGAGAGGGAAACGACGGGCCGGTAATCGGCTACGGCAGCGGCCATCAACACCACAGTCGCACGATCCAGATTCGCCAGAACGGCGCCGTGCATATCCTCCGTAGTTCTAACGTCTACACGCGTGACTCCCGCCGGCGTGTCTAACGAAACGGGCCCGCTGATCAAAATTACGTGCGCGCCGCGTCTTGCCGCCGCTTCGGCGACTGCAAATCCCATCCGGCCTGAGGAGCGATTCGTCAGAAATCGTACAGGATCGAGATCCTCACAGGTAGGACCGGCCGTCACGAGAACGGTTTCATTTTCCAAGTCATGCTGAATGCGCAGGGCTTCTCGAACAGCGTCCACAATCGCATCTAACCCCGCAAGCCTTCCGGCGCCGGTCATGCCGCAAGCCAGATAGCCCTCATCAGGGGTAACGACATGGACGCCCCGCTCACGCAGCACCTGCACATTCTCGCGGGTCGCGGCATGCTCCCACATATTCACGTTCATGGCTGGAGCGACGACCACGGGAGCCGTAGTCGCAAGATACAGGGTGGTCAGGAAATCGTCGGCAACGCCGTGCGCCAGTTTTGCGATGATGTCAGCCGTGGCCGGCGCAATCACCAGCGCATCAATGCGCTGAGCGACAGCGATGTGTTCGATCGCGCTCTCGACGTTGGCGGGAGATTCAGTCCCAAACAGTCCGGTGATGACTTTTTGCCCGGTCAGTGCGGCGAACGTCAGCGGAGCTACGAACTCCTGCGCGCTGCGCGTCATCACAATTTGTACTTCGATCTGCTCCTGCTGCAAACGGCGCACAAGTTCGGCTGCCTTATAAGCCGCCACTCCTCCGGTAACGCCGAGTGCGATGCGCATCTCTGAGCGGCGCTATTCTTTCCGCCGCTTGCCGTCCTTTTCCGCGTCCAAATCGGGTGTCCGATACTCCAGTTGTCCGGCGCTAAGTTCTTCCATCGCAACTCGCGTGGATTTATGAGAACGAGGGTTCGCCAGCAACGGAACGGCACCCGACATCAATTGCCGCGCGCGCTTTCCCGCAACCACCACAAAGGCGAACATGCTGTCTGGTGCCTGACTGAGAACCGCCATGCGTTAGGAACCTCCAAAAGAGTCGAGAATGTTGCGAAGCCGTTCGTCGCTATCCCGCCGGCGGCATCGGGAGGCCACGACGATGGCTCGCAATTCGTCGCTGGCCCGCTGTAGATCGTCATTCACGATCACAAAATCGTATTCTGCCGAACGCGCTATCTCCTGCCGCGCGCGTTCCAGGCGCCGAGTTATGGCCTCATCCGAATCCTGGCCGCGGGAGCGCAGGCGGCGCTCCAGGTCCTGCCTCGATGGCGGAACAATGAAGACCGCGATCGCCTCGGGCAATTTCTGTTTAACTTGCCGCGCGCCCTGCACGTCGATTTCGAGCACTAGATCGAGCCCTGCCTCGCGCGCCTCGTCTACTTGCTGCTGCGGGGTTCCGTACCAGTGCCGCCCGAAAACCTGCGCATATTCCAGGAACTCGCCAGAGTCGACGCGGCGCTTGAATTCGGCTTCCGTGATGAAATCATAGCATTTCCCCGGACTTTCCGTTAGGCGCTGCGGGCGCGTGGTGGATGAAACGGAAAACGTCAGGTCCGGTAGTCCATGGAGATTCTGCACGAGCGTGGACTTACCCGAACCCGATGGACCCGAAACAATCAGCACCCGCGGGATTGAGCCGGTCATCCTATTCTACGTTCTGCACCTGCTCGCGCAATTTTTCGATATCCGCTTTGATCTGTAACCCCAACTCAGTCATATCCAGTCCTTCCTGGCCGAGCCCCGGCGTCTTCGAGAGCATGGTATTCGCTTCCCGTTGCATTTCCTGGAGCAGAAAGTCCAGTTTCTTTCCGATTTCGCCGGCCTCTCCGATCAACCTGCCGAATTGGTCCACATGACTGCGCAACCGCGCCAATTCCTCGGACACATCAGCCCGTTCGGCGAGCACTGCCGCCTCTTGCGCCACGCGAACAGGATCGACGGGCACAGTCCCGGTCAGTTCCTGCAATCGTACCTTGAGCCGCTGCGCATATGCCGGGCGGCTTTGTTCGGAAACAATCTCGAGCCGCGCGGTTTTATCGCCGATGCTTTTTAGCAGACCGGTCATCTCACGGGCAAGAGAGCGCCCTTCTTCCTGCCGCATTCCGTCAAGTTTGTGAAGAGCGTCCTTCAGGCACGCGGAAACTTGACCGCCGAGCCGCTCCAACTCTTCGTCTTCGAACGCCTGCCGGCAACGGACCGGGCGATGCCGGAGAGGCAACGACTCCGGGCAGGCGCAATAAGGCCACCAGCTGCGGCTCCGGCGCGAGGTTAAATTCTTGCCGCAGCTCTTCGATTGCGCGCAGATAGCCTGCCGCTAATTTGCGATCGATCTGTAGCCCAGCTGATTTGGAAACATCTATATGTAACGTCAGATCCACGTGGCCGCGTTGAATATGGTCGCGCACCAATTGTCGCATTTGTGGTTCAAGAGCCTCGAGTCCTTCCGGGATGTGCACGCGCAGGTCGAGAAAACGATGATTGACGCTCCGCAGGCTCACCCGCAAGCTCCAGCCGTTTTGCTCGGAGCGAGCCTGAGCATAACCGGTCATCGAACGCAGGGTTTCGGGGGCGGTCCTGCTTGTCATGATTCCAAAGGACCAGCGGGGGAAGGCGCCGCGTCGCTATCCGTGAATTGGAGTTCGTAAAGGCGGGCGTAGGTCCCGTTACGCGCAAGCAACTCCTGGTGCGTTCCAGTTTCAGCAATCACTCCGTCTTCCAGAACGATGATCTTATCGGCGCGCCGAATGGTCGACAGCCGATGGGCAATCACAAAGACGGTGCGCTCGGTCATGAGATTCGCCAGCGCCTTCTGGACCAGAAGTTCCGATTCGGAGTCCAATTCCGAAGTGGCCTCGTCGAGAATCAGGATGGGCGAATCCTTCAGCAGAGCGCGAGCAATAGCCAGCCGCTGGCGCTGCCCGCCGCTCAGGCGCTGGCCCCGCTCACCCAGCATGGTCTGATACCCTTCCGGCATCGCAGCTACGAACTCGTGCGCAAGCGCGGCCTGAGCCGCCCCATATACGCGCTCTTCGCTCATGCCCGGCTGTCCGTAGCAGATGTTGTTCCATACCGTATCGTTGAAGAGGATCGTCTCTTGCGTGACTATGGCGATCTGTTCGCGCAGCGAGCGTAAGCTTGCATCCCGCACGTCGACGTCATCGATGCGCAAAGATCCGCCGGTGACATCGTGAAAACGGGGCAGCAGGTTCACTAAGGTTGTCTTTCCCGCTCCGCTCGATCCCACAATCGCTATTACCTCGCCCGCGCGCGCTTTCAAGGAAATGCCCCGAAGGATTGGCACAGCCGGGTCGTATCCAAAACTCACGTCATCGAATTCCACTTGCGCGCGAAAATGGCGGGAGCATGCGCGCACCTGGATGTTCCTCCACCTCCTCTTGCAAGGCCAGGAAGCCGAAGACTTGCGTTGTAGCTCCATGGGTCTGCTCAAATTGCTGGTACACGCCGCCCATTCCCTTGACCGGCTCGTAGGCTTTGAGGAGGGCATAGACGAAGGTGAAGAAGGTGCCGGTAGTCATCACGCCATGCTTGATCTGCTCACGCGCGTAAAGCAAAACCAGGGCGAAGACCACCGCGCTCAGAATATCCATGAGCGGCCCGCTGATTACAAACGTGCGAATCCAGCGCATGTTCTCACGAAGCAGTCGCCGCGCTCGATCGCGGAATTTGGCGATCTCGAAGCGCTCCATGCCAAACGCCTTCACCACGCGATTTCCGCTCAGCGTCTCCTGCAGAATCTGGCTCAACTCGCCGAGATGCGATTGGCTCGATTCGGTCGATCGGCGAATCCGTTGGCCCAGTTTCCGCACGGGCAGGAGCACAATCGGCACTAAAACCAGTGAGGCCAGCGCCATCTGCCAGTTCACGACAAACATCACGATTAAAAGAAAGAAGAGTGTGAAGACATAGCGAAAGGAAAGGGCCAGTGATTCAGAAAGTGTGAGGCGCGCCCGCTCGACATCGTTGATAACGGCGGAGATGAGGCGACCGGTGGGCTGCCTTTGCAGAAATTCGATCGGCTGGCGTACGAGCTTCTCGTAAACGTCGTTGCGCAAATCGGTAATCGCCGCCTGCCCCACGTACTGTATTTCGACGACCCCGAAGTACTCCGCAATCGCCCTGACCGTGAAAATTACGACCAGAGCGATAGAAAATATCGTCCAGCCCCAGTGGATGCTAGCCGGCAAAAAAGAATTGAGATAGATCAGGTGATTGCCGGGAAGCTTCACCAGGGGCAGTTGACTATCATTGCTCGACGGGCTCAGGATTCGGTCGACCATGGGCGTAATCATGAGGGCAACTACGCCCTCCGCCATTCCCAACACCGCTAGAGCGACCACGCCCATAAACAATCGAGCGCGATAAGGTCGCGTATAGCGAAGCAGGCGCTGCAATTCGTGAATGTGCGGTTCCGCTCTCACTCGTTCCAATCTTCGCGCACGAAGGCCACGTTACGAAGCACAAAAAGAATGTCAACCCGTCCACTTGTCCAGATCGCGATGCACCACCTTAGTGGTATACCCCCGCGTTGCCAAAGCCCGGCGCACTGCCTCCGCCAGCATAACCGAACGGTGACGCCCGCCCGTACACCCAAAGGAAATGGTCAGATAGCTTTTGCCTTCGCGGATGTAATGCGGAATGAGATAGGTCAACAGGGTCTCGATGCGGCGAAGGAATTCACCCGTCTGCGGAAACGACCGGATATAGCGTGCCACCTTGGGATTCTGCCCCGAAAGCTTGCGCAATCGAGGAATAAAGTGCGGGTTGGGCAAAAAACGCACATCGAAAACCAAGTCGGAATCGGGAGGCAAGCCATAGCGATAGCCGAAGCTCACCACAGAAACCATCATTGGCCGCTTGCCTCGGCTCTGAAAGCGATCCGTGATGAACTGCCGCAACTCATGAACGTTAAACTTGGTCGTATCGATGACCACGTCAGCGAGTTTTCGGATCGGCGCCATCAGACGGCGCTCATGGCTCAAGACTTCTCGCACAGGCCGGTCGTGGCCCAGCGGATGGGGGCGGCGCGTCTCGCTGAAGCGGCGCAGCAAAGCTTCGTCTGAGGCTTCGATGAACACCAAACTCGCCGGGACATCTCGCCGGATTTGCTTATAGAGCGCCGGCAGGCGCTCGAGTTGATCGCCTTCACGTGCATCGACCAAAAGCGCGGCGCGCTCCACTTCGGAATTCCCTTGCAAATTGAGTTCGCTGAAGGTGGGAATCAGTTCTACGGGCAGATTATCGACGCAGTAATAACCCAGGTCTTCGAAGGTCTTGAGAACCGTGCTTTTTCCGGAGCCGCTCAGCCCCGTCAGGATCACCAGTTGGCGGCCGTCCGAAGCGGCGCTCCGTTTCACGTTGGCGGGGCCTAAGCTTTCACGCGGCGCTGATGTGTGCTGGGGATACGCAGATCTTCGCGGTATTTGGCGACGGTTCGGCGCGTTACTTGAATGCCGCCCTCGGCCAGCTTTTTCGCAATTTGATCGTCCGTAAGCGGATGCGCGGTGTCTTCTTCCTCGATCATCTTTTTCACCAAGCGCTTCAGCGTTTGCAAAGACATGCCGGCGCCTTCGGGGCCATTGACGGATTCGCTGAAAAACGAGCGCAGCTCCATTACGCCTTGGGGCGTATGCGCATATTTGCTGGAAACCGCGCGGCTCACGGTAGACGGATGTACGCCTACCTCCTCCGCCACTTCCTTGATCATCATCGGCTTGAGATGATCCGCTCCGTACTCCAGAAATTCCTCTTGGCGCTGGATGATTGACTGGCAGACGCGCAGGATGGTGTGCTTGCGTTGCTCGATGCTTTTCATCAGTTGCAACGCCGCGCTGAATCGCTCTTTGACGTAATTGCGCACGTCGCGATCGGCCGCGTCGCGTGCCAGCAGCTTCTTGTAGACATGACTCAACCGAAGCTGAGGTACGTCATCTTCGTTCATGAAGACATGCCACCCCTCATCCATCTTCCGGAAATAAACGTCCGGTTCGACCAGCCGCGCCTGAGTTTTGTTATAGCGCAATCCCGGACGCGGATCGAGGCGACGAATCACCTCCATCGCGCGCTTGACCAGCTCAATGGGACGGTTCAGCCCCCGGGCCACTTCCTTGAGCTGATTCGCCTGCAACAACTTCGCTAGCGGGCTTTCCGGACTTTGCAGCTCCTCTTCGGTGGCCGCCATCGGACGCTTGGGCATGCATTCAGAGACAATTTGCTGAGCGAGGGTGTTCTGCGGATCGAGGGCTCTTAAGCTGAGTGAGCAGGCATTCGCGCAGATTACGCGCACCCACGCCGAGCGGATCGAACTCCTGTACCGTGGCTAATGCTTCCTCCACGTCTTCGATCAAATAGTTGCCGTTCTTGGCAATCTCTTCGAGCGAAGCGCGGAGATAACCATCTTCATCCAGATTTCCGATGATCACTTCGGCGATCTCTCGTACAGTCTCGTTGCAAACCGTTACGCTTAACTGCCAACTCAGGTGCTCGGTTAATCCTTGGGGCGAGGAGATGAATTTTTCGAAAGACGGCTTCTCGATGACTTCGTGCTCGCTGTTTCCATTCCCGCCGCCGCTATCCAGGTATTGGTTAAAAAAGGAATTGATGTCGAACTCGTCGAAAGGGTTCGCGGGCTCGGTCTCCGGAACCTTCTCTGTCTCCGCCTTGATAAACGTTTCCTCTGTATAGTCTTGCTCGGCCACCTGGCTCTCGTCCGTCAGCTCCTCGAGCATCGGATTGGCAACCATCTCCTGGGTGATCATCTCGCGAAGCTCTAAGCGATTCAGAGCCAGCACGCTGACCATCTGCACTAGGCCAGGCGTCAGAATCTGCTTCTGCGCAAGTTTGAGATGAAGTTTGGGTTGGAGCCAACTCATGGAAGTCAGTTCAGGCGGAAATTATTACCCAGGTAGATGCGGCGCACTTCGGCATCGGTGCTGAGTTCGCTCGGCGTACCGGCGCACAGTATCCGGCCGCTGTGCAGGATATAGGCACGATCGGCCACCGCCAGACGTCTCTGGAACATTATGGTCCGTGATCAGGATACCAATTCGCGCCCGGCTTAAGTCCGTTATGATCTTCTGTATATCAACCACCGCCAGTGGATCGATTCCCGAAAACGGTTCGTCCAGAAGTATGAAGGCCGGGTTCAGCACCAGCGAACGCGCGATCTCCAGGCGTCGCCGCTCTCCTCCGGAGAGAGTATAAGCTCGACTCGTGTCTTACCGTTTCCAGTCCCATTTGTGCCAGCAGTTCTTCCAAACGATCGCGCTGCTGCTCCGCTTTTAAGGGCAGGGTCTCTAGAACGGCCAGCAGATTTTCCTCGACGGTCAGTTGGCGAAAAGCCGAAGGCTCTTGGGGAAGGTAACTAATCCCGCTCCGCGCCCGAAGATACATCGGAAGATCGGTGATATCTTCCCCGTCAAGAAGCACGCGCCCTGAGTCCGGGCGGGCCAAACCAACGAGGATATAAAACGTAGTGGTCTTTCCTGCACCATTCGGACCCAGCAGGCCAACCACCTCACCTTGGCCGACCTCAAGGTCTAGAGCGTCAACAACCTTCCGTCCCCGGTAAGACTTGCAGAGGTCGACGGCCTGGAGTTTGAACATATCCCATCATTTCTCGACCTGGTGCAGCGTCAACGTCCGCGAACCTTCCGCCGAATCGATGTCAATGCTATCATCGCCAAAAAAGAAGGTCAATTGACGCCCGTGAGTCGCGTTTCCTGAAGCGTCATATACAGTTGGACTCCCGCCTGAAAGAACGATCTTGCCATTCTCGGCCGTGTAGTCCGCCCGATCTCCGTTACCGTGACGCCCTTGCTGTTCGACCTTGACCCTGCCAAACGCCGAGGCGCGAACCAGTTGCTGGCCCTCCCGGATTCTTTGCCAGCCCCTGAGCCTGCTTTCCCGGCGCGCCAGCATCCGGAGTTGCCGGATTTCCTGCCGGAGCGAAGAAGAAGTCGACGGCATCCCCCGTCATTGAGCCCTCGTCGGAATGTGCGTGAACTTGCTCCTCCATTCGCCCGCGACTTTCATCGCTCAAGTAAGTCAGCCGATTGCTTTCAGCATGCCAGTACTCTGGTTTGCTCGGCCCGGCGTGGCTGGGATGTCACTCTAGGCGCCTGCGGAAACACTGCATGAACCTGCCCGGTAGCGATAAGAACATGTGTCTGCCGATTGAGGTCTATGGTCTCGCCTTCGACAATGGAGTCTCCCTGCCAAAGCCTCGCCTTCCCGGAATAGACTGGAGCGGCCCGTTGCGCTATTTCCATCAAGCCGTTCCCCTGAGACCCGCGCCGGTCCAGCAGCAAAGTTAACGAATTGACTGCCTCCGCCGTTAGAGGTTTCAACCGTGGCCACTCGCCCAATGGCGTGGAATTCGTTCGTAGCTTGATTGAAAATTGCGCTGCGCGCCGTGGTCCTGGAACTCGGGTCGGTGACGACAACCGATCCCTCCAGCAACGTGATGTCGCTGCTGCGTTCAAAATGTGCGCGCTCCGCCCGAGCAGTTTCATTGTCCTGATGGAGCTCCACGTTACCCGTTTGATCCACGGTGGACCACCCACCGCCGGGCTCGAATTGGGCCACCATGTCCCTCGACGTCGCGATTTGAGGAGAGCCTTCCCCAATCTGTTTCTCAAAATGGACGTCTTCGGAGCCGCGGAGTTCCCGCAAATCATTTTCGCCGCTGAAATCTGCCTCCAAATGCTGAGCCGCCAGCCGCATTTTTTCCTGAGCCGGCTTGCCGGAAACCATTTCCTTATCCTGCAGCTCGATAGTGCCCGCAGGAGTCACCGCGTGCTTCACGCGCGATTGCTCACCTTTCTTGGAAGCGGCAAAATCGAGACGCAACATCGAAGTTTGCAGATTTTTCACCCCTCCCGCCCGGTTGGAATGCACTGTGACGTTTCCGGTAGCAATCAGGAGCCGTGGAAGATTGGATATAGGATCGAGTTCGGTCCCAACGCGGTCCGCTTGCAGTTGGTCCTCGCCGTCTGCGCTTTGCGCAATCGCGTGCACTTCGCCCTCGGCGATAATCGCCTCAATCCTCGTCGGGTGAAGCAAGCGCCGTTATCGTCGCTGCTTTTAACGATATCGGCGAAGGCCCGTCGCTTCGCAGTTCGGGATTTTCCGTCGCAATCAAGCGGTGAGCGTACATATGCTCGTCCAACTCGACATCAAGTTTGCCGCACACGAGGTCAAAGTTAGCTTGATGAGCATGGACGGGACCAGTGACATGGATCATATCGCTGGCCGTCTTCAAAGCTCATGCTGCTTCCGGACAGATTCAACAACTGCGTTGGCGCGTGAGATGTATGGTCGGCAGGATCCGCACTATGCAGGGCCAGCTCCACCGAGCTGAGTAGTTGCATCTCGCCTTGTGGCACTTCGTACCGGAAACCGACTCCCTGGCCTTCGCCTTGCGAAAATTGAAAATTCGCAGGACGGTCGGTCGTGCGCCAAACCCGTCTTATGATCGAAAAACACGTGGCTGGTCGCGACCCGCACAAGCTTGGAGTCGTTTACCTGCTGTGCGTTTCCAGTTTGGGACTGCTGGTCCGAGGCGCGGTCCAGATCGATCTGCACATCACCGGCGCAGCTGATGCTCTCTGACGCCGTTAAATAATCGCAAGTGTGCGTATGCAAATTATCAAAGCGCTCACCGGCGCCGCCATAGGCGGTGATCCATACGTCCTCCAGCAGGCTTCGGCCACCTTCGGCGAATTCCGTGGCTCGCGAGGCGCGCACCGTGAATTCTGTACGGTCCCCCACCACCTTCGAGAACGTAAAGCCCGCCGAACGCTGCTCCACGCTTGAGGGCACCGCCGCCGGCACTTTCTTCCGCGCTTGGCGTGATTGCCAGTCGCGCGCCCCGTAGACGCAAGCAACGACGACAATCAGCAGAACAGCGATACCTGCCGACCAGCGTGCATAACGCGCGGCTTCGGTAGTGCGCATCGAATAGCGCCTCTCGAGCTTAGAAGCTCAGTATAGGAAGAAGGTTTGCGCCGAACAACCTTCATTCCGCCTTTTTGTTTTCGATACGGCAGTTCGTCTTTCGAAACAGTCAGGGCCGAGGGAACCCAGAGTCTTGAGCCGGCAAGGATATTTCCGCGGGATACCTCGCGACGCGATGGAACTTCGCCTAAAGGCGTCAGCGCATCTTCCGTAGTTTTGCCTAGAACGCCAAGCGAAGCCCCGGAAGTTCCGCGAGACTAACATTTCTCCTGTTTACCAATCAAGGCAATACCGCGAAACCCCGTCAACTGACCTTCTCCGGTGCCGATAGCATGCCTTGCTTTGCGGCCGCGACATTGTCGCGGCTGCTGTTCTTGACCATGTACATGGCCTCATCGGCGAGGTGCAGTAGCTCCGCCTTTGTCTTCGAATCGGTAGGATAAGATGCCACACCCGCACTCGTGGTGATGCGCACGTCAAGACCTTCCGACTTGAGCCAGTGAGTTTCGCGGATCAACTTGTGCAAACGGCGCGCAACCACGCAGGCATTTTCCTTTGATGTTTGGGGAAGCAGGATTACAAATTCATCTCCGCCATAGCGAAACGCGAAATCGATAAGCCGGCAGTTATCCCGCAGCACGTCGCCAATCTCGGCCAGCAACTTTGAGCCGGCCAAATGGCCGTGTGTGTCGTTCACAGCCTTGAAATGATCCAGGTCCAGAAAAACCAGCGAGAATTCGTACCCGTAGCGTTGCGACCGATAGATCTCCGTTTCCAGAATGAAGTTCAGGTGCCGCGCATTGTAAAGATTCGTGCAGTCGTCTGTGATGGTCAATTCGTGAATTCGCTGCACATGCCTGGCGTTTTCTAAGGCAATCGCGGCGAAGTCTGCCAGAGCCTCCAGTAGCGCCAGATCGCGATCGTGAAAGCCGTCCATGTCCATGCAATTGATCAGTTCAATGACACCCAGACAGTGATCGCGGAAGCGCACCGGAACGGCCACAATCGACCGCGTTTCCATCTTGGTTTTCTCGTCGACCTTGCCAAAGAAACGCGTGTCTTTGCTGACGTCGGGAACAATTACCGCTTGCTGGTTTTGCGCCACCCACCCTGCGATGCCTTGGCCGATCTTGATGCGCACGTCCTTAAGGCCGTGGGCGTTCTTGCCAATTGCCAACTCGAAATAAAGTTCCTGCTTAACTTCGTCGACCAGGAGCATGGACCAGGTATCCGGATGGAGGAATTCGTCGATCTTCTCCATGATCGTTCGCAGAACTTGATCGAGTTGCAACGATGACGTAAGCGCTTTACCAAGTTCGTGAAAGACGGCCACTTCGCCCGCTTCCCTGCGCTCGGAAGGAAGACCCGGGTTGCGACGGCGTTCAATGCCCGTAAAAAGGTTACTTTCCGACATTTTCGCTTAGCTTAATGACTTTCGCGGAGCCGTACTCCGGCATCAGACGATAAATTATAGGCACCTGTCGAAACACGGTGCAATGGCCCATTCAAGTCGATGTTTCCGATTGGTTTCTGTTACGCAGACGAGGCTAAAGGCGGATTTGACACCTTGCTATGCCCCGCCTAGTATGGCCGAGAATCCCAACGCCCAGAAATCCAAACGATGGCTGGCATGAGTAAATCCGGTTTTGGCGAACGTCTCAAGCGGGAGCGGGAATTGCGTGGCGTCTCGCGAGATGAAGTTTGCACTGCGACTCGCATCGGCTCTCGCTATCTTGGGGCGCTCGAAAACGAAGAGTGGGGCATGCTGCCTGGAGGTGTCTTCAATCGCGGTTTCGTTCGCGCCGTCGCTCGCTTTCTCGGTCTCGACGAGGACGATCTCCTAGCCGAGTACGATCACGCCATCAACGAACAATCTCCTCAGATTGAGCAAGGTATGCCTTCGCCGGTCCAACAGGAACCGCCACGAACACGAATCACTCGTTTTATTTTGCTGGGTAGCCTCTGTCTGATCGTTTTGCTCGGAGCAGGCTGGCTCGGCTGGAGATGGCACGACAGGGCACTACGCCAAGCCACGAATGATCGCATCCCCGTTTCCTCAATTGTTCAGGCGGCCAACCAGCCGAACGGAACTGCGGCTGGCGTTCAGGCGGATGCGTCTGGAACCGCCCCGGTGCCACCCGTCGCCTCCGCAGGCCCGTTAGGAACCGAGGCTCAAGGACTCGAACTCAAAATTGAAGCCGGTAAGGAAACCTTCGTCACCGTATCTACTGACGGCAGTAAAGCATTCGAAGGAAGCATGATTGCAGGCCAGAGCCGCACGTTCCTGGCGCAAGGCGCCATTTACATCTCCGCGAAGGATGCAGGGGCTCTACTACTGGAACTAAATGGCCAGACTCTTGCCCCATTGGGTCCCCCGGGTCAGCCGGCCGATCTCACTCTCACCCGGAGCAATTTGAAGCCCGCAAGCGGAGGCTCCGATTAGTTCTGAGATCTACGAAGAACTTCTGTCTGGGCGCACCACACGGGAGCGCAAGATTGCCGTTTGCTCCGCTTCTGCCGGACTTACCCCAGCCGAACATGCTGAAGTGCTTAGTGTGCTTTCCGAAGATGCCGATGATTCTGTGCGGGAGCGTGCCGGAAACGCGCTGCTTAATCAGTCGACCGAGGCGTTCGTTACAGCTCTGAATGGTGACAATCCCCCCGCGCAGCTCTTTCGCTATTGCGGAAGCAATCTCATCGCCAAGCCGGGGATCGCCGAAGCCCTCGCAAAAAACTCACGCTGCCCAATGCAATTTCTGACGCCCGCTGTAAAGGCTTTGCCTACTTCCGCAGTGCAGGAATTGATGCTGGATCTGGAGCGGCTTAGCTCCAATCGCGCGCTCGTGGCCGCCCTGGTGCAGTCGCCATCGCTTACGGCGGATCAGCGTCAGCAGCTCGAAGAGCTCCTGGCAGACAAGCCAGCGCCCGAATCGGCGCTCGCGCAAGCGGTAGCTCAGATCGATGCCCCCGCCGAACAGCGTGTGACGCTCCTGCAACGACTCGCAGGACTGCGCGTCGTCGAGCGAGTGCAGCTCGCGCTCAAGGGAAATCGGGAAGAGCGAATGGCATTGATCCGCGATCCCTGCAAGGTTGTGCAGCGGGCAGTGCTTCAATCTGCGCGGATTACCGATCGCGAGGTGGAGACGTTTTCGTCGATGGCCAGCCTCACGGACGAGGTTTTGCGTCTCATTGCCACCAGCCGGAATTTCCGCCGGAACTACAGTGTGGTAATAAACCTGATGAATAATCCCAAGACCCCTTTAGATATAACGCTCCGCATGCTTTCGAGTATCACCGCGCCCGATCTGAAAAAACTTGCTGCCAATAGAAACATCTCCGATACCTTGCGCAGCGCTGCCAACCGGCTGCAGGTCCAGCGGACCCAAAAGCGCGAATGAAAACTATCGGGTGAGATGAGTCGACCGTTCTGGATTAGGCAAAAACGCGCAGGTGCGGCAGGGTGGAGTCAATCGGCTGCGATGCCAAGCGTCGACATCGGCCAGGAAGTTGCATAACCGCGCTGTAGAAATGTCGAGGAAAAAGCGTCGCCGCGTTGATGCGGCTCGAGTTCAAGTAAGGGCACTTCTGCAGGGCAACGCCATCGTAAAGGCAAAACGATGGTCCCAATACCCCGGCTGACATATATCTGCGTTACGCCCAGCCGGTCCCATCCCATTTTGAAGCGCATTTGCTCGGGCGACCGCCCGTAAACCGTGCCGAGCAGTGGGAAGTTCACTTGGCCGCCATGCGTATGTCCCGATAACACCAGGCTAACTCCCCGGCATGCTGCCGCTGTCACCATGCGAGGATTATGAGCCAGAAGAATGGTGGGAGCATCCTCAGGGATGCCGCACATCGCCTGTCCCAGGTCCGCACCGTAGCCGTAGTCGTCGACTCCGGCCAAATATAGAGTCGACCCACGCCGCTGTAGCGAGCGATGCCGATTCCGTAACACTTGAATGCGCTGCCGCCGCAGCGCTCCCTCTATCGCGTCAGCTCCAACGCGGAAATCGTGATTCCCAAGCACCGCCACAACGCCCGCGCGCGCGCGAAGGCCGCCTAATATCTCCGCGACTGGCTCAATCGACGATCGCGAATAAGTCACGAAGTCACCGGTCAGCGCAATCAGATCGGGTTTGAGCTTATTCGAAAGGTCCACCACCGCCGCAACATGTTCCAAAGGCACGAAGAGACTGTGGTGGATATCGCTCAACTGGAGTATGCGGAATCCACGAAATTCCTCGGGCAAGTCACTGAGCCAGATGCGCTGCGCCGTAACTGCTAAGCTGCCACGGATTCGATGCGCCGACCGACTGCCGAGTCGGGATTGGCTTCGGATGAAACGATTCTTAACCTGCGGAGGACCTAGATAGCGATTACGCAGTGCCGCCCAGCGACTCACAGGCGGCGATGTAAGCAGGCTTCCCATCTCTATGATCATGGCACTCCGAGACTATTTTGCAAGCCACCGATGCCACCCGAGGACGCTTACACGATAAGACTCGGTGAGGCTAACACCCTGGAACGGAGCCGGTCAATTAAACTGCAACAAGTAGGAGGCGCAAGAGTTATTTCGTGTCTGGAACCCCCTATTTTTGTGGCACTTCGGTCTCTCTGGCAATCTGCTCTTCTATTTCGGCGGCTACTTGACGCAGTTCCATATGAATACGTCCGTTCGAGGCCAGGGTCTCATAATCGCCAACGTGGTACGGCTGGCCTGAGAAGTTGGTCACAACACCTCCTGCTTCTCGAACCAGCAGCACTCCAGCGGCTGTATCCCAGGCGTGCAGACCAAACTCCCAAAATCCATCAAAACGCCCGCAAGCCACGCTCGCCAGGTCCAGCGCGGCGGATCCATCGCGGCGCACGCCATGCGAGCGCAATGTGAAGTTCCAGTAGTAATGAATGTTCGGGTTCCGGGCGCGTTTGGTGCTGGGAAATCCGGTGGCTAACAAACTCGTTGAGAGATGATCGATCTGGGAAACCTGAATTCGCCTCTCGTTCAGAAAGGCGCCTTCTCCCCTCGAAGCAGTGAAGAGCTCTTTGGTGATCGGCTGGTAGACTACCCCCGCGACCAACTCTCCTTCCTGCTCGAATCCAATCGACACCGCAAAACACGGATAGCCGTGGGCGAAGTTGGTCGTTCCGTCGAGGGGATCGACAATCCAGCGATGCCGCCCATCCCCTTCCTGACCGCCTCCCTCTTCCGCCACGATGGAGTGCTTCGGGAAGTAGCCCTTCAACCGGCCAACAATTGCCTCCTCCGAGCGCTTGTCAGCCTGCGTAACAAGATCGACTTCCCCCTTATAGCTGATTTTTGCGGGATGATCGAATTCAGAAACCAGGATGCCGCCAGCCTCGAGCGCCGTCTCTACCGCTACTTCCAGAAATTGATTGCCCATTTATCGCGGAACCGGAGGTGTCAGTTTGACACCCCGCCACTATAGTAAGACTTACGATAGCGCACCTTATAGTTTCCTTTTACCCGAACTTCGATCGAACGGTAACTTCCCTGTGGCGGTCTGGGCTGTGGATAATATGCCAGGCGGTATTGGGTGCGAAGCTCACGGTTAATGCGTTCGAATATCGCGTCCAGTTGCGAAATTTCGTCGGGATAGTACATGGCGCCGCCGGTGCTGTCGGCTATGGTTTCAAGCGCGTGTTCGCCCGCTGTATTACGTCCGTTCTCGTTCTTCACGGGCCGGATAACAATCGTATAAATGAGCGCCTCGGCGCGCAGCGCAGCGCGCCGAGCGGTCTCAAAATCGGCGCGGCTCGTGGTTTCACCGGCATCCGTGATCAGAATTAACACTTTGCGCCGATCGGACGGAGCCTTTCCCAACGCATCGGATCCAAGATAAACAGCATCATAGAGCGCTGTCCCATCGCCCGGGGTGACGCGTTTTACCGCGGCTTGCAACTGCGGCACGTTCCCTGAAAAGCTGGCCAACTGCGTGACCGTGTCCGCAAATTCGAATATGCCGACACGATCGTCGGGTCTCACAACCTGGGCAATAAATCGAGCCGCAGCATCGCTCTCAAACTGCAGCTCTTTGATTTCACTCAAACTGGAATCGATCATCAGGGCCAGATCGAGCGGCTGCTGGGTCTCCGGCTCGAAAACCTCGATCTTCTGCGGCTTGCCCTCTTCGTAAACTTCAAACTGGTCCTGATGCAGATCGGGTGCCGGCCGATTGTTCGCGTCCAGCACGCTGGCGATTACGCTGACGAGACTCACGTCCACGCGAATGGACGAGCGCTGGTCGGCAGCTCGGTTTTGCGCTTGAGAATTGGCAACAAATCGTACCGACGGACCCGCTATAAGGCAGAAAAGAATCGCGCCTGCTGGAGCTATTACTTGAGTTCGAGAGATATGCGGCAAGTGTGGACGCCCGGAATGGCGTCTCACTTGATAGATTCCGATTTACGCGAATTGGATGGCAGCGGTGGCAATTCACCTTGGGCCCAAACAGCGCCATCTTCGAAGTATTCTTTCTTCCAGATCGGCACGGTTTGTTTGAGTGTATCGATTCCGTAGCGGCATGCTTCGAAAGCCGTCCGCCGGTGGGGCGAACTCACCGCGATGAGCACGCTTGTTTCCCCAATCTCCAACCGCCCCAGGCGGTGAACCAGTGCGACGGAGTCGGCGCCAAATTGGCCGCGCATCTCGGCGGCGATAACGCCCATTTGTTTCAAGGCCATGGTCTCGTACGCTTCGTATTCAAGGTACAAGGTGCGCCGCCCCCCGGACTCATTGCGCACAATTCCTTCAAATACGACGATTGCGCCGTCTTCGGGAGCTTTTAATCTGGCGCTGATCTCCGCCGTTCGAATGGGTTCTCGCTGAATTTCGATAATCGCCTCGCTCCGTGCGAGCGCCGAAGTCCCTGCCCCGCCGCTCACAGGCGGCAGGAAGGCCACTTCGTCCCCCATCGCCAGAGGCGAAGCCCAGTCCGCGAAGGACTGATTCACCGAGGCAACCACGGAATTGCGAAAGCCGGCCAGCTTCGGATAACGCTGCCCGTATGTTGCGAACAGGTCTTCCAGACGTGCGCCATCGACGAGCTCGGCGTAATCCTCGCCGCGCCCTACGATTTCTTTGAGCTGACCGAAGAAAAGCACTCGGACGCGCATATATGTATTCTATCCGTTTTCCACTCGCTCGCGATTTGCTTTTGAGAACTAGGCCATCTCGGCGCGTTCCCCTTTGTCCCTTACAAAATCGTAATCACTTGACGTAGTCGGGACTACATCATACCTTTCCTTGTATTAACAAAGCGATGAATGGTCGGCACACCTTCGCTCGGAGTCGAAAGCTCGGAGCCACTTAGTGAAAATATTGATATCCGGGTCCTCGGGCCTGGTTGGATCTGCCGTCGTTGATAATCTCAGTCATCAAGGTCACGATTTAATCCGGTTAGTTCGCCCTGGCGCCACGGCCCGTCCCCATGCCGCGGTCTCCGAACTGCCGCAGGTCGTCTGGAATCCGCAGTCCGGACTCCTCGATTCGCGAGCCGAAGGCGCCGATGCCGTTATCCATCTAGCTGGAGCATCCATCGCAGGGCACCGCTGGACGGAAGCATGGAAACGCGAACTGCGGGATAGCCGCGTGGCGGCAACGAATCGGCTGGTCGCGTCGCTGCAACGGCTTCATCGCCCACCCCAGATTTTCATTGCTGCGTCAGCCATCGGCTTCTATGGAAGCCGAGGCGACGAAGAATTAACGGAATCCAGCCCTGCGGGAACTGGTTTCCTCGCGCAAGTAACCGTCGACTGGGAAACGGAATCGGCTCGCGCGGCACAATCGGGCGCGCGAGTCGTCATTTTGCGCTTCGGTGTGATCCTTGCTAAGCAGGGAGGCGCTCTCCCTCAGATGGCCTTGCCTTTTCGCCTGGGCGTCGGCGGTAGAATCGGATCGGGCCGCCAGTGGATCTCCTGGATCACTTTGGATGACGTGGTCGGTATAATCCGTTTCGCGCTGGAAACGAATCTCCTCAGCGGTCCGGCCAATGCCGTGTCTCCTAACCCTGTCCAAAACGCCGCGTTTTCTTCCACCCTGGCGCGGGTGCTTCACCGGCCCGCGATTTTCCCGGCGCCTCCGTTCGCTTTGCGCCTCGCTCTTGGTGAAATGGCCGATTCCCTGCTCCTGGCGAGCCAAAGGATCTATCCCAATAAACTCGAACAGTTGGGCTACCGCTTTCATTACCCCGATTTGCAGCCCGCATTGACTGCCGTGTTACGCCCGTCGGGCTAGCCTCAATCGTTAAGAAAACAAAACGGAGCCACAACCTTGAATGCCCCCAACCTCGTTTGTTAGCATGGGCCGCGTCGTTCTGTTGCTTAGGACCTCGAAATTGCGGATCCCGCGACTCTTTCAGCAATTGCTCGCCGCTGTTTTGATTGCACTTATCGCTTCGCCTGCCTGGAGCCAAAACCAGGTTACAGGCACCGTTCTGACTAGCCAGTCGGCGACGATGGGCAATGCCCCGCTGCCTTCGGGCTCTACGATTTTCAGCGGCGAATCTGTTGCGGTCGATCAAACAGGCGGCGCCGAGATCAGTGTCGCCGGTGGCGGCCGCATCGAGGTTTTTCGGGATAGTTCCGTGCAGCTAAGTCGAATTGCCTCACGCGTGCAATTCGCGGTTATGCATGGTGGAGTTTCGTTCCTGGCTGGGCCAGACGATGCGGTTGAAACTGCCTTCGGCGATGCCACCATACGTGCCAAAGATCCCTCATCTGTCGGCGTGCTTCACCTCGAAAACCCCGATTCAGCCGTCCTTTTCACAAGAAAGGGCACGCTGACCATCAAAACGGAGCACGATGCGAAATCCGTCGATGTTCCAGAAGGTTCCGCTGTGAGCATAACGTTGGCCGATCCTCCTCCTGATCCACAGGGTGGAGCTGCACCGGCTGGAAGAGCGGCTCCTGCGCTCAGAAAGCTCGCTATTATCCTCTTCATCTTCGCTGCGGTCTTTCTCGGCGCCTTTTCTTTGGATTGCTACACATGAACCCACGGAAACTCCATCGCAATTAGCCACTGAAATAAGTCCGTTTAAGGTGCAATAAACACAGCATTAATCCCTGTAATTCCCTTACTTCGCCCAACTCTCTGAATTGACATCTGCCACTCCGGCCCGAATAATCGCGGGATGCCCCGTCCCGAAACCGCTCGCCGCGTCAAGACTTATTCGGCCGCAAGCGGCTACGTCTATCAATACTATTTCTATGAAGTCCAAAAGACCCGCCGCGGGTTCTCTGCCGGGACGGAGTACGTATACATGGTTTCCGTCGATCGCAAGCAGGTCTTCCCGCTTCGGATCTTCGTTAAGCAATCGGCCGTGGAAAAGTGGGGACGTTCTGCGGGACGCGCGCTCTCCGGCACTGAGGAGTATGCCGTTGCCAAACTGCGGCTCTTTCAAGCCTTGGATGAATCGCAGGAGATCGGGCCCAAGCAGCCTGACCTCATCGTCGACGACTCAAATCTCGACGCGCTTCTTTCTCAACTCGATCTTTGAGGATTTCGATCTCTGAAGCATTTTGGTAGCCCCGACGGGAATCGAACCCGTATTACCGGCTTGAAGGGCCGATGTGCTAACCGTTGCACCACGGGGCCACAAGTGGGCACAAACACGCCTCAACAAACCCAAATCTTAACATAGTGCCTCACCTTAACCGCCGCCTCTGCAAACATCTGGGATTTCCAGCTGGCGAATCCGGCAGTTCAGTTGTACCGCCGCCCGCCCGAGCTCTCGACTTCAGTTTCCTTCAGTCCACCCTCGAGGATATTCGCCTGTACGGCGGCGCCCAGCGCCACAACTTCGTCTGGATTGATTTCGGTGCGAGGACGCCGTCCAAAAAATTGCGTCAGCATGCGGCGGACCAGCGGCAAACGCGTCGAGCCGCCAACCAGCACCACGTCATCGATTTCGGTTGCGGCAATTTTCGCGTCGGCCAGCGCCATCCTCACCGGATCCATGGTTCGCTCGAGAATCGGCCGTGCCAGTTCCTCAAATTCTGCCTTCAAAATGTCCCGCAGATAAAGGCTTCGATTCGGCAGCGGCACTTCCAGCGTAGCGCGCTCCTCAAAAGAAAGCTCATGTTTGGCCTGAACGACTGCTCTGCGCAGGCTGTGTAAAGTGTGCGGATCGCTTCCCAGATCAACACCGCGGCGCAACCGGATATCTTCCCGCGCCATCGCGAGCAAAGTTTCATCCAGGTTGTCACCTCCCAACTGTGCGTCTCCTTTCGTCGAGATCACGTGATAAATCCCGCCGTCACCCCCGGGGATCAATTTCAAGACTGAAAACTCGAACCTGGTGCCGCCCAGGTCATAAACGGCCACATTTCCGCGCCGCTGCTCGTGCAAGCCATAGGCCAGGACCGCTGCGACGGGCTCATTCACCAGGCGTAACACCTCCAGACCCGCCAGCATAGCGGCTTCGTTGGTCGCTCGCCGCTGTCCCTCGTCGAAGCAGGCCGGCACCGCCATTACAGCTCGGTCCACCGTCTCGCCTAGAAAGACCTCAGCCCACATTTTCAGTTCTCTGAGAATGAACGCCGATATTTCAGGCACCGAATGGATGCCCCGATCGGGATGGCTCACGGATCGTCGTCGGGCCGGCGCGCCTACGATGACGCTGCCATCCGCATCCAGACTCACGATCGAGGGGCAAAGCGTGTCGCCGTAGGGGCCCGGAATGCATTTCGCTTCGCCGGTCGCTTTGTCGATATAAGCAACCGAGCTGTAGCTTGCTCCCAGATCGATTCCGACCGTCCGCGGCATATGCCTTCCATCTACCGGTGTGCGAATTCCCTCTTATGCCTGCCGCCACTACATAAGATTGCAAACAGGGATATCCAGCTTATTGCGGAGCAATTCTAAAGAAAAGCTTCCAATGAATCGAATAGGGAATATTTTTTCTGATTACGCCCGGCTTTGGCGAGTGAGCCTACACCGTGAATGAAGTTCCGCAGCCGCAACTGTGCGTCGCTTTTGGATTCTGGAAGATAAATCCTTGCCGCATCAGCGTCTCTTCATAATCCAGCGTCACTTCCTCGAGATAGACATAGCTTTTCGGGTCCACGAAAACCCGTGCTCCATTCTCCTCGATCACTTTGTCACGATCCCGCGCTTCGGCATCGAGCCGCATTGCGTAAGTAAGGCCGGAGCAGCCGCCGCCCTGCACGCCCAGGCGCAAGCCACCCTTTGTGGAAACACCCTGCTTGACGAGGAGTTCTCGAATCTTCTTGGCCGCTTTTTCAGTGACATGAATCATCTTCGGTTCTAACCTCTGGCTCCCAATACCTTTATTGTATCTTCAGTTCGCTTTGCTCAAATGCACGCGTTCTTTAGCTGTGTCGTAAAGTGGCGAAAGTTCGCGCAGGCGGCTGACCACCTCCACCACGCGCTGAATCACGTAATCCACTTCCTCTGGAGTGTTGAATCGTCCGAGTCCAAACCGAATCGAGCTATGCGCCAGATCTTCATTCACACCCAGCGCCTTCAAAACGTAGCTGGGCTCCATCTTCGCCGAAGTGCAAGCCGAACCGCTCGACACGGCCACGTCGTTGATTCCCATCAGCAGAGATTCGCCGTCCACATGAGCGAAACTCACGTTGAGGTTATTCGGCAGCCGATAGCTCATCGAGCCGTTGACGTACACCTCGTCCAGCCCCTTTAAGATTCCTTCCTTCAGATGATCGCGAAGCCCGCGCAGTCGCTCGCTCTCCTGTGCCATTTCGCTTTGAGACAGCTCGGCAGCCTTGCCGAAACCCACAATCCCGGGAACGTTAAGCGTTCCCGAACGCATCCCTCGCTCGTGTCCGCCGCCATCGATAATCGACGTCAATTGCACACGCGGATTGCGCCGCCGCACGTAAAGCGCGCCGCAGCCTTTAGGCCCGTAAATCTTGTGTCCCGTCAGCGCCAGCAGATCGACGTTGTCCTTGATCACATCCACGGGAACCTTGCCCACCGCCTGCACCGCGTCCGTATGGAAGAGAACGCCCTTTTCCTTGGCGATTTTTCCGATCTCTTCGATGGGCTGAATCACCCCGATTTCATTGTTCGCGTACATGATGGCAATCAGAATCGTCTTCGTCGTGATCGCGCGCCGCAAATGATCCAGATCGATCCGGCCATCCTTGCCTACGGGCAAGTACGTCACCTGATAGCCGTACTTTTCCAGGCGCTTGCAGGTATCGAGCACGGCCTTGTGCTCGGTAACCTGGGTAATGATGTGATTTCCCTTCTCGCGGTACATCTCCGCGACGCCTTTGATCGCCAGATTGTTGGATTCTGTCGCGCCGCTTGTGAAAATGATCTCTTTCGGTGCGGCGTTAATCAGCCTAGCAATTTGGCCCCGAGCGCTTTCCACGGCCTCCTCGGCCGCCCAGCCGAACGAGTGATTGCGGCTGGCCGCATTGCCGAATTTTTCATTGAAGTACGGCAGCATCGCGCTCACCACGCGTGGATCCACCGCCGTGGTGGCATGGTTATCCATGTAGATTGGCAACTTGATGCTCATGCGTACTTCAATTCTAGCGCTAAAGCCCGAACCAGCGCCACTCAACGCCAATGTCCAATATCCAGAAGCACTTAGCCAACCGGCGATTTTGACTTTCCGGCTTCACGGGCGGGCGAAGCGATCCGCTTTACGCTTGCGAGAGCCATGCAAACCTTCGAGTTCGAAAGAGATTCCCGCGGCCCTCGCCACCGGCAACAAGTAGACGGGCCTCTGTCGTTAGGAGTTGTCTCCCTGTATCTCACTTGGTACTGGCTACCACTAGAACGTCGCGTTACTTTCAAGCCAAAGTATGAGCATCTACGTCGAGATTTTGATCCGAGGTGGAATGGACGAGTTGTGGGAAAAAACCCAGGAACCAAAACTTCATGAGCGTTGGGATCTTCGCTTCTCAAAAATCGACTATCTTCCACGCGAAGCTGGAGATGCTCAGAAGTTCATTTATACCACTAAGATAGCGGCGGGCTTCCGCATCGAAGGAGCTGGCGAAAGAAGAGGAGAGCGCAACGATTCAAACGGCCAACGAACATCGGCCCTTAAGTTTTGGTCCGACGACCCCAAGTCTTTGATCGGAATAGGTTCCGGCTACTGGAAGTACATTCCTACGAACGACGGCATCCGGTTCATCACTTGGTATGACTATCGAACACGCTTTGGCGTACTTGGGCGATTTACCGACAGGTTATTTTTCCAACCATTATTGGACTGGGCGACCGCTTGGAGTTTTGATCGGCTTCGCCTTTGGATTGAAAAGGGTGTCCTTCCGGAAGCTTGTCGTGAAAAGACTTGTGCCTATGCACTCTCTCGACTGAGCATCGCTTTCATCTGGTTTTATCACGGACTTGTCCCCAAGCTGATCAATCGGAATCAAGATGAACTTAGGATGCTGAGCGATGCCGGAATCGCCACGCATAAATTGCTCGGGGCCCTGTCCCTGCTGGGATTCATTGAAATTTGTTTAGCACTGATATTTATAATGTTCTGGAAATCTCGGTGGCCGCTCTGGTTCACCTTAGCCGCAATGCTTTTGGCCACCTTGGGCGTCGCAATAGCATCGCCGGGCTATCTAACAGGTGCATTCAACCCCTTAACGTTGAACCTAGCAGTGGGAACCTTAGCAGTCGTCGGACTGCTCACCGGGACGTCGCTTCCGACGGCAAGCAATTGTCTTCGTAAACCGCCCGAAGGTGAGCGATGAGATCCATCTACGAACGAGCACTTGGAGACAAATTCAAACTTCTCCATCCCCGCATTCAGGAAAGGTTTGGGTTTAGCAGTTCGGATAATGTGGCGTGTTTCGGGACCGGGACTATGGCTG
Organism: uncultured Acidobacteriota bacterium; assembly: GCA_963846235.1. Classification (GTDB taxonomy): domain Bacteria; phylum Acidobacteriota; class Terriglobia; order Acidiferrales; family UBA7541; genus Palsa-189. Next base: position 1,775,763 of record CAWJVF010000002.1, read on the forward strand.
AGATTTGGCATGGTCCTTTCTACACAATGCCATTTTTATACATCGGTAGTTGGCGGCGAATAATGTTCCCAGAGCACGGTAAGGGCGTACCTTTCACGATCAGGAATTATGCTTATAAGGACGGACATGGTCGTGAAACTATGACTTGGATCCGAACCTTTAACACTAAAGTGAAACGCCGCTTTGATGCATACATGATCTATAGCGATCACCGCGACCGCGTTGTGGATTATCTTGGCACGCATCAGCACTTGGCCGTGGATATTGACCTGTCTGTCGATGAACGGGGAGGACTGCGCTTGTGCTCTGGATCGCAGCGCTTCTACGAAGGTTCCTTCGGGTTTAATTTTCCCATGCTGTTCTCTGGCATAGCAGAAGTTTGCGAATGGTACGAAGAACACGACCAGCAGTTTCACATTGAGGTGAACGTACGAAACCGGCTTTGGGGGCCCCTGTTTGGTTACCGCGGCTCGTTTCAGGTTGAGTGGGTTCCGGTCAAGCGTGATGAGATTCCGACCGACGTTTTGCCTGTTCGCTGCGAACGTCGAGAATAATCCAGCCGCCGTGCTCTTCCCCTCCAGACCTACGGAACAACGAATCCGCGCAATTATTGCGAACCAGCAAGATAAACCGTTTTCCTACAGAGAGGTTGGTGCTTCTAGAGGTCAATTGCCCTCTGGATACACTGTGCTTCACAATCGTGCGGAACTGGGTCGAGGCCTTGCAAAATTTCTACGTGCGTCGAAAGCGGTGCATCAATGGAGGATGTTTGATTTTCCAGGTGTCTCGCTTTGCTGGCCGACCACGCCTATTCAGCCCGGAAACGTGGTTGCAGTGCTAATGAAGCATTTCGGATTCTGGTCCCTGAACTTCTGCCGCATCGTCTATGTGATAGACGAGGATACTTCCATCCGGCGTTTTGGATTTGCTTACGGTACGCTAGCGGAACACGCCGAGCGGGGCGAAGAGCGCTTCACAGTGGAATGGGATCGTACCTCGGACTTGGTCGCATACGACATTTTGTCATTTTCTCGTCCAGGAAATTGGAAGACCCTAGTCACGTACCCCTTGGCCCGATGGCTTCAGAGGCATTTTGTAGACAATTCGTTGGCTACGATGAGTCATGTTGTACAGCGAGGGCCGAACATCAATGGCTAGGTTTTTCCGGGATAGATCCCGAAAAACGGTGCGAGCTCAAACGGTCACTGCAACACGGTCCAATCGGTTAATCGGACAATACTTCACCCCGGAGCGCCGATCTGTCGGGCTGTATTCAATCAGACCTATACAGAGTAGTGTTCTCTTGAATCAACCCTCGCGACCGACTTTCGCCCTGAGAACTCCTGCAAGTAGACGGGTCGAGCAAGTGTTGCGCTGACCCATTGAGACCACCAGGGGGATTTTCGAAATGTGACTAGAGCGATCGCAGGAAGTTAATGACATCCTGCTGCTCTTGGGTGGGCAGCCTACGGAAGCGCTCAATGACTCGATTGGCCTCGCTACCCGGACTCTGGTGCTCTTCGATAGCCTCCACCAAGCTGCTTGTCCGTCCGTCATGAAGGAAAAAGACGCGTTGCCCGACACCCCAGAGCGGGGCGGTTCGGAACTCGTCGGGGCCTGCGCCACCTTGCGTGATGCCGTCCGCAAGACCTCTACCCATGTGGTGGACGAGGAGATCGGAGAAGAGATTCACAGTCTGGTTGGAAAGCGCGGCACTCGGACTCGTCGAGGAGCCGCTGGCGATCATCTTGCCCGTGATAAACGAAGGCGTGTGGCAATGGGCGCAGCCCACTTTTGTAAAGGTGGCTCGTCCTTTCACAGTGGACGGCGTGTCGGGCGCCGGAGTGGGCGGAGCCAACATGCGCATGAAGTTGGCAAAGGCCTCGATGTCGGAGATGACCGCCGGATTGGAAGTGGCAGCACCCGTGGGCGCCGTCGTAAAGTTGAGCGTGTCATTTGGTGTGGCGGTGAAGAGACATGCCGGAGTCTCGTCGCGCTCTTGCGGGAACAGTTGGTTCGAGATTCCCATCTCCACGTTGTACGCCTCGCTCGAGAACATGAGCAGGGATTTGTTCTGTGCCTTCCATCCGAAACGCGTAATGGTTCCGTCGTTTGCACTGCGATTCGCATTGCCGCTCAGGTGCGCGTTGGCGTGACCGGAAATGCCCAACTGTGCCTTCTCGGGTGCGTTGGCCTGGATATTGGCGAGAATCGCCGAGTCGGGAATCGCCTCTATGAGTCCGGCCCCAAAGACCGGGGTGGGGATGCGAAAGATGATGTTTGGATTTCCGCCCTTGCCGGTGACCGGATTTCCAGCCGGCAGAAAGTTGGGTTGGGAGATATTGCAGCCCGTGGCGTCGCTCCGGCCGGTGATGACGAAGAGGTCGTGCACTTCGCCATCGTTAGTTCCGTCCGGATTCCGCTTAAAGCGTGCTTCCCTCACCGGGCCTTTCGCCGTGATGAACCAGGGCACCATGTTCTTTGCCCCATTGAGCGTCGCTACCGCGATCAAGGAGTTTTGCGCCGGGCTCGTTCCGCCGGGAGCGGGCTGCGCGTGGCATGACAGGCATTGGTTGGAGTTGAAGCGCGGCCCGAGCCCATTGTTCGAGCCTCCCTGTACAACCTCGACTTCTATGAATCTTGTAAATCCGTCTTGGAAGAAGGTTTTTTCGTCTGCCGTAAGGTTATTGAGAGGATTACCCGCACCCGCCGCGCCGCCGCGTACCCCAGGATCTACCGGCGCTTTCACAGTTTGGGCCGACGTGCGAATGCACGCCGTTGCCAAAACTGCGACCACGAATGCTCCGAAAGCTTTTAAAGCAATTTTCTGCCGCGTTGTCATGCCCGTCCCTCCGCTTTCTTACGGAAAGAGGACTGGGCGATTCGAGTCTAGGCCGGAATTTCCAATTTTGGACCTGCGAATCAGGACGGTGTAGGCTTCTTTGGCACTCCCCGCCACGAATTCGTAGCCGAAGCAGGTCTCAGAGACATCGCTCGGCTCCGGTGCCTAATTCCCGAAAAACGGGGTGGTCTCAATGGGGCTTGCCATCTCTTCAAGTCGGCCTCCAGTAGCTCCACGGGCGTGGATCTGGATTTTTCTTTAATCCGGGCTCCAATGCGATAGAATTGCTTTTCCTTTCATGGAACCAGTACTGGCCATCTATCCCGGTTCGTTTGATCCGGTTACTAATGGTCACCTCGACCTGATCGAACGAGGCACTAAGATATTTGATCGACTGGTCGTGGCGATCCTTCGGAACAACGAAAAGGAGCCGCTGTTCAGTATTGCCGAACGTACGGAAATGCTTGCTGAGGCCACCGCTTCATTTACGAACGTAGAGATCGATTGCTTTAACGGTCTGCTTGTCGATTACGCGAGAGAACGAAAGGCGCGCGTCATCCTCCGCGGCATCCGTGCCATATCGGACTACGAATTCGAGTTGCAGATGGCGATGATGAACCGGAAGCTTCAGCCGGGTCTCGAAACTGTTTTTATGATGCCGGCCGTGGAATATAGCTATCTCAGCTCGAGGCTGGTTCGCGAAATCGCGCAATTGGGTGGCTCAGTCAGCGGCCTCGTGCCTGTCGCGGTTGAACGCCGCTTGCGCGCCAAGGTAATCTAAAGGACTCTCAGGGGAGCTAGCTAAAATGACGCAAAGATTTGCCAGTCGTATCAATCGTGTTGTTCCCTCGCCGACGATGGCGGTTCTTGTGGAGGCGGAAAAATTGCGCGCTCGGGGCCTGGACGTCGTCGATTTTGGCCCCGGCGAGCCGGATTTCCCAACGCCCGCTCATATCAAGGACGCCGCCATTGAAGCGATCGAGCGCAACCGCACGAAGTACACTCCAACGGCGGGCATCACGCCGCTGCGTGAAGCGGTTTGCCGCTGGCATGCCCAACAACTCGGCAGCTCCTACGAGCCCAGCGAGTGCATCATGTGCGTGGGCGGTAAGCATGCCATCTACAACGCGGTCATGTCGCTGATCCAGGAAGGCGACGAAGTCCTGATTCCTTCGCCCTATTGGGTCAGTTTCCCCGATATCGTGAAGATTGCGGGCGGTGAACCCGTTTTTGTGCCCACCGAGGCGTCCACGGGTTTCACTCTGCGCGCCAGCCAATTGCAAGAGGCCATCACCCCTCGCACTCGCATGGCCATCATCAATTCGCCCAATAATCCGACCGGCGCTGTGATTCCGCCGACCGAATTTGAAAAGATCTATGAAGTTTGCCGGCGTCACGGGGTCTCGCTGCTGACAGACGAGTGTTACTCACATTTCACATATGGCTCCGCCCGGCCTTACTCCATAGCCAGTATCCCGGAATCCAAACCACACGTGATCGTCGTGGGTTCGCTTTCGAAGACCTTCTCGATGACGGGCTGGCGCCTTGGTTACGCTCTCGCTCCCAAGCCCGTCATCGATGCCATGCTCAAGGTGCAGAGCCAGAACACATCGAACCCGACTTCTATCTCGCAGTACGCTGGTCTCGCTGCGCTCACCGGCCCGATGGATTCCGTGCCGGTCATGCTGGCCGAATATGCTCGACGCCGCGCACGAATCCTCGCCGGCTTGAGCGCTATTCCGGGAGTCACGTGCCCCGAACCTTCGGGCGCGTTCTATGCTTTCCCGGATGTTTCCGCGCATCTGGTCAACGGTTCGGGAGATTCCACGGAGCTGGCCCAGCATCTGCTCGAACGCGAACATGTCGCCGTAGTGCCCGGCGATGCGTTCGGCGCGCCCGGGCTATCTGCGCATCTCCTACGCCACCTCCATCGATCGAATCGAGGAAGGGCTGCGCAGACTCGAGCGCTTCTTCGCGTCGGCTGCCGTCGCCCGGTGAATATTCCGCCTTCCCGTCTGGCGCCAATCTTTGTGCCTCGCATCTGGGGTTCTCGAAGCTTGGCGCCTCTGTTTGACAACGGTCCGGCGGCCACTGAACCAATAGGGGAAGTCTGGCTCACGGGAGACCAATGTACCTTCGCCTCCGGTCCCCTTGCGGGCCGCTCTCTCGGCGAGGCGTGGCCCGGCCTTTCAGCCGAATGGAAAGGGTGCCGTCTGCAAGCGACCGCGCGCATTCCGCTGCTCCTGAAGTTCATCTTCCCCGAAGACAAGCTCTCCGTGCAGGTTCACCCCGATGATGAATATGCCCGCCGCAACGAAGCGGCCGCGGGAGGTGTGGGCAAAACCGAAATGTGGTACGCAGTCGCCGCCCGGCCGGGCGCCGAACTCCTGCTGGGCATGGAACCCGGCGTCACGCCGGAAGTTTTTCGTCAGGCGCTCGACGATTCCGATGTGGAGCGTTGCCTGTCGCGGCGTGCGGTACAGGCCGGAGACGCCTTCTTCGTTCCGGCGGGAAGCGCGCACACCATCGGTCCTGGTGTGCTGTTGTGCGAAGTGCAGCAAAATTCGGATATCACTTACCGTGTCTTCGACTACAACCGTCGGCAGGCGGATGGCTCGACCAGACCTTTGCATATTCCCCAGGCTCTTGACGTTTTGCAGTTCGGTCCGCAAGGATGCGCACAAGTGCGCGGCGTCCCGGTTCAGCAAGGATCGGCAAAGACAACCTACTTGGCAGCTTGCACATACTTCGCCACCGAGATTTGGCAATTTACCGAAGGCATTCAAGTCGCAACGGATCCAGACCGCTTTGAATTGCTGGTTCCGCTCGAGGGCCACGGCCGCATTCAATGGCGCTCGGTGTCCATGCCTTACAATCCAGGTGAAGCCTGGATAATTCCGGCGGCGCTGGGCGAATATCATCTCGCCGCCCAAGCCGCCACAAAGCTCCTCCGTACGTATGTCCCAGACCTGGAGCAACTCTCGCACGAACTCGCCGAGAAGGGCCTCAGCGAATCGCAGCGCTCCGAGATACTTCACCAATGAGTTTGCTCTCGCCGCCCGCTCACGCCATCATTCTTGCTGGTGGGCGTGGAACGCGCTTTTGGCCGCGCAGCCGCACCCGGTCGCCGAAACAGCTGCTCAACATCGTCGGGCAGAAAACCATGCTCGAGCAGACTTACGAACGCCTCGCGCCGCTCTTTCCCAGTTCACAAATTTGGGTTGTTACGCATCGAGAACAGGCTCGTGCCGTAAGCCGCCAGCTGCGACGCGTGCCTTCGCGGCACATTCTGACCGAGCCCGTGGGCCGCAACACGGCAGCAGCCATCGGTCTGGCAGCCGTGCATTTGTTGAGACAAGAAAAAGGCGGCGACGCGCTCATGGCCGTTCTGCCGGCGGACCACTTCATCGGCAAGCCCGCGCGTTACCGGCAGATCGTTCGCGCTGCTTTGAAAGCCGCCTCGCAGCCAGGAGCTTTGGTCGTTCTCGGCACTCCGCCCACGCGGCCCGAAACTGGATACGGCTATATCGAACGCGCTCGCCACGATAACCCGCGACAATCCGCGGATCGCGATCGCGCCTACGCGGTCCGCCGGTTCGCCGAAAAGCCGTCTCTCGAACTGGCCCGCAAGTACGTCGCATCCGGCCGTTATTTGTGGAATGCGGGGATGTTTTTCTGGCGCGTGTCCACGTTCCTCGAAAATCTCGAGCGCTATCTGCCCAAAACGCATGCCGCCCTGATGCGTATCGCCGAAACCATCGGCACGTCCCGTTACGCTGCGGCACTCCAGCGCGAGTATTCGCGCCTTGAAAACATTTCTATCGATTATGCCCTGCTCGAGCCGGCCTCGCGCGATCCAAAACATGCTCGCGTCTTTGTCATTCCCGCGGCAATCGATTGGAGCGACGTCGGCTCGTGGGCAGCTGTCTACGAACTCTTGGCCAAGCATCCAGGCGCGAACGTTTCCACCGGCAGCGTGCTCGCCCTCGATGCAGCGGGAAACCTCATCTCCAGTCCTTCGAAGTTCGTCGCCGCGGTAGGAGTTTCCGATCTGGTCATCGTGGAAACCTCCGACGCGCTGCTCGTCTGTTCTCGCGAACGCGCTCAAGACGTCGGGCGCGTGGTGAAATGGCTCGAGCGGCATCGCCTGCAAAAATTGCTCTAACTCGTGTACTTCGCGCCCATCGCTCGTTCGCATATACTGTGCCCGTGACTTCAATCCGCTTTGGCACAGACGGCTGGCGCGGCGTCATAGCCGACGACTTCACGTTTGAAAATGTCCGCAGGGTTGCCTGGGCCATCGCTCGTTACATCGTTCGCGCGGAAAAGCCCGGCCAGGGCGTGATCGTCGGATACGACAATCGCTTCGCTTCGGAACGCTTCGCGCAGGCTGCTGCGGAAACGATTGCCATGGCCGATGTGCCGGTGTGGCTCGCAACTGCTCCTTGCCCTTCTCCGGCGGTTTCATTGCTGGTGCGCCAGCGGGTGGCGGCGGGCGGCGTAATGATCACCGCCAGCCATAATCCCTATCGCTGGAACGGAATCAAGTTCAAGGCAAGCTACGGCAGCTCGGCACTGCCTTCCATCGTGGAGCAGATCGAGCACGAGCTCGCGGCCGTGCAGGTCCACGGCGTTCCCAATCTTCCCCCGCGTTCCGGACAAATTCAGACCTCGATATTTTGGCGCCATATCTCGATACGATCGATAAGCTGGTCGACTGGGAAAAACTGCAGGCCGCCGGGCTGCGCTTCGTCGTCGATCCGATGCACGGCTCAGCCCGTGGACTGCTGATGGCTTTGATGCAGCGTCATGGTGTCGCCTGCGACGAGATTCGCGGCACCCGCGATCCTCTCTTCGGCGGCGTCAATCCGGAACCGATCGAGCCCCACGTCGCCGCATTGCGCGAAGCCGTTCTCCGCGGCGGCTACGATGCCGGATTTGCCGCCGATGGAGATGGCGATCGCATCGGGGCCATGCACTCCGACGGCACATTCATCACCCCGCACCAGATCTTTTCGATCTTGTTCTGGCACCTCGCGGGCACTCGGCAAGTCAGCGGCGATCTGGCCAAGACTTTTTCCACCACCAAGCTGCTCGATAAAATCGCGTCTCGCTTACGGCCGCCGCGTTCATGAAGTTCCCGTCGGGTTCAAATACATCTGCGAGCTGATGCTCGAGGGCAACATTCTGATGGGCGGCGAAGAGTCCGGCGGCATTGGCACCAAGCTCTATCTGCCCGAACGCGATGCTACCGTCAGCGCGCTTCTGCTGGCCGAAGTCATGGCCTGGCATCGCATGTCCCTCGGTGAACTCGTCGCGCATCTGCATTCCGAATATGGCGAACATCATTACGGCCGCGTGGATCTGGAGTTGCGCCCCGGCCAAAAAGAGCGCGCCATCGAATACTTCGCCGATTCCAGCTTGCCCGGCTGGGCGATTGGCCTGTCGTTCACCGCGAAGATCTCGACGGCATCAAGGTTTACCTTGGCGGACGTCGGCTGGGTCATGGTGCGCGCCTCGGGCACCGAACATATGCTCCGCGTTTATTCCGAAACGACGCGCGCGGAGAGCACCAAACGTCTCTTGAATGAAGTCAGCGCCCTGGTGCAGGCCTTGTGAGCAAAGAATGAAGCGGCATTTTTACCAGCTCGACGTTTTCACAGACAAGCCGCTCGCCGGCAATCCCCTCGCGGTCATCACCGATGGCGACGGCCTGACCACGCGGCTGATGCAAGCCATTGCGCGAGAGATGAATCTTGCCGAGACCGTATTCGTGCAGAAGCCCACCGGCAATCGCGCGCTCGCCCGCCTTCGCATTTTCACCACGAAAACCGAACTGCCCCTTGCCGGCCATCCGGTGATCGGCACGTGGTTTCTTCTGGCGCAGCTCGGCGTCGTGCCGGCCCAGGAAGGCAGTGTTCACGTCCTGCAACAGACCGGCGCGGGCATTCTGCCCGTGGAGATCGACTTTCACGACGGGCGGCCCGGTTCGCGTGGCCATGACTCAGAAGCAAGCCGAATTCCGCGCCGCGCGGATCGACCGCGAGCGCGCTCGCGCGCGCACTCGGTCTCGGCGTCCGCGATCTCGATTCCTCGCTGCCGCTCGAATTCGTTTCCACCGGTATCTTCAATCTCATGGTTCCGGTCCGGCGGCGCTCCGCACTGCAAAAGATCGAGTCGAATCCGCCTGCGCTTCGCCGCGTGCTTCGCGATGCGGCAACGATGGCCTATTGCTTCGCGGCAGACAGCAAGAACACAGTTTTCGCCCGCGGCATGCTTCCTTGGGAAATTGGAGAAGATCCGGCCACCGGATCGGCAGCCGGTTCGCTCGGCGCCTATCTTGTGCACCAGGGGCGCCTCAAGCTTGCTACTCCGCTGGAAATTCATCAGGGCATCGAAATGCGGCGCCCCAGCCGCATTCGCGTGGAAGTCCTCGCGCAGCACGGCAAACTCGTGCCGCGCGTGAGCGGCACCGCCGTCACGATCATGGAAGGACTTCTGGACGCTTGATTTTCGCCCGAACGGCCAATCTGCAATAGGCCGATCCGAAGCGGGCCAATCAGCGGCCAATCAAAAGATCGGCCCGCCCTGCCGCTAAGTCAAACAGCGCGATCTTACTCGGTCTAACGCAACGCCTTCACGTCCTCGCGGCGATCCTTTCGATCCTGCCGCACATCCTTCCGGTCGTGGTGGATGTCCCGCCTGTCCTGATTACGATCCTTCACGTCGTGGTGAATATCGCGCTTATCAGCGCGAATATCCTGCCGCTGCGCCCTGGACTGTGCGCTATTCGCGCCATATTTTGCATTGTCTTGCCGTAGTTGGCTGCGGTCTCCGCGAACGTCCCGCCGATCCTGCCGGATATCGCGATTGTCCGCGTTGCGATCGTGCACATCGTTGCGAACGTCCCGGCGGTCCTGGCGGATATCGTGAGTATCGTTCCGCACATCGCCCGGCTCGGGGGTTGAATTCTGCGCCCACGCGCTCGCCGTTAGCAGCCCGGCAATCGCGAACACACTAAGGCCCATTCTTACGGTAATGAGCTTCACGATTTCCTCCTTGAAACGACTGGAACCAGCTTGCACTAGAAAAACACGATGGTGGGCACGAAGTTTCGAGGTGTATTCAGGTGGTTTCTGGTACGAACGTACTATCAGCCGGCAATTTGCTGCGCGGCTCTTCTAGGATTTGCTGGCGTGTTTTGTTTTTTCCGGCAGGGCGTGCAGGACCGAATCCAGAACGCCGTTCACAAATCCGGCCGCATCTTCTGAGGAAAAAGTCTTGGCCAGCTCCACGGCTTCGTTTACCACCACTTTGCGCGGCGTCTTACCCGAGCGCAGTTCGTGTACGCCCAGCCGCAGGATGGCCCGATCGATCAGCGCTAGCCTATCCAGGCGCCAGTTATCCATGTGTGCGCGTAACCACAGCGTCGAGTTCCGACGCGTTTTTCACCACTCCCTCGAAGAGATCGTTGGCAAACGCCCGCGTGCTTTTCTCCGCTTCGGCGATGCGCCAGAAGCCTTCCTCGATGCGCCGCGGCTCTTGCTTTCCGATCTCCCACTGAAACAGCATCTGCAGCGCGTACTGCCGGGCCTTATGCCGCTGCGGCATCTTAGCGGCGCTTTCGCATGCGCACGGCAGAAATGGGAGCGGCCGCGCGAAGCTGGCTCGATAACCGCGCCATTTCCAGCGCCGCCAGCCCCGCCTCGTAACCCTTGTTCCCGCTCTTCAGTCCGGCGCGATCGATGGCCTGCTCGAGCGTATCGCAGGTCAGCACGCAAAAAATAATCGGCACGCCGGTATCCATTTGCGCCAGTTGAACGCCGCGCGCCACTTCCGACGCCACGTAATCGAAATGTGCCGTCTCCCCGCGCAGCACGCAGCCGATGGCGATGATGGCGTCATAATGCCGCGCCAGAGCCATTTTCTTTGCCGCCAGCGGAATTTCAAACGAGCCCGGCACGCGCACCACATCGGTTTGCTCCGCGGAAGCGCCGCCTTTTTCCAAGCGCGTCCATCGCCCCGCCAGCAGCCGCTCGGTAATGAAGCTATTGAACCGGCTCACCACTAGGCCGAAGCGCATTCCCGATGCATCATAGGTGCCGCGAATCTCATTGGGCTGAAAATTGTCGCTCATTCGCTCTCCGCACCCGTTTCAGGAACTATTGCTCATTTGCCTTGAAATTGCGCCGCGCGCTTTTCGAGAAATGCCCGCGTGCCTTCGCGCATATCTTCGGTCGCGCAGCTCATGCCAAACAGCGAAGCTTCCAGAAACAAGCCTTGTTCCTGCGGCATTTCCGAGCCCTCGCTCGATCGCTTCCATGGTGAGCTGCACGGCCACCGGAGCGTTCGCCGCGATCTTCTTGGCCAGGGACTGCGCCGCCGCCAAAAGTTCGCCCGGCTCGTAAACATGATTCACGAGCCCGATGCGTTGCGCCTCTTCGGCCGAAATCATCTCGCCGCTCAGGCATAGCTCGTGCGCCACGCCTTTTCCGCAGAGCCGCGCCAGCCGCTGGGTTCCGCCATATCCGGGAATGATGCCCAGTTTCACTTCCGGCTGCCCGAATTTCGCGGTCCGGCTCGCCAGCCGAATGGAGCACGCCAGCGCCAGTTCGCAACCGCCTCCCAGCGCGAAACCGTTAACCGCGGCAATTGAAGGCTTCCCTAAGCGTTTCCAGCTTGTGCAGCACTGCCTGCCCGTACAAAGAGGTCTCGGGCCCGGTTATCGGTGTCATGCGCGCCAGCTCGTTTATGTCTGCTCCGGCGATGAAAGCCTTGTCGCCCGCTCCTGTGAGAATCAGCACGCGCAGGTCCTTGTCGTTCCCGGCTTCTGTGAGCGCGCGTCCAGCTCGTCCATTGTTTGCCGATTGAGCGCGTTCAAAACTTTTGGCCGGTTGAACGTGAGCGTGCCGATATGTTCTTTCTTCTCGAAAATCAGATTTTGATAGGCCATCGCGCTCAGACTCCGCTGAATTTTAAACAGCTCGTCCGCAATCGGCATCTCAAGCAAGCGCTATCGGCTTGGGATTTTCAGGATCGCTGTAATCGTAAAAGCCGCGTCCGGCCTTGCGCCCGTTCCAGCCTGCCATAACCATGCGCTTCAGCAGAGGCGGCGGAGCGAAGCGCCGCTCTTTGAATTCGTCGAACATGATATTGGCGATGTAATACGTCGTATCCAGTCCCACGAAATCGAGCAGAGTAAGCGGTCCCATGGGATGACCGCAGCCCAATTTCATGGCTTGATCGATATCGGGAATGCTGGCCACGCCTTCCTCGAGCGCGCGCACCGCGTCCAGCAAATACGGCACCAGCAGCCGATTGACGACAAAGCCGGTTCGGTCGCTTGTGCGCACTGCTGTTTTCCCCATTCGCACGGCCAAGCGCGGTCAGCCTCCTCGTACACCTTAGGGTCGGTGGCAATGGTGCGGATGACTTCCGCGAGCTTCATGATCGGCACAGGATTGAAAAAGTGCAGGCCCACGAAGCGCGCCGGGCGGCTGCGTCGCTACAGCCATCTCCGTGATGGAAAGCGAAGAGGTATTGCTCGCATAAATTGTTTGCGGAGGGCAAAATCGCGTCCAGGGCCCGAAAGAGCTCTTTCTTCGGCTCCAGTTGTTCGGTGATGGCTTCGATGATGCAAATCGCAGCCGGCGAGGTCTTCGAGCTTCGTTGTTCGACGCAACCGCTGCGCGCCGCATCGCGATCCGCGGCCGAGAGCGTCCCTCGCTGCACCAATCGTGCGAGGCTCTTGTCAATATTTGCGAAACCTTTGTCGATCAATTCCGCTCGAAACTTCTCGTACCGTTACTTGCAGGCCGGCCTGCGCGGCCGTTTGCGCAATCCCCGATCCCATCAGGCCGCAACCCACTACGCCCAGCTTTTCAATGGCCATTCGTTTTAACGTCCCCGGAGTCTGGAGGCGATCACGACGTCCCCTCCGCGCCCGTGCGCTTCCTCTAAGTCCCGCTTCGGCGCGGTTGATCAGCTCAGTGACAATATCCTCGCTGTCATAATCGGGCCTGGCTACCGCTTCCGCCACGCTCGCGCTGAAACTCAAGCGGCACACCGCCATTCCAGGGCGGCGCAATTTGCGCCGCGGCCGCTTTGCGCAGCTTCTCCGCCAGAATTTGCGCCCCGGCAAGTCCCGTATCCGGCAGAATGAAAGCGATTGTCCAGGCGGTGTATTTGATGGCCAGGTCAGTCTGGCGGATGAGCGCTTGGAACCCGCGCGCTAGATGCTCCACGTAACGTTCGAGCTGTATCTCGCCCTGCTGCCGGAGCACTTCGGGCCCGCCGATCGATCTGGATCAAGGCCAAGGCCAATGCGATGCCATTGGATTTGGCGCGGTGCGCCTCCGATAAAAGCATTCCTTGATACGAGCTTCGCGCCAACAGGCCGGTCTTTTCGTCGGCGGGCCCCAACGGTGCGCGCCAGTGTGCGCAGGCGCGTGTGGTTCACGCCCAGAAGGATTTGGTCCCCGACCGCCTGCAGGAAGTAAGTTTCGTGCGCCCGCCACTGGTGCGGCAACGCATAACCCGCCACCACCATGCCTGCCTGGCTCTGCTTCTCGCGATCCATCAGCACAACTCCCAGAACTGATTCAAGTCCCAATTCCCGCAGAACCGGCGCCGCCGCGGCATCCAGAGGAAGTCCTCCAAGCGCGTCGGGCGCCGCGCGATCCAACTGGCTGAGGAGCTTTACCAGCAAAGCGCCATTGGCAGGCTCGACATTCGGCGCGCAAAATTCCGAGGCCAGCTCAGGCGGCTTTCCGGGCGGGCCGATCACGGCAATACAGCGCGTGACCCGCAGGTGCGTTCCGATCTCGTTGATCCCGGCGGAAAGAATCGCCCGCGCCGAGGGCAGGCGAAACAATGCGCGGCTGATCTCGGAAATCTTGGCCAGATCGCGCACATTGTCCGCGGAATCGGCGGACGGCGGCGCGGCGGGGCTCGCCGGGCGCTCTGCGGGAGCCGCCTGGGGCTTGGCGGAGCTTTCGGGCCACCAATTCGCGGTCTGATAAAGTTTGCGCAGGCGCTGATTCCGGTCCTCTTCTCCGGGAAAGAATTCGGCGATCTTTTGCAGCCGCTCGACCGCCTTGGACTGCAACGAGTATTGAAGAAAAATCTCGGCTTGCACCATCAAATCGTCGAGCGTCGGCGCAGCCTCCTGCTGCTCCGAACGCGGGGGCGAAGCGCTCGGCGTCTCGGCTGGCCCCGCGGCCAGTTTCTGCGGCGCGGTCTGGCCCAGGCGGGTGCGCATATCGTGAGGCGAAAGCAGGATCGGCATGAGCTTCGATCTGGCTGAAACGCTTCTGATTGCGCGCGTCATAGGGATCGATATCCACGAGCATTTCAAATGTTTCGGAAGCGTGCTCCACGTCGCCACGCGGCAATATAGAGATCGAATAGCCGCACCAGGGCGTCGAAATATTTGGTTTCGCGGTTCAGTCTGTGCATAGACGCCGGCCCAGAATTCGGCAAGATGCAATGGAAGCGGTGTGAGCATCCGCAAAGCGCTTCGAGCCGTGCCGACAAAATCGCCTTCCCGGTGAGCTGCGCTCATTTGATCCTGCACTTTTTGCAGCAAAGCCACCGCTTCGTCATCTTTATGCGCCGCCAGATAGCGGTCTGCGAGATCGAAAATTCGGTTCGCCGTTTCCGGCTGATCCAGTGGCATTCGCGCGAGGATGTCGCGCGCGCGATCCAACTCTCCAGTGGAAGTCAGAGCTTCCGCAAAAGTGCGCAGGAACCCTGATCCGGGTCGCCCTTGGCAAAAGGCTCCAGGATACGCATCGCAGCGTGCTGCGTCTTTGCGGCGCAGCAGCGCCTGTGCATACAACAATGCCGGACCGCGCTCGTTCGGACTTAGCTCGTGGGCGTGCTTCAGCATCTTGAGAGCGCCTTCCGCATCGCCGGACGCCTCTGCAAGTTGGCCCGCGCGCAGCAAGCCGCGTGCGGCAATCGAATTTTTGCCTAGCTGTTCGGCCATTTCCGCTATCGCCATTTGGCGCGCCGCATTATCGGGATCGAGCTGCGCGATACGCTCCAGGCAGTCGAGCGTCGCCTCCTGATTGCCGCGTGCCAGAAATAATTCTGACGCGAACGAGTATTGCTCGATGGCTTCGTCCGGCCGATTTTGCTTTTGCAGCAGCAACGCATATCGGGCCATGCGTTCGGGCGGTTGCTGGATGGCCTTCAGCGCCCGGCTATAGATGGCCAGAGCTTTATTTTCCTCATGCGCCTCGAAGAAACGGTCGAAGAGCACGTTGTAATACTTGACCGCGCGATCGGCCTGGTTGAGCCGCGTGTACAAATCCCCGAGCGCCTGCAAGGCTTCGGGTTGACCGGGCATTTCGCCCAGAACTGACTCGTACGCCTCCGCGGCGTCTTCGAGTTTGTTCTTCTCGAGACTCCGTTTGGCTCGCTCCAGATGCTTAGTGACGTCGACGGCCATGCTCTATATTCGGAAGCTGTTCCGGATGGTCTTCACCCCCTGCGGGCCGGACCCAAAGACAATATATACTGTCCCGGAGCAGCGGAAAACGTTCGGACGCGCTTTCGGTGCTGGAACATCAACTGATCCCACAGAAAAAATGCCGGTTTTATTCAAGGATTCGGGCCGCTCTTCTGGCCGCTCGCGTGCAATTGTGTCAAACTGACGTATTCTCAGGCGCTTTGCTCTCTCATTGTGGCGAGCCTCACGATTGCCTCGCGCCGGGATAAACATACCCTCATGGATTCCAGGTTCATCCGCAACTTCTGCATTATCGCGCACATCGACCATGGCAAGTCGACCCTTGCCGATCGCCTGCTGGAATTGACCGGCGCGCTCAGCCAGCGCGAAATGACCGCGCAGGTGCTCGACTCCATGGATCTGGAAAAAGAGCGCGGCATCACCATCAAAGCCAAGAGCATTCGCCTGCATTATCGCGCCGCGGACGGCCAGGAATATCAACTCAATCTCATCGATACGCCCGGGCACGTCGATTTTTCGTATGAGGTTTCACGCGCGCTCTCCGCTTGCGAAGGAGCGCTTGCTGGTGGTGGATGCAAGCCAGGGCGTGGAAGCGCAAACCGTGGCGAACACATTTCTTGCCGCACAGCACAACCTCACCATCATTCCGGTGATCAACAAAATCGATCTGCCTGCCGCGCAGCCGGACGAAGTGAAAGCGCAGATGGAAAGCGTGCTTGCGATTCCGGCCGCGGATGCCTTGGCCATCAGCGCAAAGAGCGGACTGGGCGTGGAGAAAGTGCTGGATGCCGTGGTCGCTCGCGTGCCGCCGCCGACGGGCTCGGCGGAAGCGCCGCTTCGCGCGCTGATCTTTGATTCCTGGTTCGACGCCTATCGAGGCGCCGTGGTGCTCGTGCGCGTGATGGAAGGCTGCTTGCGTCCTCATCAGCAAATTCGCCTCTGCTCCAACAATGAAGTCTTCGAAGTCGAGAGCCTCGGCGCGCTCACGCCCAAACCGGTGGTGCTCGAAGAATTGGGCGCCGGCGAAGTCGGTTTCGTCATCGCCAATATCAAGCGCGTGGCCGACGCGCGCGTCGGCGATACGGTAATCGACGCGGCGCGTCCCGGCTCCGCCTCTTCCCGGCTTTGAAGCCATCAAGCCGATGGTTTTCGCCGGACTCTATCCGGTGCAAGCGCACCACTACGAGATGCTGCGGGACGCGCTCGGCAAATTGCAACTCAACGACGCGGCCTTCTTCTACGAGCCGGAGAACTCCGTGGCGCTGGGTTTCGGCTTCCGCTGCGGCTTTCTCGGCCTGCTGCACATGGACATCGTGCAGGAGCGCCTGGAACGCGAATTCGGCATCGACCTGATTACCACGGCTCCGAGCGTGCGCTATCGCATCACCACCACAAGCGGCGAAGTGCTCGAAGTGGACAATCCGACGAAATTTCCTTCTCCGAGCGAAATCGCCAAAATCGAAGAGCCGGTGATTACGGCCATGATCATCACCGCCGACGATTCTGTCGGCGCGATCCTGCAACTCTGCGAAGAGAAGCGCGGCGTGCAAAAAGGCTTCGAGTATCTTTCGCCCACGCGCGTAATGCTCACCTACGAATTGCCGCTCAATGAAATCGTGCTCGACTTCTACGATCGCCTGAAAAGCGTTTCGCGCGGATATGCCTCGCTCGATTACCATCTCACGGGCTACCGCGAAGGCGACCTGGTCAAACTCGACGTGCTCGTCGGCGGCGAACCGGTGGACGCGCTGACTCTGGTCATCCACCGCGAGCAGTCCTATGAGCGCGGGCGCGAACTCGTCACGCGGTTGCGCAAGCTGATTCCGCGGCAGATGTTTGAAGTTGCGCTGCAAGCGGCCATCGGAAGCCGCGTGATCGCGCGCGAGACGATCAGCCCCATACGAAAAAACGTTCTCGCCAAATGCTATGGCGGCGACATCATCGCGAAAGCGCAAGCTGCTCGAGAAGCAAAAAGAAGGCAAGCGGCGCATGAAGCGCGTGGGCCGCGTGGACATTCCGCAGGAAGCATTCTTGGCTGTGCTCAAAGTGGCGTCTTCAACGGACGAGTAACTGATTTACGTCCGTCTTCTACTGCCTAAGTGCGCGATAAAAGCAGATTGCTCGGCCGCTGATCCGGCCTCGGAATGACAGCAAAACATTAAGCGTTATTCTCGTCTGATTCCTTGTCTTTTTCCTTATCTGTGACTTCGGCGCCCAGGCGGCCGCGTGCGAGTTGCACGCGAATGCGCTCGCCAAGCGCCACCTGATCCGCGGCTTGCACGACGTTGCCTGCCGCGTCGTAACAGATGGCGTAACCTCGCTCCAGCAGGCGCAGCGGGCTGCGCTCTTCGAGCTGCACCAGCAATTTCTCGAGCAGTTGGCCTTTTGCCGCGAGCGCGCGGCTCGCGCGCACGCCCAGCTCAGCGGTGCGCCGATCGAGGCGCACGGTGGCGGCCCTGAGGCGCGCGCGAAAATCCACGGCCGCGAGCCGCGAGAGCGCCACTCTCAAGGCGCTCGTCGAGCATTTCGACGCCGGCCGCGAAGCGCGCCGGCCAGCTGCGCGGCGAGATCGTCGGTGTGCTGGCGCCGGCGGCGCAGCGTGTCTTCCAGGCGCCGGGCGGCGCGATGCAGATCGAGCTCGCGTAACTTGTGGCTGGCTTGCAGCACGCGATAGCGCAAGAGCTGCGCGATTTTGTCGCGCAGATCGCACAAGTGGCCGTCGAACTCCTGCCGCGTGCGCACCACCATCTCGGCCGCGGCGGAAGGCGTGGAAGCGCGGATATCGGCGGCGAAATCCGCGATGGTGAAATCGGTTTCGTGGCCGATGCCGGTGATGATCGGAATCGTGCAGGCCACAATCGCGCGCGCCACGGGCTCTTCGTTGAAGGCCCACAGGTCTTCGAGCGAGCCGCCGCCGCGCGCCAGGATCAGCACGTCGGCAAGTTGCTTGCGATCGAAATAGCGGATGGCCTGCACGATTTCGCCGGCCGCGCCTTCGCCCTGAACGCGTACGGGATAAAGAACAACGTGCAGATTGGGGAAGCGCCGCTGCAAGATTTGCACAATGTCGCGCACGGCGGCGCCGCTCGGCGACGTGATCAGTCCGACGCATTGCGGCAGCACGGGAAGCGATTTCTTCCGTTCGGGATCGAAAATGCCCTCGGCCTCGAGGCGCTTTTTCAGTTGCTCAAAGGCGAGCTGCAGAGCGCCCAGACCGACCGGCTCGACATGTTCGACATAAAACTGATATTCGCCGCGCGCTTCGTAGACGCTGATCGAGCCGCGCACGGTGACATGCAGGCCGTCCTCGGGACGAAATTTCAGGCGTGCAAGCTGCGTGCGGAAACATACGCAGCGAATCTGCGCGTTATTGTCCTTCAGCGTGAAGTAAAGATGGCCGGATTGCGCGGCGTGCGCGTTGGAGACTTCGCCTTCGACGAAAACGTCAGTGAATTCGCCGGCGAGCAAATCGCGGATGCGGCCGGTGAGGTCGCTCACCGACCAGATCGTGCGGCGCGGCATCAGGGGAAGTTGAAAGGGCTTTGCCATACGCTTCGGTTATTTCCGAAATAAAGAAACCAACCACATGACGAGCGTCAGCACGACACTCAGCAAAATGCAGGTGACCACGGGAAAATAAAACGAGCCGTGCTTGCCTTCGATGGCGATATCGCCGGGCAGCCGGCCGAGCCGGAACGGCAGCCGTCCGCCGATAAAGAACAGGCCGCCGATGGCGGCCAGAATCAGACCGCCGAGGATCAACCACTTACCGAGTTCGCGGGCCGGATCCATATACAAATTCCCCGAAAGTTAAAGCATCTGTTGAGGAGAGGGGTGCCCCCCTACCTTTTTTCACAAGAATATCATTCCAAAGGAGTTGGTCACGCGCTTTGTGCAACGATATCATTCTACAGAGCTTAACGAACGACTCCATGAAAATAGGCCGAATATGTAATTGAAACTCAGCTTACCTTGCACCCGGTCATTGCTCCAACTCGGCTCGGCGGAATCCGAGCATGTTCTATTTTACTCCTCAAGTAAATGTATTCGGAGTCGGACTGAAGATCTGCGAAAGGAGGTTCCTCGCCCGCGATGCTCGCTCGAGACGAACATCTGGGCGGATGTTCGTTTCCGTATGCGTAAAGTGCAAGCGCCGCTGGTGGGCGCGGAATGACAACGGGTAGCGACGCAATCGTGTGCCAGCCGCGAAAGCTCATCCTGGCAGTGACTCGCCGGGGGACGGGATGACCATCCCGATCGGATGGTACATTTAAGTGTACACTTACGAAAGCATGTGCTAACGTCATGCTCCATTGCAGAGCACGAAAATTCAGGCGGCGGAGCGCAGATAAATGGAAACGAAAACCATCACGCACGAAGTATTTCTCAACGCAACAACTCACGAAGTATTCGAGGCATTTATAGACGAGAAGCAGCACGCCGAATTCACCGGCGCGCCTGCGCAGATCGAACGAAAAGCCGGCGGCCGCTTCACCGCTCATGCGGGACACCTGGAAGGAACGACGAAGGAGATCGAGCAAGATCGCCGCATCGTGCAAGCATGGAGGAGCGTTAATTGGCCCGGCGGCCATTTCTCGCAGCTCACGCTAACTTTCACTCCGATCTATGAAGGGCGAGGCACACAGCTGTCTCTCGTGCAAACCGGCGTACCCGCGGATCAGTATGAATCGATCAACAGCGGCTGGCGCACGCATTACTGGAACAAGCTGGGCGAATATCTGCGGGCGAAGAAGGTGGCTCCGGTACGCCGTTTCCTGGAGGAGTTCAAGAATCACGCCAACATCGACGTCGTGGACGAAACCTGGACGCCGGATGCGGTGCTGCACGTCACCGGCTTTCCCCTGCCGCCGGGGCGCGATGCGCAGAAGAATGTCGGCAGGACCATCTTTGCGGCGTTTGGCGATGTGCACGTGGAAGTGAACGACACAGTCGTGGAAGGCGACCGCGTTGTGGAGCGGCACACCGCGCACGCGGTGCACAAAGGGGAATTCATGGGGATTCCCGCGACAGGCAAGAAGGTGTTCTGGACAGAGAACCATATTTATCGCATCGCGGACGGAAAAATCGCCGAAACGTGGTCCGAGCCCAGTTTTCATGATCTACTGGCGCAACTGCGAGGAGCAAAAACCGCTACGCAGGCGGGGGATTAGCCAGAGGCAGAGATTCATGGACATGAGGACAGTTTGGAACAAACACAGGCCATTTTGAGAGCGCTAGCGGAGCCGCGGCGCGTAGCGATTTTGAAGCTGATTCGTTCGAAGGAATTGCGCGCGGGGGAAATTTCCCGGCATTTTCGCACCACGCGGCCCGCCATTTCTCAACATTTGCGGGTTCTCATCAAGGCAGGATTGCTAACGGAACGAAGAGACGGCACGCGGCGGCTCTATCGCATCCGGCCGCAGGGATTTGCGGAATTGCGGAGCTTTCTGGAAACATTCTGGGACGAGAAGCTCGGCAAACTGAAGTCGGCGGCAGAGGCAGAGATGAAGGACGCGCATGACCTCTGAGCGCATCGTCAAAGAAATCTATATTGATGCTCCGCCTTCTGTAGTCTTCAAGTTTCTTACCGATCCGAAAAAGATGACTCGGTGGATGGGCATTCGGGCTGAGATCGATCCGAAACCCGGTGGAATCTATCGCGTGGAACCGAATGGCCGAGACGTCATTCGGGGCGAATATCTCGAAGTCGTGGCCGACTCACGGGTCGTCTTCACCTGGGGCTTTGAAGGAGCCACATATAAGGTGCAGGCTGGATCGAGCCGCGTGGAAATCGACCTGACGCCACAGGGCAAAGGAACACGGCTGCGGCTGACACATCGCGAACTCCCGCCAGAAGCCCGTGAGGGACATGAGGGCGGATGGAGTCACTATCTCGGGCGGCTGAAAACAGTTTCCGAAGGCGGCGAGGTGGGCCCTGATCCGATGGCCGACCCAGCCATACGCCACGGCTGAAAAGCTTTCACCCGTTCATTCCCTGTTTCAAGCTTCCAGATTGGTCCGCCATCCACCAGCGCCCAAAATTGGCGTGTCGCGGGGGTTGACAACACGGGCGCATCGGGTTTATGGTCTGAGTTAGTTAAATAACTAACTACTCCGAGTCGGAAAATATGCGAACGGCACAACCGGACAAGCGAACGCGGCTGATTGAGACTGCGACGAAGCTGGCGTATGGACGCGGTTTCCGAGAGACGAGTCTGGCGGACATCGCCGAGGCGGCTCGCGTGCCGGTAGGCAATGTCTACTACTACTTCAAAACCAAGGAAGAACTCGCCGAAGCCGTGGTGGAGCGGCGCCTCGAGGAGTTTCGCGCAGCCCGGGCGGAGTGGGACCGCTTGAGTTCTCCGAAGGAGCGGCTGTTAGCTTTCGTGGGTAGCGTCCAAGCGAACCGGGAGCAACTTGCGCGCGGAGGATGCGCTCTTGGCGGGCTGTGCACGGAGTTGCACAAGGAGGGCGGCGCTCTCGCGAAGAAATCCGCGGCGCTCTTCAATGAGCCCATGCGTTGGCTTGAGGAGCAGTTCCGGGCCGTTGGCCATGAAAAGGATTCACGAGAACTCGCGGTCCATTTCTTCTCCGCCTTTCAGGGTATGGCGGCTGTTGCGCTCGGCACCAACGACCGCGAGGTGGTGGTGATGGAGGCAAAGAGGCTTAAAGACTGGATCGGGACCTTGTGACACGCAATCATCGAGCAACCAGGGAAGATCGGCACTCACCATGAAGAAGCTTGAGGGAAAGGTCGCGCTCGACGACCCTACATCGCCAATCCCGACCTGGTCGAGCGGCTCGCGACCGGCCCTCCGCTCGCCGAAGTCGGCTGGGAAACCGTCTACGGGTCGGGACCACGCGGCGATTTCGACTATCCGGCTATCCATTCAATAGTGTCCGAAGTGCTCGGAAGTTGGGCGTCTTTTATGCGGGGTATTCAATTATGAAACTCACGAGCAATACGATTTTGATCACCGGCGGTGGCAGCGGCATCGGTTACGAACTTACCAAACAACTCACGGCATTTGGTAACACGATTCTTATCACGGGCCGCGATCAATCTAAGATGGACCGTGCGAAAGCGGCCTTTCCAAAAATTCACACCTTTCGAAGCGACGTTTCCGATCCGAAAGCGATCGCCACTCTTTACGAACAGGTCACCAAACAATTTCCCGAGCTCAACATTTTGATCAACAACGCCGGCATCATGCGTGAGATCAATGTTCACGACAAAGCTGGAAGCCTCGAAGACATCACTCGCGAGATTGAAATCAATTTGAGCGGGCCGATTCGCATGGTGAAACAATTCTTGCCGCATTTGAAAACAAAATCAGAGGCCGCAATCATGAACGTTTCATCGGGATTGGCATTTGTTCCATTGCCCATTTCACCGGTTTATTGCGCCACCAAGGCCGGTCTGCATTCGTTCACCGAGTCTCTTCGTGTTCAACTGAAAAACACCAAAGTGAAGGTATTTGAGCTAGCACCGCCGGCGACACAAACCGAACTCTTGGGTGACTTTAATTCTGAAGACATGAAAGGCGTTTCTATCATGAAGGTGGAAGACATGGTTAAAGTCGCCGTCAAAGGAATGCAAGCCGATCGATTTGAAATACGTCCAGGGCAGGCGAATCAGCTCAAAATGATGAGTCGCGTGGCGCCTGGATTTATTTTGAAACAAATGAGCCGATCGGTCGACCGTATGCTCAGAACACAGAATTAATTCGAAGTATTGCGAAAAAATGCGCTTCATAGAGCGGGACCGCCCTTTGAAGCAAGTACCTTGGCTTTGTTAGCGTCACCTGATGCTCGCTGGGTCTGACGCCGTTGAAGGCGCGGTCGGTGAGTTAGCTAGGCAAGTGCTCGATACTGCTGGCGGATTGGCCCCCTAAAGTGAAAGCGAATAGATAGGTCCTGAGATCAGAAACGAGAATGGAGCTTTTATGAAAATTATTTTGATTGGTGCAAACGGAAAGATCGGCGAACTGGTTCAAAAGGCATTGGCGGGTGCTGGCCATGAGATAGTCAAGGTCGGACGCAAATCGGGCGATTTCCGAGTCGAGATCGAGAACCGCGAAAGTGTCAGGAAGCTTTATCAAGCCGTCGGCTCGTTTGATGCCGTGGCCATTGCAGCAGGTGAAGTCGCATTTGCTCCGCTTTCGGAACTCACCGCTGAAAAATGGCAGTTCTCGTTGGGAAGCAAGCTCATGGGTCAGATCAGCCTGGTTCAGGAGGCGATCCCGTTCATCAAAGAAAATGGATCATTCACTTTGGTTTCGGGCGTTCTTAATGACGAACCGATCTTCGCCGGTGTCGCGGCTTCAACCGTCTCGGGCGCATTGGAAGGTTTTGTTCGGGCTACCGCAATCGAACTTCCCAAGGGATTGCGTATCAATTTGGTGAATCCCACGATCCTAGAAGAATCCGTACCTACTATGGGTTCGTTCTTTCACGGCGTGATTCCGGTCGAGGGGTGGAAAGTTGGACAAGCCTACAAACGCGCTATCTTGGGGGCGCAATCCGGCCGCGTTTACAAAGTTGACTGAGCTTGCCCAGCGTGTTTGCTAAATCAAATCGCTAGAATTCGGAGGAGTCGCCGAGTTGAACGCGGAAGCCGTCCGGATCCTTCACGTGAAAACCTTGAGGGCCCTTTTCGTCGGGCTCAGGAGTGACACCACGCGCCTTCAGATCTCGAACGACTGAGTCGTGGTTGAACTTATCGATCCCGAGGCAGAAATGGTCCACGTTGCCGGATGGTTTTTCCTGTCGAAGCGTGAGATGGCTTGGGCCCACGCCCAGACGGACGGCGGTGGGACTGCCGGCTACGCGCTTCGGGAGGCCGAAGGCTCGCATATAGAATTCGGCGGAGCGCTTTATGTCGCTGACTTGAATCGAAACGTGATTGATCGTAGCGGCGGCAAAGCCGGTATCCGCGGCCGAGACGCTGCCGCCGGCCACTGCCAGCGTGGCCAAACCCTGAATCAATTCTCGGCGGGTGAGTGTGCCGCTTTCGTAACGTCCCAAAAGGTTGGAGATGACGTGTTCCACCAGCGCCTCCTCATCGTAAAGCTTGTGCTGATTGGGCACGTAGATATACCCGGCCGGCGGTTCGTGTCAACGAGCTGATTTGCGATTTGGGAGATCGAGGCTCACCAGCTTCGCCGAATGTATCCGGCGTCGGATCTTGCCCGCCGCATCCGAGCGCGTTTCATCAATTCCGGGATCAAAGTCCATGCCTTGGCACCGTCAAGCGGCGGAACTGGGATCAGATTGATGGCCACAACAATCAGGCTGTAAAAGCCGAGGATGCCGATAGCTACATTCACGGCGGCCAAGGTTGTGAATCCAAAGACGGCCACATACGCGATCAGAGGGAATGCAATTGCCGCCTGTGCCGCAACCCCTCCCCAAGCAATCACCGCGCGATCGTATCGAGACCACGGCTCCTGGAAGCGAACGAGGCCATGAATCGGATAAAGTTCAATAGCCCACACCTTAAATCCCTTTCGCTGGGCTACGATCATGTGGCCGCATTCGTGGATGAGAATGACGCTAAAGTAGGCACCCCACGCAACAATCGTTTCCAGGGGGCGTTCGAGCGCCCCGAGGAGGATCAAGGCTGCAATCAGAAGGACGGACCAGTGCGCGTAGACTGGTACTCCCTTGATTTGCATGATCTCTGTCAGCTTCTTCATTTTTAACAGCGGGTCGCCCCGAATCGGCTTTTCGCCAGTATTCGGTCAGTAGCTGGGGCGGTCAATGGTACGCGTGCCCAGCTTGGAACGGGCTATGGAGTGAAGTGCTACGAACGAGCGGGGGCGGGGCGTTCGGGCGCTGCGGTGGCGGCCTTTTCCTGTAAGGCGGATTCCGACAAAAGACGGGCGAGCGAATCGCGATAGGGCGCGGAAGCGACGCCGCGTTCCGTGATGATCGCGGTGATAAGACGCGCGGGCGTGACGTCGAAGGCGGGATTGGCCGCTTCGACGGCGGGCGCGATCCGGACGCCGCGGATGTGCGTCACTTCTTCGGTGGGGCGCTCTTCGATGGGAATGCTTTCGCCCGAAGCGATGGATAGATCCAAAGTGGAGATGGGCGCGGCCACGTAAAAAGGCACGTTATTTTCGCGCGCCAGCACGGCGATTTGATACGTGCCGATCTTGTTGGCCGTATCGCCGTTGGCGGCGATGCGGTCGGCACCGACGACGACAGCGCCAACCTTTCCCGTCTTCAGGAAATGGCCGACCATATTGTCGGTGATGAGCGTGAGGGGAATGCCGCCTTCGGCGAGTTCCCAGGCGGTGAGGCGCGCGCCCTGCAGATAAGGGCGCGTCTCGGGGACGAAGACGCGCAGCTTTCGTCCCTGGTCAACGGCGACGCGAATGACGCCGAGCGCAGTGCCGATGCCGGCGGTGGCCAAAGCGCCGGCATTGCATTGCGTCATGACCTGGCCACTTTCGGGCATCAGCGGAGCGCCGAAGCGGCCGATGGCTTCGTCGATGGCGTGCTTTTCTTCGTGGATCCGGCGGGCTTCGGCGACGAGCGCATCGCGGACGGTTTGCAAACTGGCGTTACCGCCGAGTTCGTCGAAGCGGCGGGTCATGCGATTGATGGCCCAAAACAGGTCCACGGCGGTGGGCCGGGTGCGGGCGATGGTTTCGCAGATCGCGGGAAATTCGGCGCGCAACTCCGCGACGGACTTGGCTTTTGAGTGCAGCGCGCCGAGCGCGATGCCCATGGCGGCCGCGACGCCGATGGCGGGCGCGCCGCGAATGACCATATCGCGGATGGCCGCGGCGACTTCGCGGTAATCGGTATAGGTATTGTGCACGACTTCGCCAGGCAGGCGGCGCTGGTCAATCATGACCACGCCGGCCGGGGTCCACTCGATAGGCTGCACTACGCGCATGAAAGGATGACTCCGGTCATGGGTGAGCCAAGGCAGCGAGGCGGCAGCACGCTCATGCGCCGGGGAGGTGGCGCAGGCCGCCGGTGGCAATAAAGAAGCCGGCGAACAGGATGGTGTTATAGCCGAGATGTACGAAGTAGCTTGCGGCGACGGTCCCGGCTTTGGCACGAATGTAAGTGAGGACGATGCCGACGCAGATCAGCAGGCCGATTTGTCCCCAGGCGCCGCCGAGCTGCTGTGCGTGAGCAAGTCCAAAAAGCGCGCCTGTGGCGACGATACCGGTGGTGATGCCAAATTTGCGGGCGATGACGGGGTAGATGCAGCCGCGGAAAATTGTCTCTTCGACCAAGGGAGCCACGAGAATTCCCAGGGCCATGAGCATCAAAACGCTTTGACGGCTGCGGAAAAGCTCTTCCATGGGGATGCCGGATTCGCGGCCGACGAAATTTCCGAGCCAGCCCACCACAACAGCCAACGCGAAACCTCCAAACACGTAGCGCAGCACGACCGAGCCGCTCGTGGCCATGTTGCGGAAACCGCGCCAGCCCATGGTTTGCCAAAAGGGCGCAGCGCTGCGGCCACGAACGACGACATAAAGAAATACCAGCGTGGCGCCGGAAAGCAGGGCCTGGCTAATGATCAGCACCGAAGCCCATTCGGCCGTGGAGTTTCGCAAGGCAGTAGGAGAGATGCCAAAAAAGACGACGGCACCCGCAGCAACAATCAGCGTGAGCACGGCGCCAGCAATGAAATAGAACAGCATGAGGTAGAGCAGATCGATCCACCGGAAAGGAGTGCGCGAGTCGAACCGCGGAGCGCGATTAGACAACGGCTGCTCAAAATCCGGCCGCTGCCTAAATTCGGGCATTGGTTCAGAAGGGCCAGGGCCAGGCGGCGGAATTACGGCAAATGTGTCAGATTGCCCTTCGAGAGGGGCCGGCGCGTTATCAGGGGGTAGAGAGCTCATGCGGCGCTACAGTTCTTTGGATAATGGTCGTTGGATGATTGGCCCATTACGCCGGGTGCACCCATCTCTGATAGCACTGTAAATGGAGTCGAGCTTAGAGCGCAAGTTCTTCGGCGGCGCGGCGGCGTGAGGTCCAAAAATCCGACTTCAAGGAGCCCCTAAAGGCTTACTGGACCAAGTCTAAGACCATACCGTCGACTCGCCTTTGGAAGCCCGCGAAGGTCCCAAAGATAGGGGAGGAGGCGTTGCTAAAGACGTCGTGCGGGTTCTGATGGTTGGTGACGTCAGTCGAATAGACTCCAAGGCGGATTTTCCGGGCTTTGGAGCGCTCCCGGAAGGGAATGCGCAGCGCAATTTCCTTGTAGATCCGGGCATCCAGGGAAAAGTAAGTCGGGAAACGCGAGCCGTCGGGCACGCCCACGTAGTTTTGCAGAACGTCCACATTGGAGTATGGAAATCCCGAATGAACGTCGACAACGGGACTGAAAGCCAATTTCCAGGGGAGATGAAATAATCCCGAGGCCAACACGCGATGGGGTACATCCGACGGCAAGATGCCCGTCACGTTAGGCCGAA
Organism: uncultured Acidobacteriota bacterium; assembly: GCA_963846235.1. Classification (GTDB taxonomy): domain Bacteria; phylum Acidobacteriota; class Terriglobia; order Acidiferrales; family UBA7541; genus Palsa-189. The sequence continues at coordinate 1,803,532 of CAWJVF010000002.1, forward strand.
TTACGGGAGCTTCGAAGAGGATCAGCGTATCGGAAAGCGTATTCAGGTCGCCCAGCGCGCGGCTCCAAGTGTACGAAATCGTGAAGTCGGTGGTTTCGCTGGGGCGGTAATGGGCGGTTACCTGAGCTTGACGATAGTGGGACTCACCCGTGTTGTGAAGGGCCAGCAACCCATTGGCTCCGGTTGCGTTGAGCACAGTATCCAGAACGAAGAGGTCGGTTGTCTGGTTATCAAGATAGCCGAGCCGGAGGCTTACGTTTCGCCGCACCTCGTGTTCGAATTCCACACTCCAGACGAATGTGCGGGGGCTCGTTTCGGGACCAAACTGGGCGCCGATCATGTTCGCGGGGATGCCCGACGGAAGGTAGGCGTTTTGCAGGACCATGGGCTGGCCGATCAACGCACCGGACGAATCGAAGGAGCTCAGCACCCTGGTCTGGTTATCGGCGAAATCCGCCGCAAGCAACGGCACATGACTGTAAATCTCCGCAGCACTCGCGCGGATTACAGTCTTGCGCCCGCTACCCGGCGAAAACGCCACGCCGGCGCGAGGCGCAAAGGCAGCGTCACGACCGATGGATTGACTCGAGAGACGCGCGCCAAAGTTCAGCGTCAGACTGCCGTTCACATTCCACTGATCCTGGACGAACTCCGCCGCTTCGGTATCGGCAGCTCTCAAAAGTCCCGCGCCCTGAAAGTCGATCCGCTCGGCAATCGTGCCATCCTGCGCGAGGAGATCTACAGGGTGGGAAATGCTGCTCCCATTGTAGGACCTGTACAAGACATCCTCGCCGAATCTCACTTCATGACGCCCATGCCAGGTTTTGGCCGGGAGCTGATACGCCGGAAGCACTTCTACCTGGTTGGCTCTGCGGGACCATGTGTTAAAGAAATTACCGCCCCAGCCTTCAGGCGTGATTTGCATGTCGGCGGGCCCTTGTCCCCAAGTGTCACTGTCGAAGCGGGTGTAGCGCACGACAGTGTTGAGCACCGCACCCGAAAGCAACTGATAGCTATCGGATACGCCGACGGATGCGCCGTTGCGGCGATAGTTCGCAGAAGCACTTTGTGGAACGAGCGTATCGATATTCGCGAATTCGATTGCCGACGGGAAAATATTGAGGTTGACGGTCAGGAGATGGCGGGGCGACAGGATCGCCTGAAGTTCGGTAAACGACGTGGTCGAGCGCGTGGTGGTTTCGTTCAAGGGCCACGCCAAGCCGCGGATAGGCGTTCTACGGAATTCGTAAGTTAATTCCTGGGAGAAATTGATCTTGTTCTTGACGAGCGGGCCGCCGAATTCGAATCGCGGCGTCCAGTTGGCGATTCCCACGAGCTCGCCGTTTTTGCCTCGGAATGACGGGGTAAAGTCGAGCAACTTGTAATCCCAAGCCGTGGACGGAGCCTTCGTTTCGATCGCCGTGAGGCCGCCGGAAAAACCTCCGTACTCGGAGCTTTCCGGCAAGCTGTAAACCGTCATCGACTGAATGGCATCGACCGGGATGGGAATCGAAAAGCTCCCTGAAATCGGGTCCACATTCTCCGCCGAGTCGACCAGCAGCATGCCCTGATTTTCCGCTTGACCATCAAAATTCAGCTTCCCCTGAGCAGTTCGAACGACGCCGGGCGTCAGCGATAAAGCTTCCGTAAACTTTTGTGTGGGCAGAGGCAAGGCGGCTAATTGTTGATCGCTGACCGTTGCGGTTGGCCCGACACTCTGAGTGGCAACAATGGGGGTGATTTCGGCTCGAACTTCGACGTGCTGATTGACCGAGCTAATTTCCAAGACGACATCCTGGGTAACGGCTTGGCCGGGTTTGAGAGTGACGCTAGCAGTCCACGGCTTAAAACCATCCTCAGTCGCCTGCAGAGTATAGGTTCCAGGCAAAAGTTGCGAAAATTCGTAGTGGCCCTCGGCGTCAGTCATGGTGGACTGAGGTACTTCATTCGGCGAGGGACCGGCCAGTTTTACAGTGACGTCTGGCGCGGCATCTTTAGTCCCGTCTCCACTGACTACAGAGAATGTGCCGCCAATTGATGCGGTAGGAACGCTCGATTTCGCTCCAAGTTCCTGAGCGAGCGTGGGATAGCCGCTCAAGATCACGGCAATAACCGTCACAGAGGCAAGTATGTACAGGGCTCGTCGTCGATTAAGGGTCACGGCTAAGAGGGTACCTTTTAGGACCGATGATCGTCCACAACCGTAACCTGGATATCGCCTTGGTCGATAGTGGACTTTTCGGCACATTGGGTGTTTTTGGACAAAATTAATCACGAATCTATACAGGCTTTAACTGGTACCGCCCGAATTATTGGCGCTTAGGCGTAACTTAGTACTCTCGTACCAGGTTTATTTTTCATTCGGTTAGAGAAAATGTAGGCCCGCCCCTGGAGAGGGTTGCCTATCTCCAGGGCTCTATGGCGAGATGGCCCTTGCTACATGACCACGCAGGAGACTCAATGAAGGATCCAGATCGCTTCTCCAGTTTTCCGTCCTCAGCCGACCTTGATGGCCGCGATGGACGACCCAAACCTTCCATTCGAGTTTCAGAAATCATTTCTGCACTTTCATACGCTTTAGACCTTACCGAAGGTCAGCCGATGGGTCATTCGGTGCGCGCCTGCATCATCGGCATGAGGCTGGCCGAACAGATTGGCTTGCCTGCCGGCGAGCGTGGCGATCTGTACTATGCCCTGCTGCTGAAAGACGCAGGTTGCAGCAGCAATTCCTCCCGGCTGTTTCACATTGTGACAGCGGACGAGATTAAAGCCAAGCGCGACGTGAAATTGACAGACTGGACTCGCGTGGGGTGGGAAAGCCTCCACTATGCGCTGACCCATGTCGCCACGGGCCTGCCTTTCTTACAGCGCGTGAGGCGGCTCTTTCAGGTGGCCGCCACGCAACAGCAAGATTCCTGCGCGCTGGTTAAGATTCGATGCGAACGCGGCGCGGATATCGCCAAACAGCTGGGCTTCTCCGATAGCGTCGTATCCGGCATTTACAGTCTGGACGAGCATTGGAACGGGCGCGGATATCCGGATGGACTCCGCAGAGACGAAATCCCCCTGTTCTCGCGAATCGCGAACCTATCGCAGACCCTGGATGTGTTTCACACCGAGCGCGGTCCAGCGGCAGCAATCGACGCGGTGTGCCGGCGCAGCGGACGTTGGTTCGATCCCGAGCTTGTGAATGCGGCCGTCTGCATGTCCAAAGACGGAACCCTGTGGAGCGGGTTCGAGAATCCAGACTTACTCCATAAGGTGATCGCCGTCGAACCCGAACAGCGCCGCATTACTGCGACAGAAGATGTCATAGACAACATCTGTCAGGCCTTTGCTGAGGTCATCGACGCCAAATCGCCATTCACGTATCGACATTCGACCGGCGTCGCTGAGGCCGCCATGGAGATCGGCACCTGGTTTGGCATGAAGCCTCGCGACATTAAGCTGCTGCGTCGCGCCGCGCTTTTACATGACCTGGGGAAGCTCAGCGTGCCCAACATGGTTCTCGAAAAGCCAGGCAAATTGACGGACGAGGAATGGAAAATCGTCAAGATGCACCCGTACTACACGCTTGAGATTCTCAGGCGAATTCCCGGTTTCGAGGCTTTAGGCGAAGAAGCTGCCGCGCATCACGAAAAACTCGACGGCTCGGGGTATTGGCGAGGCCTGGTTGGGGAGCAGCTCTCCACGTTCGCTCGCATCCTGGCGGTGGCTGACATATTCGACGCGTTACGAGCCAAGCGGCCCTACCGGGATTCCCTGCCGCTCGAAAAAGCCTTTTCCATTATGCGAGGGGAGTCGCCTCATGCGCTGGATTTGCCGTGTCTCGAAGCATTGATTGCCGCCAAAACGAGTTCTGAGCCCTCCGTCCTAGAACGACCAAAATTCCGAACTGCCGCAGCGACAATCCAAAAAAGGAGTAGCGCTCGATGAAACTACAATTGCGTTTGGCTTTGGCGCTTTCTGTTTGCGTCGTATTTGCGTCTTCCGCGTTCGCGCAAAGTTTCTACTGGAACACGGCCAGTGCCCGATCACAGGCTTTGGGGGGCATCTACGTGACGTCCTCGGACGACGCGGTCGATGCCTTGGCGGCAAATCCCGCGGGTCTCACGTCCCTGAGCGGCCGCACGCTTGATATAAGCGTCAGTCTCATGCTTCCTCGTGGCTCCTTCAGCAACTCTGTAAACAACTCGGCACAACTCAGCCAGACCCCCGGTGTGCTTCCGTACGGGGCATTCGGAATGCCCATTCGCCACTCTCGGTTCAGCTGGGGAGTCGGCTTTGTGCCCGACCTTATGTCCGTTGCCAACTGGCATTACGTAGATTCGCCCGGAGTCGCTGGCGCGACCTATGGAATGCAGCAGCAGAAGTCGGCAATCCTTGCGGGACGCGCAATGGCCGGATTGGGTGTGATCCTGAATCCGAAGATCTCGATCGGCGTGAGCCTGGGGGCCGATTACAATTCGAATACGCTTGATGCGCCGTACATTTTTCAGCAGCAACCGGTGCTGAAGGGGCTCAAGACGCTGCTGGATCTCCATACCACGGGTTACGGCTGGAATGGCAGCGCGGGCGCACTGATCCGTCCCACTCGTTCGGTGGAATTGGGACTTGCCTGGAAATCCAGCACAACAATTATCAGCAATGGCGCTGCCAGCGGCGACGCGAACGCGCAATTCGCGGCGCTGGGGTTAGCAGGCGTCCCTTCGACCTTCAACTATTCGGCACAGGTGCGAAACGTGCTTCCGCAATCCGTGCTGGCGAACGTTGCCTGGCGCCTCAATCCACGCTGGCTGCTCGCCTTCCAGACCGATTGGGTGAACTGGCACAACGCCTTTGTAACTCTACCCGTTACGCTTACCAACGGCACCAATGCCGCAATCAATGGCCTGCTGAATTCCACAACGCTGAAGGATGGCGTTCCGCTCGGTTGGAAGGACCAATATTCATTCCATATCGGCGGAGAACGCCTGCTTACCGAACGCACTTCGCTCCGATTCGGTTATGCTCACGCCAACAACCCCGTACCCAGCTCCACCCTCACGCCCATGACCGCGGCGATCATGTCGAATCAGATTTCGACCGGACTGGTGTACCACCCAGGGCGCTCTAATTTCGAGCTTGCTTATTCCTACGATCCGACCGCGCAAGCTCAGGTTCAGCAGAGCGCACTTTTATCCGGCGAATATAACAACAGCACCGTCCGTGTGGGCACTCAAGCGATAACGATGAACTACTCGTTCCGCTTCTAGCGTATTGAGGCGGAACCTCGACGGTAACCGGAATTAGATTCCGTCCGCTCTTCTCGCCTGCTTCGGCGTGTCCAAACGATGTAGGGCCGAGCGGGGGGCTGTTTTGACTATTTGGCGACGGAATTGAGGCGAGTTGGGACGGCGGACTCGGCGCTGGCCTCGGGCGGGACCGCCGGCTTGCCGCCGTTAACGTCCAGAACGTGGGCGAGAGCCTGGCCCGTGTAGGATTTTTTGTTGCGGGCCACCTGTTCCGGCGTGCCCTGCGCAACGATGCGGCCTCCCGCTTCGCCGCCCTCGGGACCTAGATCAATAATCCAATCCGCCTGCTTAATCACGTCGAGATGGTGCTCGATGATGAGCACGGTATTGCCGAGATCCACGAGGCGATTCAGGACATGCATGAGTTTCTTTACGTCGTCAAAATGCAGGCCGGTGGTGGGTTCGTCCAGGATGTAGAGAGTGCGGCCGGTTTGACGGCGCGATAGTTCGCGCGCCAGCTTGATTCTCTGCGCTTCACCGCCGGAAAGCGTGGTGGAAGATTGGCCGAGTTCGACGTAGCCGAGGCCTACGTCGACCAAGGTTTGCAGCTTTTGGCTCACCTGCGGAATATTTTCGAGCACTTTCAGGGCTTCCTCGATGGGCATGTCGAGCAGATCGGAGATGGAATAGTTTTTGTAGCGCACGGCCAGAGTTTCGGAGTTGTAGCGGCGGCCGCGGCAAACGTCGCAGGTGACGTAGACGTCGGGGAGAAAATTCATTTCGATCCGCTTCAGGCCGTCGCCCTGGCAGGCTTCACACCGTCCGCCTTTCACATTGAAGCTGAAGCGGCCGGGGCGATAACCGCGCTCGCGCGATTCGGGCAGCATGGCGAAGAGTTCACGGATCGGCGCAAAGACACCGGTATAAGTAGCGGGATTCGACCGTGGCGAACGACCGATGGGCGCCTGATCGATTTCGATGACTTTGTCGATGTGCTCGGCGCCGCGAATTTCGCGGAATTCTCCGGGACTCTCGGCGGAACGATAGAGCTTCTGAGCCAAAGAGCGATAAAGGATGTCATTGACCAGCGTGGATTTTCCGGAACCTGAAACGCCGGTGACCACGATCAGCAAACCGAGCGGAAAATTGACGTCAATGTTCTTCAAGTTGTTGGCCTGGCAGCCAATCAATGAGAGCACTTTGGCGCCCGGGCGTGCGGCGAGCCTGCGGGACGGGAATCTCTAGTTTTCCGGACAGATAGTTGCCGGTGAGAGAGTTTCGCTCGCGGCGATGGCCGCAGGCGTTCCGAGAGCGACCAAATGGCCGCCGGCATTTCCGGCGCCGGGGCCGAGGTCAACAACAAAATCGGCGCGACGGATGGTCTCTTCGTCGTGTTCCACGACGAGTACGGTATTGCCGAGATTGCGAAGCTGCTCGAGAGAAGCGAGCAGCCGATGGTTATCGCGCGCGTGCAGGCCGATGGAGGGCTCGTCGAGCACATAGAGCACGCCTCGAAGACGCGAACCAATCTGCGTGGCCAAACGAATGCGTTGCGCTTCGCCGCCCGAGAGCGTGGCGGCAGAACGGTCCAGACTGAGATAGCCCAGCCCGACCGCGAGCAGAAAATCGAGGCGCTCGGCAATTTCCGCGAGGGGCCGGCCAGCGACTTTGCGTTGTCGCACGGTAAGCTCGTTCCGAATTTTGTCGACGTGCAGGCCGCGCATCGCTAAGTGCCAACGCAGTGAAATCCGAGATGGAAAGATCGCCGACTTTGACCGCGAGGCTTTCGGGACGCAGGCGCCTGCCGCCGCAAACGGCACAGGGGACCGCGGACATGTATTGCGTCAACCATTCGCGATATCCGTCGGAATTTGTTTCCGCGAGGTTATCCTCGAGAAACCCGAAAACGCCGGGAAAGCGCAATCCGGGCACATTTTTTTTCTCGCGCGCGCGGGTAGCAGCAGCCGGATCGGCTCCATTTTGGCCGTTGCCCGCGAAACGGCTCTGCAATGGAGGATTGCCGTACAGGATCAGGTTTTGGTCCCGGCGCGACAATTTTTCGAACGGCTGGCTCAGATCAAACCCGTGCGCCACGGCAGCGAGATCCAAGGTGCGCTTGAGATAGACGGAGCCCGAACCTGGTCCCAATCCGCCTTCGAAAAGCGGCCGGGACCAATCCACAATCACTTTGGCCGGATCGAAATCATATTTCGAACCCAAGCCGTGACACGCGGGACAAGCGCCATAGGGCGAATTGAAGCTGAAAGAACGGGGCTCGAGCTGCGGGCACGGAAATGCCGCATTCCGGGCAGGCCAACTTTTCCGAAAAAACTTTCTCGGCGCCGTCCACGACCGAGACAGTTACCAGGCCTTGAGCCAATTTAAGCGCGGCATTTAGCGACTGTGTCAGGCGGTCTGCGATGCCGGGCTTGACCAGCAGGCGGTCGACGACGATTTCGATATCGTGATTTTTGCGGCGGTCGAGACGCGGAGGTTCGTCAAGCGGGTAGAGGACACGGTCGATGCGCACGCGGGTGAATCCGGCGCGCGCCATCTTGTCCATCTCTTCGCGGTATTCACCCTTGCGCCCGCGAACGATGGGCGCGAGCACCATGAGGCGATCGCCTTCGTGCGCCAATTCGCCGCTTAGCACAGCCTGGACGATCTGCTCGCTGGACTGCCGCGCAATGGCGCGGCCACAATTCGGGCAGTGCGGCACGCCGATGGAGCTATAGACGACGCGGAGATAATCGTAAATTTCCGTGATTGTGCCGACCGTCGAACGCGGCGACCGCGTGGTGGTTTTCTGCTCAATCGCAATGGAAGGCGAAAGGCCGTCGATCGAATCGACATCCGGGCGCTCCATCTGATCGAGAAACTGACGGGCGTAGGCGGAAAGGGATTCCACATAGCGGCGCTGCCCCTCGGCATAAATGGTGTCGAACGCGAGCGAGGATTTCCCGATCCGGATAGCCCCGTAATGACCGAGAGAGAGTTACGAGGAATTTCCAGGCTGATATTTTTCAGATTGTGCTGGCGAGCGCCGCGAACGGTGATGCTCTTCAATGTCATATGGGAAACAGCCGAGCTGTGCACAGAGGAGTCCAGCGCACAGCGGGTAAAATACGGCCAGAGTAATCCTGAACCATAACAAGAGGTCTGTTAGAGGTCAAGGCGACGCGAATACGTCTTTTGGCTCTACTGTATGGGCTCGATTTCGAAGAGCGGCGTCGGGCTCGGCGGGTCGATTTCTTTTGCGAAGGCTCAGAATACCTACCGATCGGTCTTTTGTCTCCGAAAAGTGTCTCCGAAAAGCGTCTCCGAAAGAGCGCGGCGTAACCGGCTAACTTGTGGAGCAAATTTAAGGCCAGCGCGCCTGTGAATTTCCACCTCGGTGGGCGACCAGAAGTTTTTTCCCCGGACGTATTTTTTTTACCAGGCTACGCTGAGAAAAGGCCTGCCGTTTCAGTCGGTTGGGTTTGGCGCGCTGCGTGCCCTATTAATTACCCGACGGGGGAAGACGAGCCGAGGATCCCTTTAGGGGATTGAGGGCTGGGCCGGCGCGATCTTCCCCCCGACTTCTTTTTAAGCCTCCGCAAGAACCTCCAAAATAAAGACATACAGGAAACCCTTTACGCGAAGTGAATTCCGCCCGCGTAGGTTCTTTCGATGCTTTGCCGCTTAGGCCTTCCGCAACGGCCTTACATCGACTTCGCTGATAAAACTATGGGAGCCCTGACTAACCAGCATGGCTACCGCATGGGCCACGTCTTCGGGCAGCAGAAGCGTCGCCGGATTTCGCCCCGCGTGGGGAGAAAATTCCGTGGCCACGCTGCCTGGACAAATTACGCTTACTCGAATCCCGTGCGTCCTCAGGTCCTCTGCCATGCAGGCACTTAACCCCATCACCCCCCATTTCGAAGCGCAATAGATGGCTCCGCCGGCAAACGCGCTCTTCGATGCAAGGGAACTAATATTGATGATGTGGCCGCGTCCCAAACGGACCATTCGAGGTGCCACGACGCGGCTTGCCAGGAACACGGCTTTCAGGTTGGTACTCAGAACCGCATCCCAGTCAGTTTCCGACCGCTCGTAGAAGGGACCGAAAACGCCTATGCCCGCGTTGTTGACGAGAATTTCGATCTCGCCGAGCTGACTGCATGTTTGCTCGATCATTTTGTTGACATCTTCCGCGCGCGTCACATCCGCCGCGATTGGCAGAGTTTGTATGCCGTCATTGCGGAAAGCTGCCGCCGTACGCTCGATCTCATCGCGGCTTCTGGCGCACATGGCCACAGAAGCGCCCATCCGGCCCAGCCGCGAGGCAATGGCCCGGCCGATGCCACGGCTGGCGCCAGTGACCAGGGCAACCTTCTTGGAAAGGAGAGCTGTATGTTCCTCAGGAAGGTTCGCGGGCATTCTCCACCTCTCCGGCAATCCTTTTTGACTGGGAATTCATCTTAGCAGGTAGAGATTGGAACGCTGGCCGGTGCCGAAATTCTTCGCACTTATCTGTTCATAGGGAACGCGCTTGCGCGGTCGGAGAAACTTCCCCTATAATCCCCTGATCTTGCACCTGGTCGGAAGTTCGTGACAGTCGGCAAATTATAAGTCGACGCTCAGCATTTGAAATGTGCCGGGGAGGCAGTTGATGAAACCAGCGTGGAAATGGGTCTCTGTGGCATTTATAGCGGCGTTGGCAATCGGCGCCGCAGCAACAACCTGGGCAGCCCCTCAAGAACAGCAGCAGAAACCGAATTATACCTTGGCCGAATATAACGCCTATCAGGCCGCGCACAACGAAAAAGATCCGCAGATGAGGCTGAAGGCTCTCGACGATTTTTCGATGAAGTTTCCGGGTTCCGCTTTGATGTTGTACATCGACGGGGACTACTATCGGACGTACTATGCCGTGAAGAACTACCCCAAGACGATCGAATACGTCGACAAGATATTGGCCCTGCCGGATCTCGCGAAACCGGAACAGATCGGTACGAAACTGGAGGCCTTGGGATATCGCGCGCAGGCCATGCTTTACGGTTCCGGAGAAAAAGATTTGCAAACGCCCGAGGCTTACACGAAAGGGAAAGAGGCTTCGGCGCTGGGATTGCAAACCTTGAATCAATGGCAAAAGCCACAAGGTATGACCGACGAGCAATTCACGAATAATAAGAAAGGGCTGGGAGTCCTTTTTAACTCTGTGGCGGGTATCGCGCAATCCGGATTGAAGGACTACAAGGGCGCGGCTGACTCTTATAAAGCCGTTCTGGCGCTTGATCCCACTGATGCGGTAACACATTTCCGGCTGGGCGTTGCTTATCTCCAAGAGATGCCCGCCGATGCACCGAATGGATTCTGGGAACTTTCGCGTTCGATTGCCCTCAAGGGGCCCGGCGAAGCGCAGGTTCGAACTTATCTCCGCAACCAACTGTTGCACTACCAGCAACCATCTTGCGACAAGCTGGCCGACGACGAAATGAACCAGATGATTACGCTCGCGGGAACCAGCACAGATCGCCCGGCGTCGCTGACGATTCCAAGCGCGGAGGATTTGCAGAAAGCTCGCGATGACACGGCGAACTTCTTGCCTTGGCTGCAAGAAGGCGGCGACCATGGCCGAGTCATGTGGCTTGCAACTTGTGGCCTGGAGTATCCCGACGTCGGCGTGAAGGTCCTGGACATCATGCCGGGCGATAACGACAGCTTCACTTTGAAGGTTTTCCGGCCGGCTGCAGCGGATGCCGATGCCGCCGCCAAAGAGATGGACGCGGCAACGATGCCCAATATGGAAGTGCATATCGCCGGGCAACCTGACGTCAAGCGCTTGATGAAAGACGACGCCGTGCGCTTCACGGGAACGCTGAAAGACTATCAGCAGTCACCGTTCATGCTCGTCTGGGACAACGCCAAGGTTAATCCGGAGGATTTGCAGCCCGCACCCTCGGGAGGAAAGCGCCCGGCTCGTACGGCGGCGCCTAAGCGGCCTGGAGCGTAAGCAGGAACGAATTAGAAAAGAAAAGCGCAGGATCGAAGAACGGCCCCGTGGTTCGGGGCCGTTTTCATTTTCCGGAAAGGCGCGGCGAAGCTTCAGGCGCGCCGGTGGTGGCGATGATCCAACTTGTAGATATCGATCTTGCGGCTCAGCGTATTGCGATGGATGCCCAGCAAGCGCGCGGCGCGGGACTGATTTCCATTCGAGCGATCCAGCACGCGCTTGATGAATTTTTTTTCGAATTCGTTGACTGCTTCTTCAAACAGAATGCCTCGCTCGACCATCTGACCCACTAACGCTTCGAGTTGATCTTTCACGGTCTTTCGCTCCGCAAGACTCTTCTGATTGTATGGTTCTACGGATCAGGATAGTTCCATGCCCGTCAACAGGCGATATGCTTCCCGGTACTTGGCCCGAGTTCGTTCAACAACGTCTGGCGGCAATTGGGGGCCGGGCGGCTGTTTATTCCAACCAATGCTCTCCAGATAATCACGGACATATTGCTTATCAAACGAAGGCTGCGAACGGCCCGGCTGATAGTCTTGCGCGGGCCAAAAGCGCGAAGAATCAGGCGTGAGCGCTTCATCGATCCAGATGAGTTCGTCGCCGATGAGCCCGAATTCGAATTTCGTATCCGCCAAGAGAATTCCCCGCGGCTCAGCGTATGCCACCGCGCGACGATAGATCTCCAAGCTAATCGATCGGAGTTGGTCGGCGCGATCGCCACCCACAAGAGCCACTACGTCATCGAAAGAGATGTTTTCGTCATGGCCGGTGGTAGCTTTGGTCGATGGAGTAAAAATCGGCGCCGGCAAACGATCGGATTCGCGCAGCCCGGGCGGCAGAGCCACACCAGAGACCTTTCCAGTGGCCCGGTAGTCTTTCCAACCCGAACCTGTCAGGTATCCCCTCACCACGCATTCGACGGGCAGTGGCTGAGTCCTGCGGCACAACATGGATCGGCCGGCGAGCTGTTGGCGATAGGAGCTAGCCGGTCCGGGGAAATCCGTGCCGCTCAAGACGTGATTCGGAACAATATCCCGCAGGGTATCGAACCAGAACAGCGAAAGCTGCGTGAGCACGCTGGCCCTTGTCTGGAATTGGAGTAGGCAGCACAACGTCAAACGCGGAAAGGCGGTCCGTGGCTACGAGAAGCAGATCGTTGCCGAGTTCATAGAGGTCCCGAACTTTGCCTCTGGAGAGTAATTTGAGTCCGGGGAAATCTGTTTCCCAAACAACCGCGCTCATATAAGGAGATGCCATGAGTGAATTTTATCCTGTCGAAGAGGCCGGTATTCTAGCGCAGCGTTAAACGATGTCAACAGTGAAGAAAATTGAACGAGGAAAACTACGACGAGCATTTTTCACAACGACTAGAAAAATGCCCAGCTAGTCAAGATCAAAATTTCGATTGGTAGAATTTCAAGCGGCGTGACTGGCGCTCGAACGAGCTTGTTCCCAATTCACAGAGACAAGCTTGGAGACGCCGGGCTCCTGCATCGTTACGCCGTACAGGACGGAAGCTTTTTCCATCGTGCGCCGGTTGTGCGTGACGACGATGAACTGGGCCTCCGTGCTCATCTCCGTCAACATTTGGGCAAAACGGCCGACGTTCGTCTCGTCAAGAGGCGCGTCGACTTCGTCCAGAATACAGAATGGGCTGGGCTGATAGCGAAATACGGCGATCAGTAGAGCGAGAGCAGCCAGCGCTTTCTCGCCGCCGGAGAGCAGCAGGACGTTTTGCAGACGCTTTCCGGGCGGCTGCGTGGCAATGTCAATTCCTGATTCACCGGAGCTATCGTGCTCGGAGAGACGCATCTGTCCGGTGCCGCCGCCAAAGAGCGTCTGGAAGGCGTTCGCGAAATGCCCATTGATGATCGCGAATGCTTCTTCAAATTTTTGGCGGGAAATCTGGTCCAGTTCGCCGATGGTCTGTTGCGTATCGGCAATGGACTGCAGCAGATCAGCGCGCTCACGTTCCAGGAATGTGAAGCGCTGCTCGCACTCATTGTATTCTTCGAGCGCCATCATGTTGACCGGGCCCATCGACTCGACGCGCGACTTCATCTCTTGATACTGCGCCTCGGAGGCAGCCAGAGCGTCACCTTCGAGCGGCGTTTCCTGCTCGGCAAGCAGATCTTCGGGGTTGGAGTTCAGTTCGTTGAGACACGAGGCCCGCATATGCTCGCGCTCGGAATCGTTGCGCGCGCGTTCGACTTCGTGGCGATTGCGATCTTCTCGAAGATCTGTAAGGGCTTGCCGCCCAGTTCGAAGAATATTGTCGACTTCGCTGGTGCGCTGCCGCGTCTGGTTGAACTCCCGCTCAAGCTCGGCTTGTTGTTTTTCGCGGCGCTCACGTTCGGCGCGGAGTAATTCCATCTGCTGCACTTGATTTTCGCTCTGCCTGAGGAGATCGGCATCTTCCGCTTCGATGGTTGCCCGTTGCGAAGTAAGAGAGGACGACCGGGCGAGAAGCTCGTCACGTTCTTCCCGCGTGCGCACCGCAATGGCTGTCGCGCCGGAAAGCCGCTCCGCCATGGCTGCCTTTTCGGCACGCTTGAGGGCAACTTCGTCTTGATGGGCTTGCGCGGATTGTCGAACTTCGCCGATGAGAGCCGTGGCTTCGGCCATATCGCGCTCCGCGGCTTCGCGCGCCTTGACGACTGCCTCGCGTTCCGCAATAGCGTGCTCGGCCTTTTGTCTGGCGGCGCGAGCTTCGCGCCGAAGGTGTTCGACCTCAGACTGGCAGGCGGCCAACTCCGTGCTGAGTCGCGCCAATTCGGCGCGCGCCTGATCTCGTTCCAGCGTCGCAGCCACGACTTTCTTTCCCGCCTCCACGTGCTCCAGCGTCATTTGTTCGAGAGAGGTTTCGGCTTGCTGCCGTTCGGATTCCAGTCGTTCGGCGGCCGACTGCAATTCGGCCAGGCCGTTCTCCAAACGCGAAGCTTCAGTTTCCAGCGCACGCAACTCGCGTTTGGTGGCCAATGGCCCGGCTTCGGTGGGCCGTCCGCCGGTGACAGCACGGCCGTGGTAGCAAGTTCCATCGGTAGTCAAAAAAATGTAGGACGGATTTTGACGCGCGAGGCGTTCCGCGGTTTCGGGCGCCTCCACAAGAAAGGCTGACCGCAGCCGAGGCAAAAACTGCTTCGCCGCCGGGCCGAGCGGGTCGCGAAATTCGACCAAGCGATCGAGGCGGGATACGCCGCTTTCGTGGGAAAACGGAACGACGACGTCGTGATCGCTGAGATTTAAGCTGCGCAGGGAGTCGACGAAAAAGGTGGCGCGGCCGCCGAATTCTTCGCGCAACAGCGCGATGCCGGCACGCGCATGGTCAAAGGTTTCCACGACAACATACTCCAGCTCGTCGCGGAGAAACTGCTCGACGGCGGTTTCGTATTGCGGCTCTACTTCAGCATAGTCGGCCAGCAGACCGACGGCTCGGAAATCACGAGACGCTTCGTGGCCATTGGAAGCGAACAGCTTTTGCACGGTTTCGGTGCTGTAAGAACGGTCGCTCAGGACCTGGCCGAGCGCGTGCCGGCGAGCGCGAACCGCAGCGAGCGATTCGCGAAGTGCGTCGCAACGCGAGGTCACCTCGGCCTGATCGCGGCGATAATTTGCCAGCAGTTGCTGTGCATCAGCCAGAGAGCGTTCGAGAACGCGCGCCCTTTCGGTGACGGCTTGCCAGCGCAGGTCCGCCGCTTGCGAGCCTTCGCGGTGAACTAAAGATTCTTCGAGCAGCGCCTGCTCGGACTGTTCCAGCCTTTCGAGCGCACCCGAATGATGAGCAAGCACCTGCTCCGCTTGCGCTTGCGTGTCCTGGACTTGCGCAAGTGTTTGCTCGTGCTGCTGGATTCGGCGGCGCGATTCGGCAATACGCACCTCGGCAGATTGGCTGACGACGGAGAGTTCTGAGGAGCGGGTGGCGAGTTGCGCGAGTGCGGCTTCCAACTGCGCGCTCTCTTCCTGCAGACGCGTGACGACGGCTTCCTGTGCGGCGACGCGCGATTCGATCTGTGCTAATTGCCCGGCGGCTTGCTCTCGCTCCCCTGCCAACTGGCGGGCTCGCTCGGCGAGTTCTTCGCGGCGCTGGCGATTGAACAAGATTCGATTCTCCGCGCGGTCGAGTTCCAACGCAGCCTGGCCGATGAGGTTTTGGTTCTGCCGCAACTCCGCGTCGAGTTCATAGACGCGACGGTCCAGGCGTTCCTGCTCTGTTTCCAGCTCGGCGAGCGATAGGGCTTGCTTCTCCTCATTCTGGCTGATCTCCGCAAGCGACGCGGCCAGCCGCTCAGCTTCGCTTTCCAGGCGGCGCGCCTTGCTGGCGAGCACTACACGAAGCAGCGTGCGCATCTGCTCACGAATCTCCGCGTAGCGGCGCGCCTTTGAGGCCTGCCGCTTAAGGGATGCGAGCTGTTTTTCGACTTCGACAAAGATGTCATTGACGCGTGAGAGATTAACTTTCGACGATTCAAGCTTGGCTTCGGCGAGGCGCTTCTTGGTTTTGAATTTGGTGATTCCGGCAGCTTCTTCGATGATCGCGCGGCGGTCGGAGGGCTTCGAGCTCAAAACCTGTCCAATGCGCCCCTGTTCGATGATGGCGTAAGAGTCGGGGCCAAGGCCGATGCCCATAAACAGTTCCTGTACATCGCGCAAACGAGCGGAGCGACCGTTGATGAGATATTCGCTCTGGCCGGAACGATAGAGTCGGCGGCCAACTACGACTTCACCTGGGCGCGACTGCGCGGGGGTTTTTTGAGCGCCGCGGCGCTTTCGGGAGACCTTTTCGTCAGGAACGGCAGCAAGCCCGCTTTCGATCTCTATGGGGCCCGCCTCCTGGGATTCCGCAGCATCGTCGATAGAGGACAGGTCTTCGGCTTCGTCGGTCCTCGTGTCAGCGGAAATAAGCACGGGTTCCGCGTCGCCGAGCACGCGACGCGCAGCCTCCGCCAATTCGGCATCGACCAGTGTTAACGTGACTTCCGCCAGGCCCATGGGAGGACGCTTTGCGGTGCCGTTGAAGATGCAATCGGCCATCCTCTCGGCACGGAGCGACTTAGTGCTTTGCTCGCCTAGTACCCAGGAAACCGCATCGACAATATTCGACTTGCCGCATCCGTTTGGTCCAACGATGCAGCTCAAGCCGGTGCCGCTGAAGGTCAGGTGCGTCTTCTCACAAAAGGACTTAAAGCCAATGACTTCAACTTTGCGAAGTTTAAGCAAGAGACCCTATCCTCCGCCGTTTCGGGTCAAAAGACGGCCCTTCGGCAGATACGGTATCGATTTCCTCGAGAGGAGGGTGCTCGCGACAAAAGCTCTGGCGGGTCGTATAGCAGTGGCCCAACCGTCCGGCGCTTGGATCGGCGGTAACAGGTCGCACGATAGCACACGACCCAATGAGTGTAAAGTATCGTCAGCAACAGCTTTTCCAAAGGCGAATGAACGGCTGGACGGCGCCGGCTGAGATCGTGTTCTTTCGAATTCCCGCGCTCTTGGGCGCGTTGCTGGCCGTACGGCCCTCGGCTAGAATGCTACGTCCTTGCGCCGGAAGATTTCGGCAGCCGTCGTAACCGCATCATTTTCAGTAACACCATTCCAAAGGAGGATCGCGCACGATCAATGGGCGACATCGTCTTCCACAATACGCTCGGAGGGCAGAACCAGCCATTTGTACCGCTGCATCCGGGCCAGGTGAGGATGTATACGTGCGGCCCTACCGTCTACGACTTCGCCCATATTGGCAATTTTCGGACTTTCGTCTTCCAGGATATCCTGCGACGTTTTCTGCGTTCGCGGGGCTTCGAAGTCATTCAGGTTGCCAATTTCACGGATGTAGACGATCGCATTATCGCTAAAGCGGCGGAGGCGAAGATCGAGATACACGATTACACGACTAAATATATTGAGGCTTTCGTCGCCGATCAACGGGTGTTAGGGATCGAGAAGCCGGAATACATGGTGCGGGCCACCGACCATATCGAAGATATGGTGCGGTTGATCGAGCGACTCACTGCCAAGGGCTTCACGTACGTGAGTGATGGATCGATCTATTTTCGGATCTCCCAGTTTCACGATTACGGCAAACTCACGAATGTGGATACGTCGGGGATCAGAGCAGGGGCGCGTGTGGATGTGGATCGGTATGACAAGGCCGACGCGAGGGACTTTGCTTTGTGGAAAGCTCCCAAACCGGGCGAGTTTTTCTGGGAAACTCGGATTGGCCCGGGGCGTCCGGGCTGGCACATCGAGTGCTCGGCCATGTCCATGAAGTACTTGGGAGAGACGCTCGACATCCATTCCGGCGGTGTGGACCTCGCTTTCCCGCATCACGAAAATGAAATCGCCCAGTCCGAGGCTGCAACGGGGAAACAGTTTGTCCGGTATTGGCTTCACGCCGAACACCTGCTGGTCGATTCGCAGAAGATGTCCAAGTCGCTCGGCAACTTCTACACGCTGCGCGATCTACTCGAGAAGGGAAACAAGCCTTCGACGCTGCGTTTTCTGCTCGCGTCGGTTCCCTACCGCCGTCAGCTCAATTTTACTGAAGAGAGCTTGCAGCAAGCCGCCCGCTCCGTCGAACGCTTGCGAAACTTTGCCGTGCGGCTCAACACCAGCAAGTTTCCCGCGGGTAAGTCCGCCATTACTGAAAGCGCGGAGCGGGCGCGAGAAGGTTTCGAACGCGGGCTGGAAGACGATTTGAACACGGCGCAGGCTTTGGCTGCGGTATTCGATTTGATCTGGGAAGCCAATGTGGCCATGGATCATGGAGAGTTTCGGCAAGGCGATGTGGTCCCGGTTGGGAAAGTTCTCGAATCCTTCGACGCAATTTTTGCGGTTCTCCAGGACCATGACGACGAGAAACTTCGCTCGGTCGGTGTGGAGACGCGCGGCACGGCCCTGAGCAACGAAAAAATCGAAGAGCTTATTGCCGCGCGGCAAGCTGCGCGTAAAGCTCGCGATTTTGCCAAGGCCGACCGCATCCGCGTGGAACTGGCCGACCAAGGCATCATTCTCGAAGACAGCAAGGACGGGATCGTCCGCTGGAAACGCAAGTAGAACAGGACTCGCAGATTTGAGGAGGGCAATATGAAAGGGCTAATCGCGACGGTATTGTTCGGCCTTCTCGCGGCGCCGGCGTCCGCGCAGGAAGCGCCGCCGGCTCCTAGCATTCAGAACGCGCCGGAAATTCCCTTCGACTCTGTGCCGTTCCTGAAACTGACGCCCGACCGCAACCTGGGCGAAGTCCTGGCTGTGGCCGTCAATTCGAAAGGGCACGTCGTGGTGCTGAATCACCCGGGCAGTGCGGGCACCGGGCCGGTGTATGGCGAGTCCACAACACAATTAATGGAGTTCGACGAAAAGGGCAACTACGTGCGCGAAATCGGCCGCGGCGTTTACGGTCTGGCCTACGCGCACTCAGTTCGGTTCGACAGGTACGACAACCTGTGGGTCGTGGATAAAGCGACGATGTCCGTAATGAAGTTCGATCCTCAAGGAATGGTGGTGATGAATCTCGGACGGCGGGATGAGGGGCCGGACGAGCCTCGTTACCGGCACGCCGATCCCCCGCCGACTCCGGTGGATGGATATTTCAGCGGCACAACCGACGTCACCTGGGATAAGGACGATAACATCTATGTGAGTGATGGTTACTTCAATTCCGAGATCGCTAAATTCGATAAGCATGGATATTGGCTTAAACGCTGGGGCGCGCCGGGTAAGGGCGGGGAGCATGCCAATGAGAATCCAGGCCATTTCAGCAATCCTCATAACATCGGGATCGATCGGGCCGATAACATTTACGTTGCCGACCGCGGCAACCGCCGCATTCAGGTGTTTGATACCAACGGTAATTTCAAGAAATTCATCTTTCTGAACGTGCCCTACGACAAGAGCCGCCATCCTGTTCTTGGGAACATGCCCGCCAACCGCCCGGACGAAACGCGCCCATGGACAATCTGCATCACGAACACAACGCCGCAATACCTCTACACGTCCGATGAAGAACCGGGACGTATTTACAAAATTTCGATACCGGACGGCAAAATCCTGGGCGTGCTGGGCAAATCAGGCCGCGACATCGGTCAGTTCAACTGGGTTCACGGCATCGCCTGTCCCGATGAGAATACGCTGTACGTCGCGGACATGAACAACTGGCGGCTGCAAAAGCTGATCCTGCATCCCGACAAGAAGCTCGTTTCGAACAAGTGACGCGAAGATCAACGTAAAGAGGTGCGCGCGCCCTCGTGTAGAAGGAATTCAGGAGCTCGCCATAAGCCTCGTATCGGAAGAGCGTTCGGGATAACAGAAATCCTGAGCGCGTGTACAATCGCTGTATGTCGAAACAATCCGCTCCCCCCCAAACATTAGCGAACGCAAAACTCCCCCGCCGTATCACTCCCCTTCCCGGTCCCAATGCCAGGCGGGTAGTCGAACAGGATCACCAATATATCTCGCCCTCCTATACGCGAAGCTATCCGCTGGTTGCAAAGCGCGGCTTTGGCGCCATGGTCGAGGATGCCGACGGTAACACCTTCCTTGATTTCAATGCGGGCATAGCTGTTGTAGCGACGGGGCACTGCCATCCGGAGGTGGTCGCCGCCGTTCAGCGGCAAGCCGCCGAGCTTATTCATATGTCCTGCACGGATTTTTACTACGAAGGCATGGTCGACCTCGCCGAAAAGCTGGCGGCGATCGCACCTGGCAAAGAGGCCAAGAAAGTCTATTTCGGAAATTCGGGAACCGAAGCTATTGAGGCGGCCATCAAGCTCGCGCGGTATCACACCCGGCGCGAGAAAATCATTGCGTTCTACGGAGCTTTCCATGGCCGGACGATGGGTTCGCTCTCCCTGACTGCGTCAAAGGCCGTCCAGCGGAAAGGATTCGGAAGCTTGCTTTCCGATGTTTTCCATGTCCCATACGCGAACACTTACAGATGTCCCTACGGACACGAGAGGCAGGATTGCTGCACTGATTGCGCAAAGTTCATTGAACGCGTGCTCTTCACGAAAGTTGTGGACCCACAGGAAGTAGCTGCAATCATCGTCGAGCCGATTCAGGGCGAGGGCGGCTACGTTCCGGGCCCAGCCGAATTTCTGAAGGACTTGCAGGACATATGCCGGCGAAACGGAATTCTGCTGATCACAGACGAAGTGCAGAGCGGAATGGGACGGACAGGAAAATGGTGGGCGGGTGATCACTCCGGTATCGAGCCTGACATCCTGTGCGTCGCGAAAGGAATTGCCTCGGGCCTGCCGCTTTCAGCGACCATTGCTCGAGCCGGCGTGATGGACTGGAAGCCGGGCGCCCACGCTTCGACTTTCGGCGCGAACCCCGTGTCCGTAGCCGCGGCCTTGGTAACGCACCGCCTTGTGAAGGACCATTATCTGGAGAATGCGCGGCGCATGGGCGAATATATTTTTGGCCGGCTCTCGAAGTGGCGTGAGCGGTTCCCCATCGTCGGCGACGTTCGCGGTAAGGGTTTAATGATTGGCATCGAAATTGTATCGGACCAGAAAACGAAAGAGCCTGCGCCCAAGCTTCGGGATTCGATCGAAGATCTCGCATTCAGCAAGGGGCTGCTCATCCTGGGAGCGGGTCCCAATACGATCAGGCTTGCGCCCCCACTGCTGATCGATGAGGAGCAGGCGGATTTCGCTATCGAAATACTAGAGGAGTGCATCCGGGAGACGGAATCACTGGTTTAGAGAGCGAAATCGAGGTAGTTTCTGGCCCGCAGATTTTTCGAGGCAAGAGCGAGTGCGTCTTTTTTCCAGCTTCATTTTCGGACTCGTTGACTGGGCGGCAAGGAAAGGCTTGGCAACACAATCGCCGTCCTCAGATGGTGAGCGCCGGGAATCTCGACGAGTGATGGGTGTGCGCGGCGAGACCTTCGCCTATTGGTATTTGCGGCGCCACGGTTACGTGATCATCTGCCGCAATTTCCGCGCGCCGGGCGTGAAAGGCGAGATCGATCTGGTAGGCTTCGACGGGCCGGTACTGGCATTTGTAGAGGTAAAGACCAGGACGCGTAAGCCCGAGACCGACAGTCTGCCGGAAGATGCCATTACTTCGGATAAGCGGCGCTTCGTGGCGCGAATGACACGACAGTTTCTGATGGAGCGCAGGCTCAGTGGCGTCGACTGGCGTTACGACGTGTTGGCAATCGAAGCCCGCGCAGGCAAATCGCCCGATCGTGCGCCTGCACAAAGGCGCCTTTGCTGACCAATAGGTCGCAAACATTCAGGCTCGCCTTTGCGGGCTGCCGCGCGTCGAGCTAAAGTGAACCCCTAAGGATACAATTAAAGATTGCGAACAGGCGTTGCGGGCTTCCAGGGCTGCCGCACCGCAGGAGGACGCGTTGCCGGAGTTACGTAAGGACCCCATTACAGGCCGCTGGGTCATCATTTCGACTGATCGGGCGAAGCGCCCGTCCGATTTCGTACGTGAAAGTGTGCGCATGGAGGGCAAGGGATTTTGCCCCTTCTGTTTGGGCAATGAAGGCAAAACACCGCCCGAAGTTTTAGCGTACGGCCGTAATGGCGGTGGCCCCAATACACCTGGTTGGACCGTCCGTGTGGTTCCCAATAAGTTCCCGGCGCTTGGCATTGAAGGCGACCTGGACCGGCAGGGTGATGGCCTGTTTGACCGCATGAATGGCGTGGGCGCGCACGAAGTGATCGTGGAAACACCCGATCACAAGAGCACTTTAGCCACGTTGCCGGTTCGCGCGATCGAGGACGTGCTGTGGGCTTATCGCGATCGCGTGCTGGACCTCAAGAATGACAAGCGGTTTCGCTACGCGCTCATCTTCAAAAATCATGGAGATGCGGCCGGTGCGTCTTTGGAGCACTCGCACTCGCAACTGATCGCTCTCCCCATCGTGCCCAAGCGAGTGCGCGAGGAACTGGATGCAGCAAAGCATTATTACCGAGAGAAAGAGCGCTGCATTTTCTGCGACATGATCCGGCAAGAGATGGAATCCGGCGTGCGCGTTGTTGGCGAGAACGATCAGTTCGTTTCGATTGCTCCATACGCCCCGCGTTTCCCATTCGAATTGTGGCTGCTGCCAAAGCAGCATAGTTCGGCATTCGAAAATAATCAGAGCTCGGTTTACTCGAGCCTGGCGCGGATGCTCAAAGATACGCTATCGCGCCTCGACGCTGTGCTCGATCATCCCGCGTACAATTTCATGCTGCACACTTCTCCTGTCGGGGAGGAGATTAATGACCACTATCACTGGCACTTTGAGATCATCCCCAAGTTGATCAAAGTAGCGGGATTCGAGTGGGGGACGGGGTTTTATATTTGTCCTACTCCTCCGGAGGAGTCCGCGCGTTTTCTTCGCGAGGCACAGGTCACCGTAACCTCCGCGGCATGAGGTTGGCTCGATTGCAGGCCAGACCGTTTCTGCACCTCATCGCCTGACTGACATACTTAACCGCTTTTCGCTATACTGACGGACGTTGGGCGCGGTACCCAAGAGGCCCAAGGGAGAGGTCTGCAAAACCTCCATTCGTGGGTTCGAATCCCACCCGCGCCTCCACGGCCTCACCGGACGGAACCATTCCCTAAAGCACGAAAGCTGCAGTAAGTCCACCTCGTAGGGAAAATGCCTCCGGCTTTCCGTGTGTGAACAAGCAGGAGATACCCCTAACATTCGCCGAAGGTGTACCGCGATTCGCGGCACTGAATGAATCCTTATGAGCGCGACATTACTGTGCCCTGTTGATTGCGGCGGGTTTGCTGCCTGAAGGACCATAGCTTGGAAGAAAAATAGATAGGAGCCCCATTCGATGAATACCACTGAATTGAAAGAAGTTCTCACCGAGCAACTGAAGGACATATATAGCGCGGAGAAGCAGCTGGTCAAAGCGCTCCCAAAGATGGCAAAGGCAGCCTCAACGGATGAATTGAGCAGCGGCTTTGAGGAGCACCTCGAACAAACCAAGGGCCACGTGCAGCGGCTGGAAACCATTTTCGAGGAGATGGAAGAAAGTCCCAAAGGCCCCACTTGCAAAGGCATGGAAGGACTAATCGAGGAAGGAAGCGAAGTGATCGAAGATGACGAATTGGAGGGCGAAAGCAAGGATCTAGCTCTGATCGCCGCCGCGCAACGAGTGGAACATTATGAAATTGCGGCTTATGGCTGCGTTCGGGCCTTCGCCGAGCAACTTGGCATGGACGATGCCGTTTCGCTTCTGGAGCAAACGCTGGAAGAAGAGAAGCAAACCGATCAAAAACTCAACCAAGTCTCCGAAACGCTGCTAGAGAACGTCCAGGACGAGGGTGAAGGAGAAGAGCAACAGGCCCCTCCGCGACGTTCCAGGACGAAAGCGGCCAGAGCGTAGCGCGATAGCTCGGCCCCAGCCCCGAGCTCCCGCCATCAAGTATTTGAATGGCAAAATCAAAAACTTCCAGGAATGGCTTGGCTGATCCCTCTCGCCTATCGCCAACTGACGAGAAGGATAACGCGATCATTCAGGTCATCATTGAAACGCCGAAAGGCTCGCGTAATAAGTATGCGTTCGATCCGGACGAGCGAATTTTCGAGCTGAAAAAGGTTTTGCCTGCAGGCATGGCCTTCCCTTATGACTTCGGATTTGTTCCTTCGACCAGGGCAGAGGACGGCGATCCCATTGATGTATTGGTGCTGATGGATGAGCCCGCATTCCCGGGATGCTTACTGAAATGCCGGCCTGTGGGGGTTATCGAAGGAGAGCAGGGAAAAAAGGGCGACAAAGAGCGGAACGATCGTATCGTCGCGATCGAACTGGGTAACCACCGATGGGCGCACGTCAAGCACATCGATGATCTAGGAAAACAATTTGTGCGAGAGCTCGAAGAATTTTTTGTCAACTATCACGAATTGACGGAGAAAAAGTACAAAATCATTGATGTAAGGGGCCCGGGCGAGGCCTGCCGCCGAATAAAGGATTGCCGACGCAGGGCAAACGGCAAGAAAGACTAACTGAATTTACCACGACTCAAGCGGCTGCGTTTCGAATTTCACAAACAAAAGCCAGAGAGAATCGCCCCAATACTGCGATTCGTGCGCCGATTCATGAGAACTGGCAGCTAGGATACGAGAGTATCGGGAGCGAGTTCGACTTGGGCCGGCGGCGCGAGATCCAGATTCGGCATCGCGAACGACTCTTCTACCGGGACCTCTGCGGGCATTTTTTCGTGCAGCAGGCGTTCCGTAGCCGTAATCATGGGCACGGCATGGAACCGTTGATGCATGGTCGAACCAGACACAAGATTCGATATAGCCAGAAGAATCATGCCTTGATGATGTGCCATCCAGCATCGCGTAATCCGATCGGCCGCCGGGTTGGATTGCCCATTGACCCTGATCTCCGCGGATTCGTAGAAACCGTAGCGGCCCAGCCAGTTTCTATCTTTCATCCGGTAAATGTTTTTCAGTGCGAGATGCGTTTCTATCCCCAGGCCTAGGAATGTCGAATACGGAGAGATGAGCCAGCGTTGCATCGTGTAGCGGCGCAGCGCCAGACCAGGGGCTCCAAAGCCTTCGTATTGGAACAGACGGTTGGGATCTCGATCGCCGAATGCGGCCTCGGAAATTCCCCAGGGTTGATCTTTAAGGACCTCCATATTGGCGTGGAACTTAATGGCCGCTCGTCCGCTCACGTGGAGTAGCGTGTTAGGGTGGGCGCGCATCCACAGATTGGGCATAAGATATTCGAAAAGGCTTCCCGCCCAGGAGATCAGCACCCGCTCATTTTCACACTCGGTTTGGCCTCTGCCGAGATAAAACCAACTTTCCTGCGGAATATCGCCCTTGGCAATTGCAACGAACGTGGCGATTCGCGCTTCGGAGGCCAGGAGATCGTAGCACGCGCTTTCGAGACGGTTCGCAGTCTTGGTGTAGCCGATGGAGAGCAGCTTCCTTTGGCGGTTGTAGAGGAAAGCCAAAATCCATGTCGTGAGCGAGCTGTTCGCAGGTGTCGGCAAGCTCCTCCATCGTTGAATGCAAGCTTCGGGCACGCTCCAGGCGCGCTGAGATCTTAGCGAGAAGGACCTTGACGTCATTTTCTCCGCTGGCTGCAATATCAGGCCGGTTCACAGTTTCGCGCAATGCTACGGCCAGTGCCTCGAGCGCCCTGATGGCTCCTTCCAGCGTGAACTGACGAATGTCGACCTGCGGACGAATTCCCGAAGTCTCGATCAACGCCTTGTCTTTGGAGAGCAGCCAAGGCGCAAACGTCACGGCCAACTCGCGCAAGCGAACCAACTGATTGCTCAGATCGCGAGCCCAGTAATGGAGATCCGGCGACCGATGCCCTTCGTTTTCTATGGTCTTCTCGAGCTTCCGAGCGCCATCTTCCAGGTTATAGAGTTCCGGAATCCAGCGTTCGGGATCGTCCTGAAACGCTGCGGTCCGATCTTCGAACTCTCTAATCGCCTTGAGCAGATGCGTCATTTGATCTGCACTGGCAATTTGCCTGAGCAGGCGCAAGCGATCTCCAATTCCAAGCCACACCCGAGGCGGAAAGAGCGGCTGAGCGGGCATCTGCATGCAAGCCTGGCTCGTCGTCAGCAACGAACAAAGCAGATTGCCGCTGTCCACCGAAGAGATAAAAAACGGCGGTTCCGCTTTTAATGAGCGCGCGTCGTACCAGTTGTAGAAGTGTCCTCGAAAACGGTCGAGCTTGGTGGCCGTAGCGAGCGTGGACTTCGTAAGCTGGATCACTTGAGGCAGGCTGATGAAGCCCAGATCGTAAGCCGCCAAACGTGAATTCAAAAGCAGGCCCAAGTTTGTAGGCGAGACGCGTTCGACCACGATGGCGGGAATTTGCTGCAGACGATCGGAGATGAGCCAGTGATTCGTGGGATTGCTGAATTCGTCAAAGAAACGCCACGTGCGCAACGCCGTTTCCCGGAGGAATTCCCGGTCGCGTGTAGCGACTTTTGTTTCGCTCGGCGACGGCTGACGATCGAGCCAGGCAGCAACGTGGCCCGTCAGGAACCAGCAAATCAGAAATGGCAGGGCAATCGGCAACGCGTGCGGCTTGACCAGGCAAATCAGGCCACCGATCGCAAAGGCGGCGAGGGGAATCCACTCGAGATACCGGTCCACCAGGGAACGCGGCCCTGAATTCATTTCCGCTTGCGCCGCAGTTTCCCATTCCAGCAGGTTTCTTCGTGTCACGAGCAGGCGGAAAATCGTCCGCACGGCCGCATCGATCATGATCACGCTCTGATGCAGCAATAGAACAAAAAACAGGGCCATCCGCACCTGTTCGATGGCGAAGCCCAAACCAACACTCTTCAAATACGCGGCCGAATAGCGATTAACTTTAGAGAGCCCAGACATCAGTTGCAGAAAACTCGGCAGGAGCACCACAACCAAAGCTGCGCCAGTCCAGAAAACAGGCCCGCGAGGAAGGAAGAGCCAGCCCGCCACCAGCAGCGCGAGCATCACCGGCTCGTACACCGCGCGCCGCAGATTATCAACAATCTTCCAGCGTGAAATAATCTGCAGCGCATTGGGCATCTCACGGCCGAACCTGTCGGCTATGCGCGGTAAGATCCAAGGAGCCGTCTGCCAATCGCCGCGAGCCCAGCGGTGTTTGCGCCGGCAATATACGGCATAGCGCGACGGGTAATCTTCGACGATCTCGATGTCAGAGACCAATCCCGCCCGGGCAAATGAGCCCTCGATCATGTCGTGGCTCAGCAGAGCTCCCTCGGGAAGCCAGGTATCCACCAGGCGATGGAAGGCGTCGATATCGTAAATTCCCTTGCCTACGAAGCTGCCTTCGCCAAAGAGGTCCTGGTATGCATCGGAGACGGCTCGCGTATAGACGTCAAAGGTGGCATCCGCAGAGAAGATGGCTGCCAGCCGCGATTTCCTGGCCGACTGAAGGTCTACACCCGCCTTCGGTTGCAAAATGGCATAACCGCGCCGCAGCTTCTTTCCCGAACGATCGAATACCGCACGATTCAAGGGGTGCGCGAGTGTGCCGATCAATTTTCGCGCCGCATCACGCGGGAGCTGCGTGTCGGAATCGAGCGTAATTACATAACGCACGTTCTTCAGCAACGAAAGGTCACCGATCTTCACGGAGAAAGCGTCATGCTCGGCTCGCAGAAAGCTATTGAAGTCGAGCAGTTTGCCGCGCTTGCGCTCCCAGCCCATCCAGATGCCTTCGGAGGCGCAGTAGACCTGGTGACGATGGAAATGGAAGAACGTGCCGCGCGACTCTTGCGCATATTTGCGATTCAGCCGTTCGATCAATTGAGAACAGAGACGGATCAGCGGGTCATCATCTGCTGGGCCGGTGCGTGAATCGACGGAATCGGTGAGCAACGCAAAATGGAGATTCTTGTCCCGATTACCGAGAAAACGCACCTCCAGCGCCTCCACCATTTGGCGCGTCTGAGATTCATTCAACAGGAGAGTCGGCACGGCCACAACAGTCAGACACTCATCGGGAATGCCCTTCGAAAGATCGAGCTTGGGAAGAACTCGAGGCTGGAAAAAAAGCGCAATGAGTTGATTGACGATATCAATGGCTGCTCCCGTCGCCGGTACGAGCAAAAGGGGCAAAATGATCGCCATCGAAACAGACCGCCCACAGGCCAAAAGCAATGCAGCCGTCAGAACGAAAGCGCCGAACTCGATAGCGAGCAGATAGGCCGAAGGCGCGTGGTTAATGATTCGTTCTCTAAGCCACCCAAGAACGGACGACCGATAGCCGACCAATTTACGCAGTTGTTCGCGGCCCTCATCGATCAGGAAATATCCCACGTGGTTCGAGTAGCCAGCCGATTCTGAGGGCGCCTGCCGCGCCAGATCAATCGCTTGCTGCGCAATCTCGGCTTCGCCCTTGGGGGAGCGAGCGGCCATCTCAGCTACTGCGTGCCGATAAGAATCCCGGCTGGCTGGCTCCATCTGAGCATAGATAGAATCGGTTCGGAGGATTTGTTCAACCGCGCTCAACTTTGCGAAAATGCGATCCCAATTGGCGTGATCGAGTTCGCGTAAGCTTTCGAGAATTGTGACCAGCTCTGCCGATAGCTTCTGAAGCCGGTCCCTCTCGGAGGTATGGCCGAGTTCGCTCCCGATCTGCAACAGCCGCTGCATAAGACGAAGCTGCAAGAGGGGCTTGAACACCCACAGCTCGTCCATGTCGAACGTGACATGCTCCTGTATGGCACTGATGAAAATCAGGAAGGTGTCCTGCCTGAAATTTTTCCTGCACGGCCGAGAGATAAGCGCGGACAACCAGGTAGGCACGAGGGACAATTTTCGCGCCGCAGGCGCTTACTTTGGCAAGGGTTCTGGCGTCGCGAAGGGCGCCACTAAACGCGGAAGTGACGCTATGCAGCAGGCGGCTGTTTGTCAGCAGAGCATTCGACCCATTCCGCTCGGTCGTTTTGGCGCAAGCCGCCATAAAGCTGACGTATTCCGAGAGCAGTCAAAAAGCTTTGTCGCGGAAGAAAACTCGAGGGCTTTCTATTAACCTCGGAGGACCAATCCGCCACCTCGGACAATGCGCGGCTGCGGAGATCGATCTTTTGAGCTTCCGCCGATTCAGTCCCGGCGGAATTGGGATTGGTAAGCGCGGAAATCTGCTGCACAACATAACGCTTCAAGAGCCCCGAATATTGACCTGGTTGCGTTTCGAACATCTTGGCTTCCGCCTACCTGTAATTGGCCGCCTGCAATTCAAACATTTCCGAATAGCGCCCGCCCTGGCTGATCAACTCCGTATGGCTGCCCTCTTCAACGATGGTTCCATTCGCGAGCACAAGAATTTTGTCCGCCATTCGTACCGTGGAGAACCGGTGCGAGATGAGGAGCGCCATCTTGCCGGCAGTCAATTCCGCAAATTGAGAAAAGACTTCGTGTTCAGCACGCGCGTCGAGCGATGCCGTAGGCTCGTCAAGAATCAGAAGTTGCGCATCGCGCAGATAGGCGCGCGCGAGAGCGATTTTCTGCCATTCTCCGCCGGAGAGATCGAGCCCTCGCTCGAACCGGCGGCCCAGAATTTGCGTGTAGCCCTCGGGCAAAGAAGTGATGAGCTCATGCGCGCTGCTCTTTTTCGCCGCATTCACCAGATTCGGCAAGTTGTCGAGATCTTCTATGCGCCCCGCGGCGATATTTTCGGCTGCACTCATTTCGTAGTGGACAAAATCCTGGAAAATGACGCCCATCTCTTTCCACAAATCCTCGCAAGTCATATTCCTGCAGCGGAATTCCATCCAGAAGGATCACTCCTCCCGTGGGCTCATACAGTCGCGCGAGAAGTTTGACGATGGTCGTCTTTCCCTGGCCGTTTTCGCCAATCAGGGCGACGCGCTCGCAAGGTTCGATGCGGAAGTTCAAATCCGTGAAAACCGGCTGCGTGCGGCCGGGATATATGAATGAGACATTGCGGAATTCGAATCCCTGAAGAATTGGCCGCGGCGCTTTGAGGGCATTCGGCCGCGTCCGGATTTGAGGGCCGATAGAGAAGAAGCGGATCAGGTCGCCAAGGAAGAGTGCCTGATCGGCCAAACCGGAGAACGTCGAAAAGATCGCTTGAATATTGGTGCTCGTGCCCGCGATTGCTCCGGCCAAAAAGGTCATATCGCCGACGCTGAGATGGCCCGTAACCGTGCGGTAGATCACGAATGCGTAGCAACCGTAGTAGCACGCCGTGCTGGTAAGCCCGAGAAGCGAGCCGGCAAGGAGCTTGCGCCGCGCCAGAGCGACATCCTCCCGATGTACCTGCTGCGAAAATGTGTCATACCGAGAGGTGAAAAAAGGTCCGAGTCCGAATAGCTTCGTTTCTTTCGCAGTCTCTTTGCTTGATGCCAGAGTGCGCAGATAATCGAGCCTCCGACGGACCGGTGTCTGCCGGAACCGCAGCGCATAGCCTTGAAAGGCATAATGCGTCTCGCCGAGAAACGCCGGGACGACGCATCCGACAAGGATCAATACGAGCCAAGGCGAAAATAAAAAGACGCTGGCGGCCAAGCTGATCGCGACAATGGATTGCTGGATCAGCTGACCAAGCGCACGGATCATACTCACTCGATCAATCGCCTGAACACGCGCCCGTTCCAATTGATCGTAGAAATTGGGATCTTCGTAGGAGGCGAGATCGAGCTCCGCGGCGTGCTTCATGATCAACAGGCTGCTGTGCATCATGAAGCGGCCGGCGAGAAGTTCGTCGAGATAGTCGACTGCTCGTGTCAGGAGAACAGAAAGTCCCGCGATAACGAAATCGGCCACAACCAGCAGCCAAAAGTGTTTCGGAAGCGCTTGAGTGTGCGCGACGTAACCGACGACGCCGTTGATGATGAGACGCGTTACCAGCAGTGCCCCGAGAGGCAGCAGCGCGTTAGTCAAGCGGAAGAACAGGCCGAGGCCAACGGCGCGCGGCGCGGAATCCCAAAACATCCGCATCACGGGAGGTACGTTCCGCAACGCATACATGCGCTCTTGCCACCCGTGACGCAGAACCTCAGGGAGCCGCACGTGTGCCCTTATTTTGCTTGAGAGACCCATCTTGAATCGAGTTATACCCTCGACTTGGCCGGCTGGGTGGCGATCCTGCTGATGCCATTCCAGAATCGCAAATTATTTCGCGTGACGCCACACGTTTCGCGTGGTTCAGCGAGACTCTTCAGCGTTTGCTGAGCTGGGTTAGACCACTGATCGCGCCAGCCAGGAAAGCAAGACAGATGAGCAGAAAGGCGATCCGCAGACCGCCCGCGTAACGGAATCCATTATTGACGCCCAGTTGTATGTTCAGGTACGACAAAATCGACACGATAAGCAAGAGCCCGGCAGTGAGCACTATTCCCGTGTACGTTTGCGGTCTTCGATTGCCCTTCATGTCCCCTCCTAGCTGAGGCGCGGACGAGCTAGGGAGCAATAACTATGGCAATTCGAGGCAGTTGGGGCAATCAGGAATAGTCCGTAAGGGTATGGCCAGAACCATGTACGATCTCAAGTGGCTTCTAGGGGAGCCTTCTGATGTTACGAAAAACGCTGAGGTTATTCTCGCCCTACGCGCCGAGCTTCTCGCTCTGAAGCGACGATCTGAATCCGCTGCAGACCGCCAAGCTGGATGCCTCTGCCGGCGAGTTCAAT
Source organism: uncultured Acidobacteriota bacterium (assembly GCA_963846235.1). Taxonomy (GTDB): domain Bacteria; phylum Acidobacteriota; class Terriglobia; order Acidiferrales; family UBA7541; genus Palsa-189. The sequence continues at coordinate 1,834,868 of CAWJVF010000002.1, forward strand.
CTGAATCCGCCTGCGCAGTTCGCGCGCCACATCATCTTGGCGCGTAGGGGCGGTTCGTACTTGCAGCCGCACAGTTGTTCCGTTCGGCGCCAAAGACTCGACCCCAAGAACGCGGGGGCCGTCCAACAGCATCGGGGACCACGACGGGTCGGCGCGAAATTCGGTTGCTACGTCCTCCAGCGCGTTCAGCGCCTCGTCCAATGGCTGATCCACAGCGACGGTGGCATCCAGAAAAAGCTGCCCCCAATCCCGGCTGAGATTGGCTACTTTGGTGATCTCACCATTGGGAATGGTGACCACCGCGCCCTGCGGGTCGCGCACGACAGTGCGGCGAAGCGTCATATGTTCGACTCGGCCGACAACGTCGCCGATGCGCACCACATCTCCGACGACGTATTGGTCCTCCAAAATCGTGAAGAATCCATTAATGAAGTCGCGCACGACATGTTGCGCTCCGAAACCAATCGCCAGGCTGGCTAAGCCCGCAGCAGCAGCCACTGGGGTTATATTGAAGCCGAACTCGGGCAGGGCCGTCAGAGTGGCCACGATTGCGATGATGGCCGTTCCACCGCTATAAAGTATCCCCGCCAACGTTCGAGTCTGCTGCTCGCGCATCCTGGCGACGCGCGCGGCAGATTGAGCACCCGCGCCAGCGATCAGGCGTCGCGTTACGATTCGCAACACGCGAATCAGCAGAAGCGCGATCAAGAGAATCGCGAGCAGCCGTGCGCCATGGCCGAGGGCGAATTCGGTCCACTTGAATACGTGGTCAGTCATAAGATCTGCTGTCCTGACGCCCCGGCGCGAGCGTTACCCGCGAGATCAGCTTCGCGCATTAGAATAGAGGTGCGCATTATATCAATTGCATTTTGTTGGCCGGCAAGCTCATCCCGCGGGGCGTGGCGGGAGCGTCAACAATCAACAGAGCGTCGGCGAAACAAACACGTATCAGCCGCTTCAGATAGGGTAATCTACGATATAAATCTGACCATCCAGAGAGGATCGCCATGCGTTTGTCGCGCAGAGTTTTCATCGCTGCCTCCCTTTCGTTGGGCGCATCCGTTGGCCGTCTTTGTGCCGCGCAACAAGATGTGCCTCCGCCGCAATTTCCACCACCTTTTCCACCGGCAGAACCGCCAGAATCGCCCCGAAACAAGAGACGCGATCGCGTCCTGCTTAAAGCGAATCGTGAAGCCATCAACAAGGACGTCACGCGGATGTCGGACCTGGTGGAAGCACTGCAAAAACAGCTCAAGGAAAGCGACACCGCGGATGTCTTGTCCCTTGACGTCATTCGCAAATCCGAGGAGATCGAAAAGTTAGCGCGGCACGTGCGAGATTTGGTCCGCGGATGAGACAAATCCTTCGTTATCGAAAGTCCGAGGGGAATGCCGCAGGCATCGAGCGACGGTCCGCCCGAATTGATGCCGCCTGAAAAGCGCTTTACAATGCCTTCTGCTGTTTCTCTTCCTCTGCGCGCCTGTAGCTCAATGGATAGAGCACTAGCCTCCGGAGCTAGGGGTTAGGAGTTCGAGTCTCCTCAGGCGCGCCAGTTTCTTTCATCTTTACATTCAGGGAATTGCAGCGATAGCCTCTCGTTGGTTTAGAACTGTCCTGCAGGCGTTTGTTTATCCGGCCCGAGGGTGGTTCAGGCTTTTGCGCTGGGAATCGTGCTTCGATGAAAATGCCTCGAGCAAACTAGCAGGGCATCAGTACGCTGGAGGGACCGAAAATGCGAAATCGCTTTTGGGTTTCAATGGTTGTTCTGTCGGCCGCCGCGCTGACAATTTCCATTGGCACATCCGCTCAGAACAACTCTAAGCCAACTTGGCCTGAGGTGGATTGGCATAAACCGCGGATAACACCACAGAATCAGAAACCAGCTCCGCGGCGCAACATTGCCGGGTCATGGAGTACGGCCGCGGGGCCGGACGCAGGAACTCAGGCAGGCGGCGTGCAGCTAAAGCCAAACAATGGGAAACCGGAGAATGCGCTGCCATACACGCCCCACGCACTGGAGGTGTACAAGACTCATAAGCCAACCGAGGGAGTCGACGCCGTCCCGCCGAACGAACACAATGATCCCAGGAATTTCTGCGAACCCCTGGGATTTCCGCGCTGGAATCATTACAGCCTCAGATTTACCCAAATCTTTCAGGACGAGGCGAAGATAGCGCTTTTGTATCACTACGACGACCGATGGCGCATCATTTGGATCGACGGTCGTCCCCTTCCCAAATTGCTGGACGGCGGCGTGGAAATAGACGGCCAGTTCAGGGAACAGCGGTGGATGGGCTACTCCGTCGGCAAGTGGCTGAACGATTACACGCTCGAGGTCCAAACGGTCGGAACCATGCCTGAAGACCGGGTTTGGCTCGATAATACGGGCAGGCCCATCAGCGATCAGGCTCGCATAACGGAGACATTCCGGCGCTTGGACTATGACACTCTGGAATGGTCAGAGACGATCAATGATCCGATAATGTATAGTAAGCCCTTTGACGCCTTGAAGATGGCGTTTAGACTGCAAGATCCCCATGCGGAGGAGAACGAAAACATATGCTCGCCAAAGAACTACCAGCTCTATCTCGATGCTTTTGGCGACGACGCCAGCAAGAAGTGACAGTAGAGGGAGAGCGAACCTGTCTTTGACATTGTTTCCAGAGCTGGCCGTAAAGGAGAAGGTGGACTCTTAAAAAACGGAGGATGCGCCATGAGTAAGAGGCTTGTCATCGCCTTGAATATAACCTTGGGGCTTTTGGTTTCGGTTCCTCTGTTCGCACATCACGGCAGCGCTTCGTACTCAACCGATAAGCAAGTTGTTTTAAAGGGGACCGTCACGAGATGGCTTTACGCCAGCCCCCATCTTTTGCTGATGCTTGACGTGAAAGATGAGAACGGTGAAGTTACGCACTGGGTTCTGGAGTCGCAATCTCCGACGGTCATGTATCCCACTGGCTATCGTAAGGACTCTTTCAAACCCGGAGACGAAGTTACGGTCACTGCGAGCCAAGCCAGGAATGGCAAGCCAATCGGGCGCATCATCGAGGCCACTACTGCTAACGGCACGAAGCTGGGACGTCTACCTGCCGCTGCCTCGCAAGATCAACCAGATGTTTCTGTGCGCCCTCGTCCTTAAGCAGTATGAGAAAGCATGGCCAAGCTTTCGCCCGGGCTGAGTGTTCTAGATTTTAGAGGGTTTCTGGTTGGATGGTTTTGACGTCAGCTTTCGGATGAAGAATTCCTGTAACACGTCAAGGACGGCGGTTTCACCAATCCCAATCGCCGTGTTTTCGAAAACGAATCCCACTCGATTTCGATCGCTCTTCGGATAGTACAAATTGGAAAGCCCGCCGGCGATGAGGCTTCCGGCTATATTCGAGTAATTTGGCTGCCACTCCCTGTTATCGCCCTTGCAAATCACGGAATTGGCAAGCGCATAGAGGAGCCGTGAACGCTTGGTTCCGGTTCCCTTGTAAAAGTAACGCGGATCCTGTTTCAGGATGGAAGGCAAAATGGCGCTGCCAATGAATGTGCTCGAGACAATGTCAGCATAGGCTGCGCCGAAGCGTTTTCCATAACCCTGAGCTCCCTGGCCGTACCCACTGAATTGATTTGCACCTTGTTGCGCCCCTGCAACTACCCCCGTCAGCCCGAAAGTGAATGGATCGATCACCATCTTCGAAGCTAGTTCGAATTTCTGCTTTGAGTTGAGAGGAACCGCATCAGGCACGTAGCTGACATAAAAATTGGGCATCACCGCGAGCACGCGCTGTTTTTCTTGATCTTTAATCTGCATTTCGGCAACTTCGACAGCCGGAGGTTCCACGCGCACCGAAGTGATCGTCGTAGCTACACGCAACGAGATTTGCGGCGCGAGGTAATTCTCGCCTGACTGCAGGGCGCCCGATATTGTTTGCCCGGCCAGGCCCGCCGCATTAATTTTGAGTTCGAATGCTCCAGGCGAGACATTCGCAAACGAGAATTGACCATCGTCGCCTACGATTTGCTGGTTCGAGGCTTGGTTTTCGCGAACGAGGGTTACCTCGGCTCCGGCGACTGGCGCTCCCGACTGATCGAAAACTGTCCCGCTAATGCTACCGAGGTTCTGCTGATCGGGCTGCTGGCCGGCTTGCTGATCAGTTTGCGCCGAGGGAGCCGACGTCGTTATGTCCTGTACTGTGCGTCCCGCATTTGCGGCCTCCGCCTGCTCCGTTTGGGCCCACGCCAACGCTGGAAAGCCGCAAAACAGAACGCAAACGCTGAGCCAGACCAGCCCTCCACGGCCGAAAACGGGGGTTCGGCTATTTCGGCTCGAATATTTTCCCCAAAGGCTCTTATTCGCGGAATTCATCTGAGTCTGATTAGTAGCTCTCCGCTTTATTCCCAAAATAATTTGACTCGCTGTGAACTGCACGGGGTTGCCCTGCATGCCAAGAAGAAGTGCGAATCGAAAGTAGAGTAAAACCAAAAAAAAAAGGAAGCAGCTTTGGTACAACCGCCGCTGCTTCCCGGGGTGTGTTCTATGAGTGCTTACACTGTAGCATAGTTCGCGGACAAGGGTATAGGTGAGAAACCCTAAATGGAGGGGGGCGCTTCTGTAAGCTGTGGAAATCGATGCGCCGCGAAGGCAAATCTGGGAGCATGGTATACTGCCCCTCGCCCCCATTTGCGGGCTAATCCTTCTCCTTAGTTAGAGATAAGAACGCGAGATAGCGACCGGAGGCGACACGGTGGACATTTCACGACGTCAATTTACGGCCCGCTTGGCCTTGGCAGGGGGAATGGCCTTGATCACTCGCAACATCCAGGCTGCGGATTTCAAGCTGCGGCAATTCCACAACCAGCCTGCGGACAGCCCGTTGCACAAGCGGCTCGTGGAAATGTGGTCGGCGGTAAAGACTGAAACCGGGGGACGCGTCGACGTCGCCACTTTTGCCGATAACGACCAGCTTCCCGGAAGCGATCCCGCCGCGTTGAAGATGCTCGTCGATGGCGAGCTCGACTTCTTCACATTGAATGGCGGCTTGATTGGCACAGTAGTCCCTGCCGTGAACGTGCAAGGCATTCCATTCGCGTTTCGCGATGAAGCTCAGGTCTATAAGGCAATAGATGGCGATCTCGGCGATCACCTGGCTAAGGAAATGGCCGCGAAGGGCATTTATGCCGTGCCTCGCGCATGTTTCGAAAATGGCTTCCGCCAAATCACCTGCTCGGTTCGTCCGATCCGCACGGTCGACGATCTCAACGGTATCAAGATGCGCTCGCCTGATACACCGGTTTATGTCGAATGCTGGAAGGCGTTGGGCGCCACTCCGGTAGTCTTTAATTTCAATAAAATTTACGAAGCGCTCAAAACCGGAGAAGCCGACGCTCAGGATAATCCGCTGAACGTGGCGGAATTGCTGAAGCTTTACGAAGTACAGAAGTACATCAGCCTGACGAATCATATGTGGTCCGGCTTTAATTTGATCGCCAACCTGAAAATGTGGCAGGGGCTACCGGCTGATGTGCAACGAATCATCGAACGCAATGCCGAGAAGTACGTGAAGTTGCAACGCGAGGATACGGACACAATGAATCATGGTCTGGCTCCGCGCCTTACGCAGCGCGGCATGACGATCAATCAACCAGATGCGGCGAGCTTCCGCGCGCGGCTCGGCGATTACTACTCGCGGTGGAAAAACATAATCGGATCCAAGACTTGGGCGTTGCTCGAGGGTCACGTCGGCAAGCTCGGGTAATCTTCAAACCTCATCAGAGTGTTCCATCCAGGATGTGATCCAAGGCGGCCAGATCCACGTGATCCCGGATTAGGGCGGCCAGCGAGTCTGAGCTTTTGGCAAAGCAGCAGGTGTCGCTGGAATCGAGCGGCTTCCAGCCGCGGCGCTTTCGAAGCGCGTTTAGGAATTCGCGCCGAAGCAAGGGCGCGTCAAAAATTCCGTGTATGTAGGTGCCCCACACCAGACCGTCCTCGGACTTGGCACCGTCAAATCGTTCGGTGCGGCTTCCCATTTCCTGCACAATTTCGAAAACCGGCCTGGCGGCATCGGGCCCATTCGTGCGTCCCATGTGAATCTCATAGCCAAGAATTTCGTGTCGACCCCGAATATCGACTGCTCGGACTTGAAGTGTTTTCTTTTCGCGCTCAAAACATGTCGCGAGATCGAGCAGACCCAGCCCTTCGGCCGTTTTGGCCGCAGACTCGACGCCTTCGGGGTCCACGAGTTTCCTGCCCAACATTTGGTAACCGCCGCAGATACCCACTATGGGGATGCGGGCCCCGCGGCACCTATCGATATAATTCTCAAAGCCGAACGACCGCATATACGCGAGATCTGACATCGTGCTTTTAGAACCCGGTAAGATCAGCGCGTCCGGGAGAGCCTCAAAATCGGGAACGCATTTGAGAAATCGAACACGAACGTCCGGCTCCTTTTCCAAGCTCTCGAAATCGGTCGAGTTCGAGATGTGCGGGTAATGAACTACGTGAATGGTGAGCTTCTCTAGCTCGGCGGGATGTGACGATCTCCATTTCCATTCCGGAATCGAGTCTTCTTCGGCAACCTGGAGATCCTCAACAAACGGAAGCACGCCCAACAGCTTTTTCCCTGTGCGGGTCTCCAGGAATTCGAGCCCTCCATTCAACAGGGAAATGTCTCCCCGGAATTTATTGATCAAAAGTCCTTTGACGAACGAACGTTCTTTTGGAGTCAAAAGTTCCAGCGTGCCCACTAACGACGCGAAAACTCCGCCCAGGTCAATATCTCCTACAAGCACGACCGGTGCTGCTGCCATTTCCGCGACAGCCATGTTCACGATATCGAAGGGGCGCAAATTGATCTCCGCCGGACTGCCGGCGCCCTCGATAACCAGAATGTCGCATTGGCCACACAGCTTATCCAAGGATTCTCGGATCATGCCGATCAGTTGAGGCTGGAATTCGTGATACTCGCGAGGCGCCATCACCTTGAGAGCTTTTCCAAGCACAACCACCTGAGCGCCTATTTCGCTCGTAGGTTTCAGCAAAATCGGATTCATCTCGACGGTGGGCTCAATCCCACACATCTGCGCCTGAAACGCTTGCGCGCGGCCGATTTCTCCTCCGGACGCGGTCACAAACGAATTGTTGGACATGTTTTGAGATTTGAAAGGAGCGACTCGAAAGCCTTTCTGCCGAAAATAACTGCAGAACGCGGCCGTAATAACGCTCTTGCCTACGTTCGATCCCGTCCCCTGGATCATGATCGTGCGTGCGCTCATTGTTCGAACTTGCAGGTGCGCAGGTTTTAAAGTGGCATGAAGCGCGAGGAAAGTTTCTGTGATCGGATCGGCTGCGCTTCCTCCCATGCGAGCTTCAAAGAGCCGCCAGCGGAGTACATTCCGGAAAATAGTTCTGGATGAATAATCCGGGCCAGAATTTCCAGGCCATCGACGATACGCGGGCCAGGCCGGCTAAAGAACGCCGGGCTATCCACGATATACACCTGCCCCGATTGCACCGCGGGAAGATCGCAAAATCCGCGGTTCGACCCCAGCCGATCGACCTCCTCAAGAGATCGCGGAATTTTGCAGCCGCACGGCATGATCACCAAAATCTCCGGTGCGAACTCAAGCACTCTCTCCCACTCGATCGCCGTTGACGGTTCGCCATCGTTCCCCAAACCATCGGTCCCCCCTGCGAGGCGGATCATTTCCGGGATCCAGTGCCCGCCCGCCATGGGCGGGTCCATCCATTCCATACAAAAAACTCTGGGACGCTCGCGTACGGAAGATGCGACCGAAGCGACTCGCGCGATTCGGCTCTCGAGTTGCGCAACCAAAGCGTCCGCTTCCGCCTGGCGGCCGGTCACTTCGGCGACGGCCGAAATATTTTGCAGTATTTGACGGAGATTGATGGGCTCCAGGGAAACGACGCATCGAGGCCCGGCCAGAATCCTCGCGGCTTCGCGGACCTGCGCCACGGGGATCGCGCAAACCGTGCACAGTTCCTGCGTGAGAATCACGTCCGGGTTGATCTGCTTGAGTAACTGCTCGTCGATTCTATAGAGACTGTGAGTTGCGTGGTGATGTTCGCTGAAGGCGGAGTGGATCTCTTCGCTGCGCAGAGCGTTCGAAAGCGTGCTTGTCGAGACCACCGGCTTCGTTCTAGCGACCTCTGGGTAGTCGCATTCATGGGATACGCCCACGAGATCGTCTCCCAGGCCTAGGGCATAGACGATTTCCGTTGCACTAGGAAGCAGCGACAAAATTCGCATGGTAGCCTCACTTTCCTTCGAACACTGCATTCGACAATCGAAACGAAATTCATTCGCATCCTTACCATTTCCAACCTTCCCTGCCAATCCGGAACTTGATTCCGGTGCGAAACGTCAGGGGCAGAGCCGGGAAGCCGAAGGCCGCCGTATAGCGCTCGTTGAGAAGGTTTTCGACGCTGGCAAAGAATGTCACGGCGGGATTCAGAGTGTATCGGCCACTCAGATCAATTTTCTGGTAACCGGGATTTAGATTGCGATTCGGCAAAAGCATTGATGTGCCAAAAAAAGCGTCGCTCAGAAACGTGCTGTCGTCCTGACGCGTAACGAAGTACCCGCTCAGTTCGCCGCCAAACCGCCGGCGTTCATAATCGATGTACAAACCTCCGGAGTGCGCCGCCATTCCAAAGGGCCGGCCTCCCACCAAAGGCGAGGAGAGACCAATGGCGATTCCAGGAAACGCAGGGTTGAAGAAAGGAGGACTCGAAAGCGACTGCGTTACGACGGGGTCGAGGTATGTGTAATCGCCCCCGAGACGCCATCCATGCCCAGGATCAACTTCAACCTGCACCTCGGCGCCAACAGCCCGATACGACGACGAATTAACCGTTGCTCCGCCCGGTCCGCTGGCGGCTACGGCGTCCACGATGTTTTGAGGAAAGCCCAGGAGCGGCAGTGCGGCACTCGGCAAGAATTCGGTCAGGTCGTAAAACCGATTGTGAAAAAAATTGACGCCCAGGCGAGCACGACGGTTCCAGAATGCCTGGCTCACCCCAAAATCGATGGTTGTGCTGCGCTCCGGCCCAATTGGCGTTATGCCAAACTGCGAAATCAGGCTTGTTTGCGATAGCTGAGACAAAACTGAATGCAGCGAGAAGCCTGCATCGAAGATGCTGGGCTCTTTGATCGCCCGCCCATAGTTGAAGGTTAATTTAGTGTCGGCGAAGAACCCACCGGCAGTCGGCTGCCGAAGGTAATACGCCAAAGAGACGCGGGGTGAAGCCGCAAAACCAAACACGGCATTGTCATCGAACCCTACTCCGGCCGTTGCATAAAGGCGACGAGAAAGGCTCCCGTGTCCTTCGGCGAAGTAACTGAAATTATTTCGGTTTGCGGGTGATGTGGATCCCTGCGAGCTGGTAAATCCGTTTTCATGCTCATATCGAAATCCGAAAATCGCGGCCAGGCTCGGACGGAAATCGTACTCGGACTGCGCGTAAATTGAGCGCCGGGCTGTGTTCGAATCGAATGTCTGCGGGTAGGTTCCGCCAAAATCCAGAATCGCCTGGCCGGTTACGCTGTACCCATTCGCTCCGCGGATCGTTACTGCATTCCCGAGGAAATTTCCGTCGAACGGAATTCCGCTAGGCGATGGAGTAACAAACTGAAAATTGAGCTGCGTTGATGCCAAACGCACGAGGTTGTGCCAATGCTCGGATGTTTGATTCTGTAGGGTGACGCCCCAATACGTATCTTGTTGCTTCTGCGAAGAACTGTCGGGCACGCCATAAAAATCCAGCGCATTCGGATCGCCCAGATCTACACTCGTGTGGCGCAACGTGAAACGGACCTGCGTTGACCCGTTCGCCGCCCAGCCGAAATTCCCCGCATAGGTCCCGTTGTGAAACGCGTCATTGGGAAGGCCATTTTGCGTGTCGAACCGGGAGAACTCCGAAAAGTAATCGAATTGATGGAATGCTCCGGCGAGCGACACGTCATTTTGATACGTTCCGAAGTTGCCTCCGTCACCGGAGTAGAAAAGTTCGGGAGTTGTAGTGGTGCCACGCGGCGTCGTCATATTGATGACGCCCGCCAGTGCGTCCGTGCCGTAGAGCACGCTATTGCCGCCACGAAGGATTTCGAGGCTATCGACGCCGGTGCTCGAAATGTTCCCGAATTCGACAGCGCCACCAATGTCGTTCACGGGAATGCCATCCACGAGCACCTTGTTGAAGTCCCCACGGCCGCCGCGGATATAAACAGATGTTGTGCCGCCACGTCGCCCTGACTCTAATATTTGGATTCCGGGCACCGTGCGGAGAGCCTCGAGCACGTCCAGCTTGTTTAAATCTTCCAGTTGGGCATGGTCGATTACCGAGACGGAGGCGCCGACCTGAGCGTCAGGCGTTTCCGAGCCAGTCGCCGAAACCACAATTTTCTGCGAAATGGATCCGATTTGCAGCGATACCTCAAGGCTGACCGTGGTGCCAGCGGGAACGAAGATGGGAGAACTGTCTTGCTTCTCAAAGCCGGAAGCCTCTACGCGCACCGTGTAGCGGTCCGAATCAGTTACGGAAAATTCGAATAGGCCTTCTGCACTGGTGTGAGTCACGCTCACCGATTTCGCGTCTCGCATGAGAGTGACATCGGCATTCGCTACGGCCGCACCGAGCGGATCAAGTACCCTGCCGCGCAGCGTTCCGGGCGAACTCGGAGATGCGGGAATATGCAACGAAAGAAAAAATAGCGACAGAATAAAACCTCGAACAATAGCGTGACGAACCGGGTGCATGACGTCCTCCTTCGCCCTCGGAAGAGCGGACCAAAGATATGCCGAGGGACCGGTCTCCTGACTCGCGACGCACATCTATTGGCCTGCACCTTCCCACCCGATTGGGCAGTGGCTTATCGCAGACCTTAGCAGTCGCTTACAGTTGCGGGGCAGTGGCGGATTTTCACCGCGCTTCCCGTTCATCCCTTCAGCGAATTGTGGTGCTTCCTTCTCCCCTCCTGCTAAAACTCAATTCCCTTTTGGGCGGAAATGCCTTGCTCAAAAGGATGCTTGATCTGCCGCATCTCCGTTACGAGGTCGGCAATCTCTATGATTTCCGGTTTGGCATCGCGCCCGGTCAGGATCACGTGAAGCATGGGCGGCTTATTCTTAAGAAAATCGACGATATCCGTGACCGGCAAAAAGTCGTAGCTGAGCGCGTAGTTGATTTCGTCCAGAATCACAACGTCATAATTTCCCGAAAGTATTTTTTCTTTCGCCGCCCGCCACGCTTCTCGCACCATAGCCTTGTCAACTTCTATATCTTTGCTCTCCCAGGTAAAGCCTTTGCCCATCGGCTGAATCTCAAACGTTTCCAGCTTTGGAGCGCTGCGAAGCTCGCCATATTTCCATTTGCCTTTGAAAAACTGCAGCATGATGACTTTCATGCCGTAGCCACAGGCACGAAGCGCGAGTCCCAGAGCGGCCGTGGTCTTGCCCTTTCCATCGCCGGTGTGGACGATGATCAAGCCCTTTTTCTTGGGCTTGGTCGCTCCGGCGCGGGTGATCACAGTTTTCATCTGTCACTCGCAGACCGAATTGAATGCATCGGCTCAAGCTGCTTGCTCGCCGATTGCGACTTTGAACCTTTGGCGCGTTTTGCGCTTTTTACAAACGCATCGGCCGTCCCAGGATTGGACAGGAAATGCAAGTGAAAGTAGCTCGCAAGGACGTTCTTCACTCGCAGTCCTTCAGGCTCCTCGCGGCCTGTCATCGAATTCCGCGCTTGGTAGGCATATTCGACCGGACCCACCTCGGCGATCCGCGAACAATGAAAGCTGTGACCCCGTGCTTTTGCGCCTGCTGGCCCAATCAAGCAATCTGAAGTAAAAGAAACCTCTGTATAGCCAAAGTTGACGAGCCGGTCCGTCATCTGCACCGTGATCGGCAGAACGCCAGCCATGGGAAACGAGGCGCCGTCTTTTGTCACGATCTCTCGAGCCAGATACATCAACCCGCCGCATTCCGCATAGATCGGCAGGCCGTCTTCGGCAGCTCGCTTTATTGAGGCAAGCATGGGGCGATTTCCGGATAGCTGCTTCGCAAAGAGCTCAGGATAACCGCCTCCGAAATACAGGGCATCGAGCGCAGTGGGCAAAGACGAATCTTCTAGAGCACTGAACTCAACTATTTCCGCACCCGCCTCTCGAAGGGCGTCCAGGTTGTCTTCGTAGTAAAAACAAAAAGCTTTATCCCGTGCGACGCCGAGGCGCATCGAACCGGCTGATTTATCCCGAGCACGCTCGGTCCGATCATCCGTCGGCGCTGGAACAGACGCCGCGCATGCCAGAAGCTGGTCTAGGTCGATATAGCTTTCCGCCAGTTCACCCAGCAGCGACAGCATGGAATCGGGCAAAAGATTCTCTCCGGCCGTAACGAGTCCCAGATAGCGCTCGGGAAGATGGATTCGCTCGTCATGCGGCAAATAGCCAAGCGGCACAGCGTTTGCGCTCATCGTTACGCCATCGTTCAACATCCGAAAGTGAGCCGCTCCTCCAGCGTTGTTGAAAATTACGCCAGCGACTTTCAGCGCCGGATCGAAAGACTCGAACCCATGAATCAACGCCGCCGCACTACGCGCCATCGCCGATGCGTCGACAACCAGAATCACTGGCAACTGCAGCCATTTCGCGATTTCGGCGGTGCTGCCCGCTTCCGATTTGCCGTCCACTCCATCGAAAAGACCCATCACGCCCTCGACTACGCATACGTCTGCGTTCGCAGCATTCCGGGAGAAGACTTGGCGGTTCGCCCCGGCCGAAAGCATCCAGCCGTCCAGGTTTCGCGACGCGCGTCCACAGACTCTCGCGTGATGGCCGCCGTCGATGAAATCCGGCCCGCATTTGAATGGCTGCACGGTGAGCCCGCGCTTTCGCAGCGCGGCCATCAGGGAAAGCGTGATCGTCGTTTTGCCGGCGCCGCTCGCTGGTCCGGCAATAACGAAACCCTTTGTTGAGCCCGATTTCGTTCGGATGGCGCGATCACTTGTCATTCTTTTGTCCCCAATGCTCAAAGAAGATCAAGTCCTCGAGCGGGATTCTCGGCAGCCATCCGGCAATCTCCAGTTCCGGGCGTGGCAGAAATTCGCGTACATATCCCAGACACAAATAAGCGACCGGGATTACGTGCTCGGGAATTTGCAGCAGCCGCTTGAGCTCGGGCGGTTCGAAAACGCTCACCCATCCCACACCGATGCCTTCGCCGCGTGCCGCCAGCCACAAATTCTGAACGGCGCAGCAAGTGCTGTAGACATCGGTTTCGCGAATGGTGTTTCGTCCCAGGACGTGCGGCCCGTTGCGCGACGGATCGCACGTGACGCACAGATTCACCGGCGCTTCCAGAATCCCTTCGAGCTTCAGCTTCGAATAGAGCTCGCCTTTTTTCCCTTCGAATGCCTTCGCGGCCGCCGCATTGGCCTGCTCGAATAATTCTTTGACTTGTGCCTTGATCTCGCAGCTGCGAATCACAATGAACGACCACGGCTGCATGAATCCTACAGAGCCGGCATGATGCGCGGAGTCCAGTAACTTTCGCAGCAGCCGATCGGAAATAGGATCGGGCAGAAAATGGCCGCGAACATCGCGACGTTTGTATATCGCCTTATAAAGCCCGCGTTTCTCCGTACGGGAAAATTCGCTCAGCGCCGATTGTTTCCGTCCGCTAATCGCTTTCATGGCAGAACGGTCCCCATCAGGTAAATCGCGATCTCCGTCAGCTGAGTCGTCGCGCCGAGGCAGTCTCCCGTGATTCCGCCGATCCTTCGCCAATAGTAAAAGCCGCTGAGCGACGCAACCAGGATTGCCGTCAGCGATGCCCACAACGCGGCCGGCCTCAGCGCGATCGCCACGATCGCGAGCGCCAGGAGCGTTCCTGCCGCAAACGATAAAGTCGTGACTTTGGCCGCGATCAATTTGCCCTGTCCGGTTTCGTTCTCGCGAGCGGAGGGTAGAAAAAATGCCAACGGCAATGCCGTCCAGCGCCCCAGCACTTGCCCCGCAATGAAGACACCAACGAACCTGCCGGGAGCCATGTTCGTCAGGAAGACGAAGCGAGCCAGCAGTCCCAGCGTGATTGCGATAGTCCCAAAACTCCCGATGCGGCTATCGCGCATAATAGCGAGGACCCGGTCTTTCTCCCATCCTCCGCCAAAACCGTCGGCGGCATCACCCAAGGCATCCTCGTGGAGTCCTCCCGTTACCACCACGAGATAAACCAGGATCAAGACCACAACAACATCGCGGCCCATGTGCGGCGAGAGTAATAAGTACAATGCCGCGCCTCCGGCGCCCACAAGCAGACCTACAGCAGGGAAAAAACCGGCCGATTTCGCAAGGGCATCCGGCGAATAGGGAATTCCGGGAGGCACGGGCAACCTCGTCATAAATTGCATCGCCACGAAAAAAGAATTCGCCGCGCTTCTCATGCGCTGGCCTCGCTCACACCGGCTGAAGAGAATGTCGCCATTTCATTTAGCAGCTTTGTGGCGCTCTCGATCAGTACCATACAAAGCGCCGCGCCCGTTCCCTCGCCAAGCCTCATTTGCAAATCCAGCAGCGGCGTCTGGCCAATGAAGTTCAGGAGCGCTTGGTGTCCCGGCTCGCTCGAGCGATGCGCCGCAAACAAAAAATCTCGCACACCCGGCTGAACGGCGCAGGCGATTGCCGCTGCGGCAGTAGAGATAAAACCGTCGACCACAACAGGAATCCGCCGCGCCGCTCCCCCGACGATCAAACCTGTCAGTCCCGCAATTTCCAAGCCGCCAACTGCCTGAAGCACTCGCATCGGATCCGATGGGTCAGGATGGTTCACCGCTATGGCGCGCTCGATCACTTCAATCTTGTGCCTGATGCCCGCGTCATCCAGCCCTGTGCCCGGCCCGGTTACCTGCGCCACCGGCAAACCTGTCAGCACTGCCGTGATTGCGCTCGCGGAGGTGGTGTTTCCGATTCCCATTTCGCCTGTGCCAATAAGCGTGTGCCCAGAGTCGGCCGCATCATTGGCCAATTCGATCCCCACTTCCAGCGCTCGGTACACTTCGGCCTCATTCATCGCCGGTCCGCGAGCCATATTCCTTGTGCCGTGTGCGATTTTCCTCTGCACCAGACCAGGCAATTCGTTCGTGTCGCCTTCCACGCCAATATCGACAACCGTTACATCGATTCCCAAGTGGCGGCACAGGACGTTAATGGCCGCCCCGCCAGACAGAAAATTGAGCACCATTTGCCGCGTCACGGCTTTCGGGTACGCGCTCACGCCTTCGTCGGTAACGCCGTGATCCGCGGCCATCGTGAAGATCACCTTGCTGGAACAGTCGGGGCGCAACTCCTCGCGAATAGCGACAACTCTCGCCGCAACGTCTTCGAGCCTCCCAAGGCTCCCCAACGGCTTCGTCAGGCTATTGAGCCGCTGCACGGCCCGCTCGTGCCATTCCTGTCGCAGCAAAGGCACCGATGCGATCGCGTCCCGCACGATCGCTTCGGCCTGTTTCTCTTTGTCTGCTGGCAAAGCTCTCATTTGAATGTCTCTCGCGAACGTGAATGTCTCTCGCCGGAGCCATTCGCGAACGACATCAACTCGTCCTTCGCTACTCTCATCGAAGTTTCATCGTGTTTCTGTTGACCGGCCCCCGATTCCTTCACCGTCATCGGCACTCCGGCCACCATCAAAATCACGCGGTCCGCGATTTGAGCTACTTTCTGGTTCATCTGCCCTAAGAAGTCGCGGTAAGCCCGCCCGCTTCGATACGGAGGAACAACTCCGCTTCCCACTTCGTTGGACACCACGATCACGCTGGCTTCAGGCATCCGAATCGCGTTGCAAACAGCGTTGATGCACTCTTGCGAATCGCTCTTCGACTTCGACTTCCTGCCCTCGCTCATGACGTTGTCAACGTAAACCGTGAGGCAATCGATGAGCACCACATCCGACTCCCGTGAGGCGGCTCGCACTGCCTTCTCGAGCTCGAGAGGCGCCTCGATGGTCCTCCACGCTGCCGGCCGCTCACGACGGTGCCGCGCGATCTTTTTTCGCATTTCCGCATCGGTGCCGCGCGCCGTGGCGATAAACGCAACGCGCTCGAAATGGGAAGCGAGTTGCTGTGCATAATAACTCTTCCCGCTTTGTGCTCCGCCCAGCACAAGCGTTACGGTTTTCTTACGTGTTTCCGCCTCGGGTGACACAGGCGCTCCAATTCTGGAGGGAAAACGCGACGGTGCTTTTGGGCCAACTTAACTGCGTTGGTGCAGAGACATCGTCATCGGCTCTCCCTTAGAAGCCGAGTCGATCATCGTAGGCGGTTGGCCGGTCTCCTGACTCGCGCATCGACGAGTTCGAGCTGCCTTCCCGGGTATCCCAGTGGCTTATTTCGCTCGAGCTCTCCGCGCTCACAGTGGCGGGGCCGTGCCGGATTTTCACCGGCTTCCCAAATACACCAACCTTTGCTGGTTATAAGTTAGACCCTCACGCAAGTCAAGGAGTGATTGCCGCCGGAATATTGGCCACGATTGCTTTTCGCGGGCAGGCGCGGGTATAACTGAACAGAAGTAGAAGATATAAGCCGCGGCCAAAAGATATCAGCCGGAAGACGAGGAGATCGCGATGTCATTTCGAAGCGTATTGCTGATCGGCGTAATACTGAGTGCGACTGTGGCTTTCGCGCAGAAAGGCGCGAAAGCGCACGCGAATTTAGTGGATGGCAAAGGGAACAAGGTGGGGACGGCGACGCTCACTCCCGCGGGCAAGGGCGTAAAGATCAGTGTGACCGTAATGAATCTGCCGCCGGGCGTGCATGCGATTCATGTGCACACTGTCGGCATGTGCCAGGGACCGAATTTCGCGTCCGCGGGCGGACACTTCAACCCCGCGATGAAGAAGCATGGCAAGGATAATCCCGACGGCCCGCATGCCGGCGACCTGCCCAATTTCACCGTTGCGAAGAACGGCAAAGGCAAAGCGACCATTACCGCGGACATGGTGACTTTGGGAGATGGCCCTAATTCGCTGTTTCACTCCGGCGGAACGGCGCTCGTCATTCACGCCGGTCCTGACGATTACAAGACCGATCCTGCCGGCAATTCGGGAGATCGGATCGCCTGCGGAGTGATCGAAAAATAGCGGCTGCGACGGCCAGCGCACAGGTTGAAGAAGGCGGGTCAGGCGGCGTGGCGGTGGCGGAAGGAGTGCTCGATCTCTTCGAGCGTTCGCCCCTTGGTTTCGGGCACGAGGTAATACGCAAATAGCCACGAGGCAACCGCGAGCAAGGCGTAAACCCAAAAAGTCATGCTCGGCCCGAGAACCTCGATCAGCGTCAAAAAAGTAAACGACACGACAAAATTAGAAGCCCAGTTCACGCCTGCCGCCGTGCCTTCGGCGATGCCGCGGACCCTCAGCGGATAAATCTCCGAAATGATCAGCCAGAAAATGGGGCCGAGGCTGATGGCGAATGAAGCTACGTAGACCATTAGTGTAACCACCGCGAGCCAGGCGAGTGCCCCTCCTGTGGGCATTCGAAACACAACGCCAAGTACGCCTAGGCTCAAAATCATCCCTCCGATTCCAATCAAAAGAAGCGGGCGGCGGCCGACGCGGTCGATCAACCACATGGCGACGATCGTCATGATGACATTGACCAGCCCGATGCCTGCGGTTGCCAGGATCGCCCCTGATGCCGTGGAGATTCCCGCAGACTGCACAATTAAAGGTGCGTAATAAATGACCGTATTTATTCCGGTGACCTGCTGAAAAATCGCCAGTCCGATGCCAATCAAAAGGGCGGTTCGCAGCGACGGGCTAAGCAAATCGGAGAAACGGCCGCGCTCTTCCGTCTCCGTCAGCGTTTTTTGGATCTCCAACCACTCCGCTTCGATGTCCTCTGTCCCCCGGATTCGCGCCAATATCTGGCGCGCCAGATTAGAGTGTCCGTGCTCGGCTAGCCAGCGGGGGCTTTCGGGCATGCGAATCATGCCCAGCCCGAGGATTGCGCCGGGCACAAACGCAAGCCCGAGCATCCAGCGCCAACTGCCACTGCTCGAAAAGGTGTAGTCGACTAGATATGCCGCAAGGATTCCAATCGTTATGGCCAACTGAAAGAGAGACACCTGCCAGCCGCGCGTCTGGGGCGGCGAAACTTCCGAAATATAGATCGGCACCGTACTGGTGGCGAAGCCGATTCCCAGACCTACAATCAACCGGCCGATCACAAGAATATTGAGCGCCGGCGCGCCAGCGCACACCAGTGCGCCCGTAACGAAAATCACTGCCGTCACCACTAGCATGAAGCGGCGGCCGAAAACGTCCGCGAGCCGCCCGCCGGTCAAAGCACCGACTGCGGCGCCTACCAAAACAATACTGACCAGGAGTTCCTGCTGAAAGGTAGAGAGCCCAAATTGCGTGCGAATGAAAATCAGCGCGCCTGAAATAACTCCGGTATCGTAACCAAACAGAAGTCCGCCGAGAGCCGCAAATGCGGCGGCGGCAAATACAAACCCGGTCTGTTCTGCGTGTACGGCCGGCGGGCTAACTGCCGTCCTTTGGGGTGTGTTCGGGTTCATCGTAGCGCCACATAAAGTGAGATGTGCCGCCTTGCACGGAGGGCTCGGGGTTATGCCAGCCGTCAATGTTCTCGGCCAGCCGATCGGCTTCCGAAGGACCCCAGCTTCCGCAGGGATAAGGATACAGCGGCGTGGTATCGGGCCCCAATATAGGATCAACGATGGCCCAAGCCGCCTCGACCGCATCTTGACGGACGAAGAGAAGCGGATCGCCGCGCATTGCGTCGGTGAGCAGGCGCTCGTAGGGCATGAGTTCGTCACCCAGATCCAGTTGCACGGCTGAAAGTTCAACGGGCATCGGGACCATCTCCGGGCCTGGACGCTTGATTTGCGCGCCCAGATTTATGGAGAAATCCGGACCAAGGCGAAACCGGAAGTAGTTGTTCTGGGTCGGGAAGCGTCGCAGAGGAGGCGGTTTGAGTTTGACGAGCACTTCGGTTGCGGTCACGGGCAGGCATTTGCCGGCGCGGATCAGAAACGGAACTCCATCCCAGCGCCAGGAGTCGATTTCGAAACGCACCGCGGCAAAGGTCTCTACTTTGGAATCGGGCGAGACGTCGCGAATCTTCCGATAACCTTCAAACTGCCCGCGAACTACATTTGCCCGCTCAAGCGGAGGGATGGTGCGAAAGACGCGCACCTGCTCATCACGCAGCGATTCGGGATACATGCTGGTGGGCGGCTCCATCGCTAGAAATGCCACCACTTGCAAAAGATGATTCTGCAGAACATCGCGAATGGCGCCGGCTTCTTCGTAGAATTTGCCTCGGCCCGCAACGCCAAAAGATTCCGCCATCGTGATCTCTATGCTTTCCACATAATTCCGGTTCCAGATGGGCTCGAGGAAAGTGTTCGCAAAACGGAAGAAGAGCAGATTTTCGACCTCTTCCTTGCCCAAGTAATGGTCGATGCGAAAAACGGACGATTCCGGAAAGACGGCGTGCAGCGTGGCGTCGAGTTCTTGAGCCGAAGCCAGATCGCGGCCGAATGGCTTTTCGAGGATTACGCGGGCATTTTTGGCGCAGCCCGCAGCGCCCAGACCTTCCACAACGGTCGGAAACATGCTGGGCGGAATGGCCAGATAATGCGTGGGAAGCTGCGCCTTGCCCAGGAGTTGGCCAAGCTTCGTGAACGTAGCCGGATCGCGATAGTCGCCATCGATGTAATTCAGCAACTCCATCAGCTTGGAAAAAGCGGCCTTATCCACGCCACCGTGCTTCTCCAGGCTGTCGCGTGCCCGCTCCCGAAGCTGCTCGATCGTCCAGCCCGCTTTGGCTACTCCGATGACCGGCACATTTAGATTCCCGCGGCGGATCATCTGCTGCAGCGAAGGGAAAATCTGCTTGTAGGCAAGATCGCCGGTCGCGCCAAAAAAAACCAGAGCGTCTGAGAGCGCAGTACCTTTGGGTGAACGGCGCTGCTCGGAAACACCAGCCGTCAGGGTTGCACTCATTAGGGACTCTCCTTCGCTTCCCGGCCAGAACTTCTGAAAGATCTTCTAATTTGATGCCTTAGAACTGCTGGGTCATTCGCAAAGGGAATATAGGCTCACGCCTTCTCAGCCTTCTTTTCGAGATGGCCGCCGAATTCAAAGCGCATGGCCGAAAGCAGTCTATTGGCGAAATCGCTCTCGCCTCGCGATGTGAAGCGCTCATAAAGGGCTGCGCTCAAAACGGGCGCCGGAGCGCCTTCTTCGACTGCCGCGAGTATAGTCCAGCGCCCTTCTCCGGAATCGGATACGCGGCCCGAGAACTTCGCGAGTTGGGGATCCTTTATCATCGCGCTGGCGGTCAAATCCAAAAGCCAGGAGGCAACCACACTTCCGCGCCGCCATACCTCGGTCACGTCTGCAAGATTGAAATCGTACTGGTAGTGTTCAGGGTCGCGCAGCGGAGCCGTCTCGGCGTCGCTACGGCTCGTGGATTTGCCTACATTGGCATGCTTCAGAATGTTGATACCCTCCGCGTAGGCTGCCATAAGCCCGTACTCAATCCCGTTATGCACCATTTTCACGAAGTGTCCCGCGCCCGCCGGGCCGCAATGGAGGTAGCCCTCTTCGGCGGTGCCGTCGATTTTCTCGCGGCCCGGAGTGCGCTCCGCATCTCCGCGCCCCGGAGCCAGTGCTTTAAAGATCGGATCGAGATGCTGGACGATCTCGCGAGGGCCGCCAATCATCTGGCAATAACCCCGCTCCAGTCCCCATACGCCCCCGCTGGTCCCGACGTCAACGTAGTGAATTCCGCGCGGCTGAAGCTGCTTCGAACGCCGGATATCGTCGATATAGTAGGAATTGCCGCCGTCGATCAGGATGTCGCCGCTCTGCAACTTTGGAACGAGCTGATCGATGGTGCCATCAACGCCAGCGGCCGGTACCATCATCCAGATCGCCCGCGGCGGCGTTAACTTCTGAACGAGATCTTCGAGCGACGCTGCCCCTTTGCCGCCCTCGTCAGACACCTTCTTTACGTTCTCCGGATGCCGGTCGAACGCCACGCACTGATGTTTGGCCCGTAGCAGGCGGCGTGCCATGTTCCCGCCCATTCTCCCAAGGCCGATTATTCCAATCTGCATGTGCTGTGCTCCTGGTAAAAGAATTCTCGATGTAGGGTTTGATTGCGCCCAGGGTCCGCGGGTTAGATCGTTTTGGCCTACGAGCGCGAGGCCGGCAAAGACGCCGGAGGTTCGCCGGTACCCATCCCATGGGCAAGGATCAATTGCCGGGCTTCACTGCGGATGGCCGGCAAGCGCCTCGCAAAGATGGCGCCTCCCACAACGCAAACGAGCCCACCGATGGAAACAGTCAATGGCGCGCCGATTCTCGCCGCGAGCGCGCCGCCCGCAAAGGCTCCAATAGGACCCATGCCGATAAACATCATAGAGTAAAGCGACATCACGCGCCCGCGCAGGCGATCGGGAACCATCACCTGCAAAAGCGTGTTAGTTGCACCCATTTGAACCATCATGCCGAATCCGGTTGGTACAAGGAAAAGCAACGAAAGCCACAAGTGTCGCGAAAAGGAAAACAATATCAGGCTTGTTCCAAAGCCGGTCGCCGCCATCCACACCCATTTGCCGAGCCCGCTGACGCTGGGCTTCGAGGCAAGCGTCAAGGCTCCGAGCAGCGCGCCGACGCCGGTCATCATCATCAGTAGGCCCAACTCGCGCGCTCCACCATGCAGAATACGTCCTGCGAAAATCGGCATCAATACCGTATAAGGCATCGCCGCGAGGCTCACAAAGCCGGTCAGGAGAAGCAAGGCTTGCACAGGAGCCGTATGCCGCGCGAAGCGAAATCCTTCGATCATATTTTCCAGCGGCGAACCGTGTTTTTGCAGTTCCGTGCGCTTGGTGAGCCGCATCATCAACAATCCGGCGATCACGGCGATGTAACTGATGCCGTTAGCGAAAAAACACCAGCCTTCCCCAACTGTCGCCACCACAATTCCGGCGATGGCTGGCCCGATAATGCGCGCGCTGTTGAACATGGAGGAGTTCAACGCGATAGCGTTCAATAGATCGTCGCGTCCGACCATCTCGATCAGGAAAGCCTGGCGCGCGGGAATATCAAAGGCATTTACGACGCCAAGCAATGATGCGATGACCATAATCTCCCAGATTCGAATGCGTCCGGTGAGCGTCAGCGTGGCCAGCGTAAGCGCCAGTATCATGGACGCCGTCTGAGTCGCGATAACGATGCGGTGGCGATTGTACCGGTCCGCTACGATGCCGGCGACCGGTGCCAGCAGAAAAATGGGTATCTGGCTGACGAAGGCGACCGTGCCCATGAGTAGCGACGAACCCGTCATCCTATAGACGAGCCAGTCCTGGGCAATGTTCTGCATCCACGTGCCGACAAGGGAGATTAGCTGGCCGCTAAAAAAGAGCTGAAAGTTGCGATGACGCAGCGCCCGCAGCGTGGTGCGCAGACCTATCCGCGCTCTTTGATTTTCTGTGTTGCCTGCTTCGCCCAGATCGGATGGAGTTGCCGTTTCTGCCATGACTACCTTTTCGATGCACTTCCATTGTAACTTAGCCGCCGTCCGCTTTTTTTGCTGGAATCACCCGTCTTGTGACGAAAGCGACCGGAATTCCGCTCGGATTTGCCTAGTGATTTGACATACAGCCGAAGCTCAATCGAAGATTGGCCGAGTCGTTCGATGACGGATCCCTCAATTTCGATATTGCGTGCGGGCGCGGCTCGGCTGCGTCGCGGCGGGCTATGGCTGATTTTCGCGCTGGTTCTCATGATTCCAAAGGTGAACCGATTGCGGCGCCGCAGAAAAGCGTGGAATTTCATTCGTATTCTTGTAGCAATTGCTGGCATATCGATTCTCGTTTTCGGCTTTGTTCGCGGGCCTGCCTTCGCGCTGATCGCTGCGGGGGCGCTGATCTTGCTGTTCGGCCTGCTTGTCAGTGCGGAGCGCCCCGAAATTTCCGTTGATGCGCGGGCAAAAGAATTGGGAGCGTTAATCACGGTAGATGGTGGTCACTACATCGATGCCGCCGGAAACCGCCATCGAACGAAGCTCTTCGTCGGCCCCGATCGCCTATGGGCGCTCGATTCTGCCCTTCACGTCTTGCTGGAAATTCCGCTGACGCAAGTCCGAACACTCGTCGTGGAGCCTTCCGGCAACGACTGGAGCTTTCGTCTGGATGGCGAACAGATGAAGGCGGAATTTATCTACGAAGGCAGCTTCGCACAGCATCTGGCGGGCGTCGCCGAAGCCACAGTTCGCAGCCGCCTCAACCGCGAGCTTCCAGTCTTGCGCTAACCACCGGGCGTCTCCATAAGGGTTTAGCGCATCGTAGAAGAGTGTCCGGCCAGGGAGATTTAGCGTGAAAAAGGCCTTTCAACCTTTTGTCATTGGGTTCGAATCAGTGGTATCGGTGTGCTCCTGCTGGCCCTCGCTCCAGCGATTCGCGCGCAGACTTCGCTTGAGTCGGCATCAGTCGCCGGATCCCGCATTTATCCCGATCGCTGTGCCGCAGACGCCTTCGTCAACTGCCACTCCGCAGATTCAAACCCCGTGGATAGCACTGCCGCACAGACGCAGACCCAGACCGGCGCCGCAACCACAACTCAGATCACCGGCAGGGCCTGTGATCTGGTCTCCAGTCCGTTGACGTGCCTGGATGACGTCTTGCACGACCAAAGAGGAATTTGGACCGCCCCAGCCCGCCTTCGCGGCCGGAAATTGCTTTGGCTGGTCCCGTTTGCAGCAGCAACGTCACTGGCATTTGTCTACGACGTGCGGGCCATGAACGCGCTGGGCCCGTCTACTACGCGCGTCCGCGTGAGCAATGATTTTACGCTACCTCGGGTCTGCGTATACTGTTGGTTCCTGCTGCCGGTCTCACCTACTTGATCGGGAAGTTGGATCACAAGGAAGGGCCGCGAGAAACCGGCGTGCTCGCCCTGGAAAGTCTGGCCGACGCCGGTATAGTCGTGGAGGCGCTCAAGCTTGCAACGAACCGGCAACGCCCCTTCGTGCCTCCCGGCACGGGAAAATTCTGGCCGGATGACACAGACGTCTATAGTTTCAGCAGTTCGTTTCCTTCCGGGCATGCGGCAGCCAGTTTCGCTTTCGCGCGGGTGATAGTCGAAGAGACTCCCGGCCACCCGTGGCTGCATGTCGCGCTCTATGGCTTAGCGACGGGCGTGGCCATCGCCCGAGTGACAGGCGAAAACCATTTTCCCTCCGACGCTCTGGTCGGATCCGTGATCGGCTACTCGATTGGCGGATATGTGTATCACCACCACTCCGCGTTCTACTCTCCGAAGACCAAATCCGTACGCGTAGAGCCGCTTTATAACCCAATGACGGCGTCTTACGGCGTATCTGTCTCGCTGACGCCTTAGCAGTATTCGCGGCGGGCGCAGTGCGGGGATTCAGTATTGCTCAAGCCGGAGATATTAGTCGGGGAAAGCCGCTCAGCGTATGTATTCGCCTGCCAAGCGCCAGAAATCGTTTGTGTAATAGTGCGAGACCACATTCCCGAATAGATGGCAGATCCCGTGGCATTCGGGAATCTCGCCGTAGAGCTTCTTTCCCCTTGCGAAAACCTTCGCCAGCGAGCCTTCGCGCAGCAGATTGCCGCCAATTTTGCGCAGCGGTTCGCAAGGATAGAAAACGTCGCCATTCGGATAAACCCGCGGGAACATCGTCGGAAAGCACTGGAAATCGCCGAAGCGCAAAAGCGTCTCGATGGTGCGCGGCGTTCCGTTGATCGGCTGGATGTTTTGCTTCCGCCGTTCGATGATTTTTCGGACCAGCTCAAGGTAGCGCGGATTTTCGATCAATCGCAGATTGGGCATTTTTTCGTTCAGCGCGCTTTGCGTCGCGAACACAAAACCCTGCTCGCCTGCCCAGTCCAGAATGCGTTCAATCTCTCCGATATTCCACTCTTCGATCACTGTGCTGATAGTGATCGTTCGCGGATTGGGCATGCGCGATTTGGCGAGCGCGATATTCTCCATCACCTTTGGCAGTGCCGCGGGCTTCGATAAAGGGCTCGTCGGATCCATGGTGAGTGCGTCCAGGCTGATCACCAGGCCCGTGAGATTTTCGAAAAGGCTCAATCGGCGGTCGAGCAAAGTTCCGTTGGTAATGAGCATGACCGAACGAAAGCGCAGCCGGCGTCGCGCTGTGGCGACCAACTCTTCGATATCCGTGCGCAACGTAGGCTCACCGCCGGTGAAGACGATCGAGTCCGTCTCGCGGCGAATCACGCTGAGAAGACGTAGCGTGTCCTTCGTTGTTAATTCATCGCTGAAGACGTCCGGCTCTTTCTGAGTGCAGTAGCTACACGCCAGATTGCATTTATGCGTGGCATAGAAAATAAGCGCGTAGGGCGCGACGATTTTGCTCCGCAGGATTTTCCGGCGATAGAGGTTGGTGAAATACAGTTGGAAAGTTCTTGAGCGCGAATGGCGCTTGGGCGATCAGCCCGGCAATCAGCTTGCGCGTTGGAATGCTGCGGTTCGGGTCCATGGATGACGCAAATGAGTTTGCGTCATCTACTCGGTAAAGACAATCCCCACGCCGACCTGATCTTTTTCAGGTCCGGGCTCGATGCGCACCACGTATCCCCGCAACGCGCGATCGGCGTGATCCCCGTTCCCGGGATTTTCGATGGTGACTTGCAGTTCCGATTGCAATTTGGGGCTGTGGTCCAGATAGATCAGCGCGCCGTGCAAACTGAGGTCGCGAATGACCGTCTCCTGATCGAACGGTCTGCCATCTTGCCTCAGGCCGGATACGCGCGCCCGAAAATGCGCCTCGCGGCGCAGCCCGTCGCGCACCGCCGGGATCACCACGTCGGTCTGATCTTCGCCAAGCGTCATCACCATGCCTTCAGCCGCGGCCCAGGTATTCTCGAATTCTGCTCGCGCATCGCGCAGAATGCCGTCTATGGCCTTATCGGACGAATCCGGGTCGTGATGAAAGAGAACCAGGTTGCGCACGCCGGCAGCTATGGCGATGCGCACGCCTTCGCGCCAGCTCGAATGCCCCCATCCTCGATGACGCTCCAGTTGCTCCGGAGTGTACTGCGCGTCATTGATAAAAATATCCGCGCCCTCGGCCAGTCGCCGTAAATTGCGCTCGTATTCCAGATTTCCCGGCTCATTATCCGTTGCGTAAACAATCGTGCCGACCGGAGTTTCGATTCGATACCCGAGGCAGCCCTGCGGATGATTCAGCCAGCCGGTGGTCACGCGCGTTTTGCCTATGGCAAAGCGATCTCCTCCGGAAACATCGGTGAAATCGCGCTGCGCGGGCATCGCCTGGAGATCCACCGGGAAATAAGGATGGGCCATCTGCGCTTCAAAGACGCGCTTCAGGCTGTCGCGTCCGATAAAGTCCGATCGAAAACTGTAGAAGTGAAATTTGTTCTGCGCTGAATAAAGCGGCGCAAAAAACGGAATGCCCTGAATATGATCCCAGTGGTAATGAGTCACCAGGATTTCAGCGTCGATGGTCTTTTCGGGGGACGCAGCTAGTCGATTGCCCAGAATTCGTAAACCGGTACCGCAATCCAGGATCAGCCGCTTGCCGTCCGGCGTAATCAGCTCAAGACAGGGCGTGTTTCCGCCATAGCGCCATGTGGCGCGGTCGACGGTCGGCGTGGATCCACGCACGCCCCAGAAGCTTAGTTTGGCCACCTCATTAGCCATATTCTTTGGGGTAGCTCGGGTATCGCGCCTTTCAACCGTATACGCTTTGCCTGGCCGGAAATGCTTCGTAACACAGGGTTAAAGGATACTAGGCGTCGATTTGTTCCGAAGTCAAAGGGCATTCAGCTTTGCGTTGCTAAGAACGAGACGGGTGTAAACGCCTGCAAATCCAGACCTTATTTGCCGTTGTGTGTGCCGGAAAGACACATCCGCGCAACCGTGCGGCGTCTCTGCAGTAAAATGGTTTTCATGCACGTGCACCACCCAGGCGATTGCCACCCAGGCGAAAATCCGGCCCGCGGATTCCTCTCCACAGCGCTGCTGGCAACCTTGGTGCTGGTCGCCGCCGAGTTCCTGGGCGGCTATTTCGGTCATTCCATCGCTCTGGTAAGCGATGCTGTTCACAATCTTTCGGACGTACCCGCCATCCTGATCTCCTTGATCGCTGCGCGCTGGGCCGAACGCCCGGCCGATGCGGAAAGAACCTTCGGCTATCGCCGCGCGGGCGTGCTCGCCGCCTTCACAAACTCAATTCTGCTGCTCCTCGTGGCATTGGCTTTGTTCTGGGAAGCCTTCGAGCGCTTTCGGCATCCTGTTGCTGTCCATGAGCAATGGATGATCGGGCTGTCGCTCTTCGCGCTCCTCATCAATGGCGGAATAACGTTGGGTTTAATGCGCGGACGCAAGGATTTAAACCTGCGAGCCTTGCTTATCCATAATTTCGGGGACGCGCTATCGAATATCGGCATTCTGGCCGGCGCTCTGGTCATCCGTTGGAGCGGCGCATTGTGGCTGGATCCGGCGCTGGGGCTTGTTATAGCCGGCTTCGTTTTATGGTCGACGATCGGGATCTTGCGCGAATCCACACATATCTTGCTTGAAGGGCTGCCCCGCGACATGCGGCTCCCCGAAGTCGCGCGGGCCATTTTGGAAATTCCCGGCGTGCAGGAGGTCCACGATATTCATATCTGGACCCTGGGCGCCGGTCATCACGCACTTTCCTGTCATCTCCGCATTCCAGATATGCACATGGAGGAAAGCGAGAAAATTCTCGCCCAAGTTTGCGCCCGGCTGGCAAATACGTTTGGCATCCAGCATACGACCGTGCAATTTGAGCGCGCCGGTTTGCCGGAGTCCGGCTACTACATGCCGGAACCGTTCCGCACCACCAAGAGCTGATCTGCCTCAGGCTGATCGTCCGGAAAAACTAGCTCGCCGGGCGTGCAGATACCACACGCGAAATTGCAGGCTATGGAACTCCCTTAAGCGAAACTGGGCAACTACTCGGGAAGCGAAACCGACGTGCCGTTGGCGTCGTTCATTTGCTGCGTGGCCTGCTTATCCAACTCGCTGACCGGGAAAGAGCGCTTGGCGCCCTCGTTAGTGATGTAGGTGAGTTGGCCACTTCTCACTGTAAAAGCCACAGCAAGCAGAACCTCGCCGTCGCTGCGCACCAGGATCAACTGTCCCAGTTCGGGTGGAGGCGGAGTTTGTGGCGTCGCGGCTTGTCTCGATGGAGCGTCGGCTGGCGCTGACGTATTCGGCTGCGGCTGAGGTACTACGAAAATCGGTGGTTGCTGAGCCGCGCCGCTGTAACCCTCAGGTGCAGCGTTATCATTCGGATAGCCGTTGTCGTAGGGATAATCGTACGGGTAAAGTGGCCAACCGCCGTCAAAGAATAGCGGGGTAAAAAAACCACCTCTATCTCTATCTCGATCTCCCCGCCCGAATCGGCCTCTCGATGCCCCCTGGATCGCCGCCAGATGTTCGAAATCGAAGCCGAAGCCGGGCACGCCCCGTAGGGGTGCAAAATTCGGATTCAGCGGCGTGCCTACCAGCGGACGAGCAACCCCCCTGAACGCGCCGGGCCTCGTTCCGATCCCTCGAGGACGCCCTGCAAATCCGTGCCCAGCGCCCGAAAAGCTCCGTGCTGGCGCAGAGGACGCACGCATGGGGGCCGCACCGCCTCGGCCCTGCCCTGAAGCCGAAATCGCAACAGCGACGGTTAAAGCCGCCACCAATCCGAATCTGGATATCGCGTTTGTCATGGCCGTGTAAGCGGAAAAGCTCCCTACGATATAGATGTCCGTCCGGGTCCCCTAGTTGCAAGACTGGCGGCGATGGTTTCCGGATGAGCCGAACTCCCCAATTCGTACACTTCTATGCTATACGTATCATTTGTGCGATACCGACAAGCCAGTTCGGAAGTGACAAAGTCTGATGCTGGCCTCGAATCGCGGCAGAAAGAACAGAAAAACGAAAATCCGTCGAATTTCTGCCCTGTGTGTTCAGCGCGGTTGGAGGCGCATAAGTGCAAGTTGCGCTGCCCCACATGCGGCTACTATATGTCCTGTTCGGATTATTATTGAACTTCCGTTTGGAAATGCCGGCCTGATAGCACCCATGCCAGATCTTTGATCGGCGCGAGTGCTTGCAAATGAGCAAAAGGAGATTGAACCGTGGCACTCAAAATGAATGTGCACGAAGTGGATGGCATCGCAGTGGTGGGGCTTGACGGGCGTGTTGTTCTCGGTGAAGAGAGCAATGCCTTGCGCGAAGAAGTGAAGAAAATGCTGGCCTCTGGGAAAAAGAAGATCGTGCTGGACATGAGCAACGTAAGTTATATCGACAGCGCGGGGCTCGGCACGCTCGTCGCGGCGCATCACAGCGCACGCACTCAAGGCGCATCGCTAAAGCTTTCGAATCTCGGAAAGAAATTTCAGGAAATCCTGCAAGTAACGAAGCTGCTCACTGTTTTTGATGTTTACCCGTCGGAAGCGGCAGCCGTCAGCAGCTTCGGCCACTAAGTTAAGCGAACTACTCAGTCCAACCGATAGAGCGTTAGGCCGCTCAGAAGCTTGGGATAGAAGTCCGTCGATTTCTGCGGCAGGACGTCACCGGCCAGTGCGATGTCCATTACTTGGGAGACATCGACTGGATTCAACAAGAAGCAGATCTGCGCCCGCTTGCGGTCCACAGCCTCCAATGCCGCTCCAATTTCTCGCTCGTAACTGACGTTTTGCCCGGCGGTGACGGCCGCCGGCGTGATGCCCAGGCCCTCCTCGATCAATACGCGGTGCAGCAAAACCACGTCGAGTTTGCGCTGCGCTGGCGATAAATCGGGCATTAGTTTCTGCAGGGCGGCGTCACGCCGCAATCGAAGCAGAGTGAAGCTGCCCCCGGCGTACATTCCGAAGGCCCTTCCGCTTTCTCCGCTCGTTCGCAGGTCGTTCTGAAATCGCTCACTGGCGACAGCGCGGGCAGCCTCGCTGCCAAACGCGTAGTCTTCCTGGTCGAATATCGCAGATATTTTTCGGCGGAATGCTCCCATATCGAGCGAAGGCAGATTCGATACCAAACGATGAGTCGGCAAGATCAGCAGGCCTTCGCCATGCGTATTGAAAAACGTCATCATGGCCTTTTCGTAAGGTGCATTGCGGTCGCCGTTTTTGCATTTCGCGCGGGATTCGTCGCGGTATGCAAGCGCGGTCTCGTAGCGGTGATGTCCATCGGCAATCACCAATTTCTGAGAAGCCATTGCTCGCGCAACATCGGCGATGATTGGGGTATCGAATACGGGCCAGAGCCGGTGCACAACGCCATATTCATCCTTGGCTTCTTCAGGACGGGAACCCGCGGCAATCTGATCTAGCAATCCGTCGATTTGCCTTTGCGGATCCGAATAAAGCATAAAGAGCTGCCCAGTGTGTGTACGCGTGTGGCGTAGCAGTTCCAGGCGGTCGGCTTTGGGCCCTGAATGCGTCAGCTCATGCCGGAAAACTACGTGTGCCGAATAGTCCTCCACGCGGCCCAGCGCGATGAAGCCTTTGCGCCTATGCCGCTCCGTTGTGCCCGGCACCGCATATTCCTGGAAATAAGCGTAAATTCCGGGCCGGGAGTCCCGCACCATCGCACCCTCGCGGATCCATTGCTCTAGAGCTTTTTCTGCTCGGGTGTAAACGTTGTCCGCGGCAGAGTCCTTTGGCGAAGGCTTGCCCTTTTCCACGGCAATCAGGTTGTAGGGGCTTACAGCGGCATAGCGCTCCTGCATCGCCGGAGTGATCTTGTCGTAAGGCTGTGTGACGGCGTCGGCGAGCTTTATTCGCTCGGGGTTATAGCGGTACGCGTGAAAGGGAAAAATCTCTGCCATGAACTAGCATTGCCTCCCATGTGCTTCGAAAAGGAGAAATTTTATCAGCGTGGCTTGGCCGTGACAAAGAAACTCACGCATTTTTCGCAATCTCGCCCGAATATTGTTTCGGCTAGAATAATTCTTCGCTTCTATGCACGCCACGAACTTAACCTCGGATGCGGCGCCCTTCGCGGATGTTCGCGTTCTCATTTTTGATCTCGACGGCACGCTGATCGACTCCGGCGCCGACCTCGCCCTTTCGGTGAACGCCACTCTCAAGGAGATGGGCCGCGCGCCTCTCCATAACGATCGGATTTTCGGGTATGTGGGTCAGGGGGCCGCGCGGCTCATTGAACAGGCGCTCGGGCCCGGCGCCACTCGGGAAGAATGTGAGCAAGGGCTGGCGTTTTTTCTTTCTTACTATCGCGCTCACATGCTTGATAACACGGTCACCTATCCCGGTGTGCGCGAGGGACTGGCTGCGCTCGACGGCATGCCCATGGCCGTGCTCACAAATAAGCCGGTGCGATTCAGCCGCCAGATCCTTGAGGGATTGGGGCTTGCGTCCTACTTTCGCTACATCTACGGCGGCAACAGCTTCGAAAGCAAAAAGCCCAATCCTGCGGGAATGAGCGTTTTGCTGCGCGATTTTGGTGCCGCGCCCAAGCAAGCCATGCTCGTAGGCGATTCCGAAGTGGACGTACGCACGGCACGCAATGCAGGAACTTGGTGTTGTGGGGTAACTTACGGCCTCGGCGCCGACCAACTCGCAAAGAACCCGCCGGATCTCCTCGTCAATAGTCTTACGGAACTCGCAGCGCACCTCGATCACCAGGCGGCACAGCCCCGCCGCCGCTGATTTCTTGCCCTAAAGCGATCGATTCCACACTGCTTTTATTGCCGCCGGAATCCCGATCTTTACTCGTAAGGTAAAATAGAACATCCTCGAAAGATGCCGAGGTGGATTGTCCCCGCGCGTTCGAATTACAGCAGGTCACGGCGCTCGGTAGCCGAACCGCTGCAACCGATAGCGAATTGCGCGCCGCATCCGACGGGAACAGCTCTGGCAGGCGCGACAGAATGAACAAGGCGAGGGCAGAACGCTCAGAGAGCAAGGACATTCGACGCACACGAGTTAACAGCCGTAGAATGAACACTTGCGCAAAAATAGGCGGGGGGTGGGGGCCTAATTCTATGCCCTCCTCTGATATCGCCGAAGTTTCTGAGCGGGGTTTCGGCGTTTCGATACAATGGCGTTGAACTCTGAAAGAGACGTGCACCCGCAACATGCCGCGTCGCCTCTAACCAAAGTAACGTTGCGCACGGCCTAATTAGAAGGAGGTCTTATGACCGCACCAGGACAAGCGGCACCCACTTCGGCGCTACTCGAACAGCTTCGCGAGAAAGCGCGCCTGCTTCGCATTCATTCCTTACGCATGACTACGGCAGCCGGTTCGGGCCACCCGACCTCCTGTCTTTCGGCTGCTGAGCTTGTTGCCGCGACGTTCTTCTACGCCATGAAACTCGACGTAGCCAATCCCAACTCGGTGGGCAGCGATCGTTTTGTCCTCTCGAAGGGGCACGCCGCGCCGATTCTCTATGCGGCGCTGGCCGAGGCGGGCGTCTTTCCCGTTTCCCGGCTCATGACTCTCCGGCAATTCTCGAGCGAACTCGAAGGCCACCCCACGCCACGTATTCCCGGTGTCGACGCTGCCACGGGCTCGCTTGGGCAAGGGCTCTCCGTGGGGGCGGGCCTGGCGATCGGCGCGCGGGTTGGGAAATCGGCTGCGCGCGTTTACGTTTTGACGGGCGACGGTGAACTGGCCGAAGGAAACATCTGGGAGGCTGCGGAATTCGCAGGTCACTACGGCATCGACAATTTGGTCGCGCTCGCCGATATCAACGCTTTGGGCCAGAGCCAGCACACCATGTACGAGCACAATATGGACATCTATCGGCGCAAATTTGAGTCGCAGGGCTGGGTCGCCGAAGTCATCGACGGACACGATATTGCGGCGGTTGTCGCCGCGCTGGACCATGCCCGCGCCACGCGTGGGAAGCCGTATGCAATCATCGCCCGCACCGACAAGGGCCACGGCATCAGCTTTCTTTCCGGCAAGGAGGGCTGGCACGGCAAAGCCTTGTCACCCGAGCAGCTCGAAAAAGCGCTCGCCGAACTTGGGGCCATTCCTCCGGTGCCAAAAGACGATGGCCGGTCTTATGAACGCAAGCCGCTCCCTGCGCCGGAGCCGAATTTCCCTGCCCCGCCCGCGCCCGATTACAAACTAGGACAAAGTGTCGCCACCAGGGAGGCCTTTGGCGTCGGATTGAAGAATGTCGCCACAGTAAATCCCAAGGTTTACGCCATTGACGGCGACGTCAAAAACTCCACGTTTACGGAAACACTGCAAAAGGCCTTCCCTGAGCGGCTCGTGGAGGGCTTCATTGCGGAACAGAACATGGTTTCGCTGGGTGTAGGCATGGCCGCGCAGGGGCTCGTGCCCTTTATCGGCACATTCGCCTGTTTCCTGGCACGTGCTTATGACCAGGTGCGCATGGCGGGCATCAGCCGCAGCAGCATTAAGATGGTTGGCTCGCACTGCGGAGTCTCGATCGGTGAGGATGGCCCTTCGCAAATGGCGCTCGAGGATTTGGCTATCTTCCGGGCGATTCCCGGCGCGACCGTGTTTTATCCGAGCGACGGCGTTTCGGCGGAACGGCTGACCGAAGAGATGGCACGGCGGTCGGGTATCTGTTATCTGCGGACCTCGCGGCCGAAGACAGCAGTGTTGTACGCCAAGGACGAGAAGTTTCCCGTGCCGGGGTTAAAAGTGTTGCGGCAAAGCGCAAATGATCGCGTCACCGTGATCGGCGCTGGCGTAACGGTTTACGAAGCCCTCAAGGCTTACGACGAACTTAAATCGCGCGGCATCGCCATCCGCGTGCTCGATCTTTATTGCGTCAAGCCCCTGGACACCGCGGCGCTCGCCGAGCATGTTCGTGCCACCGGCGGCAAACTCGTTACCGTGGAAGACCACTACGAGGAAGGCGGTCTGGGTGAAGCCGTACTTGCGGATCTTGCCCTGGCTGCCGTGCCCCTGACAGCGGTGCGGCGCCTGGCAGTAGATCGCGTGCCGCATTCGGGCAAGCCCGAGGAGTTGCTGGAGGCCTTCGGAATCTCCGCGCGAAAGATCACCGAAGCGGTCAATGCGGTATTAGGCGGAAAGTAAGTAGACCTGCTAAGGAAGCGAGTTAGCCGGTCGGAACGCGCTTTTACAAACAAACCCGCGAGACTTAGTCCGCGGCGGCTTGCTGGATTTCGGCGCCGAGCAGCACGTGCCTCGGAGGTTGCCGCAAATCCCACACGATCCCGCACCAGGAAAGCATCTTCAAAACGTAGTAGGTGATGTCGACTTCCCACCAGAAAAAGCCCTGGCGAGCCGAGGCCATGTAGTGATGATGGTTGTTATGCCATCCCTCGCCCATGGTCAGCAGCGCGAGCAGCGCATTGTTCTTGCTGGTATCCGTGGTGGCGTAGCGGCGCCGGCCAAAGATATGCGATAGCGAATTAATCGTGAAGGAGCTGTGCCACAGGATAACGGTGCTGATGCAATAGCCCCAAACGAGCAGACCCCAGCCGCCGGCGAGAAACATGCTAACGGCGAGAATGACGGGGGGGACGACGTGATATTTGTTCAGCCAGCGCAACTCGGGATATTTATTGAAATCGCCAATCAGTTCTGTCTTTGTTTGGTTATAACGATCGGACAAGATCCAGCCCACATGCGCATACAGAAAGCCGCGCAACGTGGGGGAATGCAGATCCTCGTCCATATCCGAATGGCGATGATGATGGCGGTGATTGGCGGCCCACCAAAGCACACCCTTCTGCGTGGACATGGTCGCCACAAGCGCCATCACGAATTGAAAGGCGCGGCTCGTCTTAAATGAACGATGCGAAAAATAGCGGTGATATCCCGCCGTCACACAAAACATGCGGATGTAATACAGGGCGAGACAAACAATCAAATACGACCAGTGGAACTTTAAAAAGAATGCCGCGAGACAAGCGAGATGAACGAGGAAGAAAGGAGAAGAACGGACAAGCGAGATGCGATCGCCGCTTTTCAGAGTAATCCAACCGAATGCCATGGTGTTCCCTCGAGCCCGGAATTGGTTCCCGGAGTTCTTTCTGAGCGCAGGGACACACGCAGTCGGGGCGCTCTAATGTGGTAATGACTATGATTCGAGTATGGGCGTTCGTTTGAGAAGCGTCAAGCAATTCACCCGTATAAGTTGCAAAAAAGCGCCTGACCCGACGGACAGGTGAACGCTCGTTCGAAAATCTCTCGGCGGGAATTCAGAGTGTGTTATCTTCGCGCACTGTCCTGAAACGGACATACTCTATGGCTGAGAAAACAATTTTAGTCGGGGTGATCCCGGAGGCGATGGTGATTGGGCCTTCGGACCAGGTGGCGTGGGTCGCAGGGGAGGGGCAATTGAAGGTCGAGTTCGACCCCAACCGTTCGCCCTTTGCGTCGAATATCTTTCAAGCTCCGGCGGGCATGCGATTGCTGAGCGGACCTCCCCGTCCCGGAACCAAGCCCGGCTCATTTCGCTACAGGTTGTGGCTGAACGATCAGTGCATCGGTTCGGGAGAAATTATTTTACGCGAGAAGTAACGTTGACGTGCCTGCCAAGCAGCTCCGCCGCCAGCCTCGATTCCAGGGCGAAGCACTTATCGAAGATCAGGGTTAGACCGAAGCTTTCTAGGAACTCGACGGCGTGGTAATGCGCCTGAGATTTTCGGCGTTCATCTTTAGCTTCCCTCCCTGCCTCATGCTGTTATCAAGAGACTTGCGGAAAGCCTCAAAGGCCATGGTGCGGCGCGCATCCAAAAGCTGCTGTTGAACGTCCTGCTGTTGCTTCGCCATATCCGCGGGATTTGCATCTTGGCGGTCGAGGACTTTATACACGGCCCAATTTGCGCCCAGAGAAACCGCATCGCTGGTTTGGCCAACGGATAGGCTGAACGCCGGGCCAAGTTGCGCTGCGCCTCCGAGATCGCTTACTGAGCCCGTGCGAGAGAAAAGATCGCTCGTTTTTGCTTCCAAGCCAAGCGCCTTCGCTGCTTTTGTCAGATCCTCGCCGGACTTGGTACGCTTCGCCAGTTCTTCCGCTCGGGCTTTTGCGAGATCAGTTGCCTTCTCGTGCCGATAATCAGCCAAGACCCGGTCATGAACTTCGGAAAGCGTGGCGGGATGAGCCGGCTGATCTTCTTTGACCGAAATAACAACATAGCCCTTGTCGGTGTGGATGGGAGAGCTATCGTCGCCGGGGCGCAGGCGGAAAACCGTCTCGGCGAGTTCCGGCGAATTGCCGACCTCCGGAATGGGCTGATTCGCCTCGAGAGGCGGCGTTTGTCCCAATTTCAAATTGAACTTTTTCGCTAGATCGTCGATGGAAACGCGACCCGACCGGCGGATCTCGGCCGAAATCTGCCCGGAAAGATCCTCGGCCGCGCGCTGCGCTTGATCTTCCTGCAGAGTGCCCAAAATTTGCGGAAAGACTTCGTCCAGCGTCTGCGTACGGGCGGCCTGACGATCGAGAACCTTGACGATGTGGAATCCGTATTGTGTTTTCACCAGATCGGAAACCGATCCGATCGGCAGGGTGAAAGCCGCTTGCTCGAATTCGGGAACGGTTTGCCCGCGCACGATCCAATCGAGATCGCCGCCCTTGTCTTTGCTCGTGTCCTCGGAGTATTGCTTGGCAAGGTCGCCGAAATTCGCGCCGCTCTTGGCTTTTTTCAGAACGTCTTCGGCTTTCTTGCGGATCTCTTCGGATTCCGCATCGGTCTTGCCTACCGTCTTGAACAAGATATGCGCCACGTGGGCACGGTCCGGCTGTTTATAGCGATCGATGTGGTCGTTGTAATAGGCGCGAATTTGATCTTGAGAAATATTGGCGTGAAGCCGAAGCTGCTCGAGATCAAGAAACGCGTACTGCACGACGCGCCGCTCAGGAACGTTATATCTCCCTTTATTCTTCTCGAAATATGCAGAAAGATCGGTGTCGCTCGCTTCGATTTTGGACTGCAAATCTTCGGGCTTGACGACTACGTAGTTGAGCTTGATCTTGTCGTTGCGTCGCCGGAATTCCTGTTCGCACTTCCGCGGGCGAAACGGACATGCCGTCGGTAACGAGCTCGCGGAACTTCTCCTCGAGCAATCCCTGACCCACGAGATCCTCAAATTCCGGAACTCCCATCCCCGAAGCTGCTTCCACCTGCGCCGCGTATTGATCGTTACCCACAAAGGTGCCGCCCACGAACGCCGTGGGAACTAATTGCCGGATGCGATCTGCGCGCTCCTGGTCGGTAACGGTAATTCCGAGTTGTTTGGCCTCGATGGCCAGCTCTTTCTGGAACACCAATTCATTAAGGACTTGCTGCGCGTACAAGGGCTCCAGCGCAGCGGGAATGGCGCCAGTGCGCTCGATACGTCCCAACTGTGAACGAATATCCGTAACCGTGATCGATTGGTTATCCACCGTCGCCACTACGTCAGCGGCAGAGACGCTGTCTGTGCCTTGCCCAGGAATGAGATAGAGCAGCATGCCGACGCCGAGCAGTCCGACGATCACGCCGAGCATGATCCGGACGCCGAGGTTTTTCTTATGTAGTGATTTGAACACTTTACCGCCACCTTGCTAGCACGCAGAGGAACTTCCAGCCATCATGCAGCGCGCCTTTTGTTGTCTTGAAACCCTGATTATAGGGCAGCTCGCCCCTGTGCTCAAACGCGAAATCCCGGAAAATCAGACCAAGGGCCACTGTCGGTTTTCAGGCGAGTGCGCCCGATGTTGTAGGTAGGAGCAACACCCCTAAGTCGTTGTCTTGCGACCCCCTATACCGTGTGCTAGATTGCAAAACCAGCGTAAAAATCACGTTTTTATGCCTGATTCGCGACAGCCCGGTTCGGCAAAACACGGCAAAGGTCCGGCCATCGAGGTCTATTGGACTGCGATCAGCTACCGCACGGTGGTCACTTACGTTGTGTTGGTGGTGATTATTCTGTGCGCAGGTGTGTACCTGGCTCGGCCCGCCTGGCTGGTCAGGGCATTGGACCGCGTGTCGCACAGCTTGGGCAGCCGCCCCGTCCAATGCCGGCGCTTTAGCGCAGAATCAGGCGCGCTTCGTTAA
The DNA here is from genome assembly GCA_963846235.1 of uncultured Acidobacteriota bacterium. Taxonomy (GTDB): domain Bacteria; phylum Acidobacteriota; class Terriglobia; order Acidiferrales; family UBA7541; genus Palsa-189. Next base: position 1,872,955 of record CAWJVF010000002.1, read on the forward strand.
CCTCGATGGCAAGGTGGAAATAAAGCGGGTCAACTCAGTCACCTGGGAAAATGCCGATTACCGCAGCACGCTCGACCGAGGAGATTTGATTCGCACCGGCGATGACGGCGCGGCAAGGCTCACCTTCGTGGACGGCACAACCTATACGATCAAATCAAATTCTTTCGTAACGGTGGAACAGAATTTTATCGATCGCGATCAGACGACCAGCGTGGGCGTGCACATCAGTTCCGGCGCTGTAGATTTGGCGACGGGGACATGGCAATCGCCGCGATCGCGTGCCGAGGTTTCTTTCGCGAACGCGCGAGCATCATTGCAGGAAAATAGCCGCGCGGCAGTTCGCACGGATCCTACTACGGATGAAAACCAGATCACGGTTTCCGCCGGCGCAGCGGATATGCAGGTTGGCAATCAACACGTGGCCATCGGCGAATGGGAACGCGTGACGTTTTAATTCATCGAGTGGCACGATGACGAAGACCACCGTGCTGGCGCCACCCGGCCTTGACGTCGCCTTTAAACCTCCAGCCGTTGATCGAAGCAGATCCGAAACACGCTACTGTGCACTTCGCCTGGGCGGCGATTCCCGATGCGGTGAGTTACAGCCTTGCGCGTCAGCACGAACTCAATGTTTACGCGTATCGCCGCCGAGAAAGACGGTCACCGGGACAAGCGCGGACCTGAGCGGATTCGACCCGGCCGATTATTACTGGAACGTCACAGCAATCGACGCCCACAAGAAGGAGAGCGCGCCAAGCGATGCCTTCAGGTTTACGCTGATCGCCCAAGGCAAGACCGATGAGATGCTCCTGGAAGTAGACGGCACGCAATTGCACGGCAGCGTGGTGGAGCTCATGGGGCGCAACGGAGCCTAACGCGGCGCTCATTATCAATGGAGAGGCGGTGGCGGACATCCAGCGCGATGGCCATTTCCGCTACTTCACGCAGCCGCTCTCGCGGGGCAGTCACGAGATCGTGGTGACCGGGCAGAATCGTCGCGGAGGCACGGCCATCAAGCGCGTGCCTATCGTGATTCCATAAGAACTGTGTCGCCGGCAAAGGGGAACCGCGGCCAGAAACGGCGCGGGAATAAGAATGATCAGTAAAAACGGCTACAACCTTCGATCCGTCTTCAGCCTGTTTTCATCCGATCTGGCCATCGATTTGGGAACGGCAAACACTCTGGTATTTTCCAAGGGTAAAGGCATCGTAGTCAATGAACCCTCGATTGTGGCCATCAATAAGAACACCAGCGAGGTGGTCGCCGTAGGGCGCGAAGCAAAGGACATGCTGGGCCGCACTCCGGGCAACGTGGTGGCCATCAAGCCCATGAAGGACGGAGTGATCGCGGATTTCAAAGTTACGGAAAAGATGCTGACCTACTTCATCCAGAAGGCCCACAATCGGCGCGTTCTGGTTCATCCACGCATCGTCATTGGCGTGCCCAGCGAAATCACTCCGGTGGAAAAACGGGCGGTGCAGGATTCCGCCTATCGCGCCAGGGCCAGCGAAGTTTATCTGGTGGAGCAGGCCATGGCGGCAGCCATTGGCGCCGGGTTACCCATCGAGGAGCCCTCCGGCAATATGGTTGTGGATATTGGCGGCGGCACAACCGATATCGCCGTAATTTCGATGAGCGGAATCGTCTATTCGCGATCGGTGCGCGTGGCCGGCAATGAGATGGACGAAGCCGTAATGCACTATTTGAAGCGGAAATACAACCTCCTCGTCGGTGAGCGCACCGCCGAGCAGATCAAGATGGAGATCGGATCCGCTTATCCTCTGGAGAAGCCGCTGACCATGGAGGTCAAGGGGCGCAATCTGATCGAAGGCGTGCCGCGCACCGTAACGATCGACGACAGCGAAATCCGCGAGGCGCTCTCTGAATGCATCTCGACGATTTTGAACGCCATTCGCGTAGCGCTGGAGCGCACTCCTCCTGAGCTTTCCGCGGATATCAGCGACCGCGGCATCGTGCTAACTGGAGGCGGAGCGCTGATCAAAAATTTGGACAAACGCATTCGGGAGGAGACCGGGCTTGCCGGTTTCGATTGCGGATGATCCGCTGGCTTCCGTGGTGCTGGGCACGGGAAAGATGCTCAGTGATTTCCGCCTGCTTCGCTTAGTGTCCATAGACTAGACAGCGAACAGCCAACGAGTTTGGAAGCGACGGCAAGCCTGTAATTTTTCGTTTGAGGCAATAGAGAGGATTCGTCCATTCCTTCACGCCATCGATCTTTGGCTCTGTTCGCGGCCGCCATTGCCGCTCAAGTCCTGCTGCTCGCGATTCAGATCAGGCGCGGACAACAGGTGCGCTTGATCCGCGTTTGGGCGATCGAGAGCGTATCCCCTTTGGGGCGCGGCGCGGCATGGTCTGTGGACGGAGTTCGGGGCATCTGGAACAACTATGTGGCGTTGCGTCACATGCGCGAGGAGAACGAGCAACTCCGTACTGAGCTCGGCGAACTCCGAATGCGCAATTCTCAATTGGAGAGCCGCGCGGCGGAGGCGGATCGCCTCGCAGGATTGCTTGGATTTCGCGACGTGCACACCGAAGTGCAAACGCTGGCGGCGCGCGTGATCGGGGCAAGTCCAGATCCATCGAGCCACATGGTTTTCATCAACCGAGGGACACGCGACGGCGTGAGGCGCGATATGGGCGTAATCACTCCGGAAGGCGTGGTGGGCAAAGTCTTTGCTGTTTACCCGGACACCTCTCAAGTACTGCTGCTCACGGACAAGGAAAGTGGCGTGGGCGCCTTGCTGGCGACCTCGCGCGCTCAAGGTCCCGTACGCGGTTCGGGCGAACCGCTGCTCGGACTCGAGTACATCGCCAATGACGTCAAAATTGAGCAGGGCGAAAAGATACTCACCTCAGGCCAGGATCGGATTTTCCCAAAGGATTTGCCAGTCGGTACGGTCGTGCAAGTGCAACCGGACCGCCGCAGCCCGTTCCAGAAAATATCGGTAAAGCCTGCGGCGCGGCTGGATGGGCTCGAGGAAGTTCTGGTGCTGCTCACACGGCAGGAGTTTACGTTTCGCAAAGACGCCGATAAAACCGCGCCTCTTCCCGTTGCGTCTGTCTCTGTGACCTCGCCGAAACCTGCCACGCTTGCGACGGCCCCGGCAACTCCGACGGCTCCTAAACCTGTGGCTTCAGTGACACCGATTAAAACGACGACGCCTGCGCCGCCTAAACCGGTAAACCCACCGGCGCCGCCCAAGCCTGCGGCTTCCGTGACGTCGTCTAAGCCTGCTCCTTCAGAGGAGCCATCCAAAGCGGCGGAGCCTGAGACTCCGCCAGCGTCAGAGACTCAAGAAACGCCGAGCAATCCGTGAAGGCAAATTACTAGACTATGGACATGGAAATTCACGCGCCGTATGACCAGCACATAGAAGTTCACAAGTATTACGCCGGTACTGTTTTAGCTGTGGTCGTTCTGGCACTGGCGCTCGAGGCTCTCCTGCCGGTGTACTTTCGGTCGGCGGCAATCCTGGAGCTTCCGCTTCTGGTTACGATTTACTTCGGTCTGAGCCGGAGAAATCCCTCGTCCGGACTTTTGCTGGGAATGGTCATTGGGCTGGCCCAGGACAGCCTTGGGCATACGCCCTTCGGGATGTACGGAATTGCCAAAACAGCGGTCGGCTTCGTGGCGTCCTCTTTCGGTTCACGGATCGACGTGGACCATCCTATCAGCCGGTTCCTTCTGACTTTCGTCTTCTTTCATCTTCACAACGCCGTGCTCGTCTTGACTGACCGGATATTGCTGGGGCAGCACGAGCCCTACCTGGAGATGAGGCTGATCATTGCGTCGCTGGTGAATTCCGTGGTGGCAGTTGTCTTATACCCGCTTCTGGACCGACTGCGCAGAACGTAAGTTCCGCGCAATTTAGTCGCCGCTTAACTTTCCACCGAAAACCGACGAGCGCGTTTTATCAAAATAACCATGTGTGCGGAAAGCGGCGCTTCAAAACTCCATCGATGCCCAAAGAGCGGCCGGCGGAAGCTGAAACGAAAATCAGGTGCAACAGTATGAGGACACGGTTGTAGTTGACGGTTCCACCGCCGGCACCATATGCGACCGAAAACAGAATGTTGAAGTTGTAGAACGCGCCGAAAAGCGAGGAGATCCTCACCAGACAGCCCACTAGTAACGAAAGCCCGATGGAAATTTCGCCAAATGCCGAAAGATAACTGAAGAAATGGCCATGGGGGACTACAACTCCCGCGATGAACGCGCGGTGCCACGCGAGCGGATCCTTTTCTATGCCGTTCAGCAATTGCCGAGGCAACACCTCGCCACTCAGGAAACGCACGGAAACTTTGGGCCAAGCAACCAGAAGGAATAAAACGCCGATCAGAATGCGCAAGAGAGCAAGGTAACCGAGATAGGTGGGCTGCTTGAAATTACTGGCGAGAGATGCACCGGCCGATTTCATTCACGTCCTTCAATCGGTTTTGGCACCCGATTTTGGCACCGAATTCTGCTGGCTGCGTTTACGGCGATCCGTTTATGCCACTAATTTTGGGACCGCACAATGGCTTGTGAAACACAAAGCGGATGAGTAGAATCCGCGACGGATTCGGAAGGAGCTGCCGATGTGGAAGTCCTCTGTTAGTTCGGCAATTTTGTTCGTTGTGGCCGGGGCGTTCTGTTCGCTCGCATACGCTCAGACGACGCAACAACCAAACTCCTCCGTTGTTGTTGCGCCTGTCGATGGCTGGACCGGGCAGCGCGTTCCGCAAAATCAGCCGGCAGGTCCCGCTCCGCGTCGCGACATCTTTGGAATTTGGGATCCCGGGAGTGGCGGAATTCAAGCCATGGGTGCGGCTGCCATGCCGGAAGACGGAAAAGCGGAGCATAAGTTGCCCTATACGCCTGCGGGCTTGGCGGCGCTGAACCTCACGAAACCGAGCAACGGATCGAGAAGCGTTCTTCCCGGAGACACCAACGATCCGGTCGTGACGTGTAATCCGCAGGGACTTCCCCGCGAAGATTTGTATGAACTCAGGACGACACAAATACTGCAAACGCCGGCCAGCGTCATGGTGCTGTACGAATTCGGGAAAGTATGGCGCACCATCTGGACCGACAGGCGAGACTTCCCCAAAAATGCCGCAGCAAGGTGGTTTGGGTATTCCATCGGTAAGTGGGAGGACGACTACACGTTTGTCGTGCAGACTTGCTGCATCAATGACGAAACCTGGGTCGACAGAGCGGGCCGTCCGCACAGTCCTGATTTGCGTATCGAAGAGCGCTTTCACCGCGTCGACGTCAATACGTTGGAACTCACGGTAACGATTAACGACCCGAAGATGTATACGAAATCGTGGATCGCTCTGAATAAGCTGCCTTTCAAGCTGCAATCGTGGAATTTCGACGTCACCGAGATGCTGTGTTCGCCGCTAGAGCTTGCCCAATACAACAGATTTATTGGCAATCCGGCGAGCACCAAGGACAGCAAATAGAATTCGACGCCCCAACTACATCGGAACGATCCTCGATAACCTAAAGTGGATAACCTTAAGTGCGCCGACGGCGGCGCCAAACGGATTGTGTTAACTTAACTTCCGCATGACAAAGAGAATTGGCGTGCTGCTCAGCGGCCGCGGTTCCAATTTCGAAGCCCTCGCGGACAGCACGGCAGCGGGCCGCATTCCCGATGCTGAAATTTCTATCGTCATCAGCAATCGCGAAGATGCACCGGGCCTCCAGCGCGCCACGGAACGCCGCATTCCCGCACGGGTGATTCCGTCAAAGGGAGTAGAACGGGAAGCCTACGATCGCCTGGTCGTGGCCGCCCTGAACGAAGCTCGGGTCGATCTGGTGTGTCTGGCCGGGTTCATGCGGCTGCTTTCGCCTTACTTTGTGGCGGCATTTCGCGGCCGAATTCTGAATATCCATCCGTCGCTCCTGCCGTCGTTTCCCGGACTCGAATCCCAGCGCCAAGCCCTCGACTATGGCGTGAAGTTCAGCGGCTGCACCGTGCATTTCGTAGACGAAAATTTGGACGCAGGCCCGATCGTTAGGCAGGCTATTGTTCCCATTGAGCCCGGCGACACCGAGGAAACTCTCGCTGCGCGCATTCTGAGTGAAGAGCACCGCATCTATACGGAGGCCGTTCGCCTCGTCCTCTCCGGCAAATTCCGCATCGAAGGCCGTCGCGTTCTGCCTACCGCCGAAGAAACTCAGGAGGAACGCCTGACCGAGCGCGCGAAGCGCCGCTAGGGCCACTTCATCATCGATGACTGCACCGCAAAAATTCCGTCCCGTAGACGAGCAACTCGCAGCGCTGCGTAAAGGTTCCGCCGAGATCATTCCTGAAGAAGAGCTGCGCACCAAGCTCGAACGCTCTCGCATCTCCGGCAAGCCTTTGCGCGTGAAGCTCGGCGTCGATCCTACCGCGCCCGACCTGCATCTTGGGCACACGGTGGTGCTGCGCAAGCTCAAGCATTTTCAGGACGAAGGCCATACGGCGATCTTTCTGGTCGGTGATTTCACTGCCATGGTCGGCGATCCCACAGGCCAATCGGAAACGCGACCGCCACTTACGCGCGAGCAGGTGCAAGCCAACGCGCAAACTTACCTCGAACAGGTCTATAAACTCCTCGACCGTGAACGCACCGAAGTCCGCTACAACAGCGAATGGCTCGGGGATTTGAGCGGCATCGAAATTGTGCGGCTCTGTGGGCATTATCGGCTCGCCCGCATGCTGGAACGCGAGGATTTCCGATCGCGTCTGGCCAATAATCAGGCCATTTCGGTGCACGAACTTCTTTACCCTTTGTTTCAGGCCTATGACTCCGTCGCTCTCAAAGCCGATGTGGAACTTGGTGCCACCGAACAGAAATTCAATCTTCTAGTGGGCCGCGATATCCAGCGCGAATATGGCCAGGAATCGCAAGTGGCGTTCACCATGCCCATTCTCGTAGGCACCGATGGGCAACGCAAAATGTCCAAGAGCCTCGGCAATTATGTGGGAATAACCGAATCGCCCACGCAGATGTTCGGCAAGATCATGTCTATTTCCGATGAGCTGATGTGGTCTTACTACGATCTACTCACCGATTTTCCGCCGCCTGTGATCGTGCGCGTTAAAGAAGAAGTCAGCACGGGTGTGCTGCATCCGATGGACGCCAAGATGCAGCTCGCCCACAACATCATCGCCGGCTTCCACGGCGAAGACGCCGCTCGCAAAGCCTCCGACGAATTTCGTCGCGTCTTCCGCGAACGTCAGGCCCCCGACGAGGCGCCTATTCGCAAGCTCCAGCGAGGTGAGCCGAAACGCCTTACCGCGCTTCTTGTCGAATTGGCGCTCGCGCCCTCGCGAAGCGAAGCAGAACGCCTGATGAAGCAGGGTGGCGTCGAGATCAATGGTGAGCGCACCGCCGATGTGAAAAGAGAACTCGATCTCTCAAAATCTGGCGAATTTCTGGTGCGCGCGGGAAAGAAAAAATTTGTGCGCGTCGTCGTCGAGTAATTCAGGTAATCAGAATCCACGCGGTGGTGCCGAGCGATCCTCACTTCGTGCGCGGTAGACGCGGTCGAAGACAACAAACGCAATGGCCATGATCACAAAATCGAAAATGCTGCCTTCCGGGCCCACCGTGCCGCCCGTCAACCACGCCGGGCCGTGGAACGATGACGCCAGCAGATGCCCCGGCATGACGATGCCGCTATCCGGCACGGAATAAACATAAGTTTCGCCGAAATCATAAGCCGCATGAAAACCGATGGCGAACCAGAGGGTTCCCGTGCGGCGGAGGGTGAAACAAAGAAACATTCCGATCACGAGCACGCTCAGCGCACCAGCCGGCCCTTCGCCCGGATTGCGAAGGTGCACGGCTCCAAAGGCAAGGGAAAGCAGCAGGGCGGCGGGCCAGAATCCCACTCCCGAGCTCAGCGTGAATTGCAGATATCCCCGAAAGAAGAACTCTTCGAAGATTCCCACTAGACAGAAAACAACCGCCCACTCGAGCGCATAACGGACCACACCAGAGGGCGAAAGGTCCACCATACCGAACGAATATCCGCCGAATGCGCGGATGACGAGCATGAGCGCGCTAATCGCCGCAATACCCCAAACGGCGCCCAGCCAGAATTTTTTTCCGAAAGCCTGCCTCAGCGGCATTCCGTAGTCGCCGAAGCGACGCTGCTCCAGGCGGGCCATAATCAGAGCGGCGGCAATCGCGCAGAGGGCCGCCAAAGCTTCTTGCGCGCCGAGTACGGAAGGCGTAATCGGTCCCGGTACGGAAAGGCGAAGCAGCCGGAGAGCGGATCCTCCGAGAGAGACAAAGAGTAAAAACAGCGCGACAAAGAGTGTGGCGCGCCAGCCCGCACGTACCCCGTTTGGGCCTAGAAAGATCGATTCGAGAAAAAAGCGCCGGGGTTGGGGAGGCTCAATCTGCGGCGCAACGTCATCGGAACGCGGAGCTTCGGAGCCATTCATGAATTGATCCTCCCGGACGGATTTGACGGCGCGACTCACTCCGCATCAGAGTCGAAACATCGCTGGGATTATTCTGCTTAGCCCCTCGAAGGCCGTCGCTCTGCGAGCCGCGCCAGCCGGTCCAAGTAGCCGCGATTTCGGCGCGCGAGCGCGTGCCGCGTCAGCAGCCAATCGATCAAGCGGCCGAAGCGGCCCGGAATTTTGTATTCGTCGGTGAAGCGAATCATGGTCTTAGCGCCAGTGGAATTTGGCAGCCGCTCCAGTTCCCAGCGCTCGCTGCCCTGCACTCCGTAGCCGTCTTCAAATCGCCATTCGAAAAGGCGCGGCCTCTCGAATGCCGTCACGATGGCCGTGTGCGAAAAGATGCGGTTCGCCATCCTTCCCGAAATGCATACCTTGGAGCCCGCGCGAAAGTCCGATCCGCAGCCCTGCGTTTCAAACGAGCTCTGCATCTCCGGCCCGTACCAATGCGGCATCCGCTGTGGAACGAAGAAAACGAAGACGTCCTCCGGAGGCGCCGCAACGATCTGGTTGAGAACGATTCTGGTCATCGACGTCCAGCCAATGTATCACGAGAAATCGTGCACGCTTGTCCGGCGGTCGCGTCACTGCTTGACGAATTCAGGCGACTCACCTTTGTCCCATGGATCGTAGGTTTGCGCGAAGAGAATCCGTTCGTTGATCGGGGGGTGATCGTAGAACCATATTTTTACGGCTGTAGAGGGCGACGGCTCGTCGAGATCGACTTCGCCCAGAATCTGGAAGCTTTGCGCGGCCACTTGCGGCGCATCGGGCACGATTCCGTGCACCACTTCGAGGCCATACTGATCGGCTTGATGCTCAATGTGACGGCTGAAAGCGTTGTCGATGGGCGTGGAAATAAAATTGAAGATGAAAAGGATGAAAACGAGCACCGGAAGGGAGGCCCAGTCATCGGCACCCCGAATTTTCCACACCGCACCGAATCGCTGGAGCGCCCAGTGCAGTGCGTGAAAGCCGGCAAAGAGAAAAATAAGCAGGATACCGGCCCCGAAAAGAATGCCGTTGCGGATGTGATGGAGCACGTAGTGACCCATTTCATGCCCGAAGACAAAAAGAATCTCGGGCGTGGTCATCTGGGCGATCGTTGTGTCCCACACCACGACCCGCTCAGACGCGCCGATGCCGGTCACATAAGCGTTCAGCGCGTTGAGCTTGGAGCTGGCGTTCATCAGATACATCCGATTCGCGGGAATGTTCTGCCCAGCGTGCTGGACCACGCGTTCGAGTGCGTCGGCGAGTTGCGGATCGGTAGAAGCTAATGGAGTGAAACGGAAGAAAAGCGGTTCGAGCACGAGCGGCTCGACAAAAATCAAGAAAATCAGAATCGGCAGCGCACCCAGCCATGCATAGAACCACCAGCGCCGCGGGCTGCGACGCACGAGCCCATAAAAAAGCCACACGAGAACGATTGCCAGAATCAGTCCGACGATGCCGCCCTTGATGGAGTCCAAGAACCAGGAGCCCCAGCCCTGGACCGACTGTCCGTAATAACGCGCCAGCCAGTGGCTGCCCGCGGCCGCTGGCAAGCCCAGCAGTCCGAGCAAAATGAAAAACACGCCGGCAAAAATCACAGCCTGAAGGAAGCGACGCCTAGAAATACGGTCAGCCCAATCGCGCAGCCGGGGACCTACGCCGAGTTGAATCAGGAGGATCAGCCCGACCGTGGTGAAGAGAAAGTCGAGGAAATAAAGTTCGTGGCGCGAGTGCGCGTAGGCGATGGCTCGAGCTTCCTTGTCAGGCGGAAGCGTGTAGGCCTTCGGCTGCTGCTCTTCTGGACTCGCGCTGCTCGTGTTTTGGCCGCTGGATTGTGAGAGAGCGTTGCTCGGTGTGGCTTGCGGATCGAAACGCACTGCAAAAGCAGGCGCGCTAGTTCCGCATAACAGCACGATGATCGCAACTATGGCCAACCATCGAGCTTTCACAAATTGAGTCATGGTCCCGCTGCTGTGCATCCGTCCACCAATTTAGTGTATCCCGTTCGTCACTGATTTGTGATTGAGGTGCGCTTAACGCGCGGTCCAGCCGCCGTCGACGGCCAAGCTTGTGCCGGTGATCAGGGAGGCTGCAGGCGAGGCCAGGAAAACAATGGCGCCGGTGACTTCGTCCATCCGGCCGATCCGGCCCAGTGGAATTCGGCTGAGGACCCAGTTGCGGAATTCAGGATTCGCAAAGAACGAGGCGGTCATCGGCGTTTCGAGAAAAGTGGGAGCGATCGCGTTCACACGGATATTTTCCGGCGCGAGTTCGATGCCCATGGCTTTGGTCAGTCCTTCGATCGCATGCTTGGTCATGCAATAGACGGTGCGCCGTTCGGCGCCGACGCGCCCCATTTGCGAGGTCACGTGAATCACGCTGCCGCCGCGGGTGCGGCGATCGGGATCTTGAAGCATTTTTCGTACGGCCGCTTGCGAGACCAGGAATGCAGCGCGCACATTGAGGGCAATCACATCGTCCAGATGCGGTTCAGAGACATCCACGAACGGCTCGGGAATATTCATCCCGGCGTTATTCAGCAGGATGTCAACTCGGTCGATGCTGGCGAAGGCAGAGTTCACTTGCTCACGTTTGGTTACGTCGCAAACGATTACGCGCGCCCGGCCTCCGGAGTCGGCAATGCGCTTTGCGACCTGTTCGAGTTCGCTGCGGGTCCTGCTGACCAACACCACTTCGGCGCCGGCTGCAGCAAGAGCTAGCGCCCCTTCGGCGCCGATGCCGCGGCCTGCTCCGGTGATCAGCGCAACGCGGCCATCGAGGCGAAAAACTGGCGGGATTGCGGTACGGTCGGACGTGGCGGGCGTGGAGTTTATCGAGTTTATCGGGAGTCTCCCGAACTGGTCGTGACACTCACGTTGCGTTTGCCATAGCGGCGAATTCGAATATCCGCCTGCTCCTTGTGTCCCCAGAATCTCTCGATTGCGCAGAGACGCGAACAATACTCCCCAATCAGGACGCTCGCTTCCTCCGTGCACTGCTGATACGTGACCGTCTTCATGAATTTGCCAACCCATAGCCCGCCCGTATAACGCGCCGCGCGTCGGGTGGGAAGGGTGTGGTTTGTGCCGATCACTTTGTCGCCGTACGCAACGTTCGTCTCCGGACCAAGGAACAGCGATCCGTAGTTCCGCATGTGTTCGAGGAAATAACGAGGATTGCGGGTCATGATCTCGACGTGCTCGTAGGCCAGCCGGTCCGCTTCCCGAACCGCCTCGGCGAGATCCGCCACCAAGATAATCTGGCCATAATCCCGCCAGGAAACGGAAGCAATCTCCGCCGTTGGAAGAATTTTGAGCTGCCGTTCCATTTCCGCCGGCAGCGATCGCGCCAGAGCTTCCGACGTCGTGATCAGGGCCGCCGGCGAAGTGGGACCGTGCTCGGCCTGGCCAAGCAAATCCGCGGTCACAAACTCGAGGTCTGCCGAATCGTCTGCGACGACGAGAATTTCGGTCGGGCCGGCGAGGAGGTCGATTCCCACTTGGCCGAAAAGCTGGCGCTTCGACTCAGCGACATAGGCGTTGCCTGCGCCGACCACCATGTCCACGGCGGGAATGGTTTCCGTGCCGAGCGCCATCGCCGCTATAGCCTGAACTCCGCCGAGAATATAAATCTCGTCTGCGCCGGCCAGCGCCATTGCGGCTACGGTCTCGGGATGCGGCTTTCCACCGGTTGGCGGAGTGCAGGCAATCACACGCCGAACGCCCGCTACTTTTGCCGTGACGATCGTCATGTGCGATGACGCGACCATAGGATAACGGCCGCCGGGGATGTAACACCCGACGCTATCCACCGGAATATTGCGATGGCCAAGGCGAACGCCGGGCAGCGTCTCGACCTCGGTATCCTTCAGGGCTGCCTTTTGGGCGAGCGCGAAGTTTCGGATTTGCGCCTGCGCAAACTGGATATCTTCAATTGTTTGGCGCGAAACGGAAGCAAGTAACGAATCGATCTCGGCCTGCGACAACCGAAAGCTCGCGGGCGACCATTTGTCAAATTTTGCCGAAAGCTCCCGAACGGCTGCATCGCCACGCGTTTTTACATCGGCGATGAGTTTGGCGACGGTCTCTTGAACTTGCCTATTTGCCGCTTCGACTTCAGCCGCCGGAATACTGGTTTTCAGATACTGCGGCATTCTTGCTCCTTAAAGCTCTTTTGGTTCAAACCACGCGCGTTTTGATTTGAATCGTGGAGGTGAGCGTCCGGTGAACGGGGCACTTATCTGCGATTTCCAGCAGCCTGGCTTTCTGCTCGGGTGTCAGGGGCCCAGTCAAATGGATGTCGCGTTCGATTCGATCCAGCATCACGTCCTTAGTTTCGCAATCGACGCAATCAGAAGTGTGGAACTTCGAATGCCGCAGATTGACTGTGATGTCCTCGAGTGGCCATCCCTTGCGTCGAGCGTACATTCCGAGAGTGATCGACGTGCAGGAACCCAACGCAGCGAGCAGAAGATCGTAGGGCGTTGCTCCTGTGTCCGTGCCGCCTGCAGACGCAGGTTCATCGGACTTCAGGTGATGCACGCCCGCGGAAATTTCCTGCGCAAATCCAGCGGCGCTTCCCCGAACGACCACGCCTCGAACGTTACTTTTTTGTGTGGTCTCCGCCGCTTCTCGATGCGACACGCTCATCGAAGCCTCCGTCAACTATTTTCCGGCGATCGGCCCTCGTCGTCGGCTGAGGGCCCGTAAATGCTCGGGACTTTGCCGCCCATGGGGCGGATGTAAGTAGTCAATTGCCCACGATGGTGAACCATGTCGAAGAGCGCGATCCACAGCAGCCCGCCTACTGTATCCTTCAGCAGAATCTCCTTGGCGCCCTCGATCAGCCAGGCTTGGTGGTTCCACGCGCTGTCGTCCAACGCGCGCAGTTGACTGGAAAAGATCTCATGATCACGTTCGTACGCGGCGATCATTTCCACCAGGGGGCCAAAAACGCCGGGTTCCTCCCAGCGCAAACCGCTGTACAGGCTCTTCTTGCTTTTGCAAAGTTCAACGCAGCTATGTTGGGCAGTAACCAGCAGTGCAACCAATTCTCCCGCGGAGCGTGAGCGCGGATTCGGCCGGTAATCGAGATGCGCCGCCGGCAGCGCTGTGAATACCCGCACGAAAGCGGGATACTCTTGTTCCCACCTCTGAATGAAGAATTCTCGATTGCCGAGCTCTCGACCAAGCGATTGTGTAGCCATTGACCCAGACTCCCTTTGTGCGTGCCCGATTCCGTTTTCGTGCCGTTCAGCTCTGTGAAGTTCACCTGGTAGTGGAGCAGCACCCGTCGTTAGACGAACTCCTAAGATACTCCTGAACAACCTTGCGATGCCAATTTGGGCCGTAAGACATCTGGCAGATCGCTAATTTACTTTTTGTATTGAATCCAAGCGCCGGCAAGCTAATGCTGATAACGCGGATCGCCTTTTAGCAAGAACAAATTATGAAACCACCGTGCGACCAGGCGGTAATCGAGTCCGGCCATCCAGCCGCTCCATGCGCAAAATCAGTCGAACCGTGGGTCCTTGCCGTCACCATCCTCGGATCGAGTATGGCATTCATCGACGGTACTGTTGTGAACGTAGCGCTGCCCGCAATTCAAAGGACTCTCGGCGGTACCGTCATCGACATGCAGTGGGTCGTCGAAGGATACGCATTGTTCCTGAGCGCGCTAATCCTGGCGGGCGGCGCCATGGGCGATGTATTCGGGCGCAGACGGATGTTTCTGGCAGGCGTAACCTTATTCGCCATTGCCTCGGCAGGCTGTGGCCTCGCAGCAAACATCCGGGAACTAGTGATCGCACGCGCCGTGCAGGGACTTGGAGCCGCGTTTCTCGTGCCCGGCAGTCTCTCAATTATCAGCGCCTCTTTCGGTGAGAAGGAACGTGGCCGCGCGATTGGAACATGGTCTGGCTTCACTTCGATCGCCACAGCCGGGGGGCCAGTTCTGGGCGGCTGGTTAATCGAGCACGCTTCGTGGCGGTGGGCGTTTTTCATTAATATGCCGCTCGCGGCGATTGTGATTGTGCTTTCCCTGTTGCGCGTTCCGGAAAGCAAGGATGAGACGGCGAGCAGCATCGATTGGATCGGGGCGCTGATCGTAACTGCCGGTTTGGCGGGCGTGACGTATGGATTCATTGAATCCGCTAACCGAGGATGGAAAAGTCCTTCAGTTTGGGGAACGTTGACTGTCGGGTGTGCGTTTCTTGCGATCTTTCCCTACTTCGAAGCTCATGTCCGTTCTCCGATGGTTCCGCTGAAGCTGTTTCAGTCGCGTGATTTCACTGGCGCTAATTTAGTTACGCTTTTCCTCTACGCGCCCCTGGGAATTTTCTTTTTTCTATATTCCTTGAATCTGATCCAGGTGCAGCACTATTCCGCAACGGCGACTGGCGCTGCCAGCCTGCCTTTCATCTTGCTCATGTTCCTGCTTTCACGATGGTCGGGCGGACTGGTTGGCCGTTTCGGGGCGAGGCTGCCGCTGATAATAGGACCGGTCATTGCTGCCGCGGGATTTCTTCTATTCATGATTCCCTCGGTTGGCGGTAGCTACTGGAGAACGTTTTTCCCCGGTTTTGTGGTGCTTGGGCTTGGAATGGCGGTGAGCGTGGCTCCGCTCACCACAGTCGTGATGGACGCTGTCGAGCAAAGGCATGCCGGGACCGCTTCGGGCATCAATAACGCCGTCGCCAGAATCGCCGGATTGCTAGCAATTGCAATTTTGGGGATGACGATGGTGAGCGCGTTCAGCCATTACCTGAACGAGCGGCTGACGCAGTTGAACTTACCCGCCGAGGCCATCCAGAGTGTGCAATCGAACGAAATCACGCTCGCTGCTCTTAGCGTCCCGCCCGGAACAGATTCGAAGGCGGCCACTGCGCTGAAAATCTTGATCGACCGCGCCTTTGTGTTCGGATTCCGCGTTGTCATGCTGATTTGTGCGGCACTGTCGGCGGCGAGCTCGGCTTTCGCGTGGCGCATGATAGCAGCGAGCGGTGAGCGCCAATCTGTTCGCTAAATCAGCGGTCCGGATTACGCTGCTGCACACCCGGTGGCTGCGGTGCTGACTCGTTAGGTTGAGGATTTTGCGGCGGATTCCCCGGTGCACCTGGAACGGCGCCAGGGCCTGGTTGGGGCGCTCCAGGCACGCCTCCGGGAGACAAGACATTCGGCGCAGGCGGAGCTCCCGCAGGCGGAACTCCCGCAGGTCCCACCCCAGGAGGCTGAGGCGGTAGCTGACCCGGCGCCGCGGGTTCGGGTGGCGCGGCGGTGCCTACGCCGCGGCCTGCGTAAAAAGTCTTATCTTCGCGCGGCGTGAGCCGCAATTGGCGCGGAGTAATGGCGATCACCAGTTCGGTCTCGCTTTGTTGGTTATTGCGGTCGCTCGTGAGCGGACCAAGGAAAGTCAGGCCCGGCCACCCGGTGATGCTCCGAATTTCGCTTGTCTCGATCAGGCCGGAAAGAATGCTGGTTTCGTTGGCGCGCAGCCGCACCATCTGCTCGACAGACCGATTGCTGATAATGGGAATGCTGTTCACGTTCTGGCCGGCTAGTGCCGTGATTTCGAATTGCATATTCAGCGAAACTTCGTCCGGCGGATGCACGCGCGGCGTGGCGTGGACTTTCAGCCCTAAATCCACATATTCGGACGCGGGATAGGCCGTGCTCGACGAGGTAGAAGAGAGCTGGCTATTCACAGGATTGAGAATCACGGAAACGGTATTCGACGCGAGATTCGCGACCGTGGCATCGAGTAACCCGGTGCCCGCAAAATCGCCTGTCGCCACGGCAACAGGGCTGCTGCCGACGGGGACGCTAAGAGGCGTGGCAAAGGATGCGTTGCCCAGGCCGAGAAAAACGTCGAGAGTGTTGGCCGATTCGCATACGACAAGCAAGTCGGGAAATGAGCTGGAAGCGAAACTCCCCGAAAGCAGCGCGGTTGGGCCGGCATCAGTGGTGAAGCTGGTGGCAGCGCCGAATGTACCATCGCCATTGCCCAGAAAAATCGAGAACGTGTTGTCGGTCTTATTCGTTACGGCCAGGTCCAACCGGCCATCGCTATTGAAATCCGCGGCGGCAACCGCAGAAGGTCCGTTGCCTGTGCCAACGTCGATGCGTTTGAAAAATGTCCCGTCGCCGTTCCCGAGCAACACGGAAACACTGTTTGAAGCCGAATTCGTCACCGCCAAATCGGGTTTGCCATCGGCGTTGAAGTCGCCGGTTACGAGCGCCGAAGGGCTTCGGCCTACGGAAGTATCGATTTTGTTCTGGAACGTGCCGTCGCCATTCCCTCGAAAAACAGAAACCACACCATCCGCCTGATCCAGTACAGCGAGGTCCAATTTTCCCATGTTTCGAAAATCACCCGTGACCATGGCTACGGGAGTATTTATGCCAGTGATCGTACGGCCGGCCGCGAACGTTCCATCTCCATTCCCCAAGAACGTCGATATGCTATTGTCCGTGAAGTTCGCGACGGCCATGTCGAGTTTCCCATCGCCGTTGAAATCGCCCGTCACAATGGCGTCCGGTGCCAAGCCAGTTGCGATAGTAGTCTGCGGTTGAAATGTTCCATTCCCATTTCCCAATAAAATCGAAATGGTGTTATCGCCCTTATTGGCAACGACCATGTCGAGCTTGCCGTCGCCATTGAAGTCGCCAACGGCAACCGCGTCGGGCGAATGCCCCACGGTAAAGTCAGTTCGTGGGAAGCTGGCGCCCGCAAGGTTGCCTGCGAGAGCAGACGTGGCGAGCTGTGAAACCGGCGCCACCAGGCTCGACGAGAGCAGCGCCAGGGTGATGGGAAAATGCTCGCCGACGAAGAAGGTCGCGGGACGCCCGTCCTCGACGCGCAGCAAAACACGCTGTGCCCTCTTGACCATGCTCAGGGTGCGCGAAAAATTTGCGGATGCTCCCGGTAGCGTGGCCAGAAAAATCGTGCTGCCGCCACCGAAAGCGATGAGCGGCGGTATGGCCGCGGCAGAGATGCCCGAGGCCGCTAACGGATTCTGCGAGCCAAATATGCTCTGGATGGCCTGGAGGAGTGTGCCCGAACTCTGCGCTTGTGCTAACTCACGAATCACGCCCGTGGGCAGAGAAAACGTGCTGGCTGTTGAGGGTGGCGTAACGCCCAGGTCAAGCGCCGCGTTCCGGTCGACTTCGAGCAAATCCACTTCCAGGAGAAACTCACCCGCCGTCTGCTGCACATCCTTGAGAATCGCTTCGGCCAGAGCGATATTTGCCGGCGTATCGCGCACGGTGATGCTGTGTGTCTTCAGATCCAGTTCGGTTCGGCGCAGGCCAACGATGTCCCGCACCATGCGCATGGCCTCGGTCATCTCATCGTTCGTTTCAGCAGCGGGAAGCAGTATGGTTTTCTTGATTTCAGGGTCGTAATCGCGCCGTTTGGCCGCCGTGTCGGCAGCAACGAAAAATGTCTTTGCGTCGACCGCGAACCAGAACGTGCTGGTCTGCTCCGACAGGAGCCGCATGGCCGTTTCGAAATCGACATCCGACACGCGGAACCTGATCTGACGATCCTGCAGCTCAGAATCGAACGCCGCGGTCAGTGCGAATTGCCGGGCCACTTCTTCATAAGCGCCGTGCGTCCCGCCGTTGTAATCGAAGTTGCGGGTGCCGGCGTTTGCTTTGACTGCTGGCAGCGTGCTGGACAGATTGTCGCCGCTTAGGGTCAGTGACGTATCCCCTTGCGCCAATTCCTGCAAACGCTCCTGAGCAACGGTGTAGGTCGGGTCCACTTGCAGCGCCGACTGCAACATGGCGCGCGCGAGTACCCGATTGCCGCTTACTAGCTGCCTTTCGGCTTGCTCTGTACGCTGCTGCGCAAGCGCCGATCGCGCTAAGATCGCCTTTGCCTGGATATCGCGATCGTCAGCCGAAAGAGTGGCAGCCTGTTGATAAGCCTGGAATGCAGTTTCCCAGTCGCCCAGGGACTGCGCCCGTTGACCTTCATCGTAAGCTTGGCGCGCGTTTTTCGAACCTGAAGAAGGCACAGCCGAATCTCGCGCCCCTGGGACGGCGCTGGGCGATTGGGCGCGGAGGGAAAGCGTTAAAAGCGAAGCCATTGCCGCCAAAAGGGCGGCTCGAAGGCGGCGGCTCGCTAATCGTCCATTCCCGATCCGAGGAATTCTGCGGATGATACAGGACAAAAACATGAGTGCATATTGTAACTGCCGAGAGAGGATGGGGCAGCGGCAAAATGCCTTGACTGCGTGATTTGGAGGCTCTAAACTAATTTTTGTTACTTGCAACTGATTTGCAACTGGAACTCGCTCGGTGATCTCTTCCTTCTTGATTGCACTGCGTGAGGGCGCGGAAGCCGCTCTGGTCGTCGGCATTGTACTGGTCTATCTGGACCGTACGGGCCGTTCGCGTCTGGCTCGTTTCGTCTGGGCGGGCGTAGCTTTGGCCGCTGCGTCAAGTCTTGCCGCGGCAATCGCCCTGGAACGTTGGCAGATCAGCGAAGACGGCTTCGAAGGCCTTTTGATGCTGCTGGCGGCAGGCTTCGTTGTCACGATGATCGTCTGGATGAACCGCGTCGCGCGTCATCTGCGGAAGGAAATCGAGCAGCGGATAGAGTCTTTTGCGCAAAAGACCGATTTGGCTGCCGGGCTTGGCCTTGGAACGTTCGTCTTCCTCATGGTTTTGCGAGAAGGAGCGGAGCTGGCGCTGATCCTGCGAGCCGTGGAGCTTTCGAGCGAAGGCGTGGCTGTTTGGATCGGTACCGGGCTGGGGCTCGCCCTCGCGATTGCCGTTGGTTTCTTTTTCTTCGAAGGCACCCTCAAGATCCCTTTGGGCCGCTTTTTTTCCGTGACCAGCGCAATCCTGGTAATCGTGGCCGTGCAGTTGGCACTGACGGGATTTCACGAGCTTAGCGAGGCCATGTGGATTCCCTCTGGCAAGCGCGAAATGGCCTGGGTGGGGCCCATTGTCCGGAATGAGTATTTCTTCTTCGTGGTTATCCTTGGCGCGGCGGCGCTGCTGATTCTTCGCGAATGGCGTTCCATGCGTCTCGCAGGTGCGCCTGAAGCCGCAAATGCCGCCGACCGGCGCCGAATCCAATGGGAGCACCGAACCCGAAGCCGTTGGATGTTCACGGCGGCGGCCGTTTTCGTGATCGTGATCCTTGCTCTGACCGCCGACTTCGTCTACGGGCGTGTGTCGGCCGCGGCTCCCCAGGCACAGACGATCACTGCGCAGAACGACGTAGTGCACATACCGACGGCGGACGTGAACGACGGCAATCTGCACTTTTTCCAGGTCGAAGCCAACAACACTTCTCTGCGCTTTATCGTGATTCGCAAGCCCGATGGCAGCTGGGGAACGGCGCTGGATGCCTGCATGATCTGCGGATGGGCCGGATACCGCCAGAACGGATCCGATGTGGTTTGCCGCAACTGCGCGTCGGCGATTTACGTCCCAAGCATAGGCCAGGCTGGAGGCTGTAATCCCGTAACTTTTCCCGCACACGTCGAAGGCAGTGAATTGGTGATCGATCTCTCTGCCCTCACGGATGCCGCGCGTAAAGTTCCCCACTAGGGCATCGTTCCGTGTTTGTCAGACTAATCACAGATTCGTTTAAGAGGCAGCCACGTCGCAAGCTGCTTACTACCGTGGCATTGGCCCTTGGCACGGCTATAGCCACGGCCACGCTCACGGTTGCCTTGGACGTGGGCGACCGGCTGGCCCGTGAATTTCGGAGCTTGGGCGCCAATCTGCTGGTCACTCCCGAAGCAGATACACTGCCGCTGGAGATCGGCGGCGTCGATTATCGCCCGGTGGATTCCGGAGTCTTTTTGTCTGACGCCGAGTTGGGCAAGCTGAAAACAATTTTCTGGCGCAATAACGTGATCGGCTTTGCGCCCTTCCTCGATGTGCCCGTCACCGTGAACTCTGCGGGCCCCTCTACTGCGAACGATGCGTCGCGCGCCACTCTGATCGGCACTTGGTATCGCCACGACGTGGCCATTCCAAGTGGCGGAGGCGTTTTTACTACCGGCGTGGCCGCCACAAATCCGGGATGGCAAGTTGACGGACGCTGGTTCCGCGATGATTCCGGCCATGAAGCCGTTGTGGGCGCAAATTTGTCGCGCCGCGCAGGCATTAAAACTGGAGAGATGCTCGATATCCGCGCCGCGGGCGCCCACGCACAACTGATGGTCACCGGCATCGTCTCGACTGGCGGACAGGAGGACGACGCCATTCTTGCGCCCCTGGCAGTCGCGCAACAACTTTCCGGCAAGCCTGCGCAATATCGTCGCCTCCTGGTAAGCGCGTTGACCAAGCCTGAAGATACGTTTTCTCAGCGCGACCCCAGATCCATGAATCCGGCCGAATTCGACCGCTGGTATTGTTCGCCATACATTTCCTCGATCTCGCGTCAGATTCAGGAGCAGCTGCCCGGAGTTAGTGTGCGGCCGATTCGCCAGGTTGCCGAGGGAGAAGGCCAAATCCTCTCGCGCGTCCAATCCTTGATGTGGCTGGTAACGTTCGCGGCGCTATTGGCAGCGGCCCTTGCCGTTGCGTCCACAGCGGGAACAACCGTCCTCGAGCGCACCGCCGAGGTCGCCCTGATGAAGGCTCTGGGCGCCCGCCGCAGCCTCGTAGGTGCATTTTTCCTCGGGGAACAGTGGTTCATGGCCATCGTGGGCGGATTACTCGGTTATGCGGCCGGAATGGGCCTGGCACATGCCGTTGGCCAGAGCATTTTTGGAGTTTCGCCGAGCACGAGATTGATCCTGCTTCCCGTGATTCTGGGAATTGCCGCCGCTGTAGCGACCGCGGGAAGTTTGCTTCCGCTGAGAAAGGTGATGCGGTTAGACCCAGCGCCCGCCTTACGCGGCGAATAGATCCGCCCCAAGCGCGCGCCGCGACTCTGCTATCCACAAATGTTCTGGCGTATTCTTTGGCGATTGCTGTATGCAAGCCGCAGCAGGCTCGCACTGGCTGTCCTCGCTGTTGCCAGTGGCGCGGCTGTTTGCGCGATGCTGCTCAATCTCGATCTCGATGCCACGGACAAGCTGACGCGCGAATTCCGCGTGCTGGGAGCCAATGTTGTAGTCTCTGGCGCCCAAAACGGCGATGACGCAGCCACGTTGGATGCCGCCGCCGCACAACAGATCGAGGAACTGCGCTTGCCCGACGTCGTTTCTGTTGCGCCTTATCTTTATCTTTCGGCGGAGGCACATGCCGGAGCGAACAGCACGGCCGTGATCGCGGCAGGAACCTGGTTCGACGAAGCAGCGCGCATGAATTCTTCATGGAAAGTAGACGGAAATTGGGCAAGCGGCCGCGGTAATCGCTCCGATTGCATGATCGGGGAACTGGCGGCTTCTCGTCTCGGTCTGATTCCAGGACAAAACGTCACGATACGTTATGCAAAGCAAGAAGCGACGCTCAGGGTCTCCGGTATCATTACGGCGGGCAGTTCCGAGGACAGCCAGATCGTTATCGGTTTGCCCCTGGCCCAGGAACTGGCTGGACTGGGTCAGCAGGCAAGTCTAATTCAAATCACCGCAAATGGTTCGGCGCGGCAGATCGAGGATGTGATCGGCCGTCTTTCCGTCGCGCTGCCAGGATTACAAGTGCGGCCGCTGCACCAGATTGCGCAAGCCGAAGGCCGGCTGCTCGAACACATTCGCGGGCTCCTTTTCGGCACAGTTTTGTTGATTCTGGTGCTGACATCGCTTGGCGTTCTGGCGGCAATGGCCGGGCTCGCACTGGAAAGGCGGCGCGACGTTGGACTCATGAAAGCGCTGGGTGGCCCGGTACGGAGGATCATGCGATTTTTCCTGGCCGAGGCCACCGCCATTGGCTGTGCGGGCGGGATAGTTGGATTTATCGTGGGCATCGCGCTTTCCGAATGGATCGGAGAACGCGTCTTCTCCGTGTCCATAACTCCGCGCCTGATTGTTTTGCCTGCCACCGTGGCGCTGATGGTGGTTGTGTCGCTCGCCGGAGCGTTTCCTTTGCGCTTACTGGGCCGCGTGCGGCCATCGGAAATTCTGCGGGGCGAATGATGGCTTCATTGGTCCAGGTCGAAGACATCTCCAAAACGTATAGCGGCGTGCGCGCGCTCGATACCGTCACCTTCGAAGTGCAAGCCGGGGAATGGATCGCCATCATGGGCCCTTCCGGTTCCGGCAAAACAACGCTCATCAATATTCTCGGCGGTTTGGACAAGCCGACGAGCGGCCGGGCAATCGTTGACGGCGTGAACCTCGGGAATCTCGGCGAGCGAGAAATGACGCGATACAGAGCCGAGAAAATCGGCTTCGTCTTTCAGGGTTTTTATCTTGTGCCCTATCTTTCCGCAGTCGAAAACGTAATGCTCGCTCAGTATTTTCACAGCACCGCCGACGAAAAGCGAGGCGGCGGAAGCGCTTGTGCGCGTCGGGCTGGGAGACCGGCTCGAACATCTGCCCAGCCAGCTTTCTGGCGGTGAACAGCAGCGCGTCGCACTGGCTCGAGCGCTGATCAATCATCCCAAGCTGATTCTGGCGGACGAGCCGACCGGAAATCTCGACGAGGCCAATGAGCAGGTTGTGCTTGATTTGCTGCGAGAACTGCATCGTTCGGGACATACCATTCTGCTCGTGACGCATTCGCCGGAGATCGGCCGCATGGCTGACCGGCGGATTGAACTGGCGCACGGCCGCCTGATGCACATCGTCGCGAATCTCACCTAAGGTTTGGACAACGACAGCCGCAGCGGTACGCTTGAGGATAGCCTGGAACAAAACCAATGCCGATTCCTTTGGACCAGCGAAAAAAACCTGCCGATATCAAGGTGCGCGTGTCAACCGGCGCCGGCGTCGATATCGTCTGGGCCGACCATCACACCAGCCATTACGATTTCGTCTATCTCAGAGAGCAATGTCCCTGCGCGATGTGCAATGACGAGAGACTGAAGAAGGAAGGAATGGCAGCGCACACGATCGGCGCGCTCGGCAGCGGCGCCGTTTTGCCGATGTTCAAGCCGCGTCCGACGGCTCGCGCAGCCAAAGCTGTTGGGAATTACGCCTTGCAGATCGACTTTTCCGATGGGCATACCACGGGCATTTATAGCTACGACTACCTGCGGACGATTTGTCCCTGCGAGGAATGCGGTAAAGCCTTTCGCGCGCACGCAGCCGGGTAACTAAACACTTTCGGAAAAGTAGACACGCGCCCAGAAAGTCTGATCAGCCGCCGTAAAAAAAGCCCGTATCGCGCAGGGTTAACGGCTCCGCATCCTTGCGAACTCCGCCCTCGACCACTTCAGCCACGAATACGGTATGGTCGCCGCCGCGCACGTCGTTGGTGACGCGGCACTCGAACCAAGCCGGCGGATCCACGAGCAGCGGAATTCCGTCCGGGCTGCTTTTCAATCCGATAGCCGTTCAGCTTATCCCCGGAAAGTTCCGCGCCACGAAAGAAAGCTGACGCCAGATCCTTCTGATCTTTTCCCACCACGTGAACGATGAACTTGCGTGAGGCCGTAACGGCGCGGAGAAGGGCGCTATCGGCTTTGAAAGCGACCATGATCAATGGAGGCGTGAACGAGCTCTGCGAAATCCAGTTGATCGCGCCGGCTGCAGGACCAGAATCGTCCTGCGCCGTGGCCACGAAGAGCCCGTAAGTGATCATTCGCAGCGCTTTCTTTTTTACCGCGGGATCCATTTGTAGCGGCTCCTTTCCCTGAGAGGTTCCCGAAGTTCAGGCGGACCGAACCATGATTGCGGCGGAAACCAATCCTCGAAGGACGAAGATGCCGCCGGTGGCGAGCAAAAGCCATCCAGCCCATCGAAATGGCGCCCACGCGAGCGAAAGCATAATCAATCCCCCCACGACGAGCGAGCCTCCGCCGATTTTTGTGACCAGCCGTTCCGCCGCCACTCTGCTCAGACGCGCTCTGCTCCACGTTCCCAGTCCCCAGAGGATGACTACGATCGACAATACAATCCAACTAGGCCGCCGAGGGTTAAATAGATACCGGCCGGTGAGCGCGAATAAAACAAGTAACCCGCCAACTAGCATGAATACGAATTCATTCATGACGCGAAAAAGATTGCCAGGGCTGGCCATTGGCGCTCAGACGCGTTCGATGCGGACGTGCTGCAAAGTCACAGGCGTGCGCGGGCGATCGCTCGAGTCGCGAGGCAGCTTGGAAATTTTGTCTGCCACATCCTGACCCTCGACAATTTCGCCGAAAATGGTGTGGCGATTATCCAGCCAGGGCGTCGCCGCCACGGTGATAAAAAATTGGCTGCCATTCGTATTGGGGCCGGAGTTGGCCATGGAAAGCTTTCCCGGTCCGGAGTGGCGCAATGAAGGATGAAACTCATCGGCGAACTTATATCCGGGCCCGCCAGTGCCGGTGCCCATCGGGCATCCGCCCTGAATCATGAAATCGGGAATGACGCGATGAAACGTCAGGCCGTCGTAAAAGGGCCGGGTTGTCTTCCGGCTCGTCTTCGGATCGGCAAACTCTTTTGTGCCTTCAGCCAGGCCGATAAAATTCGCCACGGTTTGCGGCGCTTCTTTTTCAAACAACCGGCAGACGACGTTTCCCTGCGAAGTCTCAAAAATGGCATACGTTCCGGGCGCTCGTGTCAAAGTCACCTCCCCGATGACTGTTCGAAACTACAGAACAAAATATCACGACAAAATATCGCAAAGTTGCGCCGTATGAAATTCTACAATCGGCGCAAATTCAGATTCGCTCTCCGTTTTATTTTGATGCAAAACTCCCTAGGCGAAGCGGGACGCATTCGCCTGCCAGCGTCGGAATGTTACACTACAACGCTTTGCCAGGGACGCCTGCATTCTAAGAATTCTGCGGGTGCTTGATCCATTCGGAGGACGAATCGTGCATAACGTAGTCATCATCGGGAGCGGGTGCGCCGGGCTGACGGCTGCCATTTATGCCGCGCGCGCCAATCTCAAGCCGCTGGTTATCGATGGATACGAACCCGGCGGCCAGCTCACGTTGACGACCATGGTCGAGAATTTCCCCGGCTTTCCCGAGGGCATCCTGGGCCCGGAATTGATCGAGCGCATGCGCAAGCAAGCGCAGCATTTTGGCGCGGAGTTTCTGGCCGGAGCCGTTACGGACGTCGATTTCAGCAAGCGGCCGTTTCATATCGGTGTGGGCAAGGAAAACTTCGAGGCCAAAACGGTCATCGTCGCTGCGGGCGCTTCCGCGCGCATGCTGGGCCTCGATGCGGAACGCCAGCTCATTGGGCATGGCGTCTCCACCTGCGCAACCTGTGACGGATTTTTCTTTCGCGGCAAGGAGATCGCGGTGGTCGGCGGGGGCGACACGGCCATGGAAGAAGCGCTTTTTTTGACGCGTTTCGCCAGTCGCGTTCATTTGATTCATCGGCGCCGGGAATTTCGAGCCACCAAGATCATGCTGGATCGAGCTCACGCCAACGAAAAGATTAAATTCGTTACTCCGGCGGTGATCGAAAATATCTCCGACGCGGGCAAGAGTTCCGTGGAGGCCGTGTCGCTTCGCGATACGGAGACCGGCAAGAAATCGGAGTTGCTCGTGGAAGGCGTTTTTGTGGCCATCGGCCACGAACCCAACACCAAGGTCTTTCGCTCCATTCTGGATATGGACGAGAACGGATACCTTACAACTCGCAATGGCAGCAAGACCAATATCCAAGGGGTTTTTGCCGCCGGCGACGTGCAAGACCATCATTATCGGCAAGCCGTCACAGCCGCGGGCTCCGGTTGCATGGCCGCTATGGACGCGGAGAAATTTCTGGAAGCCACGGGCCACTAATCTTTGCCCGCCCTCGATAGCACTCGATAGCACTCTTCAGCGGTTCTCCGGCGGGATGATATCTTGACACCGCAACCTGCCCGCCGTATGGTTTGCGCAACGCTTTTATAAGGCTCAGCATTCCTAGTCGAATAAGGGAGGGCCGCCATGGCTCTGAACGATATCCTGAAAGCTCAGCTTGGCCGACGCGCGCTTTTGAAGTCCTCGCTGGTTGGCGGCGGAACGGCATTGGCCGGCAGTTTATTTGGCGGTTTGATTTCGAATCCGGCCTGGGGCGCCGATGCGGCCGCAAAGTATGAGACTTCCGTCGTAGAAACGGCCTCGGGGAAACTCCGCGGCGTCGTCCAGCAGGGCGTTCAAACCTTTCGAGGCATCCCGTACGGCGCTTCGACTGCGGGCAGCAATCGTTTCATGGCGCCACGCAAACCGGAGCCGTGGACGGGCGTACGCGACGCTTTCCAGAACGGTCCGACCGCGCCGCAGCTTGGCGGCCCGCCCAACGCGCTGATCCTGGGCCACCGGGCGCCCACATTTGAAAGCGAGGATTGCCTCGTGGTGAACGTGTTCACTCCGGCCGTGAGCGGTAAGCGGCCCGTGATGGTATGGCTGCACGGCGGCGGCTTCGCCGGAGGCGCCGGCTCGGCCCATTCGTTCGACGGCAATTACCTCGCTCGGTCGGGCGACGTGGTCGTTGTGGCCGTGAATCACCGGCTCAACGTTTTTGGATATCTCTATCTCGGCGGCGTCGGCGGCGAAAAGTATGCCGATTCCGGGAACGCGGGCATGTTGGACATCGTCGCGGCGCTGCAATGGACGCACGACAACATCGCCCATTTCGGGGGCGATCCGGGCAACGTAACCCTGTTCGGCCAATCGGGCGGCGGCGCCAAGGTAAGCACGCTACTGGGAATGCCCGCGACCAAAGGCCTGATCCACAAAGGGATCATCGAGAGCGGCTCGGCTCTTAAAGGCGTCAGCCGGGAAAACGCGAATAAGACCGCGGAGAGATTGCTGGCGAAGCTGAATCTGCAGGCTAATCAGGTGGATGAGTTGCAGAAGCTTCCCGAGGAAAAATTGCTGGCGGCGATTGACAATCGGGGGCAAGGCGCCGCTGGCGGCGGGCCTTTCAATTTCGCGCCGGTCGTCGATAGCAAAAATTTGCCGCGTGATCCGTGGGATCCTACGGCGCCCGAAGTCTCCGCAGATGTGCCCGTGATCATCGGCTCGGTGAACACGGAAGGCACGTTCTTCATGCCTCCCGACTCGCCTCAGTTCGCGCCTCTCTATTCGCTCGATGACGCCGGACTGAAAGCGCAGATGACGCAGCGATTCGGCGATCAGGCGGATAAACTCATCGAGCTGTATCGCAAAGAAGTGCCCGATGCCAATCCCAGCAAGCTTTTCTTCATGGCCGCGGCATTTCCGGGTGACGCAATCAAGCAGGCCGAGCGCAAGTTCACGCAGGGGAAAGCGCCCGTCTACATGTACCTTTTCACCTGGGAAACGCCGGTCGAAGGCGGGAGACGCCATTCACCGCACACGATTGAGCTTCCCTTCGTCTTCGACAATCCTCAAGAGCAGCCTGACGAAGTCGGGAACGGCCCCGACCTGCAACCGCTGGCGGACAAAGTGAGTGGCGCGTGGACGGCTTTTGCGCGCACGGGCAGCCCGAATACATCTCTCACGCCAAAATGGCCGGCCTACAACACCGACCAACGCGCAACCATGATCATTAACGATGAGTGGAAGGTCGTAAATGACCCGCGCCATGACGTGCGGCTGGTCATGCAGAGTTTGAAAGGCCCGGCTGCTTCCTAGTTTCGCTGGGAACAACAATACGCGGCCACGCGCCGCCAAGGGCAACATCAAATGAGTATTCTGAACCCGGCGTTTGGACTATGTCGACTCGAGCGAAAACCCTTCCTGAAGCCATAACCATACGAACTGCCAAGCCAGAGGATGCGCCGGAATGCGGTCGCATCTGTTACGAGGCCTTTACGCAAATCAATGTGCGTCACGGTTTCCCACCCGATTTTCCTGGTCTGGATTTGGCAACCTCGCATTCTTTCTATGATGTTTTCGCATCCCGGCTTCTATACGGTGGTCGCGGAGCTGCAAGGCAGGATCGTCGGCAGTAATTGCCTGGATGAGCGCACGCCTATTGCGGGCGTTGGTCCGGTCACCGTTGATCCGGGTGTTCAAAACCAAGCCATCGGACGCAGACTGATGCAGGCTGTGCTGGATCGGGCCGCGGAGAAAAGGTTTGCGGGAGTACGGCTTCTCCAGGCAGCTTTTCACAACCGCTCACTTTCGCTCTATGCCAAGCTCGGCTTTGATGTGCGCGAGTTCCTGTCTGTCATGCAAGGTCCGCCGATCAATAAACCACTAGACGGCTATCGAGTCCGGGCAGCCGTGAATTCAGACCAGGAGGACTGCATTCGGCTGTGCAGATCGGTCCACGGGCATGATCGCGGCGGAGAGCTGATTGACGCCATAAAGGGAAGGCACCGCGGTTATTGCGGAGCGCGGCGGTCGTATCGCCGCTTATGCGACGGCAATCGGTTTCCTGGGGCACGCGGTGGGGAAACCAATCCCGACCTGCAGGCTCTGATCGCCAGCGCTTCTGCATTCCTTGGTCCGGAATCATCGTCCCGACCCGCAATGCCGAGCTATTCCGTTGGTGCTTGCGGAGGGCTTGAAAGTGGTCGAGCCGATGACGCTAATGACCGTCGGCCTCTATAACGAACCCGCTGGAGCATATTTGCCGTCGATACTGTATTAGGTTTGATTCTTCCGAAGTTCGATCTCGAAGACAGTGACGGCAAAAAGCGCGTATTGCGGTCGTGCGGCACGGCGAGCTGCTGGTCAATCAGAACCATATCTCTAGCCCGGCCCTGGGGCTGCCATCAACGGCTTATCAGAACGAATTTTTGAGCCCGCCTCCCCGTTTCCACTTCTCCGGTGTACAGATTCCCTTTAGAATCGGAGACGACCTCGTGCACATGATGGAATTGGCCTGCATTCCGGCCCGCGTGACCCGTGCTGCCGAGGACAGCACCATCGCTTCGGCGTAGAGTCCAGATCACATTGTTTTCGCCGTCTGCCACGAGTAGAAAGTTCTGACTTCGGGTCTCTCGAAAATGCGAGATCGTAGGTCGGAACCGTTGCCCAGCGTTTCCTTTCGCAAAAAGAATTCCTTTCAGGAACTTGCCTTCCTTCGTAAAAACTTGAATCCGGTCGTTCACGCGATCGCAAACGTAGACCAGTCCATCGCTTGCGAGATGGACGCAATGCAAGCGGCGTCCTAAACTGCTTGTCGACCGCGGCGCTTGGGATCGTAGGGGCCCGGATCCGTATCGTTCGGCATGACTCCCGTATGCGCCCCACATCCGTTTGAATTTTCCGGTCTCCGAATCGAAGACGATCACGCGCCGGTTTCCATATCCATCGGCGATATACAACTCATGCGCTTTCTCATCCATATCCATGCCTGCGGGACGCCCGAGCAAACTCGTGTCCAAGCTATTCATCGGAGCTTTGGAGGCGTGCCCGATCTGCATGATGAATTTGCCGTCGTTAGTGAATTTGATGGCTTGCCGGTCGGTCGGGCGCCGTTTCCGGTGATCCAGACATTCCCGGCAGTGATCCACGAAAGATGCTGTGCTCCGAACCGGCCAGTCGTAGCCCGAACCGGGGCCACCCCACGATTTCATCAGGTTGCCCTCGCCATCAAATTCCAAAACCGGCGGCGCTGCAAAGCAGCACTGGGATAGCAGGAGGATTTTGCGCGGCGGCGAGGTCGTCTTTCGCATTCGATCCCGGACGCTGCAAGACCCAGACGTGATCCTCGCGATCCACAGCAATGCCGCTCACTTGCCCCATGATCCAGTTATTCGGCAGTTGCTTCGGCCAATCGGCGTCGACTTTGTAAGACGGGAGATGATCCTGCGCCTTTGCGAATTCGCAAACAGCCAGCCCAACGATCAGCAGCCCAACGATGAACGGGAAGATCGTTTTTTTCGGCATATCCACCTCGCTCGCTACTTCAGGTTATAGATACGGATGGCATTTTCGGTCCCGATTTTCTGCCGCACCGCCGCAGGAAGCTGATTGAAGAGCCGCACAGCCGCCTGCCAGCGCTGCGGCCCTAGCCTGCGGGTAGTGCTGGTCGCTGCCGATAACGAAGCGGTCCTGAAAATCGTAAAGAGCTTCAGCCATTCCGGCTTGATCGTGCCTCCGTTTCGAGATGGCGGATTTTTCGCCGGGTCCAACGGGATCCATCTTGATCTCCATAAAGAGATTGGGATGCGCTTCGAGCAGGCGCGCGTCAGTTCCGGCGTGCGATAGCCGGTCGTATCCGAACCGAGGTGGGCCCAAACGATCTTGGCGCGCGGATTGTGCGCGCGAGCTGGCTCGAACGCGGCGATATTGGCGTGCAGCCGCGGCGGATTCGGCGGAGACTTGAGCGGCGCGGGCAAATCCATATCCTGCGGCACGGCTCCGGTATGGAGCACGATCGGCACGTCGTGCTGCGGCGGCAATATCCGCGAGCAGCAAAAACAGCGGATGATCGGCGGGAGCAGACTCGTACGGCGTGGAAGACGGAAAATGCTCCGCGGCCATCTCGCCAAATCCCACAGCACCCGCGGCGAGAATGGCCTCAGCGCGTTCTTTGAATTTCCTCTCCACTTCGGGGCCCGCATTTCCGGAGCGCGCCGCCTCAATGATCATGGGATTCAGCGTGCCGCCGCCTCCCAGCAGATAAATCTTGCCGGGATATTTCTTCGCCGCAGGCACGAGCCGCTCGACGTCGAACCGGTTCGCGTCAGCCAGCGTAAACGGCGACGGCATGAAAACGATCTTGGCGAGGTTTTCCTCCGGCATGTCGCCAATGGCGGCCTGCATGGATCCTTCAACATTGGTCTCGTCCAGATGCGTGTGCACATCGATGTAGGGGCTGAGCGCCGCAACAGGTTTGTGCGCTGCGGATAAATCCCCGGCTTGCGCCGCTTTGGGGTGCGCATATCCGATTTGCGCCGGTAAAACGCGAGCGAGCATCGCGGCCGCCAGGATTAAGCCGGTGATCGAAACCGAGCGGACCGAGCGGCGCAGCGATCTCAGTTCTCTTTGCATACTGGCTCCTGAGCGGCGACGGAAACGCAAACGGCAACGCAAACAGCTACCGCGCCGGCGCATCCTCGATACGCGTCTGATAGCTCGCGGCTTCCATCCAGTGGCCGCCGCGCTTGATCCACACCCGCGTAATGTGTACGGGATTGCCGTGTTCGGGCTGATGCTTGGAGATAAGAAGGGCGGCCGTGCCCAAATCGATCACACGCATCTCCACGACGGGCATGGGCGTGTACCCGGCCATCTTGCTGCGCGCGAGATCCTCCATGCGTCCCCGCTTGGTGAGCGTCTGATCGCTATTCGAATTCGCCGCTTCGAATTCGTCCGCGACGTACATGCCCCAATTCTTCGCGTCATGCGCGACGGTGTAGGTCTGGAGAGACTGGAATCCGGCAATAACGTCGCGCTCGTTCGCGGTCTTTGGCTCGAACGGCATGGTTTTGCAGGGATTCTCGCAGGCGGCGCGCGTGCCCGGAGTGGGCGCCGGCGGCGCATCAAGCAGATGCACTTCCTGATAGAGCAGCAACCGCCAGCCGGTCGAACGGTTCAGCCACACATGCAACGCGTGATCTTTGTCGCTGTGGATCTGGATGCTCTCCACGCTGCCGTAAGTGTGCGCGGTGGTCTGTGCGCCAGGATCGGTGATCGCAGGCTTCGGCATCTGTTGCAGGAATTCCTGGCGGGTCAGCGTCTTGCCGTTGGCATCGGTCCAGGTGAACCGCGCGTCCAGCAGATTCTCGATCGCCGCCGCGTCTGATTTGCCGGCACCTTCTACAAAGGCGCGGTCTGCGGCCAGGGCGCGCTGCTCGAACGCTTCCTTCTGGCCCTGTGCGGCCGCATTCGGCGCTTGTTGCGCCGCGGGCAAGGCCAGCAGGCGGCAAGGGCACAAGGATCGACCCGACGCCACAAGCACAGCTATAAGGGCATATTTGACCCGATAATTCATGGCTGCTCCATTTACGCGGGCATGACGCCGAATTGTAGTGCCGCCGCGAGTGTCCCGGCAACCCGCAACCTCGCCGATAGGTCGAAGCGCCTTGCGCATTCGGCGCGCTCGTTGCACGTGGAAATGACCCAGAGGTATAGTGCTGACGGTCAGATCCACGCGACAAAACCCAGGAGTCCGATGCGGCGCACACATCTTCTTCTGATGATCTTGATCGTCGGCGCTCTCGGGGCCGCCGCGCTGATGAAGAGAAGTTATGCCGACAGTCAAGGCTCGGTGGCCCTCACCGGCCAAGTTACATCTGCGGAAGAGGGTGCGATGGAGGGCGTGCTGGTCAGCGCAAAGAAAACCGGCTCGACCATAACTACGACCGTCTTCACAGACGAGAAGGGCCGCTATCAATTTCCGGCCGCGAGACTCGCGCCCGGCCATTACGCCATCTCCATCCGAGCGACCGGATACGATCTCGAAGGCCCCAATTCCGTAGATATTCCCGCAAACGATCCGGTCACTCTGGATTTGAAGCTCCGCAAAACGAAAGATCTCGCTGCCCAACTAACCAATGCCGAATGGCTCGTCAGTTTTCCGGGAACGGCCGAACAAAAAGCCTCCATCCAGAATTGCTCGCACTGCCACACGCTCGAGCCCATCGTCCGTTCGCATCACGACGCGGCGGAGTTCGAAAAAGTGCTCGAGCGCATGTCCCATTACACGCCGGAGTCTTTTCCCTCTGATGCCTCAGCCGCATACTTCCAGCCGTACAGGTGGAGGCGAATTGAATACCGAGCAGCAGGCGCAAGCCAGAGAACCGGCGCAAGCAGGCCGAGTATTTGGCCACGCTGAATCTCAGTGCCTCTTCTCAATGGAGTTACCCGCTGAAGCACTTCCCGCGCGTCAAGGGTCTCGGCCAACAAGGCCATCATTACCGAATACGATCTGCCAAAGCCCACCAGGCAGCCGCACGACGTGGTGGTCGATAAGGAAGGGATGGTCTGGTATGCCGGCTTCGGCGAACCGATCTTCGGCAAGATGGATCCGAAGACGGGCAAAACCACGGAATATCCTCTGCCTGTGTTAAAGCCGAAAACCGTGATCGGAAATCTGGACGTCGAGTTCGATGAGGATCAAAACCTGTGGATCGCCATGACGTTCCAGGCTGCCGATCGCCAAGTTCGATAGGAAGACCGAGAAATTTCAGATTTTCAAACTTCCTCCGGAACTGGATGGCGACTACCGCGAGATCACCTTCGTCGCCCCGCAGCACAGCCATGTGGACGGCAAGGTCTGGATTACCGATGCCGGAAGCTACACGCAGATGCGTTTGGATCTTGCCTCAGGCAAATGGGAAGTTTTCGAGCCATTTCCCGTGCCCCGGCCCAACATCTATCAGGTTATTTCCGACGCGCAGAATAACCTATATCTCGACGTGCTGGGCCGCCAGGATATCGGAAGAATTGACGCCAAGACGGGAAAGATCACTTTCTATCCTACGCCAACCGCCCATTCGGCTCCGCGCCGGGGCATGATGGACGCGCAGGGCCGCCTCTGGTTTGGCGAAAACCGCGGCAATAAAATTGGAATGTTCGACACCAAAACGCAAAAATTCCAGGAGTGGGATTCGCCAACGCCGGAATATTTTCCCTATGACGTAACTGCCGACAAAAACGGCGAAGCTTGGGCGGTAAGCGAATTCGCCGATACCGTTCTTCGCTTGAATCCGCAAACCGGCCGAATTATCGAATATCCGATGCCGCGATTCACCAACATGCGGCGGGCATTCGTGGACAATTCCACGACGCCCGTCACTTTCTGGGTGGGCAATACTCACGGCGCTTCGATTGTCAGGTTGGAGCCGATGAACTAGCGAGGCGGGACGAGGGGTGATTGGGTTGGGGTTAGGGGTGTGTGTTTAGTATGTTTTTTGTTTTTGTTGTTGTAGGTTTTTAGGTTTTTAATTTTTGTTGTTTGGTTTGTTTTATTTTTTGTTATTTTTATGGTTGTTATGTTTTTTTATTTTGGGCTTGTTCGCTTCGTTGTGTTTTATGATTTTTGTTGTATTGTTTGAGTTTGTTTGTTGTTTGTTTTTTTTTTTTTTTTTTTTTTTTTGTTGGTGTGGTTTTTTTTAGTTTTAGTTTTGTTTTTTAGTATTTTGGTGTTATTTTTGTTTTTTTTTTAGTTTTGTTATGGGTTGTGTTTTTTGTTTTTTTTGTTGTGTTATTGTTTGTTGTGTTGTTGTTTTTAGTTAGTTATGTTTTTGTATTTGTTTTTTTTTTAGTATTAATTGGTGTTATTTTTTTTTTTTTTATTTTTAAGTAAATTGTTATGGAGTTAATTAGTAGAGGGGAGAGATTATTTTGTGTTTATGGTTGTATTTAATATTGTTATATTTTTAAGTGTTATTAAGAGATTTGTTATTGTTTTTGATATTAATAGTTGATAAAAGGAAGTGTTGATAAATATATTGTTTTTTTAGAGGAAATAAAAAATAGATAAATAAAAATGTTATAAAGATAGCCGCTGCGAGAATGGTTCTTTCGCGGGCTGGTCAAGGCTTAACGGAAACTTTGACCATAGCGTTTGTCCAACAGCACTGATACCCATGGCCACCGACGCCGGACCAATCGTTAGCTACAACGAGTAACACATAGTCTCCCGGCTCGCTGAAGGTCGCTGACGTAGTAGCTGTTCCGCTCACTCCACCCGTCAACTTCCGCTTTTCCGCTCAGTGCCACGCCCAGGCTTCGCGTTAGTGAACGTGACCTCGCCGGGTCCCCGAAACTTACTCCACGTCACCGTCACCGGGGGAGTTTTGGGTCGATCCATTCCCGTAGTCCCAATCAGGGGCATCGTGGCATCGTCGGAAACGGAAACGGCAAGCGTGAGCGGTTTGGCTACCGTGGCGGAAAGAGTTGTGGTTATCGGTCGCGGCCCTTGGACAGAGCTGCCCTCAGAGAAGCGAATCACCGGAGGCGTATTTCCGATAGTAGGCTCGCGAAAGGCGTTGATCTCCCATAGCGGATTGAGGCTTGCCGGGATTGACAGAGTTTGGCCGTTGCTGATCAGCGTCCACGTGAGTTTTTTGGTGCCAAAATCCGCAGGTACAGTGATGGTGAAAAGACCCCATTGCCGCCCCGGCAGAAAATGCGTGGGCTGGCCTTGGTCCGGACCGCCTGGCTCAATCCGGTTGTTCGGTCCGACTGGAATCTCCAGATCTTGTTTCTGATTGCGATTGTAATAGCCGAAAAGAAGATTGAAGCTGCCGTCCTGATTCTTGAACCAGCCTTCAAAAGCGCCGGTAACGCCCTGGCCCGAATCGTGCCTCGGCTCAGCAGGCAAGCCCTGCGCCCGCACGAGCGCGGAGCTTCCCATTCCGATTACGGCACAAAGAACGATTAGTGTGGCACGCCACGCGCGCATATTCGGCTATCGGTAAGCGCGTTCCTAACGCGCCGGGGCAGCAGACGCTACTTGCTTCGATTTCTGCTGCGCGACATAGGACTGATAATCCTCGTCGCTGATGAAGGTCACATTCACCCAGGCATGCGACATTTCGTCCACAGTGCGCTCGCCCCAGCCGACCCACTGGTTCGGATCGGGATTATTCGGGTTGTTCACCGTGTTGTCGTGCCACGCAGTGATATGCAGGATGGTGCCCGCCGGAAGCACCGGCGCGGCATCGTCGGCATAAATGTAATTCGTCATCCAGGCAAAATTGAAATGATCCACGTAGCTGAGCATCCGCGTGCTGCCATCCGGCAGGATCGCTTCCATGGACATCGCTTTGCCGCGCAGGTGCATGTGCGGCTGGAAGTTTTCGAGAATCGCCGGCTGTTTCAACACATGGAAGCCTTCCGTCATCTTGACCGTGTTCGGCGGAATATCCAGCGAAAGCTGCCCATCCACTGTGGGGTTTGCCGTGTAAGACATCAGGTACGTTCGATATTTCGGCTCCTGCCCTTTCGGATAGAGGTAAATCGCCAGCTGCGCGTGAGAGGTGATCTCTTCGCCCACGGAATGAAGATGCAGTTCCCACCAGATGTGCGAGCCGGGCAGCAATAGCTTGCCCGTATTCGGGCGGTAGATATCGTAGTTCTTGCCGATGGCCCACTCCATCAACATGCCCGGGCCGTTGCTATCGGCGTCATTGCCGGTGAAGAGCGTCTTGCGCAGATCGGGTTCGTCCTGCTGCAGGCGCGCGAGAACGTGGTGCATGATCCTGCGGCCGTCCGGCGTAGCCGGCCTGATCTCCACGGCGCGCACCCAACGCGGTTCCGTGATCGGCAGATCGGTCAGCGGTTTCCACCACACATCCTGACCATGCGCCGCCATGGTGTAAGTGCCCGAGTCGACGACGAGATCGGGCTGCCCAAACTGCTTCGCGAGCTGCCAGCCGCCCTCGCTCGGCCACTGTTTGGCTGGCGGCATATCCTTTGGATTCCCGAGCGGCGCGCCTGCACTAGCCCAACGCACAATCGTCGCGATTTGCTCATCGCTCAAAGACAAATCATTCTGGAATCGCTGAATGCCAACCGTTTTGTCGAGGTGCCACGGCGGCATCATTCGCGTCTCCACTCGCTGCTTCATCGCCGCTGCCCATGGGCGAGTCTCTTCGTATGTCACCAGCGACATCGGAGCCATGCCGCCCGTATGATGACAATCCTGACATTTCGCCTGGAGAATGGGGGCCACGTCCTTGGCAAAAGTGACCTGCGGCTGCGCGGAATTCGCGACCGCATTCGACGCGGTCTGCGCAGTGGCACTCGTCGCAATCAATGTCGCAACAATAAGAGCAAGAGTAGTCACGGGGAGCGACTTCCGGAAGGACGTCATCGCGGTTACCTCCTCGGCCTAGCACTTAAATTCAGAGCTGCGCCGAATTGTTGGGCGAAACTATTGTCAGGCAGTAATCCTGAGCACAGTTCACCACTTAAGTTCCTTGGTGTCAAGCAGATATATACGGGGGTTGATTTTTGAGCGGATCGGCTCGCCCACGCGGCGCTCAGTAATCGCGCGTGTGGTGGTCGTCGTTAACCAGATGCTGCTCGTCTCGCTCCTCGCACGGCGGCTGCTCAACTACCATCCCCTCTTCCAGCCTCACTGTTTGCGGAGTCATGATCCACGGCTTCGTCAAAACCATAGGATCTTCCACCGTTGCTTCGTAGGTCAGCGTATCGCCCTTGCGCGTATATCGCTCGATCACGTGCAGGGCCGAGCTGTGAAAATAACCGCTGATGCCCAGCCAGGTATCCTCCGTTAAGTGATTCACATCGACAACGAGCGCATCTCCCTCCCAATGTCCCACCGAATCGCCGAAATACATCGGATCGACATCCTTGCGGTGTGGGCGGTTGTCCGTGGGTATCAGGCGAACACCAATGCCACTCTGATCGCCTTCTCCGATGTCTACTTGGTAAAAAAATGCCACCAGTTTCGCAGTCTGGATCACCTGCCTCGGAGGCCCAACCCGCGGAACTCCCAGCGGCTTGCAATGAAATGCCGGGTCCGCGTGCGTTTGATTCTTCTCCAGCTCTTTCACTTTTGCCAATAGCCCAGGTTTGTAGGGCGGCGGGTTGGGATCTCCTTGCATCTGGCCGGGGGCATTTCCGCCGGGAATGAAGGGGCTGGCGTATATGACCCCATCCTTCGTATGTTCGCTCACGGAAGGCTGAGGGAAATCCCAATAACCACTCAGGTCCGGATGGCCGTCTGAGGCGCGCGGAGTCGGTTTTGCCGCCGCCGCTTTGATCTCAGCTGCCGCCCCTGCACCATGGGAGACCGTAGCCCGTTCGACCTGGGCGCGCGCACTTACCGCGAGCAGGCACAAAATTCCGCATCCCGCGATCGCCCATCGCCGCCAACAAAATCCAGAATTCATTGCGGATCTCCTTTCGCCTATCGACCTATGAGCGTGGTCGCCGATTCTCGATCAGGTCGGATCGTTCGGTCGCCTTATTTCGAGCTAGACTCGTCGGTCTCTGGGGCAGGGCGTGTGGCTCCGAAGGCGACCTTGCGTCCATTCGGGAACGTAAATTCCTGCACCCATCCAAACGCCTTGGTTCCATCCTTGGCGCGGTAGGCGAGCACGGTAACAGTGTCACCGAGCACAAAATCGTCTCTCGTAAGACCCGCTCGATGCATGAATCCCGTCGGAATGGACTCCAGAGTCCAGTTGGTTACTTTGCCAGCATCGTCTTTCACATCCAGATAGAAATAAATGTGCGGGTTGATCCAGTCGATTTTGGAAAGCGTTCCTTTCAAAGTGACGGGCTTACTCCCATCGAATTCAGCTTGAAAGGAATGGTGTGCCAAAGCAGGCAGCGCCGCCAGCAGCGCACAAGATGCTAATAGAGCAACGCAGAAGTTGCGTTTAATCACGGGCGGGCCTCCACTGAGATGAGATACCGGGTTGACAAGACTCTAGTAAGGGGCGGATTGCTCGTCAAGCGAAATCCGAAACAACAACTGTCGGAAGCCCCGCTATAAGCCCGATGTCAGAAGGCCGAGCGATGAAGGTGATTTCGCCTGCAGAGGCGACGCAGTTAGTGCGAACCGGCAGTCTGCTTGAATCGCTCCACTAACATCTGCACTTGTTTTCTCGTGGCATCAAGCGAACAGGAACAATCGATCTCATCTAGTTTACCGGCCGCCTGCTTGCGTTTTTCCTCCACGGGCATCTGTGCGGCGATGCGCTGTTCGGCCTGCTCGCGAGCCATCCCTCGCCCAGAGGATGGATCGGTAAGCCGTTCCAGCTGCTGCTCACGAGTGCAACTGACCAGAATTATCCGGTCTAACGTTTTGTGGTAGCCGGATTCAATCAGCAATGCCGCTTCTACCACCGCAGTGCCATGAGGATCGCTTCGTGCCAGCCGATCCAACTCTCGATCGATTTCGCGAAGGACTCGCGGATGCACAATGGCATTCAAAGCGGTCAGCTTATCGGCGTCGGCAAAAACAACAGACGCTAATCGCGCGCGGTCGACGCTTCCATCGGGCGCGAGGATATGCTCCCCAAATTTCCCGACAACGTCGTCGTAAGCGGGCTCACCTGGCGCGATCACGGCGTGCGCCATCTTGTCGGCATTGAGCACCTGGCAGCCGAGTTCGGCCATCATGGCACCGACGGTGCTTTTCCCGCATCCGATGCCGCCCGTCAGGCCGACGCGGAGCATTAGCGTCCAGAAGCGGGGCTGGCGGCCGTGGCTCCGGCCGTCTGGCCGCGCCTGAGCCGCGCGGCCGCTATGGTATTGCTCATGAGCATGGCAATTGTAAGCGGGCCTACGCCGCCGGGCACGGGAGTGATGGCGCCGGCGATTTCCGCGGCGTCCGGATGAACATCGCCAACAAGTGCGGAGCCTTTTTGCTTGAACTGCTCCAGCCGTTGCGGAAACTTTTCGAAGAGGCGCGCGGCTTCGGCAGGATCGGTAATTCGATTGATACCGACGTCGATCACGGTCGCGCCGGTGCGAATCCATTCGGGCGTAACCATCGCCGTCCGGCCCATGGCGGCAATGATCAGGTCGGAGCGGCGCGCGATTTGCTGCAGGTCGCGCGTCTTGGAATGACAAATGGTGACGGTCGCATTCGCGTGCATCAGCAGCAGCGCCATGGGCTTCCCGACAATATCGCTCCGGCCGAGCACAACTGCGGGCACGCCTTCCGTGGCGATTCCGCTGCGCCGCAAAATCTCCATCACTCCCGAAGGCGTGCAGGCTACGAGTCCTGCTTCTCCGCGCACCAGCCGTCCCAGGTTCATCGGATGAAAGCCGTCCACATCCTTCGACGGATCCACAGCCTCCAAAACGCGGCGCGCGTCCACCTGGCGCGGCAAGGGCAATTGCACAAGTATGCCGTCGACGTCATCGCGGCGATTCAAGTCGGCGATTAATTGCAGCAGCTCTGCCGTGGAAACGCTTTCGGTAGGCGTGAAAAGCCAGCTTCGCAACCCGAGCTTTTCGCAGGCCGCAATTTTGCTTTTTACGTAAACCTCTGATGCAGGATTGTGGCCGACCAATACCGCGGCAAGCCCCGGCCGAATTCCGGCGCGCCCCAACTCTGCAATCTGCGGCTCCAGTTCTGCGTAAATCTGATTGCGGATGGCGTTGCCGTCGAGGATGCGCGCCGTCACAGTGCCTCCCACGGATAATTTTGAGGGTTTACGCGGATTATTATAGCGAAAAGAGGAAGCGGCCACCGGATTCGCGCCAGAGAATCACGCCAACCCTGTGGCCGCCCCGAAAAGAGCGTGCTAACGTCTCACCTGCATCAGAGGCTACTTCGTCGCAGGAAAAACATGAGCGTCTTCCCAGACTGACGCCGCTTCCTTGCCCTTGAAGTACTCGATGAGCTGCATGGCAGCTTTCTTGTCCGGCGCATTGGTCGAAACCCACGCCGTGATATCGACCGGTGTAGCGGCATCCGGCGGCAACGCCCCAACCACTTGGAGCCCGGCGGGAGGATTGCGGTAGTCGCTCAGGTAAGGACCGACGGCGACTTCGACGTCGCCATCCGCAACCGCTTTCTGCACTCCGCCGCCGCCCGGGAAGAGCTTCACCTTCGGCTTCACTTGATCCGTGATGCCCATCTTGTCGAACGCAAGCATCGCCGCGCCGCCCACGCTTCCCTGAGCGGGATCGACCGTAGCGAGCGATTTCGCATTGAACAGTAGTTTCTTTACAGCTGCCGCGCTCGAAATGTCGGGTTTCGATGCGCTGTCTTTCACTGCGATGGCAAGCCGAACTCGCGCGACTACGGTCTGGGTGCTCTTATCCACGTTGCCGGTCTTGAGCGCCTCGTCAAACGGCGCAAACAATAGCGTCACATCCAACGCGCCGCCCTCTTGTACGGTTCTGCGAGTGCCTACACCAGTGCCGTACGATTCCTGGACCTTGATGCCCGTCTTCATTTCAAAGCTCTGAACGATCGCATCGACTTCCCTCTTGAGCGGGTCCGGCGACAAGAGAGTGATTCGCGTTTGAGCGTGTGCGCTGGCCGAAATGCCGAGCGCAAAAGCGACGAGTGCCATCCACGAAAATAAATGCTTCACGGTTCCTCCTCAAATCGACCGCTGTTCTGGCTCGGCGTTCGACGCCGTTCAGCCATATTTCTGCGCAGAGACCATACCGCCCGGCTATCTAATGCGTCAACTTGAAATCGTTTGGGGAAAGAAAGACTGCGAACCAACATCTAGACGATACGTTAGTGGCAGCTCAACGCTTTTTAAAGAGCGAAAGGTCGATTGCGTCGGCCATGGCTTTGTAACCGGCGTCGTTTGGGTGGAGATGGTCGCCGCTATCGTACATAGCAGGGAATCGCGCAGGATGCGCAGGATCGCGCACCACTGCATCGAAGTCGATCACAGCGTCATACGCGCCGCTCGTGCGAATAAACTTATTCACGGCCTGGCGCTTGGTCTCGCCCTCCGGCGTGAAGTAGCCGGCCCCCTCAAATGGCGTCAAAGTGCAGCCCACGATTTTGAGTCCGTGCTCGTGCGCCCGGGTGATCATTTGCCGGTGCCCGGCGATGATTTCATCGGCGCTAACCGGTTGTGGGCCGCGGCCCGGCTGGGCTACTGCAGGCAGGCGGCCGATATCGCCGATGTCATTGATGCCCAACAAAACGGTTACGTAGCCAACTCCAGGTTGTTCGAGCACGTCCCGGTCAAACCTTGCCAGCGCGTTCGGCCCCACAAAATCGTGCAGCACACGATTTCCCGCGATGCCCTCGTCGACGACGCTCAGCTTGATATGGCGCTGAGCCAATCGCTCGGCAAGCAGATTCGGCCAGCGATGATTTGTGTCAGGCGTCGAGCGCGTTCCGTCCGTGATGGAGTCGCCGAAAGTGACGATCGCCAAAGTGTCTTTCGAGGACTTTACCTCCACATCGGTCAAATAGAACCACGACGTCACCGTGTGATCGACCGGCAGATCCGCTGCGCCCGTGAAATCTCCAGCCTTGGAAATATAGTTCGTGGAAAAGGCGGCGGCATGCCAGGTCGCTTGGCCCGTGGGGCCGGGCAAGTAAACGCTCACCGCCAAGTCCGCCAGCGCGGGCACGTCGAGTTTGACGCTATCGCTGACCACCAGTGCTCCCGGCGGAATGGTCACCGAGTTTGAGCCGCTGAACGTGATCGCTCTATCCGTTCCGGAAGCGATGCCCGCGTTCATACTGCGCAGCGCCACGTGCGCGGCCCCGATCGCGAGCGATTCCGTCCCAAATGCATTGGACAGGCGCACGCGCACTTCGTTACCGCCGAGGCTGGTATGCACGATCAGCCGCACGGTCTGGTTGGTGAATCCCGTATTCGTGGTATTGGCAGGCACCGGAGCCACCGGGCTTGCGCCCCACGTAGCGACCCAGTTGTCAGCGGCTTCCTTTGGCTCGGCAAATCCCGTCCAAGCCGCGAGACACAACGCAAGCGCCGCGACGAAGGCCAGCCAAGTCAGCGAATGGATTCTATTCCGCATCATAAGTTCTGCCCTTTGCTAATCGTTTGTGCTGCCTCGGCGTCCGACGTCCGTTCCAGCCGTGAAACCGGCAACTTACGCCTTACATTTCTATCGCGTCAATCTCATTTCTTTGCGCTAACCGACCAGTCCTAGGCGCGTGACATCCTCGGCACTCCAGCGTGCCTGGATTTCAATGATGCTGTGCAGGGTACCGCGTCGGAACGTGTCGGAAGAATGATGGAAGGAAAGCGTTACGCGACGTCCGTCGGGGTGGTGATAATGGCGGTGACTTCCTTTTTGCCTTTGTAAGCGAAAGCCGTCTTTTTCGAGAGCAGAAGCAAGTTGACGAGCTGTTACGGAGCGAATTTCGAATAATCAACCGTCATACCGTGACGGCGACAACGGGTTCGTCAATTTCTGTCACCCGCGGCGGCAACGGTTCTCCATCCTCCAAGAGGGATTCGATTACCATTTGAGCGACTTCCTGTATATTGCGCAAAGCTTCTTCTCGAGTCTTGCCCCACGTGGCGGCGCCATCTTTTTCAAGCTCGGGAATGAACGCGCGCCACACATCTTCGTCCGGCTCTAGAACGACGCGAAAAACGTACGATTTCACTTTCTCGCTCCTCGGACGGACCAGATTATCGTGGCGCGTGTTCCCATTTCCAGCTCAGTAGATGTCGTACTGCTCCCAGTGTAGCGTGGGATCGGCTTGGATGATCACGCTCTTGCGCGTGACCTGCTCCAGTTCTTCAACGAGCACCGCTTCGCGTGTCTTCAACGCTTTGGCGATTTCCGGATGTACCCGCAGAGTCAGGCTGGAAGCCTCCAAATCCGCGGCCATTTTCCTTGCCTCCGCCTGTATCTCGTAACAGATTGTCGGCACCGACTTCACCATGCCCGAACCGGTGCAGTACGGACACGGCTGCGTCAGCACGCGCTCCAGCGCTTGCTTGGTGCGTTTGCGAGTAATGTTCACCAGGCCAAATTCGTTGAAGGCCAGAGCCTTGGAAGGAGCTCGGTCGGAACGAAGCGCGGCTTCGAGAGCCGCCATCACCTTATCGCGGTTGCGGCGCTCCTCCATGTCAATGAAGTCCAGCACGATGATTCCGCCCAAATCGCGCAGGCGAATTTGCCGGATGATCTCCTTCACGGCTTCGAGATTGGTTTTGACGATGGTGTCTTCCAGACGAGTCGAGCCGCGGCCCACATATTTGCCGGTGTTCACGTCGATGGCCACCAAAGCTTCAGTGTGGTTGATGACGATGTAGCCGCCCGACTTGAGCCAAACCTTAGGCCGCAAGGCTTTGTCGAGTTCCTGCTGAATGCCAAACTCCTCGAAGATTGGAGCGCTCTTCGTATAGAGCTTGACGCGCCCCACCAGCTTCGGCTGGAAGCGACTGACAAATTCGACTACTTTGCTGAACTCCTCCTCGTTGTCGATCCAGATAGCGGTGTAGTCGTTATTCACATAGTCGCGGAGAATCCGCTCGACGAGATTGAGGTCGCGATGCAGCAGGGCCGGCGATTTGCGCGGCTCAGACTGCGTGCGGATCTTCTCCCACGTGCGGCCCAAAAACTCGACGTCGCTGCGAATCTCGTCGTCGGGAGCGCCATCGGCTGCGGTACGCACGATGAACCCGCCCGGGAAAGTGCCTTTGGCTTCCGTGACCAAATGACGCAGACGT
The DNA here is from genome assembly GCA_963846235.1 of uncultured Acidobacteriota bacterium. GTDB lineage: Bacteria > Acidobacteriota > Terriglobia > Acidiferrales > UBA7541 > Palsa-189. The sequence goes on from CAWJVF010000002.1 coordinate 1,917,429, forward strand.
GAACGCTCCTCCGCGGAATTTATCCGCCGCGAGACGCCGATGTGGTTGACCGTGGGCATGTACACGAGAAATCTGCCCGGCAGCGCAACGTGACTGGTGATACGCGCCCCTTTTTTGCCCAGAGGCTCCTTGGCGATTTGTACGATGATTTCCTGGCCAGGCTTCAGAACCTCGGAAATCAATTGCGGCCTGGGGCGTTCGTGCCGGTGTTCCGGACGCCTCGTGTGCCGTTGGTTACGATTGCGGCCGCCGCCTCGTCGCATGGGCCGCTGAAAACGCGCGCGCTGTGGCTCGGAAATGCGTGCCGACATCGGGCGTTCCGGCGCGTTCCCGGTTTCTGGAATCTGCGGCTCGTTCAGTCCCGCCGCAATTTCCGGCGCAACGTTTCCCGAAACTTCTTCGTGCTCTTCCGCTTCCGCCTCAGCGATAAATTCGTCTGTTTCGGCAGCGCTTTCGGGCACATGCGAAGGCTCTTCGTCCAACAGACCGAGTTCAGCGTCGGCCTCTGCTTTGGCGCTCACTTCCTCGTGCCGCGCTTCGGCAAGCTGCTCCGCCAACGAAGTCACTTCCTCGTCCGAAAGGTCGTGATGGGTGGCGTGCTCGCCCACCGCTTCGGACCGGGACACTTCGGGCTGAGCTGCTTCGTAGATTGCGCGCGGCGGCTCCTCGGGAAGCGCCTGATATTCGCCAAACGTGTGCGAATCCTGAGCCGCGCTCGCAGTTTCACTTTCGCGGTGTTCGGTCCACGGCTCTGCTGATTTCGGCTCTTCGTGCTCCGCGGAAGCCGAAGCCGTCTCTCTCGCGCTTTCAGCCGCTGGATAATCGTGAGTTTCGATTGGAGGCGGCATCTCCGCCGGCTGCGCTGAAGAAACCGAGGAAGCTGCTGGCGAGCTCGACGCGCCCGCGTGCGGTGTCCGATCCTTGTATTTGGCTAAGGACTCGCCCGGCAGAATGATTGGCTCGTAGTCGGGCGGCAATTCCTCACTAGGCTGCCCACCCGGCTGGCCACCCGGCGGCGAATACGGACGCGGCGAAGCGTATTTCGAGGGCGGCAGCTCGCGTCCTTGATAACGGTGGCCTTGACCTTGACCTCCACGGCCTTGCCGCCAGCGTCCGCCTCGGCCTCTGCGGCCTTGATCGTGACGCCCTTGTCCAAAGCCGCCTGGCCGGCGTTCCTGTCGTGCAAAGGGCACCGGCGGACGAGGCGTTTCTCGAGCGGGAGGCCGGGAGAACTCCACGTTCCCCGAAACTTCAGCCTGACCTGTCGACTCCTCAGGAGCGTGCTCCAGCGGCGCGTTTTGAGCTGACCGAGGTTGATCTTGCGAACTCGTTCCTGGCTCGGAGGCTTCGCCGTTCGCAGGCGGCGCAAACACTTCACCGCCCTGCTGCTCCATTTTTTCGACCTTTCCTTCTACGGGAGCAACAACGTGGTCGTAGTCTTCGAGATTTTCCAGGAAATCGCCGACGTACAGGAAGGCATCGCTATCCAGGCCGATGTCCACGAAGGCCGACTGCATGCCAGGCAGCACGCGCGTGACACGGCCTTTGTAGATACTCCCGACTAGCGCAAATTCTTTTTCCCTCTCGATATAAATTTCACAAAGTTGACCATCTTCCAGAATGGCGACCCGAGTCTCGTGGGGGGCCGCTGAAATTACAAGCTCTTTGGGCATGAAAGCTCCTCAGAGCGCACCGCCATACTCTAATCCGTAGGGCTCCGGCACAACTCTGCGGCGCCGGAGGGGCGGAAAAAGTCGATTGGAAAAATCTCTCAGTCACGCGATGCACTCTAATTCCTAAATTTACTTCTCTTGCACCGGATCGTTCCGCAGCGCAAGAGTCAAACTCGGCCCGGGCTTAATTGACGAATCGCCTCAGGCGAACATTCATCACCAGGCCCAGCGCCAGAAAAACGAATAGCATGGCCGAACCACCATAGCTCATCAGCGGCAAGGGAATGCCGGTCACCGGCATGAAGCCAATGACCATGGCCACGTTAACGAGCACATGAAAACCAAGAATCGCTGCCACGCCCATCACCAAAAACATTCCCGCGCGATCCTTTGCGTGTTGCGCGTTCTGGATCAGTCGTAGCAGCAAAGCCGTGTACAACACTAACGTTACAAAGACTCCTGCGAAACCTAATTCTTCCGCCAGCGCGGCCAGAATGAAATCCGAATATCGCACTGGCACGAAACCCAGTTGATTCTGGCTGCCATTGCCAAGTCCCTTTCCCCAGAATCCTCCTGAGCCTACAGCAATCTTCGACTGCAAAATCTGATATCCCGAACCTTTGGGGTCCTCCTCGGGACGTAAAAACGTGGTTACCCTGTCCTTTTGATAAGGCTTTAGATGATGCCAGCCAATCGGCACCATTAATGCGGCCGCCAGAATCAACGCTGCCGCGTGTTTCCATTGGATACCCGCCAAATAAGCGCCCACCACCACTACGGGCACCAGCACCATAGCTGTTCCGAGATCCGGCTGCAGCAGGATCAGGCCTATCGGTACTGCGGTAAGCACGGCGGCTTTGCATAAGTCCGCAATCGAAAGGCGGTCTGTGCGTACCTCCGCGTAAAAACGCGCCAACGATACAATTATAATTAACTTCGCGATTTCCGACACCTGGAAAAACTCTCCCATCACCGGCAGCCAGCGTTTGGCGCCGTAACGCGTGTGTCCCGCGACCAATACGGCGAGCAGCGCAAGGATTCCGATCAGGTAGAGAATCGGCGCTTTGTCCAGCACCGAGTGATAGTCCAGGCGGGACAGAAGCATCATCAGGCCGACACCCAGCACGACCCACCACACTTGCTTCCAATGCATTCCTGCCAGGTGGCTCGAGTGGGTGGCTGACCAAATTTCGATCACGCCGACTCCGCAGATGGCGAAAATGATCGTCAGCAGCCACCAATCGTAATCGCGCAGTATGCCTGTGCCTTCGCTCATGGATTCATCGTGACCGGAGGCGCCACGGGCGGAGTGGTCGAAACCGGTTGAGGTTTCGTGGGGGCCGCATCGGGTTTCGTCGGAACGCCTTCCTCGGCTACGGGTTCGGATTGGGCCGCTCGCGCAGCCGCTTGGGCCGCAAAAGACGGGGGAATTCCCGGCGGCACCGCTTGCGTGGTCAATTGCTGCGGCGCAATCTTGCCCTGTTTCTTATCGTAATAGGCCTTCACCACGTTTTTTGCAATTGGCGCGGCAGCCGATGCACCGTGCTCCCCACCTTGCACAAGGACTGAGACCACGATCTCAGGGTTTTGCCGCGGAGCAAAACCCACAAACCACGCGTTGTCCTTTAGAGCGGCCTGTTTCCCCGTCCGCGCCAATCCCTGGTTGCTGATGACTTGCGCGCTTCCCGTTTTTCCGCATAATTCAATGCCCGGGAGTTTGGATCCACTTCCAGTTCCTCCCTGCTCATTCACTACGCCGTACATTCCCTGAGTGACTGTCTCCACAGTGGAGTCGGAGATTGGAAAATCAATTTCGGGCGCGGCTTCGTTCGTAAGGAGCAGGTGCGGCTGGTGAAACCTGCCTCCTGTGATGATGCCGCCGATCACGTACGCAAGCTGTATTGGCGTAGCGGCGATTGCTCCTTGTCCTATTGCCACGGAAATAGTTTCCCCAGGATACCATTTCTGGTGAAAGAGCCGTTCCTTCCAAGCCTCTGATGGCATAATGCCAGGCTCTTCGCCGGGCAAATCAACTCCCGTTTTGTGTCCCAGCCCAAGATTGCCCGCATAAAACGAAATGCGATCGATTCCCAGTTGCTTGCCCACGTTGTAGAAAAAGACGTCGCAGGAATGCACGATAGCCTTGTGCACATCCACTTCGCCATGGCCCTTCTTATCCCAATCGTGAAAAACACGCCCATAGAACTCGGCTTCACCGGGACAGAAAACATGGTAATCCGCCGGCAGCGCCTTCGATTCCAGCATGGCCGTAGCCATTAGAATTTTGAAAACAGATCCCGGAGCCAGTTGCGCCTGAATGGCGCGATCGAGCAGCGGCCGCTCCGGATCCTCATTCAACTGTTGCCATTCGTCTTTCGATATGCGAATTGCGAAATCGTTGGGATCGTAGGAAGGCTGGCTCGCCATAGCCAGGACGTCACCGGTCTTTGGATCGATCGCCACGACCGCGCCCTTCTTCCCCACCAGGGCCTCTTCCGCCACCAATTGCAGGTCGTAATCGATCGTCAACCGAATTGGTTTTCCAGGAACGGCATCTGTCTGCTCGAGCCGTCCTACCTCGCGTCCAACGCTATTCACCACGGAGCGCCGCATCCCGTCGACGCCCATAAGGTGGTCGTTATACTGGCGCTCGAGTCCCGCTTTGCCCACGATGTCGCCCGGTTTGTAGCGGCCGCCGCTCTCTTCGATTTGTTCGGAGCTGACTTCACCTACATACCCGCTGGCGTGTGCCATAAAGCCGCCGTGTGGATACCGTCGGCGATGCACCATCAGCATTTCCAGCACGGGGATATCGGCTCGATGCGATTCGATGAAGGCAATGTCGCCAGCGCTCGCTTCCGGCTTGATTACGATGGGCTGAAAATGCGGCAGCGCTGTAGCAGCTTCCAGCTGTTGCCGGATGTCGTCCAACGTGACGTCCAAACCCTCCGCGATTTGCGGAAGGAGGCGTTCCACTTGTTGCGGGTCGTCGCGAAGAAGCAAGACGCTGAAGGATGGGTAGTTGTCAACTATGACGCGGCCGAAACGGTCGAGCATCGCGCCGCGTGGAGCAATAATAGGAATGGACCGAACTCGATTGCGCTCCGCCAGCTGCGAATAACGGTCGGAATTGACGATCTGCAGCTTCCAGAAACCGAGAAGCAGCAGGGCCATGAGCCCTACAATCGAATAGGAAATAACCGTCAGCCGCGTCTGCGGCAGGCGGTTTTCATTTTGAAACCAGAGGGACAAACAAACTCCACGCCCGCTGCCCGAACTGTCCTGCCCAGCTTGCTAATGCGAGCAGCAAGTATATCGCCACGTCGTTGATACGGCAAAATTTAGGGACAGTGCTGGAGGCGTCTTCCGGCGCTTTGGACGCTCTCGCGTCCCAAACTAGCACCGGCTTCTTTCGATGCGCAAGCCTTCGGCGAGGGACGATGCCCAAACGAATAAGGAGCCGAACGCCCCCTTGCCAATAAATTCAATGTGCGTCTCCAAATATTTTGCTGCCAATCGAAATTGTCTTTGCCGATTGAATGGTCATGCTTCTGCTTCCAGCACAAGCACAGGCTGATAGGTGCGCGGGACCACGGCTTCCGCAATCGCGATGAGCTGATCCTGCTGATTGAACACGCGAACACGCGGAGGTTTCCAGTCGCCGGAATCGAGTTGCGCGGGCGCACCTTGCGGGATTTCGGGCCGGCCCGCTTGAACCTGCGAAAGCGCTACCTGAAACCGCGAACCGTGACGCACGCGGCGTTCGATAAAAGGTAAAACCGAGACGCGGGGCAATTCCGTCAGCAGATTCGCAAGCGGCACGATCCACTGCGCGGCTTGGCCTGATTGCGCGGCTCGCGTGAAATCGTCAAGGCCAACGGCACGATCGAGCGTGAACTCGCCGACGGCGGTTCGCACGATCTCGGCAAGATGAGCTCCGCAACCAAGTTCCTTGCCCATGTCTTGCGCGAGCGAGCGAATGTAAGTGCCGGCGGCGCACTCCACAGAGAAGCGCGCGAGCGGTCCCTCAATACCGAGGAGACGAAACTCGAATACTTCAATCTCAACAGCCTTCAGTTCCACCGGCTTCTTCTCGCGGGCGAGTTCATGCGCCGGGCGGCCGTGAACCTTCTTGGCGGAAAAAGCGGGCGGCATCTGCAGGAATTTTCCTGTGAGACCAGCCGCGAGCCTCTCGAGGTCTTCCTTATTAAGGTTGCGGATTGGTATCGGGGCCGAGGGGAGTACCGTCGGCGTCGTAAGTGTCCGTCGCAAAACCGAAGCGGACGGCGCAGTCGTAGCGCTTTCGGCGTCCGGCATAAAACTGCGCAAAGCGCGTTGCGCGCCCAAGGAGCAGGACCAAAACCCCAGTCGCCAAGGGATCGAGCGTTCCCAAATGACCGATCTGGCGAAAGCCCAGGATCCGGCGGGCCGCTTCGACCACGTCGTGCGAAGTGCGACCGCGAGGCTTGTCGATGACAAGAGCACCGTCATAAAGGGCAGGACGCGCCTTGCGGGTCATTGTGAGAAACCGGCGGGAGGGGGTACCCCCCACCCCGGTTTTGGTGTAAGTGCACATTCTAAGGGAGATGATGGTCCAGCTTGATGCGCGCGAAGCCCGCTAAGCCCACTGCTTAATCCCGCAGTTAAACGAGCTGCAGTGAAACCCATTTCCGGTAAGTTCGGGGCGGTCAAAAGTGGCATGAGGTTAGCGCCGCCCCGGGGCCGTGCAGGGAAGAACCACACCCTTGAAATCGAACGGTGCGGCACCCAAGCTTCGCCGCGCTGAATTGGAGTCGTGGGTGCGGGTGCCCCCCTGCTTTTCTCGCAAGAGTATGATTCTACGCTGGTTCCGGACGTACTTGTGCAAGAGTATGATTCTAAATCGGTTGCGATCTGCGTGCAAAAGTGGCCGGAGCCGGCAGTGCAGGGCCAAGCCGATTTGGGCGCGGTGAGGCGATTCGGCAGTGCGGCAGTCGCAGGCGGAACTGAGCACAGCCAAGAGTGGCTGTGCCACCTAGGAGGCGCATCACTTCCGCATGAGTAAAGTGCGAGCGGACACATTTCGAGCATGTTGTATTTTACCGTATGCGTAAATAGGCGGACCCGATGAATCGATTGGAGAGATCCCTTCTGAGTAGAGGGGAACCTTCGAGCTAGGAATATGGCGATGCAGAGATATTTCGGGGCGGGGACGCTTTTGGTGCTGGTGGGAATGGTGTGCGTGAGAGCGCTGTTGATGAGAACTCAGGGGATCAGGGCCATTAAGTTCGGCGAGATAGACAAGAAAGATTTCCTCATTCCGCCGTTTGCGTTTTTCTATTTTTATCTCGTGTTTGCGGCTGCGTTCAATCTTCCAACTGTAAGCAGGCAAGAATTCTTTCAGTCCGGAATCGTTTCCTGGCTCGGAGTGGTTCTTTGCTTGGCAGGAGCGGCCCTGTTATTCCTGAGTCTTGTTTCTTTTGGGAAGAGCTTCCGCGTTGGGATTGACAAAGACCAACCTGACAAACTTGTGACGAGCGGCGTTTTTGCCTTCAGCCGCAATCCGATTTATGTGGCGTTTGTGTTTGTCTTACTGGGCGAATTCCTGGTGTTCTCAAATTGAATTCTTTTGCTCTATGTGGTCGCGGCTGTGTGGCTATTCCAGCGGCAGGTACGGCGCGAAGAAGCTTACTTGCGAGACCATTATGGGGAGCAGTATGTGGAGTACAGCGAGCGAGTGAGGCGGTATCTCTAGGTCCCACGCCAGCGCAGCTAGTGGGGGGAACGAGCCAATATCGCGCCCGGGCCGGCAGGCCCGGCCCGGGGCGCGGCAGCGAGCTACCTGTTATCGTCACCACCGAAGCCGTGGTCTGAAGGGGCGAAGGCCACGCCGCGGAGGACTTCGCCGGCCGCTGCGGATCGAACCGTCGTGAAATGGCCCAAGCCTCCTGTAGGCAAAGTCGTGGCGGCGAGCAGATCGGTGACCTTGACGAGCTTATTGGGGTCGGCGCCCTGATCCCCGCTGGCGCTGACGGTGGAGGTCACGGCGTAGATCTCTACCGTACCGTTACCATTGACTCGGCCGGTTAGGTTACGGCAGCCGTCTGTTGCCGGGGATGGATAGGTCCCAACCGTGTACGGGACGCCGATATTCAAACCATTCTGAAGGATGTAAAGCAGGTGCCAAGTGCCGTTCACTAAGCTCCACTTCTGAACGCCCGCCGTAGCCTGGGCTGCGGGAGAGGCTTGGTTCCCATTGACCGGGGGGCTGACGAATGTGCCGTCACCTTCGTCGCAAACGTAGAGAGTGTTCGCGTTGGCGAAGAAGAGCCCAAAAGGAAACGCTACTGGGGCTGGATTGGCGTTCTGATCGATGCCACTTGCCAGCGATGTGGGGAACCCCGGAGGAATTGTGATTGGCAAAGCTGCGAGTTGTGCGGTGCTTCCGGTAGGAAGGCTGCCCGCATCGCCAACCTGATAAACCGTATTGATGCCGTTGCCGCCGCTACCCTTGGTGACATACATAGTGTGGTTAAAGATGGTCAAGCCGCGGAAATTATTGTCTTTCCCGGCCTTATCTGCTTTTGCGTAGCCAACCTGGGTAATCTCGAAGTCGCCGATTTTGTTGATGCCCGGCGGCAGAGGCGGCGTTTGGCCAGGCACGAGCAACTCGGCGCCGGTGGACGTAATCAGGTTGAGCCCAATCTGAGTTCCGGTGAGCTGGCTCGAGCTTAGGCCTCCGTTGTTGTCATTCCCTGTCAGGTAATAAGTCCAGTTCGCCTTGATTGCGGCACGGCCGTTGTTACCGCTATAGGCATTTCCATCGGTAATCTGAATTCTCCCGTCGGCGCCGACTTCCGCGACGGCGCGATAATATTGCGACACGACCGGATTGGTGGGATCGACGACGCCGGGCGTATTGGAATTCGAAACGTCCAATTGGTTTGGCGCGGTGAGGAACCCTGGACCACCGCGATAACCAACGAAGGTGATGGACTTGCCGTCGTCGGAGAGATTGAGCGCCAGTTCGGATTTGGAGCTGAAACTGGTGACGATCTGATCGGTGGGAACCGGCAGCGTGCCGTGGAGTTGACCTTCCGTCGTAATGTTATCGAGGAAGATAGGCGACGTAACGCCGAAGCTGCCGTCTACCTTGTTGTTGTTGAAAACGGTTGGGTAAATCCCATCGGCGGCGGCGGTGGCGCATGTGACCTTTACATTCGCCGTGCCTCCCGCAAGGAGCGGCACCTTGACCGTGCCCGCGACGCAGCCCGGGGGCAAGGTTTGGCCGACGGTGACAGTGTCGGCCGTGCCGACGTACACGCTCCTGCTGACTACCAAGCTGTTGGGAATGAAATGAAATTGCGCATCGTCGTTGGCGCGCATTCCGATGGTCGCCACGCCGATTGCGATTGTAATCGCAAGCAAGCCTAACGTTATCGCGAGCGAAGCTCTTTTCACGTGCGTATCCTCCTCTGGATAGGGCTCTGGATAGGGAAGAAAGGTCGCACATTCGGAATAGCGAGGGTTTACGCTGGTGTTAAAAACGCGTGAACGAGATTTTATGCACAAAACGGGAAGGCGCGAAGGAATCTACATAGCGTCGGCAGTTTCGTGCACGGTCCTTCGTATGGAGGACGTTTCCAGATCCGGCAGGAATGCCGCCAGCAGGCCTACCGCCGGCAGCACTGAGCAGACGAGATATACGAAGCGAATGCTGGTCAAGTCCGCCAGTTCGCCGAGTATGGCCGCGCCCAAGCCCGCCATGCCAAACGCGAATCCGAAGAAAAGCCCGGAAACCATTCCTACTCTTCCGGGCATCAACTCCTGGCCGTACACGACAATCGCGGGGAAAGCAGAGGCCAAAACCAAACCTATGACCACGCTGAGAATTTCCGTCCAAAAGAGATTGGCGTAAGGCAAAGCCAATGTGAAGGGGAGGACACCGAGAATTGAACTCCAGATGACACGTTTGCGACCGATTCGATCGCCGATCGGCCCACCGGCAATCGTGCCGAGCGCGACTGCACCGAGAAAAACGAACAGGTGGATCTGTGCGCTGCGCACGGACACCTGAAACTTGCTCATGAGATAAAAGGTGTAATAGCTAGTGATGCTCGCAAGGTAGAAATATTTCGAAAATAACAGCGCCAATAGAATGCCGATTGACGCTACCACTCTTTTCCCCGAAACGGGAGAATGCTCTCCCTTATCGACTTTGCGGGACGCGAGCAGATTCAACATGTGCTGCTTGGTCCATCTGCTTACCCAGGTGAGCAAAACGATGGCGAGCAGAACCGCAAGAGAAAACCACAGGACATTCCCTTGCCCTTTTGGCAGCACAATCAGAGCCGCGAGCAGAGGCCCGAGCGCGAGCCCGGCATTGCCGCCCAACTGAAAGAGAGACTGTGCCAGGCCGTGCTGGCCGCCCGAAGCCATGCGCGCCACGCGAGACGATTCAGGATGAAAAACCGAGGCGCCCGTGCCGACCAGCGCAGCGGCGACGAGCAGCATCCCGAACGAATGCGCCACGGCAAGTATGGCGATTCCGATGAGCGTAAAAACCATGCCTGCAGGCAGCGAATAAGGCATCGGGCGGCGATCGGTGTGGAGTCCGACCAGAGGCTGCAGGAGCGAAGCCGTGCACTGGTAAGTGAGCGTAATCAGGCCTACTTGCGCAAAATCGAGATGGTAGGAGTCCTTCAACAGCGGGTAGATCGCCGGCAACAAAGAGGAGATCATGTCGTTCAGCAGATGGCAAAAGCTGATGGCCAGCAGGATGTCCAGGACGGTCTTCGATCCCCTGTCGAGTGAGGTCTCTAATTGCGTCGTGCTCACGCCATCCTCTTTGGCATATCTAGCATGCGATCAATGATCATTCGTTTTCTTAACATTGTATCTCGTTTCGAAAGCTCACTGTTTGGATGGGCAAATGGCCTCAAGTGGCACAGGTTGAAGGGCTCTTGGCACAGAGGGCACAGGTACAGAGGCCACGAAGGGGAATGCTTGACGCGAGGATATAGAATGAGCGTCCGGAGGAGGCAGCCGCCCTTGCGGGCCGGCACGCGCGACTTTTTTTGCAGCGCGAGTGCCCGCGCTTGAGAGGCGGGCGCCGGGGACCCATTGGAGCTTTCCATTGTCGTTCCCGCGTTCAATGAGGAACGGCGCTTACCGAAAACTCTTCAAAAGCATCCGCGCGTATCTGAAATCCCGCTCACTTCGATGCCGAGGTGCTCGTCGTTGACGACGGATCCACAGACGCGACGGCGAAGGTTGTCGAACTCTGGCGAGCCGAGTTTCCCGAGTTGCGCTTGCTATCGGACGGCCGCAATCACGGTAAAGGCTTCAGCGTTCGCCATGGGATGCTGGAGGCTCGCGGAGAGATCGCGATGTTTACGGATGCGGATTTATCCGCGCCGATCGAGGAGGCGGATAAGTTGCTAGCGGCGCTGCGCGATGGCACATACGATGTGCGCCATCGGCTCGCGCGCCGTGGACCGCAGCCTGATCGAAGTTCACCAATCGGCATTTAGAGAACGCGCGGGCATTCTCTTTAATCAGATCGTCCGGCGCATCACGGGTTTGTCCCTCCAGGATACGCAATGCGGCTTCAAGGCATTCCGCCGTAAGAAAGCGCGAGTCATTTTTGAGCAGCAGCGCACGGAGGGATTTGGATTCGATCCCGAGATTTTGTTTCTCGCGCAGCGAAGAGGATTGCGTATCGCGGAAGTCCCCGTTCGCTGGGCGCATGATCCCGCGACCAAAGTGCGGATGTTTGCCGATAGCCTGCGGATGTTCCTGGATTTGCTGGCGATTCGCTGGAATGCGCTGTTGGGACGATACGACGCCAGAGTACGTTAATAATCGCAGTCAGAGGCAGCTTACCGGCGCGCCAACTGTTACTCGTCAGACACGACAGCTTCGCACGCTTTGTAAACTCGACCGAGCTGTTTCGACTATCATTTCTTTGTCACTTTGAAAACCAAAGGTGTATTGAATTGAGAAAGTTCGATTCAGCGTGACCGTCTCTGTCGTCATTCCCGTCTACAACGAGCGGGCCTACATCGAGGAAGTATTACTCCGTGTCCAGGCGGTCGGCACTCGAAAAGGAAGTTCTCGTAATCGACGACGGTTCCACGGACGGAACTCGAGAGCTATTGCGCGATTTCGAACAAGCGCAGGCTGCCGGTCAACGAGAAGTTTCCGTCCAGAATGGCAAAGCCCTTCTTCCGCTCGAAAACATCCGCTTTATCTTTCAGGACCGCAACCAGGGCAAAGGCGCAGCCCTACGCCGGGGATTTGAGATGGCCAATGGCGACATCGTTCTCGTGCAGGATGCCGATCTGGAGTACGACCCGAAGGACTATCACAAACTGCTCGAGCCGATTTTCGACGGCCGCGCGGACGTCGTCTTTGGGTCAAGATTTCTCGGCGGGCCGCAGCGCGTGCACTATTTCTGGCACTATGTGGGCAACAAGTTTTTGACGCTGCTCTCCGACATGCTCACGAACTTGAAACTCACGGACATGGAGACCTGCTACAAAGTCTTCCGGCGCGAGGTGGTGCAGAGCTTTCGCTTGAAATCGGATCGGTTCGGCTTTGAGCCTGAATGCACAGCGAAGGTCGCCAGAGGCAACTGGCGCATTTATGAAGTGCCGATCTCGTACTCCGGAAGGACATACGCGGAGGGAAAGAAGATCACCTGGAAAGACGGCTTTACTACGCTCTGGTGCATCCTTCGTTTCAATCTTTTCGATTGAATTCGCGCGACTGACGCGGGCGGCTCGACCATCCGCTGGCGAGAGCCAACATCAAACCCTATAATCTTGACTGCGTAATTTACCGCCATGATTGCGAATCCGACCAGCAATGGCCACGAGTGGACGATCGATTCTGTCCGTGAAGCACTTTCGTCAAAGCGCATCTCTGCGCGCGAATTGACCGCGGAGTTCTGCCGACGGATCGAGCAGCGTAATCCGGAACTTAATGCGTATTTGGCGCTTTCTCCCGAGCGTTCCTATAAGCAAGCCGACTATATCGATGGACTGGTCACGCGTGGGGAGCCACTGCCTCGTTCTGGCGGGCTTGCCGCTTGCTGTGAAGGACGTTCTCAGCACCAAGGGCGTAGTTACAACCTGCGGCTCACGAATTCTGGAAGGCTATCGGCCACCATTCGACGCCACCGCAGTCGAGCGTCTGGAACGCGCCGGGGCGATCCTGCTGGGCAAGACCAATTGCGATGAATTCGCCATGGGCGGATCGAACGAGAATTCAGCTTATGGCCCGGTACGAAATCCCGTAGCCATGGACCGAGTCCCCGGGGGATCGAGTGGAGGGTCCGCAGCGGCGGTGGCGGGAGGACTGGCGGTAGCAGCTTTAGGTACAGATACGGGAGGATCAGTTCGCCAGCCAGGTTCGTTTTGCGGCATTCCGGCGATGATGCCGACCTACGGCCGCGTGTCGCGTTACGGACTGATCGCTTTTGCCTCTTCGCTCGATCGCGTTGGGGTCTTCGCCGGGAATGTCCGTGATGTGGCCACCATCATGGGAATGATGGCGGGCAGTGACCCGATGGATTCCACCGCTGCGGCCGTTCCCGTTCCGGATTACTTGGAGGGCCTGGATGCGCCGGTGAAGGGGCTAAAAATCGGCGTGCCAACCGACTATTTTGCCGAGGGACTTGATCCCGCAGTGCGGGAGAAGGTCGAAGCCGGAATCAGCTTACTCGAGCGACTCGGCTGCGAGCGAATCCCGCTGCGCATGCCACATACAGAATATGCAGTGGGGACGTACTATCTGGTTGCGACGGCCGAGGCCAGTTCCAACTTGGCACGCTATGACGGCGTGCGCTACGGCATGCGAGTGCCGGGTGCAACCTTGATCGAGATGTACCGGAAAACACGTGGCGCGGGGTTTGGGGCGGAAGTGAAACGCCGAATCATGCTGGGAACTTACTCGCTGTCGGCCGGGTACTATGATGCTTATTACTTGAAGGCGCAGAAAGTGCGCGCACTTATCGCGCGGGATTTCACGGAGGCGTTCGAAAAGGTAGATGCAATTGTTACGCCGACGTCGCCGGTTCCCGCTTTCCGGCTAGGCGAACGGACGCTCGATCCGCTAGCCATGTATCTTGCTGACATATATACAGTTACAGGATCGCTCGCGGGAGTTCCCGGTATCTCGGTGCCCTGCGGAAAGACGTCCGAGGGGCTGCCCGTGGGCTTGCAAATTTTTGGTCAGACCTTCGGAGAAGGGCGAGTCTTGCAACTGGCAAGTGCATTCGAGAGAGCCGGAGGAGCAGTCGTTTAGAACTGGCCGTTGCCGTACGTGTGGTTGTTGGAGAGCAAATTCCGATTTTGCGCACGCTCGTTCACTTTTGATTTTCCCTACGACTCCCGAAAACTACAGGGTTTAAGACGCATCCCGTAAGTCTTTTTTTGAAACCGCATTGGATCGTTCATTCATCAAAAAATCATCGTAATGGAACGGAAGGACTATTGCTAAGAAACAAAGTTATGAAATACCATGCGTCGTATTGAGCATGCTGGGGTGGAGTTGAATATGAGCAGCCTCACGGTCCGATCGAGCAAGAAGATCTTTACAGAGGAAGAGGTTTCCGGGCTGACCGGAATCTGCCAGGAGCACCTGCGGAACTTCGCCCGTATAAGGCACCTGGGCCAAGCCGCTGAAGCCGCAGCCGAAGCGGCGGGCAGCACGGCGCACAAGTGGCTTTATACGATGTCGGATCTCTTTGTTTTGACGACGGTTTGCGAGCGCTGCGAGCACTAAGCCGCGCGCATCTGCTTCATTTCACAATCTGACATAGGGCAATTTTGCGTGTTTCCGGTGGTTCGAATCGACCCTCTCTTTCCCAAAAGCGAATTCGAGCTGTCGATTGCAGCGACACTCAGACGGCGTTATCCTGAACGAGTATCCTGCCTATGAACGTGCGAGCGACAGAAAACCCCGGGAAATGCGTCAGGGTGCGCAGTCTTGGGCGAACGCTTGTCGGAGCAATGGCATTTCTCGTCATTATTTCTGGCGCGCAGAGATTACGCGCATCGAGTTTCGGTCCCCAGGAACAAGGATCCCAGCCAGCCGATGAACGCGACGCCCAGGGGAAGGCAATTGCCGTTCCGCTACCCAAAGGCAAAAAGTTGTTTCTTACCGACGGCACTTTCCAAATTGTCCGGGAATATCAGCGTCAAGGCGACCGGGTGCGCTATTACAGCGTGGAACGGTCGTCTTGGGAGGAAATCCCGGCGGCGCTAGTGGACTGGGCGGCTACACAAAAAGCCGATGCCGAGATGGATGCACAGCAGAAGGAATTGGCCAAGCAAATCGCCGAAAGCGAAAAGGCTGCACGGTTTGCCGGTCTGGACGTGGACACAAGCTTCGAAGTGCGGCCGAGCGTTTTTCTTCCCGATGACGTTGGATTCTACGTTCTGGACGGCAACAAAATCGCCCCCATGCAGCAAGAAACGGCCCAGACTCATACCGAAAAGGGACGCGCAGTCGCTAAAATCGTGACCGGCATGCCCCTGATTTCCGGCAAGCAAGACGTGGAGATTCCGGGGAAGCAGGCAAAGCTAAGAATACACACGGGCGACGCGGAGTTCTTTTTCCGGACTGCGGATAAACGCGAGCCGCACCTCACGCTTTTGCGTGCGACAGTGAAAGGCGAAAAGAGAGCGGTCGAAGTCATCACTACAAATATTGTCGGGCAGCAATCATTCAAGCATCAGGAAGTTTCACTGCTGCAGTGGGACGCTGCGCGAGGCCTTTACCGTTATACCGTCGATCATCCTCTCGAATCCGGCGAGTACGCCATCATCGAGACGACGCAGGCGGAGGGACAGAGTATGTTTCTGTGGACCTTTGGCGTTGACGCGCCAGGGGACGTGCAGCCTGCGAGCGAGAAGCCGCCGGCGAAAGATAAGGCGGCAAAGAAACAATCGCGAGCTAATTAACAGAAGAAAATTGTGCTGCGCCCGAGGGAGACTTACCGAGCGCATTGGTCAGGATGGCAATCAAATCGGAGATACGGAAAGGTTTCTGAATGGTTTGTGCGCCGGCCTGAGCTAATTGCTCCGTCACCGCCGCAGCCGCCAATTCTCCGCTCATGAAGAGGAAGAAAGGCTTGCGCTCGCTACTGCGCGTGGAGTTTGTAACCGTGGCATAAAGTCCCAGGCCGGAACCTTCCGCACCGGCGCCGGCACGCAAGTTCAAATCGCAAAGCACCGCATGGAAGGAACGGCGTCCCATCAGTGATAAGGCTTCCTCGACGCTTGCAGCCGTCTCGACATTAAACCCGCGCGCGGCGAGGCCTTCGCGAATCATTTCACGGATACTTTCTTCATCGTCCACGACGAGAATCGAATAGCCTGCCGCTCCTTCCCTCGGAATTTCTTTCGAAATCGAGTCTGCCGCTCCTTCCCTCGGTTCGGCCAAGAATAAAGCCGTACCCCGCGCGATCGGCAGCCACGTCGTGAATAAGGAGCCGCCTTGCGGGAGCGGCTGCCCTTCAATCTCGCCGTTATGTTCGCGAAGAATCGCCAGGCAAATGCTCAGGCCCAAACCGGTACCGCGACCCGGGCGTTTTGTGGTGAAGAAGGGATCAAAGATCTTCGGAAGAATCTCAGTTCGAATGCCGGCGCCATCATCCTGAAAAGTGGCGACGACGCGATCGGCAGCCCGGCTGACACGGATGCGAAGGGTGCCATGATCACGAGCCTCTCGAATGGCCTGCTCGGCATTCGCGATCAAGTTGAGGAACACCTGGGTGAGTTGGCTGGCATCGCCGAGGACGAGGGGAATATCGGCTTGAGCGGCAAAATCGACGGTAATGCGATTCGAGCGCAAAGAATGTTCGTGAAGCTGCAGGCTGCGCTGAATCAGTTCGCTTAAATTGAGGCAAATCTTGCGCGGCTGGGGCGGGCGAGAAAAAGTCAGGAGGCTTTGCACGATCTGAGCGGCGCGGCGCGCCTGACGATGGGCAATTTCGAGTTGCCGGCGCGCGGAATCATCTTCCGTGGTATCTCGCAGAAGTTCTGTCACGCCCAGCACCGCGGTGAGCGGATTATTCAGCTCATGGGCGACGCCGGCAATCATCTGGCCCATCGCCGCAAGCCTTTCGTTCTGAATCAACTGCTGCTCCATGCGCTTGGAGTCGGTCGTATCGCGTGCCGCCGCGATAACGCCGGCGATGCGGCCGGAAGCATCCATAAGCGGGCTCGCGGTAGCCCGGAACAGGCGGGTTTCACCATCGTTCCGGCGGATGAGAAATTCGGTACTGCCATTGGAGCATTGTCCGGAAATAATGCTATCCAAGAATGCCTGGACATCGATGCGACTGTGGGGTTCGATGCGCTCGCTGAAAAGAGACCCAATCAACTGTTCCGGTAAGAAGCCCAACAATTCTGTCGAGCGCGGGCTGACGAAAGTGTAGCGGCCCTCGCGATCGAGCGCGATGACGAGATCGGGAAAGCTTTCCACGAGCCGGCGCGCAAATTCCTGCTCCCGTTGTAACCGGCTTTCCATTTGGCGCCGCTCGGTAATATCCACGAACGTTCCCTGACGGCGCCGGACACGCCCGGCGGTATCCCGAATCTGAGCCGAAGCGTGAAGAGCGGCAAGGCCCGAGCCATCGCTGCGGCGCAGCATGGCTTCGTGGCTATTCACGATATCCGACTGCGCCAACTGGCGGCGTTCTATCTCCCAACCTTCGGACTGCAGGAAAAATTCCGAGAGAGCGACGCCCGAGCAACTCCGCGCGGTTTTCATAGCCGAGCATGCGCACGAAGGCAGGATTGACATCTTCCAATTTGCCATCGCTGTCGGCGAGATAGACTCCCTCTTGCAGAGTCTCGAACAAGTCCTTGAATCGCGCTTCACTTTCGCGTTCGGTGGTGATATCCCGAGCGAGAATACACACACCTTGTTGAGCGCCCTCGCGGATGAGCGCGTGGGTCGTGCATTGGAAGTATCTCGCGCTGGTTTCATGCTTCACACGGATGCGCAGGACACCGGATCGCTGGCGCCGTTCGAGCAGAGAGATCAATTCGCGTTGCAGAGACGCGTCACCTGAACTTTCAGCTAACTCCACGAATTCATCGAGCCGGTGCCCCACCACTTCTGAAAATGGGCGGCCAAGCAGTTCCGCGAAGCTGCGATTGGCGGCGAGGATTTCTCCCTCAAGCGAGAGCGACAGCAAAAAATCGTCAAAGGTATCGATAAGGTCGCGATAGCCGCGCTGCGAGCGCTGCACGATTTCGAAGAGCTTCTCCACTTGTCCCGCCGCCGGCGATTGGGCCTGATGCGAGAGGTTGTGAACCAATCCGCGCAACTGGGCCATTTCGCGCCATCGCGAAATGGCGTAGGCGCCAAAAAGACTGACCAGCAAAACCAAGCCGAATGGAAGGGCGTCCAGTTTCCACGGGAGCAGATGGATGGGTTGCCAGGAGACCAGAGCTAATCCGACCGCCAGAGAAATGAGCAGGATTACCGCAAGCAGCCAGAGGCGGCCTTCGCGGGACGCTAATCGATCCGATGGAACGGCAGGCGAGTCTGTGGAGAGACTGGCATCCACGTCGGAGGCAGAGCGTTGGCTGCTCGTAATAGCCATGAAACTTGTAGTTCGATCTCTCCGGAAAAAGGACAAGGCAACTGCGAGGTGACAGTCTATGTCCCGGCCAGAGACAGGCGCAACTGCTTCGACCCAACGAATTACCTATTAATTAAGTCGAAGCTGGACGCCAATTATCCGACCTGCTGTCACGCAGCGGGACTGGGGACTATTGGACTGCAAAACTGCAAAGCCCGACGCGCAGGTTCGAAGTTTCGTGCGCGCCGGGCTTCTTTGATATCTGAAAGGCCTAGCTTTCCGCAATGGCGTCGGCATCCTTCCGCAGGAAGTCCAGTGCGGCGGCTTCCTCGGGAGTGAGTTCCGGCGCGACCACTTCCGCCTCCGCAGGCTGCGGAGGAGGAACTTCGACCAGGAGATCGATATTGCGGTAGCGCTCGAGCCCTGTGCCTGCAGGAATCAGCCTTCCCATAATCACGTTTTCCTTGAGGCCACGCAGGTAATCCACCTTGCCGGCGACAGCCGCCTCGGTGAGCACGCGCGTTGTCTCCTGGAAGCTTGCCGCGGAGATGAACGAGTCGGTAGAGAGAGAAGCCTTGGTGATGCCGAGCAGGAGCGGACGCCCCGTGGCCGGCCGGCCTCCTTCGCCGATGATGCGATCATTTTCTTCGCGGAAGCGGAACTTGTCGACTTGTTCGTCCAGCAAGAACTTGGTGTCGCCGACGTCTTCGACTTTCACCCAGCGCATCATCTGGCGAACGATGGTTTCGATGTGCTTGTCGTTGATGTTCACGCCCTGCAGACGATAGACCTCCTGGATCGAATTCACCAGGTAGGCTTGCGTGTACTTCTCGCCAAGAACGGCGAGGAGGTCGTGCGGATTGAGCGGGCCGTCGATCAACGGCTCGCCGGCATGGACGTGCTCGCCTTCCTGCACGTTGATGTGCACGCCGCGGGCGATGGAGTATTCCTTCTGCGTCTTGCCGTCTTCGCTCTCGACGTAAATCTTGCGCATGCCCTTGCTGATTTCGCCGTATTTGACCACGCCATCGATTTCGCTGATGACGGCGGGATCCTTGGGCTTGCGGGTCTCGAAGAGCTCGACGACGCGCGGCAGACCGCCGGTAATGTCCTTGGTCTTGGTGGTTTCCCGAGGAATCTTGGCCAGGACGTCGCCGGGCTGGACCTCGTCGCCATCGGAGACCATCAGGTGGGCCCGCGAAGGCATGAGGTACTTCTTGCGGCTGCGGCCGGCGGAATCGCGCACTTGAATCGTCGGCTGGTGCTTTTCGTCGCCGGGAGGCAGCGTGACGACGAGCTGAGCCAGGCCGGTGACTTCGTCGACTTGTTCCTCAATGGTGATGCCGGGCTGCAGATCCTTGAACTCGATCGTGCCGCCGACTTCGGTAAGGATCGAGAAGGTGAACGGATCCCATTCGGCGAGGATCTGGCCGACGTTGACCGATTGGCCTTCGTCAACACGCAGGCGCGCGCCGTAAACGACGTGGTGGCGCTCCTTTTCGCGGCCCTTTTCGTCCACGATAGCAATCAAGCCGGACCGGTTCATAGCGATGAGGGCGTTGTTGCGGCCGTGAACGGCCTTGAGGTCGAGGAAGCGAACGAAACCGTGGCTGCGAGCCTCAACTTTCGATTGCTCGGCCACGCGGGTCGCCGTTCCGCCGATGTGGAAAGTGCGCATGGTGAGCTGCGTGCCTGGCTCGCCGATCGACTGCGCGGCAATTACGCCGACGGCTTCGCCGAGTTCGACCATGCGGCCGCTGGCCAGATTGCGTCCGTAGCAGCGGGCGCAGACACCGCGACGAGATTCGCAGGTGAGTACGGAGCGAATCTTGACGCGCTCGATGCCTGCCGCCTGGATGGCGTTGGCCAGTTCTTCAGTGATCTCCTGATTGATATCGAGGATGACGTTTCCTTCGTAATCCTTAATTTTTTCGAGCGAAACGCGGCCGACGACGCGGTCGCGCAAGGGCTCGACTTCGATGCCTGCCTCGAGAATGGGCTCGACGTAGATGCCATCCTGCGTGCCGCAATCGATCTCGTTGATGATCACGTCCTGGGCGACATCAACCAGGCGGCGCGTGAGATAGCCGGAATCGGCCGTCTTGAGCGCGGTATCCGCCAGACCTTTACGCGCGCCGTGCGTGGAGATGAAGTACTGCAGCACGGTGAGGCCTTCGCGGAAGTTGGAGGTGATCGGCGTCTCGATAACTTCGCCGGAAGGCTTGGCCATGAGGCCGCGCATGCCGGAAAGCTGCCGAATCTGCTGTTTCGATCCGCGAGCGCCGGAATCGGCCATGACGTAAATCGGGTTGATGACGCCTTCCTTATCCTGTTGCTCGAGAGCTTTAAACATCTGCTCGGCAACTTTTTCGGTGACGTCGCTCCAGATGGCGATCACTTTGTTGTAGCGCTCGCCGTTGGTAATGGCGCCATCGAGATACTGTTGCTGCACCTTGACGATTTCGCGCTCGGTAGCTTCGACAAGAGCCGCCTTGTCACCCGGGAATGAGCATGTCCTCGATGCCGATGGAAATGCCCGAACGGGTGGCGTAGAGGAAGCCGAGTTCCTTGAGATGGTCCAGGGCGTGAACAGTGCGCTCGAGACCAAACCGCAGATAGCAGTAGTAAACCAGCTTGCTGAACACCCTTCTTCTTTATCAAGCCGTTGATGAAGGGCATTTCCTCGGGCAGGTTGTCGTTGAAAAGAACGCGACCAACAGTGGTGGAAATGAACTGGCGCTTGAGGTTCACGGGTTCGGTGTGCGTCACGTCCTGATCGTCGTAGGCGTTGACGAGATCGATCATCTCGCCGGTATAGCGCAAACGGATCGGCGTAAGGAGTTCGACTTCACCCGCTTCCAGCGCAAGTATTACTTCTTCCACCGAACCGAAAGCGCGGCCCTCGCCCTTTGCTCCGGGCTTTGCCTTGGTCAGGTAGTAGATGCCCAGAACCATATCCTGCGTGGGCACGGCCAAGGGCAAGTCCGTTGGCAGGAGAAAGAATGTTGCGCGAAGAAAGCATCAAAACCGCAGCTTCGATCTGCGCTTCAGGAGAAAGCGGAATGTGCACGGCCATCTGGTCGCCGTCGAAATCGGCGTTGAAAGCGGTGCAAACCAGCGGATGAATGCGGATCGCTTTGCCCTCAACCAGCGTGGGCTCGAAAGCCTGAATGCCCAAACGATGCAGCGTGGGCGCGCGATTGAGGAGCACCGGGTGCTCGCGAATGACGTCTTCGAGAATGTCCCAGACGATCGAATCCTGCTGCTCGACCATCTCTTTGGCCTGCTTGATGGTCGTGCAATGACCCGCGGCTTCCAGCTTGTGATAGATAAAGGGCTTGAAGAGCTCGAGCGCCATCTTCTTGGGCAGACCGCATTGGTTGAGCCGGAGTTCCGGGCCGACGACGATCACGGAACGGCCGGAGTAATCCACGCGCTTGCCGAGCAGGTTCTGGCGGAAGCGGCCCTGCTTGCCTTTGAGCGTATCGGAGAGTGACTTGAGAGGCCGATTGTTGGTGCCGCGCAGAACGCGCCCGCGGCGGCCATTATCAAATAGCGCGTCAACGGCTTCCTGAAGCATGCGCTTTTCATTGCGCACAATGACATCGGGAGCGTGCAGCTCCATGAGCTTCTTCAGGCGGTTATTGCGATTGATCACGCGCCGGTAGAGATCATTGAGATCGGAAGTGGCAAACCGGCCGCCATCGAGCGGCACCAAAGGCCGCAACTCGGGAGGCAGAACGGGAATCACGTCGAGAATCATCCACTCAGGCTTATTCCCGCTCTTGCGGAAAGAATCCACAACTCGCAGGCGCTTGGCGTACTTGATGCGCTTCTGCAGGCTGGGATCGACCTTCATCTTTTCGCGCAGTTCTTCGCTGAGCTTATCGACATCGACGTGACGGAGAAGCTCTTTTATGGCTTCGGCGCCCATAACCGCGCGGAACTGTCCCGCATATTCGGTCTGGAGCTCGCGGAACTTTTCTTCCGGCAAGAGCTCGCGTTCCTTGATGCCGGGCACTTCGCCGGGTTCGACAACGACGAAAGCTTCGAAATAAAGAATGCGCTCGAGATCGCGCATGGAGATATCCAGCAGGTAGCCAATGCGCGAGGGCAGGCCCTTGAAAAACCACACGTGGGAGCAGGGCGAGGCCAGTTCGATGTGGCCAAGCCGTTCGCGGCGCACCTTGCTGAGGGTGACTTCGACGCCGCATTTATCGCAGATTACTCCGCGATGTTTCATGCGCTTGTATTTGCCGCACAAGCATTCCCAGTCCGTAACCGGGCCGAAAATCTTGGCGCAAAACAGGCCGTCGCGCTCCGGTTTGAACGTGCGGTAGTTGATGGTTTCCGGCTTGGTAACTTCGCCGTGCGACCATGAACGGATTTTTTCAGGGCTTGCCAAGCTGATACGAATGGAATCGAAATCCGCGATCAAGCTGGCACGATCATAAGGGCTGCTACGATACAAGGTTTTTCCTCCCTGCCACGGCTTCCGCCGCAGCGCTCCCGGTTGCCCGGGAGGTGGAACTGGTTAGATATCGATTTCCGCTAATCGGCCGCTGCTTCCGCTTGCGGCTCTCGCCTCTTCATCAACTCAACATCCAGGCACAGCGACTGCAATTCGCGTACGAGGACGTTGAAGGATTCGGGCACGCCCGGCTCGATGCCGGGTTCGCCTTTGACGATGGCTTCGTAAATTTTCGCGCGGCCATAAACATCGTCGGATTTGGCCGTGAGCAACTCCTGCAGGATGTGCGCAGCGCCGTAGGCTTCGAGCGCCCACACTTCCATTTCGCCGAAACGCTGTCCGCCGAACTGCGCTTTTCCGCCCAGCGGCTGCTGAGTGATCAGCGAGTACGGCCCGATGGAACGAGCGTGGATCTTGTCGTCGACAAGGTGAGAGAGCTTCAGCATGTAGATGTAGCCGACGGTGATCTCTTGAGCGAAAGATTCGCCGGTCATTCCGTCGAAGAGCGGCAGCTTGCCCGACTCCGGCAATCCCGCGACTTCCAGCAGGTGGCGAATCTCGGATTCGCGCGCGCCGTCAAAGACGGGCGTGGCCATGGAGATGCCATCCCGGAAGCTGTCTGCGAGTTCGACCAGGTGCTCGTCTTCCATCGCGGAGATCGAGCGCCAGATGGCCGTATCGCCGAAAACTTCGCGGAACCAACGGCGGGCCGATTCGGCGCGCGTCGATTGGTTGAAAATACGGCCGATGCTGCGGCCGAGTTCTTTGGCCGCCCAGCCGAGGTGAGTCTCGAGAATCTGACCGACGTTCATACGAGACGGCACGCCGAGCGGATTGAGCACGATCTCCACGGGCGTCCCATCGGGCAGATAGGGCATGTCTTCTTCGGGCACGATGCGGGCGATCACGCCTTTATTGCCGTGACGTCCGGCCATCTTGTCGCCGACGGAGAGCTTGCGCTTCATGGCGATGTACACCTTGACCAGCTTGATCACGCCGGGCGGAAGCTCATCGCCTTTCTTGAGCTTTTCCTTGCGCTCGTCGGTGATCTTGCGCAGCACATCGATCTGCCGCGAGGTCATCTCTTCGATTTCATCGATCTTCTCGATGAGCAGCGGGTCCTTATCGGCAAGGCGGAGGCGCTTCAGGTTGCGCGTGGAGATCTTCTCGATGATATCGCGCGTGAGATCCGGTGCCTTTGGTGAGCAGCCGCTTATTGGTTTTTTCGTCGTGCAAATCGGCGACGAGCTTCTGATCGTTCAGCAAGACCGGTCAGGCGCTTGAGCCGCTCGTCGGTGAGGATGCGGATCTCATCCGCGAGGTTTCGCTCCAGACGGAAGACCTGCAGGGCCTCAATGGCCTTGTGGCGTTCGTCTTTTTCGGCGCCCTTGCGGCAGAAGATCTTGACGTCGACTACCGTGCCCTCGATGCCAGGAGGGCAGTAAAGCGAAGCGTCGCGAACGTCGCCGGCTTTCTCGCCGAAGATGGCGCGCAGCAGCTTTTCCTCAGGGGTGAGCGTCGTTTCGCCCTTGGGCGTGACTTTGCCAACCAGGATGTCGCCGGGACGAACCGTTGCGCCGATGCGAATCACGCCGCTTTCGTCCAGGTTGCGAAGGAATGTTTCGCTGATATTCGGAATGTCGCGCGTGATTTCTTCAGGGCCAAGCTTGGTATCGCGCGCTTCGATTTCGAATTCCTCAATGTGGATCGAAGTGTAGTAATCCTCTTTCACGAGCTTTTCGCTGACCAGGATGGCGTCTTCAAAGTTGTACCCGCGCCACGGCAGGAAAGCGACCAGCACGTTGCGGCCCGAGCGCGAGCTCGCCGCGATCGGTGCAGGGGCCGTCCGCAAGCACTTGTCCCTGGCCGACGCGATCTCCGACACGAACCAAAGGCTTCTGGTTAATGCAGGTATTTTGATTCGAACGCTTGAACTTGATCAGCGAGTAGATATCCGCACCGACTTCGCGGCTCAGCACGCCGGAATGATCGGATTCGACGCGAACGATGATGCGCTCGGAATCCACCTGATCGACGATGCCCTCGCGACGGCAGATGACCACAGCGCCGGAATCGCGAGCCGTGACGCGCTCCATGCCTGTGCCGACCAGCGGCGCTTCGCCGCGGATCAGAGGCACGGCCTGGCGTTGCATGTTGGAGCCCATCAGGGCGCGGTTGGCGTCGTCATTTTCAAGGAACGGAATCAAGCTGGCGGCAACGGAGACGAGCTGTTTGGGCGAAACGTCGATGTAATCGACTTCTTCGCGCTGCTTCAGCACGAAGTTGCCGGCTTGACGGCAATTAACGAGTTCGGTGGTGATGCGTGCCGCGCTCGTCGAGAGGCACGTTGGCCTGAGCGACGACGTAGCGGTCTTCTTCCCAAGCCGAGAGATAGAAGCAGTAGGGCTCGGCGGTTACGCGGCGGCGCTTGAGCTCTTCGTTGACGGCATCCACTTTGTCGCGTTCGATGATTTCGCCGGCTTTGAATTCGCTTTCGCCGGCGTTGACCACCTGGACGAAATCGATCACGCGGCCGCCCTTAACCTTGCGGTAGGGCGATTCGATAAATCCGAATTCGTTGATGCGCGCATAGCACGAAAGCGAGCTGATCAAGCCGATGTTCGGACCTTCCGGCGTCTCGATGGGGCAGATTCGGCCATAGTGCGTGGGATGAACGTCGCGGACCTCGAATCCGGCGCGTTCGCGCGAGAGGCCGCCGGGACCCAAGGCGGACAAGCGGCGCTTGTGAGTGATTTCGCTGAGCGGATTGGTCTGATCCATGAACTGGGAAAGCTGCGAGCTGCCGAAGAATTCGCGAATCGCGGCCATAACCGGCTTCGCATTCACCAGGTCATGCGGCATGGCCGTGGACATTTCCTGGTAAACGGACATCTTTTCCTTGATGGCGCGCTCCATGCGAACGAGCCCGATGCGGAACTGATTTTCCAGGAGCTCGCCGACCGCACGGACGCGGCGATTGCCCAGATGATCGATGTCGTCGACCTGCCAATATTTTTGCGCAGCTTGAGCAGGTAGCGGATCGCGGCCACGAAATCCGTGGAATCGAGGGTGCGCGTTTCGAGCGGAGTTTCCAGACCAAGCTTGATATTGAACTTGAGCCGGCCGACTTTGCTGAAATCGTATTTGCGCGGATCAAAGAACATGCCATTGAAAAGCGCGGTAGCGGTTTCGAGCGTCGGCGGATCGCCGGGACGCAGCTTGCGGTAGATCTCGATCAGCGCCTCGCGCGAAGAGCGAATGGAGTCTTTATCGAGCGTGCGCGAAATGACCACGCCGGTATCGTCTCGGTCGGGGAAGAAGACATCGACGCCGGTGATGCCTGCATCCGGCAAGTGCCGCCCAGATCTCCGGCGTAAGAGGCTTATTGGCTTCGAGCAGCACTTCGCCGGTCTGGCGATTGACCAGATCGGCGACGGAGTAACGCGCCTTCCAGGTCGGCGAGTGAAACATGGACCTGAGCGATCTTTGCTTTTACTAGCTCTTTGTAGAGCGGCTCGGTGATTCGGCGATGCGCCGCGACCAACACTTCTTCGGAACGCGGGGGCTTTGATCTCGTGCGAAAGCTTGCGATCGACCAAGCCCTCCGAGAGATTCCAATAGCAATTCACTGTCGCGCAGGGTGATGCGCTCAACCTGGTAAAAGGTGCGCAGAATCTCTTCATTGGACTTCATTCCCAACGCGCGCAGAAAGATGGAGCCCAGGAACTTGCGCTTGCGGTCGATGCGCACGTAAAGAATGTTCTTGGTGTCGTATTCGAACTCTACCCAGGAGCCACGATAAGGAATGATCTTGCCGAGGAAATAAGAGCGGTTGTTGGCCGTTTCGTAGAACACGCCGGGCGAACGATGGAGCTGGCTGACGATAACGCGTTCGGTGCCATTAATGATGAACGTGCCGTTATCGGTCATCAGCGGGATATCGCCGAAGAAGACTTCCTGTTCCTTGATGTCCCGCACGTTTTTCGCGCCTGTGTCGGGATCCTTGTCGTAAATGGTCAGACGAATGGTTACTTTGAGCGGGGCGGCATACGTCATGCCGCGTTCCTGACATTCGTTTACGTCGTACTTGAGTTGCATGCCTACGGGATCGCCGCACTTATTGCAGAACGTCGGCGTGTTCTTGTTGAAGGTGCCGCACTTCGAACAGATCACGTCGCCGGTCTGATAAGGATTGGTGACCACCGAAGCGCCGCAATTGCGGCAGGTGGCGCGCAGATGGTGCAGTCCTTTGAGGTTGCCGCACTTGCATTCCCAATTTCCGATAGAGTAATCGACGAAATCCAGTTGCGAGAGCCCACGAAAATCCTGGATCGGGAATACGGACGTGAAAACCGACTGCAGGCCCGTGTCTTCGCGCTCAGACGGCAGCAAATCCATTTGCAGGAAGCGCTGATAAGAGAGCCGCTGGACCTCGATCAGGTTCGGGATTTGGATCGAACTCTTGATCTTCGAAAAATCCAGCCGCTCGCGCTCGCGAATAGCACTGATTTCCGTTGCGATGATTTCCGTTTTCCATTCTATTACCTCACGATATCCAAAAGGGTCAGGCCGGGACGCGCGGCAGCGACACTTCCGCCAGCGGTCCGGATTGGACGCAATTGAAGTTCAAATTCCCGACAATGCAGCTTCGTACGAATTCCTTTTGCGCGCACGCTGGCGCGCCGGCGCCGGGCGATCGCTTAATTTTATTTGACTTCTACTTTGGCGCCCGCATCTTCAAACTTCTTCTTGATCGGCGGCGGCTTCGTCCTTGTTCACGCCTTCCTTGATCGGCTTAGGCGCGCCATCGACGAGGTCCTTGGCTTCCTTCAAGCCCAGGCTGGTCACTTCGCGAACAGCCTTAATGACATTGATCTTGTTGGCTCCCACTTCGGTGAGCACAACCGAGAACTCCGTTTTCTCTTCGGCCGGCGCGGCTCCAGCCGCAGCGCCTCCGGCGACCATAACCGGGCGCTGCGGCCGCGGCAGACACGCCGAAAGCCTCTTCCATTTTCTTGACCAAGTCGGCGGCTTCGAGAAGCGTGAGCCCCTTGATCTCTTCCAGGATCGATTCCACTTTGCCAGCCATTTTCTCGTTTCCTCCTCGCTAGTGTGCGAACTTTTCTGCTTTGACCGCTTCTTGCATAACCACGGCCAGATTCCGGTTTAGGCCTGCGACTGCAGTGGCGCTGCGACGCGCAGGCGATTGCAGCATGAACATAATCTTGCCAATCAACTCTTCCTTCGAAGGCAAGAAGAGCCAATTGCTGAATTTCCGCGATCGATAGGACGCGTCCCTCGACTACTCCTGCCTTGAATTTAAATGCGGGAACGTCTTTGGCAACTTTCGTGAGCACCTTTGCCAGCGAGACGGGGTCCAGTGCTATAGGCAATCGAGTTTGTACCAGTAAGGCCTTTCAGCATGCCCTCGGCTTTGGTTCCCGCCCCGGCCTGTTCGGCAAGGGTATTTTTGACAACGCGATAGTTTCCGCCCGCGCCCTCCACGGCGCGGCGAAGTTGCGTATCCTGCGCCACGGTGATGCCCTGAAACGTGGTGAGAATTACCGTGGACACCCTCGCCAGGTCGCTCTTCAGCTTTTCGACTTCTTCTTTTTTCTCGCTGCGCTTTTTCATCTAGATCTCCCGCATTAGGCGGCGGTGGCCATGGCCGTTTCCGCTTCCGCCAAGTCGATGGTGATCCCCGGACCCATCGTGGAGGTCAAAGTAATTTTCTTGACGTAACGTCCCTTTGAAGCCGCAGGCTTAGCCTTGACTACAGCGCCCAGCAAAGCTTGAGCATTTTCGGCAAGCTTTGGGCCATCGAAGCTCATCTTGCCGATAGGCGAATGAATGATGCCCGTCTTGTCTACACGAAACTCGACTTTACCGGCTTTGATCTCTTTCACTGCATTCGCAACTTCAAAAGTGACAGTGCCCGTCTTCGGGTTGGGCATCAGACCCCGAGGCCCCAGAACTTTGCCGAGCCGCCCAGCGGATCTCATCATGTCCGGCGTGGCGATGACGGCTTCGAAATCGGTCCAGCCCTCTTGAATTTTCTGCACCATGTCCTCGCCACCGACGAAATCCGCGCCCGCTTCCTGCGCTTCGCGGACTTTCTCGCCGCTGGCGATCACAAGAACTCGCTTGGATTTTCCGAGCCCGTGCGGCAATACAACCGTGCCGCGCACCATCTGGTCGGAGTGCTTTGGATCGACGCCGAGATTGATGACGAGTTCGACAGTTTCGTCAAATTTTGCGAAATGCGCTTTTTTGAGAGATTCGGCAGCCTCGCTCAACTTATAAGGACGCTGTTCGATCTTCTTCCGCGCGTTGACGATATTTTTTCCGGCTTTTCGCGGCATCGTATCTCCTCAGCCTTCTACTTCGAGTCCCATGTTGCGCGCCGTACCCATAACGGTGCGGACGGCGGATTCGAGATTGGAGGTGTTCAAGTCCACAAGCTTGGTGCGCGCAATGTCTTCCACTTGCTTACGCGTGACCTTGCCGACCTTGGTGCGATTCGGTTCGGCGGAGCCTTTGACGATCCCCGCGGCGCGCTTCAGCAATTCCGAGGCGGGCGGCGTCTTGAGGATAAAGGTGAAGCTGCGATCATTGAAAATCGTAACCAGCACCGGGATGATCATTCCCTCGGGCTCTTTATTGGTCTTGGCGTTGAACTGCTTGCAAAAATCCATGATGTTGACGCCCTGCGGCCCAAGCGCAGTGCCAACCGGCGGGGCGGGCGTAGCCTTGGCGGCCGGCAACTGCAGCTTAACCACGGCTTGAACTTTCTTGGCCATTTTGTGTCCTTACCTTTTAGCGCTACCGCTAGCTGATCTTTTCCACTTGGGCGAAGTCCAGTTCGACTGGAGTCGAACGCCCGAAAATCGTGACGGAAACTTTAAGCGTGCTGCGGTCGGCGTTGACCTCTTCGATTTGCCCGGTGAAGTTAGCAAACGGGCCATCGACGATGCGCACTTGCTCGTTGCGTTCGAAAACCAACTTCGGCTTGGGCTTTTCCGCCGATGTGGTGACGCGATGAAGGATATTCTCAACCTCCTGCTCGCTGAGCGGCGAAGGCGTCTGCCCCGAACCGACAAACCCGGTGACGCGCGGCGTAGAGCGCACGACGTGCCAGGTGTCGTCATCCATTTCCATTTCCACCAGCACGTAGCCGGGATAAAACATTCGCGGTGAAACAATTTTCTTGCCGCCGCGAACTTCCATAACGTCCTCAGTAGGGATCATCACGCGACCGATGCGCTCACCCAAACCAAATGCTGCCACACGTCCTTCGAGACTCTCCTTCACCTTCTTCTCAAAGCCCGAATAGGTATGGATGATGTACCACTGCTTAGCCATCGACACGCTTTCGCCTCAGTGCTTGAAAATAGTGAACAGGCGATTGAGCAGCCAGCCCACTGTGCTATCCACGCCGAAAAAGAAGACGCCAAAAAAGGCCACCGCCACAATCACCACAAAAGTGGTGACGATCACTTCGTGGCGCGTAGGCCACGTGACCTGACGGAGTTCCACCCGCACCTCGTGCAGGAACTCGCCCCAGCGCTTTGGATGTTCTTTGATCCGTTCCCAAAGCGCCCCCGTGCGTGATTCGGGGGCATCACCTGACATTGCTTTCAATCGTTCCGCGTGTAACGCCATCGTTCAATTCCCCAACTTCTCGTTCAGTCTGGCAGGGGAGGAGGGATTCGAACCCCCACATCCGGTTTTGGAGACCGGCGGTCTACCGTTGAACCTACTCCCCTTTTACCCTGAGCAGCCGCCATCGGGCGGGTGTTCAGAGCTGATTCGATCCCGCTACTTCACTTCACGGTGCGCAGTATGCTTTCTGCACGTATTGCAGAACTTTTTCGTTTCCATTCGATCGGTGTGCTTCTTCTTGTTCTTTGTTGTCGTGTAGTTCCGATTCTTGCAATCATTGCACTGCAGCGTGATGATTTCGCGCATTCAGCCGGCCCCTTTTTGATTACTCGATGACCTCGGTGACAGCGCCGGCTCCGACGGTGTGGCCGCCTTCGCGAATGGCGAAGCGCAACCCGCGTTCGAGCGCCACCGGCGTGATCAGCGAAATCTCCGCCGATACGTTGTCTCCCGGCATGACCATCTCCACTCCGCTCGGCAGCTTCACGTCTCCGGTCACGTCCGTGGTCCGAAAATAAAATTGCGGCCGGTATCCGGTGAAAAACGGCGTGTGCCGCCCGCCCTCTTCCTTGGTCAGCACGTAAGCCTCAGCCTTGAACTTAGTGTGCGGCGTGATCGAGCCCGGCTTCGCTACCACTTGCCCGCGCTCCACCTCTTCTTTTTCCGTGCCCCGCAACAGCAAACCCACGTTGTCTCCGGCCATCCCTTCGTCGAGCAGCTTGCGGAACATCTCCACGCCCGTGACGATCCGTTTGATCGTCGGCCGGAAACCCACAATCTCTATCTCTTCTCCGACCTTCACCTTGCCGCGCTCGATTCGCCCGGTCACCACTGTGCCGCGGCCGGAGATCGAGAAAATATCTTCGATAGGCATGGCAAACGGCTTGTCCACATCCCGCTGCGGCAACGGCACGTTCTTATCGACCGCCGCCATCAGCTCGAGAATCGTCTTCTCCCATTGCTCTTCGCCATTCAGCGCGCCCAGCGCCGATCCGCGAATCACCGGCACGTCATCGCCAGGAAACTGATAGGTCTTGAGCAGCTCGCGTACTTCCAGTTCCACCAGCTCGAGCAGCTCGGGATCTTCCACCGCATCGCACTTGTTCAAAAACACCACGATGTAGGGCACGCCCACTTGCCGCGCCAAAAGAATGTGTTCCCGCGTCTGCGGCATCGGCCCGTCGGTCGCCGCCACCACCAGGATCGCTCCATCCATCTGCGCCGCCCCGGTGATCATGTTCTTGATGTAGTCGGCGTGTCCCGGGCAATCGATGTGCGCATAGTGCCGGTTGGCCGTTTCGTACTCCACGTGCGCCACCGCGATCGTGATTCCGCGCTCGCGCTCTTCCGGCGCGTTGTCGATCGAATCAAACGCCCGGAACTGCACCTTCGGATTGTGCTTGCTCAGCACCTTGGTGATCGCCGCGGTCAAAGTGGTCTTGCCGTGATCGATGTGCCCGATCGTCCCGATATTCACGTGCGGCTTACTGCGCTCGAACTTTTCCTTCGCCATCGCTTGTCTGAACCTCTTTCGACTGACTGGAGCGGGGGACGGGATTCGAACCCGCGACCATCGGCTTGGAAGGCCGAGACTCTTCCACTGAGTTACCCCCGCCGGCCTTCGGCCAACTCTGGAGCCTGGGACCGGGATTGAACCGGTGACCTCGTCCTTACCAAGGACGCGCTCTACCAACTGAGCTACCCAGGCCGAACCCGGTGCCCTGGATTTACTTCGACTCTTTCACTGCCTCTCGTTTTGAATTAACGCGGCGCTCGCGTTGTTAGTTGTCGCGTGCTTTGACACCAAGTTTGGATTCTCTGATCGGGCCGACTGCCTCAAGGTGCTGCGTGCGAAATGGTGGACGGGGGAGGATTCGAACCTCCGTAGCCCGCAAGGAGCGGCAGATTTACAGTCTGCTGGTTTTAGCCACTCACCCACCCGTCCGCACGGGGAAACCGCCATCGAGATCAAGCGCGCAGTCTCTGCCCGCGAAGAGACACCCGCTCATCCGTATTATTCACGCAGGAAACAGTCTGTCTTTTTTGTTGTCGGAAATCGCCGCCCAGCACCGCTACGATCCCAAAAAAATCAGCTGGCGGAGGGATTTGAACCCCCGACCCTCTGATTACAAATCAGATGCTCTACCAACTGAGCTACGCCAGCGCAGCTCAAACCAAAAGAAGATAACAAAAGGGCAACCCGATTGCAAGCCGGTTGTCGAGCCGCGAGCAATTCAGATGCCCAGACGAAATGTTTTGAAGAAACAATTGTACAACATGACAGCTAGGCTCGCAAACGGAGATTCAATCGTTTCGCGTTGAGAGAGGTGACGGCAGTGGAAAACGCAATTCGATGTGCCAGCGAGCGAAACGGCGATTTGCACAAACGAAGTAAAAACAGCGAAGACGCTCCGAGGATTCAGTCTGCTTCTGCGGAAGAGGTAAATCGGAGGTAGCGCATGGGATTCACGGGGGCATCATTGATGCGAACTTCGTAGTGCACGTGCGGTCCGGTCGTGCGGCCACTGACACCGACGTAGCCGATAATGTCGCCGCGCTTTACGTGAATACCCGGCGGGACTGTGAAGGTGGACAAATGGCCGTACCAAGTAGCCACGCCAAAACCGTGATCGACGATCACCAGGCGGCCATAGCCCGAATGCAAGCCGGCCTCGATTACCACACCATCGGCTGCAGCGCGCACGCCTTGTCCATATTCCGCGGCGATATCGACACCGGTATGAAAGGCGCCTTCACCACTGAACGGATCAAGACGTTCGCCGAAATTTGCCGTTATGCGTCCTACCACCGGCCACAACGTCGGGCTGAACGTCATCTCGCCCAAGCTAAGTGCCGGCACCAGGCGTGGACCGGGGTTAGTTAAAGAAGCGGGGTTGGCGTTCCTGGCGAGAAAGTCGAACTCCTCGAGCGTATGGTCAATGGGTTCCTGAGCCACAGCCCCTTCGCTTAACCCAAATGGGCTCGTGCGCAGATACATGAAGCCATAAGTCATGGCCACTTCGGTGGCTAGCGACTGCAGAGAGGAGAGGCGCTGATCGGTGCTCTTCACTGTGTCCTGTAACTGCTGATATTGCTGCTGGAGGTGGTCCTGCTGGCGCACTAGCGCTTCATAATTGCCCACCTTCAATAACATGCGGGTATAAGAGGCGACGGCGGCCGCGATGGTGATTCCGCCGACCACGGACAGGATCATCATCAGATGCAGCGCGTAAAGCGGAATGGTAATGCGGCGGACTCGCCCGCGGTGGTTCGAAGCAACGAACAGGGTGTATGTTTGCCGTTTCATAAGCGCGTTTCGAAATCCCGAACCGTCTGCTGCCGGCGCTACAAGCCCAGATTGCGGCTTGCCCTGGTGCCAGCGAAGATAACCTGAAAAGCTTTGGACCGCGAGTCTTGGTCCGAAAGCGAGGCCAGTCTAGAAAAGACAGTCTCCGGCGTCAACCAAATTTTAGCTGAAGGTGCCAAGCGGTCAACCTGTGCAATAGGTGAAAAATTGGCCAGCTGTTCCTTGGTACCTGGTACTTTCCAAAAATCATAGCCTTGGAAGGAACTGGAATCTCGCCGAGCGGCGTTTTAAGGTGCGAGTATAATTTCGTCTGCAAAATAGCCAATCCCGTCATTGCGAACTTTCGAGGACGATCTGATCGAACGAATACACCGACGGATTCCGTCGTCTGCAGGCGGCGCACTTCGCATTGGCATCGGTCATGACGCCGCCGTAATTCGTCCGGCGGATCGCGATTGGGTAGTCACCTGCGACCAGTTCCTGGAGGGGGTGCATTTTCTTGTCGGCAAACATCCCCCTGAATCGGTCGGCTATAAAAGTCTCGTGCGAGCCACGAGCGACGTCGTGGCCATGGCTGCGCGACCCCGTCTTTTCCTGCTCAGCCTTGCCTTACCCGCTGAACGGACCGGAGCTTGGCTTGACGGAATGCTCAACGGCATGGCTCGAGCAAGCAGATTCCTTGGCCTGAGGCTCGCGGGCGGAGATACGACGCGAAGTCCCGGGAAGAACGGCCGCATAGCGCTCAATCTGATGGTGCTCGGGGAAGCCACACACGGAAACAGAATGGGCCGCGCGGGGGCCAGGCCTGGGGATGAGATTTACGTGACCGGCGTTTTGGGACGGGCACAACTCGGGTTGGAACTACTCATTAGGGGAGGGGCCAGCCAACAGAAATATCGCAAGCTCCTTGCTCCGCACTATTACCCAAGTTTGCCCCTCAATTTTGCCCTCTGGCTAGGCCGCAATCGGCTGGCATCGGCGATGATGGATGTCTCCGACGGGCTTTCGACCGACCTTGCACGGCTCTGCAAATCGAGCAGGGTTGCAGCCCGGATTTACGCAAATCAAATACCGGCAGTCGATGTTCCTGGATCCCTAAAACGATCAAGAAGGCTCGATCCTCTTACGCTGGCGCTCCATGGCGGCGAAGATTATGGCTTGATGTTTACGGTCGCAAAGGGCAAAGCTTCGCGAATCCCCAGGATTTTCGGCCTTACACGAATATCGCGCATTGGCGAGATTGTGCGCGGATCGGGCGTGAGTATCGTTACGGCGAGTGGAGATTCCTCACCACTGACGCCGGGCGGATGGGATCCCTTCGGAAAACACTGAAACGATGGATAAATCCCATAGAGAAGCGACGATACAGGGAAGTGCCGGGCGCCTCGAAGGGCTGCTATGGGTGCCAAAGCAATCACACGAAACCGAATTGGCTGCAGTTGTGTGTCATCCGCACCCGCTTTATCAGGGAACCATGCACAACAAGGTGGTGTATCAAACTGCGAAGGCGCTCGATTCCCTAGGGATCGCGGTCCTGCGCTTCAACTTTCGAGGCGTGGGCGCAAGCGAGGGAAGCTACGATCGCGGACAGGGTGAGGAAGACGATGTCCGCGCCGCGCTCGATCACCTCGAAGCCCACTTTTCTGGCGCTCAACTGCTGGTAGCAGGCTTCAGCTTTGGAGCTTGGGTCGGCCTGCGCCGAGGTTGCAGCGATCCCCGCGTCGTGGAACTGATCGGTCTCGGGTTGCCGATCGACGATCGCAAGCTCGGGTTCAGCTATTTGAGCACGTGCACGAAGCCCAAGTTACTGATTCAGGGAGAAGACGATCAGTACGCCGCAAAATCTCATTTCGAGAGCTTCGTCCAAACATTTAATCGCGATGCCGCGAAAGCCACTCGCGTAGTCTTCATTCCCGGTGCCGATCATTTTTTCACGGGGCACCTTGATGAAATGGCCGACGCCCTGCGAGCGTGGATGTTTAGCCGCCATCCCAACCTGAAACTCGCTCCGCCTGAAAACTGAGGCTATTGGCCGCGAGGATCCGGCGGCGCTTGCACTCCGGTGGATGGCGGGTCCGGTGGGTTCGCCGGAGGCTGGGGCTGCGGAACCGCGGCGGGTTGAGGAGCCGACGGAGGTTTCGGGACGACTGCGTTGTGCCCACCGCCCTCTTCCGATGCCTCCGTGGGTGCGCTGTCTGGCGTATCCACGTGCACTACTTTGGTGAGAGCAATCTTTGCGAGCGGCTCAACGTTGGGGAAGTTTTCAACCGGCATACCCGCGAGCGCGTTCTGCATGAACTCCAGCCAGATCGGCAAAGCGGCGCGCGCTCCGGTCTCACTGCGCCCAAGCGACTTCTGCTTGTCGTCGAATCCGACCCAGACTCCCGCCGTAAGCTGCGGCGTGAATCCCATGTACCACGCATCGGTGAAATCGTTGGTGGTTCCTGTTTTGCCGGCGGATGGGCGGCCAAGCGCCTTGGCGCCGACGCCGGTGCCAAAATTGACCACGTCTTCGAGCATGGCCACCATGGTGCGCGCAACTTCAGGTGAAATAACGTCGTGCACCGGGGGCCGCGCCTCTTCGAGCAGAGCGCCATCATAAGTCGTGACGCGGCGAATCAGATGCGCATCGATGCGAATTCCGTCGTCGGGGAAGACGGTAAAGGCCGAAACGTGCTCCATCAGATTCAGGTCGGCAGCGCCCAACGTAATCGGAAGATAAGGCGGCAAAGGGCTGCTGATTCCGAACCGCCGCGCTACTTCGATAACGTCGTTAATTCCGATCTTGTCCGCGAGTTTTACGGCCGGGACATTGCGCGAACCTGCCAGGGCCCGGCGCAAAGTGATCATGCCTTCATATCGCTCGTCGTAATTGTGCGGAGAATAAGCCTGGCCGCCGCTCATGACGGTGAATGGCGCATCGAGGATGGTGTCGAACGGAGTCATCCCCTTTTCCAGAGCTGCCGCGTATACGTAGACTTTGAACGAGCTGCCCACCTGGCGCTGCGCTTGCGTGGCGCGGTTGAACTTCGAATCTTCGAAGCTATAGCCGCCCACCATCGCCTTCACTTCACCCGACCCATTATCGATCGCCACCATCGCAGATTGCGGGCCGGGATCCTGTTCCAGAGTCACGTGCGCCGTGCTGCCATTGAGGTCCTTGATGTAAAACTGTGCGATGTCGCCCACGTGGAGCACTTGCGTAGGAACCTTGCGTCCAGTCCAGGCAAAATCCGGCGGCATGAGGACGGCGCGGTAGGGTCCGATCTTGATCACCGCTGATTTGTCATCAACGGCTGTGACCAGGCCGTTGACGTAATCGCCTTTCGAAATTGGGCGGTGCCAATCGCCATCGTCATAATTTTGCAGAGACGCGTGCTGGTCGCGGATAACGTTAACCAGATCGCCGCGCCAGCCATGCCGCCGCTCATAAGCATGCAGTCCATCTCGCACGGCGGCGTTCGCCGCGCGCTGCATGGCCACGCTTAGCGTGGTATACACGCGCAACCCGCGCTCGTGCACCGCTTCGGTTCCGTATGTCGATTCGAGATACTTGCGGATCTCTTCCACAAAGTAAGGCGCCAACTCGTTTCGCGGCGACTGCACGTTGAGGTTGACGGGCTGCAGCCGCGCCTCGCGTTCCTGCTGCGTGGTGATCTTGCCGTCCCGCTGCATCAGATCGAGAACGAGATTGCGGCGCTCCAGGGCACGGTTGGGATACATGATCGGTGAATAGACGGGACCCCGAATAAGCGCGGCAAGCAATGCGGCCTCGGGCAAGGTCAGCTTGCCCACGGGCCTGCCAAAATAAAACTCCGAGGCAGCCTCAAATCCATAATTGCCATGCGCCAGATAAACCTGATTGGCGTACATGGTGAAGATCTGCTGCTTGGTGTAGTTGCGTTCGATCTGAATGGCGAGCAGCGTCTCCTGAATCTTTCGGCGAAAACTGCGATCCGAGCGGTCGAGAAACAGCCCGCCGGCAAGCTGCATCGTGAGCGTGCTCGCTCCCTCCCGAATGCGGCCGCGGAGGGCGTTGCGCCACGCCGCTTCCATCACGCGCGGCAGATCGACTCCCCAATGCTCAAAGAAATGCTGATCTTCAGTCGAGGTGATGGCGTCTTTCAGGACGGGCGGGATCTGTTCCCAGGTGAGCAGAATGCGCCGTTGTAGCGCGAAGTTTCCGATCTGCTGGCCATCGTCGGAATAAAGCTCGGTCACCACATTGGGGCGGTAGTCCTCAAGAGCGCGGATTTCCGGCAAATCCGTGGAGTAAACAAAAATCAAACCGCCCGCGGCTCCGAGCAGGACGACGCCTGCAAAAAGAATCGTAAATGCCAGGCGTCCGGCGAGCCTGCGTCCCCGGACCTGGAGCGTAATCGAAGGAAATGGCGCCATCGTGTTTGGTCGATTCTAATCCCAGCGGGGCTCAGTAGGGAGAGAGAACGGCATTATGAATTGCGACCCGCGATTTTCTGTGAAACTAAGCCTGCGAGCTGCCGCGCGTGATGCGACAGAAATCCCCCCAGCGGTGACTGCGAGAGCCAGCGTTATGAGGATTCCGTCGACAATCAACTCATGGCTCGGTTTTACGCTGTTATTGCCGAAGCAGCCGCAATTGATCTCCAAACCGCCGAGCGCGGCGTGCGCTAATGCAACCATAAACACGACCAGCAGCGCGGTAACCATCAGGCCTGCCCAACGCACGCCCGCCCCAATGATCAAAAGCGTGCCCAATCCGAGCTCCAGCCACGGCAAAATCTTCGCCATCCACTCCACAATCGCCAAGGGCAGCATCTTGTAGGAATCGATTCCCATGGCGAAGAAAAAATAGTAGTCCCGCAGGTGCCACGCGCCGTTAAAGTGCAGTTTCGCGTAGGCAGCGTAGATGAAAACCACGCCGAGAATTATTCGCGCCGCGAATCAGAAGCAAGTCGCGCTTTGCTCCGCGTGCGCGGCCGCTCAATCGCAATCGGATGGGCTTGGCTCATACTTCAGGGCTACTACCATCAGCGCTGCTGCAAAAGGTAATCGATATATTGCTTGAGGAGCGAATAATTGACGCCGCCCGGCGGCAGCGGAGTCATCTGGCCTTTGTGAAAAACGTAAATCGAAGGCGTGCCGTTCACGCCGCGAGAATCGCCGAGAGCCATATCCTTTGCAATGGCCGCATCGATTTCAGTGCCTTGCGTGGCTTCGATTGTGCGCACCTTTTTCATGTCGGTAGGAGAAAGCGCACTGGCAAGGACATCTTCGATTTTCCCTGTGGCGCCCCATTGATCTTGCTTGCTGTAAAGCGTCTCCTCGGCGGTTTGAAACACACCCGCAATAGCCGCGGCGCTTGCCCAGCGTGCGGCTTCGCGAGAATGGGAGTGCATGGAGAGCGGGAAGTCGCGGTGCACGTAATAAACCTTCCCTGCCGGTATGTACGACTGCATCAATTGGCGCGCCGTATCGAGGTAGAACATCCGGCACTGGGGGCACTGATAATCGCTGAAAACCTCGATGGTAATGGGAGCTTCGCGCGACCCTATGGATTTGAGCGGCGTGAGGTCCTGTGCAGGAGCGGGCTTGCTCGCAGCGGGAGAGGGCTTGATTGCCGCGGGAGACGGCTTGCTCGCCGCAGGAGCGGGCTTGTTCGCGGCATCACTCTGGCGAGGCCCGGCGTTTAGTAGTACCGGCGGCAACAAGGCAGCGAGCATGAAAAAAACAAATTTGACGTACAAACGCTTCACGAGCCCTCCCTGCAACAACGGCTAATCCAAATGGGAAACGGTATTGTAATAGGATGCGGGCTCACTTAGAAGTGTTTGGCTGTAGAAAATTGAGTTTTCCTGCCGCGGTGAAGCGAAGCTTCGGTACCGGAGGCGTCGCGGACCGAGACACTGGTTGGGGTGGGTGCGCTCTGGGGACTAAAACAACCGGGTATCTCAAACGATTGATTCTACTGTTGTTATTAACTGTATCAACTAACTTGACATAATCACACTCAAGGCATACAATCGCCCTTGAATTGCGCCCC
Organism: uncultured Acidobacteriota bacterium; assembly: GCA_963846235.1. Taxonomy (GTDB): domain Bacteria; phylum Acidobacteriota; class Terriglobia; order Acidiferrales; family UBA7541; genus Palsa-189. Next base: position 1,957,146 of record CAWJVF010000002.1, read on the forward strand.
GCGTCGCTGCCACGCACGGGGTAACGACGGAGGAAAAAGATGAGCAAGATTATCGGCATCGACTTGGGCACCACCAATTCCGTGGTTGCCGTGATGCAGGGCGGAGAGTCCGTAGTCATCCCGAACCAGGAAGGGGCGCGGACGACCCCGTCTGTGGTGGGCATCACCAAAACCGGAGAACGCCTGGTTGGCCAGGTAGCCAAACGGCAAGCAATAACGAATCCCGAGAACACAGTTTATTCGATCAAGCGCTTCATGGGGCGCCGCTACGATGAAGTGGGGGAAGAGGCGAAGAGAGTGCCGTACAAGGTCGTGCGTGGACCGCATGACGACGCCCGCGTTGAGATTTTTGGCAAGAGTTATAGTCCGCCGGAGATCTCGGCGATGATCCTGCAAAAGCTGAAGACCGCCGCCGAGGATTTTCTGGGCGAGAAGGTGGGCAAAGCGGTGATCACGGTCCCAGCCTACTTCAACGATAGCCAGCGGCAAGCGACGAAGCAGGCTGGCGAAATAGCGGGGCTGGAAGTTCTGAGAATCATCAATGAGCCGACGGCCGCGGCTTTGGCGTATGGGTTGGACAAGAAGAAGGACGAAACGATCGCCGTGTATGACCTCGGCGGCGGCACCTTTGATATTTCGATCCTGGAAGTAGGCGAGGGCGTGGTGGAGGTGAAGTCCACCAACGGCGATACCCACCTGGGCGGCGACGATATCGATAACAAGATCGTGGATTGGCTGGTTGCGGAATTCAAGAAAGATCAAGGCATCGACGTTGGCAAAGACCGCATGGCGATTCAGCGACTGCGGGAGGCGGCTGAAAAAGCCAAGATCGAGCTTTCGCAAACCCAGGAAACGGATATCAATCTGCCGTTCCTCACGGCGGATGCCTCCGGTCCTAAGCACATGCAGGTAAAGCTCACGCGCGCCAAGCTGGAACAATTGATGGAAGACCTGCTGCAACGCACGGTTGGCCCGGTGAAGCAGGCTATTTCCGACGCAGGTATCACTGCCGACAAGATCGATGAAGTCGTGCTGGTGGGCGGATCGACCCGAATTCCGCGGGTCGTCCAGATCGTAAAAGACCTGTTCGGAGGCAAGGAGCCGCACAAAGGCGTCAATCCGGACGAAGTGGTGGCGGTGGGAGCCGCGATTCAGGGAGGCGTGCTGGGCGGAGAAGTGAAGGACATCCTCCTGCTCGACGTGACGCCACTGTCTCTTGGCGTTGAGACGCTCGGTGGCGTTATGACCGTTCTGATTCCGCGGAACACCACGATACCGACGCGCAAGTCCGAGGTGTTTTCAACGGCTTCGGATAATCAGCCCTCCGTGGAGATTCACGTCCTGCAGGGCGAACGGAAGATGGCGCCGGATAATCGGACGCTCGGGCAAGTTCCACTTGATGGGCATCCCTCCGGCGCCGCGAGGCATGCCGCAAGTCGAGGTGACGTTTGACATTGACGCGAACGGCATCTTGAACGTCTCGGCAAAGGACATGGCGACCAATAAGGAACAGAAGATCACCATTACTGCTTCGACTGGTCTGAGCAAGGACGAAGCCGAAAAGATGCGCCGGGAGGCCGAGTCTCACTCTGACGAGGACCGTCGCAAGTTCACGGAAGTGGAAGCTCGCAACACGCTCGATTCACGCGTCTACCAGATGGAGAAGCTCATTCGAGAGAATCGCGAAAAGCTCGCGGAGGGCGACGTCAAACCGGTGGAAGCGGCGATCGAGAGCGCCAAGAGTGCGCTTGCCAGCGGGAACCTGGATAGCATTCAGTCGGCTATCAAGGAACTCGAGAGCGCATCGCACAAGTTGGCCGAAGTGCTTTACCGGGCCAGTGCAGCCGCAGGAGCTGCGGGCAGGCCCGGGAACGCCCGGCGCGGCGCCCGGCGGTCAGCAGAGCGAAGGCTCCGCAGGCAAGAAGGGCGGCGAGGGCGAAGTGATCGACGCCGAATACGTCGACGTCGACGAATCGAAGAAGCCGAACTGAACTGCCACAATGTCATGCGGGAGGCCATTTTCGAATGGCCTCCCGGCAAGTCTCGCACTGGAACGATTCCAGGGAGAATGAATGACCGACGGCATCAGGCGAGCGGGGCCTCCGCTGGCATTACAAAAGCTGCGAGATAATTTTTATCTGGTTCAGGTACAACTCACCGAGACGCCATCGGCAGATTGGAAGCGGCTTTTTTACGATGCGCAGCAATCGCCGCCCGCTGAATTTCCGCCGCGAGCTGTCGAGATCAGCGGTCACTTGCTTCGGTTTCGTTCCGATGGAGCGAGCGTCGAGCAGAAGGTGGCGTGGCTTGACCGTTGGATCGAGCGCGCCAATCAGAAAGAGGCGGCGATGGGCGGACGTTTGGACGAAGAGCGCCGCCGCCGTCGGGAAGAACTAACGCGAGAACAAGGCGAATTAGCCGATCTGAATACGCGCTGGGCCAAGCTTTAGAGCGCGCCTTTGTTTTCGCGAGCGAGTCACGAATATGGCGACAGCAACCAAACAGGATTATTACGAACTACTGGGAGTGCCGCGCAAGGCCGCTCAGAAAGAGATTCGCCAAGCCTATCGAAAGCTTGCCCGCAAATATCATCCGGACCTGAATCCCGGCGATAAATCCGCTGAAGAGAAGTTCAAGCAAGTTCAGGAAGCCTACGACGTTCTCTCCGACACCAAAAAGCGGCAGATGTACGATCAGTTTGGCTTCGATGCCGAGCGCAGAACGGCCGCTCCGCCGGAACAGGAGCAGCCGGGCACGCATTTCGATTTTGGCGGATTCGATTTCGGCGGCTCGAGCGGAACGAACTTCCGCGATTTATTCGGCCAGTTCTTTCGCGGGCGGTGCAGGGGCAGCGGCCGCGGAAGCAGAACCCGGGCTCGGACCTTGAGTACGGAATCGAAATCGATTTTTGGGAGGCCGTACGCGGCACGGTTAAGAAAGTGACCATCTCGCGTCTGGAGACTTGTGAAACATGTGGTGGTGCAGGCGCCGTAGGCCAACCTCAAACATGCGAAGTGTGCGGCGGTACGGGCCAGGTTTCTCAGGTCAGCGGCCGCATGCGTTTTAACGTCACCTGCTCGCGCTGCGGCGGCACGGGCAAGGTTCGACCGATCTGCCGCGTCTGCGGCGGCGAAGGCCGCGTGCGCAGGGCCGAAACGATCGACGTCAGGATTCCGGCCGGCGTGCAGACCGGGTCTCGCGTGCGTGTTCCAGGTCATGGCAATGCAGGGACTCATGGCTTCGCCCCCGGGTGATCTTTATTTCATTATTGAAGTGAAGCCGCACCCATATTTCCAGCGGCGTGGCGACGATCTTTATACAGTCGTGCCAATTACTGTCTCGGAAGCGGCTTTGGGCGCCAAGATCGAAGTGCCTACTCTCGACGGGCGATCGCTGTTGCGTGTCCCCCCGGGAACGAGCAGCGGCCAGAAGCTTCGGCTGCGCGAAAAAGGTGTGCCTTCTGTTCGCCAGCCGGGCAAACGGGGTGATATGTACGTGGAGTTGCAAGTCGTTGTGCCCAAGCCGGTCGACGAGCGCGTGCGCGACTTATTGCGTGAACTGGCACGTTTGGAACCGGAAAATCCGCGCCAGGACCTGTTTGCGCGCGCCGGGGTTGGGGTTTAGCAAGAGGAGAAGTACGTTATGCCGATCCGCACGCAAAAGAAAAGGGGCCGCGCCGGATATATGATCAGCGCGGTTTCGGAGCTCTACAACCTGCATCCTCAGACGTTGAGGCTTTACGAGAGGGTCGGGCTCCTCAAGCCATCGCGTTCGGAAGGCAATACTCGGCTTTATACCGATGCGGATCTCGAACGGCTGGAAGTGATTCTTACGCTTACCCGCGACATGGGCGTTAACCTCGCAGGCATCGAAATCATATTGAACATGCGCGAAAAAATGGGTGAGATGCAGCGGCAGATGAAGGCTTTTGCGGAATTCGTGCAAAAAGAGCTCTCCCACGGTTTGCACTCGGCTCAGCAAACCTTCGCGAAGATGCCATCGTTCATGTTCCGCCTTCGCGAGTGATCCGCGTTCACAAATAGCTTTTCGTTCCTTTTTCGATTCCGGACGTTTCTTTTTCACATTTCCGATTTTTTCCACGACGCGCGATCGCTTGCGCGCGAGACTGCGCTCAGCCTATGCTCCGAGTCATGGCTGAATCGCAATGTCCTTTGTGCGGCGGAACTGGCTGGCGCCTTGTCGAGCGGGTAGACGCGAATCAAAAGGCCGAACGCGTGGTTCAGCGGAAGGATGCGACGCCAGGAGCGTCGGTACGAGCGCCCAAACTCACCTGGGCGGTGCCCTGCGACTGTTCGGAAGCCGACCGCGCGACCCGCAGCCTGGCTCGCGCCCGCATACCGCGCCGCTACGAGCACTGCGATTTCGAAAATTTCGAGACTGACGTCTGGGAAGGCGGATCCGAAGGCACGGCCTGGGATCGCAGCCTGGCGCAGGCCAAAATCGTCGTACAGGCCTTCGCGCAGAATTATCCGGCGGGCAGCGAGACGGGTCTCCTTCTAATGGGACCATGCGGAGTGGGAAAGACGCACCTCGCTGTCGCTGCGCTCCGCAAATTGATGGTTCGCGGCCACGAGGCTCGTTTTTACGACTATCGCGAGCTGCTGAAAGACCTGCAAGCGAGCTACGATCCGGATCATCCCATCAGTGAAATGGGCGTGCTCGCACCAGTGCTGAGGGCGGAAGTTTTATTGATCGATGACATCGGCGCCAGCAAGCCTTCTCCATGGGCGCTGGATACGATCGGGCACATTCTCAATAAGCGATATAACGACAACCGTGTGACCTTGCTGACGACGAATTATCTGGACCGCGCCGAGAGCGATGCCGCTGTTTTGCCGATGCCTTCGGGTCAGAAGATCACGACGCGCGCGAGAGGAGACACTCGTCGACCGTTTGGGTCAGCGGGTGCGCTCGCGTCTCTATGAGATGTGCCGCACCGTGGAGATTTTTGCGCCGGATTATCGCCGGGAAATCCGCCACGCCGGGCGCATTCGTTCGTAAAATTGAGTCTCTCCGAAACAACGTACCAACCCACTGGTTTCATTGACATGCAGTACGGAAGCCGGTATGATCGCGCCTGATAAGCTCTTGTACCGGGTGGTTTTTCCTTCCTTGCTCTAAGCTCATGAGCAGGATTTTCCGTAAGGAAGTTCGCCGGACGAGCGGGCAAACTATTCCCTGGGAGGCCCTGTAGGATGCTTTTCGATTACGACACGCCAGGCGGCGAGTCTTCCGGCGCACCAGCGTCGTTTGCGACGGCTCGCTCTCCCGAGCCGGCCGCGAGTTCTGTGATCGAGCCGGGCGAAGGCCGCCTCGGAGGTCGTCAGCGCGGAACGAGCGCCTGCTTCAGGTGACGGCTCCTCGGCAACGAACGAATCGTCAAGCACATCGGAGGCTGCAGCCCCTGAGACTACCTCCGCTCCCTCGCAGACTTCTGCTACTGAAGCAGACTCCGGCCGAAGAGTCGAGCCTGCCTTCGAATGAAGAACTCAATCAATTGATGGACCAGTATGCTGCGCCCCATCAGGCTCCCATCGAAGGGGAGATCGTTCAAGGCAGGGTCGTAGCGATCGCGGATGTCGGTGTGGTGGTGGATATCGGCGGGAAAACCGAGGCGCTGATTCCTGCGGGCGAATTCATGGAAGCCGATAACCCGATTCGCCTCGATCCGGGACAAGATATCGAAGTTCAGCTCACCGGCGAGCACAAAGACGGTTATCTCATCGTTTCCTACCAGCGCGCCCATCGTCGACGAGTCTGGGCGAATCTGGACAAGGCCTATCACGATAAAACTACCCTAACCGGCCGTATCGTTGACCGCGTAAAGGGCGGTTTGGTCGTAGATGTGGGCGTGCGCGCATTCCTGCCAGCCTCTCAGGTTGACCTGCGCCCCGTGCATGAACTGGAAGAGTGGAAGGACCGCGACATCGATGTCCGCGTTCTCAAGCTGAATCGAAAACGCGGGAATGTGGTGGTCAGCCGCCGCGCAATTCTGGAAGACGAGCAGAAGTCACAACGCCAGAAATTGATGGATTCGATCGCCGAAGGCCAGGTTTTCCACGGCACGGTCAAGAGCATAACCAGTTACGGCGTGTTCGTAGACATCGGCGGAATCGATGGCTTGCTGCACGTCTCCGATCTTTCGTGGGGCCGCGTCGCCAACCCGGTCGACGTCGTCCGGCCCGGTGACGAACTGGACGTGCAGGTGCTCAAGTTTGATCGCGAAAAAATGCGCGTCTCCCTGGGGCGGCGCCAGCTGATGCCGGATCCGTGGACCACGGTTCCGGAGCGCTTTCCGATTGGCGCTCGCGCGCAGGGACAAGTGGTTGGCGTCGCGGATTATGGCGCCTTCGTGGAGCTCGATGCGGGCGTCGAGGGTCTTGTGCATGTTTCCGAAATGAGCTGGTCGAAGCGCAAACAGCACCCTTCGAAGTTGGTGCAAGTGGGCGATGCCGTCGAGGTTGTGGTTCTCGGCCTGCATCCCGAGCAAAGGCGCATTTCGCTGGGCATGAAGCAAGCTCAGCCTGATCCGTGGGCTGCAGCTCTCGCAAAAATATCCAGTGGGTACGCAAGTTACGGGGAGAGTGCGAAATCTTACGGATTTCGGCGCTTTTGTCGAAATTGAAGAGGGCTTCGACGGCCTCATTCATGTCAGCGACATCAGCTGGACCGGAAAAATAAAGGATCCCGCTGAAGCCCTGAAGAAGGGCGACACGGTACAAGCGAAGGTCCTGAAGATCGATGCCGCCAACCGGCGCGTTTCGTTGGGTATCAAGCAACTGAACGATATCTGGGCAAACTGGTTTGCCGGTCACAAGCTGAATGACGTCGTTCGCGGCAAGGTCTCCCGGCTCACGACGTTCGGCGCCTTTGTCGAATTGGCCGACGGAATCGAAGGTCTGTGTCACATTTCGGAAATCGAGGACCGTCGCGGCCGCGACAAAGAACGCGAAAAGAAGCCTTCACAACAAAACGCTTCAGTCCTGGCGCCCGGTCGTGAGTACGATTTCAAGATCGTAAAGATTAATCTCGACCAGCACAAGGTTGGCCTGAGTTATCGGGCGGCTGTGCGTCAAACGGAGCGCCGGGAGATGGAAGATTACAGGTCTTCCAAATCCTCCTCGACGGCAACCATAGGCGACGCCCTGCTCGCAAAACGGAGTCTCTAATACTATAAGTTATGGTACTGTCTTTCATCTGTATGGCTCGCGTTTGGATCTGATTTAGCCGCCGGGTTCAGAATCAAAGCACGTCACGCTGTAGTTAGAGGGCCCGGAGTTTTGGATATGGGAGAACTGACTGCGATGAATGACACGACCATGACCAAAGCCGATCTGGTCGAAGAGGTCATACGAGCCACCGAATTGCCCCGCAAGGAATCCGAAGCAATTGTGGAGACCATTTTCGAATCCATCATCCAGGCATTGCAAACGGGTGACAAAATCGAGATCCGTGGTTTTGGCAGCTTCCGCACCCGCCAGCGCCGCGGCCGGGTTGGTCGCAATCCGAAGACAGGCGCCAAAGTAGAAGTTCCCCCGAAGCGCATTCCGTTTTTCAAGCCAAGCAAAGAACTCAAGGATTTCGTCAACGCCGATGCAGCTGCGGCCGCCGCCGCCGTGCCTCCGCAAGCGCCCGTCTCAATAATCTCCGCCGCTATATGGATTATCTCTGGACGCCCTGGCGCTACTCCTATATCGCCGGGGGCGTGAAGGACAGCGGTTGCGTTTTTTGCGCCGCTGCGGAAGGTCATGACGATGCGCAATCCCTGATTGTCTTCCGCGGCCGCAAAAATTTCGTGATCCTGAACCGCTATCCCTATACCTCGGGCCACGTCATGGTGGTTCCCTACGCACATCAGGCGACACTCACGGCCTCGGATCCGGAAACCCTCACCGAGATGATGGCGCTGGCGAAGCGGCTCGAAGGGGCGCTCGAAGGTCTATATCATCCCGATGGATACAACCTCGGAATGAACATCGGACGTGCCGCAGGAGCTGGCATCGCCGGACACATTCATCTCCACGTGCTCCCTCGCTGGATCGGCGATACAAACTTTATGACGACAACCGGCGAAACCCGAGTTCAACCCGAGGAACTCGCGACCACTTATAAACGGTTGCGTGCCGTCCTGAATCCAACAGCCATTTGAGCGAAGATCGGTCCCCAATCGGGAACCGGAAGCGGGCACGTGCCTTGCAACTCCCAAGCGGCGGGCAGTGCCCGGATTTCAGTCCGTTTTGCAATACTCCCCGAGCCGCCGTCCGCGCGTGTATGCTGAATCCATGATGGAGCTGGACCGCGAGATCCAATTCGAGCCCGGCCGTGCGGAAGAGTTCTTCGAAAGCTTGCCCGCGCGGCCAGCGGTGGTAGTGATCAAACCGCGTGAGGCGCTAACAGGAGCTCGTGCCGCTGCTTCTGCGCACCGCCGATTTGAGGCGGCGCATGCGGCTTTTGCTCTGCGAGCCGGAGCCGAACTCGAAGCGGCTGAATCTGCGGCAATACGCGGCGGCGATTCGTTTTCGAGTTACCGCTTCGAAATTCGAGCAGGCTCTGGTGCATTGGCAGCAGGCGCGGATTCTGTGGCCCACGAACTATCGCCAACGCCTGCGGCTGCATTTACCCGCTTTTGTGAAGCTGAACCTGACGAATGCTTATCCGCGCGCTTATATCACGCGGCGTTTGGCTCCGTCAGGTTTGTATATGGGCCCGTTTGTAACGCGTCGCGCAGCCGAAAACTTCCTGGAGCCTTGGCTTGACCTATTCCGAATCCGGCGCTGCCAGATCAAAATCCGCCGCGATCCCCAGTTCCCCGGATGCATTTATTCGGAAATGAAGATGTGCCTGGCGCCATGTTTCGGCGGATGCACAGCTGAGGAATACGGCAGTGAGGTCACCCGCGCGGCCGCCTTCTTGCGCTCCCGCGGAGCGTCGCTCGACGGACTCGCTTACCCAGGAACGCGAGTCAGCGAGCACGCAGCTCGATTTTGAGCACGCTTCGGCCTTGCACAAACGGCTGGAGAAGGTCCAGGAACTGCGCCGGTCTCTCCCCGAACTCGCTCGCCCGATCGAGCAGATCGATGCGGTAATACTCGCGCGGGCGGCAGCGGAGAATGCGATTGCAGTCTTCACCGTGCGGGGCGGAGAGATCGCGGATCCTTTCGTTCTTCAATTTGACCAATTGGCTGGCCAGCCCCGATCCGCGGAACAGATCATTCGCGAATTGCTCGAGCCCGCCGCGACGCAACCGGATGAAGCGAATCCCAACCGAGCAGTCCCTTGACCCAGCTGCAATTCAGCAATTGGAAGATCATCTGGCATTGCTGGCGCGCTGGTTTTACGGCAGTCCGCGCGAAGGCGAGATTTTCTTTCAGGAACCTCGCCCGACCGGCTGGCCTTATCGGCGCATTCTGCGCGCATGCAGACGCTTGCTTTCTCCCCAGAGTAGCGAGAAAGCCTGACTAGCCGGTCGTTCTATTGCGGTTTTACCTATTTGGATGTTAGCTTTCCGTGGAACTCGCACGCCCTATCCCCGAGGCAGAAATGGCCGATTCCACCGAACGCCGCACCTCACGGCGTTTCACTATGGCGCTTCCTCTCACCTTGCGCTCACATGATCCTTCAGCGCCTGCCGAAACACAGGCGGAAACTCGCGACGTTAGTTTTCGCGGATTGTATTTTTGGACTAAGGAAGAGTTACAGACCGGTGGTGCTATCGAATTCGTGCTCACTTTGCCGAAGGAAGTCACCATGACGCGCGACGTCAATATCCATTGTTTCGGCCGTGTCATCCGCGTCGAACCACAGAGCAAGGCCCGCGGCGTGGCCGCGCGTATTGAACGTTACGAATTTCTGCCCTCTTCGACCTAACCATCTCGTCTTTGTTTCCCGCGAACCGCAGTACAATGCTTGTTCGAAAATGCCCTCGAGATCAAAACAACTTCAGGTGAAAGGTCCGCAACGCGTTGCAGCAATTCAGAGTTAAGAACACGTGAGAGCCATGATGGCGCCGCACAAATTTAGCGAGTCACGGGTGCGCAAATGCGGCGGTTGACTCTGCTCGTTAATGCCGACAATACGCTCTGGGAGAGTAACGTCTTTTTTGAGAACACTCTGGAGCGCTTCTTCTCCCTGGTCGAGCCCTTCGGCTATGCCCGCGCCTACGCACGGCACATCCTGAACGAGACCGAGCGCCAAAATATTCAGCAGCATGGATATGGAGTTCGCAGCTTCGCCCGGTCGCTCGAGCAAAGCTATATGAAACTGGCTGGCGGGCTGGCGCAACGCAGCGCCCTGGACGAAGTCGCTTCCATGGTCGCCGAACTCGAGCATACGCCGCCGCGCGTACTCGACGGAGTGCCGGAAACGCTCGCCTATCTTTCGAGCCGCCACAGGATGATTCTCTTCACCAAGGGCGAACCGGCGGAAGAGGCAGCCAAGGTAGAGCGTTCCGGATTGCAAGGTTTCTTCGATTCCATCGAAATTGTGGCCGACAAGAATATCCGCGTGTACGGCGATTTGGTCGATAAGCACCACGTTGTCAAATCGTACGCCTGGTTAGTGGGCAGTAGCGCCCAACTGGAGATCAATCCCGCTTTGCAGGCCGGCCTGAACGCTGCCTATGTTCCGCATGCCCCCTCTTGGAATAAAGAGGACGCCGAACTGCACAGCGGCGCCGGCAAACTTCTGATCGTTTCCAGTTTTCGAGGATTGCGGGACCATTTCTAAGAGAAGTCAGGCAGCGAATACGGGTCTGTAGAAACTCAACGCTGTGTCGCCTTGTTCGACGACTCGCGTACGTTCCAGATGACCGGCTATCGCGGGCAGATCGTTCTTTCGCCGATGCTCCGCGATAACCGAGCCGCCTCGCGCGAGCAGTTCCGATTCCCCTAAGAAATCGAGAATCGCCTGGTAAGCGCGAGTGTCCGCATAAGGAGGATCCAGGTAGACGAAATCGATATGCGCGCTGCCTTTATCTAGCCGTTCAAGTGCATCCATAGCGTCCATGCGCAATATTTCCGCGCTGCCCGCGAATGTCTTCCCACTGGCAACTTGCGCGGCGACGGGAATACCTAGCGACGCCAAATTTCGGGCGATCAGCGCGGCGCCAGCTGCGTGATTCTCCACGAAAATAGCTCCGCGCGCTCCGCGGCTGAGCGCCTCGATGCCCACGGCGCCTGACCCCGCAAAAAGATCGACGAAGACCGCGCCTTCGACTGCCGTGCCCAGAATGTTGAAGAGCGTTTCCCGCAGGCGGTCGCTCGAAGGCCGCAAAGCTGTTCCGCGCAAAGTTTGCAACCGGCGGCTGCGATATTGTCCCGCGATAACGCGCAACTGGCCTCCAAGTGTCCTGTGCGGCTTCTGGCGCCGCGTTCTAGCCCACCGAAGCGAGCTGATATCGCCGCTGCCAGCCTGGATCGAGCGTTTGGAAAAGGCGCAGCCGCTCCTTTTCTTCCGAAGGATTTTCGAGCAACGAAAATGCTTCGCTCCGAGCCAGTTCGAGTAGTTCGCGATCGCGCAGCGGGTTCGCAATATGAAAGCCGAGCGATCCGTGTTGCCGTGTGCCGAAGAATTCGCCCGGACCGCGCAGCCTTAGATCCGCTTCGGCAATAGCGAAGCCGTCGTTCGTCGCCACCATGGTCTCCAGGCGTTCGCGGGCGTCGTCAGAAACTCTTTTGGGCGCAATCAAAAGACACGTGCTCTTTTCGCCGCCGCGGCCGATGCGCCCACGCAACTGGTGAAGTTGCGATAAGCCAAATCGCTCGGCGTGTTCGATCACCATCACGGTGGCGTTTGGCACATCTACGCCGACCTCGATCACCGTTGTAGAGACGAGAATGTGCAGATCGCCGCGCCGGAAGGCTTCCATCACTTTCTCTTTCTCCTCGCTCTTCATCCGGCCATGCAGCAGGCCGACACGCATTTTAGGGAATACGGATTTTTGCAGACGCTCATATTCCGCCATCGCCGATTTGAGCGAGAGCTGGGCTTCGTTGGACTTGGATTGCTCGATCACGGGATAGACGACATAGGCTTGACGACCCTTCTTCACCTCGCGCCCAACAAAATCCCACACGCCTGGCAGGTGTTCGGGAGCGGACCAACGCGTTTCGATGGGCGTCCTGCCGGGAGGCAGTTGATCGATGACAGAGACATCCAGATCACCGTAGAGCGTCAGCGCTAGGGTTCGCGGAATCGGCGTCGCCGTCATGACGAGCACGTCCGGCGTGGCGCCCTTTTCCATCAGACGCTTGCGCTGTAATACGCCGAACCGATGTTGCTCATCCACGATCACCAGCCCCAGCCGCGCAAATTCGGCGGGGTCTTCGAGTAAAGCGTGAGTTCCCACCACAAATTGCGCCTTCCCCGAGCGCATGCGTTCCAATACTTCCTGCTTCGCCTGTCCTTTCAGGCCGCTGATCAGCAGTTCCACCTCGTAACCTGAGGCGGCAAAGATGCGCCGCGCGGAAAGAAAATGCTGCACGGCTAGAATTTCCGTGGGCGCCATCAGGGCGACCTGATAACCATTTTCGATGGCGATCGTCGCCGCTTCCAGCGCGACGATCGTCTTGCCGCTGCCCACATCGCCCTGCAATAGACGATGCATGGAGGTGGGCTTCTCCAGGTCGGTAGCAATCTCCGCGAGCACTCGTTTCTGGGCATCTGTGGGTTTGAACGGCAGAATGCGCTTTAGCGCATCGCGCACGCGCGTCTCGCGGACGCGAAAGGAAATTCCGGGCCGCTGCTCCGCTTCTTTTCTGCGCAACGCAAGACTCAGTTGATAAAGGAACAGCTCCTCGAATATCAGGCGGCGGTGCGCCGGCGAGCGAAATTGGTTGAGGAACTCAACCGGTACATCCGCCGGAGGAAAATGAACGAAGCGAAGCGCGTCGCCGCGGGTCGGAAATTCATAGCGTGCGAGGATGCGCGCAGGCAAAGCCTCAGGCGGAACCGCCGCGAGATTTTGCAGCGCGCCATAAATGACACGCCGCAGAATACGCGAGCCGACGTTGCCGATCGCTTCATAGATGGGCACGATCCGGCCCATCTCAGTGGAATCCGCAGTCTCGGTACCTAATAGCTCACACTGCGGATTGATCATTTCGATTCGCCCGGGGCGGCGCGGATCGAGATCCGCTTTGCCGTGCACGACCATTTCCTGTCCGACCTTCGAATCGCCCTTGCATATAACCGCCGTGAAAAAATTTGCAAGGTAAGGTCCCACTCGAATCTTGGATCGACGAGGTGGAAGATCGCTCCCCTGCCCCGGGTAAACCGTGCTATTCCGGCATCGGCTACGGTGCCATGAATCGTGTAGGTGCCGCCCGGCGCGATCTCTGCAATCTGATTGAAGCGAATGCGGTCCTCATAGCGAAAGGGCAGGTAAAGCAGCAAATCGGCGACCGAAAGAATCCCGCGAGAAGCCAATGTTGCGGCGCGCTGCGGGCCGACGCCTTTCAGATATTTCACTTCCGTGGCGAACGTTACATTCATTCCGGCTCTATATATACCATCGCATCTGTAGACCGCCCGTGCTTGCATTCATGCCAAGCTATATGCATAGATTGGCTGCGGGCGAATCTAATTGCGTGGTCGCCCGCGCGCCTTCGCTCGGAGATGCTTTGTCGTCCCCAGATTTAACTCGAGAATCGAGCCCGAATGTTCTGAGCCGGGGTGACGTGCGGGTGCTCCTTCTCTGGCTGCTCGCCGCCTTTGTGGGCGCATTTGTCGCATACCGCTATTTTTTCCGCGCTTTTCCCGAAGCGTCTGTGGATTTTAAGGTAAGCCGGGCTGACGCGCTTGAACGCGCACGAGCATTTGCCGCGGCACAGGGCTTTCCTCTTCAGGGCTATCAGTCCGCAATAGTTTTTAACGTCGATGACGATACCAAGACCTTTCTGGAACGCGAGGTGGGGCTGGAGCAAGCCAATCGCTTGATGTCGTCAGAAGTCAGCGTCTGGTATTGGGACAGCGCGCTTCTTCCGTCCGCGACAAAAAGAAGAGCTTCGCGTGCGGATCGATCCGAAGGGCGGCATCGTTGGTTATGAACACGTCCTCGAAGAGGCAGCGCCCGGCGCGCGTTTGGACCAGAGCGAGGCATTGACGCGCGCCGAGCAGTTTCTTACTCAAACGCTGCGCATCGATCTCGGCATTTATGCCTTCCTGCCCGAGGAAGCTAACTCCAACGCACGGCCTAACCGCACCGACTGGAGCTTCACCTGGGAACGCAAAGGCTTTCGCGTCAAAGACGCACCGTATCGCTTACAGGTCACGATTGAGGGTGACAAACCGGGCGGCTATGCCGAATTCCTGAAGGTTCCGGAAGCTTGGCAGAGGAACTACGCGCGTCTGCGCTCTTCGAATAATTTCATCGAAACGATTGCCTTGATTCCCTACGCCATTCTGATTGGCGCGGCGCTTTCGGTGCTGATCATTCTGGGCCGCCGCGGGTTGGTTCGCTGGAAATGGGCAATTGGCCTCGGCCTCTTCATCACCGCTCTTTACTTCGCCATGCAGTTGAACCAATGGCCGCTCATTCGAGCTGGCTACGACACCAATGATTCTTATGCTAGTTTCGTCGCGACGGTAATCGTCAAGGCCCTCGTGGAGAGCTTCTCGCTCGCGTTGCTGGTCGTCATCGCCGTGGCGCCGGGCGAACCGCTCTATCGAGCAGGCCAGCCCAACCACCTTCGCCTGGGCAGCGCGTTCACGTTAGCCGGTCTTCGCACCCGGCAGTTTTTTTGTTCTGGGGTTGTCGGCTTGTGCCTGGCCGCCGTGCACATTGGATACGTTGTGGCATTTTATGTTGTGGGGCGCCGCTTTGGCGTTTGGGCGCCACAAGACCTGCAGTATTCGGATACGCTCAGCACCGCCCTTCCCTGGATTTCCGCGCTTACCATCGGCATCTACGCGGCGGCCAGCGAGGAGTTTTTGTTCCGCATGTTCTCGATTCGCTTTCTCATGCGCGTCACGAATTGGAGAATCCTGGCCATCGTTCTGCCGGCTTTTGCCTGGGGCTTTTTGCATTCCAATTACCCGCAGGAGCCGCCCTATATCCGCGGGATCGAGGTAGGAACAATCGGTATCGTTGCCGGATTGGTGATGCTGCGCTGGGGAATCCTGGCGACATTGATCTGGCACTACACCGTGGACGCGTTCTTGACCAGCCTTTCGCTGATGCGTTCCCAGGATCTTTACACGCGCATCTCGGGAGGCCTCGTAGGTTTCGCCGCCGTAATCCCGGTTGCCGTGGCGGGGATTCTCTATCTCAGGCGCGGGAGCGTTCGCCGACGAAGCGGACCTGCTCAATCGTGCGCAGCCGTTACTCGAGCCCCCTGCCGTCGCAGAAGAACCGCTGCCGACGGCCGAGCCCGCCCTTGCTTATCGGCCATTGAGTTGCGCGCGCGCCGACTTTGCTGGCTGCCGGAGCCGTGCTGGGATTCGCGCTGCTGTTGGCCATCAAACCGCAGACGATCGGCAGTTTCGTTCGATTCCCCTTGAATGGTCGCGAAGCCGGGCTGCGAACGGACGATGTGCTTCGACAACTGCGTCAGACTCCCGCCTCGTATCACCGTGTCGTCACGACCCAGTACACATTCGATCCTCTGGTAAACGAATATCTTCGCCGCACGCATCGGCCTGGAGGCTGTGAATCGAATCTACCGCGACGAAGTGCCCGCCGCCTTCTGGACCGCGCGCTATTTTCGCGATTCCCAAAAAGAAGAATATTTTATCGTGCTCCGGCCCGATGGAACGCTGCACTCCGTGCACCACACGCTCGCCGAAGCTGCGCCCGGCGCCGAATTTGACCAAAGAAGAAGCTCGAGGCCCGCGCCGAAACGTTTCTGCGCGATTCAAAGAAAATCGATCTCAGCCGATGGAAACTCGTGGATGCGCAATCCAAGAAACTGCCCGCGCGCACCGACCACAGCTTCGTTTGGGAAGAAACCCAACCCCTAAATCCCTCTCCGCCTGGAGCCGAAGCCGCGCACGTGCGGATGTCGCTTGTGGTCCAGGGAGACGAAGTTTCCGGCTATCGAATTTTCATCCATCTTCCCGAAGACTGGGTTCGCAAGCAAAATGAGACCACTCTTGCGAATACTGCGCAGTCGGTGCTTTTCCTGTCGCTCATCGGCGCTTTCGGCTTGGCTGTGTTGATTATCTTTTTCCGAAATCTCAAGAGCCCTCAGATCGCGGCGGTCCCCTGGCGACGAATTGCAGGTTGGTCGCTGGTGGTTTTGGCGGCTGCGCTGCTGCAGGTTCGTCAGCCTCGAACCGCTGTACCTGCTCACCTATCGAACCGACCAGCCTTTTGCGACGTTCATCGGAAGCCTGCTGATCGGCCAGGCGCTTGACCGCAGCTGCTTTTTTATCGGCGCAGCCACACTCCTTCTGGGATTGGCTTTATTCTTTCTATGCTTGGCTACGGGTCTCGATCACCTGCCCTTCTCGCATAGCTTCCCCGGAGCCTATTACCGAGACGCAATTCTGGTAATGCTCTCCGGCTGGGCCGTGTTCTTGTCGGCCTCCATCGCCTGCGCGATTTCGTCGCCGCGATTTGGCCCGTTGCACATTATGCGTTCCCGGCGAGTGTTGCGGAAGGTTTGGATGCGAATTGGCCCGCTCTCAATGCGCTCGCAAATGGGATAACGTACAGCCTCTTGGCGACGGGTATGATCGCGCTGGTCTTAGGATTCGCTGCCCGCTATCTCCGTCGCACTTGGATTCAATGTGCCTTGCTCGCGGCGTTGGCGATCTTTTCCGTGCCGCGATGGGGCAGCGCCGGCGATTTTGTTCAAAGCTCGGTCTTACGGTTTTGTGGAATTGGCGGTAATCTGGTGGGGGGCGCGGCTGCCTGGTGCGGCTCAACTTTCTGGCATACTTTTTACTGGTGATGCTGTTGTCATTATCGCCTGCAATCGACGGGTTGCTTCGACAGCCCAACGCGTATTATCGGATTAACGGAGCGATATTGATCGCCGCGGTCGCGATTGTGGTGGTTCTGCCGCTTGTTTGGTGGCGGGCGCAGCGCGTCGCCATCGAGTCGCGGATCGGTTCGTGGTGCCGGCATAAATCGTAGTGCTAGTAGTAGCTATATAAGAGGATTGCGGAAATGCGAGGCCGGGAAGAAACAGATTCGGAAATGTCAGGCGGAGTCTCCACTGCACGCCGCTGGGCCGAGTATCTGCTCGCTGTGCTCGGCGGCAACATCATCTATCTTGCTATCGAGCCGCAGTTGCCTACGCCCTTGCGTCATCGCATGTTCCAGGTTGATTTAGGACTGGCCCTGGATTTCCTGATCTGCGTCTTTTTGTACGGCCTTGTCCGCTTAGTGCGCAGCTCGGGTAATCAGCGCGTCTAGCGCATTTACTCCACCTGCCGCTCTTGTATTTCATCAGCCTCATTCCTGCGGCGCGATCCCGGACTGGCAAAGTAAAGCAATATCCCCAAAAGGATGAGTCCCAGCCCGATCATCAACCCATTTGTTGTTCCCACTTGCTCGCTTTGATTTCGAACCACACTCAGAATCAGCAGCGCAGTTGGCGGCGCGGTGATGCCAATCGTGGCTAAAATCCCTCCCGGGATCCGGTAAGGGCGCGCCAGGTTCGGTTCGCGAATCCGCAACGCAATCAGCGCACCGAATTCCAGCAGAATGCTCAAGTCCCGTCAGCAGCACGTCAAGGATCAGCAGGCGAAAAAATCCCAGCGGCAAACAAGCCGCCCACGCAACCGCACAGACGAGGATAGCGACCCACGGTGCGCCTGTCTTTGGATGATGCCGCGCAAAGGCTTGCGGAAGATACCCGTCTGCCGCCATGACTGCCGGCAATCTCGTGAACGAAAGCATCAGGCTGCCGAACGTGCCCAAAGCGCCGATCATTCCGGCGGCAGCCACTGCCAGCGCCAAAATCGGACCGCCAAGCACCTGCCCGGCATCCACCCAACTCCCGGTCGTCCATAAATTAGGGTCAAGCCGCGCCGCCGCGACAGCGATCACCGGCAACAAATAACTCACGATCACCAGAATAACCGCACCCAGCATGACAAGCGGGTATGTGGTTTGCGGACGCTCCACCTCGTCCGCAATCGTGGAGAGATTATCCCAGCCCATGTAGTTCCACATGGCGATAACGATACCGCCCGCGAGATCCAGATGCTGGATCGGAGAGGACGGCACGGCCGCGTGTTTACGGGTCAAGCCGATAACGAAAATCGCCACAAAGGGCGAAAAGAGTAACGCGTTCAGCCAAATCGAGCCTTCGCCGACAGCACGCGGCGCCCAGGATGTTCCATCCCGCACAAAAAGCGATAAGCGCCAATTCGAGTAGCAATAGCGCGATGGCCGCCGGCGAATTCCGGCGCGAAACGGCTGAAGTACGAGACAAAAAGCGTCGGGTAAAGCGCCATCTCAAAGACGCTGCCCGTAAGCGTGAGCCAGGTTTCCTGAAATCCCCAGAAAGGCCCCATGCCCCGCCGCACCCAGACGTAAAAGCCGCCTTCGCAAGGCAGCGCTGCGGCCAACTCGCTGACCATTAAGGCGGTGGGTATGCTCCACAACAAAGGAGTGAGTAGTAAAATGATAAGTGCGGAGCGGTAACCGGCTTTGCCGATCAGGTCCTCGAGGCCGTAAGGTCCGCCTGCTACCATAAAATAGGTGGCAGCGATAAGCGGCAGGAGGGTCAGCTTGCGCCTCCCGCGCGCGCGGTGTTCCCATGCGGGTGGGGGAGCTGGAAAGGGCGGTCACGCTTCGCCTTATATCACAATGCTCGCTAATCGCCATAAAAGCTTTATAATCAATAATAAGCACATGCTTACGTTTTGCCTGGTTCCCGCGTCTAAGTGAATAGCGTTTGAAATTGAAAGTGGCGGCGTCGGTCCAGCTTGCCGCTAGTTTCGAGAGTTTGTATCGATTTTAAGGATGCACTCCGAAACGATGCTGGGATCACGGAATTGGAAACGTTAACGAATTCCGCGACAACTGCCGTCGCGCCGCTGGCTCCGCGGCTTCGCCCGTGCTTTCGGCCGCGGACGACCGCACGCTCATCGAGCGCGCCCAGGCGGGAGACCGCTCCGCTTTCGAGCTGTTGGTGCAGCGTTATGATCGGCAGGTTTTACGGCTCGCGCTAAACGTGCTGGGCAGCCCGGAAGACGCCCGCGACGTCTACCAAGAGGCTTTCCTGAAGATCTACCGCAATCTGCGTAGCTTCCGCTTCGAATGCGCGTTTTACACCTGGATCTATCGGATCGTGACAAATATTTGCCTCGACCATTTGCGCCACCGCCGCAGTCATCCCGAAGAACAGCCCCCGGTTCTGCGGCCGGTCTCGTTTGAGGAGCGCCACGACGGCGATTTTTTTGACCGCCAGCAAGCGGACGGGGACCCATTCGGATCCGGAACGCGAGGTTTTGGGCCATGAAATCGGGCGCAAAGTCGAGTCTGCGCTCCAGGCCCTTTCGCCACGCGAGCGCATGGTTTTTGAGATGAGGCACTATCAGGGTATGAAGCTGCGTGACATCGGTGAGGCACTGGGTACAACCGAAGAGACCGCCAAGAATTCACTCTTCCGTGCCACGCGCAAACTGCGCGCGCAGCTCGAGGGATTAAGGTAAGCGGTCATGCTTGCAGAGCTCAATTGCTCGAATTACGAGGATCGCGCGATTCTCTACGCGGCCGGTGAATTAACCCGGGAGGATCCGCCGCGGTTGAGGCGCATGCCCAAAAGTGCGCGACCTGTGCGGCCATTCTTTCGCCGTGAAATTGGTTTGCGTAAGACGCTTGCCCTGCGTCCGCAGCCCGCAGATACACTCGATCGCTCCGATCTGCTGCTGGCGCGTTGCCGCAGCGAACTTTTCGAGGTCTGGACGATGCGGCCGCACAACCGAAGCGGTCATGGACTTCGTTAGCTCCATGGCGCTGGTTGGGAGCTTTTCGCCAGGCATTTGTGTTTCGTCCCGGTTGGAGTGCAGCCGCGCTGCTGCTGGTCGGAGCCCTTGCTGGTACCGCGGCTCGCGAATTGTACCGTGCAGGTCGCTTTGCCAGCTTGGAAACCCGGTAATCACCGTCTCCGCACCCGCGCCAATTACCGAGCAGGAGCTTGAGACAATTGGTCGCGATGGCATTCGCCTCGAGCCGCAAACCGGTTCGCTTATCCCCAAAGTGGAACTGCAAGTTCGCTCGCCGCAGCCTCGCGTCGTCCAGGGAACGCCCGATGATGCAGAGATCCGGCGCGTGCTGGCCTACGTCATCGGACACGGCGGGCAATTCGACGACAGCGTGCGGCTCCAGTCCATCGATGCGCTGCGGCCCGCGGCTGACGATCCTCAGGTTCGTGAAGCAATGAGCGAAGCTCTCCGGCATGACCCCAATCCGGCTGTGCGCTTGAGGGCGATTGAGGCGCTTCGTGATGCTGGTTCAGCGGCGGACGTGCAGAGCGCCATTCTTGGGGCGCTCTCCGATGACGATAATTCCGGTGTGCGCATTCAGGCTTTGAATTCGCTGCTCGAGCGCATGAGAAGCCGCGAATTCTCTCGCGTGCCGCTCGATAATCGTGCCGTGGGCATTCTGCGCGACCGCATGAATAACGATTCCAATAGCTACATTCGCTCGCGCAGCGCCGACGCCCTCGGGCAACTCACTTCCGATGGATGAAGACTCAGTTCCGGCAGGGGGCCGTCATCCGTGAGCCTCTCCAAACTCGCAAAATGGCCCCCGGTGATCCGCATCTACTGGGCACTGGCGTTTGTGTTCATGATCGCTCTTGCGTGCTCTCCTGTAAGCGCGGATCAACCCGCGGCTGCCTCCGAACTCTTTTCACCTGACGCAGCGCAAGCCGCTTCGAATGCCCACCAGGGCGCAATCCCCACACGGCCAGGCCTTCAACTTATCGTCAAAGCCGGCTGCGTTAACGTGCAGATCGCCACGGATGCGTCGGATTCCGTGAGTTATGTGGCGCAACTCGATCCTGGCGCCGGCCGCGCCACTCAGGATTCCTTGCGAAATTTTGTGCTGACGGCTCGTGCCACTGCTCGCGGTGTAATGCTCCTCGATCAAACGCCGCGAGAACGTGGTTGCCGCAGCGATCTGATTCTCCAGATTCACGTGCCTCACCACTACAACCTCGATGTTGCCGTTGAGTCCGGCAACATCGTCACTCAAGCCGTCGATGGCATCGTCGTGTTTTCCAGCGGAGGCGGCGAAATCCGGGCTGGCAATATCGGCAGTTCCGTTCCCTCTCAAGCTCTCCCGCATGGTCCATTCGTCGCGCGATTCGAAACGGCTGGCGGCAACATTTGCGTTGGAAATGTTGCGGGTGGCCTTCGCGCTTCGACAGGGGGCGGCCAAATCTCTGCAGGTGACGTCCGTGGGCCGGCAGTGCTGCGTACCGGAGGAGGCGACATTCGTGTTGGTCACGTTTTCGGGTCGGCTCACTTTACGAGTGCTGGCGGCGATATCGTCGCCAAGAAAATCGATGGCGGCGTATGGGCCGATACGGCCGGAGGACGCGTCGAAATCGGCGATGCGGCCAACTTGGTATCGGCTGCGCAGGGGATTCCTTCCGCCGAGATGCGAGCCTTTCTTAGCGGCTTGCCTCGCCGTCCCGACGACCCGCAGGAAATCGCCGCGATGACCGACTTTGCTGAAATAAGCGAATTGGGACGCTTCTTCGATGCATACCTCTGGGGAGCCATCCGCGTCGAACCTGCGGAGCAAGACAGGCGCCTCACTCACGCGATCGCGCCGCAGTATCCGGAGGTGGCGCGCCTTGCCGGGATTGAGGGTGACGTCACCTTGCGTGTTTTGGTGGATGAGGACGGAACGATACGCGACATAGCTACTCTATCCGGCCCTCCGGTTTTGGCCCGCGCTGCTGTGCGCGCGGTGGAGCAGTGGCGCTATGCGCCGGTACTGGTCGACGGGCATCCAGTGGGCGTGGTTACCACAGTGACGCTCGCCTTCCGTTTGCACCATTGATCGCAGTCGACTCTCAGGAAATGGCAATCAAGGGGCCGCTCTCTGCGGCCCTTTTTTATTAGGGAAGCTTCTTGCGATCGGAGAGGATCCGCTTACGGTCGAACGATTACCACTTGCGCCATCGGAACCTCCAGGCGGACGAGACGGAGCTTCGCGTCAAAGAAAAGCTGAATCTCGAGATCGGCTGAATGCACGCGCAACACTTGCAGGCCTGCGCCTTCAACATTCTTCGTACCTAGAGACTCGACATCGATACTTCCTGGAGTTGCGTCTTGAGGAATGAGGACGGGAAAGCTCTGCGTCCCCTTGGCGGTCCAATCGTACATTGTCCCCAGGACGGCATATTGCTCGTAGAGATTATTGTCCAGCACCACCAGCCGGGGAGAACTGAATTTGAAATCTTGCTGCGCCGGCCCTTTAGCCCCGGAAATGTTCAGGGACGTCTTCGCCGTGCCGTTGTCGAATTCAACCGTGCCTGAAGCTTTCTTTTCCCCTTGCGAGCTCCAGGTGTAGTGCTGCGGCGTAGCCATCTGCCGAAATTCTCAATTGCCCGGATGTGTGCGTTTCCGCGCTGCCAACGCGGATGACGGTCTGGTCATTCATCACCCATGCATTTCCAGAGGGCTGCAGATCAAATTCCTCCGTGCCAACCTCATTGCCCTGCTGGAGAATGCGGAACTTTCCCTTATCTGGTGTAAGCGCGGAATTCGCCGCGGGTCGCGGATAAGAGAGCGCATAGTTCGCTCCGGCACTCAAAAGCAAAGTCACAAGCCCCAATGGCGCGCACCACACCGGAAGGCGATGTTTCATCGTTTCACCTTTTGTGCGGAGAGTCCTGTCACCCAAGTTTGTAAAGCGTTTGGCGAATGGCGGCAGCGCGAGGATTCGCGCCACCACATTGGCCGGATCGTCATCGCCGGCCACGCGATAATCGGCTTGCTCGTAAAAGGGCAAACGCGCCGCAAGCAGGTTCCGAAAGCTTACTTCATCGCGGAAAAGAGGGCGATTGTCCATGATTGCGCAACGCGCGAGCAGCAGGTCGACCGGGCAATCGAGCCAGATAACCACTGCGCCGAACGTTCCGCAGTCTTTCTACGATTCCGGGTTGCGCATAGGTGCCGCCGCCCAAGGCAAGCACAACGGCCTCTCCTGACTCGGCCACCCGGCCCAAGGTCTTCTCCAGTTGTTCCCGTTCGATCTCCCGGAATGCCGCTTCTCCGCGCCGCTCGAAAATAGCTGGAAATTGTGAGGCCGGCGGACTGCTCGATACGCGCGTCCAGATCCTCGAAACGCCACGCGAGTTGGCGCGCGAGGAGAACTCCCACCGTGGTTTTGCCTGAACCCATGAATCCGGCCAGGCAAACCACAGGCTGATCGGACCGGTGCCCCGGATTTGGATTGGATTGTGGAGCGGAGTCGTGCAGCACCGGGCGATATTACTCTCGCTTGGAGATTTTGATCGTGCCGTTAAAGGAAGAAAGTTCCACTTTGGCATGCCCGTCGTTCATTGTTCCAAACAGGCTTTTTGCCAGACTGCTGCGCGGCGCGCGGCATATTGTGGCGGTCCGGAACTACCGGCGCTTGGTTGATGACGTTTCCATACAGAGAAGTGGCTCTGACGTCAAAGGAGTCGTTGCTGGAAAACCGCACTTCAATCGTGCCGCTGTAATTCTTCAAGACATATATCCCGCGATTCATGAAGCCGCCATCGAACAGGATGTTTCCGGAAGAAGTTTGTACGCGCACATTGTCCATAGTGGGCTGCAGCAATTGGAAATTGCCGCTAATGGAGGTGGCATCAAAACGGCCCGCGCAACGCAGTGCAGACGGTCGATCCACCGATGCTCTTCACCACCAGATAGCCTTCCACGTCCTGCAGCGCTAGGTCGGCAGCCACGGTGTCGAAAGACATGTCGCCGTGCACGCTATCTACCGTGACGTTTCCGGAGTCGCTGCGAACCTGAAGTTCGGACTCTACGGGCACGCTGATATCGTAGTCGGCTCGGAGCGCATCCGGATTTGCATTGCTCGAAACCACCCGCGTAGCGACCTCGATGCGATTGCCCACCTGTTCCGTATCGACGTCAATGCTCGTGCTCGCTTTCTGACCGGCGATCAGAACCTCTTGCTTGTCCCAGGCCTTTACCTGGATCCGTCCCGTGGCATTTTGAACGGTGATCACGGGCTTGCCTTGAACGGTAAAATGCCGTTCGAAGCGCCGCGCTTGCGCGCCCGCCGAGGTCGCGACAAACAGCGCGATCAGCATCGTACCGCTAACCTGGGAATACACTGCCGAACCTGACCGGCCTTTCATTGACCCTCCAACGCGCTGCGGTCCGTTGCCGTTGCGAGCAAGACGGCCTTTTGTTGATAAGCCCCGTACAAGTAGTCGCGGGCCATGGCGATCATCAGGCTGCTCGCGAACCGATTTTTCACAGTCAGCGATGAGATTATCCACGATACCCAGGTTTTCACGCAACGAGCTGGCTAGTACGGGATTGCCTTCGGGCAGCGAGTCGAATACTCGCTTCATATCGCCATCGAGTGCCTTGCCTATGTCAGCCGCCACTAACTTGGGAGTCGCCGCGGAAATGCTCAACCGCACGGGCAGAACGGCCGCCGACCTTCGTTCACTCACCTGATAGCCCGCCAAAATCGCTGCCAATGAGCAGCAGAGAAATAGAAGCCCCGGCCAGAGTCCATCGTGGCGCCGTCCCAAACCAGGCTGAGAACCAGCCGCGCTGCGTCGGCCTTTCTCGTATCAACCCTTCCGATTCCAATTGTGCGCCGCAGCGAAATCCACAGGTACTCGGGTGGCTCGACTTCTTCTTTACCCCATTCCATTCCTGCTGCGCGTATGGCCTCCATATCGCTCCACAGAACTCGGCAATCAGTACAGCCCTCGAGGTGCGCGGCGGCTCCGGCGGAAAGCGGGCCATCCGGCTGCTCTTCCAGCATCCGTTCGAATTGCGCGCATTGGATTGGGCTCAGCATGGGAATATCCTTCCGCGTCGCGACCTGTTTTCTCTTACCTACGTACTTCAATCACCGCCGCCTGAGCTGCCCTTGGCAGCTTGCCGCTCTTCGCGTGCGCGACTGCGTTCAGCCTCTTGCAACAACTCCCGCAATCGCATGCGCGCCTTATGCAGCTGTGACTTCGAATTGCCGATCGAGCAATTCATGATCGCCGCGATCTCGTTGTGTTCGTAACCCTGAACGTCGTGGAGCACGAATATGGAGCGGTAACCTGGTGGAAGTTGCTCGACAGCACGTTCAAGGTTTACCCGATCCACGGATCCTGAGAGCCGTAGATCAGGTCCTCCGATATCTTTGCGTGGTCCCCCGGCATCCTCGTCCGGCTCGGTAGCTTCGTCGAGCGAGCGTCTCCGCAAGGGTCTTCTTGCGAAGACGCATCAGCACCACGTTTACAGCCAGGCGATGCAGCCAGGTGGAAAACGCCGACTCCCCCGGAACGTTCCGATCTTACGAAAAAGCTGCAAAAAAGCTTCCTGCGTAAGATCTTCCGCTTCCGCCGTATTTCCCACCATCCTCAGGCAGAGCGCGTACACGCGCCGATTATGCAATCTGTAGATGCGCTCAAAAGCCTCGGCGTCGCCCTGCTGTGCCCGTTGGATGGCCTCCGCTTCGCTTAGCTCGCGGACTTCTGTTGGTCTCGTTCGGGCCACCGGTCCCGTCGGGACGCATCAGCTACTATCGATGCCATCCCTGCTCCCCAAGGTTGTCTACCTCACACTACTTATTATGATCTCAGGCTCGGGCGTTCTCGGCTGCCACGACGAGTTCTGGGGAAGAGCAGGTTGTTCCGTGGCGCCGCCTGTGCCGCCGCTTTACGGCAGGCCGGCTCCATTTTGGCAAGCACTTGCGCAGGACGCCGATTTTGATTCAACGACGGCTTGGGAGTGAGCGAAGCCACCCTCTGCCGAAACGCCGGCAGCTCCTCGATGGGGAGCACGCAGAAGAAACGACTTCAAGACAACGGTCGTTTCGCGAAGGCTGGTATTCAGATCGTAGTCAAGAACTTCCAAGCGGGTCCATTGCTTCCGCCAGGAAACGGCCATGCCCTCGGCGATGTCTCGCGCCGTCTCGCGAGCTTCCCGCTGCAGCCCGGCGACGATCTCCTCCAGAGCGCCGAGCTTCCGAAAGAAACGCGTGCGGGCCCGAAATCGGACCAAAGCCAGCAGATTGTTCGGCTCGCGCTACCTGCTGCGCGCGTTCGCTTCGGAAGAACCGGGGCCGCAAAGGCGCCGTATTGGGAAACGTGCCAAACTGCCGGCTGTGTTCGTATAGCGAACGCAAAGTTCCTCTCAACCGCCCCGCCATGCGGTCGAAATAGTTCGGCAAACATGCGAGCCTGTTCCCGTGCCGGCGAAAGCTTGCCCTGATCGGCATAAGTTGAAGGCGTCATCGAGGGTGACGCTCAGAATTCCGTAGGAGATTTCCAATTCGCTCAGGATGGCGTCAAAAAGGCGGTCCTTCTCCTCTGGTAACCAGGCAACCCAGTCTTCCTGCACGCTGGCCGTGCGGCGGAGCCCGCGATTGGCGATTGCATCTTCCAAGCCGCACCTCCTGCGGGGAATGCGATGATATCACAGCCTTCTAAGGCAAGCGTTTTCTTGACGCTCCGAGAAACGCATCGGTATACTGCAAGGAAGCACAAACGGAAAGCCTCCTTGCCCTTCGAGCCTCTCGACCAGTACCTCCAGCGCAAGAAAAAACTCGCCGAAGTCAAAGCGCTTGGCGACGACCCCTACCCTCATAAATTCGAGCAGACCTCGACGCCCGGCGCAGATCGTTGCCGCTCACGGCCAGAGCGATGCCGCGATACTCGAAAGCCAGCCGCGTAAATGTGCGCACGGCCGGCCGCATTTTGACGCTGCGCCTTCACGGCAAGGCAGGGTTCGCGCATATTCAGGGAGATGGCGCCCGGCTCCAGATTTACGTCAAGCTCGATGCCGTCGGCGAGCGCGCCTTCCGTCTCTTTCAGTTACTGGATATGGGCGACATCGTCGGCATTTCCGGCCATTTGTTCCGCACCAAAACGAACGAATTGACCGTCTGGGTCGACACCCTGACAGTTGCTTTCCAAAGCTTTGCTCCCGCTGCCGGAGAAGTGGCATGGTCTGGCCGACGTCGAACTGCGCCATCGTCAGCGCTACGTTGACCTGATTGTTAACTCCCGCGTCCGTGAGACATTTCTCCGCCGCGCCGAAATTCTGCGCGGCCTGCGCGCGTTCTTCGATGCGCGTGGCTTACATCGAAGTGGAAACTCCGATGATGCAGACCATTGCCGGCGGGGCCGCCGCGCGCCCTTTCATCACGCACCACAATACCTTCGATCTCGATCTCTACCTGCGCATCGCCCCGGAGCTTGTATCTGAAGCGCCTCCTGGTCGGAGGACTCGATCGGGTTTATGAGATCAATCGCAATTTTCGCAACGAAGGCGTCTCCAGCGAACACAATCCCGAGTTCACCATGCTGGAGTTCTATCAGGCCTACAGCGATTACCGCGACCTTATGGCGCTCACCGAGGAGCTATTCGCCTCTCTCGCGCAAAAAATCTGTGGCTCAACGACAAGTCACTTTCGGCGAATATCACACTCGATTTCGGCCGCTGGCAGCGGCTTTCCATGCGCGAAGCAATTGTCGCAACACTGGCCTGCCGAGGCGGGCCCTCCGCCGGCGGTTGCGGATTTGGCTGCTCCCGGCGGACCCCGCGCGGTCGCCTAGCGTTACAACGAATGGCTGCGGAGCGAGGAACCTTTCATCCCGCCGCCGCCCCTGCGCCTTGCTGGATGTCAGTTCCATGTCCGACGGCGAGATCACAGGACTGCTCTTTGAAACCCTCGCCGAGCCGAAGCTGATTCAGCCAACCATGCTTTACGATTTCCCGACGGACATTTCCCCCCTGGCAAAATGTCGCGCCGACGACCCTTCGCTCGTTGAGCGATTCGAGGTTTACGTAGCGGGCATGGAGCTGGGCAATGCTTTTTCCGAATTGAACGATCCCGAGGAGCAGGAGCGTCGTTTTCGCGAACAGGTTGCGCGCGGCGGCGAAGAAGTGCCGCGCGAAGTCGATCTCGACTACATCCGCGCGCTCTCTTTCGGTATGCCTCCTGCCGCGGGAATGGGCATCGGTATCGACCGGCTCACCATGCTCCTCACCGATTCGCATTCCATTCGGGAAGTCATTCTTTTCCCGCTTTTGCGTCCGCAGGCGGACGCGAACCTATGAGATTCGCCTGGCTTGTGGCGAGGCGCTATCTCCGATCGCCAAACAGGCCGGCGGTGCTTCGTCTGGTCACCGTTACTGGCGGTCGTGGGCGTCGCCTCAGGCGTGGCCACGCTGGTGATCGCGCTGGCCATGAACAGCGGTTTTCGCACCACCCTGCAGGATCGCTTGCTCGGCGTGACTGCTCACGTAAGCTATATCCCGTCCCGGCTCCGAAGCCCTCAGTAACTATAGCGAACTCGCCGAGCGCCTCGGCCAGATTCCCGGCGTGAAGGCGGCGGCGCCGGCCATCTACATCACTGTGCTGCTATCTTCGGGCGGGCGCGCCAGCGGCGTCGTCGTAAAGGGAATCGATCCCGCATTGGAAGCAAAACGCAACGAAGCGCTGCAAAGGATTGTCAGCCGGCAGCGCGGACTTCGCGCCGGATCCCAATGGCTTCAACGCCATCATCGTTGGAAAAATGCTCGCCGAAGATTTGAAGTTGCAGCCCAACGACTATGTCACTCTCACCAGCCCGGCGGGTCATATGACGCCCTTCGGAATGATTCCTCGTTCGCAGCGGTTCCGCATCAGCGGAATCTTTGATTCGGGCTTCTACGACTACGATGCGAATTGGGGTTTTGTCACTCTACGTGCGGCGCAGAACCTTGCCGGCGTCGGAGACGTTGCCAGCGTTCTCGAATTCCGCATCGCTGATGTCGATCATGCGGAAGAAATGGCCGCTCAACTCACCCATGAGGCCGGGCCTGGTTACGTGGCCACCACATGGATGGACGAAAATCGCGCTCTGTTTCGCGCCCTGCGCCTGGAAAAATTGGTTACGGCTCTGTTTATTGGTTTGATAACGTTTGTTGCCGGGTTGAATATCCTCGTCGTTCTGGCCATGACGGTGAGTGACCGCGCGCGCGATATCGCGGTCCTTATGGCCATGGGCGCGCGACGCCAGCAGATTCGCCGCATTTTTGTTTTGCTCGGGATCACCGTCGGCGGCTTTCGGAACGGCTCTGGGCCTCATTGCCGGCTATTCCCTCGCCTGGGCCGCGGGTACTTACAGGCTGATTCCCTTGGATCCGCAGATCTATTCGGTTCCCTTCGTGCCTTTCCAGCCTAATCCCAGCGACGCCTTATGGATTACTGCCGCCGCCTTGGCCATCAGCGTCGCCTCCACGCTCATTCCTGCTCGCTCCGCATCGCGCATCCAGCCCGTGGAACTGCTGCGCTATGAATGATTGCGCCTACGGATTCTTCCGCCCTCGAACTTACAGGCAAACTTTGGCGTCTCGCTTGCTCCCATACGTCTATCGAGAGTCAAAGATCCGCTGCCAAAGGAGGCGCATCGGAGGCGCTCCGGCTGATCGCAATTGTCACGAATCCAATGGTTTGTGAGCGAGGGCTGTGGCCCGCCCATGATCACGAAGCTTTAGGCGGTAGTTTGTAGCCGAAAAAGGGAAAGATTTTAGACTTCAGGATCAGAGAGTTCGACTGTTAGCTTAGTTGCTCGGAGAGCAATCTTGAATCGGAATTTAGCATCAAACAGAGTGTACGGGTGCCCTTCGGCGAGGAAACTGTGAATCAGTTGCAGGAAAGTGTGGCCTCTGATGAGAGTGCCGCTTCGGCAGGGCTGACGCCCGGCGGCATCTGGCTGGAAGCCCGCTCCCTTCGCAAAGTTTACGAAACCGGAGCAAGCGCCATAACGGTTCTGGACGACATCGATCTCTCACTCAGGCAAGGCGAAATGGTCGCAATCGTCGGGCCGTCCGGTTCAGGGAAAAGTACGCTGTTGCATTTGCTTGCTGCGCTGGACACCCCAACAAGCGGTACAGTATACTTTGATACGAAAGCGCTGGCGGCGCGGCGAAGTGATTCGCTGGCGGAGTTCAGGAACCGGCGGATCGGCTTCGTTTGGCAACGGCATCATCTGCTGCCGGATTTCACGGCTTCTGAGAATGTCGCGATGCCTTTGCTGATGCGCGGCGTCGCTTATGACGAAGCGCTCCGGAAGGCCAATGAGTCACTTGCGCGAAGTGGGGTTGGCTTCTCGGGCGCAGCAGAGAGCTGCCGAACTGTCGGGGGGGAGCAACAGCGCGTGGCGATTGCGCGAGCGCTCGTGACTAAGCCTGCTGTGTTGCTCGCCGATGAACCTACCGGCGATCTCGACGAACTCAATGCTGTCGCAATTATGGATTTGATCGAGCGCTTGCATCGGAAACACCTGCTGGCTTCTATCCTGGCGACTCATAATCCTGTTCTGGCCAAGCGCTGTGACCGCGTTTTGCGTTTGGAGCATGGCATTCTCCAACCTGACGCAGCTTACCAACAGGCCCCTTTACCGGTAACCGAGGGAGAAAAGAGCTGAGCCGTGTTTGAACGCTATACGGAAAAGGCCCGCCGCGTGATCTTTTTCGCGCGCTACGAGGCCAGTCAATATGGAAGTCCGTACATCGAAACCGAGCATTTGTTGCTCGGCCTGATGCGTGAAGACAAGGCGCTGGCGAATCGTTTCTTGCGCACGCACGGCTCCATCGAATCGATTCGCAAAGAGATCGAATCGCGCATTACCATTCGCGAGCGTATCTCCACCTCTGTGGAAGTGCCTTTGAGCCAGGAGTGCAAGCGCATCCTCAACTACGCTGCTGAGGAGGCGGAGCGTCTTGGCCATAAGCACGTGGGCACGGAACATCTCCTGCTCGGAATTCTCCGCGAGGAAAAGTGTTTTGGCGCGGAGATACTGGCCGAGCGCGGCTTGCGTCTGTCGTCACTCCGCGAAGAGCTCGCGCGCAGTGCGGGAGAAAAAGTTCAGGTGAATCGCCCGAAGGAGACATCGCTCCTCGCCGAGTTCAGCCGCGATCTCACGCAGGCGGCGCTCGAGGGGCAGCTTGACCCGCTGGTAGGCCGCGAAAAAGAAGTCGAGCGCGTTATCCAGATTCTCTGCCGCCGCACAAAAAATAACCCCGTGCTCATCGGAGAGCCGGGTGTCGGCAAGACAGCGATCGTCGAAGGGCTCGCGCAATGCATCGCTGATGGCGATGTGCCTCCGTTCCTCGCCGATAAGCGAATTCTTTCCCTTGACCTCTCTCTCATCGTTGCCGGCACGAAATATCGCGGACAATTTGAAGAGCGCCTCAAGACCATCATGAAGGAACTGATGGAGAGCCAGAACGCCATCGTCTTCATCGATGAGCTACATACGCTGGTTGGGGCCGGTTCGGCGGAGGGCTCGCTCGATGCCGCAAACATTCTGAAGCCTGCTTTGAGCCGCGGCGAAATCCAATGCATCGGCGCCACTACGCCCAGTGAATATCGCAAGTCCGTCGAAAAAGATCGTTCCCTCGAGCGCCGCTTCCAGTCCGTGAAAGTCAATAGCCCCTCGGAAGATGAAGCCATTCGCGTGCTGCAGGGTGTCCGAGAACGTTACGAGAAGTTTCACGCCATCAGCTATACCGATGAAGCGATCCAATATGCCGTCTATCTTTCCAGCCGCTATATCCCGGACCGCTTCCTTCCCGACAAGGCCATCGACTTGATCGACGAAGCGGGCGCGCGCGTCAAGCTGCGCCAGGCTACGCTTCCTGACGAAGTGGCCGAGATGCAGAAGCGCGTGAAATTCATCACCCATCGCATGGAAACGGCCATCGCCAATCACGAGTTTGAAAAGGCGCGTTTCTATTCCGAAGAGGAACGCAAAGAAAAAGATAATTTGCGCCAGTTGCGCGAGCGTTTGAAGCTCGATGATTCGACCACGGGCATCGTCGCGCGCGAAGACATCGAGGACGTAGTGTCGCGTTGGACCGGCGTCGCCGTCACCTCGATTAAGGAAGACGAGCAGCAAAAATTGCTGCGCATCGAACTGGAACTGCACAAGCGCGTGATCAGCCAGGAAAAGGCCATCACTGCTCTGGCTCGCGCCATCCGCCGTAGCCGCGCCGGCCTCAAAGCGCCTGGCCGCCCCGTTGGATGTTTCCTCTTCCTCGGCCCCACAGGCGTGGGCAAGACCGAAGTGGCTCGCCGGCTGGCCGAGTTCCTCTTCGGCA
Source organism: uncultured Acidobacteriota bacterium (assembly GCA_963846235.1). Lineage (GTDB taxonomy): Bacteria > Acidobacteriota > Terriglobia > Acidiferrales > UBA7541 > Palsa-189. The sequence goes on from CAWJVF010000002.1 coordinate 1,989,420, forward strand.
GTGAGAAATCGCTCGTTCGCTTCGATATGTCTGAATACATGGAAAAGCATTCCGTATCGAAGCTGATCGGCGCGCCTCCAGGCTACGTCGGTTACGAAGAGGGAGGCCAACTCACTGAACGCGTGCGTCGCACGCCCTATTCGGTCATCCTGCTGGACGAAATCGAAAAAGCCCATCCCGACGTTTACAACATCTTGCTGCAGGTTTTTGAAGATGGTCAGCTGACTGACGGTCTGGGTAACACGGTGGACTTCCGCAACACTATTTTGATCATGACGTCCAACCTTGGCGCACGGCACTTGCAGAAGCGCGCCTCCCTCGGCTTCCAGTCCTTAGGAGAAGAGGGCGCCGGGAAATCGATGGACGAAATGGTGATGGGCGAGGTCAAACGAGTCTTCAATCCCGAATTCCTGAACCGTCTGGATGAGATCATCCTCTTTAACCCGCTCCTCGATAGCGATCTCTTGCGCATCATTGATCTTCTGGTTGGCCAGATCAACGACACCCTGATCCATCGACAGGTGCAAATTGTCTTGACTCCGGAAGCGCGTCAGTGGATTCTCGACAAGACCTGCGGTGATCGCAGCTATGGGGCGCGGCCGTTGCGACGTGCATTGCAACGGTACGTGGAAGATCCGCTGTCAGAAGCGTTGATCCAGGGAGGCCTGCAGCGTCCGGCGACGTTGGAAATCCACGTCTCCGGCGAAGGCTTAGGCTTCCGGCCGGTCGTCGAAGCAACCCCGGTTACCCACTAGCGAATCCTACGCCCCGCAAGCGGTCCCTTGCGGGACCGGCGGGAGAACAAACAATTTTGGCTTGGGGGAAGCGGCCTTGACATTTGCCACGGCCGCACATAAGAATTCCTGCCTGCTTCCTTGCGTCAACATTACGAGGTTGCTCTGGCTCATTCTCTGCCTGCTCAGTCTCGGGTTGCCACTCCGCGCCCAGATCACGCCCGGCGTGCCAGTGACTCCGCCCACGCCTGAGCCACAGGTCGGTGTGCCTCCTCCTGCCCCACAGCAAGCCGCTCCACGCATCGCTGAAATCAGGTTCGACGGCAATCGCCGCGTCCGCACCGAAACTTTGCAGGCCCGAATTTTTACCAGGACCGGCGATCCTTACAATGAAGACGGCCTGCGGCGTGATTTTCAGGCCCTTTGGAATACCCAATATTTCGAGGACATTCGCCTTGAAGTTCAGAATAAGGGCGGCGATCCCAACTCCAAAATTGTCACCTTCTATGTGGTCGAGCGGCCCATCATTCGCCGCATCGAGTACCACGGCATTAAGTCCATAACGGAATCGGACATCCTCGATCGTTTCAAAGATCGCAAGGTCGGCCTCTCCGTTGAGGGTCAGTTCGATCCTACGAAGATTAAGAAGGCCGAAGTGGCCATCAAGGAGCTCGAGTCCGAGCACGGCCATCAATTCGCCGTGGTAAAGCCGACCTACGAAAAAATTCCTTCCACCAATGCCGTGAAGCTCGTTTTCACCATTGATGAAGGGCCAAAGGTCAAGGTCGGGCTGATTACCTTCCAGGGCAATCACGCGTTCTCCGATCGCAAGATCATAAGGTCCATGCACAATTCGCGGCCTATCGCCGCTCCCCTGTGGTTCTTTGACGTTCCTATCATGCACAAGACTTTCGATCGCTCGAAGCTCGACATGGATCTCGAAGCCGGCATCCGCGACCTTTATCAAAGCGCCGGGTACTTCAAGGTGGTGGTCAAGGATCCCATATTGACCACCGTGGACGTGAATCGCGAGGGCTTGGGGCCGCTTCCGCTCATCGGCCGTCAGCGTGGCAAAGCTACGAACATCACCATTCCCATTGAAGAGGGCGAGCAATATCACATGGGACGCCTGGTAATTCGCAGCGCCGATCCCGAGAAAGGCCTGTCCCTCAAGCGCGAATATCTTGAAACGATTTTTCCACTGCATCAGGGCGATATCTTCGACATCAGCAAGATTCGCAAAGCGATCGAAAACTACAACAAACTCTACGGCGTTTACGGTTACATCGATTTCACTGCCGTTCCGCTCCCTGATGTCCACGACGACACGAAAATCATCGATCTGACGCTCGACTTTGACGAACAAAAGCAATACTTTGTCCGCCGCATCGATTTTTCCGGGAACACTACCACCCGAGATAAGGTCATTCGCCGCGAACTCATGCTCAGCGAAGGCGACATCTTCAATAATCACGCCTGGGAACTGAGTATTCTTCGCCTCAATCAGCTGGATTATTTTGAAAAAATTAAGCCTGATGCCGCCGACATTAAGCGCAATACCAAGCAGGGCACCGTCGACATCTTGCTCAAGCTGAAAGAGAAGGGCAAACAATCCATCAGCCTGACGGGAGGAGTAAGCGGGCTTGCGGGCAGCTTTATTGGCCTCAGTTATCAGACCAATAACTTTCTCGGTTTGGGCGAAACGCTTACCTTATCCGGACAGATTGGCAATATTCAGAAAAGCGCACTCTTTGGTTTTACAGAACCTTATTTGTTCGACCGCCCAATCGCTACCGGCTTCACCGTTTCTTATTCGAGCTTCAATTTTAATCAATCGCAGCAGCAGTCCATCCTGTTCGGACAGAAAATCCAAATCAATCCGAATATCGAACAGGATTACACCCAGGACACTCTCGGCGGCACCGTTTTCGCCAGTTATCCTTTGCGGAAGTTTTCTTTTGCCCGCCTCGGGATGACCTACGGCTACTCGCGTACGAATATCACCGCCTTCAGTACGGCCTCGACCGACCTGTTTCAAGTCCTGCAATTCCAATCGCTGGGCGGCCCCTCGGCGCTCACGGGCATTGATTCCAGTTACATCATGCCTACGATCACGTACAACACCGTAAACAATCCGATGAACCCCACGGGCGGGAAATCGTTATTTTATTCCGTGAAGCTCGAGGGGCTGGGCGGCAACGTACGGGCCATTTCGAATGTCGTCGAGGCAAAATACTTTCACCCGACCTATCACAAGCGCAACGTCCTCGCCTTCCATTTCGTGGGCTCTTTCGTTACCGGTTATAACGGCCGTGTAACGCCTCCTTTCGAGCGGCTGTTCCTCGGCGGCGAACAGGACCTCCGCGGCTACGATATCCGCACCGTCACGCCCATCGCTTTCATCCCCATTGCGACCACCACATCGTTTACGTTCCAGGATCCAACGCACCTCGATATTGCCGGCAATGCAACCTTGCGCACGACGCCCGCCATCCCGGTGCTCACGTTCGAGCCTTCGTTCCCTGGAGGCGACACTTCGGGCGTCATGAACGCCGAATATCGCATTCCCATCGTTGGACCGGTAAGCAGTTCCCTTTTCTTCGATGCCGGCGCGGTCGGCGCTTTGCGGCAAAATCAACTGCAGCTCAACTCAACGGGTCTTTCCACTATCACGTCGCTCTTCCCCAATTCGGGTGTCAGCAATTCACTGATCATTCAACACGGGACCAATTTCAGGCCACGCGCTTCTGCGGGCATCGAGTTCGTGGTGCAGTTGCCCATCATCAATGCGCCTTTCCGCCTCTACTGGGCCTATAACCTCAATCGTGTCGAGCAGCAGATCGCGGCGCCATTGTCGAACTTCCAATCGACCGAGTTATCGGCGATTGAGAATTCGATAGGCCCCAGCATCTGGAATTCGCAGGTCCTGCCGCAATTGAGGAATTTCCAGGTGAATACTCAGCGGATCAACTTCTTCGAGCCTATTTCGACCTTCCGCTTCACGGTCAGTCGGACCTTCTGAATGAATGAATTGCGAGCGCGCCCCGGCCGGGCAAGAGAGGCCACGTACATTGGAGACAAAAGCATGAAAGCGCGGTTGGGATTGGTTTGCCTGGCGCTCGTCATCGGCCTGGTCATGGCAGGATGCGGGAGCAACAACAGTTCCTCGGTTACCATAGTCGTTTCGCCGACTTCGGCGACCGTCCTCCTCGGGACGAGCTTTCAGTTTGTCGCCACCCCTACGGGATCGGCCAATGCTGTGCAATGGAGCGTGAATGGCGTTGCCAACGGAAACGCGACCGTGGGCACAATTAGCTCCACCGGCCTTTACACAGCGCCTGTCACCAGGCCGGTGGCGGCATCGGCAGTGGCTGTCCCGGTAGTTTTTGCCGTGGCGAACGCCAGCGTTCCGAATTCCGGCTTCACTGGCTCCGTCATCGAACTTCAAAACAGCTCCAATGTCGCAAACTTCGTGCCGGGTAACACGATCAACATCAGCGGCAATTCCCAGCCCGGCTGGAACTCATCTTTTATAATTCAAGCTGTCGGAGTTCTGAGCAACGGCCAGTTCGGAGTGCAAATTGCCACCCCGGCGGGACCTCCGCTCAACGGCACCGGCGGAACCGCTACGGCGACGCCTAATATCACCATCTCCGCCCAAGTCACGGGTACAAGTGCCGTCGCCAACGCCACGGTTACACTCGATTCCGGCATCCGCGTCGCGCTCTCACAGCCGACGTGTACAATCGGCACAAACGAAACGTTCACTTTCACCGCGTCTGTCTCCGGTACTTCGAACCAAGCCGTCACCTGGAGTCTCACCGGCGTCGGTACCATCGACCCGGGTACGGGCCTGTTCACAGCCCCTGCTGCTGCCGGGACTGCGACCGTTACCGCAACCTCCGTCGCCGATCCTACGCAGAGCGCCAGCGCTACCGTGACCGTCGCCACGGCCGCGGACCCGACCGTAACCGCCCTCAGCCCTACAACCGGAGCGCTAGGGGCCACCCGTCAGAACGTTTACCTCACCGGATCGAATTTTATCTGCACGACGGCGGTGCTTGTGAATGGCACCCCTCTGCCCACAGGCTCACTCTTTACGCTATCCTCTACCACTTTCCTCGTAGTTCTTCCCGATACCGTCCTTTCTACGCTGCCTGCGTCGGGCACCACCACGGTGACGCTCACGTTCACCATTGAGCGCGAAGGTGGTTCGCCACAAAATTGCTCGACCGCAACGGCTTGCCAACTGGTGCTTTCGCCGGTGCGACCCGCACTCGTGGCGTCCACTCCCGACAGCATTCCGGCCGGAACCAGTACCCCGGTGATTCTGGACGGGGGCTATTTCGGCACCGCCGCTGGGACTCAAACCGGAGGTTTTACCGGGTCGCCTATGGTGAGTGTCCAATTCAACGGGACAACTGTCACTCCCACTTTTCTATCAGACCGGCAATTGCAGTTCAGCGCCCCCTCGACGTCAGCGCTCGGCCTTTACCCAATCACCGTTACGAACACTGTTTCCTGCCCGCCCCCCGGAGCTTCCACCTGCGGGACGGGTTCGCCAAATGGATTCATGGCCGCCGTCAACCTAGCCGTGCAGCCCACCTCTTCTTCTCCTCCCTCTCCAGGCCCTTCAATCTCGGTGGGTACGATGCCAACATCCGTCGCAATCGATACGGCTACCGGTGTCGCGGTCGTCGCTAATGAGGGGAAGCAAATCACTGCGGGATTGGGCCACGATATCACTCTTATCGATCTTATACAGTCACCACCCGTCGCCAAGGGTTTCATCTGCACGGAGACTGTGGGCGCTGCTTTGACCAGTACGGAAACGACTTGCCCTGGAGCTGGCGCATCAGAGCTTCCCGGACCGGTGGACGTCGCTGTCGACAATCTTCGCAACCTCGCCCTTGTTGCCAACAGCGGGAACTCCACACTCGCAGTTGTAGACCTCAGCGGCGCACATTGCGTACCGCCAGGCACTACGCCATGCGTCATCTCCTTGCTGACCTTTTCTGCTGCCGACGTAAACGGCAATCCGCTCCCCCTGGCTCCCCAGGCCGTGGGAATTAATCCGGTCACTGGGCGCGCCCTCGTCGCCTTCTCGACTTCATCCGGGGCTGGCGGCTCGAATGCTGGGGCGATTCTGGATATGAATCAAGTTCAGGCGGCACAGGGCGTGGTCGCGCTGCCTGCGGCAGGCGCGGCGCCCATCCTCTTAAATGTTGTGAATATCAATAATGGGCCGAAATCGCATATTGCCGTGTCATCGAAGTTGAATTGGGCTTTGGCGACGCCGGGAGGCACGGGGTCTCTTTCCATCGTGGATTTGGGACGCCAGACTACAAATCAAATCACGACCCTGAGCTGCAGCAGCGGAGTTGTAACGGCCAATGTCAGCACCACGCCTGCCCTGCAGGCCGGCCAGCCAGTTCTCATCAGCGGTGCGAGCCCTTCCACTCTAAATGGAATATTCCAGGCGAGAAGCGTATCCAATACCAACTTCACATATTCCCAGGCATCATGCGCTTCGGGTTCTGGCGGCACCGCCGCGTACGCGGTTCCCGTGGCCACGCTCGCTACTAATCCTAACGTTCGTGGCGTGAGCATCAATGATGAAACGCAGAAGGCGCTTCTCGTCGATCCGACGGTTGGTGTGCCGGCTTTTGTCTTCAACATCCTGGATCAGACCTCCGCATTAGTCCAGGCGCTTACCTCATCCACGAATAATGTGGCTGCGGCCCTCAATCCCCTTACAAACACGGGCGTAATCGTAAATTCGGGCGGGCAAGGTTTCGTCATCGATCCTACCACCCCGAAAGTTGTTGGGGTGCCTTTCACCACGGGAACTTCTCCCGTCGCCGTGGCCATCGATCCCGCCAGCAATACGGCGTTAATCGTCAATTCCGGTTCTAACAACGTGAACCTTTTTTCTCTCGGCGTACCGTTACGTTCCGCGCCCCAGATCGTTCAAAGCAGCTTTTCTCCGGCCGCTCCCTCACAAAGCTCCTCCCACGTGACCATCAATTCCAGCCTCGGCGGTGCTGCAGTGCCGCAGAACCAGACCGTGACGCTCGTAGGAAATTTCCCCGGCACGCCCGTTCCCCGTCTCGACGGAAACTGCTCCTCTGCCTTCATCGGCTTGCCAGCGATTACAAACGGCGGCAGGATGTTGACCGCGACCATATCAGGCAGCTTCCTTACAGCGAATGGCCCGCGTTTATACGCCCTCGATGTGGTAGACAGCTGCACCACGCCCACATCTTTTTCTAACGCCGCTCGCTTGCAGGTCATTCAGGCCGTAAGCCTCATCACCAGCGATTGCTCCAACCCCGCACCCCAAGGCGTCGCCATCGACGCGGCCCATAACGTTGCGGTAATAACGGAGCCCGGCTGTAACGATGTCTCCATGGTTAACCTGGCAAACGGCACCGGCTTCGGAGCGAAACCCGAACTCGCTGTCGGAACAAATCCTCAGGGTGTGGCTGTGTATCCACAGGCCGGTCTTGCGGTCGCGGCCAACTCCGGCAGCAACAACGTCTCCATCGTGGATATCGTCAATGACGCCGTGCCTGTCACGTTCACGACCGATCCTGTCCCCGCCGGAGTGGCCATTGATCTCGGATTGGGCAAAGCCGCAGTGACCGCCAATGGCGCCAGTCTGGTCGACGTCTTTCCCGTCTCTACAACGGCACAAACGCCAACCACGATCGGCGTTCAGCAAGGACCCACTGGCGTAGCCATCGATCAAACGAATCACGTGGCCGTGGTGGCAAATAGCAACAGCAACACCGCCAGTGTGCTGAACCTGTCTTCGAACACCGTGAATTTCAATAGCCCGATCAGTTTCCCTCAAGGTGTAGCCTTCGATCCAATAACGGGCGCTTTTTTGGTCACCTCCAGTGCAAGCAACCAGGTGGTCGCCCTGAATCCCAATACGGGCTCCACATTGGGCATTCGCGTTGGCATCGGTCCCAGTTCAATCGCTTATAATTTTGAAAGCGGCACGTTGGTATCGGCAAATAGCCTGAGTGGCACCGTGAGCGTCGTCGACTTCATCGACCAAACCGTTCGGGGGGTGTTCTCATTGCCGTCGTCCACCCAATTTTCAATCGATATTCATCCGCAGACGAATCTGGCTGTTGTTGCCGATCCGGCGGATAATGAGGTCTTGTTGGTTCCGCTGCCGCACTAATGGCGTTTATCGCCGTGCAACAAAAGGCGCTTTATGCGGCATCACACCCGCAACTAAGTTGACGCCTGGAAAATGCGGTCGCTATAATTCCCGACTTGTGATTTCGTGAAGGAGAAAGTAATGAAATTTCACCAAATGCCGAAAAATCTACGGACACTCACGCTGGCATTGCTGTTAATGCCGGCTGCGGGCGCCTGGGCCCAGACGGGCGGCGCCGCCGCTTCTTCGGCCCCGATGAAAATCGCCATTCTCAATGTACGCCAGGCCATCGTAAGCACCATCGAAGGGAAACAGGCGTCCGCTCAGCTTCAGAGCCAGTTCGCCTCGCAACAGAACGACCTGCAGAATATGCAGAAGCAAATTACTGATTTGCAGAATCGCATCGCCAATAGCCACGGCACTCTCAGTGAAGATGAGCAAGGCCGGCTGCAGCGCCAGGGCGAGCTTTTGACCCGCCAATTTCAGCGCAAGCAGGATGACATGAATGAAGCTGTGAATGCCGCCCAGAGCGACATCATCGACAATATTGGCCGAAAAATGCTCGACGTTCTCGACCGCTACGCCCGCGAAAATGGCTACACGGCGGTATTCGATACATCGGCCCAGGGCTCGCCCGTCGTCTACGGTTCCAGCCAGATCGATATCACTCAGGAAATAATCCGTCTCTACGATCAGGCGTATCCTGCGAAGCCCGGAACGGCTGTGCCATCCGGTTCTGCGGCTCCGCCCGTACAACCGAAAACTCAGGCTCCGGCGGGAACTCAGCCTTCCACCGCGCCCAAGAAGACAACGCCATAATACGAATCGAACCTGCGGCGGCCGAACTTACGGCAGCCGCTCTTGGAGCAGAAAAGACTGACCGCAGCTTGCTCGGCAAATTGGTTTTTGGTATTGGCAAGCTGCGGTTCTATGCCGGGGGGATGTTCGGTATCAGCTTGGTTTATCCCTCGTATCTGACGTCAAAGTAAACCGCAGGCTTCCGTCGTTCCCTTGCTTTTGTAGTTCGCGGCCACTATACTGAACCTTCGTCCGAAGCCGGTCGCATATCCGAGTGGGCGCGAGCCCACTTTTTTGTTGGGGAAAATGTCCAGGCGACCGCCGGCACCCAATGGAGTTGGAGCGCATACGCGACGCCGCCGAACGCGCCGCCCGTACGGCCGGGGTCGAAGTCGTCGATGTCGAGTGGAAAATCGGTAAGCAACGATTTTTGCGTGTTTACATCGATAAACCAGAAGGCGTCAGCCATAGCGATTGCCAGGCCGTCAGCGAGCAGTTGGGCGTGCTTCTCGACGTCGAGGACCTCGTTCCGGGCTCCCGCTACATTCTGGAGGTCAGCTCTCCGGGTCTGGATCGCAAGCTGACTAAGGCGGCTGATTTCGAGAGGTTTGTGGGCCGCTTGGCTCGAATTTCGACGATGGAACCCGTCGACAATTCGAAATTCTTTGAAGGACGCTTGGCGGGGCACGCCGGCGGCCTGGTGAAGATCGACGTCAAGGGCCGCATCATTGAGTTACCTCTGGCCGGCATTCGCAAAGCGAATCTGGTTGTAGAGTGGTAGGAGTGAAACAGAATGGCGAATCTGCTGGACCAAATGATTGAGCAGATCAGCCGGGAAAAGCATATTGAGCCGGATATCATCGTGGCCGCCATTGAAGACGCCATGGTGGTGGCCGCGCGGAAGTTTTACAAGACTGAAGAGAACCTCCGCGCCAAGTTCAATCCGGAAACCGGCCAGGTCGACGTGTATTCAGTTCGCTCCGTAGTGGACGAAGTCGCCGACCCCAAAAACGAAATGACGCTCTCCGATGCGCGTAAGGTCGATCCGCATCTCGAGGTTGGCGGCGAACTGCTGATTCCCAAGCCAACCGCCGTTCTGGGCCGCATCGCCGCGCAGACAGCCAAGCAAGTCATTATGCAGAAGGTGCGCGAGGCCGAGCGCGACACCATCTTCAATGAATACAACGGACGCGCCGGCGAGCTCGTCAACTGCATCGTCAAGCGTTTCGAAGGTCCCGACGTTGTCGTGGATATGGGACGCACCGAAGCGCGTTTGCCGAAGCGCGAACAATCCCGCTTGGAAACTTACAATCTTGGCGATCGCCTGCGCGTGGTTATCAAGGCGGTGGACCGAGCCGCCAAGGGTCCGCAAGTAATCGTCTCCCGCGCTGATCCCGTGTTAGTGCAGCGCTTGTTCGAAATGGAAGTCCCCGAAATTTACGATGGCACTGTGCAGATTCGCGCAGCCGCTCGCGAAGCGGGAGAGCGTACCAAAATCGCCGTGGTGAGCCGCGATAAAGACGTCGACCCCGTAGGCGCCTGCGTCGGAATGAAGGGCATGCGCGTGCAATCCATCATCCGCGAATTGCGCGGCGAAAAAATCGATATCATTCCGTATTCCGAAGATATCATGGCCTTCGCGCAAAAATCGTTGAGCCCGGCTAAGGTTACGCGCGTGCAAATTGTCGATCCGGAAAATCACCACCTCGAAGTCATCGTGGAAGATACTCAGCTTTCTCTGGCCATCGGCAAAAAAGGCCAGAACGTTCGCCTCGCCAGCAAACTGATCGGCTGGAACGTCGATATCAAGAGCGAGGAAGAAAAACGCCAGGAAATTGAAGCGCAGATGGCTGCGCTTACCGCGCCCGGCACTTCTCTTTCGGAATTGAAAGGCGTGGGCCCGAAGACGATCGAAAAAATTGAAGCTCACGGCGTCAGCAGTATAGAAAAGCTGGCCGATATGACGCCGGAACAGTTAACCGCGATTCCGGGTATCGGCGAAAAGATGGTGGAAAAAATTCAGCTTTCCGTGGCCGCGCATTTTCAATCGCTTGAACAGCAGCAGGCCGGGGAAGGGGCTCTGCCCGCCGAACTTGAGGAACAACCGGGTGAGGCCGCGCAGTTGGCTTCAGAAGAAGCCCCCGCCGAGGAAGCAGCCCCTGCCGAGGCCGCGCCCGAGGAGTTGGACGCTGCGGCTGAGCAGTTCACCGAAGTCAATCAGGAAGCTGCGCCGCAGGCTCAAGCGGAATCAGTCGAGGCTGTCTCTGAAGAAGCCGGCTCATCCGAAACCGAAAATGTGGAGCGAAAAGAAAAATCAACTGGCGAATGACAGAACCAAACCAAATTCGCATCAATGAACTCGCGCGTGACCTGGAAGTAAAGGCCAAGGCGATCATCGACTACTTGCCCGAGGCTGGTGTCACTGAAAAGAAGACCCACTCGAGCTCGATCGACGTAGGGGCCGCCGAAAAAGTACGCGCCCATTTCCGCAAACTAGCCGAGGACGAAGCCGCCGCTGAAGCGAAAGCGCAAGCGGACAAAGCCGCCAAAGAAGCTGCCGCCAAAGCCGCTCGCCTTCGGCCCGCTGTCCCAGCGGCTCCTACACCGCCAACTGGTCCTGCAACTACGGCGCCCGCGCCGGTTGGCGCCACGCCTGCGATTCCTAAGCCGGCTCCCGCTACGGGCGCTCCGGCTGCTCCTGCCGCTGTTGCGACGCCGGCCGCTCCCGCTGTTCCGAAACCCGCTGCTCCCGCGCCGGCGCCGGCTCGTCCGGCTGCAGCGCCTGGAGCCCCCGGCCCGGTTCCGGTCGCGCCAGCAGCATCTACTGCCGCGCAACCGCCGAAACCATCGCCCACGACCGCGCCGCCCTGGATCGGCGCCGCGGCCTGCAACTCCGACTCCGATGCGCCCTGCTGCACCAGGGGCTCCGCCAGCTGGCGGTGCCCGGCCGCCCATGCGTCCGGCTGCTGCTCCCGGTGGACCCGGAACTCCAGGCGCTCGTCCCGGAGGCGCTCCTGGCGCCCCTCGCCCCGGTGGTCCGATCGCTCCTCGCCCCGGAGGCGCTCCCGGCGCTCCTCGTCCCGGTGCCCCTGGTTCTGCACCCGGTATTGCTGCGCGTTCCGGAGCTCCTGCTGGCGCTCCATCACCTCGTCCTGGCGTAGGGGCCCCCGGCGGCCGCTACCCGATGCGTCCCGGCGCTCGCCCTGGATCGGTTCCCATGCGGCCCGGCGGCGGTATGCCGCCTCGCCCTGGGCAAAGGCCTATGCGACCCGGCGGCCCGGGGCCTATGCCCGTCGTGCCTCCGCCAAAGGCGGAGCCCGGCAAGCCAATTTACGAACGCAAGCCTGCGGCTCGGGCGCGTCCCACGCTGGAGAAGCGCTTCGAAGAGGGCGAACGCAAGCTGCACCCGGTTCGCGCACGCACCGGCGTACCCCAGGGCCGGGCCACGCGCATCGAGCCGGTCGCGCAGCCGCCACGTCCTCCGCGCGACATCACCATCACCGAAGGCATCACAGTCCGCGACCTCGCGGAAAAGCTGGACGTGCGCGCCAAGGAAGTCTTAAAAGAGCTGCTCGACCGCGGAGTTTTTGCCTCGATCAATCAGGCTCTGGACGTGGGCACGGCAACCAGCCTAGCCGAAGCTTTCAGCGGTGTTGTAAATGTCGTTTCCTTCGAAGAGGAAGTCGTCCAGGAAGTCGCCAAGGAAGAGAAGAAGGAAAATCTCCTGCCGCGGCCGCCGGTCGTTACAGTCATGGGTCACGTCGACCATGGCAAGACCAGCTTGCTCGACGCCATTCGCCAAACCGAAGTCGCCGCCGGTGAAGCCGGAGGCATAACCCAGCACATCGGCGCATCCGTCGTTTCCGTTGACGGCCGCCGCATCGTCTTCATCGATACGCCCGGCCACGAAGCCTTTACGCGCATGCGCGCTCGTGGCGCCAAGGTCACCGATCTTGTTGTATTGGTCGTGGCCGCCGATGACGGCCTGATGCCGCAAACGCTCGAAGCCATCGACCACGCGCGTGCCGCCAACGTGCCCATCATTGTTGCCATCAACAAGGTTGATAAGCCGGAAGCCCAGCCCGAACGCGTCAAGCGTCAGCTTGCCGATCGCGGCTTGATGCCGGAAGAATGGGGCGGCGATACTGTCGTCGTCGAAGTCTCCGCGCGCGAAAAGAAAAATCTCGATAAGCTCCTCGAAATGATCCTGCTCGTCTCCGATCTGCGCGAGCTTCGCGCCAATCCAGGCGCGCCTGCCAGCGGCACCGTTCTCGAATCTCGCGTCGATCGCGGCCGCGGCCCGGTTGCCACCGTTCTTGTGCAGAACGGCACCTTGCACACCGGCGACGTCTTCATCGTCGGCGCCGTCTACGGCAAAGTGCGCGCGCTTTTTGACGATCATGGCCGCCCGGTCAAACTGGCCGCGCCGTCCACGCCTGTTGAGGTCCTCGGCCTGCAAGGGATTCCCGAAGCCGGCGATCAATTCCAGGTGGCCGACGAAGCCAAGGCTCGCCACATCGTCGATTATCGCCAGACCAAGTTGCGTGAAGCCTCGCTCGCCCGCAGCGCCGGCGGGCGTATCACTCTCGATCAATTGCACGAGCAGTTGAAGAGCGGCGAAACCAAGGAATTGCCCATCGTCGTCAAGGCCGATGTGCAGGGCTCCGTCGAAGTTCTCAGCGAGCTGCTGCCCAAGCAGTCCACCGATCAGGTGAAGCTGAAGATCATTCACGCCAGCGTCGGTGCCGTCACCGAAACCGACGTCCTGCTCGCTTCCGCTTCGGGCGCCATCATTTTCGCCTTCAACGTGCGCCCCGATCGCAAAGCGTCGGACTTGGCGCAGCGCGAAAACGTCGACATCCGCCTGCACTCGATCATTTACGAAGTCACCGACGAGATCAAAAAGGCCATGTCCGGCCTGCTCGAGCCCGTCTACAAGGAAACGCATCTCGGCCGCGCCGAAGTGCGCAACTCTTTCCGCATCAAGGGCGTCGGCACGATCGCCGGCTGTTACGTTCTCGACGGCATCATCAAGCGCGATGCCGAAGTGCGCGTCGTTCGTGAAGGCGTGGTGGTTTACACCGGCCGCGTCAGTTCGCTCCGCCGGTTCAAGGAAGATGCCAACGAAGTTCGCGCCGGCTTCGAGTGCGGCGTCGGAGTTTCGAACTTCAACGACATCAAAGTCGCCGATGTGCTCGAATGCTTCGCCATGCAGAAGCAGATCCTCGCCGAAGCCACCGCCTGACGATCCGCGCGTCGAACTCCCGACTGTCATTCCGAGGAGCGAACGCGACGAGGAATCTGCTTTTCGTTTTTGCTTGTCATCACGAGACTTTCTCTTAGTAATGAACTGAGCTGACTGTCATGCCTGTCGGTCTGCTGACGCTGGAAATCTTCATCCCTGACGCGCATTCCCTTAAAGACAAACGCCAGGTTTTGCGCAGTCTCAAGGACCGCCTCCGCGCTCGCTTCAACGTGGCCGTCGCCGAACTCGATCACCAGGACACCTGGCAGCGCGCTCAGGTTGGCGTCGTCACCCTCTCGAACGATGCCACGCATCTCGAGCAATCGTTGCAGGCCGTCTTCGCGGAAGCGGAAAATTTGCTCGGCCGCGACCTCGTCGACCATAATCTTGAAATGCTATGACCGCCGCCGCTATGCTGTCACTCCAAGGAGCCACTGCGACGAGCCATCTACTTCTCGCCTTTGCCATATGACTGTCGCAGGACATCGTCACGAACGCATCGGCGGCGAGATCCGTCAGGAAATCACCGCTATGCTCGCCGGCGAACTCAAAGACCCGCGCCTCTCCGTCTTCGCGACGATCAGCGAAGTCCGTATGACGCCCGACCTCAAGCAGGCCCGGGTCTACGTCAGCGTCATGGGTCCCGAAAACGAACAAAGGGACACCATCAAAGCCCTCACTGCCGCCGCCGGCTTCATCCGCCACGAGCTCAGCGAACGCCTCCAGCTCCGCCGCTCCCCCGAACTCATCTTCGTCCTTGACCGCTCCGAAGAGTACGCCCAACGCATCAACGAACTGCTCCGCCGCGCCAAATCCCCCGGCTAGTTCCTGCGCGCAATTATGGCCGCGTCCACTGACTTCCAGCGCAAGAACCTCCGGCTCGACACCGGCCGTTATCGCGGCCGCAGCTTGTATTTTGTCACGCTCTGCTTCCATGATCGTCGCCGCCTCGGGGTAAATCCGCGCCTTGCCTCGTGGCTCATCGCCAGCCTGCGAAAAGACGCGGCGGCTTGCGCGTTCTTTATCCACGCGTATTGCGTCATGCCTGACCACCTGCATCTGCTCGCGGCTGCGACCTCAGAGGAAAGCAACTTGATCAAATTTGTCGAATCCTTTAAGCAGGAAACCGCCGTCGAGTTTACCCGCCGTACACATCGCCGCCTCTGGCAGTTCAAGTATTACGACCGCATTCTTCGCGCCTCAGATGCGCTCGACCGCGTCGCTTGGTATATCTGGATGAATCCAGTTCGCAAAGGCCTATGCCGTACGCCAACCGATTACTTATTTCTGGGATCGTTCACGCAGGTAGGCACAATGCTTCTCAGGAGTGCTCGCGTGACGCCGTGGTCGCCACCCTGGAGTCCTTTAGCGCGGCCGTCTTGAGATCTTAAGGTTTAAACGTAGCGCCGCGGACTTTAGCGCGGCATCCTTTCCGCCTGCGCTCCGAAGGCTGAACGTATCGGTGTGCGCCTTATCAACGTCCTTCGCGCAGCTTATCTTTAGGTCTAAAGGTTTAAACGTGGCAGGTGTGCGCCTTATCAACGGCCTTCAGCGCGGCATCCTCGCCTTCGCTTACCAGATACCTTGTCCGTCGGCCCTGCTGCGCGTAATATTGCCGCCTCACGCCATGAAACACTCCCGCCGCGACTTCATCAAATCCACCGCCACCGCCGCTGCCGGTGCAGCGGCAGGCATTTCGCAATTTGCCGCATTGCCCGCCGCGTCCGCTCCCGTACAATCCTCCCGCTTGGAAACGTTCACCGACTGGATTGCCGCCGATCGCGCCACGCGCAAGCGCGGCCTCCAACAATGCCTCGACCGCATCCGCGAACTCGACCCCTCCATCCACGCTTGGGTGGTCGTTCACCCCGAACGCCCCACCGCCGACGGCCCGCTCTCCGAAATTCCCTTCGGCGTAAAAGACATCGTCGAAACCAAGGGCATGGCCACCGAATATGGCTCGCCGCTTTACAAGGGGCGCCTCGGCACAGCGGACGCCGCCATCATTCGCGACCTGCGCAGCCGCGGCGCCATTCTTCTGGGCAAAACGGTAACCACCGCATTCGCCTACCGCACTCCGGGACCCACGAGAAACCCGCGCAATCTCGACCACACCCCCGGAGGCAGCTCCAGCGGCTCGGCTGCGGCAGTAGCCGCGGGCATGGTGCCCTTCACCATCGGCGAACAGACCCGCGGCTCGATGATCCGCCCGGCGTCTTTCTGTGGCGTCACCGGATTCAAGCCCACTTACGATCTTTTGCCAACCGAAGGCATGCTTCCCTTCGCCAAGAGCCTCGATACTCTCGGCCTGTATACGCACACACCTGCGGACATGATTGCGCTCTGGAAAGCGATGGGGAAACCCGTGGCAGGCGCGGAGCAATTTCCGTTCGCCGCGCCCGAACCCATCCCCGAATGCGATCTGGAAATGGCCAACGCATTCCGCCAGTCCATCGCGCTCCTGCGCCGCTCCGGCATCACCGTCAAATCCATCGATATCGCCGGTGACCTGAAAAAACTTGTCGAAGCCGGCGATGTCTTGGAATCTTACGAAGGCGCGCGCGTCCACGAGGCGCGCTTGAAGCAGTTTGGCGACCGGCTCGATCAGAATATTGCGAACTTGGTTCGCAATGGACTCAAGATTCCCACGGAACGATACGACGAAGCCAAGCGGCTCATCGCCGAGAGCAGAACTCGATTTGCGGAAATTTTCAAATCCACGCCCGTGATTCTCACGCCCGCCGCCGTCGGTCCCGCGCCTCTGGGCTTATCCACCACGGGCGATCCCCGCATGAACGCGCCCTGGACGGCTCTGGGAACTCCGGCAGTATCGATCCCCATGCCCACCGTGAGCGGCCTGCCTCTCGGTTTGCAGTTGACCGCCGACCTCAACCAGGATGCGCGCATTCTTCCTGCCGCGCTCCTGCTCTATCAGCGCCTCACAGCCGCCCCCAAAACGAGCATCTGATCAAGATGCTCGTCCCGAGCGACGAACCGGAGCGAGGGATCCCTCTGAACTGTTTTACCCAGCAGCGCCTCCCGCCGCCGAACATCTCCCCCGCCTGACAATGAACGAATCGAATGGAAAACGTGCTCCACCCAATTCGCGGTATCATGAGGAAGGTGAAATCCAGCTACGGGGGACCTGATGACCGAAAGTCTACAGAAACTGCTCATTGCTGCAAAGAGAGTGAAGCCCTCAAGCGAGGAAAACGAAGAGCAGCGCCGAAGCTTTGCTTACGGGAACACGAAAATCGAAAACGCGCAAATAACGCGCGAAACCGTCGATAAGGAGGCTGAGGAGCTGAAGCGCGGCTGAAGCTGATGAACGACGAGCCTGAACGTCACAGCAGGGCTGTTGAAGTCGATTTGATAACTGACCCTGCTGAGAGAACGAGGCAAGAAGCCCGAAATGGCCTGCGGCAATTCGACGAGGTCATCGAGCAAATTGAATACTCCCTGCAGCCTGAACGTCAACCCTTCAGGCTCCGCCCATCGGCAATCCTGAGTCTCCACCGTAAAGCCCTCGAAGGAATCAGTGCATTCGCCGGAGTTTGGAGACCCGCCGCCATCGAGATACGTGGTAGCCGTCACAAACCGCCGGAGGCGTACCTCGTGCCCGAGTTGATCGAAGAGATGTGCGAGTATGTAAATGACAATCGCTCCAAATCCGCGGTGCATCTATCGGCATACACAATGTGGCGAACAAATTGGATTCACCCGTTTGTCGACGGGAACGGTCGAACCGCCCGTGCCGTATCTTACTTTGCTTTGTGCGTTCGCCTCGGATACCGGCTGCCCGGAACAAACACTATTCCCCAACAAATCGCTGCAAACAAACAACCGTACTACGAAGCTTTAGAATCGGCTGATAAAGCGTGGTCCGCTCGAACAATCGACGTATCGCGTATGGAAGCTTTACTAGAAACGTGTCTTGCGAACCAACTACTATCCGTTCTGGATGAAGCCAAAACTGGCGCCAAAGCGCAATCAGGGCGCCTAGAGATCAGCCCCGACCGCTGGCTGATTTTGATCCCACCCGTTAAAGTCCTTGGAAGGTTCAGCGCTACCCACGTTCCGCGCTTCATGGAAGTACGATGGATATGCGCTATTCATTCGTGTTGTAAAATAGTTTGCGCGGTTAAGCCTCAACTGCTTAGTAATCTTTGAGTTCCTTTTGTACGGCTTTTTATACTCGGAAAGTAACTTGCGTATTGTTTTGTACGGTGTAGCGAGCCGTATGGAAACGGCATGCAATGGTAGGCGTCAGTTCCCGGAATCAAAGATCGTGCAGCGGCAATCGTCCTCGCTACACGCGTCTCCGTCCGTCAATCCGCTGTGGTAATTGTAGCTGCCTTTCTGGCCAGAGGAGGGGAAATCGAGAACGATTGTCCCTTCCAGCTTGGCGCGCTTCTCGGCGCGTTTCATGGTATGCCGAGACATAGGGTGTCCGCAGCCGTCGCACTTACAAGTGAGGTCAGCCATGCGCCGGATTCTACCACCTCACCCTCACTTTCCGCACGGAAATGCCTTGTTGAGAGCCTCGCGCAAGAGGACAATTCCTGACTTATTTAGTTCCTCGGGATGTTCGTCGAGATACTTCACGAATACCTGCAAGTACTGCCCATTGGTTCGGTTGTCCGGAATGCAGAAACTCAGGAAATGCGCTTGCTTTTTTACCGCGTCGCTAGCCTGCCACGCGGCTTCGTCTTCGATTGCAGCAGTCAGAAAGCTAGCGCAAAATCCATTCCCAAACATGTTGCCCGCAGTTTTCGCGTCCATTAAATCTTTGCACTTTCCCTGTAGATCGTTGCCGGTAGTGGCTTGAGCCTGAACTTTCCCGCAAAAAGCCAAGCACAGAAAAAGGGGCGCAATAGTCAGGAACGACTTCGTGGGGCTCCCTCCGTTCGGCGCGGATTCTACACCCAAAAAGAAAAAGGCCGGTAGCCTCAGCGGCCCCGGCCCGACTAGCGCGATTCAGTACGAGGCCGGATCAGGTTTTATACCCGCCACTTTGGCGCAGCCTTCGCAGCACCTAGCTTTATTCCATCTTTTGCAAGAATATTTTCGATAGCCCTCAGGTACTCCTCACCAACCTGAACTCCTTGTTTATCTCCAGCGGTTTTCAGCAGCTCGTTTGCTTCGAGTGTCAGTCGAATCTCGCGGGATGCGTATTGCAGACGCACACCAAGTGGAATTTTCTGATCGAGTAACGGTTCAAGGAATTTCTCGAAGGTTGGGTGCAAAGCCATCGGCGTCCTCTGCGCGCCGGATTCTACACCCAAAAAAAGAAAAAGGCCGGTAGCCTCGCCGGCCGCAACACCTGCGCGACGATTCAGCCTCGTCGCCGGCTTGCCATTTCGCCTCGTGCTCAGCTCCATAACGCGGCGGTTTCCAAAGCCCCCAAATGCGTCTGCGTAGTTTCGCGGCTCCGGAGATATTCGGCGCACGTGCGACACGTCGCTGCCCAGTCTCCGGACTGCATTCCACCGCTGAAGTCCTTACCCGCTGCCACGCGTTCGCCGTTGTTCAGCTTGTCCGCGGTATGTCTGCATGCGTGGGTTGCGCCGTTAATTTGCTCCCTCTGCTCCGGTGGCACTTGCACAATCTGCACCTTTACTAGAGTCAGCATCGATTCCCCCCGGCAGCCATTTTCCGAATCAGCGCGCCGGAGAGCCAGCGCCGCGGCATCCGCCAGTGTCCCGCCCGCTATTGGCGTTTCAGCGGCACGAACACCCGGCCGTGCCCTTCGGGCCGGTTTGTGTAGCGCCGCCTTCTTGTCCCGAGTGCCGGTGAGAGACTAGGCGGCATCTGTTCGCCTTTACGCCGGGGTTAAAATAGAACATGCTCGAAATTTGTCCGCCCGCACTTTGCGCATATGAGCGTGGTGTGCGTCACAGGTGGCACAGCCACTCCTGGCTGTGCTCCTTTCAGTGTGAAACTGACGCAGTACGTGACCGAGTGACGCCTTTCGGATCTACTTCGCTCCGATCCGTAGGTTTCGCAACTTCCCCCGCGCAGATAGCAACCCGCTTAGAATCATATCGTTGCACGCACCATGCCGACAACCACATTAGAATCATATCGTTGCGAAAAATCATAGGCGGCACCCTAGGCGGCATTATGTTGCTTAGGGGCTTCTTTTCCGCTAAGGCTAGCAGAATGAGCACATACGCAAACGTCGCCAGCAACTCCAGCAGAATCTGCACTTACGGTTTTATTGGACTTAAAGTACCTGTAGAATCAACACTTGCAAAAAAATTTCGCGAGGGTGGCTTTCGGAGGATAAATGAGTAGGTCTAAGACGGCATTTCTCCTGTTCGCGATGTCGCTGGCCGCAGCCACGGGCGCCCGCGCCCAGCAGTTTCGCTTTCATCTGCAGGAAGCGACCATCGACGACGTCCATCGCGCCATCCGCGAAGGCCAAATCACCTGCCGGGGATTAGTCCAGCTCTATATCAATCGCGCCAAAGCCTATAACGGGGTCCCCGACGAACTCGTCACCAAAGACGGCGCGCCCATCCCGCCTGTGCCCGGCGTAATTCGCGTCGGTGCGCCGCTGAAGTTCCCCACCGCGACGATCGCGATATCGACTTTGCTGCCCAATTTCGATCAGTACGCCGGTCCACCCATCGAATTCGGCCGCATGGAGCCGACCGCATCCGATCCCACCGTGCAGCAGCAGTACGGCATGACCGTCGGCATGCCCAATGCCGGCCAGTTGAACGCGCTGGGCACGCTCAATCTTCGCGGCGAACGCTCCGTCACCTGCAAGGGCGATCGTGACCGCCGTCCCGCCGATGGACCACTGCCGCCGGGCTCCCCTGCTGTCTGCGAGGAATTCCGCAAGCAGCCCGACGCCCTCGAACGCGCTGCTGCGCTTGATGCGCAGTATGGCCGCAATCCCGATCTCCAGAAGATGCCCATGTACTGCGTCGTTTTCACCTTCAAGGATTCCTACGACGCCAAAGACATGCGCAGCACCGGCGGCGCCGATGCCCACTACGACATCGATTTCCCGGCTCGCGACCAGACGCTGATCGCTCAGCTTCGCGAAAAAGGCGCCATCATTTACGCCAAAGCCGTCAACACGGAATACAACGGCCGCCCCGTTCCCGCCATTCGCGGCGAAGACAATTCGGAATCGCGCGGCTCCAATCGGCCCACGAAAGTTTTCGTCTCCACGTTGGGCTATCAGCGCAGCACCTGGGCGGGCAATCCGAGCGACGTTTACGATACGACCCGCGCCGCCTCCCTGGGTTCCAGTTCCGGCTCCGGCGTTTCCGTAAGCGCGAATCTCACGATGTGCAGTCTTTGCGAAGAGACCAGCATGTCCTGCCGCGGCCCCTCCAATCACAACGCGGTGTCGCTGATTCTGCCGCACAAATCGCTCATTTCGTTTCTGGGCGGCGCCATCGGCGCGGATATTTACAACGATCGCGCCGGCATCATGTGCCGCACGGTCAGAGACGCGGCCAAGGTCCTGGATTCGCTGAAAGATCCAGTCAACGGCTACTACGACCCGCGCGACGTTTTCACCACTGTTTCCCGGTCGAGTGTTCTCGATAAACCCTACGCCCCAAACGCCGCTTCGCCGGGCACGCGCGGCTCGCTGAAAGGCGTGCGCATAGGAATCATCCGCGAATCCATGCTCACGTTTCCCGGAGTCAAAGCCGACGAACCCATTTCGCAAGCGGCTGCCAAGGAGATCAAGGCCACGCTCGGCGATTACCTGGGCGCGACTCTGGTCGAATCGGTCGATCCTCTCTGGCCGGACGATCCCAGCATCGAAAACATGAAGCCGTCCTACACGGACGCTTTGGCGCAGCTCGTTCCGGTATTTTTTCCTGACATCCTTTACCGCCTCGGGCGCGACGGCCAGCCTCAGTTCCCCGAATTCGCCGCGAAGATTCAGCCCACGGAATTTGAGCCCGGCAAAACGTTCGGATCCGGAACCATGAAGCCCATCGATTACTTCCTCAACCTCGCCGAAGGAAAGGTTCCCATTCCCAAAAACCTGAATATCCGCGCGATCGAAGAGGAAGTTGAATCGAACGCCTTCACATTTCATTTCAATCAATACGCCATGCGCCGCGTGGCCGATTGGAAAGAGCGTGGATTCATGGAAACTTTGATCGATTTTCACGCCCTCAACGCGCGCTCGAAATTCTGGGGCGACGATCAACGGGCGTCATTCAAGGACTGGGAAGAGATGACGGACATGCGCAACACCGGCGTCCGCCAGGGCATTGACGAGCACATCATGATGCGGGAGCTTCTGCGGCGCGTCGAAATGAAGGTCATCTACGAAAATCACCTCGACGCCGTCGTGCGCGTCCACTACTCGCTTCCTCCCGGGAAGATCGGATTGGCTCCTCAACCCGAACCTCGCGGCGACATTCGCGGTGAGCTGCGCATGGGTCCGTTTGCCGGCGTCACCGAAGTCCTCATTCCCGCTGGTTACGTGACCACGGTTTACGATCCGGTCTTTACGTTGAGTCCCGATAAAAAACGATATATTCCGACCGCCAACAACACGCCGGCAACTTTGCCTGCGCCGGGACTTCCCTTCTCTTTGGTCTTTCGGGCCGAGCCCGGCAAAGAAGACGTAATCCTGAAAGTCGCTTCCGCTTATCAGGCGGCTTCCAAGCGCCGAGTTCCGCCGCCTCAATTCGGCCCGCTCCCCGGCGAACCGTGAAATGTCGCCCAAAACTAATTAACATGCGAGTCGAGATTGAATTCAAAGAGCGCAGCACCCAGTTGTCATTCCGAGCCCGCCGTCGGCCGCGACCGGGCGCGAAGCGTCACGTCGGGAATGAAGTCGCGCCGACTCGGATCGGCGGGAGCGGAATCCCTCCATAAAGTTTTGGTCTTAACTCGTGGGCTGCACTGTGGGCCGCGATCACCCAATGAAAGTAGCAGCGTTGTTACAAATGCGGCGTAAACTCGATTGGACCAATAGATTTAATGCGTTGGATTCTCTGGACAAACCACTGTACTGTGCAATCGAGGAATTATCTCTCAACGCAAAGGAGGAATGGGCCATGCTGTCACGCTGCGCGAATCCCGATTGTGGAACGAATTTCGATCACGGGCATGGACGGTTCTTCCGTTTCCGGCGAAGTTCCTCGCCTGTGCCGGTAAATTCACATTCTGTTCAACATCATTGGTTATGCGATTCATGTTCGGAAACCTACACTCTCGATTATCGTGAGGCGATCGGCATATTGCTTTCGCTTCGTCTGCGGACCCCCAACGATGGCTTTATACCCCTGCTGATTGCGGAAGCGTGAAGGTGTGAGTTCTCTTATTCTACGCGCGGGACGAAAAACAGTGCCATTCGACCCTGCAGCTGCGGATGCTTTCGCGGGCTCTTTTGCGCGCGACTCGGCGTTTGACCAACTGCTTCGGCTGGCAGCTTCTTATTCTTCACGGCATTCTGTTTCGCAGCAGGGCGGCTCGCGAAGCTCTGCGCGAAAAAGTCCGCTGATCGAAGACATTGAGCGTCGCGCTTACGAACTCTATCTCAGTCGAGGCGGTACGCACGGATGTGACATGGATGATTGGTTGCAAGCAGAACGACAGGTACTCGAAGAACTTAAGTCAAAGAAAGCCAGCTTGCGTCTGGCTCTCGCCTTTGGCCTTTTGAAAGCGCCCCTCGAATAGCTTTCTCTCAGGCACAGCGCTCTCTTCGCGGTTTCAAATTCAGGAATCGACAGTAGAAAGTAGCAGCGGCGAGCCGAGCCTGCCGGCGTAATGCGGCCTGTAGCGCGTGGCGTTGTACATCTTCGGAATATCCAGCGTGCGGGCGCCAAGCTTTGGATCGGGAAGGGGCACATGCGTGTATTTGCCGTCGCGCACAGCGGTGAGCCGCCCAAAGACGTCCCCGCGGATCAGATCCACAGCCACGTTGGCGAAGGTAATCGCCACGATCTGATCCAACGCGTCCGGATCGCCGCTGCGCAGATCGTAAGTGAGATCGCTGACCATGACTTCTTCGCCGGTGTGCCGCCGAATCTCCTCGCCTAGCGCGTGTCCGATGTCCACCTTCTTCTTGTGTCCGTATGCGTCCGCTTCGCCGTATTCCTCGACGGAATGGCCTTGCCACACCGCGCCTTCCGACACAATAACGAATGCGTAGCGGCTGGGATTATTGCGTTTATCCTCCAGCAGGATTGCAATCAGGCGATCCAGGTCAAACTCCACTTCGGGTATCACGCAGCGGCCCGCGGTCACATAAGCCGTGTACAACGCGGTGAAACCCGCATCGCGCCCGAAGATGCGAAAGATGCCGATGCGCTCGTGCGAACCAAGCGTGGTGCGCTGGCGCGTGATGGCTTCCTTGGCTCGGCTGATGGCGGTAGAAAAACCGATGCAGTATTCCGTGCCCTGAACGTCGTTGTCCATCGTCTTGGGAATGCCAATGATGCGCACGCCTTTGGAATCGAGCCTCTTTGCGAAGCTGAGCGTGTCATCGCCGCCTATGGCGATGAGGCAATCGAGGTGGAGGTGCTCGATATTCTCGAGCACAAGCGGCGTGAGATCGTAGACCTCGTCGGAAACGCGCAGGGATTCGAGCTTTTTCGGAGGGAGATGCTTCGGCAAACCCGCGCGACGCATCTTTGGGGGATTGGTACGCGAGGTATGCAGCATGGTGCCGCCGGTGCGGTCGATCCCTCGTGTATTGTTGCGATCGAGGATGCGGACATATTCGGAATCAAGCTGAGGTCCCTGCTTGAGGTGGGTCAGCCCTTCCCAGCCGCGGCGAATTCCCAAAACTTCATAATCCATGTCCGTCGTCTGGTAGACGACGCTCTTGATGACGGCGTTCAGGCCGGGAACATCTCCACCGCCAGTTAAAATACCGATTCGACGCATCGACACGTAGGTGCGCGCGAGCTAATTGCAGCCGCAGCCGCCCATCCCGCAGCAGGAACCGCCGGGCATGCCGCTCCCGTTGGCGGAACTCTCGGATGAGCCGTTTTTTGCTGGCGCGCTGAAAACGGAAAGCTGGAGGGTGTGACGCTGGCTCGCGCATTTCGGGCAGGCGATTTTCGCGCTCTTGGAAAGCACAATTTGCTCGTAGTGTGCACCGCAATCGTCACAGAGGTATTCGTAAATGGGCATGGGAACCAGCTCCTTATGTCAGCCTATATTGTAGAAATAGATTAGCGCTCGGAGCAAGCAACTCCGCGGCGAATTAACTAGCCCCGAAAAGCAACAGCCCCCAGGAATCGGGGGCTGTTGCGACACAACTGAATTGCCGACGATCTAGTCGCCAGCGGGCGCAGCGACCTCTTCCACTTCTTTGACCGCTTCCTTCGCGCCGGCTTTCGCGATGGTAGTGAGGGCTGGGCCGGTGGCCGTTTTGATTTGTTGCACGGAACCAATCTGGACCACAGATGGCTGTGCTTTCTTGAGGACCATCTCTTCGTAGATGGCCCGAACTTTGGCAGCCTCTTCGTTGGCCTTACGGCGGCGAATCTTATCTTCCTCCGCCGCGGTCATCGGGATGTCGTGCTCCTTGGCACGAACGCGCGCCGCATCCTCCTCATCGATGACGAGTGAATGCTCGTAATTTTGCAGATCGACCGGGCGGCCTTTAGCATAAATTTCATGCTTGCCGTGAGTGCGATACCACTGCGCGACGGTCGCGTTTTTGTACATGTTCTCGATGATCTTCCGCCAGCCGATGCCGGTGTTATATGCGCAGAAGGAGATTTCGCCTTGCTGCGTGGCATATGGAATGATGCACATCTCCGTGCGGCGGAAGTCGTAGTTGAATAGGTCCTGGAACCACATGCCGGCAATGAACAGGAAATTCCAGGGATCCTCTTCGCGGCGCTTCTTGGTGTCTTCGAAGGTGCGATCGGGGCCGGAATTTCCGTATTTCTTTACGTGATTCGGCGTCAGACCCCAGGACTTATCGAACTTACGCCACAGATCGATGAGAGCCAGGCTGGGAGGCGCCTCGAAGGGCCGATAATTCTTCAGCAGCGCGAGGCCCATCATGAGGTTCGAGAAATTCTTGCCGCGCGCCGCATCGGTGATTTTTTTCACGTCGTCGACCAACTGCGGCACATTCAGGAACCGCGGCACCGGAGCCCATTCTTTCGTGTGCTTGTTGATCATCAGAGCGGTGCCTACACCGCAATTGGGGTGGCAACCGCAGCTCACCGTTCCCCAGTGCGACTCCGGGCCGTGGGACAAATCGGCAAAAGCGGAGAAGGCGCTGATGAGAGAGATCGGGAACCAATCGCGGGTCGGTTCCACTCTGCCCATCTGATTACTAACGTCGTTGGCCAAATGGGAGAGCGTATAGCGCTGACGGAGGCGGCGCTCCGGGGTGATGTCTTCGTCGCGGCCGGTAAAAGAGACCGGCTGGAAGGCCACGAAGGAAATCTTCTTGGGATTTTCCATCGCAAACTTCACGATCGAGCCCACCTGGTCGTTGTTGACGTTGTTTACGATGGTGACGACCAGAATGATTTCGATGCCCGCCTCGTGCATGTTTTCGATGGCGCGCAGTTTGACGTCAAACAAATTGCCGACTTGACGGTGGCTATTCGCGTCGTTACCAATTCCGTCGAACTGGAGGTAGGCATAGCGCAAGCCAGCCTCGAATGCCTTCTTGCAGAAATCCTTGCTCTTGGCGAACTCAATCCCGTTGGTGGCCGCCTGTACGCTGTTGTAACCAAGCTTTCGCGCGTAGCGGATGGCATCCAGGAAATATGGATGCATGGTGGGCTCGCCGCCGGAGAACTGCACGGAAAGCTGGCGGCGCGGCTTGATCTTTACCGCGTTGTCGAGGACTTCCTGAATTTCGTCCCAGCCTAGTTCGTGCACATAGCCGACCTGGTTGGCGTCCATGAAGCACGGATCGCACATCATGTTGCAGCGATTTGTGAGGTCGACAGTCAGGACGGCGCCGCGCCCATAGCGAACCGTGCTCGAGCCATGCTTGTGCAAGCCCTCATCGTTATGGGCAGGAATATCGCGGCCGGGGAAATTCTTCTCGATCCAGGACAGGAACTTCGAATCGATGGCCATCAGGTCTTCATAGGTGCCGTGTACGGGGCACTCTTTCACCATCCAGACCTGGCCATCGCGCTCGATGATCTGCGCCTTGATCTCCCCGACTTTCTCGAACATCAAATCCTGCCAGTCCTTCTTTCCACTGAAAATGGCATCGCGCGCCTCTTTCACACACCCCGGGCAAAGCGAATCGGTTTGCCGTGGCCACCCCAGCGTCGGCTTGGTTTTTTCCCACGACTTGAGCAACGGCTTCTCGGACCACTTCGGCGTAAACGAAGCGTTAGGATTAAATTTGTTAAAAAATTGCAGAGTATCGAATGCTACGCCGGCGGTTTTGCTCAGAGCCAAGTCCACCAGTTTCAAGGCCTGCGAACCCGCGCCTACTTTTCTCGGCATGTTAATTGCCTCGCTTTCCAGCTACGAAATTTGAGTTTCGAATATGTGAAAGAAAATGCAGCGAAGTCCCCATATCCTCTTCCCCCAAAAGAGCGCTCACTCTATCACGAAAACTTGCGCGCCACGCCTGCGCCGCGACGCCAAAGTGCTTCACCATCACTAGTTTCGCCGGGGGTGCGCCATAGGGTCCAGCCGGATACGGCCAAGGGCGAAAAAGAGGGGTCGAACGGCACCAGCCGGATGGTTAACGGAATGTGAAGAAAGGGCCCGAAACGGCGCTGGGGGTTACCAATAAGTCGCACGATTCAAGTAACTTGAGGGCTTTTCGAATGTTCACTCGTTTACGACTGGCCGCAATACGGCGATAGCAAAATGCGCGAGCTCACCGGCTCCTTCATCGAGCTGCAGCCAACGCACAATGCAATGCTCTTTGAGGTAACTTGTCACGCGGGATTCGGCGATTCCCAAGTTCTCGGCCAAGCTTTCTTTCAATCGGGGCGGATCTTTTGCTCCGCGACTGCCACGAACAAGATTGCCGATGGCAATTCGCAAAGTCTGGCACGATTCAACGTAGTAGTGACTTACCTGGTCGGAATCCGAGAGCAACAGCACGCCAGGACCAGCCGGGGCTGATTCTGCCTGCTCCAGTTTTGAATGGGGGCAAGCCAACAAGCGCCGAAGCTGTGACTCCAAATGCGCCATTCGAGAAGCGAGGGCAGGTTCGCCCGCACGGCTTCGAGCCTGCCAAGCTGCGGTCGATGGCACAACCGGACTCGGCGAGGGACTTGCCGGTGGCTTGAATTCCGTAACAGGTTCTTCCGATAAGGGAGGAAGTCGCGACGGTCTCTCGCTGGGCGTTTCGACGACTTCTGAACGGATCGGAGCTGGAACCGGTGCGGCTCCGGAAGCAATGCCCTTGGCCGGGTGACGCCTGTTTCGACCGCCCCGCCGTCCGCGGCGACGCGGTTTTCTTTGACCTGGCGCAGCGCCCGACTCGTCGGCAGCCGTATTTCCGGTGGTCGCGGCAGCCGCGCTCCGAGCGCGCTGGATTGGCTCGCGGACTACCTCCAGGTGTGGCCTGGCGACGTCCGGTGCGATGTCTTGTCCAATGTCGGGGCGGGTTTCGGATGGAGGTTGAGTTTCGGACAGATCGCTGGCGGAACTCGAAGTATCCGCGCTTGAAGCATCCGCGCTCGAGCTGTCTTCGCTCGCGCCATGTGGGGATGCTTCGGTGCTCTGCCCTGTTTCGACGCCCGCCGGGGAAGGCGAACGAAGGCGGGCCAATGCAGCCTCGGCTTTGGTTTTCCATTGGGATCGGCGAAATCGCTCCGCGGCCGCCGTATACCAGCGCGCCGCTTCAGCGTGCTCGCCGGCCTTCTCCTGCCACCGAGCCAGTTCGAACGCCACCATGGCGTCGCGGGTCTGTTCGTAAAGTTCGGCGAGCTTTGCTGCTGCGTCCGTACTTGCTTTCGCTTTGCGGATGCGTGCCTGGATTTGCCGCCAGTCTGCCATTGCCGAGCATTGTAGCAGCGACTAGGCTGCGCAACCAAAACCTCAACTGGGTTTTGCCTGCAATTCAGCAGCGCGGGTTGGTTCAGACCTCCGAATGTCCGCGGGAGCCTGGTGAAGTCCTTTCTGGATACAAAGATTGCGGGACAATCGATTCATGCGATTCATGCACGGCGTCACGGAAACTGAGTGGATCATCGCGAAAGCGAACGAGCTTGGCTTTGATCTTTGCGGAATTGCGTCTGTAGAAGGATTGGCCGACGCCGCGAATTTAAAGGAGTGGCTCGCGCGCGGGTACGCG
The DNA here is from genome assembly GCA_963846235.1 of uncultured Acidobacteriota bacterium. Lineage (GTDB taxonomy): Bacteria > Acidobacteriota > Terriglobia > Acidiferrales > UBA7541 > Palsa-189. Next base: position 2,018,612 of record CAWJVF010000002.1, read on the forward strand.
GGACAGATGCAATACATGCATGATCCGCGGCGCGCGGATATCACGCAGGTGCTTCCGGACGTTAAGAGCGTCGTTGTGTGCGCGCTCAACTACAACACAGTCGCTCCTGCGTCGATCGAAGCTGCTGCCCGTGCGACAGATCAGGAACCACGCGGCTGGATTTCGCGCTACGCATGGGGCGACGACTACCACGCGGTGGTCGGCGAAAAACTCGAGCAACTGCTCGCGGCCATGCGGGCCCATTTCGTTGGATCGTGGCAAGCGCGTACATACGTAGACACGGGGCCGATCGATGAGCGGCTCGCGGCGGAACGAGCGGGACTGGGTTGGCAGGCGAAAAACACGTGCCTGATCAACGAAAGTTCGGATCGTGGCTCTTCCTTGGCGTCATCCTGACTTCGCTAGAGCTGGCGCCCTCGCAATGCAGCGCCGGAGTTGGCACCAGCCGACCTCTGCGGAAATTGCCGACTTTGCCTCGACGCTTGTCCCACGGGCGCGCTCGTCGAGCCTTACGTCATGGATGCGCGCCGCTGCATTTCTTATCTCACCATTGAGCTTCGCGAGGCGATTCCCGAAGAACTGCGCGCGCCGATGGGTTGGCAGGTGTTCGGGTGCGACATCTGCCAGGACGTCTGCCCGTGGAATCGAAAAGCGCCCGTGACTTCGATTCCATTTTTCAAGCGCGCGAAAAACTTCTGGCGCCGGAGCTGTTGTGGCTTCTGTCGCTGAAGGAAGAGGAGTTCCGCGCAAATTTTCCGTGGCAGTCCCGTTCGCCGAGCGAAATGGCGAGGCTTGATGCGGAACGCGTGCGTCGCCGCCGGGAACATAGCGGATAAATACAAAGCCGACGCGCCTGAGCGATTGGAACTCCGAAAGCGCTTAGGCGAATTGGCGGCATCGGCTGATCCTCTGGTTGCGGAACATGCCGCCTGGGCACTATCACGCTTTGCGGCGAGCGAATAGATCTTAAGATAAATTGTGCGATAGAGCGGCTAGTTGTGCGGCGCTCGCGAGCGGCGCTAAGATTAACCGGTGCCCGGAAGCGCCCAGCCTACATCCAACTCTATAGATTGACGAATCAAATCCCGTAGGAGGCGAATTTTATGGCACAGCAAGCTACCTCACCGAAGGAGGGTCACGTGGCCCACGTTCTTCCTCCGCTGCCTTATCCGGCGGATTCGCTCGAGCCGTATATCGACAAGATGACGATGGAGATCCACCACGACAAGCACCACGGCGCATACGTTACAAACCTCAATAAGGCTCTCGAAGGGCAAGCCAACCTGCAGGGACTCTCGATCGAGGAATTGCTGAGCAACCTGGATCGCGTTCCGGAAAACATCCGCACGACCGTACGCAATAACGGCGGCGGTCATATGAATCATTCCATGTTCTGGAAGATTATGAAAAAGGGCGGAGGCGGCGAGCCGAAGGGAAAACTGGGGGACGCCATCAAGTCCGCATTCGGATCGTTCGCGGACTTCAAGACTAAATTCAATCAGGCTGGGATCACAAGGTTTGGGTCCGGATGGGCCTGGCTTCTCATCAAAGACGGGAAGCTAACCATCGAGTCCACGCCCAATCAGGATAATCCGGTGATGAGCGGGGGCAAACCGGTGATGGGCCTCGATGTGTGGGAGCACGCCTACTACCTGAAGTATCAGAACCGCCGGCCGGAATACATCGAGGCTTGGTGGAACGTCGTAAACTGGGAAGAGATCGAGAAGAACTTCGGATCAGCGAAATAGGCCAGCTTTAGCGTCGATCTCAGTCGCTTTCTCCTAAAATGGGCTCGGCCCGCCGGTTGCGCGGCGGGCCGAGTTTTTGGCGGAATGCAATGTGCGAAGTTCCCGTGCACTGCGGCACGGTACTGCTTCACCGGTGCACTGCGGCACGGTGGTCTTCGTCACCCCAGACGAGCATTCGCCGGCATCCGTAACACCCGCTCACCTGCCGAAACTGCCTCGGGTGCGCTCTCCTCGGTCGTAGCTTGTGGCACATTAAAACCAAAGAGCGTGTCTACGGAAGAGTTGACAGGCGCAGTGCGCAGTCCACTGGTTGCTTCGCGCATCAGACTCACGCGATCGCGGACGTTGAACTTCGCCAAAAGCGCAGAAACGTGATATTTGACGGTGCGTTCGGAGACATTCAGCCGGGCACCGATTTCTTTGTTGGAAAGATTTCTGAGCACGCACTCGAGCACTTCGCGCTCGCGTGGGCTCAGGCGGACTTCCGAGCCGATCGCCCTCCCGGCATCCAACAACTCCTGCGCACGCCTTCCGACTGAATCGAGCAGGCTTGCGCGAGGCACGACCAGACACTGTGTAGTCGGTTGGGGCCTGGCCGCGAACCAAACAATGCATGGCCAGGAGACTGGCGGCTCTTTCGATCGGTATTGTTCCCTCTGGGGCTGCTTCAATTTCAAATCGCGCGGCGCCGGATGCACGTTCGCAAAAAACGAAAGCTCCGGGTTGGAGCGAGTGTACTTTTGCGGGAATGGAATTGAGTACCGTGTTGCTCCTTGTCTTATTCAGAACGACCTCGCGTTGTCCGCATCTGCAGCTGCAGAATGCATGGACACAAAGTAGATTTACATGACTGGGCTCTACTGCCGACGAGGGCGGTGCCTGGGCGGAACCGGCGTTGTACAGGTCTCTGAGGAGGAGGCCCTTAGCGCGTCCGCAACCTCGTACGGTATTCTAAGCAAGCCCTGGACCATTTCTAAGGTTTTTACCCTACTAGAGGAATCAATGGTTTGCAGGAAGCTGGGAGTACCCTTCCTCGGGATACATGTGCATAGTTTTCACAGTGGAGGGCAGAATTTGCCGGTCGATCAGCGAAAAAACGGTACTAAAACGAGTCAAAAAAGGGTTTAACGGGCAATAATGCGGGTGCGAAGCGGAGAAATAAGCTCGTAACGGATACCGCGCCAGGTGATTTTACGGGTAAACATAGCCACTAGCGAATTATACACATACACAAAGGGAACGAGTGGCGCGAGCAAGACCCACACCCAACCTTCACTGAGCAACTGCTCTCGCAGCTCAGGCAGCAGTTCCAGAACCGCAACAAGCCGCAGAACGCCCCGTACCGATGCAAAAATGGGAAGGATTAGAGCGAGCACGAGAAATTGCACGCTCGGCAAGCCCATCATCGAGCTTACAAACCAGGATGCGATGCCCATCAAAATCGTGGCGCAATAAAACAGATGACCAATGAAGGCTATCCACCACAACTTTGGGGCGTAGATGCGCGTGATCACGAGCTGGCGGTTTGTAAATTCAAAGAAAGCTTTTGAAGTTGAAGGCAGGAGATGAAGGGACCAGACATTCAGGCGCGAAAACAATGCGCAGGCCGTTATTTTGAAGGGCTCGCGTGAGCACATAGTCGTCACTGACAGCGCCCTTCCAGGAATTCAGAATGCGAAGTTCCTCGAACCGCTGGCGCTTTATGGCTGTTCCGCCGCCCCAGCAGAAATTGCGCTTGCCTTCGCCGAGATAGGTGGCGGCAGAGGCGCTCCAGGCGGAGGCCAAAGCGCTCCAGAATCCATTCCGCTTTGGCAATAGCCATCGAAATGTAGTGGCAGCGCCGACGGCTATCATCCGTGAGCGGCGCCACCAGGCGGGTGAGCCAGCGGCGCGGCGGGCGGCCATCAGAATCCGCAAACACCAAGACTTCAAATTGTCGCCCACCTGCCCCACCGCTGCTGTGAGATTATGGACCTTGTCACTGCAGTCCAATGCGCGTCCCGCACGGATAATGTGCGCGGGCCGCTTGCTTGCCGGCGACAACACGCTCGAGCACCCGGATAGGCCGGATCTTCCGCAGTGGCAATGGCGAAGAAAATTTCGTATTGCGGGATAATCAAATTGGGTCAGCGCAAGAAGGTTAGCTTCCAGGTTGTCTTCTAATCCTTTCACAGGGCAGATCAAGGCCACGCGAGGCGTGTAAAGGCCGGGCCCGGCGCTCACACGGCGCCGAGCCATTTTCAGCCATTCGAGGCCCTGCCAAAGGCTAAGAAGCCCTGCAGGATTTGCTCAACGATGAGGAAGTAGAAAAGCGTGAACACAGAAGCGAGGATAACAAAAGCAATTACACGCCGGGCGCGCTACTTTGGCGCTTGTGGCGCGATATGAAACCCACGCACACGAACTCGCTGAGCGAACGGTTCCGCAGGCTATGCGGTTTCTCAGGATCGGCGGCGCGGACGAGTCGATCGCTTCGCGGATTTTCTCAGGCGCACGTCGCGGCTTCCGTTGCCTCGTTGACGGCCGTCATGCCGGGCGGGGCGAACTTTAGTGGTGACTGATATCCTGCGCTGGGAGGCAAGGCGTCCGAGTTGGCCAAAGATACGGGTTCCGAGCCGCAAGAGATCCGACTGAAACGCAGACGCGGCGCGCCGAGCCTGTTCCATCATTCCGGCATCGAGCAAAATCGCGCAGCGATCCGGGAACGGGCTCTCATCCCGCGATGCTTTGGATGCTTTGCGCGCAGCCGGCACCGTGGGATTGCGCTCGCGCCATCCGGCGTAGATTTCGAGATCCTTACGAAAGGCCTCCGCTTCTGTTTCCGCTTCGGCGAAAGGCCACTCCAGCGCGCGGCCCAAAGCTTCGAGAAACTCGGCATAAAATCCATCGCAGAGCGCCAGCTCCTCGGGCCGCGGGTTGCGGGACAATCCAAAAGCTCGCGGCAGGAGCCTGCGTACTTCGGCGGCAATTAGCAGCAATGCTTCGCGGCTGATGGTCCGTTCCATCTCGCGAAGCCGCTCCAGGTTGGCCACAACTTTGCGCCGGTCATGCCGCTGTGCATAGGCGCGGACAAATTTCATGGCCATAGCGTCACGCGTGATGGCGGTTACAAGAAGATGGGCTAGCTCGCTTGCGTGAGTGAGGAAAAGTTTGCGGCCGGCCATTGTGCACAACGTGAGGCATGGAAGCCGCGCAGCGCAAGGGAAATCTGCAAAAAGAAAAAGGGCCTGGTCACATTTGACCAAGCCCTTTTCTGTTTGCCCTGATTTACGATCCGCCGATTAGTGCACGGACGGTGCAGCTGGCGAAGGCCCCTGCGGCGGCCCGGGTTCCGACATCCAGCGAGAAGCCTGCAATGGCCGGCCCAAGCGCGAGATCAAGCGCTTGTTCCGCGGTCTTCACGTAGTGGATCTGGATACCCTCCAGACCTTCGGGGAAGTCGTCGGCAACGTTCAGCTCGTTTTCCGCCGGCAAGATCACCTCGCGGATGCCTGCGCGCTTTGCGCCCAGCACCTTTTCCTTGATCCCGCCCACGGGCAGAACGAATCCGGAGAGCGATATCTCTCCTGTCATCGCGACCCGAGGCCGGACCGGGCGACCGCTCAACAAGCTCACCAGGGCCGTGACCATGGCGACGCCTGCCGAAGGACCATCCTTAGGCACGGCGCCCGAAGGCACGTGGATGTGGATGTCCTGCTTGCGGAAGAAGTCCGAATCGATGCCGTAACGCTCTGAATTGGCACGGACCCAAGAGAGCGCCGCAGTCATGGACTCCTGCATGACTTCGCCCAGAGTGGCCAGTCATGGTGAACTGCTTGCCGCCGCGCATGCGAGTCGCCTCAATGAAGACGATGTCGCCGCCGGCAGGCGTCCAGACCAGGCCGACGGAAACACCGGGCTGTTTGACGCGGTCCTCGACCTCGCGTTCAGCGCGGAAGCGCGGAACGCCGAGAGTTTCGCGAACCACCTCAGGCGTCACCACCATCTTGTCGGTCTTACCCTCTGCAAGACGACGCGCCTGCTTTCTCGTGATCGTGGCGATCTCGCGCTCCAGATTGCGGACGCCGGCTTCACGCGTGTAGCTATGGATCACTTCGCGCAAGCCATCGTCAGTGAACTCGATCAGCTCTCCCACCTTCAGACCGTGCTCATTGGCCTGCTTGGGGATGAGGTACTTGTTCGCAATGTGGACCTTCTCGACCTCTGTGTAGCCGGCGAGCTCGATGATCTCCATGCGGTCGCGCAAAGGCTCCGGGATCGGATCGATCCAGTTTGCCGTAGCGATAAAGAGCACCTTGGAGAGATCAAAGGGCACGTCGAGATAGTGATCGCGGAACGCCGAATTCTGCTCGGGATCCAGAACTTCCATGAGAGCCGACGACGGATCTCCTCGGAAGTCCCGGCCCAGCTTATCGACCTCGTCGAGCATGAAAACGGGATCGTTAACTTCGGCGCGGCGCAAGCCCTGGATGATCTGTCCGGGCAAAGCGCCGATATAAGTCCGGCGATGGCCGCGGATTTCGGCTTCGTCGTGCATGCCGCCGAGCGAGATGCGCACGAACTTGCGTCCGAGCGCTCGCGCGATGGACTTGCCGAGCGAAGTTTTGCCGACCCCTGGAGGTCCAAGGAAGCACAGGATGGGACCTTTCATCCCGGGCTGCAGCTTTTTGACCGCCAGGTAATCGAGGATGCGCTGCTTCACCTTTTCGAGGTCGTAGTGATCCTCGTCGAGGATCTTTTGCCCGTTGGCGATATCGATTTCGGGCGCTCCCGAGGACTTGGTCCACGGAAGAGCCGTCATCCATTCCAGATACGTGCGCGCGACCATGTACTCAGCCGAAGCCGGAGTCATCTTCTGCAAGCGCTTCAGCTCACGGTCACACTCCTTGCGGGCTTCGGCGGGCATGCCGGACTCATCGAGTTTGGTGCGCAGCTCGTCGATTTCCGCCTGCGAATCATCCGACTCGCCGAGCTCCTTCTGAATCGCCTTCATTTGCTCGCGGAGCAGATATTCGCGCTGGCTCTGGCTGACTTGCTCCTGGACCTGCTCTTGAATCTTGTTGCGCAGATCAAGGACTTCGATCTCCTTGGATAATTCGCGCACAAGCGTTTCAAGCCTTTTGCGGACATCCGCTGTTTCCAGGAGTTCCTGGCGGAGCAGAGTGGTCAGCGAAGGAAGATTGGCGGCAATGAAATCGGCCAGCCGCACGGGATCTTCGATGTTCAAAGCCACAGTCTGCAGGTCATCCGAGAGCTGCGGCGACCGCGCCACTACGTCGCGGAAAAGCTCTCGCGCATTCCGCTCGAGGGCGGAAAGCTCCGTATCGCGCGGCCCGATGAGATTGGTGACAGGCTCAACGTTGGCGCGCAAGAACGGCTTAATCGATCACGACGGATGTGATCCGAATGCGCTCCAGGCCTTCCACAAAAACCACCAGGTTGCCATTGGGCATCTTGACGGTCTTGTGGAGCTTGGCCATCGTGCCGACGCGATGAAGGTCGACCTCGGTTGGGTCCTCCACGCGAGGATCGAGTTGTGCGACTACAGCCAAGAGACGGTCTTCGCCCTGCAAAGAATTGAGCAAGGCCAGGGAGCTCTCGCGCCCCACCGTCAGAGGCAGAACTCCACCCGGGAAAAGCACCGTATCGCGAACAGGCAACACGGGTAACTCGGGCGGAACCATAATCTTTTCAGTTTTTTCGGCCATAATACCCCCTGGCGGTTACATAAAGAGCATGTAAAGCGCCATGAACCTTTGATGAGGTGAGTAAGTCAATGGGTGCAAATTTTCGATAATCCTATGCTAAATTAACTTGAGTATATATACGCTAAATCTTTTGATCCAGCCGACGCGGGTATCTAAACACCACTTATTGTATCTTAATGGTAGATAAAAGCTTGACTCATTAGAGGCTACCCCGCCTTTTGGTACTGGCGACGCACGAAATCCAGGGCATCCTCACGCTTGACTAGACTACCTTCCAGCTGGGCTTCCTCGACAGCCTGCAAAATTTCCCTAAAGACCGGTCCCGGTCTGAAACCCAGGGCCTTCAGATCCTCTCCGGTAACGAGCCGGGTGGGGCGGACCTCCTCGGGCGGAGTATCCCGCAGAAAGCGTTGGACAAAGTCATAGGCGTCCAGATTCCCGTGGCTTGCCAGGCAATCGAGGCGATGCAGCGGCAGGTGCTCTTCCTCAAACCTTGGCAATCGCACGAACCGCTTGAGCGTCGCGGGCCTCATTTGAAAGACGTCCTTGAAGCGAAGATGGTTAGCAACCAAGGCTTCTATCTGTTCGATGTCGTCCACGGAAAAACGAAGCCTGCGGCAGATGGCTACCGCCATCCGAGCTCCGATTTCGGCATGGCGATCGAAACGAATGCGATCGCCCGTTTGCTCAGCGGACATGAATGTGGGTGGCTTACCGACGTCATGCAGCAAAACAGCCCAGGCAAGTGTGGCCGGGGAGCCTGCGGGCAGGTGTTTGAGCATCATGAGCGTATGTACCCAGACGTCGCCTTCGGGATGAAATTCGGGCGGCTGGGCGACTCCCTTCATCGCCGCGACCTCCGGCAAGCACGCCTTGAGCAAACCGGTCTCGTCCAGTAGCTCAAAAGCGCGGCGGGCGGCTCCCTCGGTGAGGAGCTTAGTGATTTCATCCCGCAGCCTTTCGGCGGAGACGGCTGTGATGTGCGGCGCGGCCGCAAGGATGGCCTGGAAGGTTGCCGGCTCGATGACGTAGCCAAAGCGGGCGGCAAAACGGACTGCCCGCACCATGCGCAATCGGTCTTCGCGGAAACGCAGGTCCGGATTGCCAATCGCGCGTACGATCCGCTCCCGGAGGTCTTCGCGCCCGCCCACGAAATCCAGAATTTGCTGAGTTTGCACGTCCATCATCAAGCCGTTTATCGTGAAATCGCGACGGCGAACGTCTTCTTCAGGCGAATTCGAATATTCCACGCGATCGGGATGCCGCCCATCGGAATAGCCGACATCCGAGCGGAAAGTAGCCACCTCAACTTGGGAGCTATTTGCCACCACAAGGATCACACCGAAGCGCGCGCCCTACATCCACACTGGACGGAAAGAGCTCCTGCACCCGGGCTGGATGTGCATCCGTAGCGACGTCATAGTCTTCCGGCTCGCGGCCCAGCAGCAGATCGCGCACGCAACCGCCGACAAGATAGGCTTTGAAGCCAGAAGCCTGAAGTTTTCGGCAAATATCCGCCGCTAGTTCGCGCGGAGTCATGCGGCGATTATGCCCCCTAACAGGGAGGCCAGGGGAATCCAAAAGAATATTTAGATTCCTAGACACGACGGGGAATGGACTAATGATCCTTCGCTGCGCCGAGCGAGCCGCCAAGCTGTATGGCTGCAAAGCCAAATCGATCACGGAGCTGATCCGTCGCTCGAGCCAGGCGCTCGAGCTTCTGACGCGCCTCGGGATCGAAAAGCCCAATCTGATTGGCGCCGTGGGTCAGGGCTCCAAATTCGATTCCGATGAGACGTACCGGCCGCCGGTCCCAATGCTTCTCGAAAAGCCGCCGCAACGTCGCCAGAAGCACGGGATCCAGATGAGTCGGTTCGGGTAACGTGTGGGCGCGGGTGACGGTTTGAAATCCGGAGTAGCGAATCCGTAGCGTGACCGTGCCGGTATCGAGGCCAGCATCGCGCAAGCGCTTGGCGCCTTTTTGGCACAGGCTGCTCAACATCGATTCGAGCGTGGGACGATGGTTCGTATCGGAGCCGAAGGTGTGACTGTGAGAAATTGATTTGGGCTCAGCGTCAATCACGAACTCGTAGGAATCTTCTCCGTGCGCCTTGCGGTAGAGCGCCGTGCCCCAGCGGCCAAAAACCTCTTGCAGCCGCTCCTCGGGAATGCCGGCGAGCTGGCCGACTGTTTCGATGCCCATCGAAGCCAAGGCTGCTTCGGTCACATGACCGATTCCGGGAATGCGTCGAACGGAAAGAGGGCTTAGGAATTTAGTCTCAGCGCCCGCGGGGACCCAGACGAGGCCGCGAGGCTTGGCCTGGTCGGAAGCGACCTTGGCGACCAGGCGCGTGCGCGCGAGGCCCGCGGAGCAGGGCAATCCCGTTTTGGCGCCTATTTCTGTCAAAAGCGCATGGGCGGCTGCGAGGGGCGGTCCATGAAGCCGCGAGGTCCCGGAGAGATCAAGGTAGGCTTCATCGATCGAGGCCATCTCGACGACCGGAGAAAATCTGGAAAGAATCGTGGCGACGCGATCGCTCCATTCAGCGTAAAGATCGTGGCGGCCTTCGAGGAAAATCGCGTGCGGGCAAAGCTTTCCAGCCGTGCGCAAGGGCATGGCTGAATGGATGCCGTAGCGACGCGCTTCATAACTCGCCGCAGATACGACTCCTCGGCGATTCGGCTGTCCACCCACAACGACGGGTTTTCCGCGCAGCTCAGGACGATCGAGCAATTCTACCGAAACAAAGAACGCATCCATGTCCACGTGCAGAATCGGGGTTGTGTCCAGCCCGAGTGGCGAGGCTTCGCGCTTGGCACGGAAATGAGCGAGCCTGGGCATACGTTGTCGATTATTGTCTCACCAGGATAGTTGGAGCGAAACCCGGGAACTTGGCGGAAGCAGTTAGGCGGAGAGCGTCGCGGAGATTACGCGCTCGATTCCGGCCAAGTCGCGCGTAACGCTAAGATCGGACCAATGCGGAGCGGATAGCAGAGAGCCTACGTACAGGGCTCCGTTGTAGCCGAGTTCGAGGACAAGAATCCCGTTGGGCGCAAGCTTTCGTGCGGCTTGCTCGATGAGGGCCGGGTAAATCTGCAAGCCGTCATCTCCCGCGAAGAGAGCCTCTGCGGGTTCATGCTCGCGCACCTCGCGCGGCAAACTCGTGGCATCGTTGCGACCAACGTAGGGCGGATTGCTGACGATTAAGTCGAAACGGCTCTCGCCGCTGTTGGGAGCTTCGATTGCTGCTTCCAACAAATCGGTTCTAAGGAACTGTATGCGATTGGAAACGCGGTGGCGCGCGGCATTTCTCTGAGCGTAATCGAGTGCTACGGCCGAAATATCGGTGGCGACGATCTCCGCACGCGGCAATTCGCGCGCCAGCGCGATCGCGATGCAACCGGAACCCGTTCCCACATCCGCAATTCGCAACGGCTCGGCTCGCCGGGCACCGATACGCTCGAGCGCAACTTCGATGACGTGCTCGGTCTCCGGCCGAGGGATCAGCACACCCGGACCGACTTCGAATTCGAGCCCCCAAAATTCCTGGCGGCCTGTGAGGTACTGAGTGGGGACGCCTTCGCCGCGGCGCTCGACGATTTGCGCGTAAGCTGCAGCGTCTTCGAGGCTCAATTCGAACTCTGGATGCGCGTAAAGCCAAGTACGGTCGCGTCGCAGAACATGCATCAGGAGCAATTCTGCCGCGAGCGGTGCTGAAGGCACATTAGATTCCTCGAGACGTGCGATGGCGGCCCGCAGAGCTGCGCGAACTTCGTTGGCCGCGGCTGCGACTGCTAGGATTTGCCGCCAACTTCACGCTTCCACCAACTCCTGCTTGAGACGCTCGGCCTCGTAGTGAGTGACCAGCGCGTCGACCATGGGCGCAAGTTTGCCATCCATGACTTCGCTCAACTGGTGAAGCGTGAGCCCGATGCGATGGTCGCTGACCCGATTCTGCGGAAAATTGTAAGTGCGGATTTTTTCGGAGCGATCGCCCGTTTTGATCTGTCCGCGGCGTTCCGCGGCGATCTGGTCATGCTGCTTCTGCTGTTCCAGTTCGTAAAGCCGCGCGCGAAGCACGCGCATGGCCTTGGCGCGGTTCTTGATCTGCGATTTTTCGTCCTGCTGCGAGACCACCAAGCCGGAAGGCAGGTGAGTGATGCGCACAGCCGAATAGGTCGTATTCACGGATTGACCGCCGGGACCGGACGAGCAAAACGTATCGATGCGCAAATCCTTGGCTTCGATTTTGATGTCGATTTCATCGGCTTCCGGCAGCACTGCCACCGTCGCCGCGGAGGTATGGATACGCCCCTGCTGCTCGGTGGCGGGCACGCGCTGCACGCGGTGGACGCCGCTTTCGTACTTCATCTTGGAATAGACTTTGTCGCCCTGGATGGCTGCTACGATATCCTTCACGCCGCCCAGCGAGGAAGGCGAGCTTTCCAACACTTCAACACGCCAGCGCTGCGATTCGGCGTAGCGGGAGTACATGCGAAAAAGCTCCGCGGCAAAGAGCGCAGCCTCGTCACCGCCGGTGCCGGCTCGAATTTCGACGATGACGTTTTTATCGTCGTTCGGGTCTCTCGGCAGGAGCAACCGCTTTAATTCGTTCTGTACGATCTCTTTGCGCTCGAGAAGCTGGCGTTCTTCTTCGTGCGCGAGTTGTTTCATCTCCGCGTCTTCGCTTTCCACCAGCATTTGCTTGGTTTCGCGCAGGCCCTTTTCCAATTCCTTCCACTGCCGGTATTTCTCGACCATCGCGGAAAGATCGGCATGCGTGCGAGCGAGCTTCTGGTAACGCGAGGAATCGCCCAGGACTTCCGGCGAAGATAATTGATCCGTGAGCTCCTGGTATCGCGTTTCGATCTGATCGAGTTTTTCAAATAACGTAAGAGCTGACATAGCGCACCTGCACAAGAACGAGATTATCGGGCCTTAGGGACTGTGTGCACACTACAGTGGGCAACGGCGCCACGAGGGCGCTGCGTGAAACGCGGAGCTAATAAAACGAGGCGAACATCTCCATGAACCTGCCATCAGAATAGACGCTCTGCGGTGCGAAATCAATGTCGCCATTCAGGGGGCCGCTATTCAGGGCCGCTATAAAGAAAAGACTGGATATTACGCTGGTGAATGCTTTGGCTCAGGAGTTGTCTCATTCGGACGACTAAACGCGCGGTCGACCAGGCAAAGAACATAGGCAGTGATCGCGCCATCGACGGGCGCCTGCCAGAGGTTTCGACCAGAGAGGGAATCCGCCGCGTTTAGAATGGCCGCAAACAAGATCTCGCCGAACTGGCCAGAACGAATCGAGAGCAAAGCGCTCTGCGCGTGGATCAGTATATAAGTCTGCAACAGGGCCAAGGCCGCGCCTGATACCAGCCAGGCCCACTGACTGTGGCTGCCAATCAGCCGCATCCATCTTCGCAGCAGAAAAGCAAAGAGGAGGACCGCCACAGCGCCGAAAATCAGAGAGAAGAAATACGTGGTCAGCAAAATCGAGGCGGTGTGAATTTCGCCGGCGAACGCTTCGCCGACCCACTGCAAAGCCGCGACCACGAAACAGCCAATCACCCAGGCAGCGACATAGTAGGCTAACGTTCCCTGGCGGGTCATATGCGGCGCTCAATTTGAGGGAATTCCTGCCAGACTTTGATGCCGCAGAAATGCGAGCCCTCCGTGCAAATCGGCGTGGCAATGCCCGCGCGAACGTAACACGGCGGACCGATGTAACGGCCCAGTTCGGGCAGGGCCGCGCGGACTTGAGCGACTTCTTCCATCGACGCTTGGTAGATCTCTTCCTGGGCGTTGAAACAAGTGCGCATGGTCCATTTATGAAGCAGGTGCAAAAGCGAACCGCTCTCGACGAGACGGATGGCTTTTGCGTTGGGCAAAAGATACAAAGCGAATTCGCGGGGAACGCCGCGCGCGAGCAATTCGTTTTTGGCCGCCCAGGCGTCTTGCATGGCGCGTTCGTAGATTTCCTGGGCGCGAGGATTTTCACGGATGAGCATCGGCATGATGAAATCAGGCTCGGCGGTATCGGTGAGAACGAGAAGCGGCCGCGATCCGGGGACCATGCGATGGCGTTGATCCTGACTATCGGCGGTATGACTCAGCTTCTTGGCGAAAGTGAAATTGGCGTGCTGCAAAGGCCGCATTAAGGGAGCGTGTACCCCGACGTTCAGCGTCTCGAGGCGATAAGGATTCCGCGCGGGGTTCAGCATGCGATCGAGGGCTTCGCCGTCAGGGCATTCCGCCTCAGTAAGACCGACGACCGCGCGATAGGACTCCGCCAGAACGCGACCCGCCGCCGGCGAATAATCGACTAGCAAAGAAGTGTGGCCGGCAAGTTTGGCATCGAATTCCTGCGCGTGCTTCTGGCGGTCACCTGCGGGCACGTGCTGCCATTCCGGAAGCTCTTCCAGCGGACCGTCGTTGAACCGGTCGAAAAACTGCGCATCGACTTCTCGAACGCGCTCGACCATTTCGCCGATGATCGCGCGCGCTTCAGTAGGGGTGTCGGACGCTGCCTGCATGCGCCAGAGCCGGTGCAAGACCACTCCGGAAAGGGTGTGCACCATGGTTGTGGCCGCTGCTACCGGCAAAACGTACCGGGCCACTTCGATGGCGCGCTTCTCGGCTTGGCGTTCGACCTTTTCGATCCGCCGCGAATGCGACATCGGGCCGATATTCCAAATGTCCGCCAGGATGCGCCGCGCGTCGTCCTTGAGCAGAGCCGTCAATTCGCGGTAAGCGTTCCAGGAGCGCGCGACGGCACGTTCGAAAATCTGCCGCTCAGCGGCGCCGAAATGCTCGGTGGCGGGCGGGATATAGGCCAGCGCGCGATCGAGGCGAACGTAACGCTGGCTCTGCTGCTCAGAGTTGTAGAAAGGATGCGCGTGCAGAAAAGACCATACGAATTGGCGGCTTACGTTCTCCAGGCCAAATTCAAAATGCGCGTGCTGATAAACCGTGTGGTGGCCCGCGTAGTAAGTCGCGGCGCCTATGGTGGTGCGCTGTTTTTCGGTGATTTCGTCCGCAGAAATCAGCCGAGGAGCGTAGCAGGTGCGGGCGGCGGCGATAGCGGAGTCATAAGGATGCGCGAACGAATTCCGCAGCGTGACGCGCGGAACCGCTTGCTCGACCGACGCCGCACCTTGAACTTCGCTTGAATTGACTGAAGGACGGGACGCCATGCTCGGCAAATTTTACACCGCGCCTGCGTGGCCGAACAGCAAAGCTATTTTTTGCCTTTGGCGGCCTGGGCGGCCTGGACTGCCTGCGCGGCTTTTTCGTACTTACGCTGGAAGCGTTCCACGCGACCCGCGGTGTCGATAAGCTTCTGCTTGCCCGTGAAGAATGGGTGGCAGCTAGAGCAGATCTCGACGCGCATCAGATTCGCTTTATAGGTCGAGCGGGTCTTGAAGTTATGACCGCAGGCACACTGGACCGTAACTTCATGGTAGTCGGGATGGATACCGGGTTTCATGTTTGCTCCGTTCCGCAAGCCGTTCTGCACGGCTCCCGCGATCGGGGACCTCAGCCGCGTCGCTAGGCTCGCGATAACTTAATCCTACGCGAACATGAGATAGATGTCCAAGCAGACGGGTTGGATTCATCGTCACGATCCATCGGTATTTCGCTTGTGCCATCCGCCAGGCAAGGATAACGTCGCAAACCATGCGAGTGAGCGTCACCAACGACAGCGGCCAAGCCTGCTCGGTCAGCGGGCCGGAACGGCTCGACCTTCGGGAAAAGCCGGCGGGAATCGAACACATCGATGCTGCCCGGCGCTATCCCACGTTTCGAGGTCTTTTGTTGAACCTCAACTCCGACGAATCTCCCTTTACGACTTTTGGCTGCAAAGTATGGATCGAGGACGTCGAGGGTGATGAGCCAAGTGTTTTTGCGTCGCGCATCGATCTGGTCATTTCACAGGGGGAACGGTTGAGCCGTGCTCAGTATGACGAGATGGCAAGCCGGTTGGCGGGCTTGCTCGAGCGCGAGCCCGGCGACGCGGTTTGGGCCGAATTGCACATCTCGCCCGCACAATTTGCCGGCGGGTTTAAAGGGTTTTGCTTCAGACTTCTGTTATTTGCCCGCGGAGCGAAACAGGACCAGGCGCAGCTTCGTTGGAGTCTGGGCGTCGCGCGCGTGCAGCAGGCCCTGCTATTTCTGGCCCGAGCGATCCGTCAGAACCGTGTCTCTATGGATTGAGCTGAGCGACAAGACTCAGCTTGAAGGGATGCACGAAAAGCGATCAGGAGACGAAAGCGCAACCCACCCGTGTCTGACCACCGTTTCCCGGCACCTGATACAGCTTCTTTAGAAGAACGCGCACCGGCGCGAGAATCGGCACGTGCAGGACAGCCGAAAACCGCGATCCTATTTCGGCTGACGATTCTATTTCCAGCGCGACGCCTCCATAACTCAGATCGATCACTCGCGCCGTTCTTTGAGGGTCATCGGCCAATTGCGCATAGGCACGAGTTCCTACAAGTGAAACTCGTTCCCACTTGCGCGTTTCACTTCGCCCGGGCGCGGCCGGCGCCGAAACGGATGGCGCTGGACTCGGAACTGGATTCGGAGCTGGAGCCGCATTGGCCACAGGCTGAGCCGGCGCTTTGATTGGAGGCGGCGGCGCTTGTTGCGGGATCTGCTTTTGTACCTTTCGCTCCACGTGTTTCATCTCGTACAAACGTTGGTCGGCAATGCGCACCAACACTTCTTTCTGGTCGCCATCCTCGGGAAATACGGCAATTCCATAGTCCAAGCCAAGTCCAACACTGGCCTGCATGTTCTGCACCGCGGTAGCGAAATTGGCTCGAATGCGGCGCGCCAGCGTGTTGGCCTGTTCGCTATCGGAATGCACAAGCAGCAGGGCAAATTCATCGCCCCCGATGCGAAAGGCATAGTCCGAAGTTCGCAACGATTTGCGCAACGTGCCGGCGGCAGTCCTCAAAAACAAGTCACCCTGAGGATGGCCGAATCGGTCATTGACCTCTTTGAATTGGTGGAGATCTAGAATGACCAACGCAAGATGCTGGGTATATCGCAGTGCGCGGTTCAATTCCTTGTCGAAATGCTCTTCGAAGAGTCGCCGGTTGTAGAGTTCAGTAAGAGGGTCGGTGGCGGCATTGAATTGCAGTTTTCGAAGGTCGTCGTACTCCATAAGGATCGGTACGCGGAGGTAAGACGACGAAGCGAGCACGTCGACCATGGCGGCCTTCAGCGAAATGGGCTTGCCGAGGGTATCCGCAAGTTGCCGGCGACGCTCGAGAATCTGGTCCCAATACTCCGAGCTAACGGTTTCGCTGAGGTCAAGTTGAGCGATCGTTTTGAAAAACCTCTGCAAGAACTGGCCGCGAGGAACACGGTCAAGGTTCTCGAGAGTCTCCGCCAACAGCTCGAGAAAAGAATCCTCGGGCGCGGCGGCCGGTGAGGGATCACTGGGGCTAACCATCGGTATCAAAGTCCCGACGAAAAAACCCAGCTTACCCCAACGGGGATTTGGGATAGCAGGCTGGTAGGCGAGGAAAATAGCACGCCAAGGGCCATCTAGCTTCGCTAGGTTTCCGCGCAGGGGCCGCGAAAACAGAGTGCGGTTTGGGCCCCAGAGCCGGGAATATGCAGCCTCCAAGAAAAGAAAAGTGTATTAAGAGAAATCGGGTTCACAGTGCGACTCAGATTTCAACATTTGTTCCTCCCTGTGCCAATAGTGCTTCGGTGTGGAATTAATTTTCCCTCGTAGTACTTCTTTCCTAGTACTGCTTTTGGCTTCTGAACCGTCACAATTTATTTACTATGGAACATATCTAGTATATACAGTAAGATACGGCTAAGCGGGCGATGGGGAAATGTTTTCCTTGCACTAAGTTCTAATATAGTTCCGCATCTGTGCAAAATGGAACTTTATTACCATTGACACTATTCTGCATGTTTTGCGACTATTTCGCCTGCTTTAGTACCTACGACTTTTTGAGACGTATCCCCCAGCGTACAGAAGCCAAGGAGCGGAATTTTGCAGCACGGCATCGCTGTCGAAGCTCAAGTGAGTGAGTCCCTTCCTGCGAGTCTTACTCTGACTCTGCTGAACCTTTTCGAAGGCCCATTGCTCGTTGCCAATTCCAGCGGCGCTTTGCTGCTGGTTAACGAGCGCGCTCGTCAAGCTCTGGACCTGCCCGAAGATGCCGGATGGAGGCGCTCGAACCTCTTCGGCGACATCCTGCGCATGGACCCACAGGTGTTGCTCGGCCAAATAGAAAGCGGCGAGAGCGAAGTCGACCTGCACTTAGAGACGGCGTCAGGACGACTCCGAGTGCGGCTGGAGCGATTGCCGAACTCGGAATGGCTCGTTCTGCGGCTCGAGCCGGCGGGAAATGCGCAATCGGTGGGCGGGGAGCAAACCACCGAGCCAACCGTGCAGTCGTTGTTACAAGAGCGAGAAATCACCTACCGGAACCTGCTCGCCGCATATCTTCGGCTGCAGGATGTAAACAGACAGAAAACCGTATTTCTCGCATCCGCCGCCCACGAATTAAAAACCCCGCTGGCTGTAATCAAAGGCTATTACGACCTGCTGCTTTCGGGCTCGCTGGGCAAATTGAACGAGAAGCAGTGCGACATCCTGCAGGAATCAAAGGACAGCTGTGAGCGGCTGGTTCGCCTGGTTTCCATGTTCTTGAATTATTCGACGTTGGAAAGCGGCAAGCTCGTGTTGTACTTGCGCGATAACGATCTGCGCGATTGCCTGACCGAAGTGGCCACCCGTTGGCACGAAGCGTTTCAACGTAACCACGTGCGGCTCGAATTCACAATCGACGAAAAGCTGCCGATTTTCAAGTTCGATTACCAGAAGGTGCAACAGACCGTTGCGAACTTGCTCGACAATGCGCTGAAGCACACCCCAGCAGGCGGCTGCGTCACCATGCGCGCCGATCTGCATTTCTGGGAGCGCCGCGTAGCCAAGGACCTCCCGGCCACGGACCGCCGGCGCGAGCGCAAACACGAGCCGAATTGCATACGAGTGTCAGTAAGCGATACAGGCGCGGGTATCGCGGCAGAGCACCATCAGGAAATTTTCGAAGATTTCGTGCGGGTCGACCGTTCTTCTTCAGGTATGGGACTCGGCCTGGCCATTGCGAAACGTCTTGTTCAAGCTCATCGAGGAAAAATTTGGGTGGATAGTGAATTGCGCCACGGCTGCACATTCACTTTCCTGCTACCGATCGATAATCAATAAGCCGCGGCTGCGGCCTGAAAGAAGGATGTGCTTATGAGTGATAAAGAACGCGTTCTGGTGGTAGACGACGAACCGAGTATCCGCAAATACCTTCAGACCCTGCTGGAAGTCGACGGATACAACGTGACGGCCGTGGCTTCGGGTCCGGAAGCTCTCGAATCCGTCCAGCAGGGAGAGCGTCCGCGATTTCATCATCCTGGACGTGCTGATGCAGGAGATGGATGGCCTCGAGACTTTGCGCCGGCTGATGCAGGTGGATCGAACCCTGAACGTGATTATGCTGTCATGTTCGAATGACGTTACGACCGTTGTCGAGGCTATCCGCCTGGGCGCTCAGGATTACCTGACCAAGCCATTTGAGAAAGCCGAACTGGACGCAGCGCTCCTGAAATCCCGCCAGAAAATGGATTTGCGCAAGGAAAACCAGGCCCTGCGCGAATATTGCGATCATTTGACCGAAGATCTTTCGTTTTTGGCCTCCAGCCCGCAGATGGTTCGCATTCGCCAGCAGATCCTGCAGATCGCTCCCGTCGATGTACCCGTATTCATTTGTGGCGAAAGCGGAGTGGGTAAAGAAGTCGTCGCGCGCATGATCCACATGCGTTCCACCCGCCGCAATCAGCCTTTCGTGAAGGTCAACTGCGCCGCCCTGCCCGGCGAACTGCTGGAGTCGGAGCTATTCGGCTACGAGCAAGGCGCGTTCACGGGAGCAGTGCGTTCGAAACCGGGCAAATTCGAACTGGCGAATAAGGGCACGATTTTTCTGGACGAAATCGCTGAGATGAGTCCCCACCTGCAAGCGAAGCTCCTGCACGTGCTTCAGGACCATCAGTACTCGCGGCTGGGCGGGCGCCACATGGTTGAGCGTGGACGTGCGAGTCCTTGCCGCGACGAACGTGGAGGTTCAGGAGGCCATGAAATCCGGCCGGCTGCGCGAGGATCTTTACTATAGATTGAATGTACTCTCGATCAACGTTCCGCCCCTTCGGGAGAGGACCACAGAGATTCCCCTTTTGTTCAGGCATTTCCTTAATAAGTACAGTGAGAAATTTCAGAAAGAGACTCCCAACCCCTCGCAGCATCTAATAGAGGCGGCCATTCGTTACGCCTGGCCCGGCAACTTGCGGGAGTTAGAGAATTTCGTGAAGCGTTACGTCATCCTCGAGGATGACGAAGGAAGTTTCCGCGAGCTGGTTGAAATGGCCGCTGCCCGGCAGCGCACTTCTCCGCGTGAGGAGCCCGTGCCCGTAAGAGAGCAGGGCCTGAAGGCGTTGGTGCGAGGCCTGAAGGATGAGGCGGAGATGGAAGCCATTGCCGACGCGTTAGAGAAAACGCACTGGTGCCGTAAAGATGCGGCGAAGATGCTAGGCATCAGTTATAAGGCGCTCCTTTACAAGATTCGGCAGTTCAACCTTGATTCGGGAAGGGGATCCCGTTCGCAGGCAGCTGCGGTGGCGGCACCATTGGCTCCCGTCGGCAAGAGTTGAGGAGGAGACATAGGTGCAATCTCTTGCCTATTCGAGGCATTAGATTCTCGAAAGTCATTCGGAATAAGGGGCTTTCGCGGCGAGGTTGCAAAAGTTTTGCTTCCCTTTTGCGCCGAGGAATTTAGGGCGATCCAGGGGGACCGCTAACGACAAGGTGGCAGGGAGCCGACCGGCCTGTTTATCCTTTGTTATAATGAAGTTACTGAATGTTAACAATTCGCCTCGCTTTCGCTGGAGGGCCGAGTTTCCCACAGGGTACCCACAGCCGGTTATCGAGCGTGGCGAGGTTCTGGAAGATGAATTGCACTCTCCAAGACGGTATATCCAAACTGGGGGCGCTGAAACTTGGGGGATATGACTGACCGTCGCACCGCACGACGTTACGACCTTTCTTTACCGGTCCTGATTAAGTTACCCATTGAACAGGACGCCCGTAACGGAAAGACCCGCGACATATCCACTCGTGGAGTCTATTTTCACATCGGTAATCACCTCGCCGCGGGCTCCGAGTTGGATCTGACTATGACGCTGCCGGCTGAAGTCACTGGCGGCACGGAAGTGTTCATCCGGGCCATCGGAAAAGTCGTTCGAGTCGAAAAGGTCTCTGACGAAGACGACAACCAGGTCGGCGTAGCCGCCCTTATTCAGCGATACGAAATCGTCCGCAACGAATCGCTGAAGTCCTGACTCGGCCATCTGACAAACAAGCCAATTTGTTCCCAACCTAAAGCCGGTAGCGACCACAGTTGATAGCTGTGTACGCCTGTACGAAAAGCCAGTTATCTACCTCGGCAATCAAATTGCTGAACTCTTGGACGTGCTGCGTAGCGCTTCCCTAGAATGGATGCATACGGGCACTTGTACGAATTGAGGTGGTATATGGGTGAAACTTCGTTCGCGGTTCGGCGCGTGAATCCACGTTTTGCGTTTTTCGCGGAGGCCGAGGCGGCCCTGAGCGACGGGACATTGGTTCCCGCACAGGTTTCCGAACTGAGTTCGCGCGGATGCTATATTGATACGCTCGAGCCCATCCCCATCGGCACCCAAGTGCGCCTGCGAATCTCCGACGGCACGAATTCCTGCGAGCTCCCCGGCAAGGTGATCTACATGCATTCGGGCTACGGCATGGGAATCTTCGGGTTAGGCGTGGTGTTCGGAAACGCCGCCGCCGAGCAGCTTTCCGCCGTCAATAACTGGCTGCGCGACCTCGCCCTCAAGAAAACCAAGCTCCCCCCCTGCTAATCTCCTCGCAGCTACTCCACAAACCGCTTCGCTGAGCGAAATGTCACAGTTTCACTTCAGGCACCTGGGTTAATCCTTCCGTACTATTGGCGGGGGCGGGGCGGAGGCTCACGCTTACTTGGGGGCCTCCCATGAGAACAAAACCAGCTCGTCTGCGCAGGCGAATTCGTCTACAACCAGGGCGGCGCGGGGCGCGTTACTTCGCCATTCTCGGCTTCGGACTGGCCATCGTCCTCGTTGCCGGCGCGAATCCCGCCGCGCTGCGGGCTCAGCTCAGGGGCGCCCCGCTGCCCGCCTCTGCGCCCAAGCTCTCCGACCATGAAATCGAAGCTCTGCCTTCGATGACTGCGCAACAGCAAGCGCAGCTTTTGATGGAACGCGCCATCAACCATTACGAGGGTGCGATCGAACTGATCGACAAGAGCGTTCCCTCCTGGTACGGACAGATCGAGGTTGACAAGGGCCCTCTCGCCAGCCTGCTGAACACGGCGATAAACGCCAATGACCTTCGGGTGCGGGAGGCTTCGCTGGAAATAACTCTCGCGGGCTACAACTTGCCCAAGAATCCCTCCAGCGTCGACCACCTGCTCGTGCGTTTGGAAAGCGAGCCCGAGCATCGAGCCTGGCTGCTTTGGATCCTCGGCGTTCTCGGCAATCGCGGCGTGGAAACTTCCCGGCTGGAGTTGACCTTCCTCGATCGCATCCACGATCCCGATCAAACGACGCGAAATTATGCGGCCATCGGATTGGGCTTGCTCGCCACCGACAGTGCGATCCCTCACCTGATCGGCATGTTTCGCGAAGATCCCTCGCCCGTGGTCCGGGAGACAGCCGCATGCAGCATTGCGCAGTCCGGGATGTTCACCGAAGCGCAGCGCATGCGCGCCGTTCCCGATCTGCTGAAAATGATGGACGACGCCACGCTCGATCCCGCGACTCGCTCCTGGGTCTTCCAGGCTTTGCGCGACATTACCGGCGCCGGAATCGGTTCGGACCCGGCGGCATGGCGCGCCTGGTGGTCGCAGCATTCCCGCGCTTGAGGCGCCGTCAGTGCGGGCTCGGGGCGGCGGCTGCGGTTACTTCCAGGAGTCTTCGGCCTTTTTGTGGAGCGAATCGGGCGTGAGTTCGATCAGCTCCAGGCGAATGTGATCGGGGTCGTAGATATTCGACAGGTTCGCCTTGGTCGGCCCGCTCACACGGATGTCCTCGACGTGGGCGCCGGTGGCGCGAAGATCCATGACTGTGGCTTTCGCGTCTGGCGTTTCGATGCCCATGTGCGTGATGCCAGCCGGGACCTGGGCGCTGGCCGGGGCCATTTCCAAAAACGTGTCTTTGCTGATCTGGAAGTAAGTGGTGGTGGGCTTGCCGTCGGGGCTGGGTGGGAACCTGAATGCGACGCGGTAGCCCATTACCTTTGTATAGAAATCGAAAGATTTCTGGTAGTCGGTTACGGCGATCCCGACGTGATTGAGCCGGAGCGGAGTTCTTTTCTCCTGGGCCGCACCTGGCTGCATCAAGATCGAGCCGACGACGATTCCCGCTACAAATAGAGTTATTCCGCGCAGATAAACGGCTACTCCTCGCATGGATGCCTCCTGGGCAGCTTGGATTTTGCCCAAACCATACGCCTAACAGCCCAGCGCGCGCAACTTCTTCGCCTTCTAGTGCGCGAGGCCTCGCCCGCCGTGATGACAGGCGACCACGTTTCGGGTTATACATACCGCCGTCAGGAAGGAACTCAGGTATAATGCCGCAAGCTTAGGGGACCCCTCGACACAAACTGCGGGCAACACGCACAGCGCCCAAGAGGAGATGCCAGCCGTGAAAAAATCCAAGAAGAGCCTGGTCGATCGCCGGAAATTCCTAAAGGGCGCAGCGGTAGGTGGCGTGGCGACTTGGGTCGCAAGCACTGGAGTGGCGGCTGCGGCGCAGCAAAATTTGGTGGCTCGGCCCGCGACGGCGCCTCCAATTCCGCCGAAGGAGGCGGATCCGACAGTTGAAGTCGGCGCGCTTGTAGCCGATCGGACCGGCTCCGATTTCATGGTCGACGTGATCAAGTCTCTCGGGTTCGAGTACGTTGCCGCGAATCCAGGCTCGAGTTTTCGTGGCTTGCACGAATCGCTGATCAATTATGGCGGCAACAAGAATCCGGAATTCATCACCTGTTGCCACGAAGAGTCATCGGTTGCTCTCGCGCAGGGCTACTCAGCCGTTGAGGGCAAGCCGATGCTCGTGCTGGCCCATAGCACCGTGGGATTGCAGCACGCGTCGATGGGAATCTACAACGCGTGGGCAGGCAAGGCGCCAGTATACATAGTGCTGGGCAACACTCTTGACGCGGTTGAGCGACGTCCGGGAGTCGAATGGGACCACAGCGCGCAGGATGCGGCGGCAATGGTCCGCGACTACACGAAGTGGGACGACACGCCTGCGTCGCTTCCGCATTTCGCCGAGTCCGCCGTACGCGCCTATAGGATCGCGATGACTCCGCCGAGGGAGCCGGTCGTCCTGGTGGCCGATAGCACGCTGCAGGAATCGCCGATTTCCGCGAGCACGTCGTTCCGTATACCGAAGCTCACACTGGATGCGGCTCCGCAGGGCGATTCCGGTTCGGTGGCGGAGGCTGCACGCCTCTTAGTCGCAGCCGAGAATCCTGTGGTGATTGCGGGACACGTGGTGCGTTCGCAGGCCGGCATGCAGCAGTTCATCGAATTTGCCGAAGCGCTGCAGGTTCCAGTGATCGATCAGGGCGGCAACCTGCCGTCACGTCATCCGCTGAATCAATCCGCGGGCGGCCGCGGGTTGATCGCGAACGCAGATGTGATTATCGGGATGGACGTCGAAGATTTCTGGGGCGCGCTGCACAACTACCGCGATCAACTGCACCGCAGTTCTCAGCCGATCACGCGAAGCAACGCCAAGCTGATCAGCATTACGACACGCGACCTCTATCTCAAGAGCAATTACCAGGATTTCGAGCGGTTCCAGGAGATGGATCTGACCATGGCCGCCGATCCCGAGGTAACGCTGCCTTCGCTGACCGAGGCGATCAAGCGGCAGACCACGGACGATCGCAAGCGAGCCTTTCAGGATCGAGGCGCGAAACTTGCCGCAGCCTGCCAGAAAGCTCTGGAACGGGAGCGCGTCGATGCTACGTATGCGTGGGATGCGAGCCCGATCAGCCTCGCGCGGCTGTCGGCCGAGGTTTGGGCGGCGGTCAAGAACGAAAACTGGGCCGGGGGCATTGCCGGCCCGGAATGGAACTACGAAAAATATTATCAACGTACTCGGCTTTCCAGTGCGGCAGGCGTGGGCTTCCAGGCGCCGTCCGCGGTGGGCGCCGCACTCGCTCATCGGAAGGATGGCCGGCTGTACGTTCACCAGCAGAATGACGGCGACCTGATGTATGCGCCCGGAGTGCTCTGGACGGCGGCGCATCATCGCATCCCGATGCTGTGGGTGATGCACAATAACCGCGCCTATCATCAGGAAGTCATGCACCTGCAGCGCATGGCCAACCGGCACCAGCGCGGCATCGCCAATGCGGGTATCGGCACAACTCTCCTCGATCCGAATATCGACTTCTCCAAACTCGCGCAGAGCATGGGCTGGTACGCTGAAGGACCGATCAACGATCCCAAAGACCTGGCTCCGGCGCTTCAAAGGGCGGTTGCTGCAGTGAAACGCGGCGAGCCGGCCCTTTTGGATACCGTCACGCAGCCCCGCTAAGGAGCCACCATGCACAAGCGCTCGATCTTTCTCGTGATGGCGACTGCGATGGTTCTCGCAGTGTCGATCGTTTCGGCCCGCTCGGTTGCGGTAGCGCAGGCGCGCGCGGAGGGCGGAGCGCAATCGGCGAGCGCGTCGCAAAAAGCGGATAACGCTCCTGCGGGAAACGCGAAAAATGGCAAGGCCGTTTATACGGCTGATGGCTGTTACGAATGCCATGGCCGCGAGGCGCAGGGAGGGGCGGGAACCGGTCCGAAACTTGGGCCATCGCCGCTTCCCTATTCGGTATTTGCCTTTCAAGTCCGTTCGCCGCGGGACCAGATGCCGCCGTACACAAGCAAAGTGCTGTCGGATGCTGAATTAGCCGACATCTACGCGTTTGTGCAATCAGTGCCGCAACCGCCAAAGGCCGACTCGATTCCACAACTGAAGTAATCTAACGAGACAGCAAAAGCGCTGAGCGCATCCAGTGGGAATCCCCTTACGCGATATCTCCCGGCGTCCCGTACATCGGCCCGTCGTCACGATCTCGATCATTGTTATTAACGTCGTTGTCTTCTTTCTTGAATTAGCCGGTGGCGAACCATTCGTATTGCAGTGGGCGGTGATTCCCGCCCATATCGTGACCGGTCAGCATTGGATAACCATTCTGACCGCCATGTTCATGCACGCCGGCTGGATGCACATCATTGGGAACATGGTGTTTCTGTGGGCCTTCGGTCCGGAGATCGAAGACGCCATGGGGCCGATACGCTACCTGGCGTTTTATCTGCTTGGCGGCTTCATAGCGTCCGTGGCACAAATCGCTGCGATGAGTAGCTCAACGGTTCCGAACCTGGGAGCCAGCGGAGCTATCGCCGCGGTGATGGGCGCTTTCCTGATCACTTATCCCAGAGACAAGATTCGCACGCTGCTTCTGCTTGGCTGGTTTATCACCGTTACGGTGATCCCTGCGTCCGTGCTGATCGGAATCTGGTTCTTGATACAACTGTTCAGCCAGGTCGGCTCTGTCGTTGCGGCGCAGTCGGGCGGCGGAGTAGCTTACATGGCCCACGTTGGCGGCTTTATTTTCGGGGCCATTGCCGCGAAGCTCTTCGAGGATCCCCGGCGCATTGCGGCCCAAAGCGTGAGCCGGGAATTTTATGAATAAGCATTTTATGAGTACCCGCCGGGCATGGAGGCGAGTGTGAACACGAGAATAGCCATTCTGTTCTGTTGTTCGATCATTCTTCCTCGGGCGATCGGCCAGAGCCAAAAGCCGGCTTCCACCGGCGCGGCCGCGTCGAGTTCGGGCGATACCTCGGGTCCGCTGGTGGCGCGAGTTGGTGACACTGGATTCATCCAAGTGAGGGCAGAGAGTTTCGATGCGCTCACTCCTCAGCAGAAAGCGCTGGCCTATTGGCTTACGCAAGCGTCCATCGCGATTGACCCTATTATTTACGATCAGCTATCGGGTTTTGGTCTCCGTCAGAAGCGGCTGCTCGAGGAAATTGAGGCTCACCCTGCGGGGATTGAATCCGGGACCATGGCCCGCATTACCGAATTTGCCGAGCTATTCTGGGCCAACCGCGGGAACCATAACGACAACACGTCGCAAAAGTTTGTGCCTACGTTCACCTTCGATGAACTAAAACAGGCCGCTCTCACGGCGCAGCGCAATGGCGCCATGAAGACAGCTTATGGCGATTTGCCGCCGATCACGACGCCCGCGCAACTCAACAAGGAACTCGACGAGCTTCGCGCGTCGTTTTTCGATCCTGCCTTCGAGCCGATGAGCACGGCGAAAAATCCCAAGCCCGGCGAGGACACCCTGAAGGCAAGTTCGAATACGTTCTACCAGGGGCTCACCGTCGCTGAACTCAAGGACTTTCACGAGGAGCACCGGCTGAACTCCCGAGTAGTGAAGGACAGCAACGGTAAATTGCGCGAAGTGGTGTACCGAGCCGGCAGTCCGGACGGCAAAGTTCCTCCTGGCCTCTACGCGATCTATCTGAAGAAGGCAGTCGAGTGCCTGGAAAAAGCCCGGACATTCGCCGACCCAAAGCAGGCCCAGGTAATCGGCGATCTGATCCGCTTCTATCAAGTGGGCGACTTCAACGATTGGCTGAAGTTCGGCGCCGACTGGGTGCAGGATGACGCCACAATCGATTTCGCCAATGGCTTCATCGAAATTTATCGCGATGCGCGGGGCGCGAAGGGAAGTTCGCAGAGCTTTGTAACCGTTACCGACCAGAAGGTTACCGCTGCGATGGCCAAGCTCGCAGCTAATGCGAGTTATTTCGAGCAGAAAGCGCCGTGGGACGCCAAGTACAAAAAGCAAAGCTTCCAGCCGCCCGTGGTGAAAGCGGTGGAGACCCTGATCGAGACCGGCGATTTCGGTGTGACCACCATCGGCGACAACCTGCCGAACGAGAATGAGATTCACGAAAAGTATGGAACGAAGAATTTTCTTTTTACCGGAAGCAGCCGCACGCTGGATAAGGCGGCGGGAACATCGTCGATCGAGGAGTTCGCGGCTTCGCCGGAACAGGTCGCCAGGAACAAGAAGTATGGCATCGAGGCTGAAGATCTGATGACTGCATTGCACGAGGTCATAGGCCACGGTTCAGGCAAGCTGAGCGATAAAGTTTCAGGAGGAGCCGAGCCTTATCTGAAGGAATATTTTTCCACGCTGGAAGAGGCACGCGCGGACCTGATGGCTTTGTGGAACGTGTGGGATCCCAAGCTGAAGGAACTCGGCTTGATTACGGACCAGGAAGAAGTCGCCAAAGCCATGTACGACAATGCAACGCTGGCCCCGCTCACTCAGTTGCGTCGAATTCCTACCGGCGACACGATCGAGGAGGATCACCAACGCGATCGCCAACTGATCGTCTTCTACGTTATGGATAAGACGGGGGGCATTGAACGCATCGAGCGCGGCGGCAAGACTTACCTGCGCGTCAAAGACTATTCGAAGATGCGCGAAGGCGTGGGCATGTTGTTGGCGGAACTCATGCGTATCAAGGCAGAGGGAGACTATGCGGCGATCAAAGCTCTGGTCGATCGCTACGGGCTCCATTTCGATCCGGCGCTACGCGATCAAGTCCTGGCGCGTTATCGAAAACTTAACTTGCCTACCTACTGGGCTGGAATCAATGCAGAAGTGACGGCCACGTTTGGCAAGAATTCCCAAATCGAGAAGATCGACATCAGTTATCCGCGCGATCCCGTGCACCAATATCTGAAATACGCGGCGATGTACGACAAAGGCCTGGCCGGCGCGACGTCCCTGCACTGAACGTCGTTGGAGTTACCTCGTTTGCAGTAACATCCGCACTAACCTCAGCCGAAGAATTTTAGCGAAGGCCAGACCTTCGAAAGAGGTACGCGCGGATGGCGGCAGAGGTATACGGGAAGATTGCTTTCGTCGGGAACAGCATAAGGGTCAAAAATCGTCGTCGCCCTCTGAACGTCCGCAAAGAGAAGCTCTAGTTTGTTTTTGTCCATGCCGACCGCAATTACGATATCCGGCGAGCTAGACCCGGGACCCCAAAGAAAGTAGTTATTGTGAGGGCTGATAGCCCGCGGCAAACCATAAGACGGGCCAAAGTAATCGATGGCGCCGGCTTCACCGTAATTGGCGGCAAGAATCGTGCAATGAGCCCGATCCTCCGGAGATAAGCCCTTATAAACCGACGCGACGGACTTCACCTGATTGGGCCAGCCAAACATGTCTGCGAAGAATTGCGGCAGCTTGCCTGAGTCGTAATTTTCGACGCGCACTTTGTGGATGTCCCAGAAATTCGAATAAGCTGCGGCCGCTTCGACGGGCAGGATCGGCAACGCCAGCGGCGCTGCAACGATTCCGCCGACGGTTAGCGGAACCAGAATGGCTTGCCGAACCCATTCCCAATGCCGCGCCTCAATGCGGCTCTCGATCCATACGGCGCCCGCGGCAAACAACATGGGATAGATTGGCGCTACATAATAAATGCGGCCTTTCAGAACGATCATCTGTATGAGAACAAGAAGATAGGTCCATCCAAGAAAGCGGTAGGCGCGGCCGTCCCTGCTGCCAAGGAAGAACCATAGTC
Organism: uncultured Acidobacteriota bacterium; assembly: GCA_963846235.1. Taxonomy (GTDB): domain Bacteria; phylum Acidobacteriota; class Terriglobia; order Acidiferrales; family UBA7541; genus Palsa-189. Next base: position 2,047,851 of record CAWJVF010000002.1, read on the forward strand.
CCGCCAGAACCACGGGGAACGCTAAAGGATGAACGAGCAGAGCTTGCTCCGCGATAAAGGCATACCAGGAAACAGGCGCATTCTTGAGTCGAGCGGCATTCTCGAGGACCTCGATGGTAGGAAAGCGATTCCCGATTTCCCACAAGAGATTCGGGAGAAAAATCAGAAATGCTGTCAGGGCCCCGAGCCAAATCCAGACATTGCGCAGGTAGCGTGTGCCGGACGTGATCAACAGGGAAAGAAAAAACGCCAGGCCAAAAAATAACGTGGAGTGTTTATTCAGAATTCCAACGCCCGCAATCCCGCCAAAAAGCAGCCACAAACGAGGCGAACCGCCCTTAGCTATGCGCATAGCGACGGCCACACAGCCCATCCAGAAGAGCGGCTCAAAGGAATTCATGGAAAGAAAGCTGTCCATGGTCAGGTAAATCGGGCAGAGAAAGACAGCTGCGGCGGCGAGCAGGTATGCAAAGCGGCGCCCGCCAAATTCGCGGACCATCCACGCGGTGAACAACACCTTGGCAGCCGCCGATAACGCGGGGAAAAGGCGGATCGCGTAAAGTGAATCGCCCAGCAGCCTCCGCGCGAACCAGCAGATGACCGCGACCAGCGGAGCATGATCCACATAGCCCCAGGCCAGATGCTGTCCGCAGGCGGCGTAGTACAACTCGTCGCGAAAGTATCCGTAGCGATTAGCAGTCAGCATATGGATAAGGAACGCCCCCGCGGCGAAGGCGCAAACGATTGCCGCATCGCTCGCAGACCAAGTGGTGGTCTCGACAATAGGTTGGAGAATGGAGGGCTGAAGAGCGAGATCGTTCGGAACGATCTCCGGCTCCGACAACGCAAACAGTTCCGTTTTATTTCGCCAATTGGCCAAAATCCCTCGCCCGAGATGCAGCTTAGTTTCTTACGATGCGGTTGCGCATGATACCACTCAAATTCCAACGAGTTAGAGGCCGAATAGCCAACTTATCAAAATTTATCGAGTTTCGACCCGATCTTTTCCCTTAGTCGTCCGGGGAAAATGCCGAAACGAGCACCCATGCACCGCTAAAAGCTTCACGTGGCCTTGGTACACATTTAACGTGGGTGCAGTATTCACCCCGCTCTTGGGGCAGCAATGATCTGCCTTTTTTTCGATAGCATCAATATTTGGTTGACTGCGGCAAGTGAGTTGAATATCCTGCCCGCGCTATGCGGCGGGGTCTCTGGACCGTTTTAATTGCCGTTTTTGTTCTGGCGTTCAGCGTAAAGGTGCGAGCGGGAGAAAACGATTACGAGCTGACGCTGCGCCAAGGTGTGCCAGCCAAGGTTATCCTGAAAGGCTGTCATAAGCTGGAGAGCATCGCCGTGGACTTCGACGGCAATGGCGATCCTTATCAGGCCCAGTGGTGGCGGTGCGGTTCCTCGAATCCAAACCGGAAAAAAGGGCGTTTCCCGATCAGCTACGTATTAATACAACCGCCCCGAGATAAAGCCGGACACTCAGCAACGCTCACAAACTCGGGAAGCTCCGACGAATATTACATCGAGCAACCGCAGAAAATTACGCTGGAATCCGGTTCCCGGCAGCTTTTGCTCATCTCTGGCCGATACTATGACGCGGGCGAGGGCAAAACCTCATGCCTGCTCGAACCAGTCGGCGAGCAATTCGACTGCCGGCCTTCGGAAACTGCAGGAGTTATGGACGAAAGCTCTCACAAGCAAAAGAGCCTCTTCCGCAAAGTGGATGACTTTCTGAGCGGTCAAAACCTTCCCCAATAGTTTCAGGACGACACGAGTTGAAATTACTGAGCGCCCAAAGCGTTCACACCGGCCTGGGGCGCATTGCTCACCCTGAGCGCTGGTTCGCCACCTGCTGATAGGAAGCCGTTCGGGTACGCTGGGGGAGAATTTTCAGACATTTCTCCCAGCAGAAATTGGCGTACAATCTGGCCATTGCGGTTATCCGGTGGGCTACCCGTCTCGTGAAAGAGGGGCAAGATGCGAAATTTTGCGATTGTCAGCATTGCGCTGTTAGCGACGTTAATGTTCGGGCCGGTCGCTTTCGCGCAGCAGGGAGCCGCCGGGCAAGCCAGAGGTGCAACGCCTGAGAGGCCGGGGCTGGAAGTGCCATTGGTTACGCCGGGGCCAGGGTGGAAGGCCTGCCCGCATTGCGAGAACGAAGCCTACAAGACAGAGGACCGCAAGAAAGCCAACGTAGATAAGCGCCCCTTCGATGCGCACGATATATCGGGAATTTGGAGCGGCAATCCGCACGACCTGGAGGTGAATGGCATGCCGCTCGATATGAAAGCGCTTCCGCCGCTTACGCCTTACGGGAAGAAATTATTTGACGCCAACCAAAGCGATTCATCGCAGTGGAATTCAAAGGATCCGGTGAATATTTGCGATCCGATGGGCTGGCCACGGTGGATCACTTACAACTTTGGGTTCCAGTTCGTTGTATTGCCGGACCGCATTTTGCAATTCATCGAGTGGGGGCATACGTGGCGGGACATCTGGACTGACGGACGCAAACTGCCGGCGAATCCTCCCATCCCGCGATATTTGGGATATGCCGTGGGTAGGTGGGAAGGAGATACGTTCGTCGTTGAGTCCAATGGCTACGACGACAGGTCCTGGGTTGCTCCAACTCCGGTTCAGCGTACTGGCGCAGAGAAACCGGGCGGCTATCCGCACACCGACGAGATGCGGGTCGAGGAACGGTACAAGCGGCTCAACTACGGGTTGCTTCAGGTTACGCTGACGGTCATCGACCCGAAGATATATACGGCGCCCTGGACGACAACGGGCACAGTTACACTGATTCCGAATAGCGAGCTTGGGGAACATTTCTGCGTTCCATCGGACAGCATCAATTTTAATAACCAGAATACGATTCCGACGGTTGCGAAGCCGTAAGGGTAAGGGTTGTCGCTGAAGCTTTTGGCAGCAGTCTAAAAAAAGGAGGGGAAGATGTCGCGCGCTATGCTCATCGTTGCGGTGCTGGCTGCTTTCGTTGCATTACCAATGGTGAATTCCCCTGCCCTAGCACATCACGGGAATGCAGCGTGGTCCACAACCGAGGTGACGCTCAAGGGTACCGTCGTGGACTTCGTTTGGAGAAATCCCCATGTGTTGCTCGTTTGGACTACAAAGGACGATAGCGGCAAAGCCGTGCAGTGGACGGGCGAAGTCGGTTCTCCGGAATCGATGATGGCGGACGACGGTTGGACCAAGCAGACGTTCAGGCCCGGCGACGAACTGATTCTGGTGCTTCGCGCGGCAAAGTCGGGCGTGCCCAATGGCGTGATCGATCAGATCAAGAGAGCCGATGGCAGTGTGGTAATGCGCTATTCGCGGCAAGCTGGTTCCGGAAATTATGCCGGCCAGTTGTCGAAGGAAGATCAGGAAAAGCGGGATAAAGCTGCCGCCGAAGCCGATAAGCCCAAGAATTGACGCAACACTCGAGAGCCGTCTTCGTACTTCGGCACACCAGGTCAAGCTGATCAACCCGGAAAGTTTCAAATATTGTCAGCCTTCAACATGCTCTGGGTCACGCACCTCGTTAATCAACAAGCCAAGAAGACGCTGTCGCAAGACGATATACGATCTCTGGATTTCGTCCTCAGCCTGCGTGTTTGCAACGATGGCCAGTAACCGATCAAGCGAAAGCGAATCACCTTCAAGACTGCCGAGGAGTTCACAGGTTCTCTGCGCCTGGCGCACATAGTCCGAAAGAGCGTTCAAGCATTCGTCGCGAAGACGTTGGTTTTGGCTCACTGGTAACGCCCTCCTTTTAAGCGTCACAGCAGAACAGCGCCCAAGTGAGGACACATCGATATTCGTACATCGGTGGCGTTCCCGATCTTGGGAAAAGCGACGACTGTTCGCGATTTTTCCGGCGAAGATTATCGAGAACAGCAGGGCCTGTGAGTTATTTTTACGTTCGCAGTGAACTGACTAAATGCAGGATATCCTGGCCGGTTGTGGCAGGAACAACTGAAGTGCACCTAAGACTTTCAATGTGAGCAAAGGTAATGCTGGGTGACTGTGGAGTTACGTGCTCGTTCTCAACCCGATGGATGGCACCGACTGATGTTTGGGTTTGGGATTGCCAACTAAAGACTTGTCCATCGTTCGAGGGATCATCCGCGAGATTATAAAGTTCTGGAATCTCTCGCGTGGCAACCGCAAAGCTCATGAAGAAAAATAGAACTAAGAAAACCCGGCTCACGGATCCACCTCGAGCTTCGACCGCACACATGATAGCTCCAAACCGAACCGGCTCTCAATGTAATTGATCTCCTCGAAGAGATGACTACGGTATCCCCAGATGTCTTTGCTGAGTTTTGGAACGTACCCCCGCCGCACAGGCGTTAGCGCAAAAACTGGGCACAGTCACGCGAGTAACGTACGGACTCCGGATGGCTATCTCGCTGTAAACGTTGGTGGGCCCGCTAGGATTTGAACCTAGGACCAACGGATTATGAGTCCGCTGCTCTAACCAGCTGAGCTACGGGCCCCTGTGCTCACAACATAGCACAGGACAGAAGCGCAATCAGGCTGTCGCGACAACCCGAAGGTGTCCCCGGCGGCGTGATCGCGGCGCGGGCTTCACGCTGATCTCAACGTCACGGCCAAGCAGGGTTAAAAAGTGGATAAGGCGTTCGGTCGAGAAGCCAGAAAGCTGACCTCGCAGAAGGCGCGAAATCTTGGGTTGGTCAATGTTCAGGATGTGAGCGGCGCGAGTTTGGGTGAGTCGCCGGGCGCGAATGGCCTCGGTAATGCGGATCGCAAGGTCGGCTTTGGCAAGACGGTCTTCGGGGTTGGGTAGACCAATGTCTGCGAAAACATTGCCGCTCCCTTCCTCGGCCTCATTTTTTTTGCTCATGCCCACTATTCCTTCTGAACCCCTAGCCATCTGGCGTGCTCTTCTTCGGCTCGCTTGAGACGCGATTTGATTAGCTCAATCTCCGGTTTCGGCGTCTTGATCCCGGTTTTTGATTTCTTCCGAAACACATGCAACACATAGATGCGACCTGCGAAGCGAACCGTGTATACGGCGCGATAAGTATCGCCAACGTGGTCTTCTACGATCTCCAAAATGCCCGCACCGTGAAAGCCATGGAGCGGCTTGGCATCGCTGTGCTTTCCGCCACGCTGGGCTATGTAGAGAGCGTACCCGATCGCGTCTTTCACATCTTCTGGAAAGGAAGCCAGGTCTGCCTTGGTGCTCCCAATCCAAACTACCGGCCTGATGCTAGGTGATGTCGTCACCTCCATACTATGCCTAAACAAGCATAAGAGACAAGAAGAATGGTTCGAGACGCAAAAGCGCTACCCTTCCCGCATCTCGGTGGAATTGCACGCCTCAACGTGTACCGGCAGAAAAGGGGCGTGAGACTCAAAATAAGATCAAGAGTCCGCTGCTCTAACCAGCTGAGCTCCGGGCCCCGCATCTGCAAACTATAAGGGAAACAGCAGCTTATTGCATCCGGGTCAATCCGCACGCAACCGAATCCAAAGCGGTGGTGCGCTCACCTTTAGAGCCATTCGCCCTCAGGATCTTTCGCAGCCGGGTCGGGTATCTCCGCATATAACCACTTACAAAGAGAAATACTCTAAAAACTTTGTCAGTGCTGTCTCGTTGTGGGGGGAGTTCTCATGAGCAAACGGCTGCTCATCATTCAGCCTTCGCACTACCTTTCCAAAGAAAATCACACGTTGCTAAAAACGGGGATGAAGCCTCTCGTCCCGCTCACTCTGCCTTATTTGGCGGCACTAACGCCGGAAGGCTGGGACGTCACGCTGGTCGACGAAGAGATTCAAGACGTCGACTTCCACAGCAAGCCTAAGCCAGACGTGGTGGCCATCACCACGTGGACGATCCATTCCATTCGAGCCTACGACATTGCCGATGAATTTCGCCGGCAGGGCGTTCCGGTGATCATGGGCGGGCCGCACGTCTGGTTTGACCCGCAAGAAGCGGCGCGGCATTGCGATGCCATTGGAATTGGCGAAGGCGAGCCGATCTGGGCGCGCATGCTGGAAGATGCCGTCAACGGCCACCTGCAGAAGGTGTACCACGCGCCGCAAATTCCAAGCCTGGCCGGGCTGCCACTTCCGCGCTGGGACATGCTGGACCTTCGCAAATATGGCCCTTTCAAGACATATTCCCTGATGTCTTCGCGCGGGTGCCCTATGCAATGCGATTTCTGCTCCGAGCGGCTTTATCTAGGAGGCGGCTATCGCGTTCGGCCAACCGAAGAAGTGATCGAAGATATCCAGCATACCGGCGCAAAAAGCATCTTTTTCGGCGACAGCGATTTTGGCGGCAAGCGGGCCCGAGCGATGGAATTGATGGAAGCCATGATTCCTTTGAAGGTGCGGTGGTCGGCGCTGTGGACCTCAAACTTGTGCAGCGACGCAGAATACATGGATCTCGCCAAACGCAGCGGATTGCTGCACCTAAATATCGGAATCGAGAGCATCAACGAAGAGACCTTGAAGGGGATGAACAAGAAATTCAACAAGGTGAATCGCTACAGCGAACTGCTTGGCAATCTGCGCAAGCGCGGGATCAGCTACTCACTGAACTTCATATTCGGCTGGGACAACGAAACGCCAGATGTATTCCGCTCCACGCTCGACTTCCTCGAGCAGGAAAAGGTGCCCGTGGCGTACTTCAATATTCTCACTCCGGAAAAGGGCACCATGTTTTACGAAAGGATGAAAAGCGAAGATCGCATCCTGAAACTGGATGAGATTGGCCGCTGGCCGGGCCAGAGCTGCTACATCAAGCCTCGATATTGCACCCCGGAACAGATGGTCAACAACGTACAGCACATCTATCGTGAGTTTTACAGCTGGAAGTCCATAGTTAAACGGCTGCCGTTGCCAGTGACGCAGGCGAACATCGCGTCGTGGGTGCTGAATCTTTCGCAGAGAAAAATGGCGCAACTCAGCGATGAGGTGAATAATAATTTCGACGCCTTTTAAGGCTTGGCGCCTTGCCTACGCAGCATTAGTGCCTTCGATGCTGCACCGCTTTCAAGGCGTCGCGGGCCTGCTTGTTGTGGGGGTCCAGGGTCAGAGCGGCGTGATATTCCTGCTCCGCGCGATCCAAGTGTCCTTCATCCTCATAGACCCTCCCCAGCCACTCGTGCGCGCTGGAATGGGATGGAACATTATCGTTGTCCGGAACCGTATCGAGATAATGACGGAGCGCCTTCTCTGCCTCCATCGCTTCGTTCATTAACACCAGGACGATTCCGCGATAGTAATCGAGACGCCGGTCGGAGGGTGCCAGCACTGCTGCTGCCTCGGTAGCGTCGGACATTCGAGCGGCATCGCTGCGATCCCGGCAATATTCGGCAATTTCAAAATAAACCGCGATGCGGCCGGGCTTGCTGTCCAAAATCTTTCGATACTCCTGATCTGCTTCGTCGAATTTCCTTCGCGAAGCGAATAGCCCGGCCTGCGCCAGCGACGCTTCCGCGGAATCGACGGCAGCGAGCGCATGGATGCGCTGCTCCGCCTCCTCTTCGCTTCCGCCGGCAATGCCCGGTGCGGTCATCAGATACCGGATCAAGTCCCGTTGCGCCTCCAGATTATTCTCGTCGAGCTGCACAGCAGTCTCGAACTCGCGATGAGTTTTGTGCGCCAGCGAAAAAGCGGCAAAGGGGGTGAATCGGCTCGTCTCCTCCGCCTTGCGGCCATATGACTTTCCGAGCCAGTAGTGATAATCAGAGCGGCCGGGTTCGAGCGCGATGGCACGTTCCAGGCTGGAAATTGCCCGGTTATAATCGCGCAGCTCAAAAAAGCAGCGGCCCTGCCAAAAATGCAGCGAAGATTCCCGCGGCTCGCGCCCGATGGCCGAATCGAGTGCTTCCGTTGCCTGGCGGTAAAGACCGCCGTCATAGAAGCGTGCGATATCGGGCGGCAGGTCGCGGACCGTTGCAGATAGGCACGAGGGCGCGGTTATCAGCCATGCGGCGAAAAACGCCGCAATCAGGACAAGAGCAGGCGAAAGTCTGATCAACCTCATTCCGATTCTGATTCCGTAGAAGGGCAAGTGGGTGCTAACTTCTGTTTCAGGCTTCTGTCTGGACCGACACCTTGACAGAGGCCTGCTCATTCTGCTAACCGTCAGTCAATCACCTAGGGGGACAACGGATGAAGCGCGCAACTTTTGGACTCTTCGCGGTTGTCGGTTTCCTGATGGCCGGGATGACTGCCTGGGCCCATCATTCGGTACAGGCGGAATTTGATCTTAATAAGCCGCTTACGATCACAGGCGTGGTCACGAAAGTGGAGTGGATCAATCCGCATTCCTATCTCTATCTAGACGTTAAAGACGAAAGCGGAAACATAAAGCATTGGGCCTTCGAGATGGCGGGACCTGGTGCGCTCCGAAGAGCTGGGCTGAGCCGGGCGGACCGTGGAGGCCTGAAAGCCGGAGACACCGTCACCATCAGTGCCGTGGCCGCAAAGGACGGGACTGATGCCGGCTTGATCAAGGACGTGACGCTTCCGGATGGACGCAAGTTCACGATCTGGACTTCGGACCCGAACGCCAAGTAGGAAGGCCGGAGGGAAGCAATGAAACGAGCACATCTCAGCTATCTCCTCACAATGGCCGCATTATGCATGTTGCCTCTTGGCGCGACGGCGCAGGGAAACCAGAGTACTCCGCGAGCGTCCGACGGGCATCCCGACCTGACCGGAGTCTGGATTGGCCAGCGCGCCCCTTTTGTTGAGAGCACGGATCCGTTGACCCAAAATCTGGCGTCCCGAGACGGCACGCTGCTGAATTTCGAACGGGACAATGCCATGATTCGCAGATCCGATCCCAACAAGCCGCTCTACAAGCCCGAGTTCTGGGAAAAGGTCCAAAAGTTCGATCAGAATGGCAATACGGAGGACCCGTCGTTTGGCTGCAAGCCGGCCGGCGTGCCGCGAATGGGACCGCCCGCGCAGATCGTTCAAACGCCTAAGCTGATGGTTTTTCTTTACGTCAGTCCCGCCGCTGAGGGCTGGGGTGATGCTTACCGGGTGATTATGACAGATGGCAGGGCGCACACTCCTCTCGATGATTTGGACGGCACCTGGAAGGGCGAGTCGATCGGCCATTGGGAGGGAGATACGCTGGTCATCGACACAATCGGGTTCAACGACACCAGCTGGCTCGACATCACCGGGTATTTCCATAGCGAAAACATGCACATCATCGAGCGCATGCATCGCGATGGCGATACGCTGACATGGCAGGCAACCGTCGACGATCCAGACGTGCTGATCAAGCCCTGGACGATGAACACTCGCACGCTAAAGCTGAACGCCGATCCAAAGGCGACGCTGACGGAAACGCTGCCATGCGTCGAGCATGATTTGTCGCACCTGGTAACCAAGGAACATCACTAGAATTTCGCTAAACTCAATGATCATCCGCCGCCTCTTTTGCTTCGCCTTGATTGCGGGAGCGCTGGCTGCTCCGTGCGCGCGCGCACAGGATGCGGCCACGGTTATCAAAAATGCCGAGTACGCGCTGGGGATGATTCGAGGCCCGCAGCGAATCGACGCCATTAACACGCTCGAGTATTGGGGCACGGGATCGACATATGCGGTCGGGCAGGCTTACCATCCGGGCGGAGCGTGGCCCGAATTCAAGGCGATTTATCACGCCAGCGTTAGTTATGCCGTTCCCGCGATGCGCGTTGACGTGACCCGCTCGAATCCGGATGGAGCTCATCCAGGGCGGCGGAGGGCTGCCGCTGGCGGCGCCTCAACGACAGATTCAAGTCGTAAGCGGCAGATTCGCGTGGAACGAATCCGTGCCGGGCGCCGGTTTCGCTGCCGGGACCACGGCGACTCCTACTCCGGATGCGGTGAACGATCGGTTGCTACAGCTCTGGATGACGCCATTCGGAGTGCTCAAGATGGCGGCTCAAGCTGGGGCGGCGGCCAAGGTCAGCACGGAAGGCGGAGCAACCATCATCACCTTTCCGCTTTCCGGGTCGCTCGAAGGTATCACCGTCAAAGCGACGCTCAATGCCAAAAATCAGCCGGAGCGCGTCGAGACCCGTACGAATGATCCTGTGCTCGGGGATATGGTCACGGAAACAACGTATTCCGACTATAAGGACCTGAGCGAAATCACTACCGACGTGCCGTTCCCCTCGCACATTGTTCAGAAGCAAGGCGGATTCCCGGTGCTCGACCTGACCATCGCCAAAGCCGACACCAACAATCCCTACGTCGTGTTTCCCGTGCCTGAGAATGTCGAAAAAGCTCCGCCGCCTGCCGTAAAGGTAGAAACGCAAAAAGTTTCCGAAGGCGTGTGGTACCTGACGGGCGGGACGCATCACAGCGTGGCAGTTGAATTCAAGGATTACGTCGCGCTGGTCGAATGCCCGCTGAATGACGCGCGCGCCGTGGCCGTCATTGACGCCGTCAAGAGAACGATTCCCAATAAGCCCATCCGATACGCGGTGAATACACATCATCATTTCGATCACCTGGGCGGGCTGCGGGCGTGTGTGGCCGAGGGAGCTACCGTTGTGACGGGGGCCGAAGAGAAACCCTACTACGAAAAACTATGGGCGATGCCGCACACGATCAGCCCCGATCGATTGGCAAAGGCTCCGAAGAAGGCCGTTATTGAAGCTGTGGCTGACAAACGCGTGCTCACCGATGGCACGCAGACACTGGAACTCTATCGGCTGCAAGGAACGAATCATGCCGATCCGATGTTGATCGGCTACCTTCCGAAAGCAAAAGTGCTCATCGAAGCCGATGCGTATAATCCCGCGCCTCCCAACGCCGTATCCGGTCCCGTCGTGAAGGAGAACGTCAACCTCTACGACAACATCATGCGACTCAATCTGGACGTGCAACAGATCACTCCGCTTCATGGACGCCTGGTGACGATCAGCGATCTGCGGAAGGCCATCGGCCAAAACTAACCTAAATTTCGACGAGCTTTGCCTTGGAAACGGGGCTTTGCGTTCGCAATTTCCCGTGGCACAGGCCCAGACTGGCGAGTCTTGACGATCGCCAAGTGTAGGAATATGGTTTCTTACATCACTCCAAAGCCCGGTAGGGAGTATGCCTTTATGAAAACTTTTATGCTCGTTGCGGCCGCACTCGCGGCGTTCGTAGTGCTTACGGCGGCGCCGGATAAGGCGCTTGCCCAATCGCCAGCTGGGGTTCGCCTCTTCGAAACAAAATGCGCGAGCTGTCACCAGAGCGCCCCGGACAAGAAGGCGCCGGACGTTTCGCGGCTGCGCAAGATGACGCCGGAGGCGATCTATGCCGCGCTATCCAAGGCTGCTCATCCTCAAATGCAGGGCGTTTCGGACGACGATAAGAAAACGGTGGCGGCCTTTCTCGGCGGTCGCAAAATTGGCGTGACTGAAATCGCAGATGCCAAAAAAATGCCGAACCAGTGCACGGCCGATCCGCCAATGAGCGACATTAACGCCGGGCCGAGCTGGAATGGCTGGGGAGTTGATCCCGCGACTAATGCTCGTTTTCAGCCCGCCAACGCCGCAGGCCTAAGCGCGGCGCAAGTGCCCAGCTTGAAATTGAAATGGGCCTTCGGCTTTCCTTTGGCCGAAGAGGCACACAGCCAACCCACCGTCATCGGCGGGCGCGTTTTCGTAGGCTCCGATGCCGGCACAGTTTATTCGCTTGATGCATCAAGCGGTTGCGTCTACTGGTCATTTCAGACCGATGGGGCCATGCGCGTCGCGCCCAGCGTTGCTTCGGTCAAGGGACTCGGTGCGACCAAGTTCGCCGTCTATTTCGGGGACCAGAAAGCAAATATGTACGCTCTCGATGCCGACAACGGGAAACTGCTATGGAAGGTGAAGGTCGATGAGCACCCGGTCGCGCAGATCACCGGAGCCCCGACGTTATATGAAGGGCGGCTATACGTGCCGATGGCTTCGGCCGAGGAACGGACCGGTGGATTGAGCGTCACTTATCCATGCTGCACGTTTCGGGGCACCATAACCGCGCTCGACGCGAAGACCGGCAAGCAGGTCTGGAAAACCTACATCATTCCAGATCCGCCGAAGCCGACGACAAAGACTGCCAAGGGCGTGCAGCATTACGGCCCGGCAGGAGGCGCAGTCTGGGCGGCGCCAACCGTCGACACGCGGCACCATGCGCTTTACATCGGCACCGGCGATGCCTATACGGAACCGGCGGGCAAGACGACAGACGCCGTGATGGCGCTGGATATGGATAGCGGCAAAGTGTTGTGGTCGGTGCAGGACACGCAGGACGATGCCTGGCTTTCCGGATGCGGAGGCGGGGGCGCCGACAATCCCGACGGAATTTCCCATAACTGCCCGAAGCCGCTGGGGCCGGATTTCGATTTCGGCTCATCCATGATCTTGCGGACGTTGCCGGATGGCCATCGCGTTCTCGTAGCGGCGCAAAAGAGCGGCATGGTTTGGGCGCACGATCCCGATCAGAATGGCAAGCTGCTGTGGAAAGTGCAGCTCGTCGATAAGCTCGCGCTGGGAATGATCACGTTCGGAGGGGCGGCAGACGACCAGAACGCCTACTTCGGATTGCGCAGTGGAGGAATCGCGGCAGTTTCGCTGAAGACCGGAGAGAAGAAGTGGTTTACTCCGCTGCCGGGGCAACATCCTGGAGGCCCGTTCCAGGGCGAGACCGCGGCACTGACCGTGATTCCAGGCGTGGTGTTCTCGGGCGGATGGGACGGCATTCTGCGGGCGCTTTCAACCGAGGATGGCCACCAGATTTGGGAAGTCAATACGGCCCATGAGTTCAAAACCGTGAACGAAGTGAAGGCAAATGGCGGAACGATGGCCTCCGCAGGACCGACGATCGTCGGCGGGATGCTCTACGTGGGATCGGGCTACCAGTTTGGCACAGGTATTCCCGGCAACGTGTTGCTCGCTTTTTCGCCACAGTAATCCAATTCGCTGGAAAGATGAAGATATGACGAGGACATGAGATGAAGCCCAAGCTGACAACATCCGCCGCGTTGATTGTGATGCTTGTCGTGGCCTGCAGCTCGATGCTTGCGCATCACGGAAATGTGGCTTACGACGAACAACATCCGACCACGATCGCTGGTAACGTGACCGAATTCGTATGGTCCAACCCTCATTGTCAGATCTATCTCGATGTGAAAAACGATAAAGGCGATGTCGTAGCCTGGTCTGTCGAGTCGCAAAGTCCAGGCATACTCAAGAGAAACGGCTGGACTCGAGATTCAATCAAAGTGGGAGATCACATTACTGTGACGCTGGTTCCCGCCAAGAGCGGAGCGCCGGTCGGATTTTCCGGCGAGAAAAGCGGGAAAGTCGTATTCGATGACGGGCACGTCCTGAAAATGGACTTGAGATGAAGTTACGGCGCGTCACTTTGACTTTACGATTCGCGGTGATGCTGGTCTTCGCGTTCGCTATTTCCGCGTCGGCTGGGGCGCAGGAAAAGGCTGCAAAAGATGCCGCTGCGCCTGCGCCGAAACGCGACATGTCTGGCGTCTGGCTATACCAAGGCAGCGGCGGCGCGGAAAGCACCGCTCCGGAGAAAGATATGCCGCCCATGACGCCTTGGGCGCAAGCAAGGTTCGATCCCGAGCGTCCCGGATATGGGTCGAGAGCCGTGCCTGGCGGCAATGACCCCATCCTGCAATGCGACCCTGCCGGCTTCCCGCGCATTATGTTTTTTCCCACGCCGTTTGAATTTGTTCAGACTCCGGCGAAGATCATTCAATTCTTCGAGCGCGAACACGAGTGGCGGCCGATCTGGACCGACGGTCGATCGCTTCCCAAAGATCCCGATCCGACGTGGTACGGTTACGCCATCGGACATTGGGAAGGAGACTACACACTGGTTGTCGAATCTGCGGGGTTTAATGACAAGACCTGGCTTGGCGCAACGGGATATCCGCATAGTGAAGATATGCGCGTCACCGAACGCTACCAGCGCGTGGACCGCAATACTATCGTGTACAACATCCGGGTAGACGATGCAAAGGCGTATACGAAGCCGATCATCGGACCAGAAAGAATGATGAAGCTTCGGCCGGGCGTGGAGATTGGGGAGCTTCCCTGCGTATGGTCGGAAGAGAATTCGTTCACTAAGAGAATCAGGGAGCCCGCGGTCGGCAAGCCTAATCGATAGCCAGAGAGTCGAATCGGGGGCTACGGCTCCCGCCGCGATGGATTAGCCTGTGGGACCTCCGGGACAAGTCGCGCTGCTGCCGTGGCATTCGTTGGCGATGTGCTCTGAAAATCCAGCGCCGGAAACTCCGACCTGATATCCATCGGGGTCCACAATCGACCATGACAATTTCGAATCCGGGTTCGGTTTGAGGCCCCGCCGCTTTAATTCGGCTTCCACCAGATTCTGCTCGTAGTTTTCGACTGTTACTCCGAATCGATTGCAGTAAGGCTTCCCCGCAGGATTGCTCATCTTACGCAAGTGGAGTGTATTCTGACCAAACCTCAAGAAACATTCGGCACCGGGTCCTTCGGGTTTGTCGTAGATGACCTTCATTCCCAGTAAATCCCGGTAAAAATCTCTTTCCTTTGCGACGTCCGGCACATTCAAGACAATAAAACTGTAGCCCGTCGCGTGGAAACCTTTGCCGCTCGGCTTCGGCGCGGCATTCAAATTCTTCTGTCCCCTTTCCGACGCTGCGACGCATTTTTCAGATGCCGCAACATCGCAAGGTCCCGCAGCCCCCGGAAACATGGCTTTGTCTTTCTCCGGAACCCAGATATTCAGCGGATACCCTGCCGGATCAGTGCAACTCCATCCGACTTCGCCATCAGGGCGAACGTTCCTGATGCCGCGGCGCTCCAATTCAGCCTTCATGGCAGCCCTCTGGGACATGAAATTCGGAATTCCGAAAGCCATGTGGCCGATCGTTGGCTTTTCCCTGGGCTTGGTGAGTGGCCGGATGTACATGCCATTCGGCGAAGTGAGACTGCCAAATTCAAGCGCGCACTGTCTGCCGTCATCCCACGCCACCCGCATCCCAAACAGGTCAACATAAAAGTTACGGCTCCTGACGTAATTCGCTGAGGTCAGGTTCAGATGATTAACGGTGGTTACTGGAAACGACTTGCCGCCGCCGGCAGCGCCTTGCGCGACGCGTTCAGCAAATGCAGCAACCCTTTCTGGAAGAGCCCTCGCCACGAAAGCACCTCCCGCAATAAACCCCAGGGCTCGCAGTATTTGACGGCGATCCGCTTTGCCATTCTCAAAATCTTCCAGCTTGCGCGCCATTGTCAGTTCCTGACCATTATGTCATTTTGCGACTGGGACAATGCTTGGCTTCGCGCTTTTGCTCCAGCCCTGCAACGTGACCTTTCCATCTGCTCGCACCGTAGCAGTCATCATGCCATTCGTATTGAATGGCGAGGCGATATTGCCTTTCGGATCGAGCGCGATCACGCCACCGTCTCCGTGCTGCTCCACAAGTTCTTTCATCACGACGTCGTTTGCGGCCTGCTCCACGGTGACATGCAAGTAGCGCACACGCTCGCAGATGTCCGCCGCGACAATGTTGCGCATGTAAAATTCGCCAGTGCCCGTTCCAGACACTGCACAGCTTTCATTGTTAGCGTAGGTTCCCGCGCCTATAATCGGCGAGTCTCCTACACGCCCGGGCATTTTCATTACCGTTCCGCCCGTCGAAGTGCCGGCGGCGAGATTACCTCCTTGGTCCAGCGCCACTACGCCGACAGTTCCATGTTCTTCGTTGGCGAAAACTTCCGCCGCTTTCTTCTTCTCTTCGGCTGATTTGGCGTTCTTATATCTCTCCCATTCGCGTTCATTGAAGAAAGAATACGGAGAAACCAGTTCGATGCCCTGTGACTTTGCGAACTCCTCGGCGCCTTCGCCGACCAGCATGACATGAGGCGACTTTTCCATCACCAGCCTCGCGAGGTGAATGGGATTCGCGATGTGCTTGAGCGACGCGACGGAGCCGGCGTTGAGCGTGCGGCCATCCATGATCGCCGCGTCCATTTCTGGCACGCCTTCGCGCGTGTAATACGACCCCCGCCCTGCATCGAACAATCCGGAGTCCTCCATGGCGCGAATCGTTGCTTCCACCGCATCCAGACTGCGGCCGCGCTTCGCCAGAATTGTGTAGCCAGCTTGTACCGCCTTGAGCATCGCCGCGCGACGCATCTCGATCTGCTCGGGCTTCATGTTGCTGTAGTCTCCCGCGCCGCCGTGTGCGACGAGGACAAAATTGGAATCGGGCGGCGGCGCTGCTGACGTCTCGAAGCGCAAGTGACTTGCAACACTTACCATAGCAATCAGCCCAAAGATGAGTCTGAAAGAACGAATTGTTTTCATGAGAACCTCCGAGATTCGGAAGCGATGCTTAGTCGAAGGCCAAGCGACATACGACTTCGACAGTATCTCATCCACGGCCTCGTTTGACAGTTCGAGCACCCAGGGTGTATACGCCGTGCCTGGGGAGGAGAATCGGCTTATGCGTAGACCATTACGAATCGTCTCAGCCGCGCTCGTCGTGGTGTTCGCGAATGTTTTGCTGTCCGGTCAGGATGCCGGGCAGATCGTGAAGCTCGATGCGGCGCTTGATGCGATTGTTCCTGCCAATGCGCGCGTGGAAAAAGTCGCCGATGGTTTCGGCTTTCTCGAAGGGCCCGTCTGGGTGCACAGCACCAGCCCAGGTTATCTCCTCTTCAGCGACATTCCGGCAAATGTGATCGACAAGTGGAGCCCTGGCACCAAGGCTTCCGTCTTTCTGGACAAAAGCGGCTTCAAAGGCACAAACCCCGTTAATGTAGGTTACAAAACCAACAACGGCCGCGCAGAGGTTACGCTGATCGGCTCCAATGGCATCACGTTTGATAAGGAAGGACGGATTACTTTTTGCCAGCATGGAGACAGGTCCGTCGTGCGTTTGGAAAAAGACGGCAAGCGCACCATCATAGCCGACAAATATGAAGGTAAGCGGCTAAACAGTCCCAATGATCTGGTGTATAAATCGGACGGCTCACTTTATTTCACCGACCCCCCGTTCGGATTGCCCAAGTTGGATCAGGACTCCCAAAAAGAGTTGCCCTTTAATGGCTTCTATCGCTGGGCGAACGGCAAATTGCAGCTCCTTTCGCGGGATCTCAAGGCTCCCAATGGGATCGCCTTTTCGCCGAACGAAAAGTATCTTTATGTTAACGATTCGTTCAGCAAGACGTACTGGCGGTTCGAAGTGCGGCCGGATGGCAGCGTTGCAAATGGAAAAATCTTTTTCGATATGAGTACGAGCAAGGATGAGGGCGTGCCCGACGGGATGAAACTCGACCAGAAAGGAAACATCTACGGTGTTGGACCGGGCGGCGTCTGGATCCTTTCGCCGCAAGGCAAGCACCTGGGCACCATCAAAGCGGCCGAAGAACCAGCCAACCTAGCCTGGGGAGACGCGGACGGCAAGACTCTTTATTTGACGGCTCGCACGGGTCTTTACCGGGTAAAACTGAATATTGCCGGCATTCGGCCTTAGCGGAATTTCATTCCGCCACAGGAACTTCAGACATCATCTAGGAGTTTATTGCCCAGCTAATTACAAACTAACGCTTAGGCACCGGCCACCAGCGCACGAATCCGTCGCGATTTGGCATTTTGACTTGCGGCAAAGTCTTCGCATCGAGCACGGCATCTTGAGGAACAACACTGTCGATGGACAGAATATATGCGGTGACGGCATACACCTCGTCGTCGGTCAGCGATTGCGGCGATTGCAAAGGCATGGCGCGGCGCACGTAGTCGAAAATCGTGGTGGCGCTCGGCCAGTAGCTTACCGGTGTTTTCACAGGCTTCTGTGATGTGAGCGTGCCGATTCCGCCGGTGAGCTGATCCTGCGGTCCGCCCTGGCCCTTCGCGCCGTGACAGGACTGGCACTTGTCCGCATAAACCTTGGCTCCCGCGGAAACAGAACCGCTGCCCGGCGGCAAGCCGTTGCCCTCTGGAGTCACGGTGATATCGAGTTTACTTACCTCGTCCGGAGTCAACGGACGGCCGAGATTGGGATGTTGCGCCTTGCAAACAGATGAGACCAGGCAAAGCGCCGCGGCGGGCAGCAGAATTCCAAACCTAAACGTAGACATGTTTCACCGTCCCATCCGCGTCCACGCGCCAGCCTTGTATTCCGTTGAAGTGATAAAACTGGACGGGCGAATATTGGGAGACCCACGAAGCTCTGGTGGGTTGCACCTCTCCTTTCTCGTCCGTGGCTCGGCTCATCAGCGTTGCAGACCGTCCATCCCACTGCCACGGGAGCCGAAAGCGAGTCAGCGCCTTCGACAAAACCGGCGGAGTGAGAGCGGCAACAGTCCAGCTTTTCCCGCCATCGGTCGAGACTTCTACTTTGGAAACTCGTCCCGACCCCGACCATGCCAGCCCGGAGATTTCGTAGAAGCCTGGTCCTTTCATATTTATTCCAGCCGACGGCTTGATGATCGCCGACTTCACGCCTTGCAGAAACATATACTGGCGCGCCTTCCCGTTGGGCATCAATTCCGTGTAGTGCGAAGTCTCGTCGCGGGCGTTGACAGGCTCGGTCATTACCTTCAGCCGATGGAGCCACTTCACGTTCATATTCCCCTCGAAGCCTGGCAGCAAAAGACGCATCGGATAGCCCTGTTCGGGACGAATCGCTTCTCCATTTTGATAAAGCGCGATCATGGCGTCGTCCATGCATTTTTCCAGCGGCACGCTACGGCTCATGGCAGCCGCATCCGCGCCCTCGGCGACAACCCATTTGCCCTCGCGCGCTACTTCCGCTTCGTCGAGAAGCGCGGCCAACCGCACGCCGGTCCACTCCGAACAGGAGAGAAGGCCGTTGAGCCCGCCGGCTGTGGTTTGCTGCGGCTCCGGCTGATTGAAGGAGCCACTATTGCCGGAGCATTCGAGAAACCGGATTTGCGATTCCATCGGATAGCGCATAAGCGTTTCCACGGAAAACGCGAGCGGCCGCTTGACGAGCCCGTGAATCACCAATTCGTGACGGCTCGGATCGATATCAGGAACGCCGTTATGGTGGCGTTCGAAATGCAATCCATTGGGCGTGATTGTGCCTTCGAGCAGCTGCAGTGGAGTTCGCGACGCACCGGTTCCCGCTCGTCCGGGAAGTATCGTAAAGGCGCGCTGCACCTTCTCCTGGTACTTGGAAGGCATCCCGTAGGCCGATAAAGAGCGCCCTGGCGTCTTCATCCAGTCGGGCGCATCGGCGCCAATGGTCTCAGCGGCTCGAGCTATTCCTGCGCCCATGCCAGCCATGCCCGCGGCAAGAGCGCCGGCACGTAACAGGGTTCGCCGATCGAGCCGGCCCTTTCGTGTTGCGGTTTCGCGCGATAATTCCTCGGTATTTGCTTGATTAGGCTTTTCCATTGCGACCTCCGACGCGGCGCGTTCTTTTGAGAGCGAAGGATTTCCGCTCCATTTGCGCCTGCTGACTAAGAAAGAGCCATTTCGTGACTCAACCCCGGCCAGTATACAACTTCCACCTTTTCCACGGACTTCAGATTCCAGGGACTTCAGATCCCCTGCAAAAGCGGGGGGTTACGTCGAGTACGCGAGGGGGCTTGTCAGCGGTCTGGTAGCTAAGACGTTAATACTAGGCCGGTTGGTTAGGCGATAAAAGGTACTAATGTCCCATTCCGACGTACCCCTAAACGTCATAAAACTGTTAAGGCTATCAAAGAATGCGGAAGTGTGTTTTTCCGCTATTCGTGACCCTTACACAAACCCTGGAAGTTGCGGCTTTGACAGCCGCTAGCGACGGAGCGGTCAACCGGTGCAACAGCTAAACCAGTCTTATAGCGCGGTTGAGGCCAAGCTGGAAATGGCCGAGAAGGTTCTTTCCTATTGCACGTACAACCTTCAACTCACCATGCAGATCTGGATTCGCGTGCCCGAGAATATCGAATCGTTGCTCGCAAAACGAGCGGAAAACAGTGCGGAAATTGCGATCCTGACTCAACAACTTAGAGAACTGGCCGAATCGGAAGAGGAAATGCGGTTACTGGATACGGCCTGCCCGCGGTGGAGCTTCAGCGAGAATTACGGCGAACTTCTTCGGCAAATAGTGGATGGACAGGCTTTCGCCGAGGCCGGGGCAGAAATGACTAGCGTGTTGTTGCCTCTTTCATTGGATCATGCCTCCTGGAAAACCTTCGTCGAGTATGTAAGGGCGCTGAAGTATGTGGAATTCACAGGAGAGTCCAAGGAAAAGATTATTGGCCGCACGCGAGAACTTTTGCGCCAGAGCCAGGAACTGAAAAGCGTAGTCGCCGAACGTAAGCGCCTTCATGAAAGGCTCACTCAATTGGCGTCAATTGTGGAATATGCGAATGACGCGATTGTGCTTTACACGCTTGGCGGCACTATCGTGAGCTGGAACAAATGTGCGGAGAGAATTTATGGGTATTCGGAGAAGGACGTTCTTGGGCGGTCGAGATCTATGCTGATGGCTCCGGACCAAGCGGATGAATTCGGCAGATTATCCAAAGATCTCGTAAAAGAAGAGATAATTCCACCTTGCGAGGCTACTCATATCCGCAAAGATGGAAAAAGCATACGCGTGTCGATGTCCTTGTCTCAGGTAAGAGATGCAAATGGCAAGATAGTGGGATTCGCAACCATCACAAGAGTAATCAGCGATTCGAAAGCGTAGCACATCCCCCTATTACTTCTTCTGGTTTGTCCCCTCGGCTGAGTGAGCGAAGACAGCGACGCAACCCGTCCCCTTGAAGCCAAACTGCGCACAGGTGGTGTTATCGGTCGACGGATCTTTGATAATCGCAGGCGTGACTCGCACCGGGGTAAAGACGCGATTGTTTTCTGCAAAAGCCACTGCTTGCCGCCCGCCCGGGTCCGGCACGTTTTGCAACCACATTCCCGATTGGGCATCGACAACGCCGAGCGACTCTACCGGCGGTGTGCTCTTATCTTCCGAGGTGAAGTAGAATCGGCCGTCTCCCGGGTTGTACCAGTCCTCATCTCCTCCGCCAATCTGAGTAATCCTCGAGATAATTGTGCCGTCGGATGCATTCAAGACGACCGGGCCTCCGCAAGTGACCAGCACGTGATTTGACGGCCCTAGCGCCTCACCACTGGAATGACATTCGCCCGGCTTCAACGTCCTTTCGACTTTCATGCTCTTTGGGTCGATGACTGCAATTTCCCCGTTTCCCCCGTTGCTCCCACCTTTGTTGCGGTAGCCGGGCACCGTAATGAAGAAGCGGTGCAATTCGGGAACCCACAACGGCTGCTCCAATCCGGTGGCGCCTTCGAATACAACACGGCCCAACACTTTGTAGCTGTCAGCCGAAATGAAAGTCGCATAGGGATTGGATCGGGTCGGCGGAGCCGTTGGGCTGGCCGTAAGAGGCTGGTTATTCGCGATCAAAATCAAGTGATCCGAGTCGTCGTACCCGATTTCGTCAGCACGATCGCAGTGCGAGCCGCACTCGGGAATTGCCGTGCTGATGGACTGGATGATTTTCAGGTAAGTCGGCGAGGCAGGGTCCACGTCCGCCACCTGCACCATGCTGTTGCCGTCGCCAGCCCAGACTTTCTTGTCCGGCGTGACAAGCACGCCATTTGGGCCTTGGCCGTTCGGAGGCGGCGGTGTGGCGTTGCCGGGCCCCGCGAATCCAGTCACTCGCCCCACAAACAAATTGTTCTCGGCGTCGATAATATCGATGCCCAAATTCGAACGGTCGGAAAGATAAAATCGCTTCGTTCCGGGATCGACCCAGGCAATATCGGAACTCACCAGCGGATTACCGGGAATCGCGATAACTCCGAGAAGCTTAAGCGGAGCTTTAGCATTCGCCTGGTGGGCCTCACGATTCTGCGCAGGGTGGCCCGTGATGCTCAGAACCAAGACTAAACCCAGCACTGCTGAAAGGCAGCCTGTCATCTTCGCCCGCACGTGTGGCCTCCCATGTGACCCCGAACCGGATGCGTTTTCGATCAAGAGCGATGGGCAAAATACAACGGAGAGCCCATGAATACAATAATGAAGACGTTGGCCATCAAGGAAACGCTGGGTGCTTGCGCCGCGTCTATGGGATGCAGGCGCAAGGAAGCGTTTCCCCAGGGACGCAATGGAAATCATTGCGTCAACGACGGAATTTGTGCTATCGAATCTCCCAGGGAGGAGTCCAATGCGGCCCAGGATCGCCTTATATCTTCTTTTAGTTGTGGCTATTTTGTCGGCAACCGGCACGGTAATCGCACATCATGGCAACGCAGCTTATGAGACAAGCAAGGCAGTGGAGTTGAAGGGAGCGACGGTTACCAAATTCGTGTGGGGCAACCCACATACGTTTCTCATGTTCGACGTCAAAGACGACAAGGGCAACGTCGTGCATTGGGCGGGTGAGGCCGGAAGCCCTTCGTCGCTCGGCTTATTGGGATGGACCAAGGATTCCGTGCAGCCTGGCGATGTGGTTACAGTCTACATATACCAATCGAAGACAGGGCGTCCCGTTGGACGGCTGAATCGAATTGTCCTGGCCGACGGCACAGCACTAAAAGACAGCGCGTTGGGATATCGAGAACAGTAGACCGCGACACGTCACCTTACCTCGTCATCTTGCAGAGAAGGGCTCGACGCTAGCCGAGGAGTGTGCATATGAAACATTTTCTAATCGCTTCCGTTGGTATTTTGACCGCAGCCCTCGCTTTTTCGTCAACTGCCCGGTCGCAGGACACGCCTACCAGGGGGCCAGGACAGGTTGATCAGCGTCCTCCCAGCGTTTACGAGAAGTTGGCCAATTCCGGGCCGGGCGGACCCGCACCGGTGCATGACCTGACGGGCTTTTGGAACGGTCCGCTGGAACCGAAATTCGCCGATAAGCCTTCTCTGACGCCTCTGGGGCAATCCAAATTCAAGATGAATATTCCGGATCCCTTCAGCGCCCATTCGAACGACCCGTGGAGAACGTGCGATCCCTTCGGCTTTCCGCGCAGCGCGACCAATGAAACCAGGGGCTTGGCCTTCGCACCGATGCCCCAGGGCATCGTGATCATGACGCAGTACTCAAAAATTTGGCGCATGGTGTGGATGGACGGACGCCCGCTTCCTAAGAACTTCGGAACCAAGGGTGGACCAAGTTCGAGGTGGTACGGCTACTCCATAGGGCATTGGGATGGCGATAACACCCTTGTCGTTGAGACCACCGGCGTGGACGATTCGACCTGGATCGACCGCCGAGGCTATCCGCATAGCGTGGATATGCACGTGGAGGAGCGCTACACGCGCGTGGACCGCAATGACTTGGAACTTACTGTAACCATTGACGATCCCAAAATGTACACGAAGCCGTTTGTGGACGTGACCAATAAATTCAGGTTTACGCCCCAGCAGCAAGAGGACGAACAGCTTTGCGTTCCTTCGCAAGCGATCGATTACCTGAATACGATTGCCATTCCTGCCGGCCAGGATGAGCTCGCCGGTCAGAAATAGAGCTCATTGCATCCCAAATTCTTGCTGTTGCTTTTGTATGAAAAAGCAGCTGGATGAAGCGCATCCAGGGCTGCGCGCAACCTCCTCATTAGGGTTCAGTCGCGCAATCAGGGGCCGTGTCGCTTTTCTGTAAATTCGGGCGCTTTTTCTTGACATGCGTTCGAAGTGTGTGTTATCAGCGGCGCGGCGAAAACACTTTGTGTAATTGAACTGGGGAACCGCTGGGTGTGTCCGCGTAGTTTCTAACCTCAGGCGTAGCCTCGGGACCATAAACCCGGAAGGAGTTGTCTATGAGAGCTTTGTCCGTGCCAGCCGTACTACTGTGCCGTTGGATGAGGTATTTCCCAATCGCAGCGGTGGTGCTTGCGACGTTTCTGTTTTCAGTTCCAGCGTCCCCGCAGGGAGTGCAGGGGACGATCCAGGGAAGCGTCTTCGATCAGTCCGGAGGCGCAATCCCAGGGGCAATGGTGACGGTTACGGACGTAGCCAGAGGCACCTCGAAGGTGCTGACCGCCGACAGCGCCGGCGAATACGTGGCGGTAGATTTGACTCCGGGCACATATACGGTTCGGGGCGAGGCCAAGGGATTCCAGGTAGTCGAGCACACAAATGTCAGCGTCGAGGTCGGGCGGAATACCCGCGTGGATTTGGTGCTGCAGCCGGGCACACAAACTCAGACGATTACGGTGACCGGTGAAGTGCCCGCGGTCGATGCTACCGACGCCACCTTGGGTGGAACGGTCAGCAACCAGGCGATTAACGCTCTACCCCTTAATGGGCGAAATTACCAACGACTGCTTCAACTGCGCCCTGGGGTTGTGGGTGCGATCGGAGAGGGCACTGGCGAGGAGAGCAGCAACGGGCTTCGAGGGGGCGAGAATGTAACCCTGATCGACGGCTTGGTCACGATGGCGCAGCAAAGCGGCGGAAGCGTGCTGAATACGTCTTACCATCAGGGCGACTCCACCAGCCTTCTGCCGGTGGATGCGATTCAGGAATTCAATATCGAGCAAAATCCAAAGGCGGAATACGGCTGGAGAGACGGCGCGGTCCAAAACATCGGCGTAAAGTCTGGCACCAATACCCTGCACGGAACAGCATACGCGTTTGGGCGCGATACGCCGTGGGACGCCGCTAATTTTTTCGTCGGCAAGGCAGTGCCGATCAGTCTGGAACAGTACGGCGCGACGGCCGGCGGAAAGATCATCAAGGACAAGCTTTTCTGGTTTCTAGGCTACGAAGATTTGAATTACACGGTAGGGGACTCGGCTACGCCGACGATTCCGATCAGTGTTCCGGTGGGGAACGCGGCTTTAAGCATGACGGATGCATGCAATGCTTTGAAAACTAACGGTAAGGCGATTAATGGACTCAGCGCGCAGATTGCAGGTTTGAGCCATTTCCAACTGGGTGATCCCGCGCCGTGCACCGTGTCTCCTTCTTCGTCGACATTTGAGAATCTCTTCCCCTTCAATGCGACGGGAACAACCAGCTACAACCCGCCCTTAACCACCGTAAACCCGATTCACAACGGCATCGCCAAAGTGGATTACAACCTGAATGCCACCAACCACCTGAGTGGCATGTTCTTTATCGGTTATGCGAACGCCGTCGTCCAGTTGGATCAGAACCAACTGACGCCGCAATGGCAAAACCAAAGTAATACGCGAGTCTACGATGAAGACGGCACTTGGGTCTGGACGCCAAACTCCACCTGGGTGAACGAATTCAGGGGCGGGGTGGCTTTACTCCACTTCAGGGCTCAGGCCGTGGATCACAACGTGAATCCGACTGACCCGTGGCCGACTGGCTATGGCATTCCGACCGGTATAACAAACCCACTGTATTTCGGCATGCCGAAAGTCACGATCAAGGGTTTCACTGGCTTTTTGGGGCAGGGACAGCGGGAGGGCAACCGCGGACCTGAAGGCACGGCAGATTTCGTGGACCACGTCTCCTACTTGCGTGGTAAGCACGCGTTCAAGTTCGGCTTTGAGTTTCTGCTCGGCGTCGCCGACAACGACCCGTATAACTTCGGCAACGGTTCAGTCAGCTTCAAAAGCTCTAAAACCAATACTGCTCTCCAAAATTTCCTGCTCGGTAACACACAGAACGGCATCATCCTCGTGGGCGATCCTACGTCAGTATCGCGAAGTCACTCCTTCGCAGGCTTCGTTCAGGACGACTGGCGTGTGAAGCCAAGACTAACTTTGAATATTGGCTTGCGTTACGAATATACGGGGCGTCCGCACGAGCGCAATAATTACATCGCCAATTTCGATCCGAACGTGAACCCGTTGACGACTCCGGCTATTACCCAGGTCGGAGGCAGCGGCTTGCCTCCGATGTGGAAGGCCGATTATAAGGATTTCGCGCCGCGCGTCGGCTTGGCTTGGGATGTCAAAGGCAACGGAAAGACTGTTGTCCGCGCTGGAGCGGGCGTCTTTTATAATGCCGCGCTGCTCGGCGAAACGGTTGATCTTAATCCGTTCGGGGCGAATTTCCCGAGCATCGGCGTGAACAATAGCGGCACACAGATCAACGCCCATACACCCAGCCAGTTAAACCTCGTGCCCAGTCAGATCGGCTGGAATCTCACCGGGCCGGTATTCCCGACTGCCATACCCTTCAACGTTAACGGCGCTAGCTATAGTGGGACTTCATGTACGTACGACAATGCCCCCGGCTTAACTCCATGGAATGAGCCCGTCACGAACAACGATGGCTCCCCTTTTACGGCCACTCCCTGCTCGCTAGTTGCTGCGGTCGATCCAAACTATCGCACACCATGGACTGTGGAATGGAATGTTGACATCCAGCGCGCCATCACGAACAACCTGACAGTGGATATCGCATACGTCGCGAACCACGGACGAGAGGCAAGCAAAACCGATCTCAACCAACCTCCGCTCGGTGCAGGATGGACGCCGGCGGCGATTAGCACATGCATCGGGAGCGCGGCAACGGGTTATAACAAATGCGCCGCCGATCCTGCCGCGGAAGCGGCAGCAGCGCCTTATGCCCGGTTCCCATATCTTCAGAACATCAACCAGATCGGAAACCTCGACCGTTCCAACTACAACTCATTGCAAGTCACTGTGACCGAACGGGCTTCACATGGGCTTACCTTCCTCATGGGGTACACCTATTCGCATGCCTTGGACATGCTCTCGAGCGGCACCTTTGACAATGGGATTTCTGGAAACAATGCCGACCCGAATTTCCTCTACGCCAACAGTGATAACGACAGCCGCCACCGATTCACTCTGTCCACGACGTATAACGTCCCGGGCATGAAGTCTCCAGGGCAGATGCTGCAAGGCTGGTCGATCAGCCCGATCGTTGCCCTCTATTCGGCGACGCCTTGGACAGCTGACGATCTCTCGACGGATATCACCGGAACAGGCGAACTCAATAACGCGAGCACCCCGTTCCAATTCTGGAACTTTACTGGGCCGACCTCCGCTTTCAAGTCAGGTCCAACGGCTATTCCCCTACTTACGGGAAGCGCCGCCTTGGCAGCCTGCCAGACCGCCGCGGTAGCCCCATATGCCGGGAATACCCAACTCACACAACTCGCACTCGCTTCGCTTACCGATCTCGGCTGCTATGCACAAGGTGGCGGCGTTCTGACTCCGCCTGCCTATGGAACCCAGGGCAATGCGCGGCGCAATATCTTCCGCGGACAGCCCTTCTACAACGTGGATCTCTCGATTGCAAAGGACTGGAAGTTCAAGGAGCGGTTCGGAGCGCAATTCCGAGCGGAGTTCTTTAATCTCTTCAACCGCACTGATCTGGCGCTTCCCGTCGCTTTCAAAACGGGTACTGATCCGTCGGCGGGCGGTACGTTTGGTTGCGGCTGTACGACTCCCGATGCTGCTGGATTCACCAACTCCGTGCTGGGCTCGGGCGCCTCGCGGTCGATTCAATTGGGCCTGAAATTAACTTTCTAAATCTAGGCTGCTCGCTTCAACTAGGGAATTTGGCGTCGCCCCCGAGTGAATGGTTCGGAATTCACTCGGGAACGACGGCTATACCTTCGATTTCAATCATCATTCCCGGCTGCGCAAAATCTGAGACGGTGATCATCGTGCTTGCCGGGTACTTGCCGTCGGGGAAAAACTCCCGGCGCAGCTTGACGAGCTGATCTCCATTACGAGGATCGTTGATGAAGACCGTCATATTCACTACGTTCTTCAGGCTCGCTCCATCGCGCTTCAAAGTGCGGTCCATGAGCTGGAAGACCGTTCGCGCCTGTCCCTGAAAGTCGCCGGGGAGTGGTTTACCGTTCACGTCTTGCGTGGCGGTTTGGCCAGCTAACCAGATGATTCTGCCGCCCTTCGTGATTACTGCGGGCGAAAAGGCGCGAGCTTTTTGGTAGGCGTCGCCTTCCAGGAATTGCGGCGCCGATGATTTTTGCTGCTGAGCGGAGTGAAGATTAGAACCCGTCAGCAGCCACACGGCTGCCGCGCTAATAGCGAGCAATCCAATGAGCAAACGGTTCATGCTATTCTCCTTTTCTTTTATCGAGCGTCATACCGCGCCGATTCGCCCGATTTGCCCGATTCGGAAGCTACGCGGTGGCACGCGGTTGTAATCGCGGGTGGCTCCGCGGATTATGACGCAATCTGGCGGCGCGCCGTCAAGTACGGCTTCACAAAGTGAGGAAACCGATGTCTTATGTCGTTACGCCCGAACCTATCCCAGCCCTCCCAGTAGTAGGAACGGCGGATTTGTTCCCGGTAAATCGAATCTTCTGCGTGGGCCGCAATTATGCCGACCACGCGCGTGAAATGGGGCACGATCCCGACCGCGAGCCTCCTTTCTTTTTCCTCAAACCAGGTCATGCCCTCCTCCCGCAAGGGCGCGATTTCCCCTATCCATCGTCCTCGCAAAACGTGCATTACGAGTTCGAGTTGGTTGCGGCGATCGGGAAAGGCGGCGCAGGCATTAGCGTTGAGGACGCGCTGACTCACATTTACGGATACGCAGTGGGCCTCGATATGACAAGGCGCGATCTTCAATTGCAGGCCCAGAAGCTGGCGCGCCCCTGGGAACCCGGAAAGGCTTTCGACTTCTCGGCTCCATGTTCCGCCGTGGCGCCCGCCAGTAAGATCGGCCATCCCAAAAAGGGCGCGTTATGGCTGGAATGCAATGGCAAGCGCGTCCAGAGTTCGGATCTTGCAGCCTTGATCTGGAAGGTGCCCGAAATTATTTCCCAGCTCTCGAATCTTTTCGCGTTGACTCCGGGCGACCTCGTCTTCACGGGGACTCCGGCGGGCGTCGGGCCCGTCCAACGAGGGGATGTCCTGCACGGCTCCGTCGAGGGTGTCGCGGAGTTGACCGTCCGCGTAGTTTGAGCAATCTTTTCGCGCTTGACATCGAATTCGCCGCAAACACAAAATGCACGCGGCTTTTTGCGCTGATCTCCAGGTTTTCACTCTGTTCTATCGCACCTCGGAGGAACCATGTTACCCAGTGAACGCATCGCTTATTCGCCGATAAAAGAACGTCCCCGCCTCCTCTTGCCCGGCGGTGCGCGTCTGGTGGTATGGGTAATCGTCAATGTCGAAGAATGGAATCCGCACGAGCCCTTGCCAAGAACCGTTCTTAGTCCGCCTGCGGGCGGCTCTCCAATTCCTGACATTCCGAACTGGGCATGGCACGAATATGGAAATCGCGTCGGTTTCTGGCGTTTCGTTGACGTCCTGGATCATTTTCGCATTCCCACTGTACTGGCTATCAACGGCTCCGCCATTCAAACCTATCAGCCAATTGCACGCGCTGCCCTCGAACGCGGATGGGAGTTCATTGGCCACGGCTTCGGCCAGAAAAACATGCAGAAGGTTCCCGATGAACGTGCCGATATCGCCAAAACAACAGAGGTGATTCGGAACTTTACCGGCAAAAAACCGCGTGGATGGCTGGGCCCCGGACTGACCGAGACCTGGGACACGCCGGATATCCTGGCCGAGCAAGGGTACGATTACGTTTGCGACTGGGTGCTCGACGACCAGCCTGTTCTGCTCAAGACACGCACGAAGCCTCTCGTCAATGTTCCCTACACGCAGGAATGCAACGACGTGGCCATGATGCTGATTCAACATCACCCCGCAGGCGAATACAAACAACGGGCAATCGATCAATTCGAGCAGTTGTACGCGGATGCGGCGGATTCGGCGCGGGTCATGGCTCTAGTGATACACCCATACATCATGGGCGCGCCGCACCGGCTTCGCTACTTGCGCGAGGCGCTCGAACATATCCATGCACGGCCTGGCGTGGTGTTCTGGACCGGCGAACAGATTCTCGACTGGTATTTGGGCGCGACCAAGCAAACGCAGCAGCGCGCTGCCGAGCTTGCGAGATGACCTGAACCGCTCGAAAGGGTAAAGTGGGCTCGGCGCAACGTTAGTCCGCCACAAAATTCGTCCGCATCACGGTTGTCTTTAACGTCTTCCGAACTCTCGACCACAGCGAAACTCCTTGACATCGCGGAACTCCGGGTGATATCAGACGCTCATTAATACGGCCACGCAGTATAGGGTTCCTTAAAATTTAGTTTTCGCTATCGCCTTACCGGGCTCCCAATCGTTCGTTTGGAGGGTGTGCGCTATGAATTCCCCAAGGGCGGGCCGTTCACTACATGTGCCTTTCAATCTCAGGAATGCGATTCGGATATTAGGCGCGAGCATCGCGATTTTGCTCATCTCTTTTTCCGCGTTCTCTCAGGGCAACGCCGGGAGAATCCTGGGCGGCGTTACCGATCAAAGCGGCGGCGCGATGGCCGGCGCTGTTGTCACCGTCACGGACACCGCCAGAGGTATTTCGCGGACATTGACGACGGATAGCTCGGGAGAGTACAACGCCCCCAACTTAATTCCGGGAACATACTCGGTCCGTGCCGAGGTCAAAGGTTTTAAGACTGCGGAGCATGACGGTATCGTGCTCGAGGTCAATGCCGAATTGCGTGTTGACCTCACACTGCAGCCTGGCGAGCAATCGGAGAAGATCACGGTCACGGGCGAAGTCCCGTTGGTGGAAACTACCAACGCCGAACTCGGCGGTACGCTGCAAGCCCAGATCATCGATAACTTGCCCTTGAACGGCCGCAATTTTGAAAATCTGCTGCAGCTCCGGCCCGGCGTAACGATCTATCCGGGCGGCTCAGGCTGGACCCAGAGCACTAACGGGCTCCGCCCGCAGGACAACATCTACCTGATTAATGGCGTTGATGCCACCGATCCTTGGATGAGCCAGAGCGTCTTTAATGCTGTCATGGCCTCCGGTGACGCGGGGACGATCTTGCCTGTAGACGCCATTGACGAATTCAAGACGGAAGAAAATCCGCGCGCGGAATATGGATGGCGGCCGGGCGCCGATCGTCAACATCGGAATCAAGTCCGGCACAAACAATGTGCACGGTTCAGGCTACGCTTATGGCCGCGATACCATTTTTGATGCCCGAGACTACTTCAACCCGGATTACTGCCCTTCGGCGGCTCCCTGTGCCACCACCAAACAGCCTGTCGCTCTCGAACAGTTCGGCGGCACGTTCGGTGGTCCCATCAAAAAGGACAAGCTTTTCTATTTCGTAAACTATGAGGGCCAGCGCTATTCGATCGGAAATCCGGATTTGCACGCTGGCCTCCCGACGGTGACCGATCTGGTCACCTCTTGCACCACTGCACTGGGTGCCGGAACCCTCGCTCCACTCAGCGCGTCGTTAGCCGGCCTCACCGGCACGTGCGCCATCGATCCCTCGAAGTCCACAACCGCCCCTGGCGTCGGCCCCTTCCAGGGCCTTTTCCCGTCCACCACGACGGGGACCTATTTCACCGATTTGGCGAATAACAACACCGTGAACGGCGGCCTCGCCAAGATCAACTATCACCTCAGCGACAAACACTCGCTCGAGGGCATGTATTTCATCAGCCAGGGCGACGATTTGGCCTCCGACGGCCCTACCACGCAAGTTTCCAATGCCAACTTGACCATCGAACACGCACGCTCCCAGGCCGGCTCAGGCGACTGGACCTGGACGCCGAACTCCAGCTGGGTCAATGAAGCCCGATTGGGTTACGCTCACTATTACCAGCTTTTTGAAACCAACGACCACTCGCAGAATCCTGCGAACTACAGTTTTGACGGCGTCACTTACGCGATGCCAACGGGCATCACCAATCCCTTATATGGCGGATTCCCGGGAATAAGGATCAGATCCTTTGACAGTAATTTCCGATTTGGAGGCGGCTGGCCCAAGATAATTGGACCTGACGGCGTTCTCACGCTCCTGGATCACGTATCCTATCTCCGCGGCAAGCATTCCTTCAAATTTGGCGGCGAGGTCCTCATGAATTGGTCTACCGAGGACGAAACCTCAAATGCTAAAGGGCCGATGCAATTCAAGACCCTGGACACCTTCTTCGCAGGCACCCTCCGCCAGGCTAATCTGTTTCTCGGCGATCCCGTACGGAACTTGAGCAATCAAGGTTACGCGCTGTTCCTTCAGGACGACTGGCGTGTGAAACCGCGATTGGTCGTTAACCTAGGTCTTCGTTATGAAATAAATACCGTCGTCAAGGATAAACGCGGCGAGTTGGCCAACTTCGATCCAAATTCTCCCACCGGACTCGTCGAAAGTAATAACCCCTATCAGGGCGATCATAAAGACTTCGCGCCCCGCCTGGGTATCGCCTGGGACGTTCAAGGCAACGGCAAGACCGTCATCCGCGCCGGTGCCGGCATCACCTATGAACAGATGGGCTTCGATGTGCTCAATGGCGAAGGCAACCTACTGGGCCTTCGCACGATGCCCACCGGCCTTCCGCGCTTCAACAACGGAAGCCTAACGTCGCTTCCGACAAGCGGCAACATCGATCTTCAATCCCTCGCCATCACCGGTGGCGCGCTCGTTCCGGTTAACACTGCGTGGCAGAACTTTAACCCTGCCCTGCCGGTGAGCGGTCAAAAGACGCTTTATTCCGCCGTTGCCACGCCAGCCTGCGGCGATGGCGCGATTAATCCGGATCCCGCAACGTATCTCAACGCTCCTGGCCCCTGTGAAATCTACGGAGTTATCCCCAATCTGAAGACACCGTACGTGACCCAGTGGAATCTCGACCTGCAGCGGGCCATTACCAATAACTTGAGCCTCGATATTGTCTACGTTGGGAACCATGGCAGCAGGTTGTTGGGCAAAGTCGACGAGAATCAGGCGCAGCTTGTCAACGGGTTCAGCCCCGGCTGGGGGAATCCCGCCGATCCTACGAGTGCCGCCGCCGCCTGCATCGCCAGCGCCACCGACTCGACGCCATTCGACGTTTGTGCCCAAGGACCTAACGCGGCCGCTGAACAAGCCGCCGAACCGTTCACCGCGCCTTGCACTAACTCGGCACTCTTCGCCGCAATTGGGGCAGGCGCCCCGGGTGGTTCGGGCGGACCATTCAATCCTGGCAACAAATGCTTCTCTTATCTGAGCTACATCACGCTCGTTAACAATGCCTATGTATCAAACTACAACGGCATGCAGGCGACCCTAACAGGCCGGAACTATCGCGGCTTCTCGTTCACTGCCGGTTACACTTATTCGCATGCCCTCGGTGATGCCTCAGGGCAAGGCACCGGGGGCACTTTCAATCCGCCCGAGAACAGTTATGGCAGCCTGCGCCAGCAGTTGTATTCCAATACCGATTTCGATATCAGACACCGCTTCACGCTTTCTCTGAATTACGTTTTGCCCGGAAAGAAAGGCTTTGGGCAGATGCTCGAAGGATGGGGCGTCAACTCCATCGTGCTTATCGAAGGCGGGTTGCCTTGGGGTTTGGCCGATGTCAGCGACGATTTCAGCGGAACCAACGAAATTGCCAACAGCACTCAGACCCGTGGTGAGCAATGGGACTTCTTTGGCAACCCCAGTGACTTCACGCCTGTTCACGGATGGACGGATACGAATGGTGGTGCACTCAGTGGTGGAACGGGTGGCGTTCCTTTCTTCCCGGGTGGCGGCACGCCTGCCGCTCCCACGGCCAATGCAACATGTAACGCGAAAGCTGCGGCCATGGGTCCGCTTGCTGTAGCTTC
This sequence comes from uncultured Acidobacteriota bacterium, assembly GCA_963846235.1. GTDB lineage: Bacteria > Acidobacteriota > Terriglobia > Acidiferrales > UBA7541 > Palsa-189. The sequence continues at coordinate 2,081,425 of CAWJVF010000002.1, forward strand.
ACTTTTCAACCTGGGCTGCTACGCCGTGGGTAACTCGGTTCTGATTCCTCCCGCCTACGGCAGCTACGGCTCGACGCCTCAAAACTTTCTCCGCGACGCCGGCTTCAAGAACTGGGATATGTCCGTGACCAAACAGTTCAAGTTCAAGGAGCGGCTCACCGCCGAGTTCCGGGTCGAATTCTTCAACATTCTGAATCATCCCATATTCGCCAATCCCAGCGGCGGTCCCGGTGGCGGTGTGATGGATCCGTCGGTCGCGGGCTTTGGAATCGTCCCGCTCACACCGGACACCTACAGTTCTAACCCGCAGCTCGGCTCCGGTGGGCCGCGGGCGATGCAGCTAGGACTGAAACTGTCCTTCTAAAAACCCTGAATGCGAAGAACGGGCCGGACATAATCGTCCGGCCCGTTCTATTTCTGCTGGCGCACTTCAGTGTTTCAATTCGTCAAGAAGTTGCCCGAGATATTTTTGCCAAAGTGCAGCCTGAAAAAACGTATAGTGGCCGCGGGTTTCCTTGGTAATCGGCAGCAGGACGAAATGACCATTTTTTAATTTTGGCATCTCGCGTTCGGCGACGCCCATCTCGCCCGGGTTCCAGAAGTCGTCCATGGTATTCACGAGCATGACGTGGGCGCGAATCTTGCCGATGCCGGCCTCCGGATCGTAATTGCGCGAAGCGTCGTATTGGTAGACGAAATCGTTCGCATCGGTGGTCTTCATGTTTTCGGCGATGTACTCATCCACAAATTTGTCGGCGGCCGGCGCGGTGGGATATTCCGCTTGCCACAACGTAGGCGCGCTGGCAACCACGAGTAAGTGCCCCAGCGCCGCGCGCAAGCCGTACGGCTGCTGCGTGTAATTTCCATGGTTGTATCCGGGGTCGAGCCGCACATCGTCGATCATGAGCTTGCGCACCATGCGATTGCGGCCGGCGACCTGGGTCGGGAGGCAGGAGAGCAGCATCAAGCCGTCAATGTCATCCGGATGGGATTCCGCCCACATGAATCCCTGCATGCAGCCCATCGAGGTGCCGACGAGCAAACGCAGATGGTCGACGTGCAGTCCATCCCGCAACATCAGCCGGATGGCGGCGATCATGTCCGCATAATCATAGTGTGGGAAATTCGCGCGCAAACCGTCGCTCGGCTTGGTCGATTTGCCCAGTCCCGCGCCGAACTGATCGGGCAGGATGAGGTAATATCGGGACGCATCGAGCAACTGATCGTGCCCAAAAAGAACGCCGGCAAACGACGGCACCAGGAAGACGCCGCCCTTGCGATTGGTTCCGTGCAAGATGAGCACGGCGTTGGTTACGTGACCATTGGCATCGTGTTGCGGAGTTCCGATTGTGGTGTAATGCATGCGAATCTCGGGGAGCGATTCTCCATCGCCAAACGTGAAATTCTGCGTGACGAAGTCGCCTTCCTTCGGCGGCACGGCTGTGAGCGGAGCGGCCTGTTGCGCCATTCCCAATTGCGCCGCGCAACAGACAAGCAGGGCGATGGCGAGCATCGGCGTATTTCTTGCGAACATAGCGGTGATTCTCCCTGTGACATTTACTGCGACCGATCTTATACCCGCGCGCGCGTAAAAATGCAGCCCCTCATGAGAGGATTAGCGACGCCATGAAGGTTGAGACCGAGAGCGGCACTGAGCAGCGGGCTGGCAGACTCGAATCGCTCGGCGTGGCGCTCGCGGATTGGTCCCAACGCTGGTTTCCCGATGCGTTCGTCTTTGCATTACTCGCATTGATCATAGTTTTTATAGGCGGAATGCTCGCAGGCTCTCGATTCTGGGATGTGGTCGATTACTTCGGGCAGGGCTTCTGGAGCCTGATCCCCTTCACCGTACAGATGGCCATGATCATCGTGGGCGGCTACGTCGTAGCCGTTTCGCCGCCCGTCTCGCGGATCATTCGCCGCCTTTCGCGAATCCCCAGCACACCTCGCGGCGCAATTGCTTTTGTGGCCCTTTTCTCCATGCTTACTTCGCTGATCAGCTGGGGGCTCGGGACAATTTTCGCGGCCCTGCTGGCACGCGAAGTCGTCAAAAACGTGCGCGGCATCGATTACCGCGCCATGGGTGCGGCGTCTTATCTTGGCCAGGGAACCGTTTGGGCTTTGGGGTTCTCTTCGTCCGCGGCGTTGCTGATGGCAACGCCCGGCGCGATTCCCACGAACCTCCTCAAGATCAGTGGTGTAATTCCCCTGAGCCAAACGCTCTATCTTCCGCAAAGTATGATGACGGCTTTGGTGCTGATTTGTTCCAGCCTCCTGGTCGCCTATCTCTCCGCTCCCGCGCATTCGACAAAGACGGCGGAATGGTTTGGGGTGACTCAAGAAGAGGAAACGGCGCCAGATAAACCCGGCCCGGCAACAAAAGGCGAGTGGTTAGAATATTTTCCGCTTCTCTCGATCGTTATTGCCTTAATTGGGTTCGGCTACCTGACGCGTGTTTTGGCTGCCCGTGGGCCACTCGCTGCGCTCGATTTGAATAGCTATAACTTTCTCTTTCTTATGGCTGGATTGCTATTGCATTGGCGGCCGCGCTCGTTCACTCGCGCGGTGAATCGCGCCGTCCCCGCCACGTCCGGTGTGCTGATCCAATTCCCATTCTATGGCGGAATCTTTGGCATCGTGACCATGTCGCCTATCGCGCGAAACATGGCTCATTTTTTTGTGCGCATCTCCTCACACGGTACTTTCCCGCTGCTGGTTTCGCTCTATTCGGCGATCCTTGGAATGTTCGTGCCCTCAGGCGGAAGCAAATGGATCATCGAGGCGCCGTACGTACTCCAGGCGGCAAAGGATCTGCACGTGCATCTCGGCTGGGTGGTGCAGGTCTACAACGCTTCGGAAGCGTTGCCCAATCTGATCAATCCGTTTTGGATGCTGCCGATTTTGGGGATTCTAAAAGTGCGTGCGCGCGATCTGGTGGGCTTTACGGCGCTTCAGCTGATGGTGAATTCGGTATTGGTTCTTTTCCTGGTGTGGTTCTTCGCTCGGACACTGACGTACATTCCGCCAGTCATTCCCTAATTCGACAAGGCCACTAAGGCGGAGACGTAACCTTAGTCATCTGTTTTAGCCGCGTGTTGTCCAGCTTGCGTTGCGAATCGCTTCTCTAGCCGCTGAATCTCACCAAGCCCAATCATCTCGTTGAATTCCCGGAAGGAGCTCCCGTCAGAAAAGATGCGCCTGGGCGTGCCCTCCTTTTTAATTTCCGCGAGAATCCCGCGGACCGCTTTTGCGGCGGTCAGCAGCGCGCTGATCGGAAAAATAACAATGCGATACCCGAGTTCCTTGATACGTTCCAGCGGCATTGGCGGAGTTTTGCCGCCCTCAGCCCAGTTGAAGAGCAGGGGCACATTCGGGAAAGCGCGAGCCACCTGCGCGACTTCATCTTCGTCCTGGGGAGCCTCAATGAAGAGAATGTCTGCGCCGGCTTCACGATAGGCACGCGCCCGGCGCAAGGCGCTGTCGAGCCCCTCCACAGCGCGGGCATCCGTGCGCGCAATAATGAGAAAATCGTTGGAGGTACGCGCTTCGACCGCGGCGTGAATCTTCTCGGTCATTTCCGCGGCGGCAATGACCTGCTTATTCTCCATGTGCCCGCATTTTTTGGGCATCACTTGGTCTTCAATGTGGATCGCCGAAACGCCCGCCAGTTCGTACTCCTGTACCGTGCGAATCACATTGAGTGGATTTCCGTAGCCTGTATCGGCATCCGCGATCACAGACACATCGACGGCTTGAGCGATGCGGCGCGCGTTATCCACCATTTGCGACATGGTCAGCAAGCCAACATCGGGCCGGCCGAGCAAAGATGCCGACGTGCCGAACCCCGTCATATAAATCGCCGGGAAGCCGGCCTGCTCGATCAGCCGTGCAGTCAATGCATCATACGCACCCGGCGCCAAAATTGGCTCCTGTGCGCGGAGCAACTCGGCTAATCGAGGCGCATTTTGCCGTTTGCCTCGCAGGAAATCGCTCACTGTAGGAAGTCCTTTGCTAAAAAGCCTCAGTGTGGGAACGCAGACAGCGGAGCTTTTTTCCCCTGCGGCAAGGGCGACCGCGCGACGTTCATGATCATGGCCAGCGTCGTGTAATAACCAACGAGCGCAGTCGTATCGATCACGCCTTGCTCGCCAAACTTGCCGACGGCGCGCGCGTAGGTCGCGTCGCTGACACTCTGGTTATGCTGCAACTCCGAACAGAAAGCGTAGACAATCTCTTCGTCCGGTTCCATTCCCGCCGGGCGGCGTCCTTCGGTAATGGCGTTGATGGTCTCTTGCTTAATGCCGGCCTTGGCTCCATTAACCTGATGCACGTCATATTCGTATTGCTGCGTCCATTGTCTCGCGGTCAATAAAATGACGAACTCGGTGAGCTTCGGGCCAATGGTGTTGTGGAAGCGAAGGTACTCGCCGGTCTTTTGCAAACGGCTCATCAACTCGGGGCTGCGGAGAAGCGGAACAAAGGGACCCTCCGCTCCTCCCCCTCCGCGCGGACCCGACGTCACTTCCTCAAAGGATTTTTTTTGTGCTTCGGTCATCTTGTCTTTTGGAACAGGGGGCATGCGATCCTGCGCCGCGACCGCGCCCACCACCAGCAGCAAAATACATGCTTCCAGAGCAAACGTTGCAAGTCTCACGGGCAAACTCCTCCTCCGGCAAATTCGTATGACGGCAAAGCGCCGATCTATTTCGCCGGCTTCAGCTCCGCGTAAAGCTGCGTGACGAAACGTTCCGTGGTTTCCTTGGAATTGGGCACCTTCGCGTCGTAATCGGCCGTCGGGTGCGCGGCCAGGACTTCGTCCTGTGTCTTACCTTGCGACACCAGCTGCGACACTTTATCGCGAATGGCCAGCACCATATCGCGATGCGCAATGACGTCCGCTCGGCTGACTACCGGGCCGTGACCCGGAACGATCTTCGTATTCGGTCCCGCCATACCGATAAGCCTGCCGAGCCCATCGAGTAAGCCATTCAGACTGCCGCCGTTGGCGCGGTCCATATTGGGATACTGAATCGAACGATAGAAATCGCCCGTCATGATCACGTCGGCCTTGGGGAAATAGACCAGGGTATCGCCGTCGGTATGAGCGCGCGGAATCGGAATCAGCCTTACATCTTCCCCATCCATGTGGAACGTGAGCTGTCCCTCGTAAGTGATCAGCGGGAGCGCGGCTTCAGGAGCAGGTGTACCAGGCGTGCCATTCGCGGCGGGCACCGGATGCGCCAGCCGGTCGCGCAGTTCATTGCGGGAAATAAGGACCGCGCCCATCTTCTGAAAATTTTCGTTTCCGCCCGTATGATCCGGATGGACGTGCGTATTCACGATAAATCGGATGGGCTGATTTGAAATTTGCTTGATCGCCGCGGCGATTTTTCCGCTCAGCGGCGCGAACTGCGTGTCCACCATGAAGATGCCATCAGGGCCCGTCAGCACGCCGATCGTGCCGCCCTGTCCGTCGAGAGTGTAAAAGTTGTTGGCGAGTTTAGTGGTCTTGATCTCTACCTTGCTGAAATCGGGTTGCCCTTGCGCTTGGGAATAGGCCGCCGCTGCCAGAATGGCGACCATGGCCAGCATTACTCGGCCCATCGAATTCGATATGCTTTTCATAATCTTCGCTCCTCGAATGAGAAGATCAATTTCGGTTTTGCAGCCCTTCGGTTTACGGGAGTATATACCTTCTCAAGCCGATTCTGTTGCCCGCGAGAAATTTGGCGATCCCGTGCGGGTCGCCGCTACCCGTTAGCGCATCAACGCTTTTGGCGGGCTGACAAATTACTCGCGGTTGGCGGCTTGGGCTCGGCTCATCTGGCTGTCTGGAGCCAGCCGGGTCTTAATCCACGGCAGAACTATCTCCTCGAAAATTCTCGCGTTCGGCCACTCTTCCGACCTGCCCGTATGCCCGCCGTCCGGATTCACCCAAGCCTCTTTCGCCGAACCTGCCGACTGAAGCAAAAGATAAAGGTCCCCGATGGGGACCTGCGTGTCTTTCACCCCGTTGGCAATGAGGATAGGAGCCGAAGGCTTGCCGAGGTAACCCTCGGTCTTCAGCGAAAGATGCGGGCCGTAGGCGAGAAATTCGTCCATGGTCTTCACGCCGTAAATCGCGGCGCGCGCGGGGAAAAGGTCAAAGAGGTATTCGTCGGTCTTAAGTCCTGGCCCCTGCCATTCGGGCGAGAAGTACCCATCCACAGGACCGCCCTGTATGACAACTCCGCGTATGCGTGATTTTTCGATGTACGCGAGTTTGGCAGCCCAATAGCCGCTCCAGCTGATGCTGCGGACGACAATGCGTTTGCTGTCGATTTCGGGCCGCGTTGCCAAATAATCGAGCACCGTGGAGAACATCCGCTCGGCCCCGACGTCAACTTTGATCGGCGCCTCACCGGTGCCGGGCATATCCACCGCAAAGAACCCGATGCCGTTACGTAACACCCCGGAGTCTGCCTGGGCGCTCTCTTCCTTCCGCGAATCGAGCGCGCTGATAGTGAGGACGAGCGGCGCGGGGCGAATGCCATTCGGCAAGCGGAGGTACCCGACGATCTCTTTGCCTTCGAACGGGATCCGCACCGTTTCCATGGGCGGATCAAGGAAGCGCCCATAATTCCGGAACGCCTCCAGAGCCTTCTGGTAAGCCTTCACTTTGCCCGGCGAATTCGGAGTGGGCCAGCGCGCAAACGAATAGTAGCGCCAGGCCATGAGATAGTCTTGCTGCGCCTTAGCCTTATCGCTGGACTCTTCCGCTGCTGCGCTGCTTGCATAACGTTCGCCGATCGCGCTCCACGCCGCGGCCCATTCGTCGCGATCCAGGCTATGGATGTTTGTCAAGGCCTCGCGTGCATCTTCGGACTTGAGACCGGTTGCCGGCGTAAGATTTCGGTCCACGCGCCTTTGGGTTTCGGCCTTCAGCTCTTCGAGAGTGCGCGGTCCGCTGCTTTGCGCGATCGCTCCCGTAACAGTCACGAGCGCGAAGACGGCTCCCAGTAGTGCGTTTCGGAAAACTATTCTCGAATCAGCGTTGCGCATCGCAATCTCCCTTAACCGTCAGCGGTGAAAGTGAGGGGTCTTGGTCTTGTCTCTTATGGGCTTTTATCGGCCACTTTGTCAACATCGCAGGTGTCCGCCTCGGAAGCGTCGAGCTTGCCCATCCTCCCAACCCATTGCAAGAAGAGCACTTACATCCGTACCGCTCTCAACCTTCGCCTAATCGATTGAAAACCAGGGCTAGATGCGACGAAAGAGCCAACAGTTCACTTATGAACCACCGCACCTGTTGGGACTATTGAAGCCGCTTTGCTCCCCTTCCTACACTGAGAACATGCGTACCGCACTGGTACACGCCAACCCTCGTGGGGCTCGCGGATGAGGCGTAAGCGTCTTGGCGAAGTCCTTCATGAGCGAGGCAAAATATCCGCCAGAGACCTGGATAAGGCTCTGGAAGAACAGCAACAGAAGCTAAGCCATTTGGGCGAGTTGCTGCTCGAGCGTGGTCTGGTAGGAAAGTCGGACCTGATCGCTGCGTTGGAAGAAGTTTCCCTCGTCCCTTATATCGATATCGCCAATGCTCCTGTCGATCCCGCCACTTTGGAACTGATTCCCCGCGAAGTCGCCGAGCGCCTATGCGTTCTTCCGATGCGGCGTGATCTCTCGCGTTTGGTCGTGGTCATGTCCGACCCTCGCAATGCTGCCGTGCGCAAGGAACTTGCCGCGATTACGGGCATGACTATTTCTCCGCGCCTCGCGTTCCATGCCGAACTGCGCGAGGCCATCGCTCGCCACTATTCGCAGCTTGCCGCGGAACCGCCGTCGGAAACCGTTTCCGTCATCTCCGAGGATTCGGCAAACGAAATGGAATTCGTTTCCACCAGTACCCGCCAGGCCAATAAAGAAGCCATTGCCGAAGCTCAGGCCGAGCTTCGCAACCAGAAAACTCCCGCCGTGCGCCTGGTTTCGGAAATCATCCGCGCCGCTATGGAAAAGCACGCCAGCGACATTCACATCGATCCGCGCCTGAAAGATACGATCGTGCGTATTCGCGTCGATGGGGTCCTGCGTGATTTCCAGCACGTGCCACACTCGATTCAGCATTCCCTTGTCTCACGTATAAAGATCCTTGCGGACATGGATATCGGCGAGCGCCGTAATCCTCAGGATGGCCGCTTCATGATTTCGACGAAGAATCGTTCGCTCGATCTCCGCGTTTCCACGCTTCCCACGCAATATGGCGAGAAAGTCGTTATCCGTCTGCTGGAGCCGAGCGCTCCACTCCTGAATCTCACCGAAATCGGCTTCACGCCCGCCATTGCGGAGGGTCTGCACAAATTGCTGGCGCTTCCACAAGGACTGATTCTCGTCACTGGGCCCACGGGTTCAGGAAAATCCACGACGCTCTATTCCGCACTGAACATTTTGCGCAAACCTTCCGTCAACATCGTCACGGTGGAAGATCCCGTGGAATATGCGTTGCCGGGCATCAATCAGGTTCACGTGAATACCCGCGCAGGCCTGACCTTCGCCAGCGTGCTGCGCTCACTATTGAGACAAGATCCCAATGTGATTATGGTCGGCGAAATACGCGATCAAGAAACGGCGGAAATCGCCCTGAAGGCCGCCCAAACCGGCCAGCTCGTGCTGTCGACCTTGCACACGAACGACAGCGTCTCCGCCGTTGTCCGCCTGCTGGATCTGGGTGTGCCTTCTTTTCTGATTGCTTCCTCCGTGATAGGCGTGCTCGCTCAACGACTGGTTCGCAAGCTGTGCGCTTGCCACTCCGTTGAGCCGATGACCGCTGGTCTTTCTGCGCGCCTTGCCGAAGCAGGCCTTCCCTTCAGCCGGGAGGACGTCCGCGTTCCGGGAGGTTGCGGACTATGCGATCGCACCGGTTACAGAGGCCGGATAGGCGTGGCGGAGTTGCTGATGATCAACGAACCCATTCGCGGCATGATCCGAAACGGCGAAAGCATCGATTCTATTAGGGAACTGGCGCGCCTGCGGGGTATGCGCCTCATGCATGAAGACGGTCTGGAAAAGGTCAGAAACGGCCTCACAACCTACGAAGAGATTCTGCGCATCGTGCCGTTTGAATCCGTCGCCCGTTGCCTTTGCTCCGCCTGCGGCCAGCAGCTCCATGCCACGTTTCAGTTCTGCCCATTCTGTGGCGAGCGCCGACCAAGCTCTCAACCTGACACCGCCAGACTCGAACGTGAAGGAGCCTTGCCGTGAGCTCGCGTAAAAGCCAAGAAGACGTCCGTCAGCGGCGTTCTCCGCGTTATGCTCAGTTCAGCGAGCTTGCGGTGACCTACGAGGGTCGCACGGAGGAGATCTCTCTTCGGCCGCCGGACATCAGCACCCACGGCATGTTCATCAATACCGTCAGGCGCTTTCCCGAGGGCGCGATCTTGAAAGTCCGTTTCCGGCTAAGCCGGTCTGGCATCGAAGTGCACGCGCGCGGTGAGGTTCGTTATTGCCTTGCCGGCGTCGGCATTGGGGTGGAATTTATCGGACTTACCCCGGAATATCTGCAGGCCATCGAGGAGGAGATCGCCGGAACGCCCGTGATCGGATAGCCCTTCAGGCCCATCTGCCAAAATTCTCTGGGCAGCGCCGATCCGAAACAATCGGAACGTCGTTGGCGCTAAAAGTCCCTAAATATCCATCATGCGCGCTAGAACGGGCTTCGGGTTCTTCGCGGTTTGCTGAGATTCTACAGGCGCGGCGTCTTCCGTTTTTTTCGGGGTGGGATCGTTCTGCGGTTTCGATACTTTTGACGAGGCTGCCACCGCTGGTGCCTTGACCGATATTGGCCCGACCGGGAACTCCATGCGAAACGCCGTTCCGCCGCCCGATATGGCTTCCACAGACATGCGGCCGCCGTGATCGCTAACCACTGTTTGTATCGTCGCAAGGCCCAAACCGGCCCCTTCCAGCTTGGCCGCGTAACGAACCGCGGACGCGGTGGGCTCCGCGTCTTGTCCCGAACCGGTATCGGAAATTTCCACGCGCACCATTCCATTTTGCTGTGCCGTATGAACGGTAAGCGTGCCGCCCATCGGCATGGCATTTAGCGAATTCGCGATTACATTCTCGAATCCCTTGTATAGAAGCTCGGGATCGGCCCAAATCTTCTCTGCACCCTCGTCCAGCGCGAGCTCAGGTTTAACCGGCGGCCGCCCACGCGCATGGAATGCGGTTTCAAAAGACTTTACCGCCGCCCGCAAAACTTCATTCAAGTTCACACCTTGCATGCGAGGCTGCCGCATTTTGGCGAAATCGCTGAAGTGGGCCACGATCTCCTTCAGATTTTCCATCTCCGCATGCGCCATTCTCATAGTCTCGACAAAGATCCCCTCGAACTTTTCCGGCGTTTTCTCCCGCGCGCGCTCTAGATTTTCCAGCGTCAGTTGCAGAGAAAAAAGCGGCACCTTGAGCTCCACGGCAAAATTCCGGGCCAGCTCGCGCCATGCCGCAACGCGCTCGGCTTGCAACTGCCCCTCGCGTTTTGCGCTCAGTTGCGCGGTCATCTCGTTGAAGGCCCGCACCGCGCGTGCCGCTTCGTTTCGGGCAGCGCCTATATCGGCTTTCGCTTTCCAATTCCCCGCGGCAAGCTCGCGCGCCGCCTTCTCCAGGCGCTCGAGTGGCCGGCTCACCGTCGCTGAGAGCGACCACGAAAAGATCAGAGCAAGCAAGACGCCCGCCGCACCGATAACGAGCCCCGCATTGCGGATGTACGCCGACGTTTTCACCACAGCATCCTGAGCCGTGCCCACGAGAACGACAGCCAGCATCTCATTGCTTCGGCCGGTGAGGGGCAGGGCCACGAACTTCTGTGCTCTGCCGGAGCCGGGAGCCTCATACTCGCCTGCGCGTGGTTGCTTTTGTATCGATCCGATCAGGCTGGCAAATCGTTCCGCCTGTTCGGCTGGGCCCTCGGAATTCAATAACGCGTCTGGCACGAAAGCCGCTTCCAGATTGCGGTAAAGCATCACTTGCGTTCCCGCTGGTATCACCAGCGCCTGCAGAAAATTGTTGTCCAGCTTTCGACCGCCGATCATGTACAGCTTCTTCTCTCCCACGTTCACGGTGCGCACGCACAGCAGCCCTAGCTCGACTTTGTCCGGCAGTTCGACCCGCGACAGGAATGCCCCCTGCTGATTCCAGTCGGCTCTCTGCGTCACCCAATCATTTTTGAAACCGATTCGCCCCGGCCATTGGGCCGAAGAGATCAGCGTGCCGTCGTCCCCGACCATTTCCAAAAAGTCGATCTGGCGTGAATTTGCGATGCCCAGCGCGTCTCGCGCGTATAGGGATGGGTCCGACTGCGCCCGGCTGAGATCGATGGCCATGCGCAGACTTCCCTCGGCTTGGGCTATGCCGTCCACCGCATAGACCACCTCATCGCCACGATGTGCGAACTCGTGCCGGAATTGCGTGATCAGCGTGCCAGATTTTTGGCGTTGCTCCTGCTCGGATTGCTGCCGTACAAACCGGTCGACGCCCCACCCGAAAAGGCCAACGGAGCCTGCCACCACGGTTACCGAGAAGATCGTGAGTTTGGTGCCTAGTTTCACGCAGGAATCATAAAAGACCCTTAGGCCCGGCGCGCCGGAAAATTGCGGAAGTGTTTCCGAAAGTGCTCTAGGCCCGCTTTCCCACTGATCCAAGCCGATTCGGTTATACTGCCCGAGAGGCTTACATGCGCCGCTCAGGAATCAAAATCGGCCGAGGTGTTCGGCATTCCCATCTTTCTGCACTTGAGCTGGATCTTGATCTTCGGCTTGATCACCTATTCGCTTGTAGACGAGTACGGCGCGCGCTACCCGCAGTGGAGCAGCGGCCAGCTTTGGTCGTTGGGCATGATAACCAGCCTGCTTTTCTTCGGTTCCGTGCTGTTTCACGAACTCTCGCATAGCGCCGTAGCCCGTCACTATCGAATTCCCGTCGCTTCGATCACGCTCTTCTTCTTTGGCGGAATCGCCAGCATTACGCGCGATCCGGATAGCGCAGGCCAGGAATTCCTGATTGCAGCGGCCGGGCCGGCATCGAGTTACGTGCTTGCGGGCGGCTTCTGGCTCCTGGCGCTGGCTACGCCGAATGGAAGCATGCCTAACGCGCTCGGCAACCTGGCTTGCGGGTACGAATGCGCTCCTGGCGACTTTCAACCTGCTGCCCGGCTTTCCGCTCGACGGTGGCCGCGTCTTCCGTTCCATCGTCTGGGGGATTACCAAGAATTATTCGAAATCCACGCGAATCGCGTGCCGCGTTGGACAAGGCATTGCTTACGCCATGATGGCTTTTGGGCTGTACACGGCCTTCGTCCTCCACTCCAGCCTGAATGGCGTCTGGTTCGTCTTCCTTGGATGGTTCTTGCTCACGGCCGCCCGCCAGAGCTATCACAGATAGCACGCAGGGCGCTCTGCAAGGGCTGCGCGCCGCCGACGTCATGACCTCAGAGATGCCCACCGTTGGCACGCGACCTTTCACTCGAAGAGTATGCGCGGGAGGTTTCCCGCACCGGCAGGCGCGCGCATCTGGTGGTGTCTGATGGCAAGCTTGTCGGGCTCATGCGCGTAGAGGTGCTTCAGGCGGTGCCGCGCGAGGAGTGGCCTTCCACATCCGTACAGGCAGCAATGATTCCGCGGGAAAAATTGGCGTGGACCGCGCCGGAGGAGCCGGTGCTCAGCGTGCTCGAACGCATGCGCTCGGCCAACGTAGATCAGCTTGCCGTCATCAGGGAAGACAACGTCGTGGGGCTCGTCACCCGCGATTCCATTCTGCGAGTGGTGCAGGCGCGCGTCGGAATTAGGTCACGTCACCGGCAGTTAGACAAAATCAGCCGCCACGCGTGTGCATCTCGAGGTGCGGATCTCGCCGCAGTTCTTCGATGGCTATCAGCGCCTCGCGATCGTTTCGACCGGCCCGTTGCTCGGCGCCTCGGTCTTCGCGTCCGCGCCATCCTTCGGCGATAACGTTGGCGATCTCGGCGTCAGCGGATCCCCGCGATGCGTTAGCGTTCGCGGCCGCCGCGCAGCAGCTTCCGCAGATCGGTGCCGCTCGTGGCATAAAGCAGCGATACCACATCCCATCCGCGGTTATGCGGCTGCGATCGCAGGTGCGGCAAAAAGGCGAAGTCGTGGAGGCAATAATTCCGAAGACCGTGCCGTCGGGCAGCAGAAACCGTGAAGCGGGAGCCGAGCTCGTTTCCGCCACAGGTGTTGATTTTGCCGTAGCGCTCGCTCAAGACGCTGCAGCATTTCATCGCGCGAGACCACCTTGGCCATGCTCCACTTGGTTGCGCCGAGCACGTCCATGTACTCGATGAAGCGAACCTCTGACGCCATTGCGCGCGGCCGAATTCGATCAGGTCCGCAAGTTCGTCGTCGTTTTCTCCGCGCATGATTACGGCGTCAAGTTTCGTGCCCGTAAAACCGGCTCGTCGCGCCGCATCAAACGCGGAGAGCACGCGATGGTGCTCGTCGCGGCGCGTCATCTGGCGAAAGCGGTCTGGCCGCAACGTGTCCAGGCTGATGGTCACCCGGCCGAGGCCGGCGCGCTTCAGCGCCTCGGCTTGATCGGCAAAAAGTATGCCGTTGGTCGTGAGCGCCAAGTCGGTAATTCGCGCATTCTGCGCCAGCATGGCCGACCAGGCGATCGAGATTCTGTCGCAGCAACGGTTCCCCGCCGGTCAGGCGCAGATGATTGACTCCCAGGCCCGTAAAGATATCGACCAGACGGACCAATTCCTCGAAGCTCAATAGTTCCTGGCGCGGGCAGCCAGACGTAATCTTCCTCTGGCATGCAGTAGAGGCAGCGCAGATTGCAGCGGTCCGTAACCGAGAGACGCAAGCTCTCGAGTGGGCGGCCCAGCAGGTCGCGCAAAGGAACTGTCAACTGGGGAGTCATAAAAGGCGCTAGCTGTATAGATGTTAGAAGGACGCTGGAGCTGCGTCAATTATCCCGAAGCCGAAGAAAGGGCCCGCTAGCCTTCCTCCTGGTACTGCGTCTTGAGCCGGGTCAGAACGGAAGGGTCGGCCAGGGTCGTCGTATCCCCCAGGATGCGGCCCTCGGCAATATCGCGCAGCAAACGACGCATGATTTTCGCGCTGCGCGTCTTGGGAAGCTCCGCTGCAAAGAAAATGTCATCGGGCCGCGCGATCGCGCCGATTTTGCCGACCACGTGCTGCTTCAGTTCATTTTTAAGGGCATCGCTCGCCGCTATGCCTTCCTTCAAGCGTAACAAACGCCGAAATTCCCTGCCCTTTGACTTCATGCGTGCGGCCAATCACCGCCGCTTCCGCCACCGACGGATGGTCCACGAGCGCGCTTTCCACTTCGTAGGTCGAGATGCGGTGGCCGGCCACGTTCATCACGTCGTCCACGCGTCCCAGAAGCCAGAAATATCCGTCTGCGTCTACTTTGCAGCCGTCGCCCGTGAAATACATTCCCGGATAGCGCGACCAGTATTGCTGCACATAGCGATCGGGATCGCCGTAGATCGTGCGCATCATCGCCGGCCAGGGGCGTTTGAGCACCAGATAACCGCCCGCGCCGGGTCCGACGGGCTCGCCCTTGGCGTCGACCACTTCGGCGACAATGCCGGGAAGAGGACGCGTCGCCGAGCCTGGCTTCGTCGCCGTCAAACCGGGCAGAGGCGAAATCAGGATCATGCCCGTTTCGGTCTGCCACCAGGTATCCACAATCGGGCAACGCCGGCTGGCCGATGTAGTCGTTGTACCAAATCCAGGCCTCGGGATTGATCGGCTCGCCGACCGTGCCGATCAGCCGCAAAGTCGCGAGCGAATGCCGCGCCGGCAATTCCGTGCCCCAGCGCATGAAGGTGCGAATCGCCGTCGGCGCGGTATAAAAGATGTTTACGCCATATTTATCGATGATGGACCAGAAGCGATCGCGATCCGGGAAATCGGGCGTGCCTTCATACATCACTGAAGTCGCGCCATTCGCCAGCGGCCCATACACAATGTAAGAGTGGCCGGTGACCCAGCCAATATCCGCCGTGCACCAATAAACGTCGTCCTCCTTGATATCGAAGACGTACCGGTGCGTGGTCGAAACGCCCACCAGATATCCGCCCGAGGTGTGCACGATGCCTTTCGGCTTTCCCGTCGTGCCGCTGGTGTACAGAACAAACAGCATATCTTCCGCGTCCATGGGCTCGGCGGCGCACTGGTCTGAAGCGGCATCGACGATCTCGTGCCACCAGACGTCGCGCCCGGGCTGCATGGTAGCTTTAGCGGCATCTCCGACGCGGCGGACCACAACCACATTCTGAATCGTGGGAGTGTCCCGCAGCGCTTCGTCCACGCTGGCTTTCAGCGGCACGACGCTGCCGCGGCGCCAGGCGCCATCGCAGGTGATCACCACTTTTGCCTTCGCATCGTTGATGCGTTCGCGCAGCGCCTCCGCGGAAAATCCGCCAAAGACAATGCTGTGCGGCGCGCCGATTTTCGCGCAAGCGAGCATGGCGATGGCCAGTTCCGGCACCATGCCCATGTAAATGGCCACGCGGTCGCCTTTGGCCACGCCCAGTGAACGCAGCGCATTCGCGAAGCGATTCACTTCACGCTCCAGCATCCCGTACGTCAACACCCGCGAATCGCCCGGCTCGCCTTCCCAGATGATTGCCGCTTTGTTGCGGCGCGCCGAATGCGCGTGGCGATCGACGCAGTTGTAGGTGACGTTGAGTTTTCCGCCTACGAACCATTTGGCCCACGGAGCGTTCCACTCCATTACCTTCTGCCAGGGGGTGAACCAGTCGAGCTTTTTGGCTTCGTCGGCCCAGAACGCTTCAGGATCGCGCAGCGCGCGATCGTAGATCGCGGGATCGTTGGCGTTGGCGCTGCCGGCGGAACTCCTCGGTCGGCGGGAAGGTTCGCCGCTCATCGAGTAAAGCGGACAGGCTTTTTTCAGAAGTTACAGACACGACGGGCCCTCCTCTGGACTGGGCACATTAATTCTATAGCGAGGACTTCGGCTTTAGGGATGTACGACAGAGCCGGAGCGGTTGTCAATGCAGACTGCGGACCAATTCGTGAACGCCGCCCAAACCAAGAGGGAGGCAAAGAGGCCCATCACGTATCGCGCAAATGCCATGGAGTGTTGATCACAATAACGCGCTCATCGCCTTTTATCAGCAGCTCGGCCTCCAGGGTTGGGCCGTACAGATTGTGAAGCAAAAACTCATACCAGTGCGGTTCGACGACTTCGGGAATGATCACCGCGACAGGCCGGTCTGCCTTCTCCTTCGCGGTCCCGTTTACGAACTCTATGATCGGTTCACAGATTTGCCGGTAGGGGGAATCGATAATCGTGAGCCGCGGAATAGCTGAATGGAGAGCCTCAGCTGGCTTTTCCACCTTCTCTCTCCAGAGTTCCTTGAGCAGTCCTTTGTCGTCTTGTCGTGCTGACGTGAATCGCCGTGATGTCATTTGTAAGAGCAACCCGAAACGAACTGCCCTTTCCGCTACGCGGTCCCAACGCTTGATCGGGATTATTACTGCGGGCGGTTTCACTTCTGATGGGTGCAAGTCGACAGCCTGCCCCACATCGCGCGCGATTTTCCGATAATAGCTGGTTGATCCTCCGAAGCAGCAGCACCAGACTAGGTGCAACGATTACCGTTATCCACGCGCCTTCCTTGAATTTCGCCAGGATGATGATCACGAGCACAATGGCGGTGGTCACAGCGCCAAGCGCATTGTAGAACAATTTCGTTCGGTATCTCGGTCCACGCTTGCGTAACCAGTGCCTCACCATGCCGGCTTGCGAAGAAAGAAATGCGCCAAAAGCCCCGACAGCAAACAACGGAATCAGTTTGTCCGTTATTCCTCCGAAGACGATCAGGAGCAGGCCCGAAAAGAGACTCAGCACTACAATTCCCTGAGAGAACACCAGGCGGCGGCCAAGCTTGGAAAAAGCTGGTGGCAAGAAATAGTCTTCCGCCAGGAATTTGCACACACGCGGAAAATCCGCAAAGCTGGTCTGGGCCGAGTAGGTGAGAACGATGAAGATGCTGGCGAGAGATACATAGTAGAAGACGTTTCGCCCTGCTACCGCCGCCACCAGCTGCGAGAGGATGTTTTGGTATCCGGGCTGCTGCTCGTTCATGGCGCCGATCTGATACGCCGGACAGAGATATCCCAGGCCCAGCAAAAACAAGCTAAGGATCAGCATGATAATGGTCAGTGTTTTATGAGCGTTGGGTATGGTTGGTTGCCGAAAGAGCGGCACGCCATTGCTAACCGCCTCGATGCCGGTCATTGCCGTGCATCCATTGGCGAAGGCTGTCAACAGAGCCAGCCGCTCACAGATGCCGCTGGTGGCGGGATCGGTGGAGGGGGGATTACGGGCTGGGGGTGCCCGCCGGTCAGCCAAGTACGTATCAACCCGGTGCCGATCGCAATCGCCAGGCAAACCACAAATATGAACACCGGTAGAATGAAAACCAGCCCCGATTCCCGGACACCCCGCAGATTGACCAGCGTTAGCGTGAGCAGGACTAAGAGGCACAGCATAAGCGTATGGTGTTGAAGTGAAGGCACGGCTGAGACGACCGCGCCGATGCCGGCGGAGATTCCCACCGCAACGTTCAGCAAGTAGTCCAACAGCAGAGCGACGGCGGCCCACAGAGCGACATTGGCTCCGAAATTATCCTTCGTTACGTTATAAGCTCCTCCGCCATTCGGATATTCTTCAGCCGTCTGTCGATAAGAGAAGTAGAGAGTCGCGAGCTTCACCACGATCAAGATGACGATCACCGGGAAATAGCGCAGGCCGGCAACACCGACAACGGTCAATATGGCGAGGGCCGCTTCGGGTCCATACCCGGTGGAAGCCAGCGCATCGAGGCCGAGCACCGGCACACCCGTCCAAACCGTGAGTTCTTCCTTTTTGGATTCCCACGAGGCCAGCGGCCTTCCGAATATAAAATCGCTCAGTGACATTGCGGAAGCCGACTGATAGGCAGCCTGGCATTCAGTTTTACATCGTCATTCAGGGCAGCAATACGCAAACGCCTGTAAATGAAAGCGGATTAGCGGTAGAAGACTTCAAAACTTCTTCGAGGCGTTTTTCGAAGTCACTTCAGGCCGTAACGTGGAGAGTCCTGTAAATGAGTTGCGGCGAAGAGTTGGGGCTATTTCCGGGCAGCGCGTTTTTCCGACGCAGGCTGCATGGGCGCTGCGAGTTCCTCGGGCAAACGGCGAATCAGCGCGCTGCGCACCAGCCAGGCCAGCGTTTCGATGGTGAAATTTCGGGCGTAGTGTTCGATTCGGCGGTTGGCCATTGCTGCGTGGGAATATGGCGAACGAGCGCGGCATGTTGGTCGGCAAACAGCTCGAAGCGAGGAGGATGATGCGTCAGCCAGCGGATATATTCGGCGGTACGGCGCATCAGGCTGTCTGGCTGGCTGACGAGGCGCCGATGCAAGCGGCCGCGCAGGGGCTCGATAAAACAGAAGATCAGAAATTCCGGCGGAGTGGCTTTGAGAAAACGCATGCCGTGATCGTCGCGGAGATAACCGATAAAGAATCCGGCCGAAGCGCTTTCGGAAGACGATCGACTTGTTTTCCGAGCTGGCGACGCGGGAGCCGAAGGCTGTGCGAAGAAGCGATAGCCTGAAAGAGAATTGTTGTTCTCGACTTCCGGCGTGTAACCGCGAAGGTATGGCTCGGCGAGGGACGGAATCCAGTCACAATTCCACTGTGCTGAACGAGAGAGCGAAGAGAACTCCCGAACCAGAGGCAGCTCTCGCGAACAGCATTAGTTTTTGCAGCTTGTGCTTTCGACAACCTAACGCCCCTCGAAGGGGTAACCGTTTGCGTTCAGCACGGCATCGGCAACGGTCGCGGCGCAGCCCGATGGTGTCCGCCGGTTCGCGCTTGATCATCCGTCGCAGCACGGCCAACTGGGTGCGCAACATATCGCCCTCGACCGAAGCGGCGAGTGCGGTGCGAGCATTGGCTTCCACACGCGCTGCACCATCTTGCAGCAGGACTTGCGCCGCAGCGACAATGGCGCCCGAGGAATCCTTGCCGCGCGAGGCAACGGATTTCTGAGCGCGCAGCAAAGCGGATTCCATGGGATAGATTTCAAGGACGATATCGGCCAGCGCGCCGATGATCTCCTGCTGGTCGGCGAGGCGATCCCGATATTTCTGCAGCGCGGCGCCGGCGGCCATCAAAAATACCTTCTTGGCTCCCTGCAATAATGCGGTTCTCTTCGGTCCACTGGCCGTCAGATGAATCCTCCATGGGCGCGCCGCTCAGGATCTCCTCCTGAAGTTTTGCGCCCGCAGCCATCAGCGGCAGAGTGCCCGGCGACGGCGCGTTTCATCAGCATCTGAATGATGAGCATGCGGTTGATTTCGTTGGTGCCCTCGAAGATGCGGTTCACGCGCGAATCGCGATAACCGCGGGCGACAGGATAGTCTTCGTGGAACCCGTAGCCGCCATAAATTTGCACGGCTTCATCCACCGTGTAATCGAGGACCTCGCTGCCGAATACTTTGGCGATGGAGCACTCGATGGCGTATTCCTCGAGCACCTTCATCGAATTCGTGGGTTTGTTTCCGCCGGCAGCGCCGGCCTTCATGGCCTGATCGATAGTCCCGGCGGTGCGATAGATCATCGATTCCAGCGCGAGCGTGCGAATGGCGATCTCCGCGAGCTTGGCTCGCACCAGGCCGAAATCGCCGATGGGATGCCCGAAAGCGGTGCGCTCTTTGGAGTAGCGCGCGGCGGACTCGAGTTCGCTCTTGCAGAAACCGAGACACGAAGCGCCCAGCGTAAACCGGCCGGAATTGAGAATGTTGAAGGCGACGATGTGCCCGCGGCCAATTTCGTGCAGCAGGTTTTCGCTGCGGCACTTTGCAATTCTCGAAGAAAATCGGAGTGGTGGAACTGCCGCGCAGCCCCATTTTCTTCTCTTCGGCGCCTACGGAAAATCCGGGGAACCGCGCTCCACGATAAAAGCGGAAAATTTCTCGCCGTCGACTTTCGCGAAAACGGTGTAGACGTCCGCGAATCCGCCGTTGGTGATCCACATTTTCTGGCCGTTCAGGATCCAATCGCGCCCATCAGGAGAGAGAACGGCGCGGGTGCGGGAATTTTGCGCGTCGGAGCCTGCCTGCGGCTCCGAAAGGCAATAGGCGGCCAGCCATTCGCCCGTAGCGAGTTTCGGCAGATATTTTTTCTTCTGCTCTTCGGTGCCGAAATAGACGATGGGCAGCGTGCCGATGCCCGAATGCGCGCCGGCGCTGACGCTGAAGGAGCCATAGGAGGAAATTTTCTCGGAGAGCACGGTCGAGGAGATGCGGTCGAGACCCGAGCCGCCGTACTCTTCCGGCACGCCGCCGCCCAGAAGTCCGATTTCTCCGGCCTTCTTCAGCAGCCCGGCCATCAGGCCCTCTTTATGCTGCTCGAGCTCGGGGATCAGCGGCATCACTTCCTTGGTGACGAATTCCTCGGCTGTCTGGCCGATCAGCCGCTGGTCGTCGGTCAGCTCCGCGGGAGTAAAGACGTCTTCCGCGCGCGGAGATTCCAGCAGAAAGCTGCCGCCGGGCGCGAGGGTGCCGGGTGTCGCCGTAGTCGCCATATCTCCTCCGAATGGCCCAACCTTCGTGGCAATACGAAAGGCGCTCGAAAATCCCTGCGGCGCCCATGCCGCCGCCGATGCACATGGTAACCATGCCATAGCGGGCCTTGCGGCGCTCGAGTTCGCGCAGGATCGTAGCGGTGAGCTTCGCCCCCGTGCAACCCAAGGGATGGCCGAGAGCGATGGCGCCGCCATTGACGTTGACGCGCGCGGGATCAAGCCCGGCGCGCCGATCACGGAAAGCGACTGCGCCGCGAAAGCTTCGTTCAGCTCGATGACATCGATCTGCTCGAGCTTAAGGCCGGCCAGCCGAAGCGCCTTGGGAATCGCGAATACCGGCCCCACGCCCATCTCTTCCGGCGGGCAACCTGCGGTGGCGAAGGCCAGGAAGCGAGCCAGAGGCTTCACTCCAAGGGCGCGAGCGCGGTCGGCGCTCATCACCACGGAGGTTGCGGCGCCGTCGCTCATCTGCGAACTGTTTCCGGCGGTGACGGTCCCATGAGCATGAAAGGCGGGCTTGAGCTTCGCGAGCGCATCAAGGGAGGTATCGGCGCGAGGGCCTTCGTCGGTATCGAAGACTTTGGTGGCCGTCTTGGCGCGGCCGCCGCGGCCGTCGCCATTGGAAACGACTGTGCTGCGGACTTCGACGGGCACGATTTCATCCTTGAATTTTCCTGCCGCAATTGCGGCCAGGGCCTTCTGGTGGCTGCAATAGGAGAACTCGTCTGCTTTCTCACGCGTGATTCCATATTTGCGGACCAGATTTTCGGCAGTCAGCCCCATTCCCAGATAGGCGTCCGGATAATGGTCCATCAGCCAAGGATTCGGAGAGGTCTTGTTGCCGCCCATGGGCACCATACTCATCGATTCCGCGCCGCCAGCGATGACCACTTCGGCGTTGCCGAGCATGACGCGTTCGGCAGCCATGGCGATGGCTTGCAAGCCGGAGGAACAGAAGCGATTTATGGTGATGGCGGAACACTCGACGGGCAGACCGGCACGCAAGGACGGCGATTCGCGCCATGTTCATGCCTTGTTCGGCCTCGGGCATGGCGCAGCCCAGGACGACGTCTTCAATTTCCTTCGGATCAAGCCCCGGAACGCGCGCGATCGCGCCATTGATAGCGATAGCGGCCAAATCGTCGGGACGGGTGGCGTGCAGCGTCCCCTTAAAGGCTTTGCCAACGGCGGTGCGAACGGAACTGGCGATCACGGCTTCTTTCATGATTTAGCTCCTGCTAGTGCCTGTGTACCCCCCTACCATTTTTGTGCAAGTGCACATTCTAAAGGGGTTAAGAAAACCATATTTAACAACTAACCTCACCCAAGCACTGGCTGATCCACGTCCAATTTCGACGGCGCTATATTCGATGCCATATCGCCTGCTCGTGACTTACTTTACGCAGCATCCGCAAGGCTCTCCCGAGCGAAGATGGCCGAGCCTGCGACTCTACGGAAAGCTTTGCCCTAGAATCAGCCCCTATTTTACACCCGCTGCATAGGGGCGGGACTGGAAGAGGAGTCGGGCGTGTTCTATCATCTTCCCTTACTAATATGGAGGGAGAAGCAATGGCAGAACCATCGTACGAGGAACTCCAGGCACGGGTTGCCGAGCTGGAAAAGCAGAAGGGCGGGCGCCGGGGCGGCGCGCTCGAATTCAGGGTCGGAGAAAAGGGCGGCGTGAGCGTATACGGGCTGGGGCGCTTCCCGGTCACACTCTACTACGAGCAATGGGTACGCCTGCTCGATGCAGCCGGTGATTTGCGGACGTTTCTTGAGGAGAACAAGGCCGGAGGGAAGCTGAAGCTTAAAGATAAGTAGCCCAGAGTGCCGGTCGATCTCCGGTCGCTTCGAACGCCGTCCGTAGGCGGGATCTTGAGAAAATGCAGGAGAGATTCTTCGATCTTCGCGTCTCCGACCGGAAATCAAAAAAAACGATTTCCGGAGGAAACCTGTCGGGACGCTCCGCTCAGAATGACACCTGCCGTGTAGCGATTTGTGCAGCAGCTCACAAACTTAGGAGAGATCCCTCGCTCACGTTGTTCGCTCAGGATGACTACCCTTGTCGGGTAGTCAGTTTCTCAGGGGTTTGCCGGTTTTGAGGGTGTGGGCGATGCGTTCCTGGGTTTTGCGTTCGCCGCAGAGGCTGACGAAGGTTTCGCGTTCGAGATCGAGCAGATATTGTTCGCTGACGAACTGCGGTTCGGTTAAGCGGACCGCCCGCCAGGACATTCGCCAAGTTTGCGCGCGACGTGAGCATCGTATTCGGAGATGTATTCGCCGCGCAGCATCATGTGGATGGCGAGCTTGGCGCCGGCAATCAACTCTTCGCCCAAGACGCGGATCGAAGGCTCGGTGGGCGGGGGCGAGAGCCGGACGATAATCTTCGCGACGAGGGCCAGCGCGGTGGCCTTCGCATCCGCGACGAGGCGATCGCCGTTCATGGAGATGAAATCGGCGGGACGGAGGAAACCGAGGCCGCGCGCATCTTCGGCGCTGGTGGAAACTTTGGCCATGGCCAGGGTTTCGAACACGGGCTTGAAAGCGTGGAAGAGGTCCAGGGATTCGCCGCCGGCGGCATGTTCATTGGCGCGAATGACCATCTCCTTGGAGCCGCCGCCCGCGGGGATCAGGCCGACGCCGGTTTCGACAAGGCCCATGTACGTTTCGGCCGCGGCATGAATGCGCGCGCCATGCAGGCAAATTTCGCAGCCGCCGCCGAGGGCCATTCCTTGCGGCGCGACGACGACAGGCTTGCGCCGCGTGCTTGAGAGCCAGATTCGCGTTCTGAAAGCGGCGCACGGCGTCGTGGATATCGTCCCATTCCTGTTCCTGCGCGGCGACGAGAAGCAGCATCAGATTGGCGCCGACGGAAAAATTCGGCGCCTGGTTGGCGACGACCAGGGCGTCGAAATCGGCGTTCAGGCGCTTCAGGCCGGTCTGCATCATGGCGGTGATGTCGTCGCCGATGGCGTTCATCTTGGAATGAAATTCGCAGCACAGGACGCCGTCGCCGAGATCGATCAGGCTGGCGCCGGAATTGCGCGCGACTTCCTTGGAACGTTCCTTGAGCGATTTGAGAATGATGATGCCGGGCGGCTCGGGAACTTTGGTATGTCAGTCGCCGGCGGCGGGATCAAAGGCGGAGAGTTCTCCGGCGGACGATTCGTAGAGTGATTTGCGGCCCGCGGAGAGCAGCCGCGTGAACAAGGGAGGCAGGTCGCGGCCTTCGGCGGTCCAGCGGCGGGCGACGGCCTCGACGCCGAGCGCGTCGCAAATTTCGAATGGGCCAAGCTCCCAGCCAAAGCCCCAGCGCATGGCGCGATCGACGTCGGCGATGGAGTCGGCAATTTCAGGGATGCGGCGAGCGGCATAAAGCACGTTTCGGAGATCGAGCGCCCAAAGGAATTGCTGCGCTTTGTCGCCTTTATCGGGCTGGCCGGCGATACGGGCGCAAGGATGGCTTGGAGGCGTGCGCGGGAATCGTCGATGGTGCGCGCCATTTCGAGCGAGGCGAAGCGCGCTTTTTGGCGGGGGCGATATTCCATGGTGGCGGGATCGAGAGCGAGGATTTCGGCTGTCGCCGCCTTTTTTGACTCGCTGGTAAAAGCCACGGCCGGATTTTTCGCCGAGCCAGCCGCGGCGTAATCATCTCCTCAACAAGCGGCGGGAACGCGGTAAAGTTCGCGCGATTCGTCCTGCGGCGCGTTTTCGTAGATATTGCGAACGACGTTCGCGAGGACGTCAAGCCCGACGATATCGGCGGTGCGGAAAGTGGCGGATTTGGGCCAGCCGATGGCCGGGCCGGTGCAGGCGTCTACTTCTTCGACGCTCATGCCGAAGCGGGCCATCAGGGAGAGGGAAGTGAGCATGGAAAACGTGCCGATGCGATTGGCGATGAAGTTGGGAGTGTCTTTGGCGCGGACGACGCCTTTGCCCAGGCGGCGATCGCAGAAATCGGCCAGCGCGTCGAGGACTTCCGGCGAAGTGGCGGGACCCGGGAATGAGTTCGACCAGCTTCATGTAACGCGGCGGATTGAAGAAATGCGTGCCGGCCCAATGGCGCTGGAAATCGTCATCGAAGCCTTCGGCGATCTGGCGGATGGGAAGTCCGGAGGTATTGGTGGTGACGATCGCGCCGGGGCGGCGCTGCGCCAGCCACTTTTTGCAGCAGGCTGCGCTTGATGGCGAGATTTTCGGCCACGGCTTCGATGATCCAGTCGGCCTGGGCGCACCACGCGAGATTGTCTTCGAAATTGCCGATGGTGATGCGGCTGGCCGTCGCGGGCGTGAAGAACGCGGCGGGGCGCGCTTTTTGGGCGGCTTCGAGGCCGGCGCGGACGATGCGGTTGCGAACGCGGGGGTCGGCGAGCGCAAGGCCGCGGGCTTTTTCCTCCGGGGTGAGCTCGGAGGGCACGATGTCGAGCAGCCAGCAGTGCACGCCGGCGTTGGCCAGGTGAGCGGCGATGCGGGCGCCCATGGTTCCGGCGCCGAGTACGGCGACATTTTTATGGATGGCTTAGCGGAGGGCCGGGTTTCATAGGATGGTCGCAACTCCTTCGGGCTCAGCGACTCAGCAGATAGGGCCAGGGCCAGCGCCAGTGAGTGTTACAGAACGGACAAAAGCGGTCAACGGGCCAGGTGCGAGCATCCCTAGAGTGGCTTATTCTCGTCTAATAAGATGGAGTACCGATAAGCGAGATACCGTAATGGCATGGCTGCAGGCTGCGGTCGAACGCGTGCGTGAATTCGCGTACGCAGAACGCCCGGCGGAGGCGAAGGTTCCGGCGCGGCCCAAAATGGGAGTGGCGCTCGGCGGCGGTTTTGCGCGAGGGATCGCACATCTCGGCGTTCTGCATGCTCTAGAAGAGAACGGCATCCCGATCGACTACATCTCGGGCACTAGCGCCGGGGCGCTGGCAGGAATCGCGTATGCCAGCGGACTGCCGTTCGAGGAAGTTGTACAACCGGGCGGCAGCGTTGCGATTTGGCATCTTCGGGCAATGGAGATTTTCGTGGCTGGGCTTGGCGTCGAATCAACAGCCTGGAGTTTTATCCCAAGCGACTATCTGAGTATCACACATTTGAAGAGCTGCGAATCCCGATCACCATCGCGGCTACGGATTTGATTACCGGCGAGCCGGTTTATTTCAATGCAAGGGCCGCTCGGGCCGCCGCTGCGCGCGTCATGCGCATATCCGGGGCTTTTTCAGCCAGTGCAGTACCAAGGCCACACCTTGGTGGACGGCTTCGTGGGCGCGACCGTGCCGGTGGAAGCGGTAGCCAAGATGGGTGCGGACGTGATCATCGCGGTTTTTCTGGACTCGGAGGCGATGGTCAAACCGACGAACTTCACGGATGTGATTGGGCGCTCGTTTACGATTATTCAGCGGCACGCCGATTTGGCGTGGCGGACAAGGGCGGACGTGGTGATCGAGCCGCGCGTGCGGGAATTTGCGTGGGATGACTTCGCCAAGACGCCAGAGCTAGTTGCGGCGGGAGAAGAGGCCGCGATGGCGGCGATGCCGCGTGTGCGAACCGCGCTGGAAACTGCTATGAAGCGCGCCGGTTTTGCCGAAGAGCCACGGCTGGTGGCGACAGGCGCTTTGTCCGGCCGGAGAAATCCTTAGGCGGGACTAATTTCGAACGCACCGGATGGCCCTGCCCTTTGCCGCGCTGCGTGAACCAGGCGCTCATTGCTTCTGCCAGGCGTTCGGGATGGACGCGAAAACCCGCTTCGAGAAGACCTTCGGCAACAGGAAGTGTGTCGTCAAATCGGCTTGACCGGTGAAGTTGCGCAGCAAAAATTTCGAGCCAGTCGATGGACAGGGCGGCGCTCGGCCGAAAATTCACGCGAACTTGAGCAATTGAGTTGAGTATAGATTTTGCGGCTTGGCGGCCCCAGCAGCCTTAGCCAAAGCCCTGCCGCTCATCGAATTCATCACACATTCAGATAGTTTCCGGATCGGAGAAGACCTTGGCGACACCGCTCGAAGCGTGGGTGGAAGAAGCCGCTCGTAGAACGCGGCCAAAGCAAGTGGTTTGGTGCGATGGATCGGAAGGCGAAGCGCAACGGATGGCGGAAAAGCTGATCGCCGAGGGGCGAACCGTCCGCCTGAACGAAGAGACTTATCCGAACTGCATCCTGCACCGAAGCGATCCGAGCGACGTGGCGCGCACTGAGCAGATAACATTTATCTGTTCGCGGCGCAAAGAGGACGCCGGGCCGACCAACAACTGGATGGCGCCGGAAGATGCCAAGAAGAACGTCGGTGCACTGTTTGACGGCGCGATGGCCGAGCGCACCATGTACGTGGTGCCTTACCTGATGGGGCCCGCGAATTCGCCCATGACCCGCGTGGGCGTGGAAGTGACCGACAGCCCTTATGTCGTGGCGAGCATGCGCATCATGGCGCGCATCGGAAAAATCGCGCTCGACAGAATCGGCAAAACGAATGATTTCGTGCCCGGGCTGCATTCGCTGGGCGATTTGAATCCGGCGCGGCGATTCGTCCTGCATTTTCCGGAAGAGAAACTAATCTGGAGTATCGGCTCGGGCTACGGCGGAAACGCGCTGCTGGGAAAGAAATGCTTCGCGCTACGCATTGCGAGCTCGATGGCGCGCGAACAGGGCTGGATGGCGGAACACACGCTGATCCTCGGCCTCGAGGATCCCTCCGGCAAAGTGACTTACATGGCGGCGGCATTCCCGAGCGCCTGCGGCAAGACGAATATGGCCATGATGGTATCGGCGCTGGAGTCTTCGGGCTATCGCGTATGGACCGTGGGCGACGATATTGGATGGATGCAGGTGGGAGCGGACGGCTATCTGCACGCGATCAATCCCGAGGCAGGATTTTTTGGCGTCGCGCCTGGAACGAATGAGCTGACGAATCCGAATGTCATGGAGATGGTCAAACGAAACACGATCTTCACCAACGTGGCCATGACGGCTTCGCGCGAGCCCTGGTGGGAAGGGATGACGCAACAGCCGCCGCGCGAAATGGTGGATTGGCAGGGCCGCAAAGTTTCTGCTGACTCCAAAGGCCCAGCGGCACATCCGAATTCGCGCTTCACGGTTCCGGCGCAGCAGGCTCCGCGCATATCGCCGCACTGGGAAGATCCGGCCGGCGTTCCGATTTCGGCAATTATTTTTGGCGGCCGGCGTGCGCGACTGGCGCCGCTTGTATACGAATCTTTGAACTGGCAGCACGGCGTCTTCGTTGGCGCCGGGATGGCTTCGGAAACAACCGCGGCGATCACGGGCGCGGTGGGAGTGACGCGGCGCGATCCCATGGCCATGCTGCCTTTCTGCGGATATAACATGGGCGACTATTTCGGGCATTGGCTGGAGATGGGCAAAGCGATCCCGCATCCGCCGAAGATTTTCCACGTGAATTGGTTCCGCAAGGGCGCCGACGGCAAATTCTTGTGGCCGGGTTTCGGGGAAAACGCGCGCGTCTTGAAGTGGATTCGCGAGCGCGTGAGCGGCAAGGGCCAGGCCGAAGAAACGCCCATCGGATTTGTCCCGACGAAGCACGCGCTCACGCTGGACGGGCTCAACATCTCGCCGGAAAACCTGGACGAACTGCTGCGCGTGGATGCCGGGGATTGGCAGAAGGAAGCGGAGGAGATCGGCAGCTACTTCAACAAATTTGGCGACCGCCTGCCGCCGGAACTGGGCGCCGAGCAGACGCATCTCTCCGAACGGCTCAACCTGGTAGCCAGCGCAAAGGGCTGAGCTGCCGCACTTCAGAATTCAATCTTCTAAAATTTGAATCGAGTGGTTATTTGCAGGCGCCGAGCGGGAAAGGCTGAAACTGCTTGTCCGAAAAATGGCGATTGCAGATTGCCGACGAAAGCGACGTAATTGACGTGGTTCAGGAGGTTGAACGCATCGAACGCGAAGGTTAAAACGTTACCCTTCTCTTTCTTACGGCTTAGAAAGAAGTCTCGCGAGAGACGCGAATCCAGATCCACGTAAGCAGGCCCTTCCAAACTGTTACGAGGCACGCCTGCAGGGCGGCCATTGGTGAGCCCCGTACCGTAGATATCTCCGCCGCTGGTCAGTGAATAGGGCTTGCCGGAAGCAGCAGTCACGCCGAGTCCAATCGTAAATGACTTTCCGGGACTGTAGCTTTCCAGCAAGTTAAAGCGGTGCTTCTGATCAAAGTCTGCGCGCGACCATTCTCCGGAAAGATCGTATTGGTTAGCGGGAAACCAGGTGATTCCACCCGTGTTGTTGTCTGTGCGACTCAAGGTGTATTGCATCAAGCCAGAAACGTGATGAGGCAGCTGTCCGCGAAGGGTGACTTGCAAAGAGTTGCTGATTTGCCGTCCAGAAGACTCGATTTGCCGCAGCACCCCCACCGAAGGATCTGGAACGACAAGATAATTGGGCGGAAGAGGCGCATTGATATCGAGCGAGCGGAAGAGGCTAACCCCGACGGAGCCATTGTAAGTAATGGCCAAAGTGGTTTGCTTCGCAAGCTGACGTTCCACTCCCATGCTGTACTGGATCGAATAAGGCTCGTGGATGGAAGGATCGAACTGCACGACATCGGTTGGGAAATCCGCGAGCGAGCCTCCGTTAATGAAAGGGCTGGGGAACGTAGGGTTCTTGATCAAATAACTTTGCAGGGTCAGCCCGTTGTAAAGCAAAAGGTCGCCAAGAGGGCCCGCGCCGGTACGGTCATAAAAAATTCCGGCACCGCCGCGGAATACGGTTTTGCGGCTCCTCTGAGGGGAGTAAGCAAAAGCTATTCTCGGCGCGAGCTGACGACGATCGTGTAGATGATTTTGCCAGTTATAGCGCAGTCCAAGCGAAAGGGAGAGATTCGGCGAGACACGATAGTCGTCTTGCACAAATCCACCTAACTCCTGCTGCCAATAGAGAACCTGGCCCGATCCCGCCTGCTCACGGAAGGCATAGGGATGCTGCGCAGCGTAATCCTGCAGACTGGAGAAGAAATACGTGCTTCCGAAATTGCTGTGATTGACGATGCCGCGACGGCTCCAGTCGGGCACGCTCAATCCAAATTTCACGAAGTGTTTGCCGGACGACCAGCTGACCATCTCGTTCAACGTGGCGTGGCGTTCCGTACCCACGAGATCGATCTGAGCGCCGCCCGAAGTGAAGGAATCCTGCACCACGATTTTGGGGGCATTGGTGACGCTGGAAGTGCCATGGTGCTCCCAGCCGATCAGGATTTGAGATTGAATCAGCCACTTTGGCGAAACCGTCAGGCGGTCGTTGAAGATCCACTCGCGTTCCCACTGATCGGAGTTCGTGCCGGCTTCCGGCAGGACGAAATTGCCGACGCCCTGGTTAAAGCTGGGATAATCCCACTCGTTATATTGCCAGTAGGCGCTGTGGTTGGAATTGAACTGATGGCCGATATGGAGCGAGATCATGGTATCCCGCTTCGGACTCGGGACATTCTCTCGGATGGGGCCGCTGAGCCCCTCCGCGAATACGATTGATTGCAGATCCTCTTCCTGACGGTGGCCGGAGAGCAGGAACGATGTGGTCTTGCTGTGAGCGACAGGGCCGCTGATGGCGCCCTCAAGGATGCGCCTTTGTTCGGGAGGGCGCACCAGGGCAAAGGGATCGCGCGCGTTCATCACGGCATCACGAAAAATGAAGTTCAGCGTTCCGTGATAGTCGGAGGTGGCTTCCCTGGTGATAATTTCGATATTGCCCCGGCCGGGCCGCGCAAATTCGGCGGAGTAAGGATTCTGATTGATGCGCACCTGCTGGATGGCGGATGCCGTGACGGTTGCGCTGGTGACTTCGACGCCGTTGATAATGAGTTGAGGACCATTGGTGCCGAGCGCCCCTGCATCGAGGAAGGCTGACATCGCGGCGACATAGTCCTGGTCGAACACGGGGACATTTTCCAAAAGCGCTTGATCCGCGTTAACCGAGTCTCGATTCTCGGCAGTGTCTGTGGATACCTGCACCACGCCAGCAGTCACGGAGACCTGAGAAACAAGCTCAGCGAGCGAGAGTGTGATCGTGAGGGGCTCGAGCGGCTTTTCCTGCAACTGGACTGGCGTCAGCGAGGGCTGAAATCCCTCCTGCAGAATCTCAATGGCGTAATTTCCTTGCGGAAGTCCTTCGAAGCGAAATTTACCCGAAGCATCCGTCTTAACGAACGAAAGCGCTTTCGCGCCGCGTTTGAGGGTAACGGTTGCATCGGCCACAGAAGTACCGCTGGGATCGAGGACGGTCCCCGCAATTGGCGGCGTACGACTCTGGCTTTGAGCCAGGGCACCGAACAATGCGATAAAGCAGAAAACCAGCAGGCAGCTTCGCCGCACAAGTCACCCTCACACTCTTCTACTGGACAATCACCTGGCTAGATTCGCCCCCCGGCGGGACGGGGAAGGCCTGTTACTCACCGGATTTCGCGATAGAGGGTAAGGTTCGCATGCTGAATGGAACCTTAAGAAAACAAGAAGGGGGGTAACTCGAGAGACAAAGGCTTACTGCGAGTCCTGACGCATTCCAACGCGTTTCGAGTATGCTCCTCACGAAATCTTCAATTTTGGAGAGACAGTCCAGCCACCGTGAGCGAAATTTTACACACGCAAGTCGCGCGGATTTTCATTCCGCAAATTGAATCGAAGCCCGCCGAGCTGTGCATTCCGATACGGCCGGAGCGCAGGCGCACGCCTCGCAAGCACATCCCCGTCCCTCTCTTCGTGTATGGGCACACACCCGAAGGCCAACCCTTTTATGAGGAGACCTTCACGAACACGGTGAACGTACATGGCGGATCGATGCGCATGGAGACGGGCGTGCAACTGGGGCAGCGGCTGCTGGTGACCAACCGGAAAAACGAGTCCGAGCTTCCGTGCATCGTTGTTTTTGTGGGTGCGCGGCTGGGCAGCGGGATCGATGTTGCTTTCTCGTTCACCGCGGCCATGCCTTATTTCTGGCGTACTCTGCGGACGGGCAAGCATAACGCGCTGGAAATGGAGTGGGATTACGAAGAAGCGGTGCCGTCAGAGCACTAATCACGCTATCGGCTGTGGTTCCTTATTGACGGCGTAAACGTTGGTCGAGAAGCGCAAGACCGGACGGCGAAGGCCGAATGAGCTTGCGCCCGTTCACTTGCTCGCTGGCGACAAGTCCACGATCGTTAGCATCCTCCCAAACCGTAAGTCTTGGACAGGAAGTGCGCCAAGCCTCCATCACGTCTTCGTAGGTCCTCTCGCCGTTTGCCAGCCACTGAAGAAGATCGAGGATCAGAGATTCAATTACCGGATCTTTGGCGGAGTTTCCGGCACCGGTCATTTCGGGTTTCCTTTTATCCAGTTGCTGTCTCTGCCCGACATTTCCACGCATTAGAGGATCGATTCGATTTCGGCATCCAGAGCTACGTGCGATTGCGGAAAGCCATTGATCCGATAAGTCTGGGCGGCGCGCTCCGCAGCGGCTGGCTGCATAGAAAAATGAAAAAAACGGCTGATGTGATAATCCTCGTCGAAAATGCCAAAGACGCATTCGGTTTCTTCGACGGAGAGCCCGAAGGCGGCCAAGGCTAGCGGCTTTCCGAATCCTTCAGAGAGCTGGCGATATTTTTCGACCGCATCGCGCAGGCTCAGAGGCTGACGTGCCGCCGTGCTCATTTGCCGCTACTCATAGTCACAGTTTTTTATATCCAAACATTTATATCAACACGTATATCGACACGCCTATATCCACACTTTTAGATCCACACTTTTATATCCACACATAGGCCCCGGATTCGCCGTAGGGGACGTTGACGTAAAACAGATTCACGCCAGGGGTGCGGGAGAAGCTTTCGAGCAACTTCTGGGATCCGTGCACAGAGCAGAGCGTCTCGGCACGCGCCATGGCGATACGCGCGACATCGTCGAGGCTGGGCACTTCGTCGCGCGAAAACCAGAGCCAAGTGCCGGGGCGATCGCAGGAGGCGCATTGGCCCATCGGTTGATCCAAGCGGCGGCTGATGGCGGCGGCTACTTCCGGCTGCAGGCCGGCGGCGTCAAATTCATCGCTCCCAACGAAGAAGTATTGAGTGAATTCGGCGCCATCCGGCTCAAAGGCAACGACACGGCCTGAGAAGCGCTGAAGATCCTTTTGCATTTCGTTTCCGAGGCAAGCCAGGCAGAGAGAAACTTCCGGCCGCACAGGCTGGCGACGGACGGAAGCCTTGCCACGCAAATAGAGTGTGTCCGGGATGAAGGTGGCCATCCAGGCAGCGTCGTGTTCGAGGTGCTCGCATTCGGCAGGCATGCGCATCAGGCGCGCGATCCAGTTGCGGGAACGCCAACGAAAACGGATTTCGGGATAGGCCTGCTCGAGACGCATACTTTCAGCCATAGTAGCAAACTGGATGCAGGAGGCCAGCGGTTGGAGGCGGGAGGCAGGTCGGATAAGATTATCGGCGTTCTTGCAGTGAAAGCGGCCCTGCAAGGCGCGCAGAGATAAAACTTTCTCGGGAGGAATTATGGCCATTGCTGTGGGACAGGCGGCGCCGGATTTCAGTTTGAAGGACCAGAATCAGAAAGACGTGAAGCTTTCCGATTATCGCGGGAAGAACGTTGTGATCGTTTTTTATCCGCTGGACTGGAGTCCGGTATGTACGAACGAACACGCCTGCTTCGTGAACGATATGAAGCAATTCGAGAAGCTGAATGCGCAGGTGCTGGGGATGAGCGTGGATAGCGTCTGGTCGCACAAGGCCTTTGCCGAAAAGATGGGCATCCGCTACCCCTTGCTGGCCGATTTCCAGCCGCGTGGTGCGGTAGCGGAGAAGTTCGGCGTTTATCTGGCCGACAAAGGGATCACGGGGCGGGCGATTGCGATCGTCGACAAGACGGGGAAGATTGCCTGGCTGAAGAACTATGACATTCCCACGGTGCCAGACATGAGCGAGGTGTCGCAGGCGCTTGCGAAAGTTCAGTGATTTAGGAACTTCCAGGATGAGTACATGAAAAAGTCGGGCGCGAGCCAAGGCCAGTCGGCATCGGAGCTCATCTCGAAAAGAATCGCCGAACTCGGGGACTGGCGCGGGGAAACCCTCAGCAGAATGCGCAAGCTCGTCAAGGAAGCAGACCCGGATGTCGTCGAGGAGTGGAAGTGGATGGGCACTCCGGTTTGGTCGCACGACGGCATCATCTGCACTGGCGAATCCTACAAGAATGTCGTGAAGCTTACCTTCGCCAAGGGCGCGTCTCTGAAGGATCCGGCCCGTCTCTTCAACTCGAGTCTCGACGGAAACGTACGCCGCGCGATCGACATCCATGAAGGAGAAGAAGTTGACGAGCCCGCCTTCAAGGCGCTCGTTCGCCAAGCGGTCGCCCTCAACAGTTTCGGCAAGTCGAAACCTTCGAAGAAAGCGAAGTCCTAAGGGATTCCGCCCCTGAACAGGTCCGACATCGGGGTGGCGGAGGTGCCGTTCCGTTTCGATTGGAGAGTCAGAGATTAACGGTTGCCGAAGTTTTCGGGGTCGAAGTTGGGGCCGGGCTGGGAACCGGCGTCGGAGGTAAGGACCACACTTTGGCCCGTGAGTTCAAAGCGTTTGCGGCAGCGGATATTCCGGCAGGCGACCATTTCGTCGACGCGAACCATATAGGAGCGCGCGTTTTCAAAGCGCTTGCGGTCTTCGGAACCGGCGCCGCGCGGGAGCTCGTTCTTCTTGGTGCGCACCATCCAGCGAATGGGATAGGAGCCTTCCTGCTTGCAATGTGGGCAGACCAGGGTGAGGTTTTTGGTCTCCTGGCGCTCGATATAAAACTGTCGCTCGTCCATTCGGTCACCCCGGGCACTGGAAAAACCGCGCTTTTAGCGCCCGACAATCGCAGGCGCCGCAAGCTGGTTCATTGTAACAAACTCGAAGCCGGCATCCTGCCAGCGCGGCAACCAGTATTCGAGGGCGGCCAGCACGTGGCGGCGATCGGCTCCCAAGGCGCGGGCGTCGCCGTCATGCAAGAGCACAATTTCTCCGCCATGAGGGGATTTTTCTTCGATCTCCCGCTGGCCTTGGCCAGCAGGCGTCTTTCGCCGACGCGTTCCAGGCGCTTAATGAGGCGCTCCGCGGGCTGGACTTTCCAGTCGTAACATTTCAGCGACCACATGGCCACGCCGCGCAGGCCGACAGTGCGGATAGCCGGCCAAAGTTGCGGCCCGCGATAGCCAAAGGGCGGGCGCATCAGTACGGGCGTCGCGTCGCGTTCGAAGCCCAGGGCGCGAAGGATGCTGTCCTGACAAGCGCGGAGCTCGTCGGCAATTCGCCAGGCGGGCAGAAATGTAAGGTTGACGTGGGTTTCGGTGTGGTTGCCGAGGCTATGACCTCGATCGGCGATCTCGCGCACCAGTTCGGGACAAGCGTGGGCGAAGCGGCCCACAAGGAAAAATGTTGCCGGACGCGCCGTCGTTCCAGAAGATTGAGGAGTTGGGGCGTGTACGCCGGATTTGGCCCATCATCGAAGGTGAGCGCGATCTGCGAGGCATCCAGAGTATGGTGCAGCGTGGGACCGAAAAGCTCCGACGTCGCGGAAACGGCGCCCCAAGCCGCTATTCCTGCGCAAGCTCCCGCAGCCGACGCAGCAAAAAGAGGCCACGCGTTCACGCGCGCATTCTCGCACGCGGAAGCTTCGACTCCCGCAAAAGCATCTACGCCGCAAAATGGGCGTCACGCCGGGATAACGTTTGGCTGTAAACTCGCGTCTTAGATTGCGGCATAGCGGGCGGCGAGGTGTGCCCTCAGGTGTGCTTTGGCCACAGACGTTTTCACCTCGCACACGCGACTTTTCCGCCACCCGAGTGTTCTCGTCAAGAGGCGTACGCTAGGATCTGCGCTGGCTTAGTTTGGATTTGCAGCTGCCGTCCTTATCCGCTGCGGAAAGCGCGGCTTCGTTTGTTATAGAAGAAGACACCTAAGGACGTTTAGCCATCGGGTCAGAGGGTTCAGGGTCTTTTGCTGAAACCATTCACAAAACGCATCGGCCGACTAGGCTTCGCACTCGTGCTTGTTTTCTCGCTGCCCGCATTCCTGCTCAACGCGCAAGACGAATCGCAGGCGCCGCAAACTGCCCCTTCGGGACGGGCTACAGGTGACGTTCGCACATCCGGTGGCGTGCCCGTTCCCGGCGCGAATCTTCGCCTGGTCGAAACCAGCACCGGGCGTGCATGGGTCAGTTGGACCGATGAGAACGGCCACTTCGATTTGCCGGGATTGCCTCTCGGGCATTACCGAATTGAGAGTCAGCCAACTCGGCTTCGACAACGCCACGCAGGAATTCGATCTGGGCGAGACTCCCGGCACGATTCGAATGACGCTGAAAGTTGCTTCGCTTGCGGCGATCGAGGCTGCAGCGAGTCCGGCCGCAAACCCAAACAAAACGCCTGAGGCCGCTGGAACACCAGCCGAATTCTGCTACCGCAAACGCTAGCGCCCTAAAGGCGACAACTCCGGAAACGCTCAGGACAAGGCCGCGGCGGGGGCGGGCTGCGCCGCCGGCAATTTCCGGGCGGTGGAGGTCCGGATGGCACCGGCCAAAAGGCCAGAATGGCGCGGCAGCGCAGGCCGGCGCTGTGCCTGGTGCTGGAGGTTCGGAGCCGGGCGGGCAAGGCCTGGGCGGACGGCGCGGCGGTTTCCAGCAGGTGATTCTCAACAATCAGAAACGGCGGAGAAGGTCAGGAGGGAGCAACCGGGCAGGAAGCGCAAGGTGCAGGAGACCGGCGAGCCGGGGCCGCTGGGACAAGCGTCTGCGTCGGACGCAATTCTTATGAATGGCACGGTTGGCCAAGGGGACCAAAACGCGGGATTTGGCGGCGGCGGGTTCCGCCCGGCGGCGTGTTTTTGCAAGGGCCGGGCGATGCTGGCCAAAGCGGCTTCGGAGGTACCGGCGGCGGCTTTAGAGGCGGAGCTCCGGTCGGCTAATCCGGGCGGCGCAAGCACGCCGGGATTGCCGGCTGGCGGACCAGGTGGCCAGGGCGGGCCGGCCATTGCATTTCGAGGTCCTGGCGGAGGCCGGGGCGGACCCGGGAGGGCGCGGCGCACCGCCGCAAGGCGTAACGGCGCTCTACGGGATGCAACGCGTGCTGCGGCAAAGGATCAACCGCATTCGCGCGAGCTTCTATAACGAATACAGCAATTCCGTTTTCAACGCGCGTCCCTATTCGCTCACGCAGCCGAATGCGCCGAAGATTCCTGCCTGGAACGAGCGAATCGGCGGAAACCTGGGCGGGCCGCTGGTGATTCCGCACATTTATGACGGGCATGACAAGACATTTTTCTTCCTCAATTTTGATGGCGCATGGGCGCGCAATGCGGTGGACCAGTTTTCCACCGTGCCGACGCTTTTGCGAACGGCAAATCTAGGCGATTTCTGCGATCGCGGCGCGCGACTTTATATTCCGAATTCTAATCTTTCTGGTCCGCGCACATCGGTTGGCTGCCAGATTCCTGCGAACGTGCCGCTGAACCCCGCTGCTCTGGGACTGCTGCAATTCATTCCTCAGCCGAATCTTCCGGGCTTAGTGGATAACTACCATCTGCAAACGAGCGTTCCCACGCAGCAGGATCGGTTTAATGCGCGCGTGCTGCACACGATCTCGCCGAAACTGAATGCGCGCGTGATTTATAGCTTCAGCCAGTCGGCCAATCATGCTTTCCAGTCGTTTTCGGATTTTGAAAGCGACGTTGCCACGCGCGGGCAGTCGGCCACCATCGGCCTTACGCAAAACTTGTCGCGGAGCTGGATCAACGATACCCAATTCATTTTTTCGCGGAACCGCGTGCAGACGCTCGACAACTTCGCATTTACGACCAACGTGGCCGCAGCGCTGGGGATCACCGGAGTCTCCACGGCGCCCATCGATTGGGGGCCACCGCAACTCAGCTTCAACAATTTCACGAAGGCAGCGCCCGCCGTGCCTTCGCTGGTGCGAAATCAGACTTATCGCTTCGTGGATGCCGTGACCTATATGCTTCCAAAGCACACGCTGACGTTCGGGGCGGAGGTTCGCCGCATCGAAAACAACACCGAGTCAGACCAAACTCCGGAAGGATTGTTTACGTTCAGCGGATTGACCACTGCACTGCTCGGACCCAATGGGCAGGCGGTGCGCGGGACGGGACTCGATTTCGCCGATTTTCTTCTGGGGTCTCCCGATAGCACTAACGTGCGCTTTGGCACGCCAAGCAGCTATTTTCGCAGCTGGGGCACCGTCGGGTACGTCAGCGACGATTGGCGCGCTCGTCCCGATTTCACGCTGCAATTCGGCGTGCGCTACGAATTTTTCACCCCGCCAACGGAACTCTACGGCCACCTTTCCAATCTGGACTTCAACCCGATTACTTCGCAGGTAGCGGTGGTGGCGCCCGCATGCCCGCCAACGGCATCTCTCGCGACGGGGAGTTGCCTTACTGCGCAGAGCGCACCTTTCAGCGGCGTGCTCCCCAACTCGCTCATCCGGCCGCAGTACAACCATTTGTCACCGCGCATCGGCATTGCGTGGAGGCCGCCGATCAAATCGCTGCAGGCGCGCCATAGCATGGTCGTGCGCGCCGGGTACAGCATGTTCTACAACGAATCGATTTATACGCAGCTGCTTTCGGAGCTCGCCAACCAGCCGCCCTGGTCCACTTCTGCGTTGCGCATCGCGGGCGTGAACGACGTGCTGACACTGGAGAACGGCTTCCCCACCACCGTCGCGGGGCAAAACACCATACAAAACACGTATGCCGTGAATCCGAACTACAAAATGGGATACGCGCAGATCTGGAATCTTTCGATGGAAACCGCACATCGCAAATAACACGGCGCTGGTGGTTACCTACACGGGAACGAAAGGCTCCGATCTTGATTTGCTGTACGCGCCCAATCGCACGGTACCGGGAAGCCTTTCGGCGACAGGTCCCGTGGCGAACGCGGGCAATTTTATTTACGACACGTCGGGCGCGAATTCCATCTACAACTCACTGCAAGTGCGACTGCAAAAGCGCTTGTCGCACGGAATCATGATCAACGGCACGTACACGTATGCGAAATCGATCGACGATGCGAGTTCGATTGGCGGCGGCACGCCCATCGTGGTGCAGGATTCGAATAATCTGGCCGCCGAGTACGGCCTCTCTTCTTTCGATATCCGGCATCAGGCGCGAATCAATTACCTCTACGAGTTGCCGTTCGGGCAGGGGCACCGCTTCGCGCAGAAAGGGATGATTGGCGCGTTTTTTGGCAACTGGCGCTTCAGCGGCAATTTCGGCGCGCAAACCGGCACGCCGTATACAGCGGAAGTGGTGGGCACGTCGGCTGCAAACGTTGGCAGCGGCGGCGTATTCGCGACGCGTGCGGACCAGATTTGCAATCCCAATGTGGGCGCAGCTCGGCGCACCGCTGGATTTCTTCAATACCGCCTGCTTCGTGGTGCCTCCGGCAGGACAGATTGGGCAATGCCGCGCGCAACACCATCATCGGCCCGGGCATGTTTATCTGGAACGCGCAAATCGCAAAAACTTTTCTGTTGGGCAAAGACCAACAGCATCGGTTGGATT
This sequence comes from uncultured Acidobacteriota bacterium, assembly GCA_963846235.1. Lineage (GTDB taxonomy): Bacteria > Acidobacteriota > Terriglobia > Acidiferrales > UBA7541 > Palsa-189. The sequence goes on from CAWJVF010000002.1 coordinate 2,120,586, forward strand.
TTCGCTGGGAGATCACGAACCTGACGAATACCCCGAATCTGACGGGGTTATCGACGCTGGTGAATTCCACGACGTTTGGGCAGGTGACGGGCGCCGGGTCCATGCGCGCTATGAATTTCGTGACGAGATTTACATTCTAAGGCCGCGACGATGAGATCGAACATTCGGCGCGGCGATCGCGTTTCTCGCCGTCGCTGCGTTGCTGGCGCCCGCGGGATCGGCTCAGAATCCGCAGCAGCCGGCGCGGCCCGCCGCGCCGCCGCAAGTTTCCGCCAATCAGAAAGGCGCCATCAGGGCGGCCGTCAATTTAGTGGAAGTGGATATTGCGGTCACAGATCGCGATGGCAAACCTCTGAAAGGCTTGCGGCAGGATCAGTTCAGCATCGCCGAAGACGGCAAGGACCAGAAGGTCTCGACATTCGATTACTACGACGTGGAGAAACTCGAAACGGCGGGGGCGGGTGAAAGCGCTCCCATAACGATTCCTATCGGCTCCGTGGCTCCGGCGGAGGAAGTTCGCCAGCAGATACGCGATCGACGCATGATCGTGCTTTTCTTCGACCTTACTTCGTTGCAGCCGAACGACCTGACGCGTTCCACGCTGGCGGCAAAACAATTTCTGACCAAACAAATGACGCCGGCCGATCTCGTCGGCGTGGTCGCGTTTGGCAATCAGCTCCGCGTCATCGCGGATTTTACGAATGATCGCGATCTGCTTTACAGCGCGGTTGATGCGCTTCTTCCCGGCAAAGAATCGCAGCTCGCGGCTCTGGCTGCGGCCACTTCCACCGGAATCGACTCCGCGGTTACCGAAGACACCAACGCCGCGTTCACCGCGGACGATACGGAATTCAATGCCTTCAATACGGACCGCAAACTGATCGCGCTGGAATCGTTGGCGGATTTGCTGCGAGATATTCCCGGCAAGAAATCGGTGCTGCAGTTCACCGGCGGCATAACGCAGACAGGCGAAGACAATCGCTCGCAGCTTCGCGCCACAACCGACGCCGCCAATCGCGCTAATATGTCGATTTACACCGTAGATTCACGCGGCCTGCTCGCGGAAATCCCTGGCGGTGACGCCAGCGCCGGAGCCGCTGCGGGCAACGCGATGTATACCGGCGCGGCGGTCTTTCAACAAAGCGGAGCGCGGCAGGATTCGCGCGAAACGCTGGCAACCCTCGCCTCCGATACAGGCGGGCGCAGCTTTTTCGATCTGGGAGATCTCGGACAGGCCTTCCATTCCGTGCAGTCCGATACAGCCGGATATTATCTGCTGGGCTACTACAGCGCGAATGCGGCGCACGATGGCCGCTGGCGCACGATTCGCGTGAAACTGGCCGGGGTGCCGGGCGCGCGGATTCGCTATCGGCAAGGCTACTACGCGCCAAAGGATTTCGGCGTTTACACAACGGAAGATCGCGAGCGCCAATTGGAAGACGCGATGCGCTCCGATACGCCAGTGGTCGAATTGCCGATCGCAGTCGAGACCGCCTATTTTCGTCTCGACAATAAGCAGATCTACGTTCCCATTTCCGCCAAGCTGGCCTCCAGCGCCCTGCAGTGGGCCCAAAAGAGCGGACGGCGGGAGGTGGAATTTGATTTTGCCGCCGAGGTTCACGACAGCCAATCCGGGCGCATCGCGGGCGCTTTGCGCGACACAATTACCGTTCGGCTCGATTCGGAACGCTACGAAGAGATTCAGCAGAACGCCTTGGTCTATCAGGGCGGCATTATTCTGCCGCCGGGGAATTACAAGCTGAAGTTTCTGGCGCGGGAAAATGAATCCGGGCGCATCGGTACTTTTGAGGACGATTTGAAGCTGCCGGCCGCGCAACCGGACCGCGTGCAGCTGAGTTCAGTGGTGCTCTCGAGCCAACTAGTGGAAGTGCGGAAAAGTTCGGAAGTGCAGACCAAGCGTTTCGCGCCTGATGCCAAGCTCAAAGATCTGCCGCTCGACATGGCCGGGGAACGGATCATTCCCAGCGTGACGCGCGTCTTCACCAGCCAGCAGATGCTCTATATCTTCTTTCAGGCTTACGTGCCGGAAAAAGTCGATCCCAATCAATTGCGCGCCGGGCTGGAACTTTTTCGCAACGGCGCGCGCGTCAGCCAAACTCCCATCGTCGCGCCTGCCCAAGTGGACGACAAGACCCGAACCGCATCTTTTCGAATCAGCCTGCCGCTGAATACGGTGGCCATCGGACGCTACACGGTGCAAGCAGTGGTGGTGGAGGCGGGAGGCGCGCAGGCGGCCTTCGGACGCAACTACTTCGCCCTTCGGCCGCCTGCGGCTCCCTCAGCTTTGACTACTCCTGTGCCGTTGGCTTCCGGTGGAAACTAAGGTATTTCGTTGGTTGCTACGCCGTTTAGGAGCCCATTCGGAGGCGCCTGAGTTGCGCCGCTCAATGTGCCGGGGACGAACTGGACATTCGTAACCCCGTTGCCGCCACCGTCGTGGAAATAAAAGTAGCGGTCGGTCTTCCCATCCGTAATGTCAATGTTCACGTTAAGAAAATGAACGTTGCCAAGAGGACGCGCGCCACCGCCGCCACGCACAACAGCAACTGCAGCGCTGTCTCCGTAGACGGAAGGACCACGGGAGTGAGGATTGGTTACGGTCAAGTTCTGGAAGATCAGCGCCGCTCCGTCGGCTTCGTAGAAGTACCCCGCTGCGCCGTAGCTGCCGCTCTGATCGCTGAATGAATCCTTGATCAGGATAGTGCCAGGCGCGTTGGAGGGATCGTTATTCTGGCCGATATAGCCGTAGCGGGCGTTTCCGGTAGAGTGGTGGCGCAACACGGTGACTCCGATGGGCTTGGAGGTGGAGTTCATCAGCCATGTGCTGACCATCAGGCCATCGCCGGAATTTCCATCGGTGTAACAATCCTGAATATTTACGTCGAGGAGGAAGTCGGCTGGCTGATTCGGCTCGATATCGATGCCGCTCTGCGGAGCAGTGCCGTTCGTGTTCGTAAAATGATCGCGGAGGTAGAAGATATGGTTCACCTGGCCGGTGATGCTGGAGCCTTGCCGGCGGTTGTTGTTGAAGATTGAGTCTTGAATCGTGACGTTGGTTGCCGACCGAAGGTAAACGCCATCGCCGCCTGAATCGTTGCAGGAAATTCCGCTGATGGTGACATTGCTGGCATTAGCGATATTCAAGCAATGCCGATGCTCACCGCTCGTGTATTCCGACTTGCGCATATGGAACACCGAAACGGCGGCGCTTGCACCAGTGATCGTGACATTCGAGGAACTGATATTGAGCATTGTCGTGCCATCGGCATAGCCCGAATTAGCCGTCACTGTGACCCCGGCATCCACGAACAGCTTGGAGTTTGAGGGAAACGAAATCGGATTGATGTTGTAGCCACCTGCCGGTATCTCCAGGGTTTGGCCATTCGCCGCCGTGAAGTCCAGTGCCGTCTGAAAAACATGTGTGTCATCACCGCCAAAGCCGGCATTTCCAAAATGCAACAAACTTACGGCATTGGCCGGAGCGGTATTGGGCGGCGGGGGCGTTGAACTCGGGGATCCTGTCGAAGATGAACTTCCGGAGCCGCTCGTTGCGCCAGGGCTGGCGGCCCCTGAACTGGCCGTCGCAGGGCTGGCGGCGTTGGTCGTCGGTGTCGCTAATGCTCGCGCTGCCAAAGCGCCGGTCCCGCTGCTACAACCCCAGCCGCAAAACGCAAGAGCGATCAGCAAAAAAGGAGCTAGAAACGATAGCGAATTTTGAGGCTCAAGGTGAGCGGGATCGGGTGCCTGTAGTTTACGTTTATTGTTAAAGCGGACATGTGCATCCAATCTCGACCTCCCATTAGTTAAATTTGGCGGGGATGAGAAGGTACCGGTTTCCCTTAGGGGAAAACAGCGGTGAGTAGGGTAATTGCCGTACCACGGACGCACTGCCCTACGTTGTTCCCAGTAGTACAGTGGAAGAGGGCAGGAATGTTCTCAGGCGGGACGGCTTTGTTGCCCTTGGGGCAGGGTTGTTTGGCCTTCAGGCAGGTTCAGCGGCTAAAGCTCACTTCGGCGCCCTTGCACAGTTAGGGCTTAAGCCATCGCCGAGAGGCTTGGACGGGAGAGGAAGCCTGCACGTGGAGCCGGCCCGACGCACCGAATCCCGCTCGCATCGCGCATTAGGAGGGCGTCATTCTGCTGGTAAAAAGGATCACTCAGCGACAAATAAGGTTTGCGCGAAGGCCCATTCGGCGTCTAACCATTGCCTAAGCGGCCGAAATCCGCTGCGGCGGCCCATTTCTTTCAATTCCTCTGGCCGATACTTGTGCGAACTCTCCGTCCAAATGGTTTCGCCTTCGATAAAAGGGACGCTGCAATGTGCCCGCGGAATCGTCACCCTCTGTGCGCGTGTCGAAAGCAGGTGCATCTCGATGCGCCGCTCTGCTCGCATCGTATCGGGCCAGATGGCGGAAGGCGGAAAGATCGAAATCGGCCTCCAGTTCGCGATTCATGCGAGCCAGCACGTTGAGATCAAAGGAGGCGGTAACGCCCAGCGGGATCGTCATAGGCCGGCAGAAGCTGCGAAAGCGGCTTTTCCAGATCTGCGCTCAGGAGCAAGGCATCGCCCGGCATTAAAGCCTGGCGCACTTCGGCAAGAAAAAGCTCCGCGGCGCGCCATTCGAAATTGCCGATCGTGCTGCCCAGGAAGAGAACCAGCAATTGCTCGCCGGCGCCTGCGCGCCGCCGCCACCGACAATAGCCCGTCCAAATATGGTTGTTGCAGCGGCCTGACGTCCACGTTGTGTAGTTGGCCCAACTCCTTCGAGCATTGGTCCAGGGCTTTTGCTGAAATTTCGATAGGGCTATAGACGATCGGCTGCTTCTTTGCCAGAGCATCGAGCAGCCAAGCGGTCTTTCTTCCGGTGCCGCTGCCAAGTTCGGCAACCACAATGGCCCCGCATTCCAGGCTTGCAGCAATCGACTCGCGCATTTTCCCGCAGCAGACGTTCGTCGGCGCGGAATAGGCCGTACTCGGGCAGAACAGTAATTACTTCGAAAAGCGCCGAACCTACTTCGTCGTAGAGGTACTTCGAAAGGATTTCCTTCTGGCCGTCTTTTGTCAGCCCCAAACGCACGTCCTCTGCAAATTCGCTAAGGGAATATTTCGCCAGAGTTGGAGTAGCCATGCCGCCCCCGATCGGGATTATGAGTAGATCAGTGTTCGACGCAGCGGAAACCGGTGTAGATATACGGGATAGCGCGGCTGGAACCAATTGCGGAAGGATCGCCGCAACAGGCATGCGGCGGTTCGCGCCGATCCGCCTTTCATGACGTAGTGCCGTTCATCGAAGAAATTAGCCGAGTAGCCCTGGTAGAACGGAAACGGCTCGAATCCATCGAATGGGGCAAAGACGCTGCGCGTCCATTCCCAGCCATTCCCCAACGAGATCGGCGACTCCAAAGGCGCTGCTGCCTGCCGGAAAGGCAGCCGCCGGAGTCGGATCCCAATAGTCGAAATCAAAATTGCCGAGGCCCGCGTGCGGCAGGTCGTCGCCCCATGGATAGGCACGTTCGGCGCCGTTGTGAGTGCCATAGGCCGCCCGGTGCCATTCGGCTTCGCTGGGTAGCTCCTTGCGCGCCCAGCGCGCATAGGCCGATGCTTCCGCGTGACTCACGTACACCGGCCAATCCAGCGGCAGCGGAACCTCGTCGAACATGGTTCGAAAGAAAAATTGATTGCCCCGGCGAATCCAGAATGCGGGATGGAGCGTGCCGCTCGATTGCAGCCATTCCCAATCCAAATCGCTCCAGAAGGATTTTTCGCGATATCCGCCTTCGGCAATGAAGCGCAGATATTGAAGATTGGTGACTTTATACGTATCGATACGGAACGCAGGAACAAAGACGCTATGTTCCTCGAACTCGTTGTCCCAGCCGAACACACCATCGTCCCGTTTCAATCCTAGGGTTGCGACGCCGGCCGGAATTGCCGCCATTTGCGGCCGTACTTGCGGTGCGCGAGGCGGCGCGCGGACTTTGGCGAGCACGCTTAAGATTGATAGGCAAACGATGCAGCATGTACGCGAGCGTCTCGACGTGCATGAGACGATGCTCGATGGCTACGTTGAGGAATTGCGAAAGGGTCCTCTGGCGCTCGTCGGGCCCTTCCAGTCCCGCCGCCAATTGCTCGTCAAGCGCCGCACGTACTCCCCGGTTATAGCGGAAAACCTCTTTGCGCTCGGGCCAATCGCCCGGCTGATCGTCGGGAAGATTGCCACTCACCGGATCGATGCCAAAGGCAAACAGCTTGTCCAAGCGCCGGGGTCGAATGATTTCAGCTCGCCGAGCTCGCGCCCAAAGAGATTCCAGTCGAAGGCCTCGAGATGGCCCAAGTAGAAGATAATCCGATGTCTTTCGGGGATGGGACGTTCGTATAAGGCCTCGGGCCGGACGATCTCGAATAGCGCATCGCTGCGCTCCCGAGCTTGCGAGAGCTGCAGCAAGGAGCGAATGGGCCCCGGTTACCCGCGTTGAAGAAGCCATCTCGTACCCCCACAATTCGATGCTTCCGGGAGTAACTGGTCGCTCAAACTCTTACGTCGAGCCTGAGAGAGGATGATTTGCCCAGGAATGTGCTAGCAGCCTAACATATGCAGAATGATTCCGGACCAAATGGCAGCTGAGGGCCAGCGTGAACCCCGCGGCTGCGGACCGTCCCCGTCCACAAACGGTCTCGCGGTCGAGCTGCGAAACGTAGGTTACTGCCTCGGCAAGCGGCAAATCGTCAGTGGCGTGAGCTTTAAAGTGGCCCCCGGCGAGACTTTGGTTCTGCTGGGGCGCAGCGGCACCGGCAAAACCACGACCCTGAAGCTCGATCAACCGGCTGCTGGAATCCTCTTCGGGCGAAATCTTTGTCGAAGGCCGCCCGCAAGTCGACTGGGATCCCATTCGCCTGCGCAGGCGGATCGGCTATGTCATCCAGGACGTGGGGCTTTTCCCGCACTGGACCGTGGAGCAGAATGTGGCCATGGTGCCCCGGCTGGAAGCCTGGCCGGAGACGCGCGTCGCGCGAGCGCGTCCGGGAAATGCTGGAATTGGTGGGCCTCGACGTGGCCAAATTCGCCGCGCGCAAACCCGAGCGAGCTTTCCGGCGGACAGCGCCAGCGCGTGGGAGTGGCCCGCGCGCTTGCCGCCGATCCTCCCATACTCTTGATGGACGAGCCGTTCGGCGCGCTCGACCCGGTGACTCGCGCCGAGTTGCAACGCGAGTTTTGCGAACTGGCGAAGCGCCTGGAAAAAGCCATCATTTTTGTCACGCATGATCTGCGCGAGGCTCTTCTGATCGGCACGCATATTGGCCTTTTCACCGAAGGGCGTCTGGCACGGCATTTACGAGCCCGAGGAGTTTTTCGATTCCAAAGATCGCGGAAGCCCGGGCGTTTGTCGATTCGCTCAGCACCGGCGAGAAGCTGGGAGCAGAAGCTTGCCGCAGATCACGAGCACAAGGAGGAAGGCGTGAGCTTCTTGACCTTTCTGGTGAATTATCGCGGGGAGATCTTTTCGCGCACTTTGGAACATCTCCTCCTGGTAGCCGCTGCGATGCTGGCGGCCGTGCTGATAGGAATTCCGTTGGGGATCGCCCTGGTGCGCCGGCACAACTTACGCCGATGGGTATTGGGCACGGCAAACGTGATCCAGACGATTCCGAGCCTGGCGCTATTCGGGTTTCTGATTCCGGTTCCCTTTCTGGGGGGCATCGGCGCGAGGACCGCTATCGTCGCCCTGGCCCTTTACGCGCTGCTCCCAATCCTGCGCAACACCTACACCGGAATTGCGGGCGTCGATCCTGCCGTTCTCGAATCCGCGCGCGGCATGGGCATGACTCCAGGCACAGATTCTTTGGGATGTGCAGCTCCCGCTCTCCATTGCCGTGATTCTCGCCGGAGTGCGCGTGGCCATGATCATCTGCATCGGCGTTGCCACGATTGCGGCCGCCATCGGCGCGGGCGGGCTGGGCGTCTTTATTTTTCGCGGCGTGGCCATGGTCAGCAATTCCGTGATTCTGGCCGGGGCAATTCCCGCGGCGTTGCTGGCGATTGCCGTGGATCTGTTATCTTTGGTCTGGGTGGAGGAAAAACTCACGCCTAAAGCGTGAGCACCTGTTAGCGCACAAATGGCCGCGCGCTTCACGAGACGGGATACCCTGACGTTGCTGGGCGGCAGCTTTTGTCACCCTCGCGGGCTGCCGGCGTGCGCGCCAAAACACCGTCATCGTTGGATCAAAAAATTTCACCGAACAGATCATCCTTGCGGAACTGCTGGCGCAGCAAATCGAAGCGCACACCAGCTTGCAAGTCGATCGCCGGCTCAATCTGGGTGGCACGCTGATCTGCCATCAGGCCATGCTTGCCGGCCAGATGGATCTCTATGCCGAATATACGGGCACGGCTCTCGCCGCCGTATTGGGCGAACCTTCTTCGAACGATGCCGAGATGGTTTACCGCGACGGTTCGAGACGCCTACCGCGATCGCTTCGGTTTCGATGTGGGGCCGCCGCTGGGATTCAACAATACGTTTGCCATCGTGGTTCGCGGCGAAGACGCGAAAAAGTTCAATCTGCGCACGATCTCCGACCTGGTGCCCCACGCTGCGCAATGGCGCGCCGGATTTGGCTACGAATTCATGGAACGCTCCGACGGGTACCCGGGGCTTGTCGCGCGCGTATGGACTCAAGTTCGCCGCCGCGCCAAGCATCATGGACCTCGGTTTGCTCTATCGGGCGCTCAAGGAACATCAGGTGGACGTCGTCGCCGGCAGTGCCACGGACGGCCTCATCATCGCGCTCGGCATGGTCATCCTGGAGGATGACCGCCACTTCTTTCCTCCGTATCAGGCTGTGACCATTCTTCGGGGCGGCGCGCTTCGCGACCATCCGGAGCTGCGCGAGGTTCTCGACGTGCTGGGCGGGAAAATTTCCGATGACGAAATGCGGCAGATGAATTACGCCGTCGATGCGCAGCAACGCGATCCGGCTGCGGTGGCCCGGGAATTTCGAGGCAGGAAGAATCTGTGAGCCCGTTGCCGGGGCCAGCGCTCATTTGTTAAATTCAAAAATCGAGGTGGCGAGAAATGGCAATCAGCCAGGAATTGCTCGATTTGCTGGTGTGCCCGGTGTGCAAGACCCCCGTCAAACTCACCGCAGATGAAAACGGCCTTCGCTGCGCCACCTGCCGCATCGTTTATCCGATTCGCGACGGATTTCCGGTCATGATCCGCGACGAAGCCAAACCTGAATCCTGATCGCCGGGATCCTTACAGCGGAAAGCTGAGCGACTGATCGCTTCGTTCCACCCATAAGCGGATTTCTCTATTCCGGCTGCTGTGCGGATCACTGCTCATCGGGGAACGGCTGGAACGGGACTCACTTCCACCACCACGACCACGCCACTACCCCCATTGGGAGGCTGCGCTGCCGATTCGATGCGATAGCTTTTGATCGGCCCGTAATAGCCGTCGAGCCCCCAATCGGCCATAAAATCCTGAAACGTGTACGAACCATGAGATTTCCAGATCTGGAAGGCGTGCTGATAATCCTGTGCTACGACGGCATCCATGAAATGCTCGATGGTGTGTTTTTCACTGATGAAGCGAAGGAAAAAGAACCAGATGCCGAAGCTAACCAGAATAACCAGCGCGACACCGCTTACCGCATAGCGGAGCCGCTTTGAATTCGGTTCCTCGCTGGTTTCGTCAAAAAGAGCCAAATCCGCCTCGGTTATTTTGCGCAACGGCCCTTTAAGTTGAGACAACAAGCGGCCGGCAAACAGAAAAAATTAGCAGACTCAAACAGCAGAAGCAAACCAGGCGGGTAATCGCAGAACGCGCTCAGGCGCCGAGGGCGCCGCCCGATCCCGCCGGCAACTCGATCGTGTATTTCGTGCGCTGCTTTTCGCGGTTTTCAGCCAGCGCTAACTGAATTAAGCGATCGATCAATTCTCGATAAGGAATCCCCGAAGCTTCCCACAATTTCGGATACATGCTGATCGACGTGAAGCCGGGGATGGTGTTGATCTCGTTCAAGTAGATGCGCCCGCTGGGCTTTTCCAGAAAGAAATCGACGCGCGCCATTCCCCGGCACTCCAGGCAACGGAACGCCCGCACCGCGTATTCCTGGAAACGCCGCACCTGCGTTTTCGTGAGCTTTGCCGGAATTTCCAGCCGCGTGCCTTCTTCCAGATACTTAGCGGTGTAGTCGTAAAATTCTCGATGAGGAATAATCTCGCCCGGAATCGAAGCCTCAGGTTCGTCGTTTCCGAGTACGGATACTTCAATTTCGCGGCCCCGGATGTTGCGCTCGACTAAAATTTTTGGCGCGAATTCGGCGGCCAGATCGAGCGCTGCCGCCAACTCCTCGCGCTTATGCACTTTGGTCATCCCCACGGACGAACCTAGAGTGGCGGGCTTAACAAATACAGGAAAACGGAATTTCTTTGCCACGGCTTTCATGATGCGCTCGCGGCCCTTCTCCCATTCCGAACGTAGGACGGCGAGAAAATCCCCGGTGGGCAGCCCAGCCTGCAGAAACAAACGCTTTGCCATGTCTTTATCCATGCCGACGGCCGAGCCAATCACGCCCGAGCCCACGTAAGGCAAGCCGGCGAGATCGAGCAGCCCTTGCACCGTGCCATCTTCACCAAACGTGCCGTGCAAGACGGGGAAGATCACATCCACGCGCTGCGAGCCTGCCGCGCGTTCTTCCATAGGTAACAGGGCCCCGACGCTGGGATCGGCGCTCAGCATGACTCGATAGCCTTGACGCAACACGTCCGGCAGCATCTTCTGCGCCGGCGTGCCGATGAACCATCGCCCGTCTTTGCCAATTCCGATGGGCACCGCTTCGTATTTTTCCGGGTCCAGCGCGCGAATCACCGACGCCGCCGAGGCCAGCGACACTTCATGCTCCCCCGAACGCCCTCCAAAAATTACGCCGACCCGCAGCCTCTTGTTTTCTGCCATGAAATTCAGCCCAATCTCCTAAAGGATTTTTTTCCCCAGCGCGGAGAGCAACATTTCAACTCCCAGCAATGCCGTCTTATTGTGCAGATCGATCACCGGATTGATCTCGACGATTTCAAGCGAAGCCATAGCTTCGCTATCCGCGATCATCTCCATCGCCAAGTGGGCCTCGCGATAAGTAATTCCGCCGCGCACCGGCGTGCCGACGCCCGGCGCATCCGAGGGATCGATCAGGTCCATATCCAGGCTCACCGCCGTTCCGTCCGTATCGTCCATGGCAAACCGCAGCGCCTCGCTCATCACTTCGCGCATCCCGCGCTCGTCGATGTCGCGCATGGTAAACGCATGCACGCCGGAATCTTTCACCAGGCGCCGCTCTTTCGCATCCAGATCGCGCACACCCACAATCGCCACGTTGCGCGGCTCGACTTTGGGCTTGAATCCGAGCAAATCCACCAACTCCGGCGCGCCGTAACCGATCAGCGCCGAGAGCGGCATGCCGTGCACGTTTCCCGAAGGCGAAGATTCCGGCGTGTTCATATCTCCGTGGGCATCGAGCCACAGGCAGCCGATCTTTTTCGATTGCTTGCGGAAAAAATCCGACACGCCCGAGCAAGTTCCGATGGCAATGGAATGATCGCCGCCAAGCACCAAAGGGAAAAAACCTTCGGTCAGCGTCTTCGCCGTCATTTCCGCCAGGCCGCGGCAGGTTTCCGCAATCTCATGCAGATATTTGGCGCGCTTTTCGCCGTAGGGCTGCTCTTCCGGCTGCTTTACGGGCATGTTACCGATATCGTCAACCGTATGCCCAAGCTGTTTGAGCCGAGTTTGCAAGCCGGCGACACGCAGGGCGGATGGACCCATGTCCACGCCGCGGCGGCTTTGGCCAAGGTCCATCGGCACGCCGATGATGCGAATCTTCTGCGCCATGATGGGTGTTCTATTCGCCCAGACCGGAGGGCGGAAGGGCCGGCGAACAGCGGCTAAGGATAAACCCGGTAAATCATGCGCGGGAAGGGAATAACCTCGCGCACGTGCTCAGTTCCGCAAATCCATCCTACGACGCGCTCGAGTCCCATCCCGAAGCCGGCATGCGGCACGCTGCCATAGCGGCGCAGGTCCAAATACCACTGGAAGGCCTCTTCCGGCAGTTTTTGTTCTCGCAATCGCTTGACGAGCAGTTCGTAGCTGGAGATGCGCTCGCCTCCGCCGATGATCTCGCCGTAGCCTTCCGAAGCCAGCACGTCGAATCCAAGCGCCAGATCGGGCCGCGCGCTGTCGGGCTCCATGTAGAAAGCTTTGATCGAAGCGGGATAGCGATGGATCATCACCGGCCGGTCAAATTGTTGGGAAAGCGTGGTTTCCTCATCGCCGCCGAAGTCGTCTCCAAATTTTACGTCGTGGCCGTGCTGGCGCAGGATTTCGAGCGCCTGTTCGTAAGTAATGCGCGGAAAAGGAGGCTTGACCGGCTCGAGTTTCGAGACGTCGCGTTTAAGCGTTTCGATCTCGCGCGAGCGATTGCGCAAGACCGATTGCACGATGTGGCTTACCAATCCTTCGCCGAGCGCCATCATGTCTTCCAGGTGCGCGTAAGCCGCCTCGGGCTCCAGCATCCAGAATTCGGTCAGGTGCCGCCGCGTTTTCGATTTTTCAGCCCGAAACGTTGGCCCGAAGCAATAGACTTTGCCCAAAGCCGCGGCGAGCGCTTCGACATAGAGCTGCCCGGATTGCGTCAGGTAAGCCTTCTGGTCGTCGACGTACTGCACTTCAAACAGCGTTGTCGTGCCCTCGCAAGCCGCCGGCGTAAATATCGGTGCATCCGTGAGCGTGTAACCCTGGCCATCCATGAATTCGCGCGCGGCGCGGATGGCTTCGGCCCGGATGCGCAGGATGGAGGCTTGGCGTGGAGTGCGCACCCACAGATGCCGCCGATCGAGAAGAAAATCCACGCCGTGCTCTTTTAGCTGTATAGGGTAGGGCTCCGATTCCGAGACGCGCTGCAGCACTTGAACCGCGCTGACGCCGATTTCGTATCCTCCCGGAGCGCGCGGCTCGCGGCGTATTTTGCCGGTGACTTCGACGCTCGATTCCTGTGTCAATCCACGCAACGCCGCAAACGCATCGGGCTGCTCTTTCTGCGAAACTACGCCCTGCATCAATCCCGTGCCATCGCGAAAAATGGGAAACAGAAGCTTGCCGGATTCGCGCTGGTTGTAGAGCCAGCCTCGGAGCGTGACCTCCTGGCCCTCGTGCTCTCCAGCTTTTTCGATGGTGACTAAGTTCATCGAGCGTGCAGCTCTAGCTTTCTGATTCTGGCGAGGAGAGTGCCTCCTCGACGCGGTCAAATGCGGCGCGCGCGGCGCTCAGGGGAATAGATGTGGGAGCAGGGTCGGCGTATGCCGGCTGCTCCTTCAGTTCGAAAACCAGCGGGAGGTTCTGCGGCAAAGCGGGCAGCGCCGTTTTCCACTCGATGGTTCCCTCATAAGGCAGCAGGTGCTCGTCTTTCATGCCGTGATTATCGTGGATGTGCGAGGTCACCAGGAACTCGCGCATCGCTTCAAGGCTGGCCTGAACTCCATCGCCGACATGCGCGTGCCCGATATCGAAGCAGAGCCGCAGGTCCGTGAGGCGCGTGTCGATAATGAATTTGCGCAGGTGCGCTGGGGTCGCCAGTTCTCCCGGCGTATTTTCCAGCGCCAGGGTGACGCCGCGCGCCTTCGCAAAAATGTGCAGGTGCTCGAGCGAACTGAAGGCCGCGTCGAATCGCCGCTCGTCCATTGTGTCTCGCGAAGAGCCCACGTGCTGGACGAGGTAACGAAAGGGTATGTATTCCGCAACATCAAGAGCCCGTTTGACTTCGTCTACCGCCTCCAGGCGGCGCACCCGGGCCGGATCGCAGATCGAGAGCGGCGCGCTGCTCTCGTGCATTGGATTGAAGTCGCGTTCGGCTGGAGAATGCAGCGCGTGCAGGGTCAAGTTCTGGTCCCGCAGCGTACTTGCAATTTCGCGGACCACGTCAGAAGAGTGATAGTTGAAGTGTGAGATCGCGCAAAATATCTCTACCGCCGAAATGCCATGGCGCGCGATATCGGTCAGCAAAGCGGGAGTGAGTTTTCGCTTTATAAATAAATAAGTGGATAAGGTCCGCACCATGGCCGAATCTTAGATTCCTGTGGCACTGCTCGGCGGACCCGGCTGGCATGCGAGCGCAGCATCCAAGCTCGAGATTGTCGGAGATCGCCGCTGCACGGGAATCAGTGACTCTAAGCGAAAGCCCACGGAGCGTCAAGGAGAGTACATTGCGGTCCTGAGCTAATCCGCGGCGCGCTCGTAATTGAGATAAGGTCCGAGCCAGCGCTCGATGGCGCGCAGTTCCAGGCCTTTGCGGCGCTGATAATCGAGCACCTGATCGCGTCCGATCTTGCCCACGGCAAAGTAACGCGACTGTGGATGCGAAAAATATAATCCGCAGATCGAAGCGGCCGGCAGCATGGCGAAATTTTCGGTGAGCGTGATGCCTGTAGAGCGCTCCGCATCCAGCAGCGCGAAAAGAGTGGCCTTTTCTGTGTGGTCGGGCGAAGCCGGATAACCAGGCGCCGGTCGAATGCCCCGATAGCGCTCCCGCAGCAAGTCTTCGGATGTCAGGTTCTCTTCGCGGCCAAAGCCCCAGGCATCGCGCGCCTGCTTGTGCATCCATTCGGCGAGCGCCTCAGCCAACCGGTCCGCGAGAGCCTTTACCATAATCGCGTTGTAATCGTCGTGCGCTTTTTCGTATCGCGCCGCGAGTTCGGCGGCGCCGATCCCCGCCGTCACCGCGAAGGCTCCCAGGTAATCCGCCAGGCCGGTTTCCTTGGGAGCGACAAAATCGGCCAGAGCATATTCCGGTTCGCCGTCGGGCTTTTCCATCTGCTGCCGCAAGGTGAAGAACGTGGCCACAGGGCGCGTTCGCGCCTCGTCGGCATAAAGTTCGATGTCATCCCCAACGCTATTCGCATGGAAAAATCCGGCGACTGCGCGTGCCGTGAGCAGCTTTTCATCCACGATTTCGTCCAGCAGTTTCCGCGCATCGTCGAAGAGTTCCTGCGCGCGCGGCCCGACAACGGGATCCTGCAAAATTCGCGGATAAATTCCCCTCAGCTCCCAGGCGTGGAAAAACGGCGTCCAGTCGATCAGCGGCACGAACTTTCGAAGCGGCACGCCATCCCAAACCCGGCCGCCGGTGGACGGCGGACGCGGCGGCTGATAATTCGTCCAATCGATCGGCACTCTTCTCGCGCGGGCTTCCTGCAACGAAACAAGCGCCGCGATTCGCGGCCCGCTGTATTGCTGCCGGACTCTTTCCTGCTCTTCGCAATTTTTTCGCGCAAAGGCCGGCCGATGTTCCTTGCTGCTCAAGCTCGAGACCACGCCGACCGCGCGCGACGCGTCCAGAACATGAACCACGGGATGGTGATAGCCGGGCGCGATCTTGACTGCCGTGTGCGCGCGGCTCGTGGTGGCGCCGCCGATCAGCAACGGCACTGAAAATCCCTCGCGCTCCATCTCTTTGGCGACGTGCACCATTTCGTCGAGCGAGGGCGTAATCAATCCGCTCAAGCCGATCAGGTCAACCTTTTTCTCGCGCGCTACCTGCAGAATCTTATCGGCTGGAGTCATCACGCCGAGATCGATCACCTCATAGTTGTTGCAACCGAGGACCACGCCGACAATGTTCTTGCCAATGTCGTGAACGTCGCCCTTGACGGTGGCCAGCAGGATTTTCGCCTGAGCCTCGCGACCGCCGCTGGCTAGCTTTTCGGCCTCGAGATACGGCAGCAGGATGGCCACAGCCTGCTTCATCACGCGAGCGCTCTTCACCACCTGCGGCAGAAACATCTTTCCAGAACCAAACAGGTCGCCCACGATATTCATACCGGCCATCAGCGGGCCTTCGATAATGCCGAGCGGCGCCTCGTATTTCTGGCGTGCCTCCTCGACGTCCTGTGGGAGAAATTCCGTTATGCCATGCACCAGCGCGTGCGAGAGACGCTCCTCGACGGAGCCCTGGCGCCAGGCGTCTTCGCGCGCAGCCGTAGGCCCGCGTTTCTCCACCGTCTGCGCGAATTCCAGCAGCCGTTCGGTGGCGTCGGGACGGCGGTTCAGCAGCACGTCTTCGACGCGCTCACGCAGGTCTGGCGCAATTTCTTCGTAAATCGCCAATTGCCCCGCGTTGACGATGCCCATGTCCATCCCGGCCCGTATGGCGTGATACAGAAACGCCGAGTGCATGGCTTCGCGAACAACATTATTTCCGCGGAACGAAAACGAAATATTGCTGACGCCGCCGCTAACCATCATCCCCGGCAGCGCCGTCTTGATCTGCCGCGTCGCCTCGATGAAGGCAAGCGCGTACTGGTTGTGCTCTTCGATTCCCGTGCCTACAGTGAGAATCGCCGGGTCCATGATGATGTCGGTCGGTGGCATCCCGACTTCCTCGGTCAAGATGCGAAACGCGCGAGAGGCAATTGCTAGTTTGCGTTCCGCCGTGTCGGCTTGGCCTTTTTCGTCAAAGGCCATCACCACCACGCCTGCTCCGTAACGCCGAATCTTTCGCGCCTGTTCGCGAAACGCGTCTTCGCCTTCTTTTAGGCTGATGGAATTGACGATCCCCTTGCCCTGCAGGCATTTCAGGCCCGCCTCAATCACGCTCCATCGGGAGCTATCCACCAAAATGGGCACGCGCGCGATGTCGGGTTCCGAACCGAGCGCATTCAGAAAAGTGGTCATGCACTTTTCCGAATCCAGCATGGCCTCGTCCATGTTTACGTCGATCATTTGCGCGCCACCCTCCACCTGCTGGCGCGCTATGGCGAGCGCTTTTTCGAAGTCGCCTTTGCGGATCAGTTCCGCGAACCGCGGCGATCCGGTAACGTTGGTTCGCTCGCCGATATTCACAAAATTTGTGTCTGGGCGAATCACCAGCGCTTCGAGTCCGCTGAACCGTGAGTAGGGCTCGACCTTCGGCATTACGCGCGGCGCTGCCCCCCGAATCGCTTCGCCGATCGTGTGAATATGCTCTGGCGTCGAACCGCAGCAGCCTCCCGCGATATTCAGCCACCCGTTGCGCGCAAATTCCCCCAGGTCGGCGCCCATGCGCTCCGGCGTTTCGTCAAAACCGCCGAACGCATTCGGCAGGCCGGCGTTCGGATAGCACGTGATGGGAATAGGCGCCAGGCGCGAGAGCTCTTCGATAAACGGGCGCATCTCTTTTGCGCCCAGCGCGCAGTTCATTCCCACGCTGAAAAGCGGCATGTGCGAAACGGAGGTCCAGAACGCTTCGACAGTTTGACCCGAAAGCGTCCGGCCGCTGCGATCCACAATCGTCACCGAAACGATCACCGGAACCCGCCGCCCCGAAGCTTCGAAATATTCCTCGATTCCAAAAAGCGCGGCCTTGGCGTTGAGAGTGTCGAAGACCGTCTCCAGCAGCAGAAGATCGGCGCCGCCCTCGACTAAAGCTTTCGCCTGAATCCCATACGTCTCGCGCAATTGGTCGAAAGTGACCGGCCGCGCCGCCGGATTGGAAACATCATTCGAAACCGAAGCCGCCTTCGAAGTCGGCCCCATCGAGCCGGCTACGAAGCACCGTCGCTTCGAATGCGACGCCATGTAGCGGTCGACTGCCCTCCGCGCGATTTGCGCCCCGGCAAAGTTCAGGTCGGTGACGCGGCCTTCGAGCGCATATTCGGCCATCGACACCGCGGTCGAGTTGAACGTATTCGTTTCGATGATGTCGGCGCCCGCATCCAGATACAGCGTGTGGATTTCCTCGATGATCTGCGGCTGCGAGAGATTCAGGGCGTCGTTATTCAGCCGCAAATCCCTGCTGTGCCGGGCGAATTCTTTGCCGCGGTAGCCTGCTTCATCCAGTTTGCGCGCCTGGATCATCGTGCCCATGGCTCCATCGAGCAGCAAAATGCGCTCGCGCAGGAGCGCGTTGAGTTCGTCGCGGATGTGGTCGCCCTGGCTCATCTATTCAGCAATTCTCAGCAATACGTCAGTCGCGCAATGTTTTCTCGACACTTCGCCCCAAAAAACGAAGGCCGCACAAAGTTTATCTTGTTTGGATGTCCGAAACTGGTTTAGAGCGAAGGTGAAGGCCAGCCTTTTCGTGACGCTGCGATACTGTGCCAATTATAGGGCAGAATGCCGTTTGCGTGAAGCGCCCTGCGGCTATTCGGTAGCCTCACTCAAAAATTCCGCTTTAGCGGGTCCGGGAATCAAGCCGGCGTCGAAACCGCGATCGAGTAGTTCCTGCACCGCGGAGCGGCCGCGTTCCCCGTAACTTAGTGTCCAGCTATTCACATACATGCCCACAAACTTATCCGCCAGGTCTGTATCCATATCGCGCGCGAACTGCATCGCATAGTTCAACGCCTCTTCGCGGTGCTCAAGCGCGTAGGCCACGCTTTCTCGAATTGCTCTGGAGATCTGTCTACCCGTTTGTTCTCCGAGCGCGCGCCGCACGGCATTGCCTCCGAGCGGAAGCGGCAGCTTCGTGGTTTCCATCCACCATTGGCCGAGATCCACCACGCGATGAAGTCCCATTTCTGGGAATTGCAGCTGCCCCTCGTGAATGAGCAGGCCCGCGTCTGCCGTTCCCGCCTGAACGGCATTAATGATTTGGTCGAACGGGATCGGCACTGGCTCGAAATCGGGCTGATAAAGCCGCAGCGTTAGATACGCCGAGGTACGCAATCCTGGAACTGCGACGCGGCTGCCGGCGAGCTGTTTTGGCGTCATCGGGTGGCTGGCCACCACGATAGGCCCGTATCCTTCGCCGAAGCTTGCGCCGCAATCGAGCAACACGTATTTGTGGCGCAGGTAGGCGTAGGCCGAGAAGCTGATCGCTGTCACGTCGTAGACTTCGCGATCCGCAGCCTGGTTGAGCGTCTCGATATCGGAAAGAACGTGCGTGAATTTCAGACCGGGGGCTTTGACGCGATTCGTGGCCAGTCCATAAAACATAAAGGCATCGTCGGAATCCGGCGAATGCGCCAGCTTGATCTCTTGCACCTGTGTTGTCGCTTGCCGGGCCGGCATGGGCGCAACTCCTTTTCGAGAAACCCGACTCGCTCTGCTAGACGATTTCCCCGCACTGGACGCCCAGGCGCATCGCGTCTTGAGCTCATGCTTGCAGCTAAAATGCCCAGGGATACTTGCTCCGCCCTGTTGCTTCTCACGTTTGGCTCTCTGGCGGAGGTAGGAGGCCTGAGTTTGAATCGTTCGGAAGATCGTGTACGAGCCGCCGAAAGACTAGCACATTTGCTACAGCGATCCAACCTCCACGCTCGAAGGTCCGCCTGTATTAAGCTACAGCGAGGCACACAGTCCATAAGCGACCCGCAGCCGATTATTTGCTCAATTTTTCGCGCAGGACTTCTACTTCCGAGTCGCTCAAGATCCGCTTCACTCGCAGCAGCGATATGAGTTCCGCCAGCGCTCCAAGAAGACCCTTGTCTTCCGCCTGCGCTCTCGGCGTGTCGATTGTCACCTCCTGAACGTACGCCCTGGTCGCCTGAGGCGCCTGGGGTTGAGCCGGTTCCCCATTGAGCTCGCGAAGCCAAGCAGTCAAATTCTCTTTTTGCTTCGGCGTGATTTCGGTGAACGCCAGGCCCATGCCCATTCCTGCAGGTGCGTAGACGACATTAGCTTTGACATTAACGTTGTGGTGTTCGCTGGCAAGATTCACCATGAGGGATGAGCCTACCGGAAATGGGCTTACTGTATCGATGTAGCATCCGCCTGTGCTCAAATCGGAGGCGCGGCCAGCGAGGCGCGTACGCGTACTCAACTCCAGCATCTCGGCCGATGCCGACACCGAAAACCGCACGTTTTTTCGCCGTTCGTCGCCCTGAACCGGCTTTTTCGTGATGGATACCGGATCCATTAGCGGTCCAACGACGAGATCCTGCTGTTTCAAAGCAAGCTCCCGCTACCTTAAGTGTCGATTTTTCTTACGCCCGTCACACAAAACGGACGCAATCAGGAAGGGAATTTAATTCTCTCGGTTTTCCAACTCCAGGGCAAGCGAAGAGTTGCAGCGTGCTCAGCAGGATAATGCTAAGGGTGCGTCTCTTCGCTTCCGATGGGAGGATCGTCTGCCGTCGCTACGGCCCCATTCTTGTCCGCTCCCCGAAGCGTGCCGCTCGCATCGAGTAGAAACGATCGCCGCCCATCTTTTCCGTAAACGACAGCCGTTGCGCCTAGCATAAATCCGGCAGCCTTGTTCCGTTCCGACTCATTCTCTTCACCGGTTGCCGGGACTATGGAATAGCGCAGTCGATAACCCCCTGCCAAGCCCTTCGCCAGATCGGGATCGAGCAATCCCGCCATTTCCGGCGAAGCGCCGCCCTGCCCGGGCGGACCTAACTGCTCGAGTGTCTCCGGCAAGTTGCCGTAAGCGGTCTGGTACGATTTCAGCGCGCCAGCCACCTTGCGCATTGTGGCGACGGCACTCCGTTCACGATCTTGGAGATCGGCTTGCTGCCATTGGCGGCCTAAAGCTGGGATATCCAGCATCAGTAGGCCCACCGAGAGCAGTTTCCATTGGCCCGATTCCCTGACGAGGCCAAAGCGGATGGATTGCGTGTCAGCGCCTTCCGGCACGGTCACCGGGATGAAGGCCAGATTCTCTCGCACCTCGGCTGCGCCAAAACGCATCTCCGTAGTGACGCCGCCGGTTTCGCAGCGAACCACTGCGCTGCCTTCCAAGGCAGAGAGCAACGGCCTGCCGGGATCGTCGAGAAGCACCAGACGCCTTAACACCGCAACCCGCTCTTCCTGGGGCAGAGCGCGATAGGCTTGCGCGCTATCACTGGTCAGATGACCTGCGAAGGCCGCTTCATCGTGACGGCAAGCCGCCGTCAATGTATCCTGCAGGGCCCCTGCGGGGTCGGATGCCGGTAGCGTCGCCGAACCCGCGGCTCGTTGTGCGAAGCCGTCTGGAGCAAAGGCGCCGAATAGCAGCGCCGGCAAGATTCCCCAAGCGACCCAAGTGGTGCGCCTATAGCGAAAAAAAGCGGCGGTGCGGTCCGAGCGATGGGGTACAGCAGCTGTCACGATTTTGCTTGGCTTAAGATTTCTGAAAGATTCGCCGTGAAGCTTGATCTTGGCATCACCTGTTTGCAGCCGGCGGCGCGGGCCCGATCGGCCAGCTCGGTCTGCACATGAGAGAGAAAGCCGATAACGGGTATCGGGTTGCCTGAACGCTGCAACTGCTCGATGGCTTCAACGGCGCCTTGGCGTGCATTCAGGTCCACAATGACCAGGCGCGGCAAATCGACGGCGAGCACCGTCTGGCGCCGCTTCCAGCATTTTGGCCAGCGCAGCGCCGGTCGAAACCGTTTTCAGCGTCACTCCGATTTTGCGCGCCGTTTCCGTCAGCTTGGCCTGAAAAAACAAATCGTCGACAAGTGCCAGCACATCCGTGGTGCCGTTCGCGTTTTCATTTACCATAGATATTCATCGTAGCAAGCCGCTCACCGCCCCGAAAGAGGTTCGATGAAGCAGGACGAAAAATCTCCGCCCGATCCGCTGCCAAGGCAACCGCTGCCAACGGACCCACTCGAAGTCACGCTCTATACGCGTCCGGGCTGCCATTTATGTGACGAGGCGAAATCGCAGATGGCGCCAGTGCTCGCTGAATTTGGCGCTCGATTGCGCGAGGTCAATATCGATGCCGATCCCGAACTGCGCGAGCTTTACAACTTGGATGTGCCGGTGATTTTTCTGGCGGACCGCAAGATAGCCAAGCATCGAGTCGATCCCGGTCAATTCAGGCGTCAGCTCGCAGAGGCTCGCCGCCGATCCGCACAGCGGCACTGATCCGCGGCGCGTCTGCTCACAAGCTTAATGAGACTCGCCGCCTGCCTTGACTCCCAAACTGCTGTCGGGAACGGCGCCGGGCCGTCCCTGCACGCGGTCATATTCCGTGACTTGGGAAGTCGAGCCTAGGGCATCGTTGTAGTAGGTGGGCACGCCGAGCGCATAACGCAGTTCCTCGTTGAATTTGCGCAAGTTCTCGAGTTGCTGGGCGGTTGCGGGAAGTTTCTGCCCCTCGTCGGTGATCAGGAATTTCTGATATCCGGCGTCCCAAAGCCGCGTGAAATTTCCGTCGTGAACGATGGAGGGCATGATGGTCATTTGAAAACGCCCCTTCGGCACGCGCCGGAATTCCGCACCGCAGCCATACTTCTCCACGCGTACCACTCCGCGCGTGCTGCTCACTTGGAAGCCTTTCGAGGGCAATGCTTCGAGAGTGGCGGGATCGAATAGTTCGTTGACGTTCCACATAGGTCTTAAGCATTCACGTATGCGTCACGCTTGTCAAACCCTCAGTAGAATCAGTGTCTTGCTGCGGGTTTTAAGTTGGCTGCCGCATGTCCTTTCGATTAAGCTCGGGTTAGCGCCTTGAATACATTGGGCGCCCTGCCGCATCTATTCACGGGGGGATAGGAAAGGGAGTTCTATCCCGCAGGGAGCCAAGCTCAGCTATCGCGCGCCCAAATTGGCGGAATCTATTGTAAACTCATGGCTTTTGCGAAGAGTTCGGTTTTGACCACGACGCCTGAAAATGCGCGAAAAATAGGTGTCGGCGTGCTCGAACGCGTCGGCAATACGCCCCTGTTGCGCCTGGAAAGGCTGGGCCGCGAATACTCCCACGTCGAGTTTTATGCCAAAGCGGAGTGGTTCAATCCCGGTGGCTCGGTAAAGGACCGCGCCGCATTGAGCATGGTCCGGGAAGGCGAGCGCACTGGCGCGCTCCGTCCGGGCAAAACCATCCTCGACGCCACCAGCGGGAATACGGGAATCGCTTACGCCATGATCGGCGCGGCGCTCGGATATCCGGTATTGCTGT
Source organism: uncultured Acidobacteriota bacterium (assembly GCA_963846235.1). Taxonomy (GTDB): domain Bacteria; phylum Acidobacteriota; class Terriglobia; order Acidiferrales; family UBA7541; genus Palsa-189. The sequence goes on from CAWJVF010000002.1 coordinate 2,143,465, forward strand.
GCCTGCCTTCGAATGCCAGCCGCGGAAAGAAAACGAATATTATCGGCTTACGGTGCCGAGATCGTTTTGACGTCGGCTGATGCAGGCTCTGACGGGGCCATTCGTCGGGCACGCGAGATTCACGCCAGTGATCTGCAAAAATATTTTTATCCCGATCAGTACAGCAATCCGGCCAACTGGCGCGCGCATTATCAGACGACTGCAATGGAGATCTGGGAGCAGACCGAGCACAGCATCACCCATTTTGTGGCCGGGACTCGGTACGAGCGGCACTTTCGTTGGCACCGCGCGCCGGCTGAAAGAGTTGAATCCGCGAATTCAATGCATCAGCCTGCAGCCTGACGCGGCTTTTCATGGGCTCGAGGGATGGAAGCATATGGCTTCCGCGCTCGTTCCCGCGATTTATGATGCGCGCGTTGCCGATCGCGATTTTGTGATTCGCACCGAGGACGCCTATCTCATGGCCAGGCGGCTGGCGCGCGAAGAGGCCATGCTGGTGAGCCCTAGCGCAGCCGCGGCATTGGTGGGGTGCCTGCAGGTAGCGGCATCGCTCAATCGGCACGAGCGCGCCGTTATTGTGACCATCTTCCCCGATGCCGCGGAGAAGTATCTGAGCGAGCGTTTCTGGGATGAAAGCGAAGGCTCGTAGCGCGGCTCAGGGCTGCTCGCCAATCGTATGCTCATCATTAATGCGAGACATTGCACAGAGCATCCGCGGCTACGGAGCCAAGGATTATCCCAACGAGACCTGCGGCGCCATGCTTGGCGTTGACGGCGAGGAAGGGCGCGAGGTTCGCGCGCTTTTTCCGCTCACGAATCGGCGCGACGATTCCCCGCGGAATCGCTTTTCCATTACCGCCGACGATTTTCGCGCCGCTGAGCGCGCCGCCAAAGAGCAGGGATTGGACCTGGTGGGCTGGTATCATTCCCATCCCGATCATCCGGCCAAGCCCAGCGAATACGATCGCGAGCACGCCTGGCCCTGGTATAGCTACGTGATCGTGAGCGTTGCCGAGCGGCGAGCCGCGGGATATGACTTCCTGGCAGCTCGCCGACGATCGCTCTGCTTTTCAGCCGGAAGAGATTGCCTGGGCCGTTCCGCCGCGGCGCGATAAAGTGAGGCCACTGGTGTCCGGAAGCGCGTGAGATTTAAGGCTGGCGGCTCAAGTTCGATTGCGGAGTTACACTGGAGGCGAGAGGAATATGGCAGTGAAGATGGAAATTCCCACGGCCCTGCGGCAGTTCGCGGGCAAGCAAGCGAGCGTGGAGTTCAATGCGGCCACCGTCGGTGAGGCGCTGAAACAGCTTACCGGAGCCTACGCGCGACCTGCGCAAGCATCTTTACACCGAGGATGGGCGCATTCGCAGCTTCGTGAATATCTACCTCAATGATGAGGATATTCGCTACCTGCAAAAGGAAAACACGCCCACCAAAGACGGCGATACGATCAGCATCGTGCCTTCGATCGCCGGCGGCGCGACAAATATAAGAGCAGAATCAGAAGAGATCGGAAGGAGAGGAGTCATGCCAGTCATTACCGGCACGCCCGCTGTTCCGGACACCGGGCGCACACTTTCAAAGCAGGAGATTCAGCGCTACAGCCGCCACCTGATCATGCCCGAAGTCGGCATGGAGGGGCAGCTCAAGCTCGCCAAGGCCAAGGTGCTCATGATCGGCGCGGGCGGCCTCGGCGCGCCTCTCGGACTTTATCTGGCCGCGGCTGGCGTGGGGCGGCTGGGCATCGTCGATTTCGACGTCGTCGACTTCACCAATCTCCAGCGCCAGATCACGTTTTCCACCAGCGACGTCGGCCGGCCCAAGATTCAAGCCGCCAAGGAACGCCTGGCCGGCATGAATCCGCCAAATTCGCATCGATACCTACGAGACGCGCCTGACCAGCTCGAACGCGCTGGATCTGTTCCGCGAATACGACATCATCGTCGACGGCACCGATAATTTCCCCACGCGCTATCTCGTCAACGACGCTTGCGTTCTGCTGAATAAGCCGAATGTTTACGGCTCGATCTTTCGCTTTGAAGGGCAGACCACCGTCTTCCATTATCCCGGCGGGCCTTGCTACCGCTGCCTCTATCCCGAGCCACCGCCGCCGGGCCTGGTGCCTTCCTGCGCCGAAGGCGGCGTCCTGGGCGTTCTCCCCGGCATCGTGGGCGCGCTCCAAGCGATGGAGACGATCAAGCTCATTCATCGGCATCGGCGAACCGCTCGCCGGCCGTCTCTTGCTCTTCGACGCGCTGGGCATGCGCTTCCGCGAGCTGCGTCTGCGCAGGAATCCGTCTTGCCCGGTTTGCGGCGATCACCCTACAATCCATGAGCTTATCGATTACGAAGAGTTTTGCGGAATTCGCGGAGAGGAGTTTGTTCCCGTGACTACAGGCATTCCCGAAATTACGCCTCGCGAACTAAAGGCTCGTCTCGATCGCGGCGACGATCTTTTCATTCTCGACGTGCGCGAACCGCACGAGTACCAGATTTGCAATTTGCAGGGCCACCTGATTCCGCTGGGCGACCTGCCCAAGCGCGCGAGCGAGCTCGATAGCTCGCGCGAAATTGTGGCCCATTGCCGCAGCGGAAAGCGCTCCGCCGACGCGGTGCAGTTCTTGCAGCAGGCCGGTTTCCGCAAGATCTGGAATCTCAAGGGCGGCATCCTGGCCTGGTCGGATGAAGTCGATCCGTCCGTACCGAAGTATTGATCGAGTGCGGTCGAGTTCATCGTTTGTAGCCCAGGGTGCGCTCGCGTATCCTGCGAGCGGCCCTGGGGAATTTCCGACTTTAGAGCTGTCATCCCGAACGAAGCTTCGGCGTTTTTCCGCAGGTGGGCGAGTCGACGAGGGATCTGCATTTTGCAAGACGAAATGATCGTCGCTGCATCGAATTAAAATTCATCACTCCACCGGAGGCAAACTGATGGCGCAAATCAAAATCATCGGCGAGAAAAAACGGGCCGTTCCGCGTGGACGCTCCCGAAGGCTCGATCGAGCTCGTAGACGCCGATGGCCAGAAGTACGATTTGACCGGAAAAACGAATTTCGCGCTCTGCCGTTGCGGCGGCTCCGTCAACAAGCCTTTCTGCGACGGCACGCATAGCCGCCTCGGCTTCCAGGCCGCCGAAGCCGCCGTCCGCGCCGAAGACCAAGCCAAAGACCAACAGAAGCCGAAAGTCTGAGCTTCGTCTCTCGCGTGCCGCCTGCAAATTCGCCTCTACGAACATAAAGACAACCATTCGGTAACCGTATTGCGCTCCGGGACAACGGCCGCCTTTGCATGGCGGCCGTCAAGCCTGAAGTCGAACTATTTGAGCGCCCTTGTTCCTAAATAGTCTTACGGGAACTACCTGAGTGAATCCGTAACATTTTGAAACTTCGCCCCGGGACTTTAGGGATTTCCTGCCATGGCCTGGCCAAGGCCCATTTCCCAATCCGCTCTTTTTCAACACCTTGCGTGCCTTTCCGAAGCCGGAACCGAAAAGGCACCGCACGTGCTCTATCCACCAACACCCAGCGTTTCCTTTTGGGGCACTTCGGGGGAAGAGCTTCGGGGGCGTCGTGGTTGGCGAGCGAAAAATCGGCCGGTACCTTTCCCGTTATCAATGGGCACTCGGCCTCATCTCGGTCGCCGGCATATTCGCGCTCTCCTGCTGGCTACGACAGCGTGATTTTTCCTCCGGTTTCGTACTCTTCTGCTATTTAGAAATCGTTGGCAGCCTTCTTTGCTTCACATTTGTCGCCAACGCTTTAGTGCATTTCCGCGGCACGCGTGACCGTCTGACGCTGATTCTTGCGCTCGGATTTCTCCTCGCCGGATTGATCGAGACTTTCGCGATTTGGGGAATTTACGGCGGTCCCATGACGGCTATGCGGAAGATGCCGGCGTCTTCCTCACCTGGATGATCGGCCAAACGGCCCTCGCGGGCCTGCTCGTCTCCGCGCTCGCGCTGGAGCAGCGTGTGCCGCATTCTCGCCATCCGCGCGAGCGAAATTACCGTCTCCCTTGTGTTGGTCGGCGTCGTCACTTATCTGACCGGCGCTGCCTACCTCAGCGGCGTGATCAACATCGCCACTCATCCTGCGGCTCGCCTGGCTCGCGCTTCGGAGCTGATTCCGGCGGCGCTCTTCCTGGTGGCGGCGATCGCCTTTAGCCGCGCCAACCCGGCGCGCTTTGGCTTCAAGCGCACGCTCTGCGTGGCGCTGTGGATCAACGTCGCATGCCATGTGGCGGCCACGCAATCTTTGCGCGCCTTTGATGCGCCGTTCACTCTGGCTTTGGCGCTGCGTACCGGCAGCTATGCCCTGATCCTGGGCGGCACGCTGCTCGATAATGCCCGCCTTTTCGAACAGGTGCGGCAGCTCGCCGTCAGCGATTCGCTCACCGGCCTGGGCAATTATCGCGCCCTGCTGAACGCGCTCGAGAGCGAGATCCAGCGCTGCAGCCGCAACGGCCGCAGCTTCGCCCTGATCTTGATGGACCTCGACAATCTCAAGCAGATCAACGATCGCCACGGCCATCTGGTCGGCTCCCACGCCATCTGCCGTCTGGGCAAAGTGCTTCGCGTGCATTCGCGCGCCATCGATACCGCCGCGCGTTACGGCGGAGACGAGTTCGCTCTGGTGCTTCCGGAAGCCGGCGCGCCGGCCGCGCGCCGCGTCGGCGAACGAATCCGCGAGCGCCTGAGCTCCGACGGGGAATACCCGTCCGTCACCGTCAGCGTCGGAACGGCTGTCTTTCCGCAGGATGGCCGCACCGTTGAGGAGTTGTTCGACGCCGCTGATCGCAGCCTTTACGGCATGAAGGGGAACGGCAGACTCATGGGGTTATCGCGTATCGCGGCCTGTTTGTAGGCCGGGTTTTCAGTTCGCTTGTTGCTGGGGGAAAGCGTGCAGAAAACCTTTAGCGCACCGCGTGTCGAGAAAAGAGTTCCGATGGCCATTGCCGTTCACATCTCGGGTCACCAGGAGCTTCCTGGCGTGGAGACCACGTTCACGGAAAACGTCAGCGCTCGCGGCGCCCGTGTCCTTTCCGTCCGCCGCTGGAACCGCAACGACCATCTTTCATTTCGAATCGCTTCCTGGCAATTTTCGCGCCAAGGCCCGCGTCACTTATTGCGAGCGCCTGCGCGACGACGGCTTTGCCGTCGGTCTCGAGTTCCTGGAACCGGTGGGCCATTGGGTTCTCGGCCCGCTGGTTGCTTCGGGAAATAACCTGCACGGATAAGGAGGACGAAAGCGAAAAGAAACTGGCGCAAGTATTTCAGAGATTAGCGCCGGCCGCCCTGGCAGAGGGTTCCGGCGCTTTTTTCTTTTCGCGCAGCGCGCAATCTATTGGCGCGGCGCGCTGCCGGAAATCAGTTCCTCGAATATCCGCGCAGTGTCGTCGATCATCCGATCGGCCGAATATTTCGATGCAACGGTCTCCCGCGCTGCCAGCGATAAGCGTTCCCTAAGCTCCCTGTCTCCCAGCATCCCCTTGGCTGCCCACGCCAAGGCTTCCGGCGCTGGCATTCGCCACCAAAATCCCATTTGCTCCATCTTCGATGATCTCGGTTACGCCGCCCCGGGCGAGCGCCAGCACCGGCAGACCAAAAGCCATCGCGCGCAGCAGAGAACTGCCCGCGCCTTCGTGTAGCGACGGAAAGACGAACAGATCGCCTGCGCGATAAACCGAATCCACATCGGAGACAAAGCCCGCAAAGATAATCTCGGCTCCCAGGCCCGCCTCTTTCGCCTGGCGTTCAAGTTGCGGACGCAGCGGCCCGTCGCCTGCGATGAGCAGCCGGCAGTTCCCTGATTCCCGCTCGCAATTTGGCGAATGCCTCGATCAGCAGCGCGTGACCTTTTTCGGCGCTCAACGCGCCTACGTTCACGATAACCGTTGCGTCCGCGCGGAAATCCCCAGCGCTCCCGCGCGCGCAGGCGCGCTTCGGCGACTTATAGGATCGGGAATTTCCACCCCGTCGGGAACCACCTCGATGCGCTTCGCATCGAGGCCCGCGGCGAGCAGCTCGCTGCGCACAGCCTGCGAGATCGCCACAATTCGCGTCGCGGCGCGATAGCGTGCCAGCGAAATGGGGCTGCGCGAAAGGGGGAAAACGACGCGGCGAGCCGCTACCAGCGGCACGTGGCGATGCGCGCGAGCGAGCCACGCCGCGGTGAGCGCGTGCGCTTCGTTTGCGTAGACGATATCGAAGCGCTTCTCGCGAATCAGTTTCCGCAGCCGCCGCGCCGCGCCAATCCGGCGCGCGCGATCGCTGACCGCATGCACTCGAATACCCGCAGCTTGCGCCCGCGACGCAATCGCGGAATCGCGCACCGCCACGAGTTCCGCGCAATGCCCGCGGCGCTCGAGTCCCGTCATGAGCAGAAGCGCCTGCTCCTGGCCTCCGCGCCACACGCGTTCCAGATCCGCCACGAGCACGCGCGCCACGTCAAACGTCCCGCGCTTGCGGCCAGGCGCGCGCTTCGAGCTTCCCTCCTCGCACCAGCACGCCCAGCTTGCGGTACTTCAGCCAGACATAGCGCGCGGAGGTCCAGGCGATCAGCGCGCCGCGATATCCGTCGAGAAACCCAAGCTGAAAGAGAAATCTTTGCAGCAGCGTCCAGGGAGCCGCCACCCACATTCCGCCGCGCCAGTGCCGTCGTCCTCGCGCATACAGGTCTTCGGCCGCCCGCGTCGTAAACGCTTCCATCTTGGCGTAATGCTCCCGCAGCGAACGGATGGTGTAATGCAGAAGTTCGCCGCGCAGGCGCCCCACGCCCCCGCTCACGTGCACGCTTTCGTGCAGCGCGCCCACGAACCGCGCCGACTCGCGCCGGTACAGCCTCACGCAATATTCGGGATACCATCCCGAATGATGGATCCAGCCGCCTAGATAATTCGGCTTGCGGTTGATCTCGTAGGCGGCATATTCCGGCTCGCTTTGCTTCCAGGCGGCGATGGTTTGGCGCAGTTCACCGCTCAGCCGTTCATCGGCATCCAGCGAAAGCACCCAATCGTGCGCTGCCTGCGCCGCCGCGAAATTTTTTTGCTCGCCAAAATTGGTGAAGGGACGCGGAACAACGCGCGCGCCGAACTCTCGCGCAATTTCGCGGGTCCGGTCCGTGCTTCCGGAATCCACGACGACGATTTCGTCCGCAACTCCGCGGAGCGACTCCAGTGCGTCGGGCAGATCGGATTGTTCGTTATAGGTGATGAGGATCGCGCTGATCGCCGGCATGCTCGTGCGCACGAGCCTATCTTAGAATGCGGTCAGCCGCAAAACTCTTCCGGCGATATTTCTATTGCACGAATCCCACGTTCGGAGGCGGCGTCGTCGCCGGCGATTCGCGAATGGGCCCGAATTGCGCCTCGAATCGCGAGATGTTCTCTCCCAGCGCGCGCCATAGGCGTTTGGCGTGTCCCGGGCTGACGATCGTGCTGGCGACGAGTTTCCCGTGGGTGCCGTTGGTAAACACGTAGATGAAGTGCATGGTGAACTCTTCCGGATTGTGATGAATCATAACCAGATTGCTGAAGCTGCCGACCAGTTCCTTCTCATCGGCTTTGATTTGCACTTGAGGCGCTTGCTGTTCCGCCATTTTCCCTCCGTGGGCCTTCGCTTCAAGCTAACACAAATGCAGTGACACAAACACTGCCGCAAATCGGTGCGCAAATCCTGAAGGGGCACCCTGGCAGCGCAATCGCGATCGGCGCGTGCACTTCACGGCAACGCTCCCAGAGAACCTGTATTGACGGTGTTAAATGTAGTTTATAATCTACGTTCATCTAGGTTAAGATCATTGAGCCCACTGTGAATCCCGTCTCCGAATCTTCGCCCAACGCCGCGCGGCTCGAATCCTCAAGTCCCACTTTGGCACGTCAACAAGCTCAGAATGCAAAGTCCGCCGCGATGCTGCCCTCCTTGCCGGAGGTCTATCGCAGCGTGCCGATTGCCGGTGGCGCTTCGGTCCTTCGCAAGATGTTGGCTTTCGCCGGTCCCGGCTACCTGGTGGCGGTCGGCTACATGGACCCGGGGAACTGGGCTACCGACATCGGCGGCGGATCGCAATTCGGCTACGCCCTGCTGAGCGTCGTGATTCTCAGCAGCTTGATGGCGATTTTCGTCCAGGCGCTCTCCGCCAAACTGGGCATCGCCACCGGCCGCGATCTCGCGCAGGCCTGCCGCGAATCCTACTCGCGCCCCACGGCAATTGCCCTGTGGATTCTCGGCGAAATCGCCATTGCCGCGTGCGACTTGGCCGAAGTCTTGGGTTCCGCCGTCGCCCTGAAGCTCCTGTTTGGCATACCGCTCCTCGTCGGCGTCTTGATTACCGGCGCTGACGTCCTGATCGTGCTGGCGCTGCAAGGCCGCGGGTTCCGCTGGATCGAAGCGCTGGTGATCACGCTTATCGCCACCATCGCGGCCTGCTTCGCCTACGAGATCTTTTTCGCCCAGCCACTTTGGCGCGAAGCGGCCTCGGGCCTGTTGCCTCCAGCGGGCCTGCTACACAACCGCGACATGTTGTATCTGGCCATCGGCATCCTGGGTGCTACGATCATGCCGCACAATTTGTACCTGCATTCCAGCATCGTACAGACGCGCGCTTTTGGCCTTGGCGGCGTCCAAAAACGGGAAGCCGTCCGTTATGCCACTATCGACTCCACCATCGCGCTTGGATTTTCGCTCTTCGTGAACGCCGCGATTCTGGTCCTCGGCGCGGCCGCCTTCCACCATCGCGGCCTCACCACCGTTGCGGACATCAGCCAGGCTTACCAACTGCTGACTCCCGTTTTGGGCGCGGGCTTGGCCAGCACTCTTTTCGCTGCGGCCCTGCTCTGTTCCGGACAAAATTCCACGCTCACCGGCACGCTCGCCGGCCAGGTGGTGATGGAGGGATTCCTCCACCTGCAGATCAAGCCCTGGTTGCGGCGATTGATTACGCGCTCGGCGGCCATCATTCCCGCGGCGCTCGTGATTGGTATCGCCGGCGAATCCAAGGCCATGGGCCTGCTCATCCTCAGCCAGGTCATTCTGAGTTTTCAGTTGCCGTTCGCGCTCGTTCCGCTGGTGCAGTTTACGTGCGATAAAAGCAAGATGGGCCAGTTCGCCAACTCCTGGTGGGTCGCCGCGCTCGCCTGGCTGACTGCCGCCGTGATCATCGCCCTGAATGGTTTGCTGATCCTGCTGATCTTCCGCGGCAACTCCTGATTTGCGGTAACCTCATCCGCTCGCCTCGAGTACGCCTTCTCGCACTTCTACTTCTTTATGAAATCAGAGCCGCTTGATTCCCCACGCTTCATCGCTTGAACAACCCAACCATTGGCCGGCTACCCTCTCGGTCCTGTTGCGTAAGTGTTCATTCTTAAACCTTGCAGGTTACGTAGAATCAGTAAGTTACAGAAACTGAATCGGATGTTTAGAAAGTCTAGGCTACAGTCCCTAAGCTTCTGCGGCAGATCATGCCGGATTCATGCCAAAAAATTCAAGAGGAGGAGTTACCATGCAGCAGCCATGACACCCATAGAAAGAAACAAGGGCAAAATGCCGGATGTGCCCGTGCCAGATTTCGTTGGCGCTTTGTGTGAGATCTGGTTCGGCCTCAGCTCTGCTGCTTATCATCTTGCGTATGTTCGCGTCTATTTGCACACGGGAGCCCTCCAAATACCTCCGGATGACTTGAGAAAGGAGGAGCAGGTCCTGCGGGATATGGCGCAGGTCGATGTGATAATTTGCCGTGCTCACCTGGCTTCATTCTTTTGGCAGCTGGATCACGTATTTGAAGCTTTGCGGGCTGCCATCATCCGCGGTCAGAAGGAGCACCCTGAGAATAGAAATTTTTGGAGCTGGGAAGAGTGGTTAAAGAAAGTTGAGGCTCTACCTATTTCTCGAGAAATTAATGCGTACCGTAACAAGGCACATGAGATCCCGGCAATAATTGGCTGCGGGTGGGACAAAGACCACAAGTTTACTCATCACTTCTTGCCAACCATTGAGGGATACGAGCCCAAGGAAAACATAGATATCAAGGATCAACTCCAAAAGTATTTTGAACATACTGCCGCCGTGTGGCATCATTTCGCACCGCCTGATCTCAAGTTTCCTCATGACTTTAAGTTTACGGTTACCATTCCATATACCCATCTCGGAGGGCTTCCGCCTGAACTGGACGGGGTTCAGCAATTAGAAGTGGAGATAGAGGCATTTAACAAAGAGGAAGTGATAGTGGCAGAGGAGCCCGCGAAAAAGGAGTGAGCGAGGAGACTCTATTGCCGCCCTACTTTCCAGGAAAGCCTCACCCACCGGCGCATCGGACCGGCTTTGACAAGATTTTCTACAAACTCTATCTTCGCTTTGGCCGGAGATCGCCTCGTTGGAACAGGCGCTTTCAGGAGCACGAGATCTATCGGATTCTGCGGATATTCGCTCGCCAACAGGTGCGCGGCTTTATTGCCAATCCTGAGGGTGGTGCTCCACTTTGGTACCTGGATATTTATCCGGAGGATGTGCAGGAAAATCGGTATCCATTAAACACGTGCGTGCTCCGTGGTTGGCTCGAAGAGTTCAAGCCGGGCAGTGAATCTTATAGAGGCTTTCCCATCGCGCACGCGCTTATTCCCCCCGGCGGCTCTATCGATGATTTTTCAAAACCCCCATACTACAGACTTACCGCAGCAGGGTGGAACGCGCTGCACGGGACATATACGATCGCAAAAACCGCCTTCACCATTTCCATAATTGCCCTTTTAATAGCGGTGATCAATGCGCTTCCCAATCTCATAAAGTTCATACACCAACTTTGAAGAGGGTGGCCCTTACGCACGAAAAATCAGTGAAAAATAGCGCAAGGCCATGCGCCGGATTCGATGTTCGCAGCGACGCTGTCCAGCGAAGCTGCTAAAAATAAGGTTGTGAATGAAGCTCCACGCAAGGACAGCAGGGTAAGAATCTCCGATTTGGGCTGTCAATCGCGTGCTCCGGTAGCAGCCAGTCGCTAGATAGACGCACACTCTTTTCGAATGTCGAATCGTCACAAGCCAAAGAAACCCACCGGCGACACGGGACCAGTCTCTATGTCGTTCGGACCACAAGGAGCGCGGGCCGAATTCCAACAGCTCGCTTTCCCAACTAAAAAGGAGGAGATCGAAGATCTTGTAATTCACGGTTTTCTGCGAGCCGCCGAGTCGCTTCTGCCGTTCACGGTCCACTAATGCTGCCAAAACAGGCAAGACGATTTTGACTTCGACCTAACTACCTCTGCCGGGGAGAAAAGCATCGAGCTAGCAGAGGTCGCTTTCCTGAATCATCAACCTGCGTCCTACAAGAACGCGCCGTCGTCATACAAACCCTACGAATTTGCGCAGAACGTTATCGAGTTGATCTTGAGCAAGTCTGCCCACTATGGCCCCCGCCCTCCAATTGGGTTGCATCTCCTGCTATATCTCACTCATTGGGCATTTAACCCCAGCGAATCCACAGTCTCTTTGCTGCAATTTTGGACCCTCAAGCGCGAACATGGTTTCGAGGGCATCTATTGGTATGCGCCGATCACACGTGAAGAAGGTATCCCTTTTGTTATCTATCCAACTCCATCGCAGCACTGGAATACGTTCGATCCCGAGCGCTTTCGAGAGTCCGTCGTTCACAATTTGGACCCTCGACGCTGGATTCCGCGTGGCACCTAACCGTCGCTACCACGCCGCGTAGTGGCGGGTCGAAAATTTTCTATAGCGGATCACGTCCTGCAGCGGGGTATCGTACGGGCAAAGATGTTTTGGTTTCCAACCCTCGCGTCTGAGTGAAGCGCTTCCCGCGCGATTGTCCACGAATGGGCGCGCGGCAGCGCTTTGTTCTTAACTGAGCCTCTTTACTCGCGCCTTATAATATTAGTACGCGCTACCTGAGATTCTTTTACGGGCGCGCAAAGTTCTTAGTGCGGCGCCGAAGAGTTTTCGAATGACCACTCCGGACGAATAACCGGACCGGCAAGAGCACGCGGGCGAAACGATGGCCTTATCGGTTCTCGCTGAGAGACTAATCCCAAGATCCCGCCGGAAGTGCCAGGCGCCTGAGTTTCGAATGGAATGGAAATTCGCTTCCACGTGGGATATTCGAGATCCGAGGCATTCAGAATCGCGGCCAGCAAGATTCAAAAATTCTCACGAGGTCGACTTTTTAGGGCCGGTCCGCTGTGCAATTAGCGCGTGCAAACGAAGTGAGAATAAGCTCAGTGGAATGAACACTTGCACAAAAATGGTAGGGGGGTACCCCCAGTCGCAAACCGGGTTTTCTTGTCGCTCCGGCGGAGTCGGATAGGCGGATTGCAAAAGTTTGGCGGGCGGAACTAGAATGGGCTGGGTCAGACAGACAAGTTTTGGCGATGCGGCATGCCGCTAATGTCGCCGAGATGTGGCCGAGGAGGCGCTATGTCGAAGAATTCCTTTTCCTGGCTTGCGGTGCTCCTGCTGGCGGCTTGTGTGGGTTTCGTGCTTCCGAGCCGCGGACAAAATAGAGGACAAGACCAGGTGCAGTTGCCGGAGGGCAATGGCCAAGCCACGGTGCAAGCCGCCTGCGGCGTTTGCCATTCGATGAACCAGGTGACGAACTCTGGACACGACCGCGAGGAGTGGACCACGGTTTTGCACATGATGGTGAACGTGGGAGCGCCGGTGCCGGACAATCAGTTTGATACCGTCGTCGATTACCTGGCGAAGAATTTCCCTCCCAAGCCGCAGCCTCCTGCGCAGATCATTCCCGGCAATGTGGACGTAACGATCAAGGAATGGGTCGTGCCAACGCCGGGTTCACGGCCGCATGACCCGATGTTTGCTCCGGACGGAACCGTTTGGTATTCGGGGCAGATGGCCAACGTGCTCGGACATTTCGATCCCAAGACGGAGCAATTCAAGGAATACAAGCTGCCGCCGAAGTCGGGACCGCATGGGCTGACGCCGGATAAAGAGGGCAATATCTGGTTTACGGCGAATTTCGCGGCTTACGTCGGCAAGCTGGACCCCAAGACTGGCGAAGTCACCAAGTATCCCATGCCGGACCCCAAGGGCCGCGATCCGCATACGCCGCTCTTTGCGCCCAACGGAAACCTCTACTTGACGTTGCAAGGCGCCAACATGGTGGCAAGGGTGAATCCGAAGACCGGCGAAGTGAAGATGAACACTTCTCCCACGCCTAAGTCGAATCCTTACGGCATGGTCATGACCTCGAAAGGGATTCCGTGGTTCGTCGAATTTGGCGCGCCCAAGATTGCCAGCATCGATCCCGACACGCTGGAAATCCACGAAGTGGTTTTGCCGCACGAAGAAAGCCGTCCGCGGCGCGTGGCGATCACCCCTGACGACGTGATCTATTATTCCGATTACTCGCGCGGATATCTTGGACGGTACGACATCAAGACCGCAAAGATGACCGAATGGCCTTCGCCGGGCGGGCCGAAGTCACAGCCCTACGGAATCACCATCGTGAACGGCATCGTGTGGTACAGCGAATCAAATACCAAGCCCAACACGATTGTGCGGTTCGATCCCAAGACGGAGAAGTTTCAAACCTGGGCGATTCCTTCCGGCGGCGGAGTGGTGCGGAACATGGTGCACACTCCGGACGGTAACCTGTGGATCGCCTGCAGCGGCATGAACCGCATCGGCGAAGTGATCGTAAACAAGGGCGGCACTAAGGTTTCGCAGAAGAATTAAGCAAATTAGATCATAACGAGGCCGTGGCGTATGCCCAGCGTGACGGCCTCGGTTCGAGTCGTAGCGCCAAGTTTGCCCATGATCGAGGCCACGTGAAACTTGGCGGTGTGCTCGGAGATGTTCAGGCGCGTAGCAATTTCCTTATTTCCCAACCCTGCCGATAACAATTGCAAAACTTCGATCTCGCGCGGCGTCAAGTGTTCGACAAGCGGCTCGCCAAGCTCGGGAACGGTTTCGCTTTGCGGCGGGCGCAACGTCGGAATCGAATCGATATCCGCCGGATGAAAGACGTACAGACCGGCTGCGACGGCTTCGATCGCGGCTGCGATCTCGGTCGAGGTGATGTTTCGCGGCAGGACGGCGCGCACTCCCGCCGGCAAAGCTTCTGAGATCCTGCGCCCAGGATTGTCTACAAGGAGAATGATCGGAACGCCGGCGGCGCTCCACCCGCCGACGTTCCAGTCGCTTGCATTCGGGCCGCGCTCATTCGAGCTGAAGTACTCGAAGTCGGGCTCGCCGCGCGAGCCCGCGGCGATGATCACAACGCCTGGTTGAGCTTGGCTTTCGCTCGCCGCCGCATTCGGAGCGGTTTCCATCACACGAATCTGCGCATGGTCGCGGAGCAAGTCCGTGATCTCCGCGTATAAATCCGGTGAAGCAGCCTCAACCAAAACGTCGATCATGCCGCTACTGACTTGCGCACCCCGAGCTGGATCGCCACAGTGCGCAGCTTGCTCGGATCGCCGCGCACGAACTGCAATCGCAGGACGCGCTCGGCGCTTCCCTGCAACGCGTCCTCGAGGTCCTCGAGCGCGCTGAAGAATCGGCCGTCGGCGCCCACAAGGATGTCGCCCGGCAGCAGCGAGGCGCGACTCGCCGCCCCATCCGGAACGAGTTCGAGGATCATCAAGCCGAGCCGTTCCCTTCCCTCGGCAGTGACGGGAACCGCCCGCAGCGTGACACCCAGAAACTGCGGGGTTTCGCCGCTGAGGATTCGGGTGACTTCGTTACTCGGCACGGCAAGCCCAAGCCGGCCCGCGACCATGGTGTTGACGCCGATTACATTTCCTGACGCGTCCGCCAAAGGCCCGCCCGAATTGCCGGGAGCCAGCCGGACTCCGGCTTGGATCCACTTTCGGGGTCCGAGCCCGGGCAGCGGGCCGACGGCGTGAATCACGCCAGCAGTCAGCGCGCCCATAAAGCCGAGCGGATTGCCGATGGCGATGACGAGTTCGCCTGGACGCAGGCGATTTGAATCGCCCAGCGGAGCGGCGGGCAAATCGGATGCAGCGACCCGCAGAATCGCGAGATCGCGGCGCGCATCTCGCGCGGCGATCTCGGCTGGGAATGATCTGCCATCCCATAGCGTGACACTGAGACGGCCGAAGCGAGCCACGTGTTCATTGGTGACGATAGTTCCGTCGGATTTAATAATGATACCCGACCCGTGGCCCCGGCCTCCGCTGCCGACGTGGACCGTGGACCTGCGGAGCCGCTCCGCAACTTCACCGAAACCTGGCGGGAACATGTTTACCGCGCTTTCTGCGGGCGCTCGCCCGCGACGATACTCTTCTCGATGAGTGCGCCGCCGCGAATGATGAGCGCGTTCACGGATTTCCCGATTACACCGGAAGCGCAAAATGTCTGCAGGTCTTCGATTTTTTCCATCGGCGTGGAATCCAAAGCAATGAGCACGTCACCCAGCAGCACGCCGGCGAGTTCTGCCGGGCCGCCCTTCTCTACGTTCAAAATGAGAATGCCAGTGGCGTTTTGCAGCGACAGCTTTGATTTGAGGCTTTCCGGAATGGCGACCGGATAAACGCCCACGCCGAGATATCCTTGCGGCACATAGCCCTTTTCCAGCAACTCCTTTGTGACACGGGTAATGTCGGAGGCTGGAATGGCAAGGCCGGCTACACGCGATAGCGCCGACGTGGCAATTCCGAGGATGCTTCCGCGAGAATTGACCACCGCGCCGCCGGAGGAGTTCGGATAAAGCATGGCGTCGAGACGAATGTACTGTTCGAGGCGGCCTCCGCGCCAAGTGCGCCACGATCCGGAAACTGCGCCGATGATTCCCAGGCTGGCGTTGGCGCCGCTATCGGGCGAACGGCCGACAACGAGCGCGAATTCGCCGAGCACAGGCTTATCCTGAGTGTTCATTGCGGGCGCTGGACCCAGGCCGGGCACTTTAAGCGCGGCAAGGTCGGCGCCGGGGTCGCGGCCAAGCAGCGAGCCGGTGAGGCTCTTTCCGTCGGCGAGAGTGACGCGAATGTCTTCTTCTCGGGCGATGGTGTGATCGGCGGTGACGACGAGGTCCGGCCCCCAATGCAGGCCGCTCGACGGAAAATGTCGGCGAGCGTGTACGGCTACAACGGAAGGACTCATCCGCTGCACCAAGTTGCTCAATTCATTCGAGAAACTATTCAGTACGGTTTCCATAAGACTCCCTTCGAGTGACAGTTTCGCAAATGGAAATCGCATTCACATCAGCCGAATGGCTAGGATTGAACCCGCACGACTGCGTCAAACGCCAACAGCTATGGATTGAGAGGAGTAGACTCTAGGGAGAGTTCAAGGGAGCGGCCGGGCGAATGGCGACGCGAGTCCAATCGACGCGAAGCATAGACATCACGCAGGTTCTCGAGTGGAACGAGGGCAAGGCGAAGCGCGTCGAGGATTATCTAGCTGGCGAAGAGCCGCTGGAAATGCGCTCCGGGCGGCAGCGGCTGGGAGTGACTCTGAGGACTCCCGGCAACGATTGCGAACTCGTGGCTGGGTTTCTGTTCACCGAAGGAATTATCTCGAAGCGCGAAGATATCTTGTCGATCGAAGCCCCGGGAGATTCGGCTCAGCGTCGCGCGAACGGCAACAACGTTGTCCGAGTGCGGCTGAAGCCTGGGGTGCGACTGTCGGCGCTCGGTGGGCGGAAATTTTCCGCAGGATCGGCATGCGGCATGTGCGGCAAGGAATCCATTGCGCAGGTGCGCCGCCGGGGAATCCGTCCTCCTGATTCCGAATCGCGATTCGATCCAGGGATGCTCTGCCGGTTGCCGGAGAAGCTGCGCGCAACACAAGCGATCTTCGGACGCACAGGCGGATTACATGCCGCTGCGCTTTTTCAGCCAGACGGCGAACTGGTCGTCTTGCGCGAGGATATCGGCCGGCACAACGCTGTGGACAAGGTGATCGGCTGGGCTCTGCTGCAAGGGAAGGTGCCTCTGCGCGCGCATGCGCTGCTCGTCAGCGGACGCGGCGGATTTGAAATCGTCCAGAAGGCGCTCGCGGCCGGCATCCCGCTGCTTGCAAGTGTCTCGGCGCCTTCGAGCCTCGCGGTACGCTTGGCGCGAGAGCTGGGGTTAACATTCGTCGGTTTCCTACGCGGCCAGCGGTTTATCGTTTACTCGGGCGAGCAGCGGCTCGAAATCGCTCCTGCCACTTTGTAAATTCTGCGGGAATCCATAATTCGCCGTTTTTCTTCTACGGCCTTGACCGTATTTATTTTCTAGGATAAAAGACGTAGCTTCCTGCCCATTAGATACAAGTATATACCTAGTCCCTAACTGACCTGCTCGAAGATTTGAGGTTCGAAATGCGTGCAATCACTGCGCTTAGCGCCGAAGCACACCAACCTGTCTCGGGAGCCTCATCGGCTAGATTCTTACCGTCCTCGCGAAGGCGGCCTGGCAGGCTGGCGCTTAAGAGTTCCATATTCATCGTTTTTATCTTGCTCGGGGTTTCGCTCGGCAGCAGGGCGCAAACCATTCCGGCGCAAGCACGCATTACGGCACCCGTGGATGAAGCGGTATTGGCTGGTCTGGCCGGCAACACACACCCGCTTGCGCGCCCAGAATTCGATCAGGGCGCGGTGGCAGACAGCCAGCCGCTGCGCCGAGTATTTCTGTTGTTGAAGCGCAGTACGGATCAGGAATCGGCGCTGCGGACGCTAATGGATGAGCAGCAGAGCAAATCTTCAGCGAACTATCATCGGTGGCTCACGCCACAGCAGTTCGGCCAGCAATTCGGACCGGCCGATGCGGATGTGCGAACGGTCACTGGGTGGCTGCAGTCTCACGGGCTTCAGGTCTCACGCGTTTCCGCAGGTAAAACGGTGATCGAGTTTTCGGGAAACGCCGGCCAAATACGCCAAGCCTTTCACACGCAGATTCACAGATATGTCGTCAACGGCCAGGAACATTTCGCCAATTCGAGCGATCCCCAAATACCGGCGGCGCTGACGCCGGTGGTGGTGGGCACCGTCTCGCTACACAACTTTCCCAGAAAGCCGCAGAGCCACGTCGTCGGCTCTTTTTCACGGAATAAGTCGACCGGCATCGTGAAGCCCTTGAAAAGCCCAGCGGAACTGCGGAATGGAAATGCAGCAGGTCCGGACTTCACTTTTTCTTCATTAGCCTGCCCTATAAACAATACGTGCTACGCGCTGGGTCCGGCGGACTTTGCCACTATCTATAACATCTCGCCAAGCATGACAGGCACCGGACAGACAATCGCTATCGTGGGAGACTCGGAAATCTGTACGTTCAATTCGCCCGATTTCGGGAACTGCGGGTCCGATGACGTGGCGACTTTTCGCAGTCTGTTTAATCTTCCCCTGAATTACCCCAACGTCATCGTGGACGGGGCCGACCCTGGGTTCAACGGAGATGAAACGGAGGGAGACCTAGACGTGGAATGGGCCGGCGCCATCGCTCAAAATGCCACGATTGACTACGTCATTGCACAGGATACGGAAGCGAACTCTGGCGTCGATCTTGCCGCTGAATACGTCGTGGACAATAACCTTGCGCCCATTTTGAACGAGAGCTTTGGCCTATGCGAACAATTTCTCGGAGGCATAAATCAGTTCTACTCTTCGCTGTGGGAGCAGGCGGCGGCACAAGGGATCACCGTAGTGGTTGCTTCGGGCGACAGCGGTTCGGCGGGCTGTGATTTTCCGGGCCCTTTCGCTTCGCAAGCCGGACTTACCGTGAATGGAATTGCTTCGACGCCTTTCAACGTGGCTGCCGGCGGCACCGACTTCGACGTCACCGCCGCGAATTACGCATCCACATATTGGAACAACAACACTACGGGAGGCTCCGCGAAATCGTATATCCCGGAAACGACCTGGAATGACTCTTGCGCCCAGAATTTCACGGGTTCCCTAACAGCTTGCAATTCGCCGCTGCTTACGGGGTTGAATGTGGTGGGAGGAGGCGGCGGCGAGAGCAGTTGCGCGATCCAGAGTGGATTCTCTTGCACCGGCGGGTATGCGAAGCCGGCCTGGCAAAGCGGGCCTTACGTTACGGGCATGGCCAGTACAGACGGCGTGCGCGATTTGCCGGATATTTCTTTTTTTGCTGCCGACGGATTTGTCAGCGGAAGCTTCTACATCGTTTGCGAGGCCGATCTGGACCCCCAAGATGCGCAGTGCAGCCTTTCCACTCCTTCAAACTTCACGACCTTTATTGGAGTCGGCGGAACATCTTCGGCGGCGCCCGCGTTTGCGGGAGTGATGGCGCTGGTGAACCAACACGAAGCCTCGACGGGCGGTCCCACGCGCCAAGGCAACGCCAATTTCGTCTTGTACGCGCTGGCGAATGCTCAACAGAAAGCGAACCTGAATTGCAATTCGGCCAGAGGCCCAGTTGTCGGCTGCACGTTTAATGACGTGACGAGGGGCAATAACTCTGTTCCTTGTTATCTTGGCTCGACCAATTGCAACGCAGTCACGCCCACACCTTATGGACTTCTGGAACCCGCAGATTCCTCAGGCAATTTGTTAGGAACCATCGCTTATAACACCGGCAGCGGCTACGATCTGGCAACAGGCCTAGGCACAATTAACGTTACGAATTTAGTGAACAACTGGCAGTCGGTCGTTGGCAGTTTCAAGCCAACAACGACTACTCTGAGCATCTGCGCACCGCCTGCTACCCCATGTACCTCTACCGCATTGATCGGGATCTCGCACGGCCAAACCGTCGATTTCACGGCTAAGGTTACGTCGACTTCCGGGGGAACTCCGACCGGAGACGTCACGCTTATTGATTCAGTAACGCAGAACGTAATCGGCCTCTTCACGCTCTCTGGAGGGTCGGTTTCAACACAGCTGCTCAGCAGTCTACCTGGCGGAATGTACACTGTGACGGCACACTACGGAGGCGACGGGATTTTCGGTGCCAGCGATTCCACGCCACCACTCGCCGTCATTGTCAATCCGGAGAACAGCACCACAACGCTCACGGCTCCGGTGCTAAATTTCGCGAACGGAAACATAATGACGCTCACATCTCCCAACGGCGGCACGATTGATTTCGGAGATGTGGTTTACCTTCGAGCAGATGTCGCGGGCCTATCCGGGCAACGAAAAGCCACAGGCAGTATCACGTTCACTGATACAACGACGTCGACGACGCTGGGAATCGTCCCGCTCAATCCAGAAAGCTACGCGGAGCTGCAAATGGGAGCGACTGTGTTCGGGGCACCAGTCAGTTCATTGGCAGTCGGCTCTCACCATATAAGCGCCCGCTACAGTGGAGACGCGAGCTACAACACAAGCTCGACGCCTCCAATGTCTATCACCGTGCAGGCCGCGCCGACGACGGTCAGCGTGCAGGCGTCATCGAAAAACATTCCACCGAGCAGCAGCATTACCGTTTCACCGGGTACACAGATAACTCTGACGGCGTTTATAGATACACAGAATACGGGTAACCCATCGGGTGGCAGCTTCGCTAACTCCGCGATGGGGACAGAGCCGCGAGGCACAGTCACATTCACGGTCGGGTCAAACTCGCTGGCCCCGGTCGCAGTGGGCGCTGGGAATACGACGGTTGATGCTTTCGGGTTCGTCGCTGCCAGCGTTAGCACTAACTACGCCCCTATGGCGGCGGGAAATCTAACGGTCAACGCGACTTTCACGCCGAGCTCTAGCCCAAATTATGCGGGCTCGTCAACAACCTCAGCGGCTACGGTCAACGTGGGGAACACCGAGGGCTTCACGCTAACACCCTCGACGTCACCCAACTGTTCAAACGGCCCCGCGGGAAACTGCATTTTTATACCCGCTGTGGGCAAATCCGCGACCAGTCCCGTGACGGTGACTTCTATCGGGCTCAACGGCACGGTAGCTCTTACTTGCGCCGTCACCCCAACGAATCCGGCCGATCTGCAAATGCCGGGTTGCTCGTTCACGCTTAACGGCGCAGCGAACTCCACTGTAAGCCTGAACGGCAACGGCAGCATCGGTACGCGAATGCTGACTATCACGACCACCGCGGCATCGGTTCTTGGGCCGCCATCGGGACTTCCACAAGGCCCGTACTGGATTTTTGCGAGCGGCACATTGACTGCGGCCGGATTTTTATTTTTAGTGCTGAACGTTCGCGCGCGGAGGCCGCGCCTTGCGACGGTCTTCGCATTGCTGCTCGTGATTGTCGTGGGAGCAACCGTTGGCTGCGGAGGCGGAGGCAGCAACTCAGGAAGCACTAATTCCACTACCAGCGGCTCTACAAGTGGCAGCGGAACAGGAGGCAGCGGAACAGGAGGCAGCGGAACAGGAGGCAGCGGAACAGGAGGGAATGGAGGCGGCTCAGGGGGTGGCAGTACGAGCAGCCCCGGAACCACAGCAGATATCTACACGGTGACTGTGACCGCGACCCCTTCAATGGGTACATCAATACAGACCCAATTCGTGGTTTTCGTGCAGTAGGTTTGATCATCCGTTTCGAGCAGAACTGTACCGCACGACCGGCCGGGAGGACGGGTGGCGGAATCGAGGCTACTGCTCCTTCGTACAGTAGGCAGAGGGTTTCTCCGCGGCGTAGGCTGGATTCCACGTTTTGAAGGAGGGGGAGCCCATGCTCAACAAAAAGTTCGCAACCGGTTTGCTCCTGATTGGCTCGACCTTTGGCTTGATGGAATCCGCACCTGCCATGACGCAGTCGGCCCTTGCTCAGCAAGGTGCGGCCCAGCAAAGTACCAAGAGTTCAACCGCGAAGCCGGCGGCCAAACCGGCCGCGAAATCAGCCGCGGTTCCGGCCAAGAAGAGCGCGCCTAAGCCGCTCGTCTACGTGATGGACAACCGGTCTTCTAATAAAACCGCCGATGCTAAAACCGCCGATGCTAAGACCACCGATACGAATAAGACTGCCGATGGGACAGCGAGTAAGCCCGCCGCTTCGGTGAAAAATGCATCCGCGACCTCGGCCAGCAAGTCCGCAGCGAGCAAGACCGCCCCTGCTGCTGCGACCGCCGAGAAGCCGCTGAGTGCAGACGTGACGAAAGCTTTCCAGCAGAATTGCCCGAGCGTCGCGCTCACCGACAGCAAGGCTAAGGCGGCATACGACGTAATGTTTGAGCGAGATCCGGGCAGCAAAGGCGTGAAGAGCGCCTTTGGGCTGCACAAGGCCAGCAAAATAGAAGTGATGAGCAAAACCGGAAAAGAGCTATTTTCCGAAACGGGGCACTCGACCGGTCAGCTCGTAAAGGATGCCTGCACGGCCATCGGGACTCCGGGCACGAAGATAGCCAAGAACTAGCGGCCTGCAGCAGGGTCTAAGATTTCGAAGAGGGCGCGAAGGCGCCCTCTTTTCACCTCAAGCTGATTCCCACACTCGGCCTCTCGATGCGAGCAAGGCTCGTGCGTTCGGAAGAATCGTCCGCGCTACGGCTTAACGAAACGAGACAGAACTCCTGAATTCGCTCTCCGGCCACGGCGTGAAACGCTGAACCGGAAAGCGAATTCAGGATGACACCATAATTTGGCCGGCGCTTACGCGCGGGCCGCGGTCTTTTGCAGGACGCGCTCGACGATGGCTTTGAAGTCGTCCGCGGTAAGCAGATCCTTTTTCTCGAATGACTTCGCCTTGACGGCCTGCAGCAGGGCCATGCGCTCTTCTTCTGTGGCCTTGATGCCCAGCCTTTCGCACCACTCCTCGATGGATGGCGGCCCGCTGTTCTTGCCGAGCACGATGTTGACGGGCTTCTGACCGACGAGATCGGCTAAGAAGGGCACGTATTCCAGCGGATTATCCTTGCGGGCCATACGCACCCAGCCGGCGATGATGCCGGATTCGACTTCGTAAAGGCTGTCGCCGACGATAGGCCGGTTCGGCGGCTGCGTGACTTTGGCTTTCTCCATGACGAAACGCGAAACTTCGCAGAATTTTTCGGTGCGGATGCCGATATCGATGCCATGCAAGCAAAGCAGCGACAACACCACGTCTTCCATGGGCACGTTGCCTGCGCGCTCGCCGAGCCCGGTGATGGTGGTCTGCGCAACCGACGCTCCCGCTTGCAGCGCGGCGAGCGTATTGGCAACGCCGAGTCCGAAATCCTGATGGCAATGGATCTCGAGAGGCTTCTTCAGCCGCTCGATCGCTTTTTTCACCACGTGATAGATGGCGTCAGGTGTGCAGCCGCCCATGGTGTCTGCCAACGTGAAGGCGTCCATGTGACCTTCGGTAGCGACTCGCTCGACGATGTCGAGCAGGCGATCGACTTCTGTGCGGGTGGCGTCGATCGTGAAAAACACAGTGTACAGGCCGGCTTCTTTGGCGGCGCGCGTCGCGTCGATAGAGGACTTCATGGCGCGATCGAAGGTCCAACCGTAGGCGTTTTTAATCATGTGATCGCTGGCGGGAATCTCGATGACCACGCCTGTGCAGCCGCAGGCCTTGACGACTTTGATCTCTTCCGGAATACAACGGGCAAAAGCGAATATTTCGGATTTCAAACCGAGGGCGGCGATGTCCTGAATGGCGGCTTTATCCTGCTCGGAAACGGCAGGCATGCCGGATTCAATCCGGTGGACTCCGAGCGCATCGAGCTGCTTGGCAATGGCGACTTTTTCTTCGCGCCGGAAGACGACGGCGGTTTGCTGTTCGCCATCGCGAAGGGTCACATCATGAATTTTGATTTTGGGAGCGAAACTGTATTTCTTGGTGACTTCGGGCAGATAAGTCCAGGGGCTCGTAAACCATTTATCGGTCTTCCAAGGCGTCTTCATTTAACCTCCGTAAAGTTAGTCCCGCGATTGATCGCGCCGCCGAACGAGCGAACTCCAATGCGCTCACTGGTTTCGGTTGGATTTTGGCATGATACAACGAGCAGCCATCAGGGTTCAAGGACGGGAGCGGGCTGCTCACTGCGTCGGGTGCTTCATAGCTTGAGGGATGGCCCGAGACTTACCTGTAAGGACGATCAAAAGGGCGCGAAAAAAGTTAGTGACCAACGGTCGCGGTTGCTAATCAAATGGGTAGTGCCGAAATATCGTAGCTTCAGAAAGGCCGTGCCGAATAAACGGCAGAAAGATACCCCTGGCGACGTAATTGGCCTATAATAGGGCAGTGGCCGAAGCGCCAGAGTCCTAAGAACGGTTCGTCAAAGAGGGCAAAGTGCCCAACATCAGCTTCATCCTCAATGGAAAGCAAGTCACCGTTCCCTACGAGCCGGGGATGCACGTCCTGGAGCTCCTCCGGGAGGAGTGTGGCATCGTTTCGGCCAAGAATGGATGCGCTCCCGAAGGGACCTGCGGCTGCTGCCTGGTGTTGATTGACGGGCGGCCAGTGCTCTCCTGCCTGCGTAAACCCGAACAACTGGACGGGCACGAAGTCACGACGCTCGAGGGTATTCCGGAGGAGATGCGGCGCGTCTTGGGCGAGGCTTTTGTGCTGGAGGGCGGCGTCCAGTGCGGTTTTTGCACGCCGGGCATCGTGGTGCGGGCCAGCTCGCTGCTCGAGAACGGGCAGGCATCGAGCCGGGAATCCATTGCAAAAGCGCTCGACGGCCACCTTTGCCGCTGCACAGGCTACAAGCGCATCATCGACGCGATACAGACGGCGGGCGAGGCCTGGAACGATCATCACGAAATGCCCCGGACTGAACCACAGCATCATTTTTACTTCGGCGAAGAGTTTGGCTTGAAACGCAATCCGGCCACAGCACCCAACGGAAACGTAAAGAATGGCATCGGGTCCTCGGCTTCGCGCCTTGGCGGAGCCAAACAGACTCTGGGAGATAAGCCCTTTGTCGACGATATGCGCTGCCCGGAATGCTGCACGGCGCGTTGGTGCTCACACCCCATCCGAGAGCAAAGGTGCTGGGTATCGATTCTTCCGCGGCGTTGGCGATGCCTGGGGTCGTCAGAATTTTTACGGCGGCGGACGTGCTTGGCCAGCGCGGCACGGGCATGGCGGTGCCGGATTTGCCGATTTTCGTGGGCGTTGGCGAGACTACTTGTTGCGTAGGAGACTTTGTGGCGATGGTGGTCGCGGACACACAGTTTCACGCCCGGCAAGCTGCGGCCAAAGTGAAGGTGGACTACGAGGTACTGAAGCCGCTGACGGATCCCTTTGAAGCGCTCGAGCCCGGCGCGACGCAGGTGCATCCGCCGGGTAATATGTATGTGCACGGCAACCTGATTGATACGACTGCATTCTCGCGTGGCGATGTGGAGGCGGCGTTCGCTACCGCAACGCACGTGATCGAAGCGAAATTCCAAACGCAAGCCATCGAGCCGGCGTTTCTCGAGCCAGAAGCTTGCCTCGCCATCCCTCAGGGCCGTGGCGTGAAGGTACACACGCAGAGCCAAGGCTCGCTTTCCGACCAACAGCAGATTGCAAAAATTCTGAATCTGCCGCAGGAAGAAATTGAAATTGCCTTGGCGGCAAGCGGCGGCGGATTCGGAGCCAAAGAAGAACTCTCGATCCAAGGGCAGACCGCCCTGGCCGCATACCTTCTGCAACGGCCGGTGAAAATTGTTTTGACGCGCAAGCAATCCACGCAGCACCACGTCAAGCGCCATCCGATGACCCTGCAATACAAGGTGGCAGCCGATGCGGAAGGCCATTTGCTCGCAGTAAAGGCGCGCATCGTGGGCGATGCCGGCGGATATGCGGGGACGAGCGGTAAATGCCTGCTGCGCGCCGCCTGCCATAGCTGCGGCCCCTACCGCGTGCCGAACGTGGATGTGGAATCGAGAGCCGTATACACAAACAACCCAACCAGCGGCGCCATGCGCGGATTCGGCACGAACCAGGCGCATTTCGCGATGGAAGGAATTATGGACATTCTCGCCGAGCGCTCGGCGTGGATGGCTATGACATTCGCGAGCGGAATATTTTGAATCCCGGCGATGCGTTCGCGACGGGACAGATCATGAGGCCAAGCGTACGAGGCTTGCGCGAAACACTGGAGGCCGTGAAAGGGATCTATAAAGGTTCGAAATACGCCGGGCTCGCCTGCGGGATCAAGAGCACTGGCATCGGGAACGGCACCGTGGACAGCGGGCACATCAAGATTCGAGTGTTGGAGGGCGGACGGCTGCAGGTGCTGAACGGCTACACGGAAATGGGACAGGGCGTATATACGGCAACCCAGCAGGCCGTGTGCGAAGAAACCGGTTTGCCACCGGAGAAAATCGCCGTCATTTGGGACAAGGAGATGGGCAGCAAGTGCGGGGAGACCTGGGCTTCGCGCGCGACAACGCTCAGTTGTGCCGCGGCGCAAAACGCCGCGCGGAAGCTGGCGTCCGATCTCCAGCAGGCATCGCTCGAAGAACTCGCGGGGCGCGAATACACAGGCACCTATGTTTGCGACTTCACGACAAAGCCAGGAACGCCCGAGGCGAAGTCGAACCCGAGCACGCATTTGACTTTCAGTTACTCGACACAAGTGGTGATTCTGGACGAAAACGGGCGGCTGGAGCGCGTGGTCGCGGCGCACGACGTGGGCCGCGCGATCAACCCGCGGCTGTGCGCGGAACAGATGGAAGGCGGGATCCACATGGGCCTGGGTTATGCGCTTTCCGAAAGTTTTCCTTCGACGGAGGGCGTGCCGAATTCGCTGCTTTTGCGCGACCTTGGTATCCCGCGCGCCAAGGAGACGCCGCAAATTGACGTGATCCTGATCGAAGTGCCGGATGAAGTTGGCGGCTATGGATCGAAGGGCGTCGGCGAGATCGGCTGCGTCGCAACGGCTGGCGCAGTAGCGAGCGCGCTTTATTCCTACGACAGAGTTCGGCGTTTCCGTTTGCCTATGGAAGATGCGCCTGCGGCGGCGCCGCTCATTCCGAAATCGCGCAAACAGGCCCTGCCTGCGGATTACACCCGCGCTCTCCCAATCTAGTTTCCGGTCTCGTCAGAATAGAATCATCGGCTTCCTTCCTTCACAGCATCCAACTCTTGATTCAGCGCGCTTCCGCGTGCGCCGCGACTCGGGCACAATACCGGCGTGTTGCCTTCGGAAATAGACCACCACACTGTCGCGGCTGTCGCGATTAGCGGTAGTTGCCTGGACGTGCTGGGCAGTCTTTATCTCGCTTACGATTTGCTTGGTGGGCAGCACGGCCCGCTGCGGTTGCTTACGAGGGCGGTAACGTATTCGATCGTCTTCGGCCTTGGCTACGGCATTGGGATGGGTCCCATCTTTGGCTTGGCTTCCGGCATCGCGGCTGGCATCACCCTGTCGATCGAACTCAATCGAGAAGCACGTCGATTGCGTCCTTACTCTTTGCCCTGGGAGGGAGTGTTCGCCGCCATTCGCGGAGGCGCTTTCGGAGTCGGACTGTACAGAATTGTGGGCCTGCAGTTCGCACTTGCGTTTGCCATTCTGAACACAATCGGCCAGATATTCGCATACTCTCGCGGCATGCGTCCGGGGATGGACTATACGGTGCGTCGCGCTCCGCACCTGTCAGGGCGTCAGTTTTGGAGCACTGTCGCCCGTACTGTTGGTTTCATTACCACAGCACTCATCTGCAGCGCCTTTGTCCACCATGTGGATCACCCCGTAGCTTTTGCGCTGCGTGTAGGTCTCGTCACCGGCATCGTCACCGGCGTGGGTCAGACAGTGATTCCTTACATCGAATACTTTGCGGATAATCTTCCGGAACGCGCACTCGGCGTCTTCGGGATTGGGCTCATCCTTTGCGGTTTTGCGCTGCAATCGCTGCAGTATTGGCTGGCCCTGCTGGATGTCCGTATGACCTAGCTTCTATACACAAGCGCCCGCCCGATTGGACCATTCGAGCTGAATGGTGTAATTGCCCAGAATGCGTGTTTTCCACGCGCAGATATCTCCGATTTCGCCGTTGTTGTCGTCATACCAGCCCTGTCCGGGGATGGGGTCGGTGATGGCTTCGCATAATTCGTGCGAAGTAGTGGAGGTAAGTGCATCGAAGAACAGCCGACCCGCCCGTACAGCCGGAGCAGCCTGGATAGGGCATAACGGCATAGTAAACGTTTTGGCCGAAGGAGTCGTGGTAACCGCAGAAAGCCTGGCAGGAGGAGCTGTTCCCTTGAACCACTGTCACGCCATTGGGCAAAAAAACGAAATATAGAGTGTTCGCGTTGGCAGCCGGCAGGGTCCCGGCGTCGATCTCCTTGCTGGATCAATTGCTGGATGGCGCTATCCTGAACCGACGTGCCTGGAGCCGGCGAAGTCAGGACCGTTGTGCCAATGCGTGAGCCGTGGCCGATGGCCTGTCCAGGGACACTGTATTCGCCGAGTTGGTCCATGAGCTGGCTGGCCAGGATGTAGTCAAAGAACTGGTTCATTTGAGTCATGAGACTGCTGTTGGAGGCTTGCTGCCAGGCAGAGCCCCAGAAAACCGTAAAAACCTGGACCGCGGTGAGAAGCGGTCCATTGCGATAGGTCAGTTGAGGCGCGGCTGCAGCGGGAGCGGCCACGGCTTCGGGGCGATGCAGTGGAACAATGCGGATCGGATGTTTTTGCGGGTGATCTGACTTCTTCTGCCGAGGCTTTGAGGGCATGGCGGCTCCTTGTGAAGCGCGATATGGTCACGTGCGGGCTGGAGGAGAAACAGGCGGGCGAAACTACGGTAACGAACCCACGCGAAAATGTAAATCCGGAAGGCTAGCGGATGTATTAAGTAATTAATGGCCCCACGCATATGAGTTGAAGGTGCTGTAGAATCCGGGTTTCGTCTCAGGCAGGGCTGTTATCGCGAGCGTCTGGCCATTGCCAACGAAAACGTGGAGTGAACATGCCAAAAGCGTCGAAATTGTGTTTCCGCTTCGGCCCGAAGAAGCTGCCTAAGCCCGCACGCAGACACCTCACGCGATTGGGCTTCGCCGCACTCACAGTGTTATTGCTGACAGGCTGCCGCACGGCCTCGCCCCCGGCGGGGTCCGCCGATTGGGACAAATATGTGTCCGACTATCTCGACGCCTATTTCAATGTCCATCCGGAAATTGCGGTTATCCAGGGCCGCCACGAATTTGATGGCAAACTTCCCGACTTCAGTAAAGCGGCCTTTGATAAGGAGATGGCGCGTCTGCATTCGGAACGGGCGCGCGCCGCGGGCTTCACGGACAATCTCGACCAGAGACAGCAGTTCGAACGCGAGTATGTGATCGCCCAGATCGACTCGGACTTGTTCTGGCTGGAGTCGGCACGATGGCCTTACCGCAGCCCCTACTTTTACAGCGACAGAGTCGATCCGGAAGTTTACCTGACCAGGCCGTATGCGCCCCTCGATCAACGCATGCGTGCATTCATCAACTATGAAAAGGCGCTGCCGGCCGCCTTAGATCAAATTCGCGCCAATCTCCAAACTCCTATGCCGCGCACATATGTCGATTTCGGCCGCCTGACTTTTGGCGGACTGGCGACGTATTTCGATCACGACGTGAAGGGCATTTTCGCATCGGTCAAGGACACGCAGCTTCAGTCCGATTTTGCGGCGGCAAATACCAGTGCGGTTCGGGCGCTCAAGTCGCTGGACGGGTGGTTTGCTTCGCAGCGGGCGAAGGCGAATGACAATTTCGCTCTCGGCGCGGATCTTTTCCATCAGATGCTGTACGCCACAGAGCGCGTGGACATATCTCTCGACCAATTGGAAGCGATTGGCCGTCAAGACTTGGAGCGAAATCTGGCCGCGCTGAAGGAAGCGTGCGGACAGTTCGATCCTGGCAAGTCACTGGCCGAGTGCACGGCGAAACAAACGGCCGACAAGCCAAAAGGCAATCCTGTGGATGCGGCTCGCGAGCAGTTGAAAGAGTTGAGGGCGTTCGTCATCGATAGTCAGATTGTCTCGATTCCCGGGACGGAAGAGGCTCAAGTAGCCGAAGCGCCGCCTTATCAACGCTGGAATTTCGCTTATATCAACATTCCGGGCCCTTACGAGAAAGGTTTGCCATCGATCTACTACATATCGCCCCGGATCCCAAATGGACGGCAGCCGAGCAAAAGGCGTATCTCCCGGGAAACGGCAACGCTGCTGTTTACCTCCGTCCACGAAGTCATGCCTGGCCACTTCCCGCAATTCCTGCATGCGAACCGCGTCGCTTCACGGTTCGGACAGGTTTTCGTGGGGTACGCATTCGCGGAAGGCTGGGCCCATTATGTCAGAGGAGATGACGTGGGATGCCGGACTCGGCGCAAAAGATCCGGAAACGCACGTTGGACAACTTACCGAAGCACTGTTGCGAAACGTCCGATTCCTATCTGCGATTGGCCTGCATACTGGGCGGATGAGCGTTGCCGAATCGGAGAAGATGTTCCGCGAATCGGCCTTCGCCGATGAGGGGGATGCGCGCCAGCAAGCCGCCCGCGGCACTTTTGACCCGGCTTACCTTAACTACACGATGGGAAAACTCATGATCCGAAAACTGCGCGATGAGTGGACGGCCACACGCGGTGGTCGGAGCGCCTGGCGGGAGTTTCACGATCAGTTCCTGAGCTTTGGAGGGCCGCCGATTCCATTGGTCAGGAAGGCGATGTTGGGAGCGTCAGCCGGACCGCCACTCTGAAAAAGATGCATCGCTCCATCTGAGAGAGGATCCGGAGAAGCGATGGAGCCGGTTCTGGGATTTCATGGCTCGCGGCTGCAAGTCCCTGATCTGGCGGACTATTGCGAGGCGAATGCGAAAATGGTATTTTAGCGACACCCCGTTTCGGCCTGCAGGGCGCAGATGAGCCAGCGCCAGTGCTCGGGAAAGACGCCACAGGCGCTGGGAGAAGACAAATAAATGAAGTCATTTGAATTCTTTGCAGCCAAAGACTCGAACCACGCCGTAACGCTCCTCGCTCAGCACGCCGCTAACGCCAAAGTCAAAATTATCGCCGGTGGAACCGATCTCCTGGCGGACCTGAAATTCACGGCCCATGGGCCGGACGTCGTGGTCGATATTTCGCGCGCCGAGGACCTGAAAAACATCAGCATGACCGAGCAAGGACTGAGCATCGGCGCTCTGGTGACGCACACGCAAATCATGCGCTCGCCACTGATTCGTCAGCTATTTCCCGCGCTTGTTGATGCGGCACATACGATCGGCGCGGTACAAACGCGAAATCTGGGCACGCTGGGCGGAAACCTGGTGACGGCGGTGCCGTCCATGGACAGCGGTCCGACGCTGATGGCGCTCGAGGCGATCGTCACCATCGCGGGCAATGGCGGCCGGCGTCAGGTGCCGCTGAGCGAGTTTTTTGTTGGCCCACGCAGAACCGTTCTCAAGCCAGACGAACTGCTGGCCGAAATCATCATTCCCAAACAAAACCTGGGCAAGCCGACGCATTTCTTGAAGTTCGGGTTGCGCAAAGGACAAGCGCTTGGCGCTGGTGAACGTGGGGGCGAGCTTCTGGGTGGATTGGGACAAGAACACGTTCCTCGCACCGCGAATCGCGCTTGGAGCCGTGGCGCCGAAGGTCATTCGCGCCGTGCAAGCCGAGGCTTACCTGGAGGGCCGCGCGATCACTCCGGAAACGATGGCGGAAGCGGGCCGCGTCGCCGTGAACGATGCCAAGCCCATCAGCGATTTTCGCGCTTCGGCAGAGTACCGAAAAAATTTGGTCGCGGTGCTTACAAAACGAGCGCTCGAAGGCGCGTGGGCGTTGGCCCAGACGAAGCGACTGGAGGGATCCAATGGAAAACGTAACGCTTAAACTCAACGGCGAAACGCGTAGCGCCAGCGTTCCTCCAGAAACGACGCTGCTGCGGCTGTTGCGCGACCAGTTCAACCTGACCGGCGCGAAGCTGGGCTGTGACGTAGGCGACTGCGGCGCGTGCACCGTGATCGTGGACGGCAAGCCGGTGAACTCCTGCCTGATGCTCGTGGGCCAGGTGGATGGCCGCGAGATTCTGACGATAGAGGGACTCGCCACCGCGGATCATCTCCATCCATTACAGAAATTGTTCGAACACTTCGGTTCGCTGCAATGTGGATTCTGCGGACCGGGGGTAATCATGTCCGCGAAGGCCCTGCTGGACGAGAATCCCGATCCCTCAACGCAAGAGATTCGCGACGCGCTGGGCGGTAACCTGTGCCGCTGTACGGGATACACGAAAATGATCGAGGCGATCAAAGGCGCCTCATGCATCTTGCGTGGCGAAGAAGTTCCGGCAGGTCAAGTCCGCATAAGTTCACGGCAGAAGGAGCCTAATCATGGCAGACAAGCCGAAGGTTGTTGATAAGCCTGATGTGCTGCAACGGCCGGATATATTGAAGCCGCAGGCGCCTGCGCCGCTGGTCACCTTTCCCGTCGAAGTTGTCGTGCCGGAGGGACGCCAGCAGACGCCAGCCGTGGGCCAGAGGGCCTCGCGGGCTGATGGCCGCCTGCACGGGTTGGGGCAAACGAAATACATCGACGATATGTATTTCCCCAACATGCTTTTTGCCAAAATCAAGCGGGCGGGAATTGCTTCCGCGCTGATCAAGAGCATCGATACAAAAGAAGCCGAGGCCATGCCCGGCGTGATCGCGGTGATTACGGGCCGCGATATCCCCTGCAATTCGTTTGGGCCTTCCCTGAAGGATCAGCCGGTACTGGCCGATAAGCGGGTGTTCCATGCGGGCGACGGCGTGGCGGCGGTGGCGGCGGTGAGTGAGCAGATCGCCACCGAGGCGCTGGAAAAAATCAAAGTTGAGTACGAGCCGCTGACGCCGGTTTTGGATCCGCTGGAGTCGTTGAAACTGGAGACGCCCGGCATTCACGCGCCGAGCGCAAACATCTACGGGCACAAGATTATCAAGAAAGGCGACGTGGAAAAGGCGTTCGCCGAATCCGATCATATTTTCGAGGGCAGCTTCCGCACGCAAATG
Organism: uncultured Acidobacteriota bacterium; assembly: GCA_963846235.1. GTDB lineage: Bacteria > Acidobacteriota > Terriglobia > Acidiferrales > UBA7541 > Palsa-189. The sequence continues at coordinate 2,176,228 of CAWJVF010000002.1, forward strand.
GTGGAGCACGTGCCGCTGGAACCGTATGCGTGCATTGCGCAGTGGGACGCCAACGGGCGCGTGACGATTTATTCCACGCTGGGACGGATCACGTTGGGGCGCGCGGACGTGGGGCGCACGCTGGGAATTCCCATGAGCCGCGTGCGAATCGTGGCGACGGTGGTTGGCGGCAATTTTGGCGGCAAGAATGAAATCCGGGCCGAGCCCGCTCTGGCGCTGCTTTCGAAAAAGACCGGGCGGCCAGTGAAGTGCGTCTACACCCGAGTGCGAGGAGTTCACGTCCTCGACGACGCGCCATCCTCTGATCATGGATTACAAGACGGGAGTCACCAAACAGGGCAAAATCCTGGGCCGCAAGATTCGGCTGGTCCTCGACGGCGGCGCTTATTGCTCCTGGAGCGAAACGACTCTCGGCAAGGCCTGTATCCTTTCTGCCGGCCCCTACAACATTGACAATCTGCACGCGGAAGCGTTTGTCGTCTACACCAACAAAACCATGACGGGCGCGATGCGCGGATTTGGCGCGCCGCAGGTGTGTTTTGCGTACGAATCGCACATGGATGACATCGCCCACGCGCTGGGCATCGATCCGCTGGAGATTCGGCTGTTGAATGCATTTGACGAGGGTTCACTGAGCCCGACCAGTCAGAAGTTGCACAGCGTGGTCGTGAAAGAATCGCTGTTACGCGCGGCGAAGCTCTTCGGCTGGAACGGCCTGGGCGACGCCGGAAACGGGAACGGAGCCTAATCATGAAACGGCGTGGACGCGGCATGGCCTGCATGTGGTACCCGATCGGCTTTACTGTGGCCGCGAATCCCAGTGCGGCGGTGGTGAAAATCAATGAGGACGGCACGGCAACCCTGCTCACGGGCACGGTGGAGACGGGGCAAGGTTCGCTGACGATTCTGGCGCAGATCGTGGCACAAGAACTGGGAATCGCTACAGATGACGTTCACGTGGTTTCGGCAGATACGGACTCGACACCCATGGATACGGGCGCGATCGCGAGCCGCACGACTTACGTCACCGGCAATGCCGCAAAAATGGCCGCAGAAAAAGCGAAGCTGACCCTTTTCGAAGTGGCCGCGCCGCTGCTGGGAGTGAAGCCGACGCAACTCGAAGCGCAGGACCATAAGATTTTCGTGAAGGGCTTTCCGCAGCGCAACATGCACATCGGCGACGTGGCCAACCACGCGCGCGTGGTTTCCGGGACAACCGCCGATCGGCAGCGCCTCTTTCAATCCGGAGACGTTGGCGTTGGATCCGGAAACGGGCCAAGGCAAGCCATTTGGCACTTACGTTTATGCCACGCAGATCGCCGAAGTGGACGTGGACGACGAGACCGGCGAAGTCGAGGTCGTCCGCATTGTGGCTTCGCACGACTGCGGCACGGCCATCAATCCGATGCTGGTTGAGGGCCAGGTCGAAGGCGGCGTGGCCATGGGAATTGGCTTCGCACTCGAGGAAGAGATGCTGTTTGATGCGAACGGCCGGCATATCAATCCCAACCTCACCAATTACATTATGCCGACCTCGCTGGATACTCCGGATATCGAAGTTGACATCGTGGACAGCTACGATCCGACCGGCCCATTTGGCGCGAAAGGCGTGGGCGAGCCGACGCTTGTTCCTACGGCAGCGGCGATCGCGAATGCGATTTACGACGCGGTAGGAGTGCGCATCATGTCCTTGCCTGCAACCGCGGAGAAAGTCTTCAAAGCCCTGCAGGCCAAGCGCGAGCAACAGCCGAAGCAGATCGGTGCCGGTGTACCTCAAAATGGCGGCGCGAACGGTAAACCCGCCGTCCAGTAGCATTAGGACAGCATAGGCAAGAACAACGTAGGCAAAGGCTCTCGCGTAAATAATCCAGTAATCAAAATGGAACAGAGTAGAAATTCGCTCGCCGCAGGGGATACCGGGCTGTAAGTGGACTGGCTAGCGGGCGGCAGTGTATATTGGCCTGCCCTTTTGGAATCGCGTTTTTGGACCGAAGGTCCTAGGGAAATCAAGCTTACGGGTTTGGCGTCGATCCCCTGAAGAATCGCTCATCTGGGAGCCATTCACGCAACAGGAGAATCTTAGCCTGCCTGAATTCATAGGAGGATGGTGGAACTTTCATGGCAAAGACGGAGCAGTTGACGAAAACGAAGAAAGCACCGGCACAGGCATCACCGTCGGTGAACGGCTCGCGGCTCGATACGAGCTTTATTGGCCAGCCGCACGAATGGGATCCGCGGCGGCTTTATAGCCAGACGGGCGCGGATTGGCAATACCGCGTCGATTTTGACCGGCTGCGCAAGGAACGATTGGCGAAGCTGCAGGAACAGATGGTCGCAGCGGATTTGGGCGCGCTAGTTTTGTTTGCGGGCGCGAACATCCGCTATGCGACAGCTTCTTATCAGGGAAACTGGAAATACAACATCAACATTCGCTACGCCGTTGTTCCGACTGGAGGCGAGCCGGTGCTCTTCGAAACTGCCGGTTCGGATTTGCAGTGCGCCAAAATCGATTTGCCCTGGATGGAGGGCCGCATCCGTCCAGCGATCACCTGGCAATGGGCCGAAGGCGCGGTGCCTTACATGGCCGGCCGCATGGCAGACAGCGTTGTTGAGGTGCTGAAGGAAAACGGCCTCGCCAAGGAGAATATCGGTATCGACAACCTGGACATGCCCGCCTTCGAGGCGCTCCAGAAGCACGGCTTGAAGATCGTGAATGGCTGGCCGGCCGTTTCCAAAGCTCGCGTGGTTAAGACACGCGATGAAATCGAATTGCTGAAGCAAGCCTCGAGCATCGGCGATGCGGCCATGTGGAAGATCAAGTACGAATGGCTGAAGCCGGGCGTGCGTGAGCGCGAGATCGAAGCGAAAGTGCACGAGTTCATGCTCGAGCGCGGCTGCGAGATTATTTACGACATCATCGTGGCCTCCGGCGGAAACACCAGCCCGTATCGCCGCTGGGCGACGGACAAGTTGATCCGCCAGGGCGATCTGGTAATCGTGGACATCAACGCAGTCGGTCCTTCCGGGTACTTCATCGACTTCGTACGCTGCTTCAAGTGCGGTGGCGCACAGGGCATGAAGATGACGCAGAAGGAGATCGATCTATACCGGGAAGTCTACGATTCCATGTACGCGGGCATCGAAAAGCTGAAGCCCGGAAATACGACTGCCGACGTTGCGGCGGCCTTCCCCGAGTATGACGACGATAAATACGGAACGGTCACGCTGCAGCAGTTTGCCCACAGCATCGGCATCACGCTCTACGAGGGCATGTGGATGTCGCGCGCATATTCGCTGAAGTATCCCGCGGAGATCAAAGAGAACATGTACTTCGCGATCGAGACCTTCGCAGGACATCCGAAGCTCGAACAAACCGCCCGCCTCGAAGAGAATGTGCTGGTCTCTGCTAAGGGGCCGGTGGTATTCACCAAGATGGAACACATGGAAGAGGCGATGAAGCGTTAAATGGCGCAATTCCAAGTAGCGGTTTCCGACATCGTATTTCCAAACCTGGACCGAGCGCGCGCCGTTTTATCCACTATCGGCGCGGAACTGCGGCTGGCAGAGGAGCCAAAACCCGAGGCGATTCTGCGAGTAGCAAAAGACGCGGACGCACTGCTCGCCACCTACGCCAAAATAACCGCGGACATGATCCGGCAGATGACCCGCTGCCGGATCATCTCGCGGTTCGGAATCGGGGTGGACAACGTTGATATCCCCGTGGCGACAGAGCGCGGCATCGTCGTCACCAAGGTTCCAGACTATTGCATCGACGAAGTTTCCGACCACGCCGTGGCGCTGCTGCTTACGGCCGTGCGGAAGATTCCGCTCGCGAACTCTCTGGTGCAGCAGGGGCGCTGGGAAATGCCCGCGGTCGTTCCCATTCACCGCTTGCGCGGAAGCGTTTTGGGGTTGGTGGGCTTCGGAAGAATTCCGCAACTCGTTGCGCCGAAAGCCCAGGCTTTCGGGATGCGCGTTGTGAGCTTCGATCCTTACATTCCCAAGGATGTTTTCGATCGAGCTAATGTTGAGAGCGTAGATTTCCCTCAACTGCTGAAACTATCGGACTATGTTTCGATCCATGCTCCGCTTTTGCCCGAGACTCAGGGTCTATTCAACGCGGACGCTTTCCGGCAGATGAAGCCGCACGCGTATTTGATTAACACGGCTCGCGGCCCTATCGTTGATGAAGCGGCGCTGGCGCACGCCTTGGACGCGGGACAGTTGGCCGGCGCGGCGTTGGACGTTATGACCAAAGAACCTCCGACGGGCTCACCCCTTTTGGGGCGTCCTAACGTGATCATCACGCCGCATACGAGCTTCTATTCCGAAGAGTCTCTGAACGATCTGGAGACCAAGGCGGCGGAGGAAGTGGTCCGCGTGCTTAAGGGACAGGCGCCAAAAAATCCCGTCAATCCCGAAGCGTTGAAGGTAAAGCCGCAAACAAGTCGCGCGTAAGCCCGCCGCAACGGCTTAGAGAGAAACTATGAAAGCGATGGTTCTCAGTGCACCGAACGAACTAGCCCTGGGCGAAGTCGCCCGGCCGACGATCGGTGAGCGGCAGGTGCTCGTCCGCGTGACGTACAGCGGAATTTGCGGCACCGACTACAAAATTTACAGCGGCGCGATTCCGGTGCGCTATCCGCGCATCATGGGCCACGAAATGATCGGTGAAGTGGTAGAGGCTGGCCCAGACGCCAACGTCCGCCGGGGCGATCGCGCCATCATCGATCCCGAACTTTATTGCGGCGCCTGCTTCCACTGCCGCATCGGCCAGACGCATCTTTGTCCCCACGGAATGTTGCTGGGCCGGGACGCCAACGGCGGCTTCGCCGAATATCTAGTAGCACCGGCGAGCCACGTTTTTCCGCTTCCCGAATCGATTGACAATCAAACCGCCCCTCTGATTCAGGTGCTCACTACCTGCCTGCACGCGCAGCGGCAAATCAATATTTTCCCCGGCGAAACTGTGGCTGTAATGGGTCTCGGTGTAACGGGGCAACTTCACGTGCAACTCGCTAAAGCGCGTGGGGCGACGGTAATCGGGGTTACCCGCAGCGCCGAGAAACGCGAGCTCGCGCTGCGGCTCGGTGCGGATTTGGCGTTTCCCGGGGGCGAAGAGGCCATTCAAAAAGTGCGTGCGGCCACCGACGGGCGCGGCGCCGATGTGGTCATCGAGTGCACCGGCATGCTGCCGGTGTTGTCCGACGCCATCCACATGGCGCGCTCAGGCGGCCGGCTGCTCCTGTTTGGCATCATCACCGCAAAGCAAGGTGAATTGCCGTTTTACGATCTTTACTTTAAGGAACTCGCGCTGATTAACGCCCGTGTGGCCAAAAGTGAAGATTACCCGAATTCAATCGCGCTGGTGCAGCGTGGAACGGTTCGGCTGGAGCCGCTGGTAAGCCACGTGATGCCGCTTGGCCAGTTGAAGGATGCGATCGGTATGCTGGGCTCCGATAATGGCCAGCGCATGAAGATCATCCTCGAACACGCCTGACCCTCGCTCAGCGCAAAACCATTCCTGCACGTCTCACTTCCGTATCTAACGCCGATTTTTAAAGCCTCGAAAGCCTCCCGATAGCCTGCCATGGAGCCTTGACCGATTCGAGTTGCATTCGCCGGGCTTGCGGTTCTAAGATTCCACTAACACCCGCCTCAGGAGGTCCTATGAACGTGGCCGACGTGATCCGCAGCAGGGTTCAGATCTTTGCTATTTCGGAAGAGACCAGCGTTCACGAAGCCGCTCGCTACTTACGCGAACGACAGGTGCGCGCCGTGGGCGTGCTGGACAGCGCGGGAAAGCTGGCAGGGGTCGTATCACAAAGTGACATTTCGGATAAGGTGGCTGCGGAAAACAGGTCCGCAGGGATTGCCGTTTCCGCAATCATGACCCGGGAGTTGGTCACCGTAACGCCGGAGATGGCGCTCGACGAGTGTCTGCGGCAAATGGAGAAGCACGGCATCTTTCACCTGCTTGTAGTCGATAACCAAGGCGTATTTCGCGGCATGCTTTCCGTTACCGATTTGCTGCAGGTGATTGCCTCGGACGAAAAGTCCCGCGCGGACATGCTGGAATCACTTCTATTCCCGCAAAGATAACGCTGCTGAGAACGGGCTTAGCCTATGTTTAATGTCTTCTGTTTTCTAATTAACCGAGGCGGTTAGGTCCGAGAGGAGTTGTCGGACAAGCTGGTGCAAGCGGGCCCGGTCCTCCGGCTTCATGGACGTAAACTCGACCCCCATGCCCTTGCCGGGATACGAGTTGCGCACCATGGCGCGAGCGCGCACTACACCTCCTGGAACGTTCACAACCATCTTAATGCCCTCTCCGAGCTGAGCGGGGCGCGCGGCTGCAATAAACAATCCGCCCAAGCCCAAAGTAGCAATGCGTGACACGGTGCGGACGGACACGCCCTGCCAGGCCACCAAGGGGCCATTGTGCAGGCCTATGCGCGCATAGCGACGGGGTTTGCTTGCTGGGAGCATGGGTCGATTACGAGATCAGCCTACCAAAGAATCTCCCCCGAACTTGAGCCAGACGGCGCCATTCTTGTCGAATGACTTAATTGGCCCGGGGAACAGGCAGAACAGGCGAAGGCCAGCCGCTTAGGCCGGGGGTTTTCTTGTGTCCAATTTGCACGTTGCCTAAATGGGCAGCTATAGCTACTGCCAAGGCTTGCTGGCCGCACTGCGGTCGTATAGTCTGCCTATGTGAAGAGCAAGCCCGCAAAAACAGCGCTTCGAGTCTGCATTTTGTCGCCGCATCCGCTTGTGCTGACAGAGTTTTCCCGGGCACTTGCGCCACCTGGATTCCAAACGTCGACGCGTCACTTGGATTCCATGCTAGGGCCTGAATTGCGCAAACTGGCGCTTCCGCGAGCGCCCGTATACGTAGTGGACGCCCATGCTTCACCTTCAGCAACCGCAGCTCTGATGGCGAATCTGCTGGAGCGGGCGCCTTCAGCGCGAGTGCTGATCGTGGCGGAAAAGTTCAACGCTACTGAAAGTCATGATCTGCTGCGGCTCGGCGCCAAGGGCCTGCTCACCTACGGAGAGGCTCGCGAGCAACTCCCGCGGGCCCTGCCATTGGTCGCGAGTGGCGGGTTCTGGGTGCCGCGTTCGCTGCTTTCGGAATTTGTCGACGCCATAATCAATAATTCGCGTGGCCGGCGTATGAAGGTGGAAAGCTCCGCGGAATTGAGCCGCAGGGAGCAAGAAGTGCTCGATTCCCTGCTCGAGAATCTGGCGAATAAGGAGATTGCCAGTAAGCTGAATATCTCGGAACGCACGGTAAAATTCCACGTTTCGAACCTGCTGAGCAAGTTTGGCGTGCGGCGCCGCGCCGACCTGATTCTGCTGTGTTATCAGCGGCGGAAAACCACGCCTTGAAGGCACTCTGCCGGGAGAGCCGCCGGCAAACCTTCTTCTGACCCATCCTTCTTGATATAGTCGACCTTTTTCCCGATCAAGGAATCAAAACAGGGAGGAGCGTACCCTACTAACATGCCGCTGGAACGCAAGCCGGAGTATTTCAAAGGAACACAATTGAAGGTGGGAGTTATTGGATGCGGCTATGTAGGGCTGCCGCTAGGATTACGATTTGCCGAGGCAGGCCACCGCGTCAAAGGATTTGACACCGATCCCAATAAAGTCAGTAAGCTCAACGACGGACAGACTTACATCGGTCATATCCCGAGCACGAAAATTCAGCAGCACGTTCGTTCCAAACATTTTTCCGCCACGAGCGATTTCTCGTGTCTGGCGGATATGGATGCGGTAGTGATTTGCGTTCCCACGCCGCTCGATCAACGCCGGGAACCCGATCTTTCCTACGTGGAGCAGACGGCGCGGTCCATTCAGCCGCATTTGCAACGCGGTCAGCTCATCGTCCTGGAGTCGACGACTTACCCTGGGACCACCGAGGAACTCGTGCTGCCGATCCTGGAGCAAGCGGGACTGCGCTGCCCGATTGCCCACGGTCCCGACGCGGAGCACATCGCAACAGATTTCTTTTTGGCTTTCTCTCCCGAGCGCGAGGATCCGGGAAATAAGCAATACGGGCTGGCCCAAATCCCCAAAGTTGTCGGTGGCGTGAATCCACCGAGCGGACGGGCCGCAGTTTCGCTCTATGCGCAAATCGTGGCTCGCGTGGTGCCGGTTAGTACGACCCGTGCCGCGGAGATGACCAAATTGCTGGAGAATATTTTTCGCTGCGTAAACATCGCACTGGTCAATGAGCTCAAGCAGATGTCTTTGCGCATGGGCATGGACATTTGGGAAGTGATCGATGCGGCAGCCACCAAGCCCTTCGGCTTCATGCCATTTTATCCAGGGCCGGGGTTAGGCGGGCATTGCATCCCAGTCGATCCCTATTACCTTTCCTGGAAGGCGCGCGAATACGATTTTGCCACACGTTTTATCGAGCTGGCGGGCGAGGTCAATACGGCCATGCCGTATAACGTTGTCGACGCCATCGGCAATGCGCTGAATGACCGGCAAAAGGCGGTCAAGGGCTCGAGAATTTTGGTTCTTGGCGTAGCCTACAAAAAAGATGTGGATGATCTGCGCGAATCGCCGACTCTAAAGATCATGCAACTGCTGATCGAACACGGCGCCCGCGTCGAATACAACGATCCTTACTTCCCGCAGCTTCACAAGATGCGGCATTACGACTACTCGCAAATGCGGTCGGTCGAGCTGACGCCCAGTAACCTGGGTAGCTTCGATTGCGTGGTGATTGCCACCGATCATACGGCCTACGACTACCAGGCGATTGTGGAAGCATCGCCACTCGTCGTGGACACGCGAAACGCCACGCGGCGCATCGCGCGCAATCGGAATAAGATCGTGCTCTGTTAGTTCCGGACCCCCAAGGAGTGAACTACTCATCGGAATTGCGCCCAACCTCCCACGTTGGGCGCCCGGTGCCGTAGAACAGTTAGTTAGCAGTTAATCATAGGAAATTATGTATTTTCCGCCCTTGCACCAATGCACCCGCTCGCCTAGTTTGGAATTAATGAACACCTGGTCAACCGCCGGACCTGACGCAAATCGACGCCGCAGTCAACGCGTGATCTTGAGCGTTCCGGTAAGCGTTTCCGGCACCGGTCCAAAAGGGAAGTTTACAGAGGAAACCAAGACTCTGGTCGTCAATGCGCACGGAGCCCTAGTTACATTGGCGGCCAAGATGACGCAGGGCCAGCAATTGGAACTGAAGAGCGCTTCGAATCCTGAGGCGCAGGCGTGCAAAGTCGTTTACATCGGCCCGAGCGTGCAGGGCCAGACGCAAGTAGGCGTCGAATTCCTTAAACCCGCACCGCACTTCTGGCACGTGGCTTTTCCACCCGAGAATTGGACGCCGGTTCCTGAGGAAGGCGAAAAAGGGACAAAACCTTCCGTAATTTCTCCGACAAAGCCTTCAGTGGGCGCAACAAAGGGTACGATACCCGCTCCCGTAAAAGCTTCGAAATCCTGATCAGTTCTTTGCAGTCATTTCCAGACGCGCTGTGCCGATGGGCAGCTCTGTTTCCACGAGCACGGGCGTCCGGGTGGCGTCCTGTGCCAGCCAGACGTTGAAATGTGTACTGCTGAGTTCCTGGCCGTGATCGTAAACTCGCACGCTGATCTTAGTGGCGGAGAACTGTCCGGCGGGAACGATGGCCTGTTCGGAGGAGGATTCCATGTGGGCCACAACCTCGTACTGATTTTTACCGTCGAAGACGGGCGCTCGCAATTGCGGCGCACTCTTCCAATCAGCCGCACGGAGCAGGTAGAGCAAACCAATCGGATCGCGTGTGCCGGGCGAGACTCGGGCGGCGGTGACGTTCGCGGGAGCGGGGACCCGTCGCTGATTAAACGCCAGGTATTGGTCTGCTGTTTGCCCTGCTCGTGCAAGTACATCTCGTATTGAATTGAGTTTAGCTGCGCCGCGTCAGTGTAGGAATCCAACTGATCGTCGAGCGGATAAACTATGTGCATGGTGTCGATGGTCTGAGCCAGGGCGCGGAAATGCCAGGCCATACGGCCGAAAAAAATCGCGCCGCTCGACCACTGCGAGCTGGATCGTGGCTGCGTTCACGGAGAATTTGGACCAGATCACTCGAAAAGACAGGCGCTCGCCGGGATTAAAAGGAACAGCGGCGTCGCGCGGGGGCCGTTTAGTCTCTGTAGTCGATGCCGGCTTTGCCGGCCGCTTCGATTGACCAGCAGCAGTTAACAAGGAACCTAGAACGAGCATGCCGGCGATCGCCAACACTGTCGGCGCTAAACCGCATCGATGGTGATCGTAAGCCATAATTGTGTTGCGATTATCGGTCAGTGCTGCTCTCGAAGCCCCTTATGGATAAGCTACCTATGCGAATACCTACGAAGACTAGCGAAAAAATCATACCGCCGCCAGAAAATCTCACTTATGCGTGCTGCTTAACCACCTAAATCTGTTTAAGTTCGGTGCCAATGTGGTACAGACACAGGCGTGTCTCTTTGAATAGTCCCTATCCTCGTACTTAAACGGACAGCCAGGAAACCATGCCCGCTTCGGCGTAACGATCTTACGGGGTCACCCGTCTAAGAAATTGGCGCAGATTCTCTGCTACACTTGGGAAAGCCGGGCGTATCTGCGCCGAATAAAAGTGGGCAGATTGCTTGGATCCGCCGAGAAGGGTGCGGCTCGAAGCGCTCATCCAATCTGGATCTAAATCACCAGATCGAAGTTATTCATCGAGAGGGTCATGCACGAGAAAATTACAGAAGCTCCCACGCGCTCTGAGATCGCGCTGAAGCTCCATGCGGACGATCCGAATAACAAACCCGGCAAAAAGCGGTCTTCAGCTCGTTCCATCGGAATCCTGCTTCTAATCGTCATTTTAGCTGGGGGCTTTTTCCTCTGGCGCAGCACGCACAAACCGCAAACCACCGCAGCGGCCGGACGAGGCCGAGGCGACCGCAATGCCGATGGCAACGCGCGAATTCCGGTGGCTGTTACCCCTGCGCAGCGACGTGATTTGCCCGTGTATCTGGATGGGCTTGGCTCGGTGGAGGCATTCAACACGGTTACGCTGAAAAGCCGTGTTGATGGTCAAATGATGGAGGTGCGCTTCAAGGAAGGTCAGGACGTTAAGAAGGGCGATTTGCTTGCCATTATCGACCCTCGCCCTTATGAGGTGGCCCTGGCTCAGGCCAACGCCAATCTGGCCAAGGACAAAGCGCAACTCACAGACGCAAAACTAAATGTCGACCGATACGGCCAACTCGTTAAGGACGGTGTCATTCCGCAGCAGCAATACGACACTCAGCGTGCTCTTGCCAGTCAATTGGAAGGAGCAGTTGCAGCCGATCAGGCCCAGATCGATAACGCCAAGCTGAATATCGATTATTGCCATATCACTGCGCCGATTGACGGGCGCGTGGGTTTAAGGCTGGTTGATGCCGGCAACATTGTCCATGCGTCGGACGCAAATGGCCTGCTCGTAATCACCCAAATGGAGCCGATCGCCGTCATTTTTACGCTGCCCGAGGATACGCTGCCTGTCGTAAACGGCCGCATGCGATCCGGCACGAGTTTGCCGGTAAGAGCCTTGAGCCGCGACAATGGAATGCAAATCGCCTCAGGCACTTTGCTTACGATCGATAACCAGATCGATCAGACCACCGGCACTTACCGGTTGAAGGCGGTCTTCGATAATAAGGATCGTGCTTTGTGGCCCAACCAGTTCGTCAATGCCCGCCTGCTGACCGACGTCAAAAAGAATGCCACAATAATTCCCGTTGCCGCTGTTCAGCGCGGTGAGCAGGGCTCCTTCGTTTACCGTGTGAATCCGTCGGACAACACAGCGGAGGTGGCGCCTGTAACCATAGGGATCACTGAGGGCACTATCGCTTCCGTTGAGAGCGGGCTTTCCGCCAACGATCTCGTGGTTACCGACGGGCAGGATCGGTTGCGGCCCGGAGCGCGAGTCGATCCGCGGACCGATACGCGACCGACAGATGCGGCGAATACTCCGAGCGCGGCCCAAGGTTCCGTACCCCAAAGTTTGCCTGGCTCCCCACGCCCCCAATCTCAACTGCCGGGCGGCACTCAATCGTTCAGAAACCCGGGAGTCCAGGGCAATCAGCCAAACGGTCAGACCGGTAATTCTCAAGGTTCCCGAACCGAAAACAGGAATCGTCCCAACCGGCAGCAATGAGTCCGTCCCGCATTTTCATCCTCCGGCCGGTGGCCACCACGCTGTTGATGACCGCCGTGATGCTGGCTGGCTTTGTCGCCTATCGGCAATTGCCGGTGTCGGCGCTCCCACAGGTGGACTACCCGACCATTCAGGTGCTGACGATGTATCCGGGCGCTGGCCCCAGCGTGATGGTGTCTTCGGTCACGGCTCCCCTTGAGCGGCAGTTTGGCCAAGTACCGGGCCTGAAGCAGATGACTTCGACGAGCACTTTCGGTGCGTCCCTGATTGTTTTGCAGTTCGATCTCGATCAGAACATCGATGTTGAGGAACAGCAGGTGCAAGCCGCCATTAACGCCGGCGGCACGTTTCTGCCCGTAGACCTGCCAAATCCGCCGATTTACAGCAAGGTGAATCCGGCCGACGCACCCATTCTGACTTTGGCGCTAAGCTCCGAGACCATGCCTCTACAAAGAGTGGAGGATTTGGCCGATACAACTTTAGCGCAGAAAATTTCCCAACTTCCGGGCGTCGGCCTGGTGACCATCAGCGGCGGCCAGAAGCCGGCCGTGCGCGTACAGGCCAATCCGACGGCGCTGGCTTCCTATGGGTTAAGCCTCGAAGACCTGCGCGTCGCTTTAGCCAATGCCAACCAAGACCAAGCCAAAGGAAATATCGACGGTCCCCGGCAGGCTTACACGATTGGCGCAAACGATCAGATCTTCAACAGCGCCGAATACAAGCCCATTATCATCGGATACAAGAATGGCGCGCCGGTCCGCGTACAAGACGTCGCTAACGTAATCGACAGTGTTGAAAACACCAGCCAGGCTGCATGGTTCAACGACACACCGGCCGTAATCCTCAACATTCAACGACAGCCCGGCGCCAACATCATCAACGTCGTCGATCGAATCGTAGCGCTGCTGCCCCAACTGAAGGCCTCTCTCCCGCCGGCCATTCAAGTTTCTATTCTGACCGACCGCACCACCACCATTCGCGCGTCCGTCAAGGACGTGCAGTTCGAATTAATCCTGACCGTGGCGCTGGTCGTCATGGTCATTTTCCTCTTCCTGCGCAACCTATCGGCAACGATCATCCCCAGCGTTGCTGTTCCCTTGTCGATCGTGGGCACGTTTGCAGCGATGTACATGCTGGGATTTTCGCTCGATAACCTGTCTCTTATGGCGCTCACCATCTCCACAGGCTTCGTCGTGGACGACGCGATCGTCATGATCGAAAACATCGACCGTTACCTGGAAGACGGATATTCGCCGCTCGATGCCGCGCTTAAAGGCTCCGGACAAATCGGTTTCACCATTATTTCATTGACGGTGTCCCTTATAGCCGTGCTTATTCCGCTGCTCTTCATGGGCGATATCGTGGGCCGGCTATTTCGCGAGTTCGCCATAACGCTAAGCGTAACGATTTTAATCTCGGCCGCGGTCTCGCTGACTCTGACGCCCATGATGTGTTCGAAGTTGCTGCGTCATCGCCCATTAGCCAGCCAGGGTGCGTTTTATCGCGTCTCTGAGCGAGGCTGGCAGTGGGTGATCAACAAATATGCCAGCAGCCTGCGAGTCGTGTTGCGGCACCAGACGATCACTCTCCTGGTCACTCTCGGTACGCTTATTTTGACGTTGTACATGTATGTGGTTGTCCCTAAGGGTTTTTTTCCCGTGCAGGATACTGGCGTCATCCTGGGTATCTCTCAAGCTCCGGAGACGACCTCGTTTGAAGGCATGGCGGAAAAGCAGAGGCAACTGGCGCGCGTGATCCTGCAAGATCCCGATGTGGTGAGCCTTTCCTCGTTTATCGGTGTGGATGGCACCAACATGACCCCGAACGCCGGGCGCATCCAGATCAACGTGAAGTCTCGCGACCAACGGTCGTCCGATATCACGCAAATCATTCGGCGCCTCTCCGATAAGGTGCAATCGGTCGAAGGGATTCAGTTGTATATGCAGGCCGTTCAGGACCTGACGGTGGAAGATCGTGTGAGCCGCACGCAATATCAGTACAGCCTGGAAGCGGCCGACGCCAACGAATTGGCCACTTGGGTGCCCATGCTCGTGCAGAAGTTGCAAGCGCTGCCCAACTTGAGGGATGTGGCCACCGATCAGCAGAATCATGCGTTGGAAGAAGATTTGGTCGTGGATCGCGATACAGCTTCGCGGCTAGGCATAACTACAGCGGCAATCGATAACACCCTGTACGACGCTTTTGGGCAGCGGCTGGTCTCGATCATGTTCACTCAGATCAATCAGTACCACGTGGTATTGGAAGTGGCGCCCGAATTCCGCGCGAGCCCGGACGCGCTGAGCAGCCTCTATGTTAAATCGGCGGGAGGACAACAGGTCCCGTTGAGCTCCTTCACTCATTTCGAGCCGAGCACTGCGTCACTCATGCTCAATCATCAGGGCCAGTTCCCATCGACCACCATCTCCTTCAATCTTGCTCCGAATGCCTCCCTGGGCGACGCTGTGCAGGAGATTGAGAACGCCGGACGCGAGATCGGCATGCCCCAGAGCATCGCCGCGAGCTTTCAAGGCACAGCTGCCGCGTTCCGTAATTCGTTAGCCAATGAGAGCTGGCTGCTCCTGGCTGCCGTCATAACGGTTTACATCGTGCTCGGAGTTTTGTACGAGAGCTACATCCATCCGCTGACGATCCTCTCGACTCTGCCATCAGCAGGTGTCGGAGCGATTCTCGCGTTACAGCTCTTTCATCTGGATTTAGGCGTCATCGCGCTGATTGGAATCATTCTGTTGATTGGTATTGTGAAAAAGAACGCCATCATGATGATCGACTTCGCGCTGGAAGCCGAGAGAGGGGAGCATCTGCCTGCCGACGAAGCCATCTATCAGGCGTGTCTGTTGCGCTTCCGGCCGATCATGATGACGACCATGGCCGCGCTCTTCGGAGCTTTGCCTCTGGCTATGGGCCGGGGTACCGGTTCGGAGCTGCGTCAGCCCCTCGGCATTTGCATCGTCGGCGGACTGCTGATCAGTCAGTTGCTCACGCTTTACACAACCCCCGTGGTGTACATCTGGTTTGATGGGCTGGCGAGCCGCTTTCGCAGAGCTCAACCCGTTCACGGCAGGTTGGAGGCCCCGCAGCCAGGCGATTAGCGGCGGGATAGATCCCCCATGAATATTTCCGCTCCATTCATCCGTCGTCCGGTCGCCACCTCGCTACTGACCATTGCGTTGTTGCTGTCCGGCGTTCTTGCCTATCGCATGCTCCCTGTCTCTCCTATGCCGAATGTGGTGTACCCCGTCATATTCGTCCAGGCCAACTTGCCCGGAGCCAGCCCGGAGACCATGGCCTCTGCCGTGGCGACCCCACTCGAGCGCATGTTCGGCCGTATCGCGGGCATTACTCAGATGACTTCGTCGAGCCAACTCGGCAACACCCAAATCGTTTTGGTGTTTGATCTCGGCCGCGATATTGATGGTGCCGCTCGGGATGTGCAGGCCGCCATCAACTCAGCTCGCGGGCAATTGCCGGCGAATTTGCCGAGCAATCCCAACTGGCGGAAGGTTAACCCCGCTGAGTCTGCTGTCCTGGTCTTGAGCCTTACCTCCGATACGGCCACTCAGCCGCAGATGTACGACGTGGCCGATTCGATCCTCGCTCAGAAAATTGCGCAGGTCGATGGCGTGGGACTTGTACAAGTCGGCGGCAGCTCACGACCTGCCGTACGCGCCGAAGTGAATCCCCTGTTGTTGAGCAAACTCGGTTTGGGCATGGAAGATGTGCGCCTTGCGCTGGCCAACGCCAACGCGAATCGGCCTAAAGGCGCCCTGGCTGATAGTCAGCACATGGACATGCTGAATGACAATGACCAGCTGTTTCACGCCAAGGATTACGCGCCGCTGATCATTGCTTTCCGCAATGGTGCGCCGGTCCGGCTGTCCGACGTCGCCACGGTGGTGGACTCGCAGGAAGACATTCGCAACGCCGGAACGGTAAATGGCAAGCCTTCTGTTCTGATGAACATTTATCGTCAGCCGCAGGCAAACATTATCGACACGGTGGACGGCATCCAGGCTATCCTGCCGTTGCTGCAGGCTTCCATTCCGCCCTCGATTCGCATCGGAGTGGCTCAGGACCGTTCCACAACAATCCGGGCTTCCGTCCACGATATCGAAGTGACTCTGATCATTTCGGTCCTGCTAGTCATTCTGGTCGTCTTCGCCTTCCTGCGCAGTATCTGGGCTACATCGATCCCCAGCGTTGCTGTGCCCCTCTCGTTGGTGGGCACTTTTGGGGTGATGTATTTGGCCGGCTATACCATCGACAATCTTTCTCTCATGGCTCTGACGATCTGCACCGGCTTCGTGGTGGACGATGCCATCGTGGTCGTCGAAAACATCACGCGTTATGTCGAGAAAGGGATGACCCCGTTTGAGGCGGCGATCGAGGGCTCGCGCGAGATCGGCTTCACCGTTCTCTCTATGAGCACTTCGCTTGTCGCCGTCTTTATCCCTATTCTCCTGATGGGTGGCATCGTGGGCCGCATGTTCCGCGAGTTCGCCGTCACTCTGAGCGTTGCGGTGGGTATCTCCATGATCGTCTCGCTCACCACCACGCCCGCCATGTGCGCAAAGCTTCTGAAATCAAACAAGGGCCAAAAGCACAATCGGCTGTATCGCTTCAGCGAAGGCATCTTTGATCATCTGCACCAGGCCTACGCCGAAAGCCTTCGGTGGGTTTTGCGGAATCAGCTCTTTATGCTGGGTGTCACGGGCGCCACTGTCTGCCTGGCGGTATACCTTTACATCATCGTTCCCAAGGGCTTTTTCCCTCAGCAGGACAACGGCCGCATTTTCGGTCAGGCCCGGGCGGGCGAAGATGTTTCGTTTCAATCCATGCGGCAGAAATTTATGCAGTACGTCGCCATCGTTAAGGCTGATCCAGCCGTCGACAATATTAACGGTTTTACTGGGGGACGCGCGGTAAATACCGCCAGTTTTAATATCACGCTCAAACCTCTCGAGGAGCGCAAGGTCAGCGCCTTCCAAGTAGTGAATCGCTTGCGCCCGAAGCTGGCCGCTATTCCGGGTGCCACCTTATTCCTGCAGCCTTCTCAGGAGATTCAAATCGGAGGACGGCTCGGGAACGGGTCCTTCCAGTACACGCTGATCGCCGATAACCTCAAAGATCTTCTCTACTGGGCGCCGCTCCTGGAATCAAAATTGAAGCAGGTGCGCATCCTTCAGGACGTAAACACTGACCTGCAGAATCGTGGCCTGGCGACCAATCTCGTTATTGACCGCGACACCGCCAGCCGTCTGGGCGTCAGCGCTAGTGCCGTCGACAACATTCTTTACGATGCCTTCGGTCAGCGCCAAGTCTCGGTAATGTACGAAGGGATCAACCAATACCACGTGGTTATGGAAGTCGATCCGAGGTTCCAACAGGATCCCCAGGCGCTCAACAACATTTACGTCCCCTCCAGCACCGGCAGCCCTGTTCCCCTCAGCGCCTTTAGCCATCTCGGTCAAGGCAATACCTACCTGCAAGTCAATCATCAGGGCGTTTTTCCTGCTGTGACCATCACTTTCAACCTGGACCCAAGCATCCCCCTGGGTGAGGCCGTGGCCCAGATTCAAAATGTGGAACGTGCCATCGGCATGCCCTCCAGCATCCAAGCGGGTTTTCAAGGCTCCGCGCAAGCTTTCCAGGACTCACTTTCTACCGAGCCGCTTTTGATTCTGGCCGCCTTGGCCACCGTCTACATCGTTCTTGGCATCCTCTATGAGAACTATGTACACCCACTCACCATCCTGTCCACGCTGCCTTCCGCCGGTGTGGGAGCGTTGCTCGCGATTCTGGTCACCAACAGCCAACTCGATATCATTGCGCTGATTGGCATCATTCTGCTGATCGGCATCGTCAAGAAAAACGCTATCCTCATGATCGATTTCGCCATTCAGGCCGAACGCAACGAAGGCAACAGCCCGGAACAATCCATTTACGAGGCTTGCCTGCTGCGCTTCCGGCCCATCATGATGACGACGATGGCCGCGCTTTTGGGCGCCGTTCCGATCGCCATCAGCCAGGGCAACGGCGCCGAGGTGCGCCGACCCTTGGGTATCGCCATTTGCGGAGGCCTGATCGTGAGCCAGATGCTCACGCTCTACACGACCCCGGTGGTATATCTGTATCTTGATCGCTTTCGCGCCTGGGCCAGCGGTGGAAAGCGCATGCACCGCCTCGACGCTCCGGCCGAACCGGCGGCTCCTGTCCACTCCGCCACCGACTAGCTGTCGATGGGATTGAACGGCGAATTATGCCCTTGGCGGTCGCCCGTAGCGCCGGTCTTTACACGCATGTCACGCGGCGCTACTCTTGGCCCATACACTGAGTCCCAATATCAAATGTCTTGAGGGTGTTCTGATGACACACCGTTTTGGGGCCTCATCGACCGTTTTGACGGCCGCTATGGCCGTACTGTTGGCGCCAGGCTTCCTCGCGGCTCAGACGCAGACGGCTAATGCCGCGCCAGCGGCAGCAACGTCAAAAGCGTGGACCTTGCCACGTACTCCGGACGGTCAGCCTGATTTGCAGGGATATTGGACCAGCCTGAGCTTTACGCCGATGGAGCGTCCCGCCAAATACGGCAAAAGAGAGTTTTTGACCGACGAAGAAATGGCTGAAGTATTCAAGTCCGGCGTGCAACATGCTTACGAATTTACCTATGCCAATTCCGCCGAGACCCCGGTTTATGACTCCACTGTTTATGCACTTGGGGCGTGGCAAAACGGCGTTCAGCCGAACCGGCGAACCTCGCTGGTTGTCGATCCGCCCGATGGCAGAATTCCTCCGCTCACGCCCGAGGGCGAGAAGTCTAGAGCGGAAATGAAGAAAATTCCAACCGCTAATGAAAATATCGAAACACAAGGGCCCGTGCAAGCCGATGACCCAAACGATCTCACTCTCGGTGTACGATGCCTTTCGTTTGGAGGACCACCGATCCTTCCTGCCGCTTACAACAGCGATGTGCACATCGTTCAAGGCGCGGGATACGTGATGATCGAATATGAGTGGAATAGCGAGGTTCGCGTAATACCATTGGACGGGCGACCGCCCCTCTCGCAAAACATCCACCGCTGGCATGGGGACTCCCGCGGTCATTGGGAGGGCAATACGTTGGTCGTGGAGACCACCAATTTCCGGCCGGGGGCTACGTTCCAAAATGCCGATCCGAACACCTTGAAGATCACCGAGCGTTTTACACGCATCGATGCGCGCACCATCGAGTACAAATTCACCATCGATGACCCGGCGACGTGGACGAAACCCTGGTCCGCAATTGTTCCCTTGAGCCACTCAGACGGGCCGATGTTCGAATATGCGTGCGCCGAGGGAAACAACGGCATCGTTAACATACTAGCGGGAGCTCGTGCTACGGAACGGGCCGCTGCAAAGGATCAGCCAAAAGCTTCTAACTAAGCCCTACAAGCTTTGTTGGTACTTTGTCTTAGCTTAAGTCGACGCTATTCATCAGTGCTTTCCCGCGCCGCTGGAAGGATCGCCAAATACTTTGTTATAGCGCTCCATCTCTGAAGGCGAGCAGTACTGCTCCATAACGTCCTTATGGGGATTTTCAAGCTTCATCGGGAACTTATTCATGGCGATCCACGGCTTTGTATACATCTTGGGGTCATCGATCGTTACGGTCCACTCCAGGTGATCGTGGTCCACCCGATGTAGCCGTTCTTCGACGCGCAACTGATCGCTGATCGGGCGGCCCGCAGTATCCAGCCAGACTCTGTCCTCCCCCATCATTCCAGTCGTCTCAATGATGAGCGTCGTGTCGTCCACCCACTTCCCCACGGAGTATCCGTAATATCGCGGCTCCTTGACTTCCTTTCCGATCATTACACCGCCATCCACCAACTTGGGAAGCTCACGGCCGTCTGTCCAGATGACCCTCCAGGTGGTTGCATACTCATAGAGCATCGCGATCTTGTTTTCGTTTTGCAGGATTTGCGTTTCTCGCAGGTTATAAAAATTCATCCGGGGAAAGCCCAGCGGCTCACATTTGTCCCGAGGATCATTGAACTGACCGGGGAGCACGGCGTCGGCGCCTTCCAGCGCGTGATGAGACTTATATGCTTGCTCTCCGTAAGGAGTGTAGGGCAACTGATGTTGTGGCTTGCCATCGTTCGGCATCGCCTTGACACCATCGGCCTGGATCCCGTCGCTGGGTCCATTCGCCGGCTCCCAAGTTCCCGAAATGTCGTGGCGCGGAGCGGGAGCTGACTTCTGATCGGGCACGCCTGCTTTCTGCTCCTTCGCCGCAGGTGGCTGTTGTTGCCGCTCGTTTTGCGCTGTTGCCACCGACGTCAAGGTGAACGCCGACACCATGACAATGAGTGAATCCCTGAAGCGATGGAGCATTTGAAAGCCTCTTTCTAAGGGAGTGGGGAACGGCCAAAACATACGTCCGCTCGTTCGAGCATGTCAAGGTGACCTATCTGCTCAGGCCGGATTCTTGGAGACACCGAAACCATCAACTTGGACGTCAAGATGATGGTTGATTCGCAGTCCATAGATTCCATCCGTTTTCGCGGCCGCTCCGGTTTTGGGAAGTGTTTTTACAACCATGCCGTTAATGACGAAATCGATCTTGTCCGCCATCACGCGTACTTCAAGGGCATTCGTGCAGGTTCCCTTGGCGTCCGGCTTCTTCACAGCGGGGCTCGAAGTTTTGTCCGACACTTCCTGCGCCGAACCGCCCATCCGGCGTTTGACAAGCCACGTCCCATCGTCTGTGATCACAAAATAGAGATACTCCTGCCCCGCTCCCTCAAGATTGCTGCCTCCGAATATGAGTCCGTAATACTCGAGGAAGCCGGTCGATTTCGTTAGCGTGAAGGTGCCTTTGAGCGTGTAGTTGCCCGTGGCCGTATTTGCGGGATTCCAGAACACGGCTGCCTGCGGAGTGATGACGTGAAAGCCCGATCCTGCAGGCATGAACTTGATCGCACCAGCGGCATCCGGATCTTCTGCGCTCGTGCTCCGGTCGATGCGCAGCTTCCAGTCCTTGGGCACCTGTGCAAATAACGGCACGATCGCGATTAACGCGAGCACCGTAACAGCAGCAAAGCGCTTCATATATAGCCTCCCTAGAAGTACATGATCGATGATACTCCCAGTTTCGCGTGCTAAGCAACGTTTTGAATATGCCTCGTTGGGACAAAGGCTGAACACGGTGTATTGGGGAGGTAGGCTGCTTATACTCTGATAGCGATGGTGAGAGAAACAGGTTTTGGATTCTATTGGATTGCTGACGATATTAGGCACACAAGGGCTGTCGTGTTTAGTGTAGACAATTGCTGAATGCTGGTGAGAATGATTGCTGCAGTCAGATGGGCGACAATGCGGTTCCCAAACGATGCAGTCGTCGCAATCGTGCTGCGAATCGCTTCGCAAGTTTCGCAACATACATAAGCAGCGTCAGCCATCAAGGAACATCTTCAGCAGGTGTAGTTCTCGCGATTTTGCCGATTGTGCCAACACGCTTCCTCTCGTTAGGAATGGAAGTTTAACCATTGCAGAACTACATTCCCCGCCTTTAAGTCCGCCTGAAGCGAACTCCGTTCTAAGAGTTTAGTCTGTACTCCGTTTTGCCGCGAGGAGCTACGTGTGTCCGCGTGTATTCCATTTAATGGAGGACGATGATGCGAGGAATCTGTGTTCGTGCGTGGGTATTTACCCGGCGCGAAGGATTTCGACTGATTGTATTTGGTTTGCTCACGCTCATTGTGTCATCCGAGGTATTCGCTGCGCCTCAAGAAGATTAGAAAAACGAGCAATCCCGCGAGTTTACAGCGAGATACAGCCCGAGGCAGGGAATCTGACGCCATTAAGGGTGCTCATTGAGGAGGCCAAGAAGAATGATCCAGCGATTAGCGTCGCTGAGAGCGCAGCGAAGGCCGCGACATTTGGCGCTTCACAAATGTCTACGTTGCCGGACCTCAATTCACGCTACGACAATTCAGAGTAGGGAGACAGCGACCGTTTGCGGGTTATACGAATAGAGATTTAGCGTACGTTGGTCTAGGCGTTTCTCAGCAATTTCCGTATCAAGGGAAGCGCAAGTTGCGTGGCGCAGTCGCGGATCGTGATGCTGATGCCGTAAAGGCACACGTAGAAGTCGTGCTGCAAGATGAGATAGAAAGGCTGAAGACGACTTATTTCCATCTTGCTTATCTTCAACAGACGCTAGGAATACTTCAGCAGAATACAGGCATTGCTACAGCAAATAGAACAGCAAGCGGAAGCGCACTACTCGACTGGTCAGGGAAATCAGCGTGACGTGCTGAAGGCTCAGCTTGAGCGAACGAAACTTCTCCGTGAAATCTCGATGCATCACCAACTGGTCGGTGAAGATCAGGCGCGCTCAAACGGATTCTTCGAAGGCCTCAGGACTCTCCAGACATTATTCCCGAACCTCTGTCAGCAACTTTCCTTCGTTACACCGCGAGCGAGCTTCTCGACAAGTTGAAAGGGGCAGAACCCCAATGTCCAGGAAGATGCGGCGATGATTTAGCGCAACCAAACGGCAGTCGAGTTAGCGCAAAAGGAATTTCGCCCCGATTTCGAGGTTTCCTACATGTACGAGAACACAGACCGCAAGTTTCGCGACTACTACATGCTTTCGCTCAGCGTGAATTTCCCTCGACGGACACCACGACAAGCCGCACTCGCTCAAGCTCAAGTCAATGTTGAACGTGCGCAGCAAGAACAAGATGCTGAAGTGCAGGCTGCACTTGCGGAGATTCAAAAGCAATACGTCGTCGTGAAAACTTCGGAGGAACAACTGCTGATCTATCGTGACGGGCTGATTCCACAAGCCCAAGCAACTATTCAAGCCGGTTTAACCGCCTATGAATCCAGTCGCACAGATTTCGAGAGCCTGTTCTCCTCCTACATGGACGTTTTGAACCTCGACTCGAATACCAACAAATCCTTGTCGACCATGAAACCGCATTGACGCATATCGAACGACTTACGGGGGTGACACTGCCATGAATGAGGACAACGAGCTAAGCTGATTGGGATAAATATCGTCGCGCCTTTGTACTCACGCTGGTGGCATTGATCTTCAGTAATAACAGTGGCGCGGGTTGGATGTGGTGGAGTTCGCCGTTTAACCCGAAATGCGCGGCACGCAACAGCCAGCGACGATCTCAGGTAAGACTCTGCAAAGCTACGACGCAAGAAGCCCAGATTTGCCAGCGATTTTGCGCCTTCGTCAGATTCGCCGCTTGCACCGATTCAGCTGTCACCACAGCGGATGCAAAGCATTGGCGTCAAGACTGGGACCGTCGAATACAAAACCCTCAATGACGAAATCCGTTCGTATGGAAATGTGCAGCCGAATGAACGGCGGTTTGCGTATGTGCAGACGCGGTTCGCGGGATGGATTCGCCAGGTCTATGTAGATGCCACGGGAGATATCGTCCGCAAGGGACAGCCGCTTTTCACCATCTATAGTCCTGATCTTGTCGCAAGCGAGCGTGAGTATCTGCTAGCAAAGAAAAACGCCATCGTGCTGCAACAAAGCTCTGTCAACGATGTTGCGGACGGCGCTGCATCACTCGTTGCCGCAGCCAAAGCCAGGCTTCAACAATTCGACATATCGGAGAAGCGAGATCACGAAGCTCGACGAAACCGGAGAGGCGATTACCGATCTGACCTTCGACTCCCCGGCTTCTGGCTACATCACGGAAAGAAATGCTCTACCAAATATGTACGTGCAACCGGACACGAAGCTTTACGCAGTTGCTGACCTTTCAGATGTCTGGGTGCTCGCGCAAGTTTTTCAGAACGATGCGGGAAAGATCAAGCCAGGTGATCCCGCCGAAGTCACACTGGATGCGTACCCTGGACAGGTTTTCTAGGGGCAAAGTGGATCATCTCTTGCCACAGTTGGACATGACCACGCGAACGCTGCCTGTCCGTCTGGTATTCCCGAATGCTGATCTGAAGCTTGCGACCGGGCATGTACGTAAACGTGAGCCTGAAGCTTCCTATGGGCAAGCGTTAGTCGTGCCCGACTCCGCCGTCTTCCACTCGGGGATTAAGAGCCTGCTCTTTACGTCTCACCGGTGAGGGAAATATAGCAGGCGCGTGAAGTTGAGGTGGGCCCTCACGTCGGCGATCAGTTTGTGATTACGAAAGGGCATCAAAGCGGGCGAAGAGATCGTCACTTCAGCGAACTTCTTGATTGATTCAGAAGCTCAGTTGCAAGCCGCCGCGGGCGCATTCGTGCCGCCGCCTCCGGGCGCAGGGCAGGCTGCGGCCATGAACACATCGGCGCAAGCACAGGCCAATGCTGAACTGACCACGCAACCGTCTCCCCCTCAGAGAGGAACCAATACGTTGCGCGTTAAATTGACCGATACAGACGGGAAAACCGATCGACGGAGCCGAAGTTAGCGTCACCTTCTTCATGGCGGCAATGCCTGCAATGGGCATGGCAGCGATGAAAACCGTGGTTCAGACGAGCGATAAAGGCGGCGGCATGTATGAAGGCACTGGCACCTAGGCTCAGGCGGAACTTGGCAGGTGACCATCACAGCGATTCGAAACGGTCAAACGCTCGCAAACAAGCAACTCACTGTCGATGCCACGGGAGGGATGTAGCCATGATCGCCCGCGTCATTGAATGGTGTGCTCACAACCGCTTTCTGGTCTTCATGGGTGTTCTGCTTTTGATATTGGCAGGAATCTGGAGTATGAGTCAGATTCCACTCGATGCCCTGCCCGATATTTCCGACGTAGAGGTCATCATCCACACGAACTGGGAAGGCGAGCCGCCTGACATCATCGAGGATCAAGTGACCTATCCGATCGTCACGGCGTTGCTGGCAGCGCCAAACGTGAAGGCTGTCCGCGCCCAGACGATGTTCAACGATGCCTACGTATTCGTCGTATTCGAGGACGGCACCGACATCTACTGGGCGCGCTCGCGGGTTCTCGAGTACCTACAAACGATCGCTGGCCGTCTGCCCGCCGACGTGCATCCCGCGATTGGACCGGACGCGACGGGGGCAGGCTGGGTCTACGAGTATGCTCTCGTCGATCGCACCCACAAGCGCAGCCTTGCCGACCTGCGCACGCTTCAGGACTGGCACCTGCGCTATCAGCTGGAAACTGTTCCGGGCGTCGCTGAAGTGGCAACCATCGGGGGCTTCGTCCGGCAGTATCAGGTGAGTCTCGATCCCAACAAGCTGCTGTGCTTACGGCATTCCGCTGTCGACGGTGATTGAACGGGTAAATGCCAGCACGAACGAAGTTGGTGGACGGGTTCTGGAGTTGAGTGGAACGCGATACATGATTCGCGGTCTTGGGTTATCTGAGATCGCTTGCGGATCTGGAAACGTGCCTGTCGATGGCGAAGAACGGCACTCCGGTGCTGATCAAGGATCTCGGTAGGGTCGTCGTTCGGCCCGGATATGCGGGAAGGTGTGGCCGAATGGCAGGGAGAGGGTGAGACCGTGGGCGGCATCGTGGTGATGCGATAATGGCATCAACGCTCTGAACGTGATTGACGGAGTCAAGAAGAAGCTGCGCGGAGATCAAAGGCTCGCTGCCACCAGGTGTAGAGGTCGTTAGCCGGATACGACCGCTGGAGGACTGATTCAGGAATCTATCGAAACTTTGCAGCGTGACTTGATCGAGGAAGCCATCATCGTCAGCCTGGTCATTATCGTTTTCCTCTTCCATTTTCGCTCGGCGCTGATTCCCATTCATCACGCTTGCCGATCGCTGTCATCGCAGCGTTCATCCCCATGTACTACCTCGCACGTCAGCTCGAACATCATGTCGCTTGGCGGACTGGCACTCGCAATTGGCGTTCTTGGTCGATGCCGCAATCGTGATGGTCGAGAACGGCTACCGGCACCTCTCGGAACAGTCAAATGGAGATCACCGGATCGAGGCGGATCGTCGGACGCGATTCTCATCGATGCCGCAAAGCAAGTAGGGCCCGGCGCTGTTTTTCTCGCTTGCTGATTATCGTTGTCTCTTTTCTACCGGTCTTTCTTGCTGGAAGCGCAAGAGGGACGAATGTTCAAGCCGCTGGCTTGGACGAAGACGCTGGCGGTCGGCTTTCGTCATTGCTAGCCATCACACTGGTGCCTGTGTTGATGGTTCTGTTCATCCAAGGGAAGTCTGCGACCTGAATCGCAGAACCCGATTTCCAGGATCACGCAGGCGCTGTACCTGCCTGTCCTTCGACTTTGTCTTGAGATATCGAAAGACGACATTGCTTGCTGAACCTAGCATTTTTCTGCGCGTTACGTTCCCGTTAATGTTCAAGACTCGGCAGTCAATTCATGCCGCCGCTCTATGAAGGCTCGGCGTTGTATATGCCGACATGCCTTGCCCGGCATCTCCATTGGTCAAGCTTCCAATTGCTCTGCAAGAACAGGACCGCATCATCCGCACGTTCCCTGAAGTCGAGACCGTATTCGGAACGATGGGAAGATCGGACAGCGCCACGGACAACGCGCCGCTCGACATGTACGACACAACCATCATGCTTAAACCGCGAGAGAAATGGCGCGTCGGGGATGACCTACGAAAAGCTCATTCGAGAAATGGATGAGAAGCTCCAGTTTCCGGGACTGTCGCAACACCTGGACTATGCCGGTAGAAAACCGCTTGGACATGGCGTTGACCGGAATCAAAACGCCGCTGGGGATGAAGATCCAAGGGCCAGCTCTTGAAGGCATCCAGCAAGTTGGTGCGCAGATCCAACAGATTCTTGTCGGGCCTTCCGCAAGTTCGATCTGTCTTCGCGGAACGCGTCTCGCAAGGCTTCTACGTCAACATCGAGGTAAATCGCGACGAAGCGTCGACGCTACGGACTGACCGTCGCCGAAGTGCAGGCAGGCTGTCGTCTTCAGGAATCGGCGGCGATGAATGGCGACGGAAAACATCGAAGGCCGCGAGCGCTACCCCATCAACGTTCGCTACGAGCGCGACTTTCGCGACAACGTGGACGAGCTGCGGAGAGTCCTGATCGGCACGCCTTCCGGTGCACAAATTCCTATCGAGGAAGTGGCAGGCATTTCTTTTCTCGCGAGGCCCGGCCATGATCCGAGATGAGGACGGAGCGCTCACCGGATACGTCTACATCGATCTGAATTCGAGCGACTATGGCGACTTCGTCGCAGAAGCCGCGAATGCATGCTTAAGCAAAAGCTGCATCTGCCTGCGGGCTACACCTATAAATGGGCGGGTGAATACGAATTTGAATTGCGGGCCAAGGCAGCGCCTGAAGCTCATCTTGCCCGGTCGTGTTCTTCGTGATCTTCGTGCTGCTGTACATGGTGTTCCACTCGGTAGCGGAATCGCACGGTGCTCATTTTCCCGACCTTCTATGCACTCACAGGCGGTCTCATCTTGCAAAGGCTGCTGGGCTACAACTTCAGCGTGGCCGTATGGGTTGGCTATATCGCCCTGTTTGGCATCGCAGTCGAGACAGGCGTAGTCATGGTCGTCTACCTACACGAAGCGCTCGATCGGCGGCTCGCGAGTGGGACAACCGCTAAAGCACGAAGACATCGAGGCAGGCCGTCATCGAAGGCGCCGTGCATCGTCTCAGGCCGAAGCTCATGACCGTATGCGTGGTGCTCGCGAGTCTGATTTCCGATTCTGTGGGAAAGCGGCATCGGCTCCGATGTGATGAAACCGATTGCCGCGCCGATCGTCGGCGGCATGATCACCTCCACCATTCATGTGCTGATTCTGGTGCCTGTGTTTTTCGCCCTTATGAAAGAACGCGCGCTGCGGCGAGGGAGCTCAGAAGCGGCCCGCAAAATGGTTAGCAACGGTTTGAAACTTCCTGGCGATTCGCGGGCGTGGGAAATGTTGGTGCGGCGCAAGCAGCAAGTGTAGCGGCGCGAGACTAGTTTTGAGCAAACGCTCGTTACGAAGTTAGTTTTCGTGCGAGTAGACCGCGATGCAACCGTGTTTTTCCGGGAAGCCAAACATGGTGTTGCATACATCGGTCGGCGCGGCATTGGTCGGAATTGCGATCGGAACGAAGACGTGATTGTTTTCACGGTAGGCGGCGACAGAATGCGAGCCAGGTCCCGCGGGCAGATTATTTAGCAGTTTGTTAGTCGTGGCATCGATCACGCTGAGCGTCGGCATGCCACCGAAGCCGGCCGGAGCGTAGTAGTTGTTGTCCCCGGCGTTGTACCAAACCTCGTCCGCGCCTTTTGTTCCTTCAACAGCGGCCAGCATCTTGCCTGTCAGCGCGTCTATGACGATCAGCGGCTTTCCGCCGCCGCATCCAACGAGCAAATGCTGAGAAGGACCGAGCACCAGACCGGAGCCGCAGTTCCCCGTGGGATAGGTCGCTTCGATCGACGGTGACTTGGGGTCTTTCAAGTTAAAGACAACCACTTTGGAAGTCTCGCCCATGCCCGGCACCGTCGCCAACATGCGGCCTCCCTTCAATTCCGGATCCCAGAGTGGCTGCTCGAATCCACGCGCCCCTTCGAAGGGAACTTTGCCCAGCACGGTGTAGGGCGGGTCGGAAGAGATGATTGAGGCGTACGGAGGCTTCTCCTCTGGATTGCCGACGATGATGAGGTGGTCTTTGGGATCGAATCCAATTTCATCCGCGCGGCAATTCGCGCCGGTGGAGATGGTGGCAATCGGCATGACGTTAGTAAACGGCGGCTCGGCCTTATTCAGGTCAAACACTTTCACGGTGCCATGTGCATCGTCCGCCCAGAGTTGGTTGTTCGGCGTGACCACGATGCCGTTCGGGCCCATTCCTTCGATCGCGCCGCAGGGATCGTCCGGAAGACCCAAGCCATGAAATCCCGTGATGCGGCCCAGATACAAATCGTTCTCGGCATCAACCACATCGACGGCGGCGTTTCCAGCTTCGGCCAGATAGTACCTGCCGGTCGCCTGATCGACCCAGCTGATGTCAAAACGCAGAGGATTACCGGGCAGCAAGATGCCACCGAGAAGTTTGACCGGCTTTTTGGTACTCGGCTTCGGACGAGCAACTACGCGCGGGAGCCCATTCAGCGCCAGGACGAGAACCACCACGAGCGCGCCCAGAAACCACGTGGATAAATTCGTTTTTGTATGCGATTTGTTAACGGCGGATTTCGTACGAAGCTTCATTACACAGCTCCTTTCGGTCGTCCAGGCGCGTGTTCCGACGCAGATGAGTCTTAGTAAAGTTTGCTGCGACTAATGAAATAATGACGAGTGGCGCCGATCATACTTAGGCTGCGGCGGCATTTCAAGTCTGCTTAGCTCTCGGTCTGGGTTTGGTGACACCTTGACACGAGACGGCGACCGTTATACTCCTTGTCGCACAGCGTGTAATAGCAAGTGTGAGTTCGAGAGCTCTCGCGAGGTGGGATATGAAATTCGGCTTGCCTGCGTGTTTTTTTGTCGCCGTTGGCTTGATGGTTGTGTCACTTCCGCTATCAGCCCATCACGGCGCCGCCGAATACGACAACACGAAGACGATCTCCCTTCAGGGAACCGTCACTGCGTTGCAATATCTCAACCCCCATGCGCTGATTCTTTTTACCGTCAAGGACGATAAGGGACAAACGGCGGATTGGACGGCCGAACTTCAGAGCCCCAATCTCCTCTCACGAAGGGGCTGGAGCAGAAGCACCCTGAAACCGGGCGACCAAGTCGTCATCACAGGGCACCCCGTAAAGAACGGGGTGAAGGCGATGACCGGTCAAAAGGTCGTGTTCACCGATGGGCGAGAGACCCCCAACATGGGGTTACCTTCGGATTCTTCCAAATGAGAGCTCGGAACGCTCTTTGGCTTTGCGCCAGCATGCTTCTCGTCCCCTTTCTGCTGCACGCGCAAGCGGCGCAGACACCGAAGGCCAAAGCATCGACGGACGACCGGCCTCCGGCCGACCTCACCGGAGTATGGTATCCGTCATCCGGAAGCACCCTGGGGGCGGCCACTCCCGATAATCCCGGACAGCAATTCGTCTGGCTCGATTCCGAGGGCAAGCCCCTCAAGGGTCCCTTGCCTCTTACTGCCTGGGGCCAGGAAAGACTCAAGGCCAACCACCCCACCGGACCTAAAACTTCCGCGATAGATTCGGACGACCCCGACTTTCAATGTTTTCCCTCCGGCGTGCCGAGAATCTATCTGTTCCTTTATCCAATGGAACTTATTCACACTCCGGGACGAGTGCTCATGCTTTTCGAATACGGCCACAACATTCGCCAGATCTTTACCGATGGCCGCGGCCACATGCAGGATGCCGAACCGAGCTGGATGGGCGACTCCATCGGCCACTGGGAGGGCGACACGCTGGTTGTGGACACGATCGGGTTCAACGATAAAACGTGGCTCGGTTACGGCGGCCAGCCGCACTCGGACGCCCTGCACGTCACCGAGCGCATTCGTCGCATCGATCATGAGTCGCTAATGATCGACATCACGCTCGATGACCCCAAGGCATACACAATGCCTCTGCACACGCAGAAAAAGTACATTCTGAAACCCGATTGGAACCTGATGGAATTTGTCTGCGAAGATAATTCTCTCAACTTCCTCGAGTTTGAGAAAAAAACGAGAATTCAGAAATAAGCTGCGCTTCAAGTGGTCGAACTACCCGCAGTCAATTTAAGCCTCCCTTAAGGTAAGCTGGACTAACTCTACTCCGACTCGAAGTTCGTTCCGTTCTCGAAATCGCAATTCGGAATCGGGGAGCCGATTACGGCGCGTACTTGCGCCATATTCGGTGTGGTTCCGGGGTGGCACTTCTGGGGTGCGGTGCGGTCCTCCTGTCAGGCAGACGCTTGAACTGAATTCATGCACAAAGATACTCGCGGGGTCTTGCTGTTTCATTACGGGGTGCGGGCAGTTAGTCAAGTCTAGCGGTACCGGGGGCGGTGTCCCTGCTGACATCGCCAGAGGAGAAAAACATGGGTGTGTATCATGAGTTTGTAAGGCGAATCATGCTGTGTGTCGCTGCGGTTCTGATTTTGACAGCGATTCCAGCAGCGGCCCAACTACCTACAGGTACGATTCTGGGAAATGTCAAAGATTCCTCGGGTGCGTCGATACCGGGCGCGATGGTGACCTTGAGGAATACGGATACGAACCTCACGAAGACGGCGACAACCGAGGCGGATGGGAGCTATCGCTTCCCGGAGCTGCCGGTCGGTCACTATGAAATCAAAGCGGAAGCTGCCGGGTTCAGGACCGAGACGCACACCGGCCTGAATCTCGAGGTTACCCAGCAGGGTGTCATTAACTTTGCTCTGCAAGTCGGGGCTACGACGCAGCAGGTCACGATCACCAGCGACATACCCCTGGTGAATACGCAAGATGCGACGCTCGGCGGCACGGTCAACGAGCAGCAGATGGCAGAGTTGCCGCTGAACGGGCGGAACTACGTTGACCTGGCGCTTTATAAGCCGGGCGTCAATCAGGACAAAAATCAGCGCAACCAGTCCGGCACGAGCTTCAGCGTGAACGGAGCGCCGGTGCGATCCAATAATTTTACGCTGGATGGAGCCATCCTACAGAACAGCACAGGACGGAGCCCCGTAGCCGGCGATTCCGGTGACGCCCTGGGTTTAGATGGTATCAAGGAGTACAGAATTGTGACCGGCACTTTCCAGGCTGAATATGGATTGGCCATGGGCAGCCAGATGGTGGCCGTCAGCAAGGGTGGAACGAACCAGTTCCACGGCGACGTCTTTGAATATTTCCGAAATTCCGCGCTCGATGCCAATGACTTCTTCCAAAACGAAGCGGGCAGCCCCATCGCGCCGCTTAAAAAGAACCAATTCGGGGGAGCATTTGGCGGGCCGATCAAGAAAGACAAGACTTTCTTCTACGCCGTGTACGAAGGAATTCGGCTGAACCTGGGGGTCCCCATCAACAACATTGTGCCTGCCGCAGGCTGCCATCCGGCAGGCGCCAGCGCCGCGAACAATTATGGTGCCGGCTCGACTATCACGATTGCGCAGTGTCCCGATCTTTCTCAGAGTTTCGACGCAAACAACAATGTGGTCACCTCGGCGGTCCTTAGCCCTTATACGGCTCCGCTGCTGGCGCTTGCGCCTATGCCCAATTTCGTGGACGGTTCAGGGTCGTCCCATCAAATTGGCAGCGATTTTAATAGTCTCGGTGAGAATTACGGGCAGATGCGTGTGGACCAGAATTTCTCGACGTCGGACACATTCTTTGCCCGCTATACCATTGACAACGCGATTCAAAACAACACCCAAGGGGACTACTCCTTTTTCCGCTTCTTGGCCCCCGCACGAAATCAGTGGATTACGCTTGCCGAGAACCACACTTTTTCGCCTACCGTGCTGAACACGGCGCGGTTTTCTTTCAGTCGCACGCACAGCGCCAATACCTTGGCTAACTCCGGTCTGCCAGGCGGTACGGGTCCGCAAATCGTGCCGGGTTTTTCCACCGGCATAGTCGACATGAGCGGCTCCGGCGGCGGCGGGTATACCGAGTTCGGATCGGCCAATGCAGCCCCCACAACGTTCAGCCTTCAGAACATCTACACGCTGAGCGACGACGTAAACTGGACTCGGGGGAAACATTCCTTCAAATTTGGCCTGCTGCTTAATCGGTACAATCAAGGAGACCAGGCTACCAATTCGTTTAATGGGCAGCTCCAATACAACCAACTGTCTGATTTCTTGCAGGACATACCCGCCGTTGTAGAGTTCGCGCCCACCTGGGCCAATGAGAACCGCTTTTTCCTCTACAACACCTATGGCTTCTACGGCCAAGACGACTGGCGAGCCACACAGAGGCTGACCGTCAATCTGGGCTTACGCTATGAAGTCATGAACACGCCGCGCGAGTTGCAAGGGAAACAGTCGCACCTGGTAGACGATTACAGCAGTCTCTTTTCTCCCGGGCCAGTGATCAAGAACAACACCCTGAAAGATTTCAGCCCTCGAGTGGGACTTGCCTATGACCTCTTCGGAAACGGAAAGACTGCCATCCGCGGCGGTGCCGGAATCTATTACGATTTGGGGAACATCGGGTCGGCCCTCGGCGGCACTACGAACGGAGGCCTCCCGTACGGGGCATTAATTGATATTCTGCCGCCAGGTTGCGCATCGGGCTTTTTCAATGCTAACAATGCTAACCTCACTCCAACTGATCCCGGGTTCCTGCCGTGCACCACAAATGATTGGGAAACCCGGCTCGGAACGGCCACGACCTTTCCTGACGGGACGGTTGGCGGGTTTCCAATTCCGATTCCCCCGCAAGTACTAAACTTCTACCAACCCACGTGCTCGGGGACCTTCGCCCATAGCGCCGCGCAGTGTACGTCTAATCCCGGTATCGTTACGCCTACGTTCATCGACTTCAACTATAAGAGCCCGTACATGATCCAGTACAACGCCAGCGTTGAGCAACAACTGCCCTGGAATATGGCGCTCGGAGTGGCGTACGTAGGCAATCATGGAATTCACCTGCCCATGGTTCGCGACGGCAATCCGATCGTGCCCACCTCTTTTGGTCCCTGCGGCAATCCTGCCAGCGTGTGCGTCGGCGGCAAGGTGCCCTTCTGGGATACGGGTTGCGTCGGAACTCCGCTACCGGCGGGTTGTTCCAGCCCCTATCAAAACATTAACCCCAACTATGGCAGCGATATCAACGTCGGCACATTCGCAACGTCTCGTTACAACGCTTTGCAGGTAAACGTGGAAAAACGGACCAGCCACGGGCTCCAATTCGATGCTGCCTACACGCATAGCCGTGTGACCGACGAAACGCAAGGCCAATCCAATATACAAGACTGCATCGTTTCAGGCGGTCTGCTGGGCGTTTACCCGCTGGATCCCACGGTAGACAAGGGCCCCGCCTGCTTTAATATCCCCAACAACTGGGAATTTAACGTTCTCTATCACCTGCCGAGTCCGCAGGGGAGCGGCTTCTTGCCCAAAGCGCTGGGCGGCTGGTTTATGAGCAGCATCGTGAGTATCCAGAGCGGCCAACCATTCTCGCCAATTAGCAATGCCAATCGATCGAATTCCGGAGTTGCCCAGGCCCAGCAAGGCGACCGGGTAAATATCAACACGCCAGCTTTGCTGGCCGCCTATCCTTGCACCTCGCAGCCAGGCCAGCCTGCTGCCGGCAGCAATCCCTGTGCTTACCAACCGATCGTCTACAATCCCAATACGGTCATCACCGGCGATCCCAACCAGTGGTTTAATCCGGCCATGTTCTCGCTGCCACCCGTAACGCCAAGTCCGGCTGCAGAGCAGGCGGCTTGTGGCGGAAGCGTAGCGAATCCCTGCGCTTTCATCGGACAGCTTGGCACAGCAGGACGCAATATCCTGAGCGGGCCGCCCGAGAGGAATTGGGACTTTTCGCTCGTCAAGCAAACAAAGCTCGGCTTCCTGGGAGAGGGTGGAATGGTGGAGTTCCGGGCTGAGTTTTTCAACATCCTCAACCATACAAACTTCAGTGGCGACCAGCTGCGGACCAATATATTCAACGGAGGCACGGGCAGCATGGGCCCATTCTCGGAAGCGCCGAAAGCGACCGCAGGCTTGGTCCAAAAACAGTTGGAGAACAACCAACGGCAGATCCAGTTTGCGTTGAGACTGGAATTCTAAATCGCATCATGCGGGAGCCTTCGCCGGTTTCAAAAGCGAAGGCTCCCGCAGCTTGACCTCGACGCTGCCACAAGCACAGAATGACCTACCGCACTCCGAGAGGTTGCCTTTTCCTCGCCGGCAACGGAATCCGCTGCGAAAAGGGAGACACAAAATGAGCAGGCTTAAATTATTCGTTGTGGCAATATTGCTCTTCGCGGTGCCACCGGCTTTTGCTCAAACTGCCGCGCCTTTGAAGCTCGTTACCAAATATGAGATTCCCTCGTCCGTGAAAGGACGCTTCGACCATCTCGGATTGGATATGGCCGGCAATCGCCTGTTCGTTGTCGCAGAAGAAGGTGGACAGGTCCTGGTCTTCGATCTAGGCTCCGGGAAAATCGTTAAAACAATCAGCGTTCCCCACCCGCACGCTGTGCTCGTCCGGAACGATCTCAACCGCCTTTACATTACCGACGAAGATAAAGGCGCGGTGAACATCTACGACGCGAAGACCTATGAGCAAGTGAAATCGGTTCCCCTCAAGGTAGATACGGATTCCATCGGCTACGATCCGGTCACGCATTATCTCTACGTCGACAATGGCGGCGACAATGCCCACGAAGAGTTCACCATGCTCAGCGTTGTCGACACAACCGCCGGAACAAAACTCGCCGACATCAAAATCGATGGAGATACGCTCGAAGCGATGGCGTTGGAAAAGATGGGAAATAGGCTCTTTTTGAACAATCCCGCAAAAAACGAAGTCGAAGTGATCGACCGCAAAACCAATAAGGTGACTGCGACCTGGCCCGTCAAAATGAGCAAGGATAACGCAACGATGGCGCTCGATGAACCGGCGCATCGTCTTTTCGTGGGCTGCCGGCCCGGCCAAGTGGTGGTTTTCGATACGCAAACCGGCAAAGAACTTCAGATGTTTGCGATTGGAAAGGGAACGGACGATTTGATGTTTGACCCGGCCGGCAAGCGCATTTACGCCACTTCCGGCGGTGCCGGTGTCATCAATGTATATAAGGAAACCGACCCCGATCACTATCAGTCGCTGGGGCAGGTTCCATCGGGTCCGGGCGGAAAGACAGGCCTCTTGGCGCCAGAGTTGTCGCGTCTGTTTGTTCCCGTTCCGGGGAAGGCTCCAGCGTCGAGCGCGGTTTACGTCTATCAGCTTCAGTGAGTGGGTCGAAAGTGCGCCCGTAGATTTTGGCGGGTGGAAATCTTCAGTGATTGGCCATCCACTCGCGCTCCCGCAGTTTTTTTAATTCTATCGTCGGCATTCGCAAACCGTTAACTCGCCAGCACACCCTTTCTCCTCTTCTCCGCATCGAACCAGCGTCGGAATTCAAGGTAGGCCCCAAGCGGCAATGAGTGGTTTACAGCAACTTTCGCTACAATAAAGACACCAGCACCTCGAAAATCTACTCGTGAGCGCGGCGCAAGCTTGGAGGAACGATGCGCAAACTTCTGGTTGCAGCGTTAGCAGTCAGCCTCGGATTGATCTTGGGCTGCTCGAAAGCTCGGAATGACCAAGCCATTATGACCGACATCAAAGCCGGCCTGTATTCTGATGCCCGGACGAAGGCAGCCAATATCGACGTCACGGTCAAAGATGGTACGGCCACGCTGGTCGGTGAGGCCCCCGACGAGAACGCCCGCTACGAAGCTTTCAAAATCGCAAGAGAGACGCAGGGCGTCGTCAACGTTCAAGATCAAATGTCCCTGACGCAGGCCCCTGTAACTAAGACCGACAAAACGGCCGCGAATATCGGGGCAGCCGCTTCGACGCCCGCTCCGAAATCTGCGCGCGAACTCCGCCGTGAGCGCGAATCGCTGCCCGTGCGTCCGCTTGCCGGCTCCGCCAGCCACTATTCCAACGACTTGACCGCACAAGCCCAGGATTCTGCTCAGCAACACTCTGAGGAGCCGAAGCCCGCTTTGGTGACTGAGGCTCCACCTGCGGCTCCAGCCGCGACCCCGGCGCCCGCTCCTGCTCCGGCCGCCCCGGCGTCGCCTGCAGTTCGGCAAGTCAGCATTCCCGCCGGCACACCAGTCCACATCCAGATGATTGATAACGTGGATTCAGCCACAAATCACGCGGGCGATATCTTCCGGGCCTCTCTCGCTTTTCCGATCGTGGTTAACGGCGAACCCATCGTACCGACAGGCACCGACGTGTTCGTTAAGCTTACCAATTCGAGTTCGGCGGGTCGCATGGCGGGCCGCAGCGAGCTGACTATCCAGCTCGCCCGTCTGGATTTCCAAGGCAAGTCCTACGACCTGTCGAGTGACGACTATAAAGATGTTGGCAAGTCGCGCGGCAAGCGTACCGCCGAAACTGTCGGCATCGGCGCCGCGGCGGGCGCGGTAATCGGAGGCATTTTTGGCGGCGGCAAAGGTGCCGCCATCGGCGCCGGCGTTGGAGGAGGCGGTGGCGCCGCGGCCGAAGCTGCCACCAAAGGCCAGCAGGTCCGCATCGCGTCCGAAACCAAACTCGACTTCAATTTGCAGCAGCCGGTCGACATTACTTATTCGCCCGATAAGAATTCGTCGAGCCGCTGAGTTCGCGAGCCGTATCCAGGCAGCCTCGAATCCGAGGCTGCGCATTTCGCACAGGCCAAATTTATTCCTGCGCGCGCGCAATGCAAAATTCCAGCACCCGCGCCTCCGCCCAGTAACGCTCTGCTCCGTTCGTCCGCGATATAAAAGCGCAGTGTCCGCCAAATTCCGTGGCCGTAACTTGAATCTGCGGATTCCCAGAGATCTCTGAAACTTCAAAAGATTCGAAGGGAACCACCGGATCGTCCTTCGATGTAAGAATAAGCGTCGGCACGGCAATCCGCTGCACCACGCGCATCGCACTTGCCTGCTCATAGTAATCCGCGGCGCTGCGATAACCGGCGCAGGGAGCTGTGATAGCATCGTCGAACTCGCGCAGGGTCCTCACGCGGCTCAGGCCATCGAGTTCGAATTGCCCCGGAAAGAGCTTCGCCTTCCGCCGCATTCGCGATTTGAGATCGCGAACAAAGCGCAACTGATAAAGCCAGTTCTCCCGCCGCTCGATCGCGTCCACGCAGGCCGCCAGATCCAGCGTGGGACACACGCCACAAACGCCGCGCAGCTCGCGCGGCGCTTCTGCTCCCAATTCCCCGGCCATCTTCAAAATCAGATTGCCTCCCATCGAATAGCCCGCGAAAAACATCTGCTCCAACCGGTCGCGTTCGATGAGTTCAAGGAGAACGGCGCGGAAATCGGCGCTTAGCCCGGAATTGTAGAGCGTCGCCGTAAGCCGTTCCGTGCCGCCGCAATTTCGCTGATTCAACCGGAGCACGTTGAAACCCGCGGCGAAGGCCTGTGCCGCCAAGGTCCGTATGTAGCCGGATTCGCTCGAGCCTTCCAGGCCATGCACGAGCGCGAGGGTTGGAGATCGTCGCGGCTCGCGCTGCCAATGGCAGCGCGCCAGCAGTTGCGTTCCTGGTTCGACTTCAAATAGGCGGTCGTCTGCGCGCCACAATCCCGGCGTCCGCCTCGGCAGCAACGCCCCCGCCAGCGTCATCAGGTGCTTATTGCGCAGCCAGCGATGGGGCTCGAATCCCTTCACGTGTCACTCTGAGCGTAGCGAAGCGCGTCTCGTTTGAAAACACCGCCGTATTCGCAACATTCCACGACCTATATGGCCGGCAACGAATGCCACGCTGCTGCGACATCCTTGACCAACGCTACCGCGCCCCATACAATCGATCTTTATTCACGATGGGCCATAATCGTAACGAGCATTCCTCAGCCCAGTGGCTCGCCGCTGGGCTGTGAAGTTTCTGGCCTCTTTTCTTTCGGCCATTTTTAACAAGGGACCTGGAGGGACATGGAAGGCGCGATCATAGACGGGCTGACTTTCGACGACGTTCTGCTGCTTCCCGGAAAATCTTCCGTGCTTCCGGCCGAAGCCGATACGCGTACGTGCCTCACTCGCGGCATATCCCTGAACATTCCCATGGTCTCGGCAGCCATGGACACGGTTACGGAAGCGCACCTCGCGATCGCCATGGCCCGGCAGGGTGGGCTCGGGTTCGTCCACCGCAACATGAGCATCGAGCGCCAAACGGAAGAAGTGGATCGGGTCAAGCGCTCCGAAAGCGGGATGATCGTCGATCCGGTGACCATCTCGCCGGAAAATTCGGTGCATCATGCCCTCGATCTCATGAATAAGTATCACGTCTCGGGATTGCCAGTGACTCACGGTTCCAAGTTGGTTGGCATTCTCACCAATCGCGATCTTCGTTTCGAGAAAAATCTCGATCAATCGGTCAGCAGCGTGATGACCAAGGAGAATCTGGTCACCGTTCCCGTTGGAACCACACTCGAAGAGGCCGAGCGCCTGCTGCAGCAGCATCGCATCGAGAAGCTCCTGGTTGTCGATCAGAATTTCAATCTTAAAGGGCTGATCACCGTCAAAGATATTCAGAAAAAATTGGAATACCCGCGGGCTACGAAGGATGAACATGGGCGCTTGCGCGTAGGCGCGGCAATCGGCGCGACGGGAGATTTCCTGGAACGCGCCGTCGAACTGGCGCGCGCCAACGTGGATCTACTGGCGCTCGACACCGCGCACGGTCACTCCACGCGCGTCCTGGAAGCAATTCGCGCAGTGAAGCAGCGGCTGCCGAATATGCAATTGGCGGCTGGGAATGTGGCCACCTACGAAGGCGCGCGAGACCTCATAGCCCTCGGCATCGATGGCCTTAAAGTGGGCATCGGCCCTGGATCAATCTGCACGACGCGCGTCGTCACTGGCGCCGGAGTGCCCCAGGTGACCGCGATCGTCGAAGCCGCGCGGGCTGCGAAGGGTACGGGTGTTCCAGTGATCGCCGATGGCGGAGTGAAATATTCCGGAGATATCACCAAGGCCATTGCCGCTGGAGCCTCCGTTGTAATGATCGGCGGACTTTTTGCCGGCACGGAAGAGTCGCCCGGCGAGACCATCCTTTATCAGGGGCGCACATTCAAGTCTTACCGTGGCATGGGTTCGCTTGGCGCCATGGAAGCAGGATCGGCGGATCGCTACGCGCAAGAGACCGCGGATCGTGGGAAATCGGTGCCCGAGGGCGTGGAGGGGCGTGTTCCTTACAAAGGACCTCTGGGCGGCCTGGTTGATCAGCTCACCGGCGGGCTGCGCAGCGGCATGGGCTATTGCGGAGCGGCTAATCTTCGCGAACTGCAGGAACATGGCAGGTTCGTGCGCATCACGTCCGCCGGCCTGCGCGAGAGCCACGTTCACGACGTCATCATTACTCGCGAGGCACCCAACTATCAGGTCGAATAATCCCGGATCCTCCCGTTTTTTCGCCTGGCTCCTCGTTGCCGCGTGGTCGGTTGTCATTTTCACAT
Source organism: uncultured Acidobacteriota bacterium (assembly GCA_963846235.1). Lineage (GTDB taxonomy): Bacteria > Acidobacteriota > Terriglobia > Acidiferrales > UBA7541 > Palsa-189. The sequence continues at coordinate 2,216,415 of CAWJVF010000002.1, forward strand.
TCTCGACGGACAGTTTTTCGAGCGAACATACGCAGGGTGTAGTGGTGGACGTCCTGCATACCCTCCTTCCTCATGCCTCCCAGGGCACGCTTCTGATATTGCACGACATCATCCGCAAGTGCGGTCACGTAGTCGAATACTTCATCTTTGGCGTGCTGCTTTTTCGCGCAATAAGAGCACCCGGTCGTGGGTGGGACTTGCGGTGGGCCTTCGTGGCCATACTCATCGCTGCTCTTTATGCTTCCTCAGACGAAATTCATCAGATTTTTGTCCCCAGCCGCGGCGCTTCCATTTGGGACGCGCTGCTCGATACAGGCGCCGCTACTGTCGCTCAATTTGTCGTGTGGATGTTTAACCCGCGAGAGGAAACTCCTTTGACGGAGCGGGAATTCCGTTCGCGCACTTCTTAAGCGCATTTGCCGACTACGCGGCGGCGGCCGCGGAACAAGCGCACATTAAAGCGAAAGGCCCGTTTCACCGAGAAACGGGCCTTTCGCTTTGACAAGAGGGTTTCGAACTACGCTTCGGCTTTGGCCTCGGCCTTTTCGGCTGGCTCCTCGACCTCCGCCTTGGTCTTCTGCTTCTCTTTCTTTTCCTTCTTCTTCAACTTGGATCCCAGCAATTCCAGAATCGCAAGCTGCGCACCGTCTCCGATGCGGAAACCTGCATGAATAATGCGCGTATATCCGCCCGGCCGGTCGGCAAATCGTGGAGCGATATCGTCAAACAGTTTTTTGGTTGCGAGCGGCGTAAGCAGATAGGCAGCGGCCTGCCGGCGTGTGTGCAGAGAATCGCGTTTGCCGAGGGTGATGATCTTTTCCACCAAGGGCCGCGTAGCCTTGGCACGCCGGACGGTCGTTGTGATGCGCTCTTTCTCGATGACATTCGTCACCAGATTGCGCAACGTTGCGCGGCGATGCGCAGGTTGGCGGCCTAGCTTCGCTCCTGAATTAAGGTGTCTCATGCCGGTTGCAGCGGCCTACAGCCCCGCGGTCTCCTCCGGCGTTGGCGGCGCAGTCTGGCTCGGCAGCGGCGGCCAGATGATTCGTCCGTGCTCGTCGAATTTCATGCCCAGCCCCAAACCCATCCTGGTGAGGATTTCCTTGATCTCATTCAGGGATTTACGGCCGAAGTTCTTGGTCTTGAGCATCTCATTTTCCGTCTTTTGGACGAGCTCGCGAATGGTCTGGATATTCGCATTCTTGAGGCAATTGTACGAACGAACGGAAAGTTCAAGCTCTTCCACCGAACGATCCAGGTGTTCGAGGCGCGGATCATTGTAGGATTCGACGGATTCTTCCGGCAGCTCAGTCGGCTCCTCGAAATTAATGAAGATGCTCATATGATCCTTGATCAGCTTGGCGGCCAGGCCAATGGCGTCTTGAGGAGTTATCGCGCCGTTGGTCCACACTTCCAGCATTAAGCGATCATAGTCGGTCATTTGGCCAAGCCGGGCAGCCTCTACCGAATAATTCACTTTGCGGACCGGCGAGTGCACGGAGTCAACCGGAATGTAGCCGATGGGCAAATCCTCGTCGAAATTGCGGTCGGCGCCCACATACCCGCGCCCATTCTTGACGCGCATCTCGAGCTGCAACTTGCCGCCCTCGCTCACGGTGGCGATGTAGACGCTCTTGTCCAGCACGGCAAAATCGGCGTCTTCTTCGATCATGGCGGAGGTCACCACACCCGCAGCTTCCGCGTTGAGAGTGATCGTCTTCGGCTGATCGTTATTCAGCTTCAGAGGAACTTGCTTGAGATTCAGAATGATATCAGTGGCATCTTCCACCACGCCTGGAATCGAGCTGAACTCATGCAGCACGCCTTCGATCTTGACGGCGGTAATCGCGGCGCCCTCAATCGAACTGAGCAGCGCGCGGCGCAGCGCATTGCCTACCGTGGTGCCCCATCCGCGCTCAAAAGGCTGAGCGGAAAATTTTCCGTACTTGTCGGTCAACGAATCAAGTTCCGCCGCCAACCGCTTCGGTTTCTGAAATCCCTTCCACATATCTGTTTCTATCCTTCCTCCCGCAAAGCGGGATACGAAAATTTCGGAATCGGAAGCCGCCGGATTACTTCGAGTAAAGCTCCACAATCAATTGCTCATTGAAAGCAGGCGTCTGAATATTTTCGCGCTTGGGCAGCGCCACCACACGCGCCTTGAAATTATCGCGGTCGATTTCCAGCCACGGAACCGTGTTTTGGCTTTGCGCGACGTTGCGGGACTCGAGCACCATGGTGTTCTGGTGCATGTCCGGCTTGAGCGTGATCTCCTCACCCGCAGTCACCAGGTAAGAAGGAATGTTTACCTTTTTTCCGTTCACCATGACGTGACCGTGTAACACCAACTGGCGCGCCTGGGCGCGAGAACAGGCGAACCCGCTGCGATTCACAACATTATCGAGGCGCCTTTCCAGCATGACGATCAGATTTTCTCCCGTCGGGCCCTTGGCCTTCTCCGCCTTGTGAAAATACCCGCGGAACTGACGTTCCAGCAGCCCATACGTGCGCTTCACCTTCTGCTTTTCACGCAACTGCAAACCATAACCGGCAATCTTGGGCCGCCGCGCCTGTCCGTGCTGCCCGGGCACGAAATTTCTCTTCTCGATGGCGCACTTCTCCGTGAAACAGCGCAGCCCTTTCAAAAAGAGCTTCTGCCCTTCCCGGCGGCACAGCCGGCAAACCGCTTCTCGATGTCTTGCCAATTCGTTTCTCCTTTATTCCTTCGCGCCTCTTAAACGCGCCGGCGCTTCGGCGGGCGGCACCCATTGTGCGGAACCGGGGTCACGTCCTTGATATGCGCAATGTGCAATCCGGCAGATGCCAGTGCCCGAACCGCCGATTCACGTCCTGATCCTGGCCCCTTAACGCGAACTTCAATCGACTTCATCCCATATTGATCTCGCGCCACGCCAGCAGCTGTCATGGAGGCTTGCTGCGCGGCGTAGGGAGTGCCCTTACGCGACCCTTTGAAGCCTATGGAACCCGCGGATGACCAACACACCGCGCGTCCATCGGGTGCCGTGATGGTCACAATGGTGTTGTTAAATGTCGCCTGGATACACGCAAAACCATGCGGCACCACCCGGCGCTCGCGCTTCTTCTTGAATTCTTTCTTTCGCTTCGCAGCAGGTTTCCCTGTTGCCGCCGCTGCTCCCTCTTGTGCTTCCTTAGCCAAATGCGTTCTCCCTTAAACTCGCTTACTTGCGAGCCATGACTTTCTTCTTGGCGGCCACAGCGCCCTTGCGCGGACCTTTCCGCGTGCGGGCATTGGTGTGCGTTCGCTGGCCGCGCACGGGCAGATTGCGCCGATGGCGCAGCCCGCGATAGCACTGGATTTCAATCAGACGGCGGATATTCATCTGGATCTCTTTGCGGAGATCGCCCTCTACCCGCCCTTCGGATTCGATCTGCTGGCGAAGTTGATTCACCTCTTCTTCGGTCAGATCCTTGATCTTCTTGGTTTCATCCACTTTGGCCTTGGCGCAGAGCGCGCGGGCGCGCTGCTGCCCAATGCCATAGATCGACGTCAGACCGACCCACAGGCGCTTATTGACCGGCAAATCTATTCCAGCAATACGTGCCATAAGAAGCTCCTAACCCTGGCGCTGCTTGTGCTTCGGATTGCTGCAAATCACCCGAACCACGCCGCGCCGATGAATGACTTTGCACTTATCGCAAATCTTTTTTACTGAGGCCCGAACCTTCATTTTTGCTCCGTTCTTTGCTTCTCGCTTATCTGGCAGAGCATCAGATGATCGCTCGCCCGCTCACGACTCATCGTCACTTATACCGATAGACGATCCGACCGCGCGTCAGGTCGTAGGGCGAGAGCTCGACTGCCACCTTATCGCCTGCCAGAATGCGAATGAAATTCTTTCGCATCTTGCCCGAAATATGCGCCAGCACCTGGTGCTTGTTGTCCAGTTGCACCCGAAACATCGCGTTCGGCAGCGGCTCGATCACCGTGGCCATCACTTCGATGGCATCTTCCTTCGGATTGCTGGAATCGGCTTTCTTCTTGTCGGGTCTGCGGGTCTTTGCCATACGCTCCAAACGCTACCAGGATGCTCCCGCTATCTCTCGCGGCCGCGTCAAAATCCACGGACCATTCGAGGTGACCGCTACCGTGTGCTCGAAATGCGCCGAGCAACTGCCGTCGAGTCGTTACCGCGGTCCACTTATCGTCGAGAACCTTCACTCCCGGCCCGCCCGCATTGACCATCGGCTCGATGGCAAAAACCATGCCTTCCTCGAGGCGAGGGCCGTGTCCGGGTTCGCCATAATTCGGCAGATTCGGCTCTTCATGCATCTTGGTGCCGATCCCGTGGCCTACAAACTCACGAACCACCGAGAAGCCGTGTTTCTCCACCCATTGCTGCACGGATGCGGAGATGTCGCTCAACCGATTCCCGGGCCGAACCTTCTCGATGCGCCTTGTCCAGCGATTCGCGAGTCACTCGCAGGAGGTCGCAAATCTCGGGCCGAATCTTGCCTACGGGCAGCGTCAGCGCCGCATCTCCATAATAGCCATCCAGCTCAACCCCGAAATCGAGCGAAATAATGTCTCCTTCCTTCAGCCGCCTCGCGCCCGAAGGTATGCCGTGGACCACCTCCTGATTGATGGAGGCGCACAGCACGCACGGGTAACCGCGATAGCCTTTGAACGCCGGGCGAGCGCCATGCTTCTGAGCGCCCTGCGCGGCGATCTTTTCCAGGTCGAGAGTGCTTACGCCCGGCTGCACCGCCTGGCGCAGCCGATTCAACACATCCCAGACCACCAAGCCGGCGCGATGCATGGTCTCGAGTTCCGCGGCGGATTTACACACGATCATTTTTTCTGCGCGAGCAACTCGAGAACGTTCTTTGTTACCGCCTCCGGCGGCGGCCATGCCATCCACATCCTTGAGCACGCCTCGCTGGCGATAATAATCTACCAACGGACGCGTCTGCCGCTCGTAAGCGGCCAGCCGCTCTGCGATCACTTCCTCGCGGTCATCGGGACGCTGTATAAGCTCTCCGCCATCGCGATCACAACGGCCCGGAACCTTCGGCGGGTGGTCGTATATATTATAGATCTCCCCGCCAATTGCGCACATGCGCCGCCCCGTCAGCCGCCGCATCAGCTGATTCTTGTCGACCACAAAATGCACGACCAGCGGCCGCGTCTTGAACCGCCTGCGCAGGATTTCGTCCAGCTTTTCCGCCTGCGGCAGCGTTCGCGGAAAGCCGTCCAAGATGAACCCATCCGCGCAATCGGGCCGCGAAATTCTGCTCCTCCACCATGCTCAGGACCAGATCATCGGGAACTAGCTCGCCGCGCTCCATGATCGGCTTGGCGCGCAGCCCCAGCGGCGTGCCGCGGCTGACGTGCTCGCGAAACATGTCGCCCGTCGAAAGATGCGGCACGCCATAACTCTCAGCGATTTGCTTGGCCTGCGTGCCTTTTCCCGCGCCGGGAGGACCCAGAAAGATGACGGCGCGGCCCAGTCCTCTTGCGGCCACTCCCGCTTCAGGCATATCGCCGGCTCCGCAGCTTTCCTTTCTTGACGAAGCCCTCGTAATTGCGCATCACGAGCTGCGCTTCGATCTGCTGAACCGTATCCATGGCCACGCCCACCACGATCAGGAGCGAGGTGCCGCCGAAGTAGAACGACACATTCAGTCCTTCCAGCACGAATCGCCACATGTGGTTATCAAACCAGGAGCCCAAAGCTCCGGGTAAGTGGTGCAGGTGGATACCGGCGATCATCCATTCCGGGAAGCAGGCAGACGGCCGCAAGATAGACGCCGCCCACAAACGTCAGCCGGCGCAGGATGCGATTGATGTGCTCGGAGGTATTGCGGCCAGGGCGTATTCCGGGAATGAATCCGCCGTACTTGCGCATGTTGTCTGCGAGCTCGGTGGGGTTGAAAACGATGCCAACGTAAAAGAACGCAAACAGAATGATCAGCAAAACGTAGATCAGCGTATAGAGCGGCTCGCCCCAGGCCAAGGCCTTGGCAAGCCGGTCAAAAGAAGGAAAGCGCTTCTGCATGACTAGGTCGATTGTTCCGGGAAACGTCAGCAGCGAACTGGCAAAGATGGGCGGAATCACGCCACCGGCATTCACGCGCAGGGGTAGATACGTCATCTGCCCGCCCATGACGCGGCGGCCGACCACGCGCTTGGCATATTGCACCGGTATACGCCGCTGCCCGCCTTCGACAAAGACGATGAAGCCGATCACCGCCAGCATCAGGCCGACGAGCAGGATCACGGCCAGACCGGTGAAGGGCCCCCATTGCTGGTGGAAGCTTTGGTCCAAAGGTCGAAGATGCCGCGCGGCAATCCAACCACGATCCCGGAGAAAATGATCAACGACATTCCGTTGCCGACGCCGCGCTCACTGATCTGCTCGCCGAGCCACATGATGAAAGCCGAACCGGTGGTCAGCGTCAGGATGGTCATCAGGGTAAAGCCAAGGCCGGGGTTATAAACCAGCGCTGACCCGTTGGGTCCCGACTGGTGCTGCAGGGTGAAGGCAATCGAGAGCGACTGCAGAATGCTCAACAGAATCGTGAGATAGCGCGTGTATTGGGTGATTTTGCGGCGTCCGAGTTCGCCCTCTTTCTGCAAGCGCTCGAGATAGGGCCAGGCCACCGTCATCAGCTGCAGAATGATGGATGACGGTGATGTAGGGCATGATGCCCAGGGCAAAAATCGTAAGCCGCCGGAAATTCCCGCCGCTGAACAGATCGATAATGCCGAGGACCGAGCCTTGATTCTGCTGGAAAAGCTGCGTCAGAACGTCGGTATTGATGCCCGGCGTGGGCAGAAAGCGCCCAGCCGATACACGGCCAGTATTCCCAAGGTAAACAGGATCCGCTTGCGCAGATCGGGAATCCGAAACATATTGGCGAAGGCTTCAAAAAATTGGTTCATGATACCCGCTCGACTTTGCCTCCGGCCGTCGCGATCTTTTCCTCCGCCGAACGGCTGAAGGCATGCGCGCGGACCGTAAGCGCTGCATTCAATTCACCATCACCCAGAATCTTTATCGGGCGCGAGCGCGCCGATGCACCACGCCGCGTTCGCGCAAGGATTCAGGAGTCACCACATCGCCTGCGGCGAAAACCTTGAGCGCCTCGAGATTCACAACCGCATATTCTTTGCTGAAAGGGTTGTGAAAGCCGCGCTTGGGTATGCGGCGATGCAAGGGCATCTGGCCGCCCTCAAAGCCCGGCCGCTGCGAATATCCCTTGCGGGACTTCTGTCCTTTGTTTCCTGCACCGGCAGTTTTCGCGCAGCTTCGAACCAATGCCCCGGCCAACCCGCACCTTGCGGTGGCGGGAGCCGCGCGGCGGCCGCAGATTTGACAAAGTTACCGACATGATTGCCTCAATCCCTCTCGACGAAAATCTTGCGCTTATTCCACGACAACTACGAGATGGCGCACTTTATCCACCATACCACGGACGGAGGGCGTATCTTCCCGCTCCACAACCTGCTGCATGCGCCGGAATCCCAAGCCGCGCACCGTCTCGCGCATATCCCGGGTGCAGCCAATAAAACTGACCACCCACTTCAGTTTAACCGTTCCCGGCTTCTTTTTCGCCATGACCACTTCTCCGCTCCTAACGCAACTCTTCGACAGTCTTGGAACGCAGCTCGGCGACCCGGGCTTCGTCCTTCAGGCGCAAGAGCGCATCGAAGGTGGCCTTGATGACGTTATGCGGATTCGAGGTGCCAATCGATTTGGTCAACACATTCGAGATTCCCGCCACTTCCATCACCGCGCGCACCGGCCCTCCGGCAATGATGCCCGTGCCTTCCGACGCCGGCTTGAGCAGAACCTGGCCCGAACCATAAAAGCCGGTGACCTGATGGGGAATCGAGGTGCCCTTCAGGTTCAGGCGAATCAGGTTCTTTTTGGCCTGCTCGATGGCCTTGCGAATGGCCATAGGAACTTCGCGGGCCTTGCCCATGCCGAAACCGGCGTGGCCGCGCTGATCGCCGACGACTACCAATGCGGAGAAACTCAAATTCTTGCCGCCCTTGACCACTTTGGTGACGCGCTGGATGGAGACAACCTGATCCTTCAAATTATTGGCGCTGACCTCGATCGGCCGGCGCACCGCTAACGTTTCGCGCAGAATATGTTTGGACATGATTAAAACTTCAATCCCGCTTCGCGGGCTGCGCTGGCGAGCGCCTCAACACGGCCGTGATACATGTAGCCGCCGCGATCGAAAACGACCTGTTGGATGCCGGCAGCCAGCGAACGCTCCGCGATCGTCTTGCCCACGATTTTGGCCGCCGCGACATTGCCGCCGCCCTTGATCGCGGTGCGCGTGTCCTTATCGAGCGAACTGGCCGAGACCAGCGTGCGCCCGCTGTGATCGTCGATCACTTGCGCATAGATGTGGCCGAGCGAGCGATAAACACAAAGGCGCGGGCGCTCGGACGTGCCCACCACGCGCTGCCGCACGCGGTCGATGCACCTGCTGCCGGTGCGCGTTACGTGAAAGCTTGCGAACTGATTTCGTAGCCATTCTTTCCTTTCGTTAAGGCCTTTCGTTCGTTCGCCGAACGGCACCGCTTGTTACGCGGCGGTCTTGGCGGCGCCCGCCTTGCCGGCCTTCTTCTTCAAGCGCTCGCCAACCAGGCGAATGCCCTTCTGCTTATAAGGATCGGGCGGCCGCAAGCGCGCGAATATCCGCCGCCGCCTGTCCCACGCGCCCGCGATCGGCTCCCGCCACGCTGATGCGGGTTTGCTTTTCGACTGTGATCTGAATGCCCTCGGGAATAGGGAACTCGACGGGATGAGAGTACCCCAGCGCGAAGACGACATTTTTCCCTTTGACCTCGGCGCGATAGCCCACGCCGACGATGTCCAGATCCTTCTTGAATCCCTCGGTCACGCCGCGAACGGCATTGGCCACCAGGGCCCGCGCCAAGCCGTGAAGGGCGCGCACGTTCGTCCGATTCGCGAAGAGCGACGAGCGTGCCGTCCTTTTGCTCAAAGTGGATGCCCGCGGCACGCGGATACTGAGCTTGCCCTTGGGGCCTTGCACTTCGATGGCTGCGGACCCGATCTGCACCTTTACAGCAGCGGGCACCGGGATCGGTTTTCGTCCAATTCGTGACATGGCTTTTTACCTCTTACCAGATTTCGCAGAGCAGTTCGCCGCCCAGGCGCTGCTTGCGCGCCGCCCGGCCGGTCATCACGCCGCGCGGAGTGCTCAGGATGCTCACGCCTAGACCGCCAAAGACTGCCTCGAATCTTTTCCGTGCCGACGTAGCGCCGGCTGCCCGGGCCGCGAAACGCGGCGAAGGTCGGTGATTACGGAACTCTTGTCCGGCGTGTACTTCAGAAATAGGCGCAGGGCCTTGCGCGTTTTCGATTCGTCCACGACTTTATACGTGGAGATAAAGCCCTCTTCCTTGAGCACGCGGGCGATTTCGATCTTGAGTTTCGACGCCGGCAACTCCACGCGCGCATGGCGCGCCTTGGCGGCATTGCGGATGCGCGTCAGCATGTCGGAAATAGGATCGGTCTGCATCTTTACCAACTCGCCTTGATCACGCCGGGAACTTCGCCGCGCAACGCAAAACCGCGAAAACAGATGCGGCACATCTGGAATTTGCGGATATAGCCGCGCGGCCGGCCGCAAACGCGGCAACGGTTGCGCTGACGAATCTTGAACTTCAGTTTCCTGCGCATCTTCGCAAATTGCGAAATTCGGGCCATAACTCTCCTTAGCCGCGCAGCGGCACTCCAATCATTTTCAGCAGCTCGCGGCCTTCTTCATCATTGCGCGCGGTGGTGGTCAGGGTGATATTCATGCCCTTGATCTTGTCCACGCGCGTGTAATCGATCTCCGGAAAAACCAATTGGTCGCGCAACCCAGCGTGTAATTGCCGCGCCCATCAAAGGCGTTCGGGCTCAATCCTTTGAAGTCGCGCACGCGCGGCAGCACCACATTGCAAAGCCGGTCCAGGAATTCGTACATGCGGTCGCCGCGCAGCGTCACGCAGCAGCCGATGGGCATGCCCTTGCGAATCTTGAAATTGGCGATCGACTTCTTGGCCCGCGTGATGACGGCGCGCTGGCCGGAGATCTGGCCCAACTCCGCGGCGGCCACATCCAGCAACTTGACATTCTGGCTGGCCTCGCCCAAGCCGATATTGACGACCACCTTGGCTACCTTGGGCACGGCCATGGGGTTCTTAAATCCAAAGCGCTTCATCAGCGCCGGAACCACTTCACTTCGATATCGATCGTGCAATCGGCTCATGGCAGTGCTATTTCTCCAATGTCGTGCCGCAGCGGCGGCAAATGCGCACCTTGGTGCCGTCGGGCATCAGCTTATGGCCCACACGCGCGTGCTTGTTGCAGGACGCGCACAACAGCAGCACGTTGGAAATTTGAATCGGGCCTTCCTTCTCCACGATGCCGCCCTTCACGTTCTTGGAAGGATTGGCGCGCGTGTGCCGCTTGATGATAGCGGCGTGCTCGACGGTGACTGTGCGGCTCCGAGGATTGACTCCCAGCACGCGGCCGGTCTTGCCCTTATCGCGCCCGCTCATCACGCGTACTTGATCGCCCTTACGAATGCTCGCATTTGTAGCCGTGGTATCCATGAATCTTCATCCTCAATCTGCGCTGGCTTTACCAGACTTCCGGGGCCAGTGATACGATCTTGGCAAATTTCTTTTCGCGCAATTCGCGCGCTACGGGTCCAAACACGCGCGTGCCTACCGGCTCATTGGCATCGTTGATGAGCACGGCGGCATTGTCGTCAAAACGGATATAGGTGCCATCGCGACGGCGATGCTCTTTGCGCGTGCGCACCACAACCGCGCGCACAACCTTGCCCTTCTTGATGGGGCTCTCCGGGGTCGCTTCTTTCACCGAAGCGGTGATGATATCGCCGAGCCCGGCCCGGCTGCCGATATCGCCGCCCACCGGCAGAATACACATCAACCGGCGCGCTCCCGAATTATCGGCCACGGTCAGCCAGCTTCGCATCTGAATCATTGCCGCGCTCTCCCCTTGCCTTGATCGAAGACCTAATCGACGCTCGTGCGCCGGGACAGCACTTCCGCCAGCCGCCATCGCTTCAGTTTGGACATCGGGCGGGTCTCCACGATGCGCACAACATCGCCCGGGCGCGCCTCGCCTTGCTCGTCATGAGCATAGAATTTCTTGGCCACATGCACGTAGCGCTGGTAGAGCCGATGCTGAATCTGCCGGGTCACGCGCACCACAATCGTCTTTTGCATCTTGGAGCTGGTAACCACGCCAATCAGCTCGTTGCGCCGCCGCTGCTTTTCGCGTGGCGGTATTTACGGCTGTTGCCATCAGCTTTTCCTCAATTCGTGCTCGCGCAAAAGCGTTTTGACGCGCGCCAAATCTTTCCTGGCCAACCGCAACCGGCCCACGGCTTCGGCCTGGCCCGTGGTCAGCTGAAAACGAAGCCGGAAGACCTGCTCCGCAAGCTCGCGCTCGCGCGCCGCCAGCTCCGGCTGGCCCAAATCCCGCAATTTTTCGACTTTCCTGGCCATCACAAGCTCTCCCGCGCGGCTTACAAATTTTGTCGGGATGGGCAGTTTATGCGACGCCAGCTTCATGGCCTGGGTCGCCGTGGCCAGATCGACTCCGGCCATCTCGAACATGACTCGCCCTGGCTTCACCACGGCCACCCAGCGCTCCGGCGCTCCCTTGCCTTTGCCCATACGCGTTTCAGCCGGCTTCTTGGTAAAGGGCTTGTCCGGAAAAATCCGGATCCATAGCTTGCCGCCGCGCTTGATGAATCGCGTGATGGCCACACGCGCGGCCTCAATCTGGCGATCGGTGATCCATGCGGGCTCGAGAGCCTTCAGTCCGTATTCCCCGAACGACAGCTCGCCTCCCCGCCAGGCCTTTCCGCGACGGCGGCCGCGCTGCTGTTTGCGATACTTCACTTTCTTGGGCATCATCATGGCGAATTCTCTCTAGTCGGCCGCAGCCGCAGATGCGGCCGGCACGCGACGCTTGCTTCGCTCAGGGATGTTTTCGCCCTGGTAGATCCAGCACTTCACGCCGATTACACCGTAAGTCGTATAGGCCTGCGCAAATCCAAAATCGATGTCCGCGCGCAGCGTTTGCAGCGGCAACCGCCCCTGCAGGTACCATTCCTTGCGCGCAATTTCGGCTCCGTTCAGCCGGCCCGCCACGCGCACTTTGATTCCTTTGCAGCCGAACCGCAGCGCCGAATCCACGGCTTTACGCATGGCGCGCCGGAAAGCGACGCGCTTCTCGAGCTGCAAAGCGATCGATTCGGCCACCAGCTGCGCATCGAGTTCCGGCCGGTGCACTTCCTGAATATCGATATGCACTTCACGCTTCGTGCGCTTTTGAACTTCGTTCTTCAGCTTGTCGATTTCCGAGCCTTTGCGGCCGATGATAATTCCCGGGCGCGCAGTGAACAGGCGGATGACCAGCTTATTGGCGGCGCGTTCGATATCGATAGCACTGATACCGGCTGAGCGCAGCCGCTCTTTCAACTGGCGCCGCAGCACCACATCTTCGTGCAGCAGGTCGGCATATTCCTTGGTCGGCAAACCATCGCGAACGCCAAGGCTTGTTGTAGCCCAGCCGAAACCCATAAGGATGTGTCTTCTGTCCCAAAGCAACTCCTTCCGATCTCTTTACTTTTTCGGTTTGCGTGCAGGCTTCTGGCCGCCAAGAGCTTTGCGCGCCTTCTTCACCGCTCCACGCACGCCTTTTTCGGAGGCTGCCGCTGCTTGCGCGGCGGCCGTGCGTTCCGCGGCTGCCCGATGATGCTCCTCAACCGCGACGACAATATGCGCGGTACGCCGCACGTAACGAAAAGCCCGCCCCATCGGAGCGGGGCGCAGCCGCTTCCAGCGCGATCCTTCGTTTACGAAGCAGCGCGAGACGTACAGCTCGTCCACGTCAAGCGAGGCGCCGGCGTCCTCGGCCTTGCGTTCCGCATTGGCGATGGCGCTGCGCAAAACTTTTTCGATATCGCGAGCCGCGCGCTTCTTCGTATAGCGCAGAATCTGCAGTGCGTGTTCAGCGCGCTGGCCGCGGATCAGATCGACCACCAGACGAGCCTTCTGCGGGGACATGCGCACGTGCCTCGAGAGCGCTTGCGCCTCGATTGCTGGTGCTGCCGGAATTGTGACATTCGTAGCCATGTTCGTTTAGCCTTTGGGCCTAAGCCTTTGGAGTTGCCGGAGCGCCGCCTCCAGCACCCGCTGGTGACGGGGCGCCCGGTCCACCCGGACCTCCGGGACCGCCTGCAACACCCGCGGCCCTTTCCAGTGCCGCTTTGACAGCGTGGCCTTTAAACGTCCGCGTAGGCGCGAATTCGCCCAACTTGTGTCCGATCATCTGCTCGGTGATGTACACGGGAATAAACTTCTTGCCGTTATGCACCGCGATCGTGTGGCCGATCATCTCCGGCACAATGGTGGAGCGGCGCGACCACGTCTTCACGACTTTCTTCTCGTTCCGCGCGTTGAGCGCCTCTACGCTATTTCGCAAAGGCGAATCCACGAACGGGCCTTTTTTCAGCGAACGACCCATTGAGTTCCTTCCCTAGCTATCTTGGCCGAGTAAAACTAGGCTACTCGTCCACGCGCCGCAGCTTGATCCACTGGGCGCGCCGCACTTTTCGAAAGCCTCGTACCGGCCCCGAAACCCGATGCGAATGCGGGCAGAACGGGCATACGAACCGCGTGCCCTGCTGGCTGGGCTGTTTTTCCACCAGCACCGCCCAACCCGACTTGCAAAACCGGAAAAGCACGGGCTCGAGCGGAACTGCGTGCACCTTCGTTGTCGTCTTCCGTACGGGCTTGGACACTCGCGACCGCACAGCTGATTTGCGTGCGCTCGAACTACGCCGAGCCGCCGCAATGCTTCGCGTTGCTCTCATGGTCGTCCTCTCCATCACCCGCCGCGCCGGGATCATCTTTCGTTACATCCCTAATTTTACTATCTCGTACCGATTACCGCCAAAATCAAGACCGAGATTACTTCCGCCGCTGGGCGATGTTCCTGTCCGTGCGGCGATTGTGCCGCGTCTTCGCGCCCAACGTTGGAAAACCCCACGGCGTCTGGGGATGATTGCCCTTGACGCGGCCCTCACCACCGCCGTGCGGATGGTCCACAGGATTCATGGCTACGCCGCGAACCGTCGGCTTCTTGCCATGCCAGCGGGTCCGGCCCGCCTTGCCGTAGGTAACGTTCTCATGGTCCAGATTGCCAATCTGGCCGATGGTGGCCATGCAGTCGATCACGAAGCGCCGCACCTCGCCCGAAGGCAGCTTCACCAGCGCAAGATCCCCTTCCTTGCTAAGCAGTTGAGCCGATCCGCCCGCGGCGCGCACCACCTGAGCGCCTTTGCCGGGAGAAAGCTCCAGGTTATGCACCTGCGTTCCGGGAGGAATGAACCGTAACGGCATGGCATTTCCAGGCAGAATGTCGGCGCCTTCGCCCGTCTGCACCGTCATCCCTACTTCAAGACCCACCGGATGCAGAATGTACCGCTTTTCGCCATCGACGTAATGCAGCAGCGCCAGGCGCGCGGAGCGATTGGGATCGTATTCGATTGCCGCCACTCGCGCGGGAATGCCTTTTTTCTCGCGCCGGAAATCCACGATGCGATATTGCTTTTTGTGCCCCCGCCGCGATGCCAGATGGTCAGTTCGCCTTGCGAATTCCGTCCGCCGGTGCGCTTCTTAGGTTCGAGCAGCGACTTTTCCGGCGTCTGTTTAGTGATGTCGCTTTTGTCCAGCATCGTGATAAAACGTCTGGACGCGGTATAGGGATTAAAGCTTTTTAGTGCCATTGCCCGTTACCTTCCTGCAGCGCCCGAAACTTCACGGCGCTTTGCACCCTGATATCGAAAAGAACCGATCACAGATTCTCCGCGTATTCGATCATCTTTTCGTCTTTGCGAAGCCGGACATAAGCCTTCTTCCAGTCCCGCCGATGCCCTTCCGAACGCCCGCGCCGCCGGAACTTGCCATGAAAAATCGCTGTGCGCACGGCGTCGACCTTTACCTTAAAAATCTGCTGTACGGCTTCTTTGATCTGAGTCTTGGTGGCATCTGCGGCCACTTCAAAGACGACGGTGTGCTGCGTCTCTTTTACTCCCAAGCCCTTTTCGGTGATGATGGGCCGGCGAATCACTTTGTAAACGTTGACGTCCATGTTTTTGCCCTGCGCCGCCTTATTCCTTTTCCTTGCCTTTGCCTTTCGGCTTGGCTTTCGACTTCGATTTCGCACGGGCCGGTGACTTGGCCTTGCTCGGAGACTTCGGCTTTGTCCGCACCGCCGCCTTGCTTTGCCGAGTCTTGGTGGATGGCACAGCCGCGCGCGTAGACATCGCAGGCTCCGCGCCGCCATTTTCACTCGACGAAGCTTCCGCGGGTTGCGCTCCTTCCGGCCCCAAAGACCGGCCCAGATGCAACGCCGTATCTTGCGATAGCAGAACACGACCGTGCCGCAAGACGTCATAGGCCTGCAGCGCAGCGGGAGCGACCACTTTCACTCCCTCGAGATTGCGGCTGGCCAGTTCGAGATTGCGGTTGCCCGGCCCTTCGACGACAAGCACGGTGCGCGTCTCTCCGTCGAGCTTGGTTAATGCCGCCCGGAACTCCTTGGTTTTGTGCGAATCCAATTTCCAGCCATCCACCACCGTGAGCTTCTCGTCCGATAGCTTTGCCGAAAGCGCCGAACGCAAAGCGCCGAGCACCATCTTCTTCGGAAGCCGATATTCGTAACTCCGCGGCTGAGGCCCGTGCACGGTACCGCCCTTGCGCCAGATCGAAGAGCGAATCGACCCAACCCGCGCGCGCCCTGTGCCCTTCTGCCGCCATAGCTTGCGGCCGGAACCGGACACTTCGCCGCGCCCCTTGGTCTTGTGCGTGCCCGCGCGCTCACCCGCCAGATACCAGCGCACTGCCTCGTGTAGCAGATGCGGATTCACTTGCGCTGCGAACACCGCATCGGCCAGTTCCACCTGGCCCACGGTCTTCCCTTGCAAATTGATTACGTCGACGACGGCCATGAAATGCCTAAGCTCCTTGTCTCTACTTCGCGCGCTTGGACTTGCGGATCAAGAGATAGCAGCCGGTTGGCCCGGGAACCGCTCCGCGCACCAGCAAAAGATTCTCTTCGGCATCGATCTTCACCACGCGCAAATTCTTGACGGTCTTGCGCTCATGCCCCATGTGCCCGGGAAAATGCTGACCCGGCCATACTCGCGACGGGAAGGAGCTGGCGCCAATGCCGCCCGGCGCGCGATGGAACATGGAACCGTGCGTGGCGTCGCCGCCGCGGTAATGCCAGCGCTTGACGCCGCCCTGAAATCCCTTGCCCTTGCTCACACCGGTCACATCCACCAGTTCACCGGGTGCAAAGCGGTCCACCAGAACGCGATCGCCAACTTTCGTTTCGTCGTTCGATTCTTCCAGGCGAACCTCGCGCAGCATGCGCATGGGCGCAACGTTGGCCTTCTTGAAGTGGCCGGTCATGGGCTTCGAGATGCGCTGGGGCTTCACGAATTCGACCAACCCCAATTGCACGGCATCGTACCCGTCGGTCTGCTTGCCGCGGCGCTGAACGACGACGCAAGGCCCAGCCTGCAGCACCGTGCAGGGCACCGCCGCGCCATCGTCCGCAAATACCCGGGTCATGCCCAGCTTGATTCCGATAATTCCATTCACAGCCATTCGAATCGTCCTTTAGAACTGCTCATTTCGCCGCGTGCTCGCGGCCAAACGCCTTGATCTCCACGTCCACGCCCGGCGGCAAATCCAGTTTCATCAGCGCATCCACCGTATCCGGCGTGGGCTCGAGAATGTCGATCAGCCGTTTGTGTGTGCGCATTTCAAATTGCTCGCGCGACTTTTTGTCAACGTGCGGCGAACGCAAAACCGTCCAGCGGTTGATCGTGGTAGGCAACGGAATCGGCCCGGCCACGTCCGCGCCGGTGCGCTTGGCTGTGTCCACAATTTCCCGCGTGGACTGGTCCAGGATGCGGTGGTCGTACGCTTTCAAGCGAATGCGAATTCGTTCTCCGGCTGGCATAGGTTACTCGATGACCTCGGTGACAGCGCCGGCGCCGACGGTGTGGCCGCCTTCGCGGATGGCGAAGCGCAGCCCGCGTTCGAGCGCCACCGGCGTGATCAGCGAAATCTCCGCCGATACGTTGTCTCCCGGCATGACCATCTCCACTCCCGTCGGCAGCTTTACGTCTCCGGTCACGTCCGTGGTCCGAAAATAAAATTGCGGCCGGTATCCGGTGAAAAACGGCGTGTGCCGCCCGCCCTCTTCCTTGGTCAGCACGTAAGCCTCAGCCTTGAACTTAGTGTGCGGCGTGATCGAGCCCGGCTTCGCTACCACCTGCCCGCGCTCCACCTCTTCTTTTTCCGTGCCCCGCAACAGCAAACCCACGTTGTCTCCGGCCATCCCTTCGTCGAGCAGCTTGCGGAACATCTCCACGCCCGTGACGATCCGTTTGATCGTCGGCCGGAAACCCACAATCTCTATCTCTTCTCCGACCTTCACCTTGCCGCGCTCGATTCGCCCGGTCACCACTGTGCCGCGGCCGGAGATCGAGAAAATATCTTCGATAGGCATGGCAAACGGCTTGTCCACATCCCGCTGCGGCAACGGCACGTTCTTATCGACCGCCGCCATCAGCTCGAGAATCGTCTTCTCCCATTGCTCTTCGCCATTCAGCGCGCCCAACGCCGATCCGCGAATCACCGGCACGTCATCGCCAGGAAACTGATAGGTCTTGAGCAGCTCGCGTACTTCCAGTTCCACCAGCTCGAGCAGCTCGGGATCTTCCACCGCATCGCACTTGTTCAAAAACACCACGATGTAGGGCACGCCCACTTGCCGCGCCAAAAGAATGTGTTCCCGCGTCTGCGGCATCGGCCCGTCGGTCGCCGCCACCACCAGGATCGCTCCATCCATCTGCGCCGCCCCGGTGATCATGTTCTTGATGTAGTCGGCGTGTCCCGGGCAATCGATGTGCGCATAGTGCCGGTTGGCCGTTTCGTACTCCACGTGCGCCACCGCGATCGTGATTCCGCGCTCGCGCTCTTCCGGCGCGTTGTCGATCGAATCAAACGCACGGAATTGCACCTTCGGATTGTGCTTGCTCAGCACCTTGGTAATCGCCGCGGTCAAAGTGGTCTTGCCGTGATCGATGTGCCCGATCGTCCCGATATTCACGTGCGGCTTACTGCGCTCGAATTTTTCCTTCGCCATCGCTTGTCCTGTTCCTCCGCTGCTGCGATAAAACCCTAAACTGAAATTATCTCGTCACCCGGCCCGTGGCCTTGGAGATCACTTCATCCGCTATCGATGCGGGCGCCTCGGCATAATGCGAGAAGTGCATAGTGAAGCTTCCCCGGCCCTGCGTGCGGCTGCGCAAATCCGTTGCGTAGCCGAACATCTCCGCCAGACGGTACTTCGCAGCGAATGATCTGCGCTCCGGCGCGCGACTCCATCCCCAGCGGATGGCCGCGGCGCGAATTGAGATCGCCGAAGACATCGCCCATGTATTCCTCGGGCACGACCACCTCAATCCGCATGACCGGCTCGAGAAGCACGGGCTGTGCCTTGCCGCAGGCCTCTTTGAACGCCATAGATCCGGCGATCTTGAACGCCATTTCGGAGCTGTCTACCTCGTGGTAGCTGCCGTCGGTCAAAACCACGGCGATATCCACCATCTCGTAGCCCGCAAGGACGCCATTTTCCATGGCCTCGCGAATACCTGCTTCAATGGGAGCGATGTATTCCCTGGGTATCGCCCCTCCTATGACCTTGTCGATAAAAAGCAATCGATGCTCTTTATCGAAGCGGAACTTACCGCCCGATCCGGCCACTGACTTGGCCAATGCATCGAGCTCGTCGGTAGACATCTCGTGCATGTCTTCGTGGCTCGCATTCGGCAGTGGATGAATTTCGAGTTTGCAATGGCCGTACTGGCCGCGGCCGCCAGTCTGACGAATATATTTGCCTTCGGCCCCAGCATGCCGGCGGATCGTTTCGCGGTAAGCGACCTGAGGCCGCCCGACAGTTGCTTGCACGCCAAATTCACGCATCATGCGATCCACAATGATCTCGAGGTGCAGTTCGCCCATGCCCGAAATCAAAGTCTGTCCGGTGTCGGGATCGGTGTGCACCCGGAAAGTAGGATCTTCCTGCGAAAGCTTCTGGAGCGCGTTGCCGAGCTTATCCTGATCCGCTTTGGTCTTCGGCTCGATGGCCACCGAGATGACCGGAGCAGGAAATTCGATCGATTCCAAAATGATCGGCTTCTGCTCATCGCAAAGCGTGTCGCCCGTCGTTACGCTCTTTAAACCAACGCACGCGGCAATGTCGCCCGCATAGATGGCATCGATCTCTTCACGCTTGTTTGCATGCATGCGCAAGAGCCGGCCTATACGCTCGCGAGTGCTTTTCGATGAGTTGTAAACGTAGCTGCCGGCCTTCAAGATGCCCGAATACACACGGATATAAGTCACATGCCCGACAAACGGGTCGGACATGATCTTGAACGCCAACGCCGAAAACGGCTGGTCGTCGCTGGCCCGCCGCAAAAGCGGCTCCGTGCCATCGAGCGAAGTGCCTTCGACCGGCGGAACATCGAGAGGCGAAGGCAGATAATCCACGACCGCATCGAGCAGAGGCTGAACGCCTTTATTCTTGAATGCGGAGCCCGCCAAGACCGGCACGAGTTTAAGCGCGATCGTCGAGCGGCGAACCGATGCGCGCAGCTCTTCCGGCTTCAATTCGTGTTCGGCCAGGTACTTGTCCAGAATGACGTCGTCGTGTTCGGCGATGTACTCGACCACCTTCTCGCGCTGCTCTTTATAGAACTCCCGACTGATCGCCGACGCTTTGATTGCCGCCGCGACTTCCGGCCGCTCCTTCAAAAATGCCTCATCCCACAGCTTCTCGATCGGAAACACTTCGAATTTCGCGCCGAGCGTATCTTCAAGCCAGATGATCGACTTTTTCCTCGATGAAATCGATGACTCCGACGAAGCTATCTTCCTTGCCGATGGGAAACTGCAGAGGAACGGGGTGGGCACCAAGCCGCTGGCGCATGGTGCGGATACAGTGTTCGAAATCGGCTCCTACGCGATCCATCTTGTTCACAAAAGCAATGCGGGGTACCCGATATTTATCCGCTTGCCGCCACACCGTCTCTGTCTGCGGCTGCACGCCCGCAACAGCATCAAAAATTGCCACGGCGCCATCGAGTACGCGCAGCGAGCGCTCCACTTCCACGGTGAAATCGACGTGGCCCGGCGTATCGATAATGTTGATCCGATAGGATTGGCCCGAGCGCTTCCAGGTCGCCGTCGTCGCTGCGGATGTAATCGTAATGCCGCGCTCGCGCTCCTGCTCCATCCAGTCCATCGTGGCGGTGCCTTCATCGACTTCGCCGATCTTGTACGTCACACCGGTATAAAAAAGAATCCGCTCGGTGGACGTCGTTTTGCCGGCGTCGATATGCGCCATGATACCGATGTTGCGCGTATGTTCGAGTTGTGACCGTATTTCCATAATTCTGCCAAATTCTTCCGTTTTTTTGTTTTACCAGCGGTAGTGTGCGAAGGCCTTGTTCGCCTCGGCCATGCGGTGAACGTCTTCTTTGCGCTTGATCGCGCCGCCGCGTCCGTTGGCCGCGTCCAAAAGCTCGTCGGCCAACTTATCCATCATGCGCTTGCCAGGGCGCGTGCGTGCATGGAGCAATAACCAGCGAATCGCCAGAGACTGCCTGCGGAACTGGCTCACCTCAACCGGAACCTGATAGTTCGCGCCGCCAACGCGGCGAGACTTCACCTCGAGCACCGGCTTGACGTTTTCCACTGCCTTCTTGAAAACTTTGAGCGGCTCGTCATTCGCCTTCTGCCCCACCTGCTCCATGGCGCCGTAAAAGATGCTCTGCGCCGTGGACCGCTTTCCATCCCACATCATCGAGTTAATAAACTTCTGCACCAGATCGCTGGCGTAAACCGAATCCGCCAGAACCGTGCGGCGCGACACAAATCCTTTGCGTGGCATGATGCTTCTCCGTCTTTCTTACTTCTGCGCAGCCTTGGGCCGCTTGGCTCCGTATTTCGAACGCCCCTGCTTGCGATTATCGACGCCAGCGGCATCGAGCGTGCCTCGGATAATGTGATAGCGAACTCCGGGCAGATCCTTCACGCGGCCGCCGCGCACCAGCACGATCGAGTGCTCCTGCAGGTTGTGCCCGATTCCGGGAATGTAAGTCGTCACTTCGACGCTATTGGTCAGCCGCGCCCGAGCCACCTTGCGCAGCGCGGAATTGGGCTTTTTTGGCGTCTGCGTGTACACACGAATGCACACCCCGCGCTTCTCCGGGCAACCCTGCAGCGCGGGCGATTTTGTCTTCGTGCGTACTTTCTCGCGTCCGTTACGGACCAGTTGCGCAAACGTCGGCACGGCTCTCCCTCACTTGAGCAAAAAATCGATTCCATTCCGGGCCAGCCTTCGCTGACATCGGAGTTTGCGGGTTGATCAACAGAAAGGGTCAGTAGCGACCCCGGACCGAAAATTCTCCACGCACAGAATCCACTGCGGCTTGCAAAAGCAGCGGGTCACAAGCGGAGAGGCTACTCGGCTTTGCGGGGCTGGCGCCCCATTCCGGCCGCTCTCCTAGCCCCAATCCCCTCGTTCTGCCGGGGCAGGAGACCTTCCCCTTCTACCACAGGGCAAAAATTCCCCTGACAAAACGCTGAGTATAGGCAATAAATGACAATGTGTCAAAATAAAAAACAGATTTCTCGGCGCGAAAGTGAGCTTGGCGATTGACATGCGGACTTGCCCTCAGGACACCTGAGGAACCCGCACAGGACTCCGAGCCCTGACTAAACCCTATAGCATCAGCAGTTTGCTAAAGATCTACTTCAATTCCAGGACTTCCCTCTCCTTCGCGGCCGACAGGTCTTCGATTTTCTTAGTCTCACTCTGAGTGAGCTTATCCAACTCTTCCACAGAACGCTTGCGCTCGTCCTCGCTCACCTTCTTATCTTTTTCTAAGTGCTCGATCGCCTCTTTGATGTCCCGCCGTACGTTTCGCATGGCCGTGCGATGATTTTCGAGCACTTTGTGAAGGTGCTTGACCAAATCCTTTCGTCGCTCTTCGGTCAACGCGGGCAGCGGCAGTCGAATCACCTTCCCATCGTTTGTCGGATTGAGCCCAAGGTCGGAAGTGCGGATGGCCTTATCAATCAGCGGCACGGCGCCCGGATCCCACGGGGAGATCACCAACATCATTGGATCCGGAACCGTAACCGTGCCGAGCTGGTTAATCGGCATTTGCGTGCCGTGATAATCCACCCGTACATGGTCCAATATCGAGACGTTTGCGCGTCCCGTTCGAATGCCCGCCAATTCGCGCCTGAAATCGTCGACCGCTTTTTCCATCCGCGCCCTGGCTTGCGATAGCGCGTCTTTGCTTGTAGCTGCAGTGCTCATCGGTTCTACCTCGATGTTTTTAGCCGCATATCCGGCGAGGGAAAACTAGCTGGCGGTAACCAGCGAACCCACTTTTTCACCTAGAACAACTCGCTTCAAATTTCCGGGCCGGTTGAGATCGAACACAATGATCGGCATCTTATTATCCATGCACAGTGAAATCGCTGTCGAATCCATCACCGCGAGCCCGCGCTGCAAGACGTCCAGGTAACTGATGTGCTCAAAACGGTGCGCCCCCTGAACCTTTTCCGGATCGGCATCGTAGATTCCATCTACACGAGTCGCTTTGAGAATGACCTCTGCTTTGATTTCCATCGCCCGCAAAGCCGCGGCCGTATCGGTTGAAAAATAAGGATTGCCGGTTCCAGCGGCAAAAATCACGATGCGGCCCTTCTCCAGATGACGCGTGGCGCGCCGCCGGATGAAAGGCTCCGCAATCTGGCGCATGTCGATGGCGCTTAGTACACGAGTATGAGCGCCCTGCTTTTCGAGCGCATCTTGCAGAGCAAGCCCATTAATCACCGTGGCGAGCATGCCCATGTAGTCGGCTGTGGCTCGGTCGATGGCCAGCGATTTCTGGCGCGTGCCGCGGAAGATATTTCCTCCGCCCACCATGATCGCGACCTGCACCCCGATATCGCTGATCTCTTTCAACTCCGCGGCCACGCGCGCTACCGTTTCCGCATCGATGCCGGACCCGAGAGGACCCTGCAGCGATTCCCCCGAAAGCTTCAGTACAATTTTCGAATAAGCGGGACTCGCACCCTCAGGCGCCGGCATCACTCCGTTCCTGCTTTTTGTAATCGCATTCTAGGCCGTGGATTCGGGCAGTTTTTCGGCGGGCATTTTAGCAGAGATTCGCGGCGGCTTACTATGGGCGCGGCGTTTCCGCATCGAATTGTCGGAATACTGCCAGGTAATCTTCAGGGGACCGGTTGCAACGCCGCTTCGCCGCTGGTTCCCGAAGAGGCAGCTGTGGTTTCTCCCACTTTGAGGCGCACAAAACGGCGCACCGAAATATTCTCGCCCAATTTAGCGATCATTTGATTGATCAGTTCGGTGACGGTCACCGATTCGTCTTTGATGAAGTGCTGCTCGTACAGGCAATTTTCCTCGTAGAATTTCTCCATCTTGCCGTTCACGATTTTCTCAATCACCGGCTCCGGCTTGCCTGTAGCACGCGCCTGTTCGCGATAGATGTCGCGCTCGTGATCCAGAATCTCCGGCGTGACTTCCTCCCTGCGCACGTAACGCGGATCGAGCGCGGCTATGTGCATAGCGAGATCGTGGCAGAGCCTCTGGAAGTCGTCCGTGCGGGCCACGAAGTCGGATTCGCAATTTACTTCAACCACCACGCCAATCTTCCCGCCCGCGTGAATGTAGTGGCCGATCAGGCCTTCGCTTGCTTCGCGCTGCGCTTTCTTTTGCGCCGCCGCCTGTCCCTTGCGGCGCAAGATGTCAATCGCACGTTCGACGTCGCCGGTGGCTTCCACCAGGGCATTGCGACAGTCGTTAAAACCTGCGCCCGTGCGTTCACGCAACTCTTTTACACGTTGCGCGGGTATATTGACTTGCTCAGGGTTTGTCGCCATTTCGGCAAATCCTCAACTAATGGTCAGATTTTGGCTGGAATCAACGAAGCCCGGCACGCGCTCGCGCGCAATCAGGATTCGGACTCGCCTTCCGCCTGAACGGGCTGTTCGACGGCCTCGGTCGCTTCCGGCGTCTCCACGAAATCGCCTTCTTGTTTTTCGTAAGACTCATAGGCGCTGGTGTCGACGTATTCCACATTCTCGGCAACTTCGCCACCCTCGCCGCCTCCCACCTTTTCGCCTGCGAGCTGTGTTTGCTCAAACGCAGCGCGGCCCTCGATTACGGCTTCGGCAATCTTGGTGGTGAAAAGCCTGATGGCTCGCAAGGCATCGTCATTTCCGGGAATCACCCAATCGACTTGATCGGGATCGGAATTCGTATCTACCACGGCCACCACGGGCACGCCCATGCGGCGCGCTTCACGCACCGCAATCTGCTCCGTGTGCGAATCGACCACAAACATGGCATCGGGCTGCGTGGCCATGTTTTCGACGCCTTCCAAATTTTGTTGCAGGTGCTTTAGTTCCCGTTCGAGTCTGGCGGCTTCTTTCTTCGAAAGCTGCGCCATGCGCCCATCTTCGATCATGGCCTTGAGCGTTTTCAGTCTCTTGATCGATTTCTGCAGAGTGGCCCAATTGGTGAGTGTCCCACCCAGCCACCGGTGATTGACGTAGAACATTCCGCAGCGCTTTCCTTCTTCGGCGATGGCTTCTTGTGCCTGGCGCTTGGTGCCCACAAACAGAACGACGCGCCCCTGACTGGCTAATTCGCTCACAAACCGGCTTGCGTCGCGGAACATCTTCAAAGTTTTTTGTAGATCTATAATGTGAATCCCGTTGCGTTCCCCGAAAATGTATTCCTTCATCTTCGGATTCCAGCGGCGGGTCTGGTGGCCGAAGTGAACACCGGCCTCCAGCAGCTCTTTCATTGTAATTTCAACTGCCAATGGACCTCCTTTTAGGTTTGGATGCTTACCAACTTTTCCGAAGCTTTCGTTTCGGAAAAGCAGCATCCTTTTGCCGGCATCCCGCCGGCCAAGTATTCAGTCCGCAATGCGAACTGGAGCCCTTGTGACAAGCGCCGATTAGCGCTTGCTGAACTGGAAGCGTTTCCGCGCGCCCTTCTGGCCGTACTTCTTGCGCTCGCGCATGCGTGAATCGCGCGTTAGAAAGCCGTTTTTCCGCAGTCCGATTCGCAAATCGGGATTCAAAATCGAAAGTGCGCGCGAAAGTCCCATGCGCACCGCGCCGGCTTGGCCTCCCACGCCTCCGCCATTGCACGTTGCCATTACGTCAAGCTCATTGGCGGTATTGGTGAACTTCAACGGTTCGACCGCGCGGTTCAGCCAGGTGACGTTTTTGAAATAAGCGTCAACGGCTCTGCCATTCACTTCAAATTTTCCGCTGCCCTGACGAATGAATACGCGCGCCACAGCATTCTTGCGGCGGCCCGTGCCATATGCTTTTGTACTCACAACACCCGCAGTAGGCTGTGCGTTCGAACCCAAATTTCCTCCTCAAACACGGCTCAGAAAAAAATACCCTCGGGATGCCTTGAAGTGTTGGACGAATTTACAGAGCCAACGGTTGCGGTTTCTGACCTGCGTGACGTGCCAGGCCCTTTTCATCCAGGTAGACGCGCAGCTTTCGCGCTCGGCTGGCGCGGAGCCGATTCTTGGGCAGCATCCCCAGAACCGCTTCGCGCAGCATCCAGTCGGCACGGTTGCCGCGAATCCGCTTTGCGGGAACTTCCTTGAGACCACCGGGATAACCGCTGTGAGTGCGGTAAACCTTGTCTTCGAGCTTGTTTCCCGTAAGACGAATCTTGTCCGCGTTGATCACGACCACGTGGTCGCCACAATCGAGGTAGGGAGTGAAAGTCGGCTTATCTTTCCCAATCAACACGCGCGCTACTGCTGTGGCAACACGGCCCAGTACCTGGCCGGCAGCATCAACCACAAACCATTTAGGACCTTGCGACAGCGCCTCCGCCTCGCGGCCCTCTGGAACATACGTCCGCATGCTCTGCTAACACCTCACCCTATAGGGACAAACGAGAACAATATTAGATGGGCGCGGATTTGTCAACGAGGGTCGACGAAGCTGCGGGACCTCGCCAGCGGCCCGGTCGCGGGACCAGGCCGGCAGGCAAGCTTTCAGAGAAATTTCAACCGCAGCTCAGGCAGGCCGAATCGAACGCGAAACCTAGCTCGAAGCCTTGCTCGTCTGCACCGCGGCAGTCGCCGCCTTCACAAACGCTGGCTTCTCGTGACTGGCGCTGCTGGCGGCCTCGCCTTTACGATCGATCTCGATGGCGCCTTTGAAGTACGCTCCATCTTCGATCATGATGCGGGCCGTTGTCAGGTCGCCGATAACGGAGCCGTCCTTTTTGATTTCGATGCGATCGCGAGCGCGCAAATTTCCTTTCACGCTCCCATAGACGATCACCTCGCGCGCCACCAGATCGGCGGTTACTTTCGCGCTTGCTCCGACGGTCAACTTACGATCGTCGAGCTGAATCAGTCCTTCTACTGTGCCATCCACTTGCAGGTCTTCATTTCCGGAAATCTCACCCTTGATGTGTAGGCTGGCTCCGAGACGTGCGGTAGATCCGGCCGGAGCTGCAGCCACAGGGCGAACTGCGTCGGTGCTCATGACTTTACCCTCCACTGTTGCCGATGTCGGCTTGGTTATATTTGTCTCCGGAGCCTTTGACGGAGCCGGAACAGCCGTTGGCGGCGAAGCAGGTTCAGCTTTTTTGTTTCCCCACATTAGGCCTCCTCGGTCATTCCATGTTGGGCCAGAAGGCTCTGGCATTTGGCCGGGGAGAGCCACTCTAGTCCTCTGTTTCAGAGCGGAGCAAGAAGATAATCTCAAACGATGTGCGTGACAGTAACGCGAAGACGCAGATGCGTCTTGAAAAGCTGTGGACAACCTGCGGAAAACCCGGTGTCCTTTAACAGTGGTGGGTGAATCCGTGTTTTTGCTTTGTGCAGCGCCGCCCTTCAGGCCGGCACCCGTTCATACGCGTTGCCGCACGGAAGCTCGGCGCCGAAAACCCAATGATCAGCTTACACGCGGCACAGCCACTCTTGGATGTGCGGCAACTTCCGCGGTTTTTAGGGGGGTCGCCCCTTCCAGCGGCGACATAACAGCCGACCAATGAGAGTGGCTTTAGCCACTGACGATTCTGACTATCGTGTCATCACGAGCGCCGCAGCGCGAGGGATCTGCAGTTCCGGTTTTTGCATAACGCCGCCTGACCTCGGTGTGCCGCCACGACCTGAGGCCCTTCATCAATCTAGCTAGCTGTCATTCCGAACGAAGCGCAGCGGAGTGAGGAATCTGCTTTTTATCTGAGGCGCGGAAGTTCGACGCCAAACGGCTGCGGTTTTGCGGGGGCCCCACCTTTCGTAATCTGAAAGGTGGGTTCTTTTTGACGCTCTTTCGTGAGTTCCCCAGACAGCGGCGAACGTCGGTTCTTGTAGCTAAGATGTCGGGGTCAGTACTTGCGCAGCACCCCTACCACCCGTCCCTGAATCTTCACTTCCGATGCTGGCGCGATAATTGGCTGCATTTCCGAATTCGCCGGCTGCAGGCGCACCTTTCCGCCCGCTTCGCGATAAAAGCGCTTCAGTGTCGCTTCGTCTGTTCCCACCAGCGCTACGACCACCTCGCCTGGATTGGCCACCTGCGAAGGTTCGACCACCACGTAGTCGCCGTCGAGAATGTGATCCTCGATCATGGAATCGCCCTTGACCTGCAGAACGAAGCTGCCGTCTGCGCGTGTGAACTCACTCAGCGAAAACGTTTCGTGACTCTCAACCGCTTCGAGCGGCCGGCCCGCCGCAATGCGTCCCGCCAACGGCAATTCCACGCTGTGGCGTTCCATCACTTGCTCGCGAACAGATTTCGGCAACTGCGTGACTTCAATCGAACGGCTTTGGTTGTAGCCGCGGCGAATGAATCCTTTGCGTTCGAGCGTGGTGATGTGCTTGTGCACCGTGGCCAACGAGGTCAGGCGCAACGCGCGTGCGATCTCTTCAAAGCTGGGCGAGTAGCCGTGCTTGTTCACGAAGTTGACTAAAAAATCGAGAACTTCCTTTTGTCGTTTGGTGAGCGTCATCGCCTTTCACCTCAGAAGACCGGCGCGCAACAGTATAGGCGAATACAAGGCGAAGCGTCAATTGCAATCTTTAGACGCTGTCATCACGAGCGCCTCGGCGCGAGGGATCTGCAGTTCCCCCTTCGTGCATGTCATCCCAGTTCCGGAAAATCCTCTTCGCGAAACTCTGATGCCCTCCGCTGACCTCCGGCAACGCGTTCCGCTTCTGAAATCCTCAATTCCACGCGCCGAATCTTCCCCGAGATCGTCTTCGGTAATTCTGTGAATTCCAACCGGCGAACGCGCTTGTAAGGCGCCAGCGTTTTGCGGCTGTGCCGAAAAATCGAAAACGCAATCTCCGCGGAAGGATCCGTCCCGGCACGCAGAGTTACGAAAGCCTTGACCACAGTTTGCCGAATGGGGTCGGGCGCCGGAACCACCGCACACTCGACCACATCGGGATGCTCGATTAACGCGCTTTCCACCTCAAACGGACTGATGCGATAGTCCGATGCCTTGAAGACGTCGTCGGCTCGGCCGACAAACCTGAGATATCCATCGGCCTCACGGCGAACGACATCACCGGTGGAGTACACACGGCCTTCGAGCGGCTTGATTGTGCCGTCATTATTCTGGTAACCAGGCATCAGACCAGCCGGCGCCGAATCCAGCGGCAGACATAGCTCGCCTTCTTCGGCCTCTTTGCCATCATCGTCCAGCAACACAATGTGATAGCCCGGCAACGGCCTGCCCATCAAGCCGGGCTTCAACGGCTGGTTTGGTGGATTCCCAACTTGAGCCGTGGTTTCTGTCTGCCCGTAGCCGTCGCGGATAGTGAGCCCCCACACCGTCCGCACCTGCTCGATTATTTCGGGATTCAGCGGCTCGCCGGCACTCGTCACCTCGCGCAGTGTGGTCTTCCATGCCGCCAGATCTTCCATAACCAGCATGCGCCACACCGTGGGCGGAGCACAGAACGTCGTAACACCGCACCGGCTGAGGCAATCCAGCAGGCTTCTGGCGTTGAATCGCGGCTGGTTCACAGCGAAAACCGTTGCCTCAGCATTCCACGGCGCAAAGAACGAGCTCCAGGCATGCTTAGCCCAGCCGGGCGAGGAAAGATTAAAGTGGAGATCGCCGGGCTTGATGCCGATCCAATACATGGTAGAGAGGTGGCCGACTGGATAGCTTACGTGGCTGTGCAGCACGAGTTTGGGCTTGGCCGTGGTGCCCGAAGTGAAGTAAAGCTGCAAGGGATCGCTCGCCTTCGTCTCTCCGTCAGCTTCGAATCGAATCGGCGCATCATATCCCTCCTCGAACGCCTGCCAGCCCGAAACTCGCCCTCCGACCGCTATACGGGTGCAGGTTCCGCAAGCCACCTCAATCTTGGGGACAAGCTCCGATGCGCAGACGATGTGGCGTATGTGCCCGCGGGCAACGCGATCGTCTACGTCATGCGCGGTGAGCAGACTGGTGGCAGGTATCGTGACCGCGCCCAACTTCATCGCAGCCAGCATCGTTTCCCAGAGTGGCGGGGTATTTCCCAGCATTACCAGAACGCGGTCGCCACGGCACACACCCAAACGGCGAAAGTAATTCGCAAAGCGCGAAGAACGGTCTGATAGCTCGGCAAAACTCAGCTTTATTTCTCTTCCGTCCTCGTGAACTACCCACAACGCGCTTTGGTTGCGCCGGGGTCCGGCGGCAATGCGGTCAAACCAGTCCAAGGCCCAGTTGAAACGATCGAGGTTGGGCCATTGAAACCCAGCGTAAGCAGCGCGGTAATCATCACGGTTCGCGAGCAGGAAATCACGCGCGGCGCGAAAGGCCTTCGTCGCATTCTCGGAGAGTTGAGCCGGAGAGACGGTCAAAAGAAGCTCACTTTTGAAATTGGGTAACGCTCTTCTATCACACCGCAACCCAGCCACGAGATCACTGGTGTCATCACGAGCGCCGCAGCGCGAGGGATCTGCAGTTTCCCTTTTTGCATAGGGCCGGTTTGCCGATGGGCGCGCAGCGAAGAATCTGCTTTTCTCTAGTAGCGCGAATTGTACTGCTAATGGCTACGTTTTTGTGGCCACCTCGTGTGCCGTTCTGAGCCCTGTAGCTCAGGTCGCGGCTCGCGCTTTCTGCAATTTCGTCGGCGACGGATCCAGCGCACGCTGTGATCAAGAGCGCCGTACGCTCATTACTACTATGTGTCATCACGAGCGCCGCAGCGCGAGGGATCTGCAGTTCCCCCTCAACTCATCTCGCTGCCGCTGCCACCGGAACGACCCCAAACTGATACGTAACGGCTCCGCTACGCGCCCCTTGAGCCTCGAAGAACGGTGCCCCCCACGCCGGTAAACTAAGATAAGGCGAGGCTTGGGTTATGCCGCTGCGCGAAAAAGAGCACATTGGCCGATACGAAATCCTCGAGGAGATCGGCCGCGGAGCCATGGGAGTCGTCTTCAAGGGAAGCGATCCGCTCATTGGCCGCGCCGTCGCCGTCAAGACGATCACCTCTGGCGTCGCCCAAAGCGCCGATCTCCTGGAGCGCTTTTACCGCGAGGCGAGGGCTGCCGGCGGGTTACAGCATCCCAATATCGTTACCATTTACGAACTGGCCGAATCGGGCGGCGCTCCTTTTATCGCCATGGAGTATCTGGAAGGAGAGAGTCTGGAGAAAATTATCGCCCGCCAGCCGGCGCTGCCGCTCGCGACAAAGCTCGGGTATATCGTCCAGACCTGCCGTGCGCTCGACTACGCTCATCGTCATGGCGTGATCCACCGTGACGTCAAGCCGGCCAATATCGTCGTGACGCGCGATGACATCGTTAAGGTCGTCGATTTCGGCATCGCCCGCCTAGGTAACGCTTCACAAACCCAAACGGGAGTGTTGCTCGGCACGCTGGCGTACATGTCTCCAGAACAAGTTCGCGGCGAGCACTTCGATTCGCGTTCTGACATTTGGGCAACGGGAATCGTTCTCCACGAACTTATTACCTATCAGCGGCCGTTCACCGGTGAAAACCATGCCGCCTTGCTGCTCAGCATTCTGCAGAATGAGCCTCCTCCGATATGGCGGGTGTTCCCCGAATGCCCGGTTGCGCTCGAAAGAATCATTGCAAAATGTCTTCGCAAGGACGAGAAAGAACGCTACTCATCAATGGACAGTCTCCTCAAAGACGTCGAAAACCTGCATTTCTCCTTGACCGCAAAAGGATCGAAGAGCTTGACGCAGGCGCCTGCTGCCAAAGCCGGCGTGCAGCCCGCCCCGACCGTCCTACTGCCTTCAAATCCGATAATTCCCGGCGTGCTCCCTGCAGGCGCGGCCCCGATTGCGCCGCCCGTTGCGCCCCAGCCCGTAAAAATCCCTGCGAAAGAATCTTCCCGGCCGGCTTCCCATCCGTTGCGCAACGCCGCAGCCACCTGCGCGCTTTTGACAGTCATTGTGCTTGGTGCGATCGGAATCGCTCGCCGGGACACCGCGCTCGGAATCGCCCGCCGCTACAATACGCTCGGTCTCGTTCGCCGCTACAAGATTTTAGCCTTGGATATTCGTCCCGATTCGACGCAGAACGTGAATTTGACTCCGCCATCTCCCGCGCCACCTCCCTTCCCCGCCGCCACCCCAGAGACACCTCCGCCCGTTGCGGCGGTGCAAACATTGACGCCAATCGATACGTCAGGCGAGCCAAGCGTGCCGGCCACACCAACTGCAGACGTCGCAATACCTACTCCTGCGGCCGACGCCATTCTCAAACCTGTGTCGCCTTTGCCCGATTCCACCGAAGACCCCTCGCGGCAGGAGCAAACGCTCTGGGATAAAGCCATGGCGTACCTGCAGGCTGGCGATCTGGACGACGCCGAAACGTGGTTTCGCGACATTCTTACTTTGCAAGAAGTCGGCCATCACTGGTCAGATGCCGCCCATTACGTCGATGCAGTCATTCCCGAGCGTCGCGCGGACGAGAAGCTTTGGGCCGCGGTTCAGTTCGAATCCACTTCCCACGAACCCGGCCATCTTTTGCGAGAGGTAAAGGCACTCGACGAACTCTTGGCACTCCCAGGCCCGCACAAACAGCAGGCGCGCCAAATGCGGGATACCGTTATCACCCAAATGATTCGCGACGACGCACGAAGAAATCAGGTGGACACGACGGTGGCGTCCGATGCCGATCAGTGGCAAATGACGCGGCTTAAAAATCACTTCGACGAGCTGGTGGAAGAGGGCGACGCTGCTGCTCTGCAACGAACTTCAGGATTTGCAGCCCAAGTTCAAATCTGTGGCCGACGCACAAGGCCCCTTAGCCATGGACGCCCGCGACTACTTGAATAGCCTCATCCCCACGGCGGAGAAGCATATTGAAGATAGGCTTGCCGCCACCAAAGCCATCTCATCTGCAAACGGCGCCTATATCAGCGCCGTCAAAAAGTACGGCCGCGCAGTAGCCACGCAAAATTCGGCCATGCTGCAAGGCCAGGTCTTACCCCTGTTTAACCAAATCGCCCAATCCGGCAGTGTGCGAGCTAAAGAAGCCCAGCGCTACACAGATGTTTTGATCCCGGCGGCACTGCAAAAATCCCGACAAGCACAATAAGTATTACCGCTTCCGAATTCGTCCAAGACCTTCCGTCTTGGCCAATTGCTTTCAGAATTAGCCAAAGGTATCGTGTCGGTGGGGCCAAAGAGTCCTTGAAGTTTCCGGTGTACGGCACGTCTTCACGATGACAATTTCGCAGATGCCCGAACCATCTCCTCCGCGACATCCTGCCATCGTTCGCGTCACGCATTGGCTGATTACCTTGTCCTTTCTGGCCCTCCTGCTAACGGGAGTGGAAATTCTCATCTCTCACCCGCGTTTTTATTGGGGTGAAATCGGCAACGTAAACACGCGTCCCTTATTCACGCTGCCGATTCCATCCTCCAGGGATACAGTCCCTACTGGCTACGGCTATGTGCTTCCCGACCAGAACGGCTGGAGCCGCTATCTGCATTTCGAGGCGGCCTGGATTGCCGTATTGACTGGCTTACTTTATGTCGCCTTCGGATTTTTCGGGGGGCATTTCCGGCGGAATCTATTTCCCTCTCCGTCTGACCTCTCGCCAACGAGTCTCGCTACCGACATCGCGCGGCACTTGCGCTTCGGCCGGCCGACTGATGACGAAGCCTGGTCGTATAACGTTCTGCAGCGCTTGAGCTATCTGCTCGTGATTTTCGTTCTCTTCCCCTTGGTCATCTGGACGGGCTTGGCCATGTCCCCGGCCATCGAAGGTATCTTCCCCGCATTAGTCACGGTTTTGGGCGGACGGCAATCCGCGCGCACCATACATTTCTTCGTCACCATTTTTTTGGTGCTATTTCTCTTGATTCACGTTCTTATGGTTTATCTCGCGGGGTTCCGGAAGCGGGTGGGCGCCATGATCGTCGGTCGCCTGCCCAAAGGTGTGGAGCGACTATGAATAAGATTTCGAGGCGTAAGCTAATCACCGTAGGCTTAGTGGGCGCCGCCGGCGCGGCAGGACTCGGCGTTGCCGCAAATCTCGCCAAGCGTTATGGACTCATTCCTCCCGATGCCGGCGTTCTTTACGGCCCGGGCGAAACTCTCACTTATGCTGCGCAGCGATTATTGAGCCGCCATTCCATGGCGCGCGAATTCGCTCGCACGGAGATTTCGAAAGATCCGTTCGCAAACGAAGTCGATCCCTTGGGCGAAAAGTTCCAGCGCCTTCGCGACGGAGCGTTTGTGGACTGGCGTCTTGCCGTGGATGGTATGGTGGCCCGCCCGGCGTCGTTCTCGCTTGCGGAGCTCAAGAGCTTCCCGCATAGCACCCAAATCACCTTCATCGCATGCGAAGAGGGCTGGTCGTATGTCGCCGAATGGAGTGGCGTGCCGCTCGCTCACCTGCTAGACCTGGTGGGCGCTCTTCCCCAGGCCCGATATATTGTCTATCGTTCGATCCAGCCAGACTGGTGGGATAGCATCGATATGGCTGATGCCTTGCACCCTCAAACGCTGTTAACCCTCGGCATGAATGGCGGTGAGCTTCCCGTTCCGTTCGGCGGACCCCTTCGCCTGCGCGTCCCACGGCAGCTCGGCTACAAGAACGTCAAGTACATCACCAACCTGACCGTCACCGATAGCCTCAAACGCTTCGGCAAAGGCTTGGGCTCGTCGGCGCCAGAAGGCGGCTACGCGTGGTACGCCGGCATCTGACAGCTGCGCTGTCATCAGGAGCGCCGCAGCGCGAGGGATCCGCAGTTCTCATTGTTGCAGCGCGCGTTCGACTCGAAAAACCTTGAAAAGCGAGGCAAGGAATCCTACGCTACACAACGGCCTGATTGGCTTCGGAAAAGCCCCGTGTATGTTTCTTCGTCTTCAATTCCTCCGTTTTGGAAAGAAGACGCGCGCCAGGCCGCGAGCGGCGCGCCGATTGCGTCTCCTTGCTGCGGAGAGAGAATGACACATGGAGATAACGACCCATGGTACACACCATAGTTGACGGAACGTTTCGCCAAACCAATTTGACCAACGAATCGTCCGAGTATCTTGCCAGGCGCGAGGAGCTTCGCCTCGCCGAAATCGAACTCATGCGCCAGCGCGAACGCGTCGCCGAGCTGCGCCGCCATCTCCCTCAGGGCGCCCCTATTCAGGACTATCAGTTTGAAGAGGGTCCCCGCGACCTTAATGCTGGTGACGCGCCTGTGCGCACCGTCCGTCTCAGCGAACTCTTCACCAAGCCTGATCGCTCGCTAGTTGTCTATCACTTTATGTACGGAAAGCGGCAGTCCAAACCGTGCCCCATGTGCACCGCCTGGCTCGACGGCGCCAACGGCGTCGCTCATCATCTTGCTCAGAATCTCGACTTCGCCGTCGTCGCCGCTGCCGATCTCCCCACTCTGCGCGCCCACGCTCGCGCGCGAGGCTGGGACAAGCTGCGCATCCTCAGCGCCGGAAATAGCACCTTCAAGTACGACTTCGGCAGCGAAGACCGCGAAGGACGTCAGGACTCCACCGTTTCTGTTTTCACCCGCGACGCCGACGGCTCCTTGCGCCACTTCTATACCTCGCATCCTAAGATGGCCCCCGAGATCAAGGAGCGCGGCATCGACTTGCTCGCTCCAATCTGGCACTTCATGGACCTCACCCCGCAAGGCCGCGGTAACTGGTACGCCAACCTCGACTACGGCACCAAAGTCCACGCCGCCTCCACGTAGTTCACCTCGAACCACTTGGAGCATCATTTTCGACCGTCACAGTCGACTTTTCGGAGTGTGTGTCTGGCGCAGATTCGCAGTTACCGATAATCGCGTTTCTCAGATGGGATGAGAAGGCCGGTCTCCGACGGGATGCGATACGCTCCCAATGGATCGACGCGCTCAAAGGCGCAATAGAAAGGAGACCGGCCGTGAATAAGAGTAGCACCGTGACGATGAGTGGGAACGAAATTTTGAAGCGGAAGAAACTGACCATTGGAATGGATCTGGGAGATCGATCGACCCGCTACTGTGTTCTGGATGAAGCCGGCGATGTGATCCTGGAACGCAGCGTACGTTTTGAGACTCCTGCAAGTAGAACTTCGAGCTTAGTGTTACGATGACCCGTTGAATCCACATCCCTTTATCGGATGTGAGACGGAATCGGGATTTTCAGCATTGTTTGTAACGGCGCTTCGCGTGGGCGCGTCAAAACTCCTGATCATAATCGTCGCTGAAATCTAGCTCCAAACCGGTCCGGCCGCCATCTCGGGCCCGCAAACGACCCTTTCGTGACCGTGACCCGCTCGAGTTTCCGCGCGACCTTTTGAACCTCAGTTGTGAGTATTAGGGAAGGAATCTTGTTCAAGCCGGCGGAGAATTGGATGCTCATTCTGCTTGAGCAACGGCGGTTGTGGCGCGAACTCGATCTGCGGCGTGCACGATGGGGATGGTAAGGAGGACTCTGCGAAAATGCGAAATCCGCTAATAAGCGCCATCCTGTGTTTAGGCGCGATACTGGTTCTTTCTTCAGTCGCTAGCGCCCAAACGGCCCAGTCTCAGCCGAAACAGGGTACTGACGTGCGTTCTCTTTGGAAATATTACCCAATGGATAGGGCCGTTGGAGACGGTGGGCCTGCGCCCAAGCGCGATCTGACTGGGACTTGGGCAGGACCGGGCTCCGGCGCCGCAGTTCCTAAGGGTACAAACGCGCAGGCTCCCACGGGGCCGGCTCTCACGCCTTTGGGAAAACAGTTGTACGATCAGAATAAGCCCATCGGCAGGTATAGTCCCGCCGGCACAAACGATCCTCACACGAGATATTGTGATCCGTTGGGATTTCCGCAGAACATGACCAACGAAATTCGCGGAATGACGATCGCCACGCTGCCCAATCGAACATTCATAATGATTCAGTACATGGATGTCTGGCGCGAAATCTGGACCGACGGGCGGGCGTTGCCCACCAACGTAGAGTCGGGGAAAGATGGTCTCGATCCGAAAGTCAATGGTTACTCGGTGGGCCATTGGGAGGACGACTATACCTTTGTCGTCGATACCACCGGGCTCGACGACAGCACCTGGACCACCAAGAACGGCTATCCCCATACCATTGACGCGCACGTGCAGGAACGCTTTCACCGGGACAGCAAGAATGATCTGACGCTGACCGTGACCATGGACGACCCAAAGCTCTATACCAAGCAGTTCTTTCTCGGCGAGGAACATTTCCGGTGGATTCCGAATCAGCAACTCGATGACTTTACCTGCATACCATCGCAGGTTCAGCAATACTTGAAGGAGATGGGTGATCCGGCCGGCTTCGATCCCAATGCTCCGCAAAAACGCAGGTAAGCGCGGATTGCGGGTGACGGTCGGCCCCAATTTCATAAGCGGAGGTGCAAGATGAAAACAAAGGGACTCATGTTGGTTGCATCATTCGCAGGATTGCTGGCTATTGCATATCCTACGTTTGCCCATCACGGTGCGGCGGCATACGACATGTCCAAACCCATCGTGCTGAAAGATGCCGTGATCACGCAGTTTGCCTGGATCAATCCGCACCCTCTGATCAAGGCGGACCATACAGACGATAAGGGCAATGTTCAACATTGGATCATGGAAATGGGTAGCACGCCGGCGTCTCAGCTCATCGGCTGGACCAGGACTTCGCTGAAGCCGGGCGACGTCGTCACTCTTTATGTTTGGCAAGCCAAGACCGGCCTTCCCGTTGGGCGCTTTAATAAAGTGGTTTTCGCCGACGGCAAAGTAATGAGAGACACTCAGACCGGGGCGGATAACGGAGGCCGAGCAGACACTGGAGTGGGGAGGTGAAAGCCTCAATCGTCTCAGCAAAGCTTGCGTTCAACTTAATGACTCAGCTGCGAGGCTCGTAACCTGCCTCTTTCCAGATCGGCGCCGCCTCTGGGGACGCAAGATATTGCAGCAGCTCCTTGGCTTTAACCGGGTCGGTCGCGTGCGTGGAGATGAATCCGACAACCGGGACCGGTGTGCAAATCTTACGCGGGAGAACTCCACGATGTCATATTTGTCTTTGTCTGGAAGCATGTCGCTGAGCATGAGCATGCCAATATCGATGTCCCCGTTTTCCAGCCGCTTGTTAGTTTTGGTGGCGTTATTCGTGGCGCTCGGAGAGATTCCTTGAGCGCCGGGTCCAAGCTCCACCTGGCTCTTGGCTGCCACTTGGTCGGCGATACCGAGTTTGGTCAGCACCTCCCAAGGTCCCTCGCCAGCGGCGGTGAAGTCGGGGTCCTCATAGCCGATACTCTTTGCTGCCAGCAGCGCTTTCTTCACTGCGGCGGGCGTGGAAATATCCGGGTGGGGCCGCCCCTTAGGTACGCCTACAGCCGTCAGAATACTCGTCACCGTTGTCGCGCTATTGGGATCAATCGTTCCTGAGGCGAGCGCCCCTGGAAAGGGATACGCCATGAGGTTCACGTCCAAAGTTTGGCCTTTAGCGACCATTCTTCTGGTATCTGCGCCATTGCCGTAAGTCACTTTGACCTTGTAGCCGGTTTTGGCTTCGAAGTTCGCCACAATCTTCTGCGTTGGAGCGCGCATCGGACCCACCGCCAACAGAGTAATCTCGCCTTGCGCACGAGCGCTGTTCCAACTGCCACACACAAGCGCAAGAACAAAAATCGCTGGACAC
Source organism: uncultured Acidobacteriota bacterium (assembly GCA_963846235.1). Taxonomy (GTDB): domain Bacteria; phylum Acidobacteriota; class Terriglobia; order Acidiferrales; family UBA7541; genus Palsa-189. The sequence goes on from CAWJVF010000002.1 coordinate 2,254,777, forward strand.
AAACATCTCATGCGCTTCACGGATTCCTCCTCGCTATAGCCGTCCATTCGACTTCAACTCTTGGCAGTGCTTATACACCAAGCGCACCAATGCCGCCACTCCTTCCATCGGTGAGGAGGCGAAGCTGTGGGCGCAGCGCAAAAGGCTGCCGAATTTATCCAGGCGATCCGGCTTTGCGCCGTTCTATGCACATAATGGGATGGTCCACCGCAGAGAGTCTCAAAGTGTGTAGAGTGCGGGGAAAGGAGGCATCCCATGAAATTACACGTCCTTGGCATCGATTTGGGTGAGACGGTCTTTCATTGGTGGGACTGGGTGCAACAGGCAGTTGGTAGTCCGCAGGAAATGCTCGCCTAGACAGGTGCTGATCTTCACCGCGAATCTGCGCGAGCAAGGTCAAGAAGTGCGATTGATGCCGGCGCAGTACGTGAAGCCGTATGTGCAGACGAATAAAAGCGACTTCCTGGATGCGGAAGCCATCGCGGAAGCGGTGCAACGTCCCAGGATGCGCTTTGTGCCGATCAAGGCGGAGGAGCAGCTAGACCCGCAAGCTCTGCATCGCGTGCGGGAACGTCGGGTAATGCGACGCACGGCGGTCGTGAATCAGATCCGCGTCCAACTCCATGACCAATGTCGGACTGGATCCTGATTCTACTTGACACCGGTTGTGTTCCCAGACGGATTCGCAACTTTATCGCGATAAGCAAGAGCCTCGCTCGGCACACAGAACGTCTCTGTAAAATCTTGATCTTTCATCCAGTAGTAGTTGGCTTTCAGGACTGCCCATGGCTTCGTATAGAACTTGGGATCGTCAATCGTAACAGTGAGGTGTAGGTTGTACTGATCCACGCGCGTGTAACGTTCTTGAAAGTGGGCCTCAGTGCTGTGGGGGTGCGCGCGTTCATCTACCCAGGTTCGATCGTCCACTCCTGTGGTATCGATTACAAATGTGGAGTCGTCTTCCCAGTGGCCTATCGAGTACCCGTAGAACCGCGCATCTGGATAGCTCCTGGCGTCCACCTTCGCAGGAAGTTGCCGCCCGTCCATCCAAACATCGCGCCAGACTCTCTGCTGCCCGTAGAGAATGACCATGCGGTTGAGCACGGGCTCAAACCACATTTGGCCTCGAAAGCTGACTGCTTGCGCGAAAAGGTTACGCGGAAAACCTAGCGGATCGCAAACCTGGTAAGGATCATTTCCGCCCCATGGCTGGGCCAACGTCTTGGGCTTATGCAGCGTGAATGCAGCATCGCCGGCTGCGGTCATGGGAGGAACCGGATCCTGCATCGCGTTTTGGGGGCCCACCCAGGCACCGGTGAGCTCACGCTTGGGGGCGGGTCCCGGCGGGTCCGGCATCTTGGGAACCCCTTCTTTGATGTAGCCGGCGCTGCTGGCGCTGGGCACGCCCGTAGGCCACTGTCGCTGGGCCGCAGCCACGCTCGAAAGAGCCAGCACCGCGGAAACAGCAACCATTGCTAAGCCGGCCAAATTGCGCATCTCACTCAGTCCTCCTTCTTGACTCTACGAGCTTGTAAAATAGACCACGGAAAGCAAGCCCCGCGCGGGAAAGGCTGCGCCTGCTCGAACAGCATGACCCTCGCTGCCCGAATAGAGCGACGATCGTTCTAAGTTCGCATTACTGTTTCTTGACCCCGGGTGTTTCGCCATCCGGATTGTTGTATCGAGTCTTGCCGCCCCCGTCAGCACCGAGCTGCGTATCATGCAACTCGGAGCCGTCAGTGAGCACGATTTTCTGCAGGCGGCCTGCAGGGGCTCCTGTCTTTGCTTGGTACATCGTAACGGTTATCATGTCACCCGGTTGCAGGGAAGTCTTGCTCCAGCCGATCAACACAAGCGCCTGAGGGGCAGCCGTCTCAACCACCCAATGCTGCATTTTGCCCTTGTCATCCTTCGCATCAAACTCGATTAGGCTGTGCGGGTTCGACCAGGCGAAATTCGTCACCTTCGCTGCCTTTAATGTTATCGGATTCTCCGCAAAAGCCGCATTTCCATGATGCGCCAAGAGCGGCGATGAAACAGCAAGAGCACCCAGCATCAGCAGGGTTGCCGTTAAGCTACGCCCCATGAGTAACCCTCCATTTGTCCGTGACTTTTCATTTTTGACAGTCCTGCCTGTGGTTACACCCAGCGCTTTGCCAAGTCAACCAAATTGTCTCTTGTCGCCTCATCTTCCCGCTCTGGAGGCTGCCAAACCCACTTCGCCGATGATACCCGCCGAATTGGTGTGTAGTCCTCTGTGTTGCGGTTACGGAGGTGCCGTTATCGCCGTGGCTATCGTATTGTGAATAGGAGTAGCCTTCATAGACACAAATCCTTATTCGGAGGGATGAAACCATGTTAAACATGCGAAAGCCCATCTTGATAGGTTGTGCCGTTGTTGCAATCGGTGCGCTCTGGCACGCCAAATCAACCGCCCAGGAAAATTCATATCGTGGAGTTGTTACCGTTTTCGATCACGAGAAATTGGACTCCTCTTTTAACAGAGCACTCGCCAATGAGGGCAGTAGTCTGCTATGGAGCCACACATCCGGCGTGGGGACCTATAATGTGGATACTCATAGCCGAGAATCTGCGAAGTCTGCCTGCAAACCTGAAGGGTGCAGCCACAAGGGCTTTACCGCCGTCGTTTATGTCGTGAGTGGGGCTGCAACCCTTGTTATCGGTGGCACCGTGAAAGCGACAGCTCCTGACAAGTTTGGCGGCGAATCAATCCAAGGTGGGCAGTCTCATCGCATCAGCAAAGGGGATGTCTATATTGTTCCTCCGGACACGATTCATTGGTACAGGGACGTCGAAACGCCGTTCCGCTATGTAGAGGTGCCGGTTCCTTGATATCTCCCGAGCCAACAACGATGGGAATCAAGTGACTCTCCTTGTACGACCTAGTAACGGTGCCGTTTGCCGAGAGACCTAGACTAGAATAGATAACCGTCGACGTTGACTTCCTGACTCCAAGAATTTTGTCGAGGATAGCCACATGAACCAGTGGTGGAACAGATTCTCCTACATTCTGTTTGGCGTGCTGGTCCTGAGCCCGAGTTTCGCCTTTGCGCAGTCGTCACCCATGCAGATATGCACGGCAACGCCGGCAGCACCCGCATGCCAAGCGGTTCGAGGCGATCGAATGGAGGGCTGGCTGCAACAGACGCGATCAGAAGTCATGGCGCGCAACGGCATCGTCAGTACCGTGCAGCCGCTGGCTGCGCAGGCGGGTCTGCGCATGCTGCAGAATGGTGGCAACGCCATTGACGCCGCGGTGGCGACGGCAGCAGCGCTGAACGTGGTCTATCCCGCGAACACCGGTATCGGTGGCGATTTGTTCGCGATTATCTACGTCGCAAAAGAGAAGAAGGTTTACCAGCTCAACGCCAGTGGGATCGCGCCTAGCGGTCTGACGCTCGCCCGCATGAACTCGCTCGGCTATAAAGCGTATCCGGCGAACTTCGGTCCCGGTTCAGGCATGCCGTCAGGCGGAATCCTCACGGTCACTGTTCCAGGTTCGCTTTGGGGCTGGCAAGAAGTGCTGACCCGGTTCGGCACGAAGACGTTCAAAGAAGTTTTGCAGCCGGCCATCGATTATGCAGAGCAGGGCTTTCCGGTGACAGAGGAAATCCAAAGCAGTTGGCGTATGAAGAATGCGCTGCCGCTCGTGGAGTGTTGCAAGCAAGTGGATCCGGACTCCGAGAAGACCTTTTACATCAACGGAATCCCACCTGCGGTGGGCACCATTTTCAAGAACCTTGACTTGGCAAAAATGTTCAGGCTGATCCAACAGCAGGGACGGGATGTGTTCTACAAAGGCGAGGTGGCTCGGGCCATCGTTGCCAAATCCGCTGCACTCGGCGGCACGATGACGCTTGACGATCTGGCGAACTACAAGGGCGAATGGGTGACTCCCGCTTCCACGACATACCACGATCAGTTCACCGTTTACGGGACGAGGGCGCCTTCACAGGCCTGGGGGATCGTGGAAGCGATGAACGTGCTGGAACAGTGCGTGCCGATCTGGTATCCCGGACAGACACTCGCCACTCTTGGACCAGCGAGTCCTCTTTTTTGGCACGCGTTAGTCGAGACCAAGAAGGTGGTCTACGCCGACTTGTACGCACACAATGCTGACCCGAACAGCGTCTCGGTGCCAGTCGAAACGCTCACGTCAAAACCGCATGCCGCGTCGCTTTGCAGCAAGGTCGATCCTAAACGAGCTTCCAGCACGGGATCTTCCAGCTCAGAGACCAGCGATAGCGGCGACACAATCTACCTGGCGACCGCCGACCGTTGGGGGAATATGGTGTCCTGGATCAACAGCAACTTCGCCGGCTGGGGGTCAGGCATTACGGTGCCGGGCTACGGATTCATACTCCATAATCGCGGCGGGTTATTTACTCTCGATCCAAAGAGTCCTAATGTCATTGCGCCGCAAAAACGCCCATACAACACGCTGTCGGCCGTTTTCGTCATGCAGAACGGCAGACCTTTACTCGTAACGGGCCAACATGGCGGCGACCAGCAGGGCCAAGGGAACATGCAGGTGCTGGTAAATATCCTCGACCTTGGCGCGAATGTCCAAGCAGCGGGAGATATGGCCCGCTTTCATCACAACCAGGTGAGCAACAGGCTGGAACTGGAGTCGCAACTGTTCAAGCTGGTTGGTTCGCAATTGATTGGCATGGGGCACAAAACCTCTTCTTCCAACGGTTCGCCAGTGGGAGGGTTCGAGGGGATTATGTTCACCCCTGATCCGGGCGCCTCGCCAGGATGCGTGCCGACGGATCTTCATTGTACGGACCCGATCGCTGGCGTTTATCGGGCTGGCTCGAATTTTCGGGAGGACGGCCAGGCAGTCGGGTACTAAATCCGAGGACACGCGCGAAAGCACCGCCAGCGAGGAGGAACGATATGAGACAACACCGAGGGGCGATCTTGTGGCTCATGGCAATCCTTGTGATCGTACCGACCGTTCCGGTCAGGGCCGATGTTCTCGACAAGAGCATGAATATTGAAGGAACGACGGTTCACTACAAGGTCGTACTTCCAAAGAACTACGATCCGAGCAAAGCCTATCCAGGAGTCCTCGGCTTTGGCGGCGGACCGCAGACCATGAACGTAGTCGATAATGTCATCGCAAGGAATTTCCGCGATGAGGCGGAGAAGCGCGGCTATATCGTCGTGGTTCCCGCAGCGCCGAACGATCAGTTGTTCTTTGAAGGCGGGGAGCGCATCTTCCCTGAGTTCCTGAAAAAGATTCTGGCTGACTACAAAATCCGGGACAATAAATTCCATATCGCGGGGCCGTCGAATGGCGGCATTGCCTCATTTCACGTGGCATCGCTGAATCCTGATTACTTCCTCTCAATCACGGCGTTCCCAGGATATCTGTGGGAGGAAACCCCAGCTCACATTCAGGCGATCTCCAAAATGTGCATCAACATGTTCGTCGGGGAACTAGACCCAATGGGGTGGCAGCCTCTGATGCAGAAACAGGCGGCGGAGTTTCGAGCCAAAGGTATGACCGCTACATACACTGTAGAAAAGGGACAGCCTCACCGCTTGGACACGCTGGCTGGGCCGAACGCAAGCCGACTGTTCGATATATTCGAACAGGCTAGCCACGGTTGCAGCAAGTAAAACGGTACCTGCGGCGGACCTGCACTACGCTCCTTGCAAATCCTGTTCCCGATCTCAACTACGGCGCTTTGCAAACAAAATTCGCAGCGTCATCGGTGCTGCCGGTTCCTTTGTAGGTGGCCGCCTGCGGAAACGGACAAAGCGGACGAGTGCGGTCCACAGTTCCATTGTTGAGATGGGACGCGAAGATTTCCTTCGGCGCGGCGCCGCCCGCAACCCATTGCTCGATGGCTGCCATCTTGTTGAATGTGTCCGTGCCGGGACCGCCACCGCAATGATTCATGCCGGGCACCATGTACAACTCGATGGATTTGCCGACCACGCCTTCGCCGAATTTTCTGACCACATCGTTGAAATAGTTGACGCTGTTCATTGGCGTAACTTGCGGGTCGGCCCAGCCGTGATACATCAGCAGTTTGCCGCCCCGATCGAAAAAGGGCTTCAGATTGGGATCGGTGAATTCGAGCAAGCCGTTATCAGCCTTAAGTGCAAGGTCGATATCGGTCGCAGGATTGAAGTCGTGCCAATCCCACGTCGGATTCTTGAATACCAGGAGTTGGCCGAAGCAAGAGACTTGCCTGAATACTTTACCTTTTCGTGCGGGCTATGTTGTTTCGGCCGCCCCGACCGAAACCAAACCCCGGTTTCTGAATTTGTCAAACATTTCCTTGCGACCGAGCTTCTGACTGTAGTCAGGATTCAAGACTTTGAACCAAACGGCGGGATTGGTGGTATACGGCGCGAGCTTGTGTTTGGCGACAATTCCCTCAAGGTCTTCCTTGCAGATAGCCTCAAATAACGCCGTGTTGCGAACTGAAACGCCCTACCGCTAAGGCTGTTTGACTAGCGGGCCAGCATCCTGAATGCTCCCCTTCACTAGTTCTGTCTTGACTTCGGATTTCTGGCGAGCGAGAAGATTAATCTCTGTTTCGAAAGTCCGATATCCGGGAAGCTCAACCTTGATCCGATGCCGTCCGGGGCTAACGAGCATGGAATGAAACGTTCCTCCAAAATCGCTGGCGTGCCCGACATAGCCGTCGTCCAGAAAGACGGCAGCTCGTTCGGGTATTACGTTGAGCTTCAGCGTGGCGGCGTCGGACCCGGGGTACTGCGCCTTTAGATTTTTCTCCATTGTGACACGGAAGAGTTTTACCTGGCCTGGCTCAACAATGATTTTGTTTGTGAAATCCTTATACCCGGCTTGCCGAACAGAGATTTCATGTTCGCCCGGCAAGAGCATGATCTTCTTGTCTCCCTTGAGTTCCTTCAAATAACCAACGTATTGCTCATCGATCCATACGCCCGAGTTTTTCTCAACGTTGGTGACGCCTGAAAACTGCACCTCTCCCATTACCTGGTTTTGCTGCGCTCGGGCACTGGCTGGTACGAGGACTCGCGAAGCAAGCGCCAGAGCAAAAATAAGGAATCGAATCGGTTTTCTGGAAAACATTAGATATCGCCTTCGTTTCTCGGCGTCGATCTCATCGCGCAGGAACCGCCGGTTGCGGTTTCGTTGCTGCTTAATTAGATGCCCGGGAGAAACCTCACGGCACTTGGGCGTACCTTTTTCATTAGAGTACATATGGCCGCCGCGCGGGAGTGAAGGCGGCCCCCCGGCCTTGGACAGTCCCGCCAGAGGAGCCCCCAGCGCTCCGATGGCGAAGCAGCGGGGTACTATTGAGGCCCTGTAGGAAGGGCGCGCACAATCGAGCTTCGAACGAGAGATCATGAAACGCCTCGTGGCAGCGGGGTATCGGGTCTCGCCGCACTGGAAAATTGGAAAGTTCCGTATCGATCTGGTTGTCGAAGGTGACGGCAAGCGGCTCGCTATCGAGTGCGACGGGGACCGATATCACCCTCTCGAAAAGCTTCCTGAAGACATGGACCGCCAATCTGTGCTTGAACGCATGGACTGGATCTTCACCCATATCCGAAGCTCGGAGTTTCTCCGCAACCCTGCTCGTGCTATGAAGGCTGTATTAGAAAAACTGCAGATGTTAGAGATCCCGCGTGCAGGTAGCTCCACAGATGCAGAGGATTCGAGGACTTCTCATGATGTCATCGACCGTGTGATTCTTCGCGCGGAAGAGCTTCGTAGGAATTGGTCGAAAGCTAAAGAGGTTGCCGCTCCGTCGTCTACGCGGGCCTCGGCGGCTGCGAGATTCTAACCAACGATGCGGTGGTGGCGCATGGGCGCCACCATCGCACGGGACACGATGGTCGCCGAGAATGCGAAATTCCCCAAACTGTGGTGAAACTGCTCTTTAAGCCAACCCAGCGAAATGCCTGACTTAAGTTCTGTTCCTCCGACAGACGACGAGGCTTGAGCGGTACAATTTCCAAAAAGGGAGGTGTTCCAAAAAGGGAGGTGCGGTCATGGCTCGTCACTCGCATAAGTTCACGATCGCTGACGATGATGCAGTACGCGCTCTCGTGGGAAAACTGACGGATGGAGGCAGGCATCAGGAGCGCCGTGAGAAACTCCTCCGCGCGCTCGATGACGCGATCCTACACTATAAGGATTCTAACCAAAAGGTTCGGCAGGCATTCTTCCATGGACTGCTTACCGGATATGCAGTTGCTCTTAAACGTTGGTAATCCTCGCATCCTGGCGCGTGCAAGGATTAGAGCAACACACCCCCTGAGCTTTCAATGTCACAGACCTGCGGGATTCTGGGGCAGCGCTTTACTCGTGCGGTAAAATACTATGTGCGCGTATTCTGCGTTGGCTCCGATTGCACCCGGCATTCGTTTGTCTCGGAAACGTCAGCCGATCCCATTCGCGTACCGTTCCTGACTGCAAACATTTGGCGATTCACCCCTTCCTTAACTACCATGGAATCATACTCTTGCACAAAAACTCAAAGGAACTCCAATGAAATCAAACTCTTGCGGAAAAACTAGGGGGGCAGGGGTCCCCTCTCCTGCTACTTTAACTGCCGAAACTGCAAATCTGGCACCCTCTGAGTCGCGGGCCCAGGCAGCCGAAACCGATACAGCGCTCTGCCGTCATATCGACTCCGCGGGCCGCCGCTGCCATATGCTCCTAATGAGCGCCACCTCGGATCTCTGCGCCTATCATGCTCAGCGCCGCCTGCAAACCCAGCGCGGAAGCGAAACCGCCGCAACCGAACTCCTGGCCTCCGTCAGCGACTTCAGCGACGCCGCTTCGGTCAATCGCTTCCTCGGAAATCTCGTGAAGCAGGTCACGTTGAAGCGCATTCCGCGACGCGACGCCGTCACGCTTGCCTACATCCGTCAGTTGCTTCTCAATAGCCTTGGCGCCATCAATCGAGAGGGGTACATGCGCCTGGAGGACGCGCGATTTCACGAATTGCAGGCCCAGAAGCGGCCTCCTCGGATCATTTGGGATATTCCCGGGCCGCCGTACGAACCGGCCGATCCGCTCGAGGCCGCTCTGGCGAAAAAAGCGAGCGAAAACCAAATCAATCGGAGTCAAAATGACGATCTCTGATTCGTATTTACTCGTTGCCGCAAACGCAAACGGGAGCGGCCGAAATTGTGTTATATTTGGAATCGCGGCGCCCCTCAGTGGGTCTCCTTTTCACCAGTTTATAGCTTCGGGGGGAACTCGCTCGGGCGGACGCCAGCTTCCAACTTACTGAGGATCATACGCAATAATGGCCACCATCACTGATGCTGTCGAGACGAAGCCCAAGCGGCAGGTAATCGATCGCGCGGTTATACGCTTCTGCGGCGACTCTGGCGACGGCATGCAGATTTCCGGCAGTCAGTTCACCAATACCGCGGCCCTTTATGGAAACGATTTAGCTACCTTCCCGGACTATCCGGCCGAGATACGCGCCCCTGCGGGAACTCTTCCGGGCGTCAGCGGATTCCAGGTGCAATTCTCCTCGAGCGACGTTTACACCCCGGGCGACGCCGTTGATGTCTTAGTGGCCATGAATCCGGCGGCGCTCAAGATGAACATTAAGGATCTCAAAAAGAATGGGATCCTTATCGTCAATAGCGATAGCTTTTCGGATAACGACCTCCGCAAAGCGCATCAGGCGACGAACCCTCTGGAAGATCATTCCCTCGATGCCTATCGCGTCTTCGCCGTACAGCTTGAACGCTTGACCCAGGCGGCGCTGGCCGAACTCGGCCTCGACGCCAAGTCCATGAACCGCTGCAAGAATTTCTTCGCCCTCGGCATGAGCTATTGGCTCTACAACCGGCCAATGGACAACACTTATCGCTGGCTCGACGATAAGTTCAAGAATAAGCCGCTGTTGGCCGAGGCCAATAAGCGCGCTCTGAAGGCCGGTTACAGTTACTGCGAAGCAACCGAAGCCTTCCAGGTGAGCTATGAAATTCCTCCCGCCAAGCTTGCGCCTGGCATCTATCGGAACTTAAGCGGCAATCAGGCTCTTGCTATGGGCTTCGTCGTTGCGGCCCGGCAAGCCGGCCTGCAGCTCTTTTTGGGTTCTTATCCGATTACGCCGGCGTCCGATATCCTCCACGAGCTCTCCGGATACAAGAATTTCGGCGTCCTCACCTTCCAGGCCGAAGACGAAATCGCCGCCATCACTTCGGCGATTGGAGCTGCGTACTCCGGAACGCTGGCCATCACCACGACTTCCGGTCCTGGCATGGCGTTGAAGACTGAGGCCATGGGCTTGGCCGTTGCAGTCGAGCTCCCGATGGTGATCTGCGACATCCAGCGCGGTGGCCCTTCTACGGGCCTTCCGACCAAGACCGAACAGGCCGATTTGCTACAGGCCATGTACGGCAGAAACTCTGAAGCTCCTATCCCAATACTCGCGGCTTCCACCCCCGGCGATTGTTTCTGGATCGCCATCGAAGCCAGCCGCATTGCACTGAAGTACATGATTCCGGTAATCGTGCTCTCGGATGGCTACTTGGCGAATGGTGCGGAACCTTGGCGCATTCCCAACGTCAGCGAGATTCCGCAATTCCCCGTACATTTCGTAACGGACCCACAAGGCTTTCTGCCTTATAAGCGCGACCCGCAAACGCTCTCGCGTCCCTGGGCCATTCCGGGAACGCCCGGTCTGGAACATCGCGTCGGCGGACTCGAAAAGCAGGACGTCACCGGCAACGTAAACTACGAGCCGTTGAATCACGAAAAGATGGTTCGCATGCGTGCAGCCAAGGTCGAGGCTATCGGCCAGGACGTTCCGGATGTCGTGCCGGCTGGCGATCCGGATGGCGATCTCCTGATCATTGGTTGGGGATCGACTTACGGTTCGATCACGGCGGCTCTGAAAACGCAACGCGAGGCCGGCCGCCGCATCGGACACGTGCATCTGCGCTATCTGAATCCGCTCCCGCGCAACCTGGGAGACGTGATGGAGCGCTACAGCAAAGTGTTAGTGCCGGAAATGAATATGGGCCAGCTTTCCTTGATTCTTCGCGCAAAATATTTGGTGGACGTGGAGGGTTACAACAAGATTCAGGGCCAGCCTTTCAAACAGGCGGAGCTCGAAGCCAAAATTGAGGAAGTTTTCAGCTACGGACCAGTCGGGGCCGGAAGAAACGGGAGATAAGGGAGACCATGAGCGCGACTACGCCAGTTCTAACGAAGAAAGATTTTCAGACCGATCAGGAAGTTCGTTGGTGTCCCGGCTGCGGTGACTATGCAATTTTATCTGCCGTGCAAGCCGTTTTCCCGGAATTGGGAATTCCTCGCGAAAAATTCGTGGTCGTATCGGGCATCGGCTGCTCCAGCCGTTTTCCCTATTACATGAATACCTTCGGATTCCACACCATCCACGGACGCGCACCCGCGGTAGCGACGGGAATCAAAGTCGCGCATCCGGAGCTCGAAGTCTGGGTGGCCACCGGAGACGGCGATTCGCTTTCCATCGGCGGCAATCACACCATCCATATGCTTCGCCGCAACGTGGGCATCAAGGTGCTCATGTTCAATAACCGCATCTACGGATTGACCAAGGGCCAATATTCGCCCACGTCGGAATTTGGAAAGAAGACTAAGTCCACTCCGTACGGCTCGGATGCTCGCCCGTTCAATCCGCTCGCGCTGGCGCTCGGAGCCGAAACCACTTTCGTGGCTCGCTCGGTCGACGTCATGCAGGGACACCTCAAAGAGACTCTGAAAAAAGCCGCTGCGCACAAAGGCGCGGCCTATATCGAAATTCTGCAGAACTGCAACATCTTCAATGATGGCGCCTGGCAACATTTGACCGAAAAAGACGCCCGCACGGAACACATCGTTTCACTCGAGCACGGCAAGCCGCTGATCTTCGGAAAAAATCGCGACAAGGGCATTCGCCTGAATGGGCTCGATTTGGAAATGGTGCAGCTCGGCAGCGACGTTTCCGAGCACGATCTGCTCATCCACGACGAACAATATCGCAACCCCGTTTACGCATTCTTGCTGGCGAAGATGGAAGAGATGCCTGGCTTCCCCACTCCGATTGGCGTGCTTCGCTCATGGAACGATGTCCCGCGCTATGAAGATACGATGGCGAATCAGATCAAGGATGTGACGGCCAAGCGCGGTGCGGGCGATATCGAAAAGCTGCTCCGCTCTGGCGACACCTGGGAAGTGCGCTAGGCTCGAGCCTGCGGAAAATACCGCAAAAATTCAGCCAATATTTAGGGAAGACTGCTGCGGAAGATTAGTGCGCGATAGCTGTGTTCGCGCTCAGATTCGGCTTTGCCCCGGGTTTATCGATGAAGTAGTTCGCGCTGTCCAGACGTCGATAGATTCTGCCTGCGATCTGCGCCGCCATTGGTCCGGTTACGACCCTGCCCTGTCCGCGCATCAACACGGCGATCACGATCTTCGGATGCACTTGATCCGCATAAGAAACAAACCATCCAACACGGGAAGCTGAGTCGGAGCAAGTTCCCGTCTTCCCGAGCGCTTGTTCGTCGTCCAGGTAGCTGAGCCGCGCAGTGCCATAAAGCACTGCAGCGAGCATTCCGTCGCGCACATCGGGCAAGAGAGATTCGATATCAAGCTTGCGCTTGATTCGCGGCTGGAAACTGGCGATGTCCGCATCTGTGCGCGGGTATTGCAAATAATAAATCGTCCCGCCATTCGCCACAGTCGACACGAGGGATGCCAGCTGCAGCGGCGTGATGTGAATCCCCTCGCCGAAACTGGACATGCGCGCTACGCCGCCATTTCTTGGCGGCTCAGAGGGAAACGCGCCAGGCTGCTCTTCCGGGACCTGATAACCTGCCAACTCGCCCAAGCCGAGCAAGCGCGCGTAGTGCGACACAGTCTCAAATCCCATGCGCCGGCCCAACTCCTCGAAGAACGCATTGTTGGAATGCGCCAAAGCTTCGACGAGGTTCAGATAGAGTCGCGGCGCCACTTTGATCATCGTGTCGCGCGTGACCACGTTCTCTTCGAGAGCGGCAACTGCGATCACCGGCTTTATCGTGGAACACGGAATGTATCCGGAGGAAAATGCCAGTTTCTGATTCACGATGGTCAGAATGCGGCCTGAATTTGGATCCACCGCAACGACCGAACCGTTATACCTCCCGAGCCCGGCTATCGCTGCTGCGCGCACAATCGGATCGTCAAAAGTCGCAACGTCGCCCAGCGTGGAATCGGCGAAAGTAGGAACACCTCGCGCCACGCGCGGTCTGCGCACGGCGCGCGTGGCAGCCTTTGCCACCACCGCGGACGCGGAGTGAGGCGCGAGAGCTAAAGTCGCTAAAAATAGAGCTGCAAAAAATAGACGATTTAAACGATACATAAGACTGGGTCTCGTATGCCGATTAGACGTTTGACCGTAAAAAATGGTCAGCCCCAGAGTGCCATTACACTCCGGGTGCTGGCAAGCCGGATTCTAGAGAAGTAGCATGCCCTATGCAATAGCCAATCGGGACTATTTTGCCGTTAGTACCTGTGCGCTGAGCACTTTGACACCAAAAGGATACCCTGCAATGAGCAGGGCGAAGCCATGTGGGAGGGTTCCGTTTCGTGGAAAATCGGCTGTTTATATTTTATATATTGACGATGCTAACGGCCGTTTTTGCCTCGGAGGGCCGCAGCAGCACCGGAAGCGGCGGCCACTGCCTTTTCCGGTTGCCGTTCGGCCGTATTCGCTGGAGCTTCAACCTGCCCCGCAGCGCCGGGTAGCCCGAGTTTTTTGCGTAAAGCGGCTTCGATTTTGGAGCGAACATCGGTGTGTTCCTTCAAAAAGACCCGGGCATTCTCGCGCCCCTGGCCCATGCGCTCGGCGCCGAAGCTGAGCCAGGTGCCGCTTTTTTCTACAATGTTGTGAGTCACGCCAAGGTCGAGCAGATCGCCTTCAAACGAGATACCTTCGCCATAGAGAATGTCGAATTCCGCTTCGCGGAAGGGCGCGGCCACCTTGTTCTTCACCACTTTTCCTCGCGTGCGCGAGCCGATCACCCGATCGCCTTCCTTGATCGACTGGATGCGGCGGATATCCAGGCGAATCGAAGAATAGAATTTCAGGGCGCGCCCGCCGGTAGTGGTTTCCGGATTGCCGAACATGACACCGATTTTTTCGCGGATTTGGTTGATGAAAATCAGGCAGGTGCGTGATTTCGAGACGATGCCCGTAAGCTTTCTGAGCGCTTGCGACATCAAGCGCGCCTGGAGGCCCATTTGCGGCTCGCCCATTTCGCCTTCCAATTCGGCGCGCGGAACCAGAGCGGCCACCGAGTCCACCACGACAACGTCCAACCCGCCTGAACGAATCAGCGTCTCGGTGATTTCGAGAGCCTGTTCGCCATTGTCAGGCTGTGACACGAGCAGATTGTCTACGTCTACGCCAAGCTTGCGGGCGTAGGCGGGATCAAGCGCGTGTTCGGCGTCGATGAACGCAGCCTGGCCACCCATCTTCTGCGCCTGCGCGATTACGTGCAGCGTCATCGTGGTTTTGCCGCCGGATTCCGGTCCGAAAATCTCCACCACGCGGCCGCGCGGAAATCCTCCCACGCCGAGCGCCGCATCCAGACTGATCGAGCCGCTGGGGATTATGCTAACCGGCACGAGCACATCCCGGTTGCCGAGACGCATGATGGCGCCCTTGCCATACTGCTTTTCGATCTGCGCAATGGCCGATTCAAGAATCTTGCTGCGATCGTCTGCCACGATGCACCTCGGAGAGGAAATTTCGCCGCCCGGAATGGGCGGAGTCTATCAAATCATTTATCTTCTGGCTAACCGTATCTTGTAGCTAACGCACTCAGCGCTTCGAGCAGCGTCATCTTAACCTTAGGGCGAACAAAAAGCAAACATAAAGCGTTGCCTACATCTGTTAGTGCGGCTGCAACTGAAAGCGAAACTCCAGAAAAGCTGCCGTGCTGAAGGCCGCGGCTCTACGTTTAAATCTTCCGATCTTAGGCGCTGTCGCGCGCGCAAGGGGTTTGCACACGCGTCACTTTTCACTGTAATTATGAAAGCCGCGGCCGGATTTTTTCCCCAGCCAGCCCGCCGCCACCATTTTCTTAAGCAGCGGGCAGGGCCGAAATTTTGAATCGCCGAAACCTTCAAAAAGCACTTCCATCACATCGAGGCAAACGTCCAGACCGATGAAATCGGCCAACTCCAGCGGCCCCATGGGATGATTCATGCCCAGCTTCATTACAGCATCCACGGCTTCCGGCGTGGCCACACCTTCCATCACGCAAAAAGCGGCTTCGTTGATGAGTGGGATGAGAACGCGATTGGAGACGAAGCCGGGCGAATCGTTGACGGCGACGGGCTTTTTCTCCAGCTTCTCGCACAATTTCATGGTGGTCTCGAAGGTCTCCTGGCTCGTTTGCAACGCGCGAATGACTTCGACCAGTGGCATCATCGGCACCGGATTCATGAAATGCATGCCTATGCAGCGATCCGGCCTTTGCGTAGCGGCGGCGAGCACCGTTACCGAAATGGAAGAAGTATTGGTGGCGAGGATGACTTCAGGGCGCAACGCCCGATCTGCCTCGGCAAGAACTTTTCGTTTGAGCTCGAGTTGTTCGGGGATAGCCTCGACCGCGAAGTCGGCACGAGAAATTGCTTCGAGTTTGGTAACGGGCTGGATACGAGCCAATATCGAGGGCTTTTCCGCCTCCGCGAACTTGCCTTTGCGAATCTCGCGGTCAAGATTTTTCGAGATCGTTTCCAGGCCTCGGTCGAGAAAACGCTGTTCGACATCGCGCAAAATGACCTGAAAGCCGCAGCGCGCGAACACGTGGGCGATGCCATTGCCCATCGTGCCGGCACCGAGGACGGCGACAATACGAATCGCATCAGGATTCAAAGGCGGCTCCGGTTATCAGAAGGGCTTTGCAAGCTAGTCTTTGGAATTGCCGATTTGGCTGCTGAATTGCCGAATGCACTTGTCGCAAATTCGGGCGCTTCCAATTCCCTGAAAGAGTGTGGAAGGATCTTCATCTGGTCGTTTTCCACAAAAACTGCACCGCTGGGTCGCCCACATCTCATCGACAAAGCGATTGGCGTCATCCGCAGTGAAATGCGCCTCGAACCAACAAGCTGATGAGCCGGGATAGATACGCTCCGCCTTCCGTTTGGCAGCCTCAATGGAGGCGCAAGGAGCGATTCCGACCGGGCTCCAATCGTCATCACAGAAATAGAGTGTGAGCGCTTCGGATTCCTTGTCTTCACATATGGCTAAACAGGGAACCCTGCCTATTTCCTTGCCGTCGACAAAAAACAGGCCGTGTCCCGCGGTGAAGCCGACAGAATCGGTCAGCACTGCGTACTGAACGAGCAAGCGGTCGTTAACGCCTATTTTTGGAGGAGGAGTCGAGGGTTTTTCCATCAGGGATAGCTTAGTACGCCTAGCGTTCGACGGCGAGGGCAACGGCGTTGCCTCCACCGAGGCAGAGGGCCGCGATTCCGCGATGCACGCCGCGGCGTTGCATTTCGTACAGCAGCGTAACCAGAATACGGGCGCCCGAGGCTCCGATGGGATGGCCGATGGCGACCGCGCCGCCGTTTACGTTGACCTTCGCCGGGTCCAGGCGCAATTCGCGCATCACGGCAATGGCCTGCACAGCAAAAGCTTCGTTCAGCTCGTAAAGGTCCACATCGCGATCGCGATCCCATCCGGTTTTGCGCAGAAGCTTCTCCACCGCTTCGACGGGCGCCATCATCACCCACTTCGGCTCGACGCCGGAAACAGCCTGGGCCACGATGCGAGCCATGGGCGTTTTTCCCAGCCGCTCCGTGGTTTCTTCGCTGGTGACGACGACGGCGGCCGCGCCGTCATTTGTGCCCGGAGCGTTGCCGGCAGTGACCGTGCCGTCTTTTTTGAATGCGGGGCGCAATTTCGCAAGCGCCTCGAGCGACGCGTCGGGACGCGGCGATTCATCTCGCTTCATTACGATCGGCTCGCCTTTTTTCTGCGGGATGTCGATAGGCAAGATTTGCGATTCGATGAAGCAAGAGTTCATCGCCTGCAAGGCTCGCCGATGGCTTTCGAGGGCGAATCTATCCTGCTCTTCGCGCGAGATTTTGTATTTCTCGGCCACGAGTTCGGCGGTCATACCCATGTGAAAATCTTCGTAAACATCCCAAAGCCCGTCGTGAACCATGGAATCTATGATTTTGCCGTCGCCAATCCGATAGCCAGTGCGTGCGCCGGGCAGCAAATAAGGGCAATTAGACATCGATTCCATTCCGCCCGCGACGACCATGTCGCTTTCGCCGAGCATCACGTCCTGTGCGGCCAACGCGACCGCCTTGAGCCCCGATCCGCAGACTTTGTTAATGGTCATGGCCGCGGCCCTGGGAGTTACGCCTCCACGAATTGCCGCCTGGCGCGCCGGATTCTGGCCGAGTCCCGCCTGAACGACGTTGCCCATAATGACTTGGTCTACCGTGTCGGACTCGATTGCGGCGCGGTGCGTGACCTCGGCGACCACGCGTGCGCCAAGTTCCGTGGCTGAAAATGAGGAAAGCGCGCCCTGAAATTTGCCTACCGGAGTGCGCACGGCGCTAAGGATTACGGGCTGGCGGAGATTTCGCTGCTGCATAAATCAACTCCTAGCGGGCAATCGCAACGAATCGCGTCTAGCGATTCAGTATAGCGCGCCTCAAAATGCGGTCAATTTTCGGCAGGCGAAGTTGTCGATAATCGCGTTTTCTCGGGACCTAATTACATTTGTCCCAGTATTGAGCCGTGTAATTTTGCACCGTGTACCAATGGCTCTCTAGACGGCGCACAAGTGGGACCTCGCAAGGTATCCCATCGAACTTGCCGGGTTGACGGCTTAAGGCCGCCATCGCAAGCGAATCTGTAGGATCGAAAACCAGAAAAACATAAGTATCTATTCCAGCAAATCCCCAAACATCCCATTCGATATGCTTCAAGTCGCCGTTTGCTGCGGCCGGTTGCGCTAAAACCTCGCTCTTATAACCGTGCGACCATACCATCCATCTGGCGGCGGAGCGGATTACAAGTGGATGCTTGAAATCATAGAGAAGAAAAGATGCCGAAATCATCAAAAGGATTACCAACGCATATAGTTGGTGGAAGTACCGGCGGCGGTTTTTGCTAACGACTGTGCATATGAGAACGACAGTGCTAGCGACGACCAAAGTGGGAACACCGATAAACAAGCGCAGGAGCAGTGAAATATCTGGTGGGCAGATGATTCCTATCGCGATGAAAATGATACACAGGACAATTGTGGAATATAGCGGAAACCGATCTGCCTCATTCGAATCTAGGTCAGTGACCCGCCGAACCATCCCAGGAGATCCCATTTCCCAAGCTTAACAGCCAGTGGGCAGCACTCGACAAAGACCCTCGGTGAAATTGCCGAGAGATAAACCTCGGGCACGTTTCGGATGTAGCGAATTTTCGCCGATTCTGCTTTTGTCAGCTGGCAGTTGCTTCGTGCATGGAGCTGATTAGCGGTTTGACCAAACCAACGCCGAGTGCCATGCGGAATATCAAATTCGTCAGACTGACCGCAAGCGACAATGCCAGCAAGTCGGCGCGAGTTCCAAAGGAATGGAAGCACAGGAGAATTGCGGCTTGTTCGGAACCAAGCCCGACCGGCGTCAGCGGAATGCTCGTAACGAGCATGATCAGCGGCGTGAGCGCAACGACGAGACCGATCGGAACGTGAATGTGGAAAGCGAGCATCTGCAAATACAGGACCAGGCCTTGCAGCGCGAAGATCGGCGCGCGCAGCGCCACCAGCCGTATGTAGTGCCAGGGCTGCGCGCGGCGAAAAGCGCTCATGGCGGGCAAATCGTAGACATAACGCGCCAGGCTTGAGGCGGGACGGCCCCGCATCCAGAACCAGCTTGCCAGGCACAGTCCGGCAAGGACGGCGATCAGATACCAGGCTGTCCCTCGCACGGGAAATGACGGCGTGAGAGCCAGCCCAGCCAGCGCCATCAACACCAACACCTGGAAATCGACGAAGCCCTGAAACAGCATGGTGCAGCCCGCAGTAAGCAACGGCACACCTTTGCGCCGGCTGAGCAAGAGGATCATCGCGCTGTGGGCCACGGCCAGATTGACGATCTGCAGAAAGTATTGCGTAGCGTTCGGAATCAAGACCTCGCGAAAGCCGGTACGCCGATGGAAGTAGGTGAAGAGGCGGGAAAAAAGCAGTGTCTCCCCCAGCAGCCAGACGGCTAGCGCTCCTGCGCTAGTGCATAGAAACAGCGCCAGATGAGCATGGCTGATTGCCTTCGTCATTGAGGCGAGCGGAATCCCCCGGCTGACAAACCAAATGATCGCGCCCGCAGCGCCGTATGCTAAGAACGTTTTGTCACGCGCGCTTGTATTGGCGGAAAGCCGGGAGAGCCAGCCGAAGGCGGCATCGAAACGTCGCATCGTCAGCTCGAGTTTACCCACGATATAGCTTTTCTTTATTACCGCACTTTATCCTTCCGCTGCCGGGGTAGTTGCTTCCTCCCATTCGGAAGGCGGCCCCGCAGGCAACGGTTCGGCAGGCAATTGTTCCGCAGGCAAGTGTTCCGTAAACTCGGCGCCTGCTGCGTAGCGATAGACCTGCGAGGTCAGCCGCGCGGTCCGTTCCCAGGAAAACCGCTGCGCGTTGATGCGACCGGCAGCGATCAACCGCGCGCGCAGAGCTTCATCCGAGAGAACTTCCTCGATGGCCGCGGTGATTTCGTTTACGTTCCGCGGGTCGAACATCCGAGCCGCATCGCCAGCCACTTCGGGCAAAGCCGCGACATTCGAGCACGCCACCGGGACGTCGTAGCTCATCGCCTCGATCACGGGCAGGCCAAAGCCCTCGTACAGAGATGGGAACGCAAGCATTCGGGCATGCTGCAACACCTGCAACTTCTCTTCTTCCTTGAGGTAGCCGGTAAATGA
This sequence comes from uncultured Acidobacteriota bacterium, assembly GCA_963846235.1. Classification (GTDB taxonomy): domain Bacteria; phylum Acidobacteriota; class Terriglobia; order Acidiferrales; family UBA7541; genus Palsa-189. The sequence goes on from CAWJVF010000002.1 coordinate 2,274,735, forward strand.
AACTTTTTTCTCGATTCCAAGCGTGCGTGCGAGCGCGGCAAGCGATTCTCCGCCCAGGGGCATTCTCCCTATCACCACTAGTTGCACTTGTGGTGGCAGTCGTACGCGTGCGAACGCGCGAAGCAAATTGCCGATATTTTTATGCGGATTAACGCTGCTGAAGGCCAACACGTACGGCTCTTGGATATCGACAATGCTCGCAAGCTGCGGCCGTTTGGCCGAACGCTGTGCGTCTCTCAATCCGCCGTTGTGCACGGCGAAAATGCGAGCGGGCTCGACGTTGAGAGTTCCGGCAATCTCGCGGCGGCTGAATTCGCTTACCGTCAGAATAGCGCGGGCGCGTCGCGCAGAGGTCTTCACCAGAGTACGGGCGATGAAGTTCTCGGCCGGGTTGGTGGCCTCGGGCATGGCGGCGAAGTTCACGTCGTGCAGGGTCATCACTGCCGGACAGCGCGCGAACAGAGGCACGGTGTCAAGCGGGGAGTGGATCACGTCGAGGCCGTCGAGGGCGGCACGCCACGGCAGGTAGAGCTGCTCTCCGACCAGGCGGGTCATTGCGAGAGCAGGCACGTTCCATTGGGCGGAGAAATCGTAGAGCACGCGCCTGAAACGCTGACCAAAATCGGCGAAGGTCGGATGATTGTCACGGTTAGTAAAGAGGACGTATTCGTCCTCCGTATCAAGACGATTCAAACCATGCAGCAAGCCGCGGATATAGCTCTCGCCCCCGCCGATGACGTCGGGGAGCAGTCCGAGCAGATTGATCCCGATTTTCACGTCATCTTCACCATTCGTAAGCCTCCCGTAAGTTCGCCCGGCGCCTCGGAAAATGCGCAGAGCGTTGTGCGCTCGATGACAAAAGCCCAACCAACCCAATAACTGATGCTGGGAAAGCCGTTTAAGTCAAATTTAGTTAATCCTTTTCACTCCTGGTAAGCCGGCTTGAGGAAAACTGACGGTTTGGCTGCCTAGACTTTCGTGCGCGGTGGGCGCAAATGGGCTAGGATGGCGGCGTGGGCAATCTCTTCGATTTAGCTTCGCCATCGGCCAAACTCGGCGAAGACCTCAACAGCCAACAGCGCGCCGCTGTGCACCACGGCGGAGGGCCGCTGCTGGTGGTCGCCGGCGCGGGCACCGGCAAGACGCGCGTCATTACGGAACGAATCCGCCATCTGCTGGATACCGATCCGAAGCTGCCGGGCGAATCTATTCTCGCGTTAACGTTCACGGACAGGGCCGCGGGCGAGATGAAGCATCGCGTGATTCGCACCGCGGGCGAGCGGGGCCAAGGCGTTTTCGTGGGAACATTTCACGCCTTCTGCAACGCCCTGCTGCTCGAACGCAATCCCAAGCTGCAGACGCTGGACGACGTCGATCACTGGATTCTGCTGCGCCGGAATCTTTCGGTGCTGGCGCTGGAGCGTTATCGGCGGCTGGCGGAGCCGGGCCAATTCCTGGGCGACTTCGTGAAGTTCTTTTCGCGCTGCCAGGATGAATTGGTTACGCCGGACGATTACGAGCGGTACGTCGAATCGTTGGCTGGTGAGTACGCGCGAGAGAAAAACACGCTTCTTGAAGACGAACAGCGGCTGCGCGAAGAGGGGATCGCGGAACAGCGGGAGATCGCCCGGGCTTATCGAGCCAGCGACCGCCTGCTTCGCGAACGCAACCTGCTCACGTTTGGCATGCAGTTGCTCGAAGCCGTCCATTTGCTGCGCAGCGATTCCGACTTTCGCCGCGGCGCTGCGCGCGCGCTATCGCTACATCCTGGTGGACGAATTTCAGGACACCAACATCGCCCAAATCGAACTGCTCTGGCAGCTCGCGGCGGATCATCGCAACGTTGTCGCCGTGGGGGACAACGCGCAGGCGATTTACCGCTTTCGCGGCGCCTCGTTCGGGAGCTTCACGATTTTCCTCGAGCGCTTCGCCGGCGTGCCTCGCAGCGATACTGCCGGGGCCGCGCGATTTGTTCAGCCGCTCGTGGATAACTACCGGTCCACGGCGCGCATTCTGCGCACGGCCGGCAGAGTGGTCTCTTTCATCGATCATTCGCCGCTCGTGCCCAAGAAGGAGCTCGTGCCGCACAAACCCGACGGCGAAAAAGTGCGCATCGTGGAATTCGGGTCCGCGCAAGAAGAAGCGCGGTGGATCGCGGCGGAAATCGATCGCCTGCATGCGGCCGGCTTGAACTGGCGGAAATTCGCCGCGCTCTATCGCATTCATGGACATCGCGCGGAACTGGTGAGCGCGCTCGAAGAACGCGGCATTCCCGTTTGTGATCCGCAATCTCTCGATTCTCGATCATCCGCTGGTTCGCGATCTGCTGGCCTATCTGCGCCTGATCGTAAATCCCGCCGACAATATTGCCTGCGCGCGCGTGCTGGCCGCGCCGGCGTGGGGACTCGACCCTGCGGACCTGGTGCGGACGTTGCGAGCGCGCCGGCAAGGCCAGGCGTTCGCTTTGGGATGAGCTGCAGGCGCCGCAAGGCGAACTGTCTTTCAGCGGCCGCGCGCCGGCGACGCAATGACCTAATCGCCGGACTGAACGAGTTGCGCCTGCGAAGCGGAGCGATCGATGCGACGGATCTATTCGAAGCGCTCGAGAAATGGCTGGAACTTCCGCTCAGCATTCGTTCCGCCGATCGGCCCTACGTTCGGCGACTCGCGCAATTTGTTCGCGAATGGCAATCCAAGGGCGAAACTTCGCCGCCTGCGCGGAATTTGTGGAATATCTCGATTACTTCATGCAGGCCGGCGGGCAAATCAATCTGGAGCAGGATTCGCGCGACGCCGTTCAACTGATGACCGTGCATGCGGCGAAGGGGCTGGAGTTCGATCACGTGTTTGTGTTGCGGCTGACTCATCGCGGATTTCCCATGGCGCCGCGCGCGCCCGTGCTGGAATTTCCGGAAGCGCTGATGAAAGAGGAGTTGCCGCGCGGCGATTTCCACATTCAGGAGGAGCGGCGTTTGTTTTACGTGGCGATCACCAGAGCGCGCGAGCGGCTGACTTTGACGACGGTGGTGCACAAGCGCTCGCGGCCTTCCGTTTTCCTTGAAGATATTTTGAGCGCGCCTCACGTTGCGAAGCAAAATGTGGAGCAAGCCGCGCCGGTTGCGCCTGCGGCGAAAGCGGCACGCATGACCGCCGTTGCCGAGCCGCTGCTTTTTTCGGAACGCAGAGCCGCGGATCTATTCGCTGATCGCGCGATGGGCGGAGCGGTACCGCCCGCCGGTTTTCGAACCATTGCAATTGAGCGCGTCGGGAATCGAGACGTATCAGAAATGTCCGCAGAAATATCTGTTCAGCAAAGTCTGGGGCATCGGGAGCGGTCCAGCGGCGGCAACTACTTTCGGCAACGTGATGCACAACACGATCCGGCAATTCATCGCCGCGTTGCGCAAGGGCCTGCGGCTCAGCTTCGAAGAGGTGGTGGCGATTTTCCGGCGCGAGTGGACTTCGGCGGGTTTCGAGGATCGCCACCAGGAAGAGCTTTACCTGAAGGATGGCATCGAGCAATTGCGGGCTTTTCATACGACCGCGCTCGCCGCCCCGGCCCACGTGACCGCGCAGGAGAAGCGCTTCACGATCAAATGCGAGAACGGCGATGGAGTTGATCGGGCGCATGGACCAGATCAATCGCATCGCTCCTGGCGAAGTGGAGATCATCGATTACAAGACGGGAAAGCCGAAATCGGAGACTCATGCGCAGAAGGACTTGCAGTTGAGCATCTATGCGCTGGCGGCTCGCGAAGTGCTCGACGTGAAGCCCGTCCGGCTGATCTATTACAATCTGCAAGACAACAGTGCGTTTTCGCTTCACGCGAAGAGAAACAGCTTCAAGAGGTGCGAGGCACGATTCAGGAAGTCGCGGTCGATATTCGCGCGCGCGAATTTCCCGCCCGCCCGGGCTTCATCTGCAAATATTGCGAATATCGATTTTTGTGTCCGGCGCAGGAATCGCGCTCGGTGCGGAGTGAAGCGAGCGAGAGTGCGGAACAGGGAGCAGTTGGAAGTCGCTGAACCGATCGGCCGCAGGAAAGTGACTTTCAGAAGCAGGCGAGAACAGAAAAAGCGGGACGCCCCGAAGCGTCCCGCTTTGAAATATCAGGAAGAGCAAGTTGGCTGGTCCGGGCCGTCTCTTCCGCCTTGCCGCGCATTGCCTCTCGTCGAGAGGCTTCTCCCCTTCGGGATCCTCGCGCGTTTCGCGAAAATTTATCCGCGAAACGCACTGCCATCCTTTCTACGGTCCACAGCTTTTTCTGTCAAGCGAAACTTGTAGTGCTGGCCGCACGGGCTCTGGAGGAACGCAGTGCTAAGTACGGCGCCGTGCCAACTCACGGGAGGCGAACGAGGTAGTAGCCGTCGCGTGAAAGCACGTCGAGCCCGGGCCGCTCCACGCGCACTTCGATGGAGTGATAATTTTTGGTGCGATCGGTGCCCGTCGGCGAGTAGGCAAGCGTGTATTGGTGGCGCGCTTCTTCGGCCACCTGGGCGTAAGCGCGCGAAAGCGCGGCCTGATTGTTCACGAAAGTACGTGTCGCCGCCGGTGGCGCGCGCATAACGCGAAAGCGGGCTGGCGCCGCGGCGCAAAAGCGCGCATCGGTGCCAATGGCATAGACCGAAACGTCGGAAGAAAGCAGCAGCGCCAGCGTTTGATCGTAGTTATAGGTGTTGGTCTTGGCATCCACGCCGTCGGAAACGAGGATGATGATTTTGCGCCGTTCGCGATCGCGTCCGCGCAAGAGCTTCGGCGGCGCCGTGAAGGGCGTCGTCAAGGTGCTTGGTGCTCTTGTCGGCCGACGCTTGCTGCGGGCCGGTGGGGCGCCCGGGAATGGGCTGGTCGCCGGCTGCCGGGTGCGGCGCGGTGGATTCCGGGTCGGGGAAGGCGTCCTCGCCTGAAATGATCTTCTTAAGTTCCGCCATCAAGCTGATCATTGTCTTTGGTGAAATCCATAACGGGCGTGAAGAACGATGCGAATTTGGCCAGCGCGACTTCGTCGGATTCACTGAAAGCACCGGCGATGGCGAGCAGGCTCTTGTGCAATTGGTCGGCGGCTTTGGGCTTGAGGTCGTCATCGAGCAGGACCACGGCGGAAAGCGGAACGGCTTCGGTCGAAAAGGCCGAAATCTGCTGCTCGACGCCGTCTTCGAAGATGCGGAAATCATCTTTGCCGAGATCGGCGACAAGATTGCCCTTGGAGTCCTTTACCGTCACAGGAACGACGACCAGTTCGACGGTGTGCGAATTCTGGCGCGCGGGTCGGGCGGTTGTTTTTGGGGCTGTTCGGGCCGCTGTTCTGGCGCCTGGGGCGGTGGCGCGGCCGGAGGGCTGATTTGCGCGGCCTGCGCAAACAACACAGCAAGAGCGATGACTAAGGCGGAGAGCGCGAGTTGACGCAGGCGACTCACAGACCGACAATTCCAAAGTGATCGCAGTCTTCGAGACGAGGACGAAATCCGGCGCGCATCCTTCCTGGGGCGATGGCGCATCGTAAGGGCAAGTCAATTCCAATGGAGATTATACGATGAGGTCGGAACGTCTCAGCCTCAAAGTTTCAGTCGCGGCACTGGCGGTCGCTGCTCGTCCCGGGTCTCGGCATGCCGGCAGCGCAGAATTCGGACCCACTGCAGCAGGGCGGCATTCGCGTGCAGGTCAACCTCGTGAACCTGTTCGCCACTGTGCGCGACAAGAAAACCAAGCAGATCATTTCCACTCTCGAGCAGGACGATTTCAAGGTCACCGAAGACGGCACCGAGCAGAAGATTTCCTTTTTTTCCAAAGAATCTACGCTGCCGATCACGCTCGGCCTTTTAGTTGACACCAGCGGGAGCGAATCAAACACGCTGGGCGCCGAACAGGAAGCCGCGGTGCGCTTCCTTTCCCGCGTCATGCGCAAGGGCGACCTGGCAATGGTGGTCAGCTTTGACACCGATTCGGACCTGCTGGCCGATCTTACCGACGATCAGAGCAGGCTCGATCGAGCCATCAATCGCACGCGCATCAACGCGCCCGGCGCGCAAGGACCACGGCGCAAACCATACCCGGAACCGTCTTTTACGACGCTGTTTACGCCGCGTGTCATGACCGGCTCGCGGGCGAAGCCGGGCGCAAGGCCCTGGTCATCCTGACTGACGCGCAGGATGAAGGCAGCACGCTGAAGCTTCAGGACGCCATCGAGGCGGCACAGCGCACCGATACGGTGGTGCACATCTTGCTCGTCGCCGATCCTCACTACGGCGGCGGCAACGAAAGTGTCGCCAAGAAACTGACCGACGAAACCGGCGGCCGGACGATTGTCGTTCGGAACGAAAAGAATCTGGAGCAAGCCTTCGATCAAATCAGCCAAGAGCTGCGCAGCCAGTACACGGTAGGCTACTATTCGACCAACACGGCACAGGACGGAAGCTACCGCAAGGTCAAAGTGGACACGACGCGCAAGGACCTGGATGTTCTCGCGCGACGTGGATATTACGCCCCAAAAAATTAAGATCTGATTCAGCGGGCCGGAGCGGCAGACGCTTCAATTGGGGCCGCGTAATAGCCTTTGCGCGCCCGCACTTGCAGGTTTTTGGCATTCACATCGACGCGAATCTTGTGGAACTTGCCGTCGGCGGGGCGCATGGGGACGTAGGCGAGCGAATACTGGCTGCGAAGTTCATCTCCAATATAGGCAAACGACTGAGCGAGGTCGTCGACGCGATAAGGGAAGAAGGCGCGGCCGCCGCTATCATCGGAAAACTGCTGCAGAACTTTATCTCCCTCGTCCTTCATGTATTTCCGATTGGAAGGATCGCCGTGGCCAGCTTCCTGATCGGTAAGGATCCAGTTGGTGCTGGTGCTGATGGTGTAAATGACGATGCCGGCGCGTGTGCGCTATTTCCAGCGCCTCACCGCGCGAATGGCGGCTTAGATTATCGTCGCCATCGCTGATGACCACCAGAACAGGGCGCATGTCCTTGTCTGGGTCGCCGACCAGTGGCGGCAGCTTGAGCAGTTGCTGGCAGGCCTGATAGATCGCGTCGTAAAGCGCTGTTCCGCCTCCTGCTCGCTGCTTCAAGATGACCTCGCGAAGCGTGTCAAGGTCGCCGGTGAATCCCTGGACCATTTCCGGCTCATCGTCGACGGTCATCAGAAAGGCCTGGTCCTTATCCCGCCGGATCACGTTGTAGAGAAAGTCGATGGCCGCCTGCTGCTCAAATTTAAGACGGTCGCGAATGCTATTGGAAGTGTCGATGCAGCAAGCCGACGCGCAAGGGCATATCCGTCTGCCGATTGAAAAAGCGTATATCCTGCTCCGCACCGTCATCGAACACCCTGAAATTGTCCCGGTTCAGGTCCCCCACGATCTTGTTCTGCTTATTGAGGACCGTGAACAAAACATCCACTAGATTTACGTTCTGGCGGATGGACTGCTTTGCATTTAACGGAGGCTCAGGCGGCGCAGGCGGAGGCCGCGCGGCTGTGACGGCTGCTGGGCGTAGAGATTCGCGCAAAACAATACCGCCGCGGACGAGAACTGCGGAGGTAATGCGAACGCGCATTGGTGAAATTATAGGTACCGGCGCAAAGCGGCGTCAACCTTTCGCGTGTCGATATCCGTGCCCACGGCTAACTCATTCAGATAATCGCGCAATCCGGGGTCGAGCGGCGCGCGAACTTCGATGGTTGCGCCCGTACGCGGGTGAGCAAAGCTCAGGCGCGCCGCATGCAGGAACACGCGCCCCAGCGGTTTGAGAGAAGCTCCTCCGGCACGAACCTGGCGTGGCGCGCCATATAGCGTGTCGCCCACCAGCGGATGCCCCGCGGCGACAAAATGCGCGCGAATCTGGTGCGTGCGGCCGGTGCGCGGCTGGGCTTCGACCAGCGTGAAATTTCCCAGGCGCAGCAGCACACGCCAATCCGTCTGGGCCGCGCGGCCATGCGCGAGGCGTGCGGTCATGCGCGTTCGGCGTTGCGGATCGCGCGTGATCGGGCGATCGATTGTTCCGGCATCCCGGGCCAGCCGGCCGTGAAGCAAGGCGATATACGTCTTGTTGACTGCGCGCGAGCGGAACTGCTCGCCGAGAACGCGATGGGCGGCATCATTGCGCGCCACGACCATGGCTCCGGAGGTGCCGCGGTCCAGCCGGTGCACGATTCCGGGACGAAGATTTCCGCCAACAGTTGAAAGCGTGCCGAAATGATGGAGCAACGCGTTGACGAGCGTGCCTCGCGTCGCGCCGGCCCCTGCGTGAACGACCATTCCCGCAGGCTTATTCACCAGCGATGACGTCTTCATCCTCGTAGAGCACGTCAATCGGTATCTCTTCGGGCGCCAGCTCGCAATGGCGGGCGGGGCAAAACTTCAATTTCTATCGATGTCGCCTGCCATAACCCGCTGCGCCCGGCGTGCGAGACGCTCGCTCGACACGAACACGACCTTGGTCGATCAATTCCTGAATGCGAGTGCGGCTGAGGTCCGGAAGGCGCGAGGCGAGGTAGAGGTCGAGACGGCGGCCGGCATCCTCCGCTGAAGCGGTAAACCGGCGCAACACAACGTCCTCTTTAGGGAGCCGTTGCAGACGGACTACGACCGGGCTCTGGTTGCATGCCTTTCGCCGGCTCAAAACTTCAAAAATAATCAGAGCCGCTCCGATGGTGATCGCTGAATCCGCAAGATTGAAGGCAGGCCAGCGAAAATTGCCGGCGCGCAATTCGAGGAAATCCGTGACGCCGCCGTGCAGGAGCCGGTCGAGCAGGTTTCCCGCCGCTCCTCCGGCGATCAAGGCGATTCCGGCCTGGCTCTCAGCCCTTCCCACGTGCCCCGCAAGCAGCAGCCAGACGAGCAGAATAATTATGGCCGCGGAACTCAATACCAGCAGGAAAGAGATCCATTTGGACGCCGATTCGGAGAACAGGCCGAAAGCGATTCCTGGATTCTGGCTGTGAACGAGATCCGCGAAATTGGGGATGAGCGGCCGCCGAAAACCCTCGGTGGTGAGCCGCTCGATGGCATATTTGGTGGCGCGATCGGCGGCCACGACCGCCATTGCCAGCCAGAGCCAGCGCGCGCTCGGGGCGGCCATCAGGATTTCGCGCCGGCGGTTCCATCGGCGCCATCGATTTCCTTAAGACGCCGCTACGCAGCGCTCGCAAACGGTAGGGTAATCGGCGCTCTCACCAACCCTGACCGAATAGTTCCAGCAGCGCTCGCATTTCTTTCCTTGCGCGCGATGAATGGTCACGCCGAGGCCCGGCAGCGTTTCCGAAACCGCCTTTGCCGGAGAGCTTCCATTTGCCAGCTCCACTTGAGAAACAATAAACAAGGCCGGCAACCAGGCTGCGTAATCTCGCAACAGCGGCGCCAATTTGCCATCGGCGGAGAGCTCGACGCGAGCTTCGAGACCGCTATTGATTTCCTTGGCGCTGCGCGCCTGCTCCAGAGATTTCAGCACGGCATTACGGACTTCGAGCAAATTCGACCAGCGGGCCTCCAGTGCTTCGTCGGGGCGCCGGAGGCATTCATCCGGACGCGGAAACAGCGAAAGATGAACTTCGGCAGGCGCGCCCGCTTCGCGCGGCAGATATCTCCAGACCTCATCCGTGGTAAACACCAGAATCGGAGCCAGCAATCGCGCCAGGGCGCTGGCAATGCGGTACATGGCCGTCTGCGCGGAGCGCCGCGGCAGAACTCTTCGCCGCAAACGTGTAAAGCCGGTCCTTGAGAATATCGAAATAAAAGGCGCTCAGGTCTACAACGCAGAAGTTGTACAGAGCGTGATAGACGCGATGAAAATCGAAGCTTTCATAGAATTCCAGACACTTGGCGACCAGCTGATTGGTCCGCCCCAACATCCAGCGGTCCAACTCTTCCAGCGAGTCTTCCGCGACTGAATCGCGCGAGGGATCGAAGTCAGAAAGATTCCCGAGAGCGAATCGGAAAGTATTGCGAATCTTGAAATAAGCCTCGGAAAGCTGCGTCATCACGTTCTGGGACATGCGAACGTCGCTGTGATAATCCTGCGAAGCTACCCACAGCCTCAGCAGGTCGGCTCCCCATTTTTCGCAGATTTCCGTGGGCAAGATCACATTGCCCAGCGATTTCGACATGGGCCGGCCCTGCTCATCGAGCGTCCAGCCATGCGTGAGCACCTGACGATAGGGAGCGCGCTCGCGAATCCCGACGCTGATCAGCAAAGAGCTGTGGAACCAGCCGCGATATTGATCCGGGCCTTCGAGATACATGTCCGCGGGCCACGGCAATTCCGCATTCGGTTTGCCAGGAGGATCGAGCACGGCGAGATGCGACGATCCGGAGTCGAACCATACGTCGAGAATATCGGTTTCCTTGCGCCATTTTGCGGAGCCGCAGGCGCAGGCCGTTCCTTTGGGAAGCAGTTCCTCGGCGGAATGCGTGTACCAGGCATCCGCGCCTTCGCGCTCGAACCAGTCAATGACGTGGCGAAGCGCGGCAAAATCCTCGAGCCTCTTGCCGCATTTATCGCAATAGAAAATCACCAGCGGCACGCCCCAAACACGCTGCCGCGAAATACACCAGTCGGGACGATGCGCAATCATCTCGTGAATGCGTTCGCGGCCCCATTCGGGCGTCCATTTCACTTTGGGGATTTCGTCGAGCGCAAGCTTGCGTAAAGGCGGGGCTTTGGGAGCCGGAACCGAAGCGCTTCCGTTATCGAGTTGTATGAACCACTGCTCGGTGGCGCGAAAGATCACCGGATTGTGGCAGCGCCAGCAGTGCGGGTAGCTGTGGTGAAGTTTGCTTTCGGCGACCAGTGCTCCGCGCGACTTCAGCAATTCGATAATGGCCGGATTGGCCTCGAATACGGTCTTGCCCTTATATTCCGGCAGGCCTTCGGTGAAGCGGCCCTGATCGTCGAGTGGCGCGTAAGTTTCGAGGCCATATTGCTGGCCCACGGCGAAGTCTTCGGCGCCGTGCCCCGGAGCCGTATGCACGATGCCGCTGCCTTGTTCGAGCGTGACGTGTTCGCCGAGCACTCCGGGAACGACGCGATCGAGGAAGGGATGCTGGAATTTGGCTTGAGCAAAGCTGCTGCCCGGAAATGGTCCGGCACGGGCCCCGAAGCGCATCCCTGTCTCCTTCTCGACGCTGCTAACCATCTCTTCAGCAACGATGTAGGTATCACCCCGGTCATCCGAAGCCAGTACATATTTAAGTTGAGGATTGAAAGCCAGCGCCATGCTAGCGGGCAGCGTCCATGGCGTGGTGGTCCAGACCAGAGCGTAAAAGCCGCCATCTGAGGTCTCGGGGCTTCTCCGGGGATTCCACTACGCGGTATCGCACCCAAATCGAAGGGCTGGTATGGTTTTCGTACTCCACTTCGGCTTCGGCCAAAGCCGTACGGTCATAGATGCACCAGTAGACCGGCTTCAGCCCCCGAAAGACATAGCCCTTCTGTAAAAACCTTAGAAATGCGTCCGCGATGCACGCTTCGTAGCTTTTGGACATCGTAAGATATGGATCATCCCAGCGGCCCAAAACACCCAAGCGTTTGAAATCGCGACGATGCTGATCGACGTAGCGCAAAGCGAATTCCCGGCAGATGCGCCGAAACTCCACAGGAGTGACGCGGCCCTTCTTGCCGCCGAGTTCTTTTTCGACTTGCGTCTCGATGGGCAAGCCGTGGCAATCCCAGCCGGGAACGTAAGGCGCTCGAAAACCGGCCATGGTTTTCGACTTCACGACCATGTCCTTGAGAATTTTGTTCAGGGCGGTGCCGAGGTGGATCGTGCCGGTCGGGTAAGGCGGGCCGTCGTGCAAAACGTAGGGCGGCGCCTCCTTTCGCGCCTGCTGAATCCGCTCGTAAAGCTTGCCCTCCTCCCATTGAGCGAGGATGCGCGGCTCGTTTTGCGGAAGATTCGCCTTCATGGGGAAATCCGTCCGCGGGAGATTCAGCGTACTTTTCAGCTTAACGTCTTTGGACATCTGTCAGAGAACTCCATACTTTTGCGGCAGTTCGGGGCCATTACGACCCGAGCGGCTGGCTCTTTAGGGTCGGGTAATTCTAAGTACTCAACATATCAAACGGCGATGCGCAAGGTGAAAAGTCATATGGTACAATTTATTTTCGACCAAGTCAGCCTCGTGACCAGGACATCTTTTTGGCTGCCGGTGAATCTAACTCCTATGGTGGAGCCTAGGCAGAGTCACGTATGCAACGACTGAACATCAACCCCACAACACGCGGTCCGCAGAGCGCGCACTTGAACCTCGGCTAGCGGCCCGACACCTTCTTTTGGCACAAGCCGGCGGCTGCAGTCGCCCAGCTTCTGGACCAATCTTAAGGACTTTCTGACGGAACGATCCATTCGTGTTCCGCGGAACGCGCCGCAGCAGGTTTTTTATACCGAAGGTGTGGACAGCAGCTTCTCCGAAAGCCTGAAGGCGTTTTTCCGTCCGCTCTCCAAAGATTAAGGGCGGCGCGGCCGCGTCGGGCATGGTCGTGGACCTGGAGCCCACGTACCGCGTGTTCTGGCGTAACTTGCACGATCTGATTTCGCCGCCCAAGTTGCCGCCGCTGAAGCTGACCAGCAAGCCCGTGCCAGTGCGGCCGCTCTGGGCCAAGCGGCGCGAATACAGCACGGCGCAGATGATCTCGGTCGGCGTGCACGCCGCTGATTGCCATATTGATCCTCGTGCCCCTCTTTCACCATATGGTGCAGCCGCCCGTGCAGGCCAGCACGCAGGTGATCGATATTTCGCCTTACCTCTCCAAGTTGCCTCCTGGGAAAGAAAGGGCGGGCGGCGGAGGAGGCGGAGGCGAGCACAAGCAACTACCCGATACGCAGGGCAAGCTGCCGAAGTGGAGCATGACGCGGATTACTCCGCCTCTGGTGACTCCGCATCCGAATCCGAAGCTGGCTTCCGAGCCGACTCTTCTGGGTCCGCCGGAGCTGAAGATTCCAAGTCCGAACGATCCTAACTTCGGCGATCCGCTGGCCGCCATGATGAGCGTCTCCGCGGGCTCCGGTGGCGGCGGAGGAATGGGCACAGGCGATGGTGGCGGAATCGGCAGCGGAAGCGGCGGTGGGTTAGGCCCGGGCTTCGGTGGCGGCACCGGCGGCGGCGCTTTCCGTCCGGGAACGGGCGGAGTGGGTTACCCGAGCTGCATGTATTGCCCGGAGCCGCAATATTCGGAAGACGCACGCAAAGCCAAGTTCCAGGGCATTGTGGTCCTGCAAGTGATCATCCAGCCGGACGGCCATGCGACCAACATCCAGGTCGTGAAGGGCGCGGGTCTCGGACTGGACGAGAAGGCAATCGAAGCCGTGCGTACCTGGCGCTTCAAGCCGGCAATCGGTCCCAATGGGACGCCGGTAGCGACGATTACGCCGATCGAAGTCAATTTCCGTCTCCTCTGACCCATAGCAGTTCTCGTAGCGCAGTTCCCGCCAAAACAGGCCAGTACCTTTACGCGCACGCTCGTTCGTTTGAGCGCGGCTTCATTCCGATTTGATCTGTTAGCATCTCCCCGTGCGAAATTCACGCCTACTTGCTTTTGCATGCGCCCTTAGCGGCTTATTAATTCCGGCTGCCCAAACCGCGGCCGCACAAGCCGGCGCGACGAGTAGCGTCGAATTCAATGCTTATGTAAGAGCATCACAAGCGCAGCCGGAACCGGTGCGCGGAATCACTTTCTACCTGCTATCGCGAAGCCTTTCCGATATACGCAAGGAAGTCGCAACAGCCGACAGCATGGTGGATCTCGATCATTTCGTCGCCCAGCTTGACGTCTCCGCGGAATTGAAGGATTGGATATCAAAACATCGGCGCGTCGATCTGGCCGGCACAGATTTCACGAAGGAAGTTAGTCCGGATGACGTTGTCAAGGTGCCCGAATTTCTGACCGCCTATACGAGCCAGAATGGCGCGGCCTTGCACGCCGTTATTCCGGAACCCAAGTACAAGAAGGGCGAAGAGCAGAAGAATCCGGAAAAATATAAGGAGGACCGCGAGCAATATCGGCAGGCGCTTCGCCACTATATTCAGGCGAACATAGATTCCATAGAGGGGATCGACGCCGAGCTCAGGGATGTAAATCCGTATCCACGCTGGGCCAAGGTTCAAGGTGAGCAGCAGCGCCATATCGAAAAGCGAGTCATGCAACTCGCGCAAACACGTTATCTGGTGGCGACGGCCGTGAGCAATCTCAGCGGTCACGCGGCTTTTGACAACGTCCCTGCCGGAGAGTACTGGATTACCAATCTCGATATTCCCGCTTTGGCCGGCGACCTCCGGCTCCACTGGGACGTCGCTATATCTGTTCCTCCGGCAAAAACTGCGCGCGTTGAACTATCGAATTTGAATGCACTCGAGACCTTAGAGCAAGACGCCCAGTAATCTAAAGCTGTCTCGCCCTCGTTCACGCCATCCTTCCCTCGTTCCCCTCTAAGACTTTGGCGGTACACTGAACTTCCGGTATGGCAGCCCCATCTCCATCCTCTGAAAGCATCGCCGCTTATATTTCGCAACTGGCAGGACCTGATGCCAAACAGCGAGAAGCGGCCGCCTATGCACTATTTCGGCTAGGCTGCGCCAGCGCTGAACCGGTGCTGAAAAAATGGTTTGCCGATCCGGAGTTCCGCGCGCTCGTTCCCGGCGGAGGTATCCTGCTCACGGTGGGCTTGGCGGTTCAACCAGCGACGTTCGAAGCGATTCGCGCGCGTTTCGGGCAGCCGCAACTCGCGGAGGTTCCCGCGGATCAGGACGTGCTCGAATTTGAATTGAGCTTCGCTCATGGCGTGCGGTTGGACGTGATTACGCCGCGCACGGCAACGGGAGAGGGTGCCATCGCGAAATTTCTCGCGCGCTTTGGCGAAGGCATCCAGCAGGTCGAATGCGATGTGCGTGACGTCTCGCGCGCTACGGAAATCCTGCAACAGCGCTTCCAAGTTCAGCCGATTTATCCCCAGATTCGCGCGGGCGCGAACCAAACGCGAGTGAACTTCTTTCTGGTGCCCATCGCGGATGATCGCAAGCTTCTAATCGAGCTGGTGGAATCGCCGAAGAAGGCAAAGAAGCGCTGAGCATGATGCTTCAGGGCTTCACCACGTTCTTCTCTTTGAGGCCTGCGTCGTGACAGGCCCGCCACGCGCGCAGGATTTCCGCCACGCTCCAGGCCTGCGCAAACGCGCCGCGCGGGAGGTAAGGCGCGTCGCCATCGAAAATCTCGCTGATGGTGCCCAGCCCGGCTGCCGAAAGATGGTGGGCCATGGGTTCGAGGAACGCGAAGGCTTGCTGCGGATTCTGGTAAACGCGCAGGTGGGCCAGAACAAAAGGGCCGAGCAGCCAGGACCACACGGTCCCCTGGTGGTAAGCGGCGTCGCGTTCCGACTGCGGGCCCTCATAGCGGCCGCAATAACTCGGATCGGCGGCGTCCAGGCTGCGCAGTCCGTGCGGCGTTAGCAGGTGTAGCGCGCAGGAATCCACGACCTGTTTTTTCTGATCCGCGTTCAGCGGGCTTTCGGGCAGCGAGACGGCAAAAATCTGATTTGGGCGCAGCGAACTGTCGTTTCCCTGCGGGCCGTCGATTACATCGAAGCAGCATTGGCGCTCGTCGTTCCAATAGCGCGCGAAACTTTTCTTCACGCGCTCAGCGAGTGCTTTATATTCGTCTGCCCGTTTTCCCAGTTCCGGGGCGAATCGCGCCATCGTATGAAGGGCGTTGAACCACAGCGCGTTGATCTCCACGGGCTTGCCTATACGCGGGGTAATCGGGCGATCGCCAACTTTTGCGTCCATCCAGGTAATCTGGCTTCCGGGCTCTCCCGCGCAAAGCAAACCGTCGGCAGGATCCACGTGAACGCCATATCGCGTCCCGCGCACGTACCAATCGACAGCGGCGGCAAGCACCTCGAAAACCTCTCGAACGATGCTCAGGTCTGAAGTCTGCGCGACATATTCCCGCAGAGCGTGGAAGTACCAAAGCATCGAATCCACGCTGTTGTAGCTCGCGGGCTCGCCGTGTCTCCGAAAACGTGTTGGGAAGCAGGCCCTGTTGCGCGAAGCGCGGAAATTCGTGCAACACGGATCGTGCGATCTCGGGCCGGCCGGTCTCCAACGCCAAACCAGGGAGCGCGATCATCGCGTCCCGGCCCCATTCGCCGAACCAGGGGTAGCCGGCCACAATCGACCATCTCTCGCGCCATCTGAAGTGCGACGGCGCGCCGCAAATTGAGCTGCCGCCAGTACCAGTTGCCAAATCCAGTGCGGAGCTTCGAGAGCGGCTCGCGGATGCGCAGCGATCCAATATTCGAGCAGCTTCTGGTCCAAGTTCTCGCGCGCGGTGAGCGCCGCGCGATTCTCGAGCTGCGGTTTGGGATCGGTGCTGAACGCAAACGTCACCGAGCCGCCGGGCGCGAGGCGTGCCTTGAAAACTGCCGCGAGCAAGTGGTCCTCGCGATGGTCCAGACCGCGGTCGCGTTCCGCAGCCAGATCGTAATTTCGATACCATTCGCGGCGCGCTTCGGCCTGCGCGAGCATCGCTAAGCAAATAAACAGGGTTGGCACCGTCGCGAGCGACAACGCACAAACCGCCTGGAACCGGCGTTACTGATGTCTCCCAGTTGCCTGCCCGCGTCGTTGCATGAATATCGCGATAGTTCACGAGAATTTTGACTTCCAATTCCGAGGGTCCGGAGGCATAGACAAGTTCGTAGCGGATAAAGGTTGTGTTCGCGCCGTCCTGCATCCACACGCGTTTCTCGAATATCGCGTCGGCGCAGGCGAATCTCCACACGGGCACCGATCCCGCAAGACGAAATTGCTCGATCAATCGAAATCCCTGTGGCTCGACGGTGCCGCTCGACCAACGATTAGCCCCCAGGGCGTAATCGCGGCCTGCATAGCGGAGGAATTCTTCGGCTTTTGAGACCAGGAGAACCCGGCCCCTCTCGGGAAGAGAGGCAATCAGTAATCCATGATAGCGGCGCGTCTGTATGCCAGTGACGGTGCCGGAAGCAAACCCGCCCAGCCCATTCGTCACCAGCCACTCACGTTCATTCCCGATGTCGAGTGAGCCGCAAATTTCCGAGCCAAATTTAACGACGATCGGCGCGCTCAAGCCTTACGTCCTGCCATAGACGGGAATGGCGGCGCCGTGAATGATGCGGGCCTGCGGTGAGCACAGAAACAGGATCACATCGGCAATCTCTTCCGGCTTGGGCCAGTTCGCGTAATCCGCTTTGGGCATGGCCTGTCGATTTGCGGGAGTGTCAAAGATGCTGGGTACGACAGAGTTGACGGAGATGGGATACGGTTTGACTTCCTCGGCGAGCGAATCGAACAGCGCAAGCGCCCCCGCCTTTGATGCGGCATATAGAGCGGCGCCGGGAGAGTTGCCGTAAGCCGCCCGCGAGGCCACGTTGACGATCCAGCCGCGGTTCTGCCGGATCATCGCCGGGATCACGGCGCGGGCGAGCGCAAATCCAGCTTTCAGATTGAGGGACATCATCTGCTCGTAGGCTGAGGGTTCCTCTTCCCAGATTCGCTTGCCGCCGTGATACGCGCCGATGGTGTTCACCAGAATGTCGAGCGCGCCGTGCTTCGCAAGGATGTCCTCGACCATCCGTGCCACGCCAGCAGGATCGGTCGCATCAACCATTACGCCCGCCGCTTCGTAGCCGCTGCTCTTCGATTGGGAGATGAATGTCGTCGAATTCCTGCTGGTGGCGGTACGTCACGATGATTCGCGCGCCTTCACGTGCGAAAGCTGTCGCTACTGCGCGACCCAACGCGCCGGTGCCACCGGCGACCAGCGCGACTTTATCCTTGAAGCTAATTTGTGGAGTCATTGAAGGATTAGATGCCTCGTCTTCTTATTTCTCGCTTTTTCTTTTGCCCTAGCTTGCGTGCGCCCCGCTTTGTTCCAGCAGTTTGGCTACCAATGCGGTCCATCCCGTTTGGTGCGAAGCGCCCAATCCGGCACCGGTTTCCCCGTGAAAATATTCAAAGAAGAGCAGCAAATTGCGCCAGTAAGGATCGGACTGAAGTTTCTCATTCGAGCCACATACCGCGCGGCGCCCATCCTTGTCGCGCAAGAAGATGCTGCTCAGCGACATGGAGAGCTCCGCGGCAATTTGCCAGAGCGTCATCTTGCGCCCCGAGCCCGTTGGAAAATCAACCCGCAACTCATCGCCAAAATAATAGTGGAACCGTTGCAGGGCTTCGATAATCAGGAAATTCATAGGGAACCATATCGGTCCTCTCCAGTTTGAGTTTCCGCCAAATGTGCCGGTACGAGACTCGGCCGGCTCATAGTCAACCCGATATTCGTTTCCCATCATGCACAACGTGTAAGGATGGTCCAAGTGAAAGCGGGAAAGCGAGCGAATGCCATACGGCGAGAGAAACTCCTTCTCGTCCAGCATGTAGCTGAGGACGCGCAGCAGGCGTTCGCGATTCAGAAGAGAAAGCAGCTGTCGATGGCCGTTAGGCGATTTTTGGCTCATATCAAGGTGACGGGAGGCGGCGGGCACGTTCTCCAGGAACCACTGAACGCGTTCGCGGAAATGAGGCAGGTTCACGAGCATTTCGGGCTCCAGCGTCTCCACCGCAAAAAGCGGAGCCAGACCAACCATCGAACGAACTTTGAGAAAGCTCTGTGAGCCATCCGGCAGATGCAGGACGTCGTAGTAAAAACCGTCTTCCTCATCCCACAGGGCGATGCCTTCACCGCCAAGATCGTTCATGGCCTGGGTTATATAAATGAAGTGCTCGAAAAACTTGCTGGCAACACTTCCGTAAACCCGATCTTCTCGAGACAGTTCCAGGGCCATGGCCAGCATGTTCAAGCAATACGTGCCCATCCAGCTCGTGCCGTCCGCTTGCTCCAAATGGCCGCCCGTGGGCAAAGGCGCTGAACGGTCAAAGACTCCGACGTTATCGAGCCCCAAAAATCCGCCCTCAAATACGTTCAGGCCGTCAGGATCCTTGCGATTCACCCACCACGTGAAATTGATCAGCAGCTTTTGAAAGACGCGTTCCAGGAAGCCGCGATCGGCGCGCCCGCGGACGCGCTTTTCGATTTTATATACGCGCCATGCCGCCCAGGCGTGCACGGGCGGATTCACGTCGCCAAAAGCCCATTCGTATGCCGGCAATTGCCCATTCGGGTGCATGTACCATTCGCGCAGCAGAAGAATGAGCTGTTCCTTGGCGAATTCCGGATCGACTACGGCTAACGCCACGCACTGAAAGGCGGAATCCCACGACGCAAACCAAGGATATTCCCACTTATCGGGCATGGAGAGCACATCTGCGGCATGAAAGTGCTTCCACCGATAATTGCGTCCCTTTTTGCGCTCTGCCGGACAACCAGGAAAGGCCGGGTCGCCGTGCAGCCAAACGTCCACGTCGTAGTGGTAAGACTGCTGCGACCACAGCAGGCCGGCGAAAGCCTGCCTTTGTACCTGCCGCGCATCGTCGGTCATCTTGCTGGAAGCATGTTGGGCGTAGAACTCGTCGGCCTCCGCGATGCGCGTGCGGAACACTTCATCGAACACTTCGCTGAAGGGCGCCTGACCAGAAGCGCCAGTGGGATTTTGATCCGTGAGGCGTAACCGAACAGTTGCGGAGCCGCCCGCCGGTATTTCGAAGCGATAGAGTGCCGCGGCCTTGGTGCCTGTTTCGGCAGGATTGACCGCCGATTCATTCTCGGCGATCAGGTAATCGTGAAACGCGTCTTTCAGATGTGTGGCGCGGTTTTCGACTCCAAACAGGCGCTTGAAGTTGGTCTCATTGTCGGTGAATAGCAATTGAGGCGTTCCCTCGGCAATGAGCCAGCGCTGTGCATCGTCGACGGCCTGAACGCCAATACATTCGCAGTTGAGCTGGTCACGCACTCGCCAGAGCCTGGGCCGCTGCGTTTCATCTCGCCAGGACCATGTATTCCGGAACCAAATTGTCGGGAGCAGATCGAGCGGGGCGGAATCGCTTCCGCGATTCCAAGCTGTGATGCGGATCAGGATGTCTCCCGCCGTCGCTTTTGCGTACTCCACGAAGATATCGAAATAGCGATTGCCATCGAATGCATCGGTATCGAGCAGCTCGAATTCGGGATCGGCTTTCGTGCGGCGGCCATTCTCGGAGACCAGTTGCGCATACGGAAATTCGGACTGAGGATACTTGTACAGCATCTTCAGGTAGGAGTGCGTGGGCGTGGCGTCGAGGTAGAAATAGCATTCCTTTACGTCTTCGCCGTGGTTTCCTTCGTGGCCGGTCAGGCCAAACAGCCGTTCCTTGAGTATCGGGTCGCGGCGGTTCCAGAATGCCGGCGCAAAGCAGATATGTTGATGGCTATCGCTAATTCCCCCGATGCCGTCTTCGCCCCAGCGATAGGCGCGGGAACGCGCGTGGTCGTGCGGAAAATATTCCCACGCTGTGCCATTGGAGCTGTAATCCTCGCGCACCGTCCCCCATTGGCGCTCGCTTAGATAGGGGCCCCAACGCCTCCACTGCGCTTTGCCCAGCCGCAGGTCTTCGAGCCTCTGAGCTTCGCGGGTCATTTATTATGCGGTGATATCTGGAGGCAAGCGATGGCTGGAACTATTTCCGATGGGCATGTCAGGCCGAACTAGATTCTACCTCTTCCGAGCGCGTCATCCCCAGTTCGGCAATTGACGCAGGCCGAGCATGGCTTCGGCAGCCCATCGGCCGAGATAAACCGACAGCGCCACGCCTTGACCCGCGTATGCGCCCAGGACAATCACGCGGTCACTCTGGTGGTGACGCGTGAATATGGGACTCCAGTCCTCTGCGATCAAAATCGGTCCGCCCCACCAATGTGTGAAATCCACCGAATTCAGGGCCGGATCCAGACCCCGCACGCGCCACTCGAGCCGGGCAATGAGCTCCGCCGCCCGGCCAGCGCCAATATCAATCTCTACGAGTTCGCGCCAGTTCTCCACGTCGACGAGGCCGCCCCCAAACAAAACGCCGCCATTTGGCATCATTCGGCCCCACAGATAAGGAAGATCAACGGTATAAAAGGCCTTTCCCGAACTTAGCCCAAGAACTTCGAGCTGGGCCGGCTTCAAAGGTTTCGTTGCCACTGCCAACGTAAACTTCGGTTCGGCCCGCCCAGCGAGTCCGCTCAGCTCGAGCGACATTGCATTCGTCGCGACCAGCGCATTTTCGGCGCAAATCTGCTTCGTTCCCACCGTAAGGCATAGACGATTTTGAAATGAGATATCGTCTATCCGCGTATCTTCATAAATGTGCGCGCCGAGTCGATCGGCTGCGCGAGCGAGTCCGCTGACGAGCTTGCCTGGGTCGGCCGTTCCTCCTGGAACTTCAGCGACAGCGCGCAGCGTCCCCGAGTCAGACCACGCAATCGGCGAATTCTTCAGGGCATGGCTTCGTCCGATCTCCCAGACGCCTCGGAGGTCGAGATTGCACTCGACGTTGAGTTCGCTGAGCGTGCGGGAAAAACCGCCCAAAACATCGCCGAGCCCGGGAAGATCGCCTGCCGAGGTTTCCGCCAGGACCATACCGCCTGTATACCCGCTGGCCCCGGCGCCGATGCGCTCGGCCTCGAAGATACTTACGGTCTTATTCGGGGCCAAGTGACGCAGCCAGGCCGCAGTCGCCAATCCGGTGAATCCTCCGCCGACGATGGCGAAGTCCACCTGCTCGGGAAGTAAGCGCGGCGAGGGATGGAAGTCGATGGTCCATGGGGATTCGCCCCAGCGCTTTTTAGGAGTTCGCGATGTTTGTCGCGTCTCAGCCAAATTCGTACCTCGATCAACCGACTCTCGCCACTCAACAGAGGCCGACCGCAGCTTTTAGATGCCGCGAAGCCAGAGCCGGTAAGTTTGCCGGTTGCGGCTGGATAAGGATTAGGTACGCATTGCCCAGGTAGCGCGACGCGATAAACCAGTGCTACCATCGGCCTACTTCGCGTAGGAGGGCCGCCGTGAGAATTCGAGCTCGCTCGCATTTATTGTTAATCGCACTGAGCGCCGCGATACTGATTGCTGTTGGCTTCACGAGCACGAAAGTTATCGGCCAAACGGCTTCGAATACTCCGTCGGCTGCAGCCCCCTTAAAGACGCCGTGGGGCGCCCCGGATCTGCAAGGAACCTGGAGCAATACGACCGTCGTCCCATTCCAGCGCCCGGCACAGTTTGGCAATCGCGAATTCATGACCGAGGCCGAGCACCAGAAAGCCGAAGATGAACTGCTCAGGCGCGACGCGCTTCCGGGCCGAGACAGCCGCGAAAGCAACGGCAAGGACATTCGCGGCACCGAAAAGGACGTCGCACGCGCTTACAACGAGCACTGGTTCGGCGACAAGCCGACGGAAGTGGGCCGGCGCACGTCGATGATTACCGACCCGCCCGATGGCAAGATGCCTGCCTACACTCCGGAGGCACAGGCGCGAATCAATAAGAGGCGCGAGTACCTCGAGGCGCTCCTGCAGGGCACTTCGGGTGGCAAGCCCGGACCGATTTCGCCGCTGCGAAACGAGCCGCCGCCCGACTACAACCTTGAGCGCATGAATCGCTCGGATGGCCCAGAGGACCGCAGCAGCGTCGAGCGTTGTCTGCTCAACGGACTTCCCGTCATTCTCCCCGCGGGAATTTTGACGCCGGACGGACGGCCCTACGGAAATTTCGGCGGCGTGATGCGCATCGTCGAGAGTCCCGATTCGGTGGACATCTATTACGACATCGGGCAGGGCACGGGCTTCAATCGCCCGATCCCCATCACGAACCGACAGCATTTGCCTAAGAGCATTCACCAATACTGGGGCGATTCGATCGCGCACTGGGAAGGCGATACGCTGGTCGTCGACGTCACCAATTTCAGCCAGGAGACCGAGTTCCGCGGCTCGCGCGAGAATCTCCACTTGATCGAGCGCTATAAGCGCATCGATGCCAAGACGCTGCAGATCACCACGACCGCCGAGGACCCGACGACGTGGGTCAAACCTTTCACGTTTGTGCAGGAGCTACGGAAAAACGCCGACAAACCGAATATGGTCTACGAAGGCGGGTGCCACGAAGGCAATTACGGGCTGCTTGGAATGCTCGCCAACACGCGAGCCGCGGAAAAGGCGTTCGCCGAGGGCAAGGGGCCTGATCCTGCGCTGGAAGACAACGCGACCGGCGGCGGTGGCGACCAATAACTCGTTTTGCGCCGTTGCCGCTGCGTCCCTGATCCGCGTTTTCTCTGTGAACTCTGTGCCTCTGTGCGCTCTGTGTTAAATCCCCGATTCGCTACGACCAAAACCTACACAGAGATCACGGAGGCACCGAGTGCACCCGAGACGTGCTCCTAAAGTGATCAGCGCTCGTAGAGTTTGTCGCCTGGCGGGATTTTGCGGGTGACGTCGATTACGATGGTGTCGCCCTCCCAGTGTTTCACGAGTTGCTTCTTGCGCAGATGACCCAGGAACGTTTCCTCCGCCAGCTCAACGCACTTGTACTCCATTAATTGCGCGTTGGCCTCGAGCTGACGATAGAGGACCATGCTCATTTTCCACGGTCGAGTGAAAACGTTCGGATCTTCGATCGTCACTTCGTAGCGCAGTGCGTCGGGCGTAATCGGCGTGAAGCGCTCGACGACGTGCAGCGCGTCACTATGGAAATCGCCGGAGCGCGAAAACCAGGTGCGGTCGTTGAAGTGGCTCACGTCGACGACCAGCGTGTTGCCCTCCCAGTGACCGGCAGAATGGCCCATCCAGGTATCAGCGGGCGGCGGATCGACGGGATCGAGGTGAATGGTGCGGCTGGCGCCGGCAAATTCGAATGACATCTCGATCTTGCTTGTGCCCTGCGTTATCCGGAACGGATAGGGCATGTACATAGCTCGCGGAATTCCGGGCGTGTAGCAGCGGACTTCGGGATCGCGATCCAGCCAGTGTTCGGCGTTGTCTTTCTTCTTCTCCGCGGCGTCGGGCTTGTAGGGGATCTCGTTGCCTTCCACAACGCCAGGGCCGGGCGGAACGCCCCCGTCCGCGCCGAGCGCCAGAACCGGAGCGGCCAACACGGGCACGTCGGGATATACGCCGGGCTGCGCGACGGCGGGACGCATCGTATGGGCGAGCAGGTCCCAATTGGCGGTCGTTGTCGCCTGCCAGATGCCATTCAAGTTGGGATGGCCGTCGGGAGTCCGCGCCGCGCGCGTCGCCTGCCCTGGCGGAGTCGCCTGACTCGTGCGAGCCGCTTGGCCGGTCATTCTGATGGCAGCCGAAGAAAACGCGGCGGCAATCGCGGCGCTGGCAATCAAAGCAGTCGGGCGGTTAAATCCGATTCGCATATTCGGGGTCTCCTGCTGTGGTAATCGGCGCATAAGTTAGCTAGGTAAGAGCGTCGCGTCAACCACGCGCGGCTCAATCTTCTGGACACTAGGCCGGTCCTTGAAGATAATGGCGCCATCTGGCGGTTTCGGACCGCACTAGTCTTCGGATACCCCTCCGTTCGGGTTTAGCGGGAGGTCTCAAATGCGCACTCGGCTTTTCAAGTCCATTGGGGCGCTGGCCGCGATCTTGTCTGTGTTTGTGTTTTTGAAACCGGCGCAGGTGACGGTCGCGCAAGAGGGTCCGACGGCTTCCGCGACGGCGCCAAAGGCGGCCGCGCCGGTGAAAACGCCTTGGGGCGAACCGGATCTGCAGGGCATTTGGATGGACGAATCCGACACGCCTTTGCAGCGTCCCGCCAAGTATGCGAACCAGGAATTTTTCACCGAGGCGCAACGCGCCGAATTAGATAAAGAACGAGCGGCGCTGCTTGGGCGCGATAAGCGCGTCGAGCGCGGCACGGAACTCGACGTCGCCGGTGCGTACAATGCGGAGTTTATGTCCATCAAGCACACCGGTGCGCGGACTTCATTGATTGTCGATCCGCCGAACGGCCGGATTCCGCCGCTGACGCCCGAGGCGCAGAAGATTATCGCTGCGGACCGCGCGTTTCGCCTGGCCTTGCTGCAATCTACCGAAACCTGCAAGAACAAGTCAGTGGCCTGTGATGGCGGCAAATACGATCCGACACCAACTACGCGGCGCGGCGAGCTTCCTGCGCGCTACAACGCAGCGCGTATGAACCGCCATGATGGGCCGGAAGATGGA
This sequence comes from uncultured Acidobacteriota bacterium, assembly GCA_963846235.1. GTDB lineage: Bacteria > Acidobacteriota > Terriglobia > Acidiferrales > UBA7541 > Palsa-189. The sequence continues at coordinate 2,299,830 of CAWJVF010000002.1, forward strand.
GCATTGCCGGACCGTTGCCTCACGGGCGGGTTGCCGGAATTTGGAACGGCCTACGGTGGGAGCTTCCGCCGCATCGTGCAGACGCCCGGCGGCGTTTCTATGTTTTACGATGTGGGCCAGGGACAAGGCTGGCAGCGAAATATCGTCATGAATGGAAGCCCGCACTTGCCGCCGAGCATCCGCCAGTGGTTTGGCGATTCGCGCGGCCACTGGGAAGGCAATACGCTCGTGATCGACGTTACGAACTTCAGTCCAAAAACCGACTTTCGTGGCTCGCGCGAGAACTTGCATTTAGTCGAACGCTGGACCCGCACCGGGCCGAACACGCTCGAGTACGCGGTTACGATCGAAGATCCCACCGTGTGGACGCGGCCGTGGACCGTCAAGCAGGAGTTCACCAGGCAGAGCGAGCAGGAAAATAAGATTTACTACGAGCCGCGCTGCGTCGAAGGAAACTATGCTCTGCCGTCGCTGATGCTGGCGGCGCGTATGGCGGACCGCGCCTTTGCGGCGGGCCAAGGCCCTGATCCGGCGCTAAGTGACAATGCCACGGATTTTGTCGGCGTCGAGGACGACCCGTTGCAGTGAGGCAAGGCGGAAGATTCAGGAGGAGATGATGCGCGACCGGTTTTCACGTTCGATGATGACCCTCGCAATTGCCGCGGCTGCGGCCGGCGCGGTCATTTCCGTATCCATCACGCGCACGTCGGCTCAGACTCAACCGGCTTCCCGAACGGCCCCCGCTCCTTCAGCGAAGTCGTCGGCGACAGCTCCGGCACTCAAAACGCCGTGGGGTGAACCGGATCTGCAAGGCATCTGGACCGACGAATCGGACACCCCGTTGCAGCGCTCTCCTAAGTATGCGAATCAGGAATTTTTCACCGAGGCACAGCGGGCCGAATTAGACAAGGAACGAGCGGCGCTAATCGGCCGGGACAGGCGTGTGGAGCGCGGCACCGAGCTCGACGTGGCCGGCGCCTATAACGCGCAGTTTATGTCGGTCAAGCACACCGGAGCGCGGACGTCGCTGATTGTGGATCCGCCCAACGGCCGAATCCCGCCGCTCACGCCGGAGGCACAGAAAATGGCCGCCGCCGACCGGGAATTTCGTCTCGCTCTGCTGCAAGCGACGCAGACTTGCAAGAACAAGTCTGTGGGATGTGCCGGCGGGAAATACGATCCGACGCCATCGCCGAAATTTGCGGAGCCTCCTCCCCGCTACAATACGGCGCGTATGAATCGCCGCAATAACCCAGAAGATGGCGCATTGCCGGACCGCTGCCTGACCGGCGGGTTGCCCGAATTCGGAGGTGCGACCGGCAGCTTCCGCCGCATTGTGCAGACGCCCGGCGGCATCGCGATGTTCTACGACGTCGGTCAGGGACAAGGCTGGCAGCGAAATATCGTTATGAACGGAAGCCCGCATTTGCCGGCCAGTATTCGCCAGTGGTATGGCGATTCGCGCGGTCACTGGGAAGGCAACACTCTGGTGATCGACGTCACGAACTTCAGTCCCAAAACCGATTACCAGGGTTCGCGGGAAAATCTGCACCTGCTGGAGCGCTGGACGCGCACCGGGCCGAACACCCTCGAATACGTCGTCACCATCGAAGATCCGACCGTGTGGACGCGGCCATGGACAGTCAAGCAGGAGTTCACGCGGCAGAGCGAGCAGGAGAACCGAATTTATTACGAGCCTCGCTGCATCGAAGGGAACTATGCCTCCCCGGGGCTGATGCGCGGACAGCGCATGGCCGAGGCCGCCTTTGCAAAGGGAGAAGGTCCGGACCCGAGAATTAGCGACAACGCCACGGATTTCGTGGGCGTCGAAGACGATCCGTTGCAGTAGCGACCACCACGGGAGTAAGAGGAGGACATGATGCGCCGCCGAATCTCAGGTTCGATGATAACGGTCGCCATTGCCGCGGCTGCACTCGGCGCGATCGTCTCTATGTCCATCACGCGCACGTCGGCTCAGGCTCCGGCCGCTCCCGCGGCGCGGCCAGCCCGTGTGGGTGGCAAACCTAACTTCAGCGGCATCTGGGAAGCCAACAACGAGGCCAACTGGGATTTGCAGGCGCATGCGGCGCTTCCCGCCGCAGTCACGCAGCCGGGCGTTTATCCTTACGATTATGCGCGAGTGCCCGCAGCTCCGGTTCTCGCGCTGGGCGCCGCGGGCGCGGTGCCCGGATCGCTGGGCGTGGTGCAGGGCGACGGGCAAATCCCATACAAGCCCGAAGCTTTGCTAATCAAGAAAGACAACGCGGAACATTGGATCGACCGCGACCCCGAACTGAAGTGTTACCTGCCGGGCATTCCGCGCGCGATGTACATGCCTTATCCCTTCCAGATCACGCAAGGCACAGACAAGATTCACATGGCCTACGAGTTCTCGAATACGGCGCGCACGATTCATTTGGATAAGGTCGCGGGGCCTCCTGACGATACCTGGATGGGCCACTCCGTCGGACATTGGGACGGAGATACGCTCGTCGTCGACGTCACAAATTTCAACGACCGCAGCTGGTTCGACCGCGCCGGAAATTTCCATAGCGACGCGCTGCACCTTACCGAGCGCTTCACGCAGATGTCGCCTGACATCATTCGTTACGAAGTGACGATCGAAGACCCGAAGGTTTTTACGCGGCCCTGGCGGATCGCCATGCCGCTGTATCGCCGCGTGGAACCGAACATGCAGCTTCTCGAGTTTCGCTGCAACGAATTCGTCGAAGAGTTCATGTACGGAGGTCTTCGGAAGCAGCAGTTGGTGAAGCACTGGGAAGGCGAAACCATGGCGGTGGATATCACCCGCAAGGTGCCGCAGGGCGATAAATTTTACGACTGGTACGGCGGTAACGGCGGCAAGTAAGATAGGCGGGCGCTGGACGTCGTGATTCCGGATAATCGAGCCGCCGCGGGCACGAGTTCGATTTAGTTCTAGATACGGAGGAGGCTTGGAGTCGATGCGAACGAAAATTGCAACGGTAGTCGCCGTCGTAGGTTTCGCAATCCTGGGAGGTGCGGCGTCGGTTTCGGCGCACCATGCATTCGCGGCGGAATTCGACGCGAGTAAACCGGTGAGTTTCAAGGGGACCATCACAAAAATGGAATGGGTGAATCCCCACACCTGGATGCACGTCGACGTGAAAAAGCCCGATGGCACGGTTGAGAACTGGGCCGTCGAAGCGGGTACGCCGAACGTCCTTTTCCGGCGCGGCTTCACCAAGGAATCCTTGCTGCCCGGTACCGAAGTGGTGGTCGATGGGTACCAGGCGAAAGACGGGTCGCACCGAGCCAACGGCAGGGATCTTACGTTCCCTGACGGGCGAAAACTGTTCCTCGGCTCGTCCGGAACCGGCGCGCCCTACGAGTTGTCGCCGGAGAGTAAGAAATAACGGAGCGCGCTCTCGGTGTTTGCATTGGCGCGCGGATCATACTCGATCCGCGCAGCCATTTCTTGTTCGCGCTCGGGATTGCGTATGAGTGGATCCCCAATGCTTGAAATCGGCTAAGAACGAATTTCCAAATGAAGCGCGTTCTAATCGGGTTCCTCTTTGTTTTGACGTTGGCTCTTTGTTATTTCGCGACCTCGCCTACTCAAGCGGCTAAGCGTCCCACCGCCGTCCGGCGAAGTGGCACGCAAAGTCCACTTGATTTCCTCGGATTCGGCTTCGGAGAAATGGGCGCGCCTGGGCTATTTCGGCAGACCGCCGCTCGGGTCAATGCTGTTGCAGGATGAAACCACCAGCGCGGCACCTAAAGGATCTCTTCTCGCTTTTTTTCAACGCATGGGCGATTCATCGTGGAGCACCGGCCTGCACGAATCCCGCTATGCCTATGACCTGATCGAGTCGGTCCATGTATGGGCGCTGTGTCTATTTTTTGGCTTGGCCGTGATGTTCGATTTCCGTCTCCTCGGTTGGACGATGAAGAGCGTGCCCGTATCCGAAGTTGCCCGGCGCCTGCTGCCATGGACCGCGGTCGGATTCGTTATCATGGTCATTAGTGGAGCGCTTCTGTTTTCGGCTATACCGCTCCGGTCGTATCAAAATATTTTCTTCCGCGCCAAAATGATCATGCTGTTGCTGGCGGGCCTGAACGTATGGATCTTTCACTCGGGCGTTTATCGCCGGGTGACGACGTGGGATGTGGATAATGTACCGCCCAAAGCTGCCAGAGTTGCCGGCGCGCTTTCGCTTGTCCTGTGGGTCTGCATCGTTCTTTCCGGCAGAATGATCGCGTATAACTGGTTCGACTGCGATAGGCAGCCGCAACCTGCGATCATCAATTTGCTCACCAGTTGCGTGCCTACCCAGGCGGAACACTAATGTCGCTGCTGACCTTCTTTCAGTGGTGTGAAGCATCGGGAATCGGCGAAACGATCCGAAAGTCATCCTGGTTATTCCCCGTCATCGAGGCGATTCACCTTCTCGGACTAGGCGTGATCGGGGGAGCGGTGTTGGTCGTCGATTTGCGCCTCTTAGGTCTTGGATTGCGGCGGCAGTCCGCTGCGCAACTGACACGCGATGCTCAGCCATGGCTCGTCGGCAGCCTCGTATTAATGATCATCACGGGTGGCCTGCTGTTCCTCTCCGAAGCGATCAAGTGTTACTACCACGACGCCTTTTGGTTCAAGATGTCGTGTCTGTTTCTGGCGATCGTCTTCACTTTTACAATCCAACGCAAAGTAATCGTGACCGATGAGAGTCGACTGCGCCCACTTTGGAGCAAAGTAGTAGCAGTGGTCTCGGTCTTGCTCTGGGCGGGTGTCGGAATCGGCGGGCGCTGGATCGGATTTTCGTAGGGCGTTTTGCTTCCCTGCCTCTCGCTTTGCGGCTATGTGGCCGGCGACGGCACGCGCCGGCGCAGAAATTGCGAGCGGTGCCACGCTTCCCAGATGTTGCCGACGAGCACGCCGGCAAGAAGATAATGGGCTGCCCCCACCCATTCAAACGTCGCGTAACTGGCCAGCGCGACGAGCACTCCGCACACAATCTGATCCGGATACCTCACAGGCGAAGTGGGCGGATCGGTCAAGATGAAGAACGCAAAGAAAAGCACGGCGTGGAGATCGGGCGCGCGAAACATTTCGGCGACCTTTCCCGGATCGCCGAGGAAGCTCGTGAGCGTAAATAACCCAAAATAAGTAAACAGAAAAACGAGGACCAAGGGAATTTTGTTGACGCGATCAGCGATGAACACGCCGGTCGCCACGAGAACGATCAAAGCGTAAGGTGAAATTTCAGGCAACGCGCCCCACCAACTCTGTCCCGTATTGAAAATGTAGAAGGTGGCAACGAGAGCCAGTGCAGCCGGATTAAAGATATTGGCCGAGCGCGTCCGGGCAACGTACTTACTCGCAATCGCTATGGCCGAGGTGCAAGCGAGGACGTACCAAGGCTCCTGCGGAGTCAATATCATCGCGACAATCAAACCCGTGAGAACTGCGCCGCTCGGAAATTCCCAGGCACCGTGGATTCTGCGGAGAATCAGCAGGTCAATTGCGCTGGCGGCCAAAACCGCAGTTGCGAAACCGGGCGCCGCTAATGCAATCCCCTCGTGCGGAGCGGCGACCGCAACCAGAATCACGAGCACGATGATGAGAAGGCCCTTGGGCGTCTGGAAGAATCGCCAAATCGCTGAACTAGTGGTACCCACCGAACCCTCGAGTTGCATATAGTTCCAGGGTGGGGGAAATGATCAGCCCATCCACGCCCAACCGATGGAACAGTCGAATCCCGTCACCCGGGCCCAGAACGAAAGCGGCCGTTGCGAGCGCATCGGCCAGCATGGCGGTAGGTGCGATAACCGTCACGCTTGCTACGGCGTTCGCCGAAGATCCTGTCCGCGGATCGATAATGTGATGGCCTTGCTCGTTGGCGGCAGCTCGCTTTTCGTAGTCGCCTGAGGTGCAGACGGCGCGGTTTGAAACCCGGACCGAATCGATCAATTCTCCATCGTTTCGCGGATGGCGGATTCCGATGGACCATGGCTCGCCAGTGGGATTGCACCCTCCCAGATAGAGATCGCCACCTGCATTGATCGCAAAATTGTTGAACGATTGAAGCTCGCGCGCGGCGAGATCGACCGCAAGGCCTTTCGCCACCGCGCCAAGATCAAGAATCAGCGGACGAAGCAAGGTGATCGTCTGGCGTTCCGCATCGAGGCGAACGTCCTGATAGCTGACAGGAAAATTGGGATCGAGAGGGGTTCGGATCGTTTGACCGGTGCGGTATTCGCGATTGAAGCCGAGCGATTCCATGGCGTAGCCGACCGTGGGATCGAATGCGCCTTCGCTCTCTTCCGCCACAGCTAACGCGAATTGCACCGCCTCGAAGAGGATCGTGCTCACTGGAACGGGCACGCCCACCTGGGTCGCGAGCCGCATCGCTTCACTGCTGGACTCGAATCGCGTGCAACATTCCTCAATTTTGTAAAACCAATCAAGCGCGCGGTCGACTGCTCGCTCGCGCTGCGTTCTGTCCATCTCTTCTTCGGGACCGGCCACGTGGCCCGCTACATGGCCCACGACGTGGCCCACCACATGGATGGTCACAAAGGTGCCCATCAGGGCGACGGTGCGAATGACGTCGTCACTCTGTAGCTTTGGATAAGGCTGCGACGACTGCGTCGGCGAATGCATAGCTGCTCTCGGTGGCTCCCGATACGTAATCGACTTTCGGGCCCTGCCTTTCGACTACTTGTGAGGGCAAGTCGGGTAATCCGCCGCCCGGAATTTTTGGTGCGATCCAGCCGCAGGAGTAGCGCGTGAGGCATTGCGAGATCGCGACGAGAGCGATCTTGCCCTCCTGAATCGTAACGGATGCTTCGATATCGCCGTGCCGGCAGCTGCCCCATCCCAAGTAGACGCCGTCTTTATACGCGCCCTTCGCTGGGGCGGAAGGCGGCGCAACCACAGGCGATGCGGCCGTTTCGGTAGGAGGGTTAGTCGTGGACGACGATGGTGCGGAGGTCGATGATCCGGATGACCCCGCTGAATCGGTACCGGTGCTCGGTGCCGCCTTTCGATCCGGAGTCGAAGCCTTCTTGGTATTTTTCTTGATCGCAGGAGCCGCAGAAGACGAAACCAGCGGAGCCGCGGCGGAGCCTGGGTTTGCAGCAGGTGGCGGTATCGCGATTGCAATCGTCGCGGACGTTCGCTGCTGCGGTATCTGCGAATCAAACCGGTGCGCTGCAGGACTCGTTCGGTGATAGCCCGCGGCGTAGATGGCAACGATGGCGGCGGAACTCAAGGTAATCAGGCCACTCGAGATTCTCTGGGTGGGGCTTGTTCGCTCCTCGGCAAAATCCTGGGAGCGAAGCGGCAGCGTTCCAGCCCCAAGCCCCACGGCCAGCAGAATGATGGCGATGCCGGTGAACGTGCCCCAGTGGGGATGACCGGCTGCGGTAGATGCGCCGAAAACGGCCAGTATTATCGCAGCTAATAGAAGGGTCGACTTGTCCATCTACGAGAGCCTACCTCGAAAACCCGCTAAACGCGCTGCCGGATATTTTATTCTGAAATATTGAGTGAGGAATTATTCACTCGGTCTTGGAGTACGTAATGCTAAAAGTCGTCGATCCGCCACCCGATTCAACATCGCGCAGCACGACGAGTTTTCCATTGCTCATGCTGAGGATGTCCCTGCCCCAGTTCATCCCTTTTTTGAAGTGCAGGTGCAGCTTCGTTCCGTCCCAGTGCGCCCAGGTCTTCAAGGCGTTGGGATCGCCGGCCGGAGTCACAGTCTGCTTGTCGTCGAGCGTATAAGACTCTTTTTCGGATCCAATTTGTACCGCGATTTGATTCGCGGTCTGCGTGATGATGATCGTCTGTGGCGCCTGAGCAAAAATTTCGCGGATGCTCGCGCCATAGGCATTGTCCGCATCTCCACCTCCGCCAAGGCCACCACCGGTCGCGGGCGGGCGTCCGTTTCGCGGATCGACGGGCGGATCGATCTGGGCGAGTTTCCAGTTTCCGGAGAAATTTGGCAACGCCTGCGCGCGTGAGATTACCGGCAGAGCTAGAGTAAAGATCAGCAGCAACGGCAGATTTCGCTTCGCCATATGGCTCACTCCTTCTTCAACGATCGACTGGCAGCTCAACTCGATTTCTTCGGCATGAGCGGCACTTGCTTAAAAAAGTGCGACGGGTCGGCTCCGGGCCGCGGGCGGAACTTCTGCGGCCGCCCGCCGAAAACTTCAGCGGTGTAGAGATTGCCCTCGCTGTCCGACGAAAATTGGTGCACGGCCCAGAAGAGGCCCGGATCGGTGCCGTGTGTGCCCCAGGCATACAGGAGATGCCCTTGCAGATCGTATTTCAAAAATTTATCGAGCGGCCCCGAAAACGCCCACAGGTAACCATCGTCGCTAATGCGAATGTGATAGGGCTGCGCGATATTGGGAAACTGGTCCAGATACTTGCCGTTTTCATCGAAGACCTGAACGCGGTTGTTGGCCCGATCGGAGACGTACACGCGGCGGTTCCGATCGATAGTGATCGAATGCGGCGTATTGAACTGGCCGTTTCCCGTGCCCGGCGTTCCCCAGGTCAGCAGAAACTTTCCGTTTTTGTCGAACTTTACGACGCGCGTATTACCGTAACCGTCGCTGATGAAGAATGTGCCGTCCGGCAACCAGGCGATGTCGGTAGGACGCTTGAAATGCTTGTCGTCATTGCCGGGCTCGTCCCGCACGCCGAGAGTCATCAAAAGCTTCTTGCCATCATTGGTGAATTTGAAGACCTGATGATGGATGTCGTCAACCACCCAAACGTTGTGTTCAGGATCGTAAGGACTGATCAACACCGAGTGCGGCCCGCGGCCATCCTCGAAAAGATGATCCCATTGCGTCCACGCCTCGATCAGCTTGCCGTCGGCATCGACAATGGCGATGCAATTTTTGAACACGGGCGTCAGGCCTGTGGCCGCCAGCCCAAGGGAGCCCGAGAAACCATTGAAATTGCGTGGCAGTTTATCCGGCAGCTTCAGCTCGCCGCGGTTAGCGATGAAGATTCTGTTCGGAGTTTCGGCGAAGATGCCACCGGTCGATCCCCAAATGTACCCTTTGTCTGGCAATGGGTGAGGCCAGCCTTGAACCGCTTCGTAGGGGCCGGTCCGGTCGTCTCCGCCTTTCTCCTGGCTGAAAGCGGGCGTACAAAGCAGACTCGAACAGATTATCGCGACGAAAGACAGAAGGGTTAGACGCATGGCAACCTTCCTTTCCAACTAAACTTTGAATCGCGGCAAAAGCGGAATTGCGTTCTGGCTCTCGATTTTTTCGAGATCGGCATCGCTGAATGCGCCACACGCTTTCAGATCCCTGATCTGGTCCGCGGCCGTTAAGTACGGGAAATCCGTTCCGAACAAAATATGCGAAATGGGGATGAGCTTACTCAAAGCCGACATCGCTTCGGGGTTCGTGGTCCACGCCGTGTCGTAGTAGAACTTGCCGGCCGCAGGCGCGAATCCTCCGGGAAATTGGGAGGCAAATTTGGGTGTCTTAGCCAGTGCCTCGAAGCGCTCGACCAGATACGGCATCGTGCCGCCCCCGTGCGAAAAAATCATGCGAACGTCGGGGCAGCGCGCGGCAGTGCCGTTGAAGAGCACGTTGGAAATGGCGCGAGTGGTATCCGTGCCCCACTCGATTGTGCCCTCAGCGATATTGGGCAAAAGATTCCTGCAGCAATTTGCAGTATTGGGATGCGTGAAAAGAACCGCTTTGCGGCGGTTGAGTTCGTCGAAAACCGGGTCGAACGCCTTATCGCCGAGCCACTTGTCTCCGTAGACGGTGAACAGAGCGATGCCGTCGGCCTTGAGTGTGCCGAGGGCGTAATCGATCTCGCGGAGCGCGGCATCCACATTGGGCAGCGGCACTGATGCGAATAGTCCGAATCGGCCGGGATGATCCGTCACAACCCGGGCGAAGTATTCATTGCACTCACGCGTCAATCCCACCGCTTTCGATACATCCGCGAAGGGATCGGCCTGAGGCGCAATGGAGCACATGACCGCAGCCACTCCGTTTCGGTCCATGTCCATGAGCGTGTTGTCGATCGTCCAGTTGGCCGAGTTTGCGCCGTTTGCGAACGGCTTGGCCCCAAACGCCTGGATCAAGGCCGGAGGAGTGAGGTGATAGTGGACATCAATGCGTCCGGCCTTTGCACCGTGTACCACCGGCGCGCTTTGCGCGCTCAATTGCGACAAAAACGGGGATGAGGAGAACACGGCACCCGCGCCGGCGACGAGAACGGACTCCACAAACTTCCGCCGTGAAGTCTGGAAATGCGACGGACAATCCGAGTCACGGTTCGGCTGGTCAGCAGACAATTTGTCGGTGTGTTTGCGCATGACGCGCTCGCCTCGAAGGTTTCTCAATCGTCAGACGCCATCCGTAGCGCGGAGACGGACGACGCTAGCGTTCCGTGGTGCGCTCGTCGCCGGCCTGATGAAACGTGAGTTCCTTGCCGTTCGAGGTCAGCTTACCGTCGCCGTCCCGAATGTAGCCATTCGGCGCGCCGCTCTTGGTGCCATGAAACGTGATGTTGATCGGGTCGCCTGCTTTCAGGCTGGTGCGTGTCCATCCGGCGCGCGTCATCCAGAGCGGATTGTAAAGCTCGATCGTCCAGTGCTGCATTTCGCCCTTGTCATCCTTGGCGTCGAAATGAAGCAGGCAATGCGGATTGTTCCAGTCCAGGCTCGTTACCGTGCCATCGAGCGTGAGCGATTTGGACATATCGTATGCCGCCGACCCGTGATGGGCGAAGACCGCCGTCGGGCTAATAGCGAGCAGCGCGGCTATAGCGCAACAGGCTACAACTGTCGTCTTCATTGTGAAGTGCATTTCGCGGAACCTCCTCGCGCAACTATCAATTGCTGGCGACTATTTAGGGGCCGGTTTGTCCTTGTCGTTTTGCTCGATGATTTCCGACTTGAAATTCTCCTGGTTCGTGGGAATACAGAAGGATTCCCCAAACTCCCAGGTCGGCTGCAGCGTGAAGTTCACTCCCATGTGCCAGGGCTGCGTGTACGTTTTGGGATCGTCGATAGTGATATCGAGCTGCATGTGGTTGGCATCGGCGCGATGGAAGCGCTCGATGACGTGAAGCGCTTCGCTGTGTGGATATCCCGCTCCATTCAGCCAGGTCTTGTCGTTGAAGCTGGTCGTGTCCACCACCAGATCGTTCCCGTCCCAATGTCCCACCGAAAATCCCATCCATAGTGGATCGGAGTCTTGCGGCGGCTTCCGGCCGTCCATCCAGACAGTACGGAATGTGTGTATCGACTCGTAGAAAATCATGATCCGCGCCGGCGTCTGCATCATCTCGATCGAATAGCCTCCGATCCCGTAGATATGCGGCAAGCCGGGCGGCTCGCAGCGAAACGTCGGATCGGCGCTGATCGTACGATCGCTCTTCAACTCTGCGGTATTGGCACTAAATCTGGTCTGGCCCTCCGGAGTCAGCGGAGCGACCGTTCCTTTCACGCGCAAGCCTCCTCCGACTCCGCCGAACCATAGACCGGTAAAATCGCGCGGGCGCAGCGCAGGCTCTGTTTTTGCGGTCTGGGCCGGGGCGGACGCTTGCGCATGCATGGAGACCGCGGACGCGAGCGCAATCAAGAGCGCGGCCCACACGGTGGCCCGTTCACCAAAGAAACCGAACGCTTGCGCATTAGTGCGTGACATTGGATGACCTTACTGGATGCTGCTGCGCTGGATGCTACTGCGACCCGTGGTCGGGGTCAAGAGAAGCTCACGCGCTAAGATCAGTCTGATCTACAGGGAACGAGTCCAAAACCTACTTGGCTTTATCGGGAGCTTTGCCTAGACCCTCGGAGGCGGGCTCGCCGTAGAATTCGTTATATTCCTTGGTCTGAGAGGGCGAGCATTCCTGCTCAAAGAAATCGAAGTTGGGTGATTGCAATCTCAAGGACAAACGGTCCAGAGCAACCCAGGGCTTCGTGTAATACTTCGGGTCATCGATAATGAGGCTCATTTCCAGGTGTTTTGCGTCCACGCGGTGATAGCGTTCGATCACGTGCAAAGCGGTGCTATGCGGCCGGCCCGCGTTATCGAGCCAGGTCTTGTCGTTGAATCCGTTCGACTCTGCTTCAAACGTATAATCATCGATCCACTTGCCCACCGAATATCCCCACCATCTTGACTCCGAAAGGTCCGGCATATAACTCCAGCTCGGGTCCTCGGCATTCTTGGGGAGCTCTCGCCCGTCAGTCCAGATCACGCGCCATTTTTTGTTGAACTCATACAGGATGACCACATTACTCGGATTCTGCATGATCCAACTCGTTCGGAAATTGTGAAGAGCGACGCGCGGAAATCCCTGGGGATCACACCCAGGCATGGGATCGTTTGTTTGCACGGGCGGAACTTGTCTGTAGCCGAAGGTCGGCTTGTTGGCCATGTACGCTCTCTGGCCTTCAGGAGTAAAAGGAGGCTCGTGCCCCGGTTTTCCATCTGCCGGTATTGCTTTCGCCCCATCCGCCCCGACGTCGTCCGCTAAGGAACGCGCCGGTTCCCAAATGCCGGACAAATCGCGGCGCGGAGCAGGCCCGGGCTTCTCATTCGGGACGTCAGGGTCATAAACCGCTCCGGGTTCCCGCGTGAAAGGGATTACCACGGTCTGTGCATGGGCGAGAGGCGCGAACACCAATGCCGCAATTACGAATACCGCTACGCGCGTGATGGAGAGAGATCCTAAACGGGTTGACATCGCGACATGCCTTTCCGTTGGCATTGAGCTTCTCACTTGCTGCGCGACCTCACACGCGCTCAGGTACCGCTAAAAACACTTGCACGATCTTCCGCGCGGAGCGCTCTTAAGGCTTGGAGTTCCCCTCGGGGTTGGTGCCCTCAGGTCGAGTTCCCTCGGGTTGAGCCCCGTCGGGCGTCGGCCCGCCCGGTTTGACGTATTCGGTCCCTGCTCCCGCCTTTAGCGTCTTACCGTCGGCAAGGACTACACTTTGAATGCTGCCGCCAGGCCTGCCGTTCCGGAGCGGCCGCAGACTGACCGTGATTTCATCGCCAGACTTGAACGAGTCTCGCCTCCAGCCGTTTCCGATCATATTGATCGGAGCCTGAGTCTCCCCGACCCAATGCGCCACCTGGCCAGCGTCGTCTGTTACGTCGAACCTTAAGAGGCAATGCGGATTAGCCCAAAACCATTCTGTGACTGTTCCTTTTACCGTGACGGTTTTAGTGGTATCGAAAACGGCATTCGCGTGATGTGCGAATAAAGGAGCAGACGCAACCAAAAGGCCCAGAGCGAAAACGAATAACGGAGTACCCCGATTTCGCATTGCGATTGCCTCCATCCAAGGCGAGTTCTAGTAGGCAGAGTGTACAGCATCGTCGCCGGCGAATGGAACAGGATTCACTGGCACCGAACGGCCGAGGAGTGCTGTACAATGCGCATATTCCATCCGGGTGCAGGCTGTCTCCATATCTGGAGGCCCTAAAGTGAAACTGAAGATGAAAATGAAATTCGTGGCCTTTGCTATCGGCTTGGCATTCGCGGCAGCGCTATCGTTGTCCGCCGGGCCAAAGCAAACCATGCTCATGAACCGTCTGGGGCCCTCCCAGATGACCCTCTACATCGCCAACGCCGATGGCTCGGGCGAACATCCGTTGTTTCCCTCCTCCGGATTCGACTACAACGCATCGTTTTCTCCCGACGGAAAATGGATCGTGTTTACGTCTGAGCGCAACGGTTCCGGGCAAGCCGATCTTTATCGCGTGCGCGTGGATGGCTCGGGACTCGAGCGCCTCACCGACGATCCGGGGCTGGACGATCAGGCGGCATTTTCTCCCGACGGGAATCAGCTCGCGTTTGTCTCGACGCGCGGCGCACATACCGCCAATATCTGGCTCTTGGATCTCAAGACGCACAAGCTCCGCAATTTGACGGGCGGTCCCGCTTCACAAGCGCAGCCCGGCAAACTAGACGGCTTTTTCCGGCCCGCGTGGTCGCCGGACGGGCAATGGATCGCGTTTTCATCGGACCGAAATTTTGATTTCAAGCCACACGAATTTCCGCAGCCGGGATGGGAGCATCCGCAGGAACTGAGCATCTACATCATCCATCCGGATGGCCAGGGCTTGCGCAGGCTGACAACGAAGGGAGGCTTTTCAACCGGATCGCCCAAGTGGTCGCCCGATAGCAAACGTGTGGTGTTTTATGAAGTGCCCACCGCGCATACTTTCGCGGCCCGCATTTACGCGCAGGGGACGGTCACTTCGCAGATTGTGTCAGTGGATATCGCCACCGGCGCGAGGGCAGAGCAAACCTCGGGCCCCGGTTTGAAAGTAGGACCGCAATACTTGAGCGCGGATAAAATCGCATATCTGATCAAGGCCGGGCCGAATGCCGGACTGGCCTTCACCTCGGGTGAGTCGGGAGTGAAGGGAACAGTGCGCAATCCGGCCTGGTCGCCCGACGGCAAACAGGTGGTCTATCAGAAGGTGGATTTCACGGCGCGACCTCAAAATCAGCCGCTCTACAGCTGGGACCCGGATATGGACGTTCAGTACACCGACGTCTTCCCCAGATTTTCTCGCGAAGGCAAGCTGGCCATCAGCGACATCAGGAACCTGGCCACAACGTCAACCGCGTCGATCTCGGTGATGAACGCGGACGGGTCCGACAAGAAAATGGTGTTCTCAGACAAGAACGGAGCGGCCTTCGTGCCCACATGGTCTCCCGACGGGCAGTGGATCGCTTTCGGATTCGGAGGATTTTTCGGCGCGCGCGAAACCACTCCGGCCAAATTGATGATGGTGCGAGCCGATGGTTCGCAAGAATCCAAGGATCTCACCAAAGGTCTGCCCAATAGTGGATTCCCGACCTGGTCGCCGGACGGGAAGAAAATCATCTACCGCGTCTGGGGAGCCGGGGAATACGGCCTGCGTGTATTGAATCTTGAGGACGGCTCGATCAAGACATTAACCACGGAACTGGATAATTTCCCGGCGTACTCGCCGAGCGGCGACCTGCTCACCTTTACGCGCCGCGATGCAAAGACGCTGGACTACGATATCTTCACCATGCGCCCCGACGGCACGGACGTAAAACGATTGACCACCACGCCGGGGAACGACAGCCACTCTTCCTGGTCGCCCGACGGTAAGTACATTCTCTGGTCGAGCGGGCGCTATGGATTCAAAGACGAGGCGCCGCTGTACGACAATTCCTTCCAACCCTTCGCGCAGATTTTCATCATGAAGGCGGATGGTTCCGATCAGCACGCGCTCACCTATAGCCGTTGGGAAGATTCCATGCCGGCCATCGTGCCGCCCTCGGCACAGAAAAACACGGTGACCCGCGCGTCTTCGCGATAATCCCGGCCTTGCATCTCGGCAAGCGAACGTGTACTTACTGAGACCTCCGGAGGGTTGAAGTTATGGCCGATGACAGCCGTCGAGATATTCTCAAGAAAGCCGCTGCATTGGGATTTGGCGCAATTGTTTCGACTCAGGATGCGCTCGCTCGCGCCGAACGGTTGTCGGAACAAACTGATCGGCTGGCGGGACAAACGGATCAGAGAGCAGCCACGGCAGACTTTTTCCCGGGCTTCAAGCGGCTCACGAAACAAACCTCAGGCGCTACCATAAACTTTGTCACCGCCGGAAGCGGCCCGCCGCTCTTGCTTCTGCACGGTTATCCGGAAACGCACCTCATGTGGCGCAAGGTTGCGCCACAGCTTGCGAAAAAGTTCACCGTAGTAGCCGCCGATCTTCGCGGGTATGGCGACAGCAGCAAGCCTGCCGGTGGCGGGGATCATGGTGCTTATTCAAAACGGGCCATGGCTCAAGACCAGGTCGAGGTGATGAACAGCCTCGGATTCCAGAACTTTCTGGTGGTGGGTCACGATCGAGGCGGGCGAGTGGCGCATCGGATGGCTCTCGACCACCCCGACAGCGTACAAAAGCTCGCAGTCCTAGATATCGTGCCCACATACAAGGTCTTCCATACCGTCACCAAGGAACTCGCCACATCTAATTTTCATTGGTTCTTCCTGATCCAACCGCAGCCGCTGCCGGAAACGATGATCGGCAATAGCGCCGAGTTTTGGCTGAAATCGCGCTTCAATGGTCTTCCTCCCGACGCGATCGGCAAAGAAGCCTTTGCCGAATATCTCCGATCCTTCCGCACTCCGGAGATGATTCACGCGACTTGCGAGGACTACCGCGCGGGCGCCTCCATCGACTTGATGCATGATGATGCGGATCTGCAGCGCAAAATCAGTTGCCCTGTTTTGGCGCTGTGGGCCGAAAGAGGTGCGATGCACCGGCAATACAACGTTCTCGACACGTGGAAGGAGCGGGCTGCCAACGCTTCCGGCAAGCCACTTCCGAGCAGCCATTTCATCGCCGAAGAGGTACCGGAAATGCTCTTGTCTGAGCTAGGCAATTTTCTCGGCTGAGTTTTGTCCCTGCACGGCGTTATTCCAAGGAGCCCGCGCCGTTACTCTAACGCGGGGAAGCAGCGTCGTTGGCCCCAACCGCGCTCAGGAACATCTTATGATGCAAAGAACGACTCCGCTCGCCCCGTGTTGTTCTAAGGCCAGCGGCAGATAGGCGGTCATCTCGTGCGATCCTTCCGCGGTTTCATGTTGCTGCTTTTCTTGTCTGCTACATCGGTTCTGAACGCCGATGTGACGATTCGCTATAAGACCGATTTCAAGATGGGATCGTTCTTGCCCCCTACAGTCTCGCAGCAGATCTCCAACGCCCCGAAAGCGCCATTTCCGTCCGTGATGGTCATTCAAATCAAGGGCGACAAAGCATACTCGAATGTCGGTCTAACTGCGTCGTTGCTGGACTTCACGAAACAACAGGTCACGGTGATCGATGCCACGCGTAAGCTTTTCGCGACGGTATACATGAAAGACTTTCCTGGCGAAATCGGCGCTGCCATGCCAACGATTCCGGCGATGCCAGCCGCAGCTCAAAAGATACTGGAATCGGTGAAGTCGAATTTTTCGGTCCGAAAAACCGGACGCACAGACATGATTCTGGGCGTGCAGGTCGAAGAAAGCGAATTGACCCTCACAATGGATCTGCCCGTGCCGGCCGATCTGCCGTTGCCGCCAGGCACGTTCAAGCCTGGCGAAATCGTAACCATCATGAAAATGGTGACACAAGTCTGGACCGCTGCTGCTCCCGATATAGCGCGAGTACCGGCACTACGCGAGTGGGGAGCCCACATCTCTTCCAGCCGGCTGATGAATCCGACCGCGATGATGCAGCAGACCTTGGGCAAACTGCCGGGTCTTGGCGACGGGTACGTCCCGATGATGGACTATTTTTCGAAGAGCAATTCCCCGATGTTAAAATCGCACAGCGAGATTTACATGCCCATCATGGCACGGCTCGCTCAGTTGCTGCAGGCATTAGGGCAGAAGCCGCCGGCCGGCTTCGACTCCGATGCGCCGTTTGCCGAAACCAATACCGAGATGGTGGAGATTTCCGATGCTCCGCTCGACAATTCGATCTTCGAAGTGCCTGCGGATTACCATGCCACGGACCTGCCTGACCTTTTCAAGAGTTTGATGCCCGCGCCGAGCACTCCCAAACCGCCCGACACAAGCATTCTCGGCGCTCCGTGAACGGTTGTCCCTGACACGCCATCAACAACGAGCCATCCGGACGGAAAACGATTACAGTACGCGAAACTCTGGCCGGACGAAGGTACAATGCGAGTCTCAGGTGCCAAGGAGGTTCTGTGATTACACGCGTACACCGAATGAACCTCAGGTTACTGATCACAATTTTCGGACTGGTGATGGCCTTCTCGGCCGTCACGATGTACGTCGAGGCCCAAACCTCGCCCACGAATTCTTTCCCCGACCCTTATCGCACCATCGAGAATTGGGCAAAGCTTCCCGAGGGCAGGCCGTGGGGATCGACCGCCGGAGTAGCGGTCGACCGTAGAGGCAATATCTGGGTAGCCGAACGATGCGGTGCCAACACCTGCGCAGGCTCTAAACTGGCGCCGATTTTGGAGTTTGATCCTTCCGGCAAACTTCTGACCAGCTTCGGCGCGGAAATGTTTGTCTTTCCTCATGGAATTACCGCGGACCGGGACGGCAACATATGGGTTACCGATGGTGACGGAAAGGATAGCAAGGGCCATCAGGCTTTTAAGTTCAGCCCGGCAGGAAAAATTTTGATGACGCTCGGCAAGGCGGGCCTGGCGGGCAACAGCGAGGATACATTCAACAAGCCGTCAGCCGTTGCCATTGCGACAAACGGCGACATTTTTATCGCGGATGGACATGGCGGCGAGAGCAACGCGCGCATCGTGAAATTCTCGAAAGACGGCAAGTTCATCATGACGTGGGGAAAAAAGGGATCGGCGCCCGGCGAACTCAACATTCCGCACGCGCTTGCCTTTGACTCCAAAGGGCGACTGTTTGTAGCGGACCGCGGCAACAATCGCATTCAGATCTTCGATCAGAACGGAAAATTTATCGATCAGTGGCAGCAGTTCAGCCGGCCCAGCGGGCTCTTCATCGATCAGAACGATGTGATTTACGTGGCCGATTCGGAGTCAGGCTCGGTTGCCAAAGATCGTGGCGCCTGGAAGAGAGGCATACGAGTCGGAAGCGCCAAAGATGGCTCGCTCAAAGCATTCATTCCTGATCCGAACGCTGATCCTAACTACACCGGGACGAGCGCAGCGGAAGGGGTTGCCGCGGACGCCAAAGGCGTTATCTATGGCGCGGAAGTTGGCCCAAAGGATTTGAAGAAATACGTGAAGCAGTAGCCGCCTTCCGCTGCGGCGCGGGCCAAGTTTAACTGTGCGGCTCGAGTCCCGCTTCCTTAAAAATCGCCTGTGCTTCGGGCGCCGTGAAAAACTGCAGGAGCGCCTTTGCGGCTGCAGGATCGCTGGCATGAGTAGAGATGAAGCCCACCAGCGGAGTAGGCGTGCAAAGTTTTCGCGGCAAAACGCCTGCAACGTCGAACTTATCTTTGTAGGGAAGCTCGTCGCTCAGCATTAGCAAGCCAATATCGATATTGCCGCTTTCGAGCCGTTGGTAGGTGGTGGTGGCGTTAGCTGTGGCGGTCGGGGCTATCCCTTGTCCGCCGGGGCCGAGCATGACCTGGCTCTTGGCGGCGACCTGATCGGCTATGCCGAGTTTATTCAGCGCTTCCCAAGGGCATTGCCCCGCCACCGTGAAGTCGGGGTCCTCATATCCGATGGATTTCGCCGCGAGTAGCGCTTTTTTAACCGCGGCGGGCGATGAGACGTCCGGCTTCGGTTTGCCCTTCGGCACGGCGACGCCTATGACAAAGTTCGCAATCGGTGTCGCGCTGCTCGGGATTATCGTCCCCGAAGCAATCGCTCCCGGGAAGGGCCCGATGATGAGCGATACATCCCCCGGCTGGCCTTTCGCAACGGTTTGCCGTGTGGCCGTGCCGTTGACGTAAGTCACTTTTACTTTGTAGCTTCCTTTGGCTTGGAAATTCGCGAGGATCGTATCGATTGGCTTGCGGGCAATCGTCGGCGCCAGGAGTGTGATCTCACTCTGTGCCCGCGCGTTGATCCAACCGCCAAACACAAGCGCGCCGACAAAACCCGCTGAAAGCAAACATTTCGTAGTTTTCATGGACTGCTCCCGCTGATGGCTCAGTATTCGATTCTCAGCTCTTGGCGCTGCTTATACACCAGACGAATCCTGTGCCGCCACACTTTTCATCTGCCGCACGGATTGCGCCGCAAGGAACTTACCTTGACACTCCAAACGCGGCTGGCGTATAGCCTTGCGTGGCCAGCAAGTTGCCAAAATTCCAAATCAACCGAAACTAGCGGCGGTCCAGAGGGAGTGCTTATGAAACTGAAGCCCATAATTCTCGCGCTCTTGACTCTTTCAATTTGCGGAAAGGCATCCGCGCAGGAACAAGGTCAGCGACCCGCCGAAGCTCCGCCTACCGATACGGTCGCTAAGGATATTCCTGGCGTGATCAGCGGTGGAACGAAGATACAAGTGGTCATAGCATCCGTTCCGGGCCACGGAACGCCGGGCGTCGCAGTGCAGGGCACAGAAGGTCCAATCGCTTTGCCCGATGGCACCATGGTCTTTTGCGAAACTATTTTGGACCGAGTTGCGAAAGTCGACAAAGACGGCAAAGAGTCTGTCTTCGTGGACGCGAATATCGCCAACGGTCCGAATGGCCTGGCCTGGGATTCCAAGGGCCGCCTGATTGGAGCAACCACCGCGCCGGGACACATGGGAGTGCAAGCAATCTACCCGAAAGGCAGCGAAGCGGTGCTTGCCGATAAGTTTGAAGGCAAGCCTTTCGTGCGGCCCAACGATCTGTTTGCGGATAAGAAAGGCGGCGTCTACTTCACCGATCCGGCGAATGTCCCGAATCCGCCGATGCCGCCCGCGGTCTATTACATTTCTCCGGGCGGCGGCAAAGTAAGCAAGGTCGCGGACGGAATCGAATTTCCCAACGGCGTCACGATGAGCCTCGATCAGAAAGTCGTCTACGTAAACGATACCGGCGGTGAATACATTCTCGCCTTTGACGTGCAGAAAGACGGAACGCTGCGCAATCGGCGCAATTTTGGCAAATACGAAGACCTTACGATCACTGGCGGAAAAGTCGGCGGTGGAGGAGACGGCTTCACGGTCGATACCAAGGGCCGCATCTACGCCGCAGCCGGCGGATCAGTTCAAGTCCTCAGCCCGCAGGGCCAACTCTTAGGAAAAATTCCGACATCTCGAAGGCCGCAAAATCTCACCTTCGCCGGTCCCGATATGAAAACGCTTTATGTGGTGGGTGGCGGAGCCGTTTTCAAAATGCAAATGGTCGCACAGGGAATCAAAAGCCGCGGAGGCAAATAAACCGAGTTAACCCTGCCGTATGAAATGCTTCGTGCTGGTGCGAGGCAGCTTCTTCATGTCTTTCATTTTCTTGATGTAGTCGGGATGCGTCGTTTCCGCACCGCCTAACGCAGCTTCCGGAGGTATTCCGTACTCCTTCGCGAAGTCGGTAAGCATGTCGTTTTTCCCCGGCATAAAACTGGGCACCTGGCCCGCCGGTATTAGTGTTCCTTCTGGAGACGGCTCGCAGGGGAACGCGGGAATCACCTGCTTCGGATCGTAGTACCAACTGGATTCCCGAATGTAGGGCTCACTCAAGTAAGCCGGATCATTAATAATAAAAACCATCGTCAAAACATTGCCGTAGCGATTGACGCGAGTGGTCACGGTCGCCTTTTCGGTGAGCGGGGCGCCGGTGCGGGTAATGAACCCTTCCTTAAGATGGTCGGTAGTGAATACCAGCGTGCTGCCTTCCCAATGCCCGGTCGAAAATCCCGAGAACTTGTGAGCTGCGTATTCGGGTGGGTGCGGACGGCCATCCATCCAAACCCTGAAATCGGACCAGTACGCGTGGAAGTGATAGTCGACGATCAGTTGTGTGGCGTTATCCAGTTCGGTGGAGATATAGAGCTGCGCCGGAGCAACGCGTAATCCAATATCGAACGCGTGTGGTCTGCAGATATTTTCCGGAAGATCAAACTGTTCCGGGTGAAAACTCTCGGCTCTCAGCCGGCCCGCTTCATTGAGTGGAATTCCCGTGTAGTCGCCGATGTCTCTGCCGTCGTTATAGATCCTCGGGGACCACTCACCGGTAAGATCGACCTGCGCCCAAAGCGATCGGCTCGGTAAGGCCAAGAGCAGTAGCAAAGGGAACCAGAGGCGCTTCACTTTCCTGCTGCCGATGTTTGCAAATCTCATTGGCTCATCCTCACTGCGAAAAACCGAACCTCAAAACGGCACCCTCGAAGAATAATCAGCGGGGCTCATCGCTGCGGCACGGCGTCGGATCCCATCCGGAGCCGTCTGGAATCTTCTTGAAGTGCGCATGGGTGACGTAAGGCTCCATGAGGTATTGGGGATCGGTTACTACGGTTGTAACGACCAGCCAATTCTCATGGGAATAGGGATCGGAAAAGCGATCGAAAGATTCTTCGACTGTCGCGTTTGCACCATAAGGAACGCCATTCTTTCGCAGATACCCAGGACGCATATGCGTGGTGAGAACCTTCAGATATCCGGGGACCACCCCGCCCACCTCTCTGGGCACAACCTTGGCGAGATCTCTGGGATCCCGTATTGGCCCGCCACCGCCATTTCGCTGATTATCGGGTTCGTATCCCTCCCACGAGGCTACCGAATATCCCTGCCAGTCAGCCGCGACATTCGCCGGTGCGGAACCGCCGAAATGCAAGAGACGAGTCTGGGTTCCAGAATCGGCATCGATTCGCAGCGTATTGTCGTCCTGCCAATAAATGTGCAGCCGGCCCGGAACCTGCATGATCGCGGCGGCACCGTAGCCCTTGCATTCATTGCCTTCGGCCTTATCCTTGGCCGGATCCCAGGCATCCGCGATCTTACGTGCCTCCGCATTGAGGGGAACGATGACGTAATCGCTTTTGTCGGGAATCACCATACGGTAGCGCCAATACTCGGTGACAATCGACTCCCAATAGCCGGTCAGATCCTGCGGCGAAGCTGCCTTAGGGGTTCGGGCCGCACCAATTTGGAGATTCACTGCGCCTTGAGCCCCACCCTGCGGCGCGGCATCCGTATCCTGCGCGCCGAGATGAGCCGCCAGCACAAGCGCACAGGCTGCTGCAAACAGGAACGTCTGGCCAATTCGCATGAGCGCTTTCGGACAGTGGGTCTTCATTATTCTTATCTCTAACTTTCAGGCAATCGGGCAATCATGACCGCTTACTGAATGTTACCTTCCCACTTAAAGCCGTCTGACGGCCGCTCCACCTTCATCAATTGCAGCCTATGATTTTCAGCGACGCGTCCGGGGTGGCCCGTAATGACGATCTTGTCGCCAGGGCGAAGCGTAGCGCTGGATACGCCCTTCTCGGTCAACTGCGCCGGCGCCGCCCATTCGATCACCCAGCTCTGCACATCTCCCTTTTCGTCCGGCGCTTCCACCCTGACGAAAGAATGGGGATTGCGCCAGATGAACTCTTTTAGCGTTCCTTCGATCTTTATGGTTTTGTCGCGGTCGTAGACCGAGTAAAAAGCATGATGAGCGAGGAGCTGACTGCTGCCCACCGTGAGTAAATGTCGCAATTCCCAACAAGATTGCCAATGTGCGTTTCATAACCCTCTCCTGGTACACGCGTCAGAGAATCCCTGGGCCCTTGAAAGATCGCCGGCTGAATAGCTCCTAGTTCGCTCCATGGCTCTGTGTAGTTTGCTGTTTGCCGCTTAGGCTCTTGTATGCTGCCTCAATAAACATATCCGTCGTCCAACTGCCTGTAGTGCTGCCATAGATCGGATCGTAATCCCGCGTCGGCCGGGCAGCCTTTACCTGCTCGAGCGTCATGCCTCGCTTGATCATGTCCTGCAGGCGGTCCCGAACGATGGTGACCATTTGCTGATAGACAGCCAAATCGGCGGCGTCACTCAGCCTTCCATGACCGGGAATTATCATCGTGCCGCCTTCCTGGTGGTCCGCCGGGATGACCATCTCCTTCAGGCGATTCAAGCCGTCGAGGACGCCCTGAATGCTTCCGCCGCTTTTCACGTCGATGATGGGATATTCCGCGGGATCGAAAATATCGCCCGCGCTGATCACGTCGGAACGGCGAAACAGCACGATGCTGTTGCCATCCGTCGTCGCCGGCTGGTGAAATATCTCCACAGCTTCGCCGTTGAAATAGAGATTCTTCTGAGGCACTGAATACGTATCGTTTGGCCAGGCCTCCTGGGGCATAGCGCTGGCTTGGCCGGTCGGCGCGCTCATCCGGTCCAGAACAGTCTGAAACGAAATGATATAGGCATGCGATGCTGCGACTCGGTCTGTGACGGCGTATCGCTGTGAGTCGGTGGGAACGGGCCGGCCTTCCTTGCCGAGGTTTTCGTTGCCCCCGATGTGATCGAGGCGGTCGTCACTATTAATGATGTAAACCAGGGGCCTTTTCGACAAGGGCCGGATCGCTTCCAGCACCTTATCGCTCATTGCGGCCACGCCGCTATCCACCAACAGAATTCCGTCGTCCCCTGCCTGCACGGTGATGTTGCCGCCGGCGCCTACGAGCATGCTGATATTGCCTTGAACAGGCAGGATGTGAACCTCGCCCGCGTTGGGGCTTCCACTTTGTCTGGCACTATTTGCAGCGCCCTGACGGCCGCGGTTTTCCTGCGCGTAGGCAAACCGCACTGATCCCACTCCTCCGAGGAGAAGGAGCGTCGACACGATAGCATATCAGCCGCGGCTTGGATGAGAGAAAATCCAAATGGCTTCTCAACATCTGCGCATGTGCCAAGTTATTCCCTAGAGAAGTGAATTTATGGCCGTATGATCCACTCACTGCGATTCGCGTGTCAAGTTTATAAATTCCGTCTCACGATAAACTCACGAGCGGTGCTCAGCTCTGTGTTGCATAGACTCGCGGAGCATATGCCCTACCGTCATCGCCCCGCCTGCCGTGATGTCACCGACACGGGTTATCAAAATCGGAGCGGGCGGTTGAGAGCACGTCATTTTTTTCTCGCGAGCAAATCATGTTGGCACTCCCGCCATTCGCCCAGAAACTCGGAGCTCAAGTAGAGCTTCATGGGCACCCCCACCCCCGGTTTTTTTGAAAGAGTATGATTTCATGAGAGTTGTTCATCGTTTTTGTGCAAGAGTATGATTCCCATAGACTTGGGAAGATCAGAAAGTTTCGGACCAGATCAAAAAGTCCCATACCCCCCTCCCCTGTTTTTGTGCAAGTGTTCATTTCAATGGGCTTAGGTCTAACGATCTGTGCGTCAGACGCAGGCGGCGGATTTGTAGCTCTGTTCGTTCGCGAGGAGAAAACTTCAGGTGGCCGGTCAGTGGCGGACAGCGCCGTGTCGAGCAAGCCTAAGGATAGTAGGGTCCGTCGAGAGGCAGAGGTCTGGCCCAGCGTAAACATGTGCGAGAATAGCCAATAAGTAACTATAAGTAAACATCTATGTACCAGAAAGTCATTCGAGAATAGAATCGGTAAGGTTATTCGAACGGAAATCGGGAGTTTATCGAACTGCCTGGAGTAGCTTATTTTCTTTTAGAAATGCCGCGATGATTCGAATGTGATGGAGATTAAAATGTGGTTTTACTTCATTTATTGGTCACTGGAGTTCGTCTAATGGGATGTTTTACTTGTCGGTAGGGAAACTCGGTCGCATATATAATTGTGCGTACAAGTTCGAGAATTCTGCCGGCTATTAAAAGTGCCGAACGTTTTCGATATCCACTTTATATCTGACCTATGATCTTTCAAAAAGACTGGAACCTCCTTTCTTTATCCATTAATCCTCGAACCTGGTCTTAATTGATACCCATATCTGTTTGCATATGGCACTGTCGAGGATTCGACCAGCCCGAGGCTTTCAGCCGTCCAACGATCTGCTAAGACATTCCAATCGAACGGACAAATCGAGAGATCCGATCCTCTAGGAGCGGTTCGACCGGGAGGAATCGGGTAGACGCCTCTGGCGAGCTGCGACTCCCGAGGCGAGGAAAGCCGTACATGCGATTCTCGACGCTGTCTCCCCACCAGATAGCGGCCGTTTCGCAGCGAATCCGACAATTTTGTTTTAAGAAGAACGGAACCTCCGGATTGCTTCATTGATCTCGATATGCGAAGTGCACCCTGGTTTGTTTGCATATGGCCTGGCACCTCCGGTTATCCCGGTTTAAGAAGTGACTCAATTCTGTATCCATCGATGCCGGAACTACCATTAGACGACAGTTCTCAACGCTCCACGAATGGACGCGTTCGACGCGAGTTTACGAGATATCGGGTAGACGCTTCTGCGAGCTGAGCGTCTCGGGCAGGAATCCGACAGTGCAATTCCGAGGCGTGGTCACCACCAGATGTGATGGCTGTTATGCGTAGCGAAGATCATCGGCAATTTTGTTTAAGAATTCGCGGAGGCGTTCGGAGCGCTTCGTCAAAACCTGATAGGTGTGCCAGTTGGCAGCCACCATTACCTTCGCAACTGCAACAATGTAGTCCTCCGGAATGCTCATGAAACAGATCACTCATTGAATTTACGAAGATCATTTTGGGCGTGCGCCAGCGAAGGGGTTCACAAAGCTTGTTGGGGACGAGGCGCAGGTCAAACCCTTGCTCATAGGGGATGTCCCTCACGCCCCGGAATCGCTCCGCGAACGTTTCCGCATAGCAATGGGTGCAGCCGGGGCTGATCTTGGTACAGCCTCGAACCGGGTTCCACGTGGCGTCTGTCCATTCGATGGAAGATTTGGCCGACATAGTTGACTCCGATACCTGGAAAAAATCTGACGCCTGACCTTAATTATCCCTAAATACTCGCGAATTCGCAGGGCGGCCGAGGTTATTTGGCGGAGTCGGCGGCGGCCTGGAGGGGGTCGCCGATGAGCATGACGGCTTTCCACTCGTCGAGGAACACGGCGCCGAGGCGTTGATAAAAATCGATGGCGGGCTTATTCCAGTCCAGCACTTCCCAGCGCATACAGAAGTAGTCTTCTTCCCAGGCGATACGCGCTACATGGTTGAGCAAAGCCTGGCCGATGCCCTGCTTTCGAAGGGGCGGCCGGACAAAGAGATCTTCGAGGAACAACCCGGCGCGGCCCTGAAACGTGGAGTAGAACTCAAAGAACACCGCGTAGCCGGCGGGTTTTCCATCCAATTCGGCGACGATAGCGCGAAATTTGGGATGCGGGCCAAAGCCGTCGCGCGCGATGGACTCCGCGGTGACAGCGGCTTCGTGATCGAGCTTCTCGTACTGCGCGAGCTCGAGAATCATGGTGGCGAGCAGCGAGGCGTCTTTGATCGTGGCGGGGCGTATGGAGAGCATGAGCGCGGAGTTCAGATCGGCAACGAGCCGGTGAAGACCATGGGGGCTTTGCGAGAGTCGGCGTTGCGGATTTCGCCGATGCGGTAGTACTTCTCGCGGCGGCGCTTCAGTTCGGTTTCGACGGCGCGAAGATTGGCGGGCGGAACGATCAGGATCATGCCCACGCCGAGATTGAAGGTGCGCAGCAGTTCGTCGCGCTCGATGTGGCCGAGTTTGGCAAGATAGGAAAAGATGGGCAGCACGGGCCAGGAGCCCAGCTCGATGACGGCTTGCGTGCTGCGCGGCAGAACGCGCGGCAGGTTGCCGGGAATGCCGCCGCCGGTGATGTGGGCCATGCCGGTGACGAGGCCCTGGGCGACGATATTTTTCAGCATGGGCCAATAGCAGCGGTGCGGCATCAGCAACTCGGCGCCGATTTTGTTGCCGACTTCGGCGACGTAGGTGTCGGTGGCCAGCCCGGCGGTCTCAAAGATCAATTTGCGCGCCAGCGAATAGCCATTGGTGTGCAGGCCGAGCGAGGGCAAGGCCAGCGAGAACGTCGCCGGCGTGAACCGCGCTGGTCTTGGGGATGCGGCTGCGTTCGACGACGCCGACGATGAAGCCGGCAAGATCGTATTCGCCGGGGGCATAGGTGTCGGGCAGCTCCGCCGTTTCGCCGCCGACCAGCGCGCAATCGGCTTGATGGCAGGCGCGCGTCATGCCGTCGACCAGCTGCTCGACGACGTCGGGATCCATGCGGCCCAGGGCCAGATAATCGAGGAAAAAGAGCGGCTCGGCGCCGAGCGTGAGAATGTCGTTGACGCAGTGATTGACGAGATCGCCGCCCACGGTGGAGTGAATGCCCATGGCCGCGGCGATTTTCAGTTTGGTGCCCACGCCGTCGGTGCTGGAGACGAGCACGGGCTCCCGCCAGCGCTTGACGTCGAGCGCAAACAGCGCGCCGAAGGAGCCGATGCCGCCGACGACGCCGCGCGTGAAGGTGCGCGAGGCCATGCGGCGAATGCGTTCCTTGGCTTGTTCGGCGCGAGAGATATCCACGCCGGCATCGGCATAGCGCATGGGCATTGGGCCTTGATTCCTTTAAAGCGCGGGCGACAGTTTACACCAGAGGCTAAAGCCCCGGGGCACGGTACTTATGTCGCGGCTAAAGCCGCGACCTACAAACAAAACCCCAGGATGCGCGTACGTCTTCATTCACGGGCGCTAGAGCGCCATCGTGAGCGCACCCTGGGCTACAAGACTGGTACAAAACTGGGTCGACACGCGGCTAAAACGTCTTGAACAGGCGACGCCAGCGCACCAAGCGCGGATGAAGCAGGCGTTGGCGTAGGCGTAGAAGCGTTCGCGCACCTGGCCCGGCTGCCAGGCATCTTCGGTCGCCTGCACGGACATGTAGATCACCACCGGCGTGCCGATGATATTGGATTCGGGCACAAAGCCCCAGTCGCGGCTATCGCAGGAATCTTCGCGATTATCGCCGAGAACGAAGTAACTGCGCGCGGGAACGGTGACCGGGCCGAAGTTGTCGACCGGATTCGGCGGACCGTGGCGGTAAGGCTCGCTGAGGGCTTGGCCGTTGACGAAGACGCTGCCCTGGCGGATTTCACGTTGTCTCCGGGCATGCCGATCAGGCGCTTGATGAAATCTTCATCGCGGTCCGGGAAGGGGCGCGTGGAAAATGACCACCTGCTGGCGGTGCGGTTCGCGCCAGAGGCGGATGTGATAGCGCGTGAAGGGCAAGCCGACGTCGTAGCCGAAGCGGCTCATGAGCAGATGATCGCCGATGAGCAGCGTGTCCTCCATGGAAGCGGAGGGAATCACGCGCGCCTGCACCATCGTGCCGGTAATCAGGAAAAACGCCAGCGCCACCCAGACCCAGGAGAGCAGTTCGCGAACCAGGCGCTGGCGGAAGGTGTTGGACTCGACGGTCGGCGTGTGGCTCGGCGCCTCGGGGGCGGCCAACGGCGGGCCGGCGGAACGATTGGTTGCCGCGTCCGGGCTTATCGGGCCAGTGCTGGTGAAATCATCGTTCACGGGACTTTCCTTCGGCCTTCTTTAGGGCCTTCGGCTTCGGGAACCGTAACTCGTTCGCGGCCGCCGGCGGGCACGCCGACTTCGAGCTGTACGTTTTCGCGCGACGTAGACGCCGGTGTAGCAGGAAGTGCAGAAGCTGCCGGTGGTGTCGCCGACGGCGCGGCGCAGGCTTTCGAGCGAAAGATAGCCGACCGAATCGGCGTCCAGGAAGAGGCGAATCTCTTCGAGCGTGCGCGCGGCGCCGGAAAGGTCGGCGCGGCTTCCTTCGGGCAGGCGCGGGCGAATGCGCGAGGCATCCGCGGCCAGCAATTCCTCGCGCGTGGGCGTATCGACGCCGTAATAGCAGGGCGAAATCGTGGGCGGGCAACTGATGCGCATGTGCACTTCGGTGGCGCCGGCTTCGCGCACCATGCGCACGATCTTGCGGCTGGTGGTGCCGCGAACGATGGAGTCGTCCACCAGGACGACGCGCTTGCCTTCGAGCAGGGCGCGCACGGGATTGAGCTTCAGCTTGACGCCGAAATCGCGGATGGCCTGCTCGGGCTCGATGAAAGTGCGGCCGATGTAGTGATTGCGGATCAGGCCCATGCGAAAGGGCAGGCCCGGATTCAAGCGCGTAGCCGATGGCCGCGGGCACGCCGGAATCCGGCACGGGCACGACGAGATCGGCGTCGGCGGGCTGTTCGCGCGCCAGCAAGCGGCCCAGCATCTCGCGGCTGCGATCCACGGGGCGGCCGAAGACCAGACTATCGGGCCGCGAGAAATAGACGTGTTCGAAGACGCAAAACTGATGCTGCTTTTGCGGAGCGAAGTGCAGCGATTCGACGCCGCTGCGGGAGATGCGCACCAGTTCGCCGGGCTCGATTTCGCGGACATATTGCGCGCCGATGCAGATCGAAGGCGCAGGTCTCCGAGGCTACCAGCCAGGCGTCGCCGAGGCGGCCGAGGCAGAGCGGGCGAAAGCCGCGGGGGTCGCGAATGGCGTAAAGCTCATCGCGCGTGAGCACCAGCAGCGAATAGGCGCCTTCGACTTGATTGAGCGCGTCGCCGAGCGCGCCCTGCAAGATTGTGCGCGGCGCTGCGAGCCACCAGATGCACGATGACTTCGGTATCGCTGGTGGTTTGGAAAATCGAGCCGCGATGCTCGAGGTTGCGGCGCAATTTGGCGGCATTGGTGAGATTGCCGTTGTGCGCCAGGGCCAGCTTGCCTTTATTGCAATCGATGACGATGGGCTGCGCGTTGATCAGCGAGGTATCGCCGGCGGTGGAGTAGCGCGTGTGGCCGACGGCGGCCGTGCCCGGCAGGCGCGCCAGCACTTGCGGCTGGAAGATTTCCTGCACCAGGCCCATGCCCTTTTCGAGATGCAAGTCGGCGCCATCGGAAGAGACGATGCCGGCCGATTCCTGGCCGCGATGCTGCAAGAGCGTACAGACCCAGATAGGCGAGCTTGGAGGCTTCGAGATGGCCGAAGACGCCAGCGACACCGCAGTGATCGTGGAACTGATCGTCGTCGAGATAGATCATGATTGTTTTGATGCGTGATCGCCGAGAACCGCGTGCTCGATTGCGCCGCTCCAGATTTCGCGGAGCGAAGCGGAATGGTCGCGAATTACCGTGGCGCCGTTGAGAGAGAGCTGGAACTGCCCGCGCGTGACGCGACCGATCACCGTGCTGCGATCTTATATTGTGCCGCAAGGGTCAGCAGGCGGGCAAGTGACGCTTGCGGCAAAGAGACAACGGCGCGCGCGCCGGTTTCGCCGAAAAAAGCGTCAGCTCGGCGGGTTCATGCGCTTTGCCAGTGCTGCCTCGGCCGTGAGATCCGTTCGAGAGCGAAAGCCGCATTCGGCGAGCGCCACGGCGATGCCGCCGTCGCTGATGTCGTGCGCCGAAGCGAGAACGCCCTCGGCGGCCAGCGCCACCAGCGCTTCGATCAGGCGCGATTCGGCGGCAAGATCGATGGCGGGCGGAACGCCGCCGACGATTCCGGCGACCGTGCGCGCGTATTCGGAGGAGGCGAATTCGCGCAGCGATTCGCGATCTGATTCTGCGCTGAGCTGCACGGCGGACGGCGCTGCGCCGCGGCCATCGAGCAGCAACGATCGCGTCGCCTTCGTTGCGAAACGCCATGGTTAATCGTGCGCGGCAGCGTCTTCGAGCACGCCGAGCACGCCGAGGATGGGCGTGGGATCGATGGATTTGCCCAGCGTGTCGTTATAGAAGCTGACGTTGCCGCCGGTGATGGGAATGGACAGCGCGCGGCAGGCTTCGGCCATGCCGTCGACGGCTTCGCTGAACTGCCACATGACTTCGGGCTTTTCGGGATTGCCGAAATTGAGGCAGTTGGTGGCCGCCCAGGGACGCGCGCCGACTGCGGCCACGTTGCGGGCGGCTTCGGCGACGGCGTGCATGGCGCCGACGCGCGGATCGAGCGCGCACCAGCGGCCCTTGCCGTCGGTGGAAAGCGCGAGGGCGCGAGCGTGCCCTTGAGGCGAACGACGGCGGCATCGGCCGCGCCCGGAACAGCACGGTCGTGTTGGTGCGCACCATGTGATCGTACTGCTCGAAGATCCAGCGCTTCGACGCGATGGCCGGAGCGGCGAGCAGGCGCCGGAAATTCGCGGTGAGATCGGCGCCGGCGGGCGCGAGCGGCACGCGGGCGTCGCGCGCGGCGACCGGCTTCGGCGGCGCGATGGGGCGCTGGTAGACGGGCGCCTGCTCGGCCAGCGCATCGGCGGGAATCTCCGCGGCGACTTGGCCGTGATGCAGCACGCGCAGCATGCCGTCGGAGGTGACGCGGCCGATCTCGACGGCGTCGAGTCCCCACTTGCGGAAGACGGCGAAAGACTTCGGCTTCGCGGCCGCGCTCGGCGACCAGCAGCATGCGCTCCTGCGATTCGCTGAGCATCATTTCGTAGGCGGTCATGCCGGTTTCGCGCTGCGGCACGCGGTCGAGTTCGATTTCGATGCCCACGCCGCCGCGCGAAGCCATTTCGCAGGAGGTGCTGGTGAGGCCGGCGGCGCCCATATCCTGAATGCCGACGATCGCGCCGGTGGCCATGGCTTCGAGGCAAGCTTCGAGCAGAAGTTTTTCGAGGAAGGGATCGCCCACTTGCACGTTGGGACGCTTCTGCTGCGATTCTTCGGTGAATTCGGCGGAGGCCAGCAACGAAGCGCCGTGAATGCCGTCGCGCCCGGTCTTGGCGCCGACGTAGATGACCGGATTGCCTTCGCCGCGAGCACGCGCAAAAAATAATCTGATCTTTGGGCGCGATGCCCAGGGCCAGAACGTTGACCAGCGGATTGCCGGCGTAGCCGGGCTCGAATTCGACTTCGCCGCCGACCGTGGGCACGCCGAAACAGTTGCCGTAAAAGGCGATGCCGCGAACCACGCCGTCGACGAGGCGGCGATTGCGCGCGATGACTTCGGGTGCTTCGGCCATTCGCCGGCGTAATGGAGCCGAAGCGCAGCGAATCGAGCACGGCAATGGGCCGCGCGCCCATGGTGAAGACGTCGCGCAGAATTCCGCCGACGCCGGTGGCCGCGCCCTGAAAGGGCTCGACGTAGCTGGGATGGTTGTGCGATTCCATTTTGAAGACGGCGGCCAGCCGTCGCCGACGTCAACGACGCCGGCATTTTCGCCCGGGCCCTGCAGCACTTGCGGCGCGCGCGTGGGCAGGCGCTTGAGATGAACGCGGCTGGATTTGTAGGAGCAATGCTCGCTCCACATCACGCTGAAAATGCCCAGCTCGGTGAAATTGGGCTCGCGGCCGAGAATTTTTTGGATGCGCGCGTATTCTTCGGGCGTGAGGCCGTGCTCGGCGACGAGTTCGCGGCGTCACCTTGATTTCGGTTGCCAGCATGGATGGCGTGCGGGCCGCGTGCGACAAGCGTCAGCTCACGGCAGCGGCGGGTTGCCGCGCGAGAGATTGTACGAGCGAGCGCAGGACGACAAGCCATCGGTCGAACCAGAGCGAGCTTCGACGGCGCGCTCGGGATGCGGCATCATGCCCATCACGTTGCGCTCGCGATTGCAGATGCCGGCGATGGCATCGAGCGAGCCGTTGGGATTCGCTGCTGGATCGAGGCGCCCGTCGGGCGCGCAATAGCGGAAAACGATCTGGTCATTGCGCTTCGAGCTCGGCGAGAGTGCCGGCGATCGCAGACGTAGTTGCCCTCGGCATGCGCGATCGGAAGGCGCAGCACTTGGCCGACCTGCGGCGCGCGGAGGTGAACGGCGTGGCCGTGGTTTCCACGCGAATGTGCACGTGGCGGCAGATGAAGCGCAAGCCGCTTGATTGCGCATCAGCGCGCCGGGCAGCAAGCCCGGCTTCGCAGAGAATCTGAAAGCCATTGCAAATGCCGAGGACGAGGCCGCCGGAACGGGCGAACCGCTCGATGGCGTTCATCACCGGCGAAAAACGCGCGATGGCGCCGGTGCGCAGATAATCGCCATACGAGAAGCCGCCGGGCAAAATGACGGCGTCGAAAGCCGGAGAGGTCCTGCGATTGGTGCCAGATGAAATCGGCCGGTCTGGTGAAGGACTTCGTTTGAACGCGTGGAGGGCATCGTGATCGCAGTTCGATCCGGGAAATACGACAACACCAATTTTCATCGCGCTGCTTCTCCTGGGGAAACTAAATTATAGCAGGTTGCCGAAGGGCTCGCCGAGTCTGGCATGAGTGGCACGGAGTATTTTAATGCAGTCGACGGCGGTGTTGTGACTCGATTTTAAAACTGATGGCCTGCCTGTTGAAAAGTCAGGTTGCTCGCTGCTGAGAGGACCAAGGCTGCCGCGCTAAAGACCGCGGCTCTACGTTTAAACCTTATTTCGGCGCTTGGCCGCAGCAGCCATTTTGCCGCGGGAAATGCGGGCCGAGCGAGCGCGGGAGCCGTGGCGCGCCTTCGCGGAAGGTTTTCGCTTCGGCTTGCGGTTTGGCGTGCGCTTAGCGGCGGCCATTTCGCGTCGACGCGCCGCAGCCCAGCCGGGCTTATTGACCTGGCGGCCGCGAGCGATGGCAAGGGCGTCGGCAGGAATATTTTTAGTAATCGTCGAGCCCGCGCCGATATAAGCGCCATCTCCGACTTTCACAGGAGCCACAAGCGCGGTATCGCTTCCGATGAAAACGCGACGGCCGATGGTGGTCGGATTTTTGTTCACGCCATCGTAATTGCAGGTGATGGTGCCTGCGCCGACGTTGGTTTCGCTGCCGATGCGCGCGTCGCCGAGGTAGGTAAGGTGCATGGCCTTGGCGCGCTCTCCGAGCACGGTGTTTTTGACTTCGACGAAATTGCCCACGCGGGCGCCTTCCTCCATGCGTACGGCGTGGCGAAGATGGGCGAAGGGTCCCGAGCTGCGCCTCGTCAGCGATATGACTCGAGTACATTACCGAGTAAGGTTTGACGATCACGCGGTCACCAAGCGTGACGTCGCTCAGGATACTGCCGGTGCGCGATGGTGCAACCCGCGCCGATCCGCGATTTGCCGAGCAATTGCACGCCGGGTTCGAGAAGCGTGTCGGGGCCGACGGTAACGTCCGGATCGATCAAGATCGATTCCGGCATCAGCATGCTCACGCCGGCGGCCATAAGTTCGGCGCGCTTGCGGCGGCGGAAAGCCAAATCCACGGCCGCCAAATCGGCGCGGGTATTGCAGCCGAGCACTTCGTCCGCATCCGCGGCGACCACGGCTTGCACGGCATCTCCCTGGGCGCGCAGCATGGCAATGGCGTCGGTGAGATAAAGCTCGCGATGCTTATTGTTCGGGCGAAGACGCGCCAGGCAGGGCCAAAGCTTATCCAGCGTGAAGGCGTAAATACTGGAGTTGATTTCGTTGATGCTGCGCTGATCGTCGGTGAGCGCGGAATCCTCGACGATGGCGTCGACAGAGCCATCGCTCCGGCGAACAATGCGACCGTAGCCGGCGGGCTGTGGTATTTGAGCCGACAAAATGGTGGCGGCAGCGTTGCTTTGCCGATGGATGCGGGCAAGTTCCAAAAGCGTTTCCGGGCGGACCAAAGGTGCGTCGCCGGGCAGCACAATCGCATATTTGGCGCGGCTGCCAAGCGCCCGCCGCGCGATCAGCATGGCGTGGCCCGTCCCTCGCTGCGGCTGCTGCACGACGGCCTGCACACCAAGCGGCTCGAGAACGGCGGAAACATCGTCGGACTGATGTCCGACTACGGCAATCATCGCGCGAGGCTTCAGAGGCTGACAGGCACGGACTACATGCTCGACAAGGGTACGCCCGCCGGCGCGATGCAAAACCTTGGCCAGGGAGGACTTGAGTCGCGTCCCTTTGCCGGCAGCCAGGATTACAACAGCAAAATCACGCAGTGCCATAGTCGATCAAAGTATTCTCCGTTCTTTGGATTCCCTTTGGCAAGAAATGTGACAGAAGAAGCGGAAAAAACGATAAGGCCTGTCCTCTAAATCAGACCTAAGGCACTGGGCGCGAGCTATGCAGGGATGGCCGTCAGAGTTGCAGGCACCGGCTCGCGTCGCGGCATGGCGACGGTGGTGTGCGTCCAAAGCGATTTATCCGCGAGAAGGCGCGAGACCAGCTGGGTATGCAGGGCGTGGCCGGCCTTGTGCGCTTTGACGTGCGCCAATAGCGGGCGGCCTATCAATGCGAGATCGCCGATCAAATCCAAAGTCTTATGCCGGCCGAACTCGTCGGAGTAGCGTAATTCGCCATTCATGATGCCGTCGCGCGTGAGGACGATGGCGTTCTCGAGCGATCCTCCACGGATCAGGTCGACTGCGCGAAGTTTTTCAAGTTCCTCGACAAAGCCAAAAGTGCGCGCACCGGCCAAGCCGTTGGCTGAAAGATTCGCGGTTGACCACCATCTCGATCTCCTGGCGGCCAATCATCGGATGCGAATAGTCGACCAGGCAATGCACTTTGAATTCGTTCGAGGGATAGATACCGATGTAGCGATCGCCATCGGAAATCTCGAGAGGACGCAGGACCTTCAGGTAACGCCGCCGCCGTCGCTGGTGCCGAATGCCGGCTTCCTGCAACATGTCAATAAACGGCTGCGAGGAGCCGTCGAGAATGGGGACTTCGATAGCGTCGATATCGACAATAGACGTTGTCGATGCCACAAGCGTAAAGAGCCGCAAGAAGATGTTCCGTGGTGGAGAGCAGGACGCCTTTCTTCATCAGGCTCGTGGCGTAACTGACGCGCGCCACGTTGCGGCCATGAGCCTCAATTTCAAAATTGTCGAGATCCACGCGGCGGAAGACCACGCCGGTGTCAGGTGGTGCAGGATGCAGGCGGATGCGGCTGCGAACGGCAGTATGAAGGCCGATTCCCTCGGCTTCGACGGGGCGCTCGATGGTCGATTGGCTCGCCATAATGTTCTATGGTGCATTTAGCTATCCTTTTGGTTGCATTGCAAGCTATTTATATTCATGTGCTTAGAAAGCAACACTGGTTGTGCCTGGAAGTTCATGTGGTAAATATACAACAAAAGGCCTGTTTCATTGTGGCATACAGGACTCACCGTACTGCTGAAGCCCGCCTTAGACCCAACTGGGGCGCATTGCGTGCTCCCGCAGCGACGGCGTAGAATTATCTTCATAGGGCGCGAAGATCCCGATGTCCATGACGTTCGCGCTCATTGGTTTATGGCATCGCAATTTAACATTCTGGGCGATGGAGCGGCGAACGCGCCGAGTTGCGGCGGAAGTGTTCCTTCCGCGGAAATCCATCCGCGCCCGGCGTGGCTCAAGGTGCGGTTTTTTGGCGGTGAGAATTACCAGGATCTGAAGCGCATCATGCGCGGCCTTGGCCTGCACACTGTGTGCGAAAGTGCGCGGTGCCCAAATCAAGGCGAGTGCTGGGAACATCGCACGGCTACATTCATGATCCTTGGAGACATTTGCACGCGAGCGTGTGGATTTTGTGCGGTCACCTCGGGACGGCCCGCAGGCCCGCCGGACGAAGACGAGCCGGAGCGCGTGGCGCAGGCCGTCGAGCAGATGAGGCTGAAATATGCGGTAGTGACTTCAGTAAACCGCGACGATCAGCCGGACGGCGGCGCTAAAATTTTCGCGCGCACTATCGGGGCGATAAGGGCGCGAGTTCCGGAATGCAAAGTGGAAGTCTTGATCCCGGATTTTCGCGGAGATAGTGCAGCCTTGGAAATCGTCGTCGCGGCCGGTCCCGACGTTCTCAATCACAATGTCGAAACGGTTCCTCGGCTTTATAGCCACGTGCGGCCCGGTGCGATTTATGGGCGATCATTAGAGCTGCTAGGCCGAGCCAAGAAGCTGGCGCCCGATATGCCCGTGAAAACGGGGATGATGCTAGGACTCGGCGAGAGCGTGATGAAGTGCTGCGAGCGATGGGCGACCTCGTGGCGCAAGGAATCGACATCCTGACTCTTGGGCAATATTTGCAGCCCACGCGGGAACATTTGCCAGTGGTCCGGTTCGTTGATCCTCGGGAATTCGCCGAATACAAGCAACTCGGCCAAGATATGGGTTTTCGTCACGTGGAATCAGGCCCGCTTGTACGCTCCTCCTATCACGCCTTCGAACAAGTGCAAGCGGCGCATCAAGGCGTCTAGTCCGAACACACAAAGCGATTTTGACCCCCGCTGTTATCAATTCTAATTAGATTAATTAGCGCAACGCCGAGGCAGGAATGACACGAGAAGTTGCGGCAGACAGCCGGCGTCCGTGCCGAAACACGTGTCTCGCAGAAACAACGGAGGAGTGGCGGTTGCGGGCAAGGAGTTCAGGGATTGGGGTTGCACCAGGTTCGTCGCCAGGGAATTGAAAACCACAAAGCGGCCATCTGGGCTGATGACCCGGAGAGAAGCTAGCGCCATTGGCTTCGCCCCGTCGGGCCCGATGGAAACGCGAGTTGTCGCCGGCACACAGACTGATGTGGCGGCGATGCAAGTATCTCGCAGGAAGATATCGCTCCAGCCGTTACTGTCACCCTTCACCAAATTGTTGGCCTCGGAAGCAAAAACAACGAACCGGCCGTTCGTCGTAACCGAAGGCGAACTGCTCGAACCATTCGGATCGGTGGCGTTCAATCCAACGGAGAACGGAAATATCTGAGGCGCGCACGGGCCGTTGGCGCCGAGACAGGTATCGCGAAGAAAAATTCTCGCTGTGCCCATTCCCGTGTCGATGGAACCATCAGTGGAACTCGCGACGAAGGCCTGATACCTAAGGCCGCCGACTGATTCGCGACCGAAACGCCGGAAGCCGTGGTTGACCGACCGCGGAGCGGAAAATTTGGCTGTTGTGCTTGGCACAACAGCAGGACAGCCCGAATCTGCCGCAGACAATGAAGGGCACAAAATTCGAAATATTATTTCCCGCATTGTTGCCGCTGGCAGGCCCGGGCGCGATGACTCCGACGAAAAAAGTGCCTGGAGTGCTGAGGAGTGACTTGGGAATGTTAGCCTGCATTTCAGTGGCGCTCACGAAATTCGAAACCAAATTGGTGCTCGCGCTGCTGGAGCTGTTCCAGGTCACGTTGGATCCCGCGACAAATCCCGAGCCGTTTACGGTCATAAGAACATCTTGGTTCGCTGGTGCGGTTGCGCCGCTCGGCGTGATCGAGGTGATGGAGGAAGTCACGGTGGGTGTCGCGCCAAGGTAGGGGTTATAAGTGTTACAGCCTCCCAAAAGGGACAATGCGCAGACGGCGGTCAGGCCAAAAATGATGTCCGACGCGCGGCGGAGCAGCCTGCTCCGAACTATGGTCTGAACTTGCATCAGTTAGCGATACACGCGAACCAAACAGTCCCCTGATAGCCGAAAAGGCTCATAAGTATATCCAGAAGTTCAGTTTTGCGCTGTACGATGCCAATCGCTGGGGGTCCGTTGCTTGGAAGCCCGCATTCCATGGCCAGGCGTGTTCCCTCTTCAAAATCATCGTATCAAGGCATTACTGTAAGGCTATCGCCGTATTTTTGCATACGTCACGCGCCCCCCGATTACCTACGTTGGACTCGGCCCTATTCGCCATTTCCGCATCTAAACTAGCGAGTAGGGTAAGGAATAAACATCACAGAGATACAGGCGCGAATTCAGGGCCTGAAAGGACTACCGTGTTTTCGCCTTGGTCGGTTCCAGAGAAGAAAGCTCGCAAGTGGATGTGGATTGGTCTGGCTGTCATCGCGGCGCTGCAATTCTACTACGTCCAAGAGATGATCGCGGCATTCGTGGTTCTTGGCGTGGTGTTTGCCCTCATTGCGGGGGCGGGCCTGCTTGTGTTCCTGGTTGATCGAGCCAGCGCTCGAACTTTAACATGGGCCGAACTGAGCGGGCTGACGATTCTGCGCACAGCGCGGCGCGGAGTGCATTTCGCGGGCACGCTCGCCGCCAAGCGGGCTGCCGCGCACGGCGCTCAAGTGTCCCTGCTCAATAAAACGCAGCTCCGCCATCCACGTTTAGGGACTGCCCGGTAATCGCGCTGGCCTGATCCGAGGCAAGAAATAAAGCCGCAGCGGCGACTTCGTCGGTCGTTTGTCCGCGCCCTTGCAGAATTCCCTCCAGAAATTGCCTCAGTTGTAGTTCCGGACTGACGTTCAGTCGAGCCGCCAGCACATTTCCGAGATCCTTAGACATCTTCGTTTCCGTCACTGGGCCCGGACAGATCGCATTTACGCGCACGCCGCGCCGCGCTGCCTCCGCCGCGGACACGCGTGTGAGGCCAAGCATCCCCGCTTTTGCCGCAGCGTAAGGAGAGCCCCACGAGAATGCCGCTTTGGCGGAAAGGCTGGAGATATTCACGATCGCGCCGGCCCGACGCTGGTACATTCTCGGCAGCACAAGCCGCATGAGCAGGAAGGCGCCCCGCAAATGCACGGCGATCACGCGGTCCCACTCCTCGGGAGAAATCTCCTCGACGGGCTTCACCGGTCCGTAATCGCCGGCATTGTTGACGAGGATACTCACAGCTCCGAGGCGCTCTTCGGCGGCCGCTACAATGCGGGCGCAATCCGCTTCGCGTGACACATCCGCGGCCACCCAGGCGGCTTTCCCGCGAGCCTGTTCGATTTCCTTCGCGACACTGCGGAGCTCCGCCTCGGTACGTGAAGCGAGCAGCACGGCGGCGCCTTCTGCCGCGAAATGTTTCGCGATGGCGCGGCCAATGCCGCGCCCGCCGCCGGTTACTATCGCAACTTTGCCTTCGAGAAGCATGGGGTTCGCAAATAAGCGATCGAGGAGCATAGCATTGAGCACGCCGTCTCGAAACCGCCGTCCCGCCAAATGCCAAAATCGTGCGCTAAACTGGCTTCGTGCCGGCGCAAAGGAAAGTTGTGTTGGCTATCGGGCTTCCCGGTGCGGGGAAATCGACCTACTTTGCGCACAAGGGAATTGTGCCTCTCTCGAGCGATCTGATTCGCGTACTCCTTTATGACAATGCGGGCGACCAGCGGCACCCGGAATGGGTGTTTGCCGTGCTTCGCGATCTGTTGCGCCACCGTTTGGCGGCCGGCGCCCAGACGACATATATCGATGCCACGAACCTCAGCCGCTACTTTCGGCGCTCCTTCCTGCAGATTGCCCGGGAATTTGGCTGCACAGCCGAGGCGCTCTATTTCGATGTACCGCTGGAGGTTTGTCTCGAACGAAACCGCAAGCGCGGGAACGCACTAGCCGGTGCAGTCCGGGACGCAAGGGTCGTGCCGGAGGACGTTTTGCGCCGAATGGCACGTCGGCTCGAGCCGCCCACGCGGGAAGAAGGCTTTTCGCGTATCGTCGTGGTGAGGACAGCGGCCAAAAAGTCGCGTAGCAAGGCCAAGGCGTAATAATGTATGATGTGTGTTTTCAGAGGCTCAGACGAGGTGTGCCGTTGCCGAACAGTGTCCTGACGAACGGAAAGAACGGGAAGAAGCTGTTGCGAATTCGTCCACGTGGATTTTGCGCGGGCGTGGTTCGGGCCGTGGATATAGTTGAGTTGGCACTGGAAGCCTATGGTCCCCCGGTCTATGTGCACCACGAAATCGTACACAACCGCTACGTGGTCGAGCAGCTGCGGCGCGGCGGCGCCATCTTCGTTGAATCTGTCGAGGACGTGCCGATTGGGGCCGTGCTGATCTTCAGCGCGCATGGCGTTCCCCCCACGGTGCGCGACGAGG
The DNA here is from genome assembly GCA_963846235.1 of uncultured Acidobacteriota bacterium. Lineage (GTDB taxonomy): Bacteria > Acidobacteriota > Terriglobia > Acidiferrales > UBA7541 > Palsa-189. The sequence goes on from CAWJVF010000002.1 coordinate 2,340,848, forward strand.
CGCACCTGCGCAAACTGCGTGTGATCGACGCGACTTGTCCTCTGGTGACGAAAGTACATCTCGAGGCCCTTCGCTTTGCGCGTGAAGGCCGGACCATCATTTTGATCGGCCACAAGGATCATCAGGAGATTGTCGGCACTTCGGGCGAGGCGCCGGAGCAAACCGTGGTGGTGGACAGTGTGGAGGCTGTGAATCGGCTTAAAGTCGAGGACCCCGCGCGGCTTGCTTATCTGACGCAAACCACTCTCAGCCTTTACGACACGAAGGAAATTGTGACCCGGCTGCGCGAACGTTTTCCGCAGATTGCCGGACCAGCTTCCGACGACATTTGCTACGCCACTCAGAATCGGCAGGAGGCGGTGGAGCAGGTAGCGCGCGAAGTTCAGCTCATGCTCGTTGTAGGCTCGCCGAACAGCTCGAACTCCAATCGGCTGGTCGAAGTGGCGCGCCGCTCCGGAGTACAGGCCCGGCTGATCGATGACGCGTCAGCTATCAGCGCGGATTGGTTTGAAGGAATCGAAAGCGTCGGCCTGACCGCGGGTGCGTCGGCACCGGAAGTCCTGGTCGAACAAGTGAGCGAACGCCTAGCCGAATATGGATATACCGACCAGAGCGATCTTGACTTGATTCGCGAGGACGTGCGGTTTACATTGCCGCCCGAACTTGCCGTCATCGCACCAATGGGCAAGAGCAACTAGAGCCAGAAGCGGCTGCGGGATCAGCCGCTCCCCAAAAGATAGTTAAGGAGAAATCTTGGCGGTCAAGATTGTCCGTCAGGTGAAGAGCATTGCCCTTCTGGGGGCGCCCACCAGCGCGGCAGGACTGGCGGGCGGTCAGGAAGGCGCTCCCGCTGCATTGCGTTCGGCCGGGCTAGTCGATCGCCTGACCAGCGCCGGATTCCAAGTTACAGATAACGGCGACAGTGCGCCGCGCGTTTACAAGGCGGATGACGAGCATCCGAGGGCCCGCAACGTTGGCGACGCTCTCGCGATTATCGAGGAATTGCGGCCCAAGGTGGAGTTTGCCGTGAAATCGGGCGCGCTGCCTGTGATTTTGAGCGGCGATGATTCCGTCGCCTTGGCCGCGATTGCCGGATCCCGCCGCTATTTCCGCCACGTCAGTCTTATATCGATGGATCGCGATGCTGGTCTAAATGTCCCTGCAACGACACCTTCCGGATGCCTGGACGGCATGGTCATTTCGCACGTCGTTGGCCGCGGCGCGCCTGAGCTGGTGCGGTTCTGGGGAGAGCCGCCGCTGATTCGCGAGCCAGACGTGGCCGTTTTTGGGATCGATCGCGTGGATGAGCCTGAGCAGCGATGGATGGTGCGTTCGCCGCTGCGTCGCTATCTCGCTGTCGACATTAAGAAACGCGGCGCGGCTGTGGCAGCACAGGAAGTGCTCGAAACCGTGCACGGATCGCGGCATGAGTTTGTGCTGCTCCTCGATCTGGATGTCATCGCTTCGGAGGATTTCGGGGCTACTAATTTTCCAGGAAAAGGCGGATTAAGTCTCGACGATACCAGGCAGGCGCTGACCGTTTTTGCGCGACAGCCCAATCTGGTCGCGTTGGTTGTGGCGGGCTACAATCCCACACGCGATTCGGACGGAAGGGCCGTAAAGATCGTAGTCGATTTGCTGGTGGACGCTCTAACGGCGCGGTTACAGGCTCCGCCGGCAGAAGCGACCGAAACTCCTGCAGCAAGCGCCACGACCACGGGGACGACTCCTGCGGGAGTGAGTGAAAACCACGAGCACGCGGCGGAATCGGTCTCTACCCCTGCTAACGTTGCATCGGAGCCGCCGGATCTAGCTGCGACTTCGTCTGAAGCTGCTCCTCCGGAAAAATCCACCGACGCGGTGCCCGAAGGCGAACCGCCCCGCGAATAGTATTTCCTTCAAGATTCCGAAATATCGATAGCTACTGGGTCAGGCCGATTGTGAGCCGGCAAGTGCCGCCTTGATGCGGGCCGGCGTTAGGGGCGTTTGCCGCACGCGAGCGCCGGTAGCGTCAAATATCGCATTAGCAATAGCAGCAGCCGTGGCGCGGCTCGAAGGTTCTCCAGCGCCGTTCGGCGGCAGTTCGGGATGATTGAGAAGCACGATTTCTACTTGCGTGGGAATGTCCTGAGCGCGGGCAACCGGATAGGTGGCCCAATCGACGCTGGTGACGTTGCTGCGGTCAAAGGTGACTTCTTCCTTCATTCCGCGGCTCATGGATTGAATCAAGTTTGCGGCGATGGTGCCGCGCAGAGCTTCGGGATTGATGATCAGCCCGCAATCGTGGGCGCATATGAAGCGCGTGACCCGCGCGGCGCCGGTACGCTTGTTCACTTCGACTTCCGCGATAGTGCCGACGAAGGTGCCGCCGCGCGTGCTCAAACCGACGCCGCGCCCGGTGACGACGTCCCCCGAGCCCTTCTTTGGATTTGGCGATGGACGGCGCTCCCAGCCAGCCTTTTCCGCCGCCGCAGTCAACACCGCTTTGGCTCGCGGATTATCCATATGACGCAGGCGGAACTCGATGGGATCAGCTCCGGTGGTGGCGGCGAGCTCGTCCATGAACGATTCCACCGCAAAACTCGTCTGCGGACCTTCGGGATCGCGAAGATGCGTAGTGCGCAGCGGCGAGATTGAATCGTAGAACGCAGGCACGATGTGGGAGACGGCGTGCACATTTGGAAAAACGTAAGGTGGCGCTTGCACGCCCCACTGGGCGAATTCATCCACGCCGCTCTTATTCGGAATTCCCGTGAGCAGCGCGCCGAGATAATTATCCTTGCTGGCGGGCACGAACATAATCTCGCCGCCTGAAAAAGCATGCGACGTAAATTCCACGGCAGTGATTTCGCCGTGCTCATCGATGGCCGCGGCAAGTTCGCAAACGACGGCGGGGCCTTTGGATCCCCAAGCCGTCATATCCGCGCGCGACCATTGCACACGCACCGGTTTGCCGACGGCCTGGGAAAGCAGCACGGCGTCGGCTGCGGTGTCCTCAAAACCGGGACGGCCGTAGGAACCTGCGTCTTCCACCCAAATCACGCGGACTTTGTCTCGCGGCACATCCAGCAATTCGGAGAAGCCCTTCTGCAACGCATGCGGCTTCTGACCACCCGACCATATTGTCGAGACACCATCGGTGTGAATGTCCGCGACCGCGCAGCCCGGGCCCATGGTGGCGTGCGACTGGAACGGGACTTCGTAGGTGGCCTGCACTTTTTTGGCGGCGGAGGCGAGCACGGTGGCGGCATCGCCCTTCTTCAATGTTTCTTTCGTTGCCTTGGGAGCCGCCGAGCGCATGCGCCGATATAGATCCTTCTGCTCGGGGAAAGCCTGCTGCGGCGCGCTCCAGTTGACCCTCAACGCTTTGGCGGCACGAACGGCGGCCCATTCGTTTTCCGCGACGACGCCGACGAAATCGCCCTTGGTAACGGTTTGGACGTAGCCGGGAATTTTCTTGGCGGCGGAGTCGTCGAACCCCATCAGCTTGGCGCCCACTCCGGCGGGACGAATCACACGGCCGTGCAGCATTCCGGGAACGCGCACGTCGGTGACGTATTGCCACTTGCCCAGAATTTTTGGCGCGATATCCACGCGAGGAATCGGTTGGCCCACAACCGTGTAGCTCGAAGGATCTTTGGGTTTTCCGAGACCCTCCACGTTCAGAGCGAAGCCTTCGCCGGAGACCTTCAGCGCCTCATCCAGATCCCCGGAAGCCGCGAGATCGGCGTAGGAGATCTTGCGTGAAGGATCGGCTTTCACGCTAACGACGCCTTCGCGAACCTGGAGCTCTTCGGGCGAGGCGCCCAGATTCTTTGCCGCGAGGCGCACCAGAAGAGCGCGCGCCGTGGCGGCCACGTTGCGCAGGGGCTTCGAGCCCATCGCAATGGAAGTGCTGCCGCCAACGCCGCCCTGATCGGCGGTGGTGGAAGTATCGCCCATCACAAAAACGACGCGACTAAAAGGAACGTCCAGTTCTTCGGCGACGATCTGGGTAAGGCCGGTCTCGACGCCCATGCCGATTTCGGCTTTGCCCGTGAAAACGTGCACGCTTCCATCGCGGTCGATGTGCAGCCAGGCTTCCAAGCGGTTCGGAGACGGCGCCGGCCCAGACTCGGCTGCTGCCGACAAGACCTGCGGCAGTACCCCGCCCTCGGCCAAGCTGAAGCCGATCAGGAGCCCACCCGTATCCTTGACGAATTCTCTTCTGGAGAGCACGGTTTTCGAGGCCATGGCTATGCGCTCCTCTTCATCTGGTCTGCGGCTTGGCGAACGGCGGCAAGAATGCGCACGTGGCTGCCGCAGCGGCAGATCAGGCTCTGGAAGGCGGTCCGCATCTCGTCATCGCTGGGATGCGGATTTTTGTCGAGCAGGGCTTTGGCCGTCAGCACCCAGCCGTTCAGGCAATAGCCACATTGGAAGGCCTGCTCCTGGATAAATGCCTTCTGCACGGGGTGGGGATTGCCTTCCGTGCCGAGCCCCTCGAGAGTGACGATCTCTTTTCCCGCCGCCGCGGATACGGGCAGCATGCAGGAACGCACGGCGCGATTATCGATCAGCACGGTGCAGGCGCCGCATTGTCCCAGTCCGCAGCCGAATCGGGGATTATTCATGGCCAGATTGTCGCGGAGCACGTAGAGCAGCGGGCAATCCGGCTCCACATCGATAGTGTGTGATTGACCATTTACTTTCAGCAATGTCCGATTCATGGGGACCTCTGGCGCGAAGTTGGGTTATCCGGCGCGATTCTGCCCCGTATTCTACTCCTTTGGCAAGCGCGGGGAGAAAGAGAAGGACGATTACGGCAGGGCGGGTCGGACTTGTCCGAAAAAGTTACGGCCCAAGAGCGTGGGCAAGATTGGGACCTTAGTACTCGATGTAGCCCCAGAGACAATATCGGTTTGGTTCTATGTCGCGAAACCGGCAATTACTCCGGCTTCCGGCCTGAGGCTAACCTCGGCAGGGGAGGGCGCTTATGTGCCGGAAGGTGCTCATTGCTGTGGGGATCCTGTGCTTTCTTTCCAGTACGAGGGCAAAGGCAGATGACTTCGCGTACGCATACTGCCCGATGGGAGAAGGATACGTATTTCTCTATGACACGTCGACCGGTTTCCAGGTGCTGGCCAACCTGAAATGCGGCCAGAAAGTCACGCTTGTTGGTCCTGAAAGCAGCGACAGGATGCACGTGCGTACTGCGGATGGAAAAGAAGGATATGTACCGAAGTCTTCCATCACTGGAGCGCTGCCTGGGACCAAGCAGCAACCGACGGGAGCTCCGAGCGCCAGTTCTCCACAACCACAAACGCCAGCACAGGCGCAACCGCCGGCGCAACCCCAACCCGCACAACCCCAACCCAAGGCGCAGCCACAAGCTCAAGCTCAATTACAAGCACCGCCACAACCACAAGCGCCGCCTGTAGTACAGGCACAGCCACAACCAGCGGCCCAGCTGGAACCGCAGCCTAAGCCAGAGTCATCGGCTGAAGCAAAGCCGGAACCGCAGCCGCGGGCTGAAGCTCAAGTAGAGGTACAGTCTCAGCCACAAACGCCGCCGGAATCACAAATACAAACAGAGGCAAAATTAGAGGCGCAGCCGCAAAGAGAGACTCAGCAAGAGCCGCAAGCCCAGCCAGAACCCGCGGCGCAATCAGAGGCTCAGCCGGAGCTCCAGGCAGAATTGAAATCACAACCGCAGCCACGCGCGGGAGCGCGGCAAGAACCACAGCCTGCCGCAGTAGCATTTACCCCCTATTCGACCTTCGGTTACGGACGGAATGTGCCGCGCCTGGAGGTTTCTGGCGGTTTGTCATATTTGAATGCCGGCACGAACGCATTGACCTCTCGCCAGAACGTTGTGGGATTCGAAGGCTCGGTCGCGGTGCACGTAAACACGTGGATCGCGGGGGAAGGAAATTTCGGCGGTTATTACAAGACCCTCACAATCGTCAACGTAGGCACGTTCGGTTTTCACGATTATATGGCGATGGCCGGACCGCGCCTGAATATGCACAAAGCATTTTTCCACGTCCTCGGCGGCATCGATCACCTGAGCGGGGTTACCAATTTCTATTCAGTAGCCACGTCGTCCAATAACGTTCTTGCCGGCGCTGCCGGCGGCGGTGTGCAGTGGAATGTGGCGCGACATCTGGCGCTGCGCGCATCGGCAGATTACGTTATGAGCCGCTTCGGAGGCGTCATGCAGAATAATTTTCGTGTGACGCTGGGTGTCGTCTACCAGGCCGGATCAATCAGGGGCGAATAGAACCGCAAAAAACATCAGGTCTGCGGCGCTGGCTTTTTGCCAGCGCCGTTTTTGTTTCAAAGAAGTGGTGCCGGGCGTGGGAGTCGAACCCACACGAGGAAAATCCCCACGGGATTTTAAGTCCCGAACGTCTGCCATTCCGTCAGCCCGGCACTCTGGCAGATATGCAGACATTAACATTTTCGCGCGCAGCGACAAAGGCGCGGCGGCTTGGTCTACTGCTGCCTTCTTCTCTCCACTCCTCTGATTGAAGGAACGCGGTAACTTGCGCGATTCGGCTGTTCTCCATCCCTCAGTTTGAAAGCAAGAAGCGGATATCGAGCTCCGTCACAGCTGACTAATCTCCCAAGTACGCGGCGCGGCGAGCTTTTTCGGTCAAAAGCGCCAATTTGGAGGCGCTCCAATTTGGATGTCAAACCATTTTGGCCGCCGACCAATATGAGGCTTGTTCATCTGCGCGCGCGAAACGAGGATGAGCGCACGAAAGCTGTAAGGAGGAGACATGAAGACAAAAATATTGGGCCTGCTCATTTTGACTATTTTCGCCGTGAACTTATCGATGTGGGCAAAAAACGAGAAGACGCTTCCGTTTCGAACGGAAGTGACTCTAAACGGAAACAAACTTCCAGCTGGCTTCTATGAGATCAGTTGGGTAACGCATAGTCCGGAGGCCACCGTAACGTTTGTCAGAGCCGGCCAGGTAATGGTGACCGCGATGGGCAAATTCGTGGAACGGGATACCAAATCCAGAGCCGATGCCCTGGTTTACAGCAACAACGCCGATGGCTCGCACACGCTGCTCGAAATACGGTTCGCGGGCAGCAAGCAGGCGCTTGTTTTCACAGGCCCGAGCTGATCACGTTGCGTGAATACAGGGCCTTCTTCGTCACGGCGTGCGCTCAGCCCAGGGGCGCACGCTGCTTTGGCTGCATTGCGGGCTGAACTAGCCGCGTGTTAGCATCTTGGGCCGCGAGAAGTTCCGGCCCTCGAGCCAGCGCGGCTCAGACTCGCCTCCAGGGCTGGCCCTTCGCCCAACTTCCGCAGCTAAAGCACACACAACGAGGAGCACATAACGATGAAAGGGTTGCTTTCAAGAATTCTTGTGGCCGGTGCGGTGATGGCTTTAGGACTCACCGTGCACGCACAAACGCGCCCGGTGCAGGATTTCGGACCGGTCAAAATTACGCCTATCTATCACGCGACTATGCTGATCCAGGCAGGCGGCAAGAACATTTACGTCGACCCGGCCAAACCGGCCAGCTTTACCGGCTTGCCAAAGGCCGATTTGATTCTCATAACCGATATTCACGGCGATCACGTGGATCAGGATCAGAGCTCCATCAAAACCATCAGCAAGGCGGATACGGTGATCTGGGCGCCGTCAGCGGTGCAGAAGTTCGTGACCACGGCGACAGTAATCTCCAATGGAGACACCAAGAAGTGGGACAAGTGGACCATCGAAGCGATCCCCATGTACAACATGACCCGCGGTCCCGCGGCCGGCAAGTTCTTCCACGATAAGGGCCGGGGCAATGGATACGTGCTCACCTATGGCGGCAAACGCTTCTACATTTCCGGGGACACCGAGGCAATCCCGGAGATGAAGGCGCTCAAGAATATTGATGTCGCTTTCGTGTGCATGAATCTGCCTTACACTATGCCCGCGGATGAAGCTGCCGATGCGGTAAAGGCTTTTCATCCCAAGGTAGTGATTCCGTATCACTACAATGGCAATCCATCGGGCGATGTGAATGCCTTCAAACAGAAGCTCGAGGGCACCGGCATCGAAGTGCGGCTGTTGGACTGGTATCCGAAAGCGACCTAAATCTGAGAAGGGCGTTTTCCCGGTTCACCATCTCTATTGATCAGATCGGATAGCAGATTTGCGGGCGGGCAAATTTCGAGTTTGCCCGCTCGTTTTTTTTGTCGGTTAGTCCGCAGTGGCGCGCAGTGCGCGCGGGCGTGCAGGCCCGCTGCCCGCCTTCGTTTCCTCAATCGCGCGAGCGATCTCCGCGAGATCCTGGCCGGTTAATTCAATCTCGCCGGCGCGAATCCAGCCATTCACCTGTTCGGCGGATCGCGCGCCCACGATTGCGCCCGTTACGCCGGGCCAGCTCAGCGTCCAAGCCACAGCAACCGCCGAGATAGTCGTGCCGAAGCGCTGGGCGATGGGCCGCAGGGCGTCCCGCAAGCGCAGATTGCGGCTGAGGTTTGGCTCCTGAAATTCGGCAGAGTTACGCCGCCAGTCATCTTGCGCGAATTGGGAAACGCGCTCTTTCGTAAATCGATCCGTCAGCAGGCCGGATTGCATGGGACTGTAGACGATTACCCCCGTGCGGTGGCTGGCGCACCAGGGAATCACGTCGGCCGCGGCTTCACGGCGAATCATGGAAAAAGGCGGCTGGAGAGAATCGACATGCCGCACGCGTTCACAGCGATCGAGCAGCGGCACATCAAAATTCGAAACGCCTCCGGCGCGCACCTTGCCTTCTTCGATAAGCCGTTTCATCTCTCCCCAGGAATCCTCCACGGGCGTGCCGAGTTCGTCAGGCCAATGAAACTGGTAGAGGTCGATTCGATCCACGCCCAGGCGCCGCAGTGAAGCCTCGCATTCGCGACGGATGGTTTCGGGGCGCAAGTCTCGGCGAGGAGGATCGAAAGGTTTGTTGCGGTCGGCGGTGAGGCCGCATTTGGTAAAAACCAAGGGCCGCTGCGACGCCGGAATTCCCGCGAGCGCCTGGCGCACGACTTCTTCTGAGTGGCCCAGGCCATAGATCGCAGCCGTATCGACCCAATTGATGCCCAATTCAACGCCATGGCGGATCGCGGCAATCGATGCATCGTCGTCCTGCTTGCCCCAACCAAAGAGCCAGCCTCCGCCGCCAATCGCCCAGGTTCCCAGCCCGACAGTGGTAATTTCAATTCCGCTGCTTCCTAGAGCCCTCTTCTTCAACGCCATAACTTCTCCTCCCGTTAATGCTTCGTTTTTCAAGCAATTACTTTCGCCGATATACTCTTCAGTAGAGGTTAGCTCGACCGGCGAGCGCTTGGACAATTCTAGATCGATTCAAAACAGCGATTTGATTGCGTTGCATCACTATGGTTATATGCTTTTCCGATTACACTGGTTACATCAAAGCATTCGTAAGATTGGAAAATGCGCTCATTGCGAAAGGGACTCATAGATTATGACTGAGATGGTGGCAAAGAAGGCGACGCGGCTGGAAACCGATAGCATGGGACCGATCGAAGTTCCCACGGACGTCTATTGGGGAGCACAGACCGCTCGCTCGCTGGTGCATTTCAACATCGGCCGGGACACCATGCCCCCGGAGCTGATTCGGGCCTTTGGAATTTTGAAAAAAGCCTGCGCCATGGTGAATCAGGAACTCGGCAAATTACCCGGCGATAAAGCGCGCCTCATCCTTCTGGCTTGCGACGAAGTCATCTCGGGCGCACTGAACGATCAATTCCCGCTGCGCATCTGGCAAACCGGCAGCGGCACGCAAACCAATATGAATGCGAACGAGGTGATCGCCAATCGCGCCATCGAGCTCGCCGGCGGCGTGATGGGATCGAAGAAGCCGATCCATCCGAACGACGACGTCAACATGTCGCAATCGTCCAACGACACGTTCCCCGCGGCCATGCACATCGCTGCCGCCGAACGCATGCACAACGCGCTGATTCCTTCCGTGAAACGCGTACACGTAGCGCTCGAAGCGAAGGCCAAAGAGTTCGCGGATGTGGTGAAGATTGGCCGCACGCACCTGATGGACGCCACGCCGCTCACGGTAGGCCAGGAGATCGGCGGATGGGCCAGCCTGGTGGAGCGCGATATCGCCCGGCTCGAACAGTCGCTCGACGGCATCTATGATCTGGCCATCGGCGGTACGGCCGTGGGTACGGGCATCAATGCGCATCCTGAGTTTGCGGAGCGCGCGGCCAAAAAAATTGCCGACCTCACGCACCTGCCGTTCCGCTCGCATCCCAATAAATTCGCCGCGCTCTCCGCGCATGACGAACTCGTCTATGCCCACGGCGCGATCACCACGTTGGCCGGCTCGCTCATGAAAATTTCCAACGACATTCGCTGGCTCGCTTCGGGGCCGCGCTGCGGCCTGGCCGAGATCCATATTCCCGAAAACGAGCCGGGTTCCTCGATCATGCCGGGCAAAGTGAATCCCACGCAATGCGAAGCCATGACCATGGTGGCTGTGCAGGTGCACGGGAATAACGCGGCGATTGCCTTCGCGGGCTCGCAGGGAAATTTTGAGCTCAATGTGTTCAAGCCCGTGCTGATTCACAATTTTCTGCACTCCGTCACGCTGGTGAACGACGCTTCCAAAGGATTTGTGGACTACATGGTCCGCGGAATCACGCTCAACCGACCCAAGATCGATGAATACGTCCGCAATTCGCTGATGCTGGTGACCGCATTGAGTCCCAAGATTGGTTACGACAAAGCGGCCAAGGTCGCGCACGAAGCTCACGTCACGGGGTCGAGCCTGCGCGAAGCCTGTCTCAAACTCGGCTATCTGAGCGGCGACGAGTTCGATCAGCTTGTGCGGCCCGCCGATATGACGCATCCCTGAGGGACTTCGATGAGAATCGCTTTCGCAATTTTAGTGCTCGCCGTTTCACTGGTAGCGATTTCGCCTGGTGCGTACGCGCATCACGGCAACGTAGCTTATGACATGTCGAAGCTCGTCACGGTGAAGGGAACTGTCACTGAGTACTATTTTACGAATCCTCACGTACAGATTTTGATTGCTGTCAAAAAAGAAGATGGTTCGGTGGAGAAATGGCGCGGCGAACTCAATAGCCCGAATATCGTGGCCCGCGTCGTAGGCTGGAACAGTAAGACGTTCAAGCCAGGAGACGAACTTGTTCTGGTCGGCAATCGAGCGAAGGACGGAACGGACGTTCTACGCCTGGAGAAAATTCAGCAGCCTGATGGCACAGAGCTCTACCCAAAGGGCGGAAATGGCGTGTCCAGATTTTGATGGGCGGATGGCCGGACGCCTTCTGAAATGCGTTCTAGCTAGCTGAGCCTCCGAAAAAAGCGCCCAAGTTAAAAGGCGCCTGCGCTTTTTCCTGTCCTGTTACCGGCGCCGCGCCCCCGTCATCCAAGCTTTCGCACTAATTGCATCGCGCAAGGGAGCCCCCATGCAATACACGCGACTTGGAACCACCGGCCTCATTGTTTCGCGCTTCGCTTTCGGCACCATGACTTTCGGCACCGACCCGCGATTTCCCGCGGTAGCTAAAGTTGATCTGGATTCGGCAAAAGCGATGACCGACCACGCCTTCGATGCCGGCGTAAATTTTTTTGACACCGCCGATCTGTACTCAGGCGGCGAATCCGAAGTGTACCTCGGCAAGTTTTTGGGACCTCGGCGCAAAGAGGTGGTGGTCGCAACGAAAGTGGGCTTTCGTTCGGGCGAGGCCATCACCCAGGCGGGACTTTCACGGCGCCACATTTTTGAGGGGTGCGATAGCAGCCTGAAAAAGCTCGGAACGGATTGGATCGATCTTTATATTGTGCATAAAGTAGATGTTTTTACTCCGGTAGAAGAGACCCTGGAAGCGCTTAAAGATCTCGTGCGCGCCGGAAAGGTCCGCTACATCGGGTTCTCTAACTGGCCGGCGTGGCGAGCGGCCTCGGCACTTGCCATTCAAAAAGAGCGCGGCTGGGCCCGATTCACCAGCGGGCAAATGTACTATTCGCTCGTGACGCGCGACCTCGACCACGAATTCGTGCCCCTTCTGCAGGCCACCGGCACCGGTATGAACATCTGGAGTCCGCTCGCGGGAGGCTTTCTGAGCGGCAAGTACACCCGCGAGAGCTTCCAGCAAAAGGAACGGGAAAAGGACAAAGGAAACCGGCTGGCCGGCGTGGATTTCATTCCCTTCGATAAGGAATTGGGTTTTCGTGTCGTGGAAAAGCTACGCGAGATCGGACGCGCACACGGCGCGAGCGTCGCGCAAATCGCGCTGGCTTGGCTGCTGGCGAAGCCCTTTGTCACGAGCGTCATTTTGGGCGCCACCAAGATGAGCCAGCTGGAAGACAACTTGGGGGCGATGGACGTCAAGTTGCTGGATTCGGAAATCGCTGCGCTCAACCAAATGACCGCGCCACCCGTGCAGTATCCCGAATGGTTCACGGCTGTCACCACGGATCCGAAGCACAAAGAGGCGCTCGGTGAAACTCCAGTGAAGTTGGCGGCGGGTGCCGCCGGAAGCTAGCCACCGAGCCGCGCAGCTTCTACAGGCTCAGTTCGGCATAAACCAGATATCCCGCAAGCGCCAATCCAAGCAGTGCGGTGAGAATTCCGATCAGGTCCACGAGGAATCCGGCGGGCTCGAACCGGCCCAATTCGAGTTGATACTTCGTTTTGCGGTATCGAAACAGGCCCGCCACGCTCAAAGACACTCCGGCAATTATGGCAACGGTGCCGAACCAGACAGAAAACCCCGCCGTCGGCACAACTCGGCCTTGGATCTGCATAAATTGACGGATGGCAATCGCGAAACGGCCAATCGCAAAGCCAAATACGACCATGGCAACTCCGGTGCGCAGCCAGGCAAGAAACGTCCGCTCGTTCGCCAAGTGATCGCGGACGCGCTCGACGTTCGCGTTGTCTGCGGGTCGAGGCTCATTGGCAGTTGGCTGTGGCATGGATCCTCGCACGCGCTGCGACGGCAACCGGGGGAAACCTACTCGAGAGCTTTTTGAAGCAGCGCACCGACACCGCTGATATTCTTCAGCAATTCGTCGGGAATATTATGCCGCTGCTTGAGATATTCCGGAGTGTTGTACGAGAGCCAGACCTTGCCCGACGCGTCTTCCCAGCCCAAAGCTTTCAGAGGTAGATCAATGGCCAGAGTCGGCGAGGCAACCATTAACGGCGTGCCCTGTTTGGGACTCCCGAATATGAGCAATTGTGCGGGGCGCATTTTCAAGCCGGCCTTTTCGGCCTCGCCGCTGTGATCAACCCGGGCAAATATAGCGAGCCCTCGGGCTTGCAAAAGCGACTCCAAACGGCGAAGCGTCTCCGGAACAGAGTAAGGGCTCGCAAGATGAATCATCCCGTTCTCGGCCGTGGGAGCCATGGGCAGCCTCCTCAATGCTTTTTCAATAAAAATCCTTAGACGGTAACTGACATTAGTCCAAGACCCGCAGCGAACCTATTGGTCGGAGTTGGCGCCCGCGAGTGTCGTTGTTAGTTCCTGAGCCAGCGCACGCAGGTGGCGATCGCAAAGAGTATCGCCCGACGAAAATTCGCCGGCCTCGCGAAAGCTTTCAGCAGCCGGGTCCTTACGTCCCAGCTTGGACAGAATTTCACCCCGGAGGAGCTGGAAAATCGGATTGCGGGGGAACTCTTCCATAAGAGGTGAAAGAACCTCGAGCGAACGCGCGTATTCGTGATCGTACATGCGCAGGTTCTTGGCCAGATAAAAACGAGCATTAACGCGCGTCAGGGTACCCTTTTCCATGGCGATCTCCAGTTGCCGCACGCCTTCCGCTTTTGAGCCGCCCGGAATGCCCATGAAGAAACGCAAGAACCGCGCAATGGGTGACAAAGTATCGACGTAATAGTTGTATAGCCCCAGGCCGGTATACGCGTCTGCCATTTCCGGATCAAGCTGCAGGCAACGCAGAAGATGCGTGCGCGCATTGACGCCGGCGCGTGCCGTGGCGCGACGATCGTTTCGCAATCCAAGCAGCCGCGCCCGCTGCGCCCAACCGATACCGGCGTAAAGCTGCATCTCGGCCGAATCACCTTGTGCGATTCGCGATTCGGCGAGTGAAGTGACTTTCTCCGTCAGCATCAGGTAATCGTCATCGGCGGCAATCCGCGGCCGCTCGTACGCGTCAATGGTGTTCCATTTGATTTCGCAGGCTTCGCAATAGATTTGCCACCAGCGCGCTTCGGCTTCCAGGATATAACCGAGTGGGCTGCCCGGATCCGCGGCTTGCACTTGCCGAAATTGGGGGATGGCATCGTCCGGGTGTCCGGCATACAGCAGATTGAGACCTTGTTTTGCCGTGTCGGACAAATTAAGCGATGCGGCGTGCGCGGAGTGAGGGCAAAGCATGAGGATGACAAACAACCAAGGCACCAGTGCCAACCTCCGCGATCCGAGCTTAACCGGAGCGCTGCGCAACCGTTCCACCTGCGAATATTCTCGCGTCGCCAGAGGCTTTTCCCACCCGAGGAGCCACGCGGCGAAGTAATACATCACGAAGCATTCGAGTGCAAAGGGCAGAAAGCCGAGGTAGCCGAGTACCGGCATCTCGAAAATTTTCTCCTTTTGCATGATCGGGAAAATGTAATTCCATTTGGCCGCGGCCCAGAAATTCCAGAATTCCCAAAGCAAGCCGCACACAAATCCCGAAACAAGGAAGGAGAAAAAGCGTCCCAGGCGTCCGGAGGCCAGATCGGCTTCGAAGGATGGAAGCCCCAGCCGAAGATTGATCGGATCGAGAAGAAAAATGAAGCCGACCCACACAGCGCCAAAAAGGAAGACGCCAATCGACCGCGGCACAATCACCGGCATGAGCAAAAGAACGGCACCTATCGTCACGAAGGCTTTTTGAGTCGCAGGCGAGAAGACGATCGGACGAGCCGGAGCATCCCACCAGCCGAAGGATTCTATGAGATCGGCTGTAAGAAAAATTCCCGGCCATATGGTGGCAAAAGCCCAGCCGTATGCGGCCCACCGCAGCGGAAGAGATAAAGGCAGGCCGCCGACATAGGTCCAGTCTGCCCAGCCGCAGGTTATAAGTTTCGAAAATAAGCCACAGCGGAATGGAGAGCAGGGCCATCCTCGCGAATTGCTTGGGCGCATCACGCAAACGCGAATGTCCGCGAATGGCAAAAACAGCCGCATCGGCGATGAGGGCATAAGCGGTCCACGCGATCGGGGTGAAAAATGTGGCTACCGGCTCTACTCCCCGAAACATCAGCCACTCAGCGACGGCCAACGAGACCAGGCCGATCCACCCGTATACGAGGGAATGGCCGCGTACGCCGTCTGAAAAATTCGGCGGCCATGATGGCAGCGGTGCACGCGAGCAGAATCACTCCAGCTTTGACCATGAGTCCCATGGTATCGCAGGGCCGGCATTTTGCCGATTCGCGATTCTGCTATGCTCAGGAGCGATGAACCCGTTTCTGCGCATCTGAGCTTGAGGCGAAAGGCTAAGAGTCCCGAATGTCGGAAACTCGGCGTCAACTGGAAGAAGTTTCAATTCGGGGAGTATCGCAATTTTCAGAACCTCGCATGGCCGCGATCCCCGAGGGCTGGTTCACTATGGGTTGCGAAACGGCCGAGATGATGAACGCCCCGCCCATCGGCGTATGGGTCGACCGCTTTGCCCTGGGTATCTATCAGGTGACCCGCGCCGAGATACGCCGATTTTCTTCGCGAAGCACGCCGGGCCGCTCCGCCCTTCTGGGAGGATCCCAATTTTCAGGAGCCGCAGCAGCCGGTTGTAGGGCCGTCCTGGTTCGATGCCGTGGCCTTCTGCGAGTGGCTGAACAAAATCACCGGCCGAAAGTATCGGCTCCCCACGGAAGCGGAATGGGAACGCGCCGCGTGCGGAGGCATCGAGGGCCAGCTTTACAGTTGGGGAAATCAGCCGCCCGAAGAATTGCCGGGCTACGCAAGCCGGTGGAGAACTGGCCCGGAACGTCGTGGGACTCAGCACGCCGAATCCATATGGGCTATTCAACATGGGCGACAACGTTCACGAATGGTGCGCGGACTGGTATGACGCGCATTACTACGAGGGCAGCCCCCAACGTAATCCCCAAGGGCCGGAACAAGGTAGCCGGCGCGCGTCGCGAGGCGGAGCGTGGCGGCACCACATTAAAGTCTCCCGGTGCGCGGCGCGATCGAGCATCCCTCCGGGATTTATGTATGCCGATTATGGCTTCCGGCTGGCACTCTCGCTCTAAAGGGCCCAGTTTCGCTTTCTTCGGGCCAGTTCGCTTCTTCAAGCCCGAAGGCGAGCCCGAAACCCCCGACGAAAACCAGACCCGCTAATCTCCCCGAACCGCTGCCAAAAGGCGCCGGATGAACGATTGGTCAACACCTCCCGCCAACACCGGAGCCATGGCGGCTCCTTCTGCTATCTTCCTGTGCGTGGTCGTGCGGGAGGGTAGATGCGCGAACAATCCGAGTTCAGGAATAAGCTAGCCAATTGCGATGCGGC
The DNA here is from genome assembly GCA_963846235.1 of uncultured Acidobacteriota bacterium. Lineage (GTDB taxonomy): Bacteria > Acidobacteriota > Terriglobia > Acidiferrales > UBA7541 > Palsa-189. The sequence goes on from CAWJVF010000002.1 coordinate 2,357,335, forward strand.
CAAAGCATCTCGGCATCGTTCCGTGGTCGAGCCGGGAAGGATGAGTAGATGGCGCTTCGCCATTCTGGTCTGGCGGCATCGCTTTGCGGCGCGGGTCTTGCCACGGGCAGAAGCAGGATCAAAAAAACAAAAAGGACGCCCCCGCCACCGACGTGAGCGCGGCTTCCTTGATGCCGGATAATCAGGCTGTCGACCTGCTGGTTTCCCAGATGCTCGGCGCATGGCAGGCGGGCGACGCCGACGCCATGCGAAAGTTCTACGCCGACGACGTCATGATCGTCAGCGGGGCGTATGAGCCGCCGCTAATCGGTTGGGCGAATTACGCGCGCGCCTATCAGGCGCAGATTCGCACGCACGTCTGGCTGTCGGCTGGAGCGCGATCAATTCCTACACCAAGGTGACGGGCGATACAGCCGTGGTCACCTACCAATGGCAATTCTTAGGCAATCGTGGACGGCAGAAATACGCAGGCTTTCGGCCACACAACGCTCATGCTGCAGAAGCGGCTCGGAAGCTGGCTGATCATATTAAACCACACCTCGGCCATTCCGATGGATGACCCGTCCACGAGCATGCCCGTGCCCGCCGCCAGTGGCCAGCCTACCAGCTCGCTCGCACCGGCCGCGAAGAAGAGGCGCTTCGTGTTTCGCTGCGGCGGCGACCTATTACGGATTGCTAAGGCCGATCCACACCCAGAGACTCGCGCTTGCCACAAGCAGAATGCCGGAAAGAATCGCCGAGTGCAACGATCGGCTTGCCCAGGCGATGCAATCTGGTAATGACTACGGCCTGATCGCTGCCCATCATGCTTATCTCGGCTTTATTGAGATAAAGCTGATCGTCCTCTTTGCTCGAAATCGTCGCCCGGTAAATGAGCAGGATCACCAGTGCGACGGTGATCAAGCCCCACGAAAGTAACAGGTAGGCCAATGGACCGGATATATCCCCCATGGTTTCCTCCCTGCGATGTCGACTGCCTGCGTTCGATTTTTCCTGGAAGTTGCGGCGCCATAGAGATGGCTCCCGCGCGTGGCCGGATTATAACACCGCTGCGCCTCGAGGGCGTCAAGAGCTATGACGCAAAGACGATCAGGCGGAATAGATGGCATTCACTGCGGTCGCTTCGTAGGGACGGCGAGATAAAAATCGACTCTGCAGCGGCAAATCGTTGGCGCAATCGGCGCACCTGCCGGCCCGCGTTGACAAAGCCGGAAGCGCCGCGCAAAATGATTTTGGTTTCTGCCTCAGCTGTTTCCCAACAATGCCCAAGTGGCGGAACTGGCAGACGCGCTAGATTCAGGGTCTAGTGATCGCAAGGTCGTGGAGGTTCGAATCCTCTCTTGGGCACCAACAACTTACGGGTTCTTGGATTTTTCTAAAGTCGGGTTTGTGACGTGATTTGTGACGTAACCGTCCTCCGCAGTAGACGCATTTTTTGGCTCGGGATGGCCATTTTCGGGCGTAGGAGCAGTTCTGGGCAACGCCTCCAACGCCCTGCGTTTCGCCTCCATACGAACGTGCGAATAGTGCTCAAGCATCTTCCGGTCTACGTGACCGGCTATTGCCATAATGACTGCATCAGGGACCTGAGACTCGGACAATTCGGTGATGGCATGGTGTCGCAAATCGTGGAACCGGAATCCGTCAAGACCAGCCTCCGTAGTCAATGATTCCCAAGCCGAGCGCCATGATTTTTGAGGTCGAGTAGGGTCAATCTCCCCGAACTGACATGCCGGGAAAACGTAATGCTCAGGGTCAATGTTGCCAATGAGTCCCGCACGTTGGTTGAGCTCTAAAATGGCCTCCCCAGCACTGGCGTTTAGAGGGATAGAGCGCCTCCCGGCCTCCGTTTTGCTACGACGGACCGTTATGCTCCGATGCGTGAAGTCCACGTCCCTCCATCGCAGCCTTTTGAGTTCGCCCGAGCGCATCGTTGTATTGAAAGCAAGAATGGCGGCGCAACGAATCACCTGCCATTCGGGCCGACTGGCAGCGATCTTCAATAATGTGGCCTTCTCCTCTTCCGTTAAGGCACGGCCAAATTCTCTGCTTACGGGTAGCCTTTTGACCTCATTCGCAATCTGATACCAGACGCGCGCACGCTTGAGTAGCCGTTGGAGCAACCCTGTTTCATGGTTTATCGTCCGGTTCGAGCGGCCCTGTTTGTGGCGATGGGCCTGATAAGACCTAACGTCGTCTGCGCTGATGCGGTTTACAGGTTTCGAGCCAAAGAATGCCTTGAGAGCTTTCATCTGATCGGTCTCGGTGCTCAGCGTATTGGTCGAGACCTCAACGACCCGCTGCGATAGAAAGCGGTCAGCCGCCTGAGAAAATGAAAGACGGGAAAATTGCTGGCTTGACGGTGCAATCTTGCCCTGGTGAGCGTCGGCGATCTTTTCTTTCTCTTGCCGCTGCGCTTCGCGCCAGTCGGATGTGTCTAGACTCACCCGAAAGCGCTGCCCATTCACTGAGAAGTCTGTCCAATAGGTATCTCCACGCTTATATAGGCTCATGTGATTAGGTACACCTCCTGCCACCTAGAGTTTTGCGGCGAGAGAAAGAACGGCGGGATTTACGGCTTCGAGCGGTACGTACCGCTATCGGGGCGCATCCGAACAGCAGAGCGGGCTAAAACTGGGGGGATACTGCGGCAGACGCTAGACCCACTTTATGGGATAGATAAGGACGGATCTATTGCGCTACGTCCAAGCTGGACAGTAAGGGTCGGTAGGGACAGTAGCAGGAGACAAGAGGGGTCCAGACACAAGCGACATACAGACTATCCGCCTTGGCATCTCTGTTACTGTCCAAACTGTCCCTACTGTCCTGTGGTGCTTTGAGCGACCGCGAATGGCTTGCCTTCGGACATCTCGTCCGACTGAGGAGCAAGATAACGAGCGCGGAGTTGCTCGATTTGCTCTTGGGAGACGAAGTAGGCTCGCCTTCCGTTCTTCTTCTCAGACCGAAGTCCGTATTTCTTAAGGCCGTGTGATAATTGCTCGGGGCTCAACTGGATTCGGGCGTGTTTATCGAGTAGGGCGCTCAAATCTGCTGGAGTGAGTGTACCTGCTCCTTTTTCCTCCAGAATGTCTAATATCGGCCCTAGCCACAGCGGCGTCATCTTCGCACCTTCGTCCCACCCTTTCGAGACTGCTGGCGCCGCTTCGCGATAAAGCGTGTTCAGCAGGGGCACAATCGTATCTTGGCTTCGCATGTCGTTATCGAGGGCCGCGGAAGCGACTGTAAAAAGCGGAAGTAATAAATCGTGGACGAGGCGACCGGCCTGCCCGACGTGTTGCTCCAATTTAATAGCCAGCGCGTCTGACCGGTAGTGGCGGGCTGCCGCTTGGCAGTAGGTGAGTGCGTAGAGAGCGCAAGCCTCTCGCAGCGCTAATTCTTCCTCCCTGCGCTCTTCGGCGATGTACCGTTCGACCTGCTCGCCAGCGTGCCGTCGGTGCAGGGTCAGCTCGATAGTCCTCTGTTGAACAACCTGAGGCAGGTCGGTCAGGCCAATCAGGACGCGCGGCACGTATACGTGGAAGCGAACGGTATTAAATTCGCCTTTCTTCCCGCGCTCTTGGCGCGTCACGGCTCCGCCGGAACGGTAGCCGTTCAACAGCACGGCTTTCATTGCTAGAAGACGGCCCTTTTCAGCTTCGTGTTGGTTCTCGACTTCATCCCAAACCTGAGTCCCCCTCTGGGCCTCCGGCAGGCGGAACATATTTGCTTCCGTAGGAGAGACCATCAGTTCACCATTGAAACTCAGGTTGGCGATAATCTCGCCCAGAAGCGATTTGCCGCACCCTGGTTCGGGCGAGGAAATACGCAAGTAAGGATACGCAGTGAAAATAGGATACATATACGTGCCAAGCGTCCATACCCCTAGCAGTTCGGGCCACCACGAGAACGGAAAGGCCATGAATCGGCGATAATACGCCGCCAATCGCGCTGGAACGTTCACCAGTGCATAAGGGTACTCAACATCCGCAGGTGTTCCGAACCCAGTTTGTAATAGGCGGGCGACGTTCTCCGTAACAGGGCTACGGTCGAAATTTCGTGCCCTTTCGCACGGCACCCAACCGAGTTGGTCGAGCGCAACAATCTTACCGTTGGAGGTAAGGACGGCACGCTCCCCACCTGTAAAAATCACTCCCATAAGCAAGGTGTCGTCGAGCCAATCTAAGGCCGGGTGAATAACCGGCTGTTCCGTCGCGATGTTTTCCGGTAAAAAAGCAGGCGTTGCCATATTTTTGTAGTGCCTCCTTTGAAAAATCATGCGTTCATGCTGCCTATTCAGTTTGCAAGGGACCTTTTACCGCCGCACAGGGAGTTCATCACTCTGGGGAGCGGCCAGCCGCTTTGCGAAGTCTAAAAGGCCCCTAACCTACTGTAGAGAAGTCTGGGGTGCCTAAGCCGGTCTGTGCTGGGTGTTCTTGCAGTGGGTGTTCTTGCCCTAGAAAATTCTTTCTGAGGGGGTACTGCGCGAGGGGCTATCCGTGCTTTTGTGTGCGGCCTTGGCGTCCGCAAGAAACTTCTGCACCTCGGCCACCTCTACCAACACGCGCCTACCGATACGGACCGGGATCAACTTGGATTGACGTATATAGAGACGCACCGTGTACGGAGAAATCGACAAGAGTTCTGCGACTGCGTGTATATCCATCAGCTTTTCCATTGTTAAGCAATGCTCCTTCGTTGCAATCAAGTGTCAGCAAGCCTCTATGCTTGCTGCTCAACTATTGGTCTGTAGAAGGAGCAAAAGTGTGGCGGGAACTTTGGTTTTCGTACAGAGGCACTCTTTGGCGCTGCGGAGTGGCTTGCGTCTTGCGATTCTCAAGCGACATCGTTCTTCACCATCCTACTCTACTGCTTTCTCTATTAGTCTTACGAAGTGCCCGCGGTGCGGGAGATCTTGTCGTGGGGTGCTTGGCTACGACCAGGTTGTGAAACATAACTTGCACCGTCAGAGCAGGGCGGTAAAGTCCAGGTTCTCCCCGTCATTGGCACGCTCGTCCTTTCTATCTATCCAATAAAGGGGTCCCGCGTCGGCTAGCATCGGCGATGCGAATTATGGGGAGATCCATTTCATGAAAAAGGGCGCTTACTGAGAACCAATCACTTAAGTGCCGCCCGCGCGAGTTACCTCGATACCCATTTTGTACCCAAGATTCACTGATTCCACAGCCACTTAGGGCCTGTTTGGGCCGAAAGTATCCGGCGAGGCCGCAGGTACGAGCGATACCGTTAAGTGTTTTGTTCCGAGCAGAGCTTAAATCGGGAGGTTCTGTGTATGCGCTGCGCCCGAAGGGGTTGCGAGATTTCACAGTTCGTTTCTGAGATTTTCGGGCGGGTAGGTGCCCGTTGCAACGGTGAGTGTTCCTCAGGCGAGGAACCCAACCTACAGAAAGCTCGAAAATCGCCCTCTCGCCGGAGAGTGAGTGTTATTTAGCCTTGCCACAAATGACGGAATATCCCAGCCATCTCCAATTGAACCGAGAGCCGTGATTTTGCTGAAAGCGAGGCACTGCGGGTTAGCGGGCCTTCAAACCTCACGCCAGAAGGCGGGTTAGACGGATTCAGCACCGAGCGATTTGCTCCCGTGGTTATGAATAGGCGATCCGTCATGGTCCGTGTTGTACGTCACGCACGGTGCTGGTCATATGCTGACGCCGAGGCTCTTGGTCGTGATCTTCGCAAAGCTGTCACGGCCAGTGATAGGTAGCGCGAGCGGCGGCCGCACAGCAACCGTTCCTTCCGCCTGATGAAACACAGCAGTTAAGGTGTTTGGCTTTCCATCCGGATGAACGAGGCGCGATTGTAAAATTCTAAGCCGCCGAGTTTTCCTGCTGCCGCTAGCTTTTTAGATCAAGGTTAGGACAAGCGATCAGCTTCATGATCGTATCCGTGGGGAGGGTATGGGTTCTTCCGGTTATTTGAAGCTTTTCATCGGCTACTGAACGGCTGCCTTCTTACGGGGCGTGGATTGTAGTCCTTGGTCGTAAAGCCATTCTTACAGACTCCGCAATAATGCGTGCCCTTCGTCGCGCCCGGAGTCAGATGAATCTCCTTCTGCTTGTCGTCATAACAAACCGGGCAGTACGGACCTTCGCGTTTGCCGTCCTTAACTTTCCAGCGCACTGACTCCTCGAAAACCAATTCCTGTTTACCTGTCGGTGGCTGAACAATAGAGGGCGCAATTCTTTCCGCTTGTTGTTGGACAGCGGCTATGTAACGCGAATACAATGCAGCGCTCTGCAAGGCTAAACCCAGAGGCTTCCTAACGTCCTCTAGGAGTTGATGCAACTGAGCTTCGACGCTGGCCGACAACGCATTGATACCGCTCAGTGGTCCACGCAGGTCCTCAGGTTTGACGCCCGCCATCAACGGAACCATGGGCAATCTCGCTCCCCATCGTGCGCCGAGTTCAAAAAGAACGTAGGGTGATGCAAGGCTGTGGGGCGTCATCAGCCCTATAACAACTTTTGCAATGTTTACTTCCCCTTGAAGCTGGGCATCAGTGTTTACCCCAGCCGGGAGTCGATAACCGTCAACGCTGCTGCACCTTATTTGATCTGGGCGAAGGCCCAATCCCGCCCGGAGCAATTCGATAAGCGCCAAAGCAAGGGCCGCGTCCTTGCTGCTGTGGGATATCAGTACAAAAAGGGTGTTCGTACTGGATTCCCCTGGATTCTGGGTCTCCGGGGTTTTTGTCGTGGCTGGATGCTCAACTTCGTTCAAGCCTTTTCTCGTCAGCCCAAATGCATTTGAACCAGTCTTTGTTGTGATAACGCCATCCGATAAGAGACCCAGCGTCGTCTGAACAATGTCGTGATTGAAGAGACCTATTCCTGAGATGGCTTGGACGTATTGCTCAGAAGAAATACTCGATCCCTCCTGCCCCTTCGCCAAGCCATATAAAACGCGAAGAATTGCTTGGCGCGGAGTTTGACTGCGTTGACCCTCCAAATACGCACTGGACCGTAGCACATTGTTATCCCATGCATTGTCGATGTCTTTCATCGTGGCGATGGACTCACCAATTCTCAGGGAAAGAATCTCACTCTGCTCAGGATTGAGGCGTGATCCTCCTAACACTCCGAACTCTTGAGCCAAATACAATCCGAGACTGATTGTCTGTGGGTCAACAGTGCCGTACATCTTCGCAGCTCCAGCGGCGATGTCGGCTGCCGTATACTCCGTATTCTCTTTCTCCTCGATGAAAAGTTTCTTGAGAGTGCGTAATACAAGCTGCACTGAGGTCTTTGCACGATTTCGCACCTCATCGTCGTAGTAGTCGAAGGCGAGCATCTTCGGCAAGAACTGCCGGTGATCGTCACTCGGCTTTAGAACTCCATGCCTCCACAAGGTATCTAACGCATCTTGGTCTTGGAATTCGATAAGCAGGGGCCGTATCGGCATAGGTTCCTTACGGCTAAGGAACCGATCAACCACTGCCTTCGTTATGTTCCGTTCAACCTCGGTCAAGGGCATGACGAGAGCTTATCATCGTTCGTGCCGCTCAGATATTTTGGGCCGCCGAGCAACGCGCCACGCAGTTTCGCCGGTCTGCGAGACCCACTACACTTCAGTCTGGCCTTCGTTCCAAGCCCCTCCCTTGGCACTAACTAGCATCGGCGCTACGCTTCTCGTTTAAGTCGGGAAGGAGTAAGGCATGCACACCCGCGTGGCTCATGCCAGGGGCGTTTTTGGCCGGTGGTGGGGCTTCATGAACTTGACTTGGACAGCCCTATCGTCAGCCGACACTCTAGTGAGCAAGTATGCTTCAGACGCATTCAAAGCTGAATGGAACAGTTGGTGGATAACACCAAAGTGGGGTTGGGCTGTTTGGGCGATTGGCATTCTCGTTATTAGTTTTGGTTTTGCATTTGGATATTCATTCCGCCTAGTGAAATCCCAAGAGAGTGAAACGCTGCGCCTGAGCAGCGAAGTCGACAGATTGAGTAAGCAACATGAAGGCCCCGAAATATGGCTGATCTATGGTGGCTCTAACAATGTTGACGAGAGACAAGTGGGAATTAAAAACATCCATGGCGGTACTGCTAAAAACATACAGTTGCTTGAGATGACCGACGGAAAACTGATCTCAGACAAAAGTGAAATTATTCCCCTTCTTACAGTTGAACAATGGCGGTGGGTTACTCTCAACGTAAAGGTAGCGGACCCGGAATTTGACTTCGGCCACTTCAGCATAAACTCCTTACTCATAAAGGCAGAGAGGCCAATCAAAGCAACGGTCCATCACGAAGATGCGAATGGGGCGAAGTACAAGACCGTTTTTGAAATCACGCCTGATCGACGCGCATGGACGGTTAACATCAGACAAATTGAAAGGGTGCGATGTTAGGCCGCAGGGTCAGCTTCTTGAGCAATGACATGCTCTATCGTGGGCGTATAATCCCCACCTATGCGCCCCCGCAAGTATGGTCGAGTCAAGAAGCGCTACCGCACGATTTTCCTGCTTAACGAAGAAGAACGCGCCAAGTGCCGTCCAAAAAACCTTAACGGTGGGCGTCCACCATCTGGAGCAACAAAGGAACAGCTCGCAGAATGGCGGAAGGACATGAAGCGCCGAGAAGAATTCCGCAAAAGGTTTATACCATCACAACCGGGTTAACCGGATTCGTAAGGGTTACCGCTGGACCAGTGCCACCGTTCTCCGAAATGATGCCAGCGGAGGGTGCAGCCATGGAAGAACTAAGTTCAATGCGGAAGTTGTAGTTGGGAAGATGCAGTAACACTTGGGATCGGAGTCTGTGAAGCGGGCTAGCTAATTGGTAAACTTATGCCCACAGGCGTTGGTTGGAAATAGTCTCCCAATCACTGTCGCATTTCGCTGCGCCTCACGAACGCCGTGCTGCGTAGAAGCTCGTCACGCAGGGAGGAGCGTAGCGCATTAGTCCAGATTGTCGATGACCCTTCATGAGGTCAATACGATGACGATGGCAGGCCGCGGCTCCGAGTGGCATCGATGGGAGCCTCATGTCCATGCACCTGGTACAGTCCTTGAGGATCGCTACCCCGTGTCAGGATGGGACGCCTACCTGACTGCACTCGAAACGGCTGCGCCTCCGCTGTTGGCCATCGGAATCACTGACTATTGCGTCACCAATTCATATGAACGTACGAAGGCCGAGAGAGATAAGGGTCGACTTAGGAACTGCAGTCTTTTGTTTCCGAACATCGAGCTGCGACTGAATACCGGCACAGTAAGAGGACACTTCGTCAACATCCATCTTCTTGTGTCTCCTACCGATCCCAACCACATCTCGGAACTAAAGCGGTTTCTGGGGCAACTTGTCTTCTCTGCCTTTAGCGACAAATTCGTCTGCACACCTGCAGATCTGATTCGCCTTGGAAGGCGTGCGGATCCTCGCAATATCGATGACGAAGCCGCTCTTCGGCATGGCTGCAGCCAATTCAAAGTCTCCCTCGACAACCTAATTCAAACGCACCGCGACATGGCGTGGGCCGCCGAGAATATCGTTATCGCCGTTGCGGGCGGCGCCGACGGCACGTCGGGCCTCAAGGAGGCCGCCGACGCCACCCTTCGTGAAGAGATCGAGAAGGCTGCACACGCTATCTTCGCAAGCAGTGCAAACCAGCGAGACTTCTGGCTCGGACACGGTAAGGCCTCAGCTAAGGAACTAGTCGAGCGATATGGCGGGTTGAAACCGTGCATATGGGGATCTGATGCCCACGAACTTGTCCATGTTGGAAAGCCGGCCGAGGATCGGTTTTGCTGGATTAAAGGCACGCCAACATTCGACGCGCTGAAGCAGGCTTGCATCGATCCAGATCGAGCGTACGTCGGGCCGAACGCTCCCTCATGGGTAGCTCCCTCTCAGATTATCGACGAAGTCGCGATGCAGAATGCTCCTTGGGCGCAAACGCCTACCCTATACCTTAACCCTGGCTTGGTGGCCATCATAGGCGCAAGAGGGTCGGGGAAAACTGCTTTGGTGGACATACTTGCAGTTGGCTGCGACTCCTACCAAGGATCCGAACGCCAGTCCTTTCTGGCTCGTGCCGCTGAACATCTAATCGGTGCGCGAGTAACACTGACGTGGTTAGGCGCCACCACGAATACACGTCCCTTGGATACACTTGTGAGTCCATCAGGGGATGCATACCCCCGTGCCCGTTATTTGTCGCAGCAGTTCGTAGAGGATCTGTGTTCCATCGAAGGAATGCCTGCGTTGATCCGTGAGATCGAGCGGGTGATCTTCGAGGCTCATTCGTCACTCAAACGAGACGGGGCCGTCGACTTCGAGGAACTTCTTGAACTCAGAACTAGCCAATACCGAGACGCTCGGCGCAGGGAAGAAGCAGCCTTGGCAACCGTCTCGGACCAGATCGGTATTGAGATAGACAAATCAAGGCAGGTTCCGGCATTGACGGCCCAGATTGCCGAAAAGGAAAAGCTTGTCGCCCGGTATGACATTGACCGGAAAAATCTCCTGCCGAAGGGACAGAACAAGACGAGTGAGCGACTGCAAATTCTCATTGCTGCTGCTGAGAAGGTACGCGGTTACCTGCGCTATTACGCAACTCAACAGGCCTCGCTAGTTGCCCTGAAGGGTGAGGTATCGGATGTCCGGCAGCATCAGGCCCCCAGCACTCTGCGGTCGATGAAGGAGCGCCACAGCAAAGCCGGCCTTGATTCGAGTGAATGGGAACGATTCCTCCTTAAATACTCGGGAGAGGTCGACGCCATCATAACGACGAAAGCAGCGGAAGCTGAAAAGGGCGCGACTTCATGGAAGGGGATGCCTCCGACCAGTCCAGCCGATGCGAGCGGCTTTTTATTAGCAGCAGATGCGGATCTGTCGAGAGTGCCCCTAGCCCCACTCGAAGCAGAGATAGAGCGGTTGGAAAAGCTTGCTGCGGCGGATAAGGAGACCTCCAAAAGGATTGCTGCTATCACCAGACGACTGACTGAAGAGACGACCGCACTGGAGCGCCTACGCGAGAAACTCCAGGACTGTGAGGGTGCCAAAGCCAGAGCGACCACTTTGGTCGCTGAGCGCGAGCAGGGCTACCAGCGCGTGTTCGACGCCGTGCTTGCCGAGCAGCGCGTGCTGAATGAGCTGTACGCTCCACTCAAGATGCGTTTGGACACAGCCGGCGGTACGCTTGCGCGCCTTTCGTTCACCGTAACCCGCGTCGCCGATGTCGCGGCATGGGCCAAAAGAGGCGAGACTCTCTTCGACCTTCGTGGAGGACCGTTCAAAGGTATCGGGTCGCTGGAGAAAGAAGCGAACATGATGTTGCTCGGCACTTGGACAACCGGTGACGCGGCAACTGTTTCGCAGGCAATGAAAGAATTTAGAACCAAGCATCAGGACGCGTTGCTAGAGAAGGCACCTTACGAGCGAACTGATCAGATCAACTATCGTCCTTGGTCAAGACGTTTTGCTCAATGGCTTTACAGTACCGATCACATCGCGATCAAGTACGGGATCAACTACGACGGCATTGACATACGGAAGCTATCCCCGGGAACTCGTGGCATCGTTCTCCTGCTGCTTTACCTTGCGCTGGACGATGGCGATGATCGCCCGCTCATCATAGATCAGCCGGAGGAAAATCTCGATCCAAAGTCTGTATACGATGAACTCGTTCCGCTATTCCAGGCGGCAAAGCGAAAACGCCAGGTGATAATGGTTACGCACAATGCCAACTTAGTGATCAATGCCGATGCTGATCAGGTCATCGTCGCCGAAGTTGGTGCGCAGACCACTTCAGGACTGCCACCAATCTCGTATCGTTCCGGTGGGTTGGAGGAGGATCCCATCCGAAAAATCGTTTGCGACATTCTGGAGGGGGGTGAACTGGCCTTCAGAGATCGTGCCCGCCGGCTTAGAATCGCTCTAGCTCGGTAGGCACTTTGAGCGCGTTCGCTCAACACAACCGTGCTCGTAGATAACCCGTACCTTGTGATGAGCAAGACAAAGGCACCAAACCGTGCTGTGGCAAGCGGAATTCCTCTGCGCGAGTGTTTACGTTGTCGAATCCGTTGTGTCCAACAGATACGAATAAATTCGCTTTAGCTCCCTAGCGGCAGCCCTGTTCACAATTTCAGTAATTCTCTTGCGGAGTACCTCTTCGTCTTGTTCGCCGGTCAAACTCCACGAGTGCGTAGACAGGTACGCCAAGAGCCTTCGCCATAGCTGCCAATTTTGCAGAGTCGGGCTCTTCTCTGAGCGTTCGACTTCACCCGAATACTTACCGCTGAGGCCGCCCCTCTCGCCCGCTTCATCCAGACTAAGCTGTGCAGCTTGTCGCAATCTCCGCAGGCGCTTTGCGAGCCTCAAAGCGGTTCAGCGTTAACAGGGATTCCATCAACTTGATCTTGTCGGCGTCGGCGATGACAGGTACCGGCAGCGTTTCAGGCGCAGGCGTGGCGTAAACTTCGGGCATAAACCCTCCTAATCAGAGGGTTTGAAAGTCGGTTTCCGTATCTTTCCGTTGTGTTTCCGTATTTATTAAAAACTGGTAGGAGGGCGACCGTGGGGCGGTGCGGGGGACAAATTTCGGTGCCAAAAACTACGTTAACTGGATATGTATATAGCAACCCAAACAAAATAAAGGATAAGTGATTATCCTCCGCATAAAGTACAGCCCTTTCAGGGCGGCTCTAGAATTGACCATGAGGACAGTACCAAAGTACGGCTGTCCCCGAGTAATCTAGACATCGACAGAACAACGAACTGAGACGAGTTCTGTGGAGCGATCTAAGAAATGGCTACAGTGCAAGTTCCCGTGGCAAGCGTGAATACCCAGCCACCCGTTTGGTCGGCGGCTGTCTTGGTATTGTCGGTAATTCTTTTCGCGCTAGTCGTGGTGTTGATTTGGGAGAGATACATATCAGAAGCTCCCACATCGACGTTTGACGGTAGTATTAAGGGTACCTGGAAATGGTTCAGTGGCAAGTTGGATTTTACCAACCTGGGGTACGTCGGCTTCTTCTTTGGGTTAATTTCAATCGTCTTTGCAGGCATCTACTTCATCACGAGACTAATGAGGGGTTAATTGTTGGAGGGGACTGAGGGCGGTGCGCCGCCCTTGGTTTCCCTCGTAGCTGGACAAAGCGGTGCTAAAGGCAGCCTTTTAGTCGGAGCCTGTGATCTGATCAGTTCGGAGCCATCGTCAACGCTGCCAAAGTAACGGGAAGGCCATCGGTCGAAGGCTACCTTCCACTCTTCTTGAGCTTGCCTTCGATGCCATCGGAACAGCCGTAGTTGTTTGCCCGCATACGTCCGCACTACGCAAAGCGACATGATATGTGTTGGCGTGTAGTCCTTGCGGGCAATCAACGCGATTCGGATGTCGCCGAATAGGTAGGGACATCGTTTCCTCCAATTCATACAAAGACTTTACGTTCCCAAGAGCCAGTCTAGTGAACCACCCCGCGCCACGGCCTTACCTCTGGCGCAATTCACACACCACGATTCGCTCAAGTACTCACATCGCACCAACCCCTTAAGGGCGCGCCACTCAATGAAATAACGCTTTCTAGTTTTGGCCGAGATAAACGACACGTTTGCCGTAACGGTGTGTCCACATGAAAGGCGAACGGCATCCTCGAGGATGTGGCATTTTCTTAGGCCATAAACGGTAACCTCAACGTCCGCCTTCCACCCGTCGTACTTGAGAACGTCACGTTCAGTCCAAGATTCCTTCATCCGACAATGAATCGCCAACTCGCTCGCCTGCGTTTCGACTGGGATTCGTCGTGATTTGGTGGTCACGAATACGCCCCTTTTCGGCGTGATTCTGGAACTCTGAGATACTGCGGAGGGGCGCATTCTGAAGCGACCGGATACTAAAGCAATCACAAAATGTGACTCATAGGATGTTTACGCATCGGCTGCTTAACAACACCATCGGGTGCGATGCCGCTCGACATCCGCATCCGTTTTGGCCGTGCAATCCGGCGCGTACGTGAGGAGCAGAGAATTAATCAAGAAGAGGCTGCGGAGAGATGTGGTTTACACCGCACCTACTACAGCGGAGTGGAGCGTGGGATAAGGAATGTCTCGCTTGTGAATATTGAGAGGATTGCGAAGGGGCTTAAGAAGAGTCTGTCCGAGCTGTTTAGCCGCATTTGATTGATTCCAGCGACTGGTCGCATCCGCAGGGCAGTCCAATCTATCGAATTTCCAAATTTGCATTCCCCGGCGGAGCCAACGGTTACCACCTCAGTTGGGTCCCCTCTCGCCTTCCGGGAAGCTTAAACTCCACACGTTTTCTAAATAACTAGCGCAATTCTCTAGGGAGAGCGCCGCAAAACTCTATTCATTGAAATGCGGCGCACGCAAACTCCGGCGAAAATCGGCTGAAACTCAGGCGCTAATTTCGCTAGGAATTGCGGCGTATAGCAAAACGGCCCTGTCGAGTGGTTGCACACCCGGCAGAGCCTAACTCCCAAACGTGAGGTGTCACGATGGCAGCTAGTCCGACTGTAGCACAGCAAGATCGTTCCAACGGCGATGCACTCCGGCGAGCGGTTTCCGGCCAATCGTTGAGCAATTTTCCGGCGATTTTCCGGGGATTTGCAGCCAAGGGCATTCCCGAATCTGAGATCAAACCGCGCGAGAACGTGTTCACGTTCGATGCATGGAAGGCGCTAGGGCGTGTCGTGCGTCGTGGCGAACATGGCGTCAAGATCGTGACGTTCATCGACACGACGAGCAAGGAAACTGACCGCGATACCGGCGAGCGCAAGGTTATCCGCCGTCCCTGGACGACGACAGTGTTCCACATCTCGCAGACTGAGCCACTCAAGGGGGGCGCGCGATGAGCGCCCCTACTCTGCCGTTCCCGCAGTCGCTCAGTGAGAAATATCGGCCCAAGAGCATCGCGGAGTTTGTTGGCCTTGATAAGCCTAAGCGCATTATGGCGAAGTTTGCAGCCCAGCCTTACCCGTCAGCATGGCTGTTTGTCGGGCCATCTGGCGTCGGCAAAACGAGCATGGCGCAAGCGCTGTGCGCGCAGATTCGCGGCGAACTAACCCACATCCCAAGTCAGAAATGTACGGCGCAAGCAATCGAAGAGGCTTGCTATCACTGTCACTTTGTCCCGCTTACTGGCGGCTTTCACGTCGTCTTGATTGACGAAGCGGACCGGATGACGCCAGCGGCGCAGTTGGCTCTATTGAGCAAGCTGGACGCTACGGCGTTTCCGCCCAACACCGTTTTTATCTTCACCTGTAATTCCACGGATGGCTTAGAGCCGCGTTTCCTGAGCCGATGCCGCGTGATTGAGTTCTCAAGCTACGGCATGGCGGGTGAGATTGCGGGTTACCTCGACACCATCTGGCACGCTGAGGGCGGGAACGGTAACGGGCCAGACCTGGCGCGATTGGCAAAAGAGTCTCGCAATAACGTGCGAGATGCCCTGATGAAGCTCGAAGTAGAGCTGATGGCTCTGTGAGGCGACGCGATGACTAACAACGCTTCCAGAGTAGCTATCTACGCGCGAGTGAGCACAACCAACCACGGCCAAGACGCGGGCCTCCAGACGCGCGAGTTACGGCAGTTCGCGGAGGCACGGGGCTGGACTATGGCGGACGAATACATCGACGCGGGGATCTCCGGTGCCAAAGATTCCCGGCCAGAGTTAAACCGACTAATGGCTGATGCGCACAAGCGCCGCTTTGACGTGGTGTGCGTGTGGAAATTCGACCGCTTCGCAAGATCGGTTTCTCATCTGCTGAGAGCCTTGGAGACATTCCAGGCCCTCGGCATCCAATTCGTGAGCCTCTCCGAGCAGCTCGACACTTCCACGCCAACCGGGAAGATGGTATTCACCGTCCTGGGAGCCGTTGCTGAACTAGAGCGTAGCCTGATCGCCGAACGGGTGAGAGCGGGACTGCGCAACGCCAAAGCTAAAGGGAAGCGGCTCGGTCGCCCCAGAAAAGTAGTAGATACCTCTAAGATTGCCAGTCTGCGAGCACTGGGGCGTTCCTGGCGCATGATCGCCCGCCAGCTTGGAATGAGTGCTCGGTCGGCGCGGCGAGCGGGGCAAAATCCCTCTGTCGCTAGAGACTCAGAAAGTCCTGTGGATAGTGAGGCAGGTTAGCCAGCGGCAGAATCAAGTGTTTTTGCCACGTTGCATAACTAAAGTTAGGCTTGTCATAAGCACTAGCACATAGCGGGCAACCGAGCGCCAAACTATGAGAGGCCATCGATCCAGCGTCCTTCCTCCTGAAATTGAAGAGTACCGCGACGCACGGTGGTGTCGTGAAAATACCGCGTGCATCGAAACAGTCGAACAGGCCGAGCAATTTATCGAATGCATCGGGTTTGCGGCCTGCCTGACCGATTCGCCGGCCTGGGCCGTCGCTTTATGTGGCTGTCTGCGGCCGACGCGATGCCACGATGCCGCGCAACGTGCAAAAAGACCCGGAAACCTCTCACACTTGGACGTTGAAAGATCTAGTGATGCGGCGCGGTCGCGTTTACTACGGCAAGCTTGCACGCGGCAAAGCGATGTTTCTCGCGTCACGAATGATTCCGTATTTCAAAGCGCTTTGGGGTGTACCCAGGCGTGAAGAGAAGAAGCGTCTGACCGAGCCGGCGCTCAGAGTTTTGCGAGTCTTGCGCAAGGAGTGGGAGATGGGCACGGCCGACCTGCGCCTCGAATCAGGCGTATCGGATCGTAAATGTTTCACGCAAGCATTGGACGAACTGCAAACAGCGATGATCGTCGTGCCGAACGAGGCGGTTTACCTAACCAAAATTCAGTTACCTATGGGGCCTTGCCGAGGAGCGTTTCCCGAAAGAGTTGGCGACAAAAGTAGATCGTCATACCGCTCTACGCGAAATCGCTCGCTGCTTTCTTTCGGGGGCGGGCATGACGGTTCCGGGAGAACTGGCACGTGTCATTGCGTTGTCGCGTCCCGAAGCCGGACTCGGGAACCGAGCGTTAGTCGAGGAAGGCTATGCCGTCCGTGTGGCTCGGGGTACGTATCGGTTGGCCTCGTTAGGTGTGAATGGTTCGAGAAGGCGCGGGCATCTTTTCCATGATTCGCAATGTCAGGACGTGGTGTATTAGTGGATCAGCAAGAGGATAAGAAAAGGACGACGACCCCAAACGCGCCTCATTCAGGAAGAGCGCCAGCGGATCGCCGGCACACGCTTCGGGTGCGTAGCGCGGATGCGCCGGTCATCGACTATTCTACAGTCGTTTAGGATAAGTCATGTTAGGCGTCACAACGGAGACGGTTTACTTCTGAAAGGGATACGCGACCAGTGACTCCAAATCGAATGTGCAGTTTTTCCAGACCACGTGAGGAGCACGTGTTCTTGGCCGTTTGCGCAGCTTTTTCAGCGTCCGCTCGCGTCTTATGACCGCCGCCATAGAAAACCAAATTATCCATTGGTCCGCGAAGTTCGTAGTGCCATGCCATGTGGACCTCCTTTTCTAAGGAGATGCGGCGGAAATAAAAACCAGGCATGTGAAAAATCGACTCGTACCGTTACCGAATCCCGGCAAAGCTCAATCGCTTCCCAAGGAAACCAAATGACGTCAGAACTATGGAGCACCAACCAACTCGCCGATGCGATTGGCACACTTCTGGCCCGCGCCGAACGCGACGAAGCTCTTCGGGCGGAACTTGCCGCACAGCAAGAAAACATTTATTCGGCGCTCGGTGATCCGAGTCTGCGGGACTACTTCGGCGTGATCGAGGCAGCGGTAAACGCGCACGTCGCGCTTTCCGATGCGATGCACGAGTACGGAAAATGGATGGCCATCGCTATGGCGGCGAGCAGGACGTTCGTCGGCCCCTTCGCATCATTACCGCAGCGAGGGTCTCATACACTAAACCCGGGACTTGACCATGCACGTGGCGGGAGCGGTAGGCTAAAGGCACCGCTAAGGACAAGCACGAAACTATGGGCGACCTGGACGCGGGTCGCCTTTTTTTGACGACGAACAATTCAGAATGCAACGGTGGCTCGGGCGCAATGCTCGGGCCGCTTTTCATTTTTGGCAAAAGAGCCCCGCACCGGCATGTGTGCCGTAAAGGACCGAAATTGCCGGGACGAGAGGGAGACACTGCTTCGTCTAATCGGATTGGGAGGTGGGATGGTTAAGGATAAAAGGACAACTGGCGTAGATGTACCAGAAGAAGTAGTGAGCGCATTTGAAGCCGGTATCGTGTTCGGACGAATGGTTGAAGCTAGACGGCCAAAGCGCCACCCGCTGTGGTCAGATGACGAATGGCTTCAAGCCCTAATCAAAGCGGTCGGGAAGAAAGCGAATCCGTTCGAGAGTGGAATGCGGGCAGTGTTAGAGGACGCGACCGTCTGACAACGACAAAAACTACAACGGCGGCACGGGCTTGGCTCGCGCCGCTTTTTTTTCTTGTGATGGCTGGAACGAGGCGATGCGGTAGGACTCTATGACCTTCCAGCAGTTCAGGAGTAAACTACTGAATACTAGGACTGTGGGAGGGCTACGATGAGCGAACTATTCGTTCTCCTTGGTCTGCTGACGTTCTCCTGGATGAATGCCATACCTCAAGCAAAAACACAGGAGACGCCTCGCACCGCCGCCACAAACTCCAAACCGATCAGCATCACTGGCACGAGCTTTGATGAAAAGCTCTTTGTGAGCGACGAGGACATGAAGATTTGGAACGTAACGAATCCCAAGACCCTCAAGGGTCACGCCGGTCACCACGTCAGGATCACCGCCCAAGTTGACACCACAACAAATGCGATCGTGGTGAAGTCGATTAGACCGTTGCTGGCGACACACGAGATGCCCTCCAACAACGACTTTAGGCTTGATATACTTCCCGAACCTTTTCCGGATTACCTGCGACGACGCGAGATTCCAATTAAATGATCCCGAGGCGAGAGCTAAGCTAAAGCACGAAACAAATCGAATAAGATTGGGCGGCTCCACCGGGGCCGCCTTTTTTTTGTCCGGGCTCTACTCTAGGATTTCCACGCTGACACGCTTTCGAAGTTTCATGCCCGCCGCAGCCAAGATAGTGCGGATGGAAACGACTATGCGCCCCTGGCGGCCGATCACTCTCCCGAGATCGCTAGAGTGGACCCGCAACTCAAGCACGGTGACGTGTTCGCCTTCGATCGCACGGACCTGAACCTGGTCGGGATTATCCACCAGCGCCTTTGCGATCGCCTCAAGCAACTCCTTCATCGTACGCCTCAGCGTGCGCGCCCTATCCAAACAGGTCCAGAAAAGCCTCTCGCTAGCGGTGTTTCTGAATGATCTCGTCGATCAGGCCATACTCCTTGGCCTGCTGAGCCGACATAATGAAGTCGCGCTCCACGTCTTGTTCGATCTTCTCGATCGACTGCCCGCTGTGGTCAGCCAGAAGCTGGTTGATCACCGACCTCATCCGCAAAATCTCCTTGGCGTGGATGTCAATATCGGTTGCTTGGCCCGACAGGCCCGACATCGAAGGCTGATGGATGAGAATACGCGAGTTCGGTAGCGAGAAGCGCTTCTTGGGAGCGCCCGCAGTCAGCAGCAACGCAGCCATCGAAGCGGCCTCCCCGACGCAAGTCGTCACCACATCGGGCCGAACGTATTGCATCGTGTCGTAAATCGCCATCCCGGCCGTAATCGAGCCGCCCGGCGAATTAATATAGAGCTGGATATCGCGCTCTGGGTCCGCAGCTTCCAGAAACAACAGTTGGGCCGTCACTAGATTGGCGACGTGGTCGTCAATTGGAGTGCCGATAAACAGAATGTGGTCTTTCAGCAGGCGCGAGAAGATATCGTACGCGCGCTCACCTCGCGTGGTCTCTTCGATGACCATGGGAATGAGCATTGAGCACTCTCCCGTCAGAACGCGAGGACTACCAAAGTTTGAGCGCAACTGCATAGCCGGTCACTGGATACGGTAACGGGGATTTTCGTCTTGGCGGTCCATGTAGCCTCTTGGGGGGCTCATGTCCCGCACTCTTCAAGGAAAGGGATTTCGGGGCAGGTCAACACGGTACCACAGATTTAGGACTCGTTAATGTTCTGATTTCGGAATACCAAAACTGCCCCATTGCGTCTACATGGATTCAATCACTTGCGGATGTCTAGGAAAGGTGGTTTTCGGAACACGCCTAAAAACCAGTTTCCGATTACAAGGGCTTCTCGGGACGCACCTGAACAGTGTCACAATCTGTATGGGAATGGAGGTGATCGATGGAAACAATCAGAGACCAAAAGTTTGCTGGTCGCTCTTTCGTCATAGACGAAACCGTATTCATCAATTGCCAGTTAACAGATTGCGACCTTTACTATGAGGGCGGCGATTTCGACTGGGCGAATACTTCTTTCGATGCTTGCCGTTTTCATTGGAGAGGGGCAGCGAAAAGGACAGAAGACTTACTGCGCCTGATTGGAGCATTGAAGGAACAACCACAGGCAGAGGGACAAATCCCGCCAACGACGACGGCGGTAGGCAAGCCCAATTAGTCTTCAGTTGTGTGCTAAGCGCGGAAAGCGGATTCGAATGGCAACTCTTTTTGGGGCCGCCTTTTTTTCCGTAGCTTTGGCAATAAGGAGCGCATCTAATCAAACCGGTGAACCGCACGTATGACCTGTTCGAAAAGCTCCCCGATGGTGAAGTTTTGTGGCGTGGTTCTGTCTCGGGCTTGGAGGCGGCCCGTAGGCAACTGGAGGCATTAGCCGGGAGCAACGGAAATGAATATCTGCTGATGCACGTTCTAACGCGCGAAATCGTGGGACGGTGTGGAGGAAACCCGGCTTAAATTCGTGGAAAGGGCCTATGGGATCGCAATCAGCAGGCCGCCGCTGATGCCCAGCGATTGCTCATGGCCTCGCCCAAAGCTGTAGTCGTAGCCTGGTTCGAGAAACCACCCGAATCTATGTTTCCTGCGCGGCCAAAACATGAAGTCGGCGACGGCTTCAACGCCGAGCGAATTTCTTACCACATGCGATTCGCTGGTATGAATCCACTCCGGGCCGACGCCGGCCATGAACTCGACCTTATGGGATAAGTCCCAAGGCTTTTTGAAGAGAAGATCGATGTCGCGTTCTCTGGAATGCCGGCCCGAAAAGCGGCGTTACGCCCGCCTCAAGTTCCAACCAGTGCTCTATCGGCGTAAATTCAACCGCAATATCACCGCCAAAGTTCGATCCGCCGCCTGTAAGGCTGTGGCCAGCGGCGGGTCCGAGTTCGACGACGGCGATCTCTTTTTCCACCGTGTCGGGCGACTGCGCTAGCGCGCTTCCAGAGCAGAAAAGCAAACAGGCGATCAACAAGCTCTTTGCGTTCACGAGCACCTCGGACAACGACGGTTGGATACTAAATGCGATCCCGTTCTCTCAAAACACGAAAGAGCGTGACCATACCTATCAAAGTGATTCCCGCACCGCTGAAAAGCCCAATAACCTCGGATTTAGCCAGCAACTGAAACCGGGCTAACTCGCGGGTTGTCGCGCTACCTGATCTTGCGTCAACGTACCCCATCTTATGTGCAGTTAGAGCGGAAACAACGAATCCGGCCACAATCAGAAGGACGCATGTGCCGCCGAGCAACGGCATTTCGCAATCGGCGCAATGACCGCGACCTAGCAACAGCTTCGGCTTGGCGTTGCAGTGGAATATCAGACATAGCCATATCTATCGGAAGCGCCTAATAATTCGAATACAACGGCGGCTCGGGCTCAAAAAGGCTCGGGCCGCTTTTCCGTTTATGGCAGAATTTTTGGTGGACGTAAGAAACGCAGGAACGGCCCCGCCGTCATGCGGAAACAGGGAGCGACGAGGCCGTCCCTCACCGGGTTAAAACCGGCAGCGACCTTCTATCATAGGTCGGTCGTAAGCCGCTATGCTGTTCGGAAGCGAAAATTTGAAACACGAAAGGCGGCGGCTGGCTAAGTCGATCCCCGAACTGGGGTGCGCGGATCGCCGAAAAGCTTGCGAACAAGGTCCAACAGTGCCTCGGGGTGATGGCTGGATAGAACGTGATCGGCACCTTTGCAACGTGCTCCAACCCTCGCACTCAGAAAGATGGTCGTGATCCTGGGGTTTGATTTCTTAACTTCTGCCAACATCTCTTCACACGAGCAATCGTCGATCATTCCATGGACGATTGCGCAGCTCACAGTAGGGATTGGTGCAGCAAATCGATGAACTCACGTCCGCTATGCGCGGTAAGAACATTGAATTTAGCGGTTTCTAGGACGAGCTTACGAGTTGAGAGTGCTTGCTCAGGCTCCGGTTCCGCGATCAGGAATGTGGGTCTGGGCATTTCATTAAGCGGCTGGTTGGAGAGGTTTTTTAGTGGAATTTCAACTACCGCGCAAAACAGCCGCTTTACTTTCGTCTGGCAAGAGGCGGCTGACTGTGGGGACCAATGCTTTTCCAGCTTCAGATTTCGGAATGAAGTTACCATCACCAAACAACCGGGTGAGCATTGCCGATTCCTGCGGCGTGTAATGGCTGCTGATGAAGACGATCTTGGGGGCGGGTGTGAGGTGGTGAATTTCGTAGGCCGCTTGAATACCGTTCATTTCTGGCATCACAATGTCGAGCACTACCACATCCGGGTGAAGCTCACGAATTCGATCCAGGGCAATCCTGCCGTTTTCAGCTTCATAGATTTTCCAGTGAGGTTGCTTCGCAAGAAGCGAACGCAAGGCGTGTCGCACATATTTCTGATCGTCTACAACGAGGATTTTGGCTGGTGTGGGCACGCGCTCGTCCGGGGCAAGACGAGGTCGGTGGGGACGACTTCCGCGTTGCCGCCACGATAAGGGTACGATTCGCCTCCTGTCTGCACAATCGGGGACACACCCTACTCTTTGGATAAAATGCGGGAAGCCCTACAGTCTTTCCTCTCCGTTTTCCGGACCGGCCCACCCCCGGCACTGCCGGCACCGATTCTTTCTCAAGCAACCGGTTGAAATACGTTTCCCGCTCCGTTGCGATCGCGGCAACCTGATGATCGGTTAGGCTTGATCCGAGCCAAAGGCGGATCGTCTCATCGGCACGGCGACCATTCGTGGCCAATATCTGTTCCCGCGAAGGAACAAACCCCCTAGCTCGCGCGAACTCGTCCCAGACCCGGTAGTGAAGATCGGTTGCATCGATCAGTACGCCATCTAAATCGAACAGTACGGCTGTGAATGGGAAAGGCTTTGGCATCCACGACATGATAAGCGAACGAGCTGCTGCCTAAAATCCCACGTTGAGAATCAACTTTTTCAAAACTGACCCACTACCGTGCCGCGAAGCTCGTATCTATTGTGCTCGTTTCGGCGTATTCTTAGAGAGTCTAACCTACGCATCCTTCCATCGAACTACACACAGTGGTGGTCCCTTACGCAAGGCAGACCGCGCCTTTTTGCGCAAGGAGCCGTTATGGCCAAGAAAACCACCCGTCTCTCTGCTCGTGTCCTCAAGGGGTCAGAATCGAAAAGAAGCCCTAACGGCAAACATGCGATCGCAAATGAGATTCTTCGCGAACTGCCAGCAGATGAACGACGCTTACTCTTCTCGAAACTGGAGCAGATCACGATGAAGCTGCACGACGTGCTGCATGAGCCAGGAGAGCGGATCAAATTCTCCTATTTCCCCAATAGCGGCATCGTTTCGATTCTCAGTGTTTTGAGCAACGGTAAGAGCGTTGAGGTGGGACTGATCGGCAGAGAAGGCTTCGTCGGCCTGCCCCTGGTTGTGGGCTTTCGTAGCAGCCCGACGCGGGCAATCTGCCAGGGGCCTGGTACAGCATTGAGAGTGACAGCCGAAACGCTGAAGGAGGCTCTCCACGACTGTCCCCAGTTGGAAAAAGCGCTCAACCGTTATTCCCTGACTGTGGGAATGCAGGCATCGCAAGTGGCTGCCTGCAACCGCCTCCACGAAGTTGATGAGCGATTGGCACGTTGGCTGCTGATGTGTCACGACCGGCTAGGTCTCGATTTGGTCCCAATGACGCAGCAGTTTCTTTCGCAGATGTTAGGAATTCGCCGCGCCAGTGTCACCGTGGCTGCCGGAATTCTCCAGAAGGCCGGGCTGATCCGCTCCGCGCGAGGAGAGGTGACCATCCTAAACAGAAAAGGCCTAGAAAAACTGGCCTGTGAGTGCTACGGCACCATCAATCACCAAATGGAGAGTTGGCGAAAAGACGTTCGGTTACGGAGCTAGTTGATTCACTATAGATCTAGTACGCTAGCGTACACTTATGTTACTATCGCGCTGACAAAACCGCCCCAATGCAAACTGAACGGCGGTGCGCTCCAGGCCCAAAGTCCACGTAACGTCCTGCCTCTGACCAATTGGAGCATACGCAATGATGCCCGTTAGGTCCGCGAGATTCCGCCCGAAGCCTCCCCCGGCGGTCAGAGAAACGGGGAACTTGAAACTCCAGACTGCACCCGCCTTTGAAGTATTTGCCTTTCTCAATTCTGCTGGTGTGTCAAAGAAGTGGATCGAATTCCGCAAGAAACAAGCCCTCTTCTCCCAAGGTGAGCCAGCTACGCACGTTTTCTACATTCAAGAGGGCAGCGTAAAGCTTGCGGTAACCTCCACCGCAGGCAAAGAGGCGGTCGTTACCATTCTCGGGGCTGGTGATTTCCTGGGTGAGGCCTGCTTGGCTGGCCAGCCGCTATGGATCGCTACAGCGACGGCGATGACTCAGGGCAGCGCCCTTGTCGTTGAAAAAGCCGAGATGCTTCGCCTCCTCCACGGCGAGCAGGAGTTCTCCGACCGATTCATCTCCTATATGGTTACAAGAAACCTAAAGACCGAGGAGGATCTGATCGATCAACTCTTCAACTCCAGCGAGAAGCGGCTGGCGCGAACCCTGCTGCTGCTCGCCCGCTATGGCAAACCCAACCAGGCACTCACGCTTCCCAAGGTCTCTCAGACAGTACTGGCCGAGATGGTAGGTACAACACGCACGCGAGTAAACTTTTTCATGAACAAGTTCAGAAAGCTCGGCTTCGTCGATTACGACGACGGCGGGCTGAAGATCAATAATTCCCTTCTCAGCGTGGTCCTGCGCGACTAGCGTTCAAACGCCCGGTCCGGCCCTGCTCCGAAATCACTTGCTGCAGCAATAGGTGGGAAGGCCCTTTTTGGCGGGCACCTGAGATGTCTTTTCGAATAGTCTGCGCTTAAATTCCGTCGCGGTTAAAACATGTACACCGAACACCGTCGCGCACTCCGCCATCTCCTCGGAGGAACTGTAGAGGTGACTAACCTGGAATCGGAAAAAGAAATCGTAACAGTGGCGCGCAATCTCAGCCTGTTTGGTTGTTTTGTGGCAACGGCCACTCCTTTCCTTACGGGAACGAAGGTCAGATTGCGAATCACGCACCGGGGCGCGACATTCGCAGCCTTTGGTTGGGTGGCCTATGCCTCAGCCGCCGAGGGTATGGGGATTGCGTTTGGCGGAATTGAAACTAAAGACCGAGCGATCCTCGACACCTGGCTGGCTGGGTGAGAAGCACGGCGGCGTCTGGCGCAGATTGCTGGCAACGTTCCAAACGGAACGGTATTGCTCCGGGCTTTAGAGCATCATGCGTGTATGTCCAAAATTAAAGCGAAGAAAGAATCGGACAAGAGGCTGCTCTCCAACGTCAAGAAAGAAATGGCGAAGCCCCGCATGGCCAAATCCGCACGTGGAGAAAGCGAATCTTAACCGCTGCGCGGATTGTGCGGGGCAGGTTGCAGGAATTTTTGCTTCGGAGGAGAGACGACTTAAATCTCACGGGTCCGGGGGTATATCGCCTGCAATCTTATCAGTCGTGCAGAACAACACTTAGAAGCGAACTGTTGATGTGGAGCCCGCCATCACTGTGAATGAAGCCCAGTTTCTTGAATTTATTCATGAACATATTAACTCGGGAACGCGAAGTGCCAATCATTTCCGCCAACGTCTCTTGAGATATCTTGGCGAGAACTCTTTGCGGTTGGCCTTCCTTTCCGTAGCGGGCAAGCAGTAGAAGAGTCCGAGCGAGCCTTTTCTCAGTCGAGTTAAAGAGTTGGTCGATTAGGTCCGCCTCGACTCGAATGTTCCTTGTAAGCATATACTTGATAAAACGATCAGAGAATTCATGTTCCCCGTGCAGGACGCGAGCCATCTCCTCTCTCTCAATGGCGAGCACGGTAGTGGGTGTGCTCGCGGTGGCCGAACCCATACAGATCTTCTGGCCTGCCAGGCATCCTTCGCCGAAAAAGTCCCCCGGTCCCAGCATCGCGACCACGGCTTCTTTGCCAACCTCGTTGACCACGGACAGCTTCACACTGCCAATTTGAATGTACATCACATGATTAGAGGAATCGCCCTGTGTGAAGATGGTCGCGTTTCTCTGAAACTCTACAACCTTCCGGGCTACACCGGCTGAATCCAGAAATGCTTGGGCATCAAAAACTGGCGTTTTGGTTTGCTTCATAATCAGACCCTCAACTGACTGGAGTAAAGGGTAGCTGACTTGCGGGAGTCAAAGGTGTGCTGAACCGGACACCAACGATAGGGCACCACGTTCGCTCCTATTCGCAAGCTTTCGCGCACACTCAGCATGTGAGTATGCATTTCGGTCGCTTATTGGACCAACGTGAGGCGTTGGCCGCGTTTCTACGCGCTCGCTGCGCTGCGTCTCATGAAATGCATCACAAGTAATACGACGCCCGCAATTAGGGCAACGTGAATAAAAGTTGTGGTTACGTGAAATGCCAAAAATCCAGCCAACCAAAGAACAATCAGAGCTACGGCGATTATCGCAAGCATGTGGTCATCTCCTTGCTTCGGAGATTAGTTACATAGAAGACGGAGTGTCTGTGCCATTACGAACACTTTCGCGTTTTTAATTTACATTCAATCTTCCCATGTACAAGTGAAGTCTCTTTCCAGTTGGGACAATAATCTTTTTCCAAGAGATTGAGGCTGACGCCGCCAAGAAGCGGCCTCTCGCCTTTAGCCTTTAGTAGGTCAGAAGTTAGCGTTTCTGGCGGCGCAGCCGCGCTCGTACGCCCGCCCCGGTCCGACTGTGCAATCGCTGCAATCCTTCGTAGACCTCTGGCGCGAGCCGCACGGTTAGTGGCACCGAATGCTTTTCCTTTGTGGGCTTAGCATCCTGCTGCAGGAGCAATTTCAGAACTTCCGTTATTTTCCCGTCGAAATGGTAGATCGCAAAACGAAAGCACGCCTCGATGAAGAAATCCATCGAGCAGCCGCTCCGTTTGGCTAACGCCTGGAGGTTCTTTTTCATCGCGGGCGTGCAATACATCGTGAGTGTGCGCTTCGCGGTCATAACTTAAACAGGCCCTCTGACCAAACTCTTCTACCATTTGTGCCAGCTCCCTGGAAGTCCGTCTCTCGGATTCGCCCGCAAACAGCGTTCCGAAAACCCCTTTTCGCAGACCACGCGCAACTGGTTCGATCTGCCCAACTGAACCTGACACCAGATGATTTTCGAGAACCACTGTGACGAATGGGGCGATAAGCAGAGAGCCGAATCTTAACATCATTGGCGCAATGGCCGAGTTTGAGTGGGCGCTGATTCAAGAACGCGTGAAGGCGGGGCTCCGAAACGCGCGTGTCAAAGGCAAACGGCTTGGTCGCCCGTGACAGCTCGTTGATGTTTTGGAGCTAGATCGGCTCCGCAGACGGGGCCTTGGCTGGAAGAAGATTGCTGACGAGCTGAACCTAGGGGTCAGGACTGTGATGCGTATAGCCAAAAATCGTATGCCTGTCGAATCCGCATAAGCTACGCTGGACGACAGAGGCGCGAACGATGAGCGGCGATAAACAACCCGAGCCGTGGCTACGGGGCACACTGACCGACACTCCAGCGGTTGCAAGGGCGGTACTGCATGCTCTTGAGTTGGCCAAAGAAGACCTCTCGCATTGGTGCAGCGACCTCAGCGAAGAGGAATTAAATGCGCGGCCTGTCGGGATTGCTCCGGTAGCTTTCCACCTGCGGCACATCTCGCGGAGCATTGATCGGCTTTTGACGTATGCCGAGGGGAACTCACTTAACGAGAAACAAACCGCGGCTCTACAGAATGAACTCGCGCCTGCCGCTACAAAGGAGGAGTTATTCGCCGAGCTATATTCGACGCTCGATAACTGTGCATACCGCGTTCGATGCCTAGAAGCCACAGATTTGGAGGCAGAGAAAACAGTAGGCAGGAAGAAGTTGCGAACGACAGTCGGCGGGCTACTCGTTCATATAGCTGAACACACGCAGCGCCACGTAGGACAAGCGATCACGACGGCAACACTCTTAATGGCGCAGCGCCGTTTCCTGACGCACGGGTTCCAAAAACCCTACGGCACGCGCGGTCCGTAACCCGCTGAATCTATGCAGTCGGAAATGCGCAGTTCAGGGGTTCCGAAAAGAGATGGTTTCTGAACGAAGGGTCCTTTTGCTACCGCACACATCGGGGAAGCCCGCACGCCAATTTTACTCGGTTCGTGAACCCCGATTGTTCTCGCGCCTCCCATTCATTCAGCTAGCTGGCTAGAACCCCAACTTCAAGCCGAACTGAATGTGCCGTGGCCCGCCCGAACCCAGCACCGGATTGCTTCCCGCTACATCGGGCGTGGCGCATGAACAACCAAATAGGCCGCCAGCGCCGGCACTCGGATCAAGCGTGGGCGGCGGCCCGAAGTTGGTCCAGTTGAAGATATTAAAGAACTCCGCTCGGAACTGGGCACTATAGCGTTCCTTGAATTTCCATTCTTTGGAAACCGTGAAGTCTGCGTTGAAGTAGTGCGGCAAACGGAAAATGTTGCGGCCGGCGTTGCCAATGGTTCCGAAAGCAGGCGGAGTCAGGATGCCGCCCCCAGTGGTCACGTAACAGCCAATGTTATTAAGCGAAGCTAGCGCAAGCCCTTGGAGCTGGGTGTTACCGGCGTAGGGAGCTGTCGCCGCCGTTACGCATTGGGACCAAGCCTGCACGCCTTGCGGGTCGGTGTAGCTGGTGCAGCCCGACATTGGCGAGTTGCCGTTATCGTTGTTGACGTAGCAGGGAAAGGGATTCGCGCCGAGTGTGAAGGCGGAGCGAGGCCCGGAGTAGTTCCAGGTCTGCATCCCCGGGAAGTTGGGGTTGTTGAACTCGTTTGTTCCGAGTAGATCGTCCGTTGCATCATTCGGAGACCACGGTAACCCACTCGATAAAACTAGCGTACCGGAAACCTCCCATCCTTGCAGCATCTGTCCGGGTGATTTGACTCCAGGGATGGCATAGGTGGGCGCGAACGTGAAGTGATGCCGCATGTCGAAATCGCTTGGGGCATAGTTTAGACGGACGTTATTCGAATCTATGAGAGCACCACCACCAGGGGTCGAAGAAACATCCTGAGAGTGGGAGAAGGTGTATGACGCCAGGAAGGACAGGCCGTGAGTTGTCCGCTCATTGACGGTCAACTGCAACGAGTTGTAGTTGGACCAGTCGGTGTTCTGGAATTGAGAGATATTGGTCAGAAAAGGGTACTTCGTACCATACGGACACGCCGTGCAGACAGCGCCCATCCCGATCTCTCCCGCAGGATTGGCTACGCAAGTGGGCCCGTTGACGGGATCCGTATAAAGCGGGGCGCTAGCGAGGCACGTTGCGACCGCGCCGGAGTCCCAGCCAGCCCCAATCGGCGGCTGATTTATGTCTAACCAGTCGGTCTGCCGAGAGCCATGGGTACCGACATAGGCAATGTCGACCGTCAGGTTGTTTGTGATGGCGCGCTGCACGTCCATATTCCATGCCACTACGTAGGGCTGAATCAAGTTGGGATTGACACCCTGAGTGCTACAAGGCGGAGGCGTTGGCCCAGAGGTGATTAAGGGTAAGTCGTTCGGTGAGAGGCAGGTAGTGCCGGTATAGGGCACCCCATTTACAACTGTGGGTGTTCCTACGGGGAATACAGGCCCAGCAACGCTCCAATTGAAATCACCGCATGCGGTACCGGTCGGTGCATGGCATCCGTTCAAAGTTAGCATTTCTGGCGTGTGAATGTTCAGTTGGGTGCCGCTCGTGTTGATGCCCAAGGCGGGAACATTGGCGCCGAAGGGGGAGACGCCGACGTATTGCCCCACAAGCTCGGGCGCTCCCAAAATCATGCCACTGGCGCGGACTACGGTTTTGCCATTACCCCGCACATCCCACGCAACGCCGACACGTGGCGAAAAGGACTTATGATAACCGTTGTACATCGGAGGCATTCCGGACCCGCCGACCTGTTGCACCGGCCATGCCAGGCTGGGATTAAAGGTGGCCTCATAGTTGAAGCGTTCCTGTGGGCTCCCCGCGTACTCCCAACGCAATCCCAGGTTCAACATTACCCTAGGCGTGACTCGGTAATCATCCTGGAAAAATCCGGAGAACCAGTGAGCTCGGACGTATTGGTAGGGGTTCCCTACGAGGATTGTCCCATTGTGTGCCGTGCCTGTCAGGAAGTCCTGCAGAGTTCTGAACTTAACCTCGCCACTGGCGTGGTGCAGTGCGTTGTTGTCATAGACGTTGTCCATAAACTGAAAGCCAAACTTGAAGCTGTGCTTGCCGTGCAAATACGAAACGTTATCGATAAAACTGGCTTGGCCATCCGGCCCACGGAAACCGCTTTGCCCACCTGCCCCCGAATAACCGGTGAAGCTACTGATAACGATTTGCGGCAAGCCCCCAAAAAGAGGGTTTTGCGCGGCAGTTACTCCGCTGTTAAAGCCATAGCCTGCGGGGTAAGGCGCTTGTGTGAAAAGGTTGGCATCCCCTGCCGCCGTTCGAGCAAACATGTAGTCGTAGCCCGCCCGCATTTCGTTGACCCAAGTGGAATTCGGAGTCCAGGTCCAGCTTCCGGTGTACATTTCGACAGTCGTCGGAACATTCCCCGTCCATTGCTGCTCCAACTGCCCATTGTTGTAGTTGGTAATCTGGAAGCTCTTGGAGATATAGAAAAAGCCGTTCAAATGATTGTGCTGGCTCAAGACGTAGTCGACCTTGATTAATCCGTTGTTGAGCGGTCCCGTTGAAACGAGGTCTGGCGCAAAGTTTCCAGCCGTATTCGTGTTCGTAGTGAACGGAAATAAATTCTCAAACGTGGGTGAGCCGGGCGAGACCGTGCAATTGCTAACGTTAAGACCGGCCAACTGCGCGCTGAGCGGACTGGTCGGCGTTCCTGCGGTCTTCAAGAAGTTACACGCATCGACCATACTAAACGTCGGGTCGCCCATGGCGACATCTGCTGGGATTGTGTTCACGAAGGGGTTAGAGAGCGTGGTCCGCAGACCCTCGTAACCCAGAAACCAGAAGAGCTTGTCCTTTAGGATCGGGCCCCCCGCCGTGACGCCGAATTGCTCGACGGTTGCCGGGGTAACCCCCGGCTGACCGGGAGTAGAGAAAAAGTTGGCCGCATCGGTGGCGCTGGCGTCTCGCCCAAAGGCGTAGGCGGAGCCGTGAATCGCATTCGTGCCCGACCTTACGCCAACATTTACCACTGAGCCGGGGCGCCAGCCATATTCTGCCTTGGGATTTTGCATGGTGTTGAATTCTTGGATGGCGTCGATGGGCAGCAGAGACTGCGTATCACCCACGCGGTACTGGACATCGAGAGTCATCGCACCACCCGTGTTCGTGAAAGCCGGGAGTCCTTCGACCGTCATGAGGTCTGCGCCGAAACGCCCGCCATTCGTGCTCATCGACGCGCCACCGGGTACGCTGCCGCCCACCATGATAAAAACGCCGGGACGCAAATCCACCAAGTGTATGAAGTTCCGGCCGTTCAGGGGCAAAGCTAGGATGGCTGCGTTGCTGAGAGTTCCACCCAAAGTCGAGTCAGTGGTATCGACCGCTGGGACCTCACCCGTAACGGTGACCGTCTGGCTTTGCTGTCCGGGCTGCAGAGTCAAATCGACTCGGTGTGTTTTGCCCCACCTGAACCGGCACGCCAGTGTGCTCGACCGTCTGGAAGCCTTTGGCCTCGCCGCGAACGGTGTAAGTTCCGGGGGTCAAGTTAACAGCGACATACTCGCCGACGCTGTCGGTGGTCAGCGCTCGTGAAACTCCACGTGCCACATCGATCACGGTTACAGTGGCGCCGGGGATTGCGCCGCCGCTTTGGTCGAAAATCGCGCCCTGGATTGTGCCTTGGCTCGTTTGCGAGAGAGCGGGTATAGAAATCAAGAGCACGGCCACTATCGCACTTACGATGCGCAGTGTTTTCCGATATGCGTTTGAGTTAGACTTGCCCAACGCAAAGAGGACAGCCCCAGACGTCATCGTCCACCCCCAGATTTTTTTTTCATTCCGACAAGAAAGTGGCGTAGCTGTTAGCACACATTCTATGGGGGGTCAAGCGGCAAAGCGGACGACGTTGATTCGAACAATGAACGTCTGTCGTAAGGAATAAAAACGCGGAGTCACAGCCCAAAAAGCGAACGGTTATCTTCTATTTTTACGAGCCTCCCACCCTCCTAATTTTTGCTGGCGGCCGGCTCTCTTACTTCGTCTTTATACCTCAATTCGTCTGAGGGAGCGCAAAGATCCTCGCGCATGGTCCGTTTGGGAGTCAGCTTCCAGGTGGTTACACTGCTGCTCAAAGGTGCCATATAGGCTTTGGGATCAGTAAGGGTCATCCTGGCCTCAATTGTGTCGTGGTCCACGCGCTGGAAACGTTCTTCGATTTTCATTTGATCGCTGTGCGGATGGCCGTCGCTATCGAGCCAGGATTGGTCGTTAAATCCCGTGGTCTCGACGACCAACGTGTTACCCTCCCAGTGACCCACCGAGTAGCCATACCAAGTCGGTTCCGGATCATCGGGAAGCTTTCGTCCATCGAGCCAAATCGTGCGATGGACGTAGAAATAGTCGAAAAACTCGAGCAGTCGATCTTTGGTCTGAACGAATTCCATCGGGTAGGCACCCGTCACGACTTGCGGGCTAGCGCCTTCCGCCTGGTCCTGTCCTGATTTGCCTGCAGCGTGGTTACGCTCTTCCGTTTGCGATTGTCCCTGCCCTCGCGCTGGAGCTAGTTCGTACTGAGCGATGCGCGGGTATCCAACTGGGTCACAGGTCATAATAGGGTCGTTACCCAGGGGCCGTCCTCTCGGTCCCAGTCCGGGTTTCGCGGCGTCGTATCTGGCCTGGGCCCAGGGCGTCATCGGCCAGGGCGTGTCGGCGCGGTTACGAATACCACCACCCCCGACACGTACCGTCATCCAAACTCCGGAAAAATCGTGGGCATCGAACGGCAAGTTAGGATTGGATGAAGGGATATTCGTTCGAGCCTGACTACGGCGTGGCTGGCCGTCTTGCCCTTGGCCGGTCTGGGCTCCGACAATAAACCAAAAAGCCGCAAAGGCTGCCACTGCAATAATCGTACTCGCTGGATGATTTCGCATCTTGCAACTCCATTTGGGGGTCCAGCTTGTAAATGCGGATTCGGTTCCGCGATTCTAGATCAAATTGAGTTTATTGCCACACCGTAATGCCCTTAGGTTTACTGGCCCACATCTCTTCCTCGTTGTGCATCATGCGTATCGTCGACAATCACTTCGCCATGGAGTACGATTTTGGCGAGCAGCCCCCGAGGCGTACCAATCTTGGAGGGATAGACGGTAATGGTGATTTTGTCGCCGGGCTTGAGTGTCGACTTCGTCCAACCGTCCTCATCTTCGCAAACGATTGGTGAGTGAGTTTCGGCGGCCCAGTTTACGGTATTGCCTTGCGCGTCCTTGACGTCGTACATAATGTAGACGTGAGGATTCTGCCATCGGAATTCCGTTACAGTTCCTTCCGCGGTTACACCCTTGTTTAGGATGTAAGAGACTCCGGACCCATGATGTGCGAATGTCAGACCGGAAAACGCCAGGAGCGCCCCGGCCAAGCGAAGACACATCGACAATTTCTTCTTCATCGAAACCTCCATGGGAGGTCACCGTGCAGAATCCCCGTTTCTGACTTCCCAAATAGGCACCTTATACCTGAGACCCTAGCAGGTCAACGTTCTTCGCGTCGCGTACTCTTCAGTCCTGGAGACCGGCAACCCGGTGCAAACCGACATACAACCGTAATTGCGTCTGGACTAGACTCGCGCGTCGGTGTACCAGAATCAGAGCGGTGTCTCCACATACCCCCACATTGCCTTGAGTAGAGCACTCTGAAACCGGTACCCTCCCCCCTCTAGGGGCAGGAGGGGAGGCGGCGCGCGCGAAAACGCCAAGAGTGGAAAAACGAACGCGCGTTGGGGGAGGGTCAGACGCGGCTCGCAGACGCAAAAAGTCTAAGGCAGAAAAAAGTCTCAGGCAGAATAGATGCCCATGAAAGCGATTGAGCGCTTTGAACTCATAGATAAGGTCGCCAGGAAGCTACAGTCCCGGATGACTTACGACGATATTGATGCCTATCTGGCGAGTTGTGCTGTCTCAACGAAGGCCAAGCACAATTCGTATGACAGCAAGTGGGTCTATGCCAAAGAGCTTCTTGGCAGTGCGCCAGAGCAAACTGTCGTCCGGATCGCCGACGAGTTGGGAATTCCACATACATATACTGTCGTTAGGGCCGGAGCCGTGACCGAGAGTAAATTTTGGGAACCTAATCACTTTCGACTATTTCTAAGCCACCTTTCATCGTTCAAGGCCACAACTGCCAAACTCAGAACCTCCCTCCGGAAGTTCGCAATCTCAGGTTTTGTTGCGCACGAAGACATTGAACCTACTAAGGAATGGCAACACGAAATTGAAGCTGCGCTGTTTTCCATGGATGCGCTTGTAGCTCTCGTTACGCCCAAGTTTGTAGAAAGCAAATGGGCCGATCAGGAAGTAGGCATTGCAATTGGCAGAGGGAGCTTGGTTATACCGGTGATGCGTGAAGCAGTTCCTCACGGGTTCATCGGGAAGTTTCAGGGCGTGAATGGCAAGGGTAAATCCGTCCTGCAAGTAGCGACCGAGATTTTCGAAGTGCTGATGAATTCCAATCAAACCAGAAGTCGATTGCTGACTTGTTTAGTGGATACGACCGTGCTGGAGCCAAACGAGACCGCCGCACTAGCCACGCTAAAAGCGTTGGCATCCGCGGCCGACATACCAGAAGCATTTCTTGAAGGGTTGAGGGATGGCGCCGCGCGTTCCCGGGCGTTTAAGCGATCACCCCAGTTGTCAGCAGAGCTTGAGGATCTGTTGGAAGTCAGGGGGATCAGTTCTACGTCTGCGCAAAAGGCTGAACCAGAAACGGACGACGAAATTCCGTTCTGAACGGGGCTCGCAGATTGCGATTCCGACACAAGCCAAACCTATGCGTAGATAATCCAGCAGGAATTTCAAGCTGTCCCAAGTTTGGCGCAAATTCATCCGAGAAAAGTTCTAAACTGGTCCCTACAGTGCGCTAGACAGAAACCGGCCTCATCAGTCGGGGCTAGACTCAGCTAGAGTTGAGAAAGAAATTGTGCCGTGCTTTGTGACATAACCCTGCCATGCTAGCCCATCTAAGTGCCACAAATCCGTTGCAACCGGGTGCAACAGCCAGCGGCTCGAATCTCGGTTAAGTCAGCGAGCGCGTACAACTTGTACTCACTCCTTGCGATTCCCTGCTCCATCGTTCAAAAAATTCAGGGTCTAGTGATCGCAAGGTCGTGGAGGTTCGAATCCTCTCTTGGGCACCAAAACTTACGAGTTGTCGATTTCTGCAACCTCGCCGGGTATGGGACCGAACGCTGGTGGAGACACGCGGCGCTTCGAAGCCGCTTGGTACGCCGATGCCACTTTCAGAGTCAGATCCTCCTTACCTGGCTCCGACGTGAACACGAGCGAGAACGGAAGCCCAGGCGCAGGCAGCGCCGTCGGCAGGGTTTCGTATGAGGGATTGATGCTGCGATTGATGGCTGCGCGGAGAGATCATTCGTCTCTCCGCTAAAGAACGTTACTCTCTCCGGCGACGGCGACCAGATCAAAAGCGGTCGATACTAGACTGAAATAGCGTTGAGATGTACTCGCTCATCACGCGAACTCCAGCTCTATCGCAACGGCACAAGCTGCATACACTTGCGCCGTCGCGATTCGAGCGTCCTCTCTTCTATTGCGTTGTGATCGATACTGTGCCCAGGCTTGTCGTCCCGTTCGCGGCTTGAGCTTGCACCATAAACGTTGCTGTAGCTGGAGTACTTCCTCCACCGCTTCCAGTGCCGCCACCACTCCCGGTGCCGCCGCTCCCAGTTCCGCCGCCAGCCCCGGTTCCGCCACCACTTCCCGCCCCGCCCCCAGTTCCTGTGGCACTGAGACTGCTACTGTTTGTCCCACTGCTTGATGGAGCCGAGGTGCCGCCGCCGCAGGAGATCAATCCGGTTGCCAGCACCACGGTTAGAGCCATAACCCCAAATCCGCGGAGTAGGATTGGAGCGGCAAGTCTTTGGCGGAGTCCGCTGAAGGCCATTGTCATGGCCAAAAGACATAGAGCTGTCCCAGCGACGCTCCACAGGACA
Organism: uncultured Acidobacteriota bacterium; assembly: GCA_963846235.1. GTDB lineage: Bacteria > Acidobacteriota > Terriglobia > Acidiferrales > UBA7541 > Palsa-189. The sequence goes on from CAWJVF010000002.1 coordinate 2,393,772, forward strand.
GGGTTTATTTGTCCTCGCAAACCGTGGGCAGACGGCGGATAGCTCAGCTGCGAGCCGCTCGGTGCGGAGACTGTTACGGTTAGAGTCGACGAAGTGCTCGACGCAGTCAACGTAGATGGATTGAAGGCGCATTGAATCCATGCGGGCTGTCCGTTGCACACGAGGTTCACGTTTCCTGAGAACGCATTGGAATTAATGTTAACGGCGAAAGTTCCGGAAGCGCCCACGGCAATCGTCCTCGAGCTCGGGCTCACTGAGCCCGGCGCACCCGGTGAACCTTGGCTAGTGAACGCTACCATGACCCGGTGAGTCGTTCCCCCGCTTGTTCCGCTGATCGCAAATGGAACCGTGTTGGCCGGCAAATTCGAAGGTATGGCCAGATTAACCGTTGCCGAACTCCCTGGAATGAGGGTTCCCGAAGGTGGCGTGAATGTACAGGTAAAATCCGATCGGTTGACCATGCTTCCCTGCGTCCCCGAGAGCGCCGGGAAATCATTGCAGCCCAGCGTGATTGCACTATTGCCAAAGGTGCCGGTGGCTGCAGCCGTCACGTTGTAAGTGACTGTCTGACCCGAAAAGGCGCTTGGCGTCGGTGAAGTGACGCTGATACTAAAATCGCCGGGGGGTGGGACCGCGACGCTCGCGAGCGAAAAGTCAATGTTCGCGTTTGAGCCCGGTGCAGTTGGATCATTCTCTACCCATACGATGTCACCATTGGAATTTGTGTCGATCCCCATTTGCACCGTCCCGCAGGTGGTCGTGTCTGGCGTGTTAGGAGCAGTCCCGCCGGATGGCGTCGGTGGAATGCATAGCACAGAGGCAGCCGGAGCTACTTGCCTTATCGTGGGAAACGTGTCGCCTCGATCTGTCGAGCGCGCAAAGAACATGTGAAACGTGTTGCTGTTGCCTGCGGTAATCAGCTGGTCGGCTTGCTCCCAGACGATGTCGACGTTGCGATTAGAATCGACAGCGATCTGCGGGTAAGCCGGTGATATCGCCCCTGGCGCACTGATAACCGAAGCTTCTGGGAAAAGATTGCTGCCAAAAAAATTGGCGCCGTCATCATCGGAGCGGCTGAAGTAGATGCCCTCAGTGTTCGCGGGAACTTTTGCACCTGAGGCCCACGCGACGTAAATGCTGCCGGCAATATCGGTGGCCACGCTCGGAGCGCCTACTCCTTCACCGCCACCGAGCCCGATGGGAAATGTAAATTTGGGCGGACCATTTGTTTGCGGCACGGCCGTGCTGGTAAGCAGATCCTCTAACGGCTGCTCATCCGCCCAAAGCAGGTGCAAATTATCGTTTTGATCGAAAAAGAGATGGAGCGTGTCGTAAGCGCACCCGTAATAACCATTGGGATAGCTTGGATCGGGACCCAAAAAGTCGGTGTTGGAGAGGTTCCGCGTATTCGTGCTGGAAGGCGTTGTACCGCTGAGAGTCTCGTTGATGTAGTAAGTCCCGCCGAACAGGTTCGTATAGACCTGAACTCCGTTCGGGTCCGTGTGCGATATCGGATTGGTGCAGTAGTTTCCCGGCAGGTTTTGATCCTGCGCCAGCCGATCCGTCCAGGCTACGAAGATATTTCCATTTTTATCCACGGCGATCCGCGGACCGCCCGAGTCTTGCGCCGCAGTCGATAGCTTTATCGGCGCCGCCGAAAAAGTCAGTCCGTCAGGAGATTGACTGATCCAGGTGGTGTCGTTGCCCCAGACAACGTCAACCCCAGCGCCCACGAAAGCCAAGCGCGGTGCACTGACCAGCGATACTGAAGTTGTTGACACCGGCGTGGAAATAAAAGTTACGCCCCCATCGATCGAGCGGCTCACGAATACATCGAAGATCTGATTGGTCGCGGTGGACGTCGCACTCGGCTTGGCCCAGGCGATCTCGATAAGGTTTCCTGTCGAGTCCACAACCATCTGAGGCTGAAACGCCGCGCCGACGCTGATCCCACCAACAAGCGTCGTAACGAAGTTCTGGCCCGTGAAACTTGACCGGGCAAAGTTGATTCCCGATACGCTGTCTATCCAGGCCACATTGATATGGCCGGCCGCGTCGTCCACAATCGTGGGATATGAGGAATTATTCAGAGCGCTAGAGATGGATTGGGGCGTCGAGAAAGTCTGTGCATGCGCAGAGGTCACGTACAGGCTCATTGCAAGCGTTAAAACTAAGGCAACTCGGCAAAATCGCCCCAAACAACGGACAAGATTAGACATAATACCTTTCTGGCAGGCTGGTTTGCCCAAACTTCGGTCTTCGGTAAGATCGTGCACGGGACTGCCTGACCGTACCCAAAATGAGGTACGGGAGGAATCAGGGCACCTCCTGAGGGACGCCGCCTTTTTTACCGGAGGCCCTCTAGACTGTTTCCCCTACGAAACCTCGATCCCTGAGAAGATTCTCCGCTACAAGACCTTGTGCGGCACCAACATGGCCTCAACAACGAGCACGAATTGTTGCAATGGCTTCTCATAGAAAGCCCGCAAGCACCCTACAGAATCCTTCTTAGGGCGCTACGGACGACGCGGGATAGACCCCGAAAGCTCCATAGGGTTTCATTACACGAGCGTTAGAGGCGTGCCGAAATTGGTTCAGGTCGGAAGCTGAGCGTCTCCTAAAGACGCTTGAGGATTAGTTTGAATTCGAGCCGTGGGTGTGAGTTCGCGGGAGTCTTAACCCGATCAAGTGCAAGCCTCTGCTTCAGACAGTTCGCCGAGAACAGGTCAGCGCACTCGGTGAAACTCAAAAACTGAATTGCCCCAAGGGAGGACAGGCGATGTCCGTGACGATGAATCCGAAGTCAAGTGCCTCAAATCCGCTTCACCGCGAGGCTCGCGCTTTTGAAGAGCGATTTCCGTTCATGCGTCCGACTTTGCCTGATCTTAAGGACGTAATCGAAGAATATCAGTCCGCGTATCAAAGTGGGCTCCTCACGAACTCTGGAACAGTAGCTCGTCTGGAAGCAGCTGTTGCCGAGCGCCTTGGCGTGAAACATTGCGTCGCGGTTTCGAGCTGCACCAGCGGCCTGATGATGGTCCTCCGTGCGCTGGGTCTTTCCGGCAAAGTGATTGTTCCCACCTTCACATTTTTCGCCACCGGGCACGCCGCCCTGTGGAATGGCCTGACCCCGGTATTCGCAAATTCGGAGCTGGACACCTGGAACGTGAGCCCGGGCGATATTGAGCGCAAAATTACGGAAAAGACTTCAGCCATCCTGGCCGTACATCTCTACGGCAATCCTTGCGACATTCCCGCTCTCGAGGGCCTTGCGCGACACCACGGACTCAAACTGATTTTCGACGCTGCGCACGGATTCGGCAGCGCCTATCGTGGGAAGTCCATCGGTTCCTTCGGAGATGCAGAAGTATTTTCGCTCTCGCCCACCAAGCTTCTGGTTGCAGGTGAAGGCGGACTGGTCACCACGGGCGACGCCAAACTTGCCGCAGCCGTCCGCGCTATGCGCAATTACGGCGATATGGGCGCGTACAATCCGGAATGGCTAGGCCTTAATGCCCGCATGACGGAGTTCAATGCCGCGCTCGCCTTGCGCTGTCTTCCACTCATCGATGCGAAGGTCCGGCGGCGAAATTCCATTGCTCAAACCTATACGGAAATACTTTCGTCCTTGCCGGGAGTGGGCTTTCAAAAGACTCATCCCCAGGACACCAACACCTATAAGGACTACTCCATCCACATCACTCCCGAGATTTTGGGTATGACGCGCGATGAATTGGCTAATGCCCTTCTCGACCAGAACATCGAAACCAAAAAGTATTTCTACCCTCCGCTTCATCAACAGTCGCTCTATTCCAGGTTCCACGACGCGTCCCGCAACGATTTGAGCCAGACCGAATTTCTGGCCGACGGCATTCTCAGCCTTCCTATTTACGAATCGCTTCCCGACGAGACGGTCATTACCGTGGCAGAAACCCTCAAACGCATCGTCGATTCCAACCGGGACGACCACGGTCCCATCATGGAACCGACTCCACGCAACGTTCGTGCAAAGGCTTCACGCCGGGTCACCGCGGGAGGATGACTTCCGAAGCTGGGCCGCACGATTCTGCCGTTGCAGAAACGCGTCGGCGCGTTCCCCAGCTTGCAATACCCTTTAGGATTGAATTTGCACGAACTTGTCCTGATCGCCCGTGCGATTTGAACGACTGGAAGTGGAATTCCAGCGGGAAGGCTGGCTTCCGGCTGGCCGAAGACGGTTCGCGAGCGAGCCGATTTTCATCGAGCTAGCGAGGAAGTGATCTATCTTCAGGCGACCTGCCAGTTTGATTCCCCTGATCCAGTGGAAGCCGCTGCTGACCGCACAACCGCACTGAGAGCAGTCCGGATTCCCGCCGAAAACGCAAGGTTCGACGCGAGTTTTCAAATCCGCCGAATAATTCGCGGACATTTGTGCGAATAGACACTCGCTTGGGTTCGCCGGCGGGCGAAGAAATGCCTGTGCCAGCCCGTCATGGAAGAGGAGTTTTCGATACCGCCGCGCCAAATAAGGCAGTTGCCGCGCCAGGGCTTCTCGATCGCAAGCAGTAAGAATTTCTGGACTCCTCTCCCCGATTTGCGGCGTATAGACGCTCACCCAGATGCGATCTACTTCGGGCCGCGAGCTCCAGAAACTCACATAATCTTCTAGATAGCCTTCTCGCTCGAGCATCGGCCGAGTGACCACCCAATGAACATTGATTTCACGGCGTTCAATATTCTTGAGAATGCGTTCGTAGGTGGCTGGGCTGCGCCGGACGTCGTGGTGTTCCGGCAGTCCGTCTACAGAGACCGCGACGCGCACCCGCCGCAGCTTCGTCCAATCCATCGGAACAGGAATTACGCCGCTCGTCACCACAAGTGTAAAAACATTCATCTCGCTGAGCGCCGGAAGGATACGGTCCAGTTCATGACGACGCATCAGCGGTTCGCCGCCTACCAGCGAGACGTGCAGTGGTTTATGCGCGTACACCAGTCGCAACACGCCCGTCACCAGTTCATTGCCACGCAGATCATTTAGTTCGCTCAGGGTAATGCCGCCCCCCAGGTGCGTGTCGCCATAGGCGTAACATCCCGGACATCGGAGAGGACACTCCCGCGTGATTTCAATTGAGAGCATAGGGAGCCTGCCGCTCAGGATTCTGCCCCAACCCGCAAGCAAATCGCGATGTGTAAAGCTCGGATTTGGTGTGGCAGGGCCCATGACTGCGATATCCTTGCCGCGCACAGAGAGAAGCGCATTACCGAACTCTGGGTTAGATGCTGACCGCGGGAATTCGCCACGCGGAAAATGACCGGATTCGGGATTCTATCGCCAGGGACCATCTGGGCTGTGGTTCTGAGGCGGAGAGTCTTGTGAATTCCCGTAGACTCATCAATGATTCTCGGTATATTTGACTGGCCGGAAATGATGAATTGTCCCCGCGCGCTCGCCGCCCATCTTATTCAGTGCTGGACAATCGCAAGGTAAGAGAGTTTGGGATACGGCTGCCACACGAGCATAATTACCTGTGCGCTCACTTGTTAAAGGGAGCATGCGGTACGCATATGTCGGCTATAAATCGGTGGCTTCGGTCCGAAATATAAACCGCATATCGATTTCGTGACACCGTGCCGATCTGGAGGATTTTCTGATGCACTATTTGGTCACTGGAGGCGCCGGTTTTATCGGCTCGAATACGGTGGACGAATTGGTACGCCGTGGCCATTCCGTCACCGTGCTCGACGACCTCTCCGCCGGTAAAGAGGCGAATCTCGCAAAAATCCGGGAGAAGATCACTTTCATTCGCGGCACCATCACCGACCGCGACACCATTGAAAAAGCCTGTAGCGGCGTCGATTACGTCATCCATCTTGCGGCGCGCACTTCCGTGCCACGTTCGGTAAAGCAGCCACAGGAGACAAATCAGATCAACGTGGATGGCACACTCAACGTTCTCGTTGCTGCTCGAGATGCCCACGTCCGCCGCGTCGTCTTCGCCAGCTCCTCTTCCATCTATGGCGACACGCCCACTTTGCCAAAACATGAGGGCATGCCGCCCGCGCCCATCTCTCCCTATGGCGTTACCAAACTCGTCGGCGAACTCTACGGCCGGGTATTTCACCGCACCTACGGCCTCGATTTCGTCGCGCTGAGATATTTCAACGTCTTTGGGCCGCGCCAGGATCCCGGTTCACCGTATTCGGGCGTCCTGTCACTGTTTATAAGTGCCATGCGCAATGGCGGCCAGCCTTCCGTTTTTGGAGACGGAGAGCAGTCCCGCGATTTCACATTTGTCGACAATGTAGTGGCCGCGAACCTGCAAGCCTGCGAGACACCGGGCATCGCCGGCCGCGCCTTTAATCTTGGAACGGGCGGACGCTACACGCTCAACTATACGTTGAAGTTGCTGGAGGGATTCTCGGGGCGCCAAGCCAAGCCAAAATATGGTCCTCCGCGCGAGGGCGACATTCGCGATTCACAGGCCGATATTTCCCTGGCCTCGCAGGCATTTGGATACAAAACGACGATCAATTTCGAAGACGGCCTGCGCAAAACTTGGGATTGGTATTCGTTGCAGCCCTAATCGCCTCCACGCGTGCGCCAGCCGTAAGTCCGCGCCAGGCGCAGCGGCCGCAGTAAGACGTAGAGTGGTTCGAGATAAAGCGCATGTCCGCCTCTGTCGAATTCGGTGGGCATGAGCGCCAGTCGAAGGGCATACGGCAAACCTTGCGCAAGCGGACCTCGCATCCTCACTCGAAACGCAAAGCGGCTAAACACTCCTGGCTCTGCTGGCACGGCCGCGAAGATTCGCCGGCAAATTCCATCGATCAGCCCGCGTGCAGTCGCATCGTTTCTTAGGTAATCCCCCACTTCCTTTGGCAAAGGCGTCTGGAAAAGCCGCTCCGCGAGGCCCGCTCCGAGCAAGACCATCCGCCGAATTCCCCAGTTCCGCGCGCGCTCCATCGCCATTCCCCAATCAAGTGGCCGCGAGGCTCCGCTAAGCGCAGTTATATCCGCGATCCAGCCCAGCCGTTCCCAGAAATGTTTCGAGCCGTGAACGCACAGCAGCAGCAGCGTGTCCTCTGGCGAAAATGTCAGCACCCGCCGTCCTGCAAGTTGTACACGCTCGCGGCGCTCAACAAGCTTCGCTAGATCCAATCCCCGCGGAAAATAGCGCAGCGTGAGCTCCGTATGGAGCTCCACCAACGTTTGCGTATGGTTCTGATAAGCGTACTGACCCGGAACTTGTCGCGCACAGGCTTGCGGTTCAACGCCGCTGATAACCGGACGGAAGCCGCGTTCGAGCAATGCGTCGTGCGCTGCGACGATTTGCTTTTGCGGAACGATGATGTCCAAATCCGAAAATTGCCGCATCGCAGCATCGCCGTATGCTTGTGCCGCCAGCACCGGACCCTTGTAAGGCGTTGCGCACACGCCATGATTCTCCAGCGCCTCCAAGACGCGGAACAACTCTGCCGTCAGCGCCAAATTGCGACAGGAATTCCGAAGAAATTGTTCGCTAAAACGGCGATGCAACGAAGAGGGCAAAAACTCTCCGCCATACTCCTCGATATTCCTGCAGAAAATCGGCAGTAGGCTATGCTCGGAGGCGGCCTGCAAAATCGCGTTCCAGTCGGGCTCGGTGGCGGCGAGTGCCTGAATTTGTTTCGAAGTGTCGCTGTCGACGTGCGTTTGTGCGCACAGCAGCGCGGATTCTAAATTCCCGGCAGCGCTTGTCCGCATGGATTGCATCATGAGCGATTATCGCTACAGAACAGCAGCTTTTCCCGTTTATTTATTGCGGCCACGAGCCGAACCTCGCGCGGATTACTTCGCCAGGGCCGTTCGTGTCCATTGGCAGATCGTCTCAATATCGCCCTGCGAAAGGCTCGCTGCGCGGTGCACCAGAAGATACGAAAATAACGGCATGTTGCGTGTCTCCACCTGCTTGCAGATCGCCTCGAAGCGCTCGCGCGTAAATTCCGCGGGACTCTTGGTGTTGGGCCGCAGCCAGTCGGAGAAGTCCACGTGCCGGCGTCCGCTGTCGACGTGATCGATGACGAACCACGAGATCGGCGCCACGTTGCTGTACCAGGGCCAGCGCGTCAGGTTCGAATGGCAGTCGTAGCAGCCGCGCTGCAATGTGCTTTCAACTTCCGGCGGCACGGGCACCACCGCTTCGAGCGTATGTGAAGCAACTACGGGAGGGTTGGTACGCGCGGGTCGAATGAACTGAATGCCGATGACCAGACTGAAAAATCCGAGCAGTGCCCCTCGCCAGAATCCCTGCAACTATAGCGGCTCCCTATGCGGTTTGTACGATGACTCGATAGCTTTGTGGGTCGCGGCTTTTTGTGGTGAACGCAGCGAATCCAGAGCCGCGACATTAGGCCAGTTCACAATGAGAACGGCTTTAGCCGCTGAAGTCTCCGACCGGATGCCACCGATCCCGAATCGCTCAAACCGACTTAGTTCGCCTCGCCTAAGCGTTCATCTCGCTTGGCCGCAACGCCAATGCGAGAACGGCGCCCACCGCGCATAGCAGCGACATTTGTATTACCCCGGCGAATAGCCAACCTCCGTGCGCCGCCAATGCGCGGATCAGATAGCCTCCAAACGCTGCGCCGCCATACAAACTCGTCACGAACATTCCCGACCCTTTGCTGGCCAGGCTGCTTTGCAACGACCTCACGTGGTACGCGGCAAGACTCACGTAAAGGATTGCGCTGCCCACCACGCCATAGGCGCAGGTCAGAATCTCCCGCGTCACCGGCGATGGTGCCGCCTGAAAGAAAAGATACCCGAGCACCGCGATGCAAACGTAAGCTCCGCTCAGCACGATTCGCGGGGAAAACCGGTCCCCCAGCCAGCCGCCGGCAATCGAAGTAAGCGCTCCTATGGCAAAAAAGCCCACTACAAAGCCCGCGCGGGTCGGCGTGTAATGTAGGGTCTCCTGTAGAAAAGACGCATAGCCCCCGAGAAATCCATACATGCTGAGCCCGTGAATCACGCTCAGAATCGTCAGAAGCACTGTATTTCTGTTCAGCAAGCTTTCGGCGCCACCGCTGGCCGCAGCACGCGCTTGCGCTGCGCCGCGCGTCTCACTGAACCACCCCCGCACAGTGGCCGCGATGATCGCGATCATCACAAATCCAAATAGCCCGAAGACAATCATGGGCGCGCGCCAGTTTGCATATTTCACCAGCAGCACGCCGGCCAGCGACGACCCCACGAACCCGCCGATGCCGTAGCAGAAATTCACCGACCCAATTGCCGCCGCCTTATAGGTCACAAAATAGCTTGCCGCCAGCGCAAACATGGAGGTGGCCAGCATGGCCATCCCGATTCCCTGTGCCGCCAGGCAGAAGAGCATGCCCCAGAATCCATGGATCACGCTGGTAAGCGCGGTCGCCCCCGAAAAAATCGCGATGCCGACCAGCATGGTCGATTTTCGGGAAAACCGCGAAAGAATGTAGCCGGTCGTCAGCCCTCCGGCGCCCAGGCCAAGAGTGAAAATCGTCGTGAGCAGACCGGTAAGCGGCGCTGAGAAGCCGAACTCGCGCCGCACGTACGGCGCGATCACCGGAAAAAGATAGCGATCCGCCGCCATCAGCACATACGAAAGCAGCAGGATGCAATACATGGTGATCGCTACCGAGCGCGTTCCGGTTCGCTCGCGCGGAGCCGCAGTTACGTCGAGGGCCGATGCTTGCGTATTATTCACGTCAAAAATCCTTCAGTTGGCGGGAGTATACGCCACAACTCAGCATTTGGGAAACGCCTGCATTCGCAGACTTTGGCTTGGTCTCCGCCTCGATGCTCGAAGCGAGTTCCCTCACCAAAATAAAGAAGTAGTGTACGCAGCACCCGTTCTCTTGATACAAATCCGACGTAAACCGCTAAGCAGAAATTCGACGTGCGCTCAGGAGGCGAAAGATGCGGTTAGCCCAGGTTCTCGCAGGCTTGTTACTCGTCGCCGCGAGCGCGGCCCGGTTCGAGCCCAATCTTTTGGCGCAAGTGCTTTCCGGCACGAATGGCAGCGCCGTGGTTGAGTCCCAGGCAACGCTTCCCAAGGACGTCTTTCCGGATTCTCGCAGCCGGCTTCCTCTGATCAAACGCGAAGCTTTGGATGAACGCGGCAAAAAAGCCTATGACGACGCTGCCGCTTCCAGCGCCGGGTCCGGCGTGCCACTTGGCGTGGCCGCGATAAAGCTCCACGCTTCAGGCGTGGACGTTCGCTGGGCTTCCCCGCTCGGGCGCCAGCTGACGGAATTGGCTATCGTGGCCGCCGCGCGCGAGTGCGATCAGCCATACGAGTGGTCGCTTCACGAGATGGAGGCTGTCGCCGTCGGATTGGACCCGGCCGTCATCGATTTGGTCCGCCATCGCAAGCCCCTCACAGGAGTGGGCGAGCGGGAAGCGGTGACCGTTCAGTTGGATCGTGAAATCATCGGCAAACACAAGCTGAGTTCGGAAACGTATGCGCGTGCCCTGAAACTCCTGGGCGAGAGCGGCCTTGTTGACATCGTTTTGTTGGAGGCTCAGTACGCGGGCACGGCCGCGAGACTCACGGCATTCAACCAGCAGATGCCGCCTCAGATGAAGCAGTTCCTGCCGTTGCCTTTCACTCCCCCGAATGACATCCACCCGGATTCGAGAAGCCGCCTGCCCTTGATCAAGTCGGCGCCTCAAGCGCCTGCGGCTCTCTACGGCCGCGAGCTCGCGCCCACGGGCACGGGGCCCGCCGCGATCAGGTTGCACCAGGGAGAACGCAAATCGCTGGAAGCTCACATCGGCCCGCGTCTGATGGATCTGGCGATCCTGGTGACGGCCCGCGAGCACGACCAGCAGTATGACTGGACGATGAATGAGCTTACGGCGCGCAAAGACGGCCTGGACCCAATGGTTGTTGACACTGTGCGCGACCGCAAACCGCTTACGGGAGCGGGCGAAAAAGAGGCGGCGATTATCGAATTGGGTCGAGAACTCTTCGGCAAGCACATGGTCACGGCGGAGACATATGCTCGCGCCCTGAAAATCTTCGGCGAGACCGATCTGGTGGACTTAGTTGATCTGATGGCGGAACACGCCACTGACGCGGCCTTGCTTACCGCCTTCGATCAGCACCTGCCCGCGGCGCAGAAGCCGCTGCTGACTATGCACTAAATGCAAGCGCCTCGGTCAGTACAAAAGTTCCGCTTCAAACGTTGCTGGACCTGCCTGTGGCCTGCTGCTGCGCTTCTCGACTGGGAAAGATGTCGTATACATAGTCGTGCGCGGCAAGAATGGCCTTGTCCACCGCTCCCGCCTCGACTCGCATGACCACTTCTTCGCGCGAGAGATCGAAAATCGCATCTAGGATTTGTGCACGTTCCGCTCGCTTCGCCTGCGCCACAACGAACAGCACACGTGCGCTGTGCTGGATGTACTTCGGCGAAAGCAGTTGCCGGTTCAAAAGCTCCATGATGATCGGAGCCTTGCCGCGGTCGAACCGTCCCGGATCGCCCCGCCGATCCAACTCCACGAAAAACTCGGCAGTCCACTCATTGTGGAATTCCCATAGCTTCAGGAATAGTTCCTTGGTGAACGCCGTTCCGGCTTTCACCGCAAACGCGTTCACCGCCGGTACCACGCCGTCCCGCGTGAGTTCTGGCCGTTTCAGATAGCCGTCCTTTGTAATGACAGCGCGATGTTGAAGCAGCGTCCACAGCCACGACACGTCGATGCGATACGTCGCGAGGTCATTCATGAATCGCAACGAAAGTTCGTAATCGTCGATGGCCGCGGCGAAATTGCCGTTGAGAATTTGGAACCCGTAATTCGCAGCCATGTAGAACGCATGTTGGATGCGCTCGATGGTGATCTCCCCTTTAGGTACTCCGTAGATCGCCTCCCACAGCGGCTGCGTGAGTAATTTCTCAGGCGCGTCCAGTTCCTCTTTCCTGATCACCCACGGAGTAATCTTGCCGCTCGCGCTGAGCAGCCCGCGCGATTGCAGAAGCTGCCGTTCGGCATCAACCAGGCCACTGGCGACAGTGGGCATACGCTTACCCGCTGCCTCCGTCATTTCGGCCGGCGCATCGAGAATTGTTTGCAACTCGCTTACGCGCGCGCGCAATGGCGTATTGCCCGCCGCCACGTAAGCGGGCTCCGGACTCGCCACCCAGCTTTGCCGGTAGGCATCGTAGAGCCGCCCTTTGGCGCGTCCCGCAAGAATCTCCTCCAGCGTCGGCCGCTCCGCCGAGCGGAGCGCAGCATCAGGCACGAACATCAGTCCCAGCAGCCGCTCGCGCAATTTATCGATGACCATGGCCCGCAGCGCCAGCGGATTGTACTGGGAACGCCCATACACATCGCTTGGCTGGTAAATCATTACGGCTGCCATCCCGCCGATCGGCGCGCCTTGGCTGAGTTCGCCGTTCTTCATTCCCGCCATCAGCATGACCAGCGCGTTGTACTTCTGGTAGGCGATCATGTTTGGCGCGGACATCGTTATCGACTGCGGATCTGGGAACACGCCTTGCGGATCGTCTTTCCACATTTCGATAATGCTGGCCAGATAATCCCATCGGCCCACATTCGTTCCCAGCAGGCGTCGCCGCAAAACCCACGCGATGGCAGGCAGGAACCGTCCCGCGCTTCCCTCTTCGTACAGCACTTTGATCTTGATCGTCCCCGGCTCCGCGCCGATCAACTTTTCCACTCCAGCCAGGAGCTTCTCCACGATCAACGCTTCCTGCGGCGTCTGCATCTTGGGAATGTAGAAGTACACCCCTGTCCCCAGCCGCTTCAGCGCGTCGAAATTATTCAGCGCCCAGATCAACGTCACCGGGATCAAAGCCGGCACCGGCTGCTCATCCACCGTTATGTAGTCGTAATGAATGTGAATACTCGGCGGCCGTGCGAACCGCGTCGGCCATCCTCCCGGCGGCTTGGTAATGCTATAGGTTCGCTTCTTTCCTTTCTTGGAAACTTCGTATGCACGCTCCGCCCAGCGGCCTTCAAAAATCTCTTTGGCATTTTGCAGCGCCGCAAAAACGCCCACAGGCTGTTTTACCGCCGTGCCATCGGGTTGAAAGTGTGGCGGCGAAGCGTCTTCAAAATCCGGCATGTTCATCGGCGCCGGGCTATTCAATGCGTTGAAGGCCATGTCCAGCGGATGCCACGGCCCGGTAAGCTCCAAACCCGGATTGCCCAATGGATGAGCGTCCTTGGGAATGGGGACTTCGTCGTTCAAGCGCCAGATCCACTCACTCTTCCGATCGAGAAAGTTATCGATCATGCCCTGCACGATCTGCCGAAACGTCCAGAACCTCCCGCTTACGGGATCCTCGAACTTGTCGTCCCAGCTCGGCCACGCGTACTTCTTGGTGACAGGCGCCCGGGATTGCAGAAGCTCGCGGCGAGCGGCTAACGCTGCGCCGATCGCCGGCCTCAACTCTCGCGTAAGAGTATTGATGGCCTGTTCGACGTCGATGGCGCGGCCATTAGCCTTCTTCGTCCCAAACAGCTCGGGAAATCCCTTCAGAATGTCGTCACGTATCATGCCCAATCCTCAATTAATCCAGTCCGGCACCCGCAAGGCGAATTGCGCAAATAGATCACTACCACCGCCGCGCCGTCAAGCCGGCACATCGGATGGCTGCACTTCACGCCCGATCCTGATAATCTGGTACTCAGGGCGCCTCCTCAAGCTTAAAGCGGACAGAAATATTTTGGGATTCTGGGATTGCAGACTATCGGGATGCGCTTTGGTTGAATCGAATACTGGGATGTCGTTCTTCAGCCGCTGACAACAATGAAACTCGCAAACAAGATCTTTTCGTTTGTACTCGTGGTGCTCCTGGTCGCGACCGTATATGGCCTAATTCGCACCGGTGGCGAGAGCGGCATTCCTGGCGGGAATGCGACAGCCGTGCCAACTGGGTCTGCGGCTGCCACGCCGGTGGATCAGACGCCCCTGCTAACAGCACAAGCGTTGGCGACCATGCCCACCAGCGCGGTAGAGCTACCATTCGCCCGCCAGGCTTTGCAGCTTGGCGATCAGGAGATGGATTTGGCATTCGCGCTGGCCGTGCTCGACGTGACGCAGCATCCGCCCGCGATGACCGACAAGGCCAAGGAGATACAGGCGCGGTTGCAGAAGGCGAAGGATGCCCTCGCGGCGGACCAGGCGCGCGTCGCACAGCTTACGGCCTCGGAGGCCAAGGCCAGCGGAGCCCAGAAGGATAAGCTGGACGACCAGCTCAAACTAGCCCAAGCGCAGCTGGAGCTAGACCAGGACGAAGTGGATGATGGGAAGGAGGAGTTGATCCGCGCCGGCGGCAGTCTGCAAGACCGCATCCAGGCGATGTCGCAGGAACACGACGCGGCTTCCAAGGCCTCGGATGCTACGAAGGTGGACGCCAGCGCATCAATCGAGCCGCACGGTTTGATTCAACGCTTCCAGCAGTGGTCGGAGCTGCATCGGAAACAGTTGCAATTGTGGCGCGCGAAGCAAGAGGCTCTCTCGGCGGCAGCGGCGCTTGCCCTGAAGGACAACTCTCTTGAGCGCCGGCTCGGCGCGCAGGCCACCGGCGCACAGAACGATTCGTCAACGGGCCCGGCTGTGGCAGCTGCTCCGCCATCAACGCCCGTCGCGGGCGGAAAGAGCGGCACCCCGACCAGCGCCCCCACCACCTCCAGCGCCGCCTCCACCAGCGAAGCCACGGCGACAATACTGGAAACAACGCAGCGCCGCGCCGCCGATCGCAAGACCCTCGCCACCCTGGCCAAACGTATCGACAACGAAACCCTGCTCGCCAACACCTACGGCCAATGGATCGGCGTGGTCGCGGCCGAGCAACGCTCTCTCGTAAATGGAGCGCTGCGCGGCGTCCTGGTCATTCTGGCGATCGCCTTTATCGCGGTTCTCATTGATTATGCGATTGGAGCGATCATCCGAAAGACTTCCATGGACCGCAGGCAGGTGGCCACGCTGCGCACGGTCACGCGCGTTACCCTGCAGATTGTGGTCGTGCTTTTGATCCTGCTGGTGATATTTGGGCGGCCCACGCAGCTCGGCACGTTTCTGGGGCTCGCGGGAGCGGGCCTGACGGTCGCGCTGAAGGATTTCATTATCGCCTTCTTCGGCTGGTTCGTGCTGATGGGAAAAAACGGCGTCCGGCTGGGCGACTGGGTGGAGATTAATGGCG
Organism: uncultured Acidobacteriota bacterium; assembly: GCA_963846235.1. Lineage (GTDB taxonomy): Bacteria > Acidobacteriota > Terriglobia > Acidiferrales > UBA7541 > Palsa-189. Next base: position 2,408,946 of record CAWJVF010000002.1, read on the forward strand.
TCACCGGCGAAGTCGTGGAACTTGGAATGTTTCACACCGTGCTGCTGGAAACCGGGAATTGGACGGACTCAGGCCATCCAACCGGCCGGCGGGTGACTTTTACAAATGGCTTTGCGGTCGAAGGTCACTATTTCAATTTTTCGACGTCCGGGCAGTGGCTGTGGGATGAGCTGCAAATTGTTTTGCCCGCCGGACAAAATCCTTATCCCGTCGTCGAGGCCATCCAAAAGATAGTTCTGGAAGCCACCTCGGAAGGCGCGCAGCAGGCCGAGCAGGAATGGAAGAGTGCGGCCAAATCCCGCGACATGAAGATCTCGGCGGCGCCCGCGATCAACGTCAAACCCATCATCGGCGGAGTCGAAATTTCCGTGCGCTATGTTACTCGCGCGAACGAGCGCTCTCTATTGCGAGCCAAGCTGAACCATGCCGCGGTGGATCTGCTTGGCGCGCAGCCCCAGTCGGGGCCCGCCTCGGTCCCTGACGTACGTTATCCAGCCGTGCCGCCCGTTGTAAAATCCGCCGATCAAGGATCGGTCCGGCAACCAGATTCCGATTCACCGAAGCCTGCGCTCACCTCAAAGTCACGATAGAACTGCAAATTGGGCAACACCTGACGGTCCTTTATATGTAGCCCAAGGCGCCCGCGACCGGCGCGAAGGCAAAATTTAGACCCTTAGCGAGCCACGGAACGCCCTACCGGCATAGTAAGATTCCGCACCGTTGTGATACACGAAAACAGTGTCGTAGCGGCGATCGCAAAAGAGTGCGCCGCCGAGTTTTCTGATATCGGAAGGTGTTTTCACCCAGCTCGACGTTTTCGTATCGAAATTTCCAAGTTTCTGCAACTCTCGATACTGTTCTTCCGTTAAAAGCTCAATGCCCATGGCGGCTGCCATATCAACAGCGTTATTTTCGGGTTTATGTTCTTTCCTTGAGTCCAGCGCTTCATGGTCGTAGCAAAAACTTCTGCGGCCCTTGGGACTCTCCGCTGAACAATCATAAAAAATGTATCCGCCCGTCTCTTTATCATGACCAACAACGTCCGGTTCACCGCCAGTTCTTTCCATTTCATTAAGTGACCACAGTTTTTCAGGATTCGCTTCCAGCTTTGCTTGTACTTGAGCCCATTCAAGACCTTTATGGCGGTTCATGTTTTTCTCAAAACGGGCTTTTAATGCTCTGAGTAATTCTTCACGTTGTTCTGGTGACAAGTCTTTTTTATTGCTATTAATGTTTCGCGCGCTTGTTGCTCTCATAGTCGTCGCTGCCCGCGTTTCATATCTGTTACTCCGCTGCGCTCCGCCACGTCGGTTTTCCTTCGACTGATACTAGGCGGCATATTCATGCATCGGGTTTATTTTGCCGGCTTTCACTTGAATTCCTGCGCTTGAAGAGAGCAAATCGTATCGGCTCTGGTCCTCTTCTCTCGAAAACCGAATCGTGAGGGTGGTTTTACCCACCCGCAGATTATGCAGCGTGATCTCCGGAAGCCAGCGCGGCAGAACCGGGTTGACGTAGAGAGTTTTCTTGTGCGCATCAGCCTGTAATCCCAGAATGGCCTGCAGCAGGTGAAACACACTGCCCGCTGCCCAGGCTTGAGGCACGTTGGCCCCAAGGTACTGAACCGGGAACGTCCCCTCGGCCCGTTTTATTCCAGCGTAAAGCTCAGGAAGCCGGTTAAAAGCAAAGTAACTGGCAGCTTCGCTGATATCCCGCGCAATCATCGCCGCCTCGCTAGCGAATCCATAACGTTTGAGTCCCATGGCAATGATGCCGTTGTCGTGTGGCCACACCGATCCGTTGTGATACGAAAATGGATTGTAAGCGGGATTCTTTTCGGAAAGCGTGCGAATGCCCCAGCCGCTCCACATATCGGGTTCTAAAAGTCGCCGCACCACACTGCCGGATCGGTCGGGTTTGACGATTCCGCTCCACAAAAGGTGCCCAGGATTCGAGGCGATGGTTTTCACCTGCCTCTTGTCGCCATCCAGAGCGTAGGCATAGAAGCCAGTATCATCGCACCAGAAAAGGTCCTCAAACTTCTGCCGTAAATCTGAAGCCTTCTGTCGCAGCCTGCTGGCACGCTCAGATTCGTGAAAATAGTCAAAGGCATCGGCCATTCGCAGCCAGGCGTCGTATGTGTATCCCTGTAGTTCACAAAGCGCTTTTGGACCCTTCACCGGGGTCCCATCGGGGTACATGACTGAATCGGGCGCGTCCTTCCACGCCGTGTTTTCATAACCCTGTGAAGATCGCGTTTGGTATTCCTGCAGGCCATCCCCGTCCAAATCTCCGTAGCGATCGATCCACTCGAGGCATCTGTCGATTACGCCTTTGTACTGCTGGATCAGCAGGTCGTCTCCTGACCACTTCCAGGCTTCGTGAAGGGTGATGAGGTACAACGCCGTCGCATCGGCGGTGCCGTAATATGGCGTATGTGGAATGCGCTTCAAAGTGGCCAGCTCTCCATACCGGATTTCATGCAAAATCTTGCCCGGTTGGGCATCGCGAAAATCGTCCGTCTCGGTCGCCTGTAAATCCCCCAGAACTTTCAGCGCGCCCCGCGAGAAATCGGGATAGATAATCATGTTCTGCAAGCTGACGATCAGGCTGTCGCGGCCGAACACGCTTACAAACCAGGGGACGCCTGCCGCAGGAACGAACTCGTTCGCCGCTCCCTGGAGCGGCAGCCGCAAGGCAGCCATGTCTTCAACCGATTGCTTGAACAAACGGTAGATATCCTCGTTGGCGGTTGTTATGGAAGTTGTTGCTTCGTTCCACTTACTCATTTCAGTCGCATTTTTAGAGTGCACAAGGCCGCGCGAGCAATCGTAGCTAGCCCGCCGCCTTATTTTTGCCCCTTCGACAAACACATATCGGCAGCACGTGTGCCATGAGGCCCCGGGATCGAGGTCCACGAAGAACCGGACGCGCCCGTTGCTGTAGCTTGCAGGAGAATCGCTGGCTGCTAAACGAAACAGGAGCGATCGCTTAAAAGTGTCATGTTCATAGGTGTTGATCAGTTCGGATCGTTCTGTACTCCAGTTCGTCGTAACGTTGCCCTTGCGGATCACCTGCTTTGCTTTGACTTCAAAAATGTCGGCGAAATCGGTACGAACTGAAATCTCGAGGTTAAAGCGAACGCGCTTCATGCCGTAGTTGTGAAGATCGAAGTCCTCATGAATGGAGTCGCTAACCGTCCGGTTGAACACCAGGCTCAGAGTTGCAGGTTCGATTTCTCCGTATTCGGTCAGGATTCGGGCATTGGTCAAATAAGCTCGGAAGGCGTAGTACGTAACCGCGCCTGAGTTTTGCAGTATCCAGCGTTCGCCGTCTGCAAAAATGTCGTAATTGCTCACGTAGCGAGTGTCACGCGAGTAGATGCCTTGGTCCGTATCCGCCGTTATGCATCCGCTTGGTTCGCAGAGCACAAACGTGTTGCCCTGATTGATGGTGACGAGCGGTGGTCCGACAGTTACCTCAATAGCCATGGCTCACTCCAAGTTTGCCTCTATGCTCAATAGATGCTGGAACCTAGCAAGTTGTATTTTGGCCCAACCCTCATCCGGGAAACTCACGTCGCTATCTACGAATTCCCAAAGAATACGAATCACCTGTTGACATGGAGGTCGGCAGCGGCTTTGCGACGCTAAGTTCATGAAACCAACCGAGCACGGCAGAGCCGCGGACAAACGAAATTGTCGGCTTCTAACAAATATGCCGATCCCGAATCAAATGAGCAGTGAACGAAATAGGAAAGAACGGAACCGCGATTGGCGCCGGCGTTCAACGCTTGCGAAAGATGCTGCCCTCGTATAACGGAGTGAACGCAATCGCCAGCTTACGTCTTCACTGGCCCGAGTATCTGATGGAAGCGGGCGAGCTGGGTCTGTACATGTTTTTTGCCTGCGCATTCGCAACCTTATTGCAGCATCCTGGTTCACCGGTCCGGCACTTTATCGATAGTAGCCTGGCTCGCCGGGCGCTTTATGGATTAGCCATGGGAAGTACTGTGATCGGGATCGTCTTGACGCCCTGGGGAAAGCAATCTGGAGGTCACTTCAATCCTGCAATAACCTTCACCTTTTACCGGCTGGGCAAAGTGGATTTGAGGGACGCGTTCTTCTACGCCACAGCACAATTTTCTGGAGCGATTTGCGGCGTTGCGGTCGCCGCATATGTGCTGCGAGGAGCACCGGGGCATAGCGCGGTACGGTACGCCGTCACAGTGCCCGGGGTGTATGGCAACGCTGCTGCATTCGTCGGGGAATTGGCAATCTCTTTCGTCCTGATGATCACGATCCTGAACGTGACCAATGATAAGAGACTGGCAGCATACACACCCTATTTTGTCGGCGTGCTTTACGCGATATATATAGTGTTGGAAACACCGCTATCGGGAATGAGTATGAACCCCGCACGAACGTTCGGTTCAGCACTTCGCGCCGGCTACTGGCACGCTCTTTGGATCTACTTCATTGCGCCAACGTTGGGCATGTTCTGCGCGGCTGAGGTATTTCTGCGAGTTCGCGGGGGTGTTGGACCCTACTGCGCAAAGCTGCACCACGCTAATAACAAGCGCTGCATCTTCCACCATGCGCCGCAGGAATTCATATTCGGCGGACAAACCATTGATTCTGAAAAGGCCAGCTAGAGGGGAGAATCAAGAACAATGGTGAATAAGAGCAGACTGCTTAATAAAGTAGCGATCGTGACGGGCGCGTCCAAAGGCATAGGCGGTGGGATTGCAACCGCCTTGGGAGCTGCGGGCGCGCGCGTGGCCGTGAACTATTCCTCCGACCGGCAAGGCGCCGAACGCGTCACTCAGGCGATCACCGGCAACGGAGGCGAGGCGATCGCGGTCGGGGCCGACGTGTCCAAGGCCGCGGATGTCGCGCGGTTATTCAAAGAAGTGGATTCCGCATTCGGAAGACTGGACATTTTGGTCAACAACGCCGGGGTATTCCGCTTCGGCGCCATCGCGGAGATCACAGAGGAGAGCTTTCACCTCCACTACGACATCAACGTTCTCGGGGCGATTCTCACCGTGCAGGAGGCGATCAAGCAGTTCGGGCCGGACGGCGGGAGCATCATCAACCTCAGCTCCATCGTCGGCTCGCATCCCGTGCCGGGAGCCCTGCTGTACGCTTCCACGAAAGGCGCCATCGAAACGCTGACCAGGGGATTGGCACTCGAGCTGGCGCCTCGCAAGATACGCGTCAACGCCATCGCTCCCGGTCACACAGAAACCGAAGGCAATGTAGCCGCGGGGACCTTTGAGGGTGGTGCCGGCGCCGTTCTGGCTGCGAAGACGCCGCTCGGCCGGCTCGGTCGCGTCACGGATATCGCCCCGCTGGCGGTGTTCCTGGCTTCAGACGAATCAGCCTGGATCACCGGGGAGGTCATTCGCGCCGCAGGCGGTCTCGTTGTAGCCACCTGAGTTCAATATACTGACCTCGCAATAACACATTCGGGTGAACGCACTCAGAGCAAAACTGAGAGGAGAATACGATGCAAGTTCAGAGTGACTACTTCAATGCTTATCAGAACCTAAAGCTGACACGAGATGCCAACGGCGTGCTGGTTGCTGAATTCCACACCAACGGCGGGCCGTTCATTATGACCGCGCAATCTCACACGGAATTTGTCGACGGGTTCTACCGGATTTCGCAAGATCGAGGGAACAAGATCGTAATCCTTACGGGCGCCGGTGGAGAGTTCATTACTGATGTCGATTGGCCCTCCTTCGGCGACGCCGCCGATCCCGGCGTTTGGAGCCAGGTTCACGATGAAGGTGTTCAGGTTTTGGAAAACATAGCCAACATTCGCGTGCCCGTCATCGCGGCTATCGAGGGACGTGCCCATGTGCATTCAGACTACGCTCTGCTTGCCAGTGTAATTGTGGCGGCAGATGGCGCGACCTTCCAGGATGTGGCCCACTTCTCCGCGGGCATTGCGCCCGGCGACGGAATCTTTACCACGTGGAGTTACCGGGCTGGAGCGGGACGAGCGGAGGCGTTCCTGCTCAATCCACAGCCACTATCGGCGCGTACAGCGCACGAATGGGGAGTGGTTGCCGAGGTTGTGCCGAACGGTAAGGCGCTCAGTCGTGCGCGGGAATTAGCCGAGCTGTACTTGAAGGCTCCGGAGGTGACCCGGCGCAACTCCCGCGTGCACTTCATCCAGCCCTTGAAAGAGCGCATTGTGCGAGAAGTCGGCTATGGATTGTCGCTCGAGGGAGCGTCGGCGGCCGATCTCATGAAATCTACGCGAGCCAAGAGTGAACCCGCCGCTCGGAAAGGAACGTTCGCATGAAAAGCACAGAAAACGCGTCATCCACCCAGGCACTTAAGAAGACGCAGCCCGAAGAATTTGATCTGGTGATTCTCGGTGGCGGCACCGGCTCGACCATCGCCGCCTGGACGTTTGCTGCGCAAGGACAGCGTGTCGCCGTGATCGACCGCAAATACATTGGCGGTTCTTGCCCGAACATCGCGTGCCTGCCGAGCAAAAACATCATCCACAGTGCCAAGGTCGCATCCTACTTTCGCCGAAGCCAGGAATTTGGCATCTCTTGCGATGGCTTCATGATCGAGATGTCCGGTGTCCGTGACCGCAAACGCAAAATGGTAACGGGCTTGAACGAGATGTATCTGGAAAACTACAAAAATACTGGAGCGGAATTCCTTTTCGGAACCGGACGCTTCATAGCTCCAAGAACATTGGAGGCCGCTCTCCCCGACGGGACTACCCGCCAACTGCGCGGCACTAACGTGATCGTCAGCACTGGTACTCGAGCCGCGTTGGCGGCAATTCCTGGTCTTGCTGAGGCACAACCGCTCACGCATGTCGAAGCGCTTGAGCTCGATGAAGTTCCCGAACACCTGCTTGTGATCGGCGGCGGCTACGTCGGAGTAGAGTTCTCTCAGGCGATGCGCCGATTCGGCAGCGAAGTATCGGTGATCGCTCGCCACGATCGATTGATGTCTAAAGAAGACGAAGACGTATGTGAGGCTCTTAGCACTCTGCTTGAGGACGAGGGCATCGACATTCTTCTGAATGCCCAGCCTAAGCGCGTATCCGGAAAATCGGGACACTCGGTAAGCGTCGTCGTCGATCAAAATGGAACTGAGAAGACCCTGAAAGGCAGTCATGTGCTGGTGGCGACCGGCCGCATTCCGAACACCGAAGGACTTGGGCTGGAGTTGGCCGGCGTCGAATTAACCGGCCGCGGATACATCAAGGTCAACGATCGCCTGCAGACGACCGCGCCCGGAGTTTGGGCGATCGGCGAGGTTGCAGGCAGCCCCCAGTTCACACACATCAGCATCGACGATTTCCGTGTGGTGCACGACAACCTCAATGGCGTTAGTCACACAACCACCGGCAGGCAAGTTCCGTACTGCCTCTTCACCGATCCGGAATTAGCGCGTATTGGACTAAACGAGAACGAAGCCAAAGAGCGGGGCCTTCCGTACCGTTTGTTCAAGGTTCCAATGGAAGCAGTGCTGCGTGCGCACACGCTTTCGGAAACGCGCGGCTTTCTGAAGGCCGTAGTGGAGGCCAACGGCGATCGCATCCTCGGCTTCACTGCCTTCGGCGCTGGAGCTGGCGAGGTCATGTCCTGCGTTCAAATCGCCATGCTGGGAGGACTGCCCTACACAGCGCTGCGCGACGCGATCCTGACTCACCCCACATTGCCCGAGGGGCTTTTCCCACTGTTCTCATCCGTGGCGTCGACACACAATGCTGCCGAGCCGCCTCTAAGCAAGACCTCCGCTGCATGAAGGGTCGGTTTTAAGAGTCGGGCTTTCGTAGCCCGGGCGCTCGCGGTCGGCGCGAAGGCGCACGCACGGGTGCCGCACCCTCCGGTTTTGAGGGTGCGGTTTTTAGCGCGCCAACTTGAAGTTGTCATCACGAGGCCACCATGCGCGCAAAGTGTCATTCTGAGCGAAGTGGCGCGCGCATTTTCCTCGGCCGTTCTTCGCGCGAAAGTCATGGGCATCAGGAGCTTTCGCGCGTTAACAAAGTTGGCCGCGCAGCCACGAAGTCGAAGCGCGTATTTTGCCGCCGATGCCTTCCGGCGAATCTCTCTTTGGGTTTTGGGTGCTCTGTCATCCGAGTTCACTTCAGTGCTTTACGCCATCGGCAACACTCTCGCTGAGCCGTTGCAGTCGCTACAGTTTGAAGACACGAAAACAATACTTGACAGGTAACCATATGGTTCCCTATCATAAAAACATGGAACCAAATGGTTCCCTATTACAAGATGCCCTGTTAGAACATGGATGATGACGCGGTTTTTCGAGCACTGGCGGATCCAAGCCGTCGCGAGCTCCTCGACAGGCTTCGCCAGAGGAATGGACAAACACTCGGAGATCTTTGCAAAGGATTGAAAATGACCCGCCAAGCTGTCGCGAAACATTTGGCAATTCTTAAAGACGCGAATTTAGTGTCGTGGAAACGCCAAGGCAGGGAGAGAGTTCATTTTATCAATCCAGTGCCAATCAACGATATCGCCGAGCGTTGGATCAGCAAGTTCGAATACCCGCGCCTGAGAGCACTCTCAAAACTTAAGAAGAGACTGGAGGGAAAAGATGGTGAGTAAAGCGACCCAAAGCAGTTTTGTGTACGTGACCTACATCCGCACCACGCCGGAGAAGCTGTGGTCGGCGCTGACTGACGCGGAGTTTATGAAGCAGTACTGGTTCGGCTATCACTGCGAAAGCCAGTGGAAGGTGGGGTCTGCTTGGAAGCTTGTGTCCGGCGAAGGAGTCGTCATGGACGCCGGCGAAATCTTGGAGTCCGAACGGCCGCGCCGGTTGGTGATCCGCTGGCAGCACCAGAACAAGCCCGACCTCAAGGCCGAAGGCGAGTCGCGCTGCACGATGGAACTGGAACCCAGTGGAACGGCTGTGAAGCTCTCAATCACCCACACCATCGAGCGCGAACCCTCGAAGCTCATCGACGCGGTGTCCGGCGGCTGGCCGAAGATCATCTCCAACCTGAAGTCCCTGCTGGAGACCGGCTCCATCGTTCTGCAGGCCCCCTACCCCATTCAGAGCGCCCACTCTGGAAAGGGGTAATCATCGCAAAGGTCATTTTTGGAAACCATTCGAGCGTCGAAGGCTCGGTCCTTTGTAGCCCAGGGCGCCCGCAACCGGCGCGAAAGCGCACGCCACAACAAAAGAAGTAGCGGGGCCCTGGGGCTTTTCGCGCCCGTTTGTTTTCGCTGTCATTCCGAGGAGCATAGCGACGAGGAATCTGCTTCTCTTTTTTGCCGGGTGCCGCACCCTCCGCTTTTGAGGGTGCGGTTTTTTTCATACTCGCATGCCTACCTTTGGCCCTGTAGGATTGTTCTAGTCTCCCACGGTCGGTGTCTTTGCGTTAGAATCCGGTTTCCCTAAGGTTCCATATGCAGACAATACTGCTCCACCTCAGCGACATTCACATCAAAACGGGCCATGAGGTAGCTCTCTCGAGGGCCCGCAAGATCAAGGAAGCGTGTCATGCCGTCGCACCGAACGCGCAGAACAGCGTCATCGTGCTTTCGGGGGACATCGCGTATTCAGGTTTAGCGACCCAATACGAGCCGGCCTATGCATTTCTGGAGGAGCTTCGGGGACAGTTACTAGGGCTGCCCTCGATCGAAAGGGTCGAGTTTGTCGCCGTTCCTGGAAATCATGACTGCGACTTCACATCCGAATCCGACATTCGGCAGTATCTTTTGCAGGATGTCCAGACTTTGTACGAGTCCGGCCTAAACCCAAGCAGTGACCGCGTCAAAGTAATCCTCGAAGTTCAAAAAAACTTTTTCGCATTCGAGGCGAGACTTACGAGAGGAAAAGAAATCGGTTTTGATCAGCGATTGAGCTATGTCCGGATCGTAAAGTTTGGGAATGTTTCAATTAAGTTTCAATGCTACAACACAGCTTGGTTATCGAGAAAAAATGAACTCCAAGGCAAACTGTTTCTGCCAAATGACGCAATCGAACCGGCCTCGGCGGACGCCAATATCTGCGTCTCGGTTTTCCATCACCCGTACAACTGGTTGGACTCGAATAATTATCGTTTGCTTAAAGACGCCGTTGAGCAAACCTCAGATTTTGTGTTCACAGGACATGAACATGTCCAGGGCGGCGGAGCGGTCGAACGATTCTCGGGCGAACAACTTCACTACGTCGAGGCAGCTGCATTCAATGAAAACGGTTTGGGCGATGCTAGTGCCTTTTCCGTTGTAGTCCTTGACCTCGACTCTGGGGAGCAACGTTTGGAAGAGTTTCGCTGGGATCGCGACCTCTATGTCTCGCGACTCCAACAGAGTTGGGGCGTGATTATCAAGAATCCGGCCCGCGAGCGTCATCTCCTTAAGCTTAACCCGGCCACAATTGAGCAACTTACGAATGCTGGGGCCGCCTTCAGGCACAGACGAAAGCGCAATTTGCGACTCGACGATTTCTATGTTTACCCGGACTTAGCCATATGGTCAGTACAGCACTTGGCCGAGGGTAAAAAAACTACCACCGCCATACGTAGCAAAGAGGTTCTTGATCATTTTCGCAAAACTCCTCGCGTTTTGGTTACCGGTCCTGACCGAAGCGGCAAAACCTCTCTTTTGAAGAAACTCTTCATGGATCTGAGCACAGAGTATGTACCCGTCATGCTGCTCGGAAAGGATTTCGAGGGCAGAATTTCTGAAATCCGGTTTCACAAGTTGGTTGCATCAGCCGTCGAGATCCAGTACGGCTCACACTGCTTAGATCGATTCTTGCAACTTGACCCTTCCCGCAGGATTCTTCTCATTGACGACTTCCATCAATCCAATCTAAGCGGGCGAAATGAAATGAGTTTAGTGCATCTCGCTCAAAATATGTTTGGCCACGTGTTTATCGCGGCGGCTGACGTTTATCGAGTTCGGAACCTAACCCTGCGTGGCAAGGAAAAAGACCCTTTTGATGACTTCGAGAATTGTGAAATCAAGGAGTTTGGTCATCGGCTTCGCGGTCATTTGATAAGCAAGTGGCTTGCCCTTGGCCGAGATGCAGCGTCAGAAATTCAGTTATTGGACTATGAAACGAGGGCTACAGAAAAAGTAATCACGACGTTGCTCGGGAGAAATGTTGTTCCGGCGGTGCCCTTTAATATCTTGAGCCTCCTACATTCCATGGAGTCTGCACAACCACATGCCGTTTTGGACGGGTCCTACGGTTCCTTTATCGAGTTGCTGATTAAGGCAAACTTTGGACTGGCGGGCGCAAGCATTGACGATCCCGATATCAAGTTGACCTATACATCCGTTATTGCGTACGCCATGTTTGAACAAGAACGAGTCAGTCTGAGTGAAACCGAACTACGAAAAGTCCACCAGGAATTTGTGCAGACTTTTGACGTTTCGCCAAATTTTCCAGCAGTGCTAACCGATTTAGAGGCGGCCAGAGTCTTAGAGCGTACCGATGGGAATTATTCGTTCAAATACAAGCATGTTTATTTTTACTTTGTCGCCAAATACTTCGAACGGTCGCTGAAGAGACAAAGCCACAAAGCCGCGGAACTGCGATCGAAACTTGCATATATGGCGGACAGGCTTCACAACGAGGAACTGGCGAATATTCTGCTATTTTATCTCTATCTTACCCAAGACTGGCAGTTGACGAACTACATCCTGGCAAATGCCCGTGCAATTTACGCGGATCGCGGCATATCCGACCTCGAAACCGACGTCGAGTTCGTTAATAAAATCTATAAAGAACCGCCCAAAATGCTCCTCGACGATGGCGATATAGAGAAACACCGCGAAAAATATCGGGAAGCCATGGACGAAGCTGATGAGCAAGATGCCAACGTCTCACTAGACGCGAAGGTCACGTATTCGGATGAACTATCAGATCTTCATAAAGCTAACATTGCCTTCAAAACACTGCAGGTACTGGGACAAATATTGCGCAGTTCGGCAGGCTCGATGGAAGGTGATATTAAGCTCGAAATCACAACTACGTGCTACATGCTGGGGCTTAGAACGCTCCGAGCCCTGTTGGGAATATCGGAGAACAACCTGGAGGAGTTTCGCCTCTATCTGTCGATGCTGATCAAGGAGCGGACTGCTGTCAATGATGGGCACATTTCCGACGGCGACCTTTTGAAACGCACAGATGAGGCACTTATTTGGCTGACCTTCGCTTGCGCTTACGGAATTATCAAGAAAATTTCCTATTCAGTAGGGCATCACCATTTGGCGGACACCTACGAGCGGGTCCTCCAGAAGCACGGGGCAAGTACTTCCGTAAAAATGGTCGATCTCTCAATAAAACTGGACCACGATCCGATTGTGCCCTTAGCCGAAATTACCCAGCTAAGGGATCGGGTAGTTAAGAATACATTTGGCTATACATTATTGAGACAGTTGATCGCCGATTTCCTCTATCTTTATAGAATTGACTTCCGCACGTTGCAAAAGCTTGGAAGCATGTTCAAAATCGAAGGCACAACAGGACCTGCATTCCTACTCCCTGATCATAAGCGCGACTGACGCTACAAACCTAGTAACGGGCCATCCTCTAGAGAGCACCGGCCTATGACCGGTTGACGCTCACGATAAAATAGATGTACCCCTGCTTCAGGATGAGACTGCGGGGCGAGTGCCTCATGAGCGGGCGGCGCGGTGCTGTTGATTCTCGCCAAAAAAAATACCCTCCCGAACCGACCGACATCCCAGTTGCCCTTAGTTCGAACGCGATGGCAGAAATTTTCTCCTTTCACCCCTACGCTCTCGCTCGATCCAAAAATAAAAATAATGTTGTCATCCCGAGTGAGTTCGCCCACCGGCGGACGAGAGAGGGATCTTCTTTCTTGCCCTGCTCGCCCTGAGCCTCGAAGGAAGCCGGCGAAGGGTCGCTCGAAATTCAGTGCCGCCCATTTGGCTATGGCATGCGCAAAACTGTTGGTGCTAAGCCATGCATAATGAACACTTGCGCAAAAAAGATAGGGGGGTGGGGGCGTCACGAAGGGCTCTTATCGAACGACGAATGGAGAACTCGGTCGTGGCAAGCCGGGAAGCTAAGCCCCATGGATTGATATCGTTGCACGTAGACGCGAAGCAACTCCCATGGAATGATATTCTTGCGGAAAAACAGAGGGGGCGGGGGGGTGGCTCAACCAAGAGTTTAGTTCTTCTGAAACGAGCTGGTCTGAGCGGGCACCCAATCGGGCTGCTTCAGTTCGACGCCCCAGAAATGGGGAGCCGGGGAGACAAATTCGACGCCCACGCGCTGGCCCTTCTCGGCGTCATCGCCAAGATAGACCACTCGGCATTCTTGCTCTTCGTGCGTGGAGGCATTGGTGAGAACGAGCAGCGACCCTACTTCCAGGTCCTGCTCGGAGTAGAGCAAAGCGCCATGGGCATTGATAACGATCGTTTCGCAGGCATGCTTGAACCGCCGGCCCTGCTGATTCTTGCCCGCGAGCTTTACCCGGACTCGCATGAACATTCGGGAGCTGCGTCGTTCGCGTTCGTAGACGGCTGTATTCATGGCACAACTATGGTCGGCTACCGCGTCTTATGCGGTCAATTCTTGCGCTGGCTTCGCGTGCCTTGGGGGGCAACTGCCCTTTTGGACAACGTTTGGACCGCGTTTGGACAAGATCAAGATATGGACAAGGGAAACTCCGCGGCCGAGTCGCTTGGCGCGCTCCAAAACCGGCCGCGCGGATTGCGCCCGCCTTGCACCGCAAGGGGCTGCGCTCCTAGAATCGGAACGCCGCTTCAGGAGGGCCGATGGAGCTGAATGAATACGTCGAACGAAAGCATAACGAGCATCTGACCGATCTCTACGAATTTCTGCGCATACCCAGCGTCAGCGCGCAGGCCGACCACAAACAAGATGTCGAGCGTGCCGCGCAGTGGGTCGCGGACCGGTTGCGGCGCGTCGGTCTGGACGCCGTCGAAATCGTGCCCACGAAAATGCATCCCGTGGTTTACGGCCAATCTTTGCAGGCGCCCGGCAAACCTACGATTCTGTTTTACGGGCACTACGATGTGCAGCCTCCTGAGCCGCTGGAATTGTGGACTTCGCCTGCCTTTGAGCCAACCGTTCGCAACGGCAATCTCTATGGCCGCGGCACCGCGGACGACAAAGGCCAGGTGCACATCCACCTGCGCGCGATGGACGCCTTGAAGCAGACGGCGGGAACGCTTCCGATCAACCTCAAGGTGATCATCGAAGGCGAAGAGGAAGTTGGCAGCGAAAATCTCTGGGATTACGTCAATCACAACAAGGCCAAGCTCAAGGCCGACGCGCTCGTTGTTTCCGATACGGCCATGCTGGCGCCCGGCGTCCCCTCGATCACTTACGGCTTGCGGGGCCTGAACTACTACCAGGTGGATATCACCGGGCCTGCGCAGGATTTGCATTCGGGAGTTTTTGGCGGCGCGGTGCCGAATCCGCTTACCGTGCTGAGCGAGCTTTTTGGCAAGCTGCACGACAAAAATTTCCGCGTGGCCGTTCCTGGTTTTTACGACGATGTGGCCGTCGTTTCTCGCGCGGAGCGCAAGGCGCTCAACAAGCTTCCCTTCAAGGAAAAGGAGTTCCGCAAGACCGTCGGAGCGCCCGGGCTATGCGGCGAAAAGGGTTACACCCTCGTGGAACAGCTTTGGGTCCGGCCCACGCTGGAGCTCAACGGCATTTGGGGAGGCTATATCGGCGAAGGCGCAAAGACGGTTATACCCTCGAAAGCGCACGCCAAATTTTCCACCCGGCTCGTTCCCAATCAGGATCCCGCCAAAATCGCGAAACTGGTCGAGCGCCACATACGTAAGCTGCTTCCCAAACAGGTTAGTTGCGACTTCCAACTTTTGAGCAGTGGCAAGCCCTGGGTAGCGCCCTATACGCACCCGTTTTTTGAGGTGGCGCACAAAGCTCTGGAAACCGGCTTCGGCGAGCGCGCCGTTTTCATCCGCGAAGGCGGATCGATTCCTTTTGTCACTCAGATGTACGACACCTTCAAGGTGCCTTGCCTCTTAATGGGCTTTGGCTTGCCCGACGAAAATGCCCATGCCCCTGACGAGCACATTCTGCTGGAAAACTATTTTGGAGGAATCAAGGCCATGGCCAATTTTTATCAGTCCTTGGCCAAACTCTGACTTTCGGCGAGCTCTGAAACTCAATTGCGGGGCGGCTGGCTCTCTCGGGCCTGCCGGGGATAATAAGTTCGTTAACTGTGCCGGAACGGTTGTGATCGCATCGGAGAAGGAGAAAAAATCTGCCATCGCAATCGCCAACCATCGATTTTCCGGGGCTTTTTTGCATTTTCTCTTGCGTTGCGCGGGGACTCTCTTTATAGTGTCGCGCGTGTGCGGCCTGATTCGGGCCTCCCACGAAGGCTCGAAGGAATCGAACGCCACAGGAGGATAAGAAGAACGAGATGGCAAAGCCAATGAGCAAGTCGAAGGTAGTGGGCCATCTGGCGGAGAAGTGCGAGACGCCAAAAAAGACGGTGAGTACGTTTTTTGAAGAGCTCTTCAAATTGGCGGTAAAAGAATGCAAGGGCGGCGCGGGCAAATTCGTAATTCCGAACCTCGGACGTGCAGTCAAAGCCCATCGTAAAGCGCGCATGGGCCGCAACCCCCAAACCGGCGAGCCCATCAAGATTAAGGCGAAGACGGTAGTACGCTTGCGGGCCGCAAAGGCCTTCAAAGACGCGGTTCTGGGCTCCTAAACACGAGCGAAGCCCCGAACGATCCGGATCATCCCAGCCTGATCATCAATCGGGAAAAGTTTTGGCCATAGCAGCCGAAGCCACAGGGCGTTGACTGCCTGGGCTCTGGCGTCGCGCCGCACCTTTTTCGATGCGGCCCTGCCGGAGGCGCAATCGGTGGCATAATGGTCTGGTAACCTTATGCCAACCGTCGCGCAGCCTTCCGGCCTGCTGGCCGACCTGTATGAATTGACGATGGCGGCCGGGTACCTCGAAACCCACTTCGAGGCCCGCGCCACCTTCGAGCTTTTTGCCCGCAGCCTGCCCCCGAAGCGGAATTTCCTCATAGCAGCCGGCTTGGAGCAGGCGCTCGAATTCCTGGAGACGCTGCGCTTCAGTCCTGAGGATATCGCTTACCTTCGCAGGCATCCCGCTTTCGCCCGCATCAGCGCGAATTTCTTCGAGTATCTTGCCGGCATTTAGGTTCACTGGCGACGTTTGGGCCATGCCGGAGGGAACAGTCTGCTTCCCCGGCGAACCCCTTCTGCGCATCACCGCGCCAATCGCGGAAGCGCAGATCGTGGAAACCGCGCTGCTCGCGACGATCAGTTTCCAAACCATGGTCGCCTCAAAGGCAGCGCGGATAGCCAAAGCCGCAGCCGGGCGGCCCATCGTGGAGTTCGGCACGCGCCGCGCTCACGGCATCGAATCCGGCGTACTGGCTGCTCGCGCGGCCTATATTGGCGGGTGCAAAGGAACCTCGAATGTTCGTGCCGGACAGTTGTTCGAGATTCCCACGTATGGGACGCAAGCCCATTCCTGGATCATGGCCTTTGACAGCGAAGAAGAAGCCTTCGCTCGTTTTATGGATATTTTCCCGCATCATTCGGTGTTGCTGCTGGATACGTACGACGTTCGCGCCGCGCTCGAAAAGATCATCGCGATTGGACGAAAACCTCGAGGTGTACGGCTGGATAGCGGCGATCTCACCGCCGACAGCATCTGGGTGCGGCAGAAGCTGGACGAAGCGGGCTGGGGCGACGTGGAGATCTTCATCTCAGGCGATCTCGATGAAGAGCGGATTTCCTCGCTGCTGGATGCGGGAGCCCGTGTGGATACGTTTGGAGTGGGCACTTCGCTCTCCACGTCTTCAGACGCGCCGACACTGAGTGTTCTTTATAAGCTCGTCGAGGTCGAACGAGGCGGCGAAGTGCGGGAGGCCGCGAAATTCAGCGCTGCGAAGGTAACTTACCCGGGCCGCAAGCAGGTCTATCGCGATATCGATTCTCAAGGCGATTACGCGGGCGATGTGATTGCTCTCGAGGAAGAACACATGCCCGGCGACCGATTGCTCGTCCCGGTGCTTCGGGCGGGAAAGCGCGTAAGCCATGCCCCTGTCTTTGGCGGAAATGCAGAAGCGGTGCCAATCTCAAATCGAGCGTTTGCCCGCTCCACTTCGCGGCCTGGCGCCTTGTGGCCTCGGCATACCCCGTGCGGCACAGCGCGCGCCTGGAAGCGCTGCTCGAAGCAGGTTCGCGAGCGCATCACGCGGACGGTGTCACGGGCCTAGGAGTTCTGGAGTGGTTTCCCGCCGAATCATTTTTTGGGACGTCGACACGCAAACCGACTTCATGCTTCCGGGCGGGAATCTTTATGTTCCCGGCGCCGAGAAGTTGATTCCGAACTTAAACCGGCTTACGGAGCAAGCCCGCAAGGATCGCGTTTTTCTCGTTTCGGACGCGTGCGTCCACACGCCGGACGATCCGGAGTTTCAGCGGTTTCCACCACACTGCGTGCGCGGCACTACCGGCGCGGAAATTATTCCAGAGACCATCGCAAAGCGATTTCTGATCCTGCCAAACCGGCGGGAAGCTTCGGTTCCGACCGATTTGTCGCCTTACCAGCAGGTGATTCTCGAAAAGCAGACGCTGGACGTTTTCGATAATCCGCTCACGGAAACAGTAATCGAGCGACTGAAACAATTTACGGACGCGGATGCTGAGTTCGTCGTCTTTGGAGTGGTCACAGAATATTGCGTGCGCTGCGTCGCGAAAGGCTTGCTCGGACGCGGGCAGGCGCGTCTCCCTGGTGGAAGACGCCATCAAGACGTTGAAGGCGGAAGATGGAGAAAGGGCGCTGGCTGAAATGAAGTCTCTGGGAGCCAGAATGACCACGACTCGCGAGGCAATCGACTCGCTCCTGGCGGCGAAAGCAAAGGAGGCATGAGCCTCGGCGGGTGCATAGGCTGATACCTATCGGGTCTTTATGTAGGAAATCAGTTCGCGAATCTGCCCGGGTTTGATGTCGTCTTTGAAGCCGGGCATGTTTTTACCTCCGACTTCAATCCACCTGGTAAGGCTCGCGTCGGTAACCTTCTTCCCGTCAGAAAAAGTGAGCCGCCGATAAAGGTCTTTCAGGCCTGGTCCAATCTTCTGAGCTGTGGTCTCCGTAAAATGACACGAGGCGCAATGTTGGTTAAAGAGATCTTTGCCCGCCACGGCTTGTTGAGTCTCTGAAGCGCTAATGGCTGGTTTTGAATCCTTCCGCAAAGCCTGAGCAGAAGCGGCGACTGGGAGGAAGATGGCGATCAGCAGCGCAGTTAGCGACATGGCTGCGGCGCCGCCGCTCTTAAGAGCGCGCTCGTCTTTCCACAAAAGTCTCGTTCCAAAGATCCCTCTCAGTGCTAATCGGCCGGCGGGGAATCCGCGGCTGCAATGGGCTTGAACACCATATTGTAAATCCACATCAGCAGCGTGGTCGCGAATCCAATCGCGGAAATCGACCCACCACATCTCGTGCGGGCCGATGAAGAACCTCGCCAAAATAATGAACCAGATATCCGCCCAGCTTGCCGCCGATCAGATAGCCGATGGCAACGGGAAGAAAAGCATAGCCCATGTAAGTGCCTTGCTGCCCGGGCGGCGCCAGTCGGGAGACATATTCGTAATATCGAGCCGATTGAGTGATTTCGCCAAGCGCCAGGATGAAAAGCGCCGCGATCACGAAACCCGTGCTGGCGTGCAGCAGCAAGACGAGCCAGGAAAAGCTGGAATCAGAATGCCGAGGGTCATGGCGGTAAACGCCGGTATTCTGCGCGTGAGATAACTCACCACAATCTGAAAAAGGATCACAGTGGCCGGATCGACGGATCAGCAAAAGATCGATTTTGGCATTGCGGATTGACGTATCCGCGGAGAAAAAGGGGCAGGGCGATGAACTCCTGCCAAAAAATAATCCAGAAGCCCGAGAAGATCAGCAAAAAGACGACGAAGGGCAAGATTGGAGAGAACGACGAACATGTTTCGCAGCGCTGCGGCCACGGTGGGAACAGATTGCTCTTCGGAGCGGCTGGGCTCTTTGTAAAAAACCAACGTGGCAAAAAACATCAAGAACACGAAGAGGGCCGATACCCGAAATACATTTTCAATCCCGAGCGACCGGCGAACGAGAAAAGCGATGATGGGACCGAGCGTCCCGCCAATATTGACCAAGGTGTAGTAAATGGAATATCCGATCGAGCGCACGGACTCGCTCGACGCGCGCGCCGTCGTTCCGGCGACGACCGGCTTAACAACCGATGGGCCGAGAGCCGGGATCATCAGCACCAGCAGGACGACCCAGAAAAGTGGAAGCGCCTGCCGCAGCGGAGCCATCCAACTTGCGCTGAGAGAGCCCATCAGAAAATATCCGACCGCAAGCGTGAGGTAGGCCAAGGCCAGCGATTTGCGGAAGCCAAAGCGATCGGCCAGGCTGCCGCCAAGAATTGGGAGAAACCACACCGCGAAGCCGAACACATCCCATGAGCGTTCCGGTTTGCTCGGTGGAAAGATGAAGCGATTCGTGCAGGAAAATCGCGAGGACGGCAGCTTGCGCGTAATAGGCGACTCGCTCAAAGAGTTCGGTGATGTTGGCAACCCAGAAGGCAGGTTCAAAACCGCGGCGAATTTCGAGGAGCCGATCCCGAAGACTCAAGTGTTTCGCGCCTTTGCTGCTTATGCGTGCCGTGGCCATCTTATGCGTTTCACATCTTATAGGATAAGCTGAACCAAGGGCACACAGAGAAGCCACACACCGAATGAATGAGAAACTGCCGTCCATCGTTATCGTCGGGCGCCCGAACGTGGGCAAGTCGACGCTTTTCAATCGGCTCACCGGCACGCGGAGGTCGATTGTCACGGACGAGCCGGGAATCACACGCGATCGAATTTACGGCACCGCAGTGTGGGGCGGGCGGCCGTTTGAAATCGTGGATACCGGAGGTCTGCTGCCGGATGACCGCGCCGCCATCCCACGTGAAATTTTGAAGCAAGCGCAAACGGCAATTGAGGACGCAACCTCGCTGGTGCTCGTCGTGGATGCTCGCGCCGGCGCGACTCCGCTCGATATGGATCTCGCTCGGCGCTTGCGGAGGACGGGCAAGCCTTTCGTCGTGGCAGTCAATAAAGTCGACACGTTGCGGCAGGAGGATCTGGCGGCTCAATTTTATGAAATTGGCGCAGAGGTTTTTCCCTTTTCGGCGGAGCACGGGCTGGGAGTGGATGATCTGCTGGACGCATTGACGCGCGATTTTCCGGCGCCAACAGAAACAGAAGGCGCCGATCCGGAAAAATCCGAAGTGAAAGTGGCCATCATTGGCCGGCCGAACGTCGGCAAGTCGACGCTGCTGAATCAATTGGCTGGCGCGGAACGCTCCATCGTGTCCGCCGAACCGGGAACCACCCGAGACGCGGTGGATACGGTTGTCCTCCGTGGCGGGAAAAGGTATCGACTTCATCGACACCGCGGGCATCCGGCGCAAAGGCAAAACAAACCTCCTTGCGGAAAAGCTCAGCGTGATCATGGCCCGCAAACATCTGGAACGCGCCGACGTGGCGCTGCTCGTGGCCGATGCGGCCGTCGGCGTCAGCGCGGGGGACGCCACGATCGCCGGATACGCCCAAGAATCGGGCCGCTCGGTGATCGTGGTGATGAATAAATGGGACCTGGCAGTGCAGAAGGCTCGGGAAGCGGCCGAAGGAGATGCACAGAAGCAGCAGCGGAAAGCAGCCGCAAGAGCGACGACGATCGAAAGGCAAAGCAACTTCCGGACGATCCCGACGCGATTAGCCTCTGAATACGAGACTCTTGATACGGGAGAAGCTGAAGTTTCTGCCCTACGCGCCTGTTGTCTTTATTTCCGCACTGACCGGGCGAGCACGTCGAAAAGCTCTATACCTTGATCGACCGCGTCGCCGAAGCGCGCAAGCGGCGGATATCCACGGGGGAGCTGAATCGCTGGCTGGCCAGCGTCGATCTGAGCGCGCGGAACTTCGCCCTCGGCTCACCGCGTGAAAATCTATTACATGACCCAATCTGGCGTGTCGCCGCCGACTTTTATTGTCTTCACCAACCAGCGGCAAGCGCCTGCATTTCAGCTACGAGCGCTTTCTGGAAAACCGTTTGCGCGAGCAGTTCGATTTCTTTGGCGTCGCCGATTCGCTTTATCCAGCGCTTTCGGGAGCGCGGCGCGCGATGACAGGGAACATCCGGAGCAAAAGCGGCGCAGAGCGGATTGACTTGCCTGCAAATCGGCATAGGATAGAAGCGGTAATGTCCGGAAACGGCCATCAGGAAATCACCGCAGAAAAGAATCTTTATCGCATCGGCGAAGTCAGCCGCATCACCGATACGAAGCCCTTTGTTCTGCGGTACTGGGAAACAGAATTCCCCACGTTGCAGCCGGTGAAGAGCCCGAAGGGACACCGGCTTTATCGGCGAAAAGACGTCGATACAGTGCTCCTGATCAAGCGGCTCTTGTATGACGAAGGATTTACCATCGCGGGCGCGCGGCGTCATCTGCGGCGACATCAGCGAAGATCCGGCGGCAGCGGCGGCTGCCAGCCCCGCCGAGCCGCAACAAGCTCCTCCGCGGCAACCGGAAACCGCCCCGAGTATCAGCCGCAAAGTGTTGCTCGACCTACGGGATTCGCTGCGCGCATTCTTGACGCTGCTCGAAAGCGAGTGATAGGCTCAAAGGGCATAAGTCAAGTCTTGGCGAACGTCTGAGGACGAGCGCTTACTCGACCGGTCGGGACGTAGCGCAGCCTGGTAGCGCGCACGCTTGGGGTGCGTGAGGTCGCTGGTTCAAATCCAGTCGTCCCGACCATTTTTCTATATTTGGACAGAAGATCATTCGGATGATCGGCCTCAGTTTATTGCCTTCGATCCCGTCCGGCCGCTCGCAAGTAAAGTGCCTCATATCCTGATCACCAATGACGATGGAATTCATGCCGCGGGTCTGCGGGCACTAGTCAAAGGCTTGGCCGGTTTCGCCACGGTGAGCGTCGTCGCACCTTCCCAGGAGCGCAGCGCCGCGGCGCAATCGATTACCGTACGCCAACCCATTTTCTGCGAACAGGTTGCCGAACGCGAATGGGCAATCGATGGAACGCCGGCCGATGCGATGATGGTGGCGCTGCACAGGCTCTTCCCCAAGCCGCCGGACTTGGTGATCTCAGGAATCAATCAAGGACCGAATCTGGGCGAGAACGTGTTCTATTCCGGGACGGTCGGCGCGGCGACGGAGGCGGTTATCAACCACGTGCCGGCAATCGCGATCTCTCTGGCCCACCGAGGTGAAGGATTTGTGTATGACCGCGCGGCGCAATTCGCCAAGCGGCTAGCCGAACTTATTTTGAAGAAAGGCTTGCCCAAAGGGGTGCTACTCAACGTCAATGTGCCGCTCGAGTGGAACGGCGGGGTGCGATTCACGCGGCAGTCAGCCAAGATAACCAGGACCGTGCTGCAGGAAGGTGCCGACCCGCGAGGCCGAGTCTATTTCTTTCTGAGCGAGGAGCCGGTAGACGGTCCCGTGGACCCTAAGTCCGATTATGCCGCCATTTTTGCCGGCTTGGCATCTGTAACCCCCATCGAATTAGAGCGCACCCACCTTCCCTCTTTGAATCACCTCTCCCACTGGGCGAAGCTCCTGGGGTCGGGCCCCAAGTCCAGAGCCAAGCGTAGCTAAACACCACAATATCAGCAGGATAGGTGTAATCTGCTGAAAATGCGCGGGTTCTCTCTGGGCCGCGTGGAAATGGTTAGCCGGAAGTCCTTCTTGGCTATATAGCTACTATTATCAGTTACTTACAATCTGGCACCTCGCCTCTCTTCCTAGTACCCCCGTACCCGCCAAAATGAAGCTTTACGGCCATAGGCCGACGACCGGGGTGAAAGGTAAATTGTTTCCCATCGAGAGGGTATCCGGCCTCAGCGGTAAGCAGTCACGGCAATGCCGACGAGGCGGGAAAAGGCCAAGAAGGGCTGTCCCAATCTTGATGCGGGGAATCGAAAGGCTAGTGGAGGAGCCGAGGTAATCCCGCCCCAGAGCTGTCCAGAAGTTAACGACTCCGGAGGGTCAACCATGCAGACGAAGCTACGAACGACGTCATTAATTTTCGCAGCAAGCCTGCTCTCGGCTTCCATGATCGCCGCCGTGTCTCATGCCAAGATGCGAACGGTTAAAAAGGAATCGCACTTTGTAGGAGTCGCCTCCTGGTACGGGCTCCAACACCAGGGCCTCAAAATGGCCAATGGCAAAAGGTTCGACCGCCGCAAAATGACCGCGGCATCGTGGTATGTGCCTCTCGGAACGGTACTTCGAGTTGTCAACCTGGAAAACGGCAGAGTGGTTACGGTCACCGTAACGGATCGCGGACCCAATTTCCGCCTGCATCGCGTTCTGGATCTCTCGGAAGCGGCAGCCAGGCAGCTCGGTTACGTCGAAAAGGGCCTGACCCAGGTGCTCATTACTCCTATGCCCCCTTATCAGCCGCAACACGCGGAGCTCCGTCGTACCCTGATCCAACCCTCGCAACCGCAGCTCGTGGCTGCTGAAATAGCGCCGGTATTGGCCTCAGGGATCTTTCCGCGGCCCTGATCCCTTCGAGAATTCCCTCAGACAATCGACAGCTGCGCCTGTGGCCTAACTATCGGGCCGGGCGGCGTGATCAACCGGGTCAATGGGGCGGGTCAATGGGTCGTTCCAGGGACGCGGAGCAGCAGGGCCAGCATTCCCGATAGGACCATACAGACCAGAAGAAAAATCAGTCCCGGCGTGAATGAGTTTGTGACGGTCCGCAGATAACCAATAAGAAAAGGACCGGCGAACCCGCCGAGGTTGGCTACCGAGTTGATCAAACCAATCGAGGCGGCCGCGGCGGACTCCGTGAGGATAGCCGTGGGAAGGGCCCAGAAGCTGGGCATGAACGCCGTCGTACAGGCACCGGCGATAATCATGCACAGAAATGCCAAAGGCAGATGAGCGCTCGAACGTATGGCTACTGCCAGGCACGCCGCACCGAGGAAAAGCGGAAAGGCGGTATGCCAGCGGCGCTCAGCGGTTCGATCGGAGTGCCATCCGTTCCAGATCATGGCGGCAAGACCGGCCACGTAGGGTAAGGCCGAGAGCAGGGTTACAGCCATGTTCGGGCAGGTTTGTGGCGCGCTGGACGATGGTGGGAAACCAGATCACGAACCCGTAGATTCCGATAATTGCGAAGAAATAAACCAGCGTGAGCAGAATCACCTGGCGGCTGGAGATGGCCTGCCAGATGGTCCAGGCGCGAACTTTTGATTTTGCGGCTTTCTCGCGCTGCAATTCGGCGTCGATCCAGGCGCGTTCGTCGACGGCCAGCCACTGCGCTTGGCGGGGCCAATCCGTCAGATAGATGAGAGTGAGGATGCCGAACAAGATTGCTGGGATTCCCTCCACGACGAAAAGCCATCTCCAGCTCGCGATCCCCGACCAACGATGACTGAGAATCCAGCCAGCGAGAGGCGATCCAATGATGCTGGACATGGGGATCGCGGCCATGAAGATTGCGCCGGCTTTGGCGCGGTCCTGGTAGCGGAACCAGTGCGTGAGATAGACGACGATGCCGGGGAAAAAGCCCGCTTCCGCAACTCCAAGGAGAAACCGAGCCAGATAAAACTGGCGCGGGGTGTGAACCGCCGCCATGAGAATGGTCACGATTCCCCAGGTCACCAGGATCCGGGCGATCCACTTGCGCGCGCTCCAGCGCTCCACGATGAGAGCGCCGGGGATTTCGAAAAGGAAGTAACCGATAGAGAAGATGCCGGCGCCCAAGCCAAATATGCGGTCGCTGAAGTGCAGGTCGCGCGACATCTCCAGGCCGGCGTACCCCACGTTAACCCGATCCAGAAACGCGACGACGTAAAGCACGAAAAGAAATGGCAGCAGGCGGCGAGCGATGCGCCGCGTGGCGCGCTGTCCTACGTCCGGCAAAACAGCAGTGGCAGACATTTCGGCCCTGCGTTTGTAGCATAATTCCGTCGTTTGCGAGCGGGCGGATAGCGATTGATGCCTGAGATGCGGTGCCACTTTTGTGACGGTATACGGAGGCCCTGATTCAATGACGCGAGTGGCCATTCTTGACGATTATCAGGACGTAGCTCTGGCGGTGGCGGACTGGCGGAGCCTGGGCCGGGAAGTCGCTGTCGAGGCGTTTCACGACAGGCTGGCCGGCGAAGATACCTTGGTGAAACGCCTGGGCGATTTCGAAGTGATCGTGGCTATGCGCGAGCGAACCCAGTTGCCGCGTTCAGTTCTCGAGCGCCTGACGAAACTCAAGCTGCTGGTGACCACGGGCATGCGCAACGTGGCGATTGACGTAAAGGCAGCCGCTGATCTCGGAATCGTGGTGAGCGGAACGGGGCTGCTTACGCCTCCGACCGCCGAGCTTACGTGGGGACTGATCCTCGCTTTGGCGCGACATATTCCGGAAGAGGCGCAGCACATGCGCAGCGGAGCGTGGCAGACCACGGTTGGCGTGGGACTGAACGGAAAAGTGCTGGGAGTGTTGGGGCTGGGGAAGCTGGGTAGCGAAGTGGCGAGGGTCGGCCGAGCCTTTCAGATGGAAGTGATCGCCTGGAGCCAAAACCTGACGGCCGAGCACGCCAGCTCGGTGGGCGCAACTCGGGTGGAAAAAGACGAGCTATTTCAGCGCGCCGACTTCGTGAGCGTTCACCTGATTTTGAGCAAGCGGACGCGCGGGCTGGTGACGGCTCGTGAACTTGCACTGATGAAGCCGGAAGCGTACCTGATCAACACTTCGCGCGGGCCAATCGTGGAGGAGCGCGCGCTGATCGATGTCCTGACGAATCGCAAGATCGCAGGGGCGGCGCTGGACGTCTACGATGAAGAGCCTCTGCCAGACGAGCATCCACTGCGCAAGCTCGATAACGTTGTGCTTACGCCGCACCTCGGGTACGTGACGGTCGAAAACTATCGGAAAGCTTACGGTGAGGCCGTCGAAGACATTCGCGCGTTTCTCGCCGGTCACCCGATACGCACAATTTCGGCGTAGCGAGTGGCCGCAAGGGAATTCTGTCGTCCCGCGGTAGAGCCCTAAACTAATTCTGCCTGATCGAGAAGTTCGCCTGTATAGCTGTAGGTTTCCAGGCTGACGCGCGTGCCGCGCACTTGGATCAGACAATAGGACCAAGTGTGCGCGACGAATTTCTTGACGTTTTTTACCCAGGGCGCGGTGTAGTCGCGAGGATAGAAAGGCGCGCCGGCAGCGCCCTGTGTAATCTGCCAAGTCGGCTTGGCAAACTCGGGATTCGGCGTGCCATCGCGGTGTACGGGCGTTTTGCCGTCAATCAATGTGCGGCTGTAGTTGTGTTCGTGGCCGGAGAAGACCCCGCTGGCGCCCGCCTTGGTAACAATGCTCCAGAAGCGGTCTCGCACCATCGCTCCTTCAGGGTCGCCTCCGCCCCAAAGCGAGTCTTGCATATGCCCGCCATTTGGAAACGCCGGCTCGTGCACGAAGACGAAAATGTGGCGAGCTCCGGCAGACCGCGCCGCCGCTAGGTCTTTCTCGAGCCATTCAAGCTGGGCTGGAAGCAATCGCCCAAATGGGTTGCCCTCATGCTCCTGGGGGTGGCTTGAATACCAATAATCCGAATTCAGCTGCGTGAAATGGCAGCCGGCATAATCGAAGCTGTAAACACTACCCTTATATGGCGGAAGCCCAGCGCGTTCAGGCTCGGGTCCGTTCATCGGGTGTACAAACTCGGAGGCGAACACTGCTTCGGCGCTTTGCTCGCCCTGCTTATCCACTTGCGTGGTATCCGCGTAAATATTGATGAGAGATTCGTGATTGCCCATTCCCGTATAGATGGGAACTTCGTGCCATAGGGGGCCGTAGATGCGTTTCCAGGAACGCAATTGCGCGCGGAAGTCGTCCTCGCGCGTGGTGTAGCCGTTGATGAGGTCGCCAGTAAAAATCAGCAAGTGCGGCGAATGGCGTGCCATCTGCGCGGCGAGGGTGCGCGCGGAAATGCCGTTGATACCTTCGAGCGCGGTATCGCCGCCGCCGAGGCCGCCGGTGCGACCATCACAGGTGAAGACGAATGAAAATTCAGGCTCCCGCGCAGATGTTCTCAACGTGTAGGCACGCGAACGAGTTTCGCCTTCCGATCCGGTGCTAACTACCAGGTAGCGGTATTTCGTATTCTGTTTAAGGCCGCCCACGCGAACGATGTGACGGCTCGTGAGCCCCGCATCGCTCGGGATGGTGGCACCGTCAACCACCCGGACCTCGCCTTTTGTGGGTGTGTCTGTAACCCACCACACGATCGCCGAATCCACGCCGATCTGGCTGAGGAAAGGTCCTTCCAAAATCGTGGGAGTCTTCCGAAATTGATCGTGATCCACCCGAAAAGAGAAATGGCGGTCGATAAATTGCGCGGCCCCTTTTCGCGGATCGAAAAGCTCCAATCGATAGGCAAGAGTGCCTCCATCGAGGAACATGCGCGCGGCCGACCGAGTGGCGTACGCGCGGACATCGACGCGGGCGTTGTGTTTCAGCCGGGGGGTTTCTTCGGCTATGGACTGGTTCGCATTGTAGATCGGCCAATCCAATGCAATTTCGTCATTCGGAACGCCAATGTAGAGGGTCCCGCCTTGCGTGGGGACAATGGTCTCCCACTCGATGGTGGCCTCGCCTTCAACGCTGAGCGCTACCGCCGGCTCGGATTGCAACAGGCGCTCCGGAGCTCGCTCAATTGGCGATCCGGGTACATGCTGCCGTTGCTGATTTGCGCCTGTGCTTTGCGAGTGCGCGTGTTCGGGCAAAGCTCCGGCGAGAGCCGAAGCGACGGCGCTCGAGCCGATAGCCTTAAGAAGATCTCTGCGGTCGATGGTCATGGTCTCTCCCTGCGGCGCTTCATAGTGAGGCGAGTCGCGTCCGGCGGAATACTGAACTGCTGATGGGTCGGATAGAAATTTTGAGTGCAAGCCCTCACGGTGGCGGCTGTTAGAGTACTACACTGCTATGGAAGCCGCACGTTCGCGCGCCATGATTCCGAGCCTGTTTGCCGGTTACGACCTAGGGAATTTCTACGACGAAATGTTTTCCCGCCCGGGCGAACCGCGACGCCCGTATGCCAAGGTTTTTGAGAGGCTTGCGTCAATTTCGTCCGAGCAATTCGACGAACGGCGCAAACTTGCGGATCTTTCCTTCCTGATCCAAGGGATCACGTTCACCGTGTACAGCGACGGCCGCGGTACCGAACGTCTCTTTCCCTTCGATCTGATCCCTCGGATCCTCCCGAATTCGGAGTGGCGTCATATCGAGCGTGGCCTCACCCAGCGCGTTTTGGCGTTGAATCTTTTCTTGCAGGACGTGTATGGCAAGCAATGCATTTTGAATGACGGCAAAATCCCCCGCTCGCTTATCTATTCGTGTCCCTATTTCGTTCGCGAAATGGTTGGCGTGGAGGTTCCTCGAGGAATCTTCACTCACGTTTGCGGCATTGATTTGGTCCGAGACTCCAAGACGGGCGAGTTTTTCGTATTGGAAGATAACGTCCGCACCCCCAGCGGCATTTCGTACGTGCTGGAGAACCGGCTGGTGATGACGCGGATTTTCCCGGACGCTTTTCACGCCTCCGAAGTATTGCCCGTCGATCACTATCCCGCTGAGCTTTCCCGAATCCTTCGCAGCATCTCCCCTCGCGGGGCCGATGATGCCCAGGTCGTGTTGCTTTCCCCGGGCATTTACAACAGCGCCTATTTCGAGCACAGCTTCCTGGCACGCCAGATGGGTATCGAGCTGGTTGAGGGCCGTGATCTGATCGTTGACGGCGGCATTGTATTCATGAAGACCATCCGAGGACTGCAGCGTGTCGACGTCATCTACCGCCGCATGGATGATGAATTTTTGGATCCGCTGGCCTTCCGGCGCGACTCCCTGCTTGGCGTACCGGGATTAATGAGCGCTTACCGGTCCGGCAACGTTGCCCTCGCAAATGCAGTGGGCAATGGAGTCGCGGACGATAAAGCGATCTACGCTTATGTTCCGGAATTCATTCGTTACTACCTCGGCGAAGACCCAGTCCTGCGAACCGTCGAAACATATATCTGCGACAAACCGGGCGATCTGAAATATGTCCTCGCCCACCTTCCTGAGCTGGTCGTGAAAACCGTGGGAGAATCCGGCGGTTACGGAATGCTGATCGGACCAACGGCCGATCGTAAGACGCTCGATCTGTTTCGAAAGCGTATCTCCCAAAATCCTCGCAATTACATTGGCCAGCCGGTGATCCCTCTCTCCCGGGTTCCTTCGTATGACGTATCCAGCCACCGTTTGGGCGGACGCCACGTGGACCTGCGTCCTTACTGCCTATTCGACGGAAAGAAAGTGACCATCGTGCCGGGAGGATTGACGCGAGTTGCATTGCAGCGGGGCTCGCTGGTGGTGAATTCTTCGCAGGGCGGGGGCAGCAAAGATACCTGGATACTGCGAGGGGAGGGTTGATGCTGTCACGCATTGCCGACTCCCTGTTCTGGCTGGCGCGCTATATTGAGCGCGCCGAAGACACGGCGCGCATTCTGGACGTGAATTATCACATGCTGCTCGAACAATCGCAGGATTCGTATCAATTGCGCTGGGAGCCGCTCATTGTGATGGCTGGAGAAGAAAATCTCTTCCGGCGCCTGTATTCGGAAGTGAACGCCGAAAACGTTTTTGAGTTTCTGGCATTTCGTCCCGATAACCCCAGTTCCATCATTGAGTGCATCTCTAAAGCTCGCGAGAATGCCCGCACGATCCGGGATTGCATCTCGCGCGAGATGTGGGAAGACATCAACGGGCTTTATCACATGGTGGGCCGCTTCAATCCACGAGAGGAGATCGTCGCCGGCCCACATCGCTTTTGCGACAGAATCAAGTTCGGCACGCATCGCTTCCACGGTGTGACCGATGCCACTTTGCCGCGTGACGAAGGCTGGCAATTCCTGCGCATCGGCTGGTCGCTGGAACGCGCCGAAATGACCTCCCGATTGGTGGACGTCCAATACCAGAATCTGCTCGACGAACTGCCTACGACGGGGACGCCCGATAATCATCAGTGGATGGCAATCCTACGATCGGTGGGGGCTGTGGAGGCCTACCATCGCCAGTATCATTCCGCTATCGAGCCCGAAAAGGTGGCCGGCATGCTCATACTTAACCCACAGCACCCGCGATCGATCCGCTTCAGCACTACGGAAGTCCAATCGGGCCTGCGCGCCATCAGTGGCAGTGACCGTGGTTACTATACAAATGAAGCCGAGAGGCTCGCAGGCAAAGTCGTGGAGAGGCTCAGCTACGACAGGATCGAGGAAATCTTCAAGCAAGGACTGCACAGCTATTTGAATGAGCTCTCCGCGATGTTTGCGTCGATTGGGAGCGATATCGCTCGCAACTATTTCTATTACGCGGTGGGCGCGTGAACCGATATCGCCTGATCCACGTCACCGAATTCGCCTATGACGGACCCGTTTCAGAAAGCTATAACGAGGTTCGCATGCGGCCCATTCACGATGAGCGGCAGAGTTGCCTATCCTTCCGCATTACTACTACGCCGCAGGCAAACGGCACGTCTTACCTCGACGCTTTCGGAAATTCTGTATACCAGTTCAACGTCCTTCGCGAGCATCAGCGGCTGACGATCGAGGCGGAGTCCATTGTCTTGACGCACGACTTGCCCGAGGCCCTGGCCGAATCGCCGAGTCTGGAGGAACTGGATTCGCTGAAAGAAAGCCTGCGGGAGGAACACTTCGAGTTTGTCGCACCTACCGAATACGTTCCCCACCTGCCGGAACTTGGGGAATTCATCGAGGCTGCCGAGAAGATGAGCGGTGGTAAGGTGATCGGCTTCGTACAGAGTCTTTCCGATCTGATCCATAAGCGCTTTCAATATGTGCCGGGCGCCACCCACGTGCATTCATCGATTAAGGATTCGTTGTCGATCAGCGCCGGAGTTTGCCAAGATTTCGCGCATCTGCTCCTTGGTGCGGCGCGGATGCGCGGGTTGCCAGCCCGGTACGTCTCGGGCTACCTGGTTCCCGCCGGTGCCGCAACTCCGGAGAGCAAGCAGGAGGAAGTGATCGGGGGCCAGGCGTCTCACGCCTGGGCCGAAGTTCTGATTCCGGGAGGAGATTGGATGGCATTTGACCCCACGCTCGGCGGACCCGTGGGCCTTCGCCACGTTCGAATTGCATATGGCCGCGACTATGGGGACGTCGCGCCTGTTCGCGGCGTTTACAAGGGCCATGCGGGGCAGCGCCTTTCGGTGGATGTTCGGGTCCGACCGGCGCTTGATGACGAAGGCCGCGAGCAACTCGCCAAGACCACGGCGGCGCCTTCGGCTCCGACCATCATCGAACGGGCGCAGCAGCCCGCGCAACAACAATAGCTCGAACCCAGCCGCCACCTAAGTTTCGTGCCCGATCAATTCCGCGATCGCCACAAGGACCATCGACTTTACTCAGCGGAACCTCGGGTGTAAAGTGCGCCAGTCTGACGGGAGGGTGGCATGCGAAGTAAGTTCCTTTTCTATTTTGGTTTCGGTGCGGCGCTTTTGACGTTTTCCGGGCTGGCGTTCGCGCACCACGGTTCCGTGGTCTCCTACGACACAAATAAACTGGTTACCGTAGAAGGCACCGTGACAGAATTCCGATGGCGGAATCCGCATGTCTACGTCATGTATGACGTGAAGGATGCAGAAGGAAAAGTCGTAAATTGGGGAGCCGAAACGCACTCTCCGATCGTGTGCGAAAACCAGGACGGCTGGACGAAATCGACGCTCAAGCCTGGGGACAAGATCACCATTTCCGTTTTTCCTTCCAAGATCGGCACCACTCGCGGGCTTCTGGCTAAAATCGTGCTCGACGGTAAAGTAATCATCGACGATACGGGACGAGGAGCGCAGGTAGGCCAGTAACACGCTGCAAGCATGAAACGAAGTACCGGCTGCGGGCCAGGAGTTCCCAGATGCGAAAGTCCTTAACCAAATGCACGATCGTTCTAATGGCTGCGCTGGTGTCATCGATGATGGCGTTCGGCCAGACCGAGGGAGGCCAAGCCGGCCAGCAGGCAGCAAATCCGGGCCGCGGTCGCGGGCGCGGTGAAGCGAGTGCCCCGTCTCCCACTGCGAATCTGCCGTATGATCCGCACGATTTTTCCGGGGTATGGATGGGGCGCGGCGGAGCGTTTAACAGTTTAAGTAAGAATCCTCCGCCGATGACGGCTTGGGGCCAGGCACGTTACGACGCCGCAAAACCGGGGATCGGGCCGAGAGCGCAACCGCTAGGCAATGACCCGATGATGGGTTGCGATCCGATCGGATATCCGCGCATCGCTTTCTACAACGCGTACCCCATGGAGTTTGTGCAGACGAAAGACCGGCTGATCGAGTTTTTCGACTTCTTCTACACACACAGGACGATCTACCTCGATGGCCGCAAGCTTCCCGACGACCCGGAACCGACGTGGTATGGCTATTCGGTGGGTCACTGGGAAGCAAATGTGCTAATTGTCGACACCATCGGCTTCAACGATCAATCCTGGCTCGACAACGACGGACACCCTCACAGCGATCAGATGCGGATCCAGGAGCGCTTCCAACGAGTGGACCATGACACGATCGAGTCGACGATGACACTGACAGATCCGAAGGCTTACATCATGCCCTGGGTGAGCGACAAAAAGACCTGGAAGCTGACACCGAAGCAAACCATGCGCGAAGACGTCTGCGCGCCTTCCGACGAAGAAACGTACCGGAAAGATATGAGGGAACCCGCCGCGGATAAGAAGTAATGAAGACTGCAGAGCACAAGACCGCCATCTCATGGTGACCGAGCTGAGCTTTACTTCTGGTCTTTGCTGGGTTTGCCGCCGTTTGGGGCTTGGCCGCCGGACCACGATGGATCGATGATCGACTTCTTGAAGGCGGCATTGTCTTCCTGAAGGCAAAACGCTTCCGCAAGTTGCCAATCCGGATGCCATGCGAGCTTTACGGGCCCCGCTGTCCACGGTTTGGTATAAGCCTTGGAATCGCTGGCGGAGATGCTGAGTTCCAATGTGTCCAGATCAGGGCGCCGGTATCGCTCCACGAGATGCGCTGCGTCGCTGTGAGGCATGCCGTTGAGGACCGTCTGATCGTTGAAGCCGACTGTCTCCACGACCAGGGTATCGCCTTCCCACTTGCCCACGGAATAACCGAAGTAGGTGGGATCCGGATCCTTCGGTAACTCGCGGCCATCCATCCAGATTTCGCGATAGGTGTGGGAGTACTCGAAAAACATAAAAATGCGTTGCGGAGTTTGGACGATCTCAAGCGGCTTTTGCTTGGTTATGAAATCCGTCAGGCTGATTTGACTGCAGCTGATATCTTCGTCCTTTCCAAGCGCGGTGCCGCCACCTGCATGGCCGCCGGGCAAATCCTTACGAAGCGATAGAGGCTCCGCATTCAATTTCGCCAGTGCCCAGGGTTGCAGGAACGTGTTGGGGGCTTCGTGGATAGGCGAGAATCTGAAGTCCTCACTAACCATCCATACTCCTGAGATGTCGTGCGGCGGCACGGAACCTTCGTGATGTTTGCCGGAGTAGATGGCCTGATTGGCAGCCTTCGGGTCCGGTGGAACGGCCGTCTGGGCGAAAAGAGCGTGAGAAAGGACCAGCAACGTCAGGAGGGCAAGGATTGAAGTGAGGAATCGATCGCGCATTTGCAACTCCTTCTGGAGGAATGCCCTCTATGGCTGACGAGGATCGATCAGATCCGGCCGTCCATCAGCAAAAACTACCCGCTGGAAAATTCCCAACTTCGTTCCGCTCTTGGTGGGATGAAAGTATACGGTGACCTCATCGCCGGGTTTCACGGAGTCATGGTGCCATCCGGATCTCGTCAACATTCCGGGGCTGGTTAATTCCACCACCCAGTGCTCGGCCGCACCAGTTTCGGATTTGACGTCCCATGCCAACGACACATGCGGATTCACCCACTCAAAGCTGGTGACAGTTCCTTTCAGCTTTAACGTCTTGGCGGGGTCATAAGCCGAAGTGCCGTGGTGTGCGAGCGCGGTGCTGCCCGCGGTCAGCAGAGCGCCAAGGATGGCGAAAGACAAAACGAGCGGATTCTTCAATCGCACCTCTTCGCCGTGAAAATCATCTATTCAATATGATATTAAGCGGAGGATATGGTTGTTAATGTTTGGTGTCAAGCGACGCCTGCTCGCTTGAGAATGCTGTTAAAACGCAACTTGCGCATTTCGCTTATTCGGACATCCCAATTTAGGGAATCGGCCCAAGAATCTGGGTGTGCCGCAGCCAAATATAT
Organism: uncultured Acidobacteriota bacterium; assembly: GCA_963846235.1. GTDB lineage: Bacteria > Acidobacteriota > Terriglobia > Acidiferrales > UBA7541 > Palsa-189. Next base: position 2,443,302 of record CAWJVF010000002.1, read on the forward strand.
GAGACAATGGGTTGCGTTTGTTGCTCTTGTAAAAACCTTTTGATCCGTTAAAAGGGGCTGCGAGCCGATACAACTCGCGGCCCCTTTGTTTTTGCGGCTGAGGCTGCGCGAGAAGCGCCAAATAGCCCAAGAAAAGAGAAAATAAGTGAAAGAACAAGGAACTGTGAAGTGGTTCAATGCAAGCAAAGGTTTCGGCTTCATTCAGCGCCAGACCGGTGAGGACGTTTTCGTGCATCACACGGCCATTCAGGCGGAGGGTTATCGCAGCCTGAATGAGGGGCAAGCTGTGGAGTTTGAGGTACGTAAGGGCCCAAAGGGCTTGCAAGCGGAAAACGTAGTCGGCCTCTAGTTTTAGAAACGGGCGGGCCTGATCTGGTCCGCCCCGCTTTTCCAGGGGATAACAGCCCTGAAAGATGGGCGGCTAATGGCTGATCAGTTTATCATCCAGTATGTCGGGTTCACGGTCGGCGCTCTCGCGCGTGAATACAGTTTTGTTGTTCGCGACGCAGCCGGGCAGCCCCGTGATTACACTGTGACCATCACAAACGAAGCATTCGTATCCCATCGAGCGCGGTATCAGGACGGGCCTATCATTTGCTCGTTGAGACTTCACCGCGAACTCGCCACCAATGCCACTGATCTTTCCGGAACAGAGTTTTGCATTACCGACTTGGAGCTGGCCGACTACCACAGCCACAGCAGCCCCAAGGCAACAAGCTACTTTCAGAAACGGCAAGAGTAACGGAACGAAATGGAGGGCCTTTGTCGCAGGCACTGGAAGAGAAGTATGAGCAGATGCGGCAGCTCATCGCGCTGGGCAAGGAGCGGGGCTACCTGCTCTTCGACGAAGTGAACGACATCTTGCCTCCCGAAGTCGATTCACCCGAAGAAATCAACGACCTGCTCTCAACGCTCGAGCGCTACGGCATCAGCATCTTTGAAGACCTTGCGGCCGCTCGGGCTGCGGGGTCCACGGCGGAACCCGGCGAAACGCTGGAAACGGAAGTAAAAGAGGAGCATGCCTCCGAGCAGGAGGTAGAGGTAGAACTTGACCTGACACCGGGCGTTTTCGACAAAACGAACGATCCGGTCCGAATTTATCTGCGGGAAATGGGCCTGGTTCCGTTGCTGACGCGCGATGGCGAAGTTTCGCTCGCCAAGCGCATCGAGCGCGGCCGGCTTGTCGTGCTGAAGACAATTACACGTTCACCCATCGTCATCAAAGAGCTTCTGGAAGTATTGAAGAGCCTGCGCGAAGGCACCCGGTCGATCAAAGAAATCGTGATGTTCGATGAAGAAGAACTAACCGAAGAGAAGCTGGAGAAGAAGGCGCGGCAAATTCTGAACATTCTGGAAAAGATCGCCGCTTTGTATGAAGTCTCGGCAAAACAAGCTGCGCGACTCGCGAGTACTCCCAAATCGAAGAAGCGTCCTCATCTGCACGCGCGGCACAAGCTCGCCCGGACGCGCATTCAAATGTCGCAATTGGCGCGATCGATTGAATTCACCGCACGTGAGCGGAACCGGCTGATCGCCAAGCTTCGGCAGACGGTGGAACGCCTGCACTCGCTGGAACGCGAAGTGGCCAAACTCGAACGCCGTGCCGATCTAACCAGAGGCGACGGTGCTGGTCTACGCCGCGAGTTGGGGATGCGCCGCGCGGACCTGGCGGAGATTTCCGACGCGAGCGAGGTTGGCCTCACGGAGCTAAAACGGGCGCTGCAAAGGATTCAGTCCGGCGAGGCTGTCTCGCAACAGGCAAAGAAGGAGCTCACCCAGGCAAACTTGCGCCTGGTTGTGTCCATCGCCAAAAAATATACCCATCATGGCTTGCAGTTCCTGGATTTGATCCAGGAGGGCAATATCGGTCTCATGAGGGGCGCAGAGAAATTCGAGTGGCGCCGCGGTTACAAATTTTCGACCTATGCCACGTGGTGGATTCGCCAGGCGATTACACGTGCCATTTCCGATCAGGCGCGCACCATACGCGTGCCAGTGCACATGGTGGAGCATATCAACAAGATGATACGCGCCAGCCGCGAGATGGTGCAGGAACTCGGCCGCGAGCCCACGTCGGAAGAACTGGCCGAGCGGCTGGAGATCCCGGTCGACAAGGTGCGTCAGGTAAAAAAGATCGCACAGCAACCGATCTCGTTGGAAACTCCCCTGGGCGAGGAGGAAAGCTCGCACCTGGGCGACCTTATTGAGGACAAAGCGATCGCGTCACCCTCCGATGCAGCCATCCGACTTAATCTGCAGGAGCAGACGGCATCTTTGTTAAAAACGCTGACCCCGCGCGAGGAGCGCATCATCAAGATGCGCTTCGGCATGGAGGACGGCTCCGAGCACACTCTGGAAGAAGTGGGGAATACGTTTGCCGTCACGCGCGAGCGCATCCGGCAGATTGAGGCCAAGGCCCTGCGGAAGTTGCGTCACCCGGCACGATCAGACAGACTTCGCTGCTTCCTCGAAGGCTGATCCGGCCCGTGGTTTGCCAAGGAGAACACGATGAAAAACCTATTTATCGGCAACATGAGTTTCCAGACGACGGAAGGCGATCTGCGCTCGCTGTTTGAGCCATTCGGAGAGATCACCCGTATTCACATTGTGCAGGACCGCGAGACGGGACAGCCGCGAGGGTTTGCGTTTGTGGAAGTTGCCGACGATGCCGAAGCAGCCAAGGCAATATCCGCTTTGAATGGGAAAGAAGTTGCCGGACGCGCTTTGAAAGTGAACGAGGCGACACCCAGGCCGGAGCGCAGTGGGGGTGGTGGTTCACGCGGCGGCGGAGGCGGAGGATTCAGGGACAGAGGGGATAGAGGCAGAGGCGGACGATACTGAACTTAGCAGGCAAATAGTCCGAAGGCCACACGAAGGTTGTTGCCAGGCGTGAGGCGATGCCTTCGGACTTCTTTTCCCGCCTCCCGCAGCTCTATTCGCAACGATTCGTCCCAAATACAGGAGATGGTTATGGGCAGGATAACGTTCCAAAAGCGTCAAAAGGAAATGAAGAGGCAGGAGAAGCAGCGCGCGAAGGCCGAGCGCCGCGCCCAGAAAAAGCTAACCAAGAACACGGAAGGCGGGCCACCGATAGAAGCCATAGAGCCTATGGAACCTCTCGAACCTATGGAGACCGTCGAGACGGTGCCGGTTCCTACCGATACAGAGCCGTGAAGTGGATGGGATCTTCCTATTGCGCATGGACAGCAAGGCGGGCCGACCAGACGAAGCCTTACTGGGCCTTACTGAGCCTTGCTGAAGATTTACAAGCACCGCGTCCTCTTTTAACTCCTGACGGCACTGTTACGTGGCGCTTTATGCCAGGACCTCGCGGGCCATTCCATTAGATAGCGCAGTATTCTCCAAGTGCGTTCCGGCTCCACGAATGCAGGGGCGATGACCATTGATGCGAGCACGTCGGCGATATAGTGCTGTCCCGTGGTAATGCAACTCACCGCAATGACCGCTGCGTAGGTCCAGCCGATCCAGCGCGGCTTGAAAGCCCGCGCCAGAAAAGCCGCCCACAGCACGTGAAAAGAAGGAAACGCCGCAATGGGAGGAAACGCGACGCGCTCCACGCCGAGGATTTGCGTAATCGAGTCGTGGCCCAGCAACGGCCGACGCGGAGCGCTGGAAGGAACGAGCCAATAGAACGGAAATATCACCGCCATGGACATCCAGCTGGAAATCATGAGCCGGCGGAGATCTCTTCGCGTCCGCACCCACCAGGGCGCGAGGGCAATCACGACGTAGATGCTCTGGTACAAAAGTGCCGTCCAGCCGATGATGGGCAGGCGGTCTTCAAAAGACATGCCGAAGCTGGTGCCGTGCGAGGCGAGCGTACTGGTGAACGCGTAAAGCGCGAGCCACGGGATAATCACATAGGGCACAAATCGGAGCCGCTCCACGGTCGATGGAGCCGTCTCCTCATCGGCGGGGAGCAGCCACGTAGCGCTGCCGAGGCGCCGCGGGATTTCCTGCAATGTCAGCTGCGTGACCAAATCACGCTCTCTTAAGAAGTCAGCGGCAGTTTTTCAACTCTTCCAACACATCCTTGATGTAAAAGCCGCTGGCGATGAATTGCGCGCCTTCGTTGGACATGCTTCGCAATAGCTCTTCGCCACCCTTACCGATGCAAGTGATGTCTGTGAGGTCGACAACGCAATGACAACCCTCGTGGGTTCGGTGAGCCTCGTTCCAGCTTGCTTTCACCTCAGTAACCCAAGGTTCCGCCAAACGACCCTGCAGAACCCAGCGCATCTCTTCAGGCGTTTCGGTGATTGTGATCTTCAGCACTGCAAACTCCATACTCTATGTCCTGGAGTGAGCACCCCATGTGCCAAATTTTGCTCTCTCCCCGAGTGGCTGAATCTGTCTGAATTTGAATGACATAGCGGAGACGCTTGGAATTGTCTCGATTACAGTGTGGGTCTGCCAATGCCAGCCGGGTGGTACCTGCCTATTTTTTGGCACGACGCTTTCGAAACTAGGTGGAACTGGCGGTGAAAGTTGGAGTGAACGCTTGATGGCTGAAGAGAAGATCGATTGAGTTCAAGTTGCAGCAAACACAACTCGATACCCTCACGCAGTTGTTTTTGGAGCGGAAAATTAACCGTTTGGATTCAATACTTCCGGCTGCGGCCCCAAGAGATCCTTTCTATTTAAGATGGGGAGCATTTCTTGATGAGTCTTGCAACCACCAATCTTTGTAAGGCAATCGAAATTAAAATTATACGCGAGTTTGCGGATGTCGTTTGGCGCGTCGGGTGACATCAGTACTCCGAATCTCGAGCCCGAAAACGTCTTAAACGTGAAGCTCTTTCCATCCCAAGGGTGATCGCCCTCGTCTACAAACGCCTCCCAATCGTAGTTCCCACTAATCGAAACCATCATGAACCAGATATTAGTGAGTTTGGACTCTTCGATACCGAAGCGGGCGCCGAATGCTGTGCGAGGAGCTACATGCAAGTACCGCAGCAAGCGATTTTCGAAATAAATCGTGCCGATGCACCCACCTTGCCCCTTAATACAGGACTCGAATCCGTAGCTCGTTCCGCCAGAAACCATAACTAAGGCCAACACGTCACCGACAGTCGAGCGATCTACCTTCAGTAGAAGTGCTTTGTTGAAAAATCTCTCAGCGTCCAGCTTCGTTTTCTCAATACTCCACCAGCAGGCGATGAAAATGACAAACACAAGCAGCGTGGAGACACCAATTTTTACCCGGAGCTTCATGTACCTTCACAGGCCTTCAAAACCTAAAAGTACCAAACCTAACCGGTCTTGGCGCAATCGAAAGCGGCCGCAATTGCAAGACCCGGGAGAAGCATTTGTGAGTCCCTGACTCTAGAGTTGCAGGCTAACTCACCGCGTCAATTCGCCACGGCCTAGGCACGCAAGAGAGTTAACGCTGGCGTGCCCCTGCACGGTATTATTACCACCAATTCGGGGGCAGCAATTCGGGCGGGGAGGCATGGCGATTCTCACTGGCAAGCGCCTCGGGCCTTATGAAATCCTCTCTGTGACTGCTTCGGCCCCAAACGTTCAAGCATCCGATCGCGGAGAAACGTCAACCAGAACATCAGACGGAAAGGATAAACCGATGAAACGTCAATGGCTGTTCTTGGGAGGGTTGGCCGCGATGGCGGTTATCCCCGCGAGCGTTTGGGCACAGGGACAGGCAGCGGCACCGCAAGGACCGGCACAGGGGCGCTCGTTTGCACAATGGGACAAGATCCAGATTTCGGTGACGGCCAAGCTGGCACCGAACCTTTACATCCTGCAGGGTTCGCCCGATCTGGACACGAACCACCCCGATGCGGCGGGCGGCAGGATCGCCGTGCTCTTCGGACCCGACGGCATCCTGATGGTCGACTCGCAGGACGAGGAGTTGCACGAAAAGGTTCTGAAGACGATCCGAACGTTCAGCTCCGCGCCCATTCGTATTCTGGTCAACTCGCACATCCATTCCGACCACACGGGCGGCAATCCCTTTTTCGCGAAGCAGGGCGCGTTGATCTACTCGCGCGAGGAACTGCGCGATGAAATGCTGCACCCGCCCCGCCAGGGCAACGGGACCCCGGCTCCCGCGCCCGATCCGGCCGGCGTTCCCGTGGTGACCTATCCGTTGGGGACGCCGGGCGCTCCCGCCGTGACGATCCATCTGGACGGAGAAGTGGTCGATTTGATTCCGGTACCGGCATCTCATACCGGGGGCGACACGGTCATCCGGTTCCAGCATGCAAACGCGATCTATATCGGCGATTTCTACCGCAATTTCGGCTATCCCTTTGCCGATCAGGCCAATGGCGGCTCGATCAGGGGCATGATCACAGCGATCGACATGATCGCGAAGATTGCCGGTCCCGACACGACACTCATCACCGGTCACGGCACGCTGGTCAAGAAGGCCGACCTGCTCCCCTATCGCGCAATGGTCGTCGATATCCTGGAAAAGACTAAGAAGTTGGCCGATCAGGGCAAATCGCTGGACGATATTCTAGCTGCGAACCTGACCGCTCCGTATGACGCGACGACGAAGGGCGACACGCCAGCGAGCAAAAACCGGTTCATCACCGAAACGTATAACGAAGTGAAGGACAAATGAATAACCAGTTCTTGTTGACCGGATTATTCAATCGCGGCAAGGAATTGGGATATTCATCGAGTTTGACAAGCAGAAACCGCTTGTATCGCGGTAGGTCAGTAGCGTTCACACGTATTCCGCGGCTTTAGGAACTAACGCGCCGTATTCAGGGCAGTGCGGTAATCCCCATCCAGAACATGTTTCTGCCGCCAACGGCGACGTCGTATTTGCGGACGAAATCGAGCTTTCCGTCGCCCCGCACGCGGAACACAGCGAGGCTCGCCGGAACCGGGCTGAGACCGTTGGCCCCGCGCACGGGAAGCTCCATCATGTTGGCCGCGACGAGAATTTTTCCGCTCGGATCCAAGGCGAAAGTGCGCGTGTGAATTCCCCTTGTATCGGCGTTTTGGATGAGGGTCGGCTCGCCCGTATCCTGATTGATCGAGAAAACGGCGATGCTATTTTCGCCTCCAACAAAGACGCTCTGGCCCTGGAAATCCGTGACGCCGCTTGCCCTGTTGGCCAAGTAAACGAACCTGCCATTGGGATGCACGTGAATCGTCCCCAAAGCTTGCCCGGGTCGAACATTTGAGGGATCGCTCAATGTGTCCTTGGAAAATAGAGGAGTGCGGCTCAGGGTTCCGTCTTTCAGCCTCTCGAAGACGTCGAGCTTGTTTTGCCGTTCGAGCGAAAGAAAGATCCACGGGCGGGACGGATGGAAATCCAGGTGCCGACTCTGGAAATTAAACCCTCCTCCTGGAGCAATCGAAAGACGGTTCGTCAGCAATCCATCGTTGTAGCCGAATATTTTCAGCGCGCCGGGATCTTCCCGCGTGGCGGCGGTGGGGCCATTCCCGCGAGTCACCAGAATCACCATTTTGTTCGAGGGATCGACGCGTACCTGGTGGCCATAGATTCCCACATCGAGCGGCACCGGCGGCTTTACTTGCGTGCCAACGGTCCCGTCCGATTCGATCCGATGCACCGTCAATCCGCTCGGATCGTTGTAAGCCACGAGCACATGCGTGCCGGGGATATCGGTAGTGACGTGAATCGGGCGCGAGGGCAAGGGCGCCGGCGCTCCGTGAGGAACCAGCGCTCCTGAGGCTGGGTCGATACGGAACGCGCTTAGACCGTGTTGACTGCCCTTTGGCGCAGCACTGCCCTGCGGGATGTTGCTGGGACCGCCATTGCTCCAAGCAATGTAGAGGTACTGCCTCGACGGATGCGCCACCGCTTCCTGCACATTGGCCGGAAGCGTGATGCTGCCGCGCTTGACGAGCGTCGCCGTGTCGACGTCGACGTCATATTGCGTGAGTTCCGCCCCCACGGCGGCGTAGAGCACGACTCTGCCTGATGCTGAGCCATTGCCAGTAGCCCCTGGTGTGCTAGCAAAACGTGGATTACCCAGAAGGGCGGCGTGTTGAGCATACATTCCAAAAACAAGAGCGAACAGGGCGACCATAGGAATCGCGCACAAGCGCTTTTTCATGGAACCTCCGGCAATCAATCGGTGAGTCTGAGTACACCAGAGTATGCACCAGCCTCCAATCGCAGGAGCCTACGCCCGCAGGCTGCCGGCGTAAACATGAAATCTGCGTTCGAGCCGCAATGCGCGAGAGGAGAGCCCATCCGCATGGTTCGGGTCCGCTCGCGGATACTTTCACAAATTTTTAACAATCGCGGCGGAATAAAGCCGTGGGGATGGAAGTCTTATGTGCGTGAGTCTGCTTTTGTCTTGTTCAGCCCGATCTGAATCGGCTTGAGCAAATTCAAATCTGTCCCCGAGGTGGTTAGGCCCATGAAGAGCAAGTACATTTCTATTCTTATCCTGCTCCTCGCAGTGGTAGCTATGGACGTCGCTGTGATTGCGCGCGAGTACGCAACGGAAGCGCCTGCCGGCTTTGATACGCCGACGCTCGCGCAAAATCCCGGATCACAGAGCGTCAGCAACGGCATCGCTCAGCCCCCCGGCGATACTTATGCTCTCGACCAAACGAAGTTTGAGCAAGACCACGATGCCAACACCGGATTGGGGCCGGTATTCAACGCCAGGGCGTGCGCGGATTGTCACCAAAACCCCGTAAGCGGCGGGTCCAGCCAGTTCACGGAGATCCGCGCCGGGCACCTGGATAAGGACGGGAATTTTGTGGCTGCTACGGTACCTATTAACGATGGCGCAAGCACTATCGCCAACCGCTCTATCATCAATGACCGCGCCCTCATTCCACAGGCGCAAGAGCACATACCCGATACGGAAAACATCCGCGCCTTACGAGCCGCTCTCAACACTTTGGGGGACGGCTTTGTCGAAGCAATTGACGACAACACTTTGAGGTCCATCGCTCAGCGTCAGATCGAAGTCAGCGACGGCAGAATTCACGGCGAAGCCGTCGAAGTTCCTGTTCTGGAAGCACCGGGACAATCGCGCATCGGTCGTTTTGGCTGGAAAGATCAGCACAGCAGTTTGCTTTCGTTTATCGGCGATGCCTATCTGAATGAAATGGGCGTGACGAACCGTCTGCGTCCCAAGGACGTCACCACGATTGGCAAAATTACTCCCGACCCCGAAGATACACCCGACAATCTTGGCCTGGCGGATATCGACCACTTCGCTCAATTCATCCGGGGCACGAAGGCTCCACCGCGCGACGCGGCTCTCGCTGCAACGCCCGTTTCCCAAGCAGGCGAAAAGATCTTTGAAACGATCGGTTGCGCCACCTGCCACGTCAGCGCCATCGTCACCGCTCCTCCGGGAACTTCCATCAATGGCGGAGCGTTCACAGTACCGGAGGCCCTTGGCAACAAGATCATTCACCCATTCAGCGATTTTCTGCTCCATGACATTGGAACCGGCGATGGCATCGTCCAGAATCCTCCGGAAGACACAGCCAATAAACTGCGCACTGTGCCGCTCTGGGGATTGCGCATGCATCCCCGGCATATGCACGATCTCAAGTCGTTGACGTTGGAAAGACGCCATCGAGCGCCACGGCGGTGAGGCCGAGCAGGAAAGCGATCGCTTCCGCCGCCTGAGTGCGGCAGAGAAACAAGCCCTTTTCACATTCTTAAACTCGCTCTAGTGCGAACCGACGCGATGTGATTTTGGAATAACATCGCCGGCGCAACGTAGAAAGCTGAGTTGACGCCACGCGGGGTAAGGAATCAGTTCAAGCCTGCGCGGCAAAACGCGAGATCCCAAGCTTAGTTATTCTCGCTTGGAGGGTCCGCCTCTTCATCCCAAGCCGCGCCGCCGCTCCTTATTCGGAGAGAAACCTCAGCATCCCCATTGGGATAGTCGCAATCCCCTTGTTCATACGACCTGCGGCGAAAGAGGTGTGTGAATTCCAGACTGTTTCAATGGGAAGGTTCAATCATTCCACTCCAACGATATAATCCCATCCCTCCCACCGGCTGCTTTCTGGGTAGAAGAATGTGAACCGGATCGGGGCGCGCTGACTTCGCGCGATTGGTATGTCGATGAAGTGAACCTTCAATGGCGTTCCCGTGGAATCAGTATCGTGGACGCTCTGCCACTCGTCTTTAGTCCAATGGAGCCGAAAGGCGGCAGGCGCTTGGATACGCAGCGTATAGCCTTTTCTTACCGTGCGGCATTGCCGGTTGTGCTTCCAAATTTCCAGGCAACGGCAGTTCTTGCGTTCGCCTAAGTAACGCTGGACAACAGCGGGGATCAGGTCAAAGACTCTGCCGTCGCACGCGGAACGCAGCAGCTTGATGTATTCGGCATGGGCCCACATAAAGGGCATGGCGGCTCCGGTGGGTTTCCCAAGATACATGTGGGCTTCAGGGAGATCGTTCGTGTCCCAGACCTGTTCGGGCAGCAATCCTGTCGAGGAGGCAAATGCCTCCATGGCATGAAGAAAGGGAGCGGGCTTACGGCCCGCAGCCAGTTCGTAGTGGCCTCTTTCGCCCGTCAACAGCGGCCAAGCGCGGCCGGTGCCCCAGCGATCATAGCCCGTTCCATTGTTGCGCTGGCCGTAGCCGTCATGGTTGTAGCGGTGCCAGCAGGGGCCGAAGGGAGTTTCAACTTTCAGCACCGCGTCGATGACTTTCAGCGAGTCTACAATGGTGGGATCGTCCGGCCTGCGAATCCCGTAGCGCACCAGTTCAAGGAAGCCGGCATCCACGATCTCTTTAGCTGGAAACTCATACTGAGTTTCCGGAGGACGGTTCGACAGCACCAAGGTCCCTGTATTCGGATCCTCGTCAGGACAACAATCGGCAACACTCACCGGATTGATGCGGATGTAGTGCCGCTTTATGCCGGGCACCAGGGTCCCTTGCGTGGTGACCGTCCAGGCCTCCACGTGGCACTCGAGGAAATCGGCGTAGTCCTCCAGGAGTTGCGCTGTGGCTTCGTCTCCGCGCTCGCGCGCGAAGCAGGCGGCGCATACCAAGCCGGCAATTTTTACGGCGATGGTCGAAGGGGAGTACCCGGAAGCTTCTTCCCATCTTTCCTGGGCTGTGGCAGGGCCGTGAAGAATGAGGTTTGTGGCTGCTCCCATCACCATGGAATATGGATCGAATCCGGCAAGCGCGCCGCACTCGTGCATCCGCCACGCTAGTACGATGGGGTAGGCGATTTCGTCCAGCTGAATGCCGCGCCAGTAAGGCTCGCCATCTAGCCAGAAGTTTTGCGGAAACCCGCCATCCGCTTGCTGGCAAGCGGCGAGGTAAATCAGAGCTCGCAAGGGCGTTTCCGTGTGCCCGCAAGCTAACAGAGCAGTGGCACTCTGCACCATATCGCGGGTCCACACCAGGTGATAGCCACCTGTATCCTCATCTCCTTTCATCTCTCCCCAAGGAATGGAAAGCGAAGCGATGAATGCACCGGGGAAATTCTTGTCTTCGTGCGCGAGCAGCAGGCTCACGCTGCTGTCGTAAAGCCTGCCCTGGTCGCCCGAAGCGCGTTGCAAGGACAACGTCTTGCGGGTGGGTCGCGACCATTGATCGACGTAACGCTCGCGCTGCTCCTCGAAGGGCAGTCCCAATCCTTGCAAAAGTGTGGTGACAGCGTTTTGCAAACTGTCTCCCAAGGCCAGACCCAGAGTAAGTTCGTCTTTGCCCGCCAACTCCAGTTCTCCCATCAGCGCGATGTTGCCGTCGGGCGCCTGGTCGAACTCCCAATCCATTTGCAAATTCTCATCCAGGTCCGTCCAGCCGTCGCTTTGCCCCACGTAACCGCAGGACAGGCGGCTAAAAGGCAGCGTGGCCGCCAGTGCCAGCCACGTCCCGCGTTTCTCGGCCGCCAGAATGCTCCGCCCAGCTGCTTCCACGACGTAGCCACTGTTCCCCCACCCGCCGACCTGCAGGTGTGGGGCGCACAAGGCGTAGAGGCGAAGCTGAGACAGAAACTGAGGATCGCCCTTCAGCTTGGTATGTTGGAGAACGCACGATAGGTGTGGGTCCGTGATGATTTGCTTTTCAATCTGGTAGCGCCCGTCGGGGTCGGAGTTCACGACACGATATGCGAGCGCATTCGCCCAGGGGCGCTCCATCTGCGTATGAAGATGGCGCTTCTCTTCATGGAAGAACGTCTTCCCATCGGTTATCAAGTACTGAAGGTCGCGAATCTGCGGCCGGTCAAGTGTGGGGTAATAAGTTTCGGTGATAATGCCATTCCAAAGGGTGACCCAGAGACGGCTGGAGGTGGCGTAGGCGGTCCCTACACCGTCCTTGGCTCCATTCGTCCATCGAGGTTCAATCCCTGGGCCGCCGAAAGCGGTTCGATTGCCACGAAACTTTGCCAAAGCGCTCCTAGGCTGCAGATTTTACAAACATTCCGGGCTGCACTATCTCAGTCTTCGAAACTGCGCATGTCGTGATTGATTTCCCAATCGACGGCCGCCGATCGATCGTGCGGCCCTGCCTTCGTACGAATTGGCGACTACCAAAGTATTTTAATAGCCAGCTGAATCTCCCGCGCCGGCCCCACAGAATCGAGCTGCCCGAAGCTTCCGATCGGGGCTCCGGAGCCGTCGAACGGCTGGAGGTTGTCGACCGGAGCAGTGAAGTTAGCACGATTCAAAATGTTGAGGAAGTCCGCCCGGAACTGGATGTCGAAGCTCTCCGAAATTCTGGAGATCTTCGTGTCCTTGAGCATGGAGTAATCGATGTTGAACAACCCAGGCCCAATGACTGTGTTGCGCCCCAGATTGCCGAGCAGATTGATGCAAGTAAGAGGATTGGGCGCCGGAAGACTCGGATTGGCATTCTGATAACGCGTAAAGAAACTCTGATCACAATTCGCGTTCGCGAAAGCCTGGTTGGGCGCAAGAGCATTGGTGAAGCAATTCGGGTTGACGTATTGGAGATTGCCGGTGCGCCCAGCCGATGGATTGATCAGCGAGCAGCCGGGAATGACATTCGGTATGGCAATGGGTTCGCTGTTGCCCTGTCCCAGTAAATCTCCGCCGGCACTGATCGGCCAGAGAGGAGTGCCATCGCTCAGCGAGGCGATCGCGGCCACTTCCCATCCTCGGGCAATCCAACCAAGAGGCCCGCGTAACGTGGCGGGTGTGGGCACTTGCCACAAGGCATTGATCACCAAATTGCGTCCGACATTAAAGTCCGATAGCCCCTTGATGATTCCCGGATCCCACCATGGAACCGTGGGACTGACGTCACCAGCGAAGTTGTCACCCGCAAAGCTTCCGGAGGACGTGTCTTCGGTCTTACTCCAGGTAAACGCGCCTTGCACTTGGAACCCGTGGCTCATTTGCTTGACGACGTTCACCTCGAGAGCGTCGTACCAGGATCTGCTTTGCCAAACGGTGGTCTGAATTAGTCCGGCGGCGCTGATATTCGGATTTATCTTTGCCGAACACTCCGAAACACATGCCGGGCCGCCCGGGATGCCGCTGCTGACCGGGTTTGGAAATATCCAGCCCGCCGAACTCAGGGTTGGAAATACCGTATTGAGATCGTCCAATTGGAATGGGTTGTGGTATCCGCGGGAACCCGCGTAGGCAACCGTCATTGCGACATTCCCAGGCAATTGCCGCTGGACGTTGAGGTTCCATTGATAGATGTAATTGCGCGGGGGGTTGGGCTGGACAAAATTCCACGCCTGGTTCGCAATCGGCGGGTTGGTGAGTGCCGCTGTGGCGGTGGGCCCATGCGGAAAATCTCCCACGGCCACGCAAGCCTGTCCGTTGGCAAAGGCGCAGCCGGTGGCTTGAGAGGCCACGTGGAATGGAGAGGTTTGCGCGTTGTTGATGGCTAGCTCATACGGAAGTGGGAGGGCGTCGAATATTCCGAAGCCCCCGCGGATTGCGGTCTTTCCGTCGCGGAAAGGGTCCCAGGCAAAGCCGATCCGTGGCTCGAAGTTTTTCGTGGTCGGGTTCTTCGTAAAGAAAGCGTGGTTGAACGGACCCGTGGCCGGATTGGTGCCGGGCGTCGGCAGGTTTTGAACTAGGCCGTGAGCCTCAGTCGGAATCGTTTCGAATTCGTAACGCAAGCCCAGGTTTACGGTCAGGTTCGAACGTACTTTCCAGTCGTCCTGAAAATATACTCCCGGGACCGTCGTCAGAATTTCGTGGGTCTGTATATTCGCAGGGTTGATGGGTCCGACCACTGTCCGGGGACTATTCTCGAGCAATAGCGCCAGACCGTTGAAGGTGGCGCTGCCGTCCTCGATGAACGGGGCGAAAAGATCTTCGCGATATCGGATGAAGCTGGCGCCGAACTTCAGATTGTGGTTCCGTACGGTGCGTGCGACATCGTCGTACACCTGATAAGTCTGGTTCGTGTAGTTCTGAACAGATTCGCCGTCGAGGCCCCCTGTGAATGTGGTGAGGTCCGGCTCGATGATTCTCGGCGCGAAGGACCCGGGAAAGATCCCAAACGTCGTGTCGGCCGCCGCCGGATTGATCGCACTGAAGGTTGTCTGGCCAAATGCAAACGTGCGGTTATATCCAAAGCGAAGAATGTTGACCATGTTCGAGCCAAACGTATGCGTCTCCTCCAGGGAACCGCCTTGCCGGCCGACTTCAAATCCGGTCAATACGTTGTTCGTGGCGTCGGGCTGGCTGAACAGCGAGTGGTCAAAATAGTAGTTCACGTTCAAGCTGTCTTTGTTCGAGATCTTGATGTCGCCTCTGCCGGTGCCATAATTCTCGGGCACTACTTGCTGGCCTGCGAAGGCAAAGAATCCCGTATCGCCGTTGCCGATCAACCCGGCGTTGGGCTGTTGATAGAACGTGAGAAACCGCGCAATCTGATTGTCAACGCACGTGTTCGATACACCTGGATCCAGTATCGATGATCCGCCCGGACACGAGGTCACCACGGGAGCGCCATTATTCAGGATACCGAGGCGGGCATTGGCAGAGGGCACTTTGGCTTCATGGGTGATGCCCTGACTCTGACGAAGTCCTTCGTAGTCGCCAAAAATGTAGATTTTATCCTTCAGAATCGGCCCTCCCGCGGACCCTCCGAATTGGTTGCGAATAAAGTTCGGCTTCGCGGTGCCCGTCGAGTTGTCAATGAAAGTTGCCGCGTCCACCGCGCTATTGCGCGCGAACTCATAGGCGCTTCCGTGGAACACATTGGCTCCGGACTTCGTGACCGCATTGATGACCCCGCCCGAGGTGAAGCCGTACTCCGACGAATAGTTGTTGGTCAGGACTGAAAACTCCTGAATGGCGTCGACGCCGAGGTTCTGGCCGAGCACGCTTCCCGGTCCCGCATTCGAGTAATCATTGATGATAAGACCGTTCAGCCGATAGGTGTTCTGCGTGGGGCGATTTCCGTCGATGCTAAGCTGCAAACCTAAACCCCGAGCGTGAGCACCCACTTGCGTTACCACCTCCTGGGTTCGAACGGAAACGACGCCGGGTTGAAGCGTAGCCAGAGAGGCCCAATCGCGGCCGTTCAACGGCAGCTCCACAATCTGCTCGGCCACGACGTTGTTGCTGATGGTTGAGTTCGTCGTCTCAACGATCGGGGCCGCACCACTGACGCGTACGACTTGCTGAACTTCCCCCACGCTCAAAGCGAGACTCATTTCCTGCTTGGCGCCGACTGTAAGCGTCACCTTTACTATCGCGGTGCTAAAGCCCGGAGAGGATACCGTTACTTCGTAATCTGCGGGATTGAGGTTCGGTATGCTGTATGCACCGGTAGCGTTTGTGGTCGTGTCAGTGGCTATTCCGGTGGCGACGTTTTTGGCTGAGATATTTGCGTTAGGAATAGCTCCGCCCTGAGCGTCGCTGATGGTGCCAGACAGCGTCGCGCCTGTTACTTGCGCGCGCAGGGGAACGGAGATCACTACAGCTATGCCAAGAATCCACGCAAACAACATGTACCTGACGTTCCTCGAACTCATTGATCAACACCCCTCTGTATTGTTTTTTAGGTTTTTCTCGTCCGTACTGGAAACACCCGCAACCCGGTGGCACGACGCCCGATGTCTATTTTTAAGCTTCTCCTTTTTTGGAAAGATCGGTTGGTTCCTTCAGCGATCCACCCCGCATTGCCCTGACAAAAATGCAAAGAGACCAAGAATCAACGCCTGACCCGTCCGCAAATCGCTTCGATCGCTCGACGGACACAAACCACGACTCGGTGCCGTAGGATCTTTGTCCGACGGCCGGTTAAAGGGAGCACTGCGGACTCATTGCATATAACTGGAGAGGCCGGCGGAATATTCCCGTACAAAAGAGAAAATCAGCGGGAGGAATAAAATTGCTGGAAAGCAGTCTTCGCATAAATCGCTTTAGGGTTTTCGTCGCACCTGGCTCGGCTGATTGTTCTGTTTCCCGGCCAGCCCGAACGGGACCACATCCTTCCTTTGTGGCCTTGAACGATAGACAAGCGGGTTTCCGGAATTAGACGGGCACTGCGCGAGTCTACTTATATGACAGCGCACTACGGTGTGGCGCAGCGATTCTTCTTATTTCTCTGATAGCGCGCCGCTCCTACAGCAGCGAACGCCGATGAGGTTCTTGAACAATTCGAAAGGGCGAAATCATTCTGAAAATACCATTGCCTATTCTCGCCATGACCGCCCTTCTGATACTTGCATGGATTTACTCCTAACACGTCGAGCAGATGCTCGTCGTGGCTTCCGGCGGGACAGGAAAGCAAGCCCGCCATCGCTGCAGGAATTATGACTCTCCAATGGAGGTGGCTCGATGCGTGTACGTCTGACTAGTTTGGTGGCTCTCTTATGGCTGCCGGCGCTGACTGCACCTGCCTGGGCTAAAAACCAGACAGCTGATATCAGGCTTAATAAGCCCGCCGCGATCGAAGGCATATCTCTCCAACCCGGCAAATATCACATCGTCGTTTACGAAGAGGGCACCGAAGTGAAATTCATTCGCGACGGTAAGATCGTGGCCTATGTCCTGGCCAACTGGGTAAGACTGGATAGGAAGGCGGAACATTCGGAACTCCGCCTGAGCGGAGATGAGGTGGATGAAATCGATTTCGCAGGCAAAGAAATGGCGATTACTTTTCATTTAAGCGCCGAACAGGGAGTGGCCACAAATGCGCAACGGCGAAACGAGGATGGCGAATAGACCTTATTTAGACGATTTCGTTCAAGAATAGTTCATGGCGCAATTGACGGCTGCCATTCACGGGCCGTATCACC
Source organism: uncultured Acidobacteriota bacterium (assembly GCA_963846235.1). Taxonomy (GTDB): domain Bacteria; phylum Acidobacteriota; class Terriglobia; order Acidiferrales; family UBA7541; genus Palsa-189. The sequence goes on from CAWJVF010000002.1 coordinate 2,460,506, forward strand.
TGCTGCGTTGGTGTGCCAAGCCTTGCTGAAGCTTACCGAGACGACGGTTTCTTCAGCTTCTTCACCTTTTCAGTGAGACGATTTCGGACGGAGGTAATCGGGCCCCAGCAAAACCCCTTCGTCCTGAACCTCCGGCCGATTCGATCGAGCTATGGGACCCGCTTGATGTCGGTGACGTGAATCGTCCCTGTGTCTTTGTTTAAAGCCCCAATCACGACGACTTTCTCGGCGGCGAATTGCTCAGGTTTCCTCTGATCATCAAGCTGATAAACAGTCTTCGTCGCGGCATTGAAGAGCACGAATTTGCCGCCCCCCTTGACGCAACCGAGGGCACATTCCTTGGAAGTTTTTATGTTCATAGACTTCATCATTGCTTGGTGGGAACCCATCTTGGCGCACTGGTTGTCAGTGATTTCACCCGTGAAGGTCTGATCCTTCTGACTGGCGAAGCTGACGCCTCCGAGCATTAGGGCCACCGCAACAGCCGTAGCAATTCCCCCTTTTGTCATCCTCTGCCGTCCTTTCTATCCCTTTCAATTTGAGAACCCGACAACTACCCCAATTAAGAGTTATCCCTCTTGAGCCGCGCGGCCCGTCGTCGTCTCGAAGCTAAGACTCGAAAGTCGCTAGTTTTATTCCCGAGGTCGCAAAACTCCGTAGACCCATTACCGTGTATGAGCGCGACCTTAGAGTGAATTGCGCCCCACTTGACCTGTGTAACCTAATTGGGGAACGGGAGCCGGAAGTGAATGGCGCGAGGCGGAATTAGATGGGCTCTGTACGAGTCTATTTTTATGACACACCTCAGGTGGGAAGGAATTCTTTTTGATCTTGTCGACTAGGCCCGCGTTTTCACAATGAGAGAGACGATGAAGTTTGTGGAAGATTTAAAGGACGAAATAATGCTGAAAGCTCCATTACGTATTCTCGCGATGACAGCCCTTCTGGTGCTCGCGTGGATGTCCTACTAAGGCGTTGCGCAGATACTTAGGCGATTAGTTCATCTAAGCCACGGGGAGAGGGCAGGAACAAATGTCTATAGGAAAACTGAAGATAGCCAAGCTAGATGAATTTATTGAACGAGAACTGCTGACTCAATTGATCAATGCTTCTCAGCGAGGCGAGGTCGCTGCGACGATCTCGTGCGGAGTGTGGAACTTGCCGTGGGCCCTTGAGCGAGGATTACTGCGTTCTTCAATTCCGGATCTTTTACTGCTCTCTAGGCAGGACACCATCTTTCTGTGGCAACTAGGCATTCGCGCAGACAATGAACTTGAGATCTCGTCGGGATTTGTACGCCGATTGTTCGCGAGAATCGCAGGAAACGAATAAAGTCGAGGACTCTATACTTACCGATCGTCTGACGACGAGTGAAGCCAATCTCCGCGGTCACATATGATCGGTCGGCGGTTACAAAATGCCCGGTACCCGCCAGCCAGCTAGAAGGATTCGCCAAAACCGCTAAAGAATTGCGTGGCAACACGAGATAAGCCACCGCCCCGGTTCACACTCGATCGATATGAAATGGCGCGGAAAGCGTTCTGCTCCGTAAGGGGATGCGCTATTTCTGCAGGAGAGCAGCGAGAGCTTGCATTTCGTCCACCGTGAGGTCAGAGATAGCGCAATACGTCATGCCATCCCGTGCCCAGAAAAGGATGCTGTATCCCTGGCGGGTTTGCTGAGTGGCTTTGTCCGCGTATTTCTCTGGGGCCGTCCAAACGAACAGATTAATAGGATGCGATCTACGCTGATAGACCAAGGCCGCCACTGGGCGCCCATCGAGATAATCGAGCCTACCGCCGATAAGAGGGAATCCTTCCGCTGCAAAGTCGTTGACGGGAGGATCAAATTCCAGCTTGCCGTTAAACCAAGGTTTTACCGTATGCTGATCTGTGGACGTCACATCCGTCAGGTGATTGGCCATTAGCGAACGGAGATGGTCGGCCACGATTTCCTGCGTGATCATTTGCTCTCGTGAGGATTCCGAAGCCCTTCGGACAAGCCCCACCGTAATCACTGCGAACAGTACAACGGCGGCTATAGCCCCAGACCAGGCCCAGAGTGGAACCCGGCTACGGCTTGTTTCCGCTTCTTCCCGTGCGATCGCCCTTATCCTCTGTTGGAGATCTGACGACGCTCGGAAATAGGGAACCTCTTCGCGGATCCTCGAACGAAGTTCGAGCGTATCTTGATGCATGGGTGAGCAGATCCGGCAATCCCCGAGGTGCCGCTCAATCTCCACGGTAGGGACTACGTCGAGTTCACCATCGACGTAGCTCTCGATCAGGGTTTGAGCGTCTGTGCAACGCACGTTCGTCCTCCGTCCCCAGTCACGGCAGCGATGCAATCTCGCAGCTTGGCTCGAGCACGCGCCAGTCGCGACATCACGGTGCCCACCGGTACGCCAGCAATCTCGCTGATCTCTTTATAAGAAAGCCCTTCGAGTTCCCGCAGTACAATCGATTCCCGGAACTCGGCCGGCAACTGTTGCAGGGCCTGTTCGAGGAGTCCCCGATTCGCGTTCTCGTTAAACATCCGTTCGGGGTTAGGCACCGAGATCTCCTGAGTGTGGACTCCTTCATCGAACTCCACGGTGAGATCCCGCGTCGAATATTTCCTGAGCCACGTATAACAGGTATTCCTCACGATTGTGAGTATCCAGGAGCGGCCGTCCCCGCCGTGAAATCCTGCGAAGCCCTTCCAGGCACGGAGATAGGCCTCTTGTACTAGATCCTGAGCATCCGTGCTGTTACGAACCAGCCATCGGGCCAGGTTAAAGGCCGCATCCAGGTGCGGCAGGACGACCTCTTCAAATCGCGCTGACTGATTATCTGCTGTCACCGTTTTCCCTGTCTGTTTGTAAGACTCCCTACTGGGCGCTTTATTCCCAAATGACCTGGACGGGAATATTTCTTCTCGAACCGTACGTTCACGTACAAGCGCCAGCCCAGGGCAGCCGACCGGGCGATCAGTCCGAGGGAGCTAGTCGGTCGGCGCGCGGTAGCCGGTCTTGGCATACACAGTGAGTGGTGGCAGGCCTTTGGGTGGGACCAACTTCACTTTGATTTTTCGCCACGCACCAGTGCGCTTGGCGTCGTTCGGTTTGTATCCCAAAACATATTGATTCCGGAGTTCCATACCAATCTTCGACGCGATATCCGGCAAATCATTTAAGTCAGACACTGGGAACACTCTGCCACCGGTCATCTCGGCGAGTTCGGAGAGCAGCGTAGGTCCGTAACGCTCTTCATCACTTCTACCCATATCATTTGCATCGAAGACTCCCATTACGTAGAGCTGGCAGTCGGCCTCCTTCATGAAATTGCGAATATCCCTCTCATTGTACCGACTGTGGTTGTCGCCCCCGTCGGAGATGACCAGCAAAGCCCGCTTGCCGTTGCTTGCACTTCGCATCTGACTCAAGCCGAGATAAATTGCATCCAGCAACGCTGTTTGTCCTTTGGCGGCCGTAAGCATCATTCGGTTTTGCAGTTCGTCCACGCTGGGGGTGAACCGGCTTGTCAGTTCGGCCCGATCGTTAAAACTGACCATGAAAAATTCATCGCGCGGATTGGCGGTCTTCAGGAATTGCACCGCTGCCTGGCGTGCTCTGCCAATCTTGTCCGACATGCTGCCGCTCATGTCGAAGATGACACCAATTGAGATCGGCACGTCTTCGCTCGAAAAGGTTGCAATTTCCTGCTCTCTGCCATCTTCAAATACCCGAAAGTTCTCCTTCTCCAAGCCGGTGACGAGGCGATCGTTTGGATCAGTTACCGTCATGTTGACGAGTACCAGCGACACATCCATCTGGATCGGCTTGCTAGAGTTGTGCGCAGGCTCTCGGGAAGATCGGATTGGTGGTTCCGGACCGGTTGTCTGCGCGACCGCTGGGAACGGGAGCAGCACGCAAACTGCCAGGGCTAAGGAACAAGACCAGGAAACCGTGTTCTTCACATTTAGTCGCTGAGGTTGCATTGGCTTTCAACATTAAGGACTGTCCCACAGAGGAAATATTCCCGAGAAGGCGCTTGCTGGACAATAGATCGAGTCATCGTCCATGTGTGCTTCAGGACGCGGGTTTGGCCGCAGTGGCCCTGATCTCATGGACGATCTCATTGAGGACATCGGAAAACTCTCGCGGACGCAAAGCAGGAGCCCCGAAGCACTCTGTGCCAACCCTGAGGACGGGCACCCACCAACAGCCGACTTCAACGGGCAGCGCGTAGAACAAAGTGGTACGCGAGCCCGATAGGGCGGCACCAAGCCAATCGGTGCTTCTTCCTTCGATTCGATGCATGGTAAGCACAATGTCGAACTGCTTTTGGTTCAACAATTCCTCGAGTCCTCTCTGTGATCTGGCAAAATGGCACCGACACGCTTTCCTTTCTAATTGTCGTTGAGATAGAGAAAACACCTGCGGGCCATCACCCACTAAAAGAACCTCAACGCTGCCTGTCTCATTCAACATGTCGGGTATCCTGAAACTGCAGAGCCGGCGAAAGTCCGTTCGAGCTTGTCAGTACGAACAAGTCCAGTTCGCCTCCTAAGCAAGGCCAAACTATTGTGCTTTCTCTAATGAGGACGAGAGACTGCGTCGATTTATTCCTCTAACGTCCCCTGAATCCCGGGTCCTCGTTTCATTGCGAGAATATTTGGCGCCAAGCAACGGTTAGATAGTTGAGGGATGTCCTGGCGCGGTGACGGCACTATCGCGCGCATGCCTGGTGCCAGTCTGCAGTCGCGCTGCTGAATCTGGTGGTCGTTGGATTTGCGATGGCGCGCCTTCCTTCTAGATCCAACTAGCGTCGAAAATCCCGCAGGCCGTGCGGAAATCGTATTACGCCATTGCCGCAGGACATTCCCGATGCACCGGGATTTCTAGGCGGGAATACCCGACCCGCTCTGCGAGTCCTATTTTGTGGCTGGAGAACTTCGAGTTGAGGTTCCGGATAGCTGAACTTTCAGCCGGGAGATCAAATGGCAGACTACACGATCATTCTGAAGCATCGGGAAGAAGTGGCGGAAGACACTTTGGCTTTCCGCTTTGACCTTACCGGGACTGGCTATACGTTCAAAGCCGGTCAGAACGCAGCCTTTACTTTGCTTGATCCGCCGGAGACGGATATCGCCGGCAACACCAGAACACTTTCCTTTGCAAGTTCACCGAACGACCTCAGCTCAGTAATCGTCGCAATGCGAATGCGAAGGAGCGCCTTCAAAAACAGCCTGAGAGCACTTCCCTTGGGATCGAAATTGAGAGTGAGCTCTGCCATAGGTTCGTTCAGTCTGCACACGGACAGCACCAAACCCGCCGTTTTTTTGGTGGGTGGGATAGGCATCACACCCGTTCTCAGCATTCTCGCGCACGCCGCAGAGCGAGCTCTGCCTCACCAGATTTACGTCTTCTACTCCAATCGCGATGCGCGAAAAGTGGCATTTCTTGACGAACTCCAAAGGTGGGAGAAAACAAATCCCGCGTTCACATTCATTCCTACCGTGACGAGTCCCAATGGTTCTGTTTGGCCTTTCGAGCACGGCCGGATTGACGCCCAAATGCTAACGCGTTACATAGCTGAGGTTCACAAACCGGTTTACTACGTTTGTGGTCCTCCGGAGATGGTTACGGCCATGCAGAAACTGCTGTACAGCCTTGGTGTAAATGAGGATAACATCAGGAGCGAAGAGTTCGGTGGCTATTGATCAGCCTTGAAAGGCTGGTTCAACTTCCCGACGAACCGAAAACCTTTAGTCTTTTACGGTTGACGAGAATTGCTTCCTTAGACAAACCTCGCATAAGCAATCCGCGAATCGTGGCGGCAAGGCATCAAGTGCGGCCGACGTTAGTGGCACGTTCTCGCACCAACATCCCTTTTCCTGATGACAGGAAAAGGGCCTTCCGCAGGACGGGCACACCTTTTCTATTATGGCGGGCACAGTGGAAATGCTCACAGCTACCGCTCAACGGCGTGAAAATTTGACAGGCTCGAAGTGCCCTGGGTGTTCGCAGCGTATTTCCTGCCTAAGAATTCGTACCCCCAAAACAGGACTGCTCCACCAACCAGCGTGCTCACTAAAGAAGCACGGTAGTAGGGTACAGCTGCTGCGTAACAGGCAACGAGCCCAGCCTGCGTGCGCGGGTAGAGTCTCCATCCGATCCAGACACCGAAGTTGCTGATGAGAAAGAAAGCAGTTGCCCCGGCAACTGAACAACCCGCAAAGCGACCTACTGAGAAGCTCTGGCGCAGTAGCCCTCCGATCCAGGCTATGGCGGCGCATCCGAGTAAAGTGATCGCGTGTTCCCATCTCACTTCCATGCGATAGAAGCGCGTGATCAGAATCCAATCGCATATAGCCAGAACAAAGACAGGAAACCAGATCGCATCGCGTTTCCTCAGACGAGCACCACTGAACAGCAGCGCCCCAAATACGGGACTAAACCCAGGCGCGTGTGAGTTCACTAAGAATCGCGTAAACGCGGAAAGCACAAAAATCAAATAGATCATCTCCGTCTCCTCGTCAATTTTGAGTTGCGCCAGCGACGCCAAAGCCTGTGGTCTTGGTCTAGGCTCGGAGCGGCTGGGTTGATCACGACCGTGACGCTCAGCCAGGGAAACTCGTGCCCAATGAGGTGAGCAAGTTGGGTTCGCACGATCTTCTGCTCGGGAAGACTCAGCGCAGAGCCCACCAGGACATCAACGCTGGGCAGCACTCTTTGCTGAATCAGCCACTTTGCCATCTGGCCGGGTCTCAAGTCCGGGCTCGCGAGGGTAATGAGGTGCCGTCCCTGGCGAAAGCACTCCAGCATGAACTGCTTCTTTTCTTCCGGGTCTCCGAGATCGTGAAAGCTGATGGTTGCGCTTTCGTCGAGGTTGATGCAGGCGTAGGCGGCAGCAAGCTGCACTGAACTAATGCCTGGATGTATGTGGACCTCGAAACCCGCGAGGGCACGCATTAAGCCTTTGAGTCCCGACGACAAACACGGATCGCCCACGCGAGGAACCGCCAAGAACTTGCGAGTTCTCTTTGCCTCGCGCACAGCCGCTCGCGTGGCTGGAACGTAGTTGCGCACGTCTTGGAGAAAAACCTTCTTGCCCTGAACGCAATCACGCACCGGCAGTAAGTCCATGTCCCAACCCAGAATGATGTCGGCTCTTCCGATAATTTCGCGTGCTTCGGGCGTGACCAATTCAGACGCGCCCGGCCCGACCCCCACTAAAGCTGCTTTCAATCTGGTGTGCGTCGGCATTAGGCTACCTTCCGCCAGAGATCAAGCTCGGTGCCAAATGAGCAGCGACGCGGATGAATGAGCGCAGCCATTAGCTCGACTCCGGCAACCAAGCGTGGTCCGGGACGATGAAACAGGCTGCTCTCAAGAGCGAATACGCGCCCCTCGCGGACTGCAGGAAATTCCTTCCACGGTGAAAGATCGCGAAGGCCAGTCCACTCGGCCACGATCCGACTCTGAGACAAACTACAGGGCAAGAGAAACAGCACTTCTGGGGCTTCTTCTCGTAAGAGATCAACTTCGATTCGGGAAGACACGTCTGTTTCGCTTCCCAGGCGTGGATCGCCTCCAGCCAGACTGACCATCCGACTAATCCACTTGCCACCGGACATAAGAGGATCAAACCAACTCAAACAAAAGACGCGAGGTCGGTATTCCAAAGCCATGTCCTTCTCTATCTGGTCGAGCCGCGTACCGAGTTCATCGACTAACCGTTCAGCTTGAGTGCTGCAGCCGGTAGCCGCCCCGACATCAAGAATGTCCTTAAACAGTCCCGAAAACCCGGTCGCCGAGAGCGACAGCCACTTTGCGCCTAGCTTCATGCTCTCCAGGGCACAAACGGTGCGATCACGATCTACGGCGCATACGCTGCATTGTTCCTGGGTGATAACCAAATCGGGATTCAGGCTCTCGAATGACTCGGTTTGGATCAGATATAGGCTGTGCCCTGACGCCGCACTCGCGCGTACTTTCTGGTCGATTTCGTAGCTATTCAGGTCCGAGCCGAGCGTCGTACGCGTAAGCCGTGGACGATTCACGATCTCAGCGGGATAGTCGCAGTAGTGTGAGATTCCAACGATGTTTTCAGCCAATCCCAGCGCACACAGAATCTCGGTTGCGCTCGGCACCAGCGAAACGATTCTCATACGCATCCTCGTTTCTTTACCCGCTTGACGCCCAGAAGGATGCCCACAACTGTCAGAATCGCGTTGGCGACTCCGTCAACGGCACTGTTACACGCAGTTCTGAAGCGAAGACACTACGACGGCTTAGGCCAACTATGACGTTCGTTGGTTCAAAGACATCGTCATCGACTCTCCCTTAGAAGCCGATTCGATCAGTTGTAGGCGGTTGGTCGGTCTCCTGACTCACGCATCAACGAGTTCGAGCAGCCTTCCCAGATAATTCCAGTGGCTACTTCGCTCGACTCTCCGCGCTTACAGTGGCGGGGCCGTGCCGGATTCTCACCGGCTTCCCAAATCACCAACCGTTCATGCTTATAAGGCAGGGCGAACCCTCTAGTCAAGTGAATCCATCATCGTCTGCCTTTGGCAGAAGGGGATGGGTAAAAGCTGAGAGAGCCTTCTAGGAGCCAAGAGGACGAGAGGACGCTGTTAGATCAGGGGCTCTAAACGCAAAGAGAGACACGCAATCATTTCGTGCATCGGTTTGCGAGCCCTCCCTGCTCTGGAGTCTTAAGGGCGCCTCTCGGTACCGACCCGGCTTGCAGCCGACTTATTGTGGCGAAAACGCTTTGACAAGCATCTTCTACGACTGTAAGTAGTTGGTTTCGTATTGACAAGCAGGATGCTCGGGAGGGAACTAATGAGAGGTGCCGTAGCCGGAATGACAGGCAAACGCCTCAACGAAGTTGGCCAGCGGCTTTTGGCACTGCTCACCAGGTTCTTGACGTCACGCGACCTGGAGGAAAGCAAAGCCTGGCTTGAAGAAGCCCAACGCGTCGCCCATCTTGGTTACTGGGTATGGGACCTTGAGACGAATGGCCTGATCTGGTCGGACGAGACCTACCGCATTTTTGGGCTGACGCCACGGGAAGAACTCATTGACTTAGACAAGGTACGCGAAATGATCCACCCTGATGATCGAGGGGCTGTATTTCGGACAGCCGAGGAGGCCGTTCGTTCTGGAACGCGCGCTGATTCTGAACATCGGCTCTTTCGTCCCAACGGGGAAATGCGGATCGTACACAGCCTGGGCGATTTGAAAAAAGACTCATCGGGACGGCCCTACCAAATGTTCGGTACGACCCAGGACATCACAGACCGGAAGCGGGCAGAGGAAGCACTGCAGCGAACGCAGGCTCATTTTCGGGAAGGGCAGCGCCTCGCTCGTATGGGAAGTTGGACGTCCGACGGTTCAAGTTGCCATTGGTCTGAGGAGCTGTACCAAATTTACGGACTCGACCCGCGGAACGGGGTCCCTACGACTGAACAGTTTTTGGCCATCATCCACCCACAAGACCGAGCGTCCATGGCTGATGCCATCAAGATGATGCTTGAGCAAAACCTTGGGTGCGACGTGACAACACGAATTGTTCGATCCGACGGCGAGCTACGTTACGTTCGCTGCGTGGCTATTCCCGTCGTGGAACAAGGAGTTTTCAAAGGTCTTCTCGGTACCGGCATGGACGTCACCGAGCAACAGTTACTGACGCAGGAATTGCGGAGAGAGCGAGCATACCTCAGCGAGGCACAAAGCCTAACGCACACCGGCAGTTGGGCGTGCAATCTGGTCACACTGCAGATATTTCATTCATCGGACGAAAACGCTCGCCTATATGGTTTCGACCCCAGCCGAGGTGCGATTCCATTCGAACGCTTTTACAACTCCATTCATCCGGAAGACGAGCCTGCTCTCAGGGCAGAACTTGAGAGTGCAATCTGCACGGGAGCGGATTACGACGTGGAATTCCGGATTCGTCGTCCTGACGGTACCATCCGATTCCTGCGTGGCATAGGACATCACAATCCATCTGGAGAATTAGGCGAGTACGTCGGCATCACCATGGATATTACGGAACGAAAGCATTCGGAAGAAGAGCGCGAAAGGCTGCGCCAGTTAGAGGCTGATCTGTCGCACATCAACCGAATCAACATGATGGGAGAACTAGCCGCCGCGTTGGCACACGAAATCAAGCAACCCATTGCCGCTTCGATCACAAGTGCAAACGCTCTCTTGCGCTGGCTGGCACATGATCCACCCGATCTGGAAAGGGCACGGGCAACAGCTGCCAGGATTGAGCAGGATGGAAATCGTGCAGCTGACGTTATCAACAGTTTGCAGTCCTTCTACAAAAAAGGCGTGCACCCTAAACGTGAGATAGTCGACATCAGGGCGATCATTCTTGAAATGGCCGCTCTGCTCAAAACCGAAGCGATTCGGTACTCTGTAACGATTCACTCCGCAATCGACGCAGATACGCCTAAAATCCTGGTTGACCGCGTGCAGCTTCAACAGGTGTTCATGAACCTGATGCTAAACGCGATCGAAGCTATGAAAGACAGCGGAGGCGCATTGACGATTATGGCGCGACCGAATTCTCAAGGTCAGATAGTCGTCTCGATCAGCGACGCCGGCGTTGGATTGCCGCAGGAAAGTACTGAACAGATCTTCGATGCGTTCCATACGACGAAACCTGAGGGAACGGGTATGGGTCTGGCTATTACCCGCTCGATTGTGGAAGCTCACGGAGGGCGCGTGTGGGCCACTGCCAATCAGGGGCCGGGCGCAACCTTCCATTTCACGCTCCCTATCGAAGCTGGGGCACATGCATGAAATCCGCGGCCACTCCCATTGTGTTCATCATCGATGATGATCGCGGCATGCGTCAGGCGATCCAGGATCTCGTCGAGTCAGTTGGCCTACGCGCTCAATCTTTCGCGAGTGGTCAGGAGTTTCTGAGCGGCAAAGGCACCAATGGCCCGAGCTGTTTAGTTTTGGATGTGAGACTGCCGCAGATGAGTGGGCTCGATTTCCAGCGCCAGTTGGCCGACACAGGTATGCAAATCCCCATCATCTTTATCACGGCGCATGGAGATATTCCGATGTCTGTCAGGGCATTGAAGTCGGGCGCTGTTGAATTTCTAACGAAACCTTTCAGAGACCAGGATCTGCTGGACGCAATTCAGCAGGCCCTCCAACGTGACCGTGCCACGCGGGAGCAACAGGCCGAAATCCACGACTTGCAAGAGCGCTATCACGCATTGACGGCACGAGAGCGTGAGGTTATGACTCTTGTGGTCTCGGGAATGCTCAATAAGCAGGTTGCGTCCGAAATCGGAGCCAGCGAGGCCACAGTAAAAATCCACCGAGGCCACGTCATGCGGAAAATGCAGGCTGGATCGGTAGCCGATTTGGTCCGCATGGCCGACAAGCTCAAACTCTCCGCTCGTCAATAGCTTACTCCTGCTCTATAGCCGGTCTGCTCATTCCGATGGCTTTCCGCTTCTAATCGACTAGCACTTTGGTGGTAGTTCGCGCGACTAAGGCCCGATTGCGCCTCTTTGTCGATAGCGTCATCCTTCGCTCGCGAGCAGCAGGAAAACTCAAGACTATAGCAATCGTCATCGCGCCCTGCTTCGACTGGCGAAACAATCTCTGAATTCGCTGCCCGAGACAGGGCCGCCTCCCGATCGTCGGCGAGCCATAAGGAGAGGCCACCAATGAAGGCGCTTGTAGTTAACACACTCGGCCGCGGATTCGACCTCGAGGATGTAGACATTGCCGCGCCGATCGGGCGCGAAGTTCTCGTCGAGGTGCTGGCGTCCGGGCTGTGTCACACGGACCTGCTTTTCGCTACTCACGATATCGTTCCAACGCCGGCGGTGCTTGGTCACGAGGTTGCGGGGATCATAGCTGCAATCGGTCCGGACGTCGCGCAACTCGGTGTCGGAGATCACGTCGTAGGTTCTCTAGCGCAGTCATGCGGAGCGTGCGCTCGATGCCTATCGGGCCGTGCCTTCCAGTGTATGCATCCGGAGTCGACGCTGCGCCGACCCACCGAAGCACCACGCCTGAGCCGCAATGGGGTTGCCTTGTTCCAGGGCTTTGGGCTGGGAGGGTTCGCCGAACGGGCGCTCATCCACGAAAACCAGCTCGCTGTTGTACCGAAGGAGATGCCCTTCGCCCAGGCTGCCTTGCTCGGCTGCGGAGTTGTAACGGGCGCCGGTTCCGTTGTGAACACCGCAAACGTTAGCGCCGGGGATACGGTTGTGATCTTCGGCGCTGGAGGGGTTGGGCTCAACGCCGTTAGTGGCGCGCGCATCGCAGGCGCGTCGAGAATCGTGGTCATCGACATCCAGGCGAAGCGACTCGACGAGGCCAAACGCTTCGGCGCCACCGACGTCATCGACTCCACGACGACGAAACCCATCGATGCTGTCCGCGATCTCCTGCCGGGAGGAGCTGATCACGTCTTCGACTTCGTAGGGCTCAAGGCGGTGGCCGAGCAGGGGCTCGCAATGCTCGGAGTCGGCGGTGGACTGTACCTGGTCGGCGTGGCGAAACCCGAAGTCGAGATCGGTATGAACATCTTTAATGCGATTGGTGGGCAGAAGAGAGTCCAAGGCGTGAACTTCGGCTCAACTAACGCCAAGCACGATATTCCGATGTACGCACAGCTGTACCTGCAAGGCCGGATGAACCTGGACGACCTCGTGTCGAGAAAGATTTCGCTGCGTGACGTGAATGACGGCTACGCGGCGTTAAAAGACGGCTCGCTCACGCGCGTCGTTGTTACTTCGTTCTGATTGTAGAAACTCATCGAAGGAGACACACAATGGCAACGGGGAAAACGATCACAGAGAGAGACGGGATTAGAACAATCACCACCCACTATATCGATGGAGCATTCGTTGAATCCCACGGCCGCGAAGTCATGGACATTATCAAGCCGACCAACGGCAAAGTGATCGCCCGCGTCACGCTGGGCGACGAGGAAGATACGCGGCGTGCCATCGCCGCGGCCAAGCGCGCATTGGCCAGTTTCGGTCGGACAAGCAAGGAAGAACGCTTGCGTTACTTGCGCCAGTTACATAAGGCTGTGTCCGACCGCGTCGACGATCTAACCGCTGTCATGATTGAAGAGTACGGTGGAGTCGCCCAGTTCGCCCGGCTTATTGTGGAGTCGGGGGTCAACGCCTTCGCCGCGGCTGAGAAGGGGCTTCAAGAGCTGCCGCTGACACAAAGCTGGGGCAAGACGACGGTGACGCTGGAGCCCGTCGGTGTTGCCGGCCTGATTACGGCTTGGAACGCGAATGCGCTATTCATTTGCCTGAAGCTGGCATCGGCGGTCGCGGCTGGTTGTACGGTCGTCATCAAGCCGAGCGAGATGAGCTCGCTGCAGACCCGGGTGATGGTTGAGGCTCTGAATGCTGCCGAGCTACCCAAGGGTGTTTTCAACGTGGTGACGGGCCTCGGTACTGTCGTCGGCGCTGAGATGGTGCGCAATCCCGACGTAGCCAAGATATCGTTCACAGGTTCAGTTGCCGTCGGACAACAGATCATGCGCGATGGCGCCGCGACGATGAAGCGTGTCACGCTCGAACTGGGCGGTAAATCGCCCACGATCCTGCTCGATGATGCCGCGCTCGACCAGGCGATTTCGGCGGCTCTCGTGTTGGCCTTTATGAACAGCGGACAAGCCTGTGCTGCGGGAACGCGCCTCCTCGTGCCGAAAAGCCGGCTCGACGAAGTAAAGCGGGGAATACGGAGTGCGATGCGCGCTTTTACAGTCGGCGATCCGGCCGACCCCAACGTCATGGTTGGGCCAATGGTGTCGCAAAAACAATATGACCGCGTGGAATCCTACATTCGGAAAGGCATTGAAGAAGGCGCGGAGGTACTCGTCGGCGGCGAGGGTCATCCGGAAGGTCTCAAAGCGGGTTATTTCGTTAAGCCCACAGTATTCGTAAACGTGAAAAACGATATGGCCATTGCCCAGGAAGAGATCTTCGGTCCCGTCCTATGTGTCATCGCTTATGACTCCGATGATGAGGCGATCCGGATCGCAAACGACTCTAAATATGGTCTCCACGCAGCTGTCCTCGGGGCCGACCTGCAGCGCGCGCGTCGCGTGGCTTCACAAATACGGTCCGGGCGCGTGGTGATCAACGGCATGACGGACGATCCTGATGCGCCCTGGGGCGGATTCAAATACTCCGGCGTCGGCCGCGAATATGGCAAATACGGGATCGAGGCGTTTCTCGAAACCCGAGCCATCCTTGAGTCATAAGGTGACCAGCTCATGAGCAAACACGTAACGATCTCACCCGAAGAAGCCGCGGATCGCCTCGCTATCCGCGAACTCGTCGAGGCCTACGCGCACTGCGCCGATCGTCGCGATGTGAAAGGTCAGATGGCACTCTTTACCGCGGACACCCACTTCGTGGTGTACATGAACGCCAAGGATGCGAAGCCTTCACAGGAACTGCACTCTCGCGAAGCACTCGCTCCGGTCTTCGCAGACCTGAACCAGTACGCCGCGACCATGCACTTCCTCGGACAGACCACAATCCTCACGCTGACCCGCGACCGAGGCACAGGGCAAACTTATTGCATGCCCCATCACCTCACGATCAAAGATGGAAAACGACGCCTGATGATCGCCGCTCTCCGCTATGCGGACCAGTTCGTGAAGATCGACGGCGCTTGGCTATTTGCTGAGCGCCGGCTCTACGTCGACTGGATTGAGGAGCGCCCACTGTCATGACAACGACAAACCTGAAGTCTCCACTGAGCGCTTTTGCAGTTCTTCGGGGCCGTGCATGAACGTTCCGACGGCGGGACAAAAGCGCGTTGTGATCGTGGGCGCGAGTGGAATGGTCGGCGGATACGCCCTTCGCTACGCGCTCGAGAACTCCGCCGTCGGAAGTGTGACGTCGATCGGGCGCAGGAAACTGGGCATCTCGCACACGAAACTTACAGAGGTTCTGCATCAAGACTTTGCGGACTGCTCCGCACTCGCAGGGGTGCTTTCGGGTCAGGACGCAGCGGTCTTTTGCCTGGGCACGTATACGGGTTCGGTCTCGGGCGCGGAGCTTCGCAAGACAACCGTGGACTACACAGTCGAGTTCGCGCGAGTTCTCCGCGGCAGTAGCCCCGGCGCGGCGTTCTCATTCTTGAGCGGGAACGGCGCGGACCCGACGGGACGAAGTCGGATACCTTTCGCACGCTATAAGGGAGAGGCCGAGAACGCGCTACTCGCGGCGGGATTCCCTCACGTTTATCTCTTTCGGCCCGCTTACATCTACCCCGTGGAGCCGCGCAAGGAGCCGAATTTCAGTTACCGCCTGTTGCGTGCGATCTATCCGGCGTTTCGGTTGGTGTTCCCCAACCAGGTGATTCGGGCCGACGACTTGGCCCGAGTACTGGTGGATGCCGTCGTAAGCGGAACGGGCCAGCGCGGAGGCCCGGTTTTCGAAAACCGTGATATCCGAGCCATGGTCGAGTCGCTTCAACCTCTACGGCGGTGATCAGCGAGAGATCGCGGTTCAGCGGCAGGCGCGCGCTGAACAAACTTTGAGACGTCGGTTGCACGGAAGGCTTTCATTGGCGGATGCGTCGGAATCGCGACTATGAGTACGACTCTTTATCGTCCAGATGAACCAATCTTGCGCAAGCCAGAATGCGCACGACCACCTTTCCTCGAGACGATCATTGGACGCCTCAGCGGCCTGCGCTCAGTCCTCGCTCAAGTCGACGCGGTAGCGGCCACGACCGCCACTGTCTTGATTAGCGGCGAAACCGGGACCGGCAAGGAAATCGTCGCGAGGGCGATTCACGAACTCAGCCCGCGGCGAAGCCGGAGTTTGGTCAAGGTGAATTGCGCGGCGATTCCCCCGGGCCTTCTTGAGAGCGAGCTTTTCGGGCATGAACGGGGAGCATTTACCGGTGCCTTTACTCTTCATGTCGGCCGTTTTGAACTCGCCGATCGTGGAACATTGTTTTTGGACGAAATCGGAGACACAGCCCTTGAGCTTCAACCCAAGCTGCTCCGTGTCCTCCAAGAGCGCGAGTTCGAGCGAGTAGGCAGTACACGCACTACGCGGGTCGATGTTCGTGTTGTTGCCGCGACCAATCGGGATCTACGGCATATGGTGGCAGACCGAGAATTCCGCGAAGATCTTTATTATCGTCTGAATATATTCCCTATTTCCCTGCCAGCCCTTCGTGAAAGAAAAACCGATATTCCCGAGTTCGTAAGGTACTTCGTCCAGCAGGCTACTCACTCCATGGACAAAACGATCAAGACAATTCCTGACGAAACTATGCGATCTCTCGTTAGTTATCCTTGGCCCGGCAACATCCGCGAACTGCAAAACGTGATCGAGCGTGCAGTGATCCTATCCTCCGACTCGGTGTTACGAGTTGCGCTCTCAGAACTTGAAACGAATAACGCACCAGTTTCTAACCTGGAGAGCGCGGATCAATCCGAAGATCATGGAAACATTCGAAGGATTCTCGAAGAGATCGAGCGCAATCAGATTCTCGCCGCTTTGGAGCACACTCGATGGGTCGTCGCAGGATCCAACGGTGCCGCCGCCCGACTGGGAATGAAGCGCTCCACTCTCCAGGCAAGAATGCAAAAGCTCGGAATCGTTCGCAATAGTAGGCGAATCGAGAACGTTCCCTCCAATACGTTCTAGTTTTTGATGATCCTGTCGCAATTCCTACGAATCGTCGCAAAGCCAAACGGATCAGACACGGTCGGTTCCTGGACTGCTAGGTGCTAGGTGTCCTGGCCGGATATATTTTGTTAAGTAGTCTGCCTTGTCACCTTGGCGATTGTGCCGGGATCACGGGTGAGCGGCCTGAGACATGGGTGACAGATTGTACCGAACACATGGGTAACACTTCCTCCCCTTAGATTACGATGTGGGGTATTTCGATCTGGAGAATCGAGTGCTCGAACCGCTCGAAAATCCGTTCGGCCCGAAAGTGTTACCTATGTGACCGGTACCTTGTGTCACCTATCTCTCCGGTCCGGACCTGGAAAGAATGGTCGGGGCGAGAGGATTTGAACCTCCGACCCCCTGGTCCCGAACCGGAGTGTCGGAAAATCTAAAGCCTTGCGGGTGTCGCACTTGCAAGCACCGGCAGCCCAAAAATCCTGCCTCAGTTGGTCCATAGTTGGTCCACAAAGTGCCGTTGGTGGTTCCGGGCATCTGCAAAGTTCCGAAACCGATATTCCTTATCTTGGCTTTTAGATTGAGCCCATTCGCGGAAGTTCGGACTAAAGTTAGGAAGTCGGGCAAATGAGTGGTTGGGACCAAGCTGTAGGACAATTTCAGCTCGGTACAGAATTTTGGCGAGCGACAGGGTCTCGGGAGCTTGCGCTCCTTGCGCGGTCCTCTTCCGGGCAAGACGTGGCAGGCTCCGCTGAAGAAGTCTCCTGAATCCACCGCCTATGGGGCGGTACTTCTCTCGCCTGCGTGCAGTGGTCAGCGGCTGTAGGACGTAAAAACGCGCGAGACGCCTAGCCGTAGTTTGCTCAAGCCCCCTTGCCAGGCAATGCGGATCTGCTTGGATTCCAGCTCTGCAAAGAAGGAATAAGCGACCGGGGTGATCAGAAGCGTAAGCAGGAGGCATAGCGATTGCCCACCTATGATGGTGAGCGCGATGGCCGACCTTTGCGACGCGCCGGATCCAATGCCCGTCGCCGTGGGCACGAGCCCGGCGACAATGGCCAGCGTGGTCATCAGGATTGGACGCAGCCGGACGTGGTTGGCGCGAACGATCGCCTCGCGCAATGGCACGCCTTCCTTGCGCAGGCGATTCGTATAGTCCACCTGAAGAATCCCGTTCTTTTTCACCACGCCAAGCAGCAGGAAGACGCCCAGCGCGCTCCACAAATTGAGCGTCCGGTGCGTGAGCCACAGCGTTAGCAGTGCGAAAGGAAGCGACAGCGGAAGGCTCAGCATGATCGTGAAGGGATGCAGAAAACTATCAAACTGGGCAGCCAGCACCATGTACATGAAAATGCAAGCCAGCAAAAAGGCGATGATCAGGCTGCGCGTCGTCTCGTCCAGGATTTTCACCGTCCCCGTGAATTTCACGAAATAATTGGGATGCGGAATTTTTTCGATCGCCGCGCTGATTTCCCGCACCGCGGCATCAAAAGGAAGACTCGCCGAATTATTTGCAGTCAACGCCACCTGGAACTGGCGGTTATACCGATCGATAACCGTGGGGCCCACGCCGCGCTCCAGCGTGGCCACGCTATCCAGGCGCACCTGGCCCACCTTTGCGGAGGGAATCATCAGCCGCGCGAGCAAATCCAGATTCCGCTGCTGCTCGGGCAGCAGCTGCATGGTCACGTCGTATTGTTCCGAGCCTTCCTTATACGTGGAAATCTGATCGGTTCCCGCCACCATCAGCCTCACGGCATTGGCGATGTCAGAAGCACGCACGCCCAAATCAGAGGCGCGCTGGCGATCGATTTTTACCTGAAGCTCGGGCGTGTTCAGGTTCACTTCGGCGCTCACGTCGACTAGACCTTTGATCTTGCGCATCTCCTCCGCGCTTTCTTCTGCGATTTTCGCGGCGCCATAGAAATCTGGTCCGAGGATCAGTGGGCGGATCGTGCCGTAGTCGATGCTGCTGCCCAGCACGGAGGGCAAGAGTACGACGGATCGCAAATCGGCATATTCGGGCTTGGCCAGAATTTCTCGAATCTGATTGCCCACTTCGATGCTGGACGGCTTGCGCTTCGAAACGTCGGTCAGCCCTACATAGACCTGCCCGTGGTTATCCTCGTTTAGGACGCTGGCCCAGGCGAAAGATACGGCTTTATTCCGCTCGATTTCGTGCGCCAGCTGCGTGGCTACTTTGGCCGTGCCTTGAAGCGAAGTCCCCACCGGCGCATCGAAAACCACCGTGAGCTCGCTCTGATCGTCCGCCGGAATGAAATCGCGTCCGACCAAGGCATTCAGAGGAAACGTAAGCGCCAGCGTCGCCGCTGCAACCCACGCCACGGTCCCCCGATGATCGAGCGCCCATTCCAGTAATTTGCCGTAGATGCCGTCGATCGAGGCAAAGAATTTGTTGTCTGTGGCGCCGGATGCGTGCGCGCCCACGCCGGTACTCGACGAACCGGCCGCTGCCGGTGATTTTGGAGAAGCGTCCGGCGACGGTTGCGCTTCACCTGCTTTGCTGCGCATGCGGCCCAACAGGCGCGAACAAAGCATCGGCGTTAGTGTGAAGCTCACCAGCATCGAGACCATCACCGAAAACGCCATGGTCCAGCCGAACTGATTCAGATAACGCCGGGCATACCCCGTCGTGAACGCAATCGGGACGAAAATGATTACCAGCGACAGCGTTGTCGCCAGCACAGCCAGCATAATCTCTTTCGTCGCTTCGATTGCCGCTCGCTTCGGCTCATAGCCTTTCTGCTCGATATAGCGAACGATATTCTCCAGCACCACAATCGCGTCATCGATCACGATGCCCACCGCCAGAGTAAGCGCCAACAGGGTCATATTGTTGAGTGTGAAATCCATGATCCTGAGCAGCGTAAACGTGGCGACAATCGAAGTTGGAATAGCCACCGCCGCGATAATCACGGAGCGCACATTACGGATGAACAGCATGACCACCAGGCTGGCCAGCAAGCTGCCAAACAGCAGATGCTCCTCGAGCGACGCAATGGAAGCTTTGATGAACTTGGAGTTATCGCGAATGACTTGAATGGTGATTCCGGCCGGCAGAGTGCTCTTGAGCTGTGCGATCTTTGCCTTAGCGACATCGATTACCTCGAGAGTGTTGGTGCCCGTTTGCCGACGGATATCGAGCACGACGGCTTCTTTGCCGCCGATCATGTTCCATGTGAGAGGATCGGCAAAGGTGTCTTCTACTCGCCCCACGTCTCGAATACGAATGGGCGTGCCGTTGACGTTGGCCACGATGATGTCATTAAAAAGCTCAGACGCTTCGATGCGTCCCAGCGTGCGCACACCCATTTCCGACGCGCCTCGCCGTATAGTTCCCCCGGGCACTTCCACGTTTTGGTTTCGAATCGCGTCTTCGAGTTGCGTAATCGTGATGCCGTAAGCGTTCAGCTTCTCGGCATCGCCAAAAACCCGGATCTGCCGGATGCGCCCGCCCGTCAGATCGACTTCACCCACTCCGTTGACCGTTTCCAGCGTTCTCTTGATCTGCTTGTCGGCGATCTCGGTGGTTTCGCGCAGATCGGAGCCGCCGGCGATCAACAGGGAAAGAACCGGATCGGAGTCCGGATCGTCTTTGGTTATCGTCGGCGGAAGAATCGTGGGAGGCAGCAGCCGAATTGCTGCGGCGACCTTCTCGCGAACGTCTCGCGCAGCGCCCTCGGTATCGCGCTCCAAAACGAATTTGGAGGTGATCGTGGCGACGCCCTCGTCGGCTTCCGAAGAGAGTTCGTCGAGGCCGCCGACCGAGCTCACCGCCTCCTCCAGCGGGAGGATAACCTCGGTGCTCATCTCTTCCGCGGTCGCGCCGGGAAGATCCACCGTCACCGTGACCGTTGCGGGATCGGTCTTGGGAAAAAGATCTACTCCCAGATCCCGAAACGAAAAAATTCCGAGGACCAGCAGGAAGCCGATCAGTGTTACCGAGAAGACCGGGCGCTTGACGCAGAGTTCAGGAATAGTCATACGATCTCAGGGCGCATGTATCGTAAACAGGCGCGAAATATCCACCCGCAGTTTCTGAAATCCGCGCGAAAAGACTGTAGTCCGTTTTTCTTCCAGATCGGCAAAGAGCGAGTACGCCACCGGCGTCACCAGCAATGTCAGCAACAGACAGAGCGATTGCCCTCCAATGATCGTTACCGCGATTGCCGAGCGCTGTGACGAGCCTGCCCCAATCCCAATGGCCGTCGGAATCAGTCCTGCAACAATCGACAGCGTGGTCATCAGAATCGGCCGCAGCCGGACGCGATTAGCTCGAATGATGGCCTCGCGCAGCGGCATGCCCTGCTCGCGCAGCTTATTCGAATAGTCCACCTGAAGGATTCCGTTCTTGTGCACGATGCCCGTCAAGAGCAGCACCCCAAGCGCGCTCCACAGATTGAGCGTCCGATGGGTGAGATAGAGCGTCAGTAGCGCGAAAGGAATGGAAAGCGGGAGCGCGAGCATGATCGTAAAGGGATGCAGAAAACTGTCGAACTGGGCCGCGAGCACCAAATACATAAAAATGCAGGCCAACAAGAACGCCTTGATCAAGTTGTCCGTCATGGTGTCGAGTTCTTTGGCCACGCCTGTGAATTTCAGGTTATAGCCCGGCGGAATCTCCTTCCGCATCACGTTGGTCACGGCGCGCACCGCGCTTCCCAAGTCCAAGCCTTGTTGCGGCCACGCCACAAGGCTCGCCGCATAACGCCGGTTGTATCGGTCGATTCTCGATGGCCCTCCGCCGCGTTCGATCGTGGCAATGCTATCCAGGCGAACCTGACCCACTTTCGAAGACGGAATCATCAGCCTCGAAAGCAGTTCGGGATTCCTCTGCTGATCGGGCAGCAATTGCATGGTCACGTCGTACTGCTCGGAACCCTCTTTATAGGTCGAGATTTGATCCGTGCCTGCAATCATCAGCCGTACTGCTTCGGCCACGTCCGCCACCTGAACTCCGAGGTCCGCGGCGCGCTGGCGGTCGATGTGCACTTGAAACTCCGGCAGATTCAGGTTCACTTCGGCACTTACGTCGGTCAGGCCGTGTATCTTGCGCACTTCATTTGCTGCTTTAGTGGCCAGCTCTGTCACCCGATCAAAGTCAGGACCGAGAATCATGGGTTGCAACGACCCTGTATTCTCATTTCCGCCGATAGCCGAAGGAAACCAGAATTTGGTGCGAAGATCGCGATAGCGGGGCTCGGCCAGAATTTGGCGGATTTCTTGGGCCACATCCAGCATGGAGAAGTTTCGCTGGCTGCTATCGGTGAGGCGAATGAAGTCGTGGCTGTGGTTGGAACGCTCATTAATGTTGGGCCAGGCGAAAACCACACCAGGAAGTTTCTCGTATCGATTCGCCAATTCCACAGCGATCCTTGCCGTGCCGTCTGGAGAAGTTCCTACTGGCGAATCGAAGATCACCTGGAAGTCCCCTTGATCGTCGACGGGGATGAAATCGCGTCCGACCAGCGAACTGAGCGGGAACGTCAGCGCAAAAGTTCCTAGCGCAGCCAGAATCACGACCCAGCGGTGATCGAGCGACCACTCGAGCATTCTTCCATAGGCCCCGTAAATCCATGCCAATACTGAATTGCCGTTCGCAACCAGGTCGGCCTCGCCTGCCGAGTGCGTTTCCTC
Organism: uncultured Acidobacteriota bacterium; assembly: GCA_963846235.1. Classification (GTDB taxonomy): domain Bacteria; phylum Acidobacteriota; class Terriglobia; order Acidiferrales; family UBA7541; genus Palsa-189. The sequence goes on from CAWJVF010000002.1 coordinate 2,482,820, forward strand.
TTTATGCTCCGGGCTCTGTCTGCGAACTCTCTTCTTCAGCAGCCGCGAGCAAAGCATCGGCGTCAGCGTGAAGCTCACGAGCATGGAGACGAGAACCGCGCACGCCATGGTCCAGCCGAATTGATTCAAGTAGCGGCGCGCGTATCCGGTGATGAACGCAATCGGTACAAAGATGATTACCAAAGAGAGCGTGGTGGCCATCACTGCCAACATGATTTCTTTTGTGGCCTCGATCGCAGCTTGCTTTGGCTCGAAACCCTTTTGCTCGATGTAGCGAACAATGTTTTCGAGCACCACGATCGCGTCGTCGATCACAATGCCCACCGCCAATGTCAGTGCCAGCAGGGTCATGTTATTGAGCGTGAAATCCATCACCTTGAGGAGCGTAAATGTCGCGATGATTGAGGTAGGAATGGCCACCGCCGCGATCAGCACCGAGCGCACATTGCGGATAAACAGCAGCACCACCACGCTCGCCAGCAGCGCGCCAAAGAGCAGATGTTCCTCGAGCGAAGAAACGGAAGCGCGGATGTATTTGGAGTTGTCGCGCAAGACCTCGATCGAGACCCCTGGCGGGAGGAGGCCTTGCATCGACGCGAGCTTATTCTTAACGGCCGCGATCACTTCCAGCGTGTTGGCGCCGAACTGCCGCTGCACATCAAGCGTGACGGCTTCCTTGCCGTGCACGAAGTTCCACGTCGTTTGATCGGGGTAGCTGTCTTCGACATGCCCGACGTCACGAATGCGAATCGGCGACCCATTGACGTTGCCGATGATGATGTCGTTGAAATCTTCGGGCTTTTCCATGCGAGCGAGCGTGCGTATGCCCATCTCGCGGTCGCCTCGGCGAATCGTTCCGCCCGGCACTTCCACATTTTCATTTTGTATCGCGCTTTCAAACTGGCGGATCGTCAAGCCATAAGCGTTGAGTTTCTCGGAGTCGGCAAACACGCGGATTTGCCGCAAGCGACCTCCGGTCAGGTTCACGGCGCCTACGCCATCCACTGTTTCGAGCGCGCGACGCGCCACCTTGTCCGCAAACTCCGTGGTCTCCCGAAGACTGCCACTGCCCGACACCAGAATGGAAAACACTGCGGCTTGGTCGGGATCAATCTTCGTGATTACCGGCGGCAGCACATTGGGCGGGAGGAAGCGCATCGTGGCGGCCACGCGTTCGCGAATATCCTGCGCCGCACCGTTTAGGTCGCGTTCCAGCGTGAATTTGCACGTGATGCGCGCGTTTCCTTCGTTGGCTTGCGTGGTCAGCTCATCCATGCCGCTCACGCTGCTGATCGCCTCTTCCAGCGGCAGGACGACCTGCGAATTCAGCTCTTCCGGCGTTCCGCCGGGCAAGATCACGCTCACACTTACCGAAGCAGGATCGGCCCTGGGGAAAAGATCGACTCCCAAATCGTGAAACGAGAAGATGCCCAGCACGACGAGAAAGCTCACCAGCATCGTCGCGAACACTGGCCGCTTAACGCAAAGTTCTGGCAGCGACATCAGCCTCTACCTCGAATCATTAAATCGCATCAGCACGAGAGCCGCACCGAAACAGTGGAGATCATCGTTTCGCCACTTTGACGCTCAGGCCGTCTTTGAGCGCGAGTTCCTGGCCTTCCGCGGCCACCGCCAAACGATCCCCTTCCTTGACGCCTTCTAGGATTTCCACGTCCTCTCCCGATTGGTCGCCGATCTTGATCTCTGTTTCCTTGAGCTTGTTTCCGTTCACGACGTAAACCTTGTAGATGCCGTAGGCGTAGCTCATCGAACGCCTCAGAATCACCAGCACCCTTTCCACTTTGCTAGTGAGAATGCTGGATTTGGTAAAAAAGCCCGGCTTGAGCAAGCTTTCGCGATTTTCCACCAGGCCCTCGACGTCAAACGTGCGCGTCGTCGGATCGACCGAAGGATTGATGCGCCAGATTTTTCCGCTAAAGGTGCGGCCCGGAAAAGCTTCCACCGTCACCTCGATCGGCTGGCCGACACTCACCCACGCCGCCATCTTCTCCGGCACTTTTAGTCGCGCGCGCATGGGATTAATATTCACGATCCCAAATGTCGGAGTCGGCGTCGTTGCTGCCTTCAGATATTGCCCCACGGTAACGTCGCGCTCTTTAATGAAGCCGTCAAAGGGCGCACGGATGCTGGTGTCTCGAAGTTTCTTTCGGGCCAAGTCAAGCGCTGCCTGGTCCTGCTTAACCGCGGCCTGCATGTTAGTCACATCTTGCAAGGACAGATCGTAAGCCGCTTTCACCGCATTGTAATTGGCCTCGTCTTCATCGTAGGTCTGCTTCGGCACTATTCCCTGCTGTGTGAGTTCGGCGCTGCGTCTGAACTTTTGCTCGGCATTCGCCAAATCCGCCGCCGCCTTTTTCACAGACGCCGCTTGCGTCGGATCTCTGAGCTCCTCCTGGCCCTCTGCGAGTCCGAGTTTGGCTCTCGCCTGATCGAGCAGCGCCTGCGCCTGCGAAACCGCGAGTTCGTACTCGAGCGGAAGAATCTGCACCAGCACCTGACCTTTGGTCACATGATCTCCCACGTCCACCAGCACCTTTTCGGCTCTCCCGTCGACCTCTGGACTGACCGTGACTTCGTCAAAGGCGAATAAAGATCCGACCGCTTCCACCGTCCGGCCCACTTCGCGCGCCTCCACGGTGGCGATTGTTACGGCCAGGGCCTTGTCCTCGCTTGCGCCAGCGGCCGTCACCTTGGATGTGTTCCCGCAGGACAATGCGAGCAGGCCGCCGCCGAGCGCTAACCCCAGAACAATGCTGGTTCGCTTGTTTGGCAGGCGGCACACGGGATCAGGATTTATGGGCATGTGCGAACACCGCTCCTTTGCGGTTCTTCCTTTACAGCCAAGTTGGGAAATCAGGAGCCCTAGACACTTCGGCACGGACATCGTCTCTGCTCGTGCAAATTACAAATCGACAAGTGTGAATCGAAGTCAGTTCAAGCGGGCGGGGCGCGCGGCGGCCAATCGCTGCGCAATGGCTCCGTACGCGCAATACGAACCACCACAGGCAGGGCAAAGGCTACAAGTGCCATTTTTGGAACCTGCATGCTGGTCCCGACGCGCGTGGGCAAATGTATCGCGTAGCAGATCGGGCAAGGCCTCGAGCTCTGGAGGTCGTGGTGATGGTGCAGAGAAGCAACGCATCCGGCCAGCAGAAAGACGCCGACGAGAAATGCGGCGGCTATCCTCCGCTGCGTAGAAGACTGCAAATAGAGGCGACACCCGAAACCCAGCCGGATCCGATCCCATCGAAGTGTAGTTTGCATTGGATTCCGGAGGCAGCTTATATCTTCCATGGTTTTGCCCAACTCGGAGGATATGCAAGGCTTATAGTTCAGCGATCAGATCGATGTCAAGCGGGAAGAACTAGGGGAGATCCCCGGCAACGACGCTCTTGCCGGCCGTCTCTGCGGGTGAAATTTCTTGACAAAGTAAAACACTCGGATAAGGATGGGCAGCCTAAGGCTTCCATTATGAACCGCATTCCTCGCCAAGCGTTCGTTGTCGCGGCGATCCTCGCTTTTTTGACGGTTTCGACCGCTGCACTAGCTCATGGTCATCCGGATGCGAATTCCGTTAACGAATCTCGCTGCGTTTTGTGCATGGCGGCTCATGGCGCAACGCATCTGATTGCCTCTCCTGTTCTGACCCTACATTTCTCGCCAATTCAAGTCGGGACGCTCGTCTTTGCTGAACACATTCGCTTTATCTACCTTCTGCGGTTGGCCACTCAAGGTCGCGCCCCACCCCTAGGCTGACCTTTCCTTTCTGATTCATTCATAAATGGCGGCCGAGCCCGGCTCGTGTCGCAGTGCCATTCAGTCAGTAGCAAGGGCTGAACACGTCGCACCGAGGCCTATATGGAAAAGTTTTTGAACCGCAACGCCTTTCTGTTTTCGTCTGCAACTGTCGCCGCGGGCGGGAATGGCGCCGAAGAGACGGTTGAAATGCAGGAGCCCGAACTGCCGGCCTCACCGCCATCGGGTCCACGGCGCGATCCGTATCGGGGCGTCGTTCTTGTCCTTCTGGTGGCTGCGCTGGTAGGCGCCGCGGCCGCTATCGTGGCCGGAGTGATGACTTCGAATGCAGTGCTGTTCGAACTTGCCATCACCCTGGGCCTGGCTGCGGGCATCCTTACTGGCGTCGCCACGGCTCAGTCGGCACGTGCGAGGCTTATGTCGAGCGATCGGCCAATCCCCGAGTCCGCGTCGGCAGGCGCTGAGACTGCGTCGGCAGTACAGCCTGCACAAAAGCTGGAACCATCAATCTTGATTCGCCGCCTGAAGCTCGCCTCAGCACGCGGCCGCCTGTGGTTACGAAATCTCGGGGCGCTCGGCACTATCCGGGTAGGCACGGCTATAGCCGGAACCATAGCGGTCTTTTCCATGCTGATGCTGAAACTGCTCGAAACTCGCCCCGATCCTCTCTTGGCCGGAACTATTGCCTCCGTTTGTCTGCTAGCAGCCGGTTTGGCGGCAATTGCGGCTCGGTATCTTGGGCAGATCGACACCTCCCAATTGCCGGAGGCTCCAGGGCTCTGTCGGGGCTCACGGCTGCTTGCATGGATGTTTGGCGTTGCCGTGCTGTCGATGGGTTTGCAATGGGCACAGCAGCAAACCGCGCTCCGAGTCCTGTATTTCGTGTTGTTTCTCATAAACGCCGCCGTGTGCTACGGACTTCTTACGGTTCGGCGCCCAGCCGGTGAGCTTTCGGAAGTCTTCCCTGTGGATCTTGCCGTTCTTTCGGCTCTTGGAAGCCGCCCTAACATTTTCGCGAGCCTTCTGGACACCGGTGAACGGCAGCTCGGCATTGACTTGCGTTCCACCTGGGCGCTCACTGTCGTTCGGCGCAGCCTTGAGCCGCTCGTAATCGCGCTTTGCTTTGTCGCGTGGCTTTCCACCTCTCTCACTGTGGTCGGAATAGAAGAAGCGGGCCTCATCGAGCGTTTGGGCGTACCGGTGCAAGGGCAAACGCTGATGCCTGGGCTTCATCTGCATTGGCCGTGGCCCATCGATCGCGTATTTCGCGTTCCCGTAAAACGCGTGCAAGCACTGACAGTTGGGCATGAAGGAGAAGAGGAAAGCGGACCCGAAAATGTGTTGTGGGCCCGTGAGCATGCCGCTAACGAATACACCCTCCTGCTGGGCAATGGGCGCGATCTGATAACGATCGATGCTGCGGTGCAATATCGCATCACAGATCCTCACGCCTGGCGTTACCACGCGCAGAACCCTGCCGATGCCTTGCGTGCCATCGCCTACCGCGTGGTGATGAGGTCTACTGTTAATCGTACGCTTGCCGACGCGCTCTCCGAGAATGTAGTCACACTTACCGGCAGCATGGGCCGAATGGTGCAGCAAGAGGCCAACGCGCTCGGCCTCGGCGTGGAAGTCGTGGGATTCACAGTCGGAGGCATGCATCCCCCTGTACCTGTAGCCGGCGATTACGAGGCTGTAGTCTCCGCCGAGTTGGGGAAGGTTACGGCGGTAGTCAACGCTCGGGCTTTTCGAAACGAGACTGTGCCTGCCGCAGAGGCCGCATCTTTGGTGGGCCAAAACACGGCTCGTGCGGAAGGCGCCGACACGCTTGCTCGCGGTGCCGGTGAGGCCTGGGGCTTTCGCACTTTGGAGTCGCAGTATCACGCCGCCCCTGAGGAATACTTCTTTCGCCGGCGTCTGGAGACGCTGGAGAAAAACCTCGCCGGTCGCGGCTTTGTCGTGGTGGACTCCCGCATTCAGCGGGATGGAGGTGACCTGTGGTTGATGCAATGAGGACGCAGCGCCCGTTGAGAGCCGTGGTCGGCACGGTCGCGCTGATTGCCATTATTTTCAGCGCGACCGGAATCGTAGTCGGTGAAGGGCAGACGGCGCTCATCACGCGCTTCGGCCGGCCCGTGCGAGCGGCCACCGAGCCCGGCCTGCATTGGAAGCTTCCCTGGCCCATTGATCGGGCCTCGCTGCTGGACATGCGGCGGCGCATCTACGAGACGGGCCACACAGAGATGCTTACGCGCGATAAGAAAAATATTATTGCGCGCACGTATGTCGTCTGGCGCATTGGCGATCCCCTCACGTTTACTCAAGCCATCGGCACCGAGGGCGGAGCCGAAGCCAAACTCGATGGACTTCTGACCAATGCAGCGATCGGGACGCTGGGTGGCCACGATCTGTCCGCTTTAGTGTCTACAAACCCCGCAGACCTGCAAGTCGATCAGATCGAATCTGAGTTCCTTTCCTCCACAGCACCTGTGGCGCTGCGTAACTATGGCGTGGCTATCGAACAGGTCCGCCTTGAGCGCATCACGCTCCCCGAAGAAAACGTGACCGCCGTTTTCGAGCAAATGAGCGCGGAGCGGCGCCAATTCGCGGCAAAGTTCCAAGCCGAAGGAGAGCGCGAAGCCAGTCGCATTCGTTCCGAGGCCGAGCTCGAGGCGGCTCGCATTCGCGCCAAAGGCGCTGAGGAAGAAGCGCGCATCCGCGGCGAGTCGGCGGCACAAGTAGCGAAAATCTACGCTGACGCCCACCGCACCGACCCAGAACTCTACCGCCTCACGCGCTCGCTCGATTCTCTCGATAAGCTCGTGACCGGAAACACGTCACTGATTCTCCGCACCGACTCCGAGCCCTTTTCGCTTTTGCAGAACAAGGATGGACGATGAGGCGTCTGAAAGCGCCTTCAGAGATCAGCCGGCTCGCGTCGCCGATTGCGCATCTGCTCGACGGCGCGTGGCAGCGCATGCATTGGTGGATTGCGACCATGGCCGTCCTGTATGCGCTATCGGGAATCAGCATCGTGAGACCCGATGAAGTGGCCGTGATCTTGCGCTGGGGACATCTCGTCGGCGCTACCCCCGCTCTGCAGGAACATGGTCCCGGCTTGCTCTTTGCGTTCCCTCGGCCTATCGACCGCGTCATACGCGTGCAAGTCAAGCACGTCTGGGAGGTTCCCGTAACTACGCTTTCCGCTGGAGATGACGCGATCGCTTTCGAGGGGCTGACGCTCGACCCGATCATGCAAGGCTACGCACTCACAGGCGATCAAAATATCGTGCACGTGGATATGGTCGCGCGCTACCGTGTGCGGGAACCCGCCGAATGGGCGTTCTATGGCCCCAAAGCAGACGACGTGCTCAGGGTCGAAGTCACGGCCGCAATGGTTCGCTCTCTCGGCGAGATGGGTGTGGACCGCGTTTTGTCCGATGGCCGTAAGGATCTGGTTGACACGGCGATGCGCCGTGCGCAAACGGGCCTGGACGCAGTTCACTCCGGTCTCGAACTCACCTCGCTCGAGCTCGCTCGCTTGTCCCCACCGCTCGTCTTGGCCCGAGATTTCGACGCAGTGCAGAGCGCCTATATTGGCGCGGAGACGAGTAAGAAAGAGGCTCAAGCTTTCGCCGAAAGTGCCATCCCGCAAGCCCAGGCGGACACGGATTCAAAGCTCCAATCCGCCCGAGCCGCTGCTGCTTCTGATCTCGCCGTCGCTCACGGTGATGCCCAGGCTTTTGGGGCGCTCGATCGAGAATATCGGGCCAATGCCGTTGTGGTTCGCGAACGGCTTTATCGGGACTCTGTGGAACGTGCCATCGCTTCGGCTGGCAACGTGCGATGGGTGCCGCCGCCGTTCGGAGGCACTTACCGCGGGCTCCACATAACTGTGAACGCAGGTAATGCCGGGCCGAATCCGCGCTCCAATGCAGCCGCTTCGCCTCCCGTTGTGCCTCCGGCGCCTTCCACGTCGCCGCGGAGCACTGGCCCTGTGCCGCCCGCGGGCGGCCAGGGAGCTGCTGGCGGAGGAGATGATGACGACCGATGAGTGACTTTGCCATTCGGACCGTGATAACTCCGACTGCGACTCCACCGGAGGAGAGCCTGTCCGGGGCCCTTGCTCCCAGAGAGCGCCGTCGCATCAGCGTGCGACTTGGCGCGGGATTGGTCGGCACCGGCTTCCTTGGGCTCGGAACGCTGCTGGTTCATGTCGCCCCCGACCAATGGCAGATAGGAGAGCTCCTTCGAGCCTTAGCTGCGCTCGTGGTCGGCATCCCGACACTGGCATCCGGCTTGCGCGGCATTGTTACGGGGGACACGCGGCGCGCGACCGACCAACTCGTAGCCATCGCCGTGCTTGCGGCGGCCGCCAGCGGCGATTTCGTCACGGCCACGCTGATTCCTCTCTTCCTCGAAGTCGGCCGGCTTTTCGAGGAGCGCAGCTCTTTGGGCGCTCGCGCCGCTATCGACGGCATTCGCGCACTTGCGGCGCGCCAAGCCGTGCGCTGGCGCAACGGCAAGGAAGAGCGCGTCGATCCCAATAGCCTAGTGCCGGGCGACGAAATCCTCGTGCGCCCCGGCGAAAGAATCGCCGTCGATGGAACCGTGATTGAAGGGCGAGCGGCCGTCGACCAATCCGCTATCACCGGTGAATCGGTGTATCAGGATGTAGCACCCGGAAGCCGCGTTTTTGCGGGCACTGTGGCCCAGGACGGTCTTCTCAAGATTCAAGTGCGCGGCGCCGGTGCGGACACGGTGCTGGGCCGCGTCGTCGAACTCCTTGCCGAAGTGGAGCGCAGCACCGTACCCGTGCTGCGGCTCTTCGAACGTCGTGCCGGCCTGTGGCTGCCGCTCGTCCTTACCGTTGCGGCCACCACGCTGTTCTTTACTGAAGACCTTTCCCGCGCTATCGCGGTGCTGGTTGTTGCCACTCCAACGGCGCTCGTCGTTGCCGGCCCCGCTGCCGTCGTAGCCGCGATGACGGTGGCCACGCGGCTTCGCATCCTCATCAAGAGCGCCGATTTTCTCGAGCGCTCCTCGGACATCGATACGTTGATCCTGGACAAAACCGGGACGGTGACCGTGGGTGCGCCCGCCGTCACAGAGATTTGCCCGGCCCACGGCGAATCCGAAGAGACCCTACTCGGAGTCGCTGCTGCATGCGGGTTCGGCTCCTTGCATCCCGTATCGCGCGCAGTCGTCGCCGAGGCTGCTGCGCACGGAATTGTCAGCAAGCCTCCCGGCGATCTGGAGGAAAGGCCCGGACTCGGCGTTGTCGCCATGGTGGACGGGTCGCAAGCAATTCTCGGCCGCAGGGAGCTTCTCACAGACTGCGGTGTCGATGTCGGTCTCGACGGCGACCGAGATGTTTCGCAAGTATGGGTGGCGCATGACGGCCGTTGTCTCGGCCGCCTGGTGCTGCGCGACCGGCCCCGCAGCGAAGCCCGCGATGCGCTGATGTCCATGAGAGCTCTTGGCATCAATCGCTTGATCCTGCTCACGGGAGACCGTGCGGCGGTGGCTCGAGAGGTCGGCGAAGCGCTCGGGATGGATGATGTCGTTGCTGAAGTCCTGCCCGCTCAGAAACTCGAGGTCGTTCGCGCGGAGCAGTCTGCCGGCCGCACTGTGATGATGGTCGGGGACGGAGTAAACGATGCGCCAGCACTTGGCGGCGCTGACGTGGGCGTTGCCATAGGCGCGGAACTGAATGAAGTCGCCCTTGGCGGCGCCGATGTGGCGCTCCTGGGAACGGACCTCAAACGGCTGCCGCAACTCATCGGTCTGGCAGACATCACTCGCCGAATCATCGCAGAAAACGTCTGGCTCGCGTTTGGCCTGTCGGTGGCTCTGATTGCGCTGGCCGCGAGGGGAATTCTGGATCCGCTCACAGGAGCACTGGCGCAGAGCGTGGCCGTGCTGGCCGTAGTCGCCAACAGCGCTCGCATTTTGCGCTTTGGCGCGCAAGCCAGTGACTGCACAAATCACTTAGCCACTGTGAAAACACCATGAACCGCGCCGGTGTGAACGAACCAGACGTAAAGCTTGTCGCACTACCGTCTGCGTTTCAAACCGACGGCGAGGACGACCACGGGCATGCAGTGAGTTGGCGAGACATCACTCGAGTGTTGTTTCTTTCTGCAGCGGCCGGAGCCATCTGGTTTTTCCGCGTTGCGAGAGATCCCTATGTAACTGGAATCGGCGTGACTTGCACACTCATCGGGGTTTTCCCAATCCTCCACGAGGCATACGAAAACATCACGCAGCGCCGCATGACAATGGAACTCTCAATGACCATTGCCATCGTAGCTGCACTTGCGATTGGCGAGTTCTTTACGGCTCTAATCATTACTCTTTTTGTATTGGTTGCTGAGATTCTTGAGGGTCTGACGGTAGGCAAGGCCGCCAAGCGATCCAGCGCTTGGTTGATCTCCTTCCGAGGGCTGCCACCATCCGCCAACATGGAGAATGGAAAGAGGTGGGCATCCACGAAATATCAGTTGGTAATGAGGTCCTGGTTCGTCCCGGGGCGCGCATCCCAGTCGATGGCAAAGTGCTTCGAGGTCACTCTTTTGTTGACCAAGCACCGATCACGGGCGAGTCCATGCCTGTTGAAAAAGGGCCCGGTGCGACCGTCTATGCCGGAACAATAAGTCAATCGGGAGCTCTAGAGGTTCGCGTGGAACATCTCGGCCGCGACACGACTTTTGGCAAGATTAGATGCGCGTGAACTCGAAATGCTGATGTTTGAGGGCCGTCCCTACTATCTGGCGCGTGGCGAGCGGTCACAAACGAGGATGTTGTCGGCTCTCGATGACTCGAAAAGTTGCATCTCCGAAATATCGCATGCGGAACTGCTACATGCGGCCATACGGGTGGCAGGAGCGCCGGCTGCGGACAACACCCCTCTAACCAAGTACGACACTTATTATTATGATCGCACTCGCCAGAAGCCGCTCCCGGTGTTGCGTGTCCGTTTGGACGACGCCCGGCACACGTGGTTGTACATCAACCCGGCAACCACTGCTATCGAAGCGCGGTACACGAATCGCAGCAGGTATGAGCGTTGGCTTTACCAGGGCTTACACGACCTCGACTTCCCGTTCCTCTACTGGCATCGGCCTGCTTGGGATCTCACGCTAATCATCCTCAGCCTCGGAGGGATATCGTTAATAGTGACGAGCTTAGTGCTCGCGGTGAAATATCTCCAGGGCAGCGCGAAAAGAAACTTCTCCGCTAGGCGGTCAAGTAGCCCGTCAGAATTGGCGCCTGCGCAGGCAACCAGCACCAAGCCCGTGCGGGCTTGAATTGCTTCTATTTATATATACTTCTATTTATACATAAAGGATCGACCTCCTGGTGCTGTGCCAGGAGGTCTTTTGGTTACGTAACTTCATGATTTGAAAGGGAGAAACTTGGCAGAACGATTTGGACTGGCATGCACATGGCGCCGACTCACGGAATTCGGAAATCTAAGTCTTTGTGCGCTCGGCGCTTACAAAGACGGTCTAAAGGATCCTTGGTCCAGTTGGTCCACAACAAGTCCACAAAATCTGAAAGAATCGCAAATACAAAAAGGAACGCAAACGTAAGAAGAGCGGGAATTTAAGAATGGTCGGGGCGAGAGGATTTGAACCTCCGACCCCCTGGTCCCGAACTGAAAGACAAATTCAATAAGTCGTGGCTTTGGCGTCGATTACAGAATTCGGAGCAGCGTAGAATTGGCCAACTTGGCCAACTCGTAACAAGGGCCCGAGGCCCGCATATACAAGCTAATCTGGTACGCTACCCAGCGCTTTGGGGAATCTGCTTTTCGCTCAAAGCTAACCCCAATAGCATGAAAAGATCGGATTCTGGCACGCTTTTGGTACAGGGGACGCGTCTGCTTTGCAACCTCGCGAGAGTTTCCTAACCAAAACGTGAAGTCAAGCGCCTGAACGCCGTGATCAAGGAATTCAATCTCGAAGGTTCGGTCCACGATTGGGCCTTTTTGCCGGATGAGCTGATACATGCGAGGCTCCCGAATTTCGCCGCCGCCGTCCGCCGCGAGTCAACGCCGTTATTCTCGCCGGGCGCGGCGGCCGTCCAGCGCGACTTTGAAACGAACCGGCTTCCCGTCCTTTTCAGCCGGCTGTGATTCCCTCACGAACAACGCCTTTTCGGCGGCTTCGCGCTTTCGAGAATAATTATCTTGTATACACAGGCGGTCGTTTGAACGACGCCCCAAGCTCCTCGGTGAGCTCTTGCGGCTGCTCCCCACGCCGCTAAGTGCCCGCCTTTGGTAGGCCGGTTCTAATAAATCAGTTTGGGATAGGCCCGCTCTGCCCAGCTTCTCGGGGCCGGATAGCGTTCACCTATTGCGAGCGATTCCGAGCTTAAGGATCCGGGCCTGAAGCGTGGACCGTTTCACGCCTAAGTGAGCAGCGGCGCCTCGTGGACCTGCAATGACCCAACGGGTTTCATCCAAGACCTCCAGAATCCGCTGCCGTTCGGTTTCTTCGAGCAAGCACCGCAGGTTCCCCTCGCTCTCCTGCTTGACGGGGTGGCTCTGCTTAGAGATAAGTCCACCGTCGGCACTTAAATCTGAGAGCGCAACTCTCAACACGGACCCCGGAGACAAGATCACTGCACGCTCAAGCACGTTTTGCAGCTCCCGGATGTTGCCAGGCCAGTGGTAGTTGCACAAGGCGCTCATCGTCTCTGAAGTGATGCTCTCTATCCTCTTGCTTATTTGGCGCGCGAACTTTAATACAAAGTAGCTGACCAGTGTCGGGATGTCTTCGCGACGCTCGCGTAGCGGCGGAACGCGAATGGGAAACACATTTAATCGATAGAATAGATCCGAGCGGAATTTTTGTTCCGTGACCATGGCTGCCAGGTCACGGTTTGTCGCGGCGATCAGCCGGGCGTCGGTGCGCAGAGTGCGCGTGCTTCCGAGGCGCTCAAATTCGCGCTCCTGTAGCACCCGCAGCAACTTCGGCTGGAGTTCGAGCGAGACGTCACCGATCTCATCCAGAAAAATACTGCCACGGTTTGCCAGTTCGAAACGGCCGAGTCGTTGGGCGATCGCGCCGGTGAATGCCCCTTTTTCGTGGCCAAAGAGCTCGCTTTCGAGCAGCCCGGCCGGAATAGCGGCACAATTCATCTTCACGAAAGCATTGGAGCGACGTGGGCTTAGATTATGGAGAGCGCGCGCCACTAGCTCCTTTCCGGTTCCCGTCTCGCCGCAAATAAGGACGGTCGATTCTGTAGGCGCGACTGTCTCCACTTGGTTCAAAAGCCGGCCCAAAGCGGCACTCTTTCCGATGATCTCGTGAAAATTCATGTCCCCGCGGATTTCGCCTTCGGGTTCTAGCTTCTCTTCGGTTACATCGTCGCTAAGGTCTGCAAGAAGATTTTGTGTTCCCATATATGGTTCCCTGATGTACTTCAAATTTCTCAGACGAGGCCGTCTAAACATCTAACGTGCATCCGGACAATTTCAAACGATTCACGGTTCGACCGGGACTTCATAAGACATGGTCCTGTTCGCAACGCGCTATTGGAAGGCGTGTGGACGCGTGTCTCAGTTACGTTGCATGAGTCTTAAAAAAACCTCGCGGCTCTCATTGATCAATTCCCGACAGTGGCCGTCCGCATATGGGGAATCCGGATCTCTGCCGGATCCGTGACGACGACAATGTCAGTGATACCTGGAAAACACGTGCGTTTCATGCGGTGATCACTCCTATGGCACCGAGATCGTTTCAAACCCGCTTGCTGTGTACCGCTTTTGTGATTTATTTGCTTCAACATTGTCGTTCTCTCCTTTAAGCGTTCGCCACAATCGCTCCTGCTTCGGGAGTCATCGCGGCGTGGTCTCGAGCGTCTTGGCTGGCTCAGACGGATCGGCTTCCGGGTGCGAAATCATGGGCGCGCGGATGTCCAGAAACTGAACGAGGTCCTTTGAAAATATCAGGTCAAGCGTCCAGTCGAAGGCGACTCGGACTTTCTTCTCCAGTCGCGGAAGCTTGCTTAGGTAGATCGTTCGCCAGAGCCACCACGCGATAAAACCTGAAAAGTGGATTCCCAGGATGTTAGCGACGCCCGTCCGCCGGCCGATCGCCGCGAGTTGTGCGATGGTCGCAAATTCGAACCGCTCTTGCTCGGTCCCGCGAACCGCTGCGATGACGTTACGCGTCACGATCTTGCCTTGGCGAAGCGCGTGCTGTGCGGTCGGCGGATAAAATTTCCCAGTCCGTCGATCCGGTATAGCCGCGCAATCCCCTAGGGCCCAAACGCCCGGCCAGGCCGGAAGCTCGAGCGATTCAGTGACAAGTAGACGTCCGCGTTCCTTTGCGCAGGGAATAGTTTGGAGCAACGGATTCGGGGAGATTCCGGCCGTCCAAACGAGCGTGTTGGTGTGAATCGTAGTCCCGTCACTCAGTCGGACAGCCGTGCCAGAAAACCCTTCCACTTTCGTGTTCAGACGAATTTCTACTTTGCGGCCAGCGAGTTTTCGCTGAGTGTAAACACCTAACTCCTCGCCCAGTTCGGGAAGGATGACTGGGCCGGAATGGACAAGGACGACTCGCAGCATGTCTGCGGTTAGGTGAGGGTACGAACGAAGTGCCGCCCGCACGAAGTCGTTGATTCCGGCGATGGTCTCGACCCCGGCAAAACCCCCGCCCGCCACAACGAACGTCAACAGAGGCTCTTTCACTTTGCTGCAATCGCTATCGGCTTCCTCCAAGTGGGCAATCAGTTGGTTCCGTAATCGCATGGCGTCGCCGAGCGTCTTCATGGTGAGCGCGTATTCCTGGAGCCCCGGAATGCCGTAAAGGTTCGTGACAGAGCCCAACCCCAAGACGAGGAAATCGAACTCTAGCGTATGCTGATGATGATCGAAGCCATGGGAAACCACGGCTGTCCGCTGCTCGATATTGATCTGATCGACTTCCCCTGCAAGAAAATGGACACGGCGCAACATCTTGCGTGCTGGATTTACAATCGTTGTGAGATCAAGATCGCTGGTCGCCACCTCGTGAAGCATCGGTGTGAACAAGAAAAAGTTCTCACGATTAATGAGGGTGATTTCGACGGAAGGGTCCTGCGCGAGCTTCTTCTCCAACGCCATAGCGACGCTAAGACCCGCAAAGCCCCCGCCAAGAATAAGTATCCGTTTTCGCGGTGCATTTTTCATAGGTTGTCTCTCAGTGCGTTTTTCGCCCGCGCCTATCGGTGTGGAAACTATCGCGCTCATGTAACGAATCTCCTCGCTAACGTTCTTTCATGGTGTTTCTTCTTTTAGTGGTGGTGTGTTTCTTCCGCAGGATTCTGGGGCGGTTCCCCGCCCTTCAGAAATGCGCTGGATCCGCCTCATTCTTCGGGTCCCACCCCTTCATGTCATTGAGTTCCTCGGGCGTGATCTGAGGCAAGTGCCGGATGAACAAAACCAGGCGCCAGGTTTGCGGCACAGTGTGCGTTCCGTGGAAGGCTGGCATGCCGCTCAAACGAACTCCATTTTCAATTGTGTAGTAGAGCTCACCATCGCTCTTGTTCTGTGTCCCGGCTGCGCGCAAGTCGGGCGGTTTCGGATAGAGGCCCTTGCCGAATACCGTCTGGCCCCCTCCGTCATTCGAATGGCACTCGGAGCAATGATAGGAGAAATGCTCCATGCCTCCCCGAATGTTCTCTGTTGAAGGCACGATGGGATTGCGAAGTTGACGATACGAGGATGGCACGGCCACTTTGCGCGCCGTTGTGGCCGCAAACACCTCAATGGCTGAGGGTGTCGCAAGTGCGCTGAAGCCTCGTCGCACAAGAGCCACCCCGTATCCCGCGGCTGCAACCGCAAGAGCAAACAGAATCAGCAAAACTGCTTTCCAGGGTTTCATGTTTATGTCTCCTGAGCCGGCACGAGTTACCAGGACTTGGAATTCTGCTCAATATAAGCGACTCGCTGCGACTCAAAAATCCTAATGGGGAGCCGGCGGATGTCGAACGTCGGTACCGAGTTCAGAAATCCATGGCAACGATCAGCCGGGCTGCGTATCCGTGTGATCGACGTTCGAGGTACCGGCCGAAGTTCAATTAGCGGTTCACTCCGCATGAGCTTTTGCCAACTTCGCCTCGCTACCGAGCGGCGTAGATACGTCCTGAAAAATGGGAGCTCCAAACGGGGCACCCGTGAATCCGCCATCCACTATCAGCTCGACCGCGTTGACGTAGGAGGAATCATCCGACGCAAGGAAGAGCACGGCTTTGGCAATTTCTTCCGGCTCGCCCCAGCGGCCCTGCGGAACCGCAGAAGAAAAGAACTTCGCCAACTTAGCGGAATCCTCTGCGGAAGCAGCGGCGCGGGGCCCGCGCTTCCAAATGGGAGTTTTGATCGCGCCTGGTGCGACGACGTTCACGCGAATGTTGCGCGGTGCGAGGTCGGCGGCGATGGAACGCGCCATCGAGACGAGACCACCCTTGGTGGCTGCATATGCGGCGACGCCAGGCTGGCCGAGATAGTTCTGTACCGACCCACTAAAGATGATGTTGCCGTTGTCGTTCAGCAGAGGCGCCGCTGAATTCACCGTAAAGAAAGCGGCATTAAGGTTGGTGCGGATCACGTTCTCAAAAATGGCCTCGTCGGTCGAGCCCGTAGGAGTCTGGCCGGAGATGCCGGCATTGGCGAAAACAATGTCGAGCCTCCCGAAATCTTTGGCCAGGGCTGCGAACAGCCGCTTGCGATCCTCCGCAATGGTGACGTCAACGGTGTAGCCACGCGCGCTAGATCCAAGTTCGGCGATCGCTTCATCGAGCGTCTTCTGGTCGCGACCGGTAATGGCGACCAGTGCGCCTTCAGCAATGAAAAGTCGGGCTGTGGCCAGACCGATGCCACTGTTACCGCCGGTGATAAGAGCCTTTTTCCCTGTGAGCTTCATAATGCCTCCTTTTTGAAGAACCTTACCGTAGCGATCGGAAGCCCGCGCGAACCTCTTCTGAAAAGAGCTTCGGCTGTTCCCAGGCCGCAAAGTGCCCGCCTTTGGTGAAGCTTGATTGTAGTGGATGAGCTTCGGATACGCTTGCTCCGCCCAGCTCTCGCGGAGCAGGATAGAGTTCGTCTGGAAAGACGCTCACGGCGGTCGGAACAACGACGCCTCTGACGCCGAAGAACGAATAACCCTTGTTTTCCCAATAGAGACGAGCCCCCGAGAGCGCCGTATTCGTCAACCAGGTGAGCGTGATGTTGTCCAGGACGTCGTCTCGTGTGAGGCCTTCGCTGCCTCCGGCGAAGACGCGTGCGATCATCTCGTAGCTGCGCGCGTCGTGATCGAGGAAATACGCCGCGAGGCCTACGGGTGAATCCGCGATTCCGTACAGCGTCTGAGGGCGCAGCCCCATCTGGTACCCGTAGGCGATTCCCTTTTGATACACGGACTGTACACGTTCGTAAGCGACCTTCTCGTCGGCCGAAAGGCCTGATGGTGCCGGCGCGCCGGAAGCGGCCGCTTTGTCGATGTCGGCCGGAAAGATGCCAGGCATATTCGTGTGGATGCCCAGCAACTCCGGAGGCGCTTGCACACCCATCAGCTCGGTGACGGCTGCACCCCAATCGCCGCCTTGCGCCACGAATTTGTTGTAGCCGAGGCGCTTCATCAATGTGACCCAGGCATGTGCAATGTGGGCGGGGTCCCATCCGGTCGTGGCCGGCTTGCCGGAAAAACCGTAGCCGGGCATGGAGGGAATTACGACGTCGAACGCGTCGGATGCATTTCCGCCGTGTGCGGTGGGATTGGTTAGCGGATCGATGATCTTGAACTGTTCGGTGATCGAGCCGGGCCAGCCGTGCGTCACGATGAGAGGCAATGCATTTTCGTGTTTGGATCGGACATGAATGAAATGAATGTCCAGCCCGTCGATCTCGGTGAGGAAGTTCGGCAGGGACTGCAGTTTTGCCTCGCACTTACGCCAGTCGTAGTCTGTCCCCCAATATTGCGCGAGTGCCTGAATCGTCGCGAGCTGCACGCCTTGCGATGCATCCGTCACCGTTTCTCGTTCCGGCCACCTGGTCGTATTGATGCGCTTGCGTAAATCTGTAAGCTCGGCTTCCGGAACACTTGCCACAGGAAACGGACGAATCGCCGTTGCCTGCAGTACATCTTGTGCAGTCGTCATCTTTGTCATCACTTCCTCCTGAGCGGCCGGTAAGCCGCAGAATTTCAAATCATGGTACCCGCCAATACGGGCGCTAGCTGCTGTCTCGCTCTCTCGTGATCCATTCGCGGATGTAGGCCGGACAGTGTCTGAGCTCGATGCCGTTTGCTTCGTTGATCGCCAGGAGCTTCATGGCATCTCGGTCGATCAACTCGAGTTCAGCGAGCTCGACGGCGACGATAGTGCCGTCCTCTAGCGCAGTGCGAAACACGTCCAAGTCATCCCGTGTAATCCGCCCAATGATGCGCAGCACCAGACCCTGGTCAGTCGGAATTCGGTCGATTCTGCACGTCACATCAGCCTCGCAAGTTTCAATGAAGTGAATAGCAAGCGGAGCGCCACTCGTAAGTCGCTGACAGTGCGCGCGATTCAGTCGTCAGCGGAGTATTTGATGTGGGGATTGTGGTGAATACGGTGAATCTGACGAATCCGGCGGCGCATCAGCGAAATTTGAATTGCGTCTTATCGATGCGCAGCGCTTGAATGCGATGTTCCAGCGTGGACGGTGGAACTCCGAGCTTCGCGGCAGCGCCGGACCGCCCGGCGACACGACCCCGACACTCGGCGAGCGCAGCTTCGATGATCTCCTGCTCGCTTCGTGGTTCGCTATGTAACGGCGCGGGTAAAGCAACCCGAGGTCGTACTTGAGGCGGTTGTCTTGACAGCCAGGACTCGTCGACGGCGAAGACCTCACCGGAGTTCAGAATCACGGACCGTTCGATCACGTTCTGCAACTCACGGATATTGCCTGGCCAATCGTAGTTGTGCAACAAACCCAACGTCTTCTTGTCGATCGAGCGGAAGTTCTTGCCGGCGCGCCTGGCGTAGCGTTGTACGAAGTATTCGACGAGCATCAATATATCCTCAGCCCGGTCTCTGAGCGGTGGCACTTCGATGGGAAATACGTTGAGGCGGTAAAAGAGGTCTTGGCGAAAGCTTCCACTGGCCACAGCGGCTGTCAGGTCACGGTTGGTCGCCGTAATGACTCGAACGTCGACTCGAATCGTCTTTGCTCCGCCGACTCGCTCGAACTCCCGCTCTTGCAAGACTCGCAAGAGCGCGACCTGCGTGTCGGGCGGAAGGTCCCCAACCTCATCGAGAAAGATCGTGCCTCCTTCGGCCAACTCAAACCGTCCCAGACGCCGCTGAGTTGCCCCGGTAAAGGCGCCTTTCTCGTGACCGAAAAGTTCGGAGGCGATCAAGTCGCGTGGTACTGCGGCGCAGTTCATGCTGACGAAAGCCCGTTGAGAGCGCCGGGACAGCCTATGGATGGCGCGGGCGACGAGTTCTTTGCCAGTTCCTGTTTCGCCGGTGACGAGAACCGTGCTTTCAGTGGGAGCAACCTTCGCCACGCGAGAAAGTACGGTTTGCAAGTGAGGAGAATTTCCTACTATCTCCTCGAACATCGACGCCTTATCGATTTCTTCGCGCAGAGCAATGTTCTCGGTCTGGAGTCTTTCTTCAGCCTGCTTGCGATCCTCAATGTCCGTCGCCGCGACATACCACCGCAGGAGGTCGCCCCGTCCATCTAGCAGAGCATGGCGGCGGATAAGAAACCACCGATACATCCCATCCTTCCTTAATAAACGCACTTCGGCGTCATGCGCGGACGCGTTTGATAATTCAGTGTGTTGAGCTACACTCGCCATGCGTTCTAAGTCATCAGGATGCAGGAATCTGCCGGGGTCGCCGACCCGCCAACTCTCCAGAGTGAGGCCGTAATAATCGAGGGAGGCTTGGTTAGCAAACAGCCGACTCCCCTCGGGCCCCAATACGGCGATGTGCTGAGGCGCGAGATCCAGTACCTGTCGCAACTCACTTTCCCGTTCTCGGAGCTTCTCTTCTGCATGTTTGCGTCCAGTAATCCGAGTTAGGGCGAGCGCCTCCCGCAGCGCCCTCTCTAGTTCCTCGCAGGTCACGGTCTGCTTTGTGGCGCGCCCACGAATTGCAGATTCCAAGTTCGCCCGCAGGCGGTGAAGGGAAATATGGGTCTCGACACGCCACAAAACTTCCTGTGCATCGAAAGGACTGGCAATGTAATCGACCGAGCCGCTCAGCATCGCTTTTGGCTGATTAATCGTATGCGATATCGGGACGATGAGGATCAGAGGGATGTTTCGGGTGACCGGATCGTTCTTCAAACTCGCGCAAACTTGGTAGCCGTTCATGCCCTGCATGCTAATGTCCACCAACACCAAATCCGGCAATTTGCATTTTACGAGTTGCAATCCCGATTCCCCGTCTTTTGCAAGGCATACTGCGTAGCCCTGCTCCGTCAGGATGGTCGCCAGCAAATCGAGATTGGCAGGCTCGTCATCGATGACGAGAATGTTGCCTTTCTGCTTTGAGTCATGGGGAGTCACAAAACTCTCCTCGGAGTCGCAAGATCGTGGGTGACGGAGCATACTCGCAGCATCGCCTGCCTCTAACCACCTGCAATTGCAGCTATCACAATTAAGGGCTCCGTCCCCGAGGCGACCGCTTGGGGCAGCGGGGCATCCAACAGCTCGTTCGAGAGATCCTCCTGGCAGGCGAAGAACCGCAAGAGGGGACGCCGGCGTTGCGAGATGGGGTCGCGGAGCAGGCCTCGCAGTACGGGATACTGTACCTCGAGTGCGTCGAGCACTGAGCGTAGCGTGGCTTGGCCTTCGATACGAAGTTCGACCTCGGTGCCGACGCGCGTCAGGGCGCATAATTGTCCCGGGAGTATCAGCCGGATCATGGCAGCGTCTGTACCTCAATGGAATGGATGGGCGGAAGGCGTTGTGCGATCAGCATCCAGGTGTCTCCGCCGTCGGCCGAGCCGTAGACTTCCCCGCCCGTAGTTCCGAAATAGATGCCGCATGGATCGAGAGAGTCGACTCCCATCGCTTCGCGCAATACGTTCGCGTAACAATCGTTTTGCGGCAAGCCTTTGGTAAGCGGCTCCCAGTCGTATCCACCCGTACGGCTTCGGTAAACTCGGAGTTTCGCCTCAGGCGGAAAGTGCTCCGACTCGCTCTTGATAGGGACGACATAGATCGTCTCTGGCTCGTGGGCATGAACATCTATCGCGAATCCGAAGTCTGACGGCAAATTTCCACTTACTTCCTGCCAAGAGTCTCCCGCGTTGTCGCTCCGCATGACGTCCCAGTGCTTCTGCATGAAGAGCACATGCGGGCGTCTGGGGTGCATCTTGATGCTATGAACGCAATGGCCAACCTCGGCGTTCGGATCCGCGATGTATTGAGACTTGAGTCCTCGGTTGATTGCGCGCCAAGTCTCGCCGGCATCGTCGGTCCGGAACACGCCCGCAGCCATGACTGCAATAAAGAACCGGCGGGCGTTGTTCGGATCCAGAAGGACCGTGTGCAGGCACATCGCAGTCCGGCCCGGTTGCCACCGCCGAGTCGAGTGGTGGGCGCGCAATCCGCGGAATTCCTCCCAGTTCTGTCCGCCATCGGTCGAGCGGAATAAAGCCGCGTCTTCGGCCCCAGCGTAGACGGTATCTGGATCGGTGAGTGAGGGTTCGAGGTGCCAAATCCGCTTGAACTCCCAAGCTTGGGGCGTTCCATCATAGCCTTCGTAATTACCGATGCCGCCCTCGAATACGAATCTGTTGCCTACGGGTTCCCAAGTCTCGCCGCCGTCATTGGAGCGCTGGATCAGCTGACCAAACCAGCTGTTATATTGCGAGGCATAAAGTCGATTCGGATCAGCAATCGAACCCTTCAGATGGTAAATCTCCCAGCCGACAAAATGAGGGCTGCTGAGCTCCCAACGTTGTCGCTTGCCATCCGACGTTAGAACGAAGGCGCACTTTTGTGTGCCTACGAGTACCCGTACGCCGCTCATGTTCTCCTGTCCTTGTGAATCAGCTCCAGTCCGTGTAGCTGACAAATTGCGCCAGACAGCGCCACGGAGAGTCGAAGGAACTGTCCGATTTCCATCGGCTGCCGGACGTGACGAGTAATGGCCAGAGGCTTGGCCGCCCACGCGGGATCGAGTTCGGCTGCGAACGCGTATTCGTGCTCGAGCCGCCTGATACTCTGAGGCGACGGCTGTTCTGTAGAGAGTGCGGTCGCCAGGACTGGCGAGGGGTCGTCGTGCTTTCGGCCGCGGTAAAGGGTAAAGTCCGCGCTTTCCCGCAGGGGCACAGTACGTACCCCGAGGGCCCCGGGATGGGTGACATTCTTGTCGCCACCGCAGCACGACCTCGGAAAATTCATTTAGACCGGACGCTAGGAGGATGTCAACAAGAACGAAACATCAATGGCCGCGCCGGGCCGTGGAGCTGGTTCAATCTTTCTAACGAACTGAAAAGAGTCTCTTCATCAACAGCATTCTCCCGCCGTGGCACTCCTGCTCACCAGGTAGACGCTCTATCTCCGTTTGATCTCCCCGGTGCGGCACCCGTTATGAAATTCATAGAGCGGAGGAATTGGCCAACCTGCCAACTTTCAGCGTCAAAAGCTTAGACCTGCGAAGACGGCCTAGTTGGCGGAAATATAGGGATTACGTTGATTGGGGCAACTGGATATGAAGCACCGACCTCCTAGTTCGCAGCCAGAATGTCTTAGCTTTTTCGCAGGCTGTTGATTCTACGGTGGAAGTGGTCGGGGCGAGAGGATTTGAACCTCCGACCCCCTGGTCCCGAACCGGAGTGTCGGAAAATCTAAAGCCTTGCGGGTGTCGCACTTGCAAGCACCGGCAGCCCAAAAATCCTGCCTCAGTTGGTCCACAGTTGGTCCACAAAGTGCCGTTGGTGGTTCCGGGCATCTGCAACGTTCCGAAACCGATATTCTTTATCTTGGCTTTTAGTAGGACAGTTTCAATTCGGCACAGAATTTTGGCGAGCGACAACTCACAGAAGAAGGTGGATAAAACTACGGTCCCGGCCTGGCCGAGAGAGTCATCACGGTATAGTGCTCGATCCGGCCCAGGGTGATCTCGCTGACGCTCCCGTGCAAAGAGAGTCCAGCGAACTGAGACTCGGCCGCGTCCGGCGAAAGGACTTTAACCTCCCAGCGGCTCAGGTCCTGGACCAGCCCGCCCAGGTCCAGCCGGACTTGCTCATTCCTGTTAGGCGACCTTTTCCATTTGTAATGCTAAGACCGTTGAAGGAGGTCTGGTCGTAGTAGTAATTCGCTGACGGCGTCCCGTCTGAATAGGATTTTGAAGTCAGCCGATTCAACAAGTCGTAGGTATACGTCGTCGTAATGCCCCTCGCATCGGTGCGACGGCAAACCTCTGACGGATTGCCGCTACATAGGCTACTACCAGCCGTCGTGTAATAGAAATTCGTTGTTCCGGTTTCGGGATTCGTTGCTGCCGTGGCACGCGAGAGCAGATCGTAGGTGTTTGTGCGCGTTTGCGTGTTACCCGCTGACACTACGCCGGTTAGATTGTTATTCAAATCATAAGTGTAGAGAGTTGCTGGCGGCGTCGAACTAAAAGAGCCGTCGTTTGAACCATTCGACAGGTTAGAAACAGAAACAGAGAACGAAGGCGGAGAAAAAGTCCCTGGAAGATTTGACGATAAGAATGGTCGCGTCTACGGTCAGTTGCCGATAACAAGGGTGGATTCAATAGGTCGTTGCAACACTTGCTCGACCCGTCTACTCGCAGGAGTTCTCAGGGCGAAAGTCGCTCGCGAGGGTTGATTAAAAAAAACACTACTCTGTATAGGTCTGATTGAATACAGCCAGACAGATCGTCGCTCCGGGGTGAAGTGTTGTCCGATCAGCCGATTAGCTGGTGTTGCATCGACCGGTTGAGCTGGCAAGACTTATCAAGACTTGAAGAAAATCGGTCCGTTTAGATCTGGTTCTGCGGAATTCTGAAAAGACAGCCTACGGTAGTGAGGCAATATCGATGACAAAGCGATACTTCACGTCGTTCTTCAGCATTCGTTTGTAGGCCTCGTTGATCTGCTGAATTGGAATGACTTCGACATCGGCGGTGATGTTCTTCGAGGCACAATAATCGAGCATTTCCTGAGTTTCGGGCAGGCCGCCGATCAGAGAACCGGCGATGCACTTCCTGGCGAAGACGATGCTCAGCGCCGGCACCTCGATCGGCTTTGGCGGAAGTCCAACGCAAACCAGCGTACCGCAGCTCTTCAGCATCCCGACGCACAGGTTGTAGTCATGCGAAGCGGAGAGCGTATCCAGGATCAGATCGAAGCGGTTGGTAACGCGCTGGGTTTGTTTGTCGTCATTGGTGAGCACAAAATCATGCGCTCCGAGGCGGATGGCATCCGCCTTTTTCGAAGCGGACGTGCTGAGTACGGTGACTTCCGCGCCAAACGATGCGGCAAACTTCACTCCCATGTGCCCGAGGCCGCCGAGCCCGAGCACGGCGACCTTTTGGCCTTTGCCGACTTTCCAGTGCCGCAGCGGCGAATAGGTGGTGATGCCGGCACAGAGAAGCGGCGCGCTTTTGTCGGGCGCCAGTTTCGGAGACATGTTCAAGACGAATTTCGATTCCGTACAGATAACCCACCAGCAAAAGGCGCAAGAGGACTTCTGGGTCAATCGAGGGACGGCCGATCGAACTGTAGGTATTTCGCAACCGTTCCCGCACAAATGCGAAATCGATGCAGCGGTCCAGGCGCTTCAGGAGATGATCGTCAGGAATCTGATCTTCTAACCGGAAGTAATAAAACAGCGGCTCAGTCCGTGGCTGCTGTCCCATCATCGTGAGCGTTCCTCCTGAACGCTCACGTAGCACAGCAGCCTCTAGTCGCTCCAGAAAAATCGTCCCTGAAACTGACTTTTTCAACAGAATAAATTGATTGGCCGACACCTTGCCATGGCCATGACCCTGGCGTCGATAAGGTAGTTGCGGTTCTCTAGTCAGAAGGGTCAAGCGTCAAGCAGCGGATGATCCCTAACGGGCCACTCGCGAGTGACCGCTCAATCACTTACGCTGCCGCGCCAATTTGTCGTAACAATGTACTAAGATCGAAGTAGATCCGTCCCGCGGTAATCTTTCTCGTGCCGAGGTCGTATTCGTACATCGAGCAGCCTGGAACCCGTACTTGTTTGCCAGTCGCCTCAACGTTGGCAAAGCGGCCCTTGTGCACGGCTTCAAAATTCCATTCCACGGCTACCAAATTTGTACCATGCGCTAAGTTCCGGATGGCATGTACATTGCCAGGAAACGCAGCGACGAACGGACGCACAAAGTTGTCCCGTACTGCTGTTTTCCCTTCGAGTTTGCCTGTGGGAAGTTCGATTACCACATCATCTGAATAGTAGGAGAGAATTCTGGATTCATCGGTGCCTTTCCAGGCGTCGAAGTACTCCTGAATGAACGCTGCGACGTTGTCTGGTGCCGCTTGGGTAGCTGTTGTCTGCATGACTTACTCCTTTCTGAACGTGGTGAGTCCGCGATGGGGGTGGAGCGAGTATATACCTCCACTCCTATTTGGACATCGCCTAAAGCCGCACCTTCCAAAGCCAAAAGAAAGGTTATATAGTTCGCCCACTTCTGCAATTAGTGGGTAGTCATTGGCAATTCACGCCGGCCAGCGCGTGGGCCCCTACGAAATCCTCTCTGCAATTGGTGCAGGCGGGATGGGCGAGGTGTACCGCGCCCGGGATACGCGGCTCGACCGAATCGTCGCGATCAAGATTCTTTCAGACCATCTCGCCGACCGAGCTGGCGTTCGTGAGCGATTTGACCGGGAGGCGCGTACAGTTGCGAGCCTGAACCATCCGCACATCTGCGTCCTCCACGATATTGGCCAGCAGGATGGAATTGATTACCTGGTGATGGAATATCTGGAAGGTGAAACTCTAGCTGAGCGTTTAAAGAAAGGTCCGCTGCCGCTGGAGCAGGTGTTGCAATACGCGATTGAGATTGCGGACGCTCTGGACAAAGCGCACCGAAAAGGCATCACGCACCGCGATCTGAAGCCTAGCAATGTGATGCTGACGAAATCCGGCGCGAAGCTGCTGGACTTTGGCCTGGCAAAGCTCAAAACCTCAACAACAGCGAGTCCTCTCTCACAGCTTCCCACCGCAAATGACAGTATCACTGCGCAGGGGACGATCCTTGGCACTTTGCAATACATGGCACCGGAACAGCTGGAAGGCAAAGAGGCTGATGCCCGAACTGATATTTTTGCATTCGGCGTTGTCGTCTACGAAATGGCCACGGGCAAGAAAGCATTCGAGGGCAAGAGCCAAGCCAGCGTGATCTCCGCAATTATGTCCTCCGATCCTCCGCTTATGTCCTCGCTCCAGCCAATGACACCTCCGGCGCTCGACCGCGTGGTGAAGAAATGCCTCGCCAAGGAACCTGAAAAGAGATGGCAAGCGGCCAGCGACGTATGCGATGAATTGAAGTGGATTTCTGACGAAGCTGGCCCGCGTACCGCGCTCGCTCCCGTCGCTTCGGGCAGAAAAATTTGGCTGAAGATGACGCTCTGGTCCGGAGCCACCCTGGCCGCATGCGTCATCGTTGGCCTCGCAGTCTGGATGCTCAAGCCGGCCGCACCCAAACCTGTTAGCCGCTTTGCAGTAACGTTGCCGCCGGATCAACGCCTGGTCATATACCAGGCTAGGCCATCTGTTGCGATCTCGCCGGATGGTACTCATTTGGTCTACGTCGGGACTGTCCTGGGTCCTCCTGGTTTACTCCCCACACAGTTTTATTTGCGGGCCATTGATGGCTTGGAGTCACGGCCTATTCCTGGCACGGAAGGCGGCATGTCCCCGTTCTTTTCGCCAGACGGCCAATGGATTGGATTTTCTGCCGGTGGGGAATTGAAGAAGGTGTCCTTAAGCGGCGGAGCCCCAGTGAGTTTGGGTGTTAGTACTCCGGACCTAGGCATCTTCGGCGCGAGTTGGAGCAGACGCGGGATGATCGCTTTCCAAAACGCGCTAAGTGGCGCGATCCAGCAAATCTCAGAAGCAGGAGGCAGCCCGCAGCCTCTTACTCGCCTCGAGAAGGGAAAAAATACCGCCCACATTTTTCCGGAGTTCTTGCCCGACGGCAAGGCACTCCTTTTTACAATTCTACAGGGTACTGCTGGCAAGATCGCTATACAACCACCCACGGGTACGCATCGCGATCTGATCCAATCAGGCGGCCGATCGCTTTATGCACCAACTGGGCACCTGGTTTATTCGCAAGGGCTAGGCTTGGCAGCACCGACGCAGGGAGAGAACCTGATGGCCGTAGCCTTCGATGCTCAAGGGCTGCAGGTTACGGGAGCAGCGGTACCGATCATCCAGGGTGTACTGCCGGAACAGTTCTGTTTTTCCTCCACAGGAACGCTCGTCTATGTTCCTGGTTCTGTCCGGGCGCAGTTGAAACTTGTGTGGGTGGATCGTAAGGGGATGGAGCAGCCGGTGAATGCGCCTCTCCATAATTATGTCATTCCGAAAGTTTCCCCCGATGGGAAGCGTGTCGCCGCCGGGATCGAAGAGGCGGATAGCCAAATCTGGGTTTACGATCTTAGCCGCGACACGTTGAGCCGTTTGACGTTCGGAGGCAGTTCTAACGTCGACCCCGTATGGACGCCTGACGGCAAACGGATCGTATTCAAAGGCGCAGGTAACCGTCTGTTCTGGCAGCCGGCTGACGGCAGCGGTGTTTCGGAGGAGCTAACGAGCAGCGAACTCAGCACTAACAACATTCCGGGTTCATGGTCCCCGGATGGGCAGAACCTAGTTTTTGCTGAGGACAACTCGCCAGTCCGGAACATATGGATTTTGCCGCTCAAAGACCGCAAACCACAGCGATTCGTGCAGAGCCCTTCTTATGAGACTGCACCTCGTTTTTCGCCCGATGGTCATTGGATCGCATACGATTCACGCGAGTCTGGCCGCGATGAGATCTATGTAAGGCCGTATCCAGGCCCAGGTGGGAAGTGGCAAGTCTCAACTGAGGGCGGCACCGAGCCGGTATGGAATCCGAAAGGGCGGGAGCTGTTCTACCGGGTGGGTAACAAGATGATGGCGGTGGACATCGTCATGCAGCCGACGTTCTCGGCTGGCAAGCCGAGGATGCTCTTCGAAGGCCCCTATGTCCCAACTCCAAGGTCATTTCCAGACTACGATGTTTCACCCGACGGAGTGCGCTTCCTGATGCTCAAGCCGAGCGCAGAGTTGCAAGGGCCGTCGCAGATCAACGTCGTGCTGAATTGGTTCGAAGAGCTGAAGCAGAAAGTTCCCACAGAGAAAAAGTAATGCCAATCAGCACCGGCACACGTCTCGGTTCCTACGAAGTCGTCACGCAGATTGGCGCCGGTGGGATGGGCGAGGTGTACCGCGCCCGGGACACCCGTCTGGAGCGCACCGTTGCCGTCAAAATCCTGCCGGATCATCTTGCCGATCGTGTTGAATTGCGCGAGCGGTTCGACCGCGAGGCTCGTACTGTCGCCAGCCTGAACCATCCTCATATCTGCACTCTCTTCGATATCGGGCATCAAGATGGAACTGATTTCCTAGTGATGGAGTATCTGGAAGGCGAGACGCTTGCTGAGCGGCTAAAGAAAGGTCCACTTCCTCTCGATCAGGTTCTGCAGTACGCCATCGAGATCTCCGACGCGCTGGACAAGGCACACCGCAAAGGGATCACGCACCGCGATCTGAAGCCGGGCAACATCATGCTCACCAAGTCCGGCACGAAGCTGCTCGATTTCGGTTTGGCGAAGCTGAAAAAAGACACAGCGCCTGCGAATGTCACTCTTTCCAAGGTTCCCACGGAAGACGCAGTAACGGCGCAAGGGACAATTCTTGGCACGTTGCAGTACATGGCACCAGAGCAACTGGAAGGCAAGGAAGCGGACGCACGCACAGACATTTTTGCATTCGGTGTAGTCGTCTATGAAATGGCTACGGGAAAGAAAGCGTTCGAGGGCAAGAGCCAAGCCAGCCTGATTGCGAAGATTCTGGAGACCGATCCGCCGCCGATTTCTTCGTTGCAACCCATGACCCCGCCCTCGCTGGATCGCGTAGTGAAGAAATGCGTGGCTAAGGAACCAGAAAAGAGATGGCAATCCGCCAGCGACCTCTGCGACGAACTGAAATGGATTTGCGACAGTGGTCCACAGACAGGAATGTCGGTCCCAGGTGTGGCGGCGCAAACGCTTAAGAGGCGCATCGTCTGGGCTGCGGCGGTTGCTGTTGTCCTGGCCGTGATCGCCGGTTCAGCGCTGTACTTGCGTCGCACTCCTTCTCCGGAAAAGCAAGTCGTTCGGTTTACGATAGGTCCGCCGGAAAAGGGAAGCTTCAGCCCTGCCCCTATGTTTCTTACGATTTCTCCCGACGGGAGCAAACTGGCGTTCGTCGCGGCCGACGCCGGCGGCAGGCAACAAATTTGGATTCGGGCGCTCGACTCACCCACAACTCAGCCGCTCCCCGGAACGGACAACCCACTCCAACCATTCTGGTCCGCCGATAGTCGTTTTCTGGCATTCACTGCTGAAGGGAAACTGAAAAAGATCGCCGTATCCGGAGGTCCCGCCCTGACGCTAAATGATACCGGAGGCGCCGCCGGCGGTGCTTGGAATTCGGACGATGTCATCCTGTTTTCTTCGGGTGGTGGGATCAAGCGTATTTCTGCACTTGGTGGTGCCGCCACCCAGGTGACCATGCTGGATACCTCCCGAAACGAGACGAGCCACGGCTGGCCTTGCTTTCTTCCTGACGGCAAGCATTTCTTGTATTTTGCGCTCAGCACAAAGAGGGAAAACAACGCGGTCTTCGCTGGCTCCCTGGATTCCAAGGAACGAAAGTTAGTCGTGAACACCAGTTCAAATTCTGTCTACGTTCCCCCTGGCTATCTGCTTTTCAATCGCGACGGCACACTGGTGGGCCAACCGTTCGATGCTGCAGTGCTGCAACTGAAAGACGAAGCGGTTCCGATTGCGGAGGGGCTGCTTTTTAACCCGGCAAACGGCCGGAGCGCATTTGCCGCTTCGAATAATGGGCTCCTGGCGTTCCGTCTCGGAGCGGAAGCAAATCATCTGTCCATGATTTGGGTGGCTCGCAATGGAACCGAGCAGCGCTTGCCAGCGCCTCCCCGTAATTACGTTATGCCGAGAGTTTCCCCCGACGGGCAGCACGTGGCCGCTGGAATCGAAGGCTCGGATAGTCAAGTCTGGATTTACGACCTCGGCCGCGAGACGTTAACTCGTTTGACCTTTGAGGGAACCGGCAACATTGATCCGATCTGGACCCCCAATGGCAAGAGGGTCGTCTTCAAGGGCAATCAGAACCGTCTGTTATGGCAGCCGGCAGACGGCAGCGGGCCTGCAGAAGAATTGACCAAGGATGAACTCAGTCCGAACAACATTCCCGGTTCCTTTTCACCGGACGGGCAGGTGCTCGCTTTCGCCGAACTAAATCCCAGCATTAACCTTTATACCTTACCGTTGAAAGACGGGAATCCACAGCCATTCGTGCGCACCCCATCGAACGCAACTGCTCCCCGCTTTTCTCCGGATGGCCACTTTATCGCCTATGCTTCGGATGAGTCGGGCCGCTACGAGATCTTTGTTCGACCTTATCCGGGGCCCGGCGGGAAATGGCAAATCTCGACCGATGGCGGCACGGAACCGGTGTGGAATCCGAAGGGTCGCGAGTTGTTTTATCGCAGCGGGAACAAGATGATGGCGGTGGAAGTTACCACTCAAGTGACTTTTTTAGCTGGGAAGCCGAAGACACTCTTTGAAGGATCGTACGTGCCAACCCCCAGGTCATTTCCAAACTACGACGTGTCGCCGGATGGCCAGCGGTTTCTAATGCTAAAGGCTAATGAACAGTCACAAGCACCCACGCAGATTAATGTCGTGCAAAACTGGTTTGAAGAGCTGAAGCAAAAGGTCCCCACCGGAAAGAAATGATGGCCGTCAACGCCGGTACACGTCTCGGCTCCTATGAAGTTGTCACGCAGATTGGTGCGGGCGGCATGGGCGAAGTCTATCAGGCGCACGACACCAAGCTTGGGCGCGACGTCGCCATAAAGGTCCTGCCGGAAGCCTTTGCGCACGATCCCGAACGGCTTTCCCGTTTCCAGCGCGAAGCGAAGATGCTGGCGGCGCTGAATCATCCCAACATAGCTACGATCCATGGATTGGAGCAATCGAATGGCACACATTATCTAGTGATGGAGTTGGTCTCCGGCGAGACGCTGGCCGAGCGCATCAAGCGAGAGGGTGCCATTCCGATTGAGGAAGCGCTAAAAATTGCTGTCCAGATTGCGGAGGCACTGGAAGCGGCACACGAGAAAGGAATCATTCACCGTGACCTGAAGCCAGCCAACGTGAAGGTAACGCCGGAAGGCAAAGTCAAGGTGCTGGACTTCGGTTTGGCAAAGGCATTCGCAGACGATGGGGTGACTAGCGATCCAGCTGACTCGCCCACGTTGAGCAGGGCTGCCACGATGCAGGGCGTAATCCTCGGGACAGCGGCCTATATGTCGCCAGAGCAGGCACGCAGCAAGGCAGTGGACAAGCGGACGGACATCTGGGCGTTTGGTTGCGCGCTGTACGAAATGCTCGTGGGGAGGCAGGCTTTTCAAGGCGAGACTGTCACAGACATTCTTGCGAAGGTCCTTCAGGGAGAACCGGACTGGCAGTTGCTGCCACGAGCGACTCCTTTACAAATTCGCGATCTGCTGCGGCGGTGCCTGCAAAAAGACAAGACATTGCGACTTAGAGACGCTGGCGATGCTCGCATCGAGATTCAGGAAGCTCTTAGTGCACAGCCAGAGAGTGTTGTTGCAAGGGCCTTTGGTCGGCGGCAGGTAGCAGCATTAGGTCTCGCGGCTGCGGCGCTCCTCGCGATCGCCGGAATTGCGGTATGGAATTTGAAGCCCGCGCCTTCGCCTCCATTACAGCCCGTAACGCGCACGGTGATTACCTTACCTCCGGGTGACCAGCTTGCCGCCGTGGATTATCCGGCGATCGCTATTTCGCCAGACGGAACGAAACTCGCCTATGTGGCCACTCACTCCGGCAGGCGACAGATTTATCTGCGACCTCTCGACTTACTTGAAGCCAAGCCCCTCCCCGGCACAGAGGGGGCTAATACCCCTTTCTTTTCTCCCGATGGCCGCTGGCTGGGATTCTTCGCGGATGGGCGCCTCAAGAAAATCTCGCTCAGCGGCGGTGCAGCGCTTAGTCTGGTCAACACCATCAACGCGAACGGGGCCAGTTGGAGCAGTCAGGGGGTGATCGCCTTTACCCCTACAGATGGCTCACCTCTCCAACAAGTCTCGAATGATGGCGGCACACAGACGCCGTTAACACGACTAGAGACGGGAGAGGTCCTCCACCGCTGGCCTCATTTTCTCCCCAGCGGCAAGGCTGTCTTGTTTGCGGCAACCGGCACGAATCCTCAGATTGCAGTTCAGTCCCTCGAGACCGGACAAAGGAAGGATCTGGTTTCGGGCGGTACATCCCCGCACTATGTTATGACCGGTCACCTGCTCTACGGAGAGAACGGCAGTTTAATGGCTGCACCGTTCGACCTTGAGCGATTGGAGGTCAAAGGCATATTCGTGCCAGTGGTTGCGGGTATCCTGCAAACTCCCGGCAGGTTAGGTACGCAGTACAGCGTCTCCGCGACAGGTTCCTTGGTATATGTTCCAGGCGAAGTGCAATCGACAGGGAGACTAGTATGGGTTGACCGCAACGGATCAGAACAGGTGTTGGCGGTTCCTCCCCGTGTCTACAGATACCCTCGACTTTCTCCGGACGGCAAGCGAATGGCAGTCAGCATCGAGGAACATGACGTCCAGATCTGGCTCTATGACATTGTGCGGGAGACGATGAGCCGCCTTACGGTGGAGGGAACTTTCAACATGTTAGGAGAATGGGCCCCGGGTGGGAAACGCATCGCATATTACTCGAATAAAGAAGGGCAGATTAACCTCTTTTGGCGATCAGTAGACGGCAGCAGTGGACCGGAGCGGTTGACGACCAGCAAAAACATTCAGGGTGTTGGTTCATTCAGCCCTGATGGACAGGCGCTAGCCTTTGTCGAACCTGATCCCAGCACGGGAATGGATCTTTGGATGCTGCGAATGAGCGACCGTCAGGCGAAGCCCTTTCTCCGAACGTCATCGAACGAGGGAGCGCCGCGTTTTTCTCCCGATGGACATTTTCTCGCGTTTTTCTCCAACGAGTCTGGCCGGTATGAGGTCTACGTGCAACCTTATCCTGGGCCTGGCGCTAAATGGCAGATTTCAACCGAGGGCGGCACGGAGCCCGTGTGGAATCCGAAAGGGCGCGAACTGTTCTATCGCGAAGGAGAGAGGATGATGGCGGTGGACATCGTAACCCAGCCTGACTTCTCAGCGAGCAAACCACGGATGCTATTTCAGGGAGCGTATGCAGCAACGCCAGGCTCGTTTGCCTACTACGATGTATCACAGGATGGCCAGCGTTTTCTGATGATCAAACCCGAACAAACGACATCTTTCACACAAATCGTCGTGGTGCAGAACTGGTTTGAAGAACTGAAGCGCCGCGTGCCCACTGGCAAGTAAAGCAATGATTGGCCAGACCATCTCCCACTATCGCATCCTGGAAAAGCTCGGTGGCGGCGGCATGGGCGTGGTCTACGAAGCCGAAGACTTGAAGCTTGGTCGCCATGTTGCGCTGAAGTTTCTCCCCGAAGAACTGGCCCACGACCCACAAGCGCTGGAAAGATTTAAGCGCGAAGCATGCGCTGCCTCGGCGCTCAATCATCCGAATATCTGCACAATCCACGAGATCGACGAAGCCGACGGCCGGCACTTCATCGCTATGGAGTTGCTGGAAGGGCAAACGCTAAAGCACCGGTTGAACGGAAAGCCCTTGCCGCTCGACCAGTTGTTGGAATTGGGTGTGGAGATTTCCGACGCGCTGGACGCCGCACACGTAAAGGGAATCGTGCATCGGGATATCAAGCCTGCGAATGTTTACGCCACAGATCGTGGTCATGCCAAGATTCTCGATTTCGGTTTGGCCAAAGTAAAAAAGCAGCCACAGCAAGTCGGGCTCGCGTCTTCGCAATTGCCCACGGCCGGAGTATCCGAACAGGACCTGACCAGTCCAGGCACGACGCTGGGTACGGTGGCTTATATGTCGCCGGAACAGGCTAGAGTGGAAGAGTTAGACGGGCGAACCGATCTGTTCTCGTTGGGAGTCGTGCTGTACGAGATGGCAACTGGTCGGCTGCCCTTCTCGGGCAACACTTCCGCAGTAATTTTTAGTGAGATTCTCAATCGCACCCCAGTTCCACTACTTCGGCTGAATCCGAATCTGCCGCTCAAGCTCGAAGAGATCATCGGTAAGGCCCTGGAGAAAGATCGCTCCTTACGCTACCAGAGTGCGGCGGAACTTAGAACGGATCTAACCCGGTTGAAACGAGACACAGATTCGAAACGTTTAATCCCCGCCACACCGCCCGTCGAAGTGCCTTCTCAGCCATGGTGGCGCGGGCGGTTAGCCGTATTGCCCTTTGTTAATGGCGGTGCTGACGCAAGCGCAGAATACCTGAGCGACGGGATCACGGAGAGCCTAATCAACAGTCTCTCCCAATTGCCCCATTTGAAAGTGATGTCACGTGATTCCGCTTTCCGTTACAAGAACAAAGAGACAGATGCGGAGACAGTGGGACGTGAACTGGGAGTTCGAGCTGTCCTGAAGGGAAGAGTCACGCAGCGCGGCGACAGCCTGGCCATCAGCGCCGAGTTGATAGATGCTTGCGACAGCAGCCATATCTGGGGACAGCAATACAGTCGTAAGCCGTCGGATATTTTTCTCCTCCAAGAGAAGATTGCCAAAGAGATTACAAAGGCTTTGCGGCTGCATTTGACGCGCCGAGAAAAGCAAAGCCTCGCCAAAACCTACACAGCGAATCCCGACGCGTATCAGGATTATTTGAAAGGCCGTTACTGGTGGAACAAGAGAACTGAGGATGGATTTAACAAGGGCATCGAATACTTTCGGCAAGCGATCGCCAAAGATCCGACATACGCGTTGGCCTATTGTGGGTTGGCGGATTGTTACAGCCTGCTCGCAAATTACGGTTTCCGTACGCCGAAGGAAGGCTTTTCGAGCGCCAACGAGGCGGCTCTGAAGGCGCTGGAAATCGATAGCTCCCTACCCGAAGCCCACGTTTCCTTGGGATTCATCAAATCAGACCTCTGGGATTGGTCAGGTGCCGAGAACGAATTTCAGCGCGCTCTTGTACTAAGCCCGAGCTACGCGATTGCTCACCAATGGCATGGTTACGCTTTGTGGAAAACGGGGCAGCTTGAAGAATCGATCGCCGAGCACAAAGTCGCGCTGGAGCTTGATCCACTCTCGCTGATCATTAATAGGAATCTCGGGCTGGCGTTCTATTTGGCACGACAAAATGATCTGGCAGTCGAGCAACTCCGGAAGACTCTCGAGATGGATCCGAATTTCTTCCTGGCGCATGAATATCTTGGCTTGTCCCATGTCGCGCAGTCCAGGTACAAGGACGGGATAGCAGCGTGCGAAAAGGAGGTGGCAATTTTCCCCGAGAGTCCCTTCGCACTTTCGGGACTCGGTTTTGCCTATGCCGTCGGTGGGAAAACGGCAGAAGGACAAAGCGTTCTCAATCGCTTGATTACCCTCTCAGAGCAAAAGTATATTTCCGCAAGGTTTATGGCGTTTATCTATGCGGGACTCGGCGAAAGAGATAAGGCATTCGAATCGATGGAGAAGGCCTATGAAGACCGCTCTCTCGTAATGGGTCCGGGAGTTAAAGTAGAACCTTTCTACGACACTCTGCGCTCGGACGGCCGGTTCGGTGACCTGCTGCACCGGACAGGACTTGGAAATGGAAGGTAGAGGAGAAGTATCTGTGAGTCCGGAACCTGTACTCGCTCCGCAACTCGTCGAACGCGTTCTGGAGAAGCTCGGTTTGCGTCAGCGGCCTTCGGCCGATCTGGCGGGTCTGAACACAGTTTATGCCGCTTTCTGCGGCAACGTGCCGTTCGACAACATTCAAAAGCGCATCTGGTTCGCGGGCCCGCAAACGACACCACTGCCGGGAGGAGATCCCAACGAGTTTTTCAAGAATTGGCTGCGACACGGCACCGGAGGCACGTGCTGGCCGATTAACGGCGCCTTGTACGCGCTCGTCCGAGCGCTCGGCTTTGAGGCGCGTCGTATCGTTGGCTCGGTCATCGTCGAAGGCTACCCGCGGGGTGCCAACCACGGTTCGGTCTTGGTGACCCTCGGCAAAATCAACTACCTGGTGGACGCCTGGATGGTCTCCTTCAAAGCTCTTCCCTTAGTACCCGGCAGGCCCGCTTCGACAGGCAGCGGAATCCACGACATCAGCGCGGCGCCAATCGGGGACAGTTTCGAGATCTACTCTTACTCGGGCTGGCTGCGTGAGCAGCCGCTGCCGTTCCGAATCGAATCCGAGTACGACCCCGTTGATCATGCCTTCTTTCTATCTCGCTACGAACTCACGAAGAAGATGGGGTTTTTCAATGACGCATTTTTCATCTGCCGCCATTTTCCCGATTCGATCCTCACGTTGGGGCGGCATAGCAAGTTCCGCGTCGGCGCCGACGGTACTCTCACTAAAACTGAAACCACTGAAGCAGACCGCAGAGCTGCGCTCATCGAGGAATTCGGCCTGTCGGAAAAGATCGTGGAAACAATCCCGCCCAATGTTCCAAACGGCGTTGCACCTCCAGGACTGTGATGATGAGCGGGCTGTCTCTCCGGACGAGGGAATCAACCATGCGCTCGGACCTCCGCGCTTTGCCGACCTGCTGCGACGCATGAATTTACAGCCTTAGCGCCATGATCGGGCAAACCATCTCGCATTACCGCATCCTCGAAAAGCTCGGAGGTGGCGGTATGGGCGTCGTGTACGAAGCCGAAGACCTCAAGCTGCATCGCCATGTCGCGTTGAAGTTCCTGCCCGTAGAAATGGAGAACGATCCTGCTGCTCGTGAGCGATTTCAGCGGGAAGCCTTTGCTGCTTCGGCGCTCAATCATCCGAACATTTGCACAATCCACGAGATTGACGAAGCTAACGGTCAGCATTTCATCGCCATGGAGTTGTTGCAAGGGCAAACGCTCAAGCACCTAATCCGAGGTAAACCTCTGGACATTGAAGAGGTTCTCGATTTAGGCATACAGGTGGCCGATGCTCTCGACGCCGCTCATGCGCAGGGCATTGTCCATCGCGACATCAAGCCCGCCAATATCTTTATTACCAGACGGGGACACGCGAAGATTTTGGACTTCGGTTTGGCCAAGCTGACGAATCACCCGAAGCCTATTCTGGCGCCGTCTGCCTTAGCGGCATCCACAGCAACAACTGACGTTGCCGAGGCGCAACTGACTAGCCCGGGCAGCACGGGGCCTGACCCTGCGTAAACCCGCCGCAGTTCAGGGTTAGCAATTGGGAATTCGCAGCGGGGCTACATCCATACGATGACGGGATGATGGCGGCGGGACAGAAAGCGCGACCCGAGCGTTAGAGCCCGGGCCGCTTTATTTGGGGGTTGCTGTCCCCAACTCCTGCGCGTGGGGAACAAGCCTTGGGATTCAGCATGGCCATAAATTTTGATGCGGCTGCCTGGTGCGCCCGTTGCCAAAAAGAGCCCGCACCGGGATAGCATCTAGCTTAGTTTTGGTCGTGAACCGCGATTTCACAGCGCAGGGCGAAGTCGTGTTTGTGTGCCGTATAGGACAGAATTGCCAGGACGAGAGGAAGACACTGCTTCGTCTAATAGCGTTAGAATCGGATTGGGAGGTGGGATGGCTAAGGATAAAAGGATAATCGGGGAAGATATACCAGAAGAAGTGGTGAACGCATTTGAAGCCGGCATCGGGTGGTGTCCTAACAGCGGTTCTGCTAGGTGTAGTCGTTGTATGCCTTGTACCTTTCTCCATCTGGGCCTGTTCTAACAAATCCTCTTTCATCATCGAACCAAGCGTAGCACCAGCGGGTTTCGTGTGCCCTCTTGCCCAAAACGTCTTCATAGATAATGCGCCCGTAAAAGATAAGAATTTGGTACGAACTGACATTCTTTTCGGCAAGAGAGCGGTTTTCGATGATGGCCCTAGGGTTAAAGAGCGGACTGGTATCGAAATATGTGCTGGATGTAATGAACGTTTTGTTGGGGCTATTGAAGTAGGTTTTATAGTTTGGCGAGACGGGCAGGTCATTAGGAGTATCCACGAAAGCATGATCGATAGTTCCAGAGATCAATTGCGCGGGAGTCCTTCCGCTGTTATGGACTCTAAAAAAGTGAAGCGGGAGTTTCTTAGTCCAACCGGGCGTCGGATTAGCCATTCCGGTTACATCAATCCACGCACGCTCGGAATTGATAACAGCCTGAGCATTCATCCGGGCGGCATCAGCAGAGATTCTTACAAGTATGGTTTGGCAGATAAGAACTACCACTCCAATCAGAGCCCCGATAACGCCAATGATAGTTGCCCACAGGTAACTACGGTAGAGCGCGTCGAGCGAGTCGTTCTTAGCCTGTTCTTCTTTGCTCTTTGCCTGTGGCTCTTCTACTACGAAACAGGGAAAAGCCTGAGTACAGGTCGGTATTGGCGGTGTGGCGGGGCTTGCCTGTTTGGTGCCTTCTGTTTTCTGCTCACTATCGAGTTTGCCGACAGCACCTCCGCTTTTGGCTGTAGTGGATGGAGTAGCATTTGGAGGAATTTCCTGTGCGCCTACACTGAGAACTACTGCGGCAACTCCGACGGAAACAAGGAGACTTATCCTCATGTCTGGAATACTGTACCACAGAAATACTCATTGACAAGCTCTAATTATTGGGGTACAGTAATAGCCATAAGGAGAACGAGTATGGCACCGTTCCTGGATGGCAACAAGCAAGTGGCAATCGTCAGTGCATTAGCTGAGGGTTCTGGCATCCGGCAGATTGAACGCATAACCGGTGTTCATCGAGACACGATCATGCGCCTTGGCGTGCGTGTAGGCCAGGGCTGCGCTGGCCTGCTAGACCGCAAGATGCGTAATCTGCCGTGCCAGCGGTTGCAGTTCGATGAGATTTGGGGATTCATTGGCAAAAAAGAACGGCATTGCACAGTAGACGATGCCCCTGAAATTGGCGATGTTTGGACGTTCTGCGCCATAGACTCAGATACCAAGCTAGTGCCCTCATTCAGGGTGGGCAAGCGGGACAGCATTACGGCAAACGCTTTTGTCAAAAGACGTGGCTTCGCGGATGCGGAATAGGGTCCAGATTTCTAGCGATGCGCTCAAGGCGTACGTCGAGGCAGTGGAGCAAGCCTTTGGTGCGAATGTTGATTTTGCACAAATCGTGAAAACCTACACCCACGATGAGTCGCAGACTTCCGAGCGCAAGTACAGTGCGGCTCAGTTTGTAATATCAGAAAAGAATTCTGTCAGCGGCTTTCCAAACATGGCGCTGGCATCAACAAGCCACATCGAACGTCTTAACGGAACAACGCGCCTTCACATGCGCCGCCTGACTCGCCTGACTTACGCTTTTAGCAAGAAACGGGAAAACTTTGAGGCAGCGGTCGCACTTCACTTCGCCTACTACAATTTCGTAAAGCGGCATATCACCTTGCGTGCCACACCGGCGATGGCTGCGGGAATCGAGCGGGATTTTTGGAGCGTCGGAAATTTAATCGAGGCTGCGGCATGAAGCAACCTAATGTTTCCATCTTTGTAAAATCTGAAATGCTCACGCCTGAGGTCCGTCATCTTCTACGCCGAGCCCTTTCTCAGACAAAGAAACGCGGTCCTGGAAGGCCAAAACCCAATAAATCTGATGGTACGGAACGAAGAACACAAAAGCCGAAGAGGTAGCAGAAATCTTCATCTCAGAGAGCCAATGCTCCGTCATATGCTTAGATTCAATCCAAATACCAGCACGGTCAACGCTCAGGAGTTTTACCATGCTCGGTCCCTGTTCATCCACGATGGGAATACGCGCAATAATTTCTTGTCCTACCAGAGATTTAAGTGTCGGTTTATCGGGTACGAACATGAATCCTCCTGCCATTGTTGTGCCGGGATGCTATCACGGGTAAGCGGAGCGCAATGACAACGGAGTACATTGAGGAACTTAGAGGAGTGATTCGCCGTTTGCATAGCGTGGAGTCGAAGCATGTCCAGAGCGTGCCCGTTAAAGAGGTGTTTCAAGGCAGGACAATTTGGGAGGGCGTAGTCGAAGTATTTGAGATTGTAGGCCATCCCAAAGCTCCCAAGCTTTATGCGTGGGCGCATGAAACAGACGATCCGAAGCAGCCGCGACGCCATGTGACGGTCTTACACATTGCGCCCGTCCTATCGGCTGAGGCTGCGGTCAAGGCGGCAATCGTACAGGAGTTCAGAACCCTTGAGCCAACAGAAGAAACGTAGGAAAGCAGGACGCCCGCCGCTGCCCAAAGGAGCGGCAAAAGTTGGAACCTTGCGCATCCGTGTTATTCCCGAAGAATTACGGGCAATCGAATCCAAGGCAAAGGCTAGTAAGCAGACGGTCTCAGAATGGATACGGAGCACGTTGAATGCCGCAATTCGCTAGCTTTGATTCGCTGTTAGGACACTACCCGGCATCGTGTTCGGACGAATGGTGGAAAATAGGCGACCGAGGCCCAACCCGCTGTGGTCTGAAGAGGAATGGCTTCAAGCCCTAATGAAAGCGGTTGGGAAGAAAGCGAATCCGTTCGAGAGTGGAATGCAGGCAGTGTTAGATGACGCGACCGTCTGACAACGACAAATACAACGGCGGCTCGGGCTCAAAAGGCTCGGGCCGTTTTTGTTTTGGGGCCTCTGGATCGCGGGCAGGATTGGGCAGGATTCAGGCTTTTCTGAAAAAGATCACGCCGACTCGGCATCGCAGGCAATCTCCGTTGTGTTCCTCGATAGCGTAGGTCTCACCGGATTGCACGAGTTTCTTTGCACCATCCGGGATTGTGTCGAAGCTCTCCCAATCCAACGTCGCGTTCCCAGACCAGTGGATATGATAGTGGACTTGTATGCGGTCCATAAGGGCCTCCTTATGTCCCGCACTCTTCCGGGAAAGGGATTTCGGGGCAGGTAAACAGTACCACAAAGGCCGACGCAGGCCGCCGTCCGTTTTCCGGATGGGGTCCTTACCGCACGTACTATAGGTACTCGGCAGGATTTGTGAAACACTCGCGTTAGTAGCGGAGCGCCCGGTTGCTGAACACAACCGAACGCTCCTGACAACCACGAGAGGTAAGTCTCATGGAAGCTTCGGGCAGTGTACGTGCGTTTTCTGTTCCCTCCAGCAATCCCTCACAGCAAGAATCCAAAAAGTCAATCCGCGCCGCAGAGGCAGAGGTGTTTGCAATCTGCGCTTGCGCCGGGGTGTCTTGCATTGGCATCACGCGCGACCTTGTTATTTTTCAGCCGCACATAACATCGCTGTCGATTCCGCTGGCTGAATTCGCCGACTCCGCAAAAGCCATAGCGCTGATTAAAGCCAAGCTGGACGAGGTGCAGAAATGAGGTTCGCCTTCAGACGGTATCTCGTGCTCGCGTTGGGGCGCGCTCTTGTGTGTGCGGTTGGGATCGTGCCTACCACCATCGCTGGGATCGCGCTCATACACTGCGGGTGCTCGAAGACGGCCTGGACGTTGGAGATCGGCACCGCCGTTTTGTTTTTTGTCTGGATATTTCTTCCGCGCCGGCACGCCATATGAGAAAGCTCTTGCGAGCCGTCCATGTCGTTGCCATCTGCGCCGTGATCGCGGTCATGGCGTGGGCGAAATCCCGCGGCATGACCGTCCTTATCCCGTACTTCCCTCACCGGCGTACGGAATCTTTGCTTTCGCGCCGGTGACTACGGCAATCGTTCTGCGCCGCACGATCCGGCACTTCGAAGCTGGGCCGTGCTTCTATTGCGGCGAAGCCCGTAGTACCAAAGCCCCATGGTCACCGAA
Source organism: uncultured Acidobacteriota bacterium (assembly GCA_963846235.1). Taxonomy (GTDB): domain Bacteria; phylum Acidobacteriota; class Terriglobia; order Acidiferrales; family UBA7541; genus Palsa-189. Next base: position 2,524,686 of record CAWJVF010000002.1, read on the forward strand.
TATCGTGTACCGATATTCTGAGCGGTAGAATCTGAGTGACTTATGGACGAAGCCCAGAAACGTATCGAACGCCGTGGCGCAACCCGCTATTACTTTGGCGCAATCGCGGAGGTAATCGACTTAGACGGGCGCGGCGACTTGGTTTCAGTTACCCGCGACGTGAGCGCCTCCGGTTGCTTCGTTAAAACAACGACTCCTTTCCCCACGGGAACAAGCGTACGGGTGCGGCTTACGCTTTCTGGCGCGGCGTTCGCGGCTATAGGTAACGTCACCGGCAACGTATCGCCAGAGGGGATGGGTATCGTCTTTACAGAGATCGGCGAAAATGATCGAGCAATCCTGGAAAGATGGCTGGCCAATGCCGGGTAAAGAACAGATCGACCCTAGGATAGCGGGCTCGCGCTCAAAGGCTCGGGCCGTTTCGCAGAACTTCGGCCCAAGGTGCGCCGTTGTCGCCCCCGCTGCGGGCACGTTAAAGTGCGTGCATGAAAAATTGGCGAGCGATAGTCGAGGTAAGTTTCATCATCTTCCTGTTTTATTCCAATCTTCTGATGGGCGAGTTTGAGCGCTCAGGTATGGGACAAAGCAAGGGTTTGGTTTGGGCCATCGGGGATATTTTTACGGCGGCTAATTTTGTGATCGCTCTTATAGCCGCACTGATCGGTTATGTCCTCGTTGAATTTCTTAGGAAAAGACTCTAACGGGTATGTTTATGGCGAGGCTATAGCAGCGCGGAAGTTTCGCTCGCAATAGCAATCAAGGGAAGGCTGAAATGAAGGGAGCAGTTGGCACCGAATGAGGACTGCTCCCTAGAATTCAACCAGCGTGGTTGTCTACTGTGACGCGCGAGCAAGCCACAGCGTTTCCAAACAGCCAAGCCGCCAACAAACTTTTAGGAGGCCTTCGCAATCTTGCCAACGTGGATCGTGCTATTAGCTCTGAAGCCGCGAATACAGCCGGGCACTGACGGCGAGTAGTGGATCGGCTGTTTCCGGGGACGGGCGAAATTTGCCGAAGCCCAGTCGAGCCGCGATAAACTTTTACCGGCACAACGTACAGAATCGGCGCGATTTCTCCCGGTCATTTTGGCGATGCCGGCTGCGGTCAATTCACGATCTCCAGACATCGCGGGCAATCGGCGTCAAGTTTCTCGATGGTGTAGGTTTCACCGGGGCGCATCAGTTGTGTAGCCCTCACGTTAGCTTCGGTGTGTGTCTTGAATCGTTGCCAGTAGATTGAGGCGCTTGACCAGCGAATATGGTAGTGCAGCGTGTTGCGATCCATTGAGCCTCCAATCAGCGAAGGGCCTATGGAGTAGAGACGGCCTTCCGCAAAAGGCTGTCTGCCTTGCGTAAGGACCACCACTGTGTGCAGTTCGATGGAAGGACGTAGGTGAGACGCTCTGAGAATACGCCGAAACCAGGGAAATAGATACTTTCTCACCGGTACGGATGTTTTTCGTGCGTCTCACGCTTTGGAACGTTTGCCGCTCAACGGCGCGATTCTAACTCCAATCGAATTCTGTCCGTGTACCAAACGTCTGACAGCAAGAAGGATTTCGCCGGGCGCTGCTTTGGAAACGAACGCATTCGCACCCATGACCCGTGCTGCCGCTGCCATTTCGGGAGAATCGACGGCACTGTAAAAGATAATCTTCGTGGCTGGAGCAAACTGGCGAATCGCGTAAGCCGCTTGTAGGCCATTCATCTCCGGCATGCGATAAGCTAGAACGACGATATCCGGTCTCACCCGTTTCGCTTCTTCTACCGCTTCTCTTCCATTGGCCGCCTCGACGCAAAAGGCAAAGCCCTCTTCGAGGAAGATTCGGCGCAGAGTATCTCGAATGGCTTTCGACTCATCCGCAAGTAGAATGCAGGCCATGGGAGTTATCTCCATAAAATCACGTATGGCTGAATACAGTTTGGGTGTACATTAGCTCAAGCATTATATCGTGACACGAGGTGTTCCAATGGACGACCTAGCCCGTTCGGTGGACCCATTCAACAAGACACGCGAACTAGAGAACGAAATCAAGAGAATTAGAACAGAAATCCAATCCTCGGATAGCCGTGAACGGCTTCGTCTGCTGGCTAAGGAACTCAATCAAGCTTTGTGGAGAATGGACGATTTGGAGAGAGAACTCCACGATTTGCACGGTCTTGTTCCATTGTTCTTTCAGTTCTGAACGGAAATTCCGGAATAAGGAGAATCAGCTATGAAGAGCGTTTTTAGAAGTTTATGCTGTATCGGCCTTCTGTTGGGTGTTACCTCTTTCGCTTCCGCCGCTGATATGACATGGACCGGCAAGATTAGCGACAGTATGTGCGGTGGGAGCCACGCGAAGATGATTGCCGCTCATGGTGGTGCCAGCAAAATGACCGACCGAGACTGCACGCTGGCTTGCACCAAAGCTGGAGGCAAGTACGTGTTCGTCATGGGCGGAAGCGGAAAAGTCTATAACATCGCAAACCAGGACCTTGCGGCCTTGCAGATACATGCAGGGCACACAGTAAAGCTTACCGGCGAGATGAAGGGCGACACCATCACCGTCTCAAAAATCGCCATGCCCGCGCCCGAGAAAACATAGGGCCTAACGCCCGATTGCGTCGGTGAAAACGCCCTTATCCAAGTTGGCTCCGCATTTCGGCGGGGCCTCCGTTGCGGGAACCTGTCGAGTTTCTCCTTCCTCACGGGTTCCCGCATTGTCTGCGCACTTTTGAAAAGGATGATGGGGGCTAGAGTCCAATGAACTTGACCACGGAAAGCTTGGGGACGAAACGGAAAGTCTTCTGGAGCGTTTTCATGGCCCTGGGCGCGGTCGCGGTCGCGGATTTGAGCCTGCCACTGTGGTGGGCACTGGCGGCGACGATTCCGATTGGCTTACTAAGTTGGTGGTTGGCATATCGCAGCGATTGGTTCTAGCCCGTAGTAAGTAAGACCCACAACTTGTGATTACTGCTCTGCAGAACTAAGCCTTGTCTTTCTTCGCGTGCCTAATTTCGTCATTGAGGACGATTGCTTCCGCAATTTCCCTCATTGACTTGCTCCTTTCGCGGCTTTCTCGTTGCAAGGTAAGGTATGCCTCCTGCTCGCTGATCTTCAAGTCGCGCTGCATAATGCCTTTGGCACGATCCAAGATTTTGCGGGTCTCCAGCCTTGCCGAAAGGTCCAAGTTCTCAATTTCCAGACGCGCCAGTTCTATCTCCGCACCGACAAGGAGACCCATCGCAGAAATTAGGCGAATCTGGCGGTCGGTATAGCGGTGCGGATCGCGATGCTGCAAGTTGATCACGCCCACAAGCCTGCCACGGCTGAGCAGCGGAACGGAAAGGAAAGCCTCAAAGCGATCTTCCGGTAAATCGTTGAAGAGCTGAAAACGTGGGTCCTGCGATGCATCCTGGCAAACGGCGGCCGCCTGTCCATGTTGGGCTACCCACCCCGTGATCCCTTCTCCCATCTTCAGTTTGAGGCGATTGACGGCCTCCGGGTGGGGGTTCTTCGAGGCGCGCAACACGAGTTCATCTCTCTCAAGCACGTAGACGAAACAGGAGTCGCACTTCAGGACGGACGTCGTAAGGTCCAAGACTTCTGCGAGCACCCGTTCGAGCGGCGCGGCAGTAGGATTGTCGGCAGAGTGTTCCAGAGTCAGATTCGATGCCTGCTGGGGAATGACCTCTGTCAGAAGCTGGATGTGCCGTTCGTTTTCTTGCAGTTCGCTCGTGGACTGGTGTAGAGCGGCGGTGCGTTCGGCAACAAGAACCTGTAACTGGCTGCGCGTCTCCTTGAGCGCCTCTTCACTCTTCTTCTTGGAAGCGCTGACCCAACTGGCAGCGAGCGAACAGACGACAAAGGCCGCAAAATAGCCAACCTCGGTCGATTTGAGGGAAAATGAATAGACCGGAGCGAAAAAGAAATACTCCACGGTGAGGGTTGAAAGCAGCACCGCAAAGAGCCCTGGAAATGTGCCCCCGAACCAGCCGCTCGCCATCACTGCGGCGAAGAAAAGGAACACGAAAGGATGAGGAAATAGGGGCTGGAGCACAAGGCTTGCCAGCAACGCAACAGCCACAAAGGACAATGCGAGGCCGTATTGACGGATGACAGACTTGAACACTCGAATGTCACTTCTTCGAATGACGCGTCCGATATCCGTGGCGTAGGGTATTGTTTCCGTTCTGGCTCCCATTCGCGTAGCTCCCAGTGTTGATTTCATTTATCACGCTAAATATCCTTGGTCGGTTAGGCAAACTCAAACTTTCGTTTGGTCCCATCAGTTCTTGCCTGCCCCTCTAGCGATTTCCGAAATAGAAGAGCAAGGCAAAAATCACGATCGGTATCAGCGCCATGGACACATACAGAACGATCTTTTGCGGCTGCAGTGAACGCCCCTTTTTCCAATCCCGCAATTCGGCACGATCGGCAACGCCCACCTGGTCAAGGTGTTCGAGATCGTGTGCGAAGTCGTGCGCATTTGCGTAACGGTTTCTGGGCTCGCGTTCCAAAGCCCTGTAAATCACCTCCTGGACCTGAGGAGAAATCGCATCGTGGATCTCGCGTGGCGGGACAGGATGGTTCAGGGCTCGGTCGAAAGGGTCGGAGGCGGGGAACGCCTTTCTTCCAGTGACCATCTCGTACAGGATCAGTCCCGCTGCATAGATGTCGCTGCGCGCATCGCCCCGTTTGCCTTTCAGTTCCTCGGGAGAAATGTATTCGGAGCCGCCCGTGAACTGCGAAATACTTGTAAAGGTGATTCGTCTCCCCGCCGCTTGTCCCGCAGCGCCAAAGTCAATCATCTTGATGTGGTCTTCGGCGCCTACCAGGATGTGCTCAGGCCGCAAATCCCGGTGGACGATGCCGTGATTGTGGATGTATTCAAGCGGCCTGCAGATTGCTATGGCAATGCGCACTGCACGTTCGGAAGTAATCTTTTCTTCCGCCATGACCTGGCTCAACGGTCGGCCTTCAAACCACTCCATCACGATGTACGACCGGCTGCGGTCTTGATCGGGCACCGCTTTGAGCAGTCCAGGATGATTGAGCTGCTCACCGATCTCCTGTTCCCGACGAAACCGCTCGGTGAAAGTGGGGTCGGCTTTCAGTTCGGGATGGGGAATCTTGATGGCTACCTTCTGATCCGTACGCAAATCGATTGCCCGGAAAATGGTTGCGGCGGCGCTGCGTGCAGCCACACCGTCAATTCGGTAGTGATCGAATTTCTCGTCAGAACTGATCGTTTCGTTTAGCATCGCCCGCGTTAGTAGTTGTCATTCATCTGGCAGAACGACTCGCAAATTGGTGCCTAATTGAGCTTCACTCCAGGTTCGAGACAATCTCGCTGCCAAGAGAAACAGGGTCTGTTCCGCTGGCCGTTCGCACTCGCAAGGCCGGTTGATCGGGAGGACCGTCAACCCTTTCCGCTACCCCGCCGGCGGAGAACGAAATCTCCTGCCTAAGAGCGTCTGTTTGGGCCGGGGCCACTCCTATAAGACCTTCTGCTACGTCCTGTCGAGAAGTCAGATGAAACGTCCCGCGTAATACTAATGGCGTCAAAATCGTCGTCAGCAAAACGACCGCTACCATTACGGCGACCTCGGACCGGCCGAAAATCCCCGTACTGGCTCCCATGGCAGTCACGATCAGCCCGACTTCACCGCGAGAGATCATGCCGCAGCCCACGCGCAGGCTGCGAACCCAGTCCATACCAGAAGCCAGCGCCGCGAATCCGCAGCCGATGAGCTTTCCGATGATCGCTACCGCAAAAATCGCGGATAACAGCGCCCAATGCCCTCCAAGCGCCCGATAATCGCTGGAAAGCCCAATCGAGACGAAAAATAGTGGAATCAAAAATCCGTGCCCGATGGCGTAGAAGCTCCGTTCCACATCGGCCTTGTATTCGGAAGTCGCAAACACATATCCGAGTAAATACGCGCCCGTAATTCCGGCTACGCTGCCGAGCCACTCGGCGGAAAGTGCGTACACCAAAACCAGCGCCAGAACGCAACTTGGGACCGCCTCGTTAGCCGTCAGCCTGCGAAGTTGAAGGATTAGAGGATCGAGCCAACGCTTTGCCGCTCCGTATCCAATGACGAAAAACAGGCCCACGCAAACGGAGATCAGCATCATCTGCACGATTAGCGGATGGGCTGCGGCGGAGGGAATGCGATGCTGCAACCAGATGCTGGCCATCGGTGCGACACCAAAAGCGTCGCCTTTGGTCGTTATCGATGCGGCCAGGAACGCCAGCACGAACAAACCCATGACGTCGTCGATTACGGCGGCGCCCAGAATCACCGTGCCCTCGGCGGAAGACATTTGCCCAGCATCCATCAGCGTTCGAGCGGAGATCGAGACACTGGTGGCGGTCAATGCTCCGCCCAGGAAGCATGCCGTAAGCCAGGAAAGTCCAAAGAGATGTCCCACTGCTGCGCCCAGCAGGAACGGCCAGATAACGCCAAATAGCGCTACAAGGAAGGCCGTCGTTCCGGCTTCGCGCATGCGATCTACATCAGTTTCCACGCCCGCTAGGAACATCAGCACGAATCCGCCCACTTGGGCCAAGAGCATCAGTGCGCCAGTTGCCTGACCGCCCGCAAAGAGATGGAGATGCAACAGATTGACGGCGCCGGGGCCGAGTAAGACACCAACCAGCAGTTCACCCAAAATCGCCGGCACTCCATGGCGGCTGCAAAAAGACGCTGCAAACTTGCTGGCAGGAAGCAGTATCGCAAGGAGCAGCGCAAGCTGAAGGGCCGGTTGCATTGTCTAGCTGACGTCCGCTGCTACCATGGCTTCGCTCGATTCGCGCCTGCGCAACCGGCGTACAACCCGCGTCACTATAGTCCACGGACTCTTGTATCCGCCCCGCTCGATTCCGGCATGCTTCATGGCGCGAATGGAGGCGCCTTGCCTGCGCGCGAGTTCCGCTTGCACGCGATTCCCGGCCAATAAGGCCGCGCGGTGCGTGTGCTCTTCGGCTTTGTCCATGACGCGAAGGCGCATCCACAGTTCGCCCATTTTCAACTTCGCGATAAAGCTATTCGGGGCCAGCCGTACGCCTTCGCGAAGTTCTTCGATCGCGTCCGGCACTTCAAAATTTACACACAGCGCCATCCCGAAAAGGACACGCAAATCTGAAACCTGCGGATTCGCCTTCACACACTCGCGCAATTCGCGCACCAACTCGGCCCGTTCCTCCTTTTCCAATACGCTCGAATCTGCAAACATCCGCAGGAGCTGCACCTGAGTTCTTTGGGGAACTACGGCGAGCGAAGAAGAAGTCAGGCGTGCGCCAAGAGCGCTTCCGGCCCGAGGTTGGTCGCTCGGCACAATGTTCTCGTCTATTGAGCTTGATTCGGTCGACATCATTTCAGCGTCGTTCATGTTGCTTCTCCCTAATCCAATAGCGGTACTCGCTTACTAAACTCGCCAATGGCAAACGCGAGCCGCATCGCTCGCGCCTGCCATTGGTTTGCATTACGACAACTTCTTAGGCTTGACCCAACAGAACCGCGGGCTCCGGCTGGAACACAAAGTCGGGATACCCGAGCTGCCCCATCTCCGGAATATCAAGTCCCGCGAGTTCCGTTTCCGCCGACACTCGATGTCCGACGAAGAACTCGATTGCCAGGTTGATGACCATGCTGATGGTGAAAACGACGCCGACCAGCGTGGAGACACCCACGAGCTGGGCGACCAGCTGGCTGGCATCGCCGCCGTAGAACAGGCCTGTGACGAGCCGGTTACGCCGTTCCAGCTTCCGCCGTAGTTGCTCGTGCCGTCCGCGAACAGCCCGATCGAGATGACGCCCCAGAGGCCATTGGTTCCGTGGACCGATATGGCGCCGACGGGATCGTCAACTTTCAGGGCGTTTTCGAAGAACGCACAGCTTAGGCAGACTAGAACGCCGGCGACAGCGCCGATGACCGCTGCCCCAAAGGTGCTGACGAAGCCGCTCGGCGCGGTGATGGCAACCAGGCCAGCCAGCAACCCATTGCCGCTCATGGAGTAGTCCGGCTTGCCTTTGAGCGACCACATGTACAGGATGGCGCCCATGGTTCCGGTGCAACCGGCCAGCATGGTGTTCACGGCGATGCTGCCGATGCGCAGGTTGCCGTTGGCGGAAGCGCCCAGCGTGCTGCCGGGGTTGAATCCAAACCAGCCGAAGGCCAGGATGAAGCAGCCGATCAGGACGGCTGAAACGTCATGCCCTAGGATGGGGTTGGATGAGCCGTCGCGGTTGTACTTGCCGATCCGCGGACCAATAATCATGCACACGGCCAGCGCCGTAATTCCTCCGACCGCGTGAACTACGCCCGATCCGGCGAAATCGCAGTAGCCTTTCCCAAGTCCGACGTTTGTTCCCAGTTGCGAAAGCCAGCCGCCGCCCCAAGCCCAGTTGCCATAGAGTGGATAGGTGAGCGCGCCCATGATGATCGAAGAGACCGTGAACGCCAGGAACTTCCAGCGTTCCGCGCAAGCTCCGGTGACGATCGTGAGCGCCGTGTCCATGAAGACCATTTCGAATAGGAAAATCACCATCACGCCAACGTCATAGGTATGGCCGGCCAGGAAAATTCCGGACTGCCCCCAGAGGCCCCACATCTTTCCGAACAGCGAGAGTGAATGTTCGGAAGCGAGGGAATTCAGTCCGCCGAGGTTGGAGTTGCCGGCCGCCGCCGCCCATCTGTATGGCAAAACCTATGATCCAGTAGGAGAAGAGCCCGCAGGTGTACACGAAAAAGTTCATCATGTACGTGTGGTTCGCGTTCTTCGCGCGGGTACAGGCCCGATTCCACCATGGCGAAGCCCGCTTGCATGAACATGACCAGGAAGCCGGTGACCAGCGTCCAGACGAAGTTGACGGCGATCTTATTCTGCCCGACTTGGTTGGCCACATCGGGAAGCGTCACACCGACTTTGGAATCGGCTGGCGGGAACATCGTTGATCGTTCCGGTGATCGTGCCGCCGGGATCGCCCTTCTGCAGGTCCATCATCGACGGCGCTTTCCCTGCGGCATCTTTGAGTTCGGCGTCGACCGGGGTGGCCGGCGCTGGCGCCGCCGCTGCCGCGGGGGCCGCGGGCGCCGGTGCCTGAGTCTGAGCGTGAGCCGCTAGCCCAAGCGCCAGACCCAGCGCGAGGACCCAAAGACCCAGACAACAACTTCTACTGCGAATTTTTTTCATCGGCTATGCTCCATAGTGGTTTTCGCTCCAATAAAACTTGAAGATTGCGCTTTTCCTGCCACGCTTCTGCCAAAAGCTATCGGCAATACGCCGAGGACTCCGACGAGGCTCACGGCGATGCCCACCAAAGCGAAGATCAGTCGGCCGCCCACGCTCGTGGTGATGTGTAGACCGGCTATGGTTACGAACCAGCCTCCCAACGCGACCGCGATGCCTAAAATCTTCAGACTCGCAATCGTCGCCGGGCCTGCCGTCTTTCCTTCGAGTGGTTTGATCTTTAAGAATCCGACCAAGCTGATGACTACACCCGCCAGACCAATCAGCAGGACCAGCTTGCCGAACCCTTCGGCAAAATAGGCGAGGCCCGCGCAAAGCACGGTACACGCCGTCCAAAACAGAGCTAGGTAACTTCCTTGCGTCTTACTCGCGGCCATAAATCAACATCCTCCTTCCCCCTAAGGGGTCGCTTCCATGAAAATGAATTTCGTTCATTACCTCGAAAATCGCGTTGTCCTTGCCCCTGAGCACCTGCAAAATCCCGTCCTCCATTTCAAATTGAAATCCGTACAACTTCGCTCGCATCACGAGTGAACTGACTCGAAAAATCGGCGGCGCTTCCCGACGCGCCGTGCCGCGTGATGATCAGTTCGGGCGGCTCGCGGGCCGCCGAGGGACGAAAAGCCCGCAGCACGGCGCTTTCTATCCTGCGGCAGCGCATCAAACACGAGATCGCGCACGCGGATGGCGTCCCGCAAAGCCTGCTCCGATTCATTTCGTTCCCGCTCGACGCCGCCGCAGGCTCGCGTCCCAAACGTCCGGCGGACGAGCGATCCAGTCGCAAGCCACGTTCTCCCCGCTCAGTTCCAGCCGCAGGAGCCGCAACGGAGCGCGCGAGAGTTCGCCAAAGCGCATCTCTCGGCGCAGCCCGCGAACGAAATCAGCGACTTCCCAGAACGGGTTCATACCCGCTCCTTCCTTTTCCCAACGTGGTTCCCGTCCTCGTCGGCAGCGCGAAGAAAATCACGAACTGCACGGCCACGATCGCTTCCAGAATCGTGGGCAAACCCGTTTGCAAACGAACAGCGAGAAGCAGCGCGACCATGGAGAACCATTGCCAGCGGGTGCGGCGCAACCGTTCCAGGCGAGCGGGAAATCGCAGCAGGTCCCCTAAACGAAGCTTGCCATTCACCGCCGAGGGCACGCTCGCGCGTATGCAAGCCACGGCAAAAAATCCGCCGAGGAGCAACTCTAATAAAATCGTCCGAGTGTTCTCAGTCATTTCAAACACCTCAACGCGTGCGAATCACAACCGAACCAAAGGAATTGGCCAGCAAGCTGAACCTTCTTGCGGAAACACTAATAGACGGCGGTTTAAACAGCCGCGCAAACCGGCTCAGCCCGGTTAACTGTCTTGGCCCTTCGTGGAGCCTAGTGTCCTTGGATTAGTTGGGCACGGCGTGGTGCCCAAGTGGACTAAAGATGCGAAAGCTAAAAACCGCGAGACCTTCCGTCGTGGAAAGGAGCGGGCCAGCCTTCGGAGCGAACATTAGGGCGGCATTCGAAAAAGTGCAAACGCAAAATTTGGATCATCTCGATCAAAAAACCTGGCCCGGAAGATGGCCGATCACAGGAAGGCGTTTCGATTCCTGACGCTCTCGGAATCGTCTGGGTTGCAGTCGCGCCCCGAAAAGGAGAGCCCCACGCCAAGAGCACGTGGGGCTGATATGTGGTATTAGGAACTTTGATGCGCCGGATGATTGAGGGTTATCGGCATCGCGCAGAAAAACCCCGCGCCAATCCGAGGCTCTGGACTCGTTGTGGGGAATAGCCGATGATTGCACTCAAATGAGATTCTCCGAGCGGCAGGGTTTCAAAAAAGTCAGAGAGATATTGCAGACCGACTTAATTGAGGACGGCTTCGGAGTCGGTTGTGGAACGTTTTTATGGATCGGTGCATAAATGTTGCCGATTCGGAGTATTTATACCGCACGGGCAAGAATGCGTTTAGCACCTTCTGCGCGGCGCTGTGGCATGACTACTTCAAACGCCCCACGGACGAAATTCCTGACCTCGTCACCCGAACCATCGAGGAGATTCGAAAATACTTCTTCAATTGTGACTGGTACGAGGTCTATGATTTTGTAGAATTTGTCGCGCACCGCCCGATTTTGACATCTGAGCAAAGCGCTATCCGACCCTTCAATGGGGTTCTCACGGACAAAATACAGGTTTGTTGCTGGCAAGCTCACACCGATTTCGTCAGAGCAGGAAAAGTTGGCGATCGAACGTGCTGTATAACACGCGGAACGCTTCGGGCTTGGACAATATGGCGATCCCAACCAGAACAAAGATTGGTCCCAAGAGCTTGGCGATGAAGATTGATGTCTGCATGTCTGAGTTGACCGTGGAGCGGTGGGTGAGACTCGACGCGCTCGCCCACCGCGTTCCGCATACTATGGCAGCTTGGGGCCGGATTTGCACGGTACGGGCTTTGGCTGCTTTGGGCATCGTCAACTGCAAGATGCCGTCTTTCAGCGTTGCGGTAGCCCTATCCGTGTCAACCTCGACGGGTAGATCCACAACGCGGAATACTTCGTTAGAGCAGGTCTCGGAATAGGTCGTCTTGCCCTTTTTCTCTTCTTTGCTGGTTTCGCGCTTCCCGGAGATTGTCAAGCGGTTCGGCTCGGCTCCATAGTCACTTGAAGCTCCTTTTCGTTGAAGCCAGGCACTTCAGCCTTCACCAAAATGGATTCGCCCGATTCGTTGATATCAAGGTGAGCGGGATGAAAAGCCTGGAACCAATCGTCGACTTCGTGTCCAGTCCACGCAAAGGCGACGCTGTGTTGGGCATCACGCTTGTCGAGGCGACCCTTAGCGCTTGCGCCGCGCGGAAGCTCTTGCGGACGTTCAAGAATGTTCAGGCCTTTTTCTATTGCCCAGCACCTCTAAGCCCGGAGACGCTCGTCTTCGCGCCGCGCGCCTCATCTTGCCATTCACGTAATCGTTAGTATATATTCTTGCCAACATGTCTGCCGCGATGTGTGCCCCGCTCGCCGGAATAATCGTGGGAATTGTCGTCGCGCTCGCCATCGCTCGTATTCTCCTTCGCGAGTGGGAAGGGTTTGAAAGAGGTCGCGACGGCGCTGAACCTCGCGTCGAACACGGCGGAGACCCACCGCGCGAACATCTACCGCAAACTCGGCGTTCATAACGCAGCCGAGCTCATCCATTTGCTCGTCACGGAGAACCTCTACCAAATCCAGAAGAAGTAAACGCTCTCGGCTTTCGACGCGGAGACTCCGAGCCCAAGGGCCTCCGAAACTGCTTACTCACCTGCTGAGGCCGCTGATTCGTCGTCAATCGGCGGTTTGGACAGATATATCTTGACACGATATATATGAAGATGTAGCGTAAAGTTGGTACTGACCACTGGCTCCGCCTCCGCGGGACCTTACCACTGGCTCTCCTGCGGAGGCGGTTTCTTTTTGATCTGCGCGCTGGTGCCTGGCTAGAGCCGAAGGTTCGGGCCTCCAGAATGCGTTATCGACGTGATCTGGAAACTGAAGTTGTGAACAAGAAAACGCTCCGAGAGCTCGAACACGTATTGCCCGACTTCGTGAATTCCTGCCGCGACGACACAGATGTAGTGATTACCCATCCGGACTCGTTAGCAGCGGAGAAGCCAACATGATCGCTACAGAATTTCCGTACCAAAAGCGGCGGCGGCGGAAACATCGGAGGACACTCCGGGCCGAGAGCAATTATTGCCAGCCCACCACTCCCGAGTCCTCCGGAACACAAACCTGGTGAGAACAAATGAGGGCCGAAATCCTTTTCTGTGCCCTGCTGCTGTGTATAGGTACTGGCGCTGGATGCGGCGCCGCTCGGCCCAGCAAGTACTATCAACTAACCGTGCCCGGCAACCCGACGCCACCCACAGTTTCGAATCTATATCACATCACTCTCATGCTGGCGCCGATCACATCATCCCACCTCTACCAGGAGGGCCACATTGTGTATACCGATAACGGGGAATATATGGGAGTCTACCAATATCATCGGTGGGCAGAGCCCCCCACAGAGATGATTGGAGATGTGCTACTTCGAGAGCTGCGCGCGTCGAATCGCTTTCAGGAAGTCGACTCCTGGCGCAGCAACGCTCAGGGCGACTATATCCTGCGCGGGCACCTTTATGATTTCCGGGAGATCGATGGGAGCATCCTGGTGGGTCGCGTCACGCTTGAACTAGAACTGCACGATGCCCGAACGGGAGCGATGGTGTGGACGCACTTCTACACTCACGATGAGCCCGTGGCAGGCAAGGACATAGCCGCAGTGGTCGCGTCGCTCGACCACGACGTCCAACAGGGTATCGTCGAATTCAGAGCGAGCCTTGATCAGTATTCTGCCCACTCGGAGCCCAGCACACAGTCGGGCCAGTAGATCGATGCGGAATGATTCCGGCCTCGGGAGTCGACTTGACTTCCAGGAGTATGAGTGAGATGTCGTCGGTCGGCTAGCCTTCACGCCATTCCTGTGCTACGCAAAAATTCCATCGTTGCCTCAAATCCTTCCCAGCCGCTAGACCGCTTGCTCCGACGCTCAGCTTGAGGAAATACCTCTGAAGAAAGGCGGCTTATCTATACGGGCATACGGCAAGAAAAAGAATTATGTAGGCCGCGTGGAAATCAATCACGCCGGGTTAGCCGCCTTTACCGAGCCGAAAAGTAAGAAGTGTGTTGCGAATCTAAGTTGGGAAAGCCATTCGCCCAGCTGAGTACGCGAAAGCCACGCAACGGTCGCCAGAGTTCCCACTCGCTAAAGGAGCTACCTTGAAGAAATTGTATGTGGGCAATCTTCCATTCCAAGCTACTGAACAAGATATAAGCAACTGGTTCAAACAGGCGGGTGCAACAGAAACGAGGGTCGACCTTGTGACTTCATCGTTAGTGATTTCAACGAAGCCAAACCCACGCGGCTGTCCAGTGTCGCGGTCCTTCCGCCCGCGTTATCCAGTCCCTCAACGGCCAAGATTTCATGGGCCGCAATGTGGTAGTCAATGAAGCCCGTCCGCGTGAAGGCGGTGGTGGTCGTGGCGGTTACGGCGGTGGAGGGCGCGGACGTGAGGGCGGAGGACGAGGCGGTGACCGGGGCGGAGGTGGTGGTGGCCGAGGACGCTACTGAGAACCCGCGCCTCTTTTTCACGGACGTGTGGGGCTCAGGCTGACCACTATTCTAGATTAATACAGTCCTAACTTCGTCTTGACGCGTCCCATATCCAGCGACATCCTGCTCAGTTGTTGCCCGATCTCTGCAAGTTGTCTTTCGTTTCGGCCCCCGGCCTTCGATAGCAAGTTCAGTTGCTCGCGGCTTTGTGTCTGCGCGATCCGGGTATCCAGCACCAGATCATGATTTTCTTTGGCCGTGGTTTCGGTCTTTTTCTATTCTGTGCTCAAATCCGCGACTGCAGCCTGTAAATCCTTGACTTGCGTTTGCAGTTGCATGACTTCGTCGCGAAGGTCGTTATTCTGCTGTCCTGGCCTCGCCTGGGCGTTGGTGCGTTGTGTCTGCTGAGTCGGGCTTCTCTGGGCGGCGATATAGCCGGAGCCAATCAGGATGCTGGCGAATAATAAGGTGCTCACACTTTGTTTGCTGATGTAGATCATGGCGATCAAACCTTCCTCTATCACATTCTATTCTCAATTCGAGTGCAGGGCGTTCGACCGATGGCGCTTGCCGGAACGCGGCTTGACGCCTGCGCCTGGACTGCGATAGATACGCTCGCTGTGCCACGCACCCAAGACATAACCGTTTGCTTGGTTGGCTCAGAAGAGTACAAGGCTCGTCCCGATCTCAGCGACGACTCCGGCTTCTGGCTTCGGGTGAAGGCTGAAGATGCGGCTCCCTTCCTGACGGCATTTGAGTCTTCCCCGGACGTAGTCCATGACTTCTTAATTGAACAGCGAGTTGGCAAAGAAATCCGCACGTCCAACTTGAGCGCACAGATCGTCAAGATCGAGAAAGGGCTACAGGACTCGCGTGTGCTGATACGTCCAGCCATTACCTTTCCATTTTAATTCTCCTGCATTTGACCTTACATTCTTTCTGCGCCACAGTTCCGCGATGCTGAAAAGTGCATCCACGTGGCAATGCCCAGAGTGCGGGCACTCACTAAACTGGTCGCTACACAGATCGACGCAGCCGAAACCCGGCGAAGCCCAGCATTTGTGGCCACTGCGCTGTTTTCGAGATTTTCACCGACGAGTTGACGCTGCGACCTTTGGATCGGCCCGACTGGTGTATGTTGACGCACGCGAAAAAAAAGAATCTGGTGATGACGCGGGCGATCATTCTGGTACGCAAGCGAGCATCGAGGCAGTAGCAATGGAGGCTACAGATGATTGTAAGGACACGAGACGACCTGGTTGAGGGTAAAGGAAAAATCCATTCCGAGCATTGGTCGAGTCAACGCCTCTTGCACGAAGAGGATGGCATGGGAGTGACGTTGACCGATGCCATTCTGGAAGCAGGCATGGACGAGATTTTCTGGTACAAGAACCATCTAGAGGCGGTCTATTGTTTGGAAGGTGAAGGAATTCTGGAAGACCTCACAACCGGCAGGCTTTACACCATCAAACCAGGCACACTCTACGCCCTCAACCAGCACGACCGGCACCGCCTCAAGGTCAAGAGCAGAATGCGCGTTGTCTGCACCTTTGTCCCGCCGCTTGTTGGAGGAGAAATTCACGACAAAGACGGTTCCTATGCGGCGAAATCGCACACCTGAGCAGCAAGAAGGGACCTGAGCCGGTGGCCGGGCCGAGGCCGCAGGGTTCCGGCCCTTTGGTTTTTGAGATAGAATCTCGGCCCTCGGAGGAACCTGCTAATGACGAAGCGAACTGGATTTCTACAGCTTGAGGAAATACCTCTGAACAAGGTCGGCTTGTCCATACGGGCTTACGGCAAGAAAAAGAATTACGTAGGCCGCGTGGAAATCAACCACGCCGGGCTCGCCGCCTTTACCGGGCCGAGGGGTAAAAAGTGCATTGCGAATCTAAGTTGGGAAAAACTATTCGCCCAGTTGAGTACGCGAAAGCCACGCAACGGTCGCTAGAGTTCCCACTCGCCAAAGGAGCTACCTTGAAGAAACTGTACGTGGGCAACTTACCATTCCAGGCTACGGAAGAAGATATAACCAATTGGTTCACACAGGTGGGTACAACAGGAGCGAGAGTGAGCCTAGTCAAGGACCGCGACACCGGACAGGCGCGTGGTTTCGCCTTCGTTGAAGTCGACAACGATGAAGAAGCGGCCCGCGTTATCCAGTCCCTCAACGGCCAGGATTTTATGGGCCGCAATGTGGTAGTCAATGAAGCCGAGCCACGTGAAGGTGGTGGTGCTGGTCGTGGCGGCTACGGCGGTGGAGGGCGCGGACGTGAGGGCGGAGGGCGAGGCGGTGACCGGGGTGGAGGTGGTGGCCGAGGACGCTACTAAGCGGCCTTGCTCGCCATCTTCCGCGCCATCGCCATCAGCAACTGCCAGTCAGTTTCTTTGGTTCGGCTCAGTGCTCGGCACAACTGCATCAGGAATCGAGAACCCACTCCACTGACGCTCCACAAGTGCGAATTGGCTTTGATGGGCTTCGGCGGCGCAATCGGATTCTCACCTTCATAGAAAATCTGATAGAGCGGCACCTCCAGAGCGCGAGCCCATTTCTCCAGCGTTTCTATAGATGGAACGGTGTGCCCGCACTCTACACGTGAAAGATAGCAGCGTAAGAGGCCCGTTCGCTTTTCGATGTGACCTTGGGACAAATTTTTCTGCTCTCGCAGAGCGCGGAGTCTGTCACCGACGTTGAACATGTTGGCCTCGGCAGCGGATTTTATCATCTAGTTCCTACTTTCGTTTTTCCTGGATTGGCCCCACCGTCCCTCGGCTAGGCTCCACGGGCGTGGGCTTGTTGGTGTAGAATCCGCCGCAACGGAGGCAGCGTGCCTGACGTACCGACCTTTGAAGCAGCAGTCCGAATCCCGCGAAATACCGAGCGACGTGCGTATGTTTCCAAGCTGGTTTGTGAGAATCGCAAGAGGGGGTAGACGGTAACTCAGATTGCCACTTTGTTTCGTCTGAATGGCTTGAAGAGTGATTTTCAAGACTTTCTGTTTAGTCCCGTGTTGGGCGGCGAGTTGAGACGTGAGCAAGCTACAAGCATGAAGCAGTCCCCTGAGATGAGTCTTCTGTCAGCAGCGGATTCGTGTTGGAGCAGGCGTCACCCGATTGTGCTTTATAACCTGCTCGCCTTTGGACTTTCTTGGGCAGGGTATCTTCCATTCGCAGCTTCCCAAGCCGGACTTCTCCCATTCAGAGTCGTAGCCGAAGTTCCCATGTTCGCACAGTATGGACCGTCCGTGGCAGCACTTATCCTCGTCGGAATCGAGGGAGGATGGTTGGGAGTCCGACACCTTCTGCGGAGGGTTGTTCAGTGGCGAGTGGGCATCCAGTGGTATGCCGTGGTTCTCCTGCTGACTCCGGTAATCTCACTTACCGCGATAGGCGTGAATGCGCTTTTCGGCATCGCTCCTGATTTCGCAAATCTCAACAATTGGTCCATACGATGGAGTGAAGGTTTGCGCACCTACTCCCCATCTATGGGGCTGTTCTCCTCATTGGCCGAATTCACGGCAAAGGGTCCATGGCAAACCGTGTTGGTCTTTGTCACATTTGCCATCTGCAACGGCGGCCTATCGGAAGAACTCGGTTGGAGAGGCTTTTTATTGCCTAAGCTTCAGGCCCACAGGAGCGCGTTGCTCGCGAGTATAGAAGTCGCACTGCTGTGGAGCTTTTGGCACACCGACCCTGATTTTTGGCGTGCATTGTTCACCACAGGTATAGCGGCATTCTCGAAGCCACTGATATACACGCTACACTCGACCGCTCTCGCCATTCTCTTCACGTGGGTCTACAACAATGCGGACGGCAGTCTATTGCCGGTTATCCTATTCCACGCCTCGTACAACGCCACCATCACAATCGTTAATCTTGCTTGGGGTGCTCCGGGCAAGTTTTCGTTACTGGTCGTGGAGACCCTAATCGGAATCGGCATTTTCGCAATCGTTGTTGTTTTAATGTTTGGGCCAGGCCGGTTCGTATTGGGTAACTCACGTGTCCAATTCAGACGTGAGCAAGCCAAAGCATCAAGCTAGGGGCGTCCGGCTGTCCCTGCCTGCCAACCCTCAGCGATTCGAACCAACGAAAAAGCCCCCGCGGATTGGACCGGGCGAGATTTTCCGCCTGCTCGTAGGTGAGCTTAAACATAATCTCGACCTTGCCATCCGTGAACACGCTCACATCCGGCGCATTGTCGTTCGCCAAAATTCTGTCCGCCTTTGATTTCAACACGATGCGACGTTGCCGTCCACAGGCGAAATGGGATACCACCTCCGGCATGATCGATGCCATGGGACTTCTTTTTGGCGCGATTCTTCGACTCTTCCGCGCTCGTCGAAGCCTGCTTCTGGAAAACCTGGCTCTTCGCCAACAACTCGCAGCACTGAAGCGCAGACATCCGAGGCCAAGACTAGCAGCGTTCGATAAGGTCTTCTGGGTTCTGGCGCGCAAGTTCTGGTCTGGATGGAAACAGGCACTCATCGTCGTCAGCCCGGAGACGGTGGTGCGTTGGCACCGATCGGGATTCGCACTCTATTGGCGCGCCATCTCCAAAGCCCACCGCAGGAGGAGAATTTCGAAAGAGGTTCGCGATCTGATCTTTCGGATGGTGGCGGAAAACCCGACCTGGGGCGCACCGCGTATTCACGGTGAGCTCTTGATGCTTGGCTTCGACGTGTCCGAGAGAACGATCTCCCGTTGGATCCGCCGAGCACCTAGAGATCCTGAGCCCGCCAAACGTTGGCTCGTCTTTCTGCGAAACCATCGAGAAGCCATCGCGGCCATGGACTTCTTCACCATCCCGACCATCACGTTCGGTGTGCTCTACTGCTTCTTTGTCATCCATCAGAGTCGGCGGCGTATCCTGCATTTCAATGTCACACGACATCCCTCCAGTGGTTGGATCGTTCAACAGTTGCGGGAGGCTTTCCCCGATCAATCGGCTCCGAGATTTCTCATCTTCGATCGGGACGCCAAGTATGGCTTGGAGGTTCCAATCGCAGTACGGTCGATGGACATCCGCCCGGTTCGAACCTCGATCCAAAGTCCTTGGCAAAATGGGGTTGCAGAGCGGTGGGTGGAGAGTTGTCGGCGTGATCTGCTGGACCACGTCATTGCCGCCAGTGAACGCCACTTGAAGCGGCTGTTATCCGATTATGTCCGCTACTACCATGAGGACCGAACTCACCTTGGCCTGAACAAAGGAACGCCAGCAGGCAGAGGTCGGTCAACGGATCGGGGTGGCGTCGTTTCTCGAGCGCGACTGGGCGGCTTGCATCACCGTTACGATCGAGCTGCGTAATAATAGAGGACGAACACACCGGCGAACAGATAGGTCGATCGCCCGTGTTGATGTGCGTGTCGAGCTATGTCGCAATCCAGGCGTCGGCTCAGAGCTCCCGATCTTTCGAGCACACGCCCTATTGTCACGTATTTGAATTACGGCCCATGCCGGTGAGCCACACGACTTTTCATGCGGATGGAGTTTTGGCGAGGAACAACGGCCTGAGATGTAAGGCAGAACCGAGGAGGGCGTAGCGAGCGCTGGAATCAAATTCAATCCACCGAAATGCTCATGAACCGTCTTTGCTCGTCTGTTTTTCAACAGACTCATGTGCTTTGGTACACGCTCGATGGCTGACTCGATAGTATCGTCCTCTGGGGGCTCAGGTGGGGACGCAGCTGCCTCGTGAGCCGCCGTATTCTTTCCGCCAGCGGTAGTAGGTCTGTACGGTGATCTCAGCTTCCTTGCAGGCTTGCGGGGTCGGTTTTCCGTTCACGATTCCTACTTCGATCTGCCGCAGCAGATTTGAACAATCGAGGATCGGCCGGGGAGGGCGAGGATAATCCAACGAGACAGGCATTACAAACAAAGGTCTGTCCTAATGCTTGAATCGCATTGCCACAGCACTGACGAATTCTCTCGCCTGTGTATCCGTGAGACCTCCGACGCGGATTGTTTTGTGACCGCCGGGGCCCGGCCAAGTGATCAGCTTCCAGTTTCACTTCGATGCTGCTGATCTGGAGATCGGACCCATCCGGATCTTTGACGTGGAACTTTATTCTCGGTGTCCGCGTGCGGTTCAATGTGCGCGAGCGCGTCTACCGAAAGGAGTCCAATCGAATGAGGGAAGGATTTCATTCAGAAACCAATCCACCAACACGACAGCACCCGCGTGACGCGGCCCTAATCCCGGAGCCCTGAGAGGAATGTCTGCTGCCAAGCTCACCTCTGCGTACTTCCCCATCCAGAGAATGCCGGGCCTCAGTCTAGACACAGTACCGCCGGGGCTACCACTTACTGGCGAGGAAGCATTGACTTCAACGTAGGGGAACAAATTACCGAAGAAAGCTCCTCGCGAAAACCCGCGACGTAGGCTGTCTTCAAGCAAGTAGTGGTCATCCGCTTGCCGCACTGAGTGATTCAGGTACGGGATGCTGTACATGAGGACACCATCATAGACGAGCTGGCGGTCGCGGGGGCCACTGGTAGAGGACTGAAATCCCACATCACCCTGAATCGCGAAGGGGCGAAGCCAAGCCACCCGAGTGTCGCCCAAACCCTTTCCATACAGAAGCATCGGTCGCAGCGCTGTCTGTTGAGGAGTTACATTCGCGGAGCTAGTGGGTAAAATAATGAATAGCGCGGGGCTCAGTACAAATTCGTGCTTCGCGCTTGTCCACGCTTGCCATTTCAATCCTAGTTCGAGATTGTCCCATCCGGCGATGCCACGACCGCCGCTGTGTTGGTCGATGCGGCCATCATGCAGTTCCACAGACAAACGGTGCGGATACAAGACTTTTTCAAAGGAAAACTCAACTGTGCGCCAGGTCCCATCCGGCTGCACCAGGAATCCCATCATGGGCAGAACAAGCTCGTTCTTTACGTTCGCATCTTCGGTGAATAACGGCTCAATAAATACCCGGTTGCCTACACTGCCGTGGGCTTCAGCGGCGGGAAGCCAACGCAGAAGACCCACAGCAAGACAAATCCCAACGCAGCTTGCTCGAACACCCCTCCACAATGGCTGAAATCTCACGTGCGCTCACCACGACTGTGCGATACGACCGGTCATTGTACTGTTCCTCCTGTTTGCGGGATTGAATCGCTGTCAACAGACAGCTAAAGATTTTTCTATTGCCCTTTCTCAAATATCGCAATCCGATTTTTCCGGTAGTTGACCCCACGCGGATTTTCAGGTCGTTTTCAGCATTTACGGTAGTAGGTCAATTCGAGGCGGTATTCGGTGGCTTTGCGCACAAGCCCGGCACCACATACGGCACCGCGTTCGTCGGTGTCTCTGAACGCTTTATCTCCGGTTATAAGGCCCCCGACGTCTGCGACTTGATTGCCGCATCTCTTTTCCCGGATTCCGAATTGCAAAGCTGAACGTAAAGAGTGATAAAGGGGAATTTTGAATTGATTTTCAGCCTAAAATCGCTGATGCGCATGCGGCGATTTCTTTTCTCACTGTTGACTCTTGTTTTCGTTGGGCCAATGGACGCAAGATCGCAGACATCCTGCCCCAAACCTCCGCCTTATGAACTCCTCCGGCAAGATGAGAATTACAGTTATCTAAGCAATCCCTCGTGTCGTACCGACTTTTGGGATCCGATCAAATACATGCCGCTCAATTCAAAGGGTGATCGCTATTTGACGCTCGGCGGAGAAATTCGGGAATGGTACGAGGGATTCCAGAACGCGAACTGGGGCGAAGGGCCTCAGGATGGAAACGGTTATTTGCTCCAACGCATTTCGCTAAACAGCGACTGGAATCTGGGCCGGCGGATCCGCTTTTTCGGGCAATTAACCAGCGCCATCGAAGCAGGCCGGAACGGCGGACCCAGGCCGATTATCGACGAGGCTAAGTTATGGGTCGAGGAAGGATTCGCAGATATTGCGCTTATGAAGTCCGAGAAAGCTTCATTGACGATTCGTGCTGGTCGACAGGAATTTGAATTCGGCTCTGGACGTCTTGTAGACGTACGAGACGGACCAAACGTCCGGCAGGCATTTGACGGCATCGACATGATTTGGAATTCGGCGTCGTGGCACGTGGACGGATTCGCAACTAGGCCCGTTCTGAACAATGTGAACGTTTTTGATGACTCGCCAAACCACAACACGATGTTTTGGGGGGTATACGCGGTCAGGCCCTTGCCTATTACAAAAGGCGGTAACATCGACTTGTATTACCTCGGCATTGACAACAAACAGGCCACCTTCGAGCGCGGAACCGCACAAGAGATTCGGCATACGATCGGGTCAAGATTCTGGGGAAAACGCGGCTCATTGGATTACAACGTGGAAGCACTGTTTCAATTGGGTTCGTTCGGAAGCGCAGATATACGAGCCTGGTCAGTCGCACCCGGGGCGGGCTATCAACTTCGCTCCCTCCCTCTGAGCCCGCAGGTAGAGGTCCGTTTCATCGCCACGAGCGGCGATCATCCTGATACTGCTACTCTCGCCACGTTCAATCCACTTTTCCCAACTGCTATCTATTTCGGCCAGGGAGTTGTTAACCTGAATGGACCATCGAATTTGATTGGCCTGAGACCTGCCGCCAAGCTTCAACTTGCGAAAAACGTTCGCCTTGCCGTTGATTATGATTTTTCTTGGCGGGAGAGCTTACAGGATGGTGTGTATGGACTAGGCGTGAACCTGCTGCGCTCGGGTCTTGATAATCAGTCCCGTCATATCGGCAGTCAGCCATCAGTGGGCATCTACTGGCAACTGAACCGGCATTTCAGCCTGTCGGCGGCATACACGCATTTCTCTGTCGGTCCTTTCCTAATTGAAAGTGTGACACCGGGACGTAACGTTAACTACGCTGCTATTTGGGCGACTTATGAGTTCTAAAGAGGAAAGTTACCGGAATTTTGGGCAATGAGAAAAGCTCACAGAGACTCCGGCATCCCTCCTGTAGCCGCTACAAGATACACCAAGCGCAACCCACGCTTAGAAGATAAAGGATGCTGGACTCCGCATAGTCGGTAATGTCAGTCACGGTAGTCCGCACTGGAAAACAGCAGAACTATCTTCACTGGCCAGAGCGACGAACCGCGTGAGCAACTGCGTTACTGAGTAGGTGACTCTACGCTGTGCTTTCCCGATTGTCGAACCTGACACTTGGGACTATGCTTCTGAGCACAGGCGATGCCGATTGCTTTCATCTTTGCCATTGCTTCACTCCGTGGAACTCGCTGCATCAGTCGTGGAATTCCCGCTACCGAAACTCAGTGTCGCATTCGTCTTGTGCCCGCTTTAGCTTCGTGATCGACGCAAAAGTTTGTCCAAGGTGAACCTGTCAGGCTCCCAGAATGCCAGTAGAAATGCGGCACCTGCCGCCGAGAAAACCGAATAGTCGAACGGCGTCTTGATGCCGAGACCTGTAACCATGCCTATAGCAAATAACAAGAGCAGAAAACCAGAGAGGACGGAGGTAACGCGTATCTTGAAGCCGACGATTAGCAATACCCCAAAAAGCGCCTCCCCGATGGTAGAAGCCCATGCAAGCGATTCTGTTAGTGAACTGGGGAAAAGGGCCGTCACGGAGCGCGTGTACTCCACGAAATGAGCGAAATCTCCCCAGGATACGTTCTTTGCTCCATATGGCCCCCACAAGCCAAAACGATCTGCCACAGCAGACAGAAAGGAAGCTCCCAATGCCAACCGTGCGAACAAACGGGCAATCTCTGTCCAAGTCTCGGCGGACCGCAAAGCTTTTGAATTCATACGTACCTCCACGTGAGCAATATTGCTTCGGGCAAGATGTTTTACGGAGAAATACGATCCACGACACCCAAAGCTAGGGAACGGGAGTGAGAATCGGTGCTCCTTCATTCTTGATGAAAATACGATGAACTCGAACCTTCTCGACCGGACTCTCTACGGTTTTGCGAGTTACCTGATTACGATTCGAAACACGTCCGTCAGTGTTTGGTGATCCAAACTCGCGGACGCGCCAGGCCACCATTGAGGAATGAGTCTGGTCCTCACTGGCTTGATGAACTCAACTAGTGGAGTCATTATTGCGATCCCTACTTCTGGTCCGGTGTAGTTAGGGGATTATCGTTGGTATCGACGACGAAGACGGCCAATAGGCTTGCAGGCTCTTTGTCACTCGCATTCTCACTGATCCTGTGATGAGAGCCGGGCACTTCGTAGAAACCTTCACCGACCCGATAGACCTTAGCAGGCTCATCGCCAACCTGGCTGCGAATGGCGCCTGACAACACGTAAGCGTAGATGAACGCCGACTGAGCATGATGATGGGCCGGCGATTTGCCGCCTGGAGGATAGCTCACGATGACGGCAACCATCCTCTTGCCTTGGGCGTTCGGGATTATATGCTCGAAGACGGGTTTCACCTGCTCCAGATTCTGCGCGAGCCCGGGCGTTACCCCTATTGCTATTGCCGTCAACGCTAGCTTTACAAAAACCGTTCGCATTACTGTCCTCATTCACTTACCCTCACTCTTCGAAGAGTCTCCTCTGCGCGACAAGACGAGTATGGACGAGAGACTTGACATAGCCTCTGCTGCGTCCCTTCCATATCAATTGTAGGAGCCCTTATTTCTTGTTTATTGTTCGGTCGAGAAACTCATGCATCAACGAGCCACCATTCTCGAAAGCGTCATAAAAGAACCGCAAGCACTTCCGATCAGACATTGACGACTACCTTGCCAATCTGAGCGTTGGATTCGAGGAAGCGCGTCGCTTGTTGGATCTGTTCAAGAGGGAACGTGCGTGCGATGACGGGCTTCAGCTGCCCCGAAGCGAGCCCGCCGGTAATAAATGCTTTTGCACGCTCCAAGGCAGCGTCGTCGTTCGTGATCTCTCCATTCAGATAACCCTTCAAAGTCAAGCTCTTGCCGAGTATTGTAAATAGAGGAAACGGCGTCGGCTCCATGCTGAGCGCGCCATATTCCAGCAAGATCCCGCCTCGCGCGATGCTGTCGGTGAGGGGGATGAAGGACGGACCACAACGCGCGCGCCGACGCCGCGAGTGATCTCCATTACTCGTGCGACGAGATTCTCCTCATCCGTCACGACAACATGATCTGCTCCGTGGTCAATGAGCGCTTCCCTCTTGGCTCGGGTCCGAGTGGTTGCGATGACTGTCGCGCCCACAGCTTTTGCAACTTGGAACGCGGCAATACCGACGCTGCCGGATGCCGCTGTGACGACGACGAAATCGCCCGCGGTGAGCTTGGCCTGCTCAATGAGAGCGCCCCATGCAGTGAGATACTGCATCCACGAAGCTGCCGCCTCTTCAAGAGAGATGTTCCGCGGATGTTTGACGAGGTTGCGAGCGAGCACATTGGCCAATTCTCCATATGTGCCCCACCGGGCTATGTCGGTTGGCGGAATCAAACTGACAACATCGCCTTTCTTGAAGCTGGTGACGGAGGTACCAACCGTTTTGACGATGCCCGCAGCCCCGAACCCGAGGCGGCTGGGAAATTGAGCCGCTTGCAGATAAGCGTGGGTGCGGAACATGACCTCCGCTCGATTGAGGCCGATGCTCTTTACATCGATCTGGACTTCGTCGGCACCTGGCGGCGAAACGTCCAGATTCTCGATTTTCAGTACGCTTGCATCACCATATTCGTGGAAGCGAACGATGCGTGCCATGATTTCGCCTCTGCTTTTATGCAATCTTCGTAACAGCGGAGGGCTGTTTGTCCACCTTGGCGTTCGGACGAAAAACCAAACGCGTCTGCCGCGATCGGAACGGACACCGCGGCAACCTTTGTCAAAGTTAGGCGGATGCAGCTTTGCGCGTTTTCTGAATTCGTTCGAGAAACTCATGCATCAACGACCCAATCCAATCCCCTTCTTCTTCCAACGCGAAATGGCCCGTGTCGAAAAGATGGAGCTCTGCGCTGGGAATATCTCTCTTAAAGAGTTCAGCACCCTCCACCGTAAAGATTCCATCGTTTTTGCCCCAAGTGATCAGCGTGGGGGGCTGCTGTTTACGGAAATACTCCTGCCAGTCGGCAAAGACATCCAGATCCCTTTTTGCGTTGTAGAGGATTGAAAGTTGGATTTCCTTGTTCCCCGGCCGGTCCTGATAAGCCTGGTCGATCACCCAATTGTCAGGGCTGATCTTCGACGGATCGCTGACCCCATGCAAATAATGCCACTTGGTTCCTTCAATCGTCAGAAGCCAGTCGAGTAGAACTCGAGCATTCTTTTCGCTCCGATCTTCCCAATAGTCAAATAATCCCTTTGAAAACTCCTTATCTATGGCTTCAACGTGGGCGCCCCCGTTTTGGACGATCATAGCGGTCACTCGTTCGGGATGCATGACAGCTAACCGGAAACCGACTGATGCACGTATGTCCGAGAGGTATAGCGCATATGAAGGAAAATTCAGCTTTTCGGTGAACTTTTCGGTACCAGTCGCTAACCGTTCGAAGGAATAGTGGAAATCGTTGACCGACGGTGCTGAGCTTTCGCCATATCCAGGGAAGTCTGGGGCAACGACATGATATTTATCCGCAAGCATGGGAATCAGATTGCGGAACATATGAGAAGACGAGGGAAAGCCGTGCAAGAGCAGAACGGTGGGAGCATCCCGGGGACCGGCTTGGCGATAGAAGATTTCCAGCCCCTCCACGTTAAGCGTGCGATAGAAAACGGTCGGCGTAATCGTGTTCGGCATCTAAACTCTCCCTCGGCGCGTGAATTGCACCTTCGTGGGCGTTAGGCAATCCCTGAGTCCTGACGGATGAACGCGGATGATCGTCTTTCCCTTGATCCGCTCGGTCGGGTTGAAGGCGGCAACCGCATCGTCGAGGGCAGCCACTTTGCCGATGTTTGTCCGCAGCCGACCATCCCGGACCCGCTGGACGAGCTCACTCAATTGGGCGCGATCGGGTACGACGACGAAGTCGATCGTCAGGCCGCCAGAGGGCCGCGCCTCGGTCGGGCCGGCAATGGTCACCAGCGTTCCTCCGGCGCGAATCACGCTCGCAGACCGCTTCGCGATGTCTCCGCCGAGGACATCGAAAACCAGATCGACCCCTCCGACATCTTCTAGGGCGTTGTTATCGAGGTCGACGAACTCCTGTGCGCCGAAGTCGAGAGCCGTCTGACGGCCGCCAGCGCGCCCGGTGCCGATGACGTAGGCGCCGGCCTCACGTGCGAGCTGGGTCGTCATCGAACCGACTACGCCGGCCGCACCGTGCACGAGGACGCTCTGGCCCGCACGAAGGCGGCCGTGCTCGAACAGCCCCTGCCACGCGGTCAGGCCCGGCATCACGAGGGCCGCACCCACAGTGAAGTCAACGTCGCCCGGCAGCGGTGCGAGGTTGCGTGCCTCGACGGCCACATACTCCGCCAGCGTGCCGTCGCGAGTCCAGTCCGTGAGGCCAAACACCCGCTGTCCCACCGACAGCCCCGTCGTTCCATAGCTGAGGGCGGTGACCACTCCGGCCAACTCGTGGCCGGGGATCGAAGGCGTCCGGTCACGGCCGAGGCGGTCGATCCAGGTCGAGGGCCACGACAGCTCATCCCCGGTGAATCCCGACGCATGAACCTGAACAACAACGTCGCCGTAGTTCGCGCCCGAGAGGCTGGCGAGCGCCGACCCCTGCGGCTCGGGCCGCTCCACCAGCTTCATCCCAGCCGTTCCCGCGGCCTGATCCGTCACCACAATCGCCTTCATCGGTCACCTCCCTGTGTCGAGTTCTTGCCTGTAAGGTAGCCGCTTCATCCGTTGTCCTTGGACGGGTTAGCTCGGCCTACTACCGGCGCTGCGCATTTATTATGCGTGATTCAGTAGGCACCCTTGGCGATCACGAAATCACTTAGGTCGGCCTCCTGCGTCGCGGCTTTATCCGTCCAGAGCACGAGCACGGAACAGCCTTTTTTGGTGCTGTGCGGACCGTGCTGCTTGCCGGCCTTGACATGAACCGACGTGCCGGGCCGGTATTCTTTTCCCTCGTTGATAAAATCACCTTCCATCACGTAGAGCGCCTCAGCCATCCCCTCATGCTTGTGCGCCGGGATGACCGAGCCGGGCTTCATGACGATGTGCACCATCACCGGTCCAAGCGCGTAATTCTTGTTTCGAACAGCGAGGGTTATGTCTCCCTCACTCGGGAAAGGAAACCGATCCGCCTTGACCTGCGAGGCGGGAATTTCTAGATCGTACATGTTGTCCTCCTATGATGTTTCGTCTGGTTGAATTGATCTCGTTTCTTGGCTACTTGGTCGAATCCTCGCTCGTCAAGCCGCCCGGTAACGTGCGGACGTAATTCACCAGATCCGAAATGTGATCCGCACTCTCGGCCCTACCGAAGGCCGGCATCCCCGTTAAGCGGATTCCGTTCTGGATAATCCAAAATAACTCTTCATCGGAATAGCTCTGCACTCGATTGCTGGTGAGATCAGCAGCGCGTGGGTACATCCACCGGCCGGGCGGATTTTGGGCATGGCCATCATTGTCATGACACATGCTGCAATCCAAACCGTAATCTGTAAGTCCAGCGGCAACGCTCGCTTTTGCGTCTAGAGGTCGAGGAGGAGCTCCGTGGCGGCTTGCACGTTGAATGAAGAACCGCTTGGCTCGATCGCTAAAGCCCGTTTCAAGACGACCCGGCTCCGGCATTGCCGACCGATTGAAACGTATCAGCCCAATCAGGATCAGCACCACACCAAGCACGAGGATCGTCCACTCGATTCGTGATCGCATTCTGTTTCTATTCGCGGTCCGGCAGGCACCTTTCGAAAGCCTTCAAAGGAACTCGGGGGCGGTATTTACTTCGTCCAAGAGGAACGTACCGCCCCCACGGCAAAGATGACTGTGCGATATCATTTTTCCGACTTCAGTACCGGATAGCCCTGAACGTACGTCCAGTCAGTTGATTGGGCCGGGATATGACAGTTGAGGCAATCTTTCTTGAAATCAGTCGACACTTGCTTGTCAGGTGCGTCGGCTTTGAAAAGCGCCCAACCCCATCCGTCGCCAGACAATGGGTTCTTTGGAAAGCGGTTTTTTGTATCTTTAATTTGCACGAACCACACTTGCGTACCCGAAGCCCAATATGCATCACCTGTCGTCAGTCGAGCGTGATCCGTGCTAAATATTTCTTTAACCAACACCGCGCCATCGGGGAACTTTCCATTTTTGCGGTAATAATCAGCTGTCCCCGGTGTAGCGTATGTCACGTGCATTTGGTTGCCCTTTGGATCGATCACCGTGTATGTTCCAAGCATTTCGTAGCGATCTCGATAATCAGCCGGCTTGCGAATATTCCCTTCCTTGTCTACCAGTTGAAACCCGTTGAAATTCTCCGCGCGTTGGGAGTTCACTCGCTGAGGGCCGGCCAAGACGACGATCGCAAGAAAAAGAAATGCGATACGACCGGTTATTGTACTGTCCCTCCTGTTTACGGGATTGAATCGCTGTTAGCAGACAGCTAAGGATTTTTCTATTGCTCTTTCTCAAATATCGCAATCCGATATTTACGGTAGTGGGTCTTACGCCGATTTGCAGGTCGTTTTCAGCATTTACGGTAGTAGGTCCATTCGAACTACAGCGCTAGAATCTCGACTCTGGAGAGGCGCGTGTCTTTACCTCGGGTCGTGATCGTCGGCGGTGGATTCGGCGGGCTCTTCGCAACACGTGCGCTCGCCGGCGCTGCAGTCAATGTCGTGCTTATCGACAAGCGGAACTACCACTTGTTTCGTCCGATGCTGTATCAAGTGGCTACAGGCTTGCTGTCTGCGGACCAGATTGCCGCTCCGCTGCGATCAATCGTGAGCCGACAGCGCAACGTGGAGGTGCTGCAGGATGAAGTGACGGGGATCGACCCCGTCCAGCGGATGATTCGCCTGAGACAGTACCAACTGCCTTACGATTTCCTCATTCTAGCTACCGGCATTCAATACAACTATTTCGGACACGACGATTGGCGAAGTGTTGCGCCGGGACTCGAATCTCTGGACGACGCAGACCTGATTCGCGGCAAGGTATTAACGGCGTTCGAGCGAGCAGAAGAGACGGCGGCACTCGATCACTGCGATAAAGCAGAAATTCAGCAACGGTTGACTTTCGTGCTGGTCGGCGCAGGAACGGTGGGCGTCGAAATGGCCAGCACGCTGGCGGAGATGTCGCGTATGGCTTTGACACACGACTTTCGCCATATCGATCCACGTTCGGCTCGTATTCTGTTGTACGAAGCGGCCCCTCGGATACTCCCCACGTTTCCCGAAGTTTTAGCGGCCAAAGCCCAACGGCATCTCGAAGACTTGGGCGTCGAAGTGTACACGAACACGCGAGTCACCGGTGTAGATGCAGGAGGAATCATAGCGGATGGAAAGCGTGTTCCGGCGAGCACAGTATTGTGGGGCGCGGGCGTGCTGGCCTCACCAGCGGCACGCTGGTTGGGGGCAGCAATGGACCGGTCGGGGAAAATCGTAGTTAATCCCGATCTGTCAGTGCCAGGGCATCCTGGAGTTTTTGCGATCGGTGACACGGCACATGTGGTAGCGGGATCTCGCAATCTTCTGGGGATCAAATCGAAGCAGCCAATGACCATGCCGGGTGTCGCGCAGCCGGCAATTCAAGAGGGCCAGTATGTGGCGCGGCTGATCCGCCGGCGGATTGCCGGGAAGCCAGACCCGGCGCCATTCTGGTATTGGGACAAAGGTGACCTCGCGATCGTGGGGCGGACTTATGCGCTGGCCGACCTTCGATTCATTCGGTTCGCGGGATTCCCGGCTTGGGTCGTTTGGGCCGTTGTGCATATTTATTTTCTGATTGGGTTTGCAAATCGGCTCTTTGTGATACTCGAGTGGGGGATTGCATTTTTTACAAAGCGGAGGCAGGTCCGTGTTTTTCCGGGACAAGAGAGAGCGGCGAAGAAACCGTAAACGGTTAAATCCCAAGTCCTCATAAGTCGTGCCGGTTCAACCGGTCGATGCAACACCATCTGAGCTAGAAGCTCTTTGCAAAGGTGGTGTTTATGTTGATCAAAGGGAAGCGAAGAGGGCTTTCTGCGGAGCAGAAAGCCGAGTTGTGGAACCGTTGGAAGGCGGGCCAGTCGCTCAATGAGATTGGCCGTGCCCTGGGTAAAGACCACGTAGTCGTTCACTTCGTTTTAGCGCGTCATGGTGGGATCGCTCCGCCCGCTCGTCGCCGTTCGCGGCGAGTGCTTACCCTGGCCGAGCGCGAAGACATCTCCCGTGGAATCGCCAGCGGCTGCGCGATGCGAGTCATCGCACGAGGTTTGCATCGCTCGGCCTCCACCATCAGCCGGGAGATCACCCGCCATGGTGGGCGCACGCAGTATCGTGCCAACGCAGCCGATCAGCAGGCCTGGGAGTCAGCCGTGCGGCCCAAGCCGTGTCGGCTGGCCACGCACAGCGAGCTGCAACAGATGGTTGCGAGTAAACTGATGCAGGATTGGTCGCCGCAACAGGTTTCCGGGTGGCTGAAGATGGAGTACCCCAACGACGAGAGCCTGCGCGTGTCTCACGAAACCATCTATCGGAGTCTGTTCATACAAGCGCGGGGAGCGCTGAAACAGGAACTGGTGCGGCATCTGCGATCCAAGCGGCGGATCCGCCGCTCGCGCCATTCCAGTGTTCACGGGCACTCACGCGGCCAGATTGTCGATGCGATCTCCATTCGCGAACGGCCAGCCGAAGTCGAAGATCGCGCCGTTCCCGGTCACTGGGAAGGCGATCTGTTGCGCGGGGCCGGCAACAGCCACGTGGTCACGCTGGTGGAGCGTCGTTCGCGCTTCTGCATGTTGGTGAAGTCACCGGGCAAGGACTCGTCTACGGTGGTGGCCGTTCTGAGCCAGCACGTGGGCCAACTCCCGGCGGAATTGCGTCGCTCGCTGACCTGGGACCGCGGACTGGAGATGGCCCAACACAAAACCTTCACGATGGCGACGGATATGCAGGTTTACTTCTGCGATCCGCAGAGTCCCTGGCAGCGGGGCTCAAACGAAAACACAAACGGCCTACTGCGGCAATACCTGCCAAAGAACGCCGACCTGTCCAGGTTCTCGCAATCGGAGCTGGACGAGATCGCTCTGCGACTCAATACCCGGCCACGACAAACCTTGGGATTTCGAACTCCGGCGGATAGACTGCAAGCCAGTGTTGCGTCGACCCCTTGAGATCACCCGGGTTATCGGAATATGAGTTTTCCGAAGCTGGCTGGTTTGGCATACCGGATTAGCGATACCGGAGCGGCAGGCGGCATCATAGTTAGCCCGATAGGGTTACAAGAAGGCGCTACGCGCATCGCAAAAGCAGAAAACATCGTGCCCGTACTTCTAGATGAAAATGGCACACGAACCGATTACGTTCCGCATTGGCTGAACAAGACCATGATCTGGGTCTCAGCTCAGCTTCGATTCAGCGCCTCATTAGAAGCCGTCGCCATCGTCCGAGACGAAGACAGGAACATCAAAGACTGATCTGCTCCGCGAGCGCCGCCCTTCCGTTCGCCATCGCAGCGCTGTTGCGTAGCTTGACGGCCAATTTGTTGCGATAGATACTCGCCACTCACTGACTTCCACTGGTGAAGCAATGGCCTCCAACTCAGATGTCCGTTACCCAATAGGCCGCTTTAGCTTCAAAGACACATTTCGCTCTGAGGACCGCCCGTTGTTTCTGGCGCGACTCGCTGCAGCACCTGCGAACCTGAGGGCTGCGGTCGATGGACTCTCTGACGCCCAGCTCGATACGCCGTATCGGCCCGGCGGCTGGACTCTGCGTCAGGTCGTGCATCACCTCGCCGATGCGCAAGTGAATTGGTACATTCGGCCTAAACTCGCCGTCACAGAAGATCAGCCGGTTACCAAAACATATGAGGAAAAGCTTTGGGCTGAACTTGAAGATGCACGCCACGGTCCCATCGAACCATCGCTGCGGATGTTTGAAGGCGTGACGGTGCGTTGGTGCAGATTCCTGGAGTCGCTCCAGCCAGCAGATTGGTGCCGTAAATTTGCGAACCCGGAATGGGGCGCTCTGACCGTCGAGGACGCAGTGAGAGGCATGGCTTGGCACACCCGGCACCACACTGCGCACATCACGGAATTGCGCAAGAGGATGCGATGCTGAGCAAAACGTTGCCCATGATGAGGATCAATGACCATAACTAGCACGTAACCCTGTACGATTCAAACTCTTAAAGCATGTCATTCGGGAAGAAGGATATATCTTTCAATCGTGAGGCCAAACGAGTCGATATTGCGGAATTTCTTCAAGGAGTTAAGAGACACATTCCGTTCAGATTTCGTGTGCCCGGCCAAACGGTAGCGCGAATCACGACGGGTCAATACAGACGAGGATATATCCGCATCGGGTGTCAAGAGTTCATCGGCAAGAATGCTGAACTTCTGCGTGACTGGGCGTTGCGTAGTGGAGCCTATAGTCGCCGAAAGATGCAGCGCCAATGTGAAAGTCAATTGTTTTGACCTTTACCCCGCATTTCGCGGGTCCTTGACTGCTGTTTCCCCATAGGCGTACAACAGTGCGCATCGAAATTTCTCGCGTTCGAGGTTCCCGAGCAATCCGCAACGGAGTTGAAGTCATGAGAAGACCCGCCACGATTTACGTGTTCTGGGGCATAGCCATTTTCATGTTCGCGCAGGCTGCTGTGGCTGATGACAGCAGCCAAGTCCTGACGGTAGATCATTACGTGTCCGTTCGTTCTACCGTGCCGTCCATAACTGGTCAGCTTTCGCAGTTGTATGTGCGTGAACGGCTCCGTGCGGCCACCGCCCTTCGGGCCTCGTCGATGGCTGACCGCGTTGTGTTGTTCGTTCATGGCGCGGGTACGCCAGCAGAAGTCGGCTTCGACGTTCCCTATCAGGATTACAGTTGGATGGCATATCTTGCGCAGGCCGGTTTCGACGTGTTCGCCATGGATGTTACGGGCTATGGTCGCTCAACTCGCCCGCTTGCAATGAACGATCCATGCAATCTTGCTAAAGAGCAACAGGTC
The DNA here is from genome assembly GCA_963846235.1 of uncultured Acidobacteriota bacterium. Taxonomy (GTDB): domain Bacteria; phylum Acidobacteriota; class Terriglobia; order Acidiferrales; family UBA7541; genus Palsa-189. The sequence continues at coordinate 2,559,014 of CAWJVF010000002.1, forward strand.
AAGTTTGTGCCGAACCTGCTTTCCGCACCCTGCGCAGCCCGCTATGGTCGCCATATGACCACCATCGCGTCTGACTGGAACGATATCGCCGCCGTTGTGGACTACATTCGAGCCTTGCGACACGTCGAAAAACTCAACCTTGTTGCATGGTCGTTAGGCGGGCCGCGAGCAGGAGGTTACGCGGCCCAGAATCCAGACAAGGTCGAGAAACTCGTCTTATTGGCACCGGCTTACAACCGCACGATGTCGGCCAATCCACCCGCTCAAGTGCCCGCCGAAGGGCCAGCCATGAATACCCAGTCATATGACGAGTTCTACGCGAATTGGAATCGGCAGGTTGGATGCCCGGATCAATATGACCGAGCAGCAGCCGAAAGCGTTTGGTCTGAAATGATTAAATCCGATCCGGTCGGGGCCACTTGGGGCACAGGCGTGCGACGTGCTCCCAATGTGACAACATGGGGCTTGAACTCCGCTGTCGTATCGAAAATGGAGATTCCGACGTTGATGGTCTCGGGCGTACACGATAAACAAGTTCCACAGGAGCGCGTCCGCGACCTGTACGCTGATTTAGGGTCACGCCAGAAGGTATTCGTCGATCTAGCTTGCTCCTCACACAACGCTATGTGGGAGCGCAATCATCTACTGCTCTTCGAGGCCTCACTCGAATGGTTGACGCAGACTTCTGTGAACGGTAAGCAGGAGGGGATGCTGCGACTCGGGTACGCGGATACGGACGTGTCGTCTCGATAGAGTGAAGTTTTGCTCCGCGCCAACGACGTAAGCATTTGCCCAACCCGGATATTCGCGTGATCAAAGACTAGTACATAAGGAGGTGTGAAGTGCAACAAGGTGCAGCGCGTTCGTCAGATGAGGAGGCCATTCGGCAAACTGTCGCTTCGTGGTCGGCAGCTGCTGGCGCAAGGGAGCTTAATAACTGTGTCTCGTTCTACACCGATGATGCTTCCGTGCTTCCATTCAATGCCCCTATCGCCACCGGAAAGGACCAAATCCGAAATGTTTGGTCGCAGCTGATGTCCAACCCCGGTTTCAGTCTCCGCTTTGGGCCGACAAAGATCGAGGTGGCACGATCCGCCGATCTCGCCTACGAAATCGGCACCTTTGAGCTGACGCTTTCAGATCAGAACGGGAAATCGGCAGCGAGCCGTGGCAAATACGTCGTCGCTTGGAAGAAACAAACTAACGGCGAGTGGAAAGCGGCTGCCGACATCTTCAACACAGATCAATAGGGATGTTAGTCGTCCTGATTTGAGAAGGAGCGTCGCATGATTACCGGCACTCACGTTGTCGTATATAGCAGTGATCCTGACGCAGATCGTGCGTTTTTCCGCGACGTGCTTCAGTTTCGTTGGGTTGACGATGGCGGCGGCTGGCTTATATTTGCTCTCCCGCCTTCCGAAGTAGCGGTACATCCGTTGGGCAACAACACTCCAATTGTTTTTGCCGGTCATCAGTTCCTCGGCGCAACTCTCAATCTAATGTGTGACGATTTGGAATCGGTGATGAAGTTGTTGAAGTCGAAAAATGTTAGTTGTACAGACCCTGTTAAGCAACCGTTTGGCACGATTAGTATTGTTAGGTTGCCAAGTGGCGGCAGCATTGGTTTGTATCAGCCGACGCATAAAACGCCTCTTGGCCTCGGCTCGATGGAGAATTTCGGGGCGCTTCAGTAGTTCGCACACTAAACACAATGCTGTCACGGGAAGCCATTACAATCTCCGTTGCATCGACGGATCAACAGATACTGGCCACCCGGGAAGTCATGCTCCAACTGCGGCCTAACTTGCCGTCGCAGGCTTATCTGCCAACAGTGAAGCGCATGATGCAGGCGGATGGCTACCGACTTGTTGCGCTCCAGGAGAAAGACGTTGTGCGAGCGGTCGCGGGCTATCGCTATATGGAGATGCTGTATTGCGGCAAGATCATGTACGTCGATGATCTGAACTCAGACAAAGATCATCGCTCACGTGGCTTCGGAAAAGCCTTGCTGGATTGGCTCAAAACTGAAGCTAAGGCAAACGGCTGCGTCGAACTGCATCTGGACTCTGGCGTCCAGCGGGAGCGAACGCATCGGTTTTACTTTCGTGAAGGCTTGAGCATTAACGCATACCATTTTCGGGTTGCCTTATAGCAAGGTATGTGAGGAACCAATCGAATCAGGATGGTCGCAAGTCAAGCGACATGAAGACACTGTTTGGATCGGGTACGTACTCGGGAAAAAGTGGCCGCCCTTCATCGCCTGTCCGTGCGCTCACTCCTTGGCCCTCACTGCTTCGCGGAGTTTGCCGCAGTGGCGTGCGGCTCGCCGAAATAGGGAAAATCCGGGCGCATCAGCCGCTTATCGGGCGCCACCCCATCGCCGAGGGCCGTGTTCGTGGCCAGGGTGAGAATCACGTCCATCACGTCGTCGCAGAGGCTGCGGCCGTTGAAGGCGGCAAAGGTGAATGCGGCGGGTGTGTCCAATTCGTATGGAAGGACGCCTGGGCAGAGGCGCGCGAGGAGTTGCGTAGCGTAGGCGGATGGGTCGGCCGCTGAGTCGGCGAGCGCGGTGACTTTTTCCACGAAGTCGCGGATCGGTTTGGAGAACAGCGCCACTTCGTCCGCCGGGACCGCGCGGTTGTAGTTTTCCGATGCATCGTGCAGCGAAGGATCGGAGAGCAGGATGTGGGTGATCATCGGCAGGCCCCAACGCGATACCTGCACCTCCGGCGCGTGTCCGTAGAGCGATGCGGTGGCCCAGGCGTGCACCACACCTCGGCCGATCAGGTTGCTGGGGACCTCGAGGACGATGGCGGTGACATTCATGCCGCCGAAGAAGTTCTGGCGATTCTGGAACGCCTCCGGGGCAAACCGGTTTTCGGACCACAGAGCTTTTCTGAAGGCACCAAAACCGGCGCCATCGGAGGCGAACAGATCGGGCGCGAGGCCTGCGTACGCTAGGCAGCCCTGATCCGCTTTCACCACGCGTCCCGTATTCCCGGAAATGATGAGTTCGCCCGCGGCTCCTTTCAGAGCGTCCGCTCCGGTGGCGCGCCGGACCTCGAAGGTCTGAACGTGCCGGTGCTCGCCGCCATCGGCGTGGGCGGGCGCGCCGAACTGGACCTTGAAGGCGACGTCTTCGCGAAGATCGCGATTCGTGTCGAAGCGAAAGGCGTAGAGACCTTCGTCGCGGAAGGTGTCGGGCGCGCCGACGCCGGCGTTCGGATTCACGGTCAAAGCCATCACCGTTGTGCCCGGGCGGCCGCGAAACAAGTAGAAGTCGCAGACGTTGATGCGGGGGTCTTCTTTTGCGGTAGGCGAATCGAAATGATGCGACATGGCGAATCTTCTCCTAAAGGGTCAGAAATCCAGGGCGACGATCAGTCGGGCTGCTTATCCGTGTGATCGTCGTCCGCCCGCCCGAGCGCAGGGAGGTACCGGCCGAAGTTCAATTCGAAGTCGCTCGGAACGCCGTAACCGATATTGCGGATCTTGGCACGGCGCGACTGTGCACTGGGCAAGGCCAGCATTGGGAAGAACAAGTCGTTGCTCGACTGAAGCTCGGTAGCCGTCGGCGTCCCGAACCGATTGATCTGGGCCTTCGCCGCGGCTAGCGTTTCACGGTCGAACGAGGCCAGACGCCGGACGAGCGCATCGACAAACGAGTCGAGGTGGTCATCGTCCAGGGTGCGGTTCACCCAACCATAGCGCTCGGCGATATCAGCATCGAAATCGTCGCCGCTGAGGACGATCTCAAGTGCTCGCGAGCGGCCGACCAAGCGCGGGAGCCATTCCAGCGCTCCGCCGCCCGGGACCAGTCCGACGCCAACCTCGGGGTTGCCGAATAGGGCGCTTTTCCGGCTGGCGAAGCGCATGTCGCAGGCCAGCACGAACTCGTTACCGATGCCGCGCGTGCGGCCGCGAATCTTGGCGATGCTCACGACTGGCGTGGACGAGAGGCGCAGCACAAAGTCGCGCCAAAGGCCCAGCAGCTCTGGCCGTTCAGCTGCCTTGCCAACGTCGAGATGGGCGATGAAAAAATCGGGATTCGCCGACTGGAACACTACGACCTTCACGGACGGGTCCGCCTCAAGGTCGGTCATTAGCGCTCCCAATTCGACGATCGTTGAGGGAACAAACATGTTGATCGGCGGGTTGCTGAAGGTGATCGTCCACCGGCCCGGATAGGTGCGGTCGGTGTTGAACTGCGCATCTGCCTGCTCGCTGCCTCGCTTTGTAGCGCTGGATTGGGTCATCATCTCCTCCTCTCTTGTGAAGAACCTTACCGCAGTGATCTGAAGCCCGCGCGAAGCTCTTCTGAAAAGAGTTTCGGCTGTTCCCAGGCCGCAAAGTGCCCGCCTTTGTCGAGCTTGTTGTAGTGGATCAGTTTGGGATACGCGCGTTCTGCCCAATTCGGCGGACATTGATAGAGCTCGTCAGGGAACGCGCTCACAGCAACCGGGACAGACACGCCCTTGACGCTGAAATAGGGGAATTTATTTTCCCAGTAGAGCCGTGCTCCGGAAAGCGCCGTGTTCGTCAGCCAGGTAATCGTAATGTTATCGAGGACATCGTCTCGTGAGAGACCTTCGGTCCGCCCGTCAAAGACGCGCGCGATCAGCGCATAACTCCACGCATCGTGGTCCAGAAAATAGGCGGCCAGGCCGACGGGGGAATCCGCGATTCCGTACAACGTCTGCGGTCGCAACCCCATCTGGTAGCCGTAGGCGACGCCTTTGCTGTACACGAATTGGAGCCGCTCGAAGGCAGCCTTTTCGTCGTCTGAGAAACCGGACGGCATCGGCGCGCCGGACAAAACCGCTTGATAAATATCCGCAGGAACCGCGCCGGGCATGTTGGTGTGAATTCCGAGAAGTTCGGGCGGCGCCTGCACGCCCATCAGATCGGTGATGACCGCGCCCCAATCCCCGCCCTGCGCCACAAATTTTGAGTAGCCGAGTCGCTTCATCAACACGGCCCAGGCACTCGCGATCCGTTCAGGGCCCCAGCCGGTCGTCGTCGGCTTGCCTGAAAACCCGTACCCCGGCATCGACGGAATCACCACATCGAACGCGTCTGACGCGCTCCCGCTATGTGCCGTGGGATTGGTCAGCGGATCGATAATCTTCAACTGTTCGACAATCGAGCCCGGCCATCCATGCGTGACGATAACCGGCAGCGCCTTTTCATGCTTGGACCGCACATGGATGAAGTGAATGTCCAAACCATCGATCTCGGTGATGAACTGCGGCAGGGCGTTGAGTTTCGCTTCGACCTTGCGCCAGTCGTATTCTGTCGCCCAGTAGCTCGCAAGTTTTTGAATCGTCGCAAGCTGCACGCCTTGCGATTGATCTGCGACCGTTTCCCGCTCAGGCCATCGGGTCGCGTTGATGCGGCTACGCAATTCGGTAAGTTCCGCTTCCGGAAACTTCGCAGTAAACGGCCTAACCGTATTCTTGTTAGGTGCCTGCTCGATGCCTCGTTGTGTAGTACCAGTTTGGGCCATGGTGTTCCTCCCTTGTTGAGCTTTGGACTTCGAATTTGAAAACGAATCGCCGATTCGTCTAGTTCTTGATGTTTCCGGACTGTGGACTAATGGACTTTCTGGAACCAGACCGCAAGGGGGTGGGTTTCCTCTAAGTCCGAAAGCTACCGGAAACCCGCGTTTGCAGTAAAAATTAGTCCGGCTTACCGTTCCAATCGGGTAATTGCTGTAGCGAGCCTAGCCTGTGGAAAAATCTGTTTGTGCAGAATAGGAAAGCCCGGCGACCGCTCACCTCAACTCCCGTGTTCCGAAAACCCCCTACTCACAGGCTCCCGTAAGCCCTTGAATCTATATGGCGGGAACTAGGCGGTCCGGGTGTTCCGAAATCAGATGATTCTGTTGAAAAAGTCAGTTCCGGGAGCGATTTTTCTAGAGCGACTAGGCGCTGCTGTGCTACGTCAGCGTTAAGGAGGAACGCTGACGATGATGGGACAGCAGCCACGGACTGAGCCGCTGTTTTATTTCTTCCGGTTAGAGGATCAGATTCCCGAGGATCATCTTCTGAAGCGCCTCGATCGCTTCATCGATTTCGGATTTGTTCGGGAACGATTGCGAAACACCTACAGCGCGATCGGCCGTCCCTCGATTGACCCAGAGGTTCTCTTGCGCCTTTTGCTGGTGGGTTATCTGTACGGGATCACCAGCGAAAGGCGATTGATGCTTCTGAGCACAAGCGATGCCGATTGCTCTCATCTTTGCCATTGCTTCACTCCGTGGAACTCGCTGCATCAGTCGTGGAATTCCCGCTACCGGAACTCAGTGTCGCATGCGTCTTATGCCCGCTTAGCTTCGTGATCGACGCAAAAGATTGTCCAAGGTGAACCTGTCAGGCTCCCAGAATGCCAGTAAAAATGCGGCACCTGCCGCGTTGTGCTCCGATTAAGTCTCTAGCCAAGAAGTTGCGCTCCTCACACCATGCGCCTAGTATCGGTCTCGCTCGCTTAGTTTAGCGGTAAGGAAGTAATGAGCGATTCTGTGACGAGCGCTGCTGGAACTAACGCACTCCATGTTTGTATCGCTATTTCCGGATTGGATCGGGCAAACACAGGCGCGCGTGGTCAAGATCGACGGAGACAATCTTTATCTCAGCACCGCCAGTCCCAGCGAATCGAGCGGGCGAACCGTGAACTCGTACCTTCACTGGAAATGCGCCGCGAAGATGTAACTGATTTCGGGTGTTGAAACACGCGGTTCACATGCGCCGATGGTCTAAACACATCAGAACCGATGGTGTAAACAGGGTTGAGAAGTTGATCGAGGTGACGCAATGGGCGGAAGCAATCGTTCCGGTGTTTCCCTGTCGGCGGTTTTATGCACAATGGCGGTCGTGTTGCTAGCGACGCAACTGATCGCACAGGTCGTATCGCTTAATCCCGCAAAGATGCCCGCTATTGGCACGGTCGATGAGCGCTTCGATTCCTACAACATTGAAATGGTGGAAGTGATCGGCGGAAGCTTTTGGAAACCATACGGGAGCACCACGAACAAAAGCAAAACGCAGGAGCCCGCTCAACGGGAAGGTTTCACTCCGGCAGGGATCGACCCAAACTTATATGAATACCGAGCACCCATTGATCTTTTAAATCCTCGATTGCGAAAGCTGGCAGCGGCATTGGGCCCGGCGTACGTGCGAGTCAGCGGCACGTGGGCCAATAGCGTTTATTTTCAGGATTCGGAAAATGCCGCCCCAGCCACTGCACCATCAGGATTCAGCGGAATCTTAACGCGAAAGGAATGGAATGGCGTTGTTGATTTTTCTCATGCAGTGAACGCCGAGATTGTCACTTCGGTAGCTACGGGTTCCGGACCGCGCAATGCTCAAGGTGTGTGGACCTCCGAGCAGGCTGGAAAATTATTCGGGTACACAAAATCTATTGGCGGGCGGATCGCCGCAACCGAATTCATGAATGAGCCGACATATGCAGCGATGGGCGGCGCACCGAAGAGCTACGATGCCGCAAGCTATGGCCGTGACGTTGCGGTCTTCCGTACGTTCCTTCGCAAAACTGCGCCCGATACACTATTTCTCGGTCCAGGTTCAGTTGGCGAGGGGCCGTTCGCAATGCCAATGGGTGGCGGAGTGCTGAAATCCGAAGACCTGCTCCACGCAGCGGGTCCCGTATTCGACGTTTTTTCTTACCATCTCTATGCGGCTGCTTCGCAGCGGTGCGCAAGCATGGGCGCATCATCACAAACAACGGCGGCAGCGGCACTTTCTCAAGACTGGCTCTCGCGCTCGGAGAAGATTGGCGCATTTTACGCCGACCTTCGAGACAGGTTCGAGCCAGGCAAATCACTTTGGATTACGGAAACCGCCGATGCAGCCTGCGGTGGAAACCCCTGGGCGTCAACTTTTCTGGACACGTTCCGATATCTTGTTCAACATGCAAGCCTCGCCCAGCGTGGCGTGAAAGTGATTATGCACAACACGCTGGCATCAAGCGACTACGGTCTATTAGATGAAAATACGTTCGCACCACGTCCGAATTATTGGGCCGCTTTGCTTTGGCGACGCCTCATGGGTGCGACGGTTCTGGATCCACACACATCGCCAATCCCGAATGTGTACGTGTATGCCCACTGCCTTCGGAACCATCCCGGCGGCGTCACGCTTCTGGTCATCAATGCCGACCGGCAGCAAGTCCATGAAATTACATTGCCGTCTGATGCAGAACGCTACACGCTGACTGCCAAGCAACTTCAAGACACATCAGTCCAGCTCAATGGCAAGACTCTTCAACTGAACAGAGATGGTGACATGCCACAATTTCTGGGTCAGCCAACGCGCGCAGGTCACATCAGTTTCGCACCGACTAGCATTACATTTCTGGAAATCGCCAACGCGGACAACGGCAATTGCCACTAAGTCCACAGGTGGCGATCTGCCGTAAGGAGACTAATTTCATGAGCGGGAACAAGCCGACAGAACTCCTTGCAAGTCTCGCCACATTGCTTCCAGAACTGGAGGCCGTCTATAAAGACATCCATGCGCATCCGGAATTGTCGATGCAGGAGACCCGGACGGCTGGAATTGCTGCGAATCATCTGAAGGCGCTGGGCTTTGACGTGACCACGGGGGTCGGCAAGACTGGGGTTGTAGGTATCTTGCGTAACGGCGATGGACCCACTGTCATGCTGCGCGCGGACATGGATGCTCTACCCATCAAAGAAGCGACTGGCCTTCCGTACGCGAGCACCGTCACGGGGACTGACCCTAGCGGCAAGACCGTACCCGTAGCCCACTCGTGCGGGCACGATATGCACGTTGCCTGCTTGATTGGCGCAACAAGTCTTTTTGCAAAGAGCCGCGACGCGTGGAGAGGGACACTGATGGCGGTCTTTCAGCCAGGCGAGGAAACCGCGCAAGGTGCTAAGGCGATGATCGATGACGGGATGTTCAAACGATTTCCAAAACCGGACGTTGTGCTAGGGCAGCACGTCATGAGCTTGCCGTCCGGGAACATCGATTGGCGTGCGGGCATTGTTACTTCTTCGGCCGATAGCCTGCAGATTCGCATGTTCGGGCGCGGAGCGCACGGCTCGATGCCCGAGTCCAGCATCGACCCCGTAGTTATGGCCGCCGCGACCGTAATGCGGCTGCAAACGATCGTCTCCCGAGAGGTCGCGCCCACGGATTCCGCGGTGGTGACAATCGGGTCGCTGCAGGCCGGCACGAAAGAGAACATTATTCCGGACGAGGCATTGATCAAATTGAATGTGCGCACGTTTGACGAGGGTGTGCGCATGCGTGTGCTCGCGGCGATTGAACGCATTGCGAAGGCTGAGGCAGCGGCATCAGGAGCGCCAAGACCGCCAGAGATCACGCCGCTCGATCAGTATTCGTCAGTAAGGAATGATGCCAACGCGACAAAGAAGCTCGTCGATGCATTTCTCGAGAACTTCCCTGCCGGTTCCATCGAACAGACAAAGCCCACTATGGCAAGCGAGGACTTCGGCTGCTTTGGAGCTGTGTGGGATGTTCCGGCAGTGTACTGGTTCTTCGGCGGAGATGATCCAGCGGTGTACGCCAAGGCAAAGAAAGAGGGAAAACTCAGCTCGCTTCCAACTAACCATAACCCCGCCTTTGCACCAGTCATTCATCCAACTCTGGAGACAGGGGTCAAGGCCCTCGTTGTTGCGGCGCACGCGTGGCTGGCCTCGTGAACAGCGTCCTGATGCACGGGCATCAACTAGCGGGTCCTTTTCTGTATGCGGTGGATTTGCTTGGCACGTTCGTTTTCGCACTCAGCGGTGCGGCGGCGGGTGTCAAAAGCCGGTTCGATCTGTTCGGTCTAATGGCACTCTCGTACGCGGCCGGCAATGCCGGCGGAATCACACGAGATGTGCTGATTGGCGCGGTGCCGCCAGCTGCCATCAGCGACTGGCGCTATCTCGGGGTCTCTCTTCTGGCAGGATTGGTGACGTTCTTCTGGTATCCCGACATCGATAAACGCCACAGGCTGGTGTTGTTATTCGATGCTGCAGGACTCGGCCTGTTTGCCGTCGCCGGCACACAAAAGGCGCTCATCGCCGGACTCAACCCGGTGATGGCGATTTTTATGGGAGTGCTAACCGGGATTGGTGGCGGAATATTGCGCGACGTGCTGGTCAACCAAACGCCGACGGTGCTTCAGGCGGATATTTATGCTGTTGCCGCGCTAGCCGCTGGCGTCGTAGTAGTGATCGGATATGTTCTGCATTATCCGGCTTTTCTAATGATGACCGTGGGCGCACTCCTGTGCTTCTGGCTGCGAGTTATGGCGTTATACCGAGGATGGCATTTGCCCAGCCGCGAGTCCTAGGCCCCGTATGGCCGCAGTGGGCGTTGCGCTCGCTATGCTCGGGCCTGGTGCCTGGTCGCATGAAGGAAACAGTCTATTCTTTCTGTCCCTCGTACTCTTGGTTCCACTAGTGAAAGGCCAGCGCGTCTGCTCACCAGGCATGCGTTCTGTCAACCTGTGGCCGATTTCTTCCGTGCCGAGTTGACCCTATATCCTATATAAGGACCGACCTCCTGGTGCAACGCCAGGAGGTCTCCGACAGGCTGCTTCATTCTCACGATTTTCGGGCCGAACCCTCTCGGAGGGTTAGTCGGTCGCTAGACATTTCCGAACGTTTCGCCTAAGATTCGCCCAGCCGGAGCAGATGACGAATCCGCACCGAACTTATGAAATTCGCTGTCCAGTCCACGGCTTCATTAGCCTTAATGACTGGGAATGGACGGTTATCTCACAGCCCGCTTTCCAGCGGTTGCGGAGAATTCGTCAATTAGCTTGGACCGATTACGTTTATCCAGGTGCGATGCACACAAGGTTTGAGCATTCCCTTGGTGTGATGCATACGGCCACTCTCCTTTATGATGCGATTCTGAGGACTTCAGCAAACGTACTAAAACGAGAACTGGCTTACGACGAAGCAGGATTGCTGCGTGATCGGCAGCTGCTCAGATTTGCAGCGCTCCTCCACGATGTAGGCCACTCACCTTTCTCCCACAGTTCTGAAGAACTGTTCCCCACTTATTCACAAGGAAGGCGATATTCACACGAAGATTATTCTGTAGCTGTCGTAAGATTTGCTCTTCGTGATGCCATAGAAGGACATCCGCTAAATGCAAATTACGGCTTCCGCGCCGACGACGTGGCAGCGTTGATAGAGGGTAGTGCAAGTGCGAAGCAATCCATATTCTGGAGAGACCTCATCACTGGACAGATGGATGCCGACCGAATGGATTATCTTCTAAGGGATTCCTATCACATCGGAGTTCAGTACGGTCGTTTCGACCTGAACCGCCTGATTTCTACAATCCGAGCCATTCCTGGCACGGATGGGCTTTCGCCACGACTGGGACTCACAGAGGGCGGAGTCCACGCTGCTGAGGCCCTGGTGCTCGCCAGATACTTCATGTTTACACAGGTATACTTCCATAAAACGCGAGTGGCATATGATATCCACTTGCGTGAAGCATTGAAAGATCTCTTGCCAAACGGCAAATTTCCGCGTCCGATAACAAAGGAACTCGGTCATTTTCTTGATTGGGATGATTGGAGAGTACTTGGCCTTATCAAGAAGAGCAAACAGGGCAGCCACGCAAATCGAATATTGACTCGCAATCACTACCGAAGAATCTTTTACACCCCGGAAGTGTCCAGCCAGAAAGATCTCGAACTTCTAGATAAGGTCAGAGATGCTTTGGGAGACCTAGAAGTCGCTGAAGAGCCCGCATCTAAGAGTTGGTACAAGGCCGGTAGGCTCGAGGTCCCCGTCGTGAGTAACCTTGACATCAAGAACGTAAAGCCCCTTTCCCGATATTCAAAGGTCGTCTCAAATCTCAAGGCAAATAATCAAACATTCGTCTACGTAAAGCCCGAAGACATTGCAAAGAGCAAAGTCGCATTAAGGAAGGTGATAAGACATGTCTGAAATTTCTGATCAACGTTTGGCGTTATTCCCGGTTCTTGCCCAGATGTCACAAGTCGGCCACATTGGGCGAACTGCTCTCATGAAATATCTCTATTTCTTGCAGACATTAAGGGATGTGCCATTAGGATACAGATTTACTCTCTATTCGTATGGACCTTTCGATTCTGAGGTTCTGTCCGATTTGACTAGTGCTGAGACGATGGGCCTAGTGGAATCGCAGACAGTCATGTATCCAGGAGGGTTCGGTTATCAAATACGACCAGGAAACAAAATCAGTTGGATTAAGAAGAGGGCCTCCGCTTTCCTGAAAGAGCATAAACCCGATATTAAGTGGGTATCAAAAATGTTTGGCTCTATGAACGCTTCTGAGCTCGAATTAGTGAGTACGATCATCTATATAAATCGCGAAATTACACGAAAAGGCAAGCGATGCACCATGGAACAACTCGCCAATTCCGTGTTCGAGGTGAAACCGCACTTCCCGAAGAATCGGATTCTTTCGCTCGCCGAAGATCTTTCAAGCAAGCACCTGATAAAAGCGATGAGGACTCAGACATAAAGTTCCGGGAGCTGAATTGAGTCAACCAAGATTCAGAAGGTCAGTTGACCTAAGTGGTTTGTACTCCAAACTCGCGGACTCGAACCTCCGACCCCCTGCTTCAGCAGGTGCTATAGTTCGCAGATCGCTAAGGGGCCGTTGTGAGCTTCCCAAGTTTCGGACGTGGGTTCGATTCCCATCGCCCGCTCCCTAAATCCCGATGATTCAACTGTTCTTACGTCGCTGACCTACCAAAATCCGCCCGGAAAATGGTCCATTTTGGACTGAAGTTGGACTGAAATCCGTTCAATTGGACCGAAGAATATATACGCGAGACGGAGCTTCGTCCGGTCGACACTGCGCCCACTTCTTCGGACCACATGGCAACAGCAACCATACAGAAAGAGAAGGAAGGAATCGCCGTAAAGACTACCACACCAAAAGCTTTCCTAGACCGAATCCAGCTGAGGGTCCCAAGGTCTTCGATCTGACACCGCTTACGATTTTACGACGAGCTTGCACTTGCATGGCGAAGTCGTTGCTCAACGATTCCTAGGATCATCACCACTGTACTCGACGATGTGTGCGCCGTGCCCAAAACGTGTACTGGGGGAATCGTCGTTCTAATGCGTACTGGCTTTGCCGCCCCCGTAGGTACATCGCGAACGCCCTGTGCTCCGCGCGCGAGAAATCCACTAGTGCGCCGTCTTGTCCTTGTAAGTATCTCACGATAGCCTCGCTAGCGCTGCGGCCGGTACGGATTGCGTGCAGAACACCGATCGCCGCGAGGGGGTCGAACCTGGCGGCTGCATCACCGACGGCGATCCAACCTGCACCCATTGTGTCAAGAATCGCACTCTCACATGGGTACACGGCGATGTTTACGCGCGGCTCCAGATCACCAATTAGTAGTGAGAGTGCGGGAGCAATGGGCCGAAGAAGTGCGAGCCAGGTCTCCGGCCGAGTTGCTCCTATGCGAGCAATGAGATCGGCGTCAGACAGAAGGCATACCAACGTGCGCCCATCTGGAGTCGGGGTCGCATACCACCAACCATAGGCAGTCGACACGACGGTTAGCACGCGTTGTTGTCTGCAGTTGGCGAGGAGCGCTGCGACGCAGCAGAGTCTATCGCAGCGTCTGAGACGAGCTCCCATGTACTGGGCGACAACAGCCGCTCGCCCAGAGGCGTCCACCAAGACCCGACAGTCCAATTGCTCGGTAGCTTCGTTAGCCTGCAGGGTCACGCGCCATCCCGCCGTGCCGCGCTTGGCGCTTACAAATCGGGCGACGTGGCGTTGCGCACCCGCATTAGTGGCGCATTGCAGGAGCAATCGATGGAGGGCTGACCGCTCGATAATGATGCCGTCGCCTTGGGGATGACACAGAAAAGAGTACGAGACGGGCAGAGCGCCGCCCCATCTCGCCTCGATGCCGTGGCACGCCACGCCTACATCAGCCCAAGCTTCACCCGCAACACCGATGGAGGCGAACTCGGGTTTGACGTCTGGAGGTAGGACATCGACGGGAATGCCGCCTGTTCGCGTATTAGTAGTAACAATGGCAACGGCAATACCGTGACGCAGCAACCCAAGTGCTGTACTGAGTGCTGCGGGTCCGGCTCCCACGATTAATACGCTCACTCTCATTTTGGCGGTTCTTCTTCACAGTCGTGGTTGGTGCCCATTGGTGCGCGGACGATGAATTGCAATTCGGGCCAGCGCTTCTGCATCTGTTCGAATCGCGCTAGCTCGTCGTCGAGCGCATCGGGGGCATCTCCTGACTTCGCAGTGTCGAAGGGCCGCACCCATCGTGCTTGCGCGTCCTTGCCAGACGGGTAGACATCGTCCGGTCGTTGTGCAGTCCACCACATGTAGAAGTACTCTGGGCCGTCGGGTGTTTCGAATTTTTCCTTGTGGCAGTCGTAGAAATCGGCTTGCCAGGGTAGTGCCATCTGCTGGGTGAAGAAGCCAGGACCGAACGTGAGCGCTCCCACTGTAACGGGGTCGTTGTGGTTTTCGGGCTCAGGCACGGTGGGCACGCGCAGCCGGAATGGTTCCGCGTAAATCTCTGGCCGACGGATCAGCCAACTCACCTCGATGCCTGGATAAAACGGTCCGCCGACACAGTTCTCCATTGCCGCCAAATCCAAGCCCTCGGGCGTGACTTCGACGAGCGTCGGGATGCCGGGCTCGGTGCCGGGCCAGTCGCTCTCAAAGTCGCCGTTCGCCCATTGCTGGAGCAGGGCGTACTGCGCTTGCGTGAGACTGAGGAAGCTTGCGGGCACCGGGTTTCCATTGTCGAGGTCGTCGTAATAATCGCCCAGCCCTCGCGGCATTCCTTTCCAGTCTACCTCCGTACCTCGGGGGTTCCGCAGACGACTGAAGACATACTGGCGGAGTTCGCGTGCGGTATCTCTTGGGGTCCCCGTATCCGCTTGCCCGAGTTGTGCCCAGTCTGTGAGGACTCGGACATGGAAGCCACGGTTGATTTCGCCGGGGTCGTGCAGGTCGCGGGCCGCCAAGGCGCGCGACAGGAGCGGGTAGACCTCGCGTGTGAAGGAGGGTCGGTAGCCCGCCAGCGATTGTCCACCACTCGCGCGCCACGCTTGTTGTTGCCGGACAAGGTCCCGCAAGTGTGTTGTTTGGTAGAGGGGGTTTTCCTTCGGCAGATCGAGAGTGCGAAGAGCCAAGTCCCACAACACGTCGTATAGGCGGACGACGTTGTCGGTGTCCGGTGCGAATTTTGGTGGACCAACCAAGACCCAAGCCGCGTCAGCATCGATGAAGGTGCCGTCAGCAAACTGTAAGCGTGCTTTGATCGAGCCGTCGCTCGCGTCATCGAACCACGTGTCGTTATTTGCGTACTCGTCGATCACTACTGGTGGTGTTGCGGTTGATCCTGAAGTGCCGTGCCCCCCGAGGACCAGTAGGTGACCCTCGTCGTCAAGGCGTAGCTCCCCTAGGTCAGGAATAAATGTAACGTGCGAGTTGATATTGGTGAGCACGACGCGTGGTGGTGCCTTCTTGCTGATGACTTGTTCGCCTGGGTCCAGGTTGAGGTCTGCTGCAGGTATTGTGGGATTGCGGCGGTTCAACCGGGGAGGGTCATCCTTTTGCGGGTCCGTCGCTGGTCGTTGTGCTCGTGCGACATATGCGTCCTCCGCGCCGTGTTGCCCGTCGAAGGTAAAGAAGGAGGCTTTCTTGTTCGCGACGTGAACGCGCCACTCGATGTTGACGAGGTTGTTGGTGCCAATTTTGACCTCTTTGGGTGCGCTGCCGTCGTCGGGGTATTCGAAGACGTGGAACCGCGCGGCTTGGCGCTTGATGCGCCCTTGTTCGTCGCGGAAGCTATTGAATTGTTGTCCGCCCCAGTTGCCGGGGATGCCAGGTTGCTCTGGGCCGACGAAGAATCCATCCGGCGAGTTTCCGACACGTGCGATGCCAATGGCTGGGTGAATTCTGAAGCGTTGCGGCATTAGTTGCGTCCTCCAGTACTCGGGAGTAGGTCTAGGAGTCGTTGTACGTCCTCCGGTTTCATGGTGCGGTCGCGTGGCATAAGGATTCCTGGATCGCGCCGCAGTTGATCTGGGGTTGGTCGCAGGCTTGCCCGGATGAGCGGCACGCGTTCTTGTACTGCTGGTTTGTCGAACACATTGAACTTAACGGTTCCGTGACATCGGAAGCAGTACTCGTCCAGCAGGCCGAGCAATTCAGAATCGTTTTGTTTCCACTCGACTGCGCCGGGGACAGCGCGCTCCACTGGGGGCAGATGTCGGTTGCTGTTTTGGTGGAGCGCAAGCCAGGTTTTTGCTGCCGCGTCGTGAAACGCATTTGGGTTCGTAGTGTGTGCCTGTTGTTCCGCTTCTTCGTTGAACTGGCGGATCACGTCGAACGCACGGGTGTACTGGGGCGCGCTGGCGTCGTTAGTGCCCGCGTCGAATAAGACGGGGACACCCTGGTCTCGTAGGCCGGTGAAGTCGTTGTCCAGGCGGTCGAGCCAGTGATCCGTGTCCAAATAGTTCACGAGAGCTTTGTGCTGGTTTTCGCCACCGTGGCATCCCACGCACCCGTCGGGTACGAAGTAGGGTTGAAAGCCCGAGGTCCCGCCTGCTGTTGTGTTGGGGTGGAAGTCGCGGGCGTCGAAGCTGGCATTGAGCTGAAGAGAGAGCGTGCCGCCATCGGAGAGCTTGCCGTAGTCGAGCCAATAGATGGAGTCTTTGCCAGATGCAGTGCTGGTGAGGATCACCTGGGTGTTCCCCGATTCTTTAGCTGGGTCAAAGGGTAATTCGCCCGGGTTGGTGAAGAAGTTGAGCAGGATGATCGCGGCGTCGATCCGGTGTGCTGCGGCCGTCGAGCCGGACCGAGCTCGTAGCCGGATGAGCTTACGCCAGCCGAGTTGCCGGATTGCGGGAGGGTCGTTGATGTTGACGATTTTGGGCGCGAAAAAGCGTGCTGCGAGGATGTCGCCGCTGCGCAATGGCCGCACGGCGAGCGTCTGCTGAAGCAGGGCTGTGTTCTCCACTCCTGCGCACGGGGTGGGTGGTGTGCAAGGGCTCGTGAGTTGCTCCTGGTCCATGAGCGCGGCCGATGAGAGCCGCTGAAGGTCGCGTGCGCCAAGGCCCTGGTACCCCATGTACGCAGTTACGTCATCGAGAGTGGACGTGAAAATAGTGTTGGGGTCGCGAAAGCCGAGGGTTGTGGCGAGGCCACGATAGTACGCCTGCGCTTGGTCCATGCTGCCATGAGGAACGTTGGCGGCGTAGAGTGTGATCGTGACGGCCAATGCGATGGCCACCATGATACCGACGATGATCGCGAACCGTTGCTTGCACATGATGACGTTGCTCCTTCGACAGCAGCGCCGGTACCGTTCATTGGTCCTGAAGTGTTCCTTGCACTTCCTGTTCATTGCATTTGTCCTTTAATGTCGACCGGCTTCCACCGTGTTCGGTGCCGCACATCAACGGTTTGGGGATCATTGTTTTATCCGGATGCGTGCTCCTGCGCGTAACGTGAGATTCTGTGCCTGAAAACGATTCCGGACGATCTGCGCCATCTCGTCATAGACCCGTATCTTCTTCTCCGGGTCAGATATTGTAATGATCAGAGAGAATGGTTGTGGTTTGAAGGCTTCCTCATCCTCTATGTCATGACGCGTAAGAAGCTGGAGCTTTAACCGCCAGCGATCACCGCGTTCTCCTTTTGCCCCGAGATCGCCGTAGTATGTCCGCACGGGAGCCCACTTGCGGAGCTTCTCCACCTGATAAGACTCGTAAAGCAGTCCGACATTCTTGTGTTCGGGAGGAACGAGACCAACGAATTTGGTTGTGCTGATCCCTGTATCGCGGGATTTCTGCCCCCGGTAAACGCCCAAATGTGCATCGATGTGCGTTTCACAGTATTCTGTTCCCCATCGCGCGCCACGAGCTGGGCGGAACGCCACCGTCATCCATATCTCGCCGAAATACTTTCCCCCGCGGTGCAGCGATGGCGGATACGGAAAGTCATTCCATTCCAGGAAGTATCCGGGTCTGAGAACGTCATCGAACACGAGCGTGGAAGTGTGGGGCGTGCATTCGAGACAGTACGGAACCGACGCGGGCAATCCGAACCCGAAGAAATTTTCATCCCCATCCGGGACACGATTCCGCGTCCGCGGATCGCGGGCGTGGTGTGTCAGAAGCGCTCTGGCGAGCACCGGCGTGGGCGTAGGCGTGATCTGATGATAAATCTGGGCAAGTGTTCGCGAAACCAACGGAGCCGCAAAGCTTGTGCCCAGGTTCTCAGCAGAACCAGTGCCGTTTACCGAACGGACACCGGCGATGTGCACGAGATCCGTGGAACACGACCCGCCGTAATGGACGAGATCAGGCTTGATCACATAGTTAGGACCTGCACCGTGACGCGAAAAGGCAGACGGATGATGTTCCTTCGGGCCGTTCTTCTTGTAGTCGACGTGTGAGACTGCGCCGACCGTTATCCCCAGCACACTATCTGCCGGCGTCGTGATTCTTCCCGCATCGAGCTGAGCCGCAGTCCGAGGGAAATCCAACAGCGGAGGCGTATCGTAGTTTCCGGCGCTGATGACGAACGAGACTTCGTACTTCTCTTGCAGATTGTCGAGTTCCTCGGCGAGGGCGGAAAATTCATCGAGCAAACATACCGTGTCGGTCCCCAGCGACAGATTCCAGACTTTGTATTTGTTCGCGTGTTCCTGAAGTGCCGCATCGATGGAGACCAAGAACTCCGACTCTAGCAGTGCCAGCGTGTCCCCTTTCGCGGGGTCGTTATTCGGAATCACTTGAAGATCAAAGATGCCACATGGGTTCCCATCAATGCCGGCTAAGGTGGGGTTGAGTTCGCCGCCCCAGCAAATCAGGCCTGCCACGAAGGACCCGTGATCGGTGTTCCGGTATTCGGGAGCAACTTGGGAATCGCGACCTACGACCCAGCTTGCGAGCCCCGGAATTTCATTGGATACCCCACTATCAACGACAACGACGACCGGGAAATCGCCGACCGCGTCTTCCCGGCTCGGAAGTTTTGGGAGTGGCTTCGGATTCAACATACGGGGCCGGATCGTTCGGATCAGTGGCATGTGCACAATCGACCGCACGCCAATGACGTTTGAAATTGCGTCAACGTCCTCAACACTCCGGCACTCGATTCCATAGGTAAAGCTCGATGGCGAATACCCGTCCTGGCTGACGCGGATCTCCCGTTTGCGGCAGGTGTTCTCAAAATCTTCTACAAGCCTGGGTTGATGACTGTCCGCGCCGAAATTAAACAGCCGGACCCGCGCGATAAACCCGCGCTTTCCGCGAGGGCTGCGTCGCAGCACGTCTTTGGCATCAATACCACCGCGGCGGTAAACAGGCGTGACCGGCTCGATCGTTTCAATACAGGACAGTTCCTTCGCCACTCGATCCGACCGGTTGTTCTCGATCATATCGGCGAGCCGGTCCAATCCTTCCGGTGTGGCCTTAACGAATAATTCTCCGAGACGGCCGCCGCCAACAATCGGGCAGGATTCCGGCGAGAAAAGATGCTCTGGCCGATGGCTTTTCGCTACCGCTTTCGAGATGAGCTTGACCCGAACCGGGGCAACGCCAGTGCGCCGGCTCTGCGGAACCACGACGTTGCGAAGTGCCGACACTTGGTTGAACAAACGGCTTCGATATTTCGCGTCAACAGTCCGGAACGGCTTGGGCGGCGGACCGCCGCCGGGGACTTTCCGCTCAACGCCCTGCTTGGGCATTATGACTTTGATGGGCAGGCGATCATGTCGAGGGGGACGGTTTTCATCAGCCATCAGTCATCACTCCTTTGGCCCGCCGGTGAGCAGTCGCCTTCGATACGCCCAATAAATCGGCGAGAGCCGAATGGCTGTACAGCTTGGCGTTCCGTTCGCGAAGCAAGATCGCGACTGTGTGTTCGTCCTTGCCACGGAGCCGCGCCACAAAACGCCGCTCTTCTCCCTCCCCTATCGCCATGTTTTGAAGGACCTGGAATGCATCTTTCATCTCAGGCTGTTTTTGCGTCGCCGTCCTTCGCCGGTGAAGCCTCAGGCAGACTTCCCGAATGTCGGACCCGGAAAATCCTTCCGAGAGATCAACCAGCAGTTCTATTCCCCGTGGGGTGAATTGCAATGGAGAGATGAATTGCACCCACATCACCTGACGCTGTTCAGTGGACGGAAATGTCAGAGCGAGACGGTAACTGAAACGCCGCCATATCGCTGAGTCGAGCAGTTCTTCGTGATTCGTCGCGGCAACTACGATCGATTGCGTCCCGAGCGTATCGAGATTTTGGATGAAGCTGTTTACGACACGCTTCAGTTCCCCAAGCTCCTGGCTGTCCCCCCGAAGTTTGGCGAGAGCATCGAACTCGTCGAGAAAAAGGACACACGGTGTCTTGGCGGCGAAGTCAAATAGCGCCCGGATATTTTTCGAGGTACTTCCGAGGAAGGAGGAGATCAGGCCATCCAGTCGCGCCACGTATAGATCCAGACTGAGTTCCTGCGCGACAAAACGCGCAAGACGGCTCTTGCCCGTTCCCGGAGGCCCGTACATGAGGAGGCTGATCGCTGTTGTATCCACTTGCGCATGGCTCTTTGCAATACTTAGAAATTCGTTTACCGTATCCCATTGTTCTTGAGACAGAACGACTGGCGCCTCGGGCAGTCCCTTGAGGTTGACACGCTCTATGAGAGGAAACCGACTCTCCGTATCGACTGGCAGGGTTCTCGCGAACGCCGCTCCGGCTGGACGCAAATGCTGATCGTTTTCTTCCAGCATCTTCCGCAGACGGGCTGCTGATGCGGTGTCGCCGGCCTTTTCGAGCTTATCTGCAAGAAAAGTCGTATAGTTCCGCACCTTGTCTATGTCGAGACGAAGTGCCCCATTAACGATACGAAATAGCTCGCTCATAAAGCGAATATCGCCTGTCATGAGACGAATATGTCTTTTACTGAGACGATTGTCAAGTTGTTTTTCAGCCGCTATTTTGGAGAAACATCAGGCCTATCCTCTTCCTCATAGTGAGGTTTCGACATCGATACTTTTCCCGAAGGATAAATACGATTTCGCGGTCATAATGCGCAGGCCAGATAACACTGAGGCTGTGCTTACGGACATGGAACGGCAAAGACTTACTGGGGGACTGGCTTACATCGCTGTCTATGGCACTGTAACTTACAGTGACGGCTTCGGCTCACATTGGACGCACTACTGTTGGTGGACATCGTATGGCGGCACAGCTTTCGCGGCAAACCAATGCGTTCAATATAACGACACGGATGAATAGAGATTGCGGGCCAAGCTGTTCATTGCTTAATAGTTTCCCATCTCACATAAAGATGGTCTCCAGGCATCTGTAAGCCCTCATACTCGAACATATTCCCGTTCCGCAGCGTCGGTTTACTTGCACTGATTCGCAGGTCCGATGAGTGGGTTACGTCGAAGGAAACGTCAATAGTCGGTGTGCCAAAATAAAGGACGAAGAAATAATCTTTGGGCATTAATTGGGAATACTCACCACCACATTTATCCACTCGGTCCTTCTTATGAGGCTTAATTGAAATCTTGTCCGCTTTGGCATCCACGGCTTCTGGGTCTTCTGGGCTGACCTCGATCTTGCAATTGATGTCGTATTTCTTGTCAGCCGAAGTCAGCCAGAGCCGCCAGTGCTGAAGTCGTTCGCCCTTTTCAGCCGATACCTTTTGTGTGTATGGAAGCGTTTGATTTGTAGGGTTTATTAGCTCGCAGGAAAACTTTACGGTTAGAAGAACTCCTTCAGCTTGTGACGCCACATGAATATCGGCTCGAAAGTTACGCCGATACAGTTTGGTGTCATGCACAATAACCTTGAGACGGTCTCGGATTTCAGGCGGCTGATCGAATCCCAAGATATGATGGAAGATATTTTGTGCAGCCTCTCTCGTTAAATCTCTCTTTACGAAATAATCCACTCCCACTGTGAGTATTCCGGCGATGAGGAGAGCGTCGCCCAAAGCTCTTGTGAAGTGCGCTTCTGGCAGTTTCCACAACACTATTCCACCCATTAGGGCTAGAGCACGTACACCCCTCGTCCGCCGTCTGTGGATCGTGGAATTTTGTCGATATTTTCAAGGTTCCGTGCCCACATTTCACCATACATGGTGACAGCTCCGTTGCCGTTTGCCATTCGATTCTCCGTGCGCGGGATTGTATATCAACCTAATGGTAGAATCCGCGCCAAGCGGAGGTCTCGGTCATGAGTGCGGCAAGATTGGAACTGATTATCACGGAAGTGAAGAAAGAGCTTGTGTCGGCTCAGAAGAAAGCCAAGTTCTTCAGGAACCAATACCGTAAGCACAAACCGAATTCCCCTGACCTCGCTGCTTCGATTAAGGTGCTCAGAGAGTCTACAGTCGAGAAGGTAGTGTCAGTCAAGAAAGAGATCAGGGACTTAACCAAACTCTTAAAGCGATACGCTGAGTTGGAAGCCAAGAAATTGAAATTATGAGCCATCGAGCGCCCTGCATTCTAGCGCCAAAGCAATGATCGATGCCTGCCCCTTCAGTTACGTCTTTCATCGAGTTCAACGAAATCAATGACGGTAAGCGCTCTTCAGCGGAAGAATTTAACAATGAACTGAAGAGGTTTCCCCGGAATGGCCTGCTTCGCCTGTGTGGCATCGTCAATGACCTCACCGCCAACTGGAGCCGCAAACACGATGCTGTCGCGCAAGCCAAGCTGATTCGCACATTCTTTCCTCCACGAATCGCGGACTGGGCCATTGGAACGGGCAGGCCGATGTTTCACCGTCACCAGCTTCTTTTTACGGCGCAAGAGGCTCTGAAGTACTGCACGATACCGGAGGGAGTCATCGACAAGCCTTATGCCGATGGCATTGGCACAGTTCTGCTCATGGCAAACGAGCAGTTGGCGGCACCAATCCCTGAAATAGCTGATCCCCTGGAAAGAGTGGCCGCAATCATTTCTGGTTTCATACCTGTCATCGAAGCCAATCGAATCCACAGCTATTTAAGCTTAATGGCGCGGTCGATTCTGATGTTCACGAGGTTTATTGAACCTTTGAGAGGGAAGCCGAATTTCTTCGATGCGCGGGCGTTGTTTCAAGAAGCTGCGGGCATTCCATTGGAAACTTACTTCGCGCTGCTCTTCGGGGCCATGTCGCGATTTCCAAATACGACCAAACTGCGCGAGGAGGGAAATTTTGGAGAGTTTATAATCCCTAGTTCATGGTTCAGTACCACGAAGGTTTCCACAGATCACGTGGAGCGCTTTTTTGCTGACATCGCGGCCACGCCAGACGAATTGAGTGCCGTTATCATCGACAAGAAGCCACAACCCAGCGACTTCCTCGCATTCAGAAGCAAGCCGCTCGTTCGTGATCCTGCTGTCGGCGGTTTCTACCCCATGGATTTCACGTATTTGGCAGAGAAGTTTTACACTGGGCCATTTTGGCGCGTTCACAATTCGCTTCCAAATGAACAGCGACCAAATTTTCACAACTTTTGGGGCGAGGTCTTTGAGGATTACATGAACTGGTTATTACGGGAATTCTGCATATCAGACGTGAATCGTTTTTATGAAGACCCACGCTACGAGAGCAATCTCGATGACCAAGTATGCGATGCTGTGATCATCTGCGATAGAGACGCCGTGCTACTGGAATACAAAGGCAGCACGTTCACAAGCATAAGCAAATATGGCCCCACCATCGATGAAATCAAAGCCGAGCTTGAGGCCAAGCTTGTGCAGACCAAAGGTGTGGGCCAATTGGCAACAGCCGTAGAGAGGCTGTGTCGCTATGATAAGCCTGATCGCATTCAGGGCATTGATTTCTCCGGTATATCGACAGTTTTTCCGCTGATCGTTATTCGAGATGAAATTGGAAGTGGGTTTGGGATGAACGCATATTTGAATTCCCGATTCCAAGAACTCAAACCGCAGAAAACTTGGCGGTCAGTGACGCCGATGTTTTCTTTATCTGCAGATGATCTTGAGAAGTTAACGCCGTATCTTGCAGATGTGCCGCTCACCCGAGCCCTATCGGCGCGATACCGCCGAGATAAGGCGCTGCTGAGTCCGTTTTGGATGGTCGATAACAGCGTGATTGATCCAAAGGGAGAGCGGCACCCTCAATTCATCAAGATGGCGCTGCAGATAATCCGAGAAATGAGCGCAAGGACTTTAGGTTTAAGCCCAGAACCAAACTCGACAGTGTCCGCCGGTGCTTCTAGCGCAGGTCAATCTTGACCTTATCCGCGAGGTTCAATTCGCCCAGAGGCTGCAGTTCCTCAGCGAGGGGCGCTACGTGGCGAACGTGGTTGATGGCAAGGTGAATTTCTATGCTGGGCGAGTAGGGCGATGAGGCGAGCCTATGACGCTCGCTGATTCCGTCTAAACTTTCTTCAGACTTGACCGTATTCTTTCATTGAAGCAAATTCGAGCCGCAATCGTTTCATGAAAGATCATCCGCTCTGGGCTTACGTGACGCGGATGACAGCGCGACAGTTCAAGAGCAGGCGCCGAAGGCGCAAGACTCAAGAGGTTTTGTAGTTGTGCAGACACAATCATCCACCAACCGAGCTTGATATTACCGGATACTCGTTTGCTCAGAATGCTTCTGAGGGACGGCTCTCACCATTCTGGAGTGCGTTTCACCTGACGATTTAGCAAGACCTTGAAAAGCTGGCGTAACGGCGACGCCGGAATGACCCCAAGCGAGCGGCGACATTTGTGAGGGCGGCTTTGATCTCGGGACTCTTCGGAGGGACGCGTTCTAGCCCGAGGCAGTTTGCGCAATTCGCAGATATCCGATTATCGGACTTTCGTTCGCGTCCCACCCCGGGGGTGCGCCTCCCCCAAGCGCAGCGCGGCTGAGCAAATTATTGCCCGCTATACATGTGACTTCGGGAGCCATGATGCAGGCCGGACACGCGCCGCCCCGCTGATCGCATAGGCTGCCTCCATCACATTTCAAAGCGCGATCCGCAAGCATCCGCTCAATGACAGTCAGGCCGTAGTTACGCCACATGGCGGACAGGTTGCCCAGGTCGGGCGTCATTCCCCGGCGATAGACCATGAACGCCAGGTCTGCCGGGAAAACATATTCGCCGATGGAACCGTGCTCCAGACCCGAATATTCCACGACGGCGTGAGCAAAATGATGCGCCATCGTGTGGAGTAGGAGATAAACGTAATTTGAAATAGAACGTGGCGTTTTGGGACTTGCCCGCTCTCGATAATTCTCGAGGAAACGCCCGAAATCAACGTACTCTTCGATCAGAAGGCCGCCAAGCTTCATGCTGTCGCGCGGCGGCAACTTGTCGCCTAAGCCGTTCTGCCGAAGCCACTCAATCACGCGTGTTTCGTCAAGCCTGAGATAGAAGCCTTCGTTCTTTTGTTCGAGGAGATAAATGGGCCGTCTGCCTCGTTCGACATAGTCGAACGCACGCAGCCGTACTGGCATTTCCCTGTCCTTAATCTTGATTGAGGGCGTGGAACCAACCCTTGTGTATCCAAAACTGAATTCACAAATATCAAGCCCGCGCAAAAAAACGAATTCGTCAAATCCGAGCCGGTTGAGGTAGTGTTCGACACTGGCGACGTACGACCTGCGCTCGTTGCTTTGCGTGGCGTCGATGTTGCAGATATCGGGGTTGAGAACCGATATTGCGGGAAGGCTTGGATCGGTACCCTGTCGGCTGACGACTTCCGAAACAAAAGAATCGTGTTCAATCGCGAGCCGAACCGGATTGTAGCGGCGCGCCCACCCATGGTTGGCATCGACCTGCGCGGACAAAGCTGGGGAGCCTTCGTGCTGCCTTGCGATCAAGCCCTGTTCTTCGTACTGTGCGCGTTTTTCACTCAACTGTTTTTGGATGGTTTGTCTCATTGGCTCCGGCACAACTTTCATCACCGCGACCAAGTCCCGGTAGTTCTTCGCCTCGTCGTTGCGACCGTTCTCTTCCAGCTGCCGCATCACTTCTTCGTCGGTGAGGGCTGTGCCCGGGAAGTTGTACAGTTTCATCAGCCTTAGAATGAGGTCGGGCCGCCGCGCTGCCGTCAGCAAACCGGTTACTTCGGCGTCCTTAAAGAGGATGAAGCTGTCGGTCTGGACGTAGAAAACCGAAGAGGCCCGGTAGGAGACGGGCAGCATGTTCCACTCTTTGGGCAAATTGCCTTGCCCTGCATCCATCCTTGGCTTGAGCAATTGCAAGGTTTCTTGATCGGCCTGGACGACTTCTTTGGCGGTCAGACACTGGACGCACTGGAAGCGCCAGTCGCTGAAGAACGGCGAACCTTTGGTTACAAGCCGGTATTCGTCATAACCGCAATTTGCGCAACGCTTGATTTGGTTCACTCTCCCGTCGGGAGCCATAACGCAACGGTGAGGACTCAAGCCTGCGTAATTTCCGGACCAGTGGGCGTAGACGACATCTATTTGCCGCCAATCGTGACGGCTGGATTCCGAATTGCCGCAATCCGTGCGATTGCTGACCTGGGGCCATCTGCGATGGAGGTCGTCGACGCTTTCGAATTCCGAAACAAGGCCGCATTCGGAACAGACAAACACCAAGGGATCAGGCACAAAGCCAATACGACTGGATTGGTTGAGGATGAACCGTCCTTGGTCGACGACCGGCTGATTCTGATGGTCCAAGAATGCGCCGTCGATACATTGCTCGGGAAGCACAGGTGGCTCCCTTCGACAATTTGAGGCGCGTTGAAACCAGCTTTCCACATAGTCGCCCAAGTGCTCGAACAGCTGTTTTTGGACAGCGGGAGAAGAGGGTGTAGCAGGGGTAGACAATGCGACCGCAAGACAGCATCCTAGGCCGCCCTCATATGTAAACAGGGCGCCCGGAGCGTAGGAAGTCGCAATTTGGGTTCTCGATCTTTGCATCCTATTAATCCTGCCCGTCGTCACCGTCGAGTTCGCCCACGGCGCCTCTTTGCCGTCTGACGATGCGGAGCGCCTCGGCGACGAGTGTCTTGTCATCCAGGCCGCGGGATCGGCGGCTGCCAAAGGCTTTTGCCGGAACGAACTTGCCAGCTTCGTCGATGTCTCGCAATGACATCATGGGTTTCTGCCCTACCGGGGAATTTTCCCAGTATTCTCCGAGGAGAGTCGTGGCGTTTTCGGTGCGGAACTCGTCTGTCAACTGCTTGGCAAGATTTCGAATTCTCTCATCGTAAAAATCGATGTGAGGTGCAGCGCCCAGACGTGTCTCCCCGCGACCGGCTATGCCGATTGCGCGAACGCAAAATTCCATGAAGTCCTTCGCGGCGCCGGGCAATTCGTTGCCGGTAAAGAGCCTGTTAACGTCGTTTACCATCTCGAACCTCAGCGCTCGACTCTTGTCCTGTGCTTCGATGAACAGTTTCTGCTCGACCCAGCCACTCAGCCATGCCTGAAAGAGACTTGTGAGGATGCGGTCATGCGCGCTGGCGGCCCACCGCGTAATGGCGGGTGGAGCGATCATACGTTCGAGAAAACGATGGAACACGTCGTGCGTTTCAACGATATATCTGTCGCGACGCGCCTGCGGCGTGGGCACGAGCAAGCTGAAACCCACATGGGCGCGACCTATCCGCGATGAGGCCTGAATGAACTCGGCAATATCGTTCGGCATTCCGGCGAAAAACATGGCGTTGAATTTGTCGACATCCACACCGTGCGAGATGGCCGAGGTGGCGACGATATTTCTAAGGGATTGGCCAAGATCGGGAAAGTCGTCGCCCGGCGCAACTTCGCCATCGGCCTGGCGCATGATCTCTTGAATTTCTGCGACGTCGATACCGCCAGAAATTAATCGCGTAAGAAATTGGCCGTTATTGCGGCCATGACGCCTATGGATTTTGGCGACCTCATCTCGAAAGGCGTCGATCACTTGGTCGCCGCCTTTCTTGTTGGTGACATAGGTTAGGGAGATCCGCATCAGGTCGAGAAGGGTTAGAAGAAGAGCCGGATTTTCATTTGCACACGCCTTGATCGCGTTCACATGAAATTGACGGATGGGCGTTGCAGGCGTAAGCGCATCAATCAATCGCTCCGCAGCTTGCTGCGTTTTTGTTTCCGCTAACAAGTCTTGCCAGAGTTCCGTAACCGCCAGGTGGTAGGCGGACAGGACCGCAACCGTTGTGACCGTATGGTTTCGGCCGTTTGTCATGATCGATGTGTACACGCGCATCCAGGGCGCTTCAATTTCCGGGGATCGTGGATCGTTTCCGCCAATTCCCCGGCGATCGGGATTGGCAGGAACGGACGGCACAGCGTAGAACGATCTGTAAATCGATGTTCCTGGATAAGGAAAATGCATGTGCTTGCGCTGATAAAGTGACCCGAATTGCTGCTCGGGCACGCTAACGGTGGCCGTAGCTGCAATGACTTTGGGAAGCCGGGCAGCTTTGGCGCCGAGCGGGGAGCGCGCCACGCGAGGGCCGAGCAATGTCGATCCGCGGACAAACAATTCCTCCAGCATCGTCTCGAAGAGACCGGCAAAAGTGCCAAGGCTCTCTTCGAGCAGGTGGGCTTCGTCCTGGATAATGAGGGACGGGTAGGGGTCGTGAAAGATCTCCCGGCCCGATTCATAAGCAGGCGCAATTGCGTCGCAGCCGTTAAGCGCAGGCCCTTCCCTGACTTCGATCCGAGAGGGCATGACAAGGCGACCGGTGGAGGATTCCGTCCAGCGTGCGAAACCGAACATGCCAATGACCCGGTTGATCGTGGAGGGGTGCTGACCGATCAGCGCGAGTTTGTCTATTACGCCGAGAAGGACCGCCGGGGCATGCCCGTAGATATCGCGGTCGACGATCAGGAATGGAAGCGGAGCCCGTTTCGTTTCCAGGTTCCATCGGCACGTGTCGTTGAAACAAAAAATCCGGATTTCGTCTTCGCTCCCTTTGGTAATTCGTCTCAATCCCGTACTCTCGGAGCAGACCGGACACCGAGGCGTTTTGTTGAAGCTGTCGTTCACTTCCGCATAGTCGAGTCCCAGGGTCTCGTCGTTCTGATGATTCATGTCGTCTGCATTAGGCACCGGGTTGAGCCGGCGGTCGTCGGCCTTGTTCGGCGTATTGGCGCTCCCAACCCAGAAGCCTATTTCGAACGGCGCCCCGTTGATCGAAGAGGATCGCCTCAGCAGTTCGGCACGCATGAGAAGAGCCAATAGCCTTTGCGCTTGCTGCAGCGTGAGCAATCTGAGCGGATATCTGATAAGCGCTGTCACGCCGACCGACTTCCCTCGAAGGCGATCGAGGAAGAGGTTGAATATGAGCAAGCCGAAAAAGGCCTCGGATTTGCCTCCGCCCGTCGGGAAATAAAGGAGAGTTGCAGTCTCCTCGTCGAATTCAAGATCAAACCAGGGCGTTCGCGAGTATTCGGCTATTCGGGAAGCCAGGGTCGGAATGTGGGCGAGAATAAAAGTGAGCTGAAAAAGCCGCCAATTACTGATGCGTTTGACTGGCCCGTATTCAGCAAACGTGCGATTTAAGAGAAGCCACGACCGGTACGGTACGGCCTCGGGCCTTTCGGGTTGAGCGCGAAATTGTTTGAAAGCATGTTCGAGAAGCTTGATGCCCAATTCAATCCGATCGGCTTCCCGTTGGTAAGAGGTAATATCGCGTCGGAATCGTTCCCGCTCTTTCTCAGCCTCAGCCGCATTGGCGGTCCCGTCGGCGGGGTTGACCCTCCGCTGTTCTTCATCGATCCAATGCCTGTAGGCCTCGACGACAGGACGTAGAGTCGCGGGATCGAATTGCTCGGCGCCCAAAGTCGCGAAGTCCGTAGGAGCGTCTTTGATAATTGTGGGGACGATGCGGGGTTGTTTATAGCGCGGCATCCATGTCGTCGTGAGCCGTAGCCGCTCGCCAGCGTGGCTTTCTTCGACCCCGCAATTTATTCCGATGGCTGGGTACGTTAGGAAATCCCGAAATCTGTAAGACGGCTCGACGCGGTCCAGCTTTAGAGGGCGGTGTGCGTCCGCAGGAATCTCGGCCGACAAGCGCAACTGGTGTATGGAGTGGTCAAATCGATGCCGCATGCGCTTGCGCACGTCGTTGCTATTGTTCTCGATCATGACCCGGAGATTGCGGCGGTCGGAATCCCGCAGATCGTCATCGAACTGGATCGTCAGCGATGTTCCGCTCAGATCGGGAGCGAGATGCCTCAGCGCCGGCGGCGTATTTCGTAGCCCGGAGAGGAAGTCGTTCCAGGCCTTCTCCGACCGTACGTGGCTCGGCCTGATATTGCTGGGGCGATATGCCCAATTCCTGCCGTTCTCGCTTTGAATCCAATCGGCTGTGGCCTTGACGATTGCGTCGCGCGCCTGTTGCGTCCAAGCCCCGGCGGCATGGAGAAGGGCCGCTTCATCAGACAAGTCTGCCGCGAAATTCGGCAAGGTTACAGAGAGCCGGTTCCATTTTTGTGGGATGTCGATTTCTTGAGCCGCATCGTCTGTATTAAAAATGTAGCGGCCCTTCTGGAGCACAAGGCGGGAAGTATCAACCTCGGCCTCGTCTTCCGAGCCAGGCCCCGCGGCGGACTCGGCCTCGTCAGAGGCGTTGCCAGCATCGATCACGCTGTCGTTGGCGGCTAAGGCGACGCCGTGCTCCGCCAATAGCTCGCGATAGATTCCTTGCTGCAGATCGCGTCTCTGCCGGCGACTCTCGATCGGCTTTGTGGCCTCTGCTATGAGCGCGGCCTCCAGCCGTCTCTTCATTTCGTCACGGATGCTGACTTCTACGTCTCGTCTCAAGGGATGGTTCGGGAAAAGGTCGTACTGCGTTGATATCAGTTCGTCCCATGTCGGTAGCGCACGGACATAGAACGAAAATTCGACCGCTATCGCGAGTTCGCCTCTTGCGCCTTTTGCAATTTGCAGATCCAAACCGTGCGTGCTGATATGAATGTCGGAAGTTTCGTCACGCTGGCCGGTCTCTTCAAAGCGCGGCAGCAAGAATCCGGAGACGAATCGGAGCGAAGGTTTCACTCCGAAAATTATTTCGCCCTCGGCCCCGGCCCCGCTTGTGCGCTGCCACGTCAGATTCAAGAGCGCGTCGACAATGGCCTCTTTGGCGTCGTCGAGGTTAAGGGCCAGTTGCGGCGGTATGTTGAGATCGATGATTTTCATTGCGAGTTTCCTTCGGCCTCATTCGCGACGACTGCGACCAGGTGTTCCTCGGCCGTTTCATGTATCCGCCAAACTTCCTGGCGGATTGCCTCGGGGAAGCGAGACACTATTCCGTAGGGATCGATGAGTATGCCCATGAACACCTGATGAAAGGCGCTCCCTGTGCTGATTCGCGCAGATCGGGTCCAAAAGACCCCCATATCCCAGTAAATTCGGGCCACATCGTCCGCAACTCCCAGCGCCTTCATGAAAGCGAAATAATGCCTGCGGTCACGCGGGGCCTGTGGTCTAACTTCTTCCCGAGGTGCTTTGAGAAGGTCGGCGACATCAATCCAGTTGCGAATGGATTGTGAAGCGGGCAGCGAAGGAGCGAGCGACGGGTCGATCTTCAAGATAGCTTCACGGAGGGCGTCGGTCTTAGCCTTCAAATCTCTTCCCGGAAGTCTTGCGGCCGCATCGGCGACCGCCTGATGGTAGAGACCAAGGACCTCTGGCGCGGTGGCGCCGAGGTGCAATTTATCGCGAGCGGCATCGACAAAATCGGGCGTAAAAACGCAAATTTGATCGCCGGGCAGCAAGTCTTTCGCGAGCCGCTTGGAGAAGACCGGGAAGGCGTCGGGATCATACACAGCCAATTCAGTGCCGTCGAACGCCCTGATTCGAACATAGCCGGACGTTCGGAGAATTCGTGTTGGTCCGGATGATGGTGTGCGGGGGCCGGCAAGGTCGATAGTCTCCAGGCGCGGCTCAAGGAGAAGCGCGTCGAGATCCCGAATCTCGACACTGTGGGCCGTCATGGCCTTCTGAAGTTGCTCTTGCGCCATGAGGAGATTCCATTCGATCGGAGCGACCCCGTCGAGTTCACGAAGGGCGGCGGCGCGATCCAGGATTTGCTGGGCGCGAGCCAAGTGGCAGAGGACCATAGCCCGGGGAGGAAGGGCTGGTTCGGCAAGCGCCTTGAGGAAATCGTCGGCATACGGTTCGATGAAAACAATGTGGTCAAAGGGAGTTTGCGTGCCACGCGCGCGCTGCAGCTCCTCGGCGATTTCCCTGCCGCAGACGAACATCATTTCCCTGCCAACCTTGGGTCTTGCATATTCGAGGTGATTCTCGTTCTGGACGCGCCACTCAGCGAAGCTGCGGACGAGCTCGCTGGAAAAGACGACGAGAGACCGATGGGATTCTTTGTTCAGTTTCGCAAGACACCCTTCGAAGAAGCGCGTTCCAGGATTGTCAGCGGCAGCGGTAGAGCACAGGCCGTCGTAGGTTTTCAGGAAAGCTGAAAGCTGGGCATGGTTTGCGCCAGCGCTGCCCAGCTTTATGGCCGTGGCGATCTTGCCACGCGGAGCTAGATGGTCGAAACGATCTCCGAGACGATGCAGCTCGTAGCCTTCATGGTGCTTCACTAGAAAGTCCCTGAACCATCGCACGGGGCCGGGAAGGCCGATGAAATTTTGCAGCGCAGCGATCGCTGCGGCCACGGAGGAAGCAATTTCGCTCTCGCCGGCGTCGAGAAGAGAGCGTCGCAGTTTGAGTCCGTTCTCGACGAACTGAAGCAGGTCCGTGCCGTAGACCTCGGTGGTGAAGTCTTCAAGCCAAGCCGGGGCCGTAGCTTCGGTATCGAGTATATCGGCGCGGACATTAATGATCAGATGCGCTGTCGCGGGAGCTTTCGGGGATACAGTCACCTCGCGCGCGGTTTCGTACTCCTTCAGGGTTTTCCACCTGACGGTCTGCAGGACAAAAACATCGTCAGTTACGACCAATGCAGGAGGGCACGCCCTGCGATAGAAGTCCGAGATCATGAGACAGAATTTTTCAGCTTCTGAACGCCAGTTTTCTCCGAGCCCATTCCTCGCGCGGCGAGTGAGATCAATGAGAACGATGTCAGGACAGCGGCCCCCGCGGTCAGGATCGAGCCCGGCCTTGCGAAGCGTCTCCACAGCGAGTCCTTCGGGGTGAAGGCCAAAGAGATAGAAAGGCGACGCTGAAGGGTCGTTTGCGGAGGCAATATGCTCGCTTCGTTGATTTATCCAGGTGTGCCGGCGCAATCTGCGGAGAAAATGGTCTTCGGAGGAAAGAAGCCCGGAAGCCTGGATGCCGGCTTGTGGTATCAGCTCGAAGAGAGTCGGGTGCAAAAGGCATGGGTCCTGTTCAACAGCTTTATATCGGCGGTTTCCCTGCTCACCTTTCGCAAGGTGCTTCAGACTGTGAATTGCCATCAAATATCCGAAAGCCGGATGCGTTGAGCCTTGCGCGTAAATTCGATTCAACGGTCCGAGGGCGGCCTTAACCAGTTGTTCGCGGTCGACGAGAAGGGCCTTCTGTGTTGCTCCGGAATTCCTATTCCACGGGAAAAGCAGCGTCGCGAGACGTTGGGTGTCGCAGTTGGCCAGCCGGGACAAGGCGGCCAGCGAGTGGATGATTGCAAGTCCCTGGATGGCCTGGGGCCACACGAGGAGAGCTTCGCTGCGTCTGTGGCTCAGCGTGCGCTCGAAGTCCGCCAGAATTGTTTTAGCGGTAGAACCGAGGTCGTAAGGTCGGTCGGAATCGCCATGGCGATGGAACGCCGCCGGGCAGAGGCCGTTTTCACCGGCCGGAGTGAACGCCCGGAACGACGGTTCGTGAGCACTCGCCATAAGGCCTAATCCTTTGCTGCCACATGTAACGACTTTGCCGAGACCGACCTCGACTTCGCATAGGAAGTCGCGGTGGCTTGCTCGTACTCCGCACCAGGGACAAATGAAACGCGAACATGCCTCGCGGCGGGAAGCGGAAGCTGGTTGAGAGCCTTCGTGGAAACGCTTACGGAACCGGACATGCGGCGAAACCGGGCATCAACGGCGGCCGTATTGAGAAGGCGGCACAGCACCGATAGGGAAACTGCCTGGCGCTTCTTAGGATCGCGGATGATAATGATCGTGTGGTTCTCTGTTACGAATCCGCATTTTCCGGGACCTTTGGATTGTCTTGCAATCGCAGCAATCAACCGCCGACTCTGGTGTCTATTACTCGTCCGCTGCAGAATGATTGCGTCGTCCCTAATAATGGCGCTGCTTTGGCCGTTGAATTTCACGAAGCCAATCCGGTCCGAGTCCGGATCGCCGTCGTAGGGCCTGCAAAGTAACCCCGGCCTGATATTGTGCGCCCAGAAAAGAGGGACTTCGTTTGCCCTGGGCTTTAGCCCGACGCGATACCGCTTTTGTTCCCGGTTCCACACGAAATAGCCTGTCTTGGCGACGTAGCCGTAATCACCCAATGTTTCCAGACCGCTGTGAAACAAATGGTCGTTTTTCTCCCCATCGGGAAGCGCCCAGATTCCATCGCTCGCCACTTTTGGGATTTCCAGGTTGCCCAACAGCCGATAAGGCAGGTTCGTTGTCAAAAGCGAGCATCTCGGCACCGACGCGCGTCGCTTGTCATCTTTTTTTCTGAGGGTGAGGATGCAAACGTCGTAGAGAACATCCAGAAACACGTCGCTTCGCTTGTCGACCGGATCGAGGCTCAGAACGTGCGCTGCCTCCAGAATACGTTTCCTGAGGTTCGCAAAATATGGGCCGCCAACGAAGGACATTGGAACAACGAGGGCGATAACACCGCTCGGTTTTGTGAAACGGAGAGATTGCTCCAAAAACAGCGCGTAGAGATTCACGTAGCCATGGGAGATGACTGAGGCAAAGTCCGTGAGGATTCCTTTGGAGGGCCGCAATATCCGGCCGTACGGTGGATTTCCGATGACTGCGTCAAAGAGACGCGACGGCGGTTTGAGGGTGAGGGTGTTCTTTTGCGCGAT
Source organism: uncultured Acidobacteriota bacterium (assembly GCA_963846235.1). GTDB lineage: Bacteria > Acidobacteriota > Terriglobia > Acidiferrales > UBA7541 > Palsa-189. The sequence continues at coordinate 2,593,956 of CAWJVF010000002.1, forward strand.
GGAAATGTCCGGCTTGCGGCCCACCGACCGGATCTGATCCTTCAGTAAATCGCCCAACAACAGTTTCGACAGCGCCGAGAGGTCGTGGTCAACCTCCACTCCGTGAAGGGTGGATTCGATTCTTGTCAAGGTACTTTCAGGAGATTCACCCCTCCGCTGGGCCGTTTCGACGATGCGCGAAGCGAGGGGAAGAAGGAATGCCGCTCCTCCCGACGCGGGGTCGAGAATGCGGTCCTTACCAACCAGCACGCCGGCTTGAGCGATTCTGTCGATCGCATAGTCGGCCAAACGGGGAGGGGTGAAGTAAGCTGCAAGCCTTCGCCTCCGAGCTCTCGGCATCAAGAGCGCGTATAGGCTAGAAATCCAATAGTGCTTTTCCTCCTCGGGAAGGCCGGCGAAAAATGCTCTGGTCTTGAGGTCGGTGGCGCGACCGTCGATCACCGCGCGGCAGATTTCAAGGGGTGTCTGTCGCGACTTCTTCAGAATGATGGCAACATTGCGAAGATCAGCCAAGCGGCGGCTGATGGTGGATTCAAGGGTTCCCTGGCTTGTCGTTTTTTGGGCAAGGATCATTTGCGCCTTCGTCGAACTGACATCTGCGAGAGTTTTGCACCTGAGAGCGGGAACCATTATCAAAGGTCGTGATTGGAGTTAAACCAGTAAGCCGGTGAAACCGCGCCCCTGATAGGGGCATATACGTGTAGCTCTCAGGAACTCGCCTTTATGTCCCTATTGCTTGGCCAATGTAAGCGGGCCGTTATTTGCGACGGTGCCGAAAAGACCTCTGGAGGTCATGTCAGTTGTTCCAGAAAGGGAAGTTCCACTCACCGTGCCGTGGAACGTGATTTCGATAGACCCACCCAGTGGAAACTGGCTTTGCCCAGAGAACGTCACCGCATCTTTAGAAACGATGCCAGAAGTGATCGGCACTTGAACACGTCCGGCCTGCGGATGCGTAAAGACAAGAGTTCCTGTAAGCGCGTCGCCCTTTTGGTTCAACGTAAGTTCCGTAGGCCCTTGCCACTTGTCTTTTCCGCCCTCCGCGCTCGCCTGAATTGTCCCCTTCCACACGCCTGAGATGTCTGAGCGCGACAGGCATCCGGCGGCTGAAACGATGGCGAAGGAGAGGATCGGGAGGAGCAGCCACAGCAGCTTATTGAGCATTTTAGTTCCCCCATCGCGCGGGATCTGACGCAGAAATATAGCAGACTAGAGGAACGAATCACTTGTTCCTTATGTAGGTTCCTCAATTGAGACCCCGAATTCGTCAACCACGTGACATTCGAACCAGTCTGCTGAGATCGGCTGTTTGGAAAATTCCGAGTCGGCCATCGCCCGAATTGCTTTAAACGCTTCGCCGGCGGTTGGATACTCCTCATATGCAATAACTTCGTCCCAAAGCAGCTTGTCACCACCGACGGGCCGAGCACAGATGATTGCGAAGTCGGTCGCTTTTCGCCGCTCTGCGAGGGAGTGGTCGTAATAATCGCCCCGGTAAACTCGCCACGACTGGGCTTTTGTCAGCCATTTAGACCGCCCAACCATTTTCTTGTTCGCACGAGGCTTAATGCTGTTGGCTGGTAGAAATCTGGTTGTAATAAATGTCCACAAACCCAGCTGATAGTCTGGGTCCTCCTTCGCTTTGGAGCGCACACAATCGAAGAGGTCAAAATCTCGCTCCTGAATGTACGGCTGCAGGCGTTCGAGTTCCTTAACAGTAAGGAGTTGGAACGGATACGTTTCAAGAGATTCCAGAGGCGGGCGAATTTTGAGCCGCATCAGACCCGTAGTGAATTCGGTCGCCACGCGACTTCGGACCATCACCGCAGACTACAGTAGTTGCCGATGCTAAGCACAGTAGCAGGCACCGATGGACGAACTCACAATGCGGGCACACGGACGCAATAGCTAGTGCTATTGACATCCTGGGTATTTCGTTATATCTAAGCCTCCCATGCCCTCATTTCCTCTGACCCCGTATCCACAATAAGCGAGGCGTCAGGACTCGTATCGCGAGTTCTGGCGGATCCACAAATGGCGGGAGCAGTTTCCAGCGGCTCATTCCGCATTAGCCCCGTCGACCGGCTCGGCAGAAGAATCGATCCAGTCGTGTTTGCAGCAGCTGAAGAGATTCTTCCGCTGGCGGTTGCACATGGCTCGGAACTGCTCGACGACCTTGCTGTCCTCGCGAATCTATTGGAGGAGTCGGCTGCTACCGTTTCACGAAGGTTTCGGTCGCAGGAGTCTCCGCAACAGATTCGGAAAGTGGCAGCGTACCTGTACGTATGCTTTTTGAGGAAAGTGAACCGCGTCAAACGCAAACAGGTTGTAACGGTTAGCTTGGAGGAGATTGTCCGGTCGAGGCCAACGTGGGCTGATCCGTCCACTCAGTTCGATATGAAAATTCTGATTGACGAATTCCTGGCTCAATGCGCCTCCGATGCAAAAGATATGTTCTTGCGCCAGTTGACGGGTCATTCCTGGGACGAGATCGGCAAAAGCTACGGAATGTCTGCCCATGCCGCGCAAGAAAGAGTGCGCTACGTTTTTCAACAGGCGCGTGAAAAACTCAACATTTGAAGTGGGAGGATGGTCACTTCTATGCGATACCTAAACAACGGACTCGTCATCGAAATTGAGGACGGCAACGCGGACCAATGGCGGAACCGAAACAACGAAGGGAAATTAAGGAGGAAGAATTCCTAGGGTTCGCCAGGTCTTATCTTTCCGAGGCTTTTCCGAATCCTCAACGAATTGGCTGTCCGGCGGATTCCGAGCTGAAAGGTTTAGCTGAGCATCCCAAGGGGGCCGATCCGTTAATTAGTCCGCACCTCACACATTGTTCGCCCTGTTTTAACCGCTACATGGAATTGCTCGCTGGTCTAAGGAAGCGTCAACCTGAGTAAGCTGTGTGGCCTCCATGAGTGGGAGGTGCGCCTCATCGCTTTTTCGCTACCCGCAACAGCCTTGCGCATTCTGGTCCGATTCTGCCCCTCATTTTCACTCCCATAAAGTCGGTCCAAATCTTCGAAAATGATGAGCGAGGGCACCCACATGGGATGCCGACTCAAACAATTCCGTAAGCGCGTCGCTACGCTCGGCGGCAATTCCCATCGCTGTACGAGCGGACGAAGTACATCCGCTCCCACCAGGCATTGACGATCAAGGGAAGCACCTTTCAGGATCTCTTCTGCGACGAGGTGCCCAAACGGCACCTCCACTTCGAGGTGACCGAGTCTGATCGGGCGCATCCCATTACGCTCTCAATCCACTCCCGGCACGGTTCGATGAACGCATTCATTGCCGCCACAGACGGAGCCAGGCGAATTTCCGAGGAACAGAATCATGCATGCCCTCTCTTAGGTGATAGCTGCTCCTCAATCTGTACACGACGGGTATGTCAGCTTAGGTCATCCCTTGCCCGCGCGAGTCCTTGCCCGAAACCGGCTGGTTCAATCCTCACACGGGGTACTCGGGGATACCCGCGCGCGGCGTTTGTAAAATTTTTAAGATTGTTTCTGCGTTTTTCCGATTTTTAGGCCTCATATAAAGTAGGGGAGGATTTTGGGCTTCGCCGACCTCGCCGACGCCGCATGCGGGGGCCCAGGGGCGAAACTGTGACCGCCGGCGGCTCAACTGGGCCGGCTTTGATCCGTTCCCTTTAGGAGCAGCTAATGACTAAGGAGAACAATTGCCGATGTGTTGTATGCGACATTGAGCGCAATCTGCTCAATTCGCTGAACTCACGAACAGCCCGAACCCACTTCCAGGCACTTGCCCGTAACCACGCCGTTCTAAACCACTTCGATTCGCCCGCTGACGTGATCGCGCAGTTGCACGAGCACGAGCAGGTCGAAGCCGCGAACCACAATGCTTGGAACGGAATCCTGCACGCACTCGTCGAGAGCATCGCGGACAGGACGGCCGAAGATATCGGGCAGCAATTGCTTCTTCTAGCGTATATGCCCGCAATCCATAAGGTCTATCGGGAGGTTTGCCAAAAATTTCCTGGGCTGTGTCCTGAGGATGTCGCGCAACAGGCGGCGTTGTGCCTCCTGGAGACTGCGAGATCACCGGAGATGCAGATCCTCAATGGTCACCTACCGGCGGCATTGTCGAGAAGGTTTCGGCAGAGCCTTTTTCGGTGGGCGATTGGCGAACTGCGGCAGTCGCTTCCGCTGGAGGCGATTACTGCGAACATCGCAGAAACCCAGGCGCGCAATTTCGAGGAAGGCGTTGTCCTAAAACAACTTCTGTCGAAAGCGCAGCGCATGGGCATCCTGTCGGCACGCCAATGTGAACTCGTTCGCAAGTTTCACTGCGAAGGGTTCCAGCCCGAGGAACTGCGGGAGAGCAAAGATGGTCCGTCAGCCGTCGCGCTCTATTACCGCATCCAGAGGGCGGTGCATCGCCTGCGTCGCGTTGGTGCAACCGATCCGGCTAGGACTAGAAGTATTCCACCGTCTCAGGATGAGAACATTCAGGAGGAAAATTCTTCTCAACCAAAAAAAAGTTCATCAGAGGCGCTCGATTTCTCCGGCGAGATGTGCATTAGGAATAGTGAGAAGGGAAGCTCACCGGAGCGATCCCGCCCTGGGCCGCAGTTTGAACCCGATGTTCCGCCGATTGCGGCATGACTCGGGGCAAGGTTGCGAGGCCCAGAAATAGAGCGCTGATTTAGCCAACCCGGGAGCAGGATTCTCAGCGAATACCGCCCGCCTGCTGCTGATCCTGCTCCCAACTCCTTCGCTCCGGCAGATTCCCAATTTTGTTCTCGTAAGGAGAACGCTGATGTTTCATATCATCAGCCGCAAGCGGCGGATCGAATTGCCTCGTTTCGCTCGCGCAATCGGATCAGGCGTCGCCACATTATTGCTTGCCTCGCCGGCCTTCGCTCAGATCGGCGGCGACCGCGTCAGCTCGTTTCTCTCAAATGCCCTCAGTTATGCCCAGAGCCTCGGAATTTTTGGCGCTGGATTCCTCGTCATCTGGGCAGTGGCAAACATCGCCCGCGAGCGGCCCAGCGGCAAGCAATGGGCTGGTGCTGGCGGCGCGCTGCTCTTGTCTTCCCTTCTGCAACTTCTTCGAACATTTGCGGGCTGATCTGTGGCGCTTCGACTCAAACCCGTTGCCCGCTCGCTCTCAGTCCGAGCGGAATTCTTCGGCCTCGAACTGGAGGACTGGGGATTAGTGCTCGCCTGGGCCATCTTGATGCGCCTGCTTGGTGACAACATCCATCGTGTGTTCCTCAGCTTCGTGCCCGTCTCGACTGTGATGACTTACGGCTCGGCCGCCATTTTGGTTGTGCTGATTCGATGGGCGAAACACGGCAAACCGCGGGGATACATGGTCGCGTGGATTCAGCACTACTTCCGCCCAAAGGGGCACAGTGCGTGTTGCGGTGCTCCAGAGTTTCCTTACCTGATCGAGGAGGAACGATGATCCAGCCCTCGGTAATTCATCTCATCGCTGCGCTGATCGGCGCGTTTGCTGTTGTGATTCTCGCCCTCGCAGTTTTCTTGCCGCAGTCTGCCCTAGGACGTACTTGCTCAGAGACCCGAACGGACGCCGAGGCAAGACCTTCCTCACTCGCGGCGCGGGTTCCGATTACGGAAATCCGCGACGGTTTGATCGTGCGGAGGGACGGATCTTTCTGTGCGGGATGGGAATGTTCCGGAGTCGCCACGGAGTTTGCCGATGCTGAGCGCCTAGAAGCAGTGAGCAGTGCGCTCGACGCGTTCATCAAGAGCATCCGCCACCCCGAAATCGAGCTTCAATTCCGATATGTCATCGGTCACGAGACAACTCGGTTTCTTGAAGAACGGAAGCGACTAGGCAATTGTTCCAATTCACCTGCTGCCTGGCTCGAAGAGAACCGCCTCTCATTCTGGCACTCGGCCATTGATGATGGACAGATTCGCTCGATCGGGCTTTTGGCATTTCTCTCTTGGAAGCCAAAGCGCGGGTGGGAAACGCGCTCTGCTCCATCGCGTTTCGCCGCGGCGTTCTGGCGAGGACTCGTACAGGACGGCTTCGGAAGCTTCTCAAAAATTCTACGGTCGGCTCTGAAGGAAATGCGCGAGAAAGCACTCGTGCAGCGTAATCGACAAGAACACAATCGTCTCGTCGCCGAGTTCAATCAAATCCTCGAAACCTACCGCATCGGTCTTGAAGCCATAACTTCTGTTCGTCGGCTCAGTGACCCCGAACTCGTTGAAGTGGTCTATCGTGCTCTGAACCCTGCTGATCGGCAAGTGCCGAAAGTCAACACGCAATGTGCATCGTTCACAAATACGGACTGGTTTGAGGGAGTGCGGTTCCTTGATCTGGGTGGAGTCTTAAAGGCGGTCGTAACGCTTTCGGAATTGCCGGAAGCCACATTTGCTTCGCTGCTTCGTCCTCTGATTGCACTTGATTTCCCATCCGAAATCGTTCTGAACGTACGCGTGCCTGATCAGGGCGCGAAGGTCCGCAAACTGCGCGTGCTATTGAAAAAGAGCTTGGCTTTTCAACTGCGCAAAGATGGCAGTCGCCGTCGAGATTTCCAAGCGGCGGCACTTGAGAAAGACACTGTAGAAACGCTGGCTTCCGCGATCACGTCTTCACAGCGGATTGTTGAGATCGAACTAGCTGTAATTGTTTCAACTTCGGCAGTCGCACGAAATTCTGCTGAACGAGAGGAAGCTGAAAAGGAATTGGCGCAGCGAGTCGAATCTACACTGCAGGCGTTCGGTCAGATGAACGGCGCCCGCGGCTATCGTGAAGAAACGGCGCTGCTGCCAACCTTCATTGCCTTTGTGCCCGGCATGAACAGAGTTCGCAAGACGAACCGCGAATTCACGCTGCTATCGGGACAAGCGGCCGATTTCGTTCCGATTGAACTTCCCTGGACTGGAACCCACGACGGCAAATCGGCTTTTCTAAGCAGGACACGTGAAGGGACCCTCCTGCATTTCGATCCGTTCAGTTCTGAGTTGCCCAACGGAAATATCCTCATCACAGGTAAAACTGGATCAGGCAAATCCTTCCTGATAAAGCAACTCCTGCTTCAATTGCAGGTCCTGAACCCGCGAATCGCTATCGTCACGAAGGGCGCTGACTATCGCGCGCTCGTCGAGTTACTCGGAGGTCAGTACCGAGAAATCAGCCTCCGAACCAACCTAGTGAAGAATCCCTGGGACCTACAGGACAACAGCGTAGAGCCTGACTCGGCACAGATTGCAGGTGTCGCCTCGCTTGCCTCTCACATGGCAGGCAAAACCGGCACTGACGATGCAGTCACGTTGAACTTCCTGGAGAAGGCCGTCCGGATGACATACGAGCGCCTTCTCGCCATCGGCAAAACGCCGCGGTTCTCCGATTTGAAATGGACTCTGGAGCATTACCCGTTTGAGAACGCCGTCATCGAGCAACTGGCGCATCTGGTCGCCCTGAAGCTCAACCGCTGGACGGGTGAAGGCGTCTATGCCCACCTGTTCGACCGCGAAACGAGTTCCGAACTGGACAAGACCGAAGACATCATTTGCTACGACATCGACGGCCTGAAAGAATCACCGGAATTGCAAACCGCTGTAGCGTTCACGATTGCGCGAGCCATCGATCAGCAAATTGGCCGCAAAGACGCAAACCGAAGTCTTCGGCCCACGATAGCCGTTTTTGATGAAGTGTGGGCAATGCTGGCCGACCCAGTACTGGGCGCGCAGATTCTCAATGCGTTCCGCACCGCCAGGAAACGGTACGGGTCCATCATTGCTGCGAGCCAGGGAATTGAAGATTTCGTGGGCACCTCCGAGTCACCACATACAATGGGGCTCGCCATTTTGCAAAACAGTGAGGCCAAGTTCCTCTGTGCGCAGGGCGGCGAGCTCTCGCGGCTGCGCGATGTCCTGCATCTTTCCGAGCCGGCAGTGGAGGCGGTCAAGGAACTGCGCAACGCGCCCGGCCATTTCGCCGAGAGCTACTTGCTCCTCGGCAATCGCCCTGAATCAAGCACAGTTCTCCAGCTTACGGCTACACCGTTTGACTATTGGGCCAGCACGAGCCATCCGCTTGAAACCGAATTCCGGCAGAAAGTTGCCAAAGAGCAGCCTGGAATCTCGGTGCTGGAAGTCATCTACAGGCTAGGTACGGCCTACCCGAAAGGGTTGGCATCAGTGCCGTCGAAGAAGCAAACGGAAATCTATGCGACAACACTCTAAAAAGGCCGCAGTTCTCACTTTGATCGCCACACTGGCTTCGCTTGTGCCGGTCACCGCGCGCGCTTTTATAGGCACCATGCCAGTCATTGACTGGACCTCCGTGGTTCGTATCGGCCAACAGATTGGCATCTCCCGAGACACACTGAATACGCTCGGTCTGTATGTCCAGCAGTACAACCGCGTCAACGCGGGTACTCAGGAAGGCGTCGGGCTGGTGCGCGGAAGACAACTCCAAGGAATCTTGAACCAGGCAGTCGGCAGCGAATTTCCACAATTTCAGCAACTGCAGCGTGATTTCACCACCACCTCGGTCGACCCTTCAACTCTCCGAGGAGACTTAGAGGGAACCTACGGTCCTGTCCCATCGGCGGACTTCCCAATCAGCCGCAAAAAGAGAATGGACGCTGCGGATGCCACGGCCACTCTGGGGCTTCTGGAAGCGTCGCGGGCAGAAACAGTTTCTCAGCAGGAGGAATTGGATGCTGATGACATCGAGTCGCGCGCGGCGGCGGCCAGTCCCGGTGGTGCGACTAAGCTCTCCGCTGCAGCCAACGGCGCGATGCTGCGGTCTCAGGCCTACGACCAAAGACTTCTGGCACGGCTGATGAGGCTCCAAGCCCTGAACATTGCGCGCGAAAACTCGGTTGAAAAAGAGCAAGAGCAGAGCCGTGAAGATCAAGTCACGGCGGTTTCTAACCTAGTCGGCAGCATGCAATTGTCTTACGGCATCGGCGACCTCAGGGGGCAGTAATGGACTTGGGCAGCATCAGCCGGTTTTTGGCGGGTCTGGGCGGGCTTTGGAGCCGCGCCGAACAGTATCTGCCCCTTGTGCTCGGAATTGCTCTTCCTCTTGCGGCACTGGTCTTTACGTTCAGTATGCTGCAGTCGTTTTTCCAGGATGCGCCCGAAGAAGATTATTTCCGCATTATGGGTCGCTTTGGAATCACAATCGCCATCCTTGGGAATTATCGAGGTCTTTTCGACGAGTTTAACCAGTTGAGCTCTGACCTAGCCCGTCGTTTCGGGGATATAAATAGTTTCCAGAGCTTCTTCCAGCAAATTCAATCGCAATTCACGAGTCTGGGTGGGGTACTCGCTTTCGCCGCGAACATGTTCACAAGTATCGTCCCGCTCCTGACACTTCTTTCAGCCGTCATACTGGTCCTCGCATACTTGGGGCTTGTCGTAGGACAAGCGCTCGCAGTCGTCCTACTCTACATCTTCGGCCCGCTGCTGATCGCCATGCTCCCCAATCGGCAGCTCGCCTCGGTCACTTATACCTACGTCAAAGCTCTACTGCAGGTGCTTCTGTGGCCAGCGATCTGGAGCATTGTCTTCGCGCTGTTCACAGAGGCACTGTTACAAGCTTTCGTGGCCGGTCCGGGCGTCAGTCTCGTTCCGGCTATCCTGCTCGTGTTGATTGCCATTCTGCTGACCCAAATTCCGCGTTTAACGGGGTACATAACGAGGGGCGCTTTGAACGCAGCGGGAAGCGCGCTCTCGGAGCTGGTTACGGCTGGTTTGGCCTATGCGACCTACCGGACCGTTGAGACGGGGGTGTCCTCGGCAATCGCGTATGGAACCGGAGGCGCTGCGGTAACTGTTCCGCAAGCGATCGGGTATTTCGCCAGAAGTCGAAGTGCAGAAACAACCTCTGTGCCGCCGCAAACCAATTTCCGGGCTCTTCCACCACCGGAAACGGCATGACAGGAGTGAGGTATGACAACGACTCCGCGGATGCTTGAAGAAAGTCAGAAAGTTAAGTTCGAGCTTGGCGACTACACCGAATTTTACAGCCATTTGGCAATCCAAGCACGGCGCGCCTCGCGGGTGGCGCTCGTCGCGTGCGCGGTGGCGCTGATCTCCATAGCCGCCTTTATTCTTGCCCAGTTACGCCCGCCTATCCTGCTCCGTGTGCAAGACGGCCACGTTTCGTCGCTCGACGGATCAAGTGTTCAGGCTGCCGAAACTGCTGCGCAGCAGCAGCCCGATAGTGCCGAAAAACTGGCTTTCGTGAACGCGTTTCTGAGTCGGTTCGTGAACATCGATCCGCTTACCGTGAAGCGCGACACCACCTTGGCGCTCAACCAGATGACATACAGCCTGCGCCAGCAGATTCTGGCGCAACTCAATCAAGAAAACTTCGTCGATACCGTCCGACAAAACAACGTGACTTCCACATTGGCGGTCAAATCGGCCGAGTTGGTCTCGGGTGATCCCTACACAGCCATTGTCTTTGGACGAAAGAGGATCACGACACTGATCAATGGTCAGGAGAACGAGAAGAACTTGCTCGTGAAATACACGATCCGTTTGGCGCCTGTGCCTCGCGCCGTGGCTAATGGATGGGCGGGTCTGGAAATTGCCGATTACAAGGAAGAGGTTTTGCAACCATGAGAAATGCACCTCGATTCGCTCTGTTCTTCTTCTTGGTTGGTATTGGCTGTTTTGCGTGTTTCGCGCAGTCCGAATCGGCCGCAACCGTGAAGGAACAGCAGGAGGAGCAAGCATCCAGCGCAGCCGATGCTGGCGTCACACCTCTGACCTATCCATATTCGATTTCGACGGAGCCTCATTTTGCGGTCTTCGTGGAGTTTCCAAAGACGGATTCCATCCGACGAATAGCGTTGGGTGATAGCAATTACTTTCTGGCGGAGGCCGATAAGACCGATCCGCACTACGCCATCATCAAGCAAATCGAAGCGCCGACACCCAAAGCCAAGCTGCCGGTTGAAACCAACATGCTGGTGTACATGGCCTCGGGGCGTGTGGTGGACATTACGCTGAAGGCTGGGAAGCTCGAAGGCACGGCGTATTCGATTGACTATGCAGTTCCGATAGCACGAGCCGAAAGATCCGCAGCCCAAAGATGATCCGCCGCCCGTATCGCCTGAAGAGGTCGAAAAGAAGCTCCGCGAGAAGGAGCGGTCAGATCTTGTCGAGAGCATGATTGCCGAAGTAAAGGAACACCCGAAGGCGCAGCTGGGCGTCCGCGCCGGCGGGCTGGATTTTCGCTTCTACGCTATTAAGCGCCTAGATGCTATCGCGTTGGTCTCGTTCGATGTCGAGAACATTTCCTCCGAAATCGTGGACTTAGAAGACCCACAGATCAATCTCGTTACTGTCGCCGACAAAACCAAAAACAGCAAGAAGCCACCGGCGAAGGTCGAGCCGGTAGAACTCACCCAATCGATTGTTTCTTCAAAACAGATTGCCCCTGGCGCTCGCTCGGCCTGTTTGGTCGTATTCAAGCCGCCGGTTCACGATTCCGATCAACAGGTCGTCCTCTCGATCTCAAATCGAGCAATAGCTGACAGGCCCGCGACTTACCGTCTTGAATAAAGGACGAAATAGCGATGAATAACGGATACAAAACTGAGGTTGTTGAGCCCAAGCAGAACGTTTCCGCGCCAGATGGCGGGCAAGCGCCGGACGAGGAGCTTGCTGCCAAAGCCCTCGAAGAGATTCGGAGCACGGAGCGACTCAGTTCCTTTGGGCGATTCGTGACGAGGCTACAGAACTTCTTCCAAGCGTCCAAGGCTTCGCATTCGAAGCAGGGATTGTCACATCTGAAGCTAGCTCCGATCATGATGTCCGCTGGCCTGTTGCTGCTGTTCGCCACTGGCTTGGTTTTCCTGTTGTCGAAGCCTGAAAGCACTGTGCCGAGCCATTTTCGCCAGGCTGTGGGACTTGCCGGAAGCGATCGTCAGAATTCTTCTGCGAGCACCGCGACCGAAGCCCCAGTCACCGAGGACCAGTTGGCCGGTCGAGATGCCAGCGCCAATGCTCGACCGACTGATGGCAGCTCAAAAAAGAACGGCGTAGAAAACTCCTCTGCCCGCCGATTCTCTTTTGGGGAAAGCGAGCGCATAGATGGGAATTCGCCCAGCCAACCCGCAGTGCCGAGCCACTCCAGCGAACTTGCAACACCCGCGACCGTCTTCGTAACCGATTCCACAGCTAGTCCCATTCTTATGCAAGACGTGAAGACCCAGTCCGCGCCTCAGCCCGAGTTCCAACTTCCGGCAGGCACTCAGATCGTGGCGCATACGACGAATGCCATCAGCAGCGGGCTCGAATCTCCAGTTGTGGCAGTCGTGGATCGAAGGGTTCAGATGGGCAACGCGGTAGTTATCCCCGAAGGTGCCCAGGTGATCGGCCGCACGGCCGGAGCCGTAAAGGATCGAGTCAACGTGCGGTTCACGTCAGTGGTGTTGCCCAATGATCGGGGAATGCCGATTTCCGGCCTGGCGCTGATGAAGGATGGCAGCGCGGGTTTGGTGGGGAAGCTCAAAGGAAAAGGTAATCCAGTCCTTGCTGGTGCTGCGCGCGTCGGAACTGGCGCCGCTGTCGTCGCCACCGAGTTTGCCGGGCAGGGTTCCGTAGACCAGCCATTTTCTCAAGGCGATTATCTGCGGAACCAAATGGCCGCAGAGGTGGGTTCTCAAGGCAACCAGCTTTCCAACCGCTTGCAGCAGCCGATCAGCATTCCCATTGTTGCAGTGGACGCCAACCAGCCGATAAGGATTTTCCTATTGGACCCCCTGACCATCTCTGGAAAGACGACTCGCAACCCTGCGCCAGCGTCGCAACTTCCCTCTGAACACGCTGCTTCAGAACAGGGCCAACCATCTGATCAATCCATGGCAACGGCGCAATCGGCTTATATCGAAGCACTGGAGGCGCAACTGGCGGAAATGAAGGCTGCCGCTGGAAAGAGCTCAAATGACCACCAGTAGCACATTCGAGTCGCGTGCCCCCTCGTTTGGCGACCTGCACAGGCTGCTGACGCAGCATGGCTACGTTGCTAAGCCACAAAGTGCAAAAGTCATGTATCTTGCGCTCCGTTTGGGGAAGCCGCTGCTCCTCGAAGGACCTCCGGGGGCAGGCAAAACACAGGTTGCCAAGGTTCTGTCAGAAGCCCTTGGCATGACACTGATTCGCTTGCAGTGCTACGACGGAATCGACGAGGCGAAAGCGCTTTACCAGTGGAATGAGCCTTTGCAGAGGATGGCGCTTGAGTTCATTCACGAGAACTCGGCGACGGGGCCGCAGGAAGAGTGGTCAAAACTGAAGCGCAAGCTCTACAGCACCGATTTCCTGATTCCGGGTCCAATTCTACAGGCACTTCAATCCGAAACTGGGGCGATCTTGCTGATCGATGAAGTGGATAAGACTGGCCCTGCATTCGAAGCATTTCTCCTGGAGTTCCTGTCCGATTTTCAAATCTCGATTCCTCAGTTTGGCACTGTGGTCGCAAACCACCGGCCGGTAGTGGTCCTGACCTCGAATGCACAAAGGAAACTGACTGAAGCGCTGCGCGGGCGTTGTTTCCTGCTTTGGATGGACTATCCGGCGCCCGAACTCGAAGCCGAAATCATCACCCGCTCGCGGGATCTGGAATCTCGACTCAGCTTGCAGGTTGCGAAATTCACAGCGGCCGTGAGGCGCCTGGGAATGAGCAAACCGCCGGCCATTCGTGAGTCGCTTGACTGGATTGATGCACTGCGCGTACTCGGAGCGAGCGAGTTAACTGCCGATGTCGTTTCAGAAACCCTACCCGTGCTGCTGAAGACACGCGAGGACATCGACCGTGCTGCTGGAAATGTTGCTTTGCTTTTGCAGCGAGCCTGTTAGGACTTTCATGATTTGGCCTCTGACAATTCGGCGATTTCCTTACCTGGTAATCGGCTGGGCTTTGCTCGGCGGGCTGTCGTTAGTGGCTCCAGATCGCCTGTTCGTAACTCACCAGCAAGGGCTTTGGCTCGGACTTGCGTTCGTCGGAGTGGCTCTGCTGCGGGGGGCACGTCAACTGGGGCGAGAACTGCCTTCCGAGATTGGCACGCTAGAGCTGTCACGTCTGCCGCAGCGGAGCCAAATGCAATATGTGGGACATGGCTTCTCGTGGGATTCGCGGCACGCGAACGAGGTACTTGCGGCCGAACGCGATAGCAAGGCTCCGGTCGGACCCAAGCGTAAGCCGGGCGATGGTGGCGGCGTAGCTAGTATCCATACGGTAGGCTTACGTGAGGAAGCTCCTGTTTTCCTGCCGCTCAGCGATCTTGAAGGTCACATGCTCGTATCAGGTGCGACGCGCACCGGTAAGACCTACTATTTGCAGCTTGATTTAGTGCAGGCGATCGAGCGTGGCAATGAAGCAGTCATATTCATTGATCCCAAGGGCGATCTGAGCGTTCTCCACCGCGCCTACGATGCCGCCGTTCGCACTGGCCGTCAGAAAGATTTTCAATTCTTTTCGTTGGCTTTTCCCCACCTCTCCTGCACCTACAACCCACTGCACAATTTCGTGCTGGGAATGGAAGTGCCGGATCGCCTGTCGGGCCTGCTCCCAGGCGGGGGTCAAGCGGAGCCGTTTAAGGCGTTCGCCTGGGAGGTCATCAATGTCATCGCCCAGGCGATGTTGCTCGCCGGAGAGCGCCCGCTGCTCTCGAAGATAGCGCGATACGCCAAGGTGAATCGCTCTCTCGAGGAGCTGCTTCCGAAAGTACCCGAGCACACACCGGAATACGAATACCTGCAAGGACTCATCAAGCATCCGCCAGACCACTACGACAAGATGGTCTCTTCCCTCAAGCCCATGCTGTCGAAGCTCGACACGCCCGATTTCAGGAACCTAATGTCGGTTACGACGCCGCAGCTCGATTGGGATCGCGCCGTCCGGCTGAAGCGAATCGTGTACATGTTTATGGGTTCCATGATCGTTAAGGAGACGGCGTATGCGATTGGCATGCTGGCCTTGCAGGACCTCTTGAATTTCATCGGGCGGGCCTACGCTTACGAGCCTCAAAAGACGCCCATCCGCCTGATCGTCGATGAGGTAGGGAGGCTCGCGTTTCCGGGATTTATTGATTTGCTGGCTCAGGCTGGCGGGCAGGGCCTCATGGCAGTGCTCGCCTTCCAGAGCGTAGCCGACCTGCTGAGTGGCCTCGGGCCAGCAGGGGCACAGCAGATTCTCGATAACACGAACACCAAACTCTGGTTCCGGGCTACAGATCACGCTACTGCCGAGACCTTCGCCGATGTCGCTGGGCAAGGACCCCTGCTGACCCGGCGCGAGTCGGCGGCTTATCGCCCGGTGCTTCACGGCAATTCTGTGCGAAACCGACTCGCGTTCGACGCGACGTTCGCTCAGCAATCGACCGAGGTCGTCGAGAATCTCGTCCGTGAAGATTGGTTGATGAAGCTGCCGCGCGGACACGCTTTCCTGTACGCGAGCGGGCAAACCTACAAAACACGGTTCCCGCTGATGCCTGAGCCGAAGCACCGCTTCCCACTGGAGGCAGCGGCATGAGATTGGTTTGGGTTGGTGCTCTACTCTTGCTTATCGCATCGGTGGCGAGTCTGATCTCAAATCGCCAAAGCGGCAGGCTCATCGACGAGAGCTGGACACCTGCCAGCCATGTCCTGTCCGAGCCAAAACTAAGCGAACTTCAACGAGCGACCCCGGCTTACACGGCAGAGATTTTCGCTCGGTTGCCGGAGCCGCTCCGCGAAAAATTTGCCAGCAAGATGTGGGAGGCATTGGAGCTGATGATCTTCCGGTCGCTGGTGCTATGGCACGTAACACCGGCATTCCTGGTTGCCGTGGTCGCGGGGTTGCTCGAAGGCCGGTGGGCACGGGCCAATCAAAAGTCGCTGGTAAAGGTGCATTCGCCAATACGCTTCAGTCTCGCGCTGATGGGTTTGGGATTTATGCCGGTCCTAGCATTGCTGTGGATCACCGCTCCCATAGCGGTACCGGCCACTCTACTTTTTTTCACACTCGACGCGGTCGGAATTATCAGTACCAGCAACCTGGTTGTCCACGCACCGACGCAGTTTTAGCCATGAATCGCCGCTCACAAATTTCCAGCACGATCCACAGCCACCACTACTTCATTGGAGCGTGGATATTCGTGAGCATTCGTTTTTCGAAACGGCTTCTCCTATTGGATGAACGAAGCAACGATTTTCTGAGAACGCTGGTTTATCTCGGCGGGTACTGCACTATCGAGCAGGCGCAGAGGCTCGGCCTCGCCAACTCAGCGAGGCGCGTTGTCGCCCGTCTGGAGGCGCTCAAGCAGAGTGGTTTTCTGAGGCAAGTCGCCCATTACGCGGTCATTTATCAAGTCACAAAATCCGCTACACGCCTCGTCGGGTCCGACCTTATGGCTCGCCGCCGTCACACGCCGGCGACGATCCGGTGCAAATTGCTGGGCGTCAATTTCTACCTGGAGGCGAAAGCCTGGCCAGCCGACTTCACCCTCGATCATGCCAAGAAGATTGCCCTGCTCAATGACGCCGGATGTCCGACCGAAGCGCTGCCACATTTCCGAGGGCGGCCTTACCTTTGGCAAGAATTCATCTTACTCCCGAGGGACCGCGGAGTCTGTGTGGCCGCAGTGGACCGGGGCCACGACACTGTCATGTATCAGACGAGCACGCTGGCGCGGCGCTATGGCAAGGTTCTTGAGTGTTTGCCCTCGCAGTTCCGGCTGATTGTGGCGGTCACCAGCAACCACCGGGCGGAGTTGTACCGAAAATGGGCCGCCCAACCCATCGCACGTCCTTTTACCCACAACACGCTTCAGCCCTATCGGGTGAAAGCGCTGCTCCCACAAGTCCAAATTTCGCATGAGGAGAAAATGGAATGAAGCTGACAGGCACGGTATTGCGGTGTTCCTCTCGAAAGGTCAATTCCAGCGGGAAGGAAACCTACGTCACCAACCTGCTGGTGCTGGACCCGGAGAACAGTGCTGGCACGAATTATGCGGTTGAGGTCTGGCACGACAGGTCCTACCAGGTAACGCCCATGTCCGAGATCGCATTGACGGTCACTGGCGTCCTGAACAAAAGCGGCGGGGTACCCGCCTTGCGGGCAATCATGGCGGCGCAGCCGCCGAAACCAGCCGGGGCGGAGGCCCCGGCTGCGGAGATTCCGGCTGCGGCGTAGGGCGTTACTAATGCCGCAGGGCGGAAAGAGGGTGCCGAATCTTCGAGGAGATTCGGCGCCGAAGAGCGTCGCGAAAAGCCCCCTTCACCATTCCGTTTTACCGCCTACCCCCGGGGGTAGCTCTCGGGGGTAGCTCTTGGGGGTACCTGACCTACCCCCATTCGGAAGCGTCATGGCAATGCTGCAGTCGATGACAACAGAGGAACAGATTCTGTACTGGCTCTCGCTGGACCTGCGAGTGCGGGCGCTGGCTGAAAGACTGCTCCAGAGGTTTGCCGTAACAGTGGGCGATCTGCCAGCCAGCGCCGCGCACCACCATGCCGAGCCCGGCGGGCTCTACCGGCATTCGCTGGAGGTTGCGCTCAAAGCCCTGGAAGAGTTCGAGGGCAGCATGAAGATGGAGCGGCGGCCAGACGGCAGTGTGGATAGTTTCCGCAGTTCGCGCAACCGTTCGCTCTGGCAATACGCAACGTTCATTGCGGCCCTCTGCCATGACTTGGGAAAGCTGTTCGACTTGGAAGTACGGGGGAAAGGCCAGACCTGGTGCCCGATGCATGAGCCTTACGACGAATTCGGTCGGCGCACCAAAACCCCGGTCGCTCGATGGCGTCCCGATCGGCAATACGGAGCACACGCATGGTCCTCGCTGGCGCTTCTCCATCATATCGTCTCCTGCGAAGACGTGGCCTACCTTGGCGCGCCGCGACTGTGGCACCTGTTCGCGTCTCTTGTTGGGGGGCACAGCAAGGAACCCGCAAGCCCGCTCACGCAGATGGTCAGCCGCGCCGACGAAGCAAGCGTCGAACGGGCCCAGCCTGCCATCGCCATGCGCCCCGACAGCAAGGCTGGCCTATTGCTGCAGGCATTCCGGGAGCTGATCACGGAAGGCGAGATGGGCGTCAACGTTCCCGGCGGTCAGGTCTATGTCGAAGGCGGCAAAGCCGCGGTAGTGGTGCCGGTGGCAATCGATCTTGCGCGAGATCGTCTGAGTCGCAGAGAAATCAAGCTTCCATCCAACAACGATCTTTACGACATCCTCCGCAACGCTCGCCTCGTCGATGCTGATGAAACGGGGCGCAGCGTCCGAAAGATCAAGGTGCCGGGGAGACAGGCCAACATGATCCCGCTCAGCGCCCTGATCTTTTCTTCTGCGGACACGGTCGTACCCAAACTCCTCCGGGCCGACCTGGAGCGCACCCACTTCGAAATCGATACGGAGCCTGCACCCCAAGCGACGCCTGTTGTCGAGGGCTAAGGCTCACGGAGAGAAGACATGAACACTCTTATTGCAAATCAATACGGGCGAGTCCAAGGCGAAGCGGGCGGCTGCGGCCTGACGTTATGCGTAACGGCTCAAACCCCGCGCCGGGAATCGGTCGAGCTCCAAACGAGGGTTGATTCGGTCGAACAGCAGCTTCATCTGCTTGCCATCCTGCGAGCCGTCGAGCGCCGGATCGAGCAGTTCCAGTTGCGTGAGGGGAAAACACCCGAATCTGCAGAGCAACAGAGTCCTTTCGATGAGACCGTCTGCAGTGAAGGCGATCTCTTCACTTCGAACGGCTCTTCTTCGAAAAACAAAATCTATGGTCGCTTTTCTCAGTTCCTCGTCTACGAGCAGTTGGATCAAGGCCGGCTCCGGGTTTTCTTTGCCGCCCGCGACGAGGCCAAGCGCGTGGCTCGTTTCGACCTCCACCCTGGCGAGGTTCAGGCTCTGCATGCTTTAACCAAGCGTGCACTGTTCACCTGCAAGCAGGTTGATCTGCTCTTGCGCGATGACATGTCGCTGAGCGTTGCCGTCAAGGTCTCCTCCCACGGCTTTGGGTTCCACGTGCAGACTCCCTTGTGGCGCTCCGAGTTCGTTATCAGCAAAGCGAACGACTTAGCAACGCTTGCGGTCTTCACGCGGCGCGCTATCAGTCAGGAAAAGACGATTCCGATCCGGTTTGGAGATGACGGAAATCACATCGGCTTGCGAAGGCGGAATGACGGGCAAGTCCTCGCCGAGTTCCACCACGCCGAATCGATGGAACGCATACCGCTATCAACCCTGCAGCTCTACGAGCTGGAAATCCTGACGCAGTTCGCGCTGCATCGCGCTTTCGAACCATCGGGTTTCGCCGCTGGAAGTCCTCTGCCGCCCGAGACGGCAACGGCGGCCTAAAATCGCGTAACTCACGCTTCCGGTCTTACTCCCACAAACCCTTTCTCAACCCACAAACCCTGAAATGAACCACAACCGCATTCACGCGAGCAATCGCGCGGGTGTCGGAATCCACAAAAAAGGAGTCTTGGCTATGAGTGTAATCAACACCAACCAGCTCAAATCGGTGCTCGAAAGGCTCTGCCTGGTAGTGCCGAAGCGAGCAACCTTGCCGGTGCTGGAAAACTTACGATGGCGCGCAGCAAAAGGCCATCTGGAGTTGACCGCCACTGACTTGGACAACCGCCTGTACATCTCCATCCCCTTTATCGGTGAAGCCGTCGACAGCGATGTCGATGTGCTCATTCCGGCGAAGGAGCTTTGCCAACTCGTCAAAACCGAATCGGCTCCGAGCCTGAAGATTCGAATCCGCAACGACAAGTGTGAGGTCAGTGCCAGCAAGCGCACAGTCGTTCTTTCGTGCGCCGACCCGAATAGTTTCCCCGAAGCTCCAGATGGGGAAGCCAAGCCGCAAGGCCAAATCCTCGGGTCGGCATTCGATGGGGCACTGCGCCGCGCTCTGTTCTGCGTCTCGACCGAATCGGGGCGCTACAGCACCGATGTCCTCAAACTTGAACTCCGCGGCTCGATCTTCCGGGTCGTCGGCACCGATGGTCACCGGCTGTCGGTCGTCGAAGGCACGGCCAGAACGACGGGAGACTCCACGTTTTGGGTGCTCCTCCTCCGTTCAACCGTAGCCATCCTCAGCCGGTTGGGCTTGGCAGATGAGCCTCGATGGGTCGAGTTTTCCACCTGCGGCTCTGAACAGGATTTCAATCTGTTCGCGCTGCCGGATGGCTCGCGACTCATCACCCGCCGCGGGCAAGGCCAATTCCCGAATTACGAGAACGTCCTGCCCAAGGCACCGCTCGAAGCCCGAGTGGTCTTCCAGCGTGAAGAACTGCTGGAAGGCCTCGCCAAACTCTCACCCACCGCTCGCAAGGCAGAAGTCCCGGCGGTGAAGCTGGAGCTTTCGCATTCACCCGTTTCCATCAAAACCGAAAACGACGGCACCGCAAGCAGCGTCGCTCTAGAGCACACTCGCGTCTCGGGAAAGGCGCGAGACATTGGCTTCAACCATCACTACCTGACTCAGTATGTGAAAAGCGTTGAAACCGATACGGTCTCGATGAAGCTGTTTCCCGAAGCGATCTCCGAGGTCGCTCTCTTTGACGCCTTCCGCTACCAGCATCTGCTGATGCCGTTGCGTTTGTAACGTCGATCGAGTTTTACCCACAAACCCCTTAACCCACAAACCTTGATCCACAAAAGTTCGGCGGCACTCCCACGCCGATCCACACCGGCTGGATTGCGGGAGAGCCGATCTCGCGCGAGCGACATCGGCCATTCCAGCCACCAATCCACAAAAGGAGAAAAACCACATGTCCGTAGCAGCACAAGTCGTAGATCCACAATCGGCGTCCCTGGCGCTTACCCTGCTGCAGTCGAAAGCAGGTAATCGCTGGGCCCGGGCAGTAGAAGAGATGAAAACCAATCGCTTGCGCGTAGCGGGCGATTTTCCGGAGTTCATCGTGACCAACAAGAGCGGAACCGCCTACAAGGTGAAGCTCGATCCGCACGGCAGTGGGTCTTGCACCTGTCCCGATTTCCAAGTGCGCATCGCGCAGGACGGGCGGATTTGCAAACACATTGCCGCGGCGGCGATCACCTCGTTGGCACCGCAAGTCAAAGTCTCATCGCCCGCGAACCGGAACGGGTCCGTCAGGGCATTCGAGACCGCGACTGCGGAAGTGTCTCCGCTCATCTTTCGCATCCGGCGCACCGTCCAGACCGACGGGAAAGGCAGCGTGCAAGTCGAGGTTCAGGCGCGCGTGATCAACGACGAGGCACAAGACCAGGAAACCGCGTCTTATGCCTACGAGTTGCTCGAACGCCTGGCTGCGATTGCCGTTAAGAACACCGCACCCTCAGAACACAAATACACTCGGGAGACCGTTTCACCGAGTCCAGCAAAGCCAACGCTGGTCAAGTCTCGTCCCGCATCCGCCGGGGAAGGGAGTCCTGTTCACGCGGTCATCACCAAAATTGATCGCATGAAAACCCGTCAGGGCGAATCTCTTTTTCTCAAGGTGGATGTCGGTGGCGAGACGGTGCGCGTGTTCGGCCGTCCCGAAGAGCTGGCGGAGCGTCTGGAAGCGAGTGGTTACGACATTCCGGCGAGTGAGGTCGAAGCCGGGATGGAACTCCATCTTCCCTGCCTGGTGAAAGTCGGTCAAGGCAAGAACGGATACAAGAACATCGAAGAGTTCTTGCCCGAAGCCGCCCAATAACCGGCTGCCAGACCCACAATTCCGAGATCCACAACTCCGAGTCAGAGAGGCGAAAGCGTCTCTGACTCGGATCCTTTACTCCCACCTCGGTCTTATCCCCCAAATCCACAAATAAGGAGCACATCCATGCGAACGAATACGCAGGAGGCAGTTTTGTCTGCCTACATCGCGTCTATCGGAAAACGCACCCCGCACGAGGCTGCTCAAGATGCCGCCGAGCTTTGCAGCCTCGCGACCTCGCTCAATCGTCTGAACGAGATCGCCTGCAACTTCGGCTTAACCGAGCGGCAAGAGCGAAGCAAGCAAAACCTACAAACGCGGATCAAGGCCGTGCTGGAACATGTGGGCTTGGTCCTCAACCACTTTGAAAGTGATCCGCGAGGCTACGCCGTGTATCTCGATCTGCCCGACGGCTCCTATAACAGCTTCGGCGGACGGGAATGCGGCTACGGCATCGGGAGGTGAAGCCATGTACGACCGCGTAGTAACCATCAACAACACGCACTGGCCGGCGTACCGGAAACCGGGAGCGACTTTGGTTGATCTGCGGATGTTCGATCCAGACGACCGTAGCTCCCAACCGCGACTGATCTTTCGGCCAGAGAAGCTGCGCGAACTGGGAATACCCGACGCGATCATCGAGGCCGCTGCAAAATCTGATCCGCAGGGATTCCTGCTATTCGATGACTTGCCGGATCAGATGGAGCCAGCAACCGGCCATGCGAATCAACCCACAACCGACGAATCCGCAACCTGAACTTGAACCTGGAGGTGGTTCATGCCCGAAAAGCCGAATCCTCGCGAGCTGAGAATGGTGATTCTCTTCGACCCGCCAGACGAGTCGTTCTGCGTCTTTAGCCACAACCTCAGCGCCGAAGATGCGAGCCAGGAGTTAGACGAGCTTGGAAACGAAGGTCTCTTCGCCATTGCCGTCGATCAAGGCTCGCATCACGCGGCGGACTATCCGGACGACTGCATGCTGTGTCGGGCCGTGCTCGCCACCACATGTCCCCGAGACATCTGTCATCCCCCAACCCTCAACAGCCGAAGCCAAAAACTGGAGGTGCTCATGGCAAGTGAAGGAAACGGCTTCACGCATTACATCGTTTCGAACGAAGTCGTTCTCGGCGAGGCCCGCGTCATCGAGAAATACAACGAGTGGATCTCGCTTGCGTTTATCAAGCTCGGAATCGACAGGCCGGAAGCCGTAATCGACCGCGCCTTCGTTGAGAACCACGCCCTAGTTCCCAAAATCGCAAACTAACCCCCTCGGACTCCCACCCACAAGCAGTAAAACCCACCAAGTAAATCCTTCCACTTCTGCACGGTAGGCGGCATGTGCCCATGCCCGCCTACCGTGCAGCCCACCCACCGCCGATCTTAGCCACGGAAAATAACAAAACTAACAAAACTAAACGTTGAGTTTTGTTAGTTCTGTCAGGACGGTCCCATGCTTCCAGAGCCTAACTTTCCCGTAAGTCCTCAGGAGTTCGTCGGTCGGAAAGCGCACCTCGACGAATTCACCGAAGCCCTCCGATACAGCACCCTGACTGGGAGAATGGCATCTTTCGCCGTCCTGGGTGACTGGGGCATCGGCAAAAGCAGTCTTTTATTCAAACTGGCGGCCAGTTGCGCGGATTCTAATTTCCGAATGCTGCCTGTCACGCTCTCCCTTTCAAACGACATTTCGGATTACATGAAATTTGCTGAGGCGCTTTGCGACCGGCTTGCTCACGCCCTCTTGACATCGGACTCGCTCGCAGCTCGATTTCGGGCCGAAATTGAAAATTGGAAACTCTCGCGAATCAGCTTAGGAGCACTGACTATTGACCGCCACCCGCAGCGCTATTTCTTGAGTTCGGGAAGCGCCCTGCTGCGACACGCCCTCGGGGAAGCTTGGGACCGTTTCATTCGACCGACCTACGCAGGTGCAATCTTCTTCCTTGATGACCTGCATAATCTCGCCACTCCGACTGTCCAGGACACGGCACTAATAGTGAGGGACCAGTTTCAGTTTTTCGGAGTCGAGGGTATCAACCTCAGCGTCTGTTTCAGTGCTAAGCCCGATTATTTTTCGGGCGTCCGTAGTTTCGCTGAACCTGCCGTTCGCTTCTACAACAAGTGCACGCTGGAGCCATTCAGTCTTGAAGAGACGACCGAATTCGTCGGCGCGGTATTTGGCAGTGCCAGTCTTGATCAACAACAGTTGGCAGAATGGCTTCAGCGCAAAACCCTTGGCCATCCTTATTTCGTTGCATTCATCTGCCGCGAACTCTGGAGCCTCTACCGCACTCAACAATTCACGGACGCAAGTCAGCTCTGGACAGTTGTCTCCAGCCGTCTCGAACAGGGAAAGTTCAACGCTGATCTGGCGCAGCTCTCAGAAAAGGAAGTCGCTCTCCTGCGCGCTGTCGCGCACGCTGAGCAGACTGAATTCACTCCGGGTCCGTTCGCACAGAAATTTCCGCATCAGTACTTCAAACGGCTCGCCAAAGCAGGCCTGCTAACGCGCACGGGGCGAGGCCGATACAAACTCTACCACCCGCTCTTCCGCGAATTCTTGCGACGAACAAAATGAACCAAAGCAAACGCAAACACGAGAGCCATCAGCGCCCGGACGCGGCGGCAAGCTTGCCGCCGCGTCCGGGCAGTCCCCTTGCATTACCCCACAGGGCGGAGTCCATTCCTTTTGCCCCTTCCGCCCGTTAGCCATCTCCTTATCCCATTCCCCTTACCCCTTGGGGTTATTCCATTCTCCCTTTCCACTCCCATTTCAACTGAGGGAGTGCAGCAAGTTGGCGAATGAAGAAAGCACTGCCCGGGAGTTTTCGATGTTGAATCGCAGTAGTACATCCTCGTACACTGCGGTCGCGACACCTGCAAGGCGGAAACGAGGACCATCCTTGAACCGCCGAACAGGACAAGCAGGAACAGTGTTTCAGCATTGCACAACCTGGGACCCGACGGCACCTTGCTACGGAAAGTTTTGGGTAGATGTGCCCGGCAGTCCCGAAAGAAAACGGCGCACAATCCCGCTAGGCGTCTGCCGCACGAAGTCCATAGCGCGTCAGCGCCTTCGTGATTATCTCCAGCGAGAAGCCATCGATTCCGTCGAGGCGTTCCGCCAGAATACGGCTCCTGCAACCACTTTTCGTCAGCAAGCCGAATGCTGGATCGCTTCGCTTCCCGCTCGAAAACGCCGTCCAGTCAAACCCGCTACCATTTCTGGGTGGCGAGATGCACTCAACGCGTGGCTCCTACCGAATCTCGGAGATAAGTTGCTCGCGGACGTTTCGAACGCCGCGATGCGGCAACTCGTCGAGAAGATGTCGAACGCGGGGCTTTCGCCAAAAACTATCGTCAACTACGTGCAGGTAGTCAAACTCGTTCTCGCATCCGCTGTGGATGAAGAGGGCGAGCAAATCTACCCGCGCAAATGGAATCACGATTTCATCCAACTTCCGATCATCCGAAGGGATCAGCAGCGGAGGCCCACGGTTACCGAAGCCGATTTGAAGGAGATTCTTTCGACCGTAAAGACGCGCAAATACGCCATGTTATTCGCGCTGCTTGCGGGCACAGGACTTCGAATCGGCGAAGCGTTTGGGCTGCGTCCGACCGACTTTGGGCCGGACTGCCGTGTGCTTCACGTCCGTCGAAGCATCTGGCGGGGGCAGGAGCAGGAGCCAAAAACAGCGAATGCCCTGCGGGTCGTTGACGTTCCCGAAGTTCTCGCAAAGGAGCTTCGAAACTTCGTAGGAGACGTCAGCGGCTATCTCTTCGCAACCGCGCAAGGCAAACCATTACAGCGGCGAAATGTCCTGCGCGTTCTGCACAGCGTGAAACGTGTGGGCTTTCACGCGTTTCGGCGCTTTCGTCTCACGTGGCTCAGAAAGAATGCAGTTCCAAAAGATCTGGAACGGTTCTGGATGGGTCACGCTGCGGAAGAGGTGGGAGACCTTTATTCAAAGCTCAAAGAGGACGTTGCGTTCCGGCAGCAATGGGCGGAGCGCATCGGTCTGGGTTTTGAGTTGGTCCACATTGGTCCACAAAACGTGGTTGCGATGAAATCAGAAAAGGTAGCGTAAACCAATGACGGGCAGGATTTTGGAGGTGGTCGGGGCGAGAGGATTTGAACCTCCGACCCCCTGGTCCCGAACCAGGTGCGCTACCAGGCTGCGCTACGCCCCGACTGAGTGGTGGAAACTGCGGCCATACGATTCCCGCTGAGGTTTACCTTACACACCTTATCACGGCACTCTGTTTTTTCGTAGGGCGGGCTTTTTTCGTAGAGCGGGCTTGAACGTTCAGGCCTTATGAGCGTAGGCCGAGGCAGAACTGAGCCACTGCTCCAGTTGATCGTGGCCTACCACGCCAGCTTGCTGCGTGACTGGACGTCCCCGGGCGAAAACGACGAAATTAGGTATGCCACGCACGTTGTAACGCGCGGCAATTTGGGGGTACTTCTCCGTATCGACCTTGAGCACGATAGCCTTGCCGGCCATGTCAGCCGCCGCACGCGCGACTTCAGGAGCGGCCACGCGGCAGGGTCCGCACCAGTCCGCCCAGAAGTCGACGAGTACGGGGACCTGAGCATCCCGAACGACCTCATCGAACAATGTGTCATCGGCTGCCAGGGGTTCAGCGACAGGCGGCAAGGGAGCTTTACAGGCTCCGCAACGACCTGTGCTGGCGAGATATTTGGCCGCAACGCGATTTTTTTGTCCGCAATTGCCGCAGACGCGGATGACAGACAAGCCGGCCTCCCTTGCGAAACTATCCGAACATGAACCGCTCAGATCCTGTTCGCTTAAAGCATTCCCTATCTTGTCCACTCATTTGATTTACTTGATGGCAATCGGATTCGTCGGGGATCCAACTGCTCGCGTGATCGGCAATGGCGGCGCACAGAAGAAGAATTCGAAAACGTGGTCCTGCGCGCAGTCGAGGGCAAGCTCCCTGACGTAAAAAATCTCGCCCATACTGATGCCGATCATGGGAATCACGACCCAATGCCAGGGCTGGCTCGCCACCGTCGATTCGTTGGGCCGAACTTCGCAGCCCCATGTGTCGGCACAAATCGCCGCCAGATCCTTGCGGCGAATCCATTCGGCGGTCTCAAATCGCAGGCCAGGAGCATCGCCGCCGGCGTATCCTCCCCAGTTGCCGGAATCGAGGCAGCGCTCCATTTGTCCGGTACGCACAATCACGAAATCGCCGCGCCCGACCTCGACGCCTTGCGCGGCGGAGCACTTTTCGAGTTCATCGGTTCCGATGCCATAGCCATCTTCCAGGAAGGGCACGCCTTTGAATCGCGCGACATCGAGCAGCACTCCCCGGCCAACCATTTTGTCTTTCGTCTTTTCGATCCCGTTTTTGTGGGCGCCCTGTGAATCGACCAGGCGAGCGTCATAGCCATTCCACATTTTCTCGCCGAAGAAAATGTGCCCGAGCGCATCCCACTGCGTTCCGCATTGCAATGGCATGGTGACCATGTCGTCCGCATAGCGCAGGCCGATGGCTTCCTGGCGTCCTGCGACTGCATCGACGCCGGAAGTCAGCATCGTGTGTATGGGATTGAACCGGTTACCCCATCGCCCATTCTGCGGCCCTTGATTATCGAAATTCAGTGCCAGTGAAAAAACTTTTCCCTTACGAATCAGGCGCGCCGCTTCGACAATATCCTTCGGCGAAACGTTGTTGAGGGTGCCTATTTCGTCATCCGCTCCCCAACGCCCCCAATTGCTCAGCCGCTTCGCCGAAACGTTTATATCTTCGAGAGTGATTTTGGCTTCAGCAGTTCCCATCTCAGACTCCCCCGCCGCAGATTTCGAACAGCCATCTCGCTGCAAGACCAAGTAAATTCGCCCTCGTCGGTTATCCAAAGCATCCAAATGAGTTGGACGCGAGCGATGCCTTCGGCCATTGAAGATTACGCCTTGATAGGGGATTGCGAAACAGCCGCGCTGGTCGCGCGCGACGGCTCGCTCGATTGGCTCTGCTTGCCGCGTTTCGATTCCGGCGCCTGTTTTGCCGCATTGCTCGGAAATTTTGAAAATGGCCGATGGCAAATAGCGCCAGTTGGCAAGGCGAATGTTCGCCGCCGCTATCGCCCTCGCACTCTGATTCTCGAAACGGAGTTCGAGACCGAGACAGGAACCGTAACGCTGATCGATTTCATGCCATTGCGGAGCGGCAATCCGGAGATTGTGCGCATCGTGCGCTGCGATCGTGGCAGCGTTCGCATGTGCATGGATCTGGTCATGCGGTTTGATTACGGGCGCACTGTGCCCTGGGTCACCCGGCAGCATGACGGAGCCCTGCGGGCTATCGCCGGACCTCACCTCCTGGTTCTGCGTACGAGTGTTGCGACGAAGGGAAAAGCTCTGAGAACTGTGAGCGAATTCACGGTGACGGCGGGCAGCGAAGCCACCTTTGAGCTCACCTACGGAAGCTCCCACCAGCCAACGCCCCCGGCCATCGACGTGGAAAAATCCCTTCGGGAAACGGACGAGTGGTGGTGCAAGTGGATTTCTCCATGTAAATATCGCGGGCGCTTTGCGGAAGTTGTCGAGCGCTCTCTGATCACACTCAAGGCGCTCACCTATGAACCGACCGGCGGAATCGTCGCGGCTCCCACAACATCATTGCCCGAAGAACCGGGGGGCCAGCGAAATTGGGACTACCGCTTTTGCTGGCTGCGGGATGCCACCTTCACGCTCCTAGCCCTGATGCATGCCGGATATTACGAAGAGGCCAGTCGCTGGGGCGACTGGCTGGCGCGGACCGTCGCAGGCAGTCCGGATCAAATCCAGGTGCTCTATGGCGTCGCCGGCGAGCGTCTCATCATGGAAATGGAGGTGCCTTGGCTGAGCGGCTATTTTGGCGCCTCGCCCGTGCGTATTGGCAATGCTGCCATTGCACAGGTGCAATTGGATATCTTTGGTGAACTCGGGGATGCCCTGCACCAATCACGCAGCATTGAACAAAGTAACCGGCACGCTCACTTTGACCTTCAGATCGCGATTCTGAAACACCTCGATAAAATCTGGCGGGAGCCCGACCGCGGAATATGGGAAGTTCGCGGCCCGGATAAACATTTTACTCATTCCAAAGTAATGGCCTGGGTTGCCTTCGATCGGGCCGTAAGAAGCGCGGAACAATTTGGAATGAAAGGGCCGGTTGACCTATGGCGGGCCAGGCGGAACGAGATTCACGACGCAGTTTGCCGTCTGGGGTTCGACGCCCAACTCGAAAGCTTTGTGCAGTCGTACGGTTCGAAAGAAGTCGATGCCTCTCTCCTTTTACTGCCGCTCGTTGGTTTTCTTCCGCACTCCGATCCGCGCATCGCAGGCACAGTGAGGCAGATCGAGAAAAAGCTTTTGCGTGAAGGCTTCGTTCTCCGGTACGAAACAGAGAGAGTTGAAGATGGGTTGCCCTCCGGAGAAGGCGCCTTTCTAGCGTGTAGTTTTTGGCTGGCGGATAATTACAAACTCATGGGGCGGGATGTTGAAGCCCAACAGCTTCTGGAAAGGTTGTTGGCGCTTCAAAATGACGTCGGGCTGCTCGCTGAGGAATACCATCTCAAAAACAAGCGTCTGGTCGGGAACTTCCCGCAGGCTTTTTCTCACGTGGCGCTGATCAACACGATCATCAATCTCTTTAGCGCGACAGGACCAGCCCACCGGCGCTCGCGTCCTCACGAGAAGCCAGAAAAAGAACTGACGCCCTCTCAGGGCGTTCCTCCTCACCGCGTACCCTGACCTGCTCGGCCAAAGACAGAGCGGCACGCCAGCCTCATAGACCATCTGAGATTGCTGTCCTCTCTTGCCTTGGCGAAAATTTAATGCAGGTTTTTGCAGGTTTTGGCAACCGAGTGGGACTGCACTTCAGAACGCGCTTCGGACGTGACTCACGAGACTGTCGGTGGCGGTCCATGCTGTGCTACCGACATTTTCCACCACTCGCGCGGATCCCTTAGCCACGCTCTTGGTGCCGTCGAAGGCCTTCTGAACTACCGTCTTTGACACGCTGCCTACTTTTGATATTGGATTCGGAACAGCGCTCGCACTCCCAGTGACGCAACAGATCATCACTGTGAGCCAGAGCCACGTCCGAATTGACTTTAGAAATTGGACAGACATCCTTTGTTCTCCGATTCGCCGCCACAGGCTCATTTGCCTGTGGCGGCTGGAATTTGTCGGCTAGCGAATTGCCTGTGACAAATCGGTCCAGGCGCTTTGGTTACTCCTGCACCTCACTCTTTAGCACGATGCGGTTAGATGGCGTCTTAGGATGGGCGTCTGTTTCTGCGGTCACCAACACCCTGAATTTGGACGAGGTGGTTGTCATCTTCAGGTCGCCCTTTTCATTGTCGCCTACCTGCAGGACGCCCTGATTCTGAGGAGCTCCGTCTTCCGGCGCGATCCAAACCACGTATTCATTCGCCGGAGGGGTGAGAAGTGTGGGCCGGGCCAGATGATCGACCTTAATCGTCATCTCGGTATTACCGCCAGTTTTGTCGCCCTTGACGTCAACAGACCCAGTGGCGCCAGGCGTAATGGAAGTCGCTTGCAGCGCGTAAGTCTTCGCCCAAGCTGTCACGCCTAAAGCGAGCATCGCGACAGCAACGAAAACCAGCGCGTAATATCCTTTTTGTCTCATCTTAGTGGCCTCCAATCGGCTCGGTTGATCTCGATCCCCATTGGGAACCGGCGCCATCGCCAGATCCGGCGCTGGCTGCCAAAGCCGCTCCTCCCTATCATCAACTTTCCCGCTTGCCCGGAAATACGACATGTGTGGTAGCCAAACGAAAGACTCCTAGTAAATACGGGCGTGAAACCGGGCATACGGTCCTCTTAGTTCGGATCGGGGGTATCCCGCCAAGGGGATAGTAGTCCAATAGCTAGAGAAAAAAGGGACGTACAGATGTGTCGAAGATCAGGACCACCTTGGGGTGCGACTAGGCTTTCGTGATCACGTAACCGGCATCCCGCGCTATGGACTGCCGCAGACTGCCATAAGTCCCACTGCGCCTTTCTCTCCCGTTCAGGGTAAGGCGCAGGACGTAGAAATCACCACCGGCTTAACTTAT
The DNA here is from genome assembly GCA_963846235.1 of uncultured Acidobacteriota bacterium. Lineage (GTDB taxonomy): Bacteria > Acidobacteriota > Terriglobia > Acidiferrales > UBA7541 > Palsa-189. The sequence goes on from CAWJVF010000002.1 coordinate 2,624,692, forward strand.
TACTTCACCGGGGCGACATAGCTCCTCAGAAGAGTTCCGAGAGCTATCAGAACTTCACCATCGAACTGCGCGTCAGCGTGCTATTGCTGGTGACGACGGCCGGTCCGCCCTTGAACATATGCCAAGCCGCGTATTGCTCCATGTACGTATCTTCTGACGATAGGCAGTCGACCGGCACAATCACCTTGTAGCCGCGCTGCGCCAAGCCAGAGCCCGTACCAATGCCTACGCCTTGAAACGAAGTGCCGCAGATGATGGCCGTCTTGATCCCGTGCGCTTTGAGCTTCTGTTCGAGGTCTGTGCCCATGAACTTGTCTGGGCCGGCCGTGCGCGCCCATTCGCCCTCATGCGGCGCGAAGGATTGATCGAGCATGTCCGCGGGTGTAGCTTTTTCGCCGCCGACCAGGCTGTACCACACCATAACTCCCGCGGCTCGCGCTCCGTCGTGCAGTCGTTTGATGTTGGGGACAGTAGCCATGCAGCGCGGGCGGACGCCGCAATTCTGCTTCATTATGTCCATGATCAGCAGGGCCGTCGTCGAAGGTTCGACCGTCACCGGTTTGAGCTCGGGCTTCGGCGGCGGTTTAACGGAGTCCCACTCATTGACGATGTCGTCCGCCAAAGACGACGCAGCAAATGCAATCATGAGCACCGCGGCTGCGATCGTCGCTCCCCGCAACAGATTTCGCATCTCTAACATCGCGCCTCCTCTCGTTTTATCGACTAAATCTCGTCCAAGTCGGCTCGTATCGGCGAGCGTTTCGCGTTCCCGGCAGAGACACACGCGCGCTTTGCAGGACGCGATTCTATCAGCAATTGAAGACGTGGTCGCGGCGCAGCCTAGCCGCGCGGACCGCCCTCCGCCGTTGCCGCCGGATACACCGGCAGCGTCACGTGATCGCCAAACGCGGCCTTCAAGCCCTCGACGGCGCACTTCTCGTCCCCACCAATCTGCTCGCCTCCGCCTCCAACGCCTAGCGAGCCGATCATCTGCCCATCCACGACGATGGGAACGCCGCCCGCGTTCGAGAAAAGATTAAAGTACGTGGTTTGCCGCGCAGTCATCGCCGGATTGTTCTTGAGGTTCGCGCCGATTGCAGACGTGGGTTGGCGCGTCTTTAGTGAGGTTTGCGCCTTCAATAGCGCGGTCCGGATGTTGTTGTACGCTTGGCCATCCATGCGCTCCATGTGTACGAATTCGCCTGCATTGTCGAGAATGTAGATGGAAGCCGATCCGCCCTTCGATGTCGCCCAGTCCCGGCATCCCTGTGCGATCTTTTTTGCCGCCGCCAGCGAAATCTGATTGCCGTCAAATACGGTGCTCGCAGCCTTGCCAGTGAGCACGTAATCGGCCGGTAGAGTCGACTTGGGTGGCGCGGACGCGGCAAACTTGGGAACTGGCGTCTTGCTGGCGTTGGGATTTTCACGCGGCGGAACATCTTCCACCAGCGGCGGCACCGACGGTCCGAAGACCTCCGTCAGCGCTTTCTGCCCGCAAATTTCGTCGCTCCACACCGGCGGGCGTGGCGCCGAGCCGCCCACTCCGACGAAGCCAATCATTTGCTTATTAACCACGATGGGGAGCCCACCGGAATTCGCAAACTCACCGATTTGTATGAACTGAAGTTCTGCCGGCGGATCCTGGATTACCCGATTCATCAGGAGCTTGCTTGGCGCGCGAAGTGCCAGCGCAGTGCGCGCCTTCATCTCCGCCGTGATGATATTGAGATAGCCTTGGCCATCCATGCGATCGAAATAAACATGGTTGCCATCTTTATCGAGCACGATGATGCTGATTTGCACGCCTTGCGCGGTGGCGGCTTTTTCGCACGATTCCGCGATGCGCTGCGCCGTGGCCGCATTGATGGTTGTGAAATCCTGAATCTTCTCGGCGGATTTACCAGTCACGATGAATTGCTCCGGCACGTTTTGAGCAAACGCCACGCTGCCCAATGCGATTGCTGCGCCGACCGCCAACCCCAACGCCAGTCCTAGTCTGCTGACGAGACGAGTTTTCATTTTTGTCCTCCCCCAGAGGTTTTGTCGCACAAGTCTGCTCCCGTAGCCAGGCAGTGTCAATTCACCTTGGATCGATTTCATGATGGAGTAATATCTTGGGGAAATTCGGCCACGGCATTAAGACGGAACGCACTAATTTTGTGTTTCGCGGCGCCTGTGGAGTTTTAATCGATGAGTCCCTCCAATCCGAATCCCGGTTCAAAGCCCGAGCAAAAACTTGACCCGAAGCTCGCGGAGCTGCTTTCGCAAATGGAGCGCTTTGGCGTCGAAAATGACCAGCGCGAAACCGACCGCAAGCGCAAAATGTTGAACCTGGAGCCCGAAACCGCGGCGCTGCTTCATATTCTGGTTCGAGCCACGCATCGCCAAAGCGTATTGGAGATTGGTACATCGAACGGCTACAGCACGATCTGGCTGGCGCACGCCATGCGTGCTGGAAGCAACGGCCGGCTGGCAAGCATCGAGCGGAACCCTGCAAAATTAGAAATGGCGCGCAAAAATCTCCAGCGGGCAGGCCTGCTGAATTCTGTAACTCTTATGGAAGGCGAAGCGTCTGACATCGTCAGAACGTTAGAAGGCCCTTTCGATTGTGTGTTCTTCGACGCAGACCGGATCAGCGCGCCCAAGCAGCTCGAAATTCTAATGCCGAAGCTTGTACCTGATGTTCTTTTGGTCGCTGATAACGTCCTCTCGCATCCCGAAGAGGTTGCCGATTACCTGAACGCTGTTTCCGGCCTCACAGATTTTTCCTCCGTTACTGTGCCCGTCGGAAAAGGGTTGAATATTGCATATCGCCAAGGCAACTAGCCGATTTCACGCCGCTGATGTATCCGAAATCCTCCTGCGGGGCCACACTCTCTCCCCAGCATAGGCAAAATTGGTTGACAACCACCCGCCTAAAATCGTAATACCGTGTGCCAGAGCGGGCCCCAAAGTCAAAGATCGAAAAACTCGGAGTAATAATTCTCTGGATCGAAACGAATATCGGCAAACCCGATTCGCGCCGAAGTTTCTGTCTGATTCAATCTGAGCCCGGAGGCGTGCCATGGGAAAAAATGCGTTGCGTCCGCTGGTTGGCGGTCTGGCCTTCTTCTTCGCGGTTCTTCCCGGAGTTGCGCATCATGCGTTCGTAGCCGAGTACGACGCGAGTAAATCGACCACACTGCAGGGCGTGGTGACCAAAGTCGAGTGGACCAATCCTCACGCCCGCTTCTACATCGACGTAAAAGACAAGAGCGGCAGCGTGACCAATTGGAACCTCGAGCTCGCCAGCCCTAACGCGCTTCGGCGGCTCGGCTGGACGAGAGACGCCATTAAAGTGGGAGAGACCGTCAGCGTGCTCGTCGCCCCAGCCAAAGACGGAACCAAAATGGCCAATGCCAGAACCGTCACACTGGCCGACGGCCGCAAGATGGTGGCCGGATTGTCGCCCGATCAGCAATAAGGAGGCGAACGTGAGAAACGATCTCGCTCGCTCGATCTTCACCGCGTTTTCTCTGGGAGTCCTTTGGTTCCTCTGTTCGTCTCCAGCTTTCGCCCAGGGCCAGCCTGAACCGTCCGGCGTGAATCCCGCGGGCGGAGGTGTCCCTATGCGCAGCCTGGAAAAGCTCAAGGCCAAATCGTCCGGACCGGCCCCCCGTGCTGCGGATGGAAAACCAGACCTATCCGGAATCTGGGGGCCGGACCCCAAGATGATCGGCGACATTGCAGTCGCCCTCAAGCCTGGCGAGAAACTCCCCTTGCAGCCTTGGGCCCTGAAGCTCAGCAAAGAGCGCCTCTCGAAAGACGATCCCAACGCGAGTTGCCTGCCCTCTGGCATCCCGCGCCAGTCTCCATTTCCGTTCAAGATTATCCAGACTCCTAAGCTGATCGTCTTCCTGATCGAAGGAAACGTGCATACGTACCGCCAGGTCTTCATGGACGGCAGCGCCCATCCCAAGGACCTCGATCCCAGTTGGTTCGGCGATTCCCGGGGCAAATGGGAGGGAGACACGCTCGTTGTAGACACGGTAGGATTCAACGACAAGTTTTGGTTCGATGGCATCGGCCACCCGCATACCGAGAAGCTTCACGTAATCGAGCGTTATCGCCGTACCGATGGGGGAAACTTGAATTACGAAATCACCATCGATGATCCCGGCGCTTATACCCGGCCTTTTACGCTGTACGGCCATTCACCCTTGCTTCAGAACACCGAAATCATGGAGTACTTCTGCATCGAGAATAACCAGGACGTCGCCCACATTCTCGGCAAGGGCACTCCCGCTAGAGAGTAGTGCCCGGCATTCCAATTCAGATGTGTTGTATGCTGGAAAATGAAAGAGAGATTCCGTTGAGGAGGCGCGTTATGCTTGCCCGCCCGCTTGGTTCAATTCTGGCCCTCGGCTGTACAATCTTTATCATGGCGCTCTCAGGAAAGGCGGCCAACTCGCCGATCCCTCCGGCTAAGCTGGCCGCTCCGCTCGCTGCCACGGCGGGCAAGCAGACGGCCGTGTTTGCCGGCGGCTGTTTTTGGGGAACTCAAGCCGTCTTCGAGCGCGTCAAGGGCGTGCTCAAGACCACAGCGGGCTACTCCGGCGGTTCCGCCGAAACAGCCACTTACAGGCAAGTGATCACCGAAACCACCGGTCACGCGGAATCGCTCGAAGTTATCTACGATCCCGCTCAAATCACTTACGGGCAGCTCCTTCGAATCTTTTTTTCCGTGGCTCACGATCCCACGCAACTGAATCGACAGGGACCCGACGTCGGCACTTCGTATCGCTCCGCCATCTTCTACGTGAACGAAGAACAGAAGCGCATTGCGGTGGCATACATCGCGGAGCTCGACGCGGCAAAAATCTTTCCGTCTCGCATTGTTACGGAAGTCAGCCCGCTAAAAGCTTTCTACCGGGGCGAAGACTATCATCAGGATTTTGCGCTAAAGAATCCCGACCATCCCTACATTCAGGTCTGCGATCTCCCGAAGATCGCGGAGTTGAAACGGCAATTTCCCGAGCTCTTCGTCGACTACAAAGGCAGCCACTAAGCCATAGGATTCAGTCGCTTCGGCCGGGAAGCACCCAAAGATTCCTAAGCCCGGCCGTTCCCGGCATCGCGATCGTTATCGGCGGCGTTTCGGCTCTAACCACTGCTATACTTCCGCGCCAGGAGGGACCCCAAATGATGCGGAGAATCCTGGTACTTGTGTGCACGTTCACGGCTGGAGCAATCGTCGGACATTTCGGCATCTCGATCAGTTCGCATTTCGCGGTGCCTGCGGTGGTCTTGGCTCAAACGCACAAGCCGCTGATGATCACTCACCTCTACACGGGTCCGGACAATCAGACTCATGCCGAAGAGGTTGAACTGAAATTCACCCCCGGCAACCCCGCGGAAGTTTCCAAAATGATGCCGATAAGTAGCGCCGAACTCCATCGAACGGCGGGCGGGAGCGTGGACGATTGGCATCGTGCACCGCGCCGCCAGTACGTGATCACGTTGAGCGGCCGTGGAGAGGTCGAAGTTGCCGGCGGAAAAAAGATATCCATGGGGCCCGGGCACATCGACCTGGTGGAAGACACTACGGGCAAAGGTCACATTACGAAAGTTGTGGGCGCGGAAGATCGAGTAACGATTCAGCTTCCGCTGGCCGATCAGTCTGGCCGATAGGTTCTGACCCATAACTTTGGCCCAAAATGTCGTCGGGAACACGCGCCAGGGTGTACTATGGCGCCATTCTCGAAGCGAAAATCCTGGTCAAGGATTATGAAGAAGACATGTGTGATCGCCATCGCCGGGACGTTGCTGCTTTCGTTCCACGTCTCAGCGCAGAATGCGGGCTCGGACGCTAAGGCAGTGATCGACACGGCGGTCGCTGCCATGGGCACGGCGGCGCTGCAGTCGATTGAGTACAGCGGCACGGGCTCCTTCTATGCGACGGGGCAGGCCTACGAGCCCGGAGGGCCGTGGCCGCGGTATACGCTCAAAAAATACACGATGCTGGTGAATTACACCGCGCCGGCGATGCGGCAGGAGTTGGTACGAATCGATGACGAGAAGCCTCCGCGTGGTGGCGGTGTAGGAGGATACAATCCGACCACGTTCCAAGGCGGGATCAGACCCGCACCTGGCGACATGGTCGAGAACCAGAACACCGACGGACACGCTGAAGCGGGTGCGGTGCGGATTTGGCTGACGCCCCATGGCTTCCTCAAAGGGGCTGCCGCGAATGTGGCTACCGCAAAGACGACGACCATCCATGGGAAGAAGACAGTGTCTTTCACCGCGTTCGGCAAATACAACGTGACGGGGACTTTCAATGCCGAGAATCTGGTCGAGCATGTCGAAGCGCTGATGGATGTGCCCTATACCGGCGACACGCACATGGAGGGAGTCTACTCGGACTACCGGGACTTCGGCGGTGTGAAATTTCCGATGCACATCGTCATGAAGGAAGGCGGTTATCCGACACTGGACCTGACCGTAGCCGATATGCAGCCAAATAGCCAAGCCGCGCTCGATGTGCGCGGCGCGAACCCCGCCCAGGGCGGCGGTCAGGCAGCTAGGGCCGAGCGTCATGCCGAAAAAATTGCAGACGGTGTGTGGGCTTTAACCCCTGGAGCTGAAGGAAGCATTCTCGTCGAGTTCAAAGACTATGTCGTCATCGTTGAGGGCCCCGGAAACGACGCCTATACGATGACGACGCTGGCACAAGTGAAGGCCATGGACCCTGACAAGCCGATCCGTTACGTGGTCAACACCCACCACCATGCCGATCACGCCGGGGGCCTTCGAGCCTATGTGGCGGAAGGCATTCCCATCATCACGCATGAATCGCACAAGAAGTATTACGAAGAGCAGATTTTCAAGAATCCCCACACGCTCAATCCGGATCGGCTGGCGCGCGAACCGCGAGCGCCGATGCTGGAGACGATGAAGGACAAGCGCGTGTTGACCGACGGCAACATGACGATCGAGCTCTACCTAATGCCAAACCATCTCCACGCTGTGGGCTTGGTGATGGCGTACCTCCCAGCGCAAAAACTGCTGATTCAGGCAGACTCCTACATACCACGTCCGGGCGCGCCGCCGCTGCCAGCTCCGAGTCCCTACACAATCAACCTGGTCGACAACGTTACGCGCCAGAAGCTGGACGTCGCGCGGGTTGTGCACATCCATGGCGGCGTAAGCCCTTATAGCGACCTGGTGGCCGCGGCCGGGCGATAGTAGCTTTGATGGTTGTTCGGGGGGCCCACGTCGACCGTTACTTGCCGAATGACGGCGATCTGGCTCCTACGCTTGCGCCGGCTTTGAAAGCCAAATCTAGCGTGCAAGGGGGCACCGTTATGCGACGAGTGTGGATCGGGTTCGCGCTGTTGCTGATCGGGCCGCTACTGTTTGCTGCGCCGGCACGCGCGCAAGCGGATCTGACGGGCGTGATTGATATTCATGCCCATTCGGATCCCGATAGCATGCCGCGTTCGATCGACGCGATCGACTTGGCGAAGCTCGCGAAACAGCGAGGCATGCGAGGGCTGGTGCTGAAAAATCACTATGAGTCCACCGCTGCGCTGGCATACATCGTTCGCAAGGAAGTGCCAGGGATCGAAATTTTTGGCGGCATCGACCTGAATCGCTCCGTCGGCGGTATCAATCCCGCGGCGATCGAGCGGATGGTGTTGATGAAAGGCGGGTGGGGCAAGGTTGTGTGGATGCCCACGTTTGACAACGAGAATCAGGTCAAGGTCAGCAAAGAAAATCGGCCGTTCGTGGCGATTTCCAAAAATGGCCAATTGCTGCCGGAAGTCGAGGAAGTGGTCCGGCTGGTGGCAAAACATCAATTGACGCTCGAAACCGGCCACTCCTCGGCCGCTGACGGCCTCCTGATCGTGCACGCGGCGAGGCAAGCCGGGGTGCAACACGTGGTGGTCACGCACGCCATGGCCGATCCCGTGCGCATGACGATTCCACAAATGCAGCAAGCCGCGCGCGACGGCGCTTACATCGAATTCGTCTATGGCGCGACGATTCCGCCGAATAACGGCTCGCCCGCCGTGGTGAGCATGAGCGACTACACGAAAGCGATTCGCGCCGTGGGCCCGCAATTCTGCATTCTGTCCAGCGACCTCGGACAGCCGGGGCGTCCCCTGCACCCCGACGGACTTGCTCAATTCTTTCAGTCGCTGCGCAAAGAGGGAATGTCCCAGGCGGATATCGACCTGATGTCCAAAACGAATCCGGCCCGGGCTTTAGGACTTCAGTAAAAAGTAGCGGCTATTTCTTGGGAGCTACTACGGGGTCGGTGACGCTCTTCTGAAAGTGCTCGTACTCCGACATGGAGCAAGCGTACGCGTCATCGAAGCCACCGTGCTGCAACTTGAAGATTTTCTGTCCCGCCCAGGGTTTTGTGTAGGCTTTCGGGTCATCGAAAATCAGGTCCAACTGTAGCGTGTCGTGATTAATGCGCTTAAATTTTTCGACGAGATGCATCTCCTCGCTATGCGGGCGACCCACGTGATCCAACCAGGTTTTATCGTTAAAGCCGATGCTATCGACAACCAGAGTATCGCCTTCGTATTTCCCGACCGAGTCTCCCCACCAGGTGGGATCGGGGTCCTTACGATGCGGACGGCCCATCAGGATAGGGCGCCAGGTCGGCCCATATTGATAAAGGATGTAAACAATATCGGCAGTCTGGACGAAGCGGAATTGCGTCGGAACAAGGTAGATCCGCGGCACTCCGATGGGATCGCAGTACTTGATGCGCGGGTCCGTCGTATTCTCGAAGGTCGCGTGAGGCCCGCTTTCGGGCCGTTCGGAATTTAGTTTGGCGAGCGCCCAAGGTTGATAGGGCGTGTCGTCTTGCGGCGTGCCCGTCTTTTTCTCGCCGCGATCGGAAATGATAAAGCCTCCGCCGCCACCGCCGAGGGGTGCTCCCCAATCTCCAGACAAATCGGGAACCTGCGCCTGAGTGCCGGACTTGGAGCTTGCCGGCGCCGACGTTTGAGCACCTGAAGCAGCAGGCAAGGCGACCAACGCCAGGAGTACAACTGCGGAGTGCAGTAGAAAAGTTCGCATGACGACTCCTTCACTCACTCTTGGAAGCCGTATCCCGATCCGGGTAGGCGCGAAGCATCTTCCCATCTGGGAGTGTTACCCTCTGTATGATTCCAAAAGGCGAGCCGTTCTTGGCAGCATGAAATTCGATCTTCACGACGTCGCCTGCTTGCAGCGATTTCCGGACCCATTCTCGCGGCGCGAGCATGCTCGGAGGAGGAGCCTCGAGCGTCCAGTGTTCCACAGCGCCCTTATCATTCGTCGCATCGAAGCGAATCTGGCAATGCGGATTCGTCCACTCGATCTCCGTGATCGTGGCCTTCTGAAAAGTGGTCATGGTGGTCATGTCATATCCGGCATTGCCGTGGTGCGCCATGACAGCGCTCGTCGCTAAGAAAAGAAGAGCCGCGAAAAAGCTGGCTACTTTCACCTAAGCACCCCCGGTTCAGCGGTCATTCAGTGATGGCCGATAGAGTATACATCCGGCCGCTTTCTGTCGAGCACGGCGGACGCTCGCCCGGCCATTCAGCATTCGCGCTCTGAATCGATTTCCACAGATCGGCAAATAGACCTCTATATGTTGTGCCTTTGGCCTTGACACCACAATTGTCCGGCCGGAGAATCCGATCACCCGATTTGGGCGCCGTCGATTGAATGCAAGGGAGGCTGCGTGCGCTATCTGCCAGGATGGACCGTGCAATGCATAAATCCTGAATGCCAGGCTCGAGGACATTGGTTACGCGTCGATAACGCTCCGGAAGAAAATTGCAGCAACTGCGGCGAGCATCTGCACAACGTGCCCCCGCCGCTGGGCCCACAACTTAGGCTGAGGCCACGTCCTCTGACGACGTACCGGCCGGCCCGACGCGCTCGTTAAAGAAGGCGCCGCAAGTCGCCAGATTTATTTCCTGCCCGAACTGTCTCCATCGGATCGGCTGAAATTTCACAGCCAGTGTCAGAATGAGCTTTGAATTTAATGCGATTGCCCGAAGAAAGCACAGAGGTGGTAGTTTTCGGCTTTCAGGCAAAAAAAGAGCGGCCGGTGGGGGCCCGGCCGCTCGTGGCATGGGGTTTTGAAGGATGAAAGACGCAACCTGCGGCAGCAGCCGGACTGGCCGGCTCAGAGCCTCAACGATAAGGGCAGGTTATCGTGAAGCCCAACTCACCGCACATCGCGTCAAACATGAATACATTTTGGCCTTAGCCCCGTTTTGGGTCTATGGCCCAGCGGACCTACAGGCCCGGTACCGAAGTACCTCTCGTTAACCCTATGAAGCCGCGTGCTTTACATAATTGTCTGCCCAGGTGGCCTCATTTTTGCATTCTTATAACTCGGGAGTGACACAGGAACAACTCAGGGGGGATACTCTAGGCATCTAACCGGCAAATGCGAATACTGCGTATGAATCGCGCGAGCACCTGGAGCGGGTTGGGCCGAGGCGCTCGCCCATTGTTGCTCGCCGTGCTGATGACCGCGCTGCTGTCGAACCTAGGCGCTGAAGCTCGATGGCCATCCTCAGACGAAGGAAGGGCACCGGTTGCGCCAAACGTCATGAGCGATCAGGAGCTGGACGCCGGGTTTCGCCTCCTCTACGAGATTAAATTCGACCAGGCGCGGGAGGTATTTGCCAAGTGGCAGCAACAGCGTCCGACGGAGCCGCTGGGGCCAGCGCTCGAAGCCGCTTCCGATCTTTTCGAGGAGTTCTATCTCAAAGGCGTGCTTACTTCCGAATTTTTCCTCGATGACAACCGCATGCTTGGCGGGATCAAGGATAAGCCTGACCCCGAGCTCGAACGCCAATTTGCCTCGGCAGTGCAGCGCGCTCAAAAATTGGCGCGCGCGCGCATGTCCCAACAACCGAAGGACCCGGATGCGCTCTTCGCTTTGACGCTGATTGGCGGGATGCAGGCCGACGATTTCTTTTTGATCCAAAAGCGCCAGCTCGATAGCATGCGCAGTTTGCGCGAAACGGAACGTAATGCCCGTATCCTGCTGGCCGTGGCGCCGGATACGGACGACGCTTATCTGGCGCTGGGCGTCGCCAACTACGTCATTGGCTGTTTGCCCGCGTATAAGCGAGCCGTGCTGTGGGTGGGCGGCGTTCACGGCGATAAGACGCTCGGCATGCAGCAGGTCGCGCGAGCAGCTGCGAGCGAAAATGCGCGCTACTTGCGGCCATTCGCGAGATTGATGCTGGCGCTGGCCGCGTTGCGAGAGAAGGATCCGGATCTTGCGCGCCAGCAACTTCAGGAGCTGACGATGGAGTTCCCGGAAAATCCGCTATTTGCGAAAGAGCTGGCGAAAGTTACTCCCGTCATGACGGGCGTTTCATCTCACAACACGCCCTGAGCGTCTGGGCTCTGGTGTTAAGCGCCGCCGCCCGACAAAGCTATACGAAAGAGCCGAAGATCTAACGAGATTCTGCCGCGCTGCGGGACGCTGTCTCGAGCAGCTCTTTGCCGGTAAACAAGGCGAAGTAAGGATATTTCGCGCGCAGCTTTTCTGACCCGCCCGCTTCGCGATCGATGACGCTGAGCACCGCGGCGACCCGCAGGCCAGCCTCCTCGACAATTTTGAGCGCTTCCAATGTGGATTCGCCCTTCGTGCAAACATCGTCGATGATCACCACGTCGCGAATCTTTTTGACGTCGAGACCCTCGATTTGTTTCTCCAGGCCGTGCGCTTTGGGCTGCTTGCGGATCAAAAAAGCGGGCAACGGGCGGCCTTTTCCTTCTTTCGAGCGCAGATAGCTCACCGCGGCCACAGCGGCAACAATGGGATGCGCTCCGATGGGAGGTCCGCCGATGGCATCGGCGCGTATTCCGTGCTCATCCAGCAGATCGAGCACAGCGTGCGCCGTGAGAAAAGCGCCCTCGGGATCGAGCGTGGTGAGGCTTGCAGTCGAAGTAGTAGTCGCTCTCCTGCCCGGAAGAGAGCTTCACTTTGCCCCACACGATCGACTTGCGTTGCAGAAGCATCTTTCAGCCGTTGCTTGTAATCGCTGGCCAAATCCATTCTCCGCAGCTGGTTTCAGTGGCGACACTACCATAATTTCGTCCGCTCCGCGCTGCAGCGCCTTGACCCTGCCGGAAACGATTTGTTAGCGTTAGTGTTTTCTCGCTGATCAGCAAAATTGACCCATGGATAACATCCAAGTCACTCTACCCGATGGCTCGCAGCAGGAAGTGCCCCGCGGCACGACCCCGGCGGAGATCGCCCGCAAAATCTCGCAGGGGCTGGCCCGCGAGGCGCTGGTGGCGCGCGTGGATGGCGAGCTCATCGATCTTTCGCGGCCGCTGGAAGAGAACGCTTCGCTGCAAAATTCTGACGTCAAAGGATCCCGAATCGCTGCAGGTCTTCCGGCATTCCGCGGCACACCTGCTGGCCGCAGCCGTACTGGAGCTTTTTCCCGACGTGAAGCTCGGCATCGGCCCGCCCATCGATACCGGATTTTTTTACGAATTTCTGCGCGAGCAGCCGTTCACGCCGGAGGATCTCGCGCGCATCGAGAAAAAGATGCACGAGATCGCGGCGCGCGACGTGCCCAATGAGCGCAAGTTGCTTCCCAAGGCGGAGGCTATCGAGCTCTATAAGAACTGGAACCAGGGCTTCAAATGCGAACTGGTGGAGGAAAAGGCCGTCGAGCCGATGGTGTCGTTTTACACCACCGGCAAATTCATCGATTTCTGCCGCGGGCCGCACATCCCCAGCACGGGCCGCATTCGCGCCTTCAAATTGATGAACGTGGCGGGCGCCTACTGGAAGGGGCAGGAAGGCAATCCGCAGATGCAGCGCGTCTACGGCGCCTGCTTTTTCACGCAGCCGGAGCTGGACGAATATCTGCATCGGCTGGAAGAGGCCAAACGCCGCGATCACCGGCGGCTGGGCACGGAGCTCGATCTTTTCAGCATTCAGGAAGAAGCCGGGCCGGGGCTGATCTTCTGGCATCCCAAGGGCGGCCTGGTGCGCAAGCTGATGGAAGACTGGCTGCGCGATGAACTGCTGCGCCGCGGCTATCAACCTCGTCTTCACGCCGCACATCATGCGTCTGGATCTATGGAACACCAGCGGCCACACGAATTTTTATCGCGAGAACATGTTTGGGCCGATCGAAGTGGAGAAAGACGACTATCAGCTCAAGCCCATGAACTGCCCCGGGCACATTTTGATCTACAAATCGCGGATGCGCAGTTATCGCGATTTGCCGGTGCGGCTGGCGGAACTCGGCACGGTTTATCGCTACGAACGCTCCGGCGTGCTGCACGGCCTGCTGCGCGTGCGCGGCTTCACGCAGGACGACGCGCACATTTTTTGCATGCCCAGCCAGATCGAATCCGAAGTCGAAGCCTGCGTCGATTTCGCTTTTGCGGTGATGAAGACGTTTGGCTTTTCGCGCTACCAGGTGGAGCTTTCGGAATGGGATGCGGCGCATCCGGAGAACTACGCGGGCTCTCGCGAAGATTGGGAACGCGCCACACGCGCGCTTTCCTCGACGCTCGAACGCATGAACATTCCGTTCAAGCGCATGGAAGGCGAAGCGGCGTTTTACGGCCCGAAGATCGACGTCAAACTGATCGACGCTATCGGCCGTCCCTGGCAGCTCACCACCGTGCAGTTCGATTTCAACTTGCCGCGGGCGCTTTGGCCTGGAGTACGTCGGCGAAGACGGCAGCCGGCACCAGCCGCTGATGGTTCACCGCGCTCTGTGGGGCTCGGTGGAGCGATTCTTCGGCATTCTCATCGAGCACTATGCCGGCGCGTTTCCGCTTGTGGCTCGCTCCGGTGCAGGTGGCCATTTTGCCGGTGAGCAACAAATTCTCGGACTACGCCAAGGCCGTCACTTCGGAACTCGAGCGCCGCCGGCATCCGCGCCACGCTCGATGACCGCAACGAAAAGTTGCAGGCCAAGATTCGCGACTCCGAAATGCAGAAAATTCCCTACATGGCCGTCGTGGGCGGCAAGGAAGCCGAAGCCCGCACGCGTATCGGTGCGCCATCACGGCAAAGGCGACCTGGGCCCGCAGCCGCTAGCGCGAATTTCTCGCCAAACTCCGCGCTGAAGTCGACGTCCCGCACGATTTCCTGAATTTTCCTCAGGTGCTGAACTGCGGACCTGCCGTTTTGCGCCGTGCTAAAATCCAGAAACACAAAAGGCAAGAAAGGAATGATGCGCTTTGGACCCTTCGCCACAGACGCGCCGTGAACGAAAGACCGGCATACTGCCTTCGCAGGAAATTCGTGAGCTGATCGCGAATGGGAAAATTCGCTGCGCCACCGAAATTCCCGACGCGCAGATTCAACCCGCCTCGATGGATTTGCGTCTCGGGAACCGTTGCATATCGTGTGCAGGCCAGCTTTCTTCCGGGCCGCTCTGCGACACTCAGGAACAAAATCGAGGAGCTGAAAATTGCCGAGTATGACCTGAGCCGGCCGACGCTGCTGGAAACGAACGCCGTGTACGTTGTGCCCCTGCTCGAGAGTCTCGCGCTTCCGCGAGATATTGGCGGCAAAGCCAACCCAAAAAGCACCACGGGACGGCTGGATATCTTCACGCGCCTCATCACCGATGGCGGCTTGGAATTCGAGCAAGTCCTGAAGGGATATGCCGGCGACTTATACGTCGAGATCGTGCCGCGGACGTTCCCGATCATTGTGACCGCCGGGACAAAGCTGAATCAGCTTCGATTCATTCGTGGGAATCCGCTATCCACGGACGGAATTCTCGAACAATTGGCCGAAAAAGAGCGGCTCGTCTACTACGAAAATGGCGAAGGCCCGGCGGAGGCGGTGATCGAGCGCGGCCTGAAAAATCTCGTGTCCAGCGAAGGCGGAGATCAGCAGGCCATTATCGATCGCGGTTTGCGCACGACCACCGACCTCGAGGGCAAAGAAGATTCCATCGTGGCTTATAAGGCGAAGAGACATTGCCGTCCGATTGATCTCAGTAAAGTGCGCGCCTACGATCCCGCGGATTTTTGGGTGCCGATCCTCAACCCGAAGTCAAAAAGAGTCGTCCTCGATCCCGGGGATTTCTACCTGATGGCGTCCAAGGAAAGATTCTCCGTACCACCTTCCTTTGCCGCCGAAATGGAGCCCTTCGATCAATCGATTGGCGATTTCAGCGTCCACTACGCGGGTTTTTTCGATCCTGGATTTGGATACGGCGCGTCAGGCGAAATAAAAGGCACAAAGGCAGTGCTCGAGGTGCGCGCGCACGAGGTTCCAATCTTACTTGAAGATAAGCAAATCATCGGGCGGCTCATCTATCACAGAATGGCGAATGCTCCGGAGAAGCTGTACGGCCAGGCGATCGGGTCTTCGTATCAGCAGCAGGGGCTGGCACTGAGCAAGCAGTTCAAGCCCGTCGAAGCGGCGCGTTCCGCAGTGCCCAAGTCTTAGCGGGCGCAAAAGAAAAGCGGCCCAACTTCCCTCTGTTAGGGCGCAGGGCCGCTTCGAACCTCAGTGCTAAGATTCCTTACTGTTCTTTGCCTTCGTTCTTCAAGTCGTTGAAGGTGATGTTGTCTTCGCAAATCATTTCCGTGATTTTCCAGTCGGGTTCGAACTCGAGCTCGCGGAATCCCGACCACGTCTTGGTGTAGGTCTTCGGGTCGTCGATGGTGATGTCCACCCGCAGCTTATTTTGTTCGGGCCGGGTGATTCGCTCTATGACGTGCAGCTTATCGGAGTGCGGCAAACCGGCCCGGTCTATCCACGTTTTGTCATTTGAATCGACGGTATCGATGACCAGCGTATTCCCCTCCCACCAGCCTACGGAATGCCCCATCCACCAGGGATCTTCGTCTTTGGGATGCTCGCGGCCCTCATTCGTGTAAATCTCGCGCACGAAGTGATTGAACTCATGGAGGAAATAAACCACGTGCGGAATCTGCACGATCTTCGTTGGAAAAGGGTGAACCCAAATGCGCGGCACGCCGGTCGGGAAGCATCCGACTTCTTTCCCAGTGGTCGGATTCACCATATCCGTGGAATCCGGAGTCGCCAGTGGTCCCCAGGAGGGCTTCGTGCTCATGTACTGCTCTTTTCCCCACGGCGTCATCAGCGGAACGACGTCTTTATGCGAGATGAAAGAATATCCGGCATACTCTCGCGCGCTGGCGGGCATTTTCGGCTCCCACATGCCGGAAAAATCCGGCTCGCCCCACGCGGTCTTCGGAACCTGCCAGGCGCTCTTGGAACTGTCGGACTTTGCGGCTGCCTTTTTCCCCTTTGCCGCCCCCGAATTCCCGGGATTCTGCGCGAGCAGCGCATAGGAGCACGCCAGCACGGCCACGAACGCAATAGACCAATTCAATAATCGACGAGGCATTGCTTAGATCTCCTTCGGCTTACTTCGAACGCGCGATTGCACAACGAATGGAAATGTCAGCTCTGCCCCGGCTGCGGAGGCGGCCCGAGAGGAATCTCCTTGCCGTCCGCGTCGAAGATTTGGCGCAGATTCAAAACTTTGACGCCGTTCTTCGCGGCATGACCGGTAACTTTGATTGTTTGGCCGGCGTGGAGCTTGTGTCCATTCCATCCGTAGTGAACGAGGTGATTGGGTGCCGTCATCTCTACGGACCACTTCGTGACGTTCCCGCTATCATCCTTGGCGTCGAGGGAAATCAGCGGATGCGGCTGAATGAACTGAAAGTCCGTGATGGTTCCCGTCAGCGTGGTCAGCGTCGAATTGTCGTACGCAGAGGCGCCATGATGTGCGAAACCGGGCGCCGAAAAAGCGAGCAGTGCCAGCGACAACACCAGAGCGAATGAGTATTTGGACATTCCACTAACCTCCCTATTCCACAAACCTTGACGATAGTGTGGATTTTCCCACCGCCCGCGGGTGAGAGTCAATCCGCGCTAGCATGAGAGCTCTAGTCGTAACCAGAGCCGGCTCCAGTCCAAAATTCCGCGTTGCCTTTCGTCCCCTTCGGCGCATCCGATGAAAAGCAGGCGGTGCCGCTACGGCTTGTGTTTGGTCCAACCATCAATCTGCAGGGGCCGTCTATAGAGGAATGATCGTCCGGGATAACCGTGCTATACTTTGTGACCCTGTCGTAAGGAAGTACAGCCGGACGCCTCAGGCGCCGCTGCGGAGGTGGGTTTATCGCTGAGCGAAGTTTTCGAGCCACAGAACGCACCCGGGTAAACGAACGCATCCGGGCTCGGGAAATTCGTGTGATAGATGACGAAGGCGGGCAATTGGGCGTTATGCAGCCCTTTGAGGCAATGCGAGTGGCCCGCGAACGCGGTTTGGATTTGGTGGAGATCTCGCCCAATGCGGACCCGCCAGTCTGCAAGATCACCGATTACGGAAAATTTCTTTATCAGACAAATAAGAAAGCGCACGAGCAGCGCAAACACCAAAAAGGCACGCAGCTCAAGGAAGTGAAGTTCCGGCCGGCCACTGCCGAGCATGATTATCAGGTTCGGAAAAACCAGATCATCAGGTTTCTGGGTGAGGGCCACAAAGTAAAAGCCATGATCTTTCATCGCGGCCGTGAAATGGCGCACCAGGAAGTGGGCCGCGCGAAGATGGAGCGCCTGCTGAAAGATATCGCCGATCACGCGCTGGTGGAAATCGGACCGCGCATGGAGGCCAACATATTGATGGCTCTTCTTGCACCTAAGAAAGGTGGGGCGCCTGCGCGGCCGGCGGCAACGGCGGGCGTGAGTCAAGCCTGAAGCAAAGGACAGTCTGTGGCGAAAAAGCAAAAGAAACGTAAGCTGAAGTCGCATCGCGGCGCTGGGAAGAGATTCAAGATCACCGCCAACGGCAAGATTTTGCGCATGCATTCCGGCAAGCGGCATCTGCTGGGAACGAAGCTGCCGAAGCGTATGCGCCGTCTGAAGAAGCTGGCGCAAGTCGATCCAGCGGATGCGCCCCATGTGCGCCGGATGTTGCCCTACGGCTAGATCTTTTCTGGGCTAGGTCTAGGTCTGCTTTAGGTCTAATTTGGAATTCTGATTTTGTGCCAGGCAGCGCGTTATCCGCCACGGCGGGCCTGCCGGCCAGTGGCTGCGGTCAATCGAAACTGAATCTTGATTGATCGCCGCCAGATTGCTCCGCTTGCCTTTTTGGGCGCAGCGGAGCAAATACCTCAACACGCCGTGGAGACGCTCGACACCGTCGTGGCCGTCTGTTTCGCCGAATGATGTGCGCCCTATTTCCGGCGCAAAATCGGCGCAACCAGGGCTACGCCGCTTCGCGTGATCTCCGCGCAGGAGAAATGCAATGGCCAGAGTAAAACGTGGCACCAAGCGCCGCGCGCGCCGCAAAAAATATTTGCGCCGCACGAAGGGCTTTTTCCTCACCAAGAGCAAGCTCTATCAGTCGGCGCAGGAGGCCGTCAATCGAGCCGAACGCTACTCTTATAGGGATCGCCGCCAGCGTAAACGTCAGTTTCGCCGCCTGTGGATTCAGCGCATTGGCGCCGCAGCGCGCTTGAACGGGCTTTCCTACAGCGAACTGATACACGGACTAAAGGCGGGCGGCGTCGACATCGACCGCAAAATCCTGGCCGATATCGCGGTGCGAGACGCCGCGGGATTCGCGAATATCGCCGCCCAGGCGAAGCAGGCGGCCGGAACTCCGGCTTGAGCGCTCGGCGCCTCTCGAGAAAAGCTCGCATCGAAGTGCGTCCGCTGGTCGCCGGGTCGCTGGGCTTTTGCTTTGGTGTAAGCTTTCCCGCATACGACTGCGCATGTCCGAAGTTGCCGACAATACTCGACAAACCCTTGCCGCGCTTGGTATCTCCACGCCTGCGGAGGTCGCCGCCCGTTTCGAAGCACTTCGCGCCGAATTCGACCGAGACTATGCAACTGCGCGCGACGAGGCTTCCTGGAAAGCGTTGCGTGACGCCTGGCTCGGTCGCAAATCCGGCGTGCTGCATCGCAGATCACCGAGAACTGGCTGAAAACTGCTTCACCCGAACTCAAGCCCGTCGTCGGGAAAGAATCTAAATGAGTCTGCGTGCGCACATCGAGGTTGTAATCGAGCAGCTTCAGCAAAAGATATCCGCCGAGGCGGAAAGCGCGGCGCTTGCTCGCGACCGCGTTGACCTCTCGTTGCCCGGCGTTATTCGGCCGATTGGTTCGCGCCATCTGGTACGGCAAACATTCGAAGAAATCGAGCGCATCTTTCTTTCGCTTGGTTTTACCGTCGTCGAAGGCCGTGAAATCGAGACGCCTTATTACAATTTCGAGGCGCTGAATATCCCGGAACATCATCCCGCGCGCGACACGATGGATACGTTCTATCTCGACCTGCCGCCGGGATCGCAGCCGCACCTGCTCGCGCACGCACACGTCTCCCATGCAAATTCACACGATGGAAAAGCAGCAGCCTCCTGTGCGCATCATCGTGCCGGGAAAGGTCTACCGCCGGGATAATCCCGATGCGACCCACTCGTACATGTTCCACCAGGTGGAAGGCCTCGCGGTCGATA
The DNA here is from genome assembly GCA_963846235.1 of uncultured Acidobacteriota bacterium. Taxonomy (GTDB): domain Bacteria; phylum Acidobacteriota; class Terriglobia; order Acidiferrales; family UBA7541; genus Palsa-189. The sequence continues at coordinate 2,644,198 of CAWJVF010000002.1, forward strand.
CGGACATCACCTTCTGCGAATTCAAGGGCACGGTCGAATATTTCGTGCGCGAATTCCTGGGTCCCGCGGCCAAAACCCGCCTGCGTCCGAGCTATTTTCCGTTCACCGAACCTTCCGTCGAAGTCGATGCGACCTGCTTCGTCTGCGGGGGCGGCGGCTGCAGGCTTTGCAAAAATTCCGGATGGATCGAACTGTTCGGCGCGGGCATGGTCGATCCGGCCGTCTATGGCTTTGTGAATTACGACGCGAAGCGCGTCTCCGGCTATGCTTTCGGCTTGGGAGTCGACCGTCTTTCGCAGCTCAAATACGGAATCGACGATGTGCAGCTCTTCTTTCAAAATGATGTGCGCTTCCTGCGGCAATTTCCCTGACGCGCAAATGTCCTGACGCCCGATGAAAATTCTTTACGACTGGCTGAAGGAGTTCGTGGAAGTTCCGTTCGCTCCTAGAGAGTTGGCGGAGCGGTTGTCTCTGGCCGGGATTGCGGTCGAAGGCGTGTCCGAAACCTCCGCGGGCCCACTGCTCGATCTTGATCTCACCATCAATCGCCCCGATTGCCTCGCGCATTACGGCGTGGCGCGCGAAGTGGCCGCCTTGGGGCGAAACGAGTTGAAGCCCGTTTCCGTTGCTCTGCCGGAAGCCGGCGAGAGCGCGGCAACCGTTGCGCGTGTAGAAGTCGAATCCCCCGAACTTTGCGGCAGGTTCACGGCTCGCGTTTTGCGCGGCCTGAAGGTGCAGCCGTCGCCCGATTGGCTGCGCAAGCGGCTGGAGGCGCTCGGGCAGGCTTCCATCAACAACGTGGTGGACGCCACCAATTACGTAATGCTCGAGCTGGGCCAGCCCATGCACGCCTATGATCTGGATCTGCTGGCAGAACGGCGCATTATCGTTCGCCGCGCGCGTCCCGGCGAAAAGATCCGCACGCTGGATGACGTTGAGCGCACTCTCTCACCAGACGTCTGCGTGATTGCAGACGCCGCTCGCGCGGTGGGCATCGGCGGGATTATGGGCGGAGCGGAAACGGAAATTGGCTTCTCGACCCGCAATGTACTGCTGGAATCCGCCTGGTTTGATCCGATTTCCATTCGCCGTAGTTCGAAAGCGCTGGGGCTGCGTACGGAGGCATCCACGCGTTTTGAGCGCGGCGCCGATCCGGAGATGGCAGAGTTAGCCTCGCGACGCTGCGCGGCTCTGATTCGCGAATTAGCCGGGGGCGAAATGCTGGCGGGAGTAGTGGACGTTTATCCGGCGCGCCGCGAACCTCTGGCGCTGGAGCTCTCGCGCAAAGAATTGCTGCGCATAATGGGAGCCGACGTGCCGGACCGCGAAATCGAGGCGATTCTCCGCGCGCTCGGCTTTGCTCCTCAGCGTATTGATCGGCATATTGATCAAGCGCGCGGCGCAGCCGATGCAACGCTCGCACGATGGCACTGCCGGCAGCCCTCCTGGCGCCAGGACGTCACACGCGAAGTGGATTTGATCGAAGAAGTCGCGCGGCACTATGGCTTGGATAAGTTTCCGCCGCGGCTGCATCCGGCCAAACAGCCGGCCGCGCGATTGCCATACGCTGAGGCCGAGGATCGTCTGCGCGAACGGCTGATCGGCCTGGGGTATCGGGAGATTGTCTCCATTCCGCTGGTGAACGAAGCGGAAGACGCGCTTTTTCGGGCCGGGGACGTAGTACCCGCGCGCGTAGCAAATCCTCTCGCGGAAGACGCCTCGCTTTTGCGCTCGAATGGCTTGGTGAGCATGGCGCATGCGCTGGCGTGGAATTTGAACCGGGGCCAGCGCGATTTGCGGCTATTTGAAATCGGCCGCGCTTATCGCTTGCTGAATGACGCGCCTGACGAGATGCGCATCGTCACCATCGGCGCAACCGGCCTGGCGCGCCAACAAGGCGTCGCGGAATCTGCCCGAGAGTACTCCTTCGCCGACCTGAAAGGCGATCTCGACCAGATTGGCGACCTTGCCGGCGGCTTCTGGTGGAATGGCGAAACGGTTCCTTGGCAACATCCCGCTCGCGCCGGGAAAATCCTCGCCGCTAGCGCGGGACTTCGTCAGCTTGGGGACGCGAAACAGGGCCAGCGATGGTTCGTCACCGTCGGGAATACAGTCGTCGGAGGCGCCGGAGAACTGGCCCCACGCGTGGCTGACAAATTCAAGCTCCGGCAGGACGTCTTTCTTGCCGAGTGGGCCCTCGATCCATTTTTTGAAGGTTACCGTCTTGCTCGCGAGGCGCGAAAATATCAGCCGATTTCGCGCTTCCCCGCCGTCGAGCGCGATTTCTCGCTGATACTCCCGGATGGCACGAGCTTCGCCGCGGTGCGCGAGGCCATTGAGGGATTGCGAATACCCGAAGTTATCTCCGTCGAGGCCGTCGACCTCTTTCGCGGACGAAATATCCCGCCACGGAAAGTTTTCGCTGCTGGTCCGGGTCACATTTCAAAGCCAGGAAGCCACTCTGACCGAAGCTCAACTGAACGATTTTTCCTCGCGCATTATTTCCACATTGGAACAGAAGCTGGGCGCGGCGCTGCGCACTGCTTAGCACGTGCTGCTACTTCACCGCTGATCCGGCTTGGTAGCTCTCCACACGGGCGCGGTTCGTTCGTGCAAAGAAATCCAGGATCAAGGCCAAATCCTTTTCTCCATAAGCCGAGAAAATTTGCGCCATGATTTGATTGGCGGTTTGGTGCTGCGCGACAATCTGGCGCCGACGCTCCGACGCCATGCGAATAATGACGCTGCGCCGGTCCTCGCGGATTTCTCTCCCGCCGCACGAAACCCGCTTTTTCCAGGCGGTCGAGCGCCAGCGTCACCCCGCCGGTGGTCAGGCCGGTCAATCGCGCGAGGGCGCCGGGTGTTGGCGTCCTGCAAGAGATCCACCAGATTCAGCACCTGCTGGTCCGTGTAGTTGATGCCCAGCCGGTCCGCAATGCGTTGATTATTCAGAATTGCTCCGGCGATAAACTCACGCATTTCGCGAATCAAATCTTCCAACAGCCGCATCCTCTTTTCGTTTGACATCCGGGCCTCACTAGCTTATGTTATAAGTATCTTATTATGTGAGGTACTCTACATGCAAGCTAAAGCCTATAAGGGAATCGGGATGGAGGGCGGCGTTGCCTGCTGGTACGACAAAACGACCCGAAGGGACCTGCCTGAATTCAAGGCGCTCGCCCGGAAAGTGGCGGCCACCCTAGTCTCCGGTGCCAAGGTGCTTGAAATCGCGCCCGGGCCGGGCTTCTTTGCCATTGAGCTGGCTAAAATTGGGAAATACCAAATCACCGGCCTAGACATTAGCAAAACCTTCGTCGATATCGCAAAACGAAACGCCCGTCAGGAACACGTAGAGGTAGATTTTCGGCAGGGAAACGCTTCCGCAATGCCATTGTCGGAAGGCAGCTTTGATTTTGTTCTCTGTCGCGCGGCATTCAAGAATTTCTCCGATCCTGTGGGCGCGCTCCGCGAAATGCGCCGCGTGCTCAAGCCCGAAGGACGCGCGCTGGTCATCGACTTGCGTAAAGACGTCGGGGAAAAATCCCTGGACAGCTATATTCGCGGTCTAAAGGCCGGTGCGTTGAACGCCTTCATGATGAAATGGACTTTCCGGCTCATGCTGATTCCTAGGGCTTATACTAGACAGCAGTTCCAGAATTTCATTGTCGAGAGCGGATTTGTAAAATCCGAGATACAGGAAACCTCGATTGGATTCGAGATTACGCTTATGAAATGAACAGGGATTCCCTTTCCGGCGCTCCTGCACCTGGGCGAATCGGATCCGGCACCGGCCTTGCCGAAGCCTGAAGCCTGTCGCACAATAGCGCCGCCCTAGCCGCGCGGTTCATTTGCCGGGAGGCGTGCACGGATGAAAGTCGAAATTTACGATCAGGTTTACAACGTCGCTGGGGACCTCGAGCCCTCTTACGTGGAGCAATTGGCCAAGTATGTGGACCAGCGTATGCGCCAGGTCGCCCGTGGCACTGGAGCAGTGGACTCGGTAAAGGTCGCTGTGCTCGCAGCTTTGTCTATTGCGGACGAATTGCACAATCTGCGGCAGGACCGGGACAAAAACCAAGCCGCATTGCGAGCAGACGCCGAACGTTGCCTCAAACTGATCGATCGCGCGCTTCAGCAAACTGCCTGAACGCAGCACAAAGACACGGCACAGCGGGGAAATCGATTTGACGGTCGTCCTCGGACCGCTAGAATGTACGAGGAGTAGGCCTGCAACGCGCGTGATTGGTGCGAAGATCTTTTGAACCAATGCTGGATCTCTGCGGTGCCCGGGTCAGACGGCCTGTGCGCATGGCCCGCAGCCGGGCATGCCTCGGTTGCGGGAAAGCCTAAAGGCCGGCGCAGGGCGCCCACCTTATAACAGAGGTTCAGGATCTAGCTCCACACGGCGAAGTGGACCGCTCCATTCCACCGTACATCCATGCGCATTTTGTTTATTGGGGACATTGTAGGTTCGCCCGGGCGGCGGATCGTGCTCGAACGCCTGGAAGATATCATCTCGAACGAACAGGCCGACCTTGTGATCGCCAATGGCGAGAATTCGGCTTCCGGATTCGGCATCACTCCGCGACTCACCGAGGAACTGCTTTCCGCCGGAATCGAGGTGCTGTCCGGAGGGAATCATATCTGGGACCGCAAGGAGATTCTGGACTTCATTCCGCGAGAGCCCCGGCTGCTGCGTCCCGCTAATTTCCCGGCGACTAGCCCGGGCAGCGGGCTTTTCTGCGGCACGTCTCGCCAAGGCACGCCTTATGCCGTCCTCTGCTTGCAAGGGCGCATCTTCATGGTGGCAAACGATGACCCGTTCAGCGTCGCCGATCGCGAATTGCTCAGGCTGCCGCCCGAGACCAAGGTCGTCATCGTGGATATGCACGCCGAAGCCACCAGCGAAAAGCAGGCCATGGGCTGGTATCTGGATGGGCGCGTCACGGCCGTGCTTGGAACACATACCCATGTGGCCACCGCGGACGAGCGAATTCTGCCCGGCGGAACCGCCTTCATCACCGACGTAGGCATGACAGGGCCTCACGATTCCATTATCGGGATGGAGAAAGGCCCAATCATCAAGCGCTTTCTCGATGGACTGCCGGCCCGATTCGAGGTCGCCACAGGCGACATCCAAATGAACGCAGTGCTCATCGAGGCGGATTCCGTCAGTGGCCGGGCGGTATCCGTGGCGCGCCGCCGCTACAAATTGGACCATTGATTCATCTCGTTCGAGCAACCTAATGCGAGCGCAGCCGCATTATATTCACGTGACAGTGAAGCGCATCGCCCAGACCGTCCCTCCTCTTGTTGCCATCCTTTGTGCAGCGGTCTTCTCCGGCGCGCTCGATGCGCGCTCAGGAGGACCCCACCCTGGATGCGGCGCGACGCCGCTTTCCTGACGTCGGCGCCGGCTTTCGCGCTATTCGCCGTGGCCCGGACGGCGCCTACTACATCCTGGCGCCTGCTACCCCTTCTGACCCTGGGGACTCTCCTAAACGTGCAACCCGTGCAACGCTTTGGAAGCGCCCTCAGCCGCCCGCGCATTATGTTCCTGTCGTGCTTGTGTTCGACTCGCAGGGAAGAAAATTGCGGCAGATTCCCGCTCGGCCTCGGCCTGGCGAACTTGTCTCTCCCAGTTCAATGGATCTCGATGCATCCGGCCGCGTGTACATCGCGGATCAAAGCGCCAATATGGTGAGCATCTACACGGCTGAAGGGACGCCCTTCGCACATTTTCGCGTTCCTGAACCAACCCAAATTGTCGCCCTTCCAGGCGATCGGTTTGCCGTCTGCAGCGGCAATTCCGAGCGCCTGATTGCCGTTTACGACCTGCACGGCACGCTTGTGCGCGAATTTGGCGAACTGGCGGACCTGAGCGACGACCCCGAACTGAACCATCGCCTCAACGTCGGGCATCTGGCCTCGGACAAGGCCGGCAATCTGTATTTTGCATTCCGCTATTTGCCAGAACCTACGGTACGAAAATATGATCCCAATTCCGGTTACGTGCTCGATGAACTGACGCTTACGACTCTCGAGCTTCAGCCCATGGCGCAGTCCGCACGCCAGGAAATCGCCCGCGCGGGCTCGGGAAAGCCTGCCTCTCCCCACGAGATCATCTCCGCATTGGGAGTCGACCCCGAAACTCAGGAAATCTGGCTGGCCCTGGGGAACTTGCTGATGCACTTAGATAACGCTGATAACAATATGTCTAGCGATCGTATCTATACGACGGATCGCGCACGCATGGTGCCTGATTCCGTGCTCGTCGAAAAAGATGACCTGCTCTTAGCCAACGACCCGCTCGGAATTTATGAATTCCCGCGCTCGGGTAAGAAAAAGTAGACGCTGATTCCTGCCGCTTGTCGGAAACAACCGAAATTTCGCAAGGGTTTGCTCAAGCGCGCGAGAAAATTCTTCTCTGTGGAAATCCTGTGCATCTCCTGTGCAGGCTTCCATGTATGCCGCGTTATTTTTTCCTTGCCGCATGTGACGGCTTTCGTGGACAATCGGACCTCGTCGGTGCTATGACGCGAAGGTCCTGTATCAGCCCCGGCCACCCTCGCGACACTGGCAACTCAGGGGTACGCTAGGCCGGAGTCCTAGGCTTAAAAACATTCAAGATTGGATGGGCGGCCGCCAGTGCGGCATTTCCACAGTATTTCCACACCTTGTGGAAATACCATGCCCTCCTATTGGCGGCTGGTAAACGAATGAATTCATGGGAAAAAATTCTGCAGCACATGGAACGGCGGGTCAACCCGCACAGTTTTGCCACTTGGTTTCTGCCCACCAAACAAGAGGGTGCCGACAATGGCACCGTCGTGGTTCGCGTTCCTTCGCGGCCCTTCCGAAAGCGCCTGACCGAGACATACGGTGAATTGCTTCAAGCCGTCCTGGTCGAAGTCGGCATGCCGGATGTGCAGCTCAATTTCGTATGCAACGAGCCGGAGCCCCCTTCGGCCATGGCCTCGCCGATCAAACAAGCACGGCTCGATTTCGATAACGTAGACCATCAGCTGAATCTGCGATACACCTTCGACACGTTTGTCGTCGGCGGATCCAATCAGTTCGCGCACGCAGCCGCGCGCGCCGTTGCGGAGGCTCCGTCAAAAGCCTACAACCCGCTCTACCTCTACGGCGGCGTGGGGATGGGCAAAACGCATTTGATGCAGGCCATCGGTCACATGGTGAAGTCGCGCAACCCGGGCCTCCGGCTCAGTTATATCAGCGCCGAGAAATTCACCAATGAGGTGATCAATTCTATTCGCTTCGACCGAATGATCACTTTTCGAGATCGGTTCCGCTCTGTTGACGTTCTGCTGGTCGACGATATTGAGTTTATCGCCGGCAAAGAGCGTACCCAGGAAGAGTTCTTTCACACTTTTAATGCGCTGCACGACCTGCAAAAACAGATTGTGCTGTCTTCCGACTGTCCGCCGAAAGAAATCGCCGCCATCGAAGAACGCCTCCGTTCGCGTTTCGAATGGGGATTGATCGCGGATATTCAGCCGCCCGATCTGGAGACCAAGATCGCCATTCTGCAGAAGAAAGCCGAAACGGAGCATTTCCAGCTGGCAGACGACGTGGCTGAATTCATCGCGCGCTCGATCAAGTCCAACGTGCGCGAATTGGAAGGCGCGCTGACGAGGCTGGTAGCCTATACTTCACTCACTGGCGCGGCCGTAAATCTCGGCACAGCACAGCAAGCTCTGCGAAACATCATCGCCACCCAGGAGAAAAAGGTCACCATCGAGCTGATCCAAAAGCGTGTCGGCGAACAGTTTGGCCTTCGCGATCAGGATCTCAAGATGCGATCGAACGCCAAGGCCATCTCTTTTCCCCGCCAGATTGCGATGTATCTGGTAAAGCAGCTTACCTCCGCTTCGCTGCCGGAAATCGGAAAACAGTTCGGCGGCAAACATCACACCACAGTCTTGCACTCGATCAATAAGATCGAAAACTTGCGCCGCAACGACAAAGATTTGAACCGCACAATCAGCCGTCTGCTCGACACCCTCGGCTAAACAGCCGACTCGTCTCCTCATCGACTTCCCGCGCGCGCCGGCAAAAACCATGCTGGCGCGCTTCCCATTTTTGCCCTGGTCTGCCTGCTCTCGGCGTTTTGTGCCCGATGAAAACCTTGTGCGAATGATGTGGGCACTTTGCGGCCTGCTGTGGAAAGCTTCGTCCGCCCAGAACTGCCTTGTCCCCGTTTTCCACCGGTCGCGAACACAATGCTCAATTTCGTCCACATGACATCGCGCTTAAACTACAGACCTTGTGTGGATATCCTCGTTTGCGTGTGCACGGCTACTACTACTATCTTTATCCCTTCATTAAAACAGGGTAGAGTAGCCGGTTTGAATTCGCGGCTTACCGCGGAGGAAATCGTAGATGGAATTTTCCGTTAAAAAGTACGATCTGCTCGGGGCACTCAATCTCACGCAAGGCGTCGTCGAGCGCAAAACCACGATCCCCATCCTTTCGCATCTTCTGTGTGAAGCCAAAGGCAACAGCGTCACGCTGACGGCCACGGACCTCGAGCTCAGCATTCGTACTTCGTGTGAGGCGAAGGTTAAAAAAGAGGGCGCCGGCACGATACCCGCGAAAAAGCTGCTCGAATTGGTGCGGCTGCTGCCCGAAGGTGAGATTCGGTTTCGCCTGCTCGAAAACCACTGGGTGCACATTACCTCGGACCGGCGCAACTACAAGATGGTGGGCATGTCCAAGGATAATTTCCCGGCCATTCCAGTTTTCCCTCACGCGCTCGTGACGATACCGGCAGGAATTCTCTCCACGCTGATTGCCAGGACCGCCTTCGCGATTTCCATGGAGGAGTCTCGTTACACGTTGAACGGTGCTCAGCTCACTTTGAAGCCCGATATGATCGCCATGGTCGCGACGGACGGCCACCGTCTGGCTCTCGCGGAAACCGATCATTCCTTCGCGGGTCTTTCGAACGAGACGCGTCCCTTGATTCCCAAGAAAGCCATGGCGGAAATTCAACGGCTCGCCGGAGAGGCCGGAGAAAACGGCCAAATTGAATTCGCCAGAGACGACAGCCACCTATTTTTTCAGCTGGATTCGCATCTGTTGATCTCTCGCATTCTCACCGGCCAGTTTCCCAATTACGAAGCCGTCCTGCCGCGCGATAACAACAAGAAAATTGTGCTCGAGCGCAACGAATTCAATGATGCCGTGCGGCGCGTCTCGCAATTGGCCGATCAGCGTTCCCACGCGCTGAAATTCTCCGTCAGTCAGGAGGGCGTAGAGCTTTCTGCTTCAAGTCCCGAATATGGCGAGGCCACCGAGAATATAGAAAAAGAATACAGCTGGCGATCCCATTTCGATCGGCTTTAACGGCCAATATCTGCTGGATTTTCTGGCCGCCGCTCCGGACGGTCCCATCAGCGTGGAGCTGAAAGACGAGCAGTCTGCCGGTCAATTGGTGCCGTTGGCGGACGATCAATACCGGTATCGCTACATCATCATGCCCATGCGCATCTAGTTTTTGGCCTGAAATCGCTTCAATTTGCGGACACAAATTTTGCTTCCTCTACAGAAACGGCTGCGAATCCCCTGCCGCAGCCTGTGAGTATGGCGTAACCAACTGCAGAATAAAGGCTTAGCTTACAATAATAATCTCGCAACACCTTGAGAAAAAGGCCTCGAATAGAGTAGAATTCTTTTGGGCATTCACACAAGTTTTGGGTCTTCCGGAACGGCATTTTTAGCTCTGATCTGTGCCTTGGTTTTCTCGTTCGCGCCAGAACGAGCGGGTGCAGTCAGGCAAACACAGTCTTCGCCGCGTCCGCTTTCGCAAGACGAAAATCCGGACGGGATGGAGCAGAAGCGCCTCTGGTTCGCGAATCGAAACCAGGATTGCACGTTAAAGGCGGGAAAACCGTTCTGCGGCAGCCTTCCCCTCCACGGTTAGTCAGGAGACGCACACAATATGGCTGAGAAAGAGACGGTGACCGGCAAAGCTGCGGGCCATCGCTACGACGCCACCTCGATCAAGGTCCTGGGCGGTCTCGAGGCGGTGCGCAAGCGCCCGGCCATGTATATCGGCTCGACCACCGAGCAGGGTTTGCACCACCTCGTTTGGGAAGTGGTGGACAACTCGGTGGACGAAGCTATGGCCGGCTATTGCGACGAAATCAATGTCATCGTTCACGAAGACAACAGCGTCACGGTCATCGACAACGGCCGCGGCATTCCCGTGGATATGCACGCCACGGAAAAGAAGCCCGCCGCCGAAGTGGTCATGACCGTTCTCCACGCCGGCGGAAAATTCGATAGCGACACTTATAAAGTTTCCGGCGGCCTTCATGGCGTGGGTGTGTCTGTGGTCAATGCGCTCTCCGATTGGCTGGAGCTGGAGATCTGGCGGGATGGCGAGGTTTGGGAACAGTCCTACGAATGCGGAGTTCCCAAATCGAAGCTCGTCGTTACCGGTAAGACGCGCAAGACGGGTACCAAGATCACGTTTCACGCCGATCCCAGCATCTTCGAAAAGACCGATTACAGCTACGACATCCTCGCGCAGCGCTTGCGCGAGTTGGCCTTCCTGAATAAGGGCCTGAAAATCACGCTCCAGGATGAGCGCAGCGAAAAGAATACTGAGTTTCGCTTCACCGGCGGCATCGTGGAATTCGTCAAGCACCTCAATCGCGGCAAGCAGACGCTCCACGATTCTCCGATCTATATCGAAGGCAAGCGCGATAACGTCGAATTGGAAATCGCGCTGCAATATAACGATAGCTACGCGGAAAACGTCTTTGCTTTTGCCAACACGATCAACACCGTCGATGGCGGCACGCATCTTTCCGGATTCCGTTCCGCGCTGACGCGCTCGATCAACAACTTCGCCAGCGCCGCCGGCATGCTCAAGGAACAGAAAGATAGCGTCTCGATCACTGGCGATGATGTCCGCGAAGGTTTGATCGCGGTCGTATCCGTGAAGCTGCCCCAGCCTCAGTTCGAAGGACAGACCAAAGGCAAGCTGAATAGCGACATCAAGGGCCAGGTGGAGCAGCTTGTTAACGAGCGGCTCGGGGAGTACTTCGATAAGCACACCACCGTCGCGCGCCGCATTATCGGAAAGTGCATTGACGCGGCGCGGGCGCGCGAGGCGGCCCGCAAAGCGCGCGAACTCACGCGCCGCAAATCCGCCATGGATTCCGGAGGCTTGCCCGGTAAGCTGGCGGATTGCCAGGAGCGCGATCCCGCCAAATGCGAAGTCTTCATCGTCGAGGGCGAATCGGCAGGCGGGTCAGCCAAACAGGGCCGTGACCGCCGCTATCAAGCCATTTTGCCGCTCAAGGGCAAAATCTTGAACGTGGAGAAGGCGCGCTACGACAAAATGCTCGGCCACGAAGAAATCCGCGCCATCATCACCGCGCTCGGAACGGGAATCGGCAAGGACGATTTCGACGCCAGCCGCTTACGCTATCACAAAGTGATTCTGATGACTGACGCGGACGTGGACGGCAGCCACATTCGCACTTTGTTGCTGACCTTTTTCTTCCGTCACATGAAGGAACTCATCGAGCGTGGGCATGTATATATCGCGCAGCCTCCGCTCTATCGCGTCAAGCGCGGCAAAATGGACCGCTATATCCGCGACGAGCGCGAGTTCTCACAAGAGTTGATGCGGCGCGCCACCGAGGACCACATCGTCAAGGCCAAAGAGGGCGTCGCGCTCGAGGGCGCCGCGCTCACCAGGTTCCTCCTCGATGTGCAGGAATATGACCAGATCGCGGCCAAGATGCTCCGGCGGCTGCGGGAACGTGCGCTGGTGGACTTGGTCGCGGCAAGCGATCTCGAGAAGAAGGCCGATTTTGAAGATAAGAAGGAGCTCGAGAAGCTTCTGAAAGCCATCGAGAAAGCCAAGCTCAAAATGGACGCAAAGATCGTCTACGACGAGGAGCACAGCCTGCACGAAGTGGTGCTGGGTAATGGTTCCGGGCCGTGGGGGCGAATTAATTGGGCGCTTGCTTCCAGGCCCGATTGGAAGCGGCTGCGTACGCTCGGCCGCGCCATATTCGGCTTCCGACAAGCCGCCCTTCACGGTGTCGCGCAATGGCGACAAAGTGACGAAAGAGAATGCGGCCGCGGTGCTCGCTTTCGTGCTCGAGGACGCCAAGAAAGACTTCACCATCACGCGGTTCAAGGGCTTGGGCGAAATGAATCCGGATCAGCTCTGGGCCACCACCATGAACGCCGAGACCCGCACGCTCCTGAAAGTGAAGCTGGAAGACGTGGTCGAGGCGGAGAAGATGTTCACCACGCTGATGGGCGAAAACGTTGAGGAACGCCGCAAATTCATCGAAGACAACGCCCTCGATGTCCAGAACCTCGATATCTAAAACTTAATGGCCAACTAGAAAGGGAGCCAAAGGCAAATGGCAGAGGAAAAAACGCCGGCGATTTTAATTCCGGTGGATATCGAAGCCGAGATGAGGAAGTCCTATCTCGACTACGCCATGAGCGTGATCATCGGGCGCGCATTGCCCGACGTGCGCGACGGCCTCAAGCCCGTGCACCGGCGCATTCTGTATGGCATGCACGAGATGAGCTTGACCTCCACGCGGCCCTACCGCAAGTGCGCCAAGATCGTCGGCGAGGTACTTGGCAAGTTCCATCCGCATGGTGATGCGCCTGTTTATGACGCCCTGGTGCGCATGGCGCAGCCTTTCAGCATGCGTTATCCGCTCGTGGATGGGCAGGGCAACTTCGGCTCGGTTGATGGCGACCCGCCGGCGGCCATGCGTTACACAGAAGCGCGGCTCGCGCGCATCAGCGAAGAGTTACTGGCGGATATCGATCGAGAGACGGTCGATTTCATTCCCAATTTCGATGAGACCGAGCACGAGCCCGTCGTGCTGCCTACACGAGTGCCCAACTTGCTGGTAAATGGCGCCACTGGCATCGCCGTGGGAATGGCCACGAACATTCCTCCGCATAACCTGAAGGAGATTGTCGACGCCACCGTCTTGATGGTGGAAAAGCCGGACGTGTCGCTCAAGGAAGTGATGAAGCTCGTTCCCGGTCCAGATTTCCCCACAGGCGGCTATATCGCCGGCCGCGACGGCATCGAGCAGGCCTACAAGAAAGGCCGCGGCAGCTTCATCATGCGCGCCAAGGCTTCCATCGAACAGGTGGGCAAAGATCGAGAAAATATCGTCATCACGGAAATTCCTTATCAGGTGAATAAGTCCCGTCTGGTGGAGCGAATTGCCGACCTGGTCCAGTCGAAAAAGATCGAAGGTATCTCCGACGTGCGCGATGAGTCCGATCGCGAAGGCATGCGCGTCGTGGTCGAAATCAAGCGCGGTGAAGAGGCCCAGCTCGTCCTAAACCATCTCTACAAGCTCACGCAGATGCAGGAATCGTTCGGCATGATCCTGCTGGCCATCACCGGCGGACAGCCCCGCGAGATGGGCCTGCTCGAGTTCCTGCGGCTCTTCCTCGAACATCGCCGCGAAGTGGTGATTCGCCGCACGCGTTACGACCTGCGCAAAGCCGAAGAGCGCGAGCACATTTTGCTGGGGTATCACATCGCCGTCGATCATCTGGACAACGCCATCAAGATCATCCGGGGTTCCGCGAGCCGCGCGAATGCGCGCGAGAATTTGCACGCGTATTTTTCCAACAAGTCCGTAGAAATCGTCTCCGGCGCGCGTGGAGAGAAGCGGGAAACCCTCAAAGGCGTCAAACTCGACGCCAAGAAATATGGACTTTCCGGAGATGTGATCGGCCTCAGCCTTATTCAGATCGACGCCATCCTGGAACTGCAATTGCATCGTCTGACGCGCCTTTCCATCGACGACATCCTGAAGGAACTTGCCGAACATCCGCGCGAAGATCGCCGAGCTAAAGGAAATTCTGGGCAGCGAGAAAAAACTCAAGCAGGTAATCGTCTCCGAACTGCAGGAGGTTCAGAAGGAATTCGGCGATGCGCGGCGCACGCAAATCGTCGACGCCGTTGACGAGATCAAGGTCGAAGACCTGATCGCCGATACCGACATGGCCATCACCATCAGCCACGCCGGCTATATCAAGCGCACCCCGGTGGACGTCTATCGCCATCAGTCGCGCGGCGGAAAGGGCCGCATCGGCGCACGTACGCGCGAAGAGGATTTCCTCCAGCATCTCTTCATCGCCTCGGCGCACAGTTACATTCTGCTGTTCAGCTCCAAGGGCCGCGTTTATTGGCTGAAGGTCTACGAAATTCCCGAAGCTGCTGCAGCCACGCGCGGCCGGGCCATCACCAGCCTGGTGAAATTCCAGGAGGACGAGCACCTCACCGCGCTTGTCCCCGCGCGCAATCTGGAAGAGACCGGCCGCTACGTCTTTTTCGCCACGCGCAACGGCACGGTGAAGAAGACCGAGCTCGCGGAATTCAGCAATCCGCGGCCTTCCGGGATCATTGCCATCAATCTGGACGCCAAGGACGAATTGATCGGCGTGAAGCTCACCGACGGCAAGCAGATGATCTTTCTTGCCAGCCATGAGGGCCAGGCCATCCTTTTCCGTGAATCGGAAGTTCGCGCCATGGGCCGGCAGGCCGGCGGAGTCAACGGCATGGACCTAGGCAAGGACGATTACGTCGTCAGCATGGATGCCGTGCAGCCGGATTTTGAGATCATCCGCAAGGAATCGAAGAAAGAAACGGAAAATCTCGATGAGCTCGAAAACGAAGTGATCAAGGATTCGCTCACTTCGCTCATGCTCACCATCTCCGAAAAGGGCTACGGCAAGCGCACTCCGCTCGCCGAATACCGGATCACCTCGCGCGGCGGCAAAGGCGTGATCAATCTGAAGACCACCGACCGCAACGGCTGCGGTGGTCGCTGCTCTGCAAGCCAGTGAAGATTCCGACGTGATGATCATCACCGAGTTCGGAAAGATCATTCGCGTGCACTCCAACGAGATTCGCGAGGCAGGCCGCTCGACGCAGGGCGTGCGCCTGTTGCGTCTCGATGACGACGATAAAATCGCCGCCGCCGCTATCCTCGAAGAGGAAAGTAATGGCGCCAATGGGACGGGTGGCACTCCGACTGTGAGCCGCCAGCCGAAAGACGAAAGGAAGGGAGAAAAATCCTGAGCGCTGTTTGTTACGGCGCCGGGTGAACTGAGGTAGTAGCCCGGGCCCGCGAGCGTATCCCGACCAGAGGCACGGCGCCGACTGGCATGACTACCTGCACGCGAATTTCGTGATATCCGGCTAGTGTTTGTCCCCGTGGGCGCGGTAGCTGATGCGTATACTTGCGCGTGCAGCTCGCCGCCGATCTCGTCGATGGCCTTCTCGATGGAAGCATCCTTCACGGTGGACTGGTAAAGCCCGCCGGTCGCCGCCGTCGCCACTTCCAGCGGCCGTTCCTTCACCAGCGGCCTCCGCGTGCTGCACCATCCACGTCGCTAACGCCATCACGTCGATATTGCCGTGAGCGCTGCTCTTCCGTGGTGGGCGTTTGCGGTGTGCCCGGGAATACCCGGCTGGCCGAATACGCCTGGCGGCGTTGCGGATGGCGGAGCGCCGTTCTTTTGCTGGCCTCGAGCTTGGGCAGCCGTGGTCGAGAGCCCCACGGAATAAATGGTGATGTTCGCGAGCTGGGCGTCTCTCAAAACCTGCCCCAGCTTTTCTTCGCTCCCGAATCCAGCGCTTCGGCCACCGTGATGATCACGCGGCGCCGCGAACCGGCGGCCGGTTTTGCAGCATGCCCACCGCGCTCGAAAGCGCGTCATAGAGCCGCGTTCCCGATGAGCCTGGCTTAAGATTCGTGATCGGTCTTTTCAATGGCGTCGTGATCGCTGGTGAAATCTTGCAGATGATTCACTTGGTCGTCGTAGCCGATCACCGCCGCATCTCCGTTTTCGCCCACGACGGTTTCGGTAAACAGAATTCCCGTGCGTCGAACCGCCGGAAGCAGCGCATCGATGCGAGAGCTGGTCTCCATGACGATAACAACGGAAAGCGGCGCGCCTCCCATATCGAACCCTTCGATTTTTTGCTCGCACGCCGTTGTCGAAAATGTGGAAATCGTTCTGTGTCAAGGTCCAGCACCAGCTCGCCTTTGGAGTCCCGCACCACTACGGGCGCATTCACCAGATTCACGCGCACGCGTATCGACGACTGATCCAGCGGTTTTCTGTGCCGGGGCTTGCGGCGCTTTCTGAACCGCCTGCCCGGCTTTCGGCGCGATGGGCCCCGAGCCGGACTGCGCCCACGCGTGCTAGTGCCCACTAATAGTGCGAATCCGGCCACCATTGCAGCCAGTGGTCGTAAATCTGTATCTTCCGAACGTGCGATAGCTTTCATCTCATGCCTCCACCCCACTGGTCGCTTTTGCCCGTTACAAGTTTACTAGATTGGACGCCTGCGGAGTCGCTTACGTTGGATTGCCCTTCCCGCACCACGTAGAATGATGGCTCGTCTAATTTCCCGCTGGAGGATTCATGGCTCGTCGTAATCAAACGCCGCAGCAGCCCGCCTATCGCGATGCTCTCTTCATGGAAAGCGTCGCCGCGCGGCCGGTGCGCATTCTTACCGAATATCTCGATCCTCTTGTTCGATTGCGGCGCGAAGAGGTCGGCGACACCATCGTGATGTTTGGATCGGCGCGGATTGTCGGGCGCGACCGGGCCCTGGCCCATCTGCGGCGCCTGAAGAGCCTCAGCGGCAAGCAAACCCCCCGCCGCCGCCTGGCCCTCCGCGATGCCCGCGCCGCTCTATCGATGTCGCGCTATTACGAAGAGGCCCGCGAACTTGCGCACCGCATCACCGCCTGGTCCCTCACCCTCGGCGAACATCCACGCCGTTTCGTAATCTGTTCCGGCGGCGGGCCCGGGCATCATGGAAGCCGCCAACCGCGGCGCCGCCGAGGCCGGCGGCAAAACAGTCGGTCTCTCCATCGAACTGCCGCACGAGCAATGGCCCAACTCCTACATCAGCCCGGGTCTCAATTTTCAGTTTCACTATTTCTTCATGCGCAAGCTGTGGTTCGCCCAACTCGCCAAGGCGCTCATCGTTTTTCCCGGTGGCTTCGGCACCATGGATGAGCTTTGGGAGATGCTTACATTGATGCAGACCGGCAAGCTGCAGCGCCGCAATCTGATCCTGATTTACGGGCGCCGCTACTGGCATCGCGTAATCGATTGGCGGGAGATGCTCAATTGGGGCACCATCAACCGGCGAGAATACAATCTGCTCCAGTTTGCAGATAGCGTGGACGAGGCCTTCGAACGCATCCGCAGCGGCCTGGAAGAGTTCCAGATGTCCCCGGATACCCTGTTTAGCGAGTAGGTCAGAGGATAAAACGCAGCCACTCGTACGGTAATTTGAGCATGGGTGAATTCCCGCCCGACGGCATCCTAGCTGTGGGAGATACCGGAATCGGCTAACTCAGTCCGAGCCCATCAGTTTATGGGAGGAGAACTCATGCTAGGAAAGCAATTTCTCGGTCGCATCATTCTCACCACTGCTCTCGGCGGCGGCTTGCTGCTTGCATCTGCCGCCGTGCCGGCGCGAGCAGACCGGGATTGGTCGGACGACTGCCATAAGCGGCTCGAAGAAGCGCGAGCGAAACTTGATCGCGACATTGCTCGTCATGGCGAGCGGAGTCGGGAAGTTGAACGTGATCGCGATCGCATGGAGGATGCGCGCCGTTGGTGCCGCGATCACCACGCGGATTGGGATCACGACCGCTTTGACGAAGGGGATCACAGGCGCTGAGTCGAGAGACACAGATCCCAACAACTAACTCAGGCCGGACCGGCCCCGTGACAATCCGGTCCGGCCTTTTTCGTTAGTTCAGAACCGCTACCGGTTCTTCTGTGAAAATCGCCTCGAAGCGCCGCTTTTCATCGCGGTCGTGCACCAACACGATCGGAGCAACCTGCAGCGACTTGCGGCAGGTCTTGCAAGTAGCCGCTTCGCCATGTATGTCCTGCAGGAAGCCGTCGATGAAGTGATATTCCGCAAGCGCCCGGCGGGCCGCTTTCATTCCTTTGTGCCCGCAGGACGGACAGACAAACTCCACGAAATCTTCCTGCGGATCCCGATCCAACGCGGCCCAACCGGTAAAACGAACCCCTACAATCTCTTCCGAATGAGAAGTGCGATTCATGGCCAACCTCAATTCTATGATTTATGGATTAACGACAAACGTATAGATGCGGGGTCGCAGGGAATTGATGCAGCTTGCCCAAGTTTTTTAGCTTCTCGCCTAATTCGAATCGTTAGAAGAGGCTGCGGGAGAGTATCGGCCCTCGAATATCCCTTCGGACTCTGATTTCTAAAGTAAAGGCTCCCCGGAGTGGCTTGGAAATGACCGTGCGGGCCTCATCTCGAAGCCGCAATACTTCCGCCAAGTCGCGCCCATTCGCGGCGGCGGAGGGAACAAGAGCGGGACAGACCGTCACAGTGATTCGCGAAGGCTTAGGCAGCCAAGTGCCATCCCGCAGGAACCGGCGGGCGCCCCGCAGAGCCACAGGGACGATTGGCCTTCCGGTCTTGACCGCCGCCCGGAACGCTCCCGATTGAAAGGGGCGCACGCCGGGTTGCGCTGTGAATGTGCCCTCCGCGAAGATAAATAAAGATTCGCCTCGAAGCAGGGCCTGCTCCATTTGCTCTGCTAGGCGCGACCGCTCCCGCAGCTTGCCGCGCTCGAAGGCGAAATGGCCGATTTTGCGCAGAAAAGTCCCGATGAAAAGCATATCGTTGATTTCGTTCTTAGCCACAAAGTGATAGTTCGTTTCGAATAGCGCCATCACCACCAGCACATCGCTATAGCTGGTGTGATTGCTCACGTAGACGCACGCACCATAAGCATCGATGTGCTCCCGTCCTTCCAGATCAATCCGGCAGCCGACGAGCCAAAAATAAAGTCGCAGAGCTATGGTAGTCATGCGCGCCGCCGGCTGTCCCCGCGGCATCAGGTGCAGTATGAGCCACGCCAGCACCACCCAGATCAAAAACACCGTCGCGGCGTAAACGCCGTAAATCGCCTCGAGAATCCGCCGAACGCTGCCGACAGGCTGAGCAGCAGCGTAATCTCCAGTGCGCGTCTCCAAGACGCCTTGGACCGGGCGCGAGCCAGTCGCAGCAGGATTACGCTCGCGAGCGTGCAACTCTGCTGCGGGAAGCTCTTCGACTGTGCTGGCGCTTTCGCTGCCCATTGCCTCGGCGAGCGCCGCGATGACATCCTCGAGAGTCTTGGCTTCCGCAATCGCAGCCTCCGGAATCGGCATCCCCATAGTTCGTTCGAGTCGCGACAAAAGCTCGACTCGCTCGATGCTTCCGAGCCCGAGATCGCTATCCAGGATCGCGGATGCCTTCAGAGTTGCGCTCGCTTCAGGATTGCCTAATTCGCGCAGGAGGTCGCGAACGGTCCCTAAGACCTGGGCTTCGATCTTCGTGCGGTCTGAGTGAGGGATGAGGGTCGCCACAGCCGGATTTTACTCAATTAGAGGTTTTCTGTGTGCAGCGGGACCGATAACGGTTTCCTAAGAGGCTCTGGCGGCCATGCAGCCCACCCGAGAAAGGGGGCACACAGGCCAACTGCTTTAGGAATAAAGGGTTATCGTAACAAGGTTTAAGTGGGTTGGGAAGCTGCCTACGACTTCGATCTCTCGGAGCCGTCGTCCCCGCAGCGGCTCCCAACCCGGCCATGATCATCGCAATCGCCTGCGATCCGGCCAATGGATCGGTAGCCCCAAAAAGAGGGTACCGGCGTTTTAGTACGAACGGTTGTGTCCGGCTGAGATCGCCTTCACTTGGTCGAGCCACTCCGTGCCGTACGATGGGTCAGGCGCAGCGTTATGTTGGCTTCACGGCCTGCAGGAACCCAGACGTTGTGTTCCCACTCCGAAGTCATCCCTAGACCCTGGGCGCGGATTTCGTACAAACCCTGCCGAAGGCCAGCAATCCGGAAGTGCCCGCTGCCATTCGCTCGCACAGCATGCGGTGCCCTGCCGTCCGCTGTTTGCCAAAAGACCTCCGCGAACGCCACTGGAGCACCCTTGCCGCTAAGTACGACGCCATCCAGCGCGCCTTCGACACTTCGACTGTGCGCCCCAATTGGGGCCAGCAATAGAAGCAATGTTAGCGCGGCAAAACGAAGCTTGCGCACGGCTCACCTCGAAGCAGCTTGGAGCAATTTTACCGCGCCTGAACGCAGACTGGTCGGTAGTGGGGCTAAAGGATTAACTGTTCGTGCGGCCACAAATGAGCGCGGGCCGATCGATTGCGGGAATGAAGTTGCAGCCTCTTATCGGTATCGCTATTGTGGCCATTCTTAGGACGCAACTCGACCAGGAGACTTGATGCCGCGCTATCTCACATTGCACACGCTCGCCTGCCTCACCCGCCAAGGCGCCACCCAGCTTACTGAGCGGCTGTTTTCTCCTGGCCGCGTCAAAGCGCGGCGCGTGCAGGTAAACATGATGGAGGGGAAGATGCTCGTCGAATTCGAAGCGCCCGATCGCGAGACGCTTCAAGCGTGGCTCGAATCGCAGAGCTTCCACTATGAGTGGCTGATGCGAGTAGAATTCGAATCTGAATCGGGCACACTCGTCCCGGTCTCATGAAGACTTCACATCGTCAATTTTTGTTGGCGAAAATGCTGGGATGTTCGCGCCGGATCACGGCGACCGCCTCTTCGGGCGGCCCTACGTGCAGGTATTCGGTATATTCCATTCGTTCGTGAATGCTCAGAGCTGAAAAGGAATTTGCGCCCCTCGAAGTCGTAGGCATAGCGCGACGGCATCCACAAGTTGGGTTCCACCTCGCGCTGCTCGAAAGTAAATTGTCCCCCACGAAAGAGCTTGGCAATGAGTCCAGCACCCCACGAAACATCGTCGGTCAATTGCGCATCGGCCCGGATGAGCTGCGCGCTCGATTCGTCCACCCACGCAGTGCCTGTGCTGTGCGCGTAAAGCACGGCGTATCGCGCCGACGACCGATACGTCGGATCGGGCGTGAACGTCAGCTTCACCACTGCGCGGCCATTCACCGAGACTCGCCCCGCCCACCGAAAAATAAACGCCTTGCCAATCGCGCTAACCATATCGGCTCGTTCG
This sequence comes from uncultured Acidobacteriota bacterium, assembly GCA_963846235.1. Lineage (GTDB taxonomy): Bacteria > Acidobacteriota > Terriglobia > Acidiferrales > UBA7541 > Palsa-189. Next base: position 2,665,294 of record CAWJVF010000002.1, read on the forward strand.
TGCATGTGCCGAGCTGTGTCGTAGAAATTGGGGATGTGCGGATCCCGCCCATTGGCCTGAGCAACGAGAGCTTGGGCGGCGCCATGCCATTGCTGTTCGAGATAGGCCGCATCGGTCATTTTGCCGTCGCGTTGCAACTCTACCCGAATGACTCCGTCGCCTGCCGGGATGACCCTGCAAACGACATCTTTCTCGGATTCTTTGCCAGTACCGTGGAACACGGAATGTTCCGTGCGCGCGTACTGGTAAAGCAGAAAATCGTTACGCCGTTGATTCTCGACCGCCTGTTGAACCAGGTTGTGAATCTGTTGCGCCGTGAGCGGAGTTTCGGAATGCTTCGACTCGCCTGATCCGCATCGTTAAGTAAGGTATTAGGCAAAGCTGCGGAAAGGGTCATCCCCGCGGCCAGAATGGCCAGCAAACCGAAGCTAACCTGTATTCGTTCCCGCATCGTAATCCTCACCGGGTAGGCCTCCCGGCGGCTGGGTGGGTTTTGAGCGTTAGTGGACCCATTATCTCACTAAGCTGCTGCCAGCGAAACCCGTCAGTTGCCACGACTCTCTAAGGAATTCGAGCACGGGATCGGCCATTCTCCCGACGGTTTGGGTGCCTGCAATCTTGACCCCTACAACTTGAGATGATAAGGAAGGAAAACCGGACGCTCCTACAGCTTCCGCATAATGTGGAAACTTGAAAGTGCACCACAATATGTAGACATTTTGAACAACATTCCCTCAAGACTTTGTGCAAATCGCTCCGCTTTTTCCTTGACAAGACTTTGGCACACCGCTATCGTCCGAAGCCAGATTCGGGAGACCACGGCTGTAATACCGGATCGCGTTAGACTCCGGTATTTTTAAACAGCCAGGCGCCAGCCCGGGTTCTCCGAGACAACTAGGCAAAGCCGCGATGTCGGTGCGTCAGCGTGGACGCCCCGCGGCTTCGAAGGCGACAGCCACCCCTTTCACAATAAGGGTGGCCTTTTTCGCTTTTTTGGCGTCTCGAGCCTGATCTGAGGTCGTTCGAATCGAGCGGTTTCCGCCGGAGAAGCGGAAACAGCGTCCAAGCGGAATGCTCGTTCGCTTGGTAAAATATAAGGGTTCCCATCCCGCGGGAACCCCAACCTGCGCGGAGGCGAGATGGCGGAACCCCAGATGGCGCTCAAGAACGACAATCCCGGTAATGACCTCGGCTACACAAACGCGTCCAAAAGTCGGCCTGGAGTTCAGACGCTTCTTCACCGACGGGCGCGTTTCTCCTTTCGATGCTGTCGAATGGGAGAGGCGCGTCGCCCAGATCGGCAATGAAAAGGGGCAGGTCATCTTCCGCCAGGAAAACATCGAGGTGCCGAAATCATGGTCGCAGACGGCAACCAATATCGTGGCTTCGAAGTACTTCAAAGGGAAGCTGGACACCCCGGACCGCGAAAACTCCGTGCGCCAGTTGATCGGTCGCGTGGTGGACACGATTGTTGATTGGGGCGAGCTAGGCGGTTATTTCGCTTCGCCGGCTGCTCGCGATGCCTTCTCTGACGACCTTACGCATCTTCTGGTTCAGCAAAAAATGAGTTTCAATTCGCCTGTGTGGTTCAACGTAGGCGTACAGGCGAAGCCTCAGTGCTCGGCCTGCTTTATCAACTCGGTCCAGGACGATATGAAATCGATCATGGACCTGGTGAAGACCGAAGGCATGCTCTTCAAGTGGGGCTCGGGCACAGGCACGAATTTTTCCGCGCTGCGCGGGAGCCATGAAACGCTCTCCGGCGGTGGCATTGCCTCCGGGCCGGTGAGTTTCATGAAGGGCTTCGACGCTTTTGCCGGCGTGATCAAGAGCGGAGGAAAAACCCGGCGCGCCGCCAAGATGGTCATCCTGAATGCCGACCATCCCGATATCGTGCAGTTTGTCGATAGCAAAATGCGCGAAGAGCGCAAGGCCCACGTGCTGATCGAGCAGGGCTACGACAGCTCGATTGATGGCGAAGCGTATAGCTCCGTCTTCTTTCAGAACGCCAATCATTCCGTGCGCGTGACCGACGAATTCATGCAGGCCGTCGAAGCGGACCGTGACTGGTGGACCCGCAATGTCACCGACGGCTCACCCGCGGAGAAGCTTCGCGCGCGCGATCTTCTGAAGAAGATCTCCGAATCGGCCTGGCATTGCGGCGATCCCGGCATGCAGTACGACTCCACCGTCAATCGCTGGCACACCTGCAAAACCACGGCGCGCATTAATGCTTCGAATCCGTGCTCCGAATACATGTTCCTGGACGATACGGCTTGCAATCTGGCGTCGCTGAACTTGATGAAATTTCTGGGGCCGAATAGTACGTTTGACGTCGAGGCTTTTCGCCACGCCGTCGATATCACCATCACGGCGCAGGAAATTTTGGTCGACAACGCCAGCTATCCGACGCCCAGGATCGAGGAGAATTCTCACAAGTTCCGCCCTCTCGGGTTGGGATACGCCAATCTGGGAGCGCTGCTGATGTCCTTGGCGCTGCCCTATGATTCCGAGGGCGGCCGGGACATGGCCGGCGCGATCACGGCGCTGATGTGTGGCGAAGCGTATGCTCAGTCAGCTCGCATTGCCGAGAGGCTCGGTCCATTCCCAGGATTTGCCGTCAATCGCGAGCCGATGTTGGACGTCATTCGAATGCATCGCGATTCTGTGCGGCCGATCAAGGCTGAAAATGTACAAGCTCCGTTGCTCGCGGGAGCGCGCCAGGCATGGGACGACGCTCTTGCTCTTGGGGAACGGCACGGCTACAAGAATTCGCAAGTCACCGTGCTCGCGCCCACCGGCACCATCGGCTTCATGATGGATTGCGATACGACCGGGATCGAGCCGGATCTGGCTCTGGTGAAATATAAGAAACTCGTCGGTGGCGGCGTGATCAAGATCGTCAACAACACGGTTCCGCAGGCGCTGATGAGGCTTGGATATTCGCCCGAGCAGAGCTCACAAATCGTTTCCCACATCGATCTCGCGGGAAAGATCGAAGGAGCCCCCGGCCTTAAGCCGGAGCACCTGCCCGTTTTTGATTGTTCTCTGGCTCCTGCTGGAGGCGGCCGCTCAATTGCCTGGCAAGGTCACCTGAAGATGATGTCCGCCGCGCAGCCTTTCCTCTCGGGAGCGATCAGCAAGACGATCAATATGCCTGAGGAGTCCACGGTTGAGGACGTCATGCAGGCGTATATCGAATCCTGGAAGCTCGGCCTAAAGGCAGTGGCCATCTATCGAGATAATTCGAAACGTAGTCAGCCGCTTTCTGCCGCCGGCGCCAAGAAGGAATCGGCCGCGGCTGTAAAGACCGAAGAATCTCCGGCCGCTCAGCAACGGGAGCTTTTCCTGCCCAACGTGCACCGGCGTAAGCTGCCCAGCGAGCGCCAGTCGCTCACGCATAAGTTCTCCGTCGGCGGGCATGAGGGATACATCACTGTCGGCATGTATGAAGACGGGACCCCGGGTGAGATCTTCATCAAGATGTCCAAGGAAGGCTCAACGCTCTCCGGGTTCATGGACGGATTTGCGCTGTCGGTCTCGATCGGATTGCAATACGGCGTGCCGCTCAAGGCCCTTGTCGATAAATTCATCAACACGCGCTTCGAGCCCTCCGGCTATACCGGACACAAAGAGATTCCCTATGCCAAGTCCGTGCTCGATTACATCGGCCGATGGCTTGGAGGGAAGTTCATTTCTGCCGATTATCTCACTCAGCCACCTGCTGATTCTGCTTCCACCATCACTCTTGTTCCGACACCGCCGAAACCGGCGCAAATCGACTACAAGCGCACGACAGACGAAATGATTCTTGACGGTCGGTTTGTCCTCCAGGATAGTGCGCCTACCTGCGCCGAGTGTGGCATGCTCATGACGCCAAACGGCGGCTGCTACAAATGCGAAAACTGCGGCAGCACCTCCGGCTGCAGCTGAGCCGTTCGAAGCAATTCGCATCCCATCTTAAAGATTTGGTTAACTGCGACCAGGTAGGCTAAAAACTAAAAGGGGCCCGCGCCGGGCCCCTTTGTTCCACCCCATAATGTAGCAACAACCTCACCCGCCATTCCCGCGCTCCGTCAGCGGGAAGACTTCCCCCCGGGAAACAGTGCCAATATGGGTGCACGCTCCATGCCAATTTTCATGGTTTATTCATAAAACACATAACTAATTACTTCTGATGTAGTTAGCAAGCGTATCCTGATTCTTGCCTGTGAGGCCGGGCCCAAGTTCTATGGTTTTTCACAGACACCGGTCAGAGATACTATGGTCTTTGGGAGACTGCACTACGGTTCGCACGCGCTCACGTTCCAAGTGCCGATTTCAGAGCACTCGCCAGCCGCTCTGCCCAGTGCTGCACGTCTTCCGTGCGTTCGGCTTCGACCATGACTCTGGCTTTCGGCTCGGTGCCCGAATAACGCACAACCACACGGCCCGACTCTCCCAATGCTTGTGTAGCCTCGTGCAGTGTCTGGGAGACTTCAGGGAGCGAATCCAGAGGTGGTTTCGCTCGCACCTTCACATTCAAAATCGTTTGCGGATACACCTTGAGATCGTTCACCAGATGATCCAAAGGTCCCAGAAGGGCAACCATACACGCGATTTTGAGCGCGGTAAGCAAGCCGTCACCTGTCGTTGCGTCATCGAGGAAGATCACGTGTCCGGATTGCTCGCCGCCAAGGTTCGCACGGCTGCGCAGCATCTCCTCAAGCACATAGCGGTCGCCGACGGACACGCGAACGAGCGCGAGGCCTTCGTCCGCCAGCGCGCGCTCCAGACCCAGGTTTGTCATCGTCGTGCCCACGACGGCGCTGCCCTTTAGTTTTCCCGTGGAACGCAGATAGCGCGCCGCGATGAGCAGCACACCGTCCCCGTCGACGATGCGCCCCGAACTGCTGACAAACATCGCTCGGTCGGCATCCCCGTCAAAAGCCACGCCCAACGCTGCACCCGCTTCTGGAACGCTTTTTTGCAAGTTCTCTGGATACAGTGACCCACAGCTTGCATTAATGTTGCGTCCGTCGGGCTTGTCGTGAAGCGCGATTACGTTTGCGCCAAGTGATCGGAATAGTGCCGGTGCCAGCAAGCTGGCTGCGCCATTGGCACAGTCGAGAACGATCTTCAGCCCGGAGAGACTCGCTCCAGGAAGCATGCATCCACGCAGGAATTCGAGATAGTCTTCATCCAGTTTTCGGTCCGGCGTGAGCCGTAACGCCGACGATGGCGGCCGGCCGTTGCGATGTCGCAGAATCTCAGTTTCGATCCGAGCCTCAATTTCATCCGGGAACTTCATCCCCGACCCGGCAAAAAGCTTTACTCCGTTGTCGTGGTAGGGATTATGTGAAGCCGAAATCACCACCCCCGCCGCAAATCCTTCCTTTCGTACCAGACAAGCTACACCTGGAGTCGTAATGACTCCGGCGAAGGAGTGGCTTATGCCTTCCTCAGCGAGCCCGGCGGCAATCTCCGAAGCTATATGCCCACCCGATTCGCGGGTGTCGGTGCCGATAAGCACTCGAGGATGTTCATTTCCCAGGCGCAGATAGCCCCCAATGCTGCGGCCGATCCAGTAAAGCGTTTGATCGTCGAGGGGATATTCGCCGGGTATGCCCCGGATGCCGTCGGTCCCAAAGAGTTCTTTGGCCATTTTGAAAGAGTTGGTCTCGCCTAAAGGGGTCCGCGAAGAAAGTGAGCCGAACAATCGTAGCACGTTGATTGGATTATTCGGACGCCTCAGGGGGTAACTTTGAGGGTACAAGGGAGACATGGAACTCAGCCGGTGCCAGGCGTACAACTTCAGTCCCGTACGGAATGTCCACCATTGTGGGCAGGAGCAAAACGGGAACTTCTCCCGACGGAGCAGTAGCCAGGTCTACGTTGAGCGTTAAGTCAGCGGGCGTCAGGCGACGAAGCAGCCCCGACCGGCCCCGAAGGACCACGCGGACCACATTCGGAGGTGTCCCGGCCACCGCAAGTCCTTCAGGCACATTAACATAAAAGACAGGCACGTTATAGCCGACCTGTGCGAATGGCTCGGCGGTGTAAGTAGCCCACAGAAAAAAGGAAATCCCCAAAGCGATAACTTTGAGGCGCAAATTGTGAAGGAAAACTCGGCGAAGAAGTCGCATCACTCGGCTTTCCCTGTGACCCGAGCGCCTGGCGCGGGCGCCGGCAAGGCCAACGTCGTGCGGAAACGCCGGAACAGATTGGCTAACCGCTCGGTTAGCTGGTCCACGCTTAATCCCAACTCGATCGTTCCGCCTACCGCCAGCGAAATAGCCCCAGTTTGCTCGGACACGACCACGGCCACGGCATCGCTTTCTTCGGTGACGCCAATGGCCGCCCGATGGCGGGTGCCGAGTTGAGTGGAGGTCAAAGGATTCAGCGTAAGAGGCAAGAAGCACGCTGCCGAAGCGATCCGCGTCCCCTGCACGATTACCGCGCCGTCGTGCATAGGCGACCCGGGGCGGAATATAGAGAGGAGCAGGTCGTAGCTCAAGTTGGCATCCAGCGGAAGACCACTCTCGATGTAGGTTCGCAGGCCGACGTCGCGCTCGAAAGCGATTAACGCGCCAATCCGATTTTGCGCAAAGTATCCTGCGGCCAGTACCACGTCATCGAACGAGGAAGAGGGGCTGGTCGAAGAGAAACGGGCCAAAGAGAGGTTGCGCCCAAAGCGGTCGAGTGCACGGCGGATCTCCGGCTGAAAGAGTACAATCAGCGCAATCGCCACATAAGGCAGTAAGGTGTCCAGCAGCCATTCCACCATCTCAAACTGCGCTCGGCGAGCGCCTTCATACAAGATAACCAGCAGCAGTATGGCGACCAGCATCTGCATGGCGCGGGTGCCACGCAGCAGCTTCAGCATGTAGTAAATCAACATGGCGATGATCAGGATATCCAGCGCCGCGCGCACGCTAAGGCGCGAGAACGGATTGGAGATTATTGCGGCGATCATCGGCTTAGAGGCTTACGGTAGCGCAGCAGGTCTTGGCGAGCAAGTCACGTCCTCACTTTATAAGAGAGTTCTGATGCACGGTACAGGTTTAAAGTGCGTATGGAAGACGGCGGCGAAGACTAGGTCGCGCGACCGGATTTTCCGAGATCCTGCCCAGCCGGAGATTTAGCAAGTGGCGACAACAAACGTCCAGATCAATCCTCCGCGATCGACTCTTTCCCAGCGCATCATCGCGCTGGGTGTACTCTTCGCCTTCCTCTATTGGGCGTCCAGCATTGTCATGACGCTCATATTGGCCATACTGCTGGCGTTCTTCCTCGATCCCGCTGTCGTGCTGCTGGAGCGAATTCACGTTCCGCGCGCTCTTGGTGCTCTTGTGGTCGTGCTCGTAGGCATGGCCGCAATTGGGGCGATCGGCTTTCTTTTGGTCAACCCCGCACAGAGTTTCGCGAGCGCGTGGCCTCGTTACAGTGCTGTTCTTGGGCGAGCGGCACAGTCTGTCGATCGCAAGATCGCCACGATTGAACGGGACCTCTCGATCAGGGTTCCTGAGAAAACTCCGGAACAAGAACCCGGCGTGAGCGCTGACGAGGTGGAGCAAATCCGAGGCTGGCTGCTGCATGGAATCGGGTCGATCACTTCAGGTCTGCTGCTCTGGGCATTTCTTCCATTTCTCGTTTTTTTCATGCTTGCTGCGAAGCCCAGGCTCTGGCGAGCCACAATCGAGCTTTTTCCAGACACTTCGCGCGGAGATGTGACGAGCGCATTGGACGACGTAAACGTCGTCCTGCGCAGCTATATCGTAGGCAGTGGCATTGTGGCGGGAATTCTCGCTGGAGCCAGTTGGATTTTTTTCGCTGTCATGCATTTGGATTATGCCTTCATGGCCGCTCTCGTCGCGGGCTTGGTCAATATGATTCCGTATGTGGGGGTAATTCTCAGTTGGATTCCGCCCTTCTTGATCGGGCTCGATAGATGGCACACTGTGACGCCCTTTTTGGTCATTGCGGGGGTACTTACCGGATTGCATATCATTGCAGCAAATGTGCTCATGCCCGCGATCGTCGGGCGCAGCGTTCATCTGAACCCACTCGCGGTCACGATTTCGTTGTTATTTTGGGGATGGCTCTGGGGCGCGTTCGGCTTGATCCTGGCGATTCCTATTACGGCGACGCTCAAAGTGATCTGTGATCACGTGCCTGATTGGCAGCCTTTTGGGCGTTGGCTGGCCGCCTGAGTCAGTATCCAGCTAGATTGGCAACGATCTCCCCAACATTTCGATTTTGTTGGAAAAGGCGAATGGCGGCGATTCCGGCCGCGCCGGCGTCGCGGCACGCGCGCGCATTTTCGAGTGTGATCCCGCCAATAGCAATCACCGGGATCGACACAGCACGACAAACTTCAGCCAACTTTGCTGACCCGTGCGGAGCGCCAAAAGGCACCTTTGAAGGCGTCGCAAAAACCGGCCCGAAGAAAACGTAGTCAGCCCCTTCCGTCAGCCGCGCGAACGGCCCCGTCCAAAGAGTGGCAGGAAGTACCAACCAGAAAATCTGCAGATCCTCGGCTTCGCCGCGCATCCGCCACAATCCGCACCGGCAGCGACTTTTCTCCCAGGTGTACGCCCCCTGCGCCCGCGGCCCAAGCCACATCGCATCGGTCATTGACCAGAATCCGCGTCTCGCTTTGTGCAGACGAGGTATTACAAGCGCCAATTGCGGCACGCGTAAGGTCCATAAGGTTACGTGCTGGCAAGGTCTTTTTCGCGGATTTGAACCCAGTCGACTCCCGCTTGTACTGCGCTCTCAATGTGCTGCGCCAATGCCGCTTCACGACTCAGGCCCGCCGCAATATCCAGCGACTGACGGTCCGTGACGTAGTACAGAATAAATTTATCGGGAGCTTTCAAAGATCGGGAGCCTTAACGGTCTCCCGCGGGCGTTTGACGCCGCAACATTCCCGCGGCCACGACGATATCGAGCGCGCCAAGCCCTGTAATGACGCCGCGCACGGATGGGTGCAACATGAAGGGTCGAAGGCTGGGATAGTGGCTCAGGAAATAGTTGCGATCCCACAAGCCAAACCACGGTAGAAAGAGCAAAACAACTCCTACCTCGAAAAGAAAAAGCGTGCAGAGAACGCGAATCAGACGCGCAAGGAAGGAGCGCGAGTTAACGCTCGTTTCCGAGTGAGGAGAGCCGTTCGGCAACGTCGCGGTAGTCAATGTTCATGCCATAAACTTGCGAGAAGCTCTTGCGGGCGGCGGCCATGTCGCCGGCGAGTTCTTGCGCTACTCCTAAATCATACCGCAGAGCGAGGATAGTTTCTTGGTCCAGTCCGGGCATGCCCAGGGCACGCTCGTACCACGTGGCAGCGATGGCTGGTTGGCCCTTTTCCATGAAGGCCAGCCCCAGCAGCGTACAGCACTGCATAGCGTAGCGGAAAGCCTGGCCCTTGTTGCCTTTTGCCACTTTTTGAAACTCGCTGATGGCCTCTTCGATCAGGCCCATCTCCCGATACGCAATTCCCAGATTGTAGTGAGTCTCCAAATCTTCATCTTCCGCTCCGAGTTCGCCAACCTCGGACCGAAATTGATCGAAAATTTCGCTGAGCGGACCAGCTTGCTTATCGGAATCCTGGGACGACATTTGTGAAACGGATTCCACAGCTTCATTGGTGTCAGGCGGAGAATTGCTCGCTTTCCCGCCGCCCATGTTCGCCTTAAGCGACGGTAGAGCGGCGTCCAGATCGCTGGAAAGCGCCTCCAGGAACTCTTGTGCGTTCGTAGGTCCATTCTTGGGCCGCCTATCGGCAACTTGCGGAGTCTCCAACTCCAAAGTGAAATCTGCGTTTGAGGCACCTCTTGGGGGAGTTGGCCTGGAGGGGGCGGGTCTGAGAGCTTCCTTCAAAGAAGGAGTCAGGTCGTCTAGAGCGGCAAATTCCGGCGCGGCTGGTTCACGCGCGTCCGATGAGTCGGCCGATTCGGCCGCCGCGGCCGGTGCTGCCTGGGCTTCGTCATCCAGTTCCGTCGCAAGTGCGGCCCATTCTTCCGACAGGTCCAATTCGTGCACTGCGGCCTGAGCTGTTGGCTGCGCGGGGGTTTCCGCGAGGTCTATTTCCGGTATTTCCGCTTCGGGTATTTCCGCTGCTTCCACGGGCGCAATGATTGCAGGCTCATCGGCTTCTTCCGGCTCAACCGAGAACTCCCGAACCAGGGGCTCTTTCTTGGCAGAAGTTTTTGCACGAGCCGCGGGAGCTTTGGCCGGGGTGGCCTCTTCAGTGATGCGCGCGGCGTTTTCGAACCGGCGGCGCAAGTCGGTGAAGCGCTCGGCGGCAGCTGAATTCCCGCGCTCGGTATGGATTTGTTCGAGCTGTGCCGCCAATTCCGCTGTTCGGCTCTCGTCGCCTGCGCCCAGGTAATGATCCAACAATCGCTCGAGCGTCTGTGCATGGCCGGGCACTCGCTGCAAGACCACTTCGAGCAGGTCGATAGCCTTCTGCGTCAGGCCGTAACTCGCAAATAGATCGATGTCGGTAAGCGCCTGAGTGACAAACCGCTGCGTTTCTTCGTCCAGTTGCGGCTCTGAGATGGGTTGCGTAGTGGCTGCTGTTTTAGGGGGCGCTGGCGGTTCTTTTTCTGAGAGTGCCGGTTCCGCGCGCGGCGGTTCTTTCTCAAGGCGCGGCGGCTCTTTCTCAACGGGCTTGCTTTGCGCTTTGCCTGCGGTTTTCCCCTTCAGCTTTTCGTATTCCAGGCGCGCCGTTTCGTTGTTGGGATCGCGCTCGAGAATTTCCTCATAAACCTGCAAGGCGCGGTTCCGGTCGCCAGTGGTTATACAGATAGCCGCCAGTTCTGCAAGCGCCCCAGGCAAATGAGCCGAATCGTTCGTGTGTTTGTAAACTTCCACTAGCCACTCGCGGATCTCAACCTTGTCCGGCAGGCGCCCGCCGGCAGCAGTGAGCATATGCGCCAGGGCTTCGTGCTCGCCTTTCTCGAGCATAGCGGCCCGAATCAGATCGATGAGCGGAGTAGCGGCCTCGGGTTCGCTCCCCTGAATCGCCTTTGCAATTACCTGGCGTAAGGGTCCCATGCTGGCCGAATTACGAGCAAAGAGCTTGGAGGCGAGTTCGATCGCCTGCTTTGTCTGCTCTTCCTGCAGATATAGTTCGATCAGCAGCTCGGCAGCATCTACCCTATTTTCCAATTCTGGTAGGGACTTGAGAAGCCCAACTGCCGCCGGATTTTGTCCCGTCGCACTCAGTGCGCGCGCTTTAATCGTCAAAACATGCGCATCCTTCGGATCGATCTTGAGCGCGCGATCGACATACTTGATCGCTTCGGCATGATTGCCATTATTGTGCAGCTGCTCGGCCGCGCTCCGAAACGCTGAGGCCGCCTCGCCGGGCTGATTCATGGCCAACGCCAATTCGGCCACTCTGGTGAGCACACGAAGATTATCCGGCTCTGCCTCGAGCAGCTTGCGAAGCAGTGCTGCTGCTTGTGGCTGCCGGCCCGCACGCTGGTGCAGCTCGGCCAATTGCAAATAGATCGGCCGCGCCTCGCTGAGAACTCCTTGCTGCACGTAGAGCTCGGCAAGTTTCTCGACCGGCCGTGTTTCCTCTGGCGCTAATTTGGCAATTTTTTTGTAGATGGCGATCGCCTTCGTAACAAACCCATCGGCGAGATAAATCTGTGCGAGCCGCTCAAAATATTCCAAGGCTTGGGAGGTGTCGCCCTGCCGGACGTACAAATCGCCGACAGTCATGAGTGTCGCCTGATCCTTGGGCTCGTGCTTGAGGATCTGCACGTATTCCTGAATGGCTTGGGCGACCTTGCCTTGATGGAGGAGTTTTTGCGCGTTTGCGACGAGCTTGGACTTATTGTAGGCCATCTGCGATTTCTGCGTGCCTTCCGCGCCGCGCCGCGCGAATGACTCTACGGCGGGCAACATCCCCTGTTTTGGGCCGAGTCCTCTGGTGCCGCACGCCTGAACGGTTTAACACACGCTCACGCAAGCTGCCGAGAGCTGATTGCTCAACGATAAGCGCTGAAGTATCAGCAGGTTTTACGCTAGCATGCGACCCAGTACCCGTCAACGAAACGCATGTTTAGACGTTCGCGCTAGTCACAGGGGGGCAAATCGAGTTCGCGGGTCGTTAGCTCATTGTCATTGCCGGAAGGAAGGGGCAGCGTTTCTTGCGTTGCGTCCGTCGCCCAGCAGATCGCATTACGCACTGGGGCGAACGAAAATCGGTGCAGCGGCGAAGGTCCGTGGGTGCGGAGCGCCTCCAAGTGAGTACGTGTGGCATATCCTTTGTTTGAGGCCAATCCGTAGACAGGATAAACCTGATCGAATTCACGCATCACCGCGTCGCGCGCAACCTTAGCCAAAATCGATGCTGCAGCGATGGAGACAGAGCGGGCGTCTCCCTTAATGAGAGGCTTCTGTTCGACCAGGAGATCGAGGTGCATTGCATCGATGAGGAGAAAATCCGGTTGTACGGAAAGCCGCCCAACCGCGTCCACCATGGCCTGCCTGCTCGCCTGATAAATATTCCAGGCGTCGATGCGGCTGGCATCCACCTGGGCCACGCACCAGGCCAAAGCATGCTCGCGAATGCGTTCCGCTAGCACTTCACGTCGTTTGAAAGGGAGCTTCTTGGAGTCGTCCAGCCCGACGATACGGCGCCGCGGATTGAGGATTACCGCTGCGGCAAATACAGGACCGAAAAGTGAGCCGCGGCCTGCTTCGTCGAGACCGGCGATGCGCTGCCAGCCTTTGTGCCGCGCCGTACGCTCGAACCGTGAGGAACAGAGCCGCCGCATCCGCGCGGATTCTAGCACAGCGTCCGCCGGGACAACACGCGCCTTGCGGCGAGAAGACATCCAGATGTGCCTTACTGGTTCAGCTCTTCGCGACCGGCTCTGCGGCATGTTCAACAGGTTGTGCCGCGCGCCGTATGCGTGCCGCTTTACCTTTGAGTTGGCGCAGATAATAGAGCTTGGCGCGGCGAACGCGGCCCGCCTGCAGAACTTCGATCGAGCTGATCATCGGGGAATTGACCGGAAAGATTCGCTCAACGCCGATACCAAAACTGACGCGCCGGACCGTAAATGTTGCTCCTGCTGTTTCGCCGCGCTTGCTGACCACAACGCCTTCAAACGGTTGCAGGCGCTCTTTTTCGCCTTCCGCTTCCTTCAGCCGAACGTGTACACGCACGGTATCACCGGGGCGGAACGCGGGGATATCTTGGCGAGCCTGGTCCTGACGGACCTTCTCAATTATGCGACTCATATTTTGATTCACCCGGGCAGACCCGCTACGGTGGGGCCAGCGCCACAGAAGTCGCGTAAATTATAGCGGAATCCACTGATCCTGCACAGGCCAAATTCGCAATTTGGCCGGAATTGTGACCAAATCGTTCGGCTAAGAGTCCGTTCTCGAAAGAAGGTCGGGGCGATTGCGACGCGTTTTTTCCAGCGCAACCCGCTCACGCCAGCGCCGAATTTCCTCATGGTTGCCGCTCAGCAACACCTCCGGCACCTGCCAACCGCGGAACTCCGCAGGACGCGTGTAGTGGGGATAATCGAGCAATGCAGGGGCACTCCATCTTTTGTTGGCGAGTTGCTTTTCATCCGCCGGTGTCTCCGCACGCTCATCGGGCGCCGCGAAGATGCGTCCCGGTGAGAACGATTCGTGCAGTGATGAGGCCTCATTTCCCAATGCACCAGGCAATAACCGCGTGACCGCATCGATGACCAGCGCGGCGGCGAGTTCTCCGCCCGAAAGCACAAAATCGCCGATGGAGATCTCATCCGTTGCGAGGTGCTCTGCCACGCGTTCGTCTACGCCTTCATAGCGGCCGCACAATAATATGATCCGTTCGAGACTCGCGAATCGCTGTGCTGTTTCCTGCACGAATGTTTTCCCAGAGGCCGAAAGCAGCACAACGGCTGTGTCATTCGATTGCGTCGGCGAGCGGTCTCGTTTCTGTTTGCCCGGCGCGGAGTCGCTCAGGATCGTTTCCACCGCCGCGAACAGCGGCTCCGGCTTCAACACCATTCCTTCGCCGCCGCCGAAGGGGCGATCATCCACCGTTTTGTGGCGATCGTGAGTGAACTGCCGCAGGTCGTGCACGTGGATATCGATCAGGCCCGATTCGCGCGCGCGGCGAACAATTCCATAATGCAGGGGCCCGGCGAAGAATTCCGGGAAAATCGTAACGATATCGAACTTCATGTGAGTGGCAACTGACTTCGGAGCTTCGGGATGAGAGTACACCGATTTGCCATTAACTGCTCAACCGGCATTCAGTTCTCGCAGACCTTCGGGGAGCCGAACTTCGATGCGCCGTGCCGCGGTGTCGATGCGAGTACATATTTCGGCAGCGAGGGGAATAAGCAGTTCGCCAGCAGGACCGGCCACGACGAGGTTCCAGGATTCCGGCAGCCGGCTTCGTTGGTCTTCGCCAGCTCGCTGTACCTCTTGGACGGCACCGAGCGGAGCGGTCGCGCCGTCTTCCCAAACCTCGCAGCCAACCAGTTCCGCTATGAAGTAACGCCCCTCTCCGAGTCGAACGCGCTCGTCCAGCGGAATCTGCACCTCAAGCCCGCGCAAAGCTTCCGCATCTGAGATTGTTTGAATTCCGTTGAAGTGAAAGATCGCCTGTCCCAAATGTATGCGGCAGGAGACGATCTTGGCGGGGCGAGGCGCACGGCGCTCGCCTGCCAGCCAAACCTCTCGAATCTCGGTGAGCCGCTCAGGGAAATCCGTCAGGATCTCGGCGGCTACCTCGCCGTGCCGGCCCCAGGGACGCAAAATGCGCGCGAGGGTTAGCGGCGCGAACGGTTCTGGGAGCACTTACTCGAGAATCTCAAGCGTCAGGCGCTTCTTGAGCTTCATCCCAGCCGCACCGAGGATGGTGCGGATGGATTTTGCCGTTCGGCCTTGTCTTCCGATCACTTTTCCGAGATCGGTTGGGTGAACTCGAAGTTCCAGAACTGTAACTTGTTCACCCTCCACAGCGCGAACTTGCACTTGTTCAGGATTATCCACGAGCGCCTTCGCGATGGCTTCAACCAATTCCTTCATGGGCCCTCCGCCATTCGCAGAATCAGCAGTCAGCAGGAATTTTCGCTTGCACGTGTCTCGTCACACTGCACGAAGGATCCGCTGCCGGAACCTTCTGAATTATGAGATGAGAGACCGGACTTTCCGGGGTGCTACGCTGAGGCGGGCTTCTTGGCTACCAGGAAGCTGCGGACGGTGTCGCTGGGTTGTGCACCACGAGCGAGCCAATATTGGATCCGTTCGTCGTTCAGCTTAATTGCCGCCGGTTTCTTGAGTGGGTCGTAGGTTCCCACAATTTCCGTGAAACGGCCATTGCGGGGACGCCTTTTATCGATCACCACGATGCGATAACACGGCATCTTCTTCTTGCCATATCTAGCCAGACGGATAGCGAGCACTCGGCAATTCCTCCCTCAAATCATTGTATCTCGGAAGTACGGATTCTCCAACGCTCCATTCGACGCGCGAGTTCCGCATGTCGGAAGCAATCGATAGAGTGATCGTTGACCATTCCCGCGGCCTGCATGAAGGCGTAGCAAATTGTCGATCCGACGAAGCGAAAGCCACGCTTCTTCAGCGCCTTGCTCATGGCGTCCGATTCCGGGCTTGTTGCGGGAATGTCCTTAAGAGAGCGGCGGGCGTTGATCTTCGGCTTGCCTTCAACAAATTGCCAGATGTAACGGGCGAAGCTGCCGAATTCCTTCTGGACGGCCAAAAACGCCTTGGCGTTGCCGATGGCGGATTCGATTTTCAACCGATTGCGAATGATTCCGGGATCGGCCAACAATTCTTTGACCTTTTTGTCGTCGTAGCGAGCGATCTTTTCGGCGTTGAAATCGTCGAACGCCGCGCGAAATCCTTCGCGTTTGCGAAGGATAATCTCCCAGCTCAGGCCGGCCTGCGCGGCATCCAGAACCAGAAACTCGAAAAGCTTGCGGTCATCCTTGAGCGGGACGCCCCATTCGCGATCGTGATAGGCGATCGAGATAGGGCTCGACGGCCAGCCGCACCGGATTCGCGTGCGAGCGCGGGCCGGGGCCGTTGCTGAGCTCATTCTTCGGCCACCTCGGGAGCCCCGCCTTCCTGCATCTGCTTCAGCGCTTCGCGCGCCTTGCCCAATCCGCGCAGCCGTCCCTGCGCCGCGAGCGCGCCGTATTGCTTCATCATTTTGCGCATCTGCATATATTGCTTGAGCACCTGATTCACTTCCTGAACGGAAGTGCCGCTCCCGCGCGCGATGCGCTTGCGGCGCTTGCCATCGATCAAATCGTGGTCGTCACGTTCCGACTCGGTCATGGAGTTGATGATTGCCTCCACGTGCTTCAAGCGCGATTCATCGACTTGCGCATCTTTCGGAAGATTGGCAAATGGGCCAACTTTTGGAAGCATGCCAAGCACCTGTTCGAGTGGGCCCATCTTGCGAACCTGTTTCAGCTGGTCGCGAAAATCCCCCAGCGTGAATTCGCTGCGGCGCAGTTTTCGCTCGAGCTCCGCAGCCTTTTTGTGATCGATGGCCTCTTCGGCGCGCTCGATCAGCGTGAGCATGTCGCCCATGCCTATAACGCGAGAAACGATGCGCTCAGGGTAGAAAGCTTCGAGCGCATCGTATTTCTCGCCGACGCCAACGAACTTCACAGGCGCGCCGGTGACTTTGCCGATGGAGAGCGCAGCACCGCCGCGCGCGTCGCCATCGAGTTTGGTGAGGATGACTCCCGTCAATCCCAGGCGGCGATGGAATTCGCCGGCTGAACGCACAGCGTCCTGGCCGATCATGGCGTCAGCAATGAAGAGGATTTCGCTGGGCTGCAGTTCGCGCTTGAGATGGCCGAGCTCGCCCATTAACTCGTCGTCAATGTGCAAACGTCCAGCTGTATCGACGAGGATCACGTCAGAAGCGGAGAGTTTGGCTTCGCGAATGGCGCCTTTTGCGATTTCCAGAGGCTTGTCCGTACCTGCACCGGGCCAAAGACTGACGCCTACCGCCTTTGCGACTTGCGCGAGCTGTTCCCGCGCCGCGGGACGGTAAACGTCTGTGGAGACGACCAACGGCCGGTGTCCATGGCTGGCGAGCCACTTGCCAAGCTTTCCGGTGGTTGTGGTTTTGCCCGAGCCTTGCAGCCCGACAATCAGCCACACCGAAGGGGGCCGCGAGGCAAAGAGCGGCTTCGCATGTTTGCCGAGCAACTCGAGCAATTCGTCGCGGACGATCTTGAGGATCTGCTGATCGGGCGAAAGTTGCAGCAGGACTTCCGAACCGAGCGCCTTGGCGCGAATGTGGGCGAGCAGTTCGTCCGCAACGTCAACGTTGACGTCGCCATCGAGCAGGGCTTCGCGAATCCCTACCAGCGCGGCGTCCATGTGCTCTTCGGTGAGCTTGCCCTGGCCGCGCAGATTCTTAAAGACGCGCTGAAATTTCTCTGTGAGGTTTTCAAACATGGTTTACGACGCTCGCCTCATTCTAGGAGACGCTTCCATCGCGGTCAATTGAGGCCACCCAGCGTCAACGGGCGCGCCTGGGATCCGAAATCCTGTCGCGCAATCACAACCGACGCCATGTCCTCATCCTCTTATCCTCTCCTCGCGAAAAAATTTTCTGCAAGTGCTGATTATGAACGACTTTAAGTCTATAAATTCCGTAAGTGCTGATTCTGCGCCACTTACATCCACAATCTTGCATCTGCAGATTCTATAAGGAGATCCTTGATTTGCCCCTTGATACCTTATCTCGCTAAGTTGGCTCGCGACGACTGGACGCTCTTCCCATTTCAGCCTTCGCCACTCCGCCTCGTTGCTGCCACATGCGGCTGCCACATGCGGCGACCGCTCCCATTTTGGCGCGAGCCCTGCAATCTTGCCCAAAGGAGGCGTATATCTATTTTACCGTGAGTAGCAAGTCCTCTGAACGTGGTATGGAAACGCTGACGCCCGAGTGGGCGGAGTACGAATTACTGGACAGTGGCGAGGGCAAGAAGCTCGAGCGCTTCGGGGAGTATGTGCTCGTGCGTCCCGAGCCGCAGGCGAAGTGGACGGCGGAGCTGCCGGTGGGACGATGGCAGGGGGCGGATGGCGAATATGTGAAAGCGGGCAATGGGCGGCGGGGCGAGTGGAAATTCCGCAAGGCGATTCCGGCGCGATGGGCGATACAGCGAGGGGATCTGAAATTTTGGGTGCAGCCCGCGCCTTCCGGTCACGTGGGAGTGTTTCCGGATCAGGCGTGCCATTGGGACTGGATCGCGGAAGCGACGAGACGAGCGGCTCGGCCAGTGAAGGTGCTGTGCCTATTCGGGCATACAGGATTGGCAACACTGGCGGCTGCTGAGTCGGGAGCGGAAGTGACGCACGTGGACGCTTCGCGGAAAGCGGTGGCATGGGCGCGCGAGAATCAAAGTTTATCGGGGCTGAATGAACGTCCGATTCGGTGGATTGTGGAAGACGCGCTGACTTTTGTGAGACGCGAAGCACGACGCGGGAATCGATACGATGCGATGATGATTGATCCGCCGAAGTTCGGGCGCGGCCCGGCAGGCGAAATGTGGAAGTTGGAAGAGTCGCTTCCAGAGTTGCTGGGGGCGTGCGGGAAAGTGCTGAGCGCTTCGCCCGCGTTTATTTTGCTCAATGTATATGCGACGGTGCTGACGCGAGGACGAATTGAGAAAGAAGCGGAGGCATTGCGTGCCTGGCTGAAAGAGATGCTCGGAGATCTTCGGGCAACGATCACCGCAGGTGGACTGGCGTTGGAGGATGGCGCGCGGCGAACAATCTCCGCTTCCGTTTTCTCCCGGGCAGAAGTGATAAGGGAAACTCTCGGGGCGCGCCTTTTTGCAGAGGACTAGTCGGATGAGTTTTGCCCGGGCGATCGAAGAGCAGGGGATCCGTGTCGGTTCTAGGAGTATTTCTTTGCGCCCTCAGGAGGCCCTTTTCTTAGGTGTCTAATTGCCTCTTTCATTTCTCTTAACACATTCTCGTCCTGTATCCAGAGCGTGAATCCAAGCCCTTCCGCATCGGACCCCGACAAGTAGCCGGGGCCTCCTCGGACAGCGGAACACGTTCCACAAGAACACGGGCGATAGACATCCAACCGTCGATTCCGCTCGCCCTTCCAAATAATAATCCTATCCTTCATAAGCACCGCTCCTCAGTGTTCTATTCTAGAACATTTTCTAGCTAAGACAAGCTGTATCCTCCGCGCGTGATCAAACGGCATACCCGCAAAAACATCGTTGGGAGGCGTGTTGCCGAGGCACGGCAGCAGTGCAAGCCAGCACTGACTCAAGATTCGCTCTCCGGGAAGCTTGCCCGAGTCGGTATTCAGCTCGATCGAGCTGCAATCGCGAAGATCGAAAACAATCATCGCCGCGTGCTCGATTACGAAGTAAAGGCTCTGGCCCATGTGTTGGGCGTAGAGGTTGGTTGGCTGCTTGGGGATGAGGGATGAACGACCCAGCGTCTCAATTACGCTCTGCGACGCGGCGAGCTAAGTCGGACGTCGCCAACAAGCTCATCAGCATGTTTCTCCACGAACTAAGTCGGAAGATCAGTCAAGACTGGAGAATTAGAATTGACAGCGAAGAATACGCTCAGCTTGTTAGAAGCCGCTTCAACAATCATTGCCCCTACTGTTCTTGCGATTTAACGAATACGGCATCGGTAATTGAGCATCTCGATGGGATGAATCGCTATCGGGCAGGCCTTCACGTTCCGGGTAACGTGCTGGTAGCGTGCAAAAAATGCAATTCTGAAAAGCGACGCGACGATTCTTTACGACTTCTTTCGATTGCGAAATTCGGCTGGGAGTCGTTTCTATCGCACGACGGGTCGCGGTCCCTGGCTCGTGTCTTACCTGCCGGTATTGGATGGGTGTGCGGCCGGATGCCCCGGAACGGGCACGGTGTCTGAGCGAAAATCTGGAGAGAATTCGTTATTTTCGTAATGCGTTTCCAGAATTTGAGCAGCTTATGCCCTCCCTCATGGAAAAACTTCCAGAGTTGCTAATGAAGGTGTACTCCGACTGTCAGATTTTTGCTGAGAAAGAGATCAAATCTCTGCTGGAGAGATTTGAGCAGGCTTCCGATTTTCGCTGAAGCATAACTCAAAGAACAGCGATCAAGCTCGTAGGCTTCGGGCGCGAGGAAGTCGCATCCTGCACGCCGCTTCGGCGCTACTCAGTCGCCCCGGCAACGACAACGAATACGTGAGGATGCGGCACGGAATTGTCTATTGGGTGACCATGATCGATACGGGCACTTGGTGTGTAATCGTGGCTCCATTCACCGAGGAAGTGGCGACGACTGCGACGTTCGCCATCCCCGTTGGCGTGCTCAGAGCAAGTGGTGTGGAAGGACCGCTGCTGGTACCGCCGCCGCATGAGCTCAAGCGAAGTATCAACGCGATCACGAGCATAACGAGCATGGCGTGGCGCTTACGCGATCTTATCCCGAGCAAAGCCATACTGACCGCACCGAAGCCCGCGAACGGCAGGAGCAATCCGCCAGCGCGCGAGTTCGTGCGTATTGCCGGCGCCAATTCCGCCGCGGTTCCGGCGGTCTGAATGACCAACGTTGAACTGACAGGAGAGCTGCCTGCCGTCACATTCGCCGGAGAGAAGGTACAGGTTGAGCTACCGGGCAGGTTGCCGCACGAAAGAGTTACCAGGGAGCCGAATCCTCCGGTGCCTGCAATCGAGAGGGTGATCGTCGCCGATTGACCCGCCCGCAGCGTGGCGGAGGTTGGCTGCGCCGCGATGCTGAAATCAGGGGTGGGCTGTAAATTGATAATACTGCTGGCCGATTGGGCTGCATCGGCGACGCTGGTGGCTGTGATGGTGACGGCCTGAGAAGCACTGATCGTCTCAGGGGCAGTGTATAAACCCGTACTTGAAAGCATGCCTACCGCAGGATCCACCGACCAAGTTACTTTGGTGTTGCTTGTCCCCGTCACGGTGGCCGTGAACTGCTGGGTTTTCAAGGCCGAGAGATTCACGGAGGCGGGGCTAAGGCTGACAACCGGCGGAGGCAATAAATTGACACTGGCGCTAGCCGATTGGCTTGTATCAGCCACGCTGGTAGCGATGACTTTGACCGTCTGGCCAGCGCTAATCGCGGCGGGCGCAGTATATAGGCCCGCGCTTGAAATCGTCCCCACGGCAGGATTCAACGACCAAGTTACGGTGGTGTTGCTCGTTCCCGTTACCGTGGCCGTGAACTGCTGCATTTGCGAGGGCGAGAGATTCACGGACGTGGGACTGATCTTGACAACTGGCGGAGGAGGCGGACCAAGGGTGTAGCTGACGCTTGCCATCAGACTATTGGAAAACCCGGTGGCAACCGCCACAGCCTTAACGGTAGTCGTTGCCGTGATGCTGAAAGGCCCAGAATACTGCACTGTGCTTCCGGAGCCCGGCATGGGAGTGCTTCCGTCGGTAGTAAAGAAAATCGTGGCGCCAGACGTTGCATCCGCGATCGATACTTGCAGCGAGCTAGTGAACTTTTGTGCCGGTGGCGCTATGGTGGGCGTGGCCGCCCGGCTGACGGAACCGAAAACACTCAGAAACCCTTCGGCACCGACGTACACCTTTCCGTTGGTTACAGTGGGGACCGTGAATTTGACGGCGCCGCCGGGATTGTCGTTCGTTTGATTTATATTCGAGTTGTACAGTTCACCGGCAGAAAGATTGTTTGCATCGTAGGCGCGAAGAACGGCCGGACCGCCGGGGCCGGTTTTGCTGAAGTTATCGGATTCGAGCGCCCAAAGAACAGCGTTGGCTGTGCCGTTCGCCGAAATTACGAAGTTGGCTCCAGGAAAGCCGAGGGAAACAGAACCCCGATCAGTGGGAGAAGTCGACAATAGTCCATTGCTGAAGGTGAACGCCTTTAAAACGTCGTTTTGGCCCCAGAAGAATACTCTGCCGTTGAAGTAGACGGGAGTCGAGTACATGTTGCCAACGCTATTATCGATTTCCTGAACCACATTGTTTTGCGTTGAGCTGAACTGCCCCATATTGTCGCGATTGATGAGGTAAATGTTCCCTTGTTTTCCTGCCTGGACGAGAAGGTGCGTATTGGGGCCCGGTTGATCCGGAAGAGGGAGGACACCGCCCGATCCAAGGTCTAGATCCGTGCTATCGAGAGTGCTCTGATCGGAAGGTGTAAAGTAATCCTGTACGATCGGACCTTTCGACAAGTCGATCCGAATAATCGCGTCTCCATAATCTTCGAGTGAGGAGCTGGAAGCGTCAAACCCTCCGTTGCCCGTAGAAAAGAAGACGTTGGATGCAGAGTCCATGGGCAAACCCTCGCCCGCCATCCAGACGCCCGCCTGATATGCATTCGGGGTAACGCAGAATACAAAGACCTGCTGCAAGGTGGTAGCGTTGTAGCCAAGCACCCAGCCGTGCCAGATGTCGAAGTCCTCGTGTGAACCGATGCCAATGTAGACAACGCCGTTATATAGCAGCAGTCCGGCGCGATTCATCTGCCATTGAACATTCAAGCTTAAGGTTCCGGCGCTGCTTCCTTGTCCCGTTCCGGGTACAGATGCGGTGATGACCACTGGGCTGCCCGGCTGTTCTGCTCCGGTCGTGATGTCGAGCGCGTGGAGCCTCTTTACGAAATTGGCTCCATTCTCGAGCGTTTCGGCAACAACGTAAATTGTGTTGGAAGAAAGATCGATGACCGGCGTGCTGGTGATGCCAATTTCAGGAATTATATCCGTCGTACCCAGAGCGCTGCTGGGGACGGAAGTGACGCCACTTGAGAGAAAGCTGGTTTTCCATAATGGCTGCGCATTTGGTCCGGTATTGCTGTCCGCATCAAACGCATAAACGCTATCGTGCTCCGTCGCTACAAACACAACGTTGTGAGCGCCCTTGGTGGAGATGTTGAGGTTCGCAACGTAGAGGGGCTGCGCGTATACATACCCATCGACTGCTTGGGAGAAAAGCTTTCCAAAACCGCTCGGATTCACATTCTGCGGGGTGAGGACCGTTTCCTGGCTGTTTACGCCCGTGCGCTCGGTGTTGTACCTAGAAGTCAGGACGTTAACTTGCGCGAACGTTGAAGAGGTACACGTCGATGCGAACACCAGCGCCAGGACCGTCCATCGCGGATACGTGGGTGCATGCGCAACTCGTCGCGCGTTTGCCGAATTATGTGCAAGAGATTGAATCGGAGTGTCCTTAGCTTGTAAGGCGGGCGCCCGTCGCAGGGAGTACGGATCTGGCCATATAAGCGAGAATCGCTTTTGCAGGTGAGGCCGGGCCAGAGTGAGACATACCGAAACGCACGCGGTAAAGCCTTTCGCCTACAGCAATAACTGCGATTCCTGGCCGAGTTGACCAACGCCAGGGGATGGCGTCCATAGAAATCCTAAAGATGAGGGCTTAGGATACCAACTGGCCCGGAGGTGCAAATACTGTGAACCTCCTATTCCCGTGCAGCATAAAACGTAGTTCAGCCAGGTGCGAAACGATGGTTGCCGAGTGGGGACGAGGCGAAAAATCCGGCGGGGCTACAGTTTGGCCAGCGTGGGGAAGGCCCCCTAAATCGGATCAAGAGATACCAGGCGCGAACGCACTATGCGAATCCATGCACTCGGCAGCCCCGTACTATGAGTGCGCCCGCCGCGTGGCCTGGCAGCAGGACCTGGCTTGGCTATCAGCGAGGGCGGCCCCTTTTATCGTGTGCGTATGCGCTATCGTCGCAGTTGCCTTGACCGACCCGCATGCGTCGCTTACACTCAATGTTTTAGTGGTCTACGCGATAAACGTAGTGAGTGCGGCTCCTTGTGTGGCGTGTTTAGATTCGAAATCGGGAGCCTGCTGTGAGGAGCATCGTTGCCCAAACGCACCTTTCAACCCAAAGTGCGCCGGCGCCATAAGACGCATGGCTTCCGCGCCCGAATGAAAACCAAAGGGGGCCGGAAAGTTCTGGCGGCGCGCCGTAAGAAGGGTCGTCATCGCCTCACGCCCATTTAAAACTTCTGGTGCGCCGCAGGAATTTTCTTTTCGCTCAGCGCGTCTGGTACGCCGCTCCGAATTCGAGGCAGTCTATCGCGGAGGCGGGCGAAGATCGTCGGCGCAGTTTGTGATTTTTTATCGCGCTAACGGCGGACCGCGCAGCCGGTTTGGCATCAGCGTGAAAAAAGCGCTTGGAGGCGCGGTGGTGCGCAATCGAATCCGCCGTCGCATCCGCGAAATCCTTCGGCGCAATATTTTGGAGATCTTCCCGGGATGGGACATCGTAATTCATCCGCGCACGTCCATGACGCGGGCTGCTTTCGCGTCGATCGAAGCGGAGCTGCTCGGGCTGCTGCGGAATCTTCCGCGTTGAAATTGGACACACTAACGCCGGCTGCGCCTGAATTGGCGGAGCCAACCGGCGCCGCGGCGGGCCGCGGGGCGGCATGGTTTTTGCTGATGGCTATTCGTTTTTATCAGGCAGTTTTTGCTCCGGTGATGCCGGTGGGTTGCAAATTCTATCCTTCCTGCTCGCGATATGCCGCCGAGGCGATCGAGCGCCACGGCGCAATTCGCGGAGCCCGGCTCGCGCTGGCGCGCTTATGGCGCTGCCGCCCTTTCACGCAAGGCGGGTTCGATCCGGTTCCGGACGATCTCTCGCATAACGAGGTGCAATTGTGAGAGAAGTTTCGGACCACGCTCGCGTAGCGCTGGCATTCGCTCTGGCGTTGCTGGTGATGGTGGGCTGGTATTTTTTGAATCCGCCGAAGCCGCAGCCGCCGCCGGGATCGGCGATCGCGCAGCATGCGACCAATGCGCCGGCCGGCGCCGGAGCGCCGATTGCGCAGCCGAATCAGCCGGTAGTGGCGGGGTCGACTGGCGCGACGTCGGTTGCTCCGGCAGTCGCCGCAGGCGAAAAGAACATCGTGGTGGAAAGCGATCTCTACCGCGTGGAGCTTTCGAATCGCGGCGGCGTGGTGCGCAGTTGGCAGCTGAAGAAATATACGGATGAGGGTAATCCGCCGCGCACGCTAGATCTGGTAAACGCCGATCTTGCGCGGCAGACAGGCGGCTGGCCGCTTTCTTTGCAGCTTGCGGACCAGCAACTCGAGTCCGCTGCGAATCAGGGGCTTTACGTCGTCAAGGCTTCTTCGGATGGCAGCACTACAGACACAGACAACACGATTACGGCTCCCGCGCAGGTGGAATTTCACTGGAGCGATGGCCGGCTTAACGTCACGAAGACGCTGAAATTCGATCGTAGTTACATCATCGGAGTCGAAACTTCGGTTGAGCAGAACGGAAGCCCGGCAAGTTACAGCGTCGCCTGGCGCGGCGGTTTTGGCGATGTGACCGCATTTCGCGCCGCAACGCAGACGCTGGTTTTCGATGGCCATGACGGCAACGTCAGCACAATTACCAGCAAGAACGTCGGGGTTCCTAACCAGCGCAATGTCCCTGCCGAAGTGCCGGGCACGTTCAGCGCTGCGGGCCTCGAGGATCTCTACTTTGCCGCCGCGTTTCTTCCCGCCGAGCCGCCTGCGGGCCAGCCCGCCCCCGATGTACTAACGCTTTCCGCCCGGCAGGCTACGCACACGCTGCAGAACGACGGCAAGACGACGCAGGAGATTCTGCCGGAAATGGCGGTTGGTTCGACCACGCCGGGGCCGCTTGCGCTGCGGCTTTACGTGGGCCCCAAGGATATCGACCTTCTCAAGACGGTTCGCCCGCCGCTGAATGGGCTCGTGCAGTTCGGCTGGTTTGGAGTGATTGCCGAACCGCTCTTCTACGTTCTGCGTTGGATCTACCACTACATTCCGAACTACGGCTGGGCGATTGTGGCGATGACGGTTGGCATCAACATGCTGCTCTATCCACTCAAGGTGAAGAGCTGGCGTTCCATGCAGAAGATGCAGAAAGTGGCGCCGGAAATTCGCTCGATTCAAGACCGCTATAAGAAATATTCCATGCGCGATCCTCGGAAACAGGAGATGAACAAGGAAGTGATGGAGGTGTACAACCGCGAGGGCGTCAATCCGATGGGCAGTTGCCTGCCGCAGGTGATCCAGATGCCAATCTGGTTCGGGCTGTATCGGATGCTGAACGCCACGATTGAATTGCGGCACGCACCGTGGTTTGGGCCTTTTCACGACTTGGCGGGCCGCGATCCTTACTTCATTTTGACCATCAGCATGGCCATACTAATGTACGCGGCGCAGAAGATGACACCCATGACCGTCACCGACCCATCGCAGCAGCGCATGATGACGCTGATGCCGCTTATGTTTACGGGCATGTTTTTCCTGATTCCGGTTTCCAGCGGCCTGATTCTTTACATCGTAACGCAAAATATCATGGCTGTGCTCCAGCAGTGGCATCTGAATCGCACTTCGCCCCTGAAGGCGTCTGCGCCTGTAAGGGGCAAAAAAAAGAAATGGCACGCGCGGCGCTTAGTAAGTAAGTTCAGCCATTAGGTGCTTCGGAGAATCGGTCATGCCCCCCAGCCTCGTTCGTGACGGCAAGCTAGACCGCGAAGCTGCCGGCGCGGAAATTCGCAACTGTCTCGACACGATCCTGCGCACGGGGCGTTTTCACCTGAGCTATCGCGTGGACATCGCGCCGAAAGTTAGCACGGACGATCTGGAAACCGCCGAGATCGTCGTAAATTTCGACGGCCCCGATAAGACGCTGCTGCTGGAGCGCAATGGCGATTTGCTCAAGGCACTGGAACACATTGCCATCCGCTGGCTGAGACTCGAACCCCAACTCCACAATCGAGTGCGATTCGATTGCGGAAACTTTCGCGCTTCACGCATCAACGAATTGAAGCTCGCCGCGGAAGTGGCCGCCGAGCGCGTTCGCCAGACACATGAGCCTTTTCGCTTCCAGCCTATGGTTGCACGCGACCGGCGCATCGTTCACCTGGCGCTCAAGGACCAACCCGGAGTGCGCACCACCAGCGAGGGAGAGGGTGAGATGCGGCAGGTGGTGATTTTTCCCGCCGATTCGCAGTAGTTCCTTGAGGCGTTAGCGCCGTTTCTTTTGTCGCTAAGATCCGCTGGCCGATACCGTGCTACTCATTCTTCGCGCAGACGCCCTTTAGACAGAATCTTGCCGTCGGGCGCAAAGACCACTTCAAACGTGAAGTTGGTGGACCGCCCGACATCACCGCGTGACGCGGCCCCGCGCTGTCCGTAAAAACGCAAATCGCTGATTTCCACCACGTGCTTGCCGTCGCGTTCGTAAAATCTGAAAAGCGGAAAGCGCGCAAACCACAAAAACGTTTGTACCTCGCTCAATCCGCGCGCCGATTCGATGTACTGGTTCGAGGGCGACTGCGGAAAGAAGTCAATGTGAAACGGTTCGTCTCCGAACTGGGCGAACTGAATCCGATAGACTCCGTCGGGCGTTTCGATCAGGCCGGCCCAGCGCGCGATCGAGGGAGGCAGCGGCAATGCGGCTATATTCTGAACATTGAGGTGCGCCTGGGTGGCGAATTCCGAAACGTGCTGGAAGGCTGAACGGTGCAGCGCGGCTGCAAAGCCCACATACGCCACGATCAAGGCGAGTCCTATGCGGCACCACTTCGCACGTCCCGCGCGCGAACCGCTTCCATGCCTGAGCGGCAACAAGAAGAAGCAACCCAAAGCACCGGCTATAGCAAATGAAGCGCCCGTCGGAAATGGAATATCCAAAGGCCGCACCAGAGGCCCCAGGGCAAATGCGGCCGCAGTGAACAAAGCCCACAATGGCAGGGCGCGTTTCCAGCTATTCTTCAGGGGCCGAAACGCCCAGGCAGCCACTTGCGGCATGAGCGCGAGCGACGTGAAGGTAAGATCCACTATGAAAATCCAGTCCCAGGCCACTCGCGAGTAATTGACTGGACTCCACAGCATGGTGCCAAAGTTCGTGATCACGTCCAGGAAAATGTGGCTTCCGATCGCAATCAGATAAATTGCCAACAGATCGCCGAATTCGGGAGCAGGCCATTGCACGCGGCGGGCCAGCCACCAAGTGATCGCGGTGAGCGCCAGCGCCCATACGGGCAACATCACCACGGAATGCGTGATGCTGCGGTGCCACGTCATGATCGCGAGACTGTTGTGCGCCAGCGGACCGGCGAAGACGTCGATATCCGGGAATACGGCTCCGGCCGTGCAGGCGAGAATTGCAATGCGACCGGCGGTCCGAGGGGGCTCGTTCCAGGACATCGGAGCGCGCGAAGGCTCTCCCGCAAAAAAAGCTTTGCCGATCAGCGCGCCGACAATGCCATGCGTGATTGTGTCCATCAGGGAGCGAGCGAAGTTCGGCGCCGGTGACGGGCGGCCAGACTACTTGACCTCCATCAGCGGAGAGCGTTTTTCCAGTACCCGGCCGATGCGGCGCGCGAAAACTTCGCGAGCGGCCAAAGCGCTCAGCGCAGCATCGGCTTGCGCTGCTTCCAAGGCCACAAGAAGTCCGCCCGAGGTCTGGGGGTCGAATAGAAGATTTTGGAATTCGTCGGGGACCGACGGCCGAAAGGCGACGCAATCGCCAATGAATTGACGGTTATTTTTTAGTCCGCCGGAATAAAAACCGTCGCGGGAAGCGGCGATTGCGCCGGGCAGATATTCGATCGCAGCGTGATCGATCTCCAGAGAGACACCGCTTCCGACGGCCATTTCCCGCGCGTGACCGAGCAAAGCGAAGCCAGTGACATCCGTGACTGCGTGGATCGTTCCCGGACTTCGTTCGTCTACTTCGACGAGCGCCGCGGCTGCGTCGCGATTGAGGCGAGACATCGTGGCGGTTGCTGTTGCCACCACCGACTCCGCAATCCGCCCCTGTTTCAGGCCGGTCGTGATAACGCCGGCGCCAAGCGGCTTCGTGAGCAGCAAGGCGTCGCCGGGCTGCGCGCCTACATTTCGCCAAACACGGCCGGGATCGATCAGGCCCGTAACCGCGTAGCCGAATTTCATGTCATCGTCGCGGATGGAGTGGCCGCCGATCACGGTGCAGCCGGCCTCGTCCATCTTGGCCAACCCGCCGCGCAGAATCTGCTCCAGAATTTCGAGTGCGCCCTTTTCAGGAAACGCCACGATCGAGAGCGCCGAGATAGGCCGGCCGCCCATGGCGTAAACGTCGCTGAGCGCATTGGCGGCAGCAATCTGGCCAAAAGAGAAAGGATCATCGACGATGGGCGTGAAAAAATCGACGGTTTGCACCAATGCGAGTCCCGAACTCAACCGATAGACGCCCGCATCGTCGCTGGTCTCAAATCCAACGACGACATTGTTGTCCACTTGCCGGGGCAGACGTCGCAAGACCGAATCGAGCACACTCGGGCTTAACTTAGCGGCGCAACCTGCCGCCTTTACCGTGGCCGTAAGTTTTATTTGATCGAGCACACGCTTCCTCGCTGGGGAAACTTCAATTATAGCCGGAATCGGGCTTGAGCCGCCCTCTGGCAGTTCGACGACGGATCATGCTAATTGCCTCTCAATTTGTGTCGGAGGGGTCACGGGAGTAACCGATAGAGGAAATTTCAACGAGGGACAGGCCGGGTTCACACCGCCACTGCCAAAATGAAGGCAAGCTTCAGCAGCACGGCCGTGTCATATATCCCGATGGCGCCTTTTATTGGCCAGTGCGCCGGAGCTTCTCGGCTCGGATTTTAATCTGGAGGCATCGCCGTGATCATTCCGCTGAATCATGAAAACATGCAAGGGCGCCGCTGGCCCTATGTGACCATCGGGATCATTGCCTTGAACGCGATCGCCTTTCTTGCCACGAATTCGACGATTGATCGTGAAACCAAAGAGATGGGCCAGGTTCGCGAGCACATCCTTCTTTTGGCGGCGGCGCATCCCAAAACTCCCATGAACGCTACGGAGCAGAAATTGGTCGAGAGCTTCCGCCATTCTCAAACCAAGACTTGGGATTTACTGGCCTCGCCCGACCACACGCCGTTCGACGCCTGGGACGTGGACATGCGCACCTGGACGGAGCCGCGTTGCGAAGAAGAGATGACCCGGCTGGGCGCGCAGCTCGACCAGATGCAATCGGAATCGGTGCTAGGGCGATATGCTTTTTATCCATCCCGACGTGTCCCCATCAGTTATTTGACAGCGAACTTTCTGCACGGCGGTTGGCTGCATTTGATCTTTAACATGTGGTTCCTTTGGCTGGCGGGCGGAATACTCGAGGACACCTGGGGCCGTCCGGTCTACTCGGCGTTTTATCTCGTCTCTGGTGTTGCGGCGCTTTGGGGATATGCGCTTGTTTATCCCAACGGCATAATTCCGGTTATCGGCGCTTCCGGTGCAATCGCTTCTCTCATGGGCGGGTTTCTCGCGCGTTTTCCGAAAACGAAAATTCAACTTGGGTTTTTCTATTGGATTGTGCGGCCCCGTCTCTATCGTTTTCACGCGCCTGCTTACGCTGTCTTACCGCTGTGGCTTGGTGTTCAGCTTCTTTCCGGGGTGATGGCGGGCGAAAGTGGAGGCGTAGCCTATTGGGCGCACATCGGTGGATTTGGCTTTGGCCTGGTGCTGGCGCTGATTTTGCGATACAGCGGCATCGAAAAGCATGCCGATCAGGCTATCTCGGAGAAGGTGGGCTGGTCTGCCGATCCGCACATCGTCAAAGCTACTGACCTGCTCGAAAAGGAGCAGTTCGACGAAGCGATATCCGAGCTTAAGGCTCTTATCGCGGAGAAACCCGCTTCCGTCGACGCTTATGAAATGCTCTCGAGCGTTTACTTTCGAAAAGGCGATACGCAATCTTATCTGCAAGCCATCGAGACTGCATGTCAGCTTCACTTGAAGCTGCACAACGCTGACGCCGCGTGGCAGGACTATGAGGACTATCTGAAGGCCGGCAGCACGAAAATGCCGGCGACGAACTGGCTCGAACTTTGCCGTCACGCTGAGAATATCCAGCAATGGGAGCGCGCCGCCAGTGAATACGAGAAACTGGCTGAAGCGTGGCCCGAGGACCGCAGCTCAGTGCTGGCATTAATCTCCGCCGGACGAATCCAGCAAAGACAACTCAATCAGCCGCAGCAGGCTCTGCGGCTCTACATCGCGGCGCAGAACTCGCCCGTTCCCCACCAGGACTGGAAGGAGACGATTCGCAAAGGTGTGGACACCGCCATGGGCAAACCGAGCACGAGGCAGCCAGCGCCCCCGCCGATGGCTGGTTCGCTGCGGTCTTAATTAAATAAATGCAAAATAGGAATTCAAGAAAACTCTGTCTGCGTGATTAGCTGGCTTGTGCGGTGCGGATGGGGATCGTTACGGCCTTGGTCGCTTCTGATGGCGCAATGACGTGGCACTCGCCGTCAAAAATTCCGCCTGGCTCAATGACGAGGCAATGCGAATGAATCTCTCCGGTTGCGGTGCCTTTTTTGTGAATCTCCACTTTTCCCTTGGCGAAGATTACCCCATTGAAATGGCCTGAGATCACGATATCGTTGCCTTCGATCTGACCCTCTACGCGAGCCTCGTCGCCCAAAATCAAAACGTGCGTGGAAATTATGAGGCCCTTCAACTCGCCTTCGACGCGGAAGGTGCCGGGGCACTCGAGCGTTCCTTCGAAACGGACGGATTTATCGAGGAACCCGGTCCATTCGGGGACGTGTTTCGACTCTCGCTTTCGAAACTTCCAGGGCAGAAATCACCTCAGAAATTATTGTGCGAGCGTAATTGTTTCAGAGCGCGGCGTGCGAGCACAAGGCTCGGGCACTAATACTACATATGTAGTGTTCACTTTTGGATAACTAGCCGATCATAGAGCCACACCAGTTGGGAGTCTTCGTGATACTCGATAGCCAATTCGCCAGGCCGATTTTTCGTCGGCTGGCGAAGACGCACGCGCATTCCCAGCATGTGTTCTATATCCTCAATCGCCGCGCGCGTATTTGCGTCGAGTTGTGGCTCGGCAGCCTCAGGGGCTGCGGCGCGGGCGCGCCGAGTGCCGCTTCGTTCCAACTGCCGCACAGTCATCCTGCCGCGGGCCGCACGATGCGCGAGGGAAAGCCGAAGCTGCGGGTCAGCTATTGCAAGCAGTGCCCGGCCATGCCCCGGGGTGAGATGCCCATCCTCGATGAGGTCAAGAATCTGCTTTTCCAGACGCAGAAGGCGTGTCGCGTTGCCGATGGTGGCCCGGTCCTTGCCGGTTTTTGAGGCTACTTCTTCCTGGGTTAGATGAAATTCGCTCATCAGGCGCTCGTAGGCTCGCGCCTCTTCGATCGGGTTGAGGTCCTCGCGCTGAATATTCTCGACGAGGGTTATTTCGAGCGCGGCCTCATCGGTGACTTCGCGGACGACTGCGGGCACACGGCTGAGGCCTGCTCGCTGCGCCGCCCGCCATCGACGTTCGCCGGCGAGGAGCTGATAGCGCGATCCAATTCGTCGCAGCACCAGAGGCTGAATGATCCCGCTTACCTGGATCGATTGAGCGAGCTCCGCCAGGGCCTCTTCGGCAAAATGAGTGCGCGGCTGATAGGGACTCGGCTCGATCAAATCAATGTCTACGAATTGCGAGCCCGTGATTCCTGAAGCTGGTTCTACGTTTGTCGCGGCGGGAAATCTGGTTACGTCTACAGGCTGAGGATCCGGCTCACGAATGAGCGCTCCCAGCCCCCGCCCCAGCGCGTTTCTGGCCATTGGCAATGACCTCCTTTGCTAGTTGGATGTAGGCTTCGGCACCTTTACTATGAATGTCGTAGAACATGATCGGCTTACCGTGACTGGGCGCTTCCGCCAACCGTACGTTCCTGGGAATTACACTCTCGAATACTTGAGTTCCGAAAAAACTCCTGAGATCGGCAGAAACCTGGCGCGAAAGTGTAGTCCTGTCGTCATACATGGTCAGCACGATTCCCTCGACAGCTAGATCAGGGTTAAGCGTGCGCCGAATTCGCATCAGCGTATCAAGCAGCTCCGAAACACCCTCAAGCGCAAGGTATTCGCACTGAATCGGGACCAGGACAGAGTCGCTCGCGACCAGGACGTTGAGAGTGATCAGGTCGAGTGTCGGCGGACAATCGACGATGATAAAGGCGTAATCCGACCGAACTTGCTGAATCAGTTCTTTCAAGCGGTATTCGCGGTTTTCGGCCGTGGCGAGCTCAACTGCGGCACCGGCCAGATTCCTGTCCGAAGGAATAAGGTCCAAGCCTTCGACTTGAGTCTTTATGATAACTTTGCTTAACGGTTCGCCCAGTGACAAGGCGTTATAAAGGGTGCGCCGGGAAGGATCTTTCTGGAATCCTATGCCCGTCGTGGTGTTTCCCTGGGGGTCGGCATCGATCAGGAGGATGGGTTTTTCTGCAAGTGCAATCGAAGCGGAGAGGTTAATTGCCGTGGTGGTCTTGCCTACGCCGCCCTTCTGATTGGCGACAGCGATTACGCGCGCCAAATGCTCTCCTTTAGTGGCCGTGCTTTTGGGGCGGCAATTTAGCAAACGCAAAGCGAATGTGCAAGATGTTTCGCAGGCCGGGGACATCTTGGGGTTGAGCGAACGGTATCAGGCACTAGAATTGTTTCACGTGGAACATTTTCACGGTGCGAGGGCGGCTCGACTCAAGCGATGGGCTGTATTTTGCAAAATTGTTTCACGTGAAACAAAATTCGGCATAATTACGGCTTAGGTATCCCCATTAGGAGGATGCGCTGCCTGGATTCCGGAATTTTTACAGGCAGCGCCCAGTTCCAGCCCTTCGTTCTCATCAGCAAATTCGAATCCTCTGTTCCAAGCCATAAAATCACCTGCCCCCCTGGTTTCAGGAGCGCTTTGCACCATTGCAGCAGCCTTTTATAGCCCCCGAGCGCCCGAGAACAGACGAAATCGAAAGAACCGGGCACAGCATGGAAATCCTCATACCGGCTGCGCACGACTTCCACCTTAGACAATCCCAAAGAGGAGTGAACTTCCCTCAAAAAAGCGCATTTTTTGAGATTGGGCTCCAAGAGAGTGACTTGGAGCTCGGGAAACGCGATTTTCAGGGGCAAACCAGGGAATCCAGCGCCGCTTCCAACGTCGGCGAGCCGACCACGGCTCATGGGAAGGAGTGAAGCGGGGAAAATGCTCTCGCCGAAATGCCTCGCTACGATTTCTGTATCATTTTCGATGGATGTGAGAGGGATGGATTGATTCCACTTTTTCAATAATTCCAGATACTTGGCCAGGCTCGCTAATTGCGAATCGGTGAGCGCGTTGCCGCCGTAAGGCAAAAGAATCAGGCGGATCTCGTCGAGAGAAAGGCGCCCGGTCACGTTTTCGCTTGTTGACATTGGGTTAAGAGGCCTCGAATCAAACCACCGATTGACTCCTTACACAAGTGCCATTGAGTCCCACGCAGACGTTGACATCGCCCAAAGCTCCGACATAATGTTGGCGATTTCTATGAAGATTTTGGCTATCGGAAGCGGCGGCCGCGAGCACGCACTGGTTTGGAAGCTGCGGCAGAGCCCGTCGGTTTCAAAGATCTGGTGCGCTCCCGGAAATGGCGGGATTTCGCAGCAAGCCGAATGTATTCCGGCCAATCTGGCAGATATACGGGCACTTGGTGATCTGGCTCAAAAGCTGGGGGCGGATCTGACGGTTATAGGCCCTGAGCAACCGCTCGTCGACGGAATTGCCGAGGAATTCGATCGCCGGAAATTGAAAATAATCGCTCCTTCGAAGAAGTGCGCCCAACTTGAAGGCAGTAAAATCTTTGCGAAGGACTTTCTCAATCGCCACGCTATACCGACAGCAGCCACTTACGGCGTATTTTCTTCGGCGTCGGATGCTCTAAAAAAGCTTGAAAGCCTCAAATATCCCCTGGTTCTCAAAGCCGATGGACTTTGCGGTGGAAAAGGGGTCCTGGTAGCGAAATCCTTCGGCGAAGCCACGGAATTCACGGATCGCGTTCTTGGAAAACGAGAATTTGGAGACGGAGGCGCTAAGCTGCTCATTGAAGAGGCACTCGAGGGCAAGGAGTTGTCTTTTATTGTGCTTAGTGACGGCCACGATTTCGTGCCTTTAGTGCCGACTCGTGATCACAAGCGGGCCTTTGACGCAGATCGAGGCCCCAATACGGGCGGTATGGGTGCATATTCCTGCGATGGAATCGTTTTGCCAGCAATTGAACGCGAAATCCGACGGCAAATTGTGGAGCCGACGTTTACCGCGTTGGAGCGTGAAGGCTGCGCTTATCGCGGCTTCCTCTATTTCGGGCTAATGTTAACGTCGAATGGCCCTAAAGTTCTTGAATTCAACTGCCGCCTAGGGGATCCGGAGACACAAGCAATCGTGGAGCGAGTGGATTTCGATCTAGCTGAGGTCCTTTCGGCGACTGCAGAGGGGAAATTGGCCAGGCAAGCCCTAAAATGGCACCCTGGTGCGAGTGTTTGCGTTGTTATGGCGTCTGGCGGCTATCCCGGAAATTATGCAACCGGCAAAGAGATCCACGGGTTGGAAAAAGCGTCCGCAATGCCCGGTGTAGCCGTCTTTCATGCGGGTACAAAACGCGAAGGCGATAAGTACTACACAAGTAGTGGTAGAGTCCTTGGGGTCACTGCCGTCGGGGACAGTTTGGACGAGGCGCGGCGGACGGCCTATGATGCAGTCGGACGCATTCAGTTTGCCGAGTGTCACTACCGCCGGGACATTGCTCTGGCGGCGCCTCTTGTCGCAAATGCTGGAGAGGCTTGAAACGAATGGCGCACGTCTCGAATCTTTTCATTGCTGTCGAGCACCGCAAGCCGATGAAGGCTGTCGATCAGGCCACAGCAGTAGCGAATCGGGGATTTGAAGGCTGCATCCACGGACGGCTGGGCAGCAAGCGACAGGTTCTGCTGGTCGACACGGAGACGCTGGCCGAATTTGGTCTGGAACCAGGGATCGTACGCGAGAACATCACGACGGTGGGCCTAAATGTTGCTAACCTAAAACTGGGGCAGCAGCTTGCGATTGGAGGCGTAGTGCTCGAGGTGACGATTCCGTGCGAGCCGTGCCATCAGATGGACGAGATTCGTATGGGATTGCAGGAAGCATTGAAAGATCGCAGAGGAGTATTGTGCCGCGTGATAGAAGGCGGTCGAGTTTCGCGCGGAGATGAGATTGAGATTCACGAGGCCGCTGAGGCCATTCCGAATGTCGGAGGAGCGCATTGAGCAAAGGCGAGACGTCCAAAGAACGACCGCAGGTCGGCATCATTATGGGTTCGGACACCGATCTGCCGGTAATGAACGAATCGGCGAAAATGCTGGATAAGTTTTCGATTCCATTCGAAATCGAAGTGGTCTCAGCACATCGTTCGCCTGCGCGTACGCACGAATACGCGACGACGGCGATCGAGAGAGGGCTGAAGGTAGTGATCGTCGCCGCGGGCGGGGCGGCGCATCTGGCCGGCGTTGTAGCGGCGCTTACGACTCTGCCGGTGATTGCGGTGCCCATGGCCACCACGGTGCTATCGGGCATTGACGCACTGCTTTCGAGTGTGCAGATGCCGGCCGGTGTACCCGTAGCGGCAATGGCCATTGATAAGCCCGGCGCGATCAATGCGGCGATTTATGCGGCGGAGATCATAGCCACGTTCGATCACCGAGTCGCCGAACAACTCGTTGCCTACAAGCAGGAGTTGGCGCGCTCGGTAGCAGAGAAGAGCGCGCGCGTGAAGCAGCAGTTCGCGGAGAAAGCCGCAGCGAAGTAGCGCCGCCGCTCCAAAATAATCCGTAAAAGTCGGTCGGGAGACGAGCTATCGCGGACGCGCTCCGCGATTGCGCAGTGAAGGCGCGTCGGGTTCGCTGGGTTGGGTTTGTGTTTTGCCGGGCGGAATGGGTTCCTGGGGCGCGAAGGATCCATTGAAACCCGCGGTTCATATCCAATGCGGCCATTACCAGGTTCTGTTCATTTCCTCCGGCCGCCGGAATTGCGGCGCGCATGAAGTCTGAAATGGGGGAAGCCTGAGCTTTGATGCTATTACCCGCGGCAACTAAAGCGACAGCGTCGGAAACGTTGCGCGAAGAATGCGCAATCCGGTCGAACTGCGTATCGGGTTGCGCGACACGCTGAGCCAACTGAAGCTGCGGAAGATTCGCCGGATAAACGGACTCGATAAACGTGCGCGGCTGTCCTTTTTCCGGCGGGTAGAGCTGGACGTACGCAGGACGCAGGATGCGCGTCTGCCAAAAATCATTGGCGAGATTTTCCTGGCGGACGCGATACTGCAGGTTCCAGATTTCGGGCCCGTAATTCTGCACATAATCGACGAGGATCAGTTCCACGAGAGGCTCATCAGGGGCGAGGTCGAGCTTATGATGGATCTGATCGACGATCGGCCGGATCAATTCAAGCACTCCAACGCCGATATCTTCGATCTCGCTAGGTTCCTCAGAAGGTTTCTGGGAGGGACGGCGAAGGGCGTTCGCCGCGACGGCCGGCAATTCAGCATCAAAACGCGTGGCCTTGGCGGTGTCCGGAGCGGTCCAGTCGATGGCTCCCAGCAAAACGCCGATGCGTCCGGAACTGACGGGGAGCACGGCGGGAGGCCGCGAGCCGACTTCTCCGCCGCCGCTGGTTGCCGCGACGATGATGGCATCTTTCGTGACGCAAAAAATCGCGCGCCCCGTCGCCAAATTGGCCACGATTTCGCCGCCTGCATTTCCCTGCGCACGTGCCGCCACAGGGAGCGCAATCAACTGAAGAAACGCAAACGCCAGCAGGAAAACGCGCGTGACGTTGCAATTTGCCGACGGAGTGGATCGCATAAATGGTCCAAGTTAGATGCTCTTCACAATTCACACAGCCAGTTGAAGGCCACCTTCACGTTATCATAACTTCGAAGGATCTTCGGCTTGCCAGCTGATCGTTGACGATGATTTCAGTAGAATAGGTGCACGACGTACTTTCCGGTGCAGAGGATGGACAATGGGACTTTTGGATTTGATTACTGGAGGCAAGGGGCTGCGCAAGCCAACGCGAATTCGCCACCAGGGCAAAAAACTATCTGAGATCCTGGACGCGCACAAAAACCATTTTCTCGGCAAAGCGGGAGGCCAGCGTGCCGACCTGACTGGAGCGGATTTGAGGCTTGCGGATCTGCGCCATGCGAATCTGAGTGGCGCGATTCTCGACGGAGCGAAATTGGAAGGCGCGGATCTGCGGCAGGCCAAACTCACGCACGCCAGCCTGGCGGGAGCTCAACTGCGCGGCGCTGATCTGCGTAGCACAGACCTGACGGAAGCTCATCTGCCGGGCGTCAATCTAAGCGAAGCGCAAGCCAGCGGCGTGGAGTTTTTCCGATGCGATTTGAGCAACGCGGATTTCCGCCGTGCCAATCTGCGCAACGCCAATTTTCGCCTGGCAAATATCAGAGGCGCGCTTTTTGCCGGCGCGGATATGGGCGTGACAATTCTGCGCGAAACGAATCTGGAAGGAGTCGACCTCTCGGGAGTGGATCTTACGACGACGCTGCTTCCCAAGGGTTATACGCGACCGGCGGCGCCCGCTTCAACGCATCAGCCGTAAGGACCCTATCCTGGCAGTAATACGGACTTAGCCCCTACTTTCCGCAGCATGGGCCGGCAAGCCGACGCTGCGACGGCGAATCTCGATCCCCAATCGCTTAATTTTTTGATTCAATGTCGATAGCGGGACCTGAAATCGCTCGGCCGCTTCGGTCTGATTCCAACCGGTTTGCTCCAACATATCCAGGATCACGCGGCGTTCAATCTGCTCCATGATTTCGAAAAGTGAGGGTGCGGGCTGACCGGCAGGCGTGTGCTGGTTGCTTTCTTTGGCGAGAGAATTCAGGAGGTCGGAGAGCTGCAGCCGCGCATCGCCGAGCATTTCTCGCGTGAGAATCGGCTCCGGCAGCAGATCAACGTCAATTTCTTCGCGCGAAGAGAGCACCACGGCGCGCTCGACGACATTTTCGAGCTCGCGGACGTTTCCCGGCCAGTGATAGTCCATCAGCAGCTTCATGGCTTCCCGAGTAAATTGTCCCAAGGGGCGATTGTTTTCCTTGGAGAACTGCTGCAAGAAATGATCGAGGAGCGAAGGAATATCCTCGCGGCGCTCGCGCAAAGGCGGCAGCTTGAGAGCAATCACGTTGAGGCGGTGATAGAGATCCTCGCGAAAGCGGCCATCGCGCACAAGGCCCAGCAGATCGACGTTCGAGGCGGCGACGATGCGCACGTCTACCTTGATATTTTCGGTGCCGCCCAGGCGCATGAATTCGCGCTCCTGAATCACGCGCAGCAGCTTGGCCTGCGTTTCCATGCCGATGGTGGAAATTTCATCGAAGAAGATCGTGCCTTGATCGGCGACCTCGAAAAGTCCCTTCTTGGAGGCGATGGCGCTGGTGAACGCACCCTTAACGTGGCCGAATAGCTGCGATTCGAGAAGATCGACCGGAATCGAGCCGCTATTCACAGCCACGAAAGGCTTATCAGCGCGCGGAGAAGCGGAGTGGATGGCCTTGGCGATGAGTTCTTTCCCGGTGCCGCTTTCGCCCACAATAAGAATGGTGGATCGCGACGGCGCGACCTGTGCCACCAGATCGAGAAGCGAAACGATACGATCGCTTTTGCCAATAATGTTCGGGAAGTTATAGCGCTGCTTGAGCGCCCGCTTGAGTTGAACATTTTCTTCGCGCAGTCGACGGCCCTCGATGGCCGAGGCAATCTGCGCGAGCAGTTCGTCATTCGACCACGGTTTGGTGATGTAGTCCTGAGCGCCGCTTTTGAACGCCTGGCGTGCCATGTCGATGGAGCCGTAGGCTGTGATCAGCACGACGGGAAGATGCGGATCGCGCTGCCGAATATCGCGGAGCAGATCGAGGCCACTACGGCCGGGAAGGCTTACGTCGAGAAGCAGCAGGTCGAAAGGTTCTTGTTCGAGGCGCGCGAGCCCGGCTTCGCCGGTTTCTGCGGAAGTGACGGAGTAGCCTTCCGAGGAAAGGAGCAGCTCGAGACCCTCCCGAATTTCCGCTTCGTCGTCTATGACCAGGATCGAGCCATTAGGCATGAACCGCTTTCCTTACCGCCGGAAATTCCAAGCGGAAAGAGGTGCCTTTGCCAGGGGTTGAGCGCACCTCGACTTTGCCGGCATGCTCTTTGATGATGCCATAGCTTACCGAGAGGCCCAAACCGGTGCCGCGTCCTGTGGCTTTGGTGGTGAAGAAGGGATCAAAAACACGCGCGAGATTTTCGCGCTGAATGCCCATGCCTGTGTCGGATATTTCGACTTCTACGGTGCCGTTATTTGCGCTACTTCGCACTTCGAGCATCCCGCCAGAAGGCATGGCGTCTTTGGCGTTCAGGAAAAGATTCAGGAAAACCTGCTGCAAGCGATTGCTTGATCCAAGAATGGCGGGCAAATCGGCTTCCAGATTTTTGATCACCTGAACGTTGCCGGCACGGAAGGGATGAGCCGCCAACGTCAGTGTTTCATCGATCACCTGGTTGAGATTCACTTCCTTGAACGCCGCACCACCGGTGCGCGAGAAATTGAGTAAATTATTGACGATCTCACTAGCGCGGAAAGTCTGCTTCACGATCTTGTCGGTCAATTTTTGCCGAGGATCGTTAGAAGGCAGCTGTTTGGCGAGCATCTGAATGTAATTGGAAATCACGGCCAGCGGCGTATTCACTTCGTGGGCTACGCCCGCAGCCAGCAAACCCAATGAAGTCAGCTTTTCTGTCTGCACCAGCTGCTCTTCGAGCTGCATGCGCTGGGTAATGTCGTCGACGAGGATGAGCCGGCCGAGGCGCTCCTCGGATTTCGCCGCCAACGGAGCGATGGAGACATTCACGACCAGAGTGCGGCCATCCCGATTTCGCAGCGGGAACTTGTAGAGATTCGTGACGCGTTCTTCCTGCGCGCGCGCGGCTATTTCAACGGCTAAATCGGCGGGCAGAATTTCCTCGAGGGTGTGCCCAACGGCATCGGCGCGCCGCATGCCCATGGACTGCTCCAGTTGCGTGTTCCAGAACTCAATGCGGCCCTCGAAGTCCACTGCAAGCACGCCGACATTCATCGATTCAACGATATTTTCCGAGAAATCCTTCAAGCGCTCGATCTGCTGCGCCTTTTGCTCGAGCGAGGAATACAGCTGCGCATTATCGAGCGCCACGGCGAGGTAGCCGGCTATGGTGAAGAGCAACTCGACATCCTCGCTGGTGAGGAAGTCACCGTCGATCGTCTTGCCCACGCCGAGAATGGCGACGGTGCGGTCGTGAATGCGGCACGGGATGAAATAGGGGAGATCCAGTTGTTCGAGTGAGCGTCGTACGGATTCGCTCTCTTCGCGCGCCGCACGATAGGAATCGAAGAAGAAATAGCCACGTGCAAATTCCGGCCGATTGGGCGAGAGGAAACTCAAGTCCAGCGCCTCGGCCGCTGACTCGGAGAGACCTAGACCGCGGAAGTTGAGCAAGCGGTAACGCCCTGGCGTGAACTCGTCATCGAGAAACACAGCGAGACGGTCTACCAGCAAAGTTTGCGAGATTCGATCCATGACCGATGCGAGCATGGGTTCCACGCGAACTTCGTTGGTGAGCGTGCGCCCGAATTCGATCAGCGTGCGGCGATAATTCAGGCGATCACGATAGAAAAAGCGGTCGAGATGGGCCTGGGTCCATTCGCGGAACGGTTGGAAGAGGAATGCAGCGATGATGATGGCGATGACTTCGCCAAACAGACCCGTCGGCCACGCCGTATGGAACAGCCCCCCGATGACGTCACCAGCGCGACATAGATAGCGATTACAGCACCAGTCGCCGCCGTATACGTCAGCCCGCGCTTGAAGATGATGTCGACATCCATCAGCCGATACCGCCCGATCGCGTATGCGAAGCACAATGGAATCAGTGCCAGCGAGAGCGCCGATAAGTTCATCCACTGGCGCGGGACGGCCCCCAGCGAGAACGGCAGGATGTACAGCGCGGCGAAGGGCAAAATGCCGGCCAGCGTGCCGCCGGTGAGCCACTTCAACTGCTGGCGCACCACTCCGTTAGGTGCGCGCCAATAGCTGCGGAGAAAGATCGCCGCCGCCAACAGGAAGTAGGCTCCCAGATAGACCAGCTCCAGCTGATCGAGTGCGACACGCGCGGGGAATGAGGCCACGAAACCTACTGCGCCGAGCGCCACAGAGATTTGGAGCGTGAGCAAGGCGACTGCCGGCAGATAACAAGCCCACAGCACGATGCGACGTATCGAGCCACGCGCGACACTTCTTTCCGGAAACACTCTTTCCGGAAACATGAAGGAGAAATGGACCAGGAGCGCAGGTGCAATGAGCAGCGCAAGGAGCTTGGCCCAGTAAACCTCCCAGTCGAAGGAGTTCAGCTTGCCGGTGTAGTGAAACGAGAAGAGTACAAAAGACGCGAGGCAAAACGTATAGAAGTGGACAGCCCGCGAGGCGTTCCAACGCCGAGCGAAAACATACAAGCCGATGAGCAGGTAAAGCAGGCCTACCACCCGAAGATAATTTTCAATGGAGATGGGCTTGGGGGCCGGCGCGGTGATAACGCTGGTATCGAAGGTGCGGTTCTGGCGCCGGATTTCGTAGCCGGCCTGCGACCATATTCCCAATCCCCAGAGGCGCTTGCTTACCTCAATGGCGCGAGTCAGGGGCTGTCCGTCAATGGAGACAAGCACGTCGCCCGATTTGATTCCCGCGCGCTCGGCCGGCGAATTAGGCGCAACGAATTTGGCCGCGAGGCCTTGTGCGCTATCCCACCAGGAAACCCCGTCGTCTGGCACGTCGAATGAGAGGCGCTGCTGGAAATTGATCACACCGAAGACAATCGCGCCTATCGTGAGCAACACCAGTACAACGGCGCTCAACACGGACCCAATGGTTTGGTTGTCGTGAGTCATACCGCATCGATCAGGTTCGGCAATAATTGCTGAGAAAGGGTAGCACGTTCCATACCGCGGTATATGGATTTTAATTAAGATTAAGTCATTTGGAGGACAGCGATATGCATGAGCCGCAAACTTGCGACTGCCAATGGTATACGGTTTCTGGTAGGAGATTACGCAATTTCGGTAGATGGCCACTAGAACTGAAAACTCACGCCACCGCGGAAAGAGCGCTCGACTGGCATCACCAGCATGCGCCCGTCTGGCGCCTTCGAGAGATACATAACCCTGCGCCGAGCATATTCCGAAAATCTGCCAGAGCTTCCCAGTGTCCCTTTCGGAATGACGGTAGCGGCTGGCGGATTGTGAGGCTAAGGTTGGGATCGATGGCCATGGCGGTTTCGCTATACACGTCCTGGCGTGTAAGAACGGTGCCATCGATCCACTTATAGCTTGCGGCCAATTGGGTTTTGGATTTTGGCACTTTTCCGGCAACGCGGGCGGCGACGCTATGGCGATAGCGGGTTTGCACCATGTCGCGCAGTTCTGCAAGCGGCGCGGATTGGCCGTTGGCGGCCAACGCGCCAGCCCAGGCATACACGCCCGCCAGTTCGAGATGATCGGAGAGCTTCTCGCGGTAAACCATCCGGGTGCCCCAGAAACCCGCAGCTCCGGCATCACTGGCGAAGGGGCCTGGAAGCTGGCCAGCGAGACGCTGTCGGCTCCACGCCGTTCCCGTAAACACCCTGATGCCTGGAGTCATCGCGAAAGACTGCACTTTCGAACTGACCTCGAGTTCCGACATCGTGCCGGACAGCAAATTCCTCGTGCCATCCACCATTGAGAATCGGCTGTGCCATTAGTCCAAATGAGTGCAGGCCCCGCCTGAAGGGCGTCAATCGCGGGTTCCCCACCTTCTGAAGAAGCCTGAGTGCGCAGGCCGTATGCATCCGGATCTGTTTCAACCAAAAACGCGGCGTCCCAATGAACGGAGAGATGTAGGCCCAAGCGGGCGTGCGGCCGCAATGAGGAAGTCGACGCGCCCACATAGCCCCCCGAAAGGTATTCGCCGCCGTACTCCAGAATTACGCGATCGGTCAAAGCCATTTGTTCGGAGTGCTCAAAGCGCATGGCCCGGAGGGACCTGCCTGAGTCGCCGAGGCGAACCTGCCGTACAGTAAGGGTAGTTTCCGGTCCTTCGCCGAACTGCCCACTTGGGAGCCAGATACTCGCTACTGAGCCGCCAAAGACCCCAGGAATCGCCTCGTCGTAGTTGATTTCACCGGCCATCAACAACTTGCCCGCGCGTCCCAGGCTTTGATCGTAAGAGACGGCAGTGCCCATAAATCCTGGGGCGCCAGAGAAAGAACCAGGTCGAACCGAGCCATTATTCATTTCCACACTGACGCGTGGCTCGCTATCTTTCTCGACGTCCGAGCTACTCGCGATCACAACAGTGCCGTCCCGCAGCTGCAATACAGGACGCGAAGAACTCGCAGTGCGTAGAACCCACTTCCAATCGTCGGGCTCAGCAGGCTTGGCCGACTTCTTCCGTAACTGGTCAAGCGAGGCAAAGATGGAGTCAAGTTCGATGTGGAGGGATGTATTTACATCCGCACCAACGCTGATGTGATTTTGAAACGACGGCATGAACCCGGCGAGAGTCACCTTGACCGAATACAGGCCCGGGCGGAGCCGCTGACCAACGAAGATCCCGTTGTCGTCGGTAAGCAACTCAATGGCGCGTCCGCCGGCAAATTCCGGCGTCAGCCAGACGCTGGCTCCCATTTGAGGGTTGCCGGAAGGGTCAGCTACAAGACCAGTGAGTTTGCCGAAATTATGCGCTGCGCGCGAAGGGCTAGCGGACAGGAGGAGTCCGCAAAGGACGAAAGTCGCGTTCCGCAAAAACTTCACTACTCATCACCTCGCGGAAGAAGTCTGGGCCGCGATCTTCTCGTTCGCCGGAGGTGTAACTGTAAAATCCGCCGTCCGGGTAATGCTCTGGTTGGCCACTGCATCCGTCGTTTTGATCTCGAGCCGATATTTGCCGGGCGGCAACGTTTGGGCCGGCACCGATTCCTGAACCGTCAATTGCTCGCCCTGCTGGTGCAGTTGTTCAGAGCTCT
Organism: uncultured Acidobacteriota bacterium; assembly: GCA_963846235.1. Classification (GTDB taxonomy): domain Bacteria; phylum Acidobacteriota; class Terriglobia; order Acidiferrales; family UBA7541; genus Palsa-189. The sequence continues at coordinate 2,710,234 of CAWJVF010000002.1, forward strand.
GGACCACTTGTTTGACGGCCTGGTCCCCCTGCAGAATCTTTATCTCGATTGAGGCGTTGTTTTTGTGCGTGCTGTCGTCGATCTTCAGGTTGTAAATCTGAAAATAAACGCCGATCGGCTGAGTGGCAAGAAAACTTTGGTCGAGCTTCGGCCTGACCTTCATCGAACCGATCACAAACATACCCAAACCGATGTCCTTGGAAGCGACGGGAGAAATCTCGTCCGCCAGGATCAAGGTGCTAGCCTGCAGCTTGTCGTCATCGAATGGCGGCACGGCCAAACGCGCGTTTACCACGCCGACGTTGTTGCTTGTCGTGTCCTTGAGTACCACATCCAGGCGATATAAGCCGGGACGCAGCGGAACCGCCTTTTGATAGATCGAGGAGGAGCGCAAGGAGCCTTGCAGAAGCGAATCCGGGAAGTCCTTGCGGATCGTATCTTCAAACGTTTGCACCGTGCGTCCGCTAAGTGAACTTACCCGCGCAAAAAGGTTGAGCGTTGCTGTGTGCACGCCATCCTTGCTTTGGTAGCTCAATTGGTTATTGGGGATCTGTATTGTTATCGGAACCAGTACGGTATCGCCGGCTACCCGCAAAAAATCGAAGCGGTAGTCGAATTTGATCTGATCGCGAACGATGCGGGAGGAGACGACTTCCTCCAGGTCCTTGAATTTGACCGCAGGCGGCGTCCAAATCTTCGCTTCGAGTTCGAGGCGGCTAAATTCATCTAAGTTGGAACTGCGCGCCCCATAGGGTGACGGCGCCATATGCGTTCCATCGGTATTCGTGAATCGGGCCGCTTTGGAAGACTGACCCTGCTGCTCCGCAAGGGTCAAGCCGGCGCCAGGCACATAAAGCATCGCGTCTTTTTCGGACGGATCTGTGGTCAGGCGAAATTCGCCAGTACCCGACGGATCCACAAACTCGAGCTCTACGTTCTCGCCGATGCCTTCAATGTAGTGATACGTCCAGTCTTCATAGGCGTAGGTTTGGGTTTCGCCGCCGCCCTGGTCCAGAGGCCGGTTCCACGTCTCGCCCTGAGTGTGGCTTTCGAGATCGTCAGGCTTGCCGTACATGATATAGATGCGGCCGCGATCGGTTCTCCAGCCGGCAACGCCGGACGCGTAATGCTCATTGGCATAAGCGATGCGCCGATAGTGCTCTTCTTTTACGGGATTATCGACCGAATCCGGATCAGGATTGCGCCGCTGCCAGAATTCCTCGATGAACTGCTCGCGCTCTTCGTTGGTTTGCAGCTGCAAGAAAGCTTTCCGTTCTGAGTCCGTGATGATGTAAATAACGTCTTCGCTTAGCCACTTTTTGTAGGGGGTGGCGAGTTCCTTCAGGACCTGCTTATCGCTCTGTTTCTTCTTATTCGTATCTTGTTTTTGGTCTGATTGCTGGCTGGGAGGGGCTTGCTGTTGGGTTGCCGGCTGTCCCTGAGCCGCGGCAGAAATGGGCGGCAAGGCTCCGAGCAGACACAAAGCGCTTCCCAAAATGGAAAATCGAAGGTGTTGCGACTTCTTCATTGGGTATACCCCATCCTAGGTAGACCTGAATTTTAGTCCCAGACCGCGACAGGCGTCAACGAGAGAATCCACGCCCCCGGCGGCATACCTTAGTCCCTAAAGAGTCTTAGAAGGCATGTAAGGGTTGCCCACCATAGCGCGGGGCAGAGCCAGCCATCTCCTTTGAAACAGATGGAGTCTCGACAGGGAGGGTAAGTTGAGGCAATGTTAGAATGCACAACGGGGCTTCAGGCGATCGCTCCAGGTCGCTAAGATGTGAAAGGACAGCGGCATTCGTGATGTTGCAGGTTTCACTTTCTGAATGCGCTGACGTTTGGGGACGACTCTGATGGCCGTCAGCTCAGCAATTCCTACTTCACTTCGAACTGACCTGCTGGACCAAGGTTTGGCCATCAAAACCGAGGATCTCTCAAAGAGCTACGCGATGGACGCGGAGACAGTGCACGCTTTGCGAGGCGTGAGCCTATCCATTCAGCGCGGCGGATACGTCGCTATCATGGGCCCATCTGGGTCGGGCAAATCCACGCTGATGAACCTGATTGGCTGTCTGGATGTGCCCACCAGCGGTAAATATTGGCTCGCCGGAAGACTGGTCAGCGATCTCGATGAGGATCAATTGGCGCGTATTCGCAATCAAGAGGTGGGGTTCATTTTCCAGACCTTTAACCTCTTGCCGAGGGCTACGGCTCTTCACAATGTGGAACTGCCCATGATTTATAAAGGCGTGCGAGCCGAAGAGCGACTGCAGCGGGCCAAAGCTGCATTGGAAGCCGTAGAGCTGGGGAATCGCATGATGCACAAGCCGAGTGAGCTTTCCGGCGGCCAGCGGCAACGTGTGGCCATCGCGCGAGCCCTGGTGAATTCTCCTTCGATTCTGCTCGCCGACGAGCCCACGGGCAATCTCGATAGCCGCACCGGCAAAGAGATTATGGCTTTGTTCGAACGCCTGCATCGGGAGAAAAACACCATAATCCTGGTAACGCACGAGCGCGACATCGCGGAACACGCCGACCGGGTTATCTACCTGCGGGACGGCCAGATTGAATGCGACGAGATCGTGACGCACCAGCAGGCGAATTAACGGTTCTCATCCATGCATGTTTACATCGCGCACAAATTGGAATCTCCAACCGAATCGTTTCGCAAAAGCTCTCGAAGAGCATCGGCGCTCAGGCAAACCTCTTTTTGACCTGACGAACTCAAACCCTACAACCTGCGGGTTCAGCTATCCCGAGGAGCGTCTTTTTACCGCGCTGCAGGATCGGCGCATGTTGCGCTACGACCCTGAAAGCCAGGGTGTGCATCAGGCGCGCGAGGCGATCGCAGAGTACTATCGCAGCCGGCCCGGATTTTTCGGCACGCGAACGCGGGTTGATCCATCGCGCATTGTTCTTACCTCGAGCACCAGCGAAGCGTACAACTACGTCTTCCGCCTGCTCTGCGACGTGGGAGACCGAGTGCTCGTTCCGGCGCCGAGCTATCCGCTTTTTGAATATTTGGCTGACCTGGCCGACATTCGCCCGGTGCCCTATCCACTGATTTACGACCAAGGCTGGCAAATCGATTTTACCGGCCTTTCGGCTTCGCTGACCACGCGTTCGAAAGCCATAATGGTGGTGCATCCGAATAATCCGACGGGCTCTTTCGTTAAGAGACAAGAAGCTCAAAAGCTCGCCGAAATTTGCACGCGCAGAAATCTGGCCATTATTGCCGACGAAGTTTTTCTGGATTACGCGGATGGCTTCGACCCGCCCTGCACGTTTGCTTTTGATTCCTCTGCCCTGACGTTCACACTCAGCGGCCTATCTAAAATCTCTCTGCTCCCGCAAATGAAGCTCGGATGGATGGTTGTGAGTGGGCCAGATGAACTCGTCGCCGCCGCCATGCAGCGCCTCGACGTGATCGGCGACACATACCTTTCCCCGAGTATTCCTGTACAGCTTGCGCTCCGCGAAATGTTAAGCATTCGCGGCGATTTGCAAAAGCAAATGCAGCAAAGGGTCTGTTCGAATCTCAAATTCCTGGACGCACTGATGCAGAAAAGTTCGGTTGATCGGCTGAAACGTGAAGGGGGCTGGTACGCCGTTCTGCGAGTTCCCGCTAGAGGTTCAGATGAAGAACTTGCGATCGAGCTGCTCGAGAATTGCGACGTACTTGTGCATCCGGGGCACTTCTTCGATTTTCCTCGCGATGGCTTCGTGATCGTCAGCCTGATCGAACGCGAGGCGGAATTTCAGGAGGGTGCGCGGCGTTTGCGAAATTTCTTTAGCAGCGAGTGATCCATTTCGCTGATGAACGCAAGCGGTCGCCGATGAGGCTGGTAAGGGCTTCTTTAACATCGATTTAACAGGCCATCAGCGCCTGCAACCGTTGACAGGCATCGGGACTAATGCGAGACTTCACAGACGCTGGAGGTGCAGTCACATGCGGAATAAGTTGATTTTGGCTCTCATCTCTCTCGGCATTTTGGGCATTCTCACGGGACCGGCCTTCGCGCATCATGGAGCGGCCGCTTACGATATGTCGAAGAGCATCACCGTCACCGGCACGGTGACGGATTTTCAGTTCGTCAATCCCCACGTACTTATCGCCATGGACGGGAAAGATCCGTCCGGCAAGATGGAGAAGTGGCAGGGCGAATTGACAAGCCCGAACCATCTGGCCCGAGCCGGTTGGACCAAGAGCACCATAAAGCCGGGCGATCAAGTGACACTAACCGGCGGTCCGGCGAAGAGCGGACAGCCGACGATGTGGATTCGAAAAATTGAGAAAGACGGTCAGGAAGTTTCCCTCGGCGGGGGCGGCGATAACTAAGGTTACGCTTGGCAATTACGTAGCACGCCAGCGACGCAAGGAGTTTCGATAAATGCGAAAGGCTTCGGCTAGGGCTACCTTTTTGGTGGTCGCGGCGTTAGCGATTTGTTCAGGTGCAAGGGCACAGGAGTCGCCCTCCGGCCAGCGTCCCGCGCAAGGTAATCAGCCAGCAGCGAACCCGCCGGCTCAGCAGGGAATGCGAAGAGGACCAGCTCCTCCCGTGCAGGGCCCAGCCCACGATCCGCACGATCTGAGTGGGATTTGGAACGCGCGTCGCGGATACGGCGGTGATAGCTATGTTGGGAGCGCCGCGGAGTTTACTCCGTGGGGTGAAGAGCAATTCAAAAAGGCGAAGTCCTCTAACGGCGGCCAATACACCCTACAGGAGACCAACGATCCGGTTATAACCAAGTGCTACCCGCCAGGCGTGCCGCGAATCTATCTGCAGCCTTTTCCGTTGCAAATCCTACAAACTCCGAAAGAGGCCATCATCCTCTACGAGTATGACCACACGGTTCGTCATGTCTTCACCGACGGGCGGAAGCATCCAGAAGATCTCACAGCGACTTACATGGGCGATTCGATCGGGCGTTGGGACGGCGATACTTTCGTCGTCGATACCATTGGTTTCAATGACAAAAGCTGGCTGGATCGCGCGGGGCGCCCGCATAGCGATCAGCTGCACGTGACCGAGCGCTTTCAGCGCATGAACCAGAATGATCTGGAAGTCGACGTTACGATGGAAGATGCGAAAGCTTTAGCGAAGCCCTGGAATGTACACCTGGGATTTCAACTCCGTCCGGACTGGACTATTCAGGAACAGGTCTGCGCGGATAACGGCGATTTCGTCAGCTTCGAAAAATAAACGGTAAGGTAAATCACAAAAGGGACACCATTCGGAGTCCCTTTTTATTTTGCGCCAGGCCCCACTTATTTGTCGGCTTTGTCGCTGGCGGGATTCCCAATCAATTTGTCATATGCGGCAGAGTCTGACGGCGAACAGATCATCTCTCGGACATCGAGATTTGGCGGCTGCAAATAGAACGGCAACTCATCGAGCGCCACCCAGGGTTGGGTATACATTTTGGGATCGTCAATGATCACGGTCCATTGCAAGTGATCACGATCGACGCGGTGGAAACGCTCCTCGACGCGCAGCTCGTCACTATGCGGACGGCCGACATTATCGATCCAGCTTCTTTCGTCGATGCCGGAAGTCTGAACGACCAATGTGTAATCATCTGCCCACTTGCCCACTGAATAGCCGAACCATCTCGGTTCTGGATCCTTGGGGAGTTCGCGCCCATCGGTCCAGATGACCCGCCAGATCTGGTCAAATTCATACAGAATGACCACAGAGACGGGCGTCTGGACGATCTGCGTGGTCCTTAATTGAAAAAGATTTTCGCGCGGGAATCCCTGAGGGTCGCAGGCGAGCACGGGATCATTGGCTTGTGCGGGGACAACGCCTCTCGATCCTATGCTCGGTTTATTGCGCTGCCATTCCTCGCGGCCCAGCGCGGTGTAAGGCGGCTCACGATCGGCTTTGCCGTCTTCTTGAAAGGCCTTGGAACCATTGAACTGAACTCCATCGAGCTGCCCGTTGACGGGGTCCCAAGTGCCAGAAATATCGTGGCGCGGAGCAGGGACAGACTTCTGATTGCGTGCGGGCGGCGGTACGGGCCGGCCCCAAGGGTCGAGGTCGACCGCCGCCGGGGCGGCTGCTTGTGGCGCCGCGGCCTGAGAATGCGCGCGAGGCGCGCACGCCCATACGGCGAGTGCGAATCCTGCGGCGGCGAGGGAGACGCTTTTAGCCCGCACACAAACAGTTCGGAGAGTGAACTGCATTTTTCGACGCTGCGGCAGAGAGTTACTCGCGTTGCGAGATGGCTACAGACGGGAGCCGAAAGGCGACGAGTTCACCGGGGTAGTCCCGTCCGCTGATGGAAACGATGATGTACTGCTGCCCATTCAGCATATAGGTCATCGGCGAACCGCTTTGCGGCGCGGGCATGTAGACGGCTCCGACCTCATGGCCGGTGGCTTTGTCGTAGGCGCGCAGCATGGCGCCGCGTGCGCCCGAGGCGGTTGTGGTGAACATCGGCTCGCCGGCGATGACGAGGGACTTCGTCGTCAGCACTCCAACCAGCCCAGCCTGGCCGGTGCGCGGAATCGTCAGGCCTTTGAGGGCCGGATGATTGCGTACGTTATCGGGAGTTTCGCCATGCGCTACCTGCCACGCGATTTCGCCTTTATCCATGTCCAATGCAGTAATGCGTCCGTAGGGAGGCTTCAGCAGCGGCAAACCGCTGACGGTCAGCGTCGGGCCGCCTTCGTCGCCGCCGCGAGCTGCCTCGCCCGGAGGAGCTGGACGGGGCGGCGCGCCCATAGGCGTGCTGTTGCGCGGCTCTCTGCCGGCCACGCCCTGGACGTATTCCATGTCTGAAAATTGAGGGCCCGGCGAGGGAACCATTCCCAGCAGTGCAATGGCGGTCTGGGAATAGACGTACAGCTTATGCGTCTCGGGATCGTAGGAACCGCCCGGCCAATTCGCTCCGCCGGTGGACCCCGGCGAAGTGATCGTGCCCAGCGTTCCGTCAGCCTTGCTGACGGACGGCGGTGTAAACAGAGGCCCGATGCGATATTTCGAGACGAGCTTCACGGCTTCGGCGCGAAGATCCGGCGTGAAATCGATTAGCTGATCGATCGAAACTCCTTGACTGTCATAAGCCGGTGGCTTTGTCGGAAATGGCTGCGTCGGCGAATACCATTCGCCGGGGACGTCGCCTTTCGGGACGGGCCGTTCCTCGATGGGCCAGATCGGCTGGCCGGTTTCACGGTTGAAGACGTACAGGAAGCTCTGCTTGGTGGGCTGCGCGACAGCTTTCACGGTGCGGCCGTTGATCGTGATATCGCAGAGGATCGGCGCGGCCGGGATATCCATGTCCCACAAGCCGTGATGGACGAATTGGTAGTGCCACTTGCGCTTGCCGGTTTGCAGGTCGACTGCGACGAGGCTTTCGCCGAAGAGGCCGTTGCCGGGACGGTCGCCGCCATAGTAATCGCCCGTCGGCAATTCCACGGGCAAATAGACGAGGCCGAGGTCCTCGTCGACAGAGATTTGGGCCCAGACGCCGGTGTTGCCGGTGTAGGCCAGTGAGTCTTTATCCCACGTGTCGGCGCCATATTCACCGGGCTTGGGAATAGTGTGGAAAATCCAGAGGCGTTTGCCGGTGCGCACATCGAAACCTCGAACATAGCCTCGGACATTGCGGCGGCTCTTCGGATCGCCGCCAGAGAGGTGCGCCGCGCCGACGATCACCACATCCTTGGCGACGAGTGGCGTCGAATGCAGGCCTACCTCGCCGGTCACAAGGTCGATTTCCTGATCGTCGTCGAGCTTGAGATCGACCGCGCCGCTTTTGCCGAAGCCGGGAATGGGCTGGCCAGTCTTGGCGTTCAGCGCGATCAGCCGGTAGCCGGGCGTGACGTAAAGGATTCGTTCTTCCTTGCCGTCGCTCCAATAAGCCACACCATGGCCGGAAAGCTGCCGCGGCGCGTAAGTGCCACGCATCCCTTCATCTTCGCGATGAACCCAGAGAAGCTCGCCGGTAGCGGCATCCAGGGCCACGACTGAGCGGCGCGAACCGCCCGTGGAGTAAAGCACACCGTGAACCATCAATGGAGTCGATTCGAACTTGAATTCCGGCCGCGCGCCGAGCGAATCCGTCTTGAAGCGCCACGCTAGTTCCAGCTTGCTGAAATTATCGGCGTTGATTTGATCGAGAGGCGCGTAGCGCGTGCTCCCTTGGTCGCCTCCATAATTGCGCCACTCGCCGTTCTTTGTGCCCGATTGGCCGCGCGCGTCGATCGCGACGGAAAGCAGCCCAACACAAAGCAGGGACAACAGCGAATTCAAGCGAGAAGACTTCAGCATGGCGGTCCTCCTATGCGGGTTCCCTGTCCGCATTATCATGTGGTGGATTCGAATTGCCGGTATTGTGTGCCGACTTTCGGTCGCAAACAAGGGAATTTGGAAAAGCCACATAGGTTTCGCGGTCACAGGCTGAGCAGTGAAGGTAGAATTGGTGGCAATCGAACCGGTGGCGAAATGAACTGCGAGAAGCAGATAACGCTTAGGGCGCTTGGGGCGCTGAGTTTTACGCTGTGGCTGGCGATTTCCGCTTCAGGACAGAGCAACGCCGGCGAACTGCGGCTCAAGGTCACGGATCCCGCTGGGCTGGGAGTGAAGAGTTCGGTCGAGCTGGCTTCTGAGGCGAATCAATACCGGCAGAATTTTGTGACGGACGATTCCGGTGCGCTGACGGTCAACCACCTTCCTTTTGGGATCTACCTCGTCTCAGTGGAACACGTGGGGTTCGCGCCATTCTCCGGCTCGGTGGAGATCCGCTCGGCGATTCCGATGGAATTCGAGATCAGGGTGGCTGTGGCTCAGTTGAATACAGCGGTGGTCGTGAAGGAAGAAGAGACGCTCGTCGATCCCCACCGTACTGGAAGCACCGAGCAGGTCGGCTCCCAGGTGATTGACGACCGCGTTTCTTCGCTACCGGGCCGATCGCTGGCGGACCTCGTGAATTCGCAGCCGGGATGGCTCTATGAGGGCAGCGCTGTGCTGCATCCGCGGGGCTCGGAATATCAGACGCAGTACGTTGTCGACGGAATCCCGCTGACGGATAACCGCTCGCCTTCGGCCGGCCCCGAAATTGAAGCCGACGATGTGCAGGCCATGACGGTCTACACGGCGGACTTCCCCGCCGAGTATGGACGGAAGATGGGCGGAGTGGTCGAAATAACCACGGAGAAAAACGAGCGGCCGGGATGGCATGGGAGGGCCGTGATTGGAGGCGGAAGCCTCGACACCGTTAACGCCTATGACTCCACTCAATACGGCTGGGCAAAAAACGTCGTGAGCTTCAGCGCTCAAGGAGCGGCGACGAGCCGATTCTTGAACCCGCCGATTCTGCAGGCCTTCACCGACAACGGCACCACGGCAGATTTTTCGGGGCGCTACGACCACGATTTCGCCAATCAGGACCACTTCACTGTGAGTGTGCGGCATGAACTCTCAAGGTTCGGCGTGCCCAATGAATTCGTTCAGGAGCAGGCGGGCCAGCGGCAAGACCGAAGTATTTCCGAGACTATGGTGACTCTCTCTTACCAGCACATTTTTTCGCCGAACGTGCTGGGCAACGTGCGTGGGATGTTCCGGGACGATACCCAGAAGCTTTGGTCCAACGATCTCGGCACGCCGATTATTGTTTCGCAGGACCGCAGCTTTCGCGAAGGCTACGTAAAGGGCAGTGTTTCGGTTCACCGTGGGCACCAGGAGTGGAAGGCCGGGATCGAGGCGGATTTCACGCATCTGGGCGAAGCCTTCAGCGATGTGATTACCGATTTTACGCAGTTCGATCCCGGCACCCCTGGGGCCTTTCAATTTTTTGGCAGGCGATGGGACCTAGAGCAAGGCGCGTTCGTTCAGGACCAGGTGCGCCTGGGCGCCTGGACCATAAATGCGGGCCTGCGCTGGGATCACTACGAGCTGCTGGTCAATCGGAATGCGGTGAGCCCGCGGCTGGGCGTGGCGCGCTATTTCTCCTCGGCTGGTCTCGTCATACGTGCTTCGTACGACCGGATTTTTCAGACGCCGGCCTTTGAGAATATTCTCTTGTCGAGTTCTCCGCAGGTCGCGGTTTTGAATCCCAACGTGCTGCGGCTGCCCGTGGAGCCTTCGCTGGGAAATTACTATCAGGTGGGAGTGACCAAGGGCTTCTTCGGAAAATTCAAGCTCGATGCAAACTATTTTCGACGCCGCGTAAATAATTTCGCCGATGACGATCCTCTGCTCAATACGTCAGTAAGCTTTCCGATTAGCTTTCGAAACGCGGATATCTATGGCGCGGAAGCCAAGCTGGATTTCCCCCGGTGGGGACGGCTCAGCGGGTACGCGGCCTATTCGTACCTGGTGAGTTCAGTCAATCTGCCGGTGACGGGCGGACTTTTTCTCGGTGTGGACGCCACGAATGCGCTCAATCAGACGGGACGATTTTGGTCGTCGCAGGATCAGCGCAACACCGTAAGAACTCGCTTCCAGTATCAGCTCGCGCCGCGATTGTGGGTGGCTGGTGGAGGGCAGTACGGATCGGGTCTTCCTGTAGCGTTTGACGGCACGCAGCAGCAGGCCTTGGCGCTATACAGCGCCACCATTGTCGATCAGGTCGACTTCGGCCGCGGTCGGGTGAGGCCGAATTTCTCGGTGGATGCGGCCGCAGGAGTCACCGTGTGGACCAGAAATGAGCTCAGCATCCGCATGGAAGCGGATGTGCAAAACATCACCAATCACCTGAACGTCCTCGACTTCGCCGGACTCTTTTCGGGCAATGCAGTAGGGACGCCACGCGCGGCTTTCGCGCGGCTGGAAACTTCATTTTGAGACAAGGCGGCGAAGCGCACCGCTACATAGGACAGCGTCAATTCTGAAGCTATTACTTATTCTTTTCACTGGCGGGATTGCCGATTAACTTGTTGTATTGCGCAAATTCCGAGGGCGAACAGATCATCTCGCGTACGTCGAAATCGCGCGGCTGCAAATCAAATCGCAATTTATCGAGTGCCAGCCAAGGTTTCGTATACATTTTCGGATCGTCAATCGTTACAGAGATCTCCAGGTGATCGCGATCCACACGGTGGAATCGTTCCTCGACGTGCAGCGCGTCGCTATGTGGACGGCCGGCGCGATCGATCCAGGTCCTGTCATCCAGACCCGTGGTCTGCACGACGAACGTGTAATCATCCACCCACTTGCCGACTGAATAGCCATACCACCTCGGTTCGGGATCCTTGGGAAGCTCTCGCCCGTCGGTCCAGATGACCCGCCACACTTTGCCGAATGTGTAGAGGACAAAAATCTTCTCGGGAGTCTGAAGGATTTGGGTGGTCCTCATTTCATAAAGGTCTTCGCGCGGCATTCCCTGGGGATCGCAGGTTACCACCGGATCATTTGTGTCACCGGGAAGAACGGCTCTAAGCCCATTGCTGGGCTTGTTCAAGTTCAAAGCTTCCCGCCCCTCAGGAGTTAACGGAGGCTGATGTTGCGGGTTGCCGTCTTCCGGCATGGCCTTTGAGCCGAGTTGCTGGATTCCGTTGTCGCCCGGGTCCCAAGTGCCGGAAATATCATGCTTCGGAGCCGGAGCTGAGTTGTGCTCGTTCTGGACTGGTGATGACGTCCCCGTCCCCCATTGTGACGGTGCGGTTTGAGCACTCGCGAGCCGGCCGAGGATCAACAGTACTAACAGCAGTTTGGGGGCTAGAAAGAGCTTTCCCATAGCGATCCTATTGGTGATCCTTTTTGTTTTTGTTAGCTGGCGGGTCAGCGGCCTCGCTGGCGCCACTACCAACCAGTTTGTTGTATTCCGTGTATTCTGACGGCGAACAAATCAGCTCCCGCACATCGAAACTGGCCGGCTGCAGCCTCATCGGAAATTTATCCATCGCCAGCCAGGGTTTGGTGTACATCTTGGGATCATCGATCAACACGGTCCACTCAAGATGGTCCTGGTCGACGCGATGGAATCGCTCCTCGACGCGCAGGTCGGCGCTGTGCGGACGGCCGGCATGGTCAACCCAGGTTCGGTCATCCATGCCATTGCTCTCGACGACGAGCGTGTAATCATCCACCCATTTTCCGACCGAATAGCCGTACCACCTCGGTTCGGGATCCTTGGGAAGCTCGCGCCCATCGGTCCAGATGACACGCCACACCCTGTCGAATTCATACAGAATGACCACGGAAACGGGCGTCTGAACGATCTGCGTGGTCCTTAGCTGGAAAAGGTTCTCGCGAGGAAATCCCTGGGGATTGCAGATGATTTCGGGATCATTGGTATCCGTAGGGGCAACCATTCTGGCTCCGTTGCCCGGTTTCGTTTGGAGATAGGCTTCCAGTCCCTCAGGAGTGTAAGGCGGCTCGTGTCCCGGCTTGCCGTCCACCGGTAAGGTCTTCGCTCCGAGGAACTGGCCGCCATCCTCGGGTCCGTTGGCCGGGTCCCAGGTGCCGGAAATGTCGTGTTGAGGGGCGGGTGCCGATTTCTGGTCCTTCGCTAGCTGGGGTATGGGCCGGCCCCAACCATCGTAATCAACACTCGCCGCGGCAGGCGCAGTTTCTCGGTTCTTCGGACTGTCTGGTTTTGGCGCCGGGCTTTGCGCGCGCGCGACAGGTGAAAACATCAACCCCGCGAGTAGGAGCTCCGGGACTACAAAATGCTTCAGCATCGCGGGAAGTTTGTCCACGGTCTAAAGCCTGTCCTTGAATGCAGCATCCATGCCGCGCCCCTGATACGCCAGAGGCGCGAGGCCGGACGCCCCTTACTGCTTCGGAGGGTCTTGCGGGTTATAGGCCGGCAGCGGTGCCACTATCCGACCCGCCAGCTTTTGTCCGTTGGGCAGCACGACCTCCGTAATGCGCCCGATGGGCTTGCCATTCTTAACCGTGATCATCGTAACCGTAACTTCATCTCCCGGCTTGAATGAGGTTTTGGCCCAGCCCTGGTGACTCATGGTGGTCGGATTCTCGGTCTCCGCGCCCCAGTGCACGATTTGTCCGTTCTCATCCTTTACGTCCAGCTCGAGGACACAATGGGGGTTGGCCCAGAACCACTGGGTAACAGTTCCTTTGAGGGTAACCGTCTTCTCGGTGTCGTATGCCGCGTTGCCATGATGAGCGGACAGCGGAAGAGAAAGGATCAAAACGCCGATAGCAAAGCTCAAAAACATTGGGAAATTGCGCTTCAAGGGCCACCTCCTCTTTGCGAGGACATGATTTGCGGTTTAGGTTGGATCCCGGGCCGATCTTCTGGACGCGATTCTAAAGACAGCTTTGGGCCCAGTCAAGCAGGCTTCCATCGGAGATATGGTATGGCGCCGTCCGATTAAAGATTTCGACTGGCTGCGGACTGACTTGCTCCACTCATTCGTGCGGCAGTTCAGAAAATGCAGTTCGAACGGAGACTGAGGTAATATAGTCTTATGCGGACGGTCGCAAGATTACTGCCGATCCTGTTTTCGCTCCTGCTGACGTTCGCGCCGCTCTCCGCTTCCGCCTGCGATTTATCCTGCTGGTTAGAGCGAAACGCCCCTGACTGCCACCAACTCGGCCCCGCCACCGAAAATGCGCAGGGGGCGATGTCTGGAGCCTCAGACATGGATATGAGCTCCGGGGCGGACGCCACGCGTAGTAAAGCGCAAAGTGTTGCCGTTCCAGATCACGCCGTGAGCGCTACGACGCATCACTCCATGTCTACGCAAATGGATATGCGACGCGGCTCAATCCAGATCGTGCAGAAATCCGACGGGAGCGCCCGGCTCGATCGTTCGAACGCGCTCTCCCCATGTGGTCATGGGACCTGTGCTCAAGCCGCGACGTCTTCTTCTCCTCCGAGTGGCGGCCATGCTCAGCTCGCTCATCTTCAGTTCGTCGCCGTTCGTGCATTGAATCTTGCCAAGCCTTTGACGACCACGCGTCAGTCTGCGCCCGAAACGTCTCCGCCTGTAAGCCTGCTGCTAGACCTTCTCCCCACACTTAGAATCTAGAACTCTCCCGCGTAGTTAACGGTTCGAATCGCTGCGCGCTTGCTGTGTTGTAAACGGCTGCTCGTGCGCCTCTGTGCACAACATTAACCAACCGGATAGGGGAGATCTTCATGAGGCTCTTTCGTACGTTATTGTTGCTGATTTTTCTTGGCTCCGCTGTAGCTTTTGCGCAGCGACCTGGCTCCCAGGTGCAGCCATGCATGCCGCGGATGAACATGCCTGGATGCGCGGGCGGCGACGTGATGGCTATGCAGCCGCAAGACTTCTTGCAAGCGATCGTGAGTCACACGGGCTCGGGTACCAGCGCAGAGCCGGTTTCCACTCCTGCGCCGATGCTCATGACGAGGAAAAGTAATTGGATGCTTATGTTTCACGCAAATGTGTTCATCCTGGACGAGCAGCAATCGACCTCTCGAGGCGCGGACAGATTCTTCTCGACGAACTGGTTCATGGGAATGGCTCAACGCAAAGCTGGCCCCGGCGTCTTTAGCGCTCGCGCAATGATGAGCCTCGAACCCGCGACGGTGTCGCAGCAACGTTATCCGTTGCTGTTTCAGCAGGGCGAAACGGCCTTTGGCGTTCCGATTGCCGACGGCCAGCACCCGCATAACCTCTTTATGGAGCTGGCCGCTCTCTATGATTTGAAGATCAGCGAGAAAAGCCTGCTCTCTTTTTATTTTGCTCCCGTAGGTGATCCGGCCATTGGCCCTGCGGCATATCCGCACCGTGCCTCCGCGCTCGAGAACCCGGTCGGGACATTGGGGCATCACCAGGAAGATTCGACACACATTTCGGACGACGTGGTGACGGTCGGCCTTACCTATCGAATCGCCAGAATCGAGGCCTCCGGATTTCACGGCCGCGAGCCAGACGAGTTTCGTTGGGATATCGATCAGGGAAAAATCGATTCATGGTCGACGCGCTTGACGATCGAGCCGGGAAAGAATTGGAGCGGGCAGTATTCCTACGCACGCATCAAGAGCCTGGAAGCGCTTTTCCCGAACGAAGACCAGGAGCGCATGACGGCTTCCGTCATGTACAACCGGCCTTTCCACAATGGAAATTGGGCCAGCACAGTTCTGTGGGGACGCACGCGGTCGCTTAGCGACAACTCGATCTTCGATAGCTATCTTTTCGAATCGACCGTGCGTTTCCGCGACAGCAATTACGTGTGGACGCGGATCGAGAATGCCGAGCGATCAAACGAACTAATTCTTGGCGAGAATCCCTTGCCCCCCGGATTTCTGGAACAACCGATCGGCCGGGTCCAGGGCTACACTTTTGGCTACGATCATGACGTCAGGCTCGTGCCACATCTGGCCTCAGCTATTGGAGCGCAGGTGACAACGTATGGCGTCCCCAGTCAGCTGCAAGCTATCTACGGCCAACACCCGGTAGGAGTCGCTATTTTCGTGCGGTTGCGCCCATTTTCCGGCGAAGATAAATAGGCCGGCATGGCAGTGACCTCCGTGCGCAGCCGAGGTATCCAATGCGCGGGGCACAGCACAGTCTTCGGAACTGCGGCAAAATGCTCTAAAATCAATCCAGCGCTTTCGTGGGCGTGTAGCTCAGTTGGCAGAGCACCTGCTTTGCAAGCAGGGGGTCGGGGGTTCGAGTCCCCCCACGTCCACCAAAACACCAATACAAGAGATTGTCTTACAGAATGCCCGATGAAACGTTTTGGGCACTGCAAACCCTCAAGTTGTCCATCGCAATAACATGCGCATGAGCAGCGCCAGAACAGCAAAAGTACCCACAGACAAGCCGTAGATTGCGAGGAACCACAGAAGTCGGCGCTGCCGAATCGTCATTCGCCCCATCCGTTCTCAGGCGTCCTGCCGCGGAAAATCCAATAAGCAAAACCGTTGTACGCGAGCACCACCGGCGTCACCAAAGCGGCTCCGATCAGCACGAATTTTTGGCTCGTCGACGATGATGCGGCATCCCACAGTGACAGACTGAACGGTACGATGTTGGGGAAGACAATCAAAACTATCCCCGAGATACCCACGACGGAGAGCAATAGACCGAGGAAGAACGGCACTGTGGGCCTACTCTTCTTTGCGAGGGCCGTTAGCGTTCCTGCCAAAACAGCAAACAAACCAACAAGACAAGGAAGAGCGATCCGATGGGACATCCACTCCGAGCGAATGTTTGGCTGGATGTTGGCCGCATAAATGCAAACTATGCCAAACAGAACAGCGAAGAGGGGCGTAGAAACACGGAGGCAGCGACTCGCAAATTGTTGCACCGACAAATTTGATTTCAGTTTCAGCCATCCTCCTCCAAGCACAGCGTAGCCAAGTACGAGAGTGACGCCGCTGATTACGGGAAGAGGGCGAAAAATATCTAGAACGCTTCCTGCGAAATGCAGATTCTGAACTCTAACTCCTTGCATAAGGCCCCCCAGGATGAGCCCCTGCATGAACGCAGCGACTATCGAGCCAGCCGCAAACGCAATGTCCCATCCACGACGATGCCGCTCCGTCTGCATGCGGAACTCAAACGAGACACCACGAAAGCCCAGCGCAAGTAACATAAAAATAACTGGAAGGTACAACGCCGGTAACAAAATCGCATACGCAACTGGAAACGCAGCAAGCACTGTTACGCCTGCCATGATGATCCAGGTTTCGTTCCCATCCCATGTAGGAGTAATCGAATCCACCATATGATCGCGAGACGCCATTGCCGGTTGGAGTAGCAGCAATATTCCTACTCCCAGATCAAATCCGTCCAGGATCACGTAAAGGGTAAGCGCGAATGCTAGGAAAGAAGCCGAGAGCAATGGAAGATCCATTTCGGTCAACCCCTTTTCACCACTCGTGCCGGGCTGTCCAGCACATACGGACGGAACGCGTTCTTGAGAGAACCCGAAGCTTCGGCATGTGGCGGAGCTTCAGCAGGCCCACGCCGAATAATGCGAAATGTGAAAATGAGGAAGACGATGATGAAGACGGCGTAAACGCAAACGAATGCAAGCAGGCTTGACAGGAGCGCTTGAGCGGGAACAGGAGACGTGGCGTCGGCGGTTCTCAGGATGCCGTAGATGACCCATGGCTGCCGTCCAGTCTCCGCGACGTACCAGCCGGCCAATGCCGCGATAATCCCGGATGGCGTCATAAAAACCAGCATCCAAAGAAACCAACGAGAACTGAAGAGTCTCCCGCGGAGTCGCAACCACAGCGAAGCAACTCCGACCGCGAACATGACGATCGCCAATCCATACATGATTCGAAAGGCATAAAAGACCATGCCCATAATCGGTTGGCTATCGCGCGGCGTATTTTTAAGGCCTTCGACACGCCCGTTGAGACTGTGGGTCAGCCAGAGGCTTCCAAGGTAAGGCGTTCCCAAAGCGAAGCGATTTCGTTGATTGTTTTGGTCGGGTATTATGATCCAGTAGTACGGTGCCGGCGACTGCGAGTTCTTTTCCCAGAAGCCCTCAGCAGCCTGCATCTTCGACGGTTGGTACTTGAGCATGGTCCCGTAAAGAATGTCTCCGATGAAAACCTGCCCGGCTATTAACACACTGGCAAATGCGGTTCCCAAAGCGACGGTCCTGCGGGCAAAGTGTTGATGCTTGCCGTGCAGGAGGTACCAAGCACCTACTCCTGCAACGATAAATGACGCCGTCAGGTAGGCTGCGGTCACCATGTGGGGCAGTCGATACGGCCAGGACGGGTTCACCACCACGTGACGCCAGCTCACAACGGTCAAATGGCCACCATGAATTGCCACGCCGGCTGGCGTCTGCATCCAGCTATTTGCCGAAAGAATCCATGAGGCCGATATCACCGTACCGGTCGCTACCATGCAGCTAGCAAGAAAGTGCAGCTTTGGACCGACGCGGTGGAGACCAAAGAGCATAATGCCTAGGAAACCTGCCTCCAGAAAAAATGCCGTCAACACCTCGAGTGCGATCATGGGCCCAATGGCTGGACCGGCCATCTCCGCGAAGCGGGCGAACCCGAGACCAAACTCGAACGACAGCACGATTCCAGTGACGACTCCGATCCCAAAGCCCATGGCAAAAATGCTGAGCCAAAACCTGTAGATTTGGAGGTATATGGGATCTTTAGTTTTCAGCCAAAGCGCTTCGACCACTGCTAGAAAAGCAGCCAGACCAATCGACATCGTCGGGAAAATGATGTGAAAGCTTACCGTGAAGGCAAACTGAATTCTGGCGAGAATGGAAGGATCGAGTCTCATAGTTCCGCGCCGTCGGCTGGAAATGCGCGACAGATAACAACAGCACCGAGTACAAATACCACCAGCCCGGCGATGGCGAATCGCAGGCCGAACACACCCATAATGATGAAGAAGAAGATCACCCCTGCGAGCGCCGTGCCTGTCAGACCGGCGAGTCGGCCCGCGTCCTTACTGTTCCTCACGATTCAGTTCCCGCGACGTTTGGGAATCGGATTCGCTTGCGAGTCATTGTAGGCCTACCGCAGGTCGAGTTGATCGATCCATGGCGTGAATGATCTGATCGATCGCTGCGTGTAATTCAGTTGTGATTGCAGAAGAACCCGAACGCGCGAATACCCTCCAGTGGGCTCCTTGCGCCGGGCGTGAACGGCACCGGCTTATGTGTCGTATGCTTTCTCTGTTTCACTCTTGAAGGTTTTGCCCAGTGCAGGCGTGATCCTGCATTTATTTGCTCAACTCACAGCCCGTGCTCGATGAACCCAAAAGCGTTCGCGCAACATTCTCTTGAGGATTTTGCCGGAGCCGCTCTTGGGTAACTCGGTGTCCAGGAACTCGACGCGGCGTGGGATTTTGTAAGTGGCGAGACTCTGTCGGCAATATGCGACAAGTTCGTCCACAGTGAGAGCTATTCCAGGCTTTGGCACAACGCAGGCCATTACCAGTTCGCCCCACTTGGGATCAGGTACTCCGAAGACTGCGGCTTCGCGAACTGCCGGATGAGCGTAAATGACAGCTTCGACCTCACCGGAGTAAACATTCTCCCCGCCAGTGACAATCATGTCTTTAACGCGGTCCAGGATGTAAAAATATCCCTCGGAATCCTGATAGCCGATATCGCCGGTGCAAAACGAGCCATTTCGAAATGCAAGCGCAGTCTGCTCGCGATTATTCCAGTACCCCGGCATAATGTTGGCGCCGCGAGCCACCAATTCGCCCGGCTTTCCAGTTTCGACTTGGTTCCCTGATTCGTCGGTGATCTGCAGATCGATCCCAGGGCAAGGCCGCCCGCAGGACAAAAGCCGGTCTTGCGTATGCTCCTGGTCCTGCAGACCCGTGAGGAACCCGGTCTCGCTGAGTCCATAGACCTGAACCAGTTTCACCTGCGGCAGAAGCTCTCTCGTACGCCGGACGAGTTCGGGCGGCATTGGAGATCCGCCGTACGCGAGGACCCCCAGACTGCTCAAGTCGTACTTCCTGACGTCCGGGAACTGAGTCAACAAATTGATCATCGTCGGGACCAAAACCGTGTGGGTAACGCGCTCGCGTTCGACAGTCTTACAGAGGGTTTGCGGGTCAAATTTTGGAATCGTGATTTGGGATGCGCCGAAAGCTGGCGCCGCAAAGATCGCGGGAAAGTCAGCAATATGAAAGAGGGGTGCAGCATGCAGGTAGACGGCGCCTTCGGTGTATCGCATCCAGTAATTAAAGTGGTGGATATTGGCTAGGATGTTAGCGTGAGTCACGATCACGCCCTTAGGCTGGCCAGTCGTGCCGCTCGTGTAAATTAGAGCCAAAATAGCTTCCGGGTCATAAACAACGTCGGGAGGAAGATCGTTTCGGGTCTCCAAGGGATCTTGATCGAGCACCCGCTGCCAGGATATCTGGACCGTCGGGGTTGGCAACGAGGAGTGACGGACCAGCCCATGTGGAGCCGCATCGGCGAGTACCCGATCAATTTCCGCCCGGGCGAGGCGAGTGTTTAGCGGAACCGCTATGACTCCGAGCCAGCTACATGCGTAAACCAGTTCGATGTACTCGGGGCCGTTAGGCAAAAGGAGGGCGAGCCGGTCTCCAGCCTTGAAACCGTGCGAGCTGAGCGCAGCTGCGATGTGCTTAACACGATTTTCCAGCTCGGAGAAAGATAAGCGAGCCCCCCCGGGAGCGAGCGCTGCCCGCGCCGAATAATATCGGGAAGCCCGGCCAACTGAATGGACATAGATCATCGCTTGCTCTCAAGAATTTCGATCTCGGTCCTGCAGAACTCCGGCCTGCTTCACGCGCTGCGCGCCTGTTTCGCGCCCCCCGCAGCCGCCGCCTGAGACGCCTTCTCGCCCTTTGCTCGGGTGGCGAGCAGTTCCAGCAGCATGGAGTCGCGCTCGCGCTCGAGCTCTTCAATCGACCGGTTGCCGGCTTCTTGCAAAGTCCCTTCGATAATGGTCTGCTTGACCTCGGGGGTGTAATCCGTGATTTTTCCGAGATCTTTCCACCACGTCGCTACCGGGCCAGAGAGGTGCTCCATGAAGTGCTGAATCCCGCCTTGACCGCCGCCCAAATGAAACAGCAGATGAGGCCCCATGACACCCCACCGCAACCCCGGTCCCCAACACACTGCAGTATCTCCATCAGCAACATCGATCACGCCCTGCTCGATGAGGTACACGATTTCGCGAGTCAATGCGGCTTGCAGGCGATTCGCAACGTGGCCCACAACCTCTTTGCGGACATGAATCGGTTTCTTGCCGATCGATCTGTAGAACGAGATCGCCTGCTCGACGGTTTGGGGTGATGTCTTCGCGCCCGCAACGACCTCGACCAGAGGAATGACATGTGGAGGATTAAAGGGATGCCCGACGACAACGCGCTCGGGATGCTTGCACTTGGATTGCATGACGCTTGGCGTTATTCCCGAAGAACTCGAAGCAATGAGCGAATCAGGAGGAGTGGCCGCATCTATATCAGCGAACAGTTTTATCTTGAAATCAGGACGTTCGGGGCCGTTCTCCTGGACAAAGTCGGCGTCAGAGAGCGCCTTCTTCATATCGCTAGTGAACTGCAGATGGTCCCGCGATGCGTTCGGCGAAAGCCCGATTACCTGCAGGTCTTTCCAAGCGGCATCAATAAACTTGCGGAGGTTTGCTTCCGCGTTCGGCGCTGGGTCGGTCGCGGTGACGGTGAAGCCGCGTGCCAGGTACAAAGACGCCCAACTCGCGCCAATCACGCCCGTACCGACAATTGCTATATTTCGAATCTGCCTGTCCTTTGCCATTTGATCCCCTCCCTTTTTTATTTATGCAGCTGCCGACTTAGTGGAGGTGTTCTCCGCAGCCTTCGCTGATTGTGGTCCATGGTGATTCACGATGAGCCGGGAACCCCTCTGGCCGGTGAAGTACGTCCAAACCCATTGCAGGAAGACCGCCAAACGAAGGCTCGATGTGGCCAGGAACTGAAGGTGCACGGCAGCCCAAGCAAGCCACGCCCCGAACCCGCTCACCTGCACTTTGCCGCTTTGCAGCACAGCAAAACCCTTCCCCACCACAGCCATGGTGCCCTTATCAAAGTACCTGAAGGGACCTGGCGGGGGAGTACCTGAGATACGGTTGTGAATCAGCTTTCCTGCGTAGCGTCCTTGCTGAATGGCCACCTGTGCAACACCCGCCAGCGGCTTGCCGTTTTGATCGAGGGATGCCGTGTCACCAACGACGAAGATTTCCGGATGGCCAGGCACAGTGAGGTCTTTCTGAATGCGTACACGCCCGGCGCGATCTGTCTCGACGTTCAGCCATTTACCTGCCGGTGAAGGCGCGACGCCCGCGGTCCAGATCACTGTTTTGCTCGGAATGCGCTCCCCCGCCACGACGACGCCATCAGCGTCGATCTGATCGACACTGTGCCCAAGCCGAACCTCGACACCCAGTTTCTCAAGACGTTTCTTTGCCGCTTTGGAAAGATTCTCCGAAAACGGCGATAGGACCCTCGGCGCCATATCAACAAGCACAATTCTTGCCGAGGACGGATCGATCCTCCGGAAGTCCGACTTCAGTGTGCTTCGGACCAGGACAGCAAGAGCGCCGGCCATCTCCACACCAGTAGGGCCAGCACCGACAAGGACGAAAGTCAGCAGGTCCCGATGGCGCGTGGGATCCGCTTCAGCTTCTGCCAATTCGAACGCCTGCAAAATTTCGTTTCGAGCTGCTTCGGCATCCGCGAGACTTTTCAATCCTGGTGCAAACCTCTCAAATTCGTTGTGGCCGAAGTAACTGTGGGTGGCGCCGGTTGCCAGGATCAGATAGTCGTATGCAACCGGCACGTTCTGCCGGTCGGCGTCACTGACGAAGACGCACTTTCTGTCTTTGTCCACTCCCACGACTTCGCCAAGAATGACGGTAGTGTTCTTCTGCTTGCGAAGAATGCTGCGGATTGGCGTCGCAATCTGGCTCGGCGTGAGCACTGCGGTCGCCACCTGATAGAGTAGTGGTTGAAACAGGTGGTGGTTTGTTCGGTCGATCAGAGTGATCCTCGCGAACGTTTTGCGGAGAGCCTTGGCAGCCGCTAATCCGCCAAAGCCACCGCCGACGATGATGATTTTCGCTTGCGCCATGTCTTCCTCGGTTCAATTCAACTGATCTGAAAGGAGAGCTTCCGGCAAGCTCGCGCTCAGCTTCCATATTTGAAAGACAGCAACACACGCGCGCGGTACGCCTGCACTTTGCCGTCCTTGACCGTCATGTCCGTCTTTGCAACCTCTGCTATGCGTAGATCGCGCAGCGTGTGTCCGGCAGTCTCCACTGCGTTCTTCGCCGCATCTTCCCAGGAGTGCGTGCTTGTTCCGATGACCTCCACTACTTTGTAGACCGAGTTCCCCACTCCAGCTTGTTTCGCCACGATCGCTCCTCCTCTTGATTGCTGCCGCCCCCGCAGGACTAGGCGGCAGTTGCCCTCTGCTTCGTTTTCGTGAAATCCGGCGGGCGCTTCTCCAGGAACGCCGTGAATGCTTCCTTGGTGTCGGCAGAGCGCACCCGTGCGGAGAACTCCTCATTCTCCAATTTCGCTGCTTGTTCAAGCTGTTCACGTGAAGACTGCTTCATGAGTCTCTTGCAGGCCTGTAACGCGCCAGCCGGTTTCTCCGCCAACTTCTGCGCCGTCTCAGTGGCGGTGGCCAGCAAGTTCTGGTCAGGCACGACACTTGTTGCCAATCCAAGCTCCACGGCCCGCTTGGCATCGAAAGGCAATCCCAATTGAATTAGCTCGGCGGCACGCAGGTAACCGATACGAGCCGGAACCGAATAGGTCGATCCAAATTCCGGCACAAGGGCAAGATTGATGAAAGGCATATGGAACTTCGCGCTCTCTCCTGCGTACACGAAGTCGCAGTGGGTCAACATTGTGGTTCCACCACCGACGGCTGCCCCTTGGACGGCGGCCACAATTGGCTTTTCGAAGTCGATGAAAGCACTGATCAAACGGGCTTGCGGACTGTCGCCCGGACCTGGAGGATTTTTCAGGAAGTCCTCCACATCATTCCCTGCGCAGAATGAATCTCCTGCGCCGTGCCAGAGCACGACACGAACCTGGTCGTCCTTTGCGGCAGAGTTAAGCAGATCGGCCAAACTGACATACATGGCAGAAGTCATCGCGTTCTTTTTTGCTGGGCGATTGAGCTGGACACGCAAGATACTTCCAGTACGTTCGGTAACGATGTCACTCATTGTCCGCCTCCGGTGGCTGACGCTTTCAAATTCGAAGCGGGCGGGATGGCGCCGCTGGCACGCAGGCCTTCGATGTCGTTGCTCGTGAAGGCAAGCTCCTTCAGCACCTCGTCGTTATGCTCACCGATTCCGGGCGCGCGCTGGGCAGGTACTTTGGTAACACCTTGCACCTGAATAGGACTGCTGATGGTCGAGGTCAGCTTCTCGCCGGCGCCTTCGAGCGGAACGATGATGTCATTCGCTCGCAATTGCGGATCATTAACGACTTCCTGCGGCTCACGCACGGCGCCGAAGGTGACCTGAACGCCGTTGAAGACTTCATACCAGTAAGACATTGGCTGCGAACGAAAGGTCTCATCGAGCATTGCCGTCAGTTGCGGCCGGTTCTGCGCTAGCTTGGCAGGATCCGAGAATCGCGGATCCGTTAGCATATCCTCGCGACCCATTGCTTTCAGAATCGCAGGTACCTTGTCCGGAGTAACTACGAGAACAAACCAGGTCCCATCGGAAGACCGATACACGTTCAAAGCTGCATTTGCGGGATGCGCTCGATCGTGCAGCCCATAGAAATTCGCACCGCTTAGAGCGGCCTGGATAAAGACGCTGGCCGACCAGACACCTGCCGCGAGGAGCGAAGTCGTGACGTAGGATCCCTTGCCGGTGCGTTCGCGACGATAAAGCCCGGTCACAATCGCGGCATAAATGCAGACCGCAGTCGCATTGTCACCGCTACCTGCCACGGGCCACGTGGGCGGCGATCCAGCATCGCGCGTCATGAATAACAAACCGCTTCGCGCCCAGTACGCCGTGAGATCGAATCCCGGAAGAGCGGCGTCCGGGCCTTTCTCGCCGAAGCCGGTGAGGTCGGCATAGATCAGACGCGGATTCCACTCCGCGACATCGTCATATTCGAGCTTCAATTTCTTGCGCGCGGGATGCGGTGTGTTGACGATGAACACGTCGGCCCACTTGGCTAACCGCTCGAGAACCTGCTGCGCGCTCGGAGCTTTCAGATTGAGCGCAACGCCACGCTTGTTTCGATTAGCCAATTGGAAGGGATAAGGCACTTCCGAACGAGGCTGCGGCGGGATCTTTTGCCCGATTCTCCACAGCTCTCCGGCGGGCGGCTCGACTTTAATGACATCCGCGCCGAAGTCGGACAAGATTGTCGCTGCACCGGGACCGGCGATGAAGCTCGACAGATCCACGACCTTCAATCCTGAGAATATGTTTTCGTCTGCCATTTCATCTCCTCTTATTGTTCAGACCGCCCTCGCGGCGAGTCGCTTCAAACTTCGATACCTTCCGGCCAAAGAGTGCCTTCACCTTCCCCGAAACTTCAGCACGCGTTTTCTCGAGGAATGCCGACATACCTTCGTTCTTGTCGTCTGTCGAACTTCAACGCACCTCTCACGCCGCGGTCGGCGCCTTTTGCCCATAGTCGGTATAGAACCCTTTTCCTGTCTTAAGGCCCAGCCGTCCTTCCTTGATGTACTGTTTGAGCAGCTCCCGGGGGCCTGCTGGAAGCTCAGGATGGATCGCCGCATAATGCTCCTCGATGTCCAGCACGACATCGAGTCCGACCTTGTCCATGAGACGGAACGGTCCACCATGGGTTCCAAGCAGAATCTCGAAGATATGGTCCACCTCTGCGGGTGTAGAAACCCCTTCTTCGACCACTTCGAGCGACTCGCGCTTCACGGCGGCCCAGACGCGGTTAAAAATGAACCCGACGCTCTCTTTCCTGACATGGAACGGAACAACCCCGTAAAGTGGCAGGCGCTCCATCAAATCCGCGATCACTGCATCTGACGTCTTTCCGCACGACATCACTTCGACAGCAATCTGCTCGGGCGGCATGTAATAGTGCGTATTGACGACGCGAGAAGGTTTCGTAACGCGCTCGATGATCTGGCTTGACGGGTAGGAAGATGAGTTGCTTGCCAAAATCGCGTCTTGCGGCGCGAGACGGTCGAGGTCACCGAAAATTGTTTTCTTGAGGTCGAGTCGCTCCGGCACGACCTCCACCACCATCCAGGTGCCAGCGATGGCGGGCTCGATAGTCTTTGCAAAGACAACCCGTCCAGCAACCGCGCCCGCACGCGACTTTACTAACTTGGGCAACTCGGACTCTATAAATCGCTCTGCAATTTCAAGTTGTGTCGCCTTGGCATCGTAGACCCGCACTTCTCCACCGCTACTTGCAAGCATCAGTGCAATACGCGAGCCGAGGGTTCCGGCTCCGATCACAGCCGTGGGACGAGTTGTTGGGTTGAACTTGGATTGACTGGTTTGTGGATTCATTCTGTTCCTCCTAGACCCGTTGACACTTTTTGTGAAACCGACCTTATGCTCTGCGAACGGAGAACGGTGCGCTAGCGTCCCTGGAACTTAGGAGCGCGCTTCGCGAGGAACGCAGATGTCCCTTCTTTCTTGTCTTCGGTTCCTGCGCAAATCGCAAACAGCGAAGCTTCCAGGAGGAAGCCTTCCGCGACGCTCGTGTCCAATCCTCTGTTAACCGCCTCGATGGAGTACTTCACGCCGACGGGTGCGTTGGAAATGATCTGGTTGAGAAGAGCCTCAACCCGCGCGATAAGGTTGGGGCCTGGAACGACTTCATTCACCAGGCCGATGCGATAGGCTTCTTGCGCGTCGATGATTTCCCCTGAAAGAATGAGTTGCAACGCGCGGCCCTTGCCGATCAACCTGGGAAGACGCTGAGTTCCGCCATAGCCCGGCATCACTCCGATCTTCACTTCGGGCTGACCGAACTTCGCAGTTTCAGCGGCGATTCGAAATGTGCTGGCCATCGACAGTTCACAGCCACCACCGAGCGCAAAACCATTCACGGCAGCGATGACCGGCTTGCCGAGGTTTTCAATGAGGTCAGTAAGCGCCTGGCCGGACCGCGTTTTCTCTTCCGCCGTGAGCGAAGTATCGTTGGCCATTTCGCTGATGTCCGCGCCGGCCGCAAATGACTTATCCCCCGCCCCCGTGAAGACAACTCCACGCACCTCGGAATTGTTGCGGGCGTCTTCGAACGCGGATCGCAATTCGGAAATGGTTTTCGCGTTCAGAGCATTGAGTACTTTGGGCCGGTTGATGGTCACATAGGCAATCGGACCTTTCTTTTCGTACAGAACGTTCTCAAGTTTCAAAGCAGAAGCCGGCGAACTCATGATTCTCTCCTTCTAATGGTTGGGACAGATCGGAACCACACTAGGAGCCCACAGGAAGCTCGGCGTATGCGATTCCAGTTAGATTTCCTTGAGCAAAGATCACAGGTTTCTTATTCGATCCGTCGAGATTGGCGCTGTAGACAGAGCCGGCCAGATCGGTCACAAACATGCGCCCATTGTTGAGATCCAGCGCCAGACCGATTCCTTCCATCAGGTGGTTAAAGACAATTTCCGGCTCTTTACGCGTCCCGGGCGCCGCATCCATTGGCGCTCGATTCACTGTATTGCCGCGCGGCGGATCTCCGCGGTCGGTCCAGTACATTATTCGGTTGCCCAGATCGAAATCGAGATCAATCGGCTCGGGTAAGTTGTCGTAAAGAAGTTCGATGTCTTGGCGCTTTGCCGGAGTTTGACCCTCTGGGATCTCCAGATTCGCGCGGAAGATGCGGCCCTGCCCCGCCTTGTCGGCCCCTTTCTGGGTCCAGTAAACTTTTCCGCGTTCAACATCGAGGGCGATGCCAACGCACCATTTCTTCGCGTCCTTGCCTGGACGCGCGTCGCCCTCGCTCGTGTCGACAAGCGTTTCGATTTTGGAGCCATCTAAATTCGCGCGCATGATCCGCATGCCCTCGCGATCCGACCAGTAAAGCTTCCGATTTTTTCTATCAAGTTGCAGTTGTTTGGGAGTGAAGGTACTACCGCTACGAACGATATGGCCGACATTGTTCCCGTCAAAATCCGCGCGCTCGATGGAACCGTCATTGGCGTTGGGATTGCCCATGTTGGTCCAGTAGAGGTGACCTGCCTCTGTGTCCACAACAATGCCGTCGGGGATCCGTCTTCCCTCACTCACAATGACCTTTACGTCGGAGCCGTCAGGATTTGCGGACAAAACTTGGCCGGCGCTCGCGCTCAGAAAGAACAAGCGGGCCGAACGAGGTCTTGCGTCGGATCTTGCGGCCTTTGGTTTTGCGGACGCCATTTTATTCATTCCTTTCTATTCTTCCGATTTGCTCTTCAATTTCGAAACTCTCCTCGTTGTGCGTTAATGCGCGTCGGGCCCATGCCGACCCGCGCTCATTGATCACGATTCACTTCCACTCGCGTGCGCCCAGATCAATGATTTTGATCACGAGCCGCTACTGGAACTCCTCGGTCTGCCACACCAGCGAGGAAAGCATTCTGTTGGGAACCAGCGGTTCTGCTTGATTGGTACGCGCTCAAGGTCCGTGCGGGAGTCGGGTCGTGAGTTGCATTTGCGAGGAAGCGCCTGATCGCTTCCGGATCGCGCAAATTGATCGCCTCGACGTCATGCTGGCTCAAGCCCGGCATGCTCATCGCATGCTGGGCGCCATGCATGCCGCCGTGCATCATGTGCTCGTAAAGAGCCTTGATAGCGGCATCCCTCGCGGCGGCTACCTTGGTAGGCACGCGCGGCTGGGGTGGCTTCTCATACTTGTCGTATTCGTAGCCGAGCTGCGCTGTACGATTAGCCATGCGCACCGGCAGATCCACTCGTTTACCGCTCCTGTCCCCATACGCGAAGGTGCGGTTGAGGTATTTGGGATCGGTTGGATTGGTGCGGCCGGGGAGCCGGTTCCAGCTTTCCCAAAGCCGGTCCATGTTGGAGTGATGGAGATAGAACATGGGGTCACCGCCGACCGTGGAGAACTCGGCCATGTCGCCCCCCAAAGCGAGATGAGTGAAGAAGTGTGGGTTCCGATCAAGCGTCGGATTGAACCCTAAGTTGCCGTTCGGCGAGTCGATGTAAAATGTTTCCTTGAGGGCGTCAAGACCGATCCAGTTTATATACAGTGAGTCGATGCGGTCGCCCCCATTCACCCAGGGCCAGCGGGTGCCGTTGTAAAGCGCGGAGCCCGGATCCCGGAACACTGCCGGTACTATGAGATCGTCGGGATTTCCGGTGACCGGATTCCAGTACGGAAGCGTAAAGTCCTCGTCGTGCAGCACCTCGCGAATGACACTCTCGAACTGGTACAGCATCAATCGATGCCAAGGCAGGAAGTACCACTGCTCGAATTGCGCAAGATCGTTTGGGTTGCGGGCATGGGATTGGCAGCCATCCCACACGGCCTCGGCATCGGCTTGAACCTCCTTCGGGAGAGCGGCGATGACCTCCGTCTTCTTTTTCCTGGAGTAGTCCCAAAGGAACGCCGGGAAGCCCTTTACCCAGTGGGTATTCCACCACCACACCCACGAACGCTTATCGTAGTCGGGCAATGTTTTCATGATCTCGATCGCCTTCGCGTACTTCGCGAGCATCACTCGACCTTCGGGGCTGTTCACGTTATAGCGGATGTGGAGCTTCTCCCCTCCTGTAGTCGGCATGCCCTGAGTGGACTTGGCAGCCGCCGGAGGTGGAGGATTCGGATTGAAATTCAGCTCGAGCACGTCGTGTGCGGCTGTATGGGTTGAGAGGCTCGGGTCCATGAACGTCATCGCGCCTGCGGACTGGATCATCCCGCTCACGAGGTGAAATTCCTTGCCGATCACCGCGCCCGCGACACCATGACGAGGCATCGGCATATAGGGCAGCGTAAACCAGGTATTGATCGCCGGGTCGTAAGCCTCGATGCCGCGAAACGCCCCGACCAATTTATTGGTGGTCACTTCGCCGCCCGCCACGTAGATCCAGCGGCCATCGGTGCCCCACGCTCCCCCGCTGCGGGCGGTGGGCATCCGCTCTTTTGGACCGCTCCAGGTGTCGTTGACTGGGTTGTACTCCTCCACGGCATCGGTGTTGGTGGCGGTGAGGATGAACGCGTGGCCGGTGCGGCCGCCGATCACGTATATCTTGCCGTTAACGACGCCACCGAACGCGTGATTGCGCGCCACCGACATCGGCTTGCGGCTCTCCCACTTGTTCGTGGCGGGGTCGTACACCTCATTGGTGGTGAGGACCAGAGACGGCCCGAAGAAAGTGAAGTATGGATCCTTGGAGCCGGGCATAGCTGTGGCGCCGCCGATCAGATAGATCTTGCCACCAGCTTCGGCGGCGAACGCAGACCCGCGTTTGCTAGGCAACGGCGCGATAGACTTCCAGGAATCCGCTACCGGATCGTACTCCCAAGAGTCGTCAATGGGCTCCCACGCACCGCCGAGAGCGATCTGGGTGTCTTTAGGGACTACAAACCCACCGAGCACGTAAATCTTGCCGTTCGCAGTGGCCAGCGCGGCATGGTGGGCCGGCCGCGGCATCGGCTTTTTCTTGGTCCACTTATCTGTAGCTGGGTCGTACTCGTAGTTGGCGCCCCGAGCCTTGCCATCGTCCCAGCCGCCGATCACATACATTCTGCCGTTGACGGCAACCCCGTAAAGCTCTTCATCCGGCTCCGGGAACGGTGCCGCCTTCTTCCAGGGGTTTTGTGGCATCTGACCTAGCGCGGCCGTAGTGAAAACCAGGCTGGCGATCACGACAAGGATTGCGGCTCCCCGTTGCAGTACTTTCGACATGGAAGTCTCCTTTCAAGCTGGTTGATCATCGGTCAGGTCCTAGTTTCGTGCTGAAAATCAGGCCAAACATTAAGTAGTGGACGTCTTCAATTCCCTTAGTGCCTTCCCACATGTAGGACGGCTGAAACGACACATGCTTCTCGAGGGGCACCGTGACGCCAGTCCAGACTCGGTTTTTGGTCCACCCGCTTCCCTGGTCGTAAAAAGCTTCGTAGGACACGAAAGGTTTCCAGATGCGCCCCTTAACTGCGAGGGGATGCGCGACCGCGATCCGATTGCGATAGCGGTTGATCTCTTTTGCTGGAAGAGACCTTCCGAGAAAGTATGTTGGGAGAAACCTTCGGACATACATGTTGCGCTCGGAGATTTCAAACCTGTGGACAGAGAACATAACCGTCCCGTCAATCCGAAATTGTTGCTCGTAGTAACGGCGAGTAAATCCTTGCGAAATATTCGCGAGTTCATTAAGCCCGCTTGGAGGAATCGAGTAATAGAGGTAGCTGGGAGTGATCGTCAGAAACTTTGTCGCCCGAACAGTGACGTCAACCTGTGCTGATGGTGCTTCCAGTTCACCGATGTAAAACCCGTAGAGTTTGAGATCGACCCGCTTTTGTACGGGAGCGATCAGCTCTGCCCAGCCCGTGGGCGCAAATATCGAGCCGCTGCCTCGTCCACCCGGTACGTCTACTTCCTGGGCAACGCACTGCCCGCCAAGCGAAACCACACAGATCACCAGAAGACTTGGCACAAGATGCAGCGCTAATCTGGTGAATTCTTGCATACCGTCTCCACGGACAGCACTCGGCCGTCGCTCAGATCCAAAAAGAAGAGACGGCCCGAACTGGTTTTTACGGCGAGCCTTGCGGCCTTCGGTTTTGCGGACGCCATTGAATTCATTCCTTTCCAATTCTTCCGATTTGCTCTTCAATTTCTTCGAGACTTGTTCATCAATGCTTGCGCACTCCCAAACAGCTCAAACGAGCCTGATATTGCGTTCCATCGTCCTGATGACTGAGTCCATCCTGCCGTTCAGTACCTGCTTGGCCATGCTCAACGTGAAGCCCTTCACCGTGTGAAACGGAACGTGCGACGGCATCGCCAGTGCGAACGGATCCACAACTGCATCCACGACGACGGGGCCGTCCTTGTGCGCAAGAGCCTCGGCAAGCGCGTCCCGCACGTCGCCAGGTTCCTCGATGCGGATTCCCTTTGCACCCATCGCTTCGGCAACCTTGGCGAAGTTGGGGCTCTTGAAGTCCACTCCGAAGGGGATGATGCCGGCCTCTTGCTGTTCGATCTTGACGAAGTCAAAAGAATCGTTATTGAGGATGATCTGAACCACTGGAGTTTTTCGTTCCACTTGCGTCAAGAGATCGCCAAGTGCAAGCATCGCGTAGCCTCCGTCGCCACAGAGAGCGATGGTTTGCCGCCCTGGATATGCGAGCTGTGCGCCAAAAGCATTGGGGGCGGCGTTAGCCATGGACGCCCATGAGAACGAGCCGAAAAGCCTGCGATCCCTGCCGCCACTGATATGTCGCGCCAGCCATATGACAGCCGTTCCGGTGTCAGCGAAAAACAGCGCGTCATCAGAAGCCAGATCGCTGAGCGTCTTGGCCAGGAATTCCGGACGTATGGGCTTGATCTCAGGACCTTTATCAACGTAGTGCTGCAAAAGACCGTGGAAAGAGTTTGTTTCCGCGATATGCTTCTCGAGGAAGAGCCTGTCGGTTTTCTCCTGCACGCGCTCGAGCAGCACATTCAGAGTGTGCTCTTGATGTCGCCAACAAGGCCAAGATCAACAGTCGTGCGGCGCCCGATATGCTTCGGGTTCTTGTCAATCTGGACTTTTTTCACTTTGCTCGCCGGGGAGGAACTCTGAGAATGGAAAATCTGTGCCGAGCATCAGCAGGAGCTCGGCCTCATGAATTGCGCCATAGGCTCCGCCGTAACCGATCAAACCTGTCATGCCAACCGCGTTGGGATTGTCGTGCTCCAGCCACTGCTTGCCGCGGAGCGCATACCCGACTGGCGCTTTTAATCTTTTTGCAAGTTCAACCACCTCATCACGGGCATACCTGCACCCATCGCCCCCGAAGATTGCTACCGTTTTTGCATCGTCGATCATTTCCACAAGGCGATTTAGATCCGCATCGGCAGGGCGCAAGAGCGGGGTGGCCGGAATCGTTATCTGGGTCGAGTCGACTTCCACATCCATGGACGCGATGTTGCCGGGGAGAGATATAACCGTGGGGCCTTTCTCCAGGACCGCGGTCAGAATTGCGGTATTGAAAACGGAACGAGCCTGCTCGGGATTAACGACTCGCGCGGTATAAAGAGAGGCAGTATCGAAGAATTTGTACGGATTGAGTTCCTCCAGTGTGAACGTATCCAGGATGCTCGTTTCGACGTCGCCTGCGATTGCGATGATCGGCGCGCCTTCCTTGCGGGCATCCATCAATCCATTGAACAGATGAACGACGCCTGGACCAGCAGTTCCACAGACTGCCACCGGATTGCCCGTCAAGTAAGCTTCGGCAACGGCGGCAAAAACTCCATATTCTTCGTGACGGACGTGGATGAAATCGATCCTGCCGTTCCGGCGAAGAGCATCGATGAAAGGATTGAGAGCATCTCCGACAATGCCATAACAGCGTTTGACTCCGGCGTTCGCAAGCATCTCCCACAAGACATCTGCGACTTTTCTCGACATAACAAATCTCCTTATTCCGCTAAAATTCCGCCTAGCCACAGCGTCAGCGAGATAAATCCGCACTGCGTCTGCGATGCACCTGACTACACGAAGGCGCTGAGGCCGGTAATGGCCTTGCCGAGAATCAGGTTCTGCATTTGGAACGTGCCCTCGTAGGAGTAGAGGGCTTCCGCATCCACGAAGAACCGCCCGACGTTGTACTCAGCGGCGATGCCGTTGCCGCCGAGCAGCTCGCGCGCCCACGCGACCGTCTCGCGGCACTTGGCGGTTGTGAAGGCCTTGGCAAGCGATGCATGCGCGTCCGTCATCTTGCCTTCGGCCTCCAGCTGGGACATGCGCACCAAGAGGCATTGCGAAGCGGTGATGTTGGCGAGCATTTTGGCCAGGAGGTCTTGCACCATCTGGAATGAGCCAATCGGCTTGCCGAACTGCAAACGCTCCTGGCAGTACTTGAGCGCATTTTCGTAAGCGCCCATGGCGCATCCCGTTGCTTCCCAACCGACCATGAATCGCGTCATTTTCAGGACGCGGGCTGTGTCGCGGAACGATTGATCGGCTTGCAGTCGGTTTTCCTCCGGAATGCGGCAGTTCTCCATCGTGATCAAGCCGTTCTGCACGACCTTGAGGGCGATCTTGTTCTGGATTTTTTCGACCTTGAAGCCGGGCGTGGTCTTGTTCTCGACGATAAACGCCTTGACCTGATTGTCCGCGAGATCGCGCGCCCAGATGATCGAGACGTCGCACCACGGAGCATTGCCGATCCATTTCTTCTGGCCGTTGAGGATCCATGTGTCCCCGTCACGCTTGGCCGTAGTCGTGAGGCCGCCGGAGGTTCCCGAGCCGACGAGAGGCTCGGTCAAGTCCGAAGCAGCCAATTTTTTCCCAGCGCGCCATCGGCGGGAGCCATTTTTGCTTTTGTTCCTCTGACCCGCCCAGATAGATGGACCCCATCGCCAGGCCGTTGTGCACGCCGAAGAATGTGGCGATTGAGGAATCGACGCGCGCCATCTCCATGGCGATCAAGCCAAACAGTTGCGCACTTCCGCCTCGGCAGCCATAGCCGTTCATGCCAACGCCGCCGATATTGAGTTCCTTAATCGCGGGCAACAATTCAAACGGGAAAGAGTCCTCGACCCAATACTTCGTGATGATCGGTGCGACTTTGGTTTCCATGAAAGTGCGCACCTGCTTCACAACCGCCAGCTCATCGTCGGGCAATGTGTCTACGAGTTCGTAGAAATCAGAATTGGGTGAGGGAAGCGGTTTCGTGGGTTTTCGTGTCGCGATGGATTTTGGCGCAGTCGCCATGACCTACCTCCTCGCTGTCGCGCCTCATATTTTTCTGAGGCGGAATGGCATGCGATGGTAGAAGCACTCGATTGACCAAATGGAGGCGTCCGTAACTTGTTGAGAAGTGACCGACACGCATCGTGCAAGCTCCTGAGCCGATCAATTGGTCAAGATTTTGACGCTACGTTGACAGCGGTGTTCAGGCGACTACGGATTTTTCGCCCCTCGGGTCCGGACTGCGGAGAAAGTTGCCCGGGAGTGTCGTATCCACCGGAGGCCATGCGAACCTTCGGTAGATGACCCGCAAGGCAGCGACCAGCGGCACCGAAAGATAGATCCCCACGATTCCACCCACTGCGCCGCCCACCATTAATGTGAAAATTGCGAGCAAAGGGTGAATTTCGAGTTCGTGTCCCATGACACGCGGCGAAATGCCATAGTCCATCGAAATTCGCCAAACAGCGAGTAGCGCAAGCATCCATATCCAGTGCGAGTGAGTGAGGACTCCCACAGTGACGATCGTTGCTGCTGCGGTGATCCAGCCGACAACCGGAATGAATTCCAGTATTCCGGCCAGAATGCCCAGCGCTATCGCGTTCGGAAAGCCCAGCAACCAGCATCGCAATCGAGCAATAGAGGAGAGATAGCCCGCCAAGGATCACTTTCGCCCGGATATAGCGCTGCAACATGACGTGCAATTCGCCCGCCAGCGACTCCAAGGTACCGTGATTTTCTTTCGTAGCCACGAGATGAATGATCTGATCGGCCAGCTTTTCGCCGTCGCTCAAGAAAAAGATTGCAAGAATCGGAATCACCAGGATTCCGGCGAAAGCCGCCGGCGCAGCCTGTTCCATTTTCTCCCAGAGCGCGCTCGATATTCGAGCGATGGCGCTCGAGGAAGACCCGGATCTGATCGGCCTGCTCATCGGCCCAACCGAGGTTACTTCCGAGGTTGTTGGCAATCTCTCCGGAAGAAACTTTGTTCGTCAGCGCCGGGATTGCCGAGAGAATCCGGCCGGCGTTCTTGCGAAAATCCGGAACGAGACCATGGGAAAGCAGCACGGCCACGACGATGATTGCGAGATAGGCTTCCAAAACGTGCGGCCCTCTGAGGTTTCTGAAAAATAGAGAGTGGCGCTGCAAGAATCGGACAATCGGGTTAATCAGATACGCGAACAGAATCGAAAAGGCAAAAATAACGATGACCGTGCGCGCGACGTAGACGATGGCCAGCGCCACCGCAAAGAGAAGGATTGTCAGCAATACGCTCGCCGTGCGACGGTCAGGAAAAACCATAAATCTCCACAAGTGGCCGCGATATGAATCAGTCGGTCCGACTCTCCAACTTTTGCTTGATTGCTCCGAGTGCTCGTTCGAGCGAAGAGCGGGTTTTATCAATGGCGACTTTTCTCACGATGCCGCCTTTCAATCCTGTCAGCCCGGCCTGTTGAGAACCCTTGAGGGTGATCAGATAGAAGCCGGGGCGCTCGGGATGATCCTGATCCCGGACGCAGACGGTCAGATCAAGAGCGGTCTCGAAGTAGTGGCTCGCGTAAAGTTGTTTCTCCGCGATGGCGTAGGCCGGGTCCGTAGAGCGCGGACCTCGATAAACGATGGCCTGCACGATCCGAAGCGTGGGCTTGAGTCCGAAATTCACCTTTTCCCAGTAGAACTCGGACTGGATGTTTTCTGATTCTGCTTCTGGATAATCGAGCAGATAGCGATCGAGTTCCGGCAGATAAACAGGAAGCGCCTTCGAGCGGCTGAGCAAGGAATGAAACGTCTCCGCCACTGCGGCCGGATGATGTTTGTCCCGGTATGTTCCAAGTGCTGCATTCCCTCCCTGGATGTATCTCTGTAATGCCTCGAGCGCCATTTTCTGTCCAAGCCGATTCACTTGGTTTGCCGCGTCTGGAGCAGACCAGTTCACAGACTGTTTAAACTCATCCATCGCCTCGGAGGGCAACTGAACGTCGCATCGGCCAGGCTCGCAGTCTTTCAGTTGCTTGATATCGTCCGCCTCCAGAGTGAATCCGTCCAAGTCGGAAAGCTGGGGCGGATCGCTGAACTTTCGAATCGCAAGATAGCTCGGAAGCTTGCGAAGCTTCGGATATGTCCGATGCAAACTTGAGATATTTTTCGGGAGTCGACTGCACATAGACGGAGCCGAATACGAACACTTCATCCGGCGTTCGAGATTCGATGACTTTGGCGATCGCCTTTCCATTTCGAATTGCCGCAATCTGATCTTCTTTCAAGTCCAACATAGTCGCGAAAGAATTTGAATGGTTCCACGTCTTGGGCATTGCGAGGCAGGAGACTCGGACAAACGAAAGCAAAAGCGCGGACGAGGAGCACTCTTGGGAATCGGATTCTAATCAACATTGTCTCGGCCACTCCTTTCAAGCCCTTTTTTTTCGCATTCATTTCTTGTCCAACGCGAGCAAAGCAAACAGCACCGGGAGATAGAGGATGGAAGCAAAGAGCAACTGCCGTGCGCTGGCAATAGAGCGTTGAAGGGCGAAGCGTGCGCTGTAGTAGAGAAAGACGCCTCCAAGAACGAGAGCTCCTGCAAAGTAGACGATTCCTGACTGACCGCGAAGTGCAGGAATGATAGCCACTACGAAAAGGCCCAGGGCGGGCAATAGGCACTGCCAGGCAACAAAGCGGTCTTTGAGCTCGCTCGCGGGCAAGACGAGATAGCCTGCGCGCCCGTAGTCTTCGCGATACATCCATGCGATGGACATGAAATGAGGGAATTGCCAGAGGAAGACAATTGCGAAGAGCACCCAAGCTGCAGGGTCAAGATGCCCACGCGCTGCTGCCCAGCCGATCAACGGTGGTGCGGCGCCCGGGATCGCGCCGACCAGGGTACATAGAGGAGTGATCCGTTTTAGCGGCGTATACAAAAACAAGTAGCTGAGGAGAGTGAGTGCGGCCAGCAAAGACGCAAGGGCGTTCGTCGAAATGGCAAGATACACGACACCAAAAACGGACAACAAAACTCCGAACCACAAAGCATGCGAAGGAGCAATTCGTCCCGAGACGAGCGGCCGCCGCGCGGTTCGGCGCATTTGCGCATCGTACCGCAACTCGATCAGCTGGTTCAGGGTTCGCCGCTCCGCTAGCGACGAAGACTGTCCCCAAGAGCGTATGAATGAACGGCATCCACGGAAAATGCGGAGGCGCTGCGGGTGAGCCCATCCAAAACCCAGCCGCCGCCGTAATGGCAATTAGGAAGTTGATTTCAGGCTTCGTTAGCTCCCAATAGTCGAACAACACACTGGAACTCGCGATGCGACGGGCCTGCATCGCAGATACATCGAGTGCTGCAAGAATGGGCTCCGTGGCCATCTCTAGACAGCCTCCAAGCGCTGCGAATCCCTCTGCGATGCTGCACTGCCACGCAATTCCGATTGCACCAAGTCGCCACGGTAGAAACTCCGCGGCGAGAGCAGCCGTATGCTGAGAATCGCTGCGGGAACGAGATAGACAAGCGTGACGCAGGTCCACATCAGCGCAGCCGCGCACTGCTGATCTTCTAGAACAGAAAAACCAAAGTGCCGCGGCATGGAAAAGTACACGGGATAGGCAACACGGTCAGAGAACACAAGAAATCCGGAGAGGATGTCGCACGGCAACGTGGCAAGAAAAAGGTATAAAAGGGTCGACCATTGCGGCCCCATGGAGACACCTGGCCAAGGCTGAACAACCGGCCACCAGAAAAGAAACCCCGCCCCCAAAAACGACGCCTGCTCGACGCAGTGCCACACTTCTGAATGCATCCCCAATGTAAACAGTGCTGGCACATGCCATCCGATGAGGGTCAACGCAGAAACACTCCAACACAGTGCAGGCCGGGAAAGTTTGTGCGCAAACCGCTGCACCAATGGCCGTCGAAACACAGACCTGTGCAAATCGCGGCAATCCATGGCAGAACACCAGTAGGGGTTCGCCCAGTAAAATTAGCGCTGGAGCAAAGGTCATCAGCAACAGGTGCTGGATCATGTGGACCGTCAACACGTCATGATCGTAGGCGACGAGTGGCGAGCCTAGCGCCGCCCAGATTAAAAACATTCCAAAAAGGAAACTTGCCGACCGCCAGCCGGGAATGGCGCTTCCAGAAGCGCTTTGTATGCGACGCCACCCGTGCACATACAAAAAGGACATAAGAAAAAGAGCAACAAGGATGGCCGCACTCGAAGACGACAATCCCATGGCAGTGTCGTGTATGGGCGACATGAAATCTTCCTAGGGACGCGTACCGCTCTCGCTAAGCACGACATCGCGCGCAGCTTCGCGGGCAGGGGTCTGGCCTTTGGGATGTAAAGTCTCCAGAAACGCGACAAGCGCCGTCGTTTCCGCTGGGCTCAGGTTTTTTCCATAAGCAGGCATGTTGCCGCCTCCTTGAATCACTTGGCGGATGAGCTGGTCTTGCGTGAGCCGCACGGCAACGCTGTCGAGTGCCGGACCCCTTTGTCCGCCGAGTTCACCGAGCGAATGGCAATTGCGGCATTGCTTCACCTGAAAGACCAGCGCACCTTGCCGCTCCAGCGCGGTTGTGCCATGTACAAATCGAGCCGGGACGGGATCACCGCTCCAAGCGTTCATGTGAGGGCTCCAGGGTGTGAACTCGGCGAGATGGGTAAAAGTTCCCAGGGTAATTGCGATTAGCAGCACCGTGAGAACCGCAATCGGCCGGCGCTTCCAGCTCTTTTCTCCTTCTCCGGAAAGAAACGGCAAAAGGATCAGCCCAAAATGGCCAACGCGGGACCGATGAGAAGGAAAGGCGTCTCAAGTGACGGAGGAAGCAGTGACAGCAGAGCGTAGAGCCACAGGAAAAAGTAATCTGGCCTCGGAGCAGTCTGGATGATCGTTGGATCTGGCCTGCCGGTCGGCCCAAAGGGACCGAAATAAAGCGCGCAGGCCGCGACGGTCAGGACGATAAAGCCCGCGAAGAACAAATCTTTCCAAACTGCATAGGGAACGAACGGTGCGCCGTCTTTCCTCGTCAACTCGTGATATTTGGCTTCATAAGTGGATCGTTTCACAATTCGTCCTGGCATGGGCCATTCGTTGATCCCCAGCTTCACCACCATCAAAAGATGAAGGCCGACGAGAGCGATCAGCGTTCCCGGAATTACGAAGACGTGCAGCGCGAAGAATCGAGACAGAGTCGCGCCGGCGATGATGGGACCACCGAGCATCAGTTTTACAATGGTAGAACCGATGATCGGAACGCGGCTGGCGATCGATGCCCCGATTCCCAGTCCCCAGTAAGCATCCTGATCGAAGCGCAGCACTTGCCCGGTGAAGGCCATACCAAGCGTCATCAGCAAAAGGAACACGCCGACGATCCAGGTAAGCTCCCGAGGAAACTTGTAGGCCCCAAACAGAAACACCTGGACCATATGAATCAAAACAAGCGCCACCATGAAATTGGAGCCCCATCCGTGCATTGCGCGGATGAACCAGCCTAGCGTTACATCCTGGTTCAAAGCCTGAAGATTGTTCCACGCTTCGCTGGCGGAAGGGACGTAGATGAGGGCAAGGAGAATTCCGGTCACGATTTGCAGAATGAAAACAGTGAGGGCCGCGCTGCCAAACACGTACCACCAGCTCGCGGTGTTGCGTGGCACGGCGTGTTCGGCAGTTTCACGAATGGGTGCTGCTAGCTGCAAGCGACGGTCGAACCATTCGCCAATTTGACTGATCATGCGCATGACGGTTTCCTTGTAGCGAGCTCAGCAGTGGGGCCTCCCGGCGTAGGTAACTCTCCGGCCTGGATTGTTAAAAGGCCGTCCTCGACCTTATATGCATATTCGAAAAGCCCGCGCTCCGGTGGTCCTGACGCACGTGAGCCGTCGCGGTAATACGCTCCGCCATGGCAGGGACACATAAATAACCCGGATTGCGGGAACCAGCGGACCGGGCAACCGAGATGTGCGCAGTTCACTGCAAATACCTGGAACTGATTTCCTGCGATACGCCGTACCCAGCAGGCCGTATCCACAGTCGTTCCATCTGTGGGCATGACGTAGGGATTCCGAAAAGTAGCCAGCCGTGTCTCGCCCTCTGGAAATTCGCTAACCCGCCCGAGTGGCGTCCAAGAGAGATAGCCGTTCGCACGCCCGCGGGTAATCGACGCCAGAAGAAATCGCACAATGGGTACAGCCAATACGATGGCGGCGAATCCGTTGAACAGCATTCCCAGCTTCATAAAAAGCCCGCGGCGGGAAAGCGTAATGTTATCCGGCATCGATCTGACTCCTAGTGCTGTGCGTAATTGGAAGCGGAATAAGGCTGCCCCGGGTTTTGCACGCGGCGTGATGCGAGCCAGGCAACGACATCGGTGATTTCCTGGTCCGACATAGGCTTTCCCGGAAGTCTCCGCGCCAATCTGGCGCGCCAAATTCCGGCCGGCCGGCGATGACAACGGTGCGGAGTCCCTGATCGCTGACGAGCGCCAGAAACGAATCGTTAGTGATCGCGCTGCCCTTGGGCCCGCCTTGACCTTCAGGGCCGTGGCACGACGCGCAGTAGGTTTCGTAAACAAGCT
This sequence comes from uncultured Acidobacteriota bacterium, assembly GCA_963846235.1. GTDB lineage: Bacteria > Acidobacteriota > Terriglobia > Acidiferrales > UBA7541 > Palsa-189. The sequence continues at coordinate 2,751,032 of CAWJVF010000002.1, forward strand.
CGCCTTGCGCGGAGTTGCCCGGCGATTTCGCCGCATATGATGGTGGATCGACTCCGTCGAGAATCCCTTTCCGTGCCCAGTGCGAAAATATTCCGCTGGTAATGACATCAATTTGTTTAACTGTCAGCATTCCTCCCGCGCTTTGCGCGAAAGCTGGCATAGAGGTTCCTCGTGCGCCATTAGTGATAACGTTGCGCATCGCAGTTCCGTCAACAATGGCGAGATAGACGGGATCCGCAAGCGCGATCGCGGCTCCTCCGCGTCCCTGCGGCGCCGTGGCAGCCCGCGCAGTTTTCTGCGTAGAGAGTAGTCGAAACTCCAAGACCTCGTTCGGCGCGAAGGTTTCCGAACCCTTTTGCGGTTGACCGTGCGGAGAGCCGCAAGACGAGAGCAGCATAATCGTCATGCCCAGCGCTGCGGATGCACATGGATATCGCAATCGCTTCTGTTTCACGGGCCCACCTCTCGGCTTTGGCGTGGTGGAATAAGCCCGGGAGCTTCGATGCCCGCCCGCAATGCAAAGGAAAGATTCTCGCGCGTCGGCTTGCGCACCTGGCGCACGACCACGAGAGCCAGCGACGACCCCAAATGCCACTTGTGAAGCAATGAACCAGGGCCAGTCAATGTGGCTCGCCAGCAATGGATTCAACAGGCCGAGGATTGTGTAGAGCAGGCCCGACCACAACACCGGGGCAACCAGTCCTCCAAGCACGATCGGACGGCTCGCGAACATGGGAAGCATCGCGCCATAGAGCAATCCGACTAGAGTCGACACGAGGCCGTGTAGAACCAAGGCAATCGCGAAACTGGCCGCATGAAACGAATAGAGCTGTGTCGGGTCCCGAGTCTTAGTGATTCGGCGTACAGAACCGCGGCAAGGAGATTAATGGGATACCAGATGCTGCCAGTCTTCAGCAGGCCGTAAGCACAAGCCAATACGGCCATCGCTACACTTCCGGCCAATCCACCTTTCACACCCGCCGATACCGGATACGTGTGGACAGGAAGCCATGCACGCAATTGATACGCCGCAACCGGAAGTCGTTCGACGACTCGACGCTCGCTGGTTACACGAGTATCTTCAGGAACGACGGGAACAACCTCTTCGTGCTCGTAAGGGAAAACTTCGCGAAACCAGCCGATGCAGCCCGCCAGAGAGACCACTGCGCCGAGCATGCTGACCGACAGATTCGTGAGCAGGCCTGCAAATAATAAGGTGAATCCAAAAGCCAAAATAAAGGGCCACGCTGTTGGCTGCGGGCAGTTCAATCTCGCGCGGAGCCCGTGAGGCTTTCGCTCATTTGCTCGGTTGCCAGCAACGTTGCCATTTCTTCCCTTCAGCGTCCCAGAACGTAAACGACGGTGAAAACCACAACCCAGACGGCATCCACAAAGTGCCAATACATGGAGAGCACTTCCACGCGGCGGGACTGTTCCACGCCCACACGGCCGGCCAACCAAAGTGGCGACAGTCAAGAGCATGATCAGGCCGGCGGTGACGTGAAAGGCGTGTAGACCAACCAGTGAGTAGTAGGTCGTTCCAAACAGGTTAGTCGAAATCGTCAGCCGCCTGCTGGTAGATCAGCCTGTGCCATTCCTGGGCCGGTGCCATATAGAAACGAGCCGCCTAGAGCGATGGTGAGCAGCCAGAAGCCGAGGAAACGGCCGCTCTTGTTCGCTTTCAAGCGACTTCGTGGCCAAATGGATCGTCAGGCTGCTGGATAATAGACAGATCGTGAAAAAGATCGGCGTCTCGAGCACTTCGCGCGGAGTCGGTCCCGTGAGGCTCTTACCGAGATAGAAAAGATAAGCCACGACGAAAATCGTGAAGATCGCCGACTCGGCAATGATCAGACCGGCCATGGCGACCTTGCCGCGATAGGGAAGGCTCCACGCTTGCGGTGCCTCTGCGAACGAATTTGTCATCGCGCTCATCGCTTTCTGCCTTTACTCATAGCGGCTGTCCGGGTCTTCGGGATGCTTCAGGTCCCACAACGGGCGCCGGCTCGCGACCACCGGAATGGAAGCGAAGTTATACTCAGGCGGCGGCGAACTGGTGGACCATTCGAGTGTCCATGCGTCCCAGGGATCATTTGCCCGCCTTGTCGCCGTTGAAATAAGAAATAACGAGATTTGCCACAAACACCAGCAACAGCCATCGCCTGGATAAATGCGCCGATCGCTGATGAGCAGATTCAAAGTGTCCCAACCGCGGTCGGCTTCGTAGGTGTAGATACGGCGCGGCATCCCGAGCAATCCCGGAATGTGCATCAAATCAAATGTCAGGTGAAAGCCGATCAGGAACAGCCAGAAATGGAGTTTGCCGAGTGTCTCGTTCACCATCCTTCCAGTCATCTTCGGGTACCAGTAGTAGATAGCGGCAAAGACGCCAAACACAACCCCACCTACCAGTGTGTAATGAAAGTGCGCGACGACGAAATACGATAGGCTAAGCTGCCAGTCAAACGGGAGCAGAGCCAGCATGATGCCGGTAAGACCGGCAATCAAGAATTGGAACAGAAATCCGATGCTGAACAGCATCGGTAGCTTTGAAGTCGATCCTCCCGCCCCACATCGTGCCAAGCCAGTTAAAAATCTTGATCCCGGTCGGAACACCTACGCCATCGTGGTGATCGTGAAAAAACTGTTTGCATACGAGTTCATCCCGACTGTGAACATGTGGTGCGCCCACACGCTCATGCTCACGAAACCGATGCATACCGTGGCCGCGACCATGACCGGATATCCAAAAATTGGTTTGCGGGAAAATACCGGGATGATTTCCGACATGAAGGCAAAGCAGGGAATGATCAGGATGTATACTTCCGGGTGTCCGAATATCCAGAAGAAGTGCATCCACAGCACGGCTGACCCACCGGCCTGCGCATCGAAGAAATGGCCTCCTAAATATCGATCGATGAGCAGCATGATCTGCGCGGCGGACAGCGGCGAAATAGCGAGCAGAACCATTCCCGCCATCACCAGGTTGAGCCACGCCAGCAAAGGCATGCGGCTGAGCTTCATGCCCGGGCATCGCATGCACAGAATAGTGGCGATAATGTTGATTGCGGTTCCAATGCTTCCAAATCCGGAGACCAGCAGCGCCAGCGTCCAATAATCAGTACTGTGGCCCGGGGAAAAAGCCCGCGCCGTCAAAGGTGCGTATGCCCACCATCCCACGTCCGGTGCATTGCCCGCGCCGTAAAGCCCATTTCCGCCCAGAAAGCTGAAATAGAGAAGCAATCCGCCCAGCGCCGAGAGCCAGAAACTGAAGGCATTCAGTCGCGGAAACGCCATGTCGCGAGCGCCAATCATCAGTGGCACAAGATAGTTCGCAAAACCAAACAGGATTGGCATGGCCACGAAGAAAACCATGGTCGTCCCATGCATGGTGAACATGCGATTGAAGACTTCTGGCGAGACAAAGTTGTTGTGCGGATGCATCAACTGGATGCGAATAATGAGGGCCTCAACTCCGGCGACGAGCAGAAAGCACAGACCATAGAGAATGTAGAGAATTCCGAGTCGTTTATGATCGACCGTGGTCAGCCACACGTGAAGTGCGTCGATCCAGGGTCTCTCCTCCATATGTACGGCCGGAATGGTGATCGCATCCGATGACATAGGATCTTCATTCCTCTAATGGAGTGTCTCCATATAACTCACGACCGCGTCGAGATCCGCGTCGCTCAACTTCATTGCTGGCATCAGCGAGCCGGGTTTGATTGCGCTTGGGTTCTGGATCCAGAGGCGGAGGTTTTCCGGAGTATTTTCTGCCGCACCGGAGGCGATAGTGCCGCGGGTCATCAGGTGCGTCAGATCCGGGCCGAAGCGCCCATCGGCAAGTGTTCCGCTCACTGAATGGCAGTTGATACACGCAGTGCTTTCAAAAACGCGCCTGCCGGCGGCTACACTTGGATCCCGTATTGCGGGTTTTTGCTGGCTGCGGACCCACGCAGTAAAATCTTCAGGACTATCTACCGAGACACGTAGCAGCATCTTGGCGTGTTGTACCCCACAGTACTGCGCGCACTGGCCGAGAAAGATTCCCGTTCGGTTTGGGTCCATCCACATCCTATTCGCGTGGTTGGGAATCAGGTCGGTCTTGCCCGCGAGCTCCGGGACCCAGAAACTGTGGTCAGTGTCGGCTGAAAGCAAGTTCAAAAATGTTGGCGTTGAATGGGCAGAATCGCTCACCGGAATGTGCAGCTCGTTTGCGGTGACGATCCCCAGCTTGGGGTAACGAAACTCCCACCAGTACTGGTGCCCAATGGCCGTGATCTCTACGGCGCCCGCAGGTTCGGGAGCATCCTGAATGGCGTGAATCACTCGAGCGGTTGCCAAAAATAACACGACCGCAATCAGGATCGGAATGATTGTCCACGCCAGCTCAATCTGAGTGCTCCCGTACACTTGAGCCGGCTCGCGATCGTCATTGGCTGCCTTTTTCCTGAATTTCACAACGGCATAACCCAGGAGCCCGAACACCACAACGAATATGATCCCCGTAACCGCCAGCACGAAGACGGACAGACGTAAGATCGAATCGGCAGGCGTTGACGCCGGAGAAAAGATGTTCGTTGGGCTCGAGAAAGTCACGATTTGCCGTTGCGAATCGAGAGGTAGGGTACCGGCATACGCGCCCCCACTCGATCTTGAAGAGCATTCCGATTGCCACCTCGTGTACGTGGGCAAAATGTGTCGTAGCGGGCGAGAGTGATGTTGTAGATGTATTTTTTAATGTCAAAAGTTTGACAGTGCGACTTCTTATTGACACGCCGAGTGTTCCAAGCCATCCAAAGTTTTCGGTGAGCCATTTCTGCTTTTCTTGATGGACAGCCAGAGACACCTGAGTGGACGCATAGCGGAATAGGCCTTGTTCAATGCCAATCTCAGCGCAGTCGCTACAGTTCGCGCCGTGATGCCGTGCCATGAAGCGGAGATGGCAGGCAACATGCTTTAAGGAGCGGCGGGCGTGGTGTCGATAGTGCCGACGAACCTCGCGTCGGGTTCGAGGCTGAAATGTAATGTCCAAGTTCTCGAAACAGGGCTCAAGTTTCCGGCGTATGAGTGGGCTGATTTCATTGGCCGTTCTGATGTCCGCCAGGAGTGTTCCGGCTCAGAGCGCGCCTGTCTCGCCTGATCATCCCTGGCATTCTGCCGCGGAGAGGCAGATTGAAGAGGACGCGAGACGGTTGTTGGACTATCGCCCCTCGCATTCCCCCGGGGAGCACGAGATCGAAGCAGATCCCAGGAATTTCGCTGACTCGAGATTCGGCGTAGATCCGGCCAAGGGGTATTCGTTGGGGGAGCTGATTGATTTGGCGGAGACGCACCATCCCGCGACTCGTGTTGCCTGGGAACGCGCTCGCGCTCAGGCGGCAGCTTTGGGGATAGCTACAAGCGAGCTGTACCCGACGCTGGCTGCTGCTGCGCTTTCGCAGACCAGCCGCTCTGAGGTCTTATTCGGCAACAGCTTTTTCGGCCAAGTTATCCAGGACTTCCAACTGGAACTGAGCCTCAATTACACCGTGTTGGACTTCGGGGCCCGCGCTGGTCGAATCAATGCCGCGAGCGCGCAGGTTCTGGCGGCTAATTTCGCTTTTAATGACACCCACCGCAAGATCATTTACGAGGTACAGCAGGCTTACTACCGTTTATTGAGTTCGATGGGGCAGGAGGAGGCTGCGCGAGCGAGTCTATCCAATGCGCAAGCGGTACAGGAAGCTGCGGAACAACGCTTGGCAAACGGATTAGCAACTCTGCCGGATGTGTTGGAAGCGCGGAGCGCCACCGCCCAGGCTGACTATGATCTGCAAGCTATCCTCGGAGCTGAAGAGATTGCTCGCGGCGATCTCGCGACCGCAGTGGGGACCTCCGCGACCGCCGTGATCCACGTCCAGCCTCTGGATCAAGTGCCTACACCAGAGTCGGTTGCCGATACAGTCGAAGGAGCCATCAACCGCGCCCTCGGGCAACGTCCCGATCTTATGCAGCAGGTTGCCGCGATACGATCGGCAGATGCGACAGTGAAGGAAGCGAGGGCGGCCTACTACCCTGCATTGAGTTTGAACATCAGCCCGGCACTGCCATTACTCTATGGCTTACAGCAGCCAAACCCCTGGTCTCATACAGCAGATCTGACCGGCGGATTGGCCTTCAATCTTGAATGGACCATCTTTGATGGAGGCGCACGAAAAAGTCGGCTGGCGCAAGCGCAGGCCGACGTTCGCGCCGCAGAAGCACAGGCCGACGCCACACTCGATCAGATTGCGGACGAGGTTTGGACGGCGTATTCGAATCTGAATACTGCCTTTCGGCAGCGACGGGCGGCTGTCGCTCTACTCGAAGCGGCCAGTCAGTCCTACAGCGCGGCACTTGAATCGTACAACTACGGCCTGCGCACGCTGCTGGATGTGACCGCGGCCCAGCGCACGCTCGCGCAAGCCCGCTCGGCTGATGTGCAGGCGCGCACGGCGGTGCTCAGCGCATTCGCAGATCTCGCTTTCACAACAGGGGATTCCATCCAAGCCGGGAGGCCGCACCCATGAATTCAGAAGGCAATCGACTCCTCCGTGGCGCGTTAGTGTTCGCCCCGATATTGCTCAGTGGTTGCGCGAGGGCTCCGTCGTTCGACATTTTGGGATCATTTTTTCCGGCATGGCTGCTTTGTATTGGGGTGGCTACTTTGCTTGCCGTTCTGTCGCTCCGGGTATTGCGTCGCTACGTTGAGATAGTGTGGCCGGTTCTCGTATATCCAAGTCTCACGGCCATTTTTGCCTTCGCGTTGTGGCTCGTCCTGTTCCGCTGAACAAGGAGCAATTGGTATGGAGATACATGAGAATACACGACTGCCCCGGCTTTTCGGCCGCTGGATCAGTATCGCGATCGTGGCAGCTGCAGTGGTCCTTGGACTCGCCGTGCTTTACCACGCGAACTACTATCCACGAACCGAGGATGCGGAAATATTTGCCAATTTCATCGGGATAGCGCCGCAAGTCGACGGCCCTCTCATTCGGCTGAATGTGAAAGACAATCAATTCGTGAACAAAGGCGAACTGTTGTTTGAAATCGATGAACGTCCTTATCAATATGCTCTTGAGACTGCTATTTCTGAGCAGGCCGCTCTGGAAGGGCAAATCGGGGACGAGCAACGAAAAATAGCCGCATTGGTGAGCGCGGTTTCCGTCGCACAAGCGAATATCCACGGCTCCGAAGCCGCAGTGGCGAACGCGGAGCGGGGAGTCACCCGGGCGCGCGCCGAGTGGACTTACGCGAACAATAATGTGCATCGGCTTGAGCCGTTGCTCACAAGCCAGTTTGTCACGGTCGACCAGGTGGATAAAGCCAGGACTTCGGAAACTGCACAAGCAGAAGCCCTGAGGCAGGCTGAATCTCAACTGCAGCTGGCCCAGGCAGAGTTGAACTCGGCTTTGGCCCAACACGAACAAGCCAGCCACGCGGTCACGACGCTCGAGCCTTTGATCACCCAGCGCGGCGCAAAAGCAGCGGCCGTCAAGAACGCCCGCTACAACCTCGATAACTGCCGCGTCTACGCGCCCTTTGATGCCCGCGTGACCAATCTGACGATTTCCGAGGGCGCCTATGCCCACGTCGGTCAGGAAATGTTCACGCTCATCGACGCACGCACTTGGTGGGCAATTGGAAATTTCCGGGAAGGCCAGCTCAAACGAATTGCACCTGGAATGAGGACCGATGTCTATGTACTGTCCAAGCCGAACGTGCGCTTTTCTGGCGTGGTGGATAGCCTCGGCTTCGGCGTTACGCCCGATCCCCATCTTATCGGCCGTTTGGAACCCGGCCTTCCTGATGTGCAGCGCACGCTCAATTGGGTGCATCTGGCGTCCCGATACCCAGTTCGTGTACGCGTCACGAATCCCACCCCTGATCTGTTTCGTGTTGGCGAGTCAGCGGTGGTGACGATTCGCGGAAACTGAAGATGGCCACAGGCGCTCAAAGCCTGCCCCAGTCATCTGCTCCCCTGACTTGGGTTCAACAATTCCTCAAAGAGGAACTCGCGCCCTACTCGGGCAGGGCTGCACTGGTAACGCGGATTACCCTTGCGGCCACCCTCATCATGATCATCGGAATGACTTTCCGCCTTCCGTACAGTTGGCAAGGTGCGATTTATGTGCTTGTGGTTTCTCGCGAAAACACTCGAGCCACACTGCAGTCCGCGTTAACACTATTGTTTGTCACCGGCATCGGCGCTGCATATCTTTTGGTATCCGTTTGGTTTGTTATAAATATTCCCCTGCTTCATTTTGTCTGGATTATCGGGACTTTGTTCCTCGCTTTCTATGCCGTCAGTGTGCTGACGAACTACACCGCGGCCGTGGCCTTCATCAACCTGATCGCCGCTGGGATTCCGTTCTGGGACCGGCATGTGCCAGCCGAAACCAATGTCGAAGATACACTTTGGCTGTGCCTTGAAGTGTTGATAGCAGTCGTGATTACTGCGGCGGTAGAGTTGGCGTTTGTGCGGCTGCGGCCTGGAGATGAAGTTGTCTTGGCTATTACGGAGCGACTGGCTGCGGTCGAGAATTTGGTGACTTGCTACGCTGAGGGCCGCACTGGAGATCTCGGTGTCGAGCAAAAAGTTATCCAGCTCGAGACACGTGGAACATCATTATTGCGGCTCACGTTGCGGCGCTCGGACTATTCGCGTCAATACACGATCGAAATGGGTGCCGTTGCAGCACTGGTTAACCGGGTCGTGGATCTTGCGGCGACTCTGACCCAGCTCAAGCTCGAGCGTTCTGCGAGCGTTGAGATGCGATTCCGGAACCTGGCCTTAGCGCTCGCAAGTATTCGCAATGAGCTGCTGAACCGCGGGATTCCGGGACTGGTTCAGTTCGATACAGTCGCTACAGATACAGAACCTGCAGCTGTTCCATTGATCGCTGAGATGGAACATACGGTCGCCCTCATCCCTCAGGCGTTTTCGAGTTCTCGATCGATTGGTGAATACGTGCCATCAGCGGACGATCTACCGCGACCTGGGGTTGGTGTCCCAGATGCGCTCGTCAACCCTGAGCACCTTCGCTTCGCTCTGAAAGGCTGCCTCGCCGGGAGCAGTTGTTACGTGATCTACAACGCCATCGCCTGGCCGGGGATCAGCACGGCGGTGACCACGTGCCTACTTACGGCGCTCTCCACAGTTGGTTCATCTCACCAGAAGCAAATCCTTCGGATTACCGGTGCAATGATGGGCGGGTTTGTTCTTGGGATGGGCTCGCAGGTCTTTATTCTGCCCTATCTCGATTCGATCGCCGGCTTTGTGGTTCTTTTCGTTGCTGTCACCGCTCTGTCTTCCTGGTTCGTGACATCCAGTCCTCGACTGTCATACTTCGGAATTCAGGTCGCTCTGGCTTTCTACCTCATCAACCTAAACGAATTCAAAATACAGACCTCACTCGCGGTCGCGCGAGATCGCGTCGTCGGCATTTTGCTGGGTCTCGTAATCATGTGGCTGGTATTTGATGAGTTATGGGGTGCGCCCGCCGCGGTTCAGATGAAGAAGATGATCGTCTCCAATCTCCGACTAATGGCTCAGTTTGCAAGAGAACCGGTCGCAAAGGACCTGAAAACTGCGATGGCGCGGAGCCTTGCTCTTCGCGAGACAATCAGCAGCAATCTCGATAACGTAAAAGCTCTCGCGGACGGCGTTCTCCTCGAATTTGGCCCTTCACGCGAACAGGATTTGTTATTACGTAGTCGAATCCGTCGTTTCCAGCCTCAATTGCGGCTGCTCTTCATAATGCAGATTGCCGCCTGGAAATATGCCGCCCAACTGCCCGGATTCGAACTTCCGGAGACCATAAGTGCCGAGCAGCGGAAATTCGATGAGGACATAGCAAGCACCCTGGAACAGATGGCCGGTCAGATGGATGGGCGCGGGCTCGGGAAGCACTTCAGTTTTGAAAGTAGAGTCGCCCGTCTGGAGCACACAGTTCAGGCCTACTGCTCACGACAGCCACCAGAAGTGTGCCTGCGCTTTCAGTTATTCCTTGCCGTGCATCGCAGAATTGAAAGCCTGATAACTTCCCTTGCCGCGGAGACGTAGTACCGCCACAGTCGCATCCCGTCCTATTCCATGCGGCTACGCAGGATCGGATACGAATTGAGTGTCGGCGCCTTCCTTGAAGACCACGTACGCCCGCTTTGTGATCATGCGCCGCGAAGTACGAAATTCTTCGAATTAACTGAGGCAAACTGACACCGAGATCAAATGTCATCCTTTTGACAGAAAATGAGATAGCGTTACAGCTTAGCCCCAGGATCTGCGTCAGCAAATCATCTATTCAGGTGTCCGGCCCGTGGCGTGGATGATCTCATCGTTAGCCTCGGTGTACGCCAGTTGCGACTGCAGAAGCAACGTCCGGGCGTCGAGTTCCTGGGCAGTTCCCATATCGGCCTGAGAGCTGAGAGCCTCTCCCCGCGTCAGTTGCTCATACAGAACTCGTTTGGATTCGGTGCGCAAGGCCATCAGTTCCTCGGATACCCTCCGCATTTCCTGCGTCCTTTCCAGCTTGTTGTATGCGGTCTCCACTGCCAGCTCGACCTCATCTGTAAGCCTGGCAAGATTCTCTTTCGCTTGGGAGAGCTGAGCCTCGCGTTCGTGGAGGAGCGCACGCTTGCGCCCCGAGTCGAAGAGGTCGTAGGTGAAGCGAACACCGAAGCTGCCGAAATTACGGGCCAGAAATGGAACGTTGTCTTGGTAGCTGTAACGAGCAAAGACGGCCAAATCCGGAACATAGAGGTCCGTTTTTGCCAGATGAACCGCGGCATTGGCTTTCTCCGCTTCGTCGCGCGCCTCGTTGATCTCGGGATGGGATGCGAGTGCCTCGGCCACACACGTTTGGCGCGCGCAGGCTGGCGGCACTTCCGCAATATTGGGATCGAGATCCAGCGCCGTTGTGAGTGGCAGTCCCATGGCATCGTTGAGCTCTAGCTTAAGGTCGGAGAGTTGCAAGTCGGTGTTCAGTAGCTCCTGTTTTGCCTGCAGGAGTTGCGGCGCGGCTTTCGATCAGGCTCTCTTCCAATGTGCTGCCGTATTTCACCTGCTGGACGCGTTCGCTTTGCAGGTCTTGTGACGCTTTGATGCTGGCTTCGGTAGCGGCACGGTGAACTTGCGCGATCAAGACCTTGTAATAGAGCTGGTGAATTTTCAGAGCCACATCGTTTTCCGTTTGTTGCGCCCTCTGCCGTGAAGCCTTCAGTTCGGCTTGCGCAAATCATTTGCTGGCCGGATTTTCAGCAGTGTGGTCAAAGGCTGTGTTAGCTGGGTGCCACTGGTCGTCAAGTTGCGCCCTCCCTGGTTGATGATCGAATTTACAGGAGGAACGGGGTTGCCTGTCGACCGTACCGAGGCTACCAGCAGCGATTTCGTATCAGTTGCGTCTCGGTCAGATGTAGGAAGTTGCTTTCATTTCGAATGGTGGGAAAATATGCGCTTTTCGCAGCCTCTTTGGCGTGCTGCTTCTCTTCGACTTTGTATTCGGCGATGCGGACGTATGTGGTTGTGTTGCAGAGCCAACTGCACGGCCTCATGCAAGGTAATGTGGCGAGGGGAAGCGGTATCGCCTGGCTCGCTCGGCAAAGCCGGACGCCCCGGAGAGCAGCCAGGGTGATTAGCAAAGCTGTAATTTCCATTTCATGAGTTTCGTCTCCTTAGCGGGCTGCAGCGTGCTGAGATCGCCGTAGTTCAGCGGCGACTTGCGCAGCAACGCGGTTAAAAGAAGGCCCACAACGCAAGCCCATGCCACGAGAAGGAAACCGTCGATGAGGCTCAAGGCGTACGCCTGAAGACGCAGCCGGGCTCCGATGAGATCGACAGCGCGGGCGCCCGCCCCAGCGGCGCCGGATGATTTGGCGTAAACGCCCGCAGCCAAAGCGCGAAGATTTGCGTCTGTAATCCAGCTTCCGCGGGTCACGTGCAGACCCAAAAGGTTCGAGTGCAGCTTCTCGCGGTCGGCGATAAAGTGGGCCATGTACACAGCCCCGATGGTTCCACCGAATAAGCGAATCGTATGAAAGAACGCAGAGAATGTCAGGATCCACTGAGGTTTCGCCAACCCCCCCGAGAAGACTCCCTGCAGGACAATGCATCCCACAAGTCCTATGAAAGCAAACGCTTGCCCGACGCCCGTGAGCAGTTCGGTGCGATAGTAGTTCGCTGCCGACCAGGCGGTCGTGTACTGAGCGTTCAAGCAGACGGCGAAGGCGGTGCAGGTAAAGCCCGCAGCCATCAACAGACGCGGATCCAGTTTACGAAGCATCAGGAGCGCAGCGATAAACGCAACCAGCAAGAGGGGAACAGCACTCCAGATAACAGCCGGCCCGATCTGGTCGGCTTCGAATCCGTGAATGGCTAGCGATTGCGGAATCAGGATGATGGTTCCGGTGAGAGTAAACCGAAACCAGAACAGCAGGATGCCCAGCAGTACCGTGTTCCATTGCCAGAGATAAGGCAGCGCCACCAGAGGGTTGGGACCGCGCAGCCGTCGTATCAGCGCGCATAGCAGTGAAGAACGACGCCGGACCAAAACAACGCGTTGAATACTCCGGAGCGCCACCAATCGAGCCTCTGGCCTTGCTGGATGGCGGCAAACATCAGGGCCAATCCGGCGCTCAGGTACAGGAACCCGACAAAGCTGGGCGCAGGCCGTCCTTCTTTCGGGCAGGGGCTGCCGGTATCCCGAAATAGATACAGATCATCATCACCGGCGCAATCAGGGCTGAATTCCAGAACATCCAGTGCCAGGAAAGATGATCGCGGTACCAGCCATATAGCGACGGCGCTATATTGACGGCCCCGTCTACAAACGTTGCGTAGAACGCGATCGTGAACGGCAGGAACCGAAGGGGAATATTCCGAAGTGCAAAAGTCAGGGTGAGCGGATAAAAGGTGCCTGACGTCAGCCCGGCGACAATCAATGCCGCAACCAGCAGACTATAGCTGTGTATGAGCGGCAGGAAGGCGCAGGTCACGGCGAATACTCCAGCCGCAAACAGAAGGATGCGCCGTGGTCCGAGTAGACCTCCGAGGTAGACGCTAAAGGGCCCGATAAACATGAGGGCCGCGTTATAGGCGCTGTCGAGCCATGCGCCCTGCGTCGAAACTAATGCCGACGTGACCCTTCAGATCTGCAAGCCCCAGCGAAAGCATGCGACCGGTGAGCGTGACGAGCCCGGCACCTATGACGACCCCGAGAATCCCCAACAGAGGTCGGGTCGAGACTTCCGAGGGGATCGCCGTCGCGGTTGCCTGCGCGATCTCCCCGGACGTGGGTGGACGAGTTATAATCGCTGTAGCAGCCATGGTGATGCCTGCTTATCGTCTCGTGCGGAATGGTGGCAGTCACAGAAAGACCTGGGCGCAATTTGGCTGGCCAAGTTCGGCATCATCAAGCCCGATCTTGACCGGGATTCGCTGCACGACCTTGGTGAAGTTGCCGGTCGCATTGTCAGGCGGCAGCAACGCAAACTGCGAGCCGCTGGCGGGAGCAATCTCGATGACTTTGCCATGAATGACCTGCCCGGGATATTCGTCAATGCGGATCTCCGCGGGGTCGCCAACTTTGACATTGGTTAGCTGGGTTTCGCGGTAATTCGCCTGCGACCCATTTCGTTTTATCAACGAAAGCAATCACCTGCGTTCCCGGAGAGACCAACTGTCCGGGGCGAACCTGCCGTTCGCCGACACGTGCCGTCTCCGGGCGCGTAGATTTTGGTGTATCCAAGATTCACTTCCGCCACGGCCAGGGCTGCCTCTTTGGCCCGCAGGTCAGCGACGAGTTGTAGCTTCCTGAGACTCCAAAACAATCTTCGCGCGGCGCTCGGCTTCGGCCGCCAGCTTCACTGCTGCGCAACATGGTCCTGGCCTCTTCCAGGTCGGCATCGCGGCTGGCATACTGCGCCGCGAGTCGCTCCTCGTCAGCGACCGCTTGCTCAACCTTTTGCTGGGTTGTGGAATGAGTCTGATAGAGTCCCTCCTGGCGCTTGCGTTCGGAACGGGCGCGAACTAGATCGGCATTGGTAGCTTCCTTGCCGGCCTGCGCCGCCGGCAATCTGGGCTTTGGCTTGATCGATTCCCGGCCAGCGCCTTCTGAATCCGAGCGTCTTGCAACTCGCGCTGGCGAACGGTTGTTCTCGATGGCAGCTTTGGCGGCCTCTACGGCCGCGCTCGCCTGGTCGACTTGCGCCTGGATAATCGTTGTCTTCCAGTTCGACCAGTAGGTCCCCTTTGTGCACCTGCTGATAGTCAGAGACGTGCACCGCGCGAACGATGCCGGCAACCTTGGTGCTAAGCGGTGTGAGGTCGCCGCGAACGTAAGCATCGTCGGTAACCTGTTCGACGTGTGCCGCCTTCCCAGGAATTCCAGTTCCGGGTAACAGTAATCAAGACGGCGAGAGCGAGTAGCACAACCAGGACGAGGTGTGACGTATTTCTGCCAACGGGACTCAGGTTCTGCCGCTGCGCTCTGCTCTTTGCCAGGCACTTCCGGCTTCGATGCCGGTGGTGCGGCCTCGACGGGAACAGGGGCGGTGGGCATTGATCACGCTCCTTTTTCTGCGAGAGATATAGCGATGATAGGGTCTGCAAACTGGGTCAACGGTTGTGTGGCATAGGCAGACACGGACGCGGATAGTCGCTGCGCCATACATGTTTACGTCCATCGACCAGTTTTGAGGTTCCGCGAAAATTCTCACCGCTTCTGGTGCAATTCACGGACCACTCGATTTGGCGGGAGGAAATAGCTATCTTGCACAAATTTCCGGGCGAAGCGGCACTCGGAATTGATTCCGCGGGCTCATAGCTCGTCTCGTTCAACGGCACGGCGCATAACGCGCCACGATTTTCGCCGGTTGGCGCCGAACAGCCTCTGTTGTGAGTCGCGCACGCGAAGTGCCAAATTCTTCGAATTAACTAAGGCAAACTGATACGAGCGATGTCATCGTTTTGACGATGTCATCGTTTTGACACTGCTAAAGACAGCGCGCTCCATCTATTGAACAAGGGATCCGACCGAGCGTTTTGAAAGTGCCCTTCTTTGGGTTCGATCAATGCTCATGTTCTTGCGTGTTTCATGGAATGGAAATTGCCTTAATCAACAGCTTGGTTCCATTTTCCAAATTAGGGCGACCTATGGCCAAGAAGAAACTAGCGGACCTTCTGACTAAGGTTCTCGCTGACGCAGGAGTTCGGCGCATCTACGGGGTTCCTGGCGACTCGCTTAACGGCATCACGGACTCAATCCGCGCGCGGAAGGACATTCAATGGGTTCATTTGAGACACGAAGAAACGGCAGCTTTTGCAGCGGGAGCGGAGGCGCATCTTACGGGAACATTTGAGTAGGCGGTTTTAGCCCAGGCTTGGGTCCGCTAATTCCATGAGAGCCCCTACGAACGTGGTGCCTGGAGCGATAGCTGTGTGCGACTGTGATGTAGGGAGGGAACGCTTCTGTTACGACTGCCCGTTCCAACCTGGTAGGACACAATCCCAATTTCGAATTGCCAGAATAAAGCTGTCGAGATTCTCATGCCCGTGCGTGAGCTAAGTCGCTGATTGCACGCCATTGAGATTCCATTGCTCGACAAACACAGCGTTGGTAACTGGAATGCCTATCCATCATTTGAGGTGGCCTGCCTTCCGCCGAAGGGTTGGTTGTTCGTCAGTGACAGAGACCACGAGCTGACCTTCTGAGCCTGCCAGCGTATGGGATGAATGGAAGTTCGCTTCTTACGTTCATCACCCACTCTCCGGACTTTTCCAAGATCGAAGCGAGCAAGTTCAGGCCGCGTTCCGCGCTATTCGATCTCGATAGCTGCATCGAGAACCAGTTCATTTTGAAACTACACCTTGATCGCGAGAGGTCGAATGAAATTAAGACTTACGATATGCGCGGTGTTCCTTCTCTTCGCAAGTATGGCGGCTTTCGGCCAGGAACAAAAAATGACTTGGCCCCACAGAGTCTCTCTTGAAACCGGATGCGGCTCTTACCGAGTTCCTGGTTTCATACTCGGCCTGGACCGCTCCATCACGCAACACCCAACGAGTCTCAATGGATTCAACTGCAACTTTCGCGTTGGCTTTGATCTAAGCAGGCGCTGGTTCCTGGGGGTTCAGGCCTTTAATGCAACGGCTGCGGGAAATGGCTCATGGGCTCGCAAAGATGGTGATGCACAACTCGCAGCGGACGGCGTTTCCGGTTCTACTACAGGAAGAACTAATTGGAAGATCGTGGGCGCCACGCTTAATTTCGGTCAAACTTTTCTTCTGCGGGGCAGAGTGCATCCATTCTGGCGAGCTGAATTCGGAGTGGGGAAACTCGACGTCAATTTCCGCGGAGAATTCAACGGCTGCTCAACGGCGGACGCAGGATGTTCCTTTCCCATAGTCGAACCGGCGACCGACAGAGTAACAAGGATTATCCCTATTTTCGGCGGAGAAGGCGGAATTCAAATTGATGTTCCGGGAGGTTTCCAATTTCGCGTGGGTCCTTACTGGAATACAGGCTTCGGCGGTAGCCTTTCAGCGCGCTACAGGTTTTGAGGGCACTCTCTAATGGTGGCTGGGGGCAAGCTAGATTCCCAGCAGATTCGCGTGAATCTTCTGATAGCCGTGCTCGGTGGCCCACAGGTCGAGGGGAATGAACGCCAATTCATCCACGACAGGCACGGCGTGCCCATCTTTAGTTAAATCCACGGTCTTTACGTAGCGCCGGCAGGTCTCGCAGGCTTCCACTCGCATATACTCAAATTCTTTTGCGGAGTATACGGCCAGCTTGTGCGGATCGCTTTCGCCACAGGCGGCGCAGGCGATTCGGCCGTAATCCCATTCCGCCGCGCATAGCGAACAGATCAGCGAGCGCTTTCCGCCGTCGCCCTCGGGACGCAACGCGCCCACCACCGGTTTGCTACCACAAAAAGCGCACGTCGATGCTGTGTGCTCGCGTGGACTCCACTCGCTGTGGTCCGCGAGGTATTCGGCGTAGGGTTGCAGGAAAAGCCACGAGACGAGCTCATCCGCCGGTTGCAAATCGGCGGCAGCCGAGTCGCCCTCCCAAAACTGCTGAAGAATCCCCTGCCAACGGCCGGAGCCCCGCGAGCGCAATTCATGCGCCGCGCGTGCCAGCGGAGGCGGCGCGATCTCTTCGAGCGTGGAGACGAAGCCCACAAAACGCGGCAAAAGAATGAAAGCATCGAATTCGTCCCGCAACGTGCCGGCGCGCCGCTTGCGCTTATCGTTTCCGCATTCCGATTTGATTTCCGCGTAAAGCGATTTCTGGAATCGAGCGAGGCGCTCATAGAAGCGCATGCCTTCGGAGGCAAACGTATACGCCGAGGCTAATTCAGTCGCGCGGTGGATATGCCGGTCCCACTCGCACTGACTCATCGTGACTTTACGCCGCCACCGACTTTTTCATACCACGTGCGATGGAACGTCCAGGCCCAGGCGCGGGTTACTTTTCCATGAATCATGGAAGCCAGGCTGCCCTCTTCTAAAATCGCGCTCATATACACGTGAATGAGAAAGAGCCCGATGCTGATCAGTGCGACGCTCGCGTGAATCAGGATAGCCGCATAGCGTACATATCTGAGACTCCAGGGCAGCGCTTCCGTGTACCAGAGAACCACTCCGGAGAGCAGCAGCAGGATTACGCTGTAAAAGATTCCCCAGAAGAAAAGCTTCTGACCGTAATTGAAGCGCCCAGTTGAAGGCAGTTTTTCGTCTTCGTTCCGGATGTAATGCGGAATCGCCCTGGCCCAGGCGCGGTCTGTTTCGTCAATTCGCATGTCGCCATACCACTCCTTGAACGTCCAGAGGAGGGATACCGCAAAAACGATGCCCAGCCAAGGGTGCCAGAATCGCGCCACTGAGCCACCGCCGACAATGGCAGCCAGCCAGTAGAAATAAGGAGACCAGAACGCTAACCCCGTGATGAGCGCGTAAACGTAAGCGGCCGCTCCGATCCAATGATTGATACGCTCGGCAAGGGTGTAGCGCGCAACCATCTCGTCGCCGGCCCTGTAGGGTACTGCACCGCTCGTGCTGAGGCTCATGGACGGCCCCCACTATCCGGTTTGATTTCTTCTTCTTTCTTGGGGCCAAACCGCATGTAGTGCCATGCGAGACCTACCACGCCGCCGAGCATGGCCAGATTCCCAATCCACTTCAGGGGGCCCTTCCACAAACGTACAGAAAGGGGAACATGGGGATTCTTCGGCAGACCCCCGTAAAGTTCGGGATTCTTGGCGTCATGAAGCACGTAAATGACGTGTGTACCGCCGACGCCGGGCGGATCGTAAACTCCCGCATCGGGAAACCCTGAATGCTCACGAAGCTGCTGCGCGCGAGTGTCGGCTAGCTGCTTCATCTCTATTTTCGTCCCGAAATGCAGGCACCCTGTGGGACATGCCTTGATGCAAGCAGGCTCGAGCCCCTGGGAAACGCGGTCATTGCACAACGTGCATTTGAAGACCTTCCGCGCCGTCGGGCTGAATTTTGGAATATTGAAGGGACAGCCCGTCATGCAATATCCGCAACCGATGCAATTGGCTTCCTGAAAATCGACAATGCCGTTCGCGTACTGCACAATGGCGCCGTCGGCTGGACAAGCGATCAGGCATCCCGGCTCCTCGCAGTGCATGCACTGATCCTTGCGCATCAGCAACTGCACAGTGCCGTCTTCGCGCTCGTGCTCGTTGAACTTGATCAGGTTCCAATAGTTCCACTGCGTTTCCGGCATCGTCTGGTAGCTGTTGTCGAATGTAGTTTCACTGAACGTATATCCATTCCATTCCAGACAGGCTACTTCGCAAGCCTTGCACCCGATACACGTGGTTGTGTCTACGAGCTTGCAGACCCGGAACTCGCGATTGAGTCCCGCGCCGGGAACGCTGCCGGCGTGTCCTGAGATCCTGAC
Source organism: uncultured Acidobacteriota bacterium (assembly GCA_963846235.1). Classification (GTDB taxonomy): domain Bacteria; phylum Acidobacteriota; class Terriglobia; order Acidiferrales; family UBA7541; genus Palsa-189. The sequence continues at coordinate 2,769,985 of CAWJVF010000002.1, forward strand.
GATTTCTGTTGCCGCCTGGCTCATCGCTCGCTCCTAAGCCTTCTCGATCCTCACGAGAAAGCCCTTGGATTCCGGAGTATGCGCGTTCGGGTCGGCCACGGCGGGCGTCAGAAGATTGGCGGGAGTTCGCGCGTCTCTGCCCGCATCTTCCTGAATGCCGCGGAATCCCTGGTGAATCGGCAAGCCAATCTGATAGACCTTTTTGCCGTCGATCATCATGGGTTTCAGTCGGCGGGTCACGAACGCTTTGGCGATGTACGTTCCCCGCGCGCTGATCACCTTGATCTTGTCTGTCCCGCGAATTCCTTTTTCCTCCGCCAATTCAACGGGAATCTCCACAAAGGGCTCTGGGATCAGTTGCACGTTCATCGGGTTGTTTTTCGTCCAGTAGTGATATTGCTCGGTCAGCCGGTACGTTGTGCAAACGATGCTGTACTCCTCCGGCGTTCCAAACTTGTCGTAAGGCGTATTAAACTTCTTCACCAAAGGATTGTTCGACTGATCCGGATGGAACAGATTCTTTGTAGGACTTTCGATCGGCTCGTAGTGCTCCGGAAAGGGCCCGTCTGCGAGTACTCCGATCGGCGCGAATAGCCGGCCTACACCCTCCGGGTTCATGATGAAAGGACCCATGTGATCTTTCGGGTGCGAATCGGGCTTGAAGTCAGGGACATCATTGCCGACCCACCTTTGCGAAGCCTCGTTCCACCAGACCTGCAGTCGCTCCGGGTCCCAGGGTTTACCGGCGGGGTCACAGGAGGCGCGGTTGTAAAGCACTCGGCGGTTGGCAGGCCACGACCATGCCCAGTTGGGGTAAATGCCGAGCCCCGAGGGATCTTCGGTTCCGCGCCGCGCAAGCTGTGGCCCGGCTTCGGTCCAAGACCCGGAGTAAATCCAGTTCCCACACGAAGTCGTCCCGTCGTCCTTCAGCCAGGCAAAACCAGGCAATTGCTGCCCAGCCCTGATCACTTGCCCCGTCTGTTCGTCTTTCAGGTCCGCTAGCGCTTTCCCGTTGACTTCCATAGCCGCTTGCGAGAGCGGCGGGTGCTCCGCGTCCGCATACGCCCAGTTCAAATTCAAAACGGGATCCGGAAATTTTCCACCCTCTTTCTTGTAAAGGTCTCGAACACGCACGAAAATCTGGGCGAGGATGTCCTGATCAAGGCGCGCATCACCCGGTGGCGGAACAGCGGCATATTTCCAGGTCACCCAGCGCGCGGAGTTTGTCATGCTGCCGTCTTTTTCGGCAAAACCCGCGCAGGGCAGTCGGTACACCGTCGTATTGATTTTTTTCTGCTCGTCCGTGCTGATTCCGGGAGCCTTCCAGAACTCGCTGGTTTCGTCTGGATAGATCTCGCCCACGACTAACCAGTCGGCTTTCTTCAGCGCGTTGATGTTTTTATTCGTGTCCGGCCCGATCATCACACCGTTCATTCCGAACGCCATCAAGCCCTTGATTTTGTCGTTGTACATGTCATCCCAGATGTGGGTCCAGGAATAATCCCGGTCGACTTTGGGCAGATAGTGGAAGGAAAATTCGTTCTCTTTTTTCGCCGCGTCGCCATACATCGATTTCAAGAACGAGACCATGAATTTCGGAGTGTTTGAGTAGTAGTTCATCGAATCCCACGGCATGGGCTTCGATGAAGTCGGCGTGGTGCGCTTTAGATACGTCGCTAGATCAGTGTCGGTTGGAATAGGCGCCTTCAGGTAGCCGGGCAGACTATCGTATAGCCCGGCCATGTCCGTTGCTCCTTGAATATTCGAGTGCCCGCGCAGCGCGTTGACGCCCCCGCCTGCGCGCCCGACGTTGCCCATCAGAAGCTGCAACATCGCTGCCGTACGTATGATTTGCGTGCCGAAAGTGTGTTGCGTCCAACCGACAGCATAAATAATCGTCGCAACTTTCTTCGTGTCGCCATCCTTCCGGATGGAAGTGAAGAGGTCCGCGCCCTTCAGGAAAGAGGCCTTCGGAATGCCCGTGATGCGCTCGACCATTTCCGGCGTGTAGCGCGAATACTGGCGCTTCAGCAGTTGGAATACGCATCTTGGATGCTGCAGCGTCAGGTCATAGGCGACATTCGGCGGCAGCAGGGGTGTTGCTGCGGCTGCCGGATGCGCCGCGGGCGCGTGCTCCCCATCTGCTATTGGGTCGGTTCTGCCGCTTACGTCTCCGCCCTGCTCATAATTCCATGTCGATTTGTCGTACTGTCCGGTCGCCGAATCAAATCCAGAGTAGAGGCCATCCTCGGGCAGCTTGAAACCCTCTTTCACAACGAAGGCGGCATTCGTGTAGTGGACCAGATACTCCCTTGCGATCCGGTTGTTTTCGATGGCGTACTTGATCAGGCCGCCCAGGAAAGCAATGTCTGAACCGGCGCGAATTTGCAGGAAGAGATCGGCCGTAGACGAGGTTCGCGTGAATCGGGGATCGACGGAGATCAGTTTCGCGTTCCGGTTTCGCTTGGCCTCCATCGCCCACTTGAATCCGCAGGGATGGTTTTCGGCTGGATTCCCGCCCATGATCAACATCATGTCGGTGTTCTTGATGTCGATCCAGCCATTGGTCATCGCCCCGCGTCCGAATGTAGGTCCCAAACTTGAGACCGTGGGGCCGTGTCAAACACGGGCTTGGTTTTCTAAATAAACCAAGCCCAGGCTCCTCATCGTCTTCACGACTAGGTAATTGAATTCATTCGTATCGGTACACCCGCCGATAAAGGAAATACCTTCGCAGCGGTTCGCCATACGGCCGCTCGCATCTTTCTCTACGAACGTGGCGTCGCGCGTTTTCTTCGTCCAGCGGGCAATCTCATCGAGCGCATTGTCCCAGGAAATGTCCTCCCACTCGGTTCCGCCGGGTCGCCGGACTTGCGGCTTGGTCAGACGGCGTGGATTCAGCATGTCCTGCTCGAGCGATGATCCCTTCGGGCATAATGTCCCGCGATTCGTCGGATGATCGGGATCACCCTCGACGTGGATGACCTGCGGCGTGACATTCTTGGCCCGGTCGCCGATCGTGTAGATCAGGACACCGCAACCTACTGCGCAATACGGACAAGTAGAGCGCGTCTCGGTGGCACGCGCTATTTTTAGTTCACGAAGCTGAGCGTAAGCAGGTCTGAGGTCGAACCCGAAGACGGTAACCGCCGCGCCACCAAGCGTTGCCACCTTCAAAAAATCTCGCCGGCTGGTTTCCATAGGGCAGCCTCCTATGGCGCTTGTCTAGCGCTCAAAATTCGAGCTGACAATGAACTATAGATGCCGTTGATCCGTTCGCGTCGACAAGGAAATTGCTGTATTTTTCGCGCACCGTATTTCGGTCGGCGCTTCTTCGCCATCACACTCCTTTACGCGAGCTTTTTTGTCAAGTCCCGCAGGGTAAAAGCCCGCAGGGTACCAGAGTGTTAGTTTGCACCGCGTCAAATTCCAAAAAATAGAAAGCGAGGAAGGGTTATGCGCGCATTCGCTATTTCGGTGATCGTTTCGATCCTGTTGATCGCAAACTGTGCGTTAGCAGCAAACGATGACGATGAGCGTAAGAATACGAGCACTCAAACAAACTCATCCACAACGCCACTCGAACCCGACGACCCCAGCACCGGGCCGTCGGCCCCTACACCCGATCCGACTCCAGGCTCAACGCCGCAGCAAGCCGCTCCCCAGGGAGGCCAGTCGCCGCTTTCATTCAAGATCGGCGCGGCACAATTCACGCCTGGCGGCTTTCTCGATGCCGCCGTGTTCTACCGCACAAAGAACCTCGGGAGTGGGCTCGCGACTTCTTTTGGAACTGTTCCCTTTAACAATGTGGTGCCGCAAGGGCGCTTGAGCGAGACGCACATTTCCGCTCAATATTCCCGCCTGTCTTTAAGAGTCGATGCGAATATGACTCCCTCCACTGCAATCACCGGTTACGTGGAAGCTGATTTTCTCGGCTTCCAGCCTCCCAACGCAAACATAACGGCGAACAGCGATAGTTTGCGATTGCGCGTCTATTGGGCCGATGTGAAGCGCGGCAAGTGGGAATTTCTCGGCGGGCAGGAATGGTCACTCCTGCAACCCAACCGAGTAGGCCTCTCGCCTAACACTGCAGACATCTTCTATACGCTGAACGAAGATCCGAATTTTCAGGTCGGCCTGATCTGGGCGCGGCAGGCACAGTTCCGCCTCACCTATCACGCAACCAAAGATTGGGCGATCGGCGTGTCGGTTGAGAACCCGCAGCAATTCGTGCCTGCTTCGGTGATTTTCCCTGCCGCGTCGTTCGCCGCTCAGTTCGACAACGGCAGCAGCAGTACAAGTGCGGCGAGCAGCGCAACGAATACGGCCGTTCCCAATCTGCTCCCCGATTTCGTTGTAAAAACGGCGTACGACTTTCATCCCGGCGAACGTTTGTTTCACGTTGAGGCTGCCGGCTTGATACGCACCTTTAGAGTGTTCAACACCCTGGCCACCCCCGCCGTGACAAACACAATCACGGACGGCGCCGGATCCATCAACGTGAATCTCGAAGTCGTCAAGAACCTTCGCGTGATCGGCGATTCTTTCTGGAGTGATGGCGGCGGACGCTACACGATCGGGCTCGGTCCGGACGTGATCGTGGAGCCGAATGGGCAGCTCTCCGGAGTTCATTCCGGCGCCGGCCTCGGCGGGTTGGAATGGCAAACCAGACCCAATCTCTCGGTCTCCGGCTATTACGGCGGCGTCTACTTCGGACGTAACTTTGGGTTACTGCCTTCGACCACTCCGGGCGCCTCTTGCGCGGGCATCGCCGGATTCACGTGCGTGGGTTTTGGTTTTCCGGGTTCCGAGAACACGAATAACCGTACGGTTCAGGAGGCTTCCGCTGACGTAATTCCAACTCTCTGGTCAAATGAGAACTACGGCAAAGTCCAGATCATCATGCAGTACTCTTATTTATCCCGGAACCCGTGGTTTTTGGCTCCCGCGAGCCCGAAAAACGCGCACCTGAGCATGGTCTATCTTGATTTTCGCTACACACTTCCGTAGGAGTCCGAGCGTATTTTCGCGGCTCGGCCGAGCGTGTGTTCGCGTAGGACGGGTCGATTTACAAAATCATCGAGGCTGCTTGACCATAGATTCTTGCGGCAGCACAAAACGATAGCCGATCCAGGGCTCGGTGCGAATGAAACGCGGGTTCGCCGGGTCCGGTTCGATCTTTTTTCGCAACTGGTTCACCATCACGCGCAGCGATTCGGTTTCTTCTCCGTAGTCCGGTCCCCAGACAGCTTGCAGCAGGCGCCGGTGCGAGACTGGCTTGCCCGCATTCGTGACCAATTCCCGAAGCAATTCGAATTCTTTGGGCGTCAGGTGCACGGATTTGCCCTTCACGATGATGGTGCGATTATCGAAATCGAGGTGCATCTCTTTGGTTACCACGCTCGTCTCAACGGCCTCGCCAGGTGCGCGCCTCAGGGCCGCTCGAATGCGAGCCAGCAATTCCTCGATGCCAAAAGGTTTGACAACATAATCGTCGGCGCCCGCATCAAGCGCGCGCACTTTGTCCTTTTCGGCGCTGCGCACGGTCAGCATGATGATCGGCAAATTCGAAACCGCGCGGATTTCGCGGCACACTTCGATGCCGTCCATATCGGGCATATTCAAGTCCAGAATGATCAGGTCGAGGCGCTCCGCGCGAACTGTTTTGAGTGCTTCCTGACCATTGCGTGCCTCGATAATCGTATAGCCGTGAGAAGAAAGAGCGGTGCGCATGACGCGCCGAATTTGCGAGTCGTCATCGACGACGAGGATGGTCGCGGAACTCATCGCGAATCGCCGCGCGACGCAATCGGCAAGGTAAACGAAAAGACGGACCCTTGGCCGAGCTGGCTGGTGACGCCGAGTGCGCCTCCGTGGGCCTCCACAATTGCCTTTGCAATCGGCAAACCCATTCCTGTTCCTTGCACGAGATAACGCTGATTGCGTCCCCGGTAGAACTTATCAAAAATTAAGCCCAATTCCATCTCGTCGATGCCCGGACCCTGATCGGCCACGTAGATGGTCAGGAAGGCCCCCTTCACTTCGGCGGAAATTGTGATCGGGCGGCCGGCCGGCGTATACGCGTTGGCGTTTTCAATCAGACGCACCAAAACGTCGCGGGCCCGGCCTGCATCGGCCCGCACAAGTGGCAAATCGTCAGACAGATTGACGCGGATAGGCCTCGAGCCCAGGGCTGCTTTAAGGTACTCGAGCGCTGCGCTGACGAGCGCGTTTATGGGAGTCGCTTGCAGATCCAGCTCAAATTCGCCGGCATCGAGTTGCGCCATTTCGGCCGCATCTCCGACCAATTGATTCAACCGGTCACACTCTTCGTCGATAACAGTGAGCAGTTCGTGTTGTTCCGGCTTCATTTGATCCTGACTGGAAAGCAGGCTGGTTACTGAGGCTTTGATCGAGGTTAGCGGTGTGCGGAAATCATGCGTTACAGAATCGAGAAGGGCCGATTTGAGCCGCTCCCCCTCGCGTGCCGCTTCCGTTTTGCCAAGCTCTTCTACGGCTCGCGCTCGTTCAAACGCTATGGCGATCAGGGTTCCCAAGGCTTCCAGCGTTTCTCGCGAAAGTAAAGGGCCGGAAATCGCCAGGCTGCCCAAGGGGCGTCTACCCATGTGCACCGGAACAAAGCTAAGGCTGCGTGTTTGGTCCAGCAGCGGCTTTTCTCCCAGCGTGGCGCGCCGCATCTCTTCCCGGCTGAAGTGGTCTGCGGCGCCTGAATGATAAAATTTGTCCTTGAAATCCAAATAGAGCGCGGCTGCTCCCACGCCGAATGTCTCCACGATGTGATTTGGGATGGCATTGAGCAGCGTAATTACATTTCCCGATACAAGCAGTTGTTGGCTGAAAACATACAGGCGCTCTACCTCGCGGCGCCTGCGTTTGCGACTCTTCTGCTTCCCGGCGCACGCGAGTGGAGAGCTGACTGGCGATCAGCGAAGTGGCCAGAAATGCTGCTAGCGCAACCCAATTTTGCGGATCGGCGATCGTGAATGTGCCCACAGGTGGCAGGAAGAAGAAATTGAAGGCGAGCATGGCCATAACAGAGGTGACTATGGCGACGGCCAGACCCCAGATCGTCGATATCACCAAAATTGCCAGCAATAATGTGAGCGCTACGGTAGTTTGGTTGACTCTCAGAACGCTGCGGTAGAGAAAAACAATAATGACGATGGGGATGAGCGCGGCAACGAACGGCAGAACTCGAAGGATGAACCGGCGCGACACTGCGCTATTCTAGCCCCACACGACTGGTTTCTAGCGACGCCCTATGTCTAAAAACCCAGAGGAATGGCTGGCCGAGGTCTCCCCGTCGGAAAAAAACCGGGGAACATTCAAACTCTTCCTCGGCTACGCGCCGGGCGTGGGCAAGACCTACGCTATGCTCAGCGAAGGCACCCGCCGTCACACTCGCGGCGAAGACGTGGTCATCGGCATCGTGGAAACGCACGGCCGAAAAGCAATCACCGAACTGGCTCAGAAGCTCGAAGCTGTTCCCCGCCGCAAACTCGAATACAAGGGCACAACGTTCGAGGAAATGGACGTAGACGCGATCGTCGCGAGGCATCCGCAAGTTGTCCTCATCGATGAACTCGCGCACACAAACGTGCCCGGTAGCAAACACCGCAAGCGTTATGAAGATGTCCAGGAAATCCTGGCCGCAAAAATCGATGTCTTATCCACGCTGAATATCCAGCACATGGAAAGCATTGCCCCGACCGTGCACTCGATCACCGGAATTACCGTAAGGGAAACGGTGCCGGATTGGGTCCCCCTGATGGCCACCGAAACGGTGATGGTGGACCTCACGCCGGAGGCCCTGCAGAATCGGCTGCGGCGCGGAGATGTGTACAGCCCCGAAAAAGTCGAGCAGGCGCTGCACAATTTCTTTCGCAGCGGGAATCTGAATGCCCTGCGCGAACTTGCCCTACGGCAGGTGGCTGAACAGGTGGACCGAAGTCTGGAGTCCTACATGGAGGCCAAGGATATCGAAGAGACTTGGGCCGTGCGCGAAAGGCTCGCCGTCTGCATCAGTTCGAATCCGGCGGCGCAATACTTGATTGCTCGAGGTGCACGCATGGCCCGCCGTCTCGATGCGCAGTTTTATGTGATCTATGTGGATACGGGAAATGACTCCAGCCCCGACCGGCAGAAGTCTCTCGAGGCGAATATTCAGTTTGCGCAAGATCTGAATGCGGAGGTGATTCGGGTTCGGGGGCGAAACATTGCGGATACTGTCGCCAGCGTCGTCAAAGATAAACACATCACTCAAGTGATCTTCGGACGTTCCGCCGTCAAAGGCTTCCATCGTCTTTTCTATCTGTCTGCCGTGCACCGTTTCCTGCGTGAAGCGCCCTCCGTCGATGTGCACATCGTCACCCACGGCGAACATTCTTCGAGTTAGTCAGCCGCCAACCAAGCAATAATCATTCATTAAGCACAGTAGTACGAATTTCCTATTCGAGTGCTCAACTCTCCCCTTTAGGCTCGCTTGTGGGCAGCCTCGAGCGAATTAGTCCAGATTCTGCGCCGAAACAAATCGGTTAACACAATTGATGACCGTCATCGCGCTTCCATGAGGCCCTTCAATAAGGAAGGACCTGGGCGTTGGGACCCAATGCAAGACTCTGGATGCAACAGATGACAGGAGCCGAAGCTTGATAGAGCTTAGAGATAGCGGACTTAGAAGCGAGCGCGGCGCAAAATGCCTCGGGCGATCCGCAGGCTTGGAAGAAACTTATCGGCACGAAGCCAGTGGAAGCCCGGCTGGAAACGTTGCCGGACAATAAACTCCGCCGCGGTGCGTTTGCAGTCAGCTCAGTCGTGCAGTTGACGCTGGCCTTGATTGTGATTTCGCTGCCGTTGATTTTTCCCGAACAGATCTCCATCCGAGCGATCTATCAGGTCACGCCAGTTGAGGCTCCGCAGACTGAAGTTCCTGTGCAGCCTGAAAAGCCCCCTGAAAAGCCCGAGGTTCACAAGAAAGTCGAGCCGACTCCGGTTAAGCCGCCCGAGCCGGTGCGTGTCGCGAAGCTTTTCGCGCCTCAGCCGCTGGTCGCACCGAAGCCCAAGATTGCGGAGCAAGAGAATTCCGATATCCCCAAATTGGAGCCAGTCCTGGCGCGCACCAAATTCGATACTTCCTCCACGGCTGAGCCCGAACGCCCTCGCGAGCCCGTCAAGACTGGAACGTTAAACACAGGCAACGCACCAGAACCAACGCTGAAGGTTGCGAGCGAAAAGGTGCAGACGGGCGGCTTTGGCGATCCGCAAGGATTTGCCGGCGGCGCACCTGATGCCAAACACGGTAACGTCGCGCGTCTGGGTTCGTTCGAACTTCCTTCCGGCCCCGGCTACGGAAACGGTACCGGCGGAGCAAATGGAGCACGCGGCGTTGTGGCCAGTGCCGGTTTCGCCAGCAACTCTGCTGCGAAGGCGGCTGCGAGCGGCAATCGCGGCGCAGTTCAGTCGGGCGGCTTCGGCAGCGTAGAGATCGCGCCTGCGGCGAAACCCGCTGCAAAAGCACGTCGAAAGAAGCCGGCGATTCAGCCGGTGGTGATTTTGTCCAAGCCAAATCCCGCTTATTCGGATGAGGCGCGGAAGCTGGGAATCGAAGGCGAAGTGCTGGTCGAAGTGATCTTCCTTGCGTCGGGGCAGGTACGGGCGGTTCGCGTAGTGAAGGGATTGGGTCACGGGTTGGACGAAGCCGCTCTTCGTGCCGCAGAGCAGATTCGCTTCAAGCCGGCTTTGCAAGAGGGGCATGCGGTGGATTTTCCTGCCATCGCGCACATCATATTTCAACTTGCTTACTGAAGGGGGATATATGCGGGCATGGAAAATCGTGGGGGCGGTGCTGATCCTGAGCGTAATGCCGCTTCGCACAAAAGCGCAGGCTTCCAGCATCGACCAGGTGGTGGATCGCATTGTGACGCAGGAGAAGGCGGAAATGCAGATGCTCCGCCAGTATTCGCCTTTGGTGGAAACTTATATACAGATGATGCGGCCCGATCCCAAACTCGGGCCCGTACCCGCTGGCGATAAATATTTTCTAGGCAAAGCGCAACTCGCAAACGGCGTGGACCTGGAGGGTTTCGCCGCTGACAAGGGCGGCGTCCGTCACAAGCTAAGCGGCCTCGGCAATGTTTTTACGGTTGAGTTTCTGCCGCGCGGCTTTCTGCAGATGATCTATCTGGATACGAATGGATTCGACCAGCAAAACTACCGCTTTGATTATGTTCGCCGCGAATTTCTGGGGGATGTCCGCTGCTTCGTATTCGATGTCACGCCTACTGCGAACGCCGGCAAAGGCCGGTTCATGGGACGGATTTGGGTAGAGGATCAGGGTTATCACATTGTTCGGTTCAACGGCGCCTATAACGGCTCGTCCCGCACGGATTTTTACTTTCATTTCGATAGCTGGCGCGTTCTTGCCGGGCCTCAGCAGTGGCTGCCCGCGTACATTTACAGCGAAGAAGGCGAAGTAAAGTACGCCATGACGCGGAAGCTCACGTTCAAGTCGCAGACCCGCCTGTGGGGTTATAACGTCGGTCGCGCCAAACAAGAGCAGGAGCTGAGCAAGATTCTTGTGGAGTCCGAACGGCCGGTGAAAGATCAGGCCGAAGCCGCCAATGACTATTCGCCTCTCCAGGCGCAGCGCACCTGGGATCTTCAGGCCGAGGATAACGTCGTCGATCGTATGGAAAGGCTCGGGCTGCTCGCTCCGCGCGGTGAAATCGACAAAGTTCTCGAAACGGTCGTCAATAATCTGGAAGTCACGAACAATTTGAATATCGATCCCGAGGTCCGCTGCCGCGTGCTGACAACTTCAACGCTGGAATCGTTTACGATCAACCATACCATCGTTGTCAGCCGCGGGTTGATTGACGTGCTTCCGGACGAAGCCAGCCTGGCCGCCTTGCTGGCGCGCGAACTCGGTCACGTCGTGCTCGCTCATCATATTGATACGCAGTATGCCTTCTTCGATCGCATGCTGTTCGATGAAAAAGATACGTTCCGGCATTTCGGCTTCCGCAGAACGCCGGAAGAAGAACAGGCCGCTGCCCAGAAAGGCGCGGAATTGCTGCAGAATTCGCCATACAAAGATCAGCTTGCCACCGCAAAGCTCTTCATTCAGGCCCTGGAGGATCGCGCAGAAGGATGTTCCGAATTTGATCAGCCCGCACTTGGGCGATCGCATTCCCAACAATTGGTCCGTCTCCGTACCCTCAAACGCAGCGCGAACCCCGGCTACACAAGGAGCGGTCCCGCAGCCGCAGTCTTCGAATCCCGCCACAAATGGGGCTGAGAATAAAGTGTTGGCCGCGCTTCCGCTTGGCGGCCGCATCAAAATGGATCCGTGGAACGACGAAATGACTATGCTGAAATCCAAATCTGTGAGCATCGTTGCGGAACGCGAAAAGATGCCCTTCGAGGTGACGCCTTTTGTCATCTACCTGAGCCGCGAGCAGTCTCGTGTGAAACAGCAGGAGGCACCCGCGGTAGCCGCAGAATCGAAAGCGCCGGCGGTCACCCCAGAATCGAAAGTGCCGACGGTAGCTGCAGAGTCTAATGCGGATCCCGGCGCCGTTCCCGGAGACCCTGGCGCTGCCGTTACCGATCCGAAATAGATCCACTTTCAACCTGAATGCATTAACGGTGGCCGAGCGAAGATAATTGCTCGGCCATCATTTTTGCAGATTCTTTTTTTGAATCCAGCCTTGGCCCTGGACATTCAACTTTGATAGTTTAGGTCGAGCTTCGGTGTCCCTCCCGATTTCCACAAGCTTTGGGATTCCCACAGCATCGGTTTGGCGGGATTGTAAACGGCGCTTGACGCTATCGAAGAAACTGCTATACTTCGTCGGTCCGGCCACACGGTTTCCAGGGGACGATGAGTTTTCGTCGAGCCCTCTCGGGCTCTAGGTGAGGTCAGTTACGAATACCGGATAATCTCTAGTCGAGCATCGCGCGAAGCCGCTTGTGCTTGTTTACAGGCGGATTGGCCCGGCGCTCGACGCCGGGTTTTTTATTTTCGGTTCGAAATATTTTCGAACGTTCCGCCAGGCGCGGAACGCTCTGGGCGGTACCCAGGGCCGAGGCTCTTTGACAACTGAAGAAGCTGGCAAATACGCGGAGCATTTCGCCCCGATTTCGGTCGGGAAGAAATGCGAAGCGTTTTTAGTCCGCAAGTTCTGCTCGAGAGAGCGAATTGTGGAAAGAAAAAAGGCGAATTATCCGCACGAAACTCCGCGAAAAAGCAAGTCGCGGCGGCGACGTGCCGGGTAAGTTTTATGGTCAAGCTACTAAGGGCGTATGGTGGATGCCTTGGCGCCAGAAGGCGATGAAGGACGTGGCTAGCTGCGATAAGCCTCGGGGAGCCGCAAGCAGGCTTTGATCCGGGGATTTCCGAATGGGGAAACCCATACCGGTAAAACCGGTATACGGCCCGCTGAATATATAGGCGGGTGCGAGCTAACCCAGGGAAGTGAACCATCTCAGTACCTGGAGGAAAATAAATCAACAGAGATTCCGATAGTAGCGGCGAGCGAAATCGGAACAGCCTAAACCGTCGTGCTTGCACGGCGGGGTTGCAGGACCGCGTGAGTAGAGTTACCAATCCGGAGGCTAGGTGAACCTGCTGGAAAGCGGGGCCACAGAGTGTGATAGCCACGTAACCGAAAGTCTACCGGACTCGAAGCGGTATCCTAAGTACTACGAGACACGTGTAATCTCGTGGGAACCCGGGGAGACCACTCTCCAAGGCTAAATACTCTCTGGCGACCGATAGTGAACTAGTACCGTGAGGGAAAGGCGAAAAGCACCCCTGCGAGGGGAGTGAAATAGAACCTGAAACCATATGCCTACAAGCAGTCGGAGGGCGATCTCCAGCCTTCGGGTTGGAGCCGCCTGACGGCGTGCCTCTTGCTTAATGAGCCGGCTAGTTACTCTCACAGGCGAGGTTAAGCGTAAGCGAGCCGTAGCGAAAGCGAGTCCGAATAGGGCGCATAGTCTGTGGGAATAGACGCGAAGCGGGATGATCTACCCTTGGCCAGGCTGAAGGCGGCTTAACCGCTGCTGGAGGGCCGAACGGGTGTTAGTTGAAAATAGCTCCGATGAGCTGAGGGTAGGGGTGAAAGGCTAATCAAATTCCGTGATAGCTCGTTCTCCCCGAAATGCCTTTAGGGGCAGCCTCATGTGATCTGCCACGGTGGTAGAGCACTGAATGGACTAGGGACCAACCAAGGTTACCGAATCCAATCAAACTACGAATGCCGTGGACAGCAACATGGGAGTGAGACTACGAGGGATAAGCTTCGTGGTCGAGAGGGAAAGAACCCAGACCGCCAGCTAAGGTCCCCAACTGCAGGCTAAGTGGGAAAGGAAGTGTGATCGCTCAGACAGCCAGGAGGTTGGCTTAGAAGCAGCCATCCTTTAAAGAAAGCGTAACAGCTCACTGGTCAAGCGATCATGCACCGACAATCCAACGGGGCTTAAGCCTGCGACCGAAGCTGCGGAATGTGTGTGGCGCAAGCTGCACATTTTGGTAGGGGAGCATTCTGTGGAGTCTGAAGGTAGACCGAGAGGACTACTCAACGCCACGGAAGAGACCCTGCCGGCATAAGTAGCGATAAACACGATGAGAACTCGTGTCGCCGAAAGTCTACGGTTTCCTGAGGAAGGTTAATCCGCTCAGGGTTAGGCGGGTCCTAAGGCCAGGCCGAAAGGCGTAGCTGATGGATAGCAGGTCAACATTCCTGCCCCACCTAGTGGACGTTATTACGATGGGGTGACGCAGAAGGATAGGGGAGTCGGGAGATGGATTTCCCGATGGCTCTGTGTAAGCCGGATCGCGCAGGAAAATCCACGCGGTCATTCAACGGTCAGACAGGGCCCCAGGCCACACGGCCACAAAGTCCTTGATTTCACGCTGCCGGGAAAATCCTCTAAGGAGTCCGCAAGGTGCCCGTACCACAAACCGACACAGGTAGACAAGGATAATCTCCACAGGCGCTCGAGAGAACACTCGCTCAGGAACTAGGCACATTAGCCCCGTAACTTCGGGAGAAGGGGTGCCGCACTAGGGTTTATAGCCCGAAGCGGCCGCAGTGAATCGCGCTCTGCGACTGTTTAACAAAAACACAGCTCTCTGCAAAGTCGAATACGACGTATAGGGGGTGACACCTGCCCGGTGCCGGAAGGTTAAAGCGAGGGCTTAGCTGCCGCAAGGCAACGAAGGCCTGAACTGAAGCCCCGGTGAACGGCGGCCGTAACTATAACGGTCCTAAGGTAGCGAAATTCCTTGTCGGGTAAGTTCCGACCTGCACGAATGGTGTAACGATAGAGCGACTGTCTTGGCGAGTGACTCGGCGAATTTGTGGTTCCGGTGAAGACGCCGGATGCCCGCATCTAGACGGAAAGACCCCGTGCACCTTTACTGCACTCTGGTCATGATTAACGGGAGGATCTGCGTAGCATAGGTGGGAGCCTATGAACCTCGGCTTTCGGGCCGGGGGGAGGCGTCGGTGAAATACCACCCTGATTCTTCTGTCGGTCTAACTTACGACCCTCGACGGGTCGGAGGACATGGCCAGACGGGTAGTTTGACTGGGGCGGTCGCCTCCCAAAATGTAACGGAGGCGCCCAAAGCTCGGCTCAGGCGGATTGGAAACCCGCTGTGGAGTGCAAGAGCATAAGCCGGGTTAACTGCGAGACACACACGTCGAGCAGGAGCGAAAGCTGGGTCTAGTGATCCGGTGGTCCCGCGTGGAAGGGCCATCGCTCAACGGATAAAAGGTACGCCGGGGATAACAGGCTGATCTAAGCCAAGAGTTCACATCGACGCTTAGGTTTGGCACCTCGATGTCGGCTCATCGCATCCTGGGGCTGTAGAAGGTCCCAAGGGTTAGGCTGTTCGCCTATTAAAGCGGTACGTGAGCTGGGTTCAGAACGTCGCGAGACAGTTCGGTCCCTATCTGGTGTGGGCGCAGGAGACTTGAGGGGAGTTGTCCCTAGTACGAGAGGACCGGGATGAACGGACCACTTGTGTACGAGTTGTCCCGCCAGGGGCATTGCTCGGTAGCGAAGTCCGGACGAGATAATTGCTGAATGCATCTAAGCAAGAAACTCACCCCGAGATAAGGTCTCCCAATGCCGCTACGGCGGCGTAAGAAGGCCGGTCGAAGACTACGACCTTGATAGGCGGGAGGTGTAAGCGCAGTAATGCGTGTAGCTGACCCGTACTAATCGGCCGTTCGGCTTGACCATAAAACTTTCCCAGCACGTCGCCATCCCGCAAGGATGGCGAATCCTGAGCGCTGCCTTAGCGCAAGGGATCTTTCACAAGGCGTGCGGATGCTCTCAAGAGCAATTGCGGATTTCAGCTTCTTCAGTTTGTCGATGCTAACGCATTGGGTTTTTCCCAAGTGTCGTTTGCATCTCGAGTTTCTGGTGGTCATACCGCGGGGGTCACACCCGTTCCCATCCCGAACACGGAAGTTAAGCCCCGCAGGGCCGATGATACTGCACGGGCAACTGTGTGGGAACGTAGGTCGCCGCCAGGATAAAAACAAAAGGCCGAAGCAGCCACAAACTGCTTCGGCCTTTTTTGTTTTCTGATCGAGTCGCGCGGTATTTATTAGCGCTGAGCACCGTGCGAGTCCGGCCGTGCCAGCCTCTTTTTAGGCGTGCTAAACTCAGCTTGCCCGGAGGTATATCCGTGAAACAGAAGCGCACTTTTACAGTCATCATCGAACAAGACGAGGATGGCTACTACGTTGCCACCGTACCGGCTCTGCGCGGTTGCCATACGCAAGCGAAGAGTCAGGATGTCCTGATAAAGCGCGTCCGAGAAGTGATCGGCTTGTATCTTGAAGATTAGGAAGGTCTCTCTCACCTGCGAGTAACTGAATCCCCTGCCTGCACAGGGTCCAAGCGTGGCATTGTGCGCCTCGATTTGAATATAGCCGCCGGTCTTTGCGTCTTTCCCCTGATATCCCGCATCTAAGCACCTGAGACAAAGTACAGCAAAGGACCTAGGCCAGTGATTTCATTAAAGCAGTTGCAGCACAACTTACCGGCCCTTTTTAGAACGATCGCCAGAACGAAGTGGATTTGGATCGGCCTCGCCGCCGCATTGGCATTGCGCTTCTACTACGTACGGGAAATGATCGCGGCCCTAGTGATCTTCTCGGTTTTATTTGCGGCCGGAGCTATCGTGGTCCTCGCTGTTTTCCTTGTGGACCGCCTCAGTCAGCAGATCGTAATTTGGGCCGAGGCGGGCATCCGTCCCGTCGCGCATTGGGTCACTGACGCAACCGAAGGCGTTTTTGCGACGCCCGCGTGGGTTCAGGCTCTGCCCCATCGCTTCCGAAAAGAACTGAAGCACAGCGAGAAGAGCTGAACAGACAGAACTTTCTTCTGGTTCGTTATCGGTGATTATTCGGAAGTAGAAGTTAAAGTATCGATCACGCTGACTTCGACAACGCTCGCCCTGTGGAGCTCTCGGCCTTCGGAGTTGTTTCCGCCTTCGGGCTGGCCTGCTTATCGCTCTCCTGAATTTCGATATTGCCCTTGAACCCCGCGCCGTCCTCGATCACGATTCGCCGCGTGGTCACGTTGCCGATCACCGAAGCGTCTTTTTTGATCTCGATGCTTTCGCCCACTACAGCCTGATTGCCGTCCACTTTCCCGGAGATGATGATCTCTCGTGCCGCTAGCCCGCCGGTCACGTGGCCGTTTTGCCCCACGGTGAGCCTGTGTTCCCCCACGGAGATTGACCCTTCGACTTTTCCATCCACGAGCAGGTCTTCGTTGCCGGAGATTTGGCCTTTCACTTTCAGGGTTGGGGTTAGCCAGGAACTGGCCTGCGCTGTAGCATCGTCAGGGCCGTTGGTTACGGCCTTTGATGAGCTTGAATACCCCACGCGTGCCGAACCCGCGCCCGGCGCTGTAGTTTGCGATTCCTTATTCCGCCACACTTTTATCCTCCATCAGATCTGACAAGCAGGCGGGGGTGCTCGTCCAAGGATTCCGTTTGCAAGAAAAGGGCCCTGCAACCATCCCGCTTCCGCACGTCTTCTGTAAAGCCCAAACGGTCGCCCGCAAGCCGCTCCCTGCTGTTGTACACCTTGCGCCGTTTCTTTGACTCCACTTGGCGCCAGAGCTATACTGACGTGCTTTTTTGGAGGCATTCGAACACCGTGGGCGTTCTCGATCAGCGTTTCGAAAAAAACTTCATGATTTCGTCGGTGGACTACGTCTTCAACTGGGCGCGCAAGTCCGCCATCTGGCCGCTCACCTTTGGATTGGCCTGCTGCGCCATTGAAATGATCGCCTCCACTACGGCGCGATTCGATATCGCGCGTTTCGGCGCGGAGGTCTTTCGCCCTTCGCCCCGGCAGGCGGACTTAATGATCGTCGCCGGCACGGTCACGCTGAAAATGGGTCCCGTCCTCAAGCGCGTCTGGGAGCAGATGCCCGACCCCAAATGGTGCATTTCAATGGGCGCGTGCTCGAGTGTTGGCGGTCCTTTTAATGCCTATTCGGTTTTGCAGGGTGTCGATCGCATCGTCCCGGTGGATGTTTATGTAGTTGGGTGCCCGCCCCGGCCCGAGGGTCTCTTTTACGCCTTGCTCAAGCTACAGGATAAAATCGACCAGATGTCTCTGGCGAAGCGGCCCACCGAAGTGCGCTTGCGGCCCGAAATGGTCGACCAGTTTAAGCGCGGCGTCATGGTTGCGCAGACCCCGTCACCCCGATAGGCGCCGTGTTCATAAATCCGTCGCTTGCCAGTTCATCGCATGTCGCATTAGGGGGTCGCCGCTTTAGCGGCGACATCAGCGTTTGAAGTGGCTTTAGCCACTGAAGCAAACAGGAGGCTTCCAGCAATGGCGTTTTTGCGTGCGGCGCGAAAAGATGAAATCCCCGCGGGTACCGTCCGCGAATTTCAGGTCGACGGCAGCACCTTGGCCATCTCCAACGTCGACGGAACGTTCTATGCCATTCACAACACTTGCCTCCATCGCGGCGGACCGCTCGGTGAAGGTGAGCTGAAGGGCAAAGTGGTCACCTGCCCTTGGCACGGTTGGCAATACGACGTCACCAGCGGCAAAGCCGCGATGAATCCCGCCGTCGCCGTCGCTTGTTTCTCTGTAGAAGTTCGCGGCGAAGACATCTGGGTCGACGTCGGCTAACGCTTCGTAGCCCGCAATTCAAAGTTCGTTCGAACGCACCCGCACACAACGCGCAGTCTCTCCTTCCCACTCAAGCGCCCACCACCGTGTTGTCATCCCGAGGTCGCCCGCGCGTTGTTTGCGCGAAGGCTGCTCTGGCGACCGAGGGATCTGCTTTTCCCTTTCATTCGAACGACCCGGCGTTTTTGTGAATACTATACATTAAACAGCACAATTACATTGCTAACTACTCGATAATATGCTATGGTCCCGCATGTTTCGTCGCAGTTTCCTGCCCGTGTCCATCGCGGTCGTGTCGTCACCCTCCCGGTGCCTTTTCCCAGGTCTTTTCGCCTGCTGCGGCGAATCGGCACACCAAAGCGGATCGAGCCTAAACACCATTGTCCGCCAGCCCAAAATTGCTAAGCACCGCAAAATCAGCACTTACGTAAAAAGCGTCCGCAACTCTCGCAGAATCAGCACTTCCATTTTCTCGGCACTTAAAAGTCTTTGGAATCAGCACTTACAAAAAAATCGTGAGGGGGAGGGCGTAAATTCCAGCACCATCCACTTCTTGTCCATTTATAATCGCCCACGAAAATGATCGGATATCTCCGGGGACAACTCGTGGACAAGCGGCCGAACCAGGTCCTGGTGGACGTGAATGGCGTCGGCTACGTCGTCTCGATCCCGCTGTCTACGTTCTATTCGCTTGGCGAGTTGCACGACGATGTCACGCTGCTGGTGCACACGCACCTCCGCGAAGATGCGATTGCCCTTTACGGTTTTCTGACTGCGCGCGAAAAGCAATTCTTCGAGTTGCTGATTTCGGCTTCTGGAGTTGGGCCCTCGCTCGCGCTGAAGATACTCTCGGGAATGAGCGTGGATGAATTGCTTCCCGCCATTCGCACCGGAGATCTCGTGCGCCTCACGCGCATCCCCGGCGTGGGCCGCAAAACAGCCGAGCGCATCGTGCTCGAATTGCGCGATAAACTTGCCTCGATGGAGCCGCCGCAACCCGAGCGTGTTACAGCGTCTGGCCGCACGCAGTTGGAATCCGATGTCGTTTCCGCGCTGCTCAATCTCGGCTATGATCGCCGCACGGCGGAAAACGCCATCGAGGAGGTCGCTGGCAATGGCCGCAGCACTCCCGCGCAGGAGGGCGTTATGCAAAGTTTCGAGGCGTTCCTTCGCGCCACGCTCCAGCAGTTGAGCCATTCGGCCAAGAAGGCCACGCCGTCAGCGGCGCAGTAATGGGGTTGTCATAAGGAAGTCAGCGCTTTTCGCGGCGTAAAAAATGACCGACACGCCCAAACGCATCGTTTCCGGTCGAGCCTTCGACGAAGACGCGCGGCTCGACGCCAGCGTCCGCCCGACCCGCATGGCGGATTTCATCGGCCAGGGCCGCGTTAAAGAGAACATCTTGATCGCCATCGAAGCGGCGCGAAGCCGCGGTGATTCGCTCGATCACGTGCTGCTCTATGGCCCCCCTGGTCTCGGGAAAACTTCGCTCGCACAGATCATCGCCAACGAGCTGGGCGTTTCGATCAAAACCAGTTCTGGCCCACTGCTCGAGCGCAAAGGCGATCTGACCGCGATCCTCACTTCGATCGAATTGCGCGAGCTTTTTTTCCTCGACGAGATTCATCGCCTGCTTCCCGCAATCGAAGAGATTCTCTACCCTGCCATGGAGGATTACCGGATCGATCTCGTCATCGGTCAGGGTCCCGGGCGCCCGCATCCATCCGTTTAACTTGAACCGCTTCACGCTGGTGGGCGCCACCACGCGCGCCGGTTTGATCACGGCGCCGCTGCGCTCGCGCTTCGGCATCGTGCATCGGCTTGAGTATTATCGGCCCGAGGATCTCGTCGAGATTTTGCGCCGCTCGGCGCAAATTCTCTCCATCCCTCTGGACGACGGCGGAGCCGAAGAAGTGGCGCGCCGCAGCCGCGGCACTCCGCGCGTCGCCAATCGCCTGCTACGCCGCGTGCGCGACTTCGCCGAAGTGCGCGCGCAAGGCCGCGTCACCACCGAGGTCGCCCGCGAAGCGCTCGACCGGCTCGGCGTGGATGAACACGGCCTCGACGAAGTGGACCGCAATCTCATGCTCACGATCATTCAGAAATTTTCAGGCGGCCCCGTGGGCTTGAATACCATCGCGGCTTCGCTCAGCGAAGAAGAAGATGCCATCGAGGAGATTTACGAGCCCTATTTGATGCAGTTGGGCCTGCTCGACCGTACCCAGCGCGGCCGCATGGCCACGCCGCTGGCCTACAAACATTTTGGCTTCGAGCCGCCGCGCGCCCAGCACGCTCTGTTCTGAGCCAAATCTTGAGCACGAGGCGCACGGTTGGCCGGGAAAGTCGTCTACATTGCGCTGGGATCGAACGTCGGCGATCGCGCCGCCATGCTCGAGCGCGCGATCGCCGCAATGAATTCGACGGGCATTCGCGTGTTGCGGCGATCTTCCTTCTACGTCACCGAACCCGTCGACGCGCCTGGCCAGGCGTGGTTTCTGAATGCCGTAGTGGAAGCGGAAACATCCTTATTGCCGCTGCAATTGCTGCACGCACTGCTGAGAATCGAGCGCGAATTGGGCCGGCGGCGCATCACGCCGCATGGCCCGCGCACCATCGACCTCGACATACTGTTTTATAGTTCGAGCGTGATTCGCAGCAAAGAATTGCAGGTGCCTCATCCGCGTTTGCCCGAGCGGCGGTTTGTTCTGGTGCCACTGGCGCAGATCGCTCCGGAGTTCCGCCATCCGGCGCTGCACAAAAGTGTCACGCAACTTCTCGCAGAGACGCCCGACCGCAGCGAAGTGCGGCTGTGGCACGCAGCTGCAAAAGCATGATAAGGCAAGATTTACGAAGGGGAATCGTGTTGGGAGAAGAGGACCGAACCTACAAAAATAGTCCTATGGCGGATCAACCTAGCGTCAGCGGTTTCTTCTTCTTTTTCCGCATCGCTTCTGTATCCTGCTGTTCGTATTCGGCGAGTTCCTCTTCGCTCCATTGATAGTCGTGATTGGAAAACATGCCCGTATTTCGAGCGCCGTCGCGGCCGGGATCACGGCCGGCGTTGCGCGTTCTGCGGGTGGACTTGAGGCCTTCCTGCTTCACCTTACGAAGCGGAGCTCCGATGGCTTCGGTTTCCATCAGCAGATCGCTCACGCGTTCGAGGAGATCGTGAAAGGTGAAGGGCTTCACAACGTAGGGCAGGTGGTCCTCTTCGAGCAGCGCCGTGGCCTCGGCCGCGGCCGACTCTGGCACCACGAATAACACCCTTACGTGCGCCTTGGTCGCTTCGCCCTCTGGAGGCTGTGCCAGTTCCCTCAGGGTAGCGAATAGAGGGCCAGTGATGCCTGTGGTGCCTGTGTTCGCGAGCACCAGAGCCCACTTTCCGGTGGCGAGCTCCTTGAAAGCTTGTGCAGTCGAGCTCGCACCCTCGACGAGCCAGCCTTCGGATCCGAGCACCTGGCGCATTGCGGCCTGGCTCGAGGCGTCATCGTCGATGATGAGTATGCCGACTTTCTCCACGTTCCTAGCCTTTGCCTTAAGTAACGAGTATAGCCGTCGGTCTCGGAGAGGGCTGTTCTCGGTTGGGTCTCCGGCGGCGGATTCGACAACAGCGGAGACGCCGTAGGCGAAGATAAGGCGAAATAGATCTTGACAAGCGAATAAAAGGCGAATACAACTGAACCAATGGCGAGGCGTGCAATGGCCACTCTTACAGATCGCACGGGCTACTCTTCGTGCTTTCCATGGCTCCGACGAGCCTTCAGAGCGCGAACGATTCCCTGCCTCTTTTCCCCCCAGTCCCGCCACCGGGACACCGAGCGGCCAGACTCCGTCGCCACCGGAGCGAGCCGCCGACCGAGTTGGCATTGCACGCCTCGCCGCTTCCTCTCCGCTAGCGGACAGCAAGCGCGGAGCGGAATATTTTCTCTTGCCGGCTAAGCTCGATCCTGAATCGCTGCGATTCCGAGCGGGTCCCTTTCACCTGGACCGTCAATCCTTACCGAGGTTGCGAATTCGGCTGCAAATATTGCTATGCGCGCTACACGCACGAATATATGGAGCTCGACGGCGGCGAATTCGAGCGCAAGATTTTTATCAAGCAGGACGCCGGCCCAATGGCCTTTCGGGAGCTGCGATCGAGCGCGGTCCGGGGCGAGCATATCGCCATCGGCACTGCCACCGATCCCTATCAGCCAGCCGAACGCGAGTTCGGCGCGACCCGCGCAATACTCGAAGAGATGGCCGAACTTGAAGGGCTGAGCGTCTCGATCACAACAAAATCGGATCAGGTGCTTCGAGATCTCGATCTTCTAAAGCGCATCCGCGAGCGATCCAGAATAAGTGTGAACCTGTCGGTAACAACACCACGGCGCGGTCTGGCCAGGCTGCTCGAGCCGAGAGCGCCGCGTCCCGACTTGCGTATCGGGGCGGTGCGCACTTTACGTCAGGCCGGAATCCGTGCGGGGATTCTGGTTATGCCTGTGCTGCCGGGCCTCACGGATCGCAGTGCGGATCTGGAGATACTGGCGCGAGCGGCACGCGATGCCGGGGCTTGCTGGTTCGCCGCCAATGTTCTTTTTCTAATGCCGGCATCGCGCAAGACGTTTTTTCCTTTCTTGGCAGAGAAATTTCCGCGTCTCGCGCGCCGCTATGAGGATTGGTATACCCGATCGGGCTATGCGCCGGAGTCTTACCGCAAAGAGATTGCCGAGCGATTCGCCTACCTGCGAAAGAAATATGATCTGGAAACGCGACCGGAACCCCCGGAACGGAACTGCTTGCATGCTCAGGAACAGCTGACGCTTGGACTTTAGCGGTGTCTGTAATCTCCGGTTCGTGACCTACAGCGAACCGACCAATCTGGTTAGGGTTAGGGAGCGATGATGCGAGAGGTTTCCGCCTGGAGTTCCTGTTGGGGAAACTGGCTGCGCAGAAGTTGCAGATAGATTCGGGCGCGAGGACGCCCATTCGTCCAATTGCGTATGAGGCGAGCCAGAAAAACGAGCAGGCATAAAATATTTCGGAGTCTTTGATCGTGGAGAATCCCAGCCGCTCATGTTCCTTTTTCTTGTACTCCTGGATAAATGCGGCGAGCGCGCTGTAGAGCGCCGCGGCGGGCTGCGTAGCCGGCGGGCTTCTCATAATAGATGCCGGAGACGAGAGTGCGATAAGTTTCGCCAAGCGCTGTGGATAGCCGTGAGCGTTTGCTCATCGGTCAGATCGGGATGATTCGCCGCAAATTGCGAAATGGTGAAAGCCAAGCCGGAGACAAAAGGTTCGCGGTCGTAGATTACGCGGGAAGAAAACTCCACTCCCGGAAAAGGGATCTCGCTTTCGGAAAGCGGTTTGCGATGTTCCTGCTCGTAGCGATGCGCGGCAATCAGGTAGGCGCAATCGGGCGGACAATCGAGAGTCACCTCACGTTCCCTGCCGCAGCATGGCGCGCAGATCTTCTCGCCCTTCGCCGGGCAAAATCGCTCGGGCCGGCGTTTGCCGCAAATCGCACAGTGAGGTCGTTCCGCCATTTGTCAGGAAGGTATTCAAGATTAAGGAAGGACACTTTCAGTATATCCGATGGGAGCGCTTTGAACCCAAGCCGGAGAAGCTCCGCCACCTGGCAAGGACCCAAGTCGCACAACTCGCAGGGAGATCGCTGAACCTAAACGCACCCGAATGGGAACGCCGCTACCTGCGCTACTTCAGCGACTTTGGATCCGACGTGTTCTTCGGAGAACGTTGATCGAGCAGAGAAACCATCTTTTGCGCCGAAGGAGGTATGGCGACGCCGCCCTTGCGAACGATGTCTGGTGGCATCCATCTTCTTGTGATAGATGCTCTCGTTGGCGTTGTTGTCCGGGCGCAGCGTGGAGCCTTCGAGCGATATGCCCGCGAACAGTCCACGTGCGCGCGAATAAGTGAGCATCTCAGCCCGCAGGGTAACGTCGGTCGCGGCTGCCGCATCGCGGCCTTTGGGTCCTGCCGCCGCGGAGGCGTCCGCGCCGAGCTTGACCTTGCTGGAAAGAATGGCAGTGGCGCCGCGCGGGTTCATCACCAGGATCACGAAATCGGTGGCTTGGCCGCCGAGCTGAAATCCAAAGCTGCCGCCCTCGAGAGCGATCATGGTTGGCGCGCCCCATTTACCCGTGAAGTGTTCGCCGGAGCGGCAGGTCATGGCGCCGCGTCCGTAGTCGCCGCCGAAACACAAACGCCGCTTTGAGCACCGAAGGAATGACAATGACGCATTCGGCTTTATCCAGCAGGTCCTGGGGAATGTTGTCCGGAATGCGGAGAACTTCCTCGAGCACCGTGCCGCAATTCTCCAGCCGATTCGTTTCCTTATCGGCGCCGATGGAAGCGAGTGGCAAGGCGCTAAGCGCGACGGCCAAAAATGCCGAAAATGCCTTCTTCATTTACCGTTCCTCCTGGCTTGGCGAACACATCATAAGTTTTCCTGCGGGGCGGACGCAAATACGGAGCGAACGCGGAAAATGAACCCCGTGGCATTCGAGAGTTAGAGGTAGGCGCTAGCGTGAAGTGTGGATTCTGGCCGGATTGGAGATGCAGGCTCTATAATCGCGATCAGTCCAGCCAAGCATACACGCATGAGGCAACGCGGCGCAATGAAGACTCGACGCTGTGCTACGCAGCCGACCCGTCGATAAACGCGCGAGGGCTGCACCTAATTCTCGCCTTTTGCTTACTTCTTTCAGAGCCGCTGTTGATTCCGCGAGCGATTTTTGCGCAAGACGTCCACAAGCGGCGACCAGAGTTCACTCAACAGCCAGACCAAAAGAAGGGCGCAGCGATGTGGCTCGATTCAGCGAACGTGTGCAGGCTGCGCTGGCTTCCACGGGAAACGAAAGGCATTATTGGGGGCTGCTGATCACCGACGCCGACACCGGCGAAGTGCTGTACTCGCTGAACGCCGGCCGCTATTTCATGCCGGCCTCAAACGCCAAGCTGTTTACAACGGCGATGGCGCTGGCCACGCTCGGCCCGGACTTTCGCATCCGCACGACGGTAGAGAGCGCCAGCGGAGCCCGATTCGTCGGGTCATCTGCAAGGCGATTGGTGCTGGTTGGCCGGGGCGACGCAAATCTTTCCAGCCGCGTGATTCCGTTTGTAGAGCACGCCGAGCGCAATGGCCCGCCGGAAAAAGCGCTGGCCGATTTGGCGGATCAGGTGGTGGCGTCGGGAGTGAAGGAAATCTCCGGCGACGTGGTCGCGGACGACAGCTATTTCGCTCCGGAGCGATATCCACCCGGCTGGGGCATCGACGACGCGGTATGGAGTTATGGCGCGGCGGTATCGGCGCTGGCGATCAACGATAATTACATCTCCGTCGATTCTGCGACCCGTGCGCCACAATTGGCGCGCCGCTTGCATACAGCGCAGCGCCCTGGCCAGGAATCTACGAATTCCGCAACGACGCCGTGACCACGTGCGGCGGGAACGGAACCGAAGCTGCGCCTGGAGCGCGATCCCGATTCGCAAATCTTTCGTCTGACCGGAACGCTGCCGCTGGACGCGCCAGCGCGCGAGCTGCAGCTGGCGGTCACGCAGCCTGCCGAGAACGCGGCGGCGGTTCTGATGCAACTGCTTCGAGGCACGAGGCGTGCGCGTGGAAGGCCGCAGCCGGGCGCGGCATGGCGATCGCGACGCGCAGCCGCAGACGGCTCCGCCGATGCACGTGCTGGCCGAGCACATTTCGCCTGCGCTGGTGCAAGACGTGCGGCTAACGAACAAGCTGAGCATGAATTTGCATGCGGAATTATTGCTGCGCGTGGCGGCCAGGGAAAAAGGCGGAGCGATGACGATGGACGACGCGCTGGCGTTCGCGACAGCATTTCGCCAAAGCATTGGGATCGTGTCCGGACGAAGTGCAGTTGACCGACGGCTCGGGACTTTCGCGAGGCGACCTGGTGACGCCGCAAAGCGTGGTGCAACTGCTGAGCCTACGCGCAGCGACAGCCGTGGGGATCTGATTTTGCAGCCAGCCTGCCGGTGGCGGGGCAGGACGGCACGCTCGAGAATCGCATGCGCGGCACGGCGGCAGCCGGGCAGAGTTCATGCGAAAACCGGATTAGTGGAGCACGTGAATTCCCTATCCGGTTATGCGACTTCGCGTCGCGGCGCTCATCTGATCTTTGCGATTTTCGGCAACAATACGGGGACGCATGGGCCGGAAGCGCTCCACGTGGTGGATGCGATCTGCGTGGCCATGGTGGAGGAGTTGGCGCCACATCGCGAGAGCTCGCGCGGCACGCTCAGGAACTAATCTGCGTCCGGCGGGCGGCGACCCCGAACCAAGCACAGAGACAAATCTCCCGGTAAAATAATTGCCTGCATGGCTTCGCAAGGCACCATCATCACCGTTTTTGGCAGTTCGCGGCCGCAGCCAGGCGAATCCGATTACGAGGAGGCGCGCCTGCTTGGGCGGCGAACTGGCGCGGCGCGGCTTTCAGGTCTGTTCAGGCGGATATGGGGGCGTGATGGAGGCGGTGTCGCGCGGGGCCAAAGAGGCGGGCGGCCGCACCATCGCGATCACTTCTACATTTTTTCGCGGCAAGGCCAACGCCTGGGTGGACGAGGAGCACGCCGCGAGCACCTGGCAGGAGCGGCTATTCGAGTTGATTCGTTTTGGCGAAGGCTACGTCGCGTGCAAGGGCGGCACGGGCACTCTGGTGGAACTGGCGGTGGTTTGGGAGATGCTGAACAAGGGCGTCATGGCGGGAAAGCCGTTTGTCACGCTGGGTGATTTTTGGGCGCCGATCATCGAGCGCGTGCGCGAAGTGGAGGTCGATCACGGACTCGCGCTGGGGAGAGGCCGAAGCGCGCCTGGTGCATAGCGCCAAGAATCCGGCAGAAGCCGCGGAGTATCTGGCGCAGGCGCTGGCCGTTAAGCGATAAGAGATCATGGGACGTCGCGCCGAAGAGATTCTGGAATTCGACCGGCTGCGCGATTTGCTGCGGGCGCCGCACGACCTCGGCGCCTGGCCGCCGCGCCATCGAGGCGCTGGAGTTTCGCACCGAGCGCGCGAACTCGAACGCGAATTTGCCGCGATAGCCGAGAGCGATTGCATATCTGCGCTCCGGCGAAGAGCTTGGCTTCGGCGGCTTTGGCCGATCCGGAAGCGTGGCTCGAGCGCCTGAGCAATGCCGGGCGCGGTGCTGACGCCGCGCGGAACTGCTCGAAGCCACGTCGCTGGTCGATGCTAGTCACGGCGCTGCGCGAGATCTTTCGCGACACCTCCACAAAATTTCCGCTGCTCACCGAGCGCGCCCGATCGCTTGCGGATTTCGCGCTTTCTGGCTGCGGCCATCCGGCGCGCCATTCTGCCCAACGGCGAGATCAGCGACGATGCGTCGCCGGCGCTGCGGCGCATTCGCGACGGAATCGCGCGCACGCGGGAGGCTCTGCAAAAGACGCTCGAGCGCATTCTGCGCGCGCGCGGCGGCGATGGCGGCGAAGATTACATCACGCAGCGCAACGACCGCTACGTGATTCCGGTGCGCGCGTCGGAGCGGCGGAGTCTGGAAGGCGTGGTGCATGCGGCCAGCGCCACGGGCCAGACGGTTTTCGTCGAGCCGCTCGAAACCATCGAGATCAACAATCGGCTGGTGCAGCTCAGGGAAGAGGAAGCGGCGGAGATCGCGCGCATTCTGGAAGAGCTGACCGCGCAAGATCGTGGCGGAGCGCGGACCGCTTTCTCACGCGGCGGCGACCATTGCGGAGATGGACGCGCTTTTTGCGCGCGGCGCGATTTGCGCGCGAATTCGACGCCTGCATTCCCGAGTTCACCGATGAGGCCGTAATCGCGCTCGATGCGGCGCGGCATCCGGTGCTCGAAAGCACGCTGCGGCCGCAGGGCCGCGCGGTGGTGCCGCTCAGCTTGACGCTTGGGCAAAGACGAGACGGTGCTGGTGATCAGCGGACCGAACACGGGCGGCAAGACGGTGGCGCTGAAGACGGTGGGGCTGGCGGTGCTGGCGGCGCAATCGGGCATTCCCGTGGCGGCGCAGTCGGCGCGACTGGGGATTTTCGACCGCGTGCTGGCGGATATCGGCGACGAACAATCGATTGCCGCGGACCTCTCCACATTTTCGGCGCACATGCTGAATCTGAAGTCGATGCTGGGCGACGCTTACGCCGCGTTCGCTGGTGCTGCTGGACGAAATGGGCACGGGCACAGCTCCCGAAGAGGGCGCGGCGCTGGCGGTGGCGCTGCTGGACGAATTTCGCGCGCGAGGCTGCCTGGTGCTGGCCACAACGCATCACGACCGGCTGAAGGCTTATGCCTCGACGACGCCGGGCGTGCTGAATGCGGCGGTGGAATTCGACGAGGAGCGGCTGGCGCCCGACTTATCGGCTGCGCGTGGGCGTGCCGGGCGGATCGAGCGGCATCGCCATCGCGCAGGAGACTGGGCCTGCCGGAGGGGATCGTGGAACGCGCGAAGAGCTGATGACTCCCGAGGCGCGCGAGGCTGCCGGGCTGATCGCGTATTTGCATCGCAGCCGCGACGCGGTGGAGCAGATGCAGCGCGATTTGGCGGAGCAGGCGCGGCGACTGGAGGACGAACGGCGCGAACTGCGCGAGGAGTGGGTCGCGCGGCAGCGCGGCGCGCATTGCGGAACTGGAGCAAAGCATTCGCACGCCGCGCTCGCGGAGCACGAGCGGCAGATGGCGCGCGCCATCGAGGCGGTGAAGGACCGCGAGCTGCGCGCGCAGACTCGAGAAGCAGTCGCGGCGAAGATTGCCCGAGGCGCGCGGAGAGGCGCGCAGCGAGGCGGACGCGGCCGTGGTGGCGCACCTTTCGGAGTCGCAGGCGGATCTGGGCAGTCGCGGCGGATGAGCGTGCGGCCGCCGGCGCTGGAGGAGCTGGTTGCCGGCGTGCGCGTGCGCGTGCGCGGGCTGCCCGCGCCGGTGGTGCTGCGGCGGCGGGACGGTGCGAGCGCGGAGGTGGAGGCCGGGCCGCTGCGGATGAAGGTGCCGCTCGCGGAGATTACGGCCGTGGTGAGAGAAGAGGCGGCAAGAGCGCGTACGGGGGCTGGAGCGGGCGCTCGATCGGGGGCTGCAGAAAGCGGCGCGTCGGCGGGCGGAAGCGCGGGAACGAAAACGGCGGGCGCCGCGCGAGCGGCGTCACGCGTGCATACGTCGCCAGCGGATCGCGAGACCGGCGGAGCCGGCGACGAGATCAACGTGATCGGCTGCACGGTGGAGGAGGCTTCGCGGCGCGTGGACAAATTTATCGACAACGCCGCGCTGGCGGGGAAGCCCGCAGGTGCGCGTGATTCACGGCCACGGCACGGGCGCGTTGCGGCGCGGGCTGGCGGAATTTCTCTCGGCGCATCCGCTGGTCGAAAGCGTTCACGCGGAAGCGCAGGAGCGCGGGGGAACGGCGGTAACGGTGGTGGAGCTGCGCGCTTGATCGAGCAGCGAACTGTAATTAGGAGCAACGGAGCCAGGGAAAACATGGCGGAAGCAGGATCATTCGCCGATCGCGTGAAGCAGCAGGCGGACATCGTCCGCGTGGTGGGCGAATACGTGCGGCTGAAAAAGAACGGGCAGAACTTCACCGGGCTGTGCCCATTCCATTCCGAAAAGACGCCGTCGTTTGCGGTGCATCCGGTGAAGCAGATCTATCACTGCTTCGGCTGCGGCGCGGGCGGCGACGTCTTCAAGTTCGTGATGGAGATGGACAAGTGCGATTTCCTGGAGGCGGTGCGCACCGTCGCCGACAAATGCGGCATCGCCATTCCGCAGAGCGCGAGAACGTTCGCCGGAGGAGCGGCGCGAGCAGCAGCAGCGCACCGCGCTGGTGGAAATGCATCGCGAAGCGGCGGCGTTTTTTGCGCGGCAACTCGAGGGCACGCCGGAGGGCAAAGCGGCGCGGGCATATCTCGCGGATCGCGGGCTGGACGCCGAGGCGATCGCGCGGTTCGGATTGGGCTATGCGCCTTCGGGCGGCGACGCGCTGCTGCGGCATCTGAAGGCGAAATATCCGGAGAAGCTGATGGAAGCTGGCGGGACTGGCGGCCGCGATCCGAGCGGGCGGCTGTACGACCGCTTCCGGCGGCGCATCATGTTTCCGATCGCGAACGAAGCGGGCAAAGTGATCGCGTTCGGCGGGCGGGCGCTGGGCGACGACCTGCCGAAGTATTTGAATTCGCCCGAGACGCCGATCTACACCAAGAGCACGCGTGCTGTACCACCTCGATCGCGCCAAGGAAGCGATTCGCAAGGCCGACGCGGTGGTTCTGGTCGAGGGCTACATGGACACGATCGCCGTGGCGCGCGCGGGCATCAGCAACGTGGTGGCAAGCTGCGGCACGAGCCTGACGGAGACGCAGGTGAAGCTGCTGCAGCCGGTTCACGCGGCGCATCATCGTGAACTACGATCCCGACACCGCGGGGCAGGCGGCGACGGAACGTTCGCTGGCCATTTTGCTGGAGCAAAATTGCGACGTGCGCGTGCTGGCGCTGCCGGGCGGGAAGGACCCCGACACCTTCATCCGCACGCGAAGGCGCGGAGGCTTATCGCAAGCTGCTGGAAGGCGCGCCGGCTTATCTCGATTACCTGATCGGCCGGGCGCGGCAGTTGGGTGTGGCGACCGCCGAGGAGAAACTGCGCGCGGTGAATTTTCTGATGCCCTTCGTGCAGCGAATTCCCAATGCGCTGTTGCGTTCGGAATGGGCGTCGCGCATCGCGCAGCAGCTGCGCGTGGACGAGCCGGTGTTGCGCGAAGCGCTTGCGCCGCGCCGCGGCCGAGCGCCGCAGCGAAGTGAAGACGCAGCCGCGCTTGCGGGGCGGGCGGCGAAGCCCGCGGAGCGGCGGCTGGTGCAGATGCTGATGGAGCCGAGCGACTTTCGCGAGCGATTGGCGAAGAGATCCGCGCGCCAGCGAGCTCCACGTGGGCTTAGAGACGGAGAGAATTCTAGCGCGTGCTGCTCGAGGCATGCGCCGCCGGGTGCGACGCCAGACGCCACCGGCACTGGCGCCGAAACTCGAGGAACAGCGACCGGCGGCTGCTGTTCGAAATCGCGTTCGAGGGCGGCGCGGAAGCGAGTTGGGAAGAGGCGGAGAGCTGTCTGGAGGTGCTGCGCCGCCGCAAATCGGAGGAGGAGTTGGCGTCCGTGCAGCGGCAGATCGAAGCTGCGGACAGGATCGGGTGACGAGCGGAGAAGCAACTGCGCGGACTTGCAGGAGCGCAAGTTGGAGTTGCGGCGGCGGCTGTCAAGCGCGGCGCCATGACGGCCGGCATACGCTGGTTGCATCGTCTTGCAGTTTTGCGCACCGCAGCCATTTGACGAGCGATCTGCGGCGTGTAACGTGTTACGGTTTAACGAGGTAACGGGTAGGGTACGCCGCGCATCCAACTAGGGTGTACGTTGTAGGCGTCCTGGAACTGGGCAACGGGCGGACAGAAGCGGCGAGGCGTGTGTTTACCTCACAATCGAGCGTTCAACATATTATTTTCACTGGACCTAAGTGCGCCCTTGGCGCTAACGGGCGGTCCTGAAGCCTGACGTTTTGCGGACGCACGGAGGAATCTCTTGGCTCTGGCTCTAGAAGAAAAATACGATCAGGTACGCCAGCTCATCAACATGGGCAAGGAGCGGGGCTACCTGCTTTACGACGAAGTGAACGATATCCTGCCCGCAGAAGTTCACTCCTCGGAAGAGATCGACGACCTGCTTTCCACCTTCGAGCGATACGGCATCGACATTTACGAAGACGTTGCTGCCGCCAAGGCCGCGCGCGCCGCGCTGGAAGTCGCGGAACCGGCCGAAGGCGAGGTCAAGGAGGAGGCCGGCCGGCAGCCGAAGAAGTCGAACTGGACCTGACGCCGGGACTGCTGGAAAAGACCAACGATCCGGTGCGCATGTATCTGCGCGAGATGGGCACCGTTCCGCTGCTGACGCGCGAAGGCGAAGTGGCCATCGCCAAGCGCATCGAGCGCGGGCAACTGCTGGTGCTGAAGACCATCACGCGCTCGCCCATCGTGATCAAGGAACTGGTCGCCATCGCCGAAGATCTGCGCAACGGCACGCGGTCGATCAAAGAGATCGTGCAGTTCGACGACGAGGAGCTGACCGAAGAGAAGATCGAGAACAAGACGCAAGCAGACGCTGAAGGTTCTGGACAAGATCGCCGGCCTATACGATCTGGCGCTGAAGCAGGCGGCCAAGCTGGAGAAAGTCCCCAAAGCCAAGAAGCGTCCTTACCTGCACGGGCGATACGCCGTTTCGCGCACGCGCATCGAGATGTCGCAACTGGCGCGCTCGCTCGAATTCAATCCCTTCGAGCGCAAGCGCCTGATCGACAAGATGCGGCACACCGTGGAGCGGCTGCAGTCGCTCGAGCGCGAAGCGGGCAAGCTCGAGCGGCGCGCCGACGTCTCCAAGGGCGACACGGCCGCCGAAGCGCGCCGCGAATTGCGCACGCGCCGCACCGAACTGAAAGAGATTTCCGACGCCAGCGAAGTGGGGCTGACCGAACTCAAGCGCACGCTGCAGATCATCCTTCGCGGCGAAATGGAGGCCGAGCAGGCCAAGAAGGAGCTGATCGAGGCCAACCTCCGGCTGGTCGTTTCCATCGCCAAGAAATACACCAACCGCGGCCTGCAATTCCTGGATTTGATCCAGGAGGGCAACATCGGCCTGATGAAGGCCGTGGATAAATTCGAGTGGCGCCGCGGCTACAAGTTTTCCACGTATGCGACGTGGTGGATTCGCCAGGCGATCACGCGCGCCATTGCCGACCAGGCCCGCACCATCCGCATCCCGGTGCACATGATCGAGACGATCAATAAGCTCATCCGCACGCAGCGGCAACTGGTGCAGGAGCTTGGCCGCGAACCGACGTCGGAAGAGATCGCCAAGCGCATGGATATTCCCGTCGCCAAGGTGCGCAAGATTCTGAAGATCGCGCAGGAGCCCATCTCGCTGGAGACGCCCATCGGAGAAGAGGAAGATTCGCATTTGGGCGATTTCATCGAGGACAAGGCCGTGGTTTCGCCGTCCGATGCGGTGATCAATCTGAATCTGAAGGAACAGACCGCGTCGGTTTTGAAGACGCTCACGCCGCGCGAAGAAAAAGTGATCAAGATGCGCTTCGGGCTGGACGATGGTTCCGAACACACGCTCGAAGAAGTCGGACAGTCGTTCGCGGTCACGCGCGAACGCATCCGCCAGATCGAGGCCAAGGCGCTGCGGAAGCTGCGGCATCCCTCGCGTTCGCGGAAGTTGCGCGCGTTTCTGGAAGGCTCTTCGCGGGAATACCTCTAAAAGCCGATCCGCATCTCGATTTTCAGTCCTCCGTACGAACGCATCGAAAATCCTCTGATCTTCTAGTAGTAGTAGTGGTTCGGGTTCCAATAACCCGAGTTTTCCGGCGTTATCCACCTTGGAACGCAGCGGTCGGCCTCAGTAATAACTTCCGGTGTCCGACCATCCGCGCAGGATAGGCCCACGCCGGGGCGCAGGACTCTCGCGTGACTGCCGGAATACCATCCTGTTGTTACCCAATACACCCTCAACTCTTCCTTATTCCAGCCCAAACTTGTAAAGTGCAGTATACTTTTGTGATTAAGCATGGTTAATATCCATCGCCTCGGAATGACAAGCACATTTGCGGAGCTACTGCACTTCAGAACCGCTCTGTTCTCGGGCTACACACGAGCATTTCTCTTACTTTCTTTACTGATCGGCGGATTCTTTATCTCGCCGACAAAAACGGAGGCACAAGGGGAAACCACAAGTGCAATTGTCGGGCAAGTGACGGACGCAACGAACGCGGCCATTCCGGGCGCTACGGTCAGAGTTAAAAATCACGCGACCGGCCTGGAGCGCAGCGCCAAGACGGATGAGGAGGGCCGATTCAATTTTACGCAACTGCAGCCGGGCACGTATTCGGTGAAGGTGGAGGCGGATGGTTTCGACGCGCAGGAGAATGCCAACATTTCTTCTGGTCTCGGGCAAAGGCAGGAAGCGAATTTCAAACTCAACGTAGCGCATTCCGAGCAAACCGTGGAGGTGACGACCGAAGCTCCGCTCATGAACCCGGCAAACACCAATACAACCTCGACACTTGGCGGCGCAGTTTTGGCGGAGATTCCGAATCCGGGCGGCGACCTGACCTACCCCTTGCAGTTTGCCTCCGGCGCGCTAATCAATACCGCGGGCAACAGCAGCGATGCTGTCTCGGGCTCGAACGGTTACGGCAACGTGGAGTTTAACGGCCTCCCCGCTGCCTCGAATGGTTACATCGTCGATGGCCTTGAAACCAACGACCCTCTGACCAATCTGAATATTGGCCTCGCCACCAACCTTGTGCTGGGGACGAATGCGATTTCTGAAGTGACGGTGAACACGCTCTCTTACTCCGTGGATCAAGGGCGGTATGGGGCATCGCAGGTCGACTACGTCACCAAGTCCGGTACCAACCAGTTTCACGGCAATGTTTACGAAATCTGGAATGACGCAGCGCTGAATGCGGCGGATTACTTTACGAATGCGACGCCGGGAAACCAGAAGCCACAATCGCGGGTAAATCATTTCGGAGGCGGCCTGGGCGGACCGATCTTGCACGACAAGTTGTTTTTCTTCTCTGATTTCGAGTGGATGCGTCTCACGCTTCCGATTGTCACGCCCGCGACAGTCCCGAGTCCGGCGTTTCAAAGATACGTTCTGCAGCAGCTTCCTTTGGGCGGAATCGACAGCGTAACGGGATCGAGCTATCCGGCGGCACCGCAGTTAGTGCCGTTCTATCAGAAAATGTTCTCCCTGTATGAAAATACGGGCGGAACTCCGCTGGCGGTTATCGGCTGTCCGTTCAATGCTCAAGGTATTGCGGTGGCAGGCAATCCGCCGGGAAATCCTCCGAATGGGGATGGCTGTGCCAACCGCCAAGTCGCTTCGCACACGAGCAAGGACCACGAACAGGTCCAAACGGTGCGAATCGACTACAACATCGACGCGAATAACACCGCGTGGTTCCGCTTTCAAGCCGATACCGGCTTGCAGGCTCAGTACACCGACCCTATCAATCCGCTGTTCAATTCGATCTCGTCGCAGCCGCAGTATTCGTTCGGGGCGGGGTATACGCACGTTTTCTCACAGAACCTGGTGAACTATTTCAATCCGGGATTCACCTGGTATGAAAGTCTCTTCGGACCGAGCAACTATCCACAGACGCTGGCGGCGTTCCCGATTGTTTTGGAAGGCCAAGGGGTGAACGCGCCGTTCAGCAACATCGGCGGCCAAGACAACACGTGGGTACAAGGAAGGCGTGCGAGCCGTTTTTTTATCAATGACAATCTTGCTTGGACTCGCGGCGCGCACGAACTAAGGTTTGGGACGAACATGCGAATTCTGCGACTAAATGATTACGACTTCGGCGAAGGGAACGTCCCTACAGTAACGTACACGACGCTGGCGCAGTTCATTTATGGCGTGGCCTCGACGGCGCTGGAGACTTTTCCGATTTCGCAAAACCAACCGTTCAACTTCCTTAATCTCGATTTCTACGTGCAGGACGCCTGGAAAGTGACGCCCAAGTTGACGTGGACCATCGGTATACGCGATTCGTTCAATTCCAACCCCGCGAATCCGCATGCTGAAGTAGCGCGCCTCAATGGTTCTTTCGCGTCGATCAATCACGATCTCAACCAGCCGTTGAATGCTGCGATTCAAACGGGACTGAAGAATCTTTTCGCGTCGACGCCCCTGGCAATTCTGCAGCCGAGGACGGCAATCGCCTGGCAGTTTGCGCCCCATTCCGTGCTCCGAACCGGTTTCGGGCTTTTCAGCGACATTTTGCCGGGCAGCGTGGCCGACGCCATCGGGATGAACCCGCCGTACGTGCAGACATTCCAGGGCGGTCTGCTGGGTACCGTGGGCGGGATGGCCATCGCGCCTGGTGTGCCGAACAGCGCGGTCGATGCCGCCGTGGCTGCTAATCAAACGTTCAGTTCGGGGTTCACGCGAGGCGAACTTTCCTGCGCATCGCCGCGGGCGAACCCCGTAGCCTGTCTTCAGCCCGTCGCTCTTACGGCCGTGCCCGATGGCCAACTGCATCCGCCGTATTTTATGGAGTGGAGTCTCGGGATCGAACATCAGTTTGGAAGCACGACCAGCGTTCGTGCGCAGTACGTCGGCACTCGCGCTCTAAACATGCCGTATCTGACGCAAGTAAACGGTTATCAAACTGTCTGCCAAGGTTGTTTTGCTCCATTTCCGAATCTGCAAGCGACGGATCCCAGATTCGCAGGGGTGACACAGTTTTCCACCGGCGCGAACAGTCATTATCACGGGATTCAGTTGACGGCAACGAAGCGTCTCGCACACGGTCTTCAGGGCACAGTTAACTATAATTTCAGCCGTTGCATGGATACTGTCTCGAACGGCGGATTCCTGCCGTTTTCCGCCGGAGGGATACTTTCCCCACTGCCTGGAAATCTTGCTCGCGATTACGGTCCCTGCGACTACGACATCCGGCATAACTTCAATGCTCAATACATCTATCAGCTTCCGATCAAAGTGAAGAGTCACCAACTGGGCTACGCGTTGAATGGTTGGCAATTGTCCGGGACAGTCTTCTGGCATAGCGGAATTCCATTCACTGTCCTCAGTACACCGTATTCCGCAAATGGAGATGGGATCGTGCACGGCGGAGGACCTCAACTCGCGAGTGTCGTTCCTGGCGTACCCCTTTACGAGCACGATCCAATTCCCGGAGTGACGCAAGCGGGCTCGGTTCAGTGGCTCAATCCAAATGCTTTCGTCTCGGCGGTCGATCCCAGCACCGGCGCCTGCAACGGCGGAGACACCCCGCAAAACTGTCAATTCGGAAATCTGGGTCGCAACGCTTTACGCGGTCCTAGTTTCTTTTGGAGCGACCTCGACATTACGAAGCTGTTTTCTTTAAACGAGCGCTTGAAGTTACGGATCGAGGGCCAATTCTTTAATGTGTTTAATCATCCCAATTTTGGACTTCCGAGCATTGTGCTGGCTGGAATTCCGGGAAAGCCTTCGACGGAAACCGGATTCGGCGAGTCCACTTATACCGTCTCTCCGCCAACCGGGCTGCTCGGCG
The DNA here is from genome assembly GCA_963846235.1 of uncultured Acidobacteriota bacterium. Lineage (GTDB taxonomy): Bacteria > Acidobacteriota > Terriglobia > Acidiferrales > UBA7541 > Palsa-189. The sequence goes on from CAWJVF010000002.1 coordinate 2,807,286, forward strand.
TTGGTTTAGGAGCCGACAGCTCCCCACGCATGATCGCGCTGCATGCACTTCTGGAGTTTTGAGAATTTCGCTCGACGAGGTACATCTTTCGTTCCAGGATGGGTGTATCCAGCGTAGGTGGCGTACTGACCAAAGATTCAAAGTGACTCACTACCCGTCTTCTTCCTCTCTTGACTTCCCGCCTTTCCGGAGACAGAATCCGGACCAAATCACGCCCCGGTGGTTTTCATAAGCTTGCCCCTTAAAGGCACTCTTCCCTAAAGGAGAACTGTCATGGCTTCGGCACCGGTTCCATCACTTGACATGGATAAATTGAACGCTTTCGTCGGCCGATTCGTGGGCGACTTAGGCGCCGCGGTTCACGCAGGAATGGTTGTAATTGGCGAGCGACTCGGCTTGTACAAAGCATTGGCTGCTGGGCCGATGAGTTCTGCCGAACTGGCGGCAAAGACGCACACCGATGAACGCTATGTGCGGGAGTGGCTGGGGTCGCAAGCCGCCGGCGGTTACGTTACTTACGACGATAAAACAAAACGGTTCAGTCTGAGCCCGGAACAAGCCTTTACGCTTGCCAATGAAGACAGCCCCGCATACCTTCCGGGCGCATTCGAACTCGCCTTGGGCTCGTTAGCCGCAGTTCCGCGGATCACAGAGTCGTTTCGCACTGGCGCGGGGATGGGGTGGGGCGAGCATAACGACGGTGTCTTTCACGGATGCGAGAAATTTTTCCGGCCGGGTTATGCCGCTAATCTCGTGAGCGCATGGATTCCCGCGCTCGAAGGCGTCGAACAAAAACTCAAATCCGGGGCGCGCGTGGCCGACGTCGGTTGCGGGAAGGGCTCCTCTACCTTACTGATGGCGCAAGCGTTTCCGAATTCGCGGTTCTATGGGTTCGACTATCACGACAAGTCGGTAGAGGGCGCGCGTGAATCCGCCAAACGCGCTGGCGTGGCAGATCGAGTCAAGTTCGAAGTAGCCGTGGCAAAGGGATATACGGGTAAGGATTACGATTTTGTGACTGTCTTTGACTGCCTGCACGATATGGGTGACCCCGTCGGTGCCGCCAAACACGTTCGGGAATCGCTGGCGAAAGATGGCACGTGGATGATCGTGGAACCCTTTGCGAACGATGACCTCAAGGACAACCTGAATCCTGTTGGCCGCGTGTACTACTCGTTCTCCACGCTGCTCTGCACACCCTGCTCCCGTTCTCAGGAAGTGGGACTGTGTCTGGGTGCGCAAGCCGGCGAGGCGCGGATGCGAGAAGTGGTGACTTCCGCCGGTTTCGGCCGTTTCCGGCGAGCCACGGAAACGCCCTTCAATATCGTTTACGAAGCTCGGCCCTGAGCGAGCTCGTTTCCTCAATCAAGAAGCGCAAACCGGTCAAGCCGCGGTGGGCGAAGTGGCTGGAAGTGTGCTGTCCAGGGTCCTCGCGCGTAACGCGGCTAATAACGCCGCGCCATAGATCGCGCCAAGAAGAAGAAACGCAAGTTGCAGGCTGGCATGTTGGGCTAGCCACCCGAGTGCGAAGCTCATCACGACCTGCAGGACGGTAGCCATAAACGCAAAGGCGGATTGTGTGCGGCCCATCAAGCGATTTGGCACCGAGCCGAGAATTGACGATTGCGTGAGCACGGCGACGATCGCGCGACACGCACCGAAAACCGCGTTCATCAAAATGGCCATGAAAAGATAGGTCGCATACGGGAAGAGCGCGTGACCCACCGCCAGCAACAGTAGGGCAGTGATCAGAACTTGAAAGGGGCGCCTGTGCGAAAGCGGAGCAGCCGCGAATCCTCCGATCACAGCACCCAGTGCCCAGCCCGATTCGATGAAGCCGTAACCGCGAGCGCCCACATGCAACACATTATTCGCGAGCGCCACGACGAGCACATTGGCGCTGATGACTCCCGCCATCATGCAGGCATAGGTCAGTCCAAGGGCGAACACCGTGGGCTGCGTTCGCAGATAGTTCAGCCCTTCATGAATATCGGCCAGCACGCTGTGCGCACCTCCGACCAGATAGTTTTCAGAGGGACGCGATACAAGGATCGAGCCGAACAGGGCCGGCGAAGCCGTGATCCGCGGTGGGAAATATCCGCGCCGCAGCAGATAGAAACAAAAGGCCGACAAGACATAAGTGATGCCGTCGATGGCCAGAATTCCCGCCAGACCAGTCCGCTCGTAAACGAGGCCCACCAAACCGCCCGCCGCCAGCATTCCTCCCTGCACCGCAATGAGCACTGCGGAATTGGCGGTGACTAACTGAGGAGCCGGAATGAGTTCCTGAAGCAAGGCCAGGCTCGAAGACCAATAGATGGCGAAGCCCACTCCGAGGAGTAAGACCATGCCGTAAAGCTCCCAGAGTTCGAGACGGTCTCGCCAGGCCAGGAAAGCGGCCAAGAGCACAACGGCGGCACGCCCAAGATCCAGAACGATCGAAAGATAACGGCGATCGACGCGGTCGGTGAGGACACCCCCAAGCGGAGGAACGAGCAATCGAGGCAGCGTCAGCAGAATTACAGTAAAGCTCACTTGAACGGTCGAATGTGTTTTTGCCAGGACGTAAAGTGTTACCCCGGCGAAGTTCATTCCCGTACCGAACAGGGAGACAAACATGGCGACGAAGTAAAAGGGGAAGCCAGGATTGGCGAAGAGCCCCCGCCAATCAGGTTTTGAAGACCGAAGGGAATTCATCCGATACCTGTGAGCCCTATATGCCTACAGCATTATAAGGAAAAAACGAGAGGCTCTGAGCGACGAGAGGGGTCGCTGTTATCGGCATTGCCACGGTGCTTCCGAAGTGATAGTTCCTGTTCAGCCGGGTCCGTTAGCAAATTCGCAAAGTGAGCCTGCTAAACTGCGCGTATGGCAATTCGCTTTGAAGTCCTTAAGGTAGACCCTTCAGGCGCCCGGCTGGGCCGCTTAACGACGCCACACGGAACCATCGAAACACCTGCATTCATGCCCGTGGGCACGGCCGGCACAGTGAAAGCCATGACTCAGGACGCGCTTGAGGGACTAAACGTCAATTTGCTGCTTGCGAATACTTATCATCTCTATCTGCGGCCCGGGCACGAGCTGATCCGCCGCATGGGCGGGCTGCACCAGTTCATGTCGTGGCGCCGGGCCATTTTGACGGATTCGGGAGGCTTTCAAGTTTTCAGCCTCGCGGAGTTGCGAAGAGTGAACGATGAAGGCGTGCGTTTCCGTTCCCATCTCGATGGCAGTGAACACATGCTCACGCCAGAGAAAGCGATTGAAATTCAGCGGGCGCTCGGATCGGATATCGCCATGGTGCTCGACGAGTGCACTGAGTATCCGGCCACGCATGAACGTGCCGCCTCGGCGACGCGACGCACAATCGAATGGGCGAAGAGATCGAAAAAAGAGATTGAGAGCTACATCGCCGAGCGAAGCGAATCCGGAGCAGGTCTTTTTTGCCATCGTGCAGGGCGGAATGCACAAGGATCTTCGGCGCGAGAGCGCCGCGGAACTCGTCGCGCTCGATTTCCCCGGCTACGCCATCGGCGGTCTGGCCGTGGGCGAACCTCACGAAATCTCATGCGAGATTGCCGGTGAGACAGCGGCCTGTCTGCCGCCGGAGAAACCCCGATATGTTATGGGCGTGGGCAAGCCGGAACAGCTGGTGGACTACGTGCGCTGCGGCGTCGACATGATGGATTGCGTTCTGCCAACGCGCAACGCGCGGAATGGGTATCTTTATACGAGCGAAGGCCCGTGCATATCAAGAATGCCGAATTCATGGCCGATCCGCGCCCAATCGATGAAAGCTGCGCCTGCATGGTTTGCCGCCGCTATTCGCGCGCGTACCTTTGCCATCTATTCCGGGCAAATGAAATTCTGGCCGCCATCCTGAACACCCACCACAACCTTTACTTTTTCCTTGACATCATGAAGGCAATCCGTGAGGCTATCGCGTTTGGGAACCTATCGCGGTTCTCTTCTGAGCTTCAGGCGCGTCTGGAAGCGGGTCATCCGTAGCGGAGTAGCGGTCCTCTCGTTCCATGAAGTTGCGCGCACAAGAGCGGAGAGGCTTTGGTCCTGCCGCCGGGAAAATCGCGGCAGGATTTCCTTTCTCCGCGTGATCCTGCAATAATTAGGGAAATTTACCGGGAGCGAAAGCAGCAATGATGTTCAGTGGCGTGGCGTCAGCAATCCTCTTCGCTGCCCAAAGTCAGCAGGAAACGGCCTGATCGCTTTTTTACCTCTGGCGATCATCATGGTGATTTTCTACGTATTGCTGATTCTTCCCGCGCAGCGGCGGCAGAAGAAAACCCAGGCCATGTTGAGCGCCCTCAAAACCGGAGATAAGGTGATCACGAGCGGAGGGCTCTACGGAACGATTGTGTCACTGGACGGCGATGCCGTACAGCTGCGCATCGCCGACCAGGTGAAGGTGAAAGTGGCGCGCTCGGCGGTAGCCGGGGTTCAGATGGAAGGCAAGGAAGCATAAATTAGGGAGCGCGACCGCCGGAGCTCCGGAGCTCTCGCGCGGATGAAAAGAAACAATGGAATTCCAATCTCAAATGGAAAGTCATCTTTATTGCGCTGGTCGTTTTGTTGTGCCTTTTTGGATTGGTGGGATTGCCCGCGGTTCCCGACTTCGCTGGCACAGGTTCGCGATAATTTCTCCAGGCGAATCAAGCTTGGTTTAGACCTGCAGGGCGGCACCCATCTGATTTTGCAGGTGCAGGTGAACGAAGCAGTCAGCCTGCAAACCGACCAAACCATCGACCATCTGAGCACTCAGCTCCGCGATAAGAACATCCGTTACGACGATCTGCGCAAGGTCGAGCGACACGCAGATTCTGGTTCACAATCTCGCTCCTGAGGCGACTGCGACGTTCCGCGACCTGGTCGGCTCTAACTTCCCCGAATGGGATCTCGCGCCGGCTCCCGGCGAGCAATCCGGCTATCTGCTCACGCTTAAGCCATCGACGGTTGCGGCTATCCAGGCGCAGACCATGGCGCAATCCGAAGACACCATCCGCCGCCGGATCGATGCGCTGGGCTTGACGGAGCCTGTGGTCGCGCCATACGGGCAGGGCGATAACGAAATTATCGTGGAACTGCCTGGCGAAGGCGATCCGAACCGCGCCAAGTCGGTTATTCAGGCCGGCGGACAGCTCGAGTTGCGCAGGGTCGCAGGATCCGAATCCGTATCCTTCCGAGGCGGCGGCCCTCGGTGCGCATGGGGGCATTTTGCCGCCGGGAACGGAACTACTGCCATCCAAGACGACCGATGCCACGGGGCAAGGAAGCTGGTATCTGGTGGATCGATCGCCGATCATCACGGGCCGCGATTTGCGCAATGCCGTGGCCATGCCCAGCACTGATAACCCAGGATCTTACGAAGTCAACTTCACGCTTTCGACCGATGCCGCGCGCAGGTTCGGTCCTTTTACTGAGCAGAACGTTGGGCCGGCCCATGGCTATCGTTTTGGATCGCAAGGTTGTGTCGGCGCCGGTGATTCAGAGCCGCATCGAAGATTCGGGACGAATTACCGGGCGATTCGGCCAGCAAGAGTCCAACGATTTGGCGCTAGTGCTGCGGGCCGGAGCGCTTCCCGCATCGATCCGCTATTTAGAGGAGCGCACCGTGGGGCCGTCGCTCGGAGCCGATTCGATCCGCCATGGCGTGCAGGCTTCGGTCATCAGCCTGATGGTCGTGCTCATCTTTATGGTTTTCTATTACCGGCTCTCCGGCGTGAACGCGGTGGTCGCGTTACTGCTTAATCTCGTCATCCTGCTGGCTGCGCTGGCGTACTTTCGGCGCGGTGCTCACGCTGCCCGGAATTGCGGGGGTCATTCTGACCATCGGTATGGGCGTGGATTCCAATGTGCTGATCTTCGAACGCATCCGAGAGGAATTGCGAGCGGGGAAGGCGCCGGCTTCGGCCGTGGATATGGGCTTCAAGCGGGCATTTTTGACGATCATCGATACGCACGTAACCACCGTGGTTTCAGCCGTTTTCCTCTTTGTATTCGGGACGGGGCCGGTGCGGGGTTTTGCCGTGACCCTGACCATCGGGTTGATTGCGAACCTATTTACAGCGGTTTACGTATCGCGGGTGATCTTTGATTGGCACCTGGCGAAGATGCAGCGCCAGGCGGCCCTAAGTATCTAAAGCCGTTTTCGGGCACTAAGTTGCCCCGTGCGGTGTCTAATTGAAGGGACCAATTCGGGATGGAGTTTTTTCGTCACGACGTTAACTTCGACTGGATGGGTAAGACGAAGTATTTCGTCGCCCTATCCTTGACGCTGCTTATCATTGGCGCCGCGTCATGGATTCACAAAGGCACTCTGGATTACGGCATCGATTTCAAAGGCGGCACTCTCGTCTATGTACGATTCGCCAGCACGCCCCCAGTCGACAAATTGCGTCAGGGGCTTGTCGCAGCAGGGCCTGGGTGATAGCGTGATCCAGCAGATCTCCGATATTGCCACTCCGAATGCGAATGAAGTGGTGATCTATCTTCCGCAGCGTGGACAGGGCAACGAAGCACTCGACGCAGGCAAGGGCGCGATTCTGAATGCGCTGCACGCAACTCTCGGGTTCGGGAGAGGCAGGCAAGCAGGACTTTAATGAAGCTTCGCCGGAGACGATCGCCGACTTCTAACGCGCAAAGATCCGCTTTCTGCGGGTGCCGCAGGCGCTGCACGGTATCAGCAATTGGCGAAGCAGTTGACCGACTACCGTGACAAGCAAGCTCGCGGCGTGGTTTCGAATCTCGACGATCTGCGGCAGGCTGGTGCGACGCCGCCGGTTATTTCCGCTCTTCGCGATGCTTTCTATGACGGGCCCGTTTGCGGTGGTGAACGTGGAGATCGTGGGACCCAAGGTGGGAGCTGATTTGCGCCGTCAGGCAGTCTACGTCACCCTCTACGCTCTGGCGGGAATGCTAGTTTATATTGCACTTCGATTCGAATTGGTGTACGGTGCCGCCGCCGTTCTAGCAGTCTTCCATGATGTGCTCATTACTTTGGGATTGTTTTCGCTACTACATTTTGAGATTTCGTTAACGGTGATTGCGGCGCTGCTGACTCTTGTGGGCTACTCGATGAATGACACGATCGTCATCTTTGACCGCATTCGCGAGAATTTGCGGCTGATGCGCCGCGAGCCGTTCAAGACGATTGTGAATCGTTCCATCAACCAAACGCTGTCACGAACGATATTAACCAGTGGACTTACATTCCTAACAGTCCTGGTACTTTTCTTGATGGGCGGCCAGGTGCTCCGCAGTTTTTCATTTGCGCTGGTCGTTGGAATTTTGGTAGGAACGTATTCAAGTTTCGGCATTGCCGCTCCGTTGGTGGTCGCCTGGAACCAGCTGGAGAGGTCAGGGCGCAGTGCCTGTTTCCGGGACAACATCCGGTTCGAAAACTCGAACAGGAGAGGCGCAGGGGCGCTTGGCCCCGGCCGGCAGGAGGTAACATGTTTGACGAACTTGTTGAATCGAGCGTAGTGAGGAAAAAGACGAACACCGGATGGGCAGTTATTCTCTCGACGGCTGTTCAATTCCTCGTACTGCTCGTGCTGGTGTTGATTCCTTTGATTTATACGCAGGCTCTGCCAAAGGCGATGATGGCAACGCTGTTGATTGCGCCGCCGCCTCCACCGCCACCGCCTCCTCCTCCGGCGGAAGCTCCGAAGGTCATCAAGCCTGTGGCCCGGCTGATCCAGCAAGGAAAGCTGATGCAGCCGCGCGCGATTCCGAAAGAGGTCGCGGTCTTCAAGGAAGCTGAATTGCCGCCGGAAGCGCCTGTAACCGGTGGCGGCGTACTTGGCGGCGTAGATCAAGGGTTGCTCGGCGGACTCGGCGCAGGGCCGGCAGTAGCGGCACCGCCGCCTCCTCCGAAGCAGCAGCGAATCAAGCTCGGCGGACAGGTGGTAGCGGCGAAGCTTCTCGCGCAACCGCAGCCCGTCTATCCGCCACTCGCGCGGCAGGCTCGCATTCAAGGCAACGTTGTTCTCCATGCCATCATCGATAAGGATGGCCGCGTCGGCGAATTGCAGGTAATTTCAGGGCACCCGCTTCTGGTTCAGTCCGCATTGGACGCCGTCAAGAACTGGCGGTATCAGCCGACCCAATTGAATGGCGATCCGGTAGAAGTCGATACCACGATCACCGTTACGTTTGTTCTTGGCGGTTAGTTGTTCGGTGGCGAATTGAAGTAGCCCCTAAAAATATCCGGCCGGGGTCGGCTCGTCGGAAGACCCCGGTCGAAAGTGTGCGAAAGAAAAAGGAGCAAACCGTATGGTTGCGAACGTAGCTGTATCGGCAGTAAACCTGCTGGCGTTGCAAGCCGGCACGTGGGATTTGCGGACAATGTGGGGCAGCATGAGCATCGTCGCGAAAGCGGTCGTGTTCATTCTGTTTATTCTTTCGGCGTGGTCGCTGGGCGTGATGATCGACCGGGCTCTGATGTACAGCGCGGCGCGCAAGCAGTCGCGGGTATTCGTGCAGCAGGTGGCCGGAGCTCTTCGGGAAGGCAAGCTGGACGAGGCCATTTCCATCGCGGAGCGCAACAAGAAGAGCCATATCGCCAAGGTAGTGGCGACAGGGCTATCGGAGTTTCAGTCGGCGTCCGCACAGGTTTCTGAAGCCGAAGTCGTCGAGGCGGCCAAGCGCGGACTCGATCGCTCCATCGCCATCGTGCATGCGGATATGAAACGCGGGCTCAGCGGGTTGGCTACGATCGGTTCGACGGCTCCCTTCGTCGGATTGTTTGGCACGGTGGTCGGAATTATTAACGCGTTCAAAGGAATCGAAGCAGAGAAGGCGACCGGACTTTCGGCTGTGGCCGGCGGAATTTCCGAAGCGCTGGTGACAACGGCTCTAGGCCTGCTCGTGGCCGTGCCTGCAGTGTGGGCTTTCAACTATTTCACCAATAAAGTGGAAGCATTCGACGTGGAGATGGACAACTCTTCGATGGAGTTGATCAACTACTTCATCACACGGCGAAGCGGAAAGAAGTAAGCCATGGCGCATTTCAAGCCTCAAGCAGCGCCAGTGATGGCGGCCCCGAATATTATTCCCATGGCCGACATCATGCTGGTCTTGCTGATTATCTTCATGGTCGTTACGCCCATGTTGCAGAAAGGCATGAGCGTGGAGATGGCCAAGGTTAACAATCCCACGGACATGCCCAACGCCGACCGCGACGACGCGATTATCGTGGGCATATCTCGTGACGGCAGTATTTTCCTCGGCAACCAAAAGACGCCGCTCGATCAGATCTCTTCACTGGTGCGCGATCGCATTTCCAACCGCACCGACAAGACGGTCTTCATCAAGAGTGACGGCCGCGCCAAGTACGGCGATGTCGTAAAACTCGTTGATGAGGTCCGTTCGGCCGGAGTGGATAACGTCGGCTTGCTGACGGATAAAGCTGAGACGGGACGCACTCCGCCGCCACCGCCAGTGCGGCCGGGCGCCTAAAACAGGCTGGAATTGAAACGGGCTAGCTTGACGTTAGCGCTGTAGCGCAAGGGAGAACGAAGATGGGAATGGAAGTCGGAGCGAAAAAGGGCTCCATCGCTTCAATGAACGTCGTTCCTTTGATCGATATTCTCTTGGTGTTGCTCATCATTTTCATGGTGATCACACCGTTGACGCCTAAGGGGCTGGATGCGCTGGTGCCTCAGCCGGCGCCGCCGAATACGCAAAATCAGAAGAATATCGAGGCGAAGACGATCGTCGTCCAGGTCCTGGACAACAATATGCTGAAAATCAATGAAGACAATGCCGACTGGGACACGCTGGGTCCCCGCCTGAACGACATCTTCAAGCTGCGAGCCGAAAAGGTTGCCTTCGTCAAAGGCGATGACAATGTCGTTTTCGCGCAGGTCGCACGGGCGATTGACATCATGCGTGTTTCGGGCGTGGATAAAGTCGGTCTGATCACGGCGAAGCTGGAAGCCGGCCAATAAAGTTGGAGAGTTTTGCCGGATTAATGGAGACGAGGGCCAAGCCCTCGAACTTGGGAGAATCTCAGAAAGAGCAGGATGGAAGCTTCGTTATGAGCGCACAACGGAAGATTCACAGTCATAGCACGGCCGCGAGAGTGGTCGGTTTGGTTGCCATAGTGGTTACGCTATTTGGCGTGGCCGGATGCAGTAAGCTGAAGGCCCGCGATCTGCTGAATAAGGGCGTAGCGTCCTTTAAGAACGGACAATACGACACCAGCATCGAGGACTTTAAGCAGGCCAAGGACCTCGACCCGAGTCTGCTCAACGCCCGCCTCTATTTGGCGACCGCCTACGCCACCGAGTACATCCCGGGTGCTCCTTCGGATGACAACGTACGCGTCGGCCAGCAAGCAGTGAGTGAATTCCAGGATGTACTCTCTGTGGATCCGAAGAATCTGTCTGCGCTGGACGGCATTGGTTCCATCCTGTACAACATGGCGGGCACGCCCTTTGATCCTGAGAAGTACAACGAGTCCAAGAAGTATCATCAGAAGCATATTGAGCTGGCGCCCAGCGATCCGGAGCCGTATTACTGGCTCGGGGTGATCGATTGGACCTTGGCCTATCGGGGAAACGCCGAGGCGCGCCAGGCATACAATCTTCAGAGCCCCAAAAAGCAAATTAAGGAAGCCGATCCCCTGCCCGACAAAGTGCGTGAGCAATTCACACAACAGTATGCGCAGCTTATCGATGAGGGCTTGATGATGCTGCAGAAGGCTACGGAACTGCGTCCCGACTATGCCGATGCGGTTGCCTACCAAAGCTTGCTGCTGCGCCAGAAGGCCGATATGTCTGATAATGCCACTCGGGCGTCGATCGAAAAGCAGGCTGACGATTTGCTCGATAAGGTAAAGGAAATCAAACAGCGGATCGCCGAAAAAGAGTCGAAGTCCTAAGCACTTACCGAATTGGGTCTTTAAGGGCGTCCGGGTTCCGGACGCCCTTTTTGCTTAGGCCTACCTAACTAGATCGTCCAATAACCCGGAGTAGCGCGCCTTATTGGAAGGCCCTAGAATAAGCTTTCATGGCAACGGCAGATAAATCCAGCCGGTTACCCCGCCTGGTAGCCGCCAGCAAGGGTGTATTGGCCGAGCGTGGGCTGCAGGCACGCTTTGGGGAGTTGCTGGAACAGGTGCGGCAAAATCGCCCCGGTGAGGACCTCGCCCAGCTAAAACGCGCCTTTGCCTTTGCTGCCGAGAAACACCAAACCCAGGTGCGCGAGTCCGGCGACCCCTACCTCTCGCATCCTCTGGAAGTAGCCCATATCCTCGCCGAACTTCGGCTCGACATGACGACACTGTGCGCCGCCCTTTTGCATGACGTCGTCGAAGATGCGCGCATCTCGCTCTCCGACATTGCGGCCGAGTTTGGTCCCGATACAGCCCGGCTGGTGGAGGGAGTAACCAAGATCAGCCGCCTGGACCTTGTCTCTCCCGAAGTGCGGCAGGTGGAGAGCGTTCGCAAGATGCTGCTGGCCATGGTGACAGACGTGCGCGTGGTGCTGGTGAAATTGGCTGACCGGCTGCACAACATGCGCACACTGGGATATTTGCGACCGGAAAAACAGGAGCGCATTGCCCGGGAGACCCTCGACATCTACGCACCCATCGCCCACAGGTTAGGAATGGGCGCGATACGCGCCGACCTGGAAGATCTGGCGTTCGCTTATCTGGAGCCTTCAGCCTACGCTGAGTTGCAGAAAGTCGTTGCCCTGCGGGGCAAGGAATTTGAGAAATTCCTTGGCGAGGTCGAAGAAGCGATTCGCAAGCACCTGGAAGAGAATGGCATCAACGCCACTTTGGAAGGCCGTGTCAAGCGGCTTTACTCGATCCATCAGAAAGTTCAGCGCCAAAAAGGGAGTTTGGAGCAAGTCTACGATCTGCTGGCGGTCCGGATCATCACCGATTCTGCGCGAAATTGCTACGCCGCACTCGGAGTCGTTCACCAAATTTGGCGGCCGGTGCCGGGGCGATTCAAGGATTACATTGCGATGCCCCGCCCGAACCTTTATCAGTCGTTACATACGACTGTTATCCATGGAGGCCAGGCGTTCGAAGTGCAAATCCGAACCGATCAAATGCACCGGATCGCAGAGCAAGGCGTGGCGGCCCACTGGCGCTATAAAGATGGCGCCAATGTCTCCGATGGCGACGACCAACGCGTCGTGTGGATGCGGCAATTGATCGAATGGGCGCGCGAGATGCGCGAGCCTTCGGAATTTCTTTCCACTCTGAAGGTGGATCTCTATCCTGAAGAAGTTTACATCTTCACGCCAAAGGGCAAAGTCTTGACGTTGCCCCGCGGCGCCACTCCGGTCGACTTCGCTTATTGCATTCATACCGACGTCGGCAACCAATGTGTTGGAGCGAAGGTGAATGGGCAAATGGTGCCGCTGCGGCATCCGCTTTCCAATGGCGATGTCGTGGAGATCTCAACGCAGAAGGGCCATGCTCCGAGCCGTGATTGGCTTAGTTTTGTACGCACCTCACGCGCACGGTCCAAGATCCGGCAATGGATCAACCTGCACGAACGCAAGCAAGCCACGGAAGTGGGGCGGCGGTTGATCGAACGCGAAGCGCGCCAAGCCGGCGTAAGCCTGAAGAAGATTTCGCAGGAAGAGATGCTTCGCGTGGCTACTGAGTACGGACGAAACAAGCTGGAAGATCTCTACGCGGATCTCGGATATGGGAAATACTCCGCCCGGCAGGTCCTGGCGAAACTTACCGGGACAATCGATCGAGGAAAAGCCTCAAGGGGACGGGCAGGACGGCACAAAGATCGTATCGTCGGTCAAACGGATGCTCGGCATCCGAGATCCCTCGATTCTTGTTTTGGGCCACGACAACCTCATGGTCTATCGCGCCAAGTGCTGCAATCCGATTCCGGGCGACCCGATCATCGGCTATGTCACGCGGGGCCGAGGAGTGGCCGTACACAACACCTCTTGCCCAAATGTGCAGAAGCTGCTCTATCAATCCGAGCGGCGGATCAACGTGCAATGGAGCGATGTGGCGCAAGGGACCTATCCCGTTACGCTGGTGGTGCACGGCAAAGATCGCCCTGGGCTGCTCGCGGACATCACCGGCGTCATCAGTGGCGTGGGCGCCAACATTCAGGTGCTCGATAGCCGGCCGGACAACTTGCAAGCGCGTGTGGAAGCCACCGTCGACATCACCGACCGCAACCAATTGGAGCGCATCCTTAGAAATATGAAGCGAATTTCAGGCGTGTTCGGTGTCGAGCGCGTGTATCAGGTGTAGCGATTACCCTTCCGGACAGTTCTTCAGACTCCTGTTCTTCAGGCCAGCAGCATTGATTCTCCAGGCACAACACGACCCGCGCAGGTTCGCACAGGCCCGCACAGAACTAAAATGAACTTATGAAGACCGCGCGCCATGCAGCGTCGGATTGTCTGGGGCGATCTCCATCCGTATTCACTTTGGCGGCATGCCTGCTTTTGTTGGCAGGCTGCAGCAAAGTTCACCAGGCCAATATGACGCAGCTCGATGCAGTGGGAATGCATCCGGAGAGCCTCGATCAGCTCCAGAAATATCATGTGAACGACGAAGAGGTGCGGCAGATTCTGATCGTGGGCAGGGCCGGGATGAGCGAGCAGGCCTCCGTGCAATTGGTTGGCATCGCTCGCTCGCGGCAGCGTGTTTTTGGGGAAGGCGACGCCATTGCCAACCTGCTTGGCGCCGGAATGAATGAAAATTCCGTAATGCAGTTGGTCCGACTGGATCAGTTGACACTATTTGCAGGCGAGGCCGCGGCGATGCGCCTGGCGGGACTGTCTGATGACGTCATCCTTGAAGTCGCGCGCCGGCGGTCGAAAGGCGAAACGGTGCTTGGAGGTTCGCGGCTGGCCGAATTACGGGATTCGGGTCTCTCGAATGCACAGCTTGTTGCAGCAGTGGATCGAGGAATAACCGATAAACAGGCCGATGACATCATCGCACGCCACAATTACGCCGTCGGCGGCCACAGGTTCGTGCGCCAGCAAGGGCGCCGGCACTAGATCAATCGCCGCTTTTTCTGGTAAGTCTCTTTCTGCAATCACAGAACCTGTTTCTTTGACCGCGCGCTGCGCCTGCCGCTAGAATTCTGTTGAGACCTTTTACCGAATGCGCTTACTTGGTGTGGCCCTGCTGTCCATATCTTTGTTCGGCTGCGCTGTTGCTTTGGGGCCGGGTTTTAATCAAACCTATCGTTCGGTCGAGGTTTCCGCAACTTCAATTGAGCCGACGCATGTTCACGTGCAGGTTTCGGATAAACTCGAGAATATTGGAGACCGCAGTCTCGCTTACCTCGATGTTGCTTTGCCCAACGGCCCATCCTTTGGCACAAGCAACGTCAGCGTAAAGATTGGCGGAAAGGCCGTCGCGGACCTAAGGATAACCCGAGAATCAGGCCCGTCCATGCGAATCCCCTTCAATCCGGCCTGGCCACAGGGCGAAGAGCGCGAAATTGCCTTCGCATACGATCTCAACCCAACGCCAGAGGGTCGCGGCGTTGTGGCCGCCACTGTCGAGGGTTTCTATCTGGCCGACCCGAATGTTTTCCCCGCCTGGCGGCCCCCCTTGGGACCATTCGCGCAGGGTTCTCTTAGAGCGCAAACAGAACAACTTGAAGTCACCGTACCGGGGGATTTCCGTGTGTTGGCCGTGGGCCGCGAACTGCGCATCGAGCAGCACGAAGACTCGGTAAGGCACCGTTTTGAGATGCTCGGAGCGGAATTTCCTCCTTATCTGGTCGCCGGACGTTATCAGGAACAACGCATAGATACCCAAAGTGGTTCCGTTGTTTTCTGGACGCGGGAATCGCTCGATGAAAAGACCGCAAGGATGGCCGCACAACGTCTCGCGGCCACGAATAACACATACCAGGAGGTGTTCGGCTCAATCACAAGGAGTCGTTTGCCAGTTCATATTGTCGAGACTTCGGCGGAACTCGCCCCTATTCTCGTGGCGACTCCGAATATTTCCGCCGCCTCGTTCCCAGAAGGCGTGCTCTTCGACCATCGTGCTATTGCCTTGGGCTTGGCAAGCGGTACCGTCTTGGACATGGCAGACTATGAACTCGCACGCACTTGGTTTGGCTGGCATGTGCGTCCCCGGCCCGAAGCGGATCTCCTTTTAGGCAGAGGGATGGCTCTTTTCGCGGCGCTCCACGCAGCGGAAAGGCGAGGAGGCGCTGCGGCTCGCGAGCAGGAGATCGTGCGACTTATCGCGACATATGACAGTTTGGGCACGGCAAACGGCGAGAAGCCTGGCTTCGGGCCGGCGGCAGCCTATAGCCGCCAGGAGGCAACAGCGAAGTCGTACAAGGGAGCTCTATTTTTGCTTTCCCTTGAAGAGATCGCCGGGGAGGAAAAATTCCACAGCGCGGTGCGCCGCATTCTGACAGACATGGCGGGACAAGAAATCGGCAGCGCTGAATTGCGATCGGCTGTCGAAGCGGAGGCAGGCCGGAACCTGGCTGCTGTGTTTCGCGATTGGCTCGATCATCCGGGACTTCCTGCTGAGTTTCGTGCCCATTATGAGGGCACGCGATGACCGAATTGGAGTTAACAGTTTAGAGAAGAAAATGAGATTCCGGGAGGTTTCGTGAAAGACGCGATTGTTACGGATTCAGGCCCCAAGGCCATTGGCCCTTACTCGCAAGCGATTCGCGCGAATGGATTCGTTTTCGTATCGGGTCAAATCGCTCTCGATCCACGCACGCAGGAGTTGGTTTCGGGGGACATCACGGCGCAGACCGAACGCGTGCTGGAAAATTTGAAGGGCATTTTGCAGGCGGCCGGCTCGTCGCTCGAAAAAGTGTTGCGCTCCACCGTATTTTTGGCCGACATGAACGAATTTGCGGCCATGAACCAGGTATATGCGCGCTATTTTCGGTTGGACCCTCCTGCCCGCTCGACGGTCCAGGCTGCGCGGCTGCCCCGAGATGTTCGCGTGGAGATCGATGTGATTGCGCTTGCCTGACGCGCAAACCTGGCGATTCTTTTAGTGAGTCAAGAGAACTTCGCCCGGCAACGTGGCGATAAGGATGGAAATAAAGACCAACACAATCACGATCGAAAGCAGGCGAACGTATCCGCGGTCCAAGGTGATGCGTCCTGATGAAAAGGCCTTGCTTCTCGTTCCGACGATCACATGCAGCGCGATCAAGAGGAGTACAAAAATAAATTTGATGTGCAGCCAGCGGGCGTGCAGATAGTAGGGGCTATTGGTCGTAACGACCAGGATTCCCGCCAGAATGGCCAAAGTGGCGCCGGGATCGGCCAGTGCCCGCAGACCGAGCTTCTCGATTCCGGCCAAGCTGGTGCGTGCTTGCGGATCCGCTACCCCTACGTGGCGAAGCAAAACCAGACTGGCCATGAGCAGGCCGGAAATCCACAGCGTAAATCCGAGGACGTGCAAGACTAATAGCCATGCAACCATGGAGTTAGGTAAGCCTCCGGGAGGCAGTCTATCATCGGAACGGAATTTTCGAATGCGATCAGAGGCTGAGATTCGCTAGTTGTGGGTGTTAAGGGAAAGCGTGGCGCTATTTCGATTGTTTCTGCATTTCCCAGCTGGTTTCATACGATAGTACCGGAGGCACTTCCTCGGGCGCGAGCGGTTTCGAGAAAAAGTACCCTTGCGCATACTTGCACTGCAGTCTCTTTAAGAGCCCGACCTGTTCAATCGTTTCGACTCCTTCTGCGACAACGTCCAAGCGAAGGGTTTTGGCCATGGGCATAATGGTTCGCGCTATTTCCATACCGTCGCTTCCCTCTCCGTCACCACTGATAAAAGAGCGGTCAATCTTCAAAGTATCCAATGGGAAGCGGTGCAGGTAGCTCAATGAGGAATAGCCCGTCCCAAAATCGTCGATCGCCAGCCGGATCCCCAAAGATTTGATTTGCTGCAGCATTTCCGCGGCGGCTACCGGGTCTGCCATAACGGCGCTCTCGGTAATTTCGAGTTTTAAGGCCTCCGGCGGCAGAGCCGTTTCAGCCAACAATTTCTTCATTTCTTCCACCAGGTGGGGCTGCAAAAGCTGTTTGGCAGAAACGTTCACGCTCATATTCAAATCCAGATAAGCTTTCGAACGGGCGCGCCAAGTGCTCATTTGCCGGCAGGCCTCGCGCAAGCTCCACCAGCCCAAGTCGCGGATCAACCCGGTCTCTTCGGCAACGAAGATGAACTCTTCCGGCCCAATCATTCCTCTGGTCGGATGCTGCCACCGCATAAGAGCCTCGAATCCGACAACGTGTCCAGAGTCGAGAGCTACGATGGGCTGGTAGAAATTCCGGAATTCGTTCCGTTCGAGCGCACGGCGCATGTCGGTCTCTAGCTGCAAGCGCGCCATCACACTGGCACGCATATCCGCATCGAATACTTCGAAACGTGCTTTGCCCAGGGACTTGGCCCGGTACATCGCCGTATCGGCGTCGCGCAGCATGTCTTCCGGTTCTTCGTAGGCCGTACTGCTCAAAGCAATGCCGATGCTGATCGACGTGAATATCTCTTTGCCGGCCACAAAGAAAGGCGGCGCCAATGATTTCATCAGCCGCTCTGCCGCTCGATTCGCATCGTCGGGTTCCTTGATGTCGTCGAGCAAGATCGTGAATTCGTCTCCGCCAAGCCTTGCGACCGTAAATGTTTCGCCCAGACGCGCCACCGTATCGGAGGAACGCAAACACTTCTCCAATCGGCTGGCCACGCCAACCAGGAGTTGGTCTCCAGCGAGGTGGCCTAGACTGTCGTTGATCATTTTGAAGCCGTCGAGATCCAAGAAAAGCACGGCAAAGAGATGATCTTTGCGGCGTTTCGAGTGTTTGATCAGGCGTCCAAGGCGGTCAATGAACAGAAGCCGATTGGGCAAGCCCGTCAGGGGATCGGAGACTTTTCGTTCGGTGATATCTGTTTGGGATCCCGCCATACGCGAGGCTTTTCCCGTCGCGTCGTGAACGGCGAGCCCCCTGCTGAGCATCCAGCGAAAGCCTCCGTCCTTATGCAGTAAGCGATGTTCACTTTCATAGTGCGGTGTTAAGCCCTTTTGATGGGCATCAATTTCTTGTTGGACGCGTTCCCGGTCAGCATCGTGGATGCGATCGAGCCATTCCTCCAAGCGATCCTCAATTTCGTTCTCTTGAAAACCAAGCATGGCTTTCCAGCGAGGAGAGAAATAGACGGCGCCAGTCATAAGGTTCCAGTCCCACAGGCCGTCATTGGCGCCGCGAGCAGCCAGCGCATATCGCTCTTCGCTCTCTCTCAAGGCTTCTTGGGCATTTTTATGCGACAGCTGCGTGCTAATGCGCGCCAGTGCCACAGGGAAGTCGATCGGCTTCGTCAGATAATCGTTTGCGCCCAACTCCAGGGCTTTGACGATGTCGTCGCTCTGATTCTTTGCCGTAACCATAATGATCGGCAAATCGTTGGGAGAGTACGATTCTCGGAGGGACTGCAATGCATCCAGCCCGCTGACTTCAGGCATTTCGATGTCCAATAGCACGAGATCAATGCCGTCCTCTTTGACTCGCGGCAGCAAATCCCTTGCGCTGTCGGCCAGGCCGATAACATAGCCCTTTCGGGCCAGCCGGCGGGCCAGCATATCCCGATTCATCTCGTTATCGTCGACGATCAGCAGACGGCTGGGGCGAGAATTCATGAGGGCTTTTTCTCGACAATCAGGCTTTCAATTTTTTCAGTCAGCCGTTCGAAGTCGATCGGCTTCGTGTCATAGTCGTCGCATCCCGCTTCAAATGCTTTGGCCCGGTCTGTAACCAAGGCATGAGCGGTCAGGACGATAATCGGGATATGTCGCGTACTTTCGGCGGCTTTGAGGCGTCGCGTCAGTTCCCAGCCGTCCATCGCCGGAAGACTGATATCCATCAGAATCAGATCGGGGCTTTCGGACCGTGCCAACACATGGCCTTGCTCGCCATCCTGGGCGGTGACTACCCGGTAGCCCTTCCGCTGGAGTCTTCGGGAGAGCATGTCTCGGTTCATTTCGTTATCTTCGACGAGCAGAATTTTTGGCATCATCACGTTCTCCTGGAGACTTCCGCTTCGACTAGCTGTCGCTCTTGTTTGTTTGCCGGGCGAGAAGCCGCCTTGCTCTCGTTCGAGCTCAAATTTCGCGCCAAGCGATGCTTTTCGATCAGGACCGCCAGGCGGTCACGATCAACGGGCTTGATCAAATAGTTGGAGGCGCCCAGATCAAGGCCCATGGCCTGGTTATCAACTACCGTCACCATAATCACGGGAATCTGTGCCAGACGAGGATCGCTCTTGAGTTTTCGTAGAACGTCCCACCCGTCATATTCCGGCATAATCACATCCAGGGTGATTACCAACGGATTTACTTCGCGAGCGAGCCGCAGACCTTCCTCGCCATCTGAAGCGGCGACGGCACGGAATCCCGACTTGGTCAGGAATCGCGACATCAGATCGCGGACGGCCGGATCATCATCAATCACGAGAACAGTGTCGACTTCCGGTTTATGTTGGGTGGACCCTGCCGCAGTCCCGCCGACTCCCTCGAGTTGCGCGGTCTCCGCTATATCCAATGTCACTTGAGCAGGCAGATATACCGTGAATGTAGAGCCTTGCCCTGCCTGGCTTTCCACGCCGATGCGTCCCTTCATCATCTGCACAAATCTATGACTGATCGCGAGCCCGAGGCCGGTTCCTCCGTATTTGCGCGAGATCGTTGCGTCAGCTTGAGAGAATTCCTGAAATAGCTTTTCCTGTTGCTTGGCGCTGATACCAATGCCGGTGTCCTTGACTCGGAAGCGAATCCACTCCTGCCCTTCCATCGCACTCTGGCTTACGTCCAGCGATATGGTTCCGTGATCGGTGAATTTGCAGGCGTTGCTCATCAGGTTGAACAGAATTTGCCGTACTTTGGTGGCGTCGGCTCGCATCATTCCGATGTCGTCAGCCATGCGAACCTGCACCTTATTAGCATTCTTGGCGATCGCCGGCTGCAACGTGGTCACCATCTCTTCCACCATCAGCGATACGTCAAAGGTCTCAAGATGCAAGCCCATCTTCCCGGCCTCAATCTTGGAGAGATCGAGCACATCGTTGATCAAGGACAAAAGGTGCTTGCCTGCCGATTGAATCTTCCGCAGGTCCTGTTGATTTTCGAGTTTCCCTGAATCGCGCGTTTCCTCCTCCAGCATCTCGCTGTACCCGATGATGGCATTGAGAGGAGTGCGCAGTTCGTGGCTCATGTTGGCCAGGAAGGCGCTTTTCGCGCGGCTGGCATCTTCGGCCGCATGCTTGGCTTTGAGCAGCTCTTCCTGAGTCTGCTTACGGTGAATGATTTCGCCTTCGAGTTCCCGGGTTCTTGTTTTCAATTCGTCGTTGGCGCGCTGAAGAGCCGTGTCCCGGTGTTGAATTTCGGACAGCATGGTATTGAAGCCGTCGATGAGCCTGCCGATTTCGTCGCTATAAAATCTTGTGGCGCGAACCTCGTAGTTTTTGTTCGTGGAAACCATTCTCATCGCGTTTTCCAGGTGCAAAATCGGCCGGGAAATCAGCCTTTGCAGCTGGGACGAGACAAGCAGAGCAAATAATCCGGAGACCAGCACGAAAATCCCGACGATGGCACTGTATCGTCTGGCCCGCACGCTCCACTGCCGCTGGTCCGATTGCAAAAATAGTGTTCCGACGTGCTCGCCATTGAGCGTGACGTCCCTAAAGACTTCCAGATACCCGCCTTCGAAGCGGTAACCATTCTCTTGCGAACGGCCGGGCAGAGTGGATGGATGCGCGCTGCCATTCGGAAAATAATGCGCAAAGATGGTTCCGTCGGGACTGTAGAGGACCGCGGCCACGATATCTTCTTTTGCCGTCAGGGCCGACAAGGTCGCGGTAGCGGCAGCTTCGTCCCGGAAGGCCATTGCAGCAGCGCTGTTGTATCCGATGATCTGCGCCTGGGTCATCAGGTCCAGCGTAAGCAGATGCCGGAAAGAGATCAGGTCATAAATGAGGAAGCTGGCGGAGGAAAGGACCAGGGCTGCGCTGCTGGTCAACATCGTGATCAGCATCAACTTGCCCTTGATCGATAGATTCTGAAGGTTCATTCCGTCTACCTGGCGTCCGCCGCCGCTTGGGGGATGATTCGCGCCAGCGCCAGCAACCTCGAGCTGATATTCAGGTCCGATTGTTTCGCGGCATCGAGGTTGACCTCAAACCGCACCTTGTTGTCTTCAACGATGAGATTGATGATGCAGCCGCGCCTCGCAAATCCTGGTGTTTCTCCAATCGTCAAGACAGGCTGGCCTTTCAGTGCGTGCAGAACCTCCTCCAAGTGCGTAGCTTCGGATGAACCGATGAATAAGATGTCGCAGCCTTTGAGGTCCATTCCCCACTTCAGGCGCTTAATGACGAAATGCCTGGCATCGATCTGCTTGTCAGCCAGAATGCGATCAATAATTCCACCGAAGGGATCAGTTCCTAGAATTCCTATGACGATGGGGGAATCCGACTGTGCGAAAGCACCTTGCGGCCATCCCACGAGCTTGGCAAAATTGTAAATAAAGCCGGCCTTGATGAGGTATTCCGACGAATCGGTGGAATCGAGCGCTTGCGCGCTGGCCCCGAGCGCCAGGCTCAGGCAGATTCCGATCGCGATAATTGGTCGCAGAATTCTCATTATGGTCTTATCGCGTTGCACCAAAATCGGCATCACGCGAAATCACCTGGCTCCCGGCTAAAAGGTCCAAGCAATACTTCCGAAAAACGTACGACGAACCTGAGTAGGCAATGTATTGATGAATTCTGGGATAAATTCCAAGTGCTGGCTGTTCAGCAAATCCTGCGCGCCGAACGAGAGCTGGACCTGCGACACTGGCTTCCAACCGATATGAAGATCCAGCGAGTAATAGCTGGGTATGTTCAAGCTTGGAAGTTTATCCACATAGCGAAGCATCAGGTCCTGCTCGAAATGCTTCGGCAGGTCCAAAGAAGACCGCAAATAGTACTGATGGCGAGGACTCGCGCCGTTCGGAAGGTCCGGAGTAGGATCCAAGCTGTCTGCGTTCTTGTGTATGTTCATGCGCAAGAAGCTGTAGGACCCCATGAGCTTCCATTTCGGCAGAATCTTCCACTCGGCAAAGGGTTCGATGCCGTATGTTCCTCCGCTCATCTTGTTGCTCGCGACAAAAGGAAGAACCAGGTAACTCGGCACCGGACTGCCGACAAGGATGGGTGCGCCAGGCTCAGCAGATCGCAAATTTGTGTAGTTGTTGTAAAAGGCTGCAAGATCCAGCGAGAAGGAACTGGTCGCTTGCACGCGATAGCCGACCTCATAAGCCAGAAGATCTTCCGATCCGAATTGACGGCTTCCAAAAATCGCCTCAACCACCGGCAAGGGGCTATTCAGTGGCGCGGTTCCTGGCGGAATAATCGCTTCGTTCAACTGGAGACCTTGCTCAGTAAGAGCAGGCGTTCGGACCGCCCTCGATACGGCAGCCCAAACGGATTGGTGTTCTGTGAGCGTGCCCAAAACTCTGACGTTCGGTTCAAACTCGAAGCCCGTGAATGGGTTATGCTCGAATTTCGAACCAACCGTAACGTGCATACGGTTATCGAGCAGGCTCACCTCGTCCTGTACGAATGCGCTGTATTGATTCAAGTTGCTGTGGTCGGGAAGAAGCGCAACGGTAAAGCTGGAGCCGTTGCTATCCCGTATAGAACGATAGCCTAGGCCCCAAACCAGTTCTTGCGATTCGCCAAGATGAATATCGTGTTGGAAATCGATGTCGTAGACGGATTCTTGGTCACCGAAAACCGTGGGGTCCGCGATATTGGTTCGGTCATAGTACATCTGCAGCGAAGTCGAAGACCGCGAAAAAGAGTGGTTCCAGCGGCCGAGTAAATCGCCGCCGCTTTCGCGGCCATTATTTGGATAAGTGCTCCAAAAGTTGGGCGAGGTTAATGAAGGAACCGTTAGAGTCTCGCCGAAATTATCGTGATAGAGATCGCCTTGGACGGTGACGGAATCCTTCGTCGTAACGTTAGAGTCGACGCGGAAGCCCCCGCGCAATGCGTGCCACCCGTCGGAAGCTGTCGCGCCTGCGGGGTCAATGGACGGATACCAGTCATAGTATTTGCCGTATACGCGATAATAGGTGCTGTCCTTGACCTTGGAGCCGAACCGCACGGTTTCAGCAGTGGCTTCTTGTGATCCCGCTCCTGCCGATACCAGTCCGCCCTGCGTGGCCTTGGCCGATTTCGTAATAATGTTGATCACGCCGTCGACAGCGTTAGCGCCCCACAATGTGGCTCCGGGACCGCGAATGACTTCGATGCGGTCCACATCTTCGAGCACGACGTCCTGCACATTCCAGTAGACACCGGAGAAAAGAGGCGTATAGACGCTTCGCCCGTCGATCAGAACCAGCAACTTATTGTCGAATCGCCCGTTGAACCCTCTTGAGCCGATGGCCCACTTGTTCTGATCAATCTGCGCCACTTCCAGGCCTGGGACCATGCGCAGCGCGTCCGGAATACTCGTAGCTCCGGAACGACGGATATCCTCCTGGGTAATGACAAAGACTGCCGCCGCGGCGTCAGCCACCTTCTGCGTCCGCTTGGAGACCGACGTGACCTGCATGTTCATCAGGTCTTCCAGACTCATGCTGGTGACGTCGGGAACACTTTGCGGTCCTGCCGCCGATGCATTGGCCAATGGACACACGGCGAGCGTGCCGGCCAGCAGCATCCGGCCCGCGCGGGCCATCCAGCTGATCTCGTTCTTGCGTATCGGCGACATATCCAAATCCCCCTCTAGGAGATAGCCAGCGAAACTGGCGTGGGATCCCCAATCCGAATTCTTGGGCGCTGCTTATCGGGCCTGCTAAATTTCATTTCCAAGACTCAAATGGCTTTCCCGCCCCATTTCGATTTACTTCTGCATGCGTCCTTTGCGTTTTGAAAGGCCAACATGCGCCAGCATTCCAAAAAAGGCCGCGCATCATAACGGCTTTTCCCCCGTGACAGTGAAAACCGTGGAATAAGTGAGCGTATCCGGGCGGCTCAGATATTCGAGAAACCTCTGCGAATATGCTTTGGCTTCGGCTTCACTCCCGAAGACTCGAGTCATCTGCGGCCGCGCAATCTCCAGCTTTAATTCCCATTGCTTCCAAATGTCCGGAGCGATTTCTCCCGCGATTAAGTGGTAGCAGTCCACCTGCACATGAAGATTTTCAAGGCCGGCCTTCCGTGCCAGCCAAAAAAGCTTTCGGCCAACGAACGGATCGAACCCCGTGTCCCCCAGCGCAGTCATGGCTTTCTCAACAGCGCGCTGCAGTATGGGATCTTCCGGGTAATGCCACAGAAGCTGCCCGTCCAGGTCCTGCAACAGAACCCGTCCGCCCGGCCTGCACACGCGCACCAATTCCGCAACCGCACGCTCCTTCTTCTGGAGGTATTGAAGCAACATGCGGCAATACACGAGATCGAAACTCTCGGCCGGAAATTGCATCGCGTGAGCATCGCCGCATACGAACCTGAGTCGCGGATTCTCACGGTTTTTCCGAACCGCCTGCTCGACGCGATCTGGACTGATGTCTATGCCCGTCCCGCGCAACGAAGGATGTAATGCGCATACCGCTCCCAAAATGACGCCCGGCCCGCAGCCCACGGAGAGCACTTCCATGCCCTGTGCGACATGGCGCGCCATGTACTTTTGAACCCATGCCTCGGGATCGACCTTTGCTTCCAGCCGCGCGGCCTCCCGCGGGTCGTCCATGATGTAATCGATTGTTGCGGCCTTAGCCATTCGAATGCCCTAGCTCACGAACGTCATTTGTGTTGCGTGTCTTTCGGACCGAGCCAGCAATCTCGAATAAAAGCCATCTACATGGCGATAGAAGCGCAGCTGTCCGCCCCCCAGCCATATGCCCTGGCAATAATGACGAAGCATCTCCGCACCTAATTGCGTCAGGGCCGTGGCGGCAATCTGATCGGTGATGACCGGGATGGCGTTCAGCTCAAAGCCTTGATAAGCGCTGGAAGCTGCCTTGAGCAAGCAAGCCGCGACGCCCAGGACATCCGACTCGGGCAGCGTCGGATGCAGCAATAGATCGCAGCGATTCTCGATGTAGCTGAAGTTGACTCCCAGCGGGCCTCGATAGGCAATCACAGCCCCGATCGGCTCGTCCTTGTATCCGCGATACGCCAGCCATACGCGGCGGGTTCGCCGGAGCCCGACTTTGCGATACATTTCGTCGACAGCTTTGAATTCGACGTCTTCGCGCAATTCTTCCGCGGTTACGTAGACGCTGCCCCGTGCCGCGGTGGCAATCGCGCACAGCGGTTCCTTGTGGGAAGCGCTGTAGGGCACAACCCGGATTCCTTTCTGCGCCGGCAAAGCTACTTTCTTCGACAGTGCAAAGTACATATGCCGCTGAACTGAAGAGAAAGATTCGCCAATGGTCTGGACCATGGAACCGAATACGCGCGAGGGAAAGCGATTTTCGGGACGGAACCAATTCTGATGGGACTCATCGGTGGCCTTCAAAAAGCTCGCCGCCGATCCGGATAGCATCACTGCACGCGACGCGTAAGGATTGTTCTCGGAGACCAAGTGTTGGGAGGTCCAGCCATTCCGGGCCGTACGCCAGACGGCAATCGATGCGCGGCCGTGCTTTTGATCGCCGGCAGTGAGTACGTATAGAAGCGAATCTCCGGCCTTTAACATGCGCCGCCAGTTGTCTTTCACCTGCTCCAAATGGGGCAGAAGCCGAGCCGCTTTGTCTGGATAAAGAAAGCCGGTGCGCTCGTAGAGGGCGAATATCTCATCAACAGGCAAAGCATTCACCTGGACGCCATACGTGTCATACACGTCGGCCAATTGCGGCAGGCTGTTGATGATTTCCTGATCTTGGGCATCAATGGGCATATGGTTTGGCCCAACTCTTACGCCGTCTTTCTGCGAACCCTCCTCTTTCAAGCTCCGGCGCAGACGCGCAACGCGCACTCTTTGCCCCCTCAATGAGCGCTAATGCAAGCTTACGAATGACTTATATAGAGGTTGGGTAGGGACTTTCAGAATGGCCCATTAGTACTGTTTCTCGGGCCGCAATCGAACGGACTATTAACAGCTTCGCTACAGATTTGGGGATGCTCTTCGGTCATTGAAACCGATTTCAAGTGATTCCGAACACTGGCCTGACGGCAGGCCATTAGCGGGACCATAAGCTACTGAATAGAAGGGCCTTATGTGCTACGACAGGAATCTCGCCGACAAACCCTATCAAAATCCAAGCAGTCGACGAAACGTTCGCCGCATTTCTCAGGTTTGCTTC
Organism: uncultured Acidobacteriota bacterium; assembly: GCA_963846235.1. GTDB lineage: Bacteria > Acidobacteriota > Terriglobia > Acidiferrales > UBA7541 > Palsa-189. Next base: position 2,833,599 of record CAWJVF010000002.1, read on the forward strand.
TGTTCTATCAGGGGCTGGCTACTTGGTCACACTGCGTTGCACTGTAGCGTCTTTCGACAGAGCGACGTCCAGGTTACGAGAAGAATCGTGAGCCAATCGATTGCGAGAAGAAGTTTGTAAGGGATGATGATAAAATGAGGCCGTCAGGATTGAATTGCTTTCTGCGGACAATCTTTCTTTGCAACAATCGCTTCCGAAACGGGCCTGTAGCTCAGGTGGCTAGAGCGCACCCCTGATAAGGGTGAGGTCGACTGTTCAAGTCAGTCCAGGCCCACCATTCTTTTCAAGCAGTTCTTGGTGGACGTTCCGGCGCTACCAGCGCGGCTCTTTCGGCTGGCGGGCCGCTCCGCTGTAGTCTTCAGTAGAAAATCGACCTCGTCCGCGTGGTCCGCCGCCTCTTTTATCGCCAGCATCACGCGATCCGAAACCGGTCCCGCCGCGAGGACCGCCCGCCGTCTTCGGCGTGGCTTCATTGACCCGCAGTGCGCGACCAGCGACTTCTTTTCCGTTTAGATCACTCATGGCTTTTGCGGCTTCTTCGTCTTTCGCCATTTCGACAAAGGCGAATCCGCGCGGCTGACCGGTTTCCCGATCGTTCACAATGTGGATGCGCGTAACTTGTCCGAAAGGCTCAAAGAGGGCGCGTAGTTCGGTCTCCGTGGTTTGGAAGCTCATATTCCCAACAAATAAATTCTTCATGGTACTTTCTCCTGATTGTGTGTATTCCTTTGCCCCGGCGCGGCTCTGGTGCTTCCCTGAATCTGGCGAACAACAAAAAAGGCCACGAGTTGTGACTCGCAGCCCCTTTAAACGAATCAAAAGGTTTTTACAAGAGCAACAAACGCACTTAGAGTATACCACGGCTTTTCAAAAGCGCCGGACGGTACTCTGCAGCCGTTGTCCAAATCCGCCACGCACGTCCGCAGTTGATCGAATTTCCCCGCAGCCGCAACGCGCGGGTTTTCGTGCTTCTGAAGCCGACGGTCTTTTATGAACGATCTCGGCCAATGCTACTGCGTTTGGGTTTGTCGGTCTTAGTGCTGCAGAAATATCAGGAGATCGAGGCCATCAGCTTAGCGGGTTTGACACTCAGAACGCGAGCCAATGCGACGACGGCGATCAAGCTGGTGTTGCACTCACCGCGCTCCACCATTCCGACGTAATTTCGGTGGAGTCCCGCCAATTCTGCCAATCGCTCTTGGGAGAGGTTGCGCCTCAGTCGAAGTTTGCGTATCTCGGCTCCAAAAAGGAGCAGGGCGCCACCGATATTTGCATGTTTGCCGTCACCCAGGCGTGCGAACTTACGGCGGGCTTGTCGGGGCCTTGCCCAAACACTTAAAGCTCTTAAGCTGCCGGGATGGGTCATGGCTTTTAGCGCCTAATGATTTGAGCCAAGATTCAAGCTCTTTCTATGCACCAAAAACAAACATGCTCTGCAATCCTGCGAAACCTGTTCTCAATTGCCTCGTGATCCGAGCAAAGGCTTCAGGAGCCGTCGCCTTGAAACCGGCGAAGGCTCCCGCATGACGCATGATGCGATTTAGAATTCCAGTCTCAACGCAAACTGGATCTGCCGTTGGTTGTTCTCCAACTGTTTTTGGACCAAGCCTGCGGTTGCTTTCGGCGCCTCCGAGAATGGGCCCAAGCTGCCCGTGCCTCCGTTGAATATATTGGTCCTCAGCGCATCGCCGCTGAAGTTTGTGTGGTTGAGGATGTTGAAAAACTCAGCTCGGAACTCCAGCATTCCACCCTCTCCCAGGAAGCCGAGCTTTGTTTGCTTGACGAGCGAAAAGTCCCAATTCCTCTCGGGCGGACCGCTCAGGATGTTGCGTCCGGCCGTGCCGAGCTGTCCGATGAAGTTCGCAGCAGGACAGTTGTTCGGATCGGAGGGAGGCAGGAAAAAGCAAGCCGGCTGGTTAGGGCTCTGCGTTATGGGTGGCAGCGAGAACATGGCCGGATTAAACCACTGGTTGGGATCGCCGGTGATCACCGTGTTGGGATTGTAGACGATCGGTTGGTATGCGCAGGGATTGCTGCCGGCGGCTGGCTGGCCTGGCTGTGAGGTGCAAGGATAGGCGGCCAGCAAAGCTGGCGTGTTGATATTTACCCGGTCGCCTTGCTGGGCCTGGGCAACTCCGGAATTCGATCGATTGGCATTGCTAATCGGCGTGAATGGCTGGCCGCTCTGGACGCTCACGATGCTGCTCATAAACCAGCCGCCCAGCGCTTTCGGCAAGAAGCCGCTCCCCTGCGGACTCGGCAGGTGATAGAGAACGTTAAATTCCCAGTTGTTGGGGATATTAAAGCAGGCGGGGCCCTTGTCTACCGTGGGATCCAGCGGGTAAACGCCCAGCAGACCGCCTGAAACGATGCAGTCTTGTATATTCGATTGGCCCTGCGTTTCGTCGGTCACACGGCTATGCGTGTAGGCGGCTGAGAATTCCAGTCCATGGCTGGTCCGTTTTTGCAGCTCTACTTCCAGAGCGTTGTAACGAGACGTTGCGAATGTGCCGACGTTTATATCGCTGCCATAGTTGGGGTTAATGTTTTGATAGGGGCTGGAACAACCCGCCGGTAGCGGAGTTCCGACGCAGCCGTTATCCCAGAGTGGCACCTTGCCGGCGACGCACACGCTGGCAGGATTGCCGCAGGGACCAAAAGAGGTGGGCAAGATCGGATTGCCATCTCGAACCATGGGCAGGTGAATTCCGTGGTTGCCTACATAGGCGACCGCGAGGGCCATGTTCCAGGGCAATTGCTGCTGAACGCTGGCGTTGTACTGAATCATGTACGGGCTCTGGTAGTTGTAGTCGATGAACGTAGGCGTAACGATACCTGGGTTGCTCGTACACGTGGCGACAGAATGGGCGAAGGTCCCCGAACACGTCGGTTGATAGAAGTTTAGTACTTGCGGGGGAATCGGAATTGGAAACCCGCCGCCAGCAACATTAGTGGTTCCTAATACGCTCTGCCAATCCGTTGTGGTACATGGCAGGAAACCGGGTGTGCCCAGAGGGTTTGTATTGTTGTTCGCATTCAAAAAGCCCGATGCGCAACCAGGCGGCAGAATATCAATCAACGCCCCATACGGGAGGCCTCCGTTCGTAGTGCCTCCGAGAGCCGACCCGATGTTCCCCAAATCGTAATAGATTCCGGCACCGCCGCGGATGGCGGTCTTTCCGTTTCCAAAGAGGTCATAGGCAAGTCCGACTCGCGGGCTGAAATCTTTCAGCGTGTTGTTCTTGATCACTGGCCCGGGAGAAAAGAGACTGCTGTAATCGTCTACCAGGTGCGACTGCTTTCCCTGCAACTCGCGCGGCGTGTTCATGACTTCATAGCGCAAGCCCAGGTTTATCGTCAGCCGCTGCGTGGCCCGCCAGTCGTCCTGACCGTAGAAGCCATAGGTGTTGTAGAGGAAAAAGCGGTTCTCATTGGCCCAGGTGGGCGCGAACTCTACAACGGCGGGTATGTCTTGCAAGAAATCAGACAGTTGGTTGTACTGGAGCTGCCCATTAAACGAATTGGTAGCTTGGTCTCCTATATTGTATCTGTTAAGCAGCAGGCCAAATTTGAAGGAATGTTTCCCACGCGTCCAGTTCACGTCGTCGCTCAGGGTGTAGATGTTCTGAAGGCTGAACGTTGTGGGGGACGCATTGGCCGATCCGAACTCGGTATACCCGCCACCGCCGGAGCCGCTCATGTCAACTACGCCGGTGGAAAAACCCGGCACGAGTTGCGGACCGGTACCGCCCGGCAGGCCATTGTTATCGAGGGTGTTGCTGCTACGAGTGCGACTGAACGAAAACCGCGCCGTATTGAGCACGGTAGGCGAAAAAGTGTGGTTCTCGGCAAGCGTAATCCACTGATTTCGAGCGGGTGCTAAGACGCGGAAAAAGGAGTAGTCTCCTTGGGTGTTATTTTGAAGCGCGTTGTCAATGGTATAGCGGGCAAAGAATGTGTCTGAGGCCGAGAAATTCTGGTCCACGCGCATCTGGCCGTAGTTCTCCGCGGTGGTGCTACCGTCGCTGCCGATTTGATGGGACGAGCCTGAGCCATCCAAGAAATTGGGCATAGGCGCAAGCGCCAGCAGCGGAGCAGTATATTGGCTAAGAACCACGCCGCCATTCGCGGATAAAAATGGGTCAGAAGATTGGGCTAGATCCGGACAGGCCGCCTGGGAGATGAAAGTGCCGGCGCCGTAGTTGTTTGCGGCGCTGGCGCCCGCCGGGTGGCATCCCGGTGCAGGCACAACGTTGTTGATGGGGACCCCCAGGTTTAGCCGAACTCCCTCGTAGACTGCGTAGAAGAAGGTCTTGTCTTTCTTGATCGGCCCGCCAAAGGCTCCCCCGAATTGGTTCTTTTTAAGTGGCGCGATGGGGCTGCCCGCTTCGTTTTGGAAGAAGTCATTGGCATCGAGCGCGGAGTTGCGGAAATATTCAAAGACATCGCCGTGGAATTGGTTCGTTCCGCCCTTGCTGACGGCCACCATCTGGCTGCCCATGGCCAATCCATATTCAGCCTGGAAAGTACCGGTTACGATTCTGTACTCCTTGATACCGTCCAAACCCAGAGCATCACCGGAGTCGCCGGCTACGGGGCTGCGTCCGTTGCTGGTCTGCAGGATGGCCCCGTCAAGCGTGAAGTTATTGGATCGCACCGGCGCTCCGTTCACGCTAAAGGTCGTGCCCGACGAGTTACGTTGGTTTTTGTCCTGGTTGACGCCCGGCTGATAGAGAGCCAGGTCAATATAGTTACGGCCGTTCAGCGGCAACTCCGCCATGCTCTGCTCGTTGACGGTGGCTCCCAGGGTGGAGTCCTGTGTATTCACCAGGGGTATTTCGCTGCTGACGGTGACCTGCTGCGCGGTAGCACCCACTTGCAGAGCAAAGTTAACCACGCCCTGCTGGGTGACTTCGAGAGTCATGCCCGTTCGGTTCTCGGTCCTGAACCCGGCAGCTTCGGCTTTCGCTTCATAGTGACCCACTGGCAATTCCGGGAAGCGATAGCTGCCGTCCTGCTCCGTCATCTGCGTACGCGTGAGGTTGGTATCCGTATTCCTAACGGTCACCGTGGCGCCGGCGATTGACGCGCCGGAGGAGTCCTTGACCGTGCCCAGAATCGCGCCTGTGGGCAATTGGGCCGCGACAGCAATCGCCGCCAAAATGAGCACGGCCATAACGCCAATTATCCTTCTCCCTATCGACTCACGAAACACTCCCATGTTTCCTCCTCTCGTGGAGCAGCAATCCACCCGCCCCATCTTTGTCAATGACGGCTGCCGCGGTGGCCGTTAGACGTCACCGCTTCGGTCTATTTCGAGATTCCTGAAAATGCGAATGAAACTAGCTTGTGAAGACAGCGCGACCGGGAAAAACACACCCAGAGTCGCACGAGCGCCCATGTAATTCTTATTGGCGCGGGCCATCTGCAACGCTATAGATTTCGTTCACGCCCCCTTTTCACAAAAACCGGAAAGAAAGGGCCTGGAACTGCACCTTGGGAAGGGCCTACGAACTTGCCGTGGGAAAGGTCCCCGACGTGTGGGTGCGGTTTAACATTGCGCAAAGACAAAGTCAACAACTATGTGGAATTGTCGCGGCAAAATGAGGTTTTCTCGTGTCATCCAGAGCAGGAGGCGCGTTCGCATCGCAGCGATTGGACTTGAGTTGAACGAACTAGATCGCCCGAAGGCGTTGCACGAACGCGAACAAGGCTATGTAAAACGATCCCGAGCGGCGCGCTGTATGCGATTAAGCGGCCTGCAGATCCTCAGACTGACTCTGCATCATCGTAATGCCAGCGAATATCGGAAATCAGTTCAGAAGATGACAGCACCGCGTCAATTAGCTTTACAGCGGCAAATTCCACGTTCTTCTGCGGCCTTTGAAAGAGACGACCCACAAGACCTCGCCTGCGTTCTAACAAGCCAACCCAATCAGGGCCACCTCGATACCGAGCCAGGAAATCATAAGTGGCTCCGCCGAATCTGAACCGGACAATCCATCCGGTATCCCTTTGACCAATCATTGGTTCAACAGCGGCGTCGTGCCGGGCAAGTTCGTATATAAGCCAGTTAGCCAAGTCACTCCCGTAAGCGCGGCGGCTTATGAAATGCTTTTCAGGTGTGGACGTATTGAATGCAGTGCTTCGGAAGGTAACGATCATGCGCCTGGCGAGAGTCGATAAAGAAGGCGGGGACGCCACAAAGCTATTTTACAACCGCGAGTCAGGCCGCTGGCGAGGGCTGCCGCGATTTCTACCTATTAGGGGAGCGGACTAAATCAATGCAAGTTCAAGATGGAAAAGGGGGACTCGGCAGTCCCCTTTTTTCGCGCTTCCTAGTAGCTTCACGACGTGATGGTAGCCGATTCTCAGTTCCCGAACTTCACCATTGTGCTGCGGGTCAGCGTTGAATTGCTCGTGACCACGGCCGGTCCGCCCTTGAAGAAATGCCACGACGAATATTGCTCCATGTACGTATCCTCTGACGACAGGCAGTCGATTGGCACGATCACTTTGTAGCCTCGCTGCGCCGCTTCGGTGCCGGTGCCGACCCCGACACCTTGAAAGGACGTGCCGCACACGACGACCGTCTTGATGCCGTGTCCTTTTAGTTTTTCCTCCAGATTCGAGCCGAGAAATTTGTCGGGACCGGGCTGATGCGCCCATTCGCCGTCGTGCGGGGTAAACCCCGGGCCGATCATCTCTGCTGGTTCGGAGGTCCCGCCAATGCTGTACCAGAGCATCACGCCGGCGGCTCGGGCCGCGTCATGCAATCGCTTGACATTGGGAATCGTGGCCATGCAGCGCGGGCGTGTCTTGCATGCCCCGTCCTTCGACATATCCAGAATCAGCAGAGCTGTAGTCGAAGGGTCGAGCGTGACGGCCTTAAGCTCAGGCTTGGGCGGCGGCTTTACGCTATCCCAATCCTCGACAATATCGCTGGCCGCAAACGCCGCAGCGAAAGCAATAATGAGCGCTCCGCTTGCCGCGAGCGCACCTCGCCTTAAAATCCGCGTGTTCAACATCGATTCCTCCTTGGAATATGTAACGCCTGGCCGACGATTCGAGAACGGAGCGAAAGAATCGCTGAAATTACAAGATCAACCCGTGCGCTTAAAATGCTCGGTCGTGGTCCGCGGAGCGACCTTCATCGTTTTCATCTTCTTGATGTACTCGGGATACGTCGTTTCCGCGCCGCCCAAAGCTGACTCGTGGGGAATCCCGTACTCGGTCGCAAAGTCGTAGAGAACGTCGTTCTTTCCCGGCAGATAATTCGGCACGGTGCCGGCCTGCACGATGGTTCCGTCCGGAGTCATTTCGCACGGAAATGGAGGGATCACCTGGTCGGGAGCATAGACCCAACTATACTCGCGAATGTAAGGCTCCGTCAGATACGCCGGATCATTGATGATGAACGTCACGTTCAGATAGTTGCCGTAGCGGTGAATGCGCGTCGTCACGGTGGACTTCGAACTGCGGGGAACACCGGTGCGGGTCAGATAAGCTTCCTTGAGATGGTCGGTTGTATATACCAAAGTGTTGCCTTCCCAGTGCCCCGTCGAAAATCCCGACCACTTGTGAGGCGCATTAGGCGAAGGATGCGGCCGCCCATCGGTATAGATCACTTGTTCAGGCTCTTGCCAAGCCACGTGCAGACGATAGCCAACTTGTTGCTTCGTGTCAGGGTCGAGTTCGGGGGTAATCCGCAGCTGCGAAACGGAAACACGCAATCCGATATCGATCGGATGCGGCCTGCACATATTTTCCGGGAGGTCGATCTGGTCCGGATGCCAACTCTCTGCTCTGAGCCGTCCCGCATCATTGAGCGGAATTCCGGTGTAGTCACCAATGTCCATCCCATCGTTGTAAACCCTCGGCGACCATTCGCCGAGTATGTCGGCTTGAGCAAAGGCCAACCGGCTCGGCAGCAACAGCAAGAGCGGAAGAAACCACAGAGCCTTCATGTTCCAGTTGATCTTCTTGGATCTCATCTGATCAACCTCCGGAGAAATCCACTCATCGCGGTTCGTTTGCTCGGCATGGCGTCGGATCCCATCCGGAATTGTCCGGCAGTTTCTTGAAATGCGCATGGGTAAAGAGAGGCTCGATCAGGTATTGAGGATCGTTGACCACGGCCGTCACCGTCAGCCATGTATTCCCGCTATATGGGTCCGGAAAAGTGTCGAAGTCTTCTTCCAACGTCGCGTTGCCACTATAAGGAACTCCGTTTTTCTGCAAGTATCCTGGACGCAAATGGGTGGTAACGACCTTGAGATAATCCGCCTGGTGCATCACTCTTCCCGGAATGAGCTTGCCACTCGCGTCTTGTATAGGCCCACCCTGGCCGTCACGCGTGTCGACATGTTCGTCGCCTTCCCAGGATGCCACCGAGTAGCCCTGCCAGGTTGGCGGATCAGCTCTGCGGCTGTGAGCCGCCGAAATGAAACAAGCGAGTCTGAGTCCCGGAATCTGTGTCGACGCGCAGCGTGCTATCGTCCTGCCAATAAATGTGCAGCCGCCCCGGAACTTGCATGATGGCGGGCGCAGCGTACGACTTACATTCATTGCCGCTGGCCTGATCCTTGGCCGGATCCCAGGTGCTGGCGATTTTGCGGCCTTCGGGATTGAGAGGCACAAACTGATAATCGTTTTTGTCCGGCACAAGCATGCGATAGCGCCACAATTCCGTGACCACGGATACCCAATAGCCGGTGAGGTCCTTCGGGGCAGCCTCTCGCGGCGTTTTTGGAGCCGCGGGTGGAGCATTACCCCGGTCCCGAGCACCGAAATCTTGGGCAGCCAGAAGAACCGGGAGAAACATGAATAATGTCGCAACGAGTAGAAATCTTCGGCCCGTTCGTGTTTTTATAATTCCCCAAAGCATTTCCATTTTTCCTAAGCTAACGAAGTATCAGTTCACCCTAATTCGCTTTGCGACTCGAGCTCGGGGCTGCCTTGGCAGTGAGACTCTTGTACGCCGCCTCGACGAACATATCCGTCGTCCAGTTGCCAGTATCGCTGCCATAGATCGGATCGTAATCGCGGGTCGGTTTGGCGGCCTTCACCTGCTCGAGCGTCATGCCTTGCTTGATCATGTCTTGCAGACGGTCCCGAATGATCACCAGCATCTGGTGGTATACAGCCAAATCGGCCACGTCGCAAATCCTACCGTGGCCGGGGACGAGCATCGTCCCCCCTTCCTGATGGTCCGCCGGAATCGCCATCTGCTTGATACGATACAGTCCCTCGATGACTGCCTGCAGGCTGCCGCCGCTCTTCAAATCGATGATGGGATATTCCGTGGGATCGAAAAGATCGCCCGTGCTGATTACATCGGAATGCCGAAAAACCACGAAGCTATTCCCGTCGGTGGCCGCCGGTTGATGAAATACCTGAATCGGTTCGCCATTAAAATAGAGGTTTTTCTGCGGCGTTGAATACGTGTCGTTGGGCCATGCCTTTTCCGGTGTGGGGGCAGCTTGGCCGGTTGGCGCGCTCATCCTGTCGAGAACCGTGTTGAACGCGACGATCATCACGCTCGCGCCCGAAGCGCGGTCGATGGCCAATGGCCGGCCGGTCTTCGCGAAATTTTCGTTTCCACCTACATGGTCGCTTCTGTCGTCGGTATTGATGATGTAGGTGACCTGGCCTTTCGATAATGGCCGGATGAGCTGCAGAACCTTATCGCTCATCGCTGCGAGCCCGGTGTCGACGAGCACGATTCCGTCGCTGCCCGCCTGCACGGTGATATTGCCGCCGGCGCCTGCCACCATGCTGACGTTACCCTGCACCGGTAAAAGTTCGACATCACCGCTCTTGGCCTTCTGATCTTCGCTCGCCGGATTTGAAGCGCCGTTCTGACGCCCGCGGGTTTGAGTTTGCTGTGAATAGGCGAAACGCCCCGACCCTGCAACTCCAATGAAAAGCAGGGCTCGAAACGATCCACATCAGGCGCAGCTTTGAGGAACGAAAACTCATATTCCTGTTCGACACCCGCCAATCGTAAAGACGAAATTTTCCCAAAAGAGACGCGTTTCTGACGGCATGATCTACTTCGGATGGATCGAATGTCAAGGTGTTAAATGGCTCGCTCGGTTTTCGCAGCAAGAGACTTTTGCAGCGCCAAGACGAGACTCAAGGCTTTAGCGCGTACGCTCCGGAGGGCTCAGAAAATAGCTCTACTACGCTCGGCCGGCCGAGCGCATTTATTGCAGCGGAGGAGGTGTTACCAGCGGCGTACGTCGCGGCTCCCCGTGCGGCCCGCGAACTTCGACTTCCTCGAATAACAAAGATGGCGCAATCACGTCGCTCGGAACTCCGCCGTTGGCGCTGCCAAACGCGCCCAGCGCAGTGCCCGCGGTTTCCGCGTCCTGGCTCTGCGCATAATAGAAGACAGTATTGTCGTTGCCGGTGCCCAGCAGTGTACGAAGATTCCGGACCGTCAATTGCGAAATCAGGGCTCCGCGAACCAGTTCCTCGCGCCCGTCATTTACGTTCACGCGATAGACCAGGAGCGGCATACGCATGCCATTCGGCGCTCCCGAAGCCAGCGTGGCCAGCGAATCGGAGAGTTCCTCCTGGGTGGAACTCGCGATCACCGGATTATCCATCTCGCGCACCAGCAGTCCCCAGTCCTGCCCATTTTGCTTGCAAGCGTCGAGGAATTTCTTCCGTAGATTATCGGGCGTTTCCCCATTGCTCGCCGTGAAAAACAGATTACTGACCATGGGCCGCGGCATACCCAAAAATGCTGATCGGCCGTGGCCATTGGAGTGATCGAAGTCCGGCCCTGGCCGGCGCGACATGAGGAATTCCTTGAGCAGGCCTTCCTGCACCAATGCGATTTTCTGGGCGCGGACGCCATCCTGATCGACTTGGTAGGATGCAATCAGGTCGCGCCCCTGGAACTGCTTGCGCGGTCGGATCATCGGTAAGCGTTACGGTCACAGGTAAAACGCGCTGGCCGATGCGCCCCATCCATTCGCTCCGCCCGCCCAATGCCTGCATCATCTGCTCGAAACGCGTGTTCATCGAAAGAGGCGGACGTGCTCCGCTTACCGAAGGCGCCAAGACTTGCGCCAAAAGCGAGCCTGCGGCCCGCGGTTCGAATAGCATCGGGCCATCGTAATCCTTTACCGGGGGAGCTGTACGCAACGCTGCTAATTCCTTGCCTTTGCCATCAAGCTGCTGCCGCACGGCGTCGGCAGTGGGAAGCTGCGCCGGACGATTGGCATAAAGCGCAAGGTAATTGTGCAGCGGCATGCCGTCATCGGCTTGCGTGCCCAGGCTGGCTTCGATTGCCGCAAGGCTGCGGCTGGTGCGAATTTGCGTTCCCTCCGTCGTAACGATATAGCTCGTTGCATAGATCAGGTGATACGTGACGCGCGAGTTGTATAACTCGGGATAATTTTTCAGAATCGCGGATACCGTTCGCGCCTCCGATTCCCAGTTTCGTGAAGTCCAGTCGGGCTCAACCCTCTGGTCGACCGCGAGTACGGCCGGTTCTTGCGCAAAATCGTCCACCGTCGGAGCATTCGCGAGCGCGCGCAACGCGGCTTGCTTATTCGAATACGAATCGAGCGCTTCTTTGTAAGCCTGATCGGTCGCCAACCACAGGTCCTGCCGCAAGGAATCGTAATCGCGATCGATGCCTACGGTCCCCGTGGAACCAAGAAACCCGCGAAATCCCTCGGCGGAAAGAAAATTGGAGCTATCCAGCTTGTAGTTGCCCACACGCACGTCCACGCTCATGAATCGATTCCGCGTAGTGCCGCTCGTCAGCAACGCTCCAAATTCCGCGCTGATGACGCGTTCGTCCAGATCGAGCAGCCGATATTCGATGAAGTAAGGGCGCTGCTGCCCTGGAAGGACAAGCCGATCCTTCGATCGCTGGAGCTCATCATGTAGTGCCGCGAGCGTTTTGTCGGCGTCCCCGGGCGGAACGGGCGCTATCTGACCCATTGCCACCGTTTGCGCGCCGGGCGCCGCATTTTGTCCGAATCCCGTGGCTGGTGCCGCCAGAACGGTGCCCACAAATAGAATGCCCACCGCAATCCACATTGGTGTTTTCATCATTCGCTCGCCAATCATCGTTAATTGCCTCTCGCTGGAGGATCGGACGCCTGCGGATCATGCGCCGGCGGCGGCAGAATAGGCGGCCGGTCGGTGGAGGTTTGTTTCTTCTCAACTTCCATCTCCGAAACCAGCAACGGGGGGGCCGCTGCCGCAACGGGAACCGAACCCGATTCCGCGCCGCAATAACCGTTGAATACTTCGGTGGTATCGCCGGTGGCCATGATCTTTTGCAGCGAAACCAGCGGTGTGCCCACTATGGACACTCCCCGAACCAATTCGTCCGGTCGCCCGTCGGCATAAACCCGATAAACCACCAGCGGCTCTACGTGAAAGGCCTGCGGCTGAGCCCGGCCGGTAAATGTAAAGCCACCCGAAATGTCATCGAAGAAAAGGCCGTACTGCTTGTTCTGGCGCTTAATTTCGTCGATCAGCATCTGCCGCAGCCGCGCATTGGTGACTTTATAGCTGCTTTCGACAATCAGGTTTCCCTGGCGGGATTCCGGGGGCAGGCCCACCTGGCGGCGTCCGTGCCCGTTCGACTGCGGAAAGCCGTTCAGCGGCTGCCGGGACATCTCGAAATTCTTCAGCACCCCATGATCTACTAACGTCACTTTCTCAGCCGCGATGCCTTCATCGTCGTAAGGATAATTGCCCAGTAGCACCGTCGAGCCTAGTTTCGCCGCTGTCGGATCGTCGACGATGCTGATGAAATTCGGCAGAAGCAATTGGCCTACCTTGTCCGCGAACGTTTGGCCTTCATTGATATCCTTCTGGCGAAATCCTTCGTCACGATGACCGAAAACTTCGTGGAAGAAAACGGCGGCGGCGCGTCCGGTCAGCATGGCCGGCCCTGCATACGGATCCGCCAGCGGTGCCTTGGTCAATGCTTCCAACTCCTTTTGCAACACGCCGCATTGTGCGAGCACCGTTTTGTCGTCCGGAGCCGAAGCTGGATCCGTCCAATCGAAGTTGTAGTAACGCTCGAGATCCATTCCGTCAGACGCTTTGCCCTGAATGAAAAGCTCGAGCCGGTACCGCACTTGGCCGAATTGAAGTTTTGTGCCCTCAGTCGTCACGTGATACTGGTTCTGCGCCTGCGCGCTGAATGTAACTATGGAATTCAGGATCAAAGCGGACGATCGGAAAGAGTGGGTGTACAGCCGCACCTTGTCTTCCCACGGATGCCGGTCGAGCGTGTACGAAGCCCGCGCGCCGGAAAAGACCTGCGGCTTCTCCTGTGAAAAATCCGGAGCGCCCTGCTCCAACGTTTGCACCTGGACGTCTTTTCCGGTCTTTACCTTGATGAAAGCTTCCGCGGCCGCTCGATATTGGCTCTCGGTCTCTCGCCACATGGCCCGCTTGAGCACTGCGGGATCGTCATCCACCGGGACGGGTTCTCCAAAACTGCCGGGAAAGCCCGGACCGTCATTGCCCACCCGATGCGTATTGTCGAGCTGATAACTGCCGACGCGAACTTGTCCCTCCAGCCAGCGGCTGCGCTGTTCCTGGCTGGAAAGCAGGGCGCCGTTGGAACCCGTAACTTCGGACCGTTGGCTATCCGTGACCGTATAGCTAAGGAAGTAGGCTGGCGGATCGGCTTTGCCGATCACCGCCATCTCCCGGTCGAGTTCTTGCTGCACCGCACCTAATATGGGTGAGGGCGCCGCCTGAGCGGGCTGAGCCGCCTGCGCGGGAGATCCGGGCATTCGAGGAGATTTGCCTTTAGCGGACGCGCTCGACGCGACAAGAAGCGCAAGAATTAGAAGGACGGTAGGTTTTAGTTTCAAGCGAGTCACTCCCTAAGCCCGAATCGCGGGCTACGAATCCCCTCAGTCTACGCTTGTTTCTGGCAAATCAGAAATGTGTCCTGAATTCCAGCAGGATTGCCAATGGCAGCGCAATCAGGCGCAGACCGCAATATGGTTAGATGCTCTGATTTGCCCGCGAACAAAACAAATGAACGAGACCGGCGCATTTTGCTGCGCGGTATTCGGATGCAGTGTGGAGCTACCGGGCTGCCTCCTGGAAAGCCGGCTAAAATCGCTGCCGTTAGACTCGCACTTTCTGGTTGCGGATGATCTCTTCTAGAGTGGCCAGCGCCGAAAGCGCGGCGAGACGTGAAGTACGCGGATTTGAGGGTGAGGGCACGTTTTCCAGGACGATTCGGAAACGCCCAAAATCGCCCACCGCCTGAATCTCATGCACGTTCTCGGTTCCGCCCGGCACGGCAATGACGCGAACCCGAATCTCGACCGATTTCCCCGCGGCGAGCCGTAGCGAAGCAGCGACGTTCGACGTCGCTGGAAAAGCGCGGCAAGCATCCTCCGGCGGACCCTCGAATAGAACCGTTTCGTCTTTAAGCCGGTCCAGATCGATTCGCCGCTCGGTCACGTATTTCGCGCCTCTCAAAGCTGCCACCGGTTTGCGGCTCGTTAGAATCACCAGGCTCAAGCGTCCCATCGCCGCCGCCCTCAAGCCATCGAGGCCCGCGATGGCACCCGATGGAACATGAATGCGGCAACCTTGCCGCTCCGCCTCCGCAAACCACTCTTCGTTTTCGAGCAGGCCGCCCACGCTCATGACCATCAAGTCTTTCTGCGCACGCAGCGCCCGCGGAACGATTTCCGGCAAAGCTGCCTGGCTGGCCGCCTCGATAATAAAATCCGCACGGCGCACCAGTTCATCGATTTCCACGACGGGAGGACGCGCTTTCAACTGCGCCGCGAACCTCTCCGCCCGCCCCCGATCCTGATCGGCAATAGCCACAAGAACGGCGCGGCTTGGCTCCGCATCGAGCGCCGTGGCAAGGATCTGGCCGATGGCGCCCACGCCGAGCAGTCCGACTTTGAGAGCTACCGACATTAAGCCAATTCCAACATCCTATCGATCGCGCGGCGCGCCTTTTTCGCTGTCTCCGCGGGCACCGTCACCTGAGGTGAAAGCGTTTCGAGAGAGCGAATCACGTTGTCCAGCGTGATTGTCTTCATGAAGGCGCAAACGGCGTTCGGGTTCACCGGATAGAACGACCGGCCGGGAAATTCCTTGTTCAGCCTGTGCAGGATACCCATTTCCGTTCCCACTGCGAATTCTTGCGCGGACGATCCGCCAATGTGCCGCAGCATTCCTTCCGTGGATAGGAAGAAAGTGCGATTGAACGGCAGGCTGCCGTCGAGCGCCTTGGCCATGCAGGAACTCACGCATCCGCATTCCGGGTGGAGCAGCAGCTCCACATCAGGATGATCCTCGAGGACTTCGTCCACGTCTTCTGGCCGGATCGTGCGGTGCACGTGGCAGAAGCCGGGATAGGCGATGATATTGCTACGCTCCGCCTGCCGGGCCACGACTTGGGCCAGGAATTTATCGGGAATAAATAGGATAGGCCGCTCGGCGGGAATCGCCCGCACCACTTTCGCGGCATTCGCGGAAGTGCAGCAGTAGTCGCTCTCTGCTTTCACTTCAGCCGAAGTGTTAATGTAAGCCACGACGACTGCATCCGGAAAACGCGCCTTCCAGGCGCGCAGCTCGTCTGCCGTTATCGCCGCGGCCAGCGAACAGCCCGCGCGCAAGTCCGGCAGGAGCACCGTTTTCGTAGGGCACAGAATCGCGGCCGTTTCCGCCATGAAATGTACGCCGCAAAACACGATCGTTTCGGCATCGGTGGCCGCCGCGCTTTGCGAAAGCCGCAGCGAATCCGCCACGTAGTCCGCCACTTCCTGTACCTCGGGACGCTGATAATGATGGGCCAGGATGATCGCTTTGCGTTCCTGGGAAAGCTTCCTCACGCGGTCCTGCTTGGCAAGAATTTCTTCCGCTGTGTCCTTGATGTCTTCGATCAGCGGAAGTGTGTAACGGCTGTCGTAAGTTTCATTGCTGACGGCTACTGGGGTCATGGCCTTTTTCCTTTGGGATACCTAGACTCTTTCACACAGATCGAGAGCGCGCGCCGAATGCGTCAACGCGCCCATGGAGACCGCGTCCACGCCGCTGGCGGCATACCCTTCGAGATTGCTTTCAGAAATATTTCCGCTGGCTTCGGTAAGAATGTGTTCGAGCAGGTTGTGCGTACGCAGGTCTGCGATAACGGAGGCAATTTGTGCCGGCGGCATATTGTCCAGCAACAACAGGCAGGGGCAGTCTCCGTCGCGGTCCGGTCCTTCTTGCGACGATTCCTGCATGCGCCGAAATGCCTGTGATGCCGCAATCGCGCCGGCCTGGCTTCGCACTTCCACCTCTATGAAGGCCGCTGAATGGCGCGCCGGCCACGCGCGCTCGACTGCAACACGCACTGCGTCTTCTTCGCGATTCGCCAGAAGCGCGAGATGGTTGTTCTTCACCAGAATCGCATCCCACAAGCCCAGCCGGTGGGTTCCGCCTCCGCCAAGGTGTACCGCGCGCTTGTCCAGCAAACCCCATGGAGTTTTTCGCGTGGCCACCACGTGCGCTTCGGGATTATGCCGGTGCAGCAGTTCCTGAAAACGCCGTGTTGCAGTAGCGATGCCGCTCAGGCGCTGCAAAAGATTCAAGCCCACTCTTTCATGCGCCAGCAGATCGCCGCGCCGTCCTTCGATCTCGAGAACGACATCTCCAGCGTTAATGGTCTCGCCATCGTTTTTGCGAACCCTCACTTCGAGATCCTCGCGCATCAGCAGCCAGCAAAATTCCGCGACGCCGGCACCTACGCCGGATTCTTTAGCGAGGATCTTCGCCCTCGCATGTTGATCGGCTAAGTGGAGAGCGGTCGCCGTCAGATCCCCTAGGCCGACGTCCGAGCCCAAAAGTTCGTTCAACAGTGTGCGCACGCTCCGGAGATATTCGTGATTCCCCAAATGCAGAGAGTCGCCCCGGAAGAATGCTCGCTTAAGCCGTTCCTGCCGGATTGAGTACGCCGCCGTCTGTGTCGCTTGCTGTGTCATTTGAGTAAGATTCCCCGCGACTGCAGCTGTGCCTTGGCGCGCGCGATCATGCCCGGCTTGCTTGCTTCCACGGTGTGCAGATGCACGCCGTGCGTCAGCGACGAAAGCAGGTTGGCCTTCGTGCCGCGCCATTGCCGTATAAAATCCTGTACGTCGGCGCGCGACTCGATCATCAACGACCCCCGCATTTCGCCATAAAGCGCGTGCTCCACGATCACGTCCAGGATGCGCACGCCGTTGTCCACCAGAATTTGCAACTCCTCCTCGGTCCGTTCCGGGCTGTGCTGGCACGCAATTACGGCGCGTTGAGTGTCTGCCGCTTGTTTGGCTGGCAACCGATAGCCTTGCGGCGTCGAAAGAATGTCGTTCCCCTCCGCGCGGAGAATAGCGATGTCTTGCACCACGCATTGCCGGCTTACACGAAAATGGCGTGCCAATTCCGTTCCTGGGACGGGGCGGCTCTGCGCGCGCATCCATTCGAGGATGCGCCGCCGGCGCGTGCTGCCCGAAGCTGGCCGCGTTGCGCGACTCTTTCGGGCTAAGGTGCTAGTCACCTGAAGCTGTCTTGTCACCTGTCTTGTATGCTCCCTAGTCACGATAAATTATAACACGGCGCTTACGCTTCCCGCAGGTTACAAATTCGATGCCTAAAGGCTCAATTTCCGGCCAAAAGCGCCGCCCAGCGGCGATAATCGAATCGTTATGCGAATGCTCGGACTGCTCTTCGCCGCCGTGATCGCCATGGGCATCTATTACTTCTACCTGAAGCAAGCCGCTCCTGGTCCCGGCATGGTCGCCACCCAAGCCATTTCCACCACCGGTGTCGAAATGGACTTAAACGCTATCGCCCAGGCTGAACGCAACTACTTCTCCCAAAACGGCTCCTACGCCGATCTCGACCAGCTCACCTCGAGCGGCGCGCTCACCATGGCGCGCAGCGGTCGCGATGGCTATACGTATTCGATTGAAACTTCGGGGAATGGTTTCACGGCGAGCGCGCGTCACTCCGATAGCCCCGCCGTCAGCGGCGTGGCGCCTTTGCACTATCCCACGATTTCGATCGACCAAAACATGCAAATGCACCAGGAGTAATCGCCTCCAGCTCGGCCAGGCTCGGCCCCCTGCCCTCAAATCTCCGCCGCCAGAACACTTCGTTCCCGTGTGCTAAAATCGAGGTACAGATGGATGCGCAGATTCAGCGGCTCGTGCATTTGCAGGTCCTCGACGCCCGTTTGGCGGCACTGCGCACCCGCTTGCAAGCCATCCCCGGGCAGCTTGCCGCCGCGGATGCGCGGGTCAGCATTGCCCGGCAGCAGATCGCCACCGCCAAAGAAGCCCTCACCTCAAGCCTCAAAGACCGCAAAACGTACGAAATGGATGTGGACTCCTGGAAAGAAAAGGCGCGCAAATACCGCGACCAGAGCTTTGCAGTAAAGACCAACGAAGCCTATAAGGCCCTCCAGCACGAAATTCAGCATGCCGAAACTCAGGTGGCGCAGGCCGAAGACCGGCTGCTCGAGCGCATGGTCTCGGGCGAAGATTACGAACGTCAGGTGAAGGCGGCCGAGCGCTCCGTGATCGTTGTCGATAGCGAAGCGCAAGCCGAGCGGCAGAAGATCCAGACGGAACAAGCTGAGCTGCAACAAGAACTGCAAGCCAAGGAAGCGGAGCGCCGCACGATCGCCTCGGAAATTCCCGAGGAACTCCTCGGCACCTACGAGAAGATAGCCGGCCGCCATCACGGGATTGGGGTTGCAGAAGTCCGGAACGAAGCCTGCGGTCTCTGCGGCGTGCGCATTCGCCCCCACGTATTTCAGGAGCTCCGTCGAAACGATCTGCACGAAATCTTCCAGTGCGAAACCTGCAGCCGCATCCTCTATTACGTTGAGCCGCCCGCGTCCGCTGCGCCAGAAGCCGAACCGAAGGCCAGCGCGGCGGGAATATCCGCGAATGACGCCTGAGCTCCACGCACTTCCATTCGAATGCCCATTCGCATGAAGAGCTGGCCAGCCAAACCTCCTTCCGGCAAGCTTCTGTTCGATTCGCCTGCCAAACCCACGAACGTATTTGTAGCTAATGTGGACGGCGCTTCGCGCGGCAATCCCGGGCCGGCATCTTATGCCGTGATTCTGCGCGGCCCCGACGGCGCGCCTCGCTTCGAAGTCGGCAAATATATCGGACGCACGACCAATAACGTCGCCGAATACTACGGCCTGATCACCGCGCTCGACTATGCCGCTGCGCAAGGAATCGATCGCCTGCTCGTCCGCAGCGATTCGGAGCTGCTGGTTCGGCAGATGCAGGGCCGTTATAAAGTTAAAAGCGCCGACTTGCGGCCGCTATACGAACGCGCCCGAAAGCTGGCGAACGGTTTCGCATATTTCGCCGTTGAACATGTGCCCCGCGAGCAAAATAGCGAAGCCGACGCGCTCGCCAATCTCGCCCTCGACCGCACCAGTTCCCATGGCGGAAGCGTTGCGCCAGAGCCCGGATTCAGCGCGGCTCCGGATGCCAGCCGCAATATCAAGGCTGTCTCGAGCACGACCGGTGGTTCAGCGCCGTCCGAGCGCCCCGCGCGCACAGAGAAGATTCGCGCGCGCTATTCCGCCGGCGCGCTGCATCCTCTCGATGCCCTCGATCTCGCCGAAGGCGAAATCGTCGACATCTCCATCCGCCGCCCGAAAAATCCCTCCTGACAGCGCCATCTTGATGAGCAGCACGCAAACCTGGGATCCCGAGCGTTACGCCCGCAACGCCCGCTTCGTGAGCGATCTCGGCATGCCGGTCGTTCATTTGCTGGCGCCGCGTCCCGGCGAACGAATCCTCGATTTAGGCTGCGGTGATGGCGTGCTCGCGGCCAGACTAGCGGCGATGGGTTGCGCAGTTGTGGGAGTCGATGCCAGCGAGATGCAGGTTGCGGCGGCGCGGAAATTAGGAGTGGACGCTCGCGTCATGCCCGGCGAAGCGCTGCCATTCCGCGATGAGTTCGACGCAGTATTCAGTAATGCGGCGCTGCACTGGATGCTGTGTCCGGACGATGTCATTGCCGGAGCCTGGCGCGCGCTCAAGCGCGGCGGCCGATTCGTCGCCGAAATGGGCGGATACGGATGCGTGCAGACGATAAAAGCTGCCCTGATCGACGCCCTTCATCGGCGTGCCATCGACGGCGAATCTCTGGTGCCTTGGTATTTTCCCACCATCGAGGATTACTCCGCGCGATTGCGGCAAGCCGGATTCGTGGTTTCCTATATTTCGCTTTTCCCGCGTCCCACGCCGCTTCCGGGCGATGTGACTTCCTGGCTGGAAACCTTCGCCGAAAACTTCCTGCGTGCATTGCCGGCTGCGGAAAGATCCGCCTACCTCAATGAAGTACGCGAAGCGGTGCGTCCGAAATTATGCGATGCCGGGGGCAACTGGACTGCGGATTATGTGCGGCTGAGGTTCGCGGCGCAGAAGCCGCGGTAACAAAGGCTTTTCACGCGGGGAGCGCCGAACCTGCCACTGCGGCTCCGGCTGCGGAGTTTCCGTTTTTCAGGTAGTAGCAGCGGTAGAGCGTATCGCGCTGCACGGGCATGTAACCCGCATCGGAAATGATGCGCCGCAACTCGGCTTCATTGGTGCGATTGCGCACGCCCGCGGCGTAAACGACATTTTCTTCGATCAGGATGCTGCCCACGTCGTCGGCGCCAAACTGCAATCCAATCTGGCAAATTTTGATTCCGGGAGTGAGCCAACTCGACTGGATGTGGTCGATATTGTCGAGATAGAGCCGGCTGATGGCCAGCGTCTTCAGATAATCCGCCGCCGTCGCTTCCGGAACGCGTTTCCGAGCGAAGTATTCTCGGGCGCAAAAATCCACGGAATAAACGCAGTGAATCCGCCGGTCTCTTCCTGAATGCGCCGGACGCGCTCAAAATGATTGACGCGATGGCGGATATTCTTCGCCGCACCCGAACATCATGGTGGCCGTGGTGCGCAGTCCCAGCGCGTGCGCGGTGCGATGCATCTGCTCCCATTCGTCGGCGCTGCATTTCAGGCGCGAAATGCGCTGGCGAATTTCGTCGTCCAGGATTTCCGCGCCGCCTCCGGGAATCGAATCGAGGCCCGCGTCGCGCAGGCGCGCGATCGTATCGCGCACGCTGAGGCCCGAAACTTCGGCGATGCAGAGCACCTCCGGCGCCGAAAAACAATGCAGATGAATTTGCGGGAAGCTGTGCTTGATCGAGCGCAGCAGGTTTTCGTAGTAGTCGATGCGCAGATCGGAATGCAGTCCGCCCTGCATCAGAATGCCCGTGCCGCCAAGCGCGATGGTCTCTTCGATTTTTTTCAGGATCGTGTCCAGCGAGAGGACGTAGCCTTCCTTCGATCCCATCGGACGGTAAAAAGCGCAGAACGAGCAGTATTCCGTGCAGAAATTGGTGTAGTTGATATTGCGGTCGATCTGATAGCTGGCTACGCGCGGATCGTTTTTCTTTTTGCGCAGTTGATTCGCGGCCATGCCGATGCCGATCAGGTCGTCGGACTGGAAAAGATCGAGCGCTTCCTGCTGTGATAGGCCCATCGCTCAGCGGCCTCCTTGCGCGCTTCCGGCGCGCTCAGCGGTCTGCATGCGGTCCGCGGCAAAGGCGCGAATTCGATCGGCCGCGCGCGCGGAATGAGCCCGGCGGCGGCGCATTCGCGGAAGTAAAGTTCCAGCCCTTCGAGATTCGCGGCGTCGAGCGAAAAATCGATGTTGTCCCGCAGGTAAATTTCCAGATCGCGCGGCGGCAACTCCAGCTTCAAAGACGCGGATTCGGCGATCTCGCCGATACGCGCGAGGCCGTACTCCTTCGAGGCCAGAAAATCGGCGACCACCTCCGGCGTGATGAGCTCGCGCCGGCCCACCCAGATCGCCAGAACGCACGGTTTGCCGGTCATCAGGCGCCACTGCTCGGCAACGTCATAAACGAAAAGCGTATCGATCCCGGGCACGATCTGGTCTTGCTGATGCGAGACGGCTTCATCGCACGCCGCATCCCTTTGCGTCCGGGGCTTTCGCTGAAAGCGCATCGACCTTCAGCCGGATTCGCAGCGCCGGATCGCCGATCACCAGGGCGGCGTCGGCTTGCGCCAGCATGGCCGCAGGATCGGGCGGCGAGTCGATAAATTCCGGATCGATCCCCCAGAATCCTTTCGACAGAAGCCGCGTAAGCGCCACGGAGCTGCGGGAGTTTGTGTCCAGGGCGATGCGCTTGGCCTGTTCGATCGGCTTTTTCGCCAGCACCAGAATGCTGCGCACTTCGCCCTTGGCGGCCACGGCCATTTCCGGCAGCACCACCATGCCGTCCATGCGCTGATATTCGACGGCGGGGATAATGGCCACGTCCACCTTCCCGGCGCGCAATGCTTCGGCGCAGAGCGAAGGCACGGTGAAAGAGAGATCGTAGCGGCCCTGCAGAGGTCCGTCCGTGAAGCCCCAGACGAGCGGCGCCGTATTCAGGAATTCGACGATGGAGACGCGCAGTTTGCTCATGGACTTTATGTTGTGCGCTACAGAAGCGCTTTAACGGCTACATTGCGGCGCCCGACAACCCTCAGACACGCACACTGGAGCTAGCCAGCAAATATAGCACAGCCAAACGTATCGGATAGCCTGCGCTTACAAGACGTTGGAAGGAGCTAAGCCTTAGAAAGGACTGGCAATTTTCCTGGCCGAGCCGCGACGTGACGTTCGTAATGCCTGTCCCTTTCGTACTCAAAGAAGTCGCGCTGCGTTCGCCTAATTTTCTGAAGTGAACGGACCAGTTGTTTCTCGTCGACGGTGTTGATTACCGTCTGGTCTGAGTTGAGGAATCCCGCAAGATCGGGGAGTTCATCCCATCGAAGCAAAGCAAATTGTGCGAGTACGTTTTTGGCGGGAATTGCTTTCTCAGTTAGATCCTTGCCTTGATTTTTCGATTTGAGCTTTGGCATTGCGGCATCGACATCTTCCTGCGAGACCGTGAAGTCGACAGTCTTACTATCTCCCTGCAATAGTCGTCTCAGCTCGGCAATTTTAGAAGAGAAGGAAGGCGGGCTGACAAAGATTAGCGAGTCAAAACGTCCACTCCTGGTTATTGCGCGGTCGAAATAATTGATGTGATTTGTAGCGACGAAGTACATAACCTTACGGCTTCTCCAAAGCTCTGCGAGTTTCGGCAACATACTCGTTGTCAAAAATCTGCCGAACGCATCCACTTCGCCCTCACGTTCTCGAACGAGTTCGTCGATCTCGTCGAACAGGACGACAGCATGGTCCAACTCCATCAACTTTCGAAAAATTTCGTCTGCTGTTCGTTGCACGTTTGGTAAACCGTCAGCCACGAAGTGGCTGGCATGAAGTTCGATGTAGTCCCAACCGATAATTCCTGCCAAGGCCCTGGCGATGGTTGTCTTTCCGGTTCCGGGCGGCCCATAGAGAATTGCTGAACGACTTTCCTCTTTTTTTATAGGTTGGCTATCTGGGTCAATTGGGCTTTCCGGGCCGAGCGCAACGATGTGGCTTACAAACTTCGAAAGCAAGTCCGCCTTTAGGTGTGAACCCGATGTCCATGTCTGAGTTCGAGTGGTCAGCTCCTCCTCAGCTTCCTTCGGCGTAGAGTAAGAAGTACGTTTTGGTAGTGTGGAGAGCCCCTCCTCGCGGGCCCAAATCCCCAAAAGCCGACGTAGGTGTTGGGCGTAGAGGAACACGCTCGCGGTCGCCCAACTTTCTGGATCGCGTTTGCCGATTCGATGACCCGACGACCAGCCTATGGATTTGGGTTTCAGCGACTCGTCCAGTGGAATCTGTGTCGAACGGGCGTACTGCCAAAGCTTTGTAAGGCCGTTGAAGTGGACCTTCAGGGCGGTACGGATAAATTCGGCTCGCGGGTGCAGAGCACAGCGGAGAAGTTCTACAAAAGTTTCGAAGACATAACAGTAGGCGTTTCCGCTCTTTTCATAGTGGAATAGAGGTTCGTAGTGCCTCCAGCTACCCACTTCTGTTTGGGTTTCGAAAAGGCACTTGAGGGCATGCCTCGCTAGATCTTGTTCTGCAAGGTTTGATTGCACACTTTCAGGCGATCTGAGCACGATTGCGAGTGACCACGCCAGTTGATCAGAATCGAGCATTGACGATCGAGCGGAATGCAGAGACACCTGATACCCAAGGGTCTCGCGGGACCACTCTTTCATCTTTGCGCAAAGGATTGGAAGCTGCAGCTCTCCGCTTAGTTTTTCATATTCTTGTTTGAATCGCTCTGAGAGACGGCCAAGCAATTCTAATGTCCAGTAGGTGTGGTACCCATTCGGAGGATACCAATCGTGCTCCTCCATTCCCTGACCGGCTTCGCCAATGGCGAAGCGGTCCGCCTGCTTCATTTGTTCGAAGATCGCTCTGGTATGAACAGCGATGTTCTCGTGCCAGACTTTGAGATTGCGAATAACAAACGGAAGGGCTCGACAGCGGCAGTAGATACCTGCTGACCCATCTGATATCCACTCGCCTGTCGGCTTCTGAATCGCCCCGGTGGCGTAGGGCTCGGCGTTGTCCAACAATTCCCGCGAACCAGAGAACTCAGAGCTATCGGGACACTCTGACAGAGAGGTGAAGCACGTAGCGCTGGATGTAAGGTGAACGATATCCTCTGTCTTTGTTTTTGACTCTCCATCCTTCCATATGTTTACGAAACTCAATCCCGAACTGAAGTGTGCAACGCTGGGGTAGTGGAGCTGGCAGAACTCTTGTAACAAGTGCCTATTTTCAGAGAATTCCTGAAAGGTGGTCATCAAACGTTCATTTATGAAGAAATCGTTGAAGGTTTACTAACTCTTTTTCCTGAACTATTTTAGACAGGTCAACACCCAGCACATTGGCCATATGGACCACATAAAGGAAGACGTCAGCGAGTTCCTTGCTTTCGCTCGATCCAGATGGCGAACCGTGCCGCACCAAGCGTTCCCGTTGCCGAATCTCTCTGGCAAGCTCGCCGACCTCCTCAACCATAAGTAGGAGGCAGTCTTTCGGACTCTCGGACTTGTATCCGCGTTGAATCGCCACTCGGCGGTAGTAGTGCTGAAAAGCCGCCAGGGCAGGGCGCGGAATCGTGGAACGGTGACTCTTGAGCATTTCAATGGCCGCTGTGGGAGAAGAGATTACTTCAACGAACGACTGAATCACCAGATCTTTGACTGGCTCCTTCGCAAAGACCGGAACCCCAATCGCTTTAGCGAAGCCTACTTCCAATGAAGCGGTTGGACCAATATAGCCTTCTGGATCGTGTAGCCATACGAAATTTGCTCTTTGGATCGCGTCAAGATGACGACCTTCAATATCATCGGGTGACTGTGATTCCTCGCCCTTCATGAAAACGAACCCATCGCTTTCGCGCACAGCAGTCACATTGCTTGGCGAGAGGACCTGACACCCGAGGTCAAGCAACTCTTCATATGTGTCCTTTAGCGCTTCAAGATCCTTCCTGTACGATCCAGACAAGACCACCTGGTACTGCATCAGTTCCGGCATAGGTGCGGGGTAACCGACATCTAGTGCCCGCGCTGAACTCCCGCTAACGACGGCGGTGCGCGTTCTCTCTTGAGAGTTGCTTATCTCGACGGGTGTACCCGGAAAGAGAACAATCTGTGCAGAATGGTCCGTCTTCTTTGGCATAGCGGAACGAGCGAGCATCCTAACGGGCTGCCGAGTTAGCCGCAACCAAACAGCCGCATCCCAAACCAGGTTTACTGGGAAAACCCTTTGGAAAAACTGTGAAAGCAAGCAAATACCTGTGAAAGGCTGTGGATAAGATCGGGAGCGGTTGAATCCCGCTGCAAAGGTCTCAATCATCGAATCCGTCTGTCGGAACAGCAGCAGTCTCGTTTAGTACCTGTTTAGTTACTCGATCCCGTGGCACTCTGTAAGCATATCACCGCGTCGCTGCCAGCAACCATTGAGTGCTTTGGCATGTGTGGCTGACCCACTACTGGCATTTCGTTCTGCTTGACAACCAGAATGCCGTATCTAGCGGTCACGGTTATAACCCCGGGGAGTCGATCACATCAGGAGGTATACGACGGGGAGGCGCAGAGTTATTCTGGCTTACTCCCAGCTTAATGTCTGCCAGGACTTTCCGAGCTTCTCAATGTCGTGGGAATCGACTTCGCCGACAACCAACGTTGCACCAAAAATCTAGTCAGCGACTAGCTGGGCATTACGCGATATACGGTAAATGTTTGACCCACTGGCGGGTACTTTTGAGAGTATTTTTTCGCTCTCACCTGGAGCACGGCTTCCCTTTCGGCCGGATCGGTGACAACCGATAAGGTACGATCATACAAATTGTCGCCTACCTTCAGGCGCACATGGGGATCGCGGGCCACATTTCGAGGCCATTCTCTCACTGCAGCTCCAGAAGTAGCCAGATAAAGCTGGCCATTATAGGCGATACACCAAGTCGTTACGGAATGAGGAATCAGATACCAGGTGTTGGTCTGAACCTTCACGGTTTTAATGCTGTCAGTGAATGACCAGTCGGCAACCGGAGTCGTTACGACATTCCCGCTGAGCCATAAACCGGGATAGCTCCCGGGACCTGGCGTATCCCCGTGAGGATTAAGTCCGGTGGCGCGCAGGGTCGCGAGCAGTAAGACCATGCAAATCACTATTGCCCCAACAATTCTTAATAGCGTTTTCATAGCTGACTCCTTAAAGCTGCACGTGAGCGGGGCCTTCCCTTTTCGCCAACTATACAACTAAATTAGGAATCCTTGCGTGGAACTTCTTACTCCTGTTACTCCTGCCCCGAGGGGAGAGGCATCTCCATGGGAGAGACACTGGCAGGGTCGACGCCTCCATTTGGTTCTGCTTGACAACAGAATATCCGGTATGTAACGGTCACGGTTATAACTCGGGGAGTCGATCCACATCTGGAGGTACACAACCGTGAGGCACAGAGTGCTTCTGGGCTTGCCGCTCTTCTTCGGTTTTATGATTGTGGGGGGCCTGTTTATGGCCGCGCCGGCCTTCCCGCACCACACATTTTCCGTCGAGTACGACGCATCGAAGTGCACCGACATGAGCGGCACCCTGACGAAAGTGGATTGGCAGAATCCCCACGTCTATTTCTATATGGACGTCAAAGATTCAGATAGCCAGGTCAGTTCGTGGAGTTTTGAAGCCGTTTCGGTAGCATTTCTAAAAAGAAGCGGCATCCAGAAGCACGATTTTGACGACAACATGGGCAAAATGGTCACCGTGAGGGCCTGCATGGGGAAAAGCGCCAGTGCGAAACGGGCCGCCGCTGAGACGGTCAAGATGCCTGATGGCCGCACCCTGAGAGTCGGAAGCGATTACGAACATGGAGAGAATTAAAACGGCGCGACGTAAGCTCCCTTGCGCCCGCTCGATTTTTGCGCTGGCAGTTTTGGCGGCAGCGTGCGTTTCTATCGCTGCGGCGCAAGAGGAAAAGAAACCCGAAGCCGGTTCGCCTCAACCCAAATTGCAGGCATTGCCGCCGGGCGGAGCAGCTCCGCGCACCGCCGATGGCCACCCGGATCTTTCCGGCGTGTGGTTTCCCGGCAGTGCCGGTGGTTACAATACAAGCAGTTCCCCCGCGCAGCGCCAGTTCGATCCTAAGGTGACGCCAGAAGAAAAGCCGCCGTTCCAGCCTTGGGCCGCAGCGAAAATTGCCTCCATGAGCCGGGTCGATTTCGAACTCGGACGCGCCTCAGTGAATTGCCTGCCGCGCGGCACGCCGCTTAACTTCCTGGGGAACCCGTATCCCATTAAATTGGTGCAAACGCGTGACGAACTGATCGAGCTCAATGAGCTGAACACCAATTTTCGCGTAGTACACACCGACGGCCGCCCGCACTCTAAAGATCCCGATCCTACTTTCAATGGAGACGCCACAGCACATTGGGAGGGCGATACTTTAGTGATCGACGTGATTGCCATCGACGAGCGCACCTGGAACAACTTCATCGGCTGGTTCCATAGCGATCAGGAACACGTCATCGAGCGCCTCACGCGGCCGAGCGAGAATTACCTGGTCTATCAGGTCACCATTGAGGACCCCAAGGTCCTGACCAAGCCGTGGACTTCCGCTCCTCGCAAATGGTCCCTCGGCCACGAAGATCTCGAAGAGTATTACTGCACAAACAACGCGGAACCGCAGGAATACCAATCGCTGAAAGAAAAAGCCCCAGCCTCGAGCAAGTAACGCTGATCCGATTTCCTGCGGCGTACGCCCCCTGCATGTGCCGTCAGTCTTTACTGCCGCGCTATAATATTCATAACGCTTGCTTGCGCGCGAATCCGGCGAGTTGCTTACCCGAATCCCGCGGCGGCGTTGCCATAGTTTTTAGCCTTGCTGATTGCCGCTAAAAATTTAACCTTCCTCGCCGTGCCGAATTCCCAGAGACCCTCTGTTCGAACGAGACGGCAATTTATTTCCATTTCAATTGTCAGGCACCCTGGGCCTGCATCGGCTTACGAAATTAGCCGTGACCAGTCGGTGCAGTCCGCGCCCTGGCAGGGTGCAGAGTCGCGCCAGCTTGTGCTCTTCGTATGCTTGCGGGAGCGTGAATTCCGCAGATTTGCGTCCAGATTGCATCGCGTGGAACTCGTGTGTAATGAACACTTGCACAAAAAATGGTGGGGGGGCACCCCATCATCTCCGCGCCCTACTCAGAGTATCAACGCCCTAGTCAGAGTATCAACAATGTGCAGGCGCCTCAGCAAAGCGTTGCGAGGGCTTGCCTATGCAAGTAGAGTACTGCGAGAGGGAATCGGCTCAGCATCAAGTCCGTCTTGTGGAGACAGTCCCCTGAGCAGCATCAACCAATCTCAAGGCGAATGGGAAGCGCTCGATAGAATCTTGTCCAGTTTGAAGAAGGTGTCAGTCCTGGTCGTCGGGGACGTGATGCTGGACGAATATCTCTACGGCACGATCGACCGGATCTCGCCTGAGGCGCCCGTCGGAGTCCTGAGTTGGACTTCACGGGAAGCTTGCCTTGGTGGCGCCGCCAACGTAGCCAGGAATCTCGCTCACCTTGGCTGCGAGGTGTTTCTGGCAGGGGTGGTGGGCCGGGATCAAGCGGCTCACGAACTGCTGCAGCTGGCTAAGCAGTCTGGCGTGCACACCGAAGGCATTGTGGTAGAGGATCGGCCAACAACTCTGAAGACGCGCGTCATTGGGCATGGTCAGCAAGTTCTGCGCATCGACAAAGAGACTCGTTCCGAATTGAACGAGCACTCGGCAGCAAGATTGCTGGACTTTGTGAAGAAAGTTCTGCCTTTGGTCGATGGCGTGATCCTTTCCGATTATGCCAAAGGAGTTTTAGGCCTCGCTGTGTGCAAGGCAGTGATCGATATGGCTTCAGCAGCAGGACGGAGCGTCGTGGTCGATCCTAAAGGGGACGATTTCGCCAAATATCGGGGCGCTTCCCTGCTCACGCCCAACAAAGCCGAATTAGGACGATCCACGCAGTTGCCGGTTCGCAACGAAGACGAGATTCGCACGGCCGCAGCCTCTCTTTTTGCCCGAACGGAATGCGCAGCAATTCTTGTCACGCGCAGCGAAGAGGGAATGTCGCTCTACAGAAAAACGGGTCCTGAAGCGCACATCCAAACAGAAGCACGCCACGTTTTTGATATCACGGGAGCGGGCGATACGGTGATCAGTATGATCGCGCGCGTTTTCTTCGCCGAGCAGGAGTTGGAAACGGCGGCCCGCCTTGCGAACGTAGCCGCGGGGATAAAAGTCGGGAAAATGGGAGCTGCCGCAGTTTCGATCGAAGAGATCTCCGCGTGGATTAGGCAAAGAGAAAGTGCCGGAAGGCAGAAGCTGGTTGACCTGCCTCAGGCGAAACAGCTCGTCAGCATGGCGCGATCGCAAGGCCGGAAGATTGTTTTCACCAACGGGTGCTTCGATTTGCTCCATTCCGGGCACGTGCATCTTTTGCAGAAAGCGAAGGCACTCGGGCACATTCTGATCGTGGCGATCAATGACGACGACTCCGTGCGGCAATTAAAAGGAGATGGCCGCCCGCTGATCTCTGTACACGATCGCGCTCGCATTATCGCTGCGCTGGAATCGGTGGATTACGTAACGGTCTTTTCCGATTCTACGCCGCTTCGGCTGATTGAAGAGTTGAAGCCGGATGTTCTGGTCAAAGGCGGCAACTACAGCTTGGAAGAGGTCGTCGGGCAAAAAGAAGTCGAGAAATACGGCGGCCGCGTGGCTCTAATTCCGATCATCGACACGCAATCGAGTTCCAAAATCATCAAAGAAATCGTGGCCCGCTATCAATTCACGAACGAATCTCCCGATTAGTTTTCAGGCGCGCCACTTGCTTCTACAACCGGCGATCATCAAATCAGAACACTTGCCGATGAGGCTGTAAGTCGCTCAAATCCGCGGAGTTCCTTCAGAACTCACTACGGTAGCGAATCGATCTCACCGGCTTTGCTGTTAATCCTCAGGCCACTTCTTGATCTTCTAGCGGCTCGCCCTGCCGTTCCGCCTTGGCATGAGCGATCACCTTTTCGGCAATCTCGTTCGGAACAAAGTCGTAATGCGAGAACTCCATGCTGTAGCTGGCGCGACCCTGGGTCATGGAGATCAGGTCATTTGCATAGCTCAGCATCTCCGCGAAGGGCACGAGTGCCTTCACGACAACGTTCGCTCCGCGCGCTTCGCTGCCATTGATCCGTCCCCGCCGTGAACTGAGATCGCCCATGACATCGCCCGAATATTGATCCGGCGCGTAAACCTCTACGTGCATGATCGGTTCGAGCAGCGAAGGCCTGGCGGTCTTCATGGCTTCCTTGAAGGCAAGCGAACCCGCGATCTTGAAGGCCATGTCCGAGGAATCGACATCGTGGTATTTGCCGTCGTAGAGAACGGCGCGGAAATCCACCATGGGATAACCCGCCAGATAGCCTCGATCGGCGGCAGCACGGATCCCCTTTTCCACCGAGGGGATGTAGTTCTTGGGTATTGCGCCACCGAAGATGTCGTCCACGAACTCGAATCCGGCCCCGCGCGCCAACGGCTCCAGGCGAACACGGCAAACGCCGAACTGGCCGTGCCCTCCAGTCTGCTTCTTGTGCTTTCCTTCGGCATCGGCCTTGGCCCGTATCGTCTCGCGGTAAGGAACCTTTGGCGGTTTTAGACTGACATCGACCCTGAAGCGCTTGCGCAGTTTGGCCACTACGACCTCGATGTGCTGCTGGCCCGAACCGGCGAGCAAGAACTCCTTGGTCTGAGGATCGCGCGAAAAGCGCAGAGCGAGATCTTCTTCCAGTATTTTGTGAATTCCCAGCCCGATGCGATCTTCGTCGGCGCGCGTTTTCGGTTCGATGGCAAACGTGATCGCAGGTTCAGGAATCCGCGCGGCAGGGTAAAAGATCGAAGAGGATTTGTCGCCCACGCTATCGCCTGTGACCGTGTCTTTCAGTTTTGCGATGGCTCCTAAATCGCCCGCATGCACTTCCGGTATTTCCATCCCCGATTTGCCTTGCATGACCTGCACATGCTGAAAGCGCTCACTCGTGCCGTGATTAAAATTCGTGAGCGTAGCGTCGTTTTTCAGCACGCCGGACATCACCTTGAAATAATTAATGCGTCCAGCGAAAGGATCGGAGAGCGTCTTGAATACGAAAATCGAAAGCGGCTCGGAATCAGCGATCTTGCGCTCCACTGGAGTGCCTTTGCCGCCGGCCTCGCTGAATCCGCTGGCCTTTCCGCGCGCGGCGGGATCGGGGAACACATCGACGATCAGATTCAGGATGGCGTCACTGCCGATGTTGTGCAGCGCCGAACTGAGCATTACCGGAAATAAACGCCGTTCCTGGAACGCCAGCCGCAGACCCTTCTTGAGGTCCTCCAGCGGCAGCGTGCCCTCCTCGAAGAACTCCTCCATCAACTTGTCGTCGCCCTCCGCAACCATCTCGACCAGCGTTTCATGCGCCACTTTAGCCGCGGAAGCCATATCTGCCGGGATTTCTTCTATCTTGGCGCGGCCATCTCCGTCGGGCGCGTAAATCAGCGCCTTCATGCTGAGCAAATCCACCACGCCTCGAAATTGTTTCTCGGCGCCGATGGGTAGCTCGAGCGGCACGACTGCCCGGCCAAACGCTGCCTGCACCGATTCCAATGCGCGATCGAAACTCGCGAGTTCGCGATCCATCCAGTTGATCACGATCGCTCGCGGCTGGCCGTATTCGGTGCAATAATCCCAGACTTTTTCCGTGACTACTTGCACGCCAGCCACGGCATCCACGACCACCAGCGTCGCATCGGCGCCGATCAATGAGGCTCGCGTTTCGTTCACGAAAGTGCTGTAGCCCGGCGTATCCAGAAAATTGATCTTCGTCTTTTCGCCTTGGCCGCCCGGCGCCCATTCCGCAAACGCCAATCCCGTTTGAATAGAAATTTTGCGCGCGATCTCTTCTTCATCCCAATCAGTTACGGTGGTTCCGTCCGTCACTTTCCCGAGCCTTGGCGTCATCCCAGCCGTATACAACAACGACGACACCAGCTGGGTTTTTCCAGTGTCGCCGTGACCGACAATGCCAACGTTACGAAGGAACTGCGTCGTGTAGGATTTCATGGCTTTCCCCTCTTCGGGCCCAGGGCCGATCTCGCGGGGCGAAAGCACAGGCGGGATACCCAGGCGCCGTGCGTGGTTACTCGATAACGCGGATGCTACCACGAGGGAATGCAAGGGGGCAATTCCCGGACTACCTCAAATTAGGTGGGCGAATTGCGGGATCTGCCGCTGGATTCGCGCGGAGCTTCATTCTCACTTCAGGTTCGAGTACAGCTTACCTCTAGGCGTCTTCGTGGATCGTTTTCAGACGAATCAACTCGAATTCTTTTATGCCCGCAGGCGTCTGCACCTTCACTTCGTCGCCTTTCCGCCTGCCTAGTAACGCCCGGCCAATCGGCGAAGTCGTGGAGATCAATCCTTGCGCCGCGTCGGCTTCTTCGCTGGTTACCAGCTTGTACTCCACTTCCGCGGCCTTAGCCACGTCGCGGAGCCATACGCGCGACCCGTATCCGGCGCGATCGTGCGGAATATTGCTGAGATTCAACATGCCGAGATCGCCCATGCGCTTCTTGAGCTGGCCCAGGCGAGCAGAAACGAAGCCCTGGCGCTCTTTCGCGTATTTGTATTCCGCGTTCTCTGAAAGATCCCCGTGGGCCCGCGCCTTCATCAATTCCTTGGGGAGCTCGAGATTCAATTCGTGCTCCAGGGTATCGATCTCCTCCTGAAGCTTGTGCTTGATTTTGGAAAGTGGGTCGTTGTTTTCGTTGTTCATGATGGTTCCACTTTGTCTTTTCTGGGGTGAAGCTTTCGTCCTGGGTATTCCGATAAACGTGAATGGATTGAGCTACGGTGTTGTTCCTGGATCCGGCCGGGCGGGGGTCCGGCTGTTCCTCCCGAACAGCAAGCATTCAAATCATAGCAAATTGGTGGAAGAGCGAATAGCGCGTGCAGATGCGAGAGGCCCAAGTGGGTCGGGCCGCCTGCCGCTTTTATTACTGCGCGAAGCTTCCCTGGGGCCGGAGCTTGTGCAAGGCGGCAAGCGCCTCCGCGTTGTGCGGATCTGTATACAGGCACTGGTCGAATTCCCTGGCGGCCTCGCTCAATGGTCCTTTGGTGAGGTAAAGGCGTCCCAACATAAGGTGGGCATGAGAATCGAAAGGCTCGATTGCGAGCACATGACGCCAAGCGTCTACAGCATGGTCAGGATCGTCTTGCAATGAATACGTCTCGGCAAGGCCAGACCAGCCATCGAAATCGGGGACAATCGCTATTGAGGCTCGGAATTCGGTTTGTGCTTCCTGTAACCGTCCCGATTTCAGATAAAAATGACCCACGGCCTTCCGCGCGAACGGATCCATCGGAGAAATTTCCACCGCGCGACGGAATTCTTTTTCTGCCTCGCCAGCTTTCCCGAGTTCCATATACACGTGCGCCAGATGGACATGTGGAGTAGCGAACCGGGAACTGAGGTCGTTTGCTTTGCGCAAGTACGGGATGGCCTCGTCGTATTTGTTCTCTTCGATCATGGCGAAGCCGAGATCGGAGAGCGCTTGCAGAGAATCCGGCCTGTAAGATAGCGCGAGATGCCACTGACGCAGAGCCTCGTCACGTTTTCCGGCGCGCCATTCCGCCATCGCGACGTCCGAGCGCATATTCGAGTTATCAGGATTCGTTTGCACCGTCCGCAGCGCCAGCGAGTAGTCGTCCTTCCAATCGCGATTCCGCGCCATGATCACGCCGCTCGCCAAGAGACCTAAGATGCTTGCCGCAAAAACGAGGGCCCAGCGTCTCTCGGCCTCCAACTCATTCTTTCTCCAGAACCAGAGCGTAATTCCAGCGATAAGCCAGCTAAACCCAACCGAGGGCAAATAAAGAAATCGCTCCGCAAAAACGTCCATTGGAAGCCAGCGCACATTCAAGACCGGCGCGAGCGTAAACAGAATCCATAGGAGCCAAAATGGGTACATTCGCGCTCGCTTCCATTCATAAATTACGGACGCAGCGGTCGCCACGAGTACTGCGGCTCCGAGCAGCAAATGGAAGTTAAGGAAGGTTGTGTTTCTCTGAATTGCATAGAAGACAGTCAGGGGAACGGGCCACAATAGTTTCGCCGCATACCGTCCGATCCAACCCACGGCAATGACCGCTGCGTCGCGCCAGCTCATATCCCGATGGAAAGACACGGGCGCAAACCCACCCAGCACAAGGAATCGCACGCCAATATATGCGAAGCCGATGACCCAGAATCCGCCATATCGAGCAACTTTTTGCTTCCAGGTAGTGCGGTTACGATCGCTACGATAAAAATGCTCATAAATGGTCGCCAAGGCCGGCAAGGTCATGGCCGGTTCCTTGGAGAGCGTTGCCAGCAGAAAGCTTCCCAGCATGGCCGTGTGAATCCAGACACTGCTGCGGTTGGCACACTCGAGCTTCAGGAAAAACCAGAATGCCGCGAGATAGAAGATCGTCATTTCGATATCGACCACGCCCGCGATCCAGGAGACCGATTCGGTGTGAACAGGATGGATCGCGAAACACAATGCTGCGATCAAGCCGAGGGTTTGGTCCGACGTCATCGCGGCGCCAACCTCGTAGACCAGCCACACGGCCACGCAGTGCAGCAGCACGTTGATGAGATGGAAACCGTAAGGAGAAGCCCCGAAAAGCTGGAAAGAGAACAGAAACCCCAAGTTCATCAGGGGCCGGTAATAGTTCCCGCTTGGTGAACGCATCGTAAAGATCTTTGCGATGCCCAGAAAACTGTGGACATAAGGATTTTGCTCAATTTGCGAGTGGTCGTCGTAAACGAAGCCGTTCACGAGTGTGTTGGCATAGACGAGAAAGGCGAGCAGGAGGAGGCAGCCGAGGAGAGTGGTTTTCCTGGTCTCCATCGCATCATTGCGCGCGAAATCCATTCCCATGCCCAAATTATTCCTCGGCTGCAAGTATGCCCGAGGCAGAATGACTGTGGGTGAACCGCGCTCCTTGATGTGCCGAAAAGGTTCGTAAGGAAGGAATCCAGCGCGGAGGAAAGCGCTGGCGACTGTCTACAGGGAATCCCCGAGTGATTACTTGGAGGCTAAGCACCCGATTGATCCGTTGACGGCGGACCACATATTTACTGTAGGCTTAACATAACCGGATTACTGAAAGGCTACTCCCCAAGATAGTTTGGTGTCCGACGCACGCGATATGCCGCAGCCAACGTCAACGATTTCGAACGTTGCGAAAAGCCTGCAAGAGCGCAGGCGAGTGCCGCGCATTCCCTTCAACGCAACGTCGGTGGTCACGGAAACAGGCTCCGCTCAGATCGTCGTGGCGCAAACCAGCGAATTGAGCCGCTTCGGATGTTTCGTGCAGACGATTAAGCCATATCCCAAGGGGACCAGAGTACATATCGAGATGTCCGAGGCAGGAACCACGTTCGTAGCATCGGGGGCGGTAGCTTATGTCACCAGCGAAGGGATGGGCGTCGTATTCAGCATAGTCGAACCCGATAATCAGGCGATTCTTGAAGCATGGCTCTCGCGCATACCTAGGAAGTCAACTCGTTACAGCATTGGCGCGACTGCTGAAGTAAAGCAGCTAGGGTCCCGGAACGAACATGTTTTGAGCACTCGCGATTTGAGTGCGGGCGGCTGCTTTGTCAAGACAGCGACTCCACTCCCGCCGGGAGCGCGAATCCAGGTGCACATCAAACATGGTGGCGATGAGTTTACAGCATTCGCCAGAGTAACCGACAACATAAGCCCCGAAGGAATGGGGCTCGAATTTGTCGACGTCCAACCGAAAGACCGAGCCATACTCGAAAGGTGGCTGGCCAATGAACAAGCACGCCGACGGTCTTAGGACGCAGCTTCTAGTCGGCGGGCTATTTCTTCTGGTGGCCGCAGCGGTTGCCGCAATTGTCTTGATGATTTCCTAAGGAACAACGTCCACTGTTGGGAGGATTGGCGGAGAGGGGGGGATTCGAACCCCCGTCACCCTTTTGGGGTGAAACTGCTTAGCAGGCAGCCCTGTTCGGCCACTCCAGCACCTCTCCGCAGTCTGCTAAGACCTTTAGTCTATGGTTCCCACAAGCAATTTTGAGTCAACGTTAAGAACAGGCGTTGCTTCCGTGCGGCGCACCGAGTACAAAACGAATTTGCGTTCGCCGATGCCGCTCTTCTCACGGCATCTGTATGTGGCGGTGGACGGTGTTGTCCACGATGTGCCGAGCCTTTGCTTCCTTTGCTGGGAAAACCCAGCCGTTTTTGGCTTTTCCGCCGGCGTCTGACGCTGGTCGAGTATAACACGCAGGTGTGGCATCAAAGGAAGGCAGTGGTCTTGGTGCAGGGACGATCAACACGGCTCGCTTCTCGCCAGAAATCATTGAGGCTCTTAACCAAACTCTCGAACTCTTTTCATTCTCCAGGCTTGGCAAGATAGCAGCTTGCCATGAGTTTATAGCTTTGCACGATATCCGCTTCCGCCTGAGATGTGGTCAGAACAATTATTGGGATCGTTCTAAGCCAGGGGTCGGCTTTGACCTGCGCCAGGACTTCAAGACCATCCATCTTAGGCATCTGCAAGTCCAGCAGGATGAGGTCGGGGCGAGGTGCATCGAGATAGCGTCCCTGGTACCTGAAAAAAGCCATGGCCTCAAGTCCGTCGGTAGCCACATGGAGACGCGCGATCGTATTAGTTTCAAGCAAACTCTCTCGCAGCAGCCGGGCGTCACCTTCATTGTCTTCAACTAGCAGAATATCGATCGACGTCCCTTCGCTCCTCTGAGGGAAATTTAGCTCGTTAAGATAGTCAGGGTTTGACGCTTGTCCAATCCAGTTACTTGGCAAGCTTTCGCAGCAGGGACATCCCTTCGGAATCGTCCAGGATGTTTTTGCCGTTTAGCAAGGCGACCAGTTCGCTGATGATTTTCCGGAGTTCCCGGAGTTCAGCATCTGCGTTCTTCGGGGGCTCGCGCTGCAGAAAGAGATTGGACTGGTCCTCTTCATTCGTTCTCCCACCGCTCAGCTCGTTCAGCCACGAACCCAGGATGCGGAGTTGATCGGGTTCTGCCGTCGTGAACAACAGTCCCATGCCCATGCCCGTCTTTGAATAAACGACTTTTGCCTGGGTTTTGAAAGATTCGTTGTCTCTTGTAACCGTAAGCTTAACGGCCGCGTCCTTCGCGAAAGGGTTGATCGTATCCACGTAGCAGCCGTTCCTGCTGATGTCAGAAAGCCGACCCTTAATCCGTCTATCTGCGTGAAGATCGAGCGCTTCGACGGCAGGCGAAAAAGGAAAGCGGGGACAGCTGCGCTTTTCGACAGGATCAACGGGAACAGGGGGCGGTTGACTCATGGATGGACGGCAGCAGCTGTCTCGGGAATTCCGGCCTTGAGCAACATGGCGAATTGATCGGGAAGCACGGGCCGACTGAAATAGTATCCTTGTGCTTCGTGACATTGGTGAGTCCGAAGAAATTCCAATTCTTCCCGCGTTTCGACGCCCTCGGCAACAACTCGCAGCTTCAAGCTGCGGCCCATGCTGATCACCGCGGTCACGATGGTCGTATCGTCCGGAGCGGTAGTGATTTGCCGGACGAACGATTGGTCGATTTTCAGCGCATCGATCGGAAACTTGCTTAGATAACTCAAGCTGGAATAGCCCGTACCGAAGTCATCGACGGCAATCTGCACTCCTTGAGCTCTAAGCGATTTGAGGACGGATGCAGCGGACTCGGCGCGCTTCATCAGAACGCTTTCCGTAAGCTCCAGCTCGAGGGATTTTGGATCGAGGCCCGTTTCGCTGAGAGTCGCGAACACGCTCTCTAGAAAACTATTGTTACGCACCTCCATCGAGGAGATATTCACCGCGATGGTACCCAGAGGAAGGCCGGCGTCCAGCCAGGTACGGGCCTGCTCGCACGCTTCACGAAGAACCCACCGGCCGATCGGTAAAATGAGCCCGCAATCCTCCGCGACGGGAATAAAAGTCGCGGGAGAGACAAGGCCACGCGTCGGATGGGTCCAGCGTAAGAGCGCTTCCGCACCAGTTATCTCTCCAGTGGCGAGCTTGACTTTGGGCTGGTAATGCAACGAGAACTCTTTCCGTTCAAGGGCGCGCCGCAGGCTTTCCTCGATAGATTGCCGCTCCACGGCGCGAACGTTCATGGCCGGTTTGAAAAATTGATAGCTTTGCCGTCCATTTTCCTTGGCCTGATACATCGCGGTGTCCGCATTCTTGATGAGCGTCTCTGCGTCCAGGCCATCGTCGGGGTGCACACTCACTCCAATGCTCGCGGTCAGGTGAAGGTCATGCTGGTCTATGGAATGAGCCTGTGCCACAGCTCCCAGGATTCTCAGCGCCGAGATGGCAGCATCTTCCTCGTGTTCCATTTCGGAGAGCAACACAACAAACTCATCGCCTCCTTGCCGGCTGACGGTGTCTGAGCGGCGCACGCAACTTACGAGCCGTTTGGCGATCGATTGAAGAAGTTTGTCCCCGATGGCATGCCCCAGCGAATCGTTGATATGTTTGAAACCATCCAAATCCAAAAAAAGCACCGCGAGTTTTTTGGAGTGCCGGCCAGCCAAGGCGATCGCCTGGTTCACACGGTCGTTCAGGAGCATGCGATTGGGCAAGCCGGTCAAAAAGTCATGCTGCGCCGAGTGGGCCATCTGCTCGGCCACGGCGCGAGCGGCGCTCACGTCGCGAAAGACGATGACGGCCCCGGTAGCTTTCCCTTGACGATCATGGATAGGAGCAACGGAATCTTCGATCGGCGTTTCCAATCCATCCCGTCGGATAAGGATACAATTCAATGGCAAATGCACGGTTGTATTCAGCCCAACTGCCACGTCCATCGGATTCGGAGTGGTTTCGTGGGTCACGGCATCCTGAATTCGAAACACCTCGCCCATAGGCCGTCCTGCCGCTTCGTCCGAGGGCCAACCCGTCATTTTCTCCGCAACGAGATTGAGGAAGGTGATATTTCCTGAGATGTCGGTGCAAACGACGGCGTCGCCGATGCAGTTCAATGTGACTTGCGCGCGTTCCTTAACCACGAATAGCGCTTCCTCCATGGTCTTGCGCTCGATGGCGTAGCGCAGCGCCCGCAGGAGCCCGCGCGTCTCGATTTGGCCTTTAATAAGATAGTCTTGCGCGCCTTCCTGTAACGCTCGAGTGGCGAGAGACTCGTCATCTAAACCTGTCAGTACGACGAGAGGGACGCGCGGGGCGACCGCATGCGCCCGACGCACAGTGTCCAGTCCTTGCGCGTCGGGCAATCCCAGGTCGAGCAGGGCGATGTCGAATGCACGCTCCCCAAGCTCCTTTTCGGCTTCACTCATGCTCTCGGCCTGCCTCACTTCGGTTTTGTACGCGCCTGCCTCATTGAGCATCTCCCGAAGCAAACGAGCGTCTCCGGGGTTATCCTCTACCAGGAGAAGCAGCTTAAGCGACTTCCTAATCATGCATCTTGCCTCTGCTGTGGCAACTTGACTTTGGTCAGCCAGAAATCGTTGATGCTCTTCACCAAGGCCTCAAACGCATCCAACTGCACCGGCTTGCTGAGGTAGCAGTTCGCCTGCAGCTGATAGCTTTTCACAATGTCGGCTTCCGCCTCGGAGGTGGTCAGGATTACGGTCGGAATCGTTTTCAAGCTGTGGATCCTCCTTGATATGTGCCAGGACCTCGCGGCCATCCATTTTCGGGAGGTTCAGATCCAGCAAGATAAGGTCCGGGCGTGGAGCTCGGGCGTGAATCCCTTCCCGCTTTAGAAAGGCCATGGCCTCCACGCCGTCGGATGCGACGTGCAAATGAATTGACGGATTGGCATCGCGGAAAGCCTCCTGCGTCAGCCGGACATCGCCGGGACTGTCTTCAATCAAAAGAATTTCTATGGGCATACCGCCTCCTCCGATGATTTGCATCACTTGCTCTCGCTTTCTGCCAAGGCGAAGCGAAATGTGGAACCTTGACCAGGCTCTGACTCGACCGAGATGCTTGCCCCCGTGGCGCTCGACAATCTTCTTGCAGATCGCCAAGCCGATGCCGGTGCCGGCAAATTCTTCCCGCTTGTGCAGCCGCTGGAACATGCCAAAAATCCTTTCAAAGTATTGCGAATCAATTCCCAGTCCGTTGTCTTTCACGGAAAATGTCCATTTCTTGCCGCCGTTCTTGGCCGCGGAGATGTGCACTTGCGGGATTCCGGTGCTCTGATATTTGATGGCATTGCCAACCAGGTTTTGAAACAACTGTATGAGTTGCATTTCGTCCGCCAGCACGGCTGGCAAGCGGATCGTGAGTCACCACCGCGCCGCTTTCCTCGATGGCTGCCGCGCAGGTTTATGAAGCGCCTGTTGCAACGCGTTTTCGCTGGAGATATCCAGCAAATCCCTGTCCTTTTGTCCCCACGCGCGAATAGGCCAGCAGATCCTGGATCAGCCGCTGCATGCGGCTGGCGCCGTCCACGGCAAAAGCAATAAACTC
Source organism: uncultured Acidobacteriota bacterium (assembly GCA_963846235.1). Taxonomy (GTDB): domain Bacteria; phylum Acidobacteriota; class Terriglobia; order Acidiferrales; family UBA7541; genus Palsa-189. The sequence goes on from CAWJVF010000002.1 coordinate 2,874,617, forward strand.
ATCGGCGTCGGCGTCCAGCTTTCCTTTGTAGCGTCTGGAAAGAAGCTGCGTGTAACTGGCCACCATCCGCAACGGCTCCTGCAAATCGTGGGAGGCGATGTAGGCAAATTGCCCCAGTTCCTCATTCGAGCGGTTTAGTTCCTCCACCTTCTTCAGAAGATGCGCTTCGGCTTTTTTGCGCGCGGTGATGTCGCGGATCGCCGCCGTCACCAGAATTCCTTCGGCGCTTTCCAGCGGGCTCAGCATGATCTCGATCGGAAACTCGCTTCGATCCTTGCGCCGCGCGGTGAGCTCGATTCCCGTGCCGATCTGCTGCGCCAGCGCGTCTTCCGTGGATCGAAGCGCGTCCGCCACCAACCGCTCCGCGAAACCCTCTGGAATGATGTTCTTCACCTTCTGCCCAATCAGTTCATCGCGGCGGTATCCAAATTGTTTCTCCGCCTGCACGTTCAGCAAAACGATCTCGCCGCCTTGATTCACCACCACCATGGCGTCCGGCGCCGCTTCCAGCAGCCCCCGGTACCTGCCCTCCATCTGCGCCAGATGCTTTTCCGCAGCTTTGCGCACGCTGATGTCGCGGATCGCCGCCGTCACCAGCGTTCCTTCGGCGCTTTCCAGCGGGCTCAGCATGATCTCGATCGGAAACTCGCTGCCGTCTTTCCGCCGTCGCGATGAGCTCGATCCCCGTGCCGATCTGCTGCGCCAGCGCTTCCGCCGCGCTTCGCGTGCCGTCCGCGATCAGCCGTTCCGCGAATCCTTCCGGAATGATGTTCTTTACCTTCTGCCCGAGGAGTTCATCGCGGCTGTATCCGAACTGCTTCTCCGCCTGAACATTCAGCAGCACGATCTCTCCGGCCTTGGTTCACCACCACCATGGCGTCCGGCGCCGCTTCCAGCAGCCCGCGGTACCTGCCTTCCATCTGCGCCAGATGCTTCTCCGCTGCTTTGCGCACGCTGATGTCGCGAATCGCCGCGGTCACCAGCGTTCCTTCGGCGCTTTCCAGCGGGCTCAGCATGATCTCGATCGGAAACTCGCTGCCGTCTTTCCGCCGTCGCGATGAGTTCGATCCCCGTGCCGATCTGCTGCGCCAGCGCTTCCGCCGCGCTTCGCGTGCCGTCCGCGATCAGCCGTTCCGCAAATCCTTCCGGAATGATGTTCTTCACCTTCTGCCCGAGGAGTTCATCGCGGCTGTATCCGAACTGCTTTTCCGCCTGAACATTCAGCAGCACGATCTCTCCGCCCTGATTCACCACCACCATGGCGTCCGGCGCCGCTTCCAGCAGCCCGCGGTATCTGCCTTCCATCTGCGCCAGATGCTTCTCCGCTGCTTTGCGCACGCTGATGTCGCGGATCGCTGCGGTCACCAGCGTTCCTTCGGCGCTTTCCAGCGGGCTCAGCATGATCTCGATCGGAAACTCGCTGCCGTCCTTCCGCCGTCGCGATGAGTTCGATCCCCGTGCCGATCTGCTGCGCCAGCGCTTCCGCCGCGGTTCGCGTGCCGTCCGCGATCAGCCGTTCCGCGAATCCTTCCGGAATGATGTTCTTTACCTTCTGCCCGACCAGTTCATCGCGGCTGTATCCGAACTGTTTCTCCGCCTGCACATTCAGCAGAACGATCTCCCCGCCTTGATTCACCACCACCATGGCGTCCGGCGCCGCTTCCAGCAGCCCGCGGTATCGGCCTTCCATCTGCGCCAGATGCTTTTCCGCTGCTTTGCGCACGCTGATGTCGCGGATCGCCGCCGTCACCAGCATTCCTTCGGCGCTTTCCAGCGGGCTCAGCATGATCTCGATCGGAAATTCGCTGCCGTCCTTCCGCCGTGCCAATGAGTTCGATCCCCGTGCCGATCTGCTGCGCCAGCGCTTCCGCCGCGGTTCGCGTACCGTCCGCGATCAGCCGTTCCGCAAAACCTTCCGGAATGATGTTCTTCACCTTCTGCCCGACGAGTTCGTCGCGCCGATATCCGAATTGTTTCTCCGCCTGCACATTCAGCAGAACAATCTCCCCGCCCTGATTCACCACCACCATCGCATCCGGAGCCGCTTCCAGTAGCCCGCGATACTTCGCGCCAGAATCCTTGCTTTCACTAATGTCAGTGTTTGTGCCGAACCAGCGCAAAATTTTCCCACTAGCATCACGGATGGGGACGGCCCGCGAGAGGAATAGCCGATAGTTTCCATCGCGGCCGCGGAGGGGAAAGGTATCGTCCCAGATTTCACCGGTCTTGAAAGATCGGCTGATCTTTTCAACAACTCTCTTTACGTGATTTGGGTCGTGCACTTTTTGCCAACCCCAGCCCGCCACCTCCTCCAGAGTGGTGCCTGTGTAGTCAAACCATCGATCGTTGTACCAAAAGATGTAGCCCTTCTCGTCAGCCATCCAAGCCAATTGGGGGATGTTATTTGCAAGGGTGCGAAATCGGCCTTCACCTTCGCGCAAAGCTTCCTCCGCTTGGGCGCGTGCGGCGTTGTCGCGCTGGACGCTCCAGCCGGCAACAGTGGTGATCAACAGACCCAGAAGGGTTCCCACGATCAAGACTATTTTGGTTTGGGTGGAACGGCGCCTGCATCTTCCTCGCGGAGCACCAACAATCGCAACTCTTCACCCTGCATCTGGCCGACCAGCTCTTGTACGTCATCCAGAATTTGCTTGCCGGATCCTTCTTGGATCGCGGCAGTAGCGGCTTGCAAAACGATTTGCCTGGCGCAAGCCGAGGAGCTTCTCCGCAAGCTGGACTTTCTGCGCGGTGAGTATTGCGAGTGTATCAAGCCTTTGCTGTTGTCCGGCGTTATCCGACGTCAGACCGCGTACGATCGCCTCGTCCTTCTCGATCTTGGCTGTACCGGCGCGGTAAATCTCAATAAAGGACTGGTCGCCAGTCAATAGATACCCGCGTGCATTCGATTCCACGGCCTGCATAGCCCCAAGCAAGTCCTGCAGGTTCTCGAGAACCTCGTGCGTGTGGCGCACCCATCGGTCGCTTTCAGCGGACTCGATCATGCTGCGATACGATACCGCGCACACCACGAGCAGAGCCAAAACGGCGGACCCGAACGCGAGTTGCAGCTTGCGCCTTAGTACAGACTTCGTCTTCATCTCACACCTAGTTTTAAAGGAGAGCTATTGGGACGCGATCCTAAGGGCTGAAAGAGGGCAGCCTGCACTCGCGTGCACCGATTTAATTCGAAGGGGACCTAAGTTTATACCGCCCACAGGCCCGGTCTCCGAAGGTTTGCGGGAAGGTGTCCAATGGGCTACGTGCTCATAGTCCACGCACGTCGCTTGCAACTAGTTGAATCGCGGAGCTCCGCGGCAAGTTGTAACTGTTCGTTTCCGATGCCTCAAGGGTCTGCGCGACAGCGGCCGAGTCCAGCGGTCTGGAGAAAAGATATCCCTGGGCAAATTCGCAACCGAGCGATTTCAGCAGTGTCATCTGTTCAGAGGTCTCCACACCTTCGGCTACGACTTTCATACTCAGGTTTCTTCCAAGGCTCAAAATGGTTTTTACGATCTCTTCGCTTTCGCTGTTGTCTAGCATGTCAGTCACAAAGGACCGGTCGATTTTCAAAATATCCAGCGCAAAGCGGCGCAGGTAACTCAAAGACGAATATCCGGTTCCGAAGTCATCGATGCACAAACGAACACCCAGTCTTCTGAGTTCGCTCAGAATTCGCGTGGTGCGCTGTTCGTCGCGCATGGTCACAGTTTCGGTAAGTTCCAAGGCCAAGTTTTCAGGGGCAAGGCCGGTCTCGGTCACGACCTGGCCGATTTGGCTGACTACATCGGCCTGCGCAAACTGCTTGGCGGAGATATTCACGGCAATCGTGAACCGGGGGGAACATGGAAATTCGAGGTTCCAGACACAGATCTGGCGGCAGGCTTCCCGCAAAACCCAGTGGCCAATCCGTAGAATCAGGCCGGTATCCTCCGCAGCCGAGATGAACCCATCGGGCATTACCAGCCCAAATTGTGGCCTCTGCCATCGCGCCAAGGCTTCGAACCCTGTGATCCGAAAATCGATCAGCGAGACGATCGGCTGGTAATGAACGAGAAACTCCTGGTTTTCGGTCCCCCGGCGAAGATCGGTTTCCAGCCGGAGCCGGCCCGCCGCTGTGTTGTGCATCGATGGATCGCACATTTCGTACCGCGCCTTGCCAAGAGTCTTGGCCCGCGCCATCGCAGTATTTGCATCACCGAGCATATCTTCCGCCGCGCTATAGCCAGTGCCGCTAAACGCAATACCGACACTCGCAGTGGTGAACACCGTCTGTCCGTCGATCTCGAAGGGCGCCTTGATGGTTTCTTGGATTCGTTCGGCCACGCGAATTCCTTCGCTAGCATTCCGGATGTTATCCAGCAAGATTGTGAATTTATCGCCACCCACTCTCGCCACTATGGCGACGTCCCCTGATCCACCCGCCATGTCTCCCCCTTCCGTTGTACGCAAGATCGCGTCCTCGCGACGGGTGGATCCCCGCAGGCGTTCCGCGATTTGCACCAGAAGCCAGTCGCCCGCCGAAATACCCAGACTGTCATTCACCACTTTGAACCGATCCATGTCGAGGGATAACACCGCAAATTTATACTCAGGATGGAGGATTCCCCAGTTCACGCACAGCGTTAATCGCTCCAGGAAAAAAGAGCGGTTCGGCAGATGCGTGAGCGGGTCATGAAGAGCATCATAGGTGAGTTTGTCTTCCAGTTTCAGGATGCGTTCACCGGCGCGCAATCGTGCTTTCAGTTCTTCCGCATCGCAGGGCTTCGTAATATAGTCATCTGCGCCCGCTTCGAGGCCGGTGACAACGTCCTCCTTGGAAGTTCTGGCCGTCAGCAAAATAAGGTAAATATAGGGATATTCGGAATGCCTGCGCATCTCACGGCAAACTTCGACCCCGTTGAGCTCCGGCATGAGCCAATCCAAGAGCGCCAAGCGTGGTCCATCTGTGCGTGATAGACATTCCAGAGCCTTGCTCCCGTCCTCGACGACCACAACTTCATAACCAGCGTGCTCCAACGTTTTTTCCAGAAGGCGTCGTGTGACGGCGTCATCGTCGGCAATGAGGATTTTCGTTGTCCCATGCTTTCTTACCAGCCCCGATCTCAATTGCATGCCGACCTCCGAAGGCTCTCGAAATGTCCGTTAGCATCGGAAACCGTTAAGACGGGCAGGATGTCGGCAGGTTGCCGGGATCTTCCAGACGACCGCAGCGCGTCACGCAGGTCGCCAGGTCGCGACGAGACAAAACGTACGCCGATTCGGCTCTCCAGTTTTGCTAAATCCGTGGTTATCTCAGAGAGGATTTTGCCGCTTCTCGTCTTCAATAGACTTCTCCTGGAAAGTCGGGTGACACCGAGGCAATACGCGCACACCCGCTTGCAGGCGCACGACGTAAAATTACATGTGGGACATTCAGTTCCTATAAGCTGAGAGAGGGACGATGCGCCAGCTTGAGAAACAGATTGTTGAAGGGTAGATCCACTATCATCCCTGGCATAGTAAGAGTCAATGGTTATTCTTACGTAGGTCTCTATGACGGCGGAGCGAGTGCAAACTGCGAACGGGCCCCGTGAAAATTGCCGCTAGCGATAAAACGAAGGCCTAATGGATGGGAGGATCGGCGCTGGTGGGTTCGCGATTTTCTTTTGTGGCTCTCACTACGCCGCTGATATCAACATAAAAACTGCGGTAGCCGTAATTCCCGGCGCGAGCCTCGAGCGAGTAGTTATGAATGGAGCCGTCGGCCTCCGCCGGTGCGGGCGTGTATTGCAGTTGATAGCCATCGCTCTGGGCGAGCTGCGCCGCTTGACGCACCTGTGGGCCGAGTTGTTCCAAGTCCGATGGATATGCTCCGCCGCGCGCTTGAGCGTAGGAATGCAACTGGGAATACACATCCTCGATGGCGACGACAGCGTTGCCTTCGGCTTCAGCGGTGAGGTTGCCGGTGCGCGGGGAAACCACGAACCATAGAAAGCTCCACATGGCAGCGAGGAGCACGCCTAACAGCATGCCCCAGCGCAGGAGAATCTTTGCGATTGTCGGCTTTTTCGCCGGCGTCGCAGATTCCCCTGGGAGGCTGGTCAGGTCTGCGCCACAGTGCGGGCAGATTTCCGTCGCCTGGTTAATTTCGTATTCGCATTCGCGGCAGGTGACCATTGTGAAAAGCCGATAAAAAGTGACGATCGGCAGTGAGGATTAGCTTAGCGCTAAAGCCGGCAGGGCTCAAATCCCCCGGGTACGCTTTGTCGAATGTGAATCGCGACCGAATTCAAGATATCATTCTAAAGTTCGACCGGACGTGTCATGAATCTTATTTGCCGCTGCAAACGTATGCTTTATCGGTGCGCGATTTTGTCGGTCGCGGTAATGCTGATTGGTCCGCTCGTTCTGCGCGCTGCGAACGGCGCCAGCATCACGTATCGGCGCGTCTTCAAGGGCAGCAATCCCGAGTTCATCGAGATAAAGATCGGCGAAGATGGATCGGCAGCCTACGACATCCGGCAGTTAACCGAAGATCCCGATCCTCAACCGTTTCAGGTGAGCGACACGGTGCGTGCCAAAATTTTCGAGCTTGCGGGCGAGTTGCACAATTTTGAGGGGCTCGATCTCGACGTCCACCGTAAAATTGCGGATCTTGGGCAAAAAACCTTCCATTATGAAAAGGGCGCCGAGGTGCACGAAACGCACTACAACTACACCCTAGACCGCACAGCGATGCAACTCGCGCTTGTCTTCGAAGGGCTCTTTCAACAGCAGCGCGACCTCATCACGCTGGAGCAAAAGCTGAAATACGATCGGCTGGGAGTGAATGACGCACTGCATCAGTTCGAGCAAGACCTGGGGCAGCACACGATTCCAGAACCCGAACGGCTCCTGCCAGTGCTGGATCGCATAGCCGCGGATTCGCGAGTCGTGGACGTCGCGCGTCATCTCTCACGCGCGCTCGCCGAGAGAATCCGCACGAGTGGCTCGCCGGAGGGTGCCGCGCCCCAACCCGCCAGTAGTCATCCGTAACCTTAGCCAGCTCTCCTGAATATTCGAACGCCGTTGGCGCCTCGATGTGGCGATGTCATTCCACAATAACGCCTGCGTAGCCCACGACTTCGTTGCGATCTCCGTTAATGTTGCCGGACGTGGCATAGCGCACCAGCGTAGCGCGCGTGGCGCCCAGCAGGCGCGCTGCAATTAGCATGCTTACGGCCGGGCCGAAACCGCACATGCTAATTGCTTCACGGCGCACGACCTCGAAAAGGCCGGCGGCGTCGAGAGCCAGCACGCGTTCGATGGCCAGACCGTCTTTGCGGCGCGTGATCTCATCCGATTCGTAGTGATTCATGTCGGAGCTGGCGATCATGAGTACGGGATCGCGCTGCCGCCGCAAGACGTCGGCTATGGCACGCCCCAAAGATTCGAGTTGGACGTAGTCCGTAGGTCCCAGTGCAATGGGCACGAAACGAAAATCGCCCGCCAGCGATTGCAAAAATGGGAGCTGCACTTCGATGGCGTGCTCAGTCTGGTGCGCCGCGCCGTCTTCGCAAAGCTGCGGGTAGGCGCTCTTGAGATCGCGGGCGAGTTCCGTATCGATCTCCGCTTGGCCGAGAGGAGTTTGCCAAGCGCCCTCGGAAAGAATGGCTTGCGGCTTGCCGCGAGGGAAATGGCGAGGCCCGAGCAAAAGAAAACGTCGCGGCAACTTCAGGCGGGCGTAAACGGTTCCGGCCACATGGCCTGAATAGCGGTAGCCGGCATGCGGAACCAGACAGGCTAAGGCCGGACGGAGGGGTTCTTCCGCAGAGGAAGCGAAGCTAGCGATCTGGCGCGTGAGTTCCGCAGGATCATCGGGATAAAAACGGCCGGCAACGGCAGGCGGGCGAAGCACCGAATGTGCCACCCTTCGATTTCGAAAACAACTCGGCGGCGGGGGACCCTGTCCTACTTCTGTTCTGATTTCGGTTCGTCGAACGAAATTTTGAGCGATTTCAGAAAGCGTAAGTCCTGGGGCGTGATCTCGAGTTTCGTCTCGTGCTTGTCTTCCTCGAGTACGTCCTGATCCACCTGAATGTGGAGCGACTCCAGAAAGCGGCGGTCGTTCGAAGTGATCAAGCCAGAACTGTGCTCGCGGCGCGCCAGCCCAATCGTGGCATCCAGTTTCAAAACAATGTCATAGCCCGCGGCACGGACTCCCGAAATGGCTTCGGTAATACGGTCTGACTCCGAAACCGTGTCGTTGATGGCGTGGCCCAACTCGCGAAGGAGCCGCTTGAGATGATCGTCAAGTTGCAAGTGAGTCCCTCCGTGACTTATCTACCGGAATTGTAGGCGCTCGGAGCAACCGAAACAAGCCTTGTGTAACCGGGTTGTGATCAGAAGCTTCCCCCTCGGATTTTGCGGTAAAATCACTTCATGGCGAGCGCTACTCCCGCAGCCACCAAGCCGCGCGGCTTTTTTCGTGCGCTCTGGCGCGCCGCTCGGCAGGTCTTTCATGAGACTACGGGCGCCGTATTTTTCATTCTCGCTTTGGGTTGGGCGAATGGCGCGCTGCGCTACTGGCGGCAGCACGCACCCAATTGGGAATGGAGAACGAGTTTAGCAATGGCGTTGGTGATGGCGATTTTCGGCGTGGCATCATTCCGTGCCGCGCGCCGCGTGCGTTGACCCTTTTCGAGACGACATGCCGCATTCGGACCACACCGCATCCTCAAAACACCGCGCAGAAGTGGCCGATTCTGTTGAATCACCGCAGCCCGTTTTTCCAGCTTCCAGCGGAACCACTTTGTCGGGCACGCCCATCAAAACTGTTTACACGCCTGAAGATCTGAAGGATTTCGACCCGCAATCATCGCTCGGCTCACCGGGGGAATTCCCCTACACACGCGGAATCTATCCGACGATGTATCGCGGCAAACTCTGGACCATGCGGCAGTACGCCGGGTTCGGAACGGCGCGTCAGTCTAATGCGCGGTATCGCTACCTGCTGGCGCAGGGGCAAACCGGCCTCTCGGTCGCCTTCGATCTGCCCACACAGATGGGTTTTGATCCGGACCATCCTCGCGCGCGAGGCGAGGTCGGAAAGGTTGGCGTGTCCATTTCTTCGCTGGAAGACATGCAGATGCTTTTCGAAGGCATCTCCCTCGCCCAAGTGTCCACTTCGATGACCATAAATTCCACGGCGGCGATCCTTTTAGCTTTGTACGTAGCCGTGGCCCGGCAGCAAGGGGCAGACCTCGCAAAGCTTTCGGGAACCACACAGAACGATATTCTCAAGGAATACATCGCACGCGGTACCTACATTTACCCGCCCCGGCCGGCAATGCGCATCATTACCGACGTCTTCGCCTGGTGCAAAGACGAACTGCCGGGTTGGGTCACGATTTCCATCTCCGGCTACCACATTCGCGAAGCCGGATCGACGGCGGCGCAGGAAGTCGGTTTTACGCTAGCGGATGCGATTGCCTATGTGGATGCGGCAATTGCCGCAGGCCTTCGAGTGGACGACTTCGCGCCGCGGCTTTCGTTTTTCTTCAACGCGCACAACGATCTGCTCGAAGAGATCGCCAAATACCGCGCGGCACGCCGGCTTTGGGCGCGGCTGATGCGCGACCGCTTCGGCGCTCGCGACCCGCGCTCGATGATGTTGCGCTTCCATGCACAGACGGCGGGGTCGTCGCTCACTGCGCAGCAGCCCGAAAACAACATCGTTCGCGTGGCCATTCAGGTTCTCGCGGCAGTGCTGGGCGGATGCCAGTCACTGCATGCAAACGCGCTTGATGAAGCGCTGGCGCTGCCTACCGAAGAAGCCGCCCGGCTCGCCCTGCGGACGCAGCAGATCCTGGCCCACGAGAGCGGAGTAGTCAATACGGTTGACCCGGTCGCCGGCTCCTACGCTATCGAGCATTTGACCGATGAGATCGAAGCCGGGGCGCGCGCCTGTATCGACCGCATCGATGCACTTGGCGGCATGTTGCGCGCCATCGAAACCGGTTATGTGCAGCGCGAGATTCAGAAAGCGGCCTACGAATATCAGCAAAGCGTGGAGCGCAAGGAACGCATCGTCGTAGGTGTGAACCGTTATCGCACCGAGAATCAGGAGCCCATTCCCATTTTGCGCATCGATCCCGCCATCGAGCAGGAGCAGGTCGAGCACGTGCGCGCGCTACGAGCGCGCCGCGACGCTGCACGGGCGAACAAGGCAATCGCTGAAGTCGAATCCCGCGCCCGGTCGGGCGAGAATCTCATGCCAGCGATTCTGGCGGCGGTTGAGGCCTATGCCACCGTGGGCGAGATCTCCGATGCGATGCGCCGGGTTTTCGGCGAGCATCAGGAGACGCTCGCGCTCTAGCCGCGACGAGATGGAAAGTCGAAAATCTGGATCTTCCGTGGCTCCTCTTCGCTTTCGTTGGCAATGTACCCGTTATGAACACCAATCTTGTTTTAATACACTGGGTAATTTCTGAACACCGAATCCCGCTCGTAACCCTCGCCATACCAGTAGTTTAAAAAAGGCCCGGTGGCCCCCCTCCTGCTTCTGAGGACATTACAATGCTCATCGAATGCATCGTCGTACGCTCAGCAAAACAAGCGCAGAATGGTGAGTATCTAACTTCTAAACGTTACGAGATTGTAACGAAAAGTGACGTTAACTGGCTGACGGTCCCCGGAGCTGCTCACGCTACTCGGCTGCAAATGCAGGACTTACCCCTTGGTCAGCGGATTGCGACTAATCGAGGGGCAGCGGTAGATCGAACGTACCATTGTGAGCAGTACATCTGGATGGCATCGTCGAAAGCACTCCAATTCTTGCGAAAAGACGTGAATTGAAGGTGACTTTGAACCGCCGCATTAGTGTCGGGTCGCCAAAGACGCATAGATGGTACTCGGCCTCGCGGGTATGCGGGTGACGAAAATGATGAGAGCTAACCAAAGCAAGTTCAACGCGGATGAACTTATGCGGGGATTTACGCTGATGGAAATCATGGTCGTCGCGTCGTTAATCCTGATCATCAGTGCGTTCTCGATACCTAAACTCATTCAATTCTGGCAGGACTGGCAACTGCGCTCTGCGGCCGCTGAGGTTGCCGCTCTTACGCAGCAAACCCGGATCAGCGCGGCAAGAGCTAACGCCACATACCCGATGCGATTTCGAATGGTTGGTTCGCTGCAACAGGTCTATATCGATCTGAATAACAATAGCGCCCTCGATACAAACGAACCGTATATCGACCTGCCTCAATCGGTAACTGGGGCCTCTGGCGCCCCGAGCGGCGGCGCAGGCCAACCCAGTGCATACACTCTGGTGGGCGACACCTCATCGGGAACGCCCTTTGACAACTCCAACGTTATTGCCTACTCGCCGAGGGGTTTGCCGTGTAATTACAGCAGTTCTGTGTGCGCAACTCCGGCGGCCAGCTACTTCGTTTTCTACTTCCAGGACAGCAGAACCAACGACTGGGCGGCCGTTCTGGTCACCAAATCAGGAAGATCCAAGGTTCTGCAGTGGAATGGTGGAGCATGGAAATAGTCATGTCAGTAAAGAAACCAGTAGCGCGGGATGAGCGCGGAATGAGCCTCATCGAGCTGATGATCGCACTGGTTGTGCTGGTGGTGGGTGTTGTAGGCAGTATGTCTCTCATTGGTCTCTCGATCGGGGGCAATGGCCGCAGCCGTCAGCAGAGTAATTCAACGGCTATCGTTCAATTGGTTGCGGAGAAGATTTCCAGCGTGAAGGCGAGCACTTCGCCCAATCTGACCGTCACGGACTGCGCCGGAAACAGCTTTACGGTCGCGACAGCTGCCGGCGGCAGCGCGCTAACCAGCGCCGGAGTTGTGGACTTCACTCAGTCGGCGGTTATGAATTACCAAATACTTTTTACGGACTGTGCCACCGGCGGCATGCAATTCACCTATGACGTGCGGTGGAATATTACGCAGCCTACCCCGTACACCAAGCTCCTGACCGTCTCCGCGCAGAAACGAAATGCCGGAAAGGACCCAAAATTCTTCTCTCTGCCCGTAACGATTCGAACCCTTATTGGACAGGGGACATAAGACCATGAAACTTCGCCGAACTTTGAGCTTTCCCAGGCAGCACGGCTTTTCTCTGCTCGAGATGACGCTCTCCATGTTGATTTTGACTCTTGTGATGGCCGTTGTGTTCGAGCAGTTGGGCGCCGCTCAATATCGCACGTCCAACGAGCAGGCGAAGCTCGATGATTTTCAGCAAGTCCGGGATTTCGTCGACCAGTTCTTTCGCGATATCAATGAGATAGGGGACCCCAATTCGCGCATTTTTGACCTCTCCGGCGGCACATTTACTCCGGCGCTGGCTTCGCCCGTGATCAACGACAGCCGGTTTGCCATAGGTCTGGTGAAAATCGACAACAACATGATTCAGTTTGAAGCTTCCGTCAACGGCATCAGCACAGTGCAGAGCATCCAGTACATGATTAACGGGTCTGGGAATTGTACGCTCTGCTTGCAACGCAGCCAGGTTGACAAAGTAACCGGGAGTCCCCTCACGGGTCAGAGCTCACCAAACTGGGGCACGGAAGTGAACGACCTCGTGAGCAACCCAATCTTCACGTACTTCGATACGACTGGCGCCCAAATCACCGGTTTGCCTGTGGACATCAGCACGACCGCCGGCGCCAATACTATTGCCACGGTCAAGACCGTTCAGATCAACCTCCGGGTGAATGATCCTAACGTGATCGATTTGCAGACCGGAAAGCCAATTGAGGGCGTTTTCGAGGGTGAAGTATCTTTGAATAACTGTTCGATGGCCTCCAACGGACAGGCCATGAGCTGCAAGTGAGAGAGGCAAATATGATCATGCTCAACTGTAAGCGAAGCAGCCGGGATCGCCAGCGCGGGGTCGCCTTATTGATGGCGCTCATTGCTTTGCTGGTTATTGGCGCAATCACGGCCGGCGCGATTCTCCTTAGCAATACTGAAAGCAACATCGGCACCAACTTCCGGGATGAGCAACTGGCATTTTTTTCAGCCAAGGCCGGTATTGAAGAGGCCCGCGACCGCATGCAAGCTGGCGTCACCAATACGCTCAGAACAGCGTCCCTTCCCACTACCCTTCCAGGGACAACAGGGAGCGTCCTTTACATCTTAAATCCGGCAAACGGGGAAACGGTGGCCCCGTGGAACGGCAGCAGCAGCACGACGTATCCTGACAACGAAATTTGTAAAGAGACCACCACAATCACTTGCAGCAATAATCTGCCAAACCTGTCCAGTTGTTCCAATTGGTGCGTGTCGACGACGGCAAGCAGCGTCTATGCGGCTTCGCCTGTCCTTCCCTGGAAGTGGGTGCGGCTGATGCTGAAACAAAACAACGCCCTTACCGCTTATTCCACCAATGGCAGCAGCAGCTCCGGCTTGCAGGTTTGCTGGAACGGAACCAATGAAGAGACCACTAGTTGTGCGCCCCCCGATTTTTTACCTGTCTATACCATGACAGCGCTGGCGGTCACGCCCAGCGGATCTCGGCGCATGGTACAGGCCGAAATTGCGGAGGACAGGTTGAATCTTCCAACGACGGCCGCATTGACACTCGACGGCACAGGCGACACATACGGCGCGCCTCATAGCAACAATTTCGGTGTCAACGGAGTCGATAGTGGGGGATGCGGGGCTACGACGACTGGCCCGTCAATTCCAGCGATCGGCGTCACCGATAATGCGGATATCACCACCGTATCCGGGGCCATTCCCAATGGCCGCAACAACAACTATACGGGCAGCGGCGGGACGACCCCCGATGTCGAGAACATTTCTTCCTCCTTGCCGAACAGCTTGCAAACCGTCTCTTCCCTGGACGCCCTCGTGTCCACGCTCAAGAACGATGTTACTCAACCTGTTATCACTGGCCCAGCTACCAATATTGCGAGTCCAGGCACCGCTGCGGCGCCGCAAATTATCTACGTGAACGGCGACCTGACTCTTAGCGGCAGCGTCACCGGGTACGGAATTCTTGTTGTGACCGGGACCTTCACAGCCAGCGGAAACGTGGGCTGGAACGGTCTCGTGCTCGTGGTTGGACAAGGAAACTTCCAAGGCAACGGCGGAGGCAATAACTCGTATAACGGGGCCATTGTCGTAGCCAAGACGCGCGACTCGATGGGCAACCTCTTGACTAGCCTTGGCGCCCCGACATTTAACTTTAGCGGCGGCGGCGGCAATGGTTTGAACTACAGCAGTGGTTGCATTGCCCAAGCCACTACCCTCAGTACATTTCACATCATGGCCTTCCGCGAAATGTTGGACTAGCCCTGGCCAGTACTAAGTCAAACTATCCCCGGCCATCTTCACTGGGAGCGCCGGCTAATCGAACTGGTTTGCGCCGGCGCTCCCAAATGCACAGGGCAAGTTGCCTGCTAGAATGCGAACGTAATCACGATCCGTATTTATCCCGGGAAATGAAATTGATTCTGGCATCGGCTTCGCCGCGCCGCGCGCAAATCCTGCGCGATGCGGGCATACCCTTCAAGATTGCGCGAGCGAACGTGAGCGAGCGGCGCAAGCGCGGTGAAAATGCGGTGGCCATGACCCGCCGCCTCGCACAAGCCAAAGCTCAGGCCATCGCCAGGAAGCTAGGAAAGAAGCTGGATGCCATTGTCGTTGGTGCAGACACAACTGTGGAAGTAAAAGGCGAATTGTTGGGGAAGCCGGAATCTCTCGCAGAAGCTCGCAAAATGCTGAGAAAATTGGCTGGAAGGACTCATCGCGTTGTCACATCCGTTGCGGCGATCCGTCTGCCTGATTATTCCGAGACTATCGCCACCGAAACGACGCGAGTTCGCTTTGCGCCCCTGAGCGCAGAGGATATTAGCGAATATGTGGCGACCGGAGAACCGCTCGACAAGGCGGGCGCTTACGCTGTACAAGGCATTGGCGGCCGATTTATCGAGGGAATTGATGGCTGCTACTTCAATGTGGTGGGACTACCTCTGGCGAGGCTCTATCGCCTGCTCATCGACTTGGGATGGAGACCTGCGCCCAAACGAGGAAGACGCAAAGGCGAACGCTGATCTGCGTAAGCTCCACCCCAGCAGGCTACTTCTTGTCGGCCGAACTCGAAATCACAGTGTTTGCCGGTGGGGCAGGGTTTTGCGGCGTAGCGTTGCCTGAATCGCCGCCCCGCATGCCTTCCTTGAAGCTGCGGATGCCTTCGCCCATCCCGCGCATAACTTCGGGGATGCGCCTGCCGCCAAACAAAATCACGATGACCGCTAAAACGATCAGCCAATGAATCGGGCTAAACTCACCCATAATTAACCTCGCGTATTGAAACTATGTCTGCTGAGCCCCGAATTGCGCCGAAAAAAGAAACGATCCCTAGGCAGACTAGCACTCAGACCCAGCAGCTAGAGTATAACACGGTAATCTCCCACCCGTCGTGTAACTCCAGCCCGATCGAAATATTCCAGCAGTGGAATGGCATATTTGCGGCTCACGCCTGCCAGTTCTTTGAAATCTGCCACGGCCAATCGATCGCCGCGGGTTCGTTTGTATTCGGCAAGCAGCGCCCGGGCGCGATCGACAGCGTTGTGATGGAGCACCACATCGTTGCTGATCTTCAAAAGCACCCGCTCGCGCAGCAGCAATTGGAAAATCTTCTGAGCCTGGCTCATTTCCATTGACAGAGTGGTGAGCACGGCCTCGATTCCTGGGGTAGCGAGACCGCCGCGCGCAAACTCCCGCTCAATCTGCTCTTTCGCCCGGGCCTCGCCGGGTTGCAGTTCGACGGACCGCCCGGCGCGTTTCACCACATCGCCCGCGAGCGCGAGCTTGCCCGCCGACACAGCATCTTCCAGTGCGGCACGGAATATATCCGCATGTAGGGCTGAGGCGCAGCGCGTGCGCAGATCTTCCTTGGAGATGGCCTCCGCCAAAGGATTGGCGCGGTGGAATCGTTCGACTTCTTTCAGAAGCCGGTCCGCACACGACGCAACAACCTCGGGAGAAATTACCAGGAATGTCTGTTCCGACACGACTCGCGCCTCGCGTTGCGCCGCTAGATTCGCCACCATCTTGCGAATTTCCTTCTCCGGCCAGCCTGTGCGCATGACCAGATCCGCAAGAGTGCTTCCCGCAAGATTCGAAGAAATGATGGCGTTGAGTGCAGCCACGCGCGCAGAAAGATCGCCGTTCAGGCCGCGTTCTTGTGCTTCCAGAAAACTCGCCGAATGCCGATCGCGGACCCGCCGTCCGCGCGGTATGTTCAAGACCGTGCCACCCCCGATCGTAACTACTGGCGAGAATTGCCGCAGGATAAATCGGTCTCCCGGCAGCGCGAGCGTGGCATCGGCCAGGCGCAATTGCGCGAAGCCCATGCTTCCGGGCAGTATTTCTTTGGAGCCGAGCAAATGCACTTCCGCAATCGTTTCCGCCGAGCCGTGATGGAAGTGCACGCGCGCGCGATGCTTAAGCTTTTTTGCCGAAGCGAGCAGAACAATGCGCGCGTCCAGCCGCGAAGTCGCTTCGAAGCGCCGGGGCGCGGCAAGCACCATGCCTCGCTGCACCTCGTGGTGTTCGATCCCGGCCAGATTCAAGGCGGTACGCTGCCCGGCGAAGGCGCTCGTCACCGCTTTGCCGCCCGATTGCACGCCCCGCACCCGCAGACAGCGCCCCAGGGGGAATAATTCCACTTCGTCTTCGGCTTTCACTTCTCCGGCGATGAGTGTGCCCGTTACGACCGTGCCGAATCCCTTCATGGCAAAGGCTCGGTCGACGGGTAGCCGGAAGTAACGCGAGGCGTCCTTCGGAGGCGTTTCAGCCGCGATGCGCGCGAGCTGCCGCCGAAGCTCGTCCAAGCCCGCGCCCGTTTTTGCGCTTACCGCAACAATGGGTGCCCCCTCAAGGAACGACCCGCGGATAAATTCTTCCGTCTCCAGACGCGCTAATTCGAGGACCTCCGGCTCAACCAGATCGCATTTCGTAAGCACGACCAGCCCCCGCGGAATCCCCAGCAGCTTGCAAATCTCGAAGTGCTCGCGCGTCTGAGGCTTGATCGATTCGTCGGCGGCAATCACCAGCAGCACCAAATCGAAACCGCTGGCTCCTGCGAGCATGTTGCGCACGAACCGCTCGTGCCCCGGCACATCCACAAAGCCGATACTGATCTCACCGAGTTTGAGAAACGCGAAGCCAATATCCAGCGTGATGCCCCGCCGCTTCTCTTCCTCCAGGCGATCGGGATGCGTGCCGGTCAGGGCCTCGACCAGCGCCGATTTGCCATGATCGATATGCCCGGCTGTTCCGACAACGATGTTTCGAATGGGCATGGCCTTATAGGTGATTGAGTTGATGCTACAGAAGAGCGGGAGGAGGATCAAATCGCGACAATGCGAGTTCAGGAGGGCGGCAAGACTCCGGCGATTTCTTCGGCGATGGCTAGCGCCGCTCTCGGCGGGTCGGCGGCCGCTGTAATGGGACGACCCACGACGAGGTAATCAGCGCCGGCACGAATGGCTTCGGCCGGCGTAGCTACCCGTGCTTGATCGTCACGACGCTTCGATTCGGCTGAAGTCGGCCGAATACCCGGTACGACAATCAGGAAATCGCGGCCGCAGGCGCGGCGAATCTGCCCAACCTCTTGCGGCGAAGCCACAACTCCATCCAATCCGCATTTTTTCGCCGCGCGCGCGAGGCTGAGCGCCCTCGACCCGGGCGTGCCACCGATACCTACGCGCCGCAGATCCGACTGTTTCAGACTGGTGAGAATGGTTATGCCAAGAAGTTTCGGGCGATCCGCGCCCAGCTTCGCAAGGGCATCCGCCCCGGCGCGCATCATGGCCTCGCTTCCAGTCGTGTGTAGGTCCAGCAGGCGCACTTTCGGCAGTTCTGCCGCGGCGGAAATCGCTCCTGCCACCGTATTCGGAATGTCGTGGTATTTCAGATCCAGGAAGATGCCCGTGCCGAGTGCGCCGATTTTGCGAACCGCATCCGGCCCTTCGGCTGTAAAGAGGTGGATGTTGATTTTGAACATCCCTATGAGGCCCACCAAGCTGCGTGCCATGTCCAGCGCTTCGTTAAGGCGACTGAAGTCGAGCGCCAGGATTATCTTTTGGCTGGCCGAAGAGGTTATGGGAGTTGAGGCTCCTTGAGCAGTTCAATGCGCAAACGCGCCACGCCGGATTCTATCAGACCGAGCCGCGACGCGACGATAAAGGAGACATCCAGCTCGCGATCGCCCATGAAAGGACCTCGGTCATTGATTCGCACTATCTGGCTTTGGCCAGTCCTTGGGTTTGTCACGCGCAGCAGAGAGCCGAACGGAAGCCAAGGATGGGCTGCCGTAGCGGCAAACATGTCGTACACCTGGCCGCTGGCGGTCGTCCGCCCGTCGAATTCTCCGCCATACCAACTCGCGACTCCTGACCAGACCTTGATCGGCTTTGGCGGGTTGGATGGGCGTGCGGAAAGCGGCGCCTGAACCACGGGGGTAATCAGCAACACCACGAGAGGCCAAGATAGGGCGGCCGACGAGATGGAGTGTTTGTTGCGCATGAGCGGGACGGCCGGAATTGAGCTCAAAGTTTACCCCATCCGTCCGTAACGGCTCAATGCTTTTCTGTTCGAAATGTTCCCCGTAATCGATTGATATTAGGGATGTTCTCTGAATCGCAGAGCTTCTCGAGCTCTGCGATTATCCTCGCGCATGCGTTGGGATCGGCGAAATTAGCCGTCCCCACTTGCACGGCGGAGGCGCCCACCACGAAGTAATCCAGGACGTCCTCCGCAGTTTCGACCCCGCCTAAGCCAATGACCGGTATTCCCACCGCGCTCGAGGCTTCATAAACGAGCCGAAGCGTGATCGGTTTGATGGCCCGGCCGGATAGCCCGCCGGTTGGGTTTCCGATGCGCGACCCGCGGGTCCTGAAGTCGACGCTCATTGCGGGATAGGTATTCGCGACGGTTAAGGCATCGCCGCCCGCATCTTGTGCCGCTTTGGCAATTGAGCCGATGTCAGCTACGTTTGGCGAAAGCTTCACCCATAAGGGTCGGCGGCTTACCTTTCGGGCCGCCGCCACCACCTGCGCGGCCTGTTGGGCATTGCTGCCGAATTGAATTCCGCCGCAAGCTACGTTTGGGCACGAGATATTCAGTTCGTACGCTGCCACACCGTCGGCGCCTTCGAGGTGCCGGGTGACTTCGGCATACTCCTCCACCGTTCGGCCAAAGACGTTCGCGATGATGGGAACGCGAAAGGACCGCAAGCTCGGCAGTTTCTCGGAGATAAAACCACGCACACCTACATTTTGCAAACCGACGGCGTTGATCATTCCTGCGGGCGTCGGGGAAAGCCTCGGCGACGGTGCGCCTTCCATAGGCTCGAGCGAGAGTCCCTTTACCACCATCGCGCCAAGCCGGTTGAGGTCGGTCAAATCGGCAAACTCGATGCCGTATCCGAAGGTGCCGCTGGCGGCGATAACCGGATTCGCGAGATGCAAGGTGCCGATTTCTACGGAGAGATCAACTGCTTTCGCCGAATTCACTGCGGGTTAGTCTACCATGCGAATTTGCGCAAAATTTATCCTCAGACTGCCGCTGCCGCGCTTCCGCCGGCCTATGCTAGGATGTTCGCCCGAGATGCGCGTCGTCGAAAAAACCCAATTGATGTCTGCCACCGAAATTGAGCGCACATTGCAGCGCTTGGCACACGAAATCGTGGAGAAAAGTGGCGGCACGGCAAACCTGGCGCTGATCGGGATACGCCGGCGGGGAGTGCCTTTGGCGCAGAGGATCGCCCGAGCCATGCATGGGATAGAAAACCTCGAAGTGCCGGTAGGAACGTTGGATATTACGCTTTACCGCGACGATCTATCCAAGATCGCCTCCCAGCCGGTGCTTCATTCGAGCGAAATAGCCTTTCCCATGGACGATAAGGATGTGCTCCTGGTGGACGACGTCCTCTATACGGGACGCACCGCACGCGCGGCGATGAATGGTCTTTTCGATCTCGGCCGTCCCAGCCGCGTGCGCATGGTCGTGCTGATCGACCGAGGTCATCGCGAGCTCCCGATCGAAGCCAGCTTCGTCGGGCGGTCCGTCCAGACCAGCGACCGCGAGATCGTCGAAGTCCGGCTGCAAGAGACCGACAAGGAAGAGCGTGTCATGCTCGTGGAGCGCGTGGAATAATGGCCCGCCTGCGATATTGCGAATTGGCGTGCGTCTTAAATATCTTCGAGGAGTCGAAGTGGCAGAACGCTTGCGCGACCTGCTGAGCATTGAGGAGTTGACCGCGGAGCAGATCGCTTTTCTTCTCGATGAATCCAAACCCTTCCAGGAATTTCAGCGCTATCCCCTGAAAAAACTGGCCACGCTGCGCGGCAAGACGGTTGGGCTGGCCTTTTTCGAAGCTTCCACGCGCACCCGCATCAGCTTTGCCACCGCGGCGTCGCGGCTTGGCGCGGACACCATGAACCTACAGGCCGAATCTTCCAGTCTGAAGAAGGGGGAATCATTGTTGGATACGGCCCGCACGCTCGATGCTATGAAGCCGGATTGCATCGTCATGCGCCACAGCTCTTCGGGGGCAGCGGATTTTGTGGCGCGGCATCTGGAGATCCCCGTTATCAATGCCGGCGACGGCACCCACGAACATCCCACTCAGGCGCTCCTGGATGCGCTCACCATCCGTGACCGTCGCGGGACGATGGAGAATCTGAACATCACAATCATTGGGGATATCCTGCATAGCCGTGTAGCCCGTTCGAATCTCCACCTTCTGGGAAAATTCGGTTGCCGGTTCACCCTTTGCGGACCGCCGATGTGGCTGCCGCGCGAATTCGAATGCCTGGGCAAGCACGTGCGGCGCTCGTCGCGAATCGAAGAGGCGCTGGAAGGGGCGGATGTGGTAATCGTGCTGCGCGTGCAACAGGAGCGGCTGCATGAGCCGGCGCTACCGCTCGACGAGTACATCTTGCTCTATCAGCTTACTCCGCAGCGGCTCAAGATCGCCCGCCCGGACGCCCTGGTGCTCCATCCCGGCCCGATGATTCGCGGGTTGGAAATCGATCCGGCTGTAGCCGATGGCCCGCAATCCTGCATTCTGGAGCAGGTTACCAACGGCCTCGCCGTGCGCATGGCCGTGCTCTTTGTGATGGTCGCGACCGGCTCGGAAGCCGAAGATGCGAGAGGATCGGCCCATGCTGCTCATTAAGAATGGCCGGGTGATCGACCCCGCCAGCGGAACCGACGCAAAGCGCAACATCTGGATAGACGGGGAGCGTATCGCGCGGATTGCGCCTGCGGAGGTTCCGAAAGATTCTTCCTCGGCCCCTAACGGCGAGACGATCGATGCCGCGGGCCTTGTAGTTGCGCCTGGGTTTATCGATTTGCACTGTCATCTGCGCGAGCCTGGCGGTGAGAGCTCCGAAACCATCGAAACGGGGACGCGTGCCGCGGCGAGGGGCGGCTTCACTGCCGTGTGCCCGATGCCTAACACGCGGCCCGTCAACGATAATGCCTCCGTGACGCGCGCCATCCTGGAGCGCGCCGCGGCGGTAGCCTGCACCCATGTCTGGCCGATCGGCGCAGCCTCTTTAGGCAGCCGGGGCGAAGCTCTGGCGGAAATCGGCGCAATGCAGAAGGCAGGAATTGTCGGGGTCAGCGACGATGGACATCCCATCGCCACAGCCAAGCTGCTGCGCCAGGTGATGGATTATTGCCGCGCCCTCGATCTGCCCGTCATCGATCATTGCGAAGATTCTTCACTTTTTGCCGGCGCGGTCATGCGCGAGGGGCGGCAGTCCGTGCGCCTTGGCCTTCGCGGGATGCCTGCGGCGACCGAATCGATCGCAGTAGGACGGGATATTCAGGTGACGGAGCTGACCGGCTGCCGGTTCCACGTCGCGCATATGTCTTCGCGCGAGTCGCTCGATCTGGTGCGTACAGCCAAAAAGCGCGGTTTGCGGGTGAGCTGCGAGGTGACTCCACATCACTTCACGCTCTGTGACGAAGACGTTGTCTACGATTCGCGTTTCAAGATGAATCCTCCGCTGGCCTCCGCGGAAGACCGCGCGGCGCTGATCGCAGGGCTCGCTGACGGCACCGTTGATGCCATTGCTACCGACCACGCGCCCCATGAGGCCGCGATCAAAGAGGTCGAATTCGATCGTGCTCCCTTTGGCGTCACGGGATTCGAAACGGCTTTGGCATTGGCGCTGGAACTTGTGCATGCCGGGCGTCTGTCGCTGGTGCGCATGGTGGAACTTTTCACCACTGGCCCGGCAGGCGTACTCGGCCGAAAGCGGTCGATTGCGGCGGGTGAGCCGGCCGACCTGACGATCTTCTCTACCGATCATCCCTGGACGTTTCACGTGAAACAATCCGCGAGCAAGTCAAGCAATTCGCCCTTTGACGAGCGCAATTTCCGTGGCGCTCCCATGTTCACGATTGTCGCCGGACGCGTTGCCTATCGCCGGGAGGCGTGACCGGCGAGATTCTTTCTTTCAGTTTGCAAAAAGCGAGGGGGAGCGACCTTAGCGGTTAGCCGGTTCGGCTGCTGGATGCATACCGTGCTGCGGCACTTCGTGGATGCCGCGCGGCGGCGGTTCGTGGTGGGTGCGATAGAAATGGTCGAGGGGTCCGGGACCTTTTCCGATGGCAAAGCCATTTTCAATGGCTTTCACGACATAAGCTTTTGCAAGCATCACTGCCTCGTGCAAGCCGCGCCCCAGCGCGAGTTGGGCAGCAATCGCTGACGCGAAGGTGCAGCCCGAGCCGTGGGTGTGCTCGGTGCGGACGTGATCGCCGCCGAGCGTCATCGCTTCCGAGCCATCGAAAAGAAGATCGACGGCTTTATCCATATGCCCGCCTTTCACAACTACGGCGCGGGCCCCGCGCTCCACTAACTTCCGCGCAGCCGCTTCCATGCCCGCGAGGTCCTTGATCTCAATTCCGGAAAGCAACACCGCTTCGGGAACGTTTGGCGTGATCACAGACGCGCGCTTCATCAATTCGTCGGCGAGGTACTTCACGCCTGCGGCATCCAGCAAGTCTGGCCCGCCAGCGCTGGGCTGCACGACGGGATCCAGCACAACATTGGGAAGATTCATTTTGTCCAGAAATTCAGCTACCACCACAACGTTGGCGCGGCTGCCCAGCATTCCGATTTTTACCGCAGCGATTTGCAAATCCTCCGCCAACGTATCGAGTTGCGCTCGCAAAGTCGGCGCCGGCGTCACGTGGACCGCTTTCACACCCTGAGTGGACTGCACGGTGAGCGCCGTGATCGCCGCGACGCCATAGCAATTGTTGGCGGACAGAGTTTTCAAATCGGCGGCGGTTCCCGCGCCACAGGAAGGATCGAATCCGGCAATCGTCAAAACGATGGGGAAAGAAGCGTGATGATGATTATTCAACTCGTCGTGCCCTCCGCGCGAGGCACAAATGCCGGCCACTCCGTATCCCGGAGTGAACCGGCACAGCAGAATGTACGCGCCCCGACCTGCACACGCAAGTTTTTTTCGCGGGATCCAAAAAGTTTTCGCGACTCAGAAGATAGCCGCATCAATAATTAGGATGCGCGGGGGAAGTATGGGATGCGCGATCAGGCAAAAATTTATCAGGGGAAGAGGCCGCGCACGAGCATCGCTTCGGTTACGCGGCTCACCGCCAGCACGTAGGCCGCTGCGCGCGAATGCGTGCGGTGCTTACGCATGGCCATGTACACATCGTTGAATGCGCGACGCATGACGAGATCGAGTCTCTGGTTCACTTCCGTATCCTGCCAATGAGCGCCCTGCAGATTTTGCGCCCACTCAAAATAACTGACGGCCACTCCGCCGGCATTGGCGAGAATGTCTGGTATTACGAAGATCCCTTTGCGGGTTAAAACCTCGTCAGCATGGGGCGTGGTCGGTCCGTTGGCCCCTTCGGCAACGATCTTGGCTTTGATCTGGTCGGCATTGTGCAGCGTTATGGCATTTTCCAGCGCTGCCGGAACCAGAATGTCGCACTTCAGCGCCAGCAGGTCTTCGTTGGAGATGCGAGAGGCGCCAGGCATGCCGACAACCGTTCCTGCACGCTCTTTGTAACGGTAAGCCTTCAGCGGATCAATTCCCCGAGGATTGGCAACACCGCCGCGCGAGTCGCTCAGGGCAATAATTTTGGCTTTCTTCTCGAAAAGGATTCGAGCGACAGCGGAGCCGACGTTGCCATAGCCCTGGACCGCGACACTGGCGCCACGCAAATTGATCTTTTTCAATTTGCAAGCTTCTTCGAGCGCGAAAAGGAGCCCGCGGGCGGTGGCATCGGCGCGGCCTTCCGAACCGCCCAGCGAAATCGGCTTGCCCGTCACGGAGCCCAGTGCCGCTTCGCCTGTCAGCATGGAATACGTGTCCATCATCCAAGCCATGGTCTGGCCGTCAGTGGCCACATCGGGCGCCGGAATGTCGCGTTCGGGCCCCAGAATGGGAGCAATCTCGTAAGTGAACCGCCGGGTCAGCCGCTCGAGCTCGCTGCGCGACATCCGTTTCGCGTCGCAGATCACGCCGCCCTTGGCACCGCCATACGGAATATTTATGGTGGCTGTCTTCCACGTCATCCAGGAAGCCAGAGCCTTGACTTCGTCGAGTGTCAGGTTGGGGTGATAGCGAATACCGCCTTTGGCCGGGCCCCGCGCCGTGTTGTGTTGCACGCGATAGCCGACAAAAACCTTCACCTGCCCGTTATCCAGCTTAATGGGGATGGAAACTTCCATCACCCGTTTAGGCGTGCGCAAAATCTGCCGTAATCCCTGATCGACCTTCAGAAATTCCGCTGCCATATCGAATTGAATCTGCGCGATGCGGAAAGGATTGAGATCCTCCCGAGGAGCCACTTTCGGAATCACCGGTTGCGGGATAATCTTAGCGACCGTTCCCATCCAGGATCTCCTTAGTCTTGGCGCTTAAAGCGCCTTGCTGCTAGGCTCTGGCCGCACGTGCGGTTGGCTGACCGTAACGTTCGCGGCATTTGGCGGAGCAGAAGTGCGTAATTTGACCCGATTTCTCCAGCTTGAGCGAAATCTCCGGGGAAACATAAGTGCCGCAAACGGGGTCCCGGTATAAATGAATTGGAGGGGAAGATTTGTCTGGCTGCTGGCTGCGTGTCATCTGAGGACCGACAGCCGCGCTAAATTGCCGCACAAATGAGAGCAATCCCCCGGTCACAACTCCCCAGAGGACGACTCGGAATATGCGGCTGAGAGGGTTCATCTGATCTTTAAAGTAAAGTCGAACAAGCGCGCAGTTTATTGACTAGCAAAAGGGCTTGTCAATTGAATCTGGTAGGCTCTGTCTAATTGGTTGGTTCAACTTAGGACACGCGTGGCTGTCCAATGTGTACGTAAGGTGATGTAAGTAAAGCTCTTATGTGGTTTACGATCAAGTCCCCGCCGGGATCCGCTCGACGCCCATATAGGGCCTTAGGATCTCCGGAATGACGATAGACCCATCAACTTGTTGATAATTCTCGATCAGGGCCAGCCAACTGCGGCCCACCGCAAGGCCAGAGCCGTTCAACGTGTGCACGAATTCGCTCTTGCCACCCTTTGGCTTGAATCGAATGCCGCTTCGTCGCGCCTGAAAGGCTTCGCAATTCGAACAGGAAGAAATTTCGCGGAACTCATTGCCCGATGGCAGCCAGACTTCAATATCGTAGGTCTTGCTGGAGGCGAAGCCCATGTCGCCCGTGCAGAGCAAGACGACTCGATAATGCAACCCGAGCTTCTGTAAGAGTGATTCGGCATCGCGTACTAGAGCTTCTAGTTCCTCATAACTCTGCTCGGGCCGCGTGAACTTGAACATTTCCACTTTTTGAAACTGATGCTGGCGAAGAATGCCGCGCGTGTCTTTACCCGCGGCGCCCGCTTCGGAACGAAAACACGCCGTCCACCCACAGGCCTTGATCGGGAGCCGATCCGCATCGAGCGTTTCATCTCGATAGAGGCTCGTCAGCTCGACTTCGGCGGTAGGCGTGAGCCAGAGGTCCGTGTTTTCGATGTGAAACATGTCTGCGGCGAATTTCGGCAGTTGGCCAACGCCCGTTAAGGACGCGGTGTTTACCAGAAAAGGCGGAAGGTACTCCGTAAATCCATTCCGCGTATGGACGTCGAGAAAAAAATTCGCCAAAGCTCGTTCGAGCCGTGCGCCCAGATCCCGATAGAGGGCAAAACGCGCTCCGGCTATTTTTGTCGCTCGTTCGAGATCCAGAATTCCGGCCCGTTCGCCCACTTCCCAATGCGGCTTCGGCGCGAAATCAAATTTCGGCGGGCTACCCCAGCGGCGAACTTCAACATTGCAGCTGGCGTCATGACCGATCGGCACCGAAGCATGCGGAAGATTCGGCACTGACAGCATGAAGCTCTGCAGTTCGGCATCGAGCCGGACAGTCTCTTCGTCCGCCTTCTTGATCTCTTCCGAAGCGCGTTTCATTTCCGCCAGCAGATCGTCGGCTTTTTCGCCTGCCCGCTTGCGCCGGGCAATCTCCTCGCTCGCTTTATTGCGCTCGGCCTTGCGGCGTTCGACGGCAGTAATGCGTTCACGACGCTCGCGATCGAGAGCGCGGAAACCCTCGAAATCTATGCGTACGCCGCGGTTTGCGGCCATTTTTTCGAATTCGGGCAGGTGCTCGCGAAAATAGTTGAGATCATGCATGGCCGGACAGAATACCGTAACCTCGCGGCACAAGAAACCCACGCTTGCGAATGGCGCAAAAATAGCCGGGTTGGGCAACCCGGGTGGACCGTATATCATGGCGGCAGCTATCATGGGATGCGCGCCGTAATGGAGCAAACCGCACCAGTCACAGTCTCAAATCCCGCGCAAGGCGGCGATGAATTCCTGTGGGGTTTTTGGTACCCGGTCCTGCGCAGCAACCAAATTCGTGGCCGGAAGCTGGCGACCTCGACGCGCCTTGAGGTCCCTCTGGTCCTCGGACGCGACGCCTCCGGAAAGCCGTTCGCTCTCCGCGACGTCTGCCCGCACCGCGCTTTCCCGTTATCGCTAGGACACTACGATGGCCAAACCGTCGAGTGCGCCTATCATGGCTGGCGTTTTGAGGCGCACACCGGCCAGTGCCGCGTTGTCCCCTCCATCACTCAGGATTCCAAGCTCCAGTGCAACCGCATCTACGCAGGCAGCTTCCCCTGCGAGGAGCGCGACGGCTATGTGTGGGTGTTTTTCGGCAATGGCGAAGGACGCTCACAGGCTGATCACATGCCGCCGCCGCCCGAATTGCCGAAATACAGCGGCCGTTATCGTATCGCGCATCTTTCCGCGACCTTGGCCTGCAGCATGGATACGGCCATCATCGGGCTGATGGATCCAGCGCATGGCCCATTTGTTCATCGCTCGTGGTGGTGGCGCAGCCGGCACAGCATTCGCGACAAGCAAAAGAGTTTTGAGCCCATTCCGCAGGGCTTTCGAATGAGCCCGCACAGCCCTTCCGCGAATAGCGCTCCGTACAAGCTGCTCAAAATATACGGTGCGGCGGTCACCACACAGATCGATTTTGTGCTCCCTAATATGCGCACCGAAGAAATTCGCTGCGGAAGATATTGGTTTACGAATCGCACCACGGTCACGCCGATCCGGCGCGACCTCTGCCAATTGGATTTTTGCGCGGCGTGGAATCTATTTTCCTGGTTTCCGCTTGTGTCGCCGCTGCTTCACTTTTTCGGGAAGCGTTTCATCGCGCAGGATCAGCGCGTGATCGAACTGCAGAAGCCCGGGCTCGAGGTGCAGCCGCGCATGATGCTGATTGACGATGCGGATCGGCAAGCGCGCTGGTATTTTCAGTTGAAGTCGGCTTATCTTGCCTCGCAGCAGACCGGCATGCCGATGCAGCACCCGATGGAAGGTCCGGTCACATTGCGCTGGCGCAGTTAGCCGAATTAGTGCTCTGGTTTCAAATCGTCGCTACAGCCGCGAAAGCTTCACGTCTTGATGCGGAGCAGTTTCGTCAGATTGCCGCCGAGAATCGCTTCTTTGTCTGCGTCCGAGATTTGCGCGCCGAGAATCGCGTCGATGGTATCGGGCCACACAAGCGGAATATCAGTTCCGTAGACGACCTGACTGGCCCCCACTTCCGCCACCAAATGCCGTACGCCCTCAGCCGAAAAGACCATGGAATCGACATAGACCTGCTGCTTGAGATACTCGCTGGGTTTTTTCTTGTTCATGCAGCCGGCATTCTGGCGCACGTCGCACGCCACCTCGGTGCGCCCAAGGTAAGACGGCATGTAGCCGCCGGCATGGGCGGCGCAGATCTTCAGGTTCGGAAAGCGATCGAATGCGCCATCGTAAATCATGTGAGAGAGGAAGAGAGTCGTCTCGAGCGGATTGCCGATGATATTCCCCAGATCGCCCCGGCCCTTCAGGCCTTCTTTAGTGACGTTGTCGGCGTTGTTGGGGTGCATGAAGACCATCACGTCGAGTTCCTGCGCTTTGGCCCAGAAAGGATCGTACTTGGGATCGGAGAGCGGCTCGCCCTGCACGTGACCCGCAACGGCGGCGCCGACCAGTCCTAAATTTTTGACCGCATGCTCGAGTTGCTGCGCGGCCAAATCGGGGAATTGCAGTGTCGGTGACGTCAGCGCCAGGAAACGATCGTGGTTGCTATTTACCCATGCCGCGAGACCCTTGTCGTGAACGTCCACGATCTTGGCAGCCAGGTCGCGATCCGCCGCGTTGTACCACCAGAACGTGTTGATATCGAGCACCTGAATATCGATGCCGCGCTTGTCCAGTTCCCGAATGCGGTCAGCGCCCAGCGCGCGGCCGCCTTGCGCGTAGCGCTCCAGCGGCGTCCCCTTGACCACGTCCGCGACCTCCGGGATCGTGGCATGCGCGTGCACATCGATCACTTTGACGCGCTTGCCGCCTACGCGGATATCGCGATGCGCGACGGGCGCGTCGGAGGCGCCCGCCTGACCCTGCCCGCCGCCTTGTCCCCGGCCTTGCGCGGACGCATCACGCATGAAGGCGCGGTTTGCTGCCCACAATCCCGCCGTCGCACCCGCCACGCCCTTAATGAAATCTCTGCGATTCGGCATACTCTTCTCCTTGATCGCTCAAATCTTTTCAAAGCGCCCCTATAGCGCTGGCCTTCCGAGAAATTCCCTATGTGATCGACTTTTTCGCCTGTCAGGCTATCACGGACGAGGTTGACACTGCCAGCGGCGCCGAATACGCTCACCGAATGGCCCCACGGCAAGCGATCCTTCGCAATCCCGCCGGCCGAGCCGACAGAAATGCGCACGTATGACCTGGTCGAACCATTTGTCGCCCCGGTGGCGCCGTCTTCATTAAAGACACAAGCAGAAGAATCCATCTTGCGCTCACCCGCGCGTTTTTGGTTCGATGGTAATTCGTATTGGCAATCGGGGATTCGCTGTTCACGGCATTGCGCATTGGATCGGCCCTGATCGCGCCGCTCGCGCTCAGCGGCGCCGCAACAGCACAGCCATGCCGCTGGAGAATCGAGCCTCATCGCCGTCTCGCATCGAGGTGAAAGACGAAACGGGCCGCACCGTTCTCGATCCCACAACCGGTGCGCCGCATCGTTTCGCTTGCGCCCAGCGTTACCGAGACGCTGTTTGCACTCGGGGCCGGCGACCGGGTGGTCGGCGACACGGATTTCTGCGATTACCCGCCCGAGGCCAAGCAAAAAACACACATTGGCGGTCCGGTAAGTCCCAGTATCGAGGCGATTGCCGCGCTGCATCCCGACCTCGTCGTGGCCACGCGAGAGATCAATCGGCCGGAGTCTGTGCACGCGCTGGAGCAGTTAGGCATCGCTGTTTACGCCACCGACCCACAAACAGTCGAGCAGGTGCTTACCTCGACTGAGCGATTGGGCGACCTGTTGGGCGCAGGGGGCGCGGGCCATAAGCTCACGGCGAATCTGCGCCGGCGGCTCAGTGAAATCGACCGGCGGCTTGCCGGGTTGCCTGCGAAAAATGTGCTGATGATCGTTTGGCTCGATCCTCTGATGTCGGTGGGCCGAAATACTTTTCTTGACGACGCTTTGCGCCGCGCCGGCGCGCATTCCGTCATCGATTCGCCACAGTCCTGGCCGACGATCGATCTCGAGCAAGTCGTGCGCCTGCAACCCGATTACCTGATCATTTCCAACGACAATGCGCGGCAGGTACAAAGGGAATTGGCCGAGTTGCAGGAGCGTCCGGGCTGGCGGCAGCTCGAAGCGGTGCGCAATCGGCGCTTCATTGTTGTTTCCGAGGCGATGAGCCATCCTTCGCCACGCCTGGTCGACGGAATCGAGCAACTCGCGCGCGCACTTTATCCCGATGCGTTTGCCGCCGATGCCGCATTTCTCGGCGCTTTGGCACGAAATTGCCGGAAAACCATCATCGGCGGGCTTTTCTCAGCCGTTTTTCTCACTCCCGCAGCCAGGCGGATGCCTATGAAACCGTTGACCCTGCGACGCGTGCTGTGGAGTTGCGCGCTCCTTGCCGGAGTGCTGCTCGGCATCGTCTTGCTGGCGCTGCGCTTGGGCGCCGTCCCATTTTCATTCGCAGATCTGGGGCAGAATTTATGGTGGCTTGTCAGCGGTCAGTCGGGAAAAAATCTCCACCGATTTCCGCCTGATCATGGTGGATATACGCCTGCCGCGAATCTTGCTTGGCATTGTCGTAGGTGCGGCGCTGTCGGTGGCCGGGCGCAGGCTTTCAGGCGCTGTTGCGCAATCCGTTGGCGGATCCTTACGTACTGGGAGTATCGAGCGGCGCCGCTTTGGGCGCCATTCTGGCACTGCTGGCTGCGCCGGCGATTCCGCTGATGACGCCGGCAGCGGCGTTTCTCGGTGCCGCCGCCACCATAGCCGGGGTGTATTTTCTCGGCCGCCGCCAGGGACAGCTCGATAGCGGCACGCTGCTTTTGGCCGGCATCGTCATGGCGTCATTTCTTTCCGCCATGATCATGTTTCTCATGACCACGCTTGCCAGCCGTGAATTGCGCGGCATTTCCTTCTGGCTGATGGGAGACCTTTCCACTTCTCTTCCTCGCGGCCTGCTGTGGGTTCTGGTCGTTGGTTTTCTCGCTGCTGCGGGAGCGATCCTGACCACCGCCTCGGACCTGAATGTTTTGCTTGCTGGCGAACGAGAAGCCATGCATTTGGGCGTGGACGTCACGCGCGTTAAGCTGGTGGTATACATCTCGGCCTCCGTGCTCACCGGCCTGGCCGTTTCCGTCAGCGGAGCTATTGGTTACGTGGGTCTGCTCGTGCCGCACGTCATGCGTATGTTCTTTGGTTCCGACTATCGCGTGCTGATTCCGACGTCGGCGCTGGGCGGAGCCATTGCGATCGTTTTAGCGGATACGCTGGCCCGCACTCTGATCGCGCCAACCGAACTGCCGGTCGGCGCTATGACCGCGATGGCCGGCGCTCCCGTGTTTATTTATCTGCTGCGCCGGAGACTGGCGTGAGCGAAACGACGAGCCTCACAGAAGCGCGCCCGGCGCCCAGCACCCAGCATCATCCTCCGCACCTGCGCATCAATGTCGAGCAAGCCAGCTATGCCTACTCGGCACGAAAAAAGGCGGCGCCGCTTTTCACGCTGGAGGCGACTACCTTTCAGGCGCGCGAGCGCGAATTCGTCGCGATCCTCGGGCCGAACGCCAGCGGTAAATCCACGCTGCTCCGCTTGATCGCCGGGGCCATCGCGCCGCTTTCCGGCCGCGTGGAACTCGACGGCTTCGAGACGTGCCATCTGGATGTGCGAACCCGGGCCCAGCGCATCGCTTTCGTGCAGCAGGAAAGTCCGCTTATTTTTCCGATTCGTGCCGGCGATTATGTTCTGCAAGGGCGTCATCCCCACGGCCGCTCGCTGTGGTTCGAGAAAGACGAGGATTTTGCTATCGCCGAAAACGCCCTGGCTCAAGTGGGCGCCGAACATTTGCGCGATCGCTGGATGCACGAAATCTCCGGCGGAGAAAAGCAGCGGGTCGTACTGGCTCGCGCGCTGGCTCAGCGGCCCCTTGTACTATTGCTGGACGAACCCACGCTGCATCTGGATATCCGGGCGCAAATCGACCTGCTTTGCCGCCTGCGCCGTCTGGCCGATGAGCATCGTTACACGGTGATTGAGGTCACCCACGATCTGGGTTTGGCGGCGGAATTCGCCGATCAGGTTGTTCTGCTGCATCGGGGCAAATGCCTGCGCGTGGGCCCGCCCGCCGCTGTCTATCAGCGGGAACTGCTCGAGCAGGTTTTCGAGGTCCCTCTCGAGATCGAAGCCGGTCCCGCGGGCCGCCCGCGCGTGATCGTTCAAGGAAGAAGGCAGGAAATCGCGCATCCCCAGGGATAGCACGCTAGAGACTCGACCCTTCCGTTCCGTGCCAGCGATTCCCCGAATCGCCTAATCGGCAATGTTATAATCTCCGGATTCGCCATGGCCCGAACCACATCTGCAATCGCCCGAGTCGCGCCTGAAGTCGCTGCGGCTTACGAGCCCGTAATCGGGCTCGAAGTGCACGTACAACTGAAGACCGCGACCAAAATCTTCTGCGGTTGCTCTACGCGATTCGGCGACCCGCCTAATTCGAATACTTGCCCGGTTTGCCTCGGCTTGCCCGGCTCTTTGCCGGTGCTTAACAAACGAGCCTTGGAGCTGGCGATCCGCGCTTCGTTGGCGCTTAATCTGCGAATCCAGCAAAAGTCGCGATTTGCCCGGAAAAACTATTTTTATCCCGATCTCCCTAAGGGTTATCAAATTTCGATGTACGAACTGCCGCTGGCCACGCATGGGTTTTTGGAAATCGAGCACGATGGCGCGGCAAAGAAAATCGGCATCACGCGTCTGCATCTCGAAGAGGACGCCGCGAAAAACCTGCACGAGGGCTTCCCGGATTCCGATCGTAACAGCTATATCGACTACAACCGCTGCGGAATGCCATTGGCGGAAATCGTCTCCGAGCCCGACCTGCGCTCGCCGTCAGAGGCTCATGCTTATCTGAGCGCGCTGAAGCAACTCCTTGAGTATGCCGATGTGAGCGATTGCAACATGGAAGAAGGCTCACTACGTTGCGATGCCAACGTCAGCGTGCGGCGGCGCGGCGAGGAGCGCCTGGGCACGAAAACCGAGGTCAAAAATCTGAATTCGTTTCGTTATCTCGAGCACGCCCTGGAATACGAGATCGAACGCCACATTTCCGTGCTCGAATCCGGCGGCCGCATCTCTCAAGAGACGCGGCTTTGGAACGTCGCCGAAGGCCGCAGCGAATCCATGCGCTCCAAGGAATTCGCTCACGATTACCGCTATTTCCCGGATCCCGATCTCCTCCCGGTCCATGTGAGCACGAGTTGGCTGGCGGAAATTCAGCGCGCCAGCCCGGAATTACCCGCCGCGCGCCGCCGCCGGTTTGATCAGGAATACGGACTTTCCGACTACGACTCGGGTGTGCTCACCGCGACGCGCGCGCTTGGCGATTACTTCGAGGCTGTGGTTCGCGCCGGCGCCCCGTCAAAAGCCGCGGCGAGCTGGATCCAGACAGAGTTGCTGCGCAGGCTGAACGATTCCGGTCAGCCCGTCGAAGCGAGCCCGGTCACTCCGGCTGCTTTGGCCGGATTGCTCGCGCAGATCGAAGCTGGGAGCATCACCGGGGCTTCGGGCAAAAAGGTCTTTGCGACCATGTTTGAAACCGGGAAATCGGCC
This sequence comes from uncultured Acidobacteriota bacterium, assembly GCA_963846235.1. GTDB lineage: Bacteria > Acidobacteriota > Terriglobia > Acidiferrales > UBA7541 > Palsa-189. The sequence goes on from CAWJVF010000002.1 coordinate 2,908,287, forward strand.
GAAGAGGTCATCTCCGCCCAAGGCCTGTCGCAAATTCAGGATGCCGGTGAGATCGAGCGTTTGTGCCGGGAAGTGGTGGAGAAAAATCCCGAAAACGTTGCCAAGTATCGCGCGGGCAACGAAGGCGTATTCAAATCCTTCGTCGGGCAAGTCATGAAGGCGTCGCGCGGCCGCGCTAATCCGCAACTCGTCAACGAAATTCTCAAACGACTGCTGGCATGAAGACCAAGGCCGCGGCCAAGAAAGTTAGGAGTAAAACAAAAATGCTCAAGGTGGGCGACAAAGCTCCGGACTTTAAGCTGCAAGCGGCCGACGGGAAAGAGATTGCGCTGGCGAGCCTGCGCGGCAAGCCTGTGGTCCTGTATTTCTTCCCCAAGGCGCTTACTTCGGGTTGAATCAACGAAGCGTCCGAGTTTCGCGACGCCAAACCGCAGTTTGACAAATTCGGCGCGGTCATCCTGGGCTGTAGCGGCGACAACGTGGAGACTCAGGCTAAATTCGCCGCCAAATACAATCTGAATTTCTCATTGCTGAGCGATCCGGAATTCAAAGCCATTGAAGCCTTATGGCGCGCGGCGAATGAAGCAATTCCTCGGCAAGTCGTTTCATGGGAATCGTGCGCTCCACGTTTTTGATCGGTCCGGACGGGCGCATTGCCAAAATCTGGGACAAAGCGCCATCCAAAGGCCATGCCCCGGAAGTCCTCGAAGCCGTAAAACAATTAGGTTCAGCTCAGGTTCACTAGCGATTGGCAGGCTTCAAGTGCCCTAGAGGCTGCAAACCACCTGGCTAGCGGCACCCGCGCGCGATTCCGCAATTTCCACCAGCATGTTGTCGATCAGGCGAGTGGCGCCAAAACGGACGGCAAGAAGCACCAGGCACGTGCGAGTTAGCCGCATTATCGGCTCAAACGAATCCGCGTCCACGATCTCGACGTAATCCGGGGAACCCAGCGGCTCTCCGGCCAACTCTTGCCGCATCGCCGTGACGATTCGCATGCTGTTGCGCTCGCCTTCTTCAATCGCGCCTCGCGCTCCCGAGAGTGCGCGATAGAGCACGGTTGCGGCCTTGCGTTCGGCCGGCGAAAGATACTGGTTGCGTGAGGAAAGCGCGAGGCCATCGGGCTCCCGCACAATGGGGCAAGCCACGATTTCGCTGTCCAGAGCCAGATCAGCCGCCATTTGGCGGATGATGCGCGCCTGCTGCGCATCTTTGCGCCCAAAATAGGCGAATCGCGGCGCGACAATCTCCAGCAGCTTCAGGACGACAGTGGCCACCCCGCGGAAATGGCCTGGCCGGATCTTGCCTTCCAGGCGATCGCCCAGCCCTTCCACGTTTACTGAAGTGCGAAAACCGGCAGGATAAATTTCCTCGACCGGAGGAACAAAGAGAAAATCCACACCGGCTTCTTCCAGTTTCCGCCGGTCGCCTTCCAAATCGCGTGGATATTTTTTGTAATCCTCGCTCGGCCCGAATTGTTTGGGATTGACGAAAATAGAAGCGATCACCGGGCTCGCATCGCGCCGGGCTGCTTCGATCAGGGAGAGATGCCCCGCGTGCAGCGCGCCCATGGTAGGCACAAAGCCGGTGAACCGGCTTTCGGCGCGAGCCTGCCGCGACACCTGCTTCATCCATTCAACGGTGTGAATGACTTCCACGCGGCGCTAGCGCGATTGCTAATGCGCGGCCTGTGCGGCGCGCTCGCGGTAGAAGCCAATCATGTCCGTTCCGACGGGCTTCGCGCCAAGTTGCCGGAACATCGTGGTCACTTGTCCGCGATGGTAGGTGCCGTGATTGGCTAGATGCTGCAGCGTCTGCCAAAGCAAATTGCTGTGGGCGTTGCCCTTCATATCCCGGTAATCGAAGCTGCGCTCGAGGTCGGCCGCTGACAGCCCGTTGATATACGAAAGAAGCTCGCTCTCGAATTGCGTCCAGCGGGCTCGCAAACTGGCCACATCGGGGAACGGATCGCCGTTCGGCAGCAAAACGGGCGAGCGGCCGTGAAAGCGTTCAAGCCAGATCCACTGTGCGCCGTGGATATGCGCCATCGTGTCCCGCACAGAGCGAAAGCTCGATCCCAGGTCTCGCGTGAAGTGTTCGGGAGCCAGCGCGGCACAAGCATCAAGCATCCGCCGATTCGCCCAGGCGTCGTAAGCGAACAAAGTACGAGTATCCTCCGGTGTGATCATGTGCTTCCTTTGCGCTCAGCTTCGGCGAACAGCCAGCAGCCGTTCGCGAACTTCGCTCGAGAGATGGTAAGACTCTGCGTCCGCTGGGAAGCGTCCTTCACGCACGTCGTCTGCATAAGCAGTGACCGCATGGGAAATCGCTTCGCCCACATTCGCATACCGGCGCGAGAACTTGGGCGTGTGCCCCAGCGACAAGCCGATCATATCGTGGAGCACGAGAACCTGGCCATCGCATTCGGGACCGGCGCCGATGCCGATGGTAGGAATGCGCAATTCGCTTGTGACTCGCGTCGCGAGCTCGCGCGGGATCGACTCCAGCACCACGGAAAACGCTCCGGCCGCCTCCACTGCGCGCGCATCGCGCAGGAGCTGATCGGCGGCTTCCAAAGTTTTACCCTGAACGCGGAAGCCTCCGAACGCGTGCATCGACTGCGGAGTGAGGCCGATGTGGCCCATCACCGGAATTTCGGCTTCAACCAGCTGCGCGATCAATTCCATGCGGCGCTCGCCGCCCTCGATCTTCACCGCTTCGGCTCCCGCCTCCTTGACGAAGCGAATCGCATTTCGTACTGCTTCGGTCCGATCGCCGTGAAAGCTGCCGTAAGGCATGTCCGCGACGAGCAATGCCTTACGCACACCGCGTCTCACGGCGCGCGTATGGTGCAGCATTTCGTCCATTGTGAGGGGCAGAGTGTTCTCATACCCGAGCACCACCATCCCGAGTGAATCGCCCACCAGCACAATGTCGACGCCGGCCTCGTCGACCAGGCGAGCAGTCGGGTAATCATAGGCGGTCAGGCAGACGATTTTCCGCTGGCCCGATTCACGGCCCGGATCGGAATTTTGAGTGGAACTAGATGGAACGTTCGTTTTACGGCGAAGTATGTCGGGCACGGTAATCTTCCCGTTGCCCGCATCGAAAGCGGTGCTCATCGGATCCTCCGGTGCCGTTCCCATGTTGGGATACAGCCCTGTTTTCCTACTGAAAGCCTAACAAAATTCGATGCGAATGACCATCCCTCCGGCTAACCACATCCTAGCGGGGCGGAGGTGGACTCGCTGGCCACGCAAGCGCCTAACCTTCCCGGGCCTCCGGAGGCTCAGGGTGAATGGTCACCCTTGAAATCTGCGGAAAACGCTCCTTGACGCGGTCCTCTAGACGCGCCGTGACCTCATGGATCGCCGTGATCGGCAAATTGCCGTCCATGGCGCAGTGACAAGATAGCTGGATCCTTCGCTCGACCTCCTGGACCCGAACATCGTGGCAATCCTTCAGTGCGGGGAATTCCCCGCGCAGCCCGTTCACGAACTTTTCCACTTGGTGCGCCAGCCCCCGCAGTTCGTCCGAAGAACGATCGACCGTCGCAATATGCGCGCCCATGGGCTCAATATGGATATTTACCAACACACCGTTTGTCCCCGCGTTGCCCGCCAGCGATGGAAGCTTGCGAATCTCTTCTTCGAGATCGGTAGCTTGGCGATGAGCTTCACTAAGGCTCAGATGTTCATCGACTTCCAGGTGCATTTCGACGAAAAGGTGACCGTCCTGTTGATGAGCCGATAGGTCATGAACCGCCAATCCCCGCCGTTGCGCCGCGGCGCGAATGGAATCGAACACGTGCTCACCCGCCTGTGCGCGCGGTTCCATGTGCACCATGACGTCCGCGGGAATGATCTCGCCCACTCGCCGTTCCACCGCATCGCTGATTGCGTGCACCTGCTCGAAACTCACCGCTCGCGGAATGCTCACCGTCACGTCCACAAAGTGGCGATTGCCGGCTCGCCTTACGCGCACCCGCTCGGTGCCTAGCACTCCATCCAACTCCTCCACTGCATGCGCCACGCGCTCCTGCAAACCTGCAGGAGCCGTATCCAGCAGAGCTTCGGCGGTGCGTCGGCCCAGCCGCGCCGCGACCCAGATCACCACCGCTGCTACACCCAGCGCGGCAACGGGATCGGCGTAACGTAGCCAGGTTATGCCGGTTCGCTGGCCCACCCAGGCCAGCACCACGCCAAGAATCACCACCGACGTGCTCCACACGTCGGTCGAGAAATGCAGCGCGTCAGCTTCGAGCGCCTCGCTCATCTGCTCCCGAGCGACTCGAGCGAGTGTCCGCGACCTCAGCAGATCGATTCCCAGCGCGATTCCCAAAATGCCAATGGCCAGCAGGCTCGGCCGAATCTTGATTTCGCGGAAGAATAGTCTCTGCACGGCCTCCCAGATAATGTACACAGCCGTCAACATGAGCAGACCCGTTTCGATGAACGCCGAGAAACTCTCCACTTTGCCGTGGCCGTAGGTGTGGTCGGCGTCGGCCGGGCGGTCGGAAACCCGGACCGAGAGATACGTAATGACCGCCGCGATCAGGTCCAGCGTCGAATGCAGCGCCTCGGAGAGCACGCCGAGGCTTCCGGTTGACGCGGCCAGGAAAGTCTTCAGCGATAACAGAATAATGGCCGAACCCACCGAGCCGAGTGCGGCCATCTGCTTCACGGACGTGGTCTTGGGAGTCGAGATATCGGTTACCCGGCTAGTCACCTTTGATGTTTTGAGTGATTATACGACCCATGGTAGAAGTATCCAGCGCCGCGGTATGGCTACCGTGCGTAGCTCGAACCTATAGCTGCTGTCGATCCTAAAAATGGGCGAAGTCATGATGCGTCTGCCAAGCCGCCGGGCCGTACTTAAATACGGAGCCGCCGTTGCGGCATCCGCGGCTTTAGGACCTCTCTCCAGCGGACAAGCCCAGCAAGGTCCTGTCCAAAGAACCGTTGTGATCATGTTCGATGGTTTTGGGCTGGACTACCTCGCGGAAAGCCGGATGCCCGTTCTCGCACAATGGAAGCGCGACGGGCTCTACAAGCCCGTCACTGGCTTGATGCCTTCGGTCACCAACATCAACAATGCCTCGATCTGCTGCGGAGTTTGGCCCGAGGAGCACGGCATTATCGGCAACTCCTATTTCGACGAAAAGCGTGGAGTCGAGGACTACATGGAATCGGCCGATCTCTTGCTCGCCCCCACGCTTTTTGAACGGGCTGGCAAGCACGGTGTGAAGTCGGCACTTCTTTCGAGCAAGGCAAAGACGGTCACTTTCCTCCTGCGCGGGGCTGAAATCGTGCTCACCGCGGAGGAACCAACTCCCGAATGGGTGCAAAGGCTGGGGCCCGCGCCTTCCATCTATAGCAGCGAGATCAATTACTGGCTGCTGCGCGCCGCCATTTATGTTCTGCGAAATCGTCCGGATATCGGCTGCCTTTACGTCCACACGACCGACTATCCGATGCACATGTGGGCGTCCGAGGCGCCCGAATCTAAAGAGCACCTCGCACGCCTGGACGAACTTTTCGGCCAAGCGATGAAGGCGGCTCCCGATGCGGCATTTTTGGTGACCGCCGATCACGGCATGAATGCCAAGACCCGCTGCTATGACCTCGAGAAAGTTTGTGCCCGGCGCGGAGTTCCGCTTCGCAAGGCTTTTTCCGTGGGCCGGGACCGCTACGTAAAGCACAACCGGGGCTGCTCTGGTGGGGCATACGTGTATCTCAAGAGCGCTCAGGATGCGGCCAAGGTCAGCGAAATTGTCGCAGGGCTGAAAGGTTGCGAGCGCGTTCTTACCCGCGAAGCGGCCGCCCGCGAATACAGGCTTATGGCATCTCGCATTGGAGATCTGGTTGTGTGGGGCGATAAGGATACGCTCTTCGGAGAAATGGATTCCGAACAGGAGAATTTCTCCGGCGTCCTGCGCTCCCACGGATCCGAGCACGAACTGAACATTCCTTTATTCGTCTACAATGCGAAATCCGCGCCATCGAGCGATTACTTCCAGCACAATCTGGATTTGGCAAGATGGCTGTACCGCGGCTGAAGTGCCGAAAAATAGGCGGAACTGGAGCACCTGACGGCGCGTCTATGGCTCCAGTCATCCAGACCCATCTGAAACTTTGTAAATCAACACGGAGGTGCGCTATGCGCAAAACGCTTTGGACTCTTGTTTTAATTGCTGGCATCGCCGCATTTGTTACTCACGGGCTCGCCGCACCCGAGGGTTCAGGCTACCACCTAGTTAAGAAAATCGTCCTGGGCGGAGAAGGCGGCTGGGATTACCTGAGCGCCGACCCCACAACGCATCGCGTTTATATCTCTCGTGGAACACACATCATGGTTGTCGATCCCGAGGGCAAAGTGGTCGGCGATATCCCGAATTTGAAGGGTACGCACGGCGCGGCGCTCGTGCCGGAGTTGAACCGCGGTTTCAGCAGCAACGGGCAGTCGAATTCCGTCACCATCTTCGATCTCAAGACTCTCCAGGTGATCAAAGAGGTTCCGCTGCCTATGGCTCAGGGGCCTGACGGCTATCTCTATGATCCGGCGTCCAAGCGCGTCTTCGTCTTCAATGCCCGCAGCCAGGACGGCACCGGTATAGACGCGAAGACGGGCGAAGTGGCCGGTATGGTGCCCGTTGGCGGCAAGCCCGAAGCGGCCGTAGCTGATGGCCAGGGACACATCTTCGTGAACAACGAAGACAAATCTATTCTGGTCGAGCTTGATTCCAAAGCGTTCAAAGTGCTGAACAATTGGCCCATCGAGGGCTGCGATTCGCCCGCGGGTTTGGCAATTGACACTGCGCACAAGCGCGTCTTCGTAGGCTGCCACAACAAGCAAATGGTCGTCGTCGATTACACCAGCGGGAAAGCTGTCGCCAGCATACCGATTGGCGACGGCGTCGACGCCACCTGGTTCGATCCGGGCACCCAGTTGGCATTCTCATCTTGCGGCGATGGCACTATCACCGCGGCGCACGAAGATTCCCCCAACAAATATACCGTCGTAGACACCATCAAGACGCAAGATGGCGCGCGCACCATGGCGTTGGACACGGGCAATCACAATATCTATACGGTCACATCGGATCGCGGACCGGCTCCTGCGGCGACGCCCGAAAATCCGCGGCCACGGCCCGCGATTATTCCCAATACATTCACGCTGCTGATTTTTGCCAAATAGCGGCAGATAGCCGGGCAGAGTTTGCCGGCAACTGGCCCTTCCAAAACGCACGGGCGCGGAACGCGTGCCTGAGCGCGCCTCGCGTGTGTGCTGATCACTCATCGAGGTACCAGGGCACATTGACTATGACGATCCGCCGGTTCCCTTTCATCAAGAGCGACGCTTTTAGCCAGGTAGCTCTCTGATTGTGGAGGAAATTGTGATACCAGTGCTTTTCCACCAACTCCGGAATAATCACCGCGATCTGCCTTTCGGGATTTTTTCCTTCTAACTCCAGCACGTAATCGACAATGGGCCCGATCACAAAGCGATACGGCGACTTCACGATTTTCAGTTGAGGCATGCGCAAGCCGGCTTGTCGCGCAGGTGCTTCAACTTCTTTGTGCCACCTATCGAGAAATTCCTTATCGGCATCCCCAGTGCTCACATGCACAACGTAAACCTCTGAACAGATCCTGAATGCAAATTGCAATCCGGCGCGCGAAACTTTGGTCCATGCCATCATGGGCATCACCACGATTGGCGCAGTCCGGTCGGTCACATCGAGCGTGGCCGCCTGCGAGATCTGAGTGCGCAGGCGATCGTAATGCCGCCGAATGGAAAACATCATGATCATGATGAGCGGGATCAGTACCGTAGTAATCCAGGCCCCGCTGACGAATTTCGTTATGGTCACGATGATCAGAGTTGCCCCGGTGGCGACCGCGCCGAGCGCGTTCAGAAAGATATTCAGGCGCGAGCCGCCCTTGCGTCTCCAGTGCGCCACCATTCCCGCCTGCGATAGGGTGAATGCCAGGAACGCGCCCACCGCATAAAGTGGAATCAGCCGGTCGGTCACGCCGTCAAAGAAAATGAGCAACGCGCCGCAGAGGAAGGCGAGCGACGTAATGCCCCAGGTGTACACAAGCCGCCGCCCCCGCTCCGCCAACGGGACGGGAAGATAGCCGTCTTGCGCGATCATCCGGCACAGCCGCGGAAAGTCCGCGAATGCGGTATTTGCCGAAAAAGAGAGCACTAGCAGCACTCCACTGATCGTTATCAGATAAAAAAAGTTGCGGCCGACGACGGCTGCCGTGAGTTGTGAAAGCACGCTCTGATATCCGGGACCTGCCTCGGTTGCGCCGATGTGATAGGCGCGGCAGAGATAGGCGATGCCGAGCAGCATGATCGCCAGCAACGCAATGATCGTCGTAAGCGTCCGCCGTGCGGTTTGCACCACCGGTTCGCGAAATGCGGTCACGCCATTGCTCACCGCTTCGACGCCGGTCATGGCCGTACAACCGCTCGCGAATGCCTTGAGCAAAATCCAGAGGCTCACTGCCGCCGTTGCCGCAGGCAACGCCGCCGGTGGCTCAACTGGTGTGGGATGACCTCCCGACATCACGGACTTTGCGACTCCCGCCAGAATGACCGCACCCAGGCTGCCCAGAAAAAGATACGTGGGAATCATGAAAACTACGCCGGTTTCCCGCGAACCGCGTAGATTGACCAGCGTAATCAGCACTAGAATCACAAGGCAGATCAGCAGCGTATGCGGTTGATATTTGGGAATGGCCGAAATTAGCGCGCCCACGCCCGCGGAGATTCCTACCGCCGCGGTCAGGACGTAGTCGATCATCAGGGCCGTCGCCGCCAGCAACCCGGCAAAAGGACCAAGGTTTTGTCCCGCCACTGTGTACGAGCCACCGCCTTGCGGATAAGCTTCGATCGTTTGCCTGTAGGAGAAATAGACGATCGTCAGCAAAATCACGATGCAGATCGTTATGGGCACAATGTACGAAACGCCCGCAACGCCCAGAGGAATGAGTAGTGCCAGGGCGGCTTCGGGTCCGTAAGCCGCCGAGCTCAGCGCGTCTAGTCCGAAGACGGGTATTCCAGCGGAGGCTCCGAGCCTCTCGGTGAGTTCATCGGACGAGCGCAGGGGCCGCCCAAAGAGAAAATCGATCGCAGACATGGTCCGCTACTTTACATGGAAAAACACAGAAAGCAGAGAGAGCCGCGATCTCGGTTTCTACGGACGTCTTGCGCGGTGACAATTTCTAAAAGCGAGCTTCCGCTTGAGGGCGCGTACTGCCCTGACGTATGATGCCACTGGCCCGACTCGCATGATTACTGCTTCCATCGGAGCCGGTTCCCGCTGGCTGCTGGAAAAGATTGTGGACGCCATTGCGGCCACCGGCATAAACCCAAATGTTCTTACGGCTTTCGGGTTATTCGTGAACCTGTGGGCGGCGCTGCTGTTTGCCGAAGGCATGTTCCGTTCAGGCGCGGCGGTGATCTTCTTCGCGGGATTTCTGGACATGCTCGACGGCCAGGTGGCTCGCCGCGAGCGGCGCGTCACCGCATTTGGCGCCTTTTTCGACTCCACTCTCGATCGTTATTCCGATATGGCCTTGTACATGGGGCTGCTCGTTTACTATGCGGTCAACGGAAGGGCTTCCTACGTGATTCTGGCGGCCGTGGCCACCGCCGGATCGGTTATGGTGAGTTATACGCGTGCCCGCGCGGAGTCGCTGATTCCCACTTGCAAAGTCGGCTTCATGGAACGTCCCGAGCGGCTCGTGCTGCTGATAATAGGAGGCACATTCGACCGTATGGCGCCAGTGCTCTGGGTGATCGCGGTGGTTTCCACGATCACCGTCATCCATCGCATCGTTTACACCTGGCAGGAGACCAAAGCCGGCCGCACGCTACCGGGCATCCATCTGGTCATTTAGGCTTTTGTTTCCGCCTGCGGTTCTGGCTCGGTGAGGAGCGGCTCGCCCATGGCAGAATGAACCGGTCCCGCCACTGCTCTCCATACCTTGTCGCGCAGTTCGGGGATGTCTCGTTTGCTGTAGCCGTCCGTTTCTATCGTCTCGTGAAACCAAACTACGATCGTCGAAGGCCGCAAGATCCAACTCGTTTTGCGATTGAATGTAAACGCGCCGACAATGCTCACCGGCGTGATGGGCGTTCCGAAATCTTGAGCCATGCGAAAAACACCCTCGTGAAAGGGACCCACGCGCCCGGTGAGCGTCCTGCCGCCTTCGGGGAAAACGACCAGGCTCACGCCTCGATCCAGGGCCGCGCGAGTCAAGCGCCACATGCGTTTCAGATCCGACGGCCGGTTCACCTCCGGAACCGGCACGTTGCCGAAGCGCTTCATCAGCCAGCCATACACCGGAACGCGAAAGTGCGATTCGAGCTCCAGACCGCGCATAAATTGAGGAACAACGCTGTAAAGCACGAATGGATCGAAAAGATTGACGTGATTGGAAACGAAAAAACAGGTCCGGTTGGGATCAAATCCCGGTGAGCGCCGCACTTCCACGCGCGCGCCAGCCAGCCGTACCGAAGTCCTCGATAGCCAGCGCTGGGGTGCGTCGTTCTTTCGGGGATCGATAAAAATCCCGAGCAGAATCAGCACCGGACAGACCGAAAAGAAGAACAATCCGGACAATATCCAGCGAAAAATACTTCGCGCCCATAAATACATCGAAGCCTGTTCGTCGGCGGCCACGGACTTGTCGCTCGTACTGGATTCTTCGGGGTAATCGTTCATACCAAAACGTCCAGAACTCCAGGAAGCACTTCCACGCTCTCGCATTTCAACGTGAGCACTTCTCCGTCGATCATTACGTCGACCCGATCGTCGAGCGCGAACTCGATTCGTTGCACTCCCCGACGCGAAGCGAGCGGGTGATCGATATGCGTGCCGTCAAAGAGCGTCGGCAAGTTCCGCAACAGTCCGACTCTTCCGATCGGACCCCATCGAACGTACTCGATCAAACCGTCGGCAGTGGACGCCTGGGGTGCGATTTTCATCTTGCCGCCCGTGTATTTGCTGTTGTTGAAGCTGAGAAAAAGGCAGCGCTTGTCGTCGAATTCCGTGTCGCCATCCGCCCGCAGTGGGAAAGCCTGGCGCCTGAGTCTTGCGAGGCAGATGAGCACCGCTAACAAGTAGCCGAGTTCGCCGAGTCCTTTGAACAGGCGATTCGCCGCAGCCGTGACGTTTGCCGTGAATCCCACGCTCAGCAGGTTGATGAAATAGAGCTTGCCACCCGAATGTTTCAGGCAGAGGACGTCGCTTGATTTCCGCGTGTCCGCAAGGATGGCTTCTCTCGCATGTTCCGCGCCATTGGTGGTGAAATCGCGAAGAAAGGAGTTGCCCGTACCCAGCGGTAGAAATCCGAGGACCGGTTTGCCCGCTGTTTCGGCTTCCGGGAAAAGGCCATTGACGATCTCGTAGGCAGTCCCGTCGCCCCCAACGGCTATGAATTGGCGCTGTCCCCGAGCATATGCCCGACGCGCAATGCGTGTTGCGTCTCCGGTCCCTGACGTTTCCGCCACCTCTACTTCGACCCCTGCCGCACGCAGTTTGTCCAGCGCCGCTTTCGCCAATTTGCCGCAGCGGCCGCCGCCCGCTGCCGGATTAATTATGGCAAGAAATGCGTTACTCACAGGAGTTGCACGGCGCTGCGGTCGAGCTGGCGGCCGATCTGTTCCGCTAGAATATTTCGTTTAATTTTCAGCGATGCCGTCCGCGGAAAATCCTCCGGCCACAGAAGGTATCCGCTCACGCGTTTGTACGGCAAAAGGCGCTGATTGCGGTGCTCGACCTCGCTGTGTATCGCTCCATTTACATTTTGCGCCGCATCCGGATGCAGCACGAGCACCAGTTGCTCGCCTGTCATGGTGCGCTGCGGCCACAAATAGTTCGCCGCAAACACGCAGAACTCCTTCACTGGAAGGCTGTCGAACACGTTCTCGATGTCTTCCGGATATATGTTTTTCCCCTCCGCTGTGACGATCATGTTTTTCTTGCGCCCCAGAAGCTGTAGATGGCCAGTGCTGTCGATTTTTCCCAGGTCGCCTGTCATCAGCCAGCCATCCACAATCGTCTCCGCTGTCAGTTCAGGATCGTCCAGATAATGCGACATCACCGTTTTGCTGCGCACGGCCACTTCGCCTACGCCGTCCGCACCCGGATTGACAATCCGGATTTGCATTCCCGCCACAGCCTTGCCCAGAGTATCCGGCCGAAATGGTTTCATATCATTCACCGTAATCGCGGTGCATGCTTCCGTGCATCCGTAACCATTTGCGATTTGAATGCCGAGGTCATGGAAAAATTCCAGAGTCTTGGGCTCGGTGAACGCGCCGCCGACCAGGAGCGCGCGCAGTTCGCCGCCAAAAGCGTTGTGAACATCCTTCAGCAATGCCCGGCTCAACCACAAACGTGGACGCCCACGCGTTGCCATGCGATTTATGCGCACCAGTGTGTTCAGAATCCGCTTCTTCATCGGTGGCAAAGCCCCGAATCGCTCGCGCAAGCCGCGCTCCAGATTTTTCAGGATCAGCGGCACGACCGCCATGTAGGTGATCTTGTAGCGGGTAAACGCCTCGCGGATATATTCCGGCCGCAAAGTGCGCAGATGCACTACAGTTCCGCCGCCGGTAAACGGCATGATGAAGCCGCCCATGAAGTCGATTGCGTGATTTGTGGGAATGATACTCAGGTAGCGCGCGCCGGGCGAAAACGGCCACAGCGGAGAAACCGCGGCACACTGCTCGAGATAATTTTCGTGCGTCAGCACGCAGCCTTTTGGCCGGCCGCCGGTTCCGGAAGAATATACGATGCAGGCCGCATCCGACCGTTCTCGCGGGCGAAATTCAGGCGCTTGATGGCCGCGAAATTCCTCCCATCGCTTGTCGCCTCCAAGATCGGCGCCCGCGGGTGCCTCCGTGACCAGAATCGTTTCGACGCGCGTCGAAGAGATATCCCCTTGGCTGAACGCGCGCCAGATTGGGTATTCGACAATCAGCACACGCGATTTCGAGTGTGCCAGCAGCGCCAGATGCTCCGCAGAAGTGAGTTTATAATCCAGCGGCACCAGCACGCCGCCGCAAAAGAAAACTGCATAGGCCGAAATCAGCCACTTGGATTGATTGCTCATCAGGATCGCCGCGCGATCCCCCGGAGCAAATCCGTTCTCTTCGAGGCCTCCAACGAGCCGCAGCGCCGCGGCACCGAAGTCGCGGTACGTCAAGCGGCAGCGCTCGTGTTCACGATCTGCCTCGATTAGGCAGACTTCGTCCGGCCAGCGCTCGATCGCACCACTAAGTGCTGCGCCCAGCGATTCGTATTGGCTCAAGTCCAACATGCCAACTAGAGGCGTGCTTGGATGCGGCTGGCCAGGGTGCGAAAGTCCGTCACGCCCTGAACTTCGTAGTCGGGAAGCTCGATGCCAAAATGATTTTCCAGCCTTGTGATCAATTCGAGCGCTCTCAAGCTGTCGATTTTCAGTTTCTTGTAAAAATCGTCCGTAGGCGCAAGCTCGTCGCGTGAAATTTTAAAATGCTGGGCTGCCAATCCCAAAATCTCGTCGGTGGTTTGTTCGATTGTCTTCATGCCAGGTATTTTACATTCGGCGGCTTATGCGTGCATTTAAGGCATGCCGATTACGGCAAGTAAGGATGCGCGCTTTTATCCTCGGCGAATTTGCGCAGCCCCTCCATCACCGCGGGCCGCCCGAATAGCTCGCAGAATACGTCGATTTCTCTTCGCAATTCCTCGTGCGGAATGGGTTTGAGAAAGCGTTTCGCGGCCGCACTCGTCGTCCTATCGAATTTACCTATTTGCGCGGCGGTCCCGCGCGCCACGCGCAAAACTTCGCCTTCGGCAGCCACCTGGCTCACCAGTCCGGTACTCAATGCTTTAGTAGCATTGATGCTCCGGCCAGTAAGGAGCAGGTCTCGCACGACCGCGTTCCCGACATCACGCCGCAATCGTGGAATCCCGCCGAAGCCCGGGATGAGACCCAGCCTGAGTTCTGGAAAGCAAAAGCGCGACATCTTGTCCGCAATAATCAGGTCGCATGCGAGCGCCAACTCGAATCCCCCGCCGAACGTGACGCCGTGCACCGCCGCAATGGTAGTGAGCGGCGAAGCATCGATCGCATTCAAAACGCGATGGATGCGTTCGAGAAATCCACGCACACCGGAAACGCGCTCGGCCGCCGCGAGCCCGGCGCTGGCCGCATAAAGTTCGCGCAGATCGGCGCCCGCGGAAAATCCCGCTTCTTGCCGGCTATATATGATCAGAGCCCCGGCCTTTACGTCCGCGGATTCGAGCGCGCCTACAAATTGCTCCAAATCCTCGAGCATCGCCGTGCCAATTTCGTTGCAAGGCGAGTGGTGAAGCGCAAGCTCGATCGCGCCGTCCTTTAGCCCCCAGGAAAGCGTCTTGGTTTTCTCGGAAAGATGGGTTTTGGAAGCAGTCACGATGGATTCTTGCGGTACATCGATTCGATGGGGTCCCGAAAGTGCGCGGCGATCGCGTCGCGGCGCAGCTTTCCGTTTGCCGTCAGAAGTCCACTCTCAATCGTTAGGGGCTGCGGTTCGATGTGAAACGCACGAATCTGTCGATAGTGGGGAAGCCCCGAATTCACCTCTGAGACAGCTGCCTCCACTTCGCCGAGTGCCACGTCCCCGGTCACTAAAGCCGTTAAGAAGCTGCGCCCATTGCCAAACATAACCACCTGTTGCGCGGCGGGAAGTGAGCGCACCAACCTCTCCTCCAGCGGTTCCGGCGCAATATTATGGCCGGAGCTCAGCACCAGCAAATTCTTTAGGCGCCCCACAACCCGCCAATTGCCATTCGGAGTTCGTTCGCCTTGATCGCCCGTGTGGAACCAGCCATTCGACATTGTCTTCGCTGTTTCCTCCGGCCGGTTCCAATAAGCCGAAAAAATATTCGGCCCCCGTACGAGAATTTCATTATTGTCGCCCAGCTTCATCTCGATACCGGGAATTGCCGGGCCGACGGCGCCCGGATCCACGCGCCTGGGATCGTCCATCGTGCAAATGGCCGTCGTCTCCGTGAGCCCATAGACTTGCAGCACCGGAATTCCCAGCATCTGAAAAAAAAGTTGTGTCTCCAGCGCCAGCGGCGCCGAACCGCAAATCAGGGCCTTGAGATTAGGTCCTAATTTCTTGCGAATCGCCGGAAAAATCAGTTTCTCCGCCAGCAGCAGCGACACGCCGCCTTTCGTCCCGTTCGTGCTCCCAAGCGAAGCGGCTTTCGCCTTAGTGAAGATCGTATTCGCGAGTCCGCCACGCTTCGCAATCTGCGCTTCCACCGCGGTTCGCATGCGCTCCAGCAGTTGCGGCACGTTCAGGCAGTAGTCGGGCGTGGAGGCGCGCAAGTCGTCGGCAATGCGCGTCAGGTCAGTCGAGAGACGCAGTTCGCTCAATCGCATAAGGCTCGAGAGCAGCAGAATCCAGGAGCCCGCAAAGCAGAACGGCAAATAGTGGAACACGCGGTCGGGTTCGGTGCGCTGCCCCATAAGTTGTCCCAGGCGCGCGGTGGTGCAAGAAAGCATGTACGTGATGTTGCCCACGTTGAGCACCACGCCCTTCGATTCACCCGAGGTGCCTGAAGTGTAGATAATCGTGACCGGATCGGAGTCAGCCAGCGGAGTTGGATCTGTACGAATGCCGGCTCCCTGAAGCCCCGACGCAAAGATTTCGTCCAGAGTCACCATGCGTGCCTCGCCGCCGGGCCATGCTGCGAGGAGATTGCGCTCCAAGTCGGCATCGCCGCAACAGACCATGGCCGGCTGGCAATCGCGGATCATGGCCGCTAGCTCCGCAGGCGCTTGCCGTGCGTAGAGCGGCACGACGATGATGCCATCGGCCATCGCCGCCAGATCTACAGCGACCCAATTGATGCTGTTAGCTGAGAGCAGGGCGCAGCGGTCGCCCTTACGCAAACCGGCTGCGGACAAAAATGCGCGCGCCACTGCCACGCGTTCGAGCAGCGCGCCGGCCGTCACGGAGACGCGCCCCTCCGGCCGCATCTCTTCGAGCACCATGTTGCCCGGCGAGTCGGCGAGCCGCCCAAATATATTCTGCAGAAAATTCACGGCTGAATTCTCTCGGTTTCTTAGTTCGCCGCCATTGCCTGTGTCCGGCCGTCGTATAACTCGACGAGTTGCCTCAGGCCCGGATGCAATGGTGGCAGATAGTTTTCCCAGCTTCGCAGCCCCCCTTGGACGGGAAATTCCGGATAGCGTTCGTGCACCGTGCGCTCGAGGAAAACGCCCATGCGCGCCATCGTCTTCAGATTTCTTACGACTGTGCGCCCAATGCCATCGGCAATCGCTTCGCGCTCGCGCTGCAGGGAGTCAATCGCGGGAATGAGTCTGTCCCCGAGTAAGGGATCGTCCACAGTAAAAAGCAGATGACTGTGGCCGCGTTCCTGCATGAGATTGCGAATGCGTTCGTCCATAGTCACTCCCGCTGAAGGCACAAGCGCCGGCATGGACGTGACGATTCCGTGATAGCGCGACGAGATCATCAGATGACCCGACCGCAAAATGCTCACCAACTGATACATGTCGTAGTCGTCTGAAGTGAACACGGGCGCGCCGCCGATGCGTTCGGCGATTGCGCGGCAGGCGTGTGCATCCAGCCGCTCGCAGGCGACGAGAACGGGAAACATTCGATACTTCTGCCGGGCCGCTTGCGCCGCTTTGGCAAACGCGTTCAGGTATTGTTCGTAGCTCGCGTCGACCTGCGCGCCCGATTTGTGAAAGTAAGGGCCGCGATAGTGGCTCCCTTTGTATGCGCCGGCGGTGCCACGGGCCACCCACTTCAATACGGAGGCCTTTACCGGCCAGAAAAACGGATTAATTGGGCAGAAAATAAGCACTGGCGCCGCGCCATCCCAGCCGGCATCGGTCAGGACCTTGCGCCCGTATTCCACCGGATGCGACTCGAAGGTCCAGGCCGTGTCCGTGCCGAGTTCGCTTTCCACTCCCAAAGAACTGAGCACAGCCTGCGATTCCGCATTTCGCGTAACCACCACGGAGTTGTGACAATAGCGCGCGCAAAGCCGCGCCAACGAAGGGTCCATGTAACCCGCTTCGGCCCCATATCCGATCGAAAGCTTATTCTCGCCGGCAGCCATGCCCAGGGCGCCGATGAACATTGTGGTCAGCGCATTCGCAAACTTGCTTTTGAACATCGAGCCTTCGCACGCGATCACGCCATGATGCCGCCGCACTTCCTTGTAAAGAAAGGGCGGAAATAAATCCGGCAGGCGCACCTGCGCCGCATCGCCAAAATATCCACGCGTGAGCGCGAAATCCAATGCCGTCACGGTCAGCTGCACGCGGTCTGCTCCCAGCACCTGCCGCACCTGCCGCAGCATCTCTTCCACACGCACATCGGAACCCGTATTGCGATTGCCGTTGTACCCCGCAAACAGCAATTTCAGGCGCTCGCCCGGTTTCCACGCTTTGCCGCGGCCCAGCATCCACTCGAGCTTCGTGCGCTCGATCAAAGCGGCTGTCCACGCTTGCAGCAGGAGATCGGTCATTTGGCGCGCTCTCCGGCGCTTACATGCCGCTCTGAATCCTGCGCGCTTTCTGGTGCGCTCGAAAGCGCCGCGTTCTCAGGCCATTCGCGATAGGGGTATCGGAATCGGTTTTCTTTTGCGAAACGGAACAACGGGAAACAATAGGAAGAGAAAGGCGCGGGAGAGCGGCCAAGCTCAGTCACCACGCGCGTATTATCAAACACTGTGTTCCAAAGAAGGTAGGGTAAAAATACCTTCAGCAGCGAAGCCGCATAGCCCAGGTTGTCGCGGCGCCGTGACAGTCGCTCCGCAATTCTGCGAAACGGTCCCTGCAGTTCGGGCCAGAACAACGGCCTCATCTTGCCACGCGCCTCGGCTAGCGCCGCCGTCAATTCGCGAAAGGTCTGTGACTGGACGCCAGAAGACAGGTGATAAATCTCATGCTCCGGGTTAGGCCGCTGGTGCAAAGTGACAATCGCATTCGCCACGTAATCGACCGGCACGATGTCTACGCAATCCTCAGGGCGGAACGGCAGCACGGGCAGGCTTCCTAAAAACACAAAAGCCTTCACCATGTCGAACTGCGTAGTTTCCGGCCGGCGGCAGTCCCCCAGCACAATACTGGGACGAAAAATCGTGTGCGGCACATCGGGAAGCAACTCCCGAACCATGTGCTCGCCGAATTTCTTTGTGCGCGCGTACGGATCGTAGTCGGAGCGGTCCCAGTCGATCGCACCGTCTTCCGTGACCAGTTCATTATCGCGCCGGCCCGCCACAGCCACGGTGCTCACTTCACTGAAGCGCCGCAGCCCGTGCGTATCATGTGCCCGGCGCGCGAGTTGAATGACTTCGAGCGTGCCGCGCAAATTTACGTTCAGGCAGCTTTTTTCGGATTTTCGATTGAGCGAGGCCGCGCAATGCAATACCGAATCTGTGGACGCGACCAGCAACTCGTACTCTTCGTCGCTGAGGCCGAATCGCGGTGAGGTCAAATCACCGCGGAAAATGCGGATACGTGTGGCCAGGTGTTCGCGAAAAACGGGAAAGTCGAAGTGCAGTTGCAGAGAATGCCACAGCCGCCGCTGCGCTTCATGGGCATCCTCCGCGCGAACCAGAAGATTCAGGGATTCGCCATGTTGTTCGAGCAGTCCCGCTGCCAGGTAGGATCCGATGTAACCGGTTCCGCCGGTGAGGAAAATAGCCATGTGGCTCAGGTGCCGCTGGCGTCAACTTGCGACGAGCCATCCGCCGCATCCGGCAAGTGGAACTCGCGACGCGTCGCTGTTTCCAGCGCATGCCCTTCAATCAGTGGATAGCACCATTTGCGAAGGGCAGGAATGTGAATATTGATCCAGTAATCCCACCAGTCGATCATTCCTGGCTCGTAAGCGAATTTGTCTTGCTCATCCACGGGCAGCAGGGCGGAGAGCAACTGCACATTTTCGCACTCGAAGACCTGCTCGTTGTGAAGAATAAAGGGCTCATAGAGCTCGATGAGTTTCTCGACGCGCTCGAGGTCTCGTTCGGCTTTAGCCAGGGGCGGACGCTTGAATTGAAGCGCCGATGCCGCGCGGTTGATGCCTTTCACGACAAACTTTTGCGCCGGAACGGATAAGTTTCGATAGCGCTGCTTCGATACGGGAATCGTGTCAAATCGCATCCGCACCCAATGCTCCAGGCCCTGTTGAGCGCGATAGTGCTTGCGATGCGCCAGCGCTGTCAACTCAATCGAACGCCCCATGTTGCAAGGATTGTTCGCGGACGTAGCCAGTTGATACAAACGCTTATGACGCCGCTCGACGAGCGCCGCGGCAATCAGCGTCATTCCGCGGCAGGCCATGTCCACGGGAATCACGTCGAGGCGCTTGCGCTCGTTTGATGGCAGTTGCCGGAAATATGTCCCCAGCAGATACGAAAGTGGCGCGGAGGTGTTGATTCCCTCGTTCCATCCTCGGAACGGGTGCCCGATAGACGTTTCCACAATGGACGGCCGTACGACGGCGATGGGTAGCCCGGCGCCTCGGGTCGCCAGCAGCGACTCCGCCAAGCTCTTTGTGAATGTGTACGTGTTGGGCCAGCCAAGCCTCCGAGCGCGTCGTGTCCCTGCCCGCGTGAGGCGATTGCGTACCCACCGCAGGCGGTTCTTCCGAATCAACTCTCCGACTTCCCGCCCCGGCGGGCGCTGATTTTCGTGCCGGCGGCCAAGTGCTTGTCGGCGCAATGCCGCTTCTAATTCCGGACTATTGGCTCGTTCTTCAACTTTCCGGACGAGTTCCTGCAGGGAACGCAACTCCCGCTCGAAATCAAAATCCTCCACGTCTGCCGGCGTGTAGTTTGATTTCAGATGTTCGACAACGCGCCCGTCGCGAGCGCCCACGACATAGCACGTGGAAAGGTGGAGTAGCGCGGCATGATCCGACGCGCGGAGGAATTCGATAAGATGCGCTGCGGGATCGACATTGCCGGCCAGGGCATCGCGTAAGTCGGGGTTAAAGTCGGTCAGCCCGGAGCTATTTACGACCAGATCGATCACGCGGGCCAGATGCTGCCGTGTCTTAGCGTCCAACCCAAGTTCGGGCTGACTCACATCGCCTTCGACAACTTCGATCTTCTCATTTAGAAACGCGGAGAGATTCTTCCCGTAGCGTTCTTCCAGGCGGTCGAAAACCGGTGAGGACTCGACAATCTTTTCAAACCGGCGCCGGGCTGTGGTGGTTCGTTGCCGCCGGACCAGCAAATAAATCTTGCCGATCTCCGGAATTTCAGACAGAAGATGTTCCAGCCAGACCTTGGCGATGAAACCAGTCACGCCGACCAACAGAATCTGTTTACCCCGCAAGGCTTGGCGCACAGAAAGCGGCCGGCCCTGCTGCCGGTCAAAAACAACCAGGGCATTGTGGTTTTGAGGCGATGGCCTTCGAGCGGGCGAAATAGCTTCGGCGAGCTGCTCTGGATGATTTTTCAGGCCCAAGTCACGAAGCAATTGCTCGGCGCTGACACGCCCATCCGCTTGCCCGCCCAAAAGCGCGAAAGGCCCTCGCGGACGGATAACTGGATTCAGCAGGCGGCCGGTGGAAACCCCGTTACGGAACTCCAGGCGGTTGGCAACAATGCGTTCGATCCCAAGGTGTTGTGCCAGCGGCCGCATGACGTGATCCAAGCCTTGGCTGACCAGGACCACTTGGCCGTGTAGTGCCATCCATTCGCGCAGCTTCGCCAGACCTTCGGGCCTCAGTTGGCGTTCGAGGACGTATTGAAAATACTCTTCGCCCAGAAGATCCAGGCGGTCGCGGCTCACACCTCGCAACAGCGTGTGCAAAATCCTGGTTGCCAACACCCTGTGGCTTGCGTACAACGCCGGCCGAAACAAGGCTTGCAGGAAAAGGCCGCCGCGGCGTGCCCAGCGCTCGGCAAAGGTGTGCGCATTCCAGGTGAAGTAGGCCACAGGACGAACTGCGGTTAGTGTCGCCAGGCTGCCTTCAACACGCCAGAAGACGGGCCATTCTGGCGGATTATGAGCGCCATTTGGCGACACACCAGCGTCCTCGCCCGATCTCGTTAAGATTGGGGGCAAGGGATGGCCATTTTGGGAATCGGCTAAGCGCAAGATTGTTCCCGCCCATGGACGAGACTGCGCGCCTGTGTACGTCCGACGAAGGAAAACGCCATTAAGTTACCTTTTTTTATCAAGCCCCGCAAGACTTGCCGGCTCCGAACGGTTCCAGGAAGGCCCGAAAATCCTTGCGTCCGGATCAATCCAGCCCAACCAGGCGAGTCTGCGCGTGACGGCGCAACTGCTCGGTGAGGGCGCATTGGGCGCGAGTCTTGAAGCGATACTTTAATTGCGCCAATCCGACGATGCGGACAGCTCGTTCGTCGTTAATGCGCACGAATTTGCAGCCCGGATGCTGCTGCACCGCCATGGCGGGCACGACCGAAACGCCCATGCCCGTCGCCACCATCGAAACAATGGTCGAGAATTGGCCGCTCTCGAAAACAACGTTCGGGCTTACGCGCGATCTGCGGCAAGCTGAAAGTGCATTTTCCCGGAAGCAGTGGCCTTCCTTGAGCAAGAGAAACGGATCTTCACGGATTTCGCCGAGGGCCAGCGACTTGCGTGCGGCAAGCCGATGGTCTTCCGGGAGAGCCGCAAACAAGGGTTCGCGAAAAAGCTCCTCGGAGATTAGCTCTTCGCCGCGAACGGGCAGCGCCAGGACGACGATATCGACGTGGCCGTTGTGCAGCCGATCGAGCAGGATCGGAGTGATCTCTTCCACTACGCTGATCGATACCGCGGGATAACGCCGGGCGAAGCGCGCCAGCGCAGGGCCGAGAAAATACGGCGCGATCGTGGGAATCGCGCCAACGATAACGGTACCCACTTCGGCCTGCGACATCTCCTGAATCTCGGTGCGGGCCTGGCCGACCTGTCGCAGAATCTCGCCAGCCTTGGGCAGAAAAGCCTTGCCGAAATCTGTGAGCCGGGCGAAACGCGGAAAGCGGTCGAAGAGCTTGGCGCCGAGTTCGTCTTCGAGCTTCCGGATCTGCTGTGAGAGCGACGGCTGCGCGACGTGCTGATCTTCGGCGGCGCGAGTGAAGTTTCCGGCGCGAGCGACGGCGCAGAAATATCGCAGCTGGTGCAATTCCATTCCGTCAAACGCTCCGGCGCGGGCTGCGATGTGTTTCGCCTATGAATTCCATAGAATTCATATATTAGACCTTGGCTTTGGGAAACTCTACCCTCGCTTGCAGGAGGGCTAAAACGATGGCCGATAAAAAACAAGTTGTGAAATACGGCGACGTTTCGCAACGCGTAGGCGTGGAAGTGATTAGCGCGCGCGGCGTGGACGTCCCGAAACTGATCAAAATGCTGATCGCGAACGCGGCGGCAGAATTTGCCAGCACCTATTACTACTACACGATCCTGCGCATGCACCTGGCGGGACACGAAGACTATAAAGAAATCTGCGAGGACGCGCGCCTGGAAGATCGCGCCCACTGGGAGCTCATCGTCCCGCGCATTTACGAGTTGGGCGGCGAGCTGCCCAACGACCTGAAAGCGTTCCACGACCAAGCCGGCTGCGTGGCGGCCAAGCTGCCCGATCCGCCGACCACGGTCAACATTCTGACGCTGCTGCTCGAATCCGAGCGCTGCGCCATCCGCAGCTGGATCGAAATCTGCGACATGACCTTCGGCAAAGATCCGCGGACTTACGATATGGCTTCGCGAATTTTGAACGAAGAGATCGAGCACGAAGCCTGGTTCATCGAACTGCTGGCGCACGAACGCGACGGCAAGTCGATCCCCTCGGGCCACTTCCGCCGCGGCACGCCGGGCGAGGCGCCGTACAGCAAGAACTCGCATTTCTATAATCCCTGAGTTGGAATCCCCAAATCGAAATTCCCCAGGGCACCGCAACTTCACGCGGGCGCCCTGGGCTACAATTGTTTCACTCCAGCTCCACACGCCAAAATAAAGTGCCGCTATCGAACACGGCCTTCAGAGCAGAACTTGCGTGTTTGCGGCGGTGGCTTCATCATCGTTATGAGATGCCCACAGAGAGAACGGCTGACAGAGAAGCGCACGCCGCTGAGATTGGCGGCAGCGGCGTCGAGGCTGAAGCGTTCGACGTGACGCTGGTTACGCCGTACGGGCCGCGCGTGATTCGCGCGCGGGCCAGCGAACATATCTGGGACGAAGCCAAGGCTGCGGGAGTCAATCTTCCCGCGATTTGCCATCAAGGACGATGCCTCACCTGCGCCGGGCAACTGCTTGAGCCGGGCGAGTTTGATCCAAGCGATGCGGTTAGCTACTATCCTCAGGACCGCGAAGCGGGCTACATTTTGCTGTGCACGGCAAGGGCGCGCTCGAACCTGCGCATTCGCACGCACATGCAGACGGAAATGCGCGCGTACCGGAAGAAAATGGGCCTGCCCGCGCCGTACGCCTGATGGGCCATGTCCAACACAGAAACCAAAACCGCCATGATGCGGAATGCAAACTGGATCGCCGTGGAAGATTACAAATTTCCGGGCGGGTGGACGAATGCTGGAAGCGGCGCCGGAAATTCCGCGGATGGGGACAAAGACGCTCGCGCGCGGGCGCTTTGCCGCGAACTCGAAGCGGGGAAGATTCTCTTTTTCCCGAAGCTGCCGTACGAATTTCCGTCGGACGAACGCGAATTTCTGCTCTCGCGCGAATGGAACGAGCTGCGGCTGCACAAAAACGTGTCTTACCGGCCGGCGGACGACGTGATGCGCGGGTTTTCGGGCGATCATGGGACCCAGACACATCTGCATCACGTCGTGCGGAACTACAGCGCGCACGTGGTGAAATTCCTGCGCGATTTTCTGCGGCCCTACGCAGGCAAATGGAAGCTGGATTTTGCGAGCTTCCGTCCGTTCGAGGAAGAGGGACGCGATCTTTCGCTCCACAAACGTAACGATCTGCTGCACGTGGACGCATTCCGGCTGCGGCCAACGCGCGGAGGGCGCATCCTGCGCGTGTTTACGAATCTGCACGCGACGAAGCCGCGCGTGTGGTACGCGATCGGCGATTTCGGCTACGTGGCGGAAAAATACGCCGCCGACGCGGGGGTCAGCCGGTTCGCGGCAAGAAATGGCGCGCTGCGGCGGAGCGTGTCGCGCTGGGCGGCTGGACTGGGCCTGGCGCGGCTGAGCCGCACGCCCTACGACCGTTTTATGTTGCGGTTCCATGATTACCTGAAAGAGAACGATGAATTTCAGCGCAACTCCCCTAAAGTGCGTCTGGAGTTTCCTCCGGGCGCGACGTGGATGGTATTTACCGATGGCGTGGCCCACGCCGCGATGTCCGGGCAATTCGCCATGGAGCAGACGCTGCTGATCCCGCCGGAGGCGCTGGTGGCGCCGGAGTCCGCGCCATACCGGATCCTCGAACGGATTGCCGCCGCACGACTCTGCTAGCTCGCTGCCCGGATTTTTAAGTAATGCTTGATGGCACCCCCACCCCCCCGAGAGTTATTCCTGAACTTGTGCAACGATATGATTCCAAGCACGTTAGATCTCCGCTTGATCTTCCCGTGCTTATTCAGGTTAAAGACCCCTCCCCCATTTTTTGCGTAAGTGCGCATTCTAAAAGGCTTGTTGGCGTCGTGTGTGAGCGTGTTCATTAGTTGGGGAGCCGATCTTCTCGCGGTGAAGCAGACTTGTTGGGTAGCGACAACAGGGAAAGTGTGGCCGGGCTGTACCGATTGTCGTCGCGAATGCGCGGACTGGCACCGGCGGGCAGCGACGAGAGGCGGCGGCGCGCGGGCGGATTGAATTCAGTCGGATATTGGCGTCAGGAAATAACGCAGAAAAGGGGGAGACACAGAGGAACGGACGGTCTTCTAACGGTGACATGACGTATCATACACGAGTGGTAAACAGAAGTCAATGCTTGTTTACTGGAGAGCCATTCGAATGAAGTGGCACCCGAGGGGCTTGCTACCGGCGCCAGGGGATCGTTCGAACGATGGTTCAAACTTTCGTCACCAGAAGTAGATCCGTCGCGCTGCGGCGAGGTGTGTTACAAGAGAAACCTATGAGGGATTCCTCACTACGCTTCGCTGCGTTCGGAATGACGGCTGGGTGCTGGGCTGAGGCCGGCGATGCAATGCGACGTTGTGCGACAGCGAGGTACACCGCAGGGAAAAAGCAGATCCCTCGCGCCAGAACCCGACGCTCGGGATGACAACGTAAAGCGTTACTCGGGGGGTGCGGCGTCGACGATTTCGCGGACGATTTCTTTGGCGGATTTTTCGTCCTCAGGAAAGACAAAAAGCCGCGTGGGGCGCATTTGGTCTGACGCGCTCTTCTCCGGACTTTCGGGCCCTGGAATATCGGACCCCGCAATATCGGACCCCGCGATATCGGGAGGCTCCGCGAGATCGGGGTCGGAGCGATAAGGGATGTGATTCTCGCGCAGCGAGGACGCGATCATGGCGGCCATGTCCGCGTCCTGGCCGGACCAGATTTCGACTGTGGCGTCCTGCGGGTCGAGTCCTCGAGAATCGCGGCGCTCCTCCTCATCTTCATCATTATCACTTGGAGAATCTTCCTCGGCGGGGATTTCGAGAAGGTCGGATTCCAAGGGCTCTGCGATTTCTTCCATGGCAGCTACTTGCTTGATGGCTTCTCGCGCGGAATTCACAAGATCAGCGGGCACGTAGACCTCAAAAGTTGGACGCGTATTGAAATTGAAAAGATGATCTTCGCTTCCGAGTGTGCGCGTGGGAATCTTTTCACGATCCAAAGCCTGGCAGATTTCAGTGTGCAGGCGCGAATCGTTCCCTGACCAGACCAATGCGAACGACTTCTCGTCGGAAGTGTCGTTGGACGCAGTCGCCGAGCCGGCACGCGGAGGGTCGGGGACGAGAGCGACCTGGCAATCGGAGCACACCGTAAAGCCGGGACGATATTCCGCGCCGCAGAGGGGACAGTACATGGGGACGAGTCTACTACAGGCGGGGAGTGGGATTGGGGGTTGAGGGTGCGCCTTCAGAGAAAGGCGGAGGCAGCAGCGCCGCCTTTCTCGATCCGCGAGAGCTCATCCTGTCGAGACTTTCGCCGCAGGAGCGACGGCCTGCGGCTAGCAGGGAAGCGGTTGCCCGTAGACTGGGGCAGCAGGGTGAGCACCGTCCGGAAAAAAATGAGGGATTCCTCGCTGCGCTCGGAATGACAACGAAAAGACCCAGCTTTGAGTGCGGGGCTAAAACGCGCGGTTAGACGACATCAGAAATAAAAGCGGCTGAGAAATTCCTCGGATGCAAAGCATAAACCCGCTCGGAATGACAACGTGAAGGGGCAAGCGCCACGGGGCGATTGTTCGCCGTCGGGATCGAGCGGGCGCATACGACGCGCTGTACGCGGAATGACGAAAGAGCACAGCTCAAGTAACGGATGCGGAGAGATCGCGCCATGTTGGATTTTTCGTCTGGATTAGCGCGACCTTCTTCGAACGCCGCCACGACTTGATTTCCTTTTCTCTGGTAATTGCACTCACCACCGCACCGTAGGGTTCGAACCATACGAGCCTACTCACGCTGTACCTTTGCGTGAAGCCGGGCATTTTCTTTTCCTTGTGATCGGAAATGCGGCGGGCGAGGCTGCTCGTGATGCCGGTATAGAGCACGCCTGACTTCCCGGCGAGGATGTAGACGAAATACGTTCTCTGCGATCGAGGACTCACAGTTTCGCGTTGGCGAGTACGGCGGCGAAGGCAATAAGGAAAGTTGGGTTGAAAGGCGACGGAGGGACTCCTCGGGTGTACAACGCTTTCAATTTGGCTGAGGAGAGAAAGCTGACCTTTGAGAACTGAATGAGACCTGCCAGAACCCGGACGGAACAAGAGAACTTTTAGCCCCGTGAGGGGCGATGAGCGATATTTTTTCTTCGGCGTGTGAGAGCGCCGAAGAAGCCTCGATCTTGTTAAAGGATCGAAGGTGAATCTCAGAACACCTGTGTAACTCAGGGTCTGAGATTCGTGGGCTGCCGAATCCTGCTTTACAGCATTACCGCGGAAGACGCTGAATGAACAGCGTTTCGTTTTGGTAAAAACAGGATCGACGAGCCGGTTTCTTTAGAAAGGAGGTGATCCAGCCGCAGGTTCTCCTACGGCTACCTTGTTACGACTTCACCCCAATCATGAGTCATACCTTGGGCGCTTGCCTCCTTGCGGTTAGCACAGCGACTTCTAGTACAACCCACTTTCGTGATGTGACGGGCGGTGTGTACAAGGCCCGGGAACGTATTCACGGCGTCGTTCTGATACGCCATTACTAGCGATTCCGGCTTCATGCAGTCGAGTTGCAGACTGCAATCCGAACTGAGCATGGTTTTTTCCGATTAGCTCCCCTTCGCAGGTTCGCGACGGTTTGTACCATGCATTGTAACACGTGTGTAGCCCTGGACATAAAGGCCGTGCTGACTTGACGTCATCCCCACCTTCCTCTCCGTTATCCGGAGCAGTCCTCTTAGAGTTCCCCCTTGCGGGTGGCAACTAAGAGTAGGGGTTGCGCTCGTTGCGGGACTTAACCCAACACCTCACGGCACGAGCTGACGACAGCCATGCAGCACCTCTACCGATGTCCCTTGCGGGAAGGCGGTGTTTCCACCGCTGGTCACCGGCGGTTCAAGCCCAGGTAAGGTTCTTCGCGTTGCGTCGAATTGAACCACATGTTCCACCGCTTGTGCGGGCCCCCGTCAATTCCTTTGAGTTTCAGCCTTGCGACCGTACTCCCCAGGCGCAGGACTTAACGCGTTAGCTCCGGGACGACCCGCCAACGCGGGCCACCCCAAGTCCTGATGGTTTAGGGCTAGGACTACCAGGGTATCTAATCCTGTTTGCTCCCCTAGCTTTCGTTCCTCAGCGTCAGTTGCGGTCCAGCGAGCCGCCTTCGCCACGGGTGTTCCTACAGATATCTACGCATTTCACCGCTACACCTGTAATTCCACTCGCCTCTCCCGCACTCTAGCACGGCAGTTTCGAAAGCAGCCTCTGAGTTAAGCCCAGAGATTTCACTTCCGACTTACCGCACCGCCTACGAACCCTTTACGCCCAGTAATTCCGAGCAACGCTGGCCCCCTACGTCTTACCGCGGCTGCTGGCACGTAGTTAGCCGGGGCTTCTTATACCCGTACCGTCAAGCCCTTGCGGGCGTTTCGTCCGGGTCGAAAGGGGTTTACACTCCGAGAAGCTTCATCCCCCACGCGGCGTCGCTGCGTCAGGCTTTCGCCCATTGCGCAAGATTCCCCACTGCTGCCTCCCGTAGGAGTCTGGACCGTGTCTCAGTTCCAGTGTGGCCGGCCATCCTCTCAGACCGGCTACCGATCAAAGCCTTGGTGAGCCATTACCTCGCCAACAAGCTAATCGGCCGCGGGCCCCTCCTCCAACGCCCTTGCGGGCTTTGATTCCAGCGGCCGAAGCCACCGGAATGTCATGCGGTATTAGCCCGCCTTTCGGCGGGTTATCCCCCTTTGGAGGGCAGGTTACCCACGTGTTACGCACCCGTGCGCCGTGCGCCGATCTCCTGTATTGCTACAGAAGACTGCGCACTCGACTTGCATGTGTTAAGCACGCCGCCAGCGTTCGCTCTGAGCCAGGATCAAACTCTCGTTTGAAGCTGGTTGTTCTGTAATCTAGACCCGGCCGAAGCCGGGAAGTGATTTCAGAACGAACTTTTGAAATAAAACATCGCTCGATTCACTCAAAACCGAACGGGTTCTGGCATGTCTCATTCAGTTGTCAAAGAACAGGCTTCCTGTCTGGCAGGAAAGCAACAGCGGATTCAGAAAGTGTAACACCGGGACGGAAGATGTCAAGGTGAAGAACGCGAATCTTCGAATTTCCACAAAAAAGATCTATGGGAGCTTGCGGGATGGGGCCGAAATAAGCTCACTTCCTTCTTGCTTCTTGCTTCTTGCTTGCTATGGTCGGATGCGATTAAAGGCTGCGCGATTCATTGTCGCACGCCAAACTGCGGCGCCAGCGATATACTTAGCGAAGTGGTCATGCGCAGCGTGACTAAGGCAACCTTGTTTGGAAGCGCGGGTTCTATCCTTAACGACAATCATCAGGGTATGGCAATGAAGACTCATGGAATTCGAAGCGGAATTGGGCGGCTCGCAGCAGCCGCATTCCTGATCGCGGGGTTTGCGTTTTTGATGCAGCCGGCGTTATTTGCGGCGCAGAAGTCGAAGGATAAAGGCAAAGACAAGGATCAGGAGTATTCACAGACGGGCGCGCAGTGCGCACCCGGAACAGGGGAAGTCGGCGGAACAGCAACGGCTTCCGTGCCTGCTTCGATATCTACCGATGAGATCATCCGCCAATTCGCGCAGCGCGAATCGGATTTCAAGCTCGCGCGCGACAACTACACGTATTCGCAAGAGGTGCTGGTAGAGGATGTGGCGCCGAATCCGGGCGAATACCGACTGGAGAGCGAGATTGTGTTCACGCCGCAGGGCCGGCGGTACGAACAAATCAAATATGCTCCTCAACCGAGCCTGCACGATTTCACACTTTCGCCCGAAGATATGAAGGACCTGGAAAACATCCAGCCATTTGTTCTGACCTCGGAGGATCTGCCAAAGTACGACATTCAGTTCGCGGGCACGGAGAAGCTCGACGAGCTGAATACTTATAAGTTTTGCGTCGGCCCTAAGCGCATCGAAAAGACCCAACGCTATTTTCAGGGCACGGTCTGGGTGGATGGACGCGATCTGGCTGTGGTGAAGACGGATGGCAAGGCTGTGCCCGACATTCTGAAGGGCGATAATCAGAACCTTTTTCCGCGATTTGTGACTTACCGCGAAAATATCGAAAGCACTTTTTGGTTTCCTACCTACACGCACGCCGACGATATATTGCACTTCCGGCCAGGGCGACGTGCGCATGCGCATGACGGTGCGATACAAGAACTACAAACGGTTCGGGTCAACGATCCAGCTCGGAAAATCCAAGGAGGTTCCGGGAGCGCCATCGGAAACGCCACAGGCGCAGCCGGCTCCGAATACTCAGAAGAAGTGACACTTGTATGCGGCACGGCTGTAGCCGAGGTTCAGAAGAGTAAGTGCGTCCAGCAGTTTAGGCGGGTGAGCGGCGACGGACGGTTTTTTTGCCACTGGCTATTTTGACGAGGGCCCGCGAGTACGCCGCAATGGTTTCAGGCACGGCCTCGCTGTAGACAAATTGCCCCTTCCGGCGGCAGGCGATCAACCCAGCCTCGCTGAGGATTCTGAGGTGATGGGAAACCGTTGCTGGAGTGAGGCCGCGCATGGAAACGATTTCGCCGCAGGTCATGTCATTCCTTGCAGAGATAGCTTCGAAGATCTTAAGGCGCGTCTCGTCTGCCAGGGCTTTGGATATTTTTTCAACTTCCGAACGGTCCATTTGGCTAACTGAAGTCTAGCGGATTCACCGCGTTTATCGCCAGCTCGACAAAGTGGGCGCTCGCAAGTGAAGTGACCGGCCGCATTAGAGGCCGAGATCGCTGAGTCCTGGATGTTCGTCCGGACGGCGGCCGAGCGGCCAGTGATACTTGCGGTCGGACTCTTTGATGGGGAGATCGTTAATGCAGGCGAACCTCAGACGCATCAGCCCGTTTTCATCGAACTCCCAATTTTCGTTGCCGTACGAACGAAACCAATTTCCCGAGTCGTCGTGGCATTCGTAGGCAAACCGAACTGCGATGCGGTTTGCTTCGAAGGCCCAGAGCTCCTTGATCAGGCGATAGTTCAGTTCTCGCGTCCATTTACGCCGGAGGAAGGCGACGATTTCTTCCCTTCCATTCACAAATTCCGAGCGGTTTCTCCAGCGTGAGTCAATTGTGTAGGCCAGGGCCACCTTTTCGGGATCGCGAGAATTCCAGGCGTCTTCTGCCAGCCGAACTTTTTGGATGGCGGTCTCGCGAGTAAACGGCGGCAATGGAGGCCGCTGAATTGTGGGTTGGTTACGGCCTTCGACCGGCTTTTGGTTGGTAACACTCAAAGTCTTGCTCATGGCTTGCTCCTTCCCTCTTTGATGACCTATGCGAGTCCCGGTCTCGGAATACTTTTCTTTCTGAAAACGCAACCATCGGAAGTAGTTACGCCGATCCTCACCGATTCCGCAATGTCCACAAGGGAGGTACCGCCTCCAATAAATTGGCGTCAGAATGTAACCAAATACTTAGATACTTATCTAAATGTCGAAACGTGGCCGGCCTGAACTTAGGGGGTGCCAACAAGCTGAGGTAAGGAGGGGATATGAAGCGACTTGAAGGCAAGGTGGCAGTGGTGACGGGCGGTAACAGCGGCATCGGATTGGCGACGGCGAAGCGCCTGCAGGAAGAGGGCGCCAAAGTGGCCATCGCGGGCCGAAGCAGGAAGACATTGGATGAAGCGGTGCGCTCGATAGGAAACGGCGTGGTGGCGGTGCAGGCGGACGTGGCGAAGCTTACGGACGTGGACAAGCTATATGCGGAGGTTTCGAAGAAGCTGGGCAAGATTGACGTGCTGTTCGTGAACGCGGGAGTCGCGAAATTCGCGCCGCTGGCCGAGACCTCCGAGAGCCTGTTCGACGAGAATTTTGACATCAACATCAAGGGCGCATACTTCACCATTCAGAAAGCTCTGCCGTTCCTGAACGACGGCGCGTCGATCATCCTGAATACCAGCGTGGCGGGCAGCACAGGTGTCGAGGGGCGAGCGCATATTCGGCGACAAAAGCGGCGCTGCGCTCTCTGGCTCGAACCGCGGCGGCGGAACTGGTAGGGCGCGGCATCCGCGTGAACACGGTTGCGCCGGGGCCGATTGTTACGCCGATCCTTGGGAGGACCGGACTGCCGAAGGAAGCCATCGACGAATTCACGAAGGAATCGTTGCGAAGGTCCCGATGAAGCGGTTTGGGCAGCCTGAGGAAGTGGCGGGAGCGGTGGCGTTTTTGGCTTCGCAAGATGCGTCCTATATCACGGGCGTGGAAATCAACGTGGACGGCGGGCTGGGACAGATCTGATCGGCTGCGCCGCGCAGGCAAGAACGCAACTACGCGGCAGACGAGCCGGTCTTTGCTGCCGCGAAGGTAAACTCCCAGGGCCGCCACCGGCCGGCGCGAGCCTGGGCTACAAGAACGCGGAAATTCCTGCGCCCCCGGATGCTGCGTCAGGGCTGAAGTGAAGAGATGTACGCCACGACCGCCAGGATATCGTCTTCGCTCAAGTTAGCGACGACGGGCTGCATCATTTGGGCGCCGGGGCCGACGCGCGTGAAACGCTGGAAATCATAGAGCTGCCGCGCAAGATAACTCGGAGAGCGGCCCGCGAGTGAGGGGAAGTTACCGTTGCCCTTTAACCCATCACCGTGACAGGCAGCGCAGGCAACTGTCTTACCCGGGCCACCGTGAAGGACCAGTGCCTCACCTTTTTTAAGCGAGCCGAGTGGGACGTAGGCGATGAAGCCGGACCGCGGATTGCGCATCGGTTCGGTATCTTCCGGACTCACCGGCGTTTCGACGATGCGATCGCCAAGTGGCTCCATTCCCGCTTCGGCCCCCGTCAGCGGCATATTGAGACCTCCGCCCCCTCCGACAAAATGGCCCTTCGGAACCATGTCCGCCTCGACGACTTTGATATAAGGCGTCCATTTCATGGAGGAAAAATATTCCGCTGCCGCCTGCGCCTCTTCGGGAGAGAGGCCTTTGGCAATATCGATCATCTGATTTGTATTTCGCTTTCTCTTATCCCAACTGGTTCTCGCGCCGTTCTTGAAATCTTCGATCTGCTGCAGGATGTACTCGGCAGGCAGGCCGGCGGGCCCTGCGTTATTGGCACGGCCCTTGCCATTCGGGTAGTGACAGAAGCCGCAAGCGTTCACCATCGCGGCTTTATCGCCGTGGGCCACGATCTCGGGCATCTTGGGATGATCCTGGGGAAACCAATCGGCCGGGCCGTAATTGTTATCGACTTCCTTCAGTGCGAAGGCGGCCGCGGCGCCGGGTAGGTGCCGTGGCGTATCGCGGTCTTCGGGTTCGGCAGCAGGAGCTGCGGGCGCGGGAGCGGGCGCTGCGGCGGCGGCACCGCCTCTAGCCCCACCCCCTCCAGCTCCAGGACCGGGCGCCGGGACGTAGGGCGTCGCAAAGCCGTATGCCCACGGGACGCCGTGATTCATGTTCTTGGCGTCTTGCTGCCCTTCTTGTTGTGCTCGTTGTGGCGGCGCGGCTTTAATCGCGAGCGCGCAGAGCGATGCAAACGCAGCGAGGAGAAGAATCCCCGAACGATTCCTCATCAATTGCCTCCCAAAGTCCAGTGAAGCCTCTGAATCAATGCGCCCGATTTGACCATGATTTGGGACGCGTTTCAATAGGCGTCAAAAACCGGGGACGCCCGAAGCGGCTGGACGAATCTCTTCGGGGGCGTGCACACCGAAGCGCAAGCGTTCTATCCATACCTGCCCAAGCGACATCAGGCCGGTATACAGATAGCCCCAGACAAAAAGTAGCAAGAAGGGCGCAGTGAAATAGTTTTCATTCTGAACGGAGTAGTAGACCGTGACCGCGAAGTAGAGTCCCAGGCCTACTTCTATGAAAGGCATCCAACCGGCGCGATTGCGGTAGCTTTTGCGCTGCCAGGTGCCGGCGTGACCTTCGATGCGGTACTTAGGTGTGCGCGCGAACTCTGATTGCACACCGAAGATCGCTTCCAGCACTGCTTTGGCATTGCGGACGGAAAGGCCTATGCCTACCGCCATGACAAAAGGCAGATAGACGATTTTTCGCGTCCACGACTTGGGATAGAGAGCGCGCTGCGCCGTAAGATAGAAACCGGAAATCGAACAGCTCGAGGCAAGAAACAGCGGCAAATCGATCAGCAGCATCTGCAGCCAGCCTTGATAAAAGCGCACAATCATAGCCGGCAAAAGCAGAGTGGAGAGCAGCACCATTAAGGGATAGCTGATGTTCGCGGTCAGATGAAAGAAGGCTTCCGACTTGATGCCGAAGGGCAAATCGGCCCGCAAGACGCGGGGGAGAATTTTTTTGGCCGTCTGCATGAGGCCCTTGGCCCAGCGCGCCTGCTGGGCTTTAAAGGCGTTCATTTCCACGGGTAATTCGGAAGGGCACTCGATATCCGGCAGATAGAGGAATCGCCAGCCGCGAAGCTGCGCGCGATAGGAGAGATCGGTATCCTCGGTGAGTGTGTCGTGCTGCCAGCCGCCCGAGTCGTCTATGGCCTTTCGGCGCCAGACGCCGGCGGTGCCGTTGAAATTGAAGAAGCGGCCGCTGCGAGCGCGAGCGCCGTGTTCGATGACGAAATGGCCATCGAGCAGGATGCTTTCGACTTCGGTGAGAGCGGAGTAATCGCGGTTGAGATATGTCCAGCGCGTCTGCGCCATGGCCAAATTGGGATCGCTGAAATACGGCAAGGTGAGGCGCAGAAAATCGGGACTGGGCTGGAAATCGGCATCGAAGATAGCGACGAACTCCCCAGTAGCCGACTTGAGTCCCTCGGCCAGTGCACCCGCTTTGTATCCTTCGCGATTCGCGCGGTGCAGATAATGAATCTGGAGACCAAGAGCGCGGTAACGTTCCACGCAAGCGCGCGCGACTGCCTGAGTCTCATCGGTAGAATCGTCCAGCAGCTGGACTTCGAGCAAGCTGGACGGATAGTCCAGCCGCGAAATGGCCTCGACGAGGCGCTCCACGACATAACGTTCGTTAAAGATCGGAAGCTGTATAGTTACGTTCGGCCAGGTGGCCGGCTCGGCGCGTTTGGCGGGAACGTTGGCGCGATACTTGGAATAACAGTAGACCAGCCAATAACGATGTATGCCGTAAGCCGCGAGTACTCCCAGAATAAGGAAGTAAGGGACCATTATGGCCAGGTCGAAGCCGTTGAGTTGATAAATTCCGCGGAATGGATCCCGAGCGGGATCCATAAGGCGCGACCAGTAATCGATTCGCCAGCTTTGAGCCGCTACCAACAAAATGAGATCAGCGCTGAACAAGCCGTGCGTTCCTCCTCAACGTGAACTCTTTCCCACCGAACTCGATGCTTAGTGCTGCTGAGTCTTCGTCTGCGCCTCGTTCTCGCCTTGCTTCTCAGACATTCGCGGCACTTGCCGGGGCGCTCGCGCTCGAAGCGCTGTTCGTGTTGATGGCGCGCGCGGGCGACCTAAAAGTTGAGGTCATCGAGACCATAGCCCTGGCACTGGCCGCGGGCGTCGTTTATTTCATCGCCTTATACGTCCTCGATCACTCCGCGAAAAGCCGTCCCGCGTTCTGGATCATAATGGCCGCGGCAGTGCTTTTTCGCCTGACACTTTACTCGCTCACGCCCTCGCTTTCCACTGACATTCAACGGTATCGCTGGGACGGCCGGGTCCAGAACGAGGGCTGGAATCCATATGCGTTGGCGCCGAAAGATCCCCGGCTGGTCTATTTGCGCGATCCCGGCTATGCGGTAATGCCGGGCCCGGAAATTCCCTCCATGTATCCGCCGCTTTCGCAACTCGTCTTCCGGGCCGGAGCGCGCTTCCTGCCCGGCACGGTGGCGTTCAAGCTCCCTTTCGTTTTGGCCGAACTCCTGGTGTTGGCAATGCTTGCAAAATGGCTGCAATCGTACCCCGACGGGAATTTTCGGCTCGCCATATACGCCTGGAATCCGCTGGTAATCGTTGAGTTCGCGGCGAGCGGGCATAACGATGCGCTGGCGATTGCCGCCATGGTTGTGGCGCTCGCGATCATAAAAAGGCGGCCCGGCGCGTCCACGGTTACTCTGACAGCAGGCTCCTTAGCGAAGCTCTTTCCGGTCACTCTGTTGCCCCTGGCGCTGCGTCTTTCGGGGTGGCCCCGAAAGCTTCGAGGTTGGCTAGCATTCGGTGGCTCGGCGCTGCTTGCGGGTGTTTGCGTCTGGCCGTATCGTTCCGCGCTCATGCAGTTCCCACAGATATTCGCTCGGTACCAGGCGATCTGGCAAAACTACAATCCCAGCCTATACGCCGTACTGCTGTGGTTCTCAGGACACGCAGAGCTCGCCGCGGGGATCGGCGAAGGCGTCGTGCTCGGGCTGGCGATCTGGGCCGCTGCTCGAAATATTGAGCCGCTGCGAGCGGCATATCTCATCATCGGAGCCATTTTGATGGTCGCGCCCAATACGTACTCCTGGTATTTCACCTGGATCGTTCCGTTGCTCTGCTTTTTCCCGAATCCCGCCTGGATGCTCCTGACCATTCTGCAGTTTCTTTCCTATAAAGTGCTCATCGAATATCAGATCAATGGCATCTGGCATTTCGATCCGTACTTTCAATGGCTGACGTATGCGCCGTTTTACGCGCTGCTTCTCGGAAGCGCCTTACTGAATCGCCCCGGCCAGCAAGCTGGGTTTGCGCCGGCGGAAGAAAGGCCAAGCGAAGCAGCCCGAGAAACGGCTTGAGATGGTGCGGAAAACGACCCTTTGCCAAGCGGCCAGCTATACGATGATGGAAAGGCTGGCGCCGGGTCGGTGGCGGAGGCGCCGGCATCTTGGATCGATCGATCGGGCGATAGAGGGTATCGCGCTCGACGGGTACCCGGCCTGCTTCGCGAATCAGCCGTTCGAGTTGGTTTCGTGGCGTGAATTGGTCGGTGGTGGCGCCGGCATCGTGATAAATCTTCTCTTCCACTACAGTGCCGTCCATATCGTCGGCGCCAAAACGGAGGGCGATCTGGGCAACGCGGGGAGTCAGCATGATCCAATACGCTTTTATGTGATCGAAATTATCGAGCAGCAGGCGCGATACGGCGATGGTCTTGAGATCGGTGAAGCCCGTCGGCTTGGGCAAATGCGCGAGTCCGGTATTTTCGGGGTGAAATGCCAGCGGGATGAAGGCCACGAAGCCGCCTGTTTCGTCCTGCAGCGCCCGCAAAGCGAGCAAGTGTTCGACGCGCTCTTCGTCGGTTTCGATGTGGCCGTAAAGCATCGTGGCGTTGGAATGAAGTCCGATCTGGTGCGCGGTGCGCGCGATATTGAGCCACTGCTGGCCGCTGACCTTGTGATCGCAAATCACTTTGCGAACGCGCGGATTGAAAATCTCCGCGCCTCCGCCGGGCAAGGAATCCACTCCCGCGTCTTTCAGGGCGAGCAAGGTATCGCGGATGGAAAGCTTGGAGATGCGCGCGAAATAGCCGACCTCGACCATGGTGAAAGCTTTCAGGTGCACGCCCGGGCAACGCGCCTTTAGCCCTCGAATCAGGTCGAGAAAATAGTCGAACGGGAGATCGGGGTGCAGGCCGCCGACCAAGTGAAATTCCGTGGCGCCTTCACGCAGACCCTGTTCGGCGCGCTGCCAGATCTCTTCAAGGGCAAATGTGTAAGCGCCGGGTGCATCCGGGCTGCGACCGAACGCGCAAAGCTTGCAATGCGCCACGCAGACGTTGGTGGGATTAATGTGCCGGTTTACGTTGAAGTAGCACACGTTGCCGTGGCGCTTCTCGCGAACGTAGTTGGCCAGCCAGCCCAGGGCCAGCAGATCAGGCGAGCGGTAAAGGGCGACGCCGTCTTCAAAGCTGAGGCGTTCGCCGGCAAGGACTTTTGCGGCGATAGGTTCGAGGTGCGAATCGTCGATTACGGGAGCGGAGGTTTTCATTTCGGAATGTTGGGCTACGCTCATGGAGCGACCGGGTGTATTCAATTTCGCAGCGCCGCGAATTCGATTCTCATGGCGCGAGAGCTACGGCGGCGCCCCAGAACAGCAGAAACAAAAGACTAATATAACCGTTCACCGCGAAAAACGCAGCATTCAGCCGACGCAGATCGTTGGCATGCACGAGCGAATGCTCGTACGCGAGGAGTGCTGCGATCACGATAATGCCGGCCCACGCAGGCCACGGAAGCCGAAAGCTAGCTGCCAGCCAAGCTAACAGCGCCACCATGATCACGTGCATGGCGCGTGCGATCAGCAAAGATCGCGCGATGCCGAAGCGCTTGGGAACAGAGTAGAGTCCGGCGCGGCGGTCGAATTCGAGGTCCTGACAGGCATAGAGCACGTCAAAGCCGCCCACCCACAGCGTTACTGCGGCGCACAAAATCAACATGCGCAGATCGAAGGCGCCCGTGATT
This sequence comes from uncultured Acidobacteriota bacterium, assembly GCA_963846235.1. Taxonomy (GTDB): domain Bacteria; phylum Acidobacteriota; class Terriglobia; order Acidiferrales; family UBA7541; genus Palsa-189. Next base: position 2,946,420 of record CAWJVF010000002.1, read on the forward strand.
GCAATCCACGCTGCGGCGGGCGACATTCCCAGGCAGAACCCCAGCACGAGATGCGACAACATGGTGAAGCGCTTCGTATACGAGTAGAGGAAAAGGATCGCCAGGGCAACGGGCGAGAGCTCGAGCGCCAAGCGATTCAAGCGCCACGCGGCGATCACCAAAAGGCCGGCGCTGGCAAACGTGAATACCCATGCGAAGCTGATCGAAAGCGCGCCGGTGGCCAGCGCCCGATTACTGGTGCGAGGATTTTCGCGATCGTAATCGACATCCACGATGCGATTTATGGTCATGGCCGCGGAGCGGGCGCCGACCATGGCCACGACGATCCAGAGAATTTGCCGCAGAGAGGGCCACGATTCGCCTGCGCCGTAGCGCGCGGCGAGCAGCGCTCCTGTGAGTGCGAAGGGCAATGCAAAAATGGAGTGCTCGAATTTGATCATTTCGAGCACAGTACGAATACGGCCGTGGCTGGCGGTTGGCGCGACCTTCACCTGAGCTTCGGCAGTCATATTTTAACTGTCTTCCGCAAAGGCTGGCCTTTCCAAGCAAACTGGCGTTCCTGGGGCAGCCCCATGTGTACGAGAACGCGACACACATATTGTGTTACCAGGTCATCGATCGTCCGCGGCTGATGATAAAAGGATGGGATCGCCGGCATGATTACCGCGCCGCCTTGCTGCGCTCGCAGCATGTTTTCGAGGTGGATGCGATTGAACGGTGTATCGCGAATGCAGAGCACCAGCCGACGGCCTTCTTTGAGCGTCACATCCGCGGCACGGGAAACGAGATCGTTGCTAGCGCCGCCGGCAACCGCGGCGAGCGTTCCCATCGAGCAAGGTATGACGCACATCGAATCCGCAGGATAGCTGCCGGAGGCGATGGAAGCGCCAACGTCGGAATTCGGAAGAATTTCAATCTTGCTTCGAGGCTTGGCGCCACTCGAATCGAGCATGCGCTCCGGCAGTTCGGAAAGCGGCCCGGTGATGTGCAGTTCGTGTTCGAGCAGGCGCAGGCCGGTTTCGGTGACGACTAGATGAATGCGTGCCACGCGCGGATCGGCATCGAGAATGCGCAAAGCGGTCTGCGCCAGGATGGCGCCCGAAGCGCCTGTAACCGCGACGATAACGACTTTGCCTTGCGATGACTGCATCGATTTTACAGGCGCGCTTTTCATGCGCAGGCTTTCTCTGCGGAAGCATGCCGCGACTTTAGCCCTACGCTTTTTAGCGGAGAACGAGCGAGTTTAGGCAGCCGCTCGCGGCAAAGTCAAGGCAACGGCGCCCTAGATGAGTGCAGGTTGCGAGCAGCTTGTGCCTCGAATGGTTTGGTGTTATATCTTAGTGCTTTGGTAGCGCTTCCCTGTCCCCAGAAAGCCGGTTGAAGCGCCGAAACCGCTCAAGGAGAGCAAGATGGCCTACGTGATTGCTGAGCCCTGCATCGGAACGAAAGATACCGCGTGCGTGGATGTATGCCCGGTCGATTGTATCCATCCGCGCAAGGACGAACCGGCGTTCGAAAGCGAGCCCCAGCTTTACATCAGCCCGGTGGAGTGTATCGATTGCGGAGCGTGTGTTCCCGTTTGCCCTGTGACCGCGATTTTCGCTCTCGACGATCTGCCGGAAAAGTGGCAGAACTTTACGCCAATCAACGCCGATTGGTACACAAAACAGGCATAGTTTGCTCGACTGCTGAATTCATAGCACGACGGCGGAGCTCGAAAGCTCCGCCGTTTTTATTCTGGCGGGGCGCACCCACGCCATACATCTTTCATCGAGGCGAGGCATCTAAGATTGGCGCGGCGGTTCTGAAGCAGTTCGGATCCGAATTCACTCTATGATTACTATCGCCTCGACGGCCACGGCTGTTCCTAAAAATGTGCTCTCGCTCGAGTTGGTGAAGGAGTATTTCGGCCGGACCTTTTCACTCTCCGGGCGACGCCTCAGCGCCATGCTCGAGGTGCTGGACAACTCCCGAATCGAGCGGCGCTATTCCTTATTTCCCGTCGACTATCTTGTAGAGACGCGTTCGCTGACGCAGAAGAATTCCGAATACAGAGAACACGCCATAGCATTGGCGCGCGAGGTCGCGGAGAAAGCGCTCGCGCGCGCAAATCGCAAAGCCGCAGACGTCGACATGATCATCACCGTTTCGTGCACGGGATTCATGATTCCGTCGGTGGATGCATACCTGATCCCGGAAATGGGATTTCGTTCGGACGTGCGCCGTTTGCCGATTACTGAACTCGGTTGCGCAGCGGGCGCAGTTGGATTGACGCGCGCTTGGGAATACGTTCGCGCTAATCCTGGCAAGACAGTGCTCTTGATCGCCGTTGAACTACCGACGCTCACGTTTCAGCGAAGCGATATGTCGCAAGCGAATTTGATTTCGTGCGCGCTGTTTGGCGATGGAGCCGCGGCAGCCGTGATCACCGGTGCCCGTGCCAGCGGGCCCGCAATACTCGACAGCCAAAGCTACCTCTTTCCGTCTTCTATCGACGCGATGGGATTCGAACTAAAAGATAGCGGCTTTCATATTGTGCTCTCGAGAGAAGTGCCCCAACTCATTCGCGAAAAGATAGGAGCTTTAGTCGACTGCATGCTCTCGCGGCATGGGCTCACGCGCGAACAGATCAGGGCGTTCGTCCTCCATCCCGGGGGCCAAAAGCTGCTCAGCTTTATGGAGCAAGAATTGGGACTCTGTGCTTGCCATGTCCAGCCTTCGTGGGATGTTTTGCGGGACTATGGAAATCTTTCGAGCGCCTCGGTGCTCTTCGTGCTCAACGAATGGATGGGCCGCGGCGAAGTCAAAACGGGCGATCGCGGTCTGCTGGCGGCTTTCGGACCGGGCTTCAGCGCGGAGATGTTGTTGCTGGAATGGACCTAACGAAGATCGCATTCCTAGCGCTACTGGCGGGCGTGGGCCTCGAGCGGCTGCTGGAATTGCAACTTTCGCGCCGTCATCAACACAAGCTGGCAAGCAGCGGAGCGCGGAAGCACCGTGATACTCAGTATCGCTGGATGATTGCGCTGCACACGGGCGTTCTGATCGGAGCGGCCGTGGAAGTGACCGCGCTACACCGCCCGTTTATTCCCTGGGTGGCATTTCCGGCGCTCGTACTTTTCGCGTTGGCAACCGCGCTGCGATGGTGGGTGATACGCACGCTCGGAATCCACTGGAATACGGAGGTCGTGGATTCGGCGCGTCTGGGCGTTGTCAGTAATGGGCCGTTTCGCTGGATACGGCATCCGAATTATCTCGGCGTATTCGTTGAGTTGATTGCCCTCCCGCTCATCCACACGGCTTGGATCACGGCAATCTTTGCAGCGGTAGGCGATATTTTTGTTCTGAGAAATCGGCTGAGCATTGAGGAGCGGCTGCTCGATGCTGTGCCGGCCTATCGGGCTGCAATGGCTGGCAAGCCGAGATTCTTGCCGAGAATTTTCTAGGCGGATTAGTTCGGGTAACTTCGGGAGTTTGAATCCGACATATTTGGTGGCTACCCCTCAGAAATCCAGTACGGGTTCTGTGAATTCGACCCCTACCTCCGTGCGGCCTTCGCGAGACAGACCAAGACGAACTACTCGGCAATATCTTTCCGCCCAATTCTCGGGATTCTGGAACACCAGGCTTTGGCCTATCGTCACACTGGCTGCCAACGGTATGAGGGCTCCGTGGGCGTTTAGAGAAGACGTACACGTGTGTTCTTGAAATCGACCCGCGTCTCCACAAACTACAACCACCATGCGGATCGGCAAGCGAGTGCTGCGACGACGCTCGATTTGAACAGCAGCGCCGCTTGCAGCCTGGGTAGACATAGTTGCTTCATAGCATAGGTCGACATTCGTCTCGTTGAAATGAACGTTTTGTTAAAATCCCACTCATCATGAGTCATTCGCCCACCGCTAACCGCCGTACGAAAGTATCGCGATGAGCGATGGCCGGCTGGCGGCAATTGATATAGGCAGCGACACCATCCACATGATTGTGGTGCAGCGTCAGCGTGGAAATCGTCTGAAGCATGTTCTGGAAAAATCGCGACTACTGGAACTTGGACTCCTGGAAGAGCGGAAAGGAAGTCTGCCAGACTACGCGCAAGGTACGATTCGTCGGACATTAGAGTCCTTCGTGCGCCAAGCACGTGAAGCCGGCGTTTCGGAAATCCTCATTGCCGCAACCGCAGCACTCCGAGATGATCCTCGGCGAAGCACGATCGCGTCTCGCCTCAGCCGAGCTGTGGGGTTGCCGGTACACATCATTTCCAAACAACGAGAGATTGAACTCGGATTTCTGGCTGCCCGCCATGGTCTACGGCCCACTGGAAAGCAGATTTTTGTCGACAGTGGCGGCGCCTCTACGGAGATAACTCTGTGCGAAGGCCGCAGTGCGCGTCAGACTGCCTCGCTGCCGGTGGGCGCTTCTAAACTTTCGGTCTTGCTTGAAGGCGACCCTCCAGGACTTTTGAGCTTTGCCCGGCTCATGGTGCCCATCCGCGATGCGATGCGAAAAGCCCCATCAGCCCAGAACGTGCGCACAGCGGTTTTCGCTGGAGGGACTGCTCATCGCGTTTGCGATGTCGCGGGGACTCCTCGGCACCTGCTGACGCGCGCGGCGCTGGAGCGGGCATTGCGGCACCTCCTCAAGAAACCTGCCAAGAAAATCGCCAAAAGATATGATTTCGATCCTCGGAGAGTACCGCTCCTAATATCGGGAGCAGTAATCCTAGCGGCGATTCTCGACCATTATGGTTTGGAGCGCGCGGCCGTGACGGCCGCCACTATACGTGAAGGAATGATACGCGCTTACTTAGCTCGACCGAAGGCTTGGTGGAAAAGTTAAGATCCTGATCGGACTAGTGAACCAGTGCGAGCTGACCGACACTTTCCTTCGGCGCCGGCCAATTCTGGCTGAACCGCGCGGGCCTCTCGCGAGGCCCGAGCGCTTCTCAAGTGCGAGTGCGTGCACTCGTCACCACGAATGCAATTGACTTTGGTTCGCGCGTTCCCTTCTTAAGCTTCTCTTCAGGTTCCTTGGATTATTCGCTAGCACGCTTGCATGTCCGCCGGTATTGCTCCGGCCCTTCCACAATTTGTTTGTTGGTAACGAGAGCTGGTGGCGAATGCCGTCTCAAGGTGCAGGCGTGCTTTTACCGGGCCCCATTCTTGATTGCCGGAGGGGTGTGAACTATGACCTTCACGTCTTGGGCTTCTTCACGTGTCTGCAAGCGCGGCTTGTTTGCGGTGTGTGTGATCTTTCTCGGGGGTTTGCCGGCTTTCTCACAGGCTAATTTGGGACGTATTCTCGGCGCGGTAACCGATCAAACAGGCGGTGTTGTGGCCGGGGCGACGTTAACCATACTCGACGTACAGCGCGGAATCTCGCGCAGCCTGACTACAGATAACGCCGGCGAGTACAACGCGCCGAACCTTACTCCCGGTACCTACACAGTCAGGGCCGAATCCAAAGGCTTCAAGACCGCGGAGCGTTCCGGGATACCGCTTGAGGTTGGCAAAGATGTTCGCGTCGATTTGACGCTGCAGCCAGGCGAGCAGGCAGAGAAGATCACCGTCACGGGCGAACTGCCCATGGTCGAAACCACCAACGCGACCCTCGGCGGCACCCTCAGCAACGAGACGATCAATGAATTGCCGCTGAACGGCCGGAATTACCAGAATCTGCTCTCTCTGCGCCCCGGGGTGCTCCTCTTCCCGGGGGAGGCGCCTACGTGCAGTCCGCAAATGGTACCCGCGCCGAGGATGTTGGCTACATGCTAGACGGTCTAAAGGGTGACGAAGCCTACACCGGACAAAGCGTGCTGAATGCTCCGATCGCCGCCGGCGATGCCTCGACATCGCTGCCTATCGATGCCATCCAGGAATTTAACACTGAAGAAAATCCGAAGGCTGAATTCGGCTGGAAGCCCGGCGCGATTGTAAACGCGGGGCTCAAATCCGGAACCAACAGCATTCACGGAACCGCATTTGCCTTTGGACGCGACACAGCGATGGATGCGCGGAACTATTTCAATCAGCCACAAGTGCCACAATGCACCGCGCCTTGTCCCAAGGCTCCCGTAACTTTTGAGCAGTTCGGCGCAAGTCTCGGCGGGCCGATCAAGAAAGACAAGCTCTTCTACTTTGTGAGTTACGAGGGGCAACGCTATACGGTTGGAAGCACGCTCTCGCTCACAGCTCCTGTGACTTGTGGCGGCGGAACGCCGGGATGCGGACTGACGGCGCCAAGCGCGAAATTGAGTTTGGTCGACGCCTGCAAGGCTTTGGGCCCGGCAAAAATCAGTCCGCTCAGCGCTCAGATCGCCGGCCTCAATCCCACGACCTGCGCGGTCGCTCCGACGAATTTCACGCCCGGGGCGACGGAGTCTCTTTTCCCAACCAATCCAGGAAATAGTCCGGTGAGCCCGACCACGATGATTCTTGGCCTGGTCAGCGACAATTCCCAAAACAATGGCGTCGCCAAAGTTGATTATCACTTGAATGATAAGAACACGCTCAGCGGCATGTATTTCAATGGACGAGGCGGCGGCATTTGGAACGATGGCTCCTATCAGGTTGGTTTTCCCGGTTCCAACAGCTCGCCATGGATGTCCAATCTATTCGGTTACATTCAGATGGGTTATGGCGCTTGGACCTGGACCCCGACTTCCAGCTGGGTGAATGAACTCCGCGTGGGTTACGACCGTTACGCTCAGCAGTACCTTTCCGTGGATCACAACATAAATCCCCTGAGCTACGGAATCGATACCGGTATAACGGACCCCAACTATTTCGGGTTCCCCTTCATTCGCTTCTCAACTTTCAACATGCGGCTCGGCGGCAACTGGCCCAAGCTGCGCGGACCCGATGGCAGTTTGCAAATTCTGGACCACGTATCGTTCTTGCGCGGCAATCACGCGATCAAGCTGGGCGGCGAAATCATCAACAACACGGCCGAGCCGTTTGTCACCGCGAGCGCCAAGGGCACCATCCGATTCGGCTCTAACAATAAAGCGGTCCCAGGCCAGCCAAACACCGATCTTGTGAATTTCCTTGCGGGTCTACCGAGGGACAAAGGAACGCTATCCGCACTCCTCGTCGGCGAGACTTTGCGGCACTATTCCAACCAGCAGTATGCTGCGTTTATCCAAGACGACTGGCGCATCAAGCCGAGGCTTATCCTGAATCTTGGAGTTCGGTACGAACTTATTACGGTCCTTAAGGACCGCAACAACCTCCTGGGCAATTTCGACCCGAATGCACCCACTGGTTTGGTCCAGGTAGGCGCCGGGGAAAAAGCCGCCTACCATGGCGACCACGACAATTTCTCTCCGCGCATCGGGCTCGCGTGGGATATCAATGGCAACGGCAAAACCGTCGTTCGCGCCGGCGGCAGCATCATGTACGAGCAATTACCCTTCAACGTTTTCGATAACGTCGCCAATGTGCTCGGCCTCAATCAGGTCCCAACCGGCGCGACCTTGTTCGTGAACGGTGTTGCGACTCCGGGGCCAGGAACGATCAAAGTGGCAACGATCAGTATCAACGGCAAACAGATGAATTTCGGCGGATCATCGCTGGCGGGTGGCACGAGTACAGTTTTTCCAGTGGGTTCGCTTGCGGTTCAGTGTGGCGACGGCGTTGCCGGGGATCCCGGTCCTTGCAACACGGAGGCCATAAACGCGAATTTCGAGACGCCTTATATTGACACCTGGACCATTAACGTCCAGCGCTCGCTCACTACTAACATGTCCTTAGAGGTTGCCTACGTCGGCACCCATGGTACAAGGCTGCTTGGCTTTCAGGATATCAATCAGACGCCGATTGGGGCGTGTCCCACGGGCGGCTCGGCGTGTGAGCAGGCGGCACGTCCTTACAATTCCAAGTTCCCGTATCTGGCGCAAATCAACCAACTCGGGAACATTGACAGCTCTAATTACAACGGTTTGCAAATCACTTTGACTCAGCGCCCTTTTCATGGCCTTTCCTCAAATATCGGTTACACCTACTCGCATAGCCTAGACAGCGCGTCCAGCAATTGGAACGCGAACCCACTTCCTCCCGATAGTTACAATCCGGGTCTACAGTACGGAAACAGCGATTTCGATCTCCGGCACCGCTTCACACTCGGGTTGACTTACACTCTGCCCGGCAGGAAGTTCCCTGGGCAAATCCTAGAGGGCTGGGCGATCAATTCCCGAGTTACAGTGGAAACTGGTCTGCCCTGGAGTGCGCAAGATACCAGCAATGATTTCGCCGGTAATGGACAGGTCAGTGAACTCAATAGCTTCGGCCAGCCTTGGGATTTCTTCGGCAATCCCAAAGACTTCACCAGCGGTCCGAACCCCATCACCCTGTATTGTACGGTTGCCTCAACCAACTGCACCGCCTCCGGCACTATCGTGGCGGCACTCCCCGCAGCGTGTTCGGGCCATCCGAATACGGATCTCAGCTTCGGGTGCTATGTGAAGGGCAATTCCGCTCTCATGGCTCCGGTTGCTGGAACACTCGGCACCGCGGGTCGCAACATCTTCCGCGATTCTGGCTACCGTAACTGGGATTTTTCCGTTACTAAGAATTGGAAGTTCGGCGAACGCTTGGGCACGCAATTCCGCGCCGAATTTTTCAATATCCTCAATCATTCGACGTTCACTAATCCCGGCGGCCCGGCTGGAGCGGGCTTCAACGATCCTTCAGGAAGCCAGTTTGGTTGTGGCTGCAACACACCCGATCAAGCGGCTCCGGATCCGGTACTGGGCAGCGGAGCGAACCGATCGATCCAGTTAGGACTTAAGCTACTCTGGTAGATTCTTCTTTAGATCCAGAAACGGAAGATACAGAAAAGGGCCGCGTTTAGCCGGCCCTTTCTTGCTTCGACTCTAATGATGTGGCTGTCTTCTCAAGGTACGAATTTCGTTTGGCCGAATTAAACCGCTCTACTTCTTGTCTGTGCCAGCTGGCTTGGGTGGCTCGATCTTCAACAGCTTGCCACCTTCAGATTCGTAGGTTTGTGCGCCGACAGCACCAGCGACCTTGAACCCTTTGCTTTCCAGCAGATCCGCAGCGCGTCCGGCTCTGCCCGCGTGATTGGAAACCAATACGATCAGTTTATCCTTCGGAATTTCGGAGAGATGCTTGTCGATATCCGCGGCCTGAATGCTGAGGTAGACAGGAAAACCCCCGATTGAGGCAATTTCGTCCGGTCTGCGGACATCGATGAGTAACACCCGATCTGGTGTCGTTAACAATTTGTCGAGTTCGACCCGGGTTAGCACTTTTGCTTTGGAAGCTGGAGCGGTACCCGGCTGCTGTCCAAAAGACAACGCGGCTGCGAACAGGGTAAGCAGAATTAGTTTCTTCATGGGTTGTCGTCCTTTCGTGATCCCTAGTCTTTATCAGTGGCCGAGCCGATCCCTAATAGTTCTCGTCAGACGTGAGGCCGGCCAAGCGCATCGCCAAATCCTGAGCTCGCTTAGGATCGTATGACCTTAACATGGCCATCTTCTCAGCCTCGAGAGAGCCTTCGGCATGAACCGCAAGCACGGCTTGGTAACCACCATAGAGGCGAGTGGTGAGCTCGCTGATTAAATTGAGCATTGCCAGCCGTCGGTTAGCTGGCCACGCAGCGCACAGATATTTTTCCAGGACTGGCCGCACCTCGTTGGAATTCCAGTCCGCACCGGAGGGGCCGGTGACCAAAAGGCCGCCCGCGAGATCCTGAACGATCTCAATGGCGCGATGAAAATCGCGGGCAAACGTCCACTTCGCAAGGTTGGTTGTAAAGACGTGCGGGCGAGCGAATCCATCCTCCACTTCGCAACGAAGCGCCGCCAGCTCCACCAGGGCTCGCACCGTCTCGGCGTAACCGGCCAGCCAGGTGAGCTTATCGCGCACATGGCCGGCGCGTTCAATTCCATTCGCCTGCGCGATAGCGATGGCTGTGCCGACCAATGCGTCCACCAGGGGGAGCTTATAGCTGACGGCGGTGAAGCGATGGTATTCCACGAAACCAAGCGCGGCACTGCCGGCTAGATGGGGACGGTCGCAGAAAAACACTCGTTCCCAGGGAACGAAGACATTCTCAAACACTGTGAGCGTCTCGATCATTTTGTGTTTCGTGGAGATGGGCCGCGTGAACGGGTCATCTGTGCCGTGCAGGAAATCGGACGCATACAGGCGAAGGCCGGGGGAGTTAACAGGTACAGCGAAAGCCAGCGACCAGGCCTCGTCCCCTGCGCCCATGCTTCTGCTAGGCAGTACGATAATTTCGTCGACGTATGGCGAGCATGAGGTATGCACCTTTGCCCCGCGAACGATGATGCCGTCCGAGCGCTTTTCGACGACGCGCAGGTTGAGATCGGGATCCAACTGCTCTGAAGGACGTTTGCTTCTATCGCCTTTCGCGTCGGTCTGCGCCACTGCGAGAGCGAGATCTCCATCGCGATATCTTCGATACAAGGTTCTGACTCGTTCCAAACCCTGCGTTTCTCCAGCGCGGGCCAGCAGGCGCATCAGCGCGAAGAGCGCGTCGGTTCCAATTTCCTTTATGAGCAGAACCAAAGTGCCGCCTAGCGCCGTACCGGTCTCGATCAGCCTGCTCCGGTCGAGGAGATCCTGCGCACAGCGAGGGATGTGGTAGTAGGTCGAGTAGACCGCATTTCCCTCGCGCCGCGTGGCTAGCTGCTGAAGCTTAGGGTCCTCGGCCAATTGGAAATCTATCGCGGCATGGCGCGCCGCCACACCCAATTCGGGGTGTTCAGTGACGTCAGGCACGCGCAGACCTCGATAATAAACTTCCCGGCCATCGCGCAGGCCACTCAGGAATTGTTCAGCGGTTCGAAGACCCATGAGCAAGCACCTCGCATCCTTTGCATACCACCTGCCCTATCCGTGAATTGTTCAGAACAGGCCGCCAGTTCCTTACAGGAGATGGGCATTTATTCTTTTGTGTCAGGCGGGACTCAGAATAGTGGAAGTATGGACTGCTTTGTATGAAGATTCTTTTAGAATTTATGCCATCGACGACCTCTGCTGATTCTTCAAAACGCTACTTCACGTTCGCCGAGCGCCGCAAGGCTCCACGCTACACCGTGGTCGCGATTGCCGAACTTACGGACCCCGGTGACGCGAAGATGCTTTCGGCAAAGGTTACCGACGTCAGCCGCACCGGGTGTTACGTAGATAGCCCGAAAACATTTCCCGTCGGGACATCACTTAAAGTGATCATTTCTCGCGATCAACGCACCTTTGTGGCGAAAGCAGACGTCATTCACGTGCAAGAACAAATGGGGATGGGTATTGCCTTCATTGATCCGCCGCAGGACCAGTTAAAGATACTCGACTCTTGGCTTGCGGCGCTTCCGTCCACTTCTTCTGTTGAGAGCACCCCGCAAAGTAGTGGGCGATAAACAGCCTTAGTGAAGAGCCGGAGAGGGCGCCAGCAAGCTCGGCTTAGCGAATCTGGTCGCCTCAATCGGAACGTTCAACTTTACTTCGGTCAGCTCAAATGTCTGCTGTCCATCCAGCCAGACAACGGTCCATCGAAAAGGCACTTTGATGCCTGAGACTTCGCGGTAGTCGGAATAATCAATTTGCGTCGGAAATCTTCCCACGAACGAATCGGTATAGCGCATAACTCGGACGAGCAGGCCCGAATCGGCATCGAAATATAGTGTTGCAAACGCCCCGCTTGGGGTGCTTCCTTGCACGACCTGGACCTGGTGATCATCGATCTCAGTCTGCAAGCCCACTCGCCATTGACTGAAAGTCTGGTTGATACTACTTGGAAAAGTAAGATTTGCTTCGAGCTTTAAACCATCCAGGTCGCCCCCCGTCAGCGTGAGCACGGGGACGGGTATCTCCGGTCCCGCGATCTGCGGTCCAGCAATCCACGCGGAAGGGCCATCAAGTGTAGTGACATTGTCCCCCTCGGGCGAATGGATGATCATCGTGCGCTGACCTGGAGCTTTGGCGTAAATTTCCAGCGATTGCTTCTCGGCGCCTACTCCGTAGCCCAGCATTGTGCCTTTCGCCGCAATGCTGCCGAGATTTGCTACGCGCTGAGGACCTCCCAAAGCTTGGAGATATTTATCAAAGATTTGATCGGCAGAAGGCACCCCTTTGGCTTGCTGGACGATGTCTTTTGGGTCTTCTGGAGGCGGGCTATAGAGTGCAGCCAAATTGGGCGTAATCGTGGGCTGATCACCTCCGCGATGGCAGGTATAGCACGTCAAAACCTGTTTCCCACCGAAATAGGTCTTATTGATGGCCGTCATCATGAGAATCATCCTGCGAGCAGTTTGCTTATTGGCTTGATTGTCGGCCGCGTAATTCTCCCAACCGGTATCGGCCCCATGGCAGTTCTCGCAGGAATAGCCCAGCGATGCGGAAAAGAACCCCATGGTCGTCATAAACTCGTTCACAGGCAAATTGGTCAGGATTTTAACGTTCTTAAAGAACTCGCCAGCGGTCAGCGGCTTTTGGCCCAGCGGGGTTTGCGCTTGCGCCAATCCATTCCCGACGCAGAAAGAGAACGCTGTGGCGATGACACAAAGGATTGCTCGGTTCGTCATATGGAGTCTTGCGAATGCACTTCCAGTAGGTGGACGCGCGGCGTTTGGAACTCACTAATTTGGTTTGGTGCCTGTAAGATCCCGGATTCTCTTGTCGAATTGATCCACTTCATCGGCGGGCGCGCAGGGATCTTCCATCATTCCGGCCCAGCCATCGACGGTAGTGATGTCTTTGGTCTGTATAAGATGGAAACGCTTTGTGTCTCCAACCCATGGTTTTGTGTAAACCTTGGGATCGGTAATCGTCCAATTCAGTTCGAGGATGTTGTAGTTCGTGCGCTTATAACGCTCCTCGAGATGCATCCGATCGCTGTGAGGATAACCAAAATGATCGATCCAGGTGCGTTCATCGTGCCCGTTTGATTCAACAATGAACGTATTGCCCTCCCAATGCCCGACTGAGTATCCCCACCATCGCGGCTGGTCTGGATCGTCGATCAACTGGCGGCCGTCGGTCCAAATTGTGCGGATGCCTTCACCCCAACTGAAATGTTGAATGATCCTATCGGGAAGGACGAAGAACTCGATCGGGTGCGGGAAGATCAGAGCGCGTGTGATTCCCATGGGATTGCAGTATTGATAAGGGTCAGTTCCGTTGGCGGGGGAAACGGCTCGCCGCCGGCCGATGTCTTCGTCAGGGTGCGCGGCCGCATCGGCTGAATCCAAGGTGCGTCCGTACGAAGGCTTGTTGGCATCGAACAACTTCTTCCCCTCAGGCGTCATGGGGGGCACATTCTTTCCGTATCCGCGATCGCCACAGTCTGCGCAGGTTCCTCCACCGGTGAATCCCCTCGGGCTGGAACTGCGAGTCCATATTCCAGCGAGGTCGTGGGGATCGAATTTCTTGTCGGAGGGCTGAATCCTTGGAAGAGCGCGGGCGCGCGCCTGGCGCTCAGCCGCATCTGGCGGGCCTGGCTCCTCGTCCTGCCCCTGTACCAGTACAGGTGTAGCTAAAGCCAGGAACAGACACACGCCCGCGATCTGCACATGGAGCCGAGCGATTCTCATGTTCGAACTCCTCGGTGTCTACGGATTCAGCGACACCTCTTCGCCGGGGTAAAGCCCAAGCCTAATCCAGCCGCTACTGATTCGGAGGCTCGCCTGCTCCGGCCGGGCCCACTTGTTCGCCATTCGCAAGAAAGATTTTGGCGGCCGCGCCCACAGGTTTCCCATTGCGCGCGGGAGAAAGTGTAATCGTGATTTTCGTCCCGGGCGCAAGAGTAGCTTCGGTGCGCTTTTTGCCCCAGCCCGCTTCGACCCAAATTTCCGGCGCGGGGCCTTCCGCGGCCCATCGTGTGACGTTACCCTTGTCGTCTGTAACGTCAAAATACAGCTGCGTATGCGGATTAGTGAAGTGGTATTCGGCCACGACGCCATTCAAGGTGACCGGATGCTTCGTGTCGTAGGAAACGAACGTTCCGTGATGGGCGAACATGGAGACGCTCACGAAGAGCAGGCTGCCGATCAACATCAACGGTAGACGCGGGAACCTAACCTTCATTGGTCCGCTCCTTGGATCGAGTATCAACCGGAAATTTGGCCAAAGGTATAGCGAAGACCCACAAGTGTCAAGCGATGAGCTCTACTAATGGCAGATAAGTACGTGGGTGCGAGGGGCTTGTATTCGCCGATTTTAATCAGCTAAAGTTCCCGCCACAAAAGAAGGGAGCTTCCATGCCACCGTCGAATTCCTCTGATGCAGAGTTTTTTCAGCAGAGGGGCTTTGGGCAAAAGCTCGGATTCGGTCAGCGTCCGGCCTTGCTGATTGTGGACATGGTCAAGGCGTTCACGAATCCGGAGATGCCGCTTGGCGCGAAGCTGGACAGCCAGATCGAAGGTATCCAACTTCTGCTGCGTGCCGCTCACGATCGAGCTGTGCCTGTCATTTTTTCAATTGTGTCCTACGAGGATGAAAACCTGAAGGATGCCGGCGTGTTTGGAATGAAACAGAAGGGGTCATCCACTCTGCGCGCGGGCACCGAAGGCGTGCGTATTGACTCTCGCCTCGACTTCCGTCAGTCCGATTCGTTACTGGTCAAGAAGTATGCGTCCTGCTTTTTTGGAACTGATCTCGTTTCGCGCCTCCTGGTTCGCGGGGTCGATACGCTTATCATCACAGGATGCACGACGAGCGGCTGCGTGCGCGCTTCTGCGGTCGACGCGTGCCAGACTGGTTTCCGCCCAATGGTGGTGCGTGAAGCAGTGGGTGACCGCTCGCAGGCGGCTCATGAGCAAAGCCTTTTTGACTTGAATGCCAAATACGCGGATGTGGTGTCGCTGGAAGAAACACTGCAATATCTAAACACGCTACGCGGGGCCGCTGCCTCGGGTGGCGCCGGCGCCTAGATCGGAGAGCATCCGCCATGGGAGAGCTGCCTACTCGAAATCCTCAGGAACAAACCCGCTTTCCTTATTCCGCAATTGTGGACCGAAAACCTCTGCGCTGGCCGAACGGCGCTCGCATCGCCGTGTGGATAATTCCCAACATCGAGCACTTTCTTTTCGATCGCCCTTCTACTTCCGTGACAAATGCCACTACGAACCTCGTTCCCGATGTGCTGAATTATTCGTGGCGTGACTACGGCGTGCGCGTGGGAATCTGGCGCCTAATGGACATCATGGACCGCTACGGGATCAAGGGAACCGTTGCGCTTAACTCGGACGTTTGCGTCCATTATCCGCGCATCATCGAGGGCGGGAACCAACTCGGCTGGGAGTGGATGGGACATGGGACGAGCAACTCAATCCTGATCAACCGGCAGACCGAGGAGGAGGAACGCGCACTCATTCGCGACGTCGTCGATACGATCCAAAAAGACACGGGAAAGCATCCGCGAGGATGGTTAAGTCCGGCGTTAAGCGAATCACATAGAACACTTGACCTGCTGGCTGAATGCGGAATCGAGTATGTCTGCAACTGGGTCAATGATGAACAACCCTACCCGATGCGAGTCAAGACGGGCTCGATGATTTCGATTCCCTATTCAGTGGAGATCAATGATATTCCGGCTTTTGTGGATCTGAAACAAAGTGCCGAGACGTTCGGGCGCATGATTTGCGATCAATTCGACGTTCTGTACGAAGACGGCGCCAAGACCGGGCGAGTCATGGCTATCTGCTTGCACCCTTTCCTGATCGGGCATCCCTACCGGAGTAAGTACTTCGCTCAGGCGCTCGCGCATATTACTTCGAGGCAGGACGTGTGGCTTACCACCGGTGGCGAGATCACGGATTGGTACGTGCAAAACTATCTTCGCCCGGAATAGACTCTACGCGCTCAGTTCGCGCGAGAACCATAGGATTTGCGTTAGTTCCGCGGCGCAATGATCTCGTCCAAAACAATCATCGGAGTCTCTGCCTCTCTTCTAGAAGGAGCTGCACGATATCTATTTTCAGATTTAGAGGCTTGGGCGGCGGTATCCTGTTCGGAGTCGGAGTGCCGGGCGCCGTCTCGTGAACGCGCAACATACTCTCCTGCTCTCGTTAGCGATCACTGTAGCTGCCAACTACGGTATTTCTTCAGGGCTTAGGGCGGTGGGTTTCTGCTAGGATGGTTCAGGTCGGATTGAAAGAATCAGCATCGGATCAAGCTCGTCATTCTCGTCGAAGGGACAACTCATTTGGACACAGATAGGATCGTGCAAGAGATAGACGCCGAAATCGCGAGGCTCACCTCTGCTCGCAGCATCCTCAAAGGATCTAATTTAAGCAGACTTGCACCACAGCACGCGAAGAGTACGCCGAGCAAGAGAGCTGTTAGTGCAAAACCGACTAGCAGGTTAAGCGCGGCAGGGCGAAGAAGGCTTTCGGAATTGATGAAAAAACGCTGGGCTGATCGAAGGAAGAAAGCTGCTGCGAAGGCTAAGTAAGCTATTTCATTCGAAGCACACAGCGACATCATTGGAGAGATCGCTCACAGGGTCAGGCGCCCGTCCAACGACGCGTGGCCCTGTGACATATTCACAGCATTTAGGTGCCTGCCGAATACGCTAGTGGCACCTTCTGCCCGAAACCGCAGATTAATCCACCTCGGTTCCTAACAGACTCTCCAGAAACGCCGTGTCATGGCAGCTTCTTAAGATCCGAATCACTCCCGGTGTTCACTTGGATGAACGTCGGTATAGACGGCTACGCATCCGCTTGTGGTACCGCAGATTCCTGCGCTGGTACTACCCTGGGACGCGGCGGTCTGCGGAACATAGATGAAATTGCGTCGAGAGTCAGCCGCAACGGAGTGCGATCCGGCCGATTGCGGGAGCGTCTCCACAAGCAGGTTCGTGGTTGCGTTGATCACGCCGAGATGGAACTCCTCCTGTTAGCCTCGCATAGGATAGATTTTCGATAACTGGAGGGATCGTCTGCGAATAAGTGCCTCGCGGGATTCCGTGAATCAATATGAGAGCCGAGCGAGAGTGATGCCGGTGTAAAAAGGGGCTAACAGGCTAAGCGCGGCGGGACGAAGAAGGCTTTCGGACTTGATGAAAAAACGGCCGATCGAAGGAAGAAAACCGCTGCGAAACCAAGCGACGTTATACCGTCCGATGGATAGGCGAAGAAAATCTAGAGCATAGTAAGGACGACGGCACCGGTCTAAAACGACATGAGCCAACCCAAGGTTCCCGTTCGAGCGACAAGTTGTGAGCGCGAAGATTAGGCTCGGGTGTGCTCTCCGCATTAAGGAATGGGTACGCTACCCACCACTTGGTTCGAGTAAGTGCTCTCCACATTGCCCGAGGCAACCGCTGTAGCTACGTAGTAATACGTCTGGCCCGCCAAGACGGTGGAATCGACGTACTGAGTTCCTGCAATGATCGAAGGATTCACCAGGGTGTACGGGCCGCCTGACACGGTTCCCCGGTAGACGTTATAACCGATGACTGTTGATGTGCTCGCGGTCCAGTTTAGGGTAGCCGTGTGAGCCAATACGCCACTGCCCGAAAGTCCAACCACGACCGGTGAATTCGAGGCGTTGCTTGCGACGGTTACGCTGCCGGTTACGCTGCCGGTCGCCGTTGGGGCAAACGTTACATTCAGTGGAACTACCTGCCCGGGCGTAATGATCTGCCCATTGGAGACTCCGGAGGCGGTGAAGCCGGCGCCGGAAATCGTGACGGTTGCGACGCTGATGTTGACGTTGCCGGAATTGGTGAAGTTCACGCTCAGGCTACTGTTTTTGGTGATGATCACATTGCCGAAGCTCAGGCTGGCCGCGCTGGGAGTGAGTGCGCCAGGAGTTGGAGCATTGACCGTGAGCGTTGCGGCATTGCTGGTGAGGCTACCAACCGAATTGCTCACGAGTACGGTGAATTGAGCTCCACTATCGGCGGTGGTTTCGGCCGGAGTGGTGTAACTAGACAAAGTTGCACCGCCAATGGCAGTACCATTCTTTTGCCACTGGTAATTGAGGGGCGCCGTGCCGGAAGCGCTTACTGAAAACGTAGCAGTTTGGCCAGCGGTAATGGTTTTGCTCGAGGGTTGTGTGGTAATGGAGGGCGCCACAGGAGCCGGATTGACTGTGAGCACAGCGGCGTTGCTGGTTGCCGCACCTGCCGAATTGCTCACCACTACCGCGAACTGCGCGCCATTATCGGAAGTCGTTTCCGCCGGTGTCGTGTAACTGGACGAAGTTGCGCCGCTAATCGCTGCGCCGTTCTTTTGCCACTGATAGCTGAGCGGCGCAGTCCCCGTAGCCGTCACTGAAAAGGTGGCTGTTTGGCCCGCACTAATGGTTTGGCTGGCGGGCTGGCTGGTGATGGCAGGTGCAGGATCGGGATTGACTGTAAGTGTCGCGCTGTTGCTGGTCACGTTGCCCACTGAATTGCTGACCACGACAGAAAAAAGAGCTCCGGTATCCGAAGTTGTTTCCGCTGGCGTTGTGTAACTGGCCGAAGTCGCTCCCGAAATGGCTGTTCCGTTTTTTCGCCACTGATAGCTGAGCGGCGAAGTGCCGGTTGCGGTGACCGAAAATGTTGCTTTTTGATTTGCAAATACGGTTTGGTTGGATGGCTGGCCCGTAATCGAGGGAGCCACCGGTGAGGCTGTGACCGTCAGTGTGACCGCATTACTCGTCAAGCTTCCAGCCGAATTGCTGACCGCGACGCTGAATTGCGCGCCATTATCGGATGTGGTTTCCGCCGGCGTGGTATAGCTGGCTGAAGTCGCGCCAGCGATTGCGGTGCCGTTCTTCCGCCATTGATAACTCAAAGGGCCGGTACCCGAGGCGGAGACGAAGAAAGTAGCGGTTTGCCCTGCGACAACGGACGAACTGACTGGTTGCGCAGTAATTGAAGGCGCTACTGCTGTACCCACGCCGGTCATTTGGACAACTAAGAGCGAGCTTAGCTGCGAGCTGCTGAAGGAAGCGGCACCCGATGCAGTACCCGAACTAGAGGGTGCGAAGCTCGCCGTGAAGGTGGCGGTATTGCCTGGATTCAGGTTCACCGGCAAGGTTATTCCGCCGATCGCGAAGCCTGCACCTGAAGCACTGGCTTGAGAAATCGTGACGGCACTCGTGCCCGAATTGGTGATCGTCAAACTCTGATTGCTGGTGCTCCCCATAGGGACGTTGCCGAAGCTCACGGCAGCGGGGCTGGCGCTTAGTGCGGCGGAAGGTACCGAATTAGGCGCAGCCGGGGTGGAATTCGTCGCGGCAGCGGCAGAGGTGGATACGCCCTTCGCGCTGGTGACGCCCGTGCAGCCGGAGAGGATTATGGCTGATGCGAAGAGAGTCGAAGTCAGAAAAAGGATTAAGCCGCGGTGACTGCGGCCCGCTTCTGGATTGGCCGAAAGGGAGCGTGGGTGCGAATTTCGGGGACGTGTAAGCATGACGCATGGAGTCTAAGGAGCGCATATGGATCACCTCTACTGGTCGGGCGAATCGATGAGGTACAGGCATTGCGGAGTGTTCGAGTGGACGCTTAGGGTGGCCTATCGGGAAAGGACAGTGTCTATGTCTGTCCACGTCAGGGATGTAACCGATCGGTTCACCAGATAATTAGATCTATGCCATTGACTCTGACCGCCTGAGGCAGGGCACCGATAGATATCTAGACGACGACCTAAAATGCGTGCAAGGGGATTTCACCTGGGGGCTTGTTCTTGAGCGGCTCTAGTTAAGGTGAATCGGAGAAGTTCCAAGACGAACCCGAAATTCGGCGCAGAGTTCATCCGCAGCGGCCGGGTAGTTAATGCTCTGGATTAAAGGAAAGCTCAGTCAACATCAACGGACCCTCAGGTTATGCGCACCGCCTCCGAGCGACATGGCCGTACTCAGCGCCTGCGGAATCCACCAGGTATGCCTCAGCCAGCCGTGTTGGCTCGTGATCATGCGCCTGCCGAGATAATCGAATACAAGCGGACAAACCTGAATGGCGGCATAGAGCGACGCGTTCCCGGCGAATGGCCGCAATGCTGGGTTCAGCTCCCGGTATTGACCCGTGGAGATTGCCTGGCGTGTGGACCAGGCGTCAAAGGTCGCGGCGCCATGCTGTGCGATGCTGAGGGCAAGCCACTCGCGACGCCGATTCTTGATAGAGCGATCCTGCGATCCAGATCCTGAAGATAAAGATAACGCTGCTAAACGGGAATCTCTGGCAGGGAGGTTGGAGTTTAGGATTAAGCCCCCCGCGGCGGGAGCTCCGGAAGTCAGATTCGCGTTTTCAGGGGTAGCAGACTCGGGTGCGGCAACGGTAGCCTCGGCCGCGCTGGGGAGGGTCCTTAGATTCCGCGGAATCGCTGGGAATTGCAGAAGCAGCGCAGCGAGTGTTAGGATCACGCGCCTTAACATTGCGACTACAGCTCCACTTCATGGCGCCACTAAGTAGCGATGCTTCAATAGATCGACTCTATTCCACTCTGAACGAATGGAAACGTCTTGCACATTTCGTCCATTCCTCTGCCGATATTGGCCTAACCGTATGCGCCGGGTTCACATTTTAATTCCTGGTTCAACTTTTAACTGAGATTGGCGGCTTCATTAACCTCTAACTGCTCTGACGGGCAGGTAACAACCTGTTCTGGGACTGTCCCATTGGCCAGTGGTTTCTCCTACGAGAGGTTTCTATTCTGACGGGCATGAACCGAAGCGGCTTCGCGGACGTTTGTTCATTTTCCTCCAGGGGCAGGACGTTCAGGCTAACGTTGGTTACAGCGGCCCTCATTAGCGCCCTATACCAGACGGGCTGTGCAGGAGTGGCAGCAGCCAATGGGAGCGCTAGCCTAACTGGCGCCCAATTCAACGCGAGTACATCGACGATCAATCTAGGTAACGTTGCGTTGGGCGACACCAAGACGGCTACGATCACTTTCACGAACTCTACGAATTCTGCTGTAACCATTACGAGTATAAGTGTCTCCGGTGCGGGCTTTAACGCGAGCGGGATTCCCAGTGGCACAATTTTGAATCCCGGCCAGACCGGCTCTCTTAGCATCACGTTTGCTCCCGCAGCTACCGGAACCCAGAGCGGTAGCATCACCGTGACGAGTAATTCCTCGAACTCTACCGTTACTGTAGGTCTGCAAGGTACAGGCGTGCCCGCCGGCGCTCATTTGGCGGCATTAGCCTGGGGTTCCGTCGGCTCACCAGCCGTCGGATATTTCGTTTATCGGGGAACAACTACAGGCGGGCCATACACTCGTCTGAATTCAACCGCTGACGCGAACATCAACTACACGGATTCGGCCGTTGTGGCAGGGCAGTCCTACTATTATGTAGTTACCGCAGTAGATTCCAATAACCTCGAAAGCTCGTATTCCAACGAGGTCTTGGCAACTATTCCCTCGCCGTAATTTAGGCTGCTTCGAACTAGCCTTTCTTTTCCCCCGCAGCTTTGGTCAGTCCGATAGCAGAGGGCCTAACCGCCTGGGGGGATGCATGGTCCACAAGCATGGGATGGCCACTATTTGCTGATCTGGCCTCAGGCTCGACGTCGAATTCTTGCAAATCAAAATCGCGGGCGACATCTTCGACTAGTTTTTCGGAGACGGTTTTCGTGTGTTCCACGAATGCACTGATTAGGGCGTGCTCACAGAGCAAGTTTATGATCCGTGGAATGCCACGAGCATAGCGATGCACAACTTCAATCGCCCCGGCGCTAAAGATCTCCTCTCCAGTGCCGGCGATCCGCAGGCGCTCCTTTACGTAACCATGAGTCTCCAGCAGCGTCAGCGGGCGTGTCTTGGCCCAAAGAGTAATGCGTTGGCGAAGCTGCCGCAGTTGCGGGTCGTTTACTTTTTCTTCGAGCTCAGGTTGACCGGCAAGAACAATTTGCAGCAGTTTTTCGGTGGAAGTCTCTAAATTCGTCAAGAGCCGAATCTCTTCGAGCATGTCGGCAGAAAGGTTCTGCGCCTCGTCGACAATCAGAACAGCACGCTTTCCGCTCTGATATTGTTCGAGCAGCCACTGATTCAGCTTCATTAAGGTGCGGCTTTTTAGTGCCGAATCGGAAGGAATGCCAAAATCGGCCAGCATGAAATCGAAGAACTCGACCTCGCTGAGTCGTGGGTTGAACATGAACGCCGTCGCTATGCCTTCCTGGCGCGACCATTCCAGAAGCTTGTTGAGGACAGTGGTCTTACCCGTACCGACTTCGCCGGTCAGCAAGACGAAGCCCTTCCGCGTTTGGATTCCGTAGATTAAACACGCGAGCGCTTCCTGAATATGACGCGTTAAATAAAGGTAGCGCGGATCGGGGTTGACGTTGAACGGGCTCTCTCGGAGTCCAAAGAACTTTTTATACATGCGGAGACCTCTTCAAATCAGAAGCCGCTCCATTGCCTTATTTGCCCCCAAGTAGTGGGTGCCATTGCAGGCTGACTCCGAGTTGACTGAATGATCCCGGTAAAGCACAACTCGAAACCGGGCAGCTTCCTGAACCACCGGTCTGCTGTTGGTATCCATAGATCGCGCTCAGACGCACTTGAGGGCCGATCTGTCGGCTCAAATTAGTGCTGGCGAACCAATCGTTAAAGTGGCTAGCAAATCCTTGAACGGGCTGCAACGCCTTGTTGGTAGCGTATCCGCCATTCACCGAAGCAAACCAGAATCTTGTAATTGCTTGAGTTAAACTAACGGTCACGGTTTGACCGCTGCTGCCGAAATACACACCCGAGCCGGCGGTTACTCCGCGGAAGTAAGACAGAGCGTACACACTACGGTGCCACTGGTAACTGACTGCGCTAAACGCACTCCAAGAAAACTGCCGGCTAGCCGAGGGTCCGAAATTCGCAAACGTGAGAAGTTGCGGTCCGGCCGCAGCTTGAAAAGCGAGCCGTCCGTTGACTTTCCTTCCAAATGTTAACTGAGCCGAATAGCCGTGTGGCTGGCCGTTGGCCGAGGCGAAACTTATGCGCTCATAACCGTACGTCACACCGATACTGTTTTTGGCGCTGAGGGCGTAGTTGTATCCTAACCGCGCATTCAGGTTCTGGCTATCGATGTAACCTGCCTCCACGAAGTGCATCATGGAGTAAGTACCCACCAAAATCATGGTGGACCGCCGGCTGAACGCGTAATCAGCTTCAACCATCCCGGTGTTGCTCACCTGCCGCGACAGACCCGTTTGGATAGTCGCGGCCGACACTAAAGATGGCTGGAGGCTGTTTAGTGCACCTGTTCCGGCCTCGGCTGGTACGCCAGTCAAAAGACCACTGAAACTGGATCCCCACGAATATGAAACATCATTGCGCAGTCGCAGTGTCCATCGGCGCAAGTCTATTTCCTGCGAAACAGCGGCAGCGTGACTGGGCAAATAACGAACGCCATAATAGGAGGGTACGTTAATGCTTTCGGAGCCGTTGTACGCGATTGATAGGTGATACCGTCCCCGGCGCTCCACCACATTAAGGCTTCCGCCCACGCCCGTCGCTGAAAGCGCCCGTCCCCCTACGAGTCCCGTGGTCCTGGACTCTGAAAATTGAAGTGACGGATCAACACCACGCGTCACTCCGTGGAGCAATCCGAAGATTTCACCTCCCGAAAGAAACCCGCTGTCGGGCTGCGTGGGTGCATCTTGCGAACTGCTCGACAAAGCCGTCTTCATCGAAAGCTCGCTTTGCCCCCCGGTCTCGGGTGGAAATGGAGCGATCGGTCCCGCCGGACCGGATTGTATCGGCGCAGACTGCTGTGCCCTCGCCGCAGGAAGGATGACCAAAGCCAGCAACAAGAGTCGAATATTTTTATGCAATTGCACGTGTGCTCTTTTTGGCGCCTTCTAGTTCCAGCTGCTTTAACTTGTAAAGAAGCGCCTTGTAGCTTATCTGCAGTTCTCTTGCGCTCTGTTTACGGTTCCAGTGTGTGCGCTCAAGAGACTCGAGAATCAACCGGCGCTCAGCCTCGCGCGAGGCTTCACGTGCTGCTTGCTTGAGTGATCGCGCTATTGTATTCGCACCGTTTGAAGAAGTATTGGCCACAAGCTTCCCCTCGAAATTGACAGCGAGATCGCTAATTGCCAAATCCTCGTTCCCAAGAGCGACGATCTTGCGCGCAACATTCTCGAGTTCCACGGACATTCCCGGGCCAGGAATGCTGTAGCAAGAGATCCATGGTCGAGTCCTTGATGCGTGGCTCGTGCCGGCCCAGCAAATGGGAATGCTTGCTGACGAGCGCGGCAAATAATGAGGGAATATCTTCTTTTCGCTGGCGCAGGGCAGGTATGCGCAAACAGATCCCGTTCAAACGAAAAAACAACTCGTGACGAAAGCTGCCGCCGTGCATCTCGTGGGCAAGCTCTTTCGTGCTTGTCGAAATTATTCGCGAAGTTAAACTGCTACCGGAGGCCCCTCGTTCACGGTCGAGCAAAAGATTCAATAAGAAAGCCTGTTTCGCCAGATCGAGTTGACCCACCTCATCAAGAAGCACCGTTCCGCTCTGCTGACTTCCGTTAGACGTGCGTTGTATTTCCAGATCAAGCAGCCAATCCACGGTCATACAGGAGCAATTGAACCTAACGAAGGGCCCCTGGGACTGGAAAGACAGGCGGTGGATCTCCGATGCGATCACCTCTTTCCCAGTACCGCTTTCGCCCAAAATCAAGATCGGAATGTCGGTGGGAGCGATTTCGGGTATAGCCCGCTGTAGAACACTAATCGAGACACTAACCCCAGGAATCATTAAATTTACGGGAGCCTCTTCCCGCCGCGTTTCGGCTACCGAAATAGATCCGCTTTCCACGAGAAATCCTCGGTTTAAAGAGGAGCAACACATGGACCATCCTCACGGTTCCTTTCTGATGTTCTGGATCAGGCTATAACTCTAGACAACAAAAGTACTTACATGTGTTGGGAGTATCTCTCCGCCACAACTCCTCCTCGCCTCCTTATGAGAAAAGATCTACCACTTATTGGAGAATTCCTTGGACTTCATCCGGCTGCAAGTGAGGCCGAGAAAGACACGCACGGGGTAAGTGCTTGATATAAGAGACGTAATGCGCAGCCGCCTTTTCAACGATTATTTGTTCTCTGGCCCCCGCATTGCTGCTCATACGTGTGGCCAAGAACTCTTAAGCCAAATATCGTTCAACGCCTCACAAATCCGGAGATGACGAGGGCCGAATGGCAGAACCACGCGAACTGACGCTGGAGGATTACCTCGGGATATTGCGACGGAGATGGCCGATCATCTTCTCGCTATCGGTGCTTGGCTGCGCACTCGGTTTCGCCACCGCACATTACCTGCCGAAACGTTATACATCCCGCACGTTGGTCCTCGTGCAGCAGCCTACTGTTCCGAACGACTATGTCAAACCTGTTGTGAGCGAAGGTACGGGAGAACGATTGGTCACGATGCAGCAGGAAATCCTCAGCCGCACCAGACTTGAGCCGATTGTCCAGCAGTTTGGATTATTTCGCGAGGAAGTGGGTCGCGGTTCGGTGTCGATGGAAGATTTAGTCGCTCGTCTGCGAAAGTCGATTACGGTCACCCCCGTAGAGCCGATGGCGCAGACGAGAGCTCAAGGGCTGCCAGGGTTTACGGTCAGTGTGGATTTCGATGATCCCCGGCTGGCGCAGCAGCTTTGCTCGACCGTCACGTCGATGTTCATGGAGGAAAATCTACAACTTCGGCAGCGTCAGGCGGAACAGACGACTCAGTTTCTGGCCAAACAGCTCGACGACGCCAAAGTGAGACTGGACGAGCAGGATGCCAAGCTGGCGAGCTTCCAGCGTCATTATCTGGGCTCACTCCCCGACGACGCACAGATGAACATCAACGTCTTGCAGGGCCTGAACACGCAGTTGGGTGCGGCAACTCAGGCGATCAGTCGTGCCCAGCAGGACAAAACCTTTGCGGAATCCGCGCTAACTCAGCAGCTTGCCGCGTGGAAGGCTATTCAGGATGGACACAATCCACAAACGGAAGAGCAGCAGCTCGTCGCATTGCAAAACCAGCTGTCAGATCTGAAATCGAAGTATACAGACAACCATCCAGATGTTATTCGGATAAACAGCGATATTGAAGCGCTCAAGAAAAAAGTTGGCGAAACGAATAATGAAATGAATTCGGCAAGCGCTGAAAAAACAAACCGGGCCCCTGTTGAACCGTCGGAAATTCAGCTCCTGAGAACGCAGATCCACCAGGCCGACGAAACCATAAAGACCCTAATAGCCGAACAGGCTGAAATACAGCAGCGAACTAAATTGTATCAATCACGTGTGGAAGCAAGTCCCCAAGTCGAACAGGAATACAAGCAGTTAACTCGTGATTATCAAACCGCTCTGGATTTTTATAACGAGCTCCTCAAGAAGCGCGACCAGTCTGCTATGGCAACGGATCTTGAACGGCGCCAGGAAGGAGAGCAGTTTCAAGTTCTCGATCCGGCGAATCTGCCGGATAATCCCTCGTTTCCTAAAAAGCTTAATTTCGGGTTGGGCGGACTTGCGGCGGGCTTGACGTTAGGCTGTGGGCTCACTTTTCTGCTCGAGCTACGAGATACGTCCTTGAAAACTGAAAAGGAAGTCGAATTCCTGCTCCATGTGCCCGTCCTGGCAACGGTTCCCCTGCTTAGATCTCCGTCGGAACGGAAGGAATCTTCTCTAGTTGCACATGCATGATTTGAAGGCGAGATTTCTCCCTAGAACGATGAACACAGATCGAACACAATTGGCAAGTTAAAAGGAATTATGAGCCGCATCCACGAGGCTTTGAAGAAAGCTGAACTCGAAGGAAGCGCCCTTGGGGTGCTCAATTCGCGCCCGTCTGGGCCCCAAACGAGCGTCGCGTCGAAGGTTGAAGATCCCGTCGAGCTCGCAGGCATCAGCTTGCCCGTTGCAGCAGGTGGCCCCGCTCGGGGGCTCTCTCTGCGATTCGAGGACATCAAGGAAAGCTGTGCTCATGTTAATTGGCGGCCCGATTCGCTGAAGGATGTATTCGCAGAGCCCGGATTAGAGGCTGCCGAACAGTTCCGCACGCTACGATCTCGTCTCTACCATTTACGGGCAGAGAGGCCGCTACGGGTGATTTTAGTTACCAGTCCCATTTCCGGGGATGGCAAGACATTCGTTGCCTCCAATCTGGCCCAGGCGATTGTTCGCCAGGCCGATCGGCGTGTCTTGCTAATCGATGCCGATTTGCGTTCCTCCCTCCTCCACATCCCGTTAGGAGCTCCGGCGAACCCAGGACTTGGCGAATACTTGGGCGGTTCCGCGGACGAAATGGCGGTGATTCAACATGGACAGGAAGGCGGTTTGTACTTTATTGCGGGCGGAAAGCCAGTTGGCAATGCCAGCGAATTACTTTCGAACGCCCGCCTAAAGACCCTAATTGAACGCACTGCTCCCTGCTTTGATTGGATCATTCTCGATTCCCCGCCCTGCTTGCCCGTTTCAGATGCCACCGTGATCGCCGAGTTGTGTGATGGCATCCTTCTGGTCGTCCGGTCCGGCTCGACACCCTCAAGTGCCGCTCACAAGGCTCACCACGAACTGCGAAAAAGAAACGTTATTGGAATTGTGCTCAACGGAGTGAACGAGAAAGTGCTGACGTACGGTTCTTATTACGGGCGAGGCCAGTACGGTCAAGCGGCCTCAGAGGATTCCACAAGATAAGGTGGAGAAAAAAGATGTCAAGCGTTTGGATTAAGAGGATTTCGCCGTTTTTTAGGATCTCGATTTTGGCGCTTTTAGGTTTCTCGCTGACCCTTCCGGTTCGGGGACAGCAGGGCGCGAAAGCCTCGGCCCAACAAGGACAGGCCTCGGCTAAGGGCACGCCCCCAAACCCGTCCGCCACAGCAGACCCTAACTATGTGATCGGGCCGCAAGACGTTGTGGACATCAGCGTTTGGAAAGAACCAGATCTATCCCGCACTGTTCCGGTTCGTCCGGACGGCAAAATTTCATTGCCACTCCTCAACGATATTCAGGCCGCAGGTTTGACGCCCGGGCAATTAGGTGCGCAGATCGCCTCGAATCTGACTAAGTACGTAACCAATCCTCAAGTTACAGTCATCATCTCGCAGATCAATAGTCAACGAATCTACATTCTTGGGGAAGTTGCCCGGGCGGGGAGCTACACGCTGCTCCCAGACATGACGGTACTGCAAGCCTTATCTGATGCAGGCGGATTCACAGCTTTTGCTAACTCGAAGAGGATCTATATTCTTAGACAAGATAGCGGGAAACAGCAGAAAATTCCGTTTAACTATAAAGATGTAATCAGTGGAAAAAATCCGAGCCAAAATATTGCGGTCAAGGCCGGCGACACGATCATTGTGCCGTAATCGATGGGCACGAAACTCAAAGGCGGGGTGCTTGCAGATGGGAGGTAGCCCGGTAAGATGCACAACATGCCGGCCTCGATATCGAACTGAATCTAATCATCGCCCAGTATTTGCTTAATCTGATAAACCGCTGGCTCACCACGTTAAAGACTACTCCAGGCACGATTCGGCACTTGCACTCCATAAGAAAAGTCAGTCAGGGCGAACTGTCTGGAAGCCAACGATTTCGCTGTAGGACGGCTTGCGCCAGAGGATTCGAGTGGTGTTCGAACTAGGCGACCTAGCGTGTGGGTGTGCACGCGAGCACTGCCAGTTTCCCCCAAATGTTTATTTACTGCCTGGAAGCCACTCAAGCGGGAGGTCACGTAGCGCCGTGCCCTTCGGATGGTCACAAAAGCGAGCACATCAAAGCCTTGGCTTCTTGAAGAAGTTATCCGTTGGGCACCTCAAGTTGAGGCCCGTCAGGTACCCTATCCGCACGCGCAGAACGCGTTAAATCATCAGGATCCTACTTAAATCGGATGGGCTCAGCGTTGAGCCATCCCCAAGCTTTCCTTCTGCTCTTGAGGCCAAACACGGCGAGCAGCCCGACGCCCAACAAAACCACTGTGGACGGCTCAGGGGTTCGAATTAGATATTCCTGTGGCGAAGTAGGCGATATCGGCGTCAGAACCTCGAAATTCGAGAATTCTCCCGCCGTGTAAGTCTGACTCTGCGCATTAGCCAGCCACCCGGCGGCGCTTGTAGGGTTCACTGCATTGCCCCCGATGGTCCAGCCAGCCGAGCTTTCGACCTGACTTGGATCAAAAATAGCCCAAAGAGCAAAAGAGATGTTCCCTGTTTGGCTGGGGTTCAAATAGAGTTCATTGAATAGATAGGCGGCTTCATCGTACAGCTGAAGGGTAGCAATCTGGGTTCCTTGCCAGAAACGAGCATTGCTGAGATTTGCAAAGGTAGATATTGAAGCTGTCCACGACTCTCCAATATAAACCGAATGGGCGTAATCGTCGCACACGATTGGGACGTTTGCGGTAGTGCCCACCGTGGCATAGTAGGGGCTCGTGTAGACATTGCCCTGAACGCCGCCACTAACACCCGTCAAGGTGACGCTGACCGTATCTGCTTTGACTGGACCGACAATAGACAAGGCGACCGCTAGAACGATGAGTAAGACCAAAGCACGGATCTTCACGCTGCCAGCTCCTTTTGGGACACTAGCGGGGACACATTCCTGCGGCACGTGACCTTCCACGAGGGCAGGTTTAGTTAACATACTTGTTTTTAGTACCTTAGTCTCTGAAGTCAAAGAATTCGTCACACGTGTAAGTGACATTCGGGTTAGAGACTGCGAAAAACAATGCATCGTTGGCAACAATGGCTCAAACCCGCGACGCACTTACGGCAGTCGGACTCGAAACGACATCGACCTCCGGATTGCTCTCCACGTCCCCGGACGCTTTCATGCAGCGGGGTAATTTTAGAATCGCAGCGTTGTAGCCACGAGTTGCTCTTGCTGAGTTCAGCACCTTTCTGCGGCCTGCAATCTCGCTCTGCATCAACAACGTCTCAAACGTTAGTAGAAGTTTGTTGCTTTGCGCATCCCAGTTCAAACCATTTTCGACGCGGCGGCGCCCGCTCTTGCCCAGTTCATTGCGCAGGACGGCGGAATCTAGCAGTTTCGTAACCTGATCCGCGAAATCCTGTGTGTCATTGGGCCGCGCATAGAGTGCCGCACCCGCGGCAGAGCGGCGGCCTTCTCGCAGGTCATATAGAACAACCGGTTTCGCGTAGGCCATATATTCGAAAATCTTTATCATTGAACAACTGTCATTGAGTGAATTCAGTGGATCAGGTGCAACACAAACATCTGCCGTTGCAAGATAAGGACCAACCTCTTTGTGGGGAATGCGCCCCGTGAAGCTTATGTAGTCACTGATCTCCCATTGATTGGCCAGTGCACGAAGACGTGGGAGTTCCGTTCCCGAGCCGATCAAAACAAAAAGAGTATCTGTTCGTCCTTTTTCTTTAACTATGTACCGGATGGAGCGAAGTAGAAGTTCAACTCCGTCCTGTGGCTCCATCTGTCCGACATATACGACAAGGTGCTGACGGCCAACTTTCAACTGGGAATCCGAACTACCTAGCTCAGAGCAGAGTGCCGCACACGTCTGTACGACGACAACGAGGTCGGGGCGCATGCCGCCGCGTTTGATTGCGATTTGTCGAAAAGATTCATTTGTGGCCAGGCACATGTCTGCGGTACGGAAGGACAACCATTCAGCGATTAACGCGAGTTGGTAGAGCAGGCCGCGCTTCTTGTATCGAGAGAGGTAAAACTCAGGTGTCAGATCGTGGTGGTCAAAAACGAAGCGGACACCCAAGAGTTTAAAGAGAAAACCGATCAGAAAAGTCGTGTCAGGAGGATTGCAGGCTTGCAAAATCCGAAACTGAGTGCGACTGTACACCACCAACGCCAGATAAATCTGCGCGAGCAAAGCCCACAGATACTCAAACAGGTGTGCGATTCGACCTCTCGCTCGCAGGCTCCAATATCGATAGATGTCGATGCCTTCGCGAGTTTCTCGACGTACGTTGCAGATGAGACCAATTGGACAGATGACCGAGACCTTATATCCAGCCTGTGTCAGCGCAAGCGCTTCGAGCCAAACGCGCCTGTCATGGGGGACGGTCTCGTTTTCAACGATTATACAGATCGCGACTGGGCTTTTATCCTCGGATCTCTTATTTGACGGCATCCTGACTTTCCTTAAATCGATGGGTCCCTACAACCATTCAAAATAAGCTCTACAGCCTCCTACCGCGGAAGAGAAGGCGTAGTGAAACGACGCAAGAGCAGTTCCAATCTTGTGGGCAGAAGATGTCTGTCGTACACTTAACAACTGAATTATGAATAAGATACAGGATGGCCCTGCGGCTATCTTGCGGGCAAAAGCAAAATAACGGGCGGCACAGCTTAAGTACGCCAAAAGTTTGCCTAAAAGAAGCAATTGCCTCGATTGGAAGGAAAGTCGGTTGCTATACAGGAGGGTTCCTTATGGCCTTGCGGAGTAATGGCTGGATATTCCCGGAGGACTCATGCATTGTTAGAGCACGACGAATCACGAAAAGTCCTGAATATCCCTCTGTAAATAAACAACTTAACCATACTTCAATAGCAGGGCCTCCCGAGACCTGGCGTCCAAGTGCGCTGTTCTGGCTATGCCTATCGGGCAGATCGTTCCTCTAGAAGTATTTGTTTATTCAGTGGAGGCAAGCCCTCCGCACGGCGCAAGAACCAAAGAAGAGGGGTGAGAAGCAACAACCCTAAGAGAAAAAAGACGACTCCACCCTCGTGATGTAGCCGTCCGTAAAGAAAACCAGGGTCGACATACATCGAAAGCAGCGTTAGTGAGGCGATGCGAATCCCATTTTTCAAGATCATGACGAAAAGCGCGCTGGCGAGGAATAAAGTTTTCTTCCAGAAACTCTTAAGTCCAAAATGAACGATCAAAAGTGCCAGGATCAACACCGCCATGCTTGAGCGGATGCCGCTGCACTCCTTGGCGACCTCGATCGTGACACTGGGAAGACGAAAAACGAAACCCTCCCGCAATGCTGGAACACCTGCCAGGTCGAACAGGACTGACGTAATCCAAGCAGAACCCGCCTGAAGAATATAGATAACACGGTCGAGCAGGAGAGAGGGCCAGGGTACCATTAGCAGAAGGAAGAGAAGCGGGAATCGGCTCGTCCGCCATGCCGATCGTCCGACGGTGAAAGCGAAGCCCGCCACCCAGAATAGTACGAGCGACAGAATGTATCCGGACAGCTGCACGTCTGGTCTCAAAGGACGGTCGGAGTAAGCTGTGAGTCCCAGTGAAATGCCAATCAGTAAAACAGCGCTTCCAAACAAATCGTCATAGAAGGTTTTTCGACAAATCTTAGGTCTTTCTTTCAATAAGAGCCAGCCACTTATAAACGGGATGACTACGAGGTGGGATGCATCCGAATTTGAAAAGGACAATCGACCAAGAGCGATGAGCGGCTGTATAAAGAGCAGAGACGTCAGAATGACCCAGCCACCGAATAAGAGATAGCGCTTCGCAGAAGCCTCCTTGACGTTGTTGAAGGTGATCATAGTGTGTAAGCCGAATTTGCAGCCAACGTAAACTTCAGGTGACCGTCTTCTTCGCTGGCGAAGGCAATACATGCTCCCTCTTTTCCGGGTCCCTCGATCTGCCAGCCATTCCCGCTTTCCACTAATTTCATTTGGGCGCGCTGTCTCCACCAGCGGTTCACTTCGCCTGGCGTCGTGATCCAAACGTTCTTTTCTTGCCTGAGCCGGGTCAAGTGACCTAAAAGCGCCTCGTACGTTTTTTGCTCGGGAGCCTTCATGATGTAGTCTGGGTGCACCACAAAACTAATCAACCCGTGTTTGTCCATGATCAGTTCAATCTGTCGCTTCCAAAGATCGATCGAGCGATCATTGAGGATGTGAAAGAGGGTGTAATCCTGGGTCGTGGTTACCGGAAGCTCCAAAATGTGTCCCAAGAAATAGGGCATCACCGTGCAGCAGCCGCCCCGCTGAGGGTCCAAATGCGCCACATTAGGAACCGACATATCGTAAGAGACATTGAGCGCGTCATACCATAGCTGCTTCCGGTACAACACCGCTGCTCGAAATCCTTCAGCACCATATTCGCTACAATATGCGTTAATCCTGGCAGCGCGCTTTAAAAACTGCTCCCGGTTTTTATATAAGTGACCGTCGTGGTTCAGATCGTGGATGACAACCTCAAAGCCGCGGTCACGAATCGAATCCAGAAATTCGCGGTTCACTGAATAGCGCTGCTCCGGAATGATTTGAAATGAAGCTTTTATGCCAAGTGCCTCGTCGATATCCATTAGGGTAGGGCAAAAATCCCGGCCCAATTTTGTCTCCACATCATGCGTCATAATGGCGCAACTGGAAGCTCCCGCCGGCCAGAACCAAATAAACGGCAGACACTTTGATCCGGACGCCCGCAAGTACAACAATAGCGACGTTTCGTGTAATTCATCTGCTGAACAATCCACCGGCCATCGTGGGAATGCTATTTCGTCCCAATCCTTCAGATAATGCTTCTGCAGGTAACTTCGAGCGCCGGCGGAAAGCGTTGGGCGGACCAAGTAGTACAACCTGGAAGCAGCCGACATCAGGGCTCCATCGCGCCAGTCTTTTACGTACCGTTCCCATCGGAGATTGTCCACTACTTCAGAGGGGTCGAACGGAAGGGAAATTCTTCCGTCTTGTAACTGCACATCGTTATAAGCATCGTGCAAAACGTCGGTGGGAACTTCCGTTGCCTCTCGACCGTGGTAGGAGCCGAAACAAATTGCTTCTCTGAACTGGAAATACCCCTGCTTGCGCTGCCGCGCTTCCCTCGTAACGAATCGAACGGGTTGTTCTACGCAACGATAATATTGCCGCAGATATTCATTCATTCTTGACGGCGAGGTTTGCTCCGTGGACGGACTCTTGGGGAATACCTGTTGATGACGGTTGTACAAGAGGCCGAATCTACCTCTATTCGGATGTAACGTTTCCCTGGTTGCGGTGTGTGATCGGAGCATGTTTAAACACATACCCCGAAAGGGTCAATCAAATTCTTCGCCATATTTTTCCATTTTGTCAGTCGGGATTTCACGGCTATCCGATGTGGCGATAGAGCAGCCGGCCTGTCGTAGTCAGCAGACGCTTCGGCAGGCAAGCAAAAACCGATTGGACAATCTTGAGATGTCGGCTTTTGCTACCTCGCCTTTGTGCAGCAGGAAATCTCCAATAAACCAGTTCGGTTGACGCCGGAGCCCAGTGATTTTTGAATGAGATTAATCCCGAATTGTCAGTGTCGGAGCGACCGAGGTCGAACTCCTCCGCACCCGCCGTCTTGGATTCTTCAATCGTCTTCCATAGTAGAAGCGGCATTCCACCCAGATGCTTGAACTTCGCATCCGAACAGCCATACTTGTAGTAAACCGTATTTCGAAACCGCAAGGTCAACACGGCGGCAATTGGAACCTGTGTCTTGTAGGCCACGCGTATCTCGAGCGCCTCTTTCATGCAATCGACGAGATTGCGGAACCAAAGGTAAGGCTGTGGAGGAAAATGATGACGACGTCGTGTGAGTACCAGCAGGTTATAGAAATCTTGGAGTAGCCTCACGGATCTGCCACATTCGTGAACGACACCAGCGCGTTCAGCCCGGCGGATCCTGCGCTGGGCTGAATCCCGGTCGAGGCTCCGAAAAACATAGTCAAGTTCGTGTCGAAGATCCAAGTGGTGAAAGCAATATCGCTTAGCCGCCCTGAAGCCAGTTTCGTCTGCTTGCTGACAAAGACTGCTGTTGACCGGACGAACCTCTATGTACTTCCAATCTCGCTGTCGCAGGTTGGCCTGGAGATATTCCATAATGAAACGCAGGTCTCGCCCTGAATCAAACAAAGGTTCACAATGATCAGAGAACGGCAGGGATACCATACGGTCGCCTGTCAGCCAGCTACGGACATGACAGAAGACAATGCCATTTTCCAATTGGCCATTCGAAGGAGAGGTCGTGAAAACGACGGGGCTGTATCCGTAAGTTTGCCGAAGCGCCTCCAGCCAGCCAACCGTCTGGAAGACAGACGCTTTGGGGTGTCTCTGTACGAGTTCCGCCCAACGTGCGTCCTGTACGGGGTTAATTTGATGGAGTCTCATTACGGGGAGAGCTTTGTGGCCGAAGAGGTCGGGAGCACCGCTGATTAGCTTGGCTGTCGTCCAGTGAGTACAACGAATTAATTATTTGACGCACTCGGCGAGCACCGTTTGTAGCGATGTGACGTTAAGGCGGCTCGCTTTGCTGTCCTCGATCAGGATACCTTTTACTGCGACTTTTTGTCCCAGGTGGCTGGACGGGCCGAACGCGCCTACTCCTAATAGCTGGTATCGTCGACTTCCTAATGGCTGGGCTTTCGCCGCCTCTAAGGTCACCGAAGATGTCGACTGGGTGTCTGATACGACGGGCTCACTAGCCCTAGTGAGCATCCATTTCTCAGCAGTATCTCGCTGTAAGCAACCCACGGCCTCAGCGATTTCAAAGTATTCGTGCTGTTGTGAGGTGCCCGTCTTTTCCTCCCGCTTACCTAGTTGTTGCGGCTTAGTCAAATCTTGAGTGTCGATGGTGTACTGAATAAAAGGGCTGAACATCTCATCCCAGCTCTGGTTCTGGTCGCGAAAATAGACTTCCTTCTCTGGCGCAGGGTTGTGCATGTTCTTCATCGAATTATCGTAGTGTGCTGTAACCACGAGTTTGCTGCCAGATGGTAGGTTAAGCGGCGTCTCCAGCTCGTAAGCCATCTGCCACCTGTGGTCGTAGTTCGGCACGCTAAGCACGATCTGCTCGCGACCATCCGGATACACAACTGTGTACTGAAAGTCCTTGCCGCGGTGATGTGCATGTGGCTGAAACTGATAAATCGTCAGCGGTTCAACGTAACCGGTCACTCCTATCAGCTCGTAGTTCCCTGCGTGGGGTGGGATTGGGGGAATCGAGAAGCGAGTGCCCTCAGCCTTCGTCCCCGCAGCATCATCGAGCAGCTCCTTGCCGTTGGCGATGATGGTCTGTGCAGCACCTGGTATCCGGAACAACTGGTGTTTCGGAGGCGCCGGCTGGAACCAGAGCGCGATCATCGACTGGTCGGTCTCGGGTTTGCCATCGGTCTGATAATGGACGTTGAAGTTGAGGTACATATTCGAACCGCCCCTGACCAACTTGGCGGCGCCTGTACCGTACATCTCAAAAGTGCTGCCGGGCGTGTACATACCCAGCATGTCGAACAGTTCGGGGTTTGAGGGGACTGTAACGGCAGGGCGCACACCGAAAATGGCATTCGGAAGACCCATCTGTCGGGCTATTGCAGCGACCTGATCAAGATCAGTCGCATTTACCCCGTCTGCAAGCGCAATTTCGGTAATCGCCATATGGTGCACTACGGCGGAGTTCCCAGGTCGAGTTTGGCTCGCCGCGACCCACCTGTCGTCCGAAAATGGTACTTTGACTAGTAACCTCACGTAGGGTACTTCACCGGTAGCCGGCAGGTGGACCAATCCGGGCAAAGAAATGACGAGGTCTGGCTTGAGCCCCTCCGGATGCATCCAGCCGTCGTCGAATTTAGGAATCGGCGGAACGTCAGAATTGTTTCCTTTGGGAGCGCCCGCATCAACCCAAGCGACGAGCGTATCGATGTCTTGCTGGCTGAGGCTTGCATCATTACGGAACTTCACGCTTTTGTTAGGGTCAGCCGGCCAGGGCGGCATTTCGCGCGCCATCACCTTTTGTTTGATCGACGCTGCCCAAGGCCGCACCTCATCGTAGGACACCAGCGGCACCCGGGACGCTATTTCGCCCGGCCGATGACACTTCACGCAGTGGTTGAAGATAATCGGCGCGACGTTCGTGTTAAAAGTCGGATCAGGACTGCGCGCTGCAGATCCGACGGAGACCAAAGAGAGCACCGAGGCTAGGACCGCCGCGTACAAAGAGGTTGTTGCGAGCTTAGGCAGTACCGGGAATTGCGTTGTCTGCATTGCAGGATTCCAAACCGGGCTGACCCCAGGTTACTACTTCGGAGGGCTCGGCGACTCAATTATTTCGCGACGGATCGACGCGCCGCTTCAAGCGTCATAAGTCTCGTTCGTATAGAGTGGCGTTTTCCAACTATCGAAGGCCAAGCACTCAGTTCGGGAGCATTCCGAACACGGTGAAGACGCTCTGGCCGCCCACGTATACCTTACCGTTGGCGACTGTGGGCACTGTGAATTTGACAGCGGGTCCCGCAGCGCCTGCACCGCTCCCCGGGCTGCTGTAGAGCGGAGTGGGAGTGCCAAGGTTTGTTGCATCGTAAGCATCGAGGATCGCCGGGCCATTGGTCTGCCAGGCAGAAAGATCCAATACCCAGACGATGCCACCGCTATTCCCATTGGCAGAGACTACAGGTATCGCTCCACGCAGTGGGAAGGTGTTCACGGAACGACTCGCGTTAGGAGTAGAAATGGCCCCGTTCGCAATCCCAAACTGCATCAGGGGATAGTTAACACCCGTGACGTAGATGTTTCCGTTCCAGTAGGCCGGAGAGCCAAAGATACCTCCATCCAAATTGGTTGTATTCATTGGCGGGACAGGTACTACTTCCTGCACGTCCTGGTTGACCGAGGAATTGAACTTACCCAAGTTTGTTTGGTCTAGAAGATACATCACGCCGGTCTTACCTGTCGCCAGAGCAAGATGAGGATGTGCCGGGGAACCTACGGCATCAGGCAGAATTATCGTGCCCGACGATCCTAGGTCAATGTCGTTCGCAGCTAATGTCGACTGATCAAACGGAGTAAAATAGTCGAGTACGCTGCCAGTCGGGCTAAGTTTCACAACCGAATCGGAGTAGTTCTTTCCTCCACCAGTATTTGCGTTGAAAGCACCATTACCGGTCGAGATGTAAACATTTCCGCTAGAGTCAATCCTTGGCCCTGCACCACTCAACCAGACGCCGCCGGCGTTGCTTCCGGATGTCGGATCGGTGGCTGCAAATACGAACTTCTGAGCGAAGGTTGCAGCATCATAACCAAACAGCCATCCCTGGTAATTGGGAATGTCGCCGTGCGATCCAAAGCCGATATAGATGGTGCCGTTAGCAAGCATCAGCGCTGGGCGGTTGAAGTGGCGCAGGGAAACGAAATTCGGGGCTGAAATGACCACGGGGCTGAAAGGCTTCTCCGCTCCCGTCACCAAATCTAATGCGTGCAGCCGATGAACATAGCACGGGTTTGCCGAAGAGCAGCCTGCGCCCACTGTTTCCTTCGTCTTAGCCTCAACGTACAGGATATTCGTTGATGGATCAATGACCGGCGTCGACGTGATGCCGATCTCTGGAACTACGTCCGTAGTCGTGTACGTACCACCAATACCAGTATCCTGGTAGGGCATGGTGGTCACGCCAGAACTGAGGAAGCTCACCTTACCTGATGGGAGGGCCGACCAGATCGGCGTACAAGAGGTGGAATCAGCATCGAAGGCATACACGCTATCGTGCTCAGTGGCAATGAACACGACGTTGTGCATCACTCCGCCGATGGACAAGTTAGCCACGTAGAGCGGCTGTGCATAGACGAACCCGTCAACTGGGCAAGAGAAAAGCATTCCGAACGTGGAGGAGTTGACGGTTGTGGGAGACAAACCATACTCCTTCAAATTCTGACCAGTTCCAGCGGTGTCGTTGTGGTGCATGAACACGCCGGTCAGATCTGTGACCGCAAAACTTACGGAAGTGCTGACCGAGGTGTTTGACACACTCGTGGCGGTAATCGAGTGCAGCCCGACCTGAGAGCCAGGGGTATAAAATCCTGCAGCGGTAATCGTGCCGCTTACAGAATTGCCGCCGCTGACCGTGTCGACTGACCAGGTTACGCCGAGATTCTGCGGATCGTTCGTTACTGTGCCTGTGAATTGTTGGGTTTGAGATGTCGTGATTGATCCACGCTTCGGAGCCACGGACACGTGAATCGTCCCCTGGACGACAGTTATCGCTGAAGAGGCCGATTTCGTGCTGTCTGCTATCGATGTAGCTGTGAGCGTGACGCCAGCCGGACTAGGCACGCTCGTTGGTGCGTTATAGGTAACCGATGTTGTGGTTACGTTGGTAAGCGTGCCACAGGTATTCCCACTGCAGCCTGTGCCTGAGAGAACCCAAGTTACACCTTGGCCTTGCACATCATTTTGGACCGTGGCGGTGACTACTTGCGTTCCATAGCCGGTCGGAACGTTAGCGGATGTTGGTGATACCGTGACCGAGATCGGAGGTGGAGGTGCCGCACCGGCGGCACGGAAGGCGACGATCTGCATGACCCATTGGCCAGAGGTAAGCGATGCCGTAGCGCTGTAGCTCCCTGTCGCTGTCACCACCCGATCTTCCAATATATCTCCGTCCGGATTACTGATGATGCGGCTAGTGAAGCCGGCTCCCGCTCCGGTCGTGAACGTCTGTACCAGGTTTGCGCCCACCAGTAGATCGTTGGCATTTGTCGTTGTGACCGGTCCGCTGCTGCTCGTCGCACTGTTCCCTTGTGAGCCCGTAGACACGTCCACCGGATTGGCAGGGTCCAGTCCACTGTATTCGGCAATGCGGATATCCGCGAAAACCGCCGCCGTCGAGAACGTCACTGTGACCGTATTTGCACCTGCCGTAGCGGCTACAATGTTCTTGGCATAGTAAATCGCCTGCGTAGCGACGCCGCTCTGGACGATCGGAGTAGCTGCTACCAGATAGTTGTTTCCCTTGGTGTCTGTCACCGATTTCACTGTAGCGGTCGTGTCGTTCCAGCCCACCACCACGACGTTGAGGTTGCCCGCCGTTTGCGCCAGCGTATAAGCCACCGTTACAGTTGTCTGTGATGTCTGAGGAGTTGCGGAATTGCCCTGGATGTAGGTGATCTGCGGCGGCCCAGCGTTCGTCGTAGCGCTCGCTACATTCGAGTAAGCACTGAAATTACTGGCCGCGTCAGTAGCGCGCACGCGGTAACTGTAAGTCGTCCCTGCCGCCAACCCCGTGTCATTGAAGTTTGTCGTCGCTGACGTGCCCACTTGGGCAAAATTACTGCAGCTCGGCCCCGTGCAGCGTTCGACGGGATATTGGCTGATCGTGCCGCCGATTTCTGTAGCGGCCGTCCACGAAAGATTGATCTGGGTAGTGCTGGCAGGTGTGGCTGTTAGACCCGAAGGAGCCGTGAACGTCGGAGCCGGCGTAGTGGCCGAAGCGGTGTTCGAGTATGGGCTGAAGTTCACTCCATCGGTAGCACGCACACGGTAGCTGTAATTGGTCGAACCGGTGAGTGTGTTGTCGTTGTAGCTTGTGGTTGTTGAAGTGACTACA
Source organism: uncultured Acidobacteriota bacterium (assembly GCA_963846235.1). GTDB lineage: Bacteria > Acidobacteriota > Terriglobia > Acidiferrales > UBA7541 > Palsa-189. The sequence goes on from CAWJVF010000002.1 coordinate 2,986,632, forward strand.
GCTATCTGAGAGAAGGTCGCGCAACTCGCTCCTGAGCAGCGCTCAATCTGATATTGGCTGATGGTGCCGCCGGTCTCCGATGCGGCTGTCCAGGAAAGACTGATCTGCGCGGGACTGGCGGCCGTGGAAGTGAGAGCAGAAGGTGCTGTGAAGGTTGGAGCCGCTGTCGTGGCTGAGGCTGTGTTCGAATACGGGCCAGTTACACTGGACGCATCCATGGCCCGTACGCGGTAACTATAACTGGTCGAGCCTGTCAGGCCAGTATCACTAAAGGTCGTAGTTGGCGCCGCGATTGTGGTTATCTGAGAGAAAGTTGTGCAACTGGCTCCCGTGCAGCGCTCGATCAGGTATTGGCTTATAGTTCCACCCGTTTCCGTCGAAGCCGTCCAGGAGAGATTGATCTGCACCGGGCCGGAAGCCGTGGCCGACAGGCTCGTCGGTGCGGTAGGGGAGTTGGCCGGCGTAGTGGCGCTGGCTATGTTCGAGTAAGCGCTGGAATTCACTCCATCGGTAACACGCATGCGGTAGCTGTAGCTTGTCGAAGCCGAAACGGTCGTGTCACTAAAGCCCGTGGCTGGCGCCGCGATTGCGGTTATCTGAGAGAAGGTCGTGCAACTGGCTCCTGCGCAGCGCTCGATCAGGTATTGCGTGATCGTGCCGCCGGTTTCCGTCGCAGCGGTCCAGGAAAGATTGATCTGGTTACTGGCGGCAGCAGTGGCTGACAGGCCCGAAGGAGCCGTGAATGTCGGAGCCGGGGTCGTGGCGGAGGCGGTGTTCGAGTAGCCGCTGAAGTTCACGCTGTCGGTCGCGCGCACACGGTAGCTGTAGCTGGTCGAACCGGCAAGCCCAGTGTCATTGAAGCCTGTGACTGTTGCCGCGACTGTGGCGATCTGAGAGAAGGTCGTACAACTCGCTCCCGTGCAGCGCTCGATCGAGTATTGCGTAATCGTGCCGCCGGTCTCCGTCGCAGCTGTCCAAGAAAGGTTGATCTGCACGGGACTGGCAGCCGCGGAGGTCAAATTAGAAGGCGCCGTAAACGTGGGCACCCCCGTAGTGGCAGACGCGACATTGGAATACGGCCCCGTATTGTTGGCCGTGTCAGCGGCCCGCACACGATAACTATAGCTTGTCGAGGCTGCCAGGCTCGTGTCATTAAAAGTCGTGGTCGGCGCCGCAACTGTGGTTATCTGAGTGAAGGTTGTACAACCGACTCCAACGCAGCGCTCGATCAAATATTGACCGATCGTGCCGCCGGCCTCCGTCGCCGCTGTCCAGGAAAGATTGATCTGCACCGCACTTACAGGAGCCGCCGACAGTGGGGTCGGTGCAGTGGGAGGCTGTCTACCGGTAATTCCCGTCGCCACATTCGAATAATTGCTGAGATTTCCATCCGTATCTGTGGCCCGGACGCGATAGCTGTAGCTTGTCGACGGTGTGAGCCCAGTATCCGAGAAGGCCGTGCCTATTGGCGCGGCGATTTGTGCAAAGTTACTGCAGCCGTTGCCCTGGCAACGCTCCAAAAGGTAATTCGTGAAATCACTGTCCGAATCCGTCGAGGGAGCCCAGGAAAGATTCATCCCAACGGCCGAAGACCTGACGGCCACAACGACTGCCTGCCACGTCGCTGCGGTGCTTAGAGTGAACGTCGAATTATAGGTGCCAGCGGTTGCCGCGGGCCCCGTCTCCGCGTCGAGAAAGTTCGATGACGCCGCCGGTTGCGCCGTGAAGCCACTCCCGGAAGTAAAAGTCTCACCAACTGAGCTTTTGGCAAAGCCTATCAGGAGTTCGTTGCCACTTGTTGTCGTTATGTTCGGGCTGGCTACGCTGGTTGTTTGCGTACCATTATCGCTCCCAATTAATGAAATCGCGTCGATTGGCAGTTGGACGTCCGAACCCTTCACGACGATTATCGAAATCACCAACGATTGAGCGGCCGAAAGAGTCAAAGTGAATGTGTGGCCCGGGCCAACCGTCGGATTCTGCGTATACCAAACCTGAGTGCGGAGATCGAAACCGGTGGTGGTGTTCGTCGGTCCAGCAGCGGAGATCCAGCTGTTATTGAAACTGTCTGATGGAGTCATAGTGACCCCAGCATGAGAGGAGGCGCAGACCACAATCAGATCGCCGCCGGTGCTGTCAAATGCCGCTGTTGTATGCGTCGTCAGCAAATTCGAGTTAATGTAGCCTTGCGTAACCTGAACAATCGGGCCGTTCACCGTCGCGTTACTTGGTGCGGTCGGTGGTATCGTATCGGGCGGTGGCGGTCCACTGCCGGCAGCACGGAAGGCCACGATCTGCATGACCCATTGGCCAGAGGAAATCGGCGCCGTGGCTGTGTAGCTCCCGGTCGCTGTCACCACCCGATCTTCCAATATGTCCCCATCCGGGTTCGAGATCATGCGACTAGTGAAACCTGCTCCCGCTCCGTTTGTGAACGTCTGCACCAGATTTGCGCCCACCAGCAGATCGTTGGCATTTGTCGTTGTGACGGGACCGCTGCTGCTCGTTGCACTGTTCCCTTGCGAACCCGCGGACACGTCCACCGGATTGGCAGGGTCCAGTCCACTGTATTCCGCAATGCGGATATCCGCGAAAATCGCCGCCCTCGAGAACGTCACTGTGACTGTGTTTGTACCTGCTGCAGCTGCCACGATGTTTTTGGCATAGTAGATCGCTTGCGTTGCTATGCCGCTCTGCACGACTGGTGTAGCTGCCACTAGATAGCTATTTCCCTTGGTGTCCGTCACCGAACTCACCGTAGCGGTCGAGTCGTTCCAGCCCACCACTACCGCGTTCAAGTCACCCGCTTTTTGCGCCAGCGTGTACGCCACGGTCACAGTCGTCTGCGATGTCTGAGGAGTTGCGGCATTGCCCTGCACATAGGCGATCTGCGCTTGAGCGGACACGAGGGAGCCGCCAATCAAAAGGAGAGCTGACAGAACAAATGAATGCCGCAGGCAGACGAGAGGGGTGGAGCGCACGCAATAAGGCAAGCGATCAGCGATCACAAGTTCTCCAGGTACAAGCAATGAATTGGTTTAGGCCCACCGTGTAACGAACGCTCTATCCGGCTTCTAGGCTTGAGGGACGGGACACTCCCTCAGTGCCGCCGTCAACAGAGCGTCGATCTACCGCAACTCCGGTAGGGAACGGATCGAGAAAGAAGCACTCAAAACTCCAAATAAACTTCTAGTAGCACATTGAAAAGAAGGGGCTTAGGCTAAGGTCGCTAAGGACCGGAGAACGAGAAGAGGAAACACCAGACTACAATTGTGCAAGGGATTTCTCTCAAAGTCCTCGTGCATGCGGATCGCTTTTGGGATATTGAGGTCTTATGACAAGGTAGAAATCTAATTGTGGCCGGCGGAGTCAACCAGATAGAGCACGGCGTCCCCGCTGAAAGGCGTGGCAAAGGAGTGCACCGCTCCAGCTGGAACGGGGGAACCGGGGGTGGTCGTTCCTGTACTCGGATTGAACCACTCCACGTTCAGTGTCCGTGAAGGAGACATGGCCGTAAGGTTGACAGTGAAGCTGCCGCCGTTGGGTGCATAGACCAGATACTCGGCGCCTATCGCGGGTGTCTGAGCCAAACAAAAAAGCGTCGAAGACAGACTTGGCTTCGGTGTCGCATTCGCGAGATTCATCCGCTCATTCGCATAAAGCTGCGCTTGGCCCAAGTTTTGCCGGAAGTTCTCCCATCGGTTGTCCAAGCCCGTGCAAACCCCGTTGGAGCCCCCGCTGCAGTTGTTACGATTGGTCCAGTTGGGATTGCTCGGTCCAGCAAAAATCGTGTACGGGTCCATGAAAAAGACGCCGTTTCCGTTCGTGATATTCTCCCAAAGATATTGCCGGTTGGTCTGCGCCGAGTCGTTCCACATCCCGAAGTAGGAGTGATCGCTGTCGTTTACGTTCACTTTACAGGTCGGAATCCCCGTGCTGCAGTATGTAGTGGTAGGGGCAGGAATCTTAGCGATCGTTGACATCATATCGGCGTTACTACTGACCATCACTGAATCGCCACCTTGGTAACCCGGAAAATCCACCGGATGCTGGAAGGGTTTCGCCGTGAACGCCTCGCCCGTTTCCGTGAACGTCCCGCCGCCTTCGTATGTATGTAGCAGGTCGATCATGAAATTCTGCCACCAAGTCGAGTTGCTGGGAGCTTCTTCGCTGATTTCCCAGATCACATTGGGCTGATCGTTCAACGTGTCCACCATCTTCTTCACGAAAGCTTCCTGAGCATCCGTGATCGCGTTGCGAGCGCCCATAGTCATAGAGGCGTCGCCGGAGCCTCCCGATGTGTAGCCATCATCTATGCCATTCAGGTTGTTCACTAGGGTGAATGGATAACCATCCCCGGTCGGGTTTGTCGTACCGCAGCGGTTGCCGGCGAGTTGCAGCCCATCGAATAACTGCACGACTGCGTAGATGCCGCTTTGCTGGAGCTGGATCACCCGGGTGCGAATTCGGTCGAAATAACCCTGGTTGAATTTGCTCAAGTCCCATTTGTTGCCACCGTCCGACGCACCCGTAGTGGATGACCGTGCCCAAGGAAAGCCAGTTGTGCTGTCGATAGCCCAGACGCCGCCTGCCCCCCATCCACAGTATTGTGGCAAATCTTTGCGCCACAGGACGGTGGCATTGTGATGGTGCATAACCAGGAAGGATACGAAGGCGTTGAAGTCAATCGATTGTGGCGTCGTGCTGCCTAGGTCCTGGAAATCATTCCAAGTATGCGAGCCGATCAACAAAATCGCTTTCCCACTGCCGTCGGTGAAATAGTTCGGATTGGAGGCCAAGGGGCGCAGCGGGCCTGTGGCGCCTGTGCTACTGGTGGAATTGGAAACGGCGACACTGACCGTTGCGCTGGTTCCCTGATTCCCGGCAGGGTCTTGGGCCACTGCGATCAACGTGTGAATGCCATTTGCAACCGTGGTGGTATTCCAGGAAAACGAGTACGGCGATGAGGTTAAGTGTGAACCGAGGTTAGCCCCGTCCAGCAGGAATTGTACGAAAGCAACGGGGCTGTCAGGATCCGAGGCGCTTGCCGTAATCGTAATCGTGCCAAAAATTGTGGCGCCGTTAGCCGGAGACGCGATGACAACAGTGGGTGGGCTTTTGTCTGTACCGCTACTGGATGAAGAGCCACTGGACTGCGATGAGGCGGTTGATGTTCCTGCGGAACAACCTTGGAATATCGGGAGCATCGGCAACAAAACGCAAACCACGATTACACCGTTCATCCAAGCGTCTGTTAGCCTTCTGACATTCGCCCTCATGGTATTTTTCGACAGAAAGAAAGGAAAGATTGATAGCCTCTTTTCCACGTATGGACCGAACATTCAGAACGGGCATTGTAAGCGGCTTTATGGCCAAACTGATAGTCGGCGGAAGGGCAAAGTTGTCCAAGCCGTGCGTAGTTAAGCCTCAGTCGCACTCGCGGAGCTAATACGATTTCAGCATTGGCCTAATCATGATGTCTGTAACCTCAGCCGTGCGTGGGAGGCTGATCGCCGCAATCACCATGGTAGCGATGTCTTCCGGTTGCATAAGCACCTCCGGTTGATAAATTTTATCTGCAAGCTCGTACAGGCGCTTTTGGCGTTCCGTGGCTGTCCGGCCGGGATAAACGGACAATACGCGGATTCCCTCGCCGTTTACTTCCTCGCGCAAACTATCCGCGATGGCTTTCATCGCATGCTGGGTTGCGGCAAATTGCCCAATGTCCGGCTGTTTGGCGCTCATACTCAGGGTTGAATGTATAAAGACGATCTGTCCGTGAGAAACCTTGAGCAGCGGTAACAATGATTTAGACATGAGATAAGGCGCTCGGACATTTGCGGAATACTGCTCATCCAGGTCCTCGATCCGGGCACTCTGCATCGGACTGTGATGAATTATGCCGGCGCTGTGAATCAGAATATCGAGACGTCCGAACTCGTTTTGCAGCAGATCTTCCAAACAGCTGATGTTTTTATCTAGCGTCAAATCGGCCCGGAACGAGAGCGCCCGCGAATGCACCTGGATTTGCTTCGTGGTCTCAGCAAGCATGGCTTCGTTCCGGCCAATGGTGCATACCGCCGCACCATTCCGAGCGAGCGAAACGGCTATGGCCCTGCCAATTCCGCCACTCGCGCCAGTGACGACCGCATTCAGTCCCTCCAACTTCTTGTCCTTCGGGTGCTCTTCTTCCCTGGTCATAGCTAAACTGGCGATCTCTGCCGTAACCGGAGGCATCGTCTTTGATGACATCAAGTCACTTTCTCGGTGACAGCCGCGGGAGACGCATATTCAATCTCTGTACCATCGAGGTACAGCGCAATCGTCTCGGCGGGAAGATGGGAAAAATCGGTTCCTTTTAGATAGTCCCCCATCGTAGTTCCTGTACAGGCCGAATCGATGTTTGCCGCTCCCAAGCGATTGAGGACGTCACCGAGGTGTACCGTTCGGAAGTCGATGCTATAGCGCGTCACGTTCGATGTATTGGGCACCGTTGAATGCATATGAGCGGCGGAGAACTGATAGGCACCAGCCACGTCGCAGACTAGGCGAACCTGAGGTTCCAGTTCCATGGGCTCTTCCGGTCGTGGCTGCACACGAGTGTCGGTCTTAACATGCTGAGCCGCATTCTGGCGGCTTTCGAGGTTCCACTTATAGTAATTGTACTGACTTGATCCGTTTCGGACGGGCCGATCCCAATAACCAGGGTGCAAAGCCATACAGTTTTCCGAGTTGATTGGGTAAAAAGGCATCCACCAGTTGATCTGACAGAAAGGCGCAGAGTACCAAGTGTCGCGATGCGGGTGAAATGCGTACGCAATGCCTGACTTGAGGTAATCACCCGGAAAAGCAGTGCGCATCCGGGGGACATCAAAGTATGTTTTGTCCAGATCGCAACCGAGTTCCGTCAGCATGCCTTGGATAAATTCCTTTGACTTAGGATGGTGAATAAACTTTGGCTTCAGAGTTCCAAGGATCCGAGCGCACTCCTCAACAGGCAGCTTTTCGTGCACCGTGAGCGGGTCAAACGGTGCGAATGCCTCCTCGACCAGTTCTTGGGCCAATGCGCATAGTTTCAGGGCGCTTGGCGAGGGCGCGTGAACGAACATTGATCCCCCGTATAGCTCTTGTCGTCGGTCGTCATCGCTCATTTTCGAACTAACATAGATGTTCATATGCATCCTCTCTTTCAGAACTCTTGAGTCTCCTGACTGAATCGAACTGTTTTAAGTCCCCTAAAAGCCCCCAGCGGGAATAGTCTGTTTGTGCGACTTTCCAGCGGCTGAATGTGGTCCATTACCCAACAAGGACATCCGACTTTTCTTCTTTCTTGCCCACTGCTGCGAGTGTACGAGCTTGCTCCAGGGCTAGGGGTGCGACCGACGTGAGGAAGTCTTTTATCACTACGTTGCCTTCGAACCGGCGCACCAGCCTGTCAGAAGGTGCATGTGAATCCAGCCGCGATTCAGCGAATGCATCGAACAGTTTCACCAGTGCTGCCGAGACCGCTTTTGAATCGTTGGGTTTTACGCGCGTTACACCCCGTTCTGCCGCCAAATCAGCTACAGTACCGATTTCCGGACTCAAAGCCAAAACCGGCTTTCGAGCCGCGATATAGTCACAGAATTTCGAAGGTAAGAACACGCCTTCTTTGAGATTGGCTTCGACGAGCACGCAAACTGCCGCTTTCGCGATGTATTCGAGACTTTCCTCGTAGTTCACTACCCCTGTGGAAGTCACATGATCGCTGAGTCCTAGCGATCTAGCATATTCCACCGTTTTCGCGTCTTCGGGACCGATGAGCAGCAGACGCGTCCGCAATTTTGCTGCTGGCCGAAGGAGAAATAGTTCTTTCATTGCTTCCAGCAACGGCATGGGCGATCGCGCTGTTATCTCGTTACTGCCTAGTTTGCCTGTGTGCACAATGAGGAAGTCTGCGCCTCGCCCTGCAGTAACTGCACAACCTATGTGCGGCAGAATTAATGAACCAGCTGCACGCCTTAAGCCGTTGAGGCAAAAATCTCGCAACCGCTCGCACGGAAAACACAGGCGATCGGCGCCAGCCAGAGTGCGGCGGCGCCAGAGCCTAAAGTTCGGTGTCATTTTCCAGTCTGGCGATAGCGTTTTGGTTGGTGCAAAAACGGAGAAGTCCCATGGGTCATTGTCCACTGCGACCCACGGAAGCTTTAGCGCAGAGGCCACCCAATACCCTGCGATGTGAGCATGCCTAGGCAAAGAACGGGAGATAACTACGTCAAAGGGATTTCGAGAGTGGAGTTCTCTCGCTTTCGAGACGACAAGGTGAGTCCAATAAACCCATGACGTCGACTGGTATCTGATGCCCAACGAACAACGGTTCAGTATTGAAACGGGTCGGTTGGGCACATCAATGCCGATATCGCGTAGCGGCTCCCACATCCTCGATTCGTCGAACCTTGAGACGGTCTGTACGTTGGACGAGAAAATGACGGACGTTTTAATTCCCGAGTCCATCAATGCCAAGACAAACTTTCCACCGCAAATGGCCTCCGAATTAGCCGAAGGTGGGAACAGTGGACTAATGACAAGAATTCGCATCAGTATATCGGGGTGGGTCGGCGATGTCCTTGACGGAGACAGACATAGAGTCAAACAACCTAACTATAGGAAGGGGCACTGACCAGCTCACGCTCCTGGTCTTCGAAGTACCTCTGGCATGCTCGAACCACTCGCGGTGCGGCATGGCCATCTCCATACGGATTGTGTGCGTGAGACATCTTGGCATAGGCTGCCGGATCGTTTAGCAGATTCGTAACTTCGGCGACAATTTTTCCCCGTAAGTTTCCCACTAAACGCACTGTGCCGGCAACGACGGCTTCTGGACGTTCCGTTGCATCACGCATGACGAGTACTGGCTTACCCAGGCTCGGCGCTTCTTCCTGGATGCCTCCTGAATCCGTCAAGATCAATGTGCAACGACTCATTAGCGAAACAAACGGCAGATATGAAAGCGGCTCGATGAGGTGGATATTCTGTCTGTTGGCGGCCGACCGAGCGGAATCTTCCTTTACGACGCCTGCTCCGGCGCCGTTATCTCCATTGTATCCGCCAAGGATTCTAAATACAGGCTCTCGTACATTGGGGTTGAGATGGACGGGATAAACGAAGTGCACATCAGGAAAGCGTTTCGCAAGCTCTGCGATGCTATAACAGATGTCCTCGAACCCTCGGCCAAAGCTCTCTCTGCGGTGCCCGGTGATGAGAACAATGCGCGGCCCTGCTCCGATACAGCTGCCGCTGGGCTGAAGGAAGGTGGCCAGCCCAGGAATCGTGGGATGATCGAATTCTACTTTCTCCAAAGCAAGAAATAGGGCGTCGATGACGGTATTTCCTGTGACCACGATATCGTCGGCATTCACGCCCTCCCGCAACAGGTTCTCGCGAGCGGACTCGGTGGGCGCAAAATGGAGTGACGCCAAACGTGATGTCAGCACGCGGTTTGCTTCTTCTGGCCAAGGTGCCTGCAGGTCACCGGTTCTGAGACCGGCTTCAAGATGAGCGACTGGGGTCCTTCGGTAAAATGCCGCCATCGAAGCACAGAACACTGTTGTCGTGTCTCCTTGGACAAGAACAAGATTCGGGCGTTCCCGACCGATGCACTGATCCAACTCTTCGATACACCGCGCCGTCAGACTTGCAAGGGACTGATTTGCTGCCATGAGATTTAAGTCGATGTCGGGCCGAATTCCGAATATGTCGAGCACCTGATCCAGCATCTCGCGATGCTGAGCGGTAGCCCAGACCCGGCAAATGATATCTTGTTGCTGTCTAAGCGCCAGGATGACTGGAGCCAACTTGATGGCTTCCGGTCGCGTTCCGACAATCACAGCTACTTTTTTCATAATTGCAAATTCATGCCAGCCCGAAGATATCTGCCGAGAGCTTCCCTAAAACGAGGATGGTGTCCATGGTTGATGGGCCAAAATCGCGGTGATCTTCACCCATTTAGCGAGGCGAGCAGCCGTCTCCTCCATTTTCCGACGAAGTTGCGAAGTGGGCGCTCGACGTAGGTGGTGGGTACGGTTAAGCAGCACAAAGCTTTGTCTACTGGATGCAGTGGTACATTCATCACCGAGCGGAGACATTCCAGGAAAAGCTGAACTTGCGGACTCAGGACTAGGTGTCTTCTCTGATTGGTGGGATCCAGCCATAGCAAGTGCGACCGCGTCGTCGGTTGTACTCTGTGACCATTGCCCTCATAGAATCGGATCCTTAGCAAGACTTCGTCGACTTGCAGGCATTCGCCTACCATTGCTAGCTCAGCCAGCAGACCCATATCGTCCATCACGTATGATCCCCTTAACCGTGTTCGTCTCAGGTGATCTGAACGTATCAGTCCGCAAAGTGCTAAGGCACTGCTTCGTCCCAGCAGAACGCGCCGCAGCCGCTGGTGCGGATGCTTGGCACGAGTTTCGACATGCTCGACGAGTTTGCACTGAAACCTTCCATGTTCGTCGACGAGTTCGCTCAGCGGATACACGAGTGCGACCGAACGTGGGGCGCGGTCAAGCACCTCGACACAGCGACGCAACAGGTTCGGGTGGCAAAAATCGTCGTGGGGCAGCCATTTGAAAAACTCGCCTCGCGCCAGTGTGAAAACTCGGTTGAAATTGGGGACCGCTCCGATATTGACTTCATTTCGGAAATATCTGACCCGCGGGTCTGCAGCAACATACTCGCTGCAAATCTCGGCAGTCCGATCCTTCGATGCGTTGTCGGAAATAATGATTTCAAAGTCTTCATAATCCTGTGCTAGTACGGAATCGACAGCCGTTTTTAGGAATTTTTCACCGTTATAGACGGGGATCCCTACGCTTACACGTGGAGTTGGCATGGAGTTCCTACTGTCGTGCAGCCTGGGCGAGTTTCGTCAAACAATCATACTGCCGCGCAAACAGCAAAAAACTCCGATCCACGTACGAGCTAATTTGCGCCACAGCAAGACCTCGCTGAAGCTCCATACGCTTAACGGCTCTGATCACGTCTGCCGCTACAAAGTCTCCAATCTGTAATACATACTCGGTTTGGCCAAGATCCTGCATAACCCAGTCCACTTTGCGATCGTAAGAGATGGCGATAGTAGGAGTTTGAGCTACGAAGCTAAGGATGGCGCTGTGCAGGCGGCTAGCAATAAGGACATCAACGTCACGAAGCAACGACACCAAGTTAGTCCATTTGGTTATTGCGGGAATGTGTATCTGCGGCCCAAGCCTCCTCCTGGAATCCTCATCCAGGCGTTCAAGGATTTCGGTTATTACCCCATCGTCGTCGCCCAGGGAAGAAGAGACGAAAAGCAGGAAATAGCCGCGCTTGAGAAGTTCCGATACAACCTCCGCCATCTGTCCTATGTATCTCTCATAGAGCGCCTGATTCTGTAGCCAAGTCGATGGCCAGAAGGCAGGTTTGGCATAGACGATTAAGCTAATCGCGACAACCGGACGACCGCCCGCCATTGCTCGAATTCCAGCGGGGCGTGGAACTTTCGAAGGAGGTAAGCTAAGAGCGAAGTCGGGAACAACCGAGTCTGTTGCAGCACGCGGTAGAAGAGCCGAAGCGAACGTCTTGGTGTTTTGGTCGCGATATGATCTGTACTTTGCCAGGCGAAGGGCGAGAGCCAGAAACAGCCGAGAGGTTTTCGAACTCGCCGCTCCAACGCCTACGCTGGCAACTGCGTAAGGGACTCCGGCTAACCGTGCCAATAATGCCCATTTGAAAAGAGCATAGGGCTGTCCCCACGGACCCCCGCACTGCTCATTCAATTGGCCACCGCCTGAAACTAGGAGAAGGTCCTGTCCACGGAGAAAAAGGTAGCCTCTCATCGAATGGCTCAATTCCCGCCAAATTAGGTACACAGCTCTGAGACACCACCCCACGACCGGAATCCTTTTGAGTTTGCTCTTTGTGTTTGTAAGATTTATGGATGTTCGGGCTGATGAGGGCCTAGCTTGACCTTTCTGTTGCCGTTCGGCCACAGTTCCGCTACACATTGAATAGTATGGAATGTCCCTCCCACATAAAGAAAACGCGTTGCCACCGTGCTGCTCCACAAAATTGTCGCAGTTGAGGGAGATCCCGGAAAAGCGAGCCCCAGGCAATCGAACGCGGAGGTTCGCTATGATGGAATCCTGAATGGCGGCATCCCCTAAGTTGCCTCCAGTGTACGGAGTCAACAATGCGATTCGAGCACAGCGCTCTCGCAGTGCCTGTCCCCCCGCCGATTGACATTCAGCGGTTCACTGATGTCGCTAGCTTGAGCAGCGGTATCAACTCCCGCAAACTTCAAAGCGGTCCTCCCTACAACTGAAAAACGACACGTTTCGGTTCGCCACTTAATTGCTTGAGGAATTTCATACTATTTTCGGCCAATTTATCTGAATGCCCTCTAGTCCCGTATTTAAGGCAACGTCGACAAGGAACTGCACAGATTCAAACCGCACTACGCGCCTTCCCCTAGAATTAGCGATTCAGGAAGATTTCGCAGAGTGTAGACAGTCGAGGTTAACAAAGGTTTGTATTACGGCGGCCACCTTCGGGGTTTTCTGGGTTCGACTAAGCCGAGGCGAGTGCCTTCTCTTTGACTGACGACGGCCCTAACAAACCCCGAAACAGGTCCAGGTACAAAGGCTTTTGTCCTAGAACGAACAAAAGCATCCCGAGGAATGCAATAAGAAGAGACGTACTCTCGACGGTCAGACGAACGAGAGGGGAAAGGGATCGGCCGAAAGCTAATCCCACCACAAAAGCGACGCCTCCAGCCACGACACTTGAAGCCAACGGCGGAGTCACACTCCGCACGATGTCCCAGAAGGAGATCTCCGTGCCGTGTACAGCCCAAGCAATGAGCGGCACGAGCCACAGCGTCATCACCAGCGAGTAAGCAAAAGCGACCCCAGTGGGTCCGTAAGGCAATCCTAGAATGTAGGCGACGATCATGATGGGTGCGATAAATAGAGACATCTTTGTCAGCCGTCCAATCCGCCCGCTCGCCATGAGGAGCCACGATAAAGGATTAGCTGTCGCAAACACCAAAATCGTCGGTGCCAGCAAACGAAAAATCGGGGCGGCACCTTTCCACTGTGGACCCAATAGAACGAGGACCACATCATTTGCAAAAAGAAGGCAGGCAATTGTGATCGGCAGGGTAAGGCCCAAGATTAGAGAGTAACCCTTGAGGAAGCATCTCCTGCGGCGCTCGGGATCGTCCTGTAGACGTGATAGAGCCGAAAATGCAACCTCGCCCCCTGCTGCATTCAGGTTACTCGTGGGAATGTTAACGAGCTGGTATACGCGCCCGTAGAGTCCGATTGCATCGATTCCCCAAAAGCGACCGACGAGCACCTTTTCGACGTTACTGGCCGCATAGACGATGAGATTAGTCAACGTGATAGTGCCGCCGAAACGCATCATGGAACGAATTCCACTTCGTCTACGCGGCATCCCGGGGACCCACCGACTGGCTAGCCAAAATCCTATGCTCCCGGTGAGTGGAAGAAAGACTGTCATCACCACCAGGGCCCAATATCCGTAGCCCGCTCGCGCGCAAACTATAGCTACCAATGTACCAAGCGTCGCGGAGATCACGCCTATTGTAGCCAATGCAGTAAAACGCATCTCTCGTTGCAGAAGCGCTGAATGTTGCACGCCTGCCGCATTGAACAGAAATCCAACTGCCACAACGGCCGTCACACCGACGAGCCGAGGTTCATGGTAAAACGACGCGATAGCCGGCGCCATTGCGAGCGTTATTAGTCCGAGTACCGTGCCAAACAGGACGTTGATCCAGAACAGCGTCGAAATCTGCTCTTCGGTGACCGTGGTCCTCTGAACTGTGGCGGCGGAAAGGCCGAAATCGCGGAATAGATCCAACACTCCGGTGAAAGCTGTGACCATACCCACTAGTCCGAAGTCCTTCGGTGCCAGGAGCCGCGACAGGATCATCAGAGATCCCAGACGAATGAGAAAATTGGCCGCCTGCGCACTGCCGCGCGCCAGGCCACCGCGGATGGTCCGCGCTTTCAAATCTTTCATCTTTGCCCCGGGGCCGCTTTCGAGCGATTTGGATGAGACTCTTCACGACGAGTGATTTCGGTTGCCGGATTGCCTGACGTTCGCGGCGAACAGATGAAGAAATATTCCACGGCGAACCAGCGAGTTATGCAGGGTATATTCCAATTTAGGCGCATCTGAATTGCCTTCATCAGCTTTCTTTGGGGCTCATCGTGATACCAACGATGAGAGGTTGGAATAAATCTGTCGATCCGGAAGAAAGTCGCGAGGCTTTGCCGGAAATCGTCGAACGACTGGGTATTGTTATATGGCCAATAGATGTTTTTGTTTCGGTGATCAAAATTCACGTACGACACGACGAACGTGCCGTTTTCCTTGAGGATTTGTGCGATCTCCGAGAATTTCTGTGACTGAAATCTTCCGACGTATTCGAAAACGCCCTGGGCGATGATCAAATCAAACTTCTTGTGCCCGAATTTGATGGGAGTCTCGAGGAAATCGGTTTGAATTAGGTCTGCGGCTGGGGCGTGTATAGCGATATCAATGCCGTGATAACGGATGTTCGACGGGAGGAGTTGTTTTAGAGTCGCCGGCCCGCAACCAACATCAAGAAGATCGCACGCATTTTTCCCGGCAATCCGCCTGATGATGCGCGCGGCCTTCCCCATTCGAAAATGGGGCTGCAAATATTTCAGGTTCTCGCAGCTCCAGAAATCGCGTTTGTAATACGTCTCGGCTGTTTGTGACATGATTCGGGTTCCTGAGTTTCTCAGCAATTTTCTGTTCACATCACCAACTTGCGGCCGTAAAAGGCTTCGGCGTGGCAACTCGCTGCGTTGCATTCCATCCCGCGAAGCCGCATCAAAGAGAGGAACGTGTCCTCCCGAAACCAACGTTTGCCATGCTGGGACTGAAAGGTTTCCATGATGTAGCGGACCTTCTTTTCAAGAATCTCCGGCTGAAGCGGCACAAACACGTTCGGCTGACCCAGATCACCGTCGTATTTTGGAATTTCATATTCCAGAATCATATGGTCTCGAAACGTATTCCAAGTTAATTCGGAGATAAGGCGATGATCCTGATGAGCATCCTTACGCGTGTGCGTGAAAATGAGGTTTGGAGAAATCGTCCGTTTCAACTCTTCGAAAACTGCTTTCACTTCGGCGCCCACAAAAGGCATGAAGCCGTCGGGAAAGGCTTTCAGAAGTGGGCCCTTCAGGCGGGCGGACTCTACGAATAGAGCGGCCCCGCGCTGCGCCTCGGCTTCTCGAATTCCGATAGCGCTAAATACCACCCAGTGGAAAACAGCCGACTTGTATTGCTCGGCCAGCCGGAGGATCGTACCGCCGCAGCCAATTTCAATATCGTCGGAATGACAACCCAAGCAAAGGACGTTTAACGTCTCGCTCACTCCGCCATTCAGGTGGAGTTGGATCATAGGCCAGCCGATATCAACTCCGAGCGGCCCACATCTGGCGTCGCGTGATTCCAGACCTTCCATGGGGCGGTGCACTGATTGAGTTCATCGAGGTGCTGCTTGTCCTTGAAAGTATCCATGCACTGCCAAAAACCACGGTATTTGTAGGCTAGTAAGGACCGCTTCTTAATCAGTCGCTGGAAGGGTTCCCGCACGAGTTCCTCACCGGCATGAATGTGTTCGAACATCTCATTACGCATGACAAAGAAACCGCCGTTGATCCAAATATCAGTGCGACTCAAGGCGCAAATGTCGCTGACCATTCCACCGGGCTCGGCATTTACGATGTCAAAGCTCGCCGTCGGCTGCACCAAAAGGAGGGAAGCGACAGCATTGCTCTGCCGAAAATTTTCCACCATTGCCGAAAGCGGAAGGTCGCTTAAACCATCGCCGTAATTTGCCAGAAACATCTCTTCGCCTTGCAAGTGGGGCTCAACGGCTTTCAGCCTTTCGCCTATATTGGCGTTGACCCCAGTTTCGACAAACGTGATGGTCCAGTCGTCGATGTCACGGTTCAAAAGGTGGATTTTCTTGCCGCCCTGCGACCAAACGAAATCGTTCGAAACCGACTCGTCGTAGTGCAGGAAGTAATCCTTGATGGATGTCCCCTTATATCCGAGGCAGAGAACGAAGTCTTTGTGTCCGAAATGGGCGTAGTACTTCATCAAGTGCCACAGAATGGGCCGTGTGCCGATCTGTACCATCGGCTTGGGAACGTCACCTTCGATTCCCCTGAGCCGAAGTCCGGCGCCGCCGCAAAACAGCACTACTTTCATACCCACCTCCGCTCTTCTCGCTCAGTAGATCTCAAGCTTCGGAATCGGCACAACGAAGCGACCGCCCCAGTCGCGGATGAACTGTAACTGAGCCATGATTTCGTCTTTCAGATTCCAAGGAAGGACAACCACATAGTTGGGTTTGGTTTCCAAGATGTGGTCAGGATGGTAAATCGGGATGCGCGTACCCGGCAGGAACCGGCCTTGTTTATAGGGGTTGCGGTCTACCGTATATTCGATCAGATCCTTGCCGATGCCGCAGAAATGCAGGAGCGTTGCGCTCTTCCCGGGTGCCCCATAGGCGGCCACACTCTTCCCCTCGCGAGCCGCGGTGAGTAAGAAATCTATCAATGCGAACTTGGTCGCCCTCGCGTGCCGCCCAAAGGTGGCATATCCCTGCGCGGACGCGAGGCCGGCGCTTTCTTCGTCCGCAAGCACGTTACTAACATTCGGCTGAACGAAATGAGCGGCGCTTTCCGCACGGCATGCGTAGATCCGCAGCGAACCTCCGTGCGTTGGTAGTTCCTCGACGTCAAATACTTTCAGCCCGTGGGCCTCCATGATTTGAATCGTGGTGAGTATCGAAAAATAGGAGAAATGTTCATGGTAAATCGTGTCGAATTCATTGCGTTCGATCAAACGCAGCAGGTGAGGGAATTCAAGCGTCAGCACCCCATCGGGTTTCAATAGAACTTTCAGTCCTTCCACAAAGTCGTTCAGATCGGGAACCTGCGCGAGTACGTTGTTGCCCGCAATCAGATCTGCACAGCGTCCTTGGTCAGAGAGTTCGCTCGCGAGTTGAGTGCCGAAGAATCTAACTGATGTGGGCACTCCTTTTTCGATCGCCACCCTGGCTACGTTTGCCGCGGGCTCAATGCCTAACACTGGCACATTGCGTTTAACAAAATACTGCAGCAGGTACCCGTCGTTACTGGCCACCTCAACAACGAAACTATGTTCGTTCAATCCGAACCGCTTTGTCATTTTCTCGCAGTAGTTCTCACAATGCTTGAGCCAGGAATCCGAATAGGAAGAGAAGTAGGCATAGTCACTGAAAATATTTTGGGGTGTCTCGTATTCCTCTAATTGGACAAGAAAACACTGCTGGCAGACATAGACGTGAAGGGGATAATAAATCTCGCCACGGCTTAGATCGGCCGACGACGGATACGTCTCGCAAAGCGGCGACATTCCCAAATCAATAAATGTTTGCTTCAGAGCTGCGCCGCAAAAGCGGCACGGCCTCGTTGCCGTGTGTTGCTGAGATTCGACGGGAACAGTCAGGGTAGACATTCTTTTTAAGCTCTCGGCGAAAAGGATTGAGGATTCCAAACGGCTGAACTGACATGCAGCGCCAAGTTAGGTTCGCAAGCTACCGCCATAGCTGTCACGACTACCGCATCTTAATTTAATGTAGATTGTCGCAATCGTGCTGCCAAAGTCCGCTGGGTTCTGGGGAATCCGGCATCGCCGGAATTAGGGGTAAGTACTTGTAACGAAGAAGCTTATATCAGTAAACCTAGGCCCATACTAGCGGGATGAGGTACTGTTGTAGGGGGAGCCATTAGCCTTTATGGCGAAAACATTTCCACTATGTGTCCAGCGTAGGGAATCGTCCAGTTCTCCGGCTTGCTGCAGGCGCTGAATATGGTTGATCCGCGTATAACGTCCCTGCTGGAGGTCGTCGACTGTCAAGCCGATGGCCCGATAAGCGTCCAACAGCTCCTGTGCCCCGTGGCGGGCGGTCCACTGTGGCCTGAACTCCGGCAACATTCGGCGGATCTTGTCGCAATTGACGCGATAACAGCGCTTGTCCGGACCTCCTCCCGGTGCATATTCGATCCGGCAGCCAGGCACAGTTTGCGAGACAATATCCGCGAGTTCGCTGATGCGATAGTTTTCGGCCGTTTGGCCGACATTGAAGACCTCGTTGTGGACGGTCGCCCGCGGAGCTTCCAGGACGCTGAGCATTGCGGCTGTAATATCGCGTATGTGGACAATAGGGCGCCAAGGGGTGCCGTCGCTCTTAATATACACGCTGCCCCTCGTATACGCGGACGCGACGAGGTCATTCAAGACCACATCAAGCCGCAACCGCGGAGATGCGCCATACGCGGTAGCGTTTCTCATGAAGGTTGGGCTGAAAGAATCATCCGCGAGACGCGAGACATCGCGTTCCACAAATACCTTGGACTCGCCATAAGCCGTTACGGGGTTTAGCGACGCATTTTCATCGAGTATCGCATCCCCTGCCGCCCCATAGGTACTACACGAGGAAGAAAAGACGAAGCGTTTGGCGCCCGCCGCTTTAGCCAGTTCAGCTAACCGAACTGCAGAACGGTAGTTGATATCGTATGTAAGCTCAGTATCCAGATTGCCTAAGGGATCATTCGACAGCGCGGCCAGATGTACTACTGCGTCGAAGCCCTCGAGGTCCGCTGCACTAAGGTCACGGATGTCTTTGCGAATTTCCGAAACATCCTCAGTTAGATTCCCAAAATCACAGCCGGCAAAGAGATCTGTGTCGAGGCCGATGACTTCGTGACCAGCGGAACGCAGGATGGGTTCTGCAACAGCTCCAATGTAGCCTTTATGCCCAGTCAGTAATATCTTCATGCCACTCCCTCTGAAAGAGACTTTAGTGTCGAAACGGAGAGAACACCTCTAGGTTCGCCAGGCGCACTTCGTAGGCATTACTAGGATGGCCCTCGGTATTCCTGTTACTCGAAAGCAAGTTTCGGAATCTTAACTTGCTGTCTGCGAAGGGTCGCCTTGCATCCGCTGCTCTGCGCTTTCGGGCACGATAGCAAGCAGACCATTCTGAGATAATAACTCCGCTGCATCGTTGATAGCCGAGAATGGAATGCCAGAACGCTCTGCAATTTCCAGAAGCGAGTGCTCACCATCGGAAAGGTTCAATACCCACAGGCGCGCATTGATCTCCATTCCGATCGCGTCGCCGCCCGTTGAACGGTAGAGATTTCGCCGTCCGAGTTGAGGCTCACAGTAAGGATTCTGGTTGCAATACCGCCAATTGTTTTCGAGAATGTCTAGGATAGCGGCGCATACTCGGAGCGATCCGGCAAGCTTTTGGGGCCGGATGAACTCGAGGTTGTCTGCTGAAGTGTGGTACTCGGAGAAGCTTCCCCAGACGCTTCGCATCAGACAACCGACAGCCAGATTGAAACCCGGAGAACAATACTGCCGCTCGTCATAGCCGTAGGGCGAAAAATCCAGAATCTCGTACGGCTCGGCGCAGTGGCTAAGAACGTGGGCGGCAGCGCGGTCAATTTCCGTGTCTCCTCTGCGGCTTTTCTTGTAATGGAATCCGCCAGCATCTCCGATGCACGTTAGAACCAAACCATAGCGAATGCGCTGCGCGGCTTCACGATTTCGCGCCAGCCAAGTGATCGCACCGATGGTTCCCGGTATGAATAGGAACCTGTATGAATAGCGAAGATCGTGTGTCGCCAAATGCTGTGCCAAAAACGTCGCTACAGCTAAGCCAGAGAGATTGTCATTCGCTAACGAGGGATGGCACACATGGCATGAGATCAAGATTTCGTCCGAGGAACGCCCGGGCAGGTAGCACTCCCCGTAGGTCAAGTTCCCAGGTATCAGAGTAGAGTCGATGCATACTTCATAATCGCTGTCCTCCAGAGTTAACATCACGTTGTGGCTAAGGCAGAATCCCCAGTCTTCGTGGTAGTACGAAGTTCGATAAGGGATCCAATCGGGATGCTCAGGGATCGTGAACAGATGTGTTTTGAGTTCGCTCAAAGGCAGAGTTGCGTGCACGGGCGTGCTGTAATTCATCACATGGAGATTGCATCGCTGAAAGTCTACAATGCGTTTTCCTCCGGGCCGCTGGATATAGGCGTCTCGAATGTTCCACTCTTTGGGCACGTTCCAGTCAAAGACAGCGGTCCCTGTGGGTACTTCGGAGGTCTGCAATGGAATTCGATCCCCGATCTTTGCCAGGGTCTGGCGTAGGCCGTTGCCCGTGATGCTTCGGCAGATTGGGTAAAGTTCTGCGGCAAATTGGTGCAGTTCTTGTCCGATCGTCGCGACATCGCTCCGATCAAGCTCTTTCATAAGGTTCACTGGTCTACTCAAAATTGGGATATGTCCGATCACGGGCGGAAATCACTTTGACTTTTTCAGGCCACACGATCTTAAATGCAGGATCATCCCATCGCACCCCGCGCGCCGAGTCGAGGCTATAGAATTCGGATATCTGATAAAAGACCTCGGTCTTGTCTTCCAGCGTCAAAAAGCCGTGTGCACAGCCCTCCGGTACGTAAACCATGTTACGTTTTTCGGCGGTTAGGATTACGCCTATGCTTTGCCTGAATTTTGCAGACTGCGGACGAAGATCCAAGACCACATCATATATTGCTCCACTGGTGCAACGGACTAGCTTCGCTTCCGCAAATGGCGCGGCTTGATAATGCATGCCTCGAAGCGTGCCTTTTCGGACGTTAAATGAAACGCTGCATTGCACTAATCTCGGATTGAGCCCATGGGCCTCGAATTCTTTCTGACACCAGGTTCGAGCAAAGAAGCCACGTTCGTCTGGTTTTGCTTCGGGGTGAATTTCGAACACGCTTGGCAAGGACGTATCAAGAAAGATCATACCGAGATTAAGCGGTTTTCATCGATCTAAGCGAATCCACCCTGGAAACGAAAGCTGCCACCATTCTGCAGTCTATCCAAGAACTGCGCGGAAGCTTGCGTGTCTTTGAACGGGGATTATTGGGCGTCAGACTGATCATGATGATCGTTCCCATAGAGAACGCGCAATCTTCTCCAACTATACGCCTCCCGCATGAAGTTGCGGTTCGCAATGGGTTCGCCGGCGGGGGCCCCAGGGCCCACCCGGAGTGTTGTCAGGCAGTCGATCAACATGCGCCGAGTACCCCACGTCACGCATTCCTGACCGATGACGCTCAACCCGCATTCCGTTGCGATCTCCGCCATGCGGCCAGCACTCATGCCGGGCTCGCGGTTGTGGTGATGCCTTTCGATCAAGTGCGCCAAGCTGAGGATGCGCCGGAGTTTCGGGGTATACAGAAGCCGCGCCTGTAAAGGATAGGCGCCAAGGTTCGAGTGATGCAGGAAGGCAGTACCGCCCGGCCGTAAAATGCGGGAGAACTGCGACAGGTAAGCTCGTATCACGGTCGCGTCGGTATGAACGAGACTGTCGAAGCTGAACACAAAATCGACAGAGCCGTCCGTGACGAAATCGAGCGACCGGCCATCGTTTTGCACAAACAAAAGGTGGTTGTCGTTGGCAAACCGCTGGCGGCAGACCTCGACGCACTGCGCAACAAGATCGATACCGATCAAACGGTCGCAATATTCCCTCAGGAAACGCGTCCAGCGGCCGTAGCCGCACGCGATCTCGAGAATCGTGCCGGCGCGAAGATGCCGGTGAATCCGTGGAAGGATGGAGCCGTACCACTGCATTTCAGAGGTTCCCCAGAACCCCGACCACCCCTCCCCGCGATCGGCCCAGTTTGTCGCCCAATAGGTTTTATTCCATTCGAGGGTAGGCATAGTAGGCCTAAATCGGAATCTCCTTTTTACTTTCCAAAAACCGCGACAAGTTTATTGAGTCTATAGGACTCACCTGACCGCCAGTTGCAGGTAACTGAGGATATTTTGAAAAGAATCGAATTTCGCTGGATCGAGATCTTCTATGCTGATACCAAACTCCTCCTCGATCACAGCGAGGAGAGTAACGGTGGTGACCGAGTCCCAACTGTCTACAGAAGTGGTGCTAGCGTTTTTGATCTCGTCGGGACCCAAATCGGGCAAAACCGCCGAGAAGCATGCAGCAAGGCGCTTTTCCATCTCATCCATTTGTTATATCTCCTGAAGCTGCCGGACACTTTTAGGGCCGGCGTCTACGAGCTGACGAGAAATCGTGCAACCGGGCCGCGGGGCCTCGCCAAATAGTTCCCCGAGAAATTCACGAAGAGGACCGTTTCTATCCGTCTTTGTGTAAGCCAGCGCGATTTCATCGACGTCGAATTTAGCGAACAGTTCTGCCAGACACATGTGTTCAATACGCCGAGAGAATGCTCGGCAGCTCATCACCCACGTTTCAATGCTCAGCTTTTTCTCATTTTGGCGACCCGTAATGACAGCGATTTTCCCGAGGGGGCCATATTTGTCTCTATACGAAGCCACCAACAAGAAACTTGCGGGATCTCGAACGTAGTTCTGCCAGGAAGCTTCCGTATATCTTTTTCCGTTGAGATTGAACTGGTTGGTTTTATTCACAAGCTCCAGAGCCCGAGCGTCGAAGGGTGTCTTGTCGAAGTTGAAGGTTACTTCCGCTTGAACCTGCTCAAGGAAATCTGTCTGTGTCGCATTTGCCGGTTCGGAGACGTTCGCATTCAGATGTGACCTTCGTACGCTCTCAGCTCGGATCGAGTCTTCTTCCGAAAGGAGACTCCTCCCGAACAAATCGCGCAGACGAAGCGCTAGCTCATAAATTGCTGCAGAATCCTTAGTCGGGAATTGGATGCATTCCATCTCAGGATGGGAGGCTTTTACTTCCGCTAGCTCAAGAGGAGTGTCGTCAACAAAAACCACGGAATCGGCATTTACATTCCACAGTTCCAAGATTCGGGCGACCGCCTCCGATTTCGGCCGCCAACTAACTTCGAGCGGGAAGAATGCGGTTGGCGAGATAGCTAATTCTCTTTTCGCGAAAGCGCTCTCGACGAGCGAAAGTTCGTTCTTGCTGGCGACAGCCAACAGAACTCCCTCGGCAGCTAATGCGCCCAGAATTCGCTGATAAAAAGCATGCATCTGGCTGCGATGATCAAGGTCCCAGGAAATTCCTTCAATCCCAACTTCGCCGAGAATGCCCCTCCAGAGCGTGTCATCTAGGTCTGTAATCAATCCCTTTTTGGGTACGGGTCTCCGCGTCAGTTGTGCCAAATTACGAGCCAACGCCGAGGCATGTGCCAATCGATAAGGGAATCCGGTTAAGAGATCAGATTCTATGTCCAACCTTTCCCGCAACGGCGACAACATGTCAATTCGCTGTGCGCTCACAACGCGCACTTGGGCACACTGAGAAATATGCGAGCGGGTGAGTTGCATAATGGCATTAAGTTCCGTCTCGAGCGAACTCGCCTGGCAACCCGGAACGAACGACAGCGGCGGCAAGGGCAGCGTTGGGAAGCAAACCACAACGGGCTTGCGTGTGGATGCCTCTTCGATGGACCGCTCGATTTCGATACCGCGGCTTCTCACCGTCGCGATGATATCGTGACAAACAGCGGGTGAACACGCTGCTGAACTTCGGATCCCGAGCCGCGCGTCGATATCCGCCCACTCCATGATGACAATACCCACGTGCGTTTTGGCGTTTGCAAGCTTATTCAGATTGCCGAGCAGATCCCCATATAATCCCTGTCTAATCTCGATTTTGTCAGCTCCGAACAGCAAACTGAGTTCGGCAACCAAAAACGTATTGAGGTGAAGGGGATTGAACCCTGTCGCAACAAAACACGTAAATGCTTCGCCGGTGCGAGCTTTGACATTTTTGACAAGGTCGAGCGCTTCAGTGAGCTTCATGTGTCTGTTTGAATCGAGTGTTGCCGTTAGGCTCTGTCGAGACCACGATTGCTGTAGTACTTTTCACGAGCGGCAAAGATCTTGGTAGCTAGCCTTGGCGCATTTTGCGTGAGGAGCCACTTTAAGGCTGTCTTGAATGTAAGGCGATGTCGTACTGCCTTGTTCATCGCTTTTTTGGCTTCAGCGTAGCGTTTATTTTGCAGAAACCAGGAAGTCCACTCGCTGTGTACTGCGGAAAGCTCTTTGCGAGTTGCCTCCCGGAATTCTCGCGGCCCTGTTTCGGTCATACGCAGGCGTTTTTCCAACCGCTGTTGCGTCATGCTCAGACGGAACTCCACTGTATCCCATTTTCGGCTTTCGCCAATGTGTCGTTCTTCAGGTGGTGTTCGGTCGATAAGCACCATGGGCATGCTTACAAAGCAGAAACTGGTCTCGGATGCCAGGCGAAAAGTGAAATCATATTCCTCGCAATAGCGTAAAGCTGCATCAAATCCGCCGACACGGCGTGCTAGATCTGTTCTAACAACGAGGGTCTGTACCCAGGGAGCAGGGGCGCGGCCAAAGCTTCTTTTATCGAGCAAATATTTTTGAACATCTTTTATCACACCAATACGTTCGTTGTGCCGCTTGCCTGCGAGTTCGAACGCGGTCATCTTCATCCGCGGATTATTCATGAACCAGGCGTCAGTAAAGCAAGTACCGCATTCACCCTTGAACTGGTCCAGCGCTCGGAACTGCCATTCCAACTTTTGTGGAAGCCAAATATCGTCATTATCGATGAAGGCGACCCAGTCGCCTTTTGCTTCGGTGATCCCGTAGTTACGAGCGGCCGCCTGCCCTTGGTTCCGCTGATGGAGATAGCATACCCGCTCACGCCAAGCTGGATTCTCGTCAATGTGTCGCCGAAGCTCTTCCGAAGTGCCATCAAACGAATCATCATCTACAACGATCACTTCAGATACCGGAAAGGTCTGCGCCAGAATGCTGTCCACAGCACGTTTTGTTAGCTGAAAACGGTTGTAGACGGAAACTATTGCAGAGACTCGCGCATCCATTTGTCTACCCGAACCCATTTCACTTTTCTTGCAAAAAAAAGTTTTGACACAGGCACCCGCAAATAATGATGGAGCGTTCTTGTTAGCTGCGCACTCGTGTCGGCCTGCTTGCTCAGATTAGTTCACATCAATATTTCGAAAAGGGAGACTTGCGGTGAAGCCGTTCAAGCGCGTTTGTCTAAATTCTTTCGAGACCAACCAGTTCAGCGAGGCTCTAAGCTTCCGTTAACGGTACTCACTCACCAATTGACGACCAGTCGCTCCTACCCACATACCTTTCACTGGGTCGAACTGTCTCGCCAGCCTGGCCGGATTGCCGATGATCACCGAGTAAGGCGGAAAGCTCTTGGTAACCAGAGCATTGGCTGCCACCACGCTGTTTCGCCCAATTACCAGTTCGTCTTGATTACACACGATTGCAGCACAGTGGCCGATCCAACAACCTTGCTCGATCCGAATTCTTCCCCCGGCCATTGGTCCCTGAAGCCTGATCGGCAGCTCAATGTCCTCGTAAGCATGGTTGTGATCCTGGATCAGCACCGACGTGCCAATAATGACATCCCGCTCTATAGTAATGGAGTTTTTTGCTGAGATCACATCCCGAGCACCAATGAGACAATTGTCGCCAATCGTGATGTTGATATCACCACCAGCCTCAGGCAGGATGTTCAACCA
This sequence comes from uncultured Acidobacteriota bacterium, assembly GCA_963846235.1. Classification (GTDB taxonomy): domain Bacteria; phylum Acidobacteriota; class Terriglobia; order Acidiferrales; family UBA7541; genus Palsa-189. The sequence goes on from CAWJVF010000002.1 coordinate 3,012,257, forward strand.
GGCGTCTTTCCTAATAATTACGGAGCTGCCGAGTGCAATTCTCGGAGCAATCCTCCTGCTCAAAATGCAGCTTGGATGAATAGACAGCTTAGGTCCTTTTGCCGCGAACGGATAAGTGGCACTTACCCACAGGCCAAAGAGCTTTGTCGTGGCACGCGACACAAAGTACCGAGGATCTTCCAAAGGGACCTGATGGTGAACGCTAGGCATGGCTCATTCCAGCTTTATTCCAAACGCATTCATTGCTCACTGTAGAGTTCTGACGGGCGGAAGCAAGGTGTGCCTGATACAGGCGTGTCGCTCCTCTAACTATCATTGTCGGATTGCTTAACAAATATCGCATGGATCGAGTCTCCGCCGCCAACCAGTGGGGCGAATGTCAATAAGCAGCGCAAGACCGTCATGCGGAGGAGCTTTCGTATCACGCGCCAGGGTAGTCGCGCTTCGGCTCGATAGGCAAGCGCGGTTCGCTTAATTCCGACGGCGCGAAAAACGCTATCGCATACATATCCCAGACTTGTCTCTACAGCTGGGTTCCGTCGTGTTTCGATCGATACCTTGCGTAGTCCTGCGGATTCGGCCAAGAATTGGAGCGACGCCGGCGAATAATGGAACAAGTGGCGCGGTATTTCCCACCCGTGCCAATAAGTCCCAAACACGCGCGCTTCGGCAGAATCCACGTTAGGCACCAATAGATAGAAAATCCCTCCGGGCTTGAGCCAGTGTGCCACCTTGGACATAATCTGCCGCGGCTTATAGAGATGCTCAAACACGTCGAAACATGTGATCACGTCGAAAGATGCTGGAGGAAATTGGGCATCGAGAATATCTCCAACAAATACTTTCGCGCCACTGTTTGCTTCTGCCTTCTTTGCCGATTCCGGAGACATCTCAATGCCGCAGAGGCTCCAATTGTTACCGCTGAGCGACTGCAGAAAGGAGCCTGAGCTGCAACCGAGGTCCAGCAAACTGCCGGACTGCTTGTATTGCACCAAAGCTTGCCTACGGCATTCCCAACGTTCTGATGAGTTTTCTCCCGCACGCGAGATCAATCTGTCGTAGGCTTCCGTATAGTGTACGTGCATCTGGTTGGGTGGGGGCGGATGACTCAGCCAAGCCAGCCGGCATACAGGACAGCGCACAACCGTGTAGTTTTTATCCCGACCGTGGAACCGGTCAGGTGCCTGGAACCAATGTAAGCCACCAAGATGTCCACAAACGGGGGCACTCGTCAGCACGCTCAGTGCGGGATTCCACTGCATCCTCCGCAGGGAGGTTTGTTTCTTGCTCAGAATTCGAAGCTAAGAACGTACTGCCATTCATCTGACTTACGCTCCCATATTTCGGTTCTTATTGCTTACAAGTTGGTGCAAATCCCTGCTTGAGCTGGCTCGACGTCGGTCTGGGCCGCTTCTCGGTGGGCGTCAATCGTCTCGCGATAGCGCTCGAGTAATACTTGCCCAGCCGTTATCCATGTGAACTCGTGCGCGGTTGCGAGACTCGTAGCGCGAAGCTTATTCATCAAAGAGCGGTGTTCATGCATTAACGTGATGTGCTGAGTGAGAGCTTCCACATCTCCAACGCGATGCACTAAGGCATTCTGCATGTGCACGCAATTTGCACCTGCAGCTTCAGAGATCAGGAGCACGCATCCGCAGGCCCGGGCCTCAGAGGTGACCAGAGCACTTCCCTCTTCAATAGTTGGAAGCACGAAGATATCGCTTTTACGCATCAACTCCGGCACGTCGTTTCGATGGCCCAGCATCTTAACGCTCGGATGGGCGAGCATTGGCATGAGTTTCTGCCGATAAGCTGGCAGAAATTCTCCCGCGATAAGGAAAGTGCCATGCCGTGACGCCGGGGAGCGAAGCCACGCTTCGAGAGCATAATGCACGCCCTTCCGCACTGCACACAGACCCACAAACAACATTGTCAGCCCGCGCTTCGGCGTTGGCGGCTTGTCGGCGGGGAAGTACGCTTTGTCGTCGTAGCCGTAAATGTGTCGGGCGAGTTGCTCTTTCGGGAAGCCCTTGTCCCGAAAAGTTTTTTCCACAAACTCCGATGGGCAGAGGAGGCGTGTGCACAACCGATACTCTTCCTCCTCTTTACGAAGCTTTTCAGCATTGTAAGCGTGTTCGTGATTTGAGGGCAGTGCAACTCCGAGCCGCTCGCATTCCTGCCTGACAGCCTCCATAGCGAAAGCCGTATGTGCATTCGGCCTTTCCAGCACGGATGGAATACCTAGCCGCGTCGCGGTTTTGAGCGTTTCGAGTGCGCCGTTAGGCCACGTGTGAACGATATCAATCTGGCCTGTCAGCTTCTCGATTCGTCTGGCGACAACCCTGTCATGCCAAGCCGCAGCGCGCATCGTACCGATCAGCCTGTAGGGTAGGCGGAATCTACCTGTGGCCAACGTGGGGCACACCCTCACACCGGACGGAACGGGGCGCGCCAGCGAAGCGGGAAACACGAGCAAATCCGCCCCTGCTGCCGCAAGGCCGTTCACCTGCTGCCAGGCGGTATAGCATATCCGGTCCGCGCCTAGCCGCAGCGGAAAGCTGTACAATACGCGAACACGCTTTGTGCTGTTTTCCATCTGTCTTCAGACTTTGTTTGCCGCGATCGCGGATCCTTGCCTTAATACGCTCAAATCGCAGCGTGTCGGCCCAGAAGAGTCGAACGGCGGCCGGTCCTCTCTAATTAGCTCACTCGTTCTTGATTGGCCAGCTCACCAGAAGCAGGCCGACTCGAACCGCCAATCCAAATTCCTTTCACCGGGTCGAACTGCTTGGCCAGCCGGGCGGGGTTTCCTACCAGGACGGAGTACGGCGGAAAGCTCCGAGTGACCAACGCGTTAGCCGCCACTACGCTGTTGCGCCCAAGAACCAGCTCACCTTGATTGCACACGATTGCCGCACCGTGGCCGATCCAGCAACCCTGCTCGATTCGGATGGTACCTCCGGCGGAGAGTCCCTGCACCTTGATTGGCCGCGTCACGTCCCCGTATTCGTGATTGTGATCCATGATCAGCACTGAGGCAAAATAATCGACATCCGATTCAATATGAATGTAATTGCGGGCGGAAAATCTGGACTCGCCGCATGACAACCACATCCGTCGTCAATCACCAGCATCGGCTGTCCCTTTTCCCCGTTCGAGGCAATAGACCCCGAAATGGACGTCCTTGCCGATTGACACTGAATTACCCAAGCTTTGACACGAGTGGGCCTGCGTATCTCCGAAAATCCCATGTATGGTCAAACGTGGACATTCCGTCCAATGGACGCAAAAGGATACGTCGCGCGCACCCACGCGCTGTAAAGCCAGTTGGGAATTCGCGCCAAAAGCCTTAAGGGATCCTCGCGCCAGACTACGCTTTGCAAAAATCGCGTCATATTCCTAAATCGCTTGGCCAACGGGCTGATGGGTTTCCAGTACCTCGGAAGACAAAGCTATATGGGACTCATAGGGCCGGCGTCCGCTGTCATCGGCAAGTTGCCTGGCCTCAAGATATTGATACAGAAATCATGGCAAGGAGGGTGAACAGTTCCATTTGCATCTGCGCCATATAGCTGCACCCGAAAAACGCGACTACCGTTGAAAAGAAGAGCGGCAACCCAAACACCACAGAAACCATCCTGTTTCCTGATTGCCCATTCGACTCGCATTTTCGAGCTGTTCCGATCCCGCCAAAGCTGCGCGAGAGTATTGAAGATAAAAAAAGGCCAGCGCCGCCAAGCCCCCCGTGAAAGCGCATGCGACAAACTGGTTGGACAGATCCCACATGTCCCATCCCCAGGTGTCGTAGAATCCTAGTGCCCGATCAGCCACCAATCCTAAAAGTGCCGATACAGTTATCCACGAGATACATAGCGGTGATAGCCGGACGACGATCCGGTCAGATCGATGCGGGCGATCAGCGACCAGACAGGAGCTTTCATGACTAAGTGGAGTCCAATGACGGTACCAGCCAACGCCCAACGAATCAGGCGCATTCGCTTGCGCAAGGACCAGAGGCAGAGCCCTAAAATACCGCTAACATAGGCCAACTCCGGAGTGCTTGAGTTGGAAGTGATCGTCATTGCCGTGGCCCCGGCGATTCCGATTGCGGCGGCGAGCCGTGATTTTCCGCCCGACCATAGCCAAATAAATAACGGAATTAGAACAGCGGCAAATACGCCGGCATCGATATACACTCCGAACGCACCTTGTGAGCGGATACGCCCATCACGGATTTGCGGCACGAGAGCGACCCCGCCAAGCAGACCGAATACGTTCCGAAGTGTAAGCTGCTCGACGATCATAGAGATGCCCATTATCACGCAGATCGTCGCAAGTGTTTTCAGAGCCCGTTTCAAGTCCTCTCTTGACTGGATCATGAATCGCAACACGAGATATCCGCCCAGCCGGTCCAACAAATCCCCCAGGCTGAAGATAACCGCCTGCGTCTCCATCCACTGGAGGCAATAAGCGAGAAAAATCGCCGCAGTCCAGAGTGCCGTAAACCGATCGATGGATTTGAGATCGCCCGTGAAAATGCTGGCTTGTGACGAAGATCTCGATACCGACCAACGCAACAATCCAGCAAGAATCAAAATACGAAGCACCGTGAAGTGTACACCCGCCAGCACCACCACCTGTCCCAATGGGATTGTAAATGTGCACAGAAGGAGAGGCACGACAGCGTACTTGCGCGAAAGGCACAATATCAAAATGACAGCCAGCAACATTTCTATTGCTACGAACGGATGAAGCATCGTGCCGGCTGCTCCACCTCCAAATCTAAGGTTTTGGGGTTCCATCAGCGCTAGACTTGCATCCTGGCGGGGATCAACTCAACATGAATGACTTAACGATGGTTCGAAGATGAAAATTACAGCGTTGTCTACTGAACAGTTACGGTCAAATTGCTAGGAGCGTGTGGGCCCTGTGTCTGGGAACTCACGCCCTGATATGCTCCAACGTCCCAAGCTCCAGTGGACGGTCGCATGACTGCCGTGTTGCCCGTACAACTAACCGAGTGCGTGCTGGTAATATACGTGCAACCATCCGTTGTGCCTAACCTGCAGGCGTTAGCTGCCTCAGTTCCGATGGCGTACTCCGATGTGAAGGACGCGAGCGTATTGCAGTATGCCTGAAGATTACTGCCAGCGTTCACTGTAGCGCCGCCGGAAGATGTGGCCGCGCACGGCGTCACATCGTTGGCGCAGTTATTGGCCGCACTATTGCCAGGGCTGCCGCTGGTGTAACCCTGAGCGGTAGCTTGGGCGTCGGTTTGCGCCAGGTTTGTAGGGCTGTTAAACCCGGTGCATCCACCTGCGCTGCTGTCGTACCGCGTGTTGATCAGGTGCTCGTTTAAAACGGTGAGGTAACTTCCGCCGGTCTGATTCGAGCCGCCGTTGTGGCACGCCTGTATCGCATCTACGATCGTATTGTTGAACATGAACTGACCACCGGCATTCGTACACGACGGATAGCCTGGCGGTCCGGCGAAAGCCCAGTTCTCTGACCCTGGAACCAGATCATACTGGATATTGTTGAACTGATATTCCGGCATATTGTTCGGGCAGAACCACCAGCGTGGATTGCCACCCGGATAGTTGGGGTCGTCGTGGCGCGCGATATTGTTGTAGAAGACATTGGGAGTATTTGCTGGCTGATTTCCTGCGCTGCCAGTTGCATCATCATTGCATTCCATCGTATTCGCGTGGGTGGGCCATAGCGCGTTAAACATGTGCTCCCAGATCACGTCGTGGATGTCGTGGCAGTGGCCGACGACGCCCTGACTAGCAAAGCGAATGATGGAATCCCTAAAATGATAAAGTTGCGGGAACGTCCCGTAAGCGCACGCCGTGGCAAGCGAGTCCGATCCGTCAATTACGAGGTGGTCAAAGGTCTCCAGAGTTCCAACGCCGTTCCCGATCAGGGTGCAGGGTTGCGAGTTATTCGACTGGCCTGCCGTGGTCGTAACTGTCCACCCGTGGAAATACAGGTTCGTCAAATACTGCATCAGGTTCGATTGCGGACCTGCGAGTGAAATCATTATGTCTTTCGCTGGGTTAGTGTCGGCAGGATTTCTACTGGAACATAGGCCAGTTATCTCGAAATTGTCGAGAATCTGGTCAGCCCCCTCGTAAATCATTACGTTGTTCGTGCCCACCTGAAACGAACAGCTTGCGACCTTGGCGCAATTTCCCGATGCTGTACACGATGACAGAGGATTATCCGCCGTCAGAATCGGACGCGCCCAAGAAGTGCCAGTAAACCAAGTCTGATCTACGCCAAAGTAAACGCAACCAGTTTGGGTACCCTCGTACATGCAGGACGTATCGGTCCCTGCCCACTGGTTTACGCTCCACGTTCCTCCCGTATATGGCGCGAGCCCGCTATTCCCGAAATGCCACGTATCTCCACCGCGGAAGATGAATCCGTTGCCCGGCGCTGGCTTGGTCGCCGCGCAGTTGCTTGCGCAAGTCGGCATCCCAGGAGCGTGAAGCCAGGGATGCTGCTCGTCGGTTCCTGTATTCGTGTCGGCACCGTTCGCGGCGATGAAATAGCAGTTATTGCCGGTGACCGGGATACCAGATGGGCAAGTGCCGCCCGCGAAAGCCGTTCCGGCTGTGAAAAAGCAGGCCATCAGGATTGCGGAGCGCAGAAGTCGAGCCATCAATATCCCCCAGCAATGATCGCCAATCAACTTATCTGAGTGCTCCTCCGCCAACTACTGGCCCACAGACCAGTTTTAGGACAGGTTTGTAAGTGAGAGGCTTTATCTCCAGCAACATACACTTTCGAACTTTAGGCCCCACACTGCTTTACCGCTTTCAAGATGCCCGTCTCTCCGTGTCTCTCGTGCAAAATATCAAAGGCAGCGCTTTTGAGAATCGTTACAGCTTCCCGCATGCGGTTGTCATGACACTCCATTGAGATCGCTTCAATCTTGCCGAAAGACTCTCTCGATGCGTTGCTCAGGATATCGTATTCCGCACCTTCACAATCCATTTTTATGAAGTCGCACCTCTGAATCCGAAAGTCGTGAAGCAAAGAGTCCAAAGTTACCGACTCGACCGATCGCGCTTGAACGTTTTCGCCTGTACGGTTTGCGCTGCCCGTTGACGGGTTGCCTGACAATACTTGGCCGTTTGCGTCCAGCCCAACAAAGAGTTGGACGTCTCCCTGCTTACCTGTTACCGCAACATTAAATATCTTCACCGCATCAGATAGGCCGTTGGTCTCAACATTCCACTTCAGAACCTCAAAATTCTCAATGCAAGGTTCGAATGCATAGACGGTTGCGCCCTTACTCGCAGCGTATAAAGAAAAAAAACCCTGGTTCGCTCCGATGTCAACTACAGTCATACCCTTCGTCAAATTAATCCCCGGAATGTCGTAGTCCTTTTTCCCCCAGATTTCATAGAACATGTAAAAGCAGTCGGTATAACCTTTTATCGCAAATCCGTTCTTTGACTTCACCGTTGCAAATCGTATCCCGAGTCTATTAAGCAGACTGAAATACAATTGGTAACATCGACCCGGTAATCGACGCTCAACCAGAATGATCCTGCAGATGCGAGTAAGCTCATCAATGAGAGCCAGCATTTTGTCTCGGCCAGGCATTAGGACTGACGTTCTAGGAACTCGATCAACAGCCTATTTTTTGTAACTACCCAAGCGATACGCCGCCCTCCAAAAGCCACAGCTGGGACCGGTTGCCGGATCACAATATTGCCTGCGGACCTACAAAATTCGAGGTGTGACTCCAAATCGCTCACTTCATAGCACAAGTGGTGGAGTCCCCCTCCTTGTTCTAGAAAGCGCGAAACAGGCGAATCGGGCTGGCCAGGTTCCACTAATTCGATCAGGGGGTCTGCGCTATTGGGTGCTCGAAAAAAGGCCACGCGCACCTTTTGTATTGGATCTAGGATAATTTGCCGGTCCCAACTTGCTGCAACAGAGCGCGCAAACGACTCTGCACTTTTTTCGATCGATGAGACAACGAAGCCGAAATGGTGGAGCTTCAAATCGTCTACCATACAGATATTCGTTTACGGGTCACCGCTCATGCGGCCTCGCGACCGCTCGAGCCCTGCGCCGGCTTTGCTCTCTCGTTGCCAGCTGCTCTGTCTTCACGTTCTCGTCCCAGGTTGTGAATTTGTGACCGAAAATGGTAACCGACCTCGCAACGCCTAACCGTCGAAATGGAATCATTTTATAGAAGCACAAGGACGGCTCGTTCCACTCAGCCGCATCACCAAACGCCCGTGTCGCTCCTTCCGCCTTTAATGTATGCAAGATGTGGATGATCAAGGCCCTCAGTACGGCTCCACCGCGAAACTTGCGAAGTACGTAAAAGTCAAAAAGCGGCACATCACCTTGACCCATCGGAAAGTAGTAGGGTGCAATGGCTCTTCCGCGTATCGTCCAGCAATAGCCCGCTAATTGGCCCTCATGTCTGATAAGCCAAAGTGAGGCTCCCTTTGCAAACCGCTCCTTCAAGTTTTGCTCAGCCAATGTGGGATTCCAAAGGTTGATTAGGACTTCTAAGTCTTGCGGACGAAGTTCCGGTTTGCTGCCTACACGATCAATTTGCAACGAACTCGAGGTCACCGCCGTTGGCAAGGTTTGCGAAAGATCGCAATAGAAAACAACCATTCGGTTCGCGAACAGTGCTCGTTTCAAAGACAGCTGCGCCCGCAGTACCGTGGCCCCGAGGCCGTGGCGTGCGTAGTACTCGGTGATGCGTAGGATCGGAGTGGAAATGCCCATTAGCGTGATTCGCGGTTAGATGTCAAGCTTTGTGCAAAACACTCCGTGCGAAAAGCTCGCGAAGACAGGCACCGCTGACTTGCCTCCTCACGTCGCCTCTGTTTGCCTTCGGCCACATGAGACCAAACAGGGCGGCGACGCTGTAGCGCAAGGCGTGATGAAAAAACATAATGCTTCGGATTCCTAGAACACCCCAAAACCCATGATATTTAGACCAGTAATATAGGACAGAAGTCTGCTGCGCGAGGGCGAAGCGAACCGGATAGGGGGCAGTAGTCTTGCCCCGGTCGTGTATCGCCTGAGCGCCAGGATAGAAGACTACCTGCCAGCCCGCATTCCAACACCTCCGGCACCAGTCCACATCATCCCCATACATAAACAACTTTTCGTCTAAAAGTCCCACGGCGTCAAATGTCTGGCGGCGAATCATGGAGAAGCAGCCAACTATGACATCAACAGTTAGCGTCCGGTCATGGGAGAAATACCACATGTGTTCGCCGGCGAATAGCCGCGAATTCTTAAACTTAGTCGCAAGCGCGGTAGCCGAACAAAAATTGTTCCAGAGAGTCGGGAAGCGGCGGCACGTGCTCTGCTGCGTCATATCTGGATTGAAGACGCGGGGCCCTACATTTCCCACCTTCGGATGCTGATCCAAGAAATCGGCGAGAGCATCAAGGCAGCCCGGCAAGAGGATGACATCCGGATTCACCAGGGCGATATACCGCCCCTGGCATTGACGGATCGCGAGATTGTTCCCTCTGGAGAAACCGAGATTTTCCGGGCTTTTTAGTAGCTTGACCCAGGGAAACTTCGTTTCGATCATCTCGGCGGTGCCATCGGTCGACGCGTTGTCTACCACTAGGACTTCCATACTGCGGCGCGGGGGCGCAGCTTCCAAGCTTTCTAGGCACAACTCCAAATAGCGCCGAGCGTTCCAGCCCACTACGACTACTGAGATATCCACCGACATGGAGGAAGAAGACTCCAGCGACTTACTCAATTTTTGATTGCGAACTGTTTAATGGTGCGGGCAAGACGGGAAGGACCCGAAGAGCCTTGAAGCACCTGCTGTACAGCCAAAGCTGCCTTGGCCATCGCAAAGGAGAAGGCGCTTTCGTACGTTACCAAGGGTTCTATTTGGCAGACGTCGGCACCGGAGAAGCCTTTCTTGAACTGATAAACACCGGGGTTGATTTCGGGGTTGATGCCGCCGAGGTCATACCATCTGGTGCCCTTTGCCTTCAGCCATTCGATTAGGTGCCAATGCAGTAAGTAGGCGCCCTTCGAATGCAACCCCGCATCGCTGGTCGCCCCAAGGAGGTAAATGGCGGAATCACCCATCGCGGAGGCAACAATACCGGCCACCGGAACGCCACCATTTTGGGCGATCAGAATGTCCATGCGGTGGCGCTCAGGCAGGTCTTGCTGAATTCGTCCAAACTCTTCCACATCCACAGTTGTTTCGAATTCCTTCCGCTTACGCATGTTCCTATAGAGCTGGCAAAAAGTCTGATATTCAGCAATTCCCTTCCCTGTGACTACCTCCAAAGTATTTCTCTGAGCGCCTGAGAGCTTGTTTCTCCATTTCGGGTCGAGATTCTTGCGTAGTTCTATAATTCCAGGAGCTAAATCCAGCACGAATGTCCGATAGGTGTTTTCGACGACGAGCGGCTCCGCAGTAAATCTGGAGAAGGCGGAACGAATGACAGTGGCCCGCGCCGAGCCGTCGAAAGCATTGGGAAGAATCCGTAGGAAAAGCTTCCGCTTACAAACGTATTCCTCTTCTAACGCCTGAGCCATAGCTATGGCTATGTCAGCAGTCAGAACTTCGCCACGGCGTTCGCATAAAGGTCCCCATCGCAGGTACGCGATTCCGAATTTCAATCTCGTCGGCCGAACGATCCTTAGTTGCGCGATAGCGAGCGGTTCGCCGTCGCGCTTTAGGACTATATGGCTGAGATTTTCTTCGCCCCAGCGCACCCTCCCGTAAGACCAAGTCTGATAAATGCTGGCATCGCTGAATAGGTCGAGCATCCGTACCCATTCAGCAGGCGTCGCGCTATCGACTTCGACTTTCCAGGTTGAATCCAGCACCAATTGCTTTACCAATTTCGGAGGAGCGATTTCGTGTCTACGAAAGTCCACGCGCATGGGTGGGCGCTGGCGAAGGAGTCCGGAAAAGCCGGTTTCTTATGAAGCGCAGCCGGGGCAGCACCTCAAGATCAAAGAACAAAGTGCCGTCGTTATTGGTCCGAGGATTAACTCTATCGAGAGAGAAGCATTCACGGCTTCGATCGTTGGCGACGCTTTCACTTAGGAAAGCCACTTCGTGCCTGGATTGCTCCAGAACCGTTTTTAGCTCGGCCGTGAGATCTTTAGACAAGCCATAGGGTAGACTAAAAGATCGAACCTTCGTGCGTGAAAGGGCTTCGAGTTTTGCCTTATTGCCAGTGACTTCCTGCCCGAGGTCTGATTTCGACAGCGTCCTGCAGTGCACATGGCTATAAGTGTGATTCCCAATTTCGAAATCGAAAGATGCAAGGGCACGAAGCTGAGTACTTGATAAGTACAGACTCGCTTCCTTCGCCAGGCGATGCTCGTTAACTCCTGCTATCTCTTTCAATGTTTCGAGAAACGCTTCCCTCTCCGCCAGCGTGAGGGATGGGAAGAAAACGCCAAAAACTTCGCCCAGGGACTGTAGTTCCGAGCTTTCCTTGCCCCGTACCACACGAGCCGCGGCGTTTATTGTTTTCATCCCGTTCGCTTGGGCGACATAGCAGATGAGATTATCAGGAGCGAGCCGCTGGTTATCGAGAAATGCGGCATTCACAAAAAACACCGCGGGTACACCGAACTTTTGACATAGAGGCGCCGCCAATTTCGCGACTGACGCGTACCCATCATCAAAAGTCACGAGCACCGCTCGTTCCGGAAGGTTTCCACCCTCGTAACTTGCGAGAACCTGATCTAGGCGAACAGGGGTGTAATATGCGGTAACAAATCTGAGCGCTGCTTCAAATTCCTCCGCCGTGGTGTTCACATTTATTCCGTTAGTAAAAGGCGAGTGCGAGGAAGAAATGTTGTGAAACACAAGGCAGCGCAGAGAGTATGAGGGACCAAAGATATGGGCGACGCCGAATCGGGCCGGCATGCGCCAAAATGTTTCCGCGGCTAAGTCCCTCGCTACGGATCCAAGGTTACTGTAGGACAACGTTTTCACGATCCAGAAATCTCCGCTGCCAAAGCTCCAGGCTGAGCAGCGAAAATATGTCTTTTGAATAATCGGAGCCGTCCGAGTTTGCTTTTAGCAGCTTTTCGACTGCGTCCTTACGAAAATAACCTCTATTGAGTGTTTTAGGGTCCATGAGCACCGTCGAAACTATATCCTTGAGCTCATTCCGGAGCCACGATTCATAGGGCACGGGGAAACCGGCTTTTTTCCTGTTCTGAATTTCTCTTGGAATTCGGTGGGACAAGGTCTTTTTTAAGATGTATTTCCGAGTGAACCCCTTCAATTTGAAGCCGGGTGGCAGGGACGCCGCAAACTCCAGTACTTTGTGATCTAACAGAGGTACACGAAGCTCGATAGAGTTCGCCATGGTCATCTTGTCGGCCTTGATCAGCAAGTCATCTGGAAGCCAGGTCTTCGTATCGATGTACAGCATCGCATCCAAGGTATTTTGGCCCCTAACATGTGTTTGCAGCCGACGTAGAGGCTGGAGACTATGCTCGTGGTCGATCGATGGAGCAAAATCGGCAGAGTACAGCTGGTTGAAGCCGTTTCGTGCGTGGCGATTCCGGATCGAAGTGCGGCTGTGATAGTAATCAGGAAAAGTATCCTTCATCAAAGGGACGTACTTCGCCATGCGCGGCATGTTCAGCAGCGAGTTGGCAACAGAAAGCCCCTGGGCCACAGCACCATTCAGCGGGGAGATGCCCTGCTTGAAGCGCTCGAGCCAAACGAGATTCCGATAATTGCTGTACCCGGCAAAAGCCTCATCTCCGCCTTCCCCGGAGAGGAGCACCGTGACATAGTTTCTCGCCAACTTTGAGACGTAATACATCGCAATGGCGGGTGGCTCGCAGACGGGCTCTTCCATGTGCCACACATATTCCGGCAGGAACGCAGCGAAGTCCTCAGCCGTAATGGTCATGTCATAGTGCTGGGTTCCAAATCGTTGTGCGGCTAGTCTTGCATAGGGTCGTTCGTCGGCAACCTCTTGGCCATCGAAACCAACCGTGAAACTGCTGATCTTTTTCTGAGTCTGATTCACGGCTAGGCTAAGTACGCCGGTTGAATCCACTCCGCCGCTCAGAAGGACCCCCACAGGCACATCAGCAATCATGTGCGATTCAACTGTCTTGATCAGCAGATCGAGCAATTCGCTTTCTGCCTCCTCGACGGTCATGTTCTGGCGAGGCTCTGTAAATTGAAGATCCCAATACTGCCGCACTACGGGATTGCCGTTCTGGATCAGAAGATAGTGTCCCGGGGCAAGCTTTTGGATTCCTTTGAGCAGTGTCTCCTGGCCGGGCATGTACTTGAAGGTCAGAAATCGGTCGATCAGTTCAGGCTCAATTTCTCGGTCGACTGAAGGATCGGCGAGAATGGCCTTAATTTCGGAGGCAAAGACCAGAGACTTGTCCCTCAGGCAATAGTAGATGGGCTTAATTCCGACCCGATCTCGTGCCAAGAGTATGGTCTTGGTTTTTTCATCCCAAATCGCAAAGCCAAACATTCCACGCAGCTTTTGCAAACATTCGGGGCCCAACTCCTCGTAGAGATGAACAATCACTTCCGTGTCGGTCTTCGTTTTGAAGATGTGACCTTTGCTCAGCAGAAACTCACGCAGCTCCTGATAGTTATAGATTTCTCCATTAAAAATAATCCAGATTGTGCCGTCCTCATTCGAAAGCGGCTGGTGCCCACTTTGGAGGTCAATGATGGAAAGCCGGCGGAATCCTAGACCAATAGGGCCCGACACGTAATATCCCTCGTCGTCTGGGCCACGGTGGTACATCGTGTCCGCCATGGCTTTTACAAGCCCGGGCGAAACTGCCCCGTCACCACGAAAAATCAGTTTTCCGCAAATTCCGCACATAGATCGAGCGCACCGGTCCGATCTGGAGCTACCTCCAGATCGTTTGCATCCCGCAGAGACGTCTCAGCTGCTGACCGCGTATATAACCAATATATGAGCGGTCTTCCACGCGTGGCGATTGGTTTAGATAACCCTTTATAAATCCATAGAGGATCGCAGCCGATCCGACGATATAAGGCTTCTGGGTGACTCTAAGAACGCTGCTGGCAAGAACGTAAATGGGGTGGTATCCAGAAACGTAGCAAGCGACTCCGTGCTTCACCCGGTCCCGTAACAAACCCTCTTCAGATCCTGTGAAGCGATGGTGGAGAAGGCGCAGGTCAGTAAACGCGTAGGTCTTCCAGCCCGACATATTTGCCTTAACTTCATCGATCGTGTCCCATCCAGGTGCTGGCCAAAGACCTCCAATCGCTTTCCAACAAGCTCTCCGATAAATTTTCGTTGCACCCCGTACGTGGAATCTTGGGTTTGCCTCCACTTTCAGTGTCCCGCAAATATCGTGACAGATTTCCCCTCCGCCAATTCCGAGTTCGGGGTCTTGGCGGAAGTATTCGAAACATCTGTCGAAATAGTCGAAATCAAAGGTCAAGTCTCCGTCGAGCTTGACAATGAAATCCCAGTCGCTTGAATTAAGCGCGTTGTACCCCTCATAGAAGGCTTCCATGACGCCGCCGCCAGATTTTCGATAGCCTCTGTTCTCGCGGTGTATGACGCGTATCCAGGAATATTGAGCCGCGTATCGGTCGATGATCTCACCAGTACGGTCGGTAGAGCCGTCATCAACGATCACCCATTCCGCAGGCAATAGGCTCTGGTGACGAACAGATTCGATGGTGGCTTCGATGCGCTTTTCTTCGTCACGTATCGGTGTGATGATCACATATCGCATCGTTCAACCCTCGTTATCGCCTTACTTCCATAGGCACCGATTCGTCGGTTCGAACTGAATCTGGCGACACCAACTGTTTCTTTTCGATTTCCGCAGCAATCAAACTGACAATTCGCTGGGCGCTTCTGCCGTCCCATTTCTCGGGTACCGCACCCTCAGTCTTTGACTTGAGTTGTTTTCGAATGGCTCGGCGAATACTGTCCTTTGACGTGCCGGCCAGAATATTCGTGCCGAGTTGAACAGTAATGGGCCGTTCTGTATTCTCTCGTACTGTCACGCATCGAATGCCGAGGCATGTCGTCTCTTCTTGAATGCCTCCTGAGTCAGTCACCACGATGGTGGCGTGATCCATCAAGCAGAGAAAATCGATATAACCGAGTGGATCAATCAGACGGATACCCCGACTGGCATTGGCGTTCTCGTTATTGAAGAAGTCTTCGAGACCGAATTCGCGAATTCGTTGCTGGGATCTCGGATGTACGGGGAAAATGACAGGGCAAGAGTTGGATAGCTCCCGCAGTCCTTCCAGAATGTTCAGAAAAGTCTCACGCTGATCGACGTTGGAAGGCCTGTGAAGCGTCAACAACGCATAGCGGGCCACATCATCCGTCGAGCCATTGCTTCCGTTCGATGTCCGAAGACTTAACTTCTCCAGTATTTGCGAACTCCGGGCCTGATGTCTGAAGGCGAGGAGGGAATCAATCATCGTATTTCCGACCAGGAATATGCGTTCGTCTGGGATGCCTTCGTCGCGCAAGTTTCTGATCCCGCTCTCCTCTGTTACAAACATTAGGTCAGCAAGATGATCGGTAATGATTCGATTGATTTCCTCCGGCATGTTCCGATCGAAGGAACGGAGTCCAGCTTCGACATGCACAATCAGTGGCCTCGTCCCGTTGACATCGTATGAAATCTTGGCGGCCACCAAGGCACAGGCCACTGTCGAGTTAACGTCGCCAACAACCACCAAGGCATCCGGTCTCTCCCGCAACAAGATCTCTTCGAACCTCTTCATGATTTCTGCCGTCTGGATTGCGTGCGAACCTGATCCGACTCCCAGATGCACGTCCGGTTTTGGAATGTTCAAATCGGCGAAAAACCGATCGGACATGGCTTCATCGTAGTGCTGGCCCGTATGAACCAATATGCTCTTAAGAACAAGGGCGGACTTCGCAATACCCTGCGCGCCCGACGATAACTCTAGGCACTCGTTGTGATTTCGGATCGCTGCAATGATCGGCGCCGCCTTCATGAAATTCGGCCTTGCGCCGACAACCGTGAGGATCTTGGCGGTCCTAGTCACTTCATATTCTCCGTTTTTGAAAATCAACCCAACGATGGGACTATTCAGGTCGGACTGCTACGCGATAGCTGAGGTAGTGGAATTCCTAGCAAACGCGAACAACAGCCATCCGTATTCGTATGGCCTCTGCTCGCGCAGAATCTTCAAAGAGCTAACCTGCATGGATTCCGCGGGCGGACGGACGCGATTCATGAACATTTCCAAGTATTTCGCATGCCAATTCCTAGGTAGAACGCAACGCCAAATTAATCTCTGAGCCGCATCTCTCATATCGATGCCGAGTTCATTTGCGCCGTAGATCCAATGAAGTCCCTTGTAAATGGACTCCGTGAAGCGTTGTCCGATAGCATCTTCTAGGGCAAACAGAGCCATCGGCGCCATGCCATGTTGATGCACTGAATAGACAGGATAACGACTGGATATTTGGCCACTATCCGCATCGTAGAGCCAGCGCCACTGCCCTAATTCTCCTTGGGCCTGCAGACTGCGGTCGCACATTTAATGGCCAGACCCAGCGGCTCTTCAATACCAAAAACTTTGGCAAACTTGGAGAGCGCATAGATCGGATAGACCTGATCCGCGAAGCTCCCAATTCGCGCCCGTAATTGACCCGCCAGCGAAGTTTTGGCGTACATGTGACCAAAAAATCCGTATTTACCCTGATTCTTCTCAATGCAGCGGTAGGTTTTTATCGAGAGATCCGACAGGTCGATGACTAGTTTGGGAGATACTTCCGCCGCGTGTGCCAGGCCGGACAGGAACCACGACAATTCCATTGTGCGCCCTTCTTGCGCCTCCGTGTAGCGTTCGAGGGCAGTTTCACAATTGAATGCGCTGAAGATGTTCGAGAGCTCCTCCGGATGGAATGTTGCCACTAGCCAAATGAGTAGTCCTAAATCCCCAATTCCCTGAATCCAATTCAGATTGCGGCTGAAAGATGCATAAATCGCTTGCAGGTCAAAAGACGAATTCATCCCCGCTCGCTCCAACTCTCTGAGCCCGAGCAAGGTCATCATCGTATACCGAGGCGAAATACCTTCGCGCAGAACTAATCGGTCCTTACAAATCAGTCTGTGGCAAAAGAGTTGGCGGTTGGTATCAAACATAGACACCAAGCCGCGCACCGCCAACGAAATTAGGTCTCGAACATCGCTCCGCAGTTGTAATGCCGGCGCTGATGAAACTGCAACACGTGAAGCACTTCTATTTAGTGGTGAGTGGGCAGACATTTGTGCTCCGCAACGGAAATAATGGCTTCCAAAATAGCGTCCAGGGAAACGGACGAAGCTCCCGCGTTCCAAAGAGGCGCCGTTCTCCGCTTGAGAATGATTTTTGACCGAATATCATCAATCTTTTGAACGAAGGTAAGGCGCCCCGTTTTGGCAAGGTATTCGTCGACCGCGCCAGTGCGTCCTCGAAAGATGCTGTAGACAGGAACGCCCAGTGCTGCGGCCTCCCGGTTCATGGTTCCGCCACCACTGATGACGAGGTCAGAATTCCAAATCAAATTCAAGCCATCCACGGCGTGTTCGGGAATGATGATGCGCCGGGCGTCAATGTCTCGTTTCCAATGAGAGCGAATAAATCTAGTTTGCCTCTCGTTGCGCGGGAGCATAACCACTCGGATCGCGGGCTGTGCTAAAAGAAACTGCACGCAGGCGGCAAACAACTGCTCACCCTCTGGATTGTGATAATGAGCTTCAGTTGCCGGTGGACGGACCGTCACAACAATCTCGTCTAGACCGATGCCCAACCCGGCTCTTACATCTGCATCCGGCTTAAAGCGTGGGACGTACACATCCTCTTTCAAGCCTTGGTAGCGGAAAAGGTGACCTGGTCTGTGGGATAGGCGCCGTTCGGAGATCATCTCAGGCACAAAGAGCCAATCGGGCCGAAGGAATCCTGTTGCATTTACGAATTCGTAGTCGAACATGATAACGGTCGGAATCCGCAGGAATGAGGCCGCCAAAAACTGGGCACGTGAGGTATGGGACACTGCTAAGTCAGGTCTGGCTTTTAGCGCCAGCGGGAGCAACTGGGCAGCACGGAGCAGCGTTCCAAGGAATTTTAATATCCACTTCTTCCCGTAATGCTTGCCAACGACCCGGCAGGAAAGCTCGTGTAACCTCAACAGCTCGCATACCTGGTAAGAATCGCGAGCTGTCAACAAGACTTCGTAGCCTCGTTTTTGAAGTCCTTCGATGATGGGCAGGAAAAAAGGAACGTGAGGGGAATTATCAAGATCGATCCAGATTCTCTTCGGTGCGAAACGCCCGGGCTCCTTGCGAGCTGAGAACGGAGTCTCAGGAGTCGGCTCGATTTGGACGGGGCTTGCAGTCACGGAAGTGAGACTCAGATGGGTATGCACACTGCTCAGGTGCGGCCCGAGGGTTGAACGGAAAATGCCCCCTCGATACTCTTTTCAAACTGGGCTATTTCCTCAATTACGCGATCTTGTTGCGCTGGGCTCAAGCCCGGGTACATCGGCAATGAGAGCACCTCGTTAGCGGTATTTTCTGCCACGGGATAATCTCCATCTTTGAAACCCATCAGAAGGTAGGGCCTCTGAAGGTGTACAGGGACGGGGTAGTGAATGCCGGTACCAATGCCGGCCTCGGTCAGGTGCTTCTGAAGTTGGTCTCGTTCTTCTGTACGGATAACGTAAAGGTGATACACAGCGCGAGACCAAGACGGTTCGTAGGGCAGTATGAGGCCCGTTGAAGTGCCGCTCAGCAGTTCGTTATAACGAGCTGCGATTTCGCGTCGCCTCTCGTTCCAATTCGACAGGTATCGAAGTTTGGTCCGCAGGAATCCTGCCTGAATAGCATCGAGTCGTGCGTTATACCCCTCCACTTCGTGGTAATACTTACGCACCTGGCCATGGTCACGGAGCATGCGAACCCGCTTCGCAAGCGCCGCATCGTTCGTTATGACGGCTCCAGCTTCGCCGCAAGCCCCCAAATTCTTGCCAGGGTAGAAACTGAAAGCGGCCGCCCGTCCCATCGAACCGGCTTTGCGCCAGCCGTTTTCCTTCTGAGAAAAGTACTCGGCTCCATGCGCCTGACATGCATCTTCGATCACGATGAGGTTATATCTCGAGGCGAGTTCCAAAATTGGATCCATATCCGCAGTCTGGCCATACAAATGGATCGGGATTACAGCCGATACTCGGTGGCCGGTCGCCTTGTGAACGCAGTGGCCTGTGCGGTGATCGATGTCACAATTTTTCTCGAGATATCTGCGGAGTTCCTCCGGATCCATCGTATAAGTCTGGCGATCAATATCGACGAAGTCAGGTCGCGCCCCTGCCTGCGAAATGGCTTCCGTTGTAGCGATGAATGTCAGAGGACTCGTCAGGACAATGTCGCCGGGTTGTACGCCGGCTGCCATCAGCGCTAGACGGACAGCATCCGTTCCGCTAGAGACTCCGGCGCACTCTGAAACATCGCAAAACCGGGCGAAATCACTCTCAAACTCCTCTACCATCGGTCCGCCGATGAACCCCGCGGTTCTCAACGCCCTCTGGAAAATAGGGAGGAGTTCCTGCTCGAGCTCTTGATGAAGGCTGGCTAAATCTAAAAAAGATATATTTTGACTGTCTGCCATTCGGCGATCCTCAATATTTGTGGCAAGCACAAATCAGGCGTGAGTCGAAAAAGCGGACTAGATAAGTACGAGGGTTATGACGACTGGTTCGTCGCCTGAACTATTCGCGGATTGGGCCTTGCCCTGATTTCCGACCTTCGCTTCTTGAGCTTTCGGAATTCGGCTGTCAAGTACGACAAGGAATTGCGGTAGTTGCCATGACCAGAGAACTCGGCCGCCACTTCGTAATCAAGACGCCTTTGCCATCGCTTGAATCTCTACGCCGTTCTCGATTGCCTTAAATGCAGCGATATTCGAGTACATGGGATTGTCCCAATCCTGAAATTTGTCCATGTTTTCGATCAAGTTCGTTACGATAGACTTTAAATCGTCGGCGGGGTGGAAGCTGAGAACGTTCTTAGCCTTCTCAATGCTGACTTTGTAGTTCCGAAAATCCTGGATGTGTTTGATGATCAGACGGATGGGGATACCCAGCCGCTCCTCTATGGCCGCCTTGACGAGGTCACCGACTTCTCCAACCGTGTAGTTGCCCGAAGCAACGTTAAAAACACCGGATATTTTGTAGTTCGCTTCGATGGCACGAACATATGCTGTCACGGCGTCCTGGATGCTCAGGATCGGTCTCCAGATAGACGGATTATTAATCGTAACAGCGCGTTCTTTCATGGCGCTTTTGAACATCGTATTGATGATCAGATCAAATCTCATGCGCGGACTGTAGCCGGAGATCGTCCCTTTGCGTAGCGCAATTACGGAAAAATTCTCATCGTTGAGCTGCAGGGCTGCTTGCTCACCTTGCAACTTGGAAATGCCATAGGGATAGCTGGAACTCACCGGGCGCGTTTCATCGTATAGCTCATTTTCCGTGTAACCGTATACGGAGCAGGAGCTCGCATACACGTATCGTTTCACGTTCGCCCTCTTGGCCATATAAGCGAGATATGACGGCGCGGCAGCATTGAATACGAAATTCTTGCTAGGCGAGTACTCCGCCATGGGATCGTTAGATAAACCCGCCAGGAACACGACCTGATCGTATGGCTCGAGATCCTCTTCGCTGAGTTGAAAAATGTCTTTATTCAAGATGCCGACCTGACGTGGCAAGTGATTGCCAAACCAGAACAGATCCACTACATCAACTTTGTAGCCTCGGTCGAGCAATTTGGGAATCAGGGCAGAGCCCACATATCCGGCGCCGCCAGCTATCAGGATCTTCAAGCTTCCTCCTTCAGCATCACCTGCGGAGCATAATTTTCCGGCTGGATAGTACGTAGTACCTTCGCTGGATTCCCGGCAACAATGACATTGGCTGGCACATCGCGGGTTACCACGCTGCCAGCGCCAATGATGGCGTTTTCGCCGATCGTCACCTTGGAAAGGATCGTCGTTCCCGAACCGATCGAGGCGCCCTTCTTAACCAGGGTCGTCTCAACGTTCCAGTCGGCTTCGGTCTGCAGGCGTCCGTTTGAGGTGGCACGAGGATAGGAGTCGTTAATAAAAGTCACGCTATGCCCGATGAAAACATCGTCTTCAATGGTTACGCCTTCGCAAATGAACGTATGGCTTGAAATCTTGCAGTTATTGCCGACCTTCGCGTTTTTCTGAATCTCTACGAACGCGCCGATCTTCGTATCGTCACCAATTTCGCAGCCGTAGAGATTGATAAACTTGGACAATTTCACATTTTTCCCCAGTTTTACGTCGGGTGCGATGGACAGGTGTTCACTCATAACTGGACGATCTTGCCCTTCTGCTGGAGGGACTGATCGGCAGCTTCCAGCATGCGAACTACATGAAGGCCGGCAGCCCCATCATTAAATGGCTGCTTGTCATTCAGAATGCACTCGATAAAGTATGCGGCCTCGAGCTTCAGTGCCTCCACCTGCTCTACTCTGGGCGCCCACATATCACCCGAGCGGTAACTCACCAGCAACTTGTAGATGTCGCCGCTCATTTCCACGCCTTTGTCATATATCTTGATCTTCTCGTCCGCTTCGACATCGTTCCACACCAGCATCTTCTTCTCTCCACCGATCAAGGTCGTGCGCACCTTAACCGGCGAAAGCCAATTCACGTTAATGTGGCCGATCATGTTGTTTGGATAGTAGAGCGTTAGAAAGGCGACGTCCGCTACTCCGTTTAGGTGGCGCTCCCCCGTAGCAACTACCGCCTCCGGCTTCTGTTTAATCAGGTAGTCCATGATAGAGAGGTCGTGCGGTGCGAGGTCCCAAATCACGTTCACGTCGTGTTGAAACAGACCTAGGTTCACACGTGTGGAGTCATAGTAGTAAAGCTCGCCGAGGGTACCCTCGTCGATGAGTTGCCGAATGCGCCGGACCGCTCCCGTAAACAAAAAGGTGTGGTCCACCATGATTTTGAGTCGGTTCCGCTCGGCGAGCTCGATCAGCTCTTCAGCTTGAGCCCTTGTGGACGTAAACGGCTTCTCCACAAATACGTGCTTGCCATTCTCTAGCGCGGCCTTCGCTAGCTCGTAATGAGTCCAGACCGGCGTAACAATCGCGAGGACATCAATATCCGTGGCCTCGAGGAGATCTTTGCACTCTTGTGTTACGGGGATCTCGGGATGAGCCTGGCGGACTCGCTGAAGGGATTTACAACTCTTGTCGCATACTGCGACGACGCGCGAGCGATCCTGCGCGTGGAAATTCCGGACAATATTCGGTCCCCAATAGCCGTAGCCGATCACGCCAACCCGCACGACGTCTTCGCCAACTTCGTTCTCGGGCCCTGTAATCGGAAAAGAGTCAATTCGTAGACTTGAGGCCATCTTCATCCACCTTAACTTTGAGATCTGACAATGGGGACGAAACCGCGAGTGAGCGCCAGCCGAACACTTCCGGCACTATCGATTTTCGAACCAGCTGAACTGGAACTGGTGAGCTTGGGAGCTACTGAATAAGAACTTCTGCGGGCGGAGATTACTTGGAGAAAAACCGCTTCGAATCTGGAACACAACACACAGGGCGGCTAGCCAGATTACGCAGAGACCAGAACGAGGTCGTTCACGCGATTTCTTTGCACGGAACGCTCCGCTGTGACGAGCGCCGAGTCGATCTCCACCGCAACCGATCGTTGCAGCAACGTAATGGACACGACGAGTTTGTGATTTCCTTTGACCTGGGTCAAAACGCCCACGACGCCGCGCAGAGGGCCCGATTCGATTCGCACCTTCTCTCCTAGACCCACAAACGGCCATGGCTGAGTGGCAGTGCCGGATGCAACCAATGTCCGGATAGCCGTGATCTCCTCATCATCCACGGGGCTGGGAATGTGGCTAAAACCTACAATTTGCAGCAGCCAGGGAGTCTTCAAAATCGGTAGCCGATCATAAGGATCAAAACGGCAGAAGAGGTATCCAGCGAAAAGAGGCAAATCAACTTTCTTGATACGATCAGACCAGCGCTTTCGGCACGCTTGCATGGGCAAGAAGATCTCGTAGCCCTTCGCACCGAGCTGTTCCGCAACATGGCTTTCCCGCTGCGATCTCACCTGCAGTGCGAACCAGGGTAGGCTGCTAATTGTGTCCTCCTTCGCCTTAACCGAATCTGTCATCCTCTTAAATTCGTAAGCTACCGCCATAGAAGCCCCATTTGGGATTTCTCAACTCGCGATGGGTGAATTGCACGCTAAAGACCACAGGCAAACTTCCACGAATATCCTGGTAAGTGGTTGATTTGTTGCCACTTATCTAAAGATTGTTACTCACTAAAGGCTCTCCGTTGTGAAGGGTTAAGAACGTAACGGTGAACATTAGGATCCAGAAGTTCTAATTTTTTTCCACCGTCCCAGATTAAGCTCTTAATTCCAGCCGGTCCTTCTGCGGGGCTGTGTGAGGACAACATTCCGTTTTCCGGGAAGCCTCTTGGATAATCGATGAAAGTGTTTGCGCTGTTTTGCCAGGACCAAGTCTTTCTCGAAACTTCGCCAAGCGAATGAGCTTCAGCGGAAGCCCTTCATAATATGGCTCTTAACCGGTCTCCGCGGTTAAGCGCTAAGAAACGCAAAAAAGGATTTCCTGGCAGCCTGATTGCGAGGGATTAAGCTCTCGCGTGTACGACCCTGCAAGATTTGGACGCAGGTTATTAGGTTGAACGGACACCATAGAATGGCGGATTACTCTACTACCAGCGCTTTGATTGGCATCTCACCGCGGCGCGCCAGTGATAGGAAGGCCTCCTCTGTTTTAGGCAACCCGGCCGTTAATAGGCCAGGTATTCCCTTTGCCGAGGACGTCTTTCAGAACGTGTTGATGCTCGAGCGTCGGCGCGCTGAACGAAGTCGGCGGCCTTTCGTGCTGTTGCTTATTCATTCGAATAATCAAAACGATCCGCATAGACGTATTCTTCGGCAGGTCCTTTTGAGCTTGGTCTCGAACACGAGGGAATCCGACTTAATTGGCTGGTATCGCGAGCCCGTCACGCTGGGCATTATTTTTACCGAAATGGGCGAAGGCGAAAAGGCTGCCATAGCGGGAGCCCTGCTGCAAAAAATTGAATCGGCTTTGCTCGAAGCTTTAGGCATGGATAAGGCGTCGAAACTCGCGATCTCCCTGCACGTTTTCCCCGAAGATTGGGACAAAGAAAATTCGGGATGGGTTGGCGACCCCAAGCTTTATCCGGAGCTGCAGCCGCGACTTGCAAAAAAACACTTCCACTTAGCTCTGAAGCGTGGCATCGACTTAGCTGGAAGTGCAGCGTTATTGCTACTGACCCTGCCCTTCATGGTTCTCATTGCGCTGATCGTAAAATTCACTTCCGAGGGCCCCGTTCTTTTCGCCCAGGAGCGACTAGGACAATGCGGTGCCCGCTTCAAATGCCTGAAGTTTCGCACTATGTATACCAACTGCGACTCTAAGATTCACCGTGAATATGTTCAGCAATTCATCGCTGGAAATGCACAGGCAGGTCAGGGAGCCAATTCCGGCAAAGCGCTCTACAAAATCACGGGGGATCCGCGCGTCACACCTGTCGGGCGCTTCTTAAGAAAGACGAGCCTCGATGAATTTCCGCAATTTTGGAATGTCCTTCGGGGGGAGATGTCTCTCGTGGGCCCTCGCCCTCCCGTTCCTTACGAGTTTGAGGTATATGACATCTGGCACAGACGCAGGGTTCTTGAGCTGAAGCCGGGAGTTACCGGCCTTTGGCAGGTGAGCGGTCGAAACCGTACAGAGTTCGATGAAATGGTGCGTTTGGATCTGCGTTATGCCCGAGAATGGTCGCTGTGGTTGGACCTTAAGATTCTTTTTGCCACGCCATTAGCGATCTTCACCGGAGACTGTGCGTAGGTATAGATCTCCCTCCGTTTTGTTCAGCCGGTAACCAAACCTATAGAATTTCAGTAGGATTTCAGCCCGCCGTATAGCGCTTGCACGGACCACGCCGAGCGTGTTTGAAGGGTGTCCAGAGGCGGAGCTAGTTCCTAGCCTAAAGCAGCACGTAGGCGTGCCGTTGTTCGTGCGACATCTGACAGTCGAGCGAGCTGTCCGGGCTTCTCAGATTTAAATCCCAAGTTCGCAGAGCCTTGTCTCCGACCGCTTCACTTGGTCTGTGTTTAAGACAATCCATCTCTGGCTTCCTCATGTCTCCTTCGGCGTTTGAGCGTTCCCCTGATCATGAGGATGAGAATTCGTGTGCCAAGTGACGCGACAGATTGCGCACATGCAGCGATTCAAAGTCCCAGCGTAATGTGCCAAAAACAAAGCCCGCAGCCTAACGGGCTGCGGGCTCTTAGAATAGGAAGGTTTAGAAGGACTGAGAGACGCTAGACGAACCGCCTTTTAAGAAGGAAGAGACCTGCCATGCCGATCGTACTTAGAAGAAGTGTCCCCGGCTCGGGAGTGGTTATGGCAGCGCTGGAGCTCAGCACATTTCCGAAATACGTTCCATTCAAGAAATTGAGATTGAGATCGATTTCCGCGTTCGAGCCCTGTGTAACCAGCCCACTAGCGATCGACGGGTCAAGGAAGAGATTTGGATCTAGGCTACCAGCAAACGTGCCGAGCACGAAATTGGGCGAAGCGACAGAGAAACCTTGACCGGGTGCACTCGCGAGGTACGTCCCCGAGAGCAATGTCATGCCGCCGTTCCCGACTATTGTGATTGAGCCGCCTGCCGGGAAGATCGCGGAGCAAGAGCTGCCGATACACCCTGTAACGTTGCTCGCTACTGCGGTGGTAAGAGTCAGCACACCGTTCAAAATATTGACTGGGGCTCCACCATTTATGCTCACAGAGCTGATGCCTCCCCCGGTTATGCTAAATACGCTACCGTTAAAGCTAGCGTTGCCGCCCGACCCCTGAAAAAGAATCGAATCGGCAAAACTGGACATTGGAGTCAGCAACCCAGCTAACGCAACCACCAGCACCGCAGCGAATCTCAGTCTCGTAACCATACTTGTTCCCACTTGTCCCCCTGGTTAGCACACGCACTTTGATTGCCAATGGATCAAACAATAACGCCTTTGCTTCTAGCGAAATCTAGCAACATGAGACTTCTAACAGGGCGAAAGGAGGAAGGTTCCGGGCAAAAAGCCGCAGACAATTGCACATGAGGTTGTCTCCTCCGAATTCTGATCCATTTGCCGTGGTTCCCCCGATCGCGTCGATAGGTACCGCAACCAGCATGCCAAGTGCTTTTTGGCGAAGCGCACAGGGTCTGTCCGTTGAATCAATGATTTAACCTGAATTTAATTATTCGACCCGTTGCTTCGTAACGCGTGTTCGCAAATCCTTGCAACATAATGGCCGCGAATCTCTCAAGGCAACTGGGCCGAAAGATGAATCCGCGAACTCTCCTCGTCCTGACGGTGATCCGTGGCGGTCACGCACCTCAGGAGAAAAAACTTGTCCCTAATGGGGCGTCACTTTCCATTTTTCCCGATACTTACATTGCTGAGCATACTTCCAAGCAGCCAAAACCCTTGTGCTGCAGTCGAATACCGCACATACTCATTCTGCCCTGTAAGCCGTGTTGGATGCCTAGTTGCTTCTGAATCATCCTGTGTTTAGCTATTCCAAGGCGTTTCCGAGAGCGAAAACGATGGGTTCTGGGCGATACGCCTGTAAGCCCTTTCAGCTATGTCCTATCGTACTGGCATTGATTGTGGTCCTAACGGCAAGTTGCGAACGCGATCCCAACGTTCAAAAGCAGAAGTATTTCGTCAGCGGGAGCAGTTATTTTGATCAAGGTAAGTATCGCGAAGCAACCATCGAGTACCTTAATGCCATTCAGATCGATAAGGGCTTTGGCGACGCGCATTATCGATTGGCACAGTCCTATTTGCGGCTCGGTATTTGGGCGGGAGCTTATCAGGAACTCCTTCGAACGACAGAGTTGCAGCCTAATAACCTGAGGGCTGAGATCGATCTCGGGACGCTCCTTCTTTCGGCCAAGCAGTTCAAGCAGGCGCAGGATCGTGCGCAAAACGTACTGAGCCGCGACCCCAAGAACGTGGACGCACATATTCTCCTCGCAAATTCCGATGCCGGTCTGGAGGATGTCGGTGAGTCCTTGCGGGAGATGCAGACGGCCATCGGCCTCGCTCCTGATCAGCCGCGTACTTACCTCAATATGGCCTATCTCCAGTTGAACGCCAAGCAAGCCGCCTCCGCAGAGCAAAATTTCCTAAAGGCGATCGAGCTTGCGCCCGAATCCGTTCCCGCCCGGTTGGCACTCGGCAATTTCTACCAGCAGCAGAAGCGCTGGACCGAGGCGCAGGCGCAGCTCAGCGAAGCAATCCGGCGCGAGCCCAAGAACGCAACCGCCTACGCGGCCATGGCATCCTTGTTCGAAAGTCAAGGCAAACGCAATGAAGCAGTGCAGATCTTGCAGCAGGCCAAGCAAACCATGCCCGACGTGTCGGCTGGTTATTCGCTGCTGGGAGAGTTTTACTTTCTAACGAACGATCTGCTTCATGCGGCCGAAGAGTATGGCGCCCTCGTCAAGCAACATCCGAAAGATGTACGGGTTCGCAAAGCATATATACAGGTTTTAGTTTTAACCAAGCAACTGGATCAGGCGTTCAGCTTTGGCGAGCAACTGATTAAGGATTATCCGCAGGACATAGATGCGCTGGTTCTGCGTGGGCAAATCCTCAATGCCCGTGGGCAGTCCGATCAGGCCGTACATTCGTTGGAGACCGCTTTAAAAGAAGATCCCCAAAATCCTGCAGCTCATTACATCCTGGGCATTACGCTCGTCTCGATAGGGAATACCGGCCGGGGCATAAGCGAGTTGCAAGAAGCTATTCGCTTGCGCCCCAACATGGGTCAGGTTTATCAGGCACTCGGGGCTGTCGCGTTGCGCAAGGGCGATTTAGATTTACTCCGCCAGAGCGCTGAAGGACTGATCGAGGCGCAGCCAAAGTCGCCTGACGGATATGTGATGAGGGCGAGTGCCTCGCTGGGTCTGCAAGACACAGCCGCGGCTGAGCGCGATCTCCAACAAGCGATTGTCATCGCGCCGGACAATTCCCGCGGATACACAGGCATTGGCCAATTGCGATTGGCACAAAAGCGCTTTACCGAAGCAGACACCTCCTTTGAGCAAGCGCTAACGAGAAATCCTCATGATTTGCAAGCTCTCACCGGGCTTGCACAACTCCGGCTCATTCAAAAGCAGCCGGACCGGGCCGTTGAGCGAATCAAACAACAGATCGCACAGCTGCCGGACGATGCGGGTATGTACGTGTTGCTGGGACAGGTACAGCTCAGCATGAAGGACTTCCCAACCGCGGAGCAGTCGTTAACCAAGGCATTAGATTTGGACCCCGACAGTGTGGATGCCATTTTGTCTTTGACCACCGCACAAATCGCGCGCGGCTCGATTTCATTGGCCGTCGATTCCTATCGCCGAGCTATCCGGCAAGATCCTCGCGACGTCCGTGCATATATCCTTCTCGGTTCCCTTCAGGAATCGCAGGGCGACTGGAAGGAGGCGCAGGAGGAGTATCAGAAAGCTCTTGGAGTTCAGCCTGACAATCCTGCCGCCGCAAATAATCTCGCTTATCTGCTGCTGGAACACGGTGGCAATACCGATGTGGCATTGTCTCTTGCGCAGACCGCCCGCCGCCTGATGCCAGAAATGCCCAATACCGCAGACACGCTTGCCTGGGCTTATATCAATAAGGGTGCATTCGGTCTGGCTGTCGATCTTCTGCAGGAAGCAACGAATGCCTCGCCGGCGAATCCCACTTACCACTACCATCTGGGCATCGCTTATCAGAAAAATAAGGACTTAGCACACGCTCGCGCACAATTTCAACGTGCCCTCCAGCTAAATCCACCTCAACCGCAGGCTGACGCGATTCACAAAGCTCTCGCAGACAGTTAATCCTCGGAAGCTCCGCTTTAAGCGTCAGGTTCAAATACCGCGGAATTGGCGCGTCAAGACGATGTGCGAGTAACCGGCCAATTCCGATTTGTGAGCCTCTGCTTCCGAAGCCAGTGCAAAATGGGAGAGGACCGGTTCCCCCCGGTATCTAAGCTCCGCGTTCGTGCCTTTTCCCCTTTCGACAACCTCCTTACACGAAGGCTCGCAACCCGGGCTCTCAAGTAATCCAAAAGACGATCGCCTTCCGTGATTTCAGTCACATAGAGCCGTGGGTATGAGCGGAGGGGCCGTCGCGGGACAGAGGGACAGCCGCCACTGGTGACCTGGACAGGCAAAACGACTGTTCGTCATTGCTCCGCTTGGCCAGTAGCGACCTTCCCCACCGGCTCCTAGACTGCGCGAGATGGCCATAAACGCTCTAGCCGGCAGTCCCTGCTGTGGGACCTTAAGTACTTCCGATGCCAAATCCTCGATTCGTCACTCGCTTTTGCTCGTCTTTGTGGTCTTGACGTTGTCGATAGCCATCCTCCAATCGGGATGCACAGGCGTGACCAGTGCGAAAGGGAATTCCACAAGCTCGGCAAGCTCAGCGTCCGTGCCCTCCGGAAGCCTCGCCTCAAGCCCGACAACTCTGAACTTTGGGAACGTGACGGTGGGATCAACGAATACTCAGAGTCTGACGATGGCGAATTCCGGCACCGTACCGGTTACTATTTCCCAAATTACGGCTGCCGGCACGGGCTTCGGCATCGGCGGGGTATCACTCCCATTGACCCTAGGTGTAGGGAACAGCGCGACTTTCACAGCCAGCTTCACACCCGTGACAACCGGTAGCACTTCGGGAACCGTCTCGATTGCGAGTAGTCAGTTAAGCTCCCCCATGTCGATCCCGATGACAGGCACCGGTGTGGGAACGTCCCCGGCGATCACCAGCCAGCCAACGAGCCAAGCGGTGCTTGTCGGTCAAACGGCAACCTTTTCTGTAGCAGCGTCAGGCACAATCCCACTCAGCTATCAGTGGAGAAAGAACGGCGTGCCCATCGGCGGCGCGATCTCGGCGACCTATACGACTCCGTCAGAAGTGATCTCCGACAATGGATCGCAATTTACAGTTGTAGTCAGTGACTCCGCAGGAAGCGTCACCAGTAACGCAGCTATCCTCGCCGTCACGGCCAGCCCCGTGGCTCCCTCGATAACCACACAGCCCGCCAGCCAAACCATCACGGCGGGCCAAACGGCGACAATTTCTGTGACTGCATCCGGCACAGCTCCGCTCAGTTATCAGTGGCGAAAGAATGGAACAGCCATTAACGGTGCCACTGGTTCTAGTTATACGACTCCTACTGAAACCACTTCGGATAACGGCGCGCAGTTTGCAGTCGTGGTCAGCAATTCGGCAGGAACCGTCACTTCCAACGCGTCCACACTGACTGTAAACCCGGCGCCGGTAGTTCCCTCGATAACCACGCAGCCCGCCAGCCAAACCATCACGGCGGGCCAAACGGCGACGTTCTCGGTGTCGGCATCCGGGACAGCTCCGCTCAGTTATCAATGGCGAAAGAATGCAACAGCCATTAACGGCGCCACTGGTTCGAGTTATACGACTCCTGCCGAAACCACGGCGGATAGCGGCGCGCAGTTTACCGTTGTCATTACCAACTCGGGAGGGACGGTCACTAGTAGTGTTGCCGTCCTGACCGTGAACGCAACCCCGGTAGCGCCATCCATCAGCACCCAGCCGGCCGGCCAGACTGTTGCGGCAGGGCAAACGGCAACGTTCTCGGTAATAGCTTCGGGCACTACTCCTCTTGCCTATCAATGGCAGAGGAATGGTACGGCGATTGGCGGCGCAACGTCATCGAGCTATACGACTCCCCCTACTTCTTCATCGGATAACGGCGCTCAGTTTACAGTTACAGTTAGTAATTCAGTCGGTAGTGTGGCGAGCAATGTCGCGAATCTGACCGTGAATACCCCGCCGCTGGTGACTACTCAGCCGACCAGCCAGACCGTCCTTGTCGGTCAAACAATAACCTTTTCGGTTAATGCGACAGGTACCGCCCCACTCACCTATCAATGGAAGAAGAATGGGACCTCCATCAACGGTGCCACGTCATCCACTTACACGACGCCAGCAGTCACCGCATCCGATAACGGAGCACAGTTTACTGTTGCGGTCGGCAATGCTGCAGGCACAGTGACTAGCAACGCCGCCGTTCTCACGGTCAATGCTCCCCCCGCGATCACGTCTCAGCCCGCGAATCAATCGGTGATTGTGGGTCAGACGGCTAGCTTCTCCGTTACTGCGACAGGCACGGCTCCGCTCAGCTATCAATGGCAAAAGAACGGGACCGCAATCAGTGGGGCGACCTCCCAGGTCTATACGACGCCCTCTACTTCCATCTCTGATAACGGTGCTCAATTCACCGTTACAGTGAGCAACTCATTTGGAAGTGTGAACAGCAGCGCTGGCACGCTTACGGTGAACGCGCTTGGTCAGTTGAGCCCCAGCGTCTCGAGCTTGAACTTCGGAACTGTAATCGTCGGCAGTAGCAGCACGCAGGCTGTGACTATCACGAATTCCGGCGGTTCCAATGCGACTATTTCGAATGTTTCGGTCACTGGCGCCGGCTTCAGCGCAAGTGGAGTTTCGGCGGGGCAGATCCTTAACCTCGGGGGATCGGCGACGCTGAATGTCACTCTTGCTCCAGCAGCCTCCGGCAACATCACTGGAAGCGTCACGCTTACTAGCAATGCTTCCAATCCGACACTCACGATTCCGCTGTCGGCGATTGTTGCGGCCGATACGACGCCGCCTACGGTGTCGATCAGTGCTCCGGTGGGTGGCAGCACGGTCTCCGCCACTGTGACGATAATGGTAACGGCCTCCGATCCTGACAGCCCGGTTGCTTTCGTACAACTCCTGCTGGATGGGGCTAACCTCGGTTCGCACTTAACCTCATCGCCGTATTCGTTTTCCTGGAATACCGCCACGGCTGCAAATGGCACTCACGCGTTGACCGCTATCGCCCAAGACCCCGCTGGAAACCAGGGCACCAGTGCGGCGGTTACCGTGACAGTTTCCAATGCGGTCAGCACGGGTGCCACAGGACCACTGCGTCCGTTGGCCTCCAATCCCAATTACTTCACCGACGGCAGCGGGAAAGCAATTTTGCTCACCGGCTCCCATACCTGGACCGACTTCCAGGACCTGGGCCAGAACAATTCGCCGGTAGCTGCGGACTTTAACGCCTACATCAACTTTCTGCAGGCGCATGGCCACAACGTGACCATTGTATGGAAGAAAGACCTGCCGCAGTTTTGCGGTTGGGGTCCCGGCGGTATCTGGACCATTACCAGTTCGACAGGTTTTCCCTGGCTGCGACCAGGGCCCGGCACGGCGACCGATGGTTATCCCAAGTTCGATCTTACTCAGCTCAATCAACCCTATTTCGACCGGCTGCGTGCCCGGGTCATTCAGCTGCAGCAAAGCGGTATCTATGCGATCGTGCAATTATTCGACGGCCTGCAGTTGCTGAACAACCGATGTTCGACCGATGGCTATCCGTTCACCGGAGCGAATAACATCAACGGGGTGAACGATGGTGGAGGAACAGGGTCGATGACCATGACTTCGCCGGACACCATCACCTCGTATCAGGAAGCTTTTGTGAAGAAAGTGGTGGACACGCTGAACGATCAGCCCAACGTGATCTGGGAGATCAGCGAAGAAGCTCCGAGCAACTCGACTTGGTGGCAGAATTTCATGATCGACCTGCTACACAAATACGAAGGCGGTGGAACTTTCACGGATACGGGTGAGGCGTTCACGGCGAAACCCTTCCAGCATCCGGTGGATTTCCCGGGTTACCAAGGTGGGGATTCAGTGATGATGAACAGCAACGCCGATATGATGTCGTCGGTCGCAAAAATTTCCTCGACCACGTACTGCGGCACAGGCACGCCGGCCTGCAAGGTGAACGTGAACGACAGCGACCATTCCTACTTCGGGATGTGGAACGACACCGCTCAGATGAATCGCAACTATGTGTGGGAGAACTTCACCAACGGGAATTCGGTGATCTTCATGGATCCCTACCTGATCTACTGGTCGAGCAGCAATCGCAACCTGTGCCAAAGCCCCGTGAACGGGGTATGCAGCGGAGTGGATCCGCGCTGGAATAACATGCGAGATAATCTGGGATACACGCTCAGCTACGCCAACAAGATGGATCTGGCGAAGATGACGGCACACGCCAGCCTATCTTCGACCGGATATTGCCTCGCCCAGACGCCAGCGACCGGGGCTGAGTATCTGGTTTATGCACCGAACGGTGGCAGCTTCACGGTCGACCTGCGGGCCATGGTTTCTTCACGAACCCTGAAGGTGGAGTGGTTCAACCCGAGTGCGGGAACGACCTCCTCCGGCGGCACGATCTCCGCGGGATCGGTACAGTCCTTTTCGCCCCCGTTTAGTGGTGATGCCGTGCTCTATCTGGTTGACTCCGCCGGCCACAATTAGACTGCTGTCCTACTCGTTATTGCTAGCCGGACACGCTTTATCGCCAGATAGACCACAGGGAGTGTAGCTTTACGTAATTCTCGTGAAATATGCAACTTTCGCGCCGGTCAGGGGTGGGGTAGTGCCTGGGAATTCAGGTGTGTAGGACGCTGTGCGTTCTGGGCTTGCGACGAGCTACTAACAGGATAAAGGCTATTCCGAATCCCAATAGCAGCACGGTGGAAGGTTCGGGAGTTTGCACAAGACTGAGACGGGTTATTCCGTAATCCTGAAACCCGGCGCCAAAGTTGACGCTATTTCCCCCTGTCCCAACGTAAACATACTCGGAATAGATGTCTTGCGGATTATTGTCTTTACAACTACCGCAAAGGTTTACCGGCTGGGATAAACCGTTAACGCCAAAGAGCAAGCCATAGAAGTCGATCTGAGGAGCGCCGCCCGGGGCAATCAGATCGTCATAGAGGAAAATGTTGCCGAAGTTGCTGTAAGGCGTGCCAGTGGGGGATACGAGGCCAGTGACGTTCCTAGTCACGCCATTTAAGATTTGCGAGCCAGTGATCGACGTCACCGTTTCCGTGCCGTTGCCATTGTTATTGGCGTTCAGCGTAACACTTCCGCTGATGTTGAGGCCGGAATAGGTCAGCTGGAAGGAGTCTGCGTGAGCGTTTGTGACGCAAAATAGCAGGACGGAGCAAGCGAATACAATAACCACAAACCGGGTTAGGAAACCCATATATAAGCTCCCGTTGCGCGCCACAAAGCCAAGGATTGGCAAAAACCCGTAGAAAACAGGAGCATTTTAGATGCCAGATTGGCATGCATTGACTTTGCGGGGGTTAGCAGGATCGTTGGGAGGATAGCGCAGTTAGCGGCGGAATCTTGTGGGAGGATATATGCAACAAACTGCATATCCACTTAAGCTCTCGGCAAGGATGGCACGGGTTTGCCAACTCCGATACCTATGTCCCCTACAGCTTAAGCGAACTGCTCGGCGGTGCTTACGGAACAAACAGTTATAGGCTTTGGCACCACGGAGTACGTCTGCGGCTGAGGATCGCCGTCCATCTTTCCAGCAGGGATGCTGCCCAATAATGCGGTTGTCTTATGTCAAATCCTACGATCTCGGAGTCCAAGGATCGCTTCGCAAAGTACGTTTGCGGAGCCAGCAATTCCCAATCGGTGCACTTACGGTCAGTTCCGCGAAGTCTTCCTGAATCCCTGCCCGAATTGGCATTCTGAATGCACGGTCATAAAGACTCTCGTTTTCTGGAATGCATGACCTGCTAGCGTATAATTTGACACGAGACAATCAGGTACGTAGTGTAGTCAGGCAGCAAAGGGACCGGATTCCCTGCTTAGGAATTGGCAGGGCGCAATATTAGGCACCTCCTTGAGCACAGTTGAGGTAGTGAGTGCAATTTTCTTTATATTTCTGCTGGGGGTAGGATTTTGTCTCCGCGATCCGATCGGCAGCATGATTTTTGAGTGGTTTATGAAAGGCGAAGACTGAAGGCGGTTGCCCGGCTACGCTTTTCGGGGCCAGTGGCCAAACGTACCGGCGCATTTAGCGGCGAATCTCACAAAGATTGACCGCGCTATCGGCTCCAGCGCGGGTTGACCAACTGTTTTTCGTCGGACACCTCGGAATAGTTTCACACTCTCTTCCACATTCCAAGATTCTCGATCCAAGCAAGCGACGTGGCGAGGAGATTTTGCATCCTTGAGAGCCCATACAGTGAAGCTCCAATTCCGGTTCCGAGCGTGTTTGTAATTAAGTCGGTCATTCCGGAATTTCGCACGGGAATATAGGCCTGTAGGATTTCAATCGTGAGACTGACCAACAGGCCTCCGATTACACTCGCGAGTGCCGCCCGACGGATGAATTTCCCGACCTCGAAGTACGCCCGAAGGAAAAAACCAAGAGGGATAAAGGCGACAATGTTGAGGCCGAGATTCTCGTAGTATCCCCAGCCGGGATAAAATTCCTTCCACGGCGTCTCAAGAAACGGGTGGTCTGCAACTTCGTAATATTGGGGGATGTAAAGGTCAGGTCCTGAACCCACTTGGTTGCGAACGCTTCTATCTGCCTTTTCGTTAAAAAGGTAGAGTGCCACAGGAGGTTGCGTTTCGGAAATCTGTGGATGGTCACCCCTCGCCCAAAGATCATAGTGCTGCTTAACTTTCGCCGCACTTAGTTCGTAGTTATAAACGCTCAGACCGAGCAGTTGCCCGGACCAGTTATCGTTTTCATCAGGCGCGTGGCCGATGATCAGTTCGCCCGCGAAATCCTTGCTCGAGAGTCCAAAACTTGACGACACTGTGGCAGTTTCCCCATCGAGATAGACCGTCGCAATTTTTGCATTCGTGGTAATCGCAATGAGCACCTTCTTACCCTGGCGAAAAACATGGGCGACATCAATCGAATTCATCTCAACATGACGCCCAAGCTGCCGAGGGCCTCGAACGAACGCAGCATCGTCCACCTGTTGACGGATCGTAAAAGATGTATTTCGAGCCGTATAGAAAGAGAGCAAAGCAGTTGAAGCATACGTGAGGCGGGGTTGTAGCCATATCTCAAGGCTGCTTGGTCCTTCATATTGCGAATTCAGGGCACTGAATGTGCTGGAACTCCGAATATTCCCGTAGTCGCCAAACTCAAGGCCGCCTGAGCCTACCAACCAGCTCACTTGATTCCGCGGATGTGACGTGAATGGCCATAGACCGGCGAACAAAATGACGCTGAGAATGCTTACGCAAATGGCGGAGAGGATCATACTCTTGCTTATCATTGCGACTGCTCGAATGCGCATGTGGCCACGATCTGCCGCATAATGCAGCAGAGTTAACAGTTTAACAGACGACCTCCCGAGCACGGTCGTGCTCTACATCCAAAATGGAGCATCAGCCCCGCTAACTGCTAGGCGGAATTTGGCTCTTATGCAAGACGAGATTAAACCCAAGCGCCCAGAGAATTGTCCCGCGGCTAACACGCCGAAAACAAGAACAGGTCCCGACGTATAACGCTCGGGCTATAGTCCCCTCTTATCAAATCACAGTAGGCAATGTTCAGAGGCTGCAGCCTACGCGGCTTCGCCATAGTATTCGTTTTCACTTCAAGGCCGCCGCGGCCACGCTTCTCCTTAGCTACCTGGAGCTGAGCCGTCGCTCCCGTCGCTATATCCGAAGCGATCATGGGGTATTTTTTTGAATTGCTGGCTGGGGCCAGAGCTAACAATGCTGCGCACAAAAGCACGAGGAAATAAAATAATTTTCTGTTCATGTTTGAAACTCAATCGAGCCCAAAAGCAAGCGTTCTGGAATGCTCCTAGCATGACGAACGATTGACCAAGCATGGACCTTCGCTGTACCCTAAGCCAACAATTGGAGGGTGAAATATCGGATCTGCGGTTGCGATCTTTGCATCGGAGGTGTTCGAGGGGAAGGAGCAGAAATCTCTCGCTGTCGGCCAACAATTAAACGCTTTGACGAGACACCGAGCCCATACCGGACTCGAAAGCTCGCCTCCGTTGCCCCCTGACACGATTTTTTAAGCCTTGACGGCTGTATCCAGTTCCCCCGCTCCGCCGTTGATAGAAGCTAGCGCCGGCAGCGAGTAGAGTTTTTCTGCGCCGCCCTCGTCGCTAAATACGCGTTCGGGCCTTAGCAGGCTTACCGGTAAGTGGCGGATTGATAGCTAGGGCGGATATCACATTGAATTTGGGGAGGGTCATTGGAGGCGCGATCTCGTATTCCCGTCCGCAGTCCGCTCCGATGGATGGTTGTCGTCTTCATCCTCGGAGTACTTTCACTTGCAGGTTGCGCTGGTAAGATTAGCGCTGGCCCACACTCGGCAACTCTCAACTGGAGTCCTGGCACCCCTGACGTAGTTGGCTACAACATTTATCGAAGGATGCAATCAGACGCATTTTACACATTGATTGGGCACGTACAGGCTCCCGCCACATCCTTTAGGGATACAACAGTGAGCGCCGCTCAAACCTATGCTTACGTCGTAACGGCCGTGGATGCTGAATTTAACGAAAGCGCGCCCTCCAATGAAGTCTTTGCTACCATTCCTGCGTGAAAGGCGGCAGCGGCCGTATCCAGCCAGAAGACACGATTCCTGGCTGCCGTCCAGGGCTGCGGAAAGGTCTTCCTCCATCTGTCCAGATCTATTCGAGTGGCTTCAAGATGACATTCTATCAGCCCGAACCACATCTCAGTGTTATCGTTTGTCGCTTTAAGACCATGCGGTAACAAAACTCTTTCCACTACGCCCAATGAATTCTTGGCGGTGTCTAGGAGCAAGTGTTCGGTATCTTTATCGGCAATTGTTTTGGCGAGACATCGAGGAATGTTGCGGTAGAGCGGTTGAACCAGGCACAGTGTACATACTGGATTACGGTGAAGAATCTGACGTGGCAAACACTCTCCTTTGAGGGACGCTACGCCGTACTTTCATAACCGAGGAGGCGTGGCAAGAATGACAGCGCGGGGCACTCAGGAGGTGGTTTGCTCCCAGAACATAAAATCAGTGATCAGCGCCTTTATAAATCCACATGGATTGTGTCTTTCCAGCGATCTCAAAGGCGTGCGAGCTTACCCGCGCTCTCCGTGGAAGGTTAGTAGGAAAGCTTGTGCTCGCGACCTTCGAATAACCGCTAAGGTTCCCAGCCGCATCAATGGCACGGACACGATATCTGTAGCTTGTGGTGGGTGCAAACCTGGTATCGGTGAACGTTGTGAGCTTTGTTGTGGCGATCGGTGCAAAGTCCCTGCAGCCCGCGCCCTGGCAACGTTCCACTACGTACGCAGTTGACCGCATATCGTCCGTCGAGGCTTTCCACGAAAGGGCAAATGCGAACGGCGACGGGCTTACGGCCACAATAATAGCCTGCCACGTCGCGCCGCTGTTGAGAGTGAATGTCGCATCGTAGGTGCCGGGCGTTACCGCCACCCCTGTCTCAGCATCCAGGTAGTCTGAAGAGGCGGCTGACTGCGTTGTGAAGCCTTTCCCTTGAGTAAAGATTTCAGAAGATGAACTCTTGGCAAAGCCAATCAGTAGATCATTGGTGTTCGTTGTCTCAATATGCGGGCTCCTTATTTGAAGCGTCCGTGAACCACGGTCGTCACCAATTGGAGAGATCGCGTCGATTGGGGCCGAAATGTTAGAACCTCTCGCGACGATCACCGACATCACCAGCGATTGTGCCGTTGAAAGATGTGCCAATGAAAGATTAAGCGTGAAGGTGTGGAGCGGGCCAACGGTCGGATTCTTCGCATACCAGACCTGAGTCTCGAGGTTATGCCCCTTGTTGGTGTTTGTTGGACCGGCGGTGGAAATCCAGGTGTTATTAAAGCTGTCCGACGGAGTCATGGTGACGCCGGCATGGGAGGAAGCACACACTACGATCAAATCACCGCCGCTGCTGTCGAATGGGTCGGTCGTATGGGCTGTCAGGAACGTTGGATTGAGATAGCCCTGCACTGCCTGAACCATGGGTATGGGAGTGGTGATCACCGTCAAATTTGCTGGCGCAGTGGGTGGTGTCGTGTCCGGTGAAGTGCTGACAACATGCGAATATTGGATCTTGCCTTCCTCGTATTTTCGGTGGGCGGGGTAGATAATCCTTCCTGTCAAATTCTTGGGCTTGGCATCGGAATTGAAAGTGTAGCTTGCAAGTACGGGCGTCACAGCGATCAGCAGAAGAAGGTACCCAGGGCTAGCGGACCGCCATTCAAAATTCGTCGTTTTTGCGTTCGAACGCAAGGCCGCTCCTTAAAACTAGGCGGAAAGGTACCGTGTGACCACAGATTCCATCTCTTGGCAGACAGAACACCGCACAGTACTTATGCCGTAGTAAGACAACTGTCCGAATCAAAACATTCTGACCATCTTGTTCTCGACGTTCCTTTTATGTCGTAACTAGGCGGGCCCCCAAATGGAGCACTAGTTGGGGTTCGGTGCCTGTTAGTACTGCTGCTCTTTTGGGCCGTAAGTTTAGTGTGCGATAGTACTCGCGGTCAGCTATGCGAAATCGTTTTCGGCGCCTCAATCCATAAAGGGAGGAGGAATCGACGTGCGCGTTGTCAGCCGAGCCCCGAGTTGTTGGAGTGGACCAGATCTCCGAGAGTCCCTCCAAACCGGCTGGTGTCGCGGTGCTAACCGAGGAGTACCACAACAGAGAAATGGGCTCCGCCCAACCGTTGCACGTCCTTAATTAATGTCCGGCTCACACTTAATTAATGTGCAGCTCACCGGATAGAGAACGACTGAACAGCTGTTCGGTCAGCTCAACCCATTGATTGCTCCTGAAGGAGGACAACCACAAAACAAACTCAGGTTTTAGGGTGTCTGCGTCCGTGACAGGCTCGATGTTCAGATAGCGGATTAGGCAGAAGAGTCAGAGAGAAATTACGAAACGACCTCGGACAAGCGCTTTCGCTTCAGCAAAAATTTTCGTGTGAGCACTGCGTTGACGTACCATCAGGGCAAGCAATCAAATTCACACAACCAGCGCCGGATTTCTAGCATGCCCTGCTGGTTCGCAAACGTGTCCACATTGAATAAGCAATTGCCTGCCGTGAGTCCCTTCGGTGAAACGCAAAAGCTAAAGATCTCACGTGGGGCAACTACTTGCTCAGCACTTCCGATTGAAGAGGTAGGCTCTTGGTTTCGCTACGGCTGCGTTTCGAAGTCGGCGCCGGGAGTTTCACGCCCGTGTCGATGAACTCGCTCCCATTCTGGGAGAAGCGCAACGGTTCTCCTTCGTGATCAGCCAAAAACTGCGGATCGAACACCTCGAAATAGATTCCGTTTTTATACTCCCAGTACTTCGGGATGCGGAGATCATTGATGTAGAGGGCCCAACCGTGGGACGTCGCGGGTGGCATCGTCTCAAAGCGGATCTTGACGATGTAAGTGACCTGCGGCAACCGCTTGTTCGCTTGAGCACTCAGGTGCGCGATCGTCGCGCGGTCCGCCTCAGTGGGTTGTGCGGCGATAACTTCGACCCCTGTGACTTTCGGCGGTATTGGTTTCGGCGGTGTTAGTTTTGGCGGTGCTAATTTTTTCCGTGTTGATTTTCTCGGTGTTGATTGGGGCATGAACGAACCTCGCGCGGATGAAGATTAGTTACAGACTTGCAAGTCTCCGACGTAAACCGTGCCGGTAGCCCTACGATCGAACACCAACGCCACGGACCGAAGATCGATGGGATCCACGCCGGACTCGACGAGCCGCCGCACCGGCAGGCGCAAGGTCTGCATCACGATCTTGCCAGCGCCAAACACGTCGGGATAGATAAGCCTGTGGAGGGAGCTCGCCCGAATGGCAACTGTTCGTGAGCCACTGGAAACTTCCAGGGTGAAATCTTGATCCCGATTGGTAGCGTTCTTCACTTCCGTGGACTGACCCACACGGAGCGACAGCATTTTATACCGCTCGGCAGGAAGAGTCGCCGGGTCCACGGTTAAAAGCAATCGGGCGCCCAGCGCGCTCCATTCGAGCCGAAGTGTAATTGTTGTTCCCGGAAGGCCGGAGTTGACGAGATCTTTGAGCTGGCGCGCGGCCACCACAGCATCGGTGGCGACCGTCCCTTGAACGGGCAACGAGACTTGCGGAGCCAACAGGCTTTCCTGGTTATGTTCGATAAAGACCCGCTCGGGATCCTGATACTGCGAGACAAAATCGGAACCGGCTGGCACCCAGGCAGGAGGCACCCGATGATCCCGCAGCAGATCCAGGTATTGTGGGCGGTCCAGCAGCAGCGCCTGCACTAACGCTCCGAAGTGAACCTTGGCGATTTGTTCTTGACTGGCACGAGGCATTGCCACCCCCGGCGCCGTTTCAGACGGCCAGGCGCTGTTGAACTGGTTGTGGTTCGCTCCGTATACCCATAATAAGGCCTTCAATTTCCCATCGGAGACGGTCGGGTTGGCCAGATCGACGGCGTGCGCACGGTTATAGGTATTGTAGCCTGCGAAGTTCGAAACGTCTCCGTCGCGGCTGCCATGAATCAAGTAGTAGCGATCAGGAACGACCGTGGGTCCGCTAATAGGTATGTATTGCTGATCAGTTGGCGCTATGGCCGCAGCTGCAGTCAAACTGAAGCGGTACGGACCGAGCCCCGCGGAGCCGTCCAGAGGAACGACTGGACTGAAAATGGTCGGCTGGATCGACGCAAGCCGGTTGAAAAAAGAGGCGTGTCCCACGCCTTCCCCGCCGCGTGAATGACCGACGATCAGAATACGGTTCAGGTCCAGTTTGCCATGAAGCGGATGAGTGGCCGCCCCGTCCCAGGTGCGAAACTGCTTGAGGTGTTCGAGATGAACAATCGCCCTGGCGTCGTTCTCGCCGAAGTTGAAGCCGTTGAGGAAATTCACGTCGATCGTGGCCGCAATGATCCCATGCGACGCGAACAACTGACACAAATACAAGTATCCGGGTGTGGAGTTCTCGAACGGATTGTGATTGCCATGGGCGAACACCGCGAGTGGGAAAGGGCCGCGACCCCTGGGTATACAAATGTGGCCGTTGAGTGGCACGTTGCTATTGAAGAATGGCCACGGCGCCGATCCCAGGTTCGCGAATGCCGAGATGTCGATCCGCCCAGTTATATAGTTAGGGTCGGGTGTATCGTAGATGTTGTATTGCACCAATGCCGGCACTGTTGAGTAGTTGTTGCCAGCCGAAGCGTATATCACCGTATCGAATGGCACGTCACCGGCCAAGCCAGGATTGTGCAGCTCTTCCATCTCTTCGCTCCTACGGTGAAGGCATTTAATTATCTAGTTTGCGATTACCATTTCGGTGAGTCTAGATTTGTGCACTATACACTCCCTGTCCCCGTTCTCAACTTACATTCGCAGCGTTGCGGCGGGTCTCTGTAGCAGTGCTTGCGTGCTCCACTGGACAACCTTTGGGTCAGCTCAATGAATTGATCACGCCTCAAAGAGGTAACCACAAAACGAACTCATGTTTTAGGGTGTCAGCATCCGTGAAAAGCCCGACGAGGAGCTAAAGAGACAATTACGAAACGAACTCGGATATCGAATTCACAGGGCGACTCACCTAGTGCTCACACGAAAGCTTTGCTGAGCCGAGAGCGGTTAAATCGGGACGACATCCATGAGCCTCGATGGCCCGCGTTCGTAGCGATGTTGGCTGCTTGCTTTCGTGTAAATGCACAGTTCGCACGCCTTATCCCTCCAAACACATCACAAATTTGGAAGAGTTTCGGAGCCGTGGGTCAGAGGGCGGCTCAACGGAAATATACTGCACACTTGTGGTCAGCTGCTTCCGTTTCTTTTTAAGCCGCCTAGCATTCCTAGCCTAAGTGCCGCAACATCAGCAAATAACAACGGATCATTTGGACTGTGACGTGCGCACCTTCTCCTCGGGGCTGGGCAAGGCTCCGCTAGTCGAGAGCGGAACTCACATCAGTTTGATTGCTTGTACCAGTAGAACGTGTTCATGTCTGATCACCTGCGTCATTCTGCGCGCTTGATGCTACGGGTCTTCCTTTCTTATTCCTTTCTTTTATCCGCTCTCTTTCTGGTCGGGGGGTCTCTAGCATCCGCCCAGGCCCAGATCAAGTTTATGCAGGGTAATGCCGCAACTCCTCAGACGCCTCAAACGACGGTTACTGTGCCGTACACGCTGGCACAGACCCTCGGGAACCTGAACGTAGTCGTGGTGGGTT
This sequence comes from uncultured Acidobacteriota bacterium, assembly GCA_963846235.1. GTDB lineage: Bacteria > Acidobacteriota > Terriglobia > Acidiferrales > UBA7541 > Palsa-189. The sequence continues at coordinate 3,055,499 of CAWJVF010000002.1, forward strand.
GGAACGACTCGACTGCTACCGTGAGTTCGGTAAAGGACACCAACGGAAACAGCTATGCATTAGCCGCCACTCCGGTCGTTCAAAGTGGCACAGCCACGCAGGCGATCTACTATGCGAAAAACATCGCGGCTGCGACGGCGGGCGCGAATAGTGTGACGGTGACCTTCACAACAGGGGCGGTTTATCCCGACGTTCGCATTGCCGAATACAGTGGACTGGATCCTACGAATCCGCTGGAGATATCCACAGGGAGCCAGGGCAACAGCGCGACGAGTAACAGCGGGCTGATAACCACCACGAATCTCAACGATCTGGTGGTAGGCGCAAATCTGGTACAAACCTTCACCAGCGGACCGGGAGCGGGTTTCACCAATCGCATAATCACCAACCCGGACGGGGACATCTTGGAAGATCGTGTGGTATCAGCGGCGGGGAGCTACAATGCCACGGCGTCGATTTCCGCAGGTCTATGGATCATGCAGATCGTAGCCTTCCGCGCCGCCGGTGGCGGATCGCCGCCGACGTTCACGGCTCCTTCTGGTTTGACCTCCGCGGCTGTCAGTCCCGTGCAGATCAATCTTTCTTGGACAGCGGCGACGGAGACCGGCGGCACGATTACGCAATACTCGATCGAGCGATGCGCGGGAGCGAGCTGTACGACCTTCTCTCAGATCGTCACAGTCGCGGCAACAGTGACAAGCTTCAATGACACCGGGCTTGCCGGTTCGACCAGCTACAGCTACCGTGTGCGCGCGACCGACGGAGTGAACTTCAGCGGCTACTCGAACACCGCCTCGGCCACGACCCCGGCTCCGACATTCACGGCTCCTTCGGGCCTGTCAGCCACTACTGCCGCCAGTAACCAGATCAATCTTTCCTGGACCGCTGCGACGGAAACCGGCGGCACGATCACGCAATACCTGATCGAGCGCTGCGCAGGAGCCAGTTGCACGACCTTCTCTCAAGTAATCGCAATCGCGGCGCCAGCCACGGGCTTTAGTGACACGAGCGTTTCGGCTTCGACAAGCTACAGCTACCGCGTGCGTGTGACCGATGGAGTGAATTCCAGCGCTTACTCGAACATAGCCAGCGCCACTACGCCGGCCAACTCCCCCACCGCGCCGACGAGCCTGTCGGCCACGGCTTCCGGTCCGGTGCAGATCAATCTCTCCTGGACGGCTTCGACAGAAACGGGCGGAACTATAAGCCAATACCTGATCGAGCGCTGCACGGGAGCCAGTTGCACAACTTTCTCTCAGATAACCACAGTCGCGGCGCCAGCCACGACCTTTAATGACACGGGTCTGAGCGGTTCGACCAGTTATAGTTACCGCGTACGGGCCATGGATGCGTCCAGTGTAACTGGCCCGTATTCGAACACAGCCTCAGCCACGACAGCGGCTCCAACCTTCACAGCACCTTCTGCTCTCACTTCCACGGCCGCCAGTCCCGCGCAGATCAGTCTTTCCTGGACAGCCGCGACGGAAACGGGCGGCACCATCACGCAATACCTGATCGAGCGCTGCTCGGGAGCGAGTTGCACGACCTTCGCTCAAATAACCACAGTCACGTCAACAACCACAAGCTACAACGACAACACACTCACCGGTTCGACCAATTACAGCTACCGTGTGCGAGCCACCGATGGAGTGAACTTCAGCCCATACTCGAACACCGCCTCGATCACGACGCCGGCTCCGACGTTCACGGCCCCTTCGGGGCTGACAGGCACAGCCGCCAGCAACACACAGATCAATCTTTCCTGGACGGCGGCGACGGAGATCGGCGGAACGATCAGCAACTATCTAGTTGAGCGCTGCACCGGCGCGACTTGCAGCAACTTCGCCCAAGTGGGTGCATCGGCGACGACTAGCTTCAACGATACCGGCCTAGCGACAGCGACAACATACAGTTACCGTGTCCGCGCCACCGATGCAGCCAGTAACCTGGGTCCTTACTCGAATGTGGCGAGCGCGACGACGACTTCCACGACAACAACCAACATCACACTGGTGCAGCACACGAGCAAGGACGCGGGCATTGTGGCTTCTTCTTCGTTGGCGTTTGCATCGAACAACACCGGTGGGAATTGGATTGGCGTTCTGATTCGCGCGGGGAAATCCGGGCAAGTCCTGACCGTCAGCGATACGCGCGGAAATACCTACCGCCAAGCAGTGCAGTTCAATCAGACGCTGGACGCGCCAAACGGGGAAACTTTTGCAATCTATTACGCAGAGAATATCGCGGGTGGGGCCAATACCGTGACGGTATCGGAGTCGATTCCAAACAACACCTTGCGGTTGGCCATCCTGGAATATTCCGGAGTGGCAACAGCGAACTCCCTTGACGTGACGGCCGCGGCGCAGGGGGCGGGCACGACGCTGAACAGCGGGAACGCGACAACAACCGCGAATGGAGACCTGGTGTTGGGTGAGGTGGTGACAGCGAACGGGCAGACATTTACGGCAGCAAGCGGATACACGATTGAAGAGGCCGTGCCGGCAGCACCCAATACGAAGCTGATCGCGGAGGACGGGATCGACGCGACTGCGGGGGTGGTTTCTGTAGGTGCCACGCTATCAATTTCCGACAACGGGGGCGCAGCGCTGGCCGCTTTCAAAGCGGGCGCCGGTGGCGGGACTACCGGGCCGAGCATCACCAGCTTGAGCCCGACATCCGGCGCCGTAGGAACATCCGTGACGATCACGGGAACGAATTTTGGCGCGACGGGAGCAATTACGTTTAATGGGACTCCGGCAACACCGACCAGCTGGAGCGCCACGAGTATCATTGTGCCGGTACCCACAGGAGCAACCACCGGTAATGTAGTCGTGACCGCTGGCGGCGTTATCAGTAACAGTGCGAACTTTACGGTGACAGTCCCTTCGGGTAGCGGAATCACGTTGGTACAGCACGCCAGTAAAAACGCCGGCACCACGACCTCTTCTTCGCTGGCTTTCACTGCGAACAACACGGCAGGTAATTTTATAGCCGTGGTGGTACGTGCAGGCATTGCGTCGCAGATTTTTGCGATTTCCGATTCGCGAGGGAACACCTACCGTCAAGCCGTTCAAGCAAACTTGACCGTCGATGGAGAAACCATCGCGATCTATTACGCGGAAAGCATCTCCGGGGGAGCCAATACAGTGACGGTCTCCGACACCATTTCCAGTGCTTTGCGATTTGCAATCCTGGAATATGCGGGAGTCGCGCCTTCGAATTCTCTCGATACGACCGTGTTTGCGCAGGGCTCGGATACTTCACCGAGCTCAGGCAATACCAAGACAAGCGGATTCGGTGACTTGCTGATCGCAGAGATAACCAGCGGCAGCGGTACCACATTCGGAGCGGGCAGCGGATTCTCCATGGAAGAGGTAGTGCCTGCGGCGCCGGGCTCCACACTCTTGGTCGAGGATGGCATCCAGTTGTCGCCCGGCTTGGCTTCCGGAACTGCCTCGATCGCCGCCTTGGACAATTGGGGCGCAGCTTTGGCAGCATTCCAGCCTGCCACTGCTGGGGCAATAGGTCCTCACATCTTGGGCGTGAGTCCTAAAACTGCCCCGGTGGGTTCGCAGGTCACAATTACAGGTACAAACTTCGGAGCAACGCAGGGTGCTAGCACGGTGATGTTCAACGGCACTCAGGCCATGCCTATAAGCTGGAGCAGCACGTCCATCGTGACGCATGTCCCACCAGGCGCAACCAGTGGCACCATTGTCGTGACGGTTGGCGGTGCGCCGAGCAACGGCCTTAACTTTAATGTCGGTTTCGCGCCGCCCATCGCGTTCGTGCAGGTCAACTCAAGCATCAGTATAGATGCTCCGCTCCCGTCCTCGCTGAACTTCGCCTCCGTTCCATTTAAGGGAGCACAGACAACGGGCAATTTGAACGTGGTTGTGGCAGGGTGGCATGACTCAACCGCGAATATCAGTTCCGTCACCGATACGGCTGGCAACGTCTACACACTAGCTGTCGGTCCAACGATACTCAGTGGCGCATTGAGCCAGGCCATCTACTATGCCAAGGACATTCTGTCGTCGCCGCCCAACACGAACATCGTTACGGTCACGTTTGACAGACTCGCTAGGAGCCCGGATATCCGCATTGCCGAATACGCTGGCCTCGATCCGTCAAATCCCTTGGATGTCGCTGTGGCCGGGCAAGGGAACGGCACTACCAGCAACAGCAACTCCGTTTCAACTACCAGTGCGAACGATTTATTGGTGGGAGCAAATGTAGTGTCGACCGCCAGCACGGCGGCTGGCACAGGCTTCGCGAACCGCGTGGTTACCGCCTACGGTGGAATTCTTGAAGACCGGATTGTCGCTGTAACTGGAAGCTACAACGCGACGGCAACCCTTTCACCGTCTGGCTCGTGGATCATGCAGTTGGCGGCTTTCAAAGCTCCCACGGCTGCCCCGCCGCCAATCACCGTTAGTGTCTCTCCCACAGCGGCGACTACAGCGACAGGATATGGAGCGCAAAGTCTCGCCGCTACGCTCCTGAATGATGTGCAGCACCTCGGCGTCACCTGGACCCTTTCTGGAAGCGGTTGCAGCGGAAGCACGTGCGGATTACTGTCGAACATCACTCCGACTGTCGTGACATATGGCGCTCCTTCGAACGTTCCGAGCCCAGCCACGGTAACGCTCACGGCAACCTCCGTTGCTGACCCTACAAAGGCGGTCAGCGCAACCATCACGGTTACGCAGGGGACACTCAATGTCGCCCTCAGTCCCAAGCGCGCCGCCGTCACGCTGTCGCAAGTTCAGCAATTCACCGCCGTGGTCACAAATGATCCGGCAAATGCTGGTGTAATCTGGTCAGTTGACGGCAATAACGGCGGCAGCGCTAGCTCCGGCACCATCTCTTCGACCGGATTGTTTACGCCCGGCACACAAGCCGGTGTTCATACGGTGACGGCTACCAGCGCATCTAATGCTTCGGTCAACGTTTCCGCTACGATTGCCGTGACCGACCTTCAGGGCGTCTTTATCTACCACTACGATTCGCAAAGTACTGGGCAAAACACCCAGGAATATGCACTGACCCCTTCGAATGTAAACTCATCAACGTTTGGATTGCTTTTCACCTGCCCCGTAGATGGTTTCATGTTTGCTTCTCCCTTATATGTGTCAAATATGGCGTTCGGATCTCAAAAGAGGAATGTCGTCTTCATCGCCACTGAACATGACAGCGTCTACGCTTTTGACGCCGATTCGCCATCGTGCATTCAACTTTGGAAGACGAGTTTCCTGAGTAGTGGCGTGACCCCCGTTGCGCCCGCCGACACTGGCGATGGTGTCAGTCTGGTTGTGGAATTCGGCATTACGTCAACCCCGGTGATTGATCCGACGACGAATACCATCTATGTCGTGGCCAACACCAAGGAAATTGTGGGAGCGGGCTGCTCTGCGACTTCGCCCTGTTATTTCTACCGCCTCCACGCTCTGGACTTGACTACTGGAGCAGAGAAGCTTGGCGGCCCGGTATTGATCACAGCGCCGAATTTCAATCCGTTATTCCAGATGCAGAGGCCCGCGCTGCTCTTGAACAATGGCAGCATCTACGTTGGGTTCGGTGCACATGCGGACCTGAACACTTGGCAGGGTTGGTTAATAGGTTTCAACGCGGCCACGCTGGCGAAGACGTTTGCCTGGTCGAGCACCGCTCCCACCGGTGGGAACTTTCAAGGTGGCATATGGCACTCTGGCAATCCTCCGGTCGCAGATGCGAGCGGAAACTTGTACGTCGTCACCGGTAACGGTGTATGGGACGGCACGCAGAACTATTCTGATTCTGTCGTCAAATTGAGTTCGACCGGAAGCGTCCTCGATTACTTCACGCCATTCGACCAACAGACCCTCAATGTCAACGATATCGATCTCGGTGCGTCCGGAGCCATCGTCCTACCCAATTCCGTTGGCTCTCTCGCTCATCCTAACCTTTTGATAGCCACCGGCAAAATCGGCCTCATCTACCTCCTCGATCAGACCAATCTTGGCAAGTTCCACTCAGGGAGCAATCAGGATGTTCAAGAGGTCAACGTCGCCTTCAACACGACCAACTCGGGCAACGGATTCTTTGGCCAGCCTGCCTATTGGAACGGCAACCTTTATGCTGTTACCGTAGGTAATTCGTTGCAACAGTACCCGATCTCCAACGGCGTGATCACCACTCCAGCTTCCTCGGTTGCAAACAAGATATATCCCTACCGCGGAGCAACACCTTCCGTTTCGTCCACTGGAGCCACGAACGGAATCGTTTGGGTTGAGGATATCGCCGCTTATGATTCCAATGGGCCCACAGTCCTGGATGCCTACGATGCGTCCCACGTGGCGACCATGTTGTACAGCAGCCCGGTCAGCGGACCGGGGGCCTCCGGGAACGCTTCGAAGTTTACGGTTCCAACTGTGGCTAATGGGAAGGTATATGTAAGCGGCTCAAATTGCTTCTCGGTCTTCGGACTGCTTCCAAATTAGTCCCGGATAGGAGTGCACGTGACCAATCGGCGGAAACTCGCCCAGTGGCACGGCGTACGGATGCGCCGGGACATTGTCCGGCAGGCATCAACATTGAATTGAGAGACGGCGGGAAGCTGATTCCAACGAACGATCTTTGGATTGCGGCACCTCTGCCGACAATACCAACTCCCGCTTTGAGCCGCGACCGCCACTTCGACTTTGTCTCCGGAATACAACGACTCGCTTGGCGAGTAAGAGCCTTAGCCACTTCATTATTGACTGGGATTTAGTGGAGACGAACTTCCCCGTCGAGCGGTGCCATTTACCTCATATCACCTCGACCCGCACTTGCTTGCCTGCTCTTGCCAGTGCGCGGTCTCGTGTGACGAGAGTGGCATCCAGTGCTTCAGCAAGAGCTAGATAAGCGGCGTCATAAGCTGTCAGACCGTGCCGCAATTGCCAAATCCGGGTGAGCAGGACGAAATGGGGATAGCGGGTGAGTGGAAAGTCGACCAGATCAGTGAGAGCTTCGGTGCCTCGTTCCGCGGAGATGATGGCAAGGCGTACGTAGCGGCGCAAGACTTGCGCGATTTCTACGTCGATGAGATGAGGAGCATGCAGCGTCTCGTTGGCGGCGAAAATGACGGGGTTCACACGCCGCGCCGCGGGAGTTTGGAGGAGAACTTCAAGAATCGCGGAGGCGTCGACGACGATCAGCGGCTCTTCCTCTCGGCGCGCACTGCCGCTGCTGGCGCCGGATGCGGTCGTACGGGCCGGCGGGTCGAGAGCCGCTTCCGGATTTCATCAAGAGTAGGGCGGTCCAGGGCGTGGCGCAGCTCGCGGAGCAGGTAGTCCGAGAGGGACATGCCTTCGAGGGCCGCACGCGCCTTGAGCTCTCGATGCAAATCGGAGGGTACATTCCGGATCTGAACCATAACTGGCATGCGATCAGCATACTTACATGTAGGACACATGTCAACGGCTGAAAGCGCTGGAGCGCGGGGATTCGGTGATACTGAATTGGCGTGACGCCAGTTTAAGGCTCTAGTCCGACTCGGCGTGCCATATCAGCGCACCGCCGAACAGCCCGAATTTGTCGAATGCGGGATCATCTCAGACACACGAGACATGGTTCGAAGAGAAGTCAGAGATTCTCGTTGACTGCGCTGCGAGGCAGTAGCATTGTATAAGCCGATCTGACCCCGTTGGGCACCCCACGATTTGATTTTCCGGGAGGCGCTGATATGTCGCTGGAGCTTCCAGTTATACGAATTGCACCCAATGCCCCAACTTTCGATCTTCCCGTCCTCGTCGGCCTCGCACAGGGCTTCTTCAATGAACTTGGTATCGACGTTCGCTACTCAGCACGATACGAGGACAAGGAAAAGACCCTTACTGAACGCGAGGTCTTATCCCGACTGAAGGAATCTCTCTACGAGTGCGGCTCAGCCGATACTTTCACTCTTTGCGAATGGGGAGGAATTGACCGCATTGAGCGCGGATCACGTGGTGGCCGAATCGGTGCTCTCCGCGCTGCTGTAACGGCGCAGGCGATTCTAACATTCGACAAAACCCTTCAAGAGCCGGGCGACCTCTCTGGCGTTCCAATCGGCGTGAACGATTATACGGGGTCACATTACACAAGCCTGCTAATGCTGGAAGGTGTGGTGGGCCGGGACAAGATCGTCACGCAACACATCGGTGCGCCACCGGTCCGCATGGAAATACTTCGGAAAGGTAGCCCCGTCCGCGCTGTGACTTTGATGGAGCCTTTCATCAGCTTAGCACTTAAAGAGGGTGCGCACATTCTCGCCTTGACCTTCTACCGAGGTGCGGACGTTTTTGCACCGAATCTTACAGCCCAGCAATGTGAGCGGTATCTAGAGGCGATCAATAGAGCAGTGGACCACATCAATTCCGATTTTGGACGGTACGCCCATCAGATCGTGGAAGCTACGAAAGGCCGCTTGGCCCCTGAGGAGCTCAGCCGAAACTTCATCCGTTATCGTCACGCTCAGTTCTACGACCCGGAGCGCTTCAGTCGAACTCACGGTTGGATGCAATCGTGGGGTCTCTCGCCAGGTAGAAGCGATCAAGCCACGGTCGTAACCCACGAAGGCCGTTGGTCAAAGCAGTAACCGTGCATACCGTCGACGGAAAAACAGTTTCAGAGAGCGAAGGCATGGTGCCGCATAACACGGTTTATGTGCCACTCAACAAAACAGATGTGCTGACGATTTCCAGCCCATCGAGTTCGGCGCCGAGCGAGACTTAACGCCAAGGTTCTCTCCACACTAACGTTCACAAGTAGAGTGCAGACTGCATTTTTCTAATGCCCGTACCGTCGAGACTCCTTACCAGCCTAAGTCCCGATAAGTCCGGTGGATTCGATGGGTCATCGCAAAACAGGCTCAAAATCCAGTAACAGGAGCGTCAAGAGCTATCCAAGGCGCCTTCAAGTTAAAATGATTGGTCAATGATCTGGCACAGGATATGGCCGATCAGAGTATGTGCTTCCTGAATGCGAGGCGTACTTTCGGAAGGAACGCGTAGACAGTGATCGGCCACGTCGGCCAATTCTCGCCCGCAACGGCCGGTCATTCCTGCCGTCACCATTCCGATGTCTTTCGCTGTGCGGATTGCGCCGATTACATTCGGGGATTTCCCACTCGTGGAAATTCCAATCGCCACGTCTCCAGCAGCACCAAACGCTTCCACCTGCCGCGCAAAAACCTTCTCGTAAGAATAATCATTTCCAATCGCAGTCAGACTGGAACTGTTTGTTGTCAAGGCTAAGGCCGGCAGAGCTCGCCGCTCGCGCACGAAGCGGCCCACGAGTTCCGCGGCCATGTGCTGTGCGTCAGCGGCGCTTCCACCATTGCCAAAGAAAATAATTTTTTGGCCAGCATGGAGCGCACGACTCATCTCTTCTCCAAGCTTCGCGATGGTTTGTATCAATCCGGCGTCGTTGAGAATGGCCTCTTTGACTGAGAGGCTTTCCCGAATGATGTTGACTATTGCATCCTGCGTCGTCACGAATTCTCCAGTCCGATTGCGCGATGAATGATAAGTCAGATCATTCTCTCATTAGGGCCCACAACATTTCGAGCTTCGCGGTGCCTACCGGTATGGCTGCGAAAGGACAGCAACACGCCTTTTAGATTGGAGGTAGGGCCATGATCTAAATGGCAGTGCCCAGCTCAAATCGTCTTTGAATTTCGGCGCAGTTTGCGTCCGCGCTCCCACTCGGTCGTAGAAAACGCCGGTCAAGAAAAGGACCACACATTCCTTACAATGAACGACTGCCCGATCTGATAAGCTTTTATTCCGCGTTATCCTACTGCATATCCACGGCCCCTTCTCTTAAGACAAGGAGCATCTCTAATCTTGGAAGAGGTTTCTTTCGGCGACGTGCGCCTTTCCGTATGGACACCGCCGTCTAAGCAGAAGCAGGGCGATGTGCCCGGAGGAACGAATGTATCTGGCGCACCGCTAGTGGAATTCGCTCCTTGGGCTCCTTCCACGGGAACATGCTCACTTCGGCCTTTGGAGCGAGCATCGCCGCCTCCATAGCGACTGCGTACGGATGCGCCGGGATATCGTCTGGCAGGATCAATACGGGCGTCTGACAATTGCGCACGAAATCGCGCGTCACCGTGAAGACGAAGTCGGCGTTGGTGCGGTACATCTTGGTCAGATATTTCTGGACCACGTCCATCGTGATCTCGGGCCGGCGCTTCACCAATTCCGGACCCCAGTCCTTCATATTGTTTTCGTAGAAAAGGTCGCGCATCTCCGGACGCGAGCCGCTGGGCTGCGCCAGCACGGCCGCGACCACGCGATCGGGCACCCGCTTCAACAGGTTCCAGATGAATGGGCCGCCGATGCAGAAGCCCAGCACCATGAACTTGTTGATGCCCAGATGATCCAGCACACCAAGCTGGTCGTCTGTATGTGAATCCCACGGCCGGTCGATCTCCAGCGGACCAGACGACTGGCCGGGATTGGCGTTGCGCAGGTCCGCCGCGATGCATCGGTACTCTCCCTTGAACTCCCCTATTGCGTCGAAGGGGTTCGTCAATCCAGCGATTGTCGAATTCAATCCCCCGCCGGCAATGAGCAATAACGGGAAGCCGGAACCAGCCTCCTCATAGCGGATGCGAACGGGACCCTTTTCGTAGAAGGACATGGCACCTGCTCCTTTCCCAGTCTGTTGGCCAAATACGCGCGGCACGGCGGCCATCGCGGTCGCAGCGGCGCCCGTTTTCAGTATTTTGCGTCTAGTCGAATCCATATCGACGTCCTCCTTACTGCGCGACCCATTTGTCGAAGCGCGAGGCAAAAGTGTGGGCAAGATAGACGGTCTTCTCATCCGGGCATGCAATCTGGTGAACGGAGTCAATGGCGCCAGCCATGCGGCCGGGGTGGCCGAAGGCGCCCAGGACCTTGCCAGTGAGGTCCATCTTGTAGACCCGGCCCACGCTGCCCACGTACATCACCTGATTGGGTCCATTGGTGAGGCAGAGCGACCAGGGCGCAGTCGGCAGGTTCCAAACCGCTTTCCGATTTCCCTCAGTGTCGAAAGTCTGGATGCGGCTGTTGCCGCGGTCGGCGACATAGATGACGTCGTTATTGTCGATAACAATACTGTGAGGGGTATTGAAGGAGCCCGGCTGGTTGCCACGCCTACCCCAGTCCTTGACGAAGTTTCCATCCTTATCGAACTTCGCCACGCGGGAATTGCCGTACCCATCGGAGACAAACATGCTGCCATCCTTGCTCCAGGCAATGTCCGTCTCCTGATAGAAGGAGGCTTGGTCGGGAGCGGCACGCTCAATCACATGAGTCAGCCAAGTCCAGGGCTCCGGGTTTGTTCCCAACGTGCCCACCGTGCGGCCCTCGGAGTCGAACCGGAAAATTTCGTCATCGGCGGCATCCACGTACCACAGATTGCCCTCCGGATCGAAGCGGACAACATGGGCGCCTACGAACATTGTGGAGCCTTCGCCCCAGGAACGCACGAAGGTCCCATCGGACTTGAACTCCAGCACGGGGTGATAGCCGCGATTGAGCGTGACGATATTGCCCGTCTTGGGATTGATCGCCACGCCAGTCGTGCGGCCCACGACAGAGTTGGCAGGATAGTGGAAAAAGTTCTCCACCAGATGAAATGGCAGTTGCGGTATCGCTGCTCCGGCCCCGCGGCCGCCTTGGTTCTCACCCTCGCCCTGAGCGTTCATCAGCGCGACGGCGCAAAACGAAATCGCGACGGCACAAAGCGCTGAAATCAAGAAGCACTTTCTCATTGGTCCCCTCCTTAGTGTCCGTTATGGGCGCAATGTTAGGCCTTGTTCCGAGATCTGGCAATCACGGCAATTGCCTTCAGCAGGAAGACAGCGTTCCCACAATCGTTTCCAAAAAACTGGTTTTTTCGGGCGGTGGCTCTGCATCAAAAGTCGCCTGGACCATGCAAGGAAGAACAAGCATCAGTCTACTCGCAACGATCTCTTGCAGCTTGCTGTGGGTGGCCAGCAGGCATGCTTTGGGCCGCAGGGCCGACTCCCAGGCCTGCTGATCGGCTTGGTTGGCTCGATACTGTTCTCTGTGTCTATAGCGGAGCACAAAAATACTGGGAATTGTCTATGGGCTGAACTGTGTGGCCTTTGTTATTTTGCCTCTGCCCAGAGTCTCTTTCCCTACAAATAACTTTCATAAAGGGGCTTCATATGGACCACAGACTCAGACAGGTTTCACAACTATGGTCTTGCCCACGGTGCGGTAAATTGAACCCCGAAAATTACAGTGCTTGCAGAGGTTGCTTCGAGCCAAAGGTTAAGAGGGAATCCGAGGGCGAATCCGAGAAGCCACCATCTTTAACAGGAAAGCCGGCAACGGTGACGCCTCATCATAAAAAGGTCCTGATGTTCAAGCTTGATAACTTATCGGCCGTTTCTTCATCACATCGGCGCAGACAATATCCACACTTGCTAGTTCTACGTTGCTGGGGATACGACAACCGAAAAGGGTTAGGTCGGGACTGTGTTTCCGCCCTCGGTGGAGAGTCTCCCCCGCAATGATGATTGAGGGCCTCCTACTGTTACCGGTGTTGCCAATAAAGCCGATCTTTTGTCCTCAGATGTCCACTGTTGTCCACTCCTGGTTCGTTGGTAAGTCCCGGCATGGTCGCACCGTTAATTGATGTCTGAGGACCAATGGCTCGGGAGAAAGGAGCCGAACATGATGATTATAGGCGTGGATTATCACCCGAGCTTCCAGCAGATTGCTTTTCTTATAGAAGAGACTGGTGAGTGTGAGGCCGCTATCCCGTTGAGATTCGCGAGAGCGGGAGGACTCGCTTCCGAGATGGGTAACTACATTCGATCGGAGGGCATGTCCAACGATGACATCGATACTTCTTCGCTTCGATGGATGCCATAAAGGGCCAGCTCCACGCGATTCGAAGTGCCCAGTTTATTGAAAATCCGAATCAGGTAGTTGCGGACTGTGTGTTCACTCAAGTTCAGTTGTTTGGAAATGTCGCGGTTGGTGAGGCCTTGGGATACCAGATGAACCAAGCTTTCTTCCCTCTGCGTCAGCAACTTTGCTCCAAGTACATTAGTGGGGTGTGACGGCGCACTCTTGGCCAGATCCTCAATTATAAAGTGCAGTTGCTCGCTGTTGGCCCAGACCTGCCCTTTGTAAACCGCACGAATGCACTTGCACAGTACGCTAAACGAATCGTCACTGCAGAGTACTCCGTGGGCGCGCGCCCGAAATGCTTCCACGATTAGAGTCGGGCTACAGGAATCGATCATCATAATGATATGAATTGGGCGGTAAGAGGCCCAAACTTCACGCGCCACATCCAGGCCCACGAGAGGTCCGTCTCGTAGCTCAGCGCTTATGACGGCCACGTCCGCCCGATTTTCGCGAAGTCCCTCGTGGACTCCAGTCGAGTCTACAGCAGACCCTACTACCACGATACCGTGCCGACCGCGTTGTAGGGCGGCCACCATCAACTGAGATTTCATGCGGCTACCATCAGCAAGAAAAACGCTTATAGAACGGCCAAGTTCCGGGTCTTTCGGCATTGCGCACCCCACGTCAAATTGACTGACGAAGACCTACCCACAGGACGACCGCCAGACGCTGGGAGAAACTGGCAACTTACCCTAACTCACCTAAGGCTAATCATTTAGAGGATAGCCTTTTTGACAGTAATCATTTTTTTTCGCAATAAGTGTTAAACTGTATTTAGTCTCAGGTCTCATGGTAGTTCCGATTCGCCCCTTGTTCCCCCGTCGGAGGCAGCCCCTTCGAATGCTCGAGGACAGAAAATAAGGACGTTCGTACCTAGCTCGTGGATAGGTACAACTCGCTCTCCGTACGCTACGACAAAACGTCCCTTCTATTTTCTTTTCTTTGCCAATCTCCATAGGACAAAATTGCTCCAACGTTAAGATGACATTCCGCTTCTTGCGCTAGCACAGAGCTTCCGCTTAGAGTCCCACTCGAAATTCGGCCATTCGGATGACCTCACGATCCGGTCCGTGATTCGTCGAAGGTGGCAATTGGATGCTCAGAGACGCCGAGCTATGCGCTTCCCGATGGATGCACCCGTCGTTTTCTGGTGGAAAGACGCAATCGGTAAGCGCCAACAAGGTGAAGGTCGCACTTACGACGTTAGCGAGTTGGGAGCCTTTGTTCTTGCGAGCCTCTGTCCACCAGCCGGAGCGCAAGTCAGCGTCAAGATCTCTATCGAAGCAATCCCTGACGTAGCGCGATCCTTGCGGATGCAAGTGGAGGGGCGAGTTCTGCGAGTTGAACAGGTCGGAACCGGTCAGGGGCGCGACGGTTTCGCGATTTTGAGTGACCGAGCTGTCTTCGATGAAGAGGAAAAGAGTACTGAGGAAGAGAACTCGACAACTGGGAACAAACCTCAGAGCTCGCTGCTAATGAATTGAAAAGATTACGACTTACAGGGACGGGTAAGGATTGAGTTCCTGTAAGTCACAGGGCGGAGCTATATGCATTGCGTGCCAATTGACCGGAACACTAATGAGATCGGTGCACCCCCCGCTTGGCACGCCCTCTATACGCGCCATCAGCACGAGAAGGCAGTGCATCAGATTCTCACGAGCAAGGGATTCGAGACCTTACTCCCGCTCTACCAAGCTGCCCGCCGCTGGAAGGATCGAACTAAAGTGCTCTCTCTGCCACTTTTCCCGTGCTACGTGTTTCTCAAAGGCGGCCTCGAGCGCCGGCTAGATGTCATGACCACGCCAGGAATACATGCCCTCGTGTCGAGCGCCGGCCAGCCGGCCGCCGTCCCGCCGAACGAAATCGACGCCATTCGACGAGCTGTGCAAAGTGGTATGCGCGTCGAACCACACCCCTTGCTGAGATGTGGAGAGTGGGTGAGGGTTAAAGCCGGCCCATTGACAGGAGTGCAAGGGATCTTGCTGCGTAAAAAGAATCTCTGTCGGCTGGTTCTCTCCGTCACGATGTTAGGGGAAGCAGCCGCCGTTGAAGTTGACGCGTTCCTCGTTGAGAAACTAAACAACAAGGTGCTGGACGATTCTAGCCTTGGCCACAAACGTTCCCCGGACGCCTGAGAACCCGGCCGAGATCTAGCGTTTTAGAAATCCTACAGGCACTTTCTACAAAGTCTAACCTCTTAGGGCGCGATCTCCGGTTTCAGAGAATTCACACGCGACAATCCCGGGCATCTGCGTGGGCGCCTGACAGTAAAGAGCAGAATCTGGAAGAGTGATAGTTGTTCTCGACGAATCGAATCAGATGCAAGCTCTCAGATAAGCTTCGGATTTGCAATTAAGGAAGGATGCGATGAAGAACTGGTCGTATCTGGTGGCGGCGATTCCGCTGGTTTTCTCGGTTTCGGTGCGGGCCCAAGGACCGGCACCCAAACCCGCCAATGACGATGGCGACAAAATCTTAACCGCACGAACTATGGATCTCCAGCCCCCGAAGACAGTGAACGACGATCCGAATTATTCCATCGGCCCCGACGATGTGCTGGCCATCGATGTGTGGAAGGAGCCCGAGATCTCCCGTACTCTCCCGGTGCGAACGGACGGCAAAATTTCTCTGCCACTGCTCAATGACGTGCAGGCCGCGGGCTTGACTCCCACACAACTGAGCTCCGAGATTCAAGAACGGTTACGTAGCCTGATAGTGAACCCCCACGTGACAGTTATCGTAGCGCAGATGAACAGTCAGCGAATCTACATCCTGGGCCAGGTCCTCCGTGGGGGTGCCTACCCGCTCCTGTCCAATATGACCGCGGTGCAGGCCCTCTCCGGAGCTGGCTTCACCCCGTTCGCTAACTTGAAAAAGATCTACGTCATGCGTATCGAAAACAACCAGAAGGAAATTCTGCCGATCAACTTTAAGGACGTGGTCAGAGGACATAACGCCAAACAAGACCTGCCACTGAAGCCCGGCGATACGATCGTGGTGCCGTAGATAAAAATAGGTCTTAGCGAATGATACTTAAGCCAGCCCGCATTCTCGTTGCGGCCTTTTTGGTTTTGATCCTGTATGTCGCCGGGGTTCGGGCGCAGAACACAGATGCAGACCGAGACGGTGAATTCCGCCAATCAACATCTTATCCACCACTTGTGTCATCGGCGAATGGACGCGAAACGACTCCGGACTCTGGACAAGTGGCGACTGACCAGCTTCCTCTGACGGGCGTCCAGCCGCTGGCTCTGGGCAACTCTCGGAAAACCCAAAATTTTCTGCTGCCGAGCTTCAGTGTGACCACGCAGCTCAACGATTACAACGGTGCGAGTTCGCTCACATACCTGTTGGGCCATCTCGATCTACATCATGTATCGAGCCGCTCGGAACTCGTGCTTGACTACACGGGCGGTGGAATGGCGTCAACCGCTGGTAGCGATTTGAACTCCGCCATCCAAGACCTGAAGCTCTCCGACAGCTTCGAATGGCAGCGCTGGTCGCTGCTACTGGGTGATGAAGGGAGCTATCTCTCGAGATCTGCGTTCGGATTCGGTGGGGTTGGCGGTCTGGGATTTTTGGGCGGAATCTCGCAGTTCGGCTCGGGCGGAGTGCTCGGCGGAACGTTGCCTTTTCTGAATACGTTTGTGACGCCCAACCAGACAATTCCAACGGCCATCGCGCCTCAACTGAGTAACACCGTCTTTTCGCAGGTTCAATACCAACTCAGTCCACGTTCTTCGTGGACCGCCGCTGGCTCGTACGGACTGCTTCGATTTGTTGACGCGGGCTACGTCAACAGCAGTAATGCACTGTTTCAAACAGGTTACAACTATCAGGTCAACCCGGTGACTTCGCTGGCGGTGTTGTATCGGTTCGACGCCTTTCAGTTCGCGAATCTGGCCCAAGGTGTTGACGATCACGTGGTTCAGGTTGGATTCGCGCACCGCGTGACTGGGCGATTGAGTTTCCAGCTCGCCGCAGGCCCAAACCTGGCAACGTTTCGGGAGACGCTGACCGGGCCCACCACCGACCTTACGTGGAGTGCGGATACCTCAATCACTTATCAGCTTGCAAGGACCGCACTCTCCCTCCGATACGACCATCTGCTGACTGCCGGCAGCGGTGTGCTGGTCGGGGCGCAGACCAACCAAGTCCAGGGTGCGATAAGCCACACGCTATCGCGCACATGGCAAGGATCCCTTGCGTTTGGCTACGCAGGCAATCGGAGCCTGCCCCAGACCACAGCGAATTCGGTGCAGGAATCTTTCAACTATTGGTACGCAGCGATACAAGCCGACCACCAGTTCCGGCCCGGGATGGCTATCTTTTTCGGCTACGGTGTGAGTCTGCAGGGTTCGAATACGGCAGTGTGCGCCGCGCCGAATTGTGGATCGAATTTCATCAGCCATACGCTCTCCCTAGGCTTCAACTGGGGCTTACGCCCAGTCGCCCTCGGTGGCCGATAGAAGAAGGAAGACGAATGGGCACGACCAACAGCATGAATCCTACCTCCTCAGACTGGACGGCCGAGAAGACCCCAACCCTCGGCTTATGCAACGATGCCGAACCCGCTGAGGGTTTGGCGAAAAAGTTCCTTGACCACTACGCACTAATCGAACAGCCCTTCGGCGTGACGCCAGACCCACGGTTTCTGTACCTCGGGCTCGAGCACCAGGAAGCGCTCACTGCGCTTGCCTATGGCACGGAAACCAATCGAGGTTTTCTGACGCTCATCGCGAAGCCGGGCATGGGAAAGACATCGCTTCTTTTCCAATATCTTGAAGGCCAGCGCCAGAAGGCCCTCACCGCATTTGTCTTTCAGACCAACGGGGACTCACGTGACCTCATGCGTTATGTCCTCGCCGATCTCGGTCTCAATGGTGAAGGGAAAGATCTCCCGGAGATGCACTCAATTCTCAACCAGCTCCTGGTGCAGGAAATGCGTAGGGGTCGGCGCTTCATTCTTGTCATTGACGAGGCACAGAACCTCGATGAAAAAACCCTTGAATTCGTTCGGTTGCTGTCCAATTTCGAAACGCCGTGGGCGAAACTGATGCACATTGTCCTCGCGGGCCAGCCACAGCTCGCAGAACGGCTGGCCGAGCCTTCCATGGCACAGCTGTGTCAGCGGATTTCCTTTTTTATTCGGATCGAGCCGTTCACTCCTGGGGAAGTCGCCGCCTATATCGATCATCGGCTTTGGGTTGCAGGGTATAAAGGCTCCTCACTGTTCAGTATCGGCGCACTACGGTTGATTGCCAAACACAGTGAGGGTATTCCTCGCAACATCAACAAGATTTGCTTTGCAGCCATGTCCCTCGGTTGGGCCCTGAAGTCCAAAACGGTTGATCAGGGCATGGTCAGTGATGTCTTGGCTGACCTAAGTCCCGGGCCGCTAAATCGAGGCACGGCCCTCCTGCCGAAACCAATGGCAGAGCCGAAGCGGCCGATCTCACCCGTGCTCCCCACCGGAAAGGATTCGTCACCTTACGACTGGGCATTGAAGAGACAGAACACCGTTCTCTTGGAAGCGGGGGAAAAAACGAAAGCCATCATCCAGCAAGCACCACGCACCTTAGTGAACAAATTGCGCTCTCTTGGCTGGCTAGCAAAACTTGCCGTTGCTGCTCCACGTCTACTTGCGGTGGGTCGGCTCGTCATTCACGGAAATCGAGGAGCCGGTCGAACATCCAACCGGCCGGCTTCCGTGCCCGCCGATATAGGCTTCCATGCTCCGACGCCGGTGCAGGCTACGGTGGATCCAGCTAAATCTTCGCCAGCCTAAGCTCAGGACATAGCTGAGGTAACTCATTCGAATCGTCGCTGCAAGCGCGGGTCAATAGCTAAGAATGACACTGTCTGCGGTCGGCGATGGCATCGAAGACAGTGACATCGATCGAGGTTGGCATGACTGATGAACTAGATGATCCGGTACCACCCAACTGGGAAGACTACTTGCCCGTATTGCTTCGACGCCGCTGGTGGATTCTGCTGCCTGTGTTCCTGGGCTGGGTAATCGCGTGGGGGACGAGCTGGTTCTTGGCGACCACTTATCAGTCCGAAGCACTGATCCTCGTGGAACAACAGAAGGTGCCCGACCAATATGTCATGCCCAATATTACCGGGAATCTTCAGGACCGTTTGCAGAACATCACGCAACAGATTCTGAGCCGCACCCGTTTACAGGCAACGATCGACCGCTTCCACCTGTATTCACACACTCACGCCATCGTTGCGCTTTTGAAGCCCGGGGATCCAATCGACGAAATGCGTAAGGATATCAAGATTGATCTTGTGGCATCCCCAGGGCGCCCAGGACAGTTTTCGGCCTTCAAGATACGTTACGCCGCCGGATCGCCTCAACTTGCACAAAAGGTGAACAACGAGCTCACGTCGCTCTTTGTCGACGAAAATCTGCAAGCCCAGAGGCAGCTTTCTGAGGACACGACCGCATTTCTTGAGAATCAGTTGGCGGATGCACGCGCAAAAATGGAACAGCAGGAAGCCGACGTCGCTGCCTTTAAGGCGAAGCACCTCGGAGATCTGCCCGGTCAGTTGGAAAGCAATGTCCAAATCTTGGCCGGCCTGCAAGCACAGCTGCAGAGCACCCAGCACGCCCTGGACGCCTCTAAGCAACAAAAGATCTATTTGGAATCAATGCTGCAGCAATATCAGTCGCTACGAACAAGTCTGGGTGGAACAGACGCAATGGCGGACACCTTGGAGGGTTTGCGCACCCGCCTCGACGACTTGCGCACGCGTTATACCGATAACTTTCCAGACGTCGTTGCACTCAAGGACCAGATTGCGGTAAGGGAGAAGGAGGATCAGCAGGCTGAACGGGAAATGGCCTCCAACCAGAGGGCTGGCAACGCAACAAACGCCATCGACGCCGCCGTAGTGGAAGGAGTGACGCACGGTTTACCTACTGCGATGATGCAGGTTCAGAGCCAACTTAGGGCCAATCAATTGGAGATTCAGAACGATCAGCAGCACGAAAAGGATCTTGAATCACAAGTTGCCGCCTATCGATCCCGCCTGAATATGACTCCGGAAACGGAACAAGAATTGGCAGACATCTCGCGCGGGTATGAAGAATCCAAGTCCAATTACAACTCGCTTTTGCAGAAACAAATGCAGTCACAGCTTGCCACTAACCTCGAGCAGCGCCAGCAAGGTGAGCAGTTCCGCATCATTGATCCTCCAAGCTTGCCGGACAAACCTTCGGCCCCGAAACGTTTCCGGATCAGCCTCGTTGGGCTAGCTCTGGGGCTTGGTCTCGGCATGGGTTTAGCTGCTTTCCTTGAACTTACGGATGTACGAGTTCGGCAGGAGAAAGACCTCGAGGGACTCGTTCCCGCCCGCGTGCTGGTGGGTATTCCCCGCCTGGGCACGCCACAAGAAGACCATGCTCGCCTGCTGACTTCGTGGACGGAAATTGGTGCAGCGGTTGTGATGGCGCTATTGATTTTGGTTGGTAATCTCTACTCGTTCTATAGAGGTTGAAAAGGGATGGGTTCTAGATTTAGGGCGATCCATCTGAGGTTTCCCCGTAACGAGGTACTTTCAGGATGAAATCTGACTTAGATCGGCGGGAAAGTAAGCTGAAGTCAAGTGTGGAGACGAAATGAGCCGCCTGTACGAAGTCCTGACCGGAGCAACAAACGAGCAACGCCGGCGGGGTGCGGTTCCGCCACGCGTGACTCAGCCGGAATTGATTTCGTTAGACGAGCCTCGGCCCGAGCTCACAAAGACGGCTCAAGGGTTGAGTGAAGTCACGGCCGCTGAGACTGAGGAAACGGTCGAGAGGGAGGAGGCTCGTTCGGTTACGATGCGGGCTTCGCCGGCGTCGCGCTTAATCGCGCTGACAAATCCTAATAGTCTAGGCGCCGAGAAGTTTCGAGTACTCGTCACGCGATTGGACCACCTGCGCAAGCAACGTCCGTTGAAGTCGGTGCAAGTTATTAGTAGCGTGATCGCCGAAGGGAAGACTGTGCTGGCTGGAAATCTGGCGGTGACACTCGCAAAATATTTAGGTGACAGGACCTTACTAATTGGAGGAGACCTGCGCAGGCCGACGCTCGGATCGCTGTTTGGCTTGAACGAATTGCGAGGTTTGAGTGACTGGTGGTTCGGGCGAGATGACGAAATTGCGCACTTCCTGTACGGATTGGATGAAATGCCGTTGTGGTTCATGCCTGCGGGGAAACCTTGTGAACGGCCTTCGGAGATCCTCCAATCGGCACGACTTACGCGGGCCTTTGCTCAACTCACCGCGTGGTTTGATTGGATTGTAGTGGATTCCACGCCGATGCAGCCAATTGTTGACGCCAACCTTTGGTCGCGCTTGGTGGATGGCACGCTTCTAGTTGTCCGGGAAGGTGTGACGCCAGTGAAGGCCCTGAAGAGGGGGCTTCAGGCCCTTGACCATCCGAAGCTAATCGGTGTCGTGGTCAATGAGGCATCGGACGTCGACCAAGCTGGCTACGAAGGTCGGTATTATTCTGTGGAGCAAGCGCAAAGACGACCCCCAAAAGACGGATAATCCCGAGGCTTTTTTTTCGATTCGACCAAGATATTTATTTTGAAACGGGAAATCAATTGCCCTAGTGGCGATTGATGGAACTCGATTGGAATCGAATCCACGTTCATGCCGCCGATCGTTGATGCCAAACTGTGGTCACGTTGGACCAATCGTAAGCCGTTTCTTGTCCGCGAAGGAGCATTGGGAAGGACGCCACTTGCTGGCACGCTTGCACTGGGTGATCGAAATGCTATTCGAGAACAACACCCTTGTTCGAGCAGCTCGTGGACGGGCACTGCGTTCGCCTTGGTATTGCTCTCGGCTATGGTAACGATTTTGTACGCGCGTGTGCTCGTTCCGTGGGCACAACAATTGTGGGGCGATCCTAACTACGGCCATGGCCTCCTCGTTCCGGTATTTTCAGGCTACCTTCTTTGGCGGGAACGCCAACGGTGGCGTGCATCGCCTCTTGAGGCAAGCGACTGGGGTCTTCCGATAATGCTCTGCGCTATTGGGCTGCTGATTCTCGGGACGCTGGGCGCGGAGCACTTCACGGCGCGAGTCTCTCTGCTGATGCTGATTTCTGGAATAATCGTGTTCCTTGGCGGGTGGAAGACCCTTCGGTCAATCGCCTTTCCCATCGGGTATCTTGTCTTCATGATTCCCTTGCCATCAATCGTTTATTACCAACTGACATTCCCTCTGCAATTGTGGGCTTCGCGTTTGGGCGCGGGCGGTCTGGTCGTGCTCGGTGTACACGCAATACGTGAAGGAAATCTGCTGATTCTCCCCAATTGCACACTTGACGTGGTGGAAGCCTGCAGTGGAATTAGGTCCCTGCTTTCTTTGTTGGCCGCAGCTGTCGGTTATCTGTACTTGGCCGAGCGATGCACATGGAAACGCTGCGTGCTCGTCACCTTAACTATTCCAGCGGCGATCGTGACTAACGGATTCCGGTTGGTCTCGGCGGGTTTGTTGAGTTTTGTCTTTGGGCCTGAAGTGGATTCAGGAGCGTTCCATTCGGTGCTTGGCTTGGCCTTCCTCGCTCTCGCTTTTCTGTCGATTCTATTGGTCCACAGAAGCCTCCTCCCGCAAGGTCAGCGCACTACGCCACAGCTAAGTTGATGACGACACTCCGAACCTCAATCGCCGCGCTTGTGGTTGTGACGGGAATCTTCGCAACGCGCTCGACTAAACCTCAAAATGCTGCTGGACTACGCCGACCCTTGCGTGAATTCCCCTCCGCCATCGGGTCCTGGCGCAGCGAGGACTTTCCTTTCGAGGCTCGCGTCGTGCAGGTGATCGGAGCCGATGATTACATCAACCGAGAATATTTTGGCGCTGCACCTCCGATCGATCTCTATATCGGCTATTACAAGGATCAGCGTTCCGGCGACGCAATCCATTCTCCCAAGAACTGCCTACCGGGCGAGGGGTGGCAACCCGTCCGTTCCACCCGCCTTGACATTGGTTCTACGGACCGGCCCGCAGTGGTGAATGAATACTTGGTCGAACAAGGCAGGAAGCGCGATCTGGTTCTCTATTGGTATCAGACGCACGAACGAATTGTCGCGAGCGAATATGGGGCGAAATTCTGGTTAGTTGCCGACGGGTTGAAGCGTAGGGGTACCGACGGTGCAATGATTCGCATCTGGACCACAGCGGCAGATGGAGAACCGAAATCGCTTGCGCGTGCGATGGACTTCGCACGCCATATCTACCCGCAACTCGCAGAATTCCTCTCGGATTGACCGACTCGCTTGCCAGCGACTTTCATTGGCAATGGTTACCGGGGACAACTCATTGACACCAACACTGCTTTGTCTCTGTGACCGCTCCACAAAAGGGAAGCAGGACTTGAGCACTCGCGTCGAGGCACGAGCCCGGACCACCCAGAAATAGATTCTGAGAATGCCATTTTCTCAGGGACCGTCCTGTAAATATCAAGTGTGCTTAAGTTTAACGATGGAGGATACGATGATTAGATTGCTGCGTTTAACTCAGTCTTTGCTGTGTATGGCAGTGCTGATGAGTGCGGGAGCTGTGGCAGTGCGAGCCGGGGGAGTTTCCCTTCCAGTCTCGGCACGATCGGGTGCGGAAGTAGCACTCACGTCAGCGACAGCCACTTCGGTAGAAGAACCTCTTACTCAAACGTTAAAGTCGTCATTGGGAGCTGTCTCGATCAACTGGTCCAGTCCAACCGGCTGGCGTGGCGACAACGACCATCAAGGCAACGAGAATCGCGAAGGTGACAGCGACGATCGTAATGGAAAAGACCATGATCGTGACCATGATCGTGACCACGACAAACCGCCGACGCCAAGCCCAGAGCCATCCACAGTCCTCTCATTTGGCGTCGCGTTGTTGATCGGAGGCGGCGTTCTTCTTCTCGGACGGATGCGGGAGACGCGAAAGTAACTTTTGCCTTGAATCCACGGCAGTCTTTGAATTGTAACAATGATTCAGTCCTCCCAGCGCGCTAGCGTTGCCGATTACATCATTACTTCGAACAGAAAACATGGATAGAGGAAGCCTAGAGGTCGTTCTTTGATCCGACTCCTGCACGCTTATTTTCCTAGACGGACGTTCTTCTTATGGATTTCAGAAGGATGCCTCATCTCGCTCGCTTTCGTTGCGGCTGCGGTAGCGCGCTTGGGCACGGGTGCGGCAACTTTCATGCTGAATTACCAGCGCGGGTCTTCGAAGATCGTGGTTGTGTCCGTGGGCATCATCGTATGTATGTATTACTTCGATCTTTACGACTCTTCAATCTTGCGCAATCGCCGCGAGGTGCTTATCCGTCTGATTCAGGCGTTAGGCACCGTATACAGCCTCTCAGTTCTGCTCTACTACTGCGATCCCTCTCTGGAATTAGGCCGTGGAATTTTCGTCATCGGTTTGTGGTTTGTCGCTTTGCTCTTGTTCTTCTGGCGGAGGCTATTCTCGAAAATTAACAGCCTCTCAGAATTTGCCGACCGGGCGTTGATCTTGGGAGAGGGCTCTCTGGCCGAACACCTCCAGCATGAATTTCAATCACGCCCTGAGTTAGGGCTGCGCGTCGTGGGTCGGGTTTCGCCAGCTGCCAATCGAAACGATTACCCAAGTTACGAATGGGCTCAATCTTCAGGTGATCCGCTCAGAGAAACAGTGGAGGATCTTTCGAGAACTGTCAAACTTCTTCGCGCGAACCGCCTTATAGTCGCCATGGGCGAACGACGTGGCAAACTGCCTGTAGAAGCGCTGCTTTCCCTGAAGTGTCGCGGATTGCAGGTCCGGGATGGCGTCGAAGTTTATGAGGAGATTACAGGAAAAGTTCCCATCGAATCCGTTCGCTCGGGCTGGCTTCTCTTCTCGCAAGGCTGTTATCCTTCGCAGTTCTACCTGGCTTACAATCGAGTCGCATCCACACTGATTTCGATTGTAGGTCTGCTAATGAGTCTGCCCCTGCTCCCCTTCATTATCCTAGCGATTCGGTTGACTTCGCCGGGTCCAGTCCTTTATCGGCAGAGGCGCGTCGGACGTGATGGCGTAGTGTTCAATTGCTATAAATTTCGCACGATGCGCGCCGACGCTGAAGCAGATACGGGGCCAACCTGGGCCGCAGACAACGATCCACGTATCACTTCGGTTGGGAAATTCCTGCGTTTGTCGCGGATGGACGAAATTCCGCAGTTATGGAACGTGTTGAAGGGCGATATGAGCTTAATTGGTCCCCGGCCGGAGCGCCCTGAGTTTGTGGAAAAGCTCAATCGTGAAATCCTCTTCTATCAGTTGCGGCACACTTTACGCCCTGGAATTACGGGATGGGCTCAGGTGAGCTACAAGTATGGAAACTCGATCGAGGACGCCAAAGAAAAACTCTGTTACGACCTCTTCTACATCAAGAACATGTCGCCCGGGCTTGATCTACTCATCTTTCTACACACCATCAAAATCATCCTTCTGGGACGCGGCGCAAAATGAACTACCGTCTTGGGGGACCCCGCCGGTGCACCGAGCCAGTTCGACAAGTTGGGCATGCAAGTATTCTCCAGCTCTCCCCGAGGTCTGATCTGATAGAAGTGACTTTCCTCCGGTTCGGCATCGCAATCGAGCGCCTGAGTCTCTGGACGCGAGTCTCTGCAAGAGCCTAAGCGAACGACTTTCCTTTCTCTCGATGGAATCCCTTCTTACTTTTGTATTCTGGAGCGCCGCGAGCCTCACGCTATACACCTATGTAGGTTATCCCGTCTGGATGCTGGTCCGAAGTCGGTTTTGGCCACGTCTATGGCGTCAGGCTCCGATGCTGCCAAGCGTCAGCGTCATCCTTGTTGCTCATAATTGTGAGGCCCTCCTAGGCCGGAAGATCGATCAACTCCTGTCCCTCGGATACCCACCAGAACGAATCGAATTCATTGTTGTTTCCGATGGGTCTAAGGATGGTACGAACGGCATGCTCACGAGGCTGCGCCACCCGCTCATCAAATCAATCATTCTCCCCGAGCGCTGTGGCAAGGCAGCGGCCCTGAATGCCGGAATGGAAAGCGCAAAAGGCGAAATACTGCTATTCCAAGACGTTCGCCCGCGACTGGAGAGCCAATCGTTACATTTCTTGCTGAGTAACTTTGCCGATCCAACGATCGGATGTGTTACCGGTGAAGTGGTTTTGTGCGACGAAAGTCACGATCAGGTTACCAAAGCGGTTGGCAGTCTCTATTGGCAATATGAGCAGTGGATACGCACGTGCGAATCAAAGATCGACTCTCCTGTGGGAGTGTATGGAGGGTTTTATGCCATTCGTCGGGAGTTGGCTAGCACCTTGCCGGACGCTGCCGTTCTCGATGATATGCTCCAACCACTCAATGTTATTCGCCAGGGCTACCGGTCAGTCTTAGACCGACGTGCGCGAGTCTACGACGTCTGGCCCAAGAGCGCGAAAAGCGAATTCAATCGCAAGGTGCGGACTCTGGCCGGCAACTTCCAGCTCTTGCAACTGGCACCCTGGCTGCTGACTCGCAAGAACCGACTACGATTCGAATTGATTTCGCACAAGCTGTTCCGCTTGATCGTGCCAGTGCTGCTGGTCGTGTTGCTGGGCACAAGCGTGATACTGGCGATACGCTCGCGACTATACGTAGTAGCTGTCGTTGCCCAGCTGCTCCTATACGCCCTCGCCGTCTGTGGGGGCATGGCGCGGCGTCCCCGTCGTCAGGCGGATTGCTAGCGCAGCCCGGGCGTTTTGCATGCTGAATGTTGCGGTAGTTGTAGGCTTATATAAGTTTCTTTTTACGCAGGGACCTCTGTGGAAGATCTGGATTCCGACAGGAAGCCTCCCGTCGACGATTGCGAGCGACGACGATGAGGCCCCGCGAGCGGGCCGCGCGCCGCGCGCGATATGGCCTGGATCGCCTGAAATCGGAAGCTAACCGTGGGTTTCGCGCTCACCGTTGCCTACGTTGTTTTGACAATCATTTCTCCGGAGCAGTTTGGGCCGGAATGGGCAACCTATCATGTGATGGCGTATGTCGGAGTTACTGCAGTATTGCTCTCATTGCCGGGTATGTTCCGCAACGCGCACGTGAGATCGTCAATTCAGACATTTCTATTGCTCGGGTTCGTTGTTGCGATCGCATTGTCAGAGATGGCCAACGGATGGTTCGGCGGCATTTACGCCAGCTGGGAGACGTTCCTGCCGAGCGCGGCAATATTCTTTGGAATTGTTGGGAATGTCACAACGATTCGTAGACTGAAGATCGTCATATTGGCTGCGGTCACATCATGCTTGGTCGTCGTCGTAGAAGCACTGTTTGGTTATTACGCAGGCTTTCGCGGTGAGACATTTGTGTTGAAGCAAAACCTCTACTCGGCTGACCTGAGTCTGGGTTCCATTGCGCGATTGCGCGGCGCCGGTTTCTTGAGCGATCCCAACGATTTTGCTCAGATCCTCATAATGGCTTTGCCGCTCATCTATTTGGCTAGGCGGCGCGGGCGCGGCAATGCCAACTATCTACTTGCCTTCGTGCCCTCAGCCTTGGTGCTTTGGGCGATGTACTTGACTCATTCTCGGGGCGCGTTGGTTGCTTTGGCAGTCGTCGTACTGGTAGCAATGCACAAGAAATTGGGGCGTACCGCATCTGCGGGTCTAGCTCTTGCTCTAGTATTGAGCATGTTTGCACTCAACTTCACGGGTGGCCGCGCGATCGGGACAGTGGAGGGAGCCGACCGACTGGAGGCTTGGTCCGTTGGATTGCAACTCTTCAAGAGCGCGCCGCTGTTCGGAACTGGATTCGGTAGTTTCACTGATTTCAGTGATATTACCGCACACAATTCTTTCGTTTTGTGCCTAGCAGAGCTTGGATTGGTAGGGAGCACAATCTGGCTCTCACTCCTTGTCACCACCATGACAAGTCTGAACGGGATCATCAACCGGGGGGACGGGGTCCCAAGCAACAGGCGACGAGTGGTTAGGCACGGACAACATATTCCCAATCCCCTGGTTGAGTCGCCCTTCTTGGAATCGCTTGCACTCAATGCAACAACGCCCGCTGTTGTTGCAACGGAGCTAGAAACAAAGATTGAGATTGCTCCACCACAGCTTCCTAAGGTACCGACACGATGGGTTGCGGCGATACGTTTAGCGTTGGTTGGATTCATAGTGACAAGTTTTTTCTTGTCTCGCAGCTACAGTACGCCCATGTACTTGATTCTGGGATTGGCGGCCGCCACAATCGCGCTTCAACGACCTCCCGTCAAACCGGACGCTCGCGGTCGTTTTGTTTTCTACACGCTGGCAGTTGAGGCGGCTTCCGTCGTGTGCATATACGGCATGGTTCTGCTTCGCCGTTAACTTTCGTCGGTCCGGACAATTTACTTCTTGGCGCTCGGGACGAATTCTGCATATCCAATATTTGGGCGGATACACGAATACAGAGGTAGCGAGCGGAAATGATACTGAACGTTGGCATGGTTGGGTGCGGGAAAATCGCAGACGGTCACATCGAGGAAATTCAGAAGCTCGGCTGTGCTCGCGTGGTCGCAGTTTGCGACCTTGAGCCGATTCTAGCCGAGCAACTCGCACTTCGCTACACCGTTCCCCATTGGTACACGGATCTGGACCGCATGCTCTCCGAACACCGGCTTGATGTCGTTCACATTGCTACTCCGCCGCACTCTCACTTAGCACTGGCACAGAAATCGGCTGAGGCCGGTTGCCACGTGTTTCTCGAGAAGCCACTGGCCCTCAACGCGACAGATGGTCGACGCCTGATCGAATGCCTGCAACAGAATCGCCGAAAGATGACGATTAACTACTGGCCACAATTTGAAACGCCTGCTTTGGCGTTGAAGGAGCTTATTGCCAAAGGGGAGTTGGGCGAAACGGTACACATCGAGAGCTATTATGGGTACGACTTGGCAGGCGGTTTTGGGCAGGCGGTGTTATCCGACGACCGCCATTGGGTCCATCAATTACCCGGCAAATTGTTTCAGAATGTTATTGATCACGCTCTTAACAAGATCACCCCGTTCCTTTCCGACGAAACTTTGGAGATTGTCGCCCGTGCATACCGCGGGCAGCAGTCGAACGACGGCAACAGAAATGATGTTCTGGACGAACTGCGGGTCATGATCCTCGGCGATCGCGTGTCCGCCTATGTAACTTTCTGCTCGCACGCGAGGCCGGTAGGCCACTTCATGCGTGTATACGGTACCAAGAACACGGCGCACGTCGATTTCACGTTTCGGACCATTTTGGTTGAAGGTAAGCAAACGGTACCAAGCGCATTCGGTCGCTTGTTGCCGCCCTTTAGGTCCACTTGGCACTCTCTGCGTCAGGCAACCCACAACGTTCGCGAGTTTGCCGGATCACGATTCCACTACTTCGCGGGATTGAACCGCTTACTATCGCTATTTTACGAGAGCATTATGAGCGACACACCAGTCCCGATTCCGTACGCAGAGATATTACGTGTGTCAGAGATCATGGATGAAATCTCTGCGCAGGTCTATCCGAGGGTGATGGTGTGAAGTTGTTGGTTACCGGCGCCGCGGGTTTCCTAGGTGCTGCCGTAGTCGAGCGATTGCTGGCTCACGGCTACACCGACATTCGTTGCAATGTGCGTCGTCGGTCTGATATTCCCGTGCTCGAACGTCTGACGAGACGGCACCCAAACGCCAACCTAGAGTATTGCGTTGGGAACTTAAAATATCGATGTGATGCTGCTCGCGCGGTGGACGGTGTGCAGTTAATTTTCCATCTGGCCGCTGGCAAAACTGGAACAGCCGCCGATCTCTTTCTGGATTCGGTAGTCGCTTCTCGAAATGTGTTGGAAGCCATTGCCGGCCAAAAGCCGATGCGCATCGTCTTAGTGAGCTCATTCGGTGTGTATGGAACTGCCGAACTAGGTTGCGGTGCGTACATTACGGAGCAAACGGCTCTCGAAACACATCCGGAATGGCGCGACCATTACTCCCACGCGAAACTTCGTCAGGAGCAATTATTCTGGAAATTGCAGAAGAATGTTGGTTTTGAACTAGTGGTTCTGCGGCCGGGGGTCATCTACGGCCCCGGCGGAGGCCATTTTTCCAATCGAGTCGGATTGAAAATTGGGAAGTGGCAGCTGAATCTCGGCGGTACGAATGTACTTCCGCTAACGTACGTCGAAAATTGCGCCGAAGCCGTGGTGTTGGCCGGTACTCACGAGGGCGCTGTCGGCCAGGTTTATAACGTGCTTGACGATGACTTGCCAACATGTCGTGAATATCTGCGCGCCTACAAGAAGCATGTTACAAACGTTCGGTCGATCTCCATCCCTTATTGGGGTTTGCAACTCCTTGCGAGGATGCTCGCGAAATACCATGAGTACTCGAAGGGCCAGTTGCCCCCGATTTTCACCCCGTACAAGGTCGCAAGTCTGTGGGCCGGAAATCATTTTGACAACTCCAAGCTGCACTCCCTCGGGTGGCGGCAGTTGGTTCCAACCGCTGAAGGTCTACGAAGGTCGTTCGCGGCGCTCCGCAACGAATCTGCGTCGAGCGACCTGCGAAGGTCAGTTTCGTATCGAGGTATAAAGGTCGACCAGGCGCTGGGCGTCCTTGCACCCGCCCGCACAATCAAAAACGAGCTCCGGGAAAGAGCGTGAATCTACCACGTAATGCACAGTTGTGGCTTCCCGGGTATATCAGGTGCCGGACGAAGCCCCCGGCGACTCCGCCCGCACGAGTCTGGCTGATGATTGCGGATCATTTTGAGCCGTTTTGCGGGCAAGCTGACGCGGCCATCGCTCGCCGGCGCACCTCGATGTGGCGCCGAAAGTGGCCGGCGATCGCTGGTCGTCACTGCGACTCAGTTGAGAACCCGCCCCGCTACAGCTTTTTCTATCCAGAGGAGGAATATTGCCCTGACCTGATTGAGAGCTTGGCGGAGATGACGGAGGCGGGCATCGCGGATGTCGAAGTCCATCTGCACCATGACGGAGAGGGTGAACAAAACTTCTTGGACCGGCTCAACCGCTTCAAAGGGACCCTTTTTGAGCGCCATGGGCTCCTGCGAAAACAGGCAGGCAAGATTGTCTTCGGATTCATTCATGGGAACTGGGCGTTAGATAATTCGCTTCCTGACGGCCGTTGGTGCGGTTTGAACAATGAGATCACTCTTTTGCGCGATCTCGGCTGTTATGCGGACTTCACACTACCTTCGGCTCCCTCACCCGCACAAGTTCGCATGGTGAACACAATTTATTGGGCCACTGACGATCCGCTGCGACCCAAATCCCACAACACCGGAGTTCCGGTGAGAGTGGGCGAAAGCTTCTGTGGCGACCTGCTCATGATCCCCGGGCCGCTGACCCTCAACTGGAATAGCCGAAAGTTGGGCCTGTTGCCACGACTCGAAACCGGTGAACTGTGCGCCTCCAATCCGGTCACGCGGCAAAGGGTGCGCCTTTGGCTGAATTATGCGCCCAGGCTCGGAGATGACTTGTTCATAAAACTATTTGCGCATGGCGCGCGTGAGGATAACGCGGCTCAACTCCTGGAGCGCGACTTAGATCTTACGTTTCAGCTTTTGCGGAGCGAGTGCGCTGCATACGGCAGCACACTTCGCTATGTGACGGCCTGGCAGATGCGAAATGCCGTGGAGTCTGTGCGCTCGGGTTGCGAATTGGATAATGAGGCGAACTGCGTTTCGGGATGGCGGACCAATGATAATCCGGAGCGTGTGCCATGGGCATTGTCCTAAACATTAAGCGCGCGGAGACTCCCTTCTACGCCGCACTGAAACAAATAGCGCGGGCGGTGATTCACTTCGACCTGCCCTACTGGCGCCCCTGGGGCATCTTTCTGCGTGTGACGTACCTCTCCGCCAAAATGACCGCGAGGGTCTTCCGTTGGTTCCTCGTCGTCGTTTACTATGGCCCGATCTTCAAAAGCTACTGTGTTTCCTGCGGACGGAATTTATATCTCGAGTTGGTACCATCGGTAGCGGGCCCTGTCAAACTCTTCGTAGGAAACAACGTATACATTTCAGGAGCTCTGGGAATTGCCGGCGGGCATGTGTTCGAATCACCCGAGCTTCGCATTGGCGACCGAGTGTTCATAGGCCACCAGGTATCGTTCCGCATCAACCGGGCGGTCGTAGTCGACGACGGAGTCCTGATCGCTGGGGGTTGCTATATCACTGACAGCAACGAACACCCACTTGACCCGGAATTGCGCTCCCAAGGTTTGCCTCCAGCCGCCGCGGATATAAAAAGCATTCGCATTTGCCGGAATGCCTGGATCGGCCGGGGGGCTTACATTCTTAAAGGCGTCACGATCGGGGAAGGCGCGATTGTAGGCGCTGGCGCGGTAGTGGCGCACGATGTGCCACCTTTCTCGATCGCCGTTGGCAACCCCGCGCGGGTACTTCCTAAACAGGTCCAATAATGGAAAGCAGCTTATTGAGTTCATTGTGTTGTCCTCAAGACCATGGTGTGCTCAGTCTGCATATCATGGAGAGTACGGAAGCCGAGGTTCTCGGGGGAGCAATGCAATGCGGTGTATGCGGGTGTGCGTTTCCAATCGACTCGGGAATACCACGGTTTTTGACCGCGCAACGGAACGATCTCTGTGCGTTGCAAAGAATCGAAATGGAAGCCAGGGATAATGATTACCGTGCATCACTCAACAGTCACGTGGATGCGTGGCACGCTCCGGAATTCGATGCAATACGAGCCGCTCTCGGCGACAGCCGCGGCCTCTCGATACTGGATGCCGGCTGCGGAGTGGGTAAGTTCAACCGTGCCATCAGGAACGCAGAATGTGTCTTGGCGATTGATTTTTCCTGGGAAGCACTGATCCGATTCCAGAGACCCGGTTGCGCCTCCCTAGGCCTGATGCAAAGCGATGTCACCCGCATGCCAGTCCGAGACCATGTATTCGATGTCGCCCTGAGCTGCCAAGTTCTTTCGCACCTGCCTACTCCGGATCTGCGCTCGCAGTTCCTTAGCGAACTTGCGAGGGTCCTCAAGCCGGGTGGCAGGCTGATCCTGACGGCTATGCACTATAGCTTCCGGTACCGACGTAGACAGATCCCTCAAGAAGCTATGAAAGATGGTTCCTTTTATCATCGATTCGAGGTCGAGGAATTTCGCGAATTGCTCTCGGAGCGTTTCAGCATTCTGTCGTTACATGGGTATTGGATCTACCTGCCCAAGACCTATTGGCTGTTCCACGCCCTGGGAAAGAAGAATGCGTACTGGGATCGGATCTGGCGTTCTCTTCCGCTTTCTCTGACTTATGGAAAGTATTTGTTGGCTGTGTGCTCGCCCAAGTTGTGATTCGATTTGAAAAGCTCACGGCCTTTGCACGCCTCCGTCGCAGCGTCCAATGAATAGCCCCACCATCGCGAAGAACTCCTTTTGGTACGGGATCGAGACGTTTACCAATCTCTTCCTGACATTATTCACTTCCATCGCAGTAGCCCGCACATTTGGCCCCGAAAAACTCGGCTATTTTCTTTATATGTGGTGGCTTGCAGGGGTGGCGGGCATGGTGGGCAGTCTTGGCATTCCGGCCGCTACTCGGAAGTACATGAGCGAGTATTTTGGCCGCGCCGAAATGGGGATTGCAAGAACGGTCTTCTATAGCACCTTACGTCTACAAACATATTTTGCGGCGGTCGTCACAATTACGAGCCTGGTGTTGATGTGGTTTTTCGGGGATTTGCAGTACCGGCTGGTCTCACTCTTCATGATCGGGAGCATTTTCCCGTATATGGTGAATTCGATCGTCGCAGGCGGGAACACTGCTCTTGAAGACTTGAGGGCTAATGTTCCGGCCTCCTTGGTTTCGACTGCGATTTTTATTACAGCGGTATTCTCGAGTATCTATTTCGGGTGGGGCCTGCTCGGCATTTCGGTCGGGCTTTTCACGATGCGGTCCGTTGAGCTTGTAGTACGCCTCGTCCCGATGATTGGGCGTTTGAACCAGCATTCTCCGGAACCGCTCGATCGAGTGCTGAGCAAGCGGATGTTTTTGTATTCCGGCCAGAGCTTGGTGCTTCTGGTGCTTGGCCTAATTATTTGGGATCGCTCCGAGATGATTGTCTTAAAGAACTTTTGTCCCGATATCAGGCAGGTGGCCTTCTATTCCGTGGCTTTCAATCTCACAGAGCGGCTCCTGGTATTTTCACAAGTCTTTGGGACAGCCACGGAAGCCACTATGATGGCGCAATATGGTCGTGACTCCAGTCGCATCCGGCGATTTGATCGGTACATCAATGCGTTACCTGGCTCTAATCTCTTTTCCAATTCACTTCGGGTTAGCCGCCATCGCGGGTCCCGTCATGTGGGTCATATACGGCCAGAAATACTTGGGAGCTGTGCCTGCCCTGGTGGTGGCTGCGTGCATGGGTATTCCCAAAGCCTTCCTCCTCCCAGTCCAGGCATTGCTGTCGAGTTGGGAACGCCAGGACTTGATTATCCGCTGCGGACTTGTCTCAGGAGCCCTCAACCTAGTGCTCGATTTTGCACTAATCCCCCACCACGGCGCCATTGGCGCAGCTTTAGCAAATGGAACGGCGCAAACCTTCTCGGTGGTCACGCTATGGGTAGCGGCTATACGTATGCTCAAAGTTCGAATATCGATCTTACCGGTGGCAAAGATTGTTCTGATTTCTGCTGCCATGGCGATTATGGTTCATCTAGTCACGACGCACATTCCGTTCCTTTTCGCCGTGGTCATGGCGGCCATTCTGGGACCCGCGCTTTACCTGATCCTCCTTCGCATTACCTTCGTACTCAGTCCCGCTGACCGTGGGCGCATGCTGTACCTGAAACACCACGTGCCTTCGAGTGTTGGCCGAGTCTTTGAAGCCAGTCTCAACTGGATGATTCCCACACCGGTATCTGGCGACTGAGGGACCCGAGACACGTATGGGCGTAAAACTTGTCGGCGTAGTGGGTGGCTCAATTGGGGTCGATCCATTCGACCGAAAGACATGGTCGGGCTTAAGCCATTACTTCTTTTCTGCGTTGAACACAAGCGGTGCTTTGCATCGAGCATTCGGCGTTCAACCCAACGCCCTCCTGCGCTATGCACTGATGGCGAGGAGTTTTCATCCGTGCCGCAGGGTATGGAGAAAGTCGTTCTTCATAGAATGTGGTTATCGAAGGGCTGCTACGAAGGTCCTTTCTGACTGTATCTCTCTCGAAGATTTGGATCATCCATTCCTTCAGATTGGAGCGATGTTTAATACTCCCGAGGCCGTGAAGGGGGGGACATTATGTTTTTCTTATCATGACGGCAACCTTGCTCAATCCATGAAAAATAATGTGACGCTTAAGGCTCTGCCCCCCCGGAAACTTCGCGCGGCCCTCAAGTACGAGACGGACTTGTACAAAAGCCTCGACGGAATTTTCACAACCAGTGAATACCTACGCGACTCATTTGTAAAAGACTTTGGGATTCCGGCTAGCAGAGTGGTGAACGTTGGTGCGGGAGTGAATCTTGATCACATCCCCCCTCTCCAAAATGATAAGAACTACGATACGAAACAAATCTTGTTCATCGGTGTTGAGTTTGAACGCAAGGGCGGATGGAATGTCCTGAAGGCGTTCAAGATACTTCGCGAGAAGCACAAGAATGCAAAGTTGCACATAGTGGGGCCCCGCACTTTAACGTTACCGGTCGAGTTATCACAGGCGGTGGAGTATCACGGGTATCTGCAAAAAGCTGATCCCTCCCATATTAAAAAAATGAACCAACTTTTTCGTCAAGCTTCCTTATTTGTGATGCCGTCACTCTACGAACCCTTTGGCGTAGCTCCGCTGGAAGCGATGGTGAACCAGATCCCTGTTGTCGTCACGAATCGATGGGCGCTTAGAGAGATCGTCAGGCCTGGTTTCAATGGCGCACTCGTTGAACCCAACAATGTGGATGATCTATATGAAACTATGGCGCGCCTGTTGCACAACCCGGAAGATCTCTTCCGAATGGGCCGTAATGGCCGCGAACTTGTACAGACGAATTACACTTGGGAACATACCGCCAGGCGAATCATTGCATCTGTCAACAGTCGAGTGGATACTCCGAATGAGCTAACGGGAGTAAAGGCTGAGGTGGC
This sequence comes from uncultured Acidobacteriota bacterium, assembly GCA_963846235.1. Lineage (GTDB taxonomy): Bacteria > Acidobacteriota > Terriglobia > Acidiferrales > UBA7541 > Palsa-189. The sequence continues at coordinate 3,091,551 of CAWJVF010000002.1, forward strand.
TTGAAATGCCCATTGCACAATCACTCGGATACCAGCTACGCCACATTTCTCAGCGGCTGCCAGATATCGGAACGAAAGTCATCGTTCATCTGCACAGACCGTTCGTTGGAAACACGTACATACCCATACTATGTGGATCGTTTCAGATTTTGGTTAACCCGCAAGACTATTGTGGAGGGCGTCTTTATTATTGGGGATCCTACGAACGCGAGCAAACGAAATCGCTGATCCATTTGCTGGACACTTTACACCCAAGCACATTTATCGACGTCGGCGCGAATATCGGATTTTATTCTATGCTGGTCGCTGCAAAAGGCGTTTCTGTAATCGCAGTCGAAGCATCGCCGCAGGTCCTTCCGGCGCTCGAGCGTTCGATTTTGTTGAACCACGATCTGTCTTCTCGCATTAGACTTGTCCGTGCCGCCGCCAGTGACCTAGAAGGCGAAGTTCCGTTTTGGGTAAACACAGTTACCCACAACTTCGGACTGGGATCTACGATCGGATCTCATCCAGATGCCCAATCAACTGTTGTTTCGGTTCCCTGTGTGAGATTGGATGACGTAATAAGCTCCGAAACCCCCGGTCCTTTACTGTGCAAAGTCGACGTCGAAGGAGCGGAATGTCGTGTCCTTAAAGGGATGATTAACACGATCCGCACACTTCATCCGGTGTTCATTCTCGAGGTGCACCCAATCGAGCTAAAGGGCGCCGGTTCATCGGCGCTGGACGTCCTGTCGTTTCTGTGGGCTTGTAACTATTCGACGGAGGAACTGGGCGGGACTCGCGCAGAGATCACTTCGTTAAGCCCGCTTCCAATGGACAACTTTTGGATCCTCGCCCACGCAAAGCAATTCAATCAAGTTTCACAATCCTTGCGTTCCTAAAATGAATGGCTGCTTAGGGGCAATTATCTGCATCTCGGTTTTTGCGTGGCCTGCTCGCGCCAAAGTTTACGATGTTGGCCCAGGTCAGCCGTACGCGACAATTGGTTCAGTTGCATGGTCCGCGCTGAAGCCTGGGGACAAGGTTCAAATTCACTTTCGCGCCCAGCCATATCGGGAGAAGTTTTTGATTTCTTCTAGGGGTACGCCCGATGCCCACATCACCGTAGTGGGAATACCGGGGCCGAACGGTGAGCAGCCTGTAATTACCGGACAAGACGCAACCACCGGCCGGAATATGCACTATCGCTGGACGACGCCAGAGTATCAGCAGTCTGTTGGGGTCCTCCAGATTGGATACCGTCAAGACGGACCAAAGCCAGGCTTCGTAGATGTAAGTAATCTCACGGTAACTGGCGCGAAATCTTCTAACACGTACACCACACAAGATGGCTCAACAAACGCGTACGCGGCAGACGCCTGTGGCGTTCACATTTATGGCGCCGAGCACGTTTCGTTTTCTCAAATGACGATCACCGGAAATGCCAACGGATTTTTTGCGAAGTCGGGTGGGACTGAAGACGTTGTTTCGCGGGATATTACGGTCCAAAATAGCTTCATCTATCAAAACGGCGTTGCTGGATCGTTTTTGCAACATGACCTCTACACGGAAGCCGACCGCGTTACCGTGCAAGGAAACCGTTTCGGAATGTTAATCACTGGGGCGCTGGGGAGTATTCTGAAGGATCGCTCGGCGGGTTCGATGATTCGCTACAACTGGTTTCCCACCGCCGCCAGAATGTTGGACCTAGTAGAACCGCAGGATGGGTGCCCTCTGTTATGCAAGCTGCCCTACTACGGTCAGGATTTCGTCTATGGCAACGTATTCTATTCGAATGGCGCGGACCCTTTCGAAATGACCCATCCGATTCATTATGGAGGCGATTCTGGAATGGGCAGCGAACGTGGAGGTCCGCTCTATTTTTATGAGAACACATTTGTTCTTCAGCGGAATCAGCAGGAGGGGTGGAAGGTTGCAATCTTCGAGGTCACCAGGAAAACCGCAACGATCGATGTTCGCAACAATATCTTCGCTAATTTTCCCCGCACGGCAGGTCCGCCGCCAATTGAGATGGATTTTTCGGCGGGAACGGGCAATTTTGTTTTCGGTCCGAATTGGGTTTCACCGGGATGGCACATGGCTTTCACGGGCTGGACACCTTTCGCTGGAACTGTTTCTGGAACTTCTAACTTTATCTCGCTATCCACGAATGATCCCGGATTCGTAGATCCTTCAGCTCATGACTTTCATCTGACGGCAGAATCAAGCGCACTCGATGTGGCGGGCAGCTTGGCCTCCGCCGTTTATTCGAACGCTTCAGGTCAGAATTTCGATGTATTGCTTGAATATCGCGATCCTGCGCAGACTGAGCCTCGGCGTTCCAGTCGGATCGATCGGGACTTGGGCGCGTTCCAAGGACCCCGGAAGTCTAAGGCTCCGTAAGAACGTATTGGCAACGGTGGCTAAGCCCAGAACTAAGTACGATGGTGTTGCGCACCAAATGAGGATTGTCCAGGTAGTTCGATCGCTTGAACGAGGTGGTTTGGAACGCCTAGCTCTCGACCTTGCAGTAGCTCAAAAGGAGCGTGGCCATTGCGTTGCGGTTTATGTTGTTTATAAACATGAACCAGCGCTCCTGCGCGAGGCGGAACAGGCTGGAATTCGCGTAGTCCAATTCAACAAAGCGGCTGGCTTCTCAATTCGTACACTGTGGAAGATGGCGATGCAGCTTCGCCGCGAACGCGCTTCAGTTGTACATACCCATAACGAATTGGTTCACACTTACGGCACGATCGCGGGTCGTCTAGCCGGCGTGCCGTGCATTGTGAACACCATCCATGGGTCGAAGCGTGGAATGGATCCGCGTCTTGATCGAAACTACCGGGCCGTTTTGCCCTGGACTAGCGCGGTTATCACAGTATCAGGCGAAACCGCAGACCAATTTGCGGCCGAGCGTGCGCGCTACCGCCGCAAATTTCACGTCATTCGTAATGGCATTCCGGTCAACAGATTCGTGGCGCAGTTGGCACAGCCCGGCTCCCAATGGCCCCGCATCCGGATCGGAACCGTGGCACGGCTTGTCGGTATCAAGGATCAGGACACCCTAATTCGCGCCTTCTGCATCGTCCTGAAGAATTATCCCGGTGCGGAACTGCACTTCCTGGGGGACGGGCCGCTCAGACAGAAACTGGAGCAGTTGGCGAAACAGTTGGAACTTAGCCGCAACATTACATTTCATGGAGCGAGCGCGAATGTTGCGGGGTTCTTAAGCAATCTTGATCTATTCGTATTGTCCTCTCTGAGCGAGGGTCTGCCGATTGCCGTCTTGGAAGCCATGGCCGCGGGCTTGCCGATTGTTTCCACGAGAGTGGGTGGAATCAGCGAGGTCGCCCCAGAGGACACCGTCGCAGCCTACTGCCCGCCGGGCAATCCGAAAGCGTTGGCAGACGCGATGCAGTCAATCCTGGACCCTCAACGTATGAATGATATGGGGCGAGTCAGCCAAAGTATCGCGCAGGAGTCGTTTACCGTGGAGGCTATGAGCGCCAGCTATGAAGCACTCTACCAGTCATTCCTTTCCAGGAGATCGTCGCGTTGGACTTCGCTTGCCCCATGGTTGCAAGGGCTAACGTCGCCTGAATAGTCTCAATACCCAACTTCCTCGCTCCGCTCTATGAACCGCTCAATTCGGATTGCTATCGCAACTCATTGGTTCCCGAGCAGTAGTCAACCGCATCGTGGCCGTCCTCTTTACGAAAAAAGTAAGGCACTTGGCAAGATCGCCGACGTGCGAGTGTTCTGCATTGACCCGGTGTACCCTCGATATGGATTCTTGCGACCGCGGACCTTCGTAAACCACGAAGCCGAATCCGGTTATTCCGTACCCGGCGTTGCAGTTGAATACCTGCGGTATCCCGCACTGCCGGTGATCACTCGCCCGCTAAATGGTTACAATTGTGGGCGTACCCTGCTTCGGCGGCTGCGTTGGTATCGTCCTGACCTGCTCATAGGTTACGAAGTCTATCCTGAAGGCTTTGCCGCAGTCGCTGCCGCGCGCGACTTGAGAATTCCAGTGATAGTTGGCGCTCTGGGTTCTGACGTTCTCCGCAGTCGCGGTTACTGTGTCGGGAAGCTGACCACCCAGACGATCAGCAAGGCCACTTTTGTCCTAACGGTCAGCGATGACCTTCGAGAACGCGTGATGAGATATGGTATTCCGCCGGAGAGGTGCCGCACGATCCACAATGGTTGCGATTTAGCCATCTTTAAGCCGTCGAGCCGCGAAGCCGCGCGCCTCGAGCTCAACATCGATCCCAGGGCCGAAATTGTCGTCTTTATCGGAAGGCTCGTCCCGCTTAAAGGACTTCGAGAACTCTTCGAAGCCGTGGCGACTCTAAGTGCATCGCGTTCACCTCTACATCTTGTCTGTATTGGAGAGGGCCCAATGGATCAGGAATTGCGCCGTAGAGCCTCTCAGCCAGACCTCAAAGGCCACGTGAGCTTCGCCGTTGGCGCGAGTCCTCACGAAATTGCGCGTTGGCTTGCGGCCTCAAACGTTTTCTGCTTACCGAGCCATTCGGAAGGCTGTCCCAATGTTGTCGTCGAAGCACTGGCCTGCGGTCGGCCCGTAGTGGCAAGCAACGTTGGTGGAATTCCTGAGCTACTGAATTCACGGTCTGGGATTCTCGTTCCGCCGAGGAACGCAGAACAACTCGCACGAGGTCTCTCGCGAGCGCTTGATCATCCGTGGAATCAAGAAGAAATTGCGAGGTGCTCTCAGCGAAGTTGGGATCAAGTCGCGTGCGAAACTTATCAGATCTGCTGCTCCGTAATCCGCGATCCCAAATTTGACGGAATATAGATTCCATGCCCCAAGACAAACTATTGCTTATCAGTTGCTATTTTCCCCCGGCAGGTGGCATAGGGGTCCAGCGCGCCTTAAGTCTCGCGCGGTATCTTCCGCAAAACGGATTCCGAGTATTCGTTCTAACCTCACGTTCGTCTGTCCCCACTATTGACAGCGAATTGATGAGTCTGATTCCGGACGATGTGGAAGTATACCGGACGAGGAGTCTTGAACCTCCCTTCCATTTACGGAAGAGGTTGTGGTCACGCGTCAATTCCCCAGCTTTAACACCCGCCGGTATCGCTGCCGCAACTAAAGCGATTCTAACTCGCAAGATAAAACAGTTCGTCTGCCCAGATCCTCAGGTCCTTTGGTACCCATTTGCGATTCGGCGTGCCTCGAAGTTGATTCGTGAGCACGGAATCCAAACAGTGCTCGTTACCGCGCCGCCCTTCTCGTCCTTCCTGATTGTGAACGAACTCAAGCGGCGGTTCCCCCATTTGCACACTATTGCTGATATACGTGATGAATGGCTCACATACTTCGCGAAGGAATTCGCTTTCCGCGACGATAAGTATGTCGCTGCCCGTGCGGCCCAAATAGAACGCGCGACGGTGGAATCCTGTGACCGCATTGTCTCTGTGACTGCCGCGTCTCTCAACGAGATCCGTTCCCGGTACCCGGATCAACCGAGTAATAAGTTTGTTCTAATTCCCAACGGATACGATCCGGGCACATTCTCCAAGTTCCGCGCTCGCTCGCATCAGACGGACAAGCTCGTCGTCAGCTATACCGGTACGGTGTATAAACCGAGTTCCCCCAAAACATACTTGGACGCTTTGGAGGGTTTGCCGCAGATCCGTTCAGATTTTCAGACTCGCTTCGTTGGCAGGATAGCTGAGGAATTCGATCGAAGTGTCTTCGACCACCGTCAAAGCTCCGTTCGCCTCATTGATTTCGTTCCACATAAGGACTCCGTTCGTTTCATGGAAGAATCCGACGTTCTGCTCCTGCCTTGGACCGACCGCCTGAATATTCCAGGGAAAGTTTTCGAGTATTTAATGACGGGCAAGCCCATCCTGGCATTGAGCTACCCAGACTCGGAACTTGCGCGTGTTATCCAGGAGACCGCATCAGGCTGGTGCGTGAACCCAGATGATGTCGTTGCGATCCAGCGTGCCTTGACCGAGATTCACGCCTTGGGTGGTAAATATCCGCTCGCTCGAAATTGGGAAGCAGTTCGTCGATACGAGCGGCCGCGCCTTGCCGCCGAATACGCGCGATTCATTCGTGAAGCGAGTCGTCCTGGTGGCTGAATCAGTCCCGCGATGACTAACAACCTGCCTCGTCGCCCAGAATTTCACTGCCGAAAATATCTGTGAAGCTCGTCCGCGGCGTCATTCCTGCTATATCCCTCCTCGTGCCCTGATCTGCACCCGCACCTATTGCGCCCCTCCCCCTGTCGATGCTCATTTAATCTAACGCGCCTATCGTGTCGGGGGAGACCCGCGTCGAAACTGTGCTGGTATCCGGATGATATTCGAACCGCACGGGCATGACCGCCATCGCCCCGGTGAGCGTAGTCCCTGCACGGATCGCCGCGCTGCCTGGCGGAGGAACGTAAGTCGTCCAATCGAACGGCTGCGTTCCTGTGGTCAGGAAGTTCCCGGTACTTAGGCCGCTCATGTGTAGACCGAGTGGAACGGCCAGCGGATACGAATACATGGTAGTTCCATTCGACCAGCCATTGCCTGTCTCGGCGTTCGGAGTGCCACCATTGATAGGCGTCGCTATGCTGCCCCAGTTTGAAGCTAGAAGATTCGTGGTAAAGGTGGTGATCTGGGTAGCAAGTAAGTTCCAGTAGGGAAATCCTTGGGGGCTCGCTGGCGTCCAGACGATATTGTTTGCCGCCTGGATTTGCTGCCACTCGAAATTATTGAAAACGTTTCCGCCGCCCCCTGATGTGTCGAACAGGACTTGAATCACACTTCCGCCACCCGTAGGCCCAGCCATATTCCAGGTGTTGTTGTAGAAATAGAGCGTGCCTAGCCGATCCGCCATTCCACCGTCGTGGTCTTCCGCGAAATGAAACGAATATTCGGCGGTGCTATTATAGGAAACATTTCCGTAGAAGAAGTGGTAGTGGTAGGCTTCCTGCCATGCAGCCAGAATGTTTGGCCCCATCGTATCGCCAGAGCAATATATGGAATCCGCGCAAATCGTATCTCCAGGGCGCCGAGATACCCCTCAAATGTTTCGTAAAAGCTCGAATCCTGCAGGTCCACTAAATCCACTTGCCTTCCGGCACCAGCGGCATTTTGGTTTAGATAGTTGTATCGGATGACATCGAAGATACCCCTCGCCTTCAGATTGCTTCCTTCCGCGCCTGTTGTGTAATTGTCGACGCGGTTGAACTGCGAGACTTGGCCCCAACCTTGAATGTAGAGTTGATGATCCAAGAACTCGCCGCTTTCCCCGGAATTGCGGATGTGATTGCCTTCCCAGTCCGTCCAGAGAACATTACCGGCCCATGCATTGCTGTTCAGATTGGCGTCGGAGAAAGTCCCATTCGCGCAGTTATCTAAATCATTTCCAAGGATAACTGTGTTGAAGCCCTCCCGGAGGTTGACGCAGGAAGCGCCATCCACATAGGCGGTCGCTGCTCCTCCACCTGGAGGCGTGTAGGTAAAGTTTGTTTTGGCATCCCTGAGATGAAGACCCTCAATGATTACATAGGCGGGGGCTGGGTTGCCTGCCTGGTAGTACCCGTACGTCGAGCCTTTCCACAACGTCGCCAGGCCGTACCCAGCCGCAGCGTAGATACTTACCCAGGATGCTCCGGTGGCGTTCGCTCCATCCACAATTGGGAGGTTGCCGAGAGAGTCGGGGCAACCGACAATGCGCAAGGGTTGACCCGCTGTTCCATTCACGGAAGCAATCTGGAAATACTCCCGGTAGGTCGTCGGGTTCATCCCTGTCATGTCGTCGTTGTGGATGCGAACGGTTGAACCGGCGGCCATCGTGTTCATTGGAACAGATTGAATGGTCTTGAATGCACGTGCGGGACCAACCTCGTAAAGGGTGCCTGTTTCGGCCGGATCAACCGTGCAATCCACCGGCGTCGTTAGGTTCGGCGTCACAGCATATGACGGTAGCGCATTGCCCGTGACGTACATGATCGCGGTTGCGCTTTTAGTGCTATCTGCATTCGATGTCGCCGTGAGAGTACAGCGTCCTGAGCCAGTGCCTGAAAATACAGTGTCACGATTCGTAGTGTCACTAAGCATTCCAACTGCGTTACCTGTACACGAGATGGACCATGTGACATTCAGATTGGTCGAACCAACGATGAACGACTGTAAGTCGGCTTTCTGCCCAACATACAGGGTACGATAAAATGGCACAACGGCGATCTGAACAGCCGTGCTACACACGTTTACGACGGTAGAAGCGGATTTCGTTCTATCGTCTACCGACGTGGCTGTGATTGTGACCGTGGCTGTGGACGTAACCGAATAGCTGCCCATACTTCCGTTAATCGTGCAGGTACCTGCCGCTGACCCGAATGTCGCCGTTACAAGCGGAAGGGCGTTCGTGGATGCCGAGAGCGCTGCAGATGCGCCGCCGGTTGTGGCCGAAACGGTCCAGTTGACGAGATTGGTTGTGCCGTTCGTGATCCTTACATTTATCGTGCGCGCTGATCCGGCCAGTACATTGAAACCATAAGTAGGCGCATTGAAGACGACTCTCACGGCCATTGAGCCCAGAGGAGCATTAACTGAGTTAGATGTTGTCGGCTGACTGACGATCGCAGGCGCTGAATCTCTGTTGGTAATCCCAACGCATCCTGATTGGAATGTTGCCAGTGAGAGAAGCGTGAGGCAGAGTAAGAAAGGAATTGGCTTACGACGAAATCGGATCGGGCGAGAGTGCCCAACGCGATTTGGCTCTTTTAAATCCATCAATGTGGGAAGTTTAGGGACCGAAGTGATAAGTTCGCGACCGGTCGAAGGGCTAGTCTTAGGACAGTCGATTCGCAGCCTGTACTAGTGAACAGAAAGCAAGGAACGGATCGAGGTTATGATTGGCTTCCTTGAAGAAGAGAGTGTTTCTCGGCGCGCAGCCTCTCCTCCGCCTATATTCGTTCTAATTTTGATTTGGTGGATAAACACTGACAAGTATCTGCGTGGTCTTGGCGTTCCCTACGAATTCGAAGCATTTGCGTTTTTTGCGTCGCCTATTGTTGTTCCGTACTATTTGTACCGTACTCGTGGTGGGCGGCGGGGTTTGCTTTTGGGCCTCAGCATTGCGGGACTGTACATCCTTCCGTACCTGATTTCTTCAGTCATCTACACCGTTCGGATAATTAACCTTTCCCGCTGACTGCTCGACCTACAGATGCGGCCGGCCGCGCGTTCTCGAAGCATTCGCATCCAACGCGACCAACCGATACGTATCTTGAGCCACGCACGCTGCATAACCTTCCTCGACTAACGCTCGGTTGCCAAGTCCTGCTTCAGGACGAGTCAGCCCAGTGACACGCGCAAGTTCTCCCGGAAGCGTCATACCTGCACCTTTAAGAAAGCAGCGGGCGATTTCGCGGAGAGCGGTGTGACGATCTACTTTCGTCGCCAACGCTTCTGGGAAACGCTCCTCGGCCAAACCCCATAGGTAACTGAATTTTGGTTCGTAAACTGCCTCATTGGGCACGACGATCATCGCCGTTTGCAGTTCGCCCAACGCTTGTGTGAACCGTTTACGATCCAATACGCCCGATTCGAAGCGCAGGTCGGCCGTTCCCATCTCCCACTCTTTGCGCAGGACTCGCAAAACTCTGAGCGCCGGCTCGCTCATACGCTTCTTCTCTTCACGCCTGGGTACACCCCAAAGCGCCTTGAAATGCGGAATCATTCGTGACGCGAGGAACATCGCCTTTCCGCGAGCAAGTTTGCCGTAGTAAACGCGCCCGCGCCGCATCATTTCATCTTTCAATATCCAAGTATGAGATGTTTCAGGATCTTCTGTATATTGCGCGGCATGGTTGAGTCGCGCCGGCCGCAGACAGCCACATAAAGCGAAGGCCCAGGTTGGCGCGCATCGGTCAGGCAGGCCGCAAACCCGACGCTTTCGACAAAGTCCTCGGCCTGCGCGACAGTTTCGATGCGCGCGGTATTTTCACGACACCAGCGTGCGTCGCGGTACACTTCAATTTCAGGAGGAAGGACGCTGGATCGATGGCCTCTCATAGTTTGGCGCTCGGTTGCCCGCTATGTGCTAGTGCTTATGACAAGCCTAACTTTAGTGATGCAACGTGGCAAAAACACTTGATTCTGCCGCTGGCTAACCTGCCGTAGGTAAGGATCATGTTGTAGTAGGCCATCGTTTCGACTGAGGCTTTGACCTTCGGACCTTTTGATGCCATAGGTTCCTCCAAGCGAGTAGTACCCAATCCGACCTTAACTCTGAGACGAACTGCGAGAGTGAGCTTCCCTTGGAATGTTCAACGCGCCCTGTGAACTCGCACTGCGCCTTCTTGATTGAGCCGAATGGGTGCTTGCGCTCAGGTTTCTGAAAACGAAGCCCAGTCGATTTCAAGGCTGTACGACAGATACTTGTTATTTAGTGTGTAACGGATTCGTCGTGGTCGGTATAAGCTTTGGGTATCTTGTCAGCCCTACCGTAGCGGTCAATGAAGAAGGCGGGCTTCTCTCGCCCCAATCCCCGGAGTTGGCGTAAACGCTCGTGGCGAAAAAGGATATACGCCCCTGCACTATGCGGCAGCGCAAGGTCATTTGGACGCAGTCAGGTTTCTGCTGGAGAATGAAGCATCGCCGACCAAAATAAACGAATTCGGTGAGTCAGTGCTCGATGTCGCACGCCGACAGGGTCATAATGAAATTGCCCGACTCATCGCGTCCTGGCAGTCACCAAGCTGACCTGTGGTTTCTGCGGGAGGACTTCGACACCGAACCGGCCTCTACGATGACCCCAAAGGCCAACGCCCCAGAAGTCCTGTTCTCGGAATCTGGCGCTTCCGGGGCTAGCTTGGCCGCTCAACCCTGCCTTTCCTAGAACCCGACAGGATTTGAGGCTATTCGCATGATGCACTGATCCCTTGAATGCTTAAGCCTTTTGGGGGTCTCAGGCGTGACGTTACTTAGCTTTTGCTGCGGCTTTCTTCCGGCGTTCGGCCCACCGTTTCTTCATCATTTCGGAGAGCTTTCTTCGGCCCGCGGCACTCAGCCTGTTCGCACGTTTTGGACTGGCAACTCCCCTACTTGATGCATTCTTGGTGTGCAGCCTCGCGTGGTTACCTGAATTAGATCCTATGAGGATATTGCGGGCAGAGGTGAGCCTTGCAATTTCAGTGTCAATCTCCTTCACGATTCTAGCTGTATCCACTTATTTGGTCTCCTCCAGTCGAGTAGCGACAGCATACAAGTTCCTGCTCGATAACAGAAGTATGCGACAGGTTATTGACCGCTTCTATATAGGCCGTAGTTCGACAACCGTAGAGTCAGAGGGAGTACACCACCAATCGTTCCAACTCCGGAGTGGTCCGAAACTGACTTTCTCAAATCCCACATTCCGGTAATGCCCTTTATCCGGGGTTGGATTCACTTAGGTTCCATGACGCCTGTCACCTTGACAAGAAACTGATACGCAATTACATTCAACCTGAAAGTTGAATAACATGTCTTTACATCTTCGGCTAGATAGTACATTGTTGGCCCTGGCACACCCGGCTCGGAGGAACATCCTTCAGCGCCTGTCTCACGGAGAGGTCCGCGTCACTACATTGGCTGCACCATTCGCCATGTCACTCAACGCCGTCTCGAAGCACATTCGCGTGCTTGAGCGTGCCCGTCTGGTTAGGCGCAGACGCGCAGGCCGTGAGTATCTGCTTTCCGTCAATCCGAAACCGCTCGACGAAGCCGTGTCATGGATTGCCGCCCAACGCGCGACATGGACCAAGAGGCTTGACGCTCTTGAAGCTCTCTTGGGGGAAGAAGATCGAGTAGCGTCCAAACGCAAACGATCAAAGCGGAGGCGGCTGCGATGAGCCCCAGGCCGAAAAAACCAAACGACATACGGAAAGAGCGGGGGGATTCACCTGAATCCCGGACTTTCCGTATCGAGCGCCTACTGCCTGGGCCTATCGAACGCGTCTGGGCTTACCTGACGGAGTCGGAAAAGCGCAGGAAATGGCTTGGCGCTGGCCCGATGGACCTGCGAGTCGGCGGGCGCGTGGAACTCCACTTCCATTTTTCGGAGCTTACGAACGAGAAAACACCCTCCGGGTAAAGAAGCTTCGTGTCAGGTTAGCGGCCGGGTCACGCAATGCGATCCGCCGCGCCTGCTAAGTTTCACCTGGGGCGAAGGGTCTGATGCTTCCGAAGTGACGTTCGAGCTAACGCAGGGGCGAGCGAAGAGCGTACGTCTTGTCATAACTCATCGCCGTCTCGGTGACCTCGGAAAGATGATAAGCGTGGCCAGCGGATGGCACACGCACTTGGACATTCTGGCGGACTGTCTTAGCGGTCGCAATCCACGACCTTTTTGGGCGACCAAAGCTCTGAGGGAAGAGCACTACGGTAAGCGGTTCGCGTCGAAGCGCAGCCTGTGATGGTCTTTTCGACTTGACGTTTATTGGGTAAAGGCTTGCTGAGTATTGGAGGCGAGATTGGCCGACATATTGCACCGCGTTGGAATCAAATCGAGCACGCACAAGGTTTTTGCTGCGCTCTCTGAGGAGGAGGGTCTAGCAGGCTGGTGGACGACGAACGTCACAGCATCGCCGAAAGTCGGTGCAATTAACCAGTTTCGATTAGGCGATCGCGGCTTTAATGACATGAAGGTCGAGGAACTCGCTCCCGGGCGACGTGTCAAATGGCTCTGTGTCAACGGTGCAAAGGAGTGGATCGGCACCGAGTTGACTTTAGACTTGAAGCAGGAAGACCAGGTGGCCATCGTGCTCTTCGCCCAGCGCGGTTGGAAGGAACAGGTGGAATTCATGCATTACTGCAGCACCAAATGGGGAATCTACTTACTCAGTTTGAAGCGGTTATGTGAGACGGGTAGGGGGGCACCTTACCCAGACGATGTAGATATCGGATAGAGGCTCGGTACGGCTTTCAAGTTGCTGCGGTTATTCATTCCTCGAAAGGAGAATTCGTGGCTATCTATCAAACTGGTGGTTATCAGGTGAAAGCTTCCGCAGTCGATAAAGTCAGAAAGGCAATCAAGGACTTTGTGCCGTACATTCAGGAAAACGAGCCGGGCACCCAGATGTACCTTGCATGGCAGCAAAATGATGATCCGACCCGTTTCTTGCATTCCTTCATCTTCGAAGATGTCGCCGCGCAGACGCGTCACGGTCAGTCGGAAGGCGTACACCGTTTTGAGGCCGTTTATTCGCCGGAGTTAGTTGGCGGCGATGTCGTGTTCACCGACTACGAAATGGTTGCCGGAAAACGCGACTCGTTCGGCGAGTCCGCATGCGGAGAAATTCTCAAGAAATTCTATGATGCCGTCGTGAGAAGGGACATTGCTGGGGCCCGCACTTATCTGGCCGATGACCTCGTATTCGTTGGACTCTTTCAGACATATCGCAGCGCAGAAGAGTACCTCAAGGCATTGACGGGGCTGCTGCAGGTCACGATTCGCCTGGAGGTAAAGGCGGTCATTGGCCACGGGAATGAGGCCGCTGTCTTTTTCGAATTGGAGACAAAAGCACCAGCCGAAGGTAAGGTTCTGGTCGCCGAGTGGCACCAGTTCAAAGGCGGAAAAATCTCTCGCGTCAGGTCCGCCTTCGATGGCAGGCCGTATGCGGCCATGTTCAGCAGTGTCGGGCACCAGTAGCAACGAACGCTATTTATGACACTGCAGCATTGTGGGGCAGATGCCCGCACGCGACGGAAACTTCCATGTCTACCTGCATGGTGACGTTGGAAAGGCATAGCTGTCGCGGCGATTACAAGTAAGGTGAATCTCCCAACACGAACGCTTCGGTGGAGTCGCAGTGCCAGTAACGGCCTAGCTGCTGAACTCTTAGAAAATATACTTCAAGCCGAATTGGATCAGCCGGGGAGCCACGGACGTTTGGGTGATGACACCGAAGGTTGCCGTTCCGAAAGTCGTGCCGGGGTTGGCGAATTGCGGGTGATTGAGCGCGTTGTAGAACTCGGTGCGGAAAGCCAATTGTGCGTTCTCCCGGAGCCCCCCGACGGTTGTAATTTTGCCGATGGAAACATCCGTGTTGAATTGTCCCGGTCCCCTGACGATCCCTACTCCCGTATTTCCGTATCCTGTGGAGCCATCGGAGCCGATTGCCGGAGCAGGGCAGATGGCGGACTTATTAAAGTAAGTGCTCAAGCGAGAAGTCGTAGCGCCTGGCGTCAAGAGGTTGCTATAGGACGAGCTGGGGCAAATTGTGATGGTAGACGTTCCGGCAAAGCCGTAAACCACGCTGCCGTTCTTGTCGGTGAGAGTCATCGGCGTTCCACTTTGCGCGATCACGATTCCTGAAATAGACCAGCCGCGCGAAGCAGAGCCGACAAAGCCGCGTCTCGTCATGCTGGGCAAATCGTAGTTGAAGTTCGCAATTAAGCGGTGCCTGCGGTCGAAATTCGTAGGCCCCCAATCCAGATCAAGGTTGCGCTGGTCGTTGTAAACCGTGGTGTTCGCCAAGGCCTTGGAAAAGGTATAAGCAAATTGAAAGCTGAGGCGGTGAGTGACTTGCTGCCGGAGCGTTGCCTGACCGCTTTGATACCAGGAGCCGCCGAGATATTGGTGCGCGAGCAAACCGGTCGGCGTGTCGCCGACGATCGGGACTCGCCACTGGGCATTGACCGAGGTGTTCGTAGTTACGCAGCCCGATGCATCAATGCCCAGATTGGCGAAAATAGCAGGGGTCACGCCCAAACCCGCAGGCGTATTGGGCAGCCCGCAGTTCAGAGGCTGGCCCGGTGTCGCCAGGAACGGCTGGTTCGAGCCATGAAGCAGAAAGAAGTTATTGCCGTGCGATCCGACATAACCCAAGTCGAGAGTTAAATTGCTCGAGAAGGCATATTGCACGTTCAGGTTCCACTGCTGCAGCTTGGGATTATCGAAGTGCGGTCCGATGATCCGGTCATCCAGATGCGAGGTGGGCGTTCGTAAAGTGAATCCAAGCGTAGTGGGCGGGAAAGGATTTTGCAAAGTGGACGCGCCATTGCTGGCTCCCACACTGCCGATCAGTTGGCCGAAGGGCTGAATATTTTCCGATGGCGTACCGGTCGCGTTTCCTCTGTCGCTAAGAGGTTGGTAGAACCATCCATAGCCGCCGCGCACGGCCACGCGGCTTTGCTTGCTGCCGGGTTGCCAGGCAAAACTCAAGCGCGGAGCGAAGGCGTCCCACGGAGCGCCATTCTCGTAGTAACCATTGTTAGGACGCACGGGCAAGCCGGGAGGAGGCGGCCCGAAGGGTTGGCCGGTGTAGGGGTTAATTCGGTTCGGATCGTAACCTGGCGGCACGGTGATCCCAGCATAGGTGCCGGAAGCAGGCGGGACGGGCACAGTCTCAAGGAGCGAGGTCCACGCGTTGCCCAAGTCGTGGTTTCGGCCAAATGAAGGCGGCAGGTATTCCCAGCGCAGACCCAGATTAACTGTGAGGCGTCCGTTGACTTTGATGTCGTCTTCCAAGAAGCCGGCGATGTGATTGTATCGAAGCAAGAGAATGACGTTCCCCGTTGGCCCCGGGCCTTCGTCGGCTTCAATCGATTGAACATTGCTAAGTCCCCGAGGACTTCCGTTCTGGGCCGCGCTCATTCCCAGCAAGAAATCAGTGAAATTCTGAAAGGCCAGCCTTCCCCGAGTGAGACTGATGTTGGACGACTCCATTGGCTGGATTAAGGCAAAGACCCCGGTACGAGTCGTGTGCCTGCCATGAGTCCAGGAGAGAGTATCCGCCCAGGAATAGGTTTTGCTATGGTTCAGAAAATCACTAAGTACATTCCCGGCCTGAAAATCTCCCAGCGGTCCTCGCATAATGATGTCCGGCAAAAGCGGAGCCAACGCATTTGCAGGCGTCATGCCGACCAAAGCAGCTGCGGGAATGCCGGGGACGTCCGGGTTCGAGCGATTGGCCGTGAAAGTCATGCGCGCTTCATTGGCAATATTCGGAGTAAACACCGAGCTGAGTTGCGTGCTGGCGATGACATTTGTGTCATCGAGTATCAGCGGAAAGCCCGGAGTGGGCGGAGTCTCCGGGGCACGCAGAAATGAAGAGCCAAAACCTCTGAAGGTGTGAGCTGTAGCGTAATAAAGCCGGCCCGTGAGCGTATGCTTTTTGGAAAGGATATAGGAAAGGTTCGCCAGAGATTGGTTTTCATCATAAGTGGACTTAAGACTAAAAGCCGAAAGGCCGAGACCCGCGTTCACGCCGCCGGACAGAATGGTTTGAGGCGTGGGAATCAAATAGCTCCCGTCGGGCAGCTTCAGCTGCAGAATCTTTAGTGCGACGGGATTTATGTTTGAGCCGTCGCAGGCCACCTGCACTCCTCCCGCAAAGGTTAAGTAGGCAGACCGTACATTCGCAGGCTTGTTCGCCGGACAGAACTCCGATCCGATGGTCGCCGCCGACCGATCGTTCGTCAGGGGCGGAAGTATGACCGTGTCCAAGGAGGCGGTATTGTCCAGGCCGTTCACTTGGCGGGTTCCCTGATATGAGCCAAAGAAGAAAAGTTTATCTGTCTTGATGGGTCCGCCTATCGTGCCGCCGAACTGATTCTGCTTCAAAGTTGCCTTGGGCCGTCCGTTTGCATTCTGGAAAAACGAATTGGCATTGAAAATATCGTTGCGGATGAACTCCCAGGCATCGCCGTGAAAGTCGTTTTCACCGGAACGAGTGACGAGATTGGTGTTGGGGACTCTCGTCCCGTAGCCGGCGTCGTATTGCGATGTCTGGATCTTAAATTGCGTAATCGTGTCGGGATTGGGGACTGTGCTGGCAGAAGCGGCGCCGTCTACGGTATAGAGGCCGACGGCAATACTCCCATTCACATTTACATCCTGTGAGCCGTTTCCGAGCAAGCCGGCATTATTCACATTCGCTGCGGAACCCGACGACATCGATAGCACTTGCGTAAAGTTGCGCGTGGTCAGCGGCACTGCAGTCAGGGTCTTGCTGTCCACCAGCGTGCCGCTGGAAGCCGTGGCCGCCTGGCTGAGCCGGCACTGGCAGGTAACGCGTTCGTCCGCCGCTCCCGCTTCGAGTTGAGCATCTAACTCGGGGGCTTCCGAGACATTTATAACTACGGACATGGCCGCGGCAGTCTTGAATCCCTTTGCAGCAAGAATCACGTCATAAGTTCCTGGAGGAAGCAACGAAAAGCCATAGAAGCCATTTTCGTCGGTGACTGCGCTTTGCGCCTGACCGTTTGTTCCGTTGACGAGCGTGACGACCGCACCCGGAACAGCTTGGCCGCCCAGATCCCTGACGGCGCCTCGCAGTGCACCCGTGGTTGAGGATTGCGCCCACAGACAAGAAGACAGGCTCGCGAAGGCGACGATCAAAACGCTCGCATATAGATAACCGAGCCCCGCTCTCGTCCTTACGGATCGCCAGCCGTGTAATAAGAGATCGCGACTAGGGATACACGACAGGCATTCTGATCCCTGGGCCCTCCGCATCCGCGCCTCTGAAAACAATTTGGGGAACTGAATGCCGCGTACAATACCCCATTCGAGCGACAGATCGCAAATGCGTCTCGGACCTCGGTTCGGATGATCAACAGCTTTGACTAAAGGCGCACAGCAACGACTCAACCGGGAGCGAGCGAACCGATGAAAGCGGCATACCGCGATTGCGTAAGACTGCCTTTTCCCGGCGTCGTCGGTTTATTTAAGCTCCCGGCGTGAGTTTTGACACCGCTACTCACGTTGTGGTTGGGCAGTACGGATTCCGCTTTGAACAGGGTCAGGCCAGGGCGGCTGGATCGGGGATTGAGCGGAAAGACTGGCGGGCGCGCGTCTTGAAATACTGGTTCGCGCGGTAGGTCGTGGCATGGTCCACCGTTAATTGATAGGTTATAACTAAGCACTTAATACAGTAAATCATGTATTCCGCTTTCCTGTTTGAGTTAGACTCCCCCACGTGCTGAACTCTATTACGGTTGAGGTGCGATCTAAAGTGAGTGATCCGAGCGTTCGGACCAAGGTCTCTCTTCTTGTTGGTAATCATCTTCTTTGCAAATCATTAGCCCGCATCATTCAGCAAAGACCAGACATACTTGTGGTTGGACAGTCCGCGGATTTCTCAAATATGGCTCGTATTATCGCGAAATCACAGAGTGACGTGATTTTATTGGATTCGGTCGGCGCAAATGCTGTGAACCGCCAATGCGTCACTCGCATGCGGGATTTGAACCCGAACGCGCAGGTTCTCATGATTGGTATGGACGTCGATGAGGGAGCCTTCCTCAGAGCGGTACGCGCAGGAGTGAGCGGATATTTATTGCATGAGGCATCGCCAGCGGACGTAATCACGGCAATTCGCGCAGTAGCGCGAGGCGAAGCCATCTGCCCATCCCCGCTCAGCAAGGCTTTATTCGATACCCTTGCCGGGGTCAGGGAATTCACTCCTAGCGTTAGAAAAATGGGCGTCCGGCTGACGCGGCGCCAGCAGGAACTACTTCCTATGATTGCTCGGGGTCTAACCAATAAGGAAATTGCATGCAATCTCAACCTCTCTGAACAAACCGTGAAGAACCATGTACATCGCATGCTCCGCAAGATCGGAGCAAGCGACCGCTCAGAGATTATCGAAAACGCCCGCGCTGAAAATCTCCCTAATTAACAGCCCCCGCGGTTGACAGTCTGGTTCTCAATCTGTCTTGGACTCACGCTGGTACTTGCCAGTTTCTATCAGACATCGCGCGAATGGTGAAGCTTCCTGTAGCGATTCATTCGATTTCCGAGCGTTTATTCTGAAGGAGACACGTCGTATTCGGTACTTTTATAGGTACCAAATAGGTACTTTTGTGGGTACCAAATAGGTACGCCTCTAGATACAGGATAGGTACTGCGCGCGGTACTCCTTTGAACCCTTTTGGGACCTTCCCCTGATTCGATATGCCCGTTATTGTGCGCGTGGCAGATGCCTCCTGTGGCTCGAATGATTCGCGTTGCCATGGCCAACCAACCCCGCCTGATGCGGGAGGTGATAGCTATGAGCCTGGCTGGCGAAGAAGATGTTGAGGTCATCGCCGACATTACCGATGAAGCCGAAATCTCCCGGGCGATTGAACAAGCCACCCCGGAATTTCTGATTGTTTCGTTGGACTCTCGACGTTTTGGTTCGTCAGCGCGGGAAGACATGTTGCAGAAGTATCCCGCAATGCAAATTATGGCGCTGGCCACTGACGGTAATTCGTTCGTTCTTTTTTCAGCGTCAGATGGGATTCGTTCGATGACCTATAAAGGGCCCGAAGCAGAGATTCTGGATGTCATCCGTAGCAATTCTCGGATGAGAGAAAGCGAGTAGTCGATGGGTGCACGGATGATTGTCCTCGTCACTAAGAAGCGCAGCCCTGGAGTGGTGGTTCTTTCCATCTGCCTTTGCGCATTGTCTTTCCTTATCATTCCTGCTTCCGCACAACAGCCGACAGAAGACCGTGCGATTTCTGCTTCCGAACTTGCGAAAGACAATCTCGATAGAGTCGCTGCATCGGAAGGGCAAATTGCGGCAGTGCTGAACGCGAATCCAGGGCTTTTTGTTGAGTTGAAGCGCTGGATAGCGAAAGATGCCGCCGATCGCGGGCAAATCTTAAGGGATTCCGACCTGACCGACGCTGCCCTTCTCTCACGGCTTACGAGTGACGTTCGATTCCGCGCCGCCGCGACACGACTATTGCAAGGCTATGGCTATCTACTGCCTAAGATCAATCCCGATTCCCAAGTCGGTCGCGAACAGGCTGCCTTGGAACAAGAACGAATTCGGGAACTCGTATCAACCCGGCAGGCTCAGGCTCCACAAGCGCAACAGAACCAATTGGCGAAATGTAATAGCTCAACAGGTGTTGGAGATCCAAGTTGCCAGGCCAAAGCGCCACAAAAAGCCATTCAAACCAACAGCTCCAATCCTGGCGAGCTGCCAAAAGATAGAGATTTCGATCAGCTTCTGACGAATCCAATGCCTCAGCCGACGAGCGGCAATGGATCGCTTTTAAGAACTAGCGCTAGCCCGCTCGGAACTGGCGGTGCCGCTGGTATTCAGGCTGGTAGCGACAGCAGTCTGGCGCTGCTGCCGGTTTCTTTTGACCGCACAGCGCTTCCTGATCCTGATCCACCGCCGCAACCGTCCCCAGCCACACCGGCGCCGGCGAGCGGAATGATGAAGCGCAGCAGCCCTGCAAGTGAAGCTCTGCTGGGAACCGACATGTCAGCAACCGATCGCCACTGGACACCGTATTCCGATATCCCATCTCTCTACGACATGTTTGTTCACGCTGGTACTTCCTCAGGTTCGGTCGTCCGCTTTGGCGAGGAGGTTTTTGAAAATCCCCCTGCGGCGGCGGGAGTGATTCCGATCGATTTCCCAGCATCACCCGATTACGTAGTTGGACCGGGCGACGGTCTCACTATCGATCTGTGGGGCGGCGTTTCGCAGCGGCTGGTTCGTACGGTCGATCATGAGGGGCGCATCGCGCTGCCAGAAATTGGGCCGATGCTGGTCAATGGGCAGACCCTCGGGGATGTGCAGCAATCAGTCCAGCGATTGCTGCGTACCCAGTTCCGTGACGTTTCGGCCGACGTTTCGCTATCACGATTGCGGACCGTGCGTATCTACGTAGTGGGCGATGTGAACCATCCTGGTCCCTATGACGTGAGTTCGCTTTCCACTCCTCTCAACGCGCTGCTCGCGGCCGGGGGACCGACTTCGGGCGGCTCGATGCGCATCGTGAAGCACTATCGCGGCACCACGCTCGTGCAGGATGTGGATCTGTATGACCTGCTTCTGCGCGGGGTGCGCACCGATATAAAGCGACTGGAGCCGGGCGACACGTTACTCGTGCCTCCGATCGGTTCGCTGGTTCAGATGGATGGGATGGTGCGGCGTCCAGCGATCTATGAACTGCGTGACGGGACGACACTCGCGCAGGCGA
This sequence comes from uncultured Acidobacteriota bacterium, assembly GCA_963846235.1. Taxonomy (GTDB): domain Bacteria; phylum Acidobacteriota; class Terriglobia; order Acidiferrales; family UBA7541; genus Palsa-189. Next base: position 3,112,485 of record CAWJVF010000002.1, read on the forward strand.
TAGGTATGGCGGGAGGAATTCTCCCAACTGCCACGCTGAGCCATATAGAAGTCCAGCGGCTCGATGCTCACGAAAAGCGCACCATGCTGAGTCTTGATGTCTCGGGTGCTACCGATCCTACAGATATCGAAGCGAACCTCGCGGCATTTCATGTCCAGGACCGAGACGAAATTCACATCTTTCCCATCGCCACGTTCAACCAGGACGCTGTTTATCTTCAGGGACATGCGCTGCGGACGGGACGCTACGCATACAAACCGGGCATGAAGCTGACGGATCTGATTACGTCCTATAGCGACCTGATGCCGGAGCCGTCGACGAAGTACGCCGAGATCATTCACCTGAATCCTCCCGATTACCACCCTACGGTGGAAAGCTTCGACCTTGCCGCGGCGCTCGCGAATCCAGCGGCTGGCCCGGCCCTCAAGCCTCTCGACACCGTGCGCATCTTCAGCCGATTTGATTTTGAAGACGCGCCAACGGTGTCCGTAACTGGGGCGGTGCGCAATCCGGGAACGTTCCAGACCTCGGGGCAGATTCATTTCCGCGATGCCGTCGAGATGGCGGGCGGCGTGACTCCGGATGCAGCGATGGATTCGGCTCAGATCATTCGAATCATGCCGGACAGTTCCTTAAAGATGGTGAGTGTTCGCTTAAACGAGGCTCTCGAAGGCAACGCAGCTAGCAACCTCTTGCTAGAGCCGCGCGACCGCCTGCTGATTCAGCTGAATTCATTCCGGGCGGATACTCCCTCCGTTGAAATTGCAGGCGAAGTGGTGAAGCCGGGGCGATATCCGCTGAGCGGTAGTTTGACCGTTTCGGACTTGATTGGGCTTGCGGGAGGCTTCAAGCGCAGCGCTTACACCGAAACCGCGGATCTCACTCGCTTCAATCCGAAGGCTGGCGAAAACAAGTTAGGCGAACATTTCGAAGTCAGTATTCCAGACGCTCTAGCCAGTGACGTCAGTAAGGATCCGCCCCTTCGCGACGGCGACGTGCTGACAATCCGACAGCTGTCTGGCTGGAACGACATCGGCGCCTCGGTAAGCTTGCAAGGAGAAGTACAACATCCCGGAAGCTACGGAATTAAGCCTGGCGAACGTCTCAGCTCCGTACTTAAGCGTGCGGGAGGGTTCGCGCCACAGTCTTATGTCTATGGTGCTCTCTTCACGCGCCCGGAAGTCCTGGAGCTGGAGCAGAAGTCTCGCAACGAGCTTGTTCAGCGTATCCGCGGTGAAGAAGCAGAGCTGGCGCCGCTGCCCAGCGATGATGCCGATAAAAAGATGACCAAACAAAATGGCACGCAGCAACTTGAGACCACGCTCGCCCGAATGCAGGAGACTCCACCCAGCGGGCGCATGGTGATCCGCATCTCTTCGAACATGAAGCAGTGGGAAGGGACGCCAAACGACATCGTACTAAGAAGCGGAGATGCGTTGGTAATTCCGAAAGCGCCAAACTTTGTTCTTGTATCCGGCGCTGTTTACGACGAGACGGCCATCACCTTTAGGCCGGGTAGGAGTGCGAAGTGGTATCTCTCGCAAGCCGGGGGGCCGACTCAGCTTGCTGATAAGAAATCCATCTTTGTGATTCGCGCAGACGGATCGATCGTGGGCGGCCAAACTGCTGACGGGTGGTTTAGCGGCAGTCCGTTAGGCACCGCATTGCGTCCGGGCGATATGGTCGTCGTTCCTGAGAAAGCGACCGGGCAAAACCAAAAGTGGAAGACCATTATGCAAACAGCGTCCACCCTTTCTGCGATCGGTACATCGGCAGCAATTGCTTCTAAGTTCTGAGGAGAATCGGGGCCATTGCGCACACTTAGGGCAAAGGTTTTCTTAACTCTGATCATTGTCGCAGTAGCTGGAACGACCGCGGGCACAAGAATCGACGGAGAACGAAGGGCAGCTCTTGCCGGACAAACAAATACGAAGCAACTGAATAGCAGCGGCGAGTTTTCAGAAACCCGCGTCGGCTTTTCTTTGCTGAAGAATATCACTCTAGATCAGAAGACCATATGGACGAGCCCTTTTCACCTGCATTGGGATGATGGCACTTGGCTTTTTCCGTTTGCCACCGTGACCGCATTCTCAGTTGCAACAGATCGCTCCGTCGTTCGTGCGCTATCGAGCGACCCACAAAAATTGAATCGTTATCGTAGTTTCTCGAACGATGGAGTGGCTGCGTTGGTTGGCGTTGGCGCCGGCTCCTATCTCTGGAGCTATATCTCGCACAGTGAGCACCAGAGAGAGACAGGGATTCTCACCGGTGAGGCCGTAATTAACAGCCTGCTCGACAACGCAGGCCCTTAAATATTACGTTCGGCAGAGAACGTCCTACTGCGGATCAAGGGCGGCTCGACTTCTTCAAGGGCAGCAATTCATTCCCCTCGGATCATGCCGCAGTGGCGTGGGCTGCAGCGACCGTCATCGCGCACGAATATCCCGGGTTCGTCACTCAAACATTAGCTTATGGCCTGGCCACAGCTGTGAGTGCATCAGTTGTCCTGGGCAAAGATCATTCGCCTTCGGATGCTCTGGTCGGTAGCGCAATAGGATGGTTTGTCGGACGATACATCTATCGCGTACACCATGATCCTGATCTTGGAGGAGCGACAGTCGGCGATCTTCCAGGAAAGGAGGATCGTGGAAGGGGAACGAGATCGGCAGGACATGGGTTCTCCATTCGTTCCGCTCGATAGCTGGGTTTACTCGACCGTCGAGCGGTTGGCGGCTCTGCGATACGTTAGCAGTGCGATTATCGGTTTGAAGCCTTGGACACGGATGGAGTGTGCTCGCCTCACCGAAGAAGCCGCGGAGTCATTGCAAGCAGCGGATAGACCAAATACCGAGGCTGCCGGGCTCGTCAGCCGACTGCAAGAAGAATTTGGTTATGAAAGTGGTTTGCTTAGCGGCGGGCACAATTTAACTGCGAACGTCGATTCTCTTTATGTCAGAGCAGTTTCAATCAGCGGTCCGGCGCTGACCGATAGCTATCACTTTGGCCAAACCGTCGCTTATGACTTTGGACGGCCCTTTGAGCGCGGGACCAACGGCCAAGCCGGCGGATCTTTCGACGCTTCAGCAGGGCCGCTAACTATATATCTCCGCGCGGAATACCAACACGCTCCTGCGGCGCCAGCGTTTTCCGATGCAGCGCGCAACGTGATCGCCCGAGCAGACAACGTACCGCTTTCCGAAGTGCAATCAGGTGCGGTAGCAAGCACCAATCAAGCGCAACTGCTGGATGCTTACGCAGCTGTAGACGTGCACAACTTCCAGCTTGCTGTCGGCCGGCAGAGTTTTTCCTGGGCGCCTGGGCCGGATTCATTGATGTGGAGCGACAACACCGAGCCGGTCACGATGATCCGCTTGGTGAATCCGGAACCATTTCTTTTGCCGGGTTTTCTCAAGCACCTCGGTCCTGTGCGAATGGACAACTTCTTCGGGCGCCTTGAGGGACATCCTTACGTTCCAAACCCGTTTGTCTATGGACAGAAGGTCAGCGTCAAATTGTTTTCGTTTCTTGAGCTCGGATTCGGGCGCAGAGCCATGATCGGAGGCACGGGCGGAGACCCGCTGACAACCGGGAATTTGCTTCGCAGTCTGATTGGTTCGGTCAGTCCCAAACTCAACAGCGTACCCGGTGACAACGAATCCGAGATGGACTGGACGTTTTATGTTCCTAAGGTTCGGAACTACATAGTCCTCTACGGAGACGCTTACGCCGAAGACGACATCTTGCCGATTGAGAATCCCCCGCGTAATCCTTGGCATCCCGGAATCTTCATTACACGGATTCCCGGAATTCCTAGGCTCGATTTCCACATGGAAGGCGTCTCCACAGAGTCGTCTTCCGCTCTAATCGGCGGAGGAAATTCAGGACTGTATAACTACTATAACTATCAGTACCCAGACGGTAACACAAACAGAGGCAATTTGATTGGCAACACTGTCGGCCGCGAAGGCCGGAGTATCCAAAGTTGGTTCACCTACTGGATCTCGCCACGCAACACCTTGCAATTCATCTACCGGCACAACAGCGTAAGCGCGCAGTTCATTCCCGGCGGAGGCGTTTGGCAAGACTATGGGATGCGGGGCGAATTTTACCAGCGGAATGGCTTCTACATTAAAAGTGAACTGCAGTACGAAAACATTTCGCGTTATCCGGTGCTATTCAGCGGGCGACAGAGAAACGTCACCGCGACCCTCGAAGTCGGCTTTTATCCCGAGCGAAATTCTGGAAGACAGAAGAGCAATCGATAGAGGCACGAAACGCGCCACAAGAATAGGAAACCTTGGTTGATGGGAGACGACAACATCAAATCGCAGGAGCCCTCCGGCGCAGCGTTTCAATCTGACATGAACCATGCTGGCTCGGAGGAACGTTACCCCACGCGGGAGAAATGGATAGCCACGCTGCGCCTCGTCTGGGATGAGCGCACTTACATGGCGCATTTTGCCGGTGTGGGCCTGCTGCTCTCACTGGTGCTCGCGTTTGCAATTCCGAAGCGATACACAACCAGCACAAGGCTGATGCCGCCCGACCCGCAATCTACGTCAGGCATGATGATGATGGCGGAAATGGCCCAGAAAACCGGAGGCGGACTTGCAGCAACGGCCGGCGATCTCCTCGGGCTGAAAAGCTCAGGCGCATTGTTTGTTGGCATGTTGCAAAGCGAGACGATCGAGAACCATCTGGTCCAGAGCTTCGATTTGAGAAAGATATACAGCGTCCGGCTCCTGGAAGATGCGCGCAAAGAACTGAGCAAGAACACCGTCGTTCAGGAAGACCGGAAGAGCGGCATCATCACCATAACCGTGACCGATCGGAGCCCGCAGCGAGCCGCAGCCATTGCCAACGCCTACGTCAATGAACTGAATACGATGGTCGCTCAGCTCTCGACCTCCTCCGCCCATCGCGAGCGCGTGTTCCTGGAAGATCGTCTTCAATCCGTGAAGCGAGATTTGGGCAACGCCGAGGGCCAGCTGGCACAATTCTCCAGTAAGAACAGCACTCTCGACATCCAGCAGCAGGGAAAGGCGATGCTGGATGCCGCCTCGAATCTGGCCGGCCAGATGATCGCAGCCGAATCCGAACTTCAGGGCATGCGCCAGATCTACACGGAAAACAACGCCCGCGTTCGAGAGCTGAGTGCGCGAGTCGGCGAGCTGCGCAAAGAACTCGACAAGATTGGCGGCACCGAAAGCAATGTGGGACGGCCTAAACAAAGCACTGCAGACCCCTCGGCTGACGCAGTTACGGATTCGTCCGCTGACATGCCCTATCCTTCGATTCGGCGATTGCCTCTGCTCGGGGCGAAATACGCCGACTTCTACCGCGAGGCAAAGATCCAAGAGACTGTCTACGAATTGCTCACACAACAAAACGAGCTAGCTAAGGTCGAAGAGGCCAAGGAAACGCCAAGCGTAAAAGTGCTCGATGCAGCCGAAGTTCCTGAAAAGAAGTCGTATCCGCCCCGGCTGATCGTGATCGGGCTCGGCACGATACTGGCGCTTGTTGTGGCGGTGATTTGCGTACTTGGGAAGACTCGCTGGCGCCAAATGGACCCGGAAGACGAAGGCAAGGTTTTGGCGCAGGAAGTGTTTGCGTCGATGAAGACGCAGATGCGTTTGGTGCCGCAGGCGGGGGCCAGCCTGCGCTCGAAGACATGGGCGATTTTTGGCCGATCGCGGCGCCCGGTTGAGGGCGGGGCGGACTAGCGAACTGCTCGTAAGCCTCTGAGCCGCGGCCACTTATGGTTTTCAGGGCCTGTAAGAGACGATGGCGGAGCTGTGCGCGGACGCGGCGTGGAATCAACCTCTCAAAATCTGAACAGGGCGAAGCCGCCGATTTCGGACGCGGCCCGTGGCGAAGCGGCGTGTGGCGAAGCGGCTTATGGCGGGCCGGCGATTTCGGAATCGGCTTGTGGCGAAGCGGCCTGCGGCGAAGCGGCTTGCCGCGAATCGGCTGGCGGCGAATTCGCGCCGCAGTGGTTCGCCGCTTACACGCAGCCCAATCACGAAAAGAGCGTGGCGCGCCAGATGAGCGAGAGGGCGATCCCGCATTACCTGCCGCTCTACGAGAGCGTGCGCCAGTGGAAGGACCGAAAGATGCGGCTCGACCTGCCGCTTTTTCCCGGGTACGTCTTTGTGCGCATGCCACTGCAAAGCCGGCTGAAGGTGATTCAGGTGCCGAGCGTGATACGGCTGGTGGGTTTTGGAGGCGAGCCGGCAGCGATTCCCGAAGCCGAGCTCATGGCTATCCGAACGTGCCTCGATCATGACCGTAAGCTCCAGCCGCACCCGGTGTTGCGGGCAGGCCAGCGCGTGCGGATCACGCGCGGCGCACTCACGGGAATCGAAGGAATCCTGGTGCGGAAGAAAGGGATCTCGCGGCTTGTGCTGTCGATAGGGCTCATCACGCGAGCGGTCGCGGTTGAAGTAAACATCGGCGAGATCGAGGCGATGACTTCTTGACGCTGCGAAGCTCCTGATGACTCGTTTAACGCTGCGAAGCTCATCCTGTTGGTAGACGTTCGCAGCGAGGACGTTCGCAGCGAGGACGTTCGCAGCGAGGAGGTTCGCGGCGGGGTACCCCCCACCCTTTTTGCACAAGTGCGCATTCTAAAGGGGTTGCAGGCGCAGTGAATTTGGAAGCGCAGGGCCCGCGAGAGCTCCGCGCACCGTCATGCGCGAGCTGATTCTGGCGGGGCGGAACGAGCTTGAGGGCGGCCATTCGGGCGGAGATGGAGTTCATGATCGCGAGCGCGGAAGGGAAGCCGGTCCTATTAATAAGGACCAAGAGAACGGGCAGTCGCGGGGAGCCGGGGCGAGGCGGGAGCGCGTTCGCGGAAGCCGGGGAATTTTGGGCGGCGGACGGCGAAGCCGGGCCGGGCACGGTTGCGCCGGGGCAAAATTCGAGCATGTTCTATTTTAACCCATGGGTAAAGGGGTAATGGCGACAAGCGTTAAAGACGCTGCGCTCGCTCGAAGCGAGCCGCCCTTCGAAGCTCCCTTCGGGACTCAGGGCAAGCGGACGGAAGCCGCTATGGGGTGGCCTCAGTGGGTGGTATGGCTGAAACGTGTTTTGGGGCTGGATCGGGCCATTGCCTATACCGTGCTGGCGCGCGGCTTCCAGATTCTGGGCAGCACGGGAACCGTCCTGCTGATCCTGCGTTTCCTGACGCCGGTGGAACAGGGCTATTACTACACTTTGCTGAGCCTGGTCTCGCTTCAGGCGGTTTTTGAGCTGGGCTTTTCGTTTGTGATTCTGCAGATGGCCGCGCATGAATGCGCCCGCCTCACGCTTCATGCCGACGGGTGCGTGGAAGGCGACGCGGTGGCCCACGCCAGGCTGGCCTCCATCCTGCAGAAAGCATTTCGCTGGTATCTGGTGGCAGCGGTCATCCTGTGCGTATCGCTGCTGCCCGCGGGCGCCTACTTTTTTTCGCGGCACGCCCGGCCACTGTCTTCAGTGGCATGGCATGGCCCGTGGGCGGTGGCGGTATTCGCGACTGCGTTTTTGTTTCTGCTGAATCCTTTCTGCTCGTTTCTCGAGGGCTGCGGACAGGTGTGGCAGGTGGGCCGGATGCGCCTGGGCCAAGCGCTTCTGGGGGCGGCGATGTCCTGGGGAGCGCTGCTGGCGCACCACGGGCTCTATTCGCCGGGCATGGTGAACATTGGTTATGCGGCTGCTGGGCTGGCGTTTCTCTACAGCCGGCGAAAGTTATGCCTTGGATTGTTGCGCTATGCGGCGCGAGAGCAAGCTGTCTCCTGGCGTAACGAAATCTGGCCCTTTCAGTGGAAGATTGCCGTCAGTTGGATTGGCGCCTACTTTTCATTCACGATTTTCACCCCAATCATTTTCGCATATCGCGGCCCAACAGAGGCTGGGCAGATCGGAATGTCCCTCAGCATCACCGGATATCTTTCCACGGTTGTACTTGCATGGATGTCTACCAAAGCTACTCCCTTCGGAATGTTGGTAGCCCAGCGCAAATTTGCAGAGCTTGATCGGGTGTTCTTCAGAACATTAAAACAATCGCTGACCGTGCTCTTAGTGCTACTCATGCTCACCATGCTCAGCGTTATCGGTGCACAATACCTGCTACCAAAGATTGCCGCCCGCATGGCCCCTCCACCCGTCCTAGCTTTGCTATTGCTCTCCATGATCAGCATGTTTGTCGTCCAGAGCGAAGCGGTTTACCTGCGGGCTTTCAGAAATGAGCCCTTCATGTGGCAATCCGCGATAGTTGCAGCCCTGACCACTGGCGTCGCCTTGCTTTTGGCCCCGCGGTGGGGTCTCGTCGGAGCGGGAGTCACATACCTTGCCTGCACAGGGATTGTCGGATTGTTGTGGGCGACGGCCATTTTTCAGGCGAAACGTCAGGCGTGGCGTGGGCTACTCGCCCTGAACGTTCAAAGCTGAATGAAGGAGAATATGCAATTTTCTACGGGGCCGTTGACGATGTCGACTTCGCCTATTTCGATGAATTGTCGAGCTCGATCGCATCGGCTGACCGGGCTGACGCTTCTGATGATCGCCTCGTTATTGGTAGTGAGCCGCGTTCTATCGGTGGTATTTGATCCCGGCACATTGTCAGCAGTACTTCTGGCCCTAGGGGTAATCGCCGCCTTCGCAATATCAAGGACCGAAGCGGGATTCACCAGCCTTATTGGACTTTTCTTCCTTACGACTTGCTTGTTCAATTTGGGAAGACCCGTGCTTGGGTTGATTCTCCGCGATGAGAGCGCTTACGAATTGACTTTCGGCTTTACTGTCAGCACGCCGGATAACGTCAAAGCTGACCTACTGTTGTTCTGGTGCGTGGGTATCGCGGCCTTCGTTGGAGGGTACTTCGTGCTTTATCGCGGGGTAGGGCCACACTTAAGGTCATTGGGGACGCGAATTGAAGGCTATTGCCGTCGTTGCTTCTGGCTAACGCTCTTGATTGTCGCAGTGATCATTCCGGTTACGTTAAGGTCAAGTTTGGCGACGTTTCTTGCGGAGGGCTACGCTGGTCTATATGCGAACCAGACGGGCTACACTTTCAGCTTATCACGAGCACTAGACTTCCTGCTTCCGACGTTGTTCGGTTTAGCGATTCTTCTGCGCGAATCGCGGTATATGCGTCTCGTTGTTCTTGCAGTGACCGCTAACGGCGTTGCCGGGCTGATCGTTGGGCAGAGGGCGGCCGTCGGGCAGTGGGTTCTAGTAGGGGTTTGGTACCTCTCAAACATTCGTGGGAAGCGCATCAAACGATGGTTGTTGGTGTGCGCCGCCGTTGTGCTAATAGTCTTTTTCCAATTAGTCGCGGGCTGGCGAGACGGCTATGACAGCTACCTGACTGTGGCAGAGTTTATGGTCGAACAAGGGGTCACATTCGTACTGCCAATTGCTATAACTCAGCTGACGCCCCCAGAACCTCATACGATTGTAGCGAGCCTACTTCCGCTCGGAGGTGTGTACTCTGCACTTGGCGTTGGAACAGCTGCGGATCGAAGTCTCGGTAATTATCTTAGTTCTAGCTTTAACGCAACGCAGTTTGCGCAAGGCTACGGATTAGGCGGCACCTTCTATCTGGAGCTCTTCTACGCATCTGGGGGCTTGTGGGTCTGTTATCTTTTCGCGTGCGCTCTTGGTGGCATCTTTCTCCGTAAGTGGGAGGAGTCGTCCTCTCGGGACAATTTGTCACTCTTTTACTTGTGCATCTGCATCCCAAGTATCATCTTCCTTCCACGCGGAACCATTTCGGCCATCACGTCGCAGATCATCTATGGATCTCTATACATGCTGGCTATTTACTTGTTTGATTGGCTCATTAATAGTCCTTCGAGACTTGAATCTCCTGCTTCAAGGATGTCCTGCAGCACCGTAACAGGCACTTAGTTAGCAAATAGCACGGGCTTGTACCAACTGCACGACCAGACCGTCTCCTAAAATGTGGAGGAATGGTGATATCGCTTGTTGTAGGGACGTTAAATCGCACGGTGGAACTCGAGCGCCTTCTGACTAGTCTCGACCAGCAGACACACAAAGATTTCGAGGTCGTAATCGTCGACCAGAATTCAGACGATCGCGTTTCGGAGGTTGTGGAAGAGCACCGAGAACTGCAAATCAGACATTTACGTTGTGGGCGAGGCCTGTCGCGGGCCCGCAACGTGGGGTTAAGGGCCGCCTCTGGGTCAATATGCGCAATCCCGGACGACGACTGCTGGTATCCGCCTGAGCTACTCGAGTCGGTGAACTCCTGGTTTGAGGACAACGCGAATTTTGATGTTTTCCTGACCTCTGTTCGCGATGAGTCTGGCAATCTACAGGGGCCGCGGAGGAGGAGCGGAATCGGGTGCGAGTGCGATAAACAAAGCGTATGGCATCACGGCATTTCTATAAACAACTTTTGGCGCAATTCAGTTACGGATGATGTCGGAGCCTTCGATGAATTAATAGGGGCCGGTTCCGAGACAATATTCCAATCGGGCGAGGAAACGGATTTTCTGATTAGGGCATTGGACTCAGGCCATCGCATATGGTACGAGCCGCGCGTCTCCGTTTTTCACCCATCTTTGCGCTCGATAGCGCCCATGCTCAGGCAGGCCTATCCATACGCTTTGGGTACGGGTTACGTGCTGAGAAAGCACGGTTGTTCAACGTACAGATTGGCTAAGGACTTCCTCGCTTATTCGTTTGGAGGATCTCTGGTTTCTTTGTGCAAAGCCGATCTTTCCGTTGCACGAGTTCGCCTGCTTCGAGGACTTGGGCAGTTGGTCGGCTTTGTGTCAGCGGGTCCATACATTCGGCCTGTCAGTGCCTACATGTCAAATTGCTCGCCCAGAACCGAGTAGCAAAGACTCGTCATGTCTAAGAAGAGAATCGGTGTCAATCTGCTCTGTTTCGATGAGTCCAACTTATCGGGTACCTGGTATTTCTTTAAGCGGCTGTGGGAAGCCCTTCCGGGAAACGTTGATGCTGAATTCGTTTTCTTCTGCCAGAGAGGTTTTGACCTCGAGAGCCTCGTAAGGATTCCTTCTGGAATTCGATATAGGCGCTCCGATACGTCATTGTGCAGGTCGCGGGGACTGAGGATTCTTTATGAGCAGCTTGTTCTCCCGCTGAAGACATTCAAGTTGGACCTGCTGTTTTCGCCGTGTGTAGCGAATCCGTTGTTTCATCCCGGATGCCCCACCGTCACTACCATTCACGACCTCACTCCGTTCTTTGTGCGAGATAAGTACGAGACGGTTCAAGGGACCTACGTACGAACGATCACGCGCCTTCTGGCAAAAGCGTCGAGCCACATCATTACAGTCTCCAACAATTCGAAGACTGACCTGATGCATCATCTCAATCTTGAGGACTCAAGGGTTGATGTCGTCCATAATTGTGTGGGCAAACATGATCTGAGTAGGATTAAGTATGGAAACTACTTCCTTTCGGTTGGCACCTTACAACCCGCAAAGAACCTGGGGAGTGTCATTCGCGCTTTCGCAATCTTCAAAAACAGATACGACCGCGGGGACCATCGCCTAGTCATCGTCGGCAGCCAAGGGTGGGGAGGTGGTGACTACGAGGGTTTAATCCGCGAACTCAAGATGGACTCCCATATTGAGATGAAGGGATACCTCTCAGACGAAGAATTGGACGTCCTCTACGCTGGTTGCAAGGGATTAATCCTGTTGAGTCTCTATGAAGGATTTGGAATACCTCCATTAGAAGCTCTGAGTTGGAAAAAGCCTTCTATCGTTTCCAACACATCCTCTCTTCCGGAAGTGGTTGGAACCACCGGGATTCAGGTTGACCCTTTGGATTGTGAGCAGGCGGCTCAGGCCATGAAGGCCATCTCCGAAGAACCCACGCGGTATCTCGTCGGGCGTGAACAGCAGCTGTCAAAATTCTCTTCTACTGAACAGGTCAAGAAGCTTCTCCTCAATTTAGGTGTCGAAAATGCGAATGCGGATTTCCGTGCTGAAATCCGTGTATCACAGGGAATCGCCTGAATTTGTGCGGTAATTGCCGCCCTAGGGGCGGTTCACTCAGTACAACAGATAAATCGCCAACGTGCCAAATCAGCAGTATGTGGACCTCTTCGTGCGTAACGATCAGGTAAGAACACACAAGGTGGGCGTCCTTATGTCGGTGTACCATGCTGAGAATCCGGCTCGGTTCGAGCGTGCGATTCTCTCAATCCTGACGCAGAGGCTTTCGTTCCCGGTCGAGGTACGAATTTACCTTGGAGTAGATGGACCAATTCCCGAACAGCTAGACGCGGCGATCCGTGCCGTAGAGCCCCGTCTGTACAAGATTGTCAGGTTCCCTGAAAACCGCGGCCTGGTTCATGTACTCAACCATCTTTTAAGCGCTCGTGAGGATGAAGAGTTTCTTTTTCGGATGGATACGGACGATATATCTCGTCCAGATCGATTTGATCGGCAAATCAAATTTATGGTGGCTAATCCTGACATCGACATACTTGGTACAGATCTCATCGAGGTGCAAGAACAGCCTGCACAATATCGGGCAGTTCATTTTGCGGATGATGCTGCTGATGCACGGCGGTGCATCGCATGGCGCGTGCCCGTTGCTCATCCAACCGTGTGCTTCAGGGCCAGTATTTTCGACCGCATAAAAGGCTATCCAGCGGTGCTCATGAATGAAGACATCAGCATGTGGTTCGAATGCCTTAAGGCCGGCTTGCGTTTTCATAATCTCGCGGAACCGCTTTATGAATTCACGATCAGCCACGATTTTTGGGCCCGTCGTGGCCTAATTAAGTCTTGGTTGGAGTTTAAAAGCTACGCGGTGGGACTTTGGAAATTAGAAGGCCTGACTTGGAGGCACATCTTTCCCGTCGCTCGACTAGTGTTCCGACTTTTGCCGACTCCGATTCAGCGGTTCGCCTATGCCAACAGCTTGCGCACGGGCGGTCCCGGTGCACACTTAATAAAAGTGAATGAGCAGTGAGCAAGCTTCTTTTGGAAAGCTCTCAAATCTAGCCTGATTGGGCCGCATTTCAGACAAACAGAATGTATAGGTGGAGGTGAACTGCGTGATGGCTTACTACGTTTGCGTCTTTCTAGCGGCGGCGATGTTCTGCCTGCTCCTTACGCGATTAGTCCGCGATCAAGCAACGCTTCGCGGCTGGTTGGACACACCTAATGCTGGCCGACATTTTCATTTAAAGCCGGTGCCCCGCATGGGAGGCGTTGCAGTTTTTCTTGCTTTTATATTCGCAATAGTTATGGGCCTGGTCTTTTCTCGGCATTTTGGGGTAAACAGCGGGATTTCCGCTCATACGGTACTTAGAATACTGCTGCCATCTCTACTTATTTTCTTTATGGGCTTATATGATGATTGCTTTTCGTTAGGGCCATACTCGAAATTGGTAATAGAGACGACCGCAGCAATCGCCCTTTATTTCGGCGGCCTTGGTATCCACCGATTTGATCTCTACTCTACTGGGGGTATGCTGCGGATTTCGCTCGGTCTTCCGCTCACGATTTTATGGGTCTTGCTAGTAACAAATGCTTTCAACCTTATTGACGGCCTCGACGGATTGGCTGCCGGTTCAGCATTGTTTTCGACCTTGATCATCTTCCTCATTTCACTATGGAGACATTCCGACCTTGTGTCGCTTCTCGGTGCCGCATTAGCAGGGGCTATCCTCGGGTTCTTGCGTTACAACTTCCATCCGGCAACGATCTTCCTGGGGGACTCAGGAAGCCTTTCGATAGGATTTCTACTTAGTGTGCTAGCGCTTGCCGGCTCGCAGAAAGCGACAACCATGGTCGCGATCGCGATTCCGGTTGTGGCGTTTGGCTTACCCCTCATCGACGTGGTTCTTTCGGTCGCTCGCCGATTCCTCAGTGAGAGACCTCTGTTTCAAGGAGATAATGATCATATTCACCACAAATTGATGAAGCGGGGCCTGTCGCATCGGGACGCCGTTTTGGTGCTTTACGCCGTTGCAGCTACGTTCGGTATTCTTAGTTTGACCTTGCTGCACGGCGAGGTGATGCTGGGTCTTGTACTTGCAGTCGTCGCACTTGGCGTTTGCTTGGGCGTTCATGAATTAAGGTATGTTGAATTCTTCGAACTAGCTTCTACGGGACGTCGAATTCGACAGAGAAGGAAGACGATTGCTAACAACCTTCGCTTACGGCGAGGAATCGAAGCTTTCACGAACGGCCCGGCGGAATTTCCAGAAATTTGTCGCATTCTCGAGGCCACGCTGGAACCAGCTGGCTTCTCCGGCGCCGCATTCTGTTTTTCACAACCTGGACGAATCGATGAATCTATCCTCATACCCTTGCGACCAGACCGTAGTGGTAAGCATTACCATTTATGGAATGAGGACATGTTGGAGCCACAATGGGAATTAAGGCTTGAAATGACGTCTTCTACCGGAGACTGGCTCGGCGATTTGTTCATTCTCCGGGCAAGAGCTTCAGAACCGATGTGGGTGGATGTCAATCTTCTTACCGGTGAATTTCGAACGGCAGTTTCGGAAGTTGTGAATCGTGCAATATGGTTGATTCCCCATGGAAACCGAGCACCTGAACGTTCGAACGCGCTTGTATCCGCGGCTCGGGTTTCCGAAATCAGTGGAGTTTCCGCGGACTAAAGCCTACGGCGCGAGCATGGACGACGCGCGAAGGAAACTTCAGTACGACCTCTACTACGTGTGCAATGCTTCGCCCCTGCTGGACTTGAGGACGCTGTTGCGGACTGCGCGGGTGGTGCTCTTCCGGCGCGGCAGCCGCTAGGGTTTTGCTAATGGCACCGATTTCGATGGCGACGCGCAGGATTCGACATGTGAGATATCGGCCGGCACTGCTGCTGCCGCTGCTGATGGTTTTTGCGGCTGCGGGATCGAGCTACGGCGCCGAATTGGATCAGCAGACTGTGGCGGCATGGGAGAAGTACGTAGCGAGCGCGACGCTGCACATGCAAGATCGCTTGGGGGGCAGGGCGCCGTTCCTGTGGGCAGACGAGGATCCGGCGAGGAGACGGCAACTAAATTCGGGCGAGATTGTCGTTTCACCTCTAGGCGACAGTCACCCGCTGATAGTGCCGCGCGGACTTATACACCACTGGATTGGTGCGGCGTTCATTCCGGGCGCAAGGAACAAGGATCTTGCTAACGTTGTGGGCGATTACGGGAAATACAGCGAAATATATCGTCCCAGCCTGATCAAAGCGGAGTTGCTCGGCTCTGCCGATGATGAGCAGAAATTGTCGATTCTGTGGGTTCAGAGGGTGCTGCTTGTGACGGCGGCGTTCTACACGGAGATGGATTCCAAATTTTGCGCGCTGAATGGACGGCAAGGATACATGACCTTCACCACCACTCGTGTGCAGCAGATCGATAATTACGGGGAGAAGGATGAACGCAGGCTAGCGCAGAATGAGGGGAGTGGATATCTCTGGCGACTGATTAGCTTCGCAAGGTTCGAAGAACGCGATGGCGGACTGTACCTCGAACTAGAGGTTATTGGCCTGAGTAAAGACGTTCCTGGATCAATTCGATTTTTGCTCAAGCCGGTCATCGAGCATGTGCCAAGGCAGGCACTGACAGCCAAGCTTGAACAAACTCGGCAGGCTATTAGTTCGCGGGCTTCTCAAAGGTCTACGTCAGCGCCTATTGTTCTCGAACGAGGCACCTGGTGAGCGCGGAAAAAATGGGTGGCGAAGAAGGGCGACGTAGCCCCCGCATCGTAGCTCGCATTCCTCTTGAACTGCGGCCTGTTCAGGAACCCCACACAGCAGAAACCGCGGTAATCAACCTTCACGGAGCCTTGATCCTCTCGCCCGTGGCTTGGCCCGCAGAAACGATCCTTGAACTCCGAAACCAAAAGAATAGACGGTCGATTCGAGCGCGGGTCGTTTGGACTGGAGCCGAGGACGGTTCGGGGTCGTACAAGCTTGGCGTCGAATTCGAAGGCGCAGAATCCGGATTTTGGGGCGATGATTACAGTCTCAAGCCCGCTCAAACCGCTGAGGCAAATGACCAAAAAAATCTATAAGGGGCGACCGCTGCTCGCCCTCATTTTGAATGGATTTGGCGGTGGCATTCCCAACAAAGAGTGATGAGGT
Source organism: uncultured Acidobacteriota bacterium (assembly GCA_963846235.1). Taxonomy (GTDB): domain Bacteria; phylum Acidobacteriota; class Terriglobia; order Acidiferrales; family UBA7541; genus Palsa-189. Next base: position 3,128,580 of record CAWJVF010000002.1, read on the forward strand.
TTTCTTCAATATCATCGCCCAACTTGCTGCGCGGCGTAATGTGGTGAACTTCTAACCTCAGCCGTGAACCACACGATTGGCAACGCCAGCCGTCGCGCCTGAGGACTGAGTTCCGCAAGAGCTGAAATGAATTTAAATCGAGGCGGAGCCTTGGGCGCTTCGTGATCCTCATGAATTAGTCTTAGGGTCCTGCGCTTGGTGCGCTGTTGCCGACCCGGATTCGGGATGGCAAGGTCCAATTACCGCTTCGCCGCTCTCCAGGCTCGCTCCGGCCAGAAAGTCCGCGCAGATCATCTCCAAGCAGTAGCCTCTCGATTTGTCATTCCCAAGCATCAATCCTGCCGTTTCTAGAGCCTGCTCAATGACTGGCAGCTGGCTCTTGTAGACTTTGAAATAGATTATTTCCCACGGCTCCATTTCTTGCCCGGTGAGGTGTTTCTCCACCTCACGTTTGAACTTCTCCTTGGGCATCTCCGTCGCTTTGTGCAACCAGGTTGCACAATCAAACTGTTCTCGATCTCTCCGTGCTACCTTCACGAGTTCCGTGGCTTTGCTCCAACCCACCAGCTTGAGATCGGGTTTGGCGATCTTTGGCAGGTGTTCGTGAATGGCCATCAGGTAGTAAGCCTTGCGCCTCGATTCCGGGAATTTCCTCTCGAGATATTCGTCAAACGAGCGCAGGTTATCCAGCCTCCAGTACTGACCGGCCCGCACTTCACATAAATAACGTCCCAGTTCGACGAATTGGCTATCCCGCTCATGGTCTGAGCTCTTTTCCCACGCCAAGATCTCATCGATCTTCGACAGCACGAGTGAGGCTCTTCTGGAATTGAGCGTTGGCTCCACGAGAGGCCTTCCGTTAATCCACAAGCTGGTCAAGCCAATCAAGGTCGCTAGCTCCAGGACGACGAACAAGCTTCGATTCAACAAGCTGTTGGTTTCCCAGACACAGGCCGAGCTGTGGGCAGCTGATGCAGCCGTTCTGCGGGAAACGTATGCCGCTGTGCGGCATGAACTCGCCAGCTTCGATATGACTCGCCGTTGTCTCGACCATACGGCCATACTCTTCTCTCTGCTGATCTGTGATGGTGGTCTTGAGGTACTGAATCTCAGAGAAACGCTTTCTGACAAATGCGATTAACGCCACCTCGGAGATCCCGCTCATCCAGGAATAGCAGATCAGTTGAGGATCAAGAGCGAGCAGGCCAGCGGGTTCTTCTGGATAGCGCGACGTGGTCGTCTTCCACTCGAGTAGGCAGCGGTTACCGTCGATCGTGCCAATCGCGTCGATGTAAGCGATGAAGTCATTTCGGTCCGATAGGCACCGTGTAAGCCTAACCTGCATGTTGTCTTTGGGTTGCCTTATGTCGATACGATCGTCTTGTGCAAGCCGCTCAAGCAGCTGAATGCCCTGTCGCAACATGCGCTCCCAGGTATCTCCATGGGAGTATTCAAGCGGCATATCCTTATATATAGCCCACTCGCTGAATAAAGCTGCTCCACTGTCCTCCCTCCGAAAGTAAGCCGCGAGTGCCTTCTCAAAGCAGCGGCCGAAGAGCAAGGTCGCGCGGCTGTCCTTCTCTTTCCAGCCATCCAGATATCGATACCGATAGCTTCTCGGGCAGCGCAAGTACTGGGCGATTTGAGTGTAGCTATAAGTCATGGCTGGCTTTGTGTCGGTGCAGGAGCGAATTCCTCCCAATCAGCAGCAGGAGCGAACCCGTCCAGATTCAGAAAGGAATGACCATTCAACGTGGTGTGTGATACGCGCACAATGCCTTGCAGTCCAAGCAGGGCTTTTTCATCGAGTTCGTCTCGGCCCAGCAGATCGGTGTTATAGCCGAAATCGCGAAGGAACCAGCTCAGCCGCCATAGTGCTTTGGGTGTGCAGTAGATCCGCCCCGCCAACGAATGGCCATGGTGTTCTTTGGGTTCGACGACGGAGAATCGTACGAGATAAAAAGGTCTGGTTGGGTGCCATCGATAAAAGGCCCGTTCGACTCGCACCAGGAAGATACCATCAAGCTTATCTGTATTATTTCCGCTTTCGTAATGCAGCCCAGGAATGTGCCTTGTCACGAGGTGACCTCCTGTGATCTTGAGTAACTGTTGAGTTTGCAGAGAAGGGCTGGGCGGTCCTTCGTTGCCCAGTCGGCGAGGTTTGTGATGAAGGCTTCAATTTGCTCGCGAGTGGCATCCCGCAGGTTAGGCGTACCGCAAGAATCAGCGGCATAGGCTTTGACAAGGTTGGCATCGAGCTGATGCTGACGGATCAGAAGGCAGAGGCGATCGCGGAGGCGAGGGTTTCCATTTTGATGACCATTGTTGTGTGAAATGGAAGGGGATTCCTTCGGATCAGATGAACCATAAGCCTTCGGCTCCCAGCTGAGTTCTTCGATCGAGCACAGCGCAATGCCGTAGGCCTTCCGGAGGGCACGGTTGACTGCCCGCGTCTCGGCCACGCGCATCTCGGCCCCTCGAACTAGAGGCGAGACGTTGGAGGGATCAGCGTCCCCGTATCCACTAAATATATTCGACTGACTTGATCTACCACTCGATTTGCGTACCACGGCTTTGAATACCCACCGTCGTGCCTCGGCATTGCACAGACGTTCCTGGAGGATAGTGTGAATTGCGGCGCATCGACGGCGTAAGGCTATTTGCAAGAGTCCGCCGTGCGTCACGTACCAACCATGTTGAATGTAGAGAAGCTCCCCTTTTGACACAGAGAGCTGCAACGTGCGCGTGAGATCACGTAAACGAGAAAAGTCCTCTTTACTGAGTTCTGGGTAAAGCTCCTTGACTATCCGTAGGTTCTGACGTACTAAGTTTGGTGTTTCGATCTTCGGGCGCATCGGGTTTTCTGCCTCTTATATATCAATATGATATCACATTGCTATCGGCTGTCAATCGTGAAGTTCTTGCGCTGGCGTGATGTCTGACACCAAAGCTGAAGAGCGCGTTAGTCTGCTCATACGCATACCAGCCAAATTGAAAACCAAAATCGCTGAACTGGCCCAACGACAGCGTCGTTCAATTAACAAGCAGATCGAATTTCTTCTTGATAGGGCTATCAGACAGGAAACGGAGGACGATGTGCCTACCTCCGCCAAACGGCCTAAACATGAATAGACGGCCGAGCGCGCATTTTCTCATTCCTATTTCGCGAAGAATAGACATCAGAACCAACGGTGCGACATCGCCCGCAAGGCAGTCCTAGCCCGTTGGGCAAAGCACAAAAAGATCAGCAGAAGCCAGATTAGACTACGAGACCGGGAAGCCCCAGCGTGGAAGATATTCGTCGACGGGGTACTCAGTGCGCCGCGGCCCGTAGCTCCCCCCACCAGACACTCGCTGCCTGTCGATGTACATTGTCAACGGAATGACAACCACGAACTGTCGCTGACGATGGCGATTTGCTCGGCTCAAGCTTTTGTCGGAACTCTTCGATCAAGAGGGCCGGCTTATTGGGGATCATCGCCTCGCTTCATATAAATAGCCCGGCCGATTCGTGCTAAGATTGCAGGTGAGCCACACGCCGAACTACTCGTCGCAAGACCCTCCAGCTAGAAAACCCAGAATGGCAATCATTATCGGCGGCATTGCTGCCGGCAAGAGTACCCTTGCCCGAAAGCTTCGGAGCGAGCAATTCGCTGGCGCCATTCTCATTGATGTGGACCAATTCATCCTCACGATGCCCGAATACTGGAAGTTGCGCGCTGTTGACCCCGCAGGTGCTTATCGACGGGTATACGGCGAGGCTTGTGAACTCGCTTACAAGGCATTAGCTGAGGCTCTGGTCCGCCGGATCGATTTGATTTGGGAGATTGGCCGTGTCGGTAAGGCTTGCGGTGACATGCTCGATTGGTTGAAACAGCTCGGCTACCGCATCATGTTTTGTGGCATCGACTGCCCTGAGGAGGAGGCGCTCAAACGGCATGAGAGGCGTCTCAGGGATCCGGCGGACCTGCTCCAGTTCGGTCGCGATCCCGCCTGGTACCCCCACCTCAGCCGGAGGCAAACGATCTTGAAGAGATTAAACTCCTCTACTCCGCGGCACTGAACTGCTTAGGAGAACAATCTCTGCGCTCCCTTGCCTGAGTGGGTCTCACGATGTTGAAGCGGGCTGTTTCTGGTATGTTACTTTCGGACGACCCGGAAGCTGTTAACACGTCTACCGCGCGGAGTAGGTGCAAATTGGAGTTCTACTCACCCGAAGCACCCTTCTAGCCAGTTTCCGAAAAACCGACTTAGCAGGCCCTATCGGCATGTCCAATCCTACTGTAAGCGACGTAGCAACTTGTTTCAGATCAAGTAACATAAGGCTCGTAGAATCGAGTTCCGCGCAAAGGTGGCCGTGTGCGAAAAACAGGTGTGTCAGTGATCCGGTAAGGTGGCCGGCCTTCGATCTGCATGCTTGCAGTGCGGCACAGGAATCCTCGTTGATATTTACAATTCCCGGCATGACGGCCTTGCACAAGTCTCTGATTTCCTGCAGCACTTCGTCCTTCCCAGCCTTAGGATTTCTGCCCTCGATTGGCAACTCCCACGAGTTAGTCCAGTCCCCAAAACCAAAATCAACTAAATCACGGCCTTTTTCAGCATGAGCCCACAACGAGGCGGCTCCGGAACTTTTAGGTGTGAGAGTGACTTGTATTCCCTCGCTACTTCGACCTACCCGTTGAACCCGAAGAGAGGCAGCATTAGAGGGCAACTCGGCGAGCAGATGCTGGAATAGCGCGACGAGGTCTTCCTCTATGCTCAGATACTCTGGAATTGGACGCGGAATCACAGGCTAGTTTGTCGCCCGGCGATCTCAAGTGTACCGCTAAATGCCTGGAAAACGGGATTTCCGGAAACTGGAAATCGAATATGATCCACATTGAGTTCCGGGACCGGAACAAGGTTGACAGCAGAGGGCGTGAGGAATAGCGTTTTGTGGGAAGAAGGAATCAGGAGGAAGTATGAACGAATTGAGGAAACTGCTTCTGGGGATGTTGGGCGTTGCGGCGCTGGTCTCGTTTAGTGCGGTAGCGAGGGCGCAACAGCAGCCTCAGCCGCTCAAAGTGACGAAAGTAAAGGACAACGTTTACTGGGTCCAGGGCGGCGTGGGTTCGAATGACGGGTTCATCGTAGGCACAAATGGCGTTGTCCTCGTGGATACGAAGACCACCGTGGATTCGGAAAAGGGAGTGATTGCCGAAATCGCCAAAGTCACTCCGAAGATGGTGAACACGGTCATAATCACCCATAGCGACGGCGACCACGTGAACGGGCTGGCCGCGTTCCCTTCGGGGTTAACCATCATCGCGCAGGAAAATTGCAAAAAGGAAATGGAGGCTTCAGCCAGCAGCCGCAATCCGGCGCCGCAAGATCGTCTTCCTACCAAGACCTACGGCAAGACGGATAAGCTGACCGCCGACGGCGTGCACATTCGCCTGTACCACTGGGCGCCTGGGCATACCAGCGGCGATACCGTCGTATACCTACCCGATGAGAAAATCGTCTTCGGCGGCGATCTGCTGGCTGGCGCCCTGACCGAGCCGAGACTCGAATTCACGTGGAAAAGCAAGGCTCGGCCGCGGGCTGGATCGAAAATGTCAAGGGCATGCTTGCCCTCGATGCCGATACCTACTTGACGGGCCACGGCGAAATGATGACCAAAGCCGAAGTGCAAAAGAAGCTCGATCTCATTCAGGACAAGTACAACAAGATCAAAACCATGGTCGCGCAAGGGAAGTCGCTCGACGAAATCAAGACTTCCCTTGGCGAGCCCACTGCCGGGCCGGCTAATCCGAATGGCGCACCGCCGTTTCCGGACTTAACAGAAGTCATCTACATGGAAGTGTCGAAAAAGAGCTAAGCCGAAGTTAGTACGCCGCTCTCTTTCGCTCGAATGCATAAAGCGGGCGCCCACGACAAAATGGGCGCCCGGCGAAAAGAAAAACTCGGGGGTTGACATAACCAATTTTGGATAGGGCCCGAGAAACGCATTATAAAAGGGCGCCCCTTAGAGTAGGTTTTGATCGTTCGCATCAACGCCTACACAGGAAGGAGCACCCTCGTGACTGACGCAAAGTATATTGGGCTCGATGTTCACCAAGCAACGATCTCCGCGGCGGTTTTGGATTCCACCGGCAAGCTCGTGATGGAGTCCATCCTCGAAACGAAAGCGGCAACCATTCTGCAGTTTTTCCAGGGACTTCGCGGAAGCGTGCACGTGGCCTTGGAAGAAGGAACTTGTGCGGCGTGGCTACACGACCTGGTCAAGCCACAGGTCACTAAAGTGCTGGTGTGCGATCCGCGGAAGAACTCCCTGCTGAAAGCGGGCAACAAGAACGATCGCATCGATGCCCGAAAATTGGCCGATCTTCTGCGAACCGGACTGCTCTCGCCGGTGTACCACGGAGAGAACGGCCTACGAACTTTGAGGGAATTGGCACGCAGCTATCTGGCCGTCACTCGAGATCTCACGCGGGTGATGAATCGTCTGAAGGCCCTTTACCGAAGCTGGGCCATTCCCTGTGCCGGCCAGCAAGTCTACGCACCACGCTATCGTTCGGAATGGCTCAGCAAGATCTCCGAAGCCGGCGTGCGCCGCCGAGCCGAGCTCTACTACCAGCAGTTCGACGCGCTGGATATTTTGCGTCAGGAAGTGCGGCGCGATCTGTTGGCCGAGAGCCGAAAGCACGGCGCGATGAAGTGGCTGCGCCAGATTCCTTCGATCGGACCGATTCGGGCGGCTCTGCTGATCGCTCTGATTCAAACGCCCCATCGCTTTCGCACCAAACGGCAACTCTGGGCCTACAGCGGTTTAGCTCTGAAGACCTACACCAGCGGGGAATACTGTTTTGTCGAGGGACAACTCCAGCGCTCCAAAAGACTCCTGGCCATTCGCGGGCTCAACACCAATCACAATCACGATCTGAAAAATATCTTCAAGGGTGCGGCGATCCGAGCTGCTGTCGTAGCGGGACCGTTTCAGGACTTCTACGCCGCTTTAGTTGCCCGAGGAATGAAACCGTCCATGGCACGGCTCACTCTGGCACGTAAGATTGCGGCGATCACGTTGCTCGTTTGGAAGAAGGGAGTCTGTTTCGGCGCCGAACATTTGAAACAACAAGCAGTTTGAGCGTCTGTCGAGAGCCCGTCCATCCCTGGATTCATCCTCCGGCGATGGCCTATCGGTTCTTCAGACGCTCTGGTTCGAGGGCGAGTATCCGTAATCCCGTTAGGCGCAACGGCTGCTTTGGGCAGCGAGTCTCTCGAGAAACCTTATGCCCCCTCGGACAACCAGAAAAAGTCATAGGCCGCGAGTCTCAGATAGAACCATGGTTGGCACTGCACAACCACTCTGCTTGTCTGCGTCAGAAACCGAAGGGCGTCGCTGCGACATGACAATGAACCTGGGGAAAAGCAAAATCACAGCGCCTCATTACAACGCAGGGCTGGATGACGAGATGCCCTCCAGTCGCCGCGGAAGTGTTTTTCTTGACATCCCCTTTTATAGAACGGGATTACCGGAAACTGAGAATCGGCTGCGCCCGTAAGATCGAAATCGAAATACCTGCTCGGGTCTGAACTAGGATTCTGGGCCCCGCTTTTTCTCAACCTTCTCGTTGCCTCTGCATGTTCGAAAGAGCAGGCCGCGCCTGCGCCGCGCGTGGCGGCTAGTCGATGAGTTTTTCGCGAAAGAGAGCCGCGACGATTGTAGTTGCTTTCTTTCGCCGGCCAGGAGAAGATAATTGTACCGGTAACCTCCGCCGTCGGAAAAGCGAGAAGAGAGGATTCAGGCTTACTCCCCTGTCCAGTCGTATTCCAAAACGCGAAAAGCGCAGAATTCTAGTCCGAGACATCGGTGGCGACCGTTTCGAGCCTGAATCCAGCGCGGCTGAATTAGGCAGGCGCGGGCGTTTTCTTCCCGAGAAACAGTTTGTCCACGTCGTCGGTGACGTCTATTTCACCATAGACGAAAACGGAAAATGCCGAGCCTGTGAAAAAGGCGCGCGTTGCCGCGTCGTTTCGGTCCCGGTTTTAGATCTGGATCTGCGGCCGCGCGTACCGGTTGATTGGCGGGCCCTCACGAATCGCGATCCGTCAGAAATTTGTTGGCGCGAGGAATTTGAGAAAATTGTTAAATACTGTCATCGGCGACTCGGAGATCTTACCGCCAAAGAAATCGAAGAACTACGCACGATATTGCAAGAGGTGCCTCCCGAATCGCGCCACGCGAAGGTGCTAAAAAACTATGGCGAAGCTCTCGAAGCAGCGAGCCTGGCAAGCATGTGGAGCTGGGGAAAAAGCGAGAACTCGGCTCCCGTCACCAGCATGACGTTTCAGCGAAACGTAATGCCCGACTCTGGGAGTCGCACTCCACTCCCACCGGAACGCGACAAATGGATCGAAGAAAAAACCAAGACTCCAACACTTCGGGCCTTATGCGAGAAATTATGCGAAGACTTAAAGTTGGTTCAATGGGTGCCGCAGAAGCAAGTTGAGAAATGGATTAAAGAGATCATTAAACGGAGGGGTTAGCATCCAGAATTTATCTATTTCAATCGCGTCAGCGCCCGACTAAAAAAATCCCGCTCGCGTTTCTGCTCATTTTGTGCCGGCGCTTTGTCAGTCTAAAACAACGGTGAACGCTTGTAATTCAATCGTTTCACAGCTCGAATTTTCAAACTACTGAGAGTCGGAGGACCTTCCTCGATCGAACGATCGACTGAAGACTGGAAGGGACCCAAGCCCCGAGGTCGTCTACCCCGCTCAAACGGATGAGAGTCGTAGAGACCTCAGCAGACCAATGTTTTTTGACAGATATAACCCGCGCATTGGCGGGTTTTTTTCTGACCAAAGCACAAGAAGGAGGAGTGACGCATAAACTGATAACTGCTACAACCGGGGCTACGTCCTGCCGCAATCGCAATTAATTTTCCAGCTATAGCTTATACCTACCCACATCCAACGGTCCTGGCCTCTCACGCGATGGCCACGCATAACCTTGGAAAAAGGAGCTCGAAATGTCTATCGAAGAAACGAGAACGAGCAAGCAATGCCAAGCCACTAAGCAGAACGGTGGTGGGTGCGAGGCGACCGCACTTTCGGATTCGGATTTCTGTTTTTTTCACGATCCATCCATAGCCGCGGAGCGGAAAGCCGCTCAGTCACTGGGCGGCAAAGGCAATCGCATGAAAACTCTGGACCCAAATACTCCTGGGGTGAAAATACAGAACAGCGAAAACATCATCGCTCTCTTAGCGGAGACCATCGATCAGGTTCGCAGGGGGATAATCGACCATCGAGTTGCTAATGCCGTCGGATACCTCGCGAATATTGCGATGAGAGCCGTTGAGCAGAACGAATTAGAGGCCCGAATGCGAAAACTTGAGTCGGTCTTTAAGGATCGAATGGCACTTCTCACCGGGAGGCAACTATGTCCTTAGCTTCGGGACAGAGGCGCCTCGACGACGTCGAAATTTATTTGTCTCCAAAAGAGTGGGCCATTCGGCTAACCCAACAAATGCGTACGTATTCAAATGAAGAAGATTTTTTGACGGCGATTACAAAAGAAGATTATCCGGAGTGCCTATTCATCAAGCCACTTTCCAAGCTCGACCAACAAGCTCTAGCGGCCTATCCCGATAAGTCGGACATTAGGCAACGTAATGAGCTTAGCCAGAAACTTAGAATCGAGTTTGAGGAATTGAAGATTTTCATCTGCAAGTTGAATGGAATCACAGAGGCAATGACCGACAGTATCGTGCTAGCGGCCGGGTTCCAAGCTTCGCGCCTAGATAATTTGCTTCAGGAAGAGCGTTTTTGCAAGGTGACCGAAGCTGCCGCCACATGGATCAGACGAGCCGAGAGCCACGGGAAAGCCGAATGCATCCTAAAAATGCTCAGATCTTTGGCCTACCCACCAAGGGCTTCAAAGATTGAATCTGTGTCTGGTAGGTTGGCGAAGCTCATGAAAAACATCCTCGCCCTTGAGGCTGGCGTAGAAGTCGCTCAGGATCAATATTTTGATGGATATCCGATTCTATTTCTGAATATCGAAGATACATTAAAGACATCGATCGAATTCATCACCAGCACCCTCGACAGATTTAATGCATTCTTGTCATATCACGAACGAGCTCATGTAAGCATGATACGAACGAAACCTGGATTCATCGACGTGGAAGAAATAATTAAGCGTGCAGGGGCAACGGCAAGTCTAGACATCCTTGGCGTCCATGGGGCATATCGGTGGGAGATTTTTCGGGCACAGAGAGAGGATGAACTGAGGGCGGCCCTGGATGTTTCACGTGCTACGAGACACAAGCAACGGCGCACCGGCTAGAAATTGTGCTAGGAAGTTTTGAAATGGTATTACCGATGATGGCGTGATCCGCCTTAGCACTGGTATTTTGAGTATGCTCAGGTAAAGCTGAGTTTTTTTGTTCTCGATGTCTACTTAAGTAGACCGGGTGCCCCCCCGTTACCAAGAAGTGGGCGACGCCGACTGAGCATAGACCGATGCCATAACCTTGGTAATTTGGCTTGTCTTGCGCACCTGCCGGATATGTAATACACTTATTTCATGAAGACTCTCACCGTACGACTGCCCGAACCACTAGTGGCGGATATTGAGGCGGAATCGCGCGGGCGCAAGATCTCGAAGTCGGATGTCGTTCGCGAACGGCTCGAGCGTGCGCCCCGCCAGCGGCGCCGCGCTGTCTCCCTCAACCTCATCGCTGATCTCATTGGATCGGTAGATGGCTTACCGACGGACCTAACTGCGCGCAAGAAGCAGTATTTGCACACCACGGGTTATGGCCAGAAACATTCTCGTTGACGCTGGCTTCGTGGTAGCGCTGCTCAGCAGCCGAGACACTCACCACAAGTGGGCCGTGACGCAGGCGTCTGAAATGCCCCCGCCTTGGTCCTCGTGCGAAGCCGTTCTTTCGGAGGCTTTTCATCTTCTCGGAGCGCGCGGTGCCCCCAATCTCGCAGTGTTACTTCGCCGCCGCGCTCTGCTAGTTGCCTTCACGCTCTCTGAGAACGTGGAGCCCGTCGTGAAACTGATCGAGAAATATTCCAACGTTCCTATGGGCTTGGCCGACGCTTGCCTCGTTCGCATGACCGAAACGCTTGCAGATCCCATCATCCTCACAACCGACCAGGATTTCCGAGTTTACCGTCGGCACAGCCGGCAGGTAGTTCCTTGTGCGACTCCCGAATGATGCGCAAACTCATTTGGTAAGGTGCGTCGGCAGCCGGAAGCAGTCAGATTCCGCGGAAGTGGAGTGCTATGGGAGGTGCGAAGAATGCCTTGGAGCGGTAGGTCCTCGGGCGAAGGGCTAAATGCAATGAACAAAGATTCAAATTCAGAAAATTCAATAGAAATTCGAACTGCGCCATTCGTTGTCGAGGAACGATCGAAATTGTCCCTTCAGTTTCCGAGCAGTTGGTTGGTGACGCCGTGGTGATCACACTGTCGCGGGACCTAGGGATGCAGATCTGTCATTACTCGACAGCATCAGTCCTCACTACCAGCGACAAGTTCACGAGTTGGCGCAGACTTTTGGGATCACACGACGCGAAACGACAGGCTGGATGGTTCTGAAAAACGGCTACGGTGGACTGCCATGCCAACTTTGCGGGGAGTTTGATCTCAACGCGGGGCTTCGATTCGTCCACGACCACAGCTCAAGCAACGGCGTCGATTTCCCCGTATTCCCCTCACTGGAATGTGTACGCCGCTCGCAAGGATCTCATCCCGGCGCGAATTCCCAGCACGTCCATCCACCTGGCAACCGCTCGCTATCTATTTTTGGGGGAACATGTTTCTAACCTCACGCTGTTTCCTTCTGAATCGCCGGCAGGTTTGATGAATCCAATGGTGCTGAGAAGAGTTAATCCTTTTCATGGGTTGAGGGATTTGCCGGCTGCATACGGATAGATGCCGGCTTCGCCCTACTGTAGGCTCAGGTCCGAGGGCAATAACATGGCCGCCATCACTGATCCATTTCTACAGTCACAACTCGAGGAGCGCAAACGTCGTCTCGAGGGTGCGCTCGTGGGGAATCGTGAGAACGCTTCTTTGTCTCAGCTCCTCGAGGAAGTGGACTCGGCTCTCGATCGTATGGAGCGCGGCGCATACGGCATCTGTGAGGAGTGCCACGACGCTATCGAGAAGGATCGCCTGCTGGCCGACCCGCTCGTGCGGTTCTGCCTCGATCACCTCACTGCCCCTGAGCGGCGCCGCTTGGAAGAGGATCTTGAACTAGCGGCACGTGTCCAGCAGGGACTCCTGCCGCCCCGGTCTCTCAAAGCGCATGGCTGGCAGGTGCATTATCACTATGAACCCCTCGGCGTGGTCAGCGGCGATTACTGCGATCTGATCACCTCGGAAAATAGCGCAGAAGGTCTTCTGTTTTTGCTCGGAGACGTTTCCGGAAAAGGCGTCGCCGCCTCCCTGCTCATGACCCATCTCCACGCGATGTTTCGAAGCTTGGCCACCGTCGGTCTGCCCCTTGCAGAAATGATGGGGCGGGCGAATCGACTTCTGTGCGAGAGCACGACCGCCGGGCAGTTTGCGACGCTGGTCTGCGGACGGGCGACCCGCTCGGGCGAGGTCGAGATCAGCAGCGCGGGCCACTGTCCCGTTCTGGCCCTCCGCGACGGAGAGATTACGCGCTTTGAATCGACGGGTATGCCCCTGGGAATGTTTTGTGAGGGCGAGTATCCTGCTCATCGGGCTAAGCTGGAAGCTGGCGATTCTCTTTTTCTCTTCACGGACGGCGCATCTGAGGCTCGCGACGCCTCAGGCAGCGAATATGGCGTGGACCGCCTGGCCAAGCTCGTCGGTCGCCAGCGCACGCTCGCTCCCGAAGCTTTGTCGGCCGCCTGCTTGAAAGAATTGCGCGATTTCTCGTCGGGCGCACCGAAAACCGATGACCTTTCCCTCCTAGTCCTGCGCCACGAGAACTGACTAATCCGGCGCCACCACACAGCAAGCTGGGGAAGAGACACCTCGTTTTCCTATAGATGTTAGTTTTTGTGCGCCATCCCTTTGAATGTCAGTTTCTGTAATCCGGCCGTGGTCTGCGCGATATAGAGATTGCCTTTCGAATCGGTCGCGATCTCATGGCCGGGCCCAATTATGCCTGCGGGCTCGACGTTGCCCACAATCTCCAGCGTCTTGCGATCAACAATGAAAATGCCATTGCCACCACCGACGTAGAGGAACTGCTGGTTGGCGTCCGGAGACAGGGCCAAATCGCGAGCAAACGGTTCGTTGTTTCTGACCAGCTGCTTCAGGAATTTGCCATCCTTGGTAAACATCTGGACGCGCCGGTATTCTCGATCAGCGACATACACAGTGCCGTCCTTCGCAACGCGGATGGCGTGTACGATGCTGAACTGCTGAGGTCCCGGATCCGAGAAGCTGGTTGGCGTAACAATGGCGCAGTGGTCATCGTCCGCAGGCTTGTTCCCGAATGCGCCCCACATCCGCTTGAACTTCCCGCTATCGGCATCGAAGACGGCCACGCGGTGATTGCCGTAACCATCGGCCACGAACAACTCGTTCGTCGGTTGATAAACCCATTCATCCGCCGGCCGGTGCAAATTCTGCGTGTCTGCATTGCCGTGGCTTTGATTGCTGCGGCCAATTTGCATAACAAATTTGCCATCTTGCGTGAACTTTAGGAGTTGGTCGTCGGCAACCGGCTTGACCCTTGGCAGGCCATTGGTGGGGCAATTGTTTCCGCCAAGCCACACGAAGCCCTTGTAGTCGATATAGATGCCATGCTCGCGTTGCGGCCATTCATAACCATCGCCATCCCCACCCCAGGCCTTGACGTAATTGCCTCCGCTATCGAACACAATTACAGGCGGTGCAGCCATGGCTGCCTGCTCGGGCTTGAGCGTTCGCGGACGGTGCAGAACCCAGATGTTGTCCTGGGCATCGATCGCAATGCTTGAGGCATCTCCGAGCTTCCATTTGCGGGCACCTTGGGCCACGCGTGATCCACCTCGAACATCGGTAGACTGCGGCCCTGTGATTGTCCCTGGACCACGCCCAGCCGCTTACTAACCAGGATGCCCGCGAATAACCCGATGCATAGAACCGAAATCTTGAACGTTCGTTCTTTCATCTGGTTCCCTCCGCGACTCTGAAAATCGAGGGCGTCCACGTGCCACTAACCGCTACACCCCACAAGCAGGTGAACGCATGACAGATTCGCCAGACGGTCAAATTGCGCCAACGATACGCCCGCCACACCTTCGAGTCAATTGGAGCAACACCGTTGGAGGTGCCGGACGAAGTGTACTGATTAAGACAACGGGTAATTACAGAAGAAGCCGAACAGGTCTGACAAAAAGACCAGCACGCCAATCGTGAATTCGGCGGTAAGCAACTGTTGGACAATCATCCAAGCTGCGTAAGGCAAAGCTTCAAAACTTAGCTTGTCAGAAATACATCGCCGGTGCTATGTTTCGCGACATATCCAACGTACCCTTCGCGGAGGTCCTACGGTGACCTATGATTCCCCGGCGGAGGATGTAGGGCCCACTCTAAGTTTCCATCTTGCGATCGCTGCGCCGAGATCGAATCGGCGGAGTTCGGTCTCTATCGGCCTAACGACAGTGTTAGCAGCGATGCTGTTTGGCGGGTTCGCTCTCAGAGCCGCTCCGCCCCAGACGAACGCGCCGGTGGCTTCACCGAGCGCGAGTAAGAACAATACACAGCCCGTGAAGCCACCGGCGCAGCGCGTTGCGATCGCGACTCCACAACGCTCGCCGAGTCCTGATGCGTCGACCGCCGCGCCCTACCGCGCGCTTCTCAATCAATACTGCGTTACCTGCCACAACGAGCAACTGCGTACAGCAGGGCTCGTGCTCGGGAAGCTGGACGTCGCGAATGTGCCAGAAGGTGCCGAGACATGGGAAAAAGTGATTGGCAAGCTTCGCACCGGCGCGATGCCGCCCATGGGTATGCCGCGACCGGATAAAGCCACCTATGACGCGTTCGCTACGTACTTGGAGACAGCGCTCGATCACGCGGCGGCGACTAAGCCTAATCCCGGTAGAGTCGCCATTCATCGGCTGAACCGTGCGGAGTACACCAATGCCATCCGCGACTTACTCGCAACCGATGTCGACGTTGAATCGCTTCTTCCCGTGGACGATTCAGGCTACGGTTTTGACAACATCGCCGATGTCCTCTCCGTATCGCCGATGCTGCTGGTGCGATACATATCCGCAGCGGGGAAGGTGAGTCGCCTGGCAATCGGAGATCCGAATGTCCTTCCGAATCTCGAAACCTACGATGTCCCTTACCTCCTCACGCAAGATGAGCGCATGAGCGAGGATCTCCCGTTCGGCTCGCGTGGCGGAATTGCGATTCGGCACAACTTCCTGCTCGACGGCGAGTACCTGATCAAAATCAAGTTGCAGAGAGCGGGAATCGAGCATGATCGGCAGATCATCGGCCTCTCCGAGCCTCACCAACTGGATGTGCGGCTGGATGGCGCAAGAATCAAGCTGTTCACGGTTGGCGGCGAGCAGCCCGAGAATAGCGATTCCGCAACGGGAACCTCGAATCCTTCCGGGAAAAAGAAGTTCGGGTACGACTACCGCTCGGCGGACACGGCGGATGCGCACTTGGAAGTTCGCTTCGCAGCGAAAGCTGGCGCGCGGCTCGTTGGGGTTAATTTTCTGAATGACGCGTGGGAGCGTGAAGGCGTGCTCGACTCGCCGCTCGCGGAATTCAGGCTGCTCGATAAATCGTCCGAGGGAAGAAGTGATTCGCCCGGAACCAAAGAGGATGCCCCTGCCGTGGCGCAGGTTTCGATCAGCGGGCCTTACAACTCTAAAGGGCTGGGAGAGACGCCTGGTCGCCGCAAGGTTTTTGTGTGCCGTCCAGCCAACAGCGCGGACGAGCTTCCTTGTGCCAGCAAGATTCTCTCCGGGCTGGCGCGCAGCGCGTATCGTCGGCCTGTTACCGAGGCAGACATCCAGCCTCTGCTCAACCTCTACAAGGTCGGCCGGAAAGAGGGGGGCTTCGAGGCGGGAATCGGAATGGCCCTGCAACGAATCCTGGTTTCGCCGGAGTTTCTGTTCCGCATCGAACACGATCCGGCAACTGTGTCGGCGGGAGCCGCGTATCGAATCAGCGACCTCGAACTGGCCTCCCGTTTGTCGTTTTTCCTCTGGAGCAGCATACCTGACAATCAGCTTCTGAATTTGGCCGCCGCCGGGAAGCTTAAAGAGCCTGCAGTCTTGGAACAGCAGGTGCGGCGTATGCTCGCGGATTCCCGGTCGAATGCTTTAGTGACCAATTTCTTCGGACAGTGGCTGTATCTGCGCAACATGCCGGGGGTGCATCCGGACCAGGATGCCTTCCCTGAATTCGACGAGAACCTGCGCGCGGCATTCGAGCAGGAGACACAGCTCTTCCTAGAGAGCAATCTGCGCGAGGATCGCAGCGTTCTGGACCTGCTGAACGCGGACTATACATTTGTCAACGAACGCCTGGCGCGCTTTTATGGAATTCCCAATATCTATGGCAGCCACTTTAGGCGCGTATCGTTGGAGGGTCATGACGAGCGGAGAGGACTGCTGGGCCAGGGCAGCATCCTGACTGTAACCTCGTATGCCAACCGAACGTCGCCGACGATCCGCGGAAAGTGGTTATTGACGAACGTCCTTGGCACGCCGCCTCCACCACCTCCACCTGACGTTCCGTCGCTGAAGGAAACCCCGCCCAACGGCAGAGTTCTCACGATGCGCGAGCGAATGGAGCAACACCGCTCGAATGCCGCGTGCGCGGTTTGTCACGCGCAGATGGACCCGCTGGGTTTCGCACTCGAAAACTTTAACGGCGTGGGCGAATGGCGAACCACCAGCGAGGCCGGCAACCCGGTCGATGCGTCAGGAGTGCTGCCCAACGGCGTGAAGTTCAACGGACCGGCTGAGCTTCGCAAAGTGCTGCTAAGTCATCCCGAGCAATTCGCGAATACCGTCACCGACAGACTGCTCACTTACGCCTTGGGACGGGGCGTCGAATATTACGATCAGCCGGCCATCCGTAAGATCACGCGGGAAGCCGCTTCCAACAACTATAAGTGGTCATCACTGATTCTGGGAATCGTCAACAGCACCCCGTTTCAGATGCGCATGAGAAAGCCACAGGAACCCGCTACCGTCAGGACCGCGCAATCTCAAAATCAAACCGTGAGGGAGTCGAAGCCATGATCATTACCAAAAAGCGTCTACCCCGCCGCACGTTTCTCCGAGGTTTGGGCGTGACAGTGGGATTGCCGCTGCTGGACGGCATGATTCCGGCATTAGCAACCGCTGCCGACGTGGTCGCCAAACCGGTAACCCGCATGTCGTTCATGTACGTTCCGAACGGAATCATGGATCTGCACCACGAATGGTCGCCAGCGGCAGCGGGCGCGCTGGAGATAACGCCGATTCTGGAGCCGCTGAGCGCATTTCGAGACCATCTTCTCTTGCTGAGCGGGCTGTCCCATCCGGAGGGTCGTCCCCAGCCGGGCGAGGGCGGCGGAGATCATTCGCGTGCAGCCACATCGTTCTTGACGGGCGTTCACGCCAAGCAGTCGGAAGGCGCGGATCTGCAGGCTGGAACTTCGCTCGATCAGATTGCGGCGAAGGAGCTCGGTAGGCATACGCAATTGGCTTCGCTCGAGCTCTCTCTGGACTCCACTGAGACGATAGGCGAATGCGAAACCGGCTATAGCTGCGCTTACACGAACACACTCTCCTGGCGTACACCCACGACGCCGATGCCGATGGAGAACCAGCCGCGCGCCGTATTCGAGAACCTGTTTGGCGACAGCAACAGCACAGATCCGAAAGTGCGGCTCGCCCGAATTCGAAGCGACCGCAGCATTCTCGATTCTCTTTTCCAGGATGCGAGCGGCATCCTGAAGGAGCTCGGTTCGAGCGACCGAACCAAAGTCACCGAATATCTGGACGCCATTCGCGATGTTGAGCGGCGCATTCAGTTGGCCGAAGAGCAGTCCTCGCGGAATTTGCCGGTGGTGGAGCGGCCCATGGGTGGCGTCCCGGCGACGTTTGAGGAGCACGCCAAGCTAATGCTGGACTTGCAGGCGCTGGCTTATCAGACGGACATGACCCGCGTGACAACGTTTATGTTGGGCCATGAGACGACAACGCGGTCCTACCCGGAGCTCGGCATCCCCGACTCGCACCACCCATTGACTCACCATGGTGGCGATCGCGACAAAATCGCGAAGGTGGTCAAGATCAACAACCACCATATCAGCATGCTCGCGTATTTCCTGGGCAAATTGCGAAATACGCCGGACGGCGACGGCACTCTGCTGGATCACGTGGTGATCCTGTATGGCGCCGGCCTGAGCGATGGCAACCTACATTTGCATGACAACGTGCCAACACTGCTGGCGGGTGGCGGCGCGGGGAAGATCAAGGGTGGGCGCCACCTCCGCTACCCAGCCAATACACCGATGCACAACTTGTACGGGACCTTGCTCGATGTGGCCGGAGTCCCCGTCGAGACCCTGACGAGCAGCACTGGGAAACTCGAACCGATTTCCATCGACTAGAGCATGTGAGGAACGAACATGAGCGTCAAAGTTAGAAAGTTAGGGATCTGGTGGGTGGCACCTTTGCTGTCGATGGCAGCCTTCGCTGGCACCGGGAGCGACTTTCGCCTTGTGGATGCGGCGAAGAACCGGGACCGCGAAGCCGTGCGTTCCTTGTTGAAGCAACACGTCGATGTGAATACGCCCCAGGCGGATGGCGCGACGGCGCTGGCCTGGGCGGCTCACTGGGACGACGTGGAAACGGCGGACCTTCTGATTCGTGCAGGCGCCAACGTGAACGCGGCGAACAGCTATGGTGTGACTCCTCTGTCGCTGGCTTGCACGAACCAGAACGCGGCCATGGTCGAAAAGCTCTTGAAGGCCGGGGCGGATCCAAATGGGGCACCGACAGGCACGCCCGTGATCATGACGGCTGCGCGCACTGGCGACGTGGACACGGTGAAATCCCTGCTGGCTCATGGAGCGAACGTCAATGCGAAAGAGACTGCACGCGGGCAGACAGCTCTGATGTGGGCTGTGGCGGAGAAACATCCGGAAGTCGCGCGGATGCTGATAGAGCACGGAGCGGACGTCCGTCTTCATTCGACGAGCGGCTTTACGCCGTTGCTCTTTGCTGCCCAGCAGGGTGAGATGGACTCTGCCCGGATGCTGCTCGAAGCGGGGGCAAACGTGAATGAGGCCGCGCTGGAGGACGGCAGTGCACTGATCGTGGCGACGCATAGCGGTCACGAGGCGTTGGCGCTCTTTCTGCTCGAGAAGGGCGCAGACCCGAACGCGGCCGATGCCTATGGGATCACCGCACTGCACTATGCGTTACTGAAGGGACTCGCACGCGTCTCAGGAGTAAGACCCATCTCCGGCGCGGGCTACTTGTACCGGCCGAACATGCCCCAACTGGTAAGCGCGCTCCTGGCACATGGCGCGAATCCGAACGCTCGAGTCGTGAAGTTCCCTCCAATGCCCAACACCAGAATGTTCAAAGCAATTGATCTCACCCCCGTCGGCGCTACGCCATTTCTACTGGCTGCCGCAAGCTACGATGCCGGAATTATGCGCATGCTGGCAGCCAAGGGGGCCGATCCGTTGCTGACCGATCAAGCCAAGAATACGCCGCTGATTATGGCGGCGGGCTTTGCGGAAGGAATAACCCATGCGGTCGAACGCCCACAGCAAGATGACAGGGACGCCTTGGAGGCCGTTCGGGCCGCGGTGGAGTTGGGCGCCGACGTCAACGCAACTAACGACATCGGCGACACCGCAATCCACGGCGCAGCCTATGTGGGAGCAAACGACATCGTTCAGTTCCTGGTGGAAAAGGGCGCGAAGGTGGACGTAGAGAACGCGTATGGACAGACAGCGTGGACGATTGCGGCAGAGGTCATGACGCCCGGCTTGGCCAAAGATAAAGACTTGAGGCCGCGAAACTCCCACGAGAGCACTGCGGATTTGCTTGTCAAGCTGGGCGCCAAACCATTGCCGACAGCAGAGGCGCAAAGCGGGAACGTGGCGCCGTAACTTATATCTGGGGCTAAGGAGCAAAGGTGAAGTTACGGTCCATAGGAGGGATATTTGCGACCTTTGCAACTACTGTCGTGGTGTTGATCGGCATCGGGTTGGCGGGCGCCCAGACCGCGTCACAAGAAAAGCCGCTCCTGGCTGAACAGGCGTTCAAAAACATACAGGTGTTCAAGGGGCTCCCCGTGGACGATTTCATGGAGACCATGGGGATCATGGCTGCCTCGCTCGACTTCGACTGCTCGGATTGTCATGTCGGCGCCGGCACCGATCAGGTCGATTGGGCGGCCGACACGTCGAGAAAGCAGATGGCACGCCTGATGGTGACCATGGTTGCAAACATCAACAAGAATAACTTTGGGGGACGCCAGCTTGTGACGTGCTGGACCTGCCATCGCAACCGCGATAAACCCCTGGTCACGCCCGTTATGGACACCATATATGGGACGGTAACGATAGAGCCGGACGACGTCATCGTAGCGACTGAGGGACTGCCTTCCCCTGAATCGATTCTCGACAAATATATCCAGGCGACCGGCGGAGCTCAGAGATTGGCCAGCCTCAAAAGCTTTGTCGGTAAGGGAACAAGCGTGAGCTTCGGGGGATTCGGGGGTGGTGGCGACGTAGAACTCGTGGCGGAAGCTCCGGATAAGCGCGCCACGATTATCTTATTCAAGGAAGCGACTGACCGAGGTGACCAGATCAGGACCTACGACGGCCACACCGGTTGGGTAAGAACACCGCTCAACGTATTAGGAGAGTTTCAGTTAAGCGGTGGCGATCTGGACGGCGCCAGATTGGACGCGCAGTTATCTTTCCCCGGGCAAATCAAGCAGGTTCTTACGAATTTGAAAACCGGCCCGCCCGGCTCGATCACGGATCTTCCAGCGCCGACGAGCCAGGCATCGCTGCAGAAGGATGTGACGCTGGGGCAGACTCACGACGTGGATGTCGTGCAGGGAACCGGGCCCAGGGGACTTCTCGTAACGTTGTATTTCGACAGGAAGACCGGACTGCTTTTACGTGAGTTGCGGTATGGCAACTCGCCCATCGGCCGCGTTCCTACTCAGGTTGACTTCGCTGATTATCGCGACGTTAACGGAATCAAGTTGCCGTTCCGCATAACTTACGCCTGGCTGGACGGGCGCGACTCGATTGTGTTGAACGACATAAAGACGAACGTCCCAGTTAGTGAGGCGAAGTTCGACAGACCGGCTCCGCTGAAGGCGCGATAGTCAGTAATAAAGTTTCGATGATTCATTAACGGCGGCTACTAAATGGAAAATTGGCTCAAAGGTTCAATGATGGCCGGAGTCGCTGTGGTATGTGCGTTCTTGCTAGCGGCCTCTTCCTCTCGTGCTCAGACTCCAGCTTATCGGGCGCCGCGGACCGCGGATGGAAAACCAGATTTGAACGGGATTTGGCAAGCCCTCAACACGGCCGACTGGGATCTCGAGGGCCACGCTGCCGCAATGGGGCCGGTGGCGTCGCTGGGAGCGGTATTCGCAAAGCCGCCCGGGCTAGGCGTTGTTGAAGGCGATGAGATCCCGTACCTGCCCGCGATGGCCGCGAAAAAAAAGGAGAATCAGGCGAATTGGACAAAGCTGGACCCCGAGGTGAAGTGTTTTTTGCCTGGTGTGCCGCGCGCTGCCTATCTCCCCTACCCGTTTCAAATTATCCAGTCTAAGGACAAGATCCTGATTTCGTATGAGTACGCGGGCGCCGTTCGCACCATCAACATGGGCGCGCCTACCAAGGCCCCGGCCGATAGTTGGATGGGCTGGTCCAACGGGCATTGGGAAGGCGAAACGCTGGTGATTGACGTGACCGATCAAAACGACAGCACCTGGTTCGACCGCTCCGGGAACTTCCATAGCGATGCATTGCATGTGGTGGAGCGCTACACCCCGCGCAGTGCGGACACTCTCAACTACGAGGCGACCATCGAGGACCCCAAGGTTTTTTCGCGCCCCTGGAAGATCAGCATGCCGCTCTATCGCCGCGTGGAGAAAAATGCTCGGCTGCTGGAATACAAGTGCCCGGAATTCGCGGAAGAGTTGTTGTATGGGCCCCTTCGTAAGAAGGCTAGTAATTAGACCGGGAAGGAGGCTGCTATGGTTCGTCGCTTTCTTGGTTCAGCAACCGCTTCGGCGGCGATAATCGCCGTCCTTCTGATTACGCAGCCACCTGCCGCCGGGCAAGCCACGTCGCCTGCTTCTAAGGCGACAGCGAAGACAACATCTGCTGCGAAGCCGTGGACGCCGTCGCGTACGCTCGATGGCAAGCCCAACCTGGAGGGAATATGGAATACCGCGACGGTAACCCCACTGGAACGGCCCAAAGGGCTGGGCGCGAAAGAATTCTACACGGACGAAGAATTTGCCAAACTCTCGCAGCATATCCGGCAAGGCGAAGTAGGCGAGGAGGCCGAGCTCGGGGCTGCTCGAGAGAACGATCTCCGTTATGACATCAGTCTGTATGGCGGTTTTGACATTACAAAGGCCAGGTTCGCATCGAACAAACGCACTTCGCTCATTGTGGGACCGGAGGGCGTGATTCCTCCCATGCTGCCGGAAGCCAAGCAGAGAAACGCCGAACGTGTCGCGAAAAATAAGGGACACGAATTCGACAGCTATGAGAACCGGCCCCTTTCAGAGCGTTGCATCCTCATGGCTCAGGAGATGATCCCCATGCTGCCTGCAGCTGGAGAGGGCAACCTTCTTCAGATTGTGCAAGGCCCGGGATACGTGGCCTTCCTTCACGAGATTGACCATTCCACACGCGTCATTCCCACAGACGGGCGTGCGCACATTCCGCAAAACATCCGTCAGTGGCAAGGAGACTCGGTCGGTCATTGGGAGGGCGATACGCTCGTGGTAGACACGACCAATTTCACTGCCCGAAGCGCTTTCAAAGGGTCCGGGGAGAAGTTGCATTTGGTGGAGCGCTTCACGCGCAACGCCGACGATCAAATCACGTACCAATTCACTGCCGAAGATCCCACCACGTGGGCCAAACCTTGGAGCGCGGAGATTCCCATGACGAAGACCGATGGGCCGGTCTACGAGTGGGCCTGCCACGAAGGCAATACGATGATATCCACCATACTCCGCGGAGCGCGTGTGACGGAGGAGGAAGCTGCCAAGAAGGAAGAGAAGTAGCACGAAGAATTTGGAGAAACCATGAACAATCGATGTTTCGCTTCAATTCCCGCTTTGGCGGCTATGGGTGTCGCGTTGTTGCTGGCTCCGGGGTCCGCAGTCGGCCAATCCTCACCAACGCCTGTCGCGAAGACAACCACCGCCAAGACGAGCACCGCCCATAACGCTTGGACGCCGCCGCGAACCGCCGACGGGCAGCCCGATTTGCAGGGAGTATGGACCAACAATACCGTGACGCCTTTGGAACGGCCTAAGGAGCTTGCCGGGAAAGAATTCTATACAGAGGAGGAGCTGCAGGCACTTGCCAAACAGGAACGCGAGCGACTCGACCAAATTGAGGCTGAGGGTCAGCCGCCCGCCAACCACTCAGGCGTAGAAGGGGCCGCCGCGGACGACGTTCATTACGATTTCTCTCAGTTCGGTCTGGACCGGGGCCAGTCTAAGCTCGCATGGAATCGGCGGACGTCAATCGTTGTAGGCCCCGAAGGGAGGATTCCTCCCGTAACACCTGAAGTTCGCGCAAGGCTTGCGGAAGAGCGGGCCAAAGCCAAAGGACATGAGTTCGACGGCCCGGAGAACTTCAACTTGGGTGCGCGCTGTCTTGCTCGGGTGAATGTGGGACCGCCCTTGCTTCCCACCGCTTACAACAGCAATCTGCAGATTGTACAGGGCCCGGGATACGTGGCCATTGAAGCAGAAGAGATCCACGACGTTCGCATCATCCCCACGGACAGCCGTCCGCATATACCTAAAAGCATTCACCAGTGGTATGGCGACTCGGTCGGCCACTGGGAGGGCAATACGCTGGTGATCGATACGACCAATTTCACCGATCAGACACCGTTTAGGGGGGCTCAAAACCTCCACGTGGTCGAACGCCTCACGCGCGTCGATGAAGACACCATCCTCTATCAGTTCACCGTGGAAGATCCTGGAATGTGGACCAAACCGTGGTCTGGCGAATTGCCCATCACCAAGATCGACGGGCAACTCTATGAGTACGCGTGTCACGAGGCGAACTATCCGCTGGCGAATACCCTCCGAGGTGCTCGCGTGGCCGAGGCGGAAGCGGCAAAGAAGTCAGCGAAGTAGTGCGAGGACTTAAGCGAAAGGAGCAACAGATGAGAGCAAAGCTGTTCGTACTCGTTGTTTTGCTTCTGGCGGCGGCGCCGGCGTGGGCGCACCATGCGTTTGCGGCGGAATTCGACCAGGGCAAACCGCTCAAATTAAAAGGAACGGTCGTGAAATGGGAAGTGACCAATCCGCACTCCTGGATCTACATGGATGTTAAGGGTGATGACGGTAAAGCCGTCACTTGGATGATCGAGGGCGGCAGCCCCAACAATCTGTACAGACTCGGCTTCACTAAGGATTCCCTGCCGCCTGGCGCCGAGATCGTGGTCGAGGGCTACCAGGCAAAAGACCACTCCACTCGGGCGGTCGGCAAAAACGTTACGTTTTCCGACGGAAGAAAATTGTTCCTCGGCCTGCAGGCGCGTGAGAGTGATCCGGAAACTAAGAAATGAGCCAAATTACATCAGGTCGCAACGCTTGAAGTTCTCGAGTTCGGAATCGATGTAGGCAACGCGTTTTCAGTTGAGCGCTGGTCCTGCCAAGCGGGAAATGCGCGACCTTTGGGGAACGGCGCCGCAAGCCACTTGCTCTTGCGCGCTGTTCCATAGTGATGACCGTAGCTGCCCTCGTAAGATCGAAATCGAAATACCTGCTCGGGTCTGAACTCGGATTCTGGGTCTCGCTTTTTCTCACTCTCCTCTTGGTTTCTGGATGTTCGAAAGAGCAGGCCGCGCCTGCGCCGCGCGTGGCGGCTATTCCTGTCACTGTGTCGAAGGTCACCCAAAGGGCCATGCCGGTGCAACTAACCGCCATCGGCAACGTCGGCGGCTACACCGTTTCGGTGGAAGCTCAGGTGGCCGGCGAACTTCTTGACGTGCATTTCAAAGAGGGAGACTTCGTTCATAAGGGCCAACTGCTTTTTACGATTGATCCGCGGCCTTACGAAGCTGCGCTCGCGCGAATGCAAGCGACACTCATGCGAGACAAAGCCGTCGCCGCAAACGGCCGGGCCCAGGCGCAACGCATTTCGAAGCTCCTTATCGACGGAGTCGTGTCCCCGTCGGATGCGGATTCCTCCACCAGCGCAGCGGCTGCGGCTGAGGCCACCGTTGCTGCGGACGAAGCGGAGCTCAAAACGGCGCAGTTGAACCTGGAATACTGCACGATTTACTCGCCCATGGACGGACGCACGGGGGCAGTTCTCGTGAAGCCGGGAAATCTTGTGAAGATCGCCGACGTGCCGATCGTGGTTATTAAGCGGCTCTCTCCCATCCCTGTCGACATAACGGTGCCTCAAGAGTACTTGCCCGAAATCACGAAACACTTGGCCGCGAGGCCGCTGCGCGTCGAAGCAACTGTGCCCAACAGTTTGGGCCCGCCAGAAGTAGGAAAGCTCGTGTTTGTAGAAAACGCCGTAGACGCTACGACGGGAACGATTCGCTTGCGGGCATTATTCGAGAACTCAAGCAACGCGCTCTGGCCGGGCTTGTACGTGAACACCGTGATGACGCTTGCGGAGGAATCAAACGCCACGGTGATTCCTTCTCAGGCGATCACAGCGGGTCAGCAAGGGTCGTTGGTTTACGTGGTCCAAGCCGACGGCACCGTCGCGCCTCGAGCGGTGGTGTCGAGCCGTAGCGTGGGAGGACAAGCGGTCATTGACAAGGGGCTCCAACCAGGCGAGACCGTGGTGACCGATGGCCAGGTCCGTCTGGTGCCTGGCGCGAAGGTCCAAATCAAGTGATCGCCTGCAAAAAGATTTTCTGGTAGCAGAGAACGAAAACTGCACCACCCTGCAGGCGATCTATGCTCTGTCTGCCGATTGTCTTGCGTTAGCTTCCACAACGGGAGCATGATAATTCCCAAGTTATCATTCCAACGGAGATGCTGATGGAAACCAAGCGAATTCTGCTTATCGCAGCTGGTGTTGTTGCTGCCATCCTTCTTCAAATCGCGTCCACTCGACTTCGCGCACAGTCTCAGACGCCATCAGCTCTGAGCGGGCAGGTCACCTCCGCTGAGGAAGGTCCGATGGAAGGTGTGGTGATCAGCACGAAGAGGGATGGCTCGACAATCAGCATCAGCGTTGTTACCGACGCCGCGGGCCGCTTTGCTTTCCCGGCAGCGAGACTCGAACCCGGACACTACACATTGAAAGCGCGCGCGGCCGGTTATGAGCCGGACGGAGCCTGCGCAGCGGATGTTGCGTCAGGGCAGAAAGCTAAGGCTGACATCAAGCTCGCAAAAGTGAAGGACTTGTCCGCCCATCTCACCAATGCCGAATGGTTGATAAGCATGCCGGGCACGGACGAGCAGAAACGCTTCCTGCTCAATTGTACCGGCTGCCACACGCTCGAGCGCATCATGAAGTCGACGCATGACGCCGACGGCTTCATGGAAGTTATCCAGCGGATGAGCCTCTATTATCCTGGCAGCACTCCCCTAAAGCCGCAGCGGCTCGTCGGAACTGCAACTCGCGATGTTGAACGCGGCGGTAGCGGCAGGAAGACCGCGGAATGGCTCGCCAGTGTCAACCTGAGTGAGCAGTCGACTTGGGCTTTTCCTCTTAAGACCGAGCCGCGGCTCACGGGTAAGTCCACGCATGTGATCATCACCGAATACGACTTGCCGAATCCATTGATCCAGCCGCACGACGTCGTACTCGATCGCGAAGGCAACGTCTGGTACTCCGACTTCGGTCAGATGTTCCTCGGCAAGATGGACCCGAAGACCGGCAAGGTGACGCAATATCCGATCCCGATCGTCAAGCCGGGATGGCCGGAAGGCACGCTCGATCTCGAATTCGACAAGGACGACAATCCTTGGGTCGGCGTGATGTACCAGAACGCCATCGCGAAGTTTGACAAGAAAACTGAGAAGTTCCAGATGTGGAGCACTCCCAAGGAATGGGACACCGACGGCGGCCAACTCGGCCATCTTGCAATCGAAGGCACGAATGTCGATCACAAGGTGTGGATCAAAAACTCAGACGTTGGCAACATCTACCGGCTGGATCTGGTCTCCAACAAGATGGAGAATCTTGGCAACTTCAAGGATCCGAAGACGGGTAAGCGCATTGGAACTTACGGGATTCATTCGGACCAGCAGAACAACGCCTATCTGCTCGATTTTTCGGCCGGTAATATCGTCAAGATCGATGCGAAGACCAAGAGTGCGACCGTCTACCAGACTCCGACGCCCGACTCCCGCCCGCGGCGCGGTCGCGTCGATAGCGAAGGCCGATTGTGGTTTGGCGAATATCAGGGCGACGCCATCGGCATGTTCGATCCCAAGACCGAACACATGACCGAGTGGAAGGTGCCAACACCGTGGAGCGCACCTTACGACGCGGTGTTGGACCGCAACGGCGATGCGTGGACCGGGTCGATGCTGACGGACCGTGTTGCCCGCCTCAACACCAAGAGCGGTCAGTACACAGAATATATGCTGCCGCGACCGACCAACATCCGCCGGGTCTACGTCGACGATTCGAAGAACCCCGGCACGCTTTGGATCGGCAGCAACCACGGCGCATCGATTGTCAGGGTCGAACCGCTCGACTAGAGTTCGCTCAATCTGCCCGTTTGGGTTTCGGAATGTGGCAGGTATCTTCGCTCAGGCGGCAGGCGGCGGAGGATCACTTAGTCGCCGACTCAGATCAGTCAGCGCCAGTGGCGGGCCGATCACCAGCATTCCGATTTTCTTTTAGGGGACGGGCGTAGTTTGCCATCTTTTCAAGAACAGCACATACCGCGGCCGTGTCTTCGGAGCGCAGCCCCATCGCCATCGCCGCCGTATAAATCGAGGCACTTGTCAAAAAAAGGGGAGTGGGGCATTCGAGCTTTCGAGCAAAATCGCCGATGATGGTCATGTCTTTCTGCCATATTTCGACCTTCATGGTTGCATCTGAGTAATCCCCGGTCACCATCATCGGACCACGCACCTGCAACATACGAGATCCTCCGGCTCCATCTGCCACGACCTTTAATACCATCGCCGGATCAAGGCCAGCCTTCATGGCAAGCACCATGGCTTCCGCAGCCGCCACGTTGTGAATGGCCACAAGAAGGTTGGCGACGAATTTCGTCTTCGATCCTGCGCCAAATTCCCCCACGTAATAATGTGCGCGGGCAAAGCCATCCATGACTTCAGTCGTGCGGGTATATGCGTTCCGATCGCCGCTAGCGTAAACGATTAGATCTTTAAGCCGTGCTTGTGCACCTGTGCCGCTCAATGGGCAATCCAGCAGTGTGACGTCTCGCGCAGAAAGACGCTTCCGGGCTTCTTCTTTTACGGCAATGGGCAACGTGCTCGTCTCAATAACTATGCTGCCAGGTTGCGCCGCGCTGCTAAGCACGTTCGCGGTCTCAAGCAGGGCGTCGGCTGATGGAAGCGAAGTCACCATGATTGCAGCACGAGTCGCGAGTTCCCGACAATCCCGAGCGGTCGCACCACCTTCTCGCTCGAGCGCGCTCGCACGTTCCTCAACCACGTCGTACCCGAGTACCTCGAATCCACTCTTTAGAAGATTTGCGGACATTGCCGAGCCCATAATTCCGAGGCCGATCATGCCTACCATCTTTTGCGCCATGGTTCTCCTTCTATTTTGGGGCACAACTTGAGTGTTCCACTCGAAATAAAATGCCAAGGTGATACCGAATTGCGCAATGCACCCGCCCCGCACTATCTACCGCGCCGAAGGGAAAATTACTCTGCTAGGGGTCATGTCGCGGCCGGCGGTCGCGCCAACATACCAATTCAGCAGCTCGTGTAGTGCTCCCCGCTAAAACTGGACAGCCCGCCTAGGTAGAATCAGGGCCTCCCAACAGGAGGCCCCATGGGCAGGAAACCACGAGTAGATCGGTCCCCGAAGAGAACATTCCGCGCGGACGTTGCATCACGATCATGTGGATCGTATCGCTGCCGATATCAATAGCTGCTAGTCTAGTCGACCCTCACTCATCGCCCTGCTTTCGTAGGGTCATTAGCAGTAGGCGAATTATTCATGATGGGTGGGCCTGATTTTAACAAAACGTTTAATTTTAATGAGATGACTCTGAACCTATGCCGCGAAGCGGATATCTTCGCTCAGGGGCAGGCGGCGCCGCTATTCGATCGAGTGTCGTTACAGTCCCCCACACGGAGGCCGCATTTCGAGGACCTGCGATTGACGATCCAAACTTATTTGTGGCGTCTGCAACGAAGATGAGCTTCTGGCCGGGGAAAACGTGAAAAGCCCAGATCGATTGCATTATCCGCGAGACTCCAGTAATGTTTCGGCACCTGCTTTGGGAGCGTTGCGCAATATGTATTCACTGCGATTTCCTTATCTGAGAAATTTACGCAAATTCTGGTTCCTGGCTTTACTGGTAATGCTATGGAACCATCCGATGCAAGCTCAAGTTAACTTCGAAGGTTCGTGGCGTCCGCTGCCGCGCGACCAAGACGGAGGAGGAATGGTCGGTGATATCGCCGGCGTGCCCGTCACCGAGGGTAACCGTTTGAGAGTCCAGAGCTGGTCTCCAGAGGATTTCGACATCACTGAGTGGAGTTGCCGGCCGCACGCTTGGGACTATTCGCTGGAGGGGCCGCGCTCGCCCATCCGATTTTGGGCCGATGTCGATCAAGTCACGCAGAAGATCATCGCTTATCGTGGCCACATCAATATGGAGGAGCAGGAGGTGACGATCTGGATGGATGGCCGCCCGCATCCTCCCGAGAATGCCCTGCACACCTGGAGCGGATTTTCGACGGGCGAATGGGACGGCGACGTACTGGTCGTGACCACGACACACCTGAAGGAGTCGTATGAGCGGCGCAACGGACTGATGCGGAGCGATCGAGCAACCGTGCGCACCCGCTGGCGCCGAATGGGCAATTACCTACAAGCGACTTCCATTCTTTACGACCCCGTCTACATGACCGAACCGTATGTCCGCACCAGCATGATGTGGGTCAACGATCCGTCGATGCAGATGCCTCCGTATCCATGCGAAGAGGCGACTGAAACCGCCGTCCCGCGCGGCCAGGTGCCTAACTTCCTTCCCGGAAAGAGTCCCCTGCCGGCACTGAACAAGGATCTGACAGATCGGTTTGGAACCCCATATGAACCGAGACTTGGCGGGGCGGAGACGATGTATCCCGAGTACATTAATAAGATGAAGGCCATGCGCCGGCCTCCCAAAGTTATCGATGTCACACCGGAAGGCGAGGGTGGGCGCCAATGAGGCGAGCACACCTCGCTATAGCTGTGGTGTGTCTCACTTTTCTGGGGCTGCGATCGCGGAACGTCTATGCGCAGGCGAGCCAGAGCCGCCCAGCTATGTGGGCACCGAAACTGAGCGGGCCGAACCCAGGGGAAATACAAGTTCTTCCGGTCCAGGGCAAAGTGTGGGTGCTGATCGGGGCAGGCGGCAACATCACCGTGCAGGCAGGCGATGAAGGTATCCTTATGGTGGATACGGGAACGGCCGCGATGAGCGATAAGGTCTTGGCTGCCGTCGCGACGAT
This sequence comes from uncultured Acidobacteriota bacterium, assembly GCA_963846235.1. Lineage (GTDB taxonomy): Bacteria > Acidobacteriota > Terriglobia > Acidiferrales > UBA7541 > Palsa-189. The sequence goes on from CAWJVF010000002.1 coordinate 3,159,445, forward strand.
CTCCAAGCGGACACTCAGATACGTCATCAACACGACCGACAGCCTGGATCATACAGGAGGTAATGAGAAGATCGCGGCGACCGGCGAAATCATTCCGTTTGACGCTGGCGACGCCGCCAAGATACAGAACGAGCTCAATACGCACAGGTCTTCCGTGATCTCCTATCTGACTGTGTTTGACAGGATGACCGGGGACAACGGTAAATTGCCTGCACGACCGGAAGGTGCCTGGCCGGACAACACGTATTCCTCGCCCCAGAAAAGACTCTACTTCAATGATGAAGCGGTGATCATAATGCATCTGCCGGCGAACACGGACGGCAACAGTATCGTCTTCTTTCGCAAGTCCGATGTCGTCAGTACCGGAGATTTGTTTGATCTTACCGAGTATCCGGTCATCGATTTGAAAGCCGGCGGAAGTATCCAGGTGATGTTGGATAGCCTGAATCGACTTCTGGATGTCACCGTTCCCAGCGCATACGCGCAAGGCGGTACGTTAGTCATCCCGGGACATGGCCGTATCGCGGACCATGCCGATGTTGTGTACTATCGCAACATGATCGCAATCATACGCGACCGAATCCAAGACATGATTAAGCGGGGGATGACCCTGGAGCAGGTGAAGGCGGCGCAGCCTACGCGTGATTACGATGCGCGATATGGCAAGAAAACGGGAGCATGGACCACCGACATGTTTGTAGAGGCAGTGTTTCGGAGCTTAAGCAAATAGCTGGAGGGAGACGAGTCATGAAACATAGGATCCTCATGCTGGGGGCTATCATTCTCCTTGCTGGAGCCGGCCGTGCTTTGGCGCATCACGCGTTCACTGCAGAGTACGACGGGACGCAGAAATCGGAAGTTGAGGGCGTTGTAACGGAATTTGCATGGCGCAATCCCCATTCGTTCATGAAAATAGATGTCATGGGCAAAGACGGAACGACGCAGAGCTGGACTCTCGAGTGGGGCTCCGCGAGCCTGTTGGCCAACTCGCAGATCACCAGAACAACGCTTAAGCCTGGCGACCATATCATTGTTAATGGGCAACTTGCTCGAGATCCCTCCTCTCATCGAATGCTCGTCACGAGCGTCAAACGGCCGAGCGACGGATGGGAGTGGAAGGGGCAGGCCCGGTAGGAGTTTCGTTTGACGTTCAGACGCGACATGAAAGGTAAAGCGCAAGGTGCGGACAGAAATTCTGCATGGGCGTGTCTGGTAGCACTTGCGCTCATCGGTTTTCTGGCACACGAGGCCCAGGCTCAACAACCAGCCGCCACAGGTGGTCCTCAGACGCAAGAACGCGCGACAGAGGCGCCGCGAAGCGCACGAGCATCTGCCCCCAAAGACTTCACGGGCTACTGGGTTTCCGTCGTCACAGAGCAATGGAATCTGCGGATGCTTATGCCTCCCAAGGGCGTTTACACCATGCTGCCTCTCAATGCCGAGGCCCGTGCTGTTGCGGATGCCTGGACGCAGGAGCGAGATGCAGGTAATGAGTGCCGGGGATACGGCGCCGCCACAATTATGCGAGTGCCCGGGCGCTTGCACATCCACTGGGCTGATGACGATACCTTGCAAATCGACACGGACTCGGGATCACAAACACGTCTGCTCCATCTAGGTGCCACCGCGCGGCCGCCGGCCGACGCGCAGCCGCAGTGGCAAGGTTACTCTGTTGCTGCCTGGGCAGGAACTGCAACGGGTCGGGGCGCAAAGGTTCCCGGTCCTGCGGGCAATCTGAGGGTGGTCACGACACAGATGAAAGCGGGCTATCTCCGGAAGAATGGGGTGCCATACAGTGAAAAGGCCACGCTGGAAGAATACTTCGACACTTTCACTGAGCCGGACGGCAACTCATGGCTAGTCGTTTCGTCCATCGTCACGGACCCGCAATACCTGACGGGTCAATACGCATGGACCGTCCACTTCAAGAAGATTCCAGACCGCGAAGGCTGGGATCCGACGCCCTGTCGCGCAGACCAAGTTCGCTGAGATTCCTGCGAATTGTCGACTCAGAAGTTGACCTACAGCACCCTTCGGTCCTCTCATTGGCTGTAGCTGGCCGACGGCTTGCCTGAGCGGAACTAGCCTTCTTGTGCCTGAATACACTCCTACGCTGATCGTCGCCTGCAAATCGTAACCCGCTCGCTCAAGACTTGGAGAGATGTTGACCCCGCACCACGCAATTCTCAACTGACGTATAATGCGTTTCGCCAAAGAGTCAGGCTGGAGGGGAGAGTTATGCGCAAATACGCGTTTGGCGCGGGGGTCGTCGTGGTGATGCTGGCGATGACGCCTTTGTTCGTGCATTTCCGGGCCTTTGGACAAGAGGCCAAACCCACCGAGCCCATTTTCGGAACATGGGTGATGGATGTGAGCAAATCGTTCAGCAAGCGCCTCGACGAACAACCAACTTTCGCCACCCAGCACATGCGGGTATTGACACCGGAAGGCGATGGCTTCCGAAACACTCTCTATAGCAGTCCCGAAAAGCAAACGTATTCTTACACGGGCAAATTCGATGGTAGCGAACACCCGGGTCCTAACAATAGGATGCTGACCCACTGGCGCATCAACCCGGATTTGATCGTGCGCCTGCAGACAACGAACGGCAAACCTACGGAATGGGCGATCTATACAGTCTCAGCCGATGGCAACGTCTTTACGTCGATCAGTTGGGTTCCTGACCACCCCGAACTGCAGGACTTCCAGGTCTTCACGCGAAAAAAGTAAAGTCGATGGCCCTTTTCTTAGTAACCCGGGATTCTAGTTGTTTCCTGAAAACGCTCGCGGCCCGGGGATGCAGGGCCAGCCCGCGGGCGGTCCCTTTCGGCGCCGAAAGCAATCACCACGTGGACGAGGACGAGATTCTTATTGGCAGAGGAGACTTTGAATTTTAGCGTCTTTCGAATGGTCATCGAAGTACGCCAAAATAGCTCACTGCCCGCTGGCTCAAGCACTTGACGGCGGACAAGGCCGTCGTTAGAATCGCGCTCAATCGAACGAACTTGGCAAAACTTAATTGTCACGCAAGCAGGAGGTCGGCCTTGAGAGTCAGGCTCATGATGGTTCTTGGTCTCGCTGTTGGTGTTTCGATTCCTTGTCTTCCACTCGCTGCGCACCACGGCAATGCAGTTTATGATTCGGCCAACCAAATTAACCTCAAAGGGACGGTCACACAATTCGTGTGGGCCAATCCCCATTGCGTGCTTCTCTTCGACGTGACAGATGGAGACGGGCACGTCGCGCACTGGACGGCGGAGACGGAAAATCCAGCCAGCATGACGACGATGGGTTGGAACAAAGCTTCCCTCAAGCCCGGCGATCCAATCGAGATCAGAGTGATCACGGTGAAAAATGGCAAACCGATTGGGCGCATCGTATACGTTGTGCAGGGTAATGGCCAGAAACTGCTCGGTAGGATTGTGGACAACAGCTCCAAACAGGACGACGCCAAATAGCTGAAGAATGGCTAGCCGCCAGTTGCATCAGGTCGGGGATCGATTCCAAACCAAGTCGCGGTTGCTATCGAAACATTAGAAAGGCTGCCATCATGTTCAAGGGTTTCGCTGCTTCGGCCATTGCACTAGTGGTATTGCTATCCTCACAGTCTGCGCGGTCTCAAGCCGCAGCGCCTCAACCCGCAGCCGGCCAGGATCAGCGTCGGTTGCCTATGGACAAACGTGTCGACGGTTGGCTGCGTCCTGTAGCCGTACCCGTGAAGGGCCAGAAGTCAGATCCCGCGCCGAAGCGCGATCTTTCCGGAATCTGGGATCCGGGCGATGCCGGGATCCAAGCGCTCGGCCCAGCGATGATGCCGGATGACGGTAAACCACAACATCAACCGCCTTTTACTCCTTTAGGTCTCGAGATGCTGAAGCAAACCAAGCCCAGCAACGGGGCGAGAGCCGGCGTGTCCACGGAATCGAATGATCCGGTCATCGCCGGCGATCCCCAGGGAATACCGCGCGAAGACCTTTTCGAGTTCAGAACGCTACAAATCCTGCAGACGCCCGTGCAGGTCTACCTGCTTTACGAGTTTGGCAGAGTGTGGCGGGTTGTCTGGACAGACGGGCGGGAAGTCCCGAAAAATCCCGAACCACGTTGGTTCGGCTACTCGGTAGCCAAGTGGGCGGATGATTATACGCTGGTCGTGGAGACCACCGGACTGGACGAGAGAACCTGGATCGATCATGCAGGACGGCCGCATAGCGATCAGCTGAGAGTCGAGGAACGCTTCCATCGCGTGGACCACGACCATTTGGAGATCTCGGTTTTGATTGACGATCCGAAGATGTACACGAAGCCTTGGCTGGCACTCGATCGATTGGTTTTCAATCTGGAGCCCCAAACTTTCGACGTCAGAGATATGTTTTGGACGCCGAGCGAGTTTCAGGGATATAACAAGTTAATTGGCAACGACGCAGCCGAGGGGCAGAAGTAATTTTTTATACATTGACCTCTGCGTGGCACTGCACCCAAACGCCCAGTCCTGCAGACAGATAAGCGAAAAGAGGCCACATGCATGTGGCCTCTCCTCCTGCCAATTCGCAGTGGAAGTTAGAACGTCAGTTTCAGGCCTAATTGGACATCGCGAGCGCCACCCGACCCGAGCACGAAGTTACCAGCCGCTGCATCTGGCGTTATACATCCGCAGGCAAACCCGAAGCCAGTCGAGGGATCATTGTTGTAGTAGGTGGTAAATGCTCCGTAGGGATTGGCGAAATTCGGATGATTGAGAATATTGAAGAACTCGGCTCGAAACTGGGCGTTCAGCCGTTCCTTGAACTTCCAATCCTTGAGGATGGAGAAATCCCAGTTTCTGAAGCCGGAGTCGCGAAACATGTTGCGGCTCATATTGCCGAGGCTGCCATAAGCGGGTGGGGTCAGCACCGAATTCCCCTTCACGTAACATCCGAGGTTCATCAGGGACGCGATGGCGAGTTGTCCATTTGCTTGCGCGGCACTCATACAGGCTGCTGGAGGTGAGGGTATACCGCCCACAGTCGCATAGGGTGTGCAGCCCTGTAAGTTACCGAAGCACGGAATCGCATTCGGGCCAGACGTGAAGTCCGAAGGATTCCCCTTGAAATCCCAGGAGGCCTGGGAGCTGTCATTCAGTGCGTCGGTTCCAGGAAAGTCATTGTTGGTGTCCGTCGGGCCCCAAGGCAGCCCGCTTTGTAAAGTCACGATCGAATTCAGCGACCAGCCTTCGAGTAGTTGTGCCGGCGATTTCTTTCCTGGAATGTTATAGGTCAGCGACAGAGTGAAGCGATGCTTTATGTCGTAGTCGCTCGTACCATAATCGAGTCCCGGATTGGCATTGTCCTGCAGTCCGCCTCTCTGCGGCGGGGCGCCGTAGAAATCGTCAAGTCCGTGGCTGTAGCTGTAAGCCGCCAAGAAATAGAGTCCGTGGAAGCGCCGCTGTGTCAGAGTAACTTGCAGGGCGTTGAAGTTCGAAAACCCGACGTTTTTGGTCTCGTCCAGGAAACCTATATAGGGAAACTGGTTATAGAGAGGCTGCAGTGGCGTGTTATAGGGGTTAAACACATTACAGTTGTTGTAGATCGGGGCGCTTGCGAGGCAAGCAGCGGCACCGGTTGTGGCGCTTTGGGCCAACGGGCTGAACCACCCTGCGCCAATCGCGGGCTGGTTAATCTGCACCGCGCGAGCTTCTCCGTGGGCGTGGTTTCCTACGTAAGCGACGTCCAACGTGAGGTTGGCCGTTAAAGCCCTCTGAACATCCAAGTTCCAATTGGTGACGCGCGGAGTACGTATATTTGGGTCCACGAAATTGGTGTCGCAAGGTCCCGGATCGGCGCCCACTCCATCACCGCATTGAAGCCTGCCGACTACAGCGGGGAAGATGGGCCCGGTGGTGTTCCAGCTAAGGTCGGACTTTGAGAAGGTAGCGCTGCCGGAGCCCACTTGTGAGCCCGGTGTGGTGATTCCGTTCACAACGATGTCATATCCGAAGGGCACTCCTGTAGCGCCATCGCCCAAACCCGCATAGAAATCGGCGGTTTGATAGATGATCGAACCCGCGGCGCGAACGACCGTCTTGGCGTTACCGTTGATGTCCCATGCCAAACCGAGTCGAGGCGAGATATTCCGATAGTCCGGATGCACGGTCCAGCCTTGTACCAACCCGAGGCGAGGGTCGAAACTGCCAAACTGGTTGTCGATTTCCCAAGATGGCGGCATGAATTCATATCGCAGACCCAAGTTCAGGGTTAAGGTCTTAGTGGCTCGCCAGTCATCCTGAACAAAGCCTGCCACGCTCGCATCCCGTTGACGCACTTGGGGGTTTCCGGTGAGAATGTTTCCCTTATGCGGCTTGCCCGAGAGGAAGCTCTCAATGTCATCGAATTTGATCCGGCCTTGGACCTGACGCAAGTTGTCGTCCGCCAGCCTCAAATAGAAAAAGTCTCCTCCGAACTTAAAAGCGTGCTTGCCGTGCAAGTACGAGATGTTATCTCCAACTTCAGTGGTGCCCCCGGGTCCGCGAAAGCGGGTTGTGCTGCCGTGGCCCAGGGCGAAATTGTTCAAACTGCTAATCTGGACGTACGGCATTCCGAAGTCTGCGGGATTTGAGACGCCAGTGGGGATTCCGAATCCCGTCGGCCACGGAAGCGCCTGACTATTCTTATTGTCAGGACCTGTGTCAATTTCGGCGATGGAGTTCGTGCCCACGCGTAGTTCATTTACCCAGGTCGAATTTGGAGTGTAGGTCCAGTTACTTCCGAAGACCCTGGTGCGCACAGTAATGAAATTTTGCATCAGGTTCGTAAGTTGGTCGGGCGAGGTAACCCAAAGAGCATTCGGCATGTCCGCAATAAAGTAGGACCCACTTAGCGTCTGGTGGTCATTGATGTGATAGGTGAGCTTGACGATGCCGTTGTTTTCGGTGGTCGTGTTAGGCAAAGGAAAAGGTGCAAAGACGGCTGGCCCCTGTGGATTGGTGCCAGGATTGAAAGGGAAAACATTCTCAAAGGTGGAAGAGGCGGGCTGCGGAATACAACTGCCAGCGGGAAGCCCTGCCAGTAGTGCGCTTAAGGCGTTTACTTTTGCACGCCCGATATCATTACACGCGTCAACTATGCTGGCGGAGCAATTGCCGGCAATCAGGGTACTACATCCGTTTGTCGCTCCGGCGAAGCTTGGCAGCGGGACGCTGGTCGGCGCACTGCCGACGTAGATGTCTCCCACCGACAACTTCTCGCCTTCGTACCCGACGAACCAGAAAAGTTTGTCCTTGATGATTGGTCCACCCGCTGTGGCTCCATACTGCTCGAGCTCGACGGGCGTCTTAGGGTTGGGCGACCCATCCGATAACGTCGGCTGGTTGAAGTAGTTGCGCGCATCCAGGGCGGTCCCTCTCCCGAACGCATACGCCGTGCCGTGCAGACTGTTTGTGCCTGACTTCAACCCAACATTGATGAGGGCGCCAACAGCCCAGCCATATTCCGCTTTCGGATTCTCCTGGGTATTGAACTCTTGAATCGCGTCAACAGGCAGGGTACTCGACGCGGTTCCGGCCTGGTAGCGGTAATTGACAATTTGACCGCCATTCACGGGGTTGTAGGCCATGACCCCGTCCAGCAGCCACAGCCCGTCCCTAGGAGTGGAGCCGTTCCCGGAGTTGGCGTGATCTCCTCCGCCCGGATAAGCAACCACCCCTGGACGCAGCGTGACCAAGTTCGTGAAATCCCGTCCATTCAGCGGCAAATCGTTGATCGTCTGGTTGCTAATGGCGCCACCCAAGGTGGCATTGGTGGTTTCCACCAGCGGAATTTCGGCAGTCACGGTGACTGTCTGAGTCTGCTCGCCCGGTTGAAGCGTGATATCAAGGCGAATATCCTCGCCCACCTGCACCAGCACATTGGTGTGTTCCACCGCCTTGAACCCTTTGGCCTCCCCACGCACCGTATACGTACCCGGCACGAGGCTAATGGCGGAGTATTCTCCGGCGCTATCGGTGACTAATGTTCGCGCGACGCCTCTGGCCACGTCGGTGACCGTTACGGTGGCACCAGCGATGACGCCGCCGGTCTGGTCGAAGACACCACCTTGAATGCGACCCTGATTTGTCTGTGAGAATATCGGAAGACAAATGAGAAAGAAGAGCATCATCGCCCCTGCCGTCAGGTGCAGAACACGATTGGCTAGCAGACGCACAACTGCAGGAACAGATCCCTTCGAACAAATCATAGGATCACTCCTCCGAAATTCAGGATTACGCACGGATGCGGCGTCTCATATCACGCGCATGGAGGGGCGTCAAGGATAATATCTGGCACGCGAGAAGTTGGCGTGGACCACTGACATTTAATGATAATGACAGACTTCAGAAGGGGAAGTAGTACGGCGACGAACCGATCCTTAGTATCCGCCGATACCTGTACTCAATTTGGCCCTCTGACCAGTTGAGCCCTCTTCGCCACCATCCTAAGCTATCCAAACGTCGGCCCCCCCTCCGAACTTACAACCCCTAGACGCCCCTTCCGGAGCAGCAGGTGATCCGAGCAAAGCTGGCGAATTGCTTAAATTCATTGGCATGTCCGCCAGCAAGCGTCCCTTCCTAGGACGCAGTTCAGTCTTCGAAACAGCCTGAAGCCCAAAAGGCTGGACAGCCCAGCTCCGCACAAAACCGGGCCGTATTGGTCCGATCACTTGTTATCTGGAGGCATCTACATGCCCGATTACGTGTGCGCGCTGCTACGCGCATCAGTCCGTCATTCTTTTGTTTTAGCCATTCTCTTTCTACTCAGCGGGTCTCTCGCATCCACCGAGGCCCAGATCAAGTTTATGCAGGGCAATTCCGCAACTCCTCAGAACCTCCAGGCAACCGTCACCGTACCCTACACATTGGCCCAGGCTGCTGGTGACCTGAACGTAGTGGTGGTGGGCTGGAACGATTCGACCGCTAGGGTAAGTTCGGTGACCGACACCAAGGGAAACAGCTATGCATTGGCAGCCGCGACCATCATTCAAAGCGGGGTGGCCATGCAGGCGATCTACTATGCCAAGAACATTGTGGCCGCTGCGGCGGTTGCGAATGCAGTGACAGTGACATTCACAGTGGCGCCTCGGTATCCCGACATTCGCATTGCGGAATACAGCGGATTGGACCCAATCAATCCACTGGACGTGTCTGTGGGTGCTCAAGGGAACAGTACCACGAGCAGCAGCGGAGCAGTCACCACCACCAATGCTGCCGATCTTCTAGTGGGCGCAAATCTTGTACAGACCACCACAGCCGGAGCGGGGGCGGGCTTCACCAATCGCATGATCACCAACCCGGATGGGGACATCTTGGAAGATCGGGTAGTGACAGCGACGGGGACCTACAGCGCTACAGCGCCGATTACCTCTGGCCAATGGGTCATGCAAATCGTGGCCTTCCGTGCCGCCAGCGGAACCACTTCCAGTATGCCCACGGCGCCAGGAAACTTGACGGCGGCGGCTTCGGGGCCGGTGCAAATCAATCTTTCTTGGGCGGCTTCGACCGAAACCGGAGGCGCGATCAGCCAATATTTGATCGAGCGCTGCGCGGGAACAAGTTGTACGACCTTCTCGCAGATAGCCACAGTAGCAGCTTCTGCCACGAGCTTTAGTAATAATGGTCTGATAGGTTCGACCAGCTACAGCTACCGCGTACGGGCCATGGATACCTCCAATGTTACTGGTCCATATTCAAACACGGCCTCAGCCGCAACGCCGGTGCCGACCTTCATTGCTCCTTCTGCTTTGACTTCCACAGCGGTGAGTCCCACGCAGATCAATCTTTCTTGGACAGCCGCGACCGAGACCGGCGGCACGATGACGCAATACCTGATCGAGCGCTGCACGGGAGCCAGTTGCACGACCTTCTCTCAGATAACCGCAATCGCCGCGCCAGCCACGGGCTTTAGTGATACGAGCGTTTCGGCTTCGACGAACTACAGCTACCGCGTGCGTGTTACCGACGGAGTGAATTTTAGCGCTTACTCGAACATAGCCAGCGCCACTACGCCGGCCAACTCCCCTACCGCGCCGACGAGCCTGTCGGCCACGGCTTCCGGTCCGGCTCAGATCAATCTCTCCTGGACAGCTTCGACCGAGACTGGCGGCACGATTAGCCAATATTTAATCGAGCGCTGCACGGGAGCCAGTTGCACAACTTTCTCTCAGATAACCACAGTCGCGGCGCCAACTACGACCTTTAATGACACTGGCCTGACAGGCTCGACCAGTTATAGTTACCGCGTACGGGCCATGGATGCGTCCAGTGTAACTGGCCCGTATTCGAACACAGCCTCAGCCACGACAGCGGCTCCAACCTTCACAGCACCTTCTGCTCTCACTTCCACGGCCGCCAGTCCCGCGCAGGTTAATCTTTCTTGGACAGCCGCGACGGAAACGGGCGGCACGATCACGCAATACCTGATCGAGCGCTGCTCGGGAGCGAGTTGTGCGACCTTCACTCAGATCGCCACAATCGCGGCAGCGGTCACAAGCTTCAATGACACGGGGCTTACCGGTTCGACCAGCTATAGCTATCGTGTGCGTGCCACCGATGGAGTGAACTTCAGCGGCTACTCGAACACCGCCTTCGCCACGACGCCGGCTCCGACATTCACGGCTCCTTCGGGTCTGATAGCCACAACTGCCAGCACTACCCAGATCAATCTTTCCTGGACGGCGGCGACGGAGATCGGCGGCACGATCATGCAATACTTGATCGAGCGATGCACGGGGCCGAGCTGCAGTAATTTTGCCCAAGTGGGCACAGCGGCGACGACCAGCTTCAACAACACAAGCTTATCGGCAAGCACGGCCTACAGTTACCGTGTCCGAGCTACCGATGCAAACAATGATCTCAGCACCTACTCGAATGCAGCGAACGCGAGCACTTCGCCGCCGCCGCAGATCACGTACCTCCAGGGCAATTCCGCAACGCCTCAGAGCACGCAGACGACTGCAAGTGTGCCCTACACGTTGGCGCAAAGAGGCGGTGACCTGAACATAGTGGTGGTGGGGTGGAACGACTCGACGGCTACCGTGAGTTCCGTCACCGACAGCGAGGGAAACGGCTATGCATTGGCCGCTGCCCCGGTCGTACAGAGCGGTATTGCCACCCAGGCGATCTACTACGCCAAAAACATCGCGGCTGCAGCGGCTGGGGTGAATACAGTGACGGTGAAGTTCACAACGGCGGCGAGGTATCCTGACATTCGGATCGGCGAATACAGCGGACTGGATCCCGCCAACCCTCTGGATGGCTCCGTGGGAGCTCAGGGAAATAGTTCAACCAGTAGCAGCGGTGCAGTCTCAACCACCAACGCCAATGATCTGCTGGTTGGCGCAAATCTCGTGCAGACCATGACCGCCGGAGCGGGAACTGGTTTCATCAAACGCATCATCACTTCTCCGGACGGGGACATTTTGGAAGATCAAGTGGTGGCAGCGACAGGGAGTTATAGCGCCACGGCGCCGATTTCCTCCGGGCAATGGATCATGCAGATGGCGGCCTTCCGCGGCGCCGGGAGTGGGGGGACGTTACCCGATACGACGCCACCCACCGTGTCGATTACTTCTCCCAGCAGCGGCGCCACCGTTTCCGGCACTATCACGATCACGGCAACCGCTTCGGATCCCGACAGTCCGGTATCCTACGTCCAAATCCAACTGGACGGAAGCAACGTCGGTCCACGACTGACGACCGCTCCTTTTTCGTTCGCCCTTGACACGACCAAGCTGGCAAATGGCAGCCACAAGCTGTCGGCTATCGCCGTAGACCCGACCGGCAACACCGGAACGAGTGCAGCAATCGTCGTCACGGTCAGCAACAGCAGCCCCGACACGACGCCGCCCACGGTGTCGATTAATGCTCCAACCAGTGGCGCCACGGTTTCCAGTACCATCACGATCACGGCTACGGCCTCCGATCCTGACAGTCCCGTTGCTTTCGTACAATTCCTGCTGGATGGGGCTAACCTCGGTTCGCACTTAACCTCATCGCCGTATTCGTTTTCCTGGAATACCGTAACGGTTGCAAATGGCGTTCACACGTTGACCGCGATCGCCCAAGATCCTGCCGGCAATCAGGGAACCAGTGCGGCGGTCAGTATCACCGTTTCCAATTCCCCCAGTAGCACAGGCGCCACAGGTCCGCTGCGTCCGTTGGCCTCCAATCCCCACTATTTCACCGACGGCAGCGGGAAAGCAATTTTGCTCACCGGCTCCCATACTTGGAATACCTTCCAAGACCTGGGCAGCACCACTCCACAATCTATCGACTTCAACGCCTTTGTCGGCTTTTTGAAGTCGCATGGCCAGAATATGACCATCCTGTGGCGAAAGGACCTGCCGCAGTTCTGCGGCTGGGGTGCGGGTGGGACCTGGAATATCGATAGCGCGACGGGCATGCCCTGGCAACGCACCGGCGCGGGAATCGCCACCGATGGATTGCCCAAATTTGACTTGACCAAGTTGAACCAGACGTATTTCGACCGGCTGCGGGCCCGGGTCATTCAGCTGCAGCAAAGCGGTATCTATGCGATCGTGCAATTATTCGACGGCCTGCAGTTGCTGAACAACCGATGTTCGACCGATGGCTATCCGTTCACCGGCGCGAATAACATCAACGGGGTGAACGATGGTGGAGGAACCGGGTCCATGACCATGACTTCGCCGAACACCATCACCTCGTATCAGGAAGCTTTTGTGAAGAAAGTGGTGGACACGCTGAACGATCAGCCCAACGTGATCTGGGAGATCAGCGAAGAAGCTCCGAGCAACTCGACTTGGTGGCAGAATTTCATGATCGACCTGCTCCACAAGTACGAAGGCGGTGGGACTTTCACGGATACGGGTGAGGCGTTCACGGCGAAACCCTTCCAGCATCCAGTGGATTTCCCGGGTTACCAAGGTGGGGATTCAGTGATGATCAACAGCAACGCCGATATGATTTCACCGGTTGCTAAGATTTCTTCCACCACCACCTGCGGCAGCGGCATACCCCCGTGTAAGGTGAACATCAACGACAGCGACCATTCCTACTTCGGGATGTGGAACGACACCGCTCAGATGAATCGCAACTATGTGTGGGAGAACTTCACTAACGGGAATTCGGTGATCTTCATGGATCCCTACCTGATCTACTGGTCGAGCAGCAACCGCAACTTGTGCCAAAGCCCGGTAAACGGGGTATGCAGCGGAGTGGATCCGCGCTGGAATAACTTGCGAGACAATCTGGGGTATACGCTCAGCTACGCCAACAAGATGGATCTGGCGAAGATGACCGCACAGCCGGGCCTGTCTTCAACGGGCTACTGCCTCGCCCAGACGCCAGCGACTGGTGCTGAGTATCTGGTTTATGCACCGAACGGTGGCAGCTTCACGGTCGACCTGCGGGCCATGGTTTCTTCACGAACGCTGAACGTGGAATGGTTCAACCCCAGCGCGGGAACGACCTCCTCCGGCGGCACGATCTCCGCGGGATCGGTACAGTCCTTTTCGCCCCCGTTTAGTGGTGATACTGTGCTCTATCTGGTTGACTCCGCGGGCCTAATTTCCAGCTCTTCGAGCCTGAATTTTGGGAACGTAAACGTTGGCAGCAGCAGTACTCAATCAGTAACGCTGACTAACTCGGGTGTCTCCAATGATTCGGTTTCAAATGTCACGATCGCAGGCGCGGGCTTCAGCGTGAATGGGATCTCGACTGGATTGATTCTGAGCCCCGGCGCATCTGCGACCATGAACGCAATATTTACTCCCGCGGCTTCTGGCGGAGTGACAGGGAGCGCCACGATCTACAGCAATGCTTCGAATTCACCCCTAACGATTTTGATTTCAGGCACAGGTGTTGTTCCGACACATTTAGCGACTCTGACTTGGACTGCCAGTACCTCCGTCGTCGTAGGCTATAACGTGTATCGGGGGACTGCCTCCGGTGGTCCGTACACAAGAATCAATTCTTCAATAGACACGACCACAACGTTTAACGATACGGCAGTGCAGGCGGGCCAGACCTACTACTGGGTGGTGACCGCAGTAAATTCGAGCAATGTGGAGAGCACGCATTCAAATGAGCTGTCGGCAACGATTCCAACACCTTAAGCGACACTGCAATCGCGCTTGTGAACTGTATTTCCAACTGGGATGCTCGCGGAACGCCGGTCGAAGCGGCCTCTATTCTGTGAAGGCGGAGGTGACACTCACAAAGTAAGGATGACGTAGATGCGCCCAATGGACAGTCCGTACTTCCTCCAATGAAGGGCGGGGCTTGTTATATCGCTGAGGTCGCATCTCGTAGTCATCGTCGCTGCGGGCCACATTCACAATTACGAACGGTTCGTGCAGGATGGAGTGTTCTATCTTGTATCTGCCGGCGGGGGTGCGGCGCCCCACCACCTCGATCGCACTCCACTCGATCTCTATCAGGGTTCCGATTTCCCGAATTACCATTATGTGAAATTCGTGTTGGAAGGAAATGTCTTGCGCGGGACCATGTTCCGGCTTGCGGATCCAACCGCGCGGACATGGGAAGCCAAAGACCGGTTCGACGTTCACGCCAATTGAGCAACCCGCTCTGCAAGGGCATCGCGGCTGGCCCTAGGCTGGAGTCAGTCCCCCGGGGCCCAGGAGTTGGCGCCTCGTTTTCCAGACGGCCTCGCAGCAAAGATTCTCTCAATTGAGACGCCACTTTAATGCGCCTGTCATGGTTCCCAGTTCAACCTCACGGGGTTGATTTCAATCCAGGAGGGAAATATGCATATGACTGGCGCAAGGAAATGGCCCGCGAAGGCCGTCGCCTGCGCATTGATGTTCAGTTTCTCAGTTTTTAGCCTCGGCTTACCGGCTCAAGCTGGAGATCCGGACAAGCCCGTCGACAAGATCAAGACGGCAACGCCGATCAAGCACGTCATCATCATCGTCGGCGAGAATCGCAGCTTCGATCACCTTTTCGCCACCTACGCGCCAAAACACAAGAACGAGAAAGTCCTGAATCTTCTGTCCGAAGGAATCGTCAATGCCGACGGAACGCCGGGCCCGAATTTCGCCAAGGCGCAGCAATACAAGATCGTTTCCGCACCGAACGGCGGCAAATTCTTTAGCAGCGCGGATATGGCAAGCAAACAACTCTACACCACGCTGCCAGCGCCGGATCTGAACGGCGTGGGAGCGGTCTCGCCCTATGCGGCCGTTCTGGGCATTCCGGGCGGCGATCCGGGCCTGCCGCCTCAGGATCAATTCCTCTTGGCAACCGGGGGAAGCGGCTTGCCCTTCACGCTCGGTCCGGACACCCGGATTAGCAACGTCAACTCGCTCCTGCCAGGACCATTCCAGTTGACCGGTCCCACCATGCCCTACGACGCCTTCGCCGGCGACACAATCCATCAGTATTTCCAGATGGTCCAGCAGGTCGATTGCGCCATCGACGCAGAGCACATATCGAAGGACAACCCGACGGGCTGTCTCCACGACCTCCAGTCGGCAATTACGACCACCTATAGCACTGCGCCGGGCGGCACACCGCATGACACGGGGCAGACCATGGAGTTCTTCAACATGCAGAACGGCGACGCGCCACTGTTCAAGACCCTCGCTGACAACTACACCATGAGCGACAACTATCACCAGCCCGTCATGGGCGGCACCGGGCCGGATAGCCAACCGCTCGGCTTTGCCGATCAGGTGTTTTTCAGCGACGGCAACGGCAATCCTGCCACGCCGCTCGCCGCCAATATCTATAATCCCGATCCCAAGCCTGGAACGTTGAACCTCTACACGCGTCGGGCGCAATGGTTCAATTGTAACGACACTGCGCAGCCCGGCATCGCTGCCATCACCAATTATCTGAAGGCGCTGCCCTACGGGGTGGATCCTAAGTGCGGCCCCGGTGAGTACTGGCAGGCCGTCAACGTCAATCCTGCTTTCACACCTAAAGGGCTGCCGCAGAGCGGCCTTGTTGTTCCCCCCACGATGCAGCCTAGCATCGGCGACGTGCTCAGCGCCCACGGCATCCCTTGGAAGTATTACAGCGGCGGCTTCAATGCCGATGGAACCGCCAGTCCATTCGCCGGCAGCTACTGCAATATCTGCAACCCGTTCGAGTACGAGTCGAACTATCCGAGCGTGGTCGCGGATCACATGCGGGACGTGACCGATCTCTTCGACGATCTCAAGAACGGCACCCTGCCGGCAGTCTCCTATGTGAAACCGGATGGCTTGATGGATGGCCACCCGGCTTCCTCCAAGTGGTCGCTCTTCGAAGCCTTCGCCCAAAACATCGTCGAACTCGCGCAGAGTAACCCCGAGCAATGGTCCGAGACGGCGATCTTTCTTACCGTGGATGAGGGCGGCGGTTTCTACGACTCCGGCTTTATCCAGCCGGTCGATTTCTTCGGAACGGGCCCGCGCATTCCCATGATCGCCGTGTCGCCTTTCTCGAAGGGAGGCCACGTCAGCCACATCTATAACGAGCATTCGTCGTTCGTGAAGTTCGTCGAACGAAACTGGATGCTCGATAACACCCTCAGCTTCCGCAGCCGCGACAACCTCGCCAATCCCATTCAAGAAGGGGACGAGTATGTTCCGCGCAACATGCCCGCCATCGGCGACTTATTTGATCTTTTCAACTTTGGCTCTCATTAGGGCGCGATTCACGGTGAGCGCGCTCGCTAATCACTGCGCCGCGGTACCACAAGCAGCTAGCTAAAACCAAGGGGCACGGCTCGCGCCGTGCCCCTTGCATTCTAATGCTCCGGTGCTCCGGTAGGCAGGGCGAGGAGTGATAAACGACAGGCACCTCGACGGGTATCCGGAAAAGGCCGCGATGTTTAGCTCGAAAGCCTCGGCTTCCGACAGTCGTTATTGTGATCGGCCTTATTGATTGTCACTCCTGTCAGTTGGCCTTGCGGCATTACTTTCCTAAGTTGTAGACCGGAGTGGTACCGTTCTGGATGAACGTGCAATTAGCCTTACCTTTATCACCGCACACCTGCCTTTGCATGTTGATCGTTTCCAGTTGAATAAACTGCTCCGGAGAAAGATGCATCGCTTCCCGATAGGCATTGTCGGCATTGGCGCGGCTCTGTTCAGCCTGTTGACGCTGATCTTCGGCTAATTTCGTTTGCTTCTCGGTCTGGATGCGCTGTTCCTGCGTGGCCGTTTCGACGCGCTGATTCTTAACGGCGTCCGGCGGGTTCGCCTTTCCCACCGTCATGGTCACGAGTTTTACGGGCAGGCTTTTCTCTTTGATGAATGCGACGATCTGATCGCGTATCTCAGCGTCGATGGCATCCAGCGCGGTAGTCGAGATGGCTGTCTCGTTCATGCCGTGCTTACGTACGGCTTGCCGCACCATAGTCTTGAACGGCTCCTCCAAATTGTTCTTATACCAATCAGGGCCAAAGTTCTTGATCAGGCTCACGGAGTCCGTGACCTGGAGAACGGTGATCGCGTGGAACGTGATAGGCACGCCGTCTGACGTCATCGTGTCCGCCATTTCTGTCTCAAACTTCTGAGGCTGCATATATACGTCGACACCATCCGTCGAGATCGCTGCATAGGTTCTGCCGGTCTTCACCGATTCGGCATCGACGCCACCGTGTCCAAGGAACCACGGCTTCTCCACGAGCACGACTTCATGGCCTGCATCCGGCGAGTACACGCTGCATCCTCCGAGTAGGATTGTTGCCGCAAGCGCGATCGAGGCAAGTTTCATTTTTATCTCCTTTTCAGTCAAAAAGTGACCAGACGTTCGACGACCTATGGTGCCCTTGCACGGCCACATTCCGCCCAGGCAACTTATCAGGCACTCGAAGTGCAAGCTCAGCGGCTAGTAGTCCACTCAATATAGGCCTACTAGGTGGGCGAATGCGATGACGACTCACGGACTCGACCTTAGGAACAAATCGCGACTGTTCAAGCCAATTACGATCGGTATACGTACGATCGAAGCCGCGAGGGTTTCGCAACTTTTGCTTTCATCGCGCCTGCTTTCATCGCGCGGCCGGCGGTTCCTGGCCAGTGGGAATTCCGACCAGGTAACGATAGAACGCAACGGCCCGGTTGACCGAGGAAGACACATTTCCCGCGATCAGCCGGTTGGCGTTCTGCCCAGTGCGCGTGATGCTGTAGTAGCGCCAGACATTATCCGATTCGCGATCCAGAAAGTAGATCGACTGCATCTCACCCGGATGAAGGATAGGTATGAGGAGATAGCGGATTGTGCCGACGTTCTCGACATCGAAGACGATCCGGTTCGCCGAGGCCTCAGCAATGTGCATTCGGTAGATAGCTTTGCCAGAAAGGTTATCGACCTGTTCAAAATAGAGTAACTTGCCTTCCTTCATCTCATCGGGTGCGAAGTCTTCGCGGCGTTGACCAGGCGAGCCAGCCAGAGCGTGGGCCTCGACAATTAGCATTCGCCACTGCTGGTGAGTGGTCGACCAGTAGCGCACGCCCGCGAGCTCCGAAATTCTCCCCATGTGGCGAAGCAAGCCGTCAGCTTTCGAGGTATGACGAAATCGCGCGACTGTGGTTACCAACGTAGTAAAGCCCCCCGCAGTCCAACCTGTGCACGCGGGCGGTTTCCAGTCGCTGCCGACTTCAGATTTGCTCCACGATTTCACGATGGCAGAATCGTCGAGACCAGGATACGGTGGAACGGGTTCCTTTCCGCATGGCAACTGCGGTCCTAACTGCGCATAGCCCTGCGCCTGGCCCAGCAGCATTGCCATCAATACAAGCGGAAGGCGGTGCCGGGTTCGAGTCCGGACATGCGTCAAACGATCGCCACCTTGATTCAATGTGGTCTCAGATCGACCCTAGAACATCAACGCAACCCGCCAACCAGATACACGACCACCACGATGAGCAGGACCGTCCCGACAAATCCCAGGCCCCCTCGTGACCCCCATCTGGAATACCCGTAATATCCGCCGCCTCCGCCGAACAAGAACACCAGAAGAATAATCAGTAGTAGCATCGAAGGTCTCCTTTCCGTTTGTGACCCTGATTTCCTCTCATATACTTCACTCCTAATCATGCCCTTACGCCTAAAGGCTATAGGGCCGATTCCTCGTCCGGGCTATGACTTGTTGCTTGCCCCCATAACCAGCACGATGACCCCTCCAATCAACACCAGCCCTCCAAGTATTGGCGGAAGGGAAAGTCGTTCGTGAGTTTTTGCCGTGACGTGCACCGACCCCACATCGAGAATGTTCTTCTCCCGCGTGTAGTCGATGCCTTGATAGGCGAGGGCCAGTGCGCCCACAACGATTAACAGAATCCCAATCCAAATCAGCGGTTTCATTTTTGAGGTTCCTCCACCAGACAGCTTTTCGGCCTTGAACGAGATCAGTTACGAGAATAGCGACGGCCTACATCAACAGGATGTGGACGAGCCCAAGGTGTACGAAGCGATCGGTCCCAAGGACGAAGCTTCGCCAAGTCCTGGTGAAAGGGAACCACGCCGTTACCACTGTCGTGATGGGCAGAATCGAGAATTTCAAAAATCGCAAGCTAGCGATCAGAATGGATCGATGAGAGGTCTGCCATTTTTGTCCGTTAAGCCGGCAAGTGCTGCTGGATAGGATTGTCTCTAGTTATGTTGTTAGGCATGGACGGATGATGTCATGTTGGCAAAAGCAATGCAGTTCCATTCAGCACAGTTCATGTAAGACGGATCAACTTGAAATGCCCCACGAGGCGTGGACCAGATTGGGAAGTGTCAACTCGAGCGGTTTCAGACGATGCGGGTGGGACAGCCGTAGTTCCTCCAATCATGTCCGGTTGTCCGGATAAGAAGTGATTGCGACAGCGCTCTTCAGTAACGCAGATCAGGCGGGCAGTTGCTCTTGCTTGGGGGTGTCGATGGGATGGGCCTCATCAGGCCGCGTTCCGAATTTCAGTTTTAATGCGCCAGCGGCTACGCGCAAAATCGGTCCTTGATTCTCCAAGAGAACTCGCAGCCACTGCCGCCATCTCATTTGCGGGAAATAGATTCCCCGGAAAGCCAGACGGGAGCACAAGTGGATGATCCGGTCGGAGAGAGACTTTCTCTCCAGCCATTTCATGCCGGAAGCAATCGCCGCGGGGGAGTATGACGCCATCCACGCGTGCCGGACCTCGGCTTCGGCCTCGGCAGTGGAAAGCCCCAGGGGCGAGTGAGCCATGGCAAAGGGCTTGAAGTCCAGCCAGTGTTTCGGGCGGGTCAAACGCCCGGCAGCGGCAAGCTTGTCGTAAAGCGGCGTCGCCGGGTAAGGAGTGAGGAGACCGAAGACGGGCAGGCCCGGCGGCCAGGAACGGATCTCTTCCAGGGTACGCTCGGCAACGCCGGGGCGGTCGCCGTCCATTCCAAAGATGAACGAAGTGATGGCGTACAGGTTGTGCCGCGCGAGCCGTTCCAAGACGGGCGCGTATTCAGCGGGCTTATTGAAGTCCTTGGCCACACTCTTCAGATTTTCTGGATCGATCGATTCCAAGCCCATGAAAATCCATTTGCCGCCGCTTTGGGCGATGAGGGAAACCAACTCCTCGTCGCGAAGCAAATTCATGCTGATCTGCGCGATCCAGGGAACCTGAGCCTCGCGGGCGATGATCTCCCGCAGCAGCGCTTTCGTGCGCCGCACGTTGATGGCGAAGTTGTCGTCGATAAAGAAGACGGCTATTTTCCCATTTTTCCGCTTCGCAAGGGATTTCAGCGCCAAAAGCTCATTGACCACGCTTTCATTGGACCGGAAACGAATGGAGTCGCCGAAGAAGCCGGTCACGGTGCAAAACTCGCAGCCATACGGACAGCCCCGGCCAGACTCGATGGGAATCAGATGAAAGCTTTGCCAGGTCATTCCCAGGGCGTTACACATGCGGCGGACGAGCTTGGGAAAATGAGCGATCATGTCGAACTGATCGAGCTCCATGCGCTCCCACGGGATCTCCGGATACTGGTCAAGCGAAGGCTTTCGTTCCTGGCCGAAAGCGTCTACGGGCGCATAGATTTCCTTCAGGGTGCCGCACGCTGCGTCACCAACGATTCGCGGCCAGGTCTCATCGGCCTCTCCGACGGCTATGGCGTCGGCGTGACGAATGCCCCCATCGCGTCCCAGGGCTTCGTCCGGCATCTCGGTAATATGCGGACCTCCCATGACAACAGGAATACCCGCGGCACGCACGGCATCCGCCATGCGGTAAGCTTTGGCGGCCATGCGGGTCATCGCGCCGATGCCCACCAGGCCGATTTGATTTTCTCGGATGTATTCGACGAGTTGCTGCTCGTCCATCCGGCGGGCGTTGCCGTCAAGTAGAAATACTTGGTGCTCGGACGGGGTGAGCGACTTCAGCAGGAACATCCAGAGGTGCGGCATGAAGTTGTTTGTAACTTCGTTATCCGGGTTATAGAGTAGGATATTGATATCGTTCCGCCATTTCCCACGCTGAGATAGTCTCTTTCGAGACAGTATCTCTTTCGAGACAGCCATTGTACCTCTGACGCGAGCCAGTTCCTATCTGTGTCGCGCTATTGACCAACAATTTTGAATTTCTGGATTCTCTTGCCACGGTTTTCAGCTATGTAGACATTGCCTTTAGAGTCCACCGCGATGCCATGCGCCTGGTCGAACTGCCCCGGGAAGTGTCCGGCGCGGCCAAAACTCGACAGGATCTTGCCGGTCTGACGCTCCAGGATTTCGATATCCGCATTGTTCTGGTTGATCAGGTACAGGAACGTCTCATTGGAGTCGCGAGAGAGGGCGAGCGCCACCGCGGAGCCTCCACTCTGTTTAAGTTTCCCGTCAGGTGGCGGCGTGACCGGCTTCCACGGGGCGTCGATGTCCTTGATGAAGTGACCCATCTTGTCGTACACCTGTATCCGAGATCCCTCTCGATTGCAGACATAGACGAAACCATCTCGGTCCACGATCAAGCAGTGCACAGTCTCCATCCCCTCGGGCTGCCACTGGCGTAAGAATTTTCCAGTCCGATCGATCACCGCGACGCGACGGTTGGTGCCGCGACTTTCGCCGTCGGACACGTAAACGTCGCCGTTTTGTGGGTCAACCCAAATGCTGGAGGGCGCGAAAAATTGCGCGGCATTCGAATTGAGCGGATTACCCTTATCCGTGCCATCCGTCGAATCCAGGACGCCTTTTTTGCCGATCTGGAACAGGAGCTTGCTTCCGTCGTGCGTGTATTTCTGAACCATGCCGGACGGCGCACTCGCTATCCAGAAATTGTTGTCTTTGTCGACGAAACAACTGTGCAGGCGAGGGTCGAGCACGCTCAAATCGCCCCAGGAATTAACAACGTTGCCCGCAGCATCAAGCTCGATTATCGGAGGAGCCAGATGCCCGGCATTCAAGTCTCCCTCCAGCACGTCCTGCCGATTCAGGAGAAATACATGGTCTTGGGCATCCACACATACTCCGCCGAGCCCTCCGAGTATCCACTGGTTGGGGAAAGGCTTCGGCCAAGACAGATCGACCTCGTATTTAGGCCCACTGCTCTGCGCCTGCAATGCGGGCGACCAAAGAATTCCAGCCGCGATCGCCAATGCTGTACATGAGCCCACGATGCCAACAGAACGTGTTTTCGTCTTTTTTTTCATGTCGTCCTCATAATCGCCAGTCAATCGGCCGGCAAATTCAGTTCACTGTCTGGTGTGCACGCTTATGGAAAGGCCATCTTCAACACAATCAAGGCCGCTTGGTTTTCCGAATGAAAGCGAGAACGTTCGTTACGCATTCGTCGGCTTTGGCGACGGCTACGTGGTAGGCATCGCTAGTCAAGACGAGCAATCTGGAATGCGGAATCTTCGGTTGGTAGCGTAAAACGGTCTCCACGGATTGCAATTTGCTGCGATCGGCCGTGATGATGAGCGTGGGAGCGCTGATCTGCGGCAGCAGATTTTCCAGATTGAAGTTCGACATCATCTTCCCGACGCCCCGCCTTGTTTCCGGACTTGTCTCATCCCTCAGCTTATCGAAATAGGCCATCTCTTCCTTGGAGGCCGATGAGCCCAGCCGCACCTGTTGCGAATTATTGTCCGTTGCCGGATCCACTGAGCTGAATGGACCGCTGGCCACCACGAGAGTACGCGTGCGCAGCGGATAAGTCGCCGCAAACTGCATCGCGATTGCGCCACCCGTTTTGGCTCCGATGATATGTGCCGACGCGACCCCGATCGCGTCCAGAAAATTCGCCACTACTTTCGCGAAGTTCGCCTGCGACCATTCAAAGTCACGCGGCGCCGTCGAACGTCCAAATCCGGGGAGATCCGGACGAAACAAACGAAACTGCTGGGCCATCCGTGGCACCCATCCGTACCAGATTTCGCTTGTTTCAAGATTGCCGTGCAACAGGAGAGCGGGTTCGCCGTCAAGCCATGGCGCGCCCAGCCAATCCTCTTTGTAGTACATTCGAATTCCCGAACCGGCAGAGACGGTTGAGCCGCCCCGTTCACCGTTATCGAGTGGTTCAGCCTTCCCGTCGGCTAGTGTCCCTAACGCATCCGAAACCAGAGGAACTCCAGCCGAAGCGAGTCCCCACTTTACGAACGCTCTTCTGCCGGATTTCGCTGACGAGCTCATCGTTGGGCTCCTTTTGGTGTGGATTCTAGTCGACGCGAGCGGGTGGGACAATCGGCTCAGCCTGCCACCCTGGGCGGAATTTCATTGGCGGTTCGGGCAAGCCTCTGCGGAACCGGATCCATTGCTACCGAAGTTCAGATGTTTCGAAGCAGCAACCAACGCAGCATTGAATCTTAGCGCCTGATCGTTCGTGCCCTACGATTTATACTAGGCCCTCGACGATCAGTCCCTTGACGTATACTCTTCAGCACGGTGTCGGGCCCCAGGAGATTATTTTATGCGCTCATATAGTCCTGCATTTCAGCATTAGCACGATTATCCTTGAGGAAAGCATATGGACACGGTCTTGAATCGGCGAAGCTTTTTGCGAGGGACTTCCGCGCTGGCGCTGTTCGCGGCCGCCCAGGCAGATTTTCTTGCGCAGGTCATCACGGCGGCAGGCACCGATAACGTCATCGCCGCAACCTCGGCTGGCAAGGTACGCGGGCCTTGCGGTGGATGATGTCAAAGTCTTCAAAGGTATTCCATACGGTGGCACAACGGCTGGCAAGAACCGCTTCATGCCACCGACAAAGCCTGTGAAGTGGACAGGCGTGCGGGACGCCCTTGCATACGGTCCCACCGCGCCGCAAATTACGAACGGTATCTCTGGAACCCAGGACAGGGTGAAGACTGCCTCGTGCTAAACGTGTTTACCCCGGAATTGGGCGACAGGAGCAAACGGCCAGTGATGGTATGGCTGCATGGAGGCGGGTTCTCGACCGGTTCTGGCTCGGAAGCAATTTACAACGGCGTCAATCTTGCCCACAAAAATGATGTAGTACTGGTGAGCGTCAATCACCGGTTGAATGTGTTGAGCTCCACTTACCTTGGTGAGGTAGCTGGTCCCGAGTTTGCTCTTTCCGGCTGCGTGGGAATGCTGGATATCCTCGCCTCCCTGCATTGGGTACGCGAAAACATCGACAATTTCGGAGGCGACCCGAACCTGGTGACGATCTTCGGCCAATCGGGAGGTGGACGGAAAGTAGCCACGCTGATGTCCATGCCCGGTGCGAAAGGGCTCTTCCAAAGAGCAGTCATCGAGAGCGGCGCTGTGTTGCGGCTGACCACGCATGAAGATGCCATCCATCAGACCGAGTTGCTGCTGCGAAAACTGGGTCTGCAGCCCCGGCAGGCACGCGACCTACAGAATATTCCACGTCGAGAAGCTGCTCGCCGCTGATGCAGAAGTGCAGCAGGAAATCAAACTGCGAGAACCCGGTATGGTGGCGGATTCACCGATGGTCGACGGCAAGGCGCTGCCGAGTCAGCCCTGGGACCCATCTGCGCCAGTGGTTTCTGCGAACATTCCACTACTGATAGGTTGGGCGCGCACCGAGGAGACGTTTTACGACCGGCCCACAGCCGAAAAGCTTGCCCTGGATGAGGCAGGACTTAGAGAGCGTGCGGCGAAGCGCCTCGGGGTTGATCCCGATCCGGTGATCGAGGCATTTAAAAAAGCGTATCCGGATGCGTCGCCATGGGATCTATACATTCTCATTGCGAGCGATCATCCGCGCGCGGCTTACACTCGGGAACTCGCCAAACGTAAGGCTGTGCAGGCGGGTGCTCCGGCCTTCGTCTATCGCTTCGATTGGGAAACACCCGAGGGAGGCGGACACATGCGTTCGCCCCACACTGCCGAAATTCCGTTCGTATTCGAAAACGTCAGAATCGCAGGTCCATTCATCTCCACGATGGCTGAAGCTTATACTCTGGCCGAAAAGGTCAGTTCGAGCTGGGCGGCGTTTGCGCGCACCGGGAATCCCAATGCACCGAAGCTTCCGAAATGGCCTGCTTACTCCGTTGCACATCGAGACACCATGCTATTCAACGACGAATGCAAAGTGGAGCAGGACCCTGCACAATCCGCGCGGCTCGCGATGGAGCGGGTGCTGAAGCTGTCCTGAAGCGAATGGTTGTCGCGTAGGCGTGCCGATTGACGCGCCAAAGTTCAACCGGCCGTCGCGATAGCGTGGGCGTGCATTGTGTTCCACTGAAACCGGCAAAGTGTTTGTGAGGGAGCAAAGAACGATGAAGACAGGTATCAGCAGGCACTCAAAGATAGCGGTGATCGCGCTTGCGACATGTGTCGCGGGAGCTTTTGCACTGGTTAGGGCGCAGCAACGTCCAGCGGTGGAGATCGGCATTGGTAGCTCGGATGTCGGTGGCGTGGTTACCAGCACGAACGGACCGGAAGCCGGCGCATGGGTCATCGCAGAAACGACTGACCTGCCCACCAAGTTTGCTAAGATGGTCGTCACGGATGAGCGGGGGCGTTATGTCATCCCGGAACTTCCGAAGGCGAACTACAACGTTTGGGTGCGTGGATACGGTCTCGTCGATTCGCAAAGAGTAAAGGTTGCTCCCGGCCAGCATCTCGACTTGACTGCGGTGACGGCGCCGAACGCCGCTGCGGCCGCCGAATATTATCCAGGCGCGTATTGGTATTCGATGCTGCAAATCCCCGATAAAAGTCTATTCCCCGGGACCGGTCCGGACGGGAACGGCATCTCGCCGAAAATAAAAACGCAGGAAGATTGGATCGATACGATCAAGAATTCCTGCCAGTCCTGCCATGCTCTGGGTTCGCAGGGCGTGCGCAGGATTCCGAAAGCCTGGGGGCACTTCGACAATTCCGTTCAGGCCTGGACAAAGCGTCTACAGGCGGGCCAGGCACAGGCGAACATGCTGACTACTCTCAATCAGCTCGGTTCCAAGAAAGCTTTGGCCTTGTTCGCGGACTGGACCGATCGCATCGCCGCCGGCGAGTTGCCTTCCGCGAAGCCGCAGCGGCCCCAAGGTGTCGAGCGAAACGTTGTAATCAGTATGTGGGAATGGTCTACGCCCAAGGCCTACCTGCACGATGAGATCTCCACCGACAAGCGCAATCCTCGCGTAAACGCCAATGGCCTGATCTACGGTTCGCCGGAAGAGAGCACGGACATGGTTCCCGTGCTCAATCCGATCACGAACGAAGCCTCGCAGATCAAGCATCCCTACCGCGACCCGAACACGCCGTCATCGCTCGATTATCCCCACGGTCATTCGCCGTACTGGGGCGACCAGCCGATTTGGGACGGTCACACGACCATTCACAATCCGATCTTCGACGAAAAGGGACGCGTCTGGTTCACTGCGCGCATTCGTGCCCCGCAGAACCCGGACTACTGCAAAGCGGACTCCGATCTTCCCTCGGCCAAGGTGGCGCCGCTGGATGTCTCGGGGCGCCAGCTCTCGATGTACGATCCGAAAACCGGCAAGTTTTCGCTGATCGACACGTGCTTTAGCACGCAGCATCTGTACTTCGGTCATGACGCGAATAACACGCTCTGGACCAGCGCAGGAGGGCCGGAAAGCGGAGTGGTTGGCTGGCTGAACACGAAGATGTATCTGGAGACCGGCGACGCGAAGAAATCGCAGGGCTGGACTCCGCTAATTATCGATACCAATGGCAACGGTAAACGCGACGAGTACGTTGAAGCCAACCAGCCGCTCGATCCCAAGAAGGACAAGCGCATCATGGCGGCATTTTATGGCGTTCAGCCTAGCCCGGTGGATGATTCGATCTGGGGACAATCGATGGACGTCGGGTTTTCACACATGAATCAGCCGGGCTACCTCATCCGCCTGGTGCCCGGTCCCAATCCCGCTGAAACCGCTCTGGCGGAGATCTATCAGCCGCCGGATATTGGGTTCGGGCCGCGTGGCATCGACCTCGATACGAACGGTGTGGTTTGGACTGCACTCGCGAGCGGGCATCTTGCCAGTTTCGACCGCCGCAAGTGCAAAGGTCCGCTGAATGGGCCGGCCGCGGCAACCGGCAAGCTGTGCCCCGAAGGTTGGACGTTGTATCAATTTCCGGGGCCGCAGTTCAAAGGGGTTACCGATCCAGGCAGCGCAGACCACGCTTATTTCGTCTGGGTGGATCGCTATAACACGCTGGGTCTTGGCGCAAACGTGCCCATCGCAGAATCCAACGGCAACGAGGCTCTATTGGCACTCGTAAACGGGAAATTTGTAAACATTCATGTTCCGTACCCGATGGGCTTTTTCAGCAAGAACGTGGATGGCCGCATAGACAATCCCGACGGCGGCTGGAAGGGCAAAGGATTGTGGACCACGACGGGTACGCGTACGGTGTTCCACAACGAAGGGGGAACTGAGGCGCGCCCCAAGCTTTACAAGGTTCAGGTGCGGCCCGATCCGTTGGCGCACTGAACGATAGAGCAGTTCTGCCGTTTGCGTACGAACTGCTAACTTAATTGCTACGAGACGGGAGGAATCTCTGCACTCGTTCGCCGTAGAACACCTCACCGGTATAGATGTTGCCCTTCGAATCCACGGCTTCCATATGCACGCCGAAGAATTGGCCGGCATTGTGCCCCATGCTGCCCATCTGGCCTACGATCTTGCCGTCTGTGCGATTCAGGAACCAAATGTGATTGTTGGTGAGATCAGAGATATATAAAAACTGCTGCGGCTTATCCGGCGAGAACATGACTCCTCCAGCGGCGCCGCCAATGCCGGTCCATTCGGCCATCCTGATTTCCTTCTTGAAATTGCCCTGCTTGTCAGTCACGTGAATGCGGTTACCCGCGCGGTCAGCCGCGTAGACCAACCCGTCATTCGAGAAGTTAAAGGTCAGGTGGCCGACGAACTCTTTTGCCATAGGACCGTTCGGAGTGTAAGCGTGGTCGGCAGGATTGGTGCTGATCTCGGAAAGTTTGTGCCCGTAGGCTCCCCAGCCCCGCTTAAACTGGAAGCTGTCCAGCGAGAAAACCATCACACGGCCGCCGAACGCATTGTCGGCCACGTAAATCTCATTGGCCCCATCGTCGGTGCGGATCTCTTCGATTCCTCCCACGATCATGGGCGTGGTCGGCGGATACTTGGCGATGAACGCAGTCCGCTGCAATGCAGCCGCTGTATTTGCTGCCTCGCCGCGAGGACGATCCGGGGCGCCGGGCACGGAGATAAATCCCGCGACGGGCCCGGCACTGCCCTGACCCTTCACCCAGGAAACTTTTGGATTCTCGTCGAAAGGCTTGCCCTCCGGCGTCTCGGGGACGTGCGGGATCGCCATCAGCATCTTTCCGGTCTTCGGGTCGTATTTGCGGACGGTATTCTGGCCAAGGTAAACGAATCCTTGTTTGTCCACGGCCATGCCGTGTCCTTGCGGCGCGTCAAAGGAGCCGATCACCTCTCCGTCCTTGTAGCCCGGGCCATCGTGCCCGGCGATGTGGATCATTGAAGGGGGATGTACGCAACAATCGGCAATGGGAGGATTCAGTTCCGCTTCAATCTCAATACTAGTGAGATCGTTCGGACGATCGTAGACCCAAACGTTATCGTCTTTGTCTACAGCCAAGCCCGTGACGCCACCCATCTTCCACTTGTTAGGCAGAGGTTTGGGCCAGCTCACATCGACTTTGAATTTCGGCGCCGTTTCCGCCTGCGCAGCCAGCCGGTCATGGAACAGGCCGGCCGCAAAGAGAACAGCACATACTGCTAACAGCGAAAGCCCTACCGGTCTGATCAAGGCTTTATTCCACGTCATCAGATGTCTGTTCACGGAATCCCTCCTAAACTAGCAGCATTTCTAATCGAGACGCGGAGTCTATTCGCTCAAAAGGGCCGCTGTCAACGAACACAAACGCCAATCGGGTGTATCAACGTATGTCTTTCTCGGAACCGCATCGCGAGATCGTAAATAGATCCCGATGAACACCATCAGTGGCCGCGGTAAGCTCGGGCCACGATTGAGTTAGCGACTTGCAAGATGAATAGGCCGCACCTAATTATCGAGGAGACTTCCCGCTCATGGATTCATAACGAAGTAGATCCGAAGTTAATCGGACGAAGCCGGCCGGCAGGACTTACTTTCGCAGATAAGCCATGCCGAGAGTCTGGCCGTTCGGGAGCACGACCGAGAGAACGCGGCCGACCGGATTGCCATTCTTCACGGGCTCGACAGTCACCGTAACGTCGTCCCCGGTCTTGAAACTGTGCATGCTCCAGCCGCGCTCGATCATGTCGGGTGCGTTGTTTGTTTCCGCGACCCAGTGCACAACGTTGCTTTTGTCGTCTTTCACGTCGAACTTCAGCCAGCAATGAGGATTGGCCCACACCCATTCCGTAACCGTGCCCTTCAAGGTTACTTTCTTTCCGGCGTCGAAGGCGGCGTTACCGTGATGTGCGGAAAGCGAACCCGAAGTAATCGAGAAAAGTGTAGCGAGTACAAAAAGGGTACAGAATTTGCCTTTCACCATGAAACCTCCCTTTTAAGCACGCCCCGCAAGCAAGCCTATATGGCTAAACTCAAAAGCTAGTCAAGAGTCTCTACGTTTCGACAGTTGAGAGCGTTTGATACAAGTCCGCTTTCAAATCCCCGGCTACTTGCTCTGCTTGCTGTCGACGCCACTCGCCTGATCGCCGTATTCTTTGTAGTACTGTTCCTCTTCCGACGGGATGCACATCATCTCCACCACGTCGAAATCAGGAGACTGCAACCGCATGGGAAACTTGTTTAGAGCCACCCATGGCTTGGTGTACATCTTGGGATCATCAATCGTGACGGTTAGCTCGAGGCGATTACGGTTGACCCGTTGGAATCGTTCCTCGACGTGCATGGCATCGCTCGCCGGACGCCCCGTCTCATCGAGCCAGATCTTCTCATTTCCCACCACGCCGATGGTGTTGACGACGAGCGTCGTATCGTCCACCCATTTGCCAACCGAAAAGCCGTAATACCGTGGTTCCGGAATTTCTTTGGGGAGATCGCGCCCGTCGATCCAGATGTTGCGCCATCTCTTTTCGAATTCATACAAAATCACCATGCGCCGCTCATCCTGCATGATTTGTGTGTGTCTCACTTGATAGAAATCGGCACGTGGGAAGCCTAACGGATCGCACTTATTTCTTGGATCGTTGCTAAGCGATTCGAGAACTGCGGCATAACCAAAGAGTGCCTTGTGAGACTTCAGCGTTTTTAGCCCCAAAGGAGTGTAGGGCGGATCATGTTCCGGTTTCCCGTCGTAGGGCATGTCTTTTGGCCCGTTCGCCTGGATCCCGTCGCCCGGACCGTTGGCGGGTTCCCAAATGCCGGAGAGGTCGTGGCGTGGTGCGGGCTCCGGCTTTTCGCCGGGCTTTAACGCATCCACTACCGGCCGACCCCAACCGTCGCGAAGAACGGGGCCCGATTTATCAGACGAAGCGTTCTGCCCGCGCACCACTAGCGACCCTGCGAGTATGGCAACGAATATAAGCGCTGAGGCAACATGGCCTTTTCGCATTCTCGAAATCCTTCCTGGACCCAGATTCCAGCCGTATGCAGCGGAATTCTATTCCGAGGCCGATCCAATTACTAGCGCGTCATATTGAAGTCAATAAAGACCTAACGAAATCATTATAGAAAACGATTTCGGTGGCTCCCTTCGACGTTGACACTTAGACACCAGAGTGGTTATATGCCTCGCAGCATTTGGGGTGTCCCGCAGGGCGACAGGGAGCCGCCGTTACACCAATTACGTCCAATCAAGGAGTGTGTTGCATGTCTGCAAAGGCCAACCATGGCTCGCGTAGTGTGTGGATTGTCACAAGAATTTTGTGCGCCGTTTCGGCGGTCTTTCTAGTCTGTTTGTCGCTGTCCGCGCAAGTGAATACAGGCCGCATTCTGGGAACCGTCACAGATCAATCGGGAGGCGTCGTCGCCGGCGCCATGGTTGCAGTCACGAACTCGGAAACGGGCGTGGCGAGGAATTTGGTGACCGATCAGGCTGGAGAATACCTCGCTCCCAACTTGAATCCGGGCACATACACCGTTCGCGCCACGGCTAACGGATTCCAGGCATTCGAGCGCCAGAACATTTTGCTGGAAATTGGCAAAGATGCGCGCATTGACGCCCAGCTCACGCCCGGTCAGATCACGCAGACGATTGAAGTGAAAGAGGCGGTGCCGCTGCTGGACAGCACAAGCGCCACGATCGCTGGCACTCTCGACACTTCGACCATCCTCGATCTGCCCTTGAACGGCCGCAACTACCAGAATTTGCTGGTGCTCCGTCCGGGCGTGATTCTCAGACCCGGCGGCGGAACTCTCACGACGTCAACGAACGGACTTCGCCCCGAGGATAACAATTACTTTATCGAGGGGTTGGATAATGCTGAGCCCTTCACGGGCCAGAGCATCGTCAATTCGACGCTCCCATCCGGCGATGCCGCCACGATTCTTCCCGTAGATGCCATCCAGGAGGTCAACGTCGAGACCAACGCTCCGGCGGAATTCGGACGCCGGCCTGGATCTGTTATCAATGTCGGTATCAAGTCTGGCACGAATAGCATTCACGGCACGGCGTACGCGTTCGGGCGGGATCAGGCCTTTGATGCCCGAGATTTCGTATATCCAGTGACTCCACCTTCCTCTCCGGTAGAAATGGAACAATGGGGAGGCACGGTTGGCGGGCCTATCGTCAAGAACAAACTCTTTTACTATGCTGGATTCGAGCGGCAATCCTATACTGTCGGGAATGCTTTTTCGGCAAAGACCCCAACCACGGCGTCGGTCGGAGATCCCAGCATTAGCGTACCGGATGCTGAGGCAGCCCTAGCGGCGTCGTGCATTGCGACTCCAGGTCAAGCTTTCTGCGGACCGGGAGGCACCTTCACTCCCAACGCGCTCAGCCTAAAATTGCTGCCGCTGTACGGGTCAAATAGTTCAAATAGTAGTGGTGTGGCTCTTGGTTTTCCCAACATTGTCAGCAGCTACAACGTAGTGGGCAAGGTGGATTACCACGCGAGCGATCATCACACGATCGCCGGTTCGTATTTCTTTGGCAACGGTACCTCAACTGCCGAGGACACCGTAATCACTCAGCCCCAGTTCCGGAGCCTCGGAAAACTGCGTGCCGAGTTTGTCACCACGAGCTGGACTTGGACTCCGAATTCCACGTGGGTTAATGATCTCCGCTTCGGTTGGGATCACCATCACCGCGCCGTTTCCACTTTCGACAGCCAATCCACCCCGAACAGTTATGGCATAAACACGGGAATAACCAATCCAATTTTGGGTGGCTTCCCAACGATTAATGTTGGCGGCTTCTCGCAACTAGGTGGCGATAATAATTTGCCAAAGGGACTTGGCCCCAGTTCCGTCTATGATCTCGTGGATCATGTTTCCTTTTTGCGAGGCAAGCACGCCTTCAAGTTTGGCGGCGAGGCCCTTTACTACCACGCTCCTTACGGCTCCTTTTCCTCGGGTAGGGGCGTGTTTTTCTTCCAGGATGGTGACGTTCCTTCGATCTCCAATTCGACCGCCTTGGAGGCTTTTCTCGCTGGCATTCCTCATCGTGCGAACCTGCTCGAAGGCAATGCCGCTCGCGTTTTGACTCAGTGGGACTATTCCGGCTTTTTTGAGGATGTTTGGCGCATCAAGTCAAACGTGACACTGAACTTGGGCCTGCGCTACGAGTACTTTACGCCGCTCTCGGAGATAAACAATCTGATCGGCAATTGGGAACCGCAAGTGGGACTCGAGCAGGTGGGCGTCAACATCAAGTCTGCTTACAACGGCTATCACAAGGACATCTCTCCGCGTGTTGGCGTGGCCTGGGACCTCGGCGGAAAGGGCACGACCGTTATTCGCGCCGGCGGCGGCATCTATTATGTCGACCTCATTGCGGGCGGCCTGATTTCCAACGTTAGTCTTCCTGGGCATCAGCCCGGTATCACTTCCATCCCTACTCTCTACACTCTGGTTCTGCCGGATGGAACTCAGCTTCCGGCAGTAAATCCGACAAGCGGTATTGGATCCACCACCGTTAAGATTCCCGGTTCGGCGCTCAATTGGAGTTTAGCGGGACCTGTTTTACCTGCAGCGTCGACGGGGGCGTTTCAGTGCGGTAATGGCGAAGGTGCGAACCCGGCGCCGTGCAGCATCCTGGCCATGAATCGAAACCTCACTCAACCGAAAGTCGACAGTTGGAACCTGAGCATTCAACACTCTTTGACTAGCAACCTTACCTTGGAAGTGAACTATATCGGTAACCACGGCAGCGGCTTGCCCGGTATTCTGGAGCTCAACCAGATCAATCCGCAATCTCCTGGCGAGATCGCCTGCGGTAACTGTGAAGCCGTAGCCGATCGCCCATATGGTGCGCAGTATCCCTATTTGGCTTACATCGACTATCTGACTAACGTCTATACCTCCAATTACAACGGCTTGCAGACAACGCTGACAGGAAGGGGTTACCACGGCCTCAGCTTCTTAATCGGCTACACCTACAGTCATGCCCTGGACGACTCGTCCTCGCTGTACAACCAGAGCCTTCCGCAGGATAGTTTGCACTTCAAACAGGACTATGGGAATTCGGACTATGATCTTCGGCATCATCTTTCGATCTCCCTCGGCTATGACATCCCCGGGAAGAAATCGTGGGCACAGCTTCTAGAGGGCTGGAGAGTTAATTCAGCCGTGGTACTCCAGAGCGGATTGCCGTGGACGGCGATCGATACAAATGATGACATCAGCCAAACTGGCACGTTTCAGGACCGTTGGAACTTCTTTGGCAATCCGAATGACTTCAAGAGCGGAGCCAACCCGATTCCATTCTTTAAGCCGGATCCCAGCACGGGCCCAGATCCAACTAACGCGACGCTTGCCTCCAGCAACTCGGCATGTCTTGCCCATGCCTCCGCTGCCGAACTCGGTACTTACGGTTGTTTCGTCCAGGGCGGCTCCGTGTTGGTTCCTCCGGCTCTTGGAACCTTCGGGACTGCGGGGCGCAATATCTTCCGCGACTCTGGCTTCCGCGATTGGGATTTTTCGCTGTTCAAGAATTGGAAGGTAAAAGAACGGCTTACTGCTCAGTTCCGTGCCGAATTCTTCAACATTTTGAATCACACGATTCTTGCAAATCCGGGCGTGTCCAGCCTCAATGACCCTTCGGGACAGGTTCTGTGTGGCTGCGAGACGCCCGACCAGGCGGCAACCAACCCGATTCTCGGAACCGGAGGTGCCCGAGCCATTCAGCTCGGATTGAAGCTTCTTTTCTAGAGCCGGAAGTTAGGTAGTTCTCCGAAATTAGTCTAGGCAGCGAACGGACCGATAGCGGAAGCGCTATCGGTCCGCATCAGCCGTTCACTTCCGTTGAATCCAGGTCATGTTGTCCTTGAGCGCGATTCTGCATGCTTCCTCTTCAGCAGAGTGGCTGACACCACTGGGTGGGCACAGCATCTTGCACTTTCCTCCTTTAGATACGGCAATTCGAATATGGTAAAGAGCCAACGCCTATTCGTGAACGCATCCGCCTGCCACTGCGGCAACCTACTCCACGATTGACATGCAGTAGCTGTTAGTGCTATATGCCTCGCATCATCGGGGTCGGGATCCGTACTAAAGGCATCCGAACAAGGAGTGTGTGCATGTCTGCAAAACCGAATTACAGCGCGCAGGGTCTGTGTGTCCAGTCGAAGTTTTGGGGCGTCGTTTCGGCGGCATTTCTGATCTGTTTCTCACTATCCGCTCAAATTAATACAGGCCGCATCCTGGGCACTGTTACGGACCAAACGGGGGGCGTGATCGCGGGCGCCGCTGTCGTCGTGACGAACACTGAGACGGGCGTGGCGCGGAATCTCGTCACGGATGGGGCGGGAGAATACGACGCGCCAAACTTGAATCCGGGCAAATATTCGGTCCGCGTCTCAAATGCGGGCTTCGAAGCCTTTGAGCGCCAGAACATCGAACTGGAGGTCGGCAAGGACGACCGCATCGACGCGCAGTTGACGCCCGGCCAGGTCACGCAGACGGTGACGGTGTCAGAGACCACTCCGCTGCTGGATACCACCAGTGCCACGGTTACGGGAACGATCAACACTGAGAGCATCGTTGATATTCCCCTGAATGGCCGCAATTATCAGAATTTGCTCCAACTCCGTCCGGGTGTGACGACCAAACCGGGCGGCGGAACGCTGACGACCTCGACGAATGGCCTTCGTCCCGAAGACAACAATTACTATGTCGAAGGGTTGGATAACGACGAGCCTTTCACCGGACAGAGCATCATCAATTCGACGCTGCCGGTCGGGGACGCTGCGACCTTTGTGCCCATTGACGCCATTCAGGAGGTAAACGTCCAGACCAATTCGCCCGCGGAATTCGGCAAGAGGCCCGGCGCGGTCATCAACGTCGGCCTCAAGTCGGGCACCAACACGATTCACGGCACAGCGTTTGCCTTTGGGCGCTCGGATAAGTTCGACTCGGCGGAGTATGCCTTCCCCGGCCCAGCACCCAAATCGCCTGCGGAGTTGGAGCAGTGGGGAGGCACGGTGGGCGGGCCGATCCTAAAGGATAAACTCTTCTACTTCGGCGCATTCGAACGGCAAACGTACAACATAGCGGGTAACTATCCGGTCATAACGCCGACTACGACTGATCTTGGGAATTCGACTCTGGCCTTTTCGAACAGCATTCCGTCCGCCGAAAGGGATCTAGCGAACCACGGAATCGCGCTCAACCCACTCAGCGTGAACCTGTTGCCGCTTTTCGGGACCAACAATACCAACAGCGTTAACCAGAACTTTGGTTTCCCCAACGTTGTCAGTATTTATAACATTCTTGGTAAGATCGATTACCATCTAAGCGATCATCACACGTTGGCTGGGTCGTACTTTTTTGGAAACGGTACCGCTCTTGCCGAGAGCATAACGAACCCGGGTCTCACACAACCGCAATTTAGAGATACTGCACAGCTCCGGGCCCAATTCGTCACCATGAGCTGGACCTGGACACCGAATTCCACTTGGGTAAACGATCTGCGGTTCGGCTGGAATCAGCATCAGCGCATCGATCATGTAAGCGACATTAACACACCGCTGAGCACTTATGGCATCAACACGGGCGTGACGGATGCGCAACTGGGCGGCTTCCCGACGATTCAAGTCAGTGATTTCTCGCAATTAGGCGGCGATCAAAATCTGCCGAAAGACTATGGCCCGAGCAAAGACTATGACGTCGTGGATCACGTCTCCTTTTTGCGCGGGAAGCATGCCTTCAAGTTTGGCGCGGAGACGCTCTTCCTCAGGCCGTACTTGGGCAACCGTACCGGAGGCAGAGGCGTATTCAACTTCACTACTGGTGGTATAGCTTTCCCCGGCTCTAGCTCGTTGGAGGATTTTCTCGCCGGGCTCCCCGACAGCTCGAGTGGCGGCACAGTACTCAATGGCAACCCGCTTCGCCACCTGAGGCAGGAAGACTATTCCGCTTTCTTTGAGGACAGTTGGCATCTACTGCCACATGTGACCCTGAACTACGGCCTGCGGTATGAATACTTTACGGTTATGCGAGATGCCAATAATTTGATTGGCAACTGGGATCCAACCGTTGGCTTCGAGCAGGTGGGGGTTAACATCAACTCGGCTTACAACGGTTATCACAAGGACTTCTCTCCGCGACTCGGCATCGCCTGGGATATTGGCGGGAAGGGGAAGACCGTGGTGCGGGCTGGCGGAGGAGTTTATTACGTAGACCTGGTCGCTGCCGCGCTGGTGGATCAAACTCAAATTCCAGGAAAATCTTCGGGCCTCACTGCGATTCCCACGGCCTACACCACGGGAGCCACTGGGACGGCAGCGCCGCTTAACCCGCTGACAAGCGGTGGAATCGGAACGGCTTCTCTTGGTTTCCCAGGTTCCTCCCTCAACTGGTCAGTGGCCGGTCCGATCTTTCCTGCGGGTACATTCGGCTCAGCGTCGGGGTTTAGTTGCGGCGATGGACTCAAGGTCGCTGGCGTCAAGCACCCGAGCCCGTGCAACATCACGGCCATCGACAAGAACATCGTTCCGCCCCGGGTGGTGACTTGGACCTTTGGCATTCAGCGCACGCTAACCAACAACTTTACGTTGGAAGTGAACTATATCGGCGATCACAGCAACAATCTGGTCGGGGTTCAGGACATCAATGCGATCAACCCGCAAGATCCCCGGGAAATCGCCAACGGCCATAAAGAATTACAAAACGACCGCCCGTATTATGGGCAGTTTCCCTACCTGCAGTTCATAAACTGGCTGTCGAACATCGACCGCTCCAATTTCAATGCCTTGCAGACCACCCTGACGGCGCGGGCCTATCATGGGCTTGGCTTTGTGGGAGCTTATACTTATAGCCATGCCCTGGACGACTACTCCACTGCTCGTGGCATCCATACTCCGCAGAACAATTTGAATCCGGACGCAGACTATGGCAATTCGGATTTCGACCAGCGGCATCACTTCTCTTTCACGCTGAATTATGCCCTTCCGGGGAAAAAAGGATATGGCCAGATGCTCGAGGGATGGGTCGTTAATTCGGCCGTGCTGATCCAAAGCGGGTTGCCGTGGAGTCCGGTGGATACCAGTGACATCAGCAAAGACGCAGAC
This sequence comes from uncultured Acidobacteriota bacterium, assembly GCA_963846235.1. GTDB lineage: Bacteria > Acidobacteriota > Terriglobia > Acidiferrales > UBA7541 > Palsa-189. Next base: position 3,197,469 of record CAWJVF010000002.1, read on the forward strand.
AAGAAGTCGGACCGGTGGGACTTCTTTGGAAATCCCAGCGATTTTACGGCTGGTAAATACCCGATCCCGTTCTACGCAGGCGGTAGCGCCAATATGCCAGCCATGTGCACCCAAGAGGCTACGGCAGTGGGAGCGACAGCCAATTTGGCGAAGTTCGGCTGCTTTGCGCAAGGCAATTCGGTGCTCATCGCGCCGCCAACCGGCACGTTTGGAACCTCCGCGCGGAATCTCTTCCGCGACGATGGCTTCCGCGACTGGGACTTTTCCTTGTTCAAGAACTGGACGGTAAAGGAAAGGCTTACGGCTCAGTTCCGCGTGGAAGTCTTCAACATCCTGAATCACTCAATTCTTGCGAATCCGGGTGCCGGCAGTCTTAAGACAGGGAATATCGGCTGTTCGTGCCAAACGCCGGACACCGCAGGGCAGAATCCGTTACTGGGAACCGGCGGCGCCCGCGCGCTGCAGTTGGGACTGAAACTGCTCTTCTAAGATAGGATGGATAATTGGCGTGGCGCCGCGCGCCTGGGTCGCGCGGCGCAAAATTCACGAGGACTCTATCCTAGGGCAGTCTTGGTCACTTCTGTCTATCGGGACCTATGCTAAGAAGTATCGAAATGGGAACTGTGCGTAAAGGCTGCTTCTTTGGTCTCGGCATTCTATTGTTTTCCTCCTATGTGTCCGCCCAAACGCGCGAGCCGAATAAGCCTATCCGCGCGGACCAGGGAAAAACAGTCGTCGATCAACTCTCCAAGAACGGGAGCGGAGGGCCTGCTCCGCGTCGTGACATAACCGGCTTTTGGGCAGGGCCGGCGAGTCCCAAAGAGAACCCAGTGCCTGCCATGACAGCTTGGGGAGAGGAGCGGTTTCGGACGCATAAGAGCCATTCACAGTATTCCGAAGCAGAATCTAACGACCCCATGAAGTACTGCGATCCGCTGGGCTTCCCGCGCGACCTGGTTTACCAAACCAGGGGATTCGCTTTCGCCCCGATGCCCGGCAGGATGATCCAGCTATCGCAGTTCAATCGAGTTTGGCGGGACATCTGGACCGATGGCCGCGAGCTTCCCAAGAATGTGGGCGGCCGCACCGCGGATGCGCCTGATCCTCGCTGGTACGGTTACTCGGTCGGACATTGGGACGGAGATTACGCTTTTGTCGTGTATACGGTAGGAAGCGATGAAAGGAGCTGGCTGGACACCGCAGGCCATCCGCATAGCATCGATATGCACGTTCAGGAGCGCTATACACGCCTGGATCACAACACTCTGGAAGTGGCCGTCACAATTGATGATCCGAAGGCTTATACCAAGCCCTTCGTGATCACCACCTCGCATTTGAAGTGGATTCCAAATCAACAACTGCCAGAAGAGATTTGTGTTCCCTCGCTGATGCAAGAATATCTGAGCATCATTGGCGATCCTGCCGGAGATAGCTCGGGCAAGTAGTCAAACATTTCAGGGGAACCTAGGCTAACGGTGATTGCCACGCTTGACACCAAAAACCCGCTGGCATATGTTTGCGCCCCAGCTACCCATCGTAAGAGTTCAGGCTCAGGTTGCGGAGGTGCCATGCGAGGTAATCTTCTCGTTCGCTTAGCCCTGCTTGGGGGCCTTCTGGCGAGCTCCAGTTTACTCTTCGCGCATCATGGAAGTGCGGCATACGCAAGCAGCATAGTTGCCATGAAAGACGTGACGGTGACGAGATTCGCCTGGAATAATCCTCACTGCATCGTCATGTTCGACGCAAAGGACGACAAAGGCAACGTTGTACATTGGGCCGCCGAAATCGGCAGTCCACCTGCCGTCACTGTTCTAGGCTGGACCAAGAATTCTCTGCAGCCCGGTGATGTAGTGACCATCTATGTTTGGCCCGCTAAATCCGGCAGACCAGTCGGTCGTCTAAATAGGGTCGTGTTTCCGGACGGGAAAATGCTAAGGGATAGCCAACTGGGCGGGGATGGAGACAAAGAGTAAGGCCTCACCATCGAGACTAGATATGTCTAATTCCAAATCATTCCTTTGCAAATGCAGTTATGTGGTTTCAGTGATCTCACTAAGTGCAGTAGTTGCATTCGCAATATTTCCAACGGTGTCCCGCGCCCAAGCTGGCAGCAGTAACTCCGACGCCAGCAAGGATAAGACAACCCCTTCTGGACCCGTTCTCCGGGATGGCTGGGGCACACCCGTAACCAACGCCTTGAAGCCTGGTGAGAAGCCGGGCCCTGCTCCGCGCCATGACATCTCCGGGACCTGGGAGCCGGCCCGCGGACCGGGAGACGGCATCCAGGCCTTCGGCCCGCGCGATATGCCATCTGACGGCGCCCCCGGGCATGAGCCGCCCTTTACTGCATCCGGATTGGAAACCTATCGTGCCCACAAACCGTTAGAGGGCGAGGAACGCGTCCTCGAATCGCTTAGTAATGATCCAAGAAATATCTGTGACCCGATGGGCTTTCCGCGCGCCGACTTTTATCAATTCCGGCACACCCAGATCATGCAGGATGAGCACAAAATCGCAGTCTTGTATGAATTCGAAAAACGATGGCGCACGATTTGGATCGATGGGCGTGAGCTCCCCAAGGATATTCCGGCACCTCGTTACTACGGTTATTCGGTCGGCAAGTGGGCGGACGACACCACGCTGGTAGTGAATACCATCGGTATCGAGGGCGAGCCAAAGATGTGGCTCGACGAGGCAGGCCGGCCCGTGAGCGATGGCGTGCATGTGGAAGAACGCTTTCATCGCGTTGACCGCAACAATATGGAGTTGACGGTCACAATCGATGATCCAAAGATGTATACGAAACCCTGGGTAGCTATGAACAAGTTTCCTATGCGGCTGCAAACGCCCGATTACGACGTCGTGGAAATGATGTGCATACCATCCGAAGAGGAACAATATTATAAAGACTACGGCGACCCTGCTAGCGGCGTCGACAGCAAACAACGCAAGTAGTGAGATATAAATTGGAAAGTTTTCAGTTGGTGTGGACGTTTAGAATTGCATTTACGCCATCCTGTAAGGCGCTGTTAACTGGACGGAGGATACTGTGAAAGCCAAATTCCTGGTGATTTTCGCGCTGGCTGGTTCTTTGATCGGTTCCATTCCGATGTTTGCGCATCACGGCAATGCTGCTTTTGACGTGGGGAAGAGAGTCACTGTAAAAGGGACCGTCACCGAATGGGTTTGGGCCAATCCGCATTGCTGGCTGAAGTTCGACGTCAAAGACGACAAAGGTAATGTTGCCCATTGGGTCGCCGAGACCAACAACGCTCCCGATATGATTGAGCGGGGATGGAGCAAGTACACGTTCAAGCCTGGGGATGAAGTCACCGTCACCGTAGAGCCTGTCAAGAGTGGCAATCCGGTTGGCCGTGTTGTCGGAGTTGTGCTTGGGAACGGACAAACCTTAGGTATGTCCTATCTAGAAAAGAAATAGAAGAAGAGATCCGCGCTTAGTTGCATTCTCGCTCGCGAAGCCCTCATTCTGGCTTGAGTTCCTGGCTGTCGACCGTGTACCTGGCGCAACCGTAAAGGAAGCGCCATCGGAGTGTATCGCTCGCAACCGGCGCTTCTTTTGAATCCAAGTCAGGTTGTCTTTGAATACGAAGCTGGCCGCCGTTTCGTCTTCAACAAAATGGCCGAGGCGGCTGGGCCACCGTAACAGTTTTCGATGCGCTCTTTAGCTTCGGCAATTTGAATGTGGCAAAGAGCTAAGGCTAATGCGTCTGCTGCATCCGCCGGTTCGGGCGTTTCGGTCATGCTCAGCAACGCGCGGACCATCTGCTGCACCTGTTCTTTTCCCGCATGACCGTAGCCCGCGACTGTTGCCTTGACCTCCCTCGGAGAATAACTGAACGAAGGAACGCCTGCCTGGGCTGCGGCCAGAAGAACCACGCCGCGAACCTCCGCAAGCCGCAAGGCGGCCTTTACATTGAGTGCAGCGAAAACCGATTCGAGCGCCACGGCCCGAGGCTGAAATTCCTGAATTAATTCGCTGATCTCACGATGGATACGGCACAAATGAGTATTGGCCGCAACCGAGAGCCGGTTCGAGGGGCGCACCGCGCCCAAACGAAGCATTCGGCAGCGATTGCCCTCGCGTTCAACGACGCCGAAGCCAGTCGCACCGGCAGAGGCCGGGTCGATTCCCAATACGCAATATGGCTCGGCAATCACGCGAATGGAGCAGCAGCCACAGAGTTTATGGCAGCAGGGGAAGTCTGGCTAGAAATTTCTATCGATGAGGGGTAAAGCTCAATACCTGGGGATCACTGCTCGCCCGCCATCACGGCCATCTCTTTCTCGTCAATGTCGAAGTTCGCGAAAACGTGTTGTATGTCGTCGTGTTCTTCGAGCGCTTCAACGAGCTTGACCATTTGCTGCGCCGCCGAACCGGTAAGCTTAATATAATTCTGCGGAACCCAGGCGATTTCCGCTGATTCGAACTTAACGCCCGCTTTCGTCAGAGCCTCGCGCACAGCCTCGAATGTGTCGGGAGGCGTGACTACTTCCCACGCGGAGCCGTCGTCCCGCAGATCCTCCGCCCCGGCGTCGAGAACGATCGACAACATCTTGTCCTCGCCCGCCTGTTCCTTCGAAACTACGATCTGCCCTTTGCGGCTGAACATCCAGCCGACGGCGCCGGTCTCAGCCAAATTCCCGCCGTGGCGGCTCATCATGTGCCGAATCTCGCTGACGACGCGGTTCCGGTTGGTGGTGACCACCTGCAAGATCATTCCCACTCCGCCCGGACCGTAACCCTCGAAATTTACTTCTTCGTACTGTTCCCCTTCGAGCTGGCCCGTGCCGCGTTGAATCGCTCGCTCGATGTTTTCATTGGGCATGTTCTCGTTCTTACCCGCTAAAATCGCCGTGCGCAACCTCGGATTGGAGTCGGGATCCCCGCCGCCGACGCGCGCGGCAATAGTGATTTCGCGGATCACCTTGGTAAAGATGCGCCCACGTTTGGCGTCGGTAGCCGCCTTCTTGTGCTTGATTGTTGCCCACTTGGAATGCCCAGACATATCGTGCCTCGCCTTGAGTTTAGAGAACTTACCGCGCTTACGGCCTTCGGGAAATGACGTTAGAGACGGCCGAACCTACTCTTGCCCGGCTAGTCTAGCATACCTTATGGCCGTCGCATCAGCCTGACTCTGGTATCAGGAGCGATCCTGCTGGTATCTGAGAAGGCGCAAACGGCAATGGCGGATTCGCTGTGAACGAAAACGTGCCACTGGCTTTTGTATAGATGGGATGCAAAAATCGGTTTTCGAGGTTTTTACGCGATGAGCTCCTGCAGCGCGCCAGGTTGCAAAATGTCGGTGCCCGCGGCCCTGGAAGGCGAAAAACTATGCATTTTGCACTTTACTATGGAAATTGAGCGGCTCTGCGCGGAGATGCGTCGTGAGACAGCCGTTGGCCGCACGACCCGCGATCGCCAAGTGGAAATCATCACGTACATCGGAGGGCGAGGCGAGCTATTGGCTCGCACCGCAACCAGCGGGCTGCACCTTCCGGACGAATTGAAGGCGCGCATCCTCAACACTTTCCTTACTCTGATGAACCTGCGCGAAAATCTCGATCGCGCTGCCCTTCGGCATCCCATTGGCCGCACGGAAAGCCGCTGAATCTTCGCTAATCATCAATTTCCGCCGGTGCTGCTCACGCCCCTACGTAACGCGCGTATAGGGAGCGCGCTACGGACGGGTCGCGTGTCCCTTTTATAATCGCGCGGCCGTCCGCAAATACGGTTAATTCGTATGGCGGCACTTCCAAGCGCAGCAGAAAATCGTTCTGACGTACTTGGCTGCCTGCCGCGCCCAGGTTTTGTCCCAGCGCGGTCAAATCCAGGCGGCGTCGGCGTTCGTGAATTTGCACGGAATCGCGTCCGCACATAGTAAGCCGCGGCTGTGCTTCTCCTTCCAGATAAGAAAATCGCCGCTCGCCGCAGGCGCGACACTCTTCGCGACGCGGTATTCGGAGCGATTGAAAACGCGCGCTCCAGATGTCGAGAGCAATGAGTCGCGCCTCCCGCGCTTCGGATTTGCCGACCAACATCTTGATTGCGAAGGCCGCTTCCATCGAAGCGATCGCGCCTGCTGCGGGGCCAAGTACGCCCACCGTATCGCAAGTAGGCTCATTCGCTCGCCTGGTAGCGCCGTCTTCATTCGTCTCACCATCTTCAATCAGGCACGCCAGGCAAGCACTCTCCCCAGGATGGATCGGCATGGTCAAACCCTGGCTTGAGACGACGGCTGCATAAATCCACGGAACGGAGTTCTTCACCGCAAAGTCGTTGATCAACAAACGCGTTTCGAAATTGTCGGTGCCGTCGAGCAGCACCGCCGAATCGCGCAGCAGCTCTTCCACATTGTCCGGAGTGAGATCCCCAACCACGCCCTGCACTTCCACATCCGAATTAATCGCGCGCAGCCGGCGCTCGGCCGCCACTGCCTTGGGCAGCAACTCCTGAGCGTCGACTTCTTCGAAAAGCGTTTGCCGTTGCAGGTTAGAGGCCTCCACGAAATCGCGATCGATGATTCGAAGCCGGCCGATGCCCGCTCGGACCAGTAGACTTGCGAGGGCCGAGCCCAATGCCCCGCATCCCACAACAGTTGCTGAAGCATGACGCAGGCGCTCTTGTCCTTCCTGCCCGATGGGCTCGAACAGGATTTGCCGTGAATAGCGTTCGCGAAGTCGGGCGTCCATTGTGACGGTTTTATACGTTCCTCTTGGCAACCTGGTTCCGGGGTATTTACGTCATCATAATAGCGCCTATCTTTCGCTGCCGCCTCTAAGCACGTTATTCGACGGAAGTTTCTGACGGGCAAGGCGCTTGTGCTAACCTTTGGTTTTATAGTGGCGAATGACTCCGAATCGTCCGTGGGCGGTTCTCTTTTTGCTCGTCGGTATTGGTTTTCACTGGGCTGCCATTGCGACGGCCCAGGCGCAAACAACGCCAGCGCAGGTCGAAGGCCGTCAGGTCACCTCAATTCGAATCGTAGACCAGTCCGGCGAAGTTCTTGACGAAAACGTTAGTGGTCTTCCACTTCGACCAAACGAACCTTTTACGCTCGAAGCTGAACGCGAAAGCTTGCGTCAACTCTACCGCACCGGACGATATGCCGACATCCAGGCCCAAGTTACGAACGAGGCTGGGGGTTTGCGGGTGGACTTTGTTGTCCGGCGAAATTACTTCATCAACGTCGTCAGAGTTAACGGACTTCACGAGCCTCCCAGCGATTCCGTGGCGGTCTCCTCCATGCGCCTGGGCCTCGGTGAGCCTTTCCGTGAATCCGACATACCTGCTGCGTTGGACCGCTTAAAAAATACCCTCGAAGACGAGGGTTTATATCAGGCAAAAGTCGCCTACCGCCTCGTGCCGCATGCGCAGACCCAGCAAATCGACATTATTGTCGATGTCGTGCCGGGCATGCGCGCCTCGGTCGGGATGATCAATCTGATCAACCAATCGCCTTTCTCTGAAGCGGAGATTCGGCAACGTCTGAAGCTCAAGCCCAAAACGAAAGTGACGTCGGAAGTGTTGGAACGCAGCGTCGAAAACAGCCGTAAATGGCTGATTGCGCGCGGTTACCTTGGCGCGCGAGTTTCCGTCGTACGCGGCACGTATGAACCCGATACGAATCGGGTCGCGCTTCAGGCATCGGTTTTGGCGCAGCTCCAAGTCCGGGTACAAGTGCTTGGCGCGAAAATTTCCGATAGCACTCTGCGCTCGCTGCTCCCCATTTATGAAGAAGGCGCGGTCGACGAGGATCTGCTGCAGGAGGGACGGCGTAATTTGCGGGATTATCTGCAACGCCAGGGTTATTTCGACGCCGAAGTCGATTTTGCAACGTCAGAAGACCCTGCCGAGGGCCAGCAAGTCAGCATGGAAGTGATCAACTATCGTGTGGAATTGGGTTCGCACCAGCGTTTAGTGGGCGTAGCGTTTTCTGGGAATCACTACTTTCCTGACGATTTGCTTCGAAGCCGTATCCGCATTCAGCCGGCCGCTTTTGCTTCTCCCGGGCGCTTCAGTTCCGGACAGCTGACGAATGACGTCGCCTCGCTTACCGAGCTTTATCAGTCGAACGGTTTTCGCGATGTGAAGGTAGACACCGATTTGATGAAGAATTACAAAGGTCACCCTGGCGATCTTTTCGTTACGGTTCGCATCGATGAAGGGTTGCAGACGCGTATCGCTAATCTGACGCTTCAAGGCAATCACGCGCTCAGCAATGATGAGCTTTCGCGGGTGATCGGTTCAACGGCTGGCCAGCCTTTCTCCGATCTCAACGTCGCCAGTGATCGCGATAATGTTCTGGCCCTCTATTTCGACCAGGGATTTCCCAACGCCCAATTCCACGCCACTGTCGATAATCTGCCTGCCCAGCCCGCAGAAGGACCACGGGTGAATCTCACGTATCAAATTGAAGAGGGGCAGCAAATTCGTGTGGCCCAGGTACTCGTTGGCGGATACGAACATGCGCATCGCAGCGTCATCGTTCGCGAGATTCAACTGCACCCCGGCGGTCCTTTAAGTGAAAGCGCCATCGTGGAAACGCAACGTCGCCTCTACAACTTGGGAGTATTCAGCCGCGTGGCTATCGCCCCGCAGAATCCCGAAGGTAGTGAGACATCGAAGACGATAGATGTACTCGTGGATGAGGCTCGCCGATATACCATCGGCTACGGTTTGGGCTTCGAAGCTCAACGGCTCGGTACTGCCGCGAACGGCCCGGTGGCGCAGCCGCTCAACTTCAGCCCACGCGGCACTGCTGAATTTACCAAGCTTGATCTGACCGGGCGCGCCGACTCGCTCTCCCTCAAAGCCCGAGCCAGCACCCTCCAAGGTCGAGCGCTGCTCACCTATAGCTCCTCGAATCATTTCCTTCTTCCAACGCTCAGTTTTCAGCTTACGGGCACTTACGTGAAAGCGCGCGATGTCCAGACTTTTACCTCGACGCGTGAAGAGGGCTCGGCTCAGTTGACTGATCGCCGCTCCCTAATTACGACCCTGCTTTATCGCTATGTCTATCGCCGCGTGCAGGCCACGGATTTGCAAGTCGCCCCGGAAGAGATCCCCTTGTTCAATCAGCCTACGCAGGTTTCGTTCTTCAGCTTCACCTGGGTGCGCGACCGCCGCGACAACGCCGCCGACCCCGCAGCGGGAAGTTTCAATACTTTTGACATCGACGTTGCGAGCAAGGCCATTGGCTCCGTTGCCTCCTTCGTCCGTGCCACCTATCAGAACTCTACCTACACGCACTTGGGCCCGCGGTTGGTCTTTGCCCGGTCCGCACGCATCGGTATAGAGGAACCCTTCGCCGGCTCAACCGGAGTTGCTACTCCATTCGTGCAGCAATCGGTTATTCCATTACCCGAGCGCTTCTTTGCCGGCGGTGGTACCACGCTGCGCGGCTTTGGCCTGAATCAGGCCGGTCCCCGCGATCCGGTGACAGGTTTCCCCGTGGGCGGGCTCGGCATGCTCATATTCAATCAGCAACTGCAATTTCCGATGCGCCTTCCGCTGGTCGGTAGCCGTGCTCAGCGGCGGCCTTTTTTATGACGCCGGAAATGTTTTCAGCGACTTTTCCCATATCAGCCTTCGTTGGGCTCCCCCGCCGCCCACGTTAAATCCGGCCCAGCTCACAGCCTGTCTGACGAACTGCACGAATGAGCTGAATTATTTTTCCCACACGTTGGGATTCGAGATTCGCTACCACACTCCCGTCGGGCCTGTGAGCATTGATCTGGCCTATCAGCTCAATCCCGCACATTTCGTCAATCCGGTCAACAGCGCCGTGCCAAACGGGCCGGTAACGATTTCACGGCTGCCCGCATTTCAATTCTTTGTGAATCTGGGGTCCACGTTCTGATGCGCACTGCGTGTATTTTCGGATTAGCAATCGTCCTCGCCTTACCGGCGATCGCTATGCCCCAGTCCGCCCCGCAGCCGCAGATCGTCGACGCCATAGTTGTTCGCATCGAAGACGACATCATTACTCTGAGCGAGCTTCGTGAATTGGCTGCATACCAGCAGCTTCTTGATGGCCATTCCCAAAGCAACGAAGAAATCCGCTCGGAGTTGATCGAGCAGTGGGTGGTCAATAATGAAGCCACTACCACAGGTTTCCCTTTGCCAGCCCAAACTGAGGCGGATCGCGAACTCAGCCGGGTCGAGAGCAGCTTCTCTAGTCCCGCTGTATATCGGCAGCGCCTGGAGGCGATAGGACTCACCGTGGCAGCCGTGCGCCGTATCGTCACACGCCAGATTTACCTCGCCCGTTACCTCGATTACAAATTCCGCTCCTCGATTCAAGTCGACTGACGCTGCCATCGCGGACTATTACCGGGATCACCTGGTGCCTGAATTAAAGGCAAAGGGCCAGCAACCTCCTCCGTTAACCGACGTTACGGAGCTAATTCAGGAAGTCTTGGTTGAGCAGGGTGTCAACGAGCGCACCGCGGCTTGGTTCGACGAAACCAAGCCACGTCTGAAAATTGAGCTCGAGCCGATGGATCCATCCGTAGGCGCAGCAGGTAAGCCGTGAACGAACCGAGAGCCAGACGGAAATGGAAGCGCTGGGTCTTCGGACTGGCCCTGCTGATTCTGGCTCTGCCTGTAACCTTACTGCTGCTTCTTTCGAGCGGTGCCCTGGATAACGACATTCGCCACACTATAGTCGAGCAAATTCAGAAATTAACGTCCGGCGGTGCTGAACTGGGCGCCTTTCACTTTAACCCTTGGCGGCTGCGGGTCACGCTCAGCGACTTGACGATTCGCGGTCACGAACCCGCAGGCACGCCGCCATTCTTCCATGCGGACCGGCTGGTCGTTGGCTTGCGCATCGACTCCGTATGGGGACGCAAGTTCTCGGTCGGTGATGTTGAATTAAACCACCCCGTTTTGCACGTCCGCGTGGAGCGCGACGGATCTATCAACATCCCCATAGCGCCCCGCACTTCGCAGGCAAAGCCCCTGCGGCAGCGCATTTTTGAGGTCGTGGTGCGCCGCTTACGGCTGGAAGACGGTGAGATGCTATTTAACGATGTTCGCGTCCCGCTGGTAGCCGAGGGCGGGCGTTTTGAGTTTTCGGTTGATTATGCCCAGCTCGATGCGAAGCCCATGTACTTGGGCCAATTCCGCTGGCAACAAATGGAGCTCGTCGCGCGCCGTTATCTTCCGTTTAATTCCGATCTATCCGTGCGTTTCGCTCTTGAGCCAAACGCGTTTTCGATCACCCAGCTGCTTTGGCAATCTCCGCATACCAATATCGATGCGCAAATCTCGAATACCAATCTCGCCCATCCGAATTGGGCATTTCGCTATCGCGGCCACTTCGATTTCGAGGATCTTCGCACCATTTTGCGCAAGCCCAACAGCCCGCAAGGTCACGTGGATTTCTCCGGCGATGGGCATTTTGCGGATGGCAATTTGGCGGTTACCGGCAAATACTCCGCCGCGGATATCGATATGCCTTACGACTGGTTCCACAGCTCTGGAATTAGCTCCCGCGGCAGCTACCGGGCGGACCGCCTCGCCCTTGAAGTTCCCGATTTCTCGGCCCAAGCGCTTGGCGGTGCGATCGATGGGCAGGTTCATCTCGATTTTCCCGGACTTCACTTTCGCGTGAACGCCCATGCGCACGATATGGATCTCGCCACGCTGCTGGCCGCGGTCGACAATAATAGTCTCCCGATCGTTCCGTTGCATTGGGGCGGCATCGCCGAGGTTCAAGCGGTCACCACGTGGACTGCGGACTTCAAGAATTTGGATTCACGCGGCATTTCCCTTTGGGTTCCGCGACGCCAATTGCCGGCGGGACAAATTCCTATTACGGCAAGCCTCGACTATCACTACACCATGGCCGGGCGGCAGGTACGTTTTAGGCGCCAGCCACATAGACACTCCTTCGAGTAATGTGCAGTTCAGCGGAACTCTGGCCGCGCGAGATTCCAAGCTCGACGCCACTTTTGATTCCCAGGACCTCATGCCCTGGGATGATTTCATCAACCGCATCAGAGGCAAGGACGCTGAGCCGAAGGTCATTGCCGGGCGTGCTCATTGGCAGGGCCATATAACCGGTCCGTTAGTTGGGCCAACCTTTACCGGGCACGTCATGGGGACAAATGCGCGCTACGACAAACTCTATTGGGATGAAATCGACGGCGATATGTCCTACTCGCCCCAGGAGTTCAGTTTCACTCGGGCTAACGTGCGCCGCGACCGTTCCTCCGCTCAGCTCGAGCTATCGTTGATGCTGGACAATTGGAGCTTCCGCCCGGAGAATTCTTGGCAGTTGGATGCCACTCTCGTTCGCACAGATATGGACGGATTACAGGCGCTGCTCGGATATTCCTATCCAGCGCACGGCTTGCTGAGCGGTACGTTCCATGGCCGTGGAACGCACGCCGATCCGGAGCTGACCGGCCTTTTCGATATAGTCGATCCTCAGGCCTGGGGCTGGCGTTTCGATAGAGCGCGGGGTGAAATCGCGCTCCGCCATGGCGAAGTTCGCGTTGCTAATGCCGAATTGCGCTTAGTGCCGCCCGCGGCAACGAATGCGAATCCGCCGCCCCCCGGCCTGCTGACTGGAAATTTCACCTATCACACCACCGACGGCCAGGCCGTTTTCGACCTCACCGGCGCCGGGCTTCCGCTCGAGGGTGTTACCCGCATACAGACGCCGCGCCTCCCGCTCGGAGGCAACATCAGCTTTCATCTGAGCGGGCAAGGTCCGCTGTTTGCTCCCAGGTTGGATGGTTCGCTGCGCCTGGTGGATCTGAAACTCAGGAATGAAGTGATCGGTAGTTTCGATGCCAAGGTTCAGTCCGACGGCTCCAAGCTCGGCTTACAAATCGACTCGGCCATTCCGTCCGGAGAGTTGCATGGCAACCTGGATGTCTCGCTCACAGGCATTTATCCCCTGTCAGGACAGGTCACCGTTTCGCAGATCGATCTCGATCCCTTGATCGTCAGTGCGCTGCATTTGAGCGGCCTGACCGGACACAGCCAAATTGTCGGCCGGTTTGGGATCTCCGGCGCGCTTGTTGCAGCCGGACACGATTTCAGTGGATGCCAATCTGTCGCAAGTCTCGCTGGACTACCAATACATCAAGTTGCAGAACCAGGGTCCCGTAGAGTTGCTCTATGGCAATCACGAAGTGCAGGTGCGCCAGGCAAATCTGCGTGGCGTCGATACGGATTTCCGCATTACCGGGTTCGCACGATTTGCCGGGGACCGCGCGCATGGATATGCGCGTGGCGGGAGCTGCGAATCTTAGGCTATTCAGCGGATTCGTGCCCAACCTGGATGTCCGCGGCCCTGCGGACGTGGACGCCACGATTGCCGGGACTCTTTCGAGCCCGCGTATCACGGGACGAGTACGTGTGCATGACACCTCGTTGCGCTACGGAGACTTCCCCGCGGGATTGAGCCAGTTAACCGGAGATTTCATTTTCGATACCAGTCGCGTGACATTTAACAACGTCACGTCGGAAACGGGAGGTGGCCGCCTGCTTCTTTCAGGCTCGCTGAACTACGGCAATGGACCCGCTATGTACGATCTCACGGTGCGCACCGAACAGGTGCGTGTGCGTTACCCCGTCGGCATGAGTTGGCTTGCTGGCGGCGAACTGCGTCTTCTCGGCACGCCCCAGGCGGCGACTCTTTCCGGCCGCGTCACTTTCGACCGCCTCCTGATGTCGCCCGGTTTTGACATCACCTCATTGATAGGCTCTTCCACTGAGACCACCAACGGGCCGCGGGCCACCACTTCGGCTTTCCTGCGCAACTTGCAGTTTGACGTGCAAGCCGAGGCCACTCCCGGCGCAGTGCTGGAATGGTCCAGCGGTCAGATTTCAGACCGAAGCGAACGTGCGTGTGCGCGGCACTTTTGACCACCCCATCCTTCTCGGAAGCGTTCACCTGCTGGCCGGACAGATGACTATGCGCGGCAACGACTACCACCTCACTCGTGGCGATATCAATTTCGTTAATCCATTTCGAGTTGATCCTGTCCTCAACGTGGAAGTCGCCACCACCATCCAGCAATACGAGGTCACCGTGGATTTCAACGGCCCGGCGAGTCATCTCACCATGTCCTATCGTTCCGATCCGCCGCTGCCTTCGAGCGATATCATCACCTTACTGGCCCTCGGACAACCCGGCCAGGAGAGCAGCCTCCGGGGTGGTGCGGCAGCCTCGCAGACGTCCGCAACTCGGCGCCACGACATTGCTTTCGGAAGCGATCTCGTCTCAGTTGGGCGGACGCGTGCAGCGGCTATTTGGCGTGCGCCATTTCAGCGTCGATCCCGATTACATCGCCGCGACGAGCGCTACACAGAATCCCGGAGCGCGCGTCACCATTGCCGAGCAGTTCTCCCGCAACCTCGTCATCACGTACAGCACCGACGTTACTTCCACGCAGCAGCAGGTGATCCAGATCGAATATACGCTGCGCCCCGACGTTTCCGTCGTCGCCTTGCGCGATGAAAACGGCACCTTCGGTATCGACGTCGTCCGCAGGCAGCGATTCAAGTAGACGCGAGGTACTCGTGTCTGATTCGCCAGCACTCCTCTGCCGGTGGCAACGGCTTCCGCCCCGCGACGCCCGCCCTCACGCAAACGGACGCAGAGCTGCTCCGCCAGGAAATGGTCGAACGCCAGCTTCGCAAGCGAGGCATCCGCGATGAGCGCGTCCTCGCCGCCATGCTTAACGTGCCGCGCCATGAATTTGTACCCGCCGGCCTTGGCCGCCGAAGCCTACACCGATCGGCCTCTGCCCATCGGCCATGAACAAACGATTTCGCAGCCCTTCATGGTCGCGGCTATGGCGGCGGCGCTCGAGCTTTCTGGAGGAGAGCGCGTCCTCGAAATCGGCACCGGCTCTGGTTATCAAGCCGCCGTGCTATCGCTGCTGGCGCGCGAAGTACACACCGTCGAGATGCACGAAGATCTCGCCCTAGCACCGCCGAGCGGCTGCGCCGGCTGGGGTATGGCAATGTGCACGTGCATATTGGCGACGGGACTCTGGGATGGCCCGATGCGGCTCCTTTCGAGGCCATTGTGGTCACCGCGGCAGCGCCCGGATATTCCGCCGCCGCTCGACAGCGCAACTCGCCGAAGGCGGGCGTCTTGTTATTCCCGTCGGAACTCCAGACGAGCAGCGGCTCTTGCGTGTCGAGAAGCACGGCTGATGCGCTCTACCAGCCGCGAGCTTTACCATTGTCGCTTCGTTCCTCTCATTGGCCAGTATGGCTGGAAACCCAAAGATACTTGATCGCCGGCCCTCCACTCTGTGACGCAAAGAACTTGACAACCTCGCGCCTGCGCGTATCCTCGACCGCATGACACCTGCAGGACCTGCTCGTTCCTCGCGCCCGGTGCTGGTTCCTCTCGAAGACCGCGCCGCCGACAATCTTCGCTTCATTCGCGAAACGATGGAGCGTGCCGGCTCCTTCACCGCTGTTCCCGGATGGGGCGGCGCCGCCATCGGATTCACCGCGCTTGCTGCGGCCGCGATTGCCTCGCATCAACCTACTGCGGCTCGCTGGATTTTCGTGTGGCTCGCGGAAGCTGCCCTCGCGATGGTTCTTGCAGTACTCGCCGTCGCTCGCAAAGCCCGTGCGGCCCACCTGCCCCTATTCTCCGGACCAGGCCGCAAATTCGCGCTCGGTTTCGCTCCGCCCATGATTGTGGGCGCGCTCTTGACCGTTGCGCTTTATCGCGATGGAGATCTTCGCTTGCTCCCGGGAATGTGGTTGCTGCTTTATGGCACGGCCGTAGTCAGCGGCGGTTCTTTTTCTGTGCGCGTGGTTCCGATGATGGGCATTTGCTTCATCGCTCTTGGAGCTGCGGCTGCTGTTTCACCGGCTTCCTGGGGCAATGCCTACATGATGGCGGGCTTTGGCGGATTGCAGATTCTGTTCGGATTGGTCATCGCTCAGAAGTATGGGGGCTGAGTGCAGTCGAAAAATTGTGCCTGTATTAGGAGGCTATGTGAGGAACTAAGCTCGGAACCGCGACAGTAGAGCGTATTTCCAAGTCCCATTCTCAGGAGCCGCGCCTCGCTGCCGTGCGTGGCCACAGTCCGGAGCCGCTGGCGCCGGGCCTCGATCGTTTGATCCACGAGCGCATGCGCCTGGGAATCGTCAGCGCTCTCGCGATCAATCCCTCGCTCACCTTCAACGAATTGAAAGCGCTGCTCAGAACCACCGACGGAAATCTCTCCGTACATGCCCGTAAGCTCGAGGAAGCTGCTTATATCAATTGCACGAAAATGTTTGATGGCCGGCTGCCGAAAACGAAGTACCGCCTCACGGCCGCGGGCCGGCGCGCCTTCGAACGCTATCTCGACCATATGGAATCCCTCATTCGCGCCGCCCGAGAGAAGTAACCGCTATCAACTGCGCCCGTGCGTAATATTTCACGCTCCCGTTCGAACGCGCGCCATCGCAAACGCCTTGTGTAGCACTCGTGTTGCAGCAGGAGTGAGCGCATAGCTCCCCAGGTCTTCTTCGCGTACAAAGGCCAGATCGCTGATTTCTTCGTTGATCGCCGGTTCGCCGGAAACGCGTTCGCACAAATAATCGAGGATCACGTAGTGATACCGCGGCCGTGGTCGCACGCCTAGAGTTCGAGTGACTTCTGGCGAAGCAGGCGGGTTATGCTCATCCGCCGGCGCCGTGCGAATTTCTCCGGAATCCGAGAAAATGCGCTCCAGCGCCTCGATCAACTCGACCACGCGCACAATCAGCCCGGTCTCTTCTCGGAGTTCGCGCTCCACAGCGGCCGCAAGCGTCTCGCCGACTTCGAGCAATCCTCCGGGGATGGTCCATTCGCCCAGCGCCGGTTCCCTGTGCCCGCCGCACAAGCAGCGCGCGACCCTGATGGATAACGACGCCGCCGACGCCTACCAGCGGCCACTCGGGAAACTCACGTTTGCCCATGAATCGGTTGGCCCCCCCTTGACTGCCCCGCGTTATATAATACGCTTGCGTAAGGGCCATGCTTGGCCAGGAGGTTCGGCTGTGGTGCACTGCCCGGAATGCGCCGTCGAGATTGATCTCGATGAGGATGAAGTCGAAGAGGGCGAGATTCTGAATTGCCCGGAATGTGAAGCCGAGCTCGAAGTGGTGCAGATTCATCCTGTGCATTTGAACGTCATCTCTGAAGACGACGACGATGATGACGAAGACGAAGACGACGAGGACGACGACGAAGAGGAAGAAGCGGAAACGGAAAGCGACGACGGTGATGTGCAGGACGAAGTTGTGGATGAAGAGGAGGAAGAGGAGTAACGTTTTGGCTTCGCCCGCTACATCCCGTTCCCTTATCCATGCCATCTTAGAGTCAGCCGTGAGAGTGATCTCGCGACCGGTTCCGGATTTCGCCAAGCAGTGCGTATGGGTGGTCTAGGCGGAAAGGACCTCAA
Organism: uncultured Acidobacteriota bacterium; assembly: GCA_963846235.1. Lineage (GTDB taxonomy): Bacteria > Acidobacteriota > Terriglobia > Acidiferrales > UBA7541 > Palsa-189. Next base: position 3,214,911 of record CAWJVF010000002.1, read on the forward strand.
TGAGATCAGGCAAGGGGACGGAGTCTGGCCCGCGTCGGAAGAGGAATCTCAGCTTCTCTAGGAACGCTCTTCGTTCTCGTGCTGCTGGCCCTTTCGGCAGGGGCCAGCAATCCGAATTGCGGACCGTTCGCGGAGTGATTTTGGATAAAGCCGAAAATCCGGTTTCTCGGCGGTTGTATATCTCAAAAACGTTCGTACGCTTGCGGTGAAGACTTATATTTCCGATAGGTCTGGCGAGTATCGCTTCAGCGGCCTCGATCCTAATGTGGATTACGAAGTTCACGCCGAAAGCGAAAGCATGACTTCCAATACGCGCACCGTTTCGAGCTTTGACAGCCGCAAAGATATCGTGATCTCCCTCAAGCTCGATAAAGAAAAGAAAAAGACATAGCCGTCCCGGCTGCTTGTCTTTTTAATATGGAAGCCTTCGCTCCTGACCCGTGCAGGTCGTGCATTCAGCGAAGGTGGGCATCGTTCAGCTTTCCAGAATTACTTCGGCCAGAGCGAAATTGTCCGTATGGGTGATGCTCAAGCTGATGTGACGCGCTCCCATACGTTCTGCGTGCTCGCGCGCTGCGCCATGAAGAACAATCGTCGGCCGGCCGCCGGGCATACGCGTCACTTCAATATCCCTCCAGCGCACGCCCTTGCTCCACCCGGTACCCAAAGCTTTCATCGTGGCCTCCTTGGCCGCGAAGCGTCCTGCATAGCGCTCGGCTTTATCCCGGTGCCGTTCGCAGTATGCGATCTCGGCCGGAGTAAAAATGCGTTGGAGGAAGGTCTGGCCGTGCCGTTTGATCGCTTCGTCTATCCGGCTAATCTCCTCCATGTCCACGCCCAAGCCGACAATCACTTCGCCTGTCCTCCTCGGCGGCAAGTTTAAGATATCCGCAACGGAAGCGGATTATACCGCCCCGCTCCCTCTTTGTTGACGATTGACGAATGGACTGCGTGCCTATCGAGTCGGGCCCTTTCGGTCTGCTGGCTTCATTCTTTAAAGTCGGGAACAATAGAGGTGATTCACTCGATTGTGGCGAAAAATATGCCCAACACGCGTTCTATCCGGCGTCAACCAGGGATTCTCCCGGCTCCGAACCCCATCGACGACGGCTGGGTTCTGCGTAGCAGTTCCGGCCTCGAAATCCTGACCGCTAAGCTTTTCGATTCGATTCCTTGGATTCTGCATGGCTTCAGCACTCGAGGGGCCGGAGAAAGCCTCATCAATGGTACCGCTGCGCTCAATCTGGGCTTCACAGATTGGGACTCGCGCGAAACCGTGGAGCGCAATCGCAGCGCGTTTTTGCGCGCAATTACGGCCGCGAAATCAGCCGCCAAAGCGAGTGCAAATGGTGCGACCGCACAGCGCCTTGTAACTCTGCGGCAGATCCATTCCGATATCGTGCGTGTCTTCTCAAGAGCTCCCGTGAAGGTGCCGCAAGCGGACGCCGCAACTTCTCGGAGAGCCGGCTTGCTCCTCGCCATTCAGACCGCCGATTGCGTTCCCATCTTATTGGCGGATGTGCGCAGGCACGCTGTAGCCGCGGTCCATGCCGGGTGGCGTGGCACGTTGAGCGCGCATTGTCATGAAAACGCTGGGCAGAATGCGCGCGGAGTTTGGAACAAAACCCGGAGACGTGATTGCCGCGCTCGGTCCCGCCATTGGCCCGTGCTGCTATGAAGTTGGTCCCGAAGTCGCGCAGGCTTTCTCCGGCCAATTCTCCGGAGCTAAGGAATGGTTCGAGGGCCCGTTCGATCGCTTGGCAACCGGCGAGGAGCCCAATCCACTGCCCTGGCTCACCATGATGCCTCCCGGACATGAGCCGCCGCCGGAACGCGTGCAGCTCGATTTGCGCGCCGCGAATCGCTGGCAGCTCGTCGACGCAGGTGTCCGGCTTCGGAATATTGCCGTGAGCACGCTCTGCACCGGCTGTCGCAGCGATTTGTTCTTCAGCTACCGCAAAGAAGGCGCCGCGACCGGCCGAATGATGAGCGTTATCGGAATGCGCGCCGATTCGCGCTAAGCAGGTGGCGCGGACGACGGCGGCAACGCCGTCGCAATTGTCGAAACGACAGGGCCGGCTTCGCTGCAGTGCGAGCTGCCCGCAGGCCGCCGAAACGTCCTGGCCGCGAGAATAACGCACAAACACGGGGACATCCTTCGCGGCAAGTACATCGCGAAATTCTCTAATGCGCTCGGCAGTGGGCGGACGATACGGCAGTTCGCCGGGATTCCACGGAATCAGATTCACCTTGGCCGAATTCCTGCGATGAGTCTCGCCACTCGGCGAGCGTCTTCCGGCGAATCGTTGAAGCCGCCCAGCAGCACGTATTCAAACGTCAGCTGTTCCCGTGGCCGCAACGGATATTTCCTGCACGCTGCGATCAGCGCCTCCAGCGGATATTTTCGGTTTATGGGCATGATGGCGTCGCGCTCTTCATCGGTCGAAGCATTCAGCGAAATCGCCAGCTTCGGCCGAATTTTCTCCTGCGCCATCCGTTCGATTCCCGGCACAATGCCGCTGGTCGAAAGCGTGACGTGCCGCGCGGCAAGTCCCATTCCATTAGGATCGAGCATGATGCGCAGCGCCGTCATTACAGGTTCGTAGTTGAGCAGCGGCTCACCTTGTCCCATGAGCACAACGTTGGTCCGCGGAGCGGGAGATTCCCGATGATCATCGAGCGCGATAAGCACCTGGGCTAGCATTTCGCCGGCAGTGAGGTTGCGCACCAGCCCAAGTTGCGCCGTGAGGCAGAAGTGGCAATCCACCGCGCATCCTGCCTGCGTCGAAATGCAAATTGTCTGGCGGCCCTCCGAAGGCATAAAGACAGCCTCTACCCGCGCCGCGGATCTCCTCGTTTGCTCTGCGCCGACCGCATCGGCGAGATTCAGCAGGTAGCGCACCGAGCCATCGTTCGAATGAAAGCGTTGCGCGATTTCCGGAACGCTGATGCGGAATTCATGCGCCAGGCGCTCCTGAAGTGCAGCGGGCAAGTTACTCATCGCGGAAAAATCGAAACGTCGCTCCACATAAAGCGCGTGATAAAGTTGAGCGCCGCGATATGCGGGTTCGCCTATTTCGCCCAGCAGCGCGCGCAAATCCTCGCGCGATCGCCCCAGCAGATCGCGCTTGGCAAGTGCGGATCGCTCGAGATCGACTGGTTGACAAATGCTCCTGAACGGACTTTTCTGTTGGGCCGAGACATGGAAGTTACGTTCCTGAATTTCATCATAGCATGTGCGAATGTGCGGATCGCCCGATGACAAATTCGTCCATGGCTTTTCGCCCAGTCGAAAGCGGAATAGTTTTTCGCGCATGACTGTGCGATCATTTCTAGAACGATGAGCAGGCAGGAATTTCCATCGAAAGAGAAGCGCTGCCGAATGGCTTGGTGCTTGTGGCCGAGCACATGCCCCACATGCGCTCGGTCGCCATCGGCATCTGGGTGCGCGCCGGTTCGCGCGGGGAGCCCTCAGGACTGAACGGCATCGCTCATTTCATCGAGCACATGGTTTTCAAAGGCACTTCCCGCCGCAGCGCGGAACAGATTGCGCGCGAGATGGATTCCGTCGGCGGGTTGCTCGACGCCTTCACCTCGAAAGAGATGGTCAGCTTCAATGCCAAGGTCCTGGATGAAAATCTGCCCATCGCTTTTGATGTGCTCTCGGACCTGGTGCTGAGCTCCTATCTTTGCCGAAGAAGACATCGTCAAGGAAAAGCACGTCATCCTGGAAGAGATTCGCATGGAGGATGACAATCCCGAAGCGTTGGCGCACGAGGTGCTTACGCAGAGCTTTTGGCGCGGACATCCTCTGGGCGCGCCTATCCTGGGCACGCGCGGAACCGTGCGGCGGATTTACGCGTAAATCCGTCGTGAACTGCTTCGAGCGCTGGTATACGCCCGGCGAATACGGTGATCACTGCCGCCGGCAATATTCACGTCGAACGCTCTCCGGAAACTTGTGGATAAATTCTTCGGCGGCATCAAAAGGAGACCGCGAAGCGACGCCCAACAGCCGCACTGCGCCCGCATACGCATGCGCGGCTGATTGCGCGCAATAAGCCCGCGCTCGAGCAGGCGCACATCACGCTCGCTGTGCCGTCGTACCCTCTTGCGCATCCGCGGCCGTTATGCGGCTTCGGTGCTGAACAATATTCTCGGCGGCAGCATGTCTTCGCGCTTGTTTCAAAATATTCGCGAACGCCAGGGACTGGCCTACGCCGTTTTCAGCGAGCTCAATCCTTATTCTGACGCGGGCATGCTTTCGGTCTATGCCGGCACCAGCCGTAGCACCACCGAACGTGTGCTGCGGTCGATTGCCGGAGAATTTGCGCGCCTGAAAAAAGAACTTGTCGCTCCCGGAAGAACTCCGTCGCGCCAAGGACCAGTTGAAAGGTTCCCTCGTGCTTTCGCTGGAATCGCCGGGCGCGCGCATGTCCAATCTGGCCCGCCAGGAGATCTACTTCGGCCGCTTCTTCAGCGTGGAAGAATTGCACGCCTCGATCGAAGCCGTCACGGCGGAGGATGTGCAGCAGACGGCCTCGGAATTCTTCGAGCCTCGCAAAATTGCCGCCACGGTGGTTGGTCCCCTCGAGGGCTTCCATCTGACAACGCGACCTGCTGGCCTGCTGATATTTCCGATCACAAAACTCCTCGAATTCGATTGACGTGCGCCCTGCGCTTTTGCGATGATGCGTGCGGCCGCGATATTTTTTGCTTTTACTTCCGCGTGTAGCCGGATGCCGGCTTCGCGAGATTGTGGACCCCCAGCGTGCGTGCTGGGTCAAGATTTGGGGAGAATCCATCAGCCTTCGCGTGAGCATTCTCGCGTCGGGCAGTTCGGGCAATTGTACTTTGCTTGAAACTTCCCGGACGCGCCTGCTGGTGGACGCGGGCCTGGGGAAGCGCGAAACGCTGCGGCGCCTTGCCGCGCTGGCCCATTCGGTTGATCGCCTCGACGGCATCGTCATCTCCCACGAACACACCGATCACATCGGCGGCTTGGCCGCGCTCTTGGGCAACTGGCGCACCACGGTTTACCTCACCGCCGAAACGCATGCCGAAACAGTGCGCTTTCTTCCCGAACGTCACGCGAGCCGCTTCGAGCGCGTCGAATTCATCGAGGCCGGCCACGGATTCTGCGTCGGCGATATCGAAGTTGCGCCCTTCCGCATACCCCACGACGCCATCGACCCGCTTGGCTTCACCTTTCGCGCCGAAGGCTTGAAACTCGCAGTGGTCACCGATCTCGGCTATATGCCGGAACTGGTGAAACAGCACCTGCGCGATTGCGATGGCCTGGTGCTCGAATCGAATCACGATGTGGAGATGCTTAAGGTTGGCCCTTATCCCTGGCACGTCAAACAACGTGTGATGAGCCGCACCGGGCATCTTTCGAATGAGACCGTCAGCGCCTTTCTTGCTGATCCCGAGGGTTTCGACGGATGCCCGCGCTACTTGGTGTTGGCGCATCTCTCGGAAAACAACAACAACCCGGACGTGGCTCGCATCTGCGCGGAAGAGGCGCTGGGCGCCGCCCAAGCGAATGCTGCTTTTCGCGGCGAGCTGCTGATCGCTTCCCAGCACGAACCTCTCGCCCCCCTTCAGTTATAGAGGCGGGCAGCAACTTGATCCTCGCGGTAAACTATATGTGCGCTTGCGAAGAACTGACCATCCGGCCAAGATAGTCATCCCGGGCGACGAACCGGACCGGCGGGTGCAAGCGAGGGATCTCTCATAAATTGAGCCTCTGCAAAAAATTTACTAGCCAGAGCTATGGGGCCATACAGAATCATCTGTTTCGAACAAACTGCAAACGCCGTCTTGCCTGGCAAGACTACCCTTTTGCGGCAAGAGTCTGCCCAGGTGAGATCACTGAGATCGGGCCTTCTCTCCTCAAAGTGTTCATCGTTACTGCCTCTGAAAGGTGTGCCGTTTCACCGATATGGCGTCAGCCTAAGCCTCGCATTATGAACACTTGCACAAAAAGGGGGGTGGGGGGGCGGCATGATTGCGCGCTATACTCGCCCCCAAATGGGCGCGATCTGGACCGATCAAGGCCGACTCGAACGCTGGCTGGAAGTCGAAATCGCCGCTACCGACATGCTGGCCGAACGCGGCGTGGTGCCGCGCGAAGCGGCGGCGCGCATTCGCGAACGTGCGCGCGTGGATGCGGCGCGCGTGCTGGAAATCGAAGCGCGCGTGCGGCACGACGTGATCGCCTTCACCCTGGCCGTCGGCGAAGCGATCGGCGATCCCGGAAGCGGCGCGCTGGCTGCACTATGGCCTGACCTCGAACGACGTAGTGGATACGGCGCAGGCGCTGCAGGTTCGCGAAGCCTCCCGCCTGATAGACGCGGGACTCAAGCGCCTCGGCGAAGTGCTCGAAAAGCGGGCGCACGAGTTTCAGCACACTCCGCAGATCGGGCGCACCCACGGCATTCATGCCGAGCCCATTACCTTCGGCCTCAAGATTGCCAATTGGTTCGCCGAAAATCGCCGCAATCAGGAGCGTTTCTGCCATGCCGCGCGGCAAATGGCCGTGGGGAAGATCTCGGGCGCGGTCGGCAATGCCGCGCATCTGGGAGTGGAAGTGGAAGAGGCGATCTGCCGCCGGCTGGGCCTTGAGCCTGCGCCGGTGGCTTCGCAGGTGATCCAGCGCGATCGTCACGCCGAATTTCTTTCCGCGCTGGCGATCATTGCCGCCACTCTGGAAAAAATCGCGGTGGAGATTCGCCATCTGCAGCGCACGGAAGTGCGGGAAGCCGAAGAACCTTTCGCGGCGGGACAGCGCGGCAGTTCGGCCATGCCGCACAAGCGCAATCCGGTAAGCTGCGAGCAGATTTCCGGCCTGGCGCGCGTGGTGCGCGCCAATGCGCAGGCGGCGCTCGAGAATGTCGCGCTCTGGCACGAGCGCGATATTTCGCACAGTTCTGTGGAACGCATCATCCTGCCGGATTCGACGATTCTGATCGATTACATGCTCGCGCGCATGACCGATATTCTCACCGGCTTGCGCGTTTTTCCCGAACGCATGCGGCGCAACCTGGATCTCACGCAAGGGCTGGTATTTTCCGGTCAGCTTCTGCTGGATCTGGTGGAAGCGGGCGCACCGCGCGATGACGGATATAAGTGGGTGCAGGAAAACGCCATGGCTGCGTGGGAATCCGATAGCAGTTTTCGCGAACGCGTGGCGCGCGATACGCGCATCACGAAATTTCTCGATGCCGCCGCGCTCGCGCGCGCTTTCGATCTGGAGCGCCAGCTCCACCAGGTCGATGCGATCTTCCGCCGCGTGTTTTCTCCGTCTAGGAACTAGCTGCGCAACTGCCGCTATAGTTCGCTTGACAGCGCAGTAGGCTCCGGGGAAAATTGCTTTCTCCCTTCCTGTAATTCTAGTTTTGATTTTCCGTCGAGCGGGGACTTGTTTGTGCTCTCCCCTTCCGCCCGCCCGCGCGCCGAAGATCCCGATCCCGGTCCTTTGCGGGACTTCGAGCAGCTCAAAGTCGCATCAAGGGAGGAAGCCGTGTCTGCAAATACTGTCGCTCTGGGAACCATACTCATCGCCGACGTTAACCAGTCTGCTCGCGAAGTGCTGGAGATGATGCTGCGCAGGCATGGCTATCGCGTGTTCGCGGTATCCGATGGCCAGCAGGCGCTGCAGCTCTTGCAGCAGGAAGCCATCGACCTCGCTCTCATCGATGTGGTCATGCCCGGCCAAACCGGCTTTGCCGTCTGCCGCGCGGCCAAAGACCGGCCCGAGACTCGCCTGACGCCCATCGTTCTGATCACCGGCCTCGGGGGAGTGGAGGATCGTATCCAGGGAATTGAGGCGGGCGCGGACGATTTCCTCAACAAGCCAGTACGGAAAGAAGAGCTGCTGGCGCGGGTAAAGTCGCTGGTGCGCATCAAGCGCTTCACCGACGAATTGGAGAGCGCGGAAACCGTTGTCTTCACTTTGGCGGCCAGCATTGAGGCGAAGGATCTCTACACGGAAGGGCACTGCGACCGGCTGTCTCGGTACTCCGTGGCGCTGGGAGAGCGGTTGGAATTATCGCAGGAGGATCTCATCGCCTTGCGCCGCGGAGGCGTGGTTCACGACATCGGCAAGGTCGCGGTGCCAGAGCGCGTGCTGCTCAAGCCGGGCTCACTGGACGCGCACGAACGCGAGCTCATGGAGACGCATACCGTGATCGGAGAGCGCATTTGCGCGCCCCTGAAATCGTTTCGGCAGGTCTTGCCAATCATCCGCTCGCATCACGAACGCCAGGACGGCAGCGGCTATCCCGATCACCTGAAAAGCGACCAGATTCCGCTGACCGCGCGTGTCTTGCAGACGGTCGATATCTATGACGCGCTGACCACGGACCGGCCTTATCGCAAAGCGCTCTCTTCCGAACGTGCCTTCGCCATCCTGCACGATGAGGTGCGGCGGGGGTGGTGGGACGGAACCTTGGTGGATGAGTTTGAAAAACTGCTAAAGGACTCGCCGGATAGTGGGGCGGGAAAGCCAGTCGTACCGATTCTGGGATTTCCCCATGGTTCCGCGCGGATCGGAAATGGCCGCAGAGTCTCCAGAAAACCTAAAGAAGCGTCGGTTACGAGCTAGTCGACGAGTGTGGCAATGTCTTCAAGCTATTGTGCTCGCTGGATATAGGTGGCTTCCGCTGTGTTTACCTTCACTTTATCGCCATTGTTGATGAAAGGCGGCACCTGGATCGTCAAGCCCGTCTCGAGCTTTGCGGGCTTCATCACGGCGCTGGCGGTGGCTTTCTGCACCGTAGGCTCGGTATCAACCACGGTCATGTCCACGGTATCGGGAACAAGGGCCCCGATGGGTTTCCCGTCGTGGAATTCGAGCTTCAGCACCAAGTTCGGAATGAAGTAGTAGACTGCGTCCCCGAGCACGTCTCCCGTTACGTGAATTTGCTCGAATGTCTCCGTATTCATGAAGTTGTAGCCATTGGCATCGCTATAGAGATACTGGAATTCGATTTCATCGAGCACCGCGCGTTCGACAAAGTCCTCAGCGCGGAAGCGGTAATCGATGGTCGATCCGCTGCGCAGGTTGCGCATGCGCGTAGCCATGGCCCCGCGTTTATTGCCGGGCGTGCGATGGTCCACGCTATGCACCGAATAGAGGTCGCCATCGTGGACGATAATCATTCCTGGACGCAGTTGCGTCGCTTTCAGCATCTGTCACTCCTGAGGGCCCGCGCCCCGGTTGTCTAGGTCACTGCACGTTCGAGTGGCTTGGGTGGCGGCAGGCAGAATCGGCGCCCCATCGCTTTTCATCGAAGACGGCCAAGGGGGCCGGGCATTTTTGGACTCGCCCGAAGCCCAACATTTTCGGCGCCGCTGTGAATTATAGCCGCCGCTGCAAAGCTCGGTCAAACAAGCCGTTTGAAAATGGAAGCATCGACATTCCGTAAGAATGCGACGGGCGTTGACGGAACCGAGTGTGGATGCTATAAATTTTCCCCTTGTCCGCGTGTGTCCAGGTGACCGGGTCGGACTTCTGCCCGGTTTTTCGTGTAGGGAAAATATGACGGCGGGGAAGGCGGGTTAGGGTCCGGACGCTCCGATGGAGATTCTGAAACAGCTTGGTGATCTGTTCCTCGCCGCGGTACCCACGGCCATCATCGTTTTTCTCTTCTATCTCTTCATGCGGTGGGCATTTTTTGGTCCGATCGAGCGTGTGGTGGCGGAACGGAGCAAGCGCATAGAAGGCGCGCGGCGCGAAGCCGAGGAATTCCGTAAGACCGCCCAGGAAAAGAGCCGGGCTTATCAGGAGGCGCTGCGCAACGCCCGCGGGGAGCTTTTTCGAGAACAGGAGGCAGCGCGCCGCGTGGCGCTTGACGAACGTAGCAAGGCTATCCAGCAAGCGCGGCAGCTGGCTAACGAAGAAGTCCAAAGCGCCAAAAAACGCATTCGGGCGGAGATCGAAGCTGCACGCGCGGAACTGGAAGTCAGCAGCGCCCACCTTGCAGAAGAGATCGCTCGCACCATTCTGGAACCTCAACGGCAAATGCATCCCCGCCCGGCAGGCGAGGTTTGATGACGCGTTGGGCGGGTAAACGGTCTTTGGGGCGCGCCGGTCTACGAGCCATCGGTTCGGCGCTCTTTGGCGCTGCTTTGCTGGTTACGTTTTCGCTTCCGGCCCTGGCCCAGGAAGGCGCGGCCGACGCGGCCAACACACCTATCGGCACGGTTTTCCGCTGGCTGAATTTTCTTCTGGTTTTTGGCGCTCTCGCTTATGTAATCGTTAAGTATGGCGCGCCTTATTTTCGTGCCCGCGCACAATCTATCGCCAGGTCAATCGAAGAAGCAGCTCAGACTCGCGCCGCGGCGGAGCGCGAACTACGGAAAACGGTCGACAAACTTGCCTCCTTCGATCGGGAAATCGAGGAAGAGCGGCGCGCCGGGCAGCGCGACTCGGTTGCGGATCGCGAGCGAATTCGAGAGCTCACAAAATCTGAAGTGGAGAAGATTCAGCAGGCGGCACGCGCAGAGATCGCCGCGTCCGAACGCGCCGGAGCTCAGGAAATCCGCGCTATTGCCGCGAAACTCGCGACGGAGCGAGCGGCGGCGCTCATCCGGGAGCAGATGAATACAGCTGCGGAGTCGGCACTGTTTGGCTCTTTCGTCGGCGAACTGGAGAGGGCCGCGTCATGAGGACCATCGCGCAACACTACGCAGACGCTCTCGCGGAAGTGGCTATTTCCGAAAAGTCCGCCGGGCAGATCAGACGGGAGTTGCGCGATTTTCTTGCGTTGTTAAGGGAATCACCTCAGCTGGGAGTTCTACTCGGCAGCCCAGCGGTCTCGCGCGCGAATAAACACGCAGTGGCGGAAGCGCTCGTGGAGCGCATGAGCGCCAGCCGCACGTTACGAAATTTCCTTTTTGTGGTGATCGACCAGCGCCGCGTGGGGCTGCTCCCGGAAATTCAACAAGCTTTCGACGCGAGGCTCGACGACTTGGAAGGAGTGGCGCGCGCGGACGTCACGACCGCGCGCGAGTTGAACGAACGCGAAAGGAAGCAACTGCGAACCGTCCTCGAGCGGCTGAGTGGCCGGCGCGTGGAAGAGAATTATCAGCTGGACCCCGCGTTGATTGCGGGAGCGGTGGTGCGCGTCGGGTCAACCATCTATGATGGTTCCGTGCGTACGCAGCTCGAACGGCTGCGGGTTAAGCTCGAGTCTCAATAAGAAGTCAGGAGCAAAGCAGGCATGGCATCGATTAGAGCGGACGAAATAACAAAGATTCTTCGCGCACAAATCGCGAACTACGATCAATCCGTGGCCGTGGATGAAGTGGGCACGGTCATTTCCGTGGGAGACGGAATCGCGCGTGTGCATGGCCTGGAAAAAGTAATGGCCGGCGAGATGCTGGAGTTCCCGCACGACGTCTTCGGCATTGCGCTCAACCTCGAGGAAGATCAAGTCGGCACGGTGCTGCTGGGCGAATACACGGCCATCGAAGAGGGCGACACAGTCAAGCGCACGCGCTCGATCATGTCCGCACCGGTGGGAGACGCGCTCGTCGGGCGCGTGGTCAATCCTCTGGGCGTGCCGCTCGACGGCAAAGGGCCTATCGTCACCGACCAGCGCATTCCTATCGAACGCATCGCGCCCGGCGTTGTGGACCGCCAGCCCGTTCGCGAGCCGTTGCAAACCGGTATCAAAGCCATCGACTCGATGATTCCGATTGGCCGAGGGCAACGCGAACTGATTATTGGCGACCGGCAGACGGGCAAGACCGCCATCATTCTGGACACGATCATTAACCAGAAGGGCGGCGACATGATCTGCATCTACTGCGCGATCGGGCAAAAGCGCTCGACGATCGCGCAGGTCGTAAAGATCCTAACCGACGCCGGCGCCATGGATTACTCCATCGTTGTGGCCGCTTCCGCCACCGAACCCGCAACTATGCAGTACATCGCTCCCTATGCGGCCTGCGCCATCGGCGAATTCTTCCGGGATGACGGCCGGCACGCAGTGTGTTTCTACGACGATCTCTCGAAACACGCGCAGGCGTATCGTGAAATCTCGCTGCTGCTGCGACGGCCGCCCGGGCGCGAAGCTTTTCCAGGGGATGTTTTTTATCTGCATTCGCGTCTGCTGGAACGCGCCGCCAAACTGAACGATAAGAAAGGCGGCGGTTCGCTTACCGCATTGCCGGTGATCGAAACGCAGGCGGGCGACGTATCGGCTTACATTCCGACCAACGTAATCTCGATTACCGACGGCCAGATTTACCTGGAAGCCGATCTTTTCAACAGCGGCATCCGCCCCGCCATCAACGTGGGATTATCGGTGAGCCGCGTGGGTGGCAACGCGCAGATTAAGGCCATGCGGCAAGTAGCCGGAACGCTGCGACTGGACCTGGCGCAATATCGAGAATTGGCTGCCTTCGCCCAGTTTGGTTCCGAACTGGACAAAGCCACCCAAGCGCAGCTCGCGCGCGGCCAGCGGCTTGTGCAGTTGCTCAAACAGGATCAGTTCACGCCCTTGCCAGTAGAGAAGCAGGTACTTGTGATTTTTGCGGGAACAAACGGGTATCTCGACGATATCGAAGTTTCGGAAGTGGAACGCTTCGAGCGCGATTTGCTGGCGTTTGCCGAGACACACGCAGGCGCGCTGCTGAACAAGATCGCCACAAAGAAAGCGATTGACGACGAGGCCCGCGAAGGCCTGAAGAAACTCCTCTCGGAATTCAAGGAGCGCTTCACTGCGGGGGCGGCAGCCGCGCGCTAGCCGGCGGTTCGGGCAGACGTAAACTCTTATGCCAACGCAACTCGACATCAAGCGCCGCATTCGCTCAGTTAAAAACACGCAGCAGATCACGCGGGCCATGAAGTTCGTGGCTGCGGCGCGGCTGCGGCGCGCGCAGGAGAGAGCTTTTGCGGCGCGGCCGTATGCGCGCGCGGTTTCGCGGCTGGTTCATTCTGTCGCGCTTCGCGTGCCACAAAGCACGCATACTTTGCTCGAGCGGCGCGAAGAGAAAAGAATTCTGCTGCTCGCCGTGAGCGGCGAACGCGGGTTGTGCGGGGCCTTCAATGCCAACGTGATCCGCCGCACGCTGGAATTTGCGCGTGAGCATTCGGCACAGAACCCGTCGCTGATCGTTCTGGGCCGGAAGATCCGGGACGCCATGCGCAAGCAGCGCTGGAAAATCATCGCCGAACATGTGGATGTTACGTCGCGACCCAGCCTGGGCGCGGCTGAGGAAATAAGTAAAGAGGTGATTTCGCTTTATGAAAGTGGCGAAATCGATGCTGTCTATATCGTGTTCAACGAGTTCAAATCCGTGCTGGCGCAAATTCTGAGGCTCGAGAAACTGTTGCCGATCGAACCCGATCGTGCTTTGGCGGGCGAAGAGGCCCAGGAAAAATCGAAGGAAACGCCGATCGATTATCTTTACGAGCAGCCGCCCGGCGAAATCCTGGGACATTTGTTGCCGCGCTACGTGCAAGTGCAGATCTTCCGTGCGTTGGCGGAATCGGCGGCTTCGGAGCACGCTGCGCGGATGACGGCCATGGATTCTGCGACGAATAACGCGGGCGAGTTGATCGATAAGCTGACGCTGTACATGAATAAAGTGCGGCAAGCAGCGATCACGAAGGAAATTATCGAAGTTGTGAGCGGCGCAGCATCAGCCGCCTAGCGCGGAAAATACAAGAAAGGTTTTAGAAGGAGCAAACATGGCTGGTGATGCACATAACATCGGGCGCGTCGTGCAGGTGATCGGCCCCGTGCTTGACGTAGAGTTTCAGGAACATCATTTGCCCGAAATTTACAATGCAGTGCGCATCACGAGCGAAGGATTCGACGTTCCCGAACCGATCGACATCGTCGCGGAGGTGCAGCAGCATCTGGGCGAAGGGCGCGTTCGCACCGTGGCCATGAAGCCCACGGAAGGCATTGTGCGCGGCATGAAGGCGATCGATACGGAGGGGCCCATAACCGTGCCGGTGGGGCGCGCAACGCTGGGGCGCGTGCTCAACGTGCTCGGGGAACCGGTCGACAATTTAGGGCCCGTGCCTGCCAAGTTGCGCTATCCGATCCACCGCGCGGCGCCTTCGCTGGAAGACCAGTCGACGCAATTGGAAATGTTCGAAACGGGCATCAAGGTCGTCGACCTGATGGAGCCGTATCTGAAGGGCGGAAAAATCGGGCTCTTCGGCGGCGCCGGCGTTGGCAAGACCGTGCTCATTCAGGAACTTATTCACAACGTGGCCATGAAGCACGGTGGCGTTTCAGTGTTTGCCGGCGTGGGGGAACGCACACGCGAAGGCAACGACCTGTGGCTCGAAATGCAGGAGTCCAAGGTTGTGGTGGCCGGCGATTCAGAAAAATCGCGCGCCGCGCTGATTTACGGCCAGATGACGGAACCCCCCGGGGCGCGCCTCCGCGTGGGCTTAACCGGCCTGACCGTTGCGGAATATTTCCGCGATGAAGAAGGATTGGACGTGCTGCTCTTCATCGACAACATTTTCCGCTTCGTGCAGGCGGGCTCGGAAGTTTCGGCCTTGCTGGGCCGCATGCCTTCCGCCGTCGGCTACCAACCGAACTTGAATACGGAGATCGGCGAATTGCAGGAGCGCATCACTTCCACCAAGAAGGGCTCGATCACCTCTGTACAAGCCATCTATGTGCCTGCCGATGATTATACGGATCCAGCTCCCGCGGCCACGTTTACGCACCTGGACGCGACGACGAACCTCAGCCGCCAGATCGTGGAGCGCGGCATTTACCCAGCTGTCGATCCGCTGGCGAGCTTCTCGCGCATACTCGATGCGCGCATCGTTGGGCACGAGCACTACGACGTTGCGCGTTCGGTGAAAGGTGTGCTGCAGCGATATAAGGATCTGCAAGACATCATCGCCATTCTCGGTATCGAAGAGCTTTCCGACGAGGATAAGCTCACTGTCGCGCGCGCGCGCAAGATCGAGAAGTTTTTTTCGCAGCCGATGTACGTCGCGGCGCAATTTACGGGCCTCGAAGGCAAGTACGTTAAGATCGAAGACACCATTCGCGGCTTCCGCGAAATCGTCGAGGGCAAACACGACGACGTTCCGGAGCAGGCCTTCTACATGGTGGGAACTATCGAAGAAGTGCGCGCAAAGTCCGAGAAGATGGCGGCGACAGCCTAGGCTGTTCCGCAACACACGGCAAAAGGAAGCGACCTCATACCAGTGGCAGAAGGCCTGATGCTCGAAGTGGTAACGCCGGAACGCGAGATCGTCCGCGAGTCCGTGGCCGAAGTGCAGTTGCCCGCGCTCTCAGGTTATCTGGGGATACTTCCCGGGCATACTCCACTGCTCACGGAATTAGGAATTGGTCCTTTGAGCTATAAGAAAGGCTCGGAGACCGGATACGTTGCCGTGATTGGCGGCTTTGCGGAAGTGCTTCCGGAACGGGTCACCGTCCTGGCTGAGGCAGCGGAACGTTCAGAGGATATCGATTCGGCGCGAGCGCGGGTGGATTTGGATGAGGCCGAAAAGAAATTGTATTCGGGGAGTGCCGATCCCAAGACGGATTGGGATGCGGTGCTGAAATCGGTCGCAAGCGCACGCGCGCGGGTCGAGGCGGCAGCCCATGGCGCGCCGGTGGAAACAGGGAGACATAGCTGAAGGTGGAAGCGATTCGGATGTACACAACGCGCTGGTGCGCCGATTGCTGGCGAGCAAAACAATTTCTGAAAGAGCGCGGGGTCGAATACGAGGAAGTCGATGTTGACGAAGATCCGGACGCTGAAGAACTCATTCTCCGCGTGAATGAAGGGCGCCGGAAAATTCCCACCATTGAAGTTGCCGGCCGATATTTTGCGTGCAGTCCTTTCGATCCTGAGCAACTGGCCGAAGAACTGAAAATTCCCCTCAATCCTTAGCTCAAAACTAATCTAATCCGACCCCGCGCGTCATTACGCCAGTAACGTTGAGTTGATCGTCGAGGAGGACCAGATCGGCATCAGCGCCGGGAATCAGATTGCCCTTCCGTCGCTCCAGGCCGAGCAAGCGAGCCGGATTCGCGGTAAGCATTAGCAGAGCTTCGCTTAACGGAATTTCCAGTGCCACCATATGGCGCAGGGCGCGGTCAAGAGTGAGCGTGCTGCCCGCCAGCTTGCCATCGGAGTTGCGCGCGACCCCGCCCGCGACGTTTACTTCGAATGTGCCCAGCCTGTATCTGCCGTCGGGCATCCCGGTGGCGGAGATGCCGTCGCTCACCAGGATTACGCCCCGGGTTCCTTTAGCGGCAAGGAGAATGCGGATAGCCGCATCATCGACGTGCACTCCATCGGCAATCAATTCGGCTGTGACGCCAGGCGAGGTCAGGATCGCGCCGACCACGCCGGTTTCACGATGCGCAAAGGTTCGCATGGCGTTAAAAACGTGGGCGGCATGCCGGGCACCTTGGGAAATCGCAGCCGAAGCTTCTGCATAGTTGGCGTCGGTGTGTCCTAACGAAACGACGAGTCCGGCGCGAATGGCCTCGGAAATTAGTTCTGCTGCTCCGGGCAGTTCGGGGGCCAGCGTTAGGATGCGCGCGGTGCCCTTTGCTGCGGCCAGCAGACGCCGGAAGAGCGGAATCGACGGCGCTGCGATCCATTCCTCCGGATGAACTCCGCGCCGGGTGTGGCTTATGAATGGACCTTCGAAGTGAACACCGAGTATCTCGGCTGAAGGTTTGCTTCCTGTGGGCTCGGCCTTCGCGCGTTCCATCCACGCAGCTACCGCTTCGACGGCTCGGCATGTTGCGTCTTGGCTGGCGGTGACCGTCGTGGCTACGACCGAAGTCGTACCCCGAGCGGCGACGTTTGTGGTGATGGCGACCAGCGCTTCAGGGCTCGAATCCATCACGTCATAGCCAGCAGCGCCGTGGATATGCACGTCGATAAAGCCTGGGACAACGGAGAGATCGCGTTTGTCGTGCCGACGCGCGGATGCTGGAACGCTAACTTCGTCCGCGCGGCCCACAGCGGCAATCTTTGCGCCATCTGTCAGGATAACGGCGTCAGCGATTTCCTCGTAAGGAGTGAAAACACGGCTAGCGAAAATGGCTTGTAAAGCCATGGCGAGTGATCGTACCGGAGATAGTGCACCGCGCGCCAGCACGAGAGAGCCATTTTCCGCGCTCTGGTGGCCTCGGATTTAGCTTGATTAACGACGTGATAGGGATGGACGGGATTTCGCTTCAAGAAAAACAAAAGGAGGGCCGAACCTCGGCCCTCCTTGGTTTCACGTCGAGTTTAGATCACTGCTAAGTTTTCAGTTGGCCGTCAGGCTTGCCGAGGCCTGTGCTGGTTGTGCCTTGGGCACGCTCATGTAACCGACGACTTTGTCTTTGCCGATCTGATTGACCACAAATTCCAGAGGCGACCGGGTTCCGCGCGTATAGAAGTAGATGGGCTCGTCAAGCGCGCGATTCTTTTTCTCGAGCCGCATGTCGTCGACATAGAGCGCCACGGTGAATTGATTTTTCTTGACGTTGGTGCCGCGGAGCTCAACCATCAGGTCGCCAACCTTCGAACGATTGCCCTTGCCGTTGAGCGTGAACTCGAAATAATCGCGCTCGCCAATCCGACGGAGCTGATCGATCTCATCATGGTTGCGTGCGATCAACGTGCCGAATTCGGTGCGCGTCATATCGAGATTATTCTTCGTCGATTCCAATTCGCTCTTGACGCCGTTGATATCGCCGCCCAGGGACCTAACGTCTTCTGCATTCGCCTTGGTGGCGAGCTCGGATTGGACGCTGGTGAGCTGCTTGGAATAGTCGTCGCGAATCTGGCCGTTTTGGCGCCGCGCGGTGGTGACTTCACCTTGAGTCATCTTCATCTTGTCGGTCACGGCGACCAATTGATTTTGAAGCTGGGTGTTGATCTCTTCAGCCTGGGTCAGCCGCTGATTGATAGCCTGAAGATCCTGCCCAACGAGTTTATTCTGCCCGGTCTGGGTGGCGAGGGCCTGCTCGGCTCTTTTCGCCTGCGTGGTGGCATTCCAACCCACAGCCAAGCCCAAAACAGAGACTGTCGCGAGAACGACTACGGCCAACCAAACCCAACGAGGCGCCCCATCTCTCTCGCTGCGGGACTCCCCTGCCTGCATATCTTCACGGCTGTTGAACTGTTTTTCGTTAGCCTCGCTCATCGAAGGTCTCCTTCCCCTCAGAATGGAATTATGCACGTCCCGAGCCAAAAGAATCAGTACCGGTATTTACTGTTGATCTAACTGGATTCACGTAAGTTACAGGCGGAAAGAGGTGGAGGCGAGGCTACCTAGAAATCTCAGGTCCTGTAATATTTACCTTATACCGCCCTTGGCTGCATAGGCCATTCACTAAATACAATAGAATGAATAAGTAACCAGGGAAGAGGCAAGTGGTGAGCTAGGCGACGACGCGAATCTTTGACGTCTCTGTGTGGCCGTCAAAATATGCGTCAAGGGTTTGCTGCGCGGCCTCAAGCACCAGATGGCAATTGGAGCAACGGTCGATGTGCCCGGTAACGACAGCGGCGACGCTCGGAGAAAGACGGCCTTCGAGGTATTCACAAATCAAGCGGACGGTCTCTCTGCAAGTCATGGCGCCCCCGAGATACTTTTCCCCGCTTCGATTGTGAGCACGAATCGCTCCAATCGGACGATAAGAGCGGACCTTCACGACTACCCTATAAAATCAACTATTTACGAAAAGGTGAAGGGGTCGTAACGGTACGGAATCATGCATCAGTGTAGGAATTTTTTTCCGGACCCTTTCATTTCGGCATAGTAAGTCTAGGCCGATGATTGGGGCACCGGGAGGCTGGGCCGCCATTTTACCGACAGGGCTAGCGAGTAATCGTCATGCGGCGCAGGGTTTCAATGCGATCAGGAAGCGGCGGGTGGGTGCTGAAAAGCCCGGCAAAGACCTGCCCCGAGCTTAGCGGTCTGACAATGTAGAGAGAGGAGGTCGCGGGAGAGATGTTGGTCATGGGAATGCGCTTATTGTACGCGCCAAGCTTTTCAAGGGCGCTGATGAGCCCGTAGGGGTGGCCCACCAGACGGGCGCCAGCCGCGTCCGCGGCATATTCGCGCTGACGTGAAATTCCCAATTGGATCAGTAATGCCGCCAGGGGCGCTACGATCAGCATTAGAAGCGCTTCGAGGCCACCGCCGCCACGGCGGTCACGGTCGCCGCCATAGCCCCCAAAAATCAGAGCAAATCGGCCCATTTGGGCGATCCAAGTAATAGCGCCGGCCAAAGTAGCGGCGATAGAGGTAGTCAGAATGTCGTAGTTGCGCACATGGGAGAGTTCGTGGGCGATTACGCCCTCGAGCTCATCGTCGTTCATTAACTCCAAGAGACCTTCGGTGACGGCTACGGAAGCGTGCGACGGGTTTCGGCCAGTAGCAAAGGCATTCGGCGCGGCTTGCGGGATGACATAGAGCTTAGGCATAGGCAGATTGCCTTTGGCGGCAAGTCGCTCCATAACAGCATATAGACGCGGCACCTCCTCGCGTGAAACCGGGCGCGCGCCGCTGGACGCCAAGGCGATCTTGTCAGAGAAAAAGTAGGCGATACCGTTCATAAGTACGGCGATAATGAGCCCCAAGGTCATTCCCTGGCGTCCCGCCAGGGCTCCGCCCCCGAATACCAGCAGCAGAGTAAGCAACGTCAGCAAAAAGCCGGTTTTAAGTGTCCTCATGATTCATTAGCCTCTGCAGTTCCGCAGCCGCTCTGAAAGACTCTTCATTTAAAGTCTAGAGGCGGGGGCACGGCGCGTCAATCTGACGCAGCTACCCACGGCCTCTTCTGCACGTTGGCGGCGTTAGCGTTTACGCGAAGAACCACGTCCCGCCACAGCTGCGGCGGACTCATCTGCAGCCGGAGCTGGTTTCGGTTCGAGGCGCTCGAATTTCATCTTTCCGCCTACCGCATCGACGCGGATCACGTCTCCAGGCAAGACCCGACCGTCGAGAATCTCGAGGGCCAAGGGGTCCTGGATAAGGCGCTGTACGGTCCGGCGCAGCGGCCGTGCCCCGTAGGCCGGGTCGTAGCCTTCGGCCAATATCAACGCTCGAGCGGCGGGCGTTAGTTCGATTCTCACCTGACGCTCGGCAAGCAGCTTCGATACCGAGGTGAGTTGCAGATCGACGATCTTCTCCAATTGCTCACGGCCGAGCGGATTAAAGATGACGATATCGTCGATGCGGTTCAGGAACTCGGGCCGGAACGTGGCACGCAATGCTTCCATGGCTTCTCCGCGAGCGTGTTCGGGATCGGTGCCCGCAAGCTCAAAGAGAGCCGCCGAACCCACGTTGCTAGTCATCACCAGCACCGTATTGCGGAAATCGACCTTGCGTCCCTTGCCGTCGGTCAGCCGGCCGTCTTCGAGAATCTGCAGGAGAACGTTGAAGACGTCCGGATGGGCTTTCTCGATCTCGTCGAACAGAACTACCGAGTACGGACGCCGCCGCACCTGTTCTGTTAATTGGCCGCCTTCCTCATAGCCCACGTAACCTGGAGGCGCACCGATCATGCGCGAAACGGAGTGCTTTTCCATGTATTCGGACATGTCCAGCCGAATCATGGCGCGCTCGTCGTCAAACAAAAATTCGGCGAGAGCACGCGCCAATTCGGTCTTGCCGACGCCCGTGGGGCCCATAAAGATGAATGAGCCGATGGGCCGATTGGGATCCGAGAGGCCCGCGCGATTGCGTCGAATGGCGTTGGAGACCCGCTCGAGGGCGTCTTCTTGTCCGACGACGCGCTGGCGCAACCGCTCCTCCATGGTGACCAGCTTTCTGGCTTCGCCTTCGAGCAGGCGGCCGACTGGAATGCCGGTCCATTTGCTGACCAATGCCGCGATGTCTTCTTCGTCGACCTCTTCCTTCAGCATCCGTCCATTTTTCTGGATTTCGGCCAGGCGCTTCTGAGCCTCTTCAAGCTCGCGTTCTGCCTGCGATAGCTTGCTGTAGCGAATTTCGGCCACTTTGGCCAATTCCCCGGCGCGCTCGTAGCGCTGCTCTTCCGCTTTCAGTGCGTCGATTTGCTCTTTCTGCTTACGAATTTTTGCGATGGCATCTTTCTCCACCTGCCAGCGGGCCTTGCTGGCATTGGATTGCTCGCGAAGCTCCGCCAACTGCTGATCGAGCTGTGCCAATCTTTCGCGGGAATGCGCGTCGCTCTCTTTGAGCAGCGCTTGCCGTTCGATTTCGAGCTGCAGAATGCGCCGCTCGATTTCGTCGATTTCGAGGGGAAGAGAATCGAGTTGCATGCGCAAGGAGGCGGCCGCTTCGTCGATAAGGTCGATAGCTTTGTCGGGCAGAAAACGATCGGTGATATAGCGGTTGGAAAGTGTGGCTGCCGCAATAATGGCGGCGTCTTTGATGCGCACACCGTGATGGACTTCGTAGCGCTCCTTGAGGCCGCGCAGAATCGCAATCGTATCCTCGACCGAAGGCTCCGCGATCATTACAGGTTGGAAGCGCCGTTCGAGGGCGGGATCCTTTTCGATGTGCTTGCGATATTCATTGATGGTCGTAGCGCCGATCGCGCGCAGTTCGCCGCGTGCAAGCGCCGGCTTCAGCATATTCGAGGCGTCCATCGACCCTTCGGCGGCACCGGCACCGACGAGCGTGTGCAGTTCGTCGATGAACAGAATGATCTGACCCTCGGCTTCGGTGATTTCCTTGAGAACCGCTTTCAGGCGGTCCTCGAACTCACCGCGATATTTTGTGCCGGCAACCAACGCGGCCAGATCCAGTGCCACGATGCGTTTGGGCTTGAGAACCTCGGGCACATCACCCGCAACGATTCGCTGCGCCAAGCCCTCGACGACGGCCGTTTTGCCGACGCCGGGCTCTCCGATCAGCACCGGATTGTTCTTGGTACGCCGCGCGAGAATCTGCATGACGCGGCGGATCTCCACGTCACGCCCAATTACGGGATCCAGCTTTCCGCGACGTGCCAATTCGGTGAGATCGCGAGCGTATTGCTCCAGCGCGCGAAAAGTCGATTCCGGCGTCTGCGAGGTTACGCGATGGCTTCCGCGCACGGCGGCGAGTGCCTGCAAAAGGGCTTCGCGCGACGCTCCATGACGCGCCAGCAGTTGGCCGGCAGGATCTTTTGTACGCGCTGCGATCGCCAACAAAATATGTTCGGCGGAAACATATTCATCCTTGAATTGCTCCGCTTCACCAAATGCGGCCTCGAGAACCTCATTCGCTGCGTTACTCAGATGTTGCTGCGAAACGCCGCTCACCTTTGGGAGCCGCGAAATTTGCGTGCTGATTTCCCCTTCAAGGGTTTCCGGGCGCACACCAAGGCGGTTTAGAAGCGGGGGCACAATCCCGTCCTGCTGCCCTACCAATGCGGCCAATATGTGTAGAGGCTCAATTTGCTGCTGCCCATTCTTCGCGGCAAGATCCTGCGCTTGTTGCAGGGCCTCTTGAGCTTTCACGGTTAGTTTGTCGTATCGCAGCATGTTGGTTCTTCTTTCTGATCTTTCTGAGCTTGTTTCTCGTCAAGATTAGACCAAAAAGGGGCCGGACAAGCCGGCCCCTTTCTCACCGGCATCTATTAGATTACTTCTTGCCGTTTTCCGAAACGCTTATCTTGATTTGCTTCGGCTTGGTCTCTTCCCGCTTGGGCATACGCACGCTCAACACGCCGTTCCGATACTCGGCGTGAATGCCTTCCGTATTCACGGTGTTGGGCAGGGAGAAGCTCCGCGTAAAAGTGCCGTAGGCGCGCTCAACACGCAGATAGTTGTCTTCATGGACTTCGGTATTGAACTTACGCTCGCCGCGGATGGTCAGGGTGTTGTTTTCCACGCGGACGTCAATGTCCTTCTCCTGTACGTCCGGAAGATCAGCCTTGACCACCAGCTCATTCTCGGTTTCGAAGATATCAACCGCCGGCGCCCAGCTTGCGAGTTCCGCCTGCCTGGAATGCGTACGGGTGAAGCTATCCTCGAACAGCCGATTAACCTGCTCCTGCAAAGTGTTTAAACCACGGAAGGGTTCCCAACGCGTCATGCTCATGAGTAGTTCCTCCTAAAGCGTATGTGGTGAACGCATGTGTAGCATATAATATGAGCGTACATATGTCAACTACAATGACCGTTCACAGTGATTCCTGTAATAGTCCTATTTTGCAGCATCTTAGGCAATAGATAGGGTGTTACCATAGGCGGAATGCGACTGTCGCAATTCGATTACGACCTTCCGCCAGAGGCAATTGCGCAGCAGCCGCTGCAAGACCGGGCAGGAGCGAGGATGCTTTTGCTGGAGCGAAGCTCAAAGCGAATCGAAGACAGTCTTTTCCGCACGCTACCTTCGGTGCTGAAGGGCAATGAGCTTGTGGTAGTCAACAACGCGCGTGTTATTCCAGCGAGGCTTTACGCCCATCGCGAGGGAGCTCACGCGGAGACTCCCGGAAGACCCAGCCGCAGGCAAATGGGATTCTTGGCCTCCCGGCTCGAGATCCTTCTGACACGGCGGATCGATTCCGATGTGTGGGAAGCGCTCGTACGTCCTGGCAGAAAGGTGAAGAGTGGAGAGCGGCTATTCTTTGAAGGATCCGATCTTGAAGCCGAGGTTATTGGGAGAGGGCCGTACGGGATTCGTCAAATTCGATTTCAGCGGAGTCTGGGCTCCGAGATATCGGAGGTCATCAGCAGAATCGGGCATGTGCCGTTGCCGCCTTATATCCGAAGAGCAGATGAAACGGGGGACCGGGAACGCTATCAAACCGTATTTGCAAAACAGCCCGTGGCCGTGGCGGCTCCGACTGCCGGCCTGCATTTCACTCCTGAAATCCTCGACCAATTACGCGAGAAAGGGGTCGAAATCGCCGAGATAACGCTCGAAGTAGGTCTGGGAACCTTTCAGCCGATCCGGACCGAGAATCTGGACGATCATGTTATGCACAGCGAAGCTTACGAAATTTCGCAAAAGACAGCGGCGGCGATTGCCTCAGCGCGGCGCCAAGGAAAGCCTATTTTGGCGGTAGGCACGACGGTTGTGCGGACGCTCGAAGACGCAGCGCAGAAGTCGCTGCAGGCGGGCCGAACTCCTGAAGATATTGCTGTTGGAAGGGCACGTGCGGATATCTTTATTCGGCCGGGACATCGGTTCGCCCTGGTCGATCAGCTCCTAACGAATTTTCATCTACCACAATCGACGCTGCTGGTGCTGGTTTGCGCATTTGCCGGGCGTGACCCCGTGCTGGCAGCTTATCGACACGCCGTTTCCTCAGGATATCGCTTCTACAGTTATGGCGATTGCATGCTCATACACTGACTGTTGTTCTTTGTGAACAAAGGCATTAGAGCAAGAACTCCTGCCTCACACGTTCCTCGAAAGCTCCGGTCTATTGCAACATTGGCTGCGTGCAGTACGGAAGTACTATTACGATAGTTTGAGTGGAGTCGCAAAATCGAAATGTTCTCGCTGAATTTGGTCAGGCGCCCGCGTGGAGGCGCCGTAAGGACTCGATATGCCGACTACTGCGAAGGACGCCCTTTCCGAAGCAGGGATCAGCGGCGATTCTACAAAAACTGACGCGCAGGCTGGCAGCGCCGCTGGCGCTGAAATTCCAGTTACTGTGCATGCCTCGCGATACTCGTCCGCTTCCAAGGGCACCGGAAAACTCCCCCCAGTTCATGAAGACACACGGACGGTAATTATTTTCCCGCAGGGCGCGGTTGTGCGCCTGTCCGCAACCGTTACGCAGGGTGAACTGGTTGTGCTGACCAACAATCGGACCGGGACGGACGTCATCTGCCGGGTGACCAGCGTGAAGACTCAGCCGGGCATTCAGAACTATGTGCATCTGGAATTCACGCAGCGGGCGCTGGATTTCTGGGAGGAAGCTTCGTCAGCGGCGTCTGGCGCTTCTGTAAGAAAGCCCGCTGCGGTCACAACTCCGTCCCCCGCGCCGCCAGACCGTGCGTCAGTTACTTTGGGCAGTAAGACGGCAGATTTGCCGATCACGGAAGCACGGCCAGTGCCGAGAGCTTCAGTAGCAGCTGCGGAAGCTGAAGTTAGAGCCGCCTCACCAGCGCCAAAGATAACGGCTCTCGCGGACGCGCCTGCCCCCGACTTACGCGAGATATCAGCCAAGGTTCCGGCCATACCGCCACATGCCTCTGAGGTCACGCCAGCTCCGGCTGCTGTTCACAAGCAGCCGCCCGTCGTCCCTTCTGCTACCCCGCGCTTTCAGCCTTTCGAGACCGCGATTCCGCAGAAGGCGGCGAAATCGAGATCCATTATTTTGCTCGCGATGGCCGCAGCTGTTTTGGTGGCAATAGGCAGCGTGGCCGGCCCGGAATTATGGAAACGCTACGGCAGCGTCATTCCGGGTTTACAGAATGCACCTGCGGCAGCGGAGCCGGCGCCCTTCGCTGTACCGTCCGAAACTAAAGCGCCGGTGGTCAAGACTTCAACGGACGCAAACCCAGTAGCGCCGATTGCGAGCACGCCAGTCGAGAAGGCGCCCACTGAACCGCCGGTCGTGCAGTCGGAGCCGGTTCAACCGTTTGCGGAGGCGCCGAAAACGCAAGTGAAGGTGGAGCCCGTCGTTCGGTCTGCTCTAAACGTGGGCAAGATCTCGGCGCCTCGAATGAAGAAGCCTACGCAAATCAATTCGAGCATGCCGCCCCCAGTGTTGTCGTCCGACCCAAATACATCGTCCAACATAATCGGTCAGAGCTTGAGCGCCACCGCGCCTCAAGCTAGTTCTTTGCCGGCCCCTCTAGCTCCTGCGCCACCGAAAGGTGGTCAGTTGCAGCAACCTAAGCTGCTCTCGTCGGTGGCGGCCGTCTATCCACCTCTGGCTCGCGCTCAGGGTGTGCAGGGTGACGTGACCATCGATGCGCTGATCGATGCGAACGGCAAAGTCTCGGCCACGAATGTCCTTACTGGCAACCCGCTCCTGCAGAAAGCCGCCGTCGACTCGTTGAGGCTCTGGAAATATCAGCCAGCGAAGTTAAATGGCGAGCCCATTCCCATTCACATCAACGTGACCATCGCTTTCCATCTGAAGTAGACAAAAACGCCACAGAGTTCGCATCGCGCAAGGTTTAGCCCTCGTCTATAATTCCTATCCGCTGCCGATTCGGCGGTCCCATGCGCTTGCTGGTATTCAGCGACGTACACGCGAACGCGACCGCTCTTGATGCGGCGCTGGAAGCCTGCGCGGGACGTTGGGAGCGCGCGGTGTGTCTCGGGGACGTGGTTGGTTATGGCCCGGATCCGAATGAAGTTGTGGAGCGCGTTCGCACTCTGGTGAGTGCTATCGTTCGCGGTAATCACGACAAAGCCGTTAGCGGCATTTCCGATCTCGAGGATTTCAATCCGGTGGCGCGCGCGGCGGTTGAATGGACGCGCGGCCGGCTTCGTCCTGAGAATGTGCAGTATCTGCGGCGTCTTCCCGCCGGGCCGGTAGAAACCGACGGGGCAGCCCTCGTTCACGGCGCCGTGGAAGATGAAGACGAATACGTTTTCGCCGCCAATCAAGCGATGACTAGTCTGCTTGCGTCGCCACGGCCGATCACATTTTTTGGACACACGCACATTCAAGGTGGTTTCTCGTATGATGGCGCAGCGGTCGGGGGTGTTGAGCCATCGCTGAAATCGGGGACGAAATTTTCTGTCGTTAACCTGGAGCCCAAGACGCGTTATCTGCTGAATCCAGGTTCCGTCGGTCAGCCGCGCGATGGGGATCCGCGAGCCGCCTTTGCCATTGCGGATCTCGATAACCGGCGGGTCGAATTCTGGCGAACGCCATACGATATTTCTGCTGTGCAGGATCGCATGCAACTGGCTGGGGCGCCGGAAGCATTGGTTTTGCGGCTTGCGTTCGGACGATGAGCCGCGCCGAAAGTGAGCACATCATGGAAGAGGAAAAGAGCAGAGCTCCGATCGTTTTGCTCGTCGGCGCAGTTGCGGCGTTGCTGTTGATTGGCGTCTTCTATTTGATCGGCCGCTTGACTCCAGCGCCTGCAAAAACGGTGGAGCAACCGCTCCCGATGGGACCAGCGGAGCAAGCGTATGTGCCTCAGATTCAATTCCTGGAACCCAAGGTCGCTCGAGCGGCAAACTTTCTGAATCAGGAGGTGACCTTTGTTTTTGGCACTGTGCTGAATAACGGACCTCATCCGATTCGCCAGATCGAGGTCACTCTGGAATTCCACGATCCTTTCAATCAGGTGGTCTTGAGAGACAAGCAGCGGCTATTCGGCCCCAATGCTGTCCCTTTGGCCCCACACGATCGGCGCGACTTTCAGCTCGGCTATGAAACACTTCCGGTGCAGTGGAATCAGGCATATCCAACGATGACGATCACTGGCCTTCAGCTGCAATAGCGCCCAGCTTTCCTTCGCTTCGCCGCCGTATTTTTCTCGTATACTTTGCCTCCGTGGAACTGAGCCAAGCCCTCAAAGAAGCGCTCGCGAGGCTGTTGGGAAGCGGCCACGTGAAGGTGCAAGAAAATGGCTCCTGGCTTGCGCCGTTTGAAAAATTCCAATACGAAGTGCGCGAAAAGGCTGGCGCGACGGTGCTGCATTTGTGGTCTCAAGAAGGTACATTGGTCCGTAGCGTAATTGCGATCGATGCCAATGAAGACGATCGCCTGGCGCTTCAGGTTAAGCGCTTTGGCCGGAACCGGCCGGATGAGCTCGAATTTGTATGCAGGGAACGAGAGCCGGAAACAGGGCACCTAAGACGCGAGCAATTTCGAGCGCGTCTTAGTGAAATGCTGGCCCAACAGTTCCCGGATGAGACGATTTCATCGTTGACTTCCGCGCCCGATCTTGAGCATTCCCTCTCGGGCAACTACGTTCGGGGAATCACAATCGGCCGAAATCGAGCCGCGGCGGTGATGGCCGCAGCTCCAGGAGAGAGCGCTGCGACATATGATGCACTGCTCACGTTTGGGCTGATTTGGCTGGATCGTTCGCGGTATCGAAAATCATCGCAGCCAATCGTCGCTTTGCGACTCTTTTTCCCTGTTGGCTGTGGCAGCGTCACCGCTCATCGCCTGAAGGCTATATCCGCGTCTGTAACTGTGGAACTATACGAACACGACGCTGCCACCCGCCAAATCCTCCGCCTGGACCCTCAAGATACGGGCAACGTTAAATCGTGGCTTGTGCCTCGCCGGGAAATTGAAGGTGCGCTGGCTCAAGCGCGAGAAGCGATCGATCCGATTCGGAGGCTCAATGCGGAAGCGATCACAGCGGAACCGATCGCCGGAAGCCAAGATGTCGCGGTACGTTTCCGAGGCCTTTTGTTTGCGCGCTGCGGGCCGGGTGGTACGTTTTTCGGGATCGGTTCTGAAAAACCGCTGACAGCTTCTACCCAGCCCGAACTGGAGCGTCTGCTGCGTACCCTCGAGCTGCAGCGGTCGCCTCTGGCGAGTTCACGGCAACATCCCTGTTACCGCGCCCAGCCGGAACGCTGGCTTGAGTCGCTAGTAATTGCGGACCCCGCGAGGATCGATCCTCGCATCGATGCGCGTTTCCTCTACGGTCAGGTGCCGGCGAGTTCGGCTGGCGATCGAGGGATCATGGATCTTTTGGGCATAACGAGGGAGGGCCGGCTCGTTGTGATCGAGCTCAAAGCCAGCGAGGATGTGCAACTCCTAATGCAGGCGACTGACTACTGGCTGCGGGTTCGACACCACCAAGAACTGGGCGATTTCCTCCGATACGGCTATTTCCCTGGATTGCAAATCAG
This sequence comes from uncultured Acidobacteriota bacterium, assembly GCA_963846235.1. Lineage (GTDB taxonomy): Bacteria > Acidobacteriota > Terriglobia > Acidiferrales > UBA7541 > Palsa-189. Next base: position 3,243,637 of record CAWJVF010000002.1, read on the forward strand.
TTCCCAGCCGCCACTGCTGTTTCTGGTCGCGCCGTCACTTCAATTTCACCCCGCAGGGGATGTCGTGGCGCGCTACCTGGTCCGAGATATCGAAATCTACCGGGTAGGACTCAACGAAAACTGGCGTCGGGGCTTGCGCGTCGTTCTTCGGCAGACGCTGCCTGATTCGAGGTAAAAAAAAATGGAAGCAGCCTTGGCCTGAGCCGTAGCTGCTTCCCGGGGTGTGTCCTAGAAGTGGTCTTAAACACTTCGATGCCTTAGTAGCTGGCAAAGTTGCATGCTTTTAGTTTGGGAAAGAAAGCGAAAGGAAGGGTGCTCGTAAAACTCAGTAAAACAGATATTTACGCCACTTCTCGTCACGGTTGCCAATGAGCCGCATCAGCTGGCGGGAAGTGTAAAGCGTGAAAGGGCGCGGGCGCCTGGCAAGTTTAATGCCCGCTTCCTCTGGAGTGCGGTCGCCCTTCCGGTTGTTGCACTGATAGCAGCACGCCACCAGATTCTCCCAGGAAGACCTCCCACCGCGCGAGCGTGGGACGACATGATCAAGAGTCAACTCCGAGGCCGGAAATACACTTCCGCAAAACTGGCAGGTGTTGCGGTCTCGCAGCAGGATGTTCTTGCGGGACAAGGCCCGAGTTTGCTGCGGGATATGACGATAGGCCAGCAATCGGATGACAGAGGGCACTTTCATGGTTCGGGAAGTGGAATGGACTACGTGGTGGTTTAGCTCTTCTGCCTGAGCTACACCCTTGAGCAGCAAGACCATAGCCCTACGGACGGCAGTAACATTGATTGGCTCGAAGGTGGCGTTCAATACCAGAACTGGTTCCTGCATAACTGCAGGCTTCCGATGCGTGACCGGCGGGGGAACTAAGCGATGATGATGTTCGCGATTCGCAACAGATACGGCAGGTTTTTCCTGCCGACTTACACCTTCGTCCGATGGGTCCGAGTTCATCCGTTCGGCTCCCTGCGCGGCGGCTCAATCGCGGCCTGTTCCCGCCACGGAATTGCCCGAGCTACCGTCAGAGCTACCACCTTAGCCGCTCCGGCCTTTCGCAAGGCCCTTGAGCACGCATCCAGAGTGGCTCCAGTGGTCAATACATCATCTACCAGCAAAACCCGAAGGTTGTCAACCCGCAGGCCGTAACGAATCGTATACGCGCCGCGAACAGTGCGCCAGCGTTCCCTGACCGTAAGCCGCAGCTTATCGGGACGAGGACGGTTGCGCAGCAGCAGGTAAGAACGGCAAGGCAATCCCAAAGACCGTGCCAGCGGCTTGGCGATGAGTTCGGCTTGGTTATAACCGCGTTCCCGAAGCCGCAGGGCGTGAGCGGGCACGGGCACAACCACGTCCGCCCTGCACCCTTCGCTATTGGCATCGAAGGTCTTCCGCAGGATGGAGGCAAACCAGCCGGCCAAGGGCGTTACTTGCTGGTACTTCAAAAGAATAATGGCCCCTGCCACGGTCTCGGTGTACGCCGTATAGCTGCGGGCAAAGTCGAAATCATAAAGGCCTCGCTGGCATACGTGACAGAGCGGAGCCCCTTCCCGGTCGAGGACAACGGCTGAGACAAACGGCCGTCCGCAACGAACGCAGCAAGGGCCCGTGAGCGGGCGAAACGATGTCACACAGGATCGGCAGAGGGGGATTCGAGTTGCGGTGTCCAGTAGCTCTCCGCAGAGCCGGCAAGGCGCGGGGAAAAGTACCGAAAGAAACGCTTGGCGCAGTTCCTGGAGGGAGGCTCGAAAGGTTTGCAAGGCACCCTCACGCGGGGCGTAGGTTAGCCCATACGGGCCCAATAGGTAAAGCGTCCCGCGCGAGGGTCGGTTGTCTGGGAAAGGTTAGAGCAGGCCCTGCTCGTGTTTTTCCTGGCAGACCGTGCAATGGCTGGCCCAAGGTACGGCTTCCAGCCGCTTCTGCTGCAGCTCGGTCTCGCAGTTCAAGCAGGTGCCAAACGTGTTGTTGCGGATCCGGTTGAGCGCTTCGTCAATTTGCTGCAGCGTCGACCGGTCGGTATTATTCTGTCCGAACAAAAATTCCTTGGTGTAGGAATTGGCCGCTTTGTCCGCCAGATCTACGGTCGGATCGTCGTCTGCAGAACGCCCTTCCTCTTCCGTACGCGCTATGCTCCGCGCGAGCTCTTCCCGCCTGCTTTGCAGCTTTTTCTTGTAATAATCGAGGCGCTTCTTGTCCATACTTGCAGTCCCGCTGCGCACTTTTTCGGCTGTATTCAAAACGGACATTCTACGTACCACCTTTCCGGGTGTCAAGAAAAGGCCAGCTGGCCTTCATTGACTCCGTTACTAAGATTCACGCGGAGCGTTTTGGATTCCCGACTCCGTAGTTTTTTTGCAGGCGCTACAGTCCTACGCCTAACGGCGAGGGGGCGGAGCCCGCAAGCCTCTCGGCCCGAGTTGCTAGCCTACCTTGCCGTTGTTAGAATCTGAAGTTTGTCTGGCAGTTGTGGCGTCGGTTAGTCACGGGTATTCGCCCGGCACGGTCGCGCCCTCCTTGGCGTACCGCTCTATTCCGGTCAAATCCCGCGTTCAGCGAAATTGCCCGCGAGGCAATTTTACGTCAAATGGGCGGAGGTCAGCTTGCCTGCATACGATTTAGCGATTATCGGGAGCGGGCCGGGTGGATACGTGACCGCCATTCGCGCATCCCAGTGGGGCTTAAAAACTCTTGTCATCGAAAAAGACGGATTTCTGGGCGGGACCTGCCTGCACGTAGGTTGCATTCCGACCAAGGTACTTCTGCACCACGCCGAAATCTACGACACTTTGAAGCACGCCTCCGAGTTTGGCCTCGAAGTTTCCGATGTCAAGGTCAACTGGCCAGCGATGCTGGCGCGGAAGGAGCGCATCGTCAATAAGCACGCGAAGGGCATCGAGTTCCTATTCCGCAAAAACAAAGTCGAAATGATGCAAGGGTGGGGCAAGTGGACGGCCCCGCACCACGTCCAGGTCGACAACGCCGGCAAAATTACGGACGTCGAAGCCACCCATATCATGTTTGCCACAGGTTCTGAAGCGCGGTCCCTGCCTGGCGTCGACTTTGACGGCAAAGTGATTGTTGGCAATCGTGACATCCTGCAGCTGCCGCAAATTCCTAAAACGTTGGCAGTGGTTGGGGCGGGCGCTGTAGGCGTGGAATTCGCTTCGATTTTCCGGTCCTTCGGCACGGAAGTAACGATTATCGAAATGCTTCCGCGCGTTGTGCCGCTGGAAGACGAGGAAATTTCCGCGGAATTGGAGAAAGCTTTTCGGAAAAGGGGTATTCATATTTTTACGGAGGCAAAGGTCGAATCTGTAAAGAAAGACGCGAATGGAGCTACCGTCGCATTTCGCGACAAAGCCGGCCAGGCGCAAAACCTCGCAGCGGAGCACGTCCTGATTGCTGTGGGAAGAGCGCCCTTGACCCAAAGCATCGGGCTTGAGAAAACGCGCGCTAAAGTCGAGCGCGGATTCGTGCATGTCGGGCGTTACATGGAAACTGCCGAGCCGCAGGTGTACGCGATCGGAGATATTGTCGCGGGAATGCCTCAACTAGCGCACGCGGCGTCGATGGAAGGCATCATCGCCGTCGGCAAAATAGCGGGTAAGCAGGTGCCGGTGCTGGAAAGGACTCGCATTCCGAATGCTACTTACTGCGAGCCGCAGATCGGGTCCATTGGGCTTACGGAAAAACAGGCGCGGGAGGCGGGTTTTGCAGTGAAGACGGGCAAGTTTCCGTTCCTGGGTAATGCCAAGGCTTCCATACTCAATCATCACGACGGGTTTGTGAAAGTGGTGGCGGACGAGCAGACGAGCGAGGTTTTGGGTGTGCATGCCATCGGGCCGCTGGCTACGGAGATTCTCGCCGAGCCAGTGGCGGCGCTGCAATTAGAAGCCACCATCGACGACATGATGTTCACGGTACACGCGCATCCAACGGTTTGGGAGGCCATGGGAGACGCATTCGCCTCGGTGCGAAGTCTGGCAATTCACTATTAGGTTGAGAAATTGCCTCGGGAAAACATTTCGGTGCTTGATGGGGAGAGCACACGACTGTGAAAGACTGCGGCACTATTGATCTCGGCAGAATCGCTTACGGCGAAGCCGCTGCGCTCCAGCAGCGCCTGGTTATCGCTCGCAAAAACGGAACAATTCCCGATCTACTGCTCTTCTGCGAACATCCTCACGTCATTACGCTGGGGCGCAACGGCAAACGCGAGAACTTGCACGTTCCCGAAGATTTTCTTCGCGAGAAAGGCGTGGAGTTCCATCACACCAATCGCGGTGGCGATATCACTTATCATGGGCCCGGGCAAGTGGTGGCGTATCCAATTCTGGACCTGAACGGGATCCGGCGTGATGTGGTGTGGTATGTTCGCCAGCTGGAGCAATCGATGATTGAGGCTACTTCCACTTTCGGCGTCCGGGCTTTTCGGGTCCCCGGGTGCACGGGCGTTTGGGTAGGTGAGAATGCCGGTGGAGATGCCGATGTGGGCCGGCGCGAAAAGCTCGCTTCTATAGGGGTACACATAAGCCGTTGGGTGACTTCGCACGGATTTGCTTACAACGTGTCCACGGATCTTCGCTTTTTCGATTTCATCACGCCGTGTGGCATCGCTGGTTGCCGCGCGACGTCGCTAGAAAAACTGGTAGGGAATTCTGTGGCCCGGGGCGAGGCTATCGCGCGCTTGAGCCAAGGATTCAGCAATGCCTTTGGGCTGGAGCTAGTGGCTGCGGACATCTCGGAATTGCGCCAGTGGTTAGGCGAACCCGAACCGGCTGCAATAACGGGTGATCTCGTCTCGGCCCGATGATGAGTGCTGCTGCAACTTTGAGGATGCGGGAAGGCAAGGGGAGCTCATGAAATCCGAGTCTGCGCGCCCGGCACTGAAACGCGAGGAAGCGCTCGAGCTCTACTACTTTATGAGGCTGAACCGCTCCCTGGACGAGCTGCTGGTTCGTCTTTTCCGGCAAAACAAAATCGTCGGCGGGCTGTACGGAAGTTTGGGACAGGAAGCCACTTCGATAGGCACAGCCTATGCCTTGGGGAAAGGCGATTGGATCGCGCCCCTGATTCGCAATGTGGGCTCGCTGCTTGTACGCGGATTCAAACCAAGGGACATCATGACGCAGTATATGGCGCGCGTGACTTCGCCGACGCAGGGAAAAGACGGAACCTGCCATTTTGGCGATCTCAAGACGCGTCACGTAGTTTCGCCTATCTCCATGCTTGGGGATTTAATCCCGGTGATGACCGGCATCGCCATGGCCGGACGCTATCTGGGACAGAAGATCGTGGCCATGACCTGGATCGGCGATGGCGGCACATCCACTGGCGCCTTTCATGAAGGTATGAATCTGGCGGCGGTACAGCGCGCGCCGCTTGTGGTCGTACTCGAGAACAATCAGTGGGCGTATTCCACTCCCGTCAACCGGCAGGTTCCGCTGCGTGACCTTGCCGATCGCGCTCGCGCATACGGGATTACCAGCTACACGGTGGATGGCAATGATTTGATCGCGATGCTGAAGATCGCGCGGGAGGCAGTGGAGCGAGCGCGTCAAGGCGATGGCCCGGTTCTGATCGAGGCAAAGACTATGCGCATGCTGGGCCACGCGCAGCACGATCCCGCGGAATATGTGCCGCGCGAGATGGTTGAGTACTGGAAGGCGCGCGATCCTTTGACTCGCTACGAGAAGTATCTCGACCAGCACAAGCTCTGGAACGAAAAAGAAAAGGCCGCTATCCATGCGCGTGTCGACCATGAACTGGCGGCGGATTTGGAGTTCGCGGAGAATTCCCCATTTCCTCCCGCAGAGCTCGCCGAGCAGGGTGTCTATTGCAACGGTTGCCACACTATCGAGGCGGATTGGCGCCGCGACAAACGCGAGTTGATGCCGCCGAAATCCAGCGTAAAGCCGGAGTGGACGATAAAGAATTTTGGCGGGATAGAAACGGAAGCTGTACTCGCGGCGGATCGCGCCGAACAACAGGATTCCCTGATAGAGCCGGCCGTTGCGCATTCGGCGGCGACAGATCGCAAACGCAAAATAAGCCCGCCCGCACGAAGGGTGCGGAGATAGCCATGGCCCAGGTGACTTATCTCGATGCCATTCGCCAGGCGATGATCGAGGAGATGGACCGCGATCCGGCGGTCTTACTGATGGGCGAAGACGTTGGCGTTTACGGCGGCGCATTCAAAGCTTCGGCGGGCCTGCTGGAGCGCTTTGGCTGGGAACGCGTGATCGATACGCCGATCAGCGAAACCGCGATTGTTGGCGCGGCGGTGGGCATGAGCTATCTGGGTTTACGGCCGATCGCGGAGATGCAGTTCATCGACTTTATTGCGTGCGCTTTTAACCAGATCACGAATTTCGTGGCCAAGTCGCACTACCGCTGGGGCGCTCCTGTGCCCATCGTCATTCGCGGGCCGTCCGGGGGAGGAGTACACGGCAGCGCTTTTCATTCCGCGAATCCAGAGATGTACTTCGTGCATACGCCGGGTCTGAAGGTGGTCTACCCGGCCACGGCCTATGATGCCAAGGGTCTGCTTAAGTCAGCCATTCGTGAAAATAATCCCGTGCTCTTCTTTGAGCATAAATTTCTGTACCGGCGGATCAAGGAAGAGTTGCCGGAAGGCGATTACACTGTGCCGATTGGGCAAGCCATTGTGCGCAGGCCCGGCCGTGATTTGAGCATCGTAACGTACGCGGCCATGGTGCATGCCTCGCTGGAAGCAGCCGAACTGCTGGCGAAAGAGGGCATCGAAGCGGAGGTCGTGGATCTGCGAACGCTTCTGCCACTCGATCGGCAAACGATCATCGAATCGGTGAAGCACACGAACAAGCTGCTGGTGGTGCATGAAGACACACGCACGGGCGGGATCGCCGGAGAGATCGCCGCGCTGGTAACCGACGTCTGCGTTCGAGGACCTGGATGGGCCGATTCGGCGTGTCACATCGCTCGATACGCCGGTGCCGTTTTCACCGCCTCTTGAGGAGCATTTTTTGCCCAACGCCACTCGCATTGCAGAAGCGGCACGCGATCTGGCCCGCTATTGAGTTTTTCCGTTTGCCGAGCGCATTCTTTAGTGCGCCTGCTTCGCTGCTGGCAGAGACGTTTCCGCGGGAAATGCCGCAGGAATGAGGACAGGCTATGGCCGTCGAAGTAATCATGCCCCAGATGGGCGAAAGCATCTTCGAAGGAACCATTACCAAGTGGCTGAAAAAGCCGGGCGATTCCATCGATCGCGATGAACCGCTTTTCGAAATTTCGACCGATAAGGTCGACGCCGAGATACCCTCGCCGGCGGCCGGCGTGCTGAAGGAAATCCGCGTCGAAGAAGGAAAGACCGTTCCCATTCAGACCGTTGTAGCGTTGATCGAGGCCCCCGGAACTCAGGTTGCGGCGGCCAAACCCGCCGTGACACGCCCATCCGAGGCTCCTGCCAAGCCTCCCGCGCCCGCGAAAGCGCAGGCGCCACCGCCTCAGGCTTCACAAAAAGCCGAACAGCGCCCTGCACCAGCGCCTCCGACGCCTTCCTCGGCCCCTGCTTCGCAAACAACTCCGCCCGAAACTGCTACGGCAGGAGAAGACGAAGAGGAGACCGTTACCGACGATGGAAAGAGGATTCGAAGCTCCCCGCTAGTACGCCGTTTGGCTCGAGAAAATGGGATCGATCTCGGAACGTTAACCGGCACGGGTGCCGGAGGGCGTGTCAGCAAAAAAGACGTCCTCGCCGCGATCTCGAGTGGCCCGGAGCGGCCTGCTGCGGAGCCTGCTGCTAAGCCCACAGCGCCATCCGGCGCGCCGCCCGCGCAAGCTTCGCCCGCACATGTCTCTCTGGAAACCGCTCTGCCTCGAGAACGAATCTATTTCGGCCGCTACGAAGTGCAGCCCATGAGCGTGATGCGGCAGCGCATTGCCGAGCACATGGTGCTTTCCAAGCGGGTTTCTCCGCATGTGTACTCCATTGATGAAGCGGATATGACCCGCATTGCGCATGTGCGCGAAGCGGGGCGCGCCGAGTTTGAGCAGAAGCACCAGATGAAGCTCACCTTCATGCCGTTCTTTGTGCGCGCTTGCGTGGACGCCCTGCGAGATTTTCCCACCGTCAACGCTTCCGTGGACGGCACAAACGTGGTGCTTCACGGCGAGATCAACATTGGCATTGCCGTGGCCCTTGATTGGGGACTGATCGTTCCCGTGCTCAAGCATGCGGAGGAAAAGAATTTTCTGGGACTGCAGCGCGGAATTAACGATCTGGCCGAACGCGCTCGCGCGAAAAAGCTCAAGCCGGAGGACGTTCAGGAGAGCACCTTTTCCATCACCAACCCCGGCACATTCGGAGGCTTGATGGGCCTGCCCATCATCAATCAGCCGAACGTGGCGATTTTGGGCATCGGCGCGATTCAGAAAAGGCCGGTAATCATTGACGATGCCATCGCCATCCGCTCCATGGTCTATCTGACCCTCAGCTACGATCATCGCGTGGTGGACGGCGCCACGGCGCACCAGTTCATGCGGCGGGTGAAAGAGCGCCTGGAAAACTGGACTGAGGACGTGCTCTAGCCGGCTTTCGAAGTCATTCCGAAGTGCTAATTATTGCCGCCACCGAGCAAAGTGGGCCGCAAGCGATAGGACCATTCGGCCAGCCGCGACAACGGCACGACGCCGATTTCACGGGCTTCGAGCAGGCCAAGAATAAAGCGATGCCGTGGATTTTCCGCGGGCCGTGGTTCCGTTTCCGTGACAGCAACAAATTCCGAGTGGTCGAGCTTCTGGCGGATGGCATCGGCCGTAAACGCGAGAACTTTGGCCTGGCCGGGATCGCGAGAGAGCGAGAGCGCTTGCACGAATCCGCGTGTGCCATTGCGCCGGTAGCCGTAATCCAGGCGCAGCGGATCGCCCGCATAGGTGAATTCATCCACGCGCAGGCGGCGTTGCAGTCGCGGCCAGATTCCCGTTCCGCGAAAGACCTGGTTCGCGCGGGAACGGATTCCGTTTCTCGTGGCCAACTCCGCTAAGCGCCCCGAGCGTTGGATTTCGACATGATCGTGATAAAGACGGTCCAGCTCGGCCTCCAATTCCTCGGCCAGCAATCCCTTTTGAGGACTGAGCTGTAAGGTATTCGAGAGGGTTTGTTCCAGCCGCGCGATGTAACTCTGTGCGTGATTGCCCTCCGCTGCCGATTGCAAAGCAAAGTCGTCTGAGAGCCGCCGCAAAAGTTCCTCGTCTGCGGCGGGGTGCAACCGGCGAATGCGCGCAAACTCCGCGGGTTCTTCTACCAGGCGCTGCAACAGGCGTCCGGTGGCCGGATCGAAGAGAAGAATTCCGATATTCACCCACTCGTCTCGAACCAGATTGGGCGTGTAGCGCACAACGTGATAAGCGCATGGCCGCAGGACCTGGTGTGTCTGTGTTTCTGACATATTCATCCCTCTTTGACAGGCCGTTCACTTCCAATTCGGGAAAGGCTGTCGCCCAGAGTCACGTGCCGAGATGATCAGTTCGCGCACCAGTCTCCGGCGCTGGTCGAGTCTTCGGATTAACTCGTCGAGCTTGGCGTATTCGTCGTTGTACCACTCCGGCGGAATGCTCCCGGCAATCTCACCGAGCTGCGCGCAGCTCAAACGTTCTTCCATGCGATTGAGCCAAGGTTCGAACGAATCGATGCCCGTGACGTGCCGATAAACGCTGTGGCGATTATAGAGCCCGCGCAACGGCGCATCGGGAAAATTCCATTCGCCCGCATTGAAGCAAAAGCCTTGATCGATGATCATCGCCTGATAGCGAGAACGCCCAGGCTCCAGAAAAAACACGGCCTGCCGCCCATTGGTATTGCATGTCCATTTGTCGAAGACGAACATGCCTGCGAAATCAGCCAGATTCTCCACCTGACTAAGTTGTTCCTCCGGCAGAAAATCGAACACATTAGTTTGCGCTGGATCACCCGGATAGCGCGAACCGAACTGCTTTCCCGCCCGGCATGGCGTGCGGCCGATTCCCAATTGGATCACCAACTCCGCGGTAAGCTCGATAAGTTCAGGCCGGACCTCCACCACCTCGACCTGCGGGACCCGTAAGCCCAAGTAGGCGGCTATCTTGGTCCCGAGCAGTTCGTTGGCCAGAACGCGAATATGTTGGGGGTTATTTTGAAATTTGACGATGTAATAACCCCCGTCGTCACAGCGCATCAGGTGTGATTGCGCACCTCCGCGCATTCTTCGTATGTGCTCTATGGCAAGCACCATAGCGAGGCATGCTATCGAGCGTCGCTATCGCACGGCAAGGAGATATTCCTTGCCGTAATCAAGTCTCGCGCTCGATTGTGCAAGCGTGAGGACCCGATTGCACCCTCCCTGCTCCCTTCCGGCAGCAGATTGCAAAGGCGACAATCAACGTCCCGCGTGCCTGCGGAGCTTGTCGAATTGAACTCGTGGGCGAAGTGATTACCGCCCTGAGTAAGGTGTAGTGGTTGTGAACCTAAGTTCAGCGCTTCTTACGAGATTTTGAGCTCTTGCGGGTGGAACTCTTCTTCGAGCTCTTCTTGGCCGCAGCCTTCTTCTTGGGCTTCGCCTTGGCTCGCGCCGGCTTGCCCTTGGCTTTTGCGGCGCTTGGTTTGCGTGGCTTGGGTTTGGGCATCGATGGCGGCGCCTCGGGAATTCCCGGGCGCTCGATTATGGTGACTTCCTCTTCCGTTTCTTCTAATACGCCCTCGTCCTTTTCGCCGCCCTCATCTTCTTCGAACTGGGAGAATTCGTTCTCGTCGCCGTTATCATGTAGCCAGGCCATCATTCCTCCGTAGGTCCGCCGCTTTGAGTTCCGGCCGACCTCGCCGCCGCGGCATCGGCGGCTTATAAACGGAATGTGAAGCTTTTGTCAAGCCATCCGTTCGGCCGGGAACAATGCCGCCAGAGTAGCATCCTTTCTAGTGAATGGTGTCGGTAAATGATCCGTCATTCAGGACTTCGTCGGGAGAAAGCAACCACGGCGCGGGAATGGTGCAGACGGCGCTCGGGATTAGTGAGACTGAACGATGGTCAGAATGTCGCCAGCTTGCAGAGGCCTGCTGAATAGAAAACGGTTCCCGCTGCGCAGGGCTTCGATCGTTGTCTGGTACGCTTGAGCGATGGACCACAGGGTCTCGCCCTGCTGCACACGGTGCGTCACGGGCTGGCCCACCTTTGCTGGAACATCCGCTCGCGCAGCCGTCACCGTAGCTTTTACTGGCATGGGGCCCGTCACGCCTGGATAAATCTTCAGACGCATCCCGGCCACCAGGCGATTGCTGCGCATGCCGTTCCACTTCTTCAATTCCGCGACTGTTACGTTGAACTGATCCGCCACGCTCTCGGCCGTGTCGCCATGGCGCGCGCGATAACGCACCAGCGCGCCCAGAGTGGGTGGCGCCTGGACTGTCGCGGGAATGATCAACTTTGCATTCACTTCGGGCCGTGCTTGGGCATCCAGTCCGTTCGCTTCAACCAGCGATGCGACTGAAATCCGATATCGCCGGGCGATGCTGGACAGCGTTTCGCCTGGCTCGACGCGGTGCCGGCGCCAGCTCACCCAATTTTCCGGCGGAATCTCCGCCATGCCCTTTTCGAAGTCCTCCGCCTTGCCGGCGGGAATCTGCAGCATGAAGCGAGGATCATTGGGCGTGACTAGCCGCAAAAGTTGCGGATTGAGCAGTTTCAACGTATCGACATCGACGTCGATCGTTTCCGAAACCAGCCGCAGATCCACAGGATGCCCCGGCTGCACACGGTCAACTTGTAGAGGCTCATCTGGAACGAACTGAACGCCGTAGCGTGCCGGATCCTTGGAAATCAAAGTGAGCGCGAGGATAATGGGCACATAGTTGCGCGTTTCCTGCGGCAGCACGTTTGCCTTGTACAGCTCCCAAAAATCGGCGTAACCGGTACGCTCGACAGCGTGTTGCACAGTCCCCGGGCCTGAGTTGTAAGCAGCCATCACCAGGTACCAATCGCCGAACATTTCGTATAGATCCCGAAGATGGTGTGCGGCTGCCCGGGTAGCCTTCTCCGGATCCTGACGTTCATCCAGCCACCAACTATGTTCGAGACCGTACTGCTTCCCGCGGTAAGACATGAATTGCCAGAGCCCACGCGCTCCCGCGCGCGAGAGGGCTTGCGGTTCGAATGCGCTCTCCGCCTGCGCCAGGTAGATCAAGTCGCTGGGCATGCCTTCCTGGGCCAGCACGCGGCGAATCATTTCGCTGTAACGTCCCGCGCGGCGCAATCCATTCTCCACGATGGCGCGGCCCTTGGTGGTTTGGAAGAAGTTCAGGAAGGAAAGCACAGGATCCGTGAGCGTCAGCGGAATATCGTGTGGCACGGCCTGCAATTCGCGCTCTGCATTTGTCTTTAGCCCGGCATCGCCCGGAGTTGCCGGAGTTTCCTCTCCCGATAAGGAAGTGATGGCGTTGATTTCGTCGAGTGGAGAGGGTTTGTTCTGCTGTTCGACCAGTACTTCGGGCGGCCCAGTCGCTTCCGCTTCTTGCGTCGTACCCTGTAGGGTCGATAAGGACGACATGATCTGGTTGAATAGCTCGGAGAGTTCGGGCTGTTTGCGGACATCGAAACCGCTGGCCAAAAGCAGATCGAGCGCCCGATTATAGTCCTGCCGGGCGGCGTCGTTGTGGTTCGCCCTGGCGTCCTGTTCGCCGGCGGCGTATGCTGCCCTCACCTGCACAGCCAACCGATCCACAGCGTCCGGCCGCACCAGCGATAAGTATGCTGTGCGTCCACGTGCGCCTGTCAGGGGTAATGAGCCTATTTTGGGGGCTGCCTTTGGTTGCGTATTAGACTGAGTTGCAACTGGCGGATTGGACTGCTTTTTGGCTACCGGATTCCCCTGCGGGGAGGTGGCCGCTTGGATGACGGGAGGATGATAACTGGCAACGTTCCGAGTGGAATCCCCACAGCCTGCTTGGCAAAGCACGGTGCCTGCAGCCAGGGAAAGGCCCAACAGCGGCCGGAGATGCCTGTGCGGCTCCATGTGCTTTAGCCTCGAAAGTTTTTTAATGCGCCCGCTGACGAATCTGATGCGCCACCTCGGAAAGGGGGACTGGCGAGCTCTTCGGAATGATCCCCAATGCTACTATCACCCTAACCCACAGGCAACCCTAAGATTCACCTCGCGTTAATATTCCGCAAACAGTCGCAGTCGTCCCGTTTTTGGCTAGTTTTCGCCTCGGCTCAAGCCGGCACTTTGCCAAGCGCCCAAGATCAAGTGCGCCTTACGAGAAGACCGCTCCCATTGTGCTCTGCGGAGAAATCTGCTATCCCTACTGTCAATAGCGAGCCCCAGTGCAGGTAGTCCGGCGTCTGTGATGGTCCATGTGGCGGGGGTAGGGAATGAGATATGGCTCGAATCTTCTGCTGTTCCTGCTGTTGTTATTTCCACTCACACTTCCGGCTCAAAATGGCAACAGCACGGCCGCGTCGGGCCAGGATGCAGTGAGTTCCGGTCGCCGGCTTTTTCAGCAACACTGCTCCGTCTGCCACACGCAACCAACCCTCACGAATCCGATGTATGGTCCTTCTTTGTACCGCGACCTGGTGAGCGGGAGAGAGGACGCGGTGCGCGATTACATTGACAAGGGCTCGAGCAAGATGCCGGGCTTCAGGTATGGGCTGAAAGCCTCCGATATAAATGCCATCATCGAGTACCTGAAAACGGTGCCAAAGCCGGCGCAGCGCGGTCCGCAAACCAAGGGTGAAGGCCCCCTAGATTAGCGCAGAGGACGTCGCGGATAAGGAGCCGCAGCCATGAGCACTGAGCGAACTTCATTTCGAAATCTCACGGCCACCCTAATTTTTGCGGCGATGGTCGCGGCCCTCGCGCTCTGCCCTTCGGCGCGTGCATACGGAGCCGACGAAAACTCATCCTTGCTCGCCGGCACTGTCAAATCGGATTCCGGCGAAAAAATGCCCGGGGTAACCGTTTCGGCTAAAGCGGAAGGAAAGGCCATTACCACAAGTATTTTCACCGATCAGCAGGGTGATTACTATTTCCCACCGATGCATGCAGGACAGTATGAGGTGTGGGCCCAGGCGGATACGTTTGCCACAGCTCGCGCAAAAATCGATTTGACCTCGACGCGCCATCAGGATTTTGTCTTAAAGCCGCTCAAGGATTTTCAAAGGCAACTTACCGGTGACCAGTTGCTCGCTTCCTTGCCCGACGGCACTCCGGACGACCGGCGCTTAAAACGGGTATTCCGCAATAGCTGCACCAGCTGTCATCAGCCGAACTACATTCTTCAGGAGCGCTTTGATATTGCAGGTTGGACGGCAATTCTCGATCTCATGAAGCGAGTGAACGTCGCCGGCGGTTATCTTGGCGAGAAGAGCGAGCCCGCACCAATCATCGATTTCCATGAGAAAGAATTGGCCGCCTATCTGGCTCGTGTCAGCGGACCGCAGCCGACGGCTATGAATTTCAAGGTTCGCCCTCGTCCTACGGGAGAGGCAGCACGCGCCGTGTTTACCGAGTATGAAGTTCCCATTGCCCCAGACGAGAAGTCCGGGACTGAATACATCACCAACGATGGAAGCGATTGGTCACTGGGTACGCCCTCGAGTCTGAGTGGCGCTCATGGCATACACGACGCGCAAGCCGATCTGAATGGCAATATCTGGTTTTCATATAACGTGTCCAACCACGACATCAGCCTTGGAAGAGTCGATGCGAAGACCGGGGCGCTGAAGACGTTCAAGGTGCCTGGCTTGCACGGTTTTGCGGCCAATGGTCATGGCATTACCCGGGATCAGCAAGGAAACCTCTGGTTCAATGTGAGCGCCGGGGTGGAAGGCGGTCCGGGCCGCCTGGCCAAGATAGATCCGGCCACGGAAAAAATCGAGTTCTTTACGCCGCCCCAAGGCATGACCGGCCCGACCACGGCGGCTGGAACCGTTGATGTAGATGGCAAAGGCAAGATTTGGGCTACCACCGGCCCAGGCGCGGTGCGTTTCGATCCCCAAAAGAAAGAATTTACAGAGTTCAAATCTCCGGTCTACGAAAACTCAGATGGTATCGGAAGTACCTACGGGCTGGCTGCAGATGCAGATGGCAATGCCTGGTGGGCGCAAATGAATATGGACACCTTGTCCAAGAGCGACATCAAGTCCGGCAAAGTGACGCAAGTCAAACTCACTCCGGTGTCCATGGAGACGGATTTAGTCACAAGTGACGAGCGCAACCTCTATGCTCGTGCCGGATCTACGTGGGTCATTGGTGTTCCGTGGGCAGAGGGGCCTCGCCGGCTGGGCGCAGACAAAAATGGCCATCTCATCTGGGTTTGCGACTGGTGGGGAGGCAATCTCGCCAGGATCGATACCCGTAATTTGAAAGTGACGATGATTCCGCTTCCCCGGCCTGATGCCCAGCAGCCTTATCAGGCGCAGGTGGACTCAAACCATAACGTGTGGATCAACCTGATGAACGCCGATGAAGTGATCAAATTCGATCCCAAGACTTCCAAATGGGTGGAGTACCCCTTCCCTACGCTCGGCGCTGAAACGCGCTACGTCTCTTTGCTGGAGAAAGACGGCGCGCTGGAGGTCATTCTTCCGTATTCCCGTGCGAGGAAAGTCGCGCGCATGACCTTGCGTACCGAAAAAGAGTTGGAGTCGCTGAAAGCGCAGATCCGGCTCGAACAGGCCCGCAGCCGTTAAGCAGCGCAGCCGGCCGGTTTTGATGGAGCTTTTGCGGAATAAAGAACTGGGTTTCAGCTACTTCTTCGATTCGGATACTTTCTGCACATTCGAGAAGTTGACGTCGTCTTCGCAGATCGTTTCCTCGATCTTCCAGTCTGGGTGCAGATCGAAAACCATGTGCGAAACCCAAGGCTTCGTGTAGGCCTTCGGGTCCTCGATAGTTATATCGTTGACCAGGGTACTGTGATCCTGGCGGCGTATGCGCTCCACCACATGCAGGGCGTCACTATGCGGATGTCCTGAATAATCCAGCCACGTCTTGTCGTTGAAGCCGATGGTATCCACGACGAGCGTATCCCCGTCCCACTTGCCGATCGCTTCCCCCATCCACGTGGGATTCAAATCCGACGTATGTTGCCGCCCATCGGTGAAGATTTCGCGCACGAAGTGATCGTATTCAAAGTACATCACCACTCGCCCGGGTTCCTGAAGGATCTCCAGCGGTGCGCCTCGCATGAGATAAATTTTCGGTACTCCCGGAGGGAAACAGTTGACCGTGGGATCATTCGATTCGGCAATAGTTACGGCATGAGGGCCGACGTTGGGCTTGGCAGCCTTGAACTTTTCGAGTCCCCATCGGGTCATCGGCGGCTCGTCGTTCGTCAGGGACAAGGCGATCTCGAAAATCGTGTATTTGCGCTTGTTGTCGGGAGGGCGCCGCGTACGCCTCCACATACCACTGAGGTCTGGTGTCGAGGCCGCGGTTTTTACTGCTCCCTTTGCGCTAGCGTTCGAACCGGCGGTTTGACCACGCACCGCGCAGGGCAAACCGAGTGTCGCGAATAATGCGAATGCTGCGCACCCATTGCGCACCACTGTACTCAGATAACCGCGAACGCTCATTGTCCGGCGTAATCCTCGCCGCGCTCGAGTCCTAGCTCTTTGCCGCTGGCCAACACCACCTTGGTCAGACGCATTGACGGAGACCCATTTTTGGCGGGATTACCGGTGACGGTGATTTGATCGCCCGGCTTCATTATGCTCTTGCTCCAACCGTTCCTGGATAGCGTGGCTATGCCAACGGCTTCGAGAATCCAGTTTTCTACTTTGCCCGATGAATCCTTTACATCAAGAAGAATTTGCGCATGAGGGTTCTGGAAACGAAAATCGGTTACGGTGCCCTTCAAGGTCGTTAGCTTATTCGATTCATAACTCGCCGCACCATGGTGGGCCATGGCCGCGCCAGCACTCAGTAAGAGAACAGCAGCCACCGCAAACCGCGTTACGCCTCTGGCATTCATGGAGAGTACCTCCAATTGCACGCGACTATTCCATTGGCGCGCTTGTTTTGTCAATGCCCATTGGAGCTTGGGAGTTGACCGGGTCAGGGCTGCGGCGTATGGTTTCTCCGCGGATACAGGATCGACGCGTCTTGGAGGGTAGGAAACGTGAAATTTTGGTGTTCGTCACTCGTTGTCGCCGTGCTTTTGCTCGGCAATGCATATGCAGCGCACGCCCAGACGGAGATTACCCTTCTCGTGCCGGGGCCTATGGGGCGGGAAACCGTGGATAAGCTAATTGCGGGCTTCGAAAGCGAGACCGGCGACAAGGTCAAGGCGACGTATGGGCAGGGCAGCCGGGAAACTCCGCCTTATGGAACCAGGCAGCTCGTGGCGCACGGCCAGGCGTTGGATGTGTCGATCATATTTGCGCCATATCCTCAGGCGGTCGCGTCCGGCAACGTTGACCCTAAAAGCGCCACAAGGTTAGCGAGAATTGTGCTGGGACTGAGCGTCAAAAAAGGCGCGCCCAAGCCGGACATCTCCACAACCGCCGCGGTGAAACGGACGCTGCTCGCGGCCAAATCCATCGTGATCGTGGATCCGTCTACAGGTACGCTCGGAGGCCAGGCCATGGACTCGCTCAAAAAGCTCGGTCTCGTTGAACAAGTGAAACCGAAACTGAAGACGGTGGAAGGCAGCCAGGAAGCGGAGGCTATGGTTGCCAAGGGGGAGGCCGAGCTCTTTATCGGCCCCGAAGTGAGCGATAAGTTACGGGAGGGAGTTGATCTGGCAGGGCCGCTGCCGCGCGGAGCTTCGACCCCGATCGACGTTGTCGGCTACGTTTCCTCGAAAGCGAAAGATCCCAAAGCCGCGAAGGCTCTTTTGCAATATCTCGCAAGTCCGGAGGCCGAAGCGGCCTACAAAGCGGCCAGACTAGAACCGGCTCACTGAGCTGTGTACAGAAACGGAGTCACTCCCTAACGATTCTTCAGGGTGCGGGCGTTTCCGGTTCCTCTTTACTTTGATTCCTTCTTAACGCCGGTCGCGGAGTCCTCATCGGCGGGGTTGCCGACGAGTTTCATATACTCGATGGCCTCTGAGGGAATACACATGTACTCGTTGGAAAAGGGAACCGCGACTTTCGCATCGTCCTGGCCCTTAATCCACCTATAGTCGGCCTTCGCGATGACAAAAGGCGCGGTGTAATAAACCGGATCATCGATTGTTTCGGTCATGCTCATGTGATTGTGGTCTACGCGCGTGTAGCGCTCGATCACATGGGCATCAATGCTATGCGGATAGCCGCGGCGGTCGACCCAGGTTTTATCGTCCATGCCGACGGTATCCACAACCAGGGTGTTATTCCCGTCCCAGTGACCCACCGAATATCCGAAGTACATCGTCGAAGGCCCGCCCTTGTGGCCAACGTTTTTCGGTAGTTGCCGACCGTCCATCCACACTTCGCGCCAGACCTTGGCGTAGTTTTCCAGGATCACAATCCGGTCGGGCATGGTGGCAAAGCCGATCTCTCTTATTTCGTTATTCACGATGCGGGGCATGCCGAAGGGATCACAGGTCTTCCAAGGATCATTGGAGGTTGTACTAAATGGGTCGGGAACATTGAGCTTCAGCTTGGCTTGGCCTGCAGCCGTCATCGGAGGGATACGGTTATTCAGCGCCGGTTCGCCGGGTCCTAGCCAGGTTCCGTTGAGATCGTGAACTGGCGCCGGCCCGCCGGTCTCTTCATCTGCTTTCCGCGGCTGGTTCTGATTTTGCGGTTCCTGAGCCGCAAGCACGGATGAAAACGCCAGGAACGCGAGCAGACCGACCACTGCGCACTTGGAACGAAGTCCCATTTCAACACTCCCCTTTGGCGAGCTTATTCTTTGTTGGTGGTTTTACGTCCGCCGGGACGGCAGGCCGACGACTCATCTCCGCCCGGGCCGAAGTCCTTATCGCACTGTGACGGCCGATCGCCTTCGAGATACCCTGCGCCTAATGTAGTGCCGTCGGCAAGTACCACCTTGCTTGCACGCCCAATGGGTTGGCCGTTTTTGGCTTGATAGAGGTAAACGGTGATTACGTCGCCGGGCTGAACCGCATTCTTAGTCCAGCCGGTGGTGCTAACAGCAGAGGCCGCTCCGCCTTCGGCGACCCAATGCACGAGGTTACCCTTGTCGTCCTTAACGTCGAAAAGCACCAAAGTGTGCGGATTGCCCCAATTGACTTTCGTCACAGTAGCGTTCTTTAAAACCACTTCTTTGGCGTTCTCGTATGCCGCGCTGCCATGGTGTGCGGCGAGCGGGGTGGATACGGCCAGCAGACAGCCGACAATCGCAACAAATGCGACCAGCTTTGCGTTCACATGAGCCTCCCGTCAGACGATCCCTGATATGGGGCTATACCACAATCTGCCTCGATCAGGCAACCTGCCGCCGGTCGGAGAAACCTTCCCAATCTCACGGCGCGCTGAGAAGTTGAAATATTTTATCGGGGCGCGCAACAAGTTAGTACAAAAGGCGCCGAGCTCGGGATCAGTGAAAACTATCGCGCGAGTGAGCAGTCGGGGCGAATTGTGTTAGAGTCGGCGGCAATTCCGAAGAAGGAGGGGTCTATGAAGTCTCCCGCGTCCGATTCTTCATCGGCAGCGTGCAGCAAAAGCTCGCGGCATCTTTGGATTTCGCTTTTCACTGCAGCGCTTGTTTTCCTATTTCCGCACGCGCTAACGGCGCACGATATTCCCAACGATGTTACGGTGCAGGCGTTCGTGAAGCCCGAAGGTCAAAAACTACACCTGCTATTGCGCGTCCCGCTCAACGCCATGCGGGATACGGAATTTCCAGAGCGCGGCGCCGGATATCTGGATTTAGCGCGGGTCGACGCGTCCTTGCGCGAAGCGGCAATGGTTTGGATCGCAGATGCGATCTCGGTCTATGAGGATGATACCCGCCTGCCCAATCCTCAAATCCTTGAAGTCCGCGCCTCGTTCCCCTCCGACAAATCTTTTGCGTCTTACGACGAGGCAAACGCCCATGTTACCGGGCCACATTTATCGAATGACGTGCAGGTCTATTGGAATCAGGTCATGCTCGACGTCTTGTTCGAGTATCCAATTCATTCGGACCGTTCGCGATTCTCGATTCATCCTGGGCTCGCGCGGCTCGGTTTACGGGTGGTCACAGCGCTTCGCTTTCTGCCGCCCGATGGCGCCGTCCGCGCTCTGGAATTCGTCGGCGATCCGGGTTTGGTTCGCCTCGATCCGCACTGGTATCAGGCTGCCCTGAATTTCGTGAAGCTCGGTTTCTTTCACATTTTGGATGGAACCGATCACCTGCTGTTCCTGTTCTGTCTGGTGATTCCTTTCCGCAGCTTGCGCAAATTGATCCCGGTAGTGACGTCATTCACAGTGGCGCACTCGATCACGCTGATCGCCAGCGCCTACAATCTGGCACCTGATTTTTTGTGGTTCCCTCCGTTGATCGAGACACTGATCGCCATGTCCATTGTTTACATGGCGCTCGAAAATATTGTCGGTGGCGTTGGAGTGCAGCGCCGCTGGATGATCACGTTTGGGTTCGGACTCGTCCACGGCTTCGGTTTTTCTTTCGCGCTGCGGCAGACGCTGCAATTTGCCGGATCACACCTGTTGACTTCGCTGCTTTCATTCAATATCGGCGTCGAACTCGGACAGTTGCTGGTGCTCGTAGTGCTCATTCCCTTGCTGCATGCGTTTTTCCGCTACGCCGTCGCAGAGCGAATGGGCACTATCATCCTTTCCGCGCTCGTGGCCCACACAGGGTGGCATTGGATGCTTGACCGCGGCGAGCGATTGGCGCAGTTCCGGTTCGCCTGGCCGGTGCTCACCGCCGCCATGCTGGCCGCGGCGATGCACTGGCTGATGGCTATGCTGATTGTCGCGGCGTTAATGTGGTATGTGGCGAAGCGTTGGCCGCTGAAATTCCCGCTTGGCCAAGGGCCTTCACGCGATCCGCTGGCGATCAGCACAGCTCAAATTCACTCCGCACGGCAGAGTTTAAAGACTGAAATAGGAGGAGAAATATGAAACGCAATGTGTATATCGGGGTCGCTTTTTCGACACTCCTCATCGCGCTCGGAGTCGCTTCCACCGTGCTCGAAAAGCGCGCTGCGGTCGAGGCGGCGGGAGTACAGGCGCCGCATTTTGAAGTCGATCCCATGTGGCCGAAGCCGCTTCCGAATCATTGGCTCCTCGGGATGACCATTGGCGTTTCAGTCGACGCGCAGGATCACATCTGGATCATTCACCGCGGCGGCTCACTCGAGAGAATGGAAAATTATCTCGCGGCGAATCCGCCGGCGTCGGAGTGTTGCATGGCGGCGCCGCCCGTGCTTGAGTTCGACGAAGAGGGGAATCTCATCGGGCACTGGGGCGGACCGGGCCAGGGTTACGATTGGCCGGCTTCCAACCACGGAATTACCGTCGATTACAAAGGCAACGTCTGGATCGGCGGCAACGGTCGCACGGCCGCCGTCGCGCCGCCAACTCAGGCCGCCGCCCTCAATGAGTCGCAGCCCGGCGGCGGGCCGTTCAATGACAACATGGTCTTGAAGTTCACGCAGGACGGGAAATTCCTGATGCAAATCGGCCATCCGGGCCAGAGCAAGGGCAGCAACGATCTTGAAAACCTCAAAGGCCCCGCAAAAATGTTTGTCGACAAGGATGCAAACGAACTTTACGTCGCAGATGGCTATGGCAATCATCGAGTGATCGTTTTCGATGCGGACACAGGGAAAGCCAAGCGCTATTGGGGAGCGTATGGCCATAAGCCCGACGACACCAGCCTCGGTCCTTATAACCCCGATGCGCCGCCGGCGCCTCAGTTCCGCAATCCCGTCCACTGCGCAGAGATCGCTAACGATGGCCTGTTATATGTCTGCGATCGGGTAAACGACCGTATCCAGGTATTCAAAAAAGACGGCACGTTCGTGAAAGAGACGATCATCGCCAAGCGCACGTTAGGCGACGGCTCGGTGTGGGATATTGCTTTTTCGAAAGATCCGCAGCAGAAATATATTTTTCTGGCCGATGGTTCGAACGAGAAGGTTTACATCATTCTTCGCGATACGTTGGAAATCCTGACCAGCTTTGGCGACGGCGGACGCCAGCCGGGGGAATTCTACGCGGTGCATAGCATCGCCGCGGATTCGAAGGGCAATATCTTCACCACGGAAACCTACCGTGGACAGCGCGTGCAGAAATTCGTCTACAAAGGCATGGCGCCGGTCACCAAGAAAGATCAGGGCGTGGTGTGGCCGAAAAAAGCTTCCTGACCGGCTTACCGGCACCACGTAATTCAGTGTAGAGTTCGCAAGGCGTTGAATGCGCACTCCGCAAATTATTCTGGACGAAACGGCTTTCGGCCAAGGCGTGCAGTTCCTGGCAAGCCAGGATGAACATCTGGCCGCCGTGGTGAAAACTTACGGCCAACCGCCATTATGGGTGCGCGAGCCAGGGTTCCCCACGCTCGTGTACATCATACTCGAGCAGCAAGTTTCTCTTGCCTCCGCGCGAGCCACGTTCGGGCGACTGAAAGCAGCTGCAAATCCGCTTACCCCCAGGCGTTTCCTGAAACTCACCGATGTTGAACTGCTTCGCATCGGTTTCAGCCGGCAAAAAACTCTCTACACGCGCCTCATGGCTGAGTCTCTCGCTTACCGTTATTTCAATCTGCGCGACCTTCACGAACTCCACGACGATTCGGCGCGCAACATGCTGATTGCTTTCAAGGGCATTGGCCGGTGGACGGCCGACATTTATCTTCTGAGCGCGCTTCGCCGGCCGGACATCTGGCCCACGGGAGATCTGGCTCTGGCCACCGCTGTGCAGGAGGTAAAGCGACTTCGGGAGCGTCCTTCCCCGAAAAAATTAGAAGCGCTTAGCCTACCGTGGAAGCCCTGGCGCGGCGTAGCGGCACGGCTTTTCTGGCACGCTTACCTTTCCAAGCGTGGTCAGAAGTCCGCCAGCATCTCTTTGTAATTTGCAGTTATTTTCTGCGGGATTAGCTTGTCAGAAGATCCATTCGCGAGGATATTCCAGAAATTCGAAGCCGCACATCTGCGCCGGTGTCTCCGCAAATTGGGCCCACGCGAGCCGCGCCTCTCCCGTAAACCGGTGCGCTGAGGGTATCCACAAGAAGACCTCGACAACCGCATTCGGGCCCAACAGAACGTTGAGTCCGCAACTAAAGCCACGACTACTCACGTCCTCGGTAAACGTGAGAACCTCAAAAGAGTCCTCCTTGGCGTCTCTTCCTTTCAGCTTTACACCCACTCTCAGCCGCACACGCGCTTCTCTCCGCCGGTTTTCGCGCTCCTCGATTAGGACCGCGGCTAAACGTGTTTGTAAAAGATTAAAATCGACCGGTTTTTCAAAATAACCCCGCGCGCCGAGTGCATCACAAAAGTCTTTATAAATGGCTTTTGGCGCTCCGGAGATCACAAAAACGGGCATGAGCTGAGTGAAGCTCAAGCCTGCCAGCGTTTGGCAAACTTCAAAGCCCGTATGTCCAGGCATCATAAGGTCAACGAGAACCGCATCAGGTTTGCGTTGAAGCGCCAGAATCAGCCCCTCTTGAGGCGATGCGGTGTCGATAATCTCGTAGCTGTCTTTGAGGCGAAAACGAAGCATTCTGCGAACCGCGTCGTCATCGTCGATGATCAGGATTCGCTTCATTCCGGCTCCCCACGCAAGAATGCAACGACTCCCACCATTTTCGAGTATCTCAGCCGACGACGGCCGTTACATCATTGAGTCTGTGTTTAGTTGAACATCGGTTTGCGGGCCTTTCAGGCTTTCCGCTGCAGAGCGACCTCGCGTGCACCTCAAAGGTCGCAAAGCCAGTGTGCTTCGGGGACTTCCCACTCGTAAGACTTATGACGTTGAGGCTACCTCTCTCGTCGCGGGCTTACCGTGCAAGGCAGAGATCACCTGGGGCGCATGCCGAAGGTCGGATGTGCGGGCACTAAAAATTACGTTGAGCAGTGAAGGGATCAGGGATCAGGTGTGGTGGCCCGAGCATCGGCTTCGACAATTAAATCTACTTCCGCGTGCTCTTTCAACTTCACCTTTTTGCCATTTTCATCCTCCAGGACATTGTCGATGCGGATCTCTTTATAAAGGTGATCGGCATCGCGCACTTCGATTTCCGCTTTTTCTGGGACGCTCGGATGAATTGGTTTGATGATTTTCCGAACCCAGCCGGGCTTAATGGTTTTCGGCTTTTTCACGCTATCCCCCTCAGGCTGAGCGTTGAACTATAGCGGATAGAACTTGCTCTGCCAGTACGGTCTATGTCGTAAGGGAAAACTGTAGACAAGGCCGCAATAGCGAACGAGCGCAAATCTAGGGGCAATTATCAGTCTTGATGCGCTGGCGCTTAGACGAGTGCGCCGGGATTTCTCTTATAGCGATTGACGATGGCGTCTGCGCTCGAATACGCGAGCGCCTGAATGGTGAGCGTAGGATTGAAACCGCTCATAGTCGGGAAAGTCGAGCTGCCGATGATGAAGAGATTGGGAATATCCCAACTCTGGCCGTAGCGGTTCACGACGGACGTCTTCGGATCGCTGCCCATGCGCGTCCCGCCTTCGTGGTGGGCGCCGGGCGCTCCAGAGCCCGTTGGCGAACGCCAGACGTGCTGTGCCCCCGATGCGCGACCAAGCTCCTCCAGCTTATTCAGCAGGAAATTAATTCGCGCGACTTCGTTGGGCCGGCGCCAGTCGTATGTAAGCCGCGGCGCAGGCATACCATATTGATCGCGAACGTGCGGGTCGAGATCGATCATCTGATCCGCGTAGGGCAGGTTTTCTGTCTGCGCGATAAACGCAGCGTAGCGCGCGAAATATTTGGCGAGAAAATCGCGATAAGCCGCACCCCATCGTGGCACCCCCGGTGGCGGATTCATGCTCGTTGCCGCGCCGATGGGACCGGCTTCAAGGTCCGCGGGAGTCACGGAGATCTGCGCGCCCCGCATGAATTCCAATCCGCTGTGGTCGAAATTATCACCGTTGAAATCATCCATGCTGTGCTTTTGTGCGCTCGGTCCCATGTAGATATTCACGTAGCGGTCGTCGAACGCAACGAATACACGCGCGCCGATATGGGCCATCAGATGTTTGCCGAGTTGGCCGCTGGAATTGGCGAGACCGCCCGGGAACTTGGCCGTCTTGGAAACCAACAGCAGACGCGTATTGTCGTAGATGAAAGTCGCGAGGATGACCAGGTCGGCTTCGATGGTGTTGTCAGAACCGTCTGCGCCGTAATACGAAACGCCCGTGGCGCGGCCAGTGTTATCGGTATTCACCCGATAACACATCGTCCCGGTAAGCAGCTTGAAGTTGCCCGTGGCATCGGCTTCTGGAAGCTTGGTCACGAGAATGCTGGATTTCGCTGCCATATGACATCCGAATGACTGGCAGAAACCGCAATAGGTGCAGCCAGGACGGTTCTGGTAAGGCTGCGACAGGATCGCGCGCGGTGAGGAAAACGGGTGATAGCCGAGCTTCTGTGCTGCGGCGGCGAAGATAACGCCGGATTGGTCGGCCAGCAATGCGGGAAGGGGATATTCGCGGCGCCGTGGCGCTTCGAACGGATTGCCTGCATCGATTTTGCGTCCCTGCAGATTGCCGGCCTTCCCCGAGACACCAAGTTCGTATTCGGCACGATCGTAGAAGGGCTCGAGATCCGCGTACGACAACGGCCAGTCAACGACCGAAGAGTCCGCCGGAATCGCTGACGCTCCGTAACGCTCCATCGTATGGGTGCGCACGCGAAAGTCGTCTTCGTGAAAGCGCCAGGAAAGAGCGCCGTAGTGGACTGTGCCGCCTCCGGCTTGATTGCCGTAATTCAGAATCGGCATTGGCTTGGCATCGGTTTTTGCGTTGGCCCGCCAAGTAACGGGCTGCCGTTTGGCATTTGGGCGGAGCTCCTGGCGCTGGAAATAGCGCAATTCATCGAGCGAGCTGAAGTCCTGGGTTGTAAGGCGCGGACCTCGTTCGAGACCGATCACTTTCATGCCGGCTTTGCCGAGTTCGGCGGCGAGTATTCCGCCCACTGCGCCTACACCCACAATGACGACATCTGTTTTTTCGGTGGCCATGGCTTACTCCGTCCGTCCGGAAGTTTTGGCCTGAGCTTGCAACGCTGACTGCGCCTGTAACCCGGTCATAGGCGCGCGTGTGAAGATTTGTTTGTTCTGCAAGTCCACCGGCGTGAAATTGCCTTGAGCGCCGGGGAAGCCTACCAGTCGCCAACCCGAAAAATCGCGGTTTCCACCATAAAGTGGGTCCGCGAACATGCCTTCCATGGTGTGGGTCCGAACGACGTTGAAGAACTCCTGCGCCGTAGGCCAGCTAAAGCCGGATGCCTTGCCCTGCTCGAGCCCTGTAATGACTTCGTCTTGCTGGGTAGCTTCGAGTTGGACGAACGGCTTTTTGTACGTAGTGCGGCTGTACGCATCGAGCTGAGCAAGCCCGCGCCTGTAGAGATCCTGGAGATCTGCGTACGCGCCGGCCAGAGCCAGGTCAATATAGTTGAGCACACCCGCTTCGCGAGCTCCGGGTTTGCCCGGCGCGCCGGGCATGAGGCGTTCGGTGAATGCGGCAATCGTCGTGGCCTGCTCGTAATTGAAGAAGGCACCATGCTGAACGGAAGTTGAATGCGACTCGCCGGATCCGGCTACCCCATTTTTATGTTCCTCGAGCGTCTGGGTGTAAGCGTCCGGCACCAGACCTGAGCCCGCGACGGCTCCAGCGCCTACGACTGCACGCACCAGAAATGAACGCCGAGTGGATTCGTGTTTACTCATCTTCAGTCTCCAGGCTGCTGTGGAATGCTGTTTGAGGCAAAACATACGCCCGCGATTCTCTTGAGTCAATCCGAAAGGCCGAACGCTCCCAGCAGCGCACGTTTGACCTTATGCGGTGCGGGTGCTATAAAAATTCATCACTCGCGGTGGGGCCGTGGCGCAGTTGGAAGCGCGCCTCGATGGCATCGAGGAGGTCGAGGGTTCGAATCCCTTCGGCTCCACCAAATTTTTCAGCCTTCCTATTGATCCAACGCACAACCTCTCTCGCATGCGGCATTGCCTCAGGGCCGCGGGCGATTACAATAGGCGGTTCATGCCACGAATTACATTTCTGGGTGCCGCTGGGACAGTCACAGGCTCTAAGTATCTGGTCGAGGCTAATGGGAAACGTTTGCTCATTGATTGCGGTTTGTTTCAAGGCGCTGACGAGCTAACGCAGCGCAATTGGCAGCGGTGTCCTCAAGATCCCGCCACGATTGACTTTGTCGCGCTCACGCACGCGCACTTGGATCACACGGGCTATCTGCCAAGGCTGGTGAGTGACAGCTTTCGCGGGCCGATCTTCGCTAATGCCGCGACGCAAGAACTTTGCGGGCTGCTGCTTCCAGATTCGGCGCACCTGATGGAAGAAGATGCCGACCACGCCACGAGTCATGGTTACAGTTCGCATAAGCCCGCTCTGCCGCTGTACACGCAAGAACAAGTCGTGGCGACACTCAAGCGATTTACATCTATGCCGAGGCTCGGAGAATGCCGGATCAGCCCGGAGTTTCTTATCCGCTCGCATGATGCTGGCCACATTCTAGGCTCGTCGAGTCTTGAATTGGTAATCACGGAAAGCGGCAAGAATACGACGATACTTTTTTCGGGGGACGTAGGCCGTTACGACCAGCCGCTATTAAAAGATCCAGAGACGCCGCCTCGGGCCGATTTCGTGCTTTGCGAATCGACTTATGGCGACCGCGATCATCCTACGACGCCACCACCTGATGAGGCTTTGGCGGAAGTTATCAACCGCGTCGCGCGCCGCGGCGGAGTGATTGTCGTACCCGCATTCGCTGTGGACCGCACACAGCTGCTGATCTATGACATCCGGCAGCTGGAACGATCGAAGCGCATTCCTGTGTTGCCCATCTATATGGACAGCCCAATGGCCATCGATGTTACCGAGATCTATCGGCGGCATCGTGAGGACTTGAAGATTGGCACTCAGGAACTTCAAGCAGATTCGTTCTCAATACCGGCAGTGCATGTTATGCGCAGCCCGGAGCAATCCAAGCAGATCAATAGCGTGAAAACACCGGCGATCATTATTTCGGCGAGCGGCATGGCCACTGGCGGGCGCGTCCTGCATCACCTGGAACAGCGCCTGCCCGATCCGCGCAATTGCGTGCTGCTGGCCGGCTTTCAGGCGCAGGGCACGCGCGGCCGGGCGCTGGAGGAGGGAGCGAAGTCGATCCAAATTCACGGGCAAAGCGTGCCGGTACAGGCCGAAGTCGTAAACCTGCGGCAATTTTCGGCGCATGCCGGACGTGGCGAACTGATGCGCTGGCTTAAGGGAATTCCGGCGCCGCCACGCCAGCTTTTTCTGGTGCATGGGGAGCCCGCCGCAGCCCAGGCGCTGGGGTCAGCGGTGCAATCGGAGTTGCACTGGCCCGTGACCTTGCCGAATTATCTCCAGAGTTTTGATCTTTCTGCCTGAAGCTACTCACCTAGCGGGCGGGCTGATATGCGCCCGAGCGAAGCGGATTAGCTCCCCGCGGAAACGCTGGCGGGACTAACCTGCTGAGGCATGGCGGGAACTTCTTCCAGGTGTAGACCAACTTGGAACATAGGCAGGGGCGCAACGCGCCCCCACCGGTTCAGGTCCCAGTGAGCGCGGATGAATTTCACTTCTGGAACTAAAACCAATTCGAGGACAGCGCGCGTCTCACCGCGGTAAAACCGCTGCGGCAGTTTGAGAATGGGATGCGCGCCCCAATTCTCGCCATCCGCCGAGCCCCAGATCGAAACGTCGATGGACTCTTGCTCGATCTGATCGCTGATGATCATGACGCAAAAAAATGTGCGCGTCGAGCTCGCGCTGACGTCAATCTTCTCTCCTGCACCGTTCTCTTCGACTCTGGTGCCGAAGGGAATCAGATCGAACTCCATCGCCATGTAAGGTCTTCTCCTCGAGGGCGTCGAATTCTAGCACATCCATTACGCCGCCTGGGTCAGGAGGCGCGTAGATGTGAAAGACGCTCTGCGGCGGCAGAAAGCGTCTCTTCTTTTTTGCAAAACGTGAAGCGCACCTGGCGTGCCCCATCGGCGGCATCGTTGTAGAAGCTCGATCCAGGAACCACGGCAATTCCGATTTTCTGCACCAATTCGCGTGCGAACGTCACATCATCGGCCGCACCGAAGCGGGTGATGTCCGTCATGATGTAGTAGGCACCGCGCGGACGAAAGCATTCGAACCCGGCGTCCTCCAGGATTTTCAACATTCGATCGCGCTTGGCGCGATAGCTTTCGGCGAGGCGCTGGTAATAAGATTCCGGCAGTTTGAGCGCGAATGCGCCTGCCGCTTGCAGTGGCGCTGCCGCCCCGACGGTTAGAAAATCGTGCACCTTACGAATGGCTTCGGTTGGCCCGGGTGGAGCAATGGCCCATCCCACTCGCCACCCCGTAACGCCATAGGTTTTCGACATTCCGTTGATAGTTATGGAACGCTCGCGCATGCCTTCGAGGGACGCCATGGAGATGTGGCGGGTGCCGTCATAGATGATGTGCTCGTAAATCTCGTCGGTGATCGCAAAGGCGTTCCAGCGTATGCAAAGTTCGCGAATAAATTCCAATTCCTCACGAGTGAAAACCTTACCTGTCGGATTGTTCGGAGTATTCACAATGATGGCTTTGGTCCGAGGACCAAAAGCGCGCGCAAGTTCCTGACGATCGAATTCCCAATTCGGCGGCTGTAGGCGCACAAAGCGGGGTTTGGCGCCGGAAAGAATAGCGTCCGGGCCGTAGTTTTCGTAGAAGGGTTCGAACACGACCACTTCGTCGCCCGGATTGATAATGGCCATCAGGGACGAAATCATTGCCTCAGTGGAACCGCAGCAGACGGTGATCTCGCGTTCCGGATCGACGGTAACGCCCTGCGTACGAGCGAACTTCTCGACAATCGCATCGCGCAGGGGTTTCGCTCCCCAGGTAATGGCGTACTGATTGTCGTCGGCGGCAATGGCAGCGCGGGCCGCCTCCTTGACTTCCGGCGGGGCGGGAAAATCCGGAAATCCTTGCGCCAGATTGACGGCGTCGTACTGCAACGCCAGGCGAGTCATTTCGCGAATGACCGACTCGGTAAAGTATTCGGCCTTTTCGGAAAGCATCAATCTCGCAGTTTTAGCGATCTTGTCGGGAGTCGGTTTTGCTTCAGCGGGACTTGTCATGTTGATTTTAGAGAGCGCGAAGAAGTTTAGGGCTGAATACCATCCGGCAGAGCAGACGCCGGAGCTGTATCGGAGTCCGTGGGCGAAGAAGCCTTGGCAAGAGTCGCGGGTCCGCGCTTATAGATTTGCCGGTAAAGCTCGGCATTGCGCGCCACGATCTGAACGTATTCACGAGTCTGGGTGATGGGTATGGATTCAACAAATTCCGCCGTCTCCTGGTAATTTTGGCCGGCGCTCCACTCCCCAACATGAGTCTCGCCTGCGTTGTACGCGGCCAGCGCCGCTTCCGGCGTGCCGAAGGCCATCAGCAGATCGGACAAGTAGAGCGTGCCCAGCTTCACATTGTACTCTGGATCGAACAGGCGTCCTCGCGCATATCTGAATTTCAGGCTGCGCGCCAGCTTCGTCGCAGTCGGCGGCCAGAGCTGCATCAGGCCGACTGCATTGGCATAAGAGACGGCGTCCGTCGCAAAAGCCGATTCCTGCCGAATCAGGCCGGCAACAAGCATGGGATCGAGGTGATAGCGCTGCGATTCACGTTCGATCAAATCACGGAAGGGCAATGGATAGGCAGTTCGAAGAGCTTCGTCGGGAATTTGATCGAAGCGCCGCGCTTCGAATTGCGTGACAACCTGGCGCGTCGTAACGATTCCAGCACCATAGTGGCCTGCTTGTTCGGCGGCTTTAGCGATCGACAGCAACAGCGCTGAGGCATGCGTATCGGCGTAAGCCGAACGCAATTCCAATTCGGCGGAGCTATCGAAGGAAATGCTTTGCAGCGCCTGAGCGCGGGCCCAGCGCTGTGTCGCGGCTGCCGGCAGAGGACCATCGAGCGGAGGCAAGGGCGCCGCCGGGGGGATGACCGAAAGGACTTCAGCGGGATTCGTGGGCTGCGTGCCAATTTCATGCAAGCGCTGCGCAGCCTTTTCGCCGAAATATGTTTGCGGGAAGCGCTCCACGGCAGCTAAATAAAAACTGCGTGCATGCGGGACATTGCCGGAATGCTCGTAGCTCCGGCCCAGCCAGTAAAGCGCATTCACGACCTGCGGTGTCGTCGGATACTTCGTCAGAAACTTTTCGAAAAGGCTGGCCGCCTCGGGCTGCCGCAGCATGTATGAGGTCCACGCGATCCGCCACTGTGCGATCGACGCATACTTTCCCGTCGGGAAGGCGGAAACAATTCTCTGGTAATACTCGGCCGCGTGACTGCGATCCAAACTCAACCAGTAATAATTGCCGGCCGCGAAGAGCGCCTCCTCCGCCCAGGGACTTTGCGGATAACTCGAGACTACCTGCTCGATCCCAGCAAGCATCTCCGCTTCCAACTTCGCCGACCGCTGCACCTGCGAAAGGGAAAAGATCCGTTCCGCATCGAGTTCAGGATCGGTAAGCTTCAGAGATTCCAGCGCTTCAGGGCTGCCGCCTAATTGAATCTGAACCTGCGCGAGCCGCAGTGCAGCGCGATCGTGCGCTACGCCGGAAAGCTTGGGCAGCAGATCCTCGTAGGCTTTGCGAACGTCTTTCCAGCGGCGCGCGTCATAGAGGGCTTCAGCGCGGGTGATCTCCGTTTCCACTGGAGTACCCGGAAACTGCTCGCCGAGCATTGCCTGCAGGTAAGGAATACGCTCGACTGCGATTTTCGCCTCGTCGTTTATCGGAAAACGGTAAATTACCTGGAGGTAATCGTTCGCCGCGGCAATCGGTTTTTCGCCTTTAGCCACAGCGGCTTTTTCATTCGCTTGCGCACGCAATAGAAGAAGAGACGCTTTCGCGGTTGTCTTCGGATATACCTGCAGCGCCGCCACTCCGTCGGCAGGTTGGCCCGCGGCAATCGCCGCTTGCGCCAGAGCTTCAACGGCAGAATCGCTCATCGCTGTGTCGGGATAGCGTTCCCGGTAGCGCTTCAATTCCACAAGAGCGATATCCACGGCCCCGGCCGCGCGATCGTTCTGAGCCTCCCAAAACATCGCGTAATCGGGAAGCAGGGGATCGGCGGCAGCCTTTTCCAGCCAGCTCCGCGCCTCCGTGAAGTGCGCGCGACTGTAATCGTAATAACCCAAAGCCAGCGCAGCCCGGGCGCCGATCGCGGTGCCTTTTTCTCGTTCCGCGAATTGCACCAGCCGCTCGTAGGCCATTCCAATGGGGTGCTCGTGCAGATCGCGCGCCAATCTTTCCAGCTGCGTCGCTGCAAGCGAGCTACCGACGGGCGGCTTGGTTGGAGTTGCCGACGGTTTCTTTTTCCTGATAGCCGTGCGCTTTTGGGGCGCCGCCTGCTGCGCGCGCGGCGTGGCGATGCTCACACTTGAGAAGCAGAAAAACAGCGCGCTGGACAAAAGGATCCGCAGCGTGAGGAAACCACGGGATATTTCCGGCCGGGCGGGCAGAGAGACAGACATATTTCTACTTCGCGTGCGGGAGGTCAGTGAATTAGCGCCGCAGCACTGGAGAGGGATATGGATATTCGCCGAGTGCGGCTGGGTCACCTTCGCCCAGGATTTCAACCATCCAGTCATAGAAGTAATCGACGGGATGAGCCAGGATCGACTGAAAGCGCCGATCATATTCTTTATGTGCTTTCTCAATATCATCTCGCAAACGCAGGCAAATGTCTTTATGTTCGCGCCCCAAACGGACTTCATCGGGACGGAGCATTTTAATATCTTGCATCGAAACTTTGGCGACGCGATTCGCCCGGCGGTGCAGGTCCTGTTCCTCCGGTTGCAGCGTCGAAATATCAAAAGACGCTGAAGCTGCCGGCAACTCCTCAATCGGATTGATCGCCGCTTGCCCGGCAGGTCCAGCCGAAATTTCCTGAGAAAACTCCCTGAACGATGCCGAGTGCTGCTCCGCCAAGTCAGATGCACGACCCCGCCCGAACGTTTGCGCCGAAGGGGAGTCTATCTGCGGTTCGACTTCAGCGGTAGCCAAATCTTCGACGGCAGGTTCCTGAACCGGCGATGGGTGTTCGCCCATGTCTCGCGCGGTATCTAAGTCGGGTGCTGCTGAGATTGGTGGCGCTGCCGTGCGGCCTCGCTTGGCAGGAGTTGCCGGTATTTCCTGCCTCGAAGAAGAACCACTAGGGGTGGCTGAGGCCTCGTCTTCTTCCGATAACCCGCCGGCGGACGGGTTGCTTGCGGAAGACGCCACGAATCGGGAAAGCACTTCCAGGGATGCGGCCAACGATGCAGCGGCAGTGTGAGCCCGTAAAATGGGCGGGAGCGCATTGGTCGAACGCGTACTGCCGCAGGCCGCAATCAGGTCGTTGAGGGCTTGGTTCAGGTCCTCGGCGGTGCGCTGAAGCGTATTCAGCGTTTCGCGCAGGGTTCGAGAAACGGCTTTTTCAACGTCCTGGGGACCCCGAGTCACAGATGCCCTCGTCGGCATACTTCCATAAGTGCATTATTGTGAAGCTGGAAAACCGTTGTCAACAGCGAGAGCGGGAGGACGTATCGAGGTAGGCGCTACTCAGATTTGGGTTGGCATAGGCGGATCAAAGGTTTTGTCCGGCCGGAAGCCGTTATATCCAGGTGGTATAATTAGTATCACCAACGGGGGCGACACGGTTTCGACGGAAGCTGTGGCGACTCGAAGGCATGCCGGGCGCCACCTGCCCGCAATCGGGTGGAAAAAACAGAACTGCCAACAATGAGTTGGCTCTGGCTGCCTAGAAAAACCTAGCGTAGCCCGTTTCCCCCAGCTTCGCCTACGGGCTGGGATCGAGGCGTCACACAGTAGGCTGGCCGGCGGACCTCGGTCCGTGGTTTTCCGGCGAGATTAATCGGACTAGTCGGCAGCGCGTCTTGCGCGTTCCAAGCGCCGCTGGCGAACCAAATCGAATGCGATAAGCATGTAGTCTTCGAGCCGTAGCGCTTTTCGGACGGGGGTTCGACTCCCCCCGCCTCCACTTTTCCAAAAGTGCCATTTTATGCGGCTTTTTGATGATTTCATGATTGGGCAGCCTCTACTGTGCCCAATCGTGCCCACGAATTTTTGACTGCCTCTTCCAACTTCTCCTGCCGACACCCGGTTGAGGCATCATCGGACGCTTCCATTTATGCCCGCGGACACAGCGATACTCCTTAATCCATCTGAGATGTAACTTCTGCGCTCGGGTTTCGAGAAATTTGACGGACTTCGCCTTCCGCCCACATTTCGGACAGTTATACTCGTCCACTTCAAATTCACCGCTAGACTGACCGCCTGGGACCGTTGTGATTGGAGTCAGTAGGACGGAGCCCACCACGAAGCGGTTACCGTCAAAGAATCGCTAGGTTGTAGAAGTTTTTCCTTCTAATGCGTTGGGGTTCGACCCGGTTTCGACAGAGGGCTAACGATTCCCCGGCTTCTCAGTCTTGTTCCCGCAACTATGGCGTAGGACGGAATCGCACCGCCACAGTCCACCAGCGAGTGGAGAATTTATGCACGCGCACCACATCGCCGACACATTCCTTGCCCGCAAAGCTTGGTGAGCGGAACGGGGACGAACCGAACCTGAGAAATAGGGGCATCCCCAGCTGGTAATGGTTTCGCGAAGTAGCGAAGCAGAAGCCGTAGCCGCTGATATCCAGAGTAGTTGTATCTTCTTGAATCTGCTTTTCGGTGTCGAGTATTCGTATATGAACTGGACGACAAATCTTCAGCCGATATTGTTTTCGACGCTCTTCCTGAGTTTCGCGTAGCTGTTCGAGGTCGGCGAGGACGTTGGACATTAGCACCTCCCTTGCCGACAGATTGTTTTTACGATAAGTAAAATATCGCTTTCACAACAATAGACCAGTGGTACTAAACGTTGACAATCGTTGTGTCGAACATAACGGAGCACGAGCGATTGCGCGGTAAGGTCTTGGAGCAGATGTTAACTTCCTATTGACGTATATCAGTCAATAAACTAAAAACTCCGGTCCTCACCTGAGCGGATGTTGTCCCCGCTCATCAAGCTTCTCTTTGTTGGCGCAGATCAAACCCCTTTCCATTGCCATTTTGAAGGGCCAAATGAAGCTCGAACGATGCCCAATACAGTAATGACGGCCACGGCAGTCCCTCATCCGTTTTCACTCTCCGAAACAGAACTCCGCCACTAAAATTGAGCGTGGATTTACCCCAGCATAACCCGGAGGATTTCTGTGAAAACTCGACCAGTATTGGCCGTGATCGCCACGCTCGTGCTGACTTCGTCAGCTTTGTCTGCTCAGCTTGTTTCTGGGATTAACAGAAAAGTTCCGAAACCATTGCAGCAGCGGTTCGTGACAGGCGACGCCGTGTGGCGCGAATTGCCCGTTCGGGCTGACCTGCAAGGCCAATATGACCGAGTCTGGCAGACGGCGGTGAACACGATCCTCGAACACAACTTTGACATCGCCACGATGGATAAGGACTCGGGATATTTCCGGACGATCCAGAACGAGAAAGTCGTTCGGATGAACACGAATTGGTTCTATAAGGTTCAGATCAGCGTGAAGCTTGTCTCGATCCCTGGCGATTCCAGGGCAAATCCGCCTGTGCTGCCCACAATCGAGAAAGTCCGACTCCAGGTTGCGGGGGAAGTGACGAACATAGATGCCCGTGGCGTCGTCAGATCAGATTTTCTGGGATACGACGATGTGTTGCTTCAGAGCATGTTTCAGGACCTCCAAGCGAAATTAGGAGCCCTCTAGTCACCAGTTCCAACCATTTCAAACGTAGGGGAGCAGTCAACGATCAGGTGCCAGGCTGCTCCCTTATCCCTTCATGGAAAGAATTCGCTGAACAGAAACTCCATCTGTTTCTTGAAGGCTTCGATGTCTTCGGAGTTCAAGCCGTACCATTCTCCTTGTCGCTTCCCAAAGAACGATCCATCGGATCGCTGCGATGGCTGAAAACCACCATGGTCGCTTGAAAAGCACCGGTGGCTAACAAATCTGCAAAATATCTAAAGAAATTCTTTCTGACCTACGCTTGATAACAAATCAATTAACGAACTAGAAGTGTCGATGCGGTTTTGGCCCTGGGCTTGCTTTCTTAGCAGTTCGCGTGAGCGTCTGATGCGCGCGGAGTTACTGAGGAGGTTGTTATGAGTCGGTATTGGAAGTTTGGGGGAATCGCATTATTGGCACTGGCGACGCTGGCACCTGCGGCGTCGGCCCGTCCACCGGTTTTCGGTTTTCGCCCGTACTTTGGGCCGAGGTTCTACGGACCGGCGTTCTACTACGGCCCGGGAATTTATGGCTGGTATGGTCTGGGAGCGTACGGACCAGGTTGGTATGAGCCATATGGCTTTGTGCCCGGGTCCGCTGCCGGTGAGGTCAAGATCAACACCGCAACGAAAGACGCGAAAGTCTACGTCGATGGCGGATACGCAGGAACAGTTGGAAAACTTGGGACGTTCCCGCTCCGCGCAGGAACTCATGACGTCGAGCTTCGCAGCCCTGACGGTCAGGCGTTCTATCAGGAGCACATTGATGTAATCGCTGGGAAGACGATAACGCTTAAGCCCTGAATGATCGCCTAGCTGTCAGTCAATTCGAGAGGCCGGATGGATTTAAACCATCCGGCCTTCTGTTCTGATAAATCGAGTTTCGCTCGGAATACGGTCTTCGCTAGTGTCGGACCTAACTTCCACTCTTCAGATTAATCTCGGCTGTATCGCCTTTTACCAATACTTTCGTGCCGAAGGGCCGCGAGGCATCCGCCAGCCGCTGCAGGATGTAACGAGCTTGATCCCCTGTGGCGAGTTTCGGCAAACCGCGAGTTTGGAGAAACAGATTATTGGTGTGCTCGTCGTGAAGGTCAGGTTCACCCTGGCCAATTTTGTTCATAATGATGGGCTGAAACGTGATCGATTGCAGGTTCTTTCCCTGGAACGCGACATGCGCGACAGCGCTTTCCCAGATAATTGGTTCGTCGAGCTGTGTATCGGTGGGCGGTACGTTAAAGATGAAGTTTCCGAGATCGTAAAAGATCGGCCGTCCCTTATAGATTTCCACGCCGTGGAGCAAAGGGGCGCCATGCATCACGATGATGTCCGCGCCTGCATCGACCTCTTCGTGGGTCCATTTCTTGAGCCAATCCGCTGGAGCTAACCGTTCCGGCAGTTCTTCACTGAAAAGCGCCCCAAACGGCCTATTCAGAAAAACGTGGTTATGTTCGTACACGACGACGAGATCTGCGTGCTGGTGTGCATCGCGGATGCTCTGAAGGATGCGCTGTTTGTCTTCCGGGTTCGGCTCATTTCCCGGCTGCGGCGGGAGTTCGCTCGTAGATTCATTTGGCTTGCCACCGGCTTCGATACGCAGCTCATTCACTCCCGGCCGATTCGCCGTAGCCGATCCTCCTTCGGCAATAAGTCCCGACGCCATTGCCACCAGAGCGACCGTACCTTTCGGCGTCTTCAGATAGCCAGGCGCCGTGGCTTCCTCCGAATTGTTTCCGATCCCGGCATGAACGATATTGCGGCTTTTTACCTCGCGCAACGTGTTCTGAACGCCCGCGACCTTCAGATCAAACGAATGATTATCTGAGAGAGCCAACAGGTTGAAGCCTAAGGCCTGCAGCGCGTCCAGCGCTCCGGGCGGCGAGAGGAATCTGCCGTCGTGAGTCGATTCGTTTTCGATCACCGTCGCTTCGAAATTTGTAAAGATCACGTCGCCCTTCAGTACCGGCGATATCGTGGCGAGCTCATTGGGCGTTGTACGACGGAAATCCGAACGAATCATCGATTGTCCCGCCAACGTAATTTCGAAGTTAGGCGATTGCGACCAAACGGCAATCGCTGCGCCGAATGCAGCCGTCAGGAAGCTTGCTGTCAGCGCGAGCCGGCCCCATTTGAATTTGGGATTGTTATCCATTTGTATCCTCCCGCTTGATCGAATGCAGAAAACGTGACCGATGCTAACGAGATGAAGTCTCTAAACGCGCTGACTGACGCGCACGGTCGAGAACGTATGCGTGAATGAGCCGAACCTGCGCCGATGTCAGGTCCTCCGAGAACGCAGGCATTCCGACCTCCCGCAGGGCGCCTCCGCGCACGATCTCTTCGAATTTCTCGTGGATTCCTGTTGCCGAATAACGCAAATCCGGCGTCAACCCGCTGCTCACTACTTCTGCGCCATGGCAGCGCGCGCAAAACGTGGCGAACAGCACACGGCCCTTATTGATGTCGGCTGCGGAAGCCGCCAACTGGAAAGTTGGCATGGGAACCGGTTGAACCACTCGCTCGTAAGGAGCCAGTGTGGCTTTACCGTCGAGCGCGAACGACAAAACCTTTCCCGGCGCAACTTTTCCCTTGCCGGTGGCGCGGTTGCCAAGCACTTCAGGCCCTCCCCATCCGGCGAGCACCGCAACGTACTGCGTTCCATCGACTTGGTACGTCATGGGTGGCGCCATGATGCCGATTCCGGTGCCGAATTCCCACAGCTGCTTGCCATCAGTCGCCCGATACGCCAGCAGCTTTCCGTCAGCTCTCCCCTGAAAAACGAGGTTGCCCGCGGTGGAAAGAGTTCCGCCGCTACCCGGATCAGGAAGATCGACGTGCCACGCTTCGTGCTGCGCCGCCGGATCCCAAGCAACAAGCTTTCCGCTTGGCTTGAGACCTAGCCACTGCTTGCGTACCGGGCCAACGTAGCCCCTGTCGAGCCCCGTGGTTTGGTCGTGCATATTAATTTTCCAGTCGGCGGTAACGGCTTGCAGCGAGGTGGCGTCGAGCACAGCCATATACACAAGGCCTGTACTGGGATTAAAAGACAACGGATGCCAATTATGCGCGCCTGCACTTGACGGCTTTACGATCGTGGCATCCTTGAGGGCGCGGACCGCAGCGTTCTCAATGGGACGCCCATTGGCGTCAATGCCTGTAGCCCAATTGATCTCGGCAAAGGGCTTTGCCGAAATCAGCTTGCCAGTTGCTGGATCGAGTTCATAGAAGAATCCATTCTTGTTGGCTTGCATCAAAACGCGGCGTTGCTGCCCATCGATAGTAAGCGTGGCCAGCATCAACGGCTGCGTGGCGTCGTAATCCCAGTTATCTCCCGGCGTGGTCTGATAAGCCCAGACCTGTTCGCCTGTCTCGGCACGAACCGCCACGATGGAAGCAATGTAGAGATTGTCGCCCTTGCTGCGCAGCCGGTCGTACCAAGGCGAGCCATTGCCGGTCCCGAAGAACACGAAGTCCGTATCCGGATCGTAAACAATTGGGTCCCAGGCAGTGCCACCACCTCCAGCCTTCCACCATTCGCCGGACCACGTCGCCGCGGCGCGTCGCATGGCCTCGGATTCGAACGGCTTTGAAGGGTCGCCCGGCACCGTGTAGGCTCGCCAGACCAAATTGCCGGTCTCCGCGTCATAGGCGGAGACGAACCCACGGACGGCGTACTCAGCGCCAGCGTTCCCAATGATCACGCGCCCTTTGGCGATTCGAGGCGCGCCGGTGATGGCGTACGGGCCATCTTTGGGTGTTGTCTGCACATCCCACACCGAGGCGCCAGTTTTTGCGTCGAGCGCTATCAGACGGCCATCGAGTGTGCCGACGTAAACGCGTCCGCGATACAGCGCGACCCCGCGGTTGACCACATCGCAGCACACGAACTTCCCGTGGTCCTTCGGAACGTGCGGATCGTATTGCCATAGCAGGTGGCCTGTTCGCGCATCAAGCGCGTATACCAAGCTCCACGCGCTCGTCGTGTAAAGGACGCCATCGCTTACCAGTGGCGTGGCTTCAAGGCCACGCAGAGTTCCGAGATCGAAAGACCAGGAGAGCCCCAACCGGCTTACGGTTTGTTCGTCGACCTGTTTAAGCGAACTGAAACGTTGTTCGGAGTATGTATGGCCGTAGGTGATCCAATTTGCGGCGTCCGCGTCTGCTGCTTTAAGGGCAGCATCATCGACAACGCTGACGCGACTTCGGGCACAGCCAACAATCGCCAGAATACAAAGTGACACAACTGCCAGCGCCGAACTTCGGGACAATCTGTGACGGATCACGCCGTCGACCATAGGGCGCTCCTTTCTAACTATACGCAGGCGTACCTTTACTCCCCGCATGCCGGGGCGTCAATGAGATTTTTCCAGCGCAAATCTGCTGGAAGTTTCCGCTCCTCAGGGGCGCTCTTTTTCACGTTGGCCGATTCCTGGTCTGTCCTTACTATCGGCTGAGATTATTGCTCTGCCAGGCACCTAAGCCCTCGCCCGTATTGCCCACCCTCGATACATGGATTATTCTGGAATTACCCAAGAGTCTGGCGCCTCGCAAGAGCGCCCGGCCACCAAGCGGGATAAAGGAACGCCATGAATGTCGACCTCTATCGCCGCCTTCGAGGTTAGTCGCGAACGCGGCTTTCTTCCACTCCAAGATCCTCTGAAACGCCTCCCTAAAGCCTTTGACCCATGGGAAAGCGTTGCACTGGGTTTACCGAAATTGCTGGTTTCTGATCAGCTTCACCGCACGATCAGAAAACTTCCCCCATTCCCCATCGAAGCAATAAACGACTCTCGCGAGCGCGAACGAGCCATGGTCCTCCTAAGCTATCTCGGGCACGCTTACGTCTGGGGAGGATCTCGGCCTGAATTGATCCTGCCGGCGCGGCTTGCTGTGGCCTGGCATCAGATTGCGCAGAGCCTGGGCCGTCCACCGATTCTCAGCTATAGCAGCTATGCTCTTCACAATTTTTTCCGCTTCGATCCGTCGCGCGAGATCGAATGCGGCAATATCGGCCTGATCCAGAATTTTCTCGGTGGCCTCGACGAGGAATGGTTCATTCTGATTCACGTGGAGATCGAGCGGAAGGCTGCTCCTGCGATGGCCGTTCTGCACGATTGTCTCGATGCCGCGGAAACGCACCACGCGGAGCAACTGGAAACTCTTCTCTCGCAGGTTGAATCCTCGGTGCGCTCGATGTACGCGACTCTTCGCAGAATGCCGGAGCACTGTGAGCCTTTCATCTATTACCACCGCGTTCGCCCTTACATTCACGGATGGAAGAATCATCCGGATATTCCCGAAGGTATCGTATACGAGGGAGTCGAAGCTTACGGGGGACGTCCTCAGCAATTCCGAGGGGAAACCGGCGCCCAAAGCGCGATTGTCCCGGCGCTCGATGCGATGCTCGGCGTAGGACACAAGGAAGACATGCTCAGCTCCTACCTGCGGGAGATGCGCACGTACATGCCCCCGGCACATCGTGCGTTCATTGAGTCGCTCGAAACGCGGGCTCCTGTGCGGTCATTTATCCAGAGTGCCAGCCGTCAACCACTGACTGCGGTTTTCAATGCGTGCTGTGGAAGCTCTCGAAGCCTTCCGTTCACTGCACCTTGAATATGCTGCGGCCTACATTTTCCGGCAGGCTCAGACGGATGCCAAGAATCCGCATGCCGTCGGAACTGGCGGAACGCCATTCATGGAGTACCTGAAAAAGCACCGCGACGAAACGGCTGAACATCGTTTGAAGTAAGCCGCTCGCGGCCATTAGGGGCGCTACAACAGTTCGTAGGCGGCGAAGAAATAGGAGATCTCGAAGGCAGCGGTGTCCGGGGCGTCGGAGCCGTGGGTGCAGTTATTCTGAATTGACGTACCGAGGTCGCGCCGGATCGAACCCGGCGCCGCTTTGGCCGGATCGGTAGCGCCCATCGTATTCCGCCATCGCGCAATGGCACCTTCGGCTTCGAGCACCATGACAACGATCTTGCCGGAGCTCATGAAAGAGGTCAGTTCGCCGAAAAATCCCTTACCGCGATGGACCGCGTAAAAGCCTTCCGCTTGGAACGGAGTCAGACGCAGGGATTTTATTGCCACGATGGAAAACCCGGCGCGATGAATGCGCGACAGTATGTCGCCGGCTATACCTCGGCTCGTTGCGTCGGGCTTGATGATGGCGAGCGTGCGCTCCTGCTTGGATTCTGGGGACAAGGATTCTCCTATTGTTCAATTTGCGGCGAATTTACACAGATTATGAGGGATTCTTCGACTTCGAGCGCCGATCGGAAATCGTAAAGACACGATTTCCGGAAAATAACAGCTATCGGCACTCTCCGCTCAGAATGACGACCGATCGCTCGATGCCGAACCATAGTTAGCGGGCGACGGATTTGCCGAGCACTCCGGCCAGGGTCTGGCCGATGTCGGCGGGACTCTGCACGCAATGGATTCCCGCCGCGCCCATGACGTCGTACTTTTCCTTCGCCGTACCTGTGCCTCCGCTGATGATGGCACCGGCATGACCCATGCGGCGTCCAGGCGGCGCGGTTTGTCCGGCGATAAAGCCGACCACAGGCTTGCGCACGTGTCCGCGAATAAATTCCGCCGCCTGCTGCTCGGCATTACCGCCGATTTCGCCGATCATGATGATGGCGTGCGTGTCGGGATCATCGTTGAAAAGCCGGATGGCATCGAGGAACGAAGTGCCAATGATGGGGTCGCCACCGATGCCGATACACGTGGATTGGCCGATTCCGAGATGCGTGAGCTGGCCGACCGCCTCGTAAGTCAATGTCCCGCTGCGGCTCACCACGCCCACGTGGCCTTCGCGATGAATCTGACCTGGCATGATTCCGATTTTGCATTTGCCCGGTGAGATGATGCCCGGGCAATTGGGGCCGATCAGTCGAGTCTGGCTGCCGCGCAGCGCGGCGGCTACGCGCACCATGTCCAGCGTCGGGACGCCTTCGGTGATGCAGACGACGAGCGGCAGGCCGGCATCAATGGCTTCAAGCATCGCGTCGGCGGCGAAGGGCGGAGGCACGAAAATCGCGGCGGCATTGGCATGAGTCTCGCGCGCGGCTTCGGCAACTGTATTAAAAACGCCGACGTCGTCATGCAGCGTGCCGCCTTTGCCCGGAGTGACGCCGGCGACCACTTTGGTGCCGTAGGCAATCATCTGGCTCGCATGGAAGCCGCCCTCACGGCCCGTAAGACCCTGCACGATGACGCGAGTCTGTTCGTTTACCAGAACACTCACCGCGCACCTCCCGCGAGGCGCACAGCTTTTTCCGCGCCGTCTTTCATATTTTCACCAATCGTGAAGTTGAGTCCGGAATCGCGCAAAATCTGGCGTCCCTGCTCGACGTTGGTGCCTTCCATGCGCACGATGACAGGAAGCTTTAGTTGCAGCTCGCGCGTCGCGGCGACAACGCCCGTAGCCAGCACGTCGCATCGCAGGATGCCTCCGAAGATGTTGATGAAGACGCTGCGAACCGCTTTGTCGCTGGTGAGGATTTTGAAGGCGTTTTTCACCTGGTCGGCGGAAGCGCCGCCGCCCACGTCGAGAAAGTTTGCCGGAGCGCCCCCGGCGAGCTTGATGATATCCATCGTAGCCATCGCCAGGCCTGCCCCATTGACCATGCAGCCAACCGTGCCATCGAGCTTGATGTAGTTGAGCTTGTAATTTGAAGCCTCCACTTCAAGCGGGTCCTCCTCATCGAGGTCGCGCAATTCCAGAAGATCCTTATGGCGGTAAAGCGCGTTATCGTCGAAATTCATCTTGGCATCGAGAG
Source organism: uncultured Acidobacteriota bacterium (assembly GCA_963846235.1). Classification (GTDB taxonomy): domain Bacteria; phylum Acidobacteriota; class Terriglobia; order Acidiferrales; family UBA7541; genus Palsa-189. The sequence goes on from CAWJVF010000002.1 coordinate 3,287,338, forward strand.
CAATTAACCGGCCGTCGCCGGTGACCACTAGCGGATTGATTTCCGCGAGCGACGCGTCGGTTTCGATAAACGCGCGATAGAGCGACTGAAAAAAAGGTACGGCGGCTTGGGCCTGTTCGGAACTAAGCCCAAGCCCAAACGCGAGCTTGCGCGCGATGTACGGCTGCAGGCCTACGGCCGGCCGGATGGTTTCGCGCAAGATGGCCGCGGGATTTTCTTTAGCGACTTCCTCTATTTCCATGCCGCCCGCTGTGCTGGCCATGACCACTGGGGCTTCGACCGCGCGATCCACAAGAATACTCAGATAGAGTTCGCGCTTGATGTCTAGTCCTTCTTCGATCAAAAGACGGCGCACGATGCGGCCGCCGGGCCCGGTCTGCGGCGTGATCAGGTTCATGCTCAGAATTTTCGAAGCGAGCTGCGCCGCTTCGTCGGCCGAGCGAGCTAGTTTGACGCCGCCCCCTTTGCCGCGCCCGCCGGCATGGATTTGCGCCTTCACGACGACCACGGGTACGCCGAGCTTCTGCGCGATTTTCCGCGCGTCCTCTGCGCTGGTCACCATCTCGCCCCGCGGCGTGGGCACGCCGAAACGGCGCAAAATCTCCTTAGCTTGATACTCATGAATTTTCATGGATCATCCGTTGGGTCGTTGATTTCTGTTGTAAGCAGACTGCGGTTTCCTCGTCTTCAGAAGCGATGCGTGTCGCTCGATGCTAAAATTTGGGCTCGCCCAAAGTGGGCCAGTTTACCCCGAGGCGGCGGCACGAGCAAGGCCGCGCCCGAATTGATTTCGCTCTGCAAATGATTGCCGACTCATTGCACAAAATTGAAGCCGGAGGTGATCTTTCCGCTCAAGAGGCGGAACAGGTCATGGACGAGCTGCTCGAAGGCCATTTGGCCCAGCAGCAGATCGTCAGATTTCTGGTTTCGCTGCGCGCCAAAGGCGAAGCGGTCGACGAACTGGTGGGATTCGCGCGCGCCATGCGCCGCCGCGCAAATCATCAAGGCGCTCAAGCGCAAATCTCGCCGCTGGTAGACACCTGCGGTACAGGGGGCGACGGCGGCGGCACTTTCAACGTCTCCACGGCAGCGGCGCTGGTGGTCGCGGGCGCCGGCGTTCGCGTTGCCAAGCACGGGAACCGCTCATTCAGTTCGCGCTGCGGCTCCGCCGACGTTCTCGAGGCGCTTGGAGTGAAGATTGATATCACCCCTCAGCGTGCGCTAGCCTCCATTGAGCAGGTCGGCATCGGATTTCTTTTTGCTCCAAGCATGCACACAGCTATGCGTCATGCGGCGGCGGCTCGGCGCGAGGCTGGCGGCCGGACCGTCTTCAACCTGCTGGGGCCGCTCACGAATCCCGCCGGCGCCACAGCGCAGGTGATCGGAGTTCCAGCGGCTTCGCTTGTGGAGAAACTGGGGCACGCTCTGGCGGAACTCGGGGCACAGCACGCGTTCGTAGTCCATGGCGTCGATGGAATCGACGAAATTTCGTTGAGCGACGAGACGGAAGTGGCGGAGGTGCGCCCGCACTCAGTGCAGCGGTATCGCGTGAAGCCACGAGACTTCGGGCTTCTGCCGGTAAAACGCGAAGAGCTGGCCGGGGGCGATGCAACCGTGAACGCGAAGATCATTCGTGGCATTTTGGAAGGCGAGCGCGGCCCGCAGCGGGATTTTGTGTGTATGAATGCAGCGGCAGCGTTGGTTGCAGCAGGACGCGCCCCGAATTTCAGGAAGGGCGCCGGCCTCGCGGCGAAAGCGATTGATTCCGGTCTGGCGCGCGCGAAACTACAGGCACTGATCGAATTTTCTAGCTCGTAACCTCAGCTCAAAGCAGCGTTGGGTGATCCCAATCAGGAAGGTTTCGATACACTTGGTCCCACGTGGAATAAGTGCGAAGTGCGCTTATCACCACGGGCAGAGGGTCCGGCACTATCTCGGGAAAGTTCCGTTCTTCCGCAAAATTCAGACTAAAGGCAAGGCGTTCCTCTGGCGGACAGAACTGCGCGTTCACGCCAGGCTTATTACCTCTCGAATCCACTCTGTACCAGCCAAACTCAGCTAAATAGATCGCGTTTAGCCCATGCAAGGAATACGACGCGCCCTGATCATCGATGCTGAGCCTCTGGTAACAAAATCCGGCTGGGATACCATTGGCCCTCAGAAGGGCCGCCAAAAGATGGCTTTTCGCATAGCAATAACCGGTGCCAGCGGCGAGAACCTCCGAAGCGGCGCAAGTAACCGGATTGCGTTTGTAGTCGGAACTATGTAGGACGTTATCCCTCACCCATTCGAAGCAGCGCCGAGCAATTTCTAAATCGCTTGACCTGCCCTTTGCCAATTCCAAAGCCTTCGACCGTACCGAAGGATTATCCCAATCGACTATTTCTGTGGTTCTCAGAAACGGCTCCATCCGAAGAATCCTTTCAAAGTGAGAGGAAATTGCGCAGCAACTGCATGCCAACTTCGGTAAGCACGGATTCGGGATGGAACTGGACGCCTTCGAGCCCCAGCTTACGATGGCGCAGGCCCATGATAAGGCCGTCGGTTTCGGCGGAAATCTCGAGCTCGCTGGGGAACCCTTTCTTTTCCACGATCAGCGAATGGTAACGCGTGGCTACGAAATCCTGCGGCAGTTCGCGAAAAATGGTTTTGCTATCGTGATGGATTCGGCTGGTTTTGCCGTGCATCAACGTCGGAGCGCGTACCACGTTACCTCCGAACGCGTAGCCAATTGCTTGATGGCCGAGGCAAACTCCAAGGATCGGGATTTTCCCCGTGAACTGGCGGATGACGTCGATGCAAATCCCCGCATTCTGCGGTTCGCCGGGGCCGGGAGAGATCACGATCCGCTGCGGCTTTCTGTCCGCGATTTCGTCGATGGTGATCTGGTCATTGCGCCGAACTTCGAGCTCCTCGCCTAGCTGGCCGAGAAACTGCGCCAGATTATAGGTAAACGAATCGTAGTTATCGATCAGCAGGATCATTGGTTTTACTTTAAGCCATTCGCGGGAGACGCGCTATTTCACGCGTGCAAGCTTGGGCGCGCGCCGGCGCTGGCGGTGGTCGCTTCCGCGGGGTCGGGGAACGCTAGCCCCACCGCCATGTGCCACTTCCAGTGCGGCGATCAAAGCTCTCGCCTTATTCACCGTTTCCTCATACTCGCGCTCGGGGACAGAATCAGCAACGAGACCGGCTCCCGCTTGCACGCTGGCCAGCCCGTTCTTCACTACCATCGTCCGAATCGCGATGCAGGAGTCGAGATTACCCGAAAAGTCGAGATACAGAATGGCGCCGGCGTAAATACTGCGGCGGGTGGGCTCGAGTTCGTCGATGATTTCCATGGCGCGAATTTTTGGCGCGCCCGAAACAGTGCCCGCGGGGAAACAGGCGGCGAGCGCCTCAAGGCAATCTACGTCAGGCCGAAGTCGGCCGCGTAGCGTGGAGACCAAATGCATTACGTGGGAATAGTATTCGACGAACTCCAGCCTTTCTACGCGGACCGAACCGTATTCCGAGACGCGGCCAAGATCATTGCGGCCCAGATCCACGAGCATGATGTGTTCGGCCCGTTCTTTGGGGTCCGCCGCAAGCTCCGCAGCTAAAAGCTGATCCTCTGCTTCATCCTTGCCACGCGGTCGCGTACCGGCAATAGGCCGATAGAAAGCTTCGCGGCCTTGAACCTTGAGGAGCAATTCGGGCGAGCTCCCGACGATCGCCGTGTCGCCGAGCTTGAGGAAATACATATATGGCGAAGGATTCAAGACGCGCAGAGCGCGATAAATTTCGAATGGCTCGGCATCTGTACGCGCGGAGAATCTTTGGCTGATCACTACCTGAAAAACGTCTCCGGCGCGGACGTACTCTTTCGATTTGCGGACTGCAGCGAGGAACTGCGGACGCGTGAAATTGGAGTCCACGCGTAGCGGCGTGGCGCGGCGTTTAGGCTTGCGGCCATTCTCTTTAATTGGAAGCTCGAGCAGACGGCGCGTCTCGGAAATGTCGCGCACGGCCGCGTCATATTTCGAGCGCAGATTGCCCTCTCCTTCGGTGAAGACGTTTCGCACAATCCATACGCGATGGCGGACGTGGTCGAAGACAATGAGGCCAAGAAAAAACATCATTACGGCGTCGTCGGTGCCCAGATCGTTTTTCGACCGGTCCGGAATGCGTTCGAAGAGCCGCACCATATCGTACGCAAAGTAGCCGATGGCTCCCGCCACCAAAGGCGGCAGCCCCGGCACACGAACCGGGCGATAGCGCTGGATGCGCTTGCGAAGGAAATCGAGAGGATTAGACTGCACCGGGGACACGCGGCTCTCCGATTCCAACACGCAAGCGCCATTAGCGAACCGAAAGACTTCGGTGGGATTGGCGCCAACGAAGGTGTAGCGTGCAATTTTTTCGCCGCCCTCAACACTTTCGAGCAGGCACGCGTAGCGGGCCTTGCGCGCGAGGCGCAAATATGCGCCTACCGGCGTGAGAAGGTCGGCCGTAAAGGTTTCGTAAACGGGAACCAGATTGCCTTGGCGAGCCAATCTGGAAAATGTTTGAAAATCGGGCTCGATCATCGGCGGCGAATGGATCTCTCTTCCCTTTGCAGCGAGGCCAAAGCTGCTTGGCGCATGATCGCCTCTGGGGCGCGTTCGCCCATCCACAGCTCCCACTGCGCAACGCCCTGAGCGACAAACATATCTACTCCTGAGATCGTTTCGATTCCCCGGCCTTCCGCGCGGCGCATTAATTCCGTTTTGAGCGGGCGATAGATCAAGTCCATCACCAGCCGGCAATTCAACTCACGACTTTCGAGTGGCGAACCGCCATGGGGATGCATCCCTACAGGCGTGCAGTTCACGATGGCGTCGAAGGATCGCTGCGCAATTTCCCGGCGATCCACAGCCTCGCCCCCTACGGCACGAGCCAAAGAGCGAGCTCTTCGCGGACGGCGCGCCCATATACTCACGCCCGCGCCCGCACGAGCTAGCGCGAAAGCGGCGGCGCGTGCCGATCCTCCTGCGCCAACGAGCAATACAGAACTCGAAGGCAGGGGCAGTCGCCGCTCGATTGCTCGCAGCACGCCGGTGAAATCGGTATTGTAACCGTATAGCTTACCCGCGCGCACAGCCACGGTATTCACCGCACCGATTTCAGCAGCGAGCGGGTCGCAGCGGTCGAGATACGGCAGAATGCGTTCCTTGATCGGCAGCGTCACACTGAATCCGGCGATCTGAAAGGGCTCAATCGCAGCTACAAATTCGGCCAAATCGCGCACGCGAAAAGGGAGATAGATGGCGTCTTTATGGCCCTCCGCGAAGGCGGCATTGTGCATCAAGGGTGAAAGGGAATGGCCTATTGGGTCACCAATCACGCCGTAAAGGCGGGTCCGCGGATTAAGACCACCGCTAGACCTGCCGAAACGACGACTGAGGCGATAGACGGGTTCGATTTGGCTAAAAGCGGTTTGGCCGGGCGCCGTGCTGCGGGCTACAGGGGCGTAAGCGAGGGCGCTTCCCTGACGAAGTGCGAGAATACGTGCCGCCGGAATGTCTTCGCCCATCGGAACAGTCACAACGTCGGGGCGGCCGCCCACGAGTTCCAAAAGCCGGTGGACATCGGCCAACGAGCGAGACGCCGCGGCTATCTTTATCGCGTCCCCGCCAAAGGCGTCGAGCCGCCTCGCTAGCGCCGGGAGGTTCCGCGGCAGCCGCTTAAAGTCGTGTGCGGAAATCAACAACCGGGCCGGAGCGAGCGCATTTTTCAGTTCGCCTTTGCCAATCTTTTCCGCAGTTTCGATTTCGACGTCACACCACCGGCAGCCAGCTCTCGCGGCTTGCTGAAGAACCTCCATTTGATCGTCTACAGTGCCTTTAAACTGCCCTCCGGCTTCTGGGCGACGACATGTGGCGATAAGGATCGGCATTTCATGTTGACGGCCGACCCAGCGGAGTAAACTGGCAATTTTCGCTCGGCTTGAAAAGAAGTCGAGCCGCAATTCGACGACATGAGCTCTTCGCGTGATCGCCTTTATCTGGGCTATAGCCTCGGCGGCGGTTCGGGCCGCCACTACACCGCAAATGCGGTCCTCGCCGAAGACCCTGACACGGGGCGAATATCTCGGCGTCCGAGATCCAATCCGACGGGATCGAAGTGCGTTAACCTCAAGACCAGCAGTAATATACGCCTCCGCATGTGTTCCATGGACCGAGCAGCGCTTGCTATTTCTCGGACAGCCGACCGCTTCTATCATGCAGTATCGAAAGTGTAAAGCAAGCTGCCGGAGCGGCTTGACCAGTCCTAGTACCGACTGCTAATTTTGACTCGACGCACCAACTCCGACCTGGAACCGAATGGACAGGAGCAGAAACATGATACGCAGATTTGCCTTCTTGCTTGGTTTAGCGGCGCTTTTGCCTTCTCTCGGACATGCCCAAACGGCATCCTTCACGCCCCTTGAAAACCAGATATATTGCAGCGGAATTGTGACCTCGGATCCTGTCCCCACAGACACTTACGTCATCTCGGGGGAGGAGTCTTACTTTCACATCATTTACGCCGAAGGTAGATTTGTGTTTCTCAATAAGGGCGCGTCACAAGGGGTGAAAGTCGGTGACCAATTTGAAGTGGTACGTCCCGCTTCCGCCGACCTGGTCCCGTACGAATGGTTTAAGTCTCAAAATCTACTGCTGAAGGCGATGGGAACAACCTGGGAAGACGAGGCGCGTCTTACCGTCGTTAACGTGCAGCGCGACACTTCGACCGCTCAAGTAGTTTTCTCCTGCGGTTACGTCCAACGCGCAGACATCGTGCTGCCGTTTACACCCCGGCCCGCTCCCATGCTGAAATCCGATGAGAATTTCGATATTTTTGCGCCCCCCAGCGGTAAATCCAAGGCCATGATTGTCACCACCAGGTACTTTGGTGAATTGGCCGGCAACGGAAGGGTTGTTTACGTAAATCTGGGCAGCGCCCACGGTGTCAAGGTTGGAGACTATTTCCGCGTCTTTCGCTTTCAAGGCAACAACAGCGAAAACGTATATCAGACGCCTCACGTCGCCTATCAGATTTATGGTTTGGGCTCCACTCCGCGGCCTTATGCCGACGAGGAGTTGCCGCGCGACGTTCTGGGCGAAGGGATCGTGCTGCGGGTGGCCAAAAACGCCTCCACAGTGCTGATCACGGTGAGTAAGAAGCAGATGTACCCAGGCGATTACGTCGAGCTCGAGTAATCAGACCAATTCTAACTTCTCTGTCCTTAGCGAGCCGCGAGGTTACGCGGTGACGTTAAAATCTACCTTCTGGTCGGCGCGGCGGTAAGGACGCCGGCATCCGAAAACACTTCCGCTGTAAATGCAAACAGCTTTGTGTCTGGTTCACGCCAAGCGCTGGCTTCCAGGCCCGCTTTTCGGCACGTTGCCTCGAGGAATTGGGTTACGGACCAATTCCGCTCAACGGCCACCTGCGGCAATAGCAATCCACGTCTGCCGCGGCTGACGACGACGAGGCCGTGGGTTCCCAGCTCGATCTCTTCCGGCCTTACCGGGCGCAGCTCGGAGGTAACCGAAATCTCGATTTCCAACCCATCTATTTCCTCCGCCCGGAGAGGCTCGAAACGCGGATCTCTCAAGGCCGCTGTAATTGCGCACTGCACAACAGTCTCTGCCAGACCATGCGCAGCATCGGGTTGACCGATACACCCGCGCAACTTGCCGTCCCAACGGAGGGTTACAAATGCACCTCGGGGTTCAGCTAAGCAGCCTGCGACTTGCGCTACGTCCGGAAAATTCGATGACGAGACGGTTTCGAGAATAGCTTTGCGCGCAAGCGCGAGTAGCGCGAGACGATCCCCGTCCGAGAGAGCTAGATCAGAGCGTGGGTGCATCCTGGGCTTTTCTGCGGCGTTCCAGCAGGCGCAGATGGCGCCGTTCCTTGACGCGGTCGTCCACGTGACTCCAGAATTTTGAAAAATATTGAACGGCCGAAGCGACTGCGCTCATCACCACCAGCCAAACCAGAATCGTGCCCAGAGGGCGCACCTCGGGGTGTTTTGCGCCCAAAATCACCGCGCAAACGGCGATCACCTGCAGCACCATCTTCGTCTTGCCTAATGCTGAGGCCGGAATCGTGAAACCTTCAGCGGAGGCGATATTGCGCAGGCCGAGGACCGTGATTTCCCTGCCAATGATGATGACCACCATCCAGCCGGGAACGAGCTGCATCTGGACGAGCGAAATAAAGGCGGCCGATATCAGAAGCTTGTCTGCAATTGGATCGAGCAGAATCCCGAGGGTCGTCACCTGTTCCCTGCGGCGCGCATAGAATCCATCGGCCCAATCGGTAGCTGCCGCGAGCAACAGGATCAAGACACCCCAGACCGCAAAGTTCATTGGAACAGTCAGGAAGACGACGTTTGGCTGGCGCGTAAGCAGCACCACAACCAAAAGCGGTATGAAAAAGATGCGAAGTATCGTGAGACTGTTTGGAAGGTTCATGAAGCACCCAGGCCAAGCACATCCGGCGGACGCGCCAACCCAGTCTGAATGCCATTTCACTATAGTCTGCCCTCACTACGGCAGTCAACGATGCCTATTCAAGCCGATTCGCAGCGTGGGTTCCATGGCGGTGCGAGGGATCTTCCTCGTACCCACTTGTACTTAAATTGTTAATAGGTGTACCAGCGGAATAAGCCGCGAAATAGGCCAAAATCATACTATTACGCACGTGTTAACGCGTCACGCGCATAGAAATCGCGCCAAAATCTGTGGATTTTCGTGTGGAAATCGCAGTTTACTCTAAAGTTAATGGCGGTGTGGGTGACGCCTCGATCGCGTTGCCCCTCTGGCCAAAATAGCTTGTAATGCACAGATACTAAGGAGCTTAGTGTTATCGAGCGGCCCCGTTTGGGCGGCCTTCATCGTGAGCATCGGTGCCAGAGGCACATTGTCAATTTGCACAGAAGTACAGCAATACCCTGAAACAACTTTTTAGGACTGTAACACCAGCGAAACAAAGCCAAAATACCCGTGACAGGGCCAATCTATGCCTCTCCGGCGGACGCGAGCCCTAGGCGCCGAACCAGCGATTCAGGCACCTCAGCATCAATGAGCATCTTCGAATCTCGAAGCTCACTATGCAAGACTCGTCCCAGGCCATGCACCATGGCCAGTGTACGGCCATCGGCGACAGGCACCGAAAAGCGCAGCCGCCTTATCGGATCGACCCCCATCGATTCGTCCACGCGCCGAAGCAGTTCATCGAGCCCGATGCCCTCAAGTGCGGATACACAGACATGGCCATTGCTCGCGGACAGGGCTTGCCGAGTATCCTCATCCAGGCGGTCAACCTTGTTGAATACGTGCAGGCGTGCATGCTCTTTCATTCCAAGCTGCGCCAGAACCTTCTCTACTTCGGCATCCTGCTCCGTGTGATGCGGGTTGGATATGTCCGTGACATGAAGAACCAGGGCTGCCTGCTGCACTTCCTCGAGCGTCGCACGAAAAGCCGCCAGCAAGCCCTTCGGCAAATCGCGAATGAACCCAACCGTATCGGAAAATAAAACCTTGCGATTCGAAGGAAGGCGCACGGCGCGGACCGTCGGATCGAGTGTGGCGAACATTTTCGAGGAAACCACCACGTCCGCGCGGCTCAGTGCATTAAATAGGGTCGATTTCCCAGCATTCGTATAACCCACTAGTGCGACTGTTCCCAGAGGGACTGACTCACGCGCATTGCGCCGCAGGGCACGCTGCCGCCGCAGCGTTTCAATTGCAGCCCCGATCCGCCGAACCCGTTCGCGAATGCGGCGCCGGTCGGTTTCGAGTTTTTGTTCGCCGGGACCTCGGGTGCCAATGCCGCCGCCGAGCCGGGAAAGCTCAGAACTGGCTCCGGCCAGTCGGGGCAAAAGATAGTTCAACTGTGCCAATTCAACCTGCAACTGCCCCTCGCGGCTGCGTGCGTGACGGGCAAATATATCCAGGATTAATTGCGTGCGATCGATGACGCGCCGCTCGGCGCCTCTTTCCAGATTGCGCTGCTGCACCGGCGTCAGCTCGCGGTCAAAAATAATGAGCGGCGCCTGCCGGGCTTGGGCTTCGGCCCGGATCTCCTCGAGTTTTCCTCGCCCCACGACGCTCGCCGGATCAATGACGTCCCGCATTTGCAGAACGCTGCCCGTCACCACGGCGCCGGCGCTCCGCGCCAATTCAGCAAGCTCCTCGAGCGATTCGCGCGCTGGCTCAGCAGAGGAATGGCCGGGTATGTGAGGGGCGCGTTTCAAGCCCAATCCGACCAGAAGCGCGCGTTCCCGAATGTCTGTTGTTCTTACAGTCTTCATGCGTCGAAAAGAGGCATGCCCAGATTAGATGCGGCAAAGGCCGGCAGAAGAGAAAGCACCCCGTTTTCCCCGTAAATATACACTGCCCTGATTATACCGCGTCGCACGCACTCGTCTCTGCGGCGCTACTTTTGAGATTGAGTCAGCAAAGGCCCGAGATAATCCAGAGCTGCTGAGAGTGTCTCCGGCGCGTCCCCGAAGCCCTCGAGCCACTGGACGCCCGATTCGCGCCGAAACCAGGTGAGCTGGCGTTTTGCATAGTGACGTGTCGCTTGCCCAATAGCCTGCACTGTATTGGATAGCGGCTCGCGCGTTTCAAGATGCGTTCGAAGCTCTCGGTAGCCGATGAATTCAAAGGCTTTCGCATTTTGCGGCGCACCTTCGGCGAGCAGTGCTGCCACTTCCTTGCTCCAGCCATGATCAAGCATAAGATGAACGCGCTTTTCGATGCGCTCATAAAGCGCTTGACGGTGCGGATTGAGTCCGATTTTTAAAGCGACATAACCCTGCAAGCCTCGACGGCCCTCTTCATGTAATTCGGTCAAAGGGCGTCCTGCCAGCAGGCACACTTCTAACGCCCGGACGAGCTTTTTCCGATCATTTACCGAAATCCGTTGGGCCGCAGCGGGATCAAGCCGACGAAGAAGTTTGTGCAGGTGCGCGCTGCCGCGCTTTATCACCGTTGCATCGAGCCTGGCGCGCAGCTGATCCGAGCGTGTTGGCGCATCGGCCAAGCCTTCCGTAAGCGCGCGGAAATACAGCCCGGTTCCGATGGTAAAAATCGGCAGACGATGGCGACGCCGCAAATCCTCGAGGACTTCGAGCGCGCGCTTGCGATATTCACCCGCGGTGAAGACTTCTGCGGCCGAGACCACATCGAGCATGTGGTGGCGAATGTCGTGGCGCTCACCGGCGGACGGCTTCGCTGTGCCGATATCAAAACCGCGATACACCTGGGTCGAATCACAGGCGATCACTTCGCCGCCCAATTTTTCGGCTAGGGCGACCGCCAGCGACGACTTTCCCGAAGCCGTCGGTCCAAAAATCGCCAGCAGGGGCAATGTGGTTTGTTGCACAGACGCTTTCGGGAGCAGTGCGGAGGGGTCCACGGACATTACCGAACCCGTCAAATCAGCTTCCAGTAACGAATCAGCAGATAAACGAAAAATAGCGCGGCAATAAGAAGCGACCCTAGAGCCTGAGCTTCCCGGGGCTTCACTGAGCGCTCAATGGCAAATTGTATAGAAAAATAAAGCGCAATTCGATAAATGGTCCGCTGAAGGCCGGGGGTAAGGGCTCAAAGGGAGAAGAGCTCCGGATAGACGAGTATGCAGCACGATCAAGCGGTTCCTTACCCGAAGATGAAACCTGTTGAGGCTCACCGTCAGGAACAGCACCGGTGGACATAATTCGGAATTGCAAGACGACGCGGCCCTTATCGCCAAGGCGCGCCGATTCGGGCATTACCGAATACCAATTGCGCTTCACGCTATCAACCACGCGCGCCAAATAGTCATTGAAATCGACGCCCTCGGTTGGCGTGAGCATTTGTACGGCGCCGCCGAGATAGCCCTCGCCGCCGCCTCCGCCGTAGTTCGGAGAGCCGGGAATCTGCCCGCCGAACTGTTCCAGGCCCCCGCTTCCGCCGCTTTGCCGCGACTGCTGGGCCGATTGCTCGAGCGTGCGCCCCGGAGAACTTGTTCGAGGCAAAATCAAGCGATTTTGCGCCTCGGTTTGAGGTTGGGGCTTCGGAGTTTCGATTGGTGCTTGCGTTTGCTGCTGCAGCTGCGGTTTGGGAGCTGCGGGCAATTCCGGTGCCGGATCCGTGGGCGCATCGCGCACCACGCGCTCGGGCTCCTTAGGTCCAGGCAACGGTTGCGGAACAACAGGCGGAGCCATCTGGCGCAATATCTTCGGATCGATGCGCATCTGTGGGCTGCGCGGCGCTGGTGGCGTCGCCGGCACACCGCGCACGTCCGGCGGCATATAAATGAAATTAAGTTGCTGACGCGCGAGATCGATCTGCGACTGGGTAGGCGGCCGATAAGGAAAGAGCTTGGTCTGCAGCAGAAGAAACGTGATGAACAGGATGTGAAAAGCGATCGATCCCGAACGCGCGAGCCAGTTCCAATCTCTCGGCGGCGTTTCCACCGGCGCCACCATGAGGTTGACGTCACCAGTGGTGAGCACGTCCGGTTTGAGAACGTCGGGCAGCTCATACGCGGACACAGGTCCTTTTGGTTCGAGTTCGACGACGGGCAAAGCTACCGGCACGGTGAACCGCTGATCGAGCACGGTAACCGGCGCGTAATCGGGATGGACCATCGCAGGATCGAAGGGCGTCGCCGGGGTATCGCGGGGGACAACGACGCGTGACGCCAGCACGTCGAGAGGCAGGTGCGCAGGGATGTTGCTGTGCGTTTGCAATTCCGAGTGACGCAGATTCGCGGCTACAACAGTGCGTTCATCGAGAAGCGTCGTCAGACGACGCGGAGGCGTCGCAGTCGGCCTTTCGGCCGCCAGCCGCACGTCACGCGGAACCAGACTTCTCGGAATCATTTAGTTTGCTCGAGGGGGTGCGAAGGCACCCAGTTGGACGCGCTGATTGTGCCCCAGGATGCCTGCCATAACCCTATCGGCTAACTCCAATGCGCGGCGCCCGGCGCGCGCATCAACCAGGGGCTGCTTCCGATTGCGTACAGCGTCCACAAACGAGCGTAGCTCTGCTTCGAGAGGTTCTTCATGCCGGGTGGGAATCGGCTCAAAATCGAATTGCGGTTCAGGAACAGGTTTTCGGACGCGAATGCGTAGAGCATCCTGTCGTGCGTAATCCAACGAAATATATTCATGGTGCTGAAAAAAACGGAGCTTCCGCACGCGCTCGGTGGAAACGCGGCTGGCCGTCAGGTTCGCCACGGCGCCCGATGCAAACTCGAGACGCGCGTGCGCAATATCGACCTTATCTGTAATGACCGGAATTCCAAGCGAATGAATCGACTCTACCGGAGAGTTCGCCAGCGCTAAAAGAATATCCAGATCGTGGATCATCACGTCATACACCACATCAATATCGAGGCTGCGCGGGCTGAATACCCCTAGACGATGTACTTCAAAGTATAGCGGTTCCTTGATTATGGGCAAGACCGCTATGAACGCTGGATTGAACCGCTCCAGGTGCCCGATCTGCAATACGCGGGCGTATTGCTGGGCCGCATGAATGAGCTCGTCGGCTTCCGCGACTGACGCAGCAATCGGTTTCTCAACCAAAACGTCGATGCCTCTCGAGAGCAGGAGGCAGCCAATGCGCGCGTGCTCGATCGTGGGCACGGCGAGGCTGACTGCATCCACCAGTCCTGTCAGAGAATCAAGATCGGGCAATACCGCCGTGCCGAATTCGTCCGCGACACTGCGAGCGCGTTCGGAATTTCTGTCCACGACGCCAACGAATTCCGCCCCTTCGAGCCGACGATAGACGCGCGCGTGGTTACGCCCGAAATCGCCGACGCCGACCACGGCCACACGAACGGCTCGGTCGTTCATCAGGCCTTTGCTCCAGGGGTATCGTTCGAGGAAGCATTCGCGGCATTGGGCGGACCACTAGGTTGCGCTTCCGGGCCAAAGGCTTGCACGGCAATTCCCGCTTCGTCGGCCGCTTCAATCAGCCGTGCGCGATCGAAAAGCAGAGTGCGGCACGCATCGATAGCCAGCGCAGTGGCGCGGGAACGTCTCATCGTTTCGACGGTCCGCAGTCCCACGACGGGTACATCGAAACGCATATCCTGGCGTGGCTTGGCTACTTTTACTACAACCAGCGGCTTACCGGCGGCAAGCCGAGCCGCTCGCTCGATTGTCTCGTCGGTTCCTTCCATGGCTTCGACAGCCACGCAAGCAAGATCGCTGATGACCACAGTCTGCCCCAAATCCAGTCCGGCAATATGCCGGGCGATCTCGCGACCGTATGCAATATCTCCCGATTCGCGAACGTCGGGAGCGCGCCGCGTCAAAACGCCTGGTCCTGGCAATAGTGGTTTCAGAAACGCCGTTGAGTCTACGAGCTCGATACCCTCGTCTTCGAGCACGCGAGCCACTGCGCCGATCAAGGAGTCCGTATTCTTTCGGGGCAAGGAAAAGATCAACTTCGCCAGTTTCCAGTCCGGCCGAATCGCACTAAAAATCTTTGTGTGCTTCACCTGGCCGGCCATTACAGCTCGCGTGACGCCCTCCTGATGGAGCAACTCCAGCGTGCGGCTCAATTCGCCCAGGCTCACCCAATGGAGCCGCTTGGCAATTCCTTCCAATTCCGGAGAAGCCTCCTCGCGCAGCGCGATCACCGCCATTTCGATTCCCTGGCTTCGCGCTGCTTCCAGAACTAAAAAAGGAAACCTGCCGTTTCCCGCAATCAAACCCCATTTTCCGGGAACGGTTGCGCCTGACGACGACATATTTTCTTCGGAAGGGTAACCCACTACTTCGTTACACCACGCTCGCTGGATTCGATGAAGCGCATCAGTTCGGCGACGTCCGCGGAACCCTTGAGTTTATGTCGCATTTGTTCGAGGGCCTGGCTCGTGTTGAGTTTCGAAGTCAAAAGCAGGCGATAGGCGCTTTCAATGGCGCGAATGCGTTCCGTGCTAAAGCCGCGGCGTTCCAATCCTACGCTATTCACTCCGAAACACCGCGTATTCCGCTCGGTGACGATCAACGAGAAGGGTGGGACGTCTTGAGTAATCACGGTCGAGGCGCCGATATATGCATAGCTGCCAATGCGGCAGAATTGATGCACAGGAGAAAATGCGCCAATCGTGGAGTAATCCTCGACGGTCACGTGCCCAGCCAGAGTGGCGCCATTTGCGAAAATGGTGTGGTCGCCCACAACGCAATCGTGAGCAATATGAGCCGAAGTCATAATGAGGTTATCGCTTCCTATGCGCGTCACGCCTCCGCCTTGGACGGTTCCCCGGCTCACCGTAACGCACTCGCGAAAGACATTCCGGTCGCCGACTTCCAGCCGTGTGCGCTCTCCCGCGTACTTCAGATCCTGTGGCTCACCGCCGATTCTGCAAAACGGATGGAGCACGTTACTGCTTCCCAGCCGAGCCGGGCCGTTTACGACAGCATGCGGGTGCAGGATGCAACCTTCGCCGAGCTGAACGCCTTCGCCAACGACTGCGTATGCTCCGATAACGACTCCAGCTCCCAATCGAGCTCCTGGATCAATGACCGCACGTGGATCGACTTCGACCATGGCCGTGGCTCGATCTGCCGTTTCGCTCATTCTCAATGTCCGGCGACACCGGCGGGCTGAACTGCCGAGGGCGTTTCTACAGAATCGCGGTCAACCATTTTGCACATCAACGTCGCCTCTGCCGCGAGCACACCATCGACGCTGGCCCTCCCTCGCAGCTTGCAAAAAGTGGCGCGCCAGGAAATTACGTCCACCTCAAGCCGCAGCTGATCTCCCGGAACTACCGGCCGGCGAAAACGCGCATCATCGACCGCGACGAAGTAGAGCAATTTATTCTCTCGGTCAGGAACTTCTTTCAAAAGTAATAACCCGCCGGTCTGGGCCATGGCTTCTATGATCAAGACGCCCGGCATGATGGGTTTGCCGGGGAAGTGGCCCTGAAAAAAGCCCTCATTGATGCTAACGTTTTTCACTCCGACAATGCGCTTAAATTGCTCCATTTCCAGGATGGCGTCGACCATCAGGAATGGATAGCGGTGCGGTAGGATTTTCTGGATGCCGTTGCTGTCCAGAATCATCACAGTTCCTCAATTCCGCCAAAGGGCTGCACGACACGCTCAAAACTAATCGAAGCATTATATGCGAAGGGCGAAGGCCCGGGAACCGCGTTGCCGCAGAAGAGCCCGGCTGCTAGCATACGCCGGCGATGATCTCGACCGAAAAATCCCAGGAAATACTGGCATTTTTGCGAAGCCGCCGGCCCGCGATGCTGCGTTTACTCAAACGCTTCGTCATGTGCGAATCGCCTACGGATTCAAAGCCGGCGGTCGATCGTTTCGGGCGCGTACTGGCGGCGGAATGGAAAAAGCGCGGAGCAAAAATCGAATTCCTTCAGCAAAAAAGAGCAGGGAATCACGTGCGGGTCGCTTGGCCCGCGACCCTCGCACACCGCCCTGGGATTTCTGCTCGGACGGGTCAAATTCTGGTTCTTGGCCATTTGGATACCGTCTATGAGCTCGGCACGATCAGGAAGATGCCGTTTCGCGTGACTCGGGACCGTGCATTCGGTCCGGGCATTTTCGATATGAAGGGTGGGCTAGTCATCGCGCTGTTTGCTGCCGAGGCCCTCGCGCGTGCGAAATCGCTGTCTCGCCGTCGCATTGTCTTTCTGTGGACCTCGGACGAGGAGACAGGAAGCCAAAGCTCGCGTGCCGTGATCGAACAAGAAGCTCGGCGTAGCATGGCCGTGCTGGTCCTCGAGCCGGCGAACGGACTGAAGGGGAAGCTCAAAACCCGGCGCAAAGCGGTCGGAACAGCCGAAATCGTCATAAGCGGCCGCTCAGCACATGCGGGTCTGGACCCCGCAGCGGGCGTCAATGCAGTTCATGAACTGGCATTGCAGGCAGCGCGCCTGATGCGCCTGAATAATCCTGGGCGCGGAATCACCGTCAACCCGACGATCGCGCAAGGAGGCACGCGCAGCAACGTCATCCCTGCGGAGGCGCGTCTGACGATCGATTTGCGCGCTGAAACCATCGCAGACATGAGACGGATTGAACGCAAGCTGAAGACCCTCCGGCCGATTTTGCCGGGCGCGCGGGTCGCGGTGCAGGGCGGATTCTCACGCCCCCCTCTCGAACGCCGCGCCAGCGCCGCACTTTTTTCTCGTGCGCGGGAACTCGCGCACCAACTGGGATTTTCCGTTGACGAATGCCTTGCAGGAGGCGGCTCCGACGGCAACTTCACAGCAGCTCTCGGCGTGCCCACGCTCGATGGCATCGGCGCCGTTGGCGCGGCCGCTCACAGCCCCGACGAGCAGGTGATCATTTCGGCTCTCCCCGATCGCGCCGCCCTTCTCGCCAGCTTGCTGGCCACTCTATGAGGTCCGGACGTTATAACGGACGAAACCGAGAGAGTGAGGGGCCTCTGTTTTCCGTCGTAAGCGACCTAATCCGCTCGCCGAGCTGAGCCCATAAGTAGCAAGGTTCGTTGAGAAAACGGTACGTAGAGTAAGGCGGCAGTCGCAGCCAGGGCCAACCCGTCGCCAATCTGTTGGACGATCAAGAACGGCGCCAGAGCCCACAATTCGTCAAGGATAAGCAGAAATGGGAAGAGCTTCTGAAATTTTGCGTTCAGGCCCCGATAGTTGAAGGCAATCGCCGCCAGCAAATAAAGTCGAACCGGTATGCCCAGGGCAGCGGTGATGATCACCGTGACAAACACGATGTGAGCCAGATTTCCACCGACCGGCAGAATCTCGCTCAAAACGCCGAGACGCCCCAGCGAAACGATGTAAAAAGTCAGATAGATCGCTTGGATCAAAAAAAACAACGTCCTGACGACGTTACTCGGAACAGAGGGCAAGTCTCCCGGGTCACTCAAGACGTAAGGACGGGACGCCGCTGAATCGGCCTTATCCCGTTCTACGGAATCGATTGCGGTGTCGGGGCCATTAACCTGCGCCGTGTTCGTTGACGCAACTACTGCTGTGCTACCCCTAACCGTCATCTCAACCGGAGCAATAAATCGGTAGCCGCGCCGAGGAACTGTTTGTATGAATCGAGGATTAGTGGCCGAATCGCCCAAGGCGCTGCGCAGCTGATTGATGGCCGTATTCAGGCCATGATCAAAGTCCACAAACGTATCCGATAGCCACAGCCGCTGGCGGAGCTCTTCGCGCGTGACCACCTCCCGAGGTCGCTCCAAAAGCATCGAGAGTACCTGAACAGCCTGATCCCGCAGGCGAGGCTCCTTCCTGCCTTCTCTCCGCAATTCCCCACTTGTATCGAATTCGAAAACGCCGAACCGGAAGATTCGCGTCTCGCGTTTGAGCTCATCCACCTGTGGTTCTCCGAAAGGAGCCTCAAATTGCAGAGGAGAAGTTTAATCAAGCCACTGATTTCGAGGAACTTATTTGTTGATGTTCAATTTACCCGAAATGATCTCCAAGTCATTGAACCAACCGATGTCCTGCGGCAAAGTCCGCCCCATGCGATGCCATGGAATCAGCCGCCGAAAGCCGGCGATTGCTTTTATTGTGGTCCATCTCGCTTCCCTTTTGGGAACTTCCCCATCCCTGCATGCGGAGCACCTGACGAAGGAAACAGAAGAGGCCTTTGCGCGGTACGTCCGCGCGAGCGACGCTCGCATGGACCAGGACTTAGCCAGAAGAGGCGGCTTTCTTGCGGTCGACGCCTTACCGCAATCGAGCCGCGAACAAGCCTACGCCGACCTCAAAAACGGCCACGTCCTGATTCGACAGTTTCAGAGCAATGATTTAGCGGGCGCACTTTCGGTGCCCGGCGGGCTTGTCCACGACTGGACCGGAACCGTGCTCATCCCAGGAGTGTCGATGTCCCAAGTTATCTCTGTGCTCCAGGATTATGACCACGCTTCGCAATATTACGGGCCACAGGTCCTTAAGTCGAAACTTCTCGCGCATTCTGGAAGCGACTTTCACGTCTTTCTCCAGCTCAAACAGGTTCACGTCGTTACAGTTGTGCTCAACACTGAATATGACGTCCATTACATGTTGCTCGACGAGAATCACGCATTTTCCCGCTCCTATAGTACTCGTGTTGCGGAGGTCGAACGCGCCGGAGAGCCACCGGAGCGTGAAATGCCAGTAGGCGACGACCACGGGTTTCTCTGGCGCCTTTATTCCTATTGGCGTTTCTATCACTCGAAAGACGGTGTTTATATCGAGTGCAACGCAATCTCGCTGACCCGCAGCGTCCCGATCGGCCTCGGCTGGCTTGTCCGTCCTTTTATTGAAAGCATTCCCAAAGATTCGCTTGTTTTCACTCTCGAGGCCACGCGTGAGTCGGTTGTAAAGCAGATGCACGGCAACAGTTCCAAAAAACTTCATTTATGGGAGAGCAACGGATGAGCTCAAAACTGGGTGTTGTCGAAGTTTTGGTTTCCAGTCGAACCGATCGAAGTAAAGAGACAATGCCGCTGAAAACGGCGATTCAAAGTTTCAAAAACGCAACTCGCATTCAAGAAAGTCTCACTTCTCCACTCGAACGCAGGGCCTTACCTTGGCTCGCCGCCCGAATGCCGTCTCGGATTGGGTCCGACCACCTCACGTGCCTGGGATTTACCGCCATGCTGCTTGCGGGAGCCAGCTACCTTTTGGCGCGATGGCACCCCAGTGGTTTATTGATCGCCACGCTCTTTCTCGCGGTCAATTGGTTCGGCGACAGCCTCGACGGCACTCTGGCCCGCGTGCGAAAGCGGCAGCGTCCTCGCTACGGCTTTTATGTTGATCACATGATTGATTCATTCGGAGGCCTTTTCCTGATTGGCGGACTTGGCGCTTCGGGTTATGTCCATTGGCCGATTGCGCTGAGCATGTTGATTGCTTTTTTGCTGCTCTCGATCGAAAGCTATCTTGCCGCCTACACATTGGGAACCTTTCGGCTTTCTTTCGCAAAATTCGGACCTACCGAACTTCGGATTCTGCTGGCGCTGGGGAATATTGCGTTGTGGTTTAACCCGAAAGCATCACTTCCGGTGCTTTCCTGGCGTTTGTTTGACTTCGGCGGCATCGTCGCGACCTCAGGGATGGCAATCATGGTCGTTGTGGCGGCGGCTTGGCACACGGCCACTCTGTACAAGCAGGAACCTTTGTCGTGACTGCCCATGCCCGTCACGAAATGCAGACGCTATACCGATGGGCGAAGTTCAATGCTGTGGGGGCGCTTGGCTTCTGCATCCAGCTAAGCGCTCTTTGGCTCTTTATCGTGACTCTGAGGCTCAGCTCATTAGTAGCTACGGCTTTGGCAGTGGAAATGGCTGTTGTCCATAACTTCGTCTGGCATCAGTTTCTTACTTGGAAAGATCGGAGCTCTGAGAACCGTTATACCTGGCTAAAAAGACTATTCGCCTTCAATCTGACAAACGGGGCTGTATCGCTCGCTGGTAACCTCTTCTTTGCATGGCTGATCGTTGGCCGTCAGCGGATCTGGCTCCTTGCCGCTAACCTGTTTGCTATAGCCGTTTGCTCTGTAATCAATTTCGTGCTCAGCGACAAGCTTATCTTTCGAACTGCCGCCAATGAGCCACAATCCAGCAGGATTCGATCTCGGCACACATTCGTCAGAGCGAGTGGTCACGTTCGCGGGAGCAAGAAGCGGCTAGCGTAATTTGCGGAGGTAATCGGCGGTGGCGGCATTCAAGTCCGCATACGTCGAATGCAGCGCTGCACGCACAGCATCCTCCGGCGAGGCGCCCTCATCGAGCCGGTCGAGAATTCGCTCCAAATCGCCAGGGCTAGTCGATTCGATTGTCTCGACCACCGCAAGCGACCAGTCGTAAGCAATGCGCGCGAAGCCGGATTGCAGATTGTTCCATAAGGGTTCCAAGACGCTAAGCGAAGGCTCGTCATGCCGATCGTACATGCCCAGAAGTTCCGCCGCGGAATTCTGATCCGTTCGTCTTCCCTCCATCCACTGGGCGGCCCCTTCCTGCAGCCAGGTGGGGCAGTGGCCATGCGTTTTTTCGTTAATGAAGCTGTGCGTCAACTCGTGCTTGAGGACGTGCGCAAGCTCCGGGGATACGTGATCGAGTCCTTGCACGGGAACACGAATACGGCCATCGTTGAGCGCTCCGGCCCAGCTGGGCGCCCGAGTGATGTTTTGGAAGAGCTGATTGGTGTAAAGCGTTACGGAGATAGGTTGTTTCGGCGTGTAATTGAGCGCGCCGGAAATATCCTCAAAGTCGCTCTCTAGCGCAAGAATGACGTCGTGCGTCAACTCCGGCGCCGCCGCGCCATAATAATGTAAATCGAAATGCGCGCTGCGGTTCTCACGGTAGCTATTCTCCACGTCCAAGTCGCGCTGCGCCTTCGCTAGGGCGCGCGCCACCTCCGGGTCTGGGTGCTGTTGCTGCGAACGCTTCCATTCTGCTACGGCCTCGGCCAGGCGATTCAGGCCGTAATCGGCCCAACCGGTCAGCTTGGCAATATCGGACGAATCAGGATCGCTGCGCCGTGCTTTTTCGAGCGGGTCAAGCGCAGATTGATATTCACCTCGTCGCAGATGCAGATATGCCACGGTCAGAAGCAGCGGGACCTGATCGGGCGCGAAACCTAGCGCGCGATCGGCATGCTGCAGGGCTGCGCCGAAGTTATTTCGGTCCATCTCGAAATGGCTGGCCGCTGATTCCGCCTCGGCAGCCCGAATAAGCGCGTCGGCATTATGGGTCGATGCTTTCGCGTCGATCTGGGCCAGAGCATCCTGATCTATGGCGCCATTTCGCATGATCGACTGTAACGTGGGAGCCGTGTCGCTTGAGGAAGGGGGCGCCATCGACAATTCTGCGGCCGCAGCACTGGCGCTTTTTTGTGGCCCAATGGGCGGCTCGCCGCTCACGATACGGTCGACAAGCGCTTCCGGCACGCTCATGGTGCCCGCGGAAGTCTCGAACGTTACCTTCCCATTTTGCCTGACTGCGTTCGTGCCCTGAATCTGGCGGCCGTTTTTGAGGTAGATCGTGTCGGCATGAGCGAAAACAGGGCACAGCAAGGCCAGAAGGAGCCCTGTCCAAGTCGGCTTAAATGCCCTATTCACGAAGCCTCTCAGGAAAGCCCTCTCAGGAAAGAAGGCTGCTGATTTACGTTAGAAACAACACATGTAACTGTCAATTGTACGAGCGGAGTTTTGTTTCCAGCGGGTACATGCGCGCAAGCGCACATGTGCGAAGGGGCGGGCTGTCGCTGAGGGTACAATAAGCTTGGCGTTTGCTTGTTGCTGGGGCAAACGCACGAGAAAATCTTGATTCACCGCTATATATCTCATAACGGCCTGATCGTTCCCGTTGAACAGGCGCGCCTTTCGCCAGGCCAGGCTGGTCTCCTCAATGGTTGGGGACTTTTCACCACAATGCGCGTCTTTCGAGGCGAGCCCTTTGCCTTCGAACGCCATTGGAAAAGACTCCAAAAAGATGCCGGCCGGACGCGTATGCCCTTCCCATTCGATTCCGCCGAAGTGCGGTCCAATTTGCACGAACTGATCCAGCGCAATGACGTGCGCGAAGGCACGGCGAGAATTTATGCCATCTACAACAAGGTGGGTTTCTGGCAAAGCGGTGAAGACTTTCCCGACGTGGACCTGCTGCTCTGCACTGCGGGACTTCCCTCGTATCGCGAGCCGGTTCGTTTGGCTCTCTGCGAGCAAAGCCGCCACGCCGCATCGCCCCTTGCCGGTGTGAAGGTTACGTCGTGGATCTTCAACGTTTGGACTTTGCAAGGAGCCCAGCAGCGCGGTTTCGATGAGGCTCTGCTTCTGAACGAACGCGGCGAAATAGCGGAGTGTACGGCTGCCAATGTCTTCTGTGCGCGCGATGGACGCGTATTCACGCCCCCGCTCTCTTCCGGATGTCTTGAAGGCGTCACCCGCGGTATCTTGCTGGACATTGCGCCGGCAACTGGCATCACGGTCGAAGAGAAAACGCTGCGGCCCGAAGATTTGTATGCCGCCGACGAGGTGTTCATAAGCTCTACCAACCGCAGTCTTATCGGCGTCTCGGAGGTCGAAGGCCATAAGTTTGCCGGCGCGCCGGGCCCCATCACCCAGCGGCTCGAACAAGCCTTCAACGATCACATGATCGATTATGTGAGCCGCATAGCCCACCCGGCAGCCGCAAAACTCTAAAAGCTTCAGGTTGTCAGCGGCTCGTGCTTCAATCCGCTCAATTCAAGTGTCATAACTAAATCTTAGAAAAAAGGGGCAGTCCAAAGACTGCCCCGAAAGTTTTCTATTTTGATAGCGTGCGTTCTTGCGTTTAGTGCCGGTCGTAGTCCATCGCCATGTGGAGTTCCTTCAATGCCTGATCGAGGTGTTCGACGGCCTTCGCGCGATGTCCGCCGAAATCGCGGTCGGCGTAAGCCTGAAGGTCGTGCCGTGCGTTCTCGATTTTCTCGATCGACTCACGAATGACGGGATGCCGTTCATGCTCCTGCGGCGCTGGCGTCGGCTGTGGTCCTGCAGAGACAAGCACCGGAGCGGCCAGCACTCCCGCCAAGAGTATTCCGCCGAACGCCTTTAAGATATTCTTTCGCATCTATGCCTCCTGTGAATTGGTGTGCTGCATCGGGCTACAACGATTTTTGCATCGTCCCGTAAAACCCCGTCCTCGAGAAAAGGTTCCGGTTGTCTTTTCTCATAGCTGGCCGGGTGTACAGGCCTTTTGTAGCGGTTGAAAAAGCTCTGATAGAATGCGCCTGCAATGCCTTCCAAATGGCTTCTGCTGTTAACATCTGTTTCTCTTTGCGCTTGCGCCATCCTTTCGCGTGCGGCCCTGAAACAAGCCGGCTCAGGAAACTCCCCGCGGCCGCCCGCTAGCGACTTACACGTCGCTGCCGATTTGAATGAAAGATTAGCGAAATTCCGCCGTGTCCCCATGCCCTTTCATTCGGAGGGCCTGAGCGCCCGGGAACAAGCCTTGGTCAAAAAATTGGTCGAGGCGGCGCAGTATTTGGAACAGATTTACTGGCGTCAAAGCGATCCGGAGGGACTCGCATTGCTGCGCTCGCTCGAATCCAGTAAAACGCCGGCAGATATCGGTCTGCGTCGCTTTTTGATGATCAACGGCAGCCGATACGACCTCATTCGCAATAACGAGCCGTTCGTCGGCACCGCTCCTATGTCGCCGGATCACGGCCTTTATCCGGCCGGGTTGACGCGCGAGCAGATGGAAGCCTACGTCCGCCAGCATCCCGAACAGAAAGCGGCGCTCTATGCGCCTCAAACGGTCGTTCGTCGCGAAGGCGACCGGCTCATTGCCGAGCCGTACCACGTCGTCTATAGAGAATGGCTCGATCCCACCGTGCGAGCGCTCAATGACGCCGCTGCACTCAGCGACGACCCGAAATTTGCAAATTTCCTGCGCCTGCGAGCCAAGGCCCTGCTCGATGACGATTACTATGCAAGTGATATCGCCTGGCTGGAACTCGAGAACCCGAAATTCGATGTCATCTTCGCCCCCTACGAAGTCTATTTGGACGATCTTCTCGGCGTGAAGACTTCCTATGGCGCGGCAGTGATGATCCGCAACGAAGAAGAGAGCCGGAAGCTGGCTCTCTTCCAAAAATATGTCGCCTCGATTCAAGACGCGCTTCCCATCGCTCCAGAAGACCGGCCTTCCAAGGCCGGCCATCGCTCGCCTATGGAAGTTATGGATACTCCGTTCCGCGCAGGTGATTTGCGCCACGGCTATCAGGCCGTTGCGGACAATCTGCCCAACGATCCCCGCATTCATCAGGAAAGAGGTTCGAAGAAAATCTTTTTCAAGAATTTTATGGATGCGCGCGTTGATTATGTCGTTCTTCCTATCGCCAAGCGCCTCTTACGCGCGGACCAGGCCGCGCAAGCTTCCGGCGACGGCTATCTGGCCACCACGATGATGCATGAGATTTCGCACGAGCTTGGCCCCTCGTATTCGCGTATGCCCAACGGTCGCGCTCAAATCAATGAGGCGATTGGGCCCGCCTACTCCGGCCTTGAAGAGGCCAAAGCGGACGTTGTGGGCATGTTCGGCCTCGATTGGCTGATCGAGCATGGCGACATGCCCAAAGAGAAGAGGACCGAATATTACGCCTCCTACGTTGGCGGAATCTTTCGCACCGTGCGCTTTGGCTTCGTCGAAGCCCATGGTCGTGCGGAAATGATGGAGTTCAATTATCTGGTCGAGAAAGGCGCCGTCACGCGCGATCCGCGAACGGGACGCTACGCCATAGACATCGAGCGAATGCCGGCCACAATCGTTTCCCTCGCAAAGGAACTATTGCAAATGGAGGCCACTGGCGACCGCGCGCGCGTGGAGGCTTGGTTCACGAAATACGATCGTATGCCCGACGATTTGGCGAAGTCCCTGGCAGCCAGCGGCGATATTCCCGTAGATGTGGACCCCGTATTCTCGTTCCCCGAACTTGTTCGCTGAATTCGCCATCCGGCGGAAAGGAAGGAGGCAAAACTCGTGGCTCAAGAGAAAACGCAAAGCTTTGAAAATCACAACAGGCTGGTTCTCCCGTATCACATGATCGCCATTCCAATTTTTATGGCTAATTTCATATGGCGGCTCGTCCAGCTAAAGGACGGGATTACGTTCGCTTCCATCATGAACGTGCTGCTCGCCATCGCCTTCCTGATTCTCATTCTTTACGCCCGTATGTTCACTCTCACGGTTCAGGACCGCGTGATTCGTCTGGAGATGCGCCTGCGCTTGGAGCGCCTGCTGCCGCCCGATCTGCGGTCCCGAATTCCGGAGTTCACAACTCCGCAACTGATTTCTCTCCGCTTTGCGGGAGATGAGGAATTGGCGGGCCTTGCACGGCAAGTGCTGGACGAACGGCTGAACGACCGCAAATCCATCAAGCGGCGGATCAAAAATTGGCAGGCTGACTTGTTGCGCGCCTAGCGCGGATAACAGAGGCAATCTAAAAAAAGAGCGCCACGAGGCCCACCAGCGCCAGAACAGATAGTAAGACCAACGCCTGCACCCCGGTTCGCCGGTCGGCGAAGCCGAAGGCATAGAATCCCTTCGCCACATTGTTGCTGGACGCCGCGATGGCGATGGCGTGAGCCGCGAAAGCGGAGGCTTGGCCCGACTGCGTCATTCCCAGTACAAAGGGATCTATATCCGTCACGCCCGCGATCGCGGCAAGGCCGTAGATCCCGCCTCGCCCGAAGTGTTCGACCGCATAATGCGATGCCGCCAACAAAACCATGAACATCCCCGCAAAGAGAAACGCGGCCGATAGTTCCAGAGGATTCTTGACGGGCAGTTTCACCTGGCCGTCTTTGCCACTGGAAGCGGCTACGCGCCCCCAATACCACCCAAAACCCAAGGCGCCCATTCCCGCAATTAGAAAGGGCCACAAGAGACTTGCCGCCAGCGCGCGATTGAACAGCGCTAGTAAAATCAGCAACCGCAGATACATGGTTCCCGAAGCCATAAGTATGCTGCCTGCGCAAACCTGCGGCGCATGCGCTTCCCGCGCGCGCTTCGCCAAAATCACCGTCGTTACCGTGGAGGAATAGGCGCCGCCTAACAGCGCCGATAAGAACATACCCCCGCGTCCTCCGCTCGCCTTTTGCAACAGATAGCTGCCGTAGGAGATGCCGCTCGCGGCCACCA
The DNA here is from genome assembly GCA_963846235.1 of uncultured Acidobacteriota bacterium. GTDB lineage: Bacteria > Acidobacteriota > Terriglobia > Acidiferrales > UBA7541 > Palsa-189. The sequence goes on from CAWJVF010000002.1 coordinate 3,313,989, forward strand.
CAATCAGCCATGCCTTGAACGGATTGAAACCGAACGAGCCGAACGTGCGGTTGGGAACTACGGGCAGGATGACCGCGGTCAAAAACAGAAATTTCGCGAACGCCAGGATTTCTTCTCTCGGTACACGGCGCGACAGATTTTCCAGCCCTGTTTTCAGCTCGAGCAAAAGAACACTCGTAACGGCGATCGTCGTAGCAATCCACCATTGGCCGTGCGAAACGAGCACGCCGACGAGATAGGTCACCAGTCCAGAGGTCTCCGTAGTGACTCCGGCAGTTTTGTATGTAGCGAGTTTGTGCTGGTAGGAGAGCCACAAAAATGCGCCAATCACTGCGAAGCCTACGGTCGGCGGAACCAAATTGTCGCCGGAAACCAGGCTCAAGGCGTAGCCGATGAGCCCCAGTAGAGGAAACGTTCGTACCCCGCCAAATGCGTATCGTTCTGGGCCACTGGGATCGGCAAGATGTTCTTCGCGTTCGAAACCGACAAGGAAGGAAAGAAACAGAACCAGGATAATCTTGAGGCCCTCGGTTGGCAGCAAGCTCGTCAGCCAAGCTGGCAAGCCAAGCCTCCATCCCGCGGAATTAAGCTAAAGAACGCCAAATGGCGCCGAATCAATGCGTCCTGCAGGCCGCGAGGCCGTGTTTCTCGAAATAGCGTTGGTGGTATTCCTCGCCGCGCCAGAAATCGCTCGCCGGCGCGATTTGCGTCACGATCTTCCGGGGGAACCGCCCTGAGCGGTCGAGTTCATCTTTGATCTTTTGCGCTTCTCGTTCCTGCTCGGCGTCGTGAAAGAAAATTACGGAGCGATATTGCTTACCGTAGTCCGGCCCCTGGCGATTCAGGGTTGTGGGATCGTGTAGATCGAAAAAAGCCCGCAGCAATTGCTCGTAGGAGATTTGTTGAGGATCGTAATCGAGTTGCACAACCTCGGCATGGCCCGTGCGATCGGTGCACACATCCTGGTAAGTAGGATTGGCCAGCGTGCCGCCCATATAACCCACGGCGGCGTCGGTCACTCCTTTTAGCTCCCGGAAAGCGCTCTCCACGCCCCAAAAGCATCCAGCGCCGAATGTTGCTTTGGCCATGATCTCCTCCTCTGCTGCGAACTTACTCATGTTGCCACACCCAGCAACCCCGCACAATTACAGCCTCAACGTTTTCGGATCGTAAGCACGCGCTGCATCCCGCCGGAAATCGAGGGGTAAGGACTCGGAAACGTACCTTTCTCTCCATAGGCTTGCATCAGAATAAATGCATGGGGCATCTTCGCGGCAAAGGTGTATAAGTTTAGTCGCTCCTTCGGGGTGAAGATGCGAAAACGGGCCTGCCTTCTAGCTGTGGTTTTCATGATCGGTTTGGGTTTCACTCTCCCCGCCAGCGCCCAAAAGAGCCGCTATTTGCCGTCGCGCCTTCTGACTGCAAAGCTAATCTATTTCGAGGACGAAACCGGATTCCCCGCCGTCGGCGGAGATGCGGTCCGAGAGTTGGAAAGATGGGGCCGGTTCCAGGTAGTCCAAAGCCGCGATCAGGCGGAATTGGTCTTCGTTCTCTCTTCAAAAGATGAGTCCCGGCCTATCGATCCGGAGGGCGACAGGCGCTTTGGACCCGATTTGTCCGTTCATTTTCGCTATAGGCCTGCCAACGCGTATCTCACTGTGGACGACGCAATCACTGGCGAAAGGCTTTGGAGCGGCCGCCACCTCTGGGGCGGCCTGCTGACAGGCTTCAACAGCGCGGGCCGGCGTCTAGTCCATAAGCTGCGGAATCAGATCGAGCATTAGCCCTCCAAAGAACGTTTCTGGACGAAATACTCTTCAAGCTCGCTATTAATCCTTCGTGAACGCCCTTAAGCGCGCCGATTGACCCCCTCTACAGACATAGGAAAATTGATGTTAGCCAAACAGAACCGCCGCTAAGTCTCAATTCTTACGGAAGTTTGCGGCATTCTCAAATTCCTCTGCGCGTGAGGTTGAGGTAAACAAGAGAATGAGCCGGATTTCCATCGGTGTAAGACTGGCTATTGCCTTTTCTTTTCTGGTTTCCATTCTCATTGTCATTGGTTGGTTAGGGCTCAACCGCATGGCCCGAATCAATGCCGACCTCAACGACATTAGTTATCGCCGCTGGGCCAAAGTTCAGTTAGCACAGGAAGCGCTCACGTATGTAAATATGAATAATCGGCTTCTTCAGGCAGCGTTGCTTTCGCGCCAGCCGGAAGATCTCCAGTCCCTGCTCGACCGCCGGGAATCCAACATCAAGCGCATTACAGACATAATCCACACACTCAACCAGCGATCTGAGTCCCCGAAAGAAAGGGAGCTGTTGCGGCACATCGATGAGGCGCGAGCTGCCACCCTGGACGCGGTCGTCCGAATTACCGACCTGCTAAAGGGCGGTAAATTTGAGCCGGCAAGAATTGTAATGACAAACGAGGTGATTCCTTACATCGATGCGCTGCACGGTGCCTGGAACGATTTCAGTCAGTTCGAGACCGTGCAGATGCAGCGGGCGCGTGATGAAAGCCAGGCAAACTACGCCACTGCTCGCCGCCAAACGACGTGGTTGATCTTGCTGGCATTCTTGGTCGCCATGTTCATGGGCATATTTGTCACGCGCGCGGTCGTGCAGGAGGTGGAGCAACGCGAGCGCACAAAGCAGGAAGCGCGCAAGCTCAACGACGACCTGGAAAGGAAAGTGGCCGAGCGCACCGAAGAATTGGCGCGGGCCATCCGCCACCTGGAAAACGAGGCCACCGAACGAAGACGCCAGGAGGAAGACCTGCGGCGCCTGGCGGCTATCGTGGAATGCTCTGATGACGCCATCGTCGCATCCGATCTGGACGGAAAGATCACCGACTGGAATGCGGGAGCCGAGAAGATGTTCGGCTACTCTCGCGCCGAGGCCGCTGGAATGCCGGTCAGCATCATCGTTGGACCGGATCGAAAGCATGAACCCAAGGAAATCCTGGCGAGGATCCGCAAGGGAGCCGGGGTCATGAACCAGGAGACCGTGCGCATAAGACAGGATGGCAAACAGGTGCACGTTTCGCTCACTGTCTCGCCGATAAGAAATCAGTCGGGACGCCTCACCGGCTCGGCCGCCATCGTGCGGGATATTACCGCACGCATCGAGATGGAAGCAGCGCTCCGCCGCTCCGAAGCAAATTTCCGCTCGGTCATCGAAAACTCGCCCTACGGAGCTCTCCGAACGTTGTTGGACGGTCGGATCCTGCTCGCCAATCCAGCAGTGATCAGAATGCTCGGCTACAGCTCTGAGACTGAACTCCTCAGTTTGAATATGAATACCGACATTTACCGGAATCCGGCCGATCGTACGCGAGTTATGGAGCAATCTCGAAATACTGAGTACCTCAAAGATATCGAGATGGAGTGGAAGCACAGAACCGGATCGCCGATCATGGTGCGCTTCAGCAGCCATATCGTGCGGAACCAGACCGGCGAGATCGATCATTTCGATTTGATGGTGCAGGACATCACCAGGCAGCGCAATCTCGAGGATCAGTTGCGCCAGGCGCAAAAAATGGAAGCCATCGGGCGTCTGGCCGGTGGCGTGGCGCACGATTTCAATAATTTGCTCGGGGTCATCATTGGCTACAGCGAATTGGCATTAGATCGAATCGAGCCTGCCAGTGCCGTCCGCGGCCAGGTGGAGCAAATCCGCAGAGCAGGGGAACGCGCGAGCGCTCTAACTCGCCAGCTTTTGGCCTTCAGCCGGCAGCAAGTCTTGGATACCAAGACACTCAATCTGAACGCCATCATTTCAGACATGGCTCAGATGTTGCTTCGCTTGATCGGCGAGGATGTCGAGCTGCAAACGAAGCTGGATCCGCGGCTAAATTCGATCCGCAGCGATCAGGGGCAGATCGAGCAGGTCATTATGAATCTCGCAGTGAACGCTCGCGACGCCATGCCGCAAGGCGGCAAATTGATGATCGAGACGAACAATGTAAAGATCGAAGAAGACGAACTCCAGCGCCGCACGCCCATGGTTCCCGGCGAATACATTCTGCTTACCATCTCAGACACGGGCATGGGGATGGACGCAGATACGCAGGCTCATATTTTCGAGCCTTTCTTCACAACCAAGGCTCAAGGAAAGGGCACTGGTTTGGGTCTCGCTACTGTTTACGGCGTCGTCAAACAAAGCGGAGGCTACATTTGGGTCTATAGCGAACCCGGACTCGGCGCAACATTCAAGCTCTATCTGCCGCGCGTGCTCGACGACGTCAATGCGAGCCGGCCCCCCGATACCGGCACCTCCCAACAGCGTTCGGCGACGGTTCTGGTCGTCGAGGACGAAGTCTCGCTCAGAACATTTACCTGCACATTGCTTCAAGAGAATGGGTATACGGTGCTTGAAGCCGGAGATGGGGAAGAAGCCCTCGCCTTAGCAGGCGAGTATAAACAGCCGATCCATCTCCTCTTGACGGACATGATCATGCCTGGAATGAACGGGCCCGCGGTTGCCGAAAAGCTTGCTTCTCTGCATCCGGAAGCCAAGGTGCTGTTTATGTCCGGCTACACAGGATTCGTGAGCCGGGGGCTCATCGAGCCTCATGCCGTGTTGGTTTCGAAGCCGTTTACGCGCGAGGAATTGCTGCGCAAGATCCAGCAGGTATTGAGCTCACGGGCGTTAGCTCCTGCAGGTGAAAGCTCCACGCGCGTCTGAAAAGCGCCGCGGGCTGTTTCTTAATCTTATCTTCAGCTTCGGCCGCACAAACTTCCACCACCTGCTGTAAAAGGGAGCTCACATGTTACAGGAAGCTTCACGGAATAAATGGCAGAAGTTTTTGCCTGCACTGATCGGCGCTGTAATAGTCGCGAGTATTGTTGGCCTTCCTTCAGGGCGACCGCTCTTGGGAAGATTCTTCCGGTCTCTCCGCATGCAAAAGGTTGAGGCTGTGAACGTGAATCTCTCGGCCTTCACCGACCCCAATGCCAATCCAGCCTTGCACCAGATGATCGCGCAGATGATTTCCGATGACGTCGTCGTAGCCGCCAATGAACCAGATCAACCCGCGCCGGACGCCGCTGCCGCAAAGCAACTAAGTGGATTTGACGTTTCTGTGATAAGCGAGCGAAAAGACCCGCCCAAGTTTGTTGTTACCGGCCGCCATGCGTTTGAAATGACTCTGAATCGGGACCGCCTGCAAACCGTGTTCAGTCAGGCAGGGCACCCGGAAATTTCCGTTCCGCCCGCTCTCAATGGCGCCCCGCTCAAAGTGGAAATTCCGAGGGCCGTGGAAATCCAATATGGTCATTGCCCGACGCCCGCAAGCGCCAGCCAGACCCTCGCCAATAACATTAGCGGACCTCCTCCATCCTCCACCGAATATAGCGATTGCCTTCGCTTGCGGGAGGGGCCGAACCCGATCGTAAACGTCCCTGAGGGAGTTGATATCCAAAAACTGGCGGAAATCGGACTCGAAACCGCAGGCATGAACCCGGGCCAGGCTCGAGAATTTCTACACAACGTGGATTGGCAATCTACCTTGGTTATGGCCGTGCCTCGTTTTCTTCGGTCTTATGAGGCCGTTAAAGTGGCCGGCGCAAAAGGCACCCTCTTGAGCATGGCTGGAAGGCGGGGTCCGGGCTACGCCCTGATCTGGGCGAAGAACGGCACCGGCTATATGCTCACGGGCTTTGGGGACGCGAGCCATGCCGTGGATGTGGCGGACTCGGTCAAATGAACGTGTGTTTTAGAGGGACGGTCTAGAGGGACGCCCTGACTCAGCCCAATAGCTTTGCCATTGAAGCTCGCAATCTGCGTAAGGTTTTCGGCGACAAAATCGCTGTGCGGAACTTATCGCTCAACGTGCCGCGAGGCGAGATCTTTGGATTCCTGGGTCCCAACGGAGCTGGCAAGAGCACGTCCATAAAAATGTTGCTTGGGCTGGTGAGTCCCAGCGGCGGCGAAGCTTTTGTTCTCGGGGCTCGTTCGGGCGACGTGGAAATCCGCCGCAAAATCGGATTCCTGCCTGAAGATTTTCGTTTTTACCAGTGGCTCACGGCAACCGAGCTTCTCGAATTTCATGGGCGTCTCTGCGGCATGGATACGGCACGTCTGCGCGAGCGAGTGCCTTATCTTCTCGATCTCGTCGGGCTTGCGCCGCATCGCGGCAAGCGCTTGCAGGGCTTTTCGAAAGGCATGCTCCAGCGCATCGGCTTGGCCCAGGCGCTTATTCACGATCCGGAAGTCATTTTTCTGGATGAGCCCACTTCGGGACTCGACCCTATGGGGCGCCGCTTGGTCCGCGACATCATCCGCGCCCAACGTGATCGCGGAGCGACGGTCTTCCTGAATTCTCACCTGCTGAGCGAAATCGAAGTCACCTGCGATCAAGTCGTCTTCATCCGTGATGGAGAGATCGTCACCACGCGCGATCTTCGTAGCTATCAGGACGAAAAGGTGCGCGTAACCGTGCGCGCGCGGAAGCTGACACCGCAAACAGTTGTGGGCCTCTCGCAATGGGCCACCTGCAGCCCGCTCGATGGCGAAAGTCTCACCCTCACTGCCAATTCCCGCGAGAAGCTCCCGGAAATCCTTGGCTATCTCGTCCAATCCGGCAGCGCGCCTTTCGAATTTACGCCCCAGCGTATTTCCCTCGAGGATCTCTTTATGGAAATTGTGGGCGAGGATCGCGGCTTATGAATTCAGTTTGGGTTATCGCCTCCATCACATTTCGCGAAGCGGCTCGAAAAAAAATCCTCTGGACTGCCCTTGTTGTGGGTATGGGCTTCGTAATTGTGTTTGGGGCGGGCCTCCACTATCAGCTGACGGATTTGCGAAACAGCAACATCGCGCCATTTCTACGCTACCAACTCTTGAGTGCCACCCTCATGATCGGCCTCTACACAGTCGATCTGCTTGCTGTAGTCATGACCATCCTCACCTCCCTGGACACGATTTCCGGAGAGATCGCTTCCGGTACAATCCAGGCCATCGCCACAAAGCCGGTTGCTCGCTGGCACATCCTGATCGGCAAATGGGCCGGATTTGTGGCCATGCTCGCAATTTATGTAGGTGCCATGTTCAGCGGGACTCTGGCAGCCGGCTATTGGATTGCTGGCGTAACACTGCAAAATCCGCTTCGCGGCGGGATCCTCGTCTATCTGGAATGTCTGCTCGTGTTGACGGCCACTTTCCTCGTTGGCACTTGGTTTTCCACTTTGACCAATGGCGTGATCGTACTCGGCCTCCATGGATTGGCTTTTCTCGGCGGGTGGCTCGAGCAAATGAGCGGATTCGCGCAGGGATCGGGGCTGGTGACGCTGGGCGTGGTTTCGAGCCTGATTATGCCCACCGAAGCAATTTGGCGCCGGGCCGCGTTTTTGATGCAGCCGCCGTTGGCGGGCGCGTTGCAATCTTCGCCATTTGCAAACGTTTCCGTGCCCAGCGACGCGATGGTTGGATATGCCGGTTTCTACCTGCTTGTGACGCTGGCGTTAGCGATCCGCCATTTTCAGCGCCGCGATCTGTAGAACGCCTTTCGCGATTTCTCCTACCCGTTTCACTCGCGCAACCGCGTTCAGCAGGTCACCGGAGAACTTGCCGGACCGCGATATTCAAAAGGCTCAGAATAATCGCGCCCCAGAAGGCCGCCCCGAATCCCTGAACGTAAAATCCAGGCACCAATAAAGACGCAAACTTAAGCATCAGCGCATTAATGATGAACCAGAAGATTCCAAACGTGAGCACGATCAGTGGAAATGTAAGGATTTTCAGCAACAGGCCGATCGTCCCGTTCACGAAGCCGATGATCACCGCCGCCAGAAGCGCCGCGCCAAATCCCTGCACCACAATTCCGGGCACCAATCGGGCCATCACCAGAATGCACAGTGCGCTCAAGACCCAGTGTGCGAGCAGTCTCACCATTCCGCGCCTCGATTCCTGCTATCAAAATTTGTCGCTCAGAATAAGCGTTGCCCGGTTGTCGTCCTTGTACGATTCCTTCAAAGCTTCGACGCCATTTCACATAGCGTACCGATGGTCTTCCAGTTTCGGGTCGTGGTTTCCATTGACAGCGCCTTCTCAAAGGAGGTGTTGGAAAGCTTCGTCTTGCCGTAGCCGCCGGGACAGTAGAGATAGATTTCCTGTCGGCCAACGTAAAACCGATCTGGTTTCGTGGGAAATCTCTCTAGACTTTTCAGCGCGCCTTTCGATGCGGCCTCCGAAAGGAAAGTCACATGTAACTTGGTCGGATCGATGCCCGTTTCCTTCAAGAATGGATTGCGCTGGATCACTTGCTCCATTTCCTTTGCTGCTATGACGAGAACGGGTACGCGGAATCCAAAATCGCGGAGAATAACCTCGCTGATATTCTTCGAAAGATTCGCGAGCGATCTCCTCTCGTCAAGGAAAACGATGTTGCCACTCTGAACGTACGTTTCGACGTTTCGGAGTCCGAGCGTCGTGCACGATTCACGAAGTTGTTCCATCCGGACCGGTTTTTGGCCCCCGACATTGATCCCTCGCAACATCGCGATGTAAGCCGGCACGATTCACACCTGGAACCAAAGACACTATACACGCGCAGTCGCCGGCAAGTCTTGGCTCAGGACCTCCGGGGTTGCCCCCATTCAGCCGAACTTGCTAGGTCTCGGAGCCGTTTCGGCACGCATCACATAGAAGAGCGGAAGGTAGCGTTAACCGCCTTCCATGAAAGGAGGTCGTATGACGCACAAAGACTTTCTGGGTCGTGCGTTGCTTACGTGTACGCTCGCCGGCGGTATGCTCATGGCCGTGAACACGGTCCCGATGAACGCCGCCAGAAATGAGGATGACGAGTGCCAGAATCGAATCGTCAAAGCTCAAGCAGACATTGACCGTGACGCGAGCAAGCACGGCCAGGGAAGCCATCAGGTCAGAGATGGCTTGAAGAAGCTAGATACAGAACGGGAATGGTGTGCCAAGCATCACGCTGACTGGGATCACTCTAAGGACAAGGACTACGACCGCTATCGTGATATCCAGCAGCACTGAGGTGCGTCGCAGACACTAGGGTTTCACGACCCTCGTCTGTGACCTCAGCCGTTCCCATCAGTTGATCGTTGACCTTACCAGCCCGCCCGAGAAGTTTTAGAGCACCACGCGCATATCGCTCGAGGTCCCCCCTGTTGCGGGGACGTAGCACTTGAGCGTGTAGTCCATGACCATCCGATCCGCGCTGAACCGCCATCCCAGCGTGCGAATGGCTCGCTTCATCCGCTTGATCCAGCCACGCGGCAGACCGTCGCGGTCACGCTGGTAGTAGAGTGGGATCACTTCCTCACGCAGCACGCGATACAGATCTTCTCCGTCCCTTGCGTCATGCAGGCTGATGTTGGAGTGAGTTTTGCCGGTGCCGATAGCGAACCCGTTCAATCCGTCGTACGCTTCGGCCCACCAGCCGTCCAGAACGGAGAGATTCAGTCCGCCGTTCAAAACCATCTTTTGGCCGCTGGTACCGGATGCCTCCAGAGGGCGCCGTGGGTTATTCAGCCACACGTCAACTCCCTGGACGAAATGCCGTCCGACGTTAATGTCGTAATCCTCCACGAATACGAATTTGTCGGCGAATTGCGGATCGCGCATCATCTCCGCGATCTGCTGCAGCAGGCGCTTGCCGGGATCGTCCCGTGGATGCGCTTTCCCGGCGAACACAAATTGCACCGGGCGCTTCGGGTCGTTGACCATGGACGCGAGTCGTTCGATGTCTGCGAGGATCAGGTTGGCCCGCTTGTAGGTCGCAAACCGGCGCGCAAACCCGATGGTCAGCGCGTCGGGACTCAGCATTCGGCCGAGTCTCTGCAGATTTTCCGGCGACTCTCCTCGGCGCTCCGCCTGTTCCACTACGCGCAGGCGAACGAATTCGAGCAGCCGCGACTTCAGGCTGAGGTGCGTCTCCCAAAGTTCGGCATCGTTGATATTTTCAATCGCATCCCACAGGCTGGCTTTACTGCCGCGTTCCTGCCAGCCGCTGCCTAAATGGCGGTCGTAGAGGCGAAACATCTGAGGCGCAAGCCATGACGGGACGTGCACACCATTGGTGATGTGCCCGATCGGAATCTCTTCTTCCTGCTTCCCGGGATAGAGTCCTTTCCACATCGTCCGCGAAACTTCGCCGTGCAAGCTCGAGACCGCATTTGCACGCCGCGAGAAGCGCAGCCCGAGAACGGTCATGCAAAACTCCTCGCACGAATCGTCGGGGTTCTCGCGCCCAAGTTCCATTAGCTTCTGATGCGAAAGCCCCAGCCCCTCGCGTAGGGGTCCCAGGTGCTCCTCGACGAGTTCGGCGGAAAAACGATCGTGACCGGCCGGTACGGGCGTGTGGGTGGTGAACACCACCTCGCGCGCTACGCGGGTAGCCGCGCGTTCGAAATCCAGGCCTTCATCCTGCATGCGGTGGCGAATCGCCTCCAGAATTGCAAACGCGCTGTGTCCTTCATTCAAGTGCAGGACCCCGGGAGTCACCCCCATTGCACGCAACGCGTGGAAACCTCCTACACCCAGCAGCAATTCCTGCCGGATCCTGGTGCGCCGATCTCCTCCGTAGAGCCGCGAAGTCAACTCCCGGTCTTCGGGCGCATTTCCTTCAACGTTCGAATCGAGAAGCAAAAGGTCGCACCGGCCGACCTTGATACGCCAGATTTTTATGCGAATGGCGCCGCTGCGTGTCTCAATCTTGAGTGTTACGGGCTCGCCCTTAAGTCCGATTGCGGGCTCCATGGGCAATTGATTGGTGTCCGTCGGCAGGTACTCTTCCCGCTGCCAGCCATTTCGGTCCAAACGCTGGCGGAAATAGCCTTGGCCATAAAACAAACCAACGCCGATGAGGGGAATGCCCAGGTCCGATGCACTCTTGATGTGATCGCCGGCCAGCACGCCCAACCCACCCGAATAGATGGGTATCGACTCGTGCAACCCAAACTCAGCCGAAAAGTAAGCCACCGGCCGCGTCCGCAAAACGCCGGCGTGGCGCGCGCCCCAGGTGCGGTCCGCCTCCAGATATTCCCGCTGCCGGCGATAGGCATAGTTGATCCGGCTATGCAGCACCATCTCTCTTGCGCGCCGTTCGATCCCGGCAAACGGAATTTCCGCCAGAAGCGAGATGGGATTCTGATTCTGCAGCCACCAGCGCGCGGGATCGAGTTCGTGGAATAAGCTTGTGGAATCGTGATCCCAACTCCACCACAAATTACGGGCCAGTGCCCAAAGCCGCTCTTGCGCCGGAGCGATAAAGCGATCCAGTGTGCGCGCCTCGCTGACCACCGGCGCCACCTGTGCCGCGGCTTGCACCAGCATTTGAATCTCGTCTTCCCGAAACGTCCGCGTCTCGATGGTTTGCACCACGAGCACGCCCTGCAACACCCCGCGGTCGATCAGCGGAACGCCCAGGAATGACTGATAGGGCTCTTCGCCGGCCTCACTGAAGTACTTAAAACGCGGATGATTTTTGACTTGCTCCACGGCCACGGGTCGCATCTGTTCCGCTACCAGTCCCGCCAGCCCCTCGTTCAGAGCCATGCGAAGATTGCCAACACACGTCGGTCGCAGTCCAAGCGTTGCGGCCAGAACAAGGTTGGCGCGGTCCGGTTCCAGCAGATACGCTGAGCACACATCCGTCTGAAAGCGCCTCGCGATCAGCGCCACCACGTTCATCAGCGTTTCCGCAGGCTTGCCGCTTTCCGCCGTCAGATTATCGATTTCATCAAAAGTGAGCACCTGACCGTTCCCGGCGGCGCGCACGTCGGCGCTCCGAGCATCGTCTACGTTCTCACTGACTGGGCCTACTAATGCCATGAACCCCACCCCTCCGGGGGACGTTAGCTTAACCGCGCCGGAGGCAATTGTGCGAGAAAAGAAGTGATTGAGCGCATCGAAAGTATGACTGGCTGTGAAAAGGGCGAGGAAACCTTGTGAAAAAGCGCCAGCCACGGCTGGCCGCCGTCCTGCACCTGCTGTACCAGTCTGACTCATCCGATGCTCCACAAATCCTCGGGGGTTGGGGCTGGCAATGTAGTTCGGGGTGGGTGAAAATGGTTATTTGAACCTGAGCGAAGACGCGGTTTCCTTTGCCTCTTCCGCTCCAGTGGCGATCACGACCAACCATGGCAGACGAAGAAAACGAGCAGGAAGCTCCGGAACCTAGGCTATTTACGCTCACCGAGGCTGAACGCACTCGGCGCGAAATCGAGCCGGTCCTCGTCGAAGCCATCGAAGTGCGCAAAAAACTGGCCCCGCTGGTCGAAGAACTCGGAGCCATTTCTGCGCACATTCAGTGGGTCGGCGGCTCCGTCGTCCCTTACGAGAAAACGGCTCGGCTGCGTTTCGAGCACGATAAACTCGCCGAATCTCTCAAAGCCGCCCTTGAGCGGATTCAGTCTACCGGTTGCCTGATAAAGGACCTGGATACGGGCCTGCTGGATTTTCCGGCCATCATTAACAACGAAGAGGTCTATCTCTGCTGGCGCCTGGGCGAAGAGCGCATCCGCTTCTGGCATCGCCAGAACGAGGGCTTCGCCGGCCGCAAGCCGCTTAACCCCGGCGATGCGGGTCCGAGTAATCCCGTGCAGTGAGGCATCACTTAGGAAAAACTTGACCGCCGATCAAACCAATCGCCTGGCAAATTCCGTCAGCCCCTACCTGCGCTCGGCCGCCCACCAACCGGTCGAATGGTACGAATGGGGCGAAGAAGCCTTTGCCCGCGCCCGCGCAGAAGATAAGCCCATCCTGCTCGATATCGGCGCCGTGTGGTGCCACTGGTGTCACGTCATCGACCGCGAAAGCTACGAAGATCCCACGCTCGCCGCTCTCATCAATAAGAACTTCGTTCCCGTAAAAGTCGATCGCGACGAACGTCCCGATGTCGATGTCCGCTACCAGACCGCGATTAGTGCGGTCTCCGGCCAGGGCGGGTGGCCGCTCACTGGTTTTCTGCTGGCCGACGGCCGGCCCTTTTACGGCGGCACTTACTTCCCCCCGCAGGACTCCATGGGCCGCCCCAGCTTTCGCCGCGTACTCGAAAGTATCGCCGAGGCTTTTGCCACCCGCCGTGACGAAGTAGAAAAAGCCGCCGGCGCTCTGATGGGAGCCGTGCAACAGGCAGAGCTTGTTGCGGGAGCGCGCGGAGGCTGGACGCCTGCTCTTGTTAACGAGCTGACGGATTCCATCCGCCAGCATTTTGATCCGCACCACGGAGGATTCGGCAGCGGCCCCAAATTCCCTCATTCGGCGGCCATCGATCTGATCCTCGAACGCTATCAGGCCACGCACGATCCGCAGTTGCTGCTCATGGTGCAGACCACTCTTGAAAAAATGGCTCGCGGCGGCGTGTACGATCAGCTCGGAGGCGGATTCCATCGCTATTCGGTTGACGAGCGCTGGCTCGTGCCTCATTTCGAGAAAATGTCTTACGACAATTCCGAGCTCCTGAAAAATTATCTGCACGGCTATGCGGTCACGCGTAACCCTGTTTTCCGCGACACCGCCCTGGGCATCATTCGTTGGGTTGATACGGTGCTTTCCGATCGCGAGCATGGCGGCTTTTACGCCAGCCAGGACGCCGATATTTCGCTCGATGATGATGGCGATTACTTCACTTGGACGCTCGACGAAGTCCGCGCCGTCCTCGGCCCTGAACTCTCGCGTGTCATCGAGCTCTATTACGACGTCGGGCCTCGCGGCGAAATGCATCACAATCCCGCGAAGAATGTTCTGTGGGTGGCCCGCGAACCTCAAGCCATGGCCGAAACGCTCGGCACATCTGTCGACGACGTCACGCAAAAGCTCGAAACCGCTCGCCGCGAATTGTTTGCCGCGCGCCAAAAGCGTACCGCGCCATATATCGATACCACGATTTACACCAGCTGGAACGCCATGTTCATTTCCGCTTACCTCGAGGCCGCTCAGGTGCTCGGCGGCACGGAGGGTTACGGCTGCCGCATTTTCGCTCTCGGCACTCTCGACCGCCTCATTGAGGAAGGATGGGACGACGGCCGCGGTTTTTCTCACCGCCTCGGCTCATGGCGGCCGTCTGGAGGGCACACTTGACGATCAGGTTTTCGCCGCCGCCGCTCTGCTCGATGGCTTCGAAGCCACGCTCAATATGCGCTACTTCGATCTAGCCGAGCGCGCCATGCGGCTGGTTCTCGAGAAATATGCCGACAATGAAAATGGGGGATTTTTCGACCGCGCGTCTGACGCCCCGTCGCTTGGCGGCTTCGATGTGCGTCGCAAGCCGATTCAGGATGCGCCGACGCCCGCCGGCGATCCCGTCGCGATCATGGTCCTCGACCGTCTGTACGAATACACCGGCAAGAATGAGTATCGCGAGCAGGCCCAAATCGCACTCGAAGCGTTTTCGGATGTCGCCTCGCGCTACGGAATGTTCGCGTCGACCTACGGTCTGGCTTCGGTGCTCCACACCCGCCACCCCTTGCAAATCGTGATCGCCGGAGCCCACGACGACGAAGCGGCTTCACAACTTGAGCGAGCCGCCTCGCTCTTTTATCGTTTTGGCAAGGCTGTCCTGCGGGTCACTCCAAAGCCGAATTTCGAAGCCTTGCCCGGCGCCTTGCGTGAAACCCTGCCGGAGCTTCATGCGGAAAAAACGCAAGCGCTTGTCTGCACCAGCGGCACGTGCTTTCCGCCAGTTACCGATCCCCAAAAACTCACTGATCTTCTCGCTCACATCGGCGTCGGCACCGGCGCTGCCGCTGTTTAGAGGATCTCGCATGAAAATGTCGTCCCGTGCGAACGGTACTGCCCGTTACATCCCCAATGGGCCGCTGCATCATCGAAAGACCAGTACCAAAAAGGGATAGCACGTACGGCGGCATTACGGCCTGGATTTGGGCCCGTGAAACTGCAGACACATGATTCTTCTTCGCTCCCCGGTTTTGCGCCCGCCGGATGATAAAATGAAATCGCCAAGGTATCCCATTTGAACGCATTCAGTGTCTTGAGGCTCACCGCTGCCGTCCCTCTCCTGCTGCTTTTCCTGTGGGCGCAGGTGTATTGGTTTCAGCTCCTCTGGCGATTCGTCGGCCGCATCCAATCCCAAAACCTGCGCCGCGCCTTCCGTGCGCTGATGGCCATGGGTTTTGGCGTTGTGGCTACCGTGCTCGTGGCCACATTCTTTCTGTCACGCCGGGATCTGGTATGGGGTCTCCCCGGCACGGTAGGCTTGGTCGGCCTGTGGATTACCACCGCATTTGTGTCCTGGGTTCTCATCAGCCTCGTTTCTGGCATAGCTTTCATCACCCGGCGCGCTCTCCGTCCGCCGACCCGACCGCTTGATGCCTCTGCCCTGGCAGTCCATTCGCCAAGCCTTCCGCCATTACGCGCTCAGCGCGATGAAGTTCGCCTCGACCGCCGCCGATTCGTCCAGGCCGCCACCACGCTTGCCGGAGCCATTCCCTTCGGAACTGGCGCCTATGGATTTCTCATTGGCCGGCACAATTATCATGTGCATAAGGTCGATTTGCCGATCAGCGGATTGCCGCCGGAGCTCGATGGCTTGCGCATCGCCCAGCTTAGCGACATCCACATCGGCAGTTACATGTCTGCTGCCGAAGTGCGCCGCGCCGTCGGCCTCGCCAACGAACTCAAGCCTGATCTTGCGGTCGTGACCGGAGACTTCGTCACCGGACCGAATGATCCGCTCGAAAGCTGCATTTCTGAGCTGGCCCGCCTGCAGGCATCGCTAGGTGTCTGGGGTTGCAACGGAAATCACGAGATTTACGCCAAAGCTCAAGAGAAGGCCGCCGAGCTCTTCGCGGACCATGGCATGAAACTTCTTCGCGAGGAAAACGCGGAGGTCATCTGGCGCGGCGGGAAATTCAATCTGATCGGCGTTGATTACCAACTCGGCCGCACCCGTGGCGGACGCCGCATGATTATGTTGGCCCGTACCGGCGCGCTGGTGCGCCGCGATATTCCCAATATCCTGCTTTCGCACAATCCCAATTCTTTTCCGCGCGCTGCAGAACTAGGAATCGAGCTTATGCTCACCGGCCATACCCACGGCGGTCAGGTGCGCGTGGAGATCCTGGATCACGATTTCAGTCCTGCGCATTTCATGACCCCGTACGTGGCCGGTTTGTACAAGCGGCCGCTTGGATGCGACAGCACAGTCAGTGATCAAGCAATACCGGCCGCCAGTTCACCCGCGCCGGCGGCGCTTGTCTACGTCAATCGCGGCTTGGGCACCATCGGCGCCCCAATCCGAATCGGCGTCCCCCCGGAAATCTCCCTACTCACTCTCCGCTGCGCCACAAAGCGGCTCACGTTTTCGTAATTCTCACCGTCTGTGGTTTCACTTAGGTTTCGCGCCCGCTCGCAAACTGTGAACAAGCTTTGATCGGATCCGGTCTCTCGGGAGGCGGTTCCTTGATGGGCCCGCTAGGTTCCGGATCGCCCGGCGGCGGCTCCTTCACAGGAGGTGTCGGTTCGGTTTTACCTGGAGGCGGTTCTTTGATTGGTTTGGGCGGATTCCCGCCGGGATCTCGCTCTGGCATGAGTTCGGTAATTTGATGCAGCCGTAGTCCCGTGCGAGCCCGTGTCTAGTTTGGAAAATGCCTGGAGTGAAGCGAGAAGAGCGCCACAGCGCGACATCGTCGCTGCGCAGGATTTCGGTGAACCGGAAACCGCCAGCGCTACGCTTTGCTCAGCGACTGGCTCAGCGCCGCCTTCACGCGTTCTGGGGTAAAGGGCACCTGCCGTATCCGCGCGCCCGTAGCATCGAAGATCGCATTTGCAATCGCCGCGGCCACTATGGTGATGGAGGTCTCGCCCGCGCCCGTTGCACTTTCGTCTGTCCGGTTAATCAGCTTCACTTTGAACTCCGGTATCTCGAAGCCCAAAGGCAGGCTGTGGTAGGTTGCCCAGTCGACCGAAGTCACCTTCTGATCGTCCCAGGTCACCTCTTCACCCATGGCGCGGCTCATGCCCTGCAGTGCGCCGCCTTCGATCTGGTTCCGCAGGCCGTCCGGATTCGAGATCGGGCCGGAGTCGTTACTGAAGAATATTCGCTTCACCGTCACTTTTCCGGTGTCCTGATTCACTTCGACGTCCGCAGCCATCGCGGCCCACCCGTTTTCTCCTTCGTAGGCCACGCACGAAAATCCCCGCCCCGTCACCACGCCCGTCCTGCTGTTCTGAGGCTTCGGCGAAGGCCGCGCTTCCCAGTTCGCCAGCGCCGCCGCTTCTTTCACCACGTCGATCAATCGCGGATCGCTCAGGTGCCGCAGCCGGAATTCGACAGGATCGGCCTTGGCTCGCGCCGCCAGTTCGTCCATGAAGCTTTCATGCGCAAACGTATTCTGCAGCCGCGCGGGCGAGCGCAACGGCGCCGTAAATAACGGCGACGCAATGTTGTGCGTAAGAGAACGTTCGGACTTCACCTTTCCGCTGCCCTCGGCTTTGCCGCCGACGTTGCCGGCCACGTAAGAAGGCACGCCATTGCTGTTGTTCTGATAGGTGCGCGGTTCCGGCGCAGGAGTTCTGGGTGCAAATGGTTCCGGCGAAAAGCCTGCCAGTGTGCCGGTGATTACGTTTCCCGGAGTGTTGTAGCCAGGCCGGTTCCCCAGATTGGCTGACCAGGATTCGTGATCCCACGCCACGATGTTGCCCTGTGCGTCTAACCCCGCGCGTTCATCCATCGCAAACGCAAATCCGTAATTTTCGCCCCAGGCCATTTCGTCTTTCCGGCTCAGTTGCACGCGCACCGGCCTGCCCACGGCCTGCGAAAGCAGCGCCGCGTCGTACGTAACCGTATCGGCGCCGTTCAGTCCGTAGCAGCCGGAACCCCGCCGGAAGATTACGTGAACATTTTCTGGCTTCAGCCCGAGCAGGATGGCGGTGCTGTTTCGCACCGGCCACACGCCCTGCGTCGGCGAATAGATCGTGGCCTTTTCGCCCTTGCACGTCTGCCACTGCGCACGAAGTCCCCAGCGACCCGTGCATTTGGTTCGGATAGTAGTACGTCGCCTTCACCAGTGTCGCGGCTTGCCCCAGCTTCTCGTCCACATCCTTCGAATTGACCAGCAGTGTGTCGCGCGTCGGCTGCTGCGTTCGCAAATAGTTGTAGAAGTCCGCATGGCTCGGCATCCCGGTGCCCGCGCTCCAGTTGACCTTCAATTTATTGGCCGCCTGAATCGCCTGCCAGGGCTTCTCCGCAACCACGCCCACGAAGTTTTTCTTGACCACTACTTTCACTAGCCCGGGCATGCCTTGCACCGAGCTTTCATCCACACTGACGACAGTCGCGCCGACAGCCGGCGGTCTCGCCACGCGGCCGTGCAACATTCCTGGCACTCGCACGTTATGCACAAATTCAAATTGCCCGGTCACCAGCGCCGGCAAATCCGGACGCTGCGCCGGAGTCCCCAGCACGGTCCACTCGCTCGCAGGCTTGCGCTTGGCGTTCGGGTCTAGCTTGATTTCGAATTTCTTGCCGCCGACGAGTTCGCCGTAAGCTACTTTCTTCGAAGCATCGCCCTTCGCGCTGATCGCGCCGTCCGCAGCTACAAGTTGACCTGCCGGTATGCCCAGCCGCATCGAAGCCAATTCCACCAGCGCCTCGCGCGCAGTCGCCGCAGCCTGCGCCAGATTCTTCTGATTGAAGTTCGTCGGATGCGACTGGCTGCCCGACGTAATCCCCTGATCGGGCGTAAGCGCCGTGTCGCTATAAATCAGCTTCACGCGCTTGAACGGCACGCACAGTTCTTCCGCCACCAATTGGATTTGCGCGGTCGAAATTCCTTGCCCCAATTCTGCTTTGCCCGTGTACGCGGTCACGCCGCCGTCCGCTGCGATGGCAATCCACGAATCGAGTTGGTTGAGCGGCGGCGAACCGGCCGTCCCTCCTTCGAAAGCGCCCTGAGCCAATGCGGTCTGCACCGCGCCTTTCATGCTGAAGCTGACGACCAGCGCTCCCGCCCCTGCCAGAAACGACCTGCGCGAAAATCCGGCCCGGTCTAATGCCGCCACGCCATCTTCGGTGAGCGTGCGTTTGCGCGCGACCTCTGAGTTTTTGCTCATTTCGCCGCCACCTCCTTCGCACGCCCTTCTCTCACACGATTTATCGCGCGCAGCATTCGCACGTGCGTAAAGCAGCGGCAAAGCACGCCAGACATGGCCTGGTGGATTTCCTGCTCGGTCGCTTTCGGATTCTTGTCCAGAAACGCTTTGGCGGTCATGATCACGCCGTTGATGCAAAAGCCGCACTGCGCAGCCTGCTCTTCGATGAACGCTGCCTGCAGGGGATGAGGCTTGTCGATCGTGCCGATGCCTTCGAGCGTCGTGATCTCGGCGCCCTCAACCGACTTCACGGGCGTGATGCACGATCGGATCGCCTGTCCCTTCACGATCACCGTGCAGGCTCCGCACTGCCCTAGCCCGCAGCCAAACTTCGGCCCGTTCAGTGCCAGATCGTCGCTCAACACATACAAAAGCGGCGTCGTCGGATCGACGTCCACCGCGTGAACCTTGCCATTTACGTTCAAATTGATCGCGCTCATATCTTGAAGGTATTGCCGCCACGTATGCGGCGTCAAGTCCCTTCATCCGCCGAACTACGGTTTTACGGGTGCCCCACACTGCTTGCCCTGAGAATCGAAGGGAGCTTGCGAAGGCTCGTCTTTACGTGTGGATGCCTTAACATACCTCGGCGAAGCGGGCGATGGTTCTTTGTAGCCCAGGGCGCCCGCCGCTGTCTGCGGGGCCCTGGGGATTTTCTTTTTTAAGCTTTCAGCACCGCGCCGCCCACCGCCATCACCGGCCGCCCAAACGTCGCGTTGGTCACTTCCGCGAACGAAAGATAGAGCGCATCGAGCCCTGTAATCATGCCCATCCAACCGCCCGCTGACCGCCAACCTGGCCCCATCCCCAGATCGGCCCCAGCAAGCAGAAAAAACGTGACCCACAGCAGCAGGAAAATCGACCACAGTGTGAAGTTGGTTCGAAACGTCGGTATCCACATGTAAAGCGTGAACACTCCCCACATCAGCAGCGCCACCCCTACCCCTTTCGGGTCTGGCGCCTTGATCCAACCCGCTCCCACGGTCCAGTTCAGGAGCGCGTACCACCACCAAAAAGCCCCATACGAAGTGAAAGCCACCATCCCGAACGTATTGCCGTTCCCGTATTCCAGGAGCCCGGCGATGATTTGCGCCAAACCCCCAAACGAGAACGCTAGCGGCACCACCGCCGGCACGGCCTCGGGCGGCAGTAACCCGGCGTTGATTGTGCTCAGTACAACCGTGGTCAGCCCGAATGCAGCAAGGCCCAACGGCGCGGGATTCGAAACCTTACCGGTGGCGGATATTACGTCTTTGGCAGCAGTTAGCTGGGCCATGGGGGTCTCCTTTCAGTGATGTTTTGGGTGGAATAGGCTGCGCGACCTGGAAAACTCGCGCGTGTCGGGCTGGTGTATACCCCATTTCGCTGCTCCGTACCAGCCCCCGGTACTGCCCCTCGGGCAATGCTCCATAGCCCGCCTAACCGGTTTCTTTGTGCGCAACTTACAGGTAATTTATTGCGCAAGGGTCATACGATTGGCACCCCCGCCCACGTAGGCTGGTTGTTAACCTATGTTCAAGCAAAGCCACTAGAACGGCCCCAAAGCGCGAGCGCTGGTCTGATTTCGGCGCTTGCCATAAACCCAAATTCGAACGAGTAGGAGCCAACTGTGAAAATCGGCAACTTAATTCTCAAACCGGCGGCAATCTTGGTGATTTGCTTAGGCCCGGCCCTTACCGGTGCCGTGGCCCAAACCCCCTCTCCCGCAACGGGCGCGCCCCGCGGCACGATGGACGCGAACGCCATTTCGCATACCACTAAGGCCATGAACTATCGCCGCGCTGGCGGTTCGGCCAAGGTCAGCTACGCGGGCACCAAGCTCATGCCCACCGCCTCAGGCGAAGCCGAGGTTAAGGCCAAAAACAACCGCATGGAAATCGAAGCGAAATTCGACGGCATGGAAGACGCCACCAAATTCGGCCTCGAATATCTGACGTACGTCTTTTGGGCCGTCTCGCCCCAGGGCCGCGCCGAAAACCTCGGCGAAATCACGGTGAAAAATGGCATGGCCGAAATCAAAGCCGATACGGACATGCAGACCTTTGGCATGATCGTCACGGCGGAGCCCTATTTTGCCGTTACGCAGCCGGGCAACATGGTCGTTCTGGAAAATAGCTTTTCGAGCCTTCCTTCCGGGAAGGTCGAAAACATCGATGCCACTTACCAATTGCTGGGCCCCGGCGCCTACTCCTCTTCCAACACCAAGATTGACAACGCCATTTTCGGCATCGACCGCAAGACGCCGCTCGAACTCTTCGAAGCGCGCAACGCTATTCGCGTCGCGCACAACGCCAACGCCGACAAATACGCGCCTGCCGCATGGGCCAAGGCGCAGCAGCAATTAGCCGCGGCCGAAGACACCTACCGCCAGAAGCGTGATCGCAAGCTGGTCGACTCCGCTGCGAAAGACGCCACGGAAACGGCCGAGGAAGCCCGAGTAATGGCCGTCAAGCAAAAGGGTGAGGAGGACGCGCAGGCCAAGATCGCCGCCGAAAAACAAGCTGCCGAGCAGCGCGAAGCCCAGGCTCGCGCAGACGCCGCTGCCCAGGCTCAGCGCCGCCAGCAAGCCGAGCAGGAACGCCTGCAGGCCGAGCAGGCCAAGGCCGAAGCCGAGCGCATGAAGCAGGAGGCCCAGCAAGCCGCGCAGGAGGCTGCCAGGCAGCAACAGCAGGCCGAAGCCGCTCGCCAAGCTGCTCTCGCTCAGCAGCAAGTCGCCGAAACCCAGGCCCAGCAGGCCGCGCAGGCTCGGGCAGCCGCGGAAGCGGAAACCGAAAAGGCCCGCCAGGCAGCCGCCAAAGCCGAAGCCGAAAAAGCGCAGTTGCGGGCGCAACTTCTGCAGCAGTTGAACGCCGTCTTGCAGACGCGTGACTCCGCGCGCGGCCTCATCGTCAATATGTCAGACGTTCTCTTCGATACCGGCAGCGCCGATCTCAAGCCGGGCGCTCGCGAAAAGCTCGCCAAAATTTCCGGCATCGTGCTGGCGCACCCCGGACTCTCGCTTCAAATCGAAGGACACACCGATAGCGTGGGCTCCGACGATTTCAATCAGGAACTCTCCGGCCGCCGCGCCGATGGAGTGCGGGACTATCTTGCCCAGGAAGGCGTTCCCGCATCTTCGATGACCGCCAAGGGATTCGGCAAGACCCAGCCGGTGGCTTCCAATGACACCGCCGATGGCCGTCAGCGCAACCGCCGCGTCGAGTTGGTCGTCAACGGCGCCGCCATCGGCAATTCCGCGAGCAGCAGTAGCGCACCCGCAGGCACGGCCCCGCAAGGGGGCGGCAGCCTCCGCGGCGTCTCCGCTACCCAACCCAACTAACACAGGGTCGTCTTTCAGTTTGTAGCCCGGGGTGCCCGCGCGCTTTTCGCGGGGGCACCCCGGGGCTTTTCGCCGGTCTGTTTCACGTGAAACAGCGGTGACGCCTTACGCTGTCATCACGAGCGCCGCAGCGCGAGGGATCTGCTTTGGTTTTGCGGGTGCCCTCGCTGTCGATTACTCAGCGCTCTGCTCGCGTACTGAGCGCTCTGCTCGCGCACGCCTCAGTCCCAATATGTTGACGTCAAACATCGTTCGAACGATTCGCCATTCGAACAAACCGCACATTCGCGCGTAGATGAGTTTGAAAGCTGGGTGCCGCACCCGCTTGCCCTGAGCTGCGAAGGGTCGGTTTTAAGGGTGCGGTTTTTCGAATACCAGATCTAAAACACAAAATCTGTTGATAACTAAATGATAATATGCTACACTCACGTATGTTCTTCGGTGATTCCTTCCGATGTTCTCCCACAAGCGCCGATTCCTGTCCGTCTGACGTTTCAGCGTGCGCGGTCATGGTAGGCTCGCACGGCCTCTCGCCAAAACTATCGCCGCTTTTCCACTCCGAGAATCACGCTCAGCGGGCTCTCGAATTTCAATTCTCAGGTTACTGTTACAAAAGGCTTTTTGCCCTAAGCCCTGCGGAATCTGCACATCCGCAAAACGCGCCCGCAACTCCCGCAGAATCTGCACTTCCATTTTTATTGGACTTAAAGCCGACCAGAATCAACACTTACGAAAAAATCTTGCGGGGGAGGGCGATACGCTCTGTTCGCCAGCGCGACGCGTGCGATCGTTTTTTGTAGCGCCGGCTTGTCTCGACTTGTCCCGACTTGTCCCGAGCTCCGAGGGAGTTCCGAGGGAGTTTCGAGGGAGTTTCGAGGGAGTTTCGAGGGAGTTTCGAGGGAGCTCCGAGGGCCTTCACGAGCGCCTTGGTTTTTCGGGTGCCCCACTTTTTGCGTTTTGTGCAACAAGTGGGTCTGTGGTGTTTCAACTCAGACTGTGGTGCCGCAAGGTCAGTAGAATGAACACTTGCGCAAAAATGGTAGGGGGGTGGGTCGCAGGCGCAACGCGGCTGCGTTCGGGTCTAGCGGTCCAGGTAATACCCTTGACGCGCTTGCACTATGGAATCCTTCTGCTTAACCGTGACGTGAAGCTTGTGATAGCCCCAGGCGGAACTCGAGTCCGGCGTGTAACCCAGGCTGTACTGGCTGCGCAGTTCGTCTTCGATCTGATGGTAGATCTGGTCGACCGTCTGCTTCTTGGAGACCTCGAACATTCGGCCTCCCGTCTCGGTGGAAATCTGCGTCAGGATTTTCTTTCCGTCCGGCCGCTGCTCCGGGAAACGCGGATAACCTCCGCCGCGCCGGCCGCCGCCATAGGGTCCGCCACCGTACGGACCGCCGCCATAACCTCCGCCCGGCCGCCCGAATCCGCTGTAAGCCTCCTCGTCCGCAAAAAGGATCGAGTAGACGATCGTATCCGTCCGCTGCGCGGTCTCGATGGCGTGCTCAAGCGTCTCCTTGCTTCCGTGATCCACTCCATCGGTAAGGACAATGACCGCCTTGCGGCCTTTCTGTTTCCTCATGATTTCGTCCGACGCGAGGTAAATCGCGTCGTAAAGCGCGGTGCCGCCTCGCACTCTCCGCTGAGATCCCCTACCGCCGCCCGGGTAACCTCCGCCGCCTCCGGGATAACCGCCGCCACCAGGGTATCCGCCACCCCCGCCTCCGTTTCCGGACCCCGAATCGTTTTCGGGTTGCTCGATTGCCAGCAGGTTGAGCGCAGCCTGCAGTTTCTGGTGCGAAGAGGTCAGGCTCTGCAAGAGTTCCACTTGGCGATCGAAGTGGATCAGAAATGCCTGGTCCTGATCTCGAAGCAAGTCATCGAGAAAGCTGCGGCTGGCATCGCGCTCATCCGGCAGCACGCGCCGTTGGCTCATGCTGGTATCCACCAGCAGCCCCAGTGTCAGCGGCAAATCGGTCTCGCGCGCAAAATATGTGATTGTTTGCGGACGCCCGTCTTCCTCGAGTTTGAAATCGTCCTGACCCAGATTCGTTACGATTTGGCCTTTCTTGTCGCGAACGGTGGCGAGCACATTCACCACTTTGACGTCCACCGAGATGGCGGGCTTATCCTGTGCAGGTTTGTCCTGTCCGGCCAGCGTGACTTTCAGGGTTATGAGCGACACCAAGAGCGAAAGGCAGGTCAGCGATCCTATTTTCGCCATCGTGCCGCCGCGCCACCGCGCCGAGCATCGTTTGTAGTGAGGGCTTGGGCGGGAAGAATGGCTCATGAGAATCCTCGCTTGGTTCAATGCTCGCAATCCCGAGCTTCTGACCACTGCACAGATTCTCTTCCTAAGCTCATGGTTGCCCGAAGTGCAACCGCTGGGGACGCCAAAGCGTCGTATGATTCACGGAAGCCTAGGAGGACTCTGACGTTGACAGCACGCGCGGTGTTTTATTCGCTCCTGATTGTGGGCGCAATCGGTGGGATATGTGCAGCTGCCCCCGCACCCGGTGCAAGTGCATTCGCACCCAGCGCCAGCGCATTTGCTAAAGATAAGCCCCTCGTCTTTAAGTCGATCGAGAGCGCACTTTTGCGCGTGAATGACGCGCCGCCGAAAGATTGGGAAGTTTATCGCACCGGCAAGAAGAACGAGCCGCTCCTGTTGCAGATTGGGAATCGCTTCCTGCTGCTGGAAACTAGCGGCCATCAGGTTTTTGAACTCGATCCCTCGAAGATCGATCACAAGACTGGGGAGGTTCTCTGGAGTCCTTCTGATCGCCCGGATAAGCCGCTGGCCACTTCCGATTGGAACGTGGATGACATCGGCGCCGCGTTCATCGTCAAGGTCAAACTGCAAAGCGAAAACGCGCTCGTCGACTTGCAGCTTCCGCATCCGCCCAACGTCGGCGACCTGCCCAGTCGGCCGCCTGCGCAGCAACAGCAGCAACGCCGCCGCAATTACTTCACGAACTGAGGAACTATGGGCTACTTCAAGTTCTTGTTGATCCAGCCGTCGATGAACTTGATGACCTCGTCGCTGTTCCGGTCGAGGAACATCTCGTGCATGTTCCCGTGGATTCCCACGTCTTCCAGGCGCACGAAATCATCTTTCGCTCCGGCCTGATTCAGCCACTTGGGAATGCACACATCGAACACGCGATGATAGGTGCCTTCGGCGGAGATGCGAGAGAATGCGCATATTCTCGAAGCTCACCAGCTTGTGAACGGGCTCGTCCTGCATGTAGCAGCCGACTTCGTCGCCCGGCCGTTCCGAAGGCTCGAGATGAACCTTGAGATCCGAAGGACTATTGATCGGCGGATCGAACTTGAACGGCATCGTCGTCAGGCCCCAGGAATTCGGATTCACGCGCGTGTAGTCCACCTTTGCGGTGTCCGCAACGCCGATTTGCGGGCCGCCCGGCTCGATCGCCACCATGCCGGCGATCAGCTTCGGCCGCTCGTTCGGCCACGTCGAATCCGATCCCGCCGCCCTGCGAATGCGAGATCAGGATCACCGGCTTGCCGATCTGATCGAGCAGCGCAACGCCCGCGGGCACCGCGAGCTCTTCCTGGTCGTCCACGAACTGCATCTGGCCCTTGATGAAGTTGTCGAACACCGGATCGCCCATCATGCCCTTCTTCGGCGAGTCGCTCGGCCATTGCGTGTACTTCTTCATGCGCGGGAAGTTCCCGCCGGACGTGGCCGGAGCGGTCCAGATCTGCTCCAGATCCAGCGCGGTGCGAATTCCGAGCTTGCCGTCAACGCCGGGAACATACGGCGAGCGCCCGCGCGCCGGGTAATCCACCATGTAAACGGTGTAGCCCTGCCCAACGAGGTAATACGCCCAGCCCGGCCGCCCGTCGGGCGTCTGCCGCCACACCGCGCCGCTTTGCCCGTTGCCGTGGAAGAAGACGATCGGATAGGGATGCCGAACCTGCTTCGGCACCCACACTTCCGTGTACATCGCGTCGCCCATGACCTTCTTGCCCGTCGTCGCCCTCGTATCTGCCGCCGGCGTAGAAAAATCCCTGGCGCGCGATGTTATCAGTAGAAAACGTGGGAATGGTCGAAGGCGGCGTCGCCATCGACGGCTTGTCTTTCTGCGGCACGTTCTTGTCGATCCAGTCGCCGATGTACTTGGCGATGTCGTCGCTATTCTTTTCCAGCATCATCTCGTGGCCGTTGCCGTGTATGCCCACGTCTTCGAGCGCGCACGAATTGCGTATGCACGCCGGCCTGATTCAGCCACTTCGCAAGGCACGGATCGTATTCGCGGTGATATCCGCCTTCAGAGGAAAGATAGACGACGGGAATCTTCTCGAGATTGACGAGCTTGTGCGCGGGCTCCTTCTGCACGTAGCAGGGAACCACGTCGCCGGGCGCATCGGATTTCGCTTCCAGCACCGGCTGCAGCTCCGCGGGATCTTTCACCGGCGGATCGTAGGTGATCGGCTGTGCCGCAACTCCCCACGTCAATCCGCCGGGACCGTCCGTATAGGCGAGAGTCGCGGTGTTCACGCCTTTGATCGGCGGCGCGGCGGGCTCAATGGTGACGATCGCCTTCACCTGGTTCGGGCCGCGAATCGGCTGTCAGCCACCCGGGCGTTCCGCCCTGCGAATGCGTCAGCAGAATTACCGGCGAATTGATCGCGTCCAGCAAGCGCGACGAGAGCGCGATGAGTCAGTTCATCCTGCCTCACTGGTCCTCCGCCGCCGAGAAATTGCACCTGCGTCTTCGCGAAATTATCGAAGATCGGATCGCCCATCAGTGCCCGTGCCGGGAAATTGGTTGTGCAGATGCGCGCGCGGGAAATTGCCCTTCTTTGCCGAAGCGGTGAAGATTTCTTCCAGATTCGGAGCGGTGCGGATGGTCAGATTGCCGTCGTACTCCGGGAACGTAAGGCGAACGGCCGCGCGCCGGCGAATCCACCATGTACTGCACATAGCCTTGCTTGGCGAAGTAATACGCCCAGCCGGGCCGTCCGTCCGGCGTCTGCTCCCAGTCCGTCGCGGTCTGCCCCGCGCCATGGACATAGACAATCGGATAGGGATGCTTGATCTGCTTCGGCACCCACACCTCGACGTAGGCGTCGCCGCCCATCGTCTCCTTACCCGGCTCACCTTCGTACTGGCCGCCGGCGTAGAAGATTCCGGTGCGCGCCAGATCTTCGGTAGAGAAGGTGGGAATCGAGGCCGACGTGCCCTCATGGGCGGCTTTTGCAGTCTTCCTGGCGCTGTCCGCACGCGGCCCGCTTGTTACCAGCGCAAGCGATCCCGCAATCAACAGGACCGGAATAATGTACGAGATCCGCAGTTTCACGACGACCTCCCCTATTTCAAAATGACGCTTCAAAGTGACCGATTTGCCTATCGGATGTAATGACAGAGGCATATGCAACGTACCGCTGTCCCTATAGTCGCAGCGGCTAAATCATTCCCGATGAGTTTACTACAGCGGTCTGCAAAGTTGCATGCAACTCTCGGCGCTCCAAGTTATGCGCGGAAGAGCAGCAAAGCAGGTTGTTCGAGGGCTTCTGCGACCCAGCGCAGGAAGCGAGCCGCGTCGGCGCCATCGATGAGGCGATGGTCGTAGGAGAGAGAAAGAGGCAGAATCTTGCGCGGCTGGAACGAGCCATCGACGTGGCGCGGTTCCACGCTAAGCCGCGAGATGCCTAATATCGCCACTTCGGGATAGTTCACGATAGGCGAAAATCCGGTCCCGCCAATCCCGCCCAGATTCGTAATGGTGAAAACTCCGCCGGCCATCTCGTCGAGCGAGAGTTTCTTTTCGCGAGCGCGTTCTGACAGTTCGGTCAATTCTCTGGCGAGCTGCGGAATGCTTTTTTGGTCCGCGTCGCGCACGACGGGAACAATCAAGCCATAGCTCGTATCGACCGCGATGCCGATATTGCAATAGTGTTTGTAGACGATCTCCCGTCCAGCCATATCAATGCTGGCAGCGAATTGCGGGAATTTTTGGAGCGCCGCAGCGACGACTTCGAGCGCTATGGCTGTCACGGTGATTTTGGGTCCGCCTGAATTTTGCGAATCCGAAAAGCGGCCGCGCAAACTCTCCAGTTCGGTGATGTCGGCGCTATCGAAGTGCGTGACCTGCGGAACATTGTGCCAAGCTTGCGCCAGGTGCTCCGCCGTGGCGCGCCGCACATTGCTCATGGGTTTGCGTTCGATCTGACCCCATTTCGCGAAGTCAGGCAGCGGGGCGAAAGTCTCGCCCACCGAACGCGGGGCGGCCCCTTGAGAAATGATCTGTCTGGCGTAATTCTTTATATCTTCTTCATCAATCCGCCCTTCGGGGCCAGAACCAACAACTTTGTTGATGTCGATGCCCAATTCGCGCGCGAGGCGCCGAATGGCAGGAGAGGCGGCAGCCAAGTGACCAGCGTGGCGGGCGGGCTCCGTAGTTTCCGCCCGGAAAGGAATGACCGTTTCTTCCCGCTCGTTTTCGGAACTCTCTTCCTCGGCTTCGGCGGGCGCTTCCGTTTGAACCGGAGGCTTTGCCTCAGCTCTCTGCGGCTCCGTTTTCTCTGGCTTCGGCTCAGCTTTCTGACTTGGCTTCGCTTCCGCTTTAGCCTCTGCGCGCGCCTGCGGCTTAGCTTCAGTTTCGGGCTTCTTCGCCTGGGCCACTGCAGCACCCGTCGCTTGAGCTTTGGCCGCGCGCGCCGGCTGTTCTTGCGGGGGTTGCTCCGCGGCCCGTGGTTCCCGTTCCGGCTCGGTTTTTTGTGGCTGGTCTTTCTCTGATTGCTGTGACTGCTCCTTCTGTTTCGCGCCCGCGCCATTTTCGTCGATCGTGAAAAGCGCGTCTCCTACTTTTATCTTCTGGCCCTGCTGAACATGGAGTTCCTTTACGACGCCCGAGACGGGAGACGGAACTTCGATGGTGGCTTTTTCCGTTTCGAGCTCAAGAAGGGGATCGTCTTTGGAAATTGCGTCGCCGACGTTGACGAGGATTTTTGTCAGATCGCCCGAATCAACATTCTCGCCGAGTTCGGGAAGCTTGATCGTGGTGGTCACTGATAATGTCCTTGTGAACTTAGTATGCTTCAAGAAATTATAGGATCAACTTTCGCCGGATTGATCTCCAAATCATGAATGGCCTTTTGCACGACAGCCGGTTTGATGGCCTTTTGCCGGGCTAGTTCATTCAGGGTGGCCAGCGTGATGAACCGCGCGTCCACCTCGAAAAAGTCGCGCAGAGCGGCACGCGTCTCGCTGCGCCCAAAACCATCCGTTCCCAAGGAGACCAGAGGCCGTGGCATCCAGCGAGAGATCGAATCCGGCAAAGCGCGGAGATAATCCGACGCCGCAACGAGCGCGCCGGGAGCATTGCGGAAAGAGTGCGTGACGTAAGGAACGCGCGGCTCCTCCGAGGGATGGAGCATGTTCCAGCGTTCGCAGGAGTGGCCATCCGTGTAGAGCTGCTTATAGCCGGTGACACTCCAGACATCGGCAGCGACGTCATAATTGTCCGCCAGCATTTTTTGCGCTTTCAGCGCCTCCCGCAAAATCGCGCCGCTTCCCAAAAGCTGAGCGCGAAGTTTCGATTGCTGATTTTCAGCGCGCGCGAGCAGGTACATCCCCTTCAATATGCCTTCCTCAGCGCCCTGCGGCATGGCAGGCATAGAATAAGGTTCGTTGGTCACAGTCAGGTAATAGAAAATGCTTTCGCCTTCTTTGTACATTCGCCGGATTCCGTCGCGAATGATAACGGCAATCTCGAAGGCAAAGGCCGGATCGTAGGCGCGAAGATTGGGTAACGGGTAAGCGAGGATATGACTTTGGCCATCCTGATGCTGCAGGCCTTCGCCTGCCAACGTGGTGCGCCCGGCAGTGCCGCCAATCAGAAAACCCCGCGTGCGTTCGTCGCCCGCGGCCCAGATGAGGTCGCCAATTCTCTGAAAGCCGAACATGGAGTAAAAAATGAAGAACGGGATCGTGGGAATACGATGAGTAGCATAGGCGGTGCCGGCGGCGATGAAGGAAGACATGGAACCTGCCTCGGTGATGCCTTCTTCAAGGATCTGTCCGTCCCGTGCTTCTTTGTAATAGAGCAACGTTTCGCGGTCGACCGGATCATAGAGCTGCCCGAGATGGGAATAGATTCCCACCTGGCGGAAAAGAGATTCCATGCCGAAGGTGCGAGCTTCGTCGGGAATGATCGGCACGATGAGCTTACCTAGTTCTTTGTCGCGGAGGAGTTTTGCAAGGAGTCGCACGAAAGCCATAGTCGTGGCGACTTCGCGGCCATCGGTGCCCTTGAAGAATTCCTCGTAAAGATCTTCGGCAGGCTCGTGGACCGAAATCGGCCAGACTTTGCGGCTTGGAACGTAGCCGCCGAGAGCACGGCGGCGCTCCTGGAGATATTGCATTTCGACGCTGTCTTCCGCAGGCTTGTAGAAGGGAGCCTGCGCGACTTCTTCGTCGGATATGGGAATGCCAAACCGAGAGCGGAACTCACGGAGTTCATCTTCGTTCATTTTTTTCTGCTGATGGGTAATGTTCCGGCCCTCACCGGCTTCTCCAAGGCCATAGCCTTTGATCGTCTTCATCAAGATGACCGTTGGCGAGCCTTTGTGCTCGACCGCGGCTTTGTAAGCCGCGTAGACCTTCTTTGGATCGTGGCCTCCGAGCCTCATCTTGTGAAGTTGCTCGTCGGAGAGATGCTTGACCATATCGAGGAGACGGCGGATCGACACCGAAGAAATGCTCGCGGAAATATGCCCCGGATTCCACGCTGTTCTTCTGGTACTGGCCGTCCACGACTTCGCCCATGCGCTTTACGAGAAGGCCATCGCGATCTTTTTCAAGCAGCGGGTCCCAATCGCTGCCCCAGAGGACTTTGATAACGTTCCATCCGGCGCCGCGAAAAATGGCTTCCAGCTCCTGAATGATCTTGCCGTTTCCGCGCACCGGGCCATCGAGCCTCTGCAGATTGCAGTTGATGACGAAGATCAGGTTGTCGAGTTGCTCGCGGGAGGCCAGAGTTATGGCGCCGAGAGACTCCGGCTCGTCGGTTTCGCCGTCGCCGATGAACGCCCAAACTTTGCGGTCGGAGGGTTCCTTCAATCCGCGATCTTCCAGGTAGCGATTGAAGCGGGCCTGATAGATGGCCATGATCGGGCCGAGTCCCATGGAAACGGTGGGAAATTCCCAGAAATCGGGCATTAGCCAGGGATGCGGATAAGAGGAAAGCCCGCCGCCGGGCTTCAGCTCCCGGCGGAAATTTTCCAATTGATCCACGGAGATGCGGCCTTCCAAGAAAGCTCGCGCATAGATTCCGGGAGAGGCATGCCCTTGAAAATAGACGATGTCGCCTTCGCTATTCTCGCCGCGGGCGCGAAAGAAATGATTGAAGGCGACTTCGTAGAGCGTGGCCGCCGATCCATAGGTGGAGATGTGGCCGCCAATTCCCGGCTCCTCACGATTGGCGCGCACAACCATGGCGAGCGCATTCCAGCGAGCGAAACTTTTGATGCGCCGCTCGATTTCCTGATTTCCGGGATACGGCGGCTGTGCGCTGGCGGGAATGGTGTTTACGTAAGGGGTGTTGGCTGTGAACGGCAGGGTGACGCCGGATTCGGCCGCATGCTGCTGCATGCGCTCGAGAATCTGTGCAGCTCGTTCGCGGCCGTGCTCCTGGAGCACAAAGTCCAGCGAGTCGAGCCATTCCCGCAGTTCGACGTCCTCCACCTGCGCGGAATCGCGGGCGTGCGTCATGCTCATTTCAAGCTCCAAACCATCGGGGTTGTTCCTCATTAAGTTTGATTATGCATAAACAGCAGCGGTTCTATGTTTCCTGCGCTGCACTTCGATTTCTTGTGTCCGCTGTGCTACCTTCGATTTAAGTATTGACATGGCCTCGACACTCGAATCCGTAGCCCGAACTTCGCCGCGTGTTGCCGCACAGGCGCCCGCAGAATTGACGTCTGTCCCCTGGTATGTGTGGGCGCTTTTTGGGGCTGTCGTTTCCGTGGTGATCGGGGGCTATTGGGACATTTCCTGGCACATGTCTATTGGTCGGGACACGTTTTGGACTCCTGCGCACATGCTCATCCAATTGTGCGGCATTCTGGCCGGATTCTCCAGTGGATACCTCATTCTCTCGTGCACTTTAGGGCGCGACCCGGGACTGGCTTCGGCCAGCGTAAGTGTGTGGAGATTCCGCGGGCCGCTGGGAGCCTTTATCGCAGCCTGGGGCGGCGCGACCATGCTTACGTCAGCGCCGTTTGATAATTGGTGGCACAACGCCTACGGACTGGACGTAAAGATTTTCAGCCCGCCGCATGTGGTGCTGGATGGCGGCGTGTTGGCGATCCAATTTGGCGCGCTGGTGCTGATTGCGAGTACGCGGAACCGGGCGAGCGGCCTGTTGCGGCGGAAGTTGGATTGGATGCTACTACTGCTGGGCGGCATGATCACCATGCTCGCGCTTACGGTGGTCTGGGAATCGACTTATCGCGTGCTGATGCATACGGCCCAGTGCTACCGGGCGGTGGCGATCGTGATACCCGTGGTGTTTACGGCCTTCGCTGGGATTTCCGAGAATCGCTGGGCGCGCACGATCGTGGCGGGTGTTTATACAGCTTACGCGATGGTCATGCTTTGGATTTTTCCGTTGTTTCCAGCTACGCCAAAACTTGGTCCCGTCTATCAGCGGATCACCCATATGGTGCCCATGGAGTTTCCGCTGCTGGTGATCGTGCCCGCTTTGTTGCTTGACCTGCTCGAGCCCAGGACGATTGGCTGGAAGAAATGGCGAAAAGCGGCGATATTCGGCGTGATTTTCCTGGCTGCTTTCCTTGCGGTGCAATGGCCGTTTGCGACGTTTCTCGTGTCGCGGGCCTCGGCGAACTGGTTTTTCGGCACGAACTATTTCGCCTATTTCGCCACACCCAATGGCTATGACATTCGGCGCCTGTTTGTGCCCATCGACTACGCCGCGTTCGGCTTCTGGATGATTATGGGGGAAGCCGTGCTTCTGGCGATTCTCAGCAGCCGGCTGGGCGCGGCGGCGGGAGAGTGGGTGCGGGGGATCCGCCGTTAAACGGCTGAAGCTTGATGCAATGAAACGCCTTATTGCAATTTTCCTGAAAAAGCAAATCCTTCGCTTGCACATCTGCGGCGCGCAAAGGCGGCGTGCGCTGGGGACCGCGAGTGCGCTCGGATTGACAGTTTTTGTTCTCGCGGCGTGCGCCGTGCCGGTCTGCGCTCACGTGGGCAGCCCGGACGTGTTCCTCGAGGGCAATGCCGGGCCGTATAAGCTCTTCGTCACGGTTCGAGTGCCACAGGTGATTCCCGGCATCGCGGAAGTCGAGATTCGCAGCGAATCGAATGACGTCAGCGAGATTCGCATCGCGCCCATGCAGCTCACGGGCCCCGGGTCTCAGTACGCTCCGGCGGCGGAAAGCGCGCAGCGATCAAAAGACGACCCGCAATTTTTCCGTGGGAGTCTCTGGCTGATGGAGTTTGGCTCGCTGCAAGTGCGGATTGAGGCCGACGGAGCTGCAGGCAAAGGCTGGCTCGCTGTGCCGATTCCGGCGATCGCGCAGCGCACGCTACCGATGCAGCGATCCCTAGGCGCGGTTCTGTTTATTCTGATGATCGTGCTCGCGTTCGCCATGGTCTCCATCGTGGCGGCTGCGGTTCGGGAAGGAAATCTTGCACCGGGAGCACCTGCTCCGGCGATGCGCAAACGCCGGGTGCGATTCGCGGCGGCTATAGCGGGTGTCGTGGTGGCGACGGTGCTTTGCTTAGGCGGCTTGTGGTGGAGAGCAGATGCGCGTCAGTACGCGGGCCATGTCTATACCATTCCTGAAATCGAAGCCGCAGTCAGTGCGAATGGCCAGTTGATCCTGCATACCAAGCCCATGCGGATAGCCTCGGGAAATCCTCGCCGGCCGGAAGATTGGATCGACTTCCGCGATCTTATTCTGGATCACGAGCACCTGATGCACCTTTTCCTCGTTCGCAGTCCCGGCATGGACGTTTTCTGGCATTTGCATCCGCAACGCTCGGGCGACGGCTTCACTCAGAACCTGCCCGCCATGCCCGGCGGCCATTATCAGATTTTTGCGGACGTGGTGTTGAGCAGCGGTTTTCCTGTAACGATGGTCGGGCAAATCGATCTTGCGTCGCCTATTACAGGCCAGCCGCTCACGGGCGATGACAGCGGGATCGATGGGAATGGGAACCCGTCTGAGACGGCGACAAGTGCAGAATATTCGCTTTCCGACGGGGACCGCATGATGTGGGAGCGCGACGCGCAGCCGCTCCAAGCGGGCGTTCCGCTGATTCTGCGGTTTCGCGTGATCGACCGCGAGGGGAATCCGGCGCAAGATCTGCAACCCTACATGGGCATGGCGGCGCATGCCGCAATCATTCGGACGGACGGGAGCGTTTTTGCGCACGTGCATCCGACAGGATCCGTGCCGATGGCTTCGTTTGAGCTGGCCCAGGCGAGTTTGCCCGCGAGTTTAGAAGAAAGCGCACACAGCTCGATGAACATGGGGCAAATGGGGGGTGAGAAAGTCGCACCGGAAATTTCCATCCCTTATGGCTTTCCCAAAGCGGGCGACTACCGCGTATTTGTGCAGGTGAAACGCGCCGGTCAGATTCAAACTGCCGTTTTCGACGCCAACGTGAAATAACTCCACTACAGAGATTTAATCCTGCCTCGGTTTTATCAATCACCTCATCCGCAGATATCCTCGAGTACCTGAACAAAAGGACAGGCTAAGAAAGCTGTACTCCTGTACGGTAGATTTTGAAGCCAGTTCCGGGTGTTAATACGGGCTACGTATCTTTCGGTCAACTTCCCAGGGTAGTGCTCACTGTAACGAAGTCTGGTCAGGAGAGCTCAACTATGAAACCCGGCCTCACGACTATCTGAGACTTACGTAACAGCAAGGTTTTTGCCCGGCCGATCGGCCGTTGCGTCCCCCTGTCATCCGCCGAGTCGCTTCGTTTTCTGGAGTTGTGTCTCGTTCTCTGAAGGAGAACCTATGTCGCGACAACTGAAGGCGTCCCCCTTCTATCTGTGCGCCCTGGCGTGCCTCTTTGCGTTCGGTGCTGCTCATGCGCAGGGCCGACGCGGTGGCGAAGGCCCTGCTGTCATCACGCAGAGAATCGATGAGGGAAAATTGGTCCGGCTTCAGGGCAGCACAAGCCACCATGTCGACGCCGACAACGATCGCGGCGCGCTGCCAGACAATCTTATGTTGGAGCACATGTTGCTGCAGCTGCGACGTTCTCCCTCACAAGAGAGCGCACTTCAACATTACATCGACGAGCTGCACACGGAAGGTTCGCCGAACTTCCATCGATGGATGACTGCTCAACAATTTGGAGAAAGCTACGGTTTGTCGAGCCAAGATCTTGACACGGTCACGGGCTGGCTCAAATCTCACGGGTTTCAAATCAACATGGTGTATCCGAGCGGCATGGTGGTCGATTTTTCGGGCACCGTGCGCCAGGTGCGCCAGGCGTTTCATACGCAGATGCACTATATGAATTTCAAAGGGGAGCGGCACATCGCCAACGCGAACGATCCCCAGGTCCCAGCGGCCCTCGCTCCTGCGATTGTCGGCGTCGTCTCACTGAACGACGTCAGGCCGGTCGCCCTGCACAAAAGACACGAGCCGAAGGGCAACTTCACGTTTGATTCCTTGGGCGCTACATATGCGATGGTGCCCTCCGACCTGGCGACGATATACAACCTGAATCCTCTTTTTAGCGCGGGCTATGCCGGCCAAGGCCAAACGATCGTTCTGATCGAAGACACCAATGTATACAGCGCCGCAGACTGGACGAAATTCCGTTCGACGTTTGGGCTCTCCGGCTATAAGTCGGGGTCCTTCACCACGGTGCACCCAGGCCCCTCCAGTGGCCCCAACAACTGCAGCAATCCGGGCGTCATCGCTCCGAACGACGCGGAAGCGATATTGGATGCGGAATGGGCCAGCGCCGCGGCACCTGGCGCGACTCTGAAGCTGGCGTCCTGCGCGGATACCACGACCACTTTTGGCGGATTAATCGCCATGGAGAATTTGATCAACAGCAGCAGTCAACCGCCGGCCATCATGAGTATCAGCTATGGCCA
This sequence comes from uncultured Acidobacteriota bacterium, assembly GCA_963846235.1. Taxonomy (GTDB): domain Bacteria; phylum Acidobacteriota; class Terriglobia; order Acidiferrales; family UBA7541; genus Palsa-189. The sequence goes on from CAWJVF010000002.1 coordinate 3,350,517, forward strand.
GTGTGAGACCGAGAACGGCGCATCAGCTAACGCAGCTTATTACACGGCCTATCAGCAGGCGGTGGCGGAAGGCGTTTCGGTTTTTGTGGCCGCCGGCGATAGCGGCGCGGCGGGGTGCGACAATAGCGTTTCCGCGGCTACGCATGGCATCGGCGCCAACGCTTTTGCGTCCACGCCGTATAACGTGGCCGTAGGCGGTACGGACTTCAGCGATACGTATTCCGGCAGCAACAACCTCTATTGGAACACCACGAATAACTCCACGTTCGGTTCGGCACTGTCTTATATTCCCGAAATTCCCTGGAACGATTCGTGCGCGGGCCAACTGATCTCGAATTATGAGGGCTACACGACACCCTATGGCCCGAGTGGCTTTTGCGGTAGCGACATTGGCGCCTTTTTGCAGACGACGGTCGCTGGTGGCGGAAGCCCAAGCGGCTGCGCGACGGGTAATCCTTCGATCGCAGGAGTGGTGAGTGGAAGCTGCGCGGGCTGGCCGAAGCCTGCCTGGCAATCTGTTTTGGGCAACCCTAACGATGGGGTGCGCGACACTCCGGACGTGTCGCTGTTTGCGGCTGACGGACTCTGGAGCCACTACTACGTATTCTGCTGGTCCGATACCGCGAATGGCGGTGCTGCGTGCTCAGGTTCCCCGAGCGGCTGGTCGGGTGCGGGCGGAACGTCGTTCGCGTCGCCGATCATGGCCGGCGTTCAGGCGCTCATCAATCAGAAGGCAGGTTCGCGCCAGGGTAATCCCAATCCAGAGTATTACCACCTTGCGGCCAATGAATATTCGTCGAACGGCAGCTCGTGCAATTCGAGCAATGGTTCCGGCATCGGCAGCGGCTGTATTTTCAATGACATAACTCAGGGCGACATGGATGTAAACTGCACCGGCCCGAATTGCTATCAGGGTGTGCTCTCTACTTCGAATCAGGCGTACAACCCAGCTTATAGCACAGGGGTAGGGTGGGATTTCGCTACCGGCATTGGCAGTATTAACGCCGCGAATCTAGTCAACAGCTGGCCGAATACGACCCCCGGCTTCACGCTTTCGGGGCCGCCGAATTTGACGCTTACCGAAGGAACCAGCGTCACGACGACGATTACCATCAATCAGCAGAATGGCTTTGGCGGCAGCGTCGGCTTGTCTGTATCCGGGTTACCAGCCGGGGTAACGGCATCGTTCAGCCCGAATCCTGCCACGACTTCGAGCGTTCTGACTCTGACGGCCACCAGCACGGCTGCCACTGGGAGTGCGACCCTGACGATTACGGGTACTTCCGGCAGCCTTACGAATTCGACGACGATCACGCTTGGCGTGACCGTCGTAGGAAACTTCACTCTATCTGCATCGCCGAGCAGCGTGAGCATTGCTCAGGGATCCAGCGGGACGAGCAAAGTTACCGTGACGCCGCAGAGCGGGTTCACGAGTAGCGTCAGCTTGTCTGCTTCCGGGCTGCCCAGCGGAGTAACGGCATCGTTCAGCCCGAATCCGACAACCGGTTCCAGCACCATGACGCTGACGGCCACGAGCACGGCCACGACGGGAACAGCGACGGTCACGGTCACGGGCACGGTCGGAGGCTTGACTCATACGGCCACGGTTTCGGTGACGGTAAATCCTGGGCCGAACTTCACGCTTTCCGCGTCGCCGAGTGGTTTGGGCATTCCACAGGGAGGCAGCGGCATAACTGCAATTACCCTTGCGCCGCAGAACGGCTTCACCGGCAGCGTCACTCTTTCTCTTTCGGGTCTGCCCAGTGGCGTGACAGCGTTATTCAATCCCGAACCCTGCGAGCGGCTCGAGCACATTGACCCTTCTGGCCAGCAGCGTAGCGGCAACGGGACCAGCGACCGTAACGGTCACGGGCACATGTGGGAGTTTGAGGAATTCCACGACGGTTTCGCTAACCGTATTGGCAGCCAGTGGTTTTGCTTCAGGCTGGCTCGATAGCGACGTCGGAGCTGTAGGTGCGGCGGGCAGCGCCACTTTTGCGAACGGGACATTCACGGTGAATGGCTCCGGGCAACAGATCTGGGGCAATGGCGACAGCTTTAACTTTGCCTATCAGACTCTTTCCGGTGACGGCTCTATCGTAGCCCGCGTGGTGAGCGTCAACCCGGGCTCGGCTACTGCGGGGATCATGATCCGGGATTCGCTGAATTCGAATGCCATGAGCGCCTTCGGCGCCTACTTTAACTCTAACGCTTATCTGAACTACCGCTCTTCGACCGGAGGGAGCACCAGCCAGTCCAGCGCCACCGCCGGTCCTTTGCCCTATTGGCTGAAGCTGTCGCGTAGCGGGAGCACGATCAGTGCCTTCACTTCGGCTGACGGGGTGAACTGGGTGGCGATTGGATCTCCCCAGACCATCAGCATGGGTCAGAACGTCTACGTTGGGCTGGCGCTGGTCAGCAACAACAACAGCTCCACGCTGGCCACGGCGACCTACGACAACGTGTCGGTGAACTCCACGGCCGTTCCGGCGCCGGTGATCAGCAGCATATCGGCGACATCGGCGTCGGTGGGGGGCCAGGTAGTGATTTCGGGTACGGGTTTTGGAGCTGCACAGAGCAATAGCATCGTCACTCTGAACGGTGCGCTGGTGACCGTCAACTCCTGGAGTAATACATCCATCACGATCACCATCCCTGCGGGAGCGACCTCCGGGCCTTTGTCGGTCTTAGTGGCTCCCAGCATGAACGCCAGTAACCCCGTTACCTTCAACGTGAGTGCACAACCTCTGCCCACACCCTGGCTGGATCAGGATATCGGGCAAGTAGGCATCACCGGCAGCGCCACTTTCGCAAACGGAGTGTTTACGGTGAAGGGCGCGGGATCACAGGTGTGGGACGTGGCAGACAGCTTCAATTTTGCCTATCAGCCTCTATCCGGCGACGGCACAATCGTGGCCCGGGTGGCGAGTATCAGCCCGAGTTCGGCCACTCCGGGGATCATGATCCGGGATTCGCTGAATTCGAATGCCATGAGCGCCTTCGGCGCGTACTTTAGCTCTAACGCTTATCTGAACTACCGCGCTACGACCGGAGGGAGCACCAGTCAGTCCAGCGCCACAGCGGGTCCTTTGCCCTATTGGTTGAAGGTCTCTCGCAGCGGGAGCACGATCAGTGGCTTCACTTCGGCCGACGGGGTGAACTGGATGCCCATCGGGAACAGTCAAACCATCAACATGGGCCAGAACGTCTACATAGGCTTGGCCCTGACCAGCAACAACAGCTCCACGCTGGCCACCGCCACCTACGACAATGTTTCCGTCACCACGGCGACCAACCCCTCGCCGTTCATCAGTAGCATTTCGCCCACATCCGGGCCGGCTGGGACGCAGGTATTGATATCCGGCACTGCTTTTGGATCTTCGCAGGGCAACAGCTCGGTGACACTGAACGGTGCACCAGTGACGATAGGTAGCTGGAGCGCAAGCTCGATCTCCGTCACTGTTCCTTCGGGAGCGACGTCGGGCCCGATGGTGGTCTCCGTCGCACCGAGCATGAATAACAGCAATCCTGTCGCCTTTACGGTGACACTGCCGGCAAAATACACGCTTTCGGCTTCGAACAGCGTGAGCATCGTGCAAGGCACGTCTGGCGCGAGCACAATCACGGTGACACCGCAGAATGGCTTTAACGCCAACGTCACGTTTACTGCATCGGGGCTGCCGAGCGGAGTTACGGCATCGTTCAATCCGAATCCCGCGACCAGTTTGAGTACTCTCACGCTCAGCGCCAGCAATACGGCAACCACGGGAACCAACGTCCCAGTGACGATCACGGGCACATCGGGCAGCTTGACCGCCAGCACATCAGTCTCGCTAACGGTAACTGCAGCACCCAACTTCACGCTCTCGGCTTCGAATGGCGTGAGCATCGTGCAAGGGACGTCTGGCGCGAGCACAATCACGGTGACACCGCAGAACGGCTTTAACGCCAACATCACGTTTTCTGCATCGGGGCTGCCCAGCGGAGTTACGGCATCGTTCAATCCGAATCCCGACGACCGGTTCCAGCACAATGACGTTGATGGCCAGCTAGCACGGCGACCACGGGAGCAGCCACCGTCACGATCACGGGCACATCGGGCAGCTTGACCGCCAGCACATCAGTCTCGCTAACGGTAAGTGCAGCACCGAGCTTTACACTTTCGGCGTCGAACGATGTGAGCATTCCTCAGGGAGGCAGCGGCACGAGCACGATTACAGTTGCACCGCAGAACGGCTTCAGTAGTGGGGTCACCTTATCTGCCTCGGGATTGCCCAGCGGAGTTACGGCATCGTTCAATCCGAATCCCGCGACCAGTTCGAGTACGCTCACGCTCAGCGCTAGCAATACGGCAACCACGGGGAACAATGTCCCAGTGACGATCACGGGTACATGTGGCAGTCTGACGAGTTCTACAACCGTTGGGCTAACTGTGGCAGGCGTCATGAAGGGGCTTCCTTTGCTGTGGTCAGACGGAGACATAGGGAGCGTAGGTGCGGCGGGCAGCGCCACTTTTGCGAACGGGACATTCACGGTGAATGGCTCCGGGCAACAGATCTGGGGCAATGGCGACAGCTTTAACTTTGCCTATCAGACTCTTTCCGGTGACGGCTCTATCGTAGCCCGTGTGGTGAGCGTCAACCCGGGCTCGGCTACTGCGGGGATCATGATCCGGGATTCGTTGAATTCGAATGCCATGAGCGCCTTCGGCGCCTACTTTAACTCTAACGCTTATCTGAACTATCGCTCTTCGACCGGAGGGAGCACCAGCCAGTCCAGCGCAATAGCCGGTCCTTTGCCCTATTGGTTGAAGGTGTCGCGTAGCGGGAGCACGATCAATGCCTTCACTTCGGCTGACGGGGTGAACTGGGTGGCGATTGGATCTCCCCAGACCATCAGTATGGGTCAGAACGTCTACGTTGGGCTGGCGGTGGTCAGCAACACCAACAGCTCCACGCTGGCCACGGCGACCTACGACAACGTGTCGGTGAACTCCACGGCCGTTCCGGCGCCGGTGATCAGCAGCGTATCGGCGACATCGGCGTCGGTGGGAGGCCAGGTAGTGATTTCGGGTACGGGTTTTGGAGCTGCACAGAGCAATAGCATCGTCACGCTGAACGGCGCGCTGTTGACCGTCAACTCCTGGAGTAATACATCCATCACGATCACCATCCCTGCGGGAGCGACCTCCGGGCCTTTGTCGGTCTTAGTGGCTCCCAGCATGAACGCCAGTAACCCCGTCACCTTCAACGTGAGTGCACAACCTCTGCCCACACCCTGGCTGGATCAGGATATCGGGCAAGTAGGCATCACCGGCAGCGCCACTTTCGCAAACGGAGTGTTTACGGTGAAGGGCGCGGGATCACAGGTGTGGGACGTGGCAGACAGCTTCAATTTTGCCTATCAGCCTCTATCCGGCGACGGCACAATCGTGGCTCGGGTGGCGAGTATCAGCCCAGTTCGGCCACTCCGGGGATCATGATCCGGGATTCGCTGAATTCGAATGCCATGAGCGCCTTCGGCGCGTACTTTAGCTCTAACGCTTATCTGAACTACCGCGCTACGACCGGAGGGAGCACCAGTCAGTCCAGCGCCACAGCGGGTCCTTTGCCCTATTGGTTGAAGGTCTCTCGCAGCGGGAGCACGATCAGTGGCTTCACTTCGGCCGACGGGGTGAACTGGATGCCCATCGGGAACAGTCAAACCATCAACATGGGCCAGAACGTCTACATAGGCTTGGCCCTGACCAGCAACAACAGCTCCACGCTGGCCACCGCCACCTACGACAATGTTTCCGTCACCACGCCCTAGGGCTTACGTTCCCAGATGCCTGCGTTCCAGTCCCAGCCAGCCTCATTCGCTGGCACTAGTGGCCGGACGAACTTGTAGTGAGATTGTATGTAATAACCTAAGGGGACGTCGAAATCGACGCCGAAATTTGGATAACCGGTTTCGGCAAACGTGCGGGTAGACCATAAGACGTATTTAACTTTATTTTCGAACTGGGAAAGTATCTCATCTGTCATTCTTCCGGGGACAAGTAAGCCCGGCCCGAAGAGCCAAAGGCGTGTAGGGCAGTATGTTTCCGAGAAGAAATAGAGACTCGTATCTTCAGGAAGAGAAAGAACACCCTCTCCTACAGCGGCTCTTTCTTTCATAAACGCAATGGCGTGTTTATAGCTCTCGGCTCTGTCTTTCGACACGCGAATCGTGCCGCGCTCGGTGCTCAATGGCACGTAATCCCTTGTCGATGGCAAGACCACCGCAGTGTGAAGGATCACCGCGCTGAGGCACGCAAAACAGATCAGACATTCCGCCCGGAAGATGAACTCTGGCCCTCGGCCATTTCTAGGAACAATTGCAAGGGCAAGCAGCAAGAAAGCTAGAAGTACGGGGCCATTGTAAAAAATCGGGTATCCCGACGGTTTCATTCCAAATAGGATCCGGAACGCCAAAAGAGCTGAGAACGTCAGCAGCAATACGATAGAGGCATCTTCGCGAGCTGGCTGGCGCAGGAAATGAATCCAGGCAATAAGGGCAGCAATGCCAATATACAGAACCATATCTCGAGGAAAAAAGATCCAACGGAACACGACCTCGGCCCGCCAAGGCAACAGATATGCCAGTAACGCCAGACCAGCGACCAAGGCACCTAGCCGCAAAAATGAGGAATTCGGGCGCGGAGGCAGGCGATACAAATAACGGTAGAACATTAGCAGGACCAGGGCGACCAGCGCCGTGCGAGTAGCGGCGCCTATCAAGGCGGAACCGTTCAAAACGAAGCCAGTGGTTTCGAGCCATTTCTGGCCATACATCTTCATGTAGAACGTTCCTGGCCAGCTTACGATGTTTTCGTCAGTAATGAACGTTACATCCTTGATAGAAATCATCCAGAGGGCCACTCGAATGCATATGATCGCGCCCGGAAGCACGGTTAACACGTCGATTGCCATGGTCTTCCAGGATCGATGCGCCAGGATGCGGATGAGAATCAAAAGCGTAAGGGCCGAGTAACAAGCGGCACCCATTTCCACTTTACACAGGAGCGCGACTGCGGCTGCACATCCTGCGCCGAATGTCCACCACCAACCGCGAGGAGCGCGAACGGCGCGTATTCCGAACCGAATGAACAAGCAGGCTGCGAGATAGCCATATGCCGAATCAAAGCTGTACGGAAGAGCGAAATTGAAAATAAACGGGTGAAATGCCTGGATTAACGATACAGCCGCAACCGTCCAGCCGATGACCCAGGATGATAATTCCATCCCGATAACATAGAGAACAAGAGCGCAAGCGAGGGCAGTAAGAGAACCGGCCCAATACAAGACATTCAAATGGATGCCAAAAAGTTGATAGAGATGACTGTTCAAGTACGGGCCCAAAGGTCCATGCATGTACCAGATGTCCCGGTAAAGCATCTTCCCTTCGGAGAGAACCACCGGCACATACATTTCGTGGCCGGAATCTATGCTCAGATCCCCCCAGGTTGCCCACGTGGCATACATCCTTGAGGCCCACAAAATCGTAAGAGTGATAAGACCCAGGAAAGTGGTTTGATTCCATGGGACCCGCGGACCAAGGGGCTCCGATAGCCGTGCCAGATACCGGACAAATCCAGTTGGCCGGCGTTCGAGCGGTGGGCTCGGGGAGGGATCAAGCGTCAGCGTTTGGACCATAGAAGCAACTCGATGGAGCCCTATATGTTTTTCAGAACGTCAATCAGTGCGTACGCGAACTAGCGGCGTTAATATCAGCACGATAACGAAAGAAAGAGAAGCCCGCACGCCCAATGCCTGTATCGAGAGAGTGAATGACAAGAAATCATCATTTCTGGCAGCTGTGTATAATTCGATTTCATGAAAAGTAGAAAGCTGACACTCGTGACCGGGTCTGGCGGCCTCATTGGCTCTGAGTGTTCACGGCTCTTATGCGAGGAAGGATGGGATGTTATTGGAGTCGACAATGACATGCGGCACCGGTTTTTCGGTGCGGCAGGCAGCACGGCTCCGGTCGTAACCGCTCTTCAAGAAAAGTACGCATCGTACCGACATGCGGCCATAGACATTCGCGACCGGCAGGCTATACGGAAGTTGTTTGAGGATGAGCGGCCCGACTTCATTATCCACGCGGCCGCGCAGCCATCGCACGACAAGGCTGCATCGATTCCGTACGAAGATTTTGACGTAAACGCCGTGGGCACGGTGAACCTGCTCGTGGCGGCGCGCGATTTCTGCCGCGAGTCGCCCTTTTGCTTCACGAGTACGAACAAAGTTTATGGCGACCGGCCGAATTCGTTGCCGCTGCGCGAGTTCGAAAAACGGTACGACTATACCGATGGCAGAGATGGAATCGATGAATCCATGTCGATCGATGCCTCGCTGCATTCTTTGTTTGGCGCCTCTAAGGCTGCCGCAGATTTGATGTGTCAAGAGTTCGGGCGCTACTTCAAAATGCCAGTTGGCATCTTCCGGGGAGGCTGCCTGACAGGGCCACAACACTCCGCCGTGGAGCTTCACGGGTATCTTGGCTACATCGTGCTATGCGCCATGACTGGGCGTGAGTACACCATTTATGGGTACAAAGGAAAACAAGTCCGCGATCAAATCCATTCACATGATGTGGCAAGTTTATTTCTAGAGTTTTACGCGGCACCGCAGTGCGGCGAAGTCTACAATCTTGGAGGAGGCAGGGCAAACAGCCTGTCCATTCTGGAGACAATCGATCTGCTCGAAGGCTTCGGCTACAAAATGCGCTACTCGTACAATCCGGCGAATCGCATCGGTGACCACATTTGCTACATTTCCGACCTGACGAAAATTCGCGCTCATTTTCCAAAATGGCGGCAGGAGTATCAGATCGGAAGGATTGTGGAGGAGATTGTTCAGCGCTATGCGGTGCCCGCGAGCATAAGAGGCAGGTAATGGTCGGCTTTCAATTTGGGGTCAGTGCACAGATTAGGACAAGTAATCCCGGTTATCTTGGTTGACCTTTAGCTGCCGCACCTACAGGCACGGCTTCTGGGGTGAGAGCGGACGACATTTGGGAACGATAATCGGTCAGGAGATCGTTTGCGGCGACATCGAACGATACGCGGAATGCCGAGGCGACCGGCAATCCCAGCAGAATCATCTTCGTTGAAACAAAGACCTCATCGGGACTGATCAATTTTATACAAACGTTGTTTCCGTTGCAGGGTGCCTTTTTCTGATTGTGCACGTTCAGACATGGACTACAGTAGATCCCCTTATAAAAAACGATCTGGTTATCGCCGGTAGGCCCGTAAAGCAGAGGTGTTTCTGGCCCGAAGAAAGACACAGTCGGAGTAGCGAGAGCCTCAGCAATGTGCAATGGGCCGCTATCGTTTGTAACGAGCAGGTCCGATATTTGCAAAACCGCGCAGAGTTGTGGGAGGCTGAATTTGCCTGCAAGATTCAGGACGCGTGGTCGATCCTCCCAATCGATGAGAGCGTGCATTTTGCCGACGAGCGGAAGATCAGAGGGAGCGCCGACGAGGAGCACCACCGTTTCCGGGAACTCCGACAGGACCATCTTGACTAATTTTGCAAAGTTTTCCTCAGGCCAGCGGCGCTCGGGAGAAAGAGGACCTGTATTCACATTAACGCAGATTATGCGTTGGCCCGTAACGACCCCCAATGTCATTAGTTTGGACCGAGCACTCTTCTCGGCTTCGTTGGATATGACAAGACGCTCGAGTACGTAATCGGTCGACTCCGCTCCCAAACTCCTGGCCAAAGCCATGAATCCTAGAATGGCGTGGCGGTAATAGTTAAAGTGCACGGGATGTGTAAGGAAATTTCCACGCCATATTTCCGGCAGATAAAAGCCGACTGAATATCGAGCACGAACAAAGTAGCAAACCAAGCTCGAAAGCCGTGAAAAGAATTCAGCATCAATCACGACATCGTATTTTTCACGCCGTATACGGCGAAGCGCCAGGAGCATGCTCTTGAGGACAGACGAGAGGCTTCGCGTGTCTACTGTGTGGACTCTATCGAAGATTGGAAGAATTTCCGAAAGGACCCGATTCTGCTCAATTGTCAATAAATCAATGCGAGCATTCGGATAGCGCTGCCGAAGAGCTCGTACCATCGGGCTGGCGAGAATCAGACTGCCCATTCCGAAATACTTCGTCACCAGAATCTTTTGCAGGTGAAGCGGCTCTTCCGGCGAGCGTTGGAATCGGCGTTCCAGACGGCTGAGCAGACTGAAGCAACCGCAAAGCAAGCTGCCCAGGTGTCGATCCATGATCCGCATTTTCGTAAAGCTGAGCATGATGCGATCCTAGATAGCTCCTAGTCCTTAAATCCCGCAATAACCTTTTGGGACGGGACAACCTGATCATGGACGTCCCGACTGTAAATGGACTCAAAGACACGTCCAGCAGAATGACTGTTATAAGGAACACCGAGGATGTAGCTGACGTTCGCATTGATGTCCATAATGGACACGTTACCCGGAATGATGCTCTGAGGAGCTATGTTGGCGCCGAAAAAGATCAGTGGAGTATAGATCTCCTGCTTCGACAGCAAATAGGAATGATCCGTGATAAACATCCCGTGATCGGAAGAAACGATGATCGTGAAATCATCGTAAAGCCCCCGCTCCTTAAGCCAGCTACAGAAGTTCTCAATGAGCTTGTCTGCTTTGTCGCCGGCGTGCAGGTATTGACGGGAATAGGTGCCATAAGAGTGGCCGACAAAGTCGGTTTCGCTAATGTCAACGATAAACAGACGCGTATCCGGCTCGTCCAAGATGTCCCGTTTGAGCGTCTCGAAAACGACTTCCTCAGCACGTTCGGCTCCGAGAGTTACTAATGAAAACCAGCGAACTTTCCAGGTTGGCTTGGAGAAATGTCTTACATGAACGCTGCCGTACAATCGGGCGCTCACGACATCGGGCAAGCCATCAACAAGAATCGACTGTCCGAAGTTGTTATTAGAGATACCATGCACACTCGGAGGGGCGCCGGTGATGATGCTGGCAAAGGCTGGGTTGGTCAGGGCCCGATATACGGTCATCGCACCTTCAGGTGCAACTGCATACGCTTCGGCCATTTTCTTTAGAAACGGCATTTTCGCGCGCCGGAAGGCGTGCAGGCTGAAGCCATCCAAATTGAGCACGACCACTCTTTGACTGATTGGTTTTTCGTTGCTGGGCTGGTGGCGGGCCGGAACAAAGGTCTTGGGCCGCAACCAACGTACACACACTGCTGCTACGAGAATGAGTGCATAGTAGCCCGCCCCATAAGGCAAATACCATAACACCGGGTGGTAATATCCCGTCGCCGAAAGCAAGAGCGCGTAGCAACCAGAGACTGGAAGGCTCAGCGTTGTAGGCGCCAAGGTAAAAAAGGAGTTTAGAAACATGCGTAACGGCACGCTGATGTCGCGGGATGCAACCATGTGGGGTGTATCTTGAAAGACCAACTGGACTAAGGCCGCAAGTGCGAAATTGAGGAGAAACAAACGACCGAGCGACCCCAAAGAAAAACCGGAAGCACGGGCGAGGAATATCCCGAAAAGAGGGAAAAACAGGATGAAGGTCGGATAAAAGTCAGCAATTTTGAACGCCGCGTATACAACCGCCGAACCTAAAATCGTGGCGAACCAATTCGGCGAGATGAAATGCCGGAAATAGGATACGGCAATCGTTGCCAGCGCCGCGCAGACCACGAACGAATCAATCGTCGTGATGAAGTACATCACGCGAACCGTCACGTCTTCGAAGTGTTCAGATACAAACCTACGCAAGCGCGCGAGCAAGCTCATCCTCCAGGGCATCGGGGCCAAAGGTTCGGTTCAGTCCGGCGTCCAGTTGGTTAAGAGTTCCAGGATAAAGCTTACGCATACGGGACGAATCGCACAGCAGGCTGTCGTCGATGACGTTGGCTAGGCGCCAGGGAATTACTGCTTTAATACCGGGTAACCAAATAAATCTCTGGCCGGCGCTCCATAACCACTGCGGCAGTGAAAGCCGCAAAGACGAACCCGGACGCTTTCTGGAAATCAGTTCGGCCAGTTCGCCTATCGTGTATGTTTCGCCGCTGGATACGAAGTAGGTTTGGTTGCGTCCCGCTTCCGCCAGGGAAAACCATAGGACGATGCGGGCTGCGTCTTCGACGAATATGAAGCTAGCTCGGCCGGGCCAGTTGAGCTTTGCCAGAAGCTGGCCGCGGTTTGTCCAGTTTGCCAACACATAAAAGAGCCCGCCTCGCATGCAGGGACCATAGAGCGTCGTGAGACGCAGAGTTGTGTAGTCGAAACCGTATTCGCGCCCTTTTCTTCGCAGAATTTCTTCTGCTTTCAGCTTGCTTCGACCATAACCGGTGCGTGGGCGAGGTGGGCTGTCTTCATTCAACGGAGACAGAGGGAAGGAATCGCGGTCGATGGCTGCGCTAGTACTCGTCAGCAGAACCCGTTTTCCTGCTAAGGAATCTTTGAAGGTATCGAGCAGGTTTTCTGTGCCGAAGGTATTTACCCGCAGTGCGTTTTCAGGCAGATCAGTCCGCGTATTCGCCGCCATATGGATCAATATGTCCACAGAAGGAAGTGTTTCTTCCAAAACGGGGCACTTCATCAAATTGCACTCGAGGCACGCGACTCCCAGCCGATGCAAGTAAGCCAGAGACTTCTGTTCGACTGGGGGCAATACTTTTGGTATCAAGCAAGTAAGCGATGATGGGCCGAACTGCTGAACGATCTCGCGGGCCAGCCACGGCCCTAAATAGCCCGTCGCCCCAGTGACCACAAATCTCTTCGATTGTGCCCCAAGTGTCATTGAGAAACTGTGTTGACGGGTACTCGGCCACGTAAAAGGCCTGTAGGATACAGTGTAATCTTAAGCGGAAAGTTTGACAGGAGCGAAAAATTTGGGCGCGAATGAAACCATCTTGATAACAGGCGCATCGGGATTTCTTGGTTCGCATCTCGCCAATTACGCAGCGAAGAGGGGCAGGAACGTACGCTGCCTAGTCAGGCGGACCAGCGAAACTGCGGATTTAAATCCGAACCGCATGGACATCCGACATGGGGATTTGCTGGACGCGATTTCTCTTCGCGCGTCGCTTGAATCACCTGTCCGCACGGTTGTCCACTGTGCTGCCACGACATCGGAAACCAAAGTCGATTACGACCAGAGTTTCCAGGTGAATGTAGAGGGCACTCGAAACCTGCTGCAGGCCTGCCACGAACGAGGGATCGATCGCTTCCTCATGATCAGCACCCAGTCCGCCAATGAGCACAATCCTAGCACGTACGGCCGGACTAAACTCGCGGCGGATCTAGCCGTCAAGGAGTCACCAGTGGCCTACACAATTCTTAAACCGAGCACGATTTATGGGCCAGGAACAAAGGGACTCTTCGCAAAAATGGTACGGCTGCTGGATTCCGTGCCCGTCGTTCCTATCTTGGGATCGGGCGCTCGTTTGATTCGGCCTATCCATGTGTACGATCTTTGTGAAGCGATCCTGGAATGTGAAGCGTCCGACCAAACTTTTGGGAAAACGTATGACCTGGGCGGACGCGACTTGGTCAGTTATGAAGATTTCATAGGGTCCATCCTACGGGCGCGGAAAAAAAAGAAACCCTTCGTTTATCTCAGTTTGCCTGTGTGTCGCGCTGTCGCCGCGGCTTTTAGCTTTCTCAAAAATCCACCGTTCACTCGCGACAACGTTTTGGGCCTGAACCAAAATCAGGTGTGCAGCATCGATGCAGCGCGCACCGATTTCGGGTTCAGTCCTCGTGGATTACAGGAGGGATTGATGCAAACGTTTTCGGCGGCTCAAAAGTCTGCGGCAGGAACTGAGGTGTTGGAGCAATCAAACAACACAGGGACTAGGAAAGAACAAGCCACTCAAAACATAGCGATCATCGGCTTGGGGAAGATGGGGCTTCTCCACGCTTCTATGTTGAGCGTTTTACCTTCGGCGCGGGTCGTTGGTCTTGTGGACCAAGATGAAAGTTTGGGAGCCCATGTGCGCAGCATGGGACTGCAGGCTCCGTTCTTCAAATCAATCGATGAAGTCCTGGGGCAGTCCTCCGTCGATGCTGTTTTTGTTTGTACACCTGCTTTCACTCACTATCCCATCGCGCGCCAACTGGTGGAAAAAAACCTGAATGTGTTTCTCGAGAAGCCGCTGGCGGAGTCGCTTGATAGCGCTCGGAAAATCTGCGACCTCCTAAAGGATCGATCGATCGTTCATGCCGTCGGCTATATGAAAGCCCATAATCCTGTCTACGAACGCGCCAGGGAGATCGTTTCGGCTGGTATTCTCGGTAAGGACGTTTTGTTTCGTTCGACTCTGTACCTGAGCCAGGTCTTTGCGCCCAAGCGCGGATGGATTTATGACCCCAAGAAATCCGGCGGAGGTATCGTCGCGAATTCCACATGTCATTTGCTGTACGTGCTCTATCGTCTCTTTGGGCCATTGCGTTCGGTTTGCGGACAGACACGCCGCCTTCATTCTGAGCAGGTGGAGGATGCGGCCACAGCGCTGCTGGGATTCGGCGATGGCGTGGCGGGCACGCTAGATACATCCTGGAGCACACCGGGTTACCCGGTAGAACAGACAGAAATTTTCTTGCAGGGTTCCGGTGGCATCCTCGAGATTAATGACACACGTTTGCGTCTCAACCTGAATGAGACCAAGGGCGGCTATGCAAAAGGCTGGACCACGTGGCACCGCGCCGAGATGGACCTGGCCGAGTTCGACCTGAGCCCACAATACGGCGGCGAAGGCTACTACAACGAAGATCTTGACTTCGTCAGAACGTGCCAGCAGAGAAAGACGCCTCGCGTCTCCTGGTTCGACGGTCTCAAGGTGCAGGAAATGATGGACGCGCTCTACCGCTCAGCATCTGAGGGACTCGTAAAGTTATGACTAAGCCTTCACCACAGATCATCCTGGGGACCGCGAATCTTACCGGAAATCGTTTGACCGAGAGAGAGTCGTCAACAGATTTTGTGGGGCGATTCCAGACTCCGATGGAAATAGCATCGGTTTTCAATGATGCGGCTACGGCGGGCGTGGACGCAGTGGCAACGCTGAACCATCTCGAAGTTCTTGAAGCGCTGAAAAAAACGCGGCAAACGTTTCCGCGTTTGCAGGTTTATCCCATCATTCCAAATGTGGTGGGATACGTCCGCGAAGCGACTGACTACGGGCTCGTCGGGGCTGCGCGCCGCCGTGTGCAGCAGATGGCACTCGTGGATCTGCTAAAAATCGGCGTCCGGGGCGCTCTCAACGCCCCGGGCGTCTTGAAGCGTGACTTCAACACTCTCATGAGCATTTTATTCGAAGTGGAGTTGGCCAGCTTCAGATCTCTCGAGCCTGGGGTTGTCTTTCTCCACCCGCAAATCACGGATTTGGCGCTGGCATTTGGTAACCGGCGTCTCTTTGAATTGTATGTAAGAGTAATGCGAAAACGCTTCCACACGGAGCCAGGTTTGGCCACCAATAATTTGGGATGGCTGCTGCCAAAGCTCAAGGAGTGGAACTTGGAGATTCCTTTTCTCTTGACCCCCTTCAATCCCGCCGGCTTTCTGATGAAACCCTGCCAGACGGATTGCGAGACGCTGCTGGCCGCAAGTTCTTGTGTCGTCATAGCAGACAAAGTGGACGCGACGACGGACCCGGAGCGCGAAACCTGGGATTACCTTCGCAGCCATAATGTCCGAGCCGCGGTGATAGAATTTTGGGATGACAGCTCGCTTGCAATGAATGTTAAGCAGGCAAAAGTTTTTTTAGCTGGATGAGGCTGGAACCGCAGCGAAATCCCGCCGGCTGAGCTCGTTGAGGGAAAGACCCTCACGCCAAAGGAAGAACAG
Organism: uncultured Acidobacteriota bacterium; assembly: GCA_963846235.1. Taxonomy (GTDB): domain Bacteria; phylum Acidobacteriota; class Terriglobia; order Acidiferrales; family UBA7541; genus Palsa-189. Next base: position 3,366,363 of record CAWJVF010000002.1, read on the forward strand.
ACCCAAAGCCGTAGCGGTTAGCCACTCCGTCCCATGTAACGTGAAAGCATACGTGGCAGCCAAACTTGGATCCCGCATTCCCACCGCTGAAAGACCCAGAATGCAAAAAGCGTGGAACGTTCCTGCGAATCCGGGAGCGGATGGGAAAGCCACTCCGAACGTCACGAAAACGAGAACCAATAGCGCGCTGCTAAATCCCAACGGAAAAGAAAAGGAACGCATCAGGTAATAGTAGGAGACTGCGCCCGCGAGCCAGAGACATAATGAGAAAAAGAATACCCGCAAAAGCTGGGTCCAATCACGGAGAGCCGCAAATCCGGCAGAAGCTTTTGCGAAAAGGGTAAGAACTTGGTTCGAAGCCCCTGGGAAATGTTTTCCGAGAATACGGCTTATGATATTTTCTACCCACAAATGGCGTTTGGATGCGAGGTAGATGACTCCAATCGCGCAGGCAAGAACAATCACGAATGTGGCTCCCAGGAGAACCATCCTTAGACCCAGCTGTTGAATTTGCTGCTGGCCACGCATAGCGCGAAGATAAAAACCCAAAATCGACAGCAAACAAAGCGCATCTACGATGCGTTCGACTGCCAAAGTTGCAAATGCAGTTACTCCGCTGATTTTTGCGTGTCTTCCAATGAGGTAGGCTCTAGCCACGTCGCCTATGCGAAGCGGAAGGACGTTGTTCGTCATCAGACCAATCGACGTCGCGGATAGCAAAGAGGAAACGGCGATGGGCCGTTCCGATGCCAGTAAGTAGCGCCAGCGCACCGAGCGAAAAAAAATTGTCAGAAGATAAAAGACGAGCGAGAGCGTAAAATACCCGCTATTAATGGCCAGAACCGCTTGTAGCATGCGCGCGCCGTCGATGTTGCGCAGAACCAGCCAAAGCAGAATCGCACTTAAAGTAAAGCCGAAATATATAAATGCTTTTTTCATGGAGTTTTTCCTATTCCAAATTGTGTCACCGTATCTGGCTTTCTGCAGCCATCTTCGTCAGCTCAGACTCCAATCGTACACGGCTGCATGAGGTTCCTTAGGTTTGCCGGCGCAGGTGTGAATCGGAGACGGCGAAGGCCCTTGGATAATTGCATCGGCGACATATCGTTTAGTCACGAATCATCATGTTTTCGTAGGTTTGGGTATTTCCTTTTTGGCGGTATTCTCATAACCTTTTATTGTGAGTTGAAGGATCGGCTGAAAATTGACTATGCAAATACGGATAGAATCGCGGCACCTGGGTGATGTAGCTGTCCTGGCTCATGAAGTTTTTGAGGACCCGCGTGGGTTTTTCATGGAGGTCTTTCGCGCCGACCTATACAAAGAACTGGGTTTGCCGACTGAATTCGTTCAGGATAATCATTCGCGATCGAAGCAGGGAGTTGTGCGAGGACTTCACTTTCAGTGGGATCCGCCCATGGGCAAATTAATGAGAGTTACCTATGGTTCGGCCTTTTTGGTCGCCGTGGATATTCGCAGAGGATCTCCTACGTTAGGGCAATGGTTCGGTGCGGAAGTTTCCGCCCGCGACAAGAAGCAGGTGTGGGCGCCTGCGGGGTTTGCACGCGGGTTTTGCGTGACGTCCGATTTTGCTGAGATTCAATACAAGTGCACCGGAATTTACAATTCCAAGGGCGAATCGGGAATTCGGTGGAACGATCCGAAAATAGGCATCCGGTGGCCGGTTAAAGAACCAGAGCTTTCGATCAAGGATCGTCAGGCCCAAACCCTTGATGAATGGCTGGTGTCGCCGGCTTCGAACCATTTCCAGTTTCCAAAGTCCTGAATAGGAGAGGCTGAGCCATGTTAACCCTTGTGAGGCGGGTTGAATGAAAGTTGCGGTTATCGGGGCCAATGGCCAACTAGGAACTGATCTTTGCCGAGTGCTCGCGGGCCCGAAGGTTTCGGTTTTGCCACTGACACGCCGAGAAATTGATGTCTCCGATTCCGGGCAAGTGGACCGCGTTTTAGGCGAATTGCAAGCTGACGTCGTGATTAGCACGGCAGCCTTTCACAAGGTCGAGGAGTGCGAGAAGCAGCCCGCCCAATCATTCGCTGTCAACGCTACGGGCCCGCGAAACCTGGCTCTAGCCTGTCGTCAAAATAACGCTGTGCTGGTTCACTTCAGCACGGACTACGTTTTTGATGGCGCCGAGCGACGTCCATACAAAGAGTCCGATCTACCGCGACCGCTGAATGTTTATGGCGTCTCAAAGCTTGCTGGCGAGCACATGGTGAGGCTCACCTGGGAGCGCCATTTCGTCCTTCGCACATGCGGGCTTTATGGTGTGGCGGGCAGCGCCGGCAAGGGCGGCAATTTCGTGGAGACAATGCTGAGGAAAGGCAACGAAGGCGCGCCCGTTCGCGTCGTCAACGATCAAGTGCTAACGCCAACTTTCACCGGAGACTTGGCCGAAGCCGTGAGCAAGCTCATTCGCACCGAGGCGTATGGGTTGTATCACGTCAGCGCCGAAGGCGCATGCTCCTGGTATGAATTCGCCCGCAACATTTTCGAGTTAGAAAAGTTAAAGGTCGATCTCAAGCCTGTCAGCTCGAGTGAATTCTCCAGTCCGGTGCAGCGTCCCCCTTACTCGGTTCTCAGCAAACAAAAGCTAGCCCACCTGGGAATTGCTATGAAGACGTGGCAGGAGGGACTGGCTTCGTATTTGGCGGCGCGACAAGATGCGCGAAAGATCGTAAACACCGCCGTCCAGTAGTCCTGCGTTTTCCCCGCTCCCGCGCCGCAGTTAGATCCACCTTAAAATGGCAGAATCTCGCATTACTAAATCAGTTATGTGACTGACCACACTGGAGAAAGCTGAGTTCGTTTTGTAATTTCACTTTTTTTGCGGCTGTGTACTACTACAGTAGTATATACGACGCAACGGCGGACTCGTTCGATCAAGGGGCATTACCATAAGCTGGATTTGGGCAGCACTAAACCTCCATTTTGTCCTGCCCATCCGTGACGCTTCGCTTTCTGACAACATGCACCTTCCGTTCCTCGCTCAAGACATTGCTCATGCCAAGGGAACCTATAAACGCTCCCGTCGGAGTCAATGTCCCGGGCTTTACTATGGCCGGTTTTCAGCTGACCCTCAATGGCCGGATTTGGGTGACCCCTGAGGCAAAAGATCTCGAAGAATTAAAGTTGCCTATCGCGCAGCCGTGGATTCCTTACGACGTCAAGTTCGGCGTCCATCTTCGGAAAGGCTCTCAGACAGCGTAGCAGTGTGTTAACAGCCGCAGGGAATCGAATCAATCTGGAATATGTTCAGGGGCCATCGTTAAGCTGTTAACCACGCTAAGGGACGTTAAAGGGCTTTTCGCGCGGAGCGGTGTTAACCACGTTCACTCAGCGTGACGGATTTTTGTAATAGCATCAGCCAGCTGTTGGCTAATCTCCCTCTCGCTTATCCAAATTCAAGTAGTATATTTGGTTTCAGTATTATACTGCTTAGGTCTGTAGTGTTTTTGATGATGCGCCCTCGTTGGTTTACATCCCATTCGCTCCGTTCAAAACTCCAGCGAAAACTTGTTCATTTCGTGCTCCACCGTTGGGACCTCACTGACGGTGGTGAACGTGTTACTCCCGAGCGCCCGAACGACTGCTATCTTGCGCATCTGTCGATTTATGACTTCGCTACAAGGTTCACGCGAGGTAAAACCATTCTGGATGCGGGCTGCGGTACTGGCTACGGCACCAATTATTTGTTGGAGAAAGGCTTAGGGGCGCGCGTCCAAGGGGTGGATATTAGCTCAAACGCGATCCGGTATTGTTGGCGTCATTACCGAAACGCTCGTCTTAATTTTAAGGTAGGCAACCTTCTCGATCTTGAGTTTGGCGACAGGAAGTTTGATTTAGTATTTGCATCGAATGTGCTGGAACACGTGCCGAATGTCGACAATGTGCTGGATCGCCTTAGTTTTACGCTCTCCGAAAATGGAACAATGCTCATAGCCGTGCCGCCAGTTCTTACCAAAGACCAGTTATTGGATAATTTTCGAAATCCCTATCATTTAAACAATTTTCACCCCAAGCAGTGGGCCGCTAAACTGGAGCGTTTGTTCGAGAAGACAGCCATCTTCAAGCACGGTGTCCTTCCTGGAATTCTTTTGGATTTCGGGAGCGAAAAGCCCTCGAAATGCGTCCCTGCGGACTTCGTCTTTACGCCCATCGCGCCCACCCTCCTCGAGGAGGAGCTAAAGTCATCGCTCACGCTGATAATCATTGCTTACAAGCCGCGTCGAAGCCCTCTTCCACAGAGGGAGGTGGACGTCCTACCGTTCGATAACGAAGAAGTCGAGGCCTTGTGGAGTGCCGCGGAGTCGGACCGCCGCAAGGTATTCTCAGCGACCGGAAGATCACGCCAATACGACGACCTGAGTCTTCGGAGGCGCATCTATCCTGTACGGGCCCTTCCTGAGCGATGTGGGAGTAATACCTCGCGGTCTGGCACTTCGCAACCCAGCTGAAGTTGGCAATGACGCCGAACCTGATAACCTTGCTGCTCTCGTCGGTTCATTCTCAATTGCATGACGTTGAAGCCGAATTTTGCCGATGCAAGACGAACCCTTCGCGCTCGAGATACGCCAACACTCTCTCCGCAGCCTCATCTATTGCTATTTCCGTCGTGTCGATTACAATTTCGGCATCTGTAGGAATTTCGTAAGGGTCGGAAATTCCGGTGAAATGCTGAATGAGTCCGGCGCGCGCCTTCGCATAGAGGCCTTTGCAGTCGCGCTGCTCGCACATTTCGAGCGGCGTGGCCACGTGGATTAGTACAAAGCCGCCCACAGGCCCAACCATCGCTCTCACTTCTTTTCGCACGCTGTCATAAGGTGCAATGGGCGCGCAAATTGCAATCCCGCCATTTTTCGTAATTTCTGAAGCGACGAAGCCGATTCTCCGAATGTTTAAGTCGCGGTGCTCTTTGGAGAATCCGAGCTCCGACGACAAATGCTTGCGGACGATATCACCGTCGAGCAGAGTCACCAGACGCCCGCCAATTTCTAGGAACTTCACGAGTAGCGCGTTCGCTATGGTGGATTTTCCAGCGCCCGACAAGCCGGTAAAGAAGAGCGTAAAGCCTTGTTCCACTCGAGGTTTATGCGACCGCCTCAGCTCGGCCGCAACTTTCGGAAAGGTGAACCAACCAGGGATTTGTTCTCCTTCATTGAGGTAGCGGCGCAGTTCCGTGCCCGAGACGGTCATGATCTTGGCGCCTTTGGCAACCTCATCTTCCGGCTCGTAACGATCCCTTTCCTTCAAGTACACCATGTTCTTGAATGGGAGCATCTCCACACCAACTTCCTTTTGGTGTTGTTGCAACAGAAGCTGGGCGTCATATGGGTCGTAGAAGGGCGTCCCCTTCGAATCGCTGACCGGACCCGCATGGCCACGCCCGACAATAAAGTGCGTGACGCCGTAATTCTTGCGGATGATGGCGTGAAACAGCGCCTCGCGGGGACCGCCCATGCGAATAGCTAACGGCAACAGTGCGAGCTTCGCCTTACCTTTCGGGTAATGAGGAAGCAGAGCCTGATAACAACGTACTCGGGTGTAATGGTCCACATCGCCGGGTTTAGTCATTCCAACCGAGGGGTGAATGAGGATCCCTGCCTTCACCTGCGCTGCGGCTCGCAGAGTCAATTCGAAGTGAGCGCGGTGCATGGGCTTGCGAGTTTGAAAAGCCACAATTCGCTCCCAGCCGAGTTGTACGAATTCAGCGCGCATTTGCGCTGGCGTGAGGCGCAGATGGGAGAAATCGTAGTGCGATGGCAGACGTATTCCTTCTAGACTTCCGCCGACATACCACGGGTTTACTCGATCGAGTAAGTAGGCGACCCCGGGATGTTCTTTCGAAGTCGTTCCAAATACTGCCTTAGCTTCCGCAAGCCGATCAGGCTGCCAAATCTCTTGCACGTGAAGAGCAGCCAACATGACGCCTTCTGAATCTCGTAAGGCCAAAGAGGAACCGGGGCGCAGGTTGTTAGGCACGTCCTCGGTAACGTCGAGCGTCACAGGCATTGGCCAAAGAGAGCCAGACCTCAGTCGCATCGTTGCGCAGACCGATTCGTAATCGGATTTGCAGAGGAAGCCCTGGAGAGGCGAAAAACCACCGTTCAGCAGAAGTTCCAGGTCACAGAGTTGGCGTGGTGTAAGACTCCATGAGGGCCAGAAGTGGGATTTGGCGCGAAGTTCCCGCTGGCGCTTAGAATCGGCAAGTAACTCGGTGAGAACTCCGTAATGTGGTTGACTCAGGCAGGACAACTGGAGCCCCTGGTTATAGATGAGTTGTGCGTCAGAGTGAATAAGTCAGTGTCGTTGCTATTGTCAATTGTCGTCCGTTTCGTTTGACAGAAATTGCCGATCGCGTCGCGTAACTCCTTTAGATTCTGTTGTGCTGATCGGGTCGCTGACACCCGATGCGCGCAATTGACGGATGTTTTGGGCAGTAGTTCAGAAATTGATGGCGGCATCGCAAGTGCAGTCGCGATTTGCAGCAACACCACGCCGCTAGCAAGCGCTTTTTTGGGCACGCTAGGATCGCACAACGTTTGTCTTAACCCGCCGTCTCGAAAAAAGTTGCCGCTTCTGTTACAAAATACGTCATTGCTAATTAGCCCAGCGACCTCCGGCGGCCGCTGGCCTCACTTCTTCCCGGGTTAGCAACTTTTTGGAGTAAGGCGGGTTACCTTTGAGGAACGCATACCAAAATTGGGGGACGGGGCTTGCCGAGGAACGTTGTCATCCACTATCACATTTTCAAGAATGCGGGATCGTCTATAGACAAGGTTCTTAAAGACAACTATGCGTCTGCTTGGGCGGCATTGGAAGGTAGCACGGCCACCTCACTGTTGACCGTTCATGATGTGGAGAGATTCCTTCTAAGCCGCCCGGATATTGCGGCAGTTTCTTCACATCTCGCGCAGCTACCCTTACCGAGCGCCGTAAATGCATTTCCTATAGTCTTTCTGCGCGATCCAATTGATCGGGCGAGATCGGCCTATGCTTACGAACGTAGGGCCCCTTCAAACGTGAGGAGTTCCGAAATCGCAAAGGAAGGCGACTTCCGAAACTATGTAAGCTGGTGTCTGAACGAGGGTCGAAGACAGGGCGGTGTGGTAATTACGAACTATCAGGTCGTACATCTCTCAGGTAGCAGATTCAGAAATGGGCACGTCTATCTGGCCGAATCGCGGGAACGCGATCTTGAGGAAGCGTTGCAGTTCCTGGATTCGATACCTTTTTTCGGAGTCGTGGAAGAGTTCGATATATCCCTGAGACTTCTTGAAAAGACCTTGAGGCCCTACTGGCGCGATTTCAAGGCAGAAAACATCACGGAGAATGCTTCGACAAGCAGAATCGCCTCGTTTGAAGATCGAATCGAAGCTATCAGACTCGAATTAGGAGAGGATCTTTTTGGGGCACTTCAGGAAGCCAATCGTCTGGATATTCGATTGTACAGAATGGCTTTAGACCGTTTCAAGCAGAGGGTGGGCTTCGAGCGCTCGACTGGATCGAAATCGCGCCAAAAGAGTTACCTTCCACTGTACTGACTAGTTCTGCTCGGCGAAACTGGAGAGACTTGATCTTCCCACGGTTAACAGCGTCAAAATCAGCGACTCAGCAGTAGTTTCCGGGTGCAGCCCGCAATTTGACGAAGAGGCTCGGTAGTTTCTCCAAGACTTCGATTGAACTACTTATTTAGCCTAGACATCGCTTTCTCAGCCTTGCGGAGTTGCCCGTACAATTCGTGGATTAGGCGTTGCCGATTTACATGAAATTCGTTCGAAATCGGCGATCAGTTCACTAAAAACTTCGCGATTCTCAAGAAGGTATCTGGGGAATGACGAGTTAAGAGGACGGACTAGATGGAGTGATTAATAATGCCGCGAAATGCCGTTCTTAGAGACAAAAGAAAACCACTGATTGCCAGAATCAACGTGACCAAACCGACCCACAGATAATACGGGGAATAAATCCAAGCGATTCGTTTTTCGCTTCCAAGTAACTGGACCCTCATAAAGATATCGGACTTTGCTATTTTCTGGCGTTTGTCGTCAACGTACACCCGCCAGCCTGGATAATATGGCTGCGCAAACACCAGTTGCCCTGCCTCAGGATTCTCCAAATTGAATTGGACCGTGTTTTGTGACCACTTGATTCCAGAGATGAGAGCAGGTTTGAGCTTTTGGTCACCCGTAAGTACCTGAAATACCGGCAAAGGATGTTCACGTTCATAAACGTACACGCCGTCCGCAAACATTACCTCTCGGAGACTATCCAGACGCTCGAGAGAAACAATATATTTCGCGCCAAGCTTATCGAGCGTCGCTGAGCTCAGCGCCGAATCCCTATTGAGGTATTGAGCGTACGGCGCATACATCGTCGCACGGTGGCCCAATGTAGAATGGATGTGAGGATAGACATTCCCGATATTGGCAGGCAGCGCATCGTTGTAATTATGGACGCGGTAAATCTCCCCTTCCGCAATTGACCGCAACTCAAGGTAATCTATGATTTTGGTCCGTGCATAGTATTGCCGAGGTGTGAGCCCCGACCCATTTGGCTGGAAGAGCCTATCCTGTAACCTAAAGGCTTCAAACAAAATCAGACTAATGAATATGGCGCAGCAAAACACTTGCGCCCTTTTATTTTTGGTCATTACCTCGGAAAGGTATTGCGCTCCAATGGCTGCGAGCACGGACATGGCAAACTGATATAGAAAGAGTATTCGGATGGGCTCGCGCACATAACTGAGAATCGGTACGTACCAGCTAATCCGCCCAACGATCGTGTGACCTCCCAAAGCAACGACCACCGAGAACAGAGCCAGGGAAAACGCAAACCAGCTCAGCCTGCTGTTGCGAAAGCATCCGGCACACACCAAGACTAAACCGCTGACAGTAACGAAGAGCGTTGCTTGATCAGCTATGCCATAAATAGGTTTAAAGAAGCTAATGAGCTGAGGTATGTTGAGGATCTCAGAACTCACATATACTTGATAAGGCGGTTTGGCCAAACCCAAAATCGGGGCCGCAGCTCCAATCCACCGATACGAATGTGCAAGGTATTCGATCGTGGGTATCAACTGGATGGCGGCGACCATCACGGAGACTATACCGACAAAGATTAACTTCATAGATGCTGAACGCCACGGCCAATCCTGTCCTTGATAAGAGAAAAAGATAATCAGTAGGCAAAGCGCCAGCACGGAATGCATGTACGGTTGAAAGTGGCCGGCTAAAAGCGAGAGTCCCAACGCGAAACCGCTCAGGTATAGCCAGTAATTTGCCAGAATCTTTCTTTCAGACACCAGTCCTTTCTGAAAAAATCCCAGGGTAATTGGCAAGTAAGCCATGCCCATGAAAATGTTAGATTGACCCTCGGCTTTTTGCGCGATTGTTCCAACGAACGCGTAAATGATTGCCCCGGCCACCGATGCTGCCAGGCTCAATTTGTTCATTCTCAAAAATACGAGCATCAAGTAGCTTGCCAACGCATAGTGCAGGATGATGTAAATATCTATTGCATATTGACTACCAGGTCGTGTGATCCATGCGAAAAGTACGGTCGGCGGATAGAACGGCGCGGTCTGTAGTTCGCCCACAAAAGACGTTCCACTATATGTGGTGAAGTCCCATAAAGGCGGGCTGAAATCCCGCCAGGCAGCACCGGCCTTCGCCAACCATGCATACGATTGCACAGAGTTGTCTGGGAATGCTAGGAAGGTCGCTCGGTGAGTGAAAGCAACCTTGTAGAAGAACAATAGCGCAAATGCTATACAGCAAATGAGGAGGCATATCTCCAAAGTGCACTGTCTGAGTAGATGCGTTTTGAAGGTGAGTGGCTTCAGACCCTTAGGCATTGATCGTGGGCTGTGATTTTGTGCCCTGTATTGAGGAGATGCTCGTTGTTACTACACCCCAAGGATTATTGCCGGGAAGTCACTTTTCGAGTACCATGAAAACGCTCTCCGGCTTGAGCAACCCCTGAGTCAGATAAACCTGGTCGAGCTCGAGGATAAGGTTTATCAGAGCCCGGTCTTCAGGTCGAGATAAGTCGTAGTTTGGGCCAAAATCGTTATCTAAAAACCGTCGTGCGAAAACATAACCGAAGATCTCAATTTTGGTTCTAAACGTGTCTTTAAGAAGAGGGTAAATATCTTGAGAGCGAATACATTCGAATCCGTCCACGCTGCTGTCTCGATTGGGCCTCTCAGCGCGGAATTCAGGAGGGTTTTGGGGATGCTCGTATTTAAGGCGATCTGGTAATAGCTTCCACAAGCGTTGCACTACATCATTAGTCTCTGGCCACATCAACATTCCGTTCCTTGGTATTACTTCATAAAGAATAAACTCGCCACCTGGCCTGAGTGCCTGTTTGACCTGCTCAAATACGTGTTCCAGCGCCAAGAAATGGTGGAGCGCGGCGTGAGCAAAAATGATGTCATAGCTGTGTTTTGGAAGCGACAGTAAATTAATGTCGTGGGATACGAACCGAAAAGAAAGCCCCAACGATTGGGCCCGTTCTTTGCCCTTGGCCAAAAGGTCTGGGTTTATATCGATGCAATCAAATGTATAACCTCGGTCAAAAGACTGGGCCAGCATGATTTCTGCGCCGCAAGGTCCGCTTCCAAGACTCAGTACTTGACATCCGGGCCTCCGATTGACCGCAGCTATGACGTATCCCCACACGTCAATTCCGATTCGCTCTCGCACCTTATGCTGAAAGTGATCGAGCAAGTAGGTGAGAGCCGGGTTTGCAGGTTCTGTCAGCGTAGCAGAGTCAACATGCAGATCCGTGTAATGCTGCCTTTCCTTCGCGACCTTTCGTGTGTAGTCGTCGACAAGAGGCGAGTTTGGAGAACTCGCGGGCGAGCTCCATTTCTCTTTTTCGAGCGTGGGTGCGGCGGTTCGGTCTCGTGTTATCCGAATTTCCTGAAAGAGCCGTCTCCACGAGGCTATGGAAGAAACGCGGAATAGGGTCCGATCGCCATTCTCATTGTAAATCCACAAATTCCGATAATGCGTTAGGAACGCCCAGATCTTGGCACGACGAAAAATCGGTAGACCATCCAAAGCTAGAATCGTAAGGTCAAACCTGGATCGGCGCAGACGGCGGGTGAGTGTCCAAACTGCGGTCTTAAGCTCTTCATTAGAGATGAAGTGGACTGTGCTCGGAAAAAGGGAACGATAACTACTCGGCGCCACAACGGTGAACTGCAACAATGGAAAATCCAGGTTCGCTCGCGAAAACACTTTGTCTACGACTCCAGGCCCTGAAGTCGCTATGAAAAGGGCAGTACAAGCTTGTACCGCGTTGACGGCATCACTTTCCGACGACTCCTGGTTGTTTTCGGTGCCGCGATTCGAAGATTCGTTTGAGGTGCGTTTCGCGGTACTCGTTCCATACAAGTGAGCCTTTTCGGTCATTTCAATGTTTGCCTTGGTACCTGGCGCAAGTTGCGCTGAATTCTTATCTTTTTTGGCTAGTACGACAAGCTCTTGGCCCTTTCCCATTTTCCACAATAATCTAATTATTTCATTAACTTCTTCATCAGTAGAAATCATAAGTCGATCTCGAATCACTCGTACGTCGTCCCCGTAATCGGATTCTCCCTGGTGTGTAAATACCTCCAAGACGCTGAAACCAGCTTTGTGCAAAATCGCGATTAGCGTGCTTTCCGTAAAATAGAAGAGATGATTAGGCCAGGATTTCATTTTCCAGTAAAAATTATCAGCCTTCGCGACAAGACTGCCAAAATTCGGTACCGCCAAGAAAACTATGCCCTGGTTCTTCAAGATCCTAAATACTTCTCTTAGTTCGACGACGGGGTTCAACGTGTGCTCTAGCACATTATTAAGCGTCACTATATCGAAAAAGTTGTCATCAAAAGCGGCTTCGAGAAGCGTCCCAGTTCTAAGACTTAGTCCTTGGCCCTTCGCATACTGCGAAGTTTCTTGTGAGACTTCCACTCCGTAGCCGTCCAGGCCCCTTTCCTTCGCAAATTGAAGGAAGAAGCCATACGCACATCCTACGTCAAGAATACGCTGACCTTTTGCCTCGGGAAGGTAGCGATAGACCTTGGCCAAAATGAAGTCTGCTATTGCCTTCCAAGCTGTTGGATCGCGTTGAAAACTCCGTAGATTGTCTTCAATCGAAGGCATGTACCCAGATTGAGAAGAATAGAATTCTGCTAAGTATTCCTGAGAGGGCTGAGGGTTGAAGAACACCAAATCACAGCGACTGCAGCGCACAATCTCTGAAGGATTGTCGGAGTAAATCCTAAAAAACCCTTCAGTCGAATTACAAAGTGGACATGGAATGTGAAGAAGCGCCTTCATCTAAGACTTAGGATGCCTCATTATCGGTGACACACGCCATGGTGGAGCTGCCTCCGAAAGCCACGACGGCAATATGATCAGTCGACGGCGCACGCTTCTCGACAGGGACGACTACGAGGGGAACGAAGGGCCGATTCGTATCTCGTGTATCCCTAAGCCGTTTCGACATCACCTAAGAAACCGCTAGTAGCACGGCGATCTTGGATATGATATCCGAAAACCTGTACATGCAGAACCTGTGGTCATAGTTTCTCGTGCAATTCTGGATGCTACAGGTCACATCACTGTAAGCCTAAGCTTCAAGACACCCGCGCGTTCCTGTCGAAGCGGATGTGTGCGGAATTGCCGGCCTGCAGCATGATCGAAAGAACAAAGTTCGTAAGCCTTGGCTAGGCTGAAACTTCCCTCAAAAGGCCCTACCGACTCACAGTTCGCCGGGAGCAAATAGGGCTGGGTTGCGAAACTGAAATGAATGTAAGTTCCTTTCGCGCAGTAATCGTTCGGCCTAGATCGAAAACGGTTTCTTAGTGTCGGTTATTGCGCATTTTCCCCTTAGCCGATAGATTATCGATCTAGGATGGAAACTCCACAATTGTCCGCAAAAAGAATTCTCATCATCAAAATCGGTGCTCTGGGCGATGTCCTGAGGACTACACCGCTACTGGCCGCCCTCGAAGGAAAGGTTACCTGGGTAACTTCCGAAATGGCCGCGCCGCTCCTCATCGGGAATCCATACATCGATCGCCTTTATTGCATGGAGCGCTCCCATGATTCGCTCTTCGACGCCAGGTTCGATTTAGTGCTTAACCTGGAAGATGACCTTGCGGCCGCGACTCTAGCTTCGAAGATCAGGACCCGAGATCTGATCGGAGCATATCGGGATGGTGACAGAGTCGCATATACAGAGTCGGCGAGCGGCTGGTTTGACATGAGTCTGATCTCGCGATTCGGAAAAGACAAGGCGGATCAGCTAAAAATGAACAACAGGAGGACTTACCAGGATTTCGTCTTCTCCATGCTGGGCCTTCGTTTCGAGGCTGAGGAGTACCTGCTCAATATGCCTTTGAAGAAGCTTCCAATCCCCAATTTAGTTGGACTAGAGGCTCGCGCGGGTGCTGTTTGGCCCATGAAACGCTGGAACAAGTTTGAGGCATTGGGCATTCGATTGGAAGATGCTGGGTTTCGAGTGAAGACGTTTCAACAACGCGATCAACTTCGAGACTACGCCGATGACATAAACGAATGCGAGTACATCGTTTGCGGTGATACGCTCGCGATGCATCTCGCGCTGGCATTAAGAAAAAAAGTGGTTGCAATCTTTACGTGCACTTCCCCACATGAAATTTGCGATTATCAAAGAATGGTCAAAATTGTCAGTCCCCTTTGGATAGACTATTTTTATCGTCGCGATTTCGAGTCGGCCGCTGCAGACGCTATCTGTGTAGAATCTGTTTTTGACGCCATTGACAATTCGTCAAATTGTCGACCCGGAGTCTGATTTCGCTGCACGAATCGGATTCGAATACAAAACGAGATGGCGTGAGCCGTAATTAACGCTAGGTGTTTGTGCTTCTCTTTTAAGGGGCTCTAGTCAGCCTGCTTGGCTACTTCGTCGGACCGACCACTCCAAGAGCGAAGCCGACTGCGCATGAGGGCCGTGCTCGTGAAGCAAAGCAGATACAGGAAACCTAGAGGGGATAGCAGTAAGGAAAAAGAAGTTGCCAGTAATGAAGTAAATCCCCTTTCTCTGAGTCGCCACTTCGCATGTCGAATCAGACCCATTCGATCCTTACTGCCGCAATAAAAAGAGTCCAAGTTTTCGTTATAAATTGCGAGCATTCGATAATTTGTGAACAAAGCCCAGAGCTTCGCCTTCCGAAAGATGGGCTGCCCTGTGAGCATTACCACCGTGACGTCATACTTTCGAGAGCGGATTTCCCGCGTTACTCGGAATGCGGAGGTCTTCAGATCAGAAATCAGATACTTTTCGGTCTCCTTACGGAGGAGCCCTGCGTATTCTTGTGGAATGACGTAGCTTAAGTGCGCCTGCGGAAATTGTCGCTGCACCACCGGCAAGATTTGTGGGCAATGAGCGTTGTCAGCGCTGCATATGACTAACACCGCTGAGACCTGTTGCGGCGGCAATTCTCTTCCGAAGAAAATGCTCGCTAGCCCTCGCATGGATCCGCTTTCACTGGAGCAGCCTATCGTATATGGCCTTATGCTGCTCTATCGTCTTTTCCCAGTCGTAATATGCGCACGCAGTCTCTAGGCCTTGTTGTCCCAGTCGCTCACGCAAAGCAGCATCTCCCAGAAGGCGGCAGATTTGATCAGCGAAGCTGTCCTCGTCGTCCGCCAGCAGGAGATTTTTCTCATCCTGTGCGTGAATGCCGGCGCACGCTACTGATGTGCAGACAACCGCCCGCTTCATGGCCCACGCTTCTTGCACTTTTCCTCGTATCCCGGCCCCAAGCCGGAGTGGGGCAACGAACACAGCGCATCGACCTAAGTACGGACGAATATCGGGAACCCAGCCCGTGACGCTGACGTTGAATCCGTTGCGATGCTCCTTCATTTGTGCCGAGGGCTCGTTTCCTACCAAGTAGAGGCGAGCATCGGGAAATCTGCGGGCAACTTTGGGCATGATCGCCTTGATCAACCAATCTGCCGCATCGACGTTCGGTTCGTGCCCAAAGTAACCTACGAAAGCTATGGAGTTAGGCTCCTCGGGTGCTGAGAAAGATTGAAAAAAGGCACAATCCACACCCGTCGGGTTTACCACGATTGGTAATGACGGATCGAACTTCCGGAGATATTTGTTGTCTTCATCCGTCAGGACAATCACCCGAGTGAATTGTTTCAAGCGCGTCAGCTCATATCGGAGCATCTGCATCCAAAGCCTTGACAGTTTGAATCTCTTTGCAGAAAGCCCGGATAATCGACGTAGTTTGCGTTCCAAAGCGAGAACTTGGATCTCGTGGTGCGTAAGCAACGTGGGTGTGGGGGAGTTTTCAGGTAAGAACTGGCTCATCTGCAAGAATTCGAACTGAAGAAGGTCGAAGCGGCCGCCGAGTGCGGCCTCTTTCACCAATTCGCGCATATCCGAACTGTTATATTCGACCTCTAGCCAGCGTGGTTTGATTCCCCAGGGATCGAGTTCGCGAAAAGAGCGCGGGCGCACCATCGAGACTACGTCTTGGCAATATGGGCTAACAGCAGCTAGCCGCTCTCGCTCCTTCTCTTCTTCGAGGAAAGTCAGAAGCGTAATCTCGTGGAATCGTGATAGCCCCTTAATAACACGAAAAACGCGCTGACCACCCGCATGGAAATTGGGGGCCGGCACAAATGCGGTTATGAAAAGGATGCGTTTGCTCCGTCGCCCTTTGTTTGGACCCACTAAGCCAGGATTGGAAGCGGGCTGGGTAGGAGGGAGCGTCTTTTTTGACGACTCCGAGAAGGAAGGGGTAAATCCGAAACGAAAGATGATCATGCCTAGACGACGCTTGTCTGTGGTTTGCTGAAAGGACCGATCGACGGATAGTTCTACTTTTTGGATCGATCCGGGTTGCAAGTGTTCCAGAAACCATGAGTGGACAAATTCACCCTCTTCCAGATCAAAGACGTGGGATTCCTGACCAATTTGAACCCTCAGTTGCAATCTCGTTCTGCCGTAGAGCGAGAGTGCAGGCACGTATCCCTCTACCGTAAAGAGAGACCCGTTGGATGTCGAACTGCGCAAAAAGGCGGTTGCTTTCACATCAATCCAGCGGTAGCCACCTTTGTCACCAACCTCGTACCCGTACCAGCCCTCACCTAATTGGTCGCTGCACTGATGGTGCCTAAAATCCACTTCGTTATCTTGAATTGTTTCGGAAGGTGGAGTCTCAATGAATTGAAGAACCTCTTCGTCGCTGTGCACAATTGCGGGCGCGAAACGCAATTTGAGTTTTAGAATTGCCGGCAGCCGCTGCCAGGCTCCCAGAAAGGCCTTAACCTCCAGCTTGATTCCTCTTCCTGGGATACCGGCACGACTCACTTGCCTACCCGGCGAGCGTAAAAAATGCCGCAGCAGTTTGCCCAAGTCTCCGAAATTCTTCCAGATAAAGAGGTATTGGTTCCTGCGGATAATCTGAGCGATGAACCGGGTACTGAAGTGCGGCGCGATTGTTCCGCGGTGCTTGTGAACCACGTGGCTGCCCACCGCCAGCAAGCAAGACCAACCGACTTTCCACGCCCGATAGGAGAGGTCAGCATCCTCAACGTAGAAGGGATCAAACTTCGTATCCAAGCCGCCCAGCCAAAGGTACTTTTGGCGGTCCAAAGCAACTGCCCCGCCATGTCCCCAGAAAACGGGGACGTATTTGCGCTCCTCGTCGCTAGGAAGAATGGGATCGTGCGCCCAATCTAAATCATGGCCATTGAAACGTGCACGAGTTTTACCTGTTTCCTCGCGGCGTTTATTAGGATCCGCTAAGAAGACCTGACTGCCCACGGCAAACACTTCTGCATCGCTAAAACCGCGGAGAAGCGGTTCTAGAAAATCCTCGCACACCACCATGTCGTTATTGAGGAGCACGACGATGCCATTCACTGCCGACTGGACACCGAGATTGCTCCCGCCACTGAAAAACAAATTTCGATCACTGCGGACTATGCGCACTTCGGGGAAGGATTCCTTTACATATTCTCTGGTTCCATCTGTGCTGCCATTATCCACGACGATAACCTCGTGGTCGCCACCGTGGAACTGCACCGCCTTCAGCAAGGCCGGCAGGGACTCGGCTAAGAGGTCTTTCCCTTGCCAACTTGGAAGGATAATGCTGCAGGAGGAGGTATCGGCAGGCGCAACCAGAGGGGCGTTGATAGGGCGCATCCTCCGTATTAGGCGAGACACCAATTCCGTCCCAAGAACCGTGCAGCCGACGATCAAGTCCAACGGGGCCACAGCGAGTAAGAAAAGCGCACGCTTCCAACGCGTCCTTTTGGTATACAAAACACCAAGTTCCTGAACCTTATCTTGCAGCTGCCCGCGCAGAGTGGTTACCTCTGTATTGAGGCGATCTACCTCTGTATTGAGGCGATCTACCTCTGCATTGAGGCGACCGGCCCACAGCGCTTTCTCATCGAACTCAGCTTGTAGGCGCGTGAGGTACTCGTTGCGTTCCCGCAACTCACTCGATATCAACTTGATGTATCGCTCTCGTTCCAGCAGGACATTACCGGCCGAGGAAGCGAAGACCATTTGGCCCACGTGCTGACTTTGCTGAGAGCAAATGCATACGAAGTAATCGGCCTTCGCCGGCGCCGGCCCTGCCTCAACGGCTGCTGATACCTTGGCCGCCTTTGCTGGGTTGAGAATTCCCACCGTGGGAATATGACTTTGGCCCAGCACTTCGACAAACGCAAAATGCTCTTTAAGCAACGCGACAAATTCGTCGAAATCCCATTCGCGAACGTGGAAAGGATTGGCCTCACCTCCACGATGTTCGCCATAAACCGACCGGTTAGGCGTTGATACGATAAACATGCCGCCTGTGCGGAGGATGCGTCGGATTTCCGTCAAGTACCGTTTCGTATCCGGCAAGTGTTCGATGAGTTCGAAGGACGTAATGACGTCAAAACTCTCCGAACGGAATGGCAGCTCTTGACAGTCGCCTACAACGTACTGAACGTTGGCGCGGCTATAGTGGCGGCAGGCGTATTGGATAGTCTCTGGATCATTGTCGACTCCGACGACGGTATGGGCCAGCTCGGCAAGATGACAAGAGCCGTAACCAACACCGCATCCGGTATCAAGAACATTTTTAGCCACAGAGTAATCCTGGGCGTATCTGTATCGGACGAAATGCTCGTTGAATAAATCTGCATCGACCTTTCCGGGAATGAGTCGCTCCCCGGTAAATGAAAGTTCTTCGCTCATGTCGATCGAATTTGCAAAGTTGATTGCGCCAAATTAGCAAACAAAGGCTAGCATACCGGACCTAATCCCGGATGTGCTGGGAAGGAAGAGTTATACGCCTTATGGCACGACTTTCGAATCGACTCAATCATTTCCAAACGTTGATGAGACCGAGCTGAGTTCTTCCTCGGGAAAAGGCCGGGAGTAAACCTGTCGCCAAAGATCTCTTAACCAGTTTTCCTGCTCAGGATGGTAAGTCTCGTCTGATTCAAATTGCGTTGAATCTCCGTTCATCCCATCTCGCGCGTACCACCCCTTAAGATCGGGAACGATGGTGTTTGCCCATCGGTTTTTGAGCAACGCCCTATTACGTAAATCGTGGGCGCGTCGATCATCGCTAACGCTCTCGAAGTGATAGACGGTAGAATTACCGCACAGAAGTATGCGGTAACCGCGCGCTCGCACCTTCAGGCAAAGGTCGACATCTTCGTACGAGTTTTCATATGCTTCTTCCAGTCCCCCAACCGACCAATAGAGATTTTGTTCAATCAACAAGCAAGCCGCAGTAACGGCTTGATACTCACGCGAGAGCTTCGCTGGCCGAATGTCAAGAGGAAATCCTCGATAAATATGACCAGGATTTTTTGCTTCATCAAAGGCTACGCCAACATGTTGAATACGGCCGTTCGGGAAAAGAAGCTTACTACCAACGATTCCGACCTGAGCATCACTGACGGCGAGTTCCATCATTTTCTCGAGCCAACCAGGCGTGGGCAAAGTATCGTTGTTTAGCAGAAGGATATATCGGCCGCGTGCCATGCGTGCTCCTTCGTTACAGGCACGGGCAAAGCCGTAGTTCTCGGCCAGCCGAAGAGTATGACCGTTAGTGCGCGAGTGGGACCATGCGGTCAGAAGAACGGGCGTATCATCGGTTGAGGCGTTGTCTACAACGATGACTTCGTATGGGAGCCTGTCCGCACGAATTGACTTCTCTATCGCTAGGAGGCACGCCTTTGTGAAAATCGCACGGTTGCGGACCGGTATAACAATTGAGCAGGATGGTAACTCCGCGTCCTCTAATTGTTCAAAAGGGAACCTCAACGCTGACTGTTCGAGGCCATCGGAGAGATGCGTAAGACGCTCCGCACGCTGAGAATTCTCGCCACGCTGATTCAGGCTAGGCGCTATGGACGTTGCGAATCGCATCATCACCCAATCATACAATTCGCGCCGATAGGTTCCCGGAGGCAGGAAACGGCTCTTGAGTTCTCGAAATTTCTTTAAAAATCGCCAGCCAGTGGATCCAATTACGCTGCCCAATGCGGCTTCGATCTCCACTTTTTCTCGCTCGAGCAGATCCAGCTTGCACAAAGCCTCCTCAGTTCGATCATTCGCCGCTTTCAGCTCGCCTTCCAGTTGGGAAATCAGCTGCGTTTGCCGCACAACTAATTCCTTTGGGTCTGCCTCGCTGTTTGGTGACCCGCCATGAACCCCAGGTCGCGTCTTGTCATGTTCCGGCAATGTCTGATACCCCGTTCCGCGCTTTCACGTCCTGGCACATCGCCTTCATGCGTTCACAGCTTGATGCAAAACGTCTTCGTAGGCCGCCAACACTTGTTCCGTACTGCCATCCGCACATAAGACCCCGTCGTGAATTAGCAGGGCTCTTTCGCAGAGCCTGCGGACGGAAGGAACAGAATGCGATACGTAAATGATGGTCTTACCGCGCTGGCGGAAATCGTCGATCCTCGCTAGGCACTTCTCCTGAAACGGCGCGTCGCCTACTGCCAAAATTTCGTCAATCAACAAGATGTCAGGGTCGACCTCAGTAGCTACGGCAAAACCTAGGCGGGCATACATCCCACTAGAATATTGCTTCACCGGCGAGTCGATAAATTCCCCCAACTCTGCAAAGTCCAGGATTTGTTCTTCACGAGACCGAATCTCCTGCCTCGATAGGCCCAATAACAGGCCATTGAGAATGATATTCTCCCGGCCTGTCAAATCCGGATGAAAACCTGCTCCGAGCTCGATCAGCGCTGACACTTTGCCGGAAACTTTCGCGCTCCCCGACGTCGGGCGATACACTCCCGCGATAATTTTCAGAATCGTACTCTTACCGGACCCGTTCCGGCCAACGATCGCGACGGTCTCGCCTTCGCGAATTACGAACGAAACGCGCTTCAGAGCTTCGAAATCATGGTAGCTGACTCGGTTACGGAAGAGATGTGCAAATGCTTCACGGAGCGTGTCGGGGCGCTCCTGAATTAGGCGAAAGCGCTGCACCACGCTCTGAAAACAAATACGTTCCGAATCCGAAATTGCTCCTACCTTAGACATAAAAGACCAAATTGTCTTGCGAACGTTGGAACAGCTTATAGCCGACAATAAGTGCAACAACCCCGCAGCCCAGCGACAAAACCGTAGATTGCAATGTAGGGAGTAGCCCGTAGTATATGGCCAGCCGAAAACCATTCAGCGGGTATACCAGCGGATTAAGGCGAAATAAAGTTCGATATCGCGCTGGGACAAAATCCAGGGAGTAAATTATTGGACAGAAGTAAAACCAGGCTTGAAGAACAACTTGAAGGATATGGGACATATCGCGGAAGAAAACATTGACCATAGAAAAGAAAAAGCAGCACCCCATCGTAAACAGGATCAGGCTGACCAGCGGTATCAGCAGATAGAGCCAGGTCGAGTAGAACGGAAATCGAAAGACCACAAGCAACAAAACCAATGGAATCATCGATAAGAAGAAGTTGATTAGATTTGAGACCACTGCAGCGATCGGGAAAACAGACTTCGCAACATATACTTTTTTCAGAAGCTCGCCATTGCTCACGATTGAATCGGCGGAATATGCCAAGGATTGAGAAAAAAACGTCCACGGCAGCAGGGTGCTGATCAGAAAAATCGGATAGTCGTGCACAGGCACTCTCATGAGGGTGGAAAATACCATCGTTAAAATCACCATCATGAGCAGAGGATTGAGCAATGCCCACAAAAAACCGAGCGCAGAACGCTTATATCGCACTCGCAGTTCCTTGACGGCCAGCGCCCAGATCAATTCTCTGTTCTTCCAAGCTTCCTGTGTCAGTTGCAGCATTCGATCGTCTCAACCTTCGATTTAGCGGCCTTATCGTTCGCCCGCTTCAGTCTCACCGGGGCGATATCCATTATCCATGAATTTGGCCTTCCTTGAATCCTTCTCGGACGAAGCAGCCAATGCCGGATTCCTTCCTCGCAGATGCAGGAGGCGCCGGTATGCTGGAGTCAGCAAACGAGAAAAGCCAATCTGGAAAACGGAAAGCCCTCGGGTATGATAAGGATCACGGCAATAATCGGCGACCGGCTTGCATACCTTCTCCCAATGAAATCGTTCACGCAAAGCCGACAGGCGGGACTTCATCGCCTGACGTTCCGTGTGGCTCGCAGCAAGCGAAAGGATTGCCTGCCCCCAGCCCTTTGTGTCTCCCGGTGCAACGGTTTTTCCGACGCCTTCCCGCGCCACTAAATCCGCAAAGTAGTCGCCCTCAGTCAGAATCATCGGAAGCCCCGTCCAAATGTAGTCAAGAACCCGTGTGCGAAACGCCAGGCGCGTCTCGATGGTGTTCGTGTGTGCCGATACGCCGATATCGGCCTCCAACAGAAAATTCTGCCGCTCGTCAAATGGCACCCAGCCCTCCCTGAAAAATACGCTGCGTCCCGACAGGCCAAGTTCCTCTGCCAGCCTCCGCGATTGAGCAAGAATGGGCATTACGGGAATATCCGGGTTCGGGTGCCGAGTGCCGAGAAACAACAACTTGATATTGGCGCGATCTTTAGTCTGGCCCATGGCCCTGATAATCGTCAAAGGATCGAACCACTGCCAGATCCCGCCTGCCCACACTAGCAGAATATCGTCTTTTGCAATCCCCGGCATGACTCCCTTCACGACGGGCCGCTCATGCCGAGGAGGCTGCGACTCGATGCCAAAAGGCACAACCGAAAGCAGCCTTCTGAAGCTGGGATCGAGGTCGTGTTCCTCGGGCGTAAGCCGCCCCAGAGCGCACAGACAGCCGAGCCAGTAGTCCCATTGCCGCTCGTTGGCGCAAAGAAAAAAGTCGCCTTGCCGGAGCTGCTGATTCAGGAGATGCCACTGTCGCAGATAGCGCCAGATCGCGAAACTCCGGCCCTTTTGCGCAAGGTGTTCGAATAGGTAGGGATCGTAGAGGTCCACCACCAAATATCTGCACGATCGCCGCAAAAAAGGAAAAACGTGCAGCACCAGGCCTTGCGTAATAACCACATCCGTTTGTTGCGCCGCCGCCCGCAACGGAGCCGGATTTGCCAGCGCGTTGAGCATCACCTTGATTCCGGGAAGCTCGATATCCCCGGGCACTCCCGAAGCGACCGTCACCTCATGTTCACGCGCTAAGACTTTCGCCAGCTCGACGCAACGGATCGCCGGCCCCGCGCGTTGCCGGCCCAGACGGTCATTCGTAACCAAAAGAATTCGCATCGTTTTAATGCGGCAGATTCATGCTGCGAAATGGCCCGCTGCGTAAGTGGCGCTGTCTAGGGTGGACTGGCGGGTAACCTGCATTCTCCTCTGGAGCCCGCTTGCCGTGAGCTCGAAGAATGCGAGCCAGCACTCTAGAGCCCCCGCGACCAGCACCGGTCAGCATTAGGTTATATGTGTTGTAGGAGTTCTCCGCAACTACTCGGCGCCTCTTTTGGCTGCGTAGCTTGCAACACGCGCGAATCCAGACATAATGCCCAGTTGGGAAACCAGTCGCCAAACCGGTCACTAAGCCGATGAAGATTGCCATTCTGGGAACGCGCGGCATTCCTGCTCGTTACGGCGGCTTTGAGACGCTCGCCGAACAGCTTTCGGCGCGCCTGGCGACGCGCGGTCACGAAGTCACCGTTTACTGCCGCCGCCCGTTCACCAAGCCCGATGATGTCGTGGCTCCCGGCGTTCGCCGCGTGATCCTGCCCACCATTTCGAGCAAGCATTTCGATACTGCCTTCCACACGTTCCTTTCGCTGATTCACGTTTGCTTCACCAAAGCCGACGTCGTCTTTATCTGCAATGTCGCCAACGGTCCGATTGCTTGGATTCCTCGCCTCGTCGGAAAGCCCACCGCTCTCAACGTTGATGGCTTTGATCGCAAACGAAAAAAATGGAACTTGATCGGCCGCTCTTCTCTGTATTTGTGTGAGCTCTTCTCGGCGTTCACCCCCACGCGCGTCGTTACCGACTCCCGCATCATGAAAGAGTACTACTGGCGACATTACCGGCGGCGCTCGACATTCATTGCATACGGCGCGGAAGCCTCTGCAAACGGCGCCGCAAGCATGCCCGGGACCAAGCCCCTCGATTTGCCGGAGAAGCGGTTCATTCTGTACGTCAGCCGCCTCGAACCGGAAAATAATCCCGAGCTTTTGCTTGACGCCTACCGCCGAGTGCAGACCGATTGGCCGCTGGTGATCGTAGGTGGCAATCCGTACGACGCGCTCTACGTCGAGCGCCTGAAATCGCTTGCCGATCGCCGGGTAATTTTCCTCGGTGCGGTCTACGGCAATGGATACTGGCAGCTCCTGCGTGACGCGGGCCTATATGTGTTCGCCTGCGAAGTCGGCGGCGTGCATCCTGCGCTTATCGAAGCAATGGCCGCGCAGATTCCAGTGTTGTATCTCGACACGCCTGAGAACCGCGGAACCGCGGGAGAAGGGGGAATGCCCTTCAGGGCCGATAGTGTGGACCTCGCCGCAGGAATTTCTCGACTCTTGGCTGACGCGAGTCTCCGTAAGGAGTTGGGTCGCAAAGCGCATGAACGAGCCGCCAAAGCATTCGACTGGGAGGAGACGACGCAAAAGTACGAGGCTCTTTTTTCCGATCTCACGCCCAAGAATAGCCGCCGACGATCCGGCAAGTGAACTTGCCGGCTTCAGGGAATTCAGTGTGCCCATCATACGCGCAAGCGGGATTTCGATAAGTGTCTCTTTATGAAGATCTAGATTAGATAGTGTTGCAACGATACCTGTTCAGCCCGCACTGGTTATTGTTAGAGCCTTCGGGGAGGTTGCAAAAAAACGAAATCGTACTAACCTCGGCGTGTTGCGCCATCTTGCTTAGCTGTTACCCTTGGCGCCCAGATATTCACAATTCGAGGTGCTGCTATAGCCAACAACTCTGGGGCGCGTCTCGTGAAACGGGCCGCTGCCTGGGTGCTGCGCGCACCGACGTTCCTGCTTACTGTCGGGGCTGGTCCGGCACACCCGAACGGGAATGCTGTGATAGACGAGTTCATCAGCCGCTGCCGAGCCATGCATCGCCCACGTGTTCTCGAACTTGGCACGAAGCAATCCGTCCCCGGCCGCTCTACCAAGCACGATGCTTGGGTTCAGAACGCATCGGAATACTTCGGCACCGATATAGAGTCTGGTCAGGACGTCGATATCGTTGCCGATGTGCATCGATTGACCGACGTAATCGGTGAGGAAAGCTTTGACGTCATTATTTCGTGCTCGACATTTGAGCATTTCAAATATCCTCATCTGGCAGCGCATCAAGTGATGAAGGCGCTTAGAGTCGGCGGCCTACTCTTCATTCAGACGCATCAAGCCTTTCCACTCCACTCTTACCCTCACGATTATTTTCGCTTCTCCCGAGAAGCCCTTGCTGGCCTTTTTGGAACTACTATGGGGTTCCGCGTGGTTGCGACGGACTTTGAGTTTCCGGCGCGAATCTATGCTCGTTCTGAGCCGCTTCTTTGCTTGCTTCCTGCATTTCTAAACGGTCGGCTTCTAGGGGAGAAAACCGGCCGAACGCCTGAGGAGTACATTTATGAATTCGATGTCATCTGATCAGGCGCCTCGAGGGTACTTTCCGATAGGTTCCTAGGCGAGGTCGGCAGTAAATACATGTATACATGTAACTGGGTCAGCATTGATGTGATCCTTTTAGCATTTGGACTCGTCTCACTGCTCAGGAATCCTGTGTGGATGATTGTCAAACCAGCGCGCTAGTTCGCTGTCGCTGACTCTGCGATGTGCTTGGATCCATTTTCGTTTGCTGCGGATCGATTCGCGTTTCGACCAGAATAGGGTGAGCCCTGAGAGTAATCCCCGGTTGAAGAGCACGCAATATCCGAAAATCAGCAAATCGCGCGCGGTGACCGGGATCAGCAGACGCAAATACAGACCGGCTGAGATATTTTTTGCCCGCATCAAAAACCGATTCTTGATCGAGTGCCGGTTGATCTCGTCCGGGAGTTGCCGAAAGCGCTCAGGAGTCACTCGTCGCACATGCCAGGCTACCGCTTCCGGCACATATAAGCATGACCAGCCCATCAGTTGCGCGCGCCAGGCTAAGTCCGCATCTTCGCGGTAGGCAAAGAAGTCCTCATCGAAAAATTCCCCGTCCACCGAAATGTCCTCGACCATTGTCCGGTGATAAAGCGCCGCAGCTCCGGTCGCGCCGATAACGTATTCCCGCCGCTGGTATTGTCCTCGATCTAGTTCGTCGCTACCGCGATCCAGATGTCGGAGATTGCGGAGGAAATGCATTCCCGTGGAGTCGATGATATTGCTGCGCTCATCGCTTGCCCCCGGTTTCCAGCGCAGCAGCTTGCCGCACAAGGCACCGATTCCTTTTCCGGTGCGTTTTGCTGTTATTTGTCCTGGTGCTGTCACTAAGATTGACAGGAAATCAGGCTTCAGGATCACATCCGGATTCAGCGAGAAAAGCCAATCGCCCCGCGCATGCGCAATGGCTTGGTTCTGGCCCGCGGCAAAACCGCGATTCGTATCGTTGTAGATTACGCGTACGCGTGTCTCGCTCTTGCGTCGACACTCGCGTTCGAACCCTTCCAGAACCGCGCGAGTGCCGTCGCTCGATGCGTTGTCTACGATGATGATCTCTATGTCGGGACAATCCTGCTGCAGGGCCGATTCCAGACACGTTTTCAGGAATTTTTCAGAGTTGTAGGTAGTGATGAGAATCGAGACCGTCAAAGCGCCGAAAGTCTACTGAAAACCCGCTAGCGCCTGCAACTTTGTCGCGAGTCCGAAGCTTTGGTCATCCTATTTGATAGGGAGGGTAATGATGATTCGAAAAACGAGCGGTGGCTACAAGGTGTTGTCCGAAAAAACTGGCAAGAGCCTTGGCGGGCCTTACAAAACGAGAGCGGAAGCGCAAAAGCGACTTCGCCAAGTGGAGTTTTTTAAGCACCGGAAGGGCTAAGCGCTCATGCTCAGTCTAGACTATGAATATTAGGGGAGACGCGGCACGTCCGCATCTCCCTTTGTTATTCACGGAGCTATTATTGCGGTGGCGCTGAAGGCGCGAAATGCTGCCTTCCCGCAGGCCCTGAATTGACGACAGTGTAATCAGAGGGGACTTCGAACAAAGTGCTGGCGGGTTCGCCCCGGCTAATATTCGTAAGCGTAGTCGTCGATTTCCCGTGCTGTGGATCATTCGTTTCGGTACTGACGTCGACGCTCAGCTCGGACGAATACCAGCGAGTGGTAGTGATCTGAATTGGCGCCGTATTGCCCATCTGGCCGGCGGCGATCGTGCGGGTGGTCTGAGTGCCTTCGACAAACATGCCATTCACGGTGTTCGAGCCGAGATCCTGGCTCGTAACGTTTGCATTCGAACCGGCCCGAAAACTGGGCTGCGAGGTTCCCGTCTTGGCCGGAGGTAACCCGAACCTGTGCGCAGTCTTTTTCGCCGGATCGAGAACGTAGGAGACGCGTGTAACGGGGTCAGTGATTCTTACGATTTGCTCCGGATTTCCGGAATTCGACGGACGCGTTTCTTCAAGGCGCGTGCGCCCCTGACTGTCGCGGTAGACCATGGCCGTGTTCTTCTGATCGATCCGGTTCCCGTCGGGCAAGGTTTGCGTGTGCTCGAAGGTCACTTGCGCTGAGTAGGGTGCGCCCGCCACGGTTTTGCCGCCGATGAAACCAAACATAGGTGGCCTGGCTTGCATCATGGGTCGCGAGCCGAACCGCGGACCGACGGGTCCGGATTGACCCCATACTGCACCTGAAATCAATATCATTAGGCTGAGACATCCCGCTATCCATACCGATCGCATTTCTCGCATATCTCCCCTCCACTTGTTCTCAGACCAGCGCCTATTGCGCAATCTCTTCCAGACGCCGCCTCGTCGTCTTTGGCCCTAAGCCGCCGATAAGCAAAAACACCATCAGCATGCTGCAAGCAATAAATATAAACACGCCAATCGTGCCGTAGTTGCGCAGAAAAAGGGCAATCAGAAAGCTGCTGAAAACCGTGCTGAGCCGGCTCCAGGAATAGACGAATCCCACCGCCCGGGCGCGTATTCGAGTGGGGTAAAGCTCGGACTGGTAGGTGTGAAAGGAGAACGACATCCAGTTACTTGCCAACGTGATCAGCACCCCAAAGAGCATCACTCCTGCCGCGGTCCGCTGTTGCGCGAATAGCAAGCCGCAAGCGGCAATCGAGAGGGCCGACCAGGCGATTTGCCATTTACGTTCGAATTTGTCAGCAAACGCCATGCCGACAAGCGGTCCCAGCGGACTCGCGAGGGCCATGACAAACGTGTATTGAAGCGAGCGGGTTACGCCGACGCCTTCGGCCAGCAGCAGCGTCGGAACCCAAGTAGCGAAACCGTAAAAACCAATGGGCTGCAGCACATGGAAAATGATCAGCAAAACGGTTCGCGCACGATAACTTTTATTCCATATTTCTCGAAGCGATCCGCGCGCCGGGTAAACATCGCCTTCAACCAACTTCGGTTCCGGCAATGCTGTTCCCGTCTCCGATCGCACGTGGAGCTCAATTTGGTCCATGATGCGACTTGCTTCTTCCACTCTTCCTTGCTGTTCGAGCCAGCGCGGCGATTCAGGGATGGCTCGACGAATGAACCAGATGAAAATCGCGCCCGAGGAGCCGATGAGCACGACCCATCGCCATCCGTCGAGCCCCAGCAAATGGCGCGGAACGAGGACAGCGGAAACAAAAGCTGCAACGGGCACGGCAGAAAAGCTGAGAACTTGGTTGAAGGCGAAGGCCCGACCGCGCGAATCTTTGGGTGCCAATTCCGAGACGTAGACGCCGACCGTGATCATCTCTACGCCTAGGCCTATTCCCGCGAGAAACCGCCACAAATTGATCGCAGCGGCTGTCGATTGCAAAGCCATGACAAATGTACAGGCTGAATACCAGAGCAGGGAGAAACTAAAAATTGACCTCCGTCCAAAACGGTCTGAAATTGGACTGAAGACGAGAGTTCCGATGAATAGGCCGGCAAAAAGGGCGGCCACAAAACTTGCGAAGCCGTCGAAGCCAAGAAAGCCTTTCGTGGTTGGGGTGAAAATTCCCGAACTGTAAAAAGCAGGAGCGATGTAAGCGGAAAAGAAGAGGTCATAAAATTCAAAGCACGCGCCAAGCGACAGCAGGACGATCAATTTGCGGATGTAGCGCGATTTAGGCAGGCGGTCCAGGCGGGCAGCGACGGTAATGTGCGTGCCCGCTGATTGGGAAGGCGCTCCCTGTTGCAGATCAACTCCTTCGAATCGATGGGAGCGCATCAAGCCGCCCGGGCGTTACGCTTGGCCGAAGGCAAGAATCGGGAATATTGGCAAGCTAAATGACCTTATCTTCCGAATAACAAATCTTCTCCAGCTTGCATTCCATGCAGCGCGGCTTGCGCGCCTGGCAAACGCGCCTGCCATGCCAAATCAACTGATGCGAAAAAACGATCCACTTATCCTTCGGAATGATCTGCATCAGGTCCTGCTCTATTTTCTTAGGATCCGTGTTGCGAGTGAGGTCCAGCCTCCCGGACACGCGCTCGACATGAGTATCGACCACTATGCCCGAAGCGATGCCGAAGGCCGTCCCGAGCACGACGTTGGCGGTCTTGCGCGCGACGCCCGGAAGCGTCAGCAATTGCTCCATGGTGCGCGGGACTTCGCCCGAGAACTCTTCGACAATTTTTTGCTGGCGCCCTGAATTGATTTCGTTTTGGAGCGGAAAAAGCCACAGGTTCGAATTTCGGACTTCGAGGTCCCGCGGGTTTGCGTATGCAAAATCTTCGGGCTTTCGATACTTCTGAAAGAGCGTGCGAGTCACCTGGTTTACCCGCACGTCGGTGCACTGGGCGGAGAGGATCGTCGCGATCAGCAGTTGAAAGGGATTCTCGTGCACAAGCGCGCAAGTTGCCGTGGGATAAGCTTCGTCGAGTTTCGCGAGAATTGCTCGGACCCGCTTTGGATCTGTGCCCGCCGCGCGAGCCGAGCCAAGCCGCCCATTTTTGGAAGCAGCTCGTGCCGGTTTTTTTGCCGCAACTCTGCGCGGATTTTTCAGTTTTTCATCGTTACAAATTTGTGGGCTGAACTGGGCAAACTATAGCACAGGTGAAGAGCTGAGAAAGTCAGCCAGCTTGCGGAACGCTTTCGCTCGATGGCTGTATCGGTTCTTTTCGTCCGCCGACATTTCTGCAAAGGATTTCCCGGCAGGGCCGAAAAAGAAAACCGGGTCATAGCCAAATCCTTCAGCGCCACGAGGAGTGTCCAGAATTTCTCCTTGCGCTGCATCTGAAAAGACGGCAACGACCCGGCTGCGCACAGCCAGCGCGACCACGCAGATGAAGCGTGCCCGTCGATCCCTTGATCCCCGCGCGCGCATTTCGGCCAGCAATTTCTCATTCCGCTCTGCGGATGTGGCATTCGGCCCGGCATAGCGCGCCGAGAGCACGCCCGGCGCGCCTCCGAGCGCATCAACCCCCAAACCTGAGTCATCTGCCATTACAGGAAACTCAGAGAAACGGCTGTAGTGCAGCGCCTTGCCGGCTGCGTTTTCGCTGAAGGTGGGCGTGGACTCGTCAAAAGGGGGCAGTTCCGAAAAATTCGGAAGAAGCTCGAGGTCGAGCGGAACCATGCCGTCAACATTGGAAGCTAATGCGCGGAATTCCTTCAACTTGCCGAGATTCGAGGAGGCCAGGAACAAACGAACGGCTGAGCCCGAAGCCGGCGTTCGTTCAGTCTCACCGCGCCCGGGCACTGAACTTGGGGGGCACGAGCGAGCGTTGATGCTCGGTGAGAGTGCGGATGCCGGTGGCAGCAAGATTGAGCAACTGATCGAGTTCGCCGGCGGCAAACGGCCTGCCTTCTGCAGTGGCTTGCACTTCGACGAAGCGGCCGCTGCCGGTCATAACCACGTTCATGTCTACTTCTGCGCGGGAGTCTTCTTCGTAGCACAGATCGAGCATAGGATTGCCGAGAACCAACCCAACGCTGGTAGCAGCAACGGAATCAACGAGGGGCATCGATCTCAGAATGCCTGTGGCGACCATTCGCTCAAAAGCCATGGCGAGCGCCATGTAAGCTCCGGTTATAGAAGCCGTGCGGGTGCCGCCGTCAGCCTGAATGACGTCGCAGTCGAGCCAGACCGTTCGCTCGCCCAATTTTTGCTGATCGGTTACCGCGCGAAGCGAACGTCCGATGAGGCGCGATATTTCGAGGGTGCGTCCGGATTGCCGTCCGCGAGAGGATTCACGCGGCGTGCGCTGCTCGGTGGCACGCGGCAGCATGCCGTACTCCGCGGTGACCCACCCCTTGCCGGTACCCTTCAGAAACGAGGGCACCCCATCGTCAAGGGTGGCCGTGCAAATCACCCGCGTCTGGCCAATCTCGATCAGAACGCTACCGTCAGCCACCGGAATAAAATCCGGCGTCATTTTCACGGGACGCATTTGGTCGCAGGCGCGTCCGTCAGATCGCAAGCTGCCTCCTAAGGCAGAACACGAACAGAATGCAGTGGGCAGTTTGCCGGGCAGGTGAAGCGATGTCAACACGACAGCGAGATTTGCTTATGCTATACGCGGTTGGCCTTCAGCAGCTTAAGCGGATAGTGCGTTCCGCGCCAACGGATTCCGCCGGTCGAGAGCGTTCGAAGCGTCGATTTCCAAAGAATGTAGACGAAAAGAACCGAGGAGAGAGGATGGCCGAACGCATATCGCCGCGGCAGCCCATACAGATGATTGGCATCAGAAATGAAAAGAAGCATTAGAATCACGGCCAACATGTACAAACCCCACGCCAAGCCTCTCACCACCAAAATTGCAACGAACGGCCACACATTCAGCAATAACACCGCAACGCCGGCGCCAACAGACTTGGGCACGCTATAATCGATTCCGGCGAAAGTATTTTTCATCAGGCCCTCGATCAGCTCGCCCAATGACGAATACCATTCTACGGTTACCAAGCCTCATCCCCAGGACCATCTCCTGATGGTAGCCCGCTTTCTTCAAAATCTTTCCGAGTTTGATATCGTCATCCGGCCGCATGGCAATTACGCGTGTGAGTTCCCGATGCTCTGTAGGCTTCTGCAGTGACGAGATTAAATGCACCGATGCCAATGAAACTTTTACTGGAGGGATCTTTTGCCTTCCACGGCCGCATAAAGCCCGAAAAAAATATGCCGAAGGCCGAGCAGAAGAGGCGCGGAAGCAGAGTCGGCAGAGATACCCTGGGCATTATGGCCAGATGTTGCAAACGGTGGGTTTGAAGATAACTGACGGCTATTGCCAGCGTACTTGGCTCCATGACAACGTCCGCATCAGTGAACAGAAGCAGCTCGCCGTTGGCTCTTTGTGCGCCACAGTACAAGGCGTAATTTTTCCCGAGCCAGCCTGCAGGCAGTTCCGTGATGTTTACAATTTGAAGCCGTGCGTCTTCTGCCGCCATCTCTACAAGGATGGCTCCGGTCTGATCGGTCGAGCGGTCATTCAAAACGATGAATTCGAGATCGGAATACTCCAACCTCAAAAGAGATTGCAGTGCTTCCTTGATTTTTCTTTGTTCGTTTCTTGCCGGGACAATCACGGAAACCCGTGGCAAATGGGTCGCGGGATGGCGCGGCACATCTCTCAGAGAAATTATTGAGCGATTACCGTAGGCGAGATCGATTCCCCAAACCAGGAAAATGCTGAGTGTAAGCCCCGCCAGGACCGAAAGAATCGTGGATGCTCCTAATTTTTGATCGCCGGTTCTTGCTCCGGCTATGGACTCGCATTCAAGGGACTGGCTGCGAGTGGTCGTTCGCTATTCGCAACTCCGGTAGCGGCGGGTTGCGCCTGAGCCTGCGGCGTCACGTTGAAGAACCCGCTCAGATCCAGGTGACCCGCCAAAGTGTCAGCCTCCTGCCCTCGAATCAGAATTCTTATCCGATATACATTGCTCAGATTTGCTCCCAGAGTTCGTACGATTGAATCCACGGCCATCTCTTCGTTCAAGATTCCCGAGGGAGTCTCTGTGTCCAGAGTCTCCGAAAAATCCGCGATACCCGTGCCGTCGGGCATGAGATAAAACTGCAGCAACACGGCATCTGCGGGTAGCGTGCGCTGGGTTTGACTAGGAGGCTTTTCGATCAACGCCGTGATGAGCTGCTTGGCGCGCTTTTCCGCATCGGCTGAAAGGTCTAATTCCACCGCGGTGGGCTCAAGCGTGTCCGGAGAAGTAGGAGATAACCAGAAAAGCTGAGCCTTCTCGCGCGTGTCCGTGGGCGTGGATATCGGCGGCACAATCGCGCGCCGAGCCTGCTCCGCGGTGCGGTCTGCGCGCCGCAACCCCAGGACACTGCGGAGCAGCGACGGAAAAGTAAGAAGGGCCGCGAAAGCGAGCACAGCCAGTAACGCGATCGCAATTTTCCAGAGACGCGGCATCAATGTGCTCCACTCGGCGTTGTCGTAGACGCGCTCGGCGGATGAAATTCCGCCACTGCCCTACCGATCGCTTCAGCCAGAGGTTGAGCCATCTGGTCGAGACGCTTGGCGTCCGTGACGTCAATGCTGGAAAGCTCGATGGCAATCGCGGGCGCCTTGATCGTGCGTAACTGGCGCACAGGAGCGGCGATGGGCGCGTCTGGTGAGCCTTTAAAGCGCTGCACCAGTACGGTTTGTATCAAAAAGGCTAACTGGCGGCTGGAGTCAACTGAAGAACGCTGAGCTTCGTCCCACTGAATCAGGCCGGTGTGCGTCAGTTGCGCACCTAACGTTTGGGGTGGGGCAGTTTGCGGCAGCGCTCCGGCGGCTGAATTCACCGTCGGGGTCACGTTCGACGAAAAAAGATAATAGTAAGTGCGCACGGTGCCCACGGGTCCGCTCGACGAAACGTGCAGTGAGATGAAGATCGCGTTAGCAAGCCCATTGATCATCGCCGAACGAGCATCAAAAGTAGGATCCTGATTGCCCTCCCGTGTCAGCAGCACCCGCAAACGCTGGGCTTCGAGCGCAATTCGAGCCGCGCGCGCGAAATCCAGCACCACATCGCTTTCTGCGAGCCCGGTTGGGCCGCGCGCTCCGAAGTCCGCGCCCCCGTGCGCCGGATCGAGAACCACCGTCACCATTGGAGGTTCCTCGGTGGGTGGGGATTGGGGTATTTGCGGGATATTCGTCGGGGGAGAGGTATTTTGCTGAGGCTGGGCACCTGAAGGCACTTGCAATTGAGAAATCTGCTTTCCTTGGATTCGCTCAGCTTGCTGCGAACGTAGGGGCAAACTCAGGAAGGCCATCCCTGCCAATCCCCAAATTACCAATGAACGCGGTCGCCACATCACCTTGAGGATACCAGAACACAGGTTTGAGCTCAGCGCCAGCGGCGATCAGCCCTAATCTCTTTTGGCTCACCGACATGCTGCGGACTATAGGGCGCTTGTACGGAAGATACAGTGCATGCCGGATAGCTCCTAAGTGTCTCACGCCATATGCTTCCGACTTGCTGACTCTTTTTTGCGCCTGAAGCCAGGCAGAAAAGAGAAATCTTCGAACGCAAGGGTGGATCAAGGGTGGATATGGATGCGCATCTCATCGGAATCGACGTGGCTCAGCTTCTGCTGAAACAAAATGCACGGATCGAAAAACAAGCCCCAGTTAAAGTGAAGTCCGATGCGAAATCGGCCAGGGCTGCAAAGGGAAGCAGCGCAGAATGTTATTAGGCGCCTTGCAAGTAGGGAGAACACGATGACAAAGGGACGGACTTTAGTGGACTTGCTGATCGGTTTTGGATTGGGGGTGGGATTAACGTTATTGTTCGCTCCCCAATCTGGTGAAGACACGCGATATTGGATCAAATCAACTTCGCGCCGCGCAAGGCGCCGGCTGCGAAATACGAGCCGCCGTTCTGTGGAGCAAGTGCGCGATATTCTCGAACGCGGGCAGGAAACCGTTTCGAGGGCGATCCGCCGCACGAATGGCGCCGAGACAGAGATCACGGAACTCTAGAGCTTCATTTTCCGCTGCGGTTCACAAATACATCAAGTAAGTAATTCGGGACAAAATCGATAGTTAGCGAGTGCCGGGCGAGGCAAGGCTGGATCCGTCGGGCCGGGTACGGGAGTGGGCAGAGGCTCGGGACCGGGTGAAGGCAAATGCGGTTCTTCAGGGCCGCTCGGTGGGATCTCTGGCTGGGGAGGTTGAGGAGTAGGTTGTTCCGGTTCGGGACGAGGCGCATTTTGCTGACGGGCTTTAGGAATAGGGACCATCGTTCACGTTTTCGGGAACTTCGCACGAATTGCGGATTTCACGTTTCATGCTCGGACGGCTATGAAACTCGTTCCATCGCGCTTCCACAACAGCAACGCAGATTGCAGGTCATTTGAACGCCGATAAAGGGCTCACGAGAGATTTTTATTTCGCAGAGGCAATCAGGATTGAGACAGCGGAAACGGTCTTCGCGCCGGACATTGTGCACGTGGCTCGACTTTGCGGCAGCTGTGGTCACCATCTTTGGCTCTCCTAGGCTCTCCCAGTCTGCAAAATTAAGCGAGGAACAATCTAGTCACAATCCGTACGGGGCGGTATATCGAGCTCATATTCGCTTTATCATCCCGACAAGAATCCGAGAGAATGTTCGCTCGAAGGCGGATATGTTCGTCTTAAGGGACAGGCAACGGGAAATCGTGCAGCTTTTGGCGGAAGGAAAGAGCAGCAAAGAAGTAGCCTCGGCATTGGGGCTCAGCGTCAAGACTGCGGAAACGCACCTTGCAGATATTATGCGCCGGCTCGACTCTCACTCCATGACCGCGCTAGTCCGCTATGCCACTCGTAATCACATCATCGAAGTCTGACCGCAATCCATCGCAATACTTAACGAAATTGTTGTTTTGCGGTGGTCGTTACCGACCGCCAGAACCTTCGAAATGCTCGCGTTAGGTCGCCTTGGCTGCAATCTTGCTCTGCAGGGGATTACACATACTCAACCCGGATGTTACAGCCTGCTCCCGATGGACGATCTAAGTCCTCCACCTCAAGATTGGCCGTGAAGTTGGACGGACGCCGCTTGGCGCAACTGGAGAATTGAGGTGCGATGTGGGTTCTACCCTGGCCGTAGGAAAAAACCTGCTGGATAAAGCTGCTACGGCGGAGCCTGGGGTTCGTAAGTCACGGACCGGCTCTGAGACCAAAAAGCGCGACGATGCGATGTTTGCGGAATTGATCGGTCCTTCACAGGAACGCGTATACCGACTGGCGTTACGGATTACGCGCAACACCGAAGATGCCGAGGATGTGCAGCAGGAGACGCTGCTGAAGGTGCACCGCAAGCTTGGCCAATTCGAAGGTCGCTCCCGGTTAACGACCTGGATTTCAAGGATTGCTATCAACGAAGCCTTAATGTGCCTGCGTAAGCGGCGCAGCGCCTTCTATATGCCCCTGGAAGAGACGCTTCAGCCTGCCGAGGAAACTGCCGTTTCCGAAGAATTCCAATCACCCATAGAGGGTCCGGAAGCCGCTTATTCTCGCAAGGAATTGAGAGAACTGCTCAAGCAGGCGATGGAAAGATTGCGGCCCGCCTATCGCGTTGTCTTTCTGTTGCGGGCCGTGGAGCAGCTCTCTACAAGCGAGACCGCCAAAGTTCTGCAAATCTCCGCCAGCGCGGTGAAGGCACGCATGCGTCGTGCCCGAAGCGAATTGCGAGAATGGCTGGAACAAAGCTGGAGAGCCCGCCTGCACGACGAGCACACTATAGCGGCAGCGAGGCAGTGGCTCATCTGACCGTGCCCTGACATCCATATGGTTCCCACGAGTAGAGTGAGAAACGCCAAGCGAATGGCAGGCCCGTCTCGCGGACGGGCCGGTTCTGAGGCGACTCGCCATTCTGTTTTTACACCGGCGCCCGCGTCTGACGTTCCGAATCCGCTTCGCGAACTTCCGCCGGAGGCCGGACAGAGCGTTGAGACTGATAGCGTTCCAACATTCCCAAGCGGGAGTCGAAGGTCCCGAAGAAAACTGGCATCAAATGGACCCGCTCGCAAGATAGCGGGTGGAGCTTGTTCGCCCCAAGGCAAGAGGTGTGTGAAGTTTTTCCAT
The DNA here is from genome assembly GCA_963846235.1 of uncultured Acidobacteriota bacterium. Lineage (GTDB taxonomy): Bacteria > Acidobacteriota > Terriglobia > Acidiferrales > UBA7541 > Palsa-189. The sequence continues at coordinate 3,402,966 of CAWJVF010000002.1, forward strand.
GAAGAAGGAAGAACTAAGAGGAGGACATTATGAAGCGGTTCTTTTTCCTATTCCTGATGACGGGCGGATTGCTTTTTGCAGTCCTGCCAACGATACAAGCGCAAGATTCGGAAAATCACGCCGAAATAGGATTTTTTGGCGATTACTTCCGTCTCGGATCAACACTCCCAGGCTCGGGCGCCACGTCCTTTGGCGGCGTGGGAGGGCGCTTTTCGGTCAATGCCTCGCGAAGGTGGCAGATTGAAGCAGAAATGAATTATGACTTCGCCCAATCGTTTACTGAGAGCTTTACCGGCCCTTCCGGCACGGTCTTGGGTTTCAGCAACTCGAGGCTGCGCATTCTGCATGGGTTGATTGGTCCTAAACTTCAGACCGGCGGCGGGGCATTCCGAGTTTTTGCTACCGTAAAAGGCGGCGGCGTCAATTTCGCGTTTTCGCAAGCCCCAGTCACTTTTTCCACGTTCACAAGCTCGGTGAGCGGTCTTCGGTCCAGTTCCATAGATGGGGTCGTCTATCCGGGTGTCGGAGTGGAGTCTTATCTCGGGTTTATCGGTGTGCGTCTGGATGTGGGAGACGAAATCTACTTCCAGAACGGAGCTCACCACAACCTTCGTATCACAATTGGACCGAACATACGGTTCTGACGAAACGCACCATCTAGCACTCAACGGATCGCGGTGGACATTCAAGGCCCGCCGCGATTTGGGTATTGCTGTATCTATTCGGCCGATTCTATCGACTCGATGTGCATGGTTTTCGAAGGCTCGTCGTATGTCCCGGAAATTCGAACCCGTTGCCCGGCGAACGGCTCCGGTTTCCGCTGATTGTCCAGTTGGTAGACGGTCTTAGTTTCGGGATCGATCAGCACAAACGAACCGCCCGAGTTGGCGCATTCGAGCGTGCAGTCCTTGGCGTTCTTTGTTCCGTTTTGCCTCATCATCTTCTCGTGCGAGCCATCGATAGCGCATCGGCTGTCCATGATTTCTCCGACTAGATTCAAGCTTCGCTGCGCCTGTGGCCCCTGGGAACGCCTTGAAATGGATACCGCCGGAAATGCCGCGCCGGCGAGTGTAATTCCTGCAATTAGCATAACTTTTTTTAACACTGTGCCTCCTATTTCCCTTCGCCTCCGAATTGGCGCCTCTGCTCGATCGGACGGCAGTATTCAGAAGAGAGAATCGCGACAGCCCGCCAAATCGACTTCTGCATCGTTCCCATCAGATTTATGCGAATTTTAAATTTGCGCGTCTCGTGCGTAGAGGATCATCGCCTGACGCGCCAAAGCCCAATACGGAGAACTGCCTATATTTCAAGGCGAATAAACTCTAACGACGCGCTGATCACTTGTGTTGTTCACCACTTCAAGGTGAATCCTGAGTATCTCGTCAGGAAGTCCTTAGAAAAAACTCCGGCGTAGAAAGCACAAATTTTCCGTAGTCGAATTGCATTCCAAAGCGCTTTTCGAAATGCCTTTCGGCGAACTAGTTCAAGAAATGGCACTTAAGTTTTGCGCTCGACCGATACAGGTTTGGAGCCCAAAGTGCCCAAGATGTCTTGCCCGAATGAAGAAAAGGGGGGCCAAATATGCTACGAGTCGGCGATTCCAGTGATGTGCAGGACGTCAACAAATTCTTTTCCAGTGAGAGCGGTATCTTTAATGCGGTGGGGCCCGAGGGGGAAGATATGATTGTGATGTGCCCTCCGGGAGAGCAGTGGTTTGTCCGCAAATCAAACTACAAGCCTGAAGCCGATACTCCGGACCAATCATGGCACGTCACGAAGCTTGCTTCGTGGGCAGTGAGCAGAAAAAAGTGCTAATGCACTTGTAGTCTCAACTCGAATCTTGCTTAAGGATTTTCCCGTCGGTTCGCCCACGGGTGGGCGCGGGCTCGAAGTCTCGGAAGCTCGCGCCGCCCCCTGAGAGCCGCAAAAAACCAACGCTCTTGGCCGAGCTTGGTCGTGCATTTAAGCATTTAGGCAAAGCAGCGGATGGCGACGAAGCAGTGGAGAGGTCCCGAAGGTTGTACTCCGACGTCGCGGTCATGGATGCAGTGATGCCTCGCAGCAATCGATGCGACCCGCGAAATTGTGCGCAATTATCCGGAGATTCCGGTCGTGATTACCACGCTAGTGTCTTCTAAGCGATATTACGGCGTAAGAGCCGAGACGATAAACCTACACGGAAAGCTTCAGTTATCGTCAAAACTCTCGCAAACCTCTCGCAAACGACGACGGGAATGAAATCTGCCTTACTTAGAGTTTTGAATCCATTCTGCAAAGATAAGACAGGGGAGCATTCTCCCCATCAAGATTACAGGATCGTGCTCTAATCCTTCTTTCGGACTAGACGTTGGCAGGCATGCCAAACCCGCGTGACGACGAAATCCCTATAAGTTTCCCGAGTTACGTGAGCCAGTTTTGTTTGAAACTGCGCTCGACATCGAACGTGCCGCCCCCCTCTTCTTCTGAAGGCCGTAAAGCAGGCTTGCTGGCGTTGTGAAGAATCTCCTTCAACTCCCTCCGGGCGCGTCGCATACGCGTCTTGACGGTGCTGACGGAGACCTGCAGCGCCTTTGCCGTTTCCACCACCGAGAGGTTTTCAACAGCACGAAGTAAGAATACCTCACGATGCAGTGGGCGGAGCCCCGCGATCGCCTGTGTCAATAGATTCCGAAGTTCTTTCTGAGAATAGGCGGTCTCCGGATCCTGGATATTCGAATGCAGTTCGAAGTTCGCTGGAGTGGAGTCATCTTCCGGAATCGCATCTTCCAAAGGCACATGCATGACGGTGCGCCGTTTCCGCAGGCACATGAGGGCTTCATTAATGGCTATGCGCGAAATCCAAGTCGTGAATCGGGCGCGCCCTTGAAATTGATCCAGATTACGGTGAGCCTTCAGCAAGGCTTCTTGTTGTGCATCCTCCGCGTCCTCCTGGTTACGGGTGATCCGGAAAGCCAAGCGAAAAGCGCGCTGCTGGCAATTCTGCAAGGTCTGAGGGCACATCACTGCTTCGCGTTCTTTCCGAAGACGTGCGGAGCTTAGGCGATTCACAATTCACCTCGTTTACGATCAATCTGCGTGTAGCCGAATCGCTTCACAATGGGCTGCGGATCTCATCGTGAGCACGCCGCACTGTAATGGGAGACTGTAGGGGAGTCCATCGGTGCTGGGCTGTAGCGCCTTAGATAATTAGATGTAGGCATGGGTAGTTCGCTTGATTTTGCTACAGGGAAAAACCGACGACACCTATGGGAAGACGCTATTGCCGCGAGGTGCAGGCACTCCTATTGTGAACGTATGCCTTTTAACAAAGGTGACGGGAACCCATCATGGCTATGAAGAAAAACGAAAGATATCGCTGCGTGAATCCCAAATGCTGCTGCGAGATTGACGTAGTAAAGGAGTCTTCGGATGCTGCTAGCGTGCGCAATCCGCGCTGCCTATGTGGGCAGGATATGAAACGGATGTATTGAAGGAATTTCCGGCGCGCTTTGAACTGCTCGTTGACCTCGGGGCAAACACTCGCTCTTGTCATGATTAATCGAAGTTGCATGATAGAGGTGAAAAGAGTCGCTCGCCTGTGAAGAAATGAGAAGGATTAAATCGTCAGACCGAATTTGTGCTTATGCGACTGCCTTAGCGACTCTTTTGATGCGCCACGTTACGTTCTCTGGGGCCGAAACCCGTTGGGGTTCACTAATCTCTCGGACGCTCATCTTTGCTCCACGCCGGCAGATTACTCGGAACACGTGTCCATAAGGCGAGGTCACTTCGAAGACGCCATCCTGGTTGCGAAGAATTTCGGCCGGATTCAAAACTTCCACCGTGCCATTGACCATCTCGATCATTGCGTCCCCCAACTGTCCCAATTCGGATATTTGGTTGAGATTGGAGACGCTATTAACCGTGAATGTAGAACTGACTGCAATACCGATTTCTTGGTATTTCTGATGACTGAAAAGAAAGGGTTTATGCCCAGGAAGCTAAAATATTTACATTGATCCCCTTATGGCCGGCGCGGGCTCCTCGGCGGAAACAGAGATGTCGTCTCCGCCGGTCCGTTCTATTATCTCCTTCGCATTCTCAATTTCTTCGGGTCTATCGCAGTGAACCGAGACGAGTATGCTTCCCTTTGTGAGGTGGCCCTCATATCTCTTGGCCTCATATTCGGGAATTCCTGCGCCGATAAGCGCGCCCGTAATCCCGCCTACGACGCCGCCCACGCCGAGTCCTGCAAGACTCGCCATGAGCGGTCCAGCTGCGAGAAACGGCCCTAATCCCGGGAGGGCGAGCGCCCCAACTCCGGCGAGCCACCCTAAGGCACCGCCGATCAGTACGCCGGAGCCCGCTCCTGTGGTGGCTCCTTCCGGCGCTTTGGTCGATTTTTCTGTCACCAAATCCTTTGGTCCCAGGTTCTCCGGCAAAAGAACAGAGATATCCGAGCTCAGAAATCCTTTCTCACGTAACCGGTCAATTGCACCTTCCAGGGCCAAACGCGTCGCATAGATTCCCCAAACAGATTTATTTATTTTTGGCGCCATAATCGCTGCTCCTTTTGCATCAATCTAGATTAGAGGCGCGGGACACGCGGCAAGAAATACCCCGAAACAGTTACCTATCTTGGCCAGATCCTTCATTACCGAATGGAACGGCCCAAAAAGGAGTCGAAAGGCTCACGGTTTTTACTAGCAATCCTGTAAGTAATTAGGGACACAGACGTATGGTCAACGCACAAGCTGAGAGATATCTTTCACAAGCGTGTTACCCATGGCTGCGATACCAGAGAATAGCGAGAATAGCGATCGACGACGCGAATCAGAGCTCAATCAGAGTTCAAACTGATAGCAGGACCGCCGGCCAATTGCCGCGCAAGCGTCGACCGTTTAGCGGTTTAAAGCCCCATTTGTTGGGGTTGATCACAGAACGTCCACCGGTCCGCAGAGCACTGCGGCCTCGTCGGGTAGCGCAGATTCGAAGGCGAGCTTCAGGTCCAAATGCACAGCCGCTCCGGTAGAGGTTTGTAGTATCTCCATCAGAAAGGGGACTTCCACTGAAAATCGCTCAGGTCGCACCTCTATTTGAGAGTGTCCCTCCTAGGCTATACGGCGGAACCGAACGTGTGGTGTCTTACCTTACGGAAGAGCTCGTAGCGATGGGGCATGAGGTTACGCTTTTCGCCAGCGGCGACTCGAAAACGCAGGCCGAGTTGATCGCCGTCTCTCCCCGGGCCTTGCGATTAAGCCGCGAATGCGTAGATCCATTCATCTATCACACGCTACTTCTGGAGCAGGTATTCCAGCGTCATGAAGCATTTGACTTGATCCACTTCCATACAGACTATCTGCACTTCCCAGCCACTCGCAGACTGGAACTACGTCACATCACCACCCTTCATGGCCGATTAGATATACCTGATTTGGTGCCATTTTACCGCGAGTACGCGGAAATGCCCTTGACGTCAATATCGGAGGCTCAACGCAAACCATTGTCCTGGGCCAATTGGGTAGCCAACGTCTATCATGGACTCCCCAGAGGCCTCTTCACTCCGCGCGCGGAGACGGGCAAATACTTGGCGGTGGTGGGCCGCGTCTCGCCGGAAAAACGCGTTGATCGGGCGATTCGCATCGCGTTGCGAGCTGGCATTCCGCTGAAAATCGCGGCTAAAGTCGATAAACCGGATCGGGAATACTTTACGCGCGAAATCGAGCCAATGCTTCGAGAACCATCTATCGAGTTTCTGGGAGAAATTTCTGAGCCGGAAAAGAATGACCTGCTAGGCCATGCTTATGCGCTACTATTCCCAATCGGATGGCCTGAGCCTTTCGGTTTAGCGATGATCGAAGCTATGGCTTGCGGCACGCCCGTAATCGCTTACCCGTTCGGCTCTGTGCCGGAAGTCGTAGATGAAGGCAAGACTGGATTCATCGTAAATGACGAAGAAGAGGCCGTAAAAGCTCTCCAGAAAGTAGAAGGTCTCAACCGCATGGGATGCCGGCGCGTTTTCGAAGAACGCTTTTCCGCCGAACGTATGGCCCGTGAATATGTCGCTGTGTACTCCTATCTATGTGAACCGGAGAGCACCTCCAGGATGATTTCCTGAACGGAGACTCGCTTGGATGAAGTCATCCGCATCAAGGAAGAGTTTTACGTTCTCGCCACTTCAGCCCTATCCGACAGCCGGCCACGCGTTCTCAAATATGGCGATACGTGTGGAGTGTTTGATTGGCATGGCGATATCCTCTCAGCGGGCTCCCTTGCTCACGGTCTTTATCATAAAGAGACGAGACATCTTTCAAGATTAGTCCTGCGGTTCGAAAACAAACCGCTCGAGCTTTTGAGCTCGTCGGTCAAGAATAAGAATTCCTTTTTTGCCGTCGATCTCACCAATCTGGATTTGTCGACCGATGGCAGAGTCGAGCTCCCGCGCGGCAGCATTCATTTCTTTCGGTCGAAATTCATTTGGCAGAGCATCTGCTTCGAACGGTTGCGGCTGATGAATTTTGCCTCGCACAAAGTAAGCCTCTTCCTTACCTACGAATATGATGCTGACTTCGTGGACATATTTGAAGTGCGCGGGTCCAAACGCGAGAGAAGAGGCGAGCAGCAGCAGCCAAAGGTCAGCCCGGCAAGCGTGCAGTTTGCTTATTGCGGCCTCGATAAAGTGATGCGCGAAACACGATTGAACTTCTACCCGCAGCCCGCACGCATTTCAGATAGAAGCGCCTATTTTGAGATAGGCATCCAGCCCCGCGCCGAGGCTTTTGTCTATCTTGATATTTGCTGCGAATCTGAAAGCGAATGCGAATGCCGCCCGCCTCGAAGCTACAAACAAGCTCTTAGCGAGACCAAAAATCTACACGCGAGTATCGACGCGCGGCTTTGCCGGGTCACGAGTTCGAATGAGCGATTCACCGAATGGATCAGCCGCTCTGAATCCGATCTGGAAATGATGACGGTAGGCAATCCAGAAGGAGCCTACCCCTACGCTGGCGTCCCCTGGTTCAACACCATATTCGGCCGTGATGGCCTAATCACCGCGTTCGAAATCCTTTGGGCTGAGCCCGGGGTTGCCAAAGGTGTCCTACAGTTTCTGGCTGAAACCCAAGCAGACAGTGTCGTTCCTGAGCAAGATGCAGAACCGGGCAAGATTCTGCACGAGATGCGAAAGGGTGAAATGGCCGCGCTCAAGGAGATTCCTTTCGGCCGCTATTACGGCAGCGTGGACTCAACGCCTCTGTTCGTGATGTTAGCCGCCGCTTACTACGAGCGCACTGGCGATCTCGAATTCATCAATTCAATCTGGGACCACATCGAACGAGCTCTGGATTGGATGGATCACTACGGTGACGTCGACGGCGACGGGTTCTTGGAGTATACCCGGCGTTCCGGCAAAGGATTGGTGCAGCAAGGCTGGAAGGACTCACATGATTCCGTTTTTAGTGAAGATGGCACGCTGGCCGAACCTCCTATCGCACTGTGTGAAGTTCAGGGCTATGCCTACGCCGCAAGGAAAGGAGCTGCGGAGCTAGCCCGTAAACGAGGGTTGATCAACTTCGCAGGGCGTTTATCCCAACAGGCAAGCGTTCTCCAGGAGCACTTCGAAGAGGCCTTCTGGGTCGAAGAACTGGGGACTTATGCTTTCGCTTTGGATGGAAAGAAGAGGCAGTGCCGTGTGACCGTTTCTAATCCGGGTCATTGCCTCTGGACGCGGATCGCTCGGGCAGACCGAGCCAAACGCGTGGCAGAAGGGTTAATGGATCAGAATCTCTTTTCTGGATGGGGGGTGCGCACGGTGGGCACGCGTGAAGCCCGATATAACCCCATGTCGTATCACAACGGGTCCGTTTGGCCCCACGACAATGCTTTGGTCGCGCTTGGTCTGGCCCATTACGGCTTTACGAGCTACTCCCTGAGACTTCTGGAAAGCATGTTTGAAGCAAGCCTCCATTTCGAATTTCAGAGGCTGCCCGAACTGTTTTGCGGTTTTCGGCGAAGAATTGGAGATGGCCCCACCCTTTACCCTGTGGCTTGTTCGCCGCAATCCTGGGCTGCAGCCGCTGTCTTCATGCTGTTGCAGGCAAGCTTAGGAATGACCGTTTCCGGCACGACCCCAAGCGTGCATTTTCGCGATTCTTATTTACCGTCGATAGTGGACTATATTTTGGTGGAAAATCTTAAAGTCGGAAAATCGAAGCTGAGCCTGATTGTCCGCCGGCAGCCGCACGGCGTCGGTATCGACGTCATTCGCAGGGAAGGAGAAGTGGAAGTAGCAGTATTGAAGTGATTCTGCCCTAGTCGCAAGCGTGTGCGACGAGAGATCTCCGCTGCACAACCGCTCTTATTCAATACACTGAGTTGTGTATTTCTTTAGACTTTCGAGTCAGTGATTCCATTTAACGGCTGACATACGGCAATCCAGAGGTCGCTCTTGATGTTTAGCCCTGATAGTGCCCTGAAACTGCGCTATCTACACTCCGCCTCGGACTGAAAGCGGCGGAAAAAACGGAGGTGTCATGAAATCTTCATCATTGCAGGACTTGTTTCTTATCGAGTTGAGTGACCTTTATGATGCTGAGCATCAATTGATCAAGGCATTGCCAAAAATGGCCAAGGCATCCTCAGCGGAGACCTTGCGGGGAGCTTTTGAGGAGCATTTGGAAAAAACTAAGGAACATGCCGTGCGAATCGAGCGCATCTTTGCCAGCCTAGATAAGCCGGCCAAGCGCGAGAAGTGCAAGGGCATGCAGGGGCTTATTTCGGAAGGCAACGACCTGCTGAAAAAGAAGCTGAATCCCGACGTTCAAGATGCGGGAATCATCGCCGCGGCCCAGCGGGTCGAACACTACGAAATTGCCGCCTATGGATGCGTGAGGACGTACGCCGAATTGCTCCAGAATCGGCAGGCGGTTGATCTCTTGGAGCAGACCCTTCAGGAAGAAAAGGACGCTGACGAGAAGCTGACGGAACTGGCACAGCAGATCAACGTCGAAGCGCAGGCTCCTGAAGAAGCCGAACTCGAAGGGGAAGAGGAGCCAAAGCGTCGAGCAAAGACTGCATCCTGATTACGCGCTGCCCCAGAAGATACTTGACGCTCGCCACTTTTTCGCTTCAGGATGAGTAAAGCAGCGCTACCGGAAATTGACTGAAAATATTGGCTAACAAAATTTCCCGTGAGCGCCCTTCCATCTCTATACGCTCACCTGTGAAGATATTCTTCCATCGCCGGGCCGTGCCCGGTGGCAATCCGAGCCGATTTCTTCGCCAAGACTTTGCCCCCAGTGGGAATTCTCCCGAGCTTGTGAGCGCTGTAGTGAAGCGTGGCACGGCCACAAGCACACTGTGCCTCCTGTAAGAGCGCATGAACGCGCAAACATGTTGGATGATTCTCCCCCTTGCATAGACCGGAGCGTAATCTCCTTCGAGAAAAAGATCCGCATGACTACGCCGAAATTCCAGGGCTCTGTTCGTAAGAAAGAGTTTGATGCGACCATCGGCCCAGTTATACAAGAGAGTTGCAAGCGGTAGGTTCCCGCCTACCGCCTGTTGAAGGTTCTCCAGGAAACCAGCTCTAATTTTGAAATCGACAGGGCGGCGATTGTCCGGGTCCGTCATGCTGAAATCCCAGAGTTCATTACCCTGATAAAGATCCGGATTGCCAGGGGCCGCGATCTTCAGGAGCACTTGCGAAAGCGAATTGAGCGCTCCATGGAACGCGATGCGGCTTTGGAAGCGACGAAAGTCAGCCAGGAATCGCCTCGAGCTTGCAGGTTCGAGGATCTGCCAAATAAAATCTCGGACTGCTCTTTCGTACGTTTCGTTCGGGTTGAGCCAACTTGTGAATTGCTTAGCCTCTCGCGCCGCTTTAATGGCAAAGGCCTGCAGACGCTCCCGAAATCGATCGATTTCGGCTTCTTCCAGCGGCCACGCTCCGAGGAGAGTCTGGTAAATCAGTAACTCCATGCCAACCGAAGGCACCGTTTGCCCTTTTTCGATGGATTTCTTATCGCGATTCCAGGAACTCCAGCGTCTGAAACGCGTATGCCATTCCTGTGGAACTTCGGACAGGACATGAATGCGCGCGCGTACGTCTTCGCTCCTTTTTGTGTCATGTGTCGAGGTCGCATTCATCGTGTGCGGCCAAGATCGCTGGCGCTTCTCATTGAACCGATGAAAACTTTGGAGACCGAAGACCTGCTCTTCGCGGAAGGGGTCGCTGCCTACTTCATTCAGAGAAATCAGCGCGGTATATGTGTAGAAGGCGGTGTCTTCAAACCCTTTGGCCATGGCTGCGCCAGTGAACATCTGCCACCGGAGCATAAACTCGAGCCATTCCTCAAACCATGAGCTATCAACGCTATCGGGTTTCCGGCGAAATACGCGCCGAAAGAAGGCGAAAATCTCGCTCGCAATTTGATTTGTTTTCCTGTGCCCGCGCGCCGCTTGGATTGCACGTTCCAGTTCCAATAGATCGCGCTTGGAGATTTGTTGGTCGCGAACGTAAGTGCGATAAACAGGCAGCGCCGCTGTGATCTCTTTGAGAGCCGTCTGAAGCTCAGGGAACGGCAAATCGCCAGCTCTCCGGTCCATTAGTGCGAGGCGCACAATTCGGCTGTGAATTGCCCGAATTTCAGCTCCAAACAGTTGCTCGATCACTTGCTTTTTGCGTTGGAACCACGTTTCCGCAAAAGAACTCTCGTCTCCCGTAAGTCGCTGATAGAGCCGCTCAAGATAACGGTAGCCTACTGGCTCGACCAGGAGGAGATTGGCGGCGTTCACAAAATCGTAGCCGGTCGTGCCGGCCACTGGCCATCCGGAAGGCAGCTCCTCTGAGCCATTGATTATTTTCTCTACCACGATGTATGGTTCTGGCCGGCCATTTTGGGGACCAACGACTTCGTCAATTCGCTTGCGAAGCGTAGATAAATAGTCGTACGGGTCACGCAGGCCGTCGACGTGGTCAATTCTCAGCGCGTCGACGGCGCCTTCCTTCATCAGGCGAAGAACTGGAGCGTGCCTGGCTTCGAACACCTTAGGATTGTCTATCCGGATTCCAACCAATTCGTTGATGTCGAAAAAACGCCGGTAATTGATCTCCTCTGATGCTCGCCGCCAATAGGCCAGCCGGTAAGCCTGAGAGCATAGCAGCCGGTCGAGACGGTCAAATGACCTGCGCACGCCCTTTATTCCGTTGAAGAGCCTCAGCGTGTGGTCGAGCGTCTTTTGGAAAAGTCCAGGCTCGCGATAGAGCTCCCAAAGCTCATTCTTGAACTCGACGACCTTCGAACGGCGGCCGTTTCCTTCAGCCGAAGGCCCTTCGGACTGTGTTGCAAGTTCATCGGCGGTCTCGCACGCTCGCTCGAGGGTCTTGCGAATGCGGCCAGCAGAGTCATCGCTGTTGTCCAATTCCTCGAGGCACGCGGCTAAGATGTGCCTGTAGGTTTGCGGCCGAACGGGGAATCTCATGTCGTAATAGCGTATGAAAAATCCTTGATCGTCGTAATGAAGGCTGAGCCCTTGCGTCTCGAGCACCCGGCCGTACGTATCACCGAGCACCGGAAGCATAATGCGGGAGCGCTGGAGGGGGTCAGCAGTCCAGTCAATATCAAAGTACGATGCGAACTCCGATTGCCGTCCGTTCTCGAGCAAGTCCATCCACCAGGGATTTTCCTCGCTGGCCGCCATATGGTTGGGAACGATATCCAACATCAGTCCCATTCCATAGTTGTGTAGCCGGTTGACTAAGCTTTCGAACTCCTCTTCGGTTCCCAGTTCGGAATTGACTCGCGCAGCGTCCGCAACGTCATAGCCATGGAGGCTTCCTTTGCGCGCACGGAAGCGAGGCGAAGCATAGAGGTGAGTGATGCCCAGCGCGTGAAGATAGGGCACCAACTCTTCGGCGTCCCGAAAGCGAAAGTTGAGGTGGAATTGAATGCGATAGGTAGCGCAGGGCGGGGGCATGGGTTACGAGATCCGCATTCCCAATTGCTCCCCCAAAGCTCGAAAACTTTGATTCCACTCCGGAACGTCGCAGCCCGCCCCATGAGGTTTATTACCGTTCGCCGAACTCATCAGCACGGAGTGATAGACGTTTTGAATCTCCCATAGGCGAACTTCAAACGGGAAGGAGCGAGCCAACCGCACTGCGGCTTCGAGCGACGACACCTTCTCCAAATCGCAGGGCTGCGATTCCCAGTCCTCAGCCATCGTTTCCAGCTTTCTGCGCAGCGCAAATTCGAGCGTCGCCGCATCGAGGTTGACGTGGACGGCCTTTGCCTCTTCCATAAGCGCTCGAACCAGGTCCACGTTCACGTTCTCCGCCTCGATCGCCCTGCGCAACTCGGCGTTGAGCGAAACCTCCGCTGCAACCTGAAAGTGACGGATGAGCGGAATACCATGGGCGGCAACGAAGCGCATCAGCGGCGCCCGGCTGTCATAAAGCTGCCTATAGGATGATTCTGCTTCTTCGAGCGCGGAATTCAGAATGATCCGTAGGATCTTTCGCTGTTCATCCCGGAAGAGCAGCTTCAGGCTGTAGCTACCCGCGCCAAAGGCGACATCAATTGCCCGAATCAAATCTGTGAAATCGCCGCTTTCGAAGACTTTGCTAATCCGCTCCGTTATTTCCTTGTAGGCTTTTTCGTCTGTAAATTCTCGCACGCCTCCGGTTACGTAGTGATCGCCGAGGTGGACAGCTCCAAACATCACGCGGCCAGAATCCAGAGTGATGTCGGACGTAATTCGGATGCGGCCAAACGAGACATGCGATTTGCCGGACGACAGCATCGTGTGATCTTCCTGATCGATCTGGTAGCAGTAGGTTTGGCTGTGCGGCGGATAGGATTCAAAAAGAGAACTTATCGCATAGTGAGCGCCGACCTTATTCAGATCGATCATTGCGGTCCGGACGTGGCTTTCGTAAATTTTTCTGCCGTCGCCCTGTTCGGGAATATTGCTGCGCGCTTTCGACAAGCGATTTAAGAATTCCTCTTCGATTTTGGGATCGTCAAACAGCGATTGCGCCAGCTGAACAGCCCTTCCCGAATATTGGATCGACTGTACGGTCTCTAATCCGGAAAGCTCGTCGAAAAACCACCCGCAGCTCGTGTACATCAGCATCAGGTGGCGCTGGAGCTCCATGAGTTTCAGAGCGCATATCTGTTCACACTCTTTTAGTTCGTGCCGGGCTTGCTCATGAAAAAACTTGTCGATACTGTCCCGAGAGCGATTTAGAACTACGCAGACGTACTGATCTCGGGCTTTCCACGCGTCGACGAATAATGCGCTCGCGGCCTGTTCGAATTTAGGTGCCAGCGTATCTCGAAGCCAATCAAAGGCCTCGCGCAAAGATGTGCGCCACTCTTGATTCCAGCCGGGACGCCCAGAATTACACCCGCAATTCGAGCGCCATCGCTCGATTCCGTGCACGCAACTCCAGGAAGTGTTCTCGACGATTTCCACCTCATGTGTCGGCGGGTGCTTTTCCAGAAAATCGGCATAAACCGTGAGTTCCGCGAGTTTTTGCGTTTCGATATAGCGCAAGGCGTAGCTCAGAGCCATATCCCCATGGGCTCGATGATGCCCGTACGTTTCTCCGTCCGTGGCAATATTCGTGAGCTGGGGCCACTTCCGCGTGTCGGCGAATCCTGCCATCAAGCGTTGCGCAAAATCCTCGCCGCGCATGAGGATATTTTCAAAGGCCACCGCGTGAGAAATAGGTCCATCGAAGAAAAACAAAACGATGCTTCGTCCAGAGGGTAGCTTGGCAAGGTAAGCGCGCGAGGGATCGATCTTGCCTCCACTGACATCTTTCCATTCTTTCTTCCCTATGTGCCGCACCCGCTTGGCAGCATGCTGCGGAAGCACAGTGAAGCGGATCTTCTGGGCCGCCAACATTTCAAGCGTTTGCACGTCGACTGCGGCCTCAGGCAGCCACATTCCTTCCGGATAACGGCCAAATCGATATTCGAAATCTTTGACGCCCCAAACAACTTGCGTGGACTTATCCCGTGTATTCGCCAGCGGCAAAATGATGTGGTTGTAACCCTGTGCCATGGCCGCCCCGTGACCGGCAAAGCGTTGGCACGTTTCCTGATCGGCCGCCTGAATCGCCTTGTAAAGACGCGGAGTTTTCGCTTCGATCCAGGAAATCAGCGTAGGACCAAAATCGAAGCTAATCTTCGAGTAATTGTTGACGATATCGATGATTTTCTGTTCGCCATCCAGGATGCGCGACGCTGCATTGGGCGCGTAGCATTCAGCGGTTACGCGTTCATTCCAATCGTGGTAGGGGTAAGCTGAATCTTGAATCTCAATGGCCTCAAGCCAGGGATTCTCTCTGGGAGGCTGATAGAAGTGCGCGTGTATGCACACGTAACGGTCTGTCACGTTTTTCCTCGGTCATCGGAACAGTAGAGTGCGAACGAGAACGGCTCAATGCTCATGGATTGATTATGGGCGTTTGGCAAGCAGTCCGGAAGTGAGGACCCAGGTCCCGCCCAACGGCGATCGCGAGAATTCAGGACCTTTCTCCACGCGTTGTGCAGCAAAGAAAAGCTGACGTGGGCGGGACTCTTCCCAAAATTGAAACAGGCGAATAGCTGCTCGTCGTCGGTCCAGCTGCGCAAGAGCAGAGCTTTCTCATTTTCAAAAGGTGTAGCTTCGACGCGGGACATGTCGGAATTGGCAAAGGCGGGATGTCGCTTACGTACTCCCAAGAGCTCTGCATAGAACTCGCGAAGTTGCCTGTGGCCTTCCTCTTGTTGCAGCTGCCAATGCAACTTTGAGCGCAGAAATGTAGACTCATCCTGCGGGTCCGGAGGATCCTGCTTCCAGCCAAACGCTTTGAATTCGCTTTTGCGGCCTTGCCGCACAGCTTCGATGAGGTTGGGATCTTGATGGCTTACGAAATATTGAAAGGGCGAGTTCTCGCCGTATTCCTCCCCCATGAAGATCAGAGGCAGAAACGGAGAAAGCAGCATCACACCGGCCGCGACCTTCGCCGCTTCGAAATCAACCAGCTGAATCAGCCGTTCGCCATTCATGCGATTGCCAATCTGATCATGATTTTGAGTGAAAACTACGAAGTGCTCAGCACTCACACCTTTGGATTCACTCCCGTGAGAACGCAGCCTGTATTTCGAATATTCGCCTCTGGTAGGCATAGCCGCTCGTCAAACTCTTCGCAATTTGCGAGACTCGGCCAAAATCCTGGTAATACCCAGCGGTCTCATTGGTTAGAACGGCGTGCACGGCGTGATGAAAATCGTCGTTCCACTGCGCCCCGAAACTATAGCCGCCTCGCTCTGCAGGCTGCACGGTACGAATGTCGTTTCGGTCGCATTCCGCAATCACATGAATGTCGCGGTTCTGGCTCCTTGCCGCAACTTGTACCGCGAGATTGAGTTCGCGTAAGAACGGCTTTGCAGACGTGTCGACGATGGCGTGCACAGCGTCGAGGCGCAGTATATCTATGTGGAAATCGCGGATCCAATGAAGCGCGTTCTCAGTAAAAAAACGCCGTACCTCATCGCTCCACTCCCCGTCAAAGTTGACCGCCTGCCCCCATGGCGTGCGGTAACGATCTGTAAAGTAAGGCCCAAAGTCGGCGAGATAATTGCCTTCGGGACCCAGATGGTTATAGACGACATCGAGCGCGACGCAGAGATTTTCCTTATGGCACGCGTCTACCAATCGTTTCAGTCCTGACGGGCCGCCATAGGAATTCTGCACGCAAAACGGGAAAACACCATCGTAACCCCAGTTCCTGGTCCCTGGAAATTGCGCCACAGGCATCAGCTCGAGCGCCGTAATTCCCAGCTCCTTCAATTCACGCAGGCGGGGAATGATTGCTTCAAAAGTCCCTTCGGAAGTGAATGTCCCGACGTGAACTTCGTAGAAGACGATCTCGCGAATTGGCAAACCCCGCCATCCGAGATCAGTCCACCTGAAGCCATCTTGCGGGCGCAACTCGGACGGACCATGGACACCGTCCGGCTGGAAGCGCGAAGCCGGATCAGGTCTCATCTTCGCGCCGTTTCCGCCAAGATCATATAGATATCGGCAGGGAGTCTGATGCCTCAATCAGCACGCTAAAATAGCCTCGCGGAAGGCGTTCCATGGGAATGGAACGGCAAGTCGGATTCAGGATGCGGAGCTTGACGCTATCAGCGTGGGGTGCCCACACCAAGAACTGACACTCCCCAGTGCTGAGGGGGGTCGCACCCAGAATGTCGCCTGAGTGTTTCGGCCATTAAAACATCACATCCCATCTTTTGTCGCTGAAAGCGGTTTCAGGTTCCATCAGTGTATTTCTGTATCCAAGCAATCGGCATTTGGGAGTCGCGGGAGGGTGACGCCGACGGAGGCTCTTTCCGATTGGCGGGAAGGGTCAGGGCTCTATGATCTGATTGCGGACGGCATAGCGCACTAACTCGCTAACGGAATGTAACTCGAGCTTGCGCATGATATTGGCCCGGTGGGTTTCTGCTGTTTTAACGCTGATTCCCAGAGTCACCGCCACTTCCTTACTGCTTCTGCCTTCCGCCAGCAACTGCACGATCTCTCGTTCGCGGGAGGTTAGTCGATTGCGCATCAATACGCGAGGCTCCGTCACGGAGCTTTGGCGGCAGAATCCGTCTATCAGCATTTCTGCGGCACGCGAGGTAAAGAAAGAACGATGATTCGCCAACGCTTCGATGGCGATCAGCAGGTCGCGATCCGCGTCAGACTTCATGATATAAGCCCTCGCGCCCGCGTCGACGATCTCTCGCACCAATTGGTCCGAATAATGCAGCGAAAGGATGACTACTTCCGTCTTGGGCAGCTGTTTCCGTATCTTGCGCGCCGCTTCCAAGCCGTTCAAATCGGGCATGCTGATATCCATCACGACGATGTCCGGCCTATGTTGCTCGGACATCGTAATCGCTTCACGTCCCGTGGCGGCTTCGGCGCACACCACCCATCCCGGGCGAGAGGAAAGAAGCGCTTTCAGTCCGCGTCTGATGATGTCGTGATCGTCGGCTACGAGAATACGAAGGTTACTCATGGGGTAAGAGCTTTGCCCGATTCTCCGTCAACAGTATGTGGGAAGCAAGGTCTTCATTTTGCCGCCCGAATAGTAACGCCCCTCATGGATAATATACGCTGGCCCCGCCTCCCATCCGTACTTCGCTGTATTTTCGGCCATCCGCTATACCCGAGATTCGGCCGCAATCATTTTGCGACTTCGATCTATCGTAATTTCTGTAGCATACGAGCCTCAGCGGTCGCTTGCGCATATCAGTCTTTTAACCCCGCGTAGGCTATAACTTGGCTAAAAGAAACGCCACGGAGCCAACCCGGGGTGATCTTTCAGGTTCTCATTGCTGAACTTAATGGAGTGAACCGCCGCCGTTGTGAGATAAATGCGAGCATTTATGATCAGAAACGAGCGGGCGATTTTCTCTGTTACTACATCCCTTGAGCTGACTTGTGATCTTTGACCTTTTTAGGGCTAATACGTGTGTTCTGGCGAATCACTCTCAACGTGACAACGTCCGGCAAACTAGGGGATTGAGATTCTTCGTCTTCTTTTTTGTATTTCAGCTCCTATTCGCGTTGGGAGGCAAGGCCCAAGTCCAAGTGCCCGTTGGGCGGGGCGTTGTACGGGTCGAATCTACACAACAAAGAAAAGAGGGCGACCGATACATCGCCGACGGGAACGTGGATTTGCATTATCTGGATATGCGGCTTAGGGCTGATCACATCGAGTACAACTCCAAAACTTACGACATACTCGCCTACGGCCACGTTATCTTCGACTACAACACGCAACATTTCGAGTCTCCCGAAGGCCACTACAACGTTCGCTCCGATCAAGGCGTCTTTTCTTCACGTCCAAGGGAGAATCACCGTCACCCGGCGCCCAAATCCCAATGTCCTGTTCTCGCCGAACCCGATCTCGTTTGAAGCCGACGAGGTGGACCGCGTAGGCGAACAGACCTACGTCTTTAAGAAGGCCTGGATGACAATTTGCCTGCCCAATCGCCCCTTGTGGAAGTTCTACTCCGTTCGTTCCACACTGAAGGTCAACGACAAGGTGGTCCTGGTTCGAGCCAACTTTCGACTGCTGAAGGTTCCCTTGATATATCTGCCGTACGCGACCATACCGGCGAGCCAAAACGTCCGCCAATCGGGTTTTTTACTTCCCGAGCTATCTGAAAATTCGGTGCGAGGCTACGTCGCGGGCGATTCGTATTATTGGGCTCCGACGGACTGGATGGATGCGGAAATCGGCGCTCAATACATGAGTTTGCGAGGATGGGGGCAAAACCTTGATCTCCGTGCAGTGCCATCGACCAACATGGATCTAGGTATTCATTACTATGGAGTGGAGGATCGCGGCCTGCCAGGTCCAAATGGGACTTTGATTCCGGAAGGAGGCAGCGAGGCCAGTCTGCTCTTTACCGACAATCTGGGCGGCGGCTGGCGAGGCGTTGCTGACTTAAACTACCTGAGTTCGCTCACTTTCCGGCTGGCATTCGCCACGACTTTCAACGAAGCGACCGTTTCTGAGGAGCATAGCAACGTTTTCGTAACCAACAACTTTCACGGATTCAGCCTGAATATCGCGGCCCTTGATTACAAGGATTTTCTGAACGCGCAGCCGGAAACCAGTATTGTCCTGCGCAGTGCGCCTGAGGTGCGCTTCAGCTCTACCGATCGGTCCCTCTGGAAGAAGTGGCCCGTATATTTCGGATTTGACAGCGTCAGCGGAGCTGTGTGGCGTTCCGACACCATTATCGACACAGGCCAATTCGTAGAACGCTCTGAGCTCGCTCCTCGGATGACCCTTCCGTTGCGTTGGGGGCCTTGGTTGGGTCTGACCAGTACTGCGGGATTCAGGCTCACCGATTACGGCGAACAGCTCGTAAACGGCACGCCGGTTAACCAGAACCTGCTACGCACCGACGGCGAATTCAGTGTTGAATTGCGTCCTCCAGCGCTCGAACGCGTCTGGGATCGAGGCAAGACCAAATGGAAGCACGTGATCGAGCCTGAAATTATCTATAACCGTGTAACCGGAATTGGGAATTTCAGCCGAATTATTCGCTTTGACGAAGACGACACAATTACAGACACCAGCGAAATCGAATCCCGCATCACGCAGCGATTCTTCCGCAAAAGCAGTGACGGCCAGGCTGAGGAATTTCTCACTTGGCGCCTGGCGGCAAAGTACTACTTCGATCCGACCTTTGGAGGGGCGTTGGTGACGGGGCAGCGCAACGTTTTCGCAGCGCTCGATTCCATCACGCCTTTTGCGTTTGCTGATGAGCCCCGGCGTTGGTCGCCAATTGTCAGTGATATCAAGATAAACTACAGCCAGCATTATGATCTTCAGTTGGAGACAGATTTCGATCCGATTCCAAATCGGCTGTCTGCGTTCGGTCTTATCGGCACGGCGCATCCTTTTCGACAGTCCTTCATAAGCCTTGCTGAGTTCAGACTGAATACGGATCCCATACTACAGCCACACCAGGATCAGATCCGTTTTACCGCCGGCTGGGGCCAGCTTAATCGCAAAGGGTGGAACACTGCTACTGCGTTCGCTTATGATACGATCCAGCGCTCCTTGCAATATGAGGTGGTGCAGGCGAGCTACAATGGCGGTTGTTGTGGAATCAGCTTTGAGTATCGCCGCCTTGCTCTCGGTCCCCTTCGCAACGACAATCAATTTCGCGCCGCGCTGCTCATTGCGAATCTCGGGACTTTCGGAAACCTGCGCCGCACGGAGCGATTGTTCTAGTTCATTCGACAACTGGATTTAGGATTGTGTCTTTTCGCTATCATTTGAGAGATAAGACTCTCGCCCGGTAATCAGTTGGAGCTGCTGTAGCGGAGAACCGATGTTTGAGCGCCGTTCCGCGTTGTTAGGCTTTATTTCAGGTGTCCTCGACTTACTCTTGACCGCGGTGTCATTTCCCGTCGCCTATTGGGTTCGCATGCGGGTGTTGGCACGAATGGTGGGGACGTAGTACAGCCGGCGATTTACCCCTTCGGCTTGTACTGGGGACTTTTTGCAGGCATTTTGGTGATCTGGTTTCTGGTCGCCCAATTTCTGCATATCTATCGTGATATCGAACTTCGCAACCGCCAGCAGCTTGTAGGCGATGCAGCGACGGTAATTATCCTTGGAGTCGTGGCCTTAAACGCGGCCTTGTACTTTGTAAGGGCCGACTACATCAGCAGAGCCTTTATTCTGACTATAGCGGCGGTTAATTTTGTGCTCGTGGCCACCGGTCGAGTGGTTTTGCTCGGGGGCAGCAAGCGCCTGCGAGACAAGTTTCAAAGGTTTCACTACTGCTTGATCGTCGGACTCGGCCAGAATGCGCGCGAGCTTGCCTCTCTGATTGAACAAAGTGAGCCGCAAGGCTTGCGTTTGATAGGATTCGTGAACCCCGGAACGAATGTGGAATCGAGAATCGGCGCACTGAAATCGCAGTATCCCATCTTTGCATTAGCCGACGCGTACGGGATCCTTCAAAATCATGTCGTTGATGAAGTTCTTTTCGCCGTTAACAACGACGAACTGGAACGTTTGGAGACGCTCATTGACCGCTGCCATAAGGAAGGCATCCGAACTCGCGTGGATCTCGGTTTTTTTCCGCGCACGTTCGCGCGCGTTCACCTCGAAAACCTTCGACACATCCCCCTGCTGACGCTGGGTTCTACACCCAACAACGAGTTTGCGCTATTCGCGAAGCGTGCCGTCGATCTCATCGTAAGCGCGGTCGCGCTCATTCTGCTTTCGCCGCTCCTGCTGATCATATCAATTCTCGTGCGCCTGACTTCGCCTGGGCCCATTTTGTATCGCCAGATTCGCTGTGGCCTGAACGGTCGCCGTTTTGCGCTTTATAAATTCCGCTCCATGGTCGCTAACGCGGATGAACTTCGCGCGGAGCTGGATATTCTGAACGAGATTGAGGGCCCGGCATTCAAGATCAAGAACGATCCGCGCTGCACGCCGCTGGGCCGTTGGCTGCGAAAGTTCAGTTTGGATGAGCTGCCGCAGCTCTGGAACGTGCTGATCGGTGAGATGTCTTTTGTAGGCCCGCGTCCGCCTTTGCCTCAAGAGGTGGAAATATATGCGCCGTGGCAACGGCGGCGCTTGCGCATGCGTCCGGGGCTAACCTGCTTGTGGACGTTAGAAGGCCGAAACCGGCTCAGCTTCGATCGCCTTGTACAGTTTGATTTGGCTTACATCGACAATTGGTCATTGTGGCTGGATCTGAAAATCTTCCTGAAGACAATCCCGCATGTTGCGCTAGGCCGCGGCGCCAGTTGAGGCAGCTGTTCCCTTGTGTTGCCGCAATTGGTGGTAGAGTGCTAGCGCCAATCCCGCCAAAAACCAGAAGAGAAACATCACCACCGAATCGCCAAAATCGTAGTGCACCAGCGAGCTCACGAAAAACGAACTCGTCGCGCCTAGAATGCCCAGCGATAGTCCATAAGGGAATGGATCGGTGAGCTTGCGGGTTTGCACGACCAACCGCGCCAACATAAGCCAATATGCCGCCATCAAAGCGATCCATGCGGCCAGCACCAGCAGCCCCATTTCGACGCCGATTTCAATCGGAGTCGAATGGAAATGCAGTTGAACTCCATATTTTTTGTAGGCTGCCAAGTCAAATCTTGAAGGTGCGTCCCGTATCACGTTCATCCCTACACCGAACAAGGGATGAGCCTCGATCAACTTCGCTCCATCGCGCCACATCAGAAGACGGTAGTCCGTGCCCGCATCATTCAGAGCGAGCAAGCCCATCTGTCGGTATCGGTGCATCGCCACGGTTGTTCCGACAACGGCGACGATGAGAATTGCGGGGATGATTACAGTTCGCGACCAATGCTTGAGAAAGAAGCAGAGTTCGACCACGCATGCAAACGCAAAAGCCAGCCATGCCCCGCGAGTGAGCGTCATTCCCATCACGATGCCGAAGGCCAGCAACAACGCGGCAAAAATTGCGCTCGACAGAGGCGAATAGCGCCGATGGCTCAGCCACAGCCCAAAAACAAGACAGCACAGAAGCTGCAAGACGGCAGCGTAAGTTACGTAGTGGCTGTAGAACGCACGAGCGCGCGCAGGCCGGTCCGTTTCGATCTGCATTCCCAGTTCCCCCAAGGTTTTGGGCCGCGGTCCATTGTCTAAAGGGACCGTGATGGGAACGGCATCCTTCATGATCTCGATGCCGAGCCCGTGTATCACGCGAAGCTGCATCGGCTTGCCAGACGGCTCGGAATCCACACGCTGCAGGAACTCTTGCGGCCTTTCCACGCTGTGGCCGTCGACCCGCAGAATAACGTCGGCTTCACGCAGCCCGGCGCGATAAAAAGCCGTCCCGGGCTGCGGGATTATGAATCCGTAGCCCGACGCCATCGACGTAGTTCCACATCGCCCAGCCGGCTGCGCCAAGCGAAGAAACGAAAAGAACTGCCAGCAATTGCTTGGCGCGCCGCGAATTCGAGACGTTATGCGCCACGAGCAGAACGATGAAAATCAGCGCAATTTTGCGCATGCCCTCCCAGCTCGAAGCTGGGAGCGGCGACACCAGCGCCGATATGACGGAGAGTACGAGGAAGATCAGTATCGGAAGATCGAGCGGCGAGCTCTTCAGCATCCCGCGACGCACCAGCGCCAGCCGCAGAACCCACGCTAAGGCCGCACCTGCATAGGTAACGTGGGACGCCGCAATCGAGAGAGGCTGTGCGATGACGAAGAGGAAAAGAAAAAGTGCCGTGATCGTTTCCAGGCCACGAGACAACCTGGCGGTGAGGTCATTAGCGGCGGCGCGTGGGCGGCTCACCCCAGTACAACATCGGCCATCTGATTGGTCGCCATCGCCGCTAGTTTCCCATTCTCCCTCCCTCAACGCACGGGAAATCAGCGCGGTTCGGCGCCATACTCAAACCCGGATGCCGCACTCATAAGTATTAATCGCTTGAGTCGCTGAAGGGAGTTCCGGCATGAAATTACTGGGGCGGCTTTTGGCGGATTTGGTAAAAACACCACCTAATTGAGCGATTGGTCTACGTGCTATGCTCTAGGAGATGTGTGCAAGATCGGGGCGTAGCGCAGCCTGGTAGCGCGCCTGCCTTGGGCGCAGGAGGCCTCCGGTTCAAATCCGGACGCCCCGACCACATCGGGATAACTGAATTTTGCCTGGTCGCAAGTTCGACCTATTAGTTGCCGCATCCAACACATGGCTCAAGAATCCCGGTCCTGTCTTCGGACAGGGATTCATTGCTGTTTTCGACTACCTCCTCCATCTCCCTTCCGCTGGCAGTTTGCGGCAGATCTCTCCACGCTAGGACCCAATCTTCGAAGTCATAGCCAAAAAATCCGCCATGCTCACGGTGGATCTGATGTGCACGGCGGACGATCTCTTCAATGCTAAACGCGCCTGTCGCTTTCGGATCCGCAGTCCCCAATTCAGCAATCTCACTCGGGAGTGTCATCGCGCTCGCTAGAAGCATGTTCAACGTCCTTTCAGGCTTAGTTTTCAGAGATCACGGCCAGCGCCCTTCAATTGATGGCGCTGGCCGTGATCCGAAGAGTTGGAGTTAGAACCGGAAGACCAACCCTGCCGAAGGCACGGCGGTGTGAGCAGTAACATGCGAGTCCAACGCAGCGAGCTGGAAGTCGGGCCGGTTGTAAACGTATCCGCGATACTCGGCGCGAAGCGCGACGTGCCTCAACAGCGGGAAGTCTGCGCCACCGCCGTATACAAATGCAGTCTTAGCTTGCTGAAGAGCTCCCGGCACTGATTGTCCCGCATTGTTCGTCGGATCGAAGACGAGCGCGCCGGCCCCGGCCAGAACATACGGGTTGATTCTGGAACTTCGCGGGAGGGTCACAACAAATGCGCCAGTGGCTTGGTGCACATTGGCCTGAACGTTAAATGGACCACCGACGGTGAGGTTCTGCTGTGTGTTGCGGGCGTAGCCGTAGTTCGCTTCGGCAGCGAACCAGCGATTGAAGTGATAACGGTATCCAATGAGGAAGCCGCCCGTATCGGTTGAATGCTGCGAGATTCCGCTTCCTTGTGAGTCTTTGGTGAAGAAGCCTGTGCCCTGTATGCTTACTTCACCGTGCGTCCACGCCGGTCCCTCCTGCGCGAAAGCAGCTGAAGAACCAAGCAACAACAACGAGAAAGCTGCAAGGACTGCTGTCTTTCGAATTGCCATTTTTTTGTCCCCCTTTTGGTTTATCTCGAAATTCGTTTCAGACTTCGCGCCCACCAATTCAACGGGCGGTTTCGCCGAAGCCGGGCAAGCAGAGAAAAACCAGCACGGCTAAAACTGCGATCAGGACGTACAGCATGACGTTCTCCCTCCAGCGACCGACCAAACCCTTCCCGCTACTAAGCAATCTCTGTCGCTGGCGAAGTTTCGATATTTCGCTTGTGCTCCACTGCGCGACGCTTCGTGAAGTGCACACGCCGTGCCAAACCTATGGTTAGAGTGTCTATTCCCGGAAAGGCTTCGCCAAATGAGGGTTAAGAAAAACTATTGCGCCGACCGAATTCAGCGTGCCAACACGACACTGCCGCTGAGTCGGCACCTGCTATTTACATGGCACACATCACGATTACGGTTCAGCGTAAATAGGGCAAAAGTGCCAAGTCGCTGTGGAATCGTTCGAAACGAACGCTTCTTGCGGGGAATTCTTAGACCGGTTTACTGCTGCGAGCAATTCCGAGTTTCTGCATCCGCACCTGAAGAGTGGAACGCTTCATTCCGAGGCGCGCTGCGGCACCCTTTGGTCCAGCAACAACCCAGCGGCTTTCTTCAAGCGCACCCAGTATCTGCTGGCGTTCGGTTTCTTCGAGAACTCGTTGCATGTTCCCTAAGTTCTCGGGTCGGGCGGCGCTTTTCGCGTTTTCCGATGCTGGCACGGAACCGCCGTTGCTCTTGAGATCCGAAAGCACTACACGCAGCACTGGACCCGAAGACAGGATCACGGCACGCTCGATTACGTTCTGCAGCTCGCGGATGTTACCGGGCCAGTGGTATTCGCATAGGGCATTCATTGTCTCTGAAGGGATGCTTTCAATGCCTTTGTTCATGCTGCGGGCAAACTGCTGTGTGAAATGCCGCACTAGCAATGGGATATCTTCGGGGCGCTCGCGGAGCGGTGGAACGCGAACGGGAAATACGTTCAATCGATAAAAAAGGTCGGAACGGAATTTCTGTTCCTCCACCATGGCTTCCAGATCGCGATTGGTCGCTGCGATCAATCGTGCGTCCGTACGCAGTGTGCGCGTGCTGCCCAAGCGCTCGAATTCCCGTTCTTGCAGTACACGAAGTAGCTTCGGTTGAAGCTCGAGCGGGATCTCGCCAACCTCGTCCAGGAAGACGGTGCCGCGGTTTGCGAGTTCGAAGCGGCCTATACGCTGCGCGATCGCGCCGGTAAACGCCCCCTTCTCATGGCCAAAAAGCTCGCTTTCAAGCAGCCCGGTCGGGATGGCTGCGCAATTCAGCTTCACGAATGCATTGGAATGGCGAGCGCTCAGATTATGGAGTGCCCGGGCAATCAGTTCTTTACCGGTTCCCGTCTCACCATAAATGAGGACGGTCGACTCGGTGGGCCCCACGGTTTCCACTTGTTTCAAAACCTGGCGCAATGTGGCGCTCTTGCCCACGATCTCTTCGAAATTCATCTCAGTACGGATTTCGTCTTCCAGATAGAGCTTTTCCTGGGCCAGCTTGTCTTTCAACTCGGTGATTTGGCTGTAGGCCAGGGCGTTCTCCACAGCAATAGCTATCTGGCTCGCGACCTGCATCAAAAACTTCACCTCGTCCGGACTAAATGCATTTTCTTCCCTGCGGGCGAGGTTCAATACGCCGTGTATGCGCCCGCGGCTTACGAGCGGCAAAACGCAACCCACAGCGAAACCTTCGGCCGAAGGCGGGGAATCCGGTGTCGCATCGGCTATGTCGCGGACCGTAGCGACGTACGGCTCACCCGTTTTGAAGGCGATGCCCGGCGGGCTTCCGTCGATGGGTATGCGGCTCTCCTCGCCGATGAATCCTTTGCTCTCGGGAAAATCTACTGCGTAGAGCCGCAAGTGAGTGTTATCTCCCCCATCAGGCAGGCCTACTCCCACAAAATCGCACTGCATGACTCGCCGCAGGTGGGCGGAGATGTTTCGCAGCAACTCGCGCAAATCCAATGTCGAGACAACGCTGTTCGTTAGATCGAGCAGGAGTTTTAGCTGTTCTTGGGCTTTCCGCGATGCATCGAAGTTCAGGGCATCGTCAGTGGCAAGTGCTATTTGGTCGGCAACCAGAGACAAAAAAGAAATGTCGTCCTCAGAATAGGCTTCGGATTCTTCACTGCCCAGGAACAAAACCCCTAACCGTCGATGTACGGTGGTCAATGGAAAAGCGCATCCAGAGCGAATCCCGCAAGCTTTGACCCGATTGAGGGCTCCAGGAAAGCGGGTCTCGCGATCGAAGCAAGGAATCACCAAAGCCTGTTGGTTTTGGTAAACCCACCATGGGATGCTTTGTTCTCGCGCAATATCCGGGCAGGGGCCGCCCTTCATTTCCTTGCATCTTTCCGCGAGATGCCAAGCGATTTCGTTACCCTCTTCGTCGTATTGAATGATGCCGATGCTGTCAAATTTGACGACATTGCGGAGCTCGTTCCTAAGGACCGGAAACAGCTCCGCAGGATCACGGTGCGCACGAATGGCTTGCAAGACACGGATGAGAGCTTCGTAACGCGAGGACCCTTGCTCGATAAGGGTCGTCGCTTCCGCTGCCATGAACATTGCCAACTACACCTCCCCCGGATAGACGATCAGATGCAGATGGGGGCCATTCGGATACAAACTTTGCTTCTGTTCGGCTGGCTACGATTCAAACTCCCATTTACGTTCGGAATTGGTCAATTTGGCTGGGTTCGTATATTTTGGTTCGCACGGCCAAAGCGCTTTAATTTGCAGAGGCTGAAACTGAGAATATGGGGGTTTGCCAGGGCTCAGAACTAGAGGGGGATGATGGGGCTCATGAATAATAAAAGGCTTCTTGTATGTGGTGCAGGTGGTTTCATCGGAGGTCACTTAGTAAAGCGCTTGAAAGAGGAGGGCTACTGGGTTCGCGGGGCAGACATGAAGCCGCATGATTTCTCGAGTAGTGCTGCGGACGAGTTCATTCTATGCGATCTTCGGGATCAGAATTCTGCACGCTCGGTTGTCAACGGAATCGACGAAGTGTACCAACTCGCAGCGGATATGGGGGGCGCAGGCTATCTCTTCACGGGCGCTCATGATGCTGCGGTGATGCACAACTCCGCGACAATTAATCTCAATATTTTGAAATTCGGTTATCGCGCAGGTGTTCAGAAAGTTTTTTACTCCTCGTCGGCTTGTATCTATCCTGCCTACAACCAGGAAGAACCCCAAAATCCCAAATGCTCAGAGGACTCGGTATATCCCGCCGCTCCAGATAGCGAATATGGTTGGGAAAAATTGTTCAGCGAAAGGCTCTATCTCGCTTACATGAGGAATTACGGCGTTTCGGTGCGCATCGCGCGCTTCCACAACATATTTGGGCCGGACGGCACGTGGAAAGGGGGCCGCGAAAAAGCACCCGCGGCGATCTGCCGCAAAGTCGCTGAAGCCGCGAATCACGGTGAAATTGAAATTTGGGGAGACGGTTGCCAGACCAGGTCATTTCTCTACATCGACGACTGCATCGAAGGGATTGCGCGCCTCATGGACTCCGACTTTGCCGGTCCCGTGAATATTGGGTCAGATGAAATGGTGACCATTGATGAGCTGGCACATTTGATCATGGAGATTGCGGGCAAGAAGCTCTCGCTGCGCCATACTGGGGGCCCGGTGGGCGTTCGCGGCCGCAACTCGGACAATCGACTGATCGAGCAACAACTCGGCTGGCGTCCGTCCAGACCTTTACGAGAGGGCCTTGAGAAAACCTACACATGGATCCAACATCAGGTGATCAAGAGAATCAGCGAAAACCGGCCGCTGCTCGCATTATTTTGAATGGATCCGGCGGTGGCATGCCCAACAAAGAGTAATTAGGTTTTCTTCAACATCATCGCCCAACTTGCTGCGCGGTGTGATGTGGTGAACTTCTAACCCCAGCCGTGAACCGCACGATTGGCACCGCCAGCCGTCGCGCCTTAGGATTGAGTTCCGCAAGAACTGAAATGACTCTAAATCGAGCCGGAGCCTCGGGCGCCTGGTGAACCTCATGAATTGGGTTTAGCGTCCGGCGCTTGGTGCGCAGTTGCCAATTCGGATTCGTGAGGGCAAGCTACATTCGGAGACTTCACTTCTCCGCTCTCCAGGCTAGCTCCCGCCAAAAAGTCCGCGCAGATCATCTCCAGGCAGTAGCCTCTCGATTTGTCATTCCCTAGCATCAATCCTGCCGTTTCTAGAGCCTGCTCGATGACCGGAAGTTGACTTTTGTAGACCTTGAAATAGATGATCTCCCAGGGCTCGGTTTCCTGCCCCGTCAGGTGCTTTTCCACCTCCCGTTTGAACTCTTCCTTCGGCAGCTCGGTCGCTTTGTGCAACCAGGTTGCACAGTCGAACTGTTCTCGATCTCTCCGAGCGACCTTCACGAGTTCCGTAGCTTTGCTCCAACCCACCAGCTTGAGATCAGGTTTGGCAATCTTTGGTAAGTGCTCGTGAATGGCCATTAGGTAGTAGGCCTTGCGGCGCGACTCTGGGAATTTCCGCTCCAGATATTCATCGAACGACCTCAGATTATCCAACCGCCAGTATTGGCCAGCCCGAACTTCACAGAGATACCGGCCCAATTCCACGAATTGCGTGTCTCGCTCCCGGTCTGAGCTTTTCTCCCAGGCCAGAATTTCATCGATCTTCGACAGCACGAGCGAGGCTCGTCGGGAATTGAGTGTCGGCGGCACGAGCGGTCTTCCGTTAATCCACAAGCTCGTTAAGCCAATCAAGGTCACTGGCTCCAGGGCGACGGACGAGCTTCGATTCGACAAGCTGCTGGTTTCCGAGACATAGCCCCAGCTGTGGGCAGCTGATGCAGCCGTTCTGCGGAAATCGGATGCCACTATGCGGCAGGAACTCACCAGCTTCGATATGACTGGCCGTCGTCTCGACCATGCGGCCGAACTCTTCTCTTTGCATGTCGGTGATGGTGGTCTTGAGGTACTGAATTTCAGAGAACCGCTTTCGCACGAAGGCGATGAGGGCCACCTCGGTGATCCCGCTGATCCAGGAATAGCAGATCAGTTGAGGATCAAGTGCGAGCACGCCATTGGGTTCTTCGGGATAGCGGGACGTTGTGGTTTTCCATTCGAGTAAGCAGCGGTTCCCATCGAGCTTACCTATGGCATCGATATAGGCGACAAAATCGTTTCCATTTGGAAGCGAACGCAACAGCTTGGTCTGCATGTTGCGGCCGGGTTGGCTGATCTCGATGCGATCGTCTTGTGCAAGTCTCTCGAGCAGTTGAACGCCTTGGCGAAACATTCGTTCCCAGCTATCTCCGTGGGAATACTCGAGCTGCGCATACTGGTATTTCGCCCATTCTGTGAAAAGCGCAGCGGCACTATCCGCCCTGCGAAAGTACGCCCCGAGTGCCTGCTCAAAACAGCGGCCAAACAACAAAGTTGGCCGGCTGTCCTTTTCCTTCCAGCCATCAAGATACCGATAGCGATAGCTTCTCGGGCAACGGAGATACTGAGCGATTTGGGTGTAACTATAGGTCATGGCTGGCTTTGTGGTGGCGCAGGAGCAAATTCTTCCCAATCAGCCGCGGGAGCGAATCCATCGAGATTGAGGAATGAATGGCTGTTCAGCGTCATGTGAGAAACACGAATAATGCCTTGCAGACCGAGAAGAGCTTTCTCGTCGAGTTCGTCTCGACCCAGCAGATCGGTGTTATAGCCAAAATCGCGTAGGAACCAGCTCAGGCGCCACAGTGCTTTGGGTGTGCAGTAAATCCGGCCAGTGAGGGAATGGCCGCGGTGTTCTTGAGGCTCAAGCACAGAGAATCGCACGAGATAAAAAGGTCTATTCGGGTGCCATCGATAGAAGGCCCTATCCACACGGACGAGAAAAACACCTTCAATCTCGTCGGGGCTGTTTCTGTTTTCGTGATGCAAGCCGGGGATGTGGCGCGTCATGAGCTGACCTCCTTCGAGCTGGAGTAGCTGTTTAGCTTGCAGAGAAGGGCGGAGCGGTCTTTCGTCGCCCAATCAGCCAGGTTGGTAATGAAGGCTTCAATTTGCTCGCGAGTGGCATCCCGCAGGTTAGGAGTACCGCAGGAATCAGCGGCATAGGCTTTAACTAAGGTGGCATCGAGCTGATGCTGGCGGATCAGAAGACAGAGGCGGTCTCGGAGGCGTGGGTTCCCATTTTGATGACCATTGTTATTTGCAGGGGATGAGGCTCTCTGCGGATCGGACGGACCAAAGGCCTTGGGTTCCCAGCCGAGTTCCTCGACCGAACACAACCCGATGCCATAGGCTTTTCGGAGAGCACGATTGACGGCGCGTGTTTCGGCGATCCGCATCTCAGCGCCCCGGACCAAAGGTGAAACATTAGATGGATCAGCATCCCCATAACCAGTGAAGCCACGCGATCGAGGCGATTTATAGACTTCGGCTTTGAAAAGCCAGCGATTTGCGGAGGGTTCGGAAGCTTTTCTGAGCAAGTTGGTTCGAATGCCACAACAACGGTTGTTGCGTGCAATGCTTAGGAGCCCTGAGTGTGTTACGTACCACCGACCATCTAATAAAATAAGTTCACCTCGCTCGACTCTCAGGGAGTGAGTCTCTGTCAGATGCTTGAGAATTTGTTTTGCTAGACCTGAGAGTTGCCCCCATCTGGCTCGCGCCGCAGAGAGGTTCCGGCGAAAATCTCGATCAGTCGAGTTTAAATGTGTCATTGCCTTTGGTCTCCAATCCGATTTCCTCATTGCACTCATTGCAGGCCACATGTAAAAAGATCGTCTGGTGCATAGTTCGTGTAGCTGTATACGGATATTTTATCCATATAAGGATACACCTGTCAACTCAATCTCAGGTCCGAAAACGTCAATCAGTTGACTGGAAGGCGGTAGGTCGACGGATTAGGGAATTGCGGGGCTTAGATGTAACCCAGCAGGAATTTGCGCGCCGCATCGGAGTGAGCCAAAATTATTTGTCAACAATGGAACGCGGCAGGGTTCACATAGGAGCAGAGGTTCTCTTGAATATTGCCACCGAATTCGGTTTGTCCATTGAGTGGCTGTTGACCGGAGAAAAGGAGAGTTAATCGTGCCTTTATTTCTGATCAGTGACCAGTAAACACTGCAGAGAATCGCGGCGTGTCCTGTTATTGCTTCGATCTGGCCGACAACATCTTTTGAGACAAGCGCCGGAGAAGCATCGGCGCCTCGTAGGGGCCAGTTCCAATCCAATTTCTGAAATCGCCTCAGGAGAGGCGAGTCCGAGCCCGCGAGGCAGTTCCAATCGTTGGGCAAAGCACAGGAAAGATCAGCAGAAGCCAGAATAAACTACGAAATCGCAAAGGCCTCCAATCACAGCAGTGACTAACGTTCTGATCCCGTCTCAGCCAGTCCGCTAGACTAATTGAATCGGTGGACCGAAAAAGCTTGAATTGCTCCAGTCGCCACGTTAGTTTCAATACGTAGTCCGCAGCGCACCACGTGCGGTCATAACCGAAACGGCGGTCCGGGGCTGGCAGTGCCGTACGGTTATGAATTCATAACCAATAGCTCTCTTCTGCTCCGCTTTTAATAGTTCAGTCGTTCTTATTCCGAGAATTTCCCAGGAGGAATTCTTCTATGGGAACGACAAAGTTGTGTAAAGCAAACAAAGCGGACGGATCGAAATGCGCAGTCGCTACGCTAACGGATTGAGAATTGTGTTTCTTTCACGATCCACAAGAGGCCCAGACCAACTAGCATTTATGGAGGATTGCGATGGAAAACTTCGAACCAGAACGGATCGAAAGTAACAAAGAAGTGAGAACTAATGAGGAGCCCGTCCAAACCGCTCAGGCCGAACTTCTGTCGAAAGCGGCTACAGGGCCACGCACGCCGGGTGGAAAACGCAGATCCAAAATGAACGCAGCTAAACACGGGATATTCGCGGCCGGGATTCTGGATGGGGTAGAACGGAAAGCAGATCACGATAAGCTTGTCGAAAAGCTGCGCAATCACTTCCAACCGCAGGACACACACGACGAGCTGTTGATTGAG
The DNA here is from genome assembly GCA_963846235.1 of uncultured Acidobacteriota bacterium. Classification (GTDB taxonomy): domain Bacteria; phylum Acidobacteriota; class Terriglobia; order Acidiferrales; family UBA7541; genus Palsa-189. The sequence goes on from CAWJVF010000002.1 coordinate 3,435,219, forward strand.
AAAGTCGCTATGCTTTACAGAAGGCACGGTCGTTTACTGATCGCAGAATCGGCAGAAATTCTCAGGGAGCGCAGTGGCGAAAAGTTATGGAGAGAAGCTCTCGAACAGGAGGACCGGCTAAGATCTAAGAAGAGCGATCGAGGGCTGATGGAATTCTTGGATAATCCTTTCGTTGTTGACCGATGCCTAGAACTCGTTAACGGCTGGCGCGAACGTGTTTGTCAAAGGGGATACGACGCGCATTTCGATTTTCCTCTTATGAGGAAACTTTACGGCAGATGCCGGGCCGAAGACCTGGACACGCGTACGCAAGAACGGATAAGAGCGCTCGCGAACTCCGAAGTTAAGAAGCCTCAGGTAAGGTCAGATCAAGAAAAACAGGAGCTCCGGGAAAAAGAGTTCAAAGATCTGTTGTCCCAATTGGACGAAGACATCGAATTCTTGAAACATGCCAAGAGTGTCTTTGATAATTTAGGCAGCGCATCAAGAGCGTATGAGAAGGATTCTCAACTCGTGCCGCGAGGCGAAAATCTCGATCGGATAATTCGGTACGAAGCACACATTTGCCGCGAGATTGATCGCACTGTGGCTCAACTCTTGCAGAGTATCCGGATGCGGCTCGGCCATCCAGCGCCTCCAAGCGTTAACATCGAAATCGGACAGTAATAGGCCCACGGCCTTACGCCGGAGGATTCCCTTGCTATTATGAAGACCAATCATGATGTTATGAATCGTTGCGCTTAACGAGGGGTGTCGTATCGAAAACAGTTAACTCGATCGTCTCCAAGAATTCGCCCGGTAAATCAGTTGCACTTTCTATTGCAAATAACGCGTTAGAGGTCGAGCGGACGGGGACAGGGTTCGTTGCGCGTGCGAGGAGGCAAAATTACAAAACGAACTCAGCCTTGTCTCATGAAATCATGTACTTGGCTATTTTTGAGCGGAGTAAAACTCGCAAGTTTTGATGACTGAATCTAGGCGATTCCGCCACCTGTCACGTCACCTTAAATGTCCAGACAACAGGAAATCCGGGGGCGCTTGCGGTTTATGCCAACGCTAGATCGAAGAACGTAGCGGGGAGCTATACTACTGGGAATCTTCCGTGTCCAGCGATCTCATCAAGCGGGTCCTGAATACGATTTCCCGGCATGCGATGTTGCGGGCCGGTGACCGTGTAGGCCTCGCCGTCTCCGGCGGTTCTGATTCGGTGGCCCTGCTCCGGATTCTGCATGAAGTAAGCAGCGAACAAGGAATTCGCCTTATGGTGCTGCACTTCAACCACGGCCTACGAGGGGCGGATTCGGAAGGCGACGAACAATTCGTCGCAGCGTCGGCGGCTCACCTCGGTCTTCCGTTCTTTTCCGGCCGTGAGGACGTGGCCGGTGTCGCGCGCACGAAACGCTGGAATTTGGAAGACGCAGGGCGGCGGCTGCGTTATCGGTTCTTCGCCGATTTAGTAGCAGAAGGGCGAATCGACCGCGTGGCTGTGGCGCATACAAGCGACGACCAGGCGGAAACGGTCTTAGCGCGGATCCTCCGGGGAACGGGGCCCTCGGGCTTGGCAGCGATTTATCCAGTGAACGGACACGTAATCCGTCCGCTGCTCGAGGTTCGACGCGCTGAGTTGCGAAGATATTTGCACGATCTGCGTCACCCGTGGCGAGAAGACGCGAGCAACCACGATCAGTCGCGGCTGCGGGCCCGACTGCGCCACCAGGTTCTGCCAACGTTGGAAAGTCAGATTCAACCTGCCGTCGTCGACCATTTGAGCCGTCTGGCCGAGAGGTTTCGGGAAGATGAGACTTACTGGAAGGCAATGACTCGCATGTTACTGGGGTCTCTTCTAGAGCGAGAAGGCAGCCTCTTGCGCATCCGTTGCGCCGATTTATTAAATCCGCATTCGAACGATAGTGTATTCCTGGGCAATGATTTACCCGAGGAGGCTCGATCGGCAGTTTCAAAGCGGCTGATTCGCGAAATTATTAGTGAAGTCCGCGGTCATAGCCTGCGATGGACTGCCGCTCATGTGGAACGTGTTAGCCAAATGGCGTCGTCGGGGTCGAGTGGTTCTCGTGTCGAATTGCCGGGAGTAATCGTAGAACGATGTTTTGAGTGGTTGCGGTTTTCGCGTGCTAAGGAACAAACGAGCGAATATGCCTCCAACTTGGAAGGAAATCGCGACGTTTCTCCAAGTTTCTCAAGGGTTGTCACGCTCGGAAATCTCGGGGAATCCACCGTGGTTGCGGTGCCCGAAATCGAACGTCGGTTTCACCTGAAAGTGGTTGACTGGCACCTCTTGGGGAGCGACACTGAGGTGTACAAGCTAGCATTAGACAAGGACTTGCTCCACACACCTTTGGTTCTGCGCAATTGGCGTCATGGTGATTCCTTCCGGCCAAAGGGGCGGCGCAGCTCCCGCAAACTCAAGCAGTTCTTCAGAATGAAGCGGGTAGCCGTGCCGGATCGGGAGGGGTGGCCAGTTTTGACGAGCGCGGATATGCTGGTCTGGACGCGAGGCTTGCCTGTGGCAGCGGATTTCGCCGCCGGAGCGGCAACTCGCGCGGGAGTGATTGTTTCGGAGGAAAAGATTTGAAACCGGCCCTGGAGCCTGTTTACACTTCACAGCAATTGGCTCAAAGGGTAACGGCATTAGGGCGAGCGATATCCGGAGATTATGGGGATCGAACCCTGGATATCGTGATAATGCTCGATAGCGCATTTGTTTTTGCGGCTGATTTGATCAGGCGGATCTCCTGCCCAGTGGTTTGCCATTTCGTATGGGCGGAAATCCGAGACGTTCAGTTTAGCGGGCATGACCGGAGAGAGATTTATTTTAGCCGGCCTCCGCGTCTGGAGAAGCGGGACGTGCTCGTCGTCGATGCCATAGTTCAATCGGGTCTGACGCAGGATTTTCTATTGAAACGGCTTCAAGAAACCCGTCCGCGTTCGTTGAAGTTAGCTACACTTTTCGATAAGCCATCGGAGCGAAAGGTCGACCTCAAGCCTGATTACTTTTGCTTCGATGCAGCATCTAAATATCTGGCAGGATACGGTCTTGCGGGCAGCCGCGGGTGGTACCGTAACGTGCCGTACGTGGGTATGCAGCCGCGCCGGGCGCGACGCTTAGGATTGGCCGGGCAGGCAGCTCCGCGTAAGGAAAGAAAGAGGTAAAGCGTGAATTCGAGTTCCACGGCAAAAACCATACTCTTCTGGATGTTCATCGTCCTGCTATGCGTCGTGCTCTGGCGCATGGTATCGGCCAGCGGGCAATCCGCGCGCCAGGAGGAACCCAGCTATAGCGAATTCATGAGCCAGGTAGACCGAGGAAATGTAAAGGAAGTCACGCTCTACCTTTCTCCGAACAGCTATGAAATCGAGGGCGAGTGGCGCGAACCGGCCAAGAAGTTCCGAGTAACATTGTTCAAAGAAGCCGCTCCGGATCTCACCAAGGAATTGCGCGACAAAGGCGTTCTGATTAACGTCAAGGAAGTCACTCGCGCCGACTGGATCAACTTCCTGCTCACTGCGGCGCCACTGTTTCTTTTGGTTGGCTTCTGGATTGTCATGATGCGGCAGATGCAGGCCGGCGGCAATAAAGCGCTGAGCTTCGGTAAATCGCGAGCGCGTTTGCTGACCGCGCAGCAGAAGAAAGCGACCTTCAAGGATGTAGCCGGTATTGACGAGGCCAAGGAAGAACTGCAGGAGATTATCGAATTCCTTAAAGATCCGCAAAAATTTCAGAAGCTTGGCGGCCGCATTCCAAAGGGCGTTCTGTTGGTCGGGCCTCCAGGAACGGGTAAAACTCTGCTCGCACGGGCTATTGCTGGTGAGGCCAACGTTCCGTTTTTCTCCATTTCCGGCTCCGATTTCGTGGAGATGTTCGTCGGAGTAGGTGCCAGCCGAGTGCGCGACCTCTTCGAACAAGGGAAGAAGAATGCACCCTGCATCATCTTCATCGACGAAATCGACGCAGTCGGTCGCCATCGTGGCGCTGGTTTGGGCGGCGGCCACGATGAGCGCGAGCAGACACTCAATGCTCTGCTCGTGGAGATGGACGGCTTCGAATCGAACGAAGGCGTCATTCTGATCGCTGCGACGAACCGTCCCGACGTGTTGGACCCGGCGCTGTTGCGTCCCGGCCGATTTGATCGGCGAGTCGTAGTGCCTCGGCCAGACATCAAGGGGCGCGAGGAAATCCTCCGCGTGCATACGCGCAAGGTTCCAATTTCGGATGACGTGGATCTCTCGGTCATCGCACGCGGTACTCCGGGTTTTTCGGGCGCAGATCTGGCTAACCTGGTGAACGAAGCGGCGCTTTGGGCGGCTCGGCAAAATCGCAAAGTTGTCACCATGGCCGATTTCGAGATGTCCAAAGACAAAGTTTTGATGGGCGTGGAACGCAAGTCGATGATTCTTTCGGAAGAGGAAAAGCGGAACACCGCCTATCATGAGGCTGGACACGCGCTCGTTGCAGCCATGACCCCAGGCGCCGATCCGTTACATAAAGTCACGATCATTCCGCGCGGTATGGCGCTCGGCCTCACGATGCAGCTTCCCATCGACGACAAACACACCTACACGAAGGATTACCTGATCGGCACGCTCACTGTCTTGATGGGAGGCCGCACTGCCGAGGAGATCTTCCTCGGGCATATCACTACCGGCGCGGGCAACGATATCGAAAGAGCCACCGACATCGCTCGTAAGATGGTGTGCGACTGGGGCATGAGCGAACTCGGACCCTTGGCTTTCGGAAAGAAAGAGGAAGCCATCTTCCTTGGCCGCGAGATCGCGCAGCATCGCGATTATTCCGAAGACACCGCGATTCACATCGACGGGGAAGTCCGCAAGATTGTCACGCGGTCCTACGAAACTGCGCGCAACATCCTGGAAGGCAATAAGGAGACCCTCGAACGCATCGCCCAGGCCCTGCTTGAGCGCGAAGTTCTGGATGCAGTCGAGTTAAAGCTGCTGATGGAAGGTAAGCCGCTGCCGGAGAAAACCAAACCGGCTCCGCCGATACCGCCTACGCAACCGCTTCCCGGCGTGGAACCCAAACCGGCTCCGCGGCCGGAGCTTCGTCCTGCTCCGGGGTTCAGCAAAGGATAAAGTCCGGAACGGCGGGCCCCGATCGATTGAATCTTAAGGGCGCCTTCGGGCGCCCTTTTTTTTCTGGCGTGCTGCCGGCGGTTCCTGCAACGCCGTTTCATACAAACAGTCCCAGAAGGCGTACAATCGGGCTATGGCAAAGAAATCCGCACCCATTGAAGTCGTTTGCCCCTGCTGCCAGTCGAAGCTTGTGATTGACGCCCACCTGGCGACCGTTTTGTCGCATACGACGCCGCAAAAAGCAGCTCCAGATGTGGATATCTCCGATTCGGCACGCATTCTAGCGGAGCAGGAGCGACGGCGCGAAGACAAGTTCCGCGAATCGTGGGTGGCGGAAAGCAAGAAGGAAGACGTCCTGGCTCGCAAGTTCGAAGAGGGACTCAAGAGGGCACGCGAGGGTCCGGCAGAAAAGCCAGTCCGCGATTTTGATCTTGAGTAGCATTGCACTTTGTAGATAGCTGGGCATCATCTCCATGATGAAATTGCCTGCGAAATATCACCCCCGGATTAGAACTCTTCGGATTGCCACCGTCTGTGCGCTGGTCGCGGGGTTTGGCCCATCAGCGGCGGCGCAGAAGGCAAAGCTTCCGCGGCCGCGTGTTCTTGAGAACGAAGTGCGCATCTCACGTGATCCGTCGACTGGCGAGATGCGCACGATTCCCGCTGGAGACGGCACTTCTGCAAACCCGGGGCTCGCGCCAATCATTCGTTCAAGTGTAGCCTTGGTCGAGATACAGTGCACCGTTACAGCTCCTGACGGAACGCGTGTGCGTGGGCTCACGCAAGACGATTTCCGGCTGTGGGAAGACAGCGTCGAGCAGAAAGTAGCGGCCTTCGACGCTGCGACAACACCTGCGAGTATCGCGCTCGTGATCGACGCCAGCCCCAGCATTTATCGCGAACTGGGAGACATGCGCGGTATTGCTCAATCCATAGCGAAATCATTGCAGCCCGAGGATGAAGTTGCTGTGGTGGCGTTTGCGGACGAGACGCACTTGCTGCTGCCGTTTTCGCGCAATCGCACTCTCCTGAATACCGCGCTTACCTCGCCGGAGCTCGCGCAGGTAGCGAACTCCTCGCAATCGTTCATCTACCAGGCCGCTTATCTCACCGCTGTTCGGCTTCTAAGCGAGCGCGCTGGGCGCAAAGCGATCATTCTTCTGAGTGACGGACAAGATAGTGCCTTGGGACTCAGCTGGGATCCGGAAAGTATGTCCCCTGCCGCTGGGGCAAATAAGTCTCTGACGTTTCAAGACGTGGCGCGGGCAATCGCCGCTAGCGGTATCGAGCTATATGTTATTTCGACCGAGCCGCGGCCTCCGGCGCTTACGAGCGATTGGCTTTCCTCGCGCACGGAGCAGACGCTCATAACTGCGGCTGCACGTAATTCGGGAATTCCGATTTACACGCTTTATCTTGCTGAGTTCGTAAGGCAGGTCGGCGGCGGACTGTATTTTCTGCGCGAAGTTGGCAGCCTTGCCGAAATCTATCGCACGATAGCCCTGAAGTTGGAAGCGGAATACACCCTGGGATATTACCCGGCTGCGGGTGTGGCGAATCCCGGCTGGAGGAAATTGAAAGTGGAATTACGCCATGGTGCAGAAGTTGCAACAATCCCCCAGATCGCCTATCGCACTGCCTACTACGTTCCGGCATCCCCCCGCTAGAAACTCCCTCGACTGCCATCTAACATATACGCCTATGTTTGCTCGCCGGCGGTACAGCCTGCCCTTGCCTTCGCGTACCCTCCGCCTTGGCGAGCGCACCCTGATCATGGGAATACTCAATGTGACGCCGGACAGCTTCTACAGCGGGGGACGTTTTCCCGATGCGCCATTGGCGATTGAGCGAGCGTTCGAACTGCAAAAGGCCGGCGCGGACATTCTCGACATGGGCGGAGAGTCGACGCGGCCCGGGGCTGATCCGATCAGCGCAGATGAGGAGATCGGCCGGATTTTGCCGGTGCTCGAAGGGCTTCAGGGCAAGTTACGTATCCCCATTTCGCTTGATACGCAGAAAGTGGCGGTTGCAGAAGTGGGCCTGCGAAACGGAGTAAGAATCATCAATGACGTCAGCGGACTTCGAACCGATCCCCTATTGGCCCAGCTTGTAAAGAGCCGAGGCGCCGCTCTAATTCTGATGCACATGCGCGGCGCTCCCAGATCGATGCACAAAGGGCCATTTGCGCATGACGTGATCCGCGATATCGTCCAAGGCTTGCGCGCGTCGATTGGCGTCGCTCGCCGAGCAGGCATTTCAAAATCAAAACTTCTTCTCGACCCTGGCATCGGTTTCGGTAAGAAGTACAGGCAGAATTTCCAGGTACTTGCCCGCCTGCCCGAGCTAGCTCGATTAGGCTGTCCTCTCGTGGTGGGGCCTTCGAGAAAAACGTTCATCGGGTGGGCACTTGGAGGAAAAGGGCAAATCTGGCCCGCTGAACAGCGCGAATGGGGAACCGCCGCCGCGATCACCACTGCAATCTTAAACGGCGCGCACATTGTGCGCGTTCATGACGTCAATGAGATGAAGCAAGTCGCTCACATCGCGGATTCCATTCTTTCGGCTGTTCGCCGGGCCTGAGCCGCTGGGCACCTGGGCTAGGCTATAATTCGTCGTGACGCGTAATCATTCAGCTTTTCGGTACGGGCAGGCCATGCATAGGCCAAGTGTCTCATTAGGATTCCTGGCGGCTTGGTTCCTCGTCGCCGCCTCGGCGACAGCGCAGCTTTCTGCGCCCGAGCCTGACCCGCTCGCGCGGATGCGTCAGGCGGCAGCCGCAAATTCACAAACGTGCTCAGAAAGTGAGCTATCCGCCTGCGCGCAGGCTGCGCCGAAGATAATCGCTAATGCCTTGGGCGCGTCGCCTTTAGCCGAAAACCTTCGGCGCCTCACCGACGGAATCGGCGGCCGCCTTACAGGATCGCCTGCCATGGCGAAAGCGGTGGAATGGGCTGTGGCCGGCTTTCGCGAAGCCGGCGTTGATGATGTACATACCGAGAAATTCACGGTTCCTCACACTTGGGGCGAAGGGGCGACGCATGTCGAGATACTTTCGCCCGCCGGGTTCTCCGTGCACGCAGTCTCCGTTGCTTGGTCTCCGGCAACGCCAGGCGGTGGACTCGAAGCAGATCTTGTCGACGTGGCCGCCGGTACTCCCGAAGATTTTACCCGCATAGGTACCTCAACGCGCGGGCCGATCATGCTGGTCCATACCGATATGCTGCACACATTTGACGATCTCTTCGCCGAATACTTGCGCAATCCAGGGATTATCGAACGTGCGACTTCGGCGGGCGCAAGCGCCATTCTCTGGATGGGAACGCGCGAGCAGATGCTTCTGTATCGCCATCTAACTGGTCTCGGCCAGGACGGCTCCATCGAGAAATTACCGCAGGCAATCGTCGCGCGCGAGGATGCGCAAAGGCTCGCTCGCGACCTCGCCGCGGGCCTGCGGATTCGCGTTCGCCTGGACCTGCCGAATCGGATCGGCGGCCCGGCAGAGGAACAAAACGTCATCGCGGAAATTCGTGGCCGGGAACAGCCGGGCAACTTCGTTGTGCTAGGCGCACACCTCGATTCGTTCGAACTCGGCACCGGAGCCCTCGACAATGGCTGCAATGCGGCGCTCGTTATTGAAGCGGCTCGCGACATCCATCTCACAGGCCTTCGCCCGAAGCGGTCCATACGCTTCGTGCTCTTTAGCGGCGAAGAGCAAGGCATGCTGGGGTCTTGGGCTTACGTACGGGCGCATCGTAACGAGCTGGATCGCACCGACGCCGCGCTCATTTTCGATGAGGGGAGCGGGCGCGTAACAGGTTTTTCGCTCGGCGGGCGTCGCGACCTCCAATCCGAAGTGCTCCGCCAGGCCTTGGCTCCTGTCGCTTCCTGGGGCGTGAATCACTTCACCGACGATGCTATTCTCGGTACCGACAACTTGGATTTCCTTCTGGAGGGCGTCCCGAATCTCGTGGCGAACCAGGAGGAGGCTAACTACATCGCGAATTACGGCGCCTCCTCCGACACCTTCGATAAGGTGGATATCCTGAACCTTAAACTGAACACGGCCGTGGCCGGCGTTCTCACCTTCAGTCTGGCCGAATTTGCCACTCCGTTGGGGCCGAGGCTTTCCCGATCACAGATCGATTCGCTGCTTAATAAGACCGGACTTGATTCCCAGCTAAAGGATTTGCAACTCTGGCCATATTGGGAAAGCGGCCAGCGGGGGCGTCAGCCTTAGGAAACTGTCCTTTCCTTCCATCGGGCTTCGTGCCTGTCCCAGGGGATATAATTACGCTATGGGTTCTCCTGCTGTGTCCCGAGGTGGAACGTTCCGGAGCGAGGGGCATGTTTTGGCCATCGACTATGGCCGCAGGCGACTCGGACTGGCCATTTCCGACCCCCTGGGCGTCGCAGTCCGCCCTCTGGCAACGTGGACCCGCTCGAACCGCCGGCAAGATCTCGCCCGCCTGCGCAGTCTGTGTCGCGAACAAGGAGTCAGGCTGATCGTTATCGGCTGGCCTCTGCAGCTCAGCGGCGCTCAGGGCAACATGGCCTCGGAGGCCGCGGGCTTCGCCGACCGCATTCGCAAGGAACTTGGCATCCCGGTCGAATTGGTAGACGAACGGCTCAGCAGCTGGGAGGCGGAACAGATCCTGGCTGATGACCATGCCTCCAAGGGGCGATCGCCCAACCCCAAACACCGCAAGCTCGATGAGGTCGCTGCGGCAGTGATTCTGCGCGATTACCTGCATGGTGCGGAGAAGGGAGCCTAGAAGCGATATGCGCCGGGCCCTTGCGATCCTAGTTTTGGCAGCCGCCTCCCTGGTCGGGTGGATGGCGGTGTCACTCTCTCTTCCGTATCAGAAATTCCCGTCGGGGGGCGTTTTTGTCGATGTTCCTCACGGCGCTTCGCGACGCTCGGTCGCACGTTTGCTGGCGAATGAGGGAGTGATTCGCAGCCGGTGGGCCTTCGAAGCACTGTCTCGCTGGCGGTCCCGGAATACCTTAGAGGCCGGCGAATACTTTTTCGATCATCCCGTCAATAGCTTCCAGGTGTTCGACGCAATCGCAAACGGGCGAGTTTACGTCCGTGAATTGGTCGTACCGGAAGGCTTGTCGATGTTTGACATTGCCGATCTGGTCCAGCGCGAGGATTTTACGACCCGGAACGATTTCTTGGCCGCTGCCCGTAACCCGGCGCTGATCCAGGATCTTGTGCCTGGCGCGCCAAGCTTGGAGGGTTTCCTCTTCCCAGCAACCTACGAATTCCCGCGGCACCCGACGGGTGAGCAGATGGTATCGGCGATGGTGGCTCACTTCCGTAAGGAGTGGCTTGGGATCAGCGCTCAGCAGCCCAACCTTTCAGGCCTGCCACTCGAGAAGCTTGTGACACTTGCATCGCTGGTCGAACGCGAGACGCCGAAGCCGGAAGAGCGGCCCATCGTCGCGGGCGTTTTTATTAATCGCTTGCACCATCGCGTTCCTTTGCAGTGCGATCCAACCGTGGTGTACGCGCTCGAATTGGCTGGAAACTACAACGGTAGCCTGAGTGCGGCTAACCTGCCCTTTGATTCGCCCTACAACACTTATCGTCATATCGGACTCCCTCCCGGGCCGATAGCCAATCCGGGTAGTGCGTCTCTAAGGGCGGCGCTCAATCCTTCCGAAACGGACTACCTCTATTTCGTTGCCAACACCGAAGGTGGCCATTTCTTCGGCAAGACACTTGCCGAGCATAATCACAATGTGACCCTATATCGCCAAAGGCTCGCGGCTGAACGTAGCGCGGCTTCGTCAACCACTTCCACGAAGCCGGTGCGGTCCGAGCCATATCTTCTCCGCCCCTGAAACTCCGATGAATCCGCAGGGCGCCGACACTAAAAAACACGCCATTCTGCACATTGCGCAGGATCTGGGCCTGCAGAAGTTCACGCCTGCGGAAGTGGAGCAAATTCGGCGCCAGCTCATCGCGAAATTGGGCGCGTCGGGAAAAACCTCGCCTGAATACATCGCCGAAGTCCTGGCCGCGGCCGGGCTGCGCGTCATGCTCTCAACAGAGGCCGACACGAATGGCCAGTACGAAGAGGAATTTCGCGATCTCCTCCACTTTGCCACCCTGGAAGAGGCGGAGATATGCCTAATGCGCCTCGACGAGCTTTGGCGCAAGTTCCGTTCTGAAGGGCAGCGCGCGGCGGCGGAGCGAGTGCTCGAAGTAGCACGGCTGGGGCGCCGGCGTGCCGAAATGATCGCAAGAAACCCGCGCGTCGATGCGCACAAACGCGACCAGAAGCAGGAGATTCTGGAGTGGTTCCGAATTTGGCTGGAAACGCCGGACACATTCTTTGATTGGCTGGACCTGCGTAAACAATCGCCCGAATACCAGCAGCGGTTCGCCGCCGATATTTCGCCCGCCGAAGAGTAGCTGATAACAATGGAGAACACGTACCGGCTGGAGATCGAGTCGCTTGATTTGGGCCCGAACGTGCGCGCTGTTGGGCTGGAACTTATCGATCGGGAAACGCGTGAGCCGGTGTCGGGGAATGAGGCTGCTGGAATCTGGGCCGCACTTCTACCTGCTCTAGCCGGAGAACAGCCGTGGGCTATCGATTTCTTCGCTCACCTGGAGCGCGTTCGGGACTTCTGCCGTCGCACGGCAATCGCTTTTCGCGAGCCAAACCTTCACGCGCTCGTGATCCCTCAGCCCGCGCAAGAGAAGCTTCAGCCTCTGCTTGAGCGTTTTGCAAACGAAACTTTCGGCGTTCGCGCAGGCGCCCCGCTGCTGGGTGGTGATGCCTCGGTCGAGGATGCCCTGGCGGAACGCGGGGTAGACGCTTATCAAGCAGCCTTCCCCCAATATCTGTTTTGTTCTGTGTGCGACTTTGAGGGCGGGTTTCTGACGGTTTTGAGCAATCAATTGTGGGCTTCGGAGGTGATCCGGCGCGCACGAGGGGCCCTGGAGAAACTGCAGGTAGATGTTACCCGTCCCGCTTAGCACTTCGCGTACGCCTCTGCGTTGACCTGCCTTTGGCGGCCTGATAGTTTTTCTGTTTTACTGTAGGTGGGGAGAACCGACTGACACGCTGTCTCATTCAGGTTCGATTTGTTGCAGCTGCGCTGCTTTTTGTGGGGCTCGCCGGATGCGCGGCTAGCGAAAAGCACGCCGCTCCGCCAACAGCCATCCGGCCGCAGTTGGACGCTGACCAGACACAGCTTGTCGAATCCTATAATCGGCAAGCTGACGCGGTGCACGCTCTGAATGCTTCCGTGCAAATGAGTCCCACTGCTGGCTCGGCATATAACGGCATGATCCACCAGTATCATGAGGTAAGCGGCTTTATCCTGGCCGCTCGGCCCGCACTGATTCGCGTGATCGGCCAGGCGCCCATTGTTTCCACGAACATTTTTGATATGGTGAGCGACGGCCAGACATTTCGCATTTTCATACCTTCTAAGAACGAATTCCTTGTGGGGCCAACTCAGTTGGAGCGTGCGACAAAAAATCCCATCGAAAACCTCAGGCCTCAGCATCTGCTGGATGCGTTTTTTTGGACGTCAATTTCCGGCGGCGATCCAGTTGTGTTGGAACAGGTTGATGTCCCGCCGGCGCGTTATTACGTGCTGAGCGTGCTTCGTGGCTCGGCCCCCAGGTTGGAAATTGCGCGCAAGATTTGGTTTGACCGAACAGACCTGCGGGTTTCCAGGCTACAAATCTACGGTCCTGGCGGAAGGCTCGATTCCGACATTGGTTACGACGATTGGCAAGACGTTCCGTCCCCAAATGTACAAGCCAACGGCGCACCCGTAGCAAGAGACAATTCGGCAGTGGGGCCCCTCGTCTTTCCGCGGACCTTTCGAATCGCGCGGCCGCAGCAGGATTATCAGTTGTCGGTGGTTATCGGCAGGCTTGCGTTAAATACGGACATTCCCGCCGATCGGTTCAGCCTCATGCAGCCGGCCGGAACCGATCTTGTAGATTTAGGCGCTGGCCAGCAGGAGCTACAGCCGTGATCGCCCGCGTCATCTTTGCCAACATTTTGCATCGGCCCCTTAGGACGATAATAAGCATCCTGGCCGTCGGCGTTGAGGTAGCTCTCGTCATAATCATCGTTGGATTGACGAGCGGGATGATTCAGGAAACCGCCAAGCGCATCGAAGGCGTGGGCGCCGATATTATGCTGCAGCCGCCCTCGGCATCGATCTTCCTCGCCTTCAACGGCGCGCCTATGCCGATACGTATCGGCGATCGCCTGCGCCAATTGCGCTATGTGCAAACAGTTGCTCCCGTGCTGCTCCAGTTCAATTCCACGGGAGGCATAGACCTCGTCTACGGCATCGATCCGGAAAGCTTTCGTGCGGTCTCCGGTGGATTCGTTTTCCTGGAAGGGCAGGATATGAGCGGCCCGGATGACTTGCTTGTCGATGACTGGGACGCCCGATCCGGGAATATCAAAGTCGGCCAGACGTTTCGATTGTTAGAGCACGACTTTCATGTCGCTGGCATCGTGGAGCATGGTAAAGGGGCACGGATCTTCGTGCCGCTCGCCACATTGCAGGAACTTTCAGGCGCGCGGGACAAAGCTTCGATTTTTTTCCTGAAGTCCACCCGTTCGGACCATACCCCGGCGGTCATGGACGAGATGAGGAAAATCCTGCCGGGCTATGAAATCAGGCCCCTGAAGGATTTCTTGTCGCTGATGACTTCGACGAGTCTCCCCGGTCTCGATATTTTCGTGCGCAGCATGATCGCTCTTGCCGTCGCCATCGGTTTTCTAGTCATTTTTCTTTCCATGTATAGCACTGTTGTCGAGCGCACACGTGATATCGGCGTACTGAAATCGCTCGGCGCCTCGAAGGTGTACATAGTTCGGGCGCTCCTCGGTGAAATCGCCGCAATCTCTGTCGCAGGTATTCTTTTCGGAATCTGCGTGAGCTACTTGGCCCGCGCCTTTTTCCTCTCCGCCTTCCCCACGCTCTCGATCCTGATTACACCCGATTGGATCTTGCGGGCCGCTCTGATTGCGGTCGGAGGAGGATTGCTGGGAGCCCTTTACCCCGCATGGCTGGCCAGCCGCAAAGACGTTATCGAAGCGCTTGCCTACGAGTGACGCCCGCGCGCACGTCAGAAGCCCAAATCTCTAGGTTGGGGCGCCCAGTCCAGCTAGAATATTTTCATCCAGTGACAAGATTTCAGCTAGGGAACGTAGTGGAGCCGATACTCAGAACAGAAAATCTCTGGAAGATGTATCACGCAGGTAAAGTCGAGGTTCCGGCGCTCCGGGGGGTGAATTTCGACGTCCTGCCGGGAGAATTTGTTGCCGTCATGGGGCCCTCCGGATGTGGTAAATCTACTCTGCTCTATGTGATTGGAGGGCTGGCTCAAGCGACCAGAGGACGGGTCCTCGTGGATGGAAATGACCTCGCTGCGATGAGTGATGCGGCGCGTACGCGCCTGCGGCGGCATAAGGTTGGTTTCGTGTTCCAGCGATTTAACCTGCTGCCTACGCTGGACGCTTTCGGTAATATTGCCATCGCCCAGCATATTCACGGCGATGGATTCGATCCGCACCGCTTCGAAGTCGTTTCTGGTCTGCTGGGCCTTAACGGAAGGCTGCGCCATCGCCCGGCCGAACTTTCCGGAGGCGAACAGCAGCGTGTAGCCATCGCGCGCGCCATTATCAACGAGCCCAAAATTTTGCTGGCCGACGAGCCTACGGGCAACTTGGATACTAAGAATTCGGAGAACGTGTTGGGGATGTTGCGCCAGCTTAATCACGAGCTCGGCCAAACCATCGTGATGATTACTCATAACCCCGAAGCCGCGGCTTATTGCGATCGCGTCGTGCATATGCGGGATGGCGCCATCGTTGATGGCGTACCGGCTGACTGAATATGCGTACGATCTGGCGAATCTTAGTCCGGACGGTTTTCTGGTCATTCGAACGGGGCACTTGGCCCTATGACATCGCCGTCGTCGTAATTGTCATTTTTGTACTCTTATCGCCCCGGTCGTGGTTCCACGACCAACCGCCTCTGGGACCCGGCCCGGATCCGGCCATGGTGGAGCTTCGCGATGCGGACTTGAGCGGCGGTACAAGAACTTATCGCGTGAGCGCCAAGCTGCTGCGTTCCTCAACGAAAGTTCCCGAATCCGAGTTGGAACACAAACTGCACGACGCCGTTCGTCAGAACGTTGAGACACTACAGAAGAGCCGTTTCGAGATCGTCAGAATCGAGCCAGTACGAGCCGATGACGGTTCGATCGCGTATTATGATGTTTCCGTAAAGCCCTGACGCGCGAGCCGGCGAGTGCGGGAGGTATCCAAAAGAAAAACCGAAACTGCAAGTCGCCTGAACTCATCTTATACGGTGTGTTAGCATCAATGCGATGAGATCGGCCCGATTCTGAATGAGAACTCTCCGATTCCCACTTTCCCCACTGTGTGCGTTCCTGGTTTTAATATGGTGCGGCATTTCCATTTTTGCGCCCGCTGCCCCCCCATTGTCTCTGGACGATGTTCTAAAGCAAATGGATCGAGAGCAGGGTCAATTTCAAAGCCTAACGGCCAGTATTGAGCGCACCAAGGTAACGGTGGTCGTAAATGACCGCTCCACTGAGTCTGGCCAGATCGAAATCCGCCGCGATGGCAAGATGCGCATCGACCTGATATCTCCGGATCAAAAAACAATCTTACGAGATGGCGATCGTATCTACGTCTACACTCCGAAGATTCGCCGTGTCGAGGAATATGATCTGGGCAAACGTCGAGATTTAGTGGATCAACTGCTCCTGTTAGGCTTCGGCACTTCTGGCGATAGCGTCAAAAAGAGCTATTTGATCACTTTTCAAGGCGAAGACACGTTAAACGGTCAGAAGGTAGTGCACCTTGAATTGACGCCGCGCGCCGATGATGTGCGAAAGCAAATTTCAAAAATCGACCTTTGGCTGAATGAAGGCAACTGGCTGCCCGCGCAGCAGCAATTATTCGAGACAGGATCGGGAGATTACTCGATCGTTCGGTATTCGAATGTCGCGCGAAACGTGGCGATCCCCGATGCGCGCTTCCGTCCCTCATGGCCAAAGGGAGTCACCCGGGTCAGGCCCCAGGATTGAGCTTTAAACGCGAGTTTAGCTCCGCTGGGAGTCTCGCCTTTTTGCTTCAGCGGCAAGCAGCGCCTCTTTGCGTTTAATTCCCCAGCGGTATCCGCCTAAAGCTCCGTCCTCACGCACAACACGATGGCACGGAATCAAAATCGCCGCCGGATTCGTGGCACAGGCGCGAGCTACGGCGCGCTGCCCCTTGGGAAGTCCGATAGAGCGAGCGAGATCGGAATAACTTCGCGTGCTGCCGCGAGGAATTTGTTGCAGCGCTTCCCAAACCCTCCGCTGAAAGGCAGTGGCCTTGACGTCGAGGGGCAAATCCAAATCCGGTTGCTCACCGGATAAGTGCCGCACGAGTTCTCGGACCCATCGGGAAACCTGAGCCGGATTCTTGGATATCTTGGCCGCCGGGTACTCGCGGTGAAGTGCCGCTTCCAAACGCTCCTCGGAATCGCCCACGTAAATCGCTGACACTCCCTTTGCGGTTCCCGCTACCAGCAGTTGGCCCAGGTGCGTAGGCGCTGTCGTATAGCCAATTTCCATGCCCTGTCCTCCGCGTCCGTAGGTAGCCGGAGTCATACCCAAATCTCCGTTGGAGTGTTCGTATAAACGGCTGGATGAACCATATCCTGCCTCATACAGTGCGCTAGTCACGTTCCCGCCCTCCCGTAATTGTGTTTTAAACCGACGCAGACGAACTGATCGCACGTAAGCTCCAGGATTGATGCCCATCATGCGACGAAAGATTCGTTGCAGTCGAAAAGGACTGATGCCCAGCTGCCGAGCCACACTCGCAATCCGGATCGGATCGTCGGACTCTTGCTCCATGAGCCGGCACGCTTGCCGGATCAAATGCGATTCGGCGGCTCCCGGTGCATTTCGCGGATTGCAACGAACGCAAGCTCGAAACCCCTCGTTCTCCGCCGCATCCGGTGTTCGGAAGAATACGACCCGCTCGCGTCGAGGCCGGCGCGACGGGCATGACGGACGGCAATAAACGCCCGTCGAACGGACCGCATAGACGAATGCGCCGTTGTAACGGTGATCCCGTGCTTGAACGGCCTGCCAGAATCGGTCTTCCGGCAGCCTCCGCGGCTCGTCAGCATCTGCCACTCGGGCTTCTCCTTGCATCTGAGCACTCGGTTTCATGACTCCCAAAATACAGCGGCTTTTCAACCGCCGCTATCCGCTTTCTGCGCCCAAACTGCATCCCATTTGCAGGCCGCCCATTTGCAGGCCGCCCATGTGCAGGCCGCCCATGTGCAGGCCGATGGTTACATATTGGAACGCATTCGGCTCGCAATTCGTTGACCTGCTAGAGTCCTGACGTCATAGTCACCCGAGCAGCGCCGGAGACGCATCCCTAAAGGGGGAGGACTATGCGCGTTTCTCGGCCTGCCCTTGCCGCAGGCCCATCCGAATCGGTAATCCAGGATCCACAAGCTCCATCTGTTCCAGCACGTGCTGCCGATGCCGAATGGACCAACCGCAGGCAGCCTCGGGGAATCAACCGTGTGCCTACGCATACCGTCGGTCGCGTGCGCGAAAGGCGCGCGTACGCGCGTGCCCGGCTTTCGCTTCCACTCCGTTTGGAACGGATAGCTGGGCAGTGCCACACCCAACATTACTTCCTGCAAACCACAGATATCAGTTCGAGCGGCCTTTTCTTTCTTTCACCACTTCGGATTGAGGCTGGTACTCCCATCGAATTAGAAGTGAAATTGATCGCCCAGCCTGTCGCACGAGCTACAGTCCACATGAGTGCGGCTGCTCATGTGGTTCGTACCGAAGCAGCGGAAAGGCCCGGCTGGTACGGTGTCGCGGCCTCTTTTGATGATATCAGCTATCGCCGAGACGAAAAGTTCCCGGAATGATATGCGCCATTGCCAGATTATACGGGCGTTTGTGTTCGCTGAAGATCGTTGCGTTGGCCATTGGTGCGGCCGTTAATCACGCTATTTGATCTGATACGATGGTTTCGTGCTCACGCATAGGCCGCTTCGGGCGGTGCTGTTTGATTGGGACGGCACCCTCCTCGACTCGTTCAAAGCGGATACAAACGCTTACCTGCAGATGTTTCGGGCGCTCGGTGTTCCCTGGAATCCTAAGAAGTTAGCGCAACATTATTCGCCTGATTGGCATAACGTTTATCGAGCCGCAAACCTGCCGCTGAAATCCTGGGCTGAAGCAGATCGACTCTGGCGTCGCTTCTATCGCGCAGAGCGCCCTATGCTGTACGCTGGCGCTCGTCACGTAGTGCACACGCTTGCACGGCGATTTCGACTGGGCCTGGTCACTAGTGGCAGCAGTTGGCGCGTTCGCTCGCAGATTCGCGCATTTGGACTGGAGCCGTATTTTGCTGTGGGTGTCTTTGGCGACCGAGTGCCCCATCGCAAGCCACATCCCATGCAACTGTTGCTTGCAATTCACCGGCTTGGTCTTGAACCGGGCAGTTGCGTGTATGTTGGAGATGCGCCTGAGGATGTAAAGATGGCTCGTCGCGCCGGCGTAGCTGTTGTCGGCGTTCTGCGGAATTCTCCCGTGCCCGGCCGGCTGCGCGAATCGCGGCCGAACGCTCTGATCAACACGATCAGCGCGCTTCCTGAACTCTTCTGTCACACCTAGGGTTTGGAGCCTGCCTCTGGAGCGGTTTGGCCTGCCGGTTTATCGGGAGGTAGCGCGGCGTACTGATCCCAGCGAATGATCAAGCGCACAGCAACAGTTATTCCTCGGTTGTCATAGGACCCATCGGAACGGGAATAAGCCGGCAGCCAATACTTGTTGGCTATTGGCTGTCGATAAGTCTCAAAGATCGTAAAAGGAAGTTGTGAACTCTTCGCATCTCCCGTCTCAGTTACCCACTTGCCATAGGTTTTCACGATGGCCAAGTCATGATCGTCCACCCAAACGAGCCCGTCGAAATATGCGTGAGTGCGTTCGAGTTGTCGCGGCTTCACCTGAAACACATATGTGCTCAACTCGTCGACCAGTTGCTTGCCCGCATAGCTGATTTCATATTTGGGCAGATTAGAACTGACTAGAGGAAACGCCGGAATCTTCGAAAGCGCTTCGATATCGTCGCGCTCGAGGTTCAGAAACCTGAGAGTGGACTGCGGCTCTCCGGCTTTGCGCCGAACGTCCTCGGACACCGGAAGGGACGAAGCCGCGATCTCCGCTTGGCCGGAAACCTTGCCGTCTGCACCGATCTCCTCCAAGCGCACGGTCTTGCGATAGGCATAGGCCGTGAAGAGCCGTGCAAGCTGGTCCTCTTGCGCTGAGAATCTCCGGATGATCTCTTCGGGTGCTATGGGCGGCTGTTCCGTTGGAGCAGCCGGATGAGTGGGAAGCCGCACGATGTCCGGCGCCTTGGGTGGCTCCTGCGGGCCGGCGGGCTCCTGTGCATTGAGCGGGAGAGCGAGAAAGCCGGAAACAGCCGTAAAAAGTACAAATGCCAGGTGTCGAATGTGCCTGGGAATCATGGTCAGTTAAGATGCGTCCAACAGACGATTCCGTTTACTTCAATCGTCCACGACAACCCGATCCTATTATATCCGCCAGCCCTCATTCGAAGGATTTTCGCCGTCGCTCTCAATTTCCATGCGCCCGCTCTGATAGAATCCCGCTGCGGCTGCTAAGCAGTGGCAGGCGGCAATGCAGGTCGAAAAGCAGGCTAAGCGATTCTTTGTTTCGGGCAGGGTACAGGGCGTCGGCTATCGTTATTTTGCCACGGATACGGCGGAGAAAATTGGCGTTACTGGATACGCCAAGAATCTGGCCGATGGCCGCGTAGAAGTCTACGCGATTGGCACCGCCGACCAACTCCGAAGCTTCGCCCGAGAATTGCGCCGTGGCCCAGCGCTTGCTGCCGTGGATGAGGTCGCGGAAGTTGACGCCGAACACACGCCGGCTTTTAGCTCCAGATTTTCTGTGACCTATGACCGTTAAAATCTCAGCCTCGAGGCCCATAATGGATGATCTCAAGAAGTTGATCCGCGAAATCCCTGATTATCCGAAACCAGGCATTCTCTTCTACGATTTGACTACGCTCCTAAAGGACAAGCGCGGTTTTCAAAAGCTAGTAGATAAACTCTGCGATCATTACGCGGATCGCAAGGTCGACGTAGTCGTAGGCATTGAGGCGCGCGGCTTTATATTCGCTCCTGCTCTGGCCTATAGGTTAGGGGCCGGATTCGTTCCCGTTCGCAAGCCCAAGAAATTGCCAGGCAAGACCGCGCAGGTTACTTATCAACTCGAATATGGAACGGACACGCTCGAAATTCACGAAGATGCCATTCGGCCCGGCCAGAGCGTGCTGATCAGCGATGATTTGCTGGCTACCGGAGGCACGGCGGCAGCCACCGTGAAACTGGTGAATGCGCTGGGGGGCACCGTAAATGGCGCTGCTTTTGCCGTTGAACTTACCTTCCTGAACGGTCGCACGAAATTGCCCGGCCTCGATGTTTTCTCGCTCATCAAGTACGACACCTGAGAGTTTACTGATCTGTTCCCGGGCTCGGTTCGCCTTGCTTTAATGCTTCGAAAGGCCGCTTGGCGGAGCGCTGGCGGACAGCTTCAAATAAAACGACCGCTGCGGCTACGGAAACATTCAACGAACGTACCGGCCCGCTTGTAGGAATAGAGACCACAAAATCGCAACGCTCTTTCACGAGTTGGTGAAGCCCTTTACCTTCTCCGCCCAGCACGACCGCGATTGCTCCGGTCAGATCGACGTCGGTGTGACGTTTCTCGGCGCGTTCGTCTAATCCGACCAGCCAGTAGCCTGCCTCTTTGATCTCTTCCATAGCGCGGGCCAGATTTGTAACGCGCGCGACGCGAAGATGCGCCGCTGCCCCGGCCGATGCGCGGACCGCTGCCTCCGTTAATCCGGCGGCGCGTCGCTCCGGAATCACCACTCCGCCGGCACCTGCGGCCAACGCAGTTCGAATTACAGCGCCTAGATTCTGCGGATCTTCCACCCCGTCAAGTAACACAAGCAGGCCGGACGCTGCAGGAGAGACCGCTACGGGCTAGAAGCTCCTCGAGTGATACGCTCGTCTCGGCGGCGAGCATAGCCACGACGCCTTGATGATCGCGAGTTCCCGCAGCTCGATCGACCTGCGGCCGATCTTCAAATCTTATTGGCACGCCAATGCTTCTGGCGAGTCGGACGATTTCTTCCAGCCGGCCGCCATGACGTCCACGTGCGATCAGAAGCGATTGCACCGGCCGGCGGGCAGCTAGCGCCTCCCTCACCGCGTGGATCCCGGTCAATTTTTCCATGGATTGAGAGCAGAAATGCTGCGCGGCAAAGTATCCCGCTTCAGGCGGTAATGACCGGCGAGTTCTAGCTTTCAAGCGTCGCAATCGCTTGCGCAGCAATGGCTTCACCGCGACCCACTGCGCCTACGCCTTCATTTGTTTTTGCTTTGAGGTTAATGCGCGAGACTTCAATGCCCAACGCCTCGGCCAAGGTTTCGCGCATGGCCGAAAAATGCGGCCCGAGTTTTGGTCGCTCTGTGATAACGATGGCGTCGAGGTGCATGATCCGCAAGCGCTTCTCGGCGAGCAGGCCTCGCACATGCTCCAAAAAACGCAGGCTATGCGCATCTTTCCACCGTGGATCCGTGTCCGGAAAATGCGTGCCAATATCACCAAGACCCGCCGCGCCTAACAGCGCATCGCAGATTGCATGGGCCAGCGCGTCTCCGTCGGAGTGACCCACCGGCCCTTTTTCAAAAGGAACCTCGATGCCGCCAAGTATAAGTTTCCGGCCGGAGGCGAGGCGATGTAAGTCGTAACCGATACCGGATTGGCTCACCTGCCAACCTCGGCTGTCATGCGTTCATGCCGCAAATAGAACTCGGCGATTTCCAGATCGCCGGGCCGCGTGATCTTCAGATTGCGTTCCGAACCCAGCACAACGTGCACGTTTTGCCCAAGTCGCTCGACCAGCGCCGCCTCGTCCGAAGCCGTAAATCCGTCGGCAGCGGCTCGCGCGAATGCCTCGCGAAGCAGGGCGGCTTCGAAGACCTGCGGCGTTTGCGCCAGAACGACGCGTTCCCGCGGAATGGTCGCCGTGATTAACGCGACGTCCTCGGGCAAACTGGCGCGCTTCACCTCTTTCACCGTATCCATCGCGGGAATGCCCAGAATCGCGGCACGACACCGCCGAGCCTCTTCGATCACCCGTTCCACCTGTTCGCGGGTAACCAGGGGCCGAACGGCATCGTGCACGAGAATCAGCTCAGCGTCTTGAGGAACTTCCGCGAGGGCCTTGGCTACGGACTCCTGGCGGGTATCGCCTCCCGGTAAGACGCGGAACGGTCGCGAGAGACGCTCTGCGGCAATGCGCTGGTTTAAAGGCTCGATGTCGTCCTCGCGAGTAGCAATCAGAAATCGGCTGATTAACGGGCAGGCGGCCAGCCTTCGCAACGTAAACACGACTACAGGCACGCCATCCAATAGGCGAAACTGCTTGGGAGAATCGGCTCCCATGCGGGTGCCCATGCCCTGCTGCCGGCAATATGGCGACAATTGAAGACATAGATGTGGACGCGCACCATACTAAACCCAGTGCGCCGAAAGGATCAAAACTTTACAGCTCGAAGTCCTTGAGGCCCTTCACATCGCACCGGGTTGGTTCTCATGACTGGCTAGGATCAGGTATGACGGCGCGGGGGAGCCGCTCCGTCACCGCCGGAGGAGCTTCGACTGCTTTGGCGCGGCTTCTACCGCCTGTGTCACATGATTTCTCGACACTTCGCGTTCATCGTAGCGGCCGAATATCATCTTGCCGGCGGTTGTTTGGTGAACAGACGTGACGATGATGTCCACGGTTTTGTTGATGGCCCGTCTTCCGCCATCGATAACCACCATGGTGCCGTCATCGAGGTAAGCTACGCCTTGGTTGTATTCCTTGCCTTCACGGAGAATAAAGACGCGCATGGCTTCGCCCGGCAGCACCACCGGCTTCAACGCATTTGCCAACTGATTGACGTTCAGCACATCAAGACCCTGGCAGCGTCGCGACTTTATTAAGGTTGTAATCGTTGGTTACTATTTTGGCGTCATAACGCTTCGCCAATTCGATCAGCTTCATATCTACTTCGGCGATCTGAGGAAAATCGTCCTCGGCGACTTCTATCTCCAGGTTCGGCATTTTCTGCATTTTTTGTAAGACTTCCAGACCGCGCCGGCCGCGCTGTCGTTTCATGCTATCCGGAGAATCCGCCACCAGCTGCAGTTCGCGAAGCACGAACTGAGGCACAACCAAAACGCCCTCCAGAAAGTAAGCTTCGCAAATATCCGCCACACGACCGTCGATGATTACGCTGGTATCCAGAATTTTCGGTTGGCGGCGATTGCCTTTCTCGTTGCCAAAAAGGCCACCCAGGGCCTGCAGATTCAGCATGTCGCCTTTGCGCGCGCCGAGCACCAGACCGATGTAGGTCATCACCAGCAGAACGCCGATATCGAGGAAAGAACGCGTGTCTTCGGGGATCGTCGTCCGGCTCATGACTAAGCCCATCAAGTACGCGCCAACAATGCCGAGAATGGACCCGACTGCGGCACCGATCAGCCGCCGCAAACTCGCACGTTGCAAGCGGATTTCGAATAAGAAAACAGAGACGGAAAAGAGCAGACCTACGATTGCAGCCGCCAAACGGCTAAGTCCGAATGGATGAAAATGATACCCGGCTGCAACGCACGCGGTGGCGAAAACGAGCTTTAAAATTAGCTGGTCCCACCAAGTGCCGAAATGCACGTCTTTACGATACCCATTAAATTCAGTCACCGCTTTCGAGCGGTTTAATTCGGAAACCGGTACTTCGTGGCCCTGCCCAGTTCGGGCATAAGAGCGAGGCATAAGAGAACCTCATAAATTGATTTTCACTGATAAGGGACAGGCATGACGTCATCATATGATTTTAAATAAACGCGTTCCGGGAGGACGGTGCGCAATAAAGATAAAGAAGAATAACCCCGGAATGAAGCTGTGGAGCGGCTTCCCCTTCGCCGCAGCGCAAGAATTGTAACACGCTGGTCAAGCTTAGGATGCTCTAGGGTAAGAGCTTACAGGCTGGGTTGTCCGCCCGCCATGCTCATCAGGGCAGATAAAAGCGAGGCACGCGCGTGCCTAAGTGCGCAACACAGCTCGGACGTAACGGTTCCCAACTGTGCCGCCACCTCCGAAACGTACTGGGTGGCATCCCCATCTGCGCCATAGAAGGTTGCCACATCGCCCACGCTCACATCGGGAATGTCTGTCACGTCCGCCGTCGTTAGGTCCATGGAGACGGTTCCGACCAGCGGCGCAAAACGGCCGCGAACGATCACCCGGCCTTTGTTCGTAAGCGCTCGCGGCAGGCCATCGGCATAGCCTGCCGAAATCACGGCTATTCGCGAAGCCCGCTGCGCCACCCAGCGTCCGTTATATCCCACTGCCTGGCCCGGAGGAGTGTCACGCACGGAAATAAGCCGCGCTCGCAGCGCCAGCGCCGGCTGCAAAGGAAGTTTTGCATTCGTTTGTGCCGTGAGTTCGGGCGGTTCGTAGGATTGATGATAACCATACAGCACCAATCCTGGCCGGACCATGTCTGCCCAGGTTTCGGGACGAGACGCAACGGCAGCGCTATTGGCCATATGCGTCAGCGGAGCCGACACTCCCAGACGACGCAAATGTTCCAGAACGCGTTCGAACTCCTTCTGCTGTTCCTGCACCCGGCCATCGGTGAAGACTTCGGAGGAGGCAAAGTGCGTGAAAATTCCTTGGCATTCGATGTGTGGGCAAGATGCCAGGGTACGGGCAAAACAGGGCACGTCGCCCGGAGATAGTCCCAGGCGATTCATGCCCGTTTGAAATTTTACGTGGAACTTGATCCGTTGGCGCGCTCGCGCCGCAGCTCGCTCCAGCATGCGCAACTGCTCGCACCGGGTAACGGCTGGCGTCAAATCATAATCGATAAGGCGCTTTTCTTCGCCGGGCCAGAATCCCGTCAGCACAAGGATCGGCTTGCGTATTTTCCCATCGCGCAGCTCGATCCCCTCGGCGGTGCAGGTCACGCCAAACCAGTCTGCGCCGGCACGGCCGAGAGCGCGTGCGACCGGAACTGCGCCATGCCCGTACGCGTTAGCCTTCACAACCGCGAGGATTTTTCGATCGGGCCGCGAACTCGCGCGTCCTTCGGCAGGATTCACATGTCGCCGGATAGACTTGATGTTGTGTGCCAGCGCGCTCAGCCGAATCTCGGCCCAAACGGGACGGCCATTAAATCGGATTCCTCGTTGCATAGTGGAAGATTCAGCCTAAACCAAAATTGTGTGAGGGGCAAAACCGCGCGCGAAAAACCGCGCCGTTTAGTTAACACCTGCACTTCGAACGAGT
The DNA here is from genome assembly GCA_963846235.1 of uncultured Acidobacteriota bacterium. Lineage (GTDB taxonomy): Bacteria > Acidobacteriota > Terriglobia > Acidiferrales > UBA7541 > Palsa-189. The sequence goes on from CAWJVF010000002.1 coordinate 3,460,811, forward strand.
ATCCAATATAGCCTCATCTTCGGGTGTAACAGCCCAATTTGCTTCTCGGGTCGGCCGACTTCCCTGCATTTGTCACCCTATTGTCATTACAGGAAAGAATCGCGCGCCAACGGCTTATTTTGAATATAATGCTCCCCTCGACTATGAGAGCCCCTCGTCTCATGCGATCGTTGCGCCTGGCGGCTTTTGTTGCGGCCTTTGGCGGAATCGCGCTTCTTGCGACCGGTGCTGCCTCGTGGCATGTCGATAGCCCAGGCTCCGTGGACGCCTGTCCGATCTGCTGCCACGTGGCCCACATCAATGCCGTCCCTGGGGCTTTGGCCGCTGCGCTAGCCGCGCCGGTCCACATTGCGTGGGTTCTTCCGGCCGAAAGGCTTCTTTTCTCAGGCGCCTCTTCCGTCGTAACTCCGCCCTCTCGAGCTCCGCCCGCGTCGGAATAAATAAGCGGCCCGGGCGACCGGTTTTCGCTCAGATCCCTTTCCTCATCTTTACCGACCCGGTAACCACCACCCGTGGAGCTGCGGCATATCCGCATGCTTCGCGCTTTGGCTTCGAGGAGGTCATATGCTACGCAAGCAGGGTTCAATTCATTGGGTTTTTGCTTTATGTGTGGTTACGAGTGTGTTGATTTTTGCCGTAACTTCGAGATTAAGTGCGCAATCCAATTCGGGAATAGTTCAGGGCACGGTTACGGATCCTTCAAAAGCCGCTATACCGGGCGCGAAGGTGCACCTGGAAAATCCGGTCAGCCATCACGTTAATGACGTGCAGACCGACGCGAACGGCCATTTTGAGATTCCGAACATTCCCTTTAATCCTTACCATCTCACAGTAACGACGTCTGGCTTTAGCAATTTCAACCAGGATGTCGACGTGCGCTCCACGGTTCCCATCACCATGGACATAACGCTAACGCTCGGCACGGCCACGACAAACATCACGGTCACCGAAAACGCGGAAGAGTTGGTCGAGCAAGACTCCACCTTCCACACCGATGTGGACCGCGCTCTGTTCGACAAGCTACCCCTGGAGAGCCCGTCCTCATCTTTAAGCTCGCTGGTCACTCTCTCGTCGCCAGGGGTCGCGGCGGACTCCAACGGCCTTTTCCACGGGTTGGGCGATCACGCGGAAAATTCTTTCTCGATCGATGGCCAGCCGATCACCGACCAGCAGAGCAAGGTCTTTTCCAATCAGATTCCCACTGATGCTGTGCAATCTCTTGAAGTCATTTCCGGCGCGCCGCCCGCGGAATTTGGTGACAAGACCAGCCTTGTAATCAAGGCGACCACGCGCTCTGGTCTGGGTGTGACGCAGCCGACCGGCAGCTTCACGACCTCCTACGGCTCTTTTGGCACCGTCAATGCCGATTTCAATATCGCGATCGGCGGCCCCAAGTGGGGTAACTTCCTTGCCGCGAATGGATTGAACACGAGCCGCTTTCTTGATCCTCCTGAATTCACGGCCTTTCACGATAAGGGCAACGAAGAAAACATCTTCGACCGCCTGGATTTAAAACTCTCCAGTGCAGACACCCTACAGTTGAATTTCAATTTCACTCGTTCCTGGTTCCAGCAGCCTAATTCCTACGATGCCCTTCAGTCTGGCGCGCTCGATCCGTTTGGCAATCCCGTTCCGGAGACCGACCAGCGCGCGCAGATTAGAACCTTCAATGTCGCCCCTTCCTGGACTCGGCTGATCGGCACGAATACAGTAGTTAGCGTGGGCGCTTTCGTACGACGGGACCAGTTTCAATACTTCCCAAGCGGGAATCCCTTTTCCGACCTCATTCCCGGTGTCCAAGGCGAATCGATCAGTCAGAATCGCCATCTCACCAATGTGGGTGTTCGGGGCGACGTTTCTTACGTCAAGGGCATTCACAATTTGAAGGTAGGAGCTACTTACCAGAGTACGCTGCTGACTGAGGATTTCGGCTTCGGAATCGTCGATCCTACTCTCCTTCCCGGTTTAACGGATGCGGCCGGAAATTCCTGCCTCAGTGCGACCGGCGCACCCATCGCTCCTCCCTGTACGGATCTCGCTCCTTTCGATTTGACGACAGGAGGAACTCCGTTTCTCTTTCACGGTCACACGAATATCAAAGAATTTTCCGCTTATATACAAGACTCAATTACCAAGGGGAATTGGACTTTCAATTTGGGGCTTCGCGCCGACGTCTATCGCGGATTCGTCAACCATACCGAACCCGAACCTCGCTTAGGTATCGCTTACAACATCAAGCCGACCAATACCGTTTTGCGCGTGTCTTACGCGCGCACATTGGAAACCCCCTTCAATGAGAATCTCATCCTCGCCAGCATAGGTTGCCAGATTACTACGATTGCCGATATCAGCGCGGCGGAGTTCGGCACGCCTTGTGTGTCCGCTCCTGAGGGTCCGGGTTGGCGCAACGAGTTTCACGCCGGCCTGGAGCAGGCTTTCGGAAAGTACTTTGTCCTCGATGGCGAATATATGTGGAAGTACACCCACAATGCTTACGACTTCAGCGACTTCGGCAACACGCCCATTTTCTTCCCCATCGAATGGGCCAAGTCCAAGATTCCCGGATTTTCGGTTCGCGCCAGCGTGCCCAATTTCCATCGCCTCTCGGCATTTGTGGTCATGAGCAGCGTGGCCGCACGTTTCTTCAATCCACAGGTTGCAGGCTTAGGTTCGGGTCTGGCGTCAACCGGAGTATTTCGGATTGATCACGACGAAAGGTTTAACCAAACCACTCACATCCAGTATCAGCCTTTCGCTCGCGGTCCTTGGTTCGGGTTTAACTGGCGATATGACAGCGGACTCGTAGCCGGTGCGTTGCCGTGCGCAAGTTGCGGCGGGAATGGACCGTTGGGAGACAGCACTACGACGGTGGATACCTCAGGACTTACACCCGATCAGCAGTTTGAGGCCGGCCTGTTCTGCGGCACCATAGTCGCCACTCCGACTATGCCCATTAGTTCCGCTCTCGGGCCAAACCTTTGCCCCGCCTCTCAGTACGGCTCCAAATTCCTGAAAGTTCCGGCTCCCGGAACCGAAGACGACGACCATAACCCGCCTCGCGTGCTGCCCCGTCATCTGTTCGATCTAAGCGTTGGCGATGACGATCTGTTTCATTTCAAGGCGGAGCGTTACAAGATCAGCCTTCGATTCACGGTGATTAATTTGACGAACAAAGAGGCCCTCTACAACTTCCTTTCCACCTTCAGCGGCACGCACTACGTCACGCCGCGAACCGAAAATGTGGAGCTCGGCTTCCACTTCTAACCGCATCTGGTTTCTTTGCACTGAAAAGCGTCTCTGGTGCCGGGGGCTCGTTGACGAGCCTCTGGCCCCTCGACCTAACTTTTCCCCGAACCTGCTCTCCAACATATCCTTCGGACATCTACCCACCCCGACGCAATTCCCGTTTATTTGCAGAATGGCTCACTTCTGAAGAGCGTGGAAGCTTTACTCGTGCGATAAAATAGAACAGGCTCGAATTGCGGCTATTCAGATTCTCAGTGCTAATTCGAACTAAACCGATCCGCCGCTGTTTGTGGCGGCCGGTACGACCGATCGGACTAAAACTGGGGCGAGCTGTCGTCAGCCGCTCGGCGTCAGCTTGGAATCGTGACGAAAGTCTGAACGTCTCACTGGGATTTGTTCCTGGGATAAACACGGCAAAGGGGGCGACTGCAAAAGTGCGGGCTTGTGTTGCCCAAAATGAAGATTTAGAGATTGCGCATCGTGTAGATTAAGTAGCTTTAGAATGAACACTTGCGCAAAATGGTTAGGGGGGTGGGGGCGGTTGAAACGCTTTCCGGCTTGAACCAAGAAAGCGAATTCAGCAACGAGAGGGCGTGCAGTCGGAGCTAGCGATTGGCAAGGATAGGAAACACGAGGAAGGTATCCAGTTCGCGCTTTGGCTTCGAGGAGGCAGATGCTGCGCAAGCGGGGTTTGAATCTTGGGCTTTTGGCTCTATCTTCGATCACGCCGTTATTGTTTCTGGGCTCGCCTTCAATACTAAGAGCCCAGTCCAATTCGGGCATCATTCAAGGCACGGTGGCGGACCCTTCAAAGTCGGCTATACCGGGGGCCAAAGTCCGGATTGAGAATCCGGTGAGTCACCACGTCGACGAAGTGCAGACCGATGCGAATGGAGCCTTTCGCATCCCCAATATTCCTTTCAATCCCTATCATCTAACCGTAACGGCCCCTGGCTTCTCCAATTTCACGCAGGACGTTGACGTGCGCTCGACCGTTCCGATCAGCATGGACGTAACTCTGATGGTGGGCAGCGCCACAACGAATATCACGGTGACCGCCGAAAATGCCATCGATCTGATCGAACAGGATTCGACCGCACACACAGACATCGATCGCGGTCTTTTCGACAAACTTCCTTTGGAAAGCCCCTCCTCGTCTGTAAGCTCGCTCATTACGCTCACGTCCCCCGGTGTGGCCGCGGACTCGAACGGCCTCTTTCATGGAATGGGCGATCACGCCGAAAGCTCGTTTTCAGTCGATGGCCAGCCCATCACCGATCAGCAAAGCAAAGTTTTTTCCAATCAGATCCCGGTCGATTCGATTCAATCTCTTGAGGTCATTGACGGTGCGCCGCCTGCCGAATACGGCGACAAGACCAGCCTGATCATTAACGTCACCACACGCTCAGGCCTTGGAGTCACTCAGCCCAAAGGCGACGCTTATTTGTCTTACGGTACTTTCGGCACCGCAACCGCCAGCTTTGATCTCGCCTTTGGTGGCCCGAAATGGGGGAATTTCATCTCTGCCAGTGGCCTGAACACCAGCCGTTTTCTGGACCCGCCTGAGTTCCAAACGTTTCATGACAAAGGCAACGAAGAGAATGTTTTCGATCGTGTGGATTTCAAGCCCTCGAGTGCGGATACGATTCAGCTCAACCTGCAATATACGCGTTCGTATTTTCAAAATCCCAATTCCTACGATCAGCAATTTCACGCAGATCCAGTCTTGGGCCTGCCTGCCTTCCTGGCCAACCCGATAACCGGCTTACCTCTCGGCCCAGCCGATCAGCGTTCGCAAATTAAAACTTTTAACATTGCGCCCACTTGGACGCGCCTGATCGGCACCGATACCGTCTTCACATTTGGCGGCTTTGTGCGGGAAGATCAATATAACTACTATCCGAGCGGCGACCCTTTCAACGACTTCAGCCCCGACCTCCAGGCCGAGACATTCACTCAGAGTAGAGCCCTCAAGAACATCGGCCTTCGCGCCGACGTGTCCCATGTGAAGGGCATCCATAATATTAAAGCGGGGGCTCTGCTTGAACACTGGTTCCTCACCGAGAGTGACAATCTGGGGATCGTGCAGCCGGGGTTCCTCGCAGGGCTCGGCTGCCCTAACCCCGCGAATCCCGCATGCACGGACCTGCTGCCGTTTGACTTAACGCAAGGCGGGACCAACTTCAGTTTCCGCGGTCACGCGGACGTCAGAGAAGAAGCGCTCTATATCCAGGATACGATCACCAAGGGCAATTTCACTTTCAATCTCGGCTTACGCGGCGACTTTTACGACGGCCTTTCCAAGGCCAACCAGGCGGAGCCACGGCTCGGTGTAGCGTACAAAATTACCCCAAGCAATACTGTCCTTCGCATCTCCTACGCCCGAACCCAGGAGACACCGTTTAATGAGAACTTGATCATTGCCAGCACAGGATGTCAGGTCCCAGTCATTGCCGATATTGTTCCCCCGCCCGGCGTCCGCTGTCAGGCGGGACCGATTACTCCGGGCTGGCGCAACGAATTCCACGCCGGCCTGGAACAAGCAGTCGGAAAGTATCTCGTCTTGGATGGAGAATACATCTGGAAATATACGCATAACGGCTATGACTTCGGCGTCGTGGGCAATACGCCGCTGGCTTTTCCAATTGAGTGGACGAAGTCCAAGATCAGCGGTTTTACCTTTCGTGCCAGCGTGCCGAACTATCGCGGCCTCACGGCACAAGTAGTTATGTCCAGCGTGGCCGCGCGCTTTTTCCTGCCGCAGGTCGCCGGGATCCCCATCGTCCCGCCTGCAACCGGCGTTTTCCGCATTGACCATGACGAGAAGTTCAACGAAACGACGCATATTCAATATCAGCCGCGGCTGAACTGGCCTTGGTTTGGGTTCAACTGGAGATATGACAGCGGACTCGTAAGCGGCGCAATTCCGTGCCTTGCGGCGACAGCCACCTGCTCACCTTCGACTTCCATTGCGGATGGTGGGTCCAACGCAACGATTACAGCCGGCCAGGTGGCCCTGGTGAACAACATCACCGGAGTGCCTTTGACCGCCGACCAGGAGTTCCAGGCCGGGTTCACTTGCGACGGCAAGCCCGCCGCTCCCAGCCCCACGGGACCCGCACTGGCTTTCTGCGATGCCGCTGGGCTCGGATCGACATTGCTCAAAATACCGGCGCCGAACACGGAAAATGACGACCACAATCCCCAGCGCACCGCCCCGCGGCACCTCTTCGATGCGAGCGTAGGGGACGATAACCTCCTCAACGCAGACCACTACAAATGGAGCTTGCGTTTTACCGTCATTAACCTAACGAACAAAATGACGCTCTACAACTTCCTTTCTACCTTCAGCGGCACGCACTACGTCACACCGCGAACCGAAACAGTGGAGCTCGGCTTCCACTTCTAACCGTAATTCAATTGATCTGGATTGTTTTTGGGGCTGGAGGTTCACGGGTAGAGAGTCTCCAGTCAAATTTCGCAGGTGGGGATCTCTTACTCTTCGCCGGCAATCCAGCTTCCGCTGGCGGCCTCTTCGAATCGCGTGAATTTGCCCAAAAACACAAACGGTATGCTGTCCACGGGACCGTTCCGCTGCTTGGCGATTTTAAGTTCGGTCTGCGCGCGCTCTTCGTCGGTGACTTCGCCCTTCTTCTTGAAAAGATTCGGGCGGTGAATGAAAAGCACCACATCGGCATCTTGCTCGATAGCGCCCGATTCGCGTAGGTCGGCGAGTTGCGGGCTGCGCTCTTCGCGTTCCGGCGCGCGCGTAAGCTGGCTCAGCACCAACACCGGAACCTTGAGTTCCTTTGCAAGCGCCTTGAGTCCTCGAGTGATGCTCGAGACTTCCTCATTTCTATTCGAGAACCGCCCACGTGCCGCAATCAGCTGCAGGTAATCCACGATTACCAGCGAAAGGCCTCGATCGCGCTTCATCCGCCGCGCTTTGGCGCCAATTTCCGTCACCGTTGCCGATCCGGAATCGTCGATCCACAGAGGAGAGCCCGATAACTGCGCCAGAGCCTGCGTCATTTCCTTCCAATCCTCACGTCTCAGATGTCCGGTGCGGAATCTGTGTGCGTCTACACGCGCCAACGAAGCCAACAAACGCATCAGAAGCGATTCCTTCGACATTTCCAAGCTAAAAATGGCAACTGAGCCTTGCTGGTGCAGAGCGACGTTCTCCGCTATGTTCAGAGCGAATGCCGTTTTTCCCACCGAAGGCCGTGCGGCAAGAATGATCAATTCCGAAGGCTGCAGACCGGAAGTCATGTTGTCGAGTTGCGCGTAATTTGTCGCAAGCCCCGTAATGCGCTTGCCCTCCATAATGACGCGTTCCAGGCGCTCCATGTTGTCGTGAACCACGTCTTTCATCGACACCAGGCCCGTTCGAATACGGTCTTCGGCAATCTGGAAAATGGAAGATTCGGCGCGGTCAAGCAGGGCATCCGCATCGTCTTCCGCGTCCAAGGCCGACTGCTGGATGGTATGGGTGGCATAGATCAGGCTGCGCAACAGCGACTTTTCTTTAATGATCCGTGCGTAGTGCTCCAGATTCGAAACTCGCGGCACGCCGTCGACCAATTGCGCCACGTAGGCGGCCCCTCCGGTCGCTTCGAGTTCTCCTTTGCGTCGAAGTTGATCGGTGAGCGTGACGAGATCGATGGCCTGTTGCGCCTCGCCGAGCTGAATCATGTGGTTGAAGATGCGGCGGTGCCGGTCGTCGAAAAAATCCTCCGGCTTCAGCTTTTCAATGGCCGTATTCAGCGTGTGATTGTCGAGCAGGATGGCGCCGAGCACGCTGCGCTCGGCGTCGGTATTTTGCGGCAGCGGTCGTTCCAGGGTCGTTTCAGCCATCGCCTCTTATTCGCCTTATATTCGCCTGGAAGCCGCTTCGAATGCAAGCACTTCCGATTCACGCGAGCTGGACGCAGACGTGAAAGATCGGCTCGCGCGAGCTGATCTGGGGGGACTCATTCTGCGGAGGCGCACCCGCGCCGTCAAGAAAATGACGAGCACTTGGCGTGTGAATATTTTTTTAGGTGTGGAAACGGTTGAAAACTCGAAAACGGATCTGCCTTAGTGGAGAATTCCGTGATTCCTGCCGAAGAATCTCGAGCTAGATGTACCGCTGGGCGCGCGAAAGATCATCTGCCGCCGTACGAACTGTTCGGGAGCGGTACGTTTTTTAGGCTTGGCGCGTGACGGTGACTTTGAACGTCGCCGTAATGCCGTGGACCAGCCTTGCCGTGACTTCGTACTGACCAACAACTTTGATTGGCTCGGCAAGTTCGATGCGCCGCTTATCGACTTGGAAACCTTGAGCAGCAAGCGCTTCCGCGATATCACTGGCGGTAACGGAGCCGAATAGCTGATCGTTTTCTCCGGCTTTGCGCGAAAAGGTGAGAGCAACGTCCTTCAGCAATTCCGCCTGCTTTTGCGCCCCCTCACGTTCGGTGGCGGTGCGCTTAGCCAGCGTTGTGCGAATTTTCTCCAGGCGCTTCAGGTTTCCGGGAGAAGCTTCCAAGGCAAGTTTGCGAGGCAGCAGAAAATTTCGCGCGTAACCTTCCTTGACGCTCACCACCTCGCCGCGCGTGCCGAGCTTTTCGATATCTTCCTGCAGAATAATTTGCATTGCATATCCCTCGTAATTCGGCCGATTTTATAGTTCCGTCGCAAAGGGCAGCAGCGCAATGTTGCGCGCCCGTTTGACGGCTACGCCCAGCCAGCGCTGATGTTTCGAACAGGTGCCGGTCATGCGGCGCGGCAAAATTTTGCCGCGCTCCTGCACGAATGGCTGGAGCATCTCCACTTTCTTGTAGTCGATGAAGTCCACTTTCTCGACGCAGAAGCGGCAAACCTTTTTCTTGCGAAAATATTGCCGTTTGCCACGGCGCGGAGGCCCGCCACCTCCCGGCCCTGACGGGCGTCCTTCGCGGGGCCCTCCCGATGGACCGGAAGGGCGGGGTACTGACTGTTGCTCACTCATGGTTCTGATCTCGACTTTCTCTTAGATTGAATTTCGTTATGCTAGCTGGCCGGGGCCTGCTGCTCGGGCGCCGGAGCTGGCCCCGGACCGTGCCACTGGACTTGGCGCGGTTTTGCGGGGCCGGCGGCGAGCGCGATGTTCGCGATGCGCGACGAGCTTCTGCTGCCGCTTGATCTCTTCGTCCAAACGCACGGTCATATACTTGATGACGGCATCGGAAACTTTCAGACGCCGCTCGAGTTCCTTGATCAAATCGCCCTGCTTACTATGCAGCGCGAGGTAGACATAAAATCCTTCGCGCTGCTTGGCCACTCGATAGGCCATCTTGCGCGTTCCCCACTTCTCCACCTTTTCCACTTTGCCGCCGTGCTCGGAGGCGGTTTGCTCGAGCGTGCCCACGATCTTGGTGATCTCCTCTTCGGGGGTCGTCGGCATACAGATGAAAATCAAATCGTATAAGCGGTCTTCCATTTTTCCTCGTTTCGGTCCGCGGCGCTGCACTTCAGCGCCGTAACACCTAAGTATCCGTTTCGTCCATTTCGTCAGTGGGAGCGATGCGCCGGTTGAACCGATTCATCGCGTCCGCGATTCCGCGCGTAATGATGAGTTCCACTGCTTCGGCGGCCTGTCCGGCCATTTCCGCCGCAATCTCCAAGTCCGGTTTGCGCATTGGCCGGAGAACATAAGCAGCCAAATCGCCGACCGGATGATCCGGCTGAATGCCCATGCGCACGCGCGGGAATTCGGTGCTGCCGATCGTGCCGATGATCGACTTCAACCCGTTGTGGCTTCCCGCGCTTCCGCGTTCGCGGACGCGCAACATGCCCCAGGGCAGCGCCACGTCGTCATACAGCACGACCAACTCTTCAGGCCCGCATTCAAAGCGTTCGAGCAAGTCCCGCACCGCGAGGCCGCTGAGATTCATCATCGTGTGCGGTTTGGCGAGGGCGACCCGCTGGCCTGCAAGTTCTCCCACGCCCACCAGCGATTTCGCTTCCGGCCTTTCCACTCGAATGCGCGCCCGTTCAGCGATCGCGTCCACGGCGAGAAAACCCAGGTTGTGCGGCGTCCACGTATATTCCGGACCTGGATTCCCCAAGCCCACGATCAGCCGCATCGTCGCGCCAGCCGGATCGCAATTCGCCACGCCACGCGCAACACGAGCAGCCTCCGATGGCTATTTCTTGCCTTTTTCCTTTTCCTCGGCTGCAGGTGCAGCGGCGCCTTCTTCGCCCTCTTCGGCTTCCTTCTTGCCCTTCTTGATGACTTCGGGCTCGGCCGGCGCGGCGGCTTCGGCTGCCACAGCTTCCGCCGGCTTCTCTTCTTCGGCTCGCAGCGCTACCACGTGCGCCACAACGCGCTGCGGATCGGTGACCAGTTTGATTTTCGCTGTATCAATCGGCAAATCGCCCACACGCAAGTGTTTGCCGATCATCAATTCGCTGATGTCCACGCGGATTTCGCCCGGGATATCCGAAGGCAGGCATTCGATCTCCACTTCGCGCGTAACCATTTCAAAGATTCCGCCTTGCAGCTTCACGCCTTGCGGCTCACCGAACGTATGCACCGGCACCATAACGCGCATGCGCACGTCCATGGCCACGCGCAGCAGATCCACGTGCAGAAGCGAACCGAGCAGTGGATCCACCTGCCAGTCCTTCAGCATAGCCGACTGATCACCGGTGGGCAGCTTCACCTTGAAGATCGTGTTGTGGCCCGGATTGCGAACGCATAATCGCCGCGAGCTGTTTCGTATTCACCGCTAGCGTGAGGGACTTGCCATCTCCGCCGTAGAGCACGCGCGGGCACGTGGCCCTGGCGGCGCATCCGCCGTGCCGCATTCTTGCCGCGATCATCGCGCGGCTTGGCTTCGACTGTAATCTGGTCCATGTTCTTCCTCTCAATCTTGCTCCTTCGACCCGCTGAACTAAATAAAAAGCTCGCTGATGGATGTCTCCTCGTGAATGGAGCGAATCCCGCGCGCCAGCAATTCCGCCACGCTCAGCACTTTGATCTTGCCTATGCTTGCGCGCCTTTTCGGAAAGCGGCAGCGAGTCCGTGACCACAACTTCAGAGATCGGCGAACGGCACAGGCGCTCGACAGCGGGTCCTGAAAGCACCGGATGCGTGCATGCCGCGAAAACTTCTGTGGCGCCTTCTTTCAGCAGAGCTTCCGCCGTCTTCACCAGCGTTCCCGCGGTATCAATGATGTCGTCGATCACCAGCGCCGGCCTGCCGCGCACATCGCCGATCAGGTGCATCACTTCGCTGACGTCCACATCCACGCGGCGCTTATCCACGATGGCCAGAGGCGCATCCAGCCTCTTCGCAAACGAGCGCGCTCTTTCCACGCCTCCCGCGTCCGGCGAAACCACGGTCACATCGTGCAGCTTGCGCTGCTTGTAATAGTCCACCAGCACCGGGGAGGCGTACAGGTGATCCACCGGCACGTTGAAGTAGCCCTGAATCTGCGGCGCATGCAGATCCAGCGTCAGCGCGCGGCTGGCACCCGCCGTTTCCAGCAAATCGGCCACCAGCTTGGCGGAAATCGGAACTCGCGGCTTATCCTTGCGATCCTGCCGCGCATACGCGTAATAAGGAACCACAGCCGTCACGCGCCAGGCCGAGGCGCGCTTGAATGCATCGATCATCAGCAGCAGTTCGAGCAAATGATGATCGACCGGATCGGCGCACGTCTGCACGACGAACACATCCGCGCCGCGAACGTTTTCCAGAATCTGGAAATAGATCTCGCCGTCGCTGAAGCGGCCCAGCTTCGCGCCGCCGACTTCAACGCCCAAATAGCCGCAGATGCGCTGCGCGAGTTCCGGGTATGCGCTTCCCGGCAAAAATCTTGAATTTTTCGTCGATCAAGTCTGCGTCCACCGAGCTACGACGCTTCAAGGCTCCGCTCGGCCCGCTCTGCGGCAGAACCCCACAGCGCGCGGGCATAAGCCTTGCGCGAAAGGGTGCTGCAAAGGAAGACCTGGTCTTCCGGAAACAAGCGGGCGGATCGGCGCGCCCGCGCTGGGTTTGGGAATATTCCAAACACCGCCGAACCGCTACCCGCCAGCGAGGCTTCCGCAGCTCCTCCCGAAGCAAATCCCGGCGAATACGAGCTAGCCGAGGGTGCCGGTGGAAGACGAGCGCTCTCGAAATCATTTGAGAGGCCACCTTCCCGCGGGCTCCAGCACAGAGCGCAGAAACTCCATAGTTTAGAGTTGCCGGAATTCTTTGTCAATGTTCGATCCAGCCAGCCATAGGCGTCGCGCGTGTTCACCGCAATATCGCGCGGGGAAACCACCAAGAGAGCTTGGCGCTTGATATCGGGAAGGGGGTAGATTTCGTCACCACGACTTGTTCCCAAAGCGCGGCCGCCGAAAAGAAAAAAGGGCACGTCGGCTCCCAATCCTGCTGCGATCGCCAGCAATCGCTCGCCAGCGATTCGCCGTTTTGAAAGCCGCAGCAAGCCTGCCAAAGCTGCGGCGGCATCGCTCGAACCGCCTCCCAACCCCCTTCCCGCTGGGATCCGCTTTTGCAGAGTAATGCGCAAGCCTCCCGAAAGCTTGGCCTCACGAAGGAAAGCATCTGCAGCGCGCCAGACTAAATTCTCGCGTCGAGGCGCCGCCGCCAAAGTAGGATTGCCCAGGACTTGCAGTTCGATGCCTGGCTTGCGGGTGCGCTCCACGTGCAGAGTATCGTGCAGGCTTATGGATTGAAAGATCGTGCGCAGCTCGTGGTAGCCATCGGCTCGACGTGCCAGAACGTCAAGGCGCAAATTGACCTTGGCAAAAGCTGGGACTCGGATCGAGGGCATTCAGCGGGATAGCGCTGGATTTTCTGCGGCTGGAGACTTCTGCTGCGCGAGGTGGCGCTTCACGCTGTTAATCTTTTGCTCAAGCTCCGTCACCTTCTCTTCTTCGAATTCGGCTGGAACAGCGCGATGCCACTCCGCCAGCGGATTTTTCCCACCATTCGACCGCAGCCTGATCGGCATGTCCGCCTTTGGCGAGAACGTCACCCAAGTGACTGAGCATGGTCGGATCATGAGAATCGCGGTTCGACCGCTTTGCGGAGGTAGGTTTCCGCCTGTGTCAGATTATTTTGCTTGTAGAAGATCCAACCCATGCTGTCGAGATAGGCGGCATTGGTTGGGTCCAGCTGCAGCGCGCGGCGCAGCATATCGGCGGCTTCATCCAGCCGCACGCCGCGATCGGCAAGCATATAACCGAAATAATTGAGCGCCGGCGCGTTTTGAGGATTGATGGCCAGAACGCCCTTGAAGGCCTGTTCGGCCTGCTCGTATTTCTTCTGTCGCTCGTACATGCCGCCGAGGAGAAAGCCCACAGTCTCTTTTTCCGAGGGGTTCTGCGCGAGCTTTTCCGCCGAACGCACTGCCTTTTCGGCATCGCCGAAACGCCGGGTTTCCGTATATACCTGAGCAAGATTGGAATAGATCTCCAGATCGCTCGGCGAGTTTTCAAGCAAAGGCTGCAAATCCTGGGCCGCCAGGTCAGGCTGCTTGTTTTCACCGTAAAGGATCGCCTGGCTGATCAATAGTCCGCGGTCGCGAGGATGCTCGTTGAGCGCTTTGCTCGTTTCATCGAAGGCATGAGGAAGATCGCGGTTGGCGCGATAAGTATCAATGATGAGCATGCGCGCGCGAAGATCCTCTTCGGGTCCCAAGCGGACCATTTCCTGAAACGTATTGATGGCCGCGGGATAATTTTGCTCGTCTCGATAGAGTTGTCCGAGCAACTGGTACAGGATTCCCAGCGAACGAGTCCGCGCCGGCGCGAACTCCGATTCTGCTTTCACTTCGGCAACCGCATTGGAAAGAACCCGCACCGCTTCATCGTAGTGCTCTTCGGCCTCGTAGACGGCGGCTTCGTTATAAATCACTTCCAGAGTTGCCCGGCGCCATCTTCTTGGCCACCAGAATTTGCTCTTCCGCCTTATCAAACTGACGGAGCCGTCGGTAAATCTCGGAAATTCGCAGATGATTATTGGCGCTGTCGGGCTCCAGATCTACGAGTCTCTGGTACTCCGCGAGCGCATTGGCATATTTTCCGTGCTCGTACAGCGATTGGGCCAGGTGCCGTCGATGTTCTGCCTGGTCCGGCTCGATAGCCACAGCTTGCTGGTACGCCTGTTCCGATTTGGCGGGTTGTTGTATTTGCTGGTAAGCGTCGCCCAGCCGATCGTAAAGGTCCGCGCTGGGCGCATGCTGTACAAAGGATTCCAATAGCGAGATCGCCGCCTGCGGGTTGTTGTGGTCCAGCATAAGCTGCGAGAGTTGCTCGACCGCACCCTTGTTCTGTGTGTCTTTCGCCAGCAATCCACGAAGCACCTGCTCTGCTTGATCATCCTTATTATCGAGCCGCAAGAGCCGTGCCAACCACAACACCGACTCACCATCGGAGGCATCCAGACGCACGATTTCGCGCAACTGGCCGACGGCGGCAGTGATGGTCTGCTGCTGCTCGGACGAATTAGTCAGATCTCCAAGCGAGCGGATGTAAATCCGGGCCAGCAAACGGCGCGCTGAAATGTCGTTGGGATTACGGCGAATCAGGTCTTCCGCTTCGTTGATCGCCTCACGCGAGCGGTGCGCGAGAAAGTAGACTTCGGCAAGGTCCTCGCCGATTTCCGGGCTGGATGGGTCGATAGCGTAAGCTTTCTTGTAAAAATCGATCGCTTTGGCGGCATCTTCGGCGTGACCAGAGGACTCGAATTCCTGCCCGTAGAGGTGACCCATGGTCACGTTGTAATACGCTTGCGCGCGCTGGTCTGGAGAAAGACTGCTCTGGGCCGGCGACGCAGGCGTCGCAGCTTGAGGTTGATCTTGAGCCAGCGCTCCCGCCCCTGTGAGGCTACAAATCAGCAACGCCATCGGAAAAAATCGCATATTCATTCAGGCCTCAGAATTTCGATTATCCCACGAGTTTGGAGAGAGTCAAAGCACCCCAGCCACTCTTGTTCCACCCCGTTCCGCCGCTTCTTATCGGATGCTTGTTAGCTTCGGAAGGTGTCCTATATTGTGCAGCTTGAAGTAGCTAAACGGCGACGATCGAGCGCGTAGCTGGCTGCACTAGTGGCGAAAATGCCGGATGCCCGTAAACACCATCGTCATACCCAGGCGATCGGCGGCCGCAATGACTTCGTCGTCGCGTACTGAACCGCCCGGCTGGATGACCGCCCCAGCGCCGGCGCGCCCAGCCTCTTCCAGTCCGTCTGGAAACGGAAAAAAAGCATCCGAAGCGACAGCGCTGCCTGCCAACGACTCTTGCGCTTTGAGGACGGCAATCTTCACCGAATCCACGCGGCTCATTTGGCCTGCTCCAACCCCTAGTGTGCGGCCGCCACGCGCGAAGACAATAGCGTTCGACTTCACGTGCTTAGCGACCTTCCAGCCGAATAACAGATCCCGCAGTTCCTCGCGGCTGGGTTGCCGTTTTGTAACCACTTTCAGATCCGATTCCGCGATGGTGAGCGTATCGGGTTCCTGTACCAAAACGCCACCGGAAATTCTTTTGAGATCCCAGACTGTCCCTTTTTCTCGTGGAGCGGGCCCCATTTGCATCAGTCGAAGATTCTTTTTTCCGGCCAGCGTCTCGCGCGCCGCGGAATCATAGCCGGGCGCAACAATGCATTCCACAAAAAGCTTCGCCACTTCGGCAGCTGTCTCGACGTCCATATTGCGATTGAAAGCGATCACGCCGCCAAATGCCGAAACTGGGTCGCACGCCAGCGCCTGTCGATAGGCCTCCGCGAGCGTCTTCTGTTCCGCCGTACCGCAAGGATTGTTGTGCTTCACAATGGCGCATGCAGGTTCGGCAAATTCCTGCGCCACCGACCAGGCCGCGTCCAGATCAACGAGATTGTTGTAAGAGAGCTCCTTGCCCTGGAGTTGCTGCGCCCCTGCCAACCCTGACGCGGGAAGCCCGCTCGGAACGTAAAGCGCTGCCGTTCTGGTGAGGATTCTCTCCATAACGCAGGTAGCGCTGCCTGCCGAAGTGCCAAGATGTAAAATTGCGCCGGTAACACGGCCTGTTCGGTTACGTTGAGATGGCCGTCCAGATCAAAGCCGAGACGTTCGAGTCTCCGTGGCAATCAACCCATCGTAACGCGCGGTGGTGGCAAACACTTTGCTCGCTAAGGCCAGGCGAGTCGGCAGAGACCAATCGCTGACCGTTCCGGAACTCTCGAGCTCGGAGGCCAGCAGTTCGTAGTCGCCCGGATCAGTCACCACGGCCACGCTCTCAAAGTTTTTGGCGGCGGAACGCACCATGGCCGGCCCGCCGATATCGATGTTTTCGATCAGGTCCTCAGCGGTCAAGCTCGCTCGTGTTGCCGTGGCACTTTCAAACGGATAAAGGTTCACGACGACCAGATCGATCGGGGCGATGCCATGCTTGGCCGCTTGCCTCTGATCGTCCGGGCCGATTGCGGCGGAAAAGCAATCCGCCGTGCACTTTCGGATGCAAGCGTCTTTACGCGGCCGCCAAGCATCTCCGGCCAGCCGGTCAATTCAGAAACGTCGCGAACCTTTACGTTTGACTCGCGCAGCAGCTTGGCTGTTCCGCCGGTGGAGACGACTTCGATGCCGAGCTGCAGCGAGCGCGCGTCGCGAACTCCGCGATTCCAGTTTTATCATGGACGCTGATCAGGGCCCGCTCGATCGGCACAGGCCACACTCCGCTTACGAATCAAAATTAACGAAGACGAATTGTAGCGCGCTACCGACAAATGTCATCTTTTGGGCGGACGTTTTCAACAGAGGCGACGTCGCACTCGAGTGGTCTAATTTTCGCTTCCAGGAATTTGCCGCTCTTAATTCTCGGGTAGGAAATCTAATCCGTGGGCCGAGCGATCAGCTTTTCACGCGCGCCTTAAGCCGCGCCTTTCCGTTTTCGACGCTGACCAAGAATTCGATTTGTTCACCGCGCTGTTTGCGGATTTGTTCGGATTTTTGCAGGAGGAATTTTTGGAATTTCTCACGAGAGAGCCGGTCGACCGACTCTCCGGAACTGTGCAAAGCCTCACGAAACGCCCGGTAGAGTTCATCAACCTTACCGGATTCACGTTCCAGGTCAGAGCAAGTGACGGCTACCAGGCTCGGTGAGGGGGTGCGGCCGGACCGGGCGCGCTCGGCTTGAATGGCTCGCGCCGCCGCGCCAAAATGCCGCTCTACAGTTCCTTCCTCGCGCTTCCGCATCCGCTTATGGAAAATTTCGCGGTATTTCGACATAAGTCTGCGCCAGATTTCCATATCGAAAGCGTTGCCCGTAATTCATCTCCGCGGCGCGATCGCCATAGCGTTTGATAATCTGCTCGATCCGCCATTCGATGTCGGCGGGCGGCCGCTTTTTGCCGCCACCGAAATATTGCTCGTACTCAATCTTGAGCTGGCGAATATCGCGCTCGAGGCGGCTCAAATCTTCGTCTGTCTGGTTTGTGGCCATGGCACAGAGGGGAAATTCGATGCTAAGAGACGGCGCAAACTGCGTCAATCGCCCCTTGGTACTGTGCTCCCTATCAGGCACGGAGGCCTTGTGCTCCTATATTGCTCTGCCTGCGCGCCTTATGCTGAAATGCCAGGTATGAGTTCTGCAGCCGATCCCGCTCGCGATCACTCGCAGCGAACTGCTCCGAAAGATTCCGTCCGTCGACGAACTCCTTGCTTTGCCTGCGCTGGTGGAACTTGCCACCCGGGTGAGCCGCAATCTTGTTGCCGATGCCACTCGAACCGTTCTGCAAAGGATTCGTGACGATATTTCGCCGGAGTCTTGCGAGCGCTATGGCCATGCCAGAAACGCGGGCCATTGCGGTGCAGGTTGCCGATGAGGTGGCGCACCTGCTCACGCCGTCGCTGCGGCCCGTTATCAACGCCACGGGCGTGATTCTGCATACCAATTTGGGCCGCGCGCCGGTTGCGCAAGCCGCTATCGAGCACATCCGCCAGACGGCCGGGCAGTACACAAATCTCGAATACGATATCGCCGCGGGCGTGCGGGGGCGACGCGATGTGCATACAGGCGCGCTGCTTGGAGCGCCTCACTGGCGCGGAGGCCGCCTGCGTTGTGAACAACAATGCGGCCGCTGTATTCCTTGCGCTCGCAGCTCTCGCGCGCGGAGGCGAAGTGATCGTTTCGCGCGGCGAGCTTATCGAGATCGGCGAATCGTTTCGTATCCCCGACATCATGGCCGAAAGCGGCGCCATTCTGCGCGAAGTGGGCACAACAAATCGCACATCCATTGATGACTACGAGCGCGCTATCAACGAGCGCACGCGCCTGCTGCTTCGCGTGCACCGCTCGAATTTCGCCATCGTGGGATTTACCGCCCAGCCCTCGCTGGCCGAACTTGTCGAGCTCAGCCGGCGCGCGCGCATGCCGCTCTATGAAGACTTGGGTTCGGGCTGCCTGGTAGACCTCGGGCCGCAGGGCTTCGCTGAGCCGGTTGTGGGCGCCAGCATCAAAGCCGGAGTGGATCTGGTCTCGTTTAGCGGGGATAAATTGATGGGCGGCCCGCAAGCCGGAATTCTGGCCGGGCCGGCGCGAAATTATCGCCCGCGTCCGCAAGCATCCGCTCTTCCGTGCCCTGCGCGTAGATAAGCTGGTGATCGCCGCGCTCGAGGCAACTTTGCTTGCTTATCTTCGCGGCGAGTTTGACGCGCTGCCGGCATTGCAAATGATACGGGCGAGCGCCGCCGAAATCGGAGAGCGGGCGCGGAGGGTTGCGCAAGAACTGAATCCGATTG
This sequence comes from uncultured Acidobacteriota bacterium, assembly GCA_963846235.1. Taxonomy (GTDB): domain Bacteria; phylum Acidobacteriota; class Terriglobia; order Acidiferrales; family UBA7541; genus Palsa-189. The sequence continues at coordinate 3,479,809 of CAWJVF010000002.1, forward strand.
CTCGCTGCAGCGCAAGCCAAGGTCGAGATCGCCGAAGGAGCAATCCGTAATCGGCGGCGGATCGACTCCGGCCGAACATCTGCCGACGAGCTTGCTGCGCATCGCCAGCGCGAAATATTCGGCGGCTCAACTGGAAGAAAGATTGCGCACCGGCGCAAAGATCACGGATGTGCAGCGCACGCCCGTGCTTGCACGTGTATCCGAGGATCAGCTTGGTGCTCGACCTGCGCACAGTATTCCCCTCACAGGAAGAGGAGCTTGCCCGCGCGCTCGCCGCCGCGTTGAACTAGCTCGCCTCTGCTTTTATATCGCGCGGAAATTAATGCTCGATTGATTTTTGCGTCGCGCGCAACTTTGGCTTCGGCCATGATTTTTTCGATCTCGTCCGCGTTTCGTGGGAGTCGCGCCGTCAGCAGTTTGTAGCCTGTGGGAGTGATCAGCACGTCGTCTTCGATGCGCACGCCAATTTTTTCTTCAGGAATATAAATGCCGGGCTCGTCGGTGATCGACCATACCTGCTTCGAACGGGCGGTCGACGATCGCCTGCATCGTGTACTTCCAGACCGATGTGATGCCCCAGGCCGTGAGTGAAATAGCGGCCGAGACTATGTCCTTCGCGATCGGTTCCGTGTGTATTGATGTAGTCGTAGGCGATTTTGTAGAGGCTACTAGACCCCTTGCGCCGATCGTTGTCCCCGGCTTCATAGCTGCTAGCGCGGCATTCTGCGCACCAAGCACGATTTCGTAAATTTCACGCTGGCGCGGCTGTGAAATGGCCGTTTGCCGGCACCGTGCGTGTGATATCGGCGGTGTAGCCCGAATATTGGCCGCCCACATCCATCAGGACAACGTCGCCATCCTGAATCAGCCCGTCGAGTTCGTTGAAATGCAAAATCGTGGAATGCAGGCCGGTGCCCACGATCGGCGCAGTAAGCTTCCGTCTCGCATCCGCCGTATGCATGAATCTCCACCATGCGAGCGGCAACCTGATACTCGTATAGGCCCGGCCGGACCATGCGCATCGCGGCAAGCTGCGCGTCAACGGAAAGCTCGATAGCTTTAGTGAGCAGTGCGATTTCGCCGGACGACTTGATCTGACGCATAGCGCCTATGGCCGGCGCGGCATCCCGCAAATCGATTCCTGGCGCCGCCTTCGTGATCCAGTCGGACCATTCGCGTGCGTGCGGGTAGCCCGTGTCATCCGTGTGCGCCGTCAACGTCCAGATCTCGTGATAGCTTTGCGCCAAATCGGTTAGGCGCGCTTTCAGATTCGAGAAAGCTTCGACGGTGGAAAAGCCGGTCTTTTTCTGAACATCCGTATCGGTGGGAGCCATGCGGGGGCCGTTCCACTTCTCCTCTTCGGGATTCCGCGGCGGAAGAAACAAAATTTCGTTGGGCCCGTTCCAGCTTTTCTCCGCGGCGCTCGCGGGCACGAGCAAAAGCGCGGCGCCTTCCTCGTTGTGGCCGGTCAGGTAGTAGAAGTTGGGTTCTTGCAGGAAGACATAAGCAGGCGAGGAATTCTCACGGCCTGTGTAGCCGAATAGCAGCACGGGCTCCTTGAGTTCGGCCGACAAGACGGGCGCGCCGTTCTGCGTAGACGCTATTCGGTTCGCGTTCTCGGGCAGCAAGAGGCGCAGCGAGCAGGACCAAGACTGCGAGGCAAATCAGCGCCAACAACCTAAAGCGAATCGTTGGGTAGGCCCCTACGGGATTACGCATTGCGATGCTCTCGGGCCGTTACGGTTGGGCGCCTTTCTCCGGATGCCAAACGGTCCAGCGCTTCGCCCGTCAAGCGAAACGTGGTCCACTCGTCCATGGGCACGGCTCCGAGCTCCTGATAAAACTCCATGGCTTGTTCATTCCAATTCAGTACAGACCATTCCAGCCGCCCGCAGCCGCGTTCGCGGCCCCGGCGCGCGAGCGTGAGCAGAAGCGCTTTGCCAACTCCCCGGCCGCGAAATTGATGCTCCACGAAAAGGTCCTCGACGAAAATGCCGGGTTTGCCCATGAAGCTCGAAAACGTAAAGGAATAGACGGCGAAGCCCGCAGGCTCGCTTCCGACATAAGCGAGGATGGCTTCGGCTACGGGACGCTCGCCAAAAAGCGCCGAGCGCACGTCCGATTCCGTCACGGTGGCTTCGCTGGAAATATCTCCGTATTCCGCCAATTTGCGGATGAACTTGAGAACCAGTGGCACGTCCGATTCTTTGGCGGGTCGAATTTGGAGATCCATGTCAGAAGGCATAGCTGGATTCTCGCAAAAGGCAGGAATAGACGCCAGCGCCACGACCACGCGCAGGCACTCCAGCTGTGGCCGAAAAATCGCCAGGCCTTCCGGCTGGTTGTCTACTGCGGTCGTGGTGCCGGCGCCGCCGGTTTGGATTGCGGCTTGACGAATTTGGAGTCGTCAATCGGCGCATTATCTTGCACTTTTTGAATGCGAATTGTGGAGCTCACCGCAAGCACCGCCGCCGCGGAACCCGGTGTCAGGCGGATAACGAACGGCAGCTTCACTCCGCTGCCGTCCTCGCGGTAATCGTCATAGTCCACTTCTGTCGGCGTGCTGCCAAAGGGAGTTGGCTGCAGGGTAAGCCTCCGCAAAAGCAAGCCCGTCTGGGTATCAAAGTAAAGCCGGTCGGGACCCGCTCCTCGCACAATTCCCGTCAGAACGTAAGCGTCCCGATTATTTACTTTTTCTGTGCCCGTCACAGTGAGCCGCGTGTATTCACTCTTGAAATCGAGACCGAGGTAGAAATCCGCATTTCGCTTGGCGCGCGCGAGATCGATTCCGGAATCGTTTGCGACGATGCCTCGTGCATTCTGGGCCCAGGAGATCATGCCGTCAAAACCGTCAGCGATCGTAAATTTGTCGGTGTGATACACGTTTAGCACTAAATTCGGGGCCTTCTGGTAGACCTCGACTTGCGCCTGTACGGGCATTCGGCCGCCGGCGCCCGTCGGAAGGTCCTGCGTCGCAGTGATCATGCGGCTGGTGATCTTTCGAGCAGCCTGCTCGCCACCAATTGCCTGCGCGTACTTGTTGAGAATCGCATCCACGGTTGGATAATTCGGAGCCGGAGCTTTGGCTTTTTCTTCTTCATTCAGCTCGGTTCTCTCCACCGAGGGAAACATGGTTACACCGACAGGCTCCACATTCCCCCGATGGCACGTGTAGCACGTGACCACCGTACGCCCATCGAAGTTTTTGTTGATCTCCCTAACCATCGTGATCATCTTGCGCGCGGTTTGCTTCGCCTGCAGGTCGTCCTTGGATCGATCCTGCTCCAAATGGCAGTACTCGCAATCGACGCCAAGCGCTGCCTCGAAAAGGCGCATCTCCGGCAGGAACAGATCCATAGGGGTTCCCTGCAGCACTTGGATATTCTTGTACGCCTGCTCCGCGGTTTTGCCTTCGGAGCCCGGAGGCAGCTGGGCCTTGGCGATCGACGCAACGCAAACGACGAGGACGCAGGCCGCGCACATATTCTGCAGTAGCTTCACAGAGACACCTCCCGCCGGATGGCGGACTGCAAGTACCATGCCGGCGCTGAATGTGTCAAGGTAAGACGCGAGCAAGCGAAAATCACTTAACCATCGCGATCAGTTCTAAGCCGTAAGCAACTGAGTTACTGTGATTTGCACCGCTGCGACCTCTTCACGCCGTTGACATTTCTGGGTGCGAAGCGTAGACATTAAAGCAGAAGGCATTTGCCGGTCTTACTCCGAGGGAAAATCGATATGAAAGCGACGCTGAAAGACGGGCTCTTTCGTGTGGCGTTTATCGCCTCGTCTGCGCCGATCGCGATAATTCTGGCCAGCGTTGGCCTGGGAGCACAAACACCCACAGCAGCGGCACAATTCACGTTCACCAAGGACGTTGCGCCCATTCTTCAGCAGCATTGCCAGGAGTGCCATCGGCCAAACGCGATAGCCCCGATGTCGCTACAGACCTACGAGCAAGTTCGCCCGTTCGCGAAGGCGATCAAAGACAAGGTGAGCGCGCGCATGATGCCTCCCTGGTTTGTCGATCCAAATGTCGGCATCAATCAGTTCAAGAACTATGGCGGGCTCACCGACGATGAGATCGCGACGCTCGTGAAATGGGTCGATGGCGGGGCGCCGATGGGGAATCCCGCGGACATGCCACCGCCCGCAAAGTTCGATGACGACATCTGGCACATCGGCACGCCCGAGCTTGTTGCGGCTATGCGGGAAGATATCGTCGTCAAGGCCAGAGGTCCGGACACCTGGAAGAACATCGTCGTCGATCCCGGCTTGACGGAAGACAGATACATCAAGGCCGTCGAAATCAAACCAACCAAGGGCCGTAGAGTGATTCACCACATCGGGACGAGCCTGATTTATCCGGACGGCGGCTCGGCCGTGATCCAGGCGAAGAACGCGAATATTTTCGAAGAAAATTCAGGGCGCTTGATGAAGGCCGGAACCAAGGTGGTGTTCGGTCTGCATATTCATCCGTATGCGGAAGACACGACCACCAACGTGGAGATCGGATTCATTTTCTATCCGAAAGGATACGTGCCAAAGCAGGTGGCCATAACGGAGCTGATGGGTGACGATTCCCAACTCGACCTACCCCCGAATACGGACAATATCCGTTACGACAGTTATCTGATCTTAAGCAAGCCTACGCGTCTTCTCTCATACGCTCCGCATATGCACACGCGCGCGAAAGCCGAGTGCCTGGAAGCCATCTATCCGCAAAAGTCCGAACAGCGCGATGGAAGCAAAGTGGAAACGTTAAACTGCATCAACCATTTCGACTTCAACTGGATGATGGTTTATGAGTACGCCACGGATGTGCAACCGCTGCTTCCGCCGGGAACCGTGCTCCACCTGATCAGTTGGTATAACAACACAGCGTCAAACCGGCTGAACAACGATCCGAACAACTGGATCGGCTACGGCCAGCGCTCCATCGACGACATGGCCATGGCGTGGATGACCTACGTCAATTTGACGGACGATGAGTTCCAGCAAGCCGTCGCCGAACGAAAAGCCAAAACAAAACCGATCGAAAACTTGTCTTCGAAAGTCACGCACTAACGGCGGAAGGGAAATTATGCGCGGGTTGCGTTCGCTTCCGTTATTGACCGGCGCTTTTCTTCTGCTCGGTGCGCCCGCTTTCCTGAGAGCACAACAGGCTCCCTATGCAGGACAGGTGAGGATTGCGCGCGGCCAGGACGTCACGCCCGCGTTTGAGGGCTGGGTGCGCAACCACGACGGGACATTCAGCATGTACTTCGGATACATGAACCGGAATTATGAGGAGGAGCTCGATATTCCAACCGGGCCGGACAATAAGGTCGAATTTTCCGGTGAGGGAAACAGCAATAAGAGCGGTGATCAGAATCAGCCGACCCACTTTTACCCGCGCCGCCAACGCATGGTTTTCTCTGTTGTTGTTCCGAAAGATTGGGGCTTGAACCAAAACGTTATTTGGACGCTGACGACGCGCGACAAAACGAATGTGGCAAAGGGATGGCTTCAGCCCGAGTGGGAAATCAACAAGGAAGTGATCATGCAGGAGGCCGGGGCGGGGTCGGATCTTGAGAATCAGCCACCATTCTTCGTGAGCGGCTCGGGTCCGCAGACGGTCACGCTTCCCAACACCGTTAAGTTGACCGCCACGGCGCAGGACGACGGGCGTCCCAAACCTCGAACCGTGCGCGACATCGAAGATGTGGGCACGCCGGCTCCCTCAGGTCTATCTGTCCGTTGGATTCTCTACCGAGGTCCGGCAGGGGTGCGCTTCGATCCGGGGACAGCCGCCAGCGGTTACGAAAAACCCGTCACATGCGCGACAACCGCGAGCTTCAAGGTGCCTGGTGTTTACGTGCTGCGTGCCGTTGCCAGCGATGGCGCGCTGACCACGTTCCACGATGTCACGGTGACAGCGAAGTAGGCGGCAGGCGGGCTTCAGTGCGCGTTCGCGGCGGAGGCGCCTGGATTCACGGTCACGTCGTAGTCGTAGGTCGAGAACAGGGCGCCGTCGGTGGCGATGGCACGGATGCGGTAGTTTCCGGGCGCGCTGAAGCTGACCCTCGTCTCTGAAGTGACCGGCTTGCCGTAAACGGCCGGGCTCAAATCGGGATCGAATTGCACTTTGCCGGGACCCCGGTAAAGGATCCATCGAATCTGGACGCCTTGCACTTTCCCGCCGCGATCTCCGGGGCCAGGCTTGGGAAGCCCATCGTCGGTGGCCGTCGCTTTTAGCATGGCTGACGCGGGCAGAGTGACCGTCTGGGCGGGTCCGCCCGTGATGACAGGAGCCTTATTGTCGGGATTGGGGTTCGTGTTGGCAGCCTGCAGAAAAGGATCAGAGATAGCGTTCTTGGAGATCAGCAGCTGATCTATTTCCCATTCCGGCTGCAGCCAACCCTTGGCGAGATTCGTTCTGCCGCGATTCGTGAGTGTCCAGACCAGCCGCTTATCCTTGGGCCAGTCCTTGGGCACAGTCACCTTGAACACAAACCATCTTCGGCTCGGGTAGAAATGTGTCGGCTGGCCTTGATCGCCGTTGCCGAGATCAAAGCTGTTCTCGGGGCCGAGCGGGATATCGATCTCCTCGTCGGAATTCCTGTTGAAGTAACCGAAGTAAAACGAGAACGTCCCGTCGGCATTGCCTTCCCAGCCATCAAACGTGGGACTTACATCCTGGCCTCTGTGGTATTGGGTGCCGAGCGGATACTGGATCTGAGCATGCAAGCAGGCACCGCCTGCGGCAAACAGGAGAAGGGCCGCGCAAACGCCCGCTCTGCACAGATGCTGACGCAAACTTCTTTTCATCGTTAGCGTGAACTTGTTAGCCTTGGGTGCGCTGCCTTTCGCGCCTCGGTTTCCTTCTTGAAGTCTTCTTCAGACATGTAGTAGTAGCTGAGCCAAGCCGAAGCCATCTCGTCTACCGTTCGTTCTCCCCAGGTGACCTGCGCGTCCGGGTCGGGATTGAATCGGCTCTTGTCGCTATTGTCATGCCACATGATGGAATGCAGGATCGTCCCTGCCGGCAGCAGCGGCGCCGCATCGTCCGCGTAAACATAGTTGCGCATCCAGTTGAACTCAAACCTGGCGCAACTCAGCATCTCCGTTTTTCCATTCGGATAAATTGCTTCCAGGCATTCGGCCTTGCCCGCGGTTGTGCAGGTGAGGCTGGAATGACAGCAGCCGCGCCGGCTTGATCAGCGGCATGTAAGCATCGGACCGCACGTCCGCCTCATGGGGCCGGATGTCGATTTCGTTCACGCCTACGGTGAGCGAAGTGATCACGTGGTTGGGCGTGTAGCCCTTCGGATACAACTTCAAGCCCAAAGCCACATTGGCGGGAGTTTCCGTGCCATTCGCATGCAGGTGGAACTGGAAGTTGATCTTGGTTCCCGCCTTGATTAACCGGCCCGAACCGTCCGCGAAGACGTCCGCACCTTTTCCAATCGCGTACTCGTTCAGGAAAACGCCTTGCTCTCCCACTTCGAGCGCAACGTTGCCATCGAGCTGGCCGCTATGGCGTGTGCCCGCCTCGCGCTTCCACCAGCGAAGTTCTGATGTGGTGGATTACGTTATAGCCCTTGCTGGGAATAATCTGCAGCGCCTGAATGTAGCGGTCTTCGGTGAGTCCGGGATCGACCAGAATGTCCGGCCACCAGTCGGCGCCGTGGGCCTTCACGACCACGTCTTTCGGCAGGGTGATGATGACGTCGGGCTTGCCGATCTGCCACGCCTGGTCGTCCGCGAATTGGCGCGCCGGCGGCATGTCCGCAGGATTTCCCTGCAGGGCGCCGCCGTCCACCCACTTGACGATGGTCGCGATTTCCTCATCGCTCAGCGACTCGTCGTTTGCGAAATGTTGCACTCCCACATTTCTATCGATGAACCACGGCGGCATTTCGCGCGCAGAAACCCTCTGCTTGATAGCTCTCGCCCAGGGCCGCGCCTCTTCGTATGTTACCAGCGACATCGGCGCAACCGTGCCCGCATGGTGGCAATTCTGGCAGTGCTCCTGGAAGATCGGCGCCACGTCTTTGGTGAACGTGACCTGTTGCGGCGCGTCCGCCGCCGCAGCCGCCATCGTGAATCCAGCCGATCGCTATCAAGAGGCTGAGGGTGGTCTTCATGCTCCTCGCTAATCTCTCCTCGCTTAACTGCCGATGCCATCCTAGGCCTTGGAAATTTCTGACGTTTCGCTGGCTGCGTTTTTCCCGGCGATGCGGCCCTGCACCAGGCACCGCGCCAGCCCGTGAAGGCCGAATCCGCCGGCGCTTTCACCTGCGCAATAGAGACCGGGAATTACGTTGCCGGAAAAATCGATCACCTGGCACTTCGCATTGATTCGAAGTCCGGCTCGCGTGTCGTGAATGACCGGCATGGCCCAGGCCGCGTAGAACGGCGGCGTCTGGATTTTGTACTTGGGAGTGGGCTTCCCGAAGTCCGCATCGTTTCCCGCATCCACAAAAGAGTTGTAGCGCGTGACGCTTTTTTCGAGCGCAGCGCCGGATATCGGCTTGCGCTGATATTTGTTCACAATCGCTGCGGCCAATGCGGACACGCTGTTTGCCGAGAAGAAAGTAGCCGTCGGGATCCACATAGCGGCGGCGCAACCGTCCACTGCTCGCGTTTCGCGGCATCGGCATCGAAGATCGCCCAGATGGGGCCGCCGCCGTTAACAGCTTCGCCGGTGCCGGCCAGTGCGGCGTCCAGAAAATTAGCCGGGTTGTACTTGATATTTGTGGCATTGAGATAACTGCCCGGTTTGTACGGAAGCGACTCGCATGGAAATTGTTGGCCGTGTACTGGCCGGCGGTCTCGTCATAGAAGCGCAGCCCCAGCTTGATTCACGAGAATGACGTTCTGGTAGTCGCGTTACGTTAAGGCCGACTGCACGCACGAGATGGAAGAGCGGGCTTCCCGGCTGCCACTCGAGATTTCTGTAGCCGTATTGGCGTGCCGATCCTGCCGGCCTTGGTCAGCCGATCGCCGAATTCCCCGACTTGGTTGTACGCGCCCCACGAGGAAGCGCCTATGGCGATACCGGCCAGTTCTCCGCTGCCGTCTTGGAAAGAATAAGGCTCGCCGGCCACGCCGTTGTATTCCTCGGTCAGCCTGACGTCAAACATTCGCCGGAAATTCACGTTGTTGCTGGAGCCTCCGGTGGCGAGGATCACCGCCTTCTGCGCGCGGATGTTCAGGGTCTTACCCTCGCTCGTGGCCTTGATACCCAGAACTCTTCCGGACGTAGGCGCCTGCCGGACGAGGCCGGCATCTTGTGCTTCAGCAGGATTTGCACGTTGGCTTTTCGGGCCGCCGCTTCGAGCGGCCGTACAAGCCCGACGCCGGAGGACATGGTCGCCGCCCGGCTGGGATCCACAGGCTTTCCCGGTTTGCATCACGTCCAAGCCCATCGGAGCGGAGTGGTTTTCCCGCGAGCGCGGAGTTTCCAGCGGCACTGGCCCCTTGGTTGTCGGGCGCTTTCTCGACAAAAGTCACGCCATGCGCGACCAGCCACTCGAAAGTTGGCGCGCTATTGTCGGCAAACGCGCGAATGATCTCCTTGTCGTTGTATCGATAGTCGGGGAAGCCGTTGGGTTCGACCACCGACCAGTCGGTGAGATCCGCGAACAAGAAGGTCCGCGGAATCCTCGATGCCGTACTTCTTTTGCCGGCTCGTGCCGCCGCCAAGCGCGACGTTGCCGCCGCTCACCATGGCGTGGCCGCCAATATCGAAGTTGGCGTCGATCAAGATGACGGACGCGCCGTTGCTCGGTGGCTTCAATGGCGGCGGGCAGCCCGGCGGCTCCGGCTCCGACCACCACGATATCGGCTTGCTTATCCCAATGCGGCGGGCGGCCTTGTGCCTCCGCCTGGTCCGCGCCCAGGCCGCCAAGAGCCGCCGCGCCGACGCCCACTCCCGCCGTCTTTACAAAATCGCGCCGCGACAATCTCTTCTTTCGTTGACTTTTATCTTGGGGATCACGTGCCATGCCGGCTCTCCCGAATGCGAGCTTGAGGCTTCTGTCTTAGCCAGTTTAGGCCTGACTACAGCGATGTCGATTTGGTTTCTTGGCTAGCCAGTATTCGGAGTTCCCACTTCCGGCTTGCGAATTTCCCTGGCTCGGAGTGTAGTCCTGCTCCGCTTAGCCTGTCAACGCAACTGCGCTAACCCTTTGCAAGCCGGCCGAAACGCTGGCTTGCATATCGAGCGGAGAGAGAGCCTACAGGGACGCCTACAGAGGAACGTAATCGAGGACTACCTGGAGCGGGAATTGCCGCGTCACCTTCGGCTCGTCGGAATAGTCCGGCCAGCGGCGTGACGTGCACCGTAATCTTGCTGCCGCTGGCGAGTTCCAGCGGTTTCTGCAGCCAATAGCGCTGGAACCACTGCGGCTCGGCCCGTGCAGCCGCAAGAGCGGCACGTCGTCGCCGGAAGGCGTGATCGCGTCGACGTTCAAGGACTCATACGCCCGATCCAGCATCGGCCGGAGCGCGACGATGCGCGCGGCCTTCGGAAGCGTGCCTCTCAAAACGGCCGGTCCGCTGGCGATCACCCGCGCTTTTCGGCGGAATCGATCGCGAAAGACTGCAGCTCCTGAGCCTGAGGCCGGCGGATCGGTGAAATACAAGCCGACCGTGCTCTTGTCGGAGACCGCATTTTGCTCCTGGTCGAAATGCTTCTTGTAGTGAATCTGCAGATGGATTTTCGAGCCCGGCGCAAGCCGGAAGGCCGCGCCGCTTGGCGCCGGAATCGTATCGCTTCCCGGTTGCCACAGCGCCAGCACGGGGCCGTTCTCGATGCTGATGACTGGCGTCGCGCACGATGGACGGCGTTTCCGGGCATCAGGTCGGCTGCCTTGATCCATTTCGTGTCCGTCACATTGATCGGCAACGAGAACTCACTCACTTCTTCGATCGCGCTCGGCGGGACCGTATGCTCGGCGTCCATCGTGATCTTGAGATCGGGCGGGCCGAGCTGCCACTTCGAATTGAACGCCACTTCCGGCAGCTTCGCATCGGTATAGCTTTCGGGCGTTCCTCCGGATGCCCAGACGACCATCACGTCGATATCGCGCGAACTGACTGGATATCCGCCTTTAATCGGCGGACTGGTGGGATCGACGGGCCACGGCGGCATGCGGCCCGCGGTGAGTTCGTCGCGGATCGATTGAGCCCACGGCATCGCGGCTTTGTACGTCATGAGCGACATCGGCGCGGGCCCGCCTTCGACGTGGCAAACGCCGCAATGATCCCGCAAAAGCGGGAAGACATCTTTGTTGTAGTCGTATCTCGACGTCACCGGCGTATGCGCGCCGATGTGCTGCGTGGCCACGAGGAGAAAAACGATCGCAAGCGCGATGGCGACGCACGGTCCCATCAGCGCGTTTGTATTGTTTACCGGCTTCCATAAATTGACTCGATATCGGCGACCGCCGCGGAGAAGTCCCGATACAGCGGCAGCAGACGCTCCTTGTTGCCGAGATCGCCGGCTGCGTCGATCTCCCAGGCGGCCATCGTCAATCGCTTCACCGCGCTCGCCATCTTCGGCCGCTTGTCTTGCGGCAATTTCGCTCGTGTGGTTTTCCTCGAGCGCGAGCGCGACGTCTTTCGCGCCGATCGCTGGGTACCACAGGCCGGTCAGATCGCCTTCGATCGAGCGCCTTCCCACAGCCTGAGCGCGCTTGGCCAGTTCGGCGAGCTAACTCGGGAGTAGTCGTGGGCAGCGCCTCTTCTGGCCTGATTGTGGTCGGTGCGTAGGGCGTGCTGTCAGGCTGCTGTGCCTGCGCTGTTGCGGTTGAAGTCTGGCTGGCAGCGGAAACGGAGCCGCTGGCGGCAGCAGCGGCGCTCCCCGATGTCTGCGGTTTCGGTGCCGCCCCTGTAGTAGCCGGCCCCGATCCAGCAGAGACCGAGCCCCGGCTCTTTCGAGTAATCGGCGAACGTGAAATCGAAGACGCGTTCCTTATCGTCCGGTTTGAACTTTACCCGCAAGCGTGAACTTGGCCGGCAGTGCTTCGCCGGGCATCGGCAGCTTCGAGCGTGTTGCGACCTGGCCGTTTTCCCAGCTTTGAGGGGAATCGGCGCGCCGACATCGTTCCCGCTTGCATCGCTTTTGGCGGCGCGGGCGGAAAAGCCGTTCGCCGCGAGCGGTTGCGTCATGTCGTTGTAGAAGTACACGCGGAAAACGTTCGGCCGCACCCACGTGCCCTCGAGATGGTGCCAGTTGTCGTTCGTCCATGAAGAATTGTCCGCCGTGGCGAGGGTTGTGATCGCCGTGAGGACGGCGTTCGTAGGCTCCTGATTCGCGCGCTGCCATCGGCGCACGTCCCCGGCTCGAGTTGATGAATCTGCGAATCATTTTTGCACGTGAAGTACAGCGCCGCGGTGATCGGTACGAGTTCGCTCTTGTCGACCGGACAAATACCCGGCTTTTCCTGAATGAACGACTCGAATTTCAGGCACGAGTACACCGTCATGATACGAACGGGCACGCGTGGCGCCCCGGATTGAGGACATTTGCCCGGCTTATCTTCAAGAACGCTCTCTTCTCCCCGTGCGGTGCAGACGTAGGAGATGGGCGGCAGTCCGCTGGCAGCGGCAGGCTTGGCGGCGACGACGCGGACGTCATGCAATGTGGTGAAGTCGCCATCGTAGACCTTCGCGGTAATATGATCGCCGACTTTCACCGTCACGTTATCCGGCTTCTCGACGCGATAGTTCATCGTCATTGGCCCCATCCAACCGGGCACATTCTCGCCGCTGACGGTCAGCATTCCGGTGCTTCCGTCCATCTTTTCCACCTTGCCGCGAAACGTATGCACCTTGCTCGCGGTTGGCGTTCCGTTTGGCTGCGCAGCGGGCTGTTTCTGCGCGGATTTCGATTCTGTTGCGGCCGGGTGGTCCGCTGGCGCGGGTCTGGCCGACTCCTGTTGAGGATCACGAGCCGGCGAGCCGGGTGCGAGGATGGCTGCGCAGACGAGGACAGCTGCGAAAAACAGAAAAGCAGCCGATCTCGGCCTTATCCTAACGATTCGTCTCATGCGCGTGGAGTCCTGCCGATCCAAATGCCGTAACGATAATCCATGGCGGCCACGCGGTAAATCGGCAATTTCTTTTCGCACTTCCTTCGCATGCTTGTAAGGATTTTCGCTTTATCGGTCAAGCCGACGTGGGAAAATGCGCACGAGGGAAAGACGCTCCCGCGGGAGGCCGAAACAAAACTCACACGTACAGCGGCTACAAGAGGGTCACAGCATCCAGCCAGCGTTGGCGTTGAAGGTGCCGCTAAGCTTCGGCGCCGCAGTTTTCATCGCGTGGCGTCTGGTGAGATGGCAAGCGGCAGCGTGGGCGCAAGCTGCGTCGCATAATTGATTCCAGATTCGTCCAGCAGCCAAACTGGATCGAAGCTCTTTCCATTGACGGTAACGGCGATAGCCTCCGCCGGTTTTTTCGAATCGCAGAACACTTTCTCCAGTCGTGCCTTGCGGTTCGCGTTCAGGTGAAACCGGAAGACCTTCGTCTGCGGAATCGGAAGGATTTGATCGTCCGAGGATAGCGTCATCAGGCAGCCCGTTGGATTCGATACCTCGATGCGATATTTCCATTGCGCGCCGTGCCCCGAGCCGCCTGCCTTGCTCACATCCGCGACTCGAATGATGGCCTGATCCACCCGCTGGCATAGCGCATTTTCCTTGGCCAAATCCAATGGCGGATAGAATCCCTGTTGCCAGTTGTTGCGTTCTTGCTGCGTGGCCCCGTTTATGGCTTCTTTGATGAAGTACAATCCCGCCACTCCGAAAGCTTCGCTGATCAGCGCAGGAGAGAACGCCAGGTGGTCTCCATCACAGCCGCGCGGGAGGAGCTTGGTGACGTCGGGATAAGCAGACATTGCCTCCCAACTGCGGATGCTTTGTGCGCTATCGCCGGCGATGGCTAAGAACTCCAATCCTCGCTCCGCCGCCTGCAATCTCGTGGTGTGATCTCTCGGGAACCGATGGGCGGAAGCTGCAAACGTCTCGACTGCGGCACGGGCGCGCGCAATCGGCACGGCAAGTCTTGCGGCCGGTTCGCGCTCCAGCACCGAGTGGAGATTTCCGAGCGATTGCTCCACGACGCGCCAGGCAATCATGTCGGATTGATATCGGCGGTAGCCCATCACTTCAACAGCGATCGTCGCCACCAGTAAAAAGACGAGGAGGATGCGGCCCAAATGCACAATGGTCTCCAAAGGGCCCGGGAGGGAGAGTCCTTACTGGTTCGATGAAGCAACACGCCGTTAGGGGTTGGCAGTCTTACACGTATGGGCCACGTACCGTTGTGAGGTTGGGGTCACTCGGCTATGCTGAACTGGTAAAGACTCCGCATGGTTGACATCCACTGCCACATTCTTCCAGCGCTCGACGACGGCGCGAAATCGTTCGACGAGGCCTTGAAGATGGCGGAAATGGCCATCGAGGACGGGATCACGCACGTTGTGGCGACGCCTCACTCCAATAGCGAATATCGCTTTGATTTCGGTGTCGTTCGCGAGCGATGCAACGAATTACAGGCCAAGCTGGGGGAGCGGCTGCAGCTTGCAACAGGGTGCGACTTTCATCTCAGCATGGAGAACCTCGAAGCGATTCGTGCCTGCCCGGCAAACTACACGATCAATCAGAGGCGATACCTGCTTATAGAGTTCGCGGATTTCGCTATTCCGCCCGGAACCGAAGAGACTCTGAAAAACTTACAGCAGCTAGGACTCTTCCTCATCATCACGCATCCGGAACGCAACCCGCTGATCCGCGCACAGCCGCAAAGATTAAAGCGCTGGCTGCAACAGGGGTGCTACGTTCAGGTTACGGCGCAGTCTTTGCTGGGAAGATGGGGAGAACCTGCGAGGAAGCAAGTTGAGGCGCTACTCGACCAAAAAATGGTGCACTTCGTTGCCAGCGATGCACACAACATTGTGCAGCGCCCTTTACGGCTTAAAGAAGCACACGGGACGGTTGCAGAACGATGGGGAGAATCGCTCGCGCGGTCACTCTTTCGCGATAACCCGCTTGCGGCGTTCGAGGGGCGGGAATTGCCTTACAAACCTGAACTGCCACTCGTAGCGGACCAGCCGACGCCGCCGGTCCGCCGTCGCAAGCGGTTCATTTTCTTTTAGAAGCTCAGCGTCCGCTGGCAGCAGCTAAGGCGCTGTCGGCAGAGAAGACCTTCACTTCTACGCGCCGGTTCTTCGCGCGAGCATCCTTTGTTTTGCCGGGATCCACCAAATTGTTGGGGCCCATGCCGATGGTGCGGATCTGGTAGAAGGGAACCTTTTTCTCCGTCGAAAGATAGAGCACCACTGCGTCAGCACGGCGCCTGCTCAACTGCAGGTTGTAGTTGGCGTCCCCGGTCGGATCCGTATAGCCTTCGACGGCGATGAAGTAGCGCTTCAACGAACCAGTGTTGGAAGCGACCTTATCGAGCTCTTCTTTGCTTTCTGGGGAAAGCACAGCGCTATTGAACTTGAAAAGCACGGTCGCCTGGTTGGAAACTTTGTAATCGTCCAAATTGGAGATTACGCCGCGAAGTTGCGCGATCTCTTGGTCGTCCTTCTGAGCCTGCTCGTTGGCCTGGTTGGCCCGATTCATGGCGTCACCGGCGCGCCGGTCGGCCCCAGTCGCCTTCTCATCGGTAGCGCTTATCGCCTGAGTATTCTTGGCGACGTCCTGCTGCGTCTTCTGCAGGTCGGCGCCTGTCTTGTTGGCCTGATCAGCGACTTGATTGAGCTTATCTTGGACGGGGGTTACGTTCTGCCGAACATACCCCTTGGTGGCGCAACCGGAAACGAGTGCGGTGGCGCCCAGCATTACGATCAAAAACTTCTGACTCATTGCGAATTTCCTCCACAGGAGCGTTAGGAACTGGATCGTGTTCGACCTTCGGGGACGATGCGCTAGGCCTTTCACACTCTATCAAACTAGAGTCGAATTAACTAGTAACGGCAACCGGGGAAATCATGTAAAAAGCTCAAGTATTTCTTCGTATCTTTTGAAGGGGGGAATGAGATAAGCCCCGGCAAGCTCCGTACGGGCCCACGCGAGCATCCGTTTGGCCAGAGCGAAGCCTTTGTCGCGGGCGACCGTTCCCGCCGCCTCCATCTCCTTCAGCACAGGTTCCGGGATGAAAATGCCGGGAACTTCGTTATTCAGCCTCAGCGCCTGTTTATAGCTAGTCAGGGGCCAGATCCCCGCCAGCACAGGGATGGGAGAGCGCCCACCAATGCGCTTGAGGAAGGCGTGCCAGTGTTCGGGATCAAATAGTGGCTGGGTCATGGCAAAATGCGCGCCCGCCTCCACCTTGGCGAAGAACCGCTGGATTTCGTAATCGAGATCCTCAGCCGTAGGGTTCACGGCTACGCCGACGGTATAGTTTGTCGCTCCCCCCAGAGCTTTGCCGGCCCAATCCGTTCCCTGGTTCAGCCGGGAAGCCACTTTCACCAAGCCGATGGAATCGATTTCGTAGACTGCGCTAGTTTCCCCGACGGATGGCGGGTCACCTGTGATTGCCAGGAAATTGCGGACGCCTCCGATGCTCCACGCGCCGAGCAGGGCGGCTTGCAACCCGATGAGGTTCTGATCCCGCGTGGTCACGTGGGGAACGGTTTCGATGCCCCGCGCCTGCAAAGCTCCGGCGAGCATTAGCGCATCCATGCCCACGCGCGCCAAAGTACCGCTATTGATGTCAATCGTATCCACGCAGCCGCTCGCGGTGATCTTTTCCACCTGCTCGAAAATGCGGTCGAGGGTAATGCCTTTCGGCGGATCGATCTCCACGGAAACCGAGAATTCGCCCGCCTTCAGCTTGCGCCACAATCCGCTTTCCGGATCGCGCTTGACTACCCGCACTTTCTCCGGCGCCATGGCGACGGAAACCGATACCGCTTTCACCGCTTGCGCCGGCTTCAAGCCGCGCATCGCGCCGGCCATGGCCCGCACGTGCTCCGGCGTCGTGCCGCAGCATCCGCCAACGATGCGCGCACCCATCGCTGCCGCTTCGCGCGCGAAAAGCGCGAAATATTCAGGCGAAGAGCGCGGATACACGGTACGATCACCGATGCGCGTAGGGAAGCCTACATTGGGCATGGCCGAAAGCGCCCGGCGTCCTCCACCGAAGCCTTCCAGGATCGGCAACAGGGACTGCGGACCGAGCGTGCAGTTCACGCCGATGACTTGGACATTTTTGTGCGCCAGGCGTGCGGCTGCGTCGGCTGGACGCGTGCCGCCAAGCGTCGTGCCCTCATCGGAAAATGTCAGTTCCGCCACAATGGGCAGCGCGGAAAAAGAGCGCAGCGCATCGATTGCGGCCATCAACATTTCGATATTGGAGAATGTCTCCAGGATGAAGAAGTCCACGCCGCGCTCTTCGAGCGCCTGGGCTTGTTCGCGGTAAACCTCCAACATCTCGTCGCGCGGGATTTCGCGCATTTCGGGAGCAATGGCCAGCGGCCCCAGAGAGCCGGCGATCAGCACCTCGTGCGGCGCGGCTTCGCGGGCTTCACGGGCGATCTTCGCGCCGCGATGGTTTATGCGGGTGACCTGGTCGCCGAGGCCGAGGGCGGTCAGTTTCGAGCGATTGGCGCCGAAGGTGTTCGTCTCAATAATTTGCGCTCCGGCCTCGATATAGGCCTGATGAACGCGAAAGACGACTTCGGGCTGGGAGACATTCAGCTCTTCAAAAGAACGCTGGGGGCCGGCGCCGTCAAACAGCATGGAGCCCATGGCTCCATCGGCAACCAGTACGGCGTCTTGGATCCGCTGTTCGAAATCTGCGATGTTCATAGTCTAAGATTGCCGCGCTCAGACGTCTTCGAGGGTCGGCACAGGCCTTTAAGTATGGTTGCTTTCAAACGAACAATCATACCGTACCCAGGGCAGCCTTGAGACTCCCGCGGCCTCGTTTTCGGGAAGTCGCGGAGGCAAACGGCGTTTCTCGTGCGATCCAACGCTCGATCAGTCCCTTCATCAGCCCAAAAAACAAAAACGCCCGGTCCCGCTTTCGGGATCGGGCGTTTTTTTCTACGGACCCACTATATCACTCCGGTCAACTCGCACATTCCGCTGGCGGCACACAGCGCTTTAACAGGGCAGAGATATGTTGATACAATGTTGATACAAGGAGGCGACGAGGCTATGCGAGCCGTGGTCAAGAAATGGGGCAACAGTGCTTCAGTGCGAATTCCTGCCGCCGTTATGAAGGCCGCGCGCCTGAATCTGGACGAGGCCGTAGAGGTGCGGGAGGAGTCTGGTAGGGTGGTCATCGAACCTGTCCGACACAAGGAATATGACCTGGCCCGGCTGCTGAAAGGGATCACCCGGCGAAATTTGCATAAGGAGGTCAATTTCAAGGGGCCGGTGGGCAAAGAGGTCTGGTAATGGCAGGGCGCTATGTGCCGGATACAGGTGACGTTGTGTGGATTAGTTTCGATCCGCAGGCGGGACACGAACAGGCGGGACACCGTCCCGCTGTTGTGCTCAGCCCGGCCACCTACAATGGGAAGACGAGCCTGATGATCTGCTGCCCGCTTACAACGCAAATCAAGAATTATCCCTTTGAAGTTATCGTCGCGGGTCCGAGGCCTAGTGCAGTTCTAGCCGACCAGATTAAGAGCCTGGATTGGCGCAAAAGACGGGCTAGGCGAAAAGGGGCTATTTCGACAGCCGAGTTGGCGGAGGTGCGGGCAAAGGTACGAGCGCTAATCGGGTGAATGTTGTTCAGAATCTTTCGTCGGAATCGTTTAAGGCAAGAAGAGGTGCAGGCGCTTTCGCGCATCCCGGTGTTATGATCCCAGAGGTGAAAGGGCTATTTTTGAGTTTAGGAGGATAGTGATGAGAGCGCATTTCCTGATGGCGGCGGGTTTGCTGGCGGCCTCGTGTTTGGCGGTATCGCCGGCGCGAGGGCAGGAAGTCACCAAGGACAATCTTGACGGCGTTGTCAATTTCCATCGGATCCAGACCGTCGTGGCATGTACGGGAGCGATCAAGCCGGAAGTCGTGCCGCAGATCAAGCAGATGGGCTTCGTCTCCATCATCAATTTACGCGAGGCAAGCGAGCCCGGCGCGAATCTTGAAGAGGAGGCCGCGGCGGCGAAATCCGCGGGATTGCGCTACTACAGTGTTCCTTTCAACGCCATGAATCCTGATCCCGCAGCGGCGGACAAGTTTCTCGACGCCATCACCACAAAGGGCGTTGAGCCCTCGTTCATTCACTGCGCAGGCGGCGGCCGCGCCGCGACCATGTGGTTCATTAAGCGCATGGTCGTGGATCATTGGGACGAGGACCGCGCCGAAAAAGAAGCCACCGACCTGGGCATGAATAATCCGAAGCTCAAGCAGTTCGCAATCGACTACGCGATGTCCCACAAGCGCTAGATGCTATAAGCAGGGCTGCTGCTGGGTCATGCAGTGCAATGTGCCGAGCCCGAGAACCAGATCGCGCGCGGCAATACCAATCACTTCGCGATCCGGGAATAACGCGGCGAGAGTATTTAGCGCGGCGCGGTCGGCGGGATCGCTGAACGTCGGAACAAGCACGATTTTGTTGGCGATGTAGAAATTGGCGTAGCTCGCCGGAAGCCGCTGCCCATCGAACCAGACCGGCCGGGGCATAGGCAGCGTTTCGATGCGCAGTGGCCGGCCATTTTCATCCTTCATCTCGCGCAGCCGCGCGAGATTTTCCTGCAAAGGTTCGTAGTTGGCATCGGAGCGATCCGATTCGACAACTGTGACCACGGTCGTGGGATTGACGAAGCGCGCGAGATCGTCGACGTGGCCGTGCGTATCGTCGCCGGCGATGCCGCGGCCAAGCCAGAGCACGTTCGTCGCGCCAAGATAATCGCGAAAGATCGCTTCCCAATCGGCGCGCTCGAAGCCCGGATTGCGCGCCTGCTCCGAGCTGAGCAGGCACTCTTCCGTCGTGAGCAGCGTGCCCGCGCCGTTGACCTCGATGCTTCCGCCTTCGAGAACAACCGGACGGCCGCGATATCGCGGTTCCCACACCGGCATTTTCAATTTGGGCAAGACGCGATTCATCGCCGCGTTGTCTTTCTTCCAGTCGTCGTATTTGGCCCAAGCGCTGAAGCGCCACTTCGTGGCGGCCACACAGATCGGCGCCAGCGGCGGCGCATTTTTTAACGAAAATTGCGCCGAAATCGCGGGTCCAGCCGCGATTCGTCGGCGCGACGAAAAAATCCAGGGCGGCCAGATCTACGCCGCTCTTTTGCAACATGCGGCGCGCAGCGCGCTCTTCCGCGCGATCCTGCACCAGGATTCGCACGCGCTCGACGCGTGCGAGATGGCGCACGATATCGGCGTAGACCCACGGGATCGGCGCGAATTTGCCCGGCCAGTCCGTGCGTTCGTGAGGCCATGCGAGCCAGGTGGTTTCGTGCGGTTCCCATTCTGCGGGCATGCGGTAGCCGAGCGCCGCGGGCGTTGCGTCGGCGCGAACGTCCGCCTTCGGCGCGCTCGCGCGCGGTACAGAAAGTTCGGCCTGGCGCGATTTCAACCCAGCCATCGCTCGAGCAGAGGCGCGTAAGCGTCTGTGCGGCGATCGCGCAGGAAGGGCCAATTGCGGCGCACTTCTTCCATGCGGCCCAGGTCGCACTCTGCGATCAGGATTTCTTCTTTATTTGTGGGAGATTCGGCGATGAGCTGCCCGAAGGGATCGGCCACAAACGAAGAGCCCCAGAATTCCAGCCCGCTATCCGCCGGTCCCTCGAAGCCCACGCGGTTCACCGCGGCGACGAAAATTCCGTTGGCGATGGCGTGGGAACGCTGAATCGTGCGCCAGGCATCGAGTTGCGCCGCGCCGAATTCAGCCTTCTCCGATGGATGCCAGCCGATGGCTGTGGGATAAAAAAGAATATTCGCGCCGCGCAGGCTCGAAAGCCGCGCGCCTTCGGGATACCACTGATCCCAGCAGACCAGAACGCCGATCCTGCCGTAGCGCGTGTCGAAATTTGGGAAGCCCAGATCGCCCGGCGTGAAATAAAACTTCTCGTAGTAGAGCGGGTCGTCGGGGATGTGCATCTTGCGGTAAAGCCCGAGCAGCGCGCCATCGGCGTCCAGCACCACCGCTGTATTGTGATAAAGACCGGCGGCGCGGCGCTCGAAGATCGATGCGATGATGACGATGCGCAGATCGCGCGCGAGTTTGCCAAGCGCTTCGGTGGTGGGACCGGGGATCGACTCCGCCAGATCGAAATTGTCGGCGTTTTCTTCGCGGCAGAAATATTGCGAACGGAAAAGCTCTTCGAGGCAGACGATCTGCGCTCCACGCTTGGACGCTTCGCGGATGGCCTCCACCGTACCCGCAAGATTTGCGGCAGGATCTTTGGAACATTGCCGCTGCAGCAGGCCGACAACGAGTTTCTTGCTCATGAGGGAATACTACCAGATCAACGGCGCGGAGTTTTTGTTTCCGCTGCGCCGATAACGCGGCGGATGCGGCGCAACACGGCATCGAACATCGCCGGCGTGAGCCGGCCCGTCTGCGTGTTTTGCTGGCTGGGATGATAGCTGGCGAAAAGATGCGGCAAGTCGCCGGGCAGCTTGAAGTCGGCGCCATGAGAAAACTTGTAACGGACGGGCGAGGTGAGCCGCCCCTGCTTCACCAGCAAGCGCAAGTACGTGTAAAACGCGATGGCGCCGAGCGCCAGCACCGCGCGCGGCCGCAGAATCGCGAACTCCTCCTCGAGATAGCCGGCACAGTTGCGCAATTCTTCCGGTAGCGGCTTATTGTCCGGTGGCGCGCAGCGTGCGGTGGCCGCGATGTAGGCGTCGTGAAGCTCGAGGCCGTCATTGGCATCGACCGATGTCGGCTGATTCGCAAATCCCGCCTCATAGAGCCGCGCATAGAGAAAATCGCCCGAGCGATCGCCAGTGAACGCGCGCCCCGTGCGGTTGCCGCCGTGGGCGGCGGGCGCAAGGCCGATGATCAGCAGCCGGGCATGCGGGTCGCCGAAGCCCGGCACCGGCCGCCCCCAGTAGGTCCAGTCGCGAAAGGCGCGGCGCTTGGTGCGCGCGACTTCTTCGCGGTACTGCACTAGGCGTGGGCATTTACGGCAGGCGATGATGGTCTCACGCAGCCGCGCGAGCCGCTGTTCGGCTGATTCTTCCATCACAGCGACGAATTGTAGCGCGGGAATTTGTGGTGCGGGAGAAGTGTAAATGCGGGAAAAGATGCGCACAAAAAGAGACCGCCTCCGCAGGAGATCGAGTGGGAAGAAGGGTCTTGCCCGCGGAGGCGGTTCCAGTGGTCTTTGGCTGCACCCAAATTACTCTCCCTAATATGTCGTGTCAAGATATATATGTGGGCATTTTTCTCTGGGATGCCACGAACGGAAGCCGTCATAGTGGCACGGGCGGTCGCTCGCCGAAGCAGCCAAATTAGCTCTCGCCGCGCCTCGGGCCCTAAATTGACATAGTGCAGGGCGGGGCATAGCATTCATGGTTTACCCGTAATGCGCTGAAAGCGCTGGGGCAGAGCTGCGTGTCTATTACCGAAACTAAATCGGGAACGATCCTCAGTAGGATCATCGAAAGCCGCCGAGCGGAAGTGGCGCGGCGGAAGCGCATTATGCCGGAGCCAGTGCTGCGCATTGCAGCAGGCAAGGCCGGTGCGCCGCGTGATTTTGCCGGCGCGCTCTCGCGCGACCAAGTCAACGTGATCGCCGAGATCAAAAAAGCGTCGCCCTCGGCCGGAGTGCTGCGCCGAGATTTCGAGCCTGCTGCGCTGGGCCGAGGTTTCGAGGGCGCGGGCGCCGCGGCGCTTTCGGTACTCACGGAAGAGGAGAATTTCCAGGGCGCGCTGGCCCATTTGCGCGATGCGCGCGCGGCGGTAGGGCTGCCGGTG
This sequence comes from uncultured Acidobacteriota bacterium, assembly GCA_963846235.1. Lineage (GTDB taxonomy): Bacteria > Acidobacteriota > Terriglobia > Acidiferrales > UBA7541 > Palsa-189. Next base: position 3,502,693 of record CAWJVF010000002.1, read on the forward strand.
CTGCGTAAGGACTTCATCGTAGACGCCTGGCAGGTATGGGAGGCCCGCGCAGCCAATGCCGATTCGTTTCTGCTGATTGCTGCCGCTTTGGACAATGAGACTCTTGCGGAGTTGCTGGTGTTGGGACGCGAACTGGGAATGGAACCGCTGGTCGAGGTACACACTGCTGACGAACTCGAGCGCGTGTTAGCGGCGGGCGCGCGCATCATCGGCGTGAATAACCGCAATTTGCACACACTCGAAGTGCGCGTGGAGACTTCGCTGGAACTGGTCGAGATGATTCCGCAAGATTGCATCGCCGTAAGCGAATCGGGCCTGCGTTCAACGGAAGATTTACGCAAGTTGCGCGCCGCCGGATTCGACGCGTTTCTTAATCGGCGAAAGCCTGATGCGTGAGACCGACCCGGGCGTGGCGCTGAGGCGCCTGATCGACGCTGTTTCCCAGCGGGGCAGCGATTCGGGCGTGGGGAATTCCGATCGTTCACGTTAAGATTTGCGGCGTCACGAATTGGCCCGATGCTCGGCTCGCGGTGGATTTAGGAGCGCACGCGCTGGGATTCAATTTTTATCCGCCGAGCCCGCGCTCGATCAGTCCGGCAGCGGCTTGGGAGATCGTGCGAAAGCTGCCGCCGCTGGTGGCGACGGTAGGCGTATTCGTGAACTGGCCCGCGCACGTAATTGCCGCGCTTGCCGGAGCACTGCGCCTCGATGGCGTGCAGCTTCACGGCGACGAGCAGCCGAGCGAGGTCAAGGATTTGGCGCGACGCTTTGGCGTGATCAAGGCCTTTGCGGCGGGGCCACAGTTCAAGCTCGCGACGCTGGCGAAATACAAAGCGGCCTCCGCTTTTCTGCTGGACGGCTACCACAATGGGCTTTACGGCGGCACAGGCCGGACGGCGGATTGGCGACTCGCTCGCGAGGCCGGCCACTACGGCCGCGTGATCGTGGCGGGTGGCCTGCGGCCGGATAATGTAGCGCAGGCCATTGCGGAATCGCAACCTTTCGGGATTGACGTGGCGAGCGGCGTGGAAGCGCGGCCCGGCAAGAAAGATCCGCGCGCGTTGCGTGAGCTGATGCGAGAAGTACAAGCTGTGAACTGAGCCGCAGGCGGCAAGCCAGCGTGCGCCCTTCAGAGAAGGTTCGGGAGAAAAGATCATGACCATGGCAGTGGAAACCTGGCCTGACCTGCGCGGCCGTTTCGGCCCTTACGGAGGGCGCTTCGTTCCGGAGACGCTGGTCGCGCCGCTCGAGGAACTGGAGCAGGCCTATGCGGCGGCGCGCGCGGATGCTAGCTTCACGCGCGAACTCGATGAATTGCTGCGGAATTTCGCCGGGCGCCCGACGCCGCTGCAATTCGCAGCGCGGCTCACCGAGCACGTCGGCGGCTCGCGCATTTACATCAAGCGCGAAGACCTGCTGCACACCGGCGCGCACAAAATCAACAATTGCCTGGGTCAGGCGCTGCTGGCGAAAAGAATGGGCAAGCGCCGCATCATCGCGGAAACGGGCGCAGGACAGCACGGCGTGGCCACGGCGGCGGTGGCGGCGCGCTTTGGAATGGAATGCGTCGTGTACATGGGCACGGAAGACATGGAGCGGCAGCGGCTGAACGTCTCGCGCATGAAGCTGATGGGCGCGGAAGTGGTGGGCGTGAATGCGGGCAGCCGCACGCTGAAAGACGCGATCAACGAAGCCATGCGCGATTGGGTTACGAACGTGCGCACCACGCACTACCTGCTCGGATCGGTGCTGGGCGCGCATCCGTATCCACAGATGGTGCGCGATTTTCACAAAGTGATTGGCGAAGAGGCGCGGCGGCAGATTCTGGAAATGGAGAAACGCCTGCCGGACCTGCTCGTCGCGTGCGTTGGCGGGGGCTCCAATGCCATCGGGCTTTTTCACGCATTCCTCGAAGACTCCAGCGTGAAGATGCTCGGCGTGGAAGCGGGCGGGCGCGGACATCAGCTTGGCGAGCACGCGGTGCGCCTTGCCGAAGCGATCGGATTCACCGGTGCGCGCCCCGGCGTGCTGCAGGGGACATATACGTATGTGTTGCAAACAGCGGACGGCCAGATCGCCACGACGCATTCCGTTTCCGCGGGTTTGGATTATCCGGCCGTCGGCCCCGAACATGCTCTCCTTGCCGAGCAGCATCGCGCCGAATACACCGCCGCCAGCGACGACGCGGCCATCGATGCCGCGCGTACGCTGTCGCGCACTCGAGGGCATCATCCCAGCGCTCGAAAGCGCCCACGCGCTGGCCGCACTGATCGCGCGCTCTCCCCGCATGCGGCGCGACGAAATCGTTATCTTCAATCTTTCTGGCCGCGGCGATAAAGACATGGAAATCATCGCGCGCTATCTCTGATGGCCACAAACTCCATGGCTGTGCCGCAAACCCCCACAACGACGCGCATTAAGCGCCGCTTCGAGGAGCTTGGCCGCCGAGGCGAGATGGGTTTGGTGGCTTTTATCACGGCGGGCGATCCTTCGCTCGAGGCGACAGAATCGTTTGTGCTCGCGCTCGATGCGGCGGGCGCGGACGTCGTCGAATTGGGCGTGCCGTTCAGCGATCCCGTCGCGGACGGCCCCGCGATCCAGCGCTCCAGCGAGCGCGCACTGCGCGCGGGCGCGTCGCTTTCAGGCGTGCTTGATCTTGTCGAATCCATCCGGCGTAAGAGCGACGTGGCCCTCGTCCTCTTCAGCTACTACAATCCGGTACTGCAGATGGGCATCGAACGCTTCGCGCGGCGCGCCGCGGATGCGGGTGCCGACGGCGTGTTGATCACCGATCTTACGCCCGAGGAGGCCGGCGATTATCGCCGCATCATGCAGGCGCACGGCCTGGATACAATTTTCCTGGCCGCGCCGACGTCCACCGACGAACGCCTGGCGCGGATCGCCGAAGTCTCCAGCGGCTTTCTCTATGTCATCTCGAGGACAGGCGTGACCGGCGCGCGAGAGAGCTTGCCCGAAGATTTGCCGGCGCTGATTCGCCGCGTGCGGCGAGCGAGCCGCCTGCCGATTGCCGTCGGCTTCGGCATTTCGCTGCCCGGCCAGGTTTCCATCCTGGGCGGGCTGGCCGATGCGGCCGTAGTGGGCTCGGCGCTGGTGCAGGAGATCGAGCAGGCCGAAAGCGTGGATGCCGCGCGAGAGGCGCTCAGGGCGCGTGTCTGCGCGCTGAAAAGCGTTGGCAAAACGGGAATGAGCCGGCGGGAGCCGGGCCCATGAGCGTTGAAGATTGGCGCCGCAAAATCGATGAGATCGACCGGAAACTGGTCGAGTTGCTGAACGAACGCTCGCAATGCGTGGTTGAGATCGGCCGCCTGAAACGGCAAGACGGTTCGCCGCTGTATCAGCCGGATCGCGAACGAGAGGTCCTGGCTGGAGTGGAACGGGCAAATCGCGGCCCGTTGAGCGAGGCGGCGATTCGGCGATTGTTCGAGCGCATTCTGGATGAGGCGCGCTCGGTCGAGCGCACCGTGATGCGCGACGAGGCTGAGTCCGATCGCCACAAATAGCCGCGCTGTCGGCGGCTGTGAGCGATTGTCTAGCGCGAAAGTCATGGGCATCAGGAGTTCTCGCGCGTTAACAAAGTCATCAAGGCGCTTTTCGCGCCTAAAAACGTCCGAGGAGAATGCATGGTTGTCGTGATGCAGGCCGGAGCGAGCGAGGAGCAGGTTCAGAATGTGATCGATCACCTCGTCTCCCTCGGATTCGATATCCATCGTTCGACGGGAGTTTCGCAAACGGTGCTCGGCGCCGTCGGCGTGCATCCCGATTTCGATCCGCGCGATATCGAATTGCTGACCGGCGTGCGCGAGGTGGTTCGCATCACGCAGCCTTATAAGCTGGCGAGCCGCGCGTTTCGCCCGGAAGGGACGATCGTCAAATTGCCGCGGGGAGTGTCTATCGGTGGCTCCGAAGTTATGGTGGCGGCCGGCCCCTGCGCCGTGGAAACCGCGGAGCAAATCGAATTGATCGCGGAGCGCGTCGCAAAAGCTGGAGCGCGCCTGTTGCGCGGAGGGGCTTTCAAGCCGCGCAGTTCGCCGTATTCGTTTCAGGGCCTTGGCGAAAAAGGCTTGCGGCTCCTGCGCGCTGCTGGCGAGCGTTACAATCTCGTCGTAGTCAGCGAAGTCATGGACCCTTCGCAGATCGATCTGATGCTCCCTTACGTCGATGTTTTACAGGTAGGCGCGCGCAATATGCAGAATTACCATCTCCTGCGCGCCCTGGGTACCGTCGACAAACCCGTACTGCTGAAGCGCGGGATGTCTGCAACCATAGAGGAATGGCTGCTCAGCGCCGAATACATCATGTCCGGCGGAAATTACAACGTGATCCTTTGTGAGCGCGGAATCCGCACTTTCGAGACCTACACGCGCAACACGCTCGATATCGCCGCCATTCCGGTGATCAAGAAGCTTTCTCACCTGCCGATTCTGGCGGACCCTTCCCACGGGACGGGCCGTCGGGACAAGGTGGCTCCGATGGCTCGCGCTGCGGTTGCCGCAGGAGCAGACGGTTTGCTGCTGGAAGTGCACAACGACCCCGAACATGCGCTCTCCGATGGCGCGCAGTCGCTCCACTTTCGAACAGTTCGAGCAGTTGATGGCCGAGCTGCGCATGATCGCGCCCGCCGTCGGCCGCAGTATCGCCGCGTGATGGCTACGTTTTTCTCGCGAATTGCCGTCTTGGGCACGGGACTGATTGGCGGTTCGTTTGCGCTTGCTGTGCGCGGGACTCTTCCCGGCGCGCGCATCGTCGGTTGGGACAAGCCGAGCGTGCTCGAACGCGCGCTCGAGTTGCGCGTTGTCGATGAGGCGGAACCAGAGCTAGCGGCCGCCCTCAAACGCGCGGACCTTGTTTACATCGCCTTGCCGGTCGGCCTCGCAATCGAACGCCTGCCGGAGATCGGCCGCCACGTCTCGGCGAACGCGCTCGTCACCGATGCTTGCAGCACCAAGCGCGCGGTTTGCGCAACGGCCGCCAAGTGCTTCTCGAATGAAGTCGTTTTTCTAGGCGGCCACCCCATGGCCGGCAGCGAGCTATCGGGCATTGATGGCGCCGACGCAACGCTATTCGAGGGAGCAAAATACGCGCTCATTGCAGCCGAAGACGGCTCGATTTCGAGTGAGCAGATGACTCGCGTGGAGCAGGCCGATGCGCGCGTTGCCAATTTTGTGGGTCTCATCGAGGCGATTGGCGCGCGTCCGGTGTGGCTCGACGCAACTACGCACGATCGTGCGGCGGCTTTTGTATCGCATCTGCCGCAATTAGTTTCGATAGCGCTTGCGGGCGTTACGCGCGAGGCGACCGATCAAACGGGTTTGCCGCTTACGCTGGCGGGGCGAGGATTGCGTGACGCGCTGCGGCTGGCCGGCAGCCCTTACTCCGTCTGGCGGGATATTGTGCTCACCAATACGGATAATCTGGATGTGGCTCTGGACCGGCTTTCTCAGGCAATCGAGCACCTGCGCGCGCATCTGCGGCAGCGCGAACTGGAAGAGGAGTTTTCCGCCGCCAATGACGTCTATAAACTGCTTCACAATTTGCGTTAGAGTGTGCGTTAGAGCGGAGGATTAGGGAACCGGATGGACAAGACAGTTGCTAATGCGGACGTGGCCGTCAAGCGCATTCCTGAAGGCGCTTCGATCATGATGGGAGGTTTCGGTGTTTGCGGCATTCCGGAAAACCTGATTGCCGCGCTCAGGCGGGCGGGGACGAAGAACATCACCGCGATCTCGAACAATCCGGGCACTTCGGAATTCGGCATCGGATTCTTGCTGCAGACAAAGCAAGTGCGCAAGATGGTGGCTTCTTACGTTGGAGAAAATAAGTTGTTCGAGCAACTGGTAATGAATGGCGAGGTCGAACTCGAGCTTAATCCGCAGGGAACGCTGGCGGAGAGAATCCGCGCAGGCGGCGCCGGAATACCGGCCTTTTATACCCCCACCGGCTACGGCACGATGATCGCGGAAGGAAAAGAGACAAAGGAGTTTGGCGGCAGGATGTACGTGCTGGAAAAAGCTCTGCGCGCCGATTTTGCGTTCATCAAAGCCTGGAAGGGCGATCGCTGGGGCAATCTGATGTATCGGAAAACGGCGCGAAACTATAATCCGGTGATGGCTACCGCTGCCGATTACGTGATTGCCGAAGTGGAAGAATTAGTGGAACTCGGCGGGATCCCTGCGGACCAGGTGCATACGCCCGGCATTTATGTGAACGCTATTTTTCAGGGATCGAACTACGAGAAGCGAATCGAGAAGCGCACGGTTCGGCGTCGTGTGGCAGTGTAATTCTACGGAACAGAGGGCAAGATGAAAGCAAGTGAAGTCGACAAGCGCGAATTGATTGCGCGCCGCGTAGCGCAGGAGCTGCGCGACGGATTCACCGTAAACTTAGGTATCGGGATGCCCACCCTCGTCGCCAACTACATTCCGGCGGGCACAGAAGTCATTTTCCAGTCTGAAAACGGGATGCTGGGCATGGGCCCTTATCCGCTGGAAGGTGAAGAAGATGCCGACTTGGTGAATGCCGGCAAGGAAACCGTGACCGAGATTCCCGGCAGTAGTTATTTTTCGAGCTCCGATTCGTTCGCGATGATTCGCGGAGGCCACGTCGATCTAACGGTTCTGGGCGGTCTTCAGGTAGATGAAAAAGGCAATCTGGCCAACTGGGCCGTTCCCGGAAGAATGCTCAAGGGAATGGGCGGGGCCATGGACTTGGTCTCGGGCGCGCAAGCGAGTGATCATCGCCATGGAGCACACCAGCAAAGACGGCAAGCCCAAGATCATGCGCGAATGTACTTTGCCCCTTACCGGAGTGGGGGTGGTTGATCTCATTGTTACTGAATTGGCCGTGATCGAGGTGACGCCGGACGGGCTCGTGCTGCGCGAGATTGCGGAAGACGTGACACCCGAAGCCGTTCAGAAGTTAACGGAAGCGCGCTTGCGTGTTGCGCCGGACCTGAAAAAGATCGCGCTCTGAGGCAAATACGTGGAATTGCACTCGATAGTAATTCTCAGCCTGCACACGCCGCGCGAGAAGGTGTGGGGCGAACTGCTGTCCCTGAATACGGCCGGCGTGACCCTGCGCGGCATCGACCTGAATTCGTTTGATGATTTCGTGCATCAGGTTTTGCATCCCGAAGGCGACCGCGTAGGCCTGCCTACGCTATTCTTCCCCATGCAACGCGTGGAGCGGATTGCACTGGACGAACCCAGCGGCTCGATACCGTCCTTTTCTGATATATTCGAACGAAAGGTGGGCCGTTCGCTGAAAGATTATCTCGAACTGTTCGCCTGACCTGTCCGAAAACTTCCATACTATGGCTAGTCGCATTCTGACGGTTCCCAACCAGCTTACCTTCCTGCGCCTGGGCTTCCTGCCGCTCTTCATCATCCTGGTTTTTTACCGGCGCTACAGTTGGGCTTTGGCGATTTTGATCTTCGCAGGACTCACCGACACCATGGATGGCGTGCTGGCGCGTACGCTCAATCAAAAGACGAGTCTGGGCGCCTATCTCGATCCGATTGCCGATAAGCTTTTGATCTCCTCCTCATTCGTGGTGCTTGCGCTCAATGGGCAAATTCGCTGGTGGCTGACGATCCTGGTGCTGGGACGCGACGTCCTGATCCTCACGACGGCGGCGGTGATCCTGCTCACGGCTGGCTATCGTTCATTTCCTCCCTCCATTTACGGCAAGCTGACCACGACGCTGCAGATCGTCCTTGTGTTTACGGTGCTGGCTGCGGCGGTGTTTCACCACCCCGTATTCCTTCTGGCGCGGCGACTATTGGTTTATCGTTGTCGCCGGCTTTACGGTCTTCTCCGGGTTTCATTACAGTGTGGTCGTGGCGCGGCAATTGAGCCATGAAAGCCCGGAGCCGTCGTAATCGCGCGATGCGAACGTACGGAGGCTTCAGCCGAGGCCGATGGACGAACTGAAGTAATTCAACAGCATGAGTGCGAAGCTTGCCACAACCGCGAATCCCGTGGTCCATCCCAAAGCATAAGCGCGGCGGCGCTCGATAACGTCGACAGGCTGGCGGTCCGCCATTACTTTTCCGAGCAGGAAGCCGGCCACGAAACCGCCGACATGCGCGTAATTATCGATTCCCGGCATCAGTATGCCCAGCACCACGATGTACGCGAGCCAGTAGAGCAATTGGCTCCGCAGCATGCGCATGCCGATGCTGTGACGTCCCGTCGTCAGCGCAAGCAACAAGCCCACCAGCCCAAGCAGCGAGCCGGAAGCTCCCACGCTGAAATGCCCTGTCGTGGAACTCAAGAGATAGCCGGCCACGCCCGTCACGATAAATACGAAGAGAAAGCGAGCCGATCCGTAGAGTTCTTCAATGGTGGGTCCCAGATCCATCAGCACCCACATGTTGAAACCGAGGTGCAGCAGGCTGCCGTGCAGGAAAATCGCCGTGATCAGCCTCCAGGGCTGCACGAGATCGAATGGGCCGGAAAGGCCCATGCGGAACAGCACGGCGCCATTGATCCCGCCAAGCCCAAATAAGGCCCCTAAGCCTCCGCTGGGCGCCGCGAAGCCGCTGCGTTTAATGGTGATCAGCAAGCTCACCCCGTAAAGAATGCAGCAGAGTCCCAGAATGCCGTAAGTGACCGGCGAGGTCTGTGGCAACACCTTGCCCAGGGAGCGGCTGGCGGCAGCCAGCGAGAAGGTCAGACTCGCGCCGCACTGATGGCAACGGCCGGAACTCGAACCCACCAGCGTTCCGCAGGCCGGGCACAATCGCGGGCGGGCAACGGCGGGCTGTCTGTGAAAAAGAGACGCAATTTGATTGCGCCAGCGATCAATTTTATAGCGCCAACGAACGGGAAGCTGCACACGGTCTCCTTGCGAGCCTGACGAGACGCCTGTCTATAATACGAAAAATCTCATCGGGACGCGAAAGCGCATCCGTCTTCCGGACGAGGCTGGCGTGCCTACTTTCGAAGATTTCGGCCGCAAACTTGACCGCGAAATCGAACGGTTGCGGGAGTTGACGGAGAAGAAAATCACCCCGGCCGCACGTATCAAGACCGCGCAATCCCTGAGGCGAATGTCCGAAAAGCTGGCGCAAATGGCCGCGGATATAGAAGCGAAAGTTGAACCTAAAGCGGATTCACGCTGACCGGCTCGATTCCTTCGAAACTACTCTCTTTCGGCATTGTCATCTCTACCTTTTGATTTTGGTCCTTTTTGCCGCGGCAGGGTGTGCCCATAAGCCCGCAAGTGCGGGTATTCCCGCGCCGCCATCGGCCCCAAGCGCGGGCGCTGGCCCTGAGGAAAAGGCTGTCCCGCCGGGTACCTATGTCGAACGGGGCGTGGCTTCCTGGTATGGTGCGCCGTTTCACGGACGGCAATCGTCGAGCGGCGAGATTTTCGACATGAACAGATTCGTTGCCGCGCACCGCACGCTGCCCTTCGGAAGCATCGTGCGCGTGACCAATCTGAATAACGGCAAGCATACGGAGGTGCGTATCATCGATCGCGGTCCCTTTGTTGGAGGCCGGGTGATCGATTTATCCTTGGCCGCCGCTCACGCCATCGATATGGTCGGAACCGGAGTGGCGCCGGTGCGCTTGGAGCTCATATCGAGCCCATCACCGCTCGCAGGGGCCTTCTCGGTTCAGGTGGGGGCATTTCAGCAGCGCAAGAACGCGGACCGGCTGCGAGCGGATCTGAGCCGCCGTTACCCCGTGTTCGTGCAGGATTTTGCGGCGCCGGCGGGACGCTTCTATCGCGTGCGCGTGGGGCGCCTGGCGACGCAACAGGCGGCGGAGCGCTTTGCGGCTCAGCTCACTCGCGAGCGGGGCTTCCACAATACGTTCGTAGTGAGATTGGATGGGCTGCAATAGCAGAGCGTTAGCAATATTCCGAGCGCATGTGGCCCCGGAGGCGAATCGCCGCGCTACATGGGTGACGACGATGGATGACTGCATCTTTTGCAAGATCAGCAAACGCGAATTGCCGGCGAAATTGGTCTACGAAGATCCGGAACTTTTCGCTTTCGAAGATATCGCCCCGCAAGCTCCCACGCATATCCTGATCTGTCCGCGCAAACATGTGGCGAAGCTGACCGATTCGAAAGAAGAGGATGGCGCCTTGCTCGGGCGCGCGCTGCTGCTTGCCAGCCGTTTAGCCGCGGAACGCAAGCTGACGTCTGGATATCGCGTGGTAGTAAACAATGGCCGCGGCGCGGGCCAAACCGTCTTCCACCTGCATTTCCATCTGCTGGGCGGCCGCGATTTCCACTGGCCCCCCGGCTAGCCTGCCGCGAGCCGCTTATTTCATCCCGCCGGCGGATTCCAGGACTTTCTCCGCCGGGCCGCCTTGGGCTAACTCCTCTAGCGAGTTGCGCGCGCGATCAAGCTTCCGGTCGGCATCGGAATAGCTTTGCTGCGCGTTGCGCAGATGCGTGCCAAGCTTGCTCGTAAACTTCGCCGAAGTTGTCCATCTGTTTTTTCAAGCCACAGAGGCTCGCCAGCAACCTCTTGGCGTTCTCTTCGATCTGCATCCCTTCAGCCCCAGAAAAATAATCTTGAGATGAGCAAAAAGCGTGCTGGGGGAAACGGGAACGACGCAGCGCGTGCGGCAATATTCGTCGAGCGGCGTTCCTTTCGCGTCTGCCGAACGCAGCAGCTCGTAGTAAACGCCTTCCGAGGGCACAAACATCAGGGCGATATCGAGCGTATCTTCGCCCGGCAGAATATATTTTTTGGCGATCGAGTCGGCATGGCCGCGCACGGCCTGGGCAAAATCCTTGCGGCATTCCTCGCCTTGTTCGAGAAGCCTGCGATAGCCATCGAGCGGAAATTTGGAGTCGATGGGCAAGAGTCTTGTCGTTCAAGCGCACGACGGCATCGACGACCTCACCCGTCGAAAATCGAAATTGCGTTTCGTAACTGGCCCTGGGCAGCGTATCGGCGAGAATGCGATCCAGCGCGACTTCGCCCAGGGTGCCGCGCGTTTTTGCGCCGCCCAGCACGTCTTCGATTTGTTTGGCCGCGCCGGAAAGCTCGTGCCCGGCCTGCTGCACTTCACCGAGCTGCTGGTGCATGCGTGCCCAGCATTTGCGTCGAAGCCTGCAACTGTTCGGAGACGGCTTTTTGCGCGCTCGCTGGCCATCGTTCCGACGGACGCCATGCCGCTTTGCACCTGCTGGGTCACTTGCCCCAGCTGCGCGCTCAGCGATTGCGCCAGCTGGCTGATTTGCGCCGCAGTAGCCTGCGACTGCGCAGCCAGCAAGGATTGCATTTCCTTACGAAGTCTCCTCGGCTTGCGCGCTCGCCTGCCGGCGCGATCCCCTGAGCGCAACGAAGATGCCGAACGCCACCGAGAACCGCGATGACTGCGGCTGCGATCCATCCAATCATGCCTTGCTACTTTATCGCGAATTGGGCGCGGCGCAAGCGATCTAATGCGAAGCTATGTGGAAACTTTCTCAGGCCCTGTCGTAGACGCAGTGGAACCGGTGAGTCAACAGTGGTTAACGCGCGAATCGTCGCGCTTAATCGACTAGCTTCTTGATGCGGCGGCGCAAGTTTCTCGCGATCTTCCTGGCTCATGTGCACAAACTCGATGCCGCAGCCTTTGGTGCTGACGCTGCGCACGACAGCCGTCGCGCGGATCTTCTCGAATCCGGCATGAATCTCGATGCGCAGTGACTCGCCCAACGCAAAACTGCAGCGGAACGTCTCCAGCAGCGCTCCGCCCAAGGCGATGGATCGCACCCGGGCCGAATGCGCGTGCGGGCCTTCCAATTTGGCCTCCAGGGGTTCGTCCAAAGCGACCCGCAGATAGCGGCGCGGCTGCGCAAAGGGGGTCGTCGAAGTCGCCGAGGTCTTGGCCGGTGCCGCAGGCTGAGCGATCCCGCGCGATCTTCGATTAGCGCCAGAGCATCTTCGGCGGCGGAGCGCAGACCAGCGGGCTCGGCATAGGTCAGGCCGGAGCGATTGCGTACCAGGTTGCGCAACGGCGTGGCCGCGCTCGCCGCCTTCATTCTGCCCAGCGCTTCGATGGCTTTGATGCGGATGAATACATCGCTAAGCGCTCCGCCTCGCCGATGGCAATTTCCATGAGCCGCGGCGATGGCCGAGCTATCGCCCATAGCCCGATATGATCGATCATTCCCGGCAGTAACCAGCAGATGTGCTTCGCGAAGTAAGGCCAGGAAACGCCTCGGCCACTTGCAGGCGAAATGCCGGGGCAGATTGGCGCGCCAATTCCGTTACCGCCAGGTCTTGCAGACTCCAATCCCAGCTCGAGAACGCCCGCGGCAGACGCCGCAATCAGCCGCGCAGGGGTCCGCCGCGGACAGGAGCTTGATGGCCGTAGCCACGCGCTGGCGGCGAGGCTCCAGCAGGTGAGTTTCGAGCGCGCCCAACACAGGTTCGCCTGCGGCGCGCACTAGGCGCGCCATCGCCGGCAGGGAGTTCGATCCCGCCGAAGAGGTCAAAAGAAGGCGCAGGCGATCGAGCAGCCGCTCCGGATCACGCCGCAAAAGGCGTGGCAGCGCCGGATCAAGCGCCCGGTTGGCCAGCGCCAGATCGACCAACAGCAGCCATTCTTCGCGAGCCCACGATCTGTCGCGTAAGCGCACGCAAGGCGCACTTCGTCGGATTCGGCAGGGGCGACTGATCGATCTCCATCAGGATCGCTCTCGACCTCCGCACATTCGCCCCGCGCCAGGGCCAGCGTAGCCAATGGTTCGGTCAATTGTTCGAGCAGATTGGCGATGCCCGGAGAAACTTCCCGATGCAGCGCTGCCACTCACGCTCTTTCCCAAGTCGGCAAGCTGGGGGCACGGCCAGATGCGTTCCAGAACGTCCTTCAGCTCCAGCAGGCTCGGAACCACGGCTCGCCGCGCCTTTTCTTCTTCCGAATCCAGGCAGCGCGCGAAATCGGCGAGCGCCCGGCGCGCTTCGCGGCGAGAAGCTTCCGCTCGCCTGTTTTCCGCGGCCGCGATCAGTCCTTCCAGATAATCGCGCAGCAGCCGCGACCGGCAGGCACCAGCCGTCCTGGCTCGCCAGCAGGCGCGTTCTGTTCGCGCGCCGGCAGGGAACTCCAGAAGCGCTCGACGAGCGGGTCCAGCGCTGGGATCGCTTTCTTGACTGGCCGCTGCCGCGCGTTCGGGGCGAAGCTGCGCGAGCATCATGCGCACTTCCGCCGGCCGCAGTCGTGCCGCGCGAGAAATTCCGAACGGGCGTAGTCGACGCTCAGCGCGTCCGCCACCCGCGCCAGATAGACGCCTAGCGATTCGCTCTCCCGAGGCGGTTCGAGCGCCATTGCCTCGCAGAAGCAGGGCGCGAAGCAATTCATCGGCTGCCGCAAATTCGGCGCGAATAGCGCGTGCCGCTTCCTGCGGCGCTTCCAGCGCGCACGTGCCCCAGCCGCCCGGCGGACGCCCATAAGCGCGCAAGCGCCGCCCGGAACTGATCCGGCGCGGCGGCGCCGTGAATCGCCACATCGCGGAACTGTTCAGCCTCCGGTGCCGAGCAGGGCTTCGAGCAGACCGGCAAAGTTCAGTGGACTCGCTGGCGCTTGCGCGCGCCTCATTGACGCGAATTCCCGTGATTCGATGTTCGCGCAGGCGCGAAGGCCAGTCCGTCTCGCGAAGGACTCTGCCGCGCGCGACACGCTTCATCGACGGCGCGGGCAAACTGCAGCAGTTCGTCCAGCCGAGTATGCGGAACGAATGTCAAGCGAACGGATGTTGGCGCGGCTGAATGACTTCCGCCAGCGCTTTCAATTCGCCGCGCGCGTCGGCAAGGGGATGGCCGGGGGCCTGAAAGCTGCTTTGTAGCTGCCAGGCGATCATGCTCTACGTGAAGCCAACATCGGCGAACCGCTGAGGGCGTCATCGAGGGCATGGCCCGGTCGGTTTTGAGAGCTTCGATCAGGCGAGGGTGGTGCGGATGGTAGAGCCGCACGGCACGCAATAAGACATGGAGCGAGCGCAGAAATTGAGCCGCCAAAGCTTCGGAATCCATCGAGCTGACGTTGCCGTGAGCGGGTCCGCGCCGGAACGGCGCGAAGCGCGGTTGCGGAGACGGCTTCAGATGGCTGGCGACGTGGGAACTGGGCCAGGTTTTTGGCGGTCATGGCTGGATTTTAGGCGACGCAGACGCTTCAGTGCCGCTTGCTCGCATCCCACAACTACCGCCTCCACAGCCTCTGCCCTAAGGCGGAACTGTTCCCAGGATCGGTGTAGGGGCTGATTATCAGATTGCGCTTGCGGAGCCGCACTTTACAAGCGGAAGCGAAGCGCTGCGTACGAGACACGCTCGCGTATGGTGGTCAATTGGCTAAGGTGAGTGACTTGCGTGCTGCGGGAGGGCTTAGTCGTGCTCGGAGGCGCTCGCGCCGCGTCAGTTGCACGAGGTTCTGGGCTGCCGGCACGCCAGCGGGCATGGGACGAAGCGTCTGCGGCGCGCGCCAGTTGTCGAGCATGGCCACTTGCTGGGAGCAGGAGACGGTGCAATGCGGCGCGCAAGGTTTGGCGGTATTGAACTCGCGGCGAAAATCATCCATGGTGTAGTGCATCAGCGGAATGCCCGGGATAACCGCGTTGCTGCGAGCACCAGTGCACCAGGCCGTCTTCGCAGATATAGAGATAGCGCGCTCCGGAACGGCAGCGCCACTCGTTGGCTTTGCCGCGCGCGATATTGTGCTGGAACTGGTTGAAGCGCGAATAAGAGCGCTTTCCGAGATCCATCACCTCTTCGAAGATCTTCTGCTCTTTGTCGCTCAGCGGCTTGAGCTGGCCATTGCCGTCGTGCAGCACCCCGATCGTGCTGGTGAATCCAAGCTCCAGGGCGCGGCGGGCCACTTTCAGCGCATCTTCCGGAAATCTTATGCCGCAGCCCAGCACGGAGTTGATGTTCACCTGAAATTCGGCGTATTCGGAGAGCAGCACCAGCTTCTGGTCCAGAACCTTCAGGCTTTTCTTGGAAGTTTCGTCGGGCAGGGCATTGTCGATGCTGATCTGCAAGTGCTCGAGCCCGGCGCGATTCAGCCGTTCGATGCGCTCCCGCGTAAGCAGGTAGCCATTGGTGATCATCCCGGCCAGGATTCCGTGGCTGCGCACTCGGGCGATGATGCGGTCGAGATCGGGATGCAGCAAGGGCTCGCCGCCGCTCTGCGTAATGATGGTCGTTCCCAGTTCCGCCAGCCGGTCGATTCGCCGCAGCATCTCCTCGAGTAGGCACCGGCTTCGAGACATCGTCGAATTCGTTGCAATAGGTGCAGGAAAGATTGCAGCGGCGGATCGGAATCATGTGCGCGAGGACGGGATGATCGGTGAGAGCAGGCCCCAGGCGATCATGCGCCATTCCTTGAGCCTGGTGCTGACGAAGCGAAGTTGCGGCGGGCGCGAGTGCTGAGCTTTCATGCGAGTCGTGGAAGATATGCGCAAGTGATCTGGACTTGTGCATGTTTCGGCGCGAGCGCTCAGGCCATGAACGGCTTCAGTTCGCGCTCAATATCGGCCGGGCCGATGCTTTCGCCCGAATTCAGCCGCTCCAGGATTCCGGCAACGATGCGTTTGCCTTCCTGCTTGTTGTGTAGTTGCGCAAATAGCCGTCGAAGATGTGCTCGCCGCGCATGGCGTCATTGATCTCGTTTTCGTGATTGTGCTCATCGAGCTCGGTGAAATACACAACGCGGTATAGAGCCGGCGAATTCCGGCTCGCGGTAAATTTCAAACATCACTTTGTCGGATTCGAATCGCGAGAGCCATGCTCTGTACTCGACTCGCGATAAAGACTCGACTAAACCGCCTGAAGTTCTTCGCGTTCGCTTCCCAGGCCGGCTGGTCTCGCTGCTGGCATGGCCGCCGGCACACCTAATTCCACGCGCAGCCGGGCCTCGAATTCCGCCAGCTTGATGTCGATCTCGGATTCCTTGCGCTTTCTGGCGATCATGTCTTCGCGATAGCGCTTCAGGAAATAGCTGATCGTCTCCACGCGGATGCGAATCGAGCCGCTGGGCTTATTTTCGTCGATGTCCTTGAAGGAGAAGTAAGGCGTGCCGGACTTGGTCACCGTCTCTTCCACGACGGTATAGATCGGCGCATCATGGCCGCACTTGAAGCTGGATAGCTCGAGCGCCACAAGATTGGGATGCCGCGCCGTATACTTGGCCGCCCACACCTTCTGGCTGGTGTTTTCGCTGTAGGAATTCTTCCAGGCGTCGGTGATGTCCATGGGATGCTGTGATCACGCCGGCGCGCACTTCTTCGCCGAAAAGCCGCCAGATGATTTCGTCGTCGATCGGCAGCGATGCCTGCGTCAGCACCGGATATCCCAGCTTTTGGAACTCCTCCAGGATGTCGTGGTTGAGCCCGGGATCGTTGTGATAGGGCCGCGCCAGCAGGACGATGCCAATGCCGTCCTCGGCTTCGAGCTTGCGCAGGATTTCGCGTCCCTGGTTGCGAAGGATGCCCTCGGTGAACTGCTCCATGGCCTTCATGGCTTCTTCCGAGGCGCGATGATTCTCCTCCGGCGAAAGCCCCAGGATCTCGCGGAAGGTTTCGAACATCTGGCGTTCGAAAAGCATCGGCGTGCCGCAATTGATGAGCGGGTTCAGGAAGTCGACGCCCATCTCCTTGAAAAGATCGCTTTCCTTTGTGAACGCGGCTTTCGTTGCCGCCGGCGTAGCGGTAACGGTGGGGCAGGCGCGATGGCTCTGCGCATTCACCAAATCCGACGGCAGGTCGTCGATCATGGGGAAGAAGATCACATCCAGCGGCTTCTTCTTGTGGTGCACGTAGAGCAGATTGTGCACGTGCGGGATGCCCACCTTGGATGGGAAGCAAGGATCGATGGAGCCGCGCTTGGCGCCCGCTTTGTAAAGCTCCTCGGAGGTGTAGTCGGAATAGATCAGGTTCTCGGCCGGAACGCCCAGCGACTCAAAGTAGGCGCTGAACATCGGGTTGCACGTGTACTGATTCAAGACGCGCGGAATGCCGATGCGCAGGCTGGCGCGGCGCTTCATGGCCGCGACGCGCGCCTTCTGTCCCGCCGTAAGCGTATAGCGCGGCGAGCGGGTCAGCGACAGCCGCCGGCTTGAAAGACTTGAAGACCATCTTGGCCGCGACTTCGGCCATATTGGGATTGGCGTCCTTGACCGAATCCATGCCCTTCTTGATCTCGCGCATGGCGTTCACGTCTTCCACCAATCCGCGATCGCAACTGTTGTTGACGATCAGGCGCTTGGTGCCCTCGGCGATCGGGAATCTTGGAAGTCTTGAAGCCGATGTTTTCCACCGGCACGCCCGGCATCAGCTTGACGTCGATAAACGTGCGCAGGCACTTGTTCTTGCAGAAATAGCAGCGCGTGTCTTCGTTGCGATGCGTGATGTAGCTGATCTTCTCGACCGCTTCCATTCCGATGAAGCTGGTCTGGCGGCCCATCCTCCATAGGCGATTCGCCTCGATAGCGGCGCCGATCGCTCCGGATTCTCCGCAATGTTCGTGCACGATCACGTTCGGCTTCACGCCCTTATCGCGGAAGCGCGATTCGATGAAATCGACCTGCGACTTGACCGCCGCCAGATTGTGCTGCGTGCCGCCTTGCAAGACAAAGGTGCGGCCGAGCGAAGCCAGGTTGGGAATCTGCGAAACGTACAGCCAGATATTTTTCGGCAGTACGTTTGCCAGTCCCGCGAGAATCTCTTCCGGCTTCCAGCCCTGCCTCTGAAAATCCACGATGTCCGACTGCATGAAAACGGCGCAGCCATAGCCGAACATGGGCATGGCCTTGGCGTTGAACGCCAGGTCCGCGAATTGCGTCACTTCATAGCCGAATCCGGTGCACGTCGATTGCAGGAAGTATCCATTGCCCGCCGAGCATTGCGTATTCAGCTTGAAGTCTTTTACGCGGCCGTCCTGCAGGATGATGAGCTTGATGTCCTGCCCACCCACGTCGCAGATCACATCGGCGTGCGGATAGAAGTGCAGCGATGCTTCCGTGTGGGCCACCGTTTCCACGATGGCCGCGTCGGCGTTGAGCACGTCTCTAAGAATGTCTTTCGCATAGCCTGTCGTACCCATGCCCATGAATGCGCAGCGTCGCGCCCTGTTCCTCCACCTGCTGCCGCAGATTGCGGAACATGTCCATGGTGTCTTCGATGGGATTGCCCTTGGAGAGCTGATAGCACTTCACCAGGATGCGCTTGTCTTTATCGAGCAGGACGGCTTTCGTCGAAGTGGAGCCGCCGTCGATCCCCATGAAGCCTTCGACCACCTGCCCGGGATGGAACTTCGCGGGCACAAATTTCTTGGGCTTATATCGTTCTTTGAACGCCAGAAGTTCTTGCCTCGGTCCTTGCTCAGTCCGCTGCCGCCCTTTTTCTGCTTCTCTTCGAGCCGTCCAACGTTCATGTACCATTCCAGATTTTCAACGCCGCGGTAAAGGCCGATCGCTTCGTCCTCGTCTTTGCCAAACTCCACCGAACCGAGCGCCGCGAAATATTGAGCATTCTCCGGAACCAGAATAAGAGAGGCGGGGTCAACGCCTTCCGGAAGCGGAAACTTACGCTCTTCCCAAATCTTCGGGATATTCGTTTTCCAGCACTCTTTCATGCCCCGGATGTACGTGTTTGGACCGCCGAGCAGCAACACCTGGGGTCGCAGCGTATTGCCGCGAGTGAGCACGGCGAGGTTCTGCTGCACGATGGCCTCAAAGAGCGAAGCCATCAACTCGTCGCCGGGTACACCGGTCTTTTGCAGGCCGTTGATATCCGTTTCAGCGAAGACTCCACACTTTCCGGCCACTGGATGCAGCTTCAGTCCGACATAGCCCATCTCGCAGAGCTGCTCGGACGGGATGCGCAGCTTGGCGTTGATCTTGTCGATCACGGCGCCCGTGCCGCCCGCGCATTTGTCGTTCATCGAAGGGATTTTCTTTTTGCGGCCGGTGGCAGGATCTTCTTTGAAGATGATGATCTTTGCGTCTTGGCCGCCCAGTTCGATCACGGAACCGCATTGCGGATAGAGCTTCTCGACGGCCAGCGCAACGGCATTCACTTCCTGCACAAACTTTGCGCCAATTAGGGGCGCAATGCCCCCGCCGCCACTGCCCGTAACGAAGATACGCGTAAGGCCGTGGGCGATTCCGACTTCGCTCTCCATCCGTTTCAGGAATTCGAGCACCTTCTCGGGCTGCTTCGTATCGTGGCGTTGATAATCCCGCCAGAGGATCTCGTCGTTGGTGGGATTTACTACTACGGCCTTGACCGTAGTCGAGCCAACGTCAAGGCCGACCATGAGACGCACGCCCTGATCCAGGCGAGGCGCCGACCGGTTTCACCAACGGAGGCGGAGGCGCTACAACAGGCTTGGAGAGATTTGTCAGTGGGACAAATGCGCCGCCGGTATTCGCCGGCGCTTCCGGTTCCGCAGCTTCCGCTCGAGCAGCCCATTATTCTCCTCAGACCTAAGCCGCAGCGCTTGCGCGCTGGACCGGCTTATTCTCGGCCTTCATGAGTTCCGCTACGTGTCGCACGAAATTCGCGGCCGCACCCACCACGCCTTCGCTATGCGGCACTTTGTACATCGGCGACTTCAATTCCGGATGCTCCTCGACGTAACCGCGAATCTCCTCGAGCGTTCTGCCGGTGGATTCGAGAGCGGCTTTGAATTCCAGTTTCGTCTTGGCCTTGGCCTCGCCGAGAGCCATCTGCACGCGGCTGTGAGCGTTGACGTCACCTTCGCCCGAGGTCTCGATGGGCAGGAAGATCATGTCTTTGTAATGCGACATAACGGCGGACTGAGCGCCGTCCGATTGCGTCGAAGGCATGCAGCCGAAAGGCTTCAGCGCTAGAACCATATGCGCCAGCCCCTTGTGTGAATAGTAGATATTCTTGGCCACTTCCAGATGGCCTTCGCCGCCCGCGGCCGCGCGGAGTTGTAATAGGGATGGCCCGAGGCGTTGCAGTTCGTACTGATCGACCAGGTGATGTCCGATGCCGCCAAGCGCGTCGATAATTCGGTTGTATTCGCGCTTGAAGATCTGCTCGGCGATCTTGATCTGCGCGATCTTCTTGTACATGGTCAGGTTGATCTTCAGGTGCTTGTCCAACCGCCATGATGGAGGCAACACTGCGCCGTCCTTGAGGCCCTTTTCGTCGCGGCACTGCTGCACGACCTGGTGCATCAGGTAGCAGATCCAGGTTCCAATGGGTTCCACGACCACCTGCGCGCCTTCTTTTTCCAGAAAGCGGAACATGTTGAAATTTCCGTCGCCCTCAGTGGTCTGCGCCCAGAATTCGCCGGTGATCTTCACGATGGGCTTGACGCGCGTGCGGTCGATCTGAATGGAAGCAAAGCGGTCGCGCACTTCTCGCAGCGCGGCCATGATTTCGTCGCCAAAGAGCTGATGCACGAATTTGCCTACGTATTCGCCTGTTCCCTCGAATCGCGTATTCTTGAGCAGCTTGGCGGCGCGCCCTCGCAAGGTCCAGGGCTTCTGCCGGCGCATTACTTCATGCAAAAGCTCCATGGACTCTTCCAGAACTCGGTCGGTCTCTCCCGCATTCACTTCATAAGGCCGAATCTGATAGGCCACGTCGTTAATGATGTCGCCCATGTTTAGCGCATTCAGGATGGCCAGGAAGAAATCGACGTTCATTTCCAGGCCAGCTTGGGCCTCGGCTTGATTCAGTCCGCCGCTCTGCTGGAAGAGCAGCACGCGGAACTTGTCAAAGCCGGCATTGCGCAAAGCCAACCGGTACTCCGCTTCGTACATGCCGAACCGGCAAGGGCCGCAAGCGCCCGCCGTAAAGAAGACATACCGGTTGCAAATCTCGTCTTTCGTCAAACCCTTGGATTCGAGGTCTTGTACATACTGGACAAGATTTCCAACGGTGAAGTAGGTCGGATTGCACTGACCGTTATTTCCGTACTCCTTGCCAAGCTGAAAGGCCTTCTTATTCGGCACAGGCACGGATTCGCACTTGTAGCCCAGGCTTTCCAGGGCTCCGTGGACCAGGCGTTCATGCTTCCATGTAAGACCGCCAAAAAGAATGGTGGTGTGGTCGCGCTGCAGTGAGGTAAACGGAAGCTCAATCGGCTTATGGAAATGACGCACTTCGCGCCGCTCGATTCCTGCTTCTTTTTGCAGGCGCTGGCGTTCCTCCTCCAGGCGCTGGCGAATTAATGCTTCCGGCGACAGAATCTGGACCAACTCACCATTTGCTTGTGTTCCCTGAACGGGTGCAACAGAGCTCATGATCACTCCAATCGAGGCAGTCTAGATTGATTGCGTTTTCAAGGCCCAACGATTATCGGCCAGTCTCTTGCCTGCTGACCGCAACGCCAGAACCGCCGGTGCAGCTTGTTTGTTTCTTGGGGCGCGGACCGTTGGCCGGCAAATCGATGCAGGGCAGCTTTGACACCCTGAGAATATACCGTCCCCCAACCCCCCAAGTAACAAATTCTGCAGACTTTGTCCAGCGAATGTGTACAACAATGCAGTGGATGGGCAGGTTTGTTACCCGAATGGCTAGATCATCGCTTGGATGGTAATTATCCGGGGGGTACACCCGGAGCAACATGCTAATGCCCCGGCAAGCCCGAAGCTTTGGCCCGGCAAAGGCGCACCCGGATGTGTATATGGTGGACTCTTGCCAGCCCCCGCCAAGCGCCTGGATAAGCTGAATTGTGGTCAGCAAGCGCTGCTCGTGAACCAGATCGGCAACCGCTGATTGGTCAGCAGCTCTTCCTCCGCGGTGATGACTTCCAGGTAGTTGGCTAAGCCCTCCCGATAGCGAGAGGTGGATATGTCCACCGTTTCCTGAGCTGAGCGGATTGCTTGGTCATACGCGGCGGACTGCTGCTCGAGCACGCGAAGGGTGGACAAATCGTCTTCCACCTCTTGAAACGCAGTCAGGACCGTTTGCCGGTAGTTGCGCCACGGACTCATCATAGGTCGCCCGGGCAAGCATAATATTAGCGGAAAGCCGCCCTCCGGTGTAAATCGGTTGCGATGCATTCGCCGCAACCGACCACACCAGGCTGGGCGCATCCAAAATTTGCCCAAGGAACGTACTCAGTCCACCGGCCGAAAATGTCAGGGTGACATTTGGATAATAAGCGGCTCGAGCCACCCCGATTTGCGCGTTATTGGAAGCCATGACCCTTTCGGCGGTCGCCACATCGGGACGCCTTTCGAGCAGGTCCGGAAGGCAAACCCGCAGGAAGCGCAGGAGGGATAGTTTGCAGAGGTTTCTGTGCCAGGCTGAATTCGGCCGGAGGCTTTCCCAACAAAACCGCCAGCGCGTGTTCGAATTGCGCGCGCTGAACTCCCAGTCCTACATAGGTCGCCTGGCGTAGTATCGAGCAGCGTCTCCGCCGCGGAAACATCCAACCCGCTGGCCACGCCTCCCTGGTGACGCACATTCGCCAAATCCACGGCGTGCTGCTGCAAATCGATGTTGTTGCGCAGGATGACCAAGTCCTGATCGATGTAGTGCACCATGATGTAATCTGACGCGACGTCAGTTTTGAGTTGCAGCAAAACGTTTTCGTAATCGGCCACGCTCCTCTGGGCCAGAGCATTCGCTGATTCGATCTCGCGCCGGATCTGCCCCCACAAGTCGACTTCGTAACTTGCTTGTATTGACAAGCTGAAGGTATTAGCCGAAAAAGGGACGTCGCCGCCCGAACCCGGAGGCAGGGGCCGAGTTCCGGAAATTCGCGCGCGGCTCGGCGAAAACCCTCCTGACACGAACGGAAACAAATTGGACTGCGTGGCCAGCGCGGTCGCGCGCGCCTCAACAACCCGCTGTGCGGCGGCCTGGAGAGTTTGATTGGCCGTTAGCGCTTGAGTTTCCAGATCGTTTAGCTCGGGATCGTTGAAAACGGCCCACCAGTTTCCCTTGGAGATTTCGTCTTGGGGCGTGGCCGTCTTTCCACCCCTCTGGCGGCGGTTCTTTCCATGCGGAAGGCGTGTCCACGCTAGGGCGGTTGTACTTCGGGCCTACGACACAGCCGCTAAACATGCCCACGCCAATTAGCATGAGCGCCAGAAGCCACAATCCGGAAGTGGACCGGCGTGGCGGGTCGGTTTAGATGAGGCCATCAGTTTGAAGTTCCGGCCGCATGCTGCGCCGGACTTGGGCGCGGAGCCTGTGCGCTGGACGGGACCTCGGTCGCTTGCTGAGGCGAAACCAGAGCGCCGTCCGAAAGGGAATCGGGTGGATTGAGAATAACGAGGTCATTGGGCTGCAAGCCGGAGAGTATCTCCAGGCTGTTGCCAAAATCACGGCCGATGCTGACGCTTCGAAGCCGCGCTACCTTCTGGGAATCAACTACGGCAACTTGAGGCCCGGCGGAGCGAAAGATCAAAGTATTGGAGGGTACAACCAGCGGTGGCTCAGCACTCGAGACGCGGAACGTGACTTCCGCATAGGATCCCGGCATCAATTCGCCCTTTGGGATTAGGCACCTGGACTTCCGTCAGAAGAGTGCGAGAAGCGGTGTCGATCGCACCAGAGGTATGGGCGATCTTCCCCGTAAAAACGCGGTTGGGAAATTCGGCGATATGCAATTCCGCCGGCAATCCGATCTGCATATCGCTGCTAAAGCCTTCGGGCACGTTCACATAGACTCGCATGACTTCAATCTGAGCGAGCTTGAATAATTCCTTGGCGTTGCCGTTGCTGATCAGCGCTCCAATGTCAATATCTCGTGTAGTAATGACTCCTGCAAAGGGCGCCGTCACCTGCTGAAACGACTGCATGGATTTCAAGCGGTCTACATTGGCGACTGCAGCGGCATAATCTGCTTGCCGGGCTTTATAAGCGGCATCATTGGTATCTACTTCCTGCTGGGAGACGCCGTCCGATTTTAAGAGGTTGTGCCAGCGTTCCGCGGTGCTCTTAGCCAAATCCAAATTGGCCTGAGCCTGCAATTGCGCCGCTTCTGCTTGCCTGAGCTGCTGATCGAGTTCGGGTGTGTCGATCGTGGCAAGCAACTGCCCCTCTTTCACTCGTCCCCCGATATCTACATACCAGTGTTTGAGATAGCCATCGGTCCGGGCGAAAATCGGCGTTTCCACGTAGGCTTGAACGTCGCCTGGAATCGTGAACTCGCGCTTGGCATTGGAATGCGCCGGATGCATTACGGCTACGGGAATTTGCTCGCTTTGCCCCGCTGCGGGAATCAGTTCGGCGCTCACGCGGTTGCGCGACTGCACCCTCCAATAGGCTAAGCCGGCGAAAAGCGCCAAAAGAATTGCTGGGATGGTGTATAGCCAGAACCGCGACGCACGGTGCGGCGCCGGAGAGATCTTAGGGGCCCGCACGGGTTCGGTGGATTGCTCCGTCTCCGTGAACTGCGGATTCATGAAAGTGTTTTTCTCCTCGATTTACGAGACAATTGTAATGATGTGTATGCGAGCTTTTTCGTTCCTGTCATTTTCTCGATGGATTCCTATTCCGCAAAGAGTTCCCGATATCCTTTGCGGCGAATAAAGCTGTAAACGACCGGCACGAAGAACAAAGTCGATATCGTCGCGATCAGCAGGCCTCCAATAACCGCCCGGCCAAGCGGCGCGTTCTGTTCGGCGCCCTCGCCAATTCCAAGCGACATCGGAATCATGCCCACAATCATGGCGAGAGCAGTCATGAGCACCGGGCGAAGCCGTGTAAACCCGGCGCTGATGGCCGCCTGGAACGAATTTTTGCCTTCCTGCATTTGCGCTGCGGCAAATGTAACCAGCAGGATGCTATTCGAGGTGGCCACCCCGATACACATGATGGTGCCCATGAGCGAGGGCACGTTCAAAGTGGTTCCGGTGAAAAATAGCATCCATACGATGCCGCTGAGCGCGCCCGGCAACGCCGTAATGATAATAAATGGATCGACCCACGATTGGAAATTCACCACCATCAGCAAGTAAACCAGGACCACAGAAAAAATAAGCCGATAGCGAGACCGGAGAACGAAGACTGCATCGTATTGATCTGTCCTCTGATAGCCACAGAGGTGCCGCTTGGAAGCTTGGATTCATACTGCCGCACTACCTTCACGACGTCCGCCGAAACGCCCGCCGAGATCGCGATCCTGTGCGCTCATGTAAGTGTCTACAACAGGCAGAATGTCATATTGGGAAGCTACTGCAAGCGCGGATTCCCGGTTGATGTGCGCCAGATTTTCGATCAATTGTTCCTGTGTGCGCGTGCTCTGGCTATTCCCCACGATTACCGGCATTTCTTGGAGATCCGGCAGCGAATCCATGCGGTATTGCGGCGTCTGCGTGGCAATTTGTAGGTGACTCCCTGCGGGCTAACCCAGAAATTGGGAGAGGTTTGAAAACTATTGGTTAAGGAGACCAGGGCGTTGCTGGCCACGGTGGATTCCGTCATGCCCACTTGCTGGGCTTTAACGCGGTCTACGTCGATATCCAGTTGCGGTTGATCATAAGCCTGTTGGATGTGCACGTCGGCCGCCCCCGGGATCATTTTAGCCGGGGCAGAAATTCGCGGGCGAGACTGAAATTCTGCCGCACATCGGGACCCGCAAACTGAACGTCAATGGGCGCCGGCAATCCGAAATTAAGCACTTGGCTGACAATGTCTGCAGGTTGAAAATAAAATTCCGTCGCTGGGAACTCTCTTAGGCAGGGTACGGCGCATAT
The DNA here is from genome assembly GCA_963846235.1 of uncultured Acidobacteriota bacterium. Classification (GTDB taxonomy): domain Bacteria; phylum Acidobacteriota; class Terriglobia; order Acidiferrales; family UBA7541; genus Palsa-189. The sequence continues at coordinate 3,528,347 of CAWJVF010000002.1, forward strand.
CGCGAATGTAGTCCGCGGGCTTAATGCGGTGCTCGGGCTTCAGCGCAATCAGAATCTCGCCGTCTGAAGTGCCAATCACGCCGTTATTGCTGAGTGTAAGATTGTGCCGCTGGGCGGGAACCCGATATTATCCACGATACTGTCTAAATTCCGTTTGGGAATCTGCTTGCGAATAGAGGCTTCGATGTGTCGCAGAGGGCGGCCGTCTCCTCGATGCGCATTCCGATCGGCGTGCGCACGTGCAGCCGTATTTGCCCCGCATCGACGCGCGGAAAAGATCGGATCCCAAAAATGGTATCAGCAGCAAGCTCGCCCCGCAGAATCCCAGAAAGCTCAAGTAAAAGCCAAGCGGTGATCCAGGCACCATTCCAGCGCTCCTTACGTAGCCTTCCCGCATAGCCTCGAATTTTTCCTCAAACGCAAGATGGAATCGGCGGAAGAAGCCGGCATGCGCCTATCTCGCGCCCGCCGCTTCCCGTTTGCGCCTCTCCGAACGGAACGAGTACATCACCAGAGTTGGCACCAGCGTTCGCGAGAAAGAAATAGGAGGCCAGCATGGCAAAGACAACGGCCTCCGCCAGGGGGCGGAAAAGAAAGCCTGGCACACCTTTCAGAAAAAAAATGGGAACGAACACGATGCAGATGCTGAGCGTGGCCACAAAAGCCGGCGCGGCGATTTGCTGAGCGCCCGTGAGGATGGTGTCGCGCAGGGGCATGCCTTCGGGCAGCAGGCGATTGATGTTCTCGATTTCGACCGTGGCATCGTCCACCAGGATACCGACAGCGAGCGCCAAGCCCCCAAGGCTCATGATGTTCAGAGTTTCGCCGAGCAGGCTCATCACCAGCAGTGACGTCAATATGGATAGAGGAATGGAGATCGCGACGACCAAAGTGCTCCGCCAGCTTCCCAAAAAAAGCAGAATCAAAGCTGCCGTCAGACAAGCGGCGATCGCCGCTTCCCGCAGTACGCCCTTAATCGCCGCGCTCACAAAGATAGATTGGTCGCCAGTCAGCGTGATATTCAGTTCTGGCGGCAGCGTAGCGGCGACCTTCGGGAGAGCGGCGCGTATTTGCCGAACAACGTCCAGGGTCGAAGCTGCCCCATGCTTCAGCACAACCATCAATACGCCCCGCTGACCATCGCGTCGCGACACATTGGTTTGAAAGGCGGCGCCGTCATGCACGTAAGCCACATCGCGTAAATAGACCATGGCGCCGTTTACAACCTTGACCGGAATGTCATTCAACTCATCAATGTCTTGGCGCGCTATTCAGCTCAATGTCGTATTCGCGGTCGCCGATTTTGGCCGTTCCCTGAGGCTGGACGAGATTTTGCGTGTTTACAGCGTTCACCACATCTGCGCCGGAAATACCCCGCTGGAGAAGTTTCTGCGGGTCCAGATCTACCGTCACCAGCCGTTTCTTGCCCCCATAAGGCGCCGGCAGTTCCGCGCCGTCAATGGTGGTCAGCCTGGTCCGCAGGAAATTGACTCCCAAATCGGTCAATTGCTGTTCGGAAAGGCTCTGGCTGCTCAGTCCGATCTGCAAAATGGGAACATCGGCGGCACTATAGGCCAGCATGTAAGGAGGGGTCGTCCCCGCAGGCATGCCACGAACAGAACTTCCGGCGACCGAGCTGATCTCGGCAATGTCGGCAAAAGGATCGGCTTTCGGCTGAAGAAAAATCTTGATTACGGCAATGCCATGGTAGGACTGCGCTTCGAAATGTTCGATATTGTCGACGTTGTTCGTCATGCTGCGTTCCATGACGCTGGCGAGACGATCTTGCATGTCTTGAGGGGAAAGTCCCGTGTATTGAATGACTACGCCAACCACGGGGATATTGATTGCCGGGAAAATATCTACCGGGGTCTGCAGGATGGCCACCCCGCTGAGGATCAAAATCAAAAGGGACACTACTATGAACGTATACGGCCGGTTAAGGGCGACCCTTACAATCCACATAGTTTGGCTTTGCTAAAACTCGTCCATCTCTCCTGCCGCGGCGCAGCTGCGGAATAGAGACACTTCACTCAATGTTGTTAGACGTATTCATCCCAAGCTGGTTATCTCGCGGTGTCTTGCGTTGCAACTTGGCCTGAGGTCCTCTGTAGACGGCGCAACGTACGGATTTATTGTAGCATATCAACTTTTCTTGAAAGCGACTGAGGTGAATGATGCCCGGTTACACGCAGGAGCACGCCAAGGCTGGCATTCAAGCCAAGTTGCCAGATCTGGAGACTTGGCCCAATCAATTTCCCAGCTACACCATCCGCACCCGATACCCCGAATACACCTCCATGTGCCCTAAAACCGGCTTGCCGGACTACGGAACAATCACCATCGAGTACGAACCCCGCCGTTACTGCCTGGAGCTAAAAGCTTTGAAGCATTATCTGCTCGCTTACCGCAATCTGGGCATCTTCTACGAGAACGCCGTCAACCGCATTCTGCGGGATATTGTCGCGGCCGTGAAGCCGGCGTGGTGCACTGTGAAGGGCGAATTCACCCCTCGCGGCGGACTGACGACCACAGTTGAAACTCGCTGGCCGCGCCGAGGTCGATAACGCATCTAACAGGGCGAGCGCCGGCGGCAAGGGTTGCCGCGGTATCAGGACTTCTTTCCCACGGAGCTGGTAACCATAGTGCTAGGACGGTCCCGTCATGGACAACCCAAAAGCTCTCGGCCATAATCAATACTTGGCATCATCAATTGCGACTATCGTGAAGTATTCGTGGCAGCGAAGGCTGCCGCGTCTTTAGTCTTTAAAGGAGAGAAGGCATGAGTATTACCCCGAATGTCCCGCCGAATGCTCCCCCCTCGAATGAGGGCTACATGTACGAGCCGGCGCCGACGCCACGCTGGATTCCGCTGGTCATAATCGTCTTATTCCTCGGTGTCGGAGCACTGATCTATATCGGATATAACTCCCGAACGCAGTTGCAATATGCCCTGGCTCAGAGCAATAACCACGCCGACGTGCTGAGCAAGGAGTTGGAGCAGACGAATTCGCGCGTTGCGTTGCTTCGCGCGCAGTTGGACGTAACCTCGCAGAAACTTGGGCTTACCCAGGCGGAATTGGCGCGCGCCCGCACCATGGCCCAGCAGATACAGCAGGAACAGCAAGACAGTGACGCCAAACTGGTGGCCCAAATCGGCCAGGTGCAGCAGGAGAACGCCGCCAAGATCGGGCAGGTAACGAACGATCTAACCGGGGCCAAGACCGATCTCGCCGCAACCAAGAAAGACCTGGACGATACGAAGAAGACCCTTACCACTGCGGTCGGCGATTTGAATCAGCATGGCGTCTTAATTGCGCGAAATGGCGAAGAACTGGAAGTTCTCAAGCACCTCAACGACCGCAATATCTATGATTTCAAGCTCACCAAATCGAAGCAGCCTCAACACGTCGGGCCAGTTCAGATCTTGCTCCACAGCGTCGACCCGAAGCACTACAAGTTCGACATGACCGTAATTGCGGACGATAAGTCCATCGACAAGAAAGACCGCAACGTTGATGAGCCGATGCAGTTCTACGTTCGTGGTGTCCGCGCGCCTTACGAGCTCGTGGTCATGGAAGTAACCAAGAATGGCGTGAATGGCTATCTTTCCACGCCCAAGGAAACCGGTGGTCCTGCGCCTTCAGGAGCGGCCAATCTGGGAGGCGGCGCGACTGCGCCCGCTAGTGCTCCTGCCCCGCTAGTGCTCCTGCCGCTGCCCCGGTTCCAGCCAGCGCTCCCGCCGCGGCCAACAATCCGTCGGGACCGCCAAGATCTCAGCAATAAGCACAGAGTGGGGTTGGTTGTAGGAGCAGCGGACGAACTTTATTCGAATTGCTTGAGCGTTTCCGCCATTTTCCGGAGCCGCTCGTCCACGCGTCCAAACACGCTATCATGCGGAAATTGGCCGCGGCCATCGCGCGAGCCGGCTTCGATGCCGGTCAGAATCTCGATACCTTCTTCGATATGAGCGATCGGGGTGCACATGGAACATCCCGTTCGCCACCGCTGCAATCAAATCTTCGCGCAACATCAAATCTTCTACGTTTTCAATAGGGATGAGCACCCCTTGGGTCCCCGTTAGGCCCCGCACGCGACAGACGTCGTAAAAGCCTTCCACTTTTTCGTTCACGCCTCCGATCGGCTGAATGACCCCCTGTTGATTCACCGAGCCGGTTACGCCAATGTCCTGCCGAATGGGCAGACCCGGAGAGCGCCGAGAGCAGAGCATAAACTTCCGTGGAACTGGCGCTATCGCCGTCCACGCCAGAGTAGGACTGCTCGAAACAAATGCTGGCCGCCAGCGACAGCGGCTTGTCCTGCGCAAATTGAGAACGCAGGTACCCGGCGATGATCTGCATGCCTTTGTCGTGGAGTTCTCCGCTGAGGTTGGCTTCGCGTTCGATATTGATCAGCCCGGATTTGCCAAGCGCCGTCGAGGCGGTGATTCGCACGGGCTTGCCGAAAAGATATCCGCCGATTTCCATCAAGCTGAGTCCGTTCACCTGGCCGGTTTGCGTGCCCTCGGTATCAATGAGCAAAGTGCCTTCCGCAATCATCTCGCGAACTTTCGTTTCGATCAGGTTGTGACGCTCGGTTCGCGCTTCCCGCGCAAGTCGCAAGTGCGTAGCCGTAACCGGTGCTTCGCCGGCCTGTCGCGCGACATAACACCCTTCTCGCGCCAGATCGGCCAAGTCCACGAACCGGGACGTTACCTTGTTGCGCCTGCCCGCTAGGCGCACGCCGTATTCGATCATCGCCGCGACAGCCGTGCGGTCGAAGGGGCAAAGGCCCTCATCCTGACAAAGTTTGTGCAAACGGCCGCTGTACTGCCGGATCACGTCGTCATTCATTCCATCTCTTCATCGAACTCGACACGCACCTTGAAAATCTTTTTAAACTCCTCTTCATGGGCATAGAAAATTTCATACAAGTTGCGGTCGCCAATGAGGATGATCTTTACATTCAGATCGATGGATTCGGGCTTGAGCGCTGATGCGCCGAAAGGAAAAAGGAGCTCCATGGGCTGGATTTCCAGCTTGGCATGATTCAGCGTGCGCTTGAGCGTTCGCCAGACGCCCATTTCCGTCAGTGCGTCGAGCGCATACATGATCAGGAAGCCGCCGTCGGCGCGAAGCATCGAGCCGGCGCGCAGGTCCATAAAATCGGAGGACCACACTCCTCGCGAGTCGTAACTGCGCTGGATCGTACCGAAGAGATTCGTGTGCGTCGGAGTTGTTTCGAAGATGACCGGCGACGCGTCCTGCTCGTTATGCCCGAGGAGCACGTTCACGCCATAAACGCGAAAGGGATCTCGCTCAGGATTGGAAATCTTTAGGGGTGCCTCGCCGGGAGGAGCCAGCGCCGGGCTCCTGTTCGTCTTCGCGTTCCTTGAATGGATCTAGATTATCGAGAATGTTGTGCCGGACTTCCTCCAGATATTCGGCCACGTGGCTGGCCGTGTATTTCTCCTTGAGCTCTTCGATAAAGCCGTCCACCAGGACGGAAGCCGCTTCCTGCTCCAGATAGCTGAGTTCACTGGCAAGTTCACGCGAAAGCGTCAGCGTCTTGCGATAGACGACGGTGAACTCCTGCCGGAACTGCTCGTATTTCCGTTCCAGTTCCTCAGCCGCGATGTTCTCGAGTTTTCCTTCCTGTACCAGCTTGGGTATGTCCTCGATGGGCACCATCTGCCCTTCGAGAACGGGAAAAATCTCGGGCAGTGCCACGGCTCCCACCTGCATGTGCCCCAGCGCAAATTGCTCCCGTGCAATGCGGCGGGTGAAATCGTCCATCAATTCCTTTTCCCGCAGCGTATACCGATCTACGATTCGCCCCTTCTGTCGCTGGAAAGGCTCGCCTTCGAAAACTTGGGGAATGCGTCGCCGCAGGAAGTCGATGCCCGATTGCATGTCTTTCTTGAAATTGTTGGCCTGGCCGCGCGGCAAGGTCAGCAGCCGCGGGCGGTCCGGGTTCTTGAAGTTGTTGACGTAGCAGCGGTCCGGCCCGGGCTCGGTGCGCGGCTGTAATTGTTCGATGAGCTTTTGGATCATTCCGCCGCGGCTCGTGCCCGATAGTCCGCAGACGAAGATGTTGTATCCCGGCGCGGCCAGTTCGATTCCCATGCGCAGTGCGCGCAGAGCGCGGTCTTGCCCCACGGGGCCTTCAATCGGCTCGGCTTGCGCCGTGGTTTCATAGGGAATTCGCGCAGGATCGCACCGCCAGCGCAGTTTTTCCGGCGGCAGTTCCGTAAATCGAATGGCAGGTTTTGTAGCCATGGCCGCATCTGCAGCGAAAAGGCTACTTTCTGGCGGCGAAAGTCTACCTACAGGATGAGCTTTCGCCGCTTCACAAAGTCGCGCTTTTCGCATTTAACAAAGTCGGCTTACTCTAGCACAAGCCGTGGATACCCGCTGGCTGCGCAGTCTGCCGTGTGCAAATTTGTAACGGAATCAAAGGAGAGTTAGCGGCTGGTTAGCCCCACTACCAGAGAAATGGATGGTCCATCCACGGCCCATTTAACCCTCGTGATATCATTCTCAGAGTTCCGCCTGGATCAAAACCTATGGCGGAGATTTCCACCTGCAAACACGAACACACCCGGCTTATCGCCAAAGATAACGAAGCTGAGTACATCGAGTGCGTAAACTGCGGCGCTATTCTTGAAACTCACGAGTTGGCGGAAGATCCAAAGCACGCGGATGCTAAATCCGAACCCGCCAAATCAAATCCCTTTGACGAATCTCTCTCCGACGCCTGAGCGGAAGTGCAGGATCCGATGACAGCCGATGCCCGAGTCGCTTTTGGACCAGGGATCTGCTTTTAGTTATTGCGTCTCAGGGGAATTACAGTCTCGCGTGTCATTCTGAGGACCGTAGCGACGAAGAATCTCTCCGGCAGCTTTTCACCGAATCCCGATCTTCTCGAGCAATCGTTCGATCTCACCCGCCGAGACGTCGTAAAGCGGCCGTTCGTCTTCCTGCTCCAGCCGTTCTCGAAGATATTCCGCAGCCACGAAACTCGCCTCGCGGTCGGTCATATCGCGGTGTACGCGCGCCCGGAACTGCACAAATCCAGTGTGCGCCAGGCCCACAATGGCGGCCCGGCCATCGACAAAAAACTTCGTATCCACGCTATCGCTGTGGCGGGTCGCGATGCCATTCCAAAGGTGTGAGAAGCGAACCTGATAGGCCTGCCCCGTCAATGTAGACATCACGTCAAACGGGCCGACGAAGTTGCTCATCGGCCCGTCATTGGGAATCGCCCGAGTTCGCGGTCGGTGCAGTCACTTTCTAGCCTTGTTTAACTTCAGTGCCCGACAGTAGCAGTCTCTGCGTGCGAGTAGGCTCGAATTGCCGACCCCACTCCGGCTCCCGGCGATACGCTGAGCCCTTGGTCGAGCAGGACCTTTTCCAGCGCCGCCAGGAAAAACAGGATGTGTTTTGCCTGGCTCACGTAGCCCATCAAGCCGATGCGCCAGATCTTGCCCTTTAGCGGGCCGATACCGCCGGCGATTTCGATACCGAATTCGTCCAGCAGTTGCCGGCGCACGCGCCCGTCCTCCACGCTTTTCGGCACGTAGACGCTCGTCACGGTGGGCAGCCGGTCATTCGGATTGGGAACGAACAATTCGAATTCCCAGCGCCTCGAGGCCGGCGATCAGCGCGAGCTGATTCTGGCGATGGCGCTGCCAGCCCGCTTCGAGCCCTTCCTCGAAAATGATCCGCAGAGCCTCGCGCAATGCGAACACAATGGAGATCGGCGGGGTGTGATGATACGTGCGGTCCTTGCCCCAGAAGTTCATCGTTGTGGTGAGATCGAAGTACCAGCTTTGCACCGGAGTCTTCCGCGCGCGCAGCACTTCTTCCATGCGCGGGCCCACGGTGATCGGCGACATGCCGGGAGGCGCGCTGATGGCCTTCTGCGTGCCGCTGAAGCAGAGGTCGATCCTCTGCTTGTCTACGTTCAGCGGAGTCCCGCAAAGCGTGGCCACCGCATCGACCACTAAAAGCGCCCCGACCTCATCGGCCACCTTCCTGAAATCGTCGATCGGGCTAAGGACACCCGTGGACGTCTCGCCGTGGCAAACACCGATAAATTTGATCTTGCGGCCCTTCGCGGCCTTGCGCACGTCATTCGGATCGACGGTTCGCCCCCAGGGAGCTTCCACGCGATGAATCGTGGTCCCCGCCACCCGCGAAGCGATCACGGCCATGCGCTCCGAAAAATTGCCGTTCACGCAAACAATAGCCTCGTCGCCCGGCTCCAGCGGATTCACCACCGCGGCTTCGATGCCCCCCGACCCCGATGCCGAGATCGGAAAGGTCACGCGATTCTCGGTCTGAAAAGCCCTTCGCAGCAAAACCTGCACTTCGCCGATCATCTCGGTGAACCAGGGGTCCATATGGCCCACCAGCGGAGTCGACATCGCGCGATAAACGCGAGGGTCGATCGAACACGGCCCCGGCGTCATCATCAGGCGATACGGGGCTAAAAGCTCACCTATTTGCTCAGTCATTTCTCGGATTTTCCTCGAATCAGTTCAGATTAGTGGAGTCCTACCGGTTCCCTCAGATCGGGAGTTGATCCCTTCTCCAGATCAGATGAAGATCAGCTCAGATCAGGCTCACTTTGCAGACAAGCCCGGGTCCAAACCTTTCAGGACCAGGAAGATCAGAAACCGGCGGAGACCGCTTTGCGTCGCCATTTGCGGATCGACCCTCCTAGTTTGGCCGAATCGCGCCGCGCTTGCAACGCGAATCTCCCTTCCAGTTACGCATCGGTCCCCGCGGTGTGGAAAAATTCGAGTTCCGACCGCGGCGAATGGAAGTGAGGTTTGCCCGAAGTACCGGATTCTCAGGCGATCTAGGCATAAACCTGTCTTATACTGTGTGCCACAAACATAAATTGGACTCGCGCTCGCAGAATCTGTTATCAATGGAAGTACACACTAGGAATATGAGCTTTGACTATGAGTGAGCGATCTTCCAAGAACGCAACGCCGCGCAAGCTGACCGGCGCCGAAATCATCTGGGAATGTTTGGAACGGCTCGGAGTGGAGCACGTCTTCGGCTATCCCGGCGGAGCAATTCTGCCCACTTACGACGCACTCACGAGATCGCGCGTCCACCATGTGCTCGTGCGGCATGAGCAAGGTGCGACTCACATGGCCGATGGCTACGCGAGAGCGAGCGGCCGCGTCGGTGTGGCCTTGGCAACATCGGGTCCCGGCGCGACCAATATGGTCACCGGCATCGCCACGGCAATGATGGATTCATCCCCAATCGTCTGCATTACCGGGCAGGTGGGCAGCACCGTACTCGGCAGCGATGCCTTTCAGGAAACCGACATCACCGGCATCACGATACCAATCACCAAGCACAATTATCTGGTGACGCGCGCCGATGAAGTCGCCTCCAGCTTGCGTGAAGCCTTCCAGATCGCCGCTTCCGATCGACCCGGCCCCGTGCTCGTGGACATCACTAAAGATGCCCAGCTAGGCAGCTGCGAATTTGATTGGGATGCTGCTGCGCCCCGAGCGCACCGCCAGGTCCCTGATTTCTTTCCCGCTCCTGCGAAACTGAATGAGGCCGCTGCACTGATCAACGAATCGCAGAGGCCTGTGATCCTGGCTGGACACGGCATCATTCTCTCCGGCGCAGGTGAAGAAGTTCGCCGGCTTGCGGAGACCGCCGATATTCCCGTGGCTTTGACGCTGCTCGGACTCGGCGCTTTTCCTGCTTCGCATCCGCTGAATCTCGGCATGATGGGCATGCACGGCGAAGCCTGGGTAAATCAGGCCATTCAGGAATCCGATCTACTCATTGCGCTCGGCATGCGCTTCGATGACCGCGTGACCGGCAAGGTCAACACCTATGCGCTAAAGGCCAAAAAGATTCACGTCGAGATCGACCGGGCTGAAATCAACAAGACCGTGCAGGTGGATGTGCCGCTGATCGGCGACCTGCGCCATGTCCTCCAGCGGCTGCTTCCTCTGGTGAAACCGAACCGGCATTCCGAGTGGTGGTCGCAGGTACACGTCTCAAAGAAGGATTCGGCGGTGCGCGATATCCAGAACCTTCCCGATAGCGGGCATCTTTACGCCGCGCACGTCATTAACGATCTTTGGCGCGAAACCAAAGGCGATGCCGTCATTGTTACTGACGTCGGACAGCATCAGATGTGGGAAGCGCAGTATTATCACCACGAAAAGCCGCGTTCCCTGATTACCTCCGGCGGACTAGGCACGATGGGGTTTGCCTTGCCGGCGGCGATCGGCGCGAAATTTGCGCGGCCGGATTCGGAAGTATGGGTTGTGGCTGGTGACGGCGGTTTTCAGATGACGATGGCTGAGCTAGCCACGATCGTTCAGGAAAAACTGAACGTCAAGATCGCCATCATTAACAACGGCTTTCTGGGTATGGTGCGGCAATGGCAGGAATTTTTTTACGAAGGCCGATATGCGGGAACGCCGCTGCTGAGCCCTGACTTCGTGAAACTGGCCGAGGCTTACGGAATCCCAGGGCTGATGGTGACCCACCGTTCACAGGTGGTGCCGGCGCTGAATACGTCGCGCTTTCATGCCGGTCCAGCCCTGATCGATTTTCGCGTGGAACAAGAAGATTCGGTCTACCCGATGGTTCCTGCGGGAGCCGATTTGCACGCCATGATCCGTCGGCCTAATCCTCTGGTGGAAAGACCGACGGATGACTGAGCGCGAAAAATCGCACACATTTGTCGTATACGTGGAGAACAAGCCGGGCGTTCTTAACCGCATTGCCTCGCTCTTTCGCCGTCGTGGATACAACATCGAATCGCTCACGGTCGGACATACTGAGCGTCCCAACATTTCGCGCATGACCATCGTCTCCTCGATTGGTGACGGCGCGGCCCACCGCGTCGAAGCGAATATCTACAAGCTGGTGAACGTGCTCTCGGTGGAAGACGTCACGCACGCCACCACGATTTCGCGTAGTCTTGCGCTTATCAAAGTGGATGCGCCGGAGGAGTCACGTCACCGGCTGATGGAGATTGTGCGTGTTTTCCGGGCGCGCGTCGTGGATCTGGCGCCGCGCTCCTTAATCATTGAAATTACCGGCGCAGAGGATAAAATCCACGCTCTGGTGGACGTGCTTCGCCCCTTCGGCATTTTGGAGATGGTGCGCACGGGTCAGGTGGTCATGCGGCGCGGGGTTCAAGAGAGTTCCTTACCAAAGGGCGCGCAGGATGATCCTCGGCCGAGCCAGCAAAAAACAGGCCCAGAACTGACGGGCGCCGACGCGCTCGTCGAGGCGGAGCACCCCGGTTCCGTCTAAGGGCCCCATAACCAAGGAGCAATAGAATGGCTACGATTTATCATGACGATGCCGCAGACCTCTCTCTGATTCAGGCCAAGAAGATCGCCATTATCGGGTACGGTTCGCAGGGTCATGCGCATGCCCTGAATCTCAGGGATAGCGGTTGCACAGTTTGCATAGGGCTGCACGATCAGAGCAAGTCTCGGCAAAAGGCAATTGTGTCGGGTCTCACGGTCAAATCGAATCGCGATGCCGCCGCATGGGCCGACGTCATTATGCTGCTCGCGCCTGATACCACTCAGCCTGCGATCTACGAGAAAGAGATCGCACCGAATCTCTCTGCCGGCAAAATGCTCATGTTTGCCCACGGCTTCAACATTCGCTATGGAACGATCCACCCTCCGAAGAATGTCGACGTCACGATGATTGCGCCAAAAGCTCCAGGCCATCGCGTCCGCGAAGTTTTCACCGAAGGGGGTGGAACGCCGGCGCTGCTCGCCATCCATCAAGATGCGACGGGCAAGGCCAAGCAGCTTGCGCTCTCCTATGGCAAAGCCATCGGCGGAACCCGCGCAGGCGTAATGGAGACGACATTCACGGAGGAGACCGAAACCGATCTCTTCGGCGAGCAAGCCGTCCTCTGCGGCGGCATCAGCGCGCTCATGAAAGCGGGATTCGACACGCTGGTAGAGGCGGGCTATCAGCCGGAAGCGGCGTATTTCGAATGCGTGCACGAGATGAAGCTGATCGTCGACTTAATCTATCAGGGCGGCCTGAACTACATGCGCTATTCCATCAGCGACACTGCGGAATGGGGCGACTACATTGCTGGCCCGCAGATCGTCAACGCCGAGACGCGCAAGACCATGAAGGAATTGCTGCGCAAGATTCAAAACGGCGAAATGGCGAAGGACTGGATCGCCGAAAACGAAACCGGCCGCAAGCGATTCATGGAAATGCGGCGCAAAGAGCAGCATTTGCTAGTGGAAGAGGTTGGCGAACGGCTGCGCGCTCTCATGCCCTTCCTGAATCCAGTAAAAGTCGCTACCGAACCGCCCAATGCCGCCGTCGGCGCAAAACCTTGAACCCACATCTATTGTTGTTGCCATCCCTAGCATCGCGAGGGATGGGCATTCTGTAGCTCAGGTCGCGCCGACGCCTTTGGTCGGCAGACCTGAGGCTTTCAGTTTTTTGGTTTGTAACAATTAAGAATCAACCGGCTATGACTGACACTGCAACCCGTCTGAACAGAAAAAGCCGCCTCGTCACCGAAGGCTACGAACGCACCCCCAACCGCGCCATGCTGCGCGCCGTCGGCTTCGGCGACAGCGATTTCGATAAGCCCATCGTCGCCGTAGCCAACGGCTACAGCACCATCACTCCCTGCAATGCGGGCCTCAATGATTTGGCCGAACGCGCCGTGGAATCTTTACGCGCAGCGCGAACGATGCCGCAAATCTTCGGCACCATCACGGTCAGCGATGGCATCTCCATGGGCACCGAGGGGATGAAGTATTCGCTGGTGTCGCGCGAAGTAATAGCCGACTCGATTGAAACTGTTTGCAGCGCAGCGGAAGTGGATGGACTCGTGGCCATCGGCGGTTGCGACAAAAACATGCCCGGCGCCATGATCGCCATCGCGCGTCTGAATATCCCCTCGATTTTTGTCTATGGCGGCACGATCAAGCCCGGCCGCCTGGACGGCAAAAATCTCACCGTGGTGAGCGCCTTCGAAGCTGTGGGCGAATTCAGCGCGGGGCGAATCGATAAGGCCGAGCTGCTCGAAGTCGAGCGCCATGCGTGTCCGGGAGTGGGCTCCTGCGGCGGTATGTTTACCGCCAACACCATGTCTTCGGCCATCGAAGCTATGGGCATGAGCTTGCCGTATTCGTCGACCATGGCAGCCGAGGACGACGAAAAAAAAGAGAGCGCCGCCGAATCTTCGCGCGTACTCGCGAATGCGGTCAGCCGCCAATTGCTCCCTCGCGATATCATGACCCGCAAAGCCTTCGAAAACGCCATCGCCGTAGTGATGGCCACCGGCGGCTCAACGAACGCCGTCCTTCACCTGCTCGCAATTGCCAGGGCCTCCCGCGTTCCCCTTAGCCTCGAGGACTTCGAAACCATCCGCAAGCGCGTGCCAGTGCTTTGCGATTTGAAACCTTCAGGCAAGTACGTCACCACGGAACTGCATGCTGCGGGCGGCATTCCGCAACTAATGAAAATTCTGCTGGCCCATGGCGTGTTGCATGGTGACCCAATCACCATAACCGGCAAAACCATCGCGCAGACCCTCGAAGCTGTCCCCAGCGAGCCACGGATGAATCAAGATGTGATTCATTCCTGGGAAAAGCCCGTTGCGCCCGAAGGCCATCTGGTCATCCTCAAAGGCAATCTTGCCTCCGAAGGCGCCGTCGCAAAGATTTCAAAAGCCGAAAAGATCACCGGTCCTGCGCGCGTGTTCGATTCCGAAGAGGACTGCCTCGCGGCCATTCTTTCGAAGAAGATACATCCAGGCGACGTGATCGTTGTTCGCTACGAAGGGCCGAAGGGCGGTCCGGGCATGCGCGAAATGCTGGCGCCGACTTCCGCGTTGATTGGCGCGGGACTAGGCGAATCTGTCGGCCTGATTACTGATGGCCGTTTTTCCGGTGGCACGCACGGCTTGGTTGTGGGGCACGTAGCTCCGGAAGCTGCCGTGGGCGGAACGATAGGAATCGTGCGCGAGGGGGATTCGATTACGATCGATGCGCACTACCGGAAGCTCGAACTACACGTCTCTCCGGAAGAACTGGAGCGGCGACACAAAGCCTGGAAAGCGCCCGAACCCCGCTACACCTCCGGCGTGCTCGCAAAGTATCGCCATTTGGTTTCGAGCAGCAGCCTGGGCGCCGTCACGGATTTGTTTTCCGAATAGAACCCCTTTTCGTCTACCCGCAAGAATTTCCCAAAAATCTCATATTGATAATTGAAAGGCGCATCGCTATCTTTGGCGCGCTAATAGCGCACGAAACCGGCTCTCACAAGGCGTTCGTAAATGGATCATAGGTTTACACTGAACGAAACCGGTAGGCTTGGACCTGTCGCACCACGGGGAAGTAGGATACGATTTTGACTCATAGCGCCCTGACGCTGGGAGGATGCCATGCAGGTCGAATCCTCAAAGATTGACACAAGGTCTGATGATCCAAGGAGACAGAATTCGATGATGCGCATTGAAGCGATCATTCAGCCTTCCCGCTTCGAATCGGTGAAGGAAGCCCTGCACCAGATCGGCGTCGAGGGGATGACGGTTTCCGAGGTGCGCGGCCACGGCAGGCAGAAGGGCCATACCGAAACTTATCGCGGTCGCGAATACGAAGTGGACCTTCTTCCCAAAGTGAAGATCGAAATGGTATTGCCCTACAACCTCGTCGATGGCGCTGTCCAGACTATTTTGAAGACCGCCCGGACCGGCAAAATCGGCGATGGCAAGATTTTCCTTTCCAAGGTCGATGAAGCCATCCGCATCCGTGATGAAGAAAGAGGGGAAGGAGCTCTCTAGCCGTACGCAGTAAGCGATTCTTTATCGCCTTCTCTTGAGCCAGTGCAGTGGGTATACCTTCCACACCATTCACCGCTCTCCGCGATTTCTACGCGGAGGAGTTTGCCAGAATCGAGCGTGAGTTCCGAGCTACCTCGAATGGCCGCGTCGCCACCCAGGCCCGCACATCTTTGTTGGACCGCGTCGTACTCGACCTCAGCCGCGAATTTCTCGCACCGGAGCCCGGCGACCTGAAAAACCTCTCGCTCGTAGCTCTGGGAGGCTATGGTCGCAGAGAGCTTTTTCCCCATTCGGACGTCGATCTCATGTTTCTATGGGTCGATCGCGACGCGGAGAGCCGCTATCGCGATGGAACCCAAGCGGTCAGCAGAGCGTTATGGGACCTGCGCCTCCGCGTTAGTCCGACGTATCGCTTTCTGAACGAATGCTCAAAATTTCAAAAAGACAATCCCGAGTTCAATATGTCCGTCCTCGATAGCCGCTATCTGGGAGGAGATCGCGAACTTTTCGACCGGTTGCGCAATAAGGCTCTTCCCCACATGATCGATGGAGCTTCCTCTGATTTGCTACGCGACCTTTCCGAACTCACCCGGCAAAGGCACAAAAAAGAAGGCGACACGATCTTTCACCTGGAGCCGAACCTCAAGAATTCTCCCGGCGGCTTGCGCGACTACCACGTGGCATGGTGGGTCGGACTGATTTCCAAGATCGAAAAAACGGGTCGATGGGCGACGTCGGAAGATATCTGGCCTTCTAAGGCTCGCCCTGACATGGAGGCGGCATTCGATTTTCTCGCCGCGGCGCGCTGCTTTCTTCATTACCGGCAGGGGCGCGACGACAATGCGTTGTCTTATGAACTGCAGGCCGCTGCCGCCGCTCGTGGGATTGGGATAGAAAATTGCCGAGCCGTTGATCCTGCGGACTGGATGCGCATCTATTTTCGCCACGCGCGCGCCGTTTATGCTCTCTGCACGCAATTGCTGGACGAAACGGTTCCGGCACGAGGTACCTTTCGTGTCCGGGGATGGAAATCGCGCGGCTCGCATTCCGCATTTTCCGTTGTAGGAGCTCGCCTCACCCTGCTCGAACCGGCGGGCCTTCGCGATCCGCAGCGGCTCCTGGAAGTTTTCAAATACGTTGCCGAACATGGAATCAAGCTTAGCCGGGAAGCCGAGGATCAAATTCGCGAGGCTATGCCAAGTATCTTCGACTCGGGATCGGCTTTCCTGGCATTGTGGAGCAATCTTCGCGAAATTCTGCTGGCCCGCCATGCCGCCGAATCGCTACGCGCCATGCACAGCTCAGGATTGCTGGTTCGCTTGTTCCGCGAGTTTGGCGTCATCGATTCCCTAGTGGTCCGCGATTACTATCATCATTACACCGTGGACGCGCATTCTTTCATGGCCATCGAAAATATTCACAGCCTACGGGAACCGCAACAAAACTGGGAACGTCCTTTCGCCACTCTTTTTTCCGAACTGGAGGAACCTGAGCTTCTCTTCCTCTCCTTGTTGTTTCACGACGTCGGCAAGGGAATGCCTTGCGAAGACCACGTCGCCGGCAGCCTGGAATCGATCGAAAAAGTTTTCAGCCGCCTTGATTTGAAACCCGACCAGGCGGATACCGTCCGCTTTCTCATTCGTGACCATCTGGCCATGTCCGCCAGCCTGTTGCGGCGCGACATTTTCGATCTTGAAACGATTCGCGCTTTTGCCGAACAGGTAGGCACGCCGGAAAGGCTCAAGCTGCTCTGTCTATTCACGTATGCGGATATTCGTGCGGTCAATCCTGAGGCATTGACTCCCTGGAAAGCGGAATCGCTGTGGCAGCTCTACGTTCTTACCGCAAACTACCTCACCCGCAGCCTGGATGAAGAGCGTTTCCGGGCCGAGGCGGGAGACCTGAAATTTATCGAGCGGATCTTTCCTCTGCTTTCCACGGCTACCTCAAGCGAAGGGTTGGCCTCTTTTCTCGAAGGCCTCCCGCGCCGCTATCTCTTCGCGCATTCTCCGGAGGAGATCGCCTCCCACCTCGTAATGGCACGAAAATTGAAAGAGAAAAGCGTTCAATTGCACGTCGAGAATCGTGGCCATATGTATGCACTGACTCTGTTGGCGACGGACCGGCCGTTCCTCTTCGCCGGAGTCAGCGGAACACTGGCTTCGTGGGGAATGGACATATGGAAGGCCGAGGCTTTTGCCAACGCCGCCGGAGTCGTGGTGGACACCTTCCATTTCACCGATCCGCATAAAACTCTCCAACTGAATCCCTCGGAATTAGCGGGCTTGCAAAAAAACTTGGAGGATGTGCTGACTGGGGTCACTCCGCGAGAGACGCTGATGCGCGGCAGGGCCGGAGGGCAGTCGAAGGCGCAGCCAAAAGTAAACGTCTCGACCCAGATTCGCTTTGACGACAGCAGTTCTCCGCATTCAACGCTCATGGAGATTGTCACGCAGGACCGGCCGGGCTTGCTCTTTCGCTTAAGCTCAACTTTGGCGAATTTTGGCTGCAATATCGAAATCGCCTTGATCGATACCGAGGGCCAGCGCGCGCTGGATGCCTTCTATCTCACATTCGGTGGCGCGAAGCTTACTCCGGATACGCAGGAGAGATTGCGCGTTCGGCTGCTCGCCGAAGGCTGAGCCAGGCGCCAGGCCCTGCGCACATTGGTCATTCTTCAAGTTGCGGCTGTGTCGTATTGTCATCCCGAAGGCTTCTCTTTAGGGCCCGAGGGCTCTGCTTTTCGAATCAGTGTTAATCTAAGAACAGATTCTCGGTAAGACCCGCAGGGATCACGAATGGCCAACCAGCTCGCTTCCCGATCTGCTGAAATTGCCCGCGCACACCATGTCAAGCGCCGCAACGCAGTTACGGCGTTTCTCATGGGCTCGATCCTCGCGATAGTGCTTCTTAAGCTGGTTCATTTTGGCCCGCGCGAGCTTGATCCCCTGCGCCTCGTGGCAGGATTTGTGGCGGGAGTTTTTTACGCAAACGGTTTTGAGTACGTACTGCACCGATTTTTCCTGCATTGGGGCGAAGGATTTCTCGTCCAGCGCCACGGACTCCATCACGACACGGCGGGAGCGCCGGAGGAGCCGCGCTACGTCAATTTCGCCACGTCGCCCTGGGTGGTCGTCCTCGTCTTCGTCTTGAACGCGCTTCCCGTGTTCGCCCTGGAGTTTTTCCTGCATACCGGACTTGCCGTTGGAATCTTCGCCGGCTTCACGCTCTATTTCATCGCTTACGAGGAGATTCACTGGCGCTTTCACCTTGGAGGCTGGTTGCCTGGATGGCTTCGCGCGGCGAGAGGCCATCATATGCTGCACCACGGCGGCTTTGAAGGCCGCTATAACGTCTTCCTGCCGATTTTCGACTGGATCTTCCACCGAAGCGCCTGGAGGCACGGCTCGCTGCACCAGTCGCACTAGCTCTGAATGGCCTAGGAGCGTAAGCGCTGCAGGAATGACTTCTTCTTCGTAAGCGTTTTTTCTACCGGAATCACTTCGAATAATTGATCGATCTGGGAGGCTGAAATCGGATCGGCCGCACGGCGCCAATAACCGACCTCGCGCAATCCCGTCCATGCTTCCAGGCAGTGCAAACACCCGGAGACGTGCTTTTCCACCGGCTCTTTCTCATACCAACTCACTTGCCCATCGTGAATGCGCACCATCTGGTGTGTGGGAGTGCAATTTTCGGTCTTGAGACCTCGTGCCTGCTTTAGAAATGCGAGCCAGGCAGCGGGCCAGGGGCACTGATCTCGTTCGGCTTGACGAGCCGCCTGGTATTCCCCTGCCAGCCGCTCGAATGCTTTTTCGGCCACTCGCGGCGACAGGCGCATAACACGTTCGACGGTGTTCTCCGTATAACCGGCTAGCCTGAAAAAGAGCATCTCCTTATGGAGCAGTGGAAGCTCGTCGAGCAGCTTGGCAATTTTATCGGGTTCAAAGATGCCAGTCGCCGAAGTCTCGGGGTTTTGGGCGCTTACTTGGTCCGCTGCTGCCTCCAGCAGCATTGCGCGAAGGTCTCCCAGAAATTCGCGTTCCGATTGCCGGGAAGTCGCGCGCAGTCGCTCGAAGCCATTGCGCGTGAGATCCCCCAGCATCCTCTTCACAACCGGCAATGCCTCTTGTGCAGACATTGCTCCGTCGATTTCGAGCAGCCGGAAAAATGCCGGGGCATAAAACTCGAGCAAAGCGCGCCAGGCTCCCACTTTGCCCTGCTCGCTTTGCTCACGGATTTTGTGAAAGGTGAAAAGGACGGGTTCGGGCTTCACGAAGAGCGTTCCCGCAGTTCAATCTCGCAAAGCGCATCGCTGCGTCGAGGCGGCAACTCCAAACGCAGCATCCTAAACAGCAGATTTCCTGTGCGCCGTGGCCGGCTCCAGGGGCGCCGTGGCCGCCGCGAAGGACATTCCAAGGTTGCGCCGCAGGGTCGCGCGATCGAGTTCGTGTTCCCATCGCGCCAGCACCACGGTTGCGACTCCATTTGCAATCATGTTCGTGGTCGCCCGGGCCATGCTCATAAAGCGGTCCACGCCCAGAATCAGTGCCATCCCTGCAACGGGTATGGTGGGAATCACCATTAAGGTGCCGACCAGCGCAATGAATGCTGCGCCCTGCACGCCGCTCGCGCCCTTGGAAGTGAGCACGGCCACGGCAAAAATGGTCAGCTGTTGTCCGAGCGTAAGATGAATATTGGTGGCCTGCGCAACAAAAAGCGCCGCCAATGTCATGTAGATGCTGCTCCCATCGGTGTTAAAGGTATAACCGGTGGGCACCACCAGTCCGACCAACGCCTTCGAACATCCGAGGCTCTCCATCTTTTCCATCAACGTGGGCAGCGCCGGTTCGGAGGAGCTCAACGTCAGGCAAAGCACGATCTCTTCCTTGATATAGGCCAGGAACCGGATAATTCCGAAACCCGATGCCCAGCAAATCGCGCCCAGCACGACCAGCACAAAAAGAATTGAAGTTAGCCACACTGCGCTGACCAGCTTCGCCAGTGGCCCCAGCGATTTAAGGCCGTACGCCCCGATGGTGTAGGCCATCGCCCCGAAGGCGCCGATCGGTGCAGCCTTCATCACCAGATTTACCACGCCAAAAACGGCCTGCGTCAGGCCCTCGATTGTATCCACCAGCGGCTTCACACGCTTGCCCATCACCGACATAGCCAGGCCAAACAGGACCGAAACGAAAACCACTTCGAGGATGTCTCCGCGAGCAAAAGCATCCACCACGGTCGTGGGAATGATGTGCATCAGGAAGTCCGTGACCGTTGCAGTTTTCGCCGCGCCCGCGTAGTTCGTCACGGCTGCGGCATTCAGCTTGGTGGGATCGGCGTTGAAGCCCGCGCCGGTTTGAACCAGATTGCCGACCACCAGGCCCATCAGTAGCGCAATGGTGGAGACGACTTCAAAGTAGAGCAGGGCCTTGCCGCCCACGCGTCCCACTTTCTTCAGGTCGCCCATGCCGGCGATGCCGGTCACGATGGTGCAAAAGATCACCAGCGTGATAATCATGGAGATGACGCGAATGAACGCATCACCCAGCGGCTTCATAGCAATTGCTGTTTGCGGCCGGACATAACCCAGAATGATGCCGATCGCTACCCCGATGAGCACCTGTCCCCAAAGGGTTCTGTAGAAGGGCTTCTTGCGAGCATTCGCGCCGCGCGCCGCTGATTCGCCATCATGTGTGGCCATGGTTAGGCCTCCCTATCGGCAATGCTACGTCTTGTACTCCTGGCTTGGAGCAAGGAAATTAGTAGCTCGGCTTTGGTCACCCTGTCTTGCCCCGCGCACATCTCGGCGGAGTCTACCACATCCGTCTCCAATGCAATAAGGCCAGCGGAACGGCGCGCGATTACCATTCTCAACGGCCGAGGTGAGCCTCGCCGAATTCAACTCACCTGATTATCTGCGACCCTTAGTGGCTTTGCTTGTGTCTTTCGTCAAATGCCAGGCGTGGCACCATTGGCAAACATAAGCTTTAAGCTTCGGCGCGTTGGCGATGGAGATCTGATGTGCCGCTGTGGATAGCGCTTCGCCTTCGGTTGCGTACTTCCGTTTCCCGCTGACCGGGCACTTGGTTTCATCGTCCACAGAGGCGCTGCGGCTAACGGCGGGCGCTGTTATTCATGCCGCCGGTCTGCTTGAATGCGGGATTGCGCGGCAAGCTCAAGAGATTGGCAAACAGACGGTAGGCGCCAGGCACGCCATCAGGCAATTGCCGATAAAGCGCGAAGGCCACATAGACGTAAACTCCCCGCCCATATCGCGCATATACCAAGCCGCCCTTCTGCGGGTCCTGATCCGGATCGTGCGTTTCGAGCGGCGCGACATATTGCGGATCCCATGTTTTCATAAAGCTATGGCCGCGCTCCTCGACCCAACCCGCAAAGTCCGATTGGTTGATCTGGTTGGGCCAGTTGAGTATGGGACTTTTCGAATCGGCGAATGTCACTGGAGAGCGCTCGTCCACCACGCGCTCGGCATCGTTTGGCAAAGTATATGGATACGGGCCGAAATTGTGGTCGTACTGCACGGACTGATACTGCACGATCACCACGCCGCCATTGTGTACGTATTCGAGCAGGCGGCTGTTGTTAGTCACAAGCTCCGGCCGGGCCGTATACGCGCGCACACCCACCAGAATGACGTCGTATTTTTGCAGGTCGCCGCTCGAGATGTCCTGCGCGTTCAGCAACTGCACGTGCACGCCAAGGTCATCGAGCGATTCCGGCACCGTGTCGCCCGTGCCCATCACGTATCCCACACGCAATCCCTGCGAAATTTTCACGTCCACGCCTGACGTGCGATAGGTCGCCGGAACGTAGAGGTTATAAGGACGCAGCCCCGGATACCCTGCGGTGATAAAGCCTTCGCGATATTGCCGCCCGCCCGATTCTGCGACCGCGGTCACCGTGTACGGCTTGGTTTCCAGCCGATCGGCGATCACTTCGAATCGCACGATCTGTTCCTGTCCTGCCCGCCCGAGCGCAAAAGCCGCCGATGCCGGCTCGGAATGCCAGCCTTCCGGCAGATCCAGCTTAACTGTGCCCTTCGCGCCGGCCTCCGCCTCCGTGTGAACTTGCGCTGAAAGCATGAACGATTTCGAGCCTAACGGTGTGATGCCGGCCTCCGGGAAAATCCTCACCGAAACCGCCGGCGTCACCTCCAACGGATTGAGCACGATACCTTGGCCGGTCTGCTGCTGCACAGTTTGAATCACCTGCCCGATGCGCAGCGCCACGCCCGTATAGTTGAATTCAACCCATGCCGCCAGCGGGTAAGGACCGAACGACAAATTGCGGTACCGTTCGTCGACCTTGTCGTAATACGGCAGTTCCTCATTCGGGCGCGAAAAATAAGGGCGCGTCGGCGCGGCATCTTGAGGAGCCTTCACTGTGAAGCGTTGATCCAGAGCATGCCTCGCTTCAATACTTGCGGGAGCCGCGGATTCCGCGCTCACGTTCCAGGCTTCGCCCGCTGCACTCTCCAGCCAAACGCGGCTAAGCGGCAGCGCCGCGGTGCCCGGATTATCCACGTGCACTCGCACAACAAACTGCTCGCCCGGCACGAGCGATTTCATCGTCTCGGGGGGCAGCGCGAAAAGAGGATTCCCGCGGTTGGGCTCCTTCGCAGGAGCGACCGTCGCTTCGAGAGAAAGATTCAGCGCCTGCACGATAGCTTTTCGAAACTGGTCCTGCTTTGCCTTCAACTCGAACGCCACATCGTATTTCGCCTGATCGGAAAGCTTGCTTCCCGCGACCTGTGCGACGAGCGCGTTCGTTTCTTTCAATCCCTCGGCCAGAACCGGCCCAATTTTTTCTGGTTCACTCACTGAAAATCCCGCCATAGCTCGCTCCACGGCGGAATTGATGCGGCCGAGCCCTTCTTTCAAAAAAGCATCATCTTTCCCGCCGGCCAGACCAGCGATGCCCGCGACGGAAGTATCAATCCCGTCAAAATACGATTTCTCCTTATCGCCCGCCGGGCTCGAAGAACCGAAGCGGTGATACGGCGCCGCTACCGGCGCGGCGAGCGGAATTCCACCACCGCCATTCTGTGATTTCTGCAGTGACCAGCCCTCGCGCGCGATTTGCGTGAAGGTCGCGCCCAGCACAGAGTCGCCATCACCCTCCGGAATTTCCAGATTCGCGCTCAGCGGCCCATCCGACCATGTCTTGTGAATGAAATCGTAGAAACGCACGGGGAGATACTTTCCCGTCGCCGAATCAAACATGCCTTTTTCGCTGATGGGGAAAATCGGCACGCGGGCATACATCTTGGCGGGTGACCACGGCCTCAGTCCGGCACGAATCTGCTCAGGAAACATGTTCGGGTCGCCGGCCGCCGCGAACACCTCCTGCGCGATCTGCCCGGCAGCGGAGTGATGCCCGTGACCGTCCGTAGGCCCTCCGACGAAAACCGACGTAATCACTAGCGGTCGCGTCATGCGCACTACACGGACGGCATCCTCGAGCAGCCGGTCGTGCCCCCACAGATCGAGCGCCTCCTCGCGCGTTTTTGAGAAGCCGAAATCGGCCACCGTGCCCCAGAACTGCTGCACATCGTAATAGCGGTCTGCTGCCAGCAGTTCTTGTGTTCGCACCAGGCCCAGCGCATCCCAGAAATCGTCGGACATCACGTTCTGCCCACCCTCGCCGCGGTTAAGCGTGAACAAAGCCGCCCGCGCGCCCTGCCCTCGCGATTCGTACGTGAGCATGCCCCCGTCTTCATCGTCTGGATGCGCCACCAGCATCAGAAGACTTGCCCGCGTGTGCAGCTTCAGCAGTGTCTGCCACAGGCCGGCTGCTCCGCGATCGATTTGCAGCGGGCGCGCATCGGGCGTAGGCCATTCCCAAGGCGCCGCCGCACCGCTCGGATCATTCGTCGCCGAAGTTGCAGCAGCCGGTCCCTGCCCGCGCACGGAGATCGAAAGCACCAGTCCTGCGAGCGCCAAGGCTATAAGACCGGCCATGCTCGCGGCGATCCGGCCTCGCCTCAGCAGAGCACGTTTCAGTGTGTGCCTTATGGTCATAACCTGAACTTGTACACCATGGCTTAACCGCAGGGCTCCCCACCCCCTTCCGTGTCATAGCATATCCCACCACCAACGAGAAGTTTAGTCCCTGACCGGGTCGCCCAGGGTTGCGCGAAGCTCAATCAGCGAGATTACTTCTCCGCGTGCCAGGTCATCTCCACCCGCACGGGTATCTCGTTCTTAACGGGAAGGGTCAAAAGCGAGGGAGGATCGATCTTGAAGTCCGATAGTGTGGCGGGAACTGTCCCAGTGATGCGGAAGTTGTCTTTCTCTTTCGCCAGTTGCAGCGGCACTTGCTTGTACTCGGCCGTTTGTCCTGCGAACTGAATCTCCAGATCCGCAAGCACCGTCGCGGATGAGGCTGCGTCCTCGGGCAATCGCGTGCGCACGGTAACGAGAGGGAATTCCGCGCCGCGCACTACTTGCAGCATGTGCAGGTCGCGGTTACTGTCACCGGAATTGAACGACTTTACCGGTACCGCGATCAGAAAATCACATTGCCCTTGGTGACAGACGCCCTTTCCGCGCGCCTCATGGCTCACACCTTCGCTCTGATGTAAGGGGTGAGAAACGTGATACGTCAGGTTGCTCTGCTGCAGAATCCATTGTTGATCTGTTTGCGCGGAGGCGGGAGCGGCGAAGAATAAAAGGCCTATAAGAAACTTTGCATTCATTTGGGTTAGGCGCTTCCTTGGGAATTAGTCTTCAGAATTTGAGCGACACGGATAGCAGGGCTGCCCCGAATGCACCCGCCGTCACGATAGCGACGGCACTGTGCGCGCTGGCAATCCCGTGAACCTTCTCACCTTTGCTTTTTTGATCGAAGGCGATGGCGCCCAGAATGGGCGTCAGAATCATCCCGGGTCCGTGAATCCAGGCCAGAGCTTTGTGAACGCGAATGGGCCCGCGCGTTTGCGTTCCGGGAATTCTGGGAGCAAAGATCGCGAAATAGGCGGTCGTGAAATATAGGTCGCCCGTAACTGATCCCAAAGCGAGATGCGCCCAGCGGTCGCTCGTACTCGTGCCTTTGCCGCCTGCGCCGAACCCTGTAGCAACGCTGGCGATCATCGGAATCGCTGTGATCAAGCCTAGTTTTTGGTGGATCCTCAGCATGTGCGCGCGCTTGTCGAGCCTCGCCTGAAGCTGTGGGTCGCTCTGCGTCTGTGACGGAGCGAGCCCTAGGTCTTCAAGCGAAGGCGCCTGAGGATTGTTCGACGGCGGTGTTTGGGTTTGCGCGGTCACCTGCGGTTGATCGGCGTTTTCGACCGTCGATATTTCCGCGCTGTCATTGGTTTGAGCAAAGGATAAAGGGGCAAATGTAGCGGCGAAGAGAACACACAAAATCAGGATCGCTGCATTAGGTCGGATCATTTTTCGTTTCTTCAGTGACTCCTTGATATGGGCGCTTACACCCCGATAATTACATAAAGGGAAAGAACTCGGTTAGACATAACGTGCGGCGATAATGGTTGCCAAGGCGTCCCCAAGCTGCAATTTCGTCCCCCTAACGCGATGGTATAACATGGTGCGGCCCTGCGACATCCCGCCCAGACTGGGCGTCCAGGCCGCAGCAACATGAAAATCGGAATCACCTGCTATCCCACTTACGGAGGCTCGGGCGTCGTTGCCACGGAATTAGGCATAGAGCTGGCGGCTCGTGGCCATGACGTGCATTTCATCAGCTATGCGCCGCCGGTACGGCTGATGCCAAACGAGCGCATTACTTTCCACGAAGTCGAAGTTTCCAGTTACCCGCTCTTCGACCACGCGCCTTATACGCTTACGCTTTCTGTGAAGATGCTGGAAGTGGCGGAATCCGCGCGCCTTGATCTGCTGCACGTGCATTACGCCATTCCGCATTCTGTCAGCGCGCTACTCGCGCGCTCCATGGCCGCGCCTCGTCGGTTGCCTTTTATCACCACGCTCCACGGTACAGACATCACGTTGGTCGGCAATGACCGCAGTTTCCTGCCGATCACCCGCTTTTCTATCGAACAATCCGACGGCGTGACCTGTATCTCGAATTACCTTAAAAAGAAAACCATAGATGAGTTCGACATCAAGCGTCCCATCGAAGTCATCCCCAATTTCGTCAACTGCGATCTTTACAGCCGAAAAGACGACCCCGCTCTGCGCGCCGAATGGGCCCCCAAGGGCGAGCCCATTCTTATGCATCTATCGAATTTCCGTCCCGTCAAGCGCGTTCCCGACGTCGTTGAGATCTTCGACCTCGTCCGCCGCAAAATGCCAGCGAAGCTCGTGCTCATGGGCGACGGCCCCGACCGTGGTGCCGTCGAATACGCCATCCGGAAAAAGGGGCTTACGAAAGACGTTTTTATGCTTGGCAAGCAGGATCGCGTCTATGAAAAGCTCGGCGTGGCCGATCTTTTCCTGTTGCCGTCCGATCTCGAGTCCTTCGGCCTCGCAGCCCTCGAAGCTATGGCCTGTGAAGTACCCGTAATCGGTACAAATGTTGGCGGTATGCCTGACGTCGTGCAACACGGCGTCGACGGCTATCTTGTGGAGCCGCGCGACGTCGCCTCCGCCGGGCGCTATGCCATCGAAATTCTCTCGAGCCCTGATCGCGGCAGAGAAATGGGCAAGCGCGCCCGCGAAGACGCACGCCGCAGGTTCTGTGCCGAAGACGTGATCCCGCGTTACGAAGCGTATTATCGCCGCGTACTCGAAGCCGCCGCCAGCGCCGGCGCCTGAGCGCCCGACGCTGTGACCTCCTCCACTCAAGGCGGCGCGCCCCACAGTTCCGCACCGCAGTCAGATTCCCCTCGGCAAACTCAAAACTTGATCCGGGGCATGGGTCTCGGCAGCGCCGTCGCCCTGAACATGCTGGATATGATCGGCGTGGGTCCGTTTATCACGCTGCCGCTGGTCGTCGCTGCGATGCACGGTCCCCAAGCGCTGCTCGGTTGGATTCTCGGCGCTGCGCTGGCTGTCTGCGACGGCCTCGTGGTTGCGGAACTCGGCGCGTCCATGCCGCGCGCTGGCGGTCCCTACGAATATCTGAAGCAGATCTACGGCCCTAAAAGCCTGGGCCGCATGATGTCGTTTCTTTTCATCTGGCAATTGACGTTCAGCGCGCCGCTCTCGATTGCCTCTGGGTGCATCGGACTTGCGGCGTACGCCGGCTACCTTTGGCCGAACCTTCGCGCAATATGGCTGCAGCGCAATCTGCACCTCGCGATTCCGCTGCTCGGCCGCTTGGAAGCAAACATCGTCGTCACCCCGGGAACCTGGCTCGCCATGGCCACATGCGCATTCGCGGTCGTGCTGCTGTATCGGCGCATTACGAGCATCGGGCGTCTCTCGAAACTGCTCTGGGGAGGCGTGCTCGTCACAGTGGCTTGGGTGATCTCCGCTGGCGTAACGCATTTCCACGCCGCGCAAGCCTTTGACTTTCCTCCCGGCGCGTTCACATTTTCGACCAGCTTCTTCACTGGCCTCGGCGCGGCCCTGCTCGTCACCTCCTACGATTACTGGGGCTACTACAACATTTGTTACCTCGCGGGCGAGGTCGAAAAACCCGAGCGCAACGTCCCCAGCGCCGTGCTCATTTCCGTCGGCCTGGTCGCGGCGATCTATCTGCTCATGAACGTCAGCGTGCTCGGCGTTATTCCCTGGCAGCAGCTCCAGGGCCAGACCACCGAAAATGCCCGCTCCTCGGTGATTGCCGTCTTCATGCAGCAGATTTATGGCGGCTGGGCCGGCAAACTGGCCACACTCCTAATTCTTTGGACCGCCTTCGGATCGATCTTCTCTTTGCTCCTCGGATATTCCCGCGTCCCTTACGCCGCCGCGCTCGATGGAAATTACTTCGAAGTTTTTGGCCGCCTCCACCCGCGCCACAAATTTCCTTATGTGTCGCTGCTTGTGCTGGGAGTGGTGTCCATGGCGTTCTGCTTTTTGCGATTGGTGGACGTGATCGCCGCTCTCGTCGTGATCCGCATCCTGCTGCAATTTCTTTTGCAACAGGTCGGCCTGCTGATTTTGCGCGCGCGGCAGCCGGAAATGCCGCGGCCTTTCCGTATGTGGCTGTACCCGCTGCCCGCGCTCATCGCCATTGCCGGATTCGTCTACATTCTGATTTCGCGGCCGAATTTCCTGCGTGAAATCCGCTATGCAGTCGTTTTGCTCATCGCAGGTCTCGTGCTGTATTTCTTCCGCGCCTTTCGCCGCGGCGAATGGCCCTGGCATGGCGCGCCGGACTCCGGCGCCGGCACGTTTGCCTCCGCCAAGCCCGAATGATCGGCACTGCCGCGTCCAGTGATTGAGCCGTGTCCTAATTACGCGCTTTCGAAATGGACGCAAGGGACCCTCGCGAGAGCTGACTTATGAGCTGTTGCGAATCGCTTTAGCGCAATGTTTTATGAATTGCGACGCGCAATCGCGGCACCGTCTTGTTAGGGGGTCAGAGCTTTAGCTCTGACATCGGCGTGCTGCTCTCTGGGGGCTTAGCCCCTGAAGCCCGCTCAGTCACGGGCGCCGCAGCAAGCTTGACCCCAAACAGTCGCTGGCATATAACGTGCCTAAGGATTCGCTTCTGGAGGAATTCATGCGAAGCACGTTTTTCTCGGCCGTGGCCCTTGCGTCCGCACTCTTCTTAGCGGCGCCTGTAGTGGCGCACCACGGATTCAGCGTTGAATTTGACGACAGCAAGCCGGTCACGCTCACCGGAACCGTCACCAAAATGGAGTTCATGAATCCGCACATTTATTTCTATCTCGACGTTAAAGACGCCAGCGGCAAGGTAGTGAATTGGGCCTTCGAAGGCAGTCCGCCGAACATTCTTTACCGCCAGGGCTGGCGCAAAGACACCGTCAAGCCGGGCGACGTGGTTACGGCCAAGGGCTTTCGCGCTCGCGACGGTGCGCATCTGGTTGCCTGCAACACCATCACCTTTCAGGACGGCCGGCAACTCTCGATGGGTACTGGAAATGTTAAAGGCTACGGCAAAAACTAAGTTCGCCAAGAACTAAATGGGATGACCGGCATGACTCAATCTTCTCGCGCGCCGCGCTTCATTATGGCTGCACTTATAGCCTTGCCGTTTCTTACCGCGTGTTCCGGGGGGACGTCGGGCCGCACGCAAGCCCCCGCTCCGCCGGATCTGAATGGCATTTGGTCGGCGCCTTTCACCCCTGATATCTCCAAGCCGCTGGGCCATCAGCCTCCCCTTACGCCCTATGCCGCCGATCTCTTCAAGAAAGAAGACGAGATCGATGATCCTCTGACGCAGTGTTTGCCCATCGGGCCGGCGCGAGGAATCCAGGCCGGCCTCATGCCTTTCCAGATCGTTCAGACGCCCACAGTGACGGCCATCCTCTTTGAGAATCAGCGCACCTTCCGCATCATCAACACCGACGGTCGCAGCCATCCGAAGGATCCGGACCCGACCTGGTTTGGTGATTCCATCGGTCATTGGGAAGGCGACACTCTTATCGTCGACACCGTCGGGCTCAACGACCGTACTTGGCTCGACACGGCCGGCCACCAGCACAGCGATCAACTGCATCTGGTTGAGCGCTTTCAGAAGATCGATAACGACAACATCAAGTGGACGGTTGCCTTCGAGGATCCCAAATTTTATACCGAGCCTTGGTCCATCACTTTGCCCATTAAGCGCCAGAACACCGAGATTATGTCCTACTCCTGCGAAGAGAATGAAAAGGACCGGATTCACCTCAAGCGCACGAATACGAAGAAGTAGAATTCTGCATCTTGTAGCCCAGGTATCGCGGCACTGGCACGCCGGCGCCTTTAAATAATAAGTTGGACGCGAGACCTGGGGCTTTTCGGCCCCGCGCCGTCATCCGAATGCTGGGGTGATAGCGATGAAGAATCCATCCTTTCTTTTTCGCTTCTTGATGTCAGGCACCTTGCGGTGCCCTTGCCATCATGCGAGTATTTCTATGCTTTCCTCCGCGGCGATATCGTCTAAGGGTTAGGACGCGGCCCTCTCAAGGCCGAAATCCGGGTTCGAATCCCGGTATCGCTACCAATTCGAACGACAGATTCAGTGCCCCTAATCCCTTGTCTGACCGGTTTCGAAAAACACGGCCCCAAGTGCTTGTTCATGCCGCCCTGATAGTGGGCTGCTTATAGACCCGCTGCCAGCGTTTCCATACGATACGCAGAGCCGCCGCCACTGGGATGGAAAGATAAACCCCGATGACCCCACCTATTTCAGCGCCTACCAGAACGGCGAAAATGACAACCAACGGATGTAGTTCAAGCTTCCTACCCATGAGCCGGGGAGCTGTCACGTAATCCTGGAGCAGCCGCCACAAGCCCAGGAACGCGGCCACAATCAGGACATGATGGTAATTCGCCAGGAACGCGACGCCGAGAATCGCTGCAGCCCCGACCAGCGGCCCAACCACGGGAATGAACTCCAGCACGCCAGCCACCGCACCGAGGGCAGCGGCGTAGGGCACGCGAAGAAGTGACAGCACACCAACATACGCCGCGAGTGATAGCCCGGCGAGCACAAGTTGCATCCGTATGTAGTGCGCCAGCATCTCGTCCACATCGTCGGTGATCCCGGTGAGGAATCGCTTTTGAGGCGCGCGTTCTACCATGTCCAGAAGCCCCTCGGTGAAGTTGCGTCCATCTTTCAGAAAGAAAACCGCGAGGATCGGAATAAATACGATCCAGATCACGTTTTGAACGAAACTGGCTGCCCGAGCGCCCACTGAGCCCACCAAACGCAAAATGTAATCCCCGTGATTTGCAAGAAACTGCTGTAATCGGATTTGAGTGCTGTAGCTCCAGCCTCGCTGCGATCCAATCTCTTGTGCGATTTGGCCCGAGCTCAGTCTCTGGAATAGGCCGGGTAATGCCCCTGAGAGGTTCCGCGCTTGGTCAGCGATCCGTAGACCCAGCAATATGAACACAAGCGCGATTGCTGCGCACAAGATCGCGTAAACCTCCAGAATCGCAAGGCCGCGTGAACCCCTCGATATGGAAGTCCATTGTTGGAATCGTGATACCAACGGCTCCAAAAGATACGCAAAGAAGATGCTAAGCAGAAAAATGATTAGGACGCGGCTCGCGGCATGGATGAACGCTCCAGCTGCCACAAACACCAAAATTGTGAGCAGAACCGAAGCTGTACGTTTATCGAGTAAGGGCATTGGGCCATTCGACGCTTCGGCGCGCCATGTACCCATCAGATGTTCTAAGGCCGCTTTTGGAGTCTTTAGCCTGATTGTCGAGATTGTATTCAGGGGCGACGAGACGAGCACTGCTCTCGTTGAGGCTGCACCCACCCACGGTCGGGGTCTCCGCGTCCGATTCCGGTATACCTACCAGATACTCTCTTCGTGATCCATCCCGCATCGCTCCAGATATCTGAGGAGAATCTCGAGAACTTCGTTTTCTAATTCGGCGGCATCTAGCCCTAAGCGCTGGGCGTCATTAAGGGTTTCGTAAAGCAATATCATGGTCGAGATATCGGAATCGCATTCGGCGCAGTTTTTGTCCTCGCGCCCTGGTAGTTCAAACAGTTCAGAATCACGATCGCAAGAATCGCAAGCGCCTCTCACATATCCTCTTTCATTCAACACGAACGTTCAGGGACACAACACCATGTCCTCACTTTCATCCTCTACCGAAGAACAGTCAAGTGACCGTTAGGGCAATCCTGGGGCTGCAGCGTTACCCCTACGAGGCCGAATTAGGAATACGCGTTCATCAATAGAAGTTAGGATGCTTGAAAACAAGCCGATCAGGCGGTTTTGTCGGTTTGAGCTAGTTCGGCAAGGCACTCTTCCATACGTGACCGATCCGCTGGATCAATGTGAGTGAACTCAACTCCAATGCCGATCTCCGTTTGGTTTACGACATTCCCATTTGCCGAAAAATGAGAGCCTCCGTGCGTCATCTTCAGCAGCAGCTTTGCCCCCAAGCTGAAGGATTGACTCGTTTTCACAAAACAACCGTATAAGCTCAGCGACCGGACGAGAGCTACGAGCGTTCTCCCGGATTCGATTTCGGTCAGTTCGACAACACCCCCAAAATAATACCGGGTGGCACGGCGCAGGTTCGCAGCGTCAGACGCGTTCGTCTCCCGCATTGGCTCAATTTTCATGGGAGTTCTGCCGGCGGTCTTTCCCCGGCCTGTGAAGGGGTTCGTCTCAAATCTATTAACCTGTTAAGCAACAGTAATACAGGTTAATTTAAGGGTAATGGGTAAATCAAGGCAAGGCCTGGGGCAGGAATTCATCCGATGCGTTAATACATTCGGGAGGGATGCGGGGCCGCCCGCGTGTAGCTTAATGCAAAGCTCTTAAAGAATGCGGATAGCAACGCCCCATTTACCGTCGCTTAGTCTCTCCGTGCGCACGATCTTGGCGGTCTCTTCGTGGTGAGTTTGGCCAGCCGGGGGGAAATTGCGAGCTAAGGACACGTTCATGCCTTCATAGTAGTGCCCGAGCGAGGTTTCAAAGTAGAGCCCGTTGTCCGAGATATCCGCGGTGTTACAAACATCCTCCGAGTACCTCGTATCAAACGGTCGAACTCGGACGGTTTGCAAAAGCTGAATCTGTGAGGCTAGTTGACGATCTTGGCGGCTGATATTTTCG
Organism: uncultured Acidobacteriota bacterium; assembly: GCA_963846235.1. Classification (GTDB taxonomy): domain Bacteria; phylum Acidobacteriota; class Terriglobia; order Acidiferrales; family UBA7541; genus Palsa-189. Next base: position 3,560,832 of record CAWJVF010000002.1, read on the forward strand.
GTATTCATACCCTGAAGAAGTGCAGGTTCATGGCCCTTCTTTTAGATTAGCTAAGTACCCTAGTATCAACAGACAAGCCAAGGTTAAGCGCCTGCGAGGGTACCTCGAACTGTTAACACTGGCGCCCGGTGTCCACCATAACTACAGCAGCATCTATTTCAGAAGTGGCTAAAGAGTCCGATCAAGATAATAACGGGGATCGGCACGCCTAACAGCAAAAGCGACGTGGCTACCGTCTGTACTATCCACTGAACGTGGCAGTTCGATTGGCAGCGCCATGTAACCATGCGAATTGGATGTGGGAGGTAAACGCTTGTTTGAAGGGACCGGGAAGCGCTCCTCATGCGCTAAGGCGGCGGTCAAAAGCCATTATTCACGGTATCGACTTCGCAGGCACCGCGCCCCTAATCTGTTTCGAGAGGTGAACCATGCTGAAATTCGTGTTTGGAGCGGTTGTCGGAGCGGCCGTGGCTTTGGCCTTTGCACCTAAGTCAGGGCAAGAACTACGTGAAGACCTTTCGGATCGAGTCAATGACACTATGGAGCGCGGTAAGGATGCTGCTCGAAAAGTATCGCGGCGTGCGCGTGAGTTGGGCGATCAGGCCCACGAGCAACTGCATAACGTCACGGACGCCGTCTAGGCATTAACGCTGTCTAACTTCGCACACCGCTAAGCTTCCAGCACGTGGGTGGGTTCGGTGTCTCTGCTGGGAGAAGGCTCGTATCGCTGGCGGCCAATCGCCCAGAATTGTGGAGCGGGGTGTGCGAATTCTACGGCTACCTGAGTCCTCTCATCATAGAGGGCTGCTAAACGGCTGACGCGAGCCTCTACTTCGTCCCAGGTCTGCGGATTCATCAACAATAACCTTTGCCCGATTGCTACATTCGCGGCCAAGGCCAGCAGGGCTCCATGAGAGTTTATTGACAGGGTCACCGTCTCTTCCTTGAACGAACCCTTCCCCGCGGATCGCCCACAGACCCACAGCGTCACGCGTAAAGGGAGTCGTTCACTGCGGCGTCGTTCGATATGATCTCTCACGAGAGCCTTGGTTGCGCTTGCCATCTCCATCTCCTTTCGTACGTGACCAGTTTGGCGAGAGACTCTTTCTCGTTGTATCGCTTTACACGTTCAGTAAGCGGTTAATTGTCGGGATCAATTCTTTGGCGACTTCTGATTTTTGAACAAAGTCGGCTCCAAACAGCCGCGCCATGGCTGTCGTTTGCTCAGGTGTGTAGTGGCTACTAATGAAAACGATCTTGGCATGTGGCGCGATCCTTGAGATTTCGTATGCGGCCTCCATCCCGTTCATGACCGGCATAACCAGATCGAGGACCACGATGTCAGGACGCTGTTCTTGACTCATGTCCACGGCGATCCTGCCATTTTCGGCCTGTCGAAGCTCAAAGCCAGTCTCATCTGCCAGGAGTGAGCAGATGTTGCGGCGCACCAGTTCATGGTCATCGACAACAAGCACCCTTGTCATAGGTGGGGCATGATAAAGAAGTGATCTCAATCTCAGATATAGGGGAAATTGCCTAGTGCTACCTATCGAGCACTTCGATCATCCGTTGCCTAAGCGCTTGAGATGCAACAAATGCTCGGTAATTCGTCGGTAATTAGTAATTTTTAAATAATTATGAAGTGGCTTATTCAGTGCTTTGTCGCAGTGGCCGTTACGTTTTCTTTTTCGGCCAACTCAGCAAGGCAATTTTCAAGGCGTGCCTGATCGGTTGGGCCAATTCCGCTGAACTCAATTCCGATGCCATCATCAATTTGATTGACAACCCGGGCGAGCGCTGAGAAATGAAATTCCGAATCTGTGATCGTCAACATAACCTTTATGCCCGGTGCGAACGTCTTCTTTGTTTTGACAAAGCAACCGCATAGGCTCAGTGTGCGGACAAGAGCCACTAGCACTCGTCCAGACTCAACTTCTGTCAGTTCAACAGCACCGCCAAAATAATATCGCGGCGCCCGGCGCGGCATGGCGAATAGGATTGGCTCCCTCTCGAGCATCGCCGTCTGATCGGAGAATAGGCGCTTCAAAGTTGGGATCAATTCCTTTCCGGCTTCCGATTTTTCCAAAAACCCATCTGCCCCTAAGATGCGAATTGCAGACAAAGCCTCGGCAGAACATTCATGGAGACTTAAGAAAAGAATTTTTGTGGTGGGCAATAACTGGCGAATCTCGAAAGCGGCCTGAATACCGTTCATCTTAGGCATGTTTATGTCGAGAAGAACGAGGTTTGGCTGTAACTCTTTAACTTTCCTGACGGCCTCTTGTCCGTCTTCGGCTTCACCGCAAACATCGAGCGAGTGTGAAGCGAGGAGATCACGGATCGTACTCCGCACGACTGCAAAATCATCCACAATCAGGATCCGCGCTGGCATAAGTCCTCCGCACGATTTGAGAATCGCCTGCAGTGCAGGCTTAAGTTCAAGGGCAAGGAATGCGGGGTGCGGGGACTTTCGCGAAGCCCTTCAGTCCGATCATCCGCTCCGAGACCCATCTCTGCTATAGGCGTCATTCCGTATGACGCATGCGTACAAGCTGTTAACACGCCGTCGCTGTTTGGCCCCCGCTTTGCCCCGAGTTACTAGTACCGTTCGTGCCTTGTCCCTAACTCCAACGCCTGGTGCATTTCCTCCTTCCTGTCTAAGCCCATCCCCCTATTGAGAACCGGGATATTCCTAAGGAGAATGGCATGGGGGTAGGACACCACTATGCGGAAGCGGGTTACTGTTTTTCGCTTAACGTTGGAGGTCATTAAACGCATCAAGGCATTTGCCGAGAATGAGCCGGCACGTTATGGCGTCTGTTTCGATAATCGCTGGGGTGGGGTGGAGTTTCGCTATTCTTGGGAAGTCGCGATCTCGAAAAACTGAGGCTCTTCAAGCGCAGCCGCTACTCGTTTTTTTTCAGTACCGCTCGAATTGTTGGAACGAGGTCTCTCACGGCAGTCCATTTTTCCACATAAGCTTCGGCGCCGGTTAGCCGAAGCGCTTCCGAACCAAACTGTGGTGGAAGAAAACCGCTGATAAGAACTATCTTTGTAGCTGGGGCAAGCTTGCGTATGCGAGGAGCCGCCTCGATGCCATTCATCTCTGGCATGAGGATATCAAGCACAACCACATCTGGACGCAACTCGGCAACCTTTGATAGGGCCTGCTGGCCATTCTCAGCTTCCCCGCAGACTTCGAAGTGTTCGTGCTTGAGTACTGAAATGAGAAGGCTACGAGCGCCTTCGTGATTATCTACCAATAAAATACGAGCCGTAGGCACCGCCCTTTATAAACTCAAACATAGTAGTAATACGGACGGTCCTGTCCGATACCTGATTCACCTTGGGCGACGAGTGATAAGCACTTATGGAAGAGGATTCTCTAAGGGAAGTTCTACGACTGAAAAACTTGTTCCAGTGAAGGATTAATTTTTAGGCCACGCTCATAATTATCGTAGCTAATGTAGCCTTTTTTTCTGAACCCATTCATGAAAACGTTCACGCGAGAGCGGGTAGTACCCACGATGTCCGCCAGGGTGTCTTGAGTGATGGTCTCCAGAATAGACGGATCGACCTCCCTGCTGTAACGGTCGAGCAAGAGAAGTGCCCGCGCCAGGCGTTTCTCGCTCGTGTTAAGCAGATAATTGATGAGATCTCGTTCAACACGAACGTAACGCTTGAGCAAGTAATCGATGAATTGCGTGGCTGTTGGTGGCCGCTCACGTAAAAGCCGCATCAATACAGCACTTCGCATCTTGACTGCGCTACTCTGCACCAATGCAGTCGCCGTCGTTTGGTGCGTTTTCTCTCCCGTAAGACATTCCACACCGATAAGATCGCCTGGTCCCAAAATGCTAACGACAGCCGATTTGCCTTGCGGGGAAAGGGTCGAAAGCTTCACGATTCCGCGATTTAAGTAGTATACGCGGCTACATTCATCGCCTTGCCCGAATATCGCTTTCCCGGGTTTGATCAGAACCACTTTCTGGCCGAGTACTCCTTGAGGAATGTCTTGGAACCAGGCAGGCAGATTTGCAGGTGATGTTGACAATTTTTGCCTTTCCCTCCCACGGTAGCCGAACTTCCATCGCACGTGAATCGCGCCATTCTTGTAAGCTGCCAGCTTTTCCGCTTCAACTTGCTATAGGTAAAAACGGTAGAAAATGCCCGTTCGATTTCCATTACAACCGTGTGGCGCGAACCCCTCATTTCATTGACGAAGGAATTCGTGACCCCCTGTTGCTCACCTCGTTGTGTCCGTTCTTATGCCACCTCGCACACACCAAGTCTGTTCAAAACTGAACATCGTGGTTAGAGGACCGCATCGATGCGTTTACTGAGTGAGGAACGCGAAGGAATCGCAGCGCTACAATTTCGACGCAGGTGCCAAGCGACATGTTGTGAGCAGAAAACCGTGCCTCTTTAGGCTCTGGCGCGAATCTATGCGCTTTGGTAAAGACCAGCTTTACGAAGGCTTAGGTCCCCGACTTAATTCTTACGGATTCGTTCACCGCCGAGAAAGTCGGCTCCGATGGGTCGCCAGATTTGTCCTGCTCGAGATTCTGAAGTTACGCCTTTGAAGAGCGCCTCGACAAAACGCGGGAGGCTTGCCTTGCTTGGGCGTATGGGCGGAGAGCTTCCATCATAAGTGCATTCAAGCCCTTGGTGAATTTAATGAGGTCTTCAGCCAATCCGACCGGAGCAGCAGGCATACGATCGCTGGCCATCAGTTCACAGACTTTTTCACCGATCAGTTGAAATTCCCGTACTACCATTCGAGCGTCGTAGCCTTGCTTTTTCCGCAGCCGCCCGTGCTCCCTGCCAAGCCTGAGCACCTCCGGTTCTAGGCCGTTCCGTCCCATATCCACGTAGTCAATCAGCGCGTCCATGATCTTGGGAAGATCATTCTCACGAGGCCTCGACGAAGGCGCAGCCGAAAGAATCCGATCGCCCTTGGAGGCAGATACAACCCTTGCCACTATATCCGCGGAGCTCTCGCGCAGCACCATGGCCAGACGTTTGAATGGCACCGGCATTCTTGAGCTACGCGCACTCAGTTTGTCTTTGATCTTTTTGACCAAGGTATCCACGTCCGTAGGCTTGGTGAAGAATTCATCCACCTGGTGCTGAAGCGCTTCCATCGCATTTTCAAACGACGGATAGGCGGTTAGGACGAGAGTGAGGCAATGGGGCTGCGCATAGCGCATCGCGCTGATGACGACGAATCCATCCCCGGGCTTTTCAATATTCAGGTCGCAGAGCAAAACGTCATAATGTGTGGAATTGACCTGTCCAAGCGCATCCCGAACGCTCGCCACCGTTGTTACATTAAAGCCATTTCTCGTGAGTCGCGCGGCAAGGGTTAGCAGAATCCCTTCCTCATCGTCGACGAAGAGAAGACGTATTGGCTCGGTCTTTTCGGGCATAAATACACACTCCTCTTTCCCGTGGCGTCGTTCAAGGATGCTGGGAATTATGGGACTGGGAAAGATAGGCTACAGCACTGCCCGTGCTCAATCGGGTCTTTCCGGGAAACATTCTGCTCCGCTATACAGGAATTAACTGGTTTCGAAACAGCCGATGATAGAATCCTCCGCCGAGGCGAATATGTTCAAGACGAAGAGATCGAGAATCGCCGGCCTCGTAATTCTGATCGCCGCCGTTCTTCTATTTGGTCTGAACTTCGCGATCACCCGTTCTTCGCCTTCGCTTCCGGCCAATTACAATGGCCTTCGTAACAATGTTGTGCGCCTGTACCGGGGCGATCTCGGCTTTTGGCTGACCGGGAACCCCGTCACGACGCCCGTCACGGACTGGTCGTTTACGGATGCGATTCCGACCGTTCAGATTGAGACTCGGACGTGGTATCTCCTTCCCCACGTTCTGCGGACAGACATTGCAAGGAATGATCAACAACTCTACTTGTTCTCCGAATATTTCGCGCCCGCGCCGGGAAAGCCGGATCTTCGAGAACGTTTTCCCGAAGCCAGGTTTTGGAATCGTATGGTGGTTCGGGACCCTCGCATACGTGTGAAGATCGGCGATCGGTTGTTCGAGATGCGGGCATATCCGCTGACCGACCCGAGCCAAATAGCCGTGGCTCGCCAAGCCGTTCTCAGCAAGTACGCCGATGTCAGAGCGCAAGAAGCATCGCCGGAATCTCGGCGTCCGGCATTGCACTTCTTTCGCCTGGAGCCGCAGTGGAATGGATAGCAACGCGCTTGCATGTCAGAATCGAGCCACGATAAGGGTGATGTCGTCGCTTTGCTCAGCGGTACCGGTCCAGTGATTGACCGCCTCGAGCAAATTCTTGAGCACTTCGCGCGCCGGCGCGTGGTCCATTCGCAAAGCCACATCTAACACGCGCTGCTCCTCGAACTCCTCCCCATCCGCGTTTTCCGCTTCCGTGAGCCCGTCGCTATAGGCGATCAGCAGGCTCCCGGGAGCGATATCGACGATTTGCGATTCATACTGCCGGTCATCGAACAACCCGAGCACCGTCCCGCCCGTGCTCAGACAGCGCACTTGATTGCCGGAAATGCAAAGCGGCGCCGGATGTCCGGCGTTGGTGTATTCCAGCCGGTGCGTCTGCGCGTCATACACGCCATAGAAAAACGTAGCGAAGCGGTCGGGCCCGGTGCTGTGGAAAAGGTGATGATTGAGACGCGTGACAATCTCCGCGGTACCGCCGGGGCCATGCCCATTGAACATTGCTTGGCTCCGCAGCGCGGCTTGCAAGCTGGCCATGATCAGCGCGGCCGAGATGCCTTTCCCGCTGATGTCTGCCAGGGCGATGCCCAATCGTCCCGGCCCAAGCGGCAAAAAATCGTAATAATCCCCGCTGACAACACGCGCCGGGCGGACTATGGCCTCGATCTCCACGCCCTGCACGGTCGGCTTTTCCGTGGGGAAAAGCTGCGCTTGAACTTCGCGTGCGATGGCCAGCTCATGCTCCAACCGCTGGCGCTGCTGCTGCTCGCTCATCAACGTGGCGACAGACGCAGTCATGGAGTTGAAGGACTCGCCGAGAGCGCCAAGCTGATCGTGGTGCCGGATTTGAATCCTGTGGCCGAAATCTCCGGATTCAACGTAACGCGTCGCCTGGTAGAGATCATTCACGGAACGCGTGATGGAGCGAGTCAGGGAAATGCTGCGTGTCAGTGCCGCGAGCTCGATGAGCACAAACATCGCGCCGACGACCAACAAAGCCGTCACTGCGATGCCGCCCCATTCTCCCACCAGCGCGAGCAGCCGCCCGTTCAGTTCCGACGCGCGCGCCGTGAAGCGCAGGATCACCGGCACATCGGCGGCAGAATTGGATGCATCCGCCAGGTTCACCGCATCGAGCCTCGAGAAACCGGTTACGCTGTAATCGAACCAGTGCGCTGGCGGAGCGAGCGCTCTGCCCGCCGCATCCACCTCCCGCACCGGAATTAATTGGCGGCCGCGGCTCGGGAAAGTGACACCCGGCTGCCCCGCGCGCTCTGTCGGACGCGCGGTCATGACCTCGATAGGGCCAGACTCCGGCTCTAACGTGGCGAGAAACTCCGGAGTGACCGGCACCTCAGCCGAGACGATGAGCTGCTGACCGTTGATGCGCCGCGCGGCGACCGCACGCAACTTCACTGCGCCTTGATCTGACACCAAACCCGCGAATCGAAAGCGACGCCGGTCGGTGGCCCGTGCGAGCAATTCCTGCCCTGCGCCCACCTCGATTTTCAATCCCGGCAAGTTTTCCTGGGCTGCCGCCAGAAACATTGCGGTGCGCGGAGGCGGTTCTGAGATTGCACCGACGGGCGCCTTAGCTCCGGTTGAGGCGATCTCCAGAGCGTAGGCGGTTGTAAGCGTGTCTGCGGTCGAGGCGACTTGCTCGATTCGTCTTTCGAGATCTGCGTAGAGGAGATAAGCCCCGAAATGCCAATAGAGCACGTAAAGCGCCAGCGCGGTCATAACCACTTGCAGCAGGATGGGGAGAATGGAAACGAAAAAATAGACCGCGATGAGTTGGTTGCGCAGGCTCCATAGCCAATGTGTATGCCCTCCGAACACTCGAATCGCCAGATAACCGAGACCGAGCACCAGAAGCATCCGCGACAACCAGAGTGTTGGGACGCGCACCTGCGGGCCAAAATGGGAGCCAAAGAAAACGAGGAGCAGACACGCGAGCACCACCGCGCACGCGACCACATCGGCAGCATTTAGACGCTGCCAGAGGCCGCGAATGCGTGGCAAGTTCAAGCTACTCGTATTCTAGTTCATTGTTTTTGGAGGCGCTGAACCTCACCGCGTCACATCAAACCTTACCAGGCGTCGGTGTACGAAACGGATCACTTCCAGGCTGCGTACACCGGCTTGCTGACTAGATACTCCGGGTTCGCGCCCGGCCGAGGATGGAATTTTTGCACCCGCCCGCCGGCAACTTCCGCGATATACAGATTGCCCTCCTGGTCCACGCTCGCCCCATGGATGTTGAAAAGCCCTCCCGGCCAATCGCCCAGCGTGCCCCACGCATACAAGAGATGCCCGTCGGAGTCATACTCCACAATCTTCGACGTCGTGTCCTCAAAAGCCCATACCTTGCGGTCGGCCCCGATGTACAGGCAGTTGACCGATGATGGCTGCGCGAACGGCCACTGCTCGATGAATTTCCCATTCTCATCGAACACCTGCATGCGCCGATTGCCCCGATCGCTCACGTAAACGCGGCGCGAGACGGGATCTGCGGCGATGCCATGCACCACGTTGAAGTAACCCGGCCGCGTCTCGTTCGGCGGATTACCCTTTTCGCCCCAGGCCATCAGGAACTTTCCGTTCTTGTCCAGCTTCACCACCCGATGGCCGTTATAGCCGTCCGACACAAACATCGTGCTGTCCGGCAGCCACGCGATGTACGTCGGACGATTGAAGTGCTTGTCGTCTTCGCCGGCCTCGCCCTTTGTCCCAATCGTTTGTACGAGCTGTTTGCCATCGTGCGTGAATTTAAAAATCGCGTGATTGTGATCGTCGACCACCCAGACGTATTTGTCTGGATCGTACGGATTGATGTAGACGGCATGGGGTCGCTTGAAGAGCGAATCCCACTGCGTCCATTGCTCCGTGATGTTGCCATTGGCGTCGACCACCACGAGCAGGTGCTCCCATCGCGCATCGACGCCCATTCTCCCTTTCCACGCCTGCGCTGGATCGGAAGGATCAGCACCCGGGCCGCCGGCTCCCGGCGGGCTGGAAACGGGCCCTTGCGAAGCATTTCGGAATGGCACTTGTCCCACCGGAAACGAAAGACTCGGTCCGAACTCCGGCACCGGCTTTCCCTGCGGCCGCGTCAGCAGCGGCAATTCGCCGCGTTGAAAGATGAACACTCGATTTGGACTCTCGGCAAAAACGCCCTCCACCGATCCCCATGTCCACTTTTCGTGGCCCGGCAACTGGCTCAGCGGCTTGGGCCAATCCTTCACCACGTCGTATGGCCCGGTCAGGTCCCAGCCGCCTGTTTCGCCGGGCACGGCGGCGAATCCGGCCCCGGGCCGCGCCTGCCCACGAACTGGCCATCGGTTCGCCAGGAAAAATCCGATCAGCACACCCAAGACAATAGTCAAAAGCGTCAGACCCGCTTTACGCATAGGTTTCCTCCGTGCTTATCTTCGAGAAAAAATGCTCATTCCGGGAATCGCGAGCGCAGTTTACTCCTTGCGATTTTAGTGTCAATCGAACACTCACTCCGACTGCCGCTGCTCATCTCGGCGCGCTGAACCTGATCCCGCTGAACCTGATATAGTTCGAGCCGGGAATCGCATGGGCAAGTTGTATGCAGGCACATCGGGCTGGGCCTACCCGCAGTGGAAGCCCGATTTCTACCCCGCGAAACTCGCGGCAGCCAAATTCCTCGGCTATTACGGCACCCGCCTGAACTCAGTCGAGTTGAACTACACTTTTCGCCGCTTTCCGACGGAGAAATTGCTTTCCGGCTGGATCGCATCAACTCCTGCTGACTTCAAATTTGCCGTCAAGGCCCATCAGAACATCACGCACGTCAAGCGGCTCAAGGACGCCGAAGAGTGGACGTCGAGTTTCCTCAAGGCGCTCGACCCCCTCCATGAAGCCGGCAAGCTCGGCCCCGTGCTGTTCCAGTTGCCGCCGTTCCTGCGCTGCGACCTGCCGCGACTCAAGGATTTTCTGGCGCAACTGCCGCGCGATACGCGCGCCGCATTCGAGTTTCGCCACGATTCATGGTTCGCCCCCGACGTCTTCGAAGCGCTGCGCGCCGCCAACGCGGCTTTATGCCAGGCTGAGAGCGAAAAATTGGAAACGCCGAACGTGCAGACCGCCGGCTTCATTTACTTCCGCCTGCGCAAACAGGGCTACTCTCCGAAAGAGCGCGCGGAGCTCGTCAAACAGGCGGTCGAACTCGCGCAAAAAGGCGACGTTTTCATTTATTTCAAGCACGAAGATACGCCGGAAGGCGCTCTTTACGCCGAGGAACTGCTTGCTTCGGCGAAGCAAGCGGACTCCGCTCGAGCGCAAACGCACACATAAAGGCTCACATAGAAGACTGCCGCGGGCGAGATCACTTCTAGGGACCGTCGTTCCACCGCGCTCTTTCGGTGCTCTTCGCACTTTGTTCGCTGCCGCGTTACAATTAGCAAATGGCTTCCGCCGATTCCACTGCCAACCTCTTTGCAGCTGACGCGGCCGCTTCGCGCGCACTCGACTGGGCTCATCCTATCGTCCGCGAATGGTTCCTGGAGCGCTTCGCTTCGCCCACCGAGCCGCAAGAACTCGGCTGGCCGCAGATCCTCGCCCGGAAAACCACGGTAATTTCGGCGCCCACCGGCTCCGGCAAAACGCTCGCCGCCTTTCTCGCCTGCATCGACCGGCTCGTCCGCAAAGCCCTTACCGGTGCCCTCCAAGATCAGACAGAAGTCTTGTACATCTCACCGCTGAAGGCCCTCGGCAACGACATCCAAAAAAATCTCGAGGTCCCGCTCGGCGAAATTCTGCGCAAAGCCGCTGAACGCGGCTTGCTGATGCCCGAGATCCGTGTAGGCGTGCGGACCGGCGATACCTTGATGCACGAACGCCGCAATATGCTGGTGCGGCCGCCCCACATTCTCGTTACCACTCCCGAATCGCTGTACATCTTGCTCACGGCCGAGCGAAGCCGCGCCATCCTGCGCAATATCGAAACGGTGATCGTGGATGAAATCCACGCCGTCGCCGACGACAAACGCGGCGCTCATCTGGCGCTTTCGCTCGAGCGGCTCGAAGCTTTGCTTCCGCATCCGCCCGTCCGCATCGGTCTTTCCGCCACGCAGAAGCCGATCGAGACGATCGCGCACTTTCTCTCCGGCAATGGTCGGCCTGACCCCGTAATCGTGGACACCGGCCACGGCCGCCGCTTGGACATCGCCATCGAAGTGCCTCAGAGCGAACTCGGTCCGGTCGCGTCCAACGAGATGTGGGGTGAAATTTACGACCGCATCGCCGCGCTTGTCTTGCAACATCGCTCGACGCTCGTCTTTGTCAATACGCGGCGGCTGTCCGAACGCGTATCACATCATTTGGCTGAGCGCCTCGGAAAAGAAGCAGTCGCCGCCCATCACGGTAGCCTTTCGCGCAAGCTGCGTCTTGCCGCCGAACGCAAGCTGAAAGCGGGCGAAGTGCGCGTGCTCGTGGCAACCGCATCCCTCGAACTCGGTATAGACATCGGCTACGTCGATCTCGTCTGTCAGATTGGCTCGCCGCGTGCGATTGCCGTGGCGCTGCAGCGCATTGGCCGTGCTGGTCACTGGCGCGGAGCGATTCCCAAGGGGCGCATCTTCGCCACCTCGCTCGATGAGTTGGTGGAGTGTGCGGCAGTCGTCCGCAGCGTGCGCGCGGGCGACCTCGATCGGCTGGAAATTCCCGCTAATCCACTGGATGTGCTCGCGCAGCAGATCGTTGCTGCCTGCGCTGCCGAAGAATGGCGCGAGGACGATCTCTACAATCTGATCCGCAGTGCTTATCCCTATCGCGATCTGCCGCGCGCCGATTTCGATGCCATCATCGAAATGCTTTCGGAAGGCATCGCCGCGCGCCGCGGGCGCTACAGCGCTTATCTTTTCCGCGATCGCGTCAACCATCGCATTAAGGGCCGCCGCGGCAGCCGCCTCGCCGCGATCACCAGTGGCGGCGCAATTCCCGAAAACGCGCTCTACAGCGTTGTAGCTGCGCCGGATGACACTCCGGTCGGAACCGTGGACGAAGATTTCGCCGTCGAAAGCCTCGCCGGCGACATCATGTTGCTCGGCAATTCCTCCTGGCGCATCCGCCGCATTCAGGCCGGGCGGGTCCTCGTCGAAGACGCGCAGGGCGCGCCGCCCAGCGTTCCTTTCTGGCGGGGCGAAGCTCCGGCGCGCACGGCCGAGCTTTCCGCGCAGGTTTCGCGCCTGCGCGAAGAAGTCGCCGCGCGGATGACCTCGCAAAACGGAAATGGTACGGAAGCCATCGCCGCAGCCACCAGAGAATGGCTCAAGCACGAGTGCGGTCTCGATGATGCCGGCGCGGAGCAGATCATCAAGTACATCTTGACCGGAGTCGCCGTGCTCGGAGCCGTGCCTTCGCAGGAGATGATTATTGCCGAGCGGTTCTTTGACGAAGGCGGCGGCATGCAGCTCGTGATTCACGCGCCCTTCGGCGCGCGCATCAATAAAGCTTGGGGCCTGGCGCTGCGAAAGAAGTTTTGCCGCTCGTTCAATTTCGAATTGCAAGCCGCCGCAACCGACAACGGCCTGAATATCTCGCTCGGCGAGCAGCACAGTTTCCCGCTCGCCGACGTTTTCCGTTATCTGCTTCCTGCTTCCGTGCAGGAAATTCTGGAACAGGCTGTTCTCGCGGCTCCGCTTTTCACGGTGCGCTGGCGCTGGGCCGCGGGACGCGCGCTCGCGCTTCTGCGTTTCCAGGGCGGTAAGAAAATTGCTCCGCAGATTCAGCGCATGCGCGCGGAAGATCTGCTGGCAGCAGTTTTCCCGCAGGCCCTGGCCTGCCAGGAAAACATCGTCGGCGATATCGTCATTCCCGATCATCCGCTCGTCCGCGAGACGATGAAGGACGTGCTCACCGAAGCGCTCGACATCGACGGTTTGAAGCGCCTTTTGACCGACCTCGTCGAAGGCCGTATCAAGTGCCTCGCCGTGGATACGCCCGTTCCCTCGGCCTTTTCGCACGAAATCCTGAACGCGAATCCCTATGCCTATCTCGACGACGCGCCGCTCGAAGAGCGCCGCGCCCGTGCCGTGGAGTTGCGCCGCGCTTTGCCGGAGTCGCTTGCCTCCGAATTGGGCAGGCTCGATCCCGCCGCCATCGATGAAGTGCGGCGCGATGCCTGGCCCGACGTTCGCGACGCCGATGAGTTGCACGATGCGCTGCTCACATTCGTCGCGCTCCCGCAAATCGACTCTTCCTCATCGGCTCTGCAAGCGAGAGTGGCCGAATCGATTCCGCAGTGGGAAGCGCATTTCACGGAACTCATCGCGCAGAATCGCGTCACGCGCACCCAATGCGATGGCCGTACTTACTGGGTCTGCGCGGAAAGAGCAGCGATCTTCAAGCAGATCTTTGGCGCGGCTTCGTTTGCCGATCCACTGCCCGAGATTGGCGGCTCGGCGGCTTCGCAGGAAGACGCCGTGCTCGCCATGATTACCGGCTGGATGTCGCATGCCGGCCCGACGAGCGCAAGAGAATTGAGCGAACTCCTCGGCCTTCGGCCCTCGGAAATCGATAAAGCGCTTCTACGCCTCGAAGCCGCCGGTTCCATCCTTCGCGGCCAATTCACGGGCGCCGCGCATAACGACACCGAATGGTGCGAACGCCGTCTGCTCGCGCGTATCCACCGGCTCACCGTGGGCGAATTGCGCAAACAGGTGCAGCCGGTCACGCCCGCGCAATTCATGCGCTGGCTTTTGCGCTGGCAGCATGCGGCTCCTGGCACGCAACTCACCGGCGAGCGCGGCGTAGTGGAAATTCTGCGTCAGTTGCAGGGTTTTGAAGCGCCCGCGAATTCCTGGGAAAACCGGATTCTGCGCCAGCGCATTTCGGGCTACGCGCCGCAGACTCTCGACCAGCTCTGCCTCACCGGAGCAGTGGGATGGGGACGATTGTCGCCGCATCCCGCAACTCTGGAAGCGGTCACTTCCGGCGGCCGCCGAGTGATTCCCACCAGCGTCGCGCCGATTGCGTTTTTCGTCCGCGATGATGCCGATTGGATGGCCGCGCGCCGCAGTCACGATGGCCACCAGGCGCAAGGTTTGAGTCCTGCCGCTCGCGAAGTGCACGCGTTCTTGCGCGAACGCGGCGCTTCGTTTTTCCCTGACATCGTCCGCGGCACGGGCCGGCTGAAGTCGGAAGTCGAGATCGGGCTTTGGGAATTGGTCACCGCCGGGCTGATCACGGCGGATGGCTTCGATAACTTGCGCGCGCTGATCGATCCGAAGCGCCGTTCCGGCCAGGGCACGGGGCGCAGTGCTCGGCCGCGCCACAGCAGTGGACGCTGGTCTTTGCTCTACGTTGCCGAGTCTCTCGATCACTCCACTGACCGCGATCGTGCGCTCGAAGCGATCTGCAATGTGCTGTTGAAACGCTACGGCGTTGTCTTCCGCGAAGCGCTGGCGCGCGAGAGCATCCTGCCGCCGTGGCGCGAACTGCTCGGCATGTTGCGTCGCCTGGAAGGTCGAGGTGAGGTGCGTGGCGGCAGATTCGTCACCGATTTTCTGGGCGAGCAATTCGCGCTGCCTATTGCCGTCGAATCGCTGCGCGCCATGCGCCGCGAACCTGTCACCGGCGAAACCGTGACAGTTTCCGCAGCCGATCCGCTCAACTTGGTCGGAATCATCGTGCCGGGCGATCGCGTCGCGGCAAATTCGGGCGCGTTCGTCACCTTCCGCGACGGCGCCGCTGCCGAAAATTCGGTAGCGCCCATTGCCGCCATGTCCGCGGCTCTATAGCGCGCAGTAAAGGGACAGGTGTCATCCCGAACGAAGGGAGGGATCTGCTTTTCTCAGTTCATTTGGACCGACAACGAAGTTCTCTAGCACTCCCCTAACACAATGCTCCGTTTCGCTCAGACCTCCGACGCTGTCGCCGCAACGACCAAGAAAACCGAAAAAATCCGGCTGGTGAGCGGCCTTTTGCAATCGCTGCCCATCGAAGATGCCACCCGGGCCGCGATTTTTCTCACCGGTCGTCCGTTTCCTCGGTGGGACGAACGCGTGCTTGGAATTGGCGGTATGCTGCTCAGCCGGTTGATTGGCGAGCTGTCGGCGAAGAGTGGCGAAACGATGGGTAGCGCTTATCGCAAGCACGGTGATCTCGGTGACATGGCCGAAGAGCTTTTGGCCCAGCGCAGCGCTGCGCCGGGAGTTTCGATGAGCGAAGTTGCCGCTCTTTTTGCTGAATTGCCGAATGCCCGCGGGCAAAGCGAAAAATCCGAATTGGTTCGCACGCTGCTCGCGAAAGCCCGGCCCGCCGAAGTGAAGTACATCGTTAAGATCATGACCGGTGATCTGCGCCTCGGCCTGCGCGAGAGCCTGGTTGAGGAAGCCATCGCCAAAGCGTACGAGCGGCCGATCGCTGCTGTGCGTCGCGCCAATATGCTGCTCGGCGATATTGGCGAAACTCTGCAATGCGCATTTCGAAACGAACTCGAAACCGTGCGTTTCCGGCTTTTCCATCCGATCGACTTTATGCTGGCAACGCCGGTTGAAAACGCCGCGGAAATCTTTAAGAACGCCGCCGAGCCTATGGTCGTGGAAGAAAAATACGACGGTATTCGCGCCCAGGTGCACAAGGGCGAGGGCCGCGTGAAGATTTTCTCGCGCACTCTGGATGAAGTGGTCGAATTTCCCGAATTGCGGGAACCATTGGCGTCTCTTCCCGGCGAATTCATCATCGATGGAGAGATACTCGCCTGGCACGACGCGCAGCCTCTTCCTTTCACGCAGCTTCAGAAGCGGCTCGGCCGCCGCAATCCGGACCTCTGGCTGATGGAAGAGATTCCCGTGAAATTCGTCATGTTTGACCTCCTCTATCTCGAAGGCGAACTCTTGTTGGATTTGCCTCTTATAGAAAGGCGCCGTCGACTGAAACGGCTTCTGGCATCGACCCAATCGAAACATTTTCAACTCGCACCGGAAAGGATGTGCGAGACGCGCGAAGCGCTCGAAGTGGCTTTTCGCGATGCCCTGGCTGCGGGACACGAAGGAGTCGTCGTCAAGGCGCCGGATTCGCTTTACACACCGGGACGCCGCGGCCGCTTTTGGTTCAAGCTAAAAGAGCCGTTTGCGACTCTCGACGTGGTCGTAACGGCTGTGGAATATGGCCATGGCAAGCGGCACGGCGTGCTTTCCGACTATACGTTTGCGGTGCGCGAAGGCGATCGTTTGCTCAATATCGGTAAGGCCTATTCCGGCCTTACCGACGCCGAGATTCGCGAATTTACCGACTATTTTCTGAAGCACACGCTGCAAGACCAAGGATATCGTCGCATCGTCGAGCCGAAAGTCGTGCTCGAAGTGGCTTTCAACAATATGCAGCGGTCGAAGCGGCACGAGAGCGGATTCGCGCTTCGCTTCCCGCGAATTTTGCGCATCCGTTCGGACAAAACGCCGGAGCAGATCGATACGCTTGAGCGCGTACGCGAACTGTATGCAAAGCAAATCACCCTGCCACGCGCGGCGGGCGGCGCAACGGCGGCGGATCGCACGGCTGGGTGACACTCGGGAGTGAACAACGACGCCAAGGATCGTTACGCCGAATGCCTGCAAACGCGGTAAAATCAAGCAAGCCCGCAGTTTCTGCTGTGTGGCTGTAACCTTTGTTGGGTTGCTGACTCCTATTGACTGTGAGAGGTTCCAGGTGCTCACGGGCGAAAGGTGTCACGGAGGCGAGAATGCTAATCAAAAAGCCGAGCGATATCCCGTATTCCGAAATCACCCCGAAGTCCGTATACATGAATCGGCGAAAGTTTCTCGCGGGTGTCGCGGCGGCGACCGGCGCGGCCACGCTCGGTGCACGCGCGGTTTCGGATTGGCTCGAGCCAAGGTCTGTGCTCGCCGACGAAACCAAACTGGGGCCGCTGGTGAAGAGTCCGTTTTCGACTACCGAACCAACAACGCCGCTCAAGGATGTTTCGACCTACAACAACTACTACGAATTCGGTACCGACAAGAGCGATCCGGCGCGAAACGCCACGAAATTCGTGACCACTCCGTGGAGCGTTACCGTCGAAGGCGAAGTAAACAAGCCGCGCAAGTTTGATATTGAGGAGCTCCGCAAATTGGCGCCGCTCGAGGAGCGCATTTACAGGCACCGCTGCGTGGAAGCGTGGTCGATCGTGGTTCCGTGGATTGGCTACTCGTTCAGCGCGCTCGCGAAGGAAGTAGATCCGAAGCCAACCGCGAAGTTCGTGGCCTTCCAGAGCTATTACGACGTCAAGCAGATGCCGTTGGGACCGCGCGCCGGAATCGAACTCCCTTACGTCGAGGGCCTGCGGCTTGATGAAGCGATGAATCCATTGGCGCTGCTGACTTTCGGAATGTTTGGCGAGACTCTGCCCAATCAGGATGGCGCGCCTGTCCGTATGGTTCTTCCCTGGAAGTACGGATTCAAAAGCATCAAGTCGATGGTGAGGATTCGCTTCGTGAAAGACATGCCTCCGACGACTTGGAACATCGCCAATGCGCATGAATACGGCTTCTACTCCAACGTCAACCCGCAGGTGGATCATCCGCGCTGGAGCCAGGCATCGGAACGGCGGCTGGACGGATCGTTCTTCGGGAAGAGAATTAAGACGCTGATGTTCAACGGTTACGGCGACCAGGTCGCAAGTTTGTACAACGGCATGGACCTGCGGAAGAACTACTAAAGTCACTTTCAGCTTCAGCACAAAAATGAAAGATCTTTCGCGGCACGTAAATATGCGGTGGCTCAAACCGCCGATTTTCCTGGCGTGTCTTCTGCCACTCGCCCATCTCGCCTGGTTGGGCTTCCACGACGAGCTCGGCGCGAACCCGGTCGAATTCATCACACATTCCACGGGAACGTGGGCGCTCGTCGGTCTCTGCGTGACGTTGTCGATGACGCCGCTGCGCCGCATCCTGAAGCAGAACTGGCTGATTCGCTTCAGGCGCATGTTTGGCCTTTTCGCGTTCTTCTACGCCTGCCTGCACTTTACGACCTGGGTATGGATCTATTCGGGTTTCGATATTCACGCCATGATTGACGACGTTTACAAACGTCCGTTCATCACCATGGGATTCACGGCATTCGTGCTCATGATTCCGCTCGCACTAACTTCCACCAGCGGAATGATACGGCGGTTGGGCGGGCGGCGCTGGAACATGTTGCACCGGCTGATTTACATCAGCGTTTGCGCCGGAGTTATTCATTACTTATGGCTCGTGAAATCCGATAAGACGATTCCGCTGCGCTTCGCGGCGGTCGTCACGGTGCTGCTTGGGTATCGCGTGATTCACTACGTCCTGCAGCGGAGGCAGCAGTCCGCCGCGGCGAAGCGCTCCTCGCGCGAATCGGTCTACTCCGCATAACGCAATTCCGTCCGTTTCACCGAGAGATTCTTCGACTTCGCAAATCCGACGGAAATCGTGAACCCGATTTCCGAGAACAAAAACTTTTGGGCCGCTCCGCTCAGAATGACAAATTCTCAAACGCATTGTTCTAGGCAGTGGTTTCGGCGCTGGCGCGAATCAGCTGCCAACGCTTGGGGCGCTTCTTGGTGTCGAGGACTTTTTTGCGCAGGCGCAGCGATTTGGGCGTGACTTCCACGTATTCGTCTTCCGCGATGTACTCGATGGCCTGCTCGAGGCTAAGCTCGCGATGGGGAATCAGGCGAATGGCTTCATCGGCGGTGGATGCGCGCATGTTGGTTTGTTTCTTTTCCTTGGTGATGTTGACGTCCATGTCCGCTTCGCGTGCATTATCGCCTACGATCATTCCTTCGTAGACTTCCGTTCCCGGCCCGACAAACATCACGCCGCGCTCTTGAATATTCCATATCGCATACGCCGTGGTAGCGCCCGCCCGGTCTGCCACGAGCGCGCCGGTCGGACGCGAAGCCATTTCGCCACCGTAGTCGGTCCAACCGGCGAGAATGGAATGAATCAGGGCGGTGCCGCGGGTTTCCGTGAGCAATTGCCCGCGCAAGCCGATCAGGCCGCGCGAGGGAATACGAAATTCCATGCGCACGCGCCCGGAGCCGTGATTAACCATCTGGGTGAGTTCGCCGCGGCGGGTGCCCAGCGTCTCCATAACGATGCCGATAAAAGTTTCAGGGCAGTCAATGACCACCTGTTCGAGAGGCTCGAGGCGGCGGCCGTTTTCGCTGCGCACTACAATCTCCGGCTTGCCAACCATTAATTCGTAGCCTTCGCGGCGCATGGTTTCGATGAGGATGGCCAATTGCAATTCTCCGCGGCCAAGCACGCGAAAGGATTCCGGAGTATCCGTGTTCTCGACACGAATGGAGACGTTGGTAAGCAATTCTTTTTGCAAACGGTCGCGCAGGTCCCGCGAAGTAAGCCACTGGCCATCGCGTCCTGCCAGAGGCGAGTTATTGACCGTGAAGATCATGGCCAGAGTGGGCTCATCGATCAACAGCGGCTCGAGCGGCGCAGGATTTTCGGGATCGGTGAGAGTTTCGCCGATCTGGATGCCCTCAACGCCGGCGATGGCGACGATGTCTCCGGCGGAAACGGTCTCGGCTTCGTCGCGGTCGAGGCCGCGGAACGTGAAAAGCTTCGTGATGCGCGTGGTCTGAAGCGAACCGCCAATTTTCGCGATGCCGACCAGGTCGCCGCGGTGCAGCGTGCCCTCAAAAACGCGAGCAATCGCAATGCGGCCGAGGTAATCACTGTAATCAAGATTGGTGACCTGCACCTGCAGCGTCTTTTGCGGATCGCCCGAGGGCGGAGGAATGGTGTTCAGAATGGCATCGAACAGGAACGTGAGATCGCGGGCATCGTCTCCGCCGGATTCCGCCCATCTGCGGTGAGCGACGCCGGTCTTGGCATTCGTGTAGAGCACCGGAAAATCGAGCTGATCTTCGGTGGCGTCGAGGTCGATGAAAAGGCTGAGGATTTCGTCGAGGACAGCAGTGGGACGCGCGTCCGAGCGATCGATTTTGTTTAGGACGACAATGGGGGGCAGCTTGGCCTGCAAGGCTTTTTGCAGAACGTAACGCGTTTGTGGCAGCGGTCCTTCGCTAGCGTCAACGAGGAGGAGCACGCCATCGACCATGCGCAGGGCGCGCTCGACTTCGCCGCCAAAGTCACTGTGGCCTGGCGTGTCGACGATGTTGATGCGCGTGTCTTTATAGAAAAGCGCCGTGTTCTTGGCCAGAATGGTGATGCCGCGCTCGCGTTCGAGATCATTGGAGTCCATCACCCGGTCAACGACTTCCTGATTGATGCGGAAGATGCCGCTCTGGCGGAGCATGGCGTCGACCAGCGTGGTTTTGCCGTGGTCCACGTGGGCGACGATAGCGATGTTGCGGTTAGCTTTATTCATAAAGTTAATGGATTACTTCAGGGAGGGGGTGCCCCCCACCTTTTTCTGCAAGAATAGCATCCTAAAGGAGTTATTTTTATTTTGTTTGCAACGATATGATTCTGAAAGACTTAAATCTGTCTGTGCTGTAAGGGGCGAAGTTAGCGTTGCTGACCCCCACCCCCTATTTTGTGGAAGTGTTGATTCTAAACAGCTTCCACTCCCGATGTAGGAATCGCCAATTTTCCGGGTCTGTTCATTTCTGATGAGTGAGTGCAATGTGCTCGTCGTAAAAGCGAACTGAGCGGGGTGGCTTTCCGCTTCGAGGTTACCCAAAAAACCGAGAGCAGCAACCGCGCAGCCAAGAGTGGCTGTGCCACTTCTGAACTCGGCGATCGTGCCAATATCAACGGCGGGCCGAGAGCGGCAGGGCTGCAATCCTGAGCACAGTTCGAGCATGTTCTATTGTACCCCAGCAGTAAATGGGGCGCGTAAAGCTAAGAGAGATGCCTCATCGGCGATGCTCAACTCAGGACGCCTCGTTGCCAGCAAAAGCGCAGGAGAGGGCCCCCGCTCACGCTGTTCGCTCGGGACGAGCATCCTGGCCGGATGCTTGTTTACCGCACGAGTACATAACTGGCACGGCAGGCCGGGTTCGGCATAGCGTTGACAGCGCTGTTTAGGGGGTGAGAACCTCGCGACGGAATGAGAATCCCACGAGAATGATCCAGGTCGACAACCTGTCGAAAGAGTATGACGCGCCGACAGGCAAAGGCGCGCCTATCGTGGCCGCCAATCAACTCAGTTTTCAGGTCGCGTCGGGAGAGATATTCGGCCTGGTGGGCCCGAACGGCGCGGGCAAGACGACAACACTGAAGATGATCTGCGGGCTGGTGGTTCCGACCGCCGGACGGGTGGCCGTAAACGGAGTTGACGTCGAGCGGCAGCCGGAAGAGGCGCAGCGCCATCTGGGCTATCTGGCCGACTTCTTCTCCCTCTACGATGACCTGAAGGTTTGGGAATATCTCGATTATTTCGCACGCGCCTACAAGATGGATCCGTACTTAATACGGAAGCGCGTGGACGAAGTGATCCACGGACTTGGACTTGAAACGAAGCGAGAAGCCATGATCGGGGGACTCTCGCGCGGGATGAAGCAACGCGTGGGCCTGGGCCGAGCGATTATTCACGATCCGCCGCTTCTCGTGCTGGATGAGCCGGCGGCGGGGCTCGATCCCAAGGCGCGCGTGGAGCTGAAGGAACTCCTGCGCGGTCTGCAACGCGGCGGCAAGACCATTTTTATTACCTCGCACATCCTTTCCGACCTCGAAGAGATTTGTTCGTCGATAGCGATTATCGAGCGAGGACGGCTATTGCGAATCGGCCGTCTGGAAGACGTGATGAAGGAAGGGAAGGCGGCGCGGCGAGTGCGCGTCCGGCTGGCGACGCCTGGGTTCGCAGCAAGCGATTGGCTTGGGATGCGGTCAGGCGTGAGTTCGGTGGCGGCGGTGAATTCAGAGGCCACATTCAACTTTGCGGGAAGCGACATGGAACTGGCGGAAATCGTTCGCGGATTGGTTTCGGCGGGCGCCCCGGTGTGCGGGGTGGAGGAAATTACGGAGACGCTCGAAGAACTCTACTCCCGCGTTTCAAGCGACGAGGTCATGTGAGCGCATTGACGATTACTCCCGAGCTTCTACGCAACGGGCGAATTCAATTGCGCCGCGGGCGAGTGCTGGCCGTCATCGTTATTTGCGCGGCGGTATCGCTTTCGGCAGTTGCTTATTTCTTCTACTCCCCCGATGCGGCGCGTTCGGAAATGGCCGCACTCAACTTAGTTCGGACGATGGTTATCTTGCAGATTACAGTCCTGTTGATTGGGGGAGGGATCTATTGTCTTCAGTCCGTGCATCGGGAGAAAGAACTTAATACTTTTGACTATCAGCGCATCACGCGCCTGAAGCCGATTGAACTGGCAATCGGCAAATTGCTGGGCGCGCCCGCCATGACTTACCTGATTGTTCTATGCCTCATGCCCGTGACGCTGGTGGCGGCGTTTGTCGCGCAGATACCGATATGGACTTTGTTTCAGATCTATCTGATCCTCTTACTGGGTTCGATCACCTTTCATGCGATGGCGCTTTTGCTTTCGCTGCTGGTGCCGCGGGGGAGTTCGGCGGGGTCGAGCTTATTCTTCCTTGTGCTCATAGGCATGGGTTCGATCTTTGGCACAGGCATAAGCACGTTCGCTATCCATCAAGTGAGTCCGTTTTTCGCGGTAGAACTTCTCCCTTCTCAGGGACCGCGAAATTCGTTTGCAGTGCTACCTCCGTCGGAAGATTTGTTCCTGGGGACACCGGTTCCACATTTTCTGGTGCTGATCGTACTCTACGTCACGTTTTCGGCGTTCTTTCTGCTGGCGATAGCGCGGAATATAAAGCGGGACCCGTCGATATATGAGATGTACGCGCCGTGGCAGGGTTTGGTGGTTGTGCTTTACTTAAATGCGCTCGTGCTGAGTTTCTTCCGATGGACTACACCACTTTTTACGCGCTCTGGGGTGCAGTTCCAGCCGATTTCGGCAGATAACGCCGAGCTGACGCTTCTGATGATGGCGCTGTGGCTGTTTGCCATTTTTGGATTCGCTTTGCTGCGCAACCGAGAGCGGGCCCGCCGGCGCATCCGGCAATATGGGGCAATGGCTTCGGGCTGGTGGGCCGCGATTTGGCCTTCACCTTATTTGCTGGCCGGAGCGCTGGTCGCGGGATGCGCAATTGTGGCCATGATTCGATACAAGGTGGAAGAGTTCGGTAAGTGGAATCTCCAGGTGGGGATACTGGAAGTGGCTTTTTTTGCGATTTGGCTGGCGAGAGATTTCCAATATTTGCAGTGGATGAATCTGCAAAGGGCGAGGCGGCCGATAGTTGCAGGCGTCCTGTACCTAATTATTTTTTACGTATGCGCGAGCGCATGCATGGCGGCGTTTGGTCTTTATAGGCCCTTCGCTGCGCCTTACCGGGCCATTTTTATTCCTTCCGCTGGATTCGGATTGGATGCCGATGCGTGGGCGTCTGCGGAACGGCTTTGGGCGGGAGCGCTATTGCTGCTGGTGATCGAGACCTTCGCGTTCGTTTGGCTGCAAAGAAGAGAGCTGGAAGCATTGGGGCGACCGACCGGCTGAAATCGAAGAGGGATTCCTCGCCCCCCGAAGAAAAGAGCGGCGCCCAAATGCAAGCGCCGGTGGGCTCGGAATGACAACGGGGGAGTGTGCCAGTGGCTATTCGAGGCGCTTGGCCTGGAAGCTGGCCAATTCATCGTCCTCGGCGGAATAGCTGATCTCGATGGGACTGCAGCAGACTTCACAATCTTCGACGTAGACCTGACTCGGAACGGAAAAATCCAGAATCATAGAGATTTCTTCGCCACAGTATGGGCACATGAATCGATGTTCCACTGCTACACCGACCGCTGAACGCCAAAAGCCAGGAGAGATCCCTCGCTCACGCTGTTCGCTCGGGATGACCGTTGAGCGCCTGAAGGCGAAGAGAGATCCCTCGCTCCGGTTCGTCGCTCAGGATGACGATGCTGGTTGCATCGTCACTTCATTTTAATCTTGAAGGAGCCATCGGCCGCCTTGTCGCGATGGGTCATGTGGCAGCCAGCGCAGTTGGCTTGAGCCGTTTTCACTGCGGCGGCGGCATCGTCGAACTTGCCTTGCGAGATAAGCACATCGACTTGGGCCAGGCCGTAAGTACCATTGAGAGAGAATCGCACGCCATCGTCTATGTTCCGAGCCTGCCAGTAAGCCATGACCATGGCCAGGTTCTCCTGGAGTTTGCGGACATCGGTGTGCGCCGCTGCGCCGTCTTTGGCAGTGAGATTCTTATTGAGGTCGGCGACGGTCGCGGCATTGGATTTCATCCAGCCCTGATATTCGGCGAAATCATCGCCTTCAGCCCAAACCACGGCGCCCATCAAGAGCGTGCATACAGCCAAACCTAAGGCAAGCTTCATGCGTATCCCTCCCAGGGATTCCGAACTTTTCGGCGCATCATACGCTTCTCCAGTTGCGGATACAACGTGTTGGTTTGCTTCCGGCAATGGCAGCCGGAGACCGACGCCTGAAATGACAAATGCGGCTTGCGCGCGGGCGGCGGCATGACCTGGGCTACCAAGGCTTTGAAAACAGGGAGTCAGCCCTTAGTTCGAGGGGCCATCGATATTCAGGCGGATGGTTGGCTTGGGGAGGGGTTTCGTGCGGAGCCGCAACTTAGGGCGGAGGCTCTCGAAGAGCAGAAGAAAGATGGTCACAAACATATATACAAACGCGATTACCTCAAAGACGCGACCTTGCCGGGCCAGTACAAACAAAGGTGCTATGAGGGGGCCTAATATGAAGGAGCGAGGCGGCTTCATTTCCAACCTTGCCTCGCAATGAGGGCAGGCAAGATGCGTCCAGGCATCGAGGTTAAGGAAAAGTGGCGTCCGCACGTCGTAATTGCAAGCAGGGCACTTAGCCATCGACCGAACACCCTCTCACTTTTGTACCTACAGTGCAGCGGTCATTGCACTGTGTCAATGGAACTTGAGGCAGCGGTGCCTTTGCAGCAACTCGCTCCGGCGCGAAGCGCGAGACACGCCGCTACAAGGGGCGGTGAATCCCGTGTATTCTTGACGGCTTATGGCCAAACGACCGAAACCGATTGTACTGACTGTGCTCGATGGGTGGGGCTATCGCGCGGAGAGCAAGGGCAACGCCATCGCGCTCGCGCGCAAGCCGAATTACGACAGGCTGCTGGCGCAGTTTCCCAATACGCTGATTCACACTTCGGGGCCGTCCGTAGGGCTGCCGGAGGGGCAGATGGGCAACAGCGAAGTGGGGCACCTGAATATCGGGGCCGGGCGCGTAGTGTTGATGGATATCACGAGGATCGATGAAGCCTTCAGCAGCGGCGCGCTTTTTCAGAACGAGCTTCTGCTCGGGGCGATGAAGCGAGGGCGCGAGCGGCAATTGCATTTGCTGGGACTGCTGAGTGATGGCGGGGTGCATTCGCATATCGACCACCTTTTTCAACTGTTGCGGATGGCGCAGCAGAACAAAGTCGAACGCGTTTTCGTGCATTGCTTCCTGGATGGACGCGACACGCCTCCGCACAGCGGCATCGATTACCTGCGGAAGCTGCAGCAAAAAATGAGGGAGCTGGGCGTGGGGCGGATTGCGTCGCTGGTGGGGCGCTACTACGCGATGGACCGAGACAACCGGTGGGAGCGCGTCGAGCGCGCCTACCGCGCGGTGATGCACGGCGAAGCCGAGCGGCACTCGGCCGATCCAATCGAAGCGGTGCGCTTGAGCTACGAACAGGGCACCACGGACGAATTCGTCGAGCCGGTAGTCATTACAACCGGCAAAGAGGCGGGCGCGACGCCGGTCGGGCCCATCCGCGATGACGATGCGGTGATTTTCTTCAATTTCCGCGCGGACCGCGCGCGGCAGATGACGCGGGCGATTGCCGAGCCGGGCTTCGATAAATTCGCAGACCCGGCGCGGCCGAAGAATCTTTTCTTCCTGGCCATGACGCAATATGACAAGACGTTTTCGTGGCTCAAGTATCTTTTCGGGGCCGAAAAACTCGAACACATATCTGGCGCAGGTGTTTGCGGAGATGAATTTTCGCAATCTGCGGGTGGCAGAGACGGAGAAATACGCGCACGTGACGTACTTTTTTAATGGCGGCGTGGAGAAGCCGTTTGGCGGCGAAGAGCGCATCCTGGTGCCTTCGCCGAAAGTGCCGACGTACGACCTGAAGCCGGAAATGTCCGCCGAGGGCATCACCGATAACGTGGTGCAGGCGATTGAGAAGGGCGCGTTTGACGCGGTGATCATGAATTTTGCGAATGCCGATATGGTGGGGCATTCGGGGAAGCTGGAAGCGGCGATTCGTGCCGTGGAAGCGGTGGACGCGTGCCTGGGGCGCATCTTTCAGGCGCTGCGGCCGCGCGGCGGCGCCTGGATCATAACTGCGGACCACGGCAATGCCGAGACGATGATCGATCCGGTGACGGGCGGCGCGCACACTTACCACACGACGAATCCGGTGCCGTTTATTCTT
This sequence comes from uncultured Acidobacteriota bacterium, assembly GCA_963846235.1. Classification (GTDB taxonomy): domain Bacteria; phylum Acidobacteriota; class Terriglobia; order Acidiferrales; family UBA7541; genus Palsa-189. The sequence goes on from CAWJVF010000002.1 coordinate 3,587,480, forward strand.
CTGCAGGAAGATGGCTCGCTGCGGCTCAAACAGGGCGGCGCGCTGCGGGACATTGCGCCGACGATGCTGGGAGTTTTGGGGATTCCGCAGCCGAAGGAGATGACGGGAAGCGATTTGCGCGTGGAGTCGAAGTAAAAGGCTGCCGCGCTGAAGGCCGCGGCTCTACGTTTAAACCTTGAAGACTTCGTTGCGGTTAAGCGAAAGTACTTCAGACGGCAAAGCCCGATCGAGCATGAGGATTCTTCGACTGCGCGTCCCGACCGGAAATCGGAAATGCGATTTCCGGAAAAACGGATGTCGGGACGCTGCGCTCAGAATGACACGTTGGAGCGATTTGAGAGTGGAGGCGAAGTAAAAGGCTGCCGCGCTGAAGGCCGCGGCGCTACGTTTAAACCTCGAGCGCGCTGTGCGATTGATCGAATGCAGTTGAGATGGCAACACCCGACCGAGCATGAATCCGCCCGAGCCCGCTGAAACCAAGCTCGTCATCTCGTCGTATCACCGATTCACGCTGTGGCGCTCGCCGCCGGAAATGGCGGCGGCGGTGCGAGAACGATGGCCGGAGATGCGCGTTGTGGACCTGCCGCACTACGACCGGATCACTCCTGAACTTCCCGATACGGATATTTTCGTCGGCTTGACTGCTGCGGCCGGAGCAATTGCGCGAAGCGAAGCGGCTGAAGTGGGTGCACACGACTTCGGCGGGCGTGGGCCAACTGATGTATCCGGAATTTCGCGGCTCGGGGATTATTCTCACCAATGCCAGCGGCGTACATGCACCGGCGATGGCGGAGCACATCGCCGGGATGATCGTGGCGATGGCGCGGGATTTCCCGGGCGCGATGCGCTATCAAGCACAGAAAAAATGGGCGCAGCAGGAGATTTGGGATGGACCCGCGCGTCCACGGGAACTGAGCGGCGCCGTGGCGCTGATTGTGGGCTTCGGCGCTGTGGGGCGAGCAGTCGCGGAGCGGCTGCGCGGCTTTCGGAATGCGCATCTGGGCGGTGACGCGTTCGGGCAAAGCGGAGGCATCATTGGCGGAACGCGCTTTTCCGGCTGCGGAACTCAAGGCCGCGTTGCCATCCGCCGACTACGTGATTCTGGCGGCGCCAGAAACGCCGGAAACGCATCATCTGATCGGCGCGGAACAGCTTGGGGCAATGAAGCGCAGCGCGATTCTGGTGAACGTGGCGCGAGGTTCGCTGGTGGATCAGGCGGCGCTCGTCGCGGCGCTCGAAAAGCGCGCCATCGGCGGCGCGGCATTGGACGTGGCCTCGCCGGAGCCGCTGCCGCCGGAAAGCCCGCTGTGGTCGCTCGAAAATGTTTTGATTACGCCGCATACGAGCGGGATCAGCGAGCGCATATGGCAGAGAGAGACGGAACTGCTGATCGACAATCTGGAGCGCTGGTTCCGGGGCGAGCCGTTGCGGAATCGGGTGGATTTGGAGCGAGGATATTAGCGGCTCTGCAAATATGCCCGCCTGAGAGGTCGGGCGCTACCATAGAACAAGCACGCACAAGCAAGGGGCCTGGTGCCACTGGGTCTCAGTTGGTGACGTTGCTTGGTCGGGGCGGCGTAGCCCTGACGGGCGTAGACCTGGAATTTTGCTTCTTGCCCTTTTGGTCGATGACCGTGTAGCGGGCCGCCATCGGGCGTGACGAGTTCGACTTTGATCTTGTGGTATTTGCCGTCGTTATTCTGGTTGGCTGGAGATGTAGCCGAGGCTATATTCGTTTCTGCAGGCTGCCCGCCACGTCGGCCATGATGCCGGGGATTTCGCCATCGAAGCGCGGAAACCAGACGCGGCCGCCGGTCATTTCGGCAAAAGTCTTGAGCTGATTCTGGGCCTGCAGATAGGTAAGCCCGCCATTGTCCATACGTTCGCACGAACATCTGTTCGGCGACGCCTACGCAATAGACGGTGACGTCGGTTTCTTCAATTTGGCGAGGGTCTTATCCAGCGTCAGCCTGCTGAACGTATCGATGCCCGAGGCGAAAACCAGAACGGCTTTCTTGCCCTTCACGTCCTGGAGGCGGTCGGTCACGTCCACCAGCGCATCGAAAATGTTCGATTCATGGAATGGCGGGAAGATACAGCGAGACGAGGCCCTGCTCAATTTCACTGGGATTGTGCGTGAAGTCGACTTCGACGTTGGAGCGCATGTTGAAGGATTCGAGCGCGATCCAATCGTTGGGCTTGAGCTGGTGCAGAAATACATCGGCCCAATTACGGCGTTATACAGAAACCAGCCGTAGCCGAGCTGGCTGAATTCAAGCAGCAGAACCACCGTGATCGGAGCGTCGGTGGTGCCAAAATTGGTGATCGTCTGGGGCGCGCCGTCTTCGATGATGCGGAAATTTTCCTTTTTCAGATCGTTTAAATAATTGCCGTCGTTATCGGTGACTACGACATCGACGTTAACGAGAGGAACGGTGGTGGAAATGGCAAAGCCTGGCTGGCCCGATTGCTGCTGGTCCTGTGCCCTGCGCGGGCGCCTGTTGCGGCGCCGCGGGCATTGAGGGAGGAGGTTGTTGAGATCCCTGGCCTCGCGCAAGGGCCAGACGGCGGCCCAAAAGCCAAAACGGCGATCAGATGCGTGGGCTAGCAATAATCTTGTCATATTTGTTACAGCAGGCGCACGATCGTAAAAGCTGCGCGCCCGTAGCCACCCGGTACCTTTGATGGTGCCACGAAACGAAGGGATGTTCAAATTCCATGATTCAAATTTCGGTGATGTTCCTATGGAATTAATGATGGAACCAGCGGCTTGGACGCTAACACCGGCCATGTTAGTATCGTTGGCTCGCGCAAAAATGCGAGGAACGAAGCCGTTTAGGTAAAGGAGAAGGGATGGGGAGGCGAATTCCTTACATTTTCAGCCTACTTGCCGGGATCATCCTGATGCTGGTGTTGCCGCCGGCGGCGTTGAAATCGCAAACGCCTGCGCCCGGCGGGATGCCGGATCAGTTGCAACTGACGGCAGAGGCGCAAACCTGGCTGACCGACCTGATCCGAATCAATACGACGAATCCTCCTGGCAACGAGCTAGAGGCGGCGAAATATATCCAGAACGTTTTGCAGAAAGAAAATATTCCGGCTGAAGTTCTGGAGATGAAGCCGGGGCGAGGAATCGTCGTCGCGCGGATTCAAGCGGGGCCTTTGCCGGACTCTTCGAAGGCGCTTTTGCTGCTGGCGCATTTGGACGTCGTGGGCGTGGACCGAGCCAAATGGAGCGTGGATCCCTTCGCGGCGACACAGAAGGACGACTACATCTACGGGCGCGGGGCGATCGACGACAAGAGCATGGTGGCGGCGAATCTGGCGGCGTTTATCGGACTCAAGCGCTCGGGAACACGGCTGACGCGTGACGTCATTTTTCTTGCGGACGACGATGAGGAACAGGGCGGCGACGCCAGCATAAAGGCGGTGATCGACAAGTATTGGGACAAGATCGCCTGCGGTTTTGCGCTGAACGAAGGCGGCGGCGTGATTTTGCAAGAACGGCAAAGTGCAATACGTGGCCATCCAAACCAGCGAAAAAGTGGCTTACAACGTGACGGTGACCGCGACGGGGACTTCGGGCCACGCTTCCATTCCGCAACCAGATAATGCGGTGGTGCATCTCGCGGCGGCTGTGCAGAAAATCGGCACGCTCGAAACGCCGCTTCACCTGCTGACCATGACGCGGCGCTATTTCGAGCAACTTGCTCCCGTAGAAGACGAAGAGATTGCCAAATGGATTCGTGCATTGGACACCTCGGACCGGGCGGACCTGGCTGCCCTGCGGCTGGCGGCAGATGAATCCGGTGTGGAACTCGATGCTGCGCGACACCATCGCGCCGACGGAGTTGAAGCGCGGGCGTTCGCAAAAATGTGGTTCCCTCGCAGGCTTCGGCCAACCTGAACATTCGACTGCTGCCGGGAAATTCGATCCAGGACGTGATCGAGCAGATGCAAAAGGCGGTGAATGATCCGCAGGTCAAGTTCACGGTGCAGCCGGATGCCGGACCAAGCGCGCCTTCTTCATCGATCACCACGGAGCTTTACCAGACGATCGAGCGACTTGCGCCGCAGCAATTTCCCGGCGCCGTGGTTGTTCCCTATCTTATCCACCGTGGGCCACCGATTCCGCTTATCTGCGACTTCACAACGTACAGTCGTACGGATTGGTTCCCTTTCCTCTGACCGACGCGGATATGCTGCGCATGCACGGCGACGACGAACGCATTCCGATCGCCAGCTTTCGCACAGGCGTCGAATTCCTCTACAAGGATGGTTCATGAATTCGTCACCAAGTAAGTTGAACTCCACCCAGAGTCCGCCGCGCCAAGATTGTTTGCACCCTGGGTCCAGCGAGCCATTCGCCCGCAATGATCGATCATTTGATGCGGGCGGGGATGGACGTGGCGCGACTGAATTTTTCCCACGGCACACAGGAGGAGCACGCGCGCACGGTCACCCTGATACGCGCGACTTCGGGGCGCCAGCAAAAACCCATCGGCATTCTCGCCGACTTGCAGGGACCGAAGATCCGCACAGGCGCGCTGGAGGGCGGGCGCCCGATAACTCTGCGCGCTGGACAGCCGGTTCACGATCACCACAGTCGATGCGCCGGGAAATAGCGAGGGCGTCTCGATCAGCTATCAAGCGCCTGCCAGCGGAAGTGCACAAGGGCGATCGAATCCTGCTGGCGGACGGACTGATCGAGCTGCGTGTGATATCCACGACGCGGCAGCGCATTGTCTGCCGCGTGGTGAATGGCGGCGAACTGCGGCGAGCATCAGGGCATCAATCTTCCGGGCGTGAAGCTGCGCATTCCGGCGCTGACCGAGAAAGATCTGGCCGACCTGCGGTTCGCGCTGGAATGCGGCGTCAATTACATCGGCGTGAGCTTCGTGCGCACGGCGGACGACGTGCTGGCGGCCAAGGCGGCAATGGAGAAAGCCGGCCGGAAAGTTCCGGTGATCGCCAAGCTCGAGAAACCGGAGGCCATCGACAATCTCGACGAAATTCTCGAGGTGTCGGACGGAGTCATGGTGGCGCGGGGCGACCTGGGCGTGGAGATGAGCCCGGAACGCGTGCCCGTGGTGCAGAAGATGGTGATCGCCCATGCACGAGAGGCGCGCGTGCCGGTGATTACCGCGACGCAAATGCTGGAATCGATGACCCACAATCCGCGGCCGACGCGCGCGGAAGCTTCCGACGTGGCCAATGCAATTTTTGACGGCAGCGACGCGGTGATGCTCAGCGCGGAAACCGCTACAGGGCGCTATCCGGTGGAATCAGTGAAAATGATGGACCGCATCATCCGCGAGGCCGAAGCGAGCGTCACGGAATATGCTCCGGCCGCACCGGCGCGCGCTTTTGAGCCTGGCGGAAACCACCGCGGAGCTGATTTGCCACGCTTCCGAAGAGCTGTCGATGAAGGTGATCGCCGTGTTCACGGAAAGCGGTTCGACTGCGCGGCTGATTTCGAAGCACCGGCCTCGCCCGCCGATCATTGCCTTTTCGCGCAGCCAGGAGACGCGCCGGCAGGTGACGCTGCTCTGGGGCGTGCTTCCGCGAAAGGCCGCGATGCTGCGGGATATCGACGATATGGCGCAAATCGCCGAGCGCCGCCTGCTGGAGGAGGGCCTGGTGCGGCAGGGCGACTTGGTGGGCATGGTCGCGGGCACACCGCTGGGCGTGGGCGGGACCACAAATTTCATGAAATTTCACATCATTGGCGGCGGCGAGCAGGTGTGGCGCTAGGGCTCGCGAGTCGCGCCCGGTTCGGCTTTTACCTCTCGGTTTATCTTCTTTGGATCCTGCTGATTTTTTACGCGACGAGGGGCACCAATGGCCCAGGTCAATCCTGGCTCGCCGGCTGGCAGCAATGGGATGCGCACTGGTACGAACAAATCTGGCGCGAAGGGTATCCCGCCGCAGATCCGAGAACTCTGGTATTTCCTCCAGGGTATCCGGTTATTGTTGGAATCATCTCGAAGCTTTTTCACGCGTCTTTTCTTGCTACAGCAGTTGTTTTGAACCTCGCGGCTTTCTTTTGTACAGCAGTGTTGGTATCTGAGTGGCTGTCGCGGAAGTTTGCAGTTTCTAGTTTTTTGTTATTTGTGTTCGTGTTGTCTGCGCCTGCTGCTTACTTCGCTTTTACTGCATATTCCGACGTTCTATTCATGCTGTTGCTGTGGGTCCTGCTTTGGATTGCGTTAGCTGGGCCAGACACGCGCGGCGGTAGGGCGCTGATCGCGCAATCTGTTTTGCTCCTTGTGCTTCCGTGGATCCGGCTGACGGGCTACGCGCTTGCTTCTTGGCTTTTCGCGCGGCGCGTCGTAGCGCTCGCGGTTTTGGGTTCGCTGGCGCTTTGGCTGGGATTTAATCGATTGATCGCGGGAAGTGCTTTCTATTTTCTTCGCGCACAGGAACTTTTCGCCATGCCTCGGGGAAACTTCTTCCAGGGACTTGCCGACAGCCTGATCCACGTGGGATCGGATTGGAGTCGCGGAACGAGTTGGCTGGAATTCGGTTTCCTGCCCCTGTTTTATCTCTGCGCACTGGCGGCCGCGGCGGTATGGCTGGCGAAACGGAGCGAGGGTTTGCTTGCTCTCAGCGTGTTATCGATCTTGCTGGTTTCCTATAACCAGGGTTTCTGGCGCAGCGTAGTTCGGTACGATCTGCCGCTCGTTCCGGTGCTGTGCCTGCCGTTGCTGGTGACCGCCAAATCCGCGACGGGCATGGCTTCGTACATCTCCCGAGCGGCTTTCTACGCGCTTATTCTCGGTCAATTTTCGCTGCAGATTTACTTCGCGCGTCTTTTTCACGCAGGCGGGTGGGCGTTTTAAGGGTTGAAGTTACGTAGCGGAATTCGTCTTAGTTGACCCAGTTGTCGGGGTGGGAGGGCGGCTCGTTCCGATGCTTGCGCATGAAAACTTCGAACTTGCGACGGGCGCGACGCCGCTGCCAATCGGAGAGACCATTGCGCGCGCGAAAGAACCACGAGCCGCGGCGCAGGTAAAGATAGCCAACAAGCATTCCGCCGAGGTGCGTAACGTGGCTGACGTTGTCGCCCGCGCCTGAGCCGAGCGTGAGGAAAAATTCGATGGCGCCCGCGCCGATAACATAAATCTTCATCGGAATCGTAACGGGGAAGGGAATCAGCCAAATCTTGCGGTCCGGAAACATGATGGCGTTGGCCAGCAGGATTCCGTAAATCGCACCGGAGGCCCCAATGGTCGGAATCGCCGATGTCCCGAACCCGTGCGGGTCGATAATCGTCTTCACCAGGACGTTGATCAGGCCGGCGCCGACGCCCGTCAGGAAGAAATACGTATAAAAGCGGTGCGTTCCCCAGGCGCGTTCAAGGTCGGCGCCAAACATCCAGAGAAAAAGCATGTTCAGGAGGATGTGCCACAGGCCGCCATGCAAAAAGATGTACGTGACCGGCTGCCAGATTCTGAGCCCGTGCGTCACTAATAGCGGCACCAGCCCGAATTCGCGGATCATCAGGCGATAGCCGGTCGTGTTGAAAAGCTCAAGCAGCGTCTGGATGAGAAACACGCCGACGCAGGCGAGCACGAGATTGCGAATGGCAGGAGTAACGAATTCGCGCCATTGCGAACGCGCCCGGGGATATCGCGGGAAAAAACTCATGAGGAGAGTCTAAAGGTAGCAGCCCTCGCGAGTCAAAGTCACTGCCCTGGGCTGGTACAAACGTACTGGAACCGATGGTTCGAACGTTAGGCCGATCGGTCCATTGGAGGTGACCTGTAATTACTTGAGAATGACGGGTATGGGAGGATGGGCGTGAGTGAGGGCAACCCAACCGAGACCCTGGGCACGGTGAGCGTCACCGAATGGGTGGAAGATCGCCGCAGAACAGAGCGCGTGCCCGTTTCGTTGCCAGTCCATGTAAGCTCTTCTGACGGATCTATCGATAAATTTGAAGAAGTTTCGACGACGTTAAACGCCTCGCGCGACGGACTCTATTTTTCCACCGATATTCAAATTTATAGGGTAGGGATGGCTCTCGTAGTCACTTTTCCCTATTCGCATGCCCCCGAGCGTAACGTGCATTTTTTTAGCAAGGTCGTGCGGATCGATGCGCTATCCGAAGGCCGCTTCGGCATAGCTGTCGAGTTGATGATGACCATTGCGAACAAACAAAAACTACGCGCAGTCGCTGAAACGGTGAGGCGCTAATGCAAAATGTCCTTCCGGTTTCTTTCGGCGTTCGTACCAGTTTCGAAAGTGAGAGGGCTCAAGAACGCCGCGCTCGAGAGCGGCTAAAAGTCTCTGTTCCCGTCCACATACGCTCGATCGATCCCTCCGAGCACGCGATCTTAGAAGCTGCAACTACTCTCGATGTGAACCGGCACGGCCTTTGCTTCAGCACGTCACGAGATCACTACCAAGTGGGAATGTCTCTCTGCCTGACATTTCCGTATTCGTCTCCGGTCACGGTTCGTAGGGAGTTTATGGGCAAGGTGGTGCGCGTGGATTCACTGCCGAACGGCCGACGGTCTGTAGCGGTGCAGTTCCTATCGCAGGCTAAATCCTAGAGGCACGAAGGAGCTTGAAGAGGGCTATGCGGAAACGAAACGGAATTCTCATCCTAGCCGCGGTCATGACGGTTGCTTCACTTCTTATCCTGAACTTCGTACGGTGGAAGATGATCGGGTCAGAGACTGAGCAATCTCTTCAGCTAAGCAAACCCACGCCAGCCAGTTGTAGGCGGCGGGCTACGTAGTTTTCCTCTCTTCGGCAAACCTAGAAGCCAGTCAGGACCGAAAGTTTTCCAATCGTGCATACAGATGTTCGCCGATGTGCACAGGTTCGCTAAAACTGGGAATTCCGCATCTAAAGTGAGTGAATAGGCTACGAAGGCTTCTGCGCGAAGGCTCTGGCCATTTTCGTCAAGCTCTTACATCTAAACTACTCCCACTAAGCCTACTGATGACTGGCTTACTGCTGTGCCCTGTTTTTGCCGAACCGATAGCTGTGCGCCAGATGGAAGGTTCGCTGCACGGGTTCCTCGTGCTGCAAACGCTCGATGGAAAGACCATCGCTGAGGGCGACCTGATCGAGACCGCCAAGGCGGCAGCGGTGAAGGTCCAGATGGTCTTTCGTTTCCATGACGGCTCGTACTACGAAGAGGCCAGCGAATTCTCGCAGCGCGGCCAATTTCGCCTCTTACGAAATCATCTGGTGCAAAAAGGGCCGTCCTTCAAAATGGCGATGGACCGATCCATCGACACTTCCACAGGCCAGGTGAGCGTTCGCTATACAGACGACAAAGGCAACCAGAAAGAGGAGTCCGAGCACATCGAATTGCCTGCTGATATCGCCAATGGCATGTTTCTTATCCTTCTGAAGAACATTGATCCTGCGAACGTCGGAGACGACGGTATCCGTTCTCGCGGGCGAGCCTAAGCCGCGCGTCGTAAAGATCGTGATTACGCCGGAAGGAAAAACGCCTTTCCTGGTTGGAAGATCGAAGCGGGAAGCCATTGTGTTTGACTTAAAGCCTCATATCGAAGGAGCCGCCGGGGTGATCGCGCCGCTGGTGGGCAAGCAACCTGCGGACGCACACATCTGGGTGGTTGCGGGTGAAGGTCCGATTGCCCTCAAGTCAGAAGGTCCGCTCGAACCGGAAGGCCCCGTTTGGCGAATCGTGAATGTCGGCGCGGTTTGGCCCTCCGACGCAACCCAGACGGAAAGCAAGAAACAATAGCTACAAGCGCGCCTCGCGCCGACTGTCTCAGGCCCTCGCCTGCGCGAGCTGCCAATTCCATTCATTTCGCGTCCTGACGGCGTTATACTCTGCCCACTTCAAACCGACATACAGCGCACTTTGATCGAGTGGAGGAGAACGTGGCGAACCGCGAGTGGACATCGAATCTTTGGCGTCGGGTGGGTCGTTTGGCGGTGGGCATTTGTGCAGTCCTCTTCGGGCTCAGTTTATTGGTAACCGCGAGAGGCGCAGCGCAGGAAGTCACGCCGGAGCGCCTCGTTCACGCCGGAAAAGAGCCGCAGAACTGGCTGACGTTCTTCGGGAATTACAGAGCCTGGAGCTATAGCCCGCTCAATCAGATCACGCGCGAGAATGTGCACCGGCTGGCGCCGGCGTGGACTTTTCCCACGGGCGGGCGCGGCGGGTTGGAGTCCGCGCCGATTATCGCCGAAGGCAAGCTGTATCTGGTGGATCAGAACAATGACGTCTTTGCGTTGGACGCGGTCACGGGAAAGCTGATTTGGAATTACGCCTATAAAGCGGCCAAGGATGCTCGCCCGGGAAACGGAAGAGCTCGAGGATTGGCGATTGGGTTCGGGATGCTCTTTATGGGCACCCGGGAGAATCACGTCGTCGCTCTGGATGCCGCGACAGGCAAGGAGATCTGGAATATCGAAATCGAGAATTCCGCGAAGTGCGGATGCGGGATCAGTTCGGCGCCGCTGCTGGTGAAAGACAAAGTGATTACCGGAGTGACCGGCGGCGAAAGCGCGCATCGCGGATACATAAACGCGTTCGATGCAAAAACGGGGAAACTTGCCTGGCGCTTTTACACGATCCCAGAGCCGGGCCAACCGGGTTCTGAAACCTGGACGGGAGATTCCTGGAAACTTGGCGGAGGGTCGAGCTGGTTTACGGGTTCGTACGACGCGGAGCTCAACCTCGTTTTCTGGGGCGTGGGCAATCCTTCGTCCGACCTTTACGGCGGCGACCGCCAGGGGGCGAATCTTTACACCGACTCGCTTGTAGCGCTCGATGCGGACACGGGAAAGCTGCGCTGGTATTTCCAGGAGACTCCGCACGACGTATACGACTACGACTCGAATCCCGAGCCAGTGCTGATCGACGTCCAGCTAAACGGACAGATGCGCAAGCTGGTGATTCATTCGAGCAAAAACGGATTTGCTTACGTGCTGGACCGCGAAACGGGGAAATTCGTTCGGGGATTTCCGTATGTCGATACGGTGACCTGGACCAAGGGCCTGGATAAGGACGGAAAGCCGATCGACCCGGTCATGGAGGAAGCGGGCAAAGTGGACAAAGATTATTTGTTCTGCCCGGGGACACAGGGCGGCCGAAATCGGAATCACTCGGCTTACAGCCCGCAGACCGGTTTGTGGTACACGACCGCGCTGGAGGTTTGCTCACATCTTACGCCGCAGAAACAAGAGGTGAATGAGGGCGAGAGCTTCTGGGGCGGGCAGAGAGAGGAGCAATTGAACCCCAACGCCGTTCCTCACATCGCCGCTTTCGATCCTCTGACCGGAAAGAAGCAGTGGAGCTTCGCGACGAGATTTTTCAATGCGTCGTCTTTGTTGGCCACGGCTGGCGACTTGGTTTTTGGCGGAGATATCGAAGGAAACGCTTTTGCGCTGGATGCCAAAACCGGGCAGAAGCTCTGGTCATTTAATACTGGCAGCCGCATCGCTTCGCCGGCAGTGAGTTTTTCCGTAAATGGACGGCAATATGTGGCTATCGATTCCGGCGGTGGTTCGCTGATCGAAGCGCGGGCTCCTCTATATTGGCCGGAAGCGAAAAACCACATCGGGCAGGAAGCTTCGACACTTTTCGTTTTTGCGCTGCCAGACGAGAAATAACGAGACGCTCTAAGTCTTGTCAGGATTCGGGCGGGATCTCTGCTTTGCCGTTCTTGCCACTATCGGCTTTGCCGTCAGACTTGCCATCGATACCGCGAATCAATTCCACGAAGGCGCTGGCCGAGCGGGGCAAATGGCGGTCGCGGCGGTAAATTAACCCCAATTCGCGCCACAACTCGACATCTTTTATAGGGATGAGTTTCACGCGGCCGGCGCGGACGTCGTCTTTCGTGAAGCCTTCGCTGATCAGGGACACGCCGAGATTCGCGCCGACGAAGAGCTTGATCATCGTTACGCTGGGCAATTCCATGACAATGCGGAGATCGGCCACATAAGGCCGGAAAGCCTTATCGAGTAACTGGCGCGTAAAGCCGGTCTTGGGAAAGATCAGTGGTTGGCCAGCGATGTCCTTGGCGGTGACTTCTTTGAGCTTCGAGAGCGGGTTTTTTGTGCTGACCATCAGCATGACCCGATCGCGATAGATGGCATGTACTTTAAGGCTGGGCGACTTCACAGGCAGGGTCACGATGCCGAGATCAATGGTCCCGTCTTCGACGCGCTGCAGAATCTTGTGGCTGAAATTGCGATAGATGCTGATCTGCACATCGGGATACGTGCGATGGAACTTGGCGAAAACCTCGGGCAAGACGTACAGGCAGGTGGCTTCATTTGCTCCGATGGCAAGAATGCCGCGGGGCATCTCGGATTGGTCGGCGACGGCCCGCAGCGATTCCTGCCGCAGGTTTAAGAAGCGCTCGGCATATTCAAACAGCACTTCTCCCGCCGGCGTCAGCCGGACGGTTTTTCCCATGCGGCCGAATAGCTTTTCGCCGTATTCCTGTTCGAGCTGCCGGATTTGGGCGCTTACCGCGGATTGCGAGCGGAAAACTTTGCGGCCAGCCAGGGAAAAGCTGCCGTGTTTGGCGACTTCAACAAAGGTGTTGAGCTGATCGAAGTCCATTTTTGTGGCCCGCAATTCTAACGGAAATGGCGGGCAAATACATCTTTGGCCGCGCGGTATTTATCCACAGTGGCGCAAATCGAGCCGATTTGGCCGGATTTTCAGCTTGTGCCGCCAAAAATGGCGGTACAGGTGTGGCGCGCGATCATCAATTCTTCGTTCGTAGCCACGACTCTCACGACGCAAGCGCTTTCCGTGGCGCTGATCACGTCTTTGGCAGCGTTGTTTTTAGCAGAATCGATGCGTATGCCGAGATGGCCAAGATCGCGGCAGATCTCCTCGCGAACGGCAGGCGCGTGTTCACCGATGCCGCCAGTAAATACGAGCATATCGACGCCGCCCAGCACGGCGGCAAACGCGCCGATCTCCTTGCGAACCGAGCGGCAAAACATGGCAACCGCTTCTGCCGCGCGAGGATCACAATCGCGTTTCGCGAGCAGCGCCTTCATATCGGAGGTCAGTTCGGAGACACCCAGCAGGCCGGATTCGGAGTCGACCAAGCGCTCCAGTTTAGCCGCGTCGTAACGCCTTTCACGCAGCAAGTAGATCAGGATGCCCGGATCCAGGTCGCCGGTGCGCGTTCCCATCATTATCCCGCCGGTCGGGGTGAGGCCCATGGACGTGTCCGCCGGCAGGCCTTCTTTGACGGCGGCCAAACTGGCTCCGTTGCCCAAATGGGCGATGATCAGGCGCTGCCGCTGGGCGGCCGGTCCCAATTCCTGCAAGACGTATTCATAGGAGAGGCCGTGAAAACCGTAGCGCCGAATACCTTCGTCGAAGAGCTTTCTGGGCAACGGAAAGCGCTGCGCCAGGTCCGGAAGGCGGCGGTGAAAGGCCGTATCAAAGCAGGCGACCTGGGGAATTTGCGGAAGCTCCGAGGCGACCGCTTCAATAATTTTGATTTCGGCGGGCAAGTGCAGAGGCGCCAAAGGGACCAGATTGCGGAGGTCGGTTAAGACCTGTGGCGTGATCTTTTGCGGTGCAGCGTAATGGGAGCCGCCATTCACCACGCGATGCCCGATTGCGGATGGAGTGGCGTATTTACCTTTTTTCAGCTCAATCCAGTGCCATCTGCAGCGCATATTGGTGCTCGGGAATCGGACGAGGTTGATCCACAACGGAACTGCCGCCGGGCGTGCGAAGCCATAAGCGTGCCGATGGCGCTCCGATGTCTTCCGCCTCACCGCGCACGAGCAGGCGCTCGCTCGAGTTACTGAATTCGTACAACGCAAATTTGAGTGACGACGAGCCGCTATTGAACGCGAGGATGTGGTGAGGTTCCACAGATTAGCCGGGATTGGCCGCGCTATGCCATCCGATTATATGGCTTAGGCAGCATGAGTGAGGCACTTTGCCTGTTACAGTGGTATTGCGGCAACGTTAAGGTCTTCCGTCGGACCTAACTTGCAGGATTTGCCCGCATCATAGACTCATAACGCCTCGATAGCGCACAAAAGGAAATTCCATGTTTGAATTCGATGCGAAGCTTTCCACCGCAGTTGAAACCGACCACCGGCCGTCGCACCCACCGAAGCCAACGAGCAAACCCTTATCTCCCGAACTTCTCCAGAGAATGCAGCGCTATTGGCAGGCCGCGAATTATCTGACCATCGGACAAATCTATTTGCGCGAGAATCCTCTTTTACGAGAGCCGCTCAAGCCCGAGCACATCAAGCCGCGGCTTCTGGGCCACTGGGGCACTTCGCCGGGCCAGAATTTTATTTATGTGCATTTGAATCGCCTGATCAAGGAGAAAGCGCGCCAGCATCATTTATATCTCCGGGCCGGGACACGGCGGGCCCGGCGTTGGTGGCGCAGAGTTATCTCGAAGGGACGTATTCGCAGGTTCATCCTGAAGTGACGCAGGATTTGCCGGGAATAAGGACGCTGTTTCGCGAATTCTCGACGCCCGGCGGCGTCGGGAGCCACTGCGGGCCGCACGTTCCCAGTTCTTTGCACGAAGGCGGAGAACTGGGCTATTCGCTGCTGCACGCTTACGGCGCCGCCTTCGATAATCCGGCACTCATCGTGGCTTGCGTGATCGGCGATGGCGAGGCGGAAACGGCGCCGCTCGAGGGAAGCTGGAAGGGGAACAAGTTTCTGAATCCGGTGCGGGATGGCGCCGTGCTGCCGATTTTGCATTTGAACGGATACAAAATTTCGAGCCCTACGGTCGAAGCTCGCACGGCCGATGAAGAACTCGTGCAGCTATACACGGGACGAGGCCATCGCGCTTATTTCGTGGAGGGGGACGATCCCGCGTACGTGCACCAGGAGTTTGCGGACGCGCTGGACCACGCTTATGCAGATATCAAAACGATTCAGGACGATGCGCGCAAGAACGGCTTGAAGGGCACGCCGGCATGGCCAATGATCATTCTGCGCACGCCCAAGGGCTGGACGGGACCAAAGGAAGTGGAGGGCGTTCCGATCGAGGGAACGTTTCGCGCGCACCAGGTTCCGCTTGCGAACGTGCGCAGCGATAGCAAACAGCTCAAGATGCTCGAGGAGTGGATGAAGAGTTACGAGCCCGACAAGGTGTTTGATAAAGATGGGCGGCTCGTACCGGAATTGGCCGAGCTCGCCCCACACGGCGACCATCGCATGGGTGCTAGTCCGCACGTCAACGGCGGGCGTGTATTGAAAGAGCTGGTGCTTCCCGAATTCATAAATTACGCGCTCAAAGTGCCTGGGCCGGGCCGCGTGATTGCGGAAGCGCCTCGAAAGCTCGGCGAACTCCTGAGAGACACGATGCGGCAGAATTCGCAGAATTTCCGCTTTTTCTGTCCGGACGAGACCAATTCGAATCGCCTGAACGCCATTTTGCAAGCCACCACGCGTTGCATGGTGGAACCCACCGTCTCCATTGACGACAAAGTCAGCCCCGAAGGGCGCGTATTGGAAGTGCTCAGCGAGCACTGCACGGAGGGCTGGCTCGAAGGATATGTTCTGACCGGCAGGCACGGCGTCTGGTCGTCGTATGAGGCCTTTGCGCAGGTGGTCGATTCGATGATTACGCAGCACGCTAAATGGCTGGAGGAGTCGCGAGAATTTCCGTGGCGGCGGCCCATAGCGTCGCTCAACGTGTTTCTGACCAGCCATGCGTGGCGCAACGATCACAATGGATTCAGCCATCAGGCGCCCGGGTTCGTGGACAATGCGCTGCAAAGAAGGAGCGAAGTGATCCGGATTTATTATCCTCCGGACGCCAATTGCCTGCTGAGCGTGATGGATCACTGCCTGCGCAGCCGCAATTACGTGAACATCGTGACCTGCGGCAAGCAGTTTGCCTTGCAATGGCTGGACATGGATCAGGCCATTTCGCACTGCTCGCGGGGAGCCTCCATCTGGAAATTCGCCAGCAACGACGACGGCGGAGAGCCTGACATTGTGCTGGCGTGTGCCGGCGATGTGCCCACGCAGGAAACGGTGGCGGCGGCGTGGCTGCTGCGGAAACACGTTCCGGGAATCAAGTTGCGCGTCGTAAACGTGGTCGATCTGGGCGTGCTGATGAGCCCGGACGTTCACCCGCACGGAATGGATAACATCTCCTTCGAAGGATTATTCACGCACGCGGCTCCGGTGATTTTTGCCCATCACGGATATCCGGCGGTGATTCACAGCATGATGCATGGCCGTGCCAACGAAGCACGTTTTCACGTTCGCGGATTCAAAGATGCCGGCACTACCACCACGCCATTCGATATGGTCGTTTTGAACGGCATCAGCCGCTTCGACCTGGCGAAGCTGGCGCTGACGTATGTGCCGCGCCTAAGGTCGGAAACTTCGGACGTGATCGACATGTTCGACCGAAAACTATACGAGCATCGCTCGTACATTCGCGAGAATTTCGAGGACTTACCGGAGATCACCAACTGGTCCTGGACAGCGGATTTCAGCGATCCAGCAGGGCCTCCGCCGCTTGCGGTCGGACAGCCCCGAGCGGCTCTTTTCACCGATTCCTGATCACGACTTCGAAAAAATCAAACGGCAACAGCATGAGCGGCCGGCGCATCGGCGCCTTGGTTGAATCCTTAGGCATAAAGCCGTAAGCTCCTGACGCGCGTTGGAAAGATGTTTCCGATTAAAGTTTCCCAGCATCGAAGAAGCTTCGGCCTATTACCGATTTGAGGAGCGAATAGATGAGCCCCAAAAATAGCAAACGCGGTGAGAGTTATAGCCAATTGGAAGCAGGCACTAAACGAGCCAAACCATTGCAACATCAGCGGGGCGCGGAAATTCAGCCGTACGGCAAGATTGCGAAACTGCCAATCGCCCTGGACGAGAAGGTCTGCGCAGAGAGCGTCGAAAATTTGAACCAGGTGCTTGCCGATACCATGACGCTTCGCGACATGTACAAAAAACACCACTGGCAAGTCGCCGGGCATACCTTTTATCAATTGCATCTGCTCTTCGATAAGCATCACGGGGAGCAGGACGAACTCGTGGACGAAATCGCCGAACGCATACAGCTTTTGGGCGGAATCAGCCTTGCTATGGCTGCGGATATTGCCGAAACAACCATGATCGAACGGCCGCCACGGGGTAGAGAAGAGGTCCCGGTGCAGATCTCGCGGCTTCTCGAGGCCCACGAACTTATTCTGAAAGAAGCTCGGACAATGGCCAAGCAGGCTGCCGAGGCAGGAGACGACGGGACAAACGATTTACTGGTCTCTGACGTGATTCGAACCAACGAGCTTCAAGTGTGGTTCATTGCGGAGCATCTGGTGGATGTCCCGCTGGTCCGCGCCGACCGCGGGGCGGCCGCCGTAGCTGGGGACTGACGGCCACCCCGGACGATTTACGCTGCAGCGTCAGCGACGATGGATTGGAAGCGCACACTAGCGATTTCGTGCGGCTATCCGTCGATTTGTCGGGACGACTCGCTGACACGAATCGCCGACAAGTTCGTTCGCGCCTAACGCACGTTCCAAACATCGAGAATGTTGTTCCCATCGTCCACTGCGGCGAACCGGAATCCATCGCTAGCTGCTGAACAACATCCGCCGCTAGCGAAGCTAGTCCGAACATGTTGGTTAGCAGGCCCAATTCCGCACAGTTTGCTGAATCCTATAGAATAGGCCATAGGGCCTGTAGCTCAGATGGATAGAGCAGCGGTTTCCTAAACCGTTTGTCGGGAGTTCGACTCTCCCCAGGCCCACCAGTTCTCGCCGCCTTGCACCCGCCATTTCTCCCTCTTTGGGCCGATCAAAACAATAGGGTTCACCAACTCATAAGAGCGCTTCCAATTCAACTCAGGACCGCTACAACATTTTTTTGACAATATTTTTGTTGACTCGTTCCGCATGGTGATGTTATCCAAGCGCACAAGCCAGGTTTTTTTCGAAGGTAGGCCCCTTCCCATGGTCGGCCCTTTTTAGGTCTTATCGTTTTTCGAAGAGGGGGATTCTATGAATTACGTATTGACGATGGCGCGAGCCAGGAAAAGCATTTGTGTGCTCGGGGCGATGTTGGGTGTGTTGCTGTTTTCTTCCGCGTTGTTTTCGCAGGGCAATAACGGACGTATTCTGGGCACGGTTGGAGACCAAACGGGCGGCGTAGTTTCAGGCGCCACGGTGACAATTGTAGATAAAGACAGAGGCGTCGCGCGGACCTTAATGACAGACGATGCAGGAGAATATAATGCTCCTAACCTGATTCCGGGCACTTACATCATCCGTGTCGAGGCCAATGGTTTTAAGAGGTTGGAGCGGCCGAACGTGGTGCTCGAAGTGGGTAAGGAGATTCGGGTTGATCTCACGGTGCAGCCCGGCGAGCAAACGCAGAGTGTCACCGTCACCGAAGCCATCCCGCTGGTGGAGACGACTAACGCCACGCTGGGCGGCACTCTAAATAATACCGATATCAACGATCTACCGTTGAATGGCCGCAACTACCAGAGCCTGTTGGCTCTCCGACCGGGCGTAATGCTCCAACCCGGCGGCGGACCGTGGACGCAGAGCACCAACAACGTGCGTCCGGACGAATCGGCATGGATGGTCGATGGCGTGATCAACGCGAACTTCTACGACGCCCGCCCGATTGCCGGGATGTCGAGTCCCATCACCGATGGGGCGACGATTTTGCCCATCGACGCCATCCAGGAATTTAATCTCGAGGAAAATCCGAAAGCAGAGTTCGGGTGGAAACCTGGCGCGGTGGTGAACGTAGGCGTCAAGTCGGGAACGAACACGCTACATGGCGCGGCCTACGCCTTCGGCCGTAGCGACGCCTTTAACGCCCGCAACGTCTTCAACGTAGCTGAGAGCAACGGAACCTGCTTGCCCAACCCAGGCGTGTCGGCTGTGTGTGATAAGACGCCGGAGCAGTTGAAGCAGTTCGGCGGGGTCGTGGGCGGGCCCATTAAGAAAGACAAACTCTTCTTCTTTGCGGGGTATGAGGGCTTGCGTTCCAGCATCGGGAATGCGTTTGCGATCGCGGCTCCGGCGACGGGTTCGGGGCTAGGTCCGGCGAAGAGCATGGTGGACGCGATCATAGGCGACCAAAAAGCCGGAGTACCGATCAGCCCCGTCAGCCTAGCCCTCTTGGGATGCCCATCCGGAACGCTGACGGCTTCGTCCACTTGCACGGGGGGCGTAATCCAGAATGCTGCGGCGAGCACGACCAGCTATCTCAGCATTTTCCCCAACGATAACGTGAGTGATAACGGGATAGGGAAACTCGACTACCACATCAACAGCAAAAATCAGCTTACCGGCCTGTTGTTCATTGGCAACTATACCGGCATTGGAGAAGATCACGGCCAAGTGGACGCGGCCTTCACGAACACTATCCCCATCCGAGTGTGGACGAGCGTTGCTAACTGGATTTGGACCCCCAATTCCCGATGGGTAAATGAGGCCCGGCTTGGCTACGACCGCATGAGCTTCTTCTTCAAAAATACTGACGCCAGCACCCCCGCGGATGGTAAGGGCTACCCCGTCAACACGGGCGTGACTGCGGTAGGGGGGTTGCCAAATATCAACATTACGGGTTTTGCCAGCATAGGATCCTGGAAAGGGCGTCCCTTTGAGAACAGTCCCGACCCTTACTTTGATTTTCAGGACAACATCTCCTACTTGATCGGCAAGCACAGCCTGAAGTTCGGCGGCGAGTACGCGCACATCGAAGCCGATTGGTCCCTACAGGACCGAGGCCAGATATTTTTCGGCAACGGCGGAAGCTTGGCGTTTGGCGGTTCCACACCACTCGAAGACTTCTTCGCCGGAGATCCGTCGCAAGCACGCGTCCTCACGGGTGGCGCCCCGGTCCGCAGGATGATCTGGAGTACCACGGCGGGATTCGTTCAGGATGATTGGCGCTTCACGCAGAAAGTAACAATCAATCTGGGACTGCGTTACTCGTACGCACCGCCATTTCATGATGTCAACGGCTTGCTCGGCAGCTTCGATCCGTCGCAAGGACTGATTCAGCAGGGCGTAGGAGGAGTCGGTACCATTTGGAGGCCGGATCACAAAGACTTCTCGCCGCGTTTGGGTTTTGCCTGGGATGTGACCGGAAAGGGAACTACAGTGGTCCGCGGTGGGGCCAGCATCATCTATTCTTCGTTCATCGCGTCGAACTTCTTCTCGCAACCGGGCTGGCAGAACTCGCCGCCCTCGACGAATATCTCGGACGTACCGACAGGCGCATGCAGTGTGAACGTACCCGTGGGATTGACCTGCGCCTCCCAGGGTGGCACGACGCTGATTCCAGGCGGCACAATTCAGCTCGCTACCAAAACTATCAACTCGGCAGCTGGCGGCGCGGCGAGCAGCCTCAACTGGGATCCAACGATTACTGGCAGAACTGGCCCAGCTTTCCCAACCAGCGGCCTTGTGCCCGCTTGCACAGCGACGGCGAAGTGCACAATCATGGCGGTCGATCCCAACCTCAAAATCCCCTACATCACTAATTACACGCTCGATGTGCAGCACGCCTTCACTGGCAACCTCTCATTGGAGGTTGGTTATGTCGGCAATCACGGCTCGAGACTGACTGGTTTCCGCGACCTGAATCAGATCGATCCGGCAACAGGCGTACGACCTTACGCTGCTCAATTCCCATACCTGAAGTTCATCAATCAGATGTCGAACGATGCCCATTCCAACTACAACAGCCTGCAGACGACCCTGACCGAGCGGACTTCGCATGGCTTCTCTTTCATTGGCGGCTACACTTACGCTCACGGCCTCGACAACGGCTCATTGAACCGCTTCGGATTGCTCCCACAGAATAGCCAGGATGTCGCCGCGGAATATGCGAGCAGCGACTTTGACGTCCGGCACCGCTTCACTTTCACGGCGAGTTACGACATTCCGGGGATCAAAGGTTTTGGCCAGCTACTGGAAGGCTGGAAGGTCAACACCATTTTGACCCTGGCAAGCGCACAGCCTTGGACTGTGAACGACTACACGAACGATTTCAGCGGGAGCGGGGATACCGCGGACCGCTGGGATTTCTTCGGGAATCCAGCCGACTTTAAGGAAGGCACGATAAGCATCCCGTTTTGCTCGGGCTTCAATGCTGGCAATGTCACTAACTTGAGCGGCGTTAGTTGCAGCCAACAAGACTCGCTCTACGGGCAGACGGTGCAACTCCCCGCGTCACTTGCTAGTGCATGTGTTAAGAGCGCCCCTGACCCCAAGACTCTTGCAACTGGAGGCTGTTTTGTCTCCGGCAACTCGGTCATGGTTCCTCCTCTGGCCGGAACGTTCGGCACCATGGGCCGGAATATCTTCCGTGACAATGGCTTCAAGAACGTGGATTTCTCCGTGTTCAAGAACTTCACGTTCCGCGAGCGGTTCGGCGCGCAGTTCCGGGTCGAGATTTTCAACTTGTTGAACCACCCGACGATTGCCAATCCGTACGGCGCATCGAATGGTGGCGCTGGGAACGGCTTTATCGATCCTTCAGTTCCTAATACCTTCGGCTGCGGGTGCAGCACACCCGATTACATCGCCGGCAGCCCGATCGTCAGTTCGGGTGGACCGCGCGTGATGCAACTTGGATTAAAGCTGATGTTCTGAGGGTTTGGCAGGTGCGAGGGAAGTGCCTTCGCACCTGCCACTCTGAAAGCTGAAAAAATAAGAATTTGAGACGTCTGATCGTCTATAGACGACCATCTCGCCATTCGCCTCGCGCTTGAATAGCCGTTTCGTGCTCAAAGCTGCCCTTTAAACTCGAATTAAAACCGAGCCAACATTTTTATGACAACATTTTTGTTGACTCCCTCCACGTATCAGTGTTATCCAAGCGCCACAAATCTCTGTTTCTTTTCCCTAGGTGGGCCCTTTTTTCGAAGCAGGCCGTTTTTGTTGAAGTAGGCCTTTTCCAGAAGTGGTTGTTCTCTCGATTAAAAAGGGGGTCTCTATGTATTCAGCATTGAAGGTGCCCCGAGCCAGAAAAGCTAGGCCTGTGCTCGGTGCGCTTGTGGGTGTGTTGGTGTGCTCTGTCGTAATGTTTTCCCAATCCAATTTCGGCCGCATCCTCGGAATCGTTACAGACCAAACCGGCGGCGTGGTATCGGGCGCCACGGTAACGGTCATCGATACCCAAAGAGGTGTGGCGCGAACGCTGACTACCGACGATGCCGGGGAATATAACGCTCCGACGCTGATTCCCGGCACCTACATCGTTCGCGTTGAGGCCAAAGGGTTCAAGAAGCTGGAACGTGAGAACGTGGTGCTCGAGGTGGGGAAGGATGTGCGAGTCGATGTAACGGTTCAGCCTGGCGAACAAACCCAGACCGTTACGGTGACTGAGTCCATCCCGCTGGTGGAGACGACAAACGCCACCCTGGGCGGTTCGCTTAGCAACGCGACTATTAACGACCTGCCCCTGAACGGCCGCGATTACCAGAATCTGCTGGGTCTGCGCCCTGGTGTGATGCTCCAACCGGGCGGCAGTCCCTGGACACAAAGCACAAACAACATTCGCCCCGATGAAACGGTCTGGCTGGTGGATGGCATTCTCAACGTCAATTGGTTTGACGCCCGGCCCATTAATAATATGCCGAGCCCGTTCACCGACATGGCGACGATCCTGCCCGTGGATGCCATCCAGGAGTTCAACGTCGAGGAAAATCCGAAAGCGGAATTTGGTTGGAAACCTGGCGCCGTGGTGAACGTGGGAATCAAATCGGGCACCAACACTCTCCACGGCAACGCTTACGCGTTTGGCCGCGATCAAGACTGGGATGCTCGCAACTTTTTTAACCCCGCACCTAATGCCATTCTGCCCACCGCGCTGGAGCAGTTCGGCGGGGTGGTGGGCGGGCCGATCAAGAAAGACAAACTCTTCTTCTTCGGCGGATATGAAGGTATGCGGTCGTTTGTAGGCAACGCCTTCCCGGTTCAAATCCCAGAAACAGCGGCCCAGGCCACACCAGATCCGGTGAACAGCATGGCCGATGCCATCACTTCGTTGCAGAAAGCTGGCGTTGCCCTGAGCCCCGTGAGCCTGAAACTAATGGGATGCACCGTCGCGCCTGTTAACTGCACAGGCGGTTTCCTCCCCAACCAGCCAAACAACACTACCTTCGTCAGTAGCTTTCCAAACACTAATACCAGCAACAACTATTTGGCCAAGATCGACTATGCCATCAACGACAAGAATCGCATCAACGGCATGTTGTTGGCGGGCCGCTACAAGGCCTTGGGCGAAGATCATGCCGCAGTAAACTCGGCATTCCTGGACAACGTCGTACAAACTACATGGACGGTCGAGGGTAACTGGGTTTACACACCGACCTCACGCATAGTGAATGAGGCCCGGTTTGGCTATGATCGCATGACGTTCTTATTCGATCCAGCCGATCTGGGCACTAAGGCGGATGGCGTCGGATACCCGATCAACACGGGTGCTGCGATTGGCGGCTTCCCGACTATAGCGGTTGCGGGCTTTAACTCGCAGGCCGGTCAACTATTCGGCAGCCAGGGTGGCCGTCCACTAGATTCGACGCCCAACCCGTACTGGGACTTGCAGGACAGCGTTTCGTACCTGCTAGGCAAGCATGCCTTGAAGTTTGGCGGCGAGTTCGCGCACATCGAGGGCGACTCCGATAACCATGACCAGCGAGGTAGGTACTTTTTCCTTGGCGGCGCAACTACACAGATCGCTGGCTCCACGCCACTAGAAGATTTCTTCGCCGGAAACCTGTCATTTGCAACTCTGCTCACAGGCGCTCCGAACGAGAAGATCAAGTGGACCTCGACTGCGGGATTCATCCAGGATGATTACCGCATCACTCAGAAGCTGACGGTTAACCTTGGGTTGCGCTACTCCTATGTTGCGCCCATGCACGAAGTAAGCAATCAACTTGGAAACTTCATTCCGGGGACGCCGACGGGAATCGTTCAGCAGGGCCAAGCAGGCGTTGGCTCCACTGTGTGGAAGCCCGAATACCATGACTTTTCTCCACGGTTGGGCTTTGCCTGGGATGTCAACGGCAAAGGGACCACCGTGGTTCGCGGTGGTTTCAGCCGGATTTACTCAACCTGGGCCATTGCCGATTTCGTCGCCAATCCTGGTTCACAGAACGTCCCGGGAGGCGCAAGTCTGGCAACCGTCCCTACCGGCGCATGCGATATGCCCGTACCTGTGGGGGAGACTTGCTCGCAAGTGCCAGGGGCTTCGACCTTTGGCGGCAACCTTAACATCGGCAGCCTTAAAATACCGGGTGGCAGTTTGAACTGGAATGGCCCGGGTACTGTTCTCCCTGCCGCTACGGCGATCTCTTGCACGGCCATAAAGCCGTGTAACGTTGGGGCGGTAGACCCGAATCTCAAGAATCCTTACGTTATCAACTATAACTTGGGTGTGCAGCACGTCTTTGGCAACAATCTCTCGCTGGAGATTGGTTACGTCGGTAACCACGGCGCCCTTCTAACGGGCCAGACTGACCTCAATCAGGCCAATCTCACCACCGGGGTCCTGCCATACGCCGCCCAATACCCCTACTTAGGTTTTATCAACGCGTTTTCGAACTTCGGCTGGTCCAACTACAACAGCCTGCAGGCTACGCTGACCAAGCGGGTTTCTCACGGTGTGGACTTCACCGCCGGTTACACGTACGGTCACGGCCTCGACGCGGGCTCGTTGAGCCGTTTTGGGGGCCTCCCGCAGAACAGCACCGATCCCCAGGCGGAGTACGCCAATAGCGACTACGATACCCGGCACCGCTTCACTCTCGAGGCCAGTTATGCCATTCCCGGGAAGAAGGGCTATGGCCAGTTGCTGGAAGGCTGGAAGGTGAACGGGATCCTGACCCTTGCCACCGGTCAACCGTGGATCGTCGGCGACTCCGGAAACAATTTCAGCAATACCAATGAATTCACAGATCGTTGGGATTTCTTTGGAAACCCCAAAGACTTTCTGTCCAGCGCTGAGTCCATTCCGCACTGCTCTGGCTTCAATCCAGCCAACCTTAGCGATATGAGTAGCGTATCGTGCACGGAGACCTCCGGAGTAAGCGGCCTCGTGACCACGCTCCCCTCATCGTTGGGTGCGAAGTGCACCGCCGTCGCACCCGATGCCGGCACGCTGGCCACGGGTGGCTGCTACGTGAAGGGCAACTCCGTTATGACTCCGCCTGTCTTTGGAACCTTTGGCACCATGGGACGCAACCTCTTCTATGATCCGGGGTTCAAAAACCTGGACTTCTCCGTGTTCAAGGATTTCAAGTTCAAGGAGCGGTTCGGGGCCGAATTCCGGGTCGAATTATTTAACGTGCTCAATCGTCCCAATCTCGCCAATCCATATGGCGGCGTGGTTGGCTCTAACATCGGCAACGATCCTTCCGTTTCCCGTTCGTTTGGCTGCGGATGCGGCACGCCGGATATCATCAACGGCAATCCCATCATTGGATCGGGTGGTGCCCGCGTGATGCAACTGGGGCTGAAACTTAACTTCTAGAATGGATCCGGCTGGTGCGGGGGCAGAATGCGCCCTCGCACCGGCCAATCTCTCAAGAAAATCTTCCGCTCTCGTTCTCTGCGCTCCCGCCGATTGCCTTTGCACATCGCAAGGCGTACGCTTTCCGGCATGTTAAACACATCTCGTCACGCGCTCAGCAGCTCCACCATGCTCTGGACGATTCTCGGGTTAGGCTTGCTGGCCGCTGGCATCCGTGAATTCCGCGGCACGGTTTTGGCGCAGGAATGGGAGCCGTCGATCCGCGCGTTCGAACGCTTGGACAAGGTGCACCCTGTGGCGCCTGGGGTGATCGTCTTTACCGGCTCTTCGAGCATTGCGTATTGGAGTTCGCTGGTGGACGACATGAAGCCGCTTACCGTCATAAACCGCGGCTTCGGCGGGTCCGAATACACAGACGTCAATCACTATGCTGATCGCATCGTGATTGCCTATCGTCCGGCCGCCGTAGTCGTATACGCAGGAGACAACGATTTGGCCTCGCCCGGCCGCAAAACTGCTCAGAGTGTTGCGCAAGACGTGCAGCAGTTCGTCCAAATTGTCCATGCGAAGTTGCCGCAAACTTGGGTTTTCGTCCTTTCGATCAAGCCTTCGATTTTGCGGTCGAAAGCTTGGCCGGAAATGAAGGAAGCCGATCGGTTGATCGAGGGTTTTTTGCGCACTCAGGATCATGCTGCGTATATCGATGTGGCCTCGCCAATGCTCGATAGCGGCGGACGTTTATCCAGTGACCTTTTTGTCTCCGACGGTTTGCATCCGAGCGCCAAGTGCTACGCACTTTGGACATCGCTGATCAAACCTGTCCTGTTGCAGCATTTTCCTCCTTCAAAGACCTCCTCTAGATTTTCTTTACCGAGGGAAGCGCCAGAACGAGTTGTTGAAGGTGCGCATGTTCAATAGAGTCGGGTCTGAAAACGCCTTAGCGCGCCGGAAGCCCATCGCTGGGCCATAGTTTGCCTTCGCAGCGAATTCCCGGACAAAGCCTGCGAATCTGCTGTCATCTTCGTAGCCCGGCATTGTAAAATCTGCCTCATAGGCTGAGAAGTTTCGTCTTGAGTGGGTAATGCAATGGTATTGGCGAGTTGCGCGAGGCCTGAAACGCAAGCTTGTCCGGGCACGTCGTAAACTCAGCGTTAGTGGCTAGAAGGGTTAGATTTTCGTTGATAGATCTTTCCAAAACAGGTCAATATGCACCGTCATCCTACTGTGCTTGCAGGGTCATGGAAATTCGGGTTCCCAGCTAAACGCGAATTTCTGGCCGTACTTTTTCTGGTTGTTGTGGCTGGTTCCGGGTGCTCGAAGCAGCAGGCGGCACCGGCGCCGCGTGTCTCGGCAATTCCCGTAGTTGTGGCAAAAGTCACCCAAAAGGCAATGCCGGTGCAACTGACGGCCATCGGCAATGTCGGATCCTATTCCGTTTCAATCAGAGCCCAGGTGGCGGGTGAACTTCTCGAGGTTCATTTCAGAGAGGGCGATTTCGTTCACAAGGGCCAGTTGCTGTTTACGATCGATCCACGGCCATACGAAGCTGCGCTAGCGCAAGCTAAGGCGACCTTGTTGCGCGACAAAGCTGTCGCCGCAAACAGCCGCGCCCAAGCCCAGCGCTTTTCGAAACTGCTGGCCGACGGTGTCGTATCGCCGTCGGATGCGGACACCTCTAAGAGCGCGGCTGACGCAGCCGAGGCATCCGTCGCCGCCGATGAGGCGGCCGTAAATACAGCGCAGTTGAACGTCGAGTACTGCAAGATCTACTCGCCAATGGATGGACGCACGGGCTCCGTGATGGTTAAACCAGGAAATCTGGTAAAGGTTGCCGATGTGCCGATCGTAGTGATCAATGAAGTCACTCCCATCCACGTCGATTTCACGGTCCCGCAGGAGTACCTACCCGCCATCCAGAAATATTTGGCGGCAGGTCCTCTGCGCGTGGAAGCGGCCGTGCCCAATAGCTCTGAGGCGCCCGAAGTGGGGACGCTCACCTTTATCGACAATGCAGTAGACACGACGACGGGGACCATTCACTTGCGGTCGACCTTCGAGAATCGCCGTGGCCTTCTGTGGCCGGGCTTGTATGTGAACACGCTGATGACGCTCGCGCAACAATCGAACGCCACCGTAATTCCCACACAGGCGATCACCGCGGGCCAGCAGGGATCGTTTGTTTATGTGGTCAAGGACGACGGGACTGTCGTTCCTCGTCCGGTTGTATCGAGCCGCACAATCCAGGGAGAAGCGGTCATCGACAAGGGACTGGAAGCCGGTGAGACCGTGGTGACTGACGGCCAGGTGCGCCTGATGCCCGGCGCCAAGGTCCAAATCAAGACGAATCTAAGCGATTAACGCGCGGAGTCAGAGAACGCTGCGGTCTGTGCGCGCTACGCAAAAAAATCTAAGCAATTGAAACAGGGACAAGCGAAATGAGCATACCGGAACTTTTCATTCGACGGCCGGTCGCGACGGTACTGGTGATGTTCGGGATCCTGCTGGTTGGCGTGGCGGGTTACCGGGCGTTGCCGGTGAGCGATCTGCCGAACGTCGATTACCCGACGATCCAGGTGCAGGTCAACCTTCCCGGCGCAAATCCCGATACGATGGCGGCGGCCGTCGCGCTGCCTCTCGAAAAGCAGTTCTCCACGATCGCGGGACTGGATTCGATGTCCTCGCAGAATTTTCTCGGCAAGACCAACATTACCATGCAGTTCGTGCTGAACCGGGATATTGACGGCGCGTCGCAAGATGTCCAGGCCGCGATCACGCAGGCCAGCCGGCAGCTTCCGCAGAACCTGCCAGCGCCGCCCGCATTCTACAAAGTTAACCCGGCCGATTTTCCTGTGCTCTTCCTGGTGATGAGTTCACCGACCCTGCCGCTTTCCACGGTGGATGAATACGCCGAAACGCTGATTTCGCAAAGCGTCTCCACAGTCAACGGAGTGGCACAAGTGCAGGTTTGGGGCGGTCAGAAATTTGCCGTCCGCGCCCAGGTGGATCCGCAGGCGATGGCCACGCGGCAAATTGGCATCGACGAAGTCGAACAGGCCCTAACAGACGGGAACGTCAGTCTTCCTACGGGTACGCTCTGGGGGCCTCACCAGGCTGTTAACGTTGAGGCCACTGGACAGCTCTTTACCGCTCCCGACTATGCGCCTCTTATCGTGGCGTATAGAAATGGATCGCCTGTTCGCCTGTCCGACATTGGGCGCGTCATTAACGGCGTCGAGAACGATAAAACGGCGGCCTGGTATAACGGCGTGCGCGGCATTCAGCTTGCTATTTACCGCCAGCCAGGAACCAATGCGGTCGAGGTGGTCGACAACGTGAAGGCAATGTTGCCGACTTTGCAGGCGCAATTGCCTCCGGCGGTCAGTCTGGACGTCCTGTTCGATCGGTCGATTACGATCAGAAATTCTGTGGAGGACGTGAAGTTCACCCTGGAGTTGGCGCTGATCCTGGTAGTAATGGTTATTTTTCTTTTCCTGCGGAACGTTCCCGCGACCACGATCCCCAGCTTGGCCCTGCCATTCTCGATCGTAGGGACCTTCGCGGTGATGTATTTGTGCGGCTATTCTCTGGACAATTTTTCCATGATGGCGCTGACGCTATCCGTGGGATTTGTTGTGGATGACGCGATCGTGGTGCTGGAAAACATTGTTCGCCACCTGGAGAAAGGCGAGGGAGTTCTTGAAGCTGCCCTCAACGGGTCTAACGAGATAGGCTTCACGATTATGTCGATGACCCTGTCTCTGGCAGCGGTGTTCCTACCGGTGCTATTCATGGGCGGAGTGCTGGGCCGCTTGCTGCACGAATTCTCGGTAACCATCATGTCCGCGATTTTGGTGTCGGGTTTTGTATCGCTGACGCTCACACCGATGATGTGCAGCCGCTTCCTGCGCCCGCATCAGGCTGGAGGGGAAAAACACGGCAGCCTGTTCAACCTCTTCGAGCGAGTACAGCAGGGCATGACCGATGCCTATGATCGCACTCTGCAGGTCGTTTTGCGGCACAAGTTGGCCACGATGGCCTTTTCGCTGGCGCTGCTGGTGGGGACGGTGTATTTGGCGATTGTGATACCCAAGGGCTTCCTGCCCAGCGAGGATATCGCACAGATCAATGGCACCACCGAAGCGGTCGAGGGCGCCTCATACGATTCAATGCTCGAACACCAGGTCCAAATCGCTAAGATCATTCAGGACGACTCTTACGTGGCCTACGTGTTGTCGCAAATCGGCGGAGGCGGCAGAAGCCTTAACCAGGGCCAACTGAGCATTTACCTCAAGCCTCGCTCTCAACGGCCACAGGTTGACCAGGTCATTCAGGAACTACGCCCCAAGCTTGCCGCGGTACCGGGAATGACGGTGTTCCTACGGAACGATCCGCCGATCCGCATCGGCGGAATACAGAGCAAAGCCCTTTACCAATTCACCCTGCAAGCGGCGAGCACTGCCGAACTATTCGGCGCCTCGCAGGATTTTCTGGCCAAAATGCAGCAACTTCCCGGCCTGGAGGACGTCACCAGCGATCTGCAAATCAAGAATCCCCAGATCAATGTGGTGATCGACCGCGACAAATCCTCCGCTTTGGGAGTCACCGCCAATCAAGTGGAAGATGCGCTGTACTCGGCCTATGGGTTTCGCCAGGTATCGACCATCTATGCACCTAATAATCAATACCGCGTGATCCTGGAACTTGAGTCGCAGTATCAGCGCGACGCCAACGCTTTGTCCTCGCTCTACGTGCGTTCGAAGAACGGCCAACTCGTGCCCCTGAGCGCCGTCGCCAAGTTGACGAGCACCTTTGGGCCGCTGTCGGTGAACCACTTGGGACAGCTTCCCGCCGTCACCCTGTCGTTCAATCTCAAGCCTGGGACTTCGATCGGCGATGCAGTAAACGAAATTAACGATCTGACCCGCCGTTCGCTCCCGCCAACGATCAGCACCACCTTTCAGGGAAACGCTCTGGCGTTCCGGTCCTCCCTGTCAGGATTGGGAATGCTGCTTCTGATGGCCATCCTGGTGATCT
Source organism: uncultured Acidobacteriota bacterium (assembly GCA_963846235.1). Lineage (GTDB taxonomy): Bacteria > Acidobacteriota > Terriglobia > Acidiferrales > UBA7541 > Palsa-189. Next base: position 3,617,997 of record CAWJVF010000002.1, read on the forward strand.
ATATCGTGTTAGGAGTTTTGTATGAGAGCTTTATCCATCCGATCACCATTCTTTCCGGATTGCCATCGGCGGGATTTGGGGCGCTGCTGACGCTCGAACTCTTCCATCTCGCCGCGCAGAAAGGTTGGATCTCGCCGCTGCTGGATATGGACCTGAACCTCTACGGCTTTGTCGGCGTGGTCATGCTGATCGGTATCGTAAAGAAAAACGCAATCATGATGATCGACTTCGCCCTGGAGGCGCAGCGGAGCGAGAATATTGCGCCCGCCGAAGCCATTTATCAGGGCTGCCTGGTGCGATTCCGCCCCATCATGATGACGACAATGGCGGCCTTGATGGGCACGCTTCCGATCGCATTAGGATTCGGCGCCGGAGCCGAATCGCGGCGATCGTTGGGAGTATCGGTGGTCGGCGGTCTCGTCTTCTCGCAGATCGTCACGCTGTTTCTGACTCCAGTGGTGTACATCTACATGGAAGACGCCAAGAATTGGTCGACGCGTCTGTTCGGTAAAAAGCATCGCGAAATGCCGGAGCCGGTTGGTACCTCACAGGGACCGATCGCCGGAGGCACGATTGGCGCACCCATGGCCCGAATTGCCGGGCCGCACCTTTCAGACCTCGAGCGGAAGGACCGCCGTTAGGACTTGCAGTAACGTGATTACGCGCCGCACCCTGATCCGCAATGCGGCAGTAGGAACACTTGCAGTCGCGTCGGGTGCCAGCAAGTTATTTGCTCAGAAGGGCGCAAAGCCTCCCAACATTCTGTTCATCCTTGCCGATGATCTCGGCTACGCCGATGTCTCCTGTTATGGCCGGCCCGATCTCAAGACCCCCAACATTGATCGAATCGCCACAACCGGTGTGCGCTTCCTGCAGGCTTATGCGAATTCCGCCGTTTGCAGCGCCACCCGCACGGCCCTGATCACAGGCCGCTACCAATACCGATTGCGAATCGGGTTGGAAGAACCGCTGGCCGGCAATCCTGAAGTCGGTTTGCCGCCTGAACACCCTACCTTACCGTCTTTGCTGAAGAAAATCGGATACGACACGACGCTGATTGGAAAATGGCATCTCGGTGTTCTGCCGAAGTTCGGTCCGTTGAAGAGTGGCTACGACCATTTCTACGGATTCCGCGGCGGCGCCCTCGACTACTACATGCACACCGGCACAGATCATCGCGACGACCTGTGGGATGACGACGTGCAAGTTGACCAGATGGGCTACTTAACCGATCTACTCGGCAGCCGCGCCGTTGACGTCGTGAATGGCTACGCGAAATCGGGGAAGCCCTTCCTGATCAGCCTGCATTTCAATGCTCCGCATTGGCCCTGGGAAGCGGCGGGCGATCAGGCGGAATCGAATCGCCTGCGCTATGGCGACTTGAATGATTTCGATGGCGGAACACAGAAAACTTACCAGCGCATGATCGAAGACATGGATCTGCAAGTCGGCCGCGTGCTGGGCGCGCTCGATACCCATGGATTGACCGAAAACACCATTGTGATTTTTACGAGCGATAATGGCGGCGAGCGCTTCGCCGATACGTGGCCCTTCACAGGCCGAAAGACAGAACTACTTGAAGGCGGCTTGCGTATCCCTGCGCTCGCGCGCTGGCCGGCCCGCATTCCCCAAGGCCACACGACAGATCAAGTAGCCATCACCATGGATTGGCTGCCAACGCTTCTCGCTGCTGCGGGAACGCAGCTCGACCCGGCTTTTCCTTCCGACGGATTGAACCTGCTGCCCACGCTCACGCAGCGCGCCGAACCCGTTCCGCGCAAGCTTTTCTGGCGTTACAAGGCTAATGCGCAGCGGGCCGCGCGCGACGGAGACTATAAGTATCTAAAAATCCTGGATAACACTTTTCTGTTTAACGTGGCCGATGATCCGATGGAGCGAGCCAACCTGAAGGAACGCCGCCGGGACGTCTACGCCAAGCTTGTCGCCGAATGGTATGAATGGAATGCAACGATGCTGCCGGAAGTCGACGATAGTTATACATTCAGTTTTGGCGGCGATACCCTCGCGGACCACATCGGCGCAAAGCCAACCGGCGGCAAAGCAGACAATCCCGTTCTCCCCAAAGATTCTTCTGACAAATCGCGCTAACAGGGAACTGAGATACTTTTGCGCTGACTCGCGCCTGAATAACCGAACGGCAAGGCTGGGTCAGCTCGGAATGACGTTTGGCGCGACGGTGAGTGCAGCTTCCGGGGGCAGACACGGCTGGCCGAGCGCTTCTGCCACAGCCGGGTGTGTGATATTTCCATCCCAGATGTTCAAACCCGAACGCAGGTAGGGATCGTCGGCTAGCGCTTTTCTCCAGCCTTTGTTTGCCAAAGCCAGGACGAAAGGCAACGTGGCATTATTCAACGCAAAGGTGGAAGTTCGTGAAACTGCTCCGGGCATGTTCGTAACGCAGTAGTGAACTACACCGTCGACCACATAAGTTGGCTCGGCGTGAGTGGTCGGGCGGCTGGTTTCAAAACAACCGCCTTGATCGATGGCCACATCCACAATCGCAGCGCCGGCTTTCATGGACTTAACCATAGCGGCACTCACCAGCTTCGGCGTCGCGGCACCGGCCACCAGCACTGCTCCGATTACCAAATCCGCTTTGAGTACGAGATTTTCGACGGCGTGCGGAGTTGAGAATGCGGTCTGCACCGAAGACCCGAAGTGATCAGCGGCCCGCCGCAGCGCGGGCATAGCGCGATCCACTAGCGTGACGCTTGCCCCCATCCCCGCCGCGATCAACGCGGAATTCCAGCCGACAACGCCAGCTCCCAGTATCAGAACATCCCCTGGCGGTACGCCGGGCGCGCCTCCGAGCAAAATCCCGCGCCCGCCATTGAATTTTTCGAGGCACGCAGCACCAACCTGCGGGGCCATGCGGCCGGCGACTTCGGACATTGGCGTCAACAGCGGCAAGGAGCCATCCGGCGCCGTTACCGTCTCGTACGCAATGCAAACGGCGCCGCTCTGCTGGAGATCTCGGGCCTGCACGGGGTCAGGCGCGAGGTGAAAATACGTGAAAAGAACCTGGCCCGGTCGCAGCATCTTGCGTTCGGAAACTTGCGGCTCCTTAACCTTCACAAGCATTTCGGCAGCGGAAAATACCTCGTTGGCAGAATCTACAATGCGCGCCCCGACTTGGCGATAGGCCTCATCCCCGATTCCCGCTCCCAATCCCGCGCTCTTCTCGACGAACACCTGATGCCCGCTGTGAACCAGCTCGCGCACACTCGAAGGGACCAGGCCGACGCGGTATTCATGGATTTTGGTCTCCTTCGGGACGCCGATGCGCATTGCTTCCTCCAGATAACCCTTTAAAACAGCTTAGCTTCAAACTCCCAAAAGCCCAAATCGGCAGGTTGTTTGGGGCCCGCCCGGTGCCTCTTTTGGGGCGTCGTCGCCATTGGCCTCTCGTCCGGCATTCCGCTAAAGTAGAGCCGGCTGGTTGGCGCGCACGTTGCTAATTCGTGCCCGTCCGAATCATTGTCGACGCGATGGACTTGAACTTAGATTACCTGCGCGAATGGCGCGGCAAAACTGAATCGCGATCGGACCAGGTTACCGCGGCCCCAATAGCCGCCCTGTCGGCGACGCTCGACCGCGATGATCCATTCCCGCAACCCGGAGATCCGCTTCCGCCTCTATGGCATTGGCTCTACTTCCTGCCCATTCCCCGTCAATCCGAGTTGGGTCCCGACGGCCACGCGAAACGCGGTGGTTTTCTCCCTCCTGTGCCCCTGCCGCGCCGCATGTTCGCGGGTGATCGCGTGCAGTTTCATCGTCCGTTGCGCGTGGGGGAGAGCATCTCCCGGCTGTCTCGCATCGTTGATGTGAGCTCTAAACAAGGACGCAATGGGCCGCTGGTGTTTGTGGTGGTGCGGCACGAAATCAGTGACCGCGAAGGCATTGCCGTGGTGGAAGAGCACGATATCGTTTACCGTGAAAGCCCCAAACCTCACGATGCGGCGCCAGCACTCCAGAAATCGCCGTCCGCTGCTGTATGGACGCGCGAAATACGGCCGGATGACGTGCTGTTGTTTCGCTATTCCGCGCTGACTTTCAACGGTCACCGCATTCACTACGATCGCCGCTACGCAACCCAAGTCGAAGGCTATCCGGGTTTGGTCGTGCACGGCCCCTTGATAGCGACTCTGCTGCTCGATCTGCTGCGCCGCAATCTTGGCGATGCCACTGTCGCATCGCTATCGTTTCGGGCCCTGCGCCCGCTTTTCGATATCGCGCCATTCCGCGTGTGCGGTAAAGTCGCGTCGGACGGAAAGACTGCGCAATTGTGGGCCACAGATTCGGAGGGATGGCTGGCGATCGAGGCCACAGCCGGCTTGGCATGATCAGGAACGAGTGATGCCCAAATCCACCGAGACCTTCGTGCCGCGCGCTCCCGATGATTATCAGGAGCTGCGCAGCTCTCTGCGTGAGCTGTGCGCGGAGTTTCCCGCCGAGTATTTCCGTCGAATCGATGAACAACGTACTTATCCTCAGGAATTCGTGGAAGCGCTCACCAAGGCAGGATGGTTGGCCGCGCTCATTCCCGAAGAATACGGCGGTTCCGGGCTCGGGTTAACGGAAGCTTCCGTCATCCTGGAGGAGATCAATCGCGCCGGCGGTAATTCGGGAGCGTGTCACGGACAGATGTACAACATGGCTACGCTGCTCCGGCACGGTGCGGAGCAACAGAAGCGCGCATATCTGCCTAAAATTGCCAGCGGAGAATTGCGGCTGCAATCCATGGCCGTAACCGAACCGACCGCCGGGACGGACACCTCGAAGATCACTACGGCCGCGGTGAAAACAAATGGCCGCTACGTCGTGAACGGTCAGAAGGTGTGGACCTCACGCGTGCAGCATTCCGACCTGATGATCCTGCTCGCGCGCACGACGCCCCTTTCTGAAGTCACGCGCAAGACCGAAGGCATGTCGCTTTTTCTGGTCGATCTGCGCGAAGCAATCGGGAAGCATCTAAAGGTGCGCCCCATTGCAAATATGGTGAATCACGAAACGAACGAATTGTTTTTCGATAATCTCGAGCTGCCAGTTGAAACCCTAATCGGCGAGGAAGGCAAAGGATTCAAATATATTCTCGATGGGCTCAATGCGGAACGCGCGCTCATTGCCGCAGAGTGCGTCGGGGATGGTTACTGGTTCATCGACAAAGTGACGAAGTACGCGCAGGAACGCATCGTATTCGGCCGGCCCATCGGCCAGAATCAGGGCGTGCAGTTTCCGATCGCGAAGGCCTTTATTAAAATCGAAGCCGCGAATCTGATGCGATATAAGGCATGCGCGCTTTTTGATACGCAAAAGCGTTGTGGCGCCGAAGCCAACATGGCGCTGCTTCTGGCCGCCGAAGCTTCCTGGGAAGCGGCGAATGCGTGCTTGCAGTTCCACGGCGGATTCGGTTTCGCCGCCGAGTATGACGTGGAACGCAAGTTCCGCGAAACACGCTTGTATCAGGTCGCGCCCATCTCCACGAATCTCATCCTTTCCTATGTCGCCGAGCACGTGCTCGGGCTGCCGCGGTCGTTCTAGAGCTTATGGAATCGCTTCCTGCGCGTTCTTATCTCTTCGTGCCCGGCAATCGCCCGGATCGCTATGCAAAAGCGATTGCCGCCGGAGCCGACGCCGTGATCGTGGATTTGGAAGATGCCGTTCCTCCTCAGGACAAATCGTCGGCGCGCGCGACGTTAGCCGCATGGCTCTCGCCGGAACATCCTGTGCACATTCGCGTGAATGGCGCGGAGAGTCAGTGGTTTCGTGAGGATCTCTCTGTTTGCAACAAACCAGGCGTGGCGGGCGTGCTTATGCCGAAAGCGGAAAGAGTCGAAGATATCCGCATTCTCGCCGATCATTCCGGCACCGCGACGCCAATTTTGGCCTTCATCGAGACGGCATGTGGTTTTTGGAATGCGCACGCGCTTACGCAAGCTCCCAAGGTGCGGCGCTTCGTCTTCGGCTCCATCGATTTTCAGCTCGACGTCGGGATCCAGGGCGAAGAAGAAGAGCTGCTCTATTTTCGTTCGCAGCTCGTTTTGGTTTCGCGCGTTGCTGGGCTCGAGCCGCCGGTGGATGGAGTCACAACCGCTATTGATGACGCCGAGCGCATCCGTATCGATACTCTGCGTGCCAAGCGCTTGGGCTTCGCCGCGAAGTTGTGCATCCATCCGAAACAAGTGAGTCTGGTGAACCACTGTTTCGAGCCGAGCGCGGAAGAAGAGAGTTGGGCAAAACGAATCGTGGAAGCCGCCGAGGCGGTGCGGGGCGCGGCCGTTTCAGTGGATGGCAAAATGGTGGATCGCCCCGTGATTGCGCGAGCCGAGGCCATCCTCTTGCGAATCAAGCAGCGCGGTGCGCGATGAATCGCTGCCGACTACTATACCTTGCTGTGTGAAGCTACCGTTCGATGACTCGAGGAACCCGAAAATATGGCGGGCTGGCGTCTGGCGCGCCGGCGAGCACGTCGCCGACGATGTCGCATGGCGTGAGCTCGTCTTGGCGAAGCGGCGTGCCCGCCGCTGCACTTTGGCCTGATGCAGCCGGAGGCGCGACCTGCGCCATCGGCTCGACGTTGCTGGTGTCGAGCTCGTTGAGTTTGTCAACGTAGGTCAAAATCGAGTCGAGTTGGCGCGAAAACATCTCGATCTCGGCTTCGCTCAGCTCGAGATGCGCCAACTCGGCGACGCGCAAAACGTCTTCGCGTGTAATCTTCATTCTTTTCCTTCAGGAAACCTGTGCGCCGGCAGGCGCAGCCTCGCGTCGCGCATATTTATTCGCGACGTAATCGTCCACGAGGGCCTGGAACTGCGCGGCGAGATCGTCATACGTGCCGCGCATTGTAGTGAAGTGCTGGCCATCGATATAAACCGGGCAACTGGGCGCTTCGCCGGTGCCCGGGAGGCTGATGCCGATGTTGGCGGCGCGGGATTCGCCCGGCCCGTTCACGATGCAGCCCATCACAGCGAGCGTCATGGATTCGACGCCTTCGTATTGCTGCTTCCATTCCGGCATTTTCTCGCGCACATAACCCTGAATGCGTTCAGCAAGCTGCTGAAACGTGGTGCTGGTGGTGCGGCCGCAGCCGGGGCAAGCGGTCACGCTGGGAGCGAAGGCGCGCAGGCCGAGCGCCTGCAGCAATTCGCAGGCCGCGTAGACCTCTTCGCGGCGATCTCCGCCGACTCGAGGCGTGAGCGAGATACGAATCGTATCGCCGATGCCTTCGTTCAGCAGAATGCCCATAGCCGTGGAGGACCAGATAGCACCCTTCAGGCCCATTCCGGCTTCGGTAAGTCCCAGATGCAAAGGCTGGCGCGTGCGCTGGGCGAGCATGCGATAAACCGTAATCAGATGCAGCGGCCGCGAAACCTTGCAGGAGATGATGATCTGATCTTCGCGCAGACCGCACTGTAGCGCGAGGTCGGTCGATTCGACCGCGGAAAGCACCATGCACTCATTGATGATCTCTTCCGAGCGTGAAGCCCAGTTCGCGATCAGTATTCTCCTGCATCTTGCGCATGACCAATTCTTGATTCAACGAGCCGCCATTGACGCCGATACGCACCGGCTTGCCGTTATCGCGGGCGACGCTGCAGATTGTGGCGAACTGCTCGTCCCGTCGCTTGCCGGCGCCGACGTTACCGGGATTGATGCGATATTTGTCGAGCGCCCGGGCGCAATCGGGGTACTTGGTCAACAGGACGTGGCCGTTATAGTGAAAATCGCCGATCAGCGGAGCATCGCACCCGGCGTCGAGCATGCGCTTTTTGATCTCAGGCACGGCGGCAGCAGCTTCGGGGACGTTTACGGTAATGCGCACCAGTTCCGAGCCCGCGCCCGCAAGCTCGAGGCACTGCTGAACGGTCGAGGCGATATCGGCGGTGTCGGTATTGGTCATCGACTGAATGACGATAGGCGCACCGCCGCCCACGGCCACGCGCCCGACTTTCACGGCACAGGTTTGTTGTCTTTGGGTCACAAGCGCTCCCCCGCTTTATGCGAGCAAGAATTATATCGCGAATTGCGCCGGCCTCGCCGCTCGACTGTAAGAGGCATCTCGTTATCAACGACTAAGTTCGCCTTATCACTTCAGTTCGAGGCCGAGAGAGCGGGCGACAGCGCGCATAGCGGCGATGCAGGTGGCGATGTGCTCTTCGAGCGAAATGCCCAGTTCCTGAGCGCCTTGGAGCAGATCCGCGCGACTCACGCCGCGGGCGAAGGCCTTGTCCTTCATTTTGCGCCTCACGGAATCGGCTTCGACCTCGAAGATTGTCTTGCCGGGTTTGACGAGTGAACAGGCGGTGAGAAAGCCGGCCATCTCGTCGCAGGCAAACAGCGTGCGATCCAGAGCGGTTTCTCGCGTCACGCCAGTGTAGTCGGCATGGGCGAGGATCGCGTGTAGCATCTCGTCGGGATAGCTGCGGTCTCGCAGGATTTTGACGCCCGAAGAGGGATGGCCCTCGCTCGGGTGGTGCTCCTGATTGGGCCAACGCTCGTAATCGAAATCGTGCAGCAGCGCGGCCAATCCCCAGAGTTCCTCATCGGCTCCGGATTTCCGGGCATAAGCGCGCACACAGGCCTCAACGGCCAGGGCATGTTTGCGCAGACTTTCGTTTTGGGTGAATTCGCAGAGCAGGATCCAAGCCTCGGCTCGGGTTGGCATCATGCGGGATATTCTATTCGAATGCGTGAAGACGCGATTGAGGATGATTTGGTAAAGCTATGCGGAAATGATTGAAAAGGCTTAGGCGCTGGCGCCTCAGGTCTAGAAACCCAGGCGCCAGCCCAAGGATTTTACGGTCGAGGGTTTTAGAAGACGGCGCAAACTTGCGGAAGCGATGCGCAGAAACTTGCTTCCCCGAGTAGCGCCTGACCCTCGACGATGAGATGGAACGCTGTTTGTTCATTGATCGGCTGACCACTGAACTCCGCCGCCTCGATCGTCGACTTGATCTGCGAGGTCACTGCGTCACGCTCAGCAGTCCATGACGCGATCTGGTTCTCCAGATTGTTATAAACCGCGTCACCGGCCGAGTCGCTTTCGATCGCGAAGGTCGATACCTTCAGCGTACTTTTCGCGAGATCGCCGAACGGTGCGTTAATCTGTTTGTAGATTTGCCCGAGCTGTAGCAGCGTCTCCGAATGGGCGTGCAGGCTGCTCGGCAGCACGTTCTTATCAAGCAGTTCCAGGATCACGCGGCCGTCGTGCTGGTAGTCGTCCGCGAGGCCAGTCAGGAACATCATGGTTGGCCGCACGTCCACGTGGTCTGTGAAGAAATCCTCTGGCTCAGTTACACCCAAATTTTTGACCCCGGGACCCACGATGCCGATGAAGGTACGCCCGATCTCCGGCTGAATGTCGCCGTGATTCCAAGCGAAGCCGACGCCGACGCTTGCCGTGGTGCTAGGATTTGTCGAAGACGTCTCGAAGAAGAAATTCGGATCGCCGAAGAAGGTGAAGGTCGGCTCACGAGTGGGGTCGGCCTTGCTATTCATGTGGAGCAACTTTTGCCCCACCGGATCCACGATAGCGCCCTGAAGCTCCGGCCCCAGACCAGTACCGAGCAAGCTCTCAGGCAAGCCAGTGTGTGGATTGACCACACTCAGGCCGGCCATGGTCCTCTCGAGCTGGCGGACGGTGCTATCGGTGGGAAGCGGCTGGCCCGGCACGTAGGTCGTAGCCGCATCGTCGAAATGGATCGAGAAGGGCGTCTTGTCGCCTGCGGCCGCAACTACGTTGTTGAGAAAAAGATCAAGTTCGCCAATGCCAGGGGCCCCAGTCGCAGGGTTAGGAGGATAGGTGCATGACGTCGTCACTCCGTCGCAGTTGGCCGGGCTCGCCGGGCCGCCAGCGAAATGGTCACCTTCGTCGGGCGTGAAGATGAACAGGGTATTATCCCTCGTGATTCCCTCTGCCTCGAGGTTGGCAAAAAAAGTACCGAAAGCGGCGTTGTAATCACGGAGCTGTTGGACGTATCCGGCCTCGCCGGGGCCGAAAGTCCCGTCGCCGCTGTGATTGTCGTGAGCGTCAGCGATATAGGCAAAAACGATGGGAATGCCTTTCTTCAACATCGTCTCCACAACGGAGAGCGTCTGAGACGGCACCGGATCGAAGCCGATCGCGCCGAATCCGGTGATGGGATTTCCCTGGTAGTCAGCGAGCCCCCCAAGTGTGGGTGCAATGTACTTAAGCCCAAACAGTGCGTTATAGCCCGTGTAGCCGCCCGGTTCGTCGGGCAGCATGTCTGCCACGCCGCCGTTTGCTTTCGTGCAGATTGGGCTGCCAATCGCGCAATGGATCGCCGCGCCAATAAAATCGTCAAAGGCGTTCTGGTCATTTGCTTGTTGAGAACCGGAACCAAACACCTTTTGTACATCGAAGGGGGTACGTTCGAGCACGATGTTGGCCGTGGAGAAAGCGCCCACGTCGCATCCCGCACGCGTAAACGGCACCCAGGGGGCAGGTACGTTTTTGCCCTCCGGCGTGGTTAGCGCGGGAGTGTTGTCGTTGGTAGCCGGAGTGATATCGGAAACCTTGTCAGTCCAATAAAAGAAGGAGGAAGGAAAGAAGATTTTCGATGAGTTGCCCGTCTGGAATACGCCGAAGCTGTTGGAGATGAAGATGCCGTGGTTATCGGAGTAGAGGCCGATCTGGGTCGTCAGGATGTCATTTGCGGTATGAGAGATAAGAACGGTGTGGTCGCCGGCATCGAGCGGGCCGTTCTGCTTGATGAAATTGAGCAGGTTCGGCATTTGTTCGAGGTCTGATGGAACGTTGGGATTGTCGCGGGTGAAGTGCACGTTATCGAATTCGACGTACACCACGTGCTTTAACTTCCCGCTCGGGGAGTTCAATTGGCATTGCGCAAGCGCTGAAGCCGCCAGCCCGATGGCAAGCAAGCCGCAGCCGAGCGCGTACGCAAGTGTGCGGCGAAATAGTCTTTCTCGATGCATCTCTTGATCCCTCCTAAAGGTTGGACCGCGTGGAGGGAACCTTAATACGTGGCTTTTGTGACGCGGAGGCGAACGGACGATGAAACTTTTGTGTCTCTACGCATAGATTGAGTGGAGAGCAGCCTAGAGGTTGGCCGGGCAACGAGCTACACGGCGAATATACGGAGAAAACCGTACTCTTCTCAGCCCGACTAGTACTTTTGCTTAGGAAAAGTACAGAAAAGACTTGACAACAGGTAGCCCACACCCGCAATATCCCTGACGCGCCAGCTTCTGCCTTCCCCCTGAAGACGCTTACGTCCTCCAAATCCGCATGCCGGAATCCGTATATGAGGAGCCGCCGGTGTCGGACAACAACAGCAACGGGACCACTAAGGATGTAGATATGGATCGTGAAGTAATCCGTTGTAAGAGCTGCGGCCTGGTTCAATACCGCACGAACTCGGGGAACTGCCGCCGCTGTGTGCGTCTGCTGCCGCCGAAGGTGGAATTCCTGATTCCGCCGCCGGTGGCACAAGAGCTCCCGGGCGATAACCGTCAACTATTCGAGAAGTGGCCGAACCGCGAAACCGTGGAAAACATCGGCCACCGTATTCGCCAGTTGCGGGAATCCCGTGGGATGACGCAGAGCCAGCTTCAGGCCAGATCGCGAGTATCGCGGTCGTATCTCTCGCGTATCGAAAGCGGGCAGATGACCCCCAGCCTGGGAACTTTGGAGAAGATCTCCGAAGCCTTGGGCGTGGGGTTGAATCGATTTTTCATCCCCGAGTCGAACGGCGAAGCGCTGCTCGAGGATCCATTCATCCAGGGATTGCGGCCTTTCCTGCGCCAACTGGATTGGGAGCAGTGGCAAGGCATACTGAAGAGGCTACAGGCCATCAGCGACCACGTCTCTACCAGCGGCCAGATGCGCACGATGCCGCCGGTAGCTCCGAAGCCGCTGATACCGTTGGCACGCCGGCCTCAACCGGCCGCAGTAATGGGCCGCCGCTAGGCAAGATGCCGGCCTAAAAGCCGGCGCTACAGTTACGTTCCGACACCGAAATTAGCGGTGCGCCGACTCCGTATCCCCACGGATTCGGCGCACCGTTTTTTATGCGAAGCGAACTTTGACGTCGGGACGCTTCTCTAGGTGGACGGAATCGATGAAACGCACTTGGCGCTCTTCGAGGGTCATGACCAGGGAATGAGTACGGATGCCGTCGCCGAAAAAGCGCACGCCGCGGAGGATGCTGCCGTCGGTGACCCCCGTGCAGGCGAAGATGATCTGCCGGCCGGGGGCGAGATCTTCGGTTTCGTAGATACGCTTGGGATCGCTGATGCCCATTTTGGTCAGGCGCTCCTGATGTTCGGACTTGCTGACCACCAGGCGGGCAAGTATTTCCCCATTAAGGCAGCGCAGCGCGGCAGCAGTAAGCACGCCTTCGGGCGCGCCTCCGGTGCCCATCACGGCGTGGACGCCGGCGCCAACAACGGCAGCTGAGATGCCGGCGGAAAGATCGCCATCGCCGATCAGTCGGATGCGCGCGCCCGTGGCGCGGATCTCCTCGATCAGCTTCTCGTGCCGCGGGCGATCCAAGACGATAATAACGAGATCCTCTTTGTCGCGATTGAGGCGGCGGGCGATAGCTCGAATGTTGTCGGCCACCGGGGCATCGAGGTCGACGGCGCCCTTGCAACTCGGGCCGACCACGATTTTCTCCATATACAAATCGGGCGCGTGGAGCAGACCGCCTTTTTCGCTGGCGGCCAGGACGGTAATGGCATTGGGAGCGCCGGTGGCGCAGAGATTCGTGCCTTCCAGCGGGTCAACGGCGATATCGACCGCGGGATAGTGGGAATTTTGATTGTGTACTGCAGCGCCTACTTTTTCGCCAATGAAAAGCATCGGCGCCTCATCGCGCTCGCCCTCGCCGATGACGACCGTGCCGTCCATGGGCACGTGGTCCATCACCTGGCGCATGGTTTCCGTAGCGGCCTGATCGGCCTTATGGCGATCTCCGGTGCCCATAGTACGGGCTGACGCAATAGCGGCCTGCTCGACGACGCGCAATAGTTCCAAACTAAGCTGAATTTGCATTGCTGCTTTTATTGTGTTGGCCATAATCAAAGGGCCTAATGATAATCAACTCGAAGCGGATGGCAAAGCATCTTTCCTAGAAGAAGGCGGAGAGGCCCGTAATGCGCTCGCCGATAATCAGGCGATGAATGTCATGGGTGCCCTCGTAAGTGTAGACGGATTCGAGATTGTTCATATGGCGCATCACGGGGTAATCGTCAACGATCCCATTCGCACCCAAAATGTCGCGCGCCTTGCGTGCGGTTTCCAGAGCCATCCACGTGTTGTTCATTTTCAGCATGGAAATGTGCTCGGGCGTGGCCCGGTCCTCATCCTTCAGACGGCCGACGTGAAGAGCGAGAAGTTGGGCCTTGCTGATTTCCGTGATCATCCAGACGAGTTTATCCTGCACAAGCTGATGCGCGGCGATGGGCTTATTCCCAAATTGGCGGCGAGTCTTGGCGTATTCGAGGGCGGCCTGAAAGCAAGCCACAGCCGCACCAATGGTGCCCCAGCCGATTCCATAACGTGCTTGCGTCAGGCAGGAGAGGGGGCCACGCAAGCCTTCCACACCGGGCAGCACGTTTTCGGCCGGAATTGCGCAATCGGTGAAAGAAAGGCCTGACGTAATCGAGGCGCGCAACGATAATTTGCCGTGCACGTCCCAGGCCTTGAATCCGGGCGTGCCCTTTTCCACCAGAAATCCCCGAATGCGGCCGTCCTCGCCTTTGGCCCAAACCAAAGCGACATCGGCCAGCGATCCATTCGTAATCCACATTTTCTCGCCGTTCAAGACGTAGCAACCGCCTCGGCGCACGGCTCGCGCTAGCATGCCGCTCGGGTTCGAACCGAATTGCGGCTCGGTCAATCCAAAACAACCGATGGCCTTGGCGCTCCGGAGAGCAGGGAGCCATTTTTCCTTCTGCTCGGGAGAGCCGAATGCGTGGATCGGATACATCACCAGCGCGCTTTGCACCGAAACGAAGCTGCGCAGGCCCGAATCGCCGCGTTCGAGCTCCTGCATCACCTGACCGTAAGCGACGTTCGAAATGCCTGAGCAGCCGTAGCCCGTGAGGTTTGCGCCAAAGAATCCCAGCTCGGCCATTTGCGGCACCAGGTGCAAAGGGAAAATGCCTTCGCGATTGTGCTTCTCGATGACAGGTAGAATTTCGCGATCGACGAATTCGCGCGCGGTCTGGCGCGCCAAGCGCTCGTCGTCATTCAGCAAAGAATCTGCTTCGAGGAAATCCACACCGGCGAACCCTGGCATATTATCTCCGCGGGACGAAATGCCGATTGTACACCCGCCACACGCAGGCGTGGCGACTGCTGGCGGGCCTGGCGAAGCGCGATTGACAGGAAAGAGTGGCTCCGCATATTCTCGGGATCAAAGGAGTTGTGCGCATTCGAGTGCAAAGCAAGTGGCCAAATTGTTTGATTCTGGCCGGTCTCCTTCTGACGATTTGCGGCTTGGCCTTCGCGCATCATGGAAGCGCCATGTATGTGAAGAAGGCTCTCGTCTTGAAGGATGCAACCGTTACGAAATTCATGTGGCAGAATCCACACACCTTGGTTTTGTTTGATGCCAAAGATGATAAAGGCAACGTTGTTCATTGGGCCGGTGAAGCCGGCAGCGCAGGTTCAATTCGATTGCTGGGCTGGAATAAATATTCGTTGAAGCAAGGGGATGTGATAACGGTTTACCTCTGGCCTTCAAAATTCGACGCCGCGGCCGGACGTCTCGAGAAAATCGTGCTGGATGATGGCAGGGTGCTGAAGGACAGCGATCGAGAAGATCGGGGAGATATCAATCGATACTAATAGCTGTACCGGTAGCTTCGCGGCTTTTGAGAATTCGTCTATTTTTCCACGAGGTGAAAGGGAATGCCGAATCTTGTTAAAACTGCAATCGTAAGTCTGGCAGGAGTCCTGATTTTTGGATCTTATGCGGCGGCTCAAAATAAGCCGCAAACCGAGGCCCCACCGCCCCTGAGGGAAGGCAGCGCCAGCATACTCGACAAATTAGCTAGCGAGGGCACTGGTGGCGCCGCTCCTAAGCGTGACCTGACCGGCTTTTGGGGATCGAGCGTGGGCCAGAAAATCAATCCGCTCCCGCCCATGACTGCGTGGGCCGAGCAAGTCTTTCGAACCCACAAGAATAATTCGCAGTACGCCGTCGCAGAATCCAACGATCCGGACAATACTTGCGATCCGCTTGGATTTCCCCGCGCCATGGTTTTCATGACTCGGGGAATTGCGTTCGCGACGATGCCCGACCGCATGATACAGATGTGGCAGTACGATAAGACTTGGCGGCAAATCTTTACGGACGGACGGCCGCTGCCGACAAACGTAGGTGGAAGCGAAAAGGATGCACCCGACCCGCGCTACTGGGGATATTCGGTCGGCCACTGGCTGGACGATTACACATTTATCGTGGAGACGACCGGAAGCGACGAAAACACCTGGCTGGATAACGCCGGCCATCCGCACAGCGTCGGTATTCACGTAACGGAAACTTACAAGCGTTTGGACCACAACGATCTCGAAGTCACTATCCACATCGATGATCCGAAGGCCTACACCAAGCCCTTTGACATAACGACGGCACATTTCAAGTGGATACCGAGACAGGATTTCGAAGAGCAGATCTGCATAGGCTCCCAAGAGCTGGATTATTTGAAGTTAATCGCAGACCCGGGAGCTAAGAAGGACGCGGCTAAGTAATCTCGAATTCTTCACCGGCTGTCCCGTGAAAGGGGACGGCGATTCGGGTTTCACAAAGACAAATGCCTCGGCGGGACGCTTTGGGCGTGCGGCCGAGGCATTGTTGTTTTGTTACTGGCAATTAGCGCTTATCGGCCAAAAAGCCCGATGTAAGCTGCTTTGCCGATAACGTGCCCATCCATCGCTTTCATCAGGTCCGCACGCGGGGAACCCGCCGGGAGATCCAGCTTGGTATCGAGCGCGAAGAACTCAAATGTGTAGTGATGCGGCACAGCGCCTGGAGGCGGGCAGGGCGGCTGATAACCATTCACGCCGCGCACGTTTTTGCCCTGGGCGATGCCGCCTGGTGTTGAGTCAGGTTTCACATCGGCCATCAACGAAGACGAGCTTGACGAAATATTCCAGACGAGCCAGTGGGTCACGTCCGTCGATGATTTCATCGGAGCGCCTTCGGGATCGTGCATGACCAGGACGAAGCTCATCGCGCCCGCTGGCGGATTGCTCCAGCTCAACGCGGGCGAGGTGGCGTTGGGGTCCGCGCACGAAAACTGCGTCGGGATTTTACTCCCGTCACTGAAGGCTGAACTCATGATCTTAAATTGAGAGGGCGGAGGCGCTTGCCCTTGCTGCGCTGCCGCATTGCCCACGCCTGCGAGAACCAGAATTGTTACCACCGCGATAGAACGTAAAAGATTGCTCATTTGTTTCCTCCTCGATCTCCGTAGGTTTTAGCAGCAATTGGCACGCCGTGCAACGTTCTTATCGAGTCGATACGCGTCAGGTGATTCGAGTATGCCGGCGTGGCGACTCGATATGTCTCGGGGAATTTATCAGCGGGAAACGCCAGAGTAATCTTGACGGCGTACGGTCGCCCTCGCTCGGTCTGCTGAAACATTTTACCTAGGGAGGGCGAAAGCATGGAGTTCAGAAAGTCAGCAGCTAGAAGTGTGTCTTTCAGTCTCGCGCTGATCGCAATACTGCAGTTCAGCCTTTTCGGTCCCGCAGTCGGAAACATCAATGCCGACGACGAGAACAGCCATAGGACGGCGACGCCCATCAAGCACGTGCTCATCATTATTGGCGAAAATCGGACGTTCGATCACATTTTCGCCACTTACAAGCCCAAGGCAGGCGAGAGCGTGAACAATCTGCTTTCCGAAGGGATTGTCAAGGAGGACGGCACGCCTGGCCCGCATTATTCTCGGGCACGCCAATTCTCCGCGGACGTAACCGGCAATCCGGTTTTCGAGCTAAGCCCGACGACGGGAAAATCGCTTTATTCTCCCCTCCCCGTGCCACTCAACGGCGGGCCGACGGACGTCTGCAAGGATAACGGGATCTGCAGTCTGGGCGACGCCACGTCGTCTGAGGACGGGTTGGCCACGACTCCGATCAACTATTACGAATTCCTGACGAGCGGTGGCACGGGGCTCAGCGGGAAAGTTCCGGACACGCGAATCCACGGCGTGCACAGCTCACCTCCCTATTCCACTTTGTCGGCGGGTCCCTTCCAGCTTACAAACGGCAAAAGCCTTCGAGACGACGACTACGCGGCGAGCCCGGTACATCGCTTCTACCAGATGTGGCAACAGGAAGACTGCAATGCCGCATACGCCAAGCCGACAAATCCCAGCGGCTGCAAAGCCGACCTCTTTCCGTGGGTGGAAGTTACCGTGGGAGCCGGCACTAACGGCGCTCCGCAGCCCGCAAATTTCAGCACCGATTACGCCCCCGGTAAAAAGACCACCGGCGAGGGATCGACTGCTATGGGCTTTTACAACATGTTGGACGGCGACGCCGCCTATTCCAAGGAACTCGCCGACCATTACGCGATGAGTGACAACTTCCACCAGTCGGTAATGGGTGGCACCGGTGCGAACCACATCATGCTGGGATTTGGCGATGCAATCTGGTTTAGCGATGAGAATGGCCATGCCCTGGTACCGCCGCACAACGCGATGACCCCGTTCGGAGGCCCCGTAGACGAAATCGAAAATCCGAACCCAGCTGCGGGAACGAACAACTGGTATGCCGAAGATGGCTACGGCGGCTTCGGTAATAGCGGCGCATCGACTGGCGTCTATGGCGGCGGAAGTTACAGCAATTGCGCGGACAGTTCACAACCCGGAGTTGGGCCGCTCGTGAGCTATCTCAGCTCACTCACTCCTCCGATCAAACCGAACTGCGAGCCGGGCCACTACTACCTGCTGAATAATTACAATCCTGGTTATTTCGGCGATGGCACTGACGCTTACACCGATGCGAATCCAAACAACACACCGTTCACGATTCCGGGAACTACGCAGCGGAGCATCGCGGACGAACTGCTCGAAAACAAGATCTCTTGGAAGACTTACTTCGACCAGTGGGACGCCTATCTGAACGATAAATATCAGCTCAACTACGGCACGGTGGGTCCTAACAGCGACCAATACTGCAACATTTGCAATCCGTTCCAATATCAAAAGCAGATCATGACCAACGATGCGGTGCGCACGGCGCATCTTTCGGATACCGACGAGCTCTATCAAGACATTGCGAACGGCAAATTGCCGGCAGTTTCGTTTGTCAAACCCAGCGGATGGGTGGACGGCCACCCGGCTTCCTCCAAGTGGGATTTGTTCGAGGGATTCGTGAGGAAGATCGTGCAGGACGTCCAGTCACAGCCGGAGCTCTGGGAGAGCACCGCGATCTTCGTCACGGCGGACGAAGGCGGCGGCTACTATGATTCTGGGTATGTGCAGCCGCTCGATTTCTTCGGGGATGGCACGCGCATTCCGTTGATCGTGGTTTCGCCGTACACGAAGCCGGGTCATATTTCGCACAGCTACGCGGACCATGTTTCACTGCTGAAATTCATCGAGCGAAATTGGCACCTGGACCCGGTCACGCACCGGAGCCGCGATAACTTCCCCAACCCAACAACGGCCGACGATAACCCCTACGTTCCGACGAACAGTCCAGCCATCAGCGACCTGTTCGATCTGTTCCAATTCCCTCAAGGTGACCACGGTCACGATGGAGGTGGTGGTCACGACTTCGGAAACTAGATAGAGATCGCAGGGCAAGCACCCGCCAGTGCGAGCCTCCCGCGCTTTAAAGCGCGGGAGGCTCGCACATCTTAGTCGCTCATTTGAAAGGTTAGCCGCGCGTTGAGTTGTGCAGGGCGCCATCCAACTCCGATTTTTCTTCCGCCGTTATGCGGCGCGATGCGCCTTTCGCCAGATCGCCCAGCGTGAGCGGCCCAATCGCTACACGCACCAGCCGCAGCACTTCGATCCCAAGGTGCTCCAGAATGCGTCGAATGTGCCGGTTTTTTCCTTCGTCCAGAGTGATGACCAGCCAAGTATTGCGATTGCCCTGCCGCAGTATGCGGGCGTCCTTCACTCGTAGGAAATCGCCATTCGAAACGCGGACGCCCTTCATCAAGGGATCAGTGAGCACAGCGTCTCTAATCCCGGAAACCTGTACGTGATAAGTTTTCGGCAGATGGCTTTCCGGAGCCAGCACCCGCGACGCCCACTCCGAGTCGTTCGTCAAGAGCAGCAATCCTTCACTGGCCTTATCCAGTCGTCCCACAGGCGCAACCCACGGGAGGTTATTTCCCAGAGTCGCATAGAGAGTCGCATAGATTGTCGGGCGGTCCTTCTCATCCGAAGCCGTCGTGACCAGGCCCCGCGGCTTATTCAGCATCAGATAAATCTTCTCTGCGGAACGAATCGACGCGCCGTTCACTTCAATTCGGTCGCGCCCAACAGAAACAGGCGCTTCAGGATTGCGCTTCACTGCGCCGTTCACTCGCACGTGTCCGGAGCGAATCAGTTGCTGCGCCTGGGAGCGCGAGCAGTAGCCCAGTTTGGACAATGCCCGCGCGAGTCCGACGGTACGCAAAGGGCTTCTCTCTTAGTCGCTAGTGAGCTGCTTCAATTCCGGGTAGTGCAAAACAAGCCTAGGGGGCGCCTGCACTTTTCTGCCTTCGAGCATGGAAATAAACTCGAGAGCATTGACCGCAGCTTTGCCCAGGTTGTGATTATTGGCGACGACATAAGTCATTTCCGTTTTGTCGGCAACTTCCACTGCGCGGTCTTTCCACTTGGCTAATTCTTCAGCCGAGTAAAGATAATCATAGCGGTCGCGTACGTTCGTTTCCGCGAACCATTGCTTGTAGTTCCGCCCGTGCAGGCGAATGTAACCCACAACCGAGGTCGCATGCGCCGAAGGGCGAACAGCGCGGCCAAGCACCGGCTGGTCGATGTTGCATAGTCCGATCTGCAACTCTTGAAACCAGCCGAGAATATCGGGCTCGTTCCAACTGGCATGACGAATCTCCAAAACCAGCGGGTAGCTGCGGAACTTCCCTACTAATTGCTCGACATAAGCGCGATTTTCATCCGTGCACTTGAACGAGATTGGAAATTGCGCGAGCAGAGCCCCCAACATGTTTTCCGCCGCGAGGGCATCGTATCCGGCCTTGGCATCTTGTTCGTCTGAGTCGCCAGGCCGAATCGTTTTCGCCGAGGTCGACTCGAGCACGGCAATAGGGGAGTGCGTGAAGGCCCTGTTCAGTTTTGCCGTAAATCTGAAGTCCGGATTGGTGCCGGCGGCCATCCGGCACCACTCTTTCGCGACGGCAGGTTTGATATGGCCGTAAAACGAGGTGTTGATCTCGATCAAATCGAAAAACTGTGCCAGGTATCCAACTCGGCCGTGCGCTTTCAGAGACGGCGGATAGACGATTCCTTGCCAATCCTTATACGCCCAGCCCGCCACACCAACCTTGATGTTGCCGCGTGCGTCCATTAGACCGCACCGGACATATTTGATTGAGAGGGGCGCGCCTTACGGCACGGACCAGAGCACTTTGCGTTGCTTGCCGTAAAGTACGATGGAAGCAGCAGAAGTCTGTTTGGCCTGGCCATTCTTGGCGACAACGCCGCTACCGATGCTCGTCGTAAAGCCATCTTTGTCCGAAAGTTCTAGTGTAGTGCCTTCGGGGGCCACGCCCATATGCAGTTGAATGTCGGCGCGCTCGCCGGTCAAGGCAAGTTGGGGTCCCGCATGTTCCAGTACGCTGAGCGCCACCGAGGCATGGTGCTGTGGATCGGATAGCAACAGCATAGGTCCGCCGGGAGCGTCGGAATTGAGCGCCAGCGTGACGAGCGCGGATCCGTTTTCATCTTTGAATTTTAAGCTTGGTGCCGATCCGGTCAGACCCAATTCGGCGCGCACATGCCCGTTCGAATCTTTCAGTATAAAAGCTTGCGCTTCAACGGCCGTCGGTCCCGCCGGCGCGGGAGCCGGAGCGGCCGCGCGGGGTTTGGTCTTCTGGCTGCTCGTTGAAGCCGGGGGCTTTTGCTTCGTTTGCGCCATCAGTCCCACGGAGGCAATCGCCAGCACGAACGCCAATGCACCTTGTTTGAGTCTTCTGTTCTGCTTTTCCAGCCGTTCCACCCGCGATAAAAGTGCGCCAAGTTCTCTATTTTCGGTCAAGTTTTCCTCCACTCGATCGTTGGTGATTCTAGCGGCACATAATCGGCAAAAAACAAAATCGTTGTTCTTATGTAACCTGCGAAATACTCCCAGTAACCGATTGGTGTAGATCGGCTGTCGGAGTTCTCCTGTAAGTTTTGATTCTGGAGAGGCTCAGTCGGCGACCTCCGGCGTGAGGGTGACTTTGCCTGGAGGAACATGACACAATGGCGGCTGGTTTGGCCGGGGAGAATTTTGCGCACGAGCATAGAAATCGCTATCACGCTGGCGCCCTTCGCTGTGCTCTTTTCAGCATTCCTTATTTTCAAATGGGATGCCGTCCAGGCAGTCACGGCGGCGTGGATCGTCGAGTTAATAATTGCGCTTGGCTACTACCACATGATGCCGCTGCGGGCCATCGAGGCTTCGCTTTGGGGCAATCTCTCCATGTGGTCAGGTTTTTTGGTGCTCTACACGGGCCAGATTTTTGGCCAGGCCTACAGGAATACCGGGCTGCTGGAGATCTTGCTGGAATCGGTCCAGTCGATCGTCCCTAGTTGGGATCAGCAAGGCCGTGCCGTGGCTCTGGTCACCGTGGTGGGCGGATTCATCTCCGCTTTCAACGGCTTTGCGACATATCCGGTGACGATTCCCGGCCTCGTCGATCTCGGTTTTGACGGGCTTTCCGCTTGCGCCAGCTACCTTGTCTATTTTTCCTGGACACTGCCGTTTAATAGCCTTTTCATCGCGCCGACCATTTCGAATGCAGCCAGCGGCGTTCCGATTGTAGAGGTCGTGCGTAGCGCGGGCTTGCTGAGCATTCCGCTCATCTTTCTTTCGCTGCTCGGCTTTCTGAAGATTCTGGGGTTTCGCTTCTTCGAATGGGAAACACAGATCCTGCTTTGGTCCATGGGCCTTGGCAATGCAATAGCCATCATTTTGTTCACGCAGATCTGGCCGGCTTACTACCTATTGACCCTGGTTACAGGCGCAGCTATCTCCTTGGGAACGATTTACCTCTATGGACGTCTTTCCGTAAGGCAGAGCGTCCAGAGTGTCGTCGGCGCCGCACGGCCCGAAGCATTGCGCTCTTCGTTTCCCGCGACCATGCGATTCCGCGCGTATGGTCCGCTGCTGTTGGGCATTCTGTTTGTCCTTCTCACCAAATTTCCCTCAGTTGAACACGCGCTCTCGCACGTGGAGTTTGGTGTCGCCGCCTGGGGCTATCGGCGCTTTACAATCAATATCTTCACGTCCGCCGGATTCTTCATCCTCGTGACTTCGCTGGTGGCCTACCTTTTTGCCTGCAAGCGCGCCAATTTCGCGAAAGACTTGCTCACGGCCACTCGGCGAAGCCGTGCTCCCTTGACTACTCTCCTTGTTGGTAGCGCTACCGTTTATCTCATGGTGGACGCGGGGCAAATCGCGCAGCTCGGTAAAGTGCTCTCGAGCGGCGGCAAGCTGATCTACGCTTCGCTCTATCCAGCGGTCGCTTTTCTGGGGGGCATGGCTTTCGGTCAAGGGTTGCCGGGAGACTTTCTCTTGTCGCGGATGCAGGTGCCCATCGCGCCGCTGCTGGGTATTCCGCTCACGCTGCTCGTGGGAATCGTTACTGTGGTCACTATGGGCCCGCCGAACGCGCTCAAGCCCACGCAAATTTCTTATGCGGCATCGCTCGCCAACGTAAAAGGTAAAGACGGCGAAATTTTCCGCATTTGCCTGCCGTGGCAGATTCTGCAGCTCGTCGTAACCGCCATCCTCGCGGTGATCCTCGTGTTTTTCTGGAAATAGCAGGCGTGAGCGGACCAAGCCTCGATTTTCAGACTCATCTGGCGGCCCTGGAAGCGAATGGGCTGCTTGTGCGTGTCGACAGGCCGATCAATAAAGATACCGAACTGCATCCGCTGGTTCGTTGGCAATTCCTGGGAGGTGTTCCCGAAGACAAGCGCCGCGCATTTCTCTTTACCAACGTGGTCGACTCGCGCGGCCGGCGCTACGACATTCCCGTGGCCGTCGGTGCGCTGGCGGCCTCGGCGAAAATCTACGCCCTCGGGATGGGCCGCGCCGTTGACGAAATTGGCGCAGCCTGGACGCAAGCGATCGCTAATCCAATTCCTCCCGTCGTGGTCGGTTCGCCGCGGTGCCAGGAGGTCATCATCACCGGCGACGATCTCAGTTGCCTTGATGGCGGCTTGGCGCGGTTGCCGGTTCCTATCTCCACTCCTGGATTTGACTCTGCTCCATATCTTACGGCGACTCTTTGCATTACCCGCGATCCTGAGACAGGCGTGCGTAACATGGGCACCTACCGCGGGCAGCTCAAAAAGTCCGACCGGCTCGGCGTGCGCATGTCTGCGCGAATTGGGGGTGCCGGCGGCTATTTGCACTGGCAGAAATATCGCGCCCGCGGCGAGCCGATGCCGTGCGCCATCGTGATTGGCTGCGCGCCCGTCGTGGTTTTCACCGGACCGCAGAAGCTGCCCATAGATCAAGACGAGATGGGCGTTGCGGGAGCGCTTGCAGGCGCACCAATCCGGATCGCCAAATGCGCGACGATCGATCTCGAAGTGCCGGCCGACGCCGAAATCGTGATCGAGGGGCTGATTGATACCGATCTGCTCGAGCCCGAAGGGCCCTTTGGGGAAAGCAACGGCTACGTCGCGCTCGAAGACTACAACATGTCGATGCAGGTCACGGCGATCACGCATCGGCGCTCTCCCGTCTTCGTCTCCATCATCAGCCAGGTGACGCCGAGCGAATCGAGCATGATCAAAAAAGTCGCCTACGAGCCGCTGTTCCTGGCGCACTTGCGCGAGCATTTATCGATCAAGGGCATTCGCCGCGTAGTCATGCATGAGCCGCTGAGCAACGTGCGTCCGGTAATTTTTCTGCAATTCGCGAACGGCACGCCGCGTACCGAAGTCTGGCGAGGGCTACAGGGCGCGGCGGCTCTACGCGCCGACTGCGGGAAGATCGTAGTGGCAGTGAGCGAAGATATCGAGCCGTCCAATACGGATGCGGTGCTGTGGTCGCTGGCGTATCGTTCGAATCCCCAGGACGACGTACACATCGAGCCTTACCGCTCCATCGGTCACGCGCCCAAATCCGGGCCGCAAACTGTCGATTCCACGATGCTCATCGACGCGACGCTGAAATATCCCATGCCGCCGCTGGCCCTGCCGAAGCGCGAATTTATGGAACGGGCGCTGGACATTTGGAAGCAATTGGATTTGCCAGCGCTGCGCGTGCAGCAGCCCTGGCACGGCTATTCGTTGGGAGATTGGAGCGAAGCTTGGGACGCGTTCGCCTGCAATGCCGTCTCCGGCGAGTGGCAGAAAAACGGCCTGAACACATTTCCGCGCCGCCACGGCGATCTCACGCCGGAAACTCCCGTCCGCAAGATCGAAGGCCCGCCGAAATCCCAAACCTAATCGGCCGAAACGGTGGCCGATTTGCGAAGTAGATCCCCTAGAAACGCGGCGATCTCCTTGGGGCATTCTACGGGCGTGGTATGGCGCGCACCGGGAATCACTGCAACGGTCGAATTGGGGATGCTTTCGTGCAGCTGCTGAGCCATGGCCACCGGCGTTGCGTAATCGTCTTCTCCCACGATCACCGATGCCGGCATCCGGAATCCGCGCACGGCATTGCGCAGATCGGCGTTCCCCAGCATTTCGCAGGTCGCCGCATAGCAAGCTGCGTCATTGGCCAGAAAAATTTGCGTCATCTCTTCTGCAATTTCCGGATGCGATTTGCGGAAACCATCGCTGAACCAGCGGCTCAGCTGGAACTCCACCATGGAGGGAAATCCGGCTTCGGCGGGTCTCGCACCACGCGCTTTCCAATCCTTTGGCGCGTTCGGCCCGTACCAGGCAGTCGTGTCGATCAACGCCAACGTCCGAACCCGCTGGGGATATGCCCCTGCGAACGCCTGCGCCACGCAGCCGCCCATCGAGCACCCAGCGACGTTGGTGGAGGACCAGCCAACGGAGTCAAGCAGCGCCGCGAGATCATCGGCAAAAAGTTCCACGCTGTAGGGGCCGGACCGCCGTTCGGAGTGCCCGTGCCCGCGGCAATCGTAAACGAGAATTTCCGCACTCCCGGAAAGCTCCTTCGCGACTTCGCTCCACATCGCCCCACTGAGAGCGAGCGAATGAATCAGTGTCAGGCGGGGCTTTCCGGGATTTGCATAAATGCGATAGGAAATCCGACATCCGTCTTTCCCGCGCGCGATTGCCTTGGCTTCGGCCATCAAAGATGCTCCTGTTTTGAAAAGCTCATAATTGTGGCACGAAGCGGCTCGCGTTCAATTTAGTTTTTGCGTTGGAGAGAAGCGCACGGTAATAATTGGAGCGGTCTCTTCGGCCGACTTTGTTCGGACGGACCGATTTTGCTCGGATGGAGTCGATAAAAGATTTCGCATCAGGGAGCGGTCCGGCACACGATGCTGTTAAAGGTAAGCGAAGAACTAAATCTCGGTGCGTCCCAGGAAGAAGTCTGGAAACTCCTGCGCGATACGCCGCGTCTGGCCGCTCTTCTCCCTGGGGTTGAAAAAGTCACGCCGCTCGATGAGCCTGGAGCGGAAGGTTATCAGGCCAAGGCCAGCGATAAAATCGGCCCGTTCAAGGTATCCCTGAACCTGGAAATCCGCGTGACAGAGGCGCGCGAGCCACACTCACTGAAAGCCAGCATCAAAGGCGCTGATTCCATTGGCCTGAACCGCATTACCGGCTCGTTGCACATTGCGCTGATCCCCGCCTCCCCGGCTACCCAAATGCGTTTCGAAGCCGACATCGAAATACTCGGCAAGCTGGCGACGCTGGGCGCAGCGCCGATCCGGCGCAGAACCACCGAGAAATTCGCCGAGTTCGCTCGCAATATTCAGGCGCAATTTGCACCCGCCGTAAGCCCCAATCTGCGCGCCCAATCCGCAACCGATGTACGTGCCGGTTTGCGCGCCCAATCAACAAAGGACCGCCGGTGAAGATCGCATTTGAGTTGAACGGAAAGCCGACGTCTCTGGAAATCGAACCGCGTGAAACGCTCGCCGAAGTCCTCCGCGCGCGCTGTCGACTGACGGGTGTGAAGGTCTCCTGCGAATCGCAGGTCTGCGGAACTTGTACGGTGCTCGTCGACAACATCCCCGTAAGCGCCTGCACTTATCTAGCTTACGAAATTCGCGATAAGCACGTGGCCACTATCGAAGGTCTGGCAGCCGGCGGACGTCTGCATCCGCTGCAGCAGGCTTTTCTCGATCAGTTTGCCTTTCAGTGCGGTTTTTGCACGCCCGGCATGATTCTTGCGGCGAAATCGCTCCTGGATGAAAACGCCAGCGCTTCCGACGAAGAGATCATCGCTTACATGAACGGTAACCTCTGCCGCTGCACGGGTTATTTGGGGATTCTCAAAGCCATCCGGCAGGCCGCTGCGGAATTACAACCACACCTGAAGCAAAAGAAACGAACCGGTGAGTAACGCGAAGAAAAACAACGCAAAGAATTTTGCCGTCGTGAATCATTCCGTCCCTCGCGCCGACGGCGTGGCCAAGGTGACGGGAACCGCTACCTACGCCAGCGACATTACGCTCGAACGCATGGCCTGGGCCAAGCTTCTCCGGAGTCCGTTTGCACACGCCAAAATTCGCTCCGTCGACGTTTCCGAGGCCAAGCGTCAGCCCGGAGTGATCGACGTCCTCACCGGAAATGAACTCGGCCCGCTGCATCCTTACTATGGCCACGCTGTAAAAGATCATCCCCTGCTGGCGATCGGCAAGATTCGATTCGTCGGCGAGCCGGTCGCCGCCGTGATCGGCGAAGATGAATTGAGCGCGCAGGAGGCGCTCGACAAAATCAAAGTCGATTACGAAGAGCTCACACCTGTGCTCGACGTCAAATCGGCGCTTGCGCCCGGCGCTGTGCTCGTTCATGGCACGGACTATATCGGCGGCGCCTTTCGCGGCTTCGACGATTTCACCGATTTTCCGGGCAGCACAAAAAATATCTGCCAGGACGTACACGTGGAATGGGGCGACGTGGACGCCGCCTTCGCTTCGGCCGCGCACATCGTGGAAGGCGAATTTTATTTCCCGATGGTCTACGCCTACGCTATGGAACCTTACGTCGCCGTCGCCGACTACGACCCCAACGGCCAGCTCACAGTCTATTCCTCCGCGCAACATCCCTTCATGGTGCGTCACGACTTGGCCGAAGTCTTCGACCTGCCGCTGAATAGCGTGCGCGTGATCGTCCCTTACGTCGGCGGCGGCTACGGAAGCAAGTCTTATACCAAAATCGAGCCGCTCACCGCCGCATGTTCGTGGAAGATCTCGCGTCCGGTAAAACTGCAGCTCAATGTCGAAGAAGCTTTTCTGACCACGCGATCAGACGATGCGCGCGTTTACATCCGCACCGCCGCTGATCGCAAGGGCAAACTCGTCGCCAAGCAGGCCACTATTCACCTCAATACCGGAGCATACGCGGAAAATAGTCCCATGGTCTGCCGCAAGGCAGCCAATCGCATCGTCGGTCCTTATCGCTTTCCTAACGTGAAGATCGACTGCCTCGCAATCTACACGAACACGGTTCCCGCAAGCTCCTATCGCGGACTGGGTGCGGCGCAAATCACTTTCCCCGTGGAATCGCAGATGGACGAACTGGCCCTCAAAATCGGCTGCGATCCGCAGGAATTCCGTCTGCGCAATTTGGCCCACAGCGGCGAATCCATTCATCCGGGCCTGCGCCCCATCGATGCGGACGTTCCCGGCGACATTCGCATCGCCGCCGAAGCGTTGCGCTCGAACGGCCCTTTGGCGTCGAAGCACGGCCGCTCCGTATGTTGCTCCTGCAGCGATGCCGGAGCGCATCCGGTCACTCTCGCGATGGTGCAGGTTTATGCCGATGGGTCCGTCTCGGTGCTGAGCGGAAGCACCGAGATCGGACAGGGAAGCCATACCGTTCTCGCGCAGATTGCGGCGGAAGAGATGGGCGTTCCGCTGGAAAAAGTGAAAGTGTTCGGCACGGATACTGCCGTCATGCTTTTCGAGCGTTCCACGGGTGCCAGCCGCACCACCACTCTGATGGGCCGCGCGGTGATGGAAGCCTGCCGCGAAGCCATCGCTCAGTGCAAGTCCATGGCTGCCGAAGTTCTCAGCGTCCCTGCGAGCGAGTTCATTGAAGAGCGCGGCGGAATTCGCCACGGCAAAGACTGGCTTTCGTGGCCTGAAATTATGGAGCGATATTTCCAGATGGAGGGCTGCAGCATCATCGGACGCGCTTATCTGCGTCGCGCCGGGCCATTCAAATCCGTGCCGATATTCTGGGAAATCGGCGTCGTCGGCACGGAGATCGCGCTCGACGAAGAAACCGGAAAAATCTCACTGGACACTCTCGTCACGGTCGGTGACGTGGGGCTCGCCATCCATCCGGCCATGACCGAAAGCCAGGATCTGGGCGCCGCGACTATGGGTCTGGGCATCGGGCTATTTGAAGAATTGATCTACGACGGCCAGCAGTTGATGAATGGAACGATGCTTGAATATCGCGTGCCGCGATTCTCAGATTTGGCTCGCCGGGTTGAACTCAAGCTGGTCCAGAATCAGGACGGCGTTGGTCCTTATGGCGCAAAAGGCGGCGGCGAAGGCTCTGTCAATCCGATCGGCGCGTGTCTGGCGAACGCGCTATATCAAGCCGCCGGAGTGCGCATTCGCAGCTTACCTTTGACGCCCGAGCGCGTCTGGAAAGCGCTGCAGGACAAGAAGGCGCAGGCGCCGGTAGCGGAGGAGAAATCTTCTGTAGCGCCCAAACTTCGCGCGCGCAGAAGGCCTGCGCGCAAAGCTCGCGCGCCCAAGCGCCGCGCATGACCACTCTCTCCCGCTTCGAAATCCACCAGCCTGCTGGCGTCGCGGAAGCGTCGCAGATGCTCAGCCATTATGGCGACGAGGCCGCTATTTACGCCGGCGGAACGGAATTGCTACTCGCCATGCGCCACCGCGCCCTCAGCTATAGCCATCTGATCGATCTCAAAGTCATACCCGGATTAAACGCAATCGAAGCCCGCGACGGCGTTATCGAAATTGGCGCGGCCTGCGCGCATCGCGCTCTCGAACGATCCGCGTTGCTGCGCGAAAAGCAGCCCGTCTTCGCCGAACTCGAATCGCAAGTGGCCAATATTCGCGTACGCGCAACGGGGACGATCGGAGGCAATCTTTGCTTCGCCGAGCCCCACTCCGACCCGGCCACAATGCTGTTGGTGCTCGGCGCTACCGTGCGGATCGAAAACGCCGACGGCGCTCGCGAAATCCCCATCGAAAAGCTGATCGCCGGCGCCTACGCGAATCATCTCGCTGCCGGCGAAATCCTCACGCGCATCTTCATCCCCTCCGCGAAATCCAGTCACCGCGCCGCCTACATGAAATTTCAAATTCACGAGCGCCCCACTCTCGGCCTCGGGCTTTGGCTCGAAACTCCGGACCGAGGCCGGACTTTTAGAGCCGCTCGAGTAGCGGTGGGCTGCGTCTGTCCTTTCCCGAGCCGATCACTCCAAGCCGAGGCATTGCTCACGGGGCCGCGCGCGGAAGTTGAAAAACGTCTGCCCGAAGCCGCGGCGCTCATTGCCGAGGGCGCCGATTTGGTTGATGACCACGAAGGCAGCTCCGAATACAAGCGCCATCTCATCGGCGTTTTCCTCCTGCGGGCCTTCGACAAAGCCGTCGCTTCCGATCGCCGCTAAGTGATTCGGCGCAATTTGATCGATAATAGGATTGCCTCTTCTGTGAGGGTTGGTGTTTTAGTGCCGCCCTTCAGGGCGGCATCGGAAGAAAACGTTATGAAGTTAGGAATTGTCCGTCAGCGCTTCTCGCTTCTCCTGGCAGGACTGCTCTTCCTTGGCTTCGCCTGCGGCCTGCTCGCCTATCAGCGACGCGCCGCCGGCGGTGATCGGGGCGAAGACGAGGAAGACATGCCGCTCGGCGTGAAACAAAGAGTGGAATGGACCTTCGCGCGTTTCCATTACGACATGGCCTATGGCAACTTTCGCGGTTTTCAACGCTGGGCCGCCGATTATCCGAAATCGGATCGCCAGCTCGTGGAAGGCGTCGTTCGCCTGACGCGTATCAACACGCATGTGGCCGAGCAAGTGGTCGACGCTCATAGCGACGACATCTATAACTGGCCGTGGATTTTTGTCGAAGATCCCGGCGCATGGGTCCTTTCACAGGCCGAAGCAATTCGCATCCGCACTTATCTCCTGCGGGGCGGCTTCATGTTTTTCGACGATACCCACGGCGATTACGAATGGAACAATCTGGCGGCCGGCGTGCGCATGATTTTCCCGGACCGCCCGATCGAAGATCTAGAGAACAGCGACGAAATTTTCCATACCGTCTACGATCTCGACGATCGGTTCCAGATTCCCGGAACCCGCTTTATCTGGAACGGTCGGCGCTATACGGACGACATGAAAGTGCCCAGATGGCGCGCCATCCGCGACGATAAAGGGCGCATCATGATCGCCATTTGCCACAATAGCGACGTCGGCGACGCCTGGGAATGGGCCGACAGTCCCAACTACCCGGAGCCTGCCACATCCATGGCCTACCGCATCGCCATCAACTACATTGTCTACGGGATGACCCACTGACGGGTTAGGCGTAGCCGGAGGGCGGGCTAGCTCTTGGCAGCAACAGCCTTGTGATGGGCCTCGAGCGTACTAAGTTCATTCCTAACTGTGGCTTCAACTTTATCTTTATCAGTGAATCTAAATCTGCCGTCAAAAGCCTGAATACGCGCTAGCAGCAATCCCAGCGTTTCCCGCTTCTCATCGCGTGCCATTTGAGATGTTTGGAGAACCCGAAGGATACCTTCGAAAAACCAACTGTCCTTGATCGTCGGCAACCACAGCCTTATGCATTCGATCTGACGAGCCGGCGACAAATGCCCGAGTACACTTCTGAGCTTCCACTCCTGCTGCTCTTCAATGAGCTTCTGCACCGACGACCACGCCCGATCCTCATCTAAAGCCACTAACCCCTCTACTTCCGATTCTGTCCAATCCAAAAGGAGAGTCCCGCGGCTGATCAATTGGAGATAGGCGGCATAAGCTTCATCTTTAGGAAGGCCCTTAAGAATTTGCACCGCCTTCGAGGGGCGTATTGGCTGACTAATTTCATCGCAGGCCTTTATTCTGAACTCAGGCGGGTAGTGACTGATCGCCACCCCTGCCATATCCGAGGAAGGGCGAAATGCGGACGCTTTCTTGCTGCTACCGTAAAGCGCCGAAACAAGGTAATGCAGCGAACTCGGATCGGCTATCTCGCCCGAGGGCTAAGGCCGCCGCATCGCGCACGTCACGCCGTGCATGGCCTACAAGTTCGTGCAACGGCTCGAGCGCCTCGTTTCCGAGTTCACGCGCGATCTCAATTCCTTTCCTCCGGTGCAATTCATTGGAACTCCTCAACAGCTTAATCATGGTTGGCAGATCACGATTAGCAGCGGCCCGTCCGCCTTGCATCGTGGCCAATGTATACCCGAAATTGATGCTCAGGTCGTCGATGGCTTCCTCAAGCCTTTGGTAGCGATCGTCGGCAGAAAAGGCGGTCATCCGATTAAAAATCGGATCCAAATAAGCGAGAGCCTCATCCCTGCTGCCCAAACGTGGCGAATTGTTGCGGACTGGCGGCGTGCCCATGATGAGTTCATACAAGATGCACCCCAGGGCGTAAATGTCAGCGCGCTGATCAACCTCCACGGCAGAACCGAATCGTTGCTCCGGGGCATAGTAGTCCCGATTCAATAAACGCTCCATTTCGATGGTTTTGAGACTTCCGGAAACAAATGACGGATTTACGTGCGCAATTCCCAAATCTGCAATCCAGGGAGTGCCGTCCCCGGATACCAGAATATTTTCTGGTTTCAGGTCTCGATGGACAACTTCGTTCGAATGCAGAAAAACAACACCTCGTGCTGCCTTGAGAAAAACCCGGACGAGCCGATTCAAATCATCAGCGTCCGTCCACGGTTGCATTACATCCCGGAACGTCTTGGGCGCCAGCGGCATAGTGTAGAACGGCAGGTGATAAGCCCCGATTTTAAGAACACCGGAGGAAATGGCGCGGATCACATTTGGATGACGTAAGGTTGTGGTGAGTTTAACCTCGTGCTCAAAACGCTTCAGAGCGCGCTCGTCCAAGTCCCGATTGTCCGGTGGAATGTAAACCTTCGCGACTAAAGGGTCGCGGCGGGCATCTAGACATTTAAAAGCGACTCCATTGCCGCCTCTGCCGAGCTCCTTTACAACCTTGAGCACTTCGGCATCAACGGGTATCCCTTTCGCGGTAATCTCTTTTATGATCCGAGACCGATCCATCGCTGTTACTTCAGGCGGGTGCTACCCATGAGGAATTTGTCTACGCCGGCGGCGGCTTTGCGTCCTTCGGAAATTGCCCACACTACGAGCGACTGTCCTCGCCGCATATCGCCGGCGGCGAAAATCCCCGGCACGGAGCTCATGTAGTTCGCATCGGTGGCGATATTGCTGCGCGCGTCGAGATTGACACCGAACTGCTCGAT
Organism: uncultured Acidobacteriota bacterium; assembly: GCA_963846235.1. Lineage (GTDB taxonomy): Bacteria > Acidobacteriota > Terriglobia > Acidiferrales > UBA7541 > Palsa-189. The sequence continues at coordinate 3,650,793 of CAWJVF010000002.1, forward strand.
CATGCCCTGTTTCACCGGTCCCATAAAACCGAGTGCGAGCAGCACCAGATCCGCTTCCAGGATGAATTCGGTTCCCGGAATCGGCTCGAATTTCGGCGGCGGCCCCACGCGGATGGCGTGAAGCTGCTTTACATTTCCGTTTTCGTCGCCGGTAAAGTGCGTCGTACCGATGGACCAATCCCGCAAGCCGCCTTCTTCGTGCGAGCTCTCCGAACGCAATTGCAGCGGCCATAGTGGCCAGGGCGTACTCGGCGCGCGCGCTTCCGGTGGCATGGGCATAATTTCGAACTGGCGCACCGATTTTGCCTTGTGTCGATGAGTGGTCCCCAGGCAATCAGCGCCCGTATCTCCTCCACCGATAATCACGACATGCTTTCCGGTAGCCAGAATCTGGTTCAGCACTTCATCACCGGCATTGCGCTTATTTTGCTGCGGCAAAAACTCCATGGCGAAGTGAATTCCCTTAAGCTCCCGCCCGGGAACATTCAAATCACGCGGAGCCTCCGCGCCTCCGCAGAGCAGGATGGCGTCGAACTCTTTGCGTAAATCTTGAGCAGGAATATTGCCGCCGATGTGCGCGTTCATCTCGAAATGCACGCCTTCCGCTGTCATTTGCTCGATGCGGCGATCGAGCACGCGCTTTTCCATCTTGAAGTCTGGAATGCCGTAGCGCATCAAGCCGCCGAGCCGATCGTTTTTTTCAAACAGCGTCACGAGGTGCCCGGCCCGATTCAGTTGCTGCGCCGCCGCCAATCCCGAAGGGCCGGACCCCACCACCGCCACGCGCTTGCCTGTGCGCATTTCCGGCGGTTCGGGCTGAATCCAGCCTTCCGCCCAGGCGCGTTCCACAATGTTCTTCTCGATGACTTTGATCGTTACTGGTGGCTCGTTTATGCCCAGCACGCAAGCCGTTTCGCAAGGCGCCGGGCAGATGCGGCCGGTAAATTCAGGGAAATTATTCGTCGAATGCAGAACGCGGATCGCTTCCTTCCAATGATCGCGATAAACGAGGTCGTTCCAGTCGGGAATGATGTTGTTGACGGGGCATCCCGTGTGGCAGAAGGGAATGCCGCAATCCATGCAACGCGCGGCCTGCGTGCGGACTTTGTCTTCAGGGAACTGGTAGTAGACTTCGAAGTAGTCGTTGATGCGCTCTTCGACGGGCCGGCGGATCGGCAGTTCTCGCGTGAATTCCTTAAAACCGGTGACCTTGCCCACGAGTCTTAGCCCCGAACCTCGCGCCCACGCGCATGTGCTCCGGCCTGCGCTACCAGCACACCGGCGGGAACTCGTGGAACGCCCAGGACGCGCTTGTACTCATGCGGAAACACCTTGACGAACTTCGAAAGCATGGCGTCCCAGTTCTGCAAAATCCATTTCGCCTGCGGACTGTCGGTTAATTCGCCATGCCGGCTGATCAGCCGATGCAGCAGCGCAATGTCCGCGGACTCCGTCACCGGTTCGAGATCGACCTCCGCGCGATTGCAATAGCGTCGCGCCGAAATCGCCCGTCTGATCCAGCAACGTAGGCGATGCCTCCGGTCATCCCGGCCGCAAAATTGCGCCCGGCGCGGCCCAGCACGATTACCAGACCATTTGTCATGTATTCGCAGCCGTGATCGCCCACGCCTTCCACGACAGCAGTTGCGCCCGAATTGCGCACGGCAAAGCGCTCGCCCGCCATGCCATTGAAATACGCTTCGCCGCTTGTCGCGCCGTAGAGGCAGACATTTCCGATCAAGATATTTTCTTCCGGCACGAACTCAGAATGCCTCGGCGGATAGATAATCAGCCTGCCGCCCGAGAGCCCTTTGCCGACGTAGTCGTTGGCATCGCCTTCAAGAGTCAGCCTGACGCCCTTGGCCAAAAACGCGCCGAAACTCTGGCCCGCGCAGCCGGTCAGCTGAATGCGAATGGTGTCTTCGGGCAAGCCCTCGGAACCGTAGCGCCGCGCTATTTCGCCGCTCAGCATTGCGCCCACAGTGCGGTGCACGTTACGGATCGGCAGGCTAATGGAAACCGGAACCTGCTTCTCCAAGGCTTTCTGCGATTGCTTGATCAGGTGCCGGTCGAGCGCCGCTTCTAGACCGTGATCTTGCGGCTGCATCTGCCGGCGCCCCACGTGATGCGGCACTGGCGGGTTATACAAAATAGACGACAGGTCGATCCCCTTCGCCTTCCAGTGCGTGACGTCGGTCCGCTGCACCAGGCAATCGACACGGCCGACCATCTCCTCGAGCTTTCGGAAGCCCAGTTCCGCCATGATCCTGCGCAAATCCTCAGCCACGAAAAAGAAGAAGTTGATGACGTGTTCGGGCTGCCCCTGGAACTTCTTGCGCAATTCCGGATCCTGCGTCGCTACGCCCACTGGGCACGTATTCAAATGGCATTTGCGCATCATAATGCAGCCCATCGAAATGAGCGGAGCAGTGGAGAATCCGAATTCCTCGGCACCCAGCATCGCGGCAATTGCCACGTCCCGGCCGGTTTGCAGCTTGCCGTCGACTTGCACGCGCACTCGGCTGCGCAGATCGTTCATCACCAGCACCTGCTGCGTTTCCGAGAGGCCCAAGTTCCCACGGAATGCCTGCGTGCCGTATCGAACTGATCGGCGATGCGCCCGTTCCTCCGTCGTATCCGCTGATCAGAATCACGTCGGCATGAGCCTTGGCCACGCCCGCAGCCACGGTTCCGACGCCGACTTCGGCCACGAGCTTCACCGAAATGCGCGCGCGGGGATTCGCATTTTTCAAGTCGTAAATAAGCTGCGCCAAATCTTCGATGGAATAGATGTCGTGGTGCGGCGGAGGCGAGATCAGGCCCACGCCCGGTATGGAATGCCGCACGCGCGCGATGAAGTCGTCGACTTTGTGGCCGGGCAACTGCCCGCCCTCACCGGGTTTCGCGCCTTGCGCGATCTTGATCTGCAAATCGTCCGCGTTGATCAAGTAATTCGTGGTGACGCCAAAACGCGCCGACGCCACCTGTTTGATCGCGCTGCGACGCAAATCGCCATTGGCATCCGGTTTGAAGCGCGCTTCGTCCTCGCCGCCCTCGCCGGTATTCGACTTGCCACCGATGCGATTCATGGCGATGGCCAGGGTTTCGTGCGCTTCTTTGCTGATCGACCCGAAAGACATCGCTCCGGTAGCAAAGCGCTTGACGATATCCGCCGCGGGCTCCACTTCCTCGATCGGCACCGGTTTTCCTGCAGGCTTGAAATCAAACATTCCGCGCAGCATCTGCAAATCGCGATTCTGTTGGTTGATAACAGCGGCAAATTCCTGGAAGGTCTCGAATTTCGACTCCCGCACCGCGTGCTGTAATTTGCTGACGGTAATCGGGTTGAACAGGTGCTTTTCGCCGCGTACGCGATACTGATATTCGCCGCCGACGCGCAATTCCGTATCGGATTCGCTCGGCGGCTGCATCGCAAATTGATGCTTCAGCAGCGCCTCGCGCGCCAGCACCTCCATCGTTACGCCCTCGATGCGCGAGGCCGTGCCGGTGAAGTAGCGCTCCGACGAGCGATTTCTGCAGGCCGATCGTCTCGAAAATTTGTGCGCCCTGATAACTCTGCAGCGTGGAAATTCCCATCTTCGAGAAGGTCTTCAGCAGGCCCTTGTCGATCGACTTCATATAATTCTTGAAAGCTTTGTCCCATGTGCAGTCGGGCGGAAAAGCGCCCTGCCGGTGCAGATCTTCGAGCGTCTCGATGGCCAGATACGGATTCACCGCGCTCGCGCCGTAGCCGAGCAGCAACGCAAAGTGCATCACCTCGCGCGGCTCTCCTGATTCCACGATCAGCGCAACCTGATTGCGCGTTTTCTCGCGAATCAGATGATTGTGCACGGCGGAGAGCGCCAGCAAGCTAGGTATCGGTGCATGGTCGGCGTCCACGCCGCGATCGGAAAGAATCAGCAGCGTGTAGCCGGATTTAATCGCCAGAGATGCCGAACGGCACAGAGTCTCGATGGACTGCTCGAGCTGTTTTTCGCCGCCCTCCACACGGAAAAGCATCGGCAGCGTCGTGGCCAGAAAATCGCCCCAGCTCACGCGCCGCAATTTCTCGAGCCGCCAGTTGGAGATGATGGGATGCCGCAACTTCAGCGTGTGGCAATTCTTCGGCGTCTCGTCGAGGATGTTTCCTTCGGACCCGATATACGTATTCAGCGACATCACCAATCCTTCGCGGATCGGGTCGATCGCCGGATTGGTGACCTGCGCGAAAGTCTGCTTGAAGTAGCTGAACAGCAGCTGCGTCTGGTCGGAAAGGCACGCCAGCGGCGTGTCGATGCCCATCGAGCCGACGGGCTCTTCCGCCTGCAGCGCTGAAGGCAGCAGCACGGTCTTCAGATCTTCATCCGTGTAGCCAAAGGCGCGCTGGCGCATCAGGATGGTTTCGTGGTCGGTCGGCTGAACGCGCTTGGGGCTCGGCAGATCGTCCAGCGTAATCTGATTTTCCTTCAGCCACTGCCGATAGGGCTGCCGCGCCGCCAACTCCTTCTTCACTTCTTCGTCGGTAATCAAACGCTTCTGCTCGGTATCGACAAGCAGCATCCGGCCCGGCGCTAGTCTGCCCTTCATGCGGACCTCTTCCGGCTTTACCGGAAGCACGCCCGCTTCTGAGGCCATGATCACCAGCCCGCTGTTGGTCACCATATAGCGGCCCGGACGCAGACCGTTGCGATCGAGCTTCGCGCCGATCACGCGACCGTCGGTGAACGCCACGTCCGCCGGCCCATCCCACGGCTCCATCAGCGAAGCGTGATACTCGTAGAACGCTTTAACGTCGTCCGGCATGGTCGAATCGTGTTCCCATGCTTCCGGGATGAGCATGGACATCACGTGCGGCAGGCTGCGGCCCGCAAGCGTCAGCAGTTCCACTGCATTGTCGATCATCGCCGAATCGCTGCCGCCCGGCGTAATGATAGGGAAAAGCTTCTTGATGTCGTTGCCGAAAAGCGGAGACGCCAGAACCGATTGTCGAGCGTACATCCAGTTGATATTGCCGCGCAGCGTGTTGATCTCGCCGTTATGGCAGATGTAACGATAGGGGTGCGCGAGCTGCCAGCTTGGGAACGTGTTCGTCGAGAAACGCTGGTGCACCAGGCATAGCGCGCTGGTCACTTCCGCATCCAGCAGTTCCTTGTAGAAATCGGTAATCTGCGGCGCCAGCAGCAGCCCTTTGTAAATAATCGTCCTGGAAGAGAGCGAAGGCAGATAGAAGAAGCCCTTCTCTTTGAAGTCTGACGCCGCCACGGCGGCTTCCGCGCGCTTGCGCACGACGTAGAGCTTGCGCTCGAGCGCATCCTGATCCATCTCTGGCCCGCGCTTGATAAACATTTGTTCGATGTAAGGCTGCGTAGCGCGAGCCAGCCTGCCAATCGCGTTTCCGTTCAGCGGCGTGTCCCGCCAGCCGAGCACGGTCAGTCCTTCTTCGCCAGCAATACGCTCCAAGATGCCTTCGCAAAGGATCCGCTCGGCCCGATCGACCGGCAGAAACGCCATCCCCACGCCATATTCGCCGGGCGCGGGCAGTTCAAAACCAAGCCGCGAGCACTCGCGCTGGAAAAAGTCATGCGGAATTTGAATCAGAATCCCGGCGCCGTCGCCGGTCTGCGGATCGCACCCGCACGCGCCCCGGTGCGTCAGGTTGATCAGAATCTGAACGCCCTTGAGGACAATGTCGTGCGATTTGCGCCCGGAAATATCCGCCACAAACCCGATGCCGCACGCATCGTGCTCAAAGTTCGGGTCATATAGACCCTGAGCAGGAGGTAGCCCGCCAAATGGATGGTGGAGTGGGTAGTATTTGCCCATTTTAGTGTTCATCCTGAATACCATGGCAAACCTGCCTTGTAAAGCGACCCGCGCATAGCTGCTAGACCTGTCTGGTAAGCGCTACGCGGAGGGCGCGAGCGCCGTAAATCGGAGGGCGGTTGCCATACTACAAGCCATTGTTAATGAATAGCTTACTACGCCAAATTTGTACAATTCAGAATTTCGATTGGCTCAATCGATTTTTCTCGAGGTTACCTTCGACCGGATTCTGGCAAATCCCGTTTCTACCCCGCTACTTCAAATAGTGCCGCTGCAGTTCCTGCAAGGTCATTGGCCCTTTGCGGATGCTCACCGCAACTCTGCCCGCCGATGTGGTGCTCGACCTGACATAGATGGTATCGCCCGCACGCAAGTCCCCGAATTGCATCGGCTTGCCGTCCTTATCCAGGTAGCGGGTTTTATCGTTCACCTGGATGAGTTGGGTGATCTCGGTGGGCTCCTTCAATAGCAATTGCTTTTTCGTAATGTCCACGGAAGAAACGATGAAGAACTCCTCCCCGCCATTCGTGGTACCCGCTGCTTTGCTGGATTGCGCCGCAGCTGAAAAAACGCAACTCGCGACTGTGGCAAACACAATAACGACCACACGCAAGCGCCTTCCCGCCGGATGTCTCCACGTTGCCAAAATTCTACTCATACCGCAACGCCTCGATCGGATCGAGATGAGAAGCCTTATAGGCGGGATAAAATCCAAAAAAGACGCCCACGGCAGCAGAGAAGATCACGGCGACGAGAAGGGCTTCCATAGGAATGAGGGTCGGCCAATGCAACGTGCTGGAAATCGTCATCGAACCGGCTACGCCGATGATCACCCCCAGGGCTCCTCCCATCAGGCTAAGTAAAGTAGCCTCGCCCAGGAACTGCATGCGCACGTCGCTCTCGTTTGCGCCAATCGCCAAGCGCAAGCCGATTTCGCGTGTGCGCTCGGTCACGGAGACCAGCATGATATTCATAATTCCTATGCCCCCTACGAGCAGGGAGACCGAGGCGATGCTTGCCAACAGGATAGTCATGATTTTCTGTGACTCCGCCCGCGCGGAAGCGATCTCCGCCGGGTGGCGCAGATTGAAATCTTCGTCCTCATCGACTCGCAGATGATGCCGCTCTCGAAGCAAGGAGGTGATCTGTTGTTCGGCAGGCTTAATTGCTGCCGGTGAGCTTGCTGAGCACATGATGTCGTCCAGCCAATCGATTCCCCTGATCTTCTTCTGCATGGTCGTCAAAGGCACGATCAGAGTGTCATCCTGGTCCTGGCCGGTAGGCGACTGACCTTTGGGAGTCAATACGCCGATCACGCGCATCGGTAAGTTCTGAATGCGGATGGTCTGCCCGACAGGATCGGCGGAGCCAAACAAATTGTCCACAATCGTTTGACCCAGCAGGCAGACATTCGCCGAATGGTCCACGTCGTCCTGAGAAAAAGAATCTCCTCGCTCAATACCCAGGCGGCGCACCTGCAGAAATTCGGGGGACACGCCCCGCGCCTGGCTGAACCAGTTCTGGTTCCCATAAACAATCTGCACAGGTCCATCTACGTGGCCGGAGCAGTTATACACCAGGGGAACTTGCTGCTGCATGGCTTTCACATCTCCCATAACCAGGGTCTTGGTTCCTCGAGAACCTGTGCGCACGCCATTGACGGCGCGGCCTCCCGCTTCGACCCAAACCATGTTATCGCCAAGATTGCTGATCTGTTGTTGGATTTGCTCCGAGGCGCCTTCGCCCACCGCCACGCTGGCAATCACCGCGCCCACACCGATAATGATTCCCAGCATGGTCAGGATGCTGCGCATTTTGTTGCGCGCCAGGGCCCGCATGGCCAATCGCAGGATGCTGATTAAGTCCATCCGCAGCCTCCTATTCTGGTATGGCTGTTTCGCTAGCGCCCGAAGGCAATGTTGCCAGAATTTCAGAGGCGCAAGCGCGCTCGCGCACAGGCGAATCGCTTAGAATCTGGCCGTCGCGAAAAAGCACTGTGCGCCGGGCGAAGCGCGCAACGTCCGGCTCGTGTGTGACCAGCAGAATGGTCAGCCCGCGCTCGTCGTTGAGCCGCTGAAACGTCTCCATAATCTCGATGCTGGTGCGCGTATCTAGATTGCCGGTGGGCTCATCGGCGAGCAAAATGGAAGGATTGTTGATCAGGGCGCGCGCGATAGCTACGCGCTGTTGCTGGCCGCCGGAAAGCTGGGAGGGGTGGTGGTCCCCGCGGCCCTCCAAGCCAACCAGGCGCAGGGCCTCTTGTGCGCGCCGCTGCCTCTCCTCGCGCTTTACCCCGGCGTAGACCAAAGGCAATTCGACGTTTTCTTGAGCAGATGTACGGGCCAGCAGATTAAATCCCTGAAAAACAAATCCGATCTTTTGGTTACGAATCCGCGCCAGCTCCTGTTTCGAAAATTGCGCAACCTCCTGCGCATCCAGGCGATATACGCCGCTCGTGGGCCGGTCCAGGCACCCGATCAGATTCATGAATGTCGATTTACCCGAACCGGAGGCGCCCATAATGGCGACGAACTCGCCGGAGCGCACCTCCAGTGAAACTCCCCGCAAAGCGGGCACGCGAATTTCGCCCAGTTGATAGATCTTATGCAGATTCTGGACTTCAATGGTCAGCTGAGACTCAGGGGCTGTCCTGGTCGGAGCAGGAGATTGTAGAGCCTGTTCGGCCATATTCGGATTCCCGGCTTATCGCGGCGCGCCAAATTTCGGCGTCGAGGCCGCGCCATTCCCGCTCGCATTTCCGCCCGACTGTTCTCCTGTCGCGAGCAAATCGCCGGGCTTCACTTCCCCGGCGATCAATTGCGTGAACGTGTAATCCGTAATGCCGGTTCGAACGGCCACGGGGCGAACCTTTCCCCCCGCTTCCGGCTTCCATATCACACGCCATCCGCCGATATGCGAGGTCGTTGCTGCCGGCGGAATCTGATTTTGGTCATAGAGCTGCCGAAGTTCGACGTTGGAAAACGAAGGCGTGAAGCGCAATGCCGCGTTCGGAATTTTCACAGTGTCAGAGACGTCGCCGGTGGGTATTGTCGCGTAAACCGTCTCGCCGGGCAGAAGTTTCCCGTCGGGATTATCGAACGTGATGATCGTATTGTACGTCACCACGTTTTGAATCGTGGTGGCGTTCAGCCGAATCGCGCTCACGCGCCCGGTAAAGGTCTCGCTCGGAAAAGCATCCACCTGAAACGTCGCTTCCGTCCCAATTTTGATGTTTCCCGTGTCAGATTCATCGGTTGCCGCCGCCACCTGCATTCGCGTCAGGTCTTGGGCGATGCTGAAAACGATCGGTGCCTGCAGCGATGCCGCCACGGACTGGCCCACGGTCACGTTTTTGGAAACAACTGTGCCGTCAATTGGCGAGAGGATCGTGCAGTATCGCAGATTGGCCTCCGCCAGCGCCAAGGCGCCTTGCATCGTTTTGATTTGAGCCTTCGCTTGGTCCACCTGAGCGTGCGTCTCGGCAAGCTGTGCGCTGGACTGGTTCAGTTGTGCCTCGGCGGACCGCACTTGGGCTTGCGACTGATCCACACCCGACTGCGCTTGATCTGCTTGGTCTTTCGAAAATACGCCTTGGCCGGCGAGGTCGATGATGCGTCGTGAGTTCGCTCGGCTATAAACGTCGGCCGCTTTCAGCCGTTCCAGATTGGCTTCATTGTTCTTTATACCTGCTTCTTGTGCACCAATCGTTGCTTCCAGATTTTTCTCGTTGGCAATCGCGTTCTCAAGGTTACCTCGCGCCTGAACTACTTGCGCTTGATAAACTTCGGGATCGAGCTGCGCCAGCACTTGGCCGGCCTCGACTCGGGAATTGAAATCGGCGAAGACGTATTGCACTGTGCCCGACACGTACGACCCCACAGGTACCGTGGTCAGCGGATTAATCGTGCCCGTAGCCTGCACCACCGAAGTAATGCCGCCCCGTTGAACCTCCGCGGTCAAATAATTGGGATCGTCGGAGCGTCCCCGAATAGCCCAGCCGCCTACGAGAATAGCCAGCAGGATTAAGGCGCCAAGACCGACGAGCTTCTTGTGATTGCGATAATACGTCCGGAAGTCCATTTCATTCTTCGCCGAGGCTGTGACGCCTATTATACAGACCAGTTACCTGGTTTGAGTTATCAGGCTCCCTGCTCCTACCTGAAAAATGGCTGAATTCCAGACGTCGCCCACTACGATCTGGTTACCGAATCGCTATACTCGGCAGCTTCAGCGTCCGTCATGAGGTGTATATTCCAATCAGGGAGGACCACATTGTGAGCAAATGGATTCCAGCTATATTTTTCACCTTGATCTTGGCAACCGGCGCGGCAGCGCAAAGCCAGCAACCCGCGCCGCCTTCGTTTACCGGTTTCCTGAAGAACGTTTATATGGGTGACCGCAACGAAATTACGCGCTCGGCCGCGAAATTTCCGGAAGAGTTCTATGGCCTGCGCCCCGGCCCGCAAACCGAAGTCAGGACATTCGGCCAACTTGTCGGCCATCTCGCCAATTTCAACTATTTGTGGTGCTCGCAGGCAAAAGGTGAGAAAAATCCGGCCGAAGGGAAAGATTTCGAAAAACTGACCTCCAAAGCCGATCTGACCAAGGCTCTTAACGATGCCTTTGCTTATTGCGATCCGCTCTATACCTCTCTCACCGATGCGTCGGGGCAGGAAGTCGTCGAAATTACCCAGGAAAATGGAAACAAGAGGCGCATCAACCGCATGAGTTTGCTCGTCCTGAATTTCGGCCATAACCAGCATCACTATGGCAACATGGTCACGTATATGCGGATCAAGAGCATCGTTCCCGCATCCTCCGAGCCCCGCTAGTAACAAATTCCGAAGTTCACAACTTCGTGGCGCAAGCTTTGTAGCCCAGGGCGTCCCGCGTCTTCTGCGGGGGCCCTGGAGATTTTCTCTCTGGTTTCAGGGGGTCGGAGCTTTAGCTCCGACATTCAGTGCTTACAACTTCGGAGGCTTCAGCCCCTGAAATCGTGTTGGTTTTGGATTGGACTAATGCACCGCGTGTTCGAGGCTGCTCGCCGCACGTTCAATAACTGCAGCCTCACCGTCGAGAACTTTGGCAACTGTGACGATTGATTGCTCCGCCGTACTCCACTGCTTTTGCTCGATGGCTTCTCGGACTGCTGGCACGGTCTTCACTCCGTAACCCGTATAAAACCCCGGAGCATAAAGTTGATGCTTGAACCACGGGCGGCCCGGCAACCCATTTGGATCGGTTAGCGCGCGTTCGCTCTGGAGCAGTTCCATATTCACTTGCGCCAGTGATGCTCGGGCGAGCGCCGCCCCGCTATCTTGTTCGACTTGTGCATAGACCCGCTGGTAATGATTGGCGCTCTGGTTCAAAGCATCCAGCGCATTCTGCAGAGGAGAAAAATTGAGATGCGGTGGTACAGGCTCGGGCATTGGCGCGCACTGCCTGCTTCTGCGGGTCAGACGTTGCGTTGAACACGCCTTCGCTTATCTGCCGGTTCCGCTCGCGGATTTGATCGCTTTGATTTTCGGCCACACGCTGTAAATCGTTCACGTAACCGCGGACGGTGGAAGTAAGATCGGCAAAATTGAATGGCAGCAGGTCCGCATCCGCCAGCCGCATCGCCGCGGTCCCGGCAGTTTGCGCCATAGCGCGCCCGTATACGAATCCAGCGTCGTTGAAATGCGTGAACCAAAAGAAATCGTCGTAGATCGAATGATAAATCCCGCCCTCGGACTCACCCGCATACGCCAGGTTCAATGAGGCGATGCCTGCAAAGTCCAGGAACGCTGTATAGTCCGATCCCGAGCCCAGCGCTTCAATCGGCCAGGTCGATCTGGATCGCAGTCGTTCGCGTTCTTCGCCGGAACTAGCTTCGGCCAGGCGTTTCAGCTGCCGTCGCTCCCACACAGAGATATTTTTTTCGGGATCGATCACCTCGCGCGCAACTTGGTTGATAAATGTCTCCAGCGAGTGAGATCCCTCGACGTTGAGGTATCCTCGGCTGTTGGAATCCGAGTTGATGTACGCCACCGCGTGCGCGCGAAGCTCATCCGCGTGCGTTTCCACCCATTCCGTCGAGCCGATTAGCCCTGGCTCCTCGGCGTCCCAGGCGCAATAAATGATCGTCCGCTTCGGCTTCCATCCAGACTTAGCCAATTCTCCCAGCGCTCGCGCCTCTTCCATTTCTGCGGAAGTGCCGGAAATGGGATCCTGCGCTCCATTCACCCAGGCATCGTAATGATTTCCGCGAATCACCCATTCGTCCGCCTCTGAAGCCCCCGGAATTTTCGCGATCACGTCGTTGATCTGCTTCATGTCCCAATTGAATTTCACTTTCAGGTGAACCTTCGCGGTCCCGGGACCGATGTGATAGGTGAGTGCCAGCCCTCCGCGCCAGTTTGACGGGGCCACGGGGCCGGTTAAAGCCTCCAGAAGCGGCTGCGCATCTGCATACGAAATCGGCAGCACCGGAATTTTCGTGAACACCTTCACGTCTTCAAGCTTCAACCGCTTGGCATCCGCTGTCGCTCCGATTCCCGGCGTGAGTGGATCGCCGGGGTATAACGGCATATCCATCACGCTTCCGCGCTGCACGCCCCCAGCGGGGCGCCACGGCCCCTTCGGATACGCATCTCCCGCCGCGTAGCCATCGTCGCGCGGATCCGAATAGATCAGGCAACCCACCGCGCCATGCTCGAAGGCCACTTTCGGCTTGATCCCGCGCCAGGAAGAGCCATAACGCGCAATGACGATCGCCCCTTTCACCGAAACACCCAGCCGGTCGAGTTCTTCGTAATCGGCGGGAGTCCCGTAGTTGACGTAAACCAGCGGCGCCGTCACATCGCCGTCAATCGAGTAGGCGTTGTACGAGGGCAATTGCTCGGCCGTCTGATTGGAAGTCGGATCTTCGGGAAGCGGCGGCTCTTGCAGCTTGGCCACAAAACGAGTCGGCTCGACCATTTCGAGAACCCGTTCCTTAGGCGTGGGGAAAAGAATTTGAAACGATTCCACGTGGACGTCCCAGCCCCACTCCTTGAACTTCGAGAGGATCCACTCCTCGTCCTGCTTGTCGTAGGGTGAACCAACGTGGTGGGGCCGCGCGGAGAGCAGCTTGGAGTAATCCCTGATATTGTCCGGCAAAATTGCGGAGCGGAATTTTTGTTCCCACTCTTGTTCGGTGTGCGCGTGGTCGCCCGAAAATCCTGCCATCGCAGGCGCCGGGTTCTGTTGCGCCAATAGCGTCCACGCAACCAGACTTAACGCCGCAAGCGTGACAAAAATCCGCCGCATATCTATCGCCTCACAAAATATCGCCTGCCAAGTTGCCAAAATTATACGCGCCCGACTGCATATGCGAAACCGCGGCTCACCATTTTCCCCTGTCGCCCCTCGTCTCGATGTCATTCTGCGCGTAGCGTCCCAATCCTGATGTCTTCGAAATCGTTGCCCTTAACGATTTCCGATTGGGACGCGAAGTCGAAGCGCGCATTTTGCCGCCGACGCCTTTCGGCGAATCTCTCAGTGGTGTAAGAAATTGACAGAGATTCGAAGTTGACCTGTAGCGGCCGCCCGACTTACGCTCGCACGGAGTTCGGAACTAATCTCGTCGCCGAGTTTCAGCCCACGCGCGAATTCGAGGAAGCCGACAAATATGCGAATGCTTTCAATGCGCACTTTCGTGATGCTGACCCTTATCCTGCCAGTATCGGCCCTTGCTGGCCACGCTGCCGACTGCGCAAGTCTCGGCGGCACAAAACTGCCGAATACGACCCTGACCACTGCGCAAGCCGTGCCCGCAGGCAGATTCACACCTCCATCCGGCAGACCCCTCGACAAACTTCCCGCGTTCTGCCGTCTCGCAGGAGTAATTCGGCCAAGCACCGATTCCGAAATTCGCTTTGAAGTGTGGTTGCCGGCTTCTGACTGGAATGGCAAATTCCTGAGTGTCGGCAATGGCGGATTCGCCGGTTCCATCAACTACTTCGGTCTCGCCGATGATCTGCGGCGAGGCTACGCCACTGCCGCAACCGACACCGGGCATCAGGGCGATGCCGAGGACGCCAGCTGGGCGTACAAGCATCCGGAGAAGATTGTCGATTTCGGCTATCGCGGCCTGCACAAGACAACGGAAAACGCCAAAGCTCTTATACAAGCGTTCTACGGCAATCCGCCGCGCCACTCCTACTTCGATAGCTGTTCCGACGGCGGACGCGAAGCATTGATGGAAGCGCAGCGTTATCCGGAGGATTTCGACGGCATTCTCGCCGGCGCTCCAGCGAATTTCTGGACTCACCTACTGGCCGCGGCCGTGGATATGGTCCAACATATGTATGGCAAGGATCCGTCCGCGTACATCCCCAGCGCCAAGCTGCCCGCCATTCAAGCTGCCGCCCTCGCTGCCTGCGACGCTCAGGACGGTGTCAAAGACGGGATCATCAGCGATCCCTTGCGCTGTCACTTCGATCCTTCCGTACTGCTTTGCAAAGGCGAGGATTCGCGCGATTGCCTCACCGCACCGCAGGTTTCCACGCTGAAGAAACTCTACGTCGGCGCTCAAGATTCGCACGGCAAACAGATCTTTCCCGGCTACGCGCCCGGCGCCGAGGACGGACCAAACGGCTGGGCGGCGTGGATCACAGGCTCCGGCCCTGGTAAAGCTTCCGGCCCTGTCTACGCAGAAAATTATTTCCGATATATGGTTTTTCAGGATCCTGCGTGGAATATGCTCTCGGCCAATGTGGACGCCGCCGAAGCTGCCGCCGACGAAAAAACGGCGGCGATTCTCAACTCAACCGATCCCGACCTCGGCCGCTTCAAAAATCGCGGTGGAAAGCTCATTCTTTACCACGGCTGGAATGATCCGGCGATCCCACCTTTGAATAGCGTCAATTACTACAACTCTGTCGTCGCCAGGATGGGAGCAAAAGAGGGGGACAGCTTCGTTCGTCTCTACATGGTCCCCGGAATGCAGCACTGCTTCCCAGGACCCGGCCCGAATTCCTTCGGCCAGTTTGGCCGCACAACCGCCAAGGGCAAGCCTTATGGAGCTTACGATGCTCTTGAGGAATGGGTGGAAAAGGGCGCCGCGCCCGGCGACATCATCGCAACCAAATACGTCGACGATGACCCGAGCAAGGGGATTCAAATGACTCGCCCGCTCTGCCCCTATCCTCAACTCGCGAAGTACAAGGGCGCGGGCGACACCAACGACGCCGGCAACTTCACGTGCCAAGCCCCATAGGGCGCGATCGAAGCACGTCGCTAAGACTGAAGGATAAAAGTAACAGAGTGGTGAGCCGCGGAGGACTCGAACCTCCAACCCGCTGATTAAGAGTCAGCTGCTCTACCATTGAGCTAGCGGCCCAGCGATGAACGTCACAAGCGGCGGGGAGAAACTCCGCGCGGATTCAAGTGACTATAGCTTACATGTCGCGGGGCCGCAACTCTGGGCTTCGGCGCTGCTCAACCGAATACGTAGGCCTTATAAGTCGGAGCAGTCTTTGGCACATACTTCCCGTGCTAACGATCAGTGACGACGACTAAAGCAGGAAAAAAGTATCTTCTTTTTTCTCAACACCAGGCAGATTCTCAAGCGGAGTACGAGAGGTAAGTTGCTGCTTTTCGGCATTGCTGCGTTTTACAACGTCCATCCGTTCCTGAAGAGCCGGGAAATTCTTCGGCACTCTTTCAACTTCGTTGGTTTGGCTCAATCTTCTCGATAACATAAGTTCCTCCCTGTCTAAGATCTCGAGGGATGATCACGTCAGGCAGCGAGGATAGCAGTCCCTCACATGTCAGCATATGCTCTTTTCCCGTATTTTAGGGGTCGGGGATTTCCTGTATGGGGCGGCCCTGCCGCTCCAACCTTGGCGCTTGATCGGGGGAATACACCACGCGAAAGTCAGCTGCGAAGCTCTGCAGCGATTTCACGTGCTATCTTGCGTGCGCGATCAATATCCGAAGGATTTAGAGATATGGCGGCCACCCGGGGATGCCCGCCTCCGCCGAACTTTTCCGCAAGCGAAGCCAGATTTTTTTCCGCGGACGCGGCATTCCAGGGATTGGAACCAATCGAAATTTTCGCACGCACTGGCGACGCGCTAATACCTACCGAATAGCGGCTCTGCGGAAAGAGCAGATAAGGGATGAATTTGTTATAGCCCTCCAAATCCAGATCACTTACGTCAAAAAATATAACGGCATCCTGGGCCTCCGCCCGCTGCCGCAGGACATCGATGGAGCGTTTGTGCCGTTCGAGCAGAGGGCCGAGATACCGCGCGATAAGTGGAAGTTTCACCACTTCCGCCATGGGTCGCGACGCGAGCTCCGGAATTATCCGGGGAACAAGCCCCGATTCGGGTGCCGCTTCGATCACCAGCGCTACTTGTGTGGAAGGCTCCGTCAGAGCGACCGCCGATTCAGGAGTAGGGAACTGCGCTCCGTCGATTACGTCGCCCCAATGAATCAATTCCGCCAGCGGCTGAATGTTGAATCCAAACTTGCTGCTGGTCACATCAGCGAGCAGTTTCGTGCAGGACTTGTACTCGGGATCGTAAAACTTGTGCCCTGAGTGATCGGAACGGAAGTGAGCGGCGTCGGCGGCTGTCAAAAATGCGCTTTGATGGTGATCGAACCACCACGTTACCCGCGGCGAGCTCGAATACTTGAAGTCGACGATGACATTCTCATCGCCGTCAAATAGCCCTTCCTCAAAAGGCTGCACCGCGCGATGCGTCATGCCCGAGTAACAGAAAACCGCCTGCGCGTTCATGCGCTCCCGATAGAAACGCGAAAAAAGAGCCGCAGAAGCTGCGCCGTCGAAACAACGATCGTGGAAGCAGAGACGGACCTTGGTGGTGTCGGGCAAAAGATCCTCGCCAGCGGAAAAACGAAAGGAAATATTCCTCTAGCAAAGCCATTTAAGATGGACGTGCTCTTATCGATTGTCAAGGGGAAAGGCGTCTCCCATGAGTCCGCACCGCCCTCAAAACTTGCAACTTTTACTGAGAATAGCGATGCTAAACAGGACCAGTGTGCGGAAGTGGCGGAATTGGCAGACGCGCAGGACTTAGGATCCTGTGGCCGCAAGGCCGTGGGGGTTCAACTCCCCCCTTCCGCACCAACTTGCTTCTCCTTATTCCCAATTCCGAAACGCGTCAAGATTTGACGCTCTTAACAGCTTCCCCTATACTCACCTTTCGCACCCCGCAGGGGCTCTTTTCCGGACCAGATTGCGGCAACGTAATATAAGGAAGCGCCGATATGGCGTCTGCTTGCAGTCCGCGTCATTTGACTCGCGAATTGCGCCTCGACGGTGAATACTTGCGTTAAACGCAATCGGGATGCCGTATAAGACTTAGGACTTTATGGCTGAAGCGACATGCCGGCGTGAACTCGACCTGGAGATTCCCGCCACAGACGTGCAGAAGGCGATCGAACGAGTAGCGCGCGAGTTCGCGCGGGTCGCTCGGGTGCCCGGATTTCGCCCCGGTAAAGCGCCGATCCCCCTGATCCGCCGTCGGTTCGCTGACGACATCAAAGGCGAAGTGCTGCAGTCGCTCGTTCCCGAGCAGATTGACAAAGCTGTCAAAGATCAGAAGCTTGTTCCCATCACACAGCCTCAGGTCGATCATGTGGACTATGCTGAGGATCGCCCCCTCAAATTTCGCGCAAGCTTCGAAGTGCTCCCCGAATTTGAGCTCGGCGCCTACAAGGGCGTGCAAGTCGAGGTCGAAAAGGCTCAGGTCACCGATGCCGATGTCGACAAAACGCTCCAGGCCATGCGTGAACGCGCCGCTACCTTTGTCCCTGTGGAGGATCGCGCTCTCGAGAGCGGCGACTACGCGCAACTAAAGCTCGTCGGTACGCCCGTGGGCGGCGGCGAACCCCTTAGGGCTGACAATGTCCTTTGCCATCTTGGCGCTGAGGAGACCCTGGAAGCCTTCACGCAGAATCTGGTCGGTGCAAAGCCCGCTGAGCAGAGGCGTTTTGATGTCGAATACCCCGCGGATTATCCGGACCGAAAGCTCGCCGGCCAAAAATTTGTCTATAACGCAGAAGTTGTCGCCGTAAAGCAAAAGAAACTTCCCGAACTCAATGATGAATTGGCCAAGGACGTCAGTGACGCGAAAACGCTCGAGGAACTGCGCGGCAAAATTCGTCAGGATTTGGAAAAAGAGCTCGAGGCGCACCACGCATCCGTGGTCCGCGAGGCCGTTCTCGCAAAAATTGTCGCGGCTCATGATTTTCCCGTTCCCGAAGCGCTAGTGGAAAACCAAATGGACGTTCGCCTGGAGCGCGCTGTTCGAAGTTTGGCAGCCCAGGGAGTCGATCCGCGAGCCGTTAATGTGGATTGGGTTGCCATGCGGCGCCGCCAGCATCCTCGCGCGATTGAGGATGTAAAGGCCGAGCTGCTGCTGGATCGCATCGCCTCGGCGGAAAATATCGAAGCGACCGATGAGGATATCGATCAGGAAATTTCGAAGATCGCGGAGCGTAGTGGCGAATCTGCACCAGCGATTCGCGCTAGCTTGACAAAGCAGGGGGCCGTGGATAGGATGAGATCGAAGCTCCGCAGCGAAAAGACCCTCGAGTGGCTCCAAAAGAATTCTGAAGTAAAAACTCGAGAGCCGGAGCGGTCCTGACCGGTTTCTTCCTGCAAACTTCCCTACACTCGATGAAACATCATGAAGAGGATTCAAGTCCACGCGCCACGACACTCATTCCCATGGTTGTGGAGCAGACCACACGGGGCGAGCGCGCGTATGATATTTACTCGCGGCTCCTCAAAGATCATATCTTATTTATCGGAACGCCGATCGACGACCACGTAGCCAACCTTGTGACTGCTCAACTGCTTTTCCTCGAAGCCGAAGATCCGGAGCGCGATATTCAGCTCTATATCAATTCGCCTGGCGGCTCGATCACAGCGGGTATGGCGATTTATGACACGATGCAATATGTTCGGCCCGATGTAGTCACCACCTGTGTCGGACAGGCGGCCTCGATTGCCTCTGTGTTGCTGGCTGCGGGATCTCCGAAAAAGCGCTTTTCGCTTCCCAATTCACGTATTTTGATTCACCAGCCGTGGATGTCCGGCCTTTCAGGGCAGGCGACCGATATCGATATTCACGCCAAAGAGATTTTGCGGATGCGTTCGGTGATCAATCAGATTTACTCGAATCACTGTGGGCAGCCGGTTTCGAAAATCGAAAAAGATGTCGAGCGCGACTTTATTATGTCGCCCCAGCAGGCCAAGGAGTACGGCCTGATCGACGAGATTATCCACAAGCATCGATAGGGCGTACCTATCAGTTAGTAGCGAGATTGTTTTGGCAATGCCGCGGAGAGAGAAAAGTCTTAAGATAGTGACGGGTCTTGTCCCTTCAGGGGAGGCCGTCGGAGGCCGACAGCCGTGAGAAAACTTAGCTCGGACGAACCGCTGCGCTGTTCGTTCTGTCATAAAACGCAAGAGCAAGTTGAGAAGCTCATCAGCTCGCCTTCGGATTATCCGCGTGCTTACATTTGCAATGAATGCGTGGGTGTTTGCCAACAAATTCTTGAAGAGGAAAAGCGCGAGCAGGCCGGACCCATCAACCGGCGCCTGCCCCGCCCGCCGGAGATCAAGTCCTTTCTCGATAGTTATGTGATTGGCCAGGACAAAACCAAGAAGAAGCTCGCGGTCGCCGTCTACAATCATTACAAGCGTATCTTCTTGAATCATCAGCCGGGCGATGTCGAACTGACGAAGTCCAACATCCTTTTGGTCGGCCCCACCGGAACGGGCAAGACTCTTCTGGCCCAGACGCTCTCCCGCATGCTCGATGTTCCTTTCGCCATCGTGGATGCTACTACGCTTACCGAAGCCGGTTACGTGGGCGAAGACGTCGAGAACATCATTTTGAAGCTGTTGCAAAACGCCGATGGCGATGTGACCAAGGCCCAGCAGGGCATCATCTACATCGACGAAATCGATAAGATCTCTAAGAAGGATGAAAACCCCTCGATCACGCGCGACGTTTCCGGCGAAGGTGTCCAGCAAGCGTTGCTAAAGATTCTTGAGGGAACCGTCGCCAATGTTCCTCCCCAGGGCGGACGCAAGCATCCCCACCAGGAATTTACTCCCGTCGATACCACTAACATTTTGTTTATCTGTGGCGGAGCTTTCGTAGGCTTGGAAAAGATTGTGGAGCGCCGGGTCGGTCAAAAGTCTCTGGGCTTCCACACGGACGCTCAGCCTGTGACCACCAATCGCCGCAATCTGGAACTGCTCGAACAAGCTCAGCCTACGGACTTGATCCGCTATGGCCTGATCCCGGAATTCGTGGGCAGACTGCCGGTCGTCGGTGTTCTAGGTGATCTGGATAAGGCCGCGCTAATGCGCATCCTGACCGAGCCCAAGAACGCCCTGATCCGCCAATATCAGCGGCTATTTGAATTCGAGAATGTCCGGTTGCGCTTCGCGGATGATGCGCTCGAGACCGTTGCCGATTTGGCCTTGCAACGCAAGGTCGGCGCCAGAGGGTTGCGCATGATTCTCGAAGATCTCATGCTCGATCTCATGTATAACCTGCCGGCCCAGCGCAAGGTGCGCGAATTCGCCGTTACCGCAGAAATGGTACGCAGTCGTGAAATCAACTGGAACCTGCTGGAAAAAGCCGGATAACTTGGGATAATTAAGTCGGGGGCCTTCCACCAATTAAAAATCAATGTTTACCCGCGAGAAAAGTGAAATGAAGCGTGTGCCGATGATGCCGGTGAGGGATATGGTCATCTTCCCTCAGATGATGCAGCCCTTTATCGTCGGGCGAGAGGCTTCCGTGCGTGCACTGGAAGAAGCGCTCGCCGGAGAAAAGAAGATCTTCCTGGCTACCCAGCACGACGCTTCTATCGATGATCCTAAACCGGAAGAGATTTTCACCGTCGGCACCCTTGCCAATATCGTGCAAAGCGTGAAGCTGCCCGACGGCAATATCCGCGTTCTCGTTGAAGGTGTCGAGCGCGCCAAGATTGTGCAACTCACGAGCGAAGAAGGTTTTTACCGCGCTACCCTGAAGGTACTGCCCGGGCGCGCTGAGCCTTCTCCGCAGATCGATCAAGCCGTTCGTCGTGTCAATGGCCTCTTCGAGCAGTACGTGAAGCTCTCACAAAGTCTGAATTACGACACCATGATTGCTGCGGCTCGCGTCGAAGATCCCGCCAAGCTCTCCGATACGATCGCCGCCAATTTGCAGATTCCGGTCGAAGAAAAGCAGGAATTGCTCGAAAACTTTGACGTGCTGGATCGTTTGAATCGCGTGGCCGAAGTCCTTGAAAGCGAGATCGAAAAGCTCAACGTCGACCGCAACATCAATACGCGCGTGAAACGCCAGATGGAGCGCGCGCAAAAAGAGTACTACCTGAACGAGAAGCTCAAGGCCATACACAAAGAGCTTGGCCGCGGCGAAAAGAACGAGCTCGATGACCTGAAGAAGAAGATTGATGCCGCGGGAATGCCGAAAGACGTCCAGGAAAAGGCTATGCAGGAACTGAAGCGGCTGGAAATGATGCCGCCGATGTCCGCGGAGTCGACCGTTAGCCGCAGTTATCTCGACTGGCTCCTGGCGGTGCCGTGGAAGAAGAAGTCAAAAGAGATTCGTGATATCGGTGTCGCCGAGAAAATACTAGAGGAAGATCATTACGGGCTCGAGAAGGTCAAAGAGCGCATCCTGGAATATCTCGCAGTGCGTCAGTTGGTCAAGAATCCTCGCGGCTCGATCCTGTGTCTGGTCGGACCTCCCGGCGTTGGCAAAACTTCGCTAGCCATGTCCATCGGCCGCGCAACCGGGCGCAAGTTCGTGCGCGTCTCCCTCGGAGGCGTTCGGGATGAGGCCGAAATTCGCGGTCATCGCCGCACCTATATCGGCGCCCTCCCTGGCCAGATTATCCAGATGATGAAGAAAGCGGGGACCGTTAATCCAGTATTCGTCCTCGATGAAGTGGACAAAATGTCCATGGATTTCCGCGGCGATCCTTCTGCTGCGCTGATGGAAGTACTGGATCCCGAATTAAACCACGCTTTCACCGACCATTATCTCGACGTCGAGTACGACCTTTCGCGCGTCATGTTCATCTGCACCGCCAACGTGTTGCACACCATCCCTCAGCCCCTGCAGGATCGCATGGAAGTCCTGCGCTTGGCGGGCTATACCGAAATCGAAAAGCGGGAGATTGCCAAACGCTTTCTGCTAAAAAAGCAGCGCGAGGGTGCGGGCCTGACTGAAGAGAACCTGCAATTCTCTGATGACGCGCTGAAGTACATTATCCGGCACTACACGCAGGAAGCCGGCGTGAGGAACCTGGAGCGCGAGATTGCCAATGTCTCCCGCAAGATTTCTCGCCGCGTCGTGAAGGAAGGCCGGCAGGTCAAGATCGAGGTCACGCCCACGAACGTCAACGAATTCCTCGGTGTCATTAAGTTCCGCGAGCTCTGGGCCGAGAAAAAGAACGAAATCGGTCTCACCACGGGCCTGGCTTGGACCGAGGTAGGTGGCCAGGTCTTGACCACCGAAGCGGGATTGATGCATGGCAAGGGTCGGCTCACGCTCACCGGTAAACTCGGCGACGTTATGCAGGAATCGGCTCAGGCTGCCATGAGTTATGTGCGTGCGCGCACCGCCGCTTTCGGCCTGCCACACGATTTCTATCGTCATCTCGATATTCACATCCACGTCCCTGAGGGCGCTATTCCGAAAGATGGCCCTTCTGCGGGCATCACGATTTGCACGGCTATCGTGAGTGCGCTGACTCATATTCCAGTTCGCTGCGATGTGGCCATGACTGGCGAAATCACCCTGCGAGGCAAAGTTTTACCTATCGGCGGCGTCAAAGAGAAAGTGCTTGCGGCGCATCGCCTGGGGATCCGCACGGTGCTCCTGCCCAAAGATAATGAAAAAGATCTCGGGGATATTCCCGCCGATATCCAGTCGACTTTGGTGATCAAGTTTGTGGAAACGATGGATGAGGTTTTAGGGCTAGCATTGGAACGGCCGCTTCAGCCGTTGGCGCCTCCCGATGTGCCGGAAGTGCCGACCAAGTTCGCTGCGGAAGCAGAGCAAGATCAGGAATTAACCAACTGAGGGAGCGCTTCGGGCGCAGAGCTCGACGATGAGAACTGATTCTGCCCGGGAGTGACCCGCCCCTGTTTGGTTCCTGTTCGAAATCTCTAGAAGAAAAAACATTGTTTCGTAATTTAAGTGTGGGTTCCGCCGTATGACGACGGCGCATTTCTGTTCGCCGTCGCCCGCTGCTAAATTTCCCGACAAACGGGGCCGTGGAATTCCGGCTCCATTCAAGGTCAAGGAATGATCACAATGAGTATTAGTCTTGCAGAACTGAAGGAAAAAAATATCACCGATCTGGCCAAGATCGCCAAGGACTTGGCCATCCCCGGCGCAAGCGGAATGCGCAAACAGGAACTGATCTTCCAGATCCTGCGCGCCCAGACCGAGAAAAACGGCCTCATCTTCAGCGAAGGCGTCCTGGAATGCCTCCCGGATGGCTTCGGCTTTCTTCGCGCCCCGGAATACAACTACCTGCCCGGCCCGGACGACATTTATGTCTCGCCATCGCAGATTCGCAAGTTCGACCTGCGCACCGGCGATACGGTTTCGGGCCAGGTGCGTCCGCCCAAGGATGGCGAACGCTATTTCGCGCTGATTAAAGTGGAAGCAGTTAACTTCGAGGATCCCGAGGTAGCGCGAAACAAAATCTTTTTCGACAATCTCACTCCGCTTTATCCCCAGGGCCGGTTGAAGATGGAAACCACCAAGGAAAATCTCACCGGGCGCGTTCTCGACCTGCTTTGCCCGGTTGGCAAGGGCCAGCGCGGCTTGATCGTGGCCCCGCCGCGTACCGGCAAAACCATGATGCTCCAATCCGTGGCCAATTCCGTCACCGCCAATCATCCCGAAGTCGCCCTGATCGTGCTCCTGATCGATGAGCGCCCGGAAGAAGTCACGGACATGCAGCGAACCGTAAAAGGCGAAGTCATCAGCTCCACATTCGATGAGCCTCCGCAGCGCCACATCCAGGTCGCTGAAATGGTTCTGGAGAAAGCCAAGCGCCTGGTCGAACACAAGCGCGACGTGGTCATCCTGCTCGACTCCGTCACGCGCCTGGCGCGCGCCTACAACGCAGTCACACCGCCTTCGGGCAAAGTGCTTTCCGGTGGTATCGATGCCAACGCCCTCCAGCGCCCGCGGCGCTTTTTCGCCGCTGCGCGTAACGTCGAAGAGGGCGGATCGCTCACTATCATGGCCACCGCCTTAATCGACACTGGCAGCCGCATGGACGACGTGATCTTCGAAGAGTTCAAGGGCACCGGTAACATGGAAATCAATCTCGACCGCCGCCTGGTAGATAAGCGGATCTTTCCGGCGATCGATATCAATCGCTCTGGGACGCGAAAGGAAGAATTGCTGATGCCGCCCGACGAGCTAAACCGCGTTTGGGTGCTTCGAAAGGTCCTCAACCCGCTATCGCCGGTTGAGGCCATGGAACTGCTCCTGGGCAGGCTCTCTAAAAGCAAATCCAACGCCGAATTTCTCGCTTCGATGTCCAACCCGAGCTAAGACGGTTTCCTCGCCCGAGATCGCGCGATTCAATTTCGAAAACGTGTCATTCCGAGGAGCGCAGGCACACGTTTGCTCGATCGCGAAAGATTGCGCGACGAGGAATTTGCTTTTCTGTAATTTGAATCGCGCTATCTCAAAGGGAGCGGAAAAACTTAAGCCTGCCGCGCTTCGGCCTTCGCTGCCTTTCGCGTTCGCGCGCGAGAAAGACGATCAGTCGCGCAGTCTCTTCCGCGACTCATCGCCGTGTTATCCACGTAAACCGAATCGTGCGCGCGAACAAGCGGTGAAACCGCGCGTTCACGATCGCGACGGTCGCGCTGCCGGACCTGTTCCAGCACATCCGAAAACTCAAGAGCGCTCGCCCTTTTGCGCATGTTGCAGCCGCCGCCGTTCCGCGCGTACTTCCATCGAAGCATCCAGAAAAATCTTCAGGTCGGCGTCGGGAAAGACGACCGTGCCGATGTCGCGGCCTTCCATCACCACTCCGCCGCCTGCCGCCGCGCGCCTTTGTTCGGCCACCAGCACCGCCCGCACCCCGCCGTTCACTGCAACTTTGGAGGCCGCCTGCGCCACTGCCGGCGAGCGAATCGGGTCCGTCACGTCCGTCCCGTCCACCAGCACGCGAAAGCCGCCATCGTCGCTCACCAGATCGATGCGCGTCGCGCGGGCCAGCCAGCGAGCTCCTCTTCCGCATCGAGAGGCACCCCATCGCGCAGCGCCTTCCATGCCACTGCGCGATACATCGCGCCGCTATCCAGGTAGATATAACCGAGCATTTCGGCCACGCGCTGCGCGACCGTGCTCTTACCTGAGCCCACTGGGCCGTCTATCGCAATGATCAGCTTTTGCATCGGCTAAATCAGTTTGACGTTCAAATCCGCTTGAATGCCCGCTCGATCTCCCGCAGCGAATACCGCAAAACCACCGGACGCCCGTGCGGGCAGCTCATCGGCGATTCTGTTTTGGCGAGCTCGCCAAGCAGCCATTCCATCTTGGTTTGGTCCAGCGGCATATTGACCTTGATCGCCGCATGGCAGGCCGTGGACGCGGCAATCTGCGACTGCAGCGAATCGATGGAGATCGCCTGGTGCTCGCGCTCAATGCCGTCCAGGATTTCCGCCACCAGCCGCTCGGCATCCGAATTCGGCACACCTGCCGGCGTGGCCTGAATGGCCACACTTTGCTGCCCCATCGGCGTCACGTCGAATCCGTTCGCCGAAAGTTCATCGCTGATCTGTTCGAGTATCGCGCGCTGTCGCGGCGTCAGGTCCACGACGATAGGCACAAGCAGCCGCTGGCCTGTCACCGCTCCTTCGCGCCGTGCGCGCAAATGTTGCTCGAAAAGCACGCGCTCATGCGCCACGTGCTGATCTATGATCCACAGCCCTTCGGAATTCACCGCCACAATGAAACTCGAATTCACCTGCCCGAGAGGCCGCAGCTCCCCAATGCACGTAGCGTTCGCCGGAGCCTCCATGTACTGCGCCGGCGCCTGCGCAGCGTCCCCAGAATGCACCTCGATTTGCTCGCTCGCTTCCGCGGAAGGATCTGGCGCTGAAGCTTCGAACGCAAACCGCTGCGTCTCCGGTTGCATTGGCGCTTCCGTCAATGCGAATGCTTCCGTTCCTGCGCCGGGATAGGCATCGGCTAAAGGCAATACCGCGCGTGGCGGCGCCATCGGCGCCGGAGCGGCAGCTGTAGCCACGCCCGCCTGTCCGCCGGACGCCGGCGCCGTCGGCCGTGCTGGCACCGCAAAGCTTGCGATAGGCCGCGCTTTCGACAGCGCGTGGCGAATCGCATCGCGCGCGAAGTCATGCACGCATTGGGAATGCCGGAATCGCACTTCAATCTTCGCCGGATGAACGTTTACGTCCACTTCGCTGCACGGCAAATCGAGAAAGAGCAGCGCCATTGGGAACGCATCGGCCGGCAGAATATTTCGGTAGGCCTCGTGAATCGCGTGCAGCAGCAGCCGGTCGCGCACCAGCCTCCGGTTCACAAAAACATAAATGCCGTTGCGGTTTGCCCGCTGCACTTCCGGCCGCGAAACGAATCCGCGCACCGTAAGCTCTCCGGCTCCCCCGCCCTCTTCGAGCGCAGCTTCGGTAATGGCTGCGCGAATCGGACCCAAAACTGGAGCGATTTCGATCGTCTCTTCGAGCGTCTGCCGCCCAAAAAGTTGATACACGCGTTCCGCCAGCGTCGCCACGGGCGGGACGTTCACGATCTCTTGCGTCGGCGTTTTCAGCGCGAACTGCTTGTCGGGGTTTGCCAGCGCGTAATGCGTAACCAGCGAAGCCACGTGTCCGAGTTCCGTCGTGTCCGACTTGAGAAATTTTCGCCGCGCAGGAACGCAATAAAAAAGATCCGCCACGCTCACGGACGTACCCGCCGGCAGCCCCGCCGGCTTCACGCCTACGAGTTTGCCGCCGGCAAACTCCACCCGCGTCCCCTGTTCTTCGCCGCCAACGCTGGTCTCCAGCAGCAAGCGCGCAACGGAAGCGATCGACGGCAAAGCCTCACCTCGAAATCCCAGCGTAGCGATGGAGAGCAGATCGTCCGACGTGCGCAGCTTCGAGGTGGCGTGCCGTTCGAACGCCAGGAGCGCGTCGTCGTGGCTCATACCGCTGCCATCGTCCACGACGCGGATCATGCGTTTTCCGCCAGATTCCACTTCGATCCGCACGGAATGCGCGCCTGCGTCCAGCGCGTTTTCGAGCAGTTCCTTCACCACCGATGCCGGCCGCTCCACTACCTCGCCCGCCGCAATGCGGTTGGCAATCGCTTCCGGCAATATTCGTATCCGGCTCATCGATCTTTAGGGGGTCGGAGCTTTAGCTCCGACATTTTCAACTGCATTACTTGGGCGCTTTAGCCCTTGAAGCCGCCCCGCCAGACGCAGCCTCGCGTTCGGTAGGCCGAACCGCGATTCCCAACTCTTCGAGCTGCTCCGGCTCGACTTCGGAAGGCGCCTCTGCCATTAAATCCTGCGCCGCCGTGGTCTTCGGAAACGCAATCACTTCGCGAATCGACTTCTCGCCCGCCAGCAGCGCCACCACGCGGTCAAGCCCCAGTGCGATGCCACCGTGCGGAGGCGTGCCGTACGTCAGCGCGTCCAGAAAAAATCCGAAGCGCTGCCGCCGCTGCTCCTCGTTCAGTCCCAAAAGCGCGAACACGCGCGCCTGCAATTCCTGGCTGTGGATTCGAATGCTCCCCGATCCCAGCTCTGAACCATTCAGCACCAGATCGTAGCCCTTCGAACGCACTTCCTGCGGCGCGGATTCGAGCTTATCCACGTCTTCTTCTCGGATTCCGGTAAACGGATGCTGTGCCGCCGCCCAGCGCTTTTCGCTGAGGCTCCATTCAAAGAGCGGAAAGCCCGTCAGCCATAAGAATTCCCAGCGATTTTTCGGTACCAGGTTCAGCCGGTCGGCCAGTGTCAGCCGCAATTGTCCAGCAATCAGCGCGGCCGCATCGGTTCCGGGAATCTGTTGCGCCGCCGAACCCGCGACAATTAGGTCTCCTGCCTTCGCGCCCACGGCCGCAACGAGGTTTTGCACCGCTGCCGCGCCCAGCGTCTTCTCGAGCGGCGAACTCACGCCTTCTGCGGCCACTTTGATCGTATACAGCGCCCGCGCACCTAAACCCTTGGCCTGCTCGCCCAATTCGTCGAGCTGCCTGCGCGAAAAAGATGCCGCGCCCGGCGCAACGAGTGCGTGCACGCTGCCTTCCAAATGCAATTTCTCTCGCGCCACCGCGAAATGCTCCGTCACCTCCTGCAGTTCCATCCCAAACCGCAGGTCCGGCTTATCGATTCCGTATCGCCTGATCGCGTCGCGGTATTCCATGTGCCGAAACGGAGCCTTCACGTTAATTCCCGCCGCCGCGCACGCCCGCACCATCACCTGCTCGATAACGCCGAAGATCGTTTCCTGTGTGGGGAAAGACATCTCCAGGTCGAGTTGCGTGAATTCCGGCTGCCGGTCGGCGCGCAAGTCTTCGTCGCGAAAACAGCGCACCAGCTGAAAATAGCGATCGAGCCCTCCGATCATCAGCAATTGCTTGAACATCTGCGGCGATTGCGGCAACGCGTAAAACTGCCCGTGATGGACCCGGCTGGGCACCAGATAATCGCGCGCGCCTTCCGGCGTCGAGCGCGTCAGCATGGGCGTCTCGATCTCGTAAAACCCGAGTTCATTGAGCGTCCGGCGAATCTCCAGAAAAATGTTGTGCCGCAGCGCGATATTTTTCTGCAGATGCGAGCGCCGCAGATCGAGATAACGGTAACGCAAACGCGTCTCTTCGCTCGCGCTCACTTCGTCTTCCACTACAAACGGCGGCGTTTTCGCCGTATTCAGAATCCTCAGCTCCGAGGCAAATACCTCCACTTCGCCGCTGGCCAGATCCGGATTCGGCTTCTGCCGGCGAGCCACTCGCCCGCGCACCGCCATAACGTATTCCGCGCGCAGTTCCTCCGCGCGAGCATGCGCCGCCGGCGCCAGCTCTTTATTGAACACAATCTGCGCGATCCCGCCGCGGTCGCGCAGATCGATAAAAATAATGTTGCCCAGGTCGCGCCGCCGGTGCACCCATCCCATCAGCGTCACTTCCTTATCGGCATCGGCCGCGCGCAAATCGCCCGCGTACTGCGTGCGCTTCCAGTCGCCCAGCAGGTCGAGCGTCGCCATTACGCCGTCCTCGATTTCGTCAGGTACTCAAGCAATTCCGCCTCCGAAAGTTTCCTCTGATCACCATCGGCCAGCCGCTTCACCGTAAAGTGTCCGGCCGCCAATTCATCGTCGCCCAAAATCACCGCGAATCCTGCTCCCAGCCGGTCCGCCAGGTTCAGTGATTTTCCGAACTTCATCTCCTGCGCCGGTAATTCCACCGAAAGATTATGCTCGCGCAACTTTCGCGCCAGCGCCACCGCCGCAGGATAGGCCTGAACACCCATCCACGCGACGTACACCTCCAGGCCGCAACTCGCCGCCGCGCCCGCTTCTTGCAGCGAAAGCATCAGGCGATCGGTGCCAATCGCGAACCCGATCCCCTTCGTCGCCGCCGGGCCGCCCAGCAGTTCCACCAGCCCGTCGTAACGCCCTCCGCCGCACACCGCGTTCTGCGATCCCAGCCCCGGCGCAGTAATCTCGAATGTCGTTCGCATGTAGTAGTCGAGCCCCCGCACAAGCCGCCAATTTTCTTGGTACGGGATGTTTCGAAGCGCGAGCTGCCGCTTCAACTCTGCGTAATGCTCCCGGCACGCATCACAAAGGTGATCCGCGATGTGCGGCAGCGTATCGACGATCGCCTGCTCTTCCGGCAGCTTCGAATCCAGAACACGCAGCGGATTCGTCTCGATCCGCCTCTGGCTATCCGCGCCGAGTTTATCGCGCACTTTTTCTAATTCTCCGCGCAGCCGCTCCACGTAGGCTGGCCGGCAATTCTTATCGCCGATGGAATTGATGTACAGCTTCGCGCCCTGTAGATTCACGCGGGCAAAAAACGCCAGCAGCATCTCGATTACTTCCGCATCGAGCGCGGGATGATCGGAAGGGCTCAGCAGCTCTGCCCCAATCTGATAAAACTGCCGATAGCGCCCCTTCTGCGGCCGTTCCCGGCGGAACATCGGCCCGACGTAATAAAGCTTCACGTTTCCCGGCCGCGTGTGCATCCCGTGCTCGATGTATGCGCGCACCACCGACGCGGTCGCCTCCGGCCGCAGCGCAATCGATTCCTTCGGCTCGTACTCAGGCAGGTTCAAGACCTCGATTTCGACCTGGTTTTCACGGGCGAGTTTGTGAACAAATTCAGAGGGCGTCTCAGCGAAGGCAAGAACGAACCGCGTCCTTGGTGCACCGGGCGCCAGCTTAGCCACAGCCTTACCGTACGTCCGAAGCTGTTCCACCGTCGCATGATTGATGGTTCTACGCTTGAACTCCACGACCGCAAGACCGCCGTCGCTCATTTCAACGACGAGGTCAGGTCGATAACGTTCTTCGAAGATGGCCTCGCGATGGTGCCGCACGACCTCGGAGCGGTGATTTAACAGCCACTCCGCAAGCATCGTCGACTCAATAGGTGTGCCCTCTTCCCAAGAGTACATCTCTTTCGCAACGATGTCGGTTTCGAGTCCGATGGCTCGCGCGAATAGCTCAGTCGGCTCGAAAATCGGCAGCCGGATTTCGCCGTACCCATACGTCCGAAAAACGTTCGCGCGCCGCCTGCTCCACGCGATTCCAAAGAGCAGAATCCGGCGGCAGGATGTCTCGGACACCCTTGATTGCTTGAAATTTCATTTGGCCGAGGAGCCTAAAACCAAGTTGGTTTCATTCCGAGGAGCCGCAGGCGACGAGGATTCTGCTTTTCTCAGACTTTGTAGCCCAGGGCGCCCTGCGCTTTCTGCAGGGGCCCTGGGGATTTTCCAACCAGAAGGTTGGTAGTCTAGAAAAGTAGGGGGTCGGACCTTTAGGTCCAACATAGCCGTGCCCTGACCTATCGGGCCTTTAGGCCCTGAAGCTTGTACGCAGCCTGCACTCTGCGCGGCGTGCCCACTCACTTCACAACCTCCGCCCGCGAAGCGGAACCTTCTTCGCGGTACGTCTGCGCGTACTCCACATACCGAGCGGCGTACGCGTCGATCCCCTCGAGTTCCTCCGGCGTCAACGTGCGCCGCAATTTCCCCGGATGCCCCATAAATAGACTGCCCGACGCGACCTTGGTGCCCTCCGCCAGAAGCGTACCCGCGGCAATGATCGATCCCGTGCCCACGCGCACATTGTTTAGCAGAATCGATCCCATGCCCACCAGCACTCGCGATTCGATCGTGCAGCCGTGCAAGAATGACGCCATGGCCTACAGTCACATTCTCCTCGATGATGAGCGGATATTGATCCTTCATCACGTGCAAGACAGACCCATCCTGAATATTGCTCCGCGCCCCAATGCGAATCCAGTGCACGTCGCCGCGAACCACCGCGCCCGGCCAAATGCTGGCGTGCTCGCCGATCGTCACGTCGCCAATAATCACGGCTGCCGGATCGATATAAGCCGACACCGCGATTTGCGGCCATCGGCCGCGATAACTGCGGATCACTCCCTCACCTCAGTGCCCCGGCCGATACAACCAAGCAATCGTGCTCCTCATGCTAAGGCCGCACTCCAAACATAAACACGCCAACCTAGCACACGCCGAATTCACTGACAAGAAACTGCCGGCCCAACGTAGGAGTTGTCATTCTGAGGGAGCCACAGCGACCGAAGAATCTCTCCTTGGCACTGGAGGGCTATTAAAAACGTGGTCGAAGTGCTTACATAATCTCTACGCGTGGACCCGTGCCCGTCGCACTCGCTTCAGCGACTCGCGCCGCCACGGATCGCGCCATGGCATACAAGCTGCGCGCCTGCGGCGCGTCTTCGCCTAGCGAGGCCACAGGCTTCCCCGTATCGCCGCCTACGCGAATGCCGGGGTCGATCTCGATCTCGCCTAGCAGCGGCACGCCATAAGCTTCGGCGATTCGCCGCCCCTCCCCGTGTCCAAAAACGTCCACCCGCTTCTGGCAATGCGGACAGGCTAAGTAGCTCATGTTCTCGACGATCCCCAGCATTTCCACGTTCACCTGGCGGAACATCTCGATAGCCTTGCGCACATCCGCCAAAGCCACTGCCGAAGGAGTCGTTACGACGACGGCGCCCGTAAGCGGCACATTTTGGATCAGGCTTAGCTGCACGTCGCCCGTACCCGGCGGAAGGTCCACGATCAAATGGTCCAGCTCGCCCCATTGCACGCTGCGCAAAAACTGCTGCACCACGCTGTGCAACATGGGCCCGCGCCAGATCATGGGCTTATCCGCCGGCGCCAGCAGGCCCATCGAAATCATCTTCAAGCCATACGCCTCCACTGGCAGGATTTGCCGTTCGCTGATGGCGCGCGGCTGTTCCTCAGTGCCCAGCATCAGTGGCACGTTCGGGCCATAGACGTCGGCATCCATCAACCCGACCGCCGCTCCCATTCGCGATAGCGCGATCGCCAGGTTCACGGCGACTGTGGTTTTCCCGACGCCGCCCTTGCCGCTGGCTACGGCGACCAGCGTCTTGACGCCCGGAATCGGCATTTTGTCGGGCTGTCCCATCGGTCTCGCTGCTGCTGGTGGTGTTGGAGGCATCGTCATCCCATCATAGGCGGCGCTACATCGGAGAGCAACGACCTTGTAGCTCAGGTCGCCGAGGGCAGAGTTTCTGCCCGCGAGATCCTGAGGCTTTCGCAATTCGTTCGTTCGCCACATGCGGTCGGGTTACGTTTCTTTGCACCCTGTGAAACCGGCGGCTATAATCATTTCTTTATGGTACGCTGTGCGCAATTAAGCTGGCGCGCTGCTGAAGCGCCGCTCCCTATCGGAGCATCCAAACAAGCACAAGATGCGAATCGAAGACATGGTGGACCGGGTCGTTTCCCGGTTTATTGGCACCAAACATGAGCGCGATATCAAGCGGCTGACCCCTAAAATCGCCGCGATTAATGAATTAGCGGGCGAATACGAAAAGCTCACCGATTCCGAAATCAAGGAAAAGTCCGCCAGCCTCAAATTCCAGGTAACCGAGCGCCTCGGCAACGCCGATCCCGCCGAACCCGACTATAAGCAGCGCCTGGCCGACGCACTCGAACCGGCCATCCCTTCGGCATTCGCTCTGGCCCGCGAAGCCGGCCGCCGCACTCTCTCAATGCGTCATTTCGACGTGCAGTTGATCGGCGGCGTAGTGCTGCACGAGGGAAAAATCGCCGAGATGAAGACCGGCGAAGGCAAAACGCTCGTCGCCACGCTCCCCGCTTATCTCAATTCGCTCACTGGCCGCGGCGTTCACATCATCACGGTCAATGACTACCTCGCCCGCCGCGATGCCGAATGGATGGGCCCCCTTTACCGTACCCTGGGCCTTAGCGTCGGCGTGATCGTCCATGATCTTGATGATGCCCAGCGGCGCGCGGCCTATGGCGCCGATATCACCTACGGCACCAATAACGAATTCGGCTTCGATTATCTCCGCGACAACATGAAATATGATCTGGCCGATTGCGTGCAGCGCGGCCATCATTTCGCCATCGTCGACGAAGTCGACTCCATCCTCATCGACGAAGCCCGAACGCCGCTGATTATTTCGGGCCCGGCGGAAGAATCCACAGACAAGTACTACCGCATCGACAAGATCATTCCCAAGCTGATTCAGGAAATCGATTACATCGTAGACGAAAAACACCGCACCGCGACGCTCACCGAAGACGGTGTCTCCAAGGTGGAGCGGCTCCTGGGCCTCGGCAACTTGTACGACCCCAGCCACATGGAGATGATTCATCACGTCTACCAGGGCTTGCGTGCCCACACTCTCTACAAGAGAGATGTCGATTACGTCGTCAAAAATGGCGAGGTCATCATCGTTGATGAGTTCACCGGCCGCGAAATGCCCGGCCGCCGCTGGTCCGATGGACTTCACCAGGCGGTGGAAGCCAAAGAGGCCGTAAAGATCGAGCGCGAGAATCAAACTCTTGCCACCGTCACCTTCCAGAATTACTTCCGCATGTACCAGAAGCTCTCTGGCATGACCGGCACCGCCGAAACCGAAGCCGTCGAGTTCAATAAAATTTATAACCTCGAAGTTGTTGCCATACCCACCAACCGGGAGCTCCGGCGCCACGAATTTTCCGACGTGGTCTACCGCACCGTCGACGAAAAATATGAAGCCGTCGTCAACGGCATGATTTTGGAAGACGGAACGAAGGCTAACGGAATCCGCCAGCTCCACGAAAGCGGCCAGCCCGTTCTGGTCGGTACGATCTCCATCGAGAAATCCGAGCACCTTTCCGAACTCCTCAAGAAAGCCGGCATTCCTCATCAAGTGCTGAACGCCAAGCAGCACGAGCGCGAAGCGCACATCATCGCGCAGGCCGGCCGCAAAGGAACCGTCACGGTTTCCACCAACATGGCCGGTCGCGGCACCGACATTCTCCTTGGTGGCAATCCCGAAGCCATGACTCGGGACTATTGCCTGAAAAACCGTTTGGCTATGCCTTACGCTGCAGCCTCGGCTGTAGTCGGCGGCAATGGAACTGGCGAGAGCGCTGCCAACATGGTCCTCTTCCAGATCGAGGGCAAAATCTTTCAGGTCCCTCACGAGCAGTGGCAGCCGATCTATAACCAGTTCGTTGAGCAGTGCAGCTCCGAGCGCGAGGAAGTCATCGCTCTCGGGGGCTTGCACATTCTTGGCACTGAGCGCCACGAAGCCCGCCGCATCGATAATCAGCTTCGCGGCCGCGCCGGCCGCCAGGGCGATCCGGGCTCTTCGCGTTTTTTCCTATCGCTCGAAGACGATCTCCTGCGCGTCTTCGGCGGCGAACGTGTGAAGGCCCTGATGTATCGCTTGGGCATGACCGAAGGCGTGCCCATCGAATCGAGGCTCATCTCTCGTCGCATCGAGAATGCGCAAAAGGCCGTCGAAGCGCAGAACTTCGAAGCCCGCAAGCATTTGCTCGAATACGACGATGTAATGAATAAGCAGCGCGAGACGATCTATTCCATCCGTCGTTCCGCGCTGGAAGGCAAAGACCAAAAAGACTACGCCCTGGGAATCGCCGAAGATCTCGCACGAGGGCTGGTGGAAACCTTCTGCCCGCGCGAAGAGCATCCCCAGAAATGGAACCTAACGCAATTCTCCGGCGAAGTTCTCGGCCAGTTCGGCATCGATCTGAAAGCCGTCGGCCTGGATCCCTCTACTTCTGCTCTCACTCACGATCAACTTAGCGACGCGCTGGTGGAAAAAGTCCATCAGCGCTATGAAGAAAAAGAAGCGCTCTTCGGCCCGCCCATGATGCGCTGGCTCGAGCGCCGCATCATTCTGGATATCGTCGACACGCAATGGAAGGATCACCTCCTCAGCCTCGACCACCTCAAAGAGGGAATCGGGCTGCGTGGTTACGGCCAGAAGGATCCCCTTGTCGAATTCAAGAAAGAGGCATTCACGCTTTTCGAAGAGATGATGGGCCGGATCGATAGCGAAACCATTCGCTATCTGTTCCTGATTCAGCCGGCGCGCCCCGAAGAGGAAGCTCGTGAAATCGAGCGGCGTCAGCGCCGCCAGCAGCAGCAATTGCAATATCAAACCGGGGCTGCCCAGGCCGAAGCTCCAAAGCCGGTACGCACCGGCGCCAAAGTCGGCCGCAACGATTCTTGCCCATGCGGCAGCGGCAAGAAATACAAGAAGTGTTGCGGTAAAACAGCATAACCCCCACCTCGCCCCGCAACTACACCACCTCTACCGGTACGGGATAGTTTCTACCCGCAGCACGGGTCAGCAGTTCCGTCTTGCCGTCCAAGCGCGCCACTATTTCCACTGGTTTCATAGATATCCGGACGATACAGGCTGGTTACGAGCTTGCTTATCCATAGCTATGCTGCTCCCTCTAGTAAGGGAGGACGTGTGGTCGTAGCCACTCAGGTTCGCGCTTGCCGTGTGGGAGCCTGTTCCACTCCCATACCTCAGACGCTTAGTCGCCAAGGGGTATGCCTAACGCACTATCTGGACGAAGTTTTCACTCGTCTGTCCGCCGTGGAGGAACGCTGCCGTCAGAATGAATTCCCGGATTCCCGCACGCTCACTTGGCTTAGACAGCAGGGTGATTTCGCCGTCACGCTGCTTTCCGGAGATGTGCCGGACTACTCCGAGGATCGCACTCGCTTGCTCGAATTGTTGCTCTGCCTCGCCAATCTCCACGAATCTTTGCGGAGGTCTCAATCATCGTGACGCCACGAACCCTGCACCAGCCCCCAACTCTGCCGGCGCAACGCAAAATGACTCCCGAGATGCCGCGAATTCCCGGGGTGGTCCACACGCCCCCGAGCGCGCCTCTCCAACTCAAGCCGCTCATCACAGTTATTCTCGCGGCGCTTCTTTGCGCCTCCGGATTCGCGCTTTGGCTGTCGCACCGTCGTCAAGCGAACCTCAATGCATCCGCGTCCTCCGATGCCCCGCTGTCCTACGTCTCGTCTGAGGCATCCTCAATCACAAAGTCCGATACCGAACCAAACACGGTCGGCACACTCTATGAGCTTGCCCAGCCCTGGTCTTCGAAGGCATTCCTGTTCATCGATCCCAAGACCCAGACAGGCGTCCCAGCCATGGTCATTCATCTGCCGGGGCCGCCTGCTGAGCCATCCTTTTGGGGCTTTGCGCTCTCGAATCCACTTTCCCGCTGTCAGCTGCAATACGTAACCGATCTCAGCGCATTGTCCTTGCGTTTTGCTATTCCGGCCGCCCATCCCATGGTTGTCAGCGATTGCGACGGTATCGTTTATGATCCCCTCAAAATGACTACGTTACCCAACGGCTCCTGGGTCCGCGGCGAGATCGTCCGGGGCGTCGGAATTCGGCCTCCCATTGCCATTCAGGTCGAAGTACGCGGCCGCGACGTCATAGCCAAACAAATGGAATAACTCAGCTCGTTCCATCCAGCCTGACGCTCACACGTCCGAGTAAAAGCCCTAGTGTTGAGCGCCTCCCATTTGAACGTTCGTCCAGCGAGCATATAATCGCCCTAACCAGCGGCAGGCAAGCAGGCATGTGATCGCAATGACCGCTCTCTGCCGAGCCGTTCCATCACTGCGGGAGGAAAATGTGGCCAAGCACCGGCAACCGAAAAATGGCTGGTCGAGGAGAGATTTTGTCAAAGCCACACTCACCGGCGTCGGCGCAACTGCCGTAGTCGGCGGCGCAAGCTCTGTTGAGGCTGCGAATGCTCCCCGCCATTGGGACAGCGTGGCGGACGTCGTTATCGTTGGCGCCGGAGCCACAGGCCTGCCCGCCGCAATCGAAGCCGCCGAAAACGGAGCCTCCGTCATCATTGTCGAGCAGAATTACGATATCGGCGGACACGCCATCGAAAGCGGGGGCAATATCGCTCTTGGGGGCGGCACCAGCCTGCAAAAAAAATACGGCATTGACGACTCACCAGATCGCATGTTTTCAGACCTGGTGCATTGGCACGATTACCGGTTCAGCGACCGTGAAATCCTGCGCGCCTTTTGCGACGGTAGCGCGCCGACGTTCGAATGGCTCAAGGCACACGGAGTGGAATTCCCCGACCGGCCTCCGGTCGGCGCCGATGGCGGTCCGCAAAACATTAAACGGGCTCAAACCGTTGTCTGGACTGAAGGGCCCAGCGCTGTCGCTCCGAACGGAGGCAATGGCACGTCTCTCATGCGGCCACTCGAGGCCAGCGCCAGAAAATTAGGAGTGCAAATCCTTCTGCGGCACAGCATGACCGGACTCATTAGAGAAGGCCAGCTTTCCGGAAGAGTTCTCGGCATTACGGCCACAACCCAGGGCAAAACCCTGAAAATTCAAGCACGGAAAGGCGTGATCATCGGAACCGGTGGTCATACAAGTAACGTCAACTTCCGCCGGATTTTTGATCCCAGGCTAACCGAAGAATATCAGGTGGTTGGCGAGCCTTATTCCCGCCAGACCGGCGACGGCGAGATCGCAGCCATGGAAATCGGTGCTTCGCTTTGGGGTGCCGCGAACCAAACCGTGGAGACCATGGCGCGATCCCACATTTTCGAAAAGCCTTACGTAATCGGCAATCAATACGGCTATCCACAGGGCGGTGGCACACGCAACGAGAACCTTAAAAATAGCCCGATTCCTGGCCTCGCTCACGCGATTGGCTTGCTGATGAAGGACTATCAGGACGTCATCCACGTCAATCAGGCCGGTCTGAGGTTCGTAAACGAAGCCGCCACCGGATTCGATTGGTGGAATCCCTGCCTGGAGTTAAATGGCGGAACGGGCGAGGGAGGCGGCCCGATTTGGGCCATCTTCGATGCAGACGCCGTTAAACGCGAAAACTGGATTTGCGCTCCCCCATACGTCGACCCGGACGGCTGGTTTTTTAGTGCAAACACTCTTGCCGAGCTCGCGCGCAAAATTATGAGCAAATATCAAAAGGTGCCTATGCCGCCGGCTGCCTTAGAGCAAACCGTGGCCAGATACAACTCATTTGTGGACGCAGGCAAGGACGCGGATTTTGGCAAACCAGATCCCAAATACAAAATCCAAACGCCGCCGTTTTACGCTGCCTGGTCCACGCCGGGTATCCACGATTGCGTGTCAGGGCTCCACATTAATGCTAAGGCTCAAGTGATTGACTTGCGCGGCCAGGTAATTCCGGGGCTCTACTGTGGTGGCGAATCGGCAGGTGGCTTCAACCAGCACGGCTTGGCTAAATGCCTGGTCTTTGGCCGCATCGCGGGTCGTGAAGCGGCCCGCTCTTCCGCCAGTCCCACGAAATCCTGATGTCGTAACGGAGAAACTCAAGCGTTCCAAATCTCTCGTTGCCGCTCTCGTTCAGTGGTCGATAGCTTGAACCAGGACTCTGCGGTTTCACGAGCACGCTGGAGTGCCTGTTGTAAATCAGCTTGCTTGCGTTCGACCGCATCGCGGCCAATTTCGTCCGGAACTTCAATCGGCGGGCCAATCACCAGCACAACCCGGGAAAAAGGTCGCGGAAGCTGGAAAAGGTCCCAGGCTTTCTCGAAGACATGCGCGCGTTCCGCAAAAAGATGGAAAGCTACGATAGGGCACCTGCTCCGGCGGGCCAGGATCACCGGCCCTGGTTTTGCAATGTAACGCGGTCCCCGCGGACCATCTGCGGCAAAGGCCACGTCATGGCCTTGCTCCAACCGTCCAGCCAGCACAGAAATGCCCCGGAGGCCGCCATGGGACGAACTCCCGAACGTGACGTCAAAGCCTAGTTTTTTGAGTGCGCTGCCGAGGATCTGTCCGTCAAAATTAGCGCTCGTCATGGCCACCACGCCGCGATAGCGCCACCACCACATCGCTAAAAAGATCGTTTGGTGCCAGAAGGAATAAACGCAGCGTCGGTTCTGGTTGTGCACGCGCTCAATGTGTTGCCAGCCCAGCACTTCGTATCGCAAGGTTGGCCCGGTAAGGCGAGCAAATGCATAGGCTGCTCCAGAAATGATGGGAACTTGGGCGCGCCGAAAAGGGGAGAGCGTCCGTGGTCGCACATAGGACGAATCGGCGATCTGCTCGTCCCGCTGTGCCGGAGACTTGGCCAGTTCCGTCATGCGCTATAGTATAGGCGAGCGGAAACGCGGATATGAGCATCTTGCAATTCGTTTGCGGAACTTCGTACATCAACAAGTGGAAGCGTAAAACCTTCTGGGTTTTCCTCTCCGTCATAGCCTTGCTGATTTGTCAGCCGGCAACGGGGGCTGCACAAACCGTCTCACCTATCCCTCCCGCACGCCAGGAAGTCATCGGGCGTCTTGCCGGAGACGATGTTTCCGTGACCGGAGCGATTGGCTACGACACTGAAAACGGGCATACCACCGCCCTGTTGGCCAGCGGCAGCGATCTTACCCTCCGGTCCGGACAGGCAAAGATCGATCTGCCGGATGGCGGCGACATCATTCTGTGCGGGCCCGCTCATCTTTCCGTTGTGAAGTCAGGCCCGGCGATCACCATCGCACTCGAATACGGCCAAGTTCATTTACAAGTCGGCAGCACTGTTCAGATCACCGTTTATACGGCTCTCCTGGTCGTCACTCCGGAGTCTATCGGGGACCGCGGGCGTGATTTAACCGTCGGGCTTGATCAAAACGGGCAGCTCTGCGTCACCTCTCTTTTCGGTGCTGTGCGCATCGAGGAGCAATTCTCGGCAGAACGGGTCGTTGTTCCGCAGAGTGGCGACGTCGAGATTGACGGTGGCGAGCTCAAGGCGCTACGCAGTGGTTCACGCAAGTGCTCCTGCGAGCTTCTCGTCTCTCAGAATAACCTCAGCAAACAATTAGAAGCGAACACGCCCGCGGAGCCATCGAGATCACCGGTTCGTGCACGTCGCCCGGAATCAACCATCACCACCACTTCTCGCATCGACATGCCTCCGTTGACCTTCGAAGCCCGATCCGCCGTTTCTGCGCCGGCTTTGAGCTCGGAAGCCATAACATTGATCAGCGAATCGGTGGCGGATCCGCAACCGTCATTTCGGGGTGCAATCAGGCCTGCTTTGCCTGCGCCACCTGCGGCGACTTCCCAGTCGGCCTCCCGATCCCACGCTTCAAAGCTGAAATTTTTCGCAAGGCTCTTCGGACTTTTTCATCGCCACAAGAGCGCATGTGAAGGCCCGGACTGCACCACCGCGCAGTTATAAGACGGGGTCCCTACTTCGGCAATCTCACCATAAATAGCAACGCGCGGCGAACCGAGAACCCGTCACCCTCGTCATGTGTTCGCTTACAAACCTAGGCGCGCCCTCGTAGATTTCCACAACTTGCGGGTGCTAGTTTCCGCCCACCTCTCAGAGGTAATTGGCTAGTTACGACAGTTGTCGTAACCAGCTTCCGATGCCTGCGCGTTCCAGCTCCGCCCGGGCCCCGGCTATCCGGCTTTCGTGTCTGCTCGTTCGCAGATCGTTCCCTCGCTCCAGAATCCGCTCAATGGCCCGATGGCTGGCGCTCTTTGCCATAACCCAGCAACTCTCCTGTGCCGGCGGCGGAGGATCTCCCGCTAATAACTCCGTCGACCCCACTCCGAGCGTGAGCATAACTCTGTCGCCGCCGTCCGCGCAGATAGCAGCTGGCGCAAGCGTCCAATTTTTGGTGACTGTGCTGAATGCTCCGAATGCCGCGGTCAATTGGCAGGTAAACGGAATTCCCGGAGGCAACTCATCTGTCGGCACGATCACGCCTTCCGGGGCCGCAACAGCTTCCTATGTCGCGCCGGCGAGCGTTTCCAGCCCCCTGACTGTTACCGTCGCCGCACTTCTGCAGGCAGATTCAACGAAAAACGGCCTGGCCATGGTTACGATAAATCCGGTGCCCGCTCCCAAAATAACGATTTCTCCAGCCAACCCCACAGTTGTAACAGGAGGGTCGCAGCAATTCAGCGCCAATGTTCAGAACGGACCTCAGGCCGTCATTTGGGAAGTCAATGGTACGCCGGCTGGCAATTCCACTGTGGGATTCATGAATTCGTCGGGCTTTTATACCGCCCCCGCATCGATTCCCAATTCCAACGTGGTGACCATCACAGCCATTCTCGAAACGGACCTGTCGGTATTTGGAAGCACAACCGTCACAATCGCAGCCCCGCCTGTAACTCTGGGCATTTCTCCTGTTACGTCCAACGTGCCAGCCGGTCAGACTTTGCAATTCTCCGCCGAGGTGCAAAACTCGAACGCACCCCTGATTTGGCAGGTAAACGGTGTGAATGGCGGAAACGCAGCAGATGGAATGATCACCCAGTCCGCTGCGTATACAGCCTTTTATTCGGCGCCAGTCATCTCGAGCTCCCTCACGGTAAACGTAACGGCAGTGCTGCAGACGGTTCCTCCATTATCCGCTTCTGCGAGTGTCACCATCGTCCCGCTGAACACCTTCACCGGGGTCTATTCTTGGAGAAATGACAACGGCCTGACGGGGCAAAATACCCAGGAAAGGAACCTGACACCCTCGAACGTCACTGCCAGTACATTCGGCAAATTGTTTGGGTGCTCCGTGGATGGCCAGATTCATGCTCAGCCGCTCTACGTCTCAAACATCGCTATACCGAATCTGGGAATTCACGATACCGTCTACGTCGCTACGGAACACGATAGCGTTTACGCCTTCGATGCACACGCAAGCAGTTGCCAGATTCTGTGGCAGGTAAGTTTCATAGATCCAGCCGCGGCAATAACTACCGTCCCAACTATAGACATTCCGGGGCAGACGGACATCGTCCCGGAAATCGGCATCACCGGAACGCCTGTTATCGATCCGGCGACGGCTACGCTTTACGTTGTCGCCAAGACGAAGGAAAGCGGCGCTTACTTCCAGCGAGTCCACGCGCTCGACCTCACCACAGGTTTGGAAAAATTTGGCGGGCCCGCTACGATTCAAGCCTTTGTAAACGGCAACGGTTATGGCACAGCCTCGGGCGTGATTTCGTTCCAGTCACTGAGCCTGACCGAAAATCAGCGATCCGCCCTGCTTCTGACCGGCGGGAACGTTTACGTCGCTTTTGATTCCTATAGCGATACAGATCCCTTTCACGGCTGGTTATTCGCGTACGATGCCGCCGATCTTCAAACTGCGCCGGAAGTTTTCATTAGCACACCAAACGGCTCGAGGGGTGGCATCGGTCCAAGTGGTGCAGCGCCATCATCGGATTCGAACGGAAACGTCTTCGTCGTCACCTCTGACGGCAAAACGGCCATCCCAAACATAGGGACCGACTATCCCGACACGGTTCTCAAGCTCCAGATCAAGACGGCCCCACCCGCACTCACTATCGTCGATAGCTTCGCGCGCGCGAATGAAACGAGCTTGGAGCTTCAGCAGAAGTACTTCGGCTCCACGGGTGTCTTGCTTTTGTCGGATTCCGCCGGAAGCACAGCGCATCCGCATCTTGCCATTGCGGGAGATGAAGCCTCGAACCTTTACTTGCTGGACCGCGACAATCTGGCGGCCAGCGGGGCGCTGCAAACGCTCTCTCTCATTAGTCCGATTCTTGGCACGCCTGCGTACTGGGCGGGTAACGACACGGTCTATGTCGCCTCGGCAGACGACAATCTCAGAGCGCTTCCACTATCAAGTGGAATACTGAGCTCGCCGCTTTGCTCTCAGCCGAGCTTTTGCTCAACAGATACATTTCCTTTCTTTGGCGCCTCCCCAGTGATCTCCTCGAATGGTTCCACAGCCGGGATCGTCTGGGGGCTAGACACGAGCGGATACGTTACGTCCTCGCCGGCGGTCTTGCACGCTTACGACGCGACGAATCTTGCTAACGAACTCTACGTCAGTCCTTCGAGCACAACCGGTCCCGTGCCGCCGGCCGGGCCTGCCGTCAAATTTGCCGTTCCCACCGTCGCAAATGGCAACGTCTATATCGGCACGCAGAACGAACTCTCCGTATTCGGCCTGCTCCCCTGATCGAAAACCGCACCGCGCTTCCATTACATGCCTTCGTAGTTCGGCCCGCCGCCACCCTC
Organism: uncultured Acidobacteriota bacterium; assembly: GCA_963846235.1. GTDB lineage: Bacteria > Acidobacteriota > Terriglobia > Acidiferrales > UBA7541 > Palsa-189. The sequence continues at coordinate 3,694,269 of CAWJVF010000002.1, forward strand.
GGGCGGCACCCAATCGATAATTTGATAAGGATCGGCGATGTCGCAGGTCTTGCAGTGCACGCAGTTTGAAAAATTGATCTTCAGCCGCCGCCCGCCCTTTTCCTCCACCATCTCGTAAACAGCGGCGGGACAGAAGTATTGGCATGGATTCCCGTACTCGATAATGCAGCGATTGACGCAAATGTTCGTGTCCAGAACGTGCAAGTGGCAGGGCTGGTCTTCCTCGTGCCGCGTGCCGGAATTATAGACGTCCGTCAGCCGGTCGAATGTGAGCGCGCCGTCGCCTTGAAAACGCGGCGGAGCGGGACCCGCACCGTCGAGCTTGTGATATTGCTCGTGGCCGGCCTTCGTCCGCATCGGGTCTACCAAGCCGCGGCCGTTGGTCACGAATTGCACGGCCGTGTGCGCTAGGCCGCGCCAAAGGCCGTGCTGGAAGGACTGATGAAAATTGCGCACGCTCCGCAGTTCGCGTCCGATCCAGCTTTCATCCACCTTCCGCCGAAATGCCGAAAGTTTTGCGGCAGACGTATCGCCCCCGCGCAAAGCATCCAAAATCGTTTCCGCCGCGAGCATACCGCTCTTGATGGCCATGTGGATGCCCTTGAGCCGCTGTGAATTGAGCAAGCTCGCGGAATCCCCGATGATCAGGCAGCCGTCAAGATAAGTGCGCGGAATGGAATACCAGCCGCCCACGGGAATCGTCTTCGCGCCGTACCGCACCAGCTTGCCGCCTTCGAGAATTCGGCGAACAAACGGATGCGTCTTGAATCGCTGAAAAGCCTCGTGCGGATCGAATCCCGGATTATGGTATTCGAGCCCCGTTACCAGCCCGAGCGAAACCCGGTTATTCTGCATTCCGTAGATCCAACCGCCACCGTACATACTTGAATCCAGCGGCCAGCCAAGCGTGTGTGCCACCCACCCCGGCGTGATACGTCCGGGCCGAACTTCCCACAGTTCCTTTACGCCGATGCTGTAAACCTGCGGGTTAAGACCACCAAGATTTTTGTCCGCAACGAGGTGTTTCGTCAGCGAGCCGCGTGGCCCTTCGGCAAGCACCGTGATCTTGGCCCGCAGCTCATAGCCCGGCGTGAAGTTGTCCTTGGGCTTTCCATCTTTATCGCGGCCTTTGTCCTCCGTAATCACGCCTGCGACGGCTTCGCCTTCGTAAATCAACTGCGCGCCGGCAAATTGCGTGAACACATTTACGCCAGCCTGCTCCACGAGCCCACCGAGCCACTTCGCCAGCTTGCTCACTGAAACGATGTAATTCCCGTGATTTCGCAGGGGCGGCGGCGTGATCGGAAGTTTCCAGGCGCGGCTCGCAGTCAGAAAATACGCCGCATCATCGTTGACAGGCGTATCGAGTGGCGCCGTTTTCGCAAAATCAGGCACGAGCTCGGCCAGAGCGCGCGGATCGAGCACGGCGCCGGAGAGTTGGTGCGCTCCAATATCGCGTCCCTTCTCGAGAACGTAGATGCCTTCAGTTGAAAGTTCGGGTTTGCCGCCGGATTCGTTATGCTGGCGGATTAATCGGGCCAGATGTAGGGCGCACGCCAAGCCTGCCGGGCCGGCGCCGACGATCAGGACGTCCGCATCCAGCCGCTCGCGTTCGACGCTCACTCTACAATTCTAACAATAAGATTAGGGATATTAGGCGGGCGTAGGTGCGGCTATTTCTTTTCGAGCACTTCGGTAAGCGCGGGGATCAGTTCGAAAATATCTCCGACAATGCCGTAGTCGGCCACTTCGAATATCGGAGCGTTCTGGTCCTTGTTGATGGCCACGATCGTACGCGATCCCTTCATGCCTACGACGTGCTGAATGGCGCCGCTGATGCCCAGCGCAAGATAGAGCTTCGGCGCCACGGTCTGGCCGGAGCTGCCGATTTGGCGGTCCATCGGTAGCCAACCCTCATCGCAAATCGGGCGCGACGCCGCCAGTTCGCCACCCATCAGCTTCGCCAATTTCTCCGCCAGCGGAATGTTTTCAGGCGCCTTGATCCCGCGGCCTATCGCAACCAAAATCGGAGCCTGCGTCAAATCTACGGCTTGCTTTGCCTCGCGGAAAAGATCGAGCGGCTTCGTTCGAATCTGCTCCGCCTGCAAATTGACGCTAATAGCTGTCACCAGAGCGGTGGATGCGCCACGAGCCGTCTGATCGCCGCGAAAGGCCCCCGCCTGAAAAGAAACGAACCACGGCGGCGCGCCCGTAAACGATACATCCGCCGCTGTTTTTCCCTGGAACATCTGACGGACGAAGATGACGCGCTCTTTTTCCGCGCGGTATCCCACACAATCGGCGATCATTCCTTTGCCCAGCGATGCGGCTAATTTGGGAGCGTAGTCGCGCACCTGATACGTATGTGGCAGCAGAACCAAATCCGGCTGCGTTTGCGTAACTACCTGTTTTAGGGCGATCGCATATCCGTCCGGAGTATATTTTTCGAGTAAGTCGTGCTCGACGAGCAGGACTTCCGCCAGCTGATTCGCCGCCACCTCTTCCGCAAGCCCGCGTACGCCCTTGCCAATCACCACCGCAGCCACGCGGCTTCCCGATTGTGCCGCAGCGATTTGCTGCGCTGCCACCAGCGTCTCAGAACTGACCGGGTTCCACTTACCGTCGCGCTGCTCGGTGATGACGAGAATTTTCATTTTTGTGAGCGAACTACAGAACGCGCGCCTCGTGACGCAGTTTCTCGATCAGCTTTGCCGCGGCCTCTTTCGGGCTGCCGTCGATAAATTCCGTGTGCTTCGCCTTCTGCGGCACGTAAATTCGTTCCACTCGTTGCGTGGACTCATGAGTGACGCCCAGCGATTCCCGCGCGATCACCGCGATCTCCTTCTTCTTTGCGGCCATGATTCCCTTCAGAGAGGAGTAGCGAACTTTATTGATGCCCGACTGAATCGTGAGCACAGCTGGCAGCGGCAATTCGACCCACTGAAACCATCCTGCCTCCAACTCTTTCTTAAGCTTGAGTCCTTGCCCCTGGACTTCAATCTGCATGATGATCGTCGCATGCGGCATTCCCAGTAGTTCCGCTAGCAGCACTCCTGTTTGCCCGAAGCCTTGGTCGTCACTCTGCAACCCGGTCAGAATTAAATCGAAATTGTCCTTTTTCAGCGCCGCAGCGATGGACTTGGCCGAGCCGAGCGGATCGAGCTGGAAAAATTTGTCGTCTGAGATATGAATCCCGCGGTCCGCCCCCTTTGCCAGGGCTTCCTTGATCACTTGCTTGGTCCGTTCCGGCCCCATCGAAAGCGCCACCACCTCGCCTCCATGCTTTTCTTTGAGCCGCAGCGCTTCCTCCAGAGCGAAGCTATCCGGCTCGTTCATTTCAAAACCGATGTCCGTTTCGCGGATCCACGCGCCGGTATCGGTGATGTGCAACGGCGCATCTTTGGCGGGCACTTGCTTGATGCAAACGGCTACCTTCATCTCTACTCCGGTTCTGGATTGTTACGCTGCGTCGGTCGAGTCTCGATTATTGCCAGCGCTTGAATAATAGCGCTGCGTTGGTCCCGCCAAATCCGAAGGAGTTGGATAAGGCGTATTCAAAAGTAACCGCTCGCGCACGGTTGGGTACATAATCCAGATCGCATGCCGGGTCGGGATGCGCGTAGTTAATAGTTGGAGGCACCTTCTGATCGTGCAAGGCGAGCACGCTGATTCCGGCTTCAAGCCCTCCGGCGCCGCCAAGTAAGTGCCCCGTCATCGATTTCGTCGAGCTCACGGGCAGCTTCTTGGCGTGCTCACCAAAGACGCGCTTAAGAGCAAGCGTCTCGATGGCGTCGCCGAGTGGCGTGGAAGTGCCATGCGCGTTGACGTATCCCACCTGTTCAGCTTCGATTCCCGCATCGCGAATCGCCGCACGCATGACTCGGTACGCGCCATTGCCATCTTCAGCCGGCTGCGTAATGTGATTGGCGTCGCCGGCCATACCGTACCCGACAATCTCCGCAACAATCGAAGCATTGCGCTTCTGCGCATGGTCCAGCGATTCAAGAATCAGGATGCCCGCGCCTTCCCCGACGACAAAGCCATCGCGCTCGGCGTCAAACGGGCGGCTGGCACATTGAGGTTGCTCGTTGCGCGTCGAAAGCGCTTTCATCGCTGCGAATCCACCAATACCCATGGGTGTGATCGCCGCTTCCGAGCCGCCGCAGATCATGATTTCGGCGTCGCCCCGCTCGATAATCCGAAACGAATCACCCACCGCGTGCGCCGATGCCGAACATGCCGTCGCCGTCGCCGAATTCGGACCCCGAGCGCCGTAACGAATCGAGATCACTCCAGATGCAAGATTAATGATGGCGGCAGGAATGAAAAATGGCGAGATGCGCCCGGGGCCGCCCTCGAGCAGCTTGGAATGTTCGCGTTCAATGATGTCGAACCCGCCTATGCCGGAAGCGACGTAAACGCCCACCGATTCAGCAATAGCCGGAGTGATCTCCAAGTTCGCCTGGCGTAAGGCAAAATCGGCGGACGCCACGGCCACCTGGATAAAGCGGCCCATCTTCTTTAGCTCTTTTTTGGCGATCCAGTTCAGCGGGTCAAAATCGGGGATTTCAGCGGCAATGCGGCAATCGAATCCACTTGCATCGAATTGAGTGATGTGGCGGACGCCGTTTACGCCCGCGATGAGTTTTTTCCACACCTCATCGGTGCCAATACCCAGCGCACAAACTAAGCCTACACCTGTTACCACTACCCGGCGCCTCAAGTACGATTCTCCTTGAACGGATTCTGGCGAGGGGAATTACTTCTTTGCCTGGGCGTGTTTGTCGATGTAAGAAACGGCATCTTTCACTGTAGCGATTTTCTCGGCATCTTCGTCGGGAATTTCGATGCCAAAAGCTTCCTCAAAGGCCATCACCAGTTCCACCGTATCGAGCGAATCGGCGCCCAGATCGTCCACAAAGGAGGCCGTTGGCGTAACCTCCGCTTCATCAACGCCTAACTGCTCTACGATGATCTGCTTGACCCGTTCTTCTACACTGGCCATTCTTTTTTGCCTCCGCTGTCCGCCACGCCGGTTCGCGCCATTCTTTCTTTATCTTACTTTATCTTAGCGTTTGAGCGTCCGCCCATTCTATGCGGCGCTCCGAATCAGGTCAACCGCTCCGGTGTTTAGCTCATGCGCATTCCGCCATTTACGTCCAGCACGTGCCCGGTTATGTACCCCGCTTCATCGCTTGCCAGGAAGACCACCGCCGCCGCGACTTCCGCATCCTGGCCCATACGCCCCAGGGGAATCCGCCCGATCAGTTCCTGTTTTGCCTTCTCCGGCAGCGGATCGGTCATCGGAGAGACAATGAATCCAGGAGCGACAGCATTGACCGTGATATTTCGCGACGCCACTTCTGTGGCGATCGCGCGCGTTAATCCGATCAGCCCGGCCTTCGCCGCAATGTAATTTGCTTGTCCCGCATTGCCGGACTGCGCTACGACAGAGGTCACATTGATAATGCGCCCTGAACGCTGCCGCAGCATCACCCCCAGCGCCTGCTGAATACAGAAATGCGCGCCCGTCAGATCGGTCCGCAGAACCGCTTCCCAATCTTCGGCCTTCATGCGCACCGCCAGACCGTCTCGGGTAATCGCGGCATTGTTCACCAGTATGTCCAGCCGTCCAAAGCGCTCGATCGCTTGGTGAAAACCGGCTTTCACTTCCTGCTGATTCCCTACATCCATCTTCACCGGGAATGCTTTGGCGTCGCCGATCTCTTCCGCCAGGCTTTGAAGCTTTTCCGTATTACGCGCCGCAATAACGACTCGCGCCTCGACGCACGAGAGCGCCAGCGCGATTGCCCGGCCGATCCCTTGCGACGCGCCGGTCACCAGCGCGACGCGATCCTTTAAGCTGAACATGTGGGGATTTGGCCGTGCATTCAAGAAGCCTCAACTTCTGTCTCTTCGCCTCGTATCTGGGCCAGACGATCCAGCGCGGATTGAAGCGACTTTGCGTCTTCAACGTTCAGCGAATGCACCGAGCGGTCGATCTGCCGCAACAATCCACTGAGCACCCGTCCTGGCCCCACTTCGACGAACGTTGCTGCGCCCTGCTCGATCAATTCGCGGATCGACTCCTCCCAGCGTACCGGCAAAGTCACCTGCCGTATCAGTGCCTCTCTCGCTTCCGCTCCGCTCGTGATGACGCTTGCGTCGACGTTGGTAACCAGAGGAATCTTTAACGATGAAAACTCGGTCGCGCGCAAATCTTCCTGTAGCCGTTCTTGCGCTGGCCTCATGAGTTCGCTGTGAAACGGCGCCGAAACCGGCAACATCACCGCGCGTTTGGCTCCCGCTGCAGAAGCCTGCTCGACAGCGCTTTTCACCGCCGCCGCATGACCCGATATCACGGTCTGCTCGGGAGAGTTCAAATTGGCAGGCATTACTTTTCCATCGGTAGCTTTGCGGCAAATCTCGGCCACTTGTCCCGGCCGCATGCCGAGAATCGCGGCCATCGCTCCCTCGCCGGGAGGAACGGCTTCTTGCATATACTGCCCGCGCTTTCTTACCAGGCGAACCGCATCCGCAAATTTCAGCGCTCCCGCGGCTACCAGCGCCGAATATTCTCCCAGGCTATGCCCCGCCACATAGTCGGGACACACGCCTTTTTGTTCCAGCACGCGATATGCAGCCACCGACGCTGTGAGAAGCGCAGGTTGGGTATTTTCGGTAAGCTTCAGCGCCTCCTCAGGACCGGAGAAGCAAAGCTGCGAAATCGAGAACCCGAGAACACGGTCCGCTTCCTCAAAGACTTCCCGCGCCGCCGGAAATGTTTCGGCTAGTTCCTTGCCCATGCCCGCATATTGCGAGCCCTGACCGGGAAACACAAATGCAACTCTACTCATTTGTTTTCCGAAGCTCCTTCAGACTAGCGGATTAAGCTCCAACCGCGATGGGCAAGGAGGAAAGCTCTCGCTCGATCCGTTCATTCACGCGCGCGTTCGCCAGCTCGGCTGCCACGCGCACTGCATTTTTTATGGCATTGGCGTTCGACCGGCCATGCCCGATTATGGCAATGCCGCGCACACCAAGCAATGGTGCCCCGCCATATTCGGAGTAGTCGATCTTTCGGCGGAAGTCTTGGTAAGCGCTCCGCGAAAGCACGTACCCTACTTGCGAAGCAATCGTGCTCTTCAGCGACTTTTTAAGCACGGCCGCAATGTGCTGAGCCACACCCTCGCTGATCTTCAGCGCCACATTCCCGATAAACCCGTCGCAAACGATCACATCCACACTGCCCGAAAACACATCACGCCCTTCGATATTTCCTACGAAATTGAGGGGCAAATCCTTGAGTTTGTTGTATGCCTCTTTGGTCAGCTCATTGCCCTTGGACTCTTCCTCGCCAATGGAGAGCAGTGCCACCTTTGGACGGCGGGTACCGAATATCGCGCGGTAGTAAATCTCTCCCATCACAGCAAACTGCAACAGGTGGGCCACTTTCGAATCGACGTTCGCGCCGGCATCGATCAAAACCGCCACGCCCCCCCGGCTGGTCGGAAATGGAGCCGCAAGCGCCGGCCTTTGCACCGAGGGAAGCGTCCCGAGGACAAAACGCGCGACGGTCATGAGCGCCCCTGTATTGCCTGCGCTCACCAGCGCATCCGCCTCGCCCTGTCGCACCATGCGTGCCGCCACGTGCGCTGAACTGTCCTTTTTCCGGCGAAAAGCCTGCGCAGGAGAATCGCTCATCGCGATCACCTCGCTTGCCGGGATCACTTCGACAGAAATATTTCGCAGGCTGTGCCGGCCCAGCTCGCGCTTGAGCTCCGCGGGTATGCCCACCAGCAGAACTCGCACTCCAAATTCCCGCGCCGCAAGAACTGATCCCTCCACCTCAGGGCGGGGAGCTAGGTCACCCCCCATAGCGTCCACGGCGATGGTAATCATCTGGGAACCGCCTCTGGCGGACGAAAACTACCGAAGATTCGTCTGGAAAGACAAAGAGCGCCCGTGCCTGCGCCCATTCAGGCGGAAGTATCCATCACTTCCCGGTCCTTGTAATAGCCGCAATGCGGGCAAGCTCGATGGGGCTGCTTCATTTCATGACAATGGGGACATTCGGTGAAGGCCGGCGGCGTTAAATGGTCATGTGCCCGCCGCGTACTTGTACGTCTTTTCGAATGTCGCCGCTTTGGATTAGGCATGCAAACTCCTCGCTCGGATCGCGCTATATTGCGCGGGATTCTATGGCGTTTTGATCGTTATAGCTATTGCTTTTTGAACCAGTCCTGCTTCAGGCGAGCCAACGGCGCCAATCGAGGATCACTAGCGTGACTCTCGCAGCGGCACTCGTCGCTATTGAGGTTACCACCACAATGCGGGCACAGGCCCTTGCAGTCACTGCGGCAAATGGCCTTCATGGGTATGGCCAGCAACACCTGTTCGGCAAGCACATCAGTCAGGAAGAGTCCTTCGCCTTCGAAGAACCCCACCTCAGTGTCATCCAGCTTCAACCGTTCCTCTTCTTCTCTGGAAATAGATTGCATCGGCCGGTAATACAGGTCAAAGTCGCGCGCCACGTCTTCGACGACGGGTTCAAGGCAGCGCGCGCAAGCCATCTCCACGCGAGTGTGCAGTTCCCCGGAAATACGGATTTGGTCGTCCACCATCTCCGCCGTTCCCCGAACCTGTAAAGGCTCGATCTGCCGAAAGTCACGGGTATGGTAGTCGACCGCGCCTGGTGCATAACTCTGGTTCAGACGCAGCTTATGTACAGCCAGTTCTTTTGCATCGAGGAACATACGTGAAGCCTTTGAGAGCGAAAAGTCATTATACGGTGCACCCCAACGATGTCAAGAAAACAGCCCGTCCGGTTGTCAACCTGGTGCTCAAATCGTCGCCGTCACCCCAAGGAGTTCCCGATGTTGCCGCAGCAGGAAATGATCGGTCATGCCCGCGATATAGTCGCAAACCACACGGTGCCGCGGCTCCCGTGCAGCCAATTCGAAGTAATACTCCGGCATGGACTCCGGGTGCGCCAGGTAATAGCGAAAGAGTTGCTCGAGCGCGCTCACCGAACGGTCCCGCTCTTCCACTATTGTCGGATGATCGTAGAGCCGCCGGTATAGAAATCTCTTGAGCTCGTTGTTGCTTTTCGCCACCTCCGGGCTGAACCCGGCAAGGCGCTTCGGCAGCCGGCGAATGTCTTCAGTATCCTTTGCGCCGCTCGCTGAAACCTGTCCCTGCGTCCGCTCGATCAGGTCGGTCGCCAGATAATCGAGCAGTCTTTTTATGGTCTCGTCGATCTTGAGCTTCACCCGCCCATCCGGATGGTGCCGGTCCACTTCATCATAAGTATCGGCAAAGAAGGGCAGTTCGTCTCTTACCATCTCGATGTCTAGCAGGCGCGCCTCAAACCCATCGTCCAGATCGGCGCAGTTGTAGGCAATCTCGTCTACGGCATTCATCAGTTGGGATTCGATCGGGGGCCGTAGTTCTGGTTCGTATTCGGCGAGCTCGGGGAATTCTGTCGCTGAATAATCGCGCGAGTGCTTAACGATCCCTTCTCGAACCTCAAACGTCAGGTTTAAGCCCGGAAAATCGAGATAACGCTGTTCGAATTGCTCCACGATTCTCAGCGCGTGTAGGTTGTGCTCGAAACGGTCGCCGTAATTGCGCATCAATTCGTTCAGGCGTGCTTCCCCCGCGTGCCCAAATGGCGGATGCCCTAGGTCATGCACAAGCGCCAGCGCTTCCGCGAGTTCGGTATTCAACCCCATCGCCTGCGCGACTGTCCGCGCAATCTGAGCCACTTCGATGGTGTGCGTCAGCCGATTCCGGAAATGATCGGAGTAGCGGGTCGTAAAGACCTGCGTTTTCGCCTCCAGGCGCCGAAATGCGCGCGCGTGGATCACGCGATCGCGATCTCGCGCATATTCGTCGCGGTAGGGATGTTTCGGTTCTGGCCAGCGCCGTCCACGAGAACGGTTCACGTCCATGGCTACTGACGCCAGATTCATGCGGTCATTCTATGTCACGGAGCTTTGTGGAGAAAACACAGGCACGTCGCAAGTGGCAGAACAATTGTAGCCCAGGGGCCCGCTGCCTCAGGCGCGAATGCGGCGCATAAAAAAGATGCGGGGCCCTGGGGATTTTGGGGCCGCTGCTTTTAGCCTAAAGGTTCGGCACAGAGTTTATACGCGGAGTCCGAGCCCAACTCAGCCCTTTGCCTGAAGCACTTGCAGCCGCTCATCGGCCTGTTGGGCGGCCTGAGTATCGGGGAATTCGTCTTTGACTTGCTTGTAAAGCTTCGCTGCCTGCGCCGGATCCGAACCGCTGTAGTGATCCGCTAGCGCCAGCAAGACGATTGGCTTGGGCACAAAGAGAGTCGGCTTATTCGAAAGCTGCTGATACAGCTGCACAGCCTGCGACCCCTTGCCATCTTCATCGTAAACTTGCGCCAGTTTGAAGCGCGCCAGAGCCGAGAGGCTTTCGTCGCTGCTGGATTCCAAAGCTTTCAAATCGTTTTCGGCTTCGCCATAACGATTCAGCTTCTCCAGGCTCAACGCCGCATAGTAACGCGCCAATTGCCCCGGACGAGTCCTGGAATAGCGGTTCGCAACCTCGGTGAACTTCTTTTCCGCGTCTCCGTACTTATTCTTCTCATCCAGATAGGTAATCTCATCCGGCTGCGCCGGTTCGGCAGCGGTTCGAATCCGCGCCTGATAAACCTTCATGGCGTCCGACAAAGCGGCCGTTCCTTTGGCAGTTTGCTTCTGGGTATAGAAGCGCCATCCTAAAACCGCGAGAGCAACCAATAGGGCTATGCCACCATAGACCCAAATTTGGTGTTGATGTGCGAAAACAGCCTGCGCGCCATGGCTCAGGGTTTCGCGGACTTCGTCCTTCCTCAATTCCTTACGCGAGAGAGAATGCTGCGGCAAAATAATTCTCCTGACAGGTTTTCTTCGAAAATCCTACCATAATCTTGCGGGCAGATCGAATTGCGAGACCCGCACACGTCGAGAAGAGCGGGTGAAATGGAAAGGGCCCCATCCGCATCGCGCACAGGGCCTCCATCAATCTGCGAAGCGATGGATCTAAGCTGCTACGCTACGGTGACGTTCTCGGCCTGGTAGCCTTTCGGCCCCTGTTTGACCTCGAACTCCACCATTTGTCCCTCCGTCAGCGATTTGTAACCATCCATCTGGATCGCGGAGAAATGAACAAAAACGTCCTCTCCCGACTGGCGCTGGATGAACCCATAACCCTTTGCCGCGTTGAACCACTTCACCACACCTTGTTCTCTGCTCAACTTCTTCACTCCTCGTCGTGATCTTCGCCATTTGCCGGGTGTAACGCCAGTCGGTGGAGCTCGGAGCTACCCGGAACGGCGGGCCCTTGCACCACTACGGGATTACCAAACCCAATCAAATGCGGCGCAATGCTGGCATAAACCTGCCCTTGCTGTCCAGAGCCTTTGTAGGTTCTGAAGCCGTTAACCTCACCAACATCGCTTCCTCCATCACGCGTCGAGTACTGAATGTTTAAACGTAGCGGGTGTACGACTTACATCCGGACTTCAGCGCGGCAGATTTAAAGCGAGTCCCGGCACGCACTGCCTTTCGCATGGTGGTGTGGTTGAGCGCGAGCCGGCACTCGTATCGACTCAACAGCGAACAGATCTCGGGCCGGGAACGAGTCCGGACGACGAGGGATCTACGGCTTGGATTCTGATTCGCGCCTGTAGAAAGACGGCGTGCTGCACAAGGACGTCGTGCTGCGGGTTTACTTGTCCTGCAGATGCGGAGCGGAGTGACGCTGGACCAGCTTCTTCGCCATGACCAATTCCGCGCCGCCTTCGGCGGTGCGGCGCACTTCGAATTCATCCATGAAAGTTCGCATCAGGAAAATTCCCCTGCCCGAAGTCTTCAAAAGGTTTTCCTCCGCTAGCGGGTCCGGCACTTGGCGCAGATCAAAACCGCGTCCCTGATCGGCGATGTGCACCACGAATTTATCGTCCGTAAACTCGAACTGCAGTTGAATCTTCTTGTGCCGCTGTTCTTCGTTTCCATAGCGAAAAGCGTTGATCACGCCTTCCCTCACGGACATCCCGATTTTCAGGCAATCGTCGTCGGTAAATCCCGCCGCTCTCGCCACTCGCTCTGTTATGCCTTCGGCCAATTGGACGCTGTCGAGCAGCGTCTCCATGGTTACTTCGATTCGGTTGGCATTGTTCGCCATACAGTCTATTTCGGAATTCTTGCCACGGAATAGCATATCGCATTTGCCTTGGCCTACAAGCGCCGCAAGCGGTTCCGAACCCGAATGTGCAATCGCATTCGCATCCGCCCGATGCTCAGGCCCAGTAGGTACGGTCGAGCGTGCGGTACTGGATGGCTTCGCTCAGATGGCGCGACGCGATATCCGCTGCCGAATCGAGATCGGCAATCGTCCGTGCCACCTTCAGAATCCGGTCGTGTGCGCGCGCCGAAAGGCCCAGCCGCATCACCGCCGTCTCCAGAAGCTTCTCGCCCTCCGCCGAAATCGCGCAATATTTCCGGATCAGTTTCGGAGGCATCTGCGCGTTCGCATAGACGTGCTTTTCCGCGGCAAATCTCTCAAGTTGGCGTCTTCTCGCTCGCTCTACTCGCTCCCGAACCGCCGCCGAATCCTCCGTCGCACCCTCTCCACGGAGTTCCTTGTATTTGACCGCGGGCACGTCGATATGAATGTCGATTCGGTCCAGCAGCGGACCCGAAATCTTCGAAACGTATCGCTGAATCTGTGGCGGCGTGCAGTGGCATTCGTGCGACGAATCGCCAAAAAATCCGCAGGGCTGCGGGTTATCTCATCCCAACAACGCGAAGTCTATTTATACCAATAAATTGGGGGATCAAAGCATGACAAAAAGCTTGCTGGCGTCCTGCGTCGTCAGGTGCAACCCAAGGGTTGGTGGCGAGTGAATCTCACTGAAGCGCGAAGCCGCGAGCTTTTGCAGAAGCACGGCGTCTGCGTAACCGAAGTCTGCGACGGATGCGGACAGATCCTCGGGGCGGTTCGCTACACCAAACAGGGAGGATCAGGCGCGTGGTGCTCGCAGCTATGTCGTGACGGCCTGGAACACAAAGCTGGCGTCTGCCGCGGCTGCAGCACACCTTTGAATGGCAAGCGGAAGGACGCGCTGTATTGCAACTGAAGCCGGAGCCAAACGATGCCAACAAACAAATCACCACAGGTTCAGCAGGCGGTCATTGCCAAGCGGCTCGGCGGGGACTCTAAACGCCAAATTGCTCGTGATTTAGGCATGGGCCGCAACACCGTGGAGCGCATTCTGAGCGAGAGTCAGGTGGAAGCCGCGGTGGCTCAGGGCCGAACGCAGCTTGTCGAGCTGGTACCCAAAGCGATGCAGCTCATCGAGAAAGCTATCGAGCAAGGGCTAGCAGCCGACGAAGTTCCGAAGAGCGCCCTAGAAGCCGCGATCCATGTTGTGAGGGGCTCAGGCACCTATGAGGAGCGCAGCCGAACTCGCGGAGATGTGTACGTTCATGATGAATATTCCAAGGCCGACAGAGAAGACCTCGAATCTCAGCTTGCCGAACGACTTTGCGCGGCTGGATCGAGCCGACCTAATTGATGCCCTCCGAATCGCCGACGAGCTCGAGCGAAGGCACAGTGCGAACGATCCGGAATACTGGTTGTTCCGGTACGCCCGCACACGGGATGAGCACGACCCCACGCTCGCGGCCAAGCCCTTCCCGGACAAGGAATATCTGCGCGCGGTGGTGCGCTTCTGGCTCGTGCATCGCATGAACCTCTACGAGAAAAGCAGGCAGATGATGGCCACATGGCTGTTGTGCGCGCTTTACACCAACGACGCGCAATTCCACACCAATCGTCTCCACTTTTTTCAGTCGAAGAAGGAGGAGGACAGCGATCGGCTGATCCAGCGCTGCTTCACGATTTGGGAGAATCAACCGGCATTTCTCAAACGCACCTGCCAGGCCGAGTACTCGTATTGCCATCTTCGGTTTTTCCGTCCGGGAGAAACCGCTGGCCTGCCCTATTCCGAAATCTGGGGCATTCCCCAGGGCGGCGATGTTATTCGCCAGCACACCGGCTCGGGCCTGTTCATCGATGAGGGTGGCTTCCAAATCGACTTGGAGAAATCCATCGGCGCCGCGCAGCCTATGCTCAAAGGCGGCGGTCGCTTGGATATCGTCAGTTCGGCGGAGCCCGGCTACTTCGAAGAGCTTGTCGAGGATCGCGTGAGATGACGAAGGGAATTTCAACCCGCACAACCTCGCTCGGCTTTCACGTGATGCGCCTGCACTATTCCAGCGATCCGGACAAAGACCCTGACACGGAAGCTGGACGCCTTTGGCTGGCGCAAGCGAAGACGGGTATGAGCGATGCGCGCTGGAAGAAAGAATTTGAGATTGATTATCACTCGCTCAGTGGCCAACTCGTCTTTCCTGAGTTCGATCCGGGTATACACGTGGTTGAGGAGTTTAAGATCGATCCGAACCTGTGGACGATCTTTATGGCCTGCGATCCGCACCCGAGAACGCCTCATGCTTTCGTGTGGCTCTGTGTCAATCGCGAGGGCGAGATGGTGGTGAAATTCTCGTGGTGGCCTCAAGACTATGTCCGCCCGGATTTCCACGCCACGGTCAAGGAGCACTACGCTGAATGCGTGAAGCTGGTGGAACGCGACTTCTTCGGCGGGAGCAGGGGAATTCGTCGTGTGATGGATTCAGCCGGCAAGGGCATGAACGCCGACGAGGAGCGCAGCTATTTTGATGCCTACCGGGAAGCTGGAATCAGTTTCTGGCCGGCGAAGAAAAACCGCGACCTGTCTGGCTTCGACCTGATCGCCGCGGCGCTGAAGCCGACGAGCTTCACCGTGGGGAACGAGAAGAAGATGAAGCCGCGGCTCACGTTCCAGGAAGGCAACGATGAGCTCGTATGGCAGCTCAAGCATCTTCGTTTTTCTGAGTGGCGCGGAAACGTCACCGACAAAGACCCGCCTGAGAAGGCTCAGGAAAAGCGGCGACACCTGGTCGATTGCCTTGCCTACATCCTCCTCGGCCGACCGCGGTTCATCGACCGCCGACCGCGAGAGGATACGTGGCGACCAATTGATAGTGAGACTAACTATTGAGCGACCGCAACGGGCTTGGGTCAGCCATGGCCGGAACGAGACTCTTCGTCCACGGCTCGCCGCAAAAAAGATACCGAAGCGTTGAACCGGGAGAGAATTCGAGCAGGACAGTGATTCTATAATCTGTACAGGCGGCGAAACCACTTGACGAACACTGCAGCTCCCGGTGAACTGGGATCGAGAACTTTCTTCGTTATAGCCTCTCCGGGTGATTGGCTAGGCGGATCCTGCAGAGCAAGCCAAGCGTAAAGATTCGCTTTGTCAATGTGGTGGTCGCGGCACGCACAGCCTATTCCCTTCGCTGTCCGAACGAACTTGACGGCGTGTTGCCAGATATGCTCCGAAGGATTGGGGACAAGAACCCGCAGAAACGTCTCAAGACATCCTTCGGCGATATTGTCTGGCATTATCCAAACGCCAAATCGCTTCTGTTCTGCATTATCGACAACTAATCCATCTTTCGGCAAATCGGCTGGCATTGCCGGGAAAAGCGGACTACAGAGTGCATGAATTCTTTGATATCTTCCGCGAGGACTGGTGTCCCCATCGAGCATCACACCGAGGGTTTTGATTACGGCGGTCTTTAAAAGCGCACTCAGAAATCCATCCTTCAAGATCTCTTCTGCACCGTTTCCTACGCGAATGTATACGGGAGCTTCGTTCTTGTCTTGGGGCCACACCACATGGACGCGCATCAACCCGACAACAGAGAACAAATCGTCGAAGCCTTCAACCACCATTTGATTGGGGTTCGATGGCGATATCAACGTTCACTCACCGAACCTCAATCCCTTTGTCGGCCGCTATTTCTATTTCAAGTGCTGTGTAAGCGGTTGCCTTTGATTTACCTCTCTCAATCCGCTGCAGGGTAGCGTTGCTGGCCACTTCAGGGTCCGCATAGCACAATTCGGCCAAACTCTTTATACAATCAGAACTGTGGGTAGTGGCAAACACCTGCACATTCAGTTCCTTGGCAGCACCAAAAATCAGTCTCCACATCTTAACTAAAACCGAGTAGTGCAAACCTGTATCTATCTCATCAACGAGCAAGATGCCGTTCTTGGTATGTGCAATTGCGATTGCAAGAGCCATCATTCGCCACATGCCGTCTCCCATGCTTCCGATGGGAAGCGGATGATCTCGGTCTTTAACCTTGACGATGAACCCTCCACGTCCATAGTAGTTCTGACCGCCGGCTTGAGCCGCGATTCTTTCAATGCTGTCATCGAGAAACCTCAGCGCAAGTAGCACGCGGTTCTCGTTCGGTGTGAGCGCCACTTTGTCCCAAAGACCCACAAGTTCACTTGCATCGAAGGATTCCGTCATAACGAACTGAGCTGGCGTTTCCTCCGACTCCGTAGGCCTTCTGCGGACTTGTTGCCGCGGTCTGTCCAGAACGTCAACGGACATGCCGAATGCGCGAGTCAATGGTATTACCGGTACAGGCGGTGTCGGGTGGCCTGATATGTGCAACGCAAGGCGTGACGGGACGATATGTTCACGTACGGCAGGGGGTTGCGATCCCGGTACTTGCTCAGCTACTTTCAGTTCACCGATGGCAAGAGTCAGTCTCTGTTCAGGGGTCTCGTTCTTAGCCGTTAACGTAAACTTCGTACCAAGCTGAACGTCATGACCAGTAAAAAGGTGGCACACGTCGAGTTCAGCAGTACGATCTGGACTTCGCTCCAAAGGCATCAATCGTTCGCCACGACGCTGCAGCACTTGCCAGATTGACCACGGTTCTCCATGTCTCGCAAGTAAATAAACAGCCTCCAAAACAGAAGTCTTTCCGCTATTGTTCGTACCAACCAACAGGTTGACTCGCTGGAGGCCGTCCATCTCGAAGTCCGAAAAGCCTCGATAACCTTTTATCTGAATAGAGGAAATCATTTGATTTGCCCCCTCCCCATCATTGACAGGTTCGCCACAATTGAAGGAGCCTTTAGGCGAGCCATAATAACGCACGTCCAATAGAAAATGTAGCAGGTGGGTTTGCTTGCTGTTAACCAGTAATTGTGCACATGCCCCTCCTCAATTTTAGGATGCCGGGGACAATCCCGGGGACGATCTTGGTCAGGAGGAAACAGTGAGGTTTTTTATCGGTCAGCTTGAGACTTCGTGCATGCATAGCGGACCGGTAGTCGAACTTGTGCTTGGTGTGCACATGCGGTGGAACCTTCAGACCGGGTGCATGAACTTCAAAGCCATTCGGGACCGTCCGCATTGAGACACGGAACTTCGCAGCAATTTCTTTGAAGAGCATTCCGGACTTGCGCATCTTGATAGCGCGCTCAAGATTCCACAACGGTTTTGGTCCGGGTTGTCCCTTCGGAACTTCGTATTGCTTTCTCCTCCAAAATCATATGCTTCTGGCGGACGGAATCAGACTCGGCGGACTCCTGAGTTCTCAATCGGCTGCAGCGATGTGCGGTATTGCCCTTTTGGCGGGCTCGCCGCACGTCCAGTCGTGGGCACAGTCACCTCATCCGGAACCTCCGTTTCAACGAAACGGCGCGAAGAGTACGCGTGGGCATCGATGGCGCGCGCTTTCGCATTTCGCGGCGAAAACAGAAGTGCGGTGGGGCTCCACGCCTGCGTCTATCAAGCCCGTAACGCTGGGAAGTAGCGGTCTCCAACGTAGCTCAGGTAACCCCCGTGCTCGGCCCCGAGATCGCGTAGCCCTGAGGAAAACGGCTCCTGATAGGTGAGCGCACGAAAATCTTGTTCGGAACCGATCTCATCGGCAAACGCCTTGATCTCTGCTTCATGCTGCCTCGCTTCGTCAGAAGGGACGGCATACCAAAGGTAGAAAAGGGTGAACCGGCCCACTGAAAGTTGGGCGAGGCCGAGAACATGCTTGAGCAGCTGTGCTGCATTCAGGTAATTAAACTGTAGCTCGCCCCGTTGCAATCGGCCGGCTAGTCTCTGACAGCGTGGCAAGGCGCGGTCGTGCCAAAGCCCGTTTCCAGTCGGGAAATATTTGAGTTTGAACGGCGCCGCTTGGTTTGCGTGGGCGTAAGGTTCCGTGAACTTGGACTCGGTAAAGGCTTAGGCCAATACGGGTCTACCCGATAGGCAGGCACGGCTTGCGCTCGCGCCGCGGGCCCGGCAACGAAAGCGCCAAGACAGCAGGCGCCGATCGCTACCTTGGCAAATCTCTTTCGAATTTGCATGGAGTGCCTCCCTTCTTCTACCTGGTTCCGGAAATCCCGTTTCTCAGGAGTTGAGCGGTTTACTGCGTATGAAAATGAACGGCTGAGACTTGAACTTCGGTCGGTAAACGGAGCACAACGATAGGATTGTTCGGGTCGCTCTTCCATTCGGTTGGTAGTGCGTAGGTGTAAGTCACTGTAAACGTAGTTGGATCATGAACCGCGAACTGCCAAGTTCGGGCGTTGTCCTCCGCAGCCGTTGCCAGCAGTTTGGGACCATCCTCAGCATGTGCACTGATGACACGATGTCCATCTGTAGTAACGCTGACGTGAACGACTCCCTCCACATTCGCCACGCGGGCTAGCGGCGGGTAGAGCGGTACCGAGGCGGATGCTACCATTGGCAACGCAGACTTCAATTGCGGCGATTTCGGAGACGTGGCAGGCTTTTGCTTGTTAGTCTTATCGGCCGAATTGGAAGGGTTTTCCGGCGCGGCAAGCGGATCACCGCGATCCCCTTGGCCTGCCGCTGGTACGTGTGTTTGGGCCCTAGTTGGCCCCCCACCAAACACTAGGGATAGAATTGCAACTCCCGTAATTGTTTTCCACATCGCCATTCATGACCTCCGCCTCTGATCAACTAACGTATTTTCAAGTACCGAACAATAGGGTGATGTCAGCAGAACGGCTCAGCAAAGATAAGCTGGCTTCGCTGATCCCAAAGTAATGCGCACGCAGAATTCGAGGACGCATAGTCTAGTCTCACCTTTGGCCGCATTTTACTGACTAAGTCTTGATACAGAGTTTGGCCGGTTTAACTCATGGGTTCTCAAGAGAGGACTGTTAAAAGTAACGGGCTAACGGGGGCGTTATCCGTCTAAGCGGATACGTTGCGCCTCCAGGTCCTGAAAGTCTTGTTATCGGAAGTTGGACGGAACCGATTCCAGTTGCAGAGAACGTAATTACATTGCAAAGGATCAAGAAGCAGTAATCACTCCCTCCTTGATAGCAAAGCGGAATAGATCGGAGTTGGTTTTCAGACCAAATGCTTCCATCATTCTGTACTTGTGGAAAGCGATGGTCCGCGTCTTAATGTGAAGCACGTCTGCGGCTTCTCTCATCGTGCGGCCCTCGGCGAGTAGTTGAAGAACCTCCCGCTGCCGTGGAGTTAGGCGGTTTTCGCGGTTTGCACGCAGAGTTCCCACTGACGTGACCAACTGTGCTCTTTCTATACTCCTCGCCTGCGAGTTCTAACTGTCAGAAATAACCGATTTGGCGGATGAGTTTGGATATCGGTGGAGTGCTTGGTCTGCGCATCGCCTTCGGCTAGCTAGCGCGAGCGTCGATGCCCAAGTACGAGATAGTCGCAGAGCAGCCACGCGAGGACCCCTGGAATAGTGGCTTCTTCGACTCCCCGGGGCAGAGTCATAAAGACCACGAGCTCGTTCGAGTCAGCCATTAATGTGCATCGGATAACTGGGTCGTCATTTCTTCCGATCTGAATTAGTCGCTTTCGGCGGCTTGCCAGTTACTTTTGCAAATACTACATCCTCGTGCTTCGGACAGAAGTAGTGAAGCTTAAAACCGAAGGTGAAACTCTCGTCGGTGGTTGCACCGCATTCTTCGCATTTCGTCGTCACGTTCACATTCACGTTTGTCATTGAGCCCCTCCTTTTGAACGATAGAACGAAGCGAGGATCGCGAACAA
Source organism: uncultured Acidobacteriota bacterium (assembly GCA_963846235.1). Lineage (GTDB taxonomy): Bacteria > Acidobacteriota > Terriglobia > Acidiferrales > UBA7541 > Palsa-189. Next base: position 3,714,247 of record CAWJVF010000002.1, read on the forward strand.
AGTACGATGCCCTTGTCGCTAATGATGGATAGAGGTCAAGTCGAGAAGGGGTGGCTCGGGCAGTTGTCGGAAATGCTTCGGCAACGGGATCTGGCCATGTCCAGACAAGTCCTGTTATCGTCAACTGGCTTTGCCACCGATCCCAGTTGCCAATAATGCGTTTATCAGGAGTTGGCTGGGAGCCCTATGGGAGTATGCGCCCTGTCGCGCTAGTTACTAGTTGATGTCGTACCTTGATCTGAATCTTGGACAGCGTTATCTTTGATTCGCGGCGCAGTACCGGAAATGTATTGCGGCGGCGGCGTTTGAAAAATGGCGAATCGTTCCCGACAAATGGCGAAAAGGGAGACCGATCGGGATTTGCTTCTGAGCGGACTTGCCAGCGTAAAGGGTGCGGTGGCTTTGGACACATGGGAGAAGACCCTGGTAATAGGAAATCTGCATTTGTTCTTCGATGGCGGTGGCAAGTTGAACTGTATGCGTATTCTCGAAAGCGACGGAAAAGACCGCATGTATGCCGTGCAGGAACCGCAGGAAATCCTGAACGACGATAGTCAGCGAACCATTAACTGTGGCGCACACTTCAAGCGGTCAGCTTGAAGCGCCTTTCCCCTGCGAACTATTCACTAGATATTGGTGTGTTGAATGACGGCAAAGTGGAAGTGATGTTTGAAGCTCACGTATTCGCAGGCTGAGAGCCTGGCCGTTTGTTGAACTAGCATAACCTGAAAATCCTCGGGCATCTCGGTTGTGGGCCAGTTTCCGATAAGGTTCAACTTATCTGACGGAGGTCCCGGATGGACGAGCGGATCGCGGAGCGGCTCAGAAAGACCAGCGCCGAGCTTGTCAAAATCGAAGAAGCAATTAAGTCCGGCGGCAGCATCGAAACCAGCATCTTGGTGGAGTTCCGCGATGCAGTTGATCATGTGCGTAAGACAGCATGGGCTGTTCAAGAATGGCAGGATCGCCAACGACAAAAACGCGATCCACACACGTTGCTTTCGTTGATTACAACGGAGCGCATTCGCCGAGCCACTCAACTCAACAGCGCAATCGTGGAGGACCTGCATGCCCGGAAAATAAACCGCGAAACAGTAGGTATGGCGGAGTTGTTCCGCGTCATCGAGAGGCTGTACCTGCAAACTGTCGATCTCTTTCGTGCGTCATAGGGATTATTGGTCCGGTCGTAGAAACGCCCGTGTTTCGCAAGCCCCGAAAGAAAAGCCGTGGCAATCCCCGAATCGGTTTTCTGCTTCCTCGGCATGATGTTGCTCGAAATGCTGGCCACGTCCCAAGAAGTCCTCTTCTCGCAGTGTGGCTTTTCGTGGACCATCCCATTATGTGACCCTGAGACGGTTGCGGGGCAGCAAGGGGGATCAAGAGCAGCCGCCAGAATGGCGGGAAGACGTTCGGTTACGGAGCTATTGATGTATGTCCTAGTACCCTAGCGTACCTTTATGTTAGGTGCCGATAAAACCGCCCAATGCAAACTGAACGGCGGTGCGCTCCAGGCCCAAAATCCACGTAACGTCCTGCCTCTGACCAATTGGAGCATACGCAATGATGCCCGTTAGGTCCGCGAGATTCCGCCCGAAGCCTCCCCCGGCGGTCAGAGAAACGGGGAACTTGGAACTCCAGACTCGACCCGCCTTTGAAGTACTTGCCTTTCTCAATTCTGCTGGTGTGTCAAAGAAGTGGATCGAATTCCGCAAGAAACAAACCCTCTTCTCCCAAGGTGAGCCAGCTAAGCACGTTTTCTACATTCAAGAGGGCAGCGTAAAGCTTGCGGTAACCTCCACCGCAGGCAAAGAGGCGGTCGTTACCATTCTCGGGGCCGGTGATTTCCTGGGTGAGGCCTGCTTGGCTGGCCAGCCGCTATGGATCGCTACCGCGACGGCGATGACTCAGGGCAGCGCCCTGGTCGTTGAAAAAGCCGAGATGCTTCGCCTCCTCCACGCCGAGCAGGAGTTCTCCGACCGATTCATCTCCTATATGGTTACAAGAAACCTAAAGACCGAGGAGGATCTGATCGATCAACTCTTCAACTCCAGCGAGAAGCGGCTGGCGCGAACCCTGCTGCTGCTCGCCCGCTATGGCAAACCGAACCAGGCATTGACGCGCTTCCTAAGGTCTCTCAGACAGTACTGGCCGAGATGGTAGGTACAACACGCACGCGAGTAAACTTTTTCATGAACAAGTTCAGGAAGCTTGGGTTCGTCGAATACGATGGCGGCGGCCTGAAGATCAATAATTCCCTTCTCAGCGTAGTTCTGCGCGACTGACCAATGATGCGCGGTTCAGAAAGCCCCACACAGATGTTTTTTCGAATACTCTGCGCTTAAATTACCGTTGCGGTTAAAACATGCAGACCGACGATGTGCTTTGCTCCCGCCACCGTGGCCAGGGGCGAGCCCATTGAAGATGGAGCGGCCAGAGTCTCGGCAGAATCTGGCGCCCGGCCCACGGTGATTAGGTTTATCCCCGATACTTCTAGCTTTTGCTTTTGGATTTTGGCTTATGTGAGCCGCTCTTGATTATTGCCCGATCGGTTCAAGCGCTCAGGAATCCCAGTGATAAGGCCTTGATAATCCGTGAGACGGTCACCGATGATGACCACACCCTTGGAGGTGATTTCATATTCGCGGATATCCTTGCTATGGTTGCCACCGCGCATCTTGATAACGACCATGATCTTGCGAAGCTGGCCGTCGATGCATACGTATCGAAGCCGGATAATGTCATCGGTGAGAAAGGAAATCGAGTAGGTACTGAACGGGAATTCCGTGAAAGACTCGTTCACCTCAACCGTGCTTAGAATCGTCACACCGACTCCGGTCAACGCGGTTATCATCCGGTAGAGCGATTCGCGAAAGTCCGCGCGGAAGCCGGGTGCGAGCGCCATCTCAAAGCCCGCTAGCGAATCAATCACCAGGCGCTTGGCGCCAATCTTCTGGACCGCGTCGAGAATCTCATGCATCGTTTCATCAACCGAGAGGTCCAGGGGACGGAGGTAGAGAATTTCGAGTTTTTTCTCATGTCGCGGCGTTTTCAAATCCAGACCAAAACTGCCGGCCCGCTCCGCATACTCTTGCGGTCGTTCTTCAAAAACCACCACAATTCCCGGATCACCGTGGCGTATGCCCTCGGCAATGAATTGCGTTGCCAAGACCGATTTTCCCGTCCCCGAAGCCCCTGCCACAAGGATACTATCGCCTTCGGGAATGCCCCCCCCGAGCATCTTGTCCAATTCCGGAATTCCGATGGAAAGACGCCGTGTACTGGGTATCTTCCTTACTTGTCCGGCCAGCCCAAGAGTACGCGAGAAGGCTTGCAGTCCGGCAGAGGTAATGCGGAAAGTGTGCAGCCCGGGCACGGACGCCTGTCCGCGCAGTTTCACGATCTGTAGCTTCCGCACAATGGAATTTCGCTCCGGAGCTTGGTAGAGCCACAAGAGGCCATCGGAGACCGTGAATACGGGATTGTCACGGATCTCACCCTCGACATATTCCCCAACCAGAAAAGTCGTGGCTTGCCAACTGGTCAGGAGCAGAGCTAACCGCTGAATGAAGGACTGCAGTTCCACTTCGGTTGTGCGACCGAGTGCCTTCCGCACCACGGTGCGAAAGGAGTCCACTACCACGATGCCGGGGCTTGCCTTCTCAACCTCTTTCGTAATCTCCTGTAAGACCGCGTCCAGGTCCTTCTCCAACACAACCTGGCTCAAGTTGATAAAGCGGACCGCGTTGTTTAACTTGGCCGGGTCGAAGAACGTGTACTGTTGCTGGTATCGCAGCATTTTGATGGCGGGTTCGCCGAGGATAGTGAAATAGAGCGCGGGGCGCTCTGGCGTCGCGTTGGCGAACAAGATTTGGTGTGCCAGCGTGGTCTTGCCACTTCCCGGAGCGCCCGCGATGATATTAAAAGAAAATTCCGGGAGACCGCCGCCCAGGATTTCATCGAGGCCCGGGACCCCGGTCGGCAGTTTGTTTATTCTTACTTTATCCGCTGCGCTCAAGCTTTCCTCTCCTTCTCGAAAACGCGGCCGTCGAAGGCGGCCTCCGGCCACACAGCCTGAACCATGCTCAACGTTAGACCCTCGCCAATGAAAGTGAGGAGCAGCCCGATTAACTGGGCAATGAGAATGGCTCCTCCCTCCCTAGCCTGGTCCTTGTCAATTTGCGGCTCCAGCTCGTCTAGACCCTGTAAGGACCCATCGGCCGCGATCTGCACTGCGCTGAGACTGGGAGCTTCCGCCCTGGCCAGCGTCAGAGCACGAGAAAGGAGCGAGCGAAAACCGGCAACTCCCGCGAGTGTAATTAGGGGTCGGCGCAGCTTGGCACACACGCGAAAAGCCGCAGACTCCGTTGTCTCGGAGTTCTTGCCCGCAACGGCTTCGTAAGTAAGAAGGCGCTGGGCCAAATATCGCGACTCCGGAAGACTCACTATTTCCTTCTCCCTGCAAGGCGCTCACTGCATTCAATTCGGCTTGGGGCTCTTCACGACCGCCACCACTGCCAATACGGTGGCAGTGGTGCGAACGCTCTCTGCGATAGTCATCAGCGCCTTTGTGACGGGCGGATTTTGCTTCGCCAGTCCATCGAGACGCGCACTGACGCTTTGGAGTTGGTCAACTTCGTTCAGGATCGCGTCAAAACCTATGGGTACACCGCTCGTCGGGAGGAAGCTAAGGTGGGGGAGAACTTCGGACATCACCAGCCGCAACGTGATTCCTTCGCCCATGAAGAAGAGAAGCAGCCCGATTAAATGGGCAATGAGAATTACTCCTGCCTCCCTAGCCTGGTCCTTGTCAATTTGCGGCTCCAGCTCGTCTAGACCCTGTAAGGACCCATCCGCCGCGACCTGCACCGCGCTGAGACTGGGAGCTTCCGTCCTGGCCAGCGTCAGAGCACGAGAAAGGAGCGAGCGAAAACCGGCCACTCCCGCAAGTGCACTCAGAGGTTGGCGCAAAGTCTCGCAGACGCGCAAGGCCGCGAATTTCGTCGGCTCGGAGGTTTTGCCCGCAGCGCTTTCGTAAGCAAGAAGGCGCCGGGCCAAATCCAGGGTCTGTGGCGGAAGCATCATTTCATCTCCTTTCCGTTGCCGTGCGAAAATGCGCGTGACACTTTGACTAATGTTACTCGATTGCACGCTGCCGCCACCATGGGCACACAGGGATTTGGCAATGCTCGAAGCGCAGCCCCCGCGCTCAGTTCGTAAACTTGTCGGCGGATACTTCCTTGGAAAACAAAAGGCGCAAGGTGTGCAATGCGTCTCCTAAAGCGATATGTTCGTTTAAGTCGGTGGGTTCGCAGAACCTCGCGGTAATCGCACGTTCAGCGGCATTTATTTTTCCGGGCAAATAGTCGGGACACCATTCTATGAATGCATCAGGCAGGGTTTGCTGCCACGGAAACTCTAGGGCCTCGTCTAACAATGCCTCCAGCATCGGGTCGTGAAACACAAAGCGAGTGTACTTGAGGAGCCGAGCCACAGACTGTCCCTTTTGGGACACTACCAGAAGAACCAGCGCCGGAAACCTTTCGGCCTCGCTCGCGGGCTTGGGAAAACGCGCCTACAAAGCCCAAAGAATCAAAATGAGACGGTATTCCGGCTAGGAATTCTGCCATGCGATTTTTCAAGGATTCCTCTTCGGCTTCTACCTTGTCTTGCATCGAGCGGTTGAGGTGCAGCCGGACCGATTCCAACCTCAACGCATGGGCCGCATCCGATTGTTTGTGATTCGGCGGAACGGTGTTTGGTAACGTTTGCGCAGAGCAAAGCCAGTCCTCATAAATCCTGCTCGTGGAAATTGTCTTGGTAAATGTCATCTCCGCGGTCCATGGGCTCCTTGGGGAAGCGTCGCGTCCCGCAATCTTCTAGGGAAAGAAATTTCGGGGTAGGAATGCAGCGTAGTACAGGCTCCTCAATGTCACGTGTGGGACACCAAAATAAAGTGCGGTCAAGTCCTGATAAGTCTTGTTCTCGGCAACTGGGAATCGGCGGAAAGCCAGATTCCGAGAATGCCGTTTATCAGGACTTGGCTGACCATGACACGCTGGTACCGGCGGCGCTGCCGATCTAATTGCACCGATGCCCCAATACGCGGGTTAAGGATCAAACGCGAATGTGCAGCAAACAACAAATGTGTTCCTAAGCGAACAGATATCCATCGGCGCATCTTCTTAGGATGTCGGTCTGTGGGCGAAGCGACAGCCAGGGAATCGGAGCCCACGGAAAGGAAGAGGTAGCCAGAATGCCGTTACTTCAAATATTGATTGCCCTGATCGTAGTGGGCGTTCTGCTGTGGCTGGTCAACAACTTCATACCGATGGCAGGATCGATCAAGTCGATCTTGAATGCTGTTGTGGTGATCGCTGTAGTTTTGTGGCTTTTGGATGTTTTTGGACTTTTTCATTCCCTATCCCGGATCCACGTTGGGGCTTAAGCAAGCCTGAGTGAATGAAGAAGAGAAGAGCCGGATATCGTGTGGCGTGTGGCGGTCTGGTCTCGTCTTTTTGCAGGCGGGCCGCCGGGCGGGCAAGAGGTGAACGATGGATGAGCCGAGACGACGTGCGATCTTGTTCCTCGAGAAGGAAATCAAGACGTACCGAGCGCTTGCTTTGTTCTTGTCGAAGAGGGGCATCAAGGAACATGTGCGAGTGGGAGCAAAAAAAGTTCTTATCAGCCCCACGTTTTACAAGGACCGAATGAAGGAAGCGAAAAGACTTGTAAATGACCTCAGGAAATCAAATTAGGGCGCGACCATCTCTTGACCCTGAATTGAAGGATTAACATCGGATTCACGCAGTCCGTTTATTCCGGTGAATCGGAGCGAAAAGTATTCGCGAGACCTTGTTTTGCGCCGCGAAATAGGTTGCGAAAAGAAAGAACTACAAACCCCAAAAGAGAAAAGACAATCATCAGCGCGATCAACACTATGATAGAGGCCCAATAGGGGTGCCTGCTGGCAAACCAAGTGAGGAAAACAACGAAGCCGTCCTCTCCGATACTTAGGGCGAAGTTTGAGAATGGTTCGGGAGAATGACTCACCGCCGCCCGGGCGGCAATCTTTCCGCTATGTGCTGCCAAGGCAATTGTGCCCCCCAATAAAGTGGCAATCAGTTGCGCTCCTTGAGAAAGTTGCGTGCTGGCGCCATAGGCCAGCAGCGCTGCAACAGGAACGCGAACAAATGTCTGCAACGCATTCCATACCAGATCAAGAATAGGAATTTTGTCGGCTACGAACTCAATCACGAAGAGAAGAATGCAAGGAACGATCACATACCAACTCGCCACAGAGTGCAACGACGGAGGAAGTGTTAGGATTTCAGCTCGGGCTAGCAGACCCAGCGTAGCAACAGTCAAATACACGTTAAGGCCCGCAGAGAAACTGATTGCCAGTACAATTGCTGTCAGTTGACTCGGAAGCAGGCGCAGAGGAGAACTCCTAAAAACACCGCTAGCTGCAACGAGAATACCACCGCTATCGGACGACTGTGCGAGGGTGCGACGCCCTGCCGCGAAAAGCCACATTCCGGAAACAACACTTTAGTGTCCTTTTTCGGAGTGGAGGGCGATCTAGAGAGCGGTTGGGCAGACTTTACAGATCAATTCCGGCAGAAGAACGTCTCGTGTCGGAGCAGTGTCTCAATCCCGCTGACAATCTGACGACAATCGTATTTTGAAACCGTGCCTTGTATTCCACAGCCTTGTGCCATAGAAACCAGAGAAGGCGGGAGGTCGGTTGTACAGAGGAGGATGGGGAGATCAGGCGAGAGCTTACTGATTGCGCGAGCCGTTTGAAGTCCGTCCATTACGGGCATGCACAGGCCCAGGATAACGATGTCTGGGGCTAGTTGTTGAATTTTCCTGATTGCATCACGACCGTTGAGTGCTTCCGCACAGACCCACCCAGCATGTTCTTCAACCAATTTGCGCAGCCCAGATCGTAAAGCCACGCTGTCATCGGCAATGAGAACCTGACTCAATAGAGCCGTTCACATTGTCATCCATAGGAACCTCGGTCAATTCGGATGATCGTGCAAGTGGGCTACCAAAACCCTCTAGGCTGCCGGGACTATCGGCCAGGGTCTCCCCTACTGCGTTTCGTCCTGCTCAAGTAGGCGCGCCGCAAGACGAGAAGCTGTCCTGAATTGGACAGTTCCAACTTGGAAACGGAAATTGGCATTGGTGTCCGTAATGGGACACGTACTAGGCCCAATCTGGGCCTATAGTTTTGTTTCATCCAGCCTGCGACCCAGGGCAGACGTGTTTTCAGCCTCGCAACAAAGGAGACAACGTATGAGCGCAGGAGTTCTCTATTCCGGTGCGAATGACAGAGGTTCGAGTCCTTGAGCACCTGTCCGAAGGTGTTCCACTACGGGAAGCGTTGAGTCGCGTGTGTGATTACATCGATGGCGAATCACTGGGGGCCGTTTCCGCAGTTCTCATGTTGGACGAGAGCGAAATGCAATTCCGGCTTGTGGCTGGCCCTAGAGTCCCGGGGCCACTGAGTAAGGCCCTCAACGGCTTGAAGGTTCCGCCCTGTACGGTACCTGCGGTACGGCGCCCCGCCAGGGAAGGCCTGTGACGGTGTGGGACATCAGAAGTGACTCTCTTTTTGCCGATCGAAGGGATACGGCTTTGAGCAGCGGTTTCACGGCAGCCTGGTCGTTGCCGATCTGGTCAACAAAGAGGACAACCTTGGGGACAGTGGTCATTTTTCATCCTGACTCTCGCTTGAGCAGCGCGAAGATTCCGAAGCCGATGGAAACCGCGGTCCATCTGGCGGCCATCGCCATCAAGCACTATCAAGACGAATTGCAGATGCGCGCGCTTACCAGGCGGCTGCTTCAATCTCATGACGACGAGCGGCGGCACATTGCTCGCGATCTGCACGACAGCACCGGACAAGACCTTGCCAGCCTGCTTATGACGCTGGGCCGGGCCGAGCGCCGGGGTGCCCAGCTTCCTCCCGAATTAGTGGAAATGCTCTCGGAGTCCCTCTTGCTCGCCAAGAAGATTTCAGGCGGAATCCGCACACTTTCATGCCTTCTTCACCCACCCTTGCTCGATGTGTGCGGACTAGGAGTGGCGATTGAGGTGTACGCAAGCGAGCTGAACCGGCGCAATGAACTGGAAGTAGAACTGGAAATATCTCCGCAATTGCCGCGATTGACCGAAGATGCGGAAGTTGCCTTATTTCGTATCGTCCAGACCAGCCTTACGAACGTACATCTTCACTCGGGAACCCACAGCGCAAAAATCAAAATGGACTATACCGCGGAAGCACTCACCTTGACGGTGAGCGATCATGGCCGTGGTATACCGGCCGGAGTTCTGGATCAATTCTGCGGGGTGAGGCGACCGGTGTTGGGATCGCGGGAATGAGAGAGAGGGCCGCAGCACTCGGCGGGCACCTGGAATTTGAGACGTTCGGAGACGGGCCGCGGCACGGCACCGCCGTGAAAGTGACGATCCCGAGCAGCAATTTCCGTCCTAACGTGATGTCTGTACCCGCCTGAATTATCCCGCAAGCGGTCCTTACCAAGTCCCGATAAGTCGTGCCGGTTCAACCGGTCGATGCAACACCATCTGAGCTAGAAGCTCTTTGCAAAGGTGGTGTTTATGTTGATCAAAGGCAAGCGAAGAGGGCTTTCTGCGGAGCAGAAAGCCGAGTTGTGGAACCGTTGGAAGGCGGGCCAGTCGCTCAATGAGATTGGCCGTGCCCTGGGTAAAGACCACGTAGTCGTTCACTTCGTTTTAGCGCGTCATGGTGGGATCGCTCCGCCCGCTCGTCGCCGTTCGCGGCGGGTGCTTACCCTGGCCGAGCGCGAAGACATCTCCCGTGGAATCGCCAGCGGCTGCGCGATGCGAGTCATCGCACGAGGTTTGCATCGCTCGGCCTCCACCATCAGCCGGGAGATCACCCGCCATGGTGGGCGCACGCAGTATCGTGCCAACGCAGCCGATCAGCAGGCCTGGGAGTCAGCCGTGCGGCCCAAGCCGTGTCGGCTGGCCACGCACAGCGAGCTGCAACAGATGGTTGCGAGTAAACTGATGCAGGATTGGTCGCCGCAACAGGTTTCCGGGTGGCTGAAGATGGAGTACCCGAACGACGAGAGCCTGCGCGTGTCTCACGAAACCATCTATCGGAGTCTGTTCATACAAGCGCGGGGAGCGCTGAAACAGGAACTGGTGCGGCATCTGCGATCCAAGCGGCGGATCCGCCGCTCGCGCCATTCCAGTGTTCACGGGCACTCACGCGGCCAGATTGTCGATGCGATCTCCATTCGCGAACGGCCAGCCGAAGTCGAAGATCGCGCCGTTCCCGGTCACTGGGAAGGCGATCTGTTGCGCGGGGCCGGCAACAGTCACGTGGTCACGCTGGTGGAGCGTCGTTCGCGCTTCTGCATGTTGGTGAAGTCACCGGGCAAGGACTCGTCTACGGTGGTGGCCGTTCTGAGCCAGCACGTGGGCCAACTCCCGGCGGAATTGCGTCGCTCGCTGACCTGGGACCGCGGACTGGAGATGGCCCAACACAAAACCTTCACGATGGCGACGGATATGCAGGTTTACTTCTGCGATCCGCAGAGTCCCTGGCAGCGGGGCTCAAACGAAAACACAAACGGCCTACTGCGGCAATACCTGCCAAAGAACGCCGACCTGTCCAGGTTCTCGCAATCGGAGCTGGACGAGATCGCTCTGCGACTCAATACCCGGCCACGACAAACCTTGGGATTTCGAACTCCGGCGGATAGACTGCAAGCCAGTGTTGCGTCGACCCCTTGAGACCACCCGGGTTTTCGGAAACTGGCAAACTGGCTTTTCGGCACTGCAGGCTGCAACAGAATGTCGGTTCTGTTGCGTTCGTAACAGGCGTGTTGCATTTTGAAAAGGGGTTACGCGGGTCGATAAAAGTAGCGGGACCGACGTATTGTTGCATTTCACGCATAAACTCGATGCCCTGGAGATGACGGGGCAAGTGACGTACTGAATGGTGCCGCAGTTTGCTCGCGCATCAAGTCGATCCGCCGCGTCGCAGGAAGCCGAGAGGGCAACTAGAACATGGGCGATGCTATGGAAAGTCCGGGCCCCCACGCGCAAGAAGGTTTGTGCGACTGGGTGTATCAAAGGGTCGTTTGCTCGGTAGCTGCAACTCATAGAAAACTCGGGGCCGAATTCTTGAAGATTCGACCGTATTAAACCATGTGTTTTGGTACGCGACTTTGCAGGTTAAATTGTAAGGAGTGTGATGCCTTGGGTAGCCCCTATAACTGGTCGGTTCGAAGAGCTGGTCGCATAGGACCTACTAAAGCGCTCTGGTTAACTGTGAAGCTTCCACAAGCCGCTCGAAGAATTGAGTAATACGTTCGCCGATCCTATCGGAACTCAGTAGTAGCCCGAGTTCGATGTTCTTTTGCTGCGCGGCCTCGGTGAAGTTTGCAGAGGAGACAAATACTTCCTGCCGATCAACAACCACGTACTTGGCATGTAGCGTAGCGGCTTTAGCGCGATCCATTGCTACCGATCTGGGATCAAAATAGACTTCCGGCAAGCGTACGTGTGCTGGCCATTGCGTCTTGCGGAAACCATGGCAAAAGCGCTCAACGAGTGCGGCTTCGATAGTGGTGTCGCCTGGTTTGCGTTGTATGTCCAGATACATGCGCACCCTCAGCTCCGGGCGTTCCAGCATGCGTTCCGCAAGCGCCTGAAACACTTTTTGCCCCTGATATACCGCGTAACCGGCCACGAGCACAGACTCTTCGGCTCTCCTGAAAAGGTCGCTCACTACAACGGCTGTATCGCGATTCGCCACACCGCTGACTTGCGGACCCGTTGCAACGACTTCGACCAGTTCCTCAATCTTGGGTCGTAGCTCCATCACTGTTGCGAGGAGTTCCAACGACTGGGACACACCTGGTGGGGGCATCCCCGATGCCACCAGCTCTTGCAATCCAAGCGCGACCGATTCGGCTGTGCCGCTGCTTACAATCTGCTTGATTGCCAAAGCGGAGTACGGTGCGTTGAGCCTGCCCATTCTAATGGCGCCTGCCAGGGCGCGCAGGTCAGACGGTGCTAGTGAGAAAAGGGGCTGGTTCATTCTTCAGGATCCCCTTAAAGAACTCGCAACTTCGGCCCTCAGAGAGCAGCCTCTGCTGCAAACCGCAGATGAGTAAGCCGGCCGCGGCTTGGGTCCGACTGGATTCAGAGGCGAGCCTCTTTTCGCGTAACAAACGGTATTGATCCAGAAGTTCGGCGAGCCGGAGCTCGGGAGCTTCCGGGGGAAGCCCGTCAAGATTATTCTGAACGATTTCGCGTTTGGGAAATCCGCCCGTGATCTCCCGCAGGTCGTCTTTGAGGCGCCGTACCATCACGTCGTCCAGGTTTTTCTTGAGCACCTTTACGCCGCGGCAGAACCGCTGGGAATCGAGAATCTCAAGCAAGGCTGAGAAACTATTGGAATGGCCGTTATGCGGCGTTGCGGATAAGAACAGCCGGTGCTCAAACCGCGGCGCAAGATCGCGAATTGCGCGGGTGATGTGAGAGTCAATCGCGTAACGTTGGCCGCTCGAAGGAGCAGCGTGGTGGGCTTCATCGAGAATGAACAGAGTGCCCGGCTGGAATGCGCCTAGCCAATCCTTGAGCGGGCCGGCGTAGGACTCATCCACGAGCAATCTTTGAGAGATGAGAAAGCGTGAATGAGTTGTCCAGGGATTTACTCCGAAACCGCGCTCCTGGCGGACGCGCTGGATGTAATCCTTATCTAGGATCTCGAACTGCAGGCCGAAGCGCGCCTCGAGTTCCTCTCTCCATTGGAGAAGCATCGAGGGTGGGCACGAGACTACGATCTCGCGCACCTTCTTGCGCATCAGCAGCTCGCGTGCAATTAATCCTGCCTCAATAGTCTTGCCCAACCCAACGTCGTCAGCGATAAAGAGATTGACGCGCGGCAGCCGTAAAGCCTTTCGCAGCGGCTCTAACTGGTAAGCGTCGAGCTTGATTCCAGCCCTGAACGGAGATTGCAAGAGCGTGGCATCGGTGGATGTTACGCAGTTCCATCGCAGGGTATTGAGATAGGCTGCAAACCGATCGGCCGGATCAAAGCCACGCGATGCAATGGACTCCCAAGCTTCAGCGGTGAGAATTTGAGTGTCAAGTTCCCGCTCCCAGAGAACCTCTAGCGGTTGCCCCTGAGCATCGTCATCAACACATGAGAGCTGCACGAGCGTGGAGTCACCAGCATTTACGGGTGCTACGACCCGCTCCACAAGATAAAGGCGCTGTCGGACTGCAACGATTTGGTCCGGCTCAGGCAGCTGCTTTGTGATCATGACCGTCAGGGTCGCCAACGAGACATTACTGCCGCAAGAAGCTAAACCGCGATGCCCGCGAGGGCAAGCCCTATCTTAACTGGAGCCACACAACACTTGTTTTGCGGAGATAGCGGCCCAACCTGTGCCTTTGCATTCGCTTCTGCCGAGCCGGTTCGTTCGAAAACGCAACACTACGACCGAATGGGCGGTCTTGCGAAAGACGGCCCAGGCCCTTTGAAATCGGTACGGCAGACAGGCTAAATGCAACAGAAAATACTGTTGCGCCTCAATCAAGGGTGTACCAAATGAAATGAGGGTGTTGAAAAAGTCAGTGCAGGCACGGATGGAGTCACTGTTTTACTACTTCCGCCTTTACAGCACGTGAGCAGGGACGACAAATCGACTTAGCAGGTGTACCAAATCAAGTGGTTTGGAACAGCCGAAAACGTCATTGGGCAGCCTAGAAGAATCAGTAGGTTGGAGGGGCTCCCGAAAACACCCTTTGATACGCACGGGTACAGCGCTGAACAGTGCCGATCGAGGTCTCGAATTTCTCTGCCAAATCACGAACGCTACACTTTCCTTGCCAATAGGCTTTCGCGATTGCTTTTCGATCCTCAATTCCAAGGAATGTACGGGGAGGCCGGCCGATCCTCTTGCCTTTTGCGCAAGCATTGCGCATCCCAGCTCGGACCCGCTCCACGATTAGGCTCCGCTCCAGTTCGGCTACAGCGCCCAGGACGGTGAAAACCATCTTGCCGGTGGGCGTGGACGTGTCCACCTGCTCGGATAGGCTCACGAACTCGATTCCCAAGGCCTGGAACGTCTCCAAGGCTCTCAATAGGTGCGATACCGACCTGGCGAAGCGATCAAATCGCCAGACGACTACCACATCAAACTGCCGTCTGTGCGCATCAGCCATGAGCCTGTCCAGAGCAGGCCGCCTTTCTTTCGTGCCCGAGATTCCGATGTCAACGTACTCGTCGACTGTCCAGCCGCGGCGTTGGCAAAACTCTGCCAGCTCGCGGGTTTGCATGGCGGGATCTTGCCCGTTGTTGGACGTGCTCACGCGAGCGTAGAGGGCGGATCTCACAGTCGGCGCCGCTGCTTTCCGTGTTTGACCGTCGCAAGCTGATGGAGCCGGCCTTGGAGCGACAACAACATGGCCAGTTCGGTTTGGGAAATGACTTCCGGTGCGGGGCCTACTTGCGAGGCAACTGCGATGGGGATAACTTGTCTGCTAGCAGCCATGGGAGTGATCCCTCCTTTGGTTTGTCAGCCCTGCCGGGTAGTTGATCGCTACACGGTGGGGCGCTTTTTTACCGCTTGGACTTTTTCTTCCGACCCTTGCCTTTGTGGTTGAGACCTCGAAGTTCTGCGACTTGCGATTCACTCCACACTCTGGTGTTGCCTATCACCTTGGGTGCTCCTATTTTGCCGCTAGCAATCCACGTTTGAAGCGTCTGTCTTGAAACGCCGATTGTAGCAGCGGCCTCGCCGGTTGTGTAGAGCTTCTCAGCCATCACGCTTCTTTTATCATGGCTTGACAGTACTGTCAAGTAGCTTTACGATGATCGCGGCATCCAGCAATAAAAAGCCGCCGGTTGGGGCCGGCGGCAGGGTGAAAACTGATGAGCAGTCGCCGTAAGCATAAGCCCTCCTCTACTCCCGCCGCAAGCGATCCTCTAGATTTTCTGGAGAAACTTTCGCCCGCTGAACGTGAGCGCTTCGAAGAGGAGCTCTTGCGTGACCACGGCATATCCGCCTCCAAACCTGAAGAACACGTCGCAGATCCTCCGGTCAAAGCCGACGAACCTGATGAGTTCCAGATAGCGTTTCGGAACGTCAAGGCTAGGCGAGACCATGTGGAGGAACTCGTAACGGGGTTCCTCAAAAAGAAGACTGGTAAGCAGATCACGGCTCTTCGGAAGAAAGTGAGGCTCTCTAAATCCCAAACCGCTATTCTTGCCGCCGCTCGATTGACCACAGTACAGGAAACTTACTGGCGTCTTCGGTTTGAGCATGGGTTGACGCCAACTGAAATCGCTCGCCGATTGGGAGTCCATCACAGCACAGTGCAAGAGAGCCTAGACGCGGCCGACGAGAAGATCGATCGTGTTAAATTGAGGCAAGGCCGCCGGTAGAGCACCCCGCAAAAATCAGAGTACCGGGACCCAACTCCAAAAACTCTTCAGCTTTCTTATCAATAAGTTCTCAGCCGCAACACCCCGCAAATTCCCCGCAATTGAACCTTAGGGTAGAGGGACTGCAACAAGCGGTCAGGAGGAATCGATGCGCTATCCAAATCTGGCATGGGCGATGAGTAACCGACGGCTTCCCAATTACCGGGTTGCGGCGCTCGCCGATCTGAGCGAGTCGAGCTTTTCACGTGCCCTATCTGGACGCCGCGAATTCACTCCTGCAGAGCGCGAGCGTATTGCCGCAATCCTTGGTTTCCCATCGGCTTGGCTTTTCGCGAAAGCACGACCGCCACGCGCCGTTGCTTCACCAGATCCACACTTGGCGGTTGCAGATGTTTAGAGAGTTGAGCGCACCCCTCCGCAGCGGTGACCCGCGGCGGAGAGGGCAGAACTCGAAAGAAAGGAGCTACGAGAATGTATGGGATTATATTCGCCCCGTAACGCGCGTCAATATCGCATGCCGTCCGAAATCGAGCGGGCCGCATGACGCTGAGCCCAGAGCACGCGGAACACCTTGCGCGCTTCCGGATTCCGCCCAAACTATTGGAAATCGCCGGCGTGCGCTCTGTCAGCGACTTCGAGACGCGCGAACAGCTAGGACTTAACGGATTCCATCGCGGCGAAGACCTGAGCGGCATTATGTTCGAGTATCACGCGCCCTCAGGTCTGCGCACTTCTGCTCGCGTGCGTTTAGATTCCCCGCTTCTGGGCGGCGGCAAATACATCTCTGAGCCCGGCTCGAAGTCTCTATATTTTCCACCCGGCATATCGGACTTCCTGCGCGACGTTGCCATTACGGCGGTAATCGTCGAAGCGGAAAAATCCGCCCTGGCGCTGCGTGCTCTTTGCGATCGCACAGGCGCAAAACTGCTGCCGCTAGCTGTGGGCGGATGCTGGGGATGGCGGCGCACGATCGGCAAGAAGCCCCTACCGGATGGCGGCACCGAGCCGGAGAGGGGCCCATCGCCAGATTTAAACGTCATCATGTGGATAATGCGCAAAACCATCATCGCCCTCGACAGCAACGCAGCTTCCAATCCCGCCGTGCGTGCCGCCCGCCGAGATCTGGCGAAAGAGCTCAAGGAGCGTGGCGCCGACCTGCACATCGCCGAATTGCCGGAAGGCATAAACGGGCCTGACGACCTAATCGGCTCGCGCGGTGACCAAGCAATGCTGGCGGTGTTAGCGACAGCCGCGCAACTAGGGGCTCCACTAAGGACCGATGGCGGTAATGCGGATAGGTTCGCAAGAGAACATGTTGATTCCGTCCGCTACTGCGCAGACCAGCGCACCTGGCACGTTTGGAACGGAAGCAAATGGCAGCGAGACGCAATCGGCGAAGTCATGCGCATGGCACGAGAAACGGCCGCCCGCATGTGGGATGAAGTCCGAGCCGCGAAGGATGACGAACAGAAGAAGCAGCTCAGCCGATGGGCGCTGCATGCCGACTCGAGGGCCGGGTTGGAGAATATGGTCGCGCTCGCGCGATTCCATGAATCGCTCGAAGTAAGCCGCTTCGGCGACGTCTTTGACCGGGATCCACTTTTGCTCAATTGCGCCAACGGCATATTAGACCTTCGCACTGGCGACCTCCTGCCGTTGCAACGCGAAGCTATGCTCACGCGAATGACGGCCGTGACCTACAACGCGCGGGCCCGTTTCCCGCGCTTCGTGAAGTTCCTTGCTCAGACTTTCGGTGATGGCAGCTTGATTGATTACGCGCAGAGACTCGCCGGATACATCCTTACAGGATCCACGAGCGAACAGGCGATTTTCATCTTTTATGGCCCAACCCAAACTGGCAAAAGTACCTTCGTCAAAATCCTTCGCGGGTTGCTTGGAGAATACGCCACGTCCCTACCGGACGGTGCGCTGCTACTGCGTAAGTTCCGTGACTCTGATGATGATCACGATTGCGCCGATCTCCCTGGCATTAGGCTCGCCACGGCAGTGGAGACGGCGGCCGGCCGAAAATTGAACGAGGCCAAAATTAAACAGTTTACCGGCCAGGACCCCGTGCGGACCCGGCACCTATACGAGAACAGCTTCGAGTTTATGCCGCAATCGAAGCTGATCATTGCCACGAACCACCTTCCCGTTGTGCACGCGGATGATGACGCCATCTGGAGACGCATTAAGCCCGTGGAATTCAGCCGTCAGGTTCCGAAGAGCGAAGTAGTGCGTGATCTCGATAAGGAGCTGCTCGCGGCGGAAGGGGCTGGGATTTTGAATTGGGCCGTCGAAGGTACCCGCGAATGGCTCGCAAAGGGCCTACAGGAACCTGAGCGCGTCACTGAGGCGGCCAAGGCCTACCGCCGGGAACAAGACGAAGTATCCGACTGGATTGAAGAATGCTGCGTCCGGGAAATAGGTGCCAGCGCCACGGCCAAGAACCTGTACGCCAACTATCGAGACTGGGCGAAGCGGAACGGGATACCCGAGAAACTTCAAATGTCGCAAAAGCGGTTGGGCTTAGAGCTGAAGCGGTTAGGACTGAAAGGCGACACGCCGGGCGGCACGCGAATATGGCTGGGAATTCGGCTGAGGTTATGACTGTTATGACTGTTATGACTGTTTTGGGCAAAAACGGAAAGTCTTCCCATACACACACGCGTGGAGACTTTCTGTATTTAGCCAAAACAGTCATAACGATCATAGGGCTGCCTTTCCTCGGTGTTTCGTAGAAAAGCGACAAGCCGATGGCGAAAATTCTAAAACGCGACAACAATCAGTCATCCCTGGACGGGATGATTGATGCGGCGCTTGAAATTGCAAAGCACAGGTGCGAGACTCTGCGTCGACTGCGGGCAGCACTGAAAGCTAAAAACGTCGCCGACGTTTTTAAGGCGGCCGAGGAGTTGTGTGGAATCTCTCATGACAACGAAACGAGTCATCGAGTTAATTAGAGTTTCCACGGAAGGCCAAGCTGGCAGCGATCGCGCCAGTATCCCGGCGCAGCGTGCCGTAAACCAGCGTACCGCACAGGCGTACGGCCTTGAGATTATCGAATCGATACAACTAGTAAATGTCTCAGGCGCGGCCGTGTTGCGAACGCCCGAGATGCAGCGACTGCTCAAGACAATCGAGAGTCCAACGGTCCATGGCGTGGTTGTTCGCGAATTCTCTCGGGTAATGCGCCCTGACGATTTCGCAGACTACGTTTTGCTGGCGGCATTCCAGAACACGGGGACGGTGCTCTACCTCCCAGATGGGCCCATTGACTTCAGATCGAAAACCGGCAGGTTTATGGGAAGCATTCGCGCGGCGGTTGCGGGCCTGGAACGTACCGAAATACTTGAGCGCATCTGGACAGCGAAAGAAGAGAAGCGGCGCAATGGCAAACATCCACAAAGCCAGATCACACTTCCGTTCGGCGTGGGCTATGACACGAAAGCCCAAAAGTGGTTTTACAAACCCGAGGTAGAAAAAGTTCGCGAAGCTGCCAGGCTCTTCCTTCTGGGCGAAGCGAGCTACAAACACGTAGGCCGAAAGGTCGGAATTGATCCATTCAATTTGCGGATCATCCTGCGAAATCCAATCTACACCGGCTGGCGTGTCTACACTCAGCGGCGGGACACATCTGGCGGGATTCGGACGCGCAGTGATGGACGCCAGGCCGATAGACCGAAGATAGCGCGGGCCCCTGAGGACATTATCCGCGTGAAGGTTCTTGATCCTATAATCAGTGAAAGCGATTTTTCACGCCTTCAACAGATCATGGATCTTAAAAAAGAAAATCACTGGAGAGCGCGCCCAGAGTACGAAAAGCGTTTCACGTACAGTGGTTTCCTGCGATGTGGCGAGTGCGGGAACCGCGTTTATACCCAGGGGCAGCGAGGGCGTGATTGGTATGTGTGCAAGAGTCGAAAAATTCGACGTGACGTCGCCTGCCACAATCCCTACATGCGCCGCGGCGTATTAGAAGAATGCCTCGATCTGCTGATCTCCCAACAATTGACGGACAGGAAGTTTCTCGAACAGTTGGCGCGCGGGTGCCTGCGAGGCTCCGGAAAGCCAAAGCCCGAGACGCAGCGGATCGAGAATGAGTTTGCTCAATTGAAAGACAAAAAGCAGCGAATCATGGAGGCTTTTTTCGAGGGCCTCATCGATCGTACCGAGAGAGACTGTCGGCTTCATGGCCTCGATGTGGACGCAAAACTATATGGCGACCTTCTCATGAGGACACAACCACCTCACGAGCCAGCGATCTCCGCGGTGGGCCTTGCGGAAATATTCTCTGTGTTCCATGAATGGGAATTCCTTCAGATAGAAGACAAGCGGAAGTTGCTCAGAGCAACGATGCCAGACATCCACGTGCAAAACTATCATGTGACTGGACTTACGTTTGTTCCGGGACCGATAAGTAGCGATGAGATAAATCACACGGACACGGGTTCATCGCTGCCGCCAGCATAAACCGCGCCGGGAAAGTAACCGAAAGCGCGGCCCGCGAAATCGTCACCGCCCCTTCCTCCAGCGGCTGCCGCAACACCTCCAGCACGTTGCGCTGAAACTCCGGGAGTTCGTCCAGGAACAAAACACCGTTGTGTCCCAGCGAAACCTCGCCCGGCCGCGGCATGGCGCCGCCCCCGATGAGTCCCGCGTCGCTAATGGTGTGGTGCGGCGAACGAAACGGCCGCGTGCCCACCAGGCCTCGCGCATCTTCCAGCAATCCCGCCACGCTATGGATTCGCGTCGTCTCGATCGCCTCCTCCAGCGACATCGGAGGCAGGATCGTCGGGATCCGTTTCGCCAGCATCGTTTTGCCCGCGCCCGGCGGACCCAGGAAAATGATGTTGTGGCTCCCGGAGCATGCCACTTCCAGCGCTCGCTTCGCGCCCTGCTGTCCGCGCACGTCCCGCAGGTCCAGCGGGTACTGCGCCGCCTCCGCCAGCAACGCGCGCGCGTCGAGTTGCACCGGCTTGAACGATTCCGGCGCGTTCACCAGATCGACGGCCTGAGGCAGTGACCGAATTGCATAAACCTCGATGCCCTCCACAACCGCCGCTTCGCGCGCGTTTGCCTCTGGCACCACCACATTGCGGATGCCCTGTTCGCGCGCACGGAGCGCCGCCGAAAGAGTCCCGCGCACCGGCCGCACGCTCCCGTCCAGCGATAGTTCGCCTAGAAAGAGTTGGCCGTTCAGCGGCTTGCCGAAAAATGTTCCCTGGCAGCCCAGGATACCGAGCGCCATCGGAAGATCGAACCCCGAGCCTTCCTTGCGAATATCTGCCGGCGCAAGATTGATCGTCACACTTTGCGGATTGGGGAACTCGAAGCCGCAATTCTTCAGCGCTGATTTGATTCGCTCGCGGCTTTCTTTCACGGCTATGTCGGGCAGGCCCACCACGTTGAAATCGCCCATGCGGCCTGAGCCTACATCGACTTCCACTTCCACTACGTACGCATCGATGCCAAAAACAGCCGCGCTGAGCGCCTTGAAAAGCATGGTAAGGAGGGACTCCGCGCGCAAGGTTAAACCAACTACATAGCCCGCGCCAGAGCCTCTTTCGCCAGATACGACCCAGATTTGTAGGCCACGGCTTCGTGTGCCGACCGCAGTTTTGTAGCCCAGGGCGCCCTGCGCCTTCCGCAGGGGCCCTGGGGCTTTTGCCTGGGTGGCACAACCACTCCTGACTGTACTGTCTCGGCTCAAGGGATTTGCAGTTACCCTTTCTTTACCCATTTGGCGCGAGAAGGCGTTAGCTTCTGAAACTCAATGCCCGGCCACTGATAAAGACTCCTCCGGCTAACCTTATTTTCGCCCAATCAGTTACTTCTTACCTTTCAGCCGCACTCCCGCCCAGCGCTCTTTACACAAACTTAACCGATGCCCATATTGGGAGAACGAAACGGGTCTGATTTTCGCTTTACCTAATTCTTAACGTCGGAAAGAGGCCGCCTAATGATGCCTGTGCTGATCGTTGTCGCTGTGCTGGCCCTATTGATCGTGTTTATGTACAACGGACTGATACGGCTCCGCGTCCAATGTGACAACGCCTGGGCGGATATCGATGTGCAGCTCAAGCGCCGCTACGACCTGATTCCCAACCTCGTCGAAACCGTGAAGGGATATGCCGCGCATGAACGCGGCACCTTCGAAGCGGTGACGCAGGCGCGCAATCAGGCCATGTCCGCGCAGGGCCCTGCGGCCAAGGGCCAGGCTGAAGGCATGCTGACCGGCGCTTTGCGCCAGTTGTTTGCGCTCTCTGAGGCCTATCCTCAGCTCCGCGCTGCGGACAATTTCGCTCAGCTCCAGGCCACCCTCGGCCAGATCGAAGACACGCTGCAAAACGCTCGCCGTTATTACAACGCTGCCGTGCGCGACTTCAACACGCGTGTCGAGCAGTTCCCCTCCAACATGGTTGCCGGCATGGGCAATTTCAAGCCGCGCGAATTCTTTGAGATCTCGGCCCCGGCAGAACGCGAAGTTCCGCACGTGAGCTTCAGCGCGACGCCGACGGCCTGAAGTTCGCTTGATGCTTTCTGTTTGCATCCCGGGTCGCGCAACGCGCCGGCACAATCGTGCGCTCAGCCGCTTTGGGCGTCGCCTTTTCGGGGTGCCGCTCCTTGCTCTGTCTTTGCTGTTGGCGGCGATATTCGTCCTGCCTGCTTCCGCGCGCGAGTTGCATATCCGCGATTTTCATGCCGAGCTCGATGTTTTGCCGGACTCTTCCCTCGACGTCACCGAAACCATTCGTGTGGAGTTCACCGGCGCCTGGCAGGGAATCTATCGCACCATTCCCGTGGAGTATGAGGGGCCTGGAGGCTTCAATTATTCGCTATTTGTCACGGACATCAGCGCCACCGATTCCGACGGCAGACCTCTTCGCATCGAAAAGCAGCGCAGCGGTCGAAATCTCAAGCTGAAAATCTTCGTCCCCGCTGCCGAAGACACCTCGCGCAATATCGGGCTTCATTATCGCGTTCGCGACGGTCTGCGCCTCTTCGAGGACCACGACGAACTCTATTGGAACGTGACCGGCACCGATTGGGATGTTCCCATCGAATCGGCCAGCGCACATGTCATCATGCCCGCGGGTGTCACCCGCCTTCACGCCTCCAACTTCACCGGTTATTTCGGCTCGCGCTCCGGCGATGCGCGAGTCGATATTCTCGGCAGCAATATCGACATCCGCTCGCAGCGGCCGCTCGGCTTTCATGAAGGCATGACCATCGTTGCCGGATGGGACAAAGGTTTCCTCCATGAGCCGAACAGCTCGGAGAAAATCGCGCAATTTCTGGAAAGCAATTGGCCGCTCTTCCTTCCTGCCTGCGTTTTCGTGCTGATGTTTTCGCTGTGGTACGCGCGTGGACGCGAACCTCGCGTCGGCGCCATCGCGGTGCAGTATGAGCCTCCCGCCGGCCTTTCTCCCGGCGAAGCCGGAACGCTGGTTGACAGTCAAGCTGGCATCCGCGATATCACGGCCACGTTGGTCGATCTCGCCGTGCGAGGGTTTATCACTATTGAAGAGAAAGAGAGCTCGCACTTGATGGGCTTGTACTCCAATAAGGAATACGTTTTTCACCTCAATAAGAAGCCGCCCGAATGGAAGGGCATAAAATCCCACGAATTGCTCATGCTGAGCGGAATTTTCGAGCCCCTGCCCGTGGCAGGTGTCGGCGTGCGAGAGGATGTCGCGCTTTCCGAATTGCAAAACCGCTTCTACAAAAATCTGCCCGGAATTCGCAGGGCCATTTTTGAGTCCCTCGTGCAGCATGGATATTTCTCATATCGGCCGGACATAGTTCGCCAGGGATATCTACTCGCTGCGGGCGTCGTAGCAGCCTTGCTCTATCTCTTCGGCCAATACCTGGCCCAGCATACCGGAGTTCAAGCGCAGTCTTTTAATGTCGCCGCCGTTCTGACTGGCCTCATCATCGCCGGCTTCGGATGGTTCATGCCCACTCGGACCGTGGATGGTGTCCGCGCCCTTCATGACACCCTGGGATTCGAGAACTTCCTGAGCCATGTCGAAGCCGATCACCTGGCGCGCACTCCTCAGTCCCCGGTAAATTTCGAGAAGTACCTGCCCTTCGCCATGGCGCTTGGCGTAGAGAAAAAATGGGTCGGCGCGTTCGACGGAATGCTTCAGCAGCCATCCTGGTATCAAACCACCGGCACCGCAGTCTTTCACCCCGTCGGTTTTGTGTACAGCCTCGATCAAATGACCGCGCGTACCGGCCAGGTCATGGCTTCCGCGCCCAGAAGCTCGGGCAATTCGTCCACTTCGGGCTTCGGCGTCATGGGCAGTGTCGGAGGCGGCTTCGGCGGCGGTGGCGGCGGCGGCGGCGGCTTCTGAACCAAAACCTACGGTGTCGTGATCACCTGCACTTTTTAGGGGGTCGCCGCTTTTAGCGGCGACATAAACCCGTCGAAATCAGAGTGGCTTTAGCCACTGAAAAAATCCTGCGACATTCAGTCCCGTTGTCATTCTGAGCGCAGCGTCCCGAGCTTTTGCTTCCGGAAATCGTGTCCGCGCGATTTCCGTCGGGCCGCGAAGTCGAAGAATCCCTCCGGAATCCTTCTTGCCTTCGTATTATCGCTGTCATCCCGAGGCCCGACCGGTTCCCGACGCTCCCCGACTTGCGTCAGTCGGTCTGAGCAATAAAAAGCTTGGAGCCTCTCCGTAATGAAAACTGCAGGTGGCGTGATCACCTTCGCTTTTTAGGGGTCGCCGCTTTAGCGGCGACATTTACCCATCGAAATCAGAGTGGCTTTAGCCACTGAAGAAAATTTCCTGCAACATTCAGTCCAGTTGTCATTCTGAGCGCAGCGTCCCGAGCCTTTCCTTCCGGAAATCGTGTCCTCGCGATTTCCGTCGGGCCGCGAAGTCGAAGCGCGCATTTTGCCGCCGAAGCCTTCCGGCGAACCTCTCCGGGATCCTTCTTGCCTTCGTAATATGCGCCGTCGTCCGGAGCGAGTCCGCTTCGCGCCTATTGCCGCCTAGCCAATTCCTCGACCCGTTGCGCCACCCGCCGGCCATCCAGTTCCTGAAAACTCACTCGCACATGGTCTCCGGGCCTTATCCCGACCATCGCAAAATCCACGGCTAAATCCTCGATGGCATTTTCAACACGGACTTTCAAATGCCCATCTCCGACGCCCACGACGTTGCCCTCGATCATTCGCGGCACGCCGAGCGGCATCCTGTCTCTTCGTAGCCTGTGCAGCCACCCCGCCTCGCGCCACGATTCCTGATGCAAGTGGTGGCCCCAGCACGCCATCACTCCGGCTCGATTGATATATCCCACCATCTTCTCCGGATTTTTGCGATCCACCACCGGCAATCGCCCAACATTATTCATGAGCATTTTTGTCAGCGCGTCGAACACGCTTTCGTCCGGATGAGCCACGATTAAAGATCGCGAACCGACTTCGATCACAGGCAGGTCTCCCGCCGGATTCTCCTCCAGCCCGCGCAAGACATCGCCTTGCGTGACGATACCCACCAGTCGGCCATCGTGACTGACAATGGGCATCGCCCGGTGCCGCATGAATTGCGGATCCCCCGAAGCCATCCGGTCCGCCACCGCTCGCACCGTTTCCTCCGGGCTCACCGTGGCCACGCCTTCCACCATAATCTCCCCGACCTTGATCTGCTTCATGACATTGGTCTCGTATTCGGAGTGTGTCTCCAGTCCGCGGCGCGCCAGCTTCTCCGTCATGATCGAATTCGGCAGGAACCGCATGGCGATCGCGTCCGCGATCACGCACACCAGCATCAACGGCAGCACGGAGTTGTAGTCCCGCGTCAGCTCAAACGCGAATACGATGAACGCAAACGTCGCTCGCGACGCTGCTCCAAACACCGCGCCCATGGCCACCAGCGCAAAGGCGCCCGGAGCCAGACCCGCGGCCGGCACGACATAATCGATGCCCAATGCAAACACTCCGCCCAGCGCCGCGCTGGCCATGAACATCGGTGCCAGCAACCCGCCCGATGTTCCCGATCCCAACGAGATCACCAGCGCCAGCGACTTGAAGATGGCAATCAGAAGCAGCAGCTTCCAGGCCAGATTGTTGTTCAGAATGTCGGATATGGTGTCGTACCCGACGCCGAGGACTCGTGGCACGAAGTAACCGATAATCCCGAGCCCTAGCGCGCCGATAGCCGGATGCCAGAATTCATCTACCGGCAAACGGTCGAACTGGTCCTCGACCAGATAGAGAAGCTTCGTGAATCCCACCGCTGCAAAGCCGCAGACCACGCCCAAAAGCAGGTAGTAAGGCAGCCCGCCCGGAATAGAAAAATCCGTCGGCAGCATATGGAACATCGCCCCGCGCCCGAGCAGCATGAGATGCACGCTCGTCGCCAGCGTCGTCGCAATCACCAACGGAATAAACGATCGCGCCCGAAATTCGAAGAGCAGAAGTTCGATCGCCAGAATGACTCCGGCAATCGGCGTATTAAATGTCGCCGCCATGCCCGCGCCGGCCCCGCACGCCAGCAGCACCTTACGCTCCACAGCCGTCGTCGATAGGAGTTGACCCACCAGCGAACCAACCGCGCCGCCCGTCTGAATGATCGGCCCCTCAGCGCCAAACGGTCCGCCGGTGCCGATGGCAATCGCGGCCGAAAGCGGTTTCAGGATCGCCACCTTTGCCTCGATGCGGCTGTTGGATTTCAGCACCGCCTCCATCGCCTCGGGGATGCCATGGCCTTTGATCTTGTCCGAACCATATTTCGCCATCACGCCAACGATCAGCCCGCCGACTACAGGCATAACGATCACCCAGGGGCCCAGGTGATTCCCTTCCGGGCTGCGGAAATGAAAAGACCATTCGTGATAGAACGCCAGGTTGGTGAAAAGGCCGATCAGGTTGTACAGGACGAATGCGATCAGGCCCGCGGTGACTCCGATGACCGCAGCCGCAATAGATACAAAGCCCAACCGGTAGCCCGGCTTTGGTTGCAGTGCCATGGCGCCCGCGCGTATCGCGCGTACATCAATATCATTCAACGGATATTTCCTCTTTTGGCTGGAGGCCGCTAGTTCAACGAAGAATTCACGAGGATGGCATCTGCTTTTGCCGCTTACCGGCTTCCCTGCGCGCACTGCGCCTTGATCCAGAGCTCGGTTCGCGAGCCGCCGCGAGCACCGCTTGCAGCGCGTGCGCCAATTCGGGTGCGCTCACGCGCAACTCCGCAATCCGGTGCCGTACGAGCCGGCTCAGCAGCTTTTCTCCCCGTGGAGTCACGAACACGTGCACCTGGCGGCGGTCTTTCGTGGACCGTTCGCGGCGGAAAAGCCCCCGCTTCTCCATGCGGTCTACCAACTCCACGGCGCTGTGGTGCTGGATTTGCAGCCGTTCGGCCAGGCTGCGAATGGTCGGCTCCTCGTCCGCAGGCAAGCCGCGCAAAGCCAGCATGCCCATATACTGCTGCGGTTCGAGGTCCACTGACCGCGCCGCCTTCTCGCTGTTATTTAAATAACGCCGGATCAGAAATCGGAACTGCGCAAGTGCCTGGTATTCTGCAGTGCTCGTGGCTCGGCTCATGCACACGATTATATCGTACAGCGACTAGATCGTGTCCAAAAAAAGAATAGAAAAGTTGTCGTTAGTGAAAATGCGCCTGTGGGAGATTCAAAATGTCTTTTCCGAATCGACAAGTATCGTGACCGGCCCGTCGTTCTCCAGCTCCACAATCATATGCGCCTGGAAAACGCCGGTCTGAACAGGCACGCCTAAAGCTTTCAGGACGGCAACGTATTCTTCATAAAGCCGGTTTGCTTCCGCCTGTGGTGCCGCGCGGTCGAATCCCGGCCTCCGGCCACGCCGCACGTCGCCATAAAGTGTGAATTGCGAAACTACCAGCGCGCTTCCGCCGCTCTCGAGTAACGAAACGTTCATCTTTCCGTCAGCATCGTTAAAAATTCTCAAGCTCGCCGTCTTTTCCGCCAGATACTTCGCCGACTCGCTCGAATCGCCTTTCCCGACGCCCAGCAGAACCAGAACTCCAGCGCCGATCTCTCCCACCACGCGCTCATCAACAGTCACACGCGCGCGCCGAACTCGCTGAATCACCACCCGCATATTCAGGACGCTCTGGAGGCGTTGCTAATGCTCCGCGCTCTTCTAGGCGCCCGCTGGCATCGCGGACAAAAATAGCTGCTGCGTCCGGCAACGATGGCGCGCTGAATCTTCGTTCCGCACCGAAAACACGGCTTTCCCTCGCGGCCATAGACCCGGTGCCTGCGTTGGTATTCTCCCGGCTGGCCCTCGGCATCCACAAAATTCGAAATCGAAGAACCTCGGTCCAAAATCGCATGCTGCAGCACGCGTCGAATCGCTTTCCGCAGTCCCACGAACTCGGACGACTTCAGCTGCGCCGCCAGCCGCGCCGGGTGAACGCGCGCCTGCCATAAACTCTCGTCGGCATAGATGTTGCCGATTCCGCGAAACACACTTTGGTCAAGCAGCAAAGCCTTGATTCGCGCGCGCCGGCCCGCGAGGCGCCGGGCAAAATCTTCGGCGGAAATTTCCAGCGGCTCGTGCCCGAGGCTATCCCTGAAAGCGTCGATCTGATCGCCTCCGACGAGGCGCATTTGTCCGAACCGGCGAATATCCGTGTAGCGTAGCTCGCGTCCGTCTTCCAGTTCGAAGAAGACGTGCGTGTGCGGCGCAACGGGATCGTCTTGCCGTCGCACGCCCAGCCATCCCGTCATTCCCAGATGCACGATCAAGTTAAGCTGCTGCGCTGCGCTCTTCGCCCCCGGGCCGGC
The DNA here is from genome assembly GCA_963846235.1 of uncultured Acidobacteriota bacterium. GTDB lineage: Bacteria > Acidobacteriota > Terriglobia > Acidiferrales > UBA7541 > Palsa-189. Next base: position 3,742,493 of record CAWJVF010000002.1, read on the forward strand.
ACTCAGTGGCAGGCGGATGAATTTCCCAAGCCGCTCGACCGTCTCGATGCGCCGTCCCGGAAGCAGTTCGGCCAACGCGACGGGGTTCTCTATGAAATCGGTTTTACCCAGGCGCACCGATACGATCGTGCGGCCGGGCAACACCGTTCGCAGCCCTCGCACAATCGTTTCGACCTCGGGCAATTCAGGCATACTCGACCTGCGGCTGGAAACTAGGGAAGGGGCAGGCCAGGAGAAGCGACAATTCCGGCCATGCGCAATATGTCCTGATACTCTTCGTCCGAGACCGGTGAAATAATCAATCGAACATTCTTCAGGAACTTCATTTTCCGTAACGCTGGATTGGCGCGCAGTTCCACGAGGCTCACCTGACGCGGCAGACGCTCGAGCGCCCGCAGGTCCGCCACCTGATTCTTCTCTTCCGGATCCTGCGGATCCGGATACGGATCGCGCGTCACTTCCGCCAGCGCGTAAAGTGACCGCTCCGGCGCGGCGTGATAACAAAGCACGCGGTCGCCGCGACGCACCTGCTTGAGCTGCCTCAAAGCATCCGGCCGCGAGCCCGCGCCTCGCCACATCTCCTTGCCTTTAACAAACAAAGTATCCCAATGATAATTGTGCGGATCGACGCTGAACAACCAATGGTTGCGTTTGGATTCCGGTCGGCTTGGGTGCGCAGTGGAGCTGGTCAAGGGTCTGGATTGTCCCCCATCGGCAAAAGCTCGCCTCAAGTGGTTGCGCTCTCGCCGCTTAAATGGGCTTGAATAAAGGGAGCACTATACACGCGACTATCGCGGCAGGGGAGCAAAAAGTGATCTGAAGCTTGAAGTTCGCTAAGATTTCGTCCTTATTCGTTAAAATCTCGCGCCCGCCTGGTAGGTTTCCTTGGAAGCCGTAAGTGGATTACCCCTTTCCTTTGTTGTGGATAACCTGCAATCTAGCTGACCCGCTAGCTGCGCTGAAGCTGCTTTGCCCGCCGCCGTGCTTTGCCGGCCGAAGCCTGGCCCTCGACAGCTATCGGCGCTTCGTAGTTTGAGTCGGAACGACCCTTGCCGTAACGCTCACGCGCGGCCACTAGCTTGTCCACATCGGCGGCCGAAAGCACAGTTTGCTTCCCAAGCAATTGCGTCACGAGCGACACTTGCGCAAAATGCTCCACCGTCTCCATGCGAAAAAAAGCGGTAAGCAGGTCGGGCCCGTAAGTCACCACTCCGTGGTTAGCCATTAAAATCGAGTCGTAATTCCGCAGTAGCGGTTCGATCGAATCGCACAATTCCGTAGTGCCCGGCGTGCCATAAGGAGCCAGAGGCACGCAGCCCAGAGAAAGTACAGCTTCGCTCAGGATGGCTTTATCCAGCGCCACGCCCGCGGCTGCAAATCCCGTCGCTATGGGCGGATGCGCATGACATATGGCATGCACATCCGGTCGAAGGCGATAGATCAGCAGGTGCATGGCAAGTTCCGTGGATGGCGGGCGCGAACCGGAAAGAGCTCTCCCCTCCATGTCCGTAATGACGAGATCGTCCGGAGTCATCATCCCCTTGCTAAGGCAGGTAGGAGTTGTCAGCACGCGCGATGCCTTAAGACGCACCGAGATATTGCCGTCGGTGGCAGGTGCGAAATGGCGTGCGTGAATCCAGCGTCCGGCCGTGCAGATTTCTCGCCGATGCGCGTCTTCGGTCTTGGCGTTCCCGGGAATGATCGCTTCGGGCAGCATCAATCCAGCCTAAGCGTAAATACCGCGCAGTTTCAGCACAAACGCGACCCGATCGATAGCCAGCATATATGCGGCGATGCGATTATTCACGCCGTGTGCCTCAGAGTAGCGTACCACTTCGTCGAAGCTGTGCTCCATGACATCTTTCAGCAGTTCGTTCACGATGTTTTCCCGCCAAAAGAACCCCTGACGGTCCTGCACCCATTCGAAATAACTGACCGTGACGCCCCCGGCGTTGGCCAGAATGTCTGGCACCACAAAGATGCCCTTGGCATCGATTATCTCATCGGCGTACGCGGTAGTCGGGCCGTTGGCGCCTTCGCAAAGGATGCGAGCCTGGATTCGGTGCGCATTTTCGCTGGTGATTTGATTCTCCACGGCTGCGGGGACGAGCGCGTCACAAGGTTGAAAGAGCACCTCTTGTGCAGTCATGCGAACTCCGCCTCCGGGAAAATCCGGAAGAGGCTTACGCTGGCGCAGGACCCACTCCTCTACCGCAGGGACGTCAAAGCCCTTCTCGTTGTAGAGACCGCCATGAATATCGGCCAGCCCCACGATTTTGTAACCAGCCGCATGCATCAGGGAAGCCGCGGCTGAGCCTACGTTGCCAAAGCCTTGCACTACCACGCGCGTTTCGCTGCGCTGCATTCCGAGTTTGGCCACTGCCTTATCGCACGTGATCAGCAGGCCCCGGCCTGTCGCGGCATGGCGGCCTTGCGATCCGCCCATTTCGACGGGCTTTCCAGTCACGACGGCCGTAGTAGTGCGCCGGACGTGCATCGAATACGTATCCATGATCCAGGCCATAGTCTGCTCATTGGTGCCCAGATCTGGTGCCGGCACGTCGCGTTCCGGGCCAAACCATTCGCTCAGCTCGGCTGTGTAACGCCGGGTAATGCGCTCCTGTTCTCCGCGCGAAAGCTTTGTAGGGTCGCAGATAATCCCGCCCTTGGCGCCGCCGAACGGAATATTTACTACAGCGCATTTCCAGGTCATTTCACTGGCAAGGGCTCGAATTTCGTCCAGCGTGACGTTGGGCGCAAAGCGGATGCCGCCCTTACATGGACCCCGCACCAATGAATGATGCACGCGATACCCGATGAAAACTTCAAGCTGCCCGCTATCCAGTGTGACCGGAATGTAGACTGTGATCTCTTTGTTGGGATAGCGCATGAAGCGGTACACGCCATCTTCGAGTCCCAATCTCTTGGCGGCAACTTCAAAGCGCGCTTCCGCCGAAGCGTAGACGTTCATTTCATCATGCGGCGAAAGGGTGGGCGTGGACATTCTGGCTTCTCCTGGAATAATGATGCGCGATCCACTCCAGGAGCTACGCTCCGGAAAAGATTTTTTGCCGCGCGGGGAGAGACCAAGGGGCTTTGGCGTCGTCGGCGCGGAGAAGCGCAGTATACGGAGACGCACGCGCTGGCGCAAGGCTCCACCCGGACCCGAACGAGCGCTTTACGACCGCCCCGCGGGTAGCGACTCAGTGGGCGGAAATCTGCGAAACTCCTGATGGAGCCTTCGATCAAATGTCTTGGAAAATAGTCGTCTTTGTATTTCCGCTGGGCCTGGATACATTGGCTCTGGCAATTGCACTCGGCCTTCGAGGTTTTCGCCCCTGGCGGCCGGCTTTGATCTTCTCCGCTTTCGAAGGCGTCATGCCTCTTTTCGGAATCGCCCTTGCCCGGCTTGTCAGCCGGCGCTTTGAAACTGCCGCCGTCGTGACCGGGGGAATCATACTCGTAGGCCTTGGTATTCATTCAGTCCGGGAAGCCCTTCGCGGCGACAAAGAGAAAGACGTCGAACGCATCTCCTTCAGTTCATTGCGATCGTTCCTCCCGGCCGGACTCGCCATATCGACAGATGAACTGGCTATAGGATTCCCGCTGGGCGTCTCAGACCTGCCGATCCCTGCCGTAATAATTACGATTCTTTGTCAAACGCTCTTATTTGCGTACTTTGGAATCATCGTTGGAAATCGGGTCCGTGCCGGCTTGGCACAAAATGCTTCTCGCTATGCGGGTATTTCGGCGGGCATTGTATTTGCGCTGGTGGGCCTGTGGCTGATCGTCGAACGCGTTGTTCCACACCTGCTCCATCCATTTGGCTCAAATTAAGCGTCGAAATTTATTTTTCTACAAATTCTCTCAGCAGAAGCGAGGCGAGTCGGTTGGAATTGTGGCGCACCACGTCGTGAACCTCGAGCAGATTGTCGAAGATGCATTGCAGCCCCATACGGTGCAGCTCGGTGGAGTCAACTGCCACCGGCTCTGCGCCCTCGGATTTGTAGCGCCGCAGCACTTCCGGCGCGAGTGGATGATCGTTAATCACCACATAATCGACAATCTTTTTGCCCGTGTGCCGATGTATGGCGCGCACGTGGTCCACGAGCGTGTAACCGAGAGTTTCGCCCGGTTGGGTCATCAGATTGGCGATATAAACTCGTTTGGCTTTGGCTTTCTCGATAGCGTCGGTGACGCCGGACACCAACAGATTGGGAATAACGCTCGTGAAGAGGGACCCAGGGCCGAGCAGAATCAGGTCGGCCGTGGAGATTGCCTCCAGCACTTCAGGCAGAGGCTTCACTTTCCTGGGAACCAGGCGAACGCGACGGATTCGTACGCGCGTGTGGCCGATGTGGGTTTCGCCGGCGATCACTTTGCCGTTTTCGAGCGCTGCTTCCAGCGAAACGAGCTGATTGGTCGCGGGAAAGATTCGTCCTCGAATCGCCAGCACTTCACTGGTGACGCGCACGGCGTGCGTGAAGTCCCCGGTAACGTGACTCAATGCCGTTAGAAAAAGATTCCCGAAGCTGTGGCCTCGCAGACCAACGCCCGATTGAAAACGATATTGAAAAAGCCGGCTGAGCAAGGCTTCGTCTTCTGACAAAGCGACCATGCAATTGCGAAGGTCACCCGGGGGCAGCACGCTATATTCGCGCCGCAAACGTCCCGAACTGCCGCCGTCATCCATGACGGTCACAATCGCCGCAAGATCGCTTATGGGGTGATGAGAATTACGTCGCTGCCGGGGAGCAACATGGGTTTTCAATCCGCGCAACAGCGTGGAGAGCCCGGTTCCGCCGCCGATGGCGACGATCCGCATCGATCGAACGCGATGAGGTTGTGAACGGTTCACGTGCCGGACGCCGTTACGTTCCTGAGCCGTCGCGATCCGGGTAAAGGAGCTCCGTAAATCTAGGGTCTTCTTGGAGAAAGGCGAAGTCTTCATCATTACGCGCGTGATAACGATTTTCGGGGCGAAGCTGTATCGCCAGCTTCAGGTTTTCCATTGCCGACTCTGCCTCGCCCGTAAGGCAATCAAGAGCCGCCATAGCGTAGATGACGTAGTCGGCTTTGGGGGCCAACTTCCGCGCGCGCAGTAAATGTTCTCGGGCTTCGTCCCAGCGCCCCATGTTCATCATCGCCACGCCTTGTTGGTAATGCTCTTCGGGTGTACGTGGAACGACACTCTCGGAACGCTGCATGCGTTGCTCAACGATACGCAGGTGAACTCGTGCCCGATCCGCAAGGTCTTTGCCGGGGCCGCTAAGTACCTTTTCAAACAGGGGCTTAGCCTTGGCGTACTTTTGCTGCTGAAAATTCTGTACGCCTTCCTCGAACGTCTTCATTTGCTGTTCGACGGCCGGATCGATCAATGCCCGGGGCACATCTTTCGCCTTTAATTCCTTTTTTTTCAAAAATCTGGCTTGAGATGGGGCACTAACCCGCTTTGTTTTTCCGCTTTTTTTGGACTTTCTGGGGCGGCGCATTTGGCCATGTTTTAGCATAGCTCTCCAAACCCCGTCAATCAGGGTACCGGCGGAGCGCCGTGCCCTGCCAATTAATCGGCACCTATCTATCTGTAAACGCGCAACTTGCTCCGTCCTCGTAGATTTCCTGCGCGGTTCGTTGGCAATTGACTACGCCCAACTGCCAGCACCCTTTGGCCTCACCTGCTCGCTATGTTATAAATACACTCCCGGTCGGCCCGGGGCACTGTGCCTTTCATCAACTTTCCCGCACGCGAAATCAATTGCAAGCTTGTGTATTACGGTCCCGGCTTAGGCGGGAAAACCGCCAATCTACAATGGATTTACGACAACACCGGGACGGGCATGAAAGGCAAGATGATTTCGCTGGCTACGGAAACCGACCGCACACTTTTTTTTGATTTTCTCCCGCTCGATCTCGGCAGCGTTCGAGGCTTCAAAACTCGTCTGCACCTCTATACGGTTCCAGGCCAGGTTTTCTACGAAGCAAGCCGCAAACTTATTCTGAAGGGCGCGGATGGCGTCGTTTTTGTCGCTGACTCGCAGGAAGAGCGCCTCGACGCCAACCTCGAAACGCTCGAGAATTTGAAAGAACACCTCAAGGAGCACAAGCTCGAATTCAGCAGCATTCCCTACGTATTGCAGCTCAACAAACGCGATCTCCCCAACGTGATGGCTCACGATGCTCTTTGCAAAAGTCTGCGGCTGAAAGGCGAACCTGTCGTCGAAGCGGTCGCCGTCGACGGAAAAGGTGTTTTCGAGACCCTGCGCGAAGTCGCCAAGCTCGTCCTCGCCGAATTGAAAAAAGGCTCCTGAGCGTAGCTTCCGTGCCAGTTTTGGGTCCCGCACCCTCTTGCCCTGAGAAGCGAGAGACGAATCGGGCTTGCTGGGTGCCGCACCCTTCGGTTTCAAGGGTGCGGTTTTTTCACGCGATAAGGAAACTCCTACAGCCAATTTGATTTGGTTGTCGCGTCTTTTTATGGTGAGCGCAGCGTATCCATAGCCGCGAGACTACACCGTGAAAATAAGAGCGGCTTTAGCCAATAGGGGAGGCTCTCGACTCAATAAAAAAAGGGAGGTGAAAACTGAGAGTTTCCACCTCCCGGGGTGGGTGGGGTGTTGCTGAGTAAACTTTGCGAACCGTCAATCCGAAGCTGCTAATCCTCCCGACTGCCTTCACAACCCGGCGGTTCGTCGAAACGGCGCGTCAAAGACTTCTCACTGGCGCCTGATGCCTGCGAAATATCACTCTAAGAGAGATCGTGTCAAGCCTTTTTTCTCAGCCTCGCTGGTCGCCCATCTCACGGCTGCGCAAACGGCGCCGTCACTCGCTGCGCCAACACGCGTCGCGCGTTGTCATAGAGTGACCGCGCCTGCGGAAGCGACTCAATTGCCTTCAAGACCTCGGGATCATTCTGGAGGTCGACTTGGTCCCCCGTGGGCAGCCCGAACATAGAGATAAATACTTCCTTCTTGATCTCGCGCTTGATCCAGTCCGCGTTAGCCGTAATGTCCGCTTCGGTGTAGTGAATATTTTGCTTATCCAGATATCCGCGGAACACCGCCAGCACCGGATCGCTTACCTCAAACTCTTTTGTCACCTGAGGCTTCGTTCCCAGGAAGTACGTCGTGAAATTACCCACGCTGCCCTCAAAGGGAAAGAAAACGTCGCGGCGCAGCAGCGATTCCTGAAAATCGTTGGGCTTGGGCGCGGCGGCCTGAACGTCGGGAGTAATGCCGTCGCCTCCGTACACTTGCCGGCCGCTGTCCGTCAGTTTCACTTCATTCGGACGCGGATTCTTGTGATTGTAGAGATAGTCGTAAAGCGAGACATCTTTATAATCGCGCTGGATCAGCCGCCCGCTGGGCGTGTAGTAGCGCGCCGTCGTGAGCGCCAGGCCGGTGTTCTCGCTGAGCGGTGTCACCGATTGCACCAGCCCCTTCCCGAAAGTTTGCTCGCCCACGACGATCCCGCGGTCGTGATCCTGAATCGCGCCGGAGAGAATCTCCGAAGCCGACGCCGAGCCGCCGTTCACCAGCACCACCAGCGGCACCTGCACGCCGCGATTTCCGTGCACGGCGTAGTAGCGCCGTTCCTGCGATGCGCGCCCGTGGTGCGAAACGATGAGCTGATTCTTGTCGAGGAACATGTCCGCGATCGCCACGGCTTTGTCCAGCAAGCCGCCTGGATTTCCCCGCAGATCCAGGATCAGGCCGTCGAGCTTGCTGACGTCCAGTTGCTTCAGCGCCGCCGCGACGTCGGTATCCGCGTCTTCACTCTCGAAGCCGGTCAGTCGGATGTACCCAATCTCGGGCCGTACCAGGAACGAAACGTCGACGGCGTGCCGCGGAATCTCGTCGCGCGTAAGAGCGAAAGTGACAGGAGCGCTCTCGCCTTCGCGCAACATCGTCACGTGTACCGTCGTTCCCTTGGGCCCCTTGAGCAGATCGGCCACTTCGGAAGTGCTCAGCCCCTCGGCGGGTTTGCCGTCGATAGTGTTGATCAGATCCCCGGGGCGAATGCCCGCCTTGGACGCCGGCGAGCCGACCATCGGCGCCAGCACCACCGTATGGTTCTCGCGCACACCGATCGTCATGCCCACGCCGTAATACTTTCCGCGCTGCCCTTCGCGAATCAGCGCGAATTGACGCGGATCGAAGAAGGTAGAATGCGGATCGAGCACGCGCAGCATCCCCGGGATGGCGCCCTCGTAAAGCGCGCGGTCGGTATCGACCGGAATCGCGTAGTTCTGCTGAACAACCGACAGCACGTTGGTCAGATTCTTGATGTGCTCTTGCAGCACGGAGGTGTCGGCCGGAGTGGCTCGCAGCGAGGGGCCGTACAAAGCGCCGAACACAGCCGTGACGCAGAGGGCCGCGAAAATCAGGAGGGCTCGATTTCGCTTGGGATTCATCGTGTTCTCACCTTCATGCACGCAGAAGTCCGCTGCGCGCTCGCTGATACAACAGCCGCAGTCGGCAAAAGCTGGGCGACTGCCATTAACTCAGCCTAACACGGCGATTTGGCGGAGTGCCAGTGCAGAATTTCGATAGGACGCATTTACGAGGCGGAAGGGGATGCGGGGACTCCACAGACTGTTCCGCGGGCTCTATACACAATCTCGATGCGGCGCTGCACAGATCCCGTGCCGAAGCTACGCGGAAAGGCTCAGCAACGTCAGCATCAGCACGGCGACCAGAACCGCCAGGCTAATGCCGCTCAGAATGCGGCCGTGACCCAGCAGCGAATCGCGCGTCTGCGCGTTGATGCACAGTATGCCGGCGGCAAGCGCCACCATCGCCCAGGGCAAAAGCCACATGAAACCGGAAGCTGCTCCCATCGCCGGAAGCCGGGGCAGCTTCGCCACGCTCACCATGAGCGCCGCGGGAGGCCGAAGCCAATGCGGCACCAGAGGAGCCACACCCGGAACCCAGGCAACAATCAGCAGTCCGCGAACGAGCCAGCCTTTGATCTTCTCGCTCATCACCGGCGAGACGTCTTGCCGCACGAAGTAGTCCCAGGCCAGAAGCGCCAGCGCCAGCGGAATCCAGCCATAAACAGCGGCTTTCAGGTCCGTCCACAGCCACGCGCGCATGGCGAACCCTTCATGAAGCACTGCCAGTCGATGCGAACGCGCCGCGAGCAGGCGCGGCAACACCAGCAAAGCCACGGCGGAGTTGCACGCGGCAGCGACGCCCAGCGTGACGAGGCTCATCAATTGATACCAGTGGCGGGTACAGGTCACGCCACAGCGGGTGCACACCGACTGCACGGGGAGGAATTGCAACCCACAATTTTCGCAGAACAAGCGCGCCTCACAGACAGGAAGTCGGATCGTCCCCTTGGATCATTCAAGGTTACGTGCGGCGCGTTTTGCGCGGCTACTGTACCTTCGTACAGCCCTGCCGAATCCACCACCTCAAAGCCGAATCGGGGTGCCGCACCCTTCGGTGTTAGGATGCCGTTTTTCTCCCTGCCTCTGTGACGTCTGCGCAGGTTTTCCCTATTGCGCCGCCGGGAACTCCACTTCATGAAACACGCTGATGAACCAGCGGCCATCCTTTTTCGTCATGGTCGTCACCATGAGCCCTTTGCGCGGAGGCCCCTCCGACCCATCGGCCGCTTTGGTCCCGCTGATCACCGTATCGGCGTCCGCTTCGGCCAGTTCGGGCGAGAAAAAACGGATGTTCCTGACGGTGTCGGTGCGGCGCGCCGATCCAAGCGCGCCCGCAAAGATCGTCGCCAGGTGCGCTTCGATCTCCTTGCGGCCATGGTTGTGAACGCCGCGCATGTTCGTGAAATCGGCATCTTCGGTGAAGGTCATCGCCGCCGCGTGCGCGTCATGCCGGCTGAAAGCCTCATACCACTCGGCGTAGACCTGCTTGATCGCTTTGGCGTCAGCGTCGTTGCCTTGCGCCTGCCCCTGCGCGCGCGAAGCCGCAGCAAAAAGAACAACGATCAGCGCAACTGCCACCGCCGCACTCCCGATCACCCGACTCAAATTAAATCGCATCCGCGCCATCTCACCCTCCGATCCGCTCAATTGTTTTCACGCGAGCCATTCTAGCCCCACCTCTGCTGTGGCGCAGCCACTCCTCGTTGTGCGCCACCACCTCGCCAAAGTTGTCATCCCGAGGAGTCCGCCTCGGGCGGACCCGAGGGATCTGCTGTAGCGCCGGGGACTCGGCCCGGCAGCCGTTTCCTCGCCTTTTCGGTGCACGCGCCAAAGGCGTGCAGGGACCCACCCTTAGGTACGAAGGGTGGGGCACCCGCAACTTCTTGCGATAAAAGCCGCGTGATTCGCACGCGCTTTTCATCGCCCGACAACACCAATTATGTGGGGGTAGCTCATTTCGCCCAGTATCTTGCTGCCGCCAGGCCGTCGCGGAGGCGCGACAGTCGCCGTAGCGACTCTATTTATGCGCGAAAAGCGCCGTGATCGTCACGTCCTTTTCGCGCCCGACAACCTCAGTACTGGATTGCTGAACCTCATTACCCCCTCCCCTATTTTGTCGTAAGTGTTCATTTCAAAGGTCTCTAGAGCTGCGGTGCTGCAGGCGACGCAAGGCGGAATTGCTCATGCCCCGGAGCTTGCGCTGGAGTTTTTCTTTGCGGCTCGGAAACGGGTCGGGCGGCCTGGTTTTTGACCATGAGGGCGGCGCATACCAGTCGGTGCGGTGGCCTTCGTGGTGTTCGTCGTCGGGGCCGCCGACCGAATCAGGCTTAGCAGTAGTCGGGGAGATCGGAAGGGGCATAGGGAGTTCGGAGTGCGGCGGGCAGACGGGAGCGCTGGAATGCGAACGAGGTTTGCGGTGCCGCCTAGAAGGCGGCGCTACAAAATCAGCCGGGGCGCTCACTGAAGATGCGCAAGACCGCTGCGCCTCGGAGACTGTTTCGCCGCGCCCTGAGCTACAAGTCTGCTGATCAGGCACGGTGGGCGGTTCGGATAGCGAGGGAGACGGGCTTGGAGACGCACAGCCAGGAGTGGCTGTGCCGCGGGCCGGCGGAAGCGCGTCTTGCTTATCCGCCCACGGCGGAGGGGTGACGTGCATTTTGATCGGGTGACCGTAGTAATCAAGCGCTGGGGGAATGGAAGCGGCGTCGGAGTTTTGTTCCTCGGCGTCGCGGAAACGACGCATGAGATCGACGGTTTGGCCGAAAAAGCCTTTCGCCGGCTTCTCGGGAGCCGGCTTCATCAGCTCGAGTTCGAGCGCGAGCTTTTGGGCTTCGGAGCGGCCTTCCGGGGTGAAGTCGTATTTGCGGTCGAGCATAGCCAGCGAACGCGACAAGATATCGGCGTAATCGGGCTGGCCCATGATGCGCTCGGCGAGAGGGCGCTCTTGAGGAGGATTCGGAGGGATTCCTCTCTCACGTTTGACTTTGTTAACGGGCAAAGGCTTAGGAGGGATTCCTCTCTCGCCTTCTTTATGCGGCAAAAGCGGCCTGATTGACATGCCCTTTTGCCGCTCGACAACACCATTACGTCTTTGCTCGAGGTTCTCGCCTCCACCGCTTGATGGGCCCGAGTCGCCGCCAGGAGAGGGCTCAGGATCTTCGCCTGCATCCGGCATAAGAGAAGTTTTCAATTTGTTTTCCCACTGGCGGTAGCCGTTGGCGGCGACGTACTCGGCGCGGACTCCGGAGACGGATTGCAGCAGGAGCTGGGAGAGATACCCGAAGGCAACGGCGTCTTTGCGGGAGATGCGTCCCTGGGCCATGAGGAGAAAGGTTTGGGCGAGGGCGCGGTTGATGCTGGTAGTGGTGGTGAGGTCGGAGCAAAGCGCTTCGAGCGCAGATGCGTCAGATACGCGTTTGGCGCCGCGTTGTTGCTTAGGAGCGTGATGAACGCAGAGTTGCATCGGAGGTGTTTTGCATTGGCGTCCATTGGCAAAGGTGAACTGGCAACGCGAAGCGGAAACGTTAAGAGAGGTCCTTCGCTCCGGTTCGTCGCTCAGGACGCCGATCCTGGCCGGATCCGCGAGTTTGTCAGAAGACTTGCTGGCGGCCGCTTCTGAGTGGCGTTGAGGTTTAAGCTGGGAGATTACGGACTTCAAGAAAGAAGCAGGTCTGGGGCCTGTAGGTGGTTCTTTTACGGTAGTCATATGCGATGTTACCCTAATAGTATATACATGTCAACAATTGTTTACCGATAGATTGTTCGAACGAAGATAAGGACTGTTTATTCGACAGAGGGAAATGTATAGAATTTCATTCGAATGAACGAAGTTCCATTGGACCGCTTCGAAGCTCGCCGCTTATGAACGGGCGTGCGGCAGCAAGGTAGGGGGGCCGAGCTCTTTTTCGAGACGCAGCCAACTGCAGATCCTCGTCGCTACGCTCCTTGTGATGACACCCAAGGTACGGCGAAAGGCCCCAGGACCCGCGACGGAGAAGCGCGTCGCGGCGCCCTGGGCTACAAGGGTTGCGGCGGCAAGGTACGACGTGGCAGCGGATCGGTTGCGGGTCCTCCATTAGCCCAAATCGAGGATGCCGGGCTGAAGGCCCCTTCGAAGCTCAGGGCAAGCCGGCGCTACGTTTAAACCGAAGCCCGTCCGCGATGGGCCGAGGCAGCAAGGTAGGGGGCAGAGCTCTTTTTCGAGACGCAGCCAACTGCAGATCCCTCGCCCGCACCCCAGCGAGCGCAAAACCGAGGCTTCGCTGGGGACCCCGCATGTCGCTACGCTCCTCGTGATGACACCCAAGGCACGGCGAAAGGCCCCAGGGCCCGCGACGGAGAAGCGCGTCGCGGCGCCCTGGGCTGCAAGGCCTGCGGCATGAACCCACCCTTAAGTACGAAGGGTGGGACACCCGCAAAGACGAGGAAACGGCTGCCGGGCTGAAGTCCCCGGCGCTACGTTTAAACCAAAGCGCCTCCGCGACGGCGTGCGGAGGCGAGGTAGCTGCAGGTTCGAGAAAGCACTTCAGGCGTATACTCCGCGCATTCGTTCGGGAGGAAGTCATGAATAAGGGGCGCGGACCGATGGGATTGGTTTTGCTGGTGGCGGCGGCGGCTGCGGCGGCGCTTGCGTGGCCGGCGGCGTCGCGGGCGCAGGGTCAGGCTCAGCCTGGATCGCAAAAACAAACTCGGGCGGAGCTAAACGTGATCACCTCGGGCGGATTTGCTGCGGCGTTTCAGGAGATGCAGCCGGAGTTCGAGAAGTCCACCGGCATCAAGGTCACGGTGACGCGGGGCGCTTCGCAGGGAAGCGGGCCGGACACGATTGGCGCGCAGTTGCGTCGAGGCGTCCCAGCGGACGTGGTGATCATGTCGCGGGAGGGGCTCGACGACCTGATCGCGGAGAAAAAAATCGTCGCGGGCTCGGATGTGAACCTGGGCCAAACGCCGCTGGGAATGGCGGTGCGGGCCGGAGCGTCGAAGCCGGATATCAGTACGGTCGAGGCGTTCAAGAAAACGATGCTACGGGCAAAGTCGGTCACGTTTCCGGGCAGCACCACGGGAATTTATATCGTGAAGAAGCTTTTTCCGCAGCTCGGAATCGCCAGCGAAATGGCTCCGAAGACGACAAGCACCGGCGTGGCCGCCGTCGCCAAAGGAGACGCGGAGATCGCGGTGCAGCCGGTGAGCGAGCTGGTGCATGTGCCGGGGACGGAGTTCGTGGGGACGCTGCCGAAGGAGATTCAGTACGTGTCGGTGTTTTCGGCGGCGATGGTGGCGGGATCGAAAGAGCCCAAAGGCGGCCAGGAGTTGCTCGATTTTCTCACGTCGGAAAAGGCGAAGGCGGCGATCAAGGCGAGCGGCATGGAGTCGGTGAAGGCGCGGTAAGTGGTGGCCGCACCCTTCGAGGCTCCCTCGAAACTCGGGACAGGTCAGGGCAAGCGGGCCCAGAGGCGCATGAAAAAGCCCCAGGGCCCGCGACGGAGAAGCACGTCGCGGCGCCCTGGGCTACAAAGAAAGGCCCCACCCTTCGCGAACGGCGCGAAGGATGGGGCACCCGGGCGAATGCTGCATGCGAAGCAGAAGCGCGGAGGGATTCCTCTCGCGCCGGAGGAACGTTCGGGCACAAACGGCGTGCCCGACGGCGCGCTCGGAATGACGCGTGAGCGCCGAGTCACACGGCGCGAGTCACGCGGGCGGAGCAAGGCGAAGATGCCGGGCTGAAGCCACTTCGCAACTCAGCGCAAGCCGCCGTTACGTTAAAACCGAAGCGCCTACGCGGCGCCCTGGACTACAAGGGCGAGGAATGACACCGAGACACTGAGCGCACAGAGAATGAGAGATTCTTCGACTTCGCGTCCCGACTGAAATCGTGAGACACGATTTCAGGGCAAGCAGGTCGGGACGCTTCGCTCAGAATGACAGCTACTAGGTGCGGGGCGCCAAAGCCGAGCGGCCGGGGAACTTGGCCGCGGAGCCGAGCTCTTCTTCGATGCGCAGCAGCTGATTGTATTTGGCGACGCGGTCGGTGCGGGAGGCAGAGCCGGTCTTGATTTGTCCCGTACCCATGGCGACGACGAAATCGGAGATAAACGTATCTTCGGTTTCGCCGGAGCGATGCGAAACGATGGAGGAATATTTGGCGATACGCGCCATCTCGATCGCTCCGATGGTTTCGGTAACCGTGCCGATCTGATTGAGCTTGATCAGAATGGAATTGCCGGCGTGCTCGGTGATGCCGCGCTTCAGGCGCACGGTATTGGTGACAAAAAGATCGTCGCCGACGAGCTGGATTTTCTTGCCCAGGACTTCGGTGAGGTGTTTCCATCCGTCCCAATCGTCTTCGGCGAGGCCGTCTTCGATGGAAACGATGGGATATTGGCGGACCCAGTTTTCCCAGAAGGCGGTCATCTCCTCCGACGTGCGCGAGGACTGGTCCGATTTCTGGAAGACGTAGCGGCCGGTGTCGCTCAGATAGAACTCGCTCGCAGCGGGATCGAGCGCGATAGCAATCTGTTTCCCCGAGGTGTATCCCGCGGCGCGAATGGCTTCGAGGACGAGCTCGATGGCTTCTTCATTGGATTTGAGATTGGGGGCGAAGCCGCCTTCGTCGCCGACGGCGGTGGAATAGCCGCGTTTGTGCAGCACGGATTTCAGGTGGTGGAAGACTTCGACGCCCATGCGCAACGCTTCGGAAAAGCTCGGCGCGCCGATGGGCATGACCATGAATTCCTGAAGGTCGACGGAATTATCGGCATGGGCGCCGCCGTTGAGGATGTTCATCATGGGCACGGGAAGCATTGTGGCGTCGCGCTGGGTGGAAGAGCGCGCGAGATAACGGTAGAGCGGGAGGCGTTCAGCGGCTGCTGCGGCGCGAGCGGCGGCCATCGAGACCGCCAGAATGGCGTTGGCGCCGAGCTTGCCCTTGTTCGGCGTGCCATCGATCTCGATCATGCGATGGTCGAGCGCGACCTGGGCGGAGGCGTCCATTCCTTTAAGGGCTTTGGCGATCGGGCCGTTAATGTTTTGGACGGCGTGGAGGACTCCTTTGCCGAGATAGCGGGATTTATCGGCGTCGCGTAGTTCGAGGGCTTCGTGTTCGCCGGTGGAGGCGCCGGAGGGCACGGCGGCGCGGCCGCGCGTACCGTCTTCGAGGATCACGTCGGCTTCGACGGTGGGATTGCCGCGGGAATCGATGATCTGCCGGCCGATCACGCCGGCGATCTTGTGGGTTTTGGCGCTGCTGAGCTTGCTGCTGTTAGCCGATTTGCTGCGATTCGGGCTGGCTTTTCTGCTGGCCTTTGTTTTGGCTTTCGTTTTGGCTTTCGTTTTGGCCTTTGTCGTGGCCTTGCTGGGCATGTCGCCTCCGGGAAAATGTGAGACGGCATTTTAACCTTCGGGCCGCGATGCGCAAAATCGGCGAAAAGCCCAGGTGTTGCGCACGAAGGCGACGCGACACCTGCGCTACAAAGTCGGACCCACCCTTAGAAACGAAGGGTGGGGCACCCGTAAAGGCGAAAGGCAGATCCCGAGTGCGAGAATTCGGCAGTCGGGATGACACTGCGGGGAGCCGAAGAGTCTTCGGCGTTACACAGAGAACACGGAGACGCTGAGGGCACAGAGAGGAGGGATTCTTCGGCTTCGCATCCCGACAGAAATCGTGAAGACACGATTTCCGGATAAGAAGGTCGGGATGCTTCGCTCAGAATGACAACGTCGAGTGTTACTCGGGTTCTTCGAGCATGGATTCTTCGCGGACGACGGTGATGACGCCTTTGTCGCTGACGTGATAGCGGCTGCGGTCGGCTTCGAGGTCGTAGCCGATCTCGGTGTGTTCGGGCAGAACGACGTGACGGTCGATGATGGCGTTGCGGATGCGGGAATGGCGGCCGATATTGACGTGATTGAAGATGATGGAATTTTCCACTTCGCAAAAGCTGTTGACGCGCACATCGAGGCCGACCACGCAGCCCTGCACACGGCCTCCTGAAATGATGGAGCCGCCGCTGACGATCGAGTCGACGGCCACGCCCATCCGCTCCGGATCGGCAAAAACGGTTTTCGCCGGGGGATATTGGTGCTGCCAGGTGCGCAGCGGCCAGCTTTTATCGTAGAGGTTGAAGATCGGCGTGACGGAAACCAGATCCATGTTGGCTTCGTAATAAGCGTCGATGGTGCCGACGTCGCGCCAGTAGAGAGGGCCATTGCGGTTTTCGTCCTCGAAATTGTAGGCGTAGACGCGATATTTCGAGAGGATGCGCGGAAGGATATCGCGGCCGAAGTCGTGTGTGGATTCGGGATCTTCTGCGTCGGCGATCAGGATCGGGATGAGCAATTGCGTATTGAAGATGTATACGCCCATGGAGGCGTTCACTTTTTCCGAGCGATGCGCGGCGCGCTTGGGCTCCGCGGGCTTTTCCTCAAAGCCGAGAACGCGCCACTGCGCGTCCGTCTCGATAATGCCGAAGCGATGGGCCGCTTCGACGGGATCGGCTTCGATGGTGGCGACCGTGACGTGAGCACCCGAATCGACGTGCTGCTGAAGCATCTTGCGGTAATTCATTTTGTAGATGTGATCGCCGGAGAGAACGATGGCGTAGGTGGAACGCTCGCTACCGATGGAATAAATATTCTGGTAGACGGCGTCGGCGGTGCCCAGATACCAGCTCGTGGAGACGCGCATTTGCGGCGGCAAAATCTCAATGAAGTCGCCGAGTCCCATAAGAGAGGACCACCCCACGCGAATGTGGCGATTCAGGCTGAGCGCCTTGTACTGCGTGAGGACGAAGACGCGGCGCAGGTCGCTATTGATACAATTGGATAACGTGACGTCGATGATGCGGTAGACTCCGCCGAAAGGAACTGCGGGTTTCGCGCGGTCGCGGGTTAGCGGCCAAAGCCGCTCGCCTTGTCCGCCGGCGAGAAGGATACCGATAACGTCGCCCATAAGGGGCATGAGTCTGGGCCTCTGGCGTGAGTTACGGTCGCGTACCGCGCCGCATTGTACTCCAGCTCGAGAAAATCGCAGCTGCGCCCATTAGACGGATAAGGAAAGGTTCGCGATGCCAAATTATTTTGGGGTTGCGGGTTAGATTCAGATGCGGCACCCAAAAACTCAGCGGCTAAAGCCGTTTTCATTTTGAACGGCCTAATGTCGCGGCGGTGAATTCGCTGCGCTCACCATAAAAAGCCGCGACCCAAAGCCCGAATGGAGTTATGTGAGTTTAAGTGGCGCGGGGTCGAGCAAGCCGGGTCACCGTTGCGGCGGCCTGGCAGCGGAAAAAGTTACTTGACTTAAGGGACGCGCTCCGCTAGAACAGGCCCACAAATGGCACCCCCCAGGGCGTAACCTTTTTTCAGCAAGCGCTGGCTCGGGTTGTACAGCCATATTCATATCCGGAAAGGAGGTGAGCTTCGCGTGGCAGAAGTTGTGATTCAGGAAGGCGAGTCTTTGGAGAACGCTTTACGCCGTTTCAAGCGCAAAGTGCAACAAGAAGACATCATAAAAGAAATAAAGAAGCATAGTTTTTATATGAAGCCCGGCGAAAAACGCCGTGCGAAGCAGGCTCTTTCCCGGAAGCGTCTGCGTAAGAAGCAGCGCCGCGAGCAGGATTAGACAAGCTAATCTGGCCAGCCGATCAAGCAAGCAGGACCAGGCATTATAGACCCTAGGGATCGTAGGCAGTTGGGCCCCGGTTGAGCTCTCTGGACGCACAGGAAGCAATACGTCTGGATAGGCCTGCCTGGTCCCGGCTGCTTACCGGCCTCGCATCCAGCGTGGGGTCGTGGGAGCCAGACATGGAGTACCGGGATAAGGTCCTGAAGTGCTCGGAGTGCGGTGCAGAATTTGTGTTTACCGCCGGCGAACAGATGTTTTTCGCCGATAAGGGTTTCAAAAACGAACCCAAGCGGTGCAAGTCCTGCAAAGCAAAACGCGCGGATAACGTCGGCCAGGTAGCTAACTTTCAGCGAGCCGAAACGAAGACGACCTGTTCACAGTGTGGGAAAGAAACGACCGTTCCGTTTAAGCCCACGCAGGGACGTCCCGTCTACTGTCGCGAATGCTTTCAACAGCGACGGTCGATGGGTTCGCCGGCCTGACCGCCCTTCACAGGTAAGGGGTTGTTCAGGGTGACCCTTCGGCGCCGCTAAACGCGGCGGCTCCGCCTGAAGGTGGTGTGCAGCGCGGTTTTGGGGTGAAGCACAGCGCTTTGCTTGATCCCTGTTTTGCGAGAGGCCGCTGGGGCGTCTTCGTCGCCGCCCCAACGGCAGGTGCGACTTCGTACGACGCGATTCTCGCGCGCTAGAGGCACGTGCCGGCCCCGGTTCCGCTCCCCAGAACGAACCGCCATACTTGCGCATCGCGGTACACTTCTGAAAAACTGGCCTCTCGTAAACTTGGCCACTCGGAAACTTGCGGGGCGGACATGAAATCGAAACGGCGTGTTTCCAAGAAACGGCGTGCTCCTAAAGAAGCCTCGAACAGCGGGCATGACGCCGCTCTTCGAAAACATTTGATTGAATTACTAGGTGGCCGCGGAGCACACGCGGATTTCGACGAGGCAGTCGATGGGCTTCCCGAAGAATTGCGCGGCGCGCGCGCAAAGGATGTGCCGTTCACACCGTGGCGGCTTCTGGAACATCTGCGAATGGCGCAGTGGGACATCCTGGAATTCAGTCGCAACGCGAAGCACAAATCACCGAAATGGCCGGAAGGCTATTGGCCCGACAGCGACGCTCCTCCGAACCCTGCAGCGTGGGATGCCAGCGTGGCGGCATTCCGACGAGATTTGGGCGAAATGGAAAAGCTTGTAAAGGATCCTTCCAACGATCTTTTTGCTCCCATCCCGCACGGGCAAGGGCAGACGCTGTTGCGCGAAGCGCTGCTTGTGGCAGACCATAACTCCTATCACGTGGGGCAATTCATTTTGCTGCGGCGTCTGCTAGGGGCCTGGAAGTAGCTGCGAGGCGGCTCTCTTCGCCTGAAGACGGCGCCGAGGAAACAGACCCAGGGCCCGCCACAAACCGGCGCACCCTGAACTACAAGGCTGCCGGGGGCCTGGAGATACACAACGCAACGCGCGCGACTTTTTCTCGCGCGAGTTCTCGCTCTCAAGAGGCGCGTAGTAATTGCGTCAAGGAGCATACACATGGTTAACGGCGCTCATATTGTTCTTTACAGCAGAGACCCCGAAGCAGATCGCACGTTCTTCCGAGACGTTCTTGGATTTCGTTTTGTCGACGATGGCGGCGGCTGGCTCATATTCGCTCTGCCGCCTTCGGAACTGGCGGTGCACCCTTTGAGCGAGAATGCTCCAAGTCCGGTCGTGGATACGGGGCACGAGTTGCTTGGTGCGACGCTCCATCTGATGTGTAATGATTTGCCCTCCTTGATGAAATCTTTGAAGGCCAAAAACGTCGCCTTCACTGAGCCGAGGAAGCAACCGTGGGGTACGAGCACGACAATGCGGTTACCAAGTGGCAGCAGCCTCGGTTTGTATCAGCCGACGCACAAGACGCCTCTCGGTATTGGATCAATGGAGAACTTCGGCGCCCTAGGCGATTAGCTTAGCGCAGCGCCACTTCGGGGTTTTTCGTCGCGCTCTATAAATGGAAAGGGCACGGCTGGTTGCCGTGCCCTTTGGTTTTTCTACCAGAAAGCCAGCTACCGATAATCACATTCAATCCGGGACGCAACAGATCAGGAGCCAGGCGTTCTCAGCCGCGGCCGGCGTTAGCCTCCCGGCAGGCCTCAATCTTTCTACTTACCGACCATAAGAAGCGTAAATGAGCCCGGCAGCGGCGGACCGAGCGCCATGCGGCCTGGCACTGGCGCCGGCGCGTTAGCCGGAACCGGCCCGTACTCAAACGCCATGCTGACCACGTGATTCGTCTTTGTGTCCAGCACCATGTTCCTGGCGCCTACCATAGTTTTCAGCCTCTGCTCCACCTCGAAGCTGGTGGGACTATTTTCCTTGATGAATATCATCGAGCCGCCGCCTGCGGTGCTTATGGCTTCCATGGTGGCGGGATTGAACCCGACGGTATCCACGTTCACGTCGGTCGGGAAGCTGCTAATGATGTTGCCGTTTTCGGCGTTCACAATCAGGACCACGGGCGTGGGCAGGCGCCAATACGAAAAGAGAACGTGATTTTTTGTATCGAGCGACAGGCCGCTACCGGCGTCCACGCCTTTTGAACTGAGGTCAAGGTGCTTCGTCACCGCCAAATTCTTCGCGTCCACCACGGCAATGTTGGCTTTGTCCATGATGTTGACGTAGACGGTGCCTTTGCCGTCGGTCGCGGCCTGCTCGGGCTGTCCGCCAAGGTCAATCGTGCCCGCGACTGTACCTTCCTTTGCATCGATCACGGTGGCGTACGGCGGCATATGGCTCAGCACCCACACGCGTTCATTGAATGGGTCAAACATGATGCCATCTGGGCGGCCATCCACGTTGATCGTCTTGATCACCTGCAAAGTTTTGGAGTCCCACATGGTGATGGGCGACGTGGTGGAGAAGCCGTGATGGGATTTGGGGTCGACTGCAGCACCGCCGGACTTGACGCCGGCAATCGAGCCCGCTGGTTCCAGCGTATCCAGATTGAAGGCTGTCAGTTGGCCCATCGGGCCATTCCGCGGGACATACAGACGACGGCCCTCGACGTCAGCAGTAATGTAGTCAAAGCCGCCCTCACCGCCAACCCTGGCCGTCTTTAGCACCTTGTAAGGACCTGCGGTCTGGTCATGCTGAGCGAATCCTACCGACGCCAACATCGCGATCCCTGCTGCAAGTACAACTCCCAGGCACAATCGTCGCATGAGATATTCCCTCCAACGGCTTTACTGTTTAGCCCTAGGCTGCGAGCGAATATACACCACATCTAAGGCGTCGTCGCCCACTCGGAAGCATTTTTTGGAGCGGCCAGCATCGCGCGTAGGAATAGGTCCCGATTCAAGTATTTTCTCGGAATGCGGTCGCAACGCGAAAAGCCAGTATCCGATAATCCCGTTTTCCAAGACTTGGCGAACGCTGGAGAAGTAACCTACTTCTATCTTAAACTTGCTGTGCTTCGTCCGCCGAGGGGAATCTCCCGCATGAGTCCTGATTTCGCAAAGACCTGTCGCGAAATGACAGACGATAAGCTGATTAGTGCCGCGAAGCGAGATCGCGACTTAGAACAGGAAGATTCGAACGCCCTGTGGGCTGAGTTCAGACGCCGCAATTTGTATGCTTTCGGACCGTACGACGATGTTATGCGCGTTCTCGCCGACATTCCTCGTCCACGGCGGGTTCGGATGAGCTTTAAAGGGCAATTCATGGGGTTGTTGGCGGCTGGCCTTCTCGGACTGGTCGGATACGTTGCCCATGACCAACCAGGTCTATTCGCATTCGCGAAATGGGATGTAGCCGGTCTCCTATTTGCGATATTTCTCATGTTGCTGGTGGGTTTGCTTTGGTTAAGGCCGTGCCTAAAGCATAGGCGCTTGGTATCAGAAGGTGATATGGCCATCGGTCAGGTAACCGAAGCCTACCATGATGGCTCGATGCGCTACGCGTTTGAGACGCCGTCCGGCGAGCGGATTTCGAAGTTGGGCCAGACTTTCCGGGGGACAGATTTCTCCGCCGGAATGAGAGTGCCTGTCTTTTACAATCCGCAGAAGCCTAAGAGCGAGGTCGCGCTCCCGACCTCTTTCTATGAACTCGCAATGCCACAAGACGATTCCAGCCCGGCTTTAGAAGCGCTTTTGTTGGCTGCATCTATTGCAGCGATCTTTTCGCTTCTTATCTTGTTCTTACGCCATATTGGGCGATCTGATCTAACTGGCTATCCGGCTATGTTTGTTGCGTTCACGTTGGGGTTTGCAATTCACGCGGCCCACAGGATGCGTCGGCATTGGTGGTTTTGGGCGACAATGGCTCCCATTGGCGCAGCACATGTGCTGCTTATATTGCAAATACACTGGAATGAGAACACATGGATTCCAGCCCAAGCCCTAACAGGTCTTTCCATCGGAGACCTGCTGGTCATTTTTTTCCTACTGAGGATTGTCGCGAGACTCGTGGGAGGTAAGGTCGCTGTTCAAGAGAACTTCCCTAGCCAGCCTGAGCCGAAATGGATTCATTCTGGCCGGTGAATCTTCAGATGGTTTTCTCAAGTCTCGAAATGTTTGAATGAATAAGTCTAGGAGGAGCGCTTGGTGTAGAAACGCTGAACTCAGCGACCCCGCTGATTCAGATTCAACCAAGGAGGCTCCTCCATGCAAAGTATGTATTACGTGGGGCTCGACGTTCACAAGAAAACGATCAGCTACTGCGTGAAAGACGCCAGAGGCCATATCCACCTAGAAGGCACGATTCCCGCCACTCGAATGGATCTAAACAGATGGATGAAGACTCTTCCGGAACCGTGGACGGCAGCGATGGAAGCGACCATTTTCTCAGGCTGGATCTACGATCATCTGAAGCCACATGCAGCTGCCTTGAAGGTAGCCCATCCTCTGATGCTGCGGGCCATTGCAGCGGCGAAAAAGAAGAACGATCGCATCGACGCCCACAAGATTGCCGACTGCCTCCGGTGTGATTTTCTGCCAGAGTCCTATATGGCTTCCACGGAGATACGTGAGCGGCGGCGCACGCTACGCTATCGGAATTTGCTGGTCCGCCAGGCCGTGCAGATGAAGAACAAGACCGCGGTTTTGCTGATGGAAGCCGGCGTGGCCTACAACAAGCAGAGGTTACACAAGGTCGGGTACTTCCGCGAACTGTTGGCCACGAACCAGGACATCGATGATGGGCTTCGCTCTCTGCTCCGGATGTGCCGCGAAACGGTGGTTCGCCTGGGAAAGACCGAGAGCGCTTTGGTGCGGTCGCTCCAGCGTGACCCGATGCTCCGCGAACGTATTGACCGGCTCATGACGATTCCCGCCGTAGGTCCGCTCACGGCGCTGACCTGGGTGCTGGAAGTGGGCGACGTAAGACGCTTTTCCTCGATCAAAAAGGCCATCAGCTACTGCGGGCTCTGTGGTGCAGAGAAAAGTTCCGGGGATACCATCCAGCGCACGCCACTGTCCAAGCAGCGCAACCGGCATCTGCAAACCATTCTGATCGAGGCAGCGAAGATGGCGCCGCGCAACAGCCCAGCCTTGGCCATGATCTATGACCGCGAGAAGCAGAAGGGCAATGCCAATCGGGCCACGCTGGCCGTGGCACGGAAGCTAGTGGCGTATTTGGTCGCCGTCGATCGCCGCCAAAAAGACTTTCTGGTAGTAGAAAACGAAAACTGCACCGCCGCATAGGCGGGAGAATCAGGAGGTTTCTTCAGCGCGCAGCCTGCCAGGTCTTGCCCGAAACCCGACTGGGCAAGGAGCACGAGCTCCCGAGGCCCACTTCGAAATGTTTCAAGACTGGCAGGAGATCACAAACTCAATCTTCTGTTGAGGCCCTGCCGGGCTGAGACAGCAAATGGATGTCTGGTTCTAAGATTTGCCAGGAACCACCGCCGAGAGGCACGAACGCGAGCTGAAGGCCCCGAAGAGTTTCCGTTACGCGCTCCTCCTAAGCGCGTCGGGAGAGCTTTTGCCCTCTTGACACGGACTTATCATGGAAGTCGGGTTTTCGGAATGTGAGAATCTGCCCCAAATCTCAGGTAGCGAAAATCCCGTTTTTCGAGACTTGGGAGTAACATCGTTAGACGAATGGGGCGGAACGATCAGATTTTAGATGATCTGCGTTTTTGCATTGGGACTAAGTGCAGCATTGTGGTGTGTTAACGAGAGGGTTGACACAAGTTGATCCGAGGCGTCCTCTACGTTGCAGTTGTGCTGAGCTTGTCGATTTGCGCGGTTGCGATAGGCTCTGAAATTTATGTTCGTCATGAAGCAAGTACGTTAATCGCGCAGCTTATGAAACTGGACGCGACGCCCGCCCCCACGGTCGCTTCACGTTCCATGATGCAAAAGTATCGAGGCCGCTTAATCCTACAGGGTTGTGATCGTAATGTTTGCCAATACCAATACCTCTTCACCAATAGCCTCATTGCAAAGCTCCACATTGCACGTAGGGCCGAAATCAAGCTTTATGTGAACTTGTTCGCCGGATCGCTATCGGCCGTTAACATCACGTATACGTCTGCGGTTTTTCGGGAGAACAGCCCCATTGTATGGGTCCAGGAGGATTTCTGCGGCGATAGGAGTGACATCACCTGCGATCATTTCGGTATAGATCCCCACGGACGGGACGTTGGAAAGACTTGGAACGGAAGCGTTGAGTTTGGCCAAAAAGCGACGCCAACACAGAAGCACGCCGCGTGGGCCGTGAACTTGAATTGCCTGACCGCGCTTCGGGGCTGCAAGGACATTAGTCAGCTCTTGCCAACCGTCTGGAAACTGACAGGTCCTGGCGTCGTAAGCAGTCGCATGCGAAGCACGGCTGATTCGATCACCGATGCCTCACAACCGCTTCCCGAATAATTACTCAGAGTACCTACCAACAGCCAAGTCCCGTGAAGTCGGCTTTCTGAAATTGGCTTGCTAGCTTCCGATACTTCCACGACTCCAGGGCGAGAGCCTCATCCTGCTCCAGAATTCTTATCTTGGCCCATGATTCGGTCAAACGGGTATGCTTTCGGCATGGCAAAGTTTGCGAAGTTCGATCTGAAAGCGAGGGTCTGGGAGATTCCACAAGGAGGCGCGATCGTGGTGTGCGAGCACCTCTCGACGCGCTGGGAAGATATGATCCGCAGTTCCTCCTTCGTCGACTTTACGACAGCGAAGCCTGAGAAGGAGTGGAGCATCGGAACGGCATTCCATCTACTGTGCTGCGACGCCTGCACTCCAGCGTTTAAGGCGATCGCCGACGCGGTTTACTTGGCGTACAAGCGGCCTGACGGTCAGTCATGACCTCTCGGCGCTCGTTTGGCGACTCCGCGTCGCGTGCGGTGGCCGCAGCGGGAAATCGGCTTGCCATCGAGAGTTCGTGAAACGACCTCCAAGCATCATCGAACCGTGGCACGCGGCCAACAAGCTCGCGTTGCGGAGTAACTCGGGACAAGAACGCACCCAAGTCCCGTGAAGTCGGCTTTCCGGAAACTGGCCGGGAAGGCCCACCTATCGAGAAAATCCGAATCAGCCACCCAACGTGTTTATTGATGGAGTGCGGCGACTTCATCTTGGCTCGCAAAGCCTCTCAATTTGGCCCCTTTACCAGCAAAAATAGCAGTCGCTGCTAACTTGTTAGCACTCCACGGCAAGAATGGTAGAGTTGGAAAGAAAGAACATAGTTGCACCCGCATCTCGCGTTGAGTCAATGTGCTGCCTCCCAGTTCTCGGGCAAAGAATTGCCCGGAGCGTCGATGGCGCGAGGGATTATGAATTTTCGCAACCGTTATCTGGTGATCACTATCCGGGTATTGCTTGGCCTCGTCATGCTTGCAAGCGGCATAAGCGGGCTGCTGATGGGTAATTCACCGAAAGGCGTTCCGGCGAACATGGTCGCCTTCACCCAAGTATTCTGGGCTTCAGGCATTTTCCAGATGGTCAAGGTTACCGAGATCGTGGCGGGTTTCATGCTACTGGTTGGTATCTTCCCGGCGTTGGCAACGTTATTCCTTGCGCCCGATGTTGTGGGAATCGTTATCGTCAACGCCCGGTTGATGCCTTCATTCCTATGGATTGGTGCAGTTGTGTTTGTGCTGACCGCTTATTTGGGATACGCCTACTGGGACAACTACAAATCAATCTTCACCCGCAATTAACAGGGACAAAGCGGACCGTTGTGACCAGTGTATTTTGCTCTCGGAGGGCGGTGCTGCCGACTGTAGTGGTATTGCCGTCGGTGTCGTCGTTGACAAAGCAACTGCCAGGACGATCTCAACTCCTGGTAAGTCGTCTTATCGGTATGTGGCTTTTCTGAACCTCTTTGGCGAAAGACTAGGGACCTTTGTCAGAACCGGTGCAACGCATCTCCTGTTGTGAAAGCTCAGGCTTTCTTCAAGAGGCGTGATATCCAGACGAGAATCACGGCACCAACGAATGCCACGATAATCGAGCCGATGATTCCTCCTCCAGGCCAAATTCCGAGCATTCCAAAAACCCAACCTCCGACGATGCCGCCGAGGATGCCGAGAATAATGTCGACCAAAACGCCGTAGCCGCCCCCTTTCATCACTTGTCCCGCAAGCCAGCCCGCGATCAGGCCGACTACAATCCAGGAAATAATTCCCATTTTCCCTGCCTCCCTTTTTCTTCCTGCTTCTTTCTCATTTCTTAGCCGAAGTCGGATCAGGTGGGTTCGAGAACGGCTTGCATCGTCTGCTCAAACCGACCCGATTGCAAGCGGAACCAAATTCCTTGGCGGGAGAGCAGCCAAGTCTTGAAAAGTCGGATTTTCGGAATGTATGGTCCGCCGCCGAGTTGCAAGCGGAAAGATGAGCTTGGCAGTTGGTCTGCGCCAATGTATTCGGCCTTTGGTGGAGTCAATGACTCCTGGCCTTGATGGACATCCGCTCGCCTTCGCCCCTATAAACTGGACGGTCTGGTTAGGACCTTTTCCGAAAGCAGGTTCCGAAAGCGTGGGATCGACCCATTGCCATCAACTCTCCGCAAGCAAACCGGGAAGGAACTTTTTTCTAAACCGGGATTTTTAGGTGGACACAGCAAGGACGGGAGCGCGATAGCGTTCCCCCTTGCACAACACGGCCCAGGCCATTCGGACTAGCTTATTGGCCAACGCTACGATGACCACGTTCTGGTGTTTGCGAGCCAACAATTGAGCCAACCACGAACTGAGACCCGGAGCCTGCCGGTGTCGCTGCTGCAGGACGCTGCGTGCGCCCTGCACGAAGAGTCGTCGTAGGTAGGAGTTGCCGCGTTTGCTGATGCCCAGTAAGGTTTGCTTTCCTCCGCTGGAATGCTCGCCGGGCACCATGCCGATCCAGGCCGCTAGGTCTCGACCTCTGCCAAACGCACTCCCGTTACCCACGGCAGCGATCACGGCGGTGGCCGTGACTGGGCCCACTCCTGGGATGGTGGTGAGTCGCTGGCAGGCCTCATCCTCTTTGGCTCTTTCCAGGATAGCCACATCCAGCTGATCAATGCGTGCGGAGAGTTGCTCGAGTTCCAGCTTCAGCTGAGCCAACAACAGCCGAAACGAACCCGATAACGGCAACTCGGCATCTTCCAAGATCCGCGGCAGAGCTTCCTCCACATAACGTCGGCCTTTGGGTAGTGTCAATCCACGTTCTAGAAGAAGACTGCGGATCTGGTTGACCACCGCCGTGCGTCGCATGACCCAGCGTTCCCGCACGCGATGCAGCGTTTGCAAATCCAGCTGCTCCTCGCTCTTAATTGGCACAAAACGCATCCGCGGCCGTTGCACTGCTTCGGCTATAGCTTCCGCATCGATGTAGTCGCTCTTGTTGGTCTGCACGTACGGCTTCACGTACTGCGCGGGCATCAATCGCACGTCGTGTCCCTGATCGCGCAGAGCGCGGCCCAGAAAGTGCGAGCCACTACAAGACTCCATGCCAATCAACTGCACTTGCAAAGTCGCGGTGAAGGCCAACAACTGCCCGCGGGAACATCTCTTGCGAATTACCACCTTCCCAGTCGAATCCAAACCCACCAGATGGAAAACGGTCTTACCCAAATCGATGCCGAGTACGTGAAGTTTCATGGAATGCCTCCTGGCCCCGGACTCTACACTCAAAGAGTCTCGGCGGCGGACCATCCCATTAACTGGCCCTGGGAACGCTAATACACCGTTGTCGTGGGTTGTGCCGGCTGCAGTTCGATTCCTTGTAGGAAGTCGGGAACGTCGGCACGTGGTTGCCCACAAATACACTTTTTAGGCGCTTCGTCTTGAACCCCAAGTATTTGGCTTCAATCATATAGTCCACGTCTTCCTGCATCCAAAATTCCGCGTCACCGTTTTCCTCTGTATGTGTGATCTTTGGTGTTCGTTTTTCGTTTACCGGTTTGATCGTTACCTCAGCGTTGGGGATTGGCAGCCATGTTGGATCGACAACCTTCACAACTAAAAACGGAGGTTCCGCAGGTTTGGAAGTGGGTGTGCCACGGCAAGGATTTGAGTCCGACACGGCTTGCGGTGACAACAACAAGAGCAATGCGATCAGCCACATTGGAGACCTCACTCGCGAGAGAAGTGACACTACATTTCACAACCCTGAGAAGTCCTGTTCTCGGAAAGTGGCTTTCTATATCTGAAGTGGCGGTTCATGTTGCAAAGATCTGCAGCGAAAGAGAGTCTCCACAATTTCTGGAGCGCTGCTGTCTCTGCCGAGGATGAACTTTCTCGTAGGCCGTCTACTTGGCCACCGTCAGAATGGAGAACGAACCCGGCACCATCGGGCCGCGAGCAATGCGTCCGTTTGAGAGTGGCGGCGTCCCAGCCGGTGGCGGATCAAACATTGCCGCGATCAGCAAGATGCGGTTTGTCTTGCTGTCGAGCGTGAGCGTCTTGGCGCTCGGCATCGTGGTCAGGTTTTGTTCCACAGCGAAGCTGGTGGGGCTGTTCTCCTTAATCACGGTCAACGTGCCTTCGGCGTGCGAGCTGAATGCTTCCATCGTAACGGGGTTGAACACCGCGCCATCGGTGACGCCGCTGAGTGGGAGGGTGGTTATGATGTTGCCGTCGTCGGCATTGAGGATCACCATCACGTGGGGCTCGCGGCAGGCGACAAAAAGGACGCGATTCTTAGCATCGATTGCCAGCCCGGCGCATGTGCCGGCTTTGCCGGAAACATCGTAATGAGCAGTCACTGCAAGTGTCTTGGCGTCCAGCACTGCGATGTTGCCTTTATCTTCGATATCGACGTACACGTGGCCGTTGCCATCGGTGACGGCCTGTTCCGGCGCTCCCCCCAGATCGATCGTGCCAACGATCGAACCATCTTTTGCATCGATTACAGTTGCGTACGGCGCGGAGTGGCTGAGATCGTAAACCCGCTCGTTAAACGGGTCGAACAGAATGCCGTCCGGGTTGCCCTGTACCTTGATGGTCTTGATGACCGCAAGAGTTTTTGAATCGAACATCACGACGGGATTGCTGGTTACGAAACCGTGATTGGTCTTGGGGTCGACCACAGCTCCATGTCCGTTGACATTGGGAACTTCGCCGGCCGGCTCCAAAGTATCCAGATCAAAGACGGTGATTCGGGCTTTGGGGCCGCTACGCGGAACGTATAACCGGCGGCCAACAGCGTCCGCGTAAACATAGTCAAAGCCGCCCTCACCGCCAACTTTGGCTGTCTTTAGCACCTTGTAAGGGCCTGCGGTCTGGTCATGCTGAGCGAATCCTACCGACGCCAACATCGCGATCCCTGCTGCTAGTGCAACTCCCAGGCACAATCGTCGCATGAGATATTTCCTCCAACGGCTTCCTGTTTGGCCCTTAGCTGCGAGCGAATATACACCACATTGTCTGGATCAACAGGTGTGAATGTGAATCCGAATGGTCAAAAGGAAGTTTGCAAAACAAAAACGAGGTTGCCCGTACGTCTAAATTGACAGCCGAGCTTTTCGATCGGCTGCCAGCGAAGCCTCAGTTAGCCGTCCTACCCGTCGAGGCTGATTTGGGATGCCCCTTGGGGACGCTTAGGTATCCGACGATTTTGTCTTTCCCGATCTGGTTGACCACGAGCTCCCGAGGCACTCGGGTTCCCATACTATAAAAGTAGATGGGCTCATCGATCGCGCGGTCCTTTTTCTCGAGACGCAGGTCGTCTACGTAGAGCGCCACGCTGAACTGATTCTTCTTAACATTGGTGCCGCGGAGCTCGACCATGAGATCGCCGACTTTCGAACGAGTGCCCTTGCCAGTGAGCGTGAACTCGGCGTAATCGCGCTCGCCCACCCGGCGGAGCTCGTCGATCTCATCGTGGTTGCGGGCGATCAGGGTGCCAAATTCGGTGCGCGTCATATCGAGATTGCTCCTCGTCGACGCCAGATCGCTCTTCACACCATTGATATCACCGCCCAAAGACTTGACATCGTCGAGGTTCGCTTTGCGGGCTAGCTCCGACTGCACGCCGGTTAGTTTTCTGGAATAGTCGTCGCGAATCTCGCCATTCTGGCGCCGCGCCGTGGTGACCTCACCCTGGGTCATCTTCATCTTGTCAGTTACGGCGACCAGTTCATTTTGGAGTTGGGAGTTGACCTCTTCGCTCTGCGTAAGCCGCTGGTTCAGGGCCTCAATATCCTGCCCCACGAGCTTATTCTGACCGGTCTGGCTGACAAGCGCCTGCTCCGCTTTTTTCGCCTGTGTTGTAGCATTCCATCCCACGCCAACGCCCAAAATGGACACTGCCGCGAGAGCAATTACGGCCATCCACACCCAGCGGGGCGTTCCAGCTCCCTCCATGCGGGATTCTTCTGCGTGCATGTTTTCTCGGTCGTTGTTGTCTTCTCGGTTGTACTGATTTTCAGAAGCCTCGCTCATCGAAGCGTCTCCTTCCACTTATCCGGAATTAGCCACGTCCCTCGCCTAACAATCCGGGTGGTTTGCGGGAGATCAGCGGGAATGAAGTCCCCCGGTAAAATATCGACTCGAATGACCATACCGCTTTAAAGCGCCGAACACATCTGGCCGAAAGGACAGGGGTACCCTAAAGGGAAACAGCTGCCATGCACTTGAAAGGAGATCGAAGGTGCAAGATTTGATGCCGATTTGGAATAGAATCCTTCGGCATGAAACGGCGGCTCGGTCATGTCCCGATTGTGCTGTTATCACTACTTCTCGTATTAGTTTTTTTTGTATCGGCGTCCACTGGCTACGCGCAGAACCGAGCCAGTCACGCGGCTCCGAAACGGGCCGGTCGATCCTTCAGCGTCGTAGAAGCAACGATCCCCGAAATGCAGGCAGCAATGAAGGCGGGGCGCGTCACATCACGAGAGCTGGTCCTGCAATACCTGACGCGAATCGCGCTCTATGAGGACAAGCTGCATGCGGCGATCACAGTCAACCCGAATGCGCTGAATGAAGCCGAGGCGCTCGATCGGGAACGCGCCCGAGGCAAAGTACGCGGCCCGCTTCACGGAATTCCGATCGCACTCAAGGACAATATCCAGACGACGAACATGCCCACAACGGGCGGAGCGCTGGCGTTCGATCGTTTCACGCCGCCCTATGAAGCGACGTTGACAACGAACCTGCGGCGAGCGGGAGCCGTGATAATCGCCAAGACCAGCATGACCGAATTGGCAAATTGGGTGGCCGGCCCGCCTACACCGATGCCGGGCAACTATAGCGCGCTCGGCGGTTATGGGATGAACCCGTACGATCCAAGACGCGATCCGCGAGAGGGTACATTTGACGGGCGTCCCGCGCTTGTGGCGGGAGGGTCGAGTTCGGGTGTGGGCACGGCGGCAAATTTCTGGGCAGCGAATGTCGGCACAGAGACGTCCGGGTCGATTCTGAATCCGGCCAATCAGAATATGCTTGCCGGTATTAAACCGACGGTGGGGCGGATCAGCCGGTATGGCGTAATTCCCATCACGGCGGATCAGGATACGCCGGGTCCACTGGCCAAAAGCGTGACCGATGCGGCGATTCTGCTGGGAGCGCTGGAAAGCGGCGCGCCCGATCCGAACGATCCGGCGACGAACAAGTGCAAAGCTCCAGCGCAACGCGATTACAGGCGCTTTCTCAAGCCGAACGGTTTGAAGGGAGCGCGCATCGGAATTCCGCGAGCCTTCTATTACGACGCAGTGATACCGCCCGGCGCCGCTCTGGCAAGCACGGGTCTGAATCCGAATCAAGCGGCTGTGATGGCGGAGGCGATCAAGATTCTCAAGAAACTCGGAGCGACTGTTGTCGATCCTGCGGACATTCCGAGCGTCGTCTCCACGGATCCCGAGACGAATTTGCTTTTGTGGAACTTCTGCGCAGGCGATCAGAATACAAAAGGAAAAGACGAACATTGCTCTGTGGTCATGAAATACGGCATGAAACGGGATTTCAACAATTGGCTAAAAACGCTGGGGCCCGGGGCGCCGGTTAAGTCGCTGACGGAGCTCCGTCAATTCAATCTCGCGCATCAAGCCGCCGGCGCGATCAAGTATGGCCAATCGCAACTCGACATCTCGGACGAGATGGATGTGGATGCCGATCGTCCGCGATATCAGGCCGATCGCGCCAAGGATATTTCGTTAGCGGCCACGAATGGGATTGACGCAGGGCTCAAAGAAAATCGGCTGGATGCATTGGTGTTCCCCGGCGCGACCGGCGCCGCCATTGCCGCGAAACCGGGATATCCGACGGTCATCGTGCCGTTCGGAATGATTCCAAATGAGCCGACGCCGCCGTTTCCGGGCAGATTCGATGCCAAGCCGGCGCCGTTCGGGATAAGCTTCACGGGTACCGCGTGCAGCGAGCCGAGGCTCATCGAACTTGCCTATGCTTTTGAGCGTGCGAGCAAGCGGCGCATATCCCCGCCGTCTTTTCCCTGAGCCTTGATTGACGCGAATATATGAATAACGTAGCTTGGGCCGTGGCGGCATTTGAGTTTTGGATTCGAATATGAAACGAGTCATTTTCAGGCTCTTTCCAGCAGCGATCGCTTCGCTCCTACTTACATTTCCGCTTGTCGCGCAGCAAGACAATATCGACGCTTTCTTCCGTGACTTCACAGCCGAGTGGATCCGCCACGATCCCGATCTTGCCACCCGCACGCGCTACTTTTCGGGCGAGGAGCAAGACCGTTTCGAGCGAGAGCTTACGCCTTTGACGCTTGCGTGGAAACGCGAGCGCATTCAACTGGCCCGCAAAGGGTTGGCTGAACTCCAGAAATTCAACGGGGCACACCTAAGTGAGCCGCAGGGACTTTCGGCGGCAGTGATGCGCTGGCAATTGGAGATGGTGGTCCGTGAAGAGCCTTACCTGGATTACAGATTCCCGCTCGAACAGTTTCAAGGCGCCAATGTAAATCTGGTAGATACGCTGGTGGTTGTGCATCCGTTGCGTACTGAGAGGGACGCGGAGAACTACGTGGCACGTCTCTCGCAAGTGAATGTTCGCATGCAGGAAGCGATGGCGGAGTCTGAGCGGCTGGCAAAGAAGGGGATTATTCCGCCTCGCTTTATTCTGGACGCCACGATCAACCAGATGCAGAAGTTCATCGGCGTACCCCCTGCGCAAAATCCTCTGGTAGCCACATTCGCGCAGAAGATCGCTGCCATTAATGGAATTCCGCAAACGAAAATCGAAGATCTGCGTGGTCAGGCCGAGAAGATTGTAAACAATCAAGTCTACCCAGTTTGGAAGCAGGGCATCGCCCTCCTGCAATCTCAATCCGGGCGTGCGAGCGACGATGCCGGCCTATGGCGCCTCAAAGGCGGATCGGCAGCTTACGCTTACGATTTGCGCCGCTACACCACTACGAACCTGACGGCCGATCAGATTCACGAGACCGGACTTCGGCAGGTGGCCCGCATTGAATCTGAGATGGATGGCTTTTTAAGGCGGCAGGGGCGCACGGAAGGTTCGGTCGAAGAGCGCATCGCGAAACTCAGCGCCGAACAGGAATATCCGAATCCAACTTCGGAAGAGAGCCGGGCGCTCATCATGCGCGACGTCGAAGGGATCTTGCGCGATGCGGAGAAGCGCGCCGGTGCGTTTTTCGATAAGCGGCCGATGGCACCTGTGATCGCCCAGCCATATCCTCGCTTTCTCGAGACGAACGCAGCCGCTACTTATACGTCGCCAGCCCCCGATGGCTCACGTCCCGGGATATTTCAATTCCCGCGGCGCCCGGAACAGATGACCAAGCTCTCGTCGGATGGCGGTCTGCGGAGCCTCGTATATCACGAGACCGTTCCGGGCCATCATTTTCAGATTGGCTACGAGCTCGAGGATAAGGACCTGCCACGGTTTCGACGGATCAGGGCGTTCGGCGGAATATCCGCACTGACGGAGGGCTGGGCGCTATATGCGGAGCACCTCACAGCGGAGTCCGGCTGGTATAGCGACGATTTGGTAGGGCTATTGGGTGAACTCGGTTCAGAACTCTTTCGCGCTCGCCGGCTTGTGGTGGATACGGGCATTCATGCCAAGCACTGGACCCGGCAGCAGGCCATCGATTACGGAATCGAACCAAGCGAAGTGGAACGCTACGTGGTTTTCCCGGGCCAGGCATGCTCCTACATGCTTGGCGAGCTGAAGATTCTGGAGTTGCGGCAAAAGGCGCAAAAGGCCCTAGGCGACAAGTTTTCGTTACCGGAGTTCCACAATCGGGTGTTTGAAGCCGGCACGGTTCCGCTGGACATACTCGAGCAGCAGGT
Source organism: uncultured Acidobacteriota bacterium (assembly GCA_963846235.1). GTDB lineage: Bacteria > Acidobacteriota > Terriglobia > Acidiferrales > UBA7541 > Palsa-189. Next base: position 3,777,178 of record CAWJVF010000002.1, read on the forward strand.
GGATGCATATATTCGCTCGGCAGGCGGGAGGCCATAAACCTGAAGGAATCTTCGTCGATGAGGAGCTTGGTGATGAATCGGACGCTCATTGGTGTAATCGCTTCCACGCTTGGGTTATTTATCCTGGTTGCCGTGGGTTCGCCTGCCCGGGGGCAGCAATCTTCGTCAGCTACGAGTGCGATCACGGATGCGTCCCGGGCCGAAGCCGTTCGATTCCTCACGAACCTGGTGAAGATCGATACGAGCAATCCTCCTGGTAATGAGGTAACGGCGGCGAACTACATCAAGACAGTCCTCGACAAAGAGGGTATTGTTTCGGAGATATTCGAATCAGCGCCGGGCCGCGGAAACATTGTGGCGCGGCTCAAAGGCAACGGCAGCAAACGGCCCCTTCTGCTCATGGGCCACCTGGACGTGGTCGGAGTCGAACGGGACAAATGGACGGTGGATCCCTTCACTGCAGTGATGAAGGATGGATATCTCTATGGCCGCGGCTCGCGTGACGATAAGGCCATGGATGCCGCGAATCTGGAAGTATTTCTGGAATTGCACCGCAGGAAGATTCCGCTGGATCGGGATGTGATCCTGCTCGCCGAAGCAGGCGAAGAGGGAACTACGCAGTACGGCATCGACTTCATGGTCGCGCAGCACTGGGACAAAATCGACAGCGAATACGTGCTGAACGAAGGCGGAGCGCTCCACGAAAGCAACGGCAAGGTCGATTATGCCGGCGTTGGTACGACCGAGAAGGCTCCACGTGCGATGACGTTGATTGCACGCGGGTCGAGTGGCCATGCTTCCATGCCGCGCCTGGACAATCCTATCGAGCATTTAGGCGCGGCGGTGGGGAAGCTCCTGGCGTGGCAGCCGCCGATGCGGCTGAATGAAACGACGAAGGAATACTTTTCGAGACTGGCCAAAATCAGTTCGCCGGAGGATGCGTACGTTTACACGCATCTCGAAGAGCCGGCCGTGCAGCAAAAACTCGCGGCGAACCACATTTCGCAGAACTCGATGCTGCGAACCTCGATTGTCCCTACGATCATCAAGGGCGGTTTTCGCGTGAACGTGATCCCAGCCGACGCTGAGGCCACGCTCGATGTGCGTGCGCTGCCCGATGAGAACGTGGATGAACTTATGGCGACGCTGAAAAAGGTGATTAACGATCCAGCGGTAGAGATCGTTCGAAGTGACAAAACTAACGATAGACCTGCGGGCGCACCATCTTCTATCCACAGCGACATGTTTCAAGCACTGGAACGAGCGCAGGCGAAATTATTTCCGGGCACAGTCACGCTGCCGATGATGGTGACGGGAGCCACGGATTCGGCACAACTGCGCGCCAAAGGCGTACAGGCGTACGGGATTGGTCCACCGACCACCGACGATGACGCACTGCGCGTTCATGGAAATGACGAGCGGCTTCGGCTGGATGGCGAAGGCAAGTTCATCGAATATCTCTTTACGGCCGTGGTCGACGTTGCCGCTTCAAAGAAGTAGCTGTGGTACCGTGAGCGGCCGACGTCCCAATCAGCGAGGGGAACGATGGCTGGTCAAAACATCGGAAGGCGTGGTTTTCTTCAGGGCGCCGGGCTCGCGGCGTTGACCGTTGCCGGAATTCTTCCTTCCGAATGCCAATCACAAATTGCCGTGCCGAATTCCAGCGGCACAGAGCCTCCCAAGCTTAAAGCGCCGCCGCTCGCCTGCGACTGCCATCATCACATTTACGACACGGCTCGCTTTAAACCCAGTCAACATGCGGAGCCCAATTCCAGCGTGGCGGACTACCGATTGTTGCAGCGGCGCATCGGCACGACACGAGACGTGATCGTCACTCCCAGTGCTTACGGCACGGATAATCGCGTCACGCTTGACGCTATTTCCCAGCTGGCACCGAACGCAAAAGGCGTTGCCGTCATTCACCCGACGATCACGGATGGCGAGTTGAAGAGCCTGGATCAAGGCGGAATTCGTGGAATCCGATTCTCCTTGAACTCGAGTCCCAACGGCAACAAGGCTGTAACGACGCTCGATATGGTCGAGCCGCTCTCAAAGCGGGTCGCCCCGCTGGGCTGGCACGTGCAAATTAATATGGACGGCGAGGGAATCGTCGCGGCCGAAGATTTGTGGAACCGAATTCCTTCGGCGATCGTGTTCGACCACATGGGGCACATTCCGCAGCCTGCTGGCACAAAGGACCCATGTTTTGCACTCATTCGCAGGCTGATCGACAAGGGCCGGACGTGGGTCAAGCTCTCTGTTACCTACGACAACACCAAAGACGGGCCGCCGGCATATGCGGACGTAACCAAAGTTGCTCAATCGTATGTACAGGCCGCGCCGGAACGGATGATCTGGGGAAGCAATTGGCCGCACCCAAATGAAACGAATAAGCCCGATGACGCCGTGCTATTTGACTTGCTCGAGAAATGGGCCCCGAACGAAGCGACCCGTCATCGCATCCTCGTTGAAAATCCGGAAGTGCTGTACGGTTTCGTGCGGAAAGCGTAGTTAGCGGCTCCCGCATGGAGCTCTCGTAACTAATTATCCGGCAAAAAGTGCATTGATTCCTACCACATGGCCCAAGCGCGTAGTGGTGGCGCAATCGAACGTGTGCGACCAAATCGAAGTTCGCTCATCTTAACTTCTTTACGCGGGCTTGTTTAAGCGCCTCGGTAGCTTAGAATTACTTCTTTGCGGTGGGACCGATTTATGGCGAAACCAGTATTGCTGAGTGTGGACGACGACTCCGACGTTCTGCGGGCGATCGAGCGCGACCTGCGCTCCAAGTACGGAGCCGAATACCGCGTCATAGGAAGCGATTCTCCCGACGGAGCGCTCAGTCTTTTGAAGCAGCTAAAGGTGCGGAACGACAGCGTGGCTCTGCTACTTGCCGATCAGCGGATGCCGCAAATGGATGGCGTTGCATTTCTGCAGGAAGGAATGCGGATCTTTCCCGATGCAAAGCGGGCATTACTCACCGCTTACGCCGATACGACGGCGGCGATCAGCGCAATCAATGAAGCCAACATCCACTACTTTTTCTTGAAGCCGTGGGACCCTCCGGCGGAGCATCTGTATCCGCAATTGGATGATTTGCTGGATGATTGGCAAGCTTCGTATCGTCCTACATTCGAAGGAATCCGGGTGTTAGGGACCCGTTGGTCTCCGAAATCGTATGAGTTGCGAGACTTCCTGGCGCGCAACCGCGTTCCCTACCAGTGGATTGACGTCGAACTTACCGCGAATGACCCGGAGACCAAGCGTCTGTTGGACGTCCTGGGGCCGGAGGCGGCGAGCCTTCCAGTAACACTCTTCCCGGACGGCACAAAGCTTCTCGAGAGTGTACCGGCAGATGTGGCTCAAAAGGTTGGCCTGCGGACACGCGCGCAAACCAACTTTTATGATTTAGCGATCGTGGGCGGAGGGCCGGCAGGTCTTGCCGCTGCCGTCTATGGCGCGTCCGAGGGCCTGCATACAATGATTATCGAGCGGGAAGCTCCGGGCGGGCAGGCGGGAATGAGTTCCCGCATCGAGAACTATCTTGGATTTCCAATGGGCCTCAGCGGTGGCGATTTGGCGCGGCGTGCCGTGGTACAGGCGCAGCGCTTTGGCGTGGAAATTCTCGCCCCGCAAGAGGCTGTGGCGGTGCGTGTGGAAGGGCCTTACCGATTCATGAAATTGGCCGACGGTAACGAGGTCTCCTGCCACGCGTTGATGATCGCAACGGGAGTACAGTGGCGGCGACTGGAAGCTCCGGGAATAGATCGGCTGCAGGGCGCGGGTGTCTATTACGGCGGCGGCGCGAGCGAAGCCCTGTCTTGCAAAGGGGAGCTGGTCTACGTGATCGGGGGAGCAAATTCGGCCGGCCAAGCAGCGATGAACTTCGCGAAATACGCGGACCGGGTGGTTATTGTGGTGCGAGGGAGCTCTTTATCAAGCACGATGTCGCAGTATCTGATCGATCAGATCAAGGAGACGCCCAACATCCAGATTTGGCCACATGCGAGCGTATCCGAAGTTCACGGCGAGACGCATCTGGAAGAGATTTCCTTCCTTTGTTCGGATACGAGCAAGGTTGAGCGGGTGCCGGCGAGCGGCATGTTCATCTTTATAGGAGCGCTGCCGCGAACAGACTGGCTTGCCGGAGTGGTCGAGCGGGACGAGCGCGGGTTCATTCTGACGGGTCCCGATCTCATACGAGATGGTCAGCGGCCGAAGGGGTGGACGCTGGACAGAGATCCCTTTTTGCTAGAGACAAACGTCCCCGGAATTTTCGCAGTAGGCGACGTGAGGCATGGTTCGGTGAAACGCGTGGCTTCCGGAGTGGGCGAAGGATCGGTGGCCGTGCAGTTCATCCATCAATATCTGAGCAAGGTATAAATGGTCGACAAATCGGATTTGCTTGCGGTCCCGGTATTCGTCGGTCTGCCGGACGACCAGATAGCATGGTTTATCAGCCAGGCGGAAGAGCTACATTTCAAAAGCGGCGACACGTACTTTCGCCAGGGCGATCCCGCCGACGCGATGTTTGTCATCATGGCAGGACAACTCCAAGGGCGCGGCGAAATCGGCGGCGAAACGATTATGTTCTCAATGAAGCCGGGCGACGTGACCGGCGTGCTGCCCTTTTCGAGAATGAAGCAGTTTACGGTGGGGGCGCGGGCGCTCACGGATGCGACGGTCCTGCGTTTTCCCTCTTCTCTTTTTCCCGAACTCGTGCAGAAGATGCCGGAGTTGGCCCAACGTCTGGTGGGCCTTATGTCCGACAGAATTCGCGAAACCACCCGCATTGAGCAACAACGCGACCGGTTGGCTTCATTGGGCAAGCTTTCAGCGGGGCTCGCACATGAGCTCAACAATCCGGCTTCGGCGGCCAAGCGCGCCGCAGGCCAGCTGAGAGAGATCCTGATAAAAATCCGGAACGCGAGCCACGAATTAGGAAGGCGCGACCTGACGCCTGCCCAGAAGTCTGAAATCGAGAAGCTGGAAGCTTCCTTCGTCCAACACAATGAAGTTCCCCTCGATGCACTGGCGCTCAGCGATCTGGAAGAACAAATCGATTCCTTGCTTCGCAGTCACGGGCAAAACGACTTATGGCAATTGGCCGCGGACCTGGCGAGGAAGAACGTCCGGCCGGAGGCGCTCGAGTCCCTTTTCGGCACACTCGATGCAGGCACTGCCCGTGCCGCCCTCGTGAGGATTGCCGCTTCGGTGGAAATCGCAACTCTGCTGAATGAAATCGAGAACAGCACGGCGCGAATATCCGACCTGGTCCGCGCCATCAAGGAATACACATATATGGACCAGACTCCGGTGCAAAACGTTGACATCGTGAAGAGCCTGGAAACCACGCTTACAATCATGAACCACAAGCTCAAACACGGAGTCGTCGTACAGCGTGATTACCAGCGGGTGCCTCTGCTTGTGAATTCATTTGGCAGCGAACTGAATCAGGTTTGGACCAACATCATCGACAATGCCATCGACGCGATGGGTGGCAAAGGCGAACTTCGAGTGCGGACCTATCGGGACGACGATTGCGTTGTGGTAGAGATCGGCGATAACGGGCCGGGCATTCCAGATGACATAAAGGCGCACATCTTTGAACCTTTCTTCACCACGAAGCGAGTCGGTGAAGGTACAGGGCTCGGACTCGATACGACTCTGCGAATCGTGAAGAGGCACAGGGGCAATATTCATGTGAGCTCAAAACCGGGCGATACGCGGTTCCAAGTCTGGCTGCCATTAGCTGAAAAACAGGCTGAGGAGCGCGAGTCGCCGGCAGTTCGAGCACAGCAGTGACGATTCTTCTTCCAATCAGGCACTCCTCGCCCCTTATCGCGCGGAAGATCACAGGAATTTGACGAGCGCGTCGGTCGTCTCTTTTGGATTTTCCTCAAGCACCCAATGTCCCGTGTTTTTGAGGACCACGACGGTCACATTTGTAGCAACGAGTTTTGTCTGCTGGCCTAGCGGTTCTCCAAGCGACTTCTCGCCGCCAATGGTCAGCACCGGAAACGTCAGCTTGGTCTGAGAGAGTTGAGCGAAATCCTTGGCGGCTTGCTGGAACGAAACGAAGTAGGCCCATCCCGCGTGCATTCGTCCCGGCCGTGAATAAGCTACCGTGTAAGCTTTGCGATCCGCTTCCGGGATCGAATGAGTTTTGTCGGCGGCGAAGTCATTCCAAAAATAGTCGAAGTAGGTGCGTTCGCGACCTCGAACCAGAGCTTCGGGCGTCGGTCCGTTGAAGCGGAAATGCCAAATCCCGGGGTTATTGTAAATTGGCTCCCAGCCACTCACGCCGGGCAGGAAAGCATCCATCAAGACGAGCTTCGCCACTTCCGCCGGAAACTGGGCAGCATAGGCATAGGCGACCATGAGACCGATGTCATGCCCGACGACTTCTGCTTTCTGAACGCCAAGAGATTTGGCCAGCCCGTGAATACGGATGGCGGCACTCTTCATGTCCAGACCGTTGACGGGAATGTCTGAGTCTCCGATGCCCGGCAAGTCCGGCGCGATTACTGTGAAGCGCTTGGCCAAGACAGGAATGATCGGCCTCCACATTAGCGACGTCTCCGCGTAACCGTGCAACAGGATAAGCGGCGTACCGTGACCGGCGGTCAAATAGTGCAGTTTGGCACCATCGACCGTGGCCGTGCGTGACGCGATTGGTTCAGCTGTAGTTTGTCCGTAAGTGTTCGAGCAGAAGGCGCTGAAGAGAAGAGGACCGAGCAGCGCTAAGGCTAGAAATGGGTTCAAAGCGCGTTTCATTAAAGGCTCCTTAAAGAGAAGCACGCGAGGGAAAACGTTTCCGACGGTTGGTTATTGGCGACAAGGCATTCTAGGGCACCCTGCCAACTAAAAGATACGCCCCGCACAGACGATCGGCGCGGGGCGTACTCGGTATTTGCCGCTGATTTTAGCGATGCTTGATGAAGTCACCGGTGTGCAGTTCGGCCATCGCCTGGCGCAATTGTTCCTGCGTGTTCATGACAATAGGGCCGTACCACGCGACTGGCTCCTCGATGGGCTTGCCCGAAACCAGCAGGAAACGAATTCCTTCGCCGCCGGCTTGCACAACGATTTCGTCTCCGCGGTCAAAGAGCACCAGCGAATGATTGCGAACGTCGTAGACGGGCGCGGCGTTTGGTTTTGCCACGTCGTCCGTGAGCACCGCTCGCGGTTCCGAGGCGTCCCGGAAAGAACCTGAGCCAGCGAACACGTACGCAAAGGCGTTGCGCGTAGTCTCGACCTTGAGCCGCTTGCGAACTCCAGGTGGCACCGAAATGTCGAGGTAATTGGGATCGGCTGCGACGCCTTCCACCGGACCTCGCTGGCCGGCGAACTTACCGCAGACGACGCGCACGCGGGTCCCATCATCCTCGGTAACCTCGGGAATCTCGCTCGCTGGAATATCCTGGTAGCGAGGGTCGGTCATCTTCAGCGCTGCCGGCAGGTTGGCCCACAGCTGAAAACCATGCATGCGCCCCTGGGTATCTCCCTTGGGCATTTCCTGGTGCAGGATGCCGCTGCCGGCTGTCATCCACTGCACGTCGCCGGCAGACATCTTGCCTTTGTTACCGAGACTATCGCCGTGCTCCACGGAACCCGCGAGCACGTAGGTGATCGTTTCGATTCCGCGGTGCGGATGCCAAGGGAATCCTGCCAGATAGTCTTCCGGGTTGTCGTTACGGAAGTCATCGAGAAGCAGAAAAGGATCGAAGTCCCTGGTTTTGCCGAATCCGAAAGCACGCTGCAGCCTGACACCTGCGCCTTCGATAGTGGGCTGCGGTTCAATAATTCGTTTAACCGGCCGGAGTGACATAAATTCTCCTTTTTGCAGGCCGCGCGGCAGACAGATTCGGCATGCGCCGCGCGGCCTGGATCGTTCAAGCCTTCACAAATTGAGCCTCGAGCGTGATGGTCACTTCGTCGCCGACGAGAATGCCACCGGTTTCGAGGGCGGTGTTCCAGTTAAGGCCGAAGTCTTTGCGGTTGAGCTTCGTGCTAGCCGACAAACCTATGCGCGTATTCCCCCAAGGATCTTTGGCCGAGGGCGTCGGTCCTTCCACGGCGAACACAACGTTCCGGGTAACCCCGTGAATCGTCAGGTCCCCATCGATGGCCAATTCTCCGTCGCGAGTGCGACTTACGCGCGTGGACTTGAATGACAGGGCAGGGAACTTCTCGACATCGAAAAAGTCGGCGCTCTTGAGATGGGCGTCGCGCTGGGCGTCGCGGGTGGTAATCGAGGCCGCATCGATCGAGGCCTGCACGTGCGAGTTGGTTATATTCGCTTCATCCAGCGTAAGGGCGCCCTGAAGGCCTGTGAATTGGCCCTTCACGTTGGAGATCATCATGTGCTTGACCTTGAACTCGGCCACAGAGTGAACGGGGTCAATATTCCAGGTGGTGGTTGCCGCTTGAGGTGCTGCCTGTGCTGCCTGTGTGCTCATATCCGTATCCTTTCTGAGGTTATTTGATGCGCTACTCCGCGATTAGATGCGTTACACCGATAATCGTTACAACAGATATTAGACACAATAAATCAGCCTAATTGGCTACGAGCTTGCCGCAAAAGGTCCGTCAATAGGCGAAGGCGCTCTCGACCCAGATGGCCCAACTGTTTGCGATGGGCCTCCTGTATGGGCTCATCGAGCCGGGCAAGCAGCTTTAGACCTGCGCCTGTGATGCGGGCCATTACGGTCCGGCGGTCCCTGGCCTCGCGGGATCGCGATATGAGGCCGAACTTTTCCAGCCGATCCAGCAAGCGAGTGATATCCGGATCCCGCGTAATCATTCGCTTGGCGATTTCGCCACAGGGGAGCCCTTCCGGGGCACCGCGGAGGATCCGCAGCACGTTGTATTGCGTAGAGGAGAGATCCTCAGGCTTGAGAATCGTAACGAGCCCGCGCGAGAGCATGTCGGTCGTGCGCAGCAGGTCCAGGAAGGCGGCTTCCTCCGGAGAGGGCATGCCGGGGCGCTTCCCGCGCTGAGTTCCTCGCTTCATCCGATACAATAATACTCGTTATAACGACTATTGTAAAGACAGGTATATACGGTGCGAATTTTGGAGGCCAGCGACGAATTACATGCACTTTGTGAGGTTAAAGGGGGAAAGGCGGTCTAATGTTCGTTGTCATCATATTCGGTAGGAACATCGTCTTCCGGAACTTCGTGAGTGACGACTTCCGATTCTTCGGCGTCCTCGGCTGCCTCGACACCGGCTACCGCATCGGCCTCGAAAGACTGTCCCTCTTCCGCCAGTTCTTCCACACTTTCTGAATTGGCGCGCGCTACTTTCCTCAATCCTTCGATATCCCCCGACTGGCCAGCGGTTTGCGCGCCCGGCCCCTTTGGCCTGAACGGGATCGAACGAGCCCGGCCCGCAGCGGCACTGGTACCATGAATTGTCTTGCTCTTCTTAGCGGGCTTAGTGGCCGCAGGTTTACGGCTGGGTGCGGCCTTTCGAGTACGCGCAGAGACCTTGGCGCGTGGCCGCTTGGTCGTTTTCTTACCTTTTGTGACTTTTGGCCGGGCTGGTTTTTTCTTGGGCATGCGCGCAGTTTACCATCGACTCAACAAGTGGACAACGGCGCTCTCGCCAACCTATTGGGTGGCCACTCACCCGGAATATCGTTGTTCTTTGAATGGATCGCCGTAGATGTGGTAGCCGTTCTCTTCCCAGAACCCGGGCAGTTCGCGCTCAATCAATTCGATCCCGCGCACCCACTTGACGCTCTTCCAGGCGTACAGGTGGGGCACGACGAGGCGCAAGGGATAACCATGCTCGGGGGCGAGCGGTTCGCCGTCGTGGCGGAGGGCGAAGATTGAGGTCGGGCGCAGAAAATCCACGAGCGGCAGGTTTGAGGTGTAGCCCTGCTCGGCGTGGACCATCACGTGGCGCGCCTCCGGCCGCAACTTCACTCTGCGCACGAGTTCTGTCGCGAGTACGCCACCCCAGTGGTTGTCGAACCGGCTCCAACGCGTGACGCAGTGCATGTCCGCGAGGACGTCGCCCTGTGGGAGGCCGGAAAATTCCTGCCACGAGAGGCGCAGGGGCGCTTCCACTAAGCCAAACACGCGAAAATCCCACGTTTGCGGATTGAATTGAGGCACCGAGCCTTCGTGCAGAACGGGCCACTTGAGCGTGAGTGACTGCCCTGGCGGAAGCCGGCCTACAGCGCGCATTTCGCGCTCTCGTTCCCGCCTTTCGCTCGATTGTTCAAACAGCGCCATCACGAAAGTATAACGTGCCAGAGCTGATGAGGTCATGATCCGCGGCTTTTCGTGACGAAGCATTGGTCGGCCTGCGGCGATTCGATAAGATAGGCCGCTACGCGCACCTGTGAGGAATAAAGGGATGGAGACCGCGAAGCCGGAATGGCTCGAGCAGATGGAAGCGGTTCTCGAGACGCTCAACGAGGGCATCTTGATTTCGGACGATTGCGACCATGTGCTTTTCGTCAACTCCGTTTTCGAAGAGATGACGGGAATAGCGCGCGCCGATATTCTGGGCCGAGACCCAGGGGAACTCTACAGCCCCGAAGATCTCCTGATCCTTCAGGAGCTACGCAATAAGACCCGGCAAACGGGCCGCAGCACGAACGAATTCTATATACCGACGCGCGCGGGTGGACGCTTGCCGATTCTCGCCAGTGCCCGGTCCATCGAAGACCCCGACGGACGATCGTTCGATATCGTGTCGGTCATCGATATTTCCGAACAAAAGGCTGCCGAACACGACCTTCGCACGGCGAACACATTGCTCGAAAAGCGCCAAAAAGAGATTGAGGATGATTTGGCGCTCGCGGCGCGCGTGCAACAGAGCCTTGCGCCGAGGTGCATGAAGTGGGGCGGAATTCGGGTGGAAACGTTCTACCAGCCAGCGCGCGCCATCGGCGGCGATTTCGGGCTGGTCACTCCGATTGACGAGGATAACCTCAACCTCCTGGTTTGCGACGTCTCCGGACACGGTATCAGTTCCGCGCTGATTGCCAACCGCATCTACTCAGAGACGATCGCACAGTTGAACAAATGCGGGCCGTTGGGCGAGATGCTGCGCCAACTGAACCAAATGGTGATTCAGAATATCGGAAGCTCGCTTTTCTTCTTTACGCTTTTCGTCGCTCGAGTGGATCGCAGCGGAAGACGCATGGCTTTTGCGGGCGCCGGCCATCCGCCGGCAATGATCGTCAAGCCAGGAGAGGAACCCCGGCTGTTGGAATCGCGCAGCACAGTGCTGGGCGTGCTGCCTGATGCTGTAGATCTGGAACCGGCGCTGGAAGTCCAATTAGAGGCGGGCGAGCGGGTCCTTCTTTACACAGACGGGATCACCGACGTGTTCAATTCGGAAGGGAAAATGCTGGGTGTCGCAGGCGTTCGAAGATTTGTTCAGGAGACAGCGACGCTGCCGCTAAATGAAATGCGGAATGCTATCTTGGAGCGGGTCGCGGAATGGCGCGTAGGCCAGTCTGCCGACGATATCTCACTCATACTGGTCGAAGTCTAGACGACTCAGAAGGGCGGAGCGTTTCGGTTCGATCTATTGGCCTGACTGCGTGTTCGGTTCGGGATGCGCAGAAAAATACTGATCAAGACTGGCTCTGAATTGCGCGATACCCTGCTGGACATTGTGGTCGAGCGCAGCGACGACAGCTGCTATATCCTTGCCCGCCACGGGCTGATCGTGGCTATAGAAGTGCGTCCATACCGTCGCGCCCGTCCGGGCTTCGCGTAATTCCAGTTCAAGCGTGACGCGACCCACCAGATTGGCCGCAGAGATCTCCCGAAAATCATAAAGGTGACCACGAAGGATGTAGTCGCCCCGAACGTTGCTGCCCCACCTATAGACGCCCTGAAAACGATCCGAGGCGCGGAGCTCTCGAAGCAATACATCGCGAATCATCTCCGTGGGCGGCTCCGCCCAGCGCTGGTATTGATAGACGCCCATAGACTGCGCGTTGTCGGTATACACAATATGGTCCTCGCGATAGAGGTGCGAGGAAGTTATCGGGGCGAGCATAAGGGTCACGCGATACGGATTCGAAGCATTGGCGGGTGGTGCGTCGGCGGGGACGGTCAGCTGATAGTACTTGCTGGGCCGAGCCGCCCCACATCCAGCGCCAAGAGTGATACACAGCAGAAGCGCGCAGAAAAGGGTCGCGGTCTTCATCGGTTTTCGCCGGGTTTATGTTCCGGAGGATTCGTCGAACGAATCAGGGAGGACGGCCGATTCTTGATGGTGGCCGTAAACTCATTCAAGTTTTCCGTGGCCTGACGAAGATTGTCGAGAAGTTCGTCGATGCTTTCGGAATTGACATCCAGCGTTTGGTCGAGCCGGCCGGTGACATTCGTTACGGTCGTCAATGAACGCCGCAGTTCTGCAATGGCCTGGCGGACATCCGGGCGATTCTCCCCAATGAGCGCGTCAACATTATTTAACGTTTGATTCGTCTGAGCGGAGGTCTTGCGCAAGTCGTCGAGCAAGGGGCCGAGCTTCTGGCTTCCACCATTCAGGTTTTGCAAGGTGGACTTGATCTGGGGCCGGGTTTCTTCGAGCAATCCACGAGTATTCGCAAGGGTCGCAGACAGGTTCGCTCGATTCGACGGACCCAAGAGATCATTTACGCGCGCGATGGTCTCTTTAAGCTCGCCGAGACGATCAGAGAGTGTGATGAGCAGATGCTGCGCCTGGGGCTCTAGATCATTGAGTTGTGCCAGGAGCGAATTCAAATCAATGTAGGCCTGCGAAGGGAGAAGAGCGCCGTTGGGGGCTTGGGCGGCCTGCGGCGTTCCAGGCAAAATCTCCAGATGGTTGTCCCCGAGAGGCGTTGTGCTCATGATCTTCACAAGGCTGTCAGACTTGACTGGCAGATCCGATTGGACGCTGAACGTGATGTCCAGCCGCGCCACATTCCGCGGATCGATTCCGACCTTTTCGACCCGCCCTACTTTAGGGCCGCCCGAATAACGAACAGCCATACCCGGCTCGATCCAGCCAGCGAAAGGAAAGTAGGCGTGATACGTTTTCGTGTTGCGCGCAAAAGCACCGCTCATGGCAAAGATCGTGCCAATCAACAACGCAGCACACGCGAGTACAAACAGACCCACGAAGGTCTGTTCGGTTTTGGACTCCATCGTACTCCTTGCCCGGTCGGCTAAGCCCGTCCTAGCTTGCGTTCCTCAGTAAGCGCTCGGAGGTAGTCCGATTCTTTCGCCGTCTCTATTTCCGGGACGCGATCCAGAAACTGGCGGACTCGCGGTTGGGCGCTCGACTGCATTTCCGCAATAGTCCCGATCGCCAGGATACTGCCCCTGTCGATCAAAACGATGCGATCGGCGATCAGAAAGGCGCTCGCCAACTCATGGGTCACAACAAGGATGGTCATGTGAAACGCGCGTTTCAACTCCAAAATCAGCTGATCGATTCCCGCTGCAATAATCGGATCCAGTCCAGCCGAGGGTTCGTCGAAGAACAGTATTTCCGGGTCCATCGCCAGGGCGCGCGCGACGGCTGCGCGTTTCCTCATACCTCCGCTGAGCTGGGAGGGCATGTAGTATTCAAAACCTTCCAAACCCACCTGTTCCAGCTTGAGCCGTACCATAATTTCGATCGTGGAGTCTTCCAGTTTCGTGTGCTCACGAAGAGGCAGGCCGACATTCTCTCCGACAGTCATCGAGCCGAACAGCGCTCCGCCCTGGAATGACATGCCAATCTTCTTGCGAACCTCGTCGAGATCAGCTTCACCGATGGCTGCGACGTCCTTGCCCTTGATCAAGACGTGTCCGGAACTGGGCTTTTCGAGCCCGATCAGCGTTCGGACCAGCGTGCTCTTTCCGGAGCCCGAACCGCCCATGATTACCAGCGTCTCACCGCGTCTTACGTCGAAGCTGACGCCGTGAAGAATCTCAGTGGCCCCATATTTCACGTGGAGATCCCGCACAGAGATCATTGGTTCAGCGCTCAGGGATACGGGATCGTCTCTTTCCATTCGGTGGAGCCCCGTTTTACGGCGTCCCGACAAAAAAGAAGAGCGCCGTGAATACAAGATCTTCCAGGACTACCAAAAAAATCGACTTCACGACGGCGGCTGTGGTCGAGCGGCCCACCTGCTCCGCGCCTACTCCTGTAGAGAGGCCCTCCAAACATCCCACCGCGGTAATTGTGGCGCCAAACATTACGCTTTTAATCAGTCCAGTTGTAATGTCGCGCAGGATGAGCGCATCCACAGAAACTTGCAAGTACCGAACAAACGTAAAGCCAGCTTGCCAGATACCAAACAACGATCCGCCCAGTATTCCCATAGCGTTGGCCCAGATGGTGAGACAAGGCAGCATCACGATCATGGCGATGAGTTTCGGCGCGACGAGGAAGTCCACGGGACTGATAGCCATGGTTTCCAGCGCGTCGATTTCCTCCGTGACCCTCATCGTGCCGATTTCCGCAGCGAAGGACGAACCTGAACGCCCGATGACCACAATCGCCGTGATCAGGGGTCCAAGCTCACGCGTCATGGAAATGGCGACGGCCGCGGCGATGTAATTCACCGCTCCGAATCGGCGCAGCTCATAAGCGCCCTGAAGGGCCAGAATCAAGCCGATGAAAAACGTAATCAGAGAAAGGATGGGCAGCGCCCGAACGCCGACCTCCATCGCTTGCGATACAGCACGTCCCAACCGCAGCGGCTTGCCATGAAACGGCCCTATGAAAATGTCGCGGGTCGCGCGCCCCCCGAGCGACGCGAGAGAGCCGATGTACGCGAGTCCGTCCGTTACGCTACCGCCGATTTGGGAAGCGAGCTCCATGTTTCAGACGCGCGCCGCCAGTGCTTCCAGTTCTGTATCGTAGATTTCGAAGACCTTCAGCAGGCGCGATAGCTGAAGGACCTCGCGGGCTGGACCGTTCAATCCAACCAGGATGAAGCGTGAGCCGATATCGCGAGAAGCTTTGAGGCCTTCCACCAAAGACGCGACGCCCGAGCTGTCAATGTATCGCACCGCACTCAGGTTCATGACCACTCGAAGCTCGCGGTTGTCGCGGACCTCGCGCAAAAGGACCTTTCGCACTTCGGGTGAGCTCGCGAGATCGATATCTCCCGAAACGTCGACAATCGTGGCGTTATCCACGCGCCGGATGGAAATCTGCATTACGTTCGCTCCTCATGCTCCGCCGTCAAGGCTTTTCCGACGGTAAGTACTTTACCAATCTCAGGAGATTGGTGTGGCCCACCCGTTTGTAACCAACCGAATCCATCGCTTCGCGAATGAATTGCAGCCCCAATCCGCCCGGCCGCAATTCGCTTGACGTTTGCGGATGCAGCTTGGATTTATCCACCGCCGGTCCACGGTCGCAAAGCAAAATCTCGAGCCCTTTCTTCCGCCCGGCTTTTGAATGACCGCCAAGCCACCGGAAGGATAGCTCAATGGGTTGATCGAGGCGGCCACAATAGCAGTGGCGCATGATGTTTGTTAGAGCTTCGTCCACCGCTCGAACAACCGACCGGCATTCCGCGGAAGCAAAACCGACGGTCTCCGCCAGGCGTTCGACGGCTCCACGCACCACATAGAGCCACTTGGGATCGCTGAGCAACTCAATCTTTAGCAGTAGGTCGCGAGTCAATCCAGTAACTCCGGGCCAGTACTCCGGGCCAGAACCCCGGGTCTTAGTATCGTGGTCTCGCATTGGAAGAGTCAACGAACGCAAATCAGAAGCACCGGTGGGCGCCGGGCCCTGCGTTCGCATCGCCTTGTTCGCTCGTGGTACAAAAGTTCAATTGAGGAAATCGATCACAAATCCGTCGAGGCGTCGATCGAAACCGGCGAAACGGCCGAAGAACGGCGACACAACTTCGTTATAAACATCATGAGGATTCTGATGATTGGTCACATCCAGCGAGTAAAGCCCAAACCGAAGTTTACGATTTGCCGAGCGGCCCAGGAAAGGAACGCGCAATGAGAACTCCCGGTAGACTCTGACATCAAGCGAAAAGTAAGTCGGGTACCGCAAGCCGTTTGGCACACCCAGGTAGTTTTGAAGGACGTCGACTTCGGAAAATGGCAACCCGCTGTGCACATCGACCACAGGGCTGAAACTCAATTTCAAAGGCAATGGGGCAACCCCCCATATCACAACGCGGTGGGGAACGTCTGACGATAGAATGCCGGAAACGTTCGGCCGAATTACGGGTTGTTGAAATGGCACAAAAACGTCCGAGAGCGTGTTGAGGTCGCCTCGAGCGCGGCTCCAAACGTAAGAGACGTTCAACTCGCTGCGCTCGACGGGCTTGGCGCTCACGGTGGCCTCTGCCTGCTCATAGTGCGCAGTGCCGTTATTCGCGAGGGCCAAGAATGAATTGGAGGCGGTGGAGCCGATCAACGGATCTATGGTGAAGAGATGTTGCGTCTGACTTTCCAGGTAGCCGAGGCGCACGATGAGATTTCGTCTGAGCTGTTGCTCAACCTGGAGATGTGCGTTGAATGTGCGGGGGCTGGTGCCCAGGTCATTTTGAACGAATTGAGCGGCGCCGCCAGGCGCTGAAGGCAAATAAGCATTCCGCAGCAATATCGGTGCGCCCACGAGCGCACCAGCGGGGTCAAAGAAGCTGATCAGCCGCGCAGGGTTGTCGCTAAAGTCCGCCGCAAGCAAGGGAACGTGACCGTAGAAGACGCCCGCGCCGGCTCGAATCACCGTTTTTCCGTTTTGCCAGGGCGAATATGCTACGCCTACATGCGGCCCAAAGGCCGCTCCGCGGCCGATTGATTGGCTCACCAGCCGCCCCCCAATGTCTATAGCCAGATGGGCATCGAGTCTCCAGTGGTCCTCGATAAACTCGGCGGCTTCAGAGGCAGCGCCGCGCAAAATTCCCGCCCCTTGAAAGGCAATTTGTTCGGCAATCGAGCCATCTTGTCTCAAGAGTTGAACGGGACGAGATGTGCTGTCCCCGGTGTAGCTCCGGCGAGACAGAGCCGTTCCGATTTTTAATTCGTGCTGACCGTGCCAGGTTTTGGCAGGGAACTGAAATGAAGGCCGAAGTTCGATCTCATTACCGGTCCTCGACCACGAATTAAAGTAATTCCCGCCCCAACCCTCTGGCGTGATCAACATATCCGCCACTCCCTGGCCCTCTGCGTCGCTGATGAATCGCGTATAGCGGACAACCGTGTTCAGCAGCGCGCCTGAGGTCCACTGATAGGAATCGGAAATGCCGACCGAAACCCCGTTTTGGTTGTAATTGGAGGATGCGGTTTGCGGAATCAGCGCGTCGATATCGGCAAAGCGTCTTCGGAGCGGGAAAGCGTTGATATTTACGTCAAGGACGTGATGCGGCGATAGAATCGCCTGAAATTGCGTAAATGAGGTGGCAGCTCGGGTCCTCGTTTCGTTGTATGGCCAAGGCAGGCCACGAACCGGTTGGTTTCGTACTTCCCAGGTCAACTCCTCGGTGAAGTTCAGCTTACCCTTGATTAATGGGCCGCCCAAGACGAAGCGCGGAGTAAAATCAGCGATTCCACGGAGAACGCCGTTCTTGCCCCGGAAGCCGGGGATAAAATCATGCACTCTGTAGTTCCACGAATCCGATGGGGGCTTGATCTCGATCTGAGTCAAACCTCCGGAGAAACCCCCGTACTCGGCGGTATCCGGGGCGTCGTGAACAACCATGGACTGAATCACGTCGATGGGGACCGAGATGGAAAAGCTTCCTGTGACGGGATCGACGTTCTCAGTCGAGTTGAGGAGAAGGAGACCTTCGCTTTCGGTTTGGCCATTGAAATTCAACTTACCTTCGTTTGTTCGAATCACTCCGGGATCGAGAGACAAAGCGTCCGTGAATTTTTGTTGCGCCAGCGGCAGGGCATTGAGCAGCTCATCGTTGAGAGCGGCGGTAGTCTCGGCGTTTTCCGTTGAGATTTCGGAGGCGTCGCCATGCACCTCGAGACCCTGCACCGAAGAATTTATGTGTAAGACTACGTCTAGCACCGCAACTTGTCCCTCCGCGAGCGTTACGGTTGCAACCCATGGCTGGAAGCCTTCGGGGCTGGCCTCCAGACGGTAAACACCCGCGGGCAACGGCATAAACTGAAAGTGGCCATCCTCATCCGTAACGGCAGCGCGAGAGGCGGACTCCGGTTGTACGCCACTCATCCTTAGCTCGATGCCCGTAACCACGTCGGTTTGGCCTTGGCCAGTGATGGCTTTCACTTGGCCGCTGATTGAACTGTTCGCTGATTGCGAAGCGGCAGTACGCGGTTCCTGCGCGAATGCAGCAACGGAGCCGATTAGAAGCACGATGACCGGAATCGACCGAAGTAGAGTCGCCGCATCGACAGCCGAATAGGCGCGATGCAAAAATCGGTTTGGGCCGCGTGTAGTCAAGTTAGCGCCTTCTTTTGCTTTCAGGACGTTTGAAAAGCGAATCAGCCGACATTTTTAGAGGATGCGCGGCGCCTGCTTGCAGTAACACCCCAAATGAGATTGCGCCCCACATCATCTGCTCCGACAACGTTGGGCACACGAGATGCCAAACATAACCATGCAAGGTTTTTGGCAAACCTCTTGAATCAGCGAAAGATACGAAAATGTCTGAGGGGTTCTACAGGAAGAATGGCAGGATCTCTTTGCCGAGAAGGCGGCGGCCGTGCCAGTATTCTGGCACTGCCAGCACCATGCGTTGTCTACTGGTGTTTGTGGACGCCGCCTGATATTCGCGATACGGAAATTAAGTTCGAGGTCGGTGTACAGAGTTTTGAGCGTCAAGCATCAAAATCGTTGCTTGTTGAGTTTGACTTAGACAATTAAATAAGGTGAACGTGTGTCAAAGCTGCGGCATCAGTAGGTTACAGGAGTCGAGGATTAGCTTCGAAACGCGAGCGATGAGCTGCAAGTGGAGTCGAAGGCCCTCTGAATCCCGCGACCTGTGCTTGGAGATTTCTTTCATTTGAGGTGATCAGTGAAGGTGAATGCGGCCGCCGGAAAGCCGGCTGACCCCTCGATCCTGGCAAACGTTCCGAAACTTGTGACCGCTTACTACGCGTTGCGGCCCGATCCGAATGACGCAAGACAGCGCGTTGTGTTCGGTACGTCCGGCCATCGCGGGTCTGCCTTCGACTGCGCATTCAATGAATGGCACATTCTGGCAATCACGCAGGCGATCTGCGATCACCGCAAACTGCAAAAGATTGAGGGGCCGCTCTTCCTGGGAATGGACACTCACGCTCTGTCTGAGCCTGCATTTGCAAGCGCAATGGAGGTCCTCGCAGCGAACAGTGTCGATGTAATGCTTTCGGAAGGGACCCCCTACACGCCGACTCCCGCCGTCTCCCATGCGATTCTGCGTTACAACATGCGTTACGAAAGGACGAGCGTCCGGTCTCGCCGACGGCATCGTGATCACGCCATCTCATAATCCGCCGGACGATGGCGGCTTCAAGTACGATCCTCCACACGGGGGACCCGCGGATTCACGTGTAACGAAGTGGATCGAGGCGAAGGCTAATGACTTCTTGCGAAATGGCCTGGAAGGTGTGAAGCGAACGCTTTTCGCGCAGGCAGTTCGGGCCTCGACCACGCATCGCTACGACTATCTGCACACCTATGTCGGCGATCTCGAAAGCGTTATCGATATGGCGGCGATCCGCGATTCCAAGATCGCTCTCGGCGTCGATCCGCTCGGAGGCGCGGGCGTCGATTATTGGCCGCAGATCGCCGAGAGGTACGGGCTCAATCTGACGATTGTGAACGAGTCGGTCGATCCAACATTTCGATTCATGACCGTGGATTGGGACGGCAAAATTCGCATGGATCCCTCGTCGCCATATGCCATGCGGAGATTAATTGGACTGAAAGACAAATTCGATATTGCGTTTGCCAGCGATACTGACCACGACCGACACGGCATCGTGACCAGAGGAAGCGGCTTGTTGCCTCCTAACCATTATCTCTCCACCTGCATCCATTACCTGTTTTCGAATCGGCGCGATTGGAAGCAAGACGTCGCCGTCGGGAAGACCGTAGTGAGCAGCAGCATGATCGATCGCGTCTGCAAACGACTGCAGCGCCGGCTTTACGAAGTTCCGGTCGGTTTCAAATGGTTTGTCGAAGGGCTTCTGGGCGGCTGGCTGGGCTTCGCGGGCGAAGAGAGCGCGGGTGCATCATTTCTCCGCCGGGACGGCGGAGTGTGGGCCACGGACAAAGATGGAATTATCCCTTGCCTGCTGTCAGCGGAGATCACTGCGCGCGCGGGGAAGGATCCAGGCGAAATCTATCGCGGGCTCACCAGAGATTTGGGAGATCCAGTGTACGAACGGATGGACGCTCCAGCCACGCCTGAACAGAAGGCGGCGCTCGAAAAGTTGTCGCCATCCGATATCCACACTACTGAGCTTGCGGGCGAGAAGGTTCAGCAGATTCTGACTGCTGCTCCTGGAGACGGCAACCCAATCGGCGGAATCAAGGTGATTGCCGAGAACGGCTGGTTCGCAGCGCGCCCCTCGGGTACGGAAGAGATTTACAAGATTTATGCTGAGAGCTTCCTCGGGCAAGACCATCTCAGGCGGATCGAAGAGGAAGCCGAGACAATCGTTTCGGAGGCGCTCGTACGGAGCGCCCGAGCGGCAGCTAATAATTGAGCCGCAGTGAGGAGCCAGCTATGAGCAGTCCCGCCCACGGCACCCGTCCTTCCGATCCAGCTATTTCGGACGTTCTCACCGACCTGGCTTTAGACCTTAGATGGTCCTTCAACCATTCCGCAGATCAACTCTGGGAGCGCATCGACCCGGAACTCTGGGAGCAGACTCACAATCCGTGGGTCGTGTTGCAGACAGTGTCGCGGGAGAGACTGCAGGCGGTCACGACGGCCCCGGAGTTTCAAAGACTGCTCGCTGCTTCAATCGTGAGCGACAAGCCGCTATACGCCAGGAAGGCTGGTTTCAAAAGGCTCATCCTCGGTCCGGCCTTACGGGGGTTGCATATTTCTCGATGGAATTCATGCTCAGCGATGCTTTGCCGATCTATTCGGGCGGACTCGGGAACGTTGCCGGCGATCAACTGAAGGCCGCCAGCAACCTCGCGGTGCCGGTTACCGGCGTTGGCCTCCTCTATCAGCTCGGATATTTTCGTCAGGAAATCGACGCGGCCGGGCATCAGCAGGCTTTATATCCGTTCAATGACCCGGGTCAATTGCCCATCAGACCATTGCGCGAGGCAAATGGTGAATGGCTGCGGCTGTCCCTAGATTTTCCCGGCGCAAACTGTGGATTCGCACCTGGCAGGTTCAGGTCGGCCGGACGAAATTGTATCTGTTGGACACCAACGATCCGGCAAACATCCCCGCGCACCGCGGTATTACGAGCGAACTCTACGGCGGCGGGCCGGAGTTGCGCTTGAAGCAGGAACTGGTCCTGGGAATTGGGGGCTGGCGGCTTCTGAGCGCGCTTGGTTTGCGGCCGGAAGTCTGTCATTTAAATGAGGGCACGCGGCGTTTGCCGTGCTTGAACGAGCCCGGTCGTATATGGCCAGCAACAAAGCATCATTCGATTTGGCCCTGACGATAACTCGCGCCGGCAATCTTTTCACAACCCATACGCCGGTTGAAGCCGGCTTCGACCGTTTTTCTCCCGACCTGATGGAAAAGTATTTCAAGACGTACGCGGAGAAAGAGCTTTCAATTCCGTTCGAGGAACTGCTCGCTCTCGGTAGGCGTGACCGCGGAGATTTTTCCGAGGCGTTTAACATGGCCTACCTCGCTATCCACGGCAGCGGTGCTGTTAACGGCGTGAGTCAACTGCATGGGCAAGTCAGCCGGCGAATCTTTCAGCCGCTGTTTCCGAGATGGCCGCAAATAGAAGTGCCAGTCAGTCACGTGACGAATGGCGTGCACACGCCTACGTGGGATTCCGCCGAAGCAGACAATCTCTGGGAACAAACCTGCGGTAAGAATCGCTGGCGCGAAACCATGGACGGCATGGAGGAATGTGTTCGGAAGGGCGGCGATTCCGATTTCTGGCAACTGCGGGCGAGTGGGCGCAAGGCTCTCGTGCAGTATGCTCGCAAACGGTACACTCGCCAATTGGCTGAGCCAAGGAGCTTCGAAGGAGGATGTGACGCAAGCGGCCCAAGTGCTGGACAACGATGCACTGACTCTGGGCTTCGCGCGGCGTTTTGCCACGTACAAGCGTCCCAACCTTCTGCTTCATGATCCGCAGCGGCTGGTGCAGGATCCTGACGAATCGAGATAGACCCGTTCAACTCGTGCTGGCGGGGAAGGCACATCCACAAGACCTGGCTGGCCAGGACATGATCCGACAGTGGGTGGAGTTCTCACGCCGCCCCGAAGTGCGATCTCGCGTGATCTTCCTGAGTGACTATGATGTGCTCATGGCGGAGCAGCTTGTGCAGGGCGTCGATCTCTGGGTGAATACGCCACGACGGCCTTGGGAAGCCAGCGGCACAAGCGGCATGAAGGTGCTTGTAAACGGCGGACTGAATGTTTCGGAGTTGGATGGCTGGTGGGCGGAAGCATATTCGCCGGAGGTTGGTTGGGCTATCGGAGACATGCGCGAGCACGGGGACGATCCCGCCTGGGATGCAGCAGAAGCAGAAGCTCTATACGGGCTGCTCGAGCGAGAGATCGTTCCCGAGTTCTATTCGCGCGACGAGCATGGAATTCCGCGCGGCTGGGTGGCTCGCATGCGAGAAAGCATGGCCCGACTGACGCCACTTTTTTCGACGAATCGGGTGGTTCGCCAGTACACCGAGGAACATTACTTGTCGGCTGCGACCGCCTTTGCGGATCGTGCCAAGAACCAGGGTGCGTTGGGAGTGGACCTGGTCAAGTGGAAGGCCGAAGTCGCGAAGCGCTGGCCGATGCTACGGTTCGGCTCCGCAACAGTTGCACAGCAGGACGGCCAGTCTCTTTTCGAGGTTCAGGTTTATCTTGACGATCTCGATCCTGATGCCGTGAATGTGGAGCTTTACTCTGAAGGACAGAACGGTAAGGCACGAGTACGCCATTCGATGAATCGGGGCGAACGTCTCGTGGGTTCTGTAAACGCGTTCCTGTATACGGCGCGTATTCCGGCTACACGTCCGGCGGCCGAATACACTCCGCGTCTGATTCCGCAGCACGCCGGAGCGTTTGTGCCGATGGAAGCTCCGTTCATTTTGTGGCATGAGTCGCCTTCGTGGAGATAAGAAGGCGGCTTCAAAGCATTAGGTGAAATCCGTGGAAGAGGTGAAAAGATGAAAGTGACCAAACAGCTCCATGACTTGGGCCAGAGCATCTGGCTCGACAACATCACGCGTAATCTTCTTGATAGCGGCACTCTTAAACGCTACATCGACGAGCTATCCGTAACAGGGCTTACCTCTAACCCGACCATCTTTGACCACGCAATCAAGAATAGCGCTGCTTACGATGATACGATCCGCGAGAAGCTAAGCAGGGGAAAATCGGGCGAGGCACTATTTTTCGAGCTGGCGTTGGACGACATTACTCGCGCGTCCACGCTATTTCGAACTGTATATGACCAAACGGATCGCGTGGACGGATGGGTATCGTTAGAAGTTTCGCCGTTGCTTGCACACGACACGAACAGCACTCTCGCCGCAGCCAAGGATCTATACACGCGCGCCGGACAGCCGAACGTGTTTATCAAGATCCCCGGCACCAAAGAGGGTCTGCCGGCAATCGAAGAGGCGATCTTTGCGGGAATCCCAATCAACGTCACACTGTTGTTCTCCCGCGAGCAGTACGTGGCTGCGGCTGAAGCTTATCTCCGCGGCGTCGAGCGGCGCATCGAGGCGGGACTGAAACCTGCGATTGGTTCTGTGGCTTCGCTATTTATCAGCCGCTGGGACGTTGCGGTTGCAGATAAAGTGGCAGACTCTCTGCGCAGTCAGCTCGGTATAGCCATCGCCAAGCGTACCTACAAGGCATATCGAACGCTGCTTGATTCTCCGCGCTGGCAGCGCGCTTTCAATGCCGGGGCGCGTCCTCAACGGCTTCTTTGGGCCAGCACTGGAACGAAGGATCCCAAGGCGTCCGACGTTCTCTATGTCAAGTCGCTCGCTGCGCCTTTGACAGTAAACACGATGCCGGAAGCTACGTTGAAGGCTCTCGCCGATCATGGCGAAGTTGGCGAGATTCTACCTGGCGATGGTGGCGACGGCGAAAAAGTGTTGGCGCAATTCGGCAAGGCGGGAATCGACATCGATGCCCTGGCGGCCCAGCTACAGGACGAAGGCGCGAAGTCCTTCGTTCAGTCCTGGAATGACTTGATGACGGTCATCAATGCGAAAAGTGCTGCGCTCAAGCGGGCCGTTGCCCAATAAAACGGCAGGGAAGCGGACGTAAGTCATGAGCACCGTTGTTGCAAAGGAGAGAACTTTTGTCACTGACCGCGACGTTAGCCGCGGGAGCAGCACGCCTCTCGGCGCTACTGTTGTTCCTGAGGGCGTCAACTTCAGTATTTTTTCGCGGAGCGCCTCGGGCGTCGAGTTGTTGTTCTTCGACAGCGAAGACGCTCCGCGCCCAGCCCGCGTAGTCACGATCGATGGGACGACCAACCGTACCTACCATTACTGGCATGTATTTGTGCCGGATGTGAAGCCAGGACAGCTTTATGGGTACAGGGTCCAAGGCCGCTTTGATCCCGGCACTGGCATGCGATTTGATCCCACCAAAATTCTGCTGGATCCGTATGGAAGGGGCGTCGTAGTTCCCAAGAATTACAGCCGCGAGGCGGCGCGACGTGAGGGAGACAATGCCGGGACCGCGATGAAGAACGTGGTTGTGGACCCGAGTCTGTACGACTGGGAGGGTGACGCTCGCCTCCAGAGGCCCGCTTCTCGCACGATCATTTACGAGATGCACGTCCGGGGTTTCACCCAGAATCCCAACTCCGGAGTTCCGGAATTTAAACGCGGCACTTATGCGGGTTTAATCGAGAAAATTCCTTACCTCAAGCAACTCGGAATTACAGCCGTTGAACTCCTGCCGGTTTTTCAGTTCGACGCGCAGGACGCCCCACTCGGACTAGTTAATTACTGGGGATACGCGCCGGTCTCGTTCTTTGCTCCTCATCCGGGCTACAGCTCACGTAAAGATGCGCTCGGCCCGCTGAATGAATTTCGCGACATGGTGAAGGCGCTGCATCGGGCGGGAATCGAGGTCATTCTTGACGTCGTTTTTAATCATACGGCTGAAGGCAATCAAGACGGCCCAACCCTGAGTTTTCGTGGACTGGAGAACAGCGCGTACTACATTCTTGAACAGGACCGTTCACGTTACGCGAATTACAGCGGGACGGGGAACACGCTCAACTCGAATCACCCGGTCGTACGCCGGATGATCGTGGACAGTCTCCGC
The DNA here is from genome assembly GCA_963846235.1 of uncultured Acidobacteriota bacterium. GTDB lineage: Bacteria > Acidobacteriota > Terriglobia > Acidiferrales > UBA7541 > Palsa-189. Next base: position 3,802,551 of record CAWJVF010000002.1, read on the forward strand.
TACTGGGTCGAGCAAATGCACATCGATGGTTTCCGATTCGATCTGGCCTCCATCCTGGAGCGAGACGAATCGGGCAATTTGCTGCCCAATCCGCCCGTGCTTTGGGATATCGACTCGGACCCCACGCTCGCAAGTACCAAGCTCATCGCCGAAGCGTGGGACGCAGCCGGCCTTTATCAGGTCGGCAGTTTCATTGGCGACAAATGGAGGGAATGGAACGGGCGGTTCCGCGATGATATTCGCAGCTTTTTTCGCGGCGATGAAAGCACAGTCGGGCCGCTTGCCGACCGATTGCTCGGCAGCCCGCAAATTTACGGCCACAAAGAACGCGAAGCCGAGGCAAGTGTGAATTTTGTGACATGCCACGATGGTTTCACACTCAACGATCTCGTCTCCTATGACCACAAGCACAACGAGGCGAACGGTGAAGATAACCGCGATGGCGTTGAGGACAACAAAAGCCATAACTGGGGCGTTGAGGGACCAACTGACGATCCTGTGGTGGAGAAGCTGCGAAATCGCCAAGTGAAGAACCTCCTGGCAGTGACGATGGGTTCGCTGGGTCTGCCTATGATTTTGATGGGCGACGAGGTGCGGCGTACTCAGGGAGGAAACAATAATGCGTGGGATCAGGACAACGAAACCAGCTGGTTCGATTGGTCATTAGTTACAAAGCACGCAGACGTGTATCGGTTCGTAGCGCACCTTTCCAAGCATCGCCTGATGCAAGAGTTCGAGCCGGAGTTCGAGGGACTCAGTTTGAACCAGCTCCTGCGAGAGGGAGAGGGAAGCAGGGCCTGGCACGGCGTGAAACTTGGGCAACCCGATTGGAGCGTTCATTCCCACAGTTTGGCGACCAGTGTGGAATGCCGAAACCAGAATCTACGCTTCTTTTTGATTCTGAATGCCTACTGGGAGTCTCTTGAGTTCGAGTTGCCGCCGCTGAGCAACCACGATGATTTGTGGCATCGAAGGATGGACACCAGCCTCGACTCACCCGACGATATTGTGGAGTGGCGGGCTGCGCCAACGGTTGCGAGCCCTGTCTACCTGGCCAGGCCCCGTTCGGTGATAGCCCTCTTTGCTCGAATCACGTGAGTCAAACGCTATAATTACTATCCGCTCTTCCTATAGAATCCGGGGCCATAGAATCCGGGCCGTTCAGCATAATTTCGTTACCACCGAGCCCCGCAAATCATCATACGCGGCAAACTGGAATACTGAAGATGGCTGACGAGGCTGAGGATCATCCTAATCCGGGACCTGGTGATGCCGCTGGAGGTGGGGCGGCATCGCCTCTGCCGGCCGAACCTTGGCGGCCGAAATTTAACCCATGGCTGATCGCGGTGGTCGTCGCGCTTGCGGCGTTCATGGAGGTGCTCGATACCAGCATCGCCAACGTCGCCCTGCCCTACATGGCGGGCAGCCTAGGGGCCAGCAACGACCAAAGCACATGGGTGCTCACGTCTTATCTCGTCTCCAACGCAATCGTATTACCCATCAGCGGATGGTTTTCCAGCGTGCTTGGGCGCAAGCGGTTTTTTATGATCTGCCTGACGATCTTCACGCTCAGTTCCTTGCTGTGCGGAATTGCTCCCAGTCTGGCGGCCATCATTTTCTTTCGAGTGTTACAGGGGGCGGGCGGGGGTGGACTTCAACCTTTGGCTCAGGCGATTCTGGCGGACACCTTTCCGCCTGAGAAGCGCGGGGTCGCGTTCGCCCTGTACGGAGTAACCACTGTGGTCGCGCCTACCATAGGTCCCACTCTGGGCGGTTGGATCACCGACAACTACACCTGGCGCTGGATTTTCTTTATCAACCTGCCGGTAGGCATTCTCACTTTGTTTCTCGTGTATCGGCTGATCGAGGATCCTCCGTGGGTGAAGCGCGCCAAGGGCGCGGGGATCAAGTTTGACTACATCGGAGTCTCGCTGCTGACGCTCGGCGTGGGCGCGCTGCAGATCCTGCTCGACAAGGGACAGGAAGACGACTGGTTCGGGTCGCGCTTCATCCTGACGCTTGCCATTGTTGCCGGTGTGAGCCTGGTTTCACTGGTGATATGGGAATGGTTTCAGCAGCATCCGATTATTGAAGTCCAGCTCTTCAGAAATCTCAATTTTCTTGGCGCGAACGCGATGATGTTCATTCTGGGGATCATGCTGTTCTCCAGTCTCGTCATGATGCCCCTCTTTCTGCAGACGCTACTGGGCTACACGTCCGAGTCGGCGGGATTGGTGCTTTCGGGCGGAGGCGTATTGCTGCTCTTTCTCATGCCTGTGGTTGGAACCCTTGCCAGCAAGATCCAAGCGCGCTATCTGATTGCCTTCGGCTGGCTGGCGCTCTCGGTGGCGATGCTGTATTCCAGCAGGCGACTCGATCTGCAGATCAGCTTTGGGTTTGCCAGCTTTTTGCGTGTCATCCAGGTGGTCGGTCTCGGTTTCCTGTTTGTTCCCATCAACCTCGCCAGCTACGTCGGTATGCCATTGGAAAAAAGCAATAGCATTGCGGGCCTAGTCAATTTTATGAGAAATATGGGCAGCAGCGTAGGAACGTCGATGGTGACGACGCTAATTGCACGCCGATCGCAGGTTCACCAAATGTACCTGGTGGCCCATGCCGGGCCTGGGCAGCCAGTTTTCACTCAAGCGGTTGCGGCCCTGACTTCCCGGCTCTTTGTCGCCGGCTTCGATGCCGAACTGGCAGGGCGGAAAGCCTACAGTCTCGTCTATCAGAGTTTGGTCGGGCAAGCCAGTACACTGGCGTACGTTGATACTTATGCGATCCTCGGCATGGGAGCGGCAATTATGTTTGTGTTTTCCTTTGCGTTGAGAAGGAACCAACCAGGCGCTGGTCGCGTCTCGATGGAGTAGGGGCGATCAGGACAGTGACAGCATTGGGGCGCAGGTAGACGTTCCGGCCTTAAACGGACGTCGAGGCGACAGTCATGATTCGAGTGATTACGATCGATCGGGAATACGGGAGCGGCGGCGGCGTCATCGCGAAAAAGGTAGCAGAGCGTTTAGATTGGAAATTGTGGGACCAGTTGCTGACCAACGAAATCGCCCGGCTGCTGGATTGCGACTGCGGCACTGTAGAGAAGCGTGAAGAGAAGCTCGATCCTGTCTTCTATCGACTCTTCCGGGCTTTTATGCGCGGCAGCTACGAAGGAAGTCTGAACGCTCCGAGGCTGAAAATCGTGGACGCGGATTGCATCCGCGAGGTTGCGGAAAAAGTCGTAAAAGGCGCCGCGGACGCGGGCAACTGCGTGATCGTGGGACGCGGTTCCGCCTACTATCTTCAACCTCGCACAGATGCATTTCACGTGTTTATCTATGCCCCGTTTGAGAGCAAGGTGCGCCGTCTGCAAGAAGATGGAAACAGCGAGGCTGAAGCGGTTCAGCTTGCGGAGACTGTGGATCGCGACCGGGCAGATTTCATCAAGCAGCACTTCAGCGTCGAGTGGCCGGACCGCCATCGTTTCCATCTGATGATCAATTCCAACTTAGGGGACGAGTGGGCGGTCGACGCGATCCTGAAGGGCGCCGCCTCGTTTCAGAACCGCCAGATCTCATCCGCATCGTCGTTTCACTAACTGGAGGCGTAATGGCTCGTTGCCGGGGCGTTTTGCAGTTCGTACATTCTTTGGCCATCATTTTTGTGTTTCTGCTCTACGCTCAGGAGCCAAGCGCGGCGCAAGGCGGCCAACCCGCCGCACCAACACCCACCTTGTCACAGAATCCGCTTCTCGGAAGCGTGCCCACCGGCCAAGCTACACCTACACCTCTATCTCTCTCGCTCAAGGACGCGCTTGCAAAAGCTCTCAATTACAACCTGGGCGTAATCGAGGCTAATGAGGACACTCGTGCGGCGCACGCCGCGCGGTTGCGCAATCTGAATACGTTGTTGCCGAATCTCTCCGCGCGCGTGATCAGCACCGTCGAGGAGATCAATCTGAGGACTCTCGGATTCAGGGTTAATATTCCTGGAATCAACATTCCTACTATCGTCGGGCCTTTTGGAGCTGCCGACGCTCGCTTCGTGCTGTCCCAGGAAGTATTCAACTGGTCTGCGATCAAGAGTGTGAAGGCCTCCAGCGAATCCGAAAAAGCTTCGCAGCATTCGTACAAGAACGACCGGGATCTGGTTGTACTGACCACGGTCAATTCCTACCTGCTTGTCATTGCGGATGCCGCTACGGTAGATTCGACTCGCGCACAGGTCGATACCGCGCAGGTTCTTTTCCAAAGGACGGCGGACCAGCACAAAGCCGGGGTAGTCGCGACTATCGACGAACTTCGCTCGCGGGTTGAATTGCAGAACCAGCAACAGAGATTGATCGCCGCGGAGAATCAACTTGCGATCGACAAGCTCACCCTAGCCAGGGTGATCGGACTGCCCAACGGACAAGAATTTCAGTTGATGGACTCGGTGCCGTACGCGCCGCTGGCCGAAATGAGCCTCAACGAAGCGTTGCAACAGGCGTATACGGCACGGCCGGACTACCTCGGCGCCAAGGAACAAGTGCGCTCTGCAGAGCTTACGCTGCAAGCAGCAGCTGCGGAGAACTACCCGACACTGTCTGTTTATGGAGATTTCGGCGATGCGGGCAGCCCGAATTTTGCTACCTCGCATGGAGTGTTCACTTTCCAGGCGACCTTGAATATGCCGATTTTTCAAGGCACGCGCGTGCGGGCAGACAAGCTGCGGACGAACAGCGCCTTGCGGCAACGCGAGGCCGAACTGGAAGATTTGCGAGGCAAGATTGACGATGAAGTGCGGACCGCGTTTTTGAACTTGAAGTCCTCGTCGGAATTGGTGGCCGTCGGTAAAAGCAACGTCGATCTTGCCAATCAGACATTGAAGCAGGCGCAAGACCGATTCCTGTCTGGCGTTGCGGATAACCTGGAAGTTGTCCAGGCTCAAGAATCCGTCGCCTCAGCCGAGCAGTCCTACATTGCCAGTGTGTACTCCTACAACGTGGCGAAGGTTTCGCTGGCTCAAGCGATCGGTATCGCCGAACAGTCAGCACTGCAGTACTTGGGAGCATATTGATATGGCTACTAACACAGCGCCCCAAATCGCCGAGCCTGGATTAACCGGGCCCGCCGTGGCCAGGCCCGCAGGGGGAACATATTTCGCGCGGCGGAAGAGATTACGCAGAATTCTGTTGTTCGCCGTGATCGGGCTCATGGTGATCACGGGTGGCATCCTGCTTTATCGTTACTTTGCTTCCTATGAATCGACCGATGATGCGGAGATCGACGGCTACATTTACCCAGTGAGTACGCGCGTAACTGGCTACGTGGTGCGCGTCACAGTGGACAACAATCAGTTTGTGCAGGCGGGCACCGTGCTGGCCCAACTCGACCCCAAGGACTATGACGTGGCCGTCGTGAACGCAAAGGCAACCTGGGCCAACGTGCGAGCCGCATCCGAGGCGGCTCGTATCAATGTGCCGCTCACGTCGGTGAATACTTCCAGCCAACTTTCGTCGGCCCAGTCGGACGTGGAAAATGCCCAGTCAGGCTTGGCTGCTGCAGAGCGACAGTTTGAGGCCGCGCAAGCCACGCTGCGGCAGGCCGAAGCGAACGATCTGAAGGCGCAGGACGACGTGACTCGCTACAAACCACTGGCGGAAAAAGATGAAATCCCGCAACAGCAATACACCCAGGCGGTAGACACTCAAAAGGCCACCGCTGCGGCCATTGAAGCCTCACGCGCTTCGGCGGCGGCCGCAGAGCAGGCCGTGACTGGGGCACGTACGCGCGTGGCCCAAGCCGAGGCCGAATTGCACTACGCCGAGACTCGTCCACAACAGATCTCTCTGCAGCAATCGCGCGCTCAGGCTGCCGACGCTCAGGCAGAACAAGCACAGGCTGCCTTGCAGCAAGCTCAGCTTAATCTGCAATACACCACCGTTGTAGCACCCGTAAGTGGAATCGTAGGTCAGCGAAGTGTGCAACCTGGCCAGAACGTTTCGCCCGGTCAGCAACTCATGACAATTGTTCCCCTCGATAGCGAGAACATCTGGGTTACGGCTAATTTTAAAGAGACCCAGTTGACCTATATGCAGCCAGGGCAGCCCGTAAAGATTTCGGTAGACACGTACGGCCGGTCCTATGACGGACACGTTCTCAACATTGGCGGCGCGACGGGTTCTCGCTTCAGCTTGTTGCCGCCCGAGAATGCTACCGGCAATTACGTCAAGGTGGTGCAGCGCATCCCGGTGAAAATCGTATTCGAGAAGGGCCAGGACCCACAGCATCTCTTGCGGCCCGGTATGTCCGTAGAACCCAAAGTACGAGTGAAGTAGGTGCTCATCAGGGAATACCCCACGACCACTCAACTAGCCTTGCCCGAGAACTTCTTCTAAAGGGAGAAAGAATTGGAACGACCGATTTCAGGAATTCATCACGTGACGGCGATCGCATCGGACCCGCAGCGGAATTTGGATTTTTACACTGAAGTGCTGGGGATGCGGCTGGTAAAACGCACCGTAAACTTCGATGACCCTGGCAGCTATCATCTCTACTTTGGCGACGAAGCCGGAACTCCGGGGAGCATTCTGACTTTTTTTGCGTGGCCGATGGCAGGACGAGGCAGCCCTGGCGTGGGACAAGTGGAAGTGACTTCGTTCAGTATCCCTGAACCATCTCTGAGCTACTGGGAGCAGAGGTTGCTCTCCGCGGGAATCCCTGTGGAACGGTCGGGAAAACGATTTGATGAAGAGGTATTAAGGTTCGCGGATCCGGATGGCCTGAAACTGGAGTTGGTGGCCCATTCCCAACCTGCAGGCGCAAATCGGGCGTGGAAAGACGCGTCGGTACCGGCACAGCACGCCATCCGAGGCTTTTATTCCGTTACCCTGTGCGAGCAAGGATACGAGAGCACTGTTGAAGTGCTCGAAACGATGGGATTCAGGAAAGTTGGCGAGCAAGGAAACCGGTTCCGGTTCGAAGTCGGCAAGGGAGGCGCAGGCGCCCGACTCGATATCTTGTGCGCCTCGGAGGCGTCTTACGGTAATGTCGCTGTAGGAATTGTTCATCACGTCGCATGGCGAGTTGCCGATGACAACGCGCAGAAATCCTGGCGGACCCGGCTGGTCGACAAGCACCTGAACGTCACGCCGGTAATCGATCGCTGCTACTTTCATTCCATCTATTTTCGCGAACCAGGTGGGGTGTTGTTCGAATTGGCCACGGATCCTCCCGGCTTCGCGATTGACGAGTCCACAGAGAAGCTGGGCGAAGCGCTCAAGCTGCCGCGTTGGCTGGAGCCAAATAGAAAGAGAATCGAACAGGTTCTCCCACCAATCGAACTGCACAAACCGGCAAAAAGAGTAAAAGCATAAATGAGATCCAATGCGGACGACCCCCACCGCAACCAGCCAATTTTCCAGCGGGGGGCACCGCTTGATTCCGCAAAAGGCGCCGTCGTGCTCCTTCACGGCCGAGGCTCCTCCGCGGAAGACATTCTGGGACTGGCGCAGGATTTTGAACTACCGGATTTGACCTATCTTGCTCCGGAAGCTGCCGAACATACGTGGTACCCATATTCATTTCTGTCACCGATCGAACAGAATCAGCCGTGGCTCGACTCAGCTCTCAAGCTGGTGGGAGAAACGGTTCAACGTGCCACCACTGCCGGGATCGAACGGCAAAAGGTTGCTATCGTTGGATTTTCTCAAGGTGCCTGTCTGGCGACAGAGTTCGTGGCCAGGAATGCAGCGCGTTATGGCGGTCTGGTGGCATTTACGGGCGGACTTATTGGTCCTCCCGGAGCTAAATTCGCCTATTCCGGCGATCTTGCGAGCACGCTCTGTTTCCTTGGTGCCGGTGACCGTGATCCGCACGTTCCCTGGAAAAGAGTCGAGGAATCGGCAGCAGTGCTCACAAGTTTAGGCGCAGTCATAACCTTGAGACGCTATCCTGGTTTGCCGCACACCATCAATCAAGACGAGATCGACCACGCCAAAATCATTTTGCGGCGGATTGGCGCCAGGGAGACAGCGGTATAGGAATAAACCGGGGCGTAGTGGTTTGCAGTGCCTCCCGCATCAGAACTCATAACCGGCAAGCGATCGAGGTCAGAAGATGAAAGCTATTGTCGTTCATGAATTCGGCGGGCCTGAAGTTCTAAAACTCGAAGACGTTCCGACACCGCGTCCCGCGAAGGGCCAAGTGCTTGTGCGGGTTCGCGCCGCGGGCGTGAATCCTTATGACACGTACATGCGTAATGGCACATACGCCGTCAAGCCACCATTGCCTTACACGCCCGGCTCCGATGCGGCGGGCGACATCGAGGCGATCGGCGAGGGCGTGAGCAAGGTTAAGCGGGGCGACCGCGTTTACACCGCAAAGACCGTGACTGGAGGATACGCGGAGTATGCGGTAGCGCTGGAAACCCAAGTTCATCCACTGCCGGCGAAAATTACTTATGCTCAAGGGGCGGCTGTCTGGGTTCCGTATGGCACTGCATATCACGCTCTGTATCAGAGCGCGCGGGCGCGCGCCAGCGAAACTCTGCTCGTTCACGGAGCAAGTGGAGGCGTGGGCATCGCCGCTATTCAGATTGGCCGTGCCATGGGACTGACGGTTATGGGCACGGCAGGGAGCAAGAAAGGCCTCGAACTCGTCACGCGTGAAGGGGCGCACCACGTCTTTGATCATTCTCAGCACGGGTATTTGCAGGAGATTCTGAAAGCAACCGGCGGGCAGGGAGTCGATCTGATCCTGGAAATGCTTGCGAACGTGAATCTTGGCCAAGACCTAAAGCTGCTTGCCACTCGGGGCCGCGTTGTCGTGATTGGCAGCCGAGGTGACGCCACTATTACGCCCCGTGATTTGATGTCTCGACGCGGCGCGATTCGCGCCTTTACGATCTGGGGTTTGACCGAATCCGAAGAAAGGGAAACTCATGCAGGACTGATCGCCGGGATGGAGAATGGCACGCTCCGGCCTGTGGTAGGGAAGGAGTTGCCGCTCGCCGAGGCTCCCCGCGCCCATAAAGAGATTTTGGAGCCCGGATCCTACGGCAAGATTGTTTTGATTCCGTAAATGCGAGCTACCGCTTTGGGCAGACAATTCAGTTTTATTCATCGTGGTTGGTCCCGATCCATCGTGCGAAAGCCTCCGATTTACGTCATCCATCGCGCCAGTAGGACAGGAATGGTACGAGGATGTGATGTAAGCCGAGACCCTCGGCTCGCGGCTTAACCCCATCCTCGCCAGTTCCATGACATCGGGTATTGCCTGTTATTTAGGCTGTTGTTGCTCGCAGTAGGTTAGAGCCGGCGTTTGGCTTCATCCGCCTCCTCCGCCAGGCGCATGAGAACATCGACGATCCCAGTATTTTTGTTTGTCGCTGGGTCAAAGAACAGCCCGTCTTGAACGAAGCTGACGACAGAGGCTACGGCGCCCCCCTGATCTGTGGATGTTGGGCGAATGATAGACACAGGACCGAGATGCTTGCTAAGAAACAACGTTGGCTCGGGCATGATCAGGTTTGTCTGGAACTCATCGGCGGAGCCCGAAGCCCCAGTATTTGGGTCGTTCCCGCTGTTCAGATCCGGGAAGGAGAGGTTACCGTCGGTGAGCTTGGGTGCATTGCCTGCCTTGTCGTGCCAAGTCTGAAAATGCATGATCTCCGATCCGCCGATGCTCAAGAGGACTCTGAGCACTTCCAGATTTGTGACCTTCTGGGCCAGGGCCGGATAAAGGCTGCTGCCGCCTTGCTCGATGAAAGCAAAGTGAAATCCAGCGGTGCTGGCAATCGCCTGCAGGTGGGTCGATGGCGTCCCGTCAGCATTCAATACAAGATCGTCATTGCTGAGGGGAATGGCCGGGTGCTGCCCCTTAGCCAAGTCCGGCACTGCGTTCTCGAAGCTGCCTCCGAAATCGGGATTCTGCAGCGCGTCGCGGTATCGGGTCCACCACTTCGTATCCACGGTCAACTGCTTCAAATTGGTTAGCCTCCCGTTTTGCGGCACGCCCGTTACTCGGCTCGGCGGCAGAATGGCAAACTGGCTAAGGTCGATCGGTTTCGCACCCTTGGACTGCAGGTAATTGTTGAGGAACCGATGATGGCTGATCTCGTCGTCGGTGTTGTCGGCAATGTACTGAGGCATGTCACCATCGAGCACTTGAAGCGCGATGATGTAATCCGGAGCAAGGCCGGTCGTGATTGACTTTCCATTGAGCTGCAGATCAATCGGGGAGAGCCCTTGGGCGCCGGGCACGTTAGGGTTGGGCCCGCCTAGTTCCGCGTATTGAATCCACAGATCAGCTTCCACCTGCTCGAGAGCGCTTAAGAACGTCAGAATGGCGATGTCGCCCTTCGTAACTGGCGCGCCGTCGTCTTCTGCTTGCCCGAATGCAGCCAACCTTCCGGGAAGCATGCCTGCGGCTATCGCTGTTGCTCCTGCTCCGAGGGCACCTTTCTTTAGAAATGACCGCCGACTTCCTTTCTCCTTCGTAAAGCTTTCGGATTGCTTCATTTTTTCTCCTTTGTCTTTAGTGAACACAAAAAATAGTTTTGGTACTTCACCTGATCGATCGGTTGGAGGCGAGTCAGCATGGCTTTTAATGAGGAGCCGCTTGTCACCGCAACGTCACAAATTTCCAAATTCACGGTTACTAAAATTCGACAATTTAAGTGCGACTCCTCCCCGGGGTTGGTTATGACTGACCGGGGAAGGTGCAGCGCAGGGGCGCGGACCGGCGCTGCACCCATTGGCGGACTAAAAGCGATAAGCAATGCTGAAAGCGGGTTCGTACGTAAAGGTGAACGCGTTGGTATGCAGCGCGTTCAGTTTGAAATCCGGCGCTTCATACCCCAAGCCCCGGAACTCGGTCCTGAAGGAGAGGTGCGAAGATGCGGGTATCTCCAGACCTGCGCCATACAGAAACATGCCTCTTGCCTGCGTCCCGACACCCGCGGATGAGCCGCTATATACGGGACCAGCGACAGCCTGGGCGGAAGTTGTCGCGAGAGCGTAGCCAGAAAGAAGTCCACTGGGAGTGCCACTAGTTGTTCCACCGGTGGTGGAAGCCGTTGGTGTGTTGTAGTTCCCGGGAATGAAGAGAACCACGCCTCCACCGCCTTCAACAAAAGGTCGGATGTGCTGCAATTTTGAGAACGTATAGACGTAGCTGCCACTGATATCAGAGAAGTACGACGGAATGGAGGAAACTACGCCACCGATCGTGTACTTGTCCGAGTTGCGGCTGAAGCCGTAACGGCCCTCCAACGCGCTCGAAGCATTCAGATGGAAGCGGTACCCGACCGCCACGCCACCTGCATCGGTTTGCTCCTCGGTGATGGCGTTGCCATTGGCACGACTGCCTACCAAACCGAAGCCGGTCAGGAAAACCTCGGCGCGGCTCCCGTAACCTTCCGAGCCGTGCCCCTTGTGCGCAGAAGGCGGCATGGCAGCAGTGCTTCCCGGCTGGGGCATAGACGCATCGCCCTGCTGCGCCATCGTTGAGTTTTGATCTGCGCCCGATTGGGCCGGCATCGTTGAATCCTGAGCGACAGCGCTAGCGGACATCACCATCACGAGAACAAGAGTTGGTAGCAGGCCTTTCATGTTGCATCTCCTTTGGAGATTCACGATTTGGGTTACTTGTCGCAATATGGAGACCTTGGCTTGATGTTTTTTATTCCTGGTGCGCGACGGTTGCGTTTGATGAGGGCGCAACAGTTAAAATGTTGGCGGTTTCGTGCGGCGTTCTTTACACGCCGAGAAGAGCGATCGATTGTGCCGTTGGACCGATTCTTTCTATTTGCGCAGAAATCAGCGGAAGCGTGGAAATAAGCCGGGAATAAAAACAGTCGCTCTGGAGTCTTATCAGCGAGAACGCAAACGTCTCAGCGGCCGACAAAATGGGAGAACTGGGGGAGATGCCTGAGCGTTTCGAGCAGCTGGTGCTGCCGCATCTGGATGCGGCTTACAACCTTGCGCGCTGGCTTGTGGGCAGCCCCACCGACGCCCAGGACATAGTGCAGGAGGCATTTCTCCGGGCACTGCGGTTTTTTGGTGGTTTTCGTGGAGGAGATAGCCGCGCATGGCTCCTGAAGATCGTACGCAACACGAGCTATTCCTGGGTACGCAAGAACCGTCCCGCGCAACTGGCGGACGAGTTTGACGAGACCAAACATAGTGATGAAACGGCGACGGAAAATGCGGAAGCGAGGCTGCTTTCCCGCGCGGAAAGCGAGCGTGTGAGGAAAGCGCTCGAAGCGCTTCCCCTCACGTTCAGGGAGGTCCTTGTGCTGCGCGAAATCGAAGGCCTTTCTTACAAGGAAATCTCAGAGGTGACAGGAGTCGCGATGGGAACGGTGATGTCAAGCTTGTCTCGGGCGCGCCAAAAATTGCGCGAACAACTTGGTACTGCTGCCGGAAAGGGAGATCTGACGTGGACTGCACGCTTCACCGGCATTTGCTGGAAGCATATCTCGACGGGGAACTCGGCTTTGAGCGCACCCTCGAAGTGGAAGCGCATCTTGCGTCGTGCCGCATCTGTTCCTCGGAAGTCCAAAGCTGGAAAGACATCCGAGCGGAAATGCAGGCTCCGGAACTGTATCATCGTGCCCCCGAGGAGCTCGAAAACAAACTCCGCAAGCTGCTGCCTCAAGGCCGAACCGAAAGAACGCCATGGTTTCAGCGATGGATTTGGGCGGGGGGCGGTGCCGCCTTCGCAACTGCCGTGCTGCTGATGTCTCTCATGATCATGCGCCCCGCGGCTCCTTCGCCCGAGCAGGATATTGTGGCGAGTCACGTTCGTTCGATGATGGCCGATCACCTGATGGATGTAGTCTCAACCGATCAGCACACGGTGAAACCGTGGTTCGATGGCAAGCTGGATTTTGCGCCGCCGGTTCAGGACTTTGCTGCAGATGGATACCCGCTGGCAGGAGGCCGCCTCGATTACCTGGAGAACCGCAAAGTTGCCGTGCTTATTTATCATCGGGCGCTCCACATCATTAATCTTTATGTATGGCCCGCGCAGGATAACGGAAGTTCGACGATGCGCGTTCAGACGGTTCACGGATACAACGTCGTTTCGTGGAAGAAAGGCGGGTTTGAGTTCCGCGCTGTTTCGGATCTAAATACCGCCGAACTTCGCGACCTTGCGCGGCTTTTTATGCCGTAGACTCAGGCGGCCTCTTTCACAGCCACACTTCTCCAGCCACGGACTGAATCGAAATCTGCAATGTAAGCCATCCTCGCGAGGGCACGTTTGTCTTCGAACTGAGGAAGCCATTCAGCATTTGCCTATTGCCCATTTGGCTTAAGACTCGAATCCCTCCGATTTTATTCCCGGTGCTGATTTTGACGCTCCGCGCGGAATATTTCACGCCTGCCCCGCGTCATCTCCTTTGAAGGCACACGGACTCATTTCCGCACGCAAACGTGCCAAAAGAGAGGAATCAAATCATGTCGGATTACATCAAGGAAAATTTGAATAAGGACGGCATCGACCGCCGCGGCTTCCTGAAATGCATGGCGTGGGTAGGCACAGGAACACTGTGCGTGCTCAAAGGCGGGGTTCTGAAGTCATACGCGCTGAGCGATGTAATGCAGCACAAGGTCGGCGACTTCAAGGGCGATCTCAGCTTCGTTCAGATCAGCGATAGCCATATCGGCTTCAACAAGGCGGCCAATCCGGACGTTACCGCCACTTTGCGCGAGGCAATTGCCAAAGTGAACGCGTTGGCAACGCCCCCTGCATTCGTTTTGCACACCGGCGACCTCACTCATCTTTCAAAGCCATCGGAGTTCGACACGCTTGCCGAATCGCTCAAGAGCTTAAAGACGGAACGCATCTTCTATGTTCCGGGCGAACACGACGTCCTCGAAGACAATGGCGGAATGTTTCGAGAGCGGTTTGGAAAAGACTCCATGGGTGATGGTTGGCACAGCTTCGATCGCAACGGAATCCACTTCATTGGACTTGTCAACGTCATGAATCTGAAACCGGGCGGGCTCGGCACGCTTGGTAACGACCAGCTCGAATGGATTAAGAAGGATGTCTCCGGACTGAAGAGCAGCACGCCAATTGTCGTCTATGCGCATATTCCGCTTTGGGCCGTCTATCCGGAATGGGGCTGGGGCACGGACGATAGCGAGCAGGCGCTTTCCTATATGAAGCGATTTGGCTCCGTCACCGTGTTGAACGGTCACATTCACCAGACCATGCAGAAGGTAGAAGGGAATGTCACTTTCCACACTGCGTGTTCGACGGCCTTCCCTCAACCACAACCCGGTCAAGCGGACTCACCAGGACCGATGAAGGTGCCTGATGACAAACTGCGCCAAGTGCTCGGCATTACGGATGTCAACTTCGTTCGCGGCAATCAGAGTCTGGCGATCGTGGATTCGACACTCGCTTGATTCTGGCGGCAGCGACAATTCGATTCTGATTCGTTAAAGGAGAAACGGAAATGAAGAATACGAGATGGATGTTAGGCGCTGTACTAACGGTTTTGACTGCATTCGCAGGTATCGTGTCGACTCAACCGGGTTTGGCGGCTAAGGCCGCCGATGGACCGGCGTCGGCTCAGATCAAAATCGATAATTTCACTTTCGGTCCGACAAATCTGACCGTCGCTTCCGGAACGACCGTTACCTGGATAAACAACGATGATGTACCCCACACAGTGGTTAGCGACGACAAGGTATTTAGATCAAAAGCGTTGGATACCGACGACAAATTCTCTTACACATTCACAAAACCGGGAACGTACAACTATTTTTGTTCCGTCCATCCGAAGATGACGGCCAAGATCGTCGTGAAGTGAGCGGTTATGACGATCAACCCGTTTGATTTGAAATCGGCGCTTCTGGCCAAACATGCTCAACACGTTGTATTGGTCCATTTTCCGATCGCATTGTTTATCTCCAGCTTTGTATTCGATCTGCTGGCGATTGCGACAGGCATTCGGTCGTTGGCCAAAGCCGCTTACTACAACCTGATCGGGGCGGCGATCACCGCGGTGGCGGCTGTCGCCACCGGGGTGCTTGCATGGCAATTGCAACTGGAAGGCGAGAAGCTTCGGGGGAATCTGCGCTTACATTTGGGCCTCGGAGCCTCCGCCGCCGTTCTGATCTGGCTGCTCACGTGGTGGCGAAGACGCCAAGAGCACTCGGATAGCAGGAGCCTGGCTGTTGGGTATTGGGCGCTGGCATTCCTCGCCGTTCTGGTGGTTGCACTAACCGGCCATCTTGGCGGAATCCTAAGCGGTGTCGAAGTACCGAATTAGCCCATCCCTTTCGGACTGTGGTTGCCCTTCGTCTGCAGAACGCACCGAACCAGGGCCGCCACAGTCCGCGTCGAGGGAACATGGGTGATCGAAGGACGAAATGAATCGATCAGATCGCAGTAGCGCAGTGGCAGTTTTGGTTGTTACCGCTGTAATGCTTGCACATTTCCCCACGCGGGCCACCTTCTCGCAGGATGCGGGCGCCGGGACACATGCGGGGAACGGTGTGAAGGAAATCAGGATGACGGCGAAGAAATATGAATATGATCCTGGTGTGATCACCGTGAAGCAAGGTGAGCACGTCAGACTCATTATTATGCCGCTCGACCACGACCATGGATTCAAAATCGACGCTTATCACATTGACGAGCTTCTGAAGAAAGGTGAGCCAACCACCATCGAGTTTACCGCTGACACGACCGGAACCTTCCCATTTCAATGCTCACATTTCTGTGGGTTGGGGCACAAAGGAATGAAGGGCGAGTTGATCGTCGCAACAGCCTCACCGGAATCACCCGAGGAGCAGCCGGACGCAAGTGCACAGGCTAGCAGCCGCTGAAAAGTGCCGCCAGCCAATGACCTCGCTTCAGATAGCAACTGGCTTCAACGCTATGGGCCGTTAACTTAGTCGAAGCCGTACTTCTATAGCCTCAAGAACCTCTCTGCAGAAGCCGGGCCCCGCATTGGCGTTCCGTTGATTCGTCCAATTCTGTCGAGCAAGGCGTTGTCAGGTGCGACGTACGTTAGCGCCGGCCGCAAATGCGGAAGGCGCGGGAATAAGCGTTGAGGTCTCCTTGTCTATCAGGTAGCGATACTGCGCAAGGTTAGCCCTTCGGGTCGTGGTGGACTCAAGGCGGCCTGGATCGATTAGCGCGAGTGAAGATAGCAGCTGAGGAGGACACATATGAACGGGGGCCTTCAGACCAAGACAGCGCCACAGGCGACGCGATTCGACGTGGGTGAATTCCCGGAGGCGGAAGCGATTCGACTAGCCCAGCAAGGCGACGAGCGAGGCTTCGAGCGAATCTATCGGCTGCATAGCCAGCGTGTGTATGCACTTTGCTTGAGGATGATGAGAGGAAATTCAGCTGAAGCCGAGGAGCTTACTCAGGAATCGTTCTTGCAGCTATTCCGAAAGATAGGCACTTTCCGCGGCGAATCGGCATTCTCTACCTGGCTTCATCGGCTGGCCTTCAATATTGTGCTGATGCGGCTTCGCAAGCGTAGCTATCAGGTTGTCTCCATGGATGAAATGTTCGAACCGGGGGAAGCGACTCCCGGGCTCCATGAATACATCGGAGGTCCAGACCGGCGGCTTTCCGGATCGGTAGATCGCATGGACCTGGAGTGGGCTCTAAAGCAGCTCCCGAGAGGCTACAGGGCCGTCTTCATCCTGCACGATGTGCAAGGGTACGAGCACAACGAAATTGCCGCTATTCGAGGGTGCTCACTAGGGAATTCGAAATCGCAGTTGCATAAGGCTCGCGCACGGCTGCGCCAATTGCTGCAGGCAGCCGGGCCCGAGAAAAACGACCGCGTCGCGCGGAGCGTTGAACCAGTTCTCGATGTTGTGTCCACCATTTGCTAGGTCAGCCACACAAGAAGTGAATGCACACTAGAGAAGTTGAAAGCCGCAATTGTTGCTCTTCTGACTAAAGCTCTCAGACAAGTGCGAGAGCTAGACCTGGAAGTTCTCTACCTCCTTCAACTCAGTCCGAAGTCTCCCAGATCGTTTCGGAAGTGTTCTACGAAAGCTGGAACGCAACAGGGAATAAACCAGGCGTGAACACGGTTATCCATGATGAGGAGGAAGTCATGAACAATCAAAAAAAGCTGATGATTCTAGCGACAATGCTTGCGTTCCTTATCATGTTGCCCGCGGCGAGGGCGAGCCAGGAGGATCAGGCCACAAAACTCACCTTCACTAAGGCCGTGCAGATTCCGGGGCGCGTTCTGCCTGCAGGAACCTATTGGTTTATGGCGGTAGAAAGCAATACCGCTCCCAAGATCATCGAAGTTTTCAATTCAGATCGATCCATGCTGTACGCAACTATCCTAACCATAAACACTGAGCGTTCGAACCCAACAGACGACACCTCGATCACTTTCGCTAACCGAGGGTCTATGCGGCCAGAGACCATCGTGTCTTGGTTTTATCCCGGGGATAAATTGGGCCATGAATTCGTATACTCCAACCAGGAAGAAAGGGAACTTGCACAAGTCCAGCATCACACGGTAATGGCCACTGCGCGGCTTAAGCAGCAAATCCAGACCGCGGCGACTGGAGACTAGGCCGGTCTTCTCCAATTCAACCAAGGACCTTGCTGGCGATGGCATCTATCCATCGCCAGTTCGGCATTTTCGCAGCACTTTACGAGTACCTTCTTGGACGGAAATCCGCAGGCTTTCACTTCTGGGAACTTAGTTCGACAAATCGGCGTCTTCATTTGTAAATTCGCTTTCAGAGGGCTCTCCGATAACTTCCCGCGAGTTTCCCTCTGTCTGGAGGTCCCCGCTGTGTACGTCATTGGTCGATTGGCCTTTCCGCATTTTTGCGTTCGACGGATCGCTGCTGAGCGATTCGCGAAGCCGATGACGAGCCCGGGCTAATCTGGACATTACGGTACCGATCGGGATTTCCAGCACCTCAGCGATTTCTTTGTACGAAAGCCCCTCGATCTCCAGTAAGACTAATACTTCCCGAAAAACCGTTGGCAATGCTTCCAAAGCCTGATTCAGCAATTGGCTATTGGCCTTTTGTAACAGCAACGTTTCAGGATTCTGGCTTTCGTCCGCCTCTGTGTGCACTTGCTCGTCGAAAGGGTCGGTAATTTGCTGGGCCCGATTCTGATGCAACCACGTATAACAGGTGTTGCGCACAATCTTGAGGAGCCAAGTACGGGCATTGCCGCCGCGGAAGCCGCCAAAGAATCGGAAGCCACGCAAGTATGCTTCCTGCACAACGTCTTCCGCGTCTTGAGTATTCCGTGTTAACCAGCGCGCCAGGTTGTAGGCGGCGTTAAGATGGGGTAAGACAACTTCTTCAAAATTCGGCATATGAGTTTTTTGGCATCGACGCCTCAGCCCTGGGTACGCGTAAAACCATGCGTTTGAGGGCCTCACTATGGTTCACACTGCGAACCTGTTCAATGGACGGTCAGTTCTCTGGTGGTGGAATAGGGCTCCCTTGGTAACTGGAACTGGTTGCAGGACTTACCCAAAACTATCCCCCGCCTGCTACTTACGGAAGTTGGCCCGGTGCTACACTCTCTGTGACTAAATTTGGTTTTCTTCCATGGAAGAAGCTCATCAGGTTCGCGCATGCATCCGCTTCGGCGTTTTCGAGGTGGATCTTCGTACTGGCGAATTACGCAAGAACGGAGTACGCGTTCGGCTTCAGCAACAGCCCTTCCAGGTTCTGGCGGTGCTGCTTGAGCGCCCCGGTGAAGTCGTAGGTCGCGACGAGCTTCAGAAGAAACTCTGGCCTGCAGATACCTTTGTGGATTTTGATCACGGGCTCAACAAAGTGATCAATAAAATCCGGGAGGCTCTGGGCGATTCCGCCGAAAGTCCCCGGTTTGTCGAAACCGTTGCCCGCCGCGGCTACCGCTTTCTGGCGGAGGTCAGGGTTAGCGACGCTCTCCCTGTTCGCAGCGGGGAACTCGCAACGCAACCTGAGCTCGCGCGAGACGCTCGTGAACGGCCGGGCCTTGCGAGCAAACTCCCCACCGTCGAACGTTCTCTGCCGCCAATCGCGTGGAGGCTATTTGTGTTCGGGCTCGTTTTACTGGTGGTATCTCTAGCCATTTGGAGGCTTCATCCCTGGGACCGCCCGTCCCCTGCCATTCGCTCCTTGGCCGTCCTTCCGTTGGAGAGCCTCTCGAACGATCCGTCTCAGGATTACTTTGCCGACGGGATGACTGACGAGTTGATTGCGGACCTCAGCCAGATCAGCGCGTTGCGAGTAATCTCGCGTACCTCAGTGATGGCTTATAAGCACGCGCGTAAGCCTCTCCCGCAAATCGCTCGTGAGTTGAACGTCGACGCCGTGGTGGAAGGTACCGTGCTCCGAGCGGGGAACCGGGTCCGCATCACGGCGGAGTTGATCGACGCCTCTACCGACGAGCACTTATGGTCGCAGAGCTATGAGGGTGAGTTTCGGGATACTTTAGCGTTACAAAATAAGGTGGCTAAAACCATTGCGGATCAAATTCGGATCAACTTGAAGCCGCAGGAGCAGGTTGCGCTCAGAAAGGTGACGGTTGTCAATCCCGAGGCTTACGAAGCCTATCTCAAAGGGCGCTACTTGTGGAACAAACGAACCGCGGATGGTTTGAGCAAGGCCATCGAATATTTCAACGAGGCAATCGAGAACAAGCCCGACTATGCCGAGGCTTACGCAGGGCTGGCTGACTCCTACGCGTTGGCGGGAGATTGGAAGTATGGACTTCTGGCTCCGAGGGATGCTTATCCTAAGGCGAAGGCGGCGGCCACCAAAGCCATACAACTTGATGGTACTCTCGGCGAAGCTCACATCTCGCTCGCGTTTTGCCTGGATAATTTCGATTGGGATTGGGAGTCTGCCGGCAGGGAGTTCGCGCAAGGAATCGCACTTAGCCCCGGCTACCCGACCGGTCACGAGTGGTACGCCTGGCATTTGGCGGCGTTGGGGCGACATGACGAAGCCGTCGCCGAAGTGGAGAAAGCGGCGAGTTTGGATCCGCTCTCCTCCAGCATTGGCGCGGATCAGGCAGAAGAACTGCTCGTCGCACATCGTTTTGACGAAGCGATACAACAAAGCCGAAATACAATGAGCTTGGACCCTTTCTTTGCACCTGCACACTATGTGCTGGGGCAGGCGCTCCTGCAAAAGCGTAATTACAAAGAAGCCATCGCGGAACTTCAAAAAGCGATCGAGTTGTCTCCGGGCAGTACGGCCTTCACAGCCAATCTTGCATACGCCTACGCCGTATCAGGTATGCGATATGAAGCGGAAAAGATAATGAAGGATCTGAAGAATCGATCGCCTCAGTCCTTTTCGAATGCTCCCGAGATTGCCATGATCTACGTAGGGCTGGGCGAGAAGGATCAAGCAATGGTGTGGCTCGAGAAAGGCTATGCCGAGCGCTTCAGCCCATGGGTCCTCATGCGGCCCTGTTTCGATCCTCTCCGTTCGGAGCCGGGCTTTCAGGATCTTGTACGTCGTATCGGTCTCCCTCGGCTTTGAAACGCACCTGCGGATTTCAGCTTGCCGCGGAATAACTCATACGTTCACGGGCTAGCCCGGCCTAACTGAGGAAGGCGTAACAGATTAACCCCACTTCAAATGTAGTTCTCCGCCTTCGGCAAACCTTTCATGCTCTCTCTTCTTGATTCAAGACCTAGATGAATACGCCGGAAGCCGCGGGAATATTTAGGGACAATTTGCGGTTGGCTATATTGGAGGCGATCCCGTACATGGCGTCACTCTTCAAAAGTCTAACAACGAAATGCCAGAACCGATTTGAGCAGACACGGTGCTGACTCAAGGTATTTTGCGAAGTGCTGCCCCGTGGCAGGCTGACCTAACCCTGCTTATCGAAGCGGCGATGGGGATGGCCCTGCTTGCTGGCGCCGTCTTGGCGCGGCGACGGCACTATCGCGCGCATGCGTGGTGCCAGTCTGCAGTCGTGCTGCTGAATCTGGTGGTTATTGGATTTGCGATGGCGCCGTCGTTCTATTCCCTAGTAGCACCGAAGATCCCACAGGCCATGCGGAAGTCGTATTACGCCATTGCAACAGGACACGCGGCACTCGGAGCAGTCGCTGAACTGGCGGGTCTCTACGTCATCGTAGCGGCAGGCACCAACGTTCTTCCCAAGCACTTGCGTCTGACGAACTATCGGGCCTGGATGCGCGCGACGCTCATATTGTGGTGGGTGGTCCTTCTGCTTGGCGTGGCGACGTACGTCCGCTGGTACGTGCATGTGTAGGTTGTCACATGATGCAGGGCTGCTGAATATAGCCCCAGGCAGCGGGGCACGCTCAGAATGCAAATACCGCTTGGTTGTAACTTTCGGGGGAGGTAGGCGTCCAACTCGTGTGTCCGATAATGTCGTAAGGCATTTTCAATCGCTGAGGTAATCGCCATGATGCGTTTCAGGTTGCTAAGCCCGGTGTTGGTCGCAGTTTCATTCTTAACGATACTTTCATTTGGACTGCTTCGGGGTGAGGCTAGACGAGTCCCAGGCCCAACAAGCAGCGCTGTCGCTCGAAACCCTGTGCTGATCGAACTGTTCACTTCCGAAGGATGTTCGAGCTGTCCCCCGCGGATGTTCTACTCGCGCAATTGGACCGCTTTCAGCCCGTGCCTGGCGCGGATCTGATCGTTTTGAGCGAACATGTGGACTATTGGGACGATATCGGGTGGAAAGACCCGTACTCATCCCACCAGTTCAGCCTGCGCCAAGCGGACTACGCGCGTCGTTTTCGGCTCGGTGAACCCTACACGCCACAGATGGTGGTAGATGGAAACAGCCAGTTGGTCGGCAGCGATGAGCGCCAGGCCGTTCAAGCTATTCAGAATGCGGCCAAGGTCGACAAGTTTCGAATAAGCCTCTCTGCGCCCCGCCTCGAAGGTAACAGTCTCACGGTGCACGTTGAGGTGGGTGCAACGTCCGCCGTTGGTGCAAAGCACACATCTGGCCAGGTGTGGGTAGCTCTAGCCGATGATATGGATCAGTCCAACGTCAGGCGAGGGGAGAACGCCGGACGAACCCTCAAACACGTGGCCGTGGTGCGAACGCTTGCTCAGGTCGGAACGGTTGAAGGTAACAGCACGTTCTCAAAGGATTCGACCGTGAGCACTGGAAACGCCAATCTTCAAAAGTTGAGGGTCGTGGCGATCCTGCAGGAGAGTGCCACCGGAAAAGTGCTGGGCGTGGGATCCACACGGTTTTCTAATTGACTCCTCGACATGATTGCAAATCGGCGGTGACACTGAAGTGAAGTCTCTCAAATGCCTCGTGTTCGATGCCTATGGAACTGTGTTCGATGTCCACTCCATCGTCACGGCTCTAGATCGCATACTTCCCGGACAGGGCCCTGAGGTGAGCCAGGCTTGGCGAACGAGACAATTGGAGTACACCTGGCTTCGTTCTCTAATGGACCGATATGAGGATTTCTGGAAGGTCACCGAGTCTGCACTCGTCGCGACCTGCAATGCCATGAAGTTGCACCTCGAAGCCAAGACCCGCACCGAATTAATGAAGGCCTACTTGAGCCTTAAACCTTTTCCCGAAGTGAAGCAAACGCTCAGCGCTCTCTCGAAAATTCCCAAGGCCATTCTGTCTAATGGAAGTCCCAAAATGCTCGGAGATGTCGTCAAGAATGCGGGACTCGAAGGGGCGTTTTCTCAGCTCATCAGCGTCGACGAGGTGAAGATTTACAAGCCCAGCCCGGCCGCCTACCAGCTCGCAGTGAAAAAAATGGGTGCCAACGCGGAGAGCATTGGTTTTGTTTCCTCCAATTTCTTCGATGTCGCCGGTGCGAAAGTCTTTGGGTTCAGAACCTGCTGGGTGAATCGATCTAACGTCCCTGGCGAAGGTCTCGGCGTCACTCCCGATGCCATATTGAAATCGCTCAGCGATCTGATTGAGCTCGTAAAGTTATAGCGGCCTCAAACGTCCAGCGCGGGCAGGCCTTACCAGGCTCCGCAACAATTACGTCCGTTTGGTCCTATGAGAGCACTCATTCTCTTCATTCCTGCAGTCTGTTCGCAGGAGGCAAAAAAGAAAAATATATTTCGTGCGTTCAACCGCGGGAATGGGAATAAAGACGCCTCAATAGCAGTCATTTGAAATGAGCGGCTGTGTGCTCACGTTGAGAACCAGCGATCGCGGCAAGTCACAGGGATTTAAGCGATCGTCGTTTAGTTCACCGTTAAGGAATAACAAGGAGAGCAAGTATGAAGAAACCGGGGGGTTTTATGAAAGGTAGCGCGCATCGGCAATCATTTCTGAGGAAGTCTCGTGCGATAAAACAGTCCTCATCCAGCAAGTCTCGACTGGGACTTCGGTCGTGGGTCTTCTTGGTGGCATTGGGAATCCTATGCTCAGTCCAGACGCCCGCCTGGAGTGCCGGGATCACCGACTTAATCTGGCTGGAAAGCAACAGCACAGCCGGAAATTCCATTCTTACTTTCAAGAATGACGGCAGCGGAAATCCAATCTTTCTTGGCAGTACGCCAGCTGGCGGAATTGGAGTTTTCGACAAAACTTTCGCTCTGGGTCCGTTCGATTCCGATCAAAACCTGATTGTAAACAATGACGGAACTCTGCTCTTTGCGGTAAATTCCGGCTCCAATACCATTGCAGTTTTCCGCATCACTTCTAAAGGTCTCCAGCCCGTCGAAGGTTCGCCCTTTGCCTCTGGCGGAAGCGACCCCGTTAGTGTCGGGCTGAAAGGCGACATCCTCGCGGTGGTCAACAAGGACCAGGATCCCGCCCAGAACGCCAATCTGGTTTTGCCGAACTACACCACGTTTCGAGTGCTGCCCAATGGCCAATTGACCGCAGTCGAGAACTCCACGGTATCCGTGGCTTACAACAGCTCGCCTTCGCAGGCGCTAACCGCTTCTCGCGGGGATTTTGTCTTCGGAGCTGATTTCTTTGGCGGACTGCTGCAGTCTCTTCGCATCGATGATGACGGCCGTTTGCATCAGAACCTGCCGCAAGCTCTGCCAAATTCCGTGTTCGCTGACAAAACCGGCGGCCATCAGCCATTGGGAATGCGGACGCACCCGAGTCTTCCGATTCTCTACGTTGATATCACACCAATCAGCGAGGTGGCTGTCTACCGGTATGACGAACGAGGTGTCCTGTCTTTCGTCCGAACCGTTTCAGACTCCGGAGCCGCGCCTTGCTGGGCAATCGTCAACCATCCGGGGACACGACTCTATGCGACCAATACCGGTGACAATTCCGTGTCCGTTTATGATTTGACTGATCCGCTTGATCCCGTCGAGATCCAACACTTCGTAATGGATGCGACGACGGGCGCAGCGTTTTCGACCGTAATTGATCAATCCGACGAGTTTATTTACGTCTCAAGCGAGCTGTCGAGTTCAACCGCCACGCCCGCGGCCAACGCCTTCCACACTCTTAAGGTGGCTGCCGACGGGACTTTGACCGAGCCGTTTTCACCCACCGTGCTTCCCATCGGCGGAACTGTGCCAGTACGTGCCCAGGGAATCAGCGTATTTGGGACAAAGTAGGCGACTTTCCCACGGAGTCTGGACGCAGCTGCTCGAGCGCCCAGACTCTGTGGGCCTTGACCCCAAAACAAAGCGCCAGCTTATTTACTTGGAGTTAACAAATCCTGAACACCGTGAGAAACAGAAAAGGAGATACAAATGTCTGAAGCAAAGCTTATCGTGATTTATCCCCGCCCCACGGATGTTGCGGCTTTCGAGAAGATTTATCTGGAGGAGCACGTGCCGTTGGCTGTTGCCAAGTTGACCGGCAAGACAAAGATGGTAGCCACAAAGATTACGTCCTCACCTCAAGGGATTCCACCCTTTTATCGGATCGCGGAGGTTTATTTTCCTTCGAAGGCTGCATTGGATGCCTGTGCGGCGTCTCCCGGCGGAAAGGAAGCACTCGCTCACGCCGTCAAGATATCGACTGGCGGAACACCGCTATTCCTGATCGCGGAAGAGGAGACCTATATGTTCACGCAGATCGCGGGTGCTTAGTCACTGACGTCGTTGCAGGGAGACTTCGGGAAAATAGAGTCCTTTCTGCTCCCGCTGCCACCAGTTGCCCGTGGTTCGACGAAGGGTGAAATCGGTGAAGCGGTAGTCATAAGCCACTGACCTGATGTAGCGTGGCGGCGCATTGGAAAAGGGATTGCTCGCGAGCAGCGCCGTCACTTCCGGCGTTCCCTGCAGTAGACGGAGCACGAAATTGGAGAACCAAGGATTCTCCTGATAATTCCCGAGCGCCGCGAACCACATTTGCCAATCCAGGCGCGGCTGATAAGGCGCCACCCAAGGTGGACGACGCGCAACGCTGTCCGGCTTGTACTTGAACCCATAAGCCTGCCACGTCTGACCGTCGTTGCTGCCCTGCACCACAATCTCGATGCGGGAAGTTGTCATCACAGCAAACAGACCGTAGGTATTGGAAAGATAGAAGGGCGCCTGCCAGCTAATCAATCGGTGTGCTAAATTGGGCACCGCTCCATTGTGCCCGAAGGTCTCGAGTAGTTCGCTGCCGCTGATCAACAGGATGAACACAGCCACTATTACCCTAATCACTTTTCCGGCTGGCGCTACCCATGATGAATGTCTGTCAGCAGTAGCGTGTGCCGCTAAGCGATTGACCAGCCGGCTCGGCAACCAGCGGATTAAAAATGAATCATCGAGAAGCAGAACGCAGAGAATGATGGTCAGCAGATTAAAGAAACAATAGTTGCCGGTCAGGGCAATTAAGAGCTGAAAGCCCGCAATAATTGCCGCGCCAAGCTGCCTGAGCCTTCTTGGGGTGAAAATCAGAAACGGAAGCCCGAGTTCCAACAGAAAGACACCCGCAACAGAGGTCCTTTGAAACCAGTTTGGCAATTGGGCGGCATACCAAGCTAGCGGCGTGGGCAGGGGCTGCGTCCAATAGTGATACTCCAGTGCGGTCAGGTCACGCCACGTTGGATCATTGCTCAACAGCTTCACGGCACCTGAGAGAAACATCAATCGGAATAACAGCCATCGCCCCAGCCACAGCAAGGTGGTTGGAGCATGGGAGGTGCCCAAGCGCCACGGAGGCTCGAGCAGGCTCCACGGAGCCAGAAAAATCGCCAGAAAGCCAGTCTCGAGCAGCAGGATGTCCCATTGGAACGAAAGAAAATCTTGTCCGACCGTCACGAGCGACAGATAGCTCAGCCAAGCTAACGCCAACGCTGGAACAGTGCCAACGGCGAGCGTTATCAGCAGTCCAAAGAACGCTCCCATGCCGCAGAGGAGCTTCAGAGCGGCGTCACTCGTGCTAATCCAAGCTAGCGTAGGGAACAGATGGTAGGCTGCTGAGCCGAAATTGTGCCGCAGAGCCTGCAGGAAATCTCCAGCCGGCAGAATTCCGTGTGTGCCGATCAAACCAGCTACCTGCACCAGCAAGGAAAGAAACGCGATCACATAGACCAGGCCGAGTAGCCGAAGGAAGACCCAGCGGCTGAGAAAAAATGATGGAGGCTCCGGGTTGGGACCTACCACGATGTGAGTGAGCTTTGAGAAAAGTCCGCGATGGCCCGCCACGAACCGGTAGCCAGCCTCACTGAAGAATCGCGCTCCCGGGACGCGGCGATAGGCAGCCAGCATCCACCGGCGCTCCGGCATATAGGCCAGCGCGCGAAAAACAGCTTCGGCGCCGCTATAGACCGCGCCGTCGGGCGTCACGAGTTGGATGGAGCGCTTCCGGGCTTCCTCGCTGATTCGCGGAAAGAGGGAGGGTTCTTCCTGCGCTGCGGCGAAGTCTACGCGGCCTCGCGTTGCTGCGCGCCATCGGGCCACCCAGAAACGGCAGAACCCACAGTCGGCGTCGAAAAGAACCAGCGGACGCGGTGGGATTAGTTCCGCAGCCAGGCGTCCCTCATTAAGTGTCATGCTCGCTTCAGCGCCTCGAGTTCTTCAAGCGTGCGTGGCCAGTCCGATCGCAACAGCCGGGATAGACTGCGGTCGGCTAGGAGTTTTCCACCAGTTTGGCAGCGAGCACAGTAATTTGTTTCGTTGTTGGCATAGCGAATCCGCTGAATCTTTTCTCCACACCTCGGACAAGGTTTTCCGTAGCGCCCGTGAACTGCCATACCCTCACGAAACGCGGTCACGTTTTCGGGAAAGCCAGTTTCTGCTTCGGCGCGCAGCCGATCAATCCAGAGCGCGAGTGTTTGGTGCGTTGCGGCGAACAGGGTTTCCCATTCGTTTGGTTTCAGCTTGTGGCTGAGTGCGACAGGTGAAAGTTGCGCAGCGTGTAAGATCTCATCCGAATACGCGTTGCCAATGCCACTGAGTATGCGTGGGTCGGTAAGAGCCCTCTTGAGCGTGCGGTTTTCGGCTGTTAGTGCAGCTTGAAACGAGGCGAGATCGCTCGTGAAAATCTCGATGCCGCCGGGGTCGAGGGACCGCAAGCCTTCCTCGCTACTGACGACGTGCAGAGACGCGCGATGCTGGGAACCGGCCTCCGTAAGCACAAGAGATCCATTGGGAAAGTCGAAGGCCGCCAGATTCCGGCGTCCCGACAGCTTCGGCTGCGATTCCCTCCAATGCAGCCGACCAGCGATCATCAGGTGCAGCACCAACCACAGATCGCCTTCTAGACCAATCGCGATTCGCTTGCCGATTCGCCGCAGTTCGCGCACGGTGCGGCCCTCCACATCCGTAAGTGGGGGTTCTGCAGTTCGAAGCAGAAAGACACTCGCCACTCGCACCCGCTCGATTGGCTGCGCAAGGATGCGGGTTTCGAGTGCGCTGATGTACGCGGCGATATCGGGCAGCTCCGGCATGCTTTATCAGGCCGTTCTCCGTATTTGGATTGGCGTCATTTGGCGCCTGATCTCAAAAGTAAGCAATGCGCAACAAAGATCAACCACTAACAACCGGTTCGGCTGCCATAAATTTGGCACTTGCCGGGATACCGTCATTGAATGCTTTCCTTACCTGCTTGGTTTCAACGTGTTCCGAGTGGATGTGGAGTTGCTCACTTTTGGTCCCAGGTGTAAAGGACCAATTCCCTCGGGAGGTGAACGAATGATTCGTCGAATATGTGCCACGGATGACAGCGCTGCCACGGCGATTCTGCGGGTAGTGCTGGGTATCGTCTTCTTCGCGCACGGCGCCCAGAAGATGTTGGGCTGGTTCGGAGGTTTCGGGTTCGCGGGCACAATGGGTTTCTTCACCGGCATGATGCATATTCCAGCTCCGCTAGCCTTTTTGGCAATCGGGGCCGAGTTCTTCGGTGGGATCGGCCTCATTCTCGGATTCCTGACCCGAATCGCGGCTTTTGGGATTGGCGTGAACATGCTGGTCGCAATTATGACTGTGCATCATACTTTCGGCTTCTTTATGAACTGGGCCGGCACTCAAAAAGGCGAGGGATTTGAGTTTCACCTGCTCGTGCTCGCAATGGCCGCTTTTCTCATGATCCGAGGCGGAGGCGCCTTTTCTATCGATCGCCTCCTCACTGTCTCGGCGCCTTCGCGAATAGCGGAGGCGCGTCTGGCGCACTGATGGTCACGTGCCGGATGATCACAAGAAAGCGGGCGAGGGCGCTGTGTATAGTCCTATGGAGATGATAGATGGAAATCGGCGTTGATAGCTTCGCAGCGGTAATCTCCGACCCGGCTACGGGGCTCACCCTTAGGCCGGTCGAGCGCATGCAGAATCTGCTGGAAGAGGTCGAACTCGCCGACAAAATCGGTCTGGACGTTTTCGGCATCGGCGAACACCACCGGGCCGAGTTCCTCGATTCGGCACCAGCCGTCATTCTGGGTGCCGCGGCCACACGGACGAAAAGCATCCGCCTGACGAGCGCGGTCACCGTTCTCAGTGCCTCCGATCCGGTTCGCGTCTTCCAGGAGTTTGCCACTCTCGACCTTATTTCAAATGGGCGCGCAGAGATCGTCGCCGGCCGAGGCTCCTTTGTAGATGCCTACCCGCTTTTCGGTCTACGTCTCGAAGACTACGACTCGCTTTTCGCAGAAAAGCTGGATCTGCTCCTGAAGATTCGCGAGAAGACGCACGTGCACTGGCTTGGTAAGCACCGCGCGCCACTCAACGGCGAAGCGATCTATCCGCGTCCGCTGCAAAATCCGTTGCCGATTTGGATCGGTGTTGGCGGGACGCCTTCCTCGTTCGCTCGCGCCGGTGTGCTAGGACTCCCGCTAATGGTCGCTATCATCGGTGGCGAGCCCAGGCGATTTCGACCGCTGATCGATCTTTACCGCGAGGCAGGCCGCCGCGCCGGGCATCCCGCCGAGAAACTCATCGTGGGTCTTCATTCGGTCGGCTTCCTGGGTGACAGTACACAGCAGGCTGCGGACGATTTTTTTCCTGGATACGCACACACGTTCACCGAGATCGGCAAGGAACGCGGCTGGCCCCCGGCTACGCGGGCGCAATTTGACGCTGTGCGCGGGCCCACAGGCGCGTTATTGATCGGCGATGCGGAAACGGTCACGGAGAAAATAATGTATGTGAATGAAGTGCTCGGCGGCATCTCTCGCCTCACGTTCCAAATGGGCGTCTCGACGCTCCCGCACGAGAAGATGTTGCGGTCCATCGAAATCCTGGGTACCCGCGTCGCGCCCATCGTCCGAAAAGAGCTTACGGCTGCGTCCACGCCGTCCTGATCCAGCCACTACTACGCCCTGACTTGCGCCGTAGAGCCGTCCGAAATATGATGCAAGCTGGCGTGCGGCAGGCAGTAGCGACGAAGATCAGCGGATATTCCACTCCGCATTTTTTACAACGCTACAATATAATTGACGAGTCAGAACTGCACGAAGCGGTCAAGAAAGTGGAAGATCGCTAACGCTAAAAACTGCTCGGAGGTGGTGCAATTGGTAGCACAGCGGACTCTGACTCCGTTAATCCTGGTTCGAGTCCAGGCCTCCGAGCCAACCTCAAATTCGTGGCTCCCCCTCGGAATCCAGTAGACTCTCCAAATAAACTTGCCGGCCAGGTAGTTCTGCGTAAGTTGACGTGCGCGTCAACCGAGCGGCATACGAAACACTGGTCTATGTGCCGTGGGGTGGGGAAGTCACAGGTATCATGTGGCCATTCTTTAGCGTAAAAACCAGACCTCGCCATTCGATGCGATTGATCGCGAAACTCCGCAGCCAGAGGAAAAACCAAAAGAGATCGTGTAGCGGAAGCAGCCATAGCTTGCGGCGCACGACAGGATCTCGCAGACCCCATACACCGATCACGTACCCAGTCAGCCATCGAATAACCAGATACGCCGATATCCAGACGGCGGCTAATTTCCACGAAGGGGCCAAAACAGCCGCCGCGGCCGCCCATGCAATTCCCTGGGTCATCAGGAGGCCGAAGTGGCCGCCGGGCCGGATGTGCCGCAAGCCTATCAGCCAGCGCAATTCGTGGCGAAGATAATCGCGCAGGGTCTCCGAGGGAAATTCCATATCCACTGGATCGGGAGCAAGTTCCACCCGGTATCCTTTCTGTGCGACCCGCCGGCCCAATTCGTAGTCGTCGGAATGCATGTCCAGCAGCGGTGCGAATCCTCCGATTTCGTCGAGCCTCTCGCGCCTGATCGCGCCCGTCGAACCCATGGTGAATTTCAGTCCTTCGATTTTGCGTGCAACCAAGGCCGATCCGGAAAAGGAGAGCGAACCCATGGTGTCCATGACCGCGCCGAAGGAAGGGGCTTCGATTGCTCGATAGAGCGCGGTCACGGCGCCAACGCGCAGATCGCGAAAAATTGCGCTCACCTTCCGCAAGTAATCGGGTGCGACGCGTACATCGCTATCCGTGATGATCAGCAAAGGGTAGCGGGCCTCTTGTGCCATAAGGCAAAGCTTCCCTACTTTATCGTTCGTGCCTTTCTTATCCCGATTGACTAACAGGCGAATGGGTACGTCAGGGAAGTCGCTAATCAGATGACGCACAACCGGCACAGCGGGGTCGTTTTCATCGCTCACGGCGAAAAGAATTTCGTACTGCGGATATTCTTGTCGACAAAAACTCGCGAAATTTTCGTAAGCCTCGCGGTCCAGGCCATGTAGTGGCTTGAGAATACTGGCGGCTGGAGCGAAATCATCGCCAGACATCGGGGCAGGGAAGTGTGCTTTTCGAAAAAAACGCCATGAGGCCCACGCCCCCAAAAGATAGAATGCCAATGGTGCCAGCGCAGCCACAAAAACAATTTCGCGCACAAAAATGTACAAGGTCCGCAAATGTGGCAATGCCGACATCGGATCCGCCCAGGCTAACGCCACTCCGAAGGAAATGCACGCCACGCCCGCCCAGCGAATAGCGCTTAGGCGTTCCCGCAGTATGAATTTTGCGCCCAGTGCGCCTGTCACGTAGGCCAGCGAAGTTGCGGGAACCACAAAGCTGACCGGATACCAAGACAGCATGGTCAGGAAAGCATAAAAGGATACGGCCATTAATCCTATGGCGATCCATAACCACACTTGACGGAGCGAACGAAGCAAGACTCGAGCGATTGCAGACGGGGAGAACTGGTGCACCTCACCGATTCGCTTCATGGCGTGCGTGAGGCTGATTTCGCCGCCCGTCCCCGTCAACACCACAAAGCTGAGGATCAGAGCGGTGCGCATTTAGTTTCGATCAGCTCGCCGACTGATCCGAAATAGATGGCGTTGTGCGGGGTGGCGTGCGGCTGACCAGAAAGACTCCAAAGACGATCAGGACGATACCCAGTCTGCGCGCGATCGGTACGTACTCTCCCAGCCACAGGTATCCAAGCAGCGGAACCAAGGCATAAGTGATCGCAGAAAATAACATCACAAAACTGTAATCGGCCCAGGAGAGCACCAGCATATGGCAGACCATGAAAAGCAACATGCAACAAATACCCAGCCATATTGTGCCGCTCGTGAATGTGTGAAAGGTTCCTTGCCAAATTGCGGAACGGCTCGAGAAATCGATTGGTCCAAGGTCTTTCATGCCCTTGTCCAGAATTGTGTTTCCCACCGATCCCAGCGACATCATTAAGAACAAAAGTATGTAGGTTTTCGCCTTCAGCGTTCTGGCGGAAACAATAGTTTGTTCCATGTGGCGGGCGGACGAAAGGGAGAGCCCACCTAGCTTGCAGGGCTGCTGACTGGGGCAGGAGAAGCTTCCGCCGTTTTCTTGCGTTCATGGAGGAAGCGGAAAAATTCCACGCCCTCCCGCAAGCGGCGCTTCATAACTTCCGGACTGCGGACCATTCCGCCGACGAGCGAGAAGATCTTGCGCGGACGGAAATAAAATTTCCGATAGAAGTCTTCCACCGAATTGAACATCAGCGTGGACGACACCGTCGGGTAACTCAACGCGGCGATTTGCACGCCGTGCGTGTCTACCAGTTCGCCGGTTTGAATCTGCAGCCAGCCCTGTTCCTGCGCCTGCCGATAAAGCTCTGTGCCGGGATAAGGCGCCGCCAAGCGAAACCTGAATGGTTTCAGGTTCGATATCGCACGCAAAGCGGATCGTTTCTCGAATGGTCTCCGGCGTTTCACCGGGCAGGCCGAGAATGAACGTGCCGTGAATGGTGATGCCCAGTTCTCTGCAATTGCGTGTGAATTCGCGGGCGATATCGATCCGCGTGCCCTTTTTGATGTTGTTCAGGATTTGCTGATTGCCGGATTCGTAGCCGACGAGAAGGAGCCTCAGCCCATTGGCGCGAAGAATTTCCAGTGTTTTGCGGGGAACGTTGGCTTTCGCATTACATGACCAGGTGATGCCCAGCCGCCCCAGGCGGCGCGCAATTTCTTCAGCACGCGGCAAATCGTCGGTAAAGGTATCGTCGTCGAAGAAAAATTCCCTCACTTGCGGGAAATATTTCTTCGCAGCAGCCATCTCCGCTTCCACGCTATCCGCGCTGCGCACGCGATAGCGGTGTCCTCCCAGAGTTTGCGGCCACAGGCAGAAGGTGCACTTTGACCGGCAACCGCGGCCCGTATACAACGAGACGTAAGGATGCTGGAGGTAGCCGATGAAGTAGTTCTCGATGGTCAGATCGCGTTTGTACACCTCGACCACGTTCGGCAAAGCGTCCATATTCTCGATTGTGGGCCTTTCGCCGGTAATGCGAACCTGACCACTCTCACGGTAGGCTATGCCCTGCACCTCAGAAAGCCGTTTGCCTGCGGCGATCTCCGCACAGGTATAGTCGAATTCGCCTAGTGCAACCCAATCCACTGCCGGCGCGCCGTCCAGCGATTGCAGGGGTAGAACGCCGACGTGAGCCCCGACCATGCCGATTTGAATACGCGGATTCTCTTCCTTCAGCCTCGCTGCAAAACGCGCATCATTCGGGAATGAGGGCGTGCTCGTATGCAGCACCGCCAATTCGTAATCGCGGGCGAGCGGAGCCACCTGCTCGACGGTGAGTCCGTCGGGCGGTGCATCTATCAATCGGCTCCCCGGCACCATCGCCGCTGGCTGAGCAAGCCAGGTGGGATACCAAAACGAACGAATCTCGCGCCGCGCCTGATAGCGCGAGCCAGCGCCGCCGTCAAAGCCTTCGTAGCTCGGGGGATTGAGAAACAGAGTGTGCTTCACTCGCGGAGGTCCTTTCCAGCTTCTTTGTGTAAATACCTGGGCTCGCGACAAAAACCCGGAGCCCCATCAGTTTAACCCGGAACACCCCAACAAGGAGACATTGTATCCGACTCGGGCTGTGTCTCGATAGTGAATCAGTGGGTCGTTTTACTGGAAGGTTTGGGCTAATTGGCCTGTGGTTCGCAGCAGGTCCAGTTCCGCCTGCTGATGCGAGTACTCCGCATCGAGAAACGCCAGCCATTTCTCGTTTTCGTCCAGCTGGCCTGCTTCCAGATCACGGATACTGGCGCGGCCCTGCTGAAACTGGGATTGCAGCACTTGCAGATTCTGCTGTGCCAATTCGAGTTGCAGGCGCGCTACCTCTCGATTCATGTCCATTTGCCTGGCTTGGCGGGCCTGGTGACGAACGTCGAGGGAGACCTGGGCTCGCTTGTTCTCTACTTGCATTTGCGAAGCCGTCAGATTGGCTTGCGCGAAAGATACAGATGCGCCGGTATGCGATGCGAAAATCGGAATTTTAATGTCGACTCCAACGATGAAGTTATTGCGCTGAAATTTGTTGAAGAACTGATCGTAGTTGTTGAATTTCCCCAGCAAATTGTATTGGCCGATCAACCCGATGGTCGGCCAGTATCCCCCGCGCTCACCCTTCAAGCGTTCCTCGCTGGCTACACGCTCGGATTCTGCAACTTTGACTTCGGGGTTATTGCGCAGGGCTCCTGCGACCAGATTGCTGATCGTTTGATCGGCGGCCGGCGGGATAGTTTCAGCGGTCACTTCGATGGACTGGTCCGGTTCCAGCCCGAGCAGCAAACGAAGTTGGTCTGCCGCTGTTTCCTCCTGGTCTTCAAGTTGCGCCATGCGCTGCTCCACTTGAGCCGCGGTCAATTGGGAGCGAGTCACTTCGATGGGGAGTTCATAACCCGCCTGCATGCGCTCGCGCGTGTAGTCCAGGATCTTTTGTGCGCTTTCGCGCTCGCTGCGCACAAGCTCGAGCTGGCGTCGAACCTTGGCCAACTCCAGATAAGCTGAGACGGTACGCTGAATTACGCCATCGCGAACGGCGTCGATGGTCAGTCGCTGCTGCTCAGCTCTTTGCTCCTCTGCGCGCAGATTGCCTCTTGCGGGGAGGTTAAAGAGTTCCTGGTTATAGGTGAGGTTGAAAAGCGCGGGAGCGCCGCCACCAGCCAATAAAGGGAAGCCACTGGTGTAGGCCACTCCCGAACCCGTGTACAGGTTAGGACGAAACTGCGAGCGTGCGACACCGGTCTCCTGGCGCGTGGTCTCATATTGCAGGCGTGCGAGAGATATTTCGCGGCTCTTTTGCAGAGAAGTGGCTACCGCCTGCTTTAACGTAAAGCTTAGCGGCGAAAGCGCTTCACTCGTTTGCGCCCGTCCGGACCAAACCGCAAACAAGACAAGCGGCACAAGAAGCGCTGCATTAGCGTAGCGCCACGGTTTTCTGGTCTTCTTGTGGCGCTCTTGATTAAAGGATTTCGCTTCTCGCTGCATCGAGCGCACGCCTCCTGATATCGCTCACTCGTAACGAAGTGACTCTGTCGGTTGCAGCTTGGCTGCTTTGTCAGCGGGCAGGTAGCCGAAGAATAGCCCCGTCGAGCATGCCACCACAAATGCCACGACCACAGAGAGCCACGGTACGGGTACACGCAGATTGCCCGGCAACAACGGCCGCACCATCACCGGGATCGCCAGTGCGATCATAACTCCCATGAGCGACCCAATTCCGCTGATCAGAACCGCCTCGAGCAAAAACTGAAAAAGAATCTCGATTCGCCGGGCGCCGATGGCCTTACGAATCCCGATCTCGCGGGTGCGCTCCGTGACCGTCACGAGCATGATGTTCATAATGCCAATGCCGCTCACCATAAGCGCGATAAATCCGATCACAAGCAAGACGACCGTCAGTGCTGTGCCGATACGCCGAGCCGCATCCAGGATCGCACTTAAGTTCTGCACGACGTACGTCGCAGTCCTCGAATGACGGCTTCGCAGCAGGTCTTGCACCTGGCTGGTCACCAGGACGACATCTTCAGGGCCGTCCGCCTGAGCGTAGAGAATTTCAACCGCGTCATCCCCGGTGTAGTATTGCATCAGCGAGAACGGAACGAGCACCGTGTATCGTTGTATTTCGGAGAGGCCAAAAGTTCCCACGCGTTCCCGAAAAACGCCCACAATCGTGAAGCTGATCTCCCCTACGCGCAAACTCTTTCCAATTGGGTCTTCGTTTGGAAAGACAAGACCTGCCAGTTCATCCGTGATCAAGCACACTTTGCCGCGAGATTGCTGGTCGATGGTGTCCAAAAACCGGCCTTTGAGGATCAGCAAATTGCGAATCATTTGGAAGCCGGCCGTGGCGCCAAAGAACGTCACTGCGTGTTCTGCCCCACCGGTTACCACGTTGCGTAACAATGCTTGCGATGTGGCCGCAACCGTCACCACATTAGGCAAGGCGTTCTTTACCGCCTCCATGTCCGCCAGTGTGATCTCGTCGCTTCGAACCATGGCCTGCTGTGGGTTGACTTCATAATTAGCGTATATGAGGTTGGCCCCGACGCCCTCGATCTGTCCGATAACGTAGCGTCTGCCTGTGACCGCTACCGTAACGACCAGCACAATGCACGCGCTTCCTATAACGACGCCCAGCGTCGTCAGAATCGCGCGCAGCTTATTCGACCACAGCGCCTCAACCGCGACGCGCCAAGTTTCCCTGGGCAACATTGACCAACCACCTCTGCCAACAGCAAACGAAAACTCTAGCAGAAATAGACGACTTTACGGCGAGGCTGCGACTTGTTGTTACACCACGGGATCCGGCGCCGTCGCCGCTGGCTATCTTTTCTGAAGCGCCTTTAATGCCTCGCTGGCCTGCTTATTACGGGGATCCAGGATCAGAGCGGCCCGATATTCCTGCGCCGCCCGATCCAATTGTCCTTCTTTATCGTAAAGCTTGCCCAGCCACTCGTGAGTTGTTGAATGGGAGGGAACGTTATCATTGTCTGGGACGGTATCGAGATAACGGTGAAGGTCCTTCTCCGCTTCTCCCTCATTCCGGTTCCCTAGTATCAGCGCGATGCCACGATAATAGTCGAGGCGATGATCGGAAGGGGCCAGCAGTGCTCCTGCCTCGACAGCCTCCGACATTTGTCTCGCATCGCCGCGGTCACGGTAGTATTCGGCTATCTCAAAATAGACGCCGATCCGTTCGGGCTTAAGATCCAAGACCTTCCGGTATTGTTGATTGGCCTCGTCGAATTTCTTACGCGAAGCAAGCAGTTCCGCTTGGGCTAACTCTCCTTCAATCGGATTGACCGCGCTCAGCGCATGCACGCGCTGTTCCGCGGCTGGTTCGCTTCCGCCCACAATGCCGGGCGCGTTCATGAGATAACGAATCAGGTCTCGTTGTGCTTCGAGGTTGGTTGCGTCCAGCCGGACGGCCGTCTCGAATTCATGCCGAGTCTTGTGCGCCAGCGAAATTGAGGAAAAGGGCGAAAACCGGCTCGCCTCTTCCGCTTTGCGGCCGTAGGACTTACCGAGCCAATCGTGATAATCGGAGCGGTCGGGCTCGAGAGCTATGGCGCGTTCCAGGCTGGAAACGGCGCGGTTATAATCGCGCAGTTCATAAAAACAGCGGCCCAGCCAATAATGCAGCGAAGATTCCTGCGGCTCTCGTTGGATTGCGGCCGTGAGCGCCTCGGCTGCTTGGCGGTAAAGTCCGCCGTTATACAGCCGTTCGATATCCGCGGGCAGTTCGCGTACTGCCGCGTTCACGCAGAGGGGCGCTGTGATCAGCGATGCGGCTGAAAACGCGGCAAGAACTAAAAAGAGGGCAGTCTGCCTCATTCCGACTCGGATTCGGGAATTGCCACACGCACGGCCATATTGTTGCGCAAGGCTGTATCACCGGGCAGCGCCAGGAAATCCCCTTCCTTGACGCCCGAGAGCACCTCAAATTGAGTGGCGTTTGATAGGCCTACGCGGATCTCCGTCTGATGTAATCGACCTCCATCAAGGCGGTACACGTATCGATGTGCGCCATCGATTTGCACCGCGCCCCGTGGTACGACCAGCGCCGCAGCTTGTTCATTAATTTCGATGCGCACGTCAACCGTCGTATTAGGGATCAACTCCTGTCCCTTATTTTCGATCGTGCAGAGTAACTCGCCGACGTTGCGCGTTCCCAGTGCCACCACTTGGCGCGGCAGAATCTCAGTTTTTCCTGTCCACGTGCGCCCGGGCAGGGCATCCCATGTGACCACGACGGTCTGGCCAGGTTTCAGTTGACCAAGTTCCGGCTCATCGATATAAGCTCGCACCCTTAATTCATGCAGATCCGCTATAGCCGCCAGCAGATCGCCGGTGTGCACAAAGTCTCCCGCATGAACGGGGAAGGAATAGAGCGTTCCGTTCGCCGGGGCGACCGCGCGTGTCGAATCCACTTTGTCTTGCAAGTCGTTCACGAGTGCTTTGGAATGCTCCACCAGCAGATCGAGCCGGTCGCGATCTGTATTGGCTTGATGTTCGAACTCCTGTTTGGTTTTGCGCGCCTGATCTACTGAGGCTTCGGCGCGCTCCAGCGCAGCGCGATTCTTCTCGACTTCCTCAGAGGTCGCTGCATTTTGCGCGGCCAGCTTCGTAAGCGTTTCCTGCTGCCGTTGCAGCAGGTTCCGTTCCGCTTCCGCGGATCTCAGATCGGATGCAAACTTCGCGGCCTGGTCGGCCCGGCCCCCGGCTCGCGCCGCGCGCAGGTCATCGTCCTGCGCGGCCAGCTGTGCTCGCGCTTGGTCCAATTGCGAGCGGATGGCGCGGGCATCGAGCGTTAGCAGGAGTTCACCCTTCTTAACGTTTTTCCCTTCTGCTGCGATCACGCGATCGACAAAGCCATCGAATTTGGCGCGTAGGGAGTAAGGAATGATCGGTTCGACCTTGCCGTTGCTGGAAATTGAGGAACGAAAAGTCTCCCGCGAGGCTTGCACCACCGCCACCCGAGCCGATGGGCGCCGGCTATTAAGATAGAGCAAAACCACAACCACAATCATCGCGAGCCCAAGCAGCAACCACACTCGTCTGCTCAGTGTTCGCATGGCAGCCTCACTCTGTCGTTTCCTCCGTTAACGGGCGTGGTTGCGCGGAAATTGTAGCAAAACTCGATGGCCAAGAGCTGGAATCCGGGCTCCTCCGGCTAGTTCCCGTAACCAAGATGCTATATCCTGCGACGGAGATGCCGGTTGTGTTTATTGTCTCCGGCGACTGGGATTTGCGAGGCGCGGTGCGAGCCGAATTGCTCGAGGCGGGCATCGAAGCCCTGGGCCTGGAAACGGTGGAAGATATGTCGCGAGTCATAGCCGGCGGCATAGCTCCGTCCCTAGTTGTTCTCGACGGCGAGCAATTGCGCAATCCCGAAGGGCGGCGGGCTCTGGAAAATCTGAGTTCTCGAGTTCCGGTTCTTGTGATCGACTCCCGCTTAGATCCGGCGCCTCCCTTGCCCGGTGCCACGACGATGCTCCGGCCCGTTCAAATAAGAGAGATTGTCGCACGCATATTGGCTATGCTCTCGTCGGCCTCTTGAAAGCTCCCTGATTATGTTAAAATTCGGGCGTGGCTGAGCATCCTACGACGTCGCCGCATGCTGCCGAAAACGCCGCATTGCCCGCCGGCACCCGCGTAATTCATCGCGTCTGCATACAGTGCAACAACATGTTCCGGGTGACGCCGGACCGTTTTGATGCCAAGCAGTGCCCGAACTGCCACAAAGGTTGATCGCTCCTCGCGAATTTCTTTCCGCCTTCACATCAGCTAGAATTTCCGCCGTCCATCGGAGAGGTGCATGCGGATTCATAGCGATTACATGACTGTTCAAACCAAAGAAAAGCGGGAGTTCCTGAATATCACGCCGAACATCAAAGCCGCCGTCGAAAAAAGCGGGATTCGCGACGGCATTGTCCTCGCCTCTTCGCTGCACTCAAACTCCGCCCTCCTTATTAACGATGACGAACCCGGCCTTTTGCATGACATCAGCGAATGGGCCGATCGCATTGCGCCCTTCGGGCCCGATTACCAGCACAGTGCGCGCAGCGAAAGCAATGCCGGCGCGCACCTCCAGAACCTT
This sequence comes from uncultured Acidobacteriota bacterium, assembly GCA_963846235.1. Lineage (GTDB taxonomy): Bacteria > Acidobacteriota > Terriglobia > Acidiferrales > UBA7541 > Palsa-189. The sequence goes on from CAWJVF010000002.1 coordinate 3,842,216, forward strand.
CTTCTCCACCATCAGGCCATTATCTCGGTCGCGGATGGCAAGTTGGAACTCGGTCCCTGGCAGAACGTGATCTACGCCGAACTGGACGGCCAGCGGCCAAAACGTATTCTCATCAAGATTTTGGGCGAATGATGACGCGAATCCCTCCAGCCACCGAATGATCGCAGCCGAAAGCCTCGGCAAAGAATTTCGGGACAAAAAGCGGGGCGTAATTCGCGCGGTCGAGAATCTCACCTTTTATTGCAGCCCGGGACAGGTTTACGGCCTGCTGGGCGCAAATGGCGCCGGCAAAACGACGGCACTCCGTTTGCTCGCTACAATCCTCACGCCTACCTCGGGCACCGCTCGCATCGCCGGGTTTGATATTCGGCAGGAGCCCCAAAAAGCTCGCCAAAACCTCGGCTTTCTTTCCACAGCTACCGCTCTGTATGGCCGCCTTACGGCGCTCGAGGTGGTGGAATACTTCGGCCGCCTGCATGGTCTGGATCGGGCGAGCGCCCGCCGGCGCACCCTCGCGCTTTTCGAGCGGCTGGACATCAATGCTTTTCGCGACCGCCGCTGCGAGGCTCTCTCCACGGGAATGAAACAGCGGGTTTCCATTGCTCGCACCCTGGTTCACGACCCGCCGGTGATGATCTTCGATGAGCCGACCTCAGGCCTGGACGTCATCAGCGCCAGGACGATCGTCAGTTTTCATTCGCGAATGCAGAGAAAGCGGCAAAACCGTTGTCTTCTCGACACATGTCATGAGTGAAGCCGAAAAGCTTTGCGATAGGATCGGCATCATCCATGACGGACGGCTGTTGGCCGAAGGGTCTCTCGAAGAACTTCGTAGTCGCTACGGCCATGCCGATCTCGAGGAAATTTTCATGCGGGTAGTGGGCGCGTGAAGCTGCGCGATATTGCCGTCGTCTATCGCAAGGAGCTCACGGATGCGCTCCGCGACCGCCGCACGGTTGTTTCCATGATTGTCGTACCCATTTTCCTCATGCCCGTGCTGACCATTTTCGTGGGAGTGCTCTCCGCGCGGCTCATCGGCAGGGCCCTGCTGCAAGTGCCTTCGATCATGGTCGTCGGTGGAGAGAACTCACCACAGATACTGGCTGCTCTGCACGCTCTGCAGGAAGTACAGGTCGTGCCGGCAAGCTCCGATTACGCGCAGCAGATCGTGGACAAAAAAATCCGCGCGGCGGTTGAACTGCCTTCCGATTTTGACGCCATGATCGCGCGTGGTGAGACAGCCAAAGTGCGGATTGATACTTATCAAGGCGAAATCAATTCAGGATTCACGGCGGATAAGCTCGAGATATTTTTTCGGGACTTTCGCGACCGTACCATCCGCGAGCGCCTCGATTCTCGTCATCTGCCCACAAATCTCGTTGAGCCCTTCCACGTAGAGGAAACAAACGTCGCCCCGCCGGAAAAGGTCAGCGGCGTGGTGCTGGGCGGGTTAGTGCCCTATTTCGTCATCATTCTGTCTCTGACGGGCACCATGTATCCGGCGATGGATCTGACCGTCGGCGAAAAAGAACGCGGCACGATAGAAACGATCCTCTGTAGCCCCATTTCGCGCACGAGTCTCGTGCTGGGTAAATTCCTGATGGTGCTCACCGCATCGCTTTCGACCGCCGCTCTCGCTATTGCCTCCATGGGGTTGACGCTCGCGGCCGCCGGGAAAATGGTTGGCGGGGTCTCGCAAATGAAAACGATGGGATTTCAGTTCCAGGTGACTCCGTCAGCCGTGCTCTGGGTCTTCATTATGGTGGTGCCGCTGGCGGTTCTTTTTTCCGCTGCGCTCTTAGCCATTTCGCTTTTTGCCAAGAGCTTCAAGGAAGCCCAGAGCTATCTGTCTCCATTGACGATAGTAGTCTTCGCTCCCGCCATCGTAGCTATTCTTCCAGGAGTGGAATTAAATGCCGGCCTATCGCTCGTCCCGATCTTGAACACGAGCCTGGTTTGCAAGGAAATCGTGAGCGGAACTTATCACTGGGGATTCATCGCGCTGATTTTCGCTTCGTCTTGCATATATGCGGCGGTGGCGCTTTGGGTGGCGATCCGCCTATTTCAGCGCGAGGACGTGCTCTTCCGCATCTGAAGCGAACTAAACACTCGGCGCGCCTGCCTTCGGATTTCAGAACACGATTACGCTGACCCTACCTGCCGTAATTCTGCAGCGCTGCTCAGCCGTCGTACCGTCTCCCGCAGACGAACCGCGAGATGCGCGATGGTCTCCAGCCGTTCGATTGCCGACGCCGGCAGCCCATCGCGTCTCGCCAAAAGCATCTCGGCATTGCCCAGAATCCCGGTCAGCGGATTATTTACTTCATGTCGAAGGATTTCTCCGAAATTGACGCTTCGCGCGCTCTTTATTTCTTCCGAAGAAGCGACCATCGCCATTCTCGCCAGTTTCAAGCGCCTTTCCACCAAACCACGGCTACCGGAACGAAATTTCCTGTTCGCGCCACGAAGTCCGTAGTTCCTGAGTTGAGTAGCTCAGTCAATTCCGACTGCCGCTCGGCTGCGGCCACGACGATCACCGGCGCGACTTCTACGAGGCGCTCCACGGTCCGTTTCAGTTCCTGCTTCGATCGAGCCTCAATCCCGGACTGATCTAAGAGAAAAACGGAGATCCCTGCGGCCAAGCGCCGGGCCTCGGCGCGCCGCTCAATTGGTCGCAGGTGAAGTGCCTCCGCCGCCCTGTGAAACTCACTCACGTATTCGCGCGCCAGTTGCGGGGTCGCGCAAATCATCTGGATTTGACCCTTAGGCTTCATAACGCTTCCAATTGCGCCGATGGTGCTCATGCCGGCGCGGCGCCCCGGGTTCCGAATCGTTCTGAGAATCCGGAAGTATGCCGCTCGTTTTTATCCAAACTACGTTGCTACAGCTTGTTTCAATTCCTCGATGAGAAACGGCTTGGCGATATAAGGCAAGCCGCACTTACGAAGAAAGTCTACCGTTCGCGGCGCCAATGTATCGCCAGTCACAAAAATCAGCCTGTGTTGTAAGCGGGTTTTCCGAAGTTGCAAGTTGCCGGTAAAAAGCACGCCCATCCAGATGCGGCATTCGCAGATCGCAGACGACCAGGTCGTACGGGTGCCTGAGCGCCAACTCCAATCCCTGGCGGCTATCCAATACGGTATCCACGAAGTGCCCTTCTTCGCTTAGGACATCCGCGATCAACTGCGCTATTGTCGGCTCGTCCTCCACCACCAGAATTCGACTGCCTCGCGCTTTTGTCTTGCGCGCCACATCTGCCGACGTCGACGGCACCGATCAAGTACGGCCTCGCGTCGCTAACCGACGGTGCGTGGCGCTGGGCAGTTCCACCGTGAATACCGCGCCGCCTCCCGGCCGGTTTTCCACCGAAACCTCGCCGCCATGTTGATGCACGATCCCGTAGAGAATCGAAAGTCCAAGCCCGGTCCCCACGCCGGCCGGCTTTGTAGTGAAGAACGGATCGAAGATCCGCAGCACCATTTCCGGAGAGACGCCCGGCCCATCGTCGGCGACTTCCAGCGCTATGCGGCCCGGCGGAAATCGATCTCGTACGGATCCATATATGGCCGCTGTCCTTTGCTTGGAGGATGGCCTGTTCCGCATTCAAAATAAGGTTGAGCAAGGCCTGCTGAACCTGTGCCGCGTCGGCGATCGTTTCCGCGAGCTGTTCATCCAGATCGAGCTCAACGCCGATATTCTCCAGCCGGAGTTCATGCTCGCGCATCTCGAGCGATGCGCTTCACGATTTCATTCAGGTTCACCCTCGTGCGTTCGCCTTCGCTTCCACGTGCGAAAAGCAAAAGATTCCGCGCGATGCGTCTGGCGCGCTCGCCCTCTTCCAAGATGTACCGGGTTTCCGTCTCCCACTCGAAATCTCTCGTTCGTTTCCGCACCAATTGGGCGTAACCGAAAATGCTGGTGAGCGCATTGTTAAGTTCATGGGCAATGCCCGAAACCATCTGTCCCAGCGCCGCAAGCCGCTCGTTGTGAAACAGGCGCGATTCGATTTGGCGCCGGCTGGTGATATCCCGGTGGACTTCCAGCCATCCGAGCGGCTGTTTATAACGGTCGAGCACAGGGCGAGCGTAGCGTTCCACGATCTTTTTCTCTGGCTTCGCCAGCTCCAGTTCATCCCAAAAGGCCTCGCCGTTGCGAAACCGCTGCCGCCATCGCGCCGCCACGCCATCGCTGTCAGCAAACTGAGGAGCGACCCTTTCCACAACTGCTCCAGATTGCTCAATTCGCGCAATCTTTCCGCCTCTACTCCGAACATTTCGGCGAACCGGTCATTCACGGCCCACAGTTCGCCGCCCGGTCCCGAAGAGCAGGATTCCGCAGTCCACCGATTCGAGCAGGGTCGCCAGCACTGCTTCGGCGCGGGACCTGGGTCCGCGAACGCCCTCACCTGCTCGACAGGCCGGAGCCGCGCCTCTTTGTCCGGCGTCCGGGAATCGTTTGGAGCAGAATGCCGCATTCCTCACCATATGCCGGCGCTGACGGCTATGGCTCCAGCACGATCCAGTAGCCGAGCAGGGCCGCTGATCCAAATGTCGCGGTGATCTCGATCGCCAACTTATCCCGCGATAGTGCAGCCAGCATTTTCTGCGGATCATGCAGCTCTCCTGCAATTCCTGCACAGTGTTCGCCAACGCAGCGATAAAAGTTAGCGGATAATTTTCGCAGAATCAATAGGTTGGAGATTCGGCGCGGCGCTCAGACGCCGCAAGGATTCCCAGTCCGATACACAAGAGGCCGACATCGCTTCCGTAGAAGGGAATGTGACCCACGTCCTCGTACGGAGCCGATGCAGTCAGCGGAAAGATTCTTCAGTTGGGAGGGCTTTCGGGGCCGTATTGTTTGAGTTTGCGGTACAGCGTGGTTTTGCCGATGCCCAGCAATCGTGCGGCCGCCAGCTTGTCTCCATTGGTTTCGCGCAAGGCGCGCAAAATGGAGCGGCGTTCCATCTCATCGAGTGTCGTCAGCTCGTTCGAGTCGAGTGACTTTTCGTTCGAGTCTTGCTGCAAATTGGATGGAAGATCGCCCATGTGCAGGATCGGGCCGGAGCCGAGCGCCACGGCGCGCTCCACCGCATTCTCCAGTTCGCGCACGTTTCCCGGCCAGTCGTAAGCCATCAGCCGCCGCATGGCGTCTTCTGAAATCGTGCGAATGGGCCGCTGGGGATCGCTGAATTTTTCCAGAAAAGAATTAACCAGCAGGGGAATGTCGCTTTTGCGCTCCCGCAGCGGCAGGCAATTTAATCTGGACCACATTCAGCCGGAAATAAAGGTCCTGCCGGAAGCCGCCCGTCGCGAATCGCCGATTCCAGGTCGCGATTCGTAGCCGCAATGATGCGCAAATCGATGCGCACCCGTTCTATAGCTCCCACCGGCCGAATCTCGCGTTCCTGCAGTGCCCGCAGCAGTTTGGATTGCAAATCCACGGGAAGATCGCCGATTTCGTCCAGGAAAACGGTCCCGCCATTCCCCGTCTCCAGCAATCCCGTGCGAGCGTGCTGCGCGCCGGTAAACGCCCCTTTTACGTAGCCAAATAGTTCCGACTCGATCAATGTGGCCACCAGCCCCGAGCAATCCACCGGAACGAACGGCTTATTTTGCCTCACGCCCAGGAAATGGATCGATCGCGCAACCAACTCTTTGCCCGTTCCGCTTTCGCCAAGAATCAATACCGGATATTTGTGCTGGCTGACCTTCTCGATCATTTTGTAAACGCGCTGCATTTTTGCCGAGACGCCAATCAAACCGCCAAAGCCCGGCCGCGTCCGCAATTGCTCGCGAAGAATCCGATTTTCGTGGTCGAGTTCGACGCTCTGAATCAGCCGCTCGATCTTGGTGCGCAAGTTCCTGTACGTGAAAAGGCTTGGTCACATAATCCTTGCGCTCCCAGCTGAGTGGCCGCAACAGCCGTCTCTATGGTCCCGTATTGCGTCAGCACCATCACCGAAGTATTCGGTTGGTTCGCGCGGATGTGCTTCAGAAGCTCAATGCCCTCCCAATTCCGGAACCTTTAGGTCGGTAACCACGATGTCGACCGGTGACTGCTCCAGCAGCTCGAGCGCCTCGTCAGTCGTGGAGGCCGTGTGCACCTCCAGACCTATTTCCGAGGCGATGTCGCGGCATAGCTGCTCGTGTCGCGTCCTCGTCGTCCACGATTAAAATCGAAAATCCGGCCGCGTTGGTTTTGGGGTTGGCGGGCTTGGGCTCGATATCCACGACAATTTCCACAACGTGCAAGAGCAGTGCCAGAACGAAGCAGAAAAATTGCTGAAAGAGAACCGCTTTGCCTGCAGACGTGTGGCGAAGATGTATACCGAAAGGGGAATGATGTCAATCAATTAACGCAACGCCGACGCGCGGAGGCAAGCTCGAAAGGACTTGGGATCGTTGCGAAATACGGGAAAGGGCCTGACCAATTCGGGCAATCCAACGAGTCTGGGTGAAAGCGCGGTCTAGAATGGCCAGCTGCTGATGCCCAGATTAATCACAAAACCGCTGCGGTCGGTGCAGTTGTCAGATTCAGCATATAGCGATAGCCCATGTCGATCGCTGACTCCGGCAAAATGTATACCCGGACGCCCCAGATCCCATCAACCGGATCGCGCGCCCCAAATGTCATGTTCGGGGTCGCCGGCGTCCCGCGAACACCAGGCCATTATATTCGTTCATGAACTGAAGTGCGCTTTGCGGGAAACAGAATAAAGCCGCTGCCGAGATGGAGCTGGTCGGCCTGAGTCAGATCCCTCGATCCGCCGGCGCGCGGATCGCGTGTGAACTCATACCCGAATTTGCCGGACCAGGTAACCAGGTTCAAGAAATTGCGGCTCGCCGCAACCAGGATCATGTCGTCGAACGCCCCGGTCTGCGTGCCATTCCCCAGCAGACGCGTTAAGGAATAGCGCGTCGGAATGATCGCGTCGTTGCGGATGGAAAGGCTCAGCGGGGCTTCGCGTCCTCGGAAAGCAATCCGAATTTAACGCCCGATCGTCACGTTGCCGGGGCCGGAATCGTTTCGAGACACGAACGGGAAGTCCTCCACGTATGCCGGGCGTTGGCCCGGCCCCAGGATGCGGTAAATGGTGTTTTGAAATTGCGGAAAGCATCACGTCGGGAGGCGTTATCAGGCTCAACTCGCTGGATTTCCAATCTGCGTTGCCACTTCCGGCTGAAAACCGGCTGTAAAGATTGACCCATTTCCGAAATCCCCATCCCACCATCAATCCCATAGTTCGATACCACCACGCTTCCCGGCATGCGCGTGAAACGATTGCCATAGACTGAAAATGACCATCCCGATTCCAGCATTTCGCCTGTTTCCACCGTAAAAAGGCCCAGCGTTCCGCTCGTGGTGGGCATGGGATTAGGTGTCGACGTTGGGTAGCCCGGTTGTGCCCGCCCGCGCTGGCGGCCTGCCCCAGCGACGGGAATTCCAGCCAGCAAGGATAGTTCCCAGACGCCGCCACGCAGCGCCGTAGAGCGCGCCAATGGCGCCGAAAGCGCCAGTCCGATCCCGCAGTAGATGAGCCGCATCCAACCTATGCCCATCATGGAGATAGATATGGAGGCATCGATTGGGATCGTGACCCGTTCACGAGGGCATAAGAAGGAGCAAAAAGGCCGCCACAGTATAATGCGACATGGAAACAGAGACGACCAAATTTCCAGCCCTTCAATACCATATAACTCTGTGGTGCTGTCGTCGAGCTATCCCCCGAGCGCCTGCAGTCGACTCGATCAGCGCCGGTCCCCCTGTCCTGGTCCAGCTGTTAAGCACTGAATGGCGCCCGCTAGCTTGGCATTACTGCCTTCCGGCTGGTAGATTCAATCCGATCGCCGAAAGGAATTATGCCGACGGATCCGAATAAATCAGCGCGATCGCGTGCTGATCGTCGAAGATGAAGAAAACGCGCGCCGCGGATATGAGGCCCTGCTCCAAAAATGGGGTCTGGAGGTCCTGGGCGTCTCCAGCGCGGAAGATGCCCTGGCTCGTTTCTCCGACTATCATCCCTCCGTTCTGATTGCGGACGTCGAGCTTCCCGGCATAGACGGGCTTAAGCCTTCTTGAGCGGCTTGGCGACGAGCTCGCCTCCGTTCCGGCCATTATCATCACCGGAAAGGGCAGTGAGGAGCGCGCCGTCGCCGCCATTGAGGCAGGCGCTTTCTGGTACATCGAAAAGCCGCTCAAAGGAGCGGTCCTGCGGGCCCTGCTCAACCGAGCCCTGGGAAAGGCCCACGATCAGCAGCAAGTGGCGGCGTTGAGGCGGCAGTTGCGGGAAGCTGGGCGCATCGGCGAACTCGTCGGCGCCGCCAAGACCGATGCAGGAGGTCATGCGCCTGGTCGAGCAGGTCGCTCCCTCCTCCGCCTCCGTGCTGATCACCGGCGAAACGGGCTCCGGGAAGGAGATCCTCGCCCGCACTCTTCACCAGCTTTCGCCGCGCACCGACCGGCCCTTTGTGGCCATCAATTGCTCCGCCATTCCGGAATCGCTGATGGAAAGCGAAATTTTCGGCCATGAACGCGGCGCTTTCACGGGCGCCGCGGAGCGCCGCATCGGCTGTTTTGAGCTTGCCGATGGCGGCACGCTGCTTCTGGACGAGATCGGCGAAATGCCCGCGCCCACGCAGGCCAAATTGCTGCGCGTGCTCGAAGACCGCAAGGTCCGGCGATTGGGCAGTAAGGTCGAAACGCCGGTGGACGTGCGTGTGCTTGCGGCTACCAATAAGGATCCCGAGCAGGCCGTTGCGCACGGCCAGCTCCGGCAGGACCTTTATTTCCGTCTGAACGTTTTTCACATTCATCTGCCCGCCCTGCGCGATCGCAAGGAGGATCTCGCCCCTGCTCGTCGAGCATATTTTGCGCGACCTCAATGCCAAACACAGCCGGCAGGTTCGCGGCGTTAATGCTGAAGTCAGCGAGCTTTTTCACAGTTACGCTTGGCCGGGAAACGTCCGCGAGCTGCGCAACGTGCTCGAACGCGCCGTGATCGTGTGTGACCGGGACCTCGATCGGCCGCAGCCATCTTCCCGCGGATTTCGGCCGCACCCACGCGACAGCCGCCTCGGAACTCTCTTCCCTGCGCTTCCCTCTGGGCACCACCGTCGACGCCATGGAACGCGAACTCATCATGCAGACCCTCGCCGCTACCAATAACAAGACACGCGCGGCGGAACTTCTCGGAATTAGCCTGAAGACGCTGCATAATAAGCTGAAAGAATACGAAGCGGACCGGGCGGAGAACCACTGAGCTCGAAGATGCGCCTGCGTTTGAAAACCAAAATCACCCTGATCATCGCCCTGCTGGTGTTGACCGTCGTCGGCGTCATCTCCTGGCTTCACGTATTGACCCTGACTCGCCAGGTAATCGAGCAAGCCGATGATCGCGCGAACCTCGTCGCGCAGCAGGTTTTTTTCCAGGCCCAGAATGCCCTGGCCGACGCGGCCAATGAAGGACGGGCTGCCGGCCTCGAATCGCCCCGAGGATGTTCGGGAATACGTCCGCAACGCGCTGGACCAGAACTCCGCGCTCACTTCATTGATTGATGCCGAGGTGGGCAACTCTTTTCTGGTCTATGAAGTAACCATCGTCGATCGCGATGGAACGGCCTTGATTTCGAGCGATGCTTCGCTTCCTGGCCGCAAAGTGCTTCCGCGTCCGCCTCTCAGCCAACTCGTCAGCGCCGGCTTCATCCAACAGCTTCGATTGATCTATGGCGCGCCGCAGGCCTATGACGTTTCCGACCCGTTCAAACTCGGCCCTCCGGGACGTCAGGTGCCTTTCGGCGAAATTCGCGTCGCCTTGCACACCGGTCTCCTGGCCATCGAGATCACTCCGGCGCTGCGCTCGGCCATTCTTCTGGCACTCATTTCCGTGCTGGCCTCCGTGCTTCTGGCGGCGGTGGTGAGCAGCGGCCATACTCGCGCCTGTGGAACGCATCTCCGCGCAACTGGACCGCATCTCACGAGGCGAATTCGACCAAAAGCCGCTCGAGCGTGGCGATGAGTTCGGGCAAGTGAGCACCAAAATCAGCCAGATCGGACTGCAATTGCGCGGGGTGCGCGAAATCTTCAGTACGCTGCGAGAAAATCTGGACCAGATTCTCGGCGGCCTGGAAGACGGCCTGCTGCTGTTCACGCGCGATGGCCGCGCCGTGATGGTCAGCCCCGCGGTGGAAAATTTCCTCGGCTCGCCCGCTGATCAATTGCTGGGCCGCAAAGCGAGCGAGATTTTTCCTCCGGGCCACCCTTTGCGCTCCGCTCTCGTTCTGGCCGAAGACGAATTTGAGCCCATAGCGGCCGCGGAGGTTGATGTTCCCGCCTCCGATCCCAGTCTGCCGCCGCAACGCATCGGCGTCAGCGTGCAAGTGATCAGCGAACGCGGTACGCGCATGGGCGCTCTGGTCACCTTGCGCGACCTCCAATCGCTTGGAAACGATCAGTCGGCAATTGCAGGTTTCCGAGCGTCTCGCCGCGCTCGGCCGCGTTACTGCCGGCGTGGCCCACGAAGTGAAAAATCCGCTGAACTCCATGCGGCTTTGGCTGGAAAATCTCAAGGAGAGTCTGCCTCGCCGGCGATGGCGTGCCCCGGCAAGCCGTGGCCGTACTGGATAGCGAAATCGACCGTTTGGATTCGGTCGTCAAACGCTTTCTCGATTTCATGCGCTCACAGGAATTGCGCCTCGAGGAAACCAACCTCGACGAACTGCTGGACGAAGTCAGCGCAATTGCGCGCCCTCAGATGGAACGCGCCCACGTCCAGCTCGAGAAGCAGTATGCCGATCTTCCGCCCGTGCGTGTCGACCGGCCCCTTCTCACCCAAGCGCTTCTCAATCTGATTTTCAATGCCATTCAGGCCATGCCGTCGGGCGGCACGACTCACGTTCGGCCTTGAGCGCCGCGGCGAATCGGCGGAAATTCGCATCGAAGATACCGGACAGGGCATTGCTCCGGAGCATCCGCGGTCGCGTGTTTCAATTGTTTTTCACCACACGGCCTGGAGGCAGCGGCATTGGTCTTGCCAGCGCCTATAAAGCGATACAATTGCACGACGGCTCTATAGATTTTGACTCTCAGGTGGGACGAGGAACGACTTTTCGCATCGAATTACCTCTGGCGCGCCCCTTGGAGCCCGCAATTTCGCGCTTGCGGGAAGCAAACGGCGCGCTGGCACGGAACGCATCATGAAGCTGCACCGGAACATTCTCGTTGCTCTTGTGTGCCTCGCGGCTGCCGGACTATCCGGCTGCCGCCGGAATATTGTTCGCGCCGCGCCGCCCTCAGTCGCGATTCCGCCGGATACGGAGCCGTTTCCACAGCCAACGGTCGTAACTCAGCAGCCGCCGGCGCCACCTGCCGAACCACCCGAGGTTAAGCAGCCGGCGCAACCGGCACCGGCTGTAGCCGAACAGCCGCGTCCCCGGCCGCCCGTAGAAGCCGAGGCAGTCGCGCCGAAAGCTGAACCTGAGCCGGAGCCAATCCAGATTGCTCCGGAACTTTCAGCAAAAGCCGAGGCCACTGCGGTTCGCACGACCACAGACGATATCCGTGTCGCCGAACGCAATCTGCAAGTCGCTTATGGGCGCCAGCTCAACGCCTCCCAGAATGATCTCGTCGGGAAAATCGCCGGATTCCTCTCTCAGGCCCATGAGGCGATACGTACGGGAGATTGGGTCCGTGCCCAGAACCTGGCACAAAAAGCCCAGGTCCTCTCTGTTCAACTGGTCAAATCATTTTAGATTCGCGCCGCCTTTGATCCGCATTCGTGAAGCTGGCCGTCTTGATAAACTAAACGGATGTATGCCCTCGCATGATGCCATCGTCGTTGGCGCCGGCCTGATCGGCTCGGCCATCGCCTTGCGGCTTGCGCAAGAGGGCCTTCGCGTTGCGCTCCTCGAAAAGAGTAAGCCAGGTCGCGAGGCCTCCTGGGCTGGAGCAGGCATGCTGTCTCCGGCGCCTGACAGTCCTGCGGCGATTCCGCTGGTGCCATTTGGCCGGGCCAGCCTGAATCTCTATCCCCAATTTGTCGACGAGATCGAGGAAATTTCCGGACGGCGTGCGGGCTATCGCGACGACGGCGCCATCGAATTGCTCTTTTCTACTGATGCCGAACGCGAATTGAGCACGCTGATTGCTCTGCATCACGCCCTTGGCCTTCCGACTGAGCCGCTTCCTCTCGACGAGGCCGCCAAATTGGAGCCCGCATTGACGCGCCGTGCCCAAGCGGCGGCCTATTTCCCCTACGAAGCTTGCGTAGATAATCGCGCTCTTATGGAAGCGCTCTTGGCGGCGGCTTCGATTGCCGGCGTGGAGTTGTTTCCCGCCACGCCAGTGCGCGAAGATCGTGATCGATAGCGGGCGCTGCACGGGTGTATGCACTGAGAACGGAACTGTGTTCGCGGCGCAGGAGATAATTGTCGCAGCCGGCGCTTTTTCGGGCCTGCTCGAAGGCATCATTCCGCGAGTACCAACGCGCCCCATTCGTGGACAGATGTTGGCTCTAAAATCCCAGCTGCCCGTTCGGCACGTGGTCCGTTGCGAACATGGCTACATCGTGCCGCGCGATTCCGCCGTGCCTCAGCGAATGGTTACTGGCAGCACGTTGGAGGACGCCGGTTTCGAAAAACGCGTCACCGCCGGCGCCATCGAGAAAATTCTCTCCACGGCGCAGGAATTGGTTCCCAAGCTCTCGAATGCCGAGGTGGTAGAACTTTGGTGCGGTCTGCGCCCCGATACGCCCGATCATCTTCCCTTGCTAGGTCCCGCGGGAGTCGCCGGGCTCACTATCGCGACAGGGCATTATCGCAATGGCATCCTGCTTACGCCCATTACCGCGAAACTCGTGCGCGAATGGATCGTGGAGAAGCACGTCTCAATGGACTGGGAGATCTTCAACCCGCTGCGATTTGCCGAAACCGAAAAAGTCGCCAGCGCCGACGATTCCTTATCGACCGACGAAGCCCCGGGCAATCGAACCGGCAGGAAATTTGCCCACAAACAAAGCTGATGTGCATTCGCACAGCTCAATTTAAGGCCGCTATTAAAAGGGGAAGCTCCTTGCAGGCGGACGGCCGGCGGGGCCAGGCAACGCCGTCGCGCGGCCCGGTTCGGTAAAGTTAATCTTCGTTGGATCCAGGTAAAGAGGCCGATCCAGCATTATATCCACGCTGCTTCCACGCGGCAGTTGTACCTCCGGTCCTCGCGTCATGAGCACTCCCGCGAGGCCTACGGCTGCCCCGATGCCTGCGCCAACTCCCGCGCCTTCTCCTCCTCCGGCAATCGCACCGATGCCTGCTCCTGCGCCAGTGGTCTTGATTACAGTGCCGGCATCCGCGCCTTTATCCCTATCTTTATTGATTTGACCTTCTTTGCTGGCGTATTCACCGCCGCCTGTGTCCGCGTTGGTGGGTACGGCGTCGAATTTCACGCGTGTAACCATTGGGCATGATCAACGTCGTAAGGTGAATGCGAATCTCAGCGCCACCTTTCCCTTTTGGCGCCCGCTTTGCCTCGGTGATTTCCCCCTGAGACATACGAACCCACCGGAATCACGATGCGGTCATTTACAACCACCGGAAACGTGGTCTCCATGTAGACCGGCTGGCCGGGTTGCGCGTTGCGAGAGGTGATCCCGCTGTGAACCACGAGCGGCAGATGCGTTCCCGCGGGCACCACGATTTGCGCAGGTCCATTAGTCGACGCGCTATTCGCTGCAGGCGCAGCATTGGGTTGTGAGCTATTTTGCTTCGCCTGTTCCGACTTGGCTTGGTCTGATTTCGTTTGATCGGAGTCCGATTGCTGGAGATGGACCGCCAAAGCTGGGGCGCTGACCAGAATGCTGCCGAACACTACCAGAGCCAACTTTTGTAGATTCATTCCATAGCACATAACCATCCTCCTGCCGCGATATCGCCACGATGAATTTTGAGGAAATGCAGGTCGCCAGAGTATACCCCTAAGTCGGCATATTGGTGCCACGCGTGATTTGCGAATCACCGCGCCTTTGGGGTGAACGCCCCGGAGTATTAAACTGGTTGTTTCGAGATCCCGCGATCATGCTCTATAGCAATGCCGCATAACCATCAGAAGAGCGATAAAAGTCAGCCGCATTGCGGTCGCATGGATTGCTCTGACTCTGTGCTGCGTGCCGATGGCAAGTTCGCGGACATCAGCGCCACCTCCAACCGCTGAGGCCCGTGGCGAATGTCTTTCCGTGCCCAGCCGCATCTTGGGACGCTCCGTTCCTTACTGTGTGATCCTGCCGCCGGGCTACGGCGAAGACGCCAATCGCCGCTATCCCGTGCTCTATTACCTCCACGGCCTTGGTGATAATCAGCAGATGTTTGTGCGTTCAGGAGGCTTCAATCTCATCGAGGAGCTTTGGGATCGCCACGAAATCGGCGATTTCATTCTCGTCAGCCCCGCCGGTTACGCCAGTTTCTTCATGAACTCGTACGACGGCCGCTTCCGTTACGAGGATTTCTTCATTCAGGAATTCATGCCCTTTATCGAGAATCGCTACCGCGTCGCCGCGCGCCGTGAATCCCGCGGCATTGGCGGTATCTCCATGGGAGGCTATGGCGCGCTGCGCATGGCTTTTCTTCACCCGCAACTGTTCGGATCGGTGAGCGCCCACAGCGCCGCTCTAATGGAGAGGCTTCCGGCCATCTCCGTTGGCAATTCTCCCGAGTCCGGGCGCCTGCAGATTTTAGGGAACGTCTTCGGCTCGCCTCCGGATCGCTCATTTTGGGACCGCAACAATCCTCTGACCATCGCTCGAACCGCAGAGTTCGCAGGCATGAAAATCTATTTCGATTGCGGTTCTGAAGATGACTATGGATTCGAGGCAGGAGCCGAGGCACTCCACAAGGTGCTTCTTTCTCGCCGCATCCCTCATGAATTTCACCTGTACCCGGGCGGACACAATTGGGGCTATTTTGCCGAACACCTGCCCGATTCGCTGCGCTTTAATTCCGAAGCGTTTCGCCTGAACGAGAGCCGCCCGGCTCATGGCAAGCCGATCCCGAGATGAAAAATGCGACCTTGTTCAAGCCCGTGCTCAAGGAAGGCTGCATTTTTTGCAACATCATTCGCGGCGCCGTTCCGTGTTTCAAAGTTTTTGAGGACGATATTTCGCTGGCGTTCCTGGATCATCGTCCGCTCTTCCCGGGCCATACGCTGCTCATCGTAAAGAGCCACATCGAGACGCTCTTTGAGCTGCCGGACTCCCTCATGGGCCCGTTATTTATCAATGTCCGCCGCCTCTCCCAGGCTGTCATGCAGGGGATGCAAGCGGAAGGCGCCTTCGTGGCCATCAATAATCGTGTAAGTCAAAGCGTTCCGCATTTTCATGTGCATATCGTCCCTCGGCGCAAAGGAGATGGCTTGAAAGGCTTTTTCTGGCCTCGGCGCGCCTACAAAGATCAGCAGGAAATTGACGCTACTTTGCGCGCTCTCCGTTCAGCCCTCGCGGAACTGCAGGATTCGTAGTTTTTGGCTTCTCCCACCAAAAAAACGAGCCGTAAGCTGGCCGTAAGGAAGTACAGGGTAGCTTTTGCGTCACCCAATCCCAAAATAAGCTCGATGGCGTTTCTGATTACCCTTAAGTTATTAAAGGGCATCCATCACTCTCAGCGTTTGAGGATCATTGATGAAGATTTCCGGCCGAGTCCAGCCTGACAATCTCGAGCATAGCGAGCTGCAATTCAGCGTATTTATCGCCGTCACCGTCATGGTGCTCGCTGTGGGAATGGCTGTGCTCATGTACCCGGTCGTGTTTTCGCATCAAACGCCGGGCGATCGGACGATGCGCACTGCCTTTTGGGGTTTTTGCGTCTTGTGCGTCTTGCTCACTGTTTATGTCTGGGATCGCCATGCCACGATCCGAAAGCTACGGCGTGAAATGGTTGAAGGCCGGCGGCAGATCGCCGAGACTCGCAGGGAGGCCAGCGTCGAATTGCTGAAGACGATGCCGAACTTGAGTTCGTTCCAGGACCGCTTGCCCATGGAATTTCGGCGCATGGCCACAACGACCGAAAAGCTTTCTATAGTCGTAGTTAACATCAAGTTTCCAGCGGATCATTCCAGTCCATCGGAAATCGCTTCGGCGATGGGCGATGCCTCCAAAGTCATCTCTCGAAGGATGCGCGAACAGGATTCCATCTACATTTTGGCTCCGGCTTGTTTTGGCGTGGTCTTGCCAGGAGTGGACTTGAGCAACGCCGAGCGCGTGTGTGCCCGCCTGAAGGAAGGATTGGCTGATGCGGCCGGTGCAAGTCAGCGGTTTCAATTCGAATTGCAGGTAGTCAATTACCCCACCCACGCATCCTCCGCAACGGAACTGCAACAAGCCGTATCCGCCCTGGCGTCAGTGGATAATGCTGTACGGGGAATGGCCGAAGCCCTGCAGTAAAATCGAACCGTGCCCTTCGCCTTGCATCGATCAGTTCTTTATTCCGATCATTCGAGCCACTTTTTCGGCTCGCGAATGGCGTCGACGAGGTCATTCATAAATCGCGCCGCCCGCGCTCCGTCGGCCACGCGATGGTCGGTCGAAAGCGTAAGGGTCATCATCGGCCGCACCGCCGGTCTTCCATCCACGGCGATCACGCGATCAGCCGCGCGCCCTACCGCCAGAATACCTGCCTGAGGAGGCACGATGATCGCGGTGAAAGCGTCGACGTTGTACATTCCCAGATTGCTGATCGTAAACGTGCCGCCGGTGATATCGGCCGGCTGCAAGCGGCCGCTCTTGGCGCGCTCGGCTAATTCCCGCCGCCGCACGGCAATCTCTGGCGATCTTGCTGAGATTGGCCTTATGCAATACAGGAGCGACCACGCCTTCCTCAACAGCCACAGCTATGGCGACGTTGATCTCGGGATTATGACGAATGCCCTCCGCCACCCAGCTCGCATTCATTCTCGGATGTTTCGCCAATACGCGCGCAACGAGCGCAACCAGCAAGTCTGTCAGTGTCGCTTTGAGGCCTTTCGCTTTTTCCACTTCTACCGATAGCCGCTCCTGCGCCTCGAGCAAACCGCCGGCTTCCACGTCGCGCGTTACGAAGAAGTGAGGAACCGTCGTCCAACTCTGCGCCGTTCGCGCGGCCATCAGCCGCCCGACCGTTCCTAATTGCTCGATCTGCCCGGCCGCCGCTTGCGGCTTCTCTGTCGCGGGCACGGCCGCCGGCGCAGTGGCCGCTGACGCGCCCGCACCTTTAGCCGCATTCAAGATGTCCTCGGCGAGAATCTCTCCGCCCGGCCCCGAGCCACGTAGCCGCGTCACGTCCACGCCGTGCTCGCGCGCCAGACGCCGCGCTTTGGGCGAGATTCGCAGTTCAGTGGGGACAGGAGCCGTCGGCGTGCTTGCGCCTGCGCTCGCTGCGCTGGAACCACCGGCAGCGCTGTCTTGCCGCCGTCCCGTTTGTGTCGGTGCGGTGGCTAAAGGTGGCGCTTCGCCGGGGGCGAGCAGCCAGGCAATCGTTTGGCCTACGGGAATTACGGCGCCTTCGCGCGCCGAAACTGAGGAGAGGATGCCGTCGCCCGGCGATTCCACTTCGACTACGGCCTTGTCGGTTTCCACTTCCAGCAGTGGCTCGCCCTTCGCCACTTGCTCGCCTTCACGCTTGCGCCAGGAGATGACCTTACCGGTCTCTTGCGCCATTTCCAGGGCGGGCATTACGACGCTGACGGCCATATGACGGAATCTGTGAGAGCGCGCTTCTAGCGCACTCCCACTCCTTCCGTCTTCGCGCTCGATTCCACCATTTCGATCACGCGCTGGCTCGGAGCAGCTTCGCTCTCGCGCGTGGTCGGCAACGGTCCATTCACGGTGTGATAGTGCGCGCCCGCGACCAGCAATTCTTCGGCAGGGAAGCGCGTGATCACTTCGTGCCCGGTTTCCGTGACCACAATCTCTTCCTCGATTCGCGCCGCGCTCCAGCCGTCCGTGGAGGGCCAGAACGTCTCCAGCGCAAACACCATGCCCGGTTTCAGTTCGTGCGCATGTTCCAGCGAAACCAGGCGGCTGATCACCGGCTTTTCCCAAATTGCCAATCCCACGCCGTGGCCAAACTGCAGCGCGAACGCCGCCTCTTCGTCCGGGAATCCAAATTCCTGCGCGCGCGGCCATACCGAAGCGACCTGCGCCGTCGTCCGGCCCGGCCGGATCAATTCGATTGCCGCGTCCAGGTATTCCCGGCAGCGCTTGTAAGCGTCCACCATGGCATGCGAAGCGTATCCGATGGTGAAGCAGCGGTAGTAACAGGTGCGATAGCCCATATAGGAATGCAGAATGTCGTAGTACACCGGATCGCCGGGCCGCAGCACGCGATCGGAGAAAACGTGCGGATGCGGATTGCAGCGTTCGCCGGAAATCGCGTTCACCGCTTCCACATATTCCGAACCGAGATCGTACAGAACCTTGCTCACCAGGCCGACCGCCTGGTTTTCGCTCATCCCCGGTTTCATCGCGCGGTAAAGCTCGTCATACGCCGCATCCACCATCATCGCCGACATGTTCAGCAGCGTGATTTCATCCTGCGTCTTGATGACGCGCGCATCAGACATAATCTGCTGCCCGTCGACGACCTTGATTCCTTCCTTCTGTAGCGCGAAGAGAATGGGAGGCTCGATAATGTCCACTCCCAGCGGCTCATGCTGCAATTTGCGCTTTTCCAGTTCGACCTTGATCTTGCGCGCCACATTTTCCGCGCGGCCCATCTCCGGCGACATCGCGCCGCGCAGCAGAGGAATTCCGGCGCGCGAGCGCTCGCCAAGCCAGGGGCAGTTGAGCTGGTGATGCTTGGCGGCTGAACCGAAGTCCCAGAGAATCGGCTCGTCGTTTTGCGGCAAAAGCGTGAAGCGGCTGTTCTTGTCCTGCGCCCACGTGCCGATATGCGTGGCGGTGATATAGCGCACGTTGTTCATGTCGAAGCAGAGCAGCGCGCCCATCTCCGACTTTTGCAGCAGCGCCTTCGCGCGCGCCAGGCGCTCGCGCCGCAAGCGCTCGAAATCCACGCGATTTTCCCAATCGACCGCCATCGTTCCGTAAGTTTTCAGTCCCATGGCATACCTCCGAATCTTCTCAGGTCCGACCTCAAAGCTCGTCAAGTCTCAGATGTTCAGCGTGATCAAACTTCTCAAATCGAGTGGCTGCTCATTTTCCGCACAGCGCCCGTGCGGCTTCGAAAACTTGCTTTTCGCTGGGCACAGTCGCGTCTTCGAGCGGAGGAGAGAAGGGAATCGGCACGTGCATCGCTCCGATTCGCTTCACCGGCCCGTCTAAGTTATAGAAGGCCCCCTCCGCGATCACCGACGCGATTTCCGCGGTCACTCCGTAGCGGTGATAGCCTTCATCGATCACGATCACGCGCGAAGTTTTCTTGGCCGATTCGATCAGCGTTTTTTCGTCCAGCGGCCACGTCGTGCGCGGATCAACGATTTCCGCGCTGATTCCGATCTCTTCGAGCATTTTCGCCGCGCCGAAGGCCACCTGCACCATGCTGCTTGTGGCAACGAGCGTAATATCGGTTCCCGCGCGCTTGATATCCGCAACTCCGAGCGGAATTGTGTACTCCTCCGAAGGCACCGGGCCCTTCAGCCGGTACATCATCTTGTCTTCGAAGAAAATGACTGGATTGTCGTCCCGGATGGCGGTTTTGAGCAGTCCCTTCGCGTCATAAGGAGTAGACGGCAAAACAACTTTGAGTCCCGGAATATGGCTGGGCCAGGCATGCAGCGATTGCGAATGCTGTGCCGCCGAACGCCGCGTCGCGCCCATCGTTGTTCGCAATACCATCGGCACCTTCCATGTCCCGCCAGACATGTAGTGGATCTTGGCCGCCTGGTTCACGATCTGGTCCATGATCAGCGTGAGAAAATCGCCGAACATGATGTCGACCACTGGCCGCAGTCCCGTCATCGCTGCGCCCACTCCGATTCCCGTGAAACCCGGCTCCGAAATCGGCGTGTCGACCACGCGGTCTTTGCCGAATTCCTCCACTAATCCCGACAGCACTTTGAAGGGTGTGCCCGCTTCCGCGACGTCTTCGCCGATAACGCAAACGCGCGAATCGCGCCGCATCTCTTCCGCGAGCGCCTTCGCGGATCGCCTCACCGAATGTGAGTTCTCGAACTCCGGTTTGAGTTGCAGTTTCAGGCATAGACGTCCTGCTCCGCTTCGTCGACGGTCGGATAAGGCGCCGCGATCGCGAATTCCACCGCGGCGTTCATCTCCGTTTTGACTTCAGTTTGAATTTTTTCGAGCTGCGCCAAATCCGCAAGCTTTTGCTGGATCAGCCAATCGCCCAGAATGTTGATGGGATCGCGTTCGGACGACCATTTTTGCTCTTCCTGCTTGGCGCGATAGTATTCGCGATTGATGTCGCCCACGTGGTGCCCGCGATATCGATACGTGTTGCACAGCAAAAAGGATGGCCCCGCGCCGCTTCGCGCGCGATCGACAAGCCGGGACGCGGTGGCGTTGACTGCCCGCACATCCTGCCCATCCACAGTTTCCGCCGGGATGCCAAAAGCAGCCGGGCGAGCCATGATCTCGCCGGCGGTTGTTTCGGAGTAGTGCGTATATTCGTTGTACATATTGTTCTCGCAGGCGTAAACCACGGGCAGCTTCCAAAGCTGCGCCATATTCATGGCTTCGTAGAGTACTCCCTGGCCGAGCGCGCCCTCGCCAAAGAAACAGACGCAGATTCTGCCATTGCCGAGCTTCTTGGCGGAAAACGCCGCGCCGGTGGCAATCGCCGCGCTTCCGCCGACGATCGCATTCGCGCCAAGGTTTCCTGTTGCAGGATCGGCGATGTGCATCGATCCGCCCTTGCCACGGCAGTAGCCGGCCTCTTTCCCGAGCAGCTCGGCGAACATGCGGTCCGGCTTGGCCCCTTTTGCCAGGCAATGGCCGTGCCCGCGATGCGTGCTGGTGATGTAGTCATCGGGGCGCAGCGCCTCGCAGATTCCCACGGCAACTGCTTCTTCGCCTTCGTACAGGTGTGTTAGACCGGGCATGAGCGCGCGCAGGTAAAGATCGTTCGCGTGCTCTTCGAATTCGCGAATGGAATACATCCGCCGGTACATGCGCAGCAGTTGATCCTTGCTGAGCGCTGTAGTTGTTTCGGTTCGTTGCGCAGCTGTAGTCATCGCGATACTCCGGACATTTTCGCCAGCGCGTCAAACATCACCGCAAAATCCTCATGAACCAGTCCGATGGCTCGCGCGCTGGTCAGCATCTCATTCGCCGCGGCAGCGGTAGGAAGCGGAACGTCCACCTGGCGCCCCAATTCGAGCGCGAGCAGCATATCTTTTTGCATCATGTTTACATCAAACCAGGCCGTCTCGGGAAGCTTCAAGACAAACGGGCCGCGGTACTGCACCATCGGCGAGGCGATGGCACTGTGGGTCA
The DNA here is from genome assembly GCA_963846235.1 of uncultured Acidobacteriota bacterium. Taxonomy (GTDB): domain Bacteria; phylum Acidobacteriota; class Terriglobia; order Acidiferrales; family UBA7541; genus Palsa-189. Next base: position 3,863,640 of record CAWJVF010000002.1, read on the forward strand.
AGACATCGACTGCCGTTTTCCTCGGTATGCCGCTCTTTTCTGCCAACAGAACGGCTTCGGAAAACGCCAGCATCTGCACCGCCAGATTCGAATTAGTGGCAATCTTCATAACCAGCGCCAGTCCGTTCTCGCCCACATAGGTGACTTTTGGCCCTTGTCCACCGGCTGCCGGCTGATCGGAGAAATCTTCGAGCAGAGGCTTGATGCGTTCGAAGCTCTCGCGCTTACCGCCGACAATCAGCGACATCCTGCCCACCTTCAAAGTTGCCACGCTTCCCGAGACCGGCGCGTCGAGCATGTCCGCGCCCTTTTCGCGCACTTTTGCCGCGAGCGCGCGACTGGTTGCCACGCCCACCGTGCTCATATCCGCATAAAGCTTGCCACGGCTTAATCCCGCCAGGACGCCATCGGGCCCCTCAACAATCGACGTCAGCGCCGCCGAGTTCGCAACGGAAGAGAAGATCACGTCCGCAGCCTGGGCTACCGCGCGAGGCGTGTCGGCGAACTTCATGCCCTTGTCGATCAGGGGCTGGGCTTTCGAGCGCGTGCGGTTGTAACCGGTGAGGCTATGCCCTTTTTCGAGCAGTCGCTGGGCCATCAAGCTCCCCATCACGCCCAGCCCTACAAATCCGAGATTGGCCACCTGATCGAGCCTCCTCACAGAAGGAATGTTTTATGAAATGACGTGCAGTTCTACTGAATCCAGACCGTCTTTACATCCGTGAATTCGCGGATGCCGAAGGTACCCAATTCGCGCCCGTATCCGGACCACTTCACGCCACCGAAGGGCAGCCGGGGGTCGGATGCTACCATGCGGTTGATGAACACCATCCCGGATTCGATTTCGTTGATCAGGCGCTCCCGTTCTTTTTCGTCATTGGTCCAGGCGCTTGCGCCCAGGCCGAAGCGGCTGTCATTGGCGATGCGAATCGCCTCATCCAAATCTCGAGCGCGAAATACGCTGGCCACCGGACCAAATAGCTCTTCGCAATGCGCGGGCGAACCTTTGGGAATCCTGCCGAGCACCGTCGGCGCATAGAAATTGCCTGGGCGGTTCAGCGGTTTCCCACCGGTCAGTATTTCGCCGCCCGATTCAACTGTAGTGCGCACCGATTGATCCAGAGTTTCCACGCCGTCTTTTGTCGCCAGTGGCCCCAGATCGGTTTTTTCGTCGAACGGATCGCCCACCTTGAGCGCCGCCATCGTCGCTACGAATTTGCTCAAGAATTCATCCGCGATGGGCTCCGCGATGATGAAACGTTTTGCGGCGATGCACGATTGTCCGTTGTTCGAAATGCGCGCCTTCACCGCCGTCGCAACCGCTTCATTCAGGTTCGCGCTCGGCATCACAATAAACGGATCGCTGCCGCCCAATTCCAGGACGACCTTCTTGACTTTTTTCGCCGCGCCCAGAGCCACTTGTACGCCGGCTCCTTCACTTCCCGTGAGCGTAGCTGCGGCAATTCTCGAATCGCCCAGCACCGCTTCCACTTTTTGCGATCCGATCAGCAGGGTCTGAAATACGCCTTCGGGGAAACCGGCGTCGCGAAAGAGACCTTCGATCATCAGCGCGCATTGAGGAACATTCGACGCGTGCTTGAGCAGCATCACGTTGCCTGCCGTCAGAATCGGCGCCGCCGCCCGGATCACCTGCCAGAAAGGATAGTTCCAGGGCATCACCGCCAGAACCGGGCCGAGCGGCTGATAGCGCACATAACTCCGCGTCGCAGGCGTGGCCACGACTTCATCGGCCAGGAAAGCCTCGCCATTTTCTGCGTAAAACCGGCAGACCCACGCGCATTTCACCGCTTCTTCGACGGCCGAGCGAAAGGTCTTGCCCATCTCCGTAGTCATCATGCGCGCGAAAGTCTCTTTCTTTTCTTCGAGGATTTCAGCCGCGCGCTGCATCACTCTGCGCGCGTTCAGCAAAAGAAGTCTTGCGGTACTTCGAAAATGTCTCCGCTGCGATCTGCAGCTTCCGGTCGATCTCCCGGTCGGAAAGCTGCTCAAATGTTTTCAGGGTCTCGCCTGTTGCTGGATTAATCGTCGCTATGGCCATCCCTAACCTCGGTCATCTCATATTTTGGTGACATTTACGCAAATACCATGCCGCTTTGCAGCGCACAAAATGCGTCCAGTCGATTCAGCCAAATCCCATTTGTCGCCTCGATATTCCCTGTTGTAAGGTGAGCGCATGACCGTCGGAACCCTTTCATCTGCTCGGTGTGAGTGGCAGTCTGCGCGAAAAATCGCGCACGGCACTCTGCGTACGTCGGCTGCTCGATTTTGCCGAAGAGCATGGCGCTGAGACGCGCATTCTGGATCTGCGCGCCATCGAGTTGCCCCTATATCGCCCGGATGGCCCCGGCGGCTCCGCAGCCGAAGTTCGGCTGGGCGCCGACATGCGTTGGGCTTCGGCGGTGGTGCTTGCCTCGCCTGACTATCACGGGTCGATGTCCGGCACGATGAAAAATTTCCTCGATTACAACTGGGAAGAATGTGCCGGCAAAGTCTTTGGCTATATCTGCTCCTCGCACGAAAAAGGCCTCACCGTGATGGAACAGATGCGCACGGTCGTCCGGCAGTGCTACGGGTGGAGCATGCCCTACGGCGTCTCCTTCGATGGCCGAGCCGATTTTGATTCCGACGGGAAGCTGAAGAACGCCAAGGTCGAAGCTCGTCTCCGCATGATGGCCCGCGATCTCGTCGTCTAGGGACGGTCATCCGCCAACAATTTCTTTCGGACGTGGCCGGCAGCGATGCCGCGACGTTCGCCGCTGCTTACCGCTAAGCCAACGGTTTTGCCAATCTCAATAGATTTGTGGGTCGCGGCTTTAGCCGCAACGTCAGACCCTTCGGACTGAGAACGGCTTTAGCCGCTGACCTCTCGATCCCGATCCCTCCAGTCTGCGCTCTCATCCGCATCTCATGAATGTGAGCAACCCACCCAAGAAATTTGGCGAAGTTCGCATCGGCATTTCCGGCTGGCGCTATAAAGGCTGGCGCGGCGTTTTTTATCCCCAAGCGCTGCCGCAGCGGCGCGAACTCGAATACGCGGCGCGGATCTTCGGCTCGATCGAAATCAACGGGACATTTTACTCGCTTCAGCGCCCAGCAGAGTTTTGCGCGCTGGGCGGACGCCACGCCCGAACATTCGTGTTCGCGGTGAAGGGCTCCCGCTACATAACCCACATGCTGCGGCTAACCAACATCCTTAAGCCGCTTGCCAATCTCTTCGCCTCTGGAGTGTTGAGGCTGGGCCGGAAGCTGGGCCCTATTCTCTGGCAGTTTCCTCCGCAGTTTCGGTTCAACGCCAAAAAGATCGAGGCATTTTTCAAGCTTCTGCCGCGCGACACCAGTTCCGCTGTCGCGCTGGCGCGCCGCCATGATAAGCGAGTCAGCGGCAGAAGCTGGCTGCGCGTCGCACAAAACTTTAAGTTGCGTCACGCCATGGAAATTCGCCACCCCAGCTTTGTCGATCCCGAATTCATCAAGCTGCTGCGCCGCTATAACGTCGCACTGGTTTGCGCCGACACAGTCTCCTGGCCGCGCCTGATGGACGTCACCTCTGATTTTGTCTACTGCCGATTGCATGGTTCTGAGCAGCTTTACGCCAGCGGATATGACGGCAAATCCCTCGACCAATGGGCTGCTCGCGTGGCGGCCTGGGCTCGCGGTGGGGAGCCTCCCGACGCAGAGCGCGCCAGCAACGAGCCCCCGCCGAAACGCGCAGCCCGCGACGTCTACGTCTATTTTGATAATGACGCCAAAGTCCGCGCTCCCGTCGACGCACAAGGATTGATCGACCGCGTCGCCAACCTCCTGCATGAGCCATTGCTCAAGGTGGCCGGTTAAGCAGCCTCGGGCAAATCCGGGAGTCTCCCCTATTCCGACAAATAAATTTTGTAATAAATGTTCGGCCTGATAGGCCAAACCGTAGTTCTGACTTCATCTAAAGTAAGAGGTCGTCATTGCTATGCGAGTCACAAAACCATCTCGAAAAACAAAATTGATCCGCAGTCAACGAAGTAGACGTACAAGAACAAAATCGCGGCCAGCGCCGGAGACGATGCGCGCCGTCGCCATCGATCGGTATGGCGGCCCCGAGGTTCTCGCGGTGCACGAATTGCCCGTTCCGGAACTGGCTCCGAACGAGGTCCTGATCGCCGTACACACTGCCGGTGTGGGCGGATGGGACGCCGATATCCGCGATGGCTGGAATCCCGGAGGGCGGATTCAGTTTCCGCTTGTTCTGGGTTCGGATGGTTCCGGCAAGATCGCCCAGGTGGGTTCGCGCGTCCGTCGGTTCAAGGCTGGTGATCGCGTCTATTCCTACACCTGGAACAGCCCGAAAGGCGGCTTCTATGCGGAGTACGTTGCGGTGCACATGGACAATACAGTGCGCTTTCCCGATCCGCCGCTGGACCTCAAACACGCGGGTGCTGTTCCGGTAACAGGGCTGACGGCGCTTCAGGGAATCGGCGACCACCTCGACGTTCAGACGGGCGAGAACGTCATGATTCACGGCGCGTCGGGTGCCGTGGGCACTCTGGCCATTCAGTTCGCCAAGGAGCGCGGCGCGAAGGTTCTGGCCGTCGCCTCCGGACGGGATGGCGTCACTTTAGTGGAGCGCCTGGGAGCGGATCTGGCGGTGGACGGCCATCGCGATGATTTCGTCGAAGCAGCGTTGGCTTTCGCACCCAAAGGCGTCGACGCCGTGCTCGTTCTGGGGAGCGGCGACTCGGTTCCGCGCTGCCTCGACGTACTTCGCCAGGGAGGCCGGTTCGCTTATCCAAATGGCGTCGAGCCGGCACTCAAAAAGCGCCGGGGCTTGAAGATCATCCCCTACGACGCCAAAGCGGGCGCTCGCGAATTCGAAAAGCTGAACAACGCCATAAAGAAAGCGCACCTGCAGGTGCCCATCGCCGCGGAATTTTCCCTCGAAGAGGCCGCCAAGGCGCACCAACGAATTGAACAGGGCCACGTGCTCGGCAAAATTATCCTTCGCGTCCGAGGATGATAGCCAATAAGAGCCGGGTACGAAATTTGGCTCGCTCGCAGGAACGATTTCGCCGGCTGCTGGCTGCGACCTTTACTCCTCAGCCTTGAGAAAGGCGCGCGCTTTCTTAAGCTCCGCGCATGCCCTGAATCTTGGTGCGGTCACCTACTTCGGCGCGTCGTACAATTCCTTTTCCGAAATGACGGCCTGGCTCGCGGATTCCATGCCGCCCCTGCTGGCAGCTCCGAACATCGGGCCTCTGGCCGGCACAACGGGCGCGAAAGCCATGAACCCTGTGGGTTGCGGCACGTCGTCGTAAATTGCTTCCATGCCGCCCCGCCGGAAATATGTCTCGTGCCAAAAACCGGTTCCTCCCGAATCCTTCAGAAAGCTTTTCCACCATTGCCGGTGCGGGTCCGAGCGTGTCCACGTCAGCAGCGAGTCCATATCACGCCAGTATTGCCGCATACCGATGTGCATCGGGAAAATGGAATAGACGACTGTTTCGTGCCGCAGAAGCCCATCAGGGCGAGCCTCCGCCGAGGCGGAAATCTTCGGACCAAAGCCGATGAGCGTCTTAATTCCAGTGATGCGATTCACCCTCATCCCCAGATAAATCACCACCAGGTCCGGAAATCCGGAAAGATCTACGGTTCGTCGATTGACATGTGTACTCATAGCCTAAAGGATGCCAGCGGACGACAATCGTTACAGCTTTCGCGGCGGTTTTTACATGGCGGGCGATTTTACCGGCTGGACAATTTCGGCACATCGCAATCCGCCTCACCCAGCGCCTTCCCCGGAACCAGATAATTCTGCACATAATCGCGGACCGCTTCGCCGAGAGGCGTAATCGCCTGCGTGTAGCCCGCGGACCGCAGCTTCTCGATCTTCGCCTCCGTAAAATATTGATACTTGTCGCGAATCGTTTCCGGCATTTCGATGTACTCGATCCGTGGCTCGCGGCCCAAGGCGCTGAAGATGGCGGCCGCCAACTGATTCCAGGAGTGCGCCTTTCCCGATCCGATGTTGAAAATCCCCGCAGCCTGGCGGTTTTCCGCCAGATGCAGCGTTATGCGCACGGCATCTTTGACGTAAAGAAAATCTCGCTGCTGCTCGCCATCCGCGTATTCAGGCCGATAGCTTTTGAATAGGCGAATGACTCCTGTTTGCATCACTTGCGCGAAGCTCTTGTTCACCACGCTTCGCATGTCTCCCTTGTGCTCCTCGTTTGGTCCGAATACGTTGAAATATTTCAAGGCCACCACACGTTCGAACCAGCCTTCCCGGCGGGCGTGCAGGTCCATCAGGTGCTTCGATTCGCCATATAAGTTCAGTGGCTTCAGCCGATCGAGGTTGCCAGGGTTCGTGTCATCCATGCCCGCGCTCCCGTCGCCATACGTTGCCGCCGAGGAGGCATACACAAAGCGCACGTCATGTGCGATCGCCCACGCCGCGAGATCGCGCGAAAATTCGAAATTATTGTGGTAGAGATAGTCGCGGTTCGTCTCCGTAGTGGAAGAGCAGGCGCCCAGATGGAAAACGAAATCGAATCTTCCCAGCTTATCCGTCGTCAGCCACGATAGGGCTTGTTCCGGCTCGATGTAGTCTGCACAGAGCAGATGTCGCAGATAGCGGCTGCGTTCAGTTTCTGGCGCGGAGTCTGCGATCACGATATCGGCGCAGCCGCGGCGGTTCAGTTCCCAAACTAAGGCGCTGCCGATAAATCCGCCGCCTCCGGTAACCAGCACTCGGCGTCCCTGCCATCGGTTTTCTTTTTCGCCCATCGCCATATTGAGCTTTCCGCTGCCCTACTATACAGTAGCGAGCTTTTCCTGGGGGCTTGATGAAAGGCTCGCGTGACTCTGAGAAACTGCGGATTTTGCTTCGCCGCAGCGCCATCGAGCGGCGAGTCCGCGAATTGGGCCGCCAGATCACGGCCGATTTTCGCGGCGAGCGCCTGCATCTGGTTGGCGTCCTCAAGGGAGCTTCCATCTTTCTGTCCGACTTGATCCGCGAGATTCGCCTGGAAGTCTCGCTGGATTTCATCTCCGTGGCCAGTTACGGCCAATCCACCCATAGTTCCGGCCAGGTTCGCCTCACAAAGGACCTGGATAACAACATCGAGGGCCTGCACACGATCTTGGTGGAAGACATCTTGGATACCGGCCGGACCATCAACTATCTCCAGCGTGTGATCTCGCAACGTAACCCGCGTTCCCTGCACGTGGCCACGTTGCTCAGCAAATCCGGGCGGCGTGTGAAGGAAGTACGGCCGGACTACATCGGTTTCGAAATTCCCAACGAATTCGTCGTAGGCTACGGCCTGGATTATGCAGAACGCTATCGCAATCTCCGCGATATTTGCGTCTTGCAGCTGCCTGCAGGCGAAGCGCATCCCTGAGCCTTTATTCCGGAATGTTCGCGTCGGATGTTCACAGCTCTGCTGCATTTCCCGAAACCCGAAACCGGAACGTCCTTGGCCTGCTGTTATACTGTTGAACCCGGCGAAAGAAGCGGAAACTCGTGTCGAACGTGGAAACCAAGCTTACTCAAGAGCTGCCGGAAAGCGTCCTTGCGACCCTGGCGGAGATCGGCGAAGAGATTAATGCTTCGCTGAATCTGGACCGCGTTCTTTCCAAAATGGCCACGCTCATCAAGCGCCTCATCGATTACGAGATCTTTACTGTAATGCTGCTCGATGAGCGCAGCCAGATGCTGGTCAATCGTTTTGCCGTCGGCTACAGCCAGGAAATGATGGAAAATTGGCGTATTCCTATCGGCCAGGGCATTTCCGGAGCGGCCGCCGCCAGCCGGCAGCCAATCCTCGTCGGCGACGTTCGCAACGATTCGCGCTACATCAACACCATCGACGGAGTTCGTTCCGAACTTGCCGTGCCGTTGCTGTTCAAGAAGCAGGTAGTCGGGGTCATCGATATCCAGAGCTCGCGGGTCGATTACTTCACGTCCGAGCAGCAGGAAATTCTCGTCCTCCTCGGCAGCCGCTTAGCCACGGCCATCGAGAATGCGCGTCTTTTCGAACGCGCCCGCAGTCAGGCCGATACGCTTTTGCTCTTGCACGAAGTTGGGCGCGAGGCCAGCTCCATCCTTGATGTGGAAGCCCTCCTGCGCCGCGCCGCTGAATTGGTGAAGCGCGTCATCGACTACCAGATCATGAGCATCATGCTCTATGACAGCGCCACGAATCTTTTCCTGCAACGGCTCGCCGTGAAATACGGACAGAGCATGCAAGGCAAATTGGCCGTTGGTTTTTCCGAAGGCATTATTGGCGCCGCGGCTTCCACCGGCTTGCCCGTGCGCGTTCCGGACGTAACTAAGGAACCGCGGTATCGCATGCTCAATCCCGAAACGCGGTCGGAACTGGCCATCCCGATGACCCATAAAGGCGAGGGTCATCGGCATCCTCGATCTCGAAAGCCCTCAGCTCAACTATTTCACCGAGGACCACGTGCAGGCGCTTTCCATTCTCGCCGCCCAATTGGCCATCGCTCTGGAAAATGCCCGCCTTTACGAGAAGGTCGCCCACGACGAAGCCCGCATGGAGCGCGAGTTGCAAGCCGCGCAGCGCATGCAGGGCGGTTTGCTCCGGCCGGTGCCGGCGGAAGACTTTGGCATCGATCTCGCCGCGCGCATCGTTTCCGCCCGCGAAGTCTGCGGCGATCTTTACGATTTCCTTCGCTATGGCCCTACGCGGGTCGGCTTCGGTCTGGGCGACGTCAGCGGCAAAGGCTCCGCTGCCGCACTCTATGGCGCCGTCGCCATCGGCATTCTGCGCAGCATCGCCCCGCAAAAACTGTTGCCGGCCGAACTCCTGCGCCAGCTCAATCAGTTGATCTGCGAACGCCGCATTGAGGGGCGCTTCATGACCTTCTGCTTTGCCACCTGGCGTAAGCCCACGCGCAAATTGCGCGTTGCCAATGCGGGACAGACGCAGCCCATGCTATACAGAAATGGCCATTGTGAGCAGCTCAAGCTGGTCGGCTTCCCGCTCGGCATCTATGACGACGTGACCTACGAAGAATGGGTGCTGAATCTCGATCCCGGCGACATTCTCGTATTCCAATCCGACGGCCTCTCGGAAGCCACCGATCCGGACGGCAACTTTTATGGTATCCCTCGGATCGCTTCTCTCATCGAGCAGAGCGCCACGCTCACGTCTGATCAAATCGCCGATCGTTTGCTCTCCGACGTGCAAGAGTTCACCCGGGGCAATGCCATCACCGACGACCGCACGCTAGTGGTGATGAAAGTAAAATGAGCGCCTCGGTGGTTCGCCGGGCGTCCTCCGGGCGCTCGAATTCATTGGCAAATTCGGGGATGGATCCTGCAGGTTACACACCCGAATTCTCCTGGCGGCACAACGATTTGTATTGCGAGGGCGTCCGCGTCGAAGATATCGCCGTCCGCGCCGGAACTCCAGCCTACGTCTATAGCGCCGCGAGCATCACCGGCGCATATCGCAAGCTCGATCGTGCGCTGGGACGCCAGCCACACACGATTTGTTACGCCGTCAAGGCCAACTCCAATCTTTCGATCTTGCGCTTGCTGGTGCGGCTTGGCAGCGGATTCGACATCGTCTCCGTCGGCGAGCTTTTCCGGCTGCAGCGGGCTGGAGCCGATCCCCAGTCAATTGTCTTTTCCGGGGTCGGCAAATCCCGCGAGGAAATTCGCGAAGCTCTGCTGCGCCCGCATCGGCCTCTTCAACGTCGAATCCGAGGCGGAGCTCGAAATTCTGGCTGCCGAAGCATCGCGCTCAGGCAGCCGCGCGCCCGCGGCTATCCGCGTCAATCCAGACGTTGAAGCGGGAGGACACCCGCACATCTCCACCGGCCATCACAGTCACAAATTCGGCATCGATTGGGAAAATGCGCTTCCGCTATATCTGAAATACCGGGATTCCCGTTCGATCGAGTGGCGCGGCATCAGCGCGCATATCGGCTCCCAGATTTTGAATGTGGCGCCATACCGTCAGGCCCTCACGCGCCTGGCACGCCATTTTCGCGAACTCACTGATTCCGGCATCAAACTGCGCTATCTCGATTTGGGCGGCGGCCTCGGCGTGCGCTATGCGAATGAGAAGCCCTTTTCTCCCGCCGATTACGCAAAGACGATCACTGGCATTCTGCAGCCGCTTCGCTGCCATCTACTCATCGAACCGGGCCGTTCGATCATCGGTCCTGCCGGCGTGTTACTTATGCGTGTGCTTTATACAAAAAAGAATCGCGGCAAGAGTTTCGTCATTGTGGACGCCGCTATGAACGATTTCATCCGCCCGGCCCTTTACGATGCGGTGCATCCGATTACGCCCGCGAAGCATTCGGAGCCAAGCAGGAACGGGACACAAATTCGCGTCGATGTGGTGGGACCCGTTTGCGAATCCGGAGACTTTTTTGCTCAGGATCGGCCGCTCGCGCGAGTCGGCTCCGGTGATCTGCTGGTGCTTTGGGGTGCCGGCGCTTACGGTTTCGTGGAGACTTCCAATTACAATTCGCGCCCGCGTCCTGGGGAGATTCTGGTCGAAGGCAGCAGCTTCCGCTTGATTCGCCGCCGCGAATCTCTTTCCGACCTCATCCGCGGCGAATAGCTTCAACTTGTTGTTGGCGTGTCATTCCGAGCGAAGCGAGGAATCCCTCTTAGACTTAGGTTTGCGTCTACCTCTCGCCCCACTTCAGCTTATCTCGCAACACGCTGAAATAACTCTTCCCTTGTGGACGCACCAGGCGCAGCTTCTCGGCCGCGGCGTTCAGAGACACAACGTCCTTCGCCTGCAGCTCCACTCCCACTTGGCCGTCGACCGTCAGATAGATCGGAGTTTCTCCAGCCGCAAACGCGATCTCGATCTTCGCCGTATCGGGAATGACCACGGCCGGTTTGTCAGCGTATGCGGGCAGATCGGCGTAATTACAAATGCGGAGACAATCGGATAAATAATCGGCCCGCCTGCCGAAAGCGAGTAGGCAGTCGAACCCGTCGGCGTCGCCACAATCAGTCCGTCGGCCTTGAAGGTGTTTACAAATTCACCGTTGACGTGCACATCCAGATCGATGATCCGTGCCAGCGCCGCTTTGTTCAGCACCGCGTCGTTCAAGCGCCCGCGCGCAATGAACTGGTTTGCCTTGCCGCATCACGCGTGATTCCAGCATCACGCGCTCGCTATACCGGGCTTGGCCCTTGATCGCCTGTTCCAGCACGGGATAAAGATCGTCTAACGTCACGCTCGTCAGAAAACCCAGGCCTCCCAGGTTCACCGGCAGGATGGGAACATTGCGGTCTCCTAATAAACGCGCCGCCGCCAGCAGCGTGCCGTCTCCTCCCAGCACGATCAGCAGATCCGCAATCGCGGGAATTTCTTCGCGAGCCTTCACCTTGCAGGAAGATGGGATGCAGTCCGCGGTTTCGCTATCGCAGAAAACGTTTATGCCGCGGTCTTCCAGCCAGCCGACGAGTCCCGGCGCGACCGCGGAAATATCCAGTCGACGCGGCCGCGAAATTATTCCCACCGTCCGAACCGGTGCGGAAACCGGAACTGTCACGCTATTAGCCATTCGGCTCCAATTGGCGGCTCCAATCGGTTTCGAGTATTCAGAAACCGCCGCACTCGCGAACTGCATTTTACCTTAGCACTTGGCTGACGAATTGCGCTATTCGCCGAAAACGCCATGCAGGAAAAATTCCTGGTTGCCCTCGGCCCCTGGCAGGCGGCTCGGATAGCACTCCCCGCACGCGCACACCGCAAGCCTCCGCCGCTTTCCGCACGCGTTCGATCGCCCGTTCCCGCAGTTCCGGCTCCCGAACAATTCCGCCTTTGCCCACCTCTCCGCGTTCCAGTTCGAACTGTGGCTTGATTAAAAGCAGGAATTCAGTATTTTCCTGCGCCGCCGCGGCCAGCGCGGGCAAAACTTTGGTCAGCGAAATAAATGACAAATCGGCGGTAATCAACGAAGGCCGTTCCGCCAAATTTTCTGGTTTGAGATAGCGGACATTCATCTCCAGCGGCGCCACGCGCGGGTCGCGTTGCAGCTTCCACGCCAGTTGGTTGATTGTGACGTCCACGGCATAAACTTTCGCCGCCCCGTGTTGCAGGAGGCAATCCGTGAACCCCCCCGTCGAACTGCCCGCGTCCAGGCAGATTCGATTTGTGGGACTCACTTCAAAATCTTGCAGCGCGCCTTCGAGCTTTTCCCCAGCGCGGCTGGCGTAGCGCGCCCCCCGCGTGGCTAACTCGATCCGCGCATCGCCCGAAAACGTCGCCCCAGGCTTGTCCGCGCGCTGCCCATTCGCCCGCACTTCTCCCGCCAGAATCACTGCCTGCGCCTTTTGCCTCGATTCCACCAGGCCGCGCTCCACCAGCAATACATCGAGGCGCTTTTTTGCCGAATGCGAGCGTGCTTTCACTGCAGTCCCGCTCAGGCGCGCCGTAGCACGAGGAATTCGCCCAGTTCGCGCAGATTCGTCGCGCGCGCCCCGTATAGTTCCAGGGAACCCATCGCGCGCATTGCAAGTTCGCGCGCAAATGCGTGCGATTTCTCGAGTCCAAAAAGCGCCGGGTAAGTCGCTTTCTGCTGTGCTTGATCCTTACCCGCGGTCTTTCCGAGAGCTGCCGAAGATTCCTCGACATCCAAAATATCGTCGGTAACCTGAAAGGCCCACCCTATCAGCCCGCCAAAGGTACGCAGCCGATCCTGATCTTCCCGCGAAGCGCCCCCGGCTATCGCTCCCGAAACAACGGCAGCGCGAATCAAAGCGGCCGTCTTCGAACGGTGAATGTATTCGAGCATCTCCGCCGTGACTTCCTTGCCCTCCGCCTCTAGATCCGCCACTTGGCCGCCCACCATGCCGTCGCGTGTGCCCGCCGACGAGGCGACCTCCTGGATCAAAGCTACGCATTCGCTGGGCGGCACGCGGGCGCCGGCCAGCGCCTCAAAGGCCAGCGTCAGCAGCGCGTCCCCGGCCAGAATCGCCATCGCTTCGCCAAATTTCTTGTGGCAAGTGGGCTGCCCGCGCCGCAAATCGTCATTATCGAGGGCGGGAAGGTCGTCGTGAATCAGCGAGTAAGTATGGATAAATTCCAGCGCGCAAGCCACGGGCAGGACCGCCTCCACGTCGTTCGAAAATATGCGAAAGGACTCGATGCACAGAATCGGGCGCACCCGCTTGCCGCCCGCAAACACGCTGTAGCGCATTGCCTGATGAATTAGCGAGGGCCGCTCATTCTCTGCCGGCAAGAGCCGCTCGAGTTCGGCGTCCACCAGCCGGCGGTCCTCTTCAAAAAAGGGGGGAAGTTTCATCCGTTCGAAGCGATCTCAGGTCTCCTCTTCGTTGTCCGGTTCGAAACGGCTGCGCCGTCATTTCGCCGCCAGCCTTCTTCAGCAGGATCTCCACGCGCGCTTCGGCTTGTTCCAATTGCTTCTGGCAATCGCGGGAAAGCTGCATGCCTTCCTCGAAGAGCTTCATGGCCTCATCCAGCGGCAAATTTGCGCTTTCCATCCTGCGGACGATCTCTTCCAGGCGTGCCAGGGACTGCTCAAACGCCTGCTTTTTCGCCCCTTCAGGCTTAACTTCGGCCTTCGTTGGCTCGGGCTTTTTTCCTGGACTGGAATTCACGTCGCTTTACCCGCTCGCATCCGCGGCATTCTAATGCACCCTGCGCGGCCCGTACAATGGCTGCGACTGAATCATTAGGCAGGAGTTAAGTTTTAAGCTGTCATCACGAGCGAGCGGGTTCCCAGCGCACGCGCTCCTGTGCGCGCTGGGATGCGACCGAGGGATCTGCTTTTGGCAACAATGACCCCGTTTAAACATGCACGCTGCTAGAATTGTAAGACATGATCGGCCTTCGTCTCCTGGCCGTGTTGATGCTGGTAGCCATCAACGGCTTCTTCGCCTCAGCGGAGTTCTCGCTGGTGGCCGTGCGCGCCTCGCGCATACGCCAGCTTATGGAAGCAGGGGATCCCCGCGCTCGCATCGTCCACGAACTCCTCGGCCAACTCGATCGCGTTGTTTCCGGCGTGCAGGTCGGCATTACCCTCACCAGCTTGGCTATTGGTGCCATAGGTGAGCCTGCATTCGCTCAACTCTTTCGCCCGCTGCTGGATTGGCTCCCGGGCAGCCAGGCTGCCATTGTGGCCCACAGCTTTGCCATCATCCTGGCCTTTGCTTCTCTCACCCTTTTGCATGTCGTTTTTGGCGAACTGGTGCCCAAGACGATTTCGCTCGAACGGGCCAGCCGTGCCTCGCTTCTGATTGCCAGGCCTTTCTATTGGTATCTGACCACGTTCCGCTGGGCCGTGGTTTTGCTGGAAGGAATTAGCCGCAAAGTCGTCGGTTGGCTGGGCATGACCGGCCTTGCCGCCGGCCATACCATCCCGCACTCCGCGGAGGAGTTGCAGGTGCAAATTCGCCAGGCTGGGGAGCACGGCTTGCTCGCCCCGAGCGAAGAGCGCCTGATCCTGGGTGCCCTGGACCTGCGCCAGATCCGCGTGCGCGACATTATGATCCCCCGGCCCGATGTGTTCGCTCTGCCGGTCGAATCCGGGTTCGACGAGACGCTGGCCCTTTTTGCCAAAACGCAGCGTTCTCGCCTGCCGGTGTACGAATCCAACCTCGACCACTTGCTCGGCTTCGTACACGTCAAGGATATGCTCGCGGTCCTCTCATACGGTAAAACAGCCGTCGCACAGGACCCCCTGCCGTCCCGTACACATATGGGCCCTCACAATTTCGATTTGCGGCGCCTCTTGCGCGAGTTGCTGATCGTGCCGGAGGGCAAGCTAGCCGGCGAATTGCTGATCGAAATGCGCGCCCGCCGCATCAGCCTGGCCATGGTGGTGGACGAATTTGGGAGCATCCTGGGCCTGGTTACGCTGGAAGACGTGCTGGAGCAGATGGTTGGCGAAATTCACGATGAATTCGACATCGTGCAGGCGCCTCAGATCGTAGGCTCGGGGCCGGAGATGGCTATGGTTTTCGACGGAGCCGTAAGCCTGCGCGATCTGGAGACACAGTACGAAATCAATCTTCCCGAAGATCCCGCCTACGCAACGCTAGGCGGGTTTGTGCTGGCCAAGCTTGGCTTCATTCCGCACGGAGGCGAAAGTTTTGATTATAGCGGCTATCGCTTTACCGTTTTGGAGATGGAGCGCCACCGCGTGGCCCGCATCAAGCTGCAACGTTTGATTGGCTCCAGCCCGGCGCCCCGCGAGGAACGTCAATCTGCAGAGCCTAAGAGTTCCGTTCTGCCCCAAGCTTAGTGCCCGACTTCGAGAATCGCCTCGGCGCCGCGGTTCACTCCCAGAACCCGCGCAGCGTGGCCTTTGTTCACCGCGATCTCGACGAATCCGCTGGAGCCCACAATCGCGACCGGCTCTCCTGCGGCGCCCTGCGCAAAGGTCTGCGCCAATTTCTCGACGCGCTTGCCACCCACTTGCAGATTGATCTTCCCGTCTGCGCCTGCACCTTGCAAGTCTTCGGCCGTAAAGTTCGTCATCAGATTGCCAAACGTATCCACACGCAGCACTAGGCCCTTTCGCGTGGAGCCCACCGTCTTGGGGCGCGGCAACGCGAAACGCACGTGGTCGCTGATCTCCTCGCCCATAGCTTCTGTCTGGTAAGTTTTCGCCAGCCAGGCGGCCACCGGAGCAAAAATATCTCGTCCATGAAATGTCGCGCTAATGGGATTTAAGAAGTAATGCTCAGCAGTGATGTGTCGCACCGAAACCGCGGATTCCCGTTCATAAATCAGCGAAAGCACGCCGTTATCGGGCGCCACGAAATAGAATTGGTCCGCAGTCACAAGGATCGGCCGTCTGGCCGTACCCACCCCTGGATCGACAACTACCAGATGTACCGTCCGGGCAGGGAAGTAGCGGTACGCTGCTGCAATCGTCAGCGCGCCGTCTAATACATCGAAGGGGACAACGTTATGATTAATGTCGACCACGGTGGCGTTCGGCGCAATGCGCAGGATAACGCCCTTCAGCACGCCCACCAGATGATCGTTCGTGCCGTAATCGGTCGTCAGCGTGATGATCGGATTAGACATCTCTCTGAGCTTTCTGTCGCTTGTCTCGACTCGTTCGCAAGTCGATGGTGCCTTCTAGCCTACCCGTAAATCGCTGCAATCGGCTCGCCTTTTCTCCAAGCGGCGTGCTCGGCACGCAAACACTCACCCCTGTAATTGCGGCCCGATTTTGTCTTATACTGGTGTTTTCCACCCACCATCGGATAATCGGGAGCCCATGAGACAATCACTTCGCATCGCACTGTTAGGCGACTTCGATCCCCAGAAGCATTCCCATTGGGCCACCGAGGCCGCACTGTTCCACGCCGCGTCCTGGCTCGGCTTCGATGTTGAACCGCGCTGGTTTTCCACGGAAGCGCTGGAAAGTAGGGATGCACAAGACTTCCTGGCTCACTTCGATGGGCTTTGGGGTGCGCCCGGCAGTCCTTTCCGCAGTTCGAACGGCATGTTGCGCGGCATTGAGTTCGCTCGCCAGCGTGATTTGCCTTACCTCGGAACTTGCGCCGGATTCCAGTATGCGCTGATCGAATTCACCCGAAATGTGCTGGGTTTGCGCGATGCGGATACCGCCGAAAACAATTCCGCTTCCCAGAATATCGTGGTCACGCCCGTGGCCTGCCCGATGCCTCAACGCGCGGCCGACGCACCCCGAACGAACAATCCGAAGATGTATGGCGAAGACGCCGTCCGTCCGGTCAAAGGAACACTCGTGCATGAATTGTGCCGATCGGATGCCGTGCAGGGTCAATATTTCTGTAATTTTGAAACAAACCCGGAATACGTGGCCCGCTGGGAAGCGGCCGGGTTGCGGGTCGCCGCCCGAGGCCCGCGCGAGGAAATGCGTGCGTTCGATCTGCCCGATCGGCGTTTCTTCCTGGCTACTCTATTTCAGCCACAGCTATCCTCCCGTGCAGAACAGCCTCATCCTCTTGTCCTCGGATATCTCCGTGCTTGCGCCGAATTCGGAGCGAGCAAAAAAGCCGCGATGGCCCGCAGCGTCTGACGCTCCGAACTGGCCCTTTACTCTCGTGCGGTAAAACGCCAATCCGGCTAGGGTCAGCGTCCCGAGTGATGAACAGTAGCGAGGGCTCTCTTTCCTTTACTCGTGCGGTAAAATACTTCATGTTGAAAAATAACGCACTAGAAGCCACCTCGGCGGCACGCACCCGCTGGTGCTCGGTTAGCATGGGTGGCTGATAATTTGGCGATAGTTGCTAATGCTAACTGTCATAGATTCATATCGTTGCACAAGGTTTGGCCGTAAGCCTTTTAGAATGATATCCTTTCGGACACGATTATTCACTTCACAAAAGCGGCGGGAGGGTGTAGCCTTTGACTCCGAAGCCGCACACCTATCTTACTCCAAGACCGAAACCGAAGCGGCCTGAGAGGCGCTTTATGACAGTTTGTGCTAGCGCGTTAGCCGCTGAGTCTAAAGCTATAGTCGTGATTGCTGATAAGGCGCTTACCTACGGTGGATATATTCAATGGGATGCGGACTCCACGAAGATTTTTGGCTTCCCACACAATAAGGCCATTGCATTGATTTCTGGGGATGAACAGGCAACGACACGAATGCTCGGATATCTCGCGTTAATGCCAACCCTAGGTCAGGATCGTCCCACTACATGGAAATTCTGTGAAGAAATATATAAAAAGTGCGCTGATGATCTAATTGAAGCCAATTTTCTAACCCCGAGACTTCTTACCAGACAAGAGTATATAGCTGCCATTTCTCAAACTGATATCAATGCGTATATCCACAACGTGGCTAAATCTATTGATGGCTACCAAATGAGTTGCGAAATCATTTTGTGTGGATTCGATTCCGGGGCCGAGCCGCATATCTTCCATCTAGCAGCGCCCGGAATAGTGACGGATATGGTGCCTACAGGTTTTCATGCGATAGGTAGTGGGGCAGAGAAGGCTGTTTCGCGGCTGCTTTGGTCTGAAACAAAAAGAGCGCACCCAATCGAAAGAGTTCTATTTGATGCCTTTGATGCTAAAGCTAACGCTGAAATGGCGGTCGGTGTTGGCTATGAGTGGGATGCCGAAGTGATGATCGCTGGCAAACCAGATCGCAGTACCATCGTTCCCAAAGAAATTAAAGAACTCATAGAACAGGCATGGGCGAAATACAATCGTTCTCCATTTGAGAATAGAAAGAAGGATGACATTCCTAGTCCTCCAACTAAGTGGAGAAAGAAGTTAGAGGATTGGGTACACAGTGTCGCTGCCTAAAAGCTACTGGCTTGAAACTTGTTTGCGGTCAAGGACTCAAACGTCAAAGTCGGCGCAGTGACCATATGACGGAGCGTATCGACAAAAAGAGTAGAACTCTTGCGGCGATTGAATCGGAAACTCATCTCTTCCAGATAGGCCGCAAGATGCTTTGCACTAACACGATGCCATGTTCCCATGATGCCGCGCTTGAGAAGAGAGAATGCGTTCTCCACAGTGTTTGTGTGAACGTCGCCCATGACATAGACCTTACCACTGTGATTAATGGTCTTATGCTTCTCTGCCGGAACGCCAGCGCGATTCATTGCGTAGGGATAAGTCATAAAATCGTCGGTCATAATCACGTCTACGTCTTCGCTGACGTTCTCTCGAATGAACTGGGCGATAGTTCCGGCCTTGGCATCGCGGGCATGAAAGAATCGAACCTCTCCGTTCCGCTGCCTGATTCCGAGCACTACTTCTTTATTGTCCCTGCCCGCTTGGTTTCCGCGTCCCCGGACCTTCCCGCCGACATAGGTTTCGTCTATCTCTATGACGCCATCGAGCATGGGCTTTGCGGCTTCCCGCATAGCGGCACGGATGCGATGGCACAGATACCATGCGGTCTTATAGCCGCCGATTCCGAGCGTTCTTTGAATCTGGCAGGCCGAAATGCCTTTCTTGGCTTCACAGAGCAACAGGGTCGCCGTAAACCATTTAATCAGGGACAAGTGTGTATCATTGAAGATCGTGCCCGTAAGGACGGAGAATTGATAGTCACAGTCTTTGCAGTAGAAAAGCTGCTTTTCGGTTTCCAGTTCGGTAGCGTCGGCCTTGCAACGAGGGCAGCGCGGTCCTTCGGGCCAGCGGAGCCGCACAAGGAATTCTCGGCATTTATCATCGCTGCCAAACATGGTTTGTACGTCAATTAGGTTCACAGGACACCTCGTATGGAAAAGGGACGAAGAGAGCTATTGAAAAGGGTGCCGACGCGGAAGCTGCTAGCGGCCATCAAAAAAGACATTCGGCAAACGCTAAGAGAAGCGAAAGCCGCTGATAAACCCAAGAAGAAGTGATAGTTACTCTTCATGGGTAGAAAGATAGGATAGTTCTAAACTTTTGTCAAGTGAATAATCGTGCTTTCGGAAAAACGTAGGGGGGCAGGGTAGCATTTCTGAAGCATTACTTTAGAAAATCTGCCGCACTTGGGCCTTTGACGACTGCGGCGACTGCGGCGACTGCCTGAAACCCAAGATGCAGCGAATCTATCTCGATCACAATGCCACGACGCCTGTGCACCCTGTTGTGCTGGAGGCGATGCTGCCTTATTTGGGGTCGGAATTTGGCAACCCCAGTTCTGCTCACTACTTTGGTCAGCGAGCAAGGCAAGCCATCGAAGGGGCGCGCGAAGCCGTCGCCGCGTTTATTGGAGCCCGCCCCGCTGAAATCGTATTCACCAGCGGTGGAACCGAGGCTGATAACGCCGCGATTCTTGGCGTCGTGGGTCATGCGCAGCGTACCCGGAAACAATCCGGTCAGTCGCTCCTGCACGTGATCACTACCGCCATCGAACATGATGCTGTTCTGAACGCCTGCGGCGCTCTTGAATCGCGTGGCGTTTCGGTCACTTATGTCCCGGCCGGGCGCGACGGGATTGTCAGCCCGGACACCGTTCGCTCAGCTATACGCCCGGAAACGGCCTTGATCTCCGTTATGCATGCGAACAACGAAATCGGCACCCTGCAACCGATCGAGGAGATTGGGCAAATCGCGGCTGACGCGGACATCCCCTTTCACACGGACGCCGTGCAGTCCGCCGCCAAAATCCCGATCGACGTGAACCGGTTTGGAGTGGATCTGCTCTCTCTTTCCGCGCACAAATTTTATGGACCGAAAGGAGTCGGCGCTCTTTTCGTCAGAAAGGGAGTGGAAATCGATCCTTTGCTCCATGGCGGGGGAAACGAACGCGGGCGGCGCGCTGGCACTGAAAATGTTGCCGCAATCGCGGGTTTGGGCAAAGCGTGCGAACTGGCGCGGAGCGACATGGCCGAAGCATCGGCCCATCTCTGCGAATTGCGAAATCGACTCGAAGAGGGGCTGCTCGCACGCATTCCTGGTGTTCGCGTTAATGGTGATCCCGCGCGGCGTACGCCCAATACTCTGAGCCTTATGCTGCCAGGCGTGGATAGCGAATCCTTGGTCATTGCGCTCGATTTGGCGGGCTTGGCGTGCTCGGCGGGCGCGGCCTGTTCGTCTGGCGCGGTGGATCCCTCCCATGTGCTTACCGCGATTGGGCTGACCCCGCCGGAAGCACGAGCCAGCCTGCGTTTCAGTGTCGGACGCGCGAATACACGCGAAGAGATCGACAAAGCGCTCGAATTAATTCCTGCAGCGGTTGCGCGTCAACGCGAGGCCGCGGCGAAGCGAGAAATGGCTACAGCATGACAACCGCTGAAACGCATTCTCGCGAACTGACCGTCGTAGCTATGAGCGGAGGCGTGGATAGCTCAACTGTGGCGGCGATGCTGCACGAATCGGGCGCTCCGGTGGTCGGGCTGACCATGCAGCTTTGGGATCAGCGACGGTTTCCGGAACTCGTTCCGGGCGAAGCCGCGCCGCAGCGTTGCTGTTCGCTCGACGATGTCTATGACGCCCGCCGTGTCGCGGAGCATATTGGTATTCCCCATTACGTCGTCAATTTCGAGCGTCGATTTGAAGAGACCGTGGTGCGCCCCTTTGTCGAGGACTATCTCGCGGGCCGTACGCCGATTCCTTGCGCCGCGTGCAACAACCACGTGAAGTTCGATCAATTGCTCGTCACCGCGCGGCAGATCGGCGCATCGCGCATCGCCAGTGGCCACTACGCGCGCGTCGTGCAAAATGCCCAGACCGGCCGCTGGAATCTCTTGCGTGCATTGGATCTTTCCAAGGATCAGTCTTATTTTCTGTTTGGATTGACCCAGGAGCAGTTGGCCCACGCGGAGTTTCCGTTAGGAAATCTCTCAAAGCAGGCAGTCCGCGAAATCGCGCGCCGCTCGCGTCTGCCCGTGGCGGAAAAGCCGGAGAGCCAGGAGATTTGTTTCGTGCCTTCGGGAAACTATACGAACTTTATCGAAGCTTACCGGCGTGAACAGCGCAAGGAGAACGAGAGCGAGCCGGTACGGCCAGTCCAAAAGGACGGCGAAGCTGGCGAACTCGTTACGACATCGGGTCAGGTCGTGGGCACGCATTCCGGCGTTCAGCAGTTTACTGTGGGACAACGCCGAGGCCTGGGCATTGCCTCGCCGCGGCCGCTCTACGTCTTGCAAATCGATGCCGACGCAAAGCGTGTCATGGTCGGAGAAGAAAAGGACCTATGGCGTGATACCCTCGAGGTTCGCGATGTTAATTGGATTTCCTGGCCGGAATTGCATCAGCCCATCGAAGCGACGGTAAAAATACGTTACCGCCACGATCCCGCCCCCGCTCGAATCGAGCCGGCTGGTCCTGCAAACGTGCGGGTACGCTTACTCGCGCCGCAGCGCGCGATCACGCCTGGGCAAGCGGCTGTTTTTTATGACGGCGACGAAGTCCTCGGCGGCGGCTGGATCCGTTGACGTAATTTAGGGAATGCCTAAATTCAAAACAGAAGTTGAATGAAGAAGCGTCGGCTAGATGAAAAGCTCTTCGTCTTGTTCTTGGTTGGGTCCGTCAGCTTGACGGCGGCGTCCGCGGTAAAACTCCAAGCCCGTTTGAATTCCGCGCACTAGCGCACTGAAGGACTGCACTGGCCGCCACACGGAACTGCGGATGCGCGAACCAGTTTCTTCCACGGTCTCCATTGCTCCGGTGAGGATTTGGTCGGCATGGACAAGCTGCATGCGCAGACGATCGACCGCTTCGGTAACCATGCGATCCACGCGCTGCACCTGGCTGCGCGCGACGTGTGTGATCTCAGCTGCGTCCGAAATCATGTTGGAGATACGCGGCTGAGCCTCTTCCACCAGCATCTGCAGCCGGGAAATTACCGGGATCACGCGCCTTTGCACATCGTCAGCAAGGTCTTCCATGCGCTTGCTGACGCGCCGGATCGTGAGGAACATCGCGCCAAAAATCAGCATTTGGACGAATAGAGAGACCGCCGCGACGATCACAAACAGAGGTATGACCCAGCTTGCCATCGAAACCGGCCTACATTTCCTTGGATTTTTCGCGCTGATAAGCGTCGCGGCCCGCGTCTACCGCGGCGGAGATGGACTCTTTCTGCTTGGCGGCAACCTGCTTGCCGCGCTCTACAAGATCGTCCGCCCTTTCGCGCAGCTCACGAGCTTTGCGCTGAGCGTATTCCCGGCCTTCTTCGGCCCGTTGGCTCAGATATTCGCGGGTTTCCTCGCCGGATTTGGGAGCAAAGAGAATGCCCACAAGGGCGCCGATTCCGAGGCCTACCATGAAGTAACTGACTTTGGATCCGCTGCTGTCGCCCATTTGACTAACCCCCGTAGTGGCTCAACGTAGCACACCCGCTATTTCGATGCAACAAAGCGTCGCCAAGGACACATTATGCCGTGGAATCTGGTTTCGGAGCGGCGCCGGCGAGTTGATTCCCGTGAAGATGCTCGACAATGCGCGCCGCAACCGGCCGCGATACCACGCGGGAGAGATCTTCGGCGCTGGCCAGCCGCACGCGAGCGACGCTTCCGAATTCGCGCAGCAATTTCTGCACCGTTCGCGATCCGACGCCGGGAATTTCGTCGAGGTCCGTTTTCAATGTTCGTCTTAGAGCGGCGTTGGCGGTGAAAGCCGACGGCGAATCGGTGCGTTTCGTCGCGAATCTGCTGGATCAAGTGCAGCAAGGGCGAATGCTTTTCGAGGCGAAGCGGTTCGTCTTCCTGGCCGAGAACGAAAACGACTTCTTCCTGTTTGGCGATGGCCGCTACGGGCTGATTAATGATTTCGAGCTTCTCCAAGGCTTGCGCAGCGGCGTGCAGTTGTCCGAGTCCACCATCGATCAGAATCAGGCCGGGCATTTCTTTCTGTTCGCCCTGCACCCGGCGATAACGGCGTTCCACCGCTTCGCGCATGCTCGCAAAATCATCATTGCCCCATTCGCCGCGAATGATGAATTTGCGGTAATCGGATTTGCGCATGCGCCCGTTTTCCCAGACGACCATGGAGGCCACGGTGTCGGTTCCCTGAAGATGGGAGATATCGAAGCTCTCGATGCGCTTGGGAGGAGCGGGAAGATTCAGCGTGGACTCGAGCGCCTCCGCAATGGCTTTGGAGTTTGGTTTCAATACGCGGAATCGCTGCTCGAAAGAATGGCGCGCATTTTTCTCCACCAGATCCAGGAACGCATGCTTCGGACCGCGCTGCGGTACCGCGATCTCCACGCGGCGATAGGGCAGATTCAGCTTTTCGGCGCGCTCCGAAAGGATGTCTTCGAGCAGCTTGCGATCCTCGAAATCGCGCATGACGTGAATGGCTCGCGGCAAATAGGCGGCATCGAGATAAAGTTGCTTGAGCACCGACGGAAGAAATTCGTCGGGATCGAATTCCTCGAGGTCTTCCCAATAAAAATCGCGGCGATCGACCACGCGTCCGGCGCGAATGTGAAAAAGATTCACGGCCACCTGCGGAGGCTCGGCGTACCAGGCGAGCACGTCGGTGTCGTCGCCGGCAGCTGCGGCAATTTTCTGTCGCTCTTCGATCTCTTCGAGAGTATGCAGGAGGTCGCGATAGCCGGCGGCTTGCTCATAGCGCTGGTTCTCCGATGCCTGCATCATGCGGTCGCGAAGGCTGGCCAGCAGATCGTGACGGCGGCCTTCCAAAAAAGTACGCGAGTCGCGCGCCGCCTCAGCGTATTTTTCATCCGACACGAGGCCGGCAACGCAGGGACCCCAACAGCGGTGAATGTAATACTGCAAGCAGGGGCGCGGATGTAGCCTCGTCAGGTCCACGGTGCAGGAGGGAATGCGGAAGTGTTTGTGGATCAAATGAACGATACGGTAGGCGAGGCTATGCGGAAAAAAAGGCCCGAAATAGATCGAGCCATCTTTGCGCAGGCGACGCGTTACGTAAACTCGCGGATATTTTTCAAACGCCGTGAAGCGGATGTAAGGGTAGGTTTTGTCGTCCCGCAGCAGTACGTTGAATTTCGGCTGATACTGTTTGATGAGGTTGTTTTCGAGCGCCAGGGCTTCGCGTTCATTGTCGACGACGATGTAATCCACATCGGCGATTTCTCGCACGAGAGAGCCCGTTTTTGCATCCGCCCATCGCGTTTCGAGGAAGTAGGAGCGCACGCGAGAGCGCAAAGAACCGGCCTTGCCGACGTACAAGGTTGTCCCCAACGCGTCTTTGAACAGATAGACACCGGCATCGCGGGGGAGATTGGCGACTTTTTCCCTGAGTTCCATGGGCGGAGTTACAATTGTCAGCAGGGGAGTGCCCGATGGGCGGGACTCTCATGCCGCAGGCAACATTCATGATAACAAAGCGAATCACACCTGCGAAAACCATGCGAAACGCGGGCAAGGCGGCAGGTTTCCTGCGGGCCACATTTGTCTTATTTGCGGCGTTTTTTGTTTTTTTTCTGGCAGCGCGACCGGTCTCAGCTCAAGAATCCACTTTAGACAAGGGGCCCGCTCCGCCTTACGTTGAGCCGGAGCCTCCCCCGACTCCCGTCGAGCCTACTTACGATCCGCTGCGCGCGAACAAGAGCGTGGAGATCGGCAGCTTCTACCTGAAGCGCGGAAATTACGACGCGGCGATCGAGCGATTTCAGGATGCCACGCGCTTCCAGCCAAAACTGGCGCGGCCGTATTCCCTGCTGGGAGAAGCCTACGAACGAAAAGGGGACGTGGACAGCGCGCTAGCCGCGTACAGAAAATACCTGTCCGTTTATCGCAACGCGCCCGACCGCGAGAAAATTCTCAAGCGCATCGAAAGGCTGGAAAGCGAATCCGGGCACGCGGCTTCAAAACAGAAGTCAGGGTAAGCGGTCGAGAAATTTCCTGGCTCGCTCGTAATTGGCATACCGTTTTTCTTCCAATCTAAATTTAAGCGAATGGGCTTCGATGCCGCAGCGCGCAGCGCGCAGCGGGTGCTTCACGTGCAGCATTTCGTGGAAGAGGACATATTCGACCACGTAACGCGGCACGCAGGGCCGGTCCAGCCAGCGATTCATGACGATCTGATCCAGCGCCGGATCGAAGCAGCCGAATTGCGCGCGCCAAGTCCGGCTGCTCCAGCCAAGCCGGGGGCGATGCAACCGCGCGCTGAAATACCTGCGGTTCAGGCGAGAGAACATGGGGGCTAGATCGTAAACCGATCCGCGAGGACCCGTCTGCACACGGCGCCCTCGCGCGCCACGAAGCGCCGCCACGCGACGGCGAGTCCGCGGCGAGAGTACGAACTGGCGATAAGCGCCAAGGATTTCACCGGGCGCGCGACGGCGATAAATGCGGGACAAGAGAATCGCCGCCGCGGATTCCAAGACCGCGAGCGACGCGCCTCGCAGGGCGTCCGACAGGCGCACGCAAGCGGTCTCTTCGCGGATCCGGATGGTGTGCATCAGGTTGGCGTAAGGATAAAACTCCACTTCAAAACGGGGCGGGCGTCCGCGGCAGCCCAAACGCGTATACAGCCGCTGGAAAATCGCAGCGCCTCCGGGGACGGGGCTGGGACGTTCGCGTTTCATTGCGGCCGGCGGCGCACCGGAGGCGGCGCATTCTCCTTAAGGGCGTCCGCAGCGTCTCTGATGGCGTCATTCGTGGCGTCGATGGCGTCATCGAGATTGTCTTTGAATTGCTCGACAGAGCGGCCTTTCGCGGACAATTCTTTCAAATAAGCTAGAAATTCCGGCGCGCGGCTTTGCATCTCCTTGATGGCATCGCGGATGTCCTGCTGCTTTTCGGCGCCGAGTTGAATCAGATCGGAGCCATCGTCTATGCAACCAGAATAGGCGTTGATGAGCGTGTTAATCCGCTCGTCGCGGTGCAATTCACCAGGATGGGCGAATTCGTATTGCAGCTTCTTGATGCGATCGGCAGCGAAAGAGATGAACAGCTTGATCCTTTCGGAAGTGGTGTCCGCGTCGCGGATTTTGTCGGCTTCCGCATCGGACAGGTAATCTTTCTTCTGGGCGAACGCCGGGGATGAGGCCGCCGTAATCCCGGCGGCGCAAAGAAACGTTGCAAGCGCGAGTGGCAGGCGGCGCATGGCGAGCTTCGTCACGGATCTCCTCTCTTCGATCGCCTTCCGCCTAAAGAAGGAAAAAGCGCCTCGATAAGCAAGTTGTGGGAATTGGCCAAATCCGAGCGCACCGCCTGAAACCAGGGCCTCTTATCCAGCGGGAGCTGAAGAATCAATTCATCGATGTGCCGCAGTGTTTCGCGAAGACTGATTTGCAACTCCTTGAAGCCGGCGGGGTGTTGCTCGGCATTCACGCCGGTAGCAGAAAGCGCTTGCACCGTGCTTTCAACCTGGTCGCGGTAGTGCTCGAGATCAGCAAGAGATTGCTCTTCTTTATCCGCCTTTAAGTCCGCGCGAGCCTCATCGATCTCGAAGCGGCCCAATTTGGCGAGTATTTTAGCCTTGGCCACCGGATCGCGCTCCAATTGAAATTGCGCCTCATACTTTTCGCGCGACTCTTGTTCGGCAGCACTCATACCAAGACAGGCGCAAAGAGCCATGGCTGTCACGATCAGAGCGGGAGCCGAGATTCTACCGTGATGATTGCAACGCCGAGCCACTTTTTTCGCGCCAAAGCGCCACTTTGATACATGGTGAAGCCGCTCTTTATGCCTGGCCGAAAAGCGCATCATGATCGTCATCCAACGGCGAAAGCTCATCCTCTGTCAGACTTGCGCCGCGCGATAGGACCTTTGCGATTGTGATGGGCAGCTCCGCGGCGAGGAAGGTGGCTGCCGCTTCCAACTATTTTTTAGAACCCTTTCCTAATTCGCGCAGGAGAAGCGTCAGCCGCGCTTGCGCCTGGAATTCCTGATCGGGACGCTCGCCTCGATCCAACTCGAGAAACTTTTGGTAAGCGGCGGCCGCTTCGGGTTTCCGCCCTAGTTTATCGCACGAGAGGGCGCGGAAAAACCAGCTAAGCGGGCTCAGGGTTTCACGCTGAGCGAGAAGATCCAAGGTGGAAAGCGTTTTTTCGTACTGGCCGGACAAGTAGTACACGCCAACCAACTCTCGCAAGGCGTCGGAATTGCCCGGAGCCAGTTCGAGAGAGCGCCGCAATTCTTTTTCGGCCGCACTGTAATCACGCAGCTCCATTTTCGTTTGGCCCGCCCACAGATGCAGTTGCGCATCGGCCGGGGATACGGCTAGCGCTTTCTGAAACGACGCATCAGCCTCAGTCCATTTCTTCTGCTGCAGATAGATACTGCCGCGAAGCTTGAGAGAATCGGCAGTTGCGGCCGCACTCTTGTCAAGCTGATCAAGCTCATGCAGAGAATCGTCGAAGCGGTTCAGGTCCTGCAAGGCGACTGCTCGCTCGAAACGGGCATGGTTGTCATCGGGAGTCTTCTGCAGGTAATCGCCAAAAACATCGACGGCTTCGGTGGTTTTTTGTTGGGCGAGCAAAGATTCAGCCAGACCAAGTTGCCCCGGCGCGGAATCAGGCTTCGCCGAAAGTAATTGACGAAAGCCGGATTCGGCGGCGGAGTTTTGGCCGTCCGCTAAAAGTGCGCGAGCGAGCGCGAAAAGAATAGCGTCGTCGTTAGGCGCGAGCGCAGCCGCAGCGCGATATTGTGCTATGGCTTCCGACCGTTTGCCGCTGCGTTCGAGGGCCTCTCCCAAGAGGTAGACCGGGCGGGCCTGCCCGGGCAGCAAATCCACGGCGCGCCGGAAAGATTCCGCGGCAGCCGCGGCGTCGGAATCGAGCAACGATATTCCCAGGTTCAAATGCGCCGGGGCGAGTTTTGGATCGAGGGCAATGGCCTGACGATACTGTGCTATGGCCTCCGGATTTTTATTCAGCCCGGAGTACGCAAATCCGAGCTCGAAGTGAGGCATCGCTTCGGTGGGTTTCGCCGCTGCTATTTTTTCGAGCAAAGGAATGGCCGCGGCGAAGTCTTTGCGATCGAGCGCATCCTGGGCCTGAGCGAGGAGCGGGACAAGAGAGTCGGAGTTGGAAGGAGAAGTTTGCTGGGGCCTTGATTGTGAATTCGACGGCGTCCGAGGAGGAGTTTGCGGAAAGAGCGCCGATGGAAATATAGGCGCGAGAAACGCGATCAAGACGAACGCGGCGAGATGTCGATGGGCTCGAATTGGAGGAAGCCTCACGGTGCCTCGTCGGAAGTGAACATTATATGAGAGATTCTTCGACTCCGTGGCCGCGCCGGCCCGAAACGGGCGGGGAAAAACGGGCGCGCGGCCACTTCGCTCAGAATGACACGATGTCGTTTACAACTTTGCGCTCGAGAAGCGCCGCGGGACGCCCGGGCCTGGTCCACAGCGCAGCGCGCCTCGCGTCTTCCGCCGAGAAGCACATCAAAATACGAAAGACAAGGCTGCCGCGCTAAAGACCGCGGCTCTACGTTTAAACCTTATTTCCATGGTCAGCCTTTCGAGACGGTACTGCTCCTGGAAGAAGCTCGCGGCTCGCCGCGGCCATTACCACTTTTGAGGGCGCGGGCGAGATATTTGCCCGTGTAGGAGTGCGGATTGTGCGCGACCTGCTCGGGAGTTCCCGAAGCCACGATGGTGCCGCCCTGCGCGCCACCTTCGGGACCCAAATCGATAACCCAATCGGCCGATTTGATGACGTCCAGATTGTGTTCGATGACGATGATCGAAGCTCCGCCTTCCAGGAGCTTGCGAAAAGCGATCAGAAGCTTCTGGATATCGTCGAAATGCAAGCCTGTGGTCGGTTCATCGAAAATGTAAAGAACGCCGGGATTGGCGGTGTGAATCAGGTGCGCGGCGAGTTTCAAACGCTGCGCTTCGCCTCCGGACAGCGTGGTTGCGGATTGACCCAGGCGCAGATACCCGAGACCTACCTCCTCGAGAACCTTGAGTTTGGAAATCACGCGCGGCACGCCGAAGAAAAATTGCAGGGCTTCCCGAACCGTCAGGCCGAGAACTTCGTGAATGTTCTTGTCGCGATAGCGGACTTCGAGAACAGAGCTCTTGAAGCGGGTGCCGCGGCATTCCTCGCAGATGAGCTCGACGTCGGCAAGAAACTGCATCTCGACTGTCACGGTGCCGTCGCCCTGACAGGCTTCGCAGCGGCCGCCGGGAATATTGAAGGAAAAGTGTCCGGCCGTGAGACCGCGGCGCTTGGCATCCGGGGTGGAGGCGAAGACATCGCGTATGGAATCGAACGCTTTCAAATACGTAGCGGGATTGGAGCGCGGAGTGCGGCCGATGGGAGATTGATCGACGAGGACGACCTGGTCGAGCTGCGTATCGCCCTCGATACGATCGCAGAGTTCCTTGAAACTGACGCCGGCGCGCTTGGCTTCGAGCGCTTTATAGAGCACATCGTGAATTAGCGTGGATTTGCCGGAACCCGAGACGCCGGTCACGGCGACCATGGTGCCGAGCGGGAACATCACGTCGATATTGCGCAAGTTGTGCGCGTGCGCGCCAAAGATGCGCAAAAAGCGGCGAGAAGGCTTGTGGCGAAGCGAAGGCACAGGAATGCGCAGTTCGCCATTGAGATAACGTGCGGTGAGTGAGTCCGGGGAATTCAGGAGGTCCTCACGAGGGCCGCAGAAAAGGAGCTTGCCCCCCAGTTCGCCGGCGCCCGGTCCGAGGTCGAGTACATAATCGGATGCGGCGATGGTCTCGGCGTCGTGCTCGACCACGAGAATCGTGTTTCCCAAATCGCGCAGGCTCTTGAGAATTTCGATCAGCCGGTGCGTATCGCGCGGATGCAGGCCGACGGACGGCTCATCAAGGACGTAGAGCGCGCCGACCAATTGGGATCCCAGGGATGTGGCAAGCTGGATGCGTTGGGCTTCGCCGCCGGAAAGCGTGGAGGTGAGGCGATCGAGCGTGAGATATTCGAGCCCCACTTGATCCAAGAAGCGGAGCCGCTGCTGAATCTCCTGCAGGATTCTGTCGGCGATGGCAGCCGCTTCCGGCGCCAGTTCGAGCGAGTCGAAAAATTGGCGGGCCTCGGTAACGGTTAGCTTGCAGACTTCGGTAATCGATTTTCCCTGAATGCGCACGGCGCGAGCTTCGGCGCGGAGCCGCGTGCCACCACAATCGGGGCAGGTGGCATATCCGCGATACCTGCTAAGAAAAACGCGTACGTGCAGCTTGTATTTCTTTCGTTCGAGCCAGGCAAAAAAGCCATTGACGCCCGTAAAGTCGTCGTCAGGGTGGCCCTCGATGATGAGATCTCTTTGCTCGGCGGTGAGTTGGCGGAAAGGAACATCGAGAGGAATGGCGTGAGCACGAGCGAATCGCTTCAAATCCTGCCAAAGAGAACGATAACGCGGCTTCGTCCAGGGCTGAATGACACCTTCGTTGATGGACTTGCTGCGGTCGGGAATCACCAGATCGATATCGAAATCGATCGTGTTGCCGAAGCCCTGACAGCGCGGGCAGGCGCCGTAGGGATTGTTAAAGGAAAACAAGCGCGGCTCGGGCTCCTGATACTCGAGACCGCACTTCTTGCATTCGAAACGATCGCTGAAGACGACGCGCTCGGTCTCAGGATGCGTGTCTGAAGGCGGGAATTCGAGGATGGCTTCTCCTTTGCCTTCGCGATAGCAGATCTCGACCGAATCGGCGAGACGCGAACGAATTTCCGCCGCGACGGCGAGGCGATCAACCACGACATAGATGGCCTGCGAGAAATCCAATTCCAGGAGAGTTTCCGGTGAAGAGAATTCGTGGATTTGCCCCGCCTGATAAAGGCGGTTGAAACCACGCTTTTGCAGATCGACCAAGGCTTGCCGGATACCTTCGGCGTTTGGCTTCGCTGACTTGCGCGAGCCCGGCTTCTTGGCGGGCTCAGGAATCGCAAGGCGGAAGAGCACGTAGAATCTGCGGCCCGCTTCGAGCGCGAGGACGCGCGCGGTGATGGAATCGATGGTGTCGCGCTGGACTTCGCTGCCGCAACGCGTGCAGAAAGTGCGGCCGGCACGCGCGTAGAGCAGGCGCAGATAATCGTAAATTTCGGTGGCGGTGGCTACAGTCGAACGCGGGTTGCGCGTGGCGTTTTTTTGCTTGATGGCGATCGCCGGAGCGATGCCGGAGATTTCGTCCACGTCGGGCTTTTCGATGCGTTCGAGGAATTGCCGGGCATAGGCGGAAAGCGATTCGATATAGCGCCGCTGGCCTTCGGCGTAAATGGTGTCGAAGGCCAGGCTGGACTTTCCCGATCCCGAAACCCCGGTGACCACGGTTATAGCATTGTGGGGAATCTCGAAGCTGATGTTCTTCAAGTTGTGTACACGAGCGCCGGTAACCACGATGGACGCGGGCTCGTCAAGGATTGCAGGCTTATCGATGATCGCGGGCTTATCGCTCACGGAAGTTCACACGCGCTCACAGAGCGCGACAGAGTCCTGCACAGCAAGAATTTCGGGGGCAGTCTAAACGAAAAATTATACGTCGCGGGGACGAGCGCGGCAAATGATGCGCTTGCTACATACTAAGAAGTGAAAAGCAGATTCCTCGTCAAGCAGATTCCACACCTGCTCGGAATGACAGCCGCTTGGTCACGGTGCCCCGCGAAAGCACGATTTGGCTGCTTCAAAAAGGGATTCCGTCATACTAGACGGGAGCAGATGTGGTGCAGAGGGCCGAGATGGCGTTTTCGCGAATTGTGTGGGTGGTGCTGGATAGCGTCGGCATTGGCGAACTGCCCGATGCCGACCAATATGGCGACGTCGGCCGCAATACGCTGGGCCACATCGCGCAGTCTCGGCCGCTCGCGATCCCTAATCTCGTTCAGCTGGGACTGGCGAATATTGAGCCGCTGTCGCATTTATCGCCCGCCGACAACCCCAAAGGTTGTTTCGGAAAAGGCGCGACGCGGTCGCCGGGGAAAGATACAACTACGGGGCACTGGGAAATGGCCGGAATCTGGCTGGAACGCGCTTTTCCCGTCTATCCGCAGGGCTTTCCGCCCGAAGTGATGCAGCCATTCGAGCGCGCGATCGGACGAAGAACGCTTGGCAATAAGCCGGCGAGCGGCACGGAGATTCTCAAAGAACTGGGCGCCGAACACGTGCGCACTGGCTATCCGATCGTGTATACCTCCGGCGACAGCGTTTTCCAGATCGCGACGCACGAGGACGTCATTCCCGTGCGGGAGCTTTATCACTATTGCGAAATTGCACGAAAGATTCTGGATGGGCGGCACCGCGTCGGCCGAGTGATCGCCAGACCTTTTGCCGGCGCGCCTGGGAATTTTCGCCGCACGGAGCGGCGTCACGACTACGCGGTTGAGCCGCCGCGGCCGATGTTGATGGACGTGCTCGCGGAGCGCGGCGTGCCTGTTCTGGGGATTGGAAAGATTCACGACATCTACAACGGCAGAGGGCTTGGGAACTACGTGACTACGAAGAGCAATGCGGACGGGATGGAGAAGCTGCGTTCCGCATTGGACCGGCAACGCCATGGGTTGATCTTCGCCAACCTCGTGGATTTCGACATGCTGTACGGCCACCGAAAAGACGTGGAAGGCTTCGCGCGATCGCTGGAGGAGTTTGATCTGCTTCTCGGCCCGCTGCTGACTAGTTTAGAGAAAACCGACCTGCTGCTAATCACGGCGGATCACGGCTGCGATCCCGATCCGGCTTGGCCTACGACGGACCATTCCCGGGAATATGTTCCGATTTTGGCCTACAGCCCCGGAGGACAGCATGGCACGAACCTGGGCGTGCGCGCGACGCTGGCGGATATGGGGCAGACGGTGGCGCGGAATTTTGGCGGAGAGATTCCGCACGGAGAAAGCTTTCTCGCAGAGGTGGAGGGCGCCTGAAGGTTTGAAAAGCCGATCAGCCATCGACGGACCCTTTTTGGGATGACCGGTAGAGCGAAGAGAGATTCTTCGCTTCCGTGGCCGCGCGGTCCCAAAGACGGACCGCTGGTAAAAGCTCGGCCACTCACGCTCCGAATGACGCCGCTGTGTGTTGTTCAATTGCCGGCGCTGGTAGAGAGAGCGGGGCCGCGAGCGTAGTAGCCGGTGCGGGTGCGCACCTGAAGCTTACCGGCGCCCTTCTGCGGGCCGACGCTGATCTGCACTGTCCGATAGGTGCCGTCACGCGCCGCGTTTGTGGGGTAATAGGCTACGGTGTACTGATTCCGGATATCCTTAGCAATCTGTGTGCAGATGGATTGGGTGTCAGAGACGTTCTCAGGGAAGAAAGCCAGTCCGCCGGTTGATGTAGACAGTTCGGTAAGCGCGCGGCGCGCCTTTTTCATGTCGCCACGGTTGTGCTTGATATCGTCATCGCTGAAGATTCCCACGGCATAAATCAAGGCGTCGGAACGCTGAGCTTCTTGCACGGCATTAGCAAGCGTGCGGCGGCTGGCGTTATCCACGCCATCGGTGACGACCAGAAGCACCTTCTTGTCTTTTGCGCCCTTCTTCAGATGATCAAGCGATCCGATCACCGCATCGTAGAGGGCGGTACTGCCGCGCGCATCGATACGATCCAAGGCGTCCTTCATCTCGTTGATATCGTTGGTGAAGTCGTGGATTGTGTCGAGATAAAAATCGTCGTTGAAGTTGACGACAAAGGCTTCGTCCTGGGGGTTGCTGGTTTTTACGAGAGTCAAGGCGGCGGCATTTACCTGAGGCCGCTTTTCGCGCATGCTGCCGCTATTGTCGACCACCAGGCCCATGCTTACGGGGACGTCTTCCTGGCTGAATACTGAGATTTTCTGATCGGCCTTGTCTTCCAGGACGTGGAAATCGGCCTGCTTCAAGCCGGGGACGAACTGCCCGCGATCATTCACGACCGAAACGTGCAGGACAACGAGATTTACGTCCTTCTTGATGGAGTAATCCGGTCCCTCCAGTGGAGCTGTAGGAGCAGAAGGAGCGGAGGGCTGCTGGGGACGCTGCGCGTGAACAAAGGGAGCGGCAAAAATCGCCAGGATCGCAGCCGCAAAAATCGGGGTTAACGCCGACAGCTTATTGAGCCGGCGCGTAATAGCCCGTCTTGGCGTAAACGTTGAGAGGCGGAAGCCCTTTGGGCGCCAGCAGCTTAACTTTGATTTTTCTCCAGGCACCATTGTGACGCACATCGCTTGGTTTATATCCGAGGACATATTGGTTACGCAGCTCCATTCCAATTTTGGCGGCGATGTCGGGTAAATCGCCCAGGCTGGAGACTGGGAATACGCGACCACCCGTCATTTCAGCGAGCTCGGAAAGCAGACTGGGTCCGTAGCGCTCCTCGGTTGTTCGGCCCATATCGTTGACATCAAAAATCCCCATAGCGTACAGCTGGCAGTCTGCTTCCTTAAGGAAATTCCGAATGTCCGCCTCGTTGTAGCGACTATGATTATCTCCTCCGTCGGAGATGATGAGCAAGGCCCGCTTGCCGTTCTTGGCACCCCTCATTTGGCTCAAGCCGAGGTAAATAGCATCGAGTAGCGCCGTGCGGCCCTTGGCAACGGTAAACATCATACGGCTTTCCAGTTCCTCAATGCTGGAGGTGAAACGGCTGGTCAGCTCTGCACGATCGTTGAAGCTGACCAGGAAGAATTCGTCGCGCGGATTGGCCGTGCGCATGAACTGAATGGCGGCTTGCCTGGCTTTATCGACCTTATCCGCCATGCTGCCGCTCATATCGAAGACCAAGCCAATGGAAATCGGAACGTCCTCGCTCGAGAAGGCGGAGATCTCCTGTTCGATGCCGTCTTCGAAAACCTTAAAGTTTTCCTTGTCGAGGCCGGTGACCAGCCGACTATAAGGATCGGTGACGGTCACGTTGACCAAAGCCATCTCGACGTTCAGCTTGATGCCGGAGGATTTCTTGATGTCGGGTTCGTAAGATTGTTTCGGAAGCTCGGGGCCCGTGACCTGCGCCATGGCGGGTGCTGCGAACACAACAAGAGCGAAGAGAGCTATGTACGGCAGCCGCTGTCGTTTACCTGTTGCCATTACAAACCCCCTCCCGGACCTGGGCCGGGCGGCTGCGGGGAAATCCCGGCCATTCTAGCACTAGATTCGGCCGATGCAAGACTGCGTTGCTGTAGACGGCGTTAACTGTTGCTGTAGCTTCAACGGGGCCACAATGCAGCCAAGACGGCTAAGTGTGCCTCGGAAGCCCGGCCTCTCGAAGTCTTATGCTAGCATCGTGCCGATGAGCTTCAACAGGTGAGATGAAATAAGGACAAAATAGAGACAAATTCGAGATAGGACGAAAATCTCTCGCGAGCTGGTTCATCATGAACATTCTGGCCGTCATTCCTGCACGTTATGCGTCGACTCGCCTTCCGGGCAAGCCCCTGGTTTCGATCGCAGGAAAGCCGATGATCGAAAGGGTATGGGAGCGGGCGCGGCGAGCCAGCCTGGTTTCGAAAGTGATCGTGGCGACCGACGACGAACGGATCGCTCAGAAGGTGAAGTCATTTGGCGGCGAAGCCGTGCTTACGCGTCCCGATCATCGCTCCGGCACCGAGCGAGTGGCTGAGGTGGCTGCCTCTCATCCCGATGCCGAGATTCTGGTGAACGTGCAGGGTGACATGCCTATCATCGAACCTGGCGCGATCGACGCTGCTATCGAGGCCGTCCGCGACGATGAGGAGGTCAGAGTAGGGACCCTGGCCGTGCCCATCACCAATCCCGCGGAGATCATGGATCCGAACATCGTGAAGACGGTTCTCGATTTCGATAGCAACGCCCTCTATTTTTCGCGCGCACCCGTACCGTGGGTAAGGGATCGCGAAGGTTCCGTTCACGCCAGACATTTAAAGCACATCGGACTTTATGTATTTCGCCGCGAGGCCCTGCTGGAATTCGCAACTTTTCCACAGGGTGATCTAGAGCGAATCGAACAACTCGAGCAGCTTCGCTGGCTCGAGAACGGCTATCGCATTCGCGTTGCGGAAACGGAGTACAAAACTGTTGAGGTCGATACTCCCGAAGACGTGAAACGGGTAGAGCAGGCTTTGGCCAGCGGTGCAGGGGCGCGTTGACACACCGCCGCAGTTCTCCGTAAAATGCGTTGTACACCTACTTTCCCAGGAGGAAAAAGACAGCTTAGCGCCCGGCGTGTACCTTTAGCGGGGCGTAACCTGTGCGGATGGGACCAAAGTATATATTTGTAACCGGCGGTGTGGTTTCCTCCCTCGGCAAAGGCGTGGCCGCAGCATCAATCGGCTGCCTGCTGGAAAGCCGGGGCCTTCGAGTC
This sequence comes from uncultured Acidobacteriota bacterium, assembly GCA_963846235.1. Taxonomy (GTDB): domain Bacteria; phylum Acidobacteriota; class Terriglobia; order Acidiferrales; family UBA7541; genus Palsa-189. Next base: position 3,900,223 of record CAWJVF010000002.1, read on the forward strand.
ACTCTTCAGAAGTGCGATCCCTACCTGAACGTCGATCCCGGGACGATGAGTCCGTACCAGCACGGGGAGGTATACGTCACCGACGACGGTGCGGAAACCGATCTGGACCTGGGACACTACGAACGGTTTACTTCAGCCAAACTCTCGCGCGATAACAACTGGACGACAGGCCGCATTTACGAATCGATTCTTTCGAAGGAGCGTCGCGGCGATTTTCTGGGGAAGACGGTGCAAGTAATTCCGCACGTCACCGACGAGATCAAGGCGGCATTTCGCAAGATCGCGCACGACGTAGATGTGGTGATCATCGAGATTGGCGGCACGGTGGGAGATATCGAGTCGTTGCCGTTCCTCGAAGCGATTCGCCAGATGCGCCTGGAACTGGGGCAGGAAAATGCGATTTTCGTGCACGTCACGCTCGTGCCCTTCATTCCCACGGCGGGTGAACTGAAGACCAAACCGACGCAGCACAGCGTAAAAGAGATGCTGAGCATCGGAATTCAGCCGGATCTCTTGCTGTGCCGCAGCGATCGCCCCTTGCCGCACGAGATGAAGGCGAAGATCGCACTTTTCTGCAACATTCCGGAGCGATGCGTGGTGACCGCGCGAGACGTGAATACGATTTACGCCGTGCCGGTGAATCTCGCTGCGGAAGGGTTGGACGAGCAAATCCTGCGCCTTTTGAAATTGGACGCGGCGCCCAGAGACATGAGCCGCTGGCTCGGGCTGTTGGAAAATATGGAGCGCCCTCGGGGCGAAGTGCGTATCGGCGTGGTGGGCAAGTACGTGGCGTTGGAAGATGCATACAAGAGTTTGCGCGAGGCTTTGATGCACGGCGGGTTGCCGCATCACATGCGCACCGTGATCGAATGGATTGAAGCCGAGGAGATCGATTCGCCGGAGACTGCGGCGCGCCGTCTGGCGCACGTGGATGGCATTCTCGTGCCGGGCGGGTTTGGTAAGCGCGGCATTCAAGGCATGATTTTTGCGATTCAATACGCTCGCGAGCGCAAAGTTCCGTTTTTTGGCATTTGCCTGGGAATGCAGTGCGTCACCATCGAGTACGCGCGCAATGTCGCCGGGCTGGCGGATGCCAACAGCACCGAATTCGACGCGCACACGCCGCACCGCGTGATTTACAAATTGCGCGAACTGCTGGGCGTGGACGAAATGGGCGGCACGATGAGACTAGGGGCATGGCCGTGCCGCATCGAGCCTGGTTCTTTCGCACAGCGTGCTTACGGCACTGCGGAAATCAGCGAACGGCACCGCCACCGTTACGAATTCAACCGCGACTACGAAGAGCGGTTGACCGCTGCCGGCCTGCGGATCACGGGCCGCACGCCCGACGGCTCTTACGTGGAGATCGTCGAAGTGGCCGATCATCCGTGGTTTTTGGGCTGCCAATTTCATCCCGGAGTTCAAGTCGAAACCGCTGGCGCCGCATCCGCTGTTCGCCGCGTTTGTGGGAGCCGCAAGCAAGCGCGAAAGCCACAATCGAGCCATGGCCGCGGAACACGTGCCCGCGGCAGTTCAAGCCGCAAAACGAAGCTGACGTTTTTCATTCATTCCGAACGTGCAGATTGCAAATCTGAAACGTCCCGCATAGGCTTAGACTCCCGATGAACGCGCTCAGTTTAGAAGCCTGAGGAGCTCGGGCGTTCATTTGCCGCCTCTTCGATCCATTCCCGTCGGCGCCTTCCGCATCGGCGCCGGCGAGCCGCTTGTCCTGATCGCCGGGCCTTGCGTAATTGAGAGCGAGGCGCACGCCATGAAAATGGCGGAACGATTGATGAAAATAGCGGCCAAGGCCAAAGTCCCGCTGATGTTTAAGGCTTCTTACGATAAGGCAAACCGATCGTCCGTGGGTTCGTTCCGCGGACCGGGACTGACGGGCGGCTTGGAAATCCTGCGGAAGATCAAAGCTCGCTTTCGGGTGCCGGTATTGACCGACATTCACGAGCCGGATCAAGCGCGGGCGGCGGCGGAGGTTTGCGACGTGCTGCAGGTGCCGGCATTTCTTTCCCGGCAGACCGATCTGCTGACGGCTGCTGGCAAAACGGGCCGCGTGGTGAATTTGAAAAAAGGCCAGTTCTTGTCGCCTTGGGAGATGGCCAACGCCGTCGCGAAAGTAAAGAGCACAGGAAACAACAAAGTGATTCATCACGGAGCGCGGCGTCTCGTTCGGTTATCAACAATCTAGTGGTGGATATGCGTTCTTTTCCCATCCTGGCCAAGACCGGCTGCCCGGTAATTTTTGACGTGACGCATTCTGTCCAATTGCCGGGAGGGCAAGGCAATGCGAGTGGAGGTCAGCCCGAATTTATCGAACCGCTGGCGCGAGCGGGAACGGCCGTGGGCGTGGATGCGAATTTTTCTTGAAGTACACGACCGGCCTGAGCGGGCGCTTTCGGATGGCTCGAATGCGCTGCGTCTGGATCGGTTGCCCGACCTGTTGGCAAAATTAACGCCCATAGCCAAACTGGTGCGTTCGTGGAGCGCCTCGTGAGCCTGGAGACCGCAAGGCGCGTTCTGCGCATCGAGGCGGAAGCGCTGAAAGAATTGCAGGCGCGCCTGGATTCGGGATTCGAGCGCGCTGTGGAAGTCGCTGCTAGCCTGCAAAGGGCGCGTCGTGGTGACCGGCATGGGCAAGTCGGGATTGATCGGACGCAAGATCGCGGCCACGTTTTCTTCCACGGGCACTCCTTCTGTTTTTCTGCATCCGGCAGAGGCCTTGCACGGGGACCTGGGAATGTTGCAGGCGGGCGATGCCGTGGTGGCCGTTTCCTACGGCGGCGAGACGGAAGAGATCGTCGCCCTTCTAGCCACGATGAAGCGGCTTGGCCTGCCTCTGGTGACGCTCACCGGAAACACACGGTCGACCTTGGCGCAGGCAAGCGATGTGGTGCTGGATACGAGCGTGCGCGAGGAAGCCTGCTCGTTGAATCTGGCGCCGACCGCGTCGACAACGGCCGCCATGGCTTTGGGCGATGCGCTGGCTGTTGCACTCTTAGAGTGCCGCGGATTCAATCACGATGATTTTGCGGCGCTGCATCCAGGCGGGCGGCTGGGCAAAAAGCTGCTCCGAGTCCGTGAGCTTATGCACGCGGGTGAAGCGCTGCCAAGTGTGGCGCCCAGCGCGAAGATGCCGGACGTGATTTATGAAATGAGCAGCAAAGGCTTGGGAATGACCACGGTGGTCGATGCGGCGGGCAGGTTGGCCGGAATTATCACCGACGGCGATTTGCGCCGCTTGATGCAAAAGCAGCATGGCGCGGTTCTGGAACTCACCGCGGAGGAGTGTATGTCCGCGAATCCGGTGACCATTGCTGCGGAGGAATTTGCCAGCGCGGCACTGAGGCTGATGGAGCAGCGCAAGATTACTGCAGTGGTCGTACTCGATGGCGCGCGGCGTGTGGCGGGCGTCGTGCACCTGCACGATTTGTGGACACTGGAGCTTTTCTAGCTTCACCAGTTGGCTTCAAAATACTCCAAGTTGGAGGCTGTATTGGCTCGCAGGATTCGCGCCAAATCCGATGAATTTCCGGCTGCCGTGGCGGCCCGTGCGCGCAAGATTCGCGTTTTGCTGATGGACGTAGACGGCGTGCTCACAGCCGGCAATGTCTATCTGATGCCGCTCGCTGATGGCACGGCAGTTGAGATGAAGGCGTTTCATTCGCAAGACGGCGCAGGGTTGAAACTCGCGCGCGACGCCGGATTGCGCACGGGAGTGATCTCGGGACGCGAATCGGCGGCTGTGACGCGGCGCGCCCAAGAGGTCGGGATGGAATTTGTGTTTCAGGGCCGCGGCGAAAAGGTGCCGGCGTACGAGGAGATTCTGCGCGTGGCGGGCGTGCGCGATTCCGACGTCGCCTACATCGGCGACGATCTGCCGGACTTGCCAATCCTGGAACGAGTAGGTCTGGCAATTGCGGTGGCCAATGCGGTTGAGGAAGTTCGCCGCGCGGTTCACCACGTGACGCGCCGCACGGGGGGCGACGCCGGTGTGCGCGAGGCCATCGAAGGCATTTTGAAGGCGCAAGGTAAGTGGCGCGAAGTTTCGAAAAAAGCGCGGGCTTAACTCTCTTGAGTTGTTCCTCGTTGAGTGGCAGGGTCTGAGGTCCTAAGGGAAAAATCGGCGGTGCAGCCTGAGCTGCAAACTTAGCCCATAGCTATCAGACATTCATAACAAAATCCTCATTTTCTCTTTATGACTCCTTAATGGTATAAGTACGTGCTTACGGGGAGGGGTTGTGTACCGGGTCTCAGGTTCGTCAGTAACGCGTAGAGGTTACCGCGCTATCCACTCACAAACCTTGAACGAAACGTTGAAGTCCGCGCGATTATATCCGGCCCTTTCATGAAGATCGATTTGGCTGGCTCATCGCACCAAAAAAGAACTTCCGGCGCGCCTCGCGTGCTTGTGGCTACCACGGCCATGCTCGCCTTCATATCGTTCTGGCGCGCGGCCGCCATCGTACTCAACGACATGGGGTCTTCCGCCTTTTACGCGGGGGCAATTGCGGAACACTTCGTCGGTAAGGCGGGTCCCTGGTTCATCCTGGGGATCATGTTGCTGGCCTATGCCGTGCGATCCGTTTACATCGAGAGCTGCAGCATGTTCGTGCGTGGCGGCGTCTACCGCGTAGTGAAAGAGGCGATGGGGTCGACGCTGGCCAAGTTTTCGGTGTCGGCCCTGATGTTCGACTACATCCTGACGGGGCCGATCAGCGGCGTATCCGCCGGGCTTTATCTGGTTGGGCTGCTGAATGAACTGTTGCGCTACGCGCACTACCAATTCGTTCTTCCGGTGAACGCCACGGCGGCTGTTTTCGCCATTCTGGTGACGATCTACTTCTGGTGGGAAAACGTCAAGGGCATTCCGGAATCGAGCGAAAAGGCGCTGCGTATCATGTACGTGACCACCGTGATGGTGGTGGTCATGCTCGTGTGGTGCGGCTACACGTTGTGGACAAAGGGCGCGCATCTGCCGCCTCTGCCCTCGCTGAAGAATCTTACTTTTTCGACGGACGCATTAGGTTGGTTGAAACACACCCGGCTGCCTTACACCGTGGGTCTGATCGGAATCCTGATTGGATTGGGCCATTCCGTTCTGGCCATGAGCGGCGAAGAGACGATGGCGCAGGTCTATCGGGAGATCGAGCATCCCAAGCTGCGCAATCTGGAAAAGGCCGGCTTCATTATTTTTGTCTACAGCCTCATATTCACGGCCGGCGTCGCGTTTTTCGCCGTGATGATTATCCCGGACGACGTTCGCGGAAACTTCTTCGACAATCCGATCGGCGGCTTGGCGATGTATATGACCGGGCCGTTGCTGTTGCGGCTGGCGTTCCGGGCCTTCGTCGTGATCGTTGGCGTTTTGATGCTCGCGGGTGCGGTGAATACGGCGATCGTCGGCTCGAATGGCGTGCTGAACCGAGTTTCCGAGGACGGCATCCTGCCGGACTGGTTCCGGCGGCCGCACCGCCGCTTTGGGACTTCTTACCGCATCTTGAATCTTGTTGTCGGACTGCAGCTGCTTACGATCATCCTGAGCGGCGGAAACATATTCATCCTGGGCGAAGCGTACGCTTTTGGAGTGATGTGGAGCTTCGCCATGAAGGGGCTGGCAGTATTGGTACTGCGCTATAAGGAGCCGGGCCAGCGCGAATTCCGCGTTCCGTTGAACTTTAAAATCGCCGGTGTTGAGATTCCACTAGGCTTGGGTTTGATCACCCTGGTGCTCGTGGCGCTATGCGTAGTCAACCTTTTCACCAAGCAGGTCGCCACAATTTCGGGCGTCGCTTTTACGCTCGCCTTCTTTGCTGTATTCGAGCTGTCGGAAAAAATCACGAAAAAACGTGGCGCAGCCCACGCGGAGCTGGATCAATTCAACCTCGAACCGGGCGGCGATCTAACGCCGGATGCGGTAGGCGTTCGGCCCGGGAATATATTGGTGATGGTTCGCAATTACAACACGCTCTACCATCTCGGTTCGATCCTGCGAAGAACAAATACGCAAAAACAGGATATCGCCGTGCTGCATTTGCGGCTGCTCGAACGCGCCGGTTCGGGTGAGCACGAACTGGAAGCTGAGCAACTCTTCAGCCGCGAAGAACAGGTGTTGTTTACTCGGTGCCTGAATCTAGCGGAAAAGATGGGCAAGACGGTGCGGCTGGCCGTCGCACCAGCCACGGAAAAATGGGACGGCATTCTCCGGGCCGCGCAGAGCCTGAAATCGTCGGCCGTTATTCTAGGGCTTTCACCCAAGCGATCGATCGCGGAAGAGGCGCGAATAGCGGGATTGGCGTGGGAAGCCCTGCCGCCACCGCGACCGCAATTGACGCTGGAGGTCCATTCTCCCAACGGACAAGAAACCATCTTTTATCTGGGGCCGCATGCGCCGCATCTGACTCCAAAGGAGATAGACCTTCTGCATTGCCTCTGGCTGGAATTCAGCAATGATGTTGCCCCGGAGGAATTGCATCATCGCGACGTGGTTCACTTTGCTCTGAACGAATTAGTGAGAGAGGCACATAACTCGGGCAGGGAAGAGGTGCTCGAACGGCTTCGCGAGCACCTCCGCGAGATTCGTAGTCGCAGGGCTGACGTGCCTGAATGTAAGTAGCCGCGTTTCTTCTTCAAACCTTGCTTCTGTTTTCATTCCTCTTCTACGGGCACCAAGTTTCTGAAGATACAGGGTTTCTAATCTCTGGAAGCGCATTGAGCAGTATTTCGTTCTGACGGGAATAGCCTCAGCTTAGGGATCGTGTGTCACCAGCGCCCAACGCTGAGGAGAGGCAGATGGCTAAAAAGCACGAAACCGTATTGACCGATGTTGCCGGAAAGATCGGTTCTACGCTCGGCATTCTTGCGGCCGAAGCAGCCAAGGTTGTGCGACCACTGACAGCGAAGCGAGCAAGGCGGTCCCGGGCCCATGCGACAGCCACGAAGAGGCGAGCGACAGGTTCCGGCCGTTCCACGCGGCGGCATGCAACCACGCGCAGACGAACGAAGCGGAGTAGCTAGCTCAGGAGCCTTCTAAAGCGAGGAGATCATGAAATCAGCGACTGTTGCGGGCATTGTTTTGATCATTTTGGGAATTTTCGCGTTTGCGTACCAGGGAATCACGTTCACAACGCAGAAGAAAGTGGCGGACATCGGTCCTATCCATGCCACCAAAGACGAGAGGCACACGCTTCCATTAACTCCGCTTCTGGGCGGCTTGCTGTTGGTTGGCGGCGTTATACTGGTTTTGTCTGGCTCTCGATCCATGCATTCCTAGGATCGGCTCGCATGCTGCGCGCCCTGAGGTTTTCAGGCCTGTGCAGTTTCTGTGGCCCCCGCAGCCGGGCATAGCAGGGAATGCAAAATGACCAGCGTGAGCCCGCCGGAAATCACCGGCTGCTGCACGATTAATTTCGCCGCGAGCGGCATGGTCTGAAGGACCTCGGGCGAAACAAATAGTCCGCCCAGGCCCACGAGGACCGCAAGTCCCGCGGCCGTGAGCTGCCGGTCGTCCCACTCGACCTTTGAAAGCATTTGCACCCCGTGCATGAATACGACGCCAAAGAGTAGTGTCGCAGCGGCTGACACGACGGGCTGAGGCACGAGCACCAGGAGCATGTCGAATTTGATACAGGCGCCCAGCGCGATCAGGATTAGTCCAGCCGAGAGTGTGGCATAGCGCGAGCCTACGCGCGTCGTGCGCAGCATGCCCATATTGTCTGGATAGACGATTGTGCTGAACCCACCCACAATTCCCGCGAGCACGGATCCGATAGCAACCGCGAAAATTCCCTGAGACATTCGCTCGGCGGGCAGCTTCTCGTTCCCCCAGCCTCCGACCATTTCATACATCGCCATCGAGCCCATGCCTGCTGGAATCAACACCAGCAAGAAGACGATCACCAGTTCAGGCCGCACAGAAAATCCAAAAGGAAACCATTGGGGAGTAACAAGCAGGGGCGCGCTCACGACAGAACGGAACGATATCGGCCGCAAGATCGCGTAGCACAGCGTGCCGCTGGCAAGACCGATCAGTATCGCCCCGCGCCGAAGATATTTTCCGCCCCAAAGCGTGGTGCCAACCAGAACAGCGACGGCAATCGCCCCGCTGAAAATGTTGACGAGCGGGAAACCCAGACTAGACGGCACGCCGATCCAGTTCGGCAATGCTACGTTCGCCACCTGGATAATCGTCAGCATTACGATGATCCCGGAGATCAGGGGCGCCCGCAAAAATCGCGCGAACAAGGCAATGAAGCTGAGCCGTCGAATCGGCACGCTCAAAAGGCACCAGATCAGTGAAGCGACGAAGAACGATCCATAGGCGGCGCCGAGGCCTCCGCTTTGCATATGACCGACTGCGAGCAGCGCAGCAAAATTGCCCGCATAAGTTCCCTGCACCACTGGCAGCCTGAGCAGCCACACGGATTGCAAAACGGTGATGAAGCCGCAGACGACGAAGGTCATGCCATAGAGGTAAGCGATGCGCTCGCCGGGCAGGTTGAAGGACCGGCCGAGCAGGCCGGGGAACACAAACATACCCGTCATTCCAAAGACATGCTGGAGCCCGAGGATCAGAGCCTGTCCAAAGGGCAGCCGGTCATTGATACCGACGTCGAACGCAGCAGTGCTCGCTGTTACGGGCATCGACATTTACGGATATTTCAAATGCAACCGGGAAGGGGATTATGGCAGAAATCGACGCGGGGATAATTGGGATCGTTGCCCACAAATATGGCAATCGAGGCAGCTAGCCCGTTCCAGCCGGCGGGTTGCGCTGCGCTTTGTTCTGAACCAAGTGATCTTTGAGGCGCTGGGCCACGTCCTGTTCCTTGCCTTCCATTAATTCCTGTTTGACCTCATTGAGTGCGAAATGCACCACATCATGGTGATGTAACTCCTCGGGTCTGACCAGGTCGCCCAGCCGCAGCCAGAGTTGATGGACCAGATTCACTTCATTCCTCGTCAGATTGGGAGCGTGCGGGCCCAGAAGGAAGAATTCGTGCTCACCTTGAGGAGTAAAGATTTCAAGATTAAACGGAGGCCGCGGATCGGGCAGCGCTTCCCAGGCGAAGCCGAATTGGCGGGCCTGTTCGGCGAGGCTCATCTTCGTTGAACGTCCGAGAACAATGGTTGACGATTGCAGATTGACTGCGGCTCTGAGGATGCCATCCCACAAGTCATTGGCGGCTACCACCGCAAGGCGAACGGGCTTGCCACGCTGTTCGGCCATGGACAGAGCCTTGGTGAAGAGGTATTGCTCGATGCTGCCAAACAGCTGGTCGGTCTCAAATTCCACTTCGCTTGAGCCACTCCGCTGCAGAACCTGGACATGCAGCACCACGATGTCGCGCCGCTCAGTCTTAACGCGATCGAGCACGGCCCCCAGCTGATAGAGGGCGTGGTAGTTGCTGATCGGAACCAATACATTCGAGGGGCGAACGCCCAGCGTCGCGGTGCTCAGCTCGGTACGCGACGTGACATTGAACTGGTCGAGTCCCGCTCCGGTGGTGTCGCGTCTCTTGGTAATTCCTTCCGCAATGGTGAAGGTGGCGAAGAAAGCTGCGGTAAAGATAATGCCGGAGATGGTGGCGATTTGCTTGGTGAAAAGATTGATCGTGCATAAGCCGAGCAGCATAATGGTAATGAGAACCAGACCTACGGGGATCTCCACATCGCCGATTGTTACATTCAACGGGACACGAAATTCGCGAAATCCTGGCTGCTTATAGCGGAGCGCCAAAACAGCGGCGCTATTCATGGCGAAGCTCCACATCACGCCGAATGCATAAGCTTCGCCGAGGAGGAAAATATTTCCGCGGCTCAGGATGATTGTGGCGATCTGCAAGCCGACAACGAGGTTGATGATGCGATAGGAGGTGCCAAAGCGCCGATGCGGTTGCCGGAACCATTGCGGGAGAATCCCGTCTTCCGAGACGCGGTTGAGCACGCCATTCGACCCGACAATGGCGGTGTTCACGGCTCCGGCAAGCATCAGCACGCCGACCAGCACGACGAATGCCTGGAAGACCAGGCGCAGGGTGTAGGGTCCCGCGAAATTCATCGCCAAGCCGCTGATCAGGTTTCCGAAATATTGAGAACGGGTTGAATCCGGAATGATCATCACCGCAAAGAAAGAGACGCCGGCGGTGAACACGAGGCTGTAAGCGAAAATGATGAATCCGACTTTTTTCAGGTTGGGAATTTTGGGATGTTCGAGTTCCCGGTAGACCTGAGCCAAAGTCTCCTCGCCGCTCATGGCGAGCACCGAATGTCCGAGCCCGATGAAAATGCCGATTAGACCGACGGTATAGGCCCAGTTCGTGTGTCGCAGCCAGCCGAGCGCCTGATCGGAGAAGTGCATGTTGTGGGGTTCGGGCCACGGCGGCAAATGGGCGCCTCGCGTCCAGAGCGTGTAGCCGCACCAGGCGAGCATCAGTACGACCATTACCGTGGTGACGTACATGATGCGCAGAGCTTTTCCACTCGATTCGGGAATGCCTTTGACGTTCTCCCACCAAAAGTAGACTGTCACGGCGATGGCAAAAAGGGCGGCCGTCAGATTTCCCGGTAAAGCAACATTCAGGTGCGCGTAGCGGAAGAGGTCGTTCAAGAAGCCCGTAAGGTACTGACCGGCAGACACACCACTGATGGGCCCAGTCAAAATGTAGTCAAACATCAGGGCAGAGACGGAGACTTTGGCGAGCCTGCTGCCCATGGCTTCCTTGACGACGCGGTACACGCCGCCCCGAACGAACATGCTGCAACTCTCCATGTACAGGGCGCGGACCGCGTAGGCGAAGAGCATGATCGCGAGGATGAACCAAGGCGCGGTCTTGCCGAAGGCTTCCTCGGCGATGGCGCCGGCATAGAAGGCCGACGACCCCATGTCATTGAGCACGATTGCAGCGGCCCGCCAGAAGGAGATAAAGCTGAGCATGGCGGTGGTGGCCACCAGGACTCTGGCGACAGGGCGAGTGGCACCGGGCGTCTTTGTGAGAAGGGGATTTGTGCTCATCTGAATGCGGGCAGGACAGCGTTAGCGAGTGTTGCGATATAGCGAGTCGATTTGAGCTTAGACATGATTTGACACCAAGACAGGGCTAGGCGCTGTCCCAGGCTCCCACCAAACGACAGAAGTAAGTTCCCGTACATTTTCGAATTGCCCACACTGGAGCTCGAGCAACACGCAGAAGTCCCGGCGCTTGCCGAAACTATCGAAGCGCTTGTGCAGTTCCTTCCAATTCTGGGTCAGGTAGTTGACAGCTGCGAGGCTGCCCCATTCACTGAGACCGGCACAAATAACATGCGGGCGATTGGAATCCTGGCGATTGGTCAACCGCAAAACAATGGCCTTATCGTAGATCACGCCGCAGCGGTCCTCCATGGAATGAAGTTGCCCGGCCAGCCTGAATGCGCGACGCCCATCCGGCGTGAACAAAAATTGGCACAAGCTGCTTCCCGACCACGCCTCTATGTCAAAGCTTTTGAAGTTCATGTCGGGAGTGCCATAACAGATCAAGATGGTGTCCTGCTTGAGGATTGGCTCAGTGTCCGTTGCAATTCGAAGCACTCTGCCGGAATGCCGTAGGAATAGTGCGGTGAGCAACGCGGCTGCTTGCGGGCAGAAACTCCCACGAATGAGTTCAGTGCCCAGGAATGCTTCCGGTTTTTCCGGCGGCTCGGCATTCCTGAAGTTATTGCGGAGCCGCACATTTTCGTAGCTGTCCATTACAAAATAGGCGTCGGTCGAAAGGATCGCGTCTCCCCAAAAGTGCCGAAAGCTGAAGCGGTCCCATGTTTCCGGAATGATGTTCGCCGCCTGCCCGACAAGGTCCGACAACACCAGAAAAGAAGGCATTAGCAGGGCTTTGATGGACCTCGCCAGAGTTGCGCTCAGCATCAGCATTTTTTGAGGAAAGCTCCCTCAAGTACGCACGGCAGGTTTCGCGGATCGTTATGCACGTGCCGCGATTTGCCGCAAAAAACGAATGCTGACAAAACCGCCTAAGTCAGCAAATCAGGGCTAACTTAGCCGGCTCATCGTCGAGCCTGTAGTAATGAGTTTGGACACGGCGTCGTGTCCGAGATAACACAGTAGACAGAAACCCGAACAAGGCCCTCGTTTCGGCGTCGAAAGAGGGAAACAGAGCGACCGAACAACCGGCCGGTCTAGCGGGGAGTTTGCAGATTTTCGCGCGAAGAGTCAACGTGAAACTTGACGAAATCCGATCTACCGACTGACTAGAGGTCGGCAGCGTTCGTCACTCCGAACCACGTTTCAATTCGTCATTCAGAATGATCGATTCCGCGATTTCCTTCATGGACTTCCGCCTTTGCTGGCTTTCGCGTTGGAGCGTTCGGTAGGCCTCTTCCTCATTGATTTTTAGCTCGCGCTGCAGGATGCCTTTGGCGCGCTCGACGATTTTGCGGCTTTCCAGCTGGCTCGAAAGGGCAGATTTTTCGCCCTCCAGGAGCAGCCGCTGCCGCTCGTTTTCCTGGAGTTCGGCAATCGACTTCTGGAGTTCGGAAGTTCGTTCGGCCACCCGGAGTTCAAGGTCGTTGCGGGCTTGCCTAAGGGCCTCTTCGGTCTGTCTCTTGGAGGCGCTAACCCAACTCGCCGCGATGGCGCAAAGGATGAACGCAACGAAGTACGCTGCGTCCGTCGGTTCAATCGTGAACGTATAGTATGGGGGCAGGAAGAAATAATCGACGAGAAGCGTTGAAACCAGGACCGCTAAAAACCCAGCGCCGGTTCCGCCGAACCACGCACTGGCCATTACCGCCGCGAAAAAGAGAAACAGAAACGGGTAAGGAAAAAAGCGCTGCAACAGGAAGGTGGAAGCAAAAGCAGCCGCCACGAACGATAGCGCTATCCCGTAGCGGCGAATCAAGTAGAGTCTCCAGCCCCGTTTTCATTTAAAGCTAGCGCGGGCCAGCTCGGGGTCCCCAGAGCAGGTCTATTTACGAGCGCACCACCGTAACAAGACCAAAACTACGGTGTCAATTCTTCACCGGCTTTTACGCAGAGCGTCGATTTGACTTCAGACCCGGCCCGTCGGTGAGGTGCGGAAATGGCCTAGGTTACTTGGCCTTATCGGGGCCGGAACTGGTACCGGTTTGGTTGCCGAAATACTTATTCCAATGCTCCTGATCGGATGGCGAGCACTCCATTTCCTGAATCTCGAGATGGGGCGATTGCAACCTCAAGGGCAATTTGTCGAGGGCGAGCCAAGGTTTCGTGTACATTTTCGGATCCGTAATCTTGATCGATAGCTCCAAGTGCTCGGCGTCCACGCGATGATACGTTTCTTCCACCTGCATGGCATCGCTTTGGGGAAGGCCCGCATTATCGAGCCAAGTCCTATCGTCGTAGAATCCATTCGTCTGGACTACAAACGTGTAGTCATCGATCCACTTTCCGACTGAGTATCCCCACCACCGTGACTCGGCAGGCAGGGCATCGGCACTGTTCCCCCAGGACGGGTTCTCGGGATCCTTCGGCAGTTCTCGCCCATCGGTCCAGATTTGGCGCCAGCGATGCTGGAATTTGTACAAGATCACGACGTGGGTCGGAGTCTGCAAGATCTCGCTCGTTCTGAAATTATGCAGATTGATGCGCGGGAAGCCGCCTGGATCACACTTGAGAATCGGATCATTGGTCAAGGAATCGGGAACCATACGATAGCCTTCAACTGGAATATGGGCCTTGACCGTCTCACGTCCCAACGCGGTGTAAGGCGGCTCGATATCCGGTTTCAAGCAATCGGGGGTTGCATAACCGGTGTCGGTGACGGGCGCCTTTGGATCGACGGAGTACTTGCCGCCGGGTTTGTCACGCTTACACGATTCCATCGCGGCGGCGCCTTTGCCCTGAATTCCGCCACTCGGCCCGCTCGCGGGTTCCCAGATACCCGAAAGGTCGCGCTTCGGAGCAGGCTCCGGCTTCTCGCCCTTTTTATCAAAGTCGTAGACAGCGCCGGGCAGCCTAGCCTGAGCGTGGCCCAGGGGCGAAGAAAGCAATGGCGCAATTAGGACAATCAGCGGAACCACCAAACGCCTTTGCATCGAGAGGGTTCCCCCTCGTTCAAATCAGTTCAAATTTTTCCGCTTGGTTTCATTGCTGAGGGCCGCCCACGATCGAGCATTTCGGCTCACCGCAACCCGCTCTACTTCGGCTCGTCTGTGCCAGGCGATGCTCCTCGAACGTCTTCCATGGCGCCCAGCCTTTTACCATTGGGGAGCACGACCGAGAGCAGCCGTCCTAGCGGTTTTCCATTCCTCACTGGCGTCAGAGTGACGGTCACTTCGTCTCCAGGTTTGAAAGTCTGCTTGGTATAGCCGAGCGGAAGTATGTTAGGTCCACTCTGTGTTTCGACGACCCACTCTACCGCCTGGCCATTTTCGTCTTTGACGTTGAACCTCAAAAAACAATGCGGATTGGCCCAAAACCATTCCACAACGGTACCCTTCACGGTAAGTTTTTTAGTCGTGTCGAAGGAGGCGGCGCCGTGATGCGCAAAGAGCGAAGGAGAAACGGATAGAAGGCCTGCAGCAATTACGAAAATTGCGATGAGCCGGGTCTTCATGGAATTGCCTCCAATCGAACAGTATTTCCGCGAATATTCAGCGCCGTGTTGGGCCTTCGAGCGCTCCCTAATGGGCCCTAGAGTAACCTAATCTGAATCCAGTTAGATAGAGTTCCGACTGAAGTGGCCAAGCGAGTTGGCCAAGGTCCGAAGCATCGAACTAAGCGAGCTCAGAACATTGACCACGGTCTTTCTGGACGCGCCGGTGAGTTGGTTTACGAAAAGTTGCTGATTCCCTGGTCCCATTTTGGTCCAGCCGCAATTTTCCTAGCTGGAGTAGGGTGTGAGAATTGAGATGTGAACTTGCAGCGCAGATCGTCGAAGGTTTTCTCTTCGCGATAACATCTTTTTTTTGCGCGATCGGCCCGCAAATAAGGCATTCTCCGCGCTTGACCACCGGCGGCGATACGGGCATATTCAAAGAGGGGGGCGTATTCGCACACCTTGAGAGGCATTTTCCTGAGAGGGACTGGCTGCAGTTTGACCCGAAAGCAACAGGCACCAGAGGATGGCGCCGCAAAGAGCGCATCTTTTAGCCAGCATGAGCTCTCTCCCAAGGTTCAAACGAGTCTAGCATAGAGGTGCGAAGCCCAGTTTCTTCACCCGCCGGAGAACCGTCGATGGCCTGGCGTTTTGGGTGCGCCCGCTCTTCGGCGGGTCTGCAGTGCCCAGGCTTTGGATATGGACTTTACCGCCACATCAAGTAGTAACAACGTGCTGCTTCCGCGACGCGACGCGCACGCGGCCGCTTTTTACAAATCCCACAAACCTGCGCGCTAATTCTGCTATGCGATCGCCCTGTCGCTGGCGCAGCGCCTCCGACGGGATAAGTTCACCGCCGATCCCGAGCGCAACAGCGCCCGCGAGAACGAAATTGAATGCATTCTCCTGGTTAACGCCGCCGGCGGCGATCAGTGGAAGATGGGGAAACATCCGGTGAAGAGATCGGATGTACGTCTCGCCCCCGATCTGGGTGCAGGGCACAACCTTGACGAAATCGCACCCTGCTTTCCACGCGGTGATAACTTCGGTGGGAGTAAGAGCACCGGGAAACACGACTAGTTCGTTGCGCTGGGCGAATTCAATCACATCGGGGTGCAGTCCGTCACTGGTGAGAAACTGCGCGCCTGCGTCCAGACTCTGCTGAGCCGTTACCTCGTCCATTACTCCACCGGCCCCGACCACCATGTTGGGATTTTCTTTCCTCAATTGAGTGATGATCTTAATGGCGCCTGGCACGGTGAGCGTAATCTCGGCGATGGGAATCCCGCCTTGCGCGATTGCTTCAACCGCGAATAGCGCGTCTTCCGGCGAACGCACCCGAACCGCCGGAATCACACCGATCTCCTCGATCCAGGCTCGCACCTCGTATTTCTTCACTTAACCGGCTCCTCTAGAGCAATCACGCATGGAGAGTGCTCCGTAAGCAAATTAGCTTTCGAAGGATTCCTCAGGCGCTGGCAAGATGTCTCCGTCGCTCGCGAACCACACATAGAGCGTTGGCAGTATGAATATGCTCATAACCAAGTCGGCTATCAACCCGCCGACGATTACGATGGCGAAGGGGCGCTGCGAGTCCGAGCCGATGGCGTGGGACATGGCCGCGGGCAGGAGTCCGAGAGTAGCGACGAGCATCGTCATCATAATGGGGCGAAGCCTCAGGACCGCGCCTTCGGCGGCGGCGTCGACGATGGTAAAACCGCGTGCGCGGAGTTGATTGATGTACTCGAGCATAATGACGCCGGTCTGCACGGACACTCCGAACAGAGCCAGGAAACCGACACCCGAAGACACGCTGAAGTGAGTGCCTGTTACCAGGAGGGCCAAAAGCCCACCCACACGAGCCATGGCTACGGTTACGAGAATGAGCAAAGCCCATTTGGGCGAACGGAACATGCTGTAGAGAATGATGAAGATGACGAGAATCGTTATCGGCACGATCAACAACAGGCGCGCTTCGGCCCTCTGTTCACTCTCGTACTCGCCTGCCCACTGTATGTGATAGCCGGCCGGAAGTTTTACTTTTTGCGTGACCTGCGCGATTGCGTCCCGTACCGTGCTGCCCAGGTCTCTGCCTCGCACGCTGAACCGTACGGCAACGTAACGCGAATTCCCCTCGCGGTAGATGTCGTAAGCGCCGTCCTTAACTTCCACCTTCGTCAGTTGCGCCAGGGAGACTCGCTCTCCCGTTGGTGAAACAAGCCGAACCTTCGCGATGGCTTCCGGAGTGTTACGGTACGGTTCCAAATAGCGAATCGTGACGTCGTACCGCGCTTCTCCTTGGAGGACTTGGCTAACAGCGTTTCCGCCTACTGCAGTTTGGATGGCGTCTTGTATGTCCGAGACGTTGATTCCAAAGCGAGCGGCAGTCTGTCGGTCAATCGTGAGATCGAGATTGGGCTGGCCGGTGTCGCGTTGTATCCCGATATCTTGTATGCCGGGAATATGCTCCATGACGGCCACCATTTCGTCGCCCTTCCCTTCGAGAACGGTCAGATCAGGACCGAAAATCTTGACGGCGAGTCCGCCTTTCGTGCCACTGATGGTTTCGTTCACGTTGTCTTCGATGGGTTGAGAGAAGTTCCAGAAGGCGCCCGGGAGCTTCGAGACTTCGCGGTTCATGGCGGCAATCAGTTCGTCTTTATTTTGGTGGAATATGGGCCGCCACTGTTCTTTCGGCTTCAGGTCGACGAAATACTCGGTGTTGCCGAACCCTCCGGTATCGGTCCCGTCGTCGGGCCGTCCCACTTCGGATACAACCGTGGTCACTTCGGGGAATGAAGCAAAGATAATGCGTTCCTGGTCAGTAAAGCGGGAGCCGTCCGTAAGGCTTGTGCTGGGTGCTAATGTGCCGCGTGCCCAGATGGCGCCCTCGTCAAGGTGCGGCAGAAACTCGCTGCCGATCACTCCGCTGAAGGTCAAAAACATCGCGACCGAAAAGCCTGCCACACCGACGCCGATCGTCACCCAGCGATACTCGATTGCCCTTCGCACCGCGCGGCGGTACCAATTCGTGAGGTAAGCCATTACCGGATTGCGCCATTCCTTGACGCCTCTTCCGAAAAGCCAACTGCTCAGAACTGGCGCGATCAAGATCGAAAAAGTCAAAGCGCCGAGCAGGGCAAAGGCTACAGTCAAGGCCATGGGCCGAAATAAGCCGACCCTCCACTCGCTGTAGCGTGAAGATCGGCATATAGGCCGTGATAATGATTGCGATGGCGTAGAAAACCGGGCGCTGCACTTCATGGCAGGCTTCGCGAATCGCCTCACTGGGGGATTTGACAATCACTGTAATGCGTCCGACATTCGCATTGCCGTCACCAGCAGCACCACCTGTACTGTTCGCGTGCCGGTGCGAGAGGTGGCGGACAATGTTTTCGACCATTACCACGGCGCCGTCCACGACCATGCCGAAATCAAGCGCGCCCAGGGAGAGGAGGTTTGCTGGGATCTTGCTCAAATCGAGCCAAATAGACGCAAACAGCAATGAGAACGGTATCGTGCATGCCACGATCAGAGCGGCACGAGCATTGCCCGAGGAATAGGAAAAGGATGATGGTTACCAGGATCATCCCCTCGACCAGGTTATGCTCCACCGTGTGCAGCGTGAAGTGAAGCAGGTCGGCACGGTCCAGCATGGGAACGATCTTCACGCCCCGTGGCAGGATGGTCTCATTGAGTTCCTTCACCTTGGCATGAATGGCATCCAGCGTCGGGCCCGCGTCCGCGCCTTTGCGCAGGAGCACAACACCCTGGATGACGTCGCCCTCATCGACGATCTTTCCATTCTCCATATGGTTGGCCCGGGCCATGTGACCTAGGCGAATTTTGGGGCCCTGCTGTCACTTCGGCGATGTCCTTCACGCGAAGGGGCGTACCGGATTTGGTTGTCAACACCGTCTGCTCGATATCCTGTACATTTTTGAAGAGGCCCATGGCGCGGACGTTCATCTGTTGCAGGCCTGTTTCCACAAAGTTGCCGCCGGCATTGATGTTGTTGTTGCTCAGTTGTTGCTCCATCTGGCCGATGCTCAATCCGTATGAAACAAGCTTGTTCGGGTCAACGCGCACCTGATATTCCTTGACCGTGCCGCCGAAGTCGGAGACGTCAACGACATTCGGGACGGATTTGAACTCCTTTTCCAAAGTCCAATCTTCGATGGACCTTAGCTCCATCAGGTCGTACTTCGGGATTCGTGCTTCTTAGCGTGTACCAATAGATCTGTCCCACGGTGCTCCAGTCGGTGCCCATCTGCGGCTGTAGACCTTGCGGCAGGGTCGACCTGGGTGAGTCGTTCGAGGACTTTCTGCCGGTTCCAGTCGTTATCGGATTGATCGTCAAAGATCATCAGCACATAGGAAAGACCGAAAATGGACTCGGACCGCAGGTGCGAAAGATGAGGAATTCCGTTCATTTCGATTTCGACTGGTATCGTGACCTGTTGTTCTACTTCCTCAGCCGAGCGGCCCGGCCACTGGGTAATGACCGTCACATAGTTGTCCGCGATGTCCGGATAGGCTTCCACGGGCAGGTCGTGAAAGGAGATCACGCCCCAGGCGACCAGCAGGATCGCCAGTGCGATCACGACAAACCGATAATTAAGCGCGAAATCTACAAGCTTGCGGATCATTTCGTCTTTCCTTGGTCCTGGCTCCAAAATGTTGTTCCGCAGGTCGTCTATTGGTTCTCGACGGTATTCTCGAGGACCAGTGCATTTGAAACGACCTGCTGGCCCGGCTTCAGGCCGGATGTGACTTCCTGCATCTGGTCGGCAGCATATTTCCGCTGCGTACTTCGATGCGCTTGAATTTGTTGTCCGGCGCGGGCACAAAGACCCAGTCACGGTCGTGAAGATGGAAGATCGCGGCGGCTGGAACCTGCGTGTGCATTTCCTGCTTCTGGCCCCGGAAGGTAGCGGTCGCAAACATCCCGATGCGTATGATATCCCCGGATTGGGCTACCTCGATGCGTACCTTTGCCGTGCGAAGATTCGGGTCCAGGATCGCCCCGACGTTGCTGACCCTGCCCTTAAATACCCGGTCGGGATAGGCATTCAAGCGGATATCGGCGCTAGTCGCCCATGTGAATACCTGCCAAGTCGTTCTCGTACACGTCGCACACAATCCAGACGTGCGACATATCCGAAATCGTGAACGGGTTTGGAGCCGACAGGGCCTGAACGCCGGATTGATTCGTGATCTGTTGATCGGTGATCACGCCGGAAACTGGAGCGGAAACGTCTACGATTCCCGAAGGATGCTCAGGGTCCGATCCAAGGAGGCGTAGATGCTCGCTAGTGGTATCTAGATCGACCATGTGCGCCGTCTTCGGCATTTTGGGCCACTTCCAAGGAGCTCTTCGGAATGGCTCCGTGATCGAATAGGATTTGGGCACGATTCAGCTGGATCTTGGTCAGCTGTTCATTCATTACAGCCTTGCGATAGTCGGAGTAAGCACCGGCGATGTCAGTGCTTCTGACTTTGAACAACAGCTGGCCCTGCTTCACCTCATCTCCCAGCCGTGCATCGATTTCGATGACTCGCCCCGTGGCGAGCGACGGCACAGGCACCTGCCGCGAGACGTCTGGATTGACAGATCCCGTTACATTCAATTCCGGTGCGGCCATGTGCTCAGTCGCAATCGCCAAGGGAAACTGCTCGGGGTGATCCACACCGAAATAGCTCGGGTCGAAACCGGGCACCACTTCGGCGGTCGTGGCATGTCCCGCTATTTTCGTGCGCGGTGGCGTTCCGTTCGCAGCCAGTGATCAGAAGACCCAAACCGATACAGATCGTTACCTCGAAGAGTAACAAGCGATTCATTGCAGAACCTCCTGGCCGACCGCCATGTTCATCTGGGCGGCGGCGGTTAAATAGGAACCAAGTAAATTCAAATAGGCCAAGCGTGTGTCCCGATAGGATTTTTCGGCGTCTAGGAAGTCCAGTAGCGAAGCGCCTCCGTTCTGGAAAGAAAAGGTTGTCCTGTCCCGGACATCGGTAGCTAACGGCAGATATTTCCCCTTATACGGCTTCAGAAGATTTACGTTTTGAATCAGCGTCCAATAGGCTGAATCGACATCGCTCAGCACCTGAGCTTCGGCCGCATCACGCAATCGTTCATTGCGGCCGATATCGAGCTGCGTGCGCAGCTTCTCGCCTTGATTCCGGTCGAAGATTCGTAAGGGGATACTCACGCTAACGCCCACGGTATTGAGCGCGTCAGGGTTATTCCACGAACCGTTGTGGGTATACCAAGCGCTTACTGTTGGATCGGTCGAGCCGGTCGAAACGGCGAGGCTATGGTTTATTTTTGCCAGCTCCACATTTTGTACGGCCTCCTTCAAGTCCGGCCGTGCCTCCATAGCCCTGTCTCGGAATTCCTGCAGGTTCATTAACTCTTCGGAAAAATCAAATGGTCCGGTAACATCAAATTGCTCAATGGGGGTCCGATCATTCAAGAGCGTCAGAAGCTGGATTTTCGCTGTTCGAAGATTCACCATCGCCGTTTCGAAGTCGGATTCGAATTGAACCCGCTGCAGTTCCAGACGATTCAGATCCGCTTGAGACAGATCGCCGGCGTTGAAGCGGGTGCGATTCACGTCCAGTTCTCGATCCCAGTAATCCAAATTCTGTCGTGCGTTCTCTAGTACGGCCTTCGCCTGTAGGAGCTGAACGAACCCGCTTCGCAGATTGAAGAGCAGACTACGTTCCTGATCGGTGTAGGTGGATTGCGTGATGGCCGTGGTCTCCTTTTGGCTCTCAAGGCGCAATCCCCGCTTGTGCTGCCGTTCGAACAGGTAGCTGATGCCGGGCGTGATTGTAGTGCCCTTGATCGGCTGCCAAACTCCGCCCAGAGGAGTGATTTGAGTGCCGTCTGCGGAAAGGGAAACCTCGGGGTTGGGGCGAAGGAACGCTGTGATCTCCTCTGCCTTCGACTCATCAATGCTCACCTGGCTGGCCTTCAAAGTGGGGTTCGCGGCCTCAAACTTCGCTTTGATTTGCTCCCAAGTTAACGTTGTTTGTGCGCGCGCAATCCCCGGCAGCAGCAACGCCGCCGCGAGGATCGCGCGCCAAACAATCCGATAGAGGCGCTGCGTGGCTTCGCCGTCGACACTCGTTGTTGATTTCATTAAGTTCATGCTTTTTCAGAGCGGAGACAACGAACCGCCTCCATCCGCCGCAGGTTGATCGATGGCCCGCGGCGGCTCGCTAAGGCTGCAATTTCTTCGGCCTTATTTCTCATCAGCTAACTCCAATCCTCCGAAAGTTACGAACGTCCACGTAATTGGGGTGAGCGTGTCCCTTGCGGTTGCGGGATACACGCTCACCTCGCCGATACCGCCGACTTCTGTTTCTAGGACTGCTAAATTTTGTTAGATATGGGTTGCGAGAGCGGGAGGTGCTCTCCCCAAGACGGATCTGTGGGCCACCTGGTTTGCCACTCTTTGCGCGAGCGGAGGAAGGAATGCCCGCGGAAGAGTGGAACCCAGTATTTGCCTGCTGCTGACCTGAGGACCCGCCTTGGGACTCGAGGAAGTTAACGCCACTGTCTCTGGATTTTGGCGCGACCGCGATGCCCGGCTGCCGGGATCTACAGAGCTCGGCAAAGTGGCCGAGATGGCCACGGTGAAGTGATCGTGGCCGTCATTGAGCAGCACGATCAGCGGCCAGTGAATCAGCGCGGGCCTTAGGACCAAATCGTTGCGGACGTCGTCTCCGGTCATGTCGCGGAGTTCGAGCTGCAGCCCACCGGGCGGCGCGGTAATTGAAATGACCTGCTCGTTTCCGCCGGATAGGCGTACCCGAACGGTATAGCGCGTGGACAACGACAAATTCTCATTAACGACAGCCGCGGCGTTCAAGCTCTCCTTATCTTCAAAGCCTATCGTTTCCTGCGAAGCGCCTTGATTTTCTAGTGCTGACGAATCGAGCGAAATTGCGGATCGAATCTGCGGCAGCACCGTTCGCATCGGGCGCCGCGGCATGGCCGAGGAATGCGCGGCAGCGGCTCCAAATACAAGAACACCCAACGCACAAAGCGCGAGAACGAGGACCAGGACATAACGCAGCATCGTGCTGCACTCTTTTTCGCTCATCGCTTCGCCACTCGTGCTCATATTGATTAGCCTATGGATTTGCAATGAAAAAGGCATGAAGAGAGCATTCGGAAACCATAAACGGGCGATGGACAGAATCCCGGTCGAACCCCGAACCGGCTAAAGCCTCTTGCGTCTGCGAACTTTGAAGAAAATTGGCATTCCTGTTTCATTACTTCTCCGAGGTAGGGGAAGACAGGGGCCGCCGAAGCGGCCCCGGACTTTCCAATTCGCTAGAATCGGACCATTACGCCAGCACTGGCCGCACCTTGGTTCTTGACCAGATCGGGGAACCAAGCCGTGAAGCCAGAGCCAAAGGTTGCAGTGCACGCGGATGCAACGGCACCACCTGTGTTATCCACGAGGAAGCCGTTTCCCGACGGAGTGAATCCCGTGGGTGACGTGGGACTGTTACTGGGTAACGCCGCGGAACTGGTCCCGTTAGTGCACACATAGTTCGCCCGGGGAGCCTGTATTTCCGCCCGGAGGCGTGATCCCGTTACGGCCAGTCCAATAAGGCTAATCCGAGTGGCGATAGCCAATCTCTGCCCACCAGGTGATCCAGGTCTTGGGCATATAGTTGTAAGTAATCGTGCGCATCCCACATCTTGAAGGGCTGACCGAAATTCTCGGTGAAATACGGTGAACCTGTGACCGCATTCGCGGCATTGATCGGCGGGAGCAGCGTCAGATAACCGCTGGGATTGTCCATCTTTCCGCCGCCGATCGTAATCGCGTGCTGATCTTTATCGAACCAGAACCGGTTATAGAGCATCCAGCCGGCAAAGGATGACCTGAGCCCATTGGCCGTATTTTTAAAGCAACTCGCGCCACCGCCATACTCGCATCCAAGGTCTCCGGTGAAGGAGAACGCCATCTTCGATAGACCGGGGCTATCCGGCCGGTTGAAATAACGGATTTCGATGCTGTCATCGGTGTGAATACGCGAGACGTTCGGATTATTGAGCGTATCGGTGCCCATGCCGTAGTTGTTAAAGACCAGCGATATCCATTCCGCGGGACGCCACAAAATCTGGCCTCCCAGACCAGGGCGGCTGTTGAACTTGGCATAAGACTGCCATCCGTTGATGAACCACGGTTCGATCTTGAGTTTGTTCGTGGGGAACCACTGGATCCGCACTCCATTGAAGAACCAGGGCGTGTTGGATGACACGTAAGAAGGTTGGTAGGTCCAGTTATCGAAATTGTAATAGCTGAATAGACCGATATACGACACGAAGATTCCCGCGTCGATATTCAGCCCGTGATTTACATTGAAGTGGTATCCGCCCCACGCTTCGGAGAAATATCTGTAGGCATCGTTCAAGTCCCATTGACCGACGCCCGCGCTCGCATCGTTTCGCGGTGTCGTCGTGGCAAACTCACCGAACATCGTGAGGACTCGGCCGCGAACGTTGTTCCAGTGAAAGTCGCCGCCGAAACTGGCCTGCTCAATTTGTACTTCGCCGGAACGAAATGACTCGGTCGAGCCACCGAGCGAATGGTCGTGCGGATGATGGTTACTCATTATATAGTTCGTATCGAATCGAATTTCCGGAGTGAAGAACTTGGTATCGAAGGCCGGCGTGCCACGGCCCGTGCCGTTTAGCCAGCTAAAATCCCCAAACGCAAACGGAGTCTGGTTGTCCACTCCGGGAGTGGGTTCGTTAGGTTCAAGGCCTTGTGGAAGGGCCGGCGCCGGTGCGGGTGCCGGAGCCGCCGCTGGCGAGGCCGGATTCGCCGTTGCAGCTGCAGCCGCTGTTGTTGTCTGCTGAGGAGCAGCAAGCTCCGCGGGAGTGGCGCCGACACTTGAATTCAGCGATGCCTTCAGCGGCTGAGTGGCCAAATCGCGCTTGGCATTGCCGGACGTTTGCGCGGCATCCTTAGCTTCCATTGCCGCAAGGCGAGTTTCCAGCCGGTCGATGCGCTCGAGCAATTGTCTTTCGCGGTCGCTCAGTGGTTCGGCATTCGATTTTGTGATTGTTGTTGGAACGTCAGCGTTTGCTGGCGTAGCGTCAGCCTCTAACGGAAGGTCCACTCGGGTTAGGTGCTTACCTTCCACGTCAACCGTCGTGGACGCCTTCTGAAATCCACTTTTCGTGGCGGCAACGTCGTATCGGCCGGGCTCCAAGTTTGTGAATTTGTACATCCCAGCGGTATCCGTGACCGTGAAAAGATCCGTCCCTTTGTCCACGTTATGCGCGACAATCCGTACTTCCGCCATCGGTTTGCCGCTCGCGGACTCGCGGGCCATACCGCCTACATAACCATCCGGCACCTGCCCGAATGCTGGAAGTGCGAGCAATCCGAGCAGAAGTGCGGCACTGACAGGCGCAGCCATGGCAGAAGCATTGCCGCGCAAGTTTGTGAATTTGTCATGTTTTCGAAAACTAAAAACAGAATGCCTGATTTTTGACAACACCCCCCGATTACCGTTCATTGTTTCTCCTTCCTCCTGCGGATTCTTAGAGTCCTCCCGAGAGATTGCACACACGCGACGCCTTGCAGCCTGGATCACGCACGCATGCAAAATCGCTAACACATCCCCCGCGTTTGGACCGAAGAGATTCGCCGGACTAAGGTGTCGTTAGAGCCGTAAAAAAGGCATGAAAGGTAAAGAAGGATACTTTTAATGCGGTCGATCAGTTTTTTCGATAAGGACTCGTTTGTCAGTAGAGATAGCGGACACGAGTCAAAATCGGCATGCGTCCTTGCATGCTGTACTCGATGAGCAGTTTCTTGTCTTTGCTCTGCGCGGTGAAAAAGGGCTTATTTGCAGTATCCTTCCCTCCGGCGAAATCAAATTGATCGGCCTGCTGGATGAGTTCGCCCACATCCAGGGTGTCTGCTGCCGACGGCAACACTTCAAAGCCGACGATCTTGTCGTCCTCGTCGACGACGAGTTGCGCGCGTTTGCAGAAATCCGGCGCATTGGGAGCGTCAAATGTGAGCTGATTGGGAGCGCCGGTTTCGCGGGCAACCTCAAATTCGGGTTTCGTCAGAGCCTCGGCCGCGCTCAGATTAGCAAAGGCTGCATACACAGGACTGATGCTGCAGCTCAGTATATCGTCGAGACTGCGGCTCTTCACCTCTGCCGCCACTGCCATCCTGAACTCATGCATCAAACTTTTGCTCGCCTCAGAGACGAGCATGTATCCCCACCGTTTGTAGTCCGTCCATAAATATTGGCCGGTGTGTCCATCAATGACAGTCAGAATCGTATAGTCGACAAGAGCAGGCCTCTTATCAGGACCGTCCCGCGTCAGATAATCTCCAAGGTAGGGGTTCATCGAATACAGAAGAATAAGATCCGCATGATGGCGATCGGTCGATAACTGGTACCGGCCCCAATCGAGCAGTTCCGCCAATGCGCTTGGCACCGAGACGGCCATTTCCTTCCGGCAATCGCAATCCAGGTAGACGGTCTTCGCTTGCAGGATTTTGATGGATAGGGTTGGAGTCTCGTTCTTTTTTTTGCCAGAACTCGCTTGGCACAATGCTGATGAGGCGATCAGGAACAACAGGAGGAATTCGGCCAACCTTCTCGTCGTCATTGTTGGCACCTGGTTTCGCGAAAGTGCTTCATTCTTGCATAGTTTGCGGTTCAGGGGAATCCGTGTACCGCAGTAGAGTTCAGTGCGAAGAATCCCGCTAAGGCAGTAGATGCAGAACTATGACGCGCGAGAAATGCCTGGTGAGGTTACAGTGAGGTTGTCGTATTGTGACAAGCCAGACCGCTTAAGTTGGCAAGAGTTCTACTGAAGCTATTTGCCAGGCTGGGGGACTAGAACTTTCTGATTTT
Source organism: uncultured Acidobacteriota bacterium (assembly GCA_963846235.1). Classification (GTDB taxonomy): domain Bacteria; phylum Acidobacteriota; class Terriglobia; order Acidiferrales; family UBA7541; genus Palsa-189. The sequence continues at coordinate 3,926,718 of CAWJVF010000002.1, forward strand.
CGTCGCGCTGCAATGCAAGATTGATGTGGCCCTCGTCTGCTTCCAAGTCCACTCGAAAGTCATCGATCAACGCTTTCGTCGCAGAGCCCAAAAGCATATAACCTGAGCGCTTCCAATCGCTCCACACGCTGTGCCCGGTAGCGGGGTCGATGACGCTCATGTAAGTGGCCACCACCGGTTTCGAATCTTTACCGCTATCGTAATCGCCGCGTAATCGGTTCGTGGAAAATAGAAAGATCAGGTCAGCCTTCTGGCGGTTGGGGACCACATCGAAACGTTTCCAATGCTGGATTTCCAGAAGAGCGTCTTGCTTCGCGCTAGGCAGTCCTCCGGCACACTTGCCGCAGTCGAGATAAACCGACTTTGCGTGAGAAACCTTCGGCGGTACGCCAAGAATGATATCCGCCACGTGGATCGTCTTAGTGCCTTCGTCCAAGTTCCCGATTACGAGCACGAGCCGTGCCGCAAAGGCCTTGGGCATCGTCTGATCATCAAGTTGGTAAACCACACCGTTCTCGGAACTAAACAGGACGTATTTGGCGCTTTTCTTTACACAGGAACTAGTGCAATCCGCCATGGTTTGGCCCGGGCGCAACATCGGCGTGTGCCCGGCCGCTGTGGCGCACATGCTGTCTGCAATCACCCCTCTGAAGGTTTGTGCTGGCTGCGCACCCAGGCCCACAGTCACTATGAGCGCACACCCCGCGGCTCCGGCGAGTACTCTCCAAATTCTGTCATTGTGTTTTAACCCCAAAAACATTGAAGGCCTCGACCGATTATGAATTCCTTACTGGCGCGCATTGATTTACAGAACCCATAGGATGCGGCAGTAACACCGATGAGATGTAAGACTTCTCATCGCGAGGGCGATTCGGAATCCAAGTGAAGCTTTCCTTCCACCGCCACGCGCAAGTCATGGACCAAGGCTCTGCTAGCCCGGGATACCAGCATGTAGCCCCAGCGTTTCCAACTACTCCAGAGAGCTTCGCCCGTGTGCCCGTCGATGACCGTGAGAATCGTATAATCCACGATAGCCGGTCTCCTGTCAGGGCCGTCGCGTGTGAAATAATCGCCAAGGTACGGATTCATCGAAAACAGGAAAATAAGATCGGCGTGATTGCGATCGCGCGCTAATTGATAGCGCCCCCAATCAAGCACTTCGGGTAGGGCGCTCCGCACCGAACCCGCCATCTCCTTGCGGCAGTCGCAGTCTAGGAACACTGATTTTGCCTGCAGGATTTTGGGGGATATGGGAACACGCTCGCGCTTCTTGGCGAAACCGGGCTGACAGAAGACAGCGATTGCAATCAGGGACAAGAGGAACGATCGGGCCAACATATTCATCGATGACGTCCGATTCGGCAAAAAGCACTTAATGCTTGTCAGTTTGAGCGCCCGTAGATCTCGATCAACCCACCAATTCACTTGGCTTTACTTGCCGGTGGATGAGAAGTTGCTTCGTCGCAACCTCAATTGTGCCAGTTCTTTGGGGTCGAGATCTCCGCTCTTATCTGTATCCAGTCTGTCGAACTCTGCGGACATAAATGTCATCCACTCTTGCTTGGAGATTTTGCCGTTTTTGTCCGTATCCATCAGAAAAAACATTAAGTTGACCTCGTCCTCTTTGAGCCCCTGCCTGTCCCCCGGCGCGGCCGTAGCTCTATTTTGTGCCAACGGGGCACTGGCAAACAGTACCGCAAAAAGCAGAATGATCAGTTTGTTTTCTTTTCTCATAACTACCTCCTGAGAACCATTCTGCTTGATCTTCAATATGGGATGAAACGCAGAGAAGAACGGTTTTAATGAGGCCGATCAGTTTTTTCGATTGACGCCAGCTTCGCGAGTTTCTCTCTGAGTTCTTTATTCTCGCGCTGCAGCAGGAGTATTTCCTGCTGCCGTTTCCACTCGCGAATCGTGCTCGCAGTCACGCCGACCTCGGTAGCCATTTCCGCCACGCTTCGGCCAGCTGCAAGGCGCTTCAGCACTTCGGCAATCTGACGCGAGTCACACTTGCTGCGCGGCCTGCAGCTGTTTGCCGATCCATTTCCATTCCCATTTATGTCGCGGTGACTGTTACGATGCCGCCCACCAAATCGCTTCACTCGTGGCATAACTGAAGCGAACGACTCTTTTCCGGCCGGTGACAGGAAGATCCGAATCGGAGAGCGAAGAGGGCCGAAACTGAGCGCTTCATTGGGAGGGATTGTTTGAATAAACCCCAACTCCACCGCGCGCCTTTTCCACGTGCTCAGGATTTGCTGAAATCTCTGCGCGCTCAGATCGTAACGGGCTCTGATTTTCGGGCCGCTCCATCCACAAATGAAGTAAAGCTGAACCAGTTTTCGCTGCACGTCGGGACGCGTGTGTTTTGAAAAAGTCGGAATTTGGGAAGGGAAACTCACCTGGTGCGTCCAGATTGCCGCGCGCAATTCGTCCACGCGCATGTGAAGCAGCCTCTTATCGGAAATCGCCGCATCCGGCGGAATAATCGCGGGAGGCCCAACTCGCGGCAAGATAACGGTAGGAAGCGCCGCGCTGTGCAGGACGACCTGCATATCCTGCATATCCGCGCTGACTCTGCCGAATGTGCGCGAAGAGGCCATGAACGTTACTCTCCCTCGGAAGGATCGACGGCTTCGTCGTCCGATGGACTACGGAATCTGTAGCCGACCCAGGGGTCGGTCAAAATGTACTGGGGTTTCGCCGGATCATCCTCGATTTTCTTGCGAAGCATGCGGACGTACGTCCGCAGGTATTCCAGTTCATTTCCGTATTCGGGGCCCCAAACGGCGCGCAAGAGCTTGGTGTGCGTCAACGGGGCGCCCTGGTTCTTCCACAAATAGGAAAGCAGGTCGAATTCCTTAGGCGAGAGACGAATCTCTTCGCTGCCTTTCCACACCAGGCGATGGCCGAAATCCATCTTCAGATCGCCGTTTTGCAAAATGCCCTGTTCTCCGCTGGTGTCGGCGTGCAATCTTCGAAGTACCGCCCGCACGCGTGCAATCAGCTCCCGGAAGCGAAAAGGCTTGGTGACGTAATCGTCCGCCCCGGCGTCCAGGGCGCGAATTTTGTCCTCCTCGGCATCGCGCACCGTCACCATCACGATGCCCGTGCGAGGAGCGACCGCCCGAATTTGCCGGCACACTTCGACGCCGCTCATACCCGGCATGTTCACGTCCAGCAACACAAGATCGAAACTGCGCCGCTGAATTGCGACAATCGCTTCCGCCCCATTTCCCGCTTCTTCGACTGCGAATCCGCTGGTAACGAGCGAAGCTCGCAGAGTTCTGCGTAATGCCGCCTCGTCGTCCACCACAAGGACGCTAGACGGCTGCGGCGACGTCGTCCCGCCCCCTCGCTGAAACGGGAAGCGCCAGACGGAAGACTGTGCCATTTGCAGCTCCTGGATCATCACCATCAAGCTCAATGCTGCCGCCAAGCGCGAGAGCGATCTTGCGCGCTACAAACAATCCCAGCCCCGAACCAGGGCCTACACGCCGTCCGTCAGCGCCGCGGTAGAACCGCTCAAAAATTCGCCCTCGTTCTGCCGCCGGAATAGGGAATCCGATGCTTGAAACGCGAACCACCACCTGGCTGTCTTCGCGCGTGATGCTCAGAATTACGTCTGAGCCCGGCGTGGAATACTTATAGGCGTTATCCAGGAGTTGGCTGACCGCGAGCCTCAGAAGTTCGGGATCGGCCATGACCTCACTGGAATGGCCATTTTCGACGACGGAAATACGTCGGTCCGTGGAGAGTCTCGCGTATTGATCGACTGTGTCGGCAACCACGGACGAAACATCGATGAGTTCCATCCACGGTCTGATCTCCTCGCGCTCGAGACGCGCGGTGCGGATCAGCCTGGATGTCAGCCGGCTTAGGCGAGCTGCCTCCAACTCAACAAGTTCCGTCATCTCGCGGTGCTGCAGACCTAAAGCCGGAGCTTCGCGCAGAGCGCCGGCCGCCGTCAGAATCGTCGACAAAGGCGTTTTAAATTCGTGAGCGAGTGCATCGAGAATGACCGTTCGATAGGACTCCGTCTGGACTGCAGCCACGGCCCGGCTGGCATGAATCGACGATCGCGTTCTCTCCAGATGGGCAGCGGCGAGGGTGGCCAGCGGTCCTGCCATTAGATCGGGATCTTCCAGGCCCTCGAAACCAATCGCTCCAATCGTGCGCCCCCCAACGCGGATGCATCGTGCCGCGATTTTTTTGCCGACATTGTCGTAATCCTTCTCGTGAATGAAAGCCTGCCCTGTTTCTTTTTCCAGGTCGTCGCCCGCGGCCCCACAGACATAAACTTCCGAATCGGCGGCATCGAAGAAACAAACCGCCCTGATGCCAAATGCTCCGCAGAAGGGCTCCAGAAGTTGTGTTTCGCCTTTCATGTTGACTTCCAAACTGAGCAGCTGCTGAGCGAATTGGTAAAGCCGCTGGAGTTTTTCGCGATGCAATCGGGAAAGCTCCGTCTTAGTCCGGACCTGCGTGACCAATCTTGTGATCACGACGCCCGTGATCAGGAACGATCCCAAACCCGCTATGTAGACGGGACTGTCGACTTGGAACGAAAAGAGCGGGTCGACAAAGAAGTAATCCAGGCAGGCGACTGCTACCAAAGACACCACGGCGGACGAAGCAAAGTCGCCCGCCAGCGACTGCACGACCAAAACAATCAAATAGCAAAAGCTGACCGTAAGAAAACTGAAGTGTAGCTGGAATGCAACCCATGTGAGCAGCAAGACGGCAACCGCTCCCAGTGCGCACCACTGGATCGTTTGCCAAACTCGCCAGAACCCTCGCCCCTTAGAACCCATTGGCCACGCTCATCGTGAAACCGTCAACGCAATCTGGATCCGAGTCGCGGATACAGATTGTGGCACCACGCTCGTCGCGGCGGGCACTTCCGCGTTGATGCAGTCTCGTCGCCGAAGCTACTTCTTGGGGCCCAGTGTGAAAGCATTTCGCCCGCTTCCGTTGTTCTGTTTCGGATTACTCTCGCTCGCATTGTCGTCGGTTGTGCTGGCGGCATTCTTCATGGCCCTGGCGGCAATTTCGTACTTCTCGGCCATCCACTGGTGATCCTCAGCGAGTCTCGAATACTTCTGCACTTGCGCGCTGTACTCCGCGACAAGTCTCCGCGAGTGCGGGTATGGATCGGGTACCTTAGAGGCGCGTTCCTCCGCTCCCCATTTCTTTTGCAACTCTTGGGCATCGGCGAGCTTTTTCTCTGATTGTTCAGCTTGAGACTGGTAGTAGGCCGCCAGCCGCTGATGATCGGCTGCGGTCACGGCTGATTTCTCGAGCTCACGAAGTTGCTTTGCGTTGAGCACCTCGTGCGATGCGTTCTGGGCCGTCGCCTTCAGGTGCAGCGGCACAGTCGCGATGAAGATCAAAGCCAACGTAACTTTCAAGTTTCGGTACATGATCGTGACCCCCTCCGTTCGCGAAATCTGCGGCAAAGTGCGTCGCGGATTACTTGGAACTGATGAGAGAATCGCGCAGGAGCTGTGAAAAAGGCATAAAACGCTGGGCCGATTCCGCGCCAAGTAACGTGGATTTTTACGACTTTTTTATAACTTTGGCGGAATGTTACTTCTTAAGTAGGACCGCGGATGCTCGCTCTGGCCAACGAGCTGTTTATGCATGGTTTATGTGCTGCGTGTTAGAGTCACGCTAGGAGCAGTTGTAGAAGATGTCCCGCCAGACATTTAGAAAAACAGCCCTACTCGCAGGAATGGGCAGCATTGGGGTTGCCCTGTTGACCCTCATATGTTTTGAAGTGCATCTCGATCTGGCGTCTGTATTGCCTCTTTATATGCTGCTGGTTGTTGTACAGTCCATGACCGGAGACTTTCGGTCGGCCTTCATCGTCTCGCTACTATCTGCTGGATGTTTGGACTTTTTCTTTACCCCACCTCTCTTTACGCTCTACATCAACAACGCGCTCAATGTCATTGCCGTCGTGGCTTTTGTTCTCACTGCTTTGGTCATTACTACATTGGCATCGGGAGAGCAGAAACATGCCGAATCTTCTACGCTGCAAAAAGATCGGCTCGATCGTCTTTACAAGCTTTCGCAGCAGCTTCTCGCCTTGGAGCCAGAGGCGATGATGACTGAAAAGTTCCTCGAGCCCTTTCGTCAGCTTTTTGGAGTTACAGCCATTTGTGCCTTCGACGCTGAGACTGCCGAGCTTCATATCGTTGGCGCCTCGCAACATGACTTGGCGCAGAAAACGCGTGAGGCCTACATAAGCGGGCACGACCTTAACAATGCGCATTCACATTTGTCCGTCCGAGGTTTTCGATTTAGCAGTAGCGGCAGAATGACTGGGGCGATCGGATTCGAGGGCCTTCAGGAGCCTGAAGAGACCACCGGCTCGCTGGCGGCGCTTACCGCAGCTTTGGTCGAAAGGACCAAGGGCTTCCGCAAAGCCACTATCGCTGCGGCCGCGACGCAAGCTGAAGAGTATCGCTCGGCGGTGCTGGATGCGCTGGCTCATGAGTTCAAGACGCCACTAGCCACCATACTCGCTGCAGCCGGCGGCATCCGCGAGGCAGGCCCTCTCGGGCCGGAACAGCAGGACATGGCGGAGACCATCGAAAGCGAAGCCGTGCGTCTCAGCAGCTTGACGTCTCGGCTGCTCCGTACCGTTCGCTTGGATCGCGAAGAGATTAAGCCTCGCTTGGAGGTGATTGATCTGGAGTCACTCGCCGCGCAGCTCGCCAGCCAATATTTAGAGCGTTCGCCAGACCGGCGAATTCTTCTGCAAAACCCGTACGACCGCCTGGAAGTGCTGGCGGACCCGCAACTGTTGCGCATCGCACTGAGTCAGTTGGTCGAAAACGCATGTAAGTACTCCGTGCCGGGCTCCGACGTAACCATTGGCCTTGACCGGCAAGGCGACTCTATCGCTGTCAAGGTATCCAATACCGGTAGCTCGATCCCCTATAATGAACGGACGCGTATTTTCGAGCGGTTCTATCGCGGATCGGACGCCAGTCGTTCGACGTCGGGTTCCGGCTTGGGATTGTATGTCGCGCGAAAAATCGCTATCGCCCACGGTGGCGCGCTGGAATTGGAAGTCGAGAACCGCGCCAAAGTCACGTTTTCGCTGAAGATCCCGATCGGGAAGGAAGCGGCGAATCGCGTTGTCGCAGCCAAATAGTGTTCTCGTTGTTGACGACGAAGCCTCTCTGCGCAAAACTCTGCGAACTTCCTTGACCGCGAGCGGTTTTGCCGTTCAAGAAGCGCGCAACGGGGAAGAAGCTCTCGCAATTATTCAAGCTCAGCCTTTCGATCTCGTTCTGCTGGACATAAATATGCCCGGCGTGGGAGGCATTGAGGCGTGTCGGCGAATTCGAGAAGCCGCGCCTCACTCCGGCATACTGATGATTACCGTGCGGGATTTCGATGAAGACAAAGTTCGCGGCTTGGAAGCCGGCGCGGACGACTACATCACCAAGCCATTCAAGCTCCGAGAACTGACGGCACGGCTTCGCGCGGTTCTTCGGCGCACGCAGATTCAGGCCGAAACCGAGCCCAAGGTCCTGGAAATCGGCAATTTAAAAATCGATCTCAACCGCCGGCTTTTTTGGCGCGACAACGAGGAAATTCACCTTTCGCCAAGAGAGTTCGATCTTCTTGCGTTCATGATGAAGAATGCGGGATTTCCTCTCACCCATCTAAAGCTCTTGCGAACGATCTGGGGTCCTGAGTATGGCGGTGAACTCGAGTACTTGCGATCTTACGTCAGGATGCTGCGCAAAAAGATCGAGAGCGATCCCGAGAATCCGGAATACATTCTGACCGAGCCTTGGCTGGGATATCGATTCCGCGACGCCGCCGATGCAGAACCGCGCTGAAAATGCCGTCATGTCCGAGCGCTGGAGTTTCAGGGCGACTTGAAAGCGTGCGTCCGGATTTGCCTGGCATCCTCAGCCACAGGAGATTATTTGCCGCGCTCTTGAACGTGACCCAGCTAACCCGAACGTCAGTGCTCGCGAATTTGCCAAGGCGAGCGCTCACTCTCGCGTCCAACTGCGTCCAAAATCGGGCATTTTAGGATGATTTCAAGCTTGGAAGTCAGTAGGGCCAACTGCATCAACAGGCTTTATGGAGCGGGCGATGGGAATCGAAGAGAACACCCATTAAACTCCCCATGATTCTACGTTACTCGGCGACTTGATGAGAGCTGTTTTGCTCCTAGAAACGACTTGCCAACGACTGAGCGGGTGATTGCCGCCTTCTTCCGCCGCGATCATTCCGTAAATCCCCGCACAACAATGTTGCTACAGATAAGTGGATTTTCCATCAAAGTGGATTACTCCAATTTACCGTCATCCGGGAGTAGTGAGCCATATCGGGCAAGGCTGCCGGTGGCTTGTGCTTTAGAACTTATAATTCGCTATGGCCGAAAAATAGGTCGCGTTTTTTCCTGAAGGCTGTGTTTCGCGAAGGTATGGTCCAACCTCATAATAGGCTGCCAGGAATCGCACGGTAGTATGCCGGTCCACATCCCACGCGATGGTCAAATCCTGTGTCGCACCTACGTAGCGCGATTGCGACGCCTGTCCCGTACGCAGGAACATGCCGGCTTGCGAATAGAGTCCATCGGTCGTTCGTTGTCGCCATAGAAAGAAGCTGTCGGCACCGAGCGAAAGCCCCTTCGAAAGCTGCATTGCGAGGCTTGGGTGGGCCACGATTGCGTTGAGCGATCCGCTTGTGAAGACCATGTAGCCATAGTACAGGCCTGAAGGAAAGAGCGGATAAAATGTCTGAAGGTCTGCGTTCTGCGGGTTTTCGTCCCCAGTAGAAATTGCTCCCTGAAGTTCGACAACTGGATGGTACCGAATTTGTGGAAGTGAGTAAGACACTCCATCCGCGAACTTCCACGCAAGCAGTCGCCCTGATCCGAAAGATCCGAACTGCAAATCTCCCTCCTGGAGGAATGTCAATTTACTGGCCGTCTCGTGAGCCCTGACTCCCAGCGTGTTCCGTCGTTCGCGAGCGGTCCCTTGGTCAAACTGTGCATTCTTACGGTCGAGTAACAGATAGTAAAATTCTAGTTGTCGGACGAACGACTGCTCTTTTATGTCGGTCGCCCAGATTCCCCAGAAAGTTTGCGTGTGATCAGGAGCGTCATCGAAGAATCCAGGGCTCGTCACTACAGGCTTTGCAGCAAAGACATCGATGCGCCAATCCTGTGGCCGTAGGATCAACTTGATCCCATCAAAGGGCCGGCGGACGTTTAGATCGCGTATCGAAACAAGACTGCCGTCCCCGTAGTTAAGGTCCTGGCGACCGACTCGGAACTCGATTGGAACTCTGTGCTGGTGGATCGATGATCGCAATTCGAGGAACAGTTGGCCGACGTCAAGTTTGTCCTCATCGATCGCGGGCCTGGGTCCTCCATTGCGACCGAACTCAAGGCCACTCTGGAGTTCCGTAAAGATGCACACCGATGGACCCAGGTGAAAGTCGGCGTGGCCAATGAGTCGGTTGAGGTAATAGCCGTTGTCACTCTGTGGTCCGCTGCCCCAGTTGTAGTCTCGATAAGTCTCATACGAGCTGCGTAATTCTGCTCCAAAGGAGAGGTACCAGAATGGTCGTCCAAGCCCGATGCACTTGAGCGGGTCCCAGAAGTCGTCACGCTTGGTCACCTGGCGACAGAAACCGCCCCAGTCCTCCTCACTGCGATCCACTTGATAATTAGGCCTGCTCGAGCCTCCCGCGGTCACCTGCGAGCCATCGGCATTTGAGATTTGCGTAGATTGGGGAAGGGAAGGATGTGACTGCGCCAAAATGGGCACGGCTGCACCGACTGCAAGTGCAGCGGCCAACACTTGCTGCGCTGGCCGAATTCCTCGCCATAGACGGCAGCGGCTGCACCGAGCCACTGCCGTCAGCTTGTCAGCGGGAGCATACAATCCGGAGAGTGGTCGCACTTACTTTCCGTAAGCGTGGGCGATCTGGCCGACGAGCTTGGCCCAATCCATATCCATGGCTTCATAAACGGGGCCCGCTTCTGGCACCAGATTGTCCTTGAGAATCTCGACCATCAATGTGCAGTAGTCCGAAACCACTACGCCGGCTTGGATCATTCGCAAAATCCCAGCTTGGTGCTTGGTCTCGCTGAAAGTTCCGCATGCGTCCACGGGCACGTATGCGTTGAACCCCTTGCTGACGGCGGTCATGGCGGGGAGAGCTGCGCACACTTCCAGAGAGAGGCCGGCGAAGATGAGCTTCTTTCGGCCTGTCGCCTCAATGGCGCGCGAGACTCGTGCATCGTCGTAGGCGTTGACCGACGACCGGTCGATGATGTCCGTGCCAGGCAAAGCCTGCACAAGCTCGGGGATTGTCGGTCCCCACATACTGTCGCGCGCCGTCGTGGTAACGACGATTGGGAGTTTCAGCGCCTTAGCGGCTTTGGCCAGGGCGACCACATTATGTTTCAGTTCGCCGATCGAATAGTCGCGAACGCCACTCATCAGGCCGACCTGATGATCGACGAGAACGAGCGCAGCGTTTTGAGAAGTCAGCGGTTCGTACGGATGCGTTTGATGATTCATTTCACTCTCCTTTGCATTGATGTTGGTTTCAGTCAGCCTCTCGGCGTGACTATTAACTTTCCTTTACGTTCCGTTTTATAATATTGCGCAGCCGCCCCAATGTCAATTGACTTTACGCTACGTTCCGTTAACATTAGTTCCATGAAGAAGAACAAGCTTCCCCCTGCGCGTAAGGGCCGGCCACCCAGCGAAATGGCGGCATCGCATGCGGCGATTATGGAGGCGGTCTATGCCCTGCTTCAGAAAAAGTCGGTCCGCGACTTGACCATAGAAGAGGTCGCCAAGCGGGCCAAGGTCGGCAAGCCCACCCTATATAAATGGTGGCCGAGTAAAGCGACCTTAGTGCTAGCGATGCTCTCCGAGCGGATGCCTCGCAACCTCGAGAAGCCCACGGTTCTAAACGCCGAAGAGTCTCTGCAGTTTCGAGTGCGAAGCTTGATCGACGCGTTCAACGGGCCCTTCGGCAAGATTGTGGCCGGGCTGATCGCCGAGGGCCAGAGCGAGCCGGCAATCCGTCAGGCATTTTTCGATCGATGGGTTAGCCCCCGGCGGACTGCTACGATCGCCGATCTGGAGCGAGCGAAGAATGCAGGTGAGCTGCGGTCAGATACGAAACCTGATTTACTGAACGACGCGATCTTTGGTGCAATCTATTACCGCTTCTTATTGGGCTCGGGCCCGTTTACCAGGCGTTTTGGCGAGGATTTGGTCGAGCAAGCCATCCGTGGGCATCGCGCCGGAAATACCCGGAATTGATGGAATCGAGACCGCGAGCTTCGGAATAGAGACCCTGTCGAGGACCCGATCATTTGGCAAGGTCGTCTTTCACCACCTTGCGGGCTTGATGTGCTCCTGACCATGAGCGCAGTCGTCAAGTTGATGCTTGACTGCTCTCCGCCAGTCTAGCTGTATGACACCGAGCGGATCGCCAGCAAATTGGAAGCAATCGCTTGAAGCTCTTAGCTCTTGGTGCCACCCTTAAGGCTCATTTCCTTCTTATTGCCGCCTTTTGGCGCCGCGACCAATCGCTAAGTCGTTAAAGGGAATCAAGATGACTGGAGCGGGCGATGGGAATCGAACCCACGTCCGCGGCTTGGGAAGCCGCTATTCTACCATTGAACCACGCCCGCTCGGGCCTACCCTACCAGACGGATCGCAATTTCCGCAAGTCTGCGTCGGAACGAATTCTCTCCGCATAACGCAAGCCGTGATGCCAGCTGGGATCCTCAATCGGCGCTTTCAGAAAGAGGCGTCCGCGGGAGAGTCTCGGAGGAAATCGTGCTACGCTGTGCGGCTTATTTATCGCAACTTCGGCAATTTGGAGGGCCGGCGTGGCCTATAAGGATTTACGGGAATTCGTCAAAAAATTGCAGGCAGCAGGCGAATTGAAGCGGATTTCAGCTGAGATCGATCCGGTGCTGGAAGTTACCGAGATCACTCAGCGCGTGACGCGCGCCGGCGGGCCCGCGTTGCTCTTCGAACGCCCCAAGGGATCGCGCACTCCGCTACTGATTAATATGCTTGGGAGCGAGCGGCGCATCAACCTGGCTCTCGAGGCCGATTCTTTAGCTGAAGTGGCCGGCCGTATTCGCGGGTTCCTGGACATGCAAGCGCCGCAAGGCCTCCTGGACAAAATCAAGATGCTGCCGAAACTTGCGGAACTCGGGTCGTTTTTCCCCAAGACAGTCAAGACGGGTCCTTGCAAGGAAGTCGTGCGCCACGGCGACTTCTCGCTTTTGGAATTTCCGATCCTGCAATGCTGGCCGCAGGATGCCGGGCGGTTTATCACCTGGCCGCTGGTAATAACACGCAACCCCGAAAGCGGAAAACGCAATGTGGGTGTCTATCGAATGCAGGTATTCGACGACAAAACAACGGGGATGCATTGGCAGACGCAAAAACACGGCGCGGAGCATTTCCGCCGGGCACGCGCGGCGGGTCGCGACGGTCGGATCGACGTCGCTGTCGCAATTGGCGCAGACCCTGTCACCTGCCTGGCCGGGATACTGCCGATTCCACCCGATCTCGACGAAATGATGTTTGCGGGATTCTTGCGGCACGAACCCGTGGAGATGGTGGCATGCGAAACATGCCCACTGGAGGTGCCGGCGCAAGCGGAAATTATCCTGGAGGGCTACGTCGATCTTTCAGAGATGCGCGTCGAAGGACCCTTTGGAGACCATACGGGATTTTATTCGTTGGAGGGAGAGTATCCGGTTTTTCACGTCACCTGCGTGACGCAACGGCGCGATCCTCTCTACCTCACCACCATCGTAGGACCGCCTCCGCAGGAGGACTTCTACATGGGACACGCCGTCGAGCGCATCTTCCTGCCGGTCATGCAGATGCAGTATCCGGAAATCGTCGATGTTGCCATGCCCGCTGAGGGCATCTTCCACAATCTAATGATCGTGGCAATTCGCAAATCCTATCCTGGGCATGCCCGCAAGATTATGAGCGCCATTTGGTCCCTCGGGCAGGCGATGTTCACGAAGGTCGTGATCGTTGTGGATCACGATGTTAACGTCCAGAATTGGCATGAAGTTACCTGGAAAACATTGTGCGCGATCGATCCAGAAAGGGATGTGCAGTTTGTTCTCGGGCCGGCAGATACACTGGACCATGCCGCCCGCAGACAGGACTTCGGGTCGAAAATGGGTATTGATGCCACGAGAAAGTGGCCTGGTGAGGGCTTTGAGCGGCCCTGGCCGGACGAAATCACGATGAATGAGGTAACCAAACAACGTGTAGATGGCCTCTGGAAGGGACTAGGCCTGGATCGAAAGCGCTGAAACATACCCCTATGACGCTGCGGAATTAACCACTATATGATGTAGTACTAGAAGATATAAAACTCAATATGTAGAGTATTCCTCCCTCTCTGTTTTCTAATAAGCCACAATTTTTTGAGCAATTGCGCGCCTCGCTTTTCTTGACACTCCACAGTGCCGGATGCCACAGTCGCCGTACGACAGGGCTTCCTGACGGGCAGTTCAGGGGGAAGCTCTGGTGGCTGGGGCCAGCGGACCCTTCGTTTCCGCCAAGGGGTAGCCAGCGGGAATGCGTGAATCAAGAGAAGTGATGAACCTGCGCCAGGCTTCGCACTATTTGGGGGTTTCGCCCGACACGCTTTACCGCTACATCTGCACGGGCTTGGTTCCGGCCTTCAAATTGGGCAGCCGGTGGAAATTCCGTAAGTCTGTGCTGGATCGCTGGATGGAAGAGAAGATGCGCCAGTCGCAGGGCAGGCGGCACTAACCGTCAGGGCGACGCTTTTAGGGCTCGCAGAAAGGCTGGGCGATGTTTGGCACGGCTAAACAGAAACCGCTCGTGGGGCTGGATATCGGCTCGAGCTCGATCAAGTCCGTCGAGCTGAAAAATACCAAGCACGGGTACGAACTCGTGAGTTTCGGCCTGGAACCTCTGGCCCAGGATACGGTGGTCGATGGCGCGATTATGGACGCTCCTCTTGTCGCAGGAGCGATTGGAACAATATTCGACCGCCAGGAGATCAAGACGCGCTCCGTTGCAACCGCCGTTTCCGGACATTCTGTGATCGTCAAGCGCGTGAATTTGCCTGTAATGACTGACGAAGAGCTGTATGACCGGATTCAATCAGAGGCCAGCCAGCATATCCCGTTCGACATTTCCGACGTGAATCTCGATTTTCAGCTTCTGGATTCGGCGGAATCCCAGATGGACGTCCTGCTCGTGGCCGTCAAGAAAGACAAGATTTTGAACCACACGAACGTGCTGGCGCAGGCGGGCAAAACGCCCACGGTCGTGGATATCGATGCGTTTGCCCTCCAAAACTGCTACGAGGTCAATTACGATCCGGATCCCTCCCAGACCGTGGCGCTGCTGAACATTGGCGCCAGCGTAATGAATATCAATATCGTGCGAGGAGGCGCTCCGCTCTTTACGCGCGATGTTTCGGTGGGCGGGAATCAATATACGGACGCGTTGCAGAAAGAGCTGGACCTTAGCTACGAAGACGCCGAGAGGCTCAAAAAGGGCGAAGAGGTCGCCGGCGTAAACGAAGAACATCGCGGGACGATACTGCGCTCCGTTTCGGACATTCTGATCCTGGAAATCCAAAAGACTTTTGACTTCTTCCGGGCCACAGCCAGCGGAGAAAACATTCAACGAATTTATCTGGCGGGAGGAACTGCGCGCGTTCCTGGATTGGTGGACCTGCTCCGCGAGGAGTTCGCTCTGCCCGTCGAGGAACTTTATCCCTTTCGCAAAATCGTGATCAATCCCGGCCGGCACAACGAAGACCAGGTACGCGAGCTTGCTCCGCGCCTGGCCATCGCTGTAGGGCTGGCGCTCAGGAGTTTCGACACGCCATGATCCGAATCAACCTGCTGGGCCGAGTTCGACCGAAGGCCGCGCGGCAAGCGGTGCCGCTCGAAGCGACTCTACAGGTCGTCTTTTTCGCGGCGTCATTAGTAGTCGCCTTCGGCGTGCTCTATTACAACTGGCATTCCACAAATTCGCAGATCACCGAAGTGCGCCTGCACATTCAGAAGCAAACCGGAGAGAAAGCAAGACTAGAGCAACTGAAGGCCCAGGTCGACGAGTTTGAACGTCAAAAGGCCGTTCTCCAGCAGCGTATCAACATCATCGAAGCGCTGCAGCGCAATCGTACCGGAGGTCAGGAACTCCTTGACGCCTTGGCCAATACGGTCATACGGACCGACACTCTCTGGCTGACTTCGCTCTCACGTCAAGGCAATGCGCTGACGATTCTTGGTACGGCCGGATCTATTAATGCAGTGGCAAACTTCATCACTCAACTCGAACATTCCGGGTATTTCAACCAAATTGAGATTAAAGAGTCCGTGCAAGATACGAAGAATAGCGCCATTCAGACTTTCACCTTCTCGTTGACAGCGCAGTTCTCGCTGCCCCTAGAGAAATCCGCAGCTTCCGTTTCGGCTCCAGCGGGGAAGGGCTAAGGGAAAACGATGGCCATCTCCTTCAAAGAATTTCCCTGGTACATCCAGGCGCTAGTTTTTGTGGCTCTGGCGATTCTGCTCATTGCCGCAGGACTTTACGTTCCCGGGCTGCCCGTATCAACAGCACGGGCAGAGTTGCAGGCGCTGCACGATCAGGACACCAAGCTGAACCAGGAGGTCAGCGCTCTCCAGGTTTATGAACGCCGCTACGCAGAGTTCCAGCAGGAGATGGCGGCGCTTAATAAGCAAATCGACACCCTCAAAACGATTGTCCCTGAAGACAAGGAAACGGACGAGTTCATGCGGCTGCTCGAAAGTGCCGCTGCTGCTTCTGGTGTTCAGGTGCGCAAACTTACAGCGCAGGCCGTCGTCTCGCGCGACTTCCACTACGAAATGCCATTTATGATCCAGGTCGATGGACCTTACTACGCCATCGTGGACTTTTTCTCGCGGCTTAGCCGCTTGTCTCGAATTATCAATGTGGGTGACCTGACTTTCTCGGGGCTCACTGATGGCAAATCGGCCTATCCGGTTCGCCCCAGCACGACAGTAAGCGGGACTTGCACGATTACGACTTTCTTCACCATGAGCACGCCCGCTACGCCGCCGGCTGGATCGAAGACGGGCGCCCGTCCGGGCGCAGCGGCTGCGAAATAAAGGGATCGAACTGAAGATGCGACTTCAATACAAAATCATGCGGAAGCTGAACCTGACGCGCTGTCTTATGGTTTTTGGGTTGGCGTCGCTGGCAACGCCATTGATGGCACAACAGCTGCCTGCTACGCCTGAGGCGGTTCGTAAAGCATTGAATCCTGCCACGCCCGTGAAACCGGCCGCGGCAGCGAACGCGCCTTCGGCTGCGGCGCCATCTCCAAAACAGTCGCAAACTCCCAAGACAACGCAATCCACGAACTCTGCTGCTAAGCCAGCAGCATCAGCAACTATCCCGGCAACCGGTTCGTCGCTAACTTCAAGCACGCCATCTAAACCTTCGGCGAACGCGATTACGACTGGAACTGCCAAACCGGCCAACTCAGTCGAAAAACCTGCTTCTGGCGGTACTGTAGCTTCCAAGGGTGCGCCTGGGAGAACGCCTGGGAGAATAGGAGCCTCTGCGCGGCCGACTCCCGGTTTGGGCAGCAAGGGCCCTTCGTCAGCGGTGCCCAACTCAGCTGCGAAGCCTCCCAAGACCCACTCGGTTACGGCGGCAAAATCGGATGTGCCTGGCTCTATGCTCGGTGCTTCGGTAAAGCCCGTCGCTGTGCGGGAGACCCTCACACGACGCGATCCCTTCGCGCCACTTCTCGGTAAAGTGTCCGAGGGAGGTGGTGGTTCCTCACTGCAGAATCTGCCTCCCGGTAAGCCCGGCCTTGTGATCAGCAGTTTGAGGATTGACGGGATTGTAAGCGGTCCTAACGGAATGATTGCAATCGTCTCCAACGTTCAGGACCGTGTTTATTTCCTTCGTGAAGGCGATCGGCTTTTTGATGGCCAGGTGGAACATATCACAATGGATGGAATCTCATTTCACCAATCCGGCAAAGATCCTTTCGGCAACGCCGTCGAGCGCGAAGTTGCAAAACGGTTGAATTCCACTCCAGGAGAACAGCAATGAAGACCTACGGGCCGGCTTTCCGGCTGATTCTGGCGGCGACGATGATCATGCCGCAATGGTCGGGCGCTCAAACACCGAAAGCCGCGACGGCTCAGGCCTCATCGGCGACATCCGCGACAACGGTAACGCAAGTTGGCGTTGACCACGTTGGTCAGCAGACGATTGTTCGCGTGCAGGGTGCGGGTGCTCTCAGCTATCACGTGACGCAACTAAGCGATCCGCCGCGAGTTGTGGTCGATTTGGGCGGGGCGCGGCTCACTGAAACGCGAAATACGATTGCCAGCGACCATGCGCCCGTGCGTCGCGTGCGTCTCGGCCAATCGCGTCCTGATCAGGTACGGGTTGTAATCGACCTTGATAACACAGTGAAATTCGATGTCGAACGAAAAGATCAGACGTTGGTCGTGGCCTTTAACGATCAGTCGCAAAGCAGCGGGATCTCTGCGGTCGCGCTCGCTGCGAAGCCGGCTGTGGAGCGAGATAGCGCTGAGGCCAAGTCTTCAATCCCGCACTCTGCCGGCCAGCAAAGTTTCCGATTGCCGTCAACCTTGAGCGGGAACGCGGCGTTAGCGAGCCCGCTGCCGCAAACTCTCAGTGCTGCTGCCGTTCCTAATCCTGCGAGTCCGAAAGCCGCACAGGTTTTGGTTGTTCCTGCGGTGGCGAACACGTCCCAGCCCCCCGTGGCTCAACCGGTGGCGGCTCCCGTAAAGGCTTTTAGCGGAGAGGCAATTTCGGTAAATCTCAAAGATGTGGATTTGAAGGATTTCTTCCGACTGATTCACGAAATCAGCGGGCTCAACGTCGTGCTCGATCCTGCTGTCAGGGGGAACGTCACGTTAGTGCTGGACGAAGTCCCCTGGGATCAAGCGCTGGACATCGTGCTCCGCAACAATGGCTTGAGCAAGGAGCTGGATGGGAACGTGCTTCGGATCGCCTCGCGAGACACCCTGAAGCGAGAAGCCGATGAAAAGCGCGATCTGACCAAGGCTGAGGCAGAGGCGGTGGATCCAATCACCGTTACGCGGATCATGAACTACGCCAAGCCCACCGAGCTCGTGATTCCCTTGAAGAGATTCTTGTCTTCACGGGGCGATGTAATGGCGATTGATCGCTCCAATACATTGATTATTCGCGATATTCCGTCGGTAATGCCGCAGGTCGATAATTTGATCCGGCAACTTGATCGCAGATCGCAGCAAGTGGAGATTCAGGCACGGGTCGTTCAAGCCTCACGGTCATTTGCGCGAGATATCGGTACGCAATTCGGTATAGCCGGTTTCAACGCAACTCCGAATAGCGCCAATTTGTTTGCCGGCAATCCCGTGGCAACTCAGGGGAGTCCTCTCATTCACCAACCCGCGCCGCCGATCGTGGTGGGTACGCCGGCTTCCGGTGCTGGCTCGTCCGGCGCGATTCCGCTGAACGTCAACCTCCCGGCGGTCGCACCCACGAGCGGTTTCTTGTTTTCGCGGGTATCGCCCAACTATACGTTGGATTTCATCATCACGGCCTCCGAGAGCAAGGGAGTAGGCAAGCTTCTCTCTAGCCCGCAGCTGGTGACGCAGAACAACGCCCAGGCAGTCGTCAAGCAAGGTACCAAGATTCCCATCCAGACGACCATTAACAACACGATCTCAGTTCAATATATAGACGCCGTTTTACAGCTTCAAGTGACGCCCCAGATCACGGCCGACGGCAATATCTTCATGGACGTGCTGGTGGAAAATACACAGATTGATAATGGAATCCCGTTGGTGAACGGCATCCCGGCCTTGGACACGCAGTCCGCACAAACTAAGGTAATGGTCGGCGACGGCGGGACTGTAGTTATCGGCGGCGTTATGGTTAGCCAGCAACAGACGAATATCTTCCAGGTGCCGTTGTTCGGAAATATCCCCTTGATCGGCCATCTGTTCAAAGAAACCTCAGTCAAAGTATCATCACAGGAGCTGCTCTTCTTCCTGACGCCGCGGCTGATTCCTGGGTAACGGCGAACTTAATTCTCGGTTGAAAGGGAGGAGACAGGGGTCTCCTCCTTTTTTATGAGTCTGCGTTCTCAAAATCGATTGCAGCAAGTACGGGAAGCGATGGCGGCGTCGGGAGCGGACGCTCTCACGATCACCCATCTGCCGAATGTCTTGTATCTCTCTGGGTTCACCGGCAGCAACGCCGTTCTGCTCATTTTCGGCGATCTTGTGCACCTCTTCACCGATGGCAGATATACGATTCAGGCGCATGAAGAGGCGCCGCAGACCCGCGTGCATATTGTCCGAACCTCGCTTACCCAGGCCTGCGGCGAATTTTTACGCTCACACTCGCCGCGAAAGCGCTTGCGCGTCGCATTTGAAGCAGCTTCCTTGAATGTTGCCGAATGGGAGCGGCTAAAAAAGGCGGCAGGTCCCCGTATCGAATGGAAAGCGACGACAGACTTGGTTGAAGGCGTGCGCGAAATTAAAAGCGCCGAGGAACTCGACGTGATGCGCTGTTCCGCCAGGCTGGCCTCCGAAGTCGTTGCTGAGGCCTCCGACTTTGTTCGGCCAGGTGTGACTGAATTAGAGGTTGCCGCCGAGATTGATTACCGTTTGCGGCGCAAAGGTGCGAGCGGTCCGTCGTTCGACACGATCGTGGCTTCCGGCCCACGCTCTGCGTTGCCTCATGCGCGGCCCACCGAAAAACGGTTACAGAAAAACGAATTGGTCGTGCTGGATCTGGGTGCTATACTCCGCCACTACTGTAGCGACCTGACGCGCATGATTTTTCTGGGACGCGCGCCGGCTCGCGTCCGGCGATGGTATAGAGCGGTAGAGCAAGCTCAGGAGGCGGCGCACGACGCCCTCCGGGCGGGTGTAACTGCCGGAAGCGTTGACCGAGCGGCGAGGCGTGTTCTGAAGCAGCATGGCCTGGGATCGTACTTCGTGCACGGCACCGGACATGGCCTCGGTATTGAAATCCACGAAAGGCCGCGAGTTGGGCGAAGCCAAAAACAGGAAATTCGTGCGGGCAACGTGGTGACCTTGGAACCGGGAATTTATGTGGAAGGCGTGGGTGGAATTCGCCTCGAGGATGAAGTTGCCGTTCATCCGGATCGAACAGAAGTCCTAACCACGGCGCCTCGAGGGCTCCTCGAGCTCTGACATTCGATGAAAGAATCCCGAAAGAAAAATTCAAACAGCGAATTGGACTCTCTGGGCGTGGAGTTCGGGCAACTGGAAAAGCTGCTCGATTTTATGGCTTCCCACGGACTCGAGGAATTTGAATACGAGAAGGCCGGCGTAAGGATTCGGCTGAAAAAGGCCGGAATATCGCCCAACGAGGCACTACGTACAGGAGCGCCGCCGCAGTCTCTGCAAGCGCAAGGGGCGCTGCCGGAGCCGCAATCTGGAACCGCTGCCGCACCATCGAGCCCTGCGGCGATTGCCGAAGAACTACACACCATCAAATCGCCCATCGTAGGAACATTCTATGCAGCGGCGAGCCCGGGGGCTCCTCCTTTTGTGAAGGCAGGCGACGTGATCCAGGCGGGCCAGGTGGTATGCATCATAGAAGCGATGAAATTGATGAATGAAATTGAAGCTGAAGTAAGCGGTGAGCTTGTGCGTGCCCTGGTCGAAAATGGCCAGCCGGTCGAATATGGACAAGGCCTTTTTGCCATTCGTCCTGCGAAAAAGAAGTAGCGCGCAGGGCCGTCCTCTATGTTCCGCAAGATACTAATAGCCAATCGCGGTGAAATTGCGTTACGCGTGATCTGCGCATGTAAGGAACTGGATATTCCTACCGTGGCGGTTTACTCGGAAGCAGATCGCAATTCACTGCACGTGCGTTTTGCCGATGAAGCCGTATGTATAGGCCCGGCGCGCAGCTCGGACAGTTATTTGAACATCCCGCATGTGATCAGCGCCGCCGAGATCACCGACGTCGATGCAATACATCCGGGGTATGGCTTCTTGTCCGAAAACGCGAATTTCGCGGAGGTTTGCGAGGCTTCGCATATCACGTTTATCGGGCCAACACCTGAGATCCTGCGGATGATGGGAGAGAAGGATCAGGCGCGCCGCGAAATGGCTGCAGCCGGGGTGCCCATTGTGCCCGGCAGCGACGGCATAGTCGGCGATCCAGACACCTTGGCATCCGAAGCGACCCGTATCGGCTATCCCCTGATCATCAAAGCCTCGGCAGGCGGCGGTGGAAGGGGAATGCGCATCGTACGTGCTCGGGAGGAACTTTTAACGCTTTGGGAAACCGCCCGGCATGAAGCCCAGCAGGCTTTCGGTGTGCCCGATGTCTACCTGGAAAAGTTTATCGAGCGCCCCCGGCACATCGAATTTCAGATATTAGGCGACCGCCATGGCAATGTTTTGCATCTGGGTGAACGTGAGTGCAGCATTCAGCGGCGCCACCAGAAACTGGTTGAGGAATCGCCGTCTGTAGCACTTACTCCAAAGCGGCGGACGGAATTGGGAAGCCGCGTCGTGGAGGCTTTGCGCAAAATCGGCTACAGCAACGCTGGAACGGTCGAGTTTTTGATGGACGAGGATGGCTCCTTCTATTTTATCGAAATGAATGCGCGCATTCAGGTCGAGCATCCCGTGACGGAATTGGTCACTGGAGTCGATCTGATCAAATCGCAGATACGTATTGCCGCGGGCGAGAAGTTGGAGGCGGCGATCGGGCCCATCGAATTTCGCGGCCATAGCATTGAATGCCGTGTGAACGCGGAGGACCCCGACACGTTCGTTCCTAGCGCGGGTCGCATCACTGTATTCAATATACCGGGAGGACCCGGTGTTCGGGTGGACACAGCCGCGCATGCTGATGCCGTCATTCCTCCCTATTACGATTCGCTCATAGCCAAATTGATTGTCCACGGGCGAGACCGCGCCGAGGCCATTGCCCGCATGCGCCGCGCACTGGAGATGTTTGTCGTGGAGGGAATCAAAACTTCGATTCCTTTGCACCAGCGTATTTTGGCGGAGGCGGATTTCGAAGCCGGGCATCTCGATACGCACTTCCTGGAGCGCTTGCTGCCCGTGCACGGGAAGTAGCACGAGCGGGATATGAATCTTGTCTTCCCTCCTCTCTATGCCATAATCGATGCGGCCCTGCTCGAAAAGACGTCGGAGCTGTCGTTCGTCGAAATGATGGCAGAATCCGGGGTTGAGCTTCTGCAATATCGCAATAAACGCGCCAGCAGCAGGGAACTTTTCGAAGCTTCGCAATCCATCTCTGCCACCTTATCTCGTCTTGCCAAGCCGGGCATCTACAAGCCCCGCTTCATCGTGAACGATCGCGCCGATATTGCAGTTCTGGCAAACGCGCAAGGAGTGCACGTGGGGCAGCAAGATCTAAATGTCTCGGAAGCGCGCGCCATTGTTGGGCCAGACATTTTAGTTGGTGTGTCGACACATTCTCTCGAGCAGCTTGACGCTGCCGATAAGACGTCCGCCGATTACATCGCCTTCGGCCCTATTTTTCCGACCAGTTCGAAAGAAAATCTCGACCCTGTCGTGGGATTAGACCTTTTGCGGGAAGCTCGGCAGCATACCCGCAAGCCTCTCGTGGCGATCGGCGGCATTACGCTGGAACGTGCCGCGGAGGTTTTCCGCGCTGGCGCCGATTCGTTGGCCGTGGCGCGGGATTTGATCGTCGCGGAAAATCCTGCTGCCCGGGCGCAGTTGTTTCTGAAAAAGGCTGCGCGCGCCCGCGGAGAAAATTGAGAGCAGCGTGAATACCTCAACTGCTACATCGGCGACATCGGCACCGCCTGCGCCCAGCGAATCCGGGTTCATCCGCGGCCTGGGTCTCTTCGATTCCACCATGATCGTGGTCGGATCGATGATCGGGTCCGGCATCTTCATTGTTTCGGCGGATATATCGCGGCAGACGGGATCGAGCTGGCGGGCTTCTGATCGCCTGGGTGATTACCGGAATTCTCACCGTGTCTGCGGCGCTTTCCTATGGCGAGCTAGCCGCGATGATGCCGAAAGCGGGTGGCCAGTATATCTATTTGCGGGAGTCCTACTCGCCTCTGTGGGGCTTTCTGTATGGCTGGACGCTTTTCCTGGTCATACAAACGGGAACGATTGCCGCGGTAGCGGTCGCATTTGCGCGCTTCCTCGGTGTCCTGGTTCCTTCGGTTTCGCCCGCCTCCTGGATCATCGCGCCCGTACGCATCTCCGCAAAATATGCGTTGAGCCTCTCCTGGCAGCAGTTCTTCGCCATTTTATTGATCGTCTTTCTGACCCTCGCAAATACCCGCGGCCTGAGCTGGGGAAAGTATATCCAGAATATTTTTACTTCCGCAAAGACCGTGGCGCTCATCGGCCTGGTGGTTTTGGGAATCGTCTTTGGGCGAAACGCAGCTGCAATTCAGGCTAATTTCTCGCACCTCTGGAGCGCTGATGGCGCTCAGATAATCCAACCGGGCGCGGATTTTCTGCGCCGATGGATTCCCGCGCTTTCCGTTACATCTGGATTGTTTGGTTTGTTTGTCGCCTATGGCGTGGCACAGGTAGGTTCGCTTTTTTCGGCCGATGCCTGGAACAACATTACGTTCACGGCGGGCGAAGTGAAAAATCCCAGGCGCGATGTGCCCCTCTCGCTCGCGCTGGGCACCGCAATCGTCATCAGTTTATATTTTCTGGCCAATATCGCTTACCTGAGCACGCTTCCTCTGGCTCAGATTCGAACCGCTGCCGATGACCGCGTAGCCACGGCTGTGCTGAGCGCGATACTTGGCGGTGCGGGTGCTGCCGTGATGGCCGTTGCCATCATTATTTCCACCTTTGGCTGCGTCAACGGCCTGATCCTGGCCGGGGCTCGTGTTTACTACGCAATGGCGCGCGACGGTTTGTTCTTTCGTTCCGTTGGCGAATTGAACGGGCGTCACGTCCCTTCGCGGGCGCTGCTTATTCAAGGGATGTGGGCGGTCCTTCTGGTTCTTGCCCGCACCCGACGAGTCGATGCGCTCGGAACGGTGACGTACGGGAACCTCTACAGCGACCTCCTCGATTATGTCGTTTTTTCCGTCTTGATCTTTTACGTGCTCACGATCGCCGGCGTGTTCGTCCTTCGCCGAAAACGCCCCAACGTCGAGCGGCCTTATCGTGCATTTGGCTATCCCATCGTGCCGGCGTTATATATCATCGTCGCTCTTGCGATCATGTTCGTGTTGATTCTGTATAAGACGCAAACCACCTGGCCGGGTCTGGTGATCGTGCTCTTGGGCGTTCCGGTGTATCTGATCTGGTCCCGGCGGCCCGCACCGGAATCGATTTCTCGCTGATTTCGCAGCGGAGTAAACGTACACGGCCCGACCTGGAATCATGATCTGGCATCAATGTAGGAGAAGGTAGATATGCCAAACCAGCTATTCATGACCAAGCCGCACAGCGTCTTGCTGGAAGAGCTGCGCGGCGAGAATCGCCTTAGGCGTGTCCTCGGTCCCGTCCAACTCGCGAGCCTGGGAGTAGGAGCGATCATCGGTACGGGCATCTTCGTTCTGGTGGGGATTGCCGCCCACGATAGAACCGGCCCGGCCCTCATGCTGTCGTTCGTGGCCGCCGGAGTGACGTGTATCTTCGCCGCCCTGTGCTATGCCGAGTTCGCCTCCATGGTACCGGTGGCAGGATCGGCCTACACCTACGCGTATGCCACCCTCGGAGAGCTGTTCGCGTGGATCATCGGGTGGGATTTGATTCTCGAGTACGCCGTGGCGTCATCCACCGTCGCGCACGGCTGGTCTCATTACTTTCAGGATTTGCTGGCCTTCTTCAAGGTCAGTCTGGCGCACGTCGTGACCAACGCGCCCTTCGATTTCGATCCCACCTCGGGGCGGCTTGTCTCGACGGGCACATGGTTCGATCTGCCCGCCATCGTCATCGTCGCGCTGGTCACCGTGATTCTCGTGAAAGGGATCAAGGAGAGCGCCAGCTTCAATGCCGCCATCGTGATCTTGAAGGTCACCATTGTGTTCTTCGTGATCGGCCTGGGTGCGCGTTACGTCAATCCGGCCAACTGGAGGCCATTCGCGCCCTTTGGGCTGACTGGGTTGAGCTTGTTTGGCCATACCCTGATGGGACAAACGGGACCGGCCGGCGAACCCGTCGGCATGTTGGCCGGTGCGGCCATCGTTTTCTTTGCCTATATCGGCTTCGATTCCGTGTCTACCCATGCTGAAGAAGCCCGCAATCCATCGCGGGATGTGCCCATTGGGATCATGGTTTCGCTTGTGCTGTGTACAATTTTGTACATCGCCATGGCGGCCGTGCTCACCGGGATGGTGCCGTACAGCCAGATCAATATCGACGCCCCGGTGTCCGACGCCTTCCGGCAGGTGGGGTTGCCGTGGGCGCAGTTGCTGGTCGCGGTCGGGGCCGTCGCGGGCATCACCTCGGTGCTTCTGGTAATGATGTTGAGCCAGCCCAGAATCTTTCTGGCCATGGCGCGGGATGGGCTGCTTCCTCCCGGATTCTTTGCTGCGGTCCACGAACGCTTCCGCACGCCTTGGAAGTCGACCATTTTGACTGGAGTTTGCGTTGCGGCCATGGCTGCCTTCTTGCCTTTACGAATCCTGGCCGAACTGGTGAATATCGGCACCCTGCTGGCGTTCGTGATCGTATGCGCGGCGGTCTTGATCATGCGGCGAATCCATCCCGAGGTGCATCGCCCGTTCCGCGTGCCGTTCTGTCCCATCACGCCGGTGCTGGGGATCTTGTGCTGCTTGGTCCTGATGTTCTCGCTGCCTGCCGAGAATTGGTTGCGGCTGGGAGTTTGGCTGGTTGTGGGCCTCACGATCTATTTCAGCTACGGACGCAAACATAGCCGCCTCGCCGCCTCGCAGCGCTTCAAGCCGCCCGTCGCCGAACCCGCCCCCGCGAGCGCCGATCTGCCGACCCGGCGCTGATCGAATAGCACAGGCATTCCTGCCCGTGTAATGGATTGATATCCGGTCGCTCTCCTCGGGCCTAGCTCGGGCTCGGCGATTTCGGCCGAACGTAGAACCCTCCCCCCGCCTATTTTTTCGTAAGTGTTCATTTCACGAGAGTTGTGGCTCCATTTTTGCAAGTCTTCATTTTGCAAGGCTTGGCAAGATTCGTGTGGTTTTGCAGTTTTTTGCTCGAAGGATAAGCCGGAAGCAGGCGAAGGGAATTCGGGACGGCAGAAGTCCCGGAGAGTGGTGAAAGAGACCGCGAACAGGTCGCGGCGAATGGTAGAAAGCAGAGCGAAAACCGGCACAAGGAACATATGCGACCTTATCATATAAGTAAACAATAGTCAAGTTCTGATAACTTACTAGTCGTTCGAACGGTGGATATGTTGCGGCGTGTTCGAACGAGGCGGGAGCAGTTTGCGCGGCTGGCTGGATGGGACAGTCGTTTTCCCATCCCTTCGAACATCATTCACGCATTTTCTGTCTGAATCGGAAACTAAGAACGGTGCTGATGAACACGATTCCGACGAGGAGCACGATCAGAGCGGCGTAATTGTCGGAAGAGACTCTGCCCGCCCGGACCAGGACATAGCCGATGACAAGATTGATCCAGGCCCAAACCACATTAACAGTGGGCGAGGAAAGTCCGCGTCCAGGTGGATGCGCGAATGGAGTGGGAAAGCGGTCGCCGGAAATGCCATGAAAGAAGTGAGGGACCACGTTGGCGAGAAAGGCTCCTGCGAAAAAGCAGGCGATATAGTTGTACCAGTTCATCGCGCCCTCCATGCTCGAGAGCAATGAGCATTCGAAATGCGATTTACGGCGCGTATGGCGGCGCTGAAACAGGCAGCCCCACCGTCATGCTGAAACATGGAGCAGCGAGGCTGCCCGGCCCTCACCGGTAAACCGATAAGGCGATGGTTACTCTCTCACAATAGTGGATGTTCAGGCAACGCGGTCGAGGGAGTAACCCTACAGCTCAAACATCCGCAAGCGACTTATCTGGTTCCGATATTCGGCACGTCCTGACCGGCTGTGATTTGGTCTGCTAGGTAAGGTGCCTTGTTGCCGCATCGGCAGCACCGGATGATAGAAAACGCGTGGATCATCCGCAAATCGGTTTTCCGGGACAGGAGTAAGCAGGCCGCAAAATAGGCACACAACTGCTCCGCCGGTTTCCTGCTGTCTGGTTTAATCTGCTACATGCCGCGCAAAAGGCGGTCAATAGTCGTAAGCAGTACTACCGGCTAACCCACCCGTGCGCCGGCTGTTTGGAGACGCCTCTGCTCAATCGCATCCTGGCGCGACATCTCGGTCAGAGCGAAAATGACTGCGACGAAGAGAAGAACCAAAGCAACGGCACTTTCGATCAGAATAGCCCGAGACGATCTGTCATAGGCGGCCTCAGCACTTCGTTGTCGGGTGACCAAAAGACCGCCCTCCTCCTGCTGCATCTCCACTAACTTCCGGCGCATGGCGTCAAGGAGCGCAGTCTCAGCCTGAAAGCTTTCTCCCGGTTTTCCTTGAATGGATGATTTCCCCGCGTGCTGAAGTGCAAGGTCGATGACGGCCCTCCTTGCTGACCGCAATTTCTCAAGCTCGTCCAGGTTTTTTTGTTGTGTAGGATTGTCGCGTGTGAGGTCACGGAGCTTTTGTATTTGTGCCACGATTATCTGTTTCTGTACTTGTTCTTCGGCGATTGAGGTCTGATCGCCGGAAACTAGATATGCGCGCCACGCCGCTTGAGAGTCCAACAGGTCGGAGGCAAGCAGGTTCAACTGAGACTGCACTTCAAGAGTGTGTTCTACCCATCGTGCCGAGGCCGACACAGTGTAAATCGTTCGGTAAGCGGATGTCTCAGCGATGGTCAGTATGCTTAAGCCGATGCAGAAGAGCACAAACACGGTTCGTTGTCGTGCGTTCCTGATCGGAAGCAAATTCTGCCATCCTTCCCCTAAAGCTCTAACTCGTCGAATCTCTTAAATTAGGCACCGTCATCAAAATGCCTTAGCTCATCGTTGCGTGTCACCCACTTTTGCCTGTTATGTCCACGATCGATTACTGATCAACCCCTTACATGGATGTACCGTATATGGTACACTCCGTATGTGGGTAAGAAGCCCAAATCCACGACGGGCTCAGGTGCCCAGCCTGAGGCGCTCGAAAGACAAGGGAAACGCGTTCCGGCAATCTTCTTTAGGATAGAGGCTGGGGGAGAACCCGTAAGAGAGTGGTTGAAGGGGCTGCCTTCACCCGAGGATCGGAAACGCATCGGCGAGGACATCAAAACGGCAGAGTTTGGCTGGCCAGTTGGGATGCCCGTTTCCAGGCCATTAGGCGACGGTGTTTATGAAGTGCGAACAAACCTGGTCCAGAACCGAATCGCCCGGGTGCTTTTCTATATCGACAAGAAAGGCCGGATGGTCCTGCTGCATGGATTCATCAAGAAGACACCGAAGACTCCGGACGAGGATTTAGAACTTGCAAGAAGCAATAAGAAAAAACATCAAAGGGGACTCCGATGAAAGTAAGGAAAAGTCACAAGAGAACGGACCACAGCGGTTCCACCTTCGACAGTTTCCTCGAACAGGAAGGAATCCGCGAAGAAGTCGAAGCGGTTGCCATAAAACGGGTGCTGGCTTGGCAACTCTCACAGGCCATGCAAGAGCAACAAAAAACCAAGCAGGCGATGGCAAAGCAGCTTCGCACGAGCCGATCACAGCTAGATCGCCTGCTGGACCCACAGAACGTTTCTGTGACGCTCGATACGATCACTCGGGCAGCCAGGGCGCTTGGTAAACGCCTAATCATTCGCGTTGCAGACGTGAAGGCCAAGCGAGCGTAGTGCGCGGCTGACTGCCGTCGCTGGCCTTCTTGCCGGATCCTTTTGCGATCGCGAGAGATCGTGCCATGATCAATGTCCCATGAAAGTTTTGACCGCAGAGCAGATGCGCGAGGTCGACCGGCTGACCACCGAGCGTTATGGCATCCCCAGCCTGCAGTTGATGGAAAACGCGGGCGCGGCTGTGGCGGATTACTTGGCGCAGGTTTTTCCCGATCTTTCCACGCGTAACATTCTCGTCCTCTGTGGCAAAGGCAACAATGGCGGCGACGGGTTTGTAGTCGCCCGCCGTTTGCGCGAACGCGGCGCTCCTGCTCGGGTATTCCTCTTTGCGGAGTCTTCGGCGGTGCGCGGCGACGCGGCCGTGAACCTGCAGCTTTGGCAAGCGAGTGGCGGAGAGCTGCACGCAGTGACCTCGAAGTCGGAGTGGGCCACGGCACGTGAGGCGCTGAACGAAGCAGATCTCGTTGTCGATGCGTTGTTAGGCACCGGGATCAAGGGGCCCGTAGAGGGCCTCCTCGCTTCCGTCATCGACGATGTTAATGCATGGCGGGATAAGAGACCGGCTCGCCTTGGTCGCGCGCGTGCGCGTTTCGTAATTTCGGTAGATATGCCCTCCGGACTCCCTTCAGGAAATGAGGATTTTGGAGGGTCCGTCATTCGCGCTGACGTGACCGTAACCTTGACTGCTCCGAAAGTTGGCCAGTTGCTGGCACCTCGCGCCGACTGTGTGGGCAAACTCGTGGTGCGTGACATAGGCACGCCACGCGAACTTCTGGTCGATGATCCAAATCTGGAGCTTCACTGGCTCGAACCAGGCGAATTCCGCAGCTTACGCATGGTGCGCAAGGCGGATTCAAACAAGGGCAATTTTGGGCATGCGCTGATTGTGGCAGGCTCGATCGGCAAATCGGGAGCTGCCGTCTTGGGCGGCCGCGCTGGGCTGCGCGTGGGTGCGGGACTCGTTACCGTGGCTACGCCGGCGAACGTGCTCCCCATCGTCGCAGCCAGCATGCCCGATATGATGACGACACCTCTGCTGGCGACGGAAGATGGAACCGCCAGTTTTCGCAATCTCGATGGCGATCGTTTTGCGCAGGTGGTGCAGGAGAAATCAGTCCTGGCGATAGGGCCTGGGCTTTCTACAAATCACGAAACGCAGCAATTCATTCGTACTGTGCTGCAGAAGGTGTCGCTTCCTGTGATTCTCGATGCCGATGGGCTGAATGCTTTCGTGGGGCGCGCAGACGAATTCCGGAGCAGGAAGCCAGAACTCCTTGCGATCACGCCGCATCCCGGAGAAATGGGCCGGCTCCTTGGTGCAACCGCACGTGACGTTCAAGCAAAACGTTTGGAAATCGCACTCGATGCGGCCGCAAAATGGAAGGCCTTCGTCATCCTTAAGGGCTTTCACACCATTCTGGCTACACCCGAGGGGCAGGCCTACGTCAACACAACGGGTAATCCGGGAATGGCCACAGGAGGCACCGGGGACGTTTTGACTGGAATACTCGCCGGTTTAACAGCGGAATTTGGCACTAAAAACTGGGAACACGTGCTCGGACTGGGTGTCTACCTCCACGGCTTGGCTGGCGACGTCGCGGCGGAAAGAGTTGGCGAGGCCCCGCTTATCGCGTCGGATCTTATCGAAGCGCTTCCCGAGGCCTTCGCACGGCTTCTGGCTGAATGGCACGATGGCCTCCACTGAGATCGTGTCATCTTCTCCCGAACAGACCATGGAAATCGGCCGCAAGTTGGCGGAGCGCCTTCGGCCACCTTCGCTGATTCTCCTGTCCGGGGAACTGGGTAGCGGCAAGACTACGATCACCAAGGGGATCATCAGTGGACTGGGCGTAGCGCGTGAAGAAGAAGTCACTAGCCCAACCTTCACCCTGGTACACGTGTTTCGCAACCATATCAAGGTCTACCATGTGGACCTTTATCGAGTGGAAAACTTCCATAGTTTCGAGTCCCTGGCGCTCGAGGACGCCTTCGCTGAACCTGCCGTGGTCATTATTGAGTGGGCGGAGCGCTTCACTTTGCGAACCGACTGGCCGCAGATTGCTATCCACCTGGAACATGTCGAGGCGGATACGCGGCGGATCACCATTACATAGACCCCGAGTTGACGCCGACACGCGTCACGTCCTATACGATCCCAGCGTTCCAATCGGATGTTAACGCCTTGGCTGCTTTTCCCGGATTGCTTGCTGCGGCCCGGAGCGACCCCTGCTAACCTCGTGAAAGCTTAAGACATATGTCTCCTCAAGGGCTTCCTAAAACGACGCTCGCGGGCAACTTTGCACGCGTCGACCTGAAGACTTACGCGGCAGAGCTTCCGCTGACTGCGCTTACAGTAGGCGTCGATAATATCCACCATGATGTTTCTCTGAGCCCCGCCTGGACGGAACAAACTCGCGCTTATCTCCTCGAGTTTATTCGCCAGGCCGCGAATCTTACCTATGCGGTTCGCAAGGGAGCAAAGCCGCCGAAAGGGCCGGAGACTGGCGCCTGGAAACGCCAGACGCTCGAATTGATGCAGGCCTCGCTCACTCGCGCTAAGTACGAAAAGAAGGTCGAGCTCGATCTGCTGTTTCGGGTGACTCTGCTGAAGTTTTTGACTCAGGAAATCGCAGCCCAGTTTGCGACTCTGCTTCTGGAAGCGAAGGAGTGGATCCGCACTCGAGGGCAATACTTCGAGCGCTCCGAACAGGCCCACGTTATGAAGGCGCAGCTCGCCGACTTGCAAGCGAACCGGCGCACCATCTTCCGCCAGGTCGCCCAACACATCTATCAGATCCTGCAAGACTTCGAGGAAAACAATCTGGGGCGGTGGCGCAAGGCTCTATTCGGCGAAGAGCAAAAGGGCGTATATGAAATGCTCGCCGACCGAATCGCTTTTGTCGAAGGCGGGCGCGACGACTTTCTGTTTCTCGAGCACTACGTTTTGCTCGGAAACTACCAAAAAGACGAGGATCGCTTCGAGACATTCGACGGTTTACTGATGGAGCTGCTGCGCGAAACCGTTCTGACGAGCAGTCGCGCTGACGAGATTGCCAAGGCCTCGCGAATTCATCAGGATCTGTTGAATTCAGCCGTCGCTATTCGGGAAGAGCTCGCAGGTCTCGAAGGGCAGCGGGATGCGCTCTCGCGAAAGCTCGAGAACGGTGGCGGGATGCTCGCGCGTGTGGGAATTGGGACCGACCCTGCGCGGGTGCGCTCTGAGCTGTCGAAAATCGAGCCTCGCATCAAACAATTACAAGCCAAGCTCGACCAATTGGGTCCGCAAATCGAGGCGGCGAAGAATAAGGCCGACTTTACCGGGCAGGAATACGATCGAATCTTGGGCGACTACCTGAATGAGCCCGAAAACGCCCACCGCCTGTTTGACGCAGATTGGGAGGGAAGTCAGGAATCCGCTGCGGAGCGCGCCCACCGATTGGACGATTGGGTGTCTCGGCTGGAAAAACGCGACCTCTTGATCCATGTGCTGGCGAGCTATGAGTTACGCAACATTTTCCACGATTATTGCCCTCCCATTCACTTGCAGCAGCTGAAGAGAGCGCTTGTTTCCCGGGAAGAACTGGAGCGCGTCGCCCAAATTCTGAAGCAATTTCCGGCCCGGCGATTCTCCATGGAGCGCATCGAAACGCTGGCCAAGAAGCTG
The DNA here is from genome assembly GCA_963846235.1 of uncultured Acidobacteriota bacterium. Classification (GTDB taxonomy): domain Bacteria; phylum Acidobacteriota; class Terriglobia; order Acidiferrales; family UBA7541; genus Palsa-189. The sequence continues at coordinate 3,959,300 of CAWJVF010000002.1, forward strand.
CGGCGTTACCCTAGAAACGAGGCGCATGCGGTGGCTTTGCATTTCGCTGAAGATTTTATGCGCTTGCGCCGAGACTTGCGGAACTACGAGCGCCTGACTGCAGCTATGGAACGAATCCAGATCGTTCGTAGCGAGCGCACGCGCGAGATTTCGCGCATGAATAACAGCTTGTACGAATTCCTGTTGCCCACGGAAACTCCTCCCGCGCACGATCAAGTGATCAATCACGCTGTAGTGAAAGCCGACGTGCGGGGTTCTACTCGCATCACTAAAGATCTCCTGGACCGCGGACTGAATCCCGCGACGCTTTTCAGTCTCAATTTCTACGAGCCGGTAAAACGCATTCTGGACCGCTATGGGGCCGCCAAAGTCTTTATCGAGGGCGACGCTATGGTATTGGCTATCTTCGAGACGGAATCGAATCGCTCGCATCAGCGCGCCGTTTCCAAGGCCTGCGCGCTCGCCCGGCAGATTCTGGCTATTTCCGCCGCCTACAACGAACGGCCCGATGTGAGCGAGTTACCTCGTTTGGAACTGGGAGTGGGCATTGCGTTTCAAGGCTCAGCGCCGACGTATTGGGTGGATAGCGATTCCCGCATCATGATTTCAAAGGCGCTTAATCTTTCCGATCGACTGTCGAGCTGTTCAAAGGTAGCTCGGCGCATGCTGAGCGGCAGTTCATCTCTGTTTCGGCTGTTTGTTTTCCAACCCGGAGTCGAAGGCGCTCAGGAGGACGAAGCAGACGAATTTTTGATTCGTTTCAACCTGAACGGCGTGGAACTCAATGACGAAGGCTTTGCCAAACTTACCGAGGAGATCGCGCTGCAATCGGTGGAGCTCGAGTGTGAAATGCCATGGGGGAAGGAAAAGACCACGTTTTTTCTAGGCCAGGCGCCGATCGGTGACGCGGTCGAGCCAATTCTCTTACGCCGTGGATTCGTACGGCAATTGCTCTCCGACGGCCGCATCGGACCTGAAGGGCAGCGCGCGTATTACGAAGTCTGCACCGATCCTCGTGTTCTCGAGTTGGTTGAAGCGATGGCCTTCGCCACCTCCCAGAAAAATTGATCGCGGTGTCTCCGAAAATTGATCGCTGAGCTACGGCCTCTTATAATCGCGCCGGAGGCGCAAGGGGTCCGGTGATCCTCCCGGTCTTCAAAGCCGGCGATCCGTCCCTTCGCGGGGTGGATGGTGGGTTCGACTCCCACACGCTTCCGCCAAGCCCAATCGTTTCATGCAGTCTTGACCGTAGTTGACTCCAATTCGGACTCTGACTCCAAATGGGTCCCAATTCTGCGGGACAGCTTCTCAGACTCTTCTTTATCCGCATTCGAAACGATATGCGCATAGTGCTCGAGCGTGACCTTCGGATCACCATGGCGCATGAGTTTCGTTACGATGTGAATTGGCGTTCCGGATTCGAGCAGGCTTGTGGTTACGCCGTGCCGGAAGCAGTGGACGCCGATGTGCGCGCCCTTCGGTGTGGTTACCCCGAGGCGGGCCATTGCCCGATGTACGCCATATTTCACGACGTTATCGGACAGGTACGGCCGGCCAACGGAGTTGGTGAACAGGTAGCACTCCGGATTGGGTCGATAGCTATTTGCGATCCAGTCGCGGAGATGATTTTCGAGGAGTTGAGACATATGGAGCGGGGCCGCGCTGTTATCGCTCTTCGGGGTGCCTTCTTTCCGAGTCGCGTAATCCAGGGCGGAGCTGATGTCGATGGTTTTCCTCTGAAAATCGAGGCTTGTAGTTTTTAGGGCAGTTACTTCTCCGATCCGTAGGCCGAGCAGCGCGCAAACCAGAAACATCGTCTTGAATGGTTGGTCTGCAGAACCAATCACCCGCGCCGCTAGGTCCTCGTCGAAAAAGAATGTTTGTTTGGGCTTCTTGTCTGTGGGGAAAACCAACTGCTTCCGGTTTACTTCCGGTATCGAGTAGTTCCATTCTCGGCCGCGATTGAGAATTGCGGTGAGGGTGCCGTAGACATTCTCGGCAGTCTTCCGCCGGTCGACGCGGCGGCCTACTGACGTAATGAACGCCTGATGCTCCCTGACGTGCAGCTCTTTCAATGGCATCTCGCCAAGAATGGGGTTGATGTAAGTTCGAATGTGGGAAAGCGCCGCGCGTACCGTTCCGCTCTTGAGGTTTGGAAGAATTTTGTCTTTCCACTCCTCCACCAGTTCGAGGAGTTTCTTGCCTCCCCTCTTTATTGGTGGCGGTATCGCAGCGTTCACCCGGCTAAGGTACTGTTCAAGTTCACGCCAGGCCAAACGTTCCGACGTTACCGAGTCAGGAAACGTAACGGTCCGGCGTATTCGTTGTCCGGTAGCGGGATTGATCTCATGTTCACGGTATGAGCCAACCCACTTTTTGCCTCGTTGATACACCCTCCCTTTCTGAAAGCGTCGCCGTGGCACGATCCGAGCCTCCGTGCTCGGCAACGATGACGTTGGCGCGGGCAGTGTACCTGAAGCGGGTTGTGGAATGGCACCCATCAAGGTGTCCCGCGGACTGAGCGGCCACTTTTTGCTGGCGTCGCGGAGCATCTGCAGGGTGTCATCCGCTCGGCTTCGCTTTCTGGCCCAATCAGCTTCGGTGCGCCTGGATGGACTCGTACACAATCTCCCGAATCTCGAAACCGAGTGTGGCACGGCGAAAAAGGCCAAAAACCTGGGGTTTACCGGTGGAAAGTTTCCGAAAACCACCGGATAACCTGGGGGTTTCCCGGTGGTTTTGTGGATCTCTGGAAGTGAGGGGTTAGCGGACGAGATCCCTAACCGTCGTGGCACCGACGGTGTAATCCGAGGCCAAGAACTCTATAGCGAGATCGCTGGGCACCCAATGGCCGGAGAGAAAGCCCCATTCTTCCCCATGCTTGTCAATCCAGGCGAAGAAATCTACCCAGAGTAAGAGCGTGCGCATCCGACCCAGCTTAGCTTGATCGCAGATCCACTGCCGAACACGACGAAAATGTTTTGTATTCTCCACCTTCAAACACTTCGCCAATGCCTTGAGATCTAGCCGTAAGCGTTGGTACCTAACGGGCAAGGCAGCTTGCTCACTAGGGAGTAATTTCCTCGGTCTGCCACCTCTGGCAGTGGCACTATGCGTGTGCCATTTGTCTTTCAGCCCATTCCAAAGAAGAAGAATCTTGCCGCCCATCTTCGCGGAGAGCGGCCACGATTCATGTTTCGTCCTGAGCCGATGAATGATCCAGTGGGGATTGACTCCAAGCGTTTGTGTGATCTCTCGGCGAGCGCTGGAGAGCAACTTCTCCCGATGTATTCTCTGGAGTTCCCGAAACAGGTACCGCACCTGCGCCCTCCCAAGGTAGCGACGGCCGTCGCGTAGAGCGCCCACAAGAGGAACTCGTGTACGAGCCCTCATGTGGTGGCGGACCCAAGAAAGAGAAACACCCAACATCGCAGCGGTCTGCTCGACAGTCAGCCGCTCACGGGGTCTCAGGGAAAACGTCGGTGCGGAGGGTGCCGCAGGGTAGTTCACAGCGATCCAGTCCTCGATGAGTAGAGGCAGGTGCCGTCGAGTAAGTGGTTCACCGTGAAACAGAACGAACTCTCTCCCCGGAGGGAAGCCCATCTTGCGAAGGTGATAATGCACGGTGCCTGGAGTGAGGCCGCAATCGGCAGCGATCTTTTCATGGGATCGACCACACAGTCTCGGCTCGGCGATCTCCCAATTAGAAACCTTGGGCTCCCGCGACGCATTCTTCGACCAAGCATCGTTCGACGGCCTCGCTAGCACTCTGCTTCGCGCCGCCTGCCGTTCGGCCAGACTCACGCCCCATTCGCGGCGCGCTTTGACTCCAGAGTGTGGCGACGGGCCTCGCTCTTGCCCGAATCGCGTCTGCGTTGGTGGCAAGTAGCCGGAGGCCTTCTTCTTCGCTGCCATCATTTCACTGTAGGCCCGGGAGCAAAGCGGATAGTTTTTCGGCAAGCCGAACTTTCGCTTGAACGCTTCTGCTAGCGGCCGGGCACGGCTGGGCGCTGGCTCGTCATCGGGCATCAATTCTGCGGCGTGCTCTGAGGCTAGATGTTCCGGAAGTTTCCCGAATAGTAGCCCACACAGAGGGCATGCGATCCATTGCGCTCCGCGGATCTCACGCAAAAGAGCCGGGTTTTGGCGGCACCGTTCCAACTCGTCCGGTGACAGACGTTCTGCCTTTCGGTGCTCCCGTCGATATGTGCGCAAATACTCGCTCTTCCACGCGGTTGCTTTAACGGGGGCCCTGGGTGTAGTCTGCGTTTGTTCACTCACGGATAAATTCCTTTCGCCGCCGGCCTGCGAGCCGGCGGTTTTTTTCTAAGACTCGGCCTTCGCTGGTCGGCGCCATTCAGCGCCACAAGCTTTGCATTTGAAGTCATTTTCCCATCGGCGTGATTAGCCGAGGACCATTTCGTGGCTGCCAGCATATTCCCCTTCGAGCCCACACTTGGGACACTTACGATCCTTAGCGCTTCCGACCTTGCCGACGCTCATTTCTTGCCCTTAACCTTCGGCCGGCCGCCGAGCTTGCCGAATTTGGCGCCCAGCTTTCCCCATTCGCGGAGTTGGCTCTTGCTGTGTTTCCGCGCGCGGGCAAGACCGCCCATCCGAGCAAATTCATGGATCGTTAGTTGCTTGTGGGTTCGCATGCGCCACAAGTTAGACCCATGCAAGCACCCGTTGCAAGGGGATGCCAACGTGGGTAGTGGTGTCATTTGAATGATGGGCAAAATTTGCCGAGTACCCGATACAGCAAGCGTTCTATTGACGCTGGGCTATCCCAAAACATTAAATACTTGTTGGCCGGGAGTTGGGGTAAACTCCCCAATCCCATCGGCTAGACCGTATCTGATAGCTTCTTCGCCCGATAGGTAAAGGTCATGGTGCTCTAGGGTCGTCCACAACCCAGGAGGGAATTTCGCATGAGAGCGGACAATCTCTTCGGTTCTCTCATCATCGAGCACCAGACTCTTAGCGACATGCTCCAACTTAGTGGCCGTAGCGAATTGGGGACTGTTAGTGCTGCGGTGGAGCATGAAGGTGGCATTCCGGGTAGTCCTTCTATTTTTAGCTCCAAGAAAAGCGACGACGCCAGCGGAGGAAATCTGACCAACGTTATACAGCGTGAGTTCAATGGATACGCTGCGGAAGAGATTGTAAAGGAACACTCCGTCTCCAACGTAACCCCCGGCAGATTGGAAGAGAAGATGAATATGCTTAACTTTCGCTCCCGTCGCAACGGCTAAGGCATTCACGAATTTTTGCGATGTTGCTTGGTCGATTCCGCCGCAAAACATCCCATATATAACCTCAGGAATTTTTGGCGCTGGCGTAGGGTTGGTTGCCATTTATCTCCTCAATTCAAAAGCTCTCGAATATCCCAAATGGAGTCTGTTATCCCAGCGGCCATTGCCGGAGTCATGCGCAGGGACGAATGGATAACGAAAACGTATTGATCCCCAAGCCGTAGCGAATCATCTGCTCCGTTCAGGTGTCCCTCTTTCTTGCCAACATAAGCCCCATATCTCATCGACCTCCACAACTCGGCTTTGCAGACCGCGCATTTTTTCGTCTAATACGCGCTGGCTCTTTTTCCCAACGCGCAGCAGGACGCGCATTACTGTTTTGTGTTCGACTCCGACCATTCGCGCAGTCGAACGGATCGAATTGCATTCAACAAGAGCACCCACGATCTGAATTTGTTTCTCCATCGGTAGGACGTTCATTTCGGCTTGCCTTTCGTGCGGAGCAGGGCCGAAAATGCATTTGGGTTCGGCATGCGGCTTACCCCGCTTGCTGGATTTGGCCCCGTTCTCAGCTCGCTACTGAGGCGGGGCTTTTTGTTTTACTGGAACCAGTCTATGGATTGCCAAATAACATGTCAATAGCAAAGTCATGTAGACTGTTGACATTTTACTATAGCTAGCATTATCATGTGCTTGTCTGTGTCAAATAGGAGGTCAAATAGGAGGTCAAATAGGAGGTCAAATAGGACAACAAATGGAATGGGTTCGCTTTAACTTTGAATACAAATACGAACCGATTCAGCTCTTGGCGGAGATCGTCACAGTCGAAGCCAATAAAGAAGCTGCATTAAATCTAGTTCTGCCGCCAGATTGGAAGCAGCAACTAGACAAGCTCAATCGCGTTCGGGCTGTGTACGGAACTACAGCTTTGGAAGGAAATCCCCTATCTGAAGCTGAAGTTTCTCACCAGATGGATATTGTCGAGGCTGCGAATGGAACCAAATCCCCAGAAGTTGCCAACAAAGAGCAACAGCAAATCAGGAATTCAGCAATAGCCCAAAAATGGGTAAAAGAGAGATTTTCTCCCTCAAGTCCCCCGATGACGGTAAATGACATTTTGGAGATGCATCGGATGGTGACGCAACATTCGGACACTAAGAACAATATACCTGGATCTTTTAGAACATTTTCTGTGCAAGTAGGCAGTCTAGATATGGGTGGAGTGCACATAGGTGCGCCACACATGGAGTTACCTGCAATCATGGAGAATTATATTGAATTCATCAATTCTAGGGGAATGGTAAAAGGAGAACATCCGGTAACCCGTGCCCTGTTAGCGCATTTTTTCCTAGTGACGATTCACCCTTTCGGTGACGGGAATGGACGCGTTTCGAGGCTGGTTGAGGCAGCGATACTGTTCCAGGGTAACTACAACGTCCACGGATTTTATGGACTGTCGAATTATTTCTACCGGAACGAAGTGGCATACAAGAGTAATTTGCAGAAGTGCCGTTTACGGCAGCCATTTGAACTTCAGGAATTCATGAAATTTGGGATTGTCGGCTTCGCCGAAGAATTGAAAGGAATAAACAATTTCATAAAGACCAAACTCAATAGAGTGGTTTATCGAAGCATGCTTGTGCGGGCTTATAACCAACGAGCAGGAGAACGGCGAAGAGTGTTAAATCAGAGGGAGTACCACCTACTGGATTTTCTCATTAGCCAGACAGAACCAACCGATCCTTTCTCTTCTAGCCCGTCAAAACGAATACCCTTGGATGAACTGATCTCGTCTCAATACATACAGAGTGCCTATCGAAAAGTAACTCCAAGGACATTCAGGCGCGAGCTAGTCAGACTTGAGCAATCGGGTTTCATCAAATTCACTTTTGATGAGTCCGTTAAGGATTACATCGTGGAACTTGACTTTGATGCCATCGGGAAGTACTAAATCTTGAGCAATTGGCGAACCACACTGGCGAGGCCGCACCAACCCTTAAGAGCAAATGACACCAGTACCCCAACTTGGATAACCTGTGCGGCTGTGAATGGATGAGGGCCGCGTAGCTGAGCGCTGATTGAAGTAGAGTACACATCAAAGACGGCGGGACGCTGGAGGCCCTGAGCGGATGAAGCTCGTCACCATCGTGTAGATCAGAAAAGATGGCGTCTCCGGCCGTTCTGTCGCGAACGCCGAGGTCAGCGAAGGCTATAGCGAGGAGCAGCTCGCCACCCGCACCATCAAGCAATTCCGCACGGCCAAAGAGGATCTGATCGTCCGGCTCACAGCAAAACGCGCGATCGAGTCACAGCAGCAGTTGCTATTCGAGTTAGCTGAGGTAGTGGATTAGACAGGAAGGAAACCGCTCATCGCCGGCCGTTCGCGTGCTGGACGTGCTTGGGATCAGGGCATTCGAGGCGGTCAGCGAATTCGCGCAGGAACTCGGCCAGAGCCCTACGCGTTCGGGGCGCCACCTGGGCGATCTTTCCGTCGCGTTCGTTCGGGATTGTAAAGGTACCGTCCGGGCGAATGGTCACGCGACACACTTCGAGATAATCGATGGTATCGACGAACTGCCGGAAGTTCTCGTGCTGGTGGGCCATGGCGCGCGAGCACCCTCGGAGCAGAGAATATCAGAATGCGCGCGGCGAGCAGATTGAAAAGGTCTAAAATCCGATCATTCACCCGGCTCATTCTTGGCGGAAAGTTTCGGGTGATGCACCACTGACGAATCCCTCTCAGGAGGGATAATACCAGTGGCACGCCCAAAAGTGGAAGATCGTTCAGTCCAGAAGCGACTCGAAGCTAAAAACCAAGTTTTCGACAAACTCGACAAGTTGATGGAGCGTTGGGAGAAGCGCATCACCTTCCGTAATCTGCGTTTCGCCGAGCGTTTTCGGGGTGGCGAGTTGACCCTTATCCTGCATTTCAGTGCCAAAGATTCCCTTGAACGGTGGGGTGTCAGCTATAAGCCACCAATCCCCCTCGAATCCGACACCTTGCAGCAAATAATCGTACCCAACAGCGAGAAGGAGATGATGTTTGTCAGTGCAATCGAGCTTGTGGAGCTTCCAAAACGGCTCATTCCCACCCTTGTAAGGTTTGAGCCGATCGATAGCTTCTATAGCCTCTGGCCGCATTCCCTGTACTTTTCTAACCTTCGCGGTTTTGTATATCTCGGCGCTCCCAAAAATGGGGAAGCCGACCTTAGTGCTGACTTTGGCCTCGGGCACACCAGCGGCGAGCACGAGTTGGTATGCGAGATGGTCGAGGGAGCAGCGAAGGTTGTGAATGACATCTCCGGCAATCGCCAGCAATCTGAAAGACGCATTGGGAACGGGGCCCGGGTGGAAGAAATCAATCGTGCGCTCGCCGGTTTCAGGATTTTTCTTGGGGCCAACAGTATACGTGTATTTCCGTCGGAATTGTTCCGCCTCGGCTTCCAACTGGATGAGGTGCTCTTTGGCCCGTTCGATCTTTACCCGAATAAGAATGAGTCGGTGTGCGCCCGTGAGCTTGTCTGACATAATGCGGCATGTGTGACACTAACAAAGCTATTGACAACTGTCAAGACAACTGCTAAGAATGAGGGCAGTGAATCCAAAAGCTTACACGACGAGTCAGGCCGCAGATGCAGTGGGGATCACGCGCCAGACGTTGCAGGCGTGGATCGCGAGCGGGAAGGTTAAGGCCCCTGCTATTGAGGTGCGGAATGGTCACGCCGTGAGGCTCTGGACTCAATCAGACGTTGCGAGACTCAGGGTAGTGAAGAAGGAAATCTACCAGGAGAAACGGCCCAAGAAATAAAAGCGGCCCGCCGCGTAGTCATCAGCTACCCGGCAGGCCTAATCACCAAAGGAGAGTTAGCTCCATGGCAACTGCAACGCAATCTATTCCGTTCGTTGTTCCACCGCAAGTAGTCGCCGCGCCAGAAGTTATTTCTCAAACCGAACTGACCCTGCTTTTGTCGCTCCGCGGTCGGCTTTCTCAGCTCGAATCCGAAGTGGAAACGGCTGAGCAGTCGATCAAACAGCGGCTTGAACAAGGCTCCAGCGTCGAGCCCGGCGATCACATCGCGACACTCGAAACCAGCTATCGGCGCAATGTGTCCTGGAAGAGCGTCGCGGAACGGTTAGCCAATCGGTTCAAGTTGTATGGCTATGTCGCTCGGGTTCTCGCGGCGACCAGGCCGACGCCCGTCGTCTCACTCGAAATCAACTAGCGGCTCCGAAACGCCGGCGAGGTCCGCACGATCGCGCCGGCGTCCAGCCGCACGTTTGCGCGTATTGCCTCGCGGCTGCCGATGAGGACGCAATGCGTAGGGGGGACGATGCGGAAGCGATGGGGTCACCGCGGGCCTCCGGTGCAATCGTGACGCGGGCACAGCGGGCCGGAGTTGCAACGGCAGCAATCGCTCCTGCTACGGTTGCCGGGATCTCTTTGATTCGCTGCGGCTGTTCATCGGCCGCATGGATCATCGAGCTTGTTACAGCCGCGCTCTTCTTACTGTGGATCTGGCGCCGGGAGGGGAAATAAATGCGCGCCGCAATTTACGCGCGTGTGAGCACAACCGGCAACGGCCAATCGCCCGAAATGCAGGTCCGCGAGTTTTCCGAACACTGCGAACGGCGCGGGTGGGCGATCGCTGACAAGTACGTCGACAGCGGCGTTTCCGGGACCAAAGAGAAGCGCCCCGAGCTGGATCGACTCATGGCGGATGCCCACAAGAGAAGGTTCGACGTAGTGGTTGTCTGGAAGTTTGACCGCTTCGCCAGGTCCGTCTCGCATCTGCTGCGGGCGCTCGAGACATTCAATGCGCTTGGAATCGCCTTCGTCAGCCTGAGCGAACAGATGGACACCACGACGCCGGCCGGAAAGATGGTGTTCACAGTCCTCGGTGCCGTCGCCGAACTCGAGCGCAGCCTTATTGTGGAGCGAGTCCGGGCGGGCATGCGTAACGCTCGCGCAAAGGGTACGCGTATCGGCCGGCCTCCCCGAACACTACTCAGTCCAGAAGATAAGAAGGAAATCGCGGAAGCTTATTGGCGCGGAAAATGCAGCTTCCGAAAACTGGCAAAGAAATTCGACACGTCTATTGGGACCGCTCAGCGCTGTGCCGCGGCGTACCAAAAGGTGTTTTCCGGCCCTCCCACAAGTCGCTGATTCTTCAAGCCGCATAAACCCCTTTTGTTGCCGTATCAAACCATTTCCTTTGATGCAGGCACCTTCGGGATGCCACATTCCGAAAACCCGTGGGGGTTGTCTCAATGGGTCGATGCAACACTAGCTCGAAACCCACTCGCAGCGGCAGTTTAGAAGCTAATTCGTTCCTGAGTCTCGATTCAAAGAAAAGTTCTGATAAACGCATTATAAAAGGGCGCCCCTTAGAGTAGGTTTTGACCGTTCGCATCAACGCCTACAGGAAGGAGCACCCTCGTGAATGACGCCAAGTATATTGGGCTCGACGTTCACCAAGCAACGGTCTCAGCAGCGGTTCTGGATTCCACCGGTAAGTTGGTGATGGAGTCCATTCTCGAGACGAAAGGGGCAACCATTTTGCAGTTTTTCCGGGGACTTCGCGGAAGCGTGCACGTGGCCTTCGAAGAAGGGACTTGTGCGCCTGGCTACGACCTGCTCAAACCACACGTCACGAAAGTGCTGGTGTGCGACCCGCGCAAAAACTCGCTGTTGAAAGCGGGCAACAAGAATGATCGGATCGACGCCCGAAAGCTGGCCGATCTGCTGCGGAGCGGGCTTCTCTCACCGGTCTACCACGGAGAGAACGGCCTACGAACTTTGAGGGAGTTGGCACGCAGCTATCTGGCCGTCACTCGAGATCTCACGCGGGTGATGAATCGCATGAAGGCTCTTTACAGAAGTTGGGCTATTCCCTGCGCCGGCCAGCAAGTCTACGCACCACGCTACCCCATCGCTTTCGCACCAAACGGCAATTGTGGGCCTACAGCGGTTTGGCTTTGCAGACCTACAGCAGCGGGGGAGTACCGTTTTGTCGAGGGTCAACTCCAGCGCTCCAAAAGACCGCTGGCCATTCGCGGACTCAACACCAATCACAATCACGATCTGAAAAATATCTTCAAGGGTGCAGCGATCCGAGCTGCTGTCCTACCGGGACCGTTTCAGGAATTCTACGCCGCTTTAGTTGCCAGAGGAATGAAACCGTCCATGGCACGCCTCACCTTGGCACGCAAGATTGCGGCGATCACTTTGCTGGTTTGGAAGAAAGGAGTCCGTTTCGACGCCGAACATCTGAAACAACAAGCAGCTTGAGCGTCTGACCATCCCTGGATTCATCCTCCGGCGGCGGCCTATCGGTTCTTCAGACGCTCTGGTTCGAGGGCGAGCATCCCGAATGCCTTTAGGCGGAACGGTGCCTCAGGCACCGAGTCTCTCGAGAAACTGTATGCCCCCTCGGACAACCAGAAAAAGCCATAGGCCGCGAGTCTCAGATAGAACCATGGTTGGTACTGCACAACCACTCTGCTTGTTTGCGTCAGAACCGAAGGGCGTCGCTACGCCAGTGACGATGAACCTGGGGAAAAGCGAAATCACAGCGCCTCATTACCACGCGGGGCTGGATGACGAGAGTCTTCCAGTCGCAGCGGAGCTATTTTTCTTGACATCCACCTTTTATAGAACGGCATTCTCAGGTAACTGGCTTTTTCGTGCCCCCGGCCACTTTCCCAGAACAAGACTTCTCGAGACTTGAGACGCGCTTTTCCAGCTGAGAAGACGGCGGCGCAGGTGGAAAACAAGCGAGCAGGCTGCAACTCATAAGCCCCTCTACCCTGCCTAGGGTATGGACTCGCCGCATCACTGACGTAACGTTGTGACCTCCGCCAGATTAATCTTTCGCATTAAGAGCATTAAGAAAGGTAAGACCAATATGAAAACCAAGATCAAACCAATGGGTATTCTCTTCATGATCGCGTTCAGCACATTCTGTACTGAGAGATGCGTGGCTCAGGGACAGGCTCGGTCCACCCCAGTCCGCGATCCCAACGACAACCCCAAACTCGACATTGGGCTCGTCGACGCACTCGACACGCGCTATGGCGCGCATCCGGGCTTTCGCGCGAATCACGCCAAGGGCATCGTTGTCGAAGGAACCTTTACGCCAACGCGCGAAGCCGCGGAATTAAGCAGATCGCCAATCTTCGCGGGCGCAACACTGCCAGTAACCGTGCGTTTCTCCGATGCAAGCGGCCTGCCCGGTCTGCAAGATGCTGCGGAAGTGGCCAATCCGCACGGCATGTCGGTCAAGTTTCATCTGCCAAACGGCGCGGAAAGCGATATCGTCGCGAACTCGCTCAAGTTTTTCACGGTGGCGACGGGGGAGGATTTCCGCGATTTGCAACTCGTCGCGGCGACAAGCCCTCCCGGCGGGCCAAAGTCGCCACAATTCGAGGCGTTTCTCAAAAGTCATCCAAGCGTGGAGAAAGCGAACGCCACGCTTGGCACGCCCGACAGTTTCGCTGACGAACAGTATAACGGCATCGACGCGCTGATTTTCGTCAATGCGGCCGGCAGAAAACAGGCCTTTCGCTACATCATCGCGCCCGAAAAGATTGTGCATTTGAGCAAGGAAGAGGCTGAAAAGAAATCGCCGAACTATTTGAGGGAAGATCTGCAACAGCGCCTGACCAAAGGCCCGGTGACATTTCATCTCGAGGCACAACTTGCCGCGCCCGGCGACCAAACTAAGGACCCGACGAAGGCATGGCCGCCTGATCGCAAAGTGGTTGATCTTGGCAAGGTGACGATCACAAAGACCGTCGCCGACAGCGATGCGGTGCAGAAGAAATTGCTTTTTACTCCCGGACGTTTGACCGACGGCATCGAACTCTCCGACGATCCGGTGCTTACGGCTCGCGACGGTTCCTATGCGGAATCGTTCAAGCGGCGTAGCGCTCCGGAATCCACGGATAAGTGAAATTGTGCTTTCGCGAAGCTGAAGGGTTATTAAGAAAACAAACTCGCTCTTGTCAGTGACTCGGCACTTGCCGAATCGTTGCTTTCATCCAATTCCACCCGGTTGGACTGAATTCCGGGGGTTTATAGACAGGAAATGGACAGGAAGGCATCCGCTCCGATCCTGTATAAGTGGGGCGATTTCGATGAGAACGACCGAACGGCTAATGCTGGCCCTTTTGGTCACTATGAGCACCACTCCAGCACTGGTCGATGCCCAAACGAGCTCTGGCCCAAAACCGGCCGCCCATTCCAGTGCTGCGCCCGACCCAAATGCGAACGATGATTCGCCGGACTGGCTGTTTCCTGTAGCCGAGCTTAACAAGCATTTGCCGAGCTGGCTGCGCTTCGGCGGCCAATATCGTAATCGTTTTGAGGGTCCGATGGGCATCGGCTTGACCGGGACGGATGATTATTACCTGCTGGAACGCTTGCGGGCGTGGGTGAACATTCAACCAAAGGAGTGGCTGCGCTTCCACGCTGAAGTACAGGATGCTCGCATTTTTTTTAATCACCACATTCCCAACGCCAATCCTTACGAGGACAATTGGACCCTCTGGGAAGGCTACGCTCAAATTGGCAATTCCACAGAAGGTTGGCTGGATGTCCTGGGGGGCCGCCAGGTTCTCGAATTCGGAGATGAGCGCGTAATCGGGCCGTCCAACTGGCTCAACGTCGGCCGCACTTTCAATGTAGCGCGGGTCGACATTCATCACTCGGACAACAAAGTCAGCGTGTTCGCCTCTTCCGTGGTGCCGGAAAACAATACTGACTTACACAGCGCAATCAAGGGAAATAACCTCTACGGAGTGTACGGAAGCCTGAAGACCATTATTCCGGAGGCAACGTTCGAGCCTTACGTTCTATGGCACGTCGCACCCGCGAACCCTGACTTTACGGAAGAGGTCGGCCATGGGCATCTTAATGAAGTCACCATGGGTCTGCACTGGGCGGGTAAACTTCCCGCCGACTTCGATTACGACACTGAATTTGACGGGCAGACAGGTTCGCTCGGCGCATACTCCATTCGCGCGTGGGCAGGGTATGCGAATGTCGGGAAAACGTTTCCTAACATTCGCCTGTCGCCGCATGTGTTTATCGAAGGCAACTATGCGTCCGGAACGAAAAATCCGCGCGGACATGACTGGAATACCTTCGACCAGATCTATCCTTCTAATCATGACAAATACGGGTTCGCCGATCAGGTCGGCCGCCGGAACCTTGTGGAGTTTCGAGTCGGCACAGAACAAGACCTCACGAAAAAATGGAGGATCAAAGAGGCGTTCGAAGGCTTCTGGCACGCCACTTCGAATGACAATTTTTACAACGGCGGCGGAGCCATTGCCGTTCCCGCTCATCCCGGCGCAAGCCGACACATCGGCAACGAACTCGATCTGATCGCTGAATACAACTTAAATAAAGGCCTGACCTTTGGCTTTGGTTACGCTCGCCTGTTCGCCGGGCAATTTCTCAAGACCACAACGCCTGGGCACGATTACAGCTATCCGTACGCATACTTCCAGTACAACTTTTCAAAGTCCGGCTTTCACTATCCAGTTAGTCAGAAGCCTCCAGGTGTCGAGTCGGAAGGAAAGTGAAACTGTTTGCGTAGTTCGGGCTGCATTCGGATCGAAGGACGTTCGTGAGCTCGCTCGAATCGGCGAAACCTCCTTAATAGTCAACCAAAACACATCAGGAAAGTGGTTGAGGAATCACTGAAGCGCCTTTGAATTTCCCTGGCACCGTGCAGTATGCGGACAATTTCGAATCGCAACAAGACAGAAAGGACAACTAATCCCGTGTTATACGTTCCGGCGATCATTGGAATCAACGGATGTGGCGTTGGCTTTGAGCCCAGCACGTTTGCGAAACTGCCGCGTCGTGTAATTTCGGCTGTCTATAAGACAGGAAGGCAGTTCCAAAACGCGCTGTTAATCTGGCAGGGATGTCGGAACCGACGAGCGGCGGCAAAAATACCAGAATGTATCGATTGATTACTAACAGGCGGAGGAGCTTATCTTGTCCGCGCGGGCTGCTCCGGACTCAGTCTCCGCACTACACCTACTTGGCGCAGCAGTGATGGAGTCCGGTTCTTTAAGTGGGAAACGCCATGCCTTGCTAGTGGCGTAAATGCATCGAGGCTCGTGCCTCGTATCCCTAGAACCAACAAGCGGTTACGTCTCTACCAGGTCGATACATAAACATAAGAATCCAAGGCTACGTTGTAGTAACTATATGTGTATCTACCCAAGGTATCTCCGAACTATTTTTTACAGGAGCATGTACATGAACAGCAGGAAGAACTTGGCGGTGCTGTTGTTTCTCTCCTCGGGTCTCGCGTTCACGTTCCTGATCTTTTTCCATCCCATTAAAGCTCGAGGCCGGGAGCCTCAGGGCCAGTCCTCAATTTACAATCCGTACCCCCCTGGCATCCTCCCCGCCAATTTGGAATCGGAGATTGCTAGGGTCCTGCGGGAGATCGATGTCATCGAAGGTAGAGCTATCGAAAGGTGGCACTCCTTACCGCTGCCGACACGATTGGAGACGCGCCCAGGACCAAATCCGCCCGTCCTTAAGGATACCGGAACTGAATCAATCGAAACACTTGGCGAACTTATGCTTTTCGACAAGAACATATCGCCCGGCCGAAATCAAGCGTGCACGTCTTGCCACATGCCGTATGCCGGTTGGAGCGGACCAATTCCGTCAGTGAACCTGACGATGATCGCCTATCCCGGAACGGTTCACTTTCGGGCCGGCAAGCGGACCGCGCAGCGACATACGTACGCACCGTTCTTCCCTGTGCTGCAATACAACCAAGAGCAGGGCCTATTCTTTGGAGGGAATTTCTGGGATTCACGCGCGACCGGATATAGGCTACGAGATCCCGACGCCGAACAGGCACAGGGTCCTCCCGTTGATACTCAAGAAATGGGCTTCCCTGACACTGCTTGCGTGGCGTTTCGGCTTTCGCAGGCTGTGTACAAGCCTCTCTTCGAACTGATGTGGGGCAAAGACTCGCTCGATATCAAGTTCCCACAGGACACTGAGGAGATCTGCGCAACTCCAGGAGGCGCTTCGGTGTTCCGCGGAGACCCCGAACCGATCAAATTGACACCGGAAGAGCGCACAGAGGCAGAGGCGGTCTATGACCACTGGGGTGCATCTATTGACGCATACGAGCAGTCCGTGCAGGTCAGCAATTTCACGTCGAAATTCGACGCGTTCCTGAAGATGAACTACACGATGACTGCAGATGAGATGGCCGGCTTCCAGTTGTTCAATGGCAAGGGCAACTGCAACTCGTGTCATGTCGACGGAAGAGGGACCACTTTGCAGCCAAGTCAGGTGGACACCAGCACAACCGCGACGGCGAACCCTCCCGTATTTACCTGCTTCGGCTCGGCAAATGAGGGGTTGCCTCTCAATCCGAGGAATGCTTTCTATTATCAGACCACGCCGGATTCCTTCGGGTTCATCGGGAATCCTTACGGTTTCGGCTACAGAGATTTGGGAATGGGAACTTTCCTGCGAAGTGGTTTCGGCTCCGGACCCAATCCAAACCGCAACTGGATTCAATTTGCACCAATGGTTGACGGCCAATTCCAAGTGGCCGCGATTCGCAATGTGGCCATGACCCCGCCGCAGTGCCCAACCACCGAAGCCGGCACTGGAAAACCGTACTTCCAGAAAGAGTTCTTTCATAACGGCTACATCAAAAGCCTGAAGCAGCTGGTACATTTCTACAACACGCGCGACACCAGCTTTGCCTACCCGGTCACTTCCGGACATTGCCCATCAGGGACGATTGAGAGGGTGACCTGCTGGCCGATGAAAGAGGTCCCGAACAATCTGGACACGACGACGGGTATGCTCGGCTTGACGGATAAGGAGGAAGACCAGATCGTCGCCTTTTTGGAAACACTCACCGACGGTTTCACGGCACCTTACCCTAACAGTGATACCTTTTCCGGTAGTTGCATGACCTGTAATCCCGCCACAGATCCCAATTGTTCGCCGTCGAGGCAAGGGAATGGCCAACTTATCCCGACTCCGCCTCTTCCGCCCTGCGCGTCGGCGATCTGCGGAGTGTCGCCGGTCCCCAGCCCGCCGATTCCGTAGCGCAATTACCCTATACGGAGCCTTGAAATCGGCTTCTCTGGCTCGTCCGTCTCGCAAAACCTTATATGCGAGCGGACGAGCCGGAGCTAGAGACTGCCGATGGCTGTTGACCTTGGTCTCTTCGCTTTTAATCATCTTGAGTCAATTGAGGTGTGAACATGAATAAGGTTCTTCTGACATTGTCGATCGTGGTCTTGAGCGGCAGCCTGCTCGCTCAAGAAAGTCCAATCACTCCAAGAGCCGCGCGAGTACAGATCAGCGCGGGGCCAGAGGTCCCGTTGGTGGGTGGATATCTGACGGTTATCCGATGGACGGTAAATAATCCCGGTGGCTTGCCCGTGCATTACGGGGTTGTGCACTATGGTAAGGATCAAAAAACTTTGAACCAAACCGCGAAAAATCCGATCCGGTTAAACCCCAACCATTCATCGACGGTCTACCGCGTGAACCTGTACGACCTCCCGCCGAAGACGACCTACTACTACACCGTGGAGTCGATGGATTCTAGCGGCAAGAGCGACGGAGTCACCAGTCCGATAAAAACCTTCACCACGCATTAGAGGCGCACTTTCGCGGCCTATCAGATTACGTTGCATCACTTGAATGTATTTCAGGTTCTGCCCGAGAATCTCGCGAAGCCCGCACGTTCAGCAAGATTGGAGGAACATATGGGCGACCAACGCTAACAACAACGACTCTAACAACAACCGATGCCGGGATCCCCGCGGATCGGGTGGGGAAAAGGGTTTGACCTGACAGCGGCAAGTTTCGCTTGTGACTGTTTGGGGCTTGCTCAGTGCTTATACGGAGGAAAATAGAGGTCGATGATCAAGCCAGCGGCGTTTACCTGCTGATTCGGGTGTGGTCCCGTGTTGTTCGCGTGCTCGTAGTAGGTATCGAGCTGAATGTGCTTGCTTAGTGGAAAAAGGCAACCCGCGAAGAGGTGCGTTGAACTCCATTTCGCGTATTGGCTCTGGTAGAAGAACTCGGCGCTGGCGTACGCCCCCGGATGATAGGAGCGAATCGTCAAGCGCCGCTCGCCCGTGAATCGGTTTCGATACGTCCAATGGAAACTGCCGTTCGACCAGTCAAGGTCCCCGCGGTTTCTGTCCGACAGCAGAATGGTCCCGGGAAACGGGATGTGAAACATGACGATCGGTCGCAAACGCTGGATGGCCGGCTGCACGCTCGATGGGAGGTAACGATATCCGATCATGAACACCACTGGCATGGGCTTCATGTCGTCCATGTCGAAAATAGTGATTCGCTTGAGTTTCTCGAGTGGACGACCATTGAACTGCAGGCTCGGCCCCACCTGAGCGTGATTTAGGTCGCCGTCTTCCATGTAGCCTTTGGCATCGAAGACCAAGCGTACATTGGAACTGAGACGAAAATGCGAATTCACTTCGGGGAGGAAGGCGGTCATGGATGTTTGGGCCCACACGGCAGCTGATGGCAGCGATAGAAAGAGCGCTGCCACCAGCCAGGTCTTCCGAACGAGATTGAGTCGGCGGGATCTCATCTGACCACGCTTCGTCAAAAAGTCGGTGTCTCGGACTAATCGCCGTCTCAGGGTCTAGTTTACTGCGAGATAACTCGGGATGGATCGCTGAGTTCGGTCACGATCAGGAATTTTCGCGATCCATGGCTGCATCCGTGTGGCGAGATCCCGCGATTCCTTCATCTGTCAGCGGCAAGAGACCAGGAAGGCATTTAAGAATTGAACCGACTACCCGAAATCTGGAAACATCGAAGTGTTGGGACGGGCAGCGCTGGTACCGAGACGCAATTGAGGATTCTTAACAACCGAGCAGACTACCAGGGAATCCGGAATGATTTTAGGGTGCCATACCGATTGATGTAGGTTGTCGTGCCTGCATAAGTTGTCTTTTCGGATAGGGTTTGCGTCAGTTCGCCGCCAGCCCCCGGAATTTCCAAATTGATCTCAGGAGAATGAGATGTATAAGCAGTTGAAAATGGTGTTAACGATTATTGCGCTGTTTTGCGGCGTTACGGCAAGCACTGCCCTGGCCCAGACAAACGTCACAAATTCATCAAGCAAGATGAGCAATCGGCAAATGATGGACAAGATGAACCACATGTCCACCCCAGAAAAGGCTGAGATGTTCGACAAAATGACCAATAGCGAGAAGATGGAAGCGATGAAGATGGCGGGACACGACATGAGCAAAATATCGCACGAGCAGAGAATGGACATGATGAGCAAACTAACGCCTGAACAGAAGGCGGAGATGTGCGACAAGATGCCGATGGACACAAAGATGTCGACTATGAGAATGGCAATGAAGGAGAACGCAACGGGAAAAACAGGGAAGTGATCTTCGCGCGAGGTGCAGTATCTCGAATCTGCACGGACCGTGAGTTCCTTTCACAAACGTAAGCGACGAACTCTATGAGCCCAACGAACGCATTGCAAAGCAAACATCGGCTTGCGGTCCGGTGGTTCCACTGGATTAATTTCCCACTGCTGTTTCTTATGATCTGGAGCGGTCTGATGATCTATTGGGCTAACGACGTCTATAGGATCGGAGCCGGGAACACAACGCTGGTTCACTTTTTCCCCGACTGGTTTTACCGGCTCTTTTCACTCCGTTTCATGTTGGCCGTCGGGATGTCATTGCATTTTTTCTTCATGTGGTTTTTTGCAATCAACGGGATTGCCTATGTCTGCTATCTGTTGCTTTCCGGTGAATGGCGTGATCTATGGCCCAATCCCAAATCTTTTCGTGAGGCGATTTTGGTTACGCTACACGATTTGCACCTCCGGAAGGAGCGGCCGGCGGAGGGCAAATATAATGCCGCCCAAAGGATCGCCTACTCCGTCATTGTTCTCATGGGGGCCGGTATCATTATTACGGGGTTGGCAATTTATAAACCAGTGCAGCTGGGGTGGCTCGACCGCATCTTGGGCGGCTATCAACAAGCTCGGTGGGAACACTTCTGGCTCATGCTCGGGTTTGTATGCTTTTTCGTGATTCATATCATTCAGGTGATCCGGGCTGGGTGGAACAACTTCCGATCCATGGTGGCGGGGTATGAGCTTGTTCCTGCAAGGGGGCCTGTGAATGGGAATCCTCTATAGAGATCGCCGCCTGCGCCGAACCCCTGAGCAAGAACTGGGTATCCGGACACGGAGAGCCTTCTTGACCCTCGGCATTGGTGCCGCCGCAGGGTATGGCGCATGGTGGTGGTTGCAGACGCGTCCCGAAGATGGTTTCCTACACGAGCCATACCGGCGCATGCTGCGTTTCAATGAAAGATTGGAGCGTGACTACTTTAGTGAGCACAGGATTGCAGCCCGTTTTCCCGACAACCGCGTTCAACCGATCAGGACAAATGGACTTATCGGACTCTCCGCCGACTATGATCCCGGGCAGTGGGAGCTAAACGTCAATCAAGACCATGGAGAGGTGACCTCAGTAATAACGGTGGACCAAATCCGGGCGCTCCCTAGAATCGAACAGACGACGCAATTGAATTGTATTGAGGGGTGGAGTGTTGTGATCCACTGGACCGGCGCGCGATTCTCTGATTTTTGTGCGAAATTTGCGCCCGACGCCTTGCACAAGCGCTATGTAAGTATGCAGACGCCCAACCAAGAATATTACGTGGGACTCGATATGCCGAGTGCCCTCCAACCTCAGACGCTGTTGTGCTATGAAATGAACGGAGCGCCTCTGGCCATCGAGAACGGAGCGCCCCTGCGGCTGCGCATTCCAACGAAATACGGCATCAAAAATATCAAGCGGATTGGAACCATCACGTATACGGATCAGCGGCCGGCGGACTATTGGGCCGAACAGGGATACGACTGGTACGCGGGGCTTTAGATTCAGAAGTAGGTCCGTACCGGAAACGATTGATACCGCGATAGCAACCAGCAACGGCCGAGCGCCGTACCAAAACACATGGTTTGATACGGTCAAAGCTTCGCGAATTCGGCCTCGAGTTTTCTATGACTTGGAGCCACCGAGCAAACGGCCCTTTGATACAACGGACAGATTGAGGAGGCGGGTTACAGGGGGAGAGAACCAATGAAAACCCGGCCGATACAATGTGAGCGACGACCAACGCTAAAAACACAATTCCTCGCCCTAGCGTTGATTTTCTCGTGCCTCCCCCGCTTTTTCCCAGGATTGACCCGAGGTGAGCGCGGTCTACAAAGTAATTCAGACTGATCTCTGTTGCGTTCGACGTTGCTTCTCGGCCCCGTGATCCAAACCAGTTACTGTAACTTTCGTGTCTCCAGTTGCGAGTAGGAGAGGATACAAACAGGATGACTGACAACCCACATCGGCCTGGTGATCTACAGTCCCGACGGCATAGTGATAGTTTTGGTCGCCTAGATTATGGACGGGGCCAACGATAAGAGAAGCCATTTGCATCAGCTCGAACGATGCTGTTGATAAGCTGAACGGAAAAACATTCTCGTTTCGGAGCAATACATGACGGGGATCCAATTGCTTTATGTAGGAAGGATCGTCGAGAAGCCCATCTCGTTCAATGCCGACCAACGAAGGATCGAAAGCTTCCCAACACTCCAAGCATCGCCGACCTGGACCCACAGTATGAACGTGCCAATCTGCCCCGACTAATCTTTCGCCGCGAACTCGGACCAGAATTCCACCATCAATAACAGGAATCAAATGGGCGTAGGCGATATGATTTAAAACTCGTCGAGCCCACGGTCGATCAACACAACTGAACAAAAGGTCGCAATTCAATGCGGCCCGGTAACCCTCTTGTTCGACCACGCTGGCCGAATGGCGGTTTATTCGTAGGTATCTCGCCGTGCCAGATCGCAATGCATTATCCGCAGCAACATCGACCTTTTTTCTTCCGACATCTGCACGAGTCGCACCGATGATACGGTCTAAATTAAGCTCTTCAACGTTGTCGTAGTCGATTAGATCAAGCCACTCCACGCCCATTCTGGCAAGTCCCTCACATATCATGCTTCCCACACTTCCTAGGCCCACAATCCCTACTCGCAGCCGTGATATTTGGGCTTGTCCCTCGTGGCCCCAAACACTTACCGTCCGCTTCAAAGCTTCGCTAGGTACCGATTCAGGTCTAAGGTCCGGGTTGTAAGAAAGCTTGAGGTATTGCCCGGCCACTCGGACAGAAGCCATCCACACTGGATTGTAGATACGCCGTGCCACTCGTTGCCAGAAACGCCCGCTCCAAGAACCATCTGATCCGACTGTTAGTCCGACGAAGGGCAGATTGGTGGCCGCTTGGACGGCACCTGCACGACCGCTTTCAGCGCGATAGTCATCACTGCTCAGTTTCTGCCAGCCAGGACCAGGATGACTGTGGACAAGTGCTAAACCACATCCCTTTTGCCTTGCAATACCAATCGCACGAACAAAGTAATTATCGGAAAACTCTACATTGCCGTGCACAAGTCGCTCGCCAACCTTTGGCAAGATGAGGTCGCATACAAGTGCAGTCAGCCTGAGTTGACCTTCGCTCGGCGTCCAGAGCGCAAATGCTACGTCCTCTTGGTGGTCGGCTCTAAGCAGGTGAGCGCAGGCACGTTGGTGAAGGTTATGCGACAAGGCCGCAGCAGATTCATGAAATGACTCAAGCATCCAATAGCACCTTATTGATGTACGAGATTATATGCTTTGCTGTGCGTTCGATGCCCCAGTTCGGGAACTGCCTGCTCCAGTATTGCCAGTTTGCGCCCAACGGACTGTTGTTCACATTACGTTGACCATTGGGAGCGATCATCGGACGGACATGGATACCTGCGGGAGGTGTATACGGGAAATCATTACCTGAAACCCCCACAT
Source organism: uncultured Acidobacteriota bacterium (assembly GCA_963846235.1). Classification (GTDB taxonomy): domain Bacteria; phylum Acidobacteriota; class Terriglobia; order Acidiferrales; family UBA7541; genus Palsa-189. The sequence continues at coordinate 3,982,486 of CAWJVF010000002.1, forward strand.
CGATTGTATTGCCCGCATAGGGACCAGCACCGACATTAAATCCAGTAATGACAACGACCCCGTGTTGGGCAAATGATCGGTCAACTGAATAACCCAGCGATTCGAATTCCTTTGCGAGCGCTTCCATTCGAACCTCCTAAGAGAGAGGCGTTGGCCCGTGAAAAATAGAAATGAATTTCTCTTTTTCGTGTAGGTGAATGCTCTGAGTAATGTCACGGTACTCAACCTGTTGATCGCCACGCAACTCGATCAGGTAGTGCGTGCTGGGCTCCAAGCCACCGTTCTTGAGAATTTGGCCGACGGTTAGGGTAGCTTCCGTGGTCGTCTGCGGTTCGTTATCTAGGAAGTAGGTAACGGAGTGAACCGTGTGTTCATTTTTCTGAGTTTCAGTTGCGCTCATGTCCATTCTCCTTGTCGATTTGACGGGGATTGCTCGCGCTTGTACGAAACTACGTTTCGGCTCTCGCCGTCAGCTTTCTGTACATTACAAAGCGAATTATATCTGTTTGAAGGGTTTTATGTCAACTATTCTTTACATTCGTTGACGCTGACTGTAAAGTATTGTAAAGAAAGGTTTACAAGGAGGCGGAATGCAATTGGAGGTCGCTGAGGCTCGGACAAAGGAAATCATTGGTCGAAATATCAGATCGGCGCGTGAACTTGCCGGAAAGTCTCAAGAACAATTCGCCGAAGCTCTAGGAATCTCTCGTGCAACCCTCAGCGCAATAGAGAACGGAAAAGTCACGGTGGATAGTGCCAAACTCCTCGCGGCATCAAAACTACTCGGTGTGCCAGTAACGGACTTCTTCCGAGAAGAAAAGGAGCGTGTCGCTTTGCTTTACCGGGCTGCTGAGGATGTTGTCCCTACAGCACGTGTTCGTTCACGGTTTCAGCAGTTTTGTGAAGCTTATCGGCAACTCGAAGATATAGTCGGCGTTGCCGATACTTTGCTTCCCCCGCCGGAGTATACCTACTATCCCGATTTGCATTCCAAGTCTGTGCTCTTCGCTGTGCAGGTTGCAGTGTCCGAAAGGGAACGTTTAGGACTAGGTCAGTTTGATTCAATGGAGAACATTTTCCAGTTATTAGAGGAAAATGGAGTGAGAATTCTAGCGTGTGACATTCATCAGGACGGCGTATTTGGCATCTCGGGATTCTCGCGTCACTACGGTCCCTGCATATTGGTAAATTCAAGAAATACTATCGAGCGAAATATTTTTACTCTGGCGCATGAATACGGACATTTGCTGATGCATCGCAACTGGTACCTTAACGCTGAACCAATCGACGCCTCGGCGAAGAATGAACAACTTGAACAAATGGCACATATTTTTGCCGGGAATTTTCTGGTCCCTGAAGCAGGCTTGAAGGACTTCTTTGCAAAGAATGTCAAAGGGGCCACCAGCTTAGAAGATGTTCTTTTTCTCAAAAGACAATTTCGGGTAAGTGCTCTTGTGATCTTACATAGATTAAAGCAGACGAACTTGATCCTGTCTCAGGAGTTTGAAACGCTCGCGGCTGCGCTGCGTGAAAAGCAACCCGATTCAACAAAGGAGTTTGCCCCCCTGCAGCAGAATATCCTTACAGAGTGGAAAAGTGCCTCCAGGTTTGAGCATTTGGCAAGAAAAGCCACGTTGCAAGAAATGGTGTCAATTGGCCGACTAGCCGAGCTCCTCGGCGAGAACATCGTTGAGACCCGGAAAAGGGCTCACGAGTGGCGCAAGGACATGGCCGTTGCACCTGCATGAAGCGGGGGAATATTCGCTAGATGCAAATGTAGTCGTCGATTTCTCCAAGACTGAAAATCTGCCCTTACTCTCGCGAGTCCTTCCCCGCAGAATGTTGATGTCTGACCTAGTTGCAGCGGAACTGGCAGAAGCCGATATTTACTACGCTGATCCAGCCGTCGTTACGTTCGATTCGGACGAAGCTTGGGAACTATTTGGAGAGATCCGATCAAACGTTGGTGCTTTGGGTACGGGTGAAATAGCAGCCCTTGTCGTGGCGAAGTTGTACGGAGTCGGCATTCTCACGAACGATTCTCATGCTCGCAGGAAAGCCTACGATCTTGGCATTGCGGCTGTCGGTTCGCTTGGATTGCTAGAGGACGCAGTTGATTTGGGTTTTCTGCTCCCTGCGGCCGCTTGCGTCATTCTGGATAGAATGATCCAAGCCGGTGCTTGGATTTCCAACGAGTTAGTTGTCTCTTTCAGAAACGAGATGAACCGCAAGCATTGCTGAAGCCCGACATGAGGATCGGCGGCCAAGCGTGTGAGAACCGAGCGCTCGTGCACTGGAACGACTGAGACCTAGAAACAATCCTCTTGATGTCACATCTTCGACGCTGCCCCGTGCCCAACTGTGTTGGGGGGTAGCTCTGCGATCATCTATGCTTGTGCTGTTGGTGGGTCCTGGGTAACTTCCCGGCTTCCCCATCATCGGCAGGAATCGGGGTGAGGCAATCCGTCCGAGCTTGCCCAATTGGTATTGGGTCGGCACTCTCCATAACATCGCCCGTGGGCGTTCCAAACGGCAAAGGAAGGCCTTTGGAAGGGTCACACCGCAGTGTTTGATTGCGCCGAGACAAGGACAACAAGGGGACAGCACAGCGGGCGTTTCACAGCTTGCCCCAAAACCCTATCTTGCCCAAAAACCTCGCCGCGCGCGATCGAAGTCGCCGCCGCCCGGGATTCACCGTTTGAGAATGGGATTATACGACGATGTTAGTGCGGCAATGCCTGCCACTCGGTGCTTGGAGCATCGCGGTTGCCAGAGCCGAGTGAGTCCATCATTAACCAACCACTCCGTTTTGTTACAGCAGCCCGGGAAATTGCAGCATGGCAGTGGATCGAACCGATCCTCGCGACGGTAGGGGAGGACTTTCGAGGTTATGAGGGGTTCCAAGGGCCTCTCAACGCGGCACAATCAGGGCCAAGCTTCTCACCACGAGTCTGCATTGTGAGCAGCTCCACAGATACACGGCAAACCACGGCGGGTCAAAAGTACGCCGCCGCGCTTCCGCGCAGGCTTTGGGAGGGGGCGTTTTGCGAGTTCCGAGCCAGACGTTCCTGGACGGCCGCCCTTTGGGATTCCCGCTCTCACCCCTTCCTGAACTCGCCGGCGGGGTTGGCGCGCTTGCCCTTTATGAAGGCATTGGTCCTCCATGCTGGGTTCCGCCTCCGCACCTGATCACCACCTGTTAGCAGGTGGCGCGCCCAGGGCAGACCTTTCGATGCAAGCCATCTTCCAGGGCCCACCGAAGCACTGAGCAATCACAATCAGGGCATCTTACCCGCTGGTCGACCGTGGCGATGCCGCTCTCTTCAAGTCGGCCGAGATTAGCCGTCCACGCATCGCGATCAACATCGGCCGTATCGTGCACATCCGGGTTTGGAGGCGGTGCCGCCGTCGCTTCTGCGTCTCCCGATTGAGTACGGTCGACTTCAGGGCCGCGGCCAACAATCAACTCGGCTTGGCACCGCGCAGTAGGCGCCGCCGCAGCTTCGGCCATGTGGTTCTCGAAACTTTCAACCAGATAACGGCGCGAGCGGATTATCGTGCCAGCATCGGCCGCGCGTCTCAATACCAGGTCTAGAACGGCGTCAACCATATCGTCGCTTTCCGAGGTCCGGATCTGAACCTCGGCCATTGCTTCGGCCTTCAGGCGCGCAAGTCGCGCCGCTTCGGCCGTTCCATCCACAGGGATTTTTCCGGCGGGGTTTATTTGGATTTTCGATTCGGAAAAGTTCCCTGGAAGATCATCATCGTGCTTGCGGCCTGATGATTTATTCAGAAGCGGCTGTTTATGAATTTTCCAAGTCTTAAGAGACTTACTTCCTGTGTCAGATTCGGGGCGAGTAGGAGTGTCAGATTCGCGGCCGATAGGAGTGTCAGATTCGAGCGGCACAGAAAGAAGTCTCTCGGGGTGCAACTCGCGCCGCCGCGTGCCGTGATAGTGGCTCAATCCGCTGGCCGTTGCGATGCCGCCCCGCTCGAGCCGGTCCAGGTAGCGGAATACGGTTTTCCGAGACCACTTGAACCGCCGGCCTTCGGGGTAATTCAGTTCCGCCGCATTGAGCCGGGCCGTGATCTTCGCAATTGCTGGAAAGATCTCGCGGCAGTTCCCGCTCCGGTCGAAACGGGCTAGGCAGCGGGCCAGACGTCGCAGACGTTCGCGCACCACGCGGTACTTCCGGCCATCATCGGGGCTGGCAAAGCGCCAAGGGTGGGCGTGGCGGAACAGATCGGCAGCCTGCGGCCTCTGCGTTCCCTGTTTTCCTGCGTGGGCCTGGCTGACTTGGGCCTGGCTGACTTCGGCCTGGCTGACTTCGGGTGTTGCCATCTGACTCCAATTGACTCCAATTGGAGCGAGGCGGAAGCACCAACGTCCTCATTTGCCGAGACTTAGAATTTGGGAGTTTGGGTTCGACTCCCACACGCTTCCGCCAAACTGCGTGAAAGCAAAACGTTTCCTCGTGCAAACGCTATTCCAACTGGTACAGACATGATTCTATGACGGATGCCGATGAGAAAGCATGGTCTCGAGGCAAATCCGATCTCGTCCCTGACAGCTCAAAACCGATACGTAAGCCCTAGGTTAAAGAACACGATTTCTTTGGACGGAGGAGACTGCTGCAAGAAAGTCCCTGTAAGGAAACCGGCAAGATTCACGGCGGCCAAGAAATGGTCGCCGATGGCCCAACGAATCTCCAGATTGGGCTGACTCCCGACGTACCGTGCGTTGCTAAGATTTGCCGGCCGCAATGGCACGTTCCCAAAAGTATATAGCGCATCTTTCGTGCTCTCGCGCCAGAACCAGATCCACTCGAGAGTTCCGGTTACGTTCTGAAGGGGATGGAGGACAAACTGAGGCTGGAGATCCAATAAGTTTGCCGGCCCGATGAATGCAAACTTTGGCCGCTGGCGGGGGTATGCGGATTTCCCTGCGCCTAGGAGACTTACTACAACGAACGGCGGAGCAGCTTGAGGGGAGACAACGTCTGGAGAAGAAAGTCGCGCGCAATTCGCAGCCTGTGCGGCGGAAACTGACCTGCCTCAATCTGACTAACGGTTGACTCAACCACTTGCGCGTATTCCTCGCGTTGCTTGTCGGTGATGGTGGCCTTCAGATATTGAATCTCGGAGAAGCGCTTGCGCACGAAAGCGATCACGGCAACGTCGGAGATCCCACTCATCCAGGAATAGCAGATCAACTGAGGATCAAGAGCCAGCAGTCCTTCAGGTTCTTGGGGATATCGTGCCGTGGTCGTTTTCCATTCAAGCAAACGGGGTTTTGCTAGCCCGATCCTCGAGGAATCCAGCAGTGGGCTATAATTCACGAATGGCATCCCCAGGGCAGGGTACCGAGCAGGCTTGGCATACGCAGGACATTCGTCTTGTGGTTGACGCAATTCCTACGCTGGCGTGGTCCGCTCGTCCCGACGGCTCCGCGGAATTCCTCAATCGGCGCTGGCTGGATTACACCGGCCTCTCTACGGAAGAAGCATCAGATTGGGGCTGGGCTGCGGCTCTTCACACAGAAGACCTCGATAGGCTGATGGATTTTTGGCGGCACCTGCTGGCTTCTGGCGAGGCCGGTGAGATTGAAGCACGCCTGCGCCGTTACGATGGAGACTATCGGTGGTTCCTGTTCCGTGTAGAGCCCATGCGCGACAATCATGGCGACATCTTCAAATGGTATGGAGCGAATACCGATATTGAGGATCGTAAGCGCGCCGAGGCATTACTAGCCGCCGAAAAACGGACCTTGGAAATGATTGCCAGCGGAGCTTGCCTGGCAGATATCCTGGAAGGGTTGTGCGAAACCATTGATGCTCAGGCAAGTAACATCAAGTCGGCAGTAATGCTGATGGACGCGGACGGCATGCACCTTCGGCCCGCAGCTGGTCCTCGACTTCCCAAGGGCTGGGTTGAGGCCATCACTCCACTAAAGATTGGCCCTTGTATAGGTTCATGCGGTACCGCCGCATCTCTGAAGCAGCGGGTGATCGTTTCCGACATTGCAACAGACCCCTTATGGGCTGACTATCGAGATGCTGCTTTAAGTTACGGGTTGCGCGCCGCGTGGTCTCAGCCGCTAATCTCCAAAAACCGGGAAGTTCTTGGCACCTTCTGCGTCTCCTATACGGAGCCTCGTACCCCTAACGAGACTGATCTGCGATTAATCGAAGGCGCGGGTCACATCGCCGTGATCGCCATCGAGGGAGAGCGATCGCAGGAAGCACTGAGAAGCGCCTTTGAGGAGATCCGGAATTCGGAAGCGAAACTCCGGAAGATCATCGATACGATCCCGACACTCGCGTGGTGTAGCTTGCCTGATGGTACCGGAATATTTTGGAACCGGCGATGGCATGAATATACGGGCTTATCGCTTGAAGCGGTTCGCGGCTGGGGATGGCAGGATGCCATTCACCCAGAGGACTTGAAGGAAATAACAGATAAGTGGCTCGGATTTCTGGCCTCTGGCCAGCCGGGCGAAGTCGAGGGAAGGCTGCGTCGATTCGACGGAGTGTATCGATGGTTCTTGTTTCGAGCTGAGCCATTGCGCGACGAATCGGGCAACATTGTTAACTGGTATGGAACTGATACTGACATTGAGGACCTAAAGCGCGCTGAAGCTAAGCTCCGTCAGGATGAGGAAGAGCTTCGACGCATGACGGATGCTATTCCGCAAACCATCATCGTCGTGAATCCCGATGGGAAAGCCATTTACGCAAACCGCGTGGCGCTTGAGTACACCGGGCTGTCTCTGGACGACGTGCGAGCCGACGATTTCCGGGCGCGCGTTTTCCATCCCGACGATATTCAGAGGCTTCGCGAAGAACGACACGAAGCCCTCTCCGGCACCGCTCCATTCGAAAAGGAGCAACGCGCTCTGGGAAAAGACGGCAAGTATCGCTGGTTTCTGATTCGGTACAACCCATTACTGGACGAGAACGGAAAAGTCATTCGCTGGTATGCAACAGGGACGGACATCGACGATCGGAAACTCGCCGAAGACCGCATGCGAAACGAGACCGTGGCGTTGCGCGAGGAAATCGTGCGCTCGTCCATGTTCGAGGAAATTGTTGGTTCCTCCGAAGTCGCTGCGCAAAGTGTTGGAGCAAGTTTCGAGAGTAGCTCCCACGGATTCGACGGTTCTGATCCAGGGTGAGACGGGAACCGGGAAGGAGCTTATTGCCCGCGCGATTCATAATCGGTCCAAGCGGGCGAACCGCGCGTTCATTCGCGTCAACTGCGCGGCGATTCCTCCTTCGCTGATAGCTTCCGAACTATTCGGACATGAAAAGGGCTCCTTTACTGGAGCGCTGCAGAGACGCCTGGGACGATTCGAATCGGCTGACGGTGGAACGATTTTTCTGGATGAGATCGGAGAACTGCCCCCGGAGACACAAATCGCTTTGCTGCGCGTTCTCCAAGAGCGGGAATTCGAACGAGTCGGTGGAAATCAAACAATTTCAGTAGACGTCCGGGTACTTGCCGCCACCAACAGGGATTTAAGTGCAGCGGTGGCTGAAGGCGCATTCCGTCGGGATTTGTTCTACCGGTTGAACGTTTTCCCGATTCAAATGCCGGCACTTCGTGATCGAGTTGATGACATCCCGTTGTTGGTGGAATACCTGGTGGACCGGTATGCCAAGAAGGCCGGTAAGAGAATTCGAAGTGTAAGCAAGGACACGCTGAATTTGTTCCAAAACTATGACTGGCCCGGTAACATTCGCGAATTGCAGAATGTGGTCGAGCGGGCCGTGATCCTTTGCGACGGGGAAATTTTTTGTGTCGATCCAAGCTGGCTCGTGCCAGCATCTCCCAATCCGACTACGCCGACCATCCCCTTGGTCGCAGACCTTGCGGAACGGGAGAAGGCCATGATTGAAAACGCACTGCGCGAGGCTGAGGGCCTGATCTCGGGTCCCACCGGCGCAGCTGCGAAACTAGGCATACCCAGACAAACGCTTGAATCCAAGATCAGGAAACTCGGAATCAACCGGCATCGGTTTAGAACCGCGTAGTCTCCCGTCTGTCCTTCACAGTCCTTACTTCGAATAGAAGCCCACTCCGAGACTGCCCGACCCGATAGGATTTTGTGCGACCCAGACCTAGAGACGATGCTGAATTTTCAGCAAACGCTGAAATTGCGGCCTAAGTTCCAAGGCTAACAACCAATAACTCAACGGATTACGAATGGCGCTGGGATTGCTATCTGTAAGGTCGTGAATCGTCCGGCAGTCGAACATGACCTTGAAGATTGAGAAGTACTCTGACGGGCACAGCACGACTATTCGACTGATAGGTCGGATGCGGGTGGAGCACTTACCCGAATTGGAGAAGCAGATTAGGGAGAGCGAATCGAAGATCGCGCTGGACTTGGAGGAAGTGAACTTGGTCGACGTTGAGGTTGTTCGCTTCCTCGGGAAGTGTGAAGCACAAGGGGTCACGCTCCTCAACTGCTCGCCTTACATACGCGACTGGATCGGCAAAGAGCGAGATTAAAGGAATAGGAGAAAAACCATGTCTAAGAATCTGGAAGGAAAGATTGCACTCATTACGGGCGGCTCGCGCGGCATTGGTGCTGCAATCGCCAAGCGTCTGGCCGCGGACGGAGCGAACGTGGCCATCACCTACACGAAAGGTGCCGACGCGGCCGCGTCGGTCGTCAAGGAGATTGAACGCGCCGGCGGAAAGGCGATCGCGATTCAGGCGGACGCCGCCGATGCCGACGCCGTCAAAGCCGCGGTCGAAAAGACCGTCGCAACCTTCGGCCGACTTGATGTGCTTGTGAACAATGCCGGCACGGCCATTCCGAAAACGTTCGAGGAGACGACGCTGGAAGAGATGGATCGCGTGATCGACATCAACGTCCGCGGCGTATTCGTCGCGACGCAGGCGGCGCTGAAGCACATGAAGAGTGGCGGTCGCATCATCATGATCGGTTCGGCCGTGGGTGAGCGTGTCCTGGTGCCCGGGCTTGTGCCCTACTCGGCCACGAAGGGAGCCGTCAAGATGTTCACTCAGGCCTGTCCAGAGAGGTCGGGAGCCGGGGCATCACGGTCAACAACGTGCAGCCGGGTCCGATCGACACGGATTTGAATCCCGCCGCGGGCGATTGGGCGGTACCGCAGAAGGCCGCCACAGCACTCGACCGCTACGGGCGCGTTGATGAGGTCGCTGCGATGGTGGCGTTTGTCGCCGGTCCGGAGTCCTCGTACATTACCGGGGCGAATCTTACCGTGGATGGCGGAATGAATGCCTGAACCAACGCACACGAAGTCAGCGTTGCGAATGCAGGCAGGCATTGAAGCGAATAGGCAGGTCCGAGAACACGCAATACAATCAAGTGGAGGAAGGTGTCCAATGGCTAATGTGGTGAAGAAACACAGCATCTCTTCTGAGCTAGCACAGAAAATGGTGGATAAAGCGGTGGCGAAAGCCAGAGAAATTGGCGTTAGCGAGAACGTAGCGATTCTCGATGACGGCGGCAATCTCAAGGCCTTTAGCCGGATGGATGGGGCCCCGATCCCTACCATCGAGATTGCGCAGAATAAGGCATACACAGCTCTGTTCGGCGTCTCCACGCAGGAGTTTTTCAACTTTATCCAGGGCGACCCGTCGCTTTTGGCCGGCATCCCCACGCTTGCGCGTGTGGCGGCGTGGGGTGGAGGGTTTCCCATTAAGGTGAACGGAGAAATTGTCGGGGCGATCGGGGTGAGCGGGGCGCCCACGGTGCAGAACGACGTCGATTGCGCGAGAGCAGCCCTGGCGCTCGTATCCGATGCGGCGGCTGGTGCACTGAATCGCTAACCCGAGTCGGCGGATACATGGCAAAGAACCGCCGTTAATCTTTCAAGGAGAAATTCAATGAATACCCAAGTTGTTTTGATTACAGGAGGACTGACAGGCATCGGACGGGCGACGGCACTCGCGTTTGCCAAGGAGGGTGCTCAGGTTGTTGTTTCCGGTCGGCGCGACGAAGAAGGCCAAAAGCTCGTCAGTGAAATCCGCAAGGCAGGTGCGGAAGCGGAGTTCATCCGCGCCGATGTGCGCCGCGAAGAAGACGTACGCAACTTGATCGACAAGACCGTGGAACGATTTGGCCGTCTGGATGTCGCTGTAAACACTGCCGGTACGGAAGGCGTGCCCGGCCCTATAACGGAGCAAACTGCGGACAGCTACGCGGCAACGTTCGATACCAACGTGCTCGGCACGTTGTTGAGCATGAAGCACGAACTTCGCGTGATGCTGCCACAAAAAAACGGCAGCATCGTGAACATATCCTCCACATATGGGCATACCGGCGCGCCTGGGGCTTCTGTTTATTCCGCCAGCAAGCATGCGGTGGAGGGACTCACGAAGTCGGCGGCGCTGGAAGCGGCCGGGACGGGCGTGCGGGTGAATGTCATTGCCCCCGGACCAATCGAAACAGCAATGCTGAATCGCTTCGCGAAAACCGACGAAAGAAAGGCTGGTTTGGTCTCGAACGTACCGCTAAAGCGCGCGGGAAAACCCGAAGAGATTGCTCAAGCTATCGTTTTTGTTTCCTCCGACAAGGCCTCCTTCATCACGGGAGCTTCCTACCTCGTCGACGGCGGCAAAACGGCCCGATAACTCTCACGTGCGTGGCACACCCGTTCGGGACGGAGGATAAAAATGAATCAGACGATTGAAGAGAAGAACAAAGAGCTTGTCCTTAAGGCCTTCGACACACTATTCAACAAGCGGGACTATGCTGCGGCCGAGCGCTACTGGTCGCCCAACTACATTCAGCACAGCGCTCATATCGAACCTGGTCGCGATGGCCTATTCAAGCTCATCAAGAGCATGCCGCCGACGTTGAAGTACGAACCGGGAACGATTGTAGCCGAAAAAGATTTTGTGATCGTGCATGGGCGCTTTTCGGGCTTCGGCCTGCCCGTGAACTGGATTGCGGCGGACATCGTTCGCATCAAGGATGGCGTTCTGGTCGAGCATTGGGATGTGATTGAAGACGAGGCCACGCAGGAGCAGTCAAAAAGCGGCCTGCCTATGTTCGGGGTCACGTTTGGTAAGTGATTTGTTAATTCTGCCAGTCCATCGCTGAAATTAGGGATATCGCTGGAAAGAAGATATGAAGCCAAGTACGTATCGAAGAGTCGTAACGATGAATGTTGATGGCAAGTCCGTTGTTCAAAGTGATGAAGAAATACAAGCGTATGAGTTCAAGAGCGTACCCAACTACGAGCACACGCTTATGTGGGTAAACCCGACCACTCCGGATCTCAGCAAGGAACAAAGATTTGATCGCTATCCCGCGTCGGTTGTTCCTGGACCCGGTGGCACAAGTCTTCACTTCGTGACGTTTCCGCCAAGCTCGGTCTTTGCGGACCCTTCTTTTGACGGCGAAGCTGCTCGCAAAGAGGCCCTGATTCGCCTAAGAGGGTTAGCCGATCACTTTGAAAAAGAAGATCCGGGAATGCACAAGACGAACACCGTTGACTACGCTGTAGTTTACGACGGCGAAATTTGGCTGGAGCTTGATGACGCTAAGACTGTTCATCTTAAGAAGGGCGATGTCGTCGTCCAGAATGGTACTCGGCACGCTTGGCGAAACAAAGGCACAGCGCCGGTAACGATGTTGTTCTTTCTAAATGGCGCGAAAGAGTGAGGCCGATAAGAAAGCAGATACCTCGCATTGTTTTAGAGGAGGTTAAACCGCATGAGAGCGGACATTGTAGCCGGCGCAGTATTCCCCGATTATGAGCTGACCGATCACACGGGCAAACACCGCAAGCTTTCCGATCTACAGGGGCCAGATCCCATGATCCTGGTGCTCAGCCGAGGAGGATACTGCCCAAGGGATCGGCGCCAAGCCGAGGGTCTGGTCCAACTTCACCACGAGATGGAAGTCGGTTACTCCCGGCTCGTCACCATCAGTACCGACAACATGCTTCTGACGAATGAATACCGCACCGGCGTCGGCGCTCATTGGACCTTTTTATCCGATCCGGGGCGAAAGGTTCAGAAGGATCTCGACATCGCCGAGTATACGGACCCCGAGCACAATCCGATGATCCCGCATGTCATCGTCCTAGAACCTGGTCTCGTTATATTCAAAATCTACAACGGCTACTGGTTTTTTGGCCGACCGACCATCGAAGAGCTTCGGCAAGACTTGCGTGCTGTGCTGAAGAAATGCCGTCCGGACTGGGACATTACTAGGGCCCGAACTGAAAGCCGCATGGGATCGCGGTGAACATGATCGCTTTTATCCCTATGGCAAGACCTATGGGCAGGTATTTCGGGAGCAGGAGTAATACGGAACGCTGGCCAGGGAACCATATATGGGAACACAAAATCGGTTGGCAGAACTTAACGGCGATCTAGCCCGAGAAAAGCTATATCCCGAAGGCGCAATCCGCGGGGACATGAATTTTGACGAGATCGTCGGAAAGAGCGCCGCTTTGAGCTTGCTTTTGAACCAAGTGGAAACAGTCGCGCCTACGGAATCGACCGTTCTTATTTATGGCGAGACCGGAACCGGAAAGGAGCTAGTGGCGCGCGCGCTCCACAATCTGAGCCCGCGTCGCTCCAATTCTTTCGTGAAGTTGAATTGTGCCGCTATTCCGGCTGGGTTGCTCGAAAGCGAACTCTTTGGCCACGAAAAAGGGGCATTCACCGGCGCGATCGCCCAACGAATCGGCCGTTTCGAACTGGCAAACCGTGGCAGCATTTTTCTGGATGAGATCGGTGACGTCTCGCTCGAACTCCAGCCGAAGTTGCTGCGGGTGCTACAGGAGCGCGAATTTGAGCGCCTCGGAAACACACGTACTTTGCGTACGGACGTCCGGCTGATCGCCGCGACAAACCGTGACTTGGCAGCCATGGTTGAGCAAAGAAGTTCCGCTCCGACCTATTCTACCGATTAAATGTTTTCCCCATCCGCGTGCCGCCCCTGCGCGAACGCGCTGACGATATCCCGACTGCTGGTGCGCCATTTCGCATAGCAGTTCGCGGCCAGCGTATGAACAGAAGGATTGAAAGCATCACTTCAGAGACAATGAGCGCCTTGTGCAATTACCGCTGGCCCGGCAACATCCGAGAGCTGCAGAACGTACTTGAGCGTGCAGTGATCTTGTCGTCGGGGCCCGTGTTGAGAGTTGCGCTTTCAAATTTAAGAACCAACGGTGGACTTGTCTCTAAGGAGAGCCACCCCGCCAAGCCAGATAACCAGGGGAACCTGCGGCGCTTCCTTGAAGAAGCCGAACGACAGCGGATTCTGGAAGCCTTGGATGAAACCCGTTGGATCGTTGCAGGTCCAAGGGGCGCCGCTGCTCACTTGGGAGTGAAACGGTCCACGCTTCAGGCCAGGATCCAAAAGCTCGGAATCGCTCGCAATAGGTGAACGACTCTGAACCTTAAGACTTTTCCTACCAGAGCAGCTTGAGGCCGAACTGCACTTGGCGCGACGAAGTTGACGTGCCGGTGATCAATCCTCCTACGCCCGAAGATGTTGGCGTCGTGGAACCGGGTGCCAGCACGGCCACAATAAGACTCGGCGTATTGAAGTCGGCGCGGTTCAGAAGGTTGAAGAGTTCCGCGCGGAACTGCAGGGTCATCGCGTTCGATGATACGCGTATCTTTCATCACGGAAAAATCCCAGGTGCCAAGCCCAGGGCCGATAAAGGTGTCGCGGCCGAGATTCCCGAAGAAGCCGCTGTTGTTCGGAACGGCAGCTAATGCCGCAGGGTTGAACCACTCGGTGGGACTCCCGACGATCACCGGGCCGCTGAAACTCGGATTGACGAACGGTCGCACTGGATTGCGCGTGTCTCCATCGTTTGAAGGGTTGTAACCCAGTTGTGGTGTAAACGGGAAGCCGTCCTGCAAGGTCACAACACTGTTGAAGGCCCAACCGCTGACTACCGCACCACCGAAGCCATTCGTGCCGCCGAGCCAATGTCGGCCGCGTCCTAGCGGAAGATCATAAGTTGCGCTGATGACTCCAACATTGCGCACATCGAAAGTTCCCAATCCCCAGTCCGCACGAATGTTGTAGGGGTTCGATACTAATCCCGGTGCATTTCCGGCAGCGGTTCCATTGTAGGAATCTCCATCATCGAGAACTTTAGAGAACGTGTAGACTCCACGCAACGAAAGACCTTTACTAAAGCGGCGGTTGATATCGACCTGTAACGAGTTGTACGAACTGTTGCCCTCGGACATCCACGTCCACGTATTGGCGAGGCGAGGATTAGGCCTCGCTGGCGATCCCCCAGTGGCCGTCGGTGCAATGTAGAACGTTCCCGCAGGCACGGGTAATCCCGCAAGGGCACCATACGCCGCAGTATTCGGAAATGTTGCCGGGCACGGAGTGGCCGGACAGACCACAGGCTGACGCGCGTTATCGTCCACACCTAACAATTCGTGATACGCGTGATTGCCAACGTAGCCCACGGTCAGCAACGTGTTCGGCGAAAGTTCGCGTTCAACGCGAAACGACCAGGTCTCGACGGTGGGCGTATACATGTCCGGTTGCACGCCGCCCGGCACGAAAGAGCCAGCGAACGTCGACGCGGTCGGTGAGATCGGGAGTTTGAGATTAGCGATACAGCCGACCGTAGTACAAGCAGCAACTGTGTACGTCGGATTGAAGGGCGCGTTCTGATCCGCGCGGTAGCCGAGTGCGTCCTGTAGATCGTTGTACATGCCAATTCCAGCGCGAATCACGGTTTTTCTTCCAAACGGACTCCAGGCGATTCCAAGCCGTGGTTGAGGCAGGAACTTGGCCCGATTGATGCTGAAAAAAGATGAGCCCACGGCCGGCAGGCACGGTCCAGTCGTCGACTGACACTGGGCAACACCATTAAGGAGTTGATAATTTGCCGCGCGGCCGTGCACTTCGTTCCAGCCCGTGCTGGATTCACCACGAAAGCCAAGCGAGAGCGTCAACTGTGGACTCAGGCGAATCACGTCTTCGGCGAAGAGCGCACCGAAGAGCGATCGCCATCCCAGCGGCGTGGGCGTGGGACTATACAGGAAACTGGCCTCGCCATTGATGAGTGCCCCCAGACCAGCGAAAGTCATTTGGCCGTATTGGCTGAGCTGAATGTTCTCGTTGGATTGAAAGCGCTGCACCCAGATACCCGCTGTCCATTGATGCCGCCCATGGATTATCGAAACCTGGTCGGCATACGTTGCAAGATTGCGCGCGATATGTAGATTGCTGCCATTGTTGCTTCCCGCGAGTCCTATCTGGGTTTGCGGATTGGAAGCCTGACTGCCTCCCACCACGACGGCTCCTACGGGAAGACCTGACAAGAAACCGGATACACTTGCTGCCGGTGAGCCTGGCGTAGGCTCGCCGGTGAAAAAGTATGCCGCGCGAGAGAATCCGGCACGTGCCGTGTTCACTATGCTCGGCGAAAAGACGTGCTCTTCCTGCAAGCTGAAGACTTGTTCACGAAGAGCGATGAGGTCCGTGCTGAAAGGATCGAAAACGGTGGCTGTGTTGCTGTAGCTGTCGTCAACCGTGTAGATGGCGCTCGCTGAATCGCTATTGGAGAACACGTGATCGAGCCTCGCGGTTCCGAAATCCTCTCGAATGATTTGCGGTGGACTGTTGGAATACTGCTGTATGCCGTCCTTACCGGAGATCTTGGTGTCAGGCGCATTAGCGGGTGCGAGGGGCCAAACATTCATGAGCCCCAGTTGCTGCACGATGGGTACGGCATCCGCGCGCGATTGCGCATCCGGGACCAAGGCGACGGAGGTTTGGTGTAGAGCCTGGCGGAACCCCTCGTAGTTGGCGAAAAAGAAGGTTTTGTCCCTTTGAATTGGGCCGCCGGCCGAAACGCCGAACTGGTTTCTTTTGAAGGGCGGCGCAGAAGAGCCGGCATCGAAGAAATTGCGCGAGTCAAGCGCGTTATTTCGCAGAAACTCGTACACTGAGCCGTGCCACTGGTTCGTCCCGGATTGCGTGACGATGGAGACTTGGCCGCCAGGCTTCTTACCATATTCCGCGCTGTAGGAGTCACGCAGGATATTGAACTCCCGCACCGCATCAATACCCAGCAATTGGCCGCTGGCGCCGCCCGGAGTCATGTTGTTTTCCGCCGCGCCCGTGTACTCGATGCTATTAAGCAAGAAGAGGTTCTGCTGTGGCCGGTTGCCAGAAACCGAAAACATGTTGGCGGTTGTGGAATTAGAGATCCCAACTAAACCGCCCGTTTTCTCCCAAGTAAAGTTGACCACGCCAGGGTTCAAAGTCATCAATAGGTCGAAGCTGCGGCCATTCAGTGGCAGATCCTTCACCTGCTCCTCGCCAACCAAGCCAGAAATGTCCGCGTTGGTGACACTCACCGGCGATGCGTCCTCATTTACCGTGATCCGCTCGGTGGTCTGTCCCAGACGCAGTGCGAGGTCAACCTCGGCTTCCTGCCCAACTGCGAGATGGATTCCCGTACGTACCTCTTCGGGGAATCCCGATTGCTTGACGTGAACTTCGTAAGGGCCTACAGGCAGGGGAAATATTCGGTATCGGCCTGCATTGTCGGTGACCACAGCACGAGTCAGACCCCTATCCACATTTATGGCCGTGACGTTTGCTCCAGCCACAACCGCGCCCGATGGATCAGTAACCGTGCCGAAGATAGCCGCGGAGTCTTGGCCAGAGGCCAGTGGTGCAAGCGAAACTGATAGGAAAAATAAGATGAGGCCGGAAACAAATCGGAAGCCGTCAGGTTGCGAAGGTCGGTTGATGAGGCGTCTTCTTTCCCCGTGCCGCGAGACAAGAAGAGCTTTGACGAGATACGATCTCATTTGAACCCCTTTTAGTTCGAGCAAGAGACAGTGAACGCACCCGGAGTGTTACGATTTAATACGTTACGAGCAGAGAAGTCAAGTCGATATGAGGCGTAATAGATGCGATTACCGCTGAAAATGCTGACGATTTAAGTTGCACTTCACTCTTTGGTCGTCTGTACTTGTATGTGGATAGATATATAATATCGCCTTGCTTCAATACGTATTGTAACTAGATAGGCCAGACCGCTGTGCTGATCAAATCCACAGAAGTAATGCTCCTTCGGCCATAGAACCAGAGTAAAGAATTGTGGATCGATCGCTCGGTCTAGGCCGCTGCTTGGCGAGTTCTGAGGATAAAATGAGAGCCTTTCGCGTCATCTGTTGTCTATTGCTTGCTTCTCAGCCTTCTGGGATGGCAGCGGCGCAGGAATTGCGGGTCGCGGCTGCGGCGGACCTGCAGTTCGTCCTTCAAGATGTTTCAGCTAGATTTCAAAAAGAAACGGGCCACAAGGTTGAGCTCACTTTCGGCTCCTCTGGTAATTTCTATTCGCAAATTCAGAACGGTGCGCCCTTTGATATGTTTTTCTCGGCTGACGTTGACTACCCGGCAAAGCTTGAAGCTGCGGGATTAGTGGAACCGGGAACGCTTTCCCAGTACGCTACTGGGCGAATAGCATTGTGGGTGCGGAAGGGATCGCGGATAGATATAGGTCAAGGTCTTCCAATATTAGCCGATGCCAGGATACGTAAGATCTCTATCGCGAATCCGGAACATGCCCCTTACGGGCGTGCAGCCGTTGCGGCAATGCGCCACGAGAAAGTCTATGACAAGGTGCGCGACAGGTTAGTGTTGGGGGAAAACATTTCACAGGCTGCTCAGTTTGTTGACTCGGGCAATGCGGATATCGGGATTCTCGCACTTTCTCTGGTGTTGGCGCCTCCTTTGAAGACTCATGGAACGTTCTACGAAATTCCCACATCCTTCTATCCGGCGATTGATCAAGCTGTTGCGATCCTAAAATCCTCCAAGCAGAAGGGTGTCGCTCGGCAATTTCTGAGCTTCCTCAGGCGGCCAGGAATCGCCGAATTCATGCGCAGCAACGGCTTGACCGTGCCAGAATCGCAGCCCGGGCAATTGACGGCAACCCCGTGAGGTTCAGGATTCCAAGAATGCGTCCATCATCTTTGGCCCGCTAATGGACTGGCTGGCAATTCTCCTAACTTTGAAACTCTCGTCGCTGGTTTGTGTATTTCTCCTGCTCATCGGTACGCCGATTGCGTATTGGGTGACTTTCTCAACCTGGCGTTGGAAATTCCTTGTCGAATCGGTTGTGGCGCTGCCGATTGTGTTGCCGCCAACCGTTCTCGGCTTCTATATCCTCGTGGCGATCGGTTCGCAAAGTCCTATCGGGCAAGTTTGGGCGGCGTGGTCCGGACGCGGACTCGCATTTACGTTTGAGGGTTTGGTAATTGCGTCTATTCTCTACAGCTTGCCGTTCGCGGTCCAGCCCATTGCCGTAGCGTTTTCCCAAGTCGACCGCCAACTCATCGAAGCCTCATCAGTGCTTGGCGCATCCAGGTTGCGGACATTCATTCGCGTAATCCTGCCGCTTTCAATCAACGGGGTGATCGCCGGCGCAGTCCTGAGCTTCGCGCATACGATGGGGGAATTTGGCGTCGTACTGATGGTTGGCGGCAACATTCCCGGTGTCACACGGACCGTTTCTATCGCGATCTATGATCAGGTCCAAAGTCTCGACTATGCCGCCGCCAACAAAACGGCCTTGTTGCTCCTGCTATTTTCTTTTGTAGTGCTTTCCCTGGTCTATGGCATCAACCGAAAGTCTCGGGCGGTGTGGCCGCTGCAACGGTAAGGCCACGTCGACGAACAATGCAGCTTTCTGTCAATCTCCAGAAACGTCTCTCGGCAAACTTCGCTCTTGACGCGAAGTTCTCTATCCCCCCAGGCGTCACTATGCTGTTTGGCGCATCAGGTTCGGGTAAGACCACGCTGCTTCGTTGCGTCGCGGGCCTAATTCGCCCCGACTCAGGTCAGATCAAGATCGGTGTGCAGATACTCTTTGATTCAGACGCCCGGGTGGATGTTCCTGTACCTCAGCGCAAGATTGGGCTCCTGTTCCAGAGCCTGGCGCTGTTTCCGCACATGAGCGTGGCGAAGAATATAGAGTACGGCTTGGATGGACTTGACCGGACCCATGCCCAGCAACGCGCAGAGGATATTCTCAAATCCTTTCGCATCTCAGACGTTCGTCAGCACAAGCCAAACGAGATTTCCGGCGGTGAGCGCCAGCGCGTGGCCTTGGCACGCGCGCTTGTCACGGACCCGCACGTGCTGATGCTTGATGAACCGCTCTCCGCCCTTGACTATCCAACTCAGTCCCAAATCATCGAAGATTTGCGCGCCTGGAACGCTGCTCGAAATATTCCCATTCTTTACGTTACCCATTCTCAAAGGGAAGTGTTTGCCCTCGGTGAGCGGGTCATCAGTCTCGAAAACGGCAAGATCTTGAGTCAGGGAACGCCCCAGGACGTGCTGGAGACGCCCACACATGAATCCCTCGCTCAACTTGCAGGGTTCGAAAACTTCTTCGACGCCACCGTCGTTTCCATCAATCAAGATTCCGGGACGATGCTCTGCAGGCTGGACGGAGCAGAAACGCAGGTCGAAGTACCCCTTTCCAGAGTCGAGGTTGGTTCCAAAATTCGTATCGCAATTCGCGCGGGAGACATCATAATTGCTGGTGAGTTTCCGCGCGCGTTGAGCGCCAGAAACGTCGTGCCCGCCAGAATAATATCGCTGCGACGAGAAGGCGCTATGGTCATCGCGGAAATAGATGCGGGCAGGAAGTTCGAAGTTCATCTGACGCCCGGTGCCTGCGGATCGCTGGCCCTGAAGCCGGAGCGGCAAGTCTGGCTTGTAATCAAGACACACTCGTGGCGTCTTGTGGCCGGAACGAAGGGCTCACCTCGGCAGCGATAGATGTTTTTGACATTGTTTGCTTTGGGCTGGTTCGTTACCTTTGATTAAAGGAGAACATCTCAATGACCTTGTCGGCGCGGAATAGGCTGGTCGGGAAAGTGACGGAGATCGAATTCGGTGGCGTCGTGGCGCATGTTGTCATGCGCGTAGGCGACAACGTGATTGAGAGCGTGATTACCAAGCGCAGCGCGGAAGAGATGAAGCTTAAAGTTGGTGACACGGTTTCCGCCGTGATCAAGTCTACTGAAGTAATGTTGGAGAAGAGCTGACACTAACCGAAGCTACCTCAATGTATTTGCGTTGAACTCCCGATTCGACGGCGGGCAGGATAAACAGCAGTCCCCATCGCGGACTCCGCTAAGAGAGTCCTTCGGGGCCGTCGTAGCAGTGGCCAGTACCGCTGCAATAACCTCGCTGTTGACGCGACCTAACTTCTCCACGACACTGCAACGTATGAAACAACGACGGCGTATCTCTCTCAGTATCGCCACATTGCTGCTTTCTGCCCTCCAGATGGCGGGACAATCGACGCAAGAACCAAAACTTGCGGTGATGGGAGATGTTCCGACGCCTTTGGCCTTAAGCGCGAGCGACCTCGCAGCCATGCCGCGCGAACAGGCCGAGGTGACCGAACAAGACGGCGTGAAAACAACCTACGAGGGCGTTGCCCTTCAAGAGATTCTCAAGAAGGCTGGAATTCCGTTTGGACGACAGATGCGGGGCAAGGCCTTGGCGGGTTATGTCCTCGCCGAAGCGAAAGATGGGTACGCAGTGGCCTTCAGCCTCGGTGAACTCGATCCCGACTTGGGCGGAACTCGAGTCATCGTAGCTGACAAGCGCGACAGCAAGCCGCTATTTGAATATCAGGGCCCTGTCCGATTGGTGATTCCCGCGGATAAGGAAGGCGCGCGATCCGTGCGCATGCTCGAAAAATTGGAAGTGGTTAAGCTCCGAAAATGATGGTTGCACAGATGAATAAGCTCTGTTTCCGTATCGTACTGTCGATTGCGACGTCGGGCGTCGCTAGCTCCGTGAGTTTTGCGGTTCCACAGACAGCCGGCGCGCGAGTCGGCACAGGTGAATATCAATGGAAGCTGCCGAAAGGCTTCCCCAAGCCGAGAGTTCCCGCCGACAATCCCATGACGCCCGCCAAGGTCTACCTGGGCGCGTTTCTGTTCTACGACCAGCGCATGTCAGGGAATGGAACTGAGTCGTGTGCTACTTGTCATCGACAAGAGCTTGCCTTCACGGATGGCAAGGCCCAGGCGGTAGGCTCGACCGGCCAGTTGCATCCACGCGGCGCCATGAGCCTCGTCAATGTAGCGTATAGCGCAGCCCTGACGTGGAGCAACCCAGACGAACATAGCCTGGAGCATCAGGCCCTCACCCCGATGTTTGGTGACCACCCCGTTGAACTTGGTCTCACAGGCAAGGGCGAGGCGTTCCTCGACGTCCTCCGCTCAGACTCTCTATATCGCATAACATTTCCCGCAGCATTCCCAGGAGACCCAGATCCGTTCACGATCCAGAATGTCACCAAGGGGATCGCCGCATTTGAGCGGACGATTATCTCAGCCGGTTCCCCGTATGAAAGCTATCACTATGAGGGCAACGATAAGGCGATCTCGGATTCAGCGAAACGGGGAGAGGTTTTATTTTTCAGCGAGCCGTTATCTTGCTTTCGATGTCATGGCGGATTTAACTTCAGCGATGCCACGGATTTCGAAGGCAGGCGCAGTGGCCAGATTCAGTTTCATAACACTGGCCTGTATAACATTGCCGGGGCAATGTCATATCCCGCACCGAATTTGGGAATTTACGAGTACACGTCAAAACAGGAAGATGTCGGCAAGTTCAAAGCGCCCACTCTGCGCAACATCGCCCTTACTGCGCCGTACATGCACGACGGCAGTGCGAAGACCCTCAATGAGGTCCTTGATCATTATTCTGCTGGAGGACGCACCATTGTCGGCTCGCCCTTTGCCGGCGAAGGTTTTCACAATCCAAACAAGGACCCTCTGATCCGCGGCTTCAAATTGTCGGCCCAGGAGCGAGCCGATCTGATCGCGTTCTTGGAATCTTTGACTGACGACGAAGTCATTCATGACCAGAGGTTCGCGAACCCGTGGGGACGCTGGTAAAGCTGCACAGAAATCGTTATCTCGACGACTGACAGGCTTTCTCGGCCTAATTTGGATTCCATCATGGGGCGGTACTTGCTCCCTCCGATTGTTAGTCTGCAAACCGCCCCGAAAAAATAAGCCCCTCTAAAGCGGAATTAATGCGAAAGCATCCTAAATTTCACGGCACGATAAAAGCTCCAGCCATGGACCAAAACAATACGAGCCAACTATAAGGAGAAGGCCCGCATTGTGGCAATCATTCTCGAGCCGCGCTCCGTATACGCGATTTGTGGCGTTGCCCGTTGGGATTATCAGCACAGCATTCCCTCACTCAAAGCGCTACGGTACTCAGTGAAGAAACGGAAAAACGAATCCCGCTAGATGCTACCTTGAAACGATGCCTTCCAGGAATCGCTTGTGGTTTACAATCTCTGCTCGAGGAGAACAAACATGTCACAGAATCGCGTTCTGGTGTGTGCTCTCAGTTCTGTTTTCTTGTTCGTAGGGGGATTGTCGTTTGCGGGGCGGCTCGGCCGTGCACTGGCTGCAATTCCGCCCGCGGACGGCAAAGCCGAGGCCGATCAAGAAGTGCTCAAAATCAACGCAGAGTGCAATGACGCCGAATTGCGGGGAGATGTGGCAGCGATGGACAATTGCGAAACCCCGGATTTCACGCATATCCACGCCAATGGCATGGTGGAGCATAAGGCCGAATATCTGAAGGGCGTTGGAAGCGGAGCGCACAAGTTTTTGGCTCTCGATCTGTCAGACGTTCACGTCCGTTCCTATGGTGCCACTGCGATTATCGAGGAGCATATGCACCTGCGCGCGGATAACAGCGGCAAGATCGCCGACGTCAATAATCTGGTCATGACAGTATGGACGAAGGAGCAGGGCAAGTGGCGCGAAGCAGGTTGGATGGCCGTCGGCCTACCCGGGAGCCGCTCTGCCGCCTTGCAAGGTAAGTGACGCCAAAATGATTCCGCGAGATAAGGACAGCGTGAGGACGTCCTGATCTCTGATCGCGTTCCATTGCAAACTGAACGTCCGGAAATTTCAGGCCGTTTCTTGCGGCGCCCTTGTTTGCTTCGCGTACCCTGGGCATGGATGTATGTTGCTGGTCAAGCAGTGCCCCAGAAGGTTCGGAGCGTTTGAAATCGTAACAGCGCACTAGCCGCCAGGATGTTATCTATTTTAAAAAGGGCAAAACCGAGAAAGACTTTAGTGACGGAAAAATTCACTAAACCGAGAGCAACTGGCCCGCTTAAGGATGTGAATGTCATCGATCTCTCGCACATCATGGCGGGACCTGCCTGCTCCATGTTGCTGGCCGACATGGGAGCTGACGTCATTAAGGTCGAGAGAATGCCGGATGGAGACGACTCCCGGCGCATGGTGCCGCCCACCATCGCCGACCAATCCGCGGCGTTTCTGGTTATGAATCGCAACAAGCGCGGAATTGCCTTGGACCTGAGGACGGAAGGCGGGCGCAACATCCTCTCTCGTCTGCTGAAAAATGCTGACGTGCTGATCGAGAACTTCCGCCGCGGCACGATGGACCGAATGGGCCTCGGCTATGATGTCCTCCATGCGTTGAACCCGAGGCTGATCTATTGCGCGATTTCGGGCTTTGGCCGGACAGGACCCTATGCTGATCGCGGCGGATTCGATCTGGTGGCCCAGGGTATGAGCGGTTTGATGAGCATCACGGGAGAAGGCCCAGGACATCCGCCCGTAAAGGTGGGAGCACCCGTTACGGATATTACGGCGGGCATTCTCGCTTGCGTGGGCATACTCGCTGCCTTGCACGCTCGCGAGTCGAGCGGACAAGGACAAATGGTGGATACGTCGCTCTTCGAGGCGGGAATTATCCAAACCTACTGGCATTCGGCAATGTGTTTTGCGACCGGCCGAGCGCCTGGGCCGATGGGCACCGCGCACCCGTTGAACGCGCCCTACCAGGCGTTTCCAACTTCGGACGGCTGGATTACCGTGGGCGCCGCAAATCAGGGGAATTGGCTGCGCCTGGTGGAAGCGCTCGAAGCGCCGGACCTTCGAGACGACCCCCGTTTTGCGACGAATGCCGACCGAATGCGTACCCTTGAAGTACTGACTGCGACGCTGACTTCCCTATTTAGGCGCCGCAGTTCCGCCGAATGGTTGCGTAGACTTGAGCAAGCAGGTGTTCCGGCGGGGCCAGTGCTGGAGGTCGGAGAAATGCACCGGGATACGCAGGCACTAGCTCGTGAAATGATCGTCCAAACGGAGCATCCCACAGCCGGACCCGTGAAGGCGATCGGTCTACCTATTAAATTTTCCGACACTCCCGGCGGCGTGCGCCGCGCCGCGCCCCTATTTGGTCAGGACACGCGAGAAATCTTACGTGACCACGGCTTTTCTGATGCGGAGATCGAGCAACTTGCGGAGCAACGAGCTATCCAGATGCCGGACTCAATTCAGAGAGGCACAACACGGTGAGCGAAGAGGTTCTCTATGAAGTTAATGACGGCGTCGGCCGCATTACGTTTAATCGTCCCGAGGCCCGAAATGCCCTCACCTTCCGCATGTACGAACGTCTCGCGGAAATTCTTCGAGAGGCGGAGAACGATTCTTCGGTCAAAGTTCTGATCTTGACAGGTGCCGGCGACAAAGCCTTCGCGGCAGGAACTGATATTTCTGAGTTCAAAGCGTTTTCGAGCCCTGAAGACGCGCTGGGCTATGAAGCGAAAATGGATCGCATTCTCGACACTTTGGAGCGCTCACGTGTTCCGACCATCGCCGCTATCGGCGGAGCGTGCACCGGCGGTGGGGCCGCAATTGCGGCCTGCTGCGATCTTCGCATCGGCGCCCAAAATGCCCGCTTTGGCGTTCCGATAGGCCGTACCTTGGGGAATTGCCTCTCGATAACGAACTACGTGAGGCTTATATTTCTCATCGGTGCAGCGCGTGTAAAGGACGTCATCTTTACAGGGCGTTTGATTGAGGCGGGAGAAGCGCACGCCATTGCCTTACTCAGCGAAGTACTGCCTGATTACGCAAGTTTGCAAAAGCGCGCGAACGAGCTTGCGCGAACCGTAGCTGCACAGGCGCCACTCACATTGCGTGCCACCAAAGAAGCGTTACGCCGGATTCGGGAAACCATGGGCTCGAAAGAAGATCGCGATCTCATTTTAATGTGTTACATGAGCCGCGATTTTCGCGAAGGCATGGACGCATTCTTGAATAAGCGCACGCCGAATTGGACAGGGACATAGCGCCACGTTTTCTCGCCCGCTAGCCGTCACTTGTGCGAGTACTGATCTTCGCAGGATTTCTCGGCTCCCAAACCTAAGAGCGTTCCGCTCTCACACTTTCAGCAAGCGCTCGGCGTTGCCATGGCTGATTTTTTGCAGATCGTCGTGGCTCACTGGCAGGGCGTCTAGGAATTTTCGGCCAACGGTGTTTGGACTGTAAGGGTAATCGACCGAAAAGAGAATGTGGTCCGCTCCGACCACTTGCATTGTGCATAGCAGGGGCGGCACAGTGAAGTATCCACTCGTAGTTATATAGAACTGCTCCTGAAAGTATTCCCCAAGCCGCCGCTTGAGATGGTTTACGCCGCGCGAAAGCACGGCTTCGGCGCGCGCAATCGAGAACGGCAAGTCCTCACCCATGTGCCCGATAATGACGTTCAACCTTGGGAAGCGATCGAATAAGCCGGAGATCATCAGCCGCAGGCAGTGCATTCCCGTTTCCACGTGCCAGCCCCACCCTGCCGTCGAAAGCAGAAACCCGGTATCGCCAGGCAGCCCGCTGAAGTAGGCATCCTCGACCGATTTCGGAGGGAGCGTTGGGTGCAGGTAAATGGGAACGTCGAGTGCCTGTGCTGCTTCAAAAATAGGCGTGAATCGAGGGTCGTCTAGAAATATTCCTTTCGTGGTTCCATGTATGAGAGTGCCCTTGAACCCAAGTTTCCGCACACATCGCTCGAATTCAGCGGCCGCCTTCTCCGGCTGCTGCAAATCGAGTGCCGCGAAGGCAGCGAAACGCTGGGGATAAGCCTTCACTGCGTCGGCAAGCCTGTCATTGGCATCGTGGGCCAAGGCCGTGGCGGTCGGGCCGTCTAATTTATCCAGACCGGCGTTTGTAAGCGACATTATCTGCAGGTCGATTCCCGCCGCATCCATGTCGGCGATGCGGATTTTGCCGAGGTCCAGCAACTTCTCTTCTACGGCCTTCACAAAAACATTCCGAGACGCGGGCTGTATTTCCGTGGATTTCTTCAAGATTTCGGGCGTTACAAAGTGCTCTTCGAGAGTGATCGTTCGCATGGATTCGGGTTGTTCGCCTCCGGGCCCACACTCTATCACGCAGGCAACTGCCGCACCGAATGAAGCACGATGGTCGCGGGCAGAATTCCTCAGCGAATGGAATCCGGCGTTCTCAGCTAGCGACGTCCGCGTGAATCAGGGATTCGCGGTTTTGTCTTTGATCGAAAGCAATTCGACCTCAAAAATGAGCGTGGTGTTGGGCCCAATCACATTGCCCGCGCCGCGGTCACCGTAGGCCAAACTGGGAGGAATGAAGAACTGCCACGTGGAGCCGACCGGCATAAGTTTCAGAGCCTCTTTGAAGCCAGGGATGACCATCCCGACCTGAAACGTCGCTGGCTGGCCGGCTTGGGATTTGTCGAATTCGGTTCCGTCGATAAGAGTGCCCCGATAATTGCACGTGACCGTGTCGGCATCGGTTGGCTTTTTACCCTCGGCCGGTTTTACGATTTTGTACTCCAATCCGCTGGGCAACGTAACGACGCCCTCTTTCTTTCCATTATCGGCCAGGAATGCGTCGCCTGCTTTCTTGTTGTCATCGGCTTGCTTGGCCCGTTCCTGCATCTGCTTCTGCGTGACTTCCTGCTGCAGCGCGGCCATTGTTGTATTCAGGTCCTCGTCGGACATCAGTAGCTTTTGGCCGGAGAGCGCGTCCCGCAGGCCTTTGATCAGCAGATCGGGATTGATGTCGATACCTTGGCCTTTCAAGGTTTTCGCTACCTGAACCCCAATTCCGTAACTTACCTTGTCTTTTTGTGTTGTTGGCGCCGTGGAATCTTGGGCGCCGGCCGGAATGGCCATCAACCCGAGCCCCACAACGAGTATCCATTTCGCCGTCATGTGTTTCTCCTCATCTGGAGGGAATCCGTACGCTGGAAAATTCCTGTGTTGCCCTTCGCCGGGCCTATTCTTTTCTTTGATGAACCTTGCGGCGAATATTGGGCCAGAATTTTTTCACCACGTTGGGAACCGTATCCCAGCCCCTCATCGTACCCCACGTCTGTAGCGTGTTGGAAAGATTTCGGTCGGTTAGGGAGAAGCTAAGCACTATCCGGTCAAGCAGTAAGCATTCTATGGGTGGGCCGGAAGATCCGCATGGCTCTTTCCGGCCCTCTTTCTTTCGAGAAACGGCGTTCGCTGATCAGCGATCTCCCCGATCGGGCGAGTGAATCTTACGGTTGCGCGAGGCTTTTTTCGCGTAGAGCTCCTGGTCGGCGGATTCGAGCAAATGCTGCACAGACGTGCCGCTCGACGGGTGCGTCGCCACTCCGACGCTTACCGTCAATTTTGGCTCCTCCGTGGCAGCCTCGAGATGTTGCTTAATTCTAGAAGCGACGCGACGCGCCGCGCTGTCGCTGGTCTCCGGCAGCAGCAGGGCGAATTCATCGCCGCCGTATCGCGCAGCCGTGTCGATAGCGCGGCAATGCTGTCGAAGGACCTCCGCAACGCGGCAGATGGCGCGCGTGCCCGTTTGGTGTCCATAACGGTCATTGATTTCTTTCAGCTTGTCGAGATCCATCAGCAAGACCGAAAAATGGCGATTGGTTCGCCCCGATCTTTCCAGTTCGCCTTGCAGCAGTTCGATAAAGCGCCGGTAATTTGCCAGTCCCGTCAAGCTGTCGCTGATCGCTCGGTGGCGGACCTGTCCGAAGAGCCGCACGTTATCAACCAGCGTCCCTCCCAGCAAAATCATGTAGCTCACGCAGTTCAGTATTTGCGCCGCGAGCGCCGGGGTGTCCAGCAACTGAGCCGATTGGGATGCCATAAGATGACAAGCCGCATTCACTCCCGCCACCCACGGCAGCGACGCTCCGAGCGCAGAGGTGAGCCGATAAGGATTGCGATACAAAAGGATGGTGCCGGCCAGGAACATCGCCGCAGGCAGCAAGTCCCATGGGCGGGGGATCAGACTCGCGCCATGAATTAGAGGCCCGTGGCCAAGCGCAAGACAGAGCAGCCCCGTCAACCCGGCGATGGCGCCCACGACGCTCAACACTGCGAGAATTGTCTTATTGGATTCCCTCGGCCAGGGCAGCCGGCTGTCGAGTCCAATCGCCGCTAAGCAAAAGAACACCCAGCAAGGTTCCGCCGGCCATCCAGTAGAGCGGAACACGTGGGGCACCCCCGCCGCTCACCAGTTCCCCATGAAGCCCCAGGATCCCGGTAAGCTGAATCAGACCGGCAATCCCGAACGCCGCGCCAAGAAAAAGCGAAAAGCGGTCGCCGGTTCCGTGAAATCGCACCAGAATATTTGCGGCGATCGTGAAGCCTAGGAGCGCCGCGATGATTTCGGCGCTGGCCCAGAAGACCGGATTAAATGAAAGTCCAAGGTGCCGAAGAAAATGCGCAAGTACCACCACGCAGCCAGATGAGGCCGCGGCAATTGCGAAAATGCGCAGACTTCGTTTTGAGCTCGCGTTGATCATTTGCCTCGAATAAGTCCATACAAATGTGCGCTACTGTTCCATTTTGATGCAGTTTTGGGGTGAAGATAGCCTGTACCAAAGGTCAGGAAGTGGACACCTGTACTCTTTTTTCAAACGATTATTCACATCTTTTTCCACACTGGGAAACTAAGTTCGATCCGCCGAATCTTTTGCCGTGACAAAGCCTCTCCGCCAGCTTGGAAAATTGGGGAAACCATCTGCTTTTCGCTTGCATCTATGCTCAAATGCAGGTGCTCTCGAAGTAAATTCTGGCGAAAATCTTCCATTTTTGGTTTGCTTCTTTACAATAAGGGAGTACCGCGACATTAGGGAGTATCGCTGCCGCAGGCATCCGCGCGGCCTTGCGTTCGGAGGTTACCGTTGATTGAAGTGAAGGATTTGACGAAGAGTTTCGGAGAGCGAACCGCGGTGGACCACGTGTCCTTTGTAGTGAACCGAGGGGAGATTCTCGGATTCCTCGGTCCCAACGGCGCAGGAAAAACCACCACCATGCGCATCCTGACCGGCTTTCTGCCCGCGACCAGCGGAACCGCTCAGGTGGCTGGTTTCGATGTCTTCAATGACTCGCTGGAGGTTCGCAAGCGCATCGGATACCTGCCCGAAAATCCGCCGCTCTATCTTGATATGGCCGTCTCCGCTTATCTCGAGTTCGTCGCGCGCATCAAGAACGTGCCTGCTGAAAAGCGCAAAGCCCGCGTGGATGATGCCATGGCGAAAACGAACATAACCGACAAGCGCCACGAGCTCATCAAGCGCCTCTCCCGCGGATACAAGCAGCGTGTCGGCTTGGCCCAGGCGCTCGTGCACGATCCCGAAGTCATCATTCTTGACGAACCGACGGTAGGACTCGATCCTAAGCAGATTATTGAAGTGCGCCACCTTATCAAGGGGCTTGCGGGTAGCCACACGATCATTCTTTCGACGCACATTCTGCCGGAAGTGAGCATGACTTGCGATCGCGTCGTGATCATTAATCGCGGCCGCATTGCCGCCATCGATACGCCGGCGAATCTCACCACGCAACTCAAGGGCGGCCAGAACGTATTGCTGGAAGTGGCTGCGGACCAAAATGCCGTTTCCGCGGCCGTCCGAGAGATCCCCGGAGTGCGCAAAGTAACCGCCGAACCTGCCGGAGGCAACGGACGCGTAGCGCTTATGGTGGAAGTTTCATCAGGCCAGGACGTGCGCAGCCAGATCGCCGCCAGGATTGTAGGCAAGGGCTGGCCGCTATACGAATTGCGCGGGGTGAATTTGAGTCTCGAGGAGATCTTCCTTGAGCTCACCACCGAAGATTCCGAACACGCAGAAGCCACTTCAAACTGAGGACGAAGCCATGAAAGGAATGTACGCCGTTTACCGCAAAGAGATGAGCCACTACTTCGTCTCGCCCGTGGCTTATATCATTGTCGCCGTTTTCCTTATTTTGACTGCCTATTTCTTCAACCGGCTGCTGATCCTGATTATCCAGGAAGCGTTCCAGGCCAGCTTTGAGGAAGGACAGTTCGGAGGGGGAGCGGCTTTCGACGTTCCGTCCCTGGTGATGCGCAATTTCTTCGGCGTCCTCTCCACGCTTCTGCTTTTTCTCACGCCCATGCTGACTATGAGCGTCTATGCCGAAGAGCGCCGCCGTGGAACCATGGAATTGCTGATGACTTCACCAGTAACGGATTTGGAGATCGTGCTCGGCAAGTTTTTCGCATCACTCACTTTGCTCATTATCATGCTTCTTCCCACCGCCGTGGGGTTCGCTTACATGCTTCGCCATGCCGAGCCGGCCGCGCCGTGGCGTGTTCTGGGCAGCGAGTATCTTGGAATCTTGCTTCTGGGCGGAGCGCTGCTGGCCCTCGGATCCTTCTTTTCTTCCATAACCGAAAGCCAGCTCATTGCGGCGATGCTAAGTTTCGGTGCGATTCTCCTGCTTTGGGTGCTCGATTTCGGTTCGCAGACGGGTTCGAGCGTCTGGGCGTCCGGTCTCGAATATCTTTCTGTTTTTCGGCATTACGATGATTTTACCCGCGGGGTGATCGATACTTCGAACGTGATCTTCTATTTAAGTTTCATTTTCCTGGGAGTTTTTCTCACTGTCCGCAGTGTGGACTCCATGCGCTGGCGACGCGCTTGAGCTCCGCCGCGTTATTTACAGATTTCAGGCATAAGGAGGAGAAATGCCAATAAAGCTGGACTGGAAACGAGAGCGGCGTTGGCTCGCGTCCTTCGGTCTTGCGTTGGCCGCAGCCGGATTGGTCCGTTATTCCACGCAAGGCGAGCTCACGCGCCTAAGCGAGATTCTAATGATCGGCGGCGGGGTATTATTCCTCGCCGGTGTGGCGCTGAGCTATCGCGATTTCATAACGTTCTTCGGCGCCCGTTCAAACCGCCTAGGCGCCAACGCACTCACAGTCACTATCCTGGTGCTTGTTGTTCTCGGCCTGATCAATTTCCTCGGCTTTCGGCACAAAAAACGTGTCGACCTCACCAGCGAGAAGCTCTACACGCTTTCAGACCAATCCCGGCGCAGCGTAAGTGAGCTGAAGAAGGACGTCGATATCATTCGCTTCGCGCGCACCCCGGATACGACGTTCAAGGATTTGGCCACTGAGTACGCGAATGCCGGTTCTCACGTGCACTATCGCGAAGTGGATCCCCAGGAAAAGCCTGAAGTGGCCCGGCAATATAACGTCACGCATATGAACGATATCGTGGTCTCTTCCGGCTCTCATAACGAAACGCTCACCGGAACCGGAGAGCAGGACCTCACCAACGCCATTATTAAGGTGACGCGCGATACCGTGAAAAACATCTGTTTTGTCGAAGGTCACGGGGAGAAATCGATCGCTTCCGGCGAGCAGGACGGTTTGCAGGGTGACGACAAAGCGCTAAAGAGCGAAGGATATCAAACAAAGACCGTCAATCTTGTTTCCTCTGGCGAAGTACCCTCGGACTGCAGCGTGCTGGTGGACGCAGGTCCGAAGCAGGCGCTTTTCCCGCAAGAGGCGGGTATCATTTCCAAATACCTTGACGGCGGCGGCAGAGCTTTACTCTTGCTCGATCCCGAAACCGATCCGAAACTGGATAGCGTTCTGGACGCCTGGAATATCGCTCTTGGCAGCAACGTGGTAATCGATGCGAGCGGCGTTGGCCGTCTCTTTGGCACT
Source organism: uncultured Acidobacteriota bacterium (assembly GCA_963846235.1). Lineage (GTDB taxonomy): Bacteria > Acidobacteriota > Terriglobia > Acidiferrales > UBA7541 > Palsa-189. The sequence goes on from CAWJVF010000002.1 coordinate 4,014,322, forward strand.
GGTCCCGCTGTTCCTCTCGTCGTGGACTACGGCCCCAGCCCCATCGTTCAGAACTTCACGGGGACGATGACCTTTTTCAATTTGGCTCGAACGGTTTCGTTGAAAGATAAAGGCAAGAGCGATCCGCAAGGCACCGAGTTGCTCAAGACTTCGCCACGTAGCTTCACGGTTCCGAACTTGAATACCAAGGAAGTTCGCTATGATCCCGCCAAGGATCAGGCCGGACCGCTCTCTCTCGGAGTCGTCGCCGAGCGCCATGCGGCCGGGGCGGGCGATGCGAGCAAGAGCGCGCGCCTCGTCGTCATCGGCAACTCCGCCTTCGCCACCAACCAATGGGCAGGCTTGCAGCGCAATGGCGATCTTTTCGTGAACACGGTGAATTGGCTGGCTCAGGATGAAGACCTTATTTCCGTGCGGCCCAAGAACCCGACGAACCGTCGCGTCATCCTTACGGAAACGCAGCAGCGCGAGCTGTTTTTTGCCAGCATGTTCTTTCTGCCCGGCTTGGTGATCATTTCCGGTGCCGTCATCTGGTTCCGGCGGCGTTGAAGCTCGGAGGACGGCCATGAAGCGGAGCACCGGAATCGTCTTCGTACTGGCATTAGCCCTCGCCGCCTTTGTCTATTTCTACGACGTGAAGCGTAAGCCGGCAACCGAGGCTTCGTCGGAAAGCCCGAAGCCCGCATTCTCACTGACGTCCACAGACGTCAAGCAAATCAAGATCCAGGGAGCGGGCACGGCCATGACCTTCGAACGTAAGAGCGATGGCTGGTATATGACCCAGCCGCGCTCGCAGCGCGCGGAGGCTTCGGCGCTCGACGGCCTCGCCAGTCAGCTCTCCTCCGTTACAGTGGACCGCACCTTTCCGGCCACTCCGGATAGTCTCAATTCCTTCGGCCTGAAAGATCCGGCCGTGACCGTGAATTTCACGCTGAATAACGGCGCGAGCCATGAACTGCGCTTTGGCTCCAAGGATTTTTCGGCGTCATCGATTTATGCTCTCATCGATGACGGAAAACAGATTTCGCTGATGCCGGATTCGATTTACGGCAGTGCTAACAAATCGCCGGACGATTTCCGCGATAAATCGCTAACTTCCGTAGCGACCGGAGACGCTAATTTCTTTGATCTGGTGAATTCTTCCGGTGAAGTTTCGGGAACAAAGAAAGACAATAACTGGACGCTGAGCAAGCCTCGCCCCGTTGGTGGGGACCGCAGCAAAATCGATGCATTGCTCGGCGCAGTTGCTACCGGGCAGATCGCGAAATTCGTCAGCGACACAAATTCATCGCTCGCGAAATATGGCCTCGATAAGCCCGCCGTCCGCTTCCAGGCTAAGTTGGCCGATGGCAAGTCCGTGCAACTAGAAGTGGGGAAAAAAGAAGGCGCCGATTACTACGCTCGCGATCTCGCGCATCCGGGCGTGTTTCAGATCAACGACAATCTGTACTCCATTCTGAGCGACAAATACATCGATCTTCGCGATAAGCAGATCACGCACATCGTGCCCGGCGACGTGACCCGCGCCGAAGTGCACAATCTGAATGGCACGTTTGCCTGCGTCAAGGGTTCAGGAAGCGGTCTCGTCCTGGAACAAGCTGGCGACAAAAAAGCGGAGCCTCCCTCGTGCCCTGATCTTATCGGCGAACTCGGTGAGGACCAGGCTGACGAAGTCTACGACAATCCTCCTGCCTCTGTTGTCAAAGAGCTCGCCAAGCCCGCCGTGCAGATCACCATCACCGACAAGACGGGCAAGAAATCGCAGCTCGTATTTTCGGGCATCACCGGCGATTCCATCTACGGCCGCAATGACGCGAGCTCGGCCGTCTACAAATTCGCCAAGCGCGTCTTCGACGAGATTAACTTCAAGCAGCCACAGTAGCCGGAGTCTTGCCGGAGACCGTCAAGCGACACTCCATCCCTCTTCACGATAGGTACTTGGACCTTCCTTTCAAGACCAAACTGCGCTATGCTCACGGGCGTCATTGGCCAAGGCTAGTGACGCCTTTAAAACTAAGCTCAGTTGGTGCCAAGTGCATCGACGAGGAGAAAAAATGAGATGCGATCGTCCCAACGATCCGAACGCCGCACGTCTGATTGAGTCTCTCCGATATCTAGGTTATGGAAATTACGAGGCTATAGCTGACCTCGTTGACAATTCGATTGATGCCGAAGCACAACACATCTCAATACATATAATCCAGCGTGCAGGGCAGCTACAAATATCTGTCGCTGATGACGGTACTGGAATGTCTCAATCTGTTTTGGACCAAGCGATGCGGCTGGGGTCGCTTAGTGCCCGCGATTTAAATTCCGACCTTGGGAAATTTGGTATGGGACTGGTAACAGCGAGTCTCTCTATCGCTAAGAACTGCTACGTTCTTACTCGGGGATCTGACGGGTGCTGGTCGAGCGCCTGGGACGTCGATGAAGTGATATCGCAAAACGCATTCTTGAAACACTTAGATCGCGCAACAGAGGAAGAATCACAACGATTGGACGCCGAGGTTGGAAAGAACAAGACGGGGACCTTGGTTATTCTGAGCAAGTGCGACAGTCTGAGTAACAAAAATACGTCCGCATTCGGCTCGGTTCTCAAACACCACCTGGGCAGGGTCCACCGCTATTTCATTGAGACCGGCAGAGAAATTCGTGTAAACGATGAGCCGATTGCTGCTCTTGATCCTTTGCAACTTAACAACGAAAGCACTGAAGTCGTGATCGACGAGCCGGTGCCGGTAACAATTGCGGACGACGATGGTGCCCGCCGCAGCGAGAACGTTCGGTTACGGATCACACTTGTACCTGACGTCCCTGCTTCGGGGCTGGACGTCGGCCGATCTATGAAGGCGCAGGGTTTTTATGTAATGCGAAATCAGCGCGAAATTGCCAACGCTGTAACTCTGGATTTTTTTACAAAGCATAACGACTTTAACAGAATGCGCGGAGAGATCTTCTTCCCTGGGACGCTTGATCGATTGGTTGGCATCGAATTTACGAAGAGGCAGGTCAATCTCGACCAGAGCTTGCACGATCAACTAGCCGCGATACTCGTCCCAACCTGTCGCACTATTAAGAGAAGCGAGTCAGGCAAGAAGCGAATTGAAACGAGCGAAATTCAACAACAGCTTCATAATCAGGCGGTTAAGGCCATTGCGGAGAAGGATAAGCTGCTAATCAAGCCCAAGGCCATCGTCGAAAAACGAGACGCCCGTAAGAGCGGCAACGGCCATCGGCCAGAAGCGAAAAACGAGCCCGACCGTGATCGAAAGAACTTAACGCGTACCCAGGCGTTAGAGTCTAGGCTGAATTGTGAGATCCGAGAGGAACGCCTCGGCCCGAACGGCCAGATCTACGAGTGTGACAGGGAGGGCCGAAAACTTGTCCTTCGCTATAACGTAGAGCATCCTTTTTACCAAAGGTTCGTTCTAGAAAATCTCGACGATAGTCGGTCAGTAACCGCTGCTGATTTTCTTATCTACAGCATGGCGACCGCCGAAATACGAATGCTCGACGACGGCGAGCTGGATGCAGTGAATAATTTCAAAGCCGTGATGTCGGCAAACCTTCGAACCCTACTGAACTAGGTTGGAGCATCGGGGCCGCGTCTTTTCCTGCGGCCCTTCAACTTACTTTCTACTCGCTGGGATACCAGTGAACATATCTTCATTCAAGGCGTGCCAACACGAGGGCCTTCGCCTCTTCCGGTGCGCCTATTGCGGTTTCTCGGCTGACGGTCGGAAAATCGTTGAGGAAATCGTCAAGCTTTTGGCCGCCCTCCAAATAGTCAAGCAAGGCTTGAAAGGGGACGCGAGTATCGCGGAAGACTGGCTCACAACCCAGAATTCGAGAATCCTTGACGATAATATTGGCTGGCATTTGTCTTTCCCTAGGGTTAAGTCCCTAGGGTTAAGTCTAGCAACAAGGAATAGGGCCGAAAGCGGATTCGCAGCTTACAAGGAGCATTGTAAACAATGCTTGGGCTTAGCTTGCGGTCCGTTTGCGCCGCTGGCAGAATAGCGATAAGCCCATTCTGATTCCGGCAAAGTGCATCGGCAGAAAGCTCATTTTTGGCTTCCGGCGCACGGATTGGTATACGAAGGGGCACGGAGGAGAAAAGCCATAGGAACCGCTAAATCTCAGCGGACTGAACTCTCGCCCCGCGATCAGGTTGCGGCCTCCAGGCGCATCGTCGTCAAAATCGGCACCAATGTGCTGATGCGCGATGACGGGGGCGTCTCCATCGGCGCCTTTTACGGCATCGCGGAGTCGCTCGCCAATTTCCGCCGTGCCGGACGCGAAGTTCTGCTCGTTTCCTCCGGTGCCGTTGGATTGGGTGTCCAGCGCCTGGAACTTTCGGCGCGCCCTTCCGAGCTTGCCCTCGTACAGGCCTGTGCGGCCGTCGGCCAGAGCCGCCTGATGAGCATGTACGACGATGCCTTCGAAAAGCTGGGCTTCCGCGTGGCGCAGGTGTTGCTCACAGAAGACGATTTTCTCGATGCGCGCCGGCACCAGAATCTGCGCGCCACGCTCACTACCCTGCTCAACCTCGGGGTGATTCCCGTCATCAATGAAAATGACACCGTCTCCACCGCGGAACTCGACAGCCCTGCCGGCGGGGCTGAACGCGTTCGCGTGTTTGGAGACAACGACAAACTCTCTGCCTTGGTGATGACGCACATCGATGCCGATTTGCTGGTGCTGCTCTCCGACGTGGATGGTCTCTACACTGATGATCCTCAGAGCGAGAACGCAGCGCTCATTTCAGAATTGGACTCGCTCGACGAAAACATTCGCGGCTATGCGCGCGGCGGCAATGGCCGCGGGCGCGGCGGGATGGAAACGAAACTGGAGGCGGTGCGCATCGCCAACGAAGACGGCCGGCCCGCCATCATCGCCAACGGGCGCACGCCCGGAGTCCTCGACTCGATTCTTGCGGGCAAGCCGATCGGAACCCTCTTTTTCCCCAGGAAAAGCCGGTGAGCGAAGCCGTTCGCGCTCTCGCGCAAGCGGCCAAACAGGCCGCCCGGTGCATTGCTTCCGCTTCCATTGAGCAGCGGAATCAGGTTCTGGAGGAGATCGCCCGCGCGCTTGGACGAAGCGCGCCCGAAATCCTCGAAGCAAACGCGCAAGACGTTGCCGAAGCGAAGCCCGCGTTCGAACGGGGCGAGTTGTCAAAAGCTCTGGTCGATCGCCTGGAGCTTTCTATGGAAAAACTTCAGGCGATGATCGAAGGAGTTCGCGCCGTAATCGCTTTGCCCGATCCCGTCGGACGAGTGCTCGATCGCGTCGAACTCGACAGTGGCCTCGAGCTCGAGAAAGTAAGCTGCCCGCTCGGCTTGCTCGCCGTGATTTTTGAGGCGCGCCCCGACGCGGTCACGCAGATCACTTCTCTGGCGATCAAATCCTCAAACGCCGTAATTCTCAAGCCGGGACGCGAGGTCGAACGAACTGCACGCGTTATCGTTGACACGATTCGCGCAGCCCTGCGGTCCCAATCGATTCCGGAAGCCTCGGTCACCAATATTCAGCAGCGCGCAGAGGTCCGCGAACTTCTGAAGCTCGACGACCTAATCGACTTGGTGATTCCTCGTGGCGGATACGATCTGGTGCGCTATGTGCAATCCAATACGCGAATTCCTGTTCTTGGGCACGCCGAGGGCGTCTGCCACATCTACGTCGATGCTGCGGCCGATTTCGATATGGCTCTTGAAATCATCGACGACGCAAAAACGGATTATCCCGCGGTTTGCAATGCGGTGGAAACCGTATTGGTCGACCAGGCGATTGCCGTGCGATTTTTGCCTCTCCTCGCTGCTCGGATGAAAGAAAAAGGCGTTCGCTTGCGCGGATCCGCCGAGGTAGTGAGCGCAATTCCTGAAGTTGCCGTCGAACCGGTAGCTGATGACGAGTGGCATACCGAGTATGGCGATCTGATCTTGGCGCTGAAGATTGTTCCCGGCATCAATGAAGCGATCGACCACATCCAACGCTTTGGCTCTGCCCACACGGATGCAATCGTCACCAACGATCCCAACGCGGCGCGCACCTTCCTGCAGCGGGTGGATTCCGCCGGCGTCTTTCACAATGCGTCCACTCGCTTTGCGGATGGCTATCGATATGGATTCGGGGCGGAAGTCGGCATCAGCACGAGCAGACTGCATGCCCGTGGCCCTGTCGGATTAGAAGGTCTGACTACATATAAGTACGTTTTGCTCGGGCAAGGTCACGTGGTGCGCGATTATCGCGGCCCCAAGGCACGCCCTTTTCTCCATCGCCGCCACGCGGGGTCCGATTCGCCCAACGATACTCATGATTGAGACACAGGAATGACCGAAGCCTCCACGCTCGAGCTGCTATCCATGATTCGCGAAGCCGCCGACCGCATTCGCGATTCGATTTACTGTTCGCCCTGCCCTTATTCCGCGGAGCTTTCCGCATCAACGGGCCAGCAGGTCTATCTGAAGCTCGAAAATCTGCAGATGACCGGCGCGTACAAAGAGCGCGGCGCGCTCAACAAAATCCTGTTGCTTACTGCGGAAGAGAAGAAACGCGGCGTGATCTGCGCATCCGCGGGAAACCATGCGCAGGCCGTCGCCTATCACGCGACGCAGCGCAAAATCCGCAGCACCATCGTCATGCCCACAACGACGCCCATGGTGAAGGTGGCGGCGACGCAAAACTACGGAGGGAATGTAATCCTTCACGGCGTGAATTACGACGAAGCCTGCGAGCATGCCTTGAAACTCGAGAGCGAACAGGGACTGACCTTCGTTCACGCCTTCGACGACATCGCCGTGATCGCGGGGCAGGGAACTATCGGCCTTGAATTGCTCGAGCAGTGTCCGCAATTGGAGGCAGTGGTTGTGCCTGTCGGGGGCGGTGGCCTCATTGCCGGCGTGGCTTGCGCCATCAGGGAATTGCGTCCGGAAGTGAAAATCATCGGCGTCGAGACGGCGCGGCTGCCCTCCATGATGCTGGCTCTTGAGAAGCGTCAGCTTCTGACGATTCCCGCCGCTTCCACCATCGCTGATGGTATTGCCGTGCGCCGCGCCGGCGAAGTGACTTTTCCCTTGGTCTCAAAATACGTCGACGAGATCGTAACGGTTGAGGAAGAGGAGATCGCCAGCGCCATCTTGACGCTGCTCGAACGCGAAAAGACCCTTGCCGAGGGCGCGGGAGCGGCCGGAGTTGCCGCATTATTGCAGCACAAAACTTCGCTGAACGGTCAGCATACAGCTGTCATCGTTGGAGGCGGAAATATCGATGTTTCGCTTCTGAGCCGGATTATCGAACGCGGGTTGGTGAAAGATGGCAGGCTTGTGCGAATCCGCATCTATCTGCCCGACCGGCCCGGCGCGCTCGCGGATCTTTCCTCCGTGATCGCCAGCCAGCGCGCCAATATTGTCGAGCTGCTGTTTAATCGCGCCTATTACGGAGTCAGCCTCGGCGATACCGCCATCGATGTGACCGTCGAGACACGCGGCGCCGAACATGTTTCCGGTTTGCTCGCCGCCATCAGCAGCGCCGGCTACACCCACGAACGAATTCTCTAGACCTTAACCGTAGCGCTTAAACGCGTTCTTTCCGGCCGATCCAGCTCTACCATCAATTGCGCGAACGCCTTCAAATCGAGCGACTGTGGCCCGTCGGAAAGTGCGCGCTCCGGGCACGGATGCACTTCGATCATGATGCCGTCGGCGCCTGCGGCAATCGCCGCTCGGCTCATCGCCGGAATCACGCTGCGCCGGCCCGTGCCGTGGGAAGGATCGGCGACCACCGGCAGATGCGATAACTCTTTGGCCAGCGGTATGGCAGCTAGATCGAAAGTATTGCGCAATTCGGATTCAAACGTTTTGATTCCGCGCTCGCAAAGCACTACGTTGGGATTTCCGCCGGTCAAAAGATATTCCGCGGCGAGCAGCCATTCCTTCACCGTGGCGGAAGGGCCGCGCTTCAGCAAAATAGGCTTCTCGATACGGGCCAGCCGACGCAGCAACGGAAAATTCTGCATGTTGCGCGCGCCCACTTGCAACATGTCCGCGTATTCAGAAACCACATCGACGTCTTCGGTGCTCATTACCTCGGTTACGATCGGCAACCCTGTCTCTTCGCGCGCCTCCTTCAGCAATTCCAGCGCTTCCACGCCTAGCCCCTGAAAATCGTAGGGCGACGTGCGCGGTTTGTAAGCGCCGCCACGCAGGATCGATCCGCCCGCATCCCGCACGGCGCGCGCCGTGGCCAGCAATTGTTCCCGCGATTCCACCGAACACGGGCCAGCCATCACGACGTAGTGTTCGCCTCCGATTGGCACGCCGCCGACGTGGACCACGCTTCGTTCCTGCCGAAGCTGCCGGCTCACTAGCTTGAACGGCTGCGAGATCGGGACGAGCTCCTCGACTCCGGGCGCAGCCTGCAGGGCTTCCAGCTCGCCGCGGCGGCCGCTGCTTCCAACGGCTCCGATAACGGTTCGCTCCGCCCCACGGATGACGTGCGCCTGATATCCGCATTCCTTGATACGTTCCACTACATGATCGATTTGTTCCTGCGTCGCGTTTCGGCTCATGTTGACGATCATTCTGAGAATGCCTCCTCTGTTTTCGCCGCGAAAAGCTTGATACAACAAAAAAGCCAGCTTCACCCATTCGGGGAGCTGGCTCGGTAGAAACTCTTTGCGGCTTTTTGGGTCCTATATATTCAGGCGACCACCCGCAATCGCGCCTCTACTTTGCCGCTCCTCCGCCAGAGGAAGCGGCCCGTAAAGGCGAACCGATAATATCGAATCAGATTCATCTGATAAAATCCCAAACTGCGCCCTAGCATATAAGCGGTCCGGCACCCGTGTCAATAGCTGCGATTTGGTGAAGAAAAAGGCTCATTTTGTTGCGATCTTTCGAATCAAGTGATACAGGGCAAACCCGCAAAGGAGAATAAAACCGAACACAACGAAAGCCAATCCGTTGTCAACAGATACGCTTTGTCTGTAACCGAGCCAAAAGTCGATCCCCGCGGACAATGCGATACCCAGAGCGATAAAAGCAATCACGCCTACCTTGTTCTTGATGCCACCACCTCAGCCGGATCGTAACGGTCGGCTAAGCATCAAGGTGTTCGCGCAAAATGCCGAGCACGCGGCGCAGGGGTTCCGCGGCGCCCCAAAGGAGCTGATCGCCCACGGTGAACGCGCCCAAATACTCCGGTCCCATCTTCAATTTGTGAATGCGGCCGATGGGCACATTCAACGTTCCGGAAACGGACGTCGGAGTCAGGCAGCGCGTGGTGGCTTCTTTATTATTGGGGATAACGCGCACCCAAGGATTGGCGCCGGCCAGCATCTGCTCGATCTCTGCCAGCGGCACGTCTTTCTTTAATTTAATGCATAAGCCTTGACTATGGCAGCGCATGGTACCCACACGCACGCAGATTCCATCGACGGGCACCGGCGGATTGAGGCCCATAATCTTGTTGGTCTCGGCCATGCCTTTCCACTCTTCTTTTGTCTGTCCCTCGGGCATGTCTTTATCGATCCAGGGAATCAGGCTGCCCGCGAGCGGAACGCCGAATTCCTGCACGGGCAAACGTTGCGAGCGCTGTTCCTGAATCATCGCGCGGTCAACCTCCAGCGCGTTTTCCGAAGGACTCTTGCGCGTCGCGTCGGTCAGATATCCCATCTGCTTTACAAGCTCGAGCATCTTCGCTGCGCCCGCTCCCGAAGCGGCTTGATACGTCATTGTGGTCATCCACTCGACCAGGCCTGCACGGAAAAGACCGGCGACGGCCATGAGCATCAGGCTGACGGTGCAGTTTCCGCCGATATAAGCGCGAATATTTTTGCCCAGCGCGCCGCGGATCACGTCCGCATTTACGGGATCGAGAATGATTACGGCATCGTCACTCATTCGCAGTGTGGACGCCGCATCGATCCAATATCCGTTCCAATTGCCCTTGCGCAGAGGGCCATAAACTTCGCTCGTGTATTCGCCGCCCTGGCAGCTGATCAGAACTTCGCAACGCGCGAGTTCGCGCAGATCGGCCGCGTCCTTAAGTTTGCCGCCATCACCGGCTTCTTCGGGCGCTTCGCCGCCGGCATTCGAGGTCGAGAAGAAGACCGGATCGAGTCCGGTGAAATCTTTTTCTTCGCGCATCCTTTGCATCAGGACGCTGCCGACCATGCCTCGCCAGCCAATGAATCCAACGCGTAACATCGGATCTCCCTGGGTGTAGTTTGAATTTCGGGGCATCGTCCAGTGAAATTACGCGGACGGATGGCCCGTTAGAGCCCTTATTATATCCCGCGATTGAGGAAAACCTATCTCTTGGAGCAAGCCATAGGTTTCGACAAAAGGAAGTGGGGTGGCTCTTTCCTTACTAGCTTTAGCGATTGCAGTAGAGAGCGCGCTAGCGGCGTCTCTTCCGGAGCGTGGTGCGAGCCGCTAAACCGTCTTCTGTTCCTCTAACACGTACGAGGATGTGAGTTCGATCGCCTTATGTAAAGTCCGATAGAGTGGACAGCGCATCGCGTACATCCCATGGACGCGCTCGATAGTTTCGCGAGACGATGTAGGTGCGGCGAGGTGCATGACCACGTGGATGCGCCGGATAACGAGAACGCCTTCCTCCGTTTCCACTTCGCCGGTTATTTCAGCTACGAGCTTCCCGTTGCTCGCATCGATTTTGCGCGCCTCCAGCGCGCCCCCGAAGGTGCCAACCATTCAACCAGCGGTTGCAGCGATCACGTAGTCGATCGTCGCAGCATGGGATTCTTTCAGGTTCGCCGGATCGACTTTGTAGTGCTCAGCGATTGCACCGTGAACGCTGAAAATGACGGGTTGCGATTCGCCGGGCAAGTAAGCGATGCGAAGCGGTCCAACCTTGCGCTCGATTCGAACTTTGGAAACGTAGGCTACGTCAGACACGGTTCCTCCTGGTCGCAGCAATAATTCGTTAACTGCAGGCACCTATTTGTGTCGGATATCTTCCGGGGCCCTTTGGCGATCCAGCGGCAGCACCTGCAACTGCCACTGGATCGGCACCGACGCCGGCAAAAAGCAAATCTTGCTATCGCACGCCTGATATTCGAGCTTTCCTGTAATCGTGACTGTTTTTCCTTCGGCGCCTAGAGAACTGCTGAAATCCGCTGCACTGGATACCTGCAAATCCTGGCTTATTCGGAATCTGCCCTCGAACACCGGGACGCGCTCCTTGATGGCTGGCAGAAACAGAATTTTGGAGCGTGGGTACATCGCAGGCTCGAGCTGCATTGAGGGCATCGCATCAATGACAAGGTTAATCGGCTTGTAGTCTTTCGTTCCCGGCGCATACACGTGCACGTCGGCCGGAAGCTGCACTTCAGCAGTTAGGGTCACGCGCCCGCCGGGGAAAGCAGTGCGATCGGATTGCCCAACCCCGAGTTGAATGTGGGGCGCGTCAACCGTACCCGTGACTTCCTGGCCCAGTTCCGGGAAGAGCTTAGCGATCACGTTGTTTCCAGAAAGCCGCTCGCGGTACTTGGCTTCGAAGAATTTCTCGCGAATCACGCCGCTCGTGTCGATGAAGAAATATCCGGGACGTGCCATGCCCAGAAACTGTCCTGTGGCTTCGCTGTTCAATACTTGGTAAGCGCGAATAATTTTGGAATCGGGATCGGCAAGCAGGGGAAAACCGATTTTACGGCGATCCGTGAAATATTTCAGTATGGCTTGGCTGTCGTAGCTGACGCCCGCTACTTTCAGTCCCTGTTTTTCGAATCTCGCCTTGGCGTTTTGCAGCTCGACCAGCTGCCCCTTGCAGTAGGGTCACCAATCTGCCGAACGAAAGAAGAGCAAGACCGTGCCATGTGGTCCTTTCAGGCTCTCCAGAGTCTGCTCATGTCCAAACTGGTCGGCCAGCGAAAAAGCCGGAGCCTTTTGGCCGATCGGCAGTCCGATAGCGGTCAGCAATTCCAGGGAAGAGACATGTATTGCATTGCCCTCGAGAGTCCCGGCGACTGTGACGCCGTCTCCCAGATGCCCAATGGCTTTGTCTTGAGGATCGAGATCGAAAATTTGCCTGGTCGTATCGTCGTAGAGCACAAGCTTCCCGCCGGGCACTTTGTCCGTGCACTTCGCGGCTTCGGCGAAGGCCTCGTCAGGGGTGCAGCCGCTGTTGATAATGACGCCCGACCATGAAGTGGAATTGTGCATATCGCTTTGTCCGGATACCGGCGCGCTAAGAGCGAAAGAGAGAGCAAATGTAAGACCCCAGAGAGCTCTGAAGGCCCAAGCCGTCGCTGTTGATTCGATGATCATCGAACAAAAATCTAGCACAGAAATAAGCTTCTTACAATCGAAACTGTGCTGCCTCAAGGGCCAATCCTCCGCAAACGCCGAAGATACTCGCTCCAGGTTTTCTTCTGCATTCGCAAGTACATGTACTTGGACTGCCGTCGTATTTCAATCAGACGCGCATTGGCAAGCTCCTTGAGATGATGGGAAAGAGTTGCCCTGGAGATGGGAATTTCCGCCCTCAAATCACGGCAGGAAATTTCGCCTTTTACAGAGGCGATCCGTTCGAGAATTTCGAATCGCCTACCGTCCACGAGAGCCCTCGTTATCCGATGCAACGTTCTTTTGTCCATTACGAAATGCGCCTCAAGAGCGCCGCACAGGTTGTGCCTTGGTCGGGATTCGTCCCAAGTTGCATTTTCGCAGATTGCAGTACGTGCTGTTCAGTTACTGCGCACTTACCGGTTTGACTGGCGCGGGCGCCGGCTTGGCAAACTTTGCTGCATCAATCGCGACATTTGGCTTAATTTCGCTCATTTCATACTCGGATCGTCCATCCGTCCAGACCGCAGTCCACTTGAAAGGGACTTTAACACCGGCGACATCACGATAGTCGGAGTAATCGATCTCTCGCGGATTCAGGCCTATGATGGTGTTGGTGAACATCACCATTCGAACGAGCAGCCCCGAGTCTTTATCGAAAAACAGCTTGACCTTGGAGCCGGCCGGTGCGGTCCCCTGGACGACTACGGCGTTGTGATCGTCGATCATGGCGGGCGGAAAATCGGCGCGCCAGTTACTGAGGTACTGTTTGATCTTCGCGGGAAAGGCCAGCTCCGCCTCGATGGCAGCGGCGTCCAATTCGCCGCCAGTCAGCGTAATCATGGGCAGCAGAGAATTTGACTCCGCGATCCAGCCGTTATGCCCATCGTATACCGTGGTGCCTTCTCCGATTGGAGGATGTATCACGGTGGTCCGCAACCCCGGAGCTTTGGCATAGATTTCCGCAGGCTTCTTGGCGAAATCCGTATCGTATCCGGAATATGTTCCCGTGGCGGTGAAGCTGGTCAACCCGGCAAGCCGCTGCGCGCCGCCCACCGCCTGAATGTATTTATCCAGGATCTGGTCGGCGGTCGGAGCTTTGGGGTCAGGCTGTTGCGCAACATCGATATCGTTGGGATCGCGCTCGGGCGGCGTGCCGTATTGCTCTGCCAGGCTCGGCGTGAACCGCGGAGCTACGTCGCTGCGGTGGCATGTGTAGCAAGTGACGGTGCGCACGCCGCCGAAATTCTGTGCATTGATTTGCTTCACCATCAGCAGCATCTTGCGCGCGGTCTGCTTGATAGGAGTGTCATCGGCATATTTCGCGGGATCGCGGCCGCTATCCTGCGTGTGGCAATCCAGGCAGTTCAGGCTCAGCGACGCGGCGATGAATCCCATCGTGGCCATGAATTCGTCCACGGGAATTCCTCTAAGCACCTGGACGTTCTTGAAGACCTCCTCCGCCATCGGCGGCTTCGCCCCTGTCTGGCCGCTTGGGCCCGTCTGGCCGTTAGCGGGCAACGCGCTTAGTGGTCCGTTCAACAGGCACATGACCGCGATTCCCACAAAACCGACGACCACTCGCCTCGATCCGCGCTTCATATCTTCTCCATCCGTTCCTTGGTATGCGCGATTGGGAGCCAGCTCTTCTGAGAACCCCTTGTGTGTTTTGGCTCTCACGCGCAGTAGTTCATTTCAATGTTCAGGCGATGTCCTACTGGGCCGCAAAACGGCACCATACTACACCCGCGCGGCTCATTCGGCGGCGCTGACAAACGATTTCTCGAGAGCGATCCTGATCTCTCGACATCGACAAAACGTCGCGCCAAATGTGCGGCAAAATCCGCGCGGAATCCGTCGCGTGGTGTATTATCTCCTCACCTGCACGCTGTCCCAAGGGTCGTGGGAGATCGCTCGATGCAAAGGCACTTTCGCTGCGCAATGATTGGCGTCGTAACTTTGGCTGCGGTGCTCCTTTTGTTCACCGCCGTCAGACCCGCGGCCGGCCAAGCCTCGGCCAATGGTCAAGCTGCCGCTGCTGCTCCTGCCGCGGCCAAAACACCAACGCCGGGCCAATTTCCTCCTTACCGCCCTCCGCGCACAGCCGACGGCAAACCCGACTTCAACGGAATCTGGCAGGCCTTCGTAACGGCTGACATAGATGTGCAGGACCATGATGCGCAAGCAGGCCCGCATCCGGACATTATGGGCGCGTATGGCGCCTGGCCGGGTGGACAAGGGATCGTTGAAGGCGGCGAGATTCCTTACAAACCCGAAGCGCTGGCGCAAAAAAAGGCCAATGCCGAAAAGCGCATGGTGGTGAACATCACCAGCGATCCCCATCGCCATGACACCGGAGATCCGGAGCTGAAGTGCTACATGCCCGGAGTGCCGCGCGCGAACTACATGCCTTTTCCGTTTCAAATCCTGCAAACGCCGCACGTCATCATGATGGTCTACGAGTACGCACGCGCCCTGCGAACGATCTATATGGATCCGAATGACAAGAGCATCCCAAAGGAAGCTCCTGCCGATACTTGGATGGGATGGTCAAACGGGCACTTTGAGGGCGATACTCTGGTTGTGGATTCCAGGGGATTCGTTCCCTACAGTTGGTTCGATCGGGCAGGGGATTTTCACAGTGACGCTCTGCATGTGGTCGAACGCTTCACGCCTGTGAGTCCATACCACATGATGTACGAGGCAACCATCGAGGACCCCAACGTCTTTACGCGGCCTTGGAAGATGAGCTTCCCGCTGTATCGCCGTATGGAGAAGAACATCCAATTGGTGGATTTCAACTGCACGGAATTCGTTCTCGATTTGCTTTACGGCCCATACAGCAAAAAGTAGCTAAGTCGATTTTCGGAAGTCCGTGAGGAGGCCGTCCACATGAAAAAGCGCGCGGAGATTCCTTCCACTGCTTTAGCCCTAGCTGTAGCCACTCTGCTGTGCGCGCCGACATTCACCCGGGCCCAGTCCTTGTCAACGACGGCTACATCCAGCACAAAAACGGCGCCTAAGACGGCAGGCAAGACGACCGCAAATCCCGCCGCCAAAACTCAAAGCTGGGTCGCGCCTCGAATGGCCGATGGTCATCCGGACTTCAGCGGCTATTGGAATAACCTGACCTTCACACCTCTGGAGCGTCCCGCGAAGTACGGGAATCGAGAGTTTTTGACCGACGATGAAATGAAAGCTGTTTTCAAGTCGGGCGTGAAAGGATCGTTCGATCCAGGCGCTCAGGGCAGCGAGGATCGTTACGGCGGCGAATTGTTCAATCCGGACTCTGTCGATTATGACGCGACGACCTACGGCCTCAGCCCTTGGCAAAACGGCATCCAACCAAATCCGCGCACGTCGCTCGTTGTGGATCCGCCGGACGGCAAAATTCCTCCGATCACCGCGGAGGCCAAGGCCCGCTTGGCTACAAGAACTACACCAGGAGGAGGCTTCCCCTACGTTGTTGACGACCACCACGGAGGCGCGGTTGTTCACGCAGATCGGGCAAAAGACCTTGGGCAGAATACAAGCTGCGTCACCCAGTCGGGTGGCCCTCCATTGATTCCCTCCGAGTACAACAGTGGTTTGTTCATCGCCCAGAATTCCTCATATATGCTGATCGAAACCGAGCAGGGAAGCGAGTTTCGAATTATCCCCCTGGATGCGCATCCGCACGTCTCGTCGAATATCCACCAGTGGCATGGAGATTCCCGCGGACATTGGGAAGGCGACACGCTGGTCGTCGAAACCACGAATCTTCGGCCCGATCACACCTATCGCAACGGTGACTACAAAACCCAGAAGATCACTGAAACCTTCAGACGCATCGATGCGAAGACGATCGAATACAAGTTCACCATCGACGATCCGTCCACCTGGACGAGGCCTTGGTCGGCGATCGCCCCGTTGAATGCCAGCACGGGGCCGCTATTTGAGTACGACTGCAGCGAGAACAACAACGACGCAGTCAACATTCTTGCGGGCGCTCGAGCCTCCGAGAAGAAAGCTGCTGAAGAGAAGCCGATATCGCAAAAGTGACGCTCTGTTATTCGGCGTCAGTGTTCTCGAGCGCAGTCCCACATCCAGTGGCTGCATATTTTCCTTGCTCGCTCACGCGAATGGCTGCTGTTATCTCCTCCCAAATTTGCGCCGGCCGCCGTCGCTCACCATTTTCCTTGACAAACGGCAGTCCCTGCTATAAGTAAGCCGCCATTACCGGGCGTAGAACGTTACGTACAAATTAGGGGCCGTGAAAATTCCTAGGGAAGGTGTGTGTCTTATGAATTTGAATTTCAAAAACATTTGGGTTTTGCTTTTTGTCGCCACGCTGCTTGGCTTTCAGTCGCTCGGAGCCCAGACGGCCGGCACAGGTGCGCTGACGGGAACGGTCAAAGATCCCTCCGGCGCCGTCGTTCCGAATGCGACCGTAACACCACGAGCCTCGATACCGGTCAGGTACGAACAGACATGACCGGGGGAGACGGAAGCTACCGTTTCAGTTTGCTGCCCCCGGGAAATTATCGCGTGAAGATCGAAGCCAGCGGCTTCAAGCCTTTGGAAATTCCTTCCGTAACGGTGGCCGTAACGGAGACGGCCGAGTTAGATCGCAGCCTGGACGTTGGCGCGCAGTCTCAGACCGTCACCGTTGAAAGCGAAGCCGTAGCCGTGCAGACCGAGAATTCGACCCTGGGTACAGTGGCCAGCGCGCGTACCGTTACGGAACTTCCACTGAACACACGGAACTACACAAATCTGTTGGCCATGTCTGCGGGTGTCAGCGCCAACGTCAGCAATGCCACCACCATCGGCAAGGGCGCTACGAACATGGCCGTCAATGGCGGCGCCACGGGCCAGAACACCTACCTGCAGGACGGTGTCCCGGTTAACAATTACATGAGCCTCGGTGGCGTTACAGAGGGAACGCTAAATGGCACGTTTGCCATGCCCAATCCCGACGCGATTTCCGAATTCAAGATTCAGACTTCGAGCTATGATGCCGGTTACGGCCGCAATCCTGGTGCCAACGTGAATGTGATTACGCGGTCGGGAACAAACAATTTCCATGGGACGGCTTTTGAATTTTTCCGTAATACGTCACTCAATGCCAATGAATGGTTCTTCAATCGCAATGAGGAGCTTGCGGGTCTGCCGGATCGAAAGCCAGTACTTAACTCCAACGTCTACGGTGGGGCTATCGGCGGACCGATCAAGAAGGATAAGCTGTTCTTTTTCGTAAACTATCAGGAGGAAGACCAGAAGAACGAACTCGCCAGCTTCAGCTCTTCCCAGGTGCAATTGCCTCCGATTCCCGCAGGTAACCGTGGCACCTGTAATGGCGGGAATCCCGGGTGGTACAGCATTTCGGCCTGCGACGCCGCTGCGGTAGCTTTCATAAACGCTTTGGCGACCAATGAGGGCCCATTATCAGCCAAATCTCCATTCAACGTAAAGACGCCCGGCAGCGTAAGCGTTCAAAACCCGACTACATGCGCCCCGTGCGACCCGGCAGGGTTGTTCAACATCAATCCGATTGCCATCAGTGCTCTGCAGTTAAAACTGCCGAATGGCACCTACTTCGTTCCTAGTCCGCCGGCTGGAACCACCTCGGTGTTTACGCCTGTTACGTTCAGCAACCCCGCTGGCTTCAAGGATCACCAGGGCCTGGGGAACCTCGATTACATTATCAACAGCAAACATTCCCTGGCGGTACGCTACGTCTATGAGACCGATCCCATACAGGCCAATTTTCCAGCCGTTAACGCACTCGAACCGGGGAACGCGGTACCTGGCAATTCGGTTTCCACCCAAAAGACGAACCATGGGGCCGTCTTGAGGCTTACCTCGATACTGTCCAATAATTTGGTAAACGAAATTCACTTGGGCTATCAGCGGAATGAGACCATGAATAGCGAAGCCGTCTTATTCCACAACTCTCAGGTGGGCATTCAGGACTTTACGCCGGGAGTTGACAACCTTTCATACATCAACATCGGACCCCAAGGCACCTTCTTTGACTTTGGTACTCATCCATTTTTCGGCTCGAGCTTGCGGGAGAACCAATTCGAACCCGGCGATCAGATTTCCTGGACGCACGGCAAGCATTCCTTCCGGGCCGGCTTTGAGGCCGAGCGTGTGCAGGTGGCCGCCATCTCGAATACCTCATCGGTTGGACAGCCGGCATTCAGCTCATTCCAGGACTTCCTCATAGGCCGGTCAGGGGCTTGCGGCGCGGTGCCAATCGCTCCTAGCGCCGCAAATCCTAACGGGTGCAACGGCTCCCCGACAAAAAGTAATGTGACCGGTGTCGGGGGTACGACCGCGGCTAACCCGAAAGTTCAATATGGCTTTCGCCAACTCACGTTGAGCAGCTTCATTCAAGACGATTTCAAGGTTACTCCGCGGCTGACCCTCAACCTCGGTCTTCGCTGGGAAATCATCAATTACCCCACAGAGGCAACGGGGAGCTTCAGTAACTTCTGGCCCTCCCTGGCCTCTGCGGTAGCGTATCCGCAAGTGACGGTTCCCGGCGGTGCGGGATCAACGCTGGCAGGCTACGTACTGCCCAGCAATTACACGGGTGTGGTCCCTGCAGGGGTTTATCAGAGTAATCTGTCGAATGCGTTCCAAAACAACGCGCCCCTGGACGATTTCGCGCCACGCATTGGTTTTGCTTGGCAGCCGCTGGCGAGCAACAAACTAGTAGTCCGCGGGGGAGGAGGCCTCTTCTACGATACGATTTCGGGGCAGTACTTGGCGAGTCCGATGGCGCGTAGTAATCCCGTATACGGGCCTCCCGCTGCCGGCTCTCCTCTGGCCAGTTTGTCAAATCCTTGGGCCATTCCGCCGGGCATCGTTCCAACGAATCCGGGCGCCTATGGGTTTGTTCCGCGCTGGGTCGATTCGTCCACTCCGTGTAACGTAGGCAACGCCTTCTGCGGTACGAACAATCCAGCTGCGGCCTGTCTTAAGCCGCCTTGCAGCTCGAACCTTTCTCCAACGGCTTGGCAACAGAACCTGACCGTACCACTCACATATCAATGGAACCTGAACACGCAATGGGAATTCCTGCCCACCTGGGTTCTCGAAGTCGGCTACGTGGGATCGCATGGCATTCATCAGGCGACTCCGGGTGCGCAGAATAACGGCCCGACTGCCGATGGATCCCCAACTTCGGTACCCTTCAATGTGGCGCAGCTGGCGGGAGTGGGCGCGCCCTGTGTCAGTTGTGGACTAACTGGGGTGACTACCAATACGGCGGGGAACGTCTTCCTGCGCGTCCCGATCCCGGGCATATCAGCGGGTGCTCAGGAACTGCAAACCAACGACAACTACAAATTTAACAGCCTCCAGGTAACGTTACGGAAACAGATCTCCCATGGATTACAGGTTCAGGCCGCATATAGCTGGAGCCGCGGCTTTGAGCAGAATCCAGTTGGAATCAACACTTACCCATACTTGGTTCAAGTGTACGCGCCAGAATATTTTGTCCGTCCGCAACGCCTGGTGGTCAATTACGTTTGGGAGCTGCCCTTGGGCCAGCACACGGGTGCCCTCGGCGTTATAGCTAACGGTTGGAGCTGGTCGGGCGTAACGGTCATCCAGAATGGCCAGCCAATCGATATCAATGACAGTTCGGGCGGAGGAATTTTCGGGATCACCGGCGCTGCGGCCCAGATCATCCAGGCTCAATACTGTCCGGGGATGACTTCAGCCAACATTGCGACATCAGGTAGCACCACGCAACGAGTGACGAACGGCTTGAATGGCGGGGACGGTTGGTTCAACTCGGCAGCCTTCGCAACTCCCGCAGGTTCGTGTTTACCGCAAACTGTCGGTGCCATCAACGGTGTGGGAGGCGGTTCGGGATTTGGAAATGCCGCCTTCGGCAATATTCTTGGCCCCGGCGAATACAATTGGGATATGTCGCTTTCCAAATCGTTCCGAGGAATCCGTGAGGGTCACTCCCTACTCTTCCGGACGGAGTTCTTCAATACATTCAATCACCCGCAATTTGCCATACCTTCGGACACGGACGTGAACGATGCAAATGGCAACGGATTCGGGCAAATCCAAAGAACTTCGGTGAATCCACGCGTGATCCAACTCGCTCTGAAGTACAGCTTCTAAGCGGGGTTAACTTAACAGCATCCGCGCGGCCAGCCTTCACGGCTGGCCGCGCGTTTTTATCTGCGCATGGCGGGGTTGACGATGTGCTACAGAGGCGCGGTGCGGCTGCTATCGTCGATATAGGGCTTGTCGCTATCGATGCACGGCACGTCCGTTGGCAGCGAAGCATCCGGTCCGGCGAGGATCCGCGTTACCGGATAGCTCTTCCACGGCTTCGCGAGCACCTTGGGATCTTCGACGGTGGCCTGGTAGGTGAGCGTATCGCCCTTGCGCGTTAGCCGCTCGGTCACGTGCATGGCGTCGCTATGAAAACATCCCTTCATGCAGAACCACGTGGACTCGTCGATCTTCGTTACGTCCACCACCAGCGTATCGCCTTCCCAATGACCCACGGAATCTCCCATTGCCGAAGGATCTACATCCTTGCGGTGAGGCCGTCCATCGGTGGGAATCGCGCGAAAGGTGCTGCCAGGCGGAGAGGCCTCAAACGTTTGCTGGTATAGGAAAATTACTTCTTTAGCGGTTTGCACAATTTTATCTGGCGCGCCGGTGCGCGGAACGCCGGTTTCCTGGCAACTGTAACGAGCCGGATCGGAGTGATTCGCGGTGCCGTCCAGTTGCTTACGCTTGGCTTCCAGTTCCGGCTTGTTATAAGACGGCAGATTGGGCGTTGGCGATTGGCCTACAAAACCTCGGCCATCAAAGTAGACGGTGTGCTCTTTTCCGTCCGCGCTCACCTCGCCTGGAGGGCCGCCATAGCCAAACGCGTTGCTGACGATTCCAGGCAGAAGCCAAATCCCATTCAGATCCGGATGCCCGTCAGGTGTGTGCGGCGTGGATTTCGCGCCGGCGGCCTTCACCATGTCTGCTGGAGAGGGCGCTTTCTGCTGAGCTCCGGCCTGATTCGAAACCAGGCCAAGAGCCGCGACCGCCAAAATGCCGTAAGTAAATGGCTGACTTCGCATCCTTGCACCTCCTGCTTGGCTACTTTACCGGCGTAGCGACGGTTGTTCCTTCACGCTCGTTCATCTTCAGCTGAATCACGTGGCCATCGGGAAAGGTGAACTTGTGCCCAAGCGCGCGGTCGGGCATCGTCTTGCCGACAATTACGTCGATCGTAATGTTATCTCCGGGCTTGCCGGCGAGTTCTCGCGTCACCTTGGCGTTGCGCCATTCCGCGGGAGAAGGGCCCTCGACCTGCCAATGCTTGATACTTCCATCGGCATTTTTCGTGTCGACGTACCAGAATGTGTGCGGATTGATCCACAGAACGCGCGTGATCACGGCGTGGAGCGTGACCGGATTCTTACTATCGTACTCGGCCAGCACCGAGTGATGCGCGAGCGCAGGGGCAGCCGTTCGGAGTAGGGCTATTGCCAGCAAAAGGACAAGAGGAAGCTTCTGCCTCATCGGGTGGTACCTCCAATGATCCGCTTGCGATGGTTAGGTTGGCGCGAGCGTGGCATAGCAGGTTTCCTGTTGTCAAGGCTCTTGGCCTCGTCTCGGCGATTCACGAATAGCGATTGGGATGCCCGGTTTTTTGCTGCCTCACTCTTCGTGCGATTGGAGAGGAAGCATTTAGCTTGACAAAAAATGGCCCGCCACTATAACTAGCCTCCTATCCATTCTCTAAGGGCACAGTGATCAAGGAGCGGATGATGAATCGGGGATTAGGCTCGCGTGTAGTTTCGACGATAACGGCAGCAACCATCTGTCTGCTGGGCGTGACCTTGGCATATGCCCAGGCCGCGCCGCAGGAAAAGCCGCTGATGGCCGACGACATCTTCAAGAATATCCAGGTGCTCCGCGGCCTTACTGTGGATCAATTCATGGGCACGATGGGTTTCATCGCCGCGGCCTTGAGCATGAATTGTTCTGAATGCCACCATACCGGCAGTGCTGAAAAGTATGCCGACGACACCCCGATGAAGCAGACCGCCCGCAAGATGATCCTGATGGTAAACGGCTTGAACAAAGCAAATTTCGGCGGAAAACGGATGGTGACCTGTTACTCCTGCCATCGTAGCGACGCGCGGCCCAAGGTCACACCGAGTCTGGCCGAGCAATACGGCACTCCGCCGCCCGACGATCCGGATGAATTGGAGATTCCCGACGCGCCTTCCGCGACGGCGCCGAAACCGGATCAAATTCTGGACAAATATATTCAAGCTCTCGGCGGGGCGCAGCGGCTGGCGAGCATAACCAGCGTCGTCGGTAAGGGAAATTACGAAGGTTTTGATACCGAGGGTGACAAATTCCCTGTCGAAGTCTACGCCAAAGCTCCGAACGAGCGCACCACGATCGTTCATCTGCGAGCCGGGGACAATGTCAGGACGTACGACGGCCGGAATGCCTGGAACACCTCTGCAGGCACCCTTTTGCCCGTCCCCGTATTTTCGTTGACGGGAGGCGATCTGGAAGGCGCCAAGATCGACGCCACGCTGTCATTCCCAGGCCAAATCAAGCAGGTGCTTAAGGATTGGCGTACCGGTTTTCCCAGCGCGTCCGTCGACGATAAGGATGTGGACGTGATTCAAGGCGCCAGTGCCGATGGCACGCCCGTGAAGTTGTACTTCGACAAGAAAACGAGTCTTTTACTGCGGCAGGTTCGCTACACGGATACGGCGCTCGGCCTCAATCCCACGCAGATAGATTATTCTGACTACCGAGATGTGTCCGGGGTGAAGATGCCTTTCACCTTGATCACTACTTGGACCGACGGGCGTTCAACCATAACCTTTAGCGAACTGCGCGCTAACGTTGCGATCGACGCTGCAAAGTTCGCCAAGCCGACAGGCAACACGCCGAAGAAGCCCTAAGCCTAAAGGGCAGCCCGTTTCACACGGTGCGGCGCGAGCGGTGCGCCGCCATCACTTTATGTTTTGAGTCTGGGAAGTAGTTGCAGCGCGTTGTCGCGGTTGATGGCCTGCATTTCAGCCTCAGTGAACCCGCCGTTATCGGCCAAGCCTTTAGCCACCTGAGCTGCCGACCCGCCGCCCAGCGGGTAATCGGTTCCAAACACGATGTGGGACACGGGAACCATTTTTTTGAATGACGGCATGGTGTAGGGACTAAACGCCTGAGCCGTGTCGTAATAAAACTTCTGCAGTTCGGGGATAAGGCCATTCGGCAATTTCGACGCTGCGCCCGCCAGGCGGGTGGTTATATACGGCACCGTCCCTCCGCCGTGCGACCAGATAAATCGAATATCAGGGAAGCGTGTGACGGTTCCCGTGCTCAGCAGGCTCAGGATCGTCCTCGTCGTATCGAAAACAAACTCCACGCCTCGATTCTGCCCGTCTGTAAGATTTGCGTCCGCGTCACAGGCCGCACAGAACGGGTGGCAGAAAACGACAGCTTTGCGGCGGTTTAATTCCTCCATCAGCGGAGCGTAATAGGGATTGCCGAGGTACTTGCCCCGATAACTGGAGAGGATCCCGATTCCATCCACTTTGAGCGTGTCCATGGCATATTCGACTTCCTTCAGCGATCCATCGACATCCGGCAACGGAAGCACCGCAAATTGCCCGAAGCGCCCCGGATAATCCTTGACGACCTTGGCGCCATACTCATTGCATTCGCGCGCCAGAGCGCGGGCGGCCGCATCGTCACCGAACCACACGCCGGGATCGCTGATCGATATAACGGACGTGGCGACTCCACCCTGATCCATCTCCTCGATGGATCTTTCCGGGGTCCAGCCTTTCAAAGTCGGCTGATTGACGCCCTTCGCCGTGCTCAGCTCAAATAGTTTGGGAGTTGTGAAGTGATGATGCGTGTCGATTCGGGAGCCTTTGGTCGCAACCGCGGCCCCGCCGCCTTGCAGGGCTGCGGCGCGTTTCGAAAAAGCGGCGATTGCGCCCGTCGCTGCGAGTCCAACCAGAAAAGAACGCCTCGATGAACCGGATCTCAAGCGCTGAGATTCCGTTTCCAGTGCAGAATGGCCCTCTTCCGCCGGGTGCTTGGTGTCGGACATCGCAGCCTCCTTGAAGTCGCCTCGGTCTGAAACTTGTGTCCAGGATCATAGCGGCAGCCTCGTCCGCTTTCAAGCTCGGCGAAAGATCATCACGAAGGATGCATCTGCGTGAATAGTTTTGATATCGTGTCTATTCAGAGGAGACCAAGGATATGAGGCAAATCGAAATGCGCTTCAACCCAATTCGGAATATCCTGCAATGAGGGAGCTTCAACCGCTCCGCAATTACGCCGGTTCATGGCGCCCCTCTGACGTTCAGGATTGCGCCGATGTGATCAACCCCGCCACCCGCGAGAAACTGGCGCGTGTTCCTCTCGGATCGAAGAAAGACGTGGACGCGGCTGTGCACGCCGCGGCTTCGGCATTCCCGGAATGGCGCCGCACGCCGGCCGAGGAGCGCATTCAATATCTTTTCAAGCTCAAGCAGGTCCTCGAAACGCATCTCGAAGAGCTGGCGCAAATCTGCACCAAAGAAAACGGAAAAACCATCGCGGAGTCGCGTGCGGAGCTGCGTCGCGCGATCGAAAATATCGAAGTCGCCTGCGGCGTTCCCACCCTCATGCAGGGCTATAACCTCGAAGATGTCGCGTCCGGCATCGACGAGATGATGATCCGGCAGCCGCTCGGCGTAGTCGCGGCCATTACGCCATTCAATTTTCCGGCGATGATTCCATTCTGGTTTTTGCCTTACGCGATCGCGTGCGGCAACACTTTTATCCTGAAGCCGTCAGAAAAAGTGCCGCTCACCTCACAGCGCGCATTCGAATTGATCGAAGGTCTCGGCCTGCCTCCAGGCGTGGCAAACCTGTTACACGGCGGCAAGACCGTCGTCGATGCGCTGCTCGAGCATCCTCAAGTCCAGGCCATCAGTTTTGTTGGGTCAACGCCCGTCGCCAAATACATCTACGCCAAAGCTGCCGCGCAAGGTAAGAGGGCGCAGTGCCAGGGTGGCGCCAAAAATCATGTGTTGATTCTTCCGGATGCGGATCTGGATGCGGCCACTCGCATTGTGACGGACAGCGCCTTCGGATGCGCGGGTCAGCGCTGCCTCGCGATCTCCGTCGCCGTGGTGGTCGGCGGCGCGCAAACTGAATTCACGAAGGGCATGTTGGATGCCGCGGGATCGATTCGCGTCGGCAACGGGCTCGATCCTGCTGTCCAAATGGGACCGGTGATCACCCATGAGAGCAAAGCGCGCGTCGAAAGTCTCATCGGCCAGGGCGTTAAGGATGGGGCCAAGCTGCTGCTTGATGGTCGCAACGGCCGCAGCGCTCAGTCGGCCGGCAATTTCCTGAATCCGACTTTGCTCGATAACCTCCCGTCTTCGAGCGCCCTATCCAGCACTGAGATTTTTGGTCCCGTCCTCAGTCTCGTCCATGCTGAGACATTGGAAGAGGGGATCGAGATAATCTCGCGAAATTCCTACGGTAACATGGCCTCGATTTTTACGACGAGCGGAGCCGCCGCGCGCAAGTTCCGCTACGAAGTGCCCGCGGGGAATATCGGCGTCAACATCGGTGTTGCCGCGCCAATGGCCTATTTCCCGTTCAGCGGCTGGCGCGACAGCTTCTTCGGAACCGTACACGGACAGGGCCGCGATGCGATCGAGTTCTACACCCACAAAAAGGTTGTGGTCGAACGCTGGCCAAAAGAATGGTCTCGCAAATTCTGACGTGAGGTTGCAAGTCTGGTGCGCCAGGCGTGCGGGTGACCGTTAATTTCTGGTTATTTCTTGGGAGCTTGCGTTAGCTCCCGCAGAGACTTCAGCGCTTCTTCTTCCCGGTTATTCGTGCAGTAATACTCCTGCAGCGCCTCGTGTCCCAGGCTCCAAGTCCGGGGAGCTGACGTCCAGGGCTTGGTCAGAACTTTGGGGTCCTCAATCGTGACTTGGTAGGTCAGATAGTTCATGCTGGATCGCGTGATCCGCTCGACCACATGTTCCTGGTCGCTGTGAAACCAGCCTACAAAGTTGTTCCAGGTCCTTTCGTCGATAGCGATTGTATCGATCACCAGAGTATCTCCGTCCCAATGCCCAACCCCCTCGCCATTAAATGCCGGATCGGGATCTTTGGTATGGGCCCGGCCGTCGGTGGGGATAATGCGGAAATTGTTGTTGAGCTCGTCGAGTTGAATCAACTCCGTCTTGGTGAGAACGAGTTCGATCGGATAAGGATTCGTTATAAACATGCCCGGAACGCCGCGAGGCATGCAGTTCACCGAGGGCCGGAGTATCTCCGCGTCCAGAGTCGATAGCTTCTTCACTCTATCCGCCGCCCAGGGTTGGTAAGGAGGCTTTTCCTCCGGCGTCGCTTTAGGATCGAACTGTAACCGCGCGGAATCTCCCTCTGCAGTCAGATCTTCTCGTCCCATCTTGCCGGGGAACCAGACGCCGGAAAGATCCGGATGGCCATCGGCCGTTCGTGGAGCGGGTCCTCCGGGGGGCAACGGCTTGGCATTCGCTTTCCCGAACCCAGGCACGGAAACCTGGCCGGCTCCATTCTGGGCTCTGGCGGAAACGCCAACGATATAGAAACCGGCAAAAAAGCTGGCGGCGATAAAGACATAAGTGCGCAAGCGGCGTTTCATATGCGTTTCTCCTTCGGCCTCATTCAATCTTCAGTTCTCTCCGCCGCCCTTGCCTTCACCGATGAATCTCCTTCCGCCCACCACGACTTCACGTCCATCGGGCAGCTTGATCGTCTCGGCGGCGCCTTTGGCTGTTCCATCCTTCCCAGGAACGCCTCTGACGGTGACGGTCTTCCCGATATTGGAAGTAAAGTCGGCCCGAACAGTGCCCGTGCGCTTCACGGCGATTGGGGAAGCGCCCTCGAACGTCCAGGTAGTCAATTTCCCATTGTCATCCTTGGCTTCCACCCAAAAATACGCGTGGGGATTTTCCCACTCGATCTTGGTAAGGGTGCCCGTGATGTAAATCACCTTGCTGCCGTCAAACTCCGCTTGAAATCCGTGGTGCGCAAACGCCGGCAACGCATTGAGTGCGAGACCAAAAAGCATCAGAACAGTAATCGGCAGGACCACGTTCAGCACACGTTTCATAGGTCGGCTCCTTAAGGTACAGGTAGGCTCGTTTCTGCTGGCGAACGATACCACGGTTCGAGGGGGCTTTCAATTTCCGTCGCGGCTCAGCCGAATTCTGGCCGCAACGGCATCCCCGGCGAGGCGGTTGAAGGCGCTGGTTTTAATGTGCTATCTTACAGCCAACGCTGAAGTAATTCTCACAGCCGAGGCGATTAGGGATTCTCGTGGAACGCGGATGGGATCTCGAGCGTCTAAAAGACACACTCGTCGTAGGAGAGCCAAGGAGGCAACATGAGGCGTTTTAGTTCCGCGGTGAGCTTTGCTCTGTTGACTGTTTTGACGTTCGCCGGAGTTGCGTCAGCGCACCACTCCGTGCAATCGCAGTTCGATATCCATAAAACGGTTACTGTCTCCGGAACCGTCTCGAAAGTCGAGTGGATTAATCCGCATTCGTATCTCACCCTCAACGTAAAAGACGCCAGCGGCAACATGCAGAAGTGGGCATTCGAGCTCGGCGGCGCGGGTGCTCTTCGCAGAGCGGGGATGAGCAGGGCGGATCGCGGCGGGCTTAAGCCTGGCGATGAAGTAACTGCTACCGCGCTCGCGGCTCGCGATGGCTCCAATAGCGGCTTTCTGCAGGAATTGAAAGTGGCGGATGGCCGCACATTTAAATTCGCCACGGACGCCAACGGCAACTAACCGACATACGGTAGGAGGAGTTGCATATGCGTTTTTATAGGCAGACCTTGGTCGCTGCTGCGGCTCTTCTTTGCTTGCTTCCCGCAGCCGTGCGTGCTCAGGAATTTTCGGCGATGAAGCGCAACATCAACGCGCCGCCGAAGCCTTCAGGAAGCACCCCGCGAACGCCTGATGGCCACCCCGATCTCACGGGTGTGTGGAACGGTTTGGGAGACAATCTGCTCGGCGTCCCCAACCAGATGGCGAATGACGGCATTTCCGTGGATAGCGAAACTTCCGCGCACGACATTGCCACTGGCACCCAGATCGCCGCCTTTCCCCGTAATAACGCTCATGGCCTGAATAATGAACAGGCCGAACGCGCAGCCTCTCTGTTGCGGCGTGTCGGTTCTAACAGGCCAGTCTATAA
Source organism: uncultured Acidobacteriota bacterium (assembly GCA_963846235.1). Lineage (GTDB taxonomy): Bacteria > Acidobacteriota > Terriglobia > Acidiferrales > UBA7541 > Palsa-189. Next base: position 4,042,880 of record CAWJVF010000002.1, read on the forward strand.
GCCGCAATATTGGGATATGGTCAAGGAATTCGACCAGAATGCCAATGAAGAAGATCCCTCCAATAACTGTATGCCTGCGGGAATTCCCCGGGCTGGCATCCCTTCTTACATCGCACAATACCCGAACTACTTCGTCTTCATCTACCCGGGCCAGGGCGGATTGATCGCTACGCAGACGATGTATCGCATGATCCCGGCCGACGGGCGTAAGCACACGCCTTTGGAAGATTTGGACGGTACCTACACCGGAGAAGCCATCGCGCATTGGGACGGAGATACACTGGTTGTAGACACCTGGGGTTTCAATAGCAGCACTTGGTTTGACCAGATCGGCGGCTACTTCCACAGCGAAAACATGCATGTAACCGAGCGCTTCCACCGCGACGGCAACACGCTTACCTGGACCGCCACTGTAGAAGATCCGGACGTGCTGCTGGAGCCTTGGACGACGACTCCCCGAGTGGCGCTGCTCAATCCCAAACAGGATGCCATGCTGCCCGAATCGCTGCCTTGCAGTGAAAGAGATTTGACGCACACGGTTACCAAGGAACATCACTAAACCACTTTTTGCCGATGCCGGGATCTTCTGAGGAGAGGGCATGCCGAAGAAAATAATTTTGCGGATTTCGATGATCGCTGCCGCGGCGCTTGTTTGCCATTCCGCTGTCGCGCAGAACGAAGGAAAAACCGGCTCTGGCGCGGAAGCAAAGACCGTCCTCAGAGCTGCGGCGGACGCGCTGGGAATGCTGCGATGGTCGGACATCGGTGCCGGGGCAACGCATCTGCCGGCAATTGACGTCGTAACGACAATGGAGATTTTCGCCACCGGTACGGTTAATAACGCCGGTCAACCTTCGCCTGCTGAATACCATGCCTCACTGGCTTATATTCCACCGGCAATGCGCGTGGAGCTCACGCGTAAGGGAGCTGCCGATGCGCACACCATTCAAACCGTGCGCGAAAACTACGCCTGGAACGAATCTGAAGTTGGGGGCGGTTTGGTTCCGGGAAAGGGCACGGCCACACCGGCTATGCCGGCAGTCAAGGCAAGGCTTTTGCAACTCTGGATTCTTCCGTATGGCGTTGTCAAAGCTGCCATAGCCGCGGGCGACAAGACGAAGATCTCGATGGAGAACGGCGGCACGATCGTTACTTTTCCGCTGAGCGGCAACCTCTCTGGCATTACCGTCACGGCGACGCTGGATTCTAAGAACCTGATCACCAAGGTGGAAACTCGGCCCGATAACCCAGCTCTCGCGAATCTGGCGACAGAAACGGAATACTCTGATTACGCCGATCACGGGGAAGTTCTGACGGACATAAAGTCGCCCGGGCATATCGTTGAGAAGCAGGGAGGGAAGCCTTTCCTCGACCTCCAGGTAAAGATGGTAAACGCGAACGACCCTTATTTGGTGTTCCCGGTTCCACCGAACGTGAAGTCCGCGACCACCCAGGCGTCAAGAGCCACAGAAGCCCATTAATTAATAATAAGTTACTCAGTAACTTTCTTCGGGCATACTCTGTGCGGAACGGCGAGCACCTTATCTGGTAAATCCGTGAAGTTCTCGTGCTCCGTTTTCTTTCATTTTGTAAGATCCATATGGCGGTCCTCTGCATCGCGATAAGCTTCACCCTCTCCGTTGCGTTATAAACACAACCTTTAGAGAAAAGATTTATACCAGATGGTGTTGCAACGACCGGTTGAGCTGGCAGGACTATTACGACTTGGCGATAACGGCGTTGGGACTATCTGACAAATCGGATGGATCGCATATGTCTGTGAACCCGTTCGCGCACAATATGTGCTGTCGGCCCACCAGGCGCCCAAAACCGCGATAGAAACCGGGATCCTAATTTTGATGACGGAGAGCTTAAGATCATCATAGCGAAGCCGGCGCAACTCAAACTTAGGCCGCCCGTCCGCTTAGCCCGATCCTGATAAACTGGATTTCGGTAAGTGCAATTTGGGCTCGCGGGCCTTGATTTACAGACAGTGGTGTGCTGAAGTTGATACTTCCAGAGCGGTAAACCTAGCGCGCCCAGCTTATGGACAGACGATTCGATGCAGCCTTCGCGCGATTCACAAACGCCATCGCTGTAAGTGCGGCTGAGGCGCCGACCATCGAGGAGTCGCTTCGATTCGTTGTCCAGCAGATTTGTGACTACGTCCCTTGGGCTTTCGGGCACGCCCGCGTCGCTGCCCACCGCATCCTTAACAGGGAGATTGACGTCTGGCACTTCGGTTTGTCCCCACGCTCGGAATCTCGCGACGAATCTATTGTTTCTAAGCTGACCGCCGCATCGAGAGCTTTTCGTTCGCGGACGCCGATCGCAGGCCGCAGTTTCGTCGTCGATCTAGAAAAAGATTCCGATCTCAGCGGACAACGCGCGGCTCACGATTTAAGCCTCAGATCCGCGTTGGTCGCACCGATTCTGCTTCGCCGCCAAGTAATCGGGGCGTTGGAGTTCTTCTCCGAGAAGCTAATCAAGGTGGGCGAGTTGTTCCTGGAGATCCTTAGCGATCTGGCCGCGAAAATGGGTTACATCATTGAACTCAAAGCCACACAGGATAACGCGAGGGCGTTGTCCGCGAAACTGCTTCGTGCACAGGATGAAGAGCGGCGGCGGCTGGCCAAGGAGCTTCACGACACGACCGCGCAAAACGTAGCCATGATGATAATGGATCTTGGGGTGATCAACCAGAGCGCGGAAGAGCTGGCCCCGAACGCGCGTATGGCTCTTTCCGACTGTGTCTCTCTCGCGCAACAGAGTATGCGTGAATTGCGCACGCTCTCGTATCAGCTTCACCCGCCTATGCTCGATGAGTTGGGCCTACTCCCGGCATTGCGCATTTACGCTGAGGGTTTTTCTAAGCGAAGTGGCATGCAGGTACAGACGGAATTGCCGAACACTTACCCCCAACTTACGAAGGAGTTGGAAACGGCGGTGTTTCACGTGATCCAGGAAGGCCTGACAAACGCGCAGCGCCATTCCGCGAGCCCGTGGGCGAAAATCGGCCTGAGCGTCGATCCGGCGGGACTCAGGATAAGCGTCGAGAATGTGGCAACCGGAACTCCGCAGATAAAAAACGACACTGTAAAGCTGGGGAGCAGCGGAGTCGGAATGCGCAGCATGCGGGAGCGCGTAGAGCAATTTGGAGGTCATCTTGCGCTCCACTCGGATCAGAACCGCACGGTCCTGGAAGTAGTTTTTCCGCTCCGCCCGTCTGGTAACGGGACGGGGAATTAGCATTGTGGTAATAATTCAACTTGACCTGGACCCACTTGCTAAGGTTTAGTATTGCCGAGTCCTGAGTCGTCCCCCCTCTGAGATCTCGACCGCTTTCTGCAGCGAATTCAATCTCAGCCCTTGGATCGTCCCCCACGGCTGGTAGGCGCGGGAGATCGCTTAATGCCGTATAGCATTTTGGTAGTGGACGATCACGAACCGATGAGGCGAAGGATACGGTCATTGTTGGAAGGTGAAGGTTTGAGTGTATGTGCGGAGGCCGCCAACGGACGGGAGGCTATCGAAAAGACAAAGGAGCACATGCCGGATCTGGCGATCCTTAACCTCTCGATGCCGGTCATGAGTGGGATGCAAGCGATACCGGAGATGCTGGGTTGTGCTCCCCAGTTAAAGATTCTTATCTTCACGATAGATGACGCCGATGAGCTGAGGCAACATGCCTTTCGGCTGGGGGTTGCGGGCTATGTCTCTAAGTCAGACCCTTCGGAGGTCCTTCTCGCCACGGTGAGGAAGCTGTTGCGGTGAGTGTATTCAAGAGAGTTGAACACTGCAGCCGTTGCAGCAGCCCAGTCGTACTACATTACCGAGGAAGCCACACCGCTATGCCATCTCCGTGCACTGAAACAATCTTGTGTCCGTGGTGCGGCCACAACTGGACACTGGAAATTCCGGGTCACCTGCTCTGCGTCGAAAAGTGGCAATAAGGCAGGCTTCAAGATGTTTCTGATCGTTCGGGTCGATCTACGTAAACTCAATTAAGGGGCACACGAGCGTGGATCGTTGTGCCATGCCGAGGTCGAGATTCGATTGAAAGTTCGCCGCCAACAAGCTTGAGGAGTTCTTTCATACTGATGAGCCCGAGCCCGCGCCCTTTCATAGCTGCCTCGGGATCAAAACCAATCCCCCAGTCGCGCACGGTCAGTTGAATCTCACCCGATTCACCGATGAGCGATACTTCAAAATTTCGTGACCTGCCATGCTTGATCCCATTTTGCAAAGCTTCCTGCAAGACGCGGTAAAGACATACGGAGATTTCCTTGGGCAGTTCTTTCGGGATGCCCTCACAGTGAAGGTCAATGTTCACTTTTTCCCGAATGGAAAGCTCTTTGCAAAAGCTGGCGGCAGCCGCCGCGAGCCCCAGGTATTTCAGCGTCGAGGAGTGCAGGTGGCGCCACAGAACCCGGATATCGCTTACGATATCCTTGACCTGTTGCCTTGCTTCCCCGATTTGCTGGCGGGCTTCAGCCAGCAATTCGGGCGCTTTTTGTCCGAAGCGATCTAGATCTATAGCCAGCACAGTCAGGCTGTCAACGTAGCGGTGAAGCTCTCGGGCAATCCTGGTTCGCTCCTCCTCCTGCGCCTGGATGAGACGGCCTGCCAGCTTCTCATCCTTTGCCTCGGACTGTAGCAGCTCGTCTTGCCCGGTCTTTTTCTCGGTTAAGTCTTCCACCATCGCGACCACAAGCCGAGATGCACCACTTCCCATCAGAGAAATGCTCAAACGACCCCAAATCAGCGAACCATCGCGTCGAAAGAAACGCTTCGCCAGTTGATAGCGATCTATCGAACCCGCTCGTAACTGCTCAAAAAGCGCCCAATCCTTTTCTGCGTCTTCGGGAGGAGAAAACTCGACACAGTGTTTGTTACGCATTTCCTCTTCGCTGAACCCCAGCATGGAGCAGAGCGCCGGGTTGACAAATAAGGGCCGCCCTTCTAGGTCCTCTAGCGCAATCCCGATTGGGCTCGCCTGAAAAACGCTAAGGAAGAGTTGGTCATCACGACTGGCCGATTTTGGCTCCTCATTCATGGGAGGCGGTATAACACGCCCACTTATTTACTTCAATGGTGTTCCTGATTATCCGCCGGCATGTCCGACATTGAGTTGACAATGAGAAGAAATCACTACAAGCAGTTCCGCAGAACCGTTATTTCGTGCCCACCGCTCGACACTTGTAAATCTGAAGCGTGTCAAAGAGATTCGCCCCGATCTGCGCAGCAGGTACGTGCTGGTCGTCGCCGATGCTGATCGCACTGAAATCGAAGTGAGTGAGCGTCAAGGACGAATCTTGCGAGAACGGATTCCCGGTCTCTAATTCTTGGGCACTCTGCGTCTCGCCTATGACCGGCAGCAATCTTCGGCAAACTGGGTTAGTGGGAGATTCGCGCGGCAGGTTGAAAGGGAATTAGTTCTTCCAGACGGACTCTCCCCACATCTCCCCCTTGTCGTGAGCGAATCCGTACGAAAAGCTCACTCTTGGCGATCCTTTTATTCCTCAAGCCGTGCCGCGGCCCACATTCCTACTTTCTTGAGCAAACGGACCAGTTCTGCTCGTTCCCCGGATCGCAATACGGCCATGGTCTCCTCCATGTCCATGGCGTGTTTTTGGAAGGCTCGCTTGATCAAATGTCGACCCTTCCCTGTGAGCTGGACGATCCGGCTGCGCCCGTCCTTCGCGTCGGCTCTCCTCCGGAGGAGTTTTCTCGATTCCAGGCGATCGACCGCGGCAGTGATCGAACCGCTGGTGAGCTGAACTTTCCTCCCGATGACGTTCACCGGCTGTGACCCCTTGTGCATCAGAACTTCCAACACTGCGAAGTCGGATTGGCCGAGCCCCAACTCAGACACGCTTCGACTCGCGTTTTGGCCGATCGCTTGGTAGGCCTTCCACAAGATCAGCCAGACATGGGTTGCCGCTTCACGGCTTGGACGTGGAACATGGATTCCCAATGCAAACACCTCCATTTGGTCCGCCGATAGCTAAATACTACTCGATATCAAGGTATATGTAATACACACTAGTCTATGGCACATGATGCACCATTCTACAAATGATCAGCATCTATCTTGATGTCGAGACATAATCAGAATGGAGGACGCGGGAATGCTGAAAATTGGCATCATCGTCGGGAGTACGCGACCCGGACGGAAAGCCGGGGCCGTTGCAAAGTGGGTTCACGATATCCTGAAAAGCCGCAAGGACGCGGAGTTTGAAATCGTCGACATCGAGGATTACAAGTTGCCTCTCCTGGATGAGCCCGTACCGCCCTCGATGCACCAGTACACGAAGACACACACGAACACCTGGAGCGAGAAGATCGCCTCCCTCGACGCCTACATTTTTGTCACGCCCGAATACAACCATGCCACCTCGGCGGCATTAAAGAACGCGATCGACTTTCTCTTCCGCGAATGGAACAACAAAGCGGCGGGATTTGTCGGATACGGCGGCGCTGGCGGCGTCCGAGCGGTAGAGAACTTGAGGCTGGTGATGGGCGAAGTCAAGATTGCGGACGTGCGAGCGCAGGTGGCGCTTTCGATGTTTACCGACTTCGAGAACTTCACTACCTTTAAGCCTCACGAACACCACGACAAGGCCGTGCATTTAATGGCGGACGAAGTGATTGCGTGGGGCGGAGCACTGAAAGTGCTAAGAGGAACTCCATCTTGATATCCATGTTACTGGGACCGATTGAGGGACAAAGAGAATTCATTTAACTCAGCGAGGTGAAAGATGATTCGTCGACTATACGCTACCGATGACAGCACCGCGACTTCGATTCTCAGACTAGTGCTGGGTGTTGTCTTCTTCGCGCACGGTGCACAGAAGATGTTGGGTTGGTTTGGGGGCTTCGGATTCGGCGCTACGATGAATTTCTTCACCAGCATGGCGCATATTCCAGCTCCACTGGCCGTCTTGGCAATTGCGGCCGAATTCTTCGGTGGGATCGGGCTCATCTTCGGATTCCTGACCCGAATCGCGGCGTTTGGAATCGGTGTGAACATGCTGGTCGCAATTTTGGCTGTGCATCATACTTTCGGCTTCTTCATGAACTGGGCTGGCACTCAAAAGGGCGAGGGATTTGAGTTTCACCTGTTGGTACTCGCAATGGTCGCTTTTCTCGTGATCCGAGGTGCGGGCGCTTTTTCCGTTGATCGCGTCCTCATTGTCTCGGCGCCTTTGCGCATGCCGGAGTCGCGTCTGGCGCACTGATAAGCATGAGGGAGCGGATGAAGGCACTGGCAAATCAATTATGGGAGATCGTTCGGAGACACGCTGGGCGAACCCGCGACGGCGCTTGGATTTCTACCATAGCGCTTAAGTATTCGTTTTACGCGCTCCCGCGATCTCTAGAGATTTTGGGACATTGTCTTTCTCCGCTGTTGCTGAGCTGTAACGTCCTCGGACGAGAGGCTTCCAAAAAGCTTGTCCGCTCGGTCGATTTGAGCCTTCCATATTTTCAGTCCGAGAGCTACATAAGAGCCGTCGTTTCCCCTGGTTCCATCTCCTATCAACCACTCGCCTCTCATCGCGCTTTATCCCAACTTCTTGACTCTCCTCGAAAGACTCCCGCTCGTAAATTTACGTAAGGTAAGGGGCTGCACACAATAAGTGTGAGCAACTCTATCGGGGGCGGCTTCGCCTCTGCTACCCAAATTGGCAGCTTACCATTTAGCTGGCACTGGCACACTGGCACTGTGATGTAACGAAACCCTCGTTCCTCTGCAATCCACACATAAACCAATAAGTTCCGCGCTTCGGAAAGGCGCCGAGCTTTGGCACGCCCGTTGCAATTCCTAAGCCCGTGAGACGCTTATCATTTTGGGGTACTAGCGTGAAGGCTACGTCGAGGTGGACGAAGTCTCCCTTCAATTCGGCGGTTCCGAAGTCCACACGAGCAAGAGCGCAAGAGATCGACTCGTGAGCCAAAAAAGAGCCTGCGAAGCGCAACCGTCGGACCGTCGCCGTTCTGCACAAGATCGCTGCCCTCCGCGTTTGCAATCTCGGCAGGCAGTTGCGTCTGAATGCGGAAACAAGAGAGGGAAATGTGTTGAAGATCACCATAACCCAAACCCCAGCGCTAATGCGATGGGTTCTGCAAGGGCGTTTGGTGGAGCCGTGGGTTAGCGAGCTCAGGACAAACTGGAAGAGGGCGTACCGAAGCCGCAAGGTCTGCACGTGCGTTATCGATCTCAATGATGTCATTTCAGTAGACCGAGCCGGGGAAAAGCTTCTACGCGCGATGTCGAGAAAGGGTGTGCAGTTCGTAGCCAGCGGCCTCTACATCAGGCATGTGGTGGAGGCACTGAAAATGAACGGCAAGCCCAAGCCGACCGGATGACCCGTCTGTTTCTTTCGCGGCTCTCCCGATCAACTGTTTTGTCTCCCGCCCCTCAACCCGAATGAGATCTGAAGTCGGGACGACGAACGCAAAACACTGCCCGCATTTCAAGGAAACGAAGGAGAAAGGCTATGCCAGTGGATTTCGAAGACAGGATCGATGACAACGAAGCGGCACCTGTTCCTATCGGCGGTCTGGTTGGCACAGGAGATATGGCGCTCGTCGCCGCCGCGAAGGGCGGAAGCAGCCACGCCTTTGACGTTTTGGTGGAGCGTCACGCCCGGAAGATTCTATGCGTTGCACAGCGGGTGACCCGTTGCCGAGAGGACGCCGAAGATGTCGTTCAGCAAAGCTTTCAAAAGGCATTTGTGCAGTTGCAGAAGTTCGAAGGTAGATCATCGTTTTATACGTGGTTAACACGGATCGCGATCAACGAAGCACTCATGTGCCTGCGGACAAACCATCGTGCGCGTGCGGTATCGATGGACGAGTTTACAAAGGGTGAGGAGAACGCACTTGTCCTCCAGATTCGTGATTTAGGTGCAAGTCCAGAACGGAGTTGTTCACAGCGAGAACGAGAGCGGATCCTTTCATTTGCCGTGAAGCAGCTAGCGCCAGGAATACGGACTGCCCTGCAGCTTTACGAGCTTGACGAGCGATCACTCAAAGAGAGCGCGCAAATGATGGGAGTGTCCGTTGGTACTGCGAAATCAAGGGTCTTCCGCGGTCGAAGGAAGTTGCGCGAAACACTCACCCGCTATTTCACGCGGCAACGTGTCTAAATCTAAACGTCGGTTCAAGTGGAATTAGAGCAGCGTTAGTTGATGAAGCAGGATGAATTTCGGAGATAAGCGATGAATAGTCGTAGGCGCAATGTAGTGATAGCAGGATCGCTGTGTTTGATCTTCTTCGCTCTGGTAGTCGGAGCTCTTCGTGTGAAACATGCTTCAGGCGCAGGAACGGAAGCGCCTCCGGATGTCATGGTTGCGCAGGTCGAGCAGAAGGACGTTCCGATTTACGGCGAATGGATCGGTACGTTGGACGGGTACGTAAATGCCGACGTCAGGGCACAAGTCACTGGCTACTTGGTCCGGCAAGACTACCAAGAGGGCGCTTTGGTCAGAGAAGGCCAACTCCTCTTCGAAATTGATCCGCAGCCGTTTAAGGCGGCTCTCGACCAAGCCGAAGGACAGTTAGCACAGGCGACCGCGCAGCTTGCCAATGCCGAAGCTGTGCGAGAGCGCACCCAGCTCGATGTGGAACGCTACGCTCCGCTGGCGAAGGAGCAGGCAGCGAGCCAGCAAGATCTCGATAACGCCACTCAAAATAACTTGGCGGCGATAGCCAACGTGGCGACCGCCAATGCTCAAATCAAGACGGCCCAGGCTGCCGTCGAAATAGCAAAGCTCAACCTTGGTTTTACTCGGCTTACCGCGCCTATTAGTGGCATTGCCGGACAAGCCCAGTTACAGGTGGGGGCCTTGGTCAACCCGAGTAGCACTCCGGTGACCACCGTTTCCACACTCGACCCCATCAGGGACTATTTCACCGTCAGCGAACAAGATTACCTCCAATTGCAGAAGGAGTTTTCAAGTTCGGAAAGACAGCGTTGGAAACTGCAACTCATTCTCGCGGACGGGACAACCTATCCCCATGAGGGCACCTTTTACTTCGCCGGCCGTGCTGTCGATCAGAACACCGGCGCGATCCAACTCGCGGCGCTCTTTCCCAACCCCGGCAATGTTCTTCGTCCCGGACAGTACGGCAAAGTCCGCGCCGTGGTCCGAATAGAGAAGGCCGCCTTACTGGTCCCACAGCGAGCGGTCACAGAGTTGCAAGGCAGCTATCAGGTTGACGTTGTCGAGGAGGACGAGAAGATCGCCGTCCGCGCTGTCAAAGTTGGAGACCCCATTGGCACCATGTGGATTATCCAAGATGGACTGAAGCCCGGCGAACGTGTCGTCGCGGGGGGCCAGCAGACTCTCCTCCCAGGCACGATCGTGCAGCCTAGGCCATTTGTGACCGAATGAAGGTCAAGACTCTCCAGCGAGAGGCAGCGGAGAGCTTTCATTAGTTTGGTTGAAAGGAACGAAAAGCTATGTCCAAGTTTTTCATAAGGCGGCCAATCGTTGCGATGGTGATCGCAATTCTGACGGTAATCGTGGGCGCCGTCACGATCGTGAGCTTGCCTGTGGCGCAGTTTCCGAACATAGTTCCGCCGGAAATTCAGTTGCAGGCCAACTATGTTGGGGCGGACGCGCAGACCCTGGAGCAATCGGTCGCAACGCCCATCGAGCAGCAAATCAACGGTGTGGACGGTATGAATTACATGTATTCCCTGAACGCCACGGCCAATTCACAAACCACCATGGTCGTGGACTTCGACCTGAAGACAGAGCCGAATACCGATCTCATCCTCGCACAATCGCGCGAGCAACTGGCTACCGGTCAGCTTCCGCCGGACGTTAACACCTACGGGGTCACCATCAGAAAGTCCGTGACCGCTCCGTTAATGCTCGTCGGAATATTTTCCCCGAAGGGTACTTACGATACAACTTTCCTCGGCAACTACGCCTATATCAACCTTAACGACCCGATCGCTCGCTTGTACGGTGTCGGCCAGACGCAGGTTTTCGGCGCTGGGCAGTATGCCATGAGGCTCTGGGTACAGCCTGACAAACTGGCGAAGCTAGGCATAACGGTCACGGACATCGTCAATGCCGTGCAGGCGCAGAACACGGTAAATCCTGCTGGCCAGGTCGGTGGCGAACCAGCTCCGGCGAACCAGCAATTTACTTATTCCGTGCTTGCGCAGGGCCGGCTGACCTCTCCGGAACAATTCGAAAACGTGATCGTGCGCGAGGCGCCAGATGGCGGAATCGTTCGGGTGAAGGATGTCGCCCGCGTCGAACTGGGCGCACAGGACTACAGCATTGTCAGCCGCTTGAATGGCAAGCCCGCCATCGTCATTCCCGTCTACCAATTGCCCGGTTCCAATGCGGTCCAAACCGCCGCAGGCGTCCGGAAGCTGATGGTCGAGATGAAGCGGCGCTTTCCGCAAGACATGGATTACGTCATATCTCTAGACCAGACGAGCGCGGTGACTGAAGGAATGAGGGAGATTATCCAAACACTCTTCATCGCCATCGTGCTGGTCATCCTTGTTGTCTTCCTCTTCCTGCAGGATTGGCGCGCTACCTTGATTCCACTGCTGGCCGTGCCCGTCTCGCTTGGTGGGCACGTTCGTCTTGTTTCCCCTGTTCGGTTTCTCTATCAATACACTCTCGATGTTCGGGTTGGTGTTGGCCATCGGCCTGGTGGTGGATGACGCCATCGTCGTTGTCGAAGGCGTACAACGCCATATCGAGGAGGGTCTCGCTCCAAAAGATGCCGCTCGAAAGGCAATGGAAGAACTCTCCGGTCCCGTAATCGCTATTGCCCTGGTTCTTTCGTCCGTGTTTGTACCGACAGCCTTCATCCCCGGCATCACTGGAAGGCTGTACCAGCAATTTGCCGTCACCATCGCCATTTCGGTGGTCCTCTCCGCCTTTAACGCTCTCACGCTGAGCCCGGCACTTGCCGGCTTACTTCTACGGCCAAAAGGGGAGAGCCACGGGCCGCTCAGCAAGTTCTTTGACTGGTTCAATCGCATGTTCGGGCGCGGCACGGAGATCTACGTCCAACTCTGCGGTGGATTTATTCGCAAGGGTGTGCTGGCTTTGGTGGTGATTGCGGCCTTCGGCGTGGGCGCAAGTTTCTTTGGCAGCCGTCTGCCCTCGAGCTTCCTGCCCGACGAAGACCAGGGTTATGTTTTCATCAACATGCAGCTTCCCAATGCGGCTTCGCTGGAACGCACGAGCGATGCGGCGAGGCAGGTTGAACAGATTCTTGCCAACACGCCAGGCGTCCAATACACCACGAGCATTGTCGGCTTCAGCTTGCTCAGCTTTGTCCGAACCAGCTACAACGCATTCTATTTCGTTACTTTGAAGCCCTGGAGCGACCGTAAATCCAGGGCGGAACAGTATCAGGAAATCAAGGCGCGCCTGAACCAGCAGCTCAGCAAACTTCCAGAAGGAATCGCTTTCAGCTTCTCGCCGCCAGCAATCCCTGGGGTCGGTACTTCTGGCGGATTTCAGTTCGTGCTGGAGGACCGCGCCGGGCGGGACGTCCAGTTCCTGGCGGGCAACCTGGCGAAGTTCCTGGCCGCAGCTCGCAAGCGTCCTGAAATTGGCATGATCAGCACGACGTTTCTGCCGAGCGTGCCGCAACAATTCGTGGATGTGGACCGGGACAAAGTGCTGAAGCAAGGTGTGGCCATCAGCGATGTTTACCAGACCATTCAAGCTTTCATGGGCGGGTCTGTTCATCAACTACTTCAACGAGTTCGGCCGTACCTGGCAGGTGTACGTGGAGGCGGAAGCGCCTTACCGGTCGAATATGGATAACCTCGGGCAGTTCTACGTCCGCAACAGCAGGGGGCGAGAGGGTTCCACTTTCCGCGCTGACGAAGTTTGAGTCGCGTTTCGGCCCCGAGTTCACGATGCGCTACAACGAGTATCGGTCCGCGCAAATCAACGGCAGCGCCGCGCCGGGCTATAGTTCGGACCAGGCGACTGCGGCCCTGGAAGAAGTCTTCCGGCAGACCATGCCCAGCGAAATGGGCTTTGACTATATGGGCATGTCCTATCAAGAGCAGAAGGCGCGGGAAGGAGTGCCTGCTTCGGTCATCTTCGGTTTCTCGCTGCTGTTCGTGTTTCTAATTCTCGCGGCGCTCTACGAGAGCTGGTCGTTGCCGTTCAGCGTGCTCCTGGGCACGTCGGGCGCGGTATTCGGAGCTTTTGGAATTTTGTGGCTGCGCCGGGCGGTGCTCAGTGCTTTCTATCCGGCTTACATGGTGCAGATCGAGACCGATGTCTACTCGCAAATCGGCTTGGTGATGCTGATCGGTCTGGCCGCCAAAAACGCGATTCTGATAGTCGAATTTGCCAAGGAACGGTACGAAAAGGGACAGCCTCTGGTGGATGCGGTGCTCGAAGGGGCAAGGCTTCGCCTGCGTCCCGTTCTGATGACCTCGTTTGCGTTCATTCTCGGTTGCGTGCCGCTATGGATGGCGTCCGGCGCCGGATCGGTGGCACGCCAAATCATGGGCACGGCTGTAATCGGCGGCATGCTGGCGGCGAGCACGGTCGACATCCTCATCGTTCCAGCAATCTTCTATCTGGTGGAGAAGTGGTCAGGTGTTGGCAAGAAGCACGCTCCCACTGAAGGCCAAGCTACGCCCGCGCCGGCGCCAGGAGACTGAGATGGCACCACCAACTCACCGACGAGAGAGACTCGCAGCAGAGGGATTCATGAAATTCCTGAAGAAAATGCGGCCATTGATTTTCGTTATCGTGGCATCAATCCTAATCGAAGGATGCACGGTCGGCCCTAACTACCACAAGCCGACTGTTCCTGTACCGACCTCCTATCACGGGCCGAACGATGATGCGCAGGACCAGGCCGAAGCGCAGGCGGCTTCTTTTGCAGACCTTCCTTGGTGGCAGGTCTTCCAAGACTCTGTTCTACAGGACCTGATCCGGCGGGCGCTCAAGCAGAATTATGATCTGCAAACGGCCACGGAAAAAATCATGCAGGAACGCGCTCAGCTCATGGTCACCCGCTCGAATCAGTTCCCGCAACTGAGCGCAAACGGAAATGCAGTCGATGAACGGAGCTTTCAGGGCTTCCCCTTCCAAACCAGATATGCAACCTACGCCGCTGACGCAACGTTTCAGTTGGACCTCTTTGGGCAATTGCGGCGCGCCACCGAATCTGCGCGCGCCCAGCTTCTGGCCACGGAATATGCCCAGCGGACCGAGATCCTTACGCTGGTAAGTGACGTCGCCAGCGACTATTTCGCGCTTCTGTCGCTTGACTTGCAGCTCCAGATCACTCGCGACACGATCAAGACGCAGCAGGACGCGGTCAATCTGACGCAGTTCCGCCTCGAGCACGGCGTCGCCACACAGCTCGACGTCCTGCAAGCTAAACAGGTGCTCGATACCGCCAACGCACAGATTCCCGAACTGCAAAGAGAGATCGGATTGGAAGAGGATGCGCTCAGTATTCTTCTCGGCGATTATCCGCACGATGTGGCACGTGGGCTCCCGCTGGTCCAGCAACAATTGCCTCCCGAGGTGCCTGCGGGTCTGCCTTCTTCGTTGCTCGCGCGGCGTCCGGACATCTCCCAGGCCGAGCAAAATCTGATCTCCGCCAATGCGCAGATCGGAGTCGCCAAAGCTGCGTTCTTTCCACAGATTTCTCTCACCGGCACTGCGGGCGGTGCGATAGGACGCAGCTCCGTGTTCTCGTCCTTCGTAAACTCCAATATCGGAACCTGGGGCGGCGCGGCGCAATTGGCGCAACCCATTTTCACGGCGGGTAGACTCCGCGGGAATCTTCACTTTGCCGAGTCGCAACAGCGAGGAGTTTCTGATCGCCTACAAACAAGCCATTCAGGGGGCGTTCCGGGACGTCTCGGATGCTCTGATCGCTTATCAGAAATATTACGAAATCCGTGTAGCGCAGGAAAACACGGTCCAGGATCTCAGCGATTCTGTGAGCACATCACTCAAGCGCTACCGAGGCGGCATCGCCACCTATCTCGAGGTCCTCGACAACCAGCGCTCTCTGTTCAGCGCCCAACTCACTCTGGCGCAGGACCGACGGCAACGAGTTCCAGAGTCTTGTGCAACTTTACCGGGCGCTTGGCGGAGGCTGGCAGCAGTAAGTTTACGATCGTCGAACGCGAGTATTGAAATACGCAAACAACAGAGAGGTTTTGACAGCTCAGTAATAACGAAGCGGGTTTAATGACAAAGGTGATTGCAGCGAGACTTCGTTTCTAACCTAGACAGGAGTTGCGACATCCAACCTTCAAGCGGCAGTCTTTGAGAGGTTTGGCGGATGCGAACGGAAGAAGTTACCGACGGGTCTCGGCTTTCCGCCGCCACGCGGTTCGAAACACTTGTCCGCGTATCGAATGCTATTGGAACTCATCGAGATCCCCAGGAACTATTTGGCGCGCTGGTGAGGGAGTTACGCCGAGTCGTTCGGTTTGATTATATCGGTGTCACCATTCGTGACGAGAAATCGAATACATTTCACCGCCATTCCATCGACGCTGAGACAGAAGCAGCTATCCCTCCAGACCCCGAACTGGGCATGGAAGAATCCGATGCCTGGTGGGTCTATCAAAACCAAGAGCCTTTGATCACTTCGCTCGAGGCCCGGGATGGTCAGTTTTCCAAATTTCAAGAGATTTTGAAGAAGTATGGAGTCCGCTGTGTGTGCACTCTCCCCTTAACCACAGCCCACAGCTAAGGTTGGAACGCTCGCCTTTGCCAGTAAAACTCCGGATATCTACACCGCCGAGGAAGTTCACTTTCTTTCGGTGGTGGCGGAGCAAATCGCTTTGGCATTCGATAATGCGCTCCACTTTGCTGCAGCGCAGGCCTCACAGCAGCAGTTACTGAAAAAGAGCGAGCGTGTTGGGCTTCTCCTCGAATTGACCAACCACCTGGTTTCCAATCTCGACTTCCGCGATCTTCTTCGAACCGCAGTGGCAAGCACGCGCCGGGTTATGGGCTGCGATGGTGTCGGAATTACTCTTCCCGATAGCGGCAACACACACTTGCGTATCTATGCCCTGGATTTTCCTTTCAAAGACGACTCCGCAACATGAGGACAGCCTTGTGCCTATTGACGAAGATATTTCGGGAGCGGTCTTTCGCACAGGCGAACTATGGTGTGGCAGCGTCCGGGAGGCGAGGCGTCTGGGAATGAAGGACACCTCTCAAGCCGACGCTGGAACGGTCTGCATCCTTCCTCTTATTAGCCGAGGTCGCGTGTTGGGGATATTCGGCGTGGTCAAATATCGGAACGATGCATTTACCGGTAACGATATCGAGTTTTTGACCCAAATCGCAAATCAGGTTGCCATTGCCGTGGAGAATGCACTTGCGTTTGGGGAGATTCGAGAGCTGAAAGACCAGCTCTCCAGAGAGAAGCTGTATTTGGAAGATGAAATCCGCTCGGAAATGAATTTCGCACAGATCATCGGAAAGAGTGCTGCTCTACACCGGGTCTTGAAGCCAGTGGAAACCGTAGCGCCGACCGATTCAACAGTGCTCATATATGGAGAGACGGGCACGGGTAAAGAACTGATCGCGCGCGCTATTCATGATTTGAGCCCGCGGCGCTCGAAGCCCTTCGTCAAGCTCAACTGCGCCGCCATTCCGACGGGCTTGCTGGAAAGCGAATTGTTCGGACACGAGAAAGGCGCATTCACGGGAGCAATTGCGCAACGCATTGGCCGCTTCGAAGTAGCCAACGGCGGAACGATTTTTCTGGACGAGATAGGTGAGATTCCTCTTGAGCTGCAAACCAAGTTGCTCCGTGTACTGCAAGAGAGGGAGTTCGAGCGGCTTGGAAGTTCGCGCACGCTCCGGACAGATGCACGCCTGATTGCCGCGACGAACCGAGATTTAGAAGAGATGGTGAGGGAGCAGAAGTTCCGATCAGATCTCTTCTTTCGCTTGAACGTCTTCCCCGTCCACGTTCCGCCCTTGCGTGAGCGCGAGGGAGATATTCCGCTGCTGGTGGGGCACTTCGCACAGCAGTTCTCCAGGCGTATGAACAAGGTGATCGAAACGATTCCTTCGGCGACGATGGAAGCCCTGTGCCGATATCATTGGCCAGGCAATATACGAGAACTCCAGAATGTCATCGAGCGGGCCGTGATTCTTTCGACGGGCTCGACGCTAAAAGTCGATGTTGCTGACCTGAAGATTCCCAAAGCTGGCAATGTCGCACAAAAAACCAGGTCTACGAAATCGCCGAGAAACGGTGCACTTCAGGACGTTCTCGAGCAGTCACAACGGCAGCATATCCTTAGGGCCCTATCGGAGTGCAACTGGGTTGTGGCGGGCCCGCATGGGGCCGCGGCACATCTTGGACTGAAGCGATCCACTCTGCAACTCAGAATGAAGAAGTTCGGAATCTCCCGCCCTTCTGCGTAGTCGCGCTGGTCCTTCGAAATCCTCCTCTAATCTCACGCTGAATTGCCCCGCCAGGAAAACTGCCAGCTGACTGGCAGTGGCACGCTGGCACCTTGAGCTGACGAACACCGTCGCCCGTGGCGATCCATATATAAATCAATAAGTTCGGTAGTTTCGGAAAAACTCCGGAGTTTTGGTACGCCCGTTGCAATTCTCATAGTCTAAAGCAGTTTTCTGGAGGTCACGCCATGAAACCAAGCGCGCAAGAACTGGTAATAGATGACCGGATTTCTACCCGAAAGGAGCTGAGTGAAGTGATCGGTCTGCTGATTACCCAGCACCAACTCCCATTCGAGGCCACTTTGGAGTCCCTTGAATCGTCCCAGAGCCGTTCCGAAGGGGAAGGTTTGGACCTGTGGACTGATGCAGAAGGCGACCGTCGGCCGGGAGCAGAAATTGAGCCGCTGACCAACATCATTCTTGGCCGCAGACACCAGCGTAATTGAGGTGCAAAACGCGGGTACGGTCTGCATACGTGCAATCGAGCGAACGGAGAAAGAGGCGGGATGAAGGGAGACACTCATGGTGACAATCCTACTTGTAACTGTGCTCGCGATTTTGATTTTTCTGTCGGGTACGGGCCCAAACGGAATCGGCCCGAGGCACGGCTAGTGAAAACTGGATCACCGCGCGGAAAGACTGAAAAGCTCCCGAATCGAGAGCAAATCGGCCGGATGTTGGAAAGGAGCTAAGTATGGTGTTGAAGAAGAAAGGAAATGGCGCTGAAGCACCGTCAGTCGAGCAAACAGAAGAAGCATCCGTGGGTCACGGGCCAACTCATGACCAAATCAGGCTCCGCGCATACCAACTCTATCTCGAGCGCGGCGCCCATCCCGGCCAGGAACTTGACGATTGGCTCCGAGCCGAACGCGAACTCCAGAAGGTCGCTCTTTTCGCACGAGGCTGGAATCGCCTCGAGCAACGGCGTGAGCGCGGCTCCGAAGACAGAAAGTGACATCCGACGCATGGCGCCAATGGAAAGGGGAAAACAATGACGATGCTAGTGATTTTAGGAATCGTGATCGGCGCAGCCCTCGTAACGGCCGCTATCGGGCGGACACGCCGATCGAGCAAAAATAAAGGGCCAATCCAACTGGGCGTGGGCAGGAAGCTCCGCCCGTAGAAGTTCGCGGACAAAAGGAGAAGATAGTCAGTTATGCCGTCCGCCGTTTGTTTGGCAATGTTCGGCTGCTCTCTAGCGCCATCCTCATGGCTATCGCCACCCTCCGCGTCATGACCTCGGCGCCAGCTCAAAACGCCCCAGCCACGGGAAGTCTTCCTCACGGGAAGTCTTCTTAGTGATGCACCAGAGAACGAAGTGATGAGGGTCCGATGAGCGGTGCCGGCTCTGGCACTTCGGGAGAGGATATCTGGCGGCCCAAAACCAACCCTTGGATCATTGCGGTTGCGGTTTCGTTGGCGGCCTTCATGGAGGTACTCGATACAAGCATCGCTAACGTGGCCTTGCCCCACATCGCGGGAAATCTAGGCGCTACCAATGACGAAAGCACGTGGGTGTTGACGAGCTATCTGGTCTCCAATGCGATCGTTCTGCCGATTAGTGGATGGCTGGTCGGAGTGCTCGGACGCAATCGATTCTTTTTGACGTGCATTGTGCTTTTTACAGTCAGTTCATTTCTCTGTGGGATCGCACCCAGTCTTGGGCTTCTTCTTCTGTTTCGAGTCTTGCAGGGCGCGTTCGGAGGAGGCTTGCAGCCGATGGCGCAGGCCATCCTGGGTGATAGCTTTCCTCCCGAGAAGCGAGGGCTGGCCTTTGCTCTGTACGGAATCACGGTCATCTGCGCTCCGGCCATCGGTCCGACCCTGGGCGGGTGGATCACCGACAACTACTCTTGGCGCTGGATTTTCTATATTAACGTTCCCGTTGGCGCTCTGGCATTCATACTGGTTATTCAAAGGGAGCCTATTGTGGATGTTCGTTTGTTCAAAAGCTTCAATGTCGCGACGACGAACGTGATGTTCTTGATCCTGGGAATGATTTTGTTTAGTTCCACGGTACTTATGCCGCAGCTCCTGCAAACTCTCATGGGGTATACGGCACAAAGCGCAGGTATGGTTCTTTCAGCCGGTGCTCTCGCGGTGCTGGTCGCATTGCCTATCGTAGGCAAACTGACCACCCGATTCCAGGCACGCTACCTGCTAGCCTTTGGCTGGGTAAGCTTGGCGGCGGGCATGTGAATATCGTCCAAACAGGTCGATCTGCTTATGGGTTTTCGTTCGGCCACGCTATTACGTGTGTGGCAATATCTCCCCGTGGCCTTTTTATTTGTTCCTCTCACGCTCGCTGGATACGTCGGCCTGCCAGCGGAGAAAACGAATGCTGCTGCCGGGCTTATGAATTTCATGCGCAACATTGGGCAGAGCGTCGGGACGTCGGCGGTAACAAAACTAATCGCGCGACGCAGTCAATACCATCAATCCGTCTTGGCAGAATACACCGCGTCCGGCCGGTTTCACGTTGCGATTGAAGCTCTTGCGATCAGACTTATGCACGCTGGCCTGAGCATGCACACCGCTCGACAAGAAGCAGTGGGCCGACTGTACGTTTTTGTTCAAGCGCAAGCCGCGGTTCTCTCTTACGTCGATGTGTATTGGTTGCTGTCTGTGGCCTCGGTGACGATGTTTCTCAGCTCCTTCTTGCTGAAGAGAAACGAACCGGGTAGAGGCGGGAATGTCTCAGTTCACTAAAAGCTAAATAGAATCCGTGTCCTGCCTGCCGTATCAGTATGATGATCCACTTGCAACCTACTTCACATCTCCGCTCGTACAGAACCAAAATGACGGTGACGCGGACCAGACTGAGGAGGAGACTATAAGGCACAGATGAGTCTATCCGAATATGACTTTCTTGTGATCGGAAGTGGCCCGGCGGGACAGCGGGGTGCGGTCGCGGCTGCGAAGGTAGGCAAGCGCGTCGCCGTGATCGACCGGACCGTCATGATAGGCGGCGTGAGCGTTCATACGGGCACAATCCCCAGCAAGACGGTACGGGAGGCTATCTTTCAGCTTACCGGCTCTGCAGTAAGGGCCCTCTATGGCAATGGGGCCCGAGGTGGCGTCGACATTTCTCTCCGGGATGTCTCTTCCCGTGTGAACGCCATTGTGACGCGAGAGACTGACGTAATTCGAGCACAGCTCAGGCGCAACGGAATTGCGATTCATCAAGGTACTGCGCATTTTCTAGATCCCTATACAGTGGAAGTTCAAGACGGCGGCGAAGGGATTAAACTCAAAGCGGCGAAGATCCTGATTGCCTGCGGCACGAGGCCCGCGCACAGCCCCGACATTCCCTTTGACAATCGTCGCATCGTGGATACGGATCAGCTTGCCGAGTTGGACAGCCTTCCGAAAGAGATCATCGTCGTAGGCGCCGGCGTCGTGGGCCTTGAGTATGCATCCTTCATGGCGGCTTTGGGTGCCGAGGTTACGTTGATCGACCAGCGTCCAGTCGTACTCGACTTCGTAGATCGGCAAATCGTCGAAGCGCTGTCCTACCACTTGCGCCAGCTCGGTGTCACGTTTCGGTTGGGAGAAAAGGTCACGCATGTCGGAATCGATCCGGTGCGCGATCGTGTGTTTGCCCAACTGGAGAGTGGAAAGAAAGTGCAAGGCGGCGCCCTCGTTTATGCCGTGGGCCGCCAAGCCAACGGTGATCGGCTTGGCCTGGAAGCTACCGGATTGGTGGCAGATTCGCGTGGCAGGCTGAAAGTGAATCAGTTCTTCCAGACTGACGTTCCGAATATCTATGCAGCTGGCGACGTCATCGGATTCCCTGCACTCGCAAGCACGTCGATGGAACAGGGTCGGCTAGCGGCCTGTCATATGTTTGGGATTCCCTTTGAGCACATGCCCGACCTTTTTCCTTACGGGATTTACACCATTCCAGAAATCTCAATGGTTGGTCAGACCGAGGAAACGCTAACGTCGAATAAAGTCCCCTACGAGGTAGGAATTGCAAAGTACTCGGAGCTTGCAAAGAGCATGATGCTTGGTGACGAGGCCGGAATGTTGAAACTGCTTTTTGATCCGGGAACGCGCAAGCTCCTTGGGGTGCATGCCTTAGGACAGCGCGCGACCGAAATCATTCATATTGGTCAGGCCGTGCTTTTCTACGGCGGGTCGGTGGAATATTTCCGGGACATGGTCTTCAACTATCCAACGCTCGCCGAAGCTTATAAGGTAGCCGCCTTAGATGGGCTGAACAAGCTCTGACCCATTGGGTGATTGGAGGATCAAAGGGTGTTCCCCGCGGGCGATGAAAGGTTCCGTTCTCCAGTTTGACAATGTGGAGGCTCGGGATTCATCGCGACAATAAGCAAATGAACCAAGAACTCCGCGGAGAGTACCGACGGTTCCGTTAATCGCTCACTTCCGGCTATTCGCATTTGCTCCGCCCGTGCCATATCGCCGTCAAAGTGCCAGCTCCCTGGCAGTACTATGTTGTATTTCTGATCTGAAAGCGCTTGGCCGTTTTATCCATCTCATGTTTGGCTAAGCGTTTACAACACTCAGAGATTTAGGCCAGGGCTGGCATCGTGCGTGCCCTCTGACTAGGCGCAGACGCGAGCGGCGAGTTACATTTCGCCGAATGGAACTGCCGTGCTGGACAGAATAACGTCATCATTCGTACCGACGGCACCGTCGCGCCTTGCTTTCCGATGTATGCGTCTACGTTCGACTGGGGGAACATCGATCGTCCGAAGTTCGATCAGTCGCGACTATCCTCCATGAAGACGACTTGTCAACGCCACTGTTTCTCAACGTTGAACCATAACTTGGCGTACTGTTACAACGATGCCCGTATAATCAAGTGGCTCTGGTCCAACATGATCAAGAACAAATTCCAGGGTGAAGTGCGCAGCTTCGAAGATTGAAGCAAACCGACCGACGGAGCCGAAGACATGACAATGCCGAACGTAAGAACCACGTCCTATCTTGTGGCCCTGATTCTCCTGGGAATGATGACGACAAGAACTAGAGCCAGAGCACAGTCGGATCGGGAGGAAAGTAGTACCGAGGTCACAGCGCCCGTCGAGCCGATCCCAACAGAGATCAATGAAACACGGCTCTTCAGCGAACTCATCAAGCACAATGAGGTTCGGAACGCCGCCTTACTCGGCTATGTCGAACTGAGAACTTACGAAGTGACTGACACGGCCGGGAAGGTGCGCGCCCAGGAAAGTGGACAAATGGAATATCGCGCACCTGACAGGAAGACTTTTGTTACGACAGCGGAATCAGGCTCGGCGCTCGTGCGTCGTTTGGCGCTCAACCCTTTGATCGCCAGTGAGATCGAAGCAGCCTCCGGAAAGCAGCACCACGATAGCGCCATCACTCCAGCGAATTACACATTTGAGCTCCTTGGCGAGCAGCAAGTGGGGCCTTATCACTGCATCGTGGCCCGTGCGATTCCAAAACGGTCAGACAAATATCTCTTTGAAGGAAAGGTGTGGATTGACACTGAGGATTATGCCGTCGTTCGGATCGCCGGGCATCCTGCAAAGAAACTTTCTTTTTGGATAGAACGCGCCGACTTCGTGCGGGAGTATCAAAGAATAGACGGATTCTGGTTTTCAAAGAAAGATGTGACATTTGTAAAGGTAAGAATGTACGGGCAAAAGGTTCTCACCATCAACCATCAGAACTACGCCGTAACCGGAGCAAGAGGCACCGGAGAGTCAATTCAAAACGCGGAGAACTGAAGATGCTCATAGGCATACCTCGAAGCGAAGAGCAATGAGTCAACTGCGACGTCCGAATGCATCGCGTGTCGGGGATTATGAGTCGGACCGCCGAGATCGCAGGTGAGCCTGCACAGATAAAGCGCTACCAGACAGCCAGGTGGACATGGTGTCTGACTAACCCACGCTCGCCGAGGCCTACAAATTCCTGCGGGCTGTTCAGGCCCTGACGGAACAATGAGACTTGAGCGTGAATTCCTTCAGTGCAGCGGTTTACGTCATGGGCGAGAAAACAGCGGTCGTCGTGCCCATTGCGGTCGACTTGGCCTCTGATCTTCTGAAACAAGAAAATATCTCACTGGCGGGCAACCTCCACCTCTACACTCTGCTAAGCTAAGCCAAGTTGGTAGAAGCGGACGACTCCGGCTATTGTGCGCGGAAGACAAAAGTCATACGAAAGCAGGGCGCAGTCGAACTGAGCGCCCTGATTTTCCGGATCGAGAAAATTGTGCCCAAACAGATGCCCGCAAATCGGCCGCCCATCCGATTTGAGATATGCCGCTTAGCGCCAGATTTTTCTGTAGAATAGAAGCAATAGGCCCGTAGCTCAGTTGGTTAGAGCGCTACCTTGACACCCCGAAAATGGCGATTTGTGACGGCTTATTGCGGCTAGTGACGGACTGCGATGCCTTGCGATAAGTGAGGCAGGGGCGTGGGTTAGGTCACGCGGTGGATTGCTACCGGGAGCGGCGCACAGCTACGCGGATTGATCCGAGTGTGAACCAATCTGTGAACCAACTTTTTTGCCTGTCCGCGTTCTGTCCGGGTCCCGCTTAAATTTTCGACGGGTTCGATAAGGTTCTTTTCGGTCTCAGTTGTATCAGGGCTGTGTCTTTGCGTACCCTAATAAGGATTCCTCTTTCCAGCCCTCACAACCCGGGGATGTCGAGACAAAATGGTCTGTCCCGCCGTTTGCGACAATCAGGCAGCGATATAAAGCGACTGTCCCAGGTTGGGATGTAGTATAAATCCAGCCGTTCACACCGAGCACGGTCGTTCCTTCACAGTTCGACCACGGCGAAACAAAGTGATCGTAAATAGACTTGCAATCATATAGAGGAGTGGTGCCGGACTGTTGCGCCATAAACAAATATCCCATCGTTTGTTCAAAGTTATAGCCGCCGGTGATTGCGCCAGTCGTGACCCAGTGATCGCCAATCGGGCCTCCATCACCGGAAGGATTGTAGTACCGGTTGAATGGCACAGTTGTGGGCTGAGAGTATTGATTAACCCAGTAAAGCGTCCAAGTGGATGGAGTATTCGTGCCTTGGCTATAGATGACTTGAAGATTGGGATAAAAGCTGGTGGTGACGTTTCCGTATGAGTCGCGCCTTAGCTTGGGTTGGAGATTCAGATAGTATCCGGTAAGGTTTGTGTCAACGACGCCCACTTCTTGCCATGTCCCTGTGTTATTCGATAGGACATTGCTGGCTGGCATTTTATAAATCCCAAACTGCCAAGCCTCTCGATCCCCCGATCTATGTGGTGATGGCATTACCGCATAGAAGGATTGGGTATTCGGATCATATGCAACATCGTTCGGTGCGCCCGGCGTTCCCCAGTTTGCAGTCACCGATTCGATTGAAGCAGCTCCGAAGTGTATTCCATCGGAGGCATAGCGCCACCACGCGCTTGTTCCGCCGCCAGTGTCGTCGAATTCGAACATATAGATTCCTGAGGGCTGGTTCATATTGAAAGCAGACTCGGATGCAGCACCATAGGAACCTCCCGACCCAACGGGATAAATGATTGGATTACTAGCGTATTTTGTCCAATTAATTCCATCATTCGAAAAAGCAACCCCGATTCGATTTTTCGTGTAACTCGGCGATGCGGCAGTGTAGTAGAGCGCGTACGAGTAGGTATTTCCGTCTCCTGGTGTAAAGGTGCCCATTACTACTGTCGGATTGCATGTGCCGGAACCGTAGTTGAACTCCCATGAACCCACAACAGGACTGATAACCTGAGAAATTGCGGACCATTGACCCGTGCTGGTGTTATATGAGCGGTAGTAGATTACGTCAGTGGTGCCACTGTAACCGCTTACGTAGCCTCCGCCGCACCACCAGAACTTCAAGTAGGTGCCTTGGTCGATCTCTGAAGCTGAATATGCATAGGTGGATGTTCCAAATAGCTCCGCGTGATCATAATTGGCGAACACGCTAACACAGGCAGTCAAGACAAATGCCAGCGCTAGCGCCGTTCGGGTCAGAGTTCCCCGCCAATGGAGGCCCAAGTTCGATAGATTTAATCGAGACATGCCTTATCCTCCGTTCTCGCAGTTATGTGTACTACCCACTAACGTTTATAGGTAGGCACCCTATCAGAGTCTTTTGACTCTGGTCAAGCAGAGTCTTTAGTAGTCAGGCATGGTCTTCGCAAGATGACGGGAAGCAAAGCGAGAGGTACTTGTGCTCACGGACGGCTAATTTCGGTTAAGCCGCCTCGGGAGCCGTTTGTGATTCAGCTAAGGGAGGCGAGGGAGGAGTGGAGGCAGCGGGAGCCGAAGACCGAAGTTTGAATCGGGCGAATAACTGTAGACCATCATGATGACCGTCATCATGATCATGGTCGTCATCAGCTATAAATTCTTTCAATTTGACAGAGCCCGCCGGTACCCCTTATAGGGGTGTCACAACAAATCGGGGCACTAGCGATTCAGGCTTTTGGAAAAGAACGCATCTATCCAGAATTCTAGAGTTGCATCATGCGTTTCCGGCGGCCCGATCAAGTTTACCCGCAATTCCTTATATCGTTCGCGTAGGATCGTTGGAACGAGTTTCTGTGTCCGAACTATGTGCTTCACATCCTCTCGGTCACGTTCGATATTCCTGCTCAGTTTTGACAGAGCAAGATCGTAGGGATCAAGAACGAAGAGCCGGATGTTGCGGAAGCGGCCCGCGAAAATCTCTTTAAGCCGATCCTCATAGTTCAAGGGCAGAGAAGCTACTGCCGCTCTGTGAACATGCACTTTGTACTTATCAGCTAGCGCAGACCCTAGTCCGGCCAACCGCTCTAAATCAGGGCCACAATATGCTGGAATGAGGCGGACGTAATCGAGGTCGTTTGTGCTTCTTGGTAGGTCATAGGCAGCGACAACAGCAAATCCGCCAATGCAATGTAGCTCGATTGGTTCAGTCAGAAGCGCCTCACTCAGAAGCCCATCAAGTTCCTGAAGGAATTGCTTCCAAGGGGCGTGAAGCTCAGGCGGCATGGCGGAGCGAATCAGGCCGCAAATCGCTCAACAGATTCCATGCTTGTGCTTCTTTGGAACTGTGCTCCTTCAACCAACGACGCTCAGGCTCGTTCAATTCCGCGAAAGAATCTTCCTTTGCAAGTTTACTGTCGGCGAGCTTTTGTTCAAGCGGTTGTAAGTCCTGGTTTGGGGTAGACTCTTTTGCCAGAGTCACAACAAAGCCCAAACGATTTTGAAGGTTATTTGCCCGTGCCTCTTTAACCAGCCACTCAACAGGCATATCGGGATAACGCAGAACAACCCAAGGCAATCCCTCTGCTACACGGGCATCTAAGCTTGGCTGAGCCAAAGCCGTCAGCAGAAATTCAGCCGGATTCATCTTTCTGCCGCCACCCCGGCGAAGGTGGGCAAAGCCGGGATATCCCAACAAAGCTAACTCTCGGGCTAGAAAATCAGCCGATACGTTCTCTTTCACCTCGTTAGCCGGGAGAACAGTGGGGGGCAACCCATAAACCTGCATCAGTTTGCGCGTGAGGCTGGGAGACGGGTGTCTCCTGCCTCTTTCCAACATGGAAAGATATGCCTGAGTGACGCCCAGGCGAGCTGCCGCTTCCTGCTGGTTCCAGCCATGCTCCTGTCTCGCTCTCCTCAGTTGTTCCATGCTGTTTTTTATAACAGACGTTGTTATAAATGTCAAGAACCCCAACTGTGAGGGATTCCATTGGGCTATACCCCTCGGCTATGGGGTAAGGACAGGGCTACCGGAGGGTTGATGGGGGAGGGATGGGAGGGGTCTGACCTCCATACCTCTATTTTCAACACGCGGCGTTCAAAGTCTCCAGGTTGGCCGTCGTAAGGGAACAACCGCCCGTAAAGCTCCGCCATCTCCCGCACGTGGCAGCAACTACACGGCGATATCAATTTCGTCGCTGATGGGCTCGGCGAGCGGCAGACGTGCGTATAGCGCGGCAACCTCTTCGACGGCGCGCCGATGGTCTGCGCTGTGCGGCTGGTTGTACGGATGCTGCCTGTCGCCGCGAATCGCTCGGATACGCGCCGCAACATCGCCGCCGGGCTCGGAGCCTTGCGCCTGCGGCACACCCATCACACTCCGTATAAGCAGGTTTGTACCGTGATCAAAGAGCATCGGAGTCTCCTCAATTGTGAATTTGTTGAAGCGTTCGACGAATTGTTCAACGCCGCTCAGTCCCCATCGCAAACGTAATTTATCGCGTAGGACGTAGAGCCGGTCAAATTGTTCCCATTGTTTGACCAAGTGATTTGCAACAGTGAGGTTGTGTTACTGAAAACAGCGGCGGTCGCCCCGGTGGCCCACGCGGTCGCTCCGTTTGTGGGAGCGGCTATGCATGCAACCGGAGCGCCGAAAGCAGTCAACTGTAGTTCCGCCCAATTTATCGCAATGTTTCCCGTAGGCGATGGGCCGCTGCCTGTGGTCAAGGTGATGATGCCGCCGTGAGAGCCGGACCTTGTGATCGTGGCAGTACCGCCAGAGCCTAAGCCGCTAGGACTGCCGTTGATGGTTTCCGTGGGAGTTGGTCTATACCTGCCCCCGGTTTGGACTTGTCCCAGCGATGTTCCAGGGAACGCGGTGGTGCCGTTGTTAATAGAGGAATTATCAAAAAGGTTGTAGGGAATCCCTACGATGCCTCCGCAGCCTGAGAATGATGCGCTCGTATCAAACTGAGCATAGGATCCACCTACAAGGGAAATGAATTGCGTCATGCTCAGGCCGGAGCACGTAAGCTTATGCCCATTGTCGAAATAGGCCAGTCCCCCCAAATTTATCAGCGTTCCAAATGTCCCGCTAAACGTCACATCAGCGCCGAAAGCGGCATAGGCAAGCTGCTCGCCCTGGATGCCGATTGAAGTGCTGGCCGCTCCTGTGATGGTCACACCAGAGCCAACGGTCAGGTTTGTTCCGGGACCCTCATACCACAGACCGACCTGATTTGCCGCCACGGATACGGTCATGTTTTGAATCTGTAGCAAGAGTCCGCTGTCAGTGGAAATAACCAGTGCGCTGTTATATCCGGTAAGCGTTGTATTCGCAGCCCCATTCCCATTCAGGATTAGGAACGCTCCAAATCCCGCAAGTGGACTGCCTCTGAGAAACCCGGCCAATTCCACGCCAGCGAAAGAGCCGGTTCCAATGTTGACCGTGACGTTCGCCCCGCCAATGTCGTAGCTCATGGCGACGAGACAAGCGTGCTGCACGGTTAAACACGGACCATGCCCTCCGCTGACGGTGGCCGATAAACAGTCATTGCTGTCACTACCGCCATTTCCGGCAGTGGCGACGTAGAAGGGAGGCGGCGTTCCCTTGAATGATTGCGCTCCGGTCCATAAGTTGTTCCCGCTCAAAATCGCATTCAGGTCGTCGAGGTCCACGATCCATGAGTAGCCGGGGCTTAGCGGAGCCGTGACCGATACGACGTACTCGGTGCCGGGGGGTCCGTAAAAGACCACA
This sequence comes from uncultured Acidobacteriota bacterium, assembly GCA_963846235.1. GTDB lineage: Bacteria > Acidobacteriota > Terriglobia > Acidiferrales > UBA7541 > Palsa-189. Next base: position 4,071,800 of record CAWJVF010000002.1, read on the forward strand.
TTGCCATATTTATCGCCGAAAAACGGGTTGGCTTGCGCGTCCCCTGCGGCATCTGAATAAATTGTTGCAAGCCCCTGGCAAGGCAACTTTGTGAGGTCGGAGCCTTGAACGCAGACGGTTATTTTCGGCACAGATATTGGTCCGTCACTCGGGCCATAGATCAGCTTGGTCCGATATGGCACATTGCCCTGCGCAAAGCCCAGCGCGGGGGCCAGCAAACAAAGCAGGAGCGGGAGAATAAATCGTAGGCGTGAAATCATCTCGGGTGAACAACCTTTTGCGGAAAATCCTAAGGGCGCGGTGGCCGCAGAGGGCCGATATTGCGGGAATCGGCGAACCGTATTTGCTGCGTTACGCGAACGTGCTCACGCAAGCTTGCCAAGCTGCCCGCTGATCGTCTCAGCATCCTTTTTCAGCTTTGACACCTGACGCTCAATAGTGGCGCGCTTCATCGTCACATCGGAAGGCGCAATGTCGGCGGGAATCTGATTGGCCGTGGCCGGGATCTGATCCGCCCATTTCAGAACGCTATCAAGCTCTTGGGTCGTTGACTTGTGGAGCGCGAGCCATGCGGAAATTGCTTCGAGTTCCTTTGTGACGTTGGCTCCGCTTCTGCCCAATAGAGAGGCGTCAAGCTTTGCCGCTTCGGCGAATGGGATGCCGTAAGTCTGTTGCAGTTCCGCGAGCGCGGTGCGCTGCCTTTCAAGGGACTCGCGCACGTCACGGAGTTCGCTCAAAACTTGCTCGCGCCGCTGATGCGTTTCGGCCCGTTGTTTCAGTTTCGCAATCGATTCCGCTGCTGTACTCATTTCGTTTTGCTCTCCTCAAACTTGAATTTAACCAACCGTCTGACTACTTTTTGAACCCGCCCTGAGGCTTCATATTTGTAAGCGGATCCTATGGCCCTGCTTATCCTTTCGTTTCCAAGGTTCCCGCCCACTCAATGCGCTTTGCGGGAGGCGGCACGCTCTTGTCGGTCGGCAACGTAGTTCGTCCCAGGTGAGCAGTTTCCGCAATCGCTTGCGGGTCCGTGGCGGGTAGCCGCGAGAGGTCGGTCAACTTGCGTTCTTCGGGTGTCAACTTCGGTTCCTGATATGGCATTTGGTGAAGCTCCTTTCATCTGCTACTGGAATCGGCCCGCAAAATCGCTGAGGCCGGAAAAGTTAAAAAATTGGGACTGCTCGTGACTTGAATGGGACACTTTTTCAAGTCGCCCGCGTTTTGGGCCCCATACCCCCTCGCGGATCGAAATGGATGGTCAACACCCGCCCTCTGTCGCTCGCCGCCTCGCCGATGGCCTGTAACACTCTCCGCGACAGTCGTGCGGAGCCCCGCATCGCCATGCCTGGTAAGTGTTCGGACGCGGTAGGCTGTTGCAACTGCAAGCGTTGCGCTCACAGCGGCCAGCGTTGGTGCACATCTTGGTGCACATGTGCTCATTTTCCGCTCCCATCAGCGGCTTCGGGCAGCTCATACGGCCTATTACGATTCAGCTTAGCTTCATGCGCGGCTGATCCCGGGACAACGTTGCGCGTGGGGCGTAGCGGTATGGCAGTGGCCTCAATGGTCTTTGTAGGCTTTGCGACAAGCGGGATGCTTTGCGTCGCGTCGCCATTAATCACGGTTATGTTCACGCTGATTTCCTGCGGCTGTGCTGCTTCCTCTGCGCCGACAAGGTCGCCAGAGCGCTCTAAAAGCTTCAAAAGCATGTCCGTGCTTCGGAGTCTGTTTCCGGTGTCCGGCAGTGAGCGCACTTCCTCGCCCAACAGCCGAAGCTTCTCACTATCCAGCCCTTCCGCTATTCGGGCCGCTGCTTTGTCCAATGTGAGCGCATTACGTCTCAAGGTTCGTTTCAGGATGGCGCGAGCCGTGCGAGTGGCAGCGCTGGTTTGGGCGGGACTCTGCAAAGTATCAGCGTCAACCGGCGCGGCATCTTCACCCAAAACATCGAGTGCTTGTCCCATCAATGATTCGACCTTCTCATTGATCCGCTTACGATAATTTGCCGTGTTCACGCGACCACGAGCACGCCTGCGCTCTTTGCGCTGGGCGAGAATGGCCGGATCGGATTCGGGCAATTTGGGCATTGCGGGCGATTAGGCTTCGGTCACTTGCATAGCAGGATTGCGAGCAGAGTTCCGAATATCGTTGGGGCGTCTGATGCTGACGACATCGACGCTTTGACGGGGCAACGTCATTAGCCGCGCAACCAAGCGTTTCAGCCCATCGAGGCGCGATTCAACTTCGTTGACATTGTCGGAAGCGCATCTGATGTCACGCGCTATACAATCCGCGAATGAGGGCGTGGGGTAAGGCAAGGGCAGAATATCTTCAGGTGTGAGGGCGACGATGCGACGAGGAATTACCGTTTCCAGCGAATTTAACGTGCCGCGATAGAGGCCGGAGAACTGGCGCAATTGCGTTTCAAGGTTTCCGACAAGGTCACTCAATACGCCTGAGGCTTGAAGCTGGGCCAGGTCAAGCCGCTGTTGCATTAGCGAAACGGTGCGGAAGTCATCACTTGAGCCAATTGCTTTCAGCCGGGCGATAAGTGGACCGCCTTCGTTGACAAGCTGATCCCGCAAGCGGGATTGCACTTGCTCAAGCTCGGGATTCGTTACGGTCGCTCGGACTTCTTCGACCTGTTCCTGTAAAAGTTTTGCGACTAAGTCCTGAAATTCTGCCACTGATTCCTCCGTTTTAAGTTGCTATCGTTCTGAAAATGGTGAATGTTGCATCGCGGTCGCGCATGTCGCGGTCGGGATCAAACTGTCTGCCAACTGCCGCAAGTTGAACCTCGCGTGGGTGTCTTGCGCAAACGTAGCGAGCGCCAGACGCAACAGGCTCAGAGGTTACAAAATGGAAAAGGCATCCGGGCACTTTGCAGTCAATGACGTTTTCCAACGTCGAGAACCTCGGCTCAAATTTTCAATTCGTAAAGTGACAGCGGGTAAGTTGACTACGTGGTGCGGTTACGACAGGACGGCAGACTTCAAATTCTTCAACTTGCTCCAATCGACGCGAGGCGAGCAGATCGAAACGAATAGCTTCCGCTGCTCGGGCGGCACTGAGCTTCCGGGCTTTTCATAGCGACTAATGGTGCTGTGATTTTGTAGGCCCATCTCTTCAGCTAATTTTTCCTGGCTAAGACCGGCAGCGACCCGGAGGACTTTCAATGTACGCAGGGTAGCCATAGTGAGCGACCAATACAGCTTAGCACGAACGGTGCCTAATGTCAAACTTATTTTCAAGCATGGGCGCAAGCATCCAGACAAGCATAATCGCCTGTGTTTATGCGGGTGCCAAAGGGATCAGTCAAAAATGAGTTCTTGACAGGTTTAGGGCGGCGGCGTTAAAAGAAAGCGGCCCACAAGGGAGCGCAAACTCACCGAGTGGGCCTGAACAAATCACGGCCATTGGAGGGCCGCGAGAATGTCTAAACCAATTCTACCCGGCAACAAGCACAGAAAGAATACCCGCCGTGCTGTAGGAAAGAGACGCCACAACTCACCCCGAACTAAGGTCCGCACCGTATCGCTACAGGAACTCGGACCGGAAGGGGGAATAGTCAAATTGAGCGAACTGCTAGCAGAGGACGGCGGGGACGACGCTGTTGATTCACATCTGGAAACAGTGGCCGAACGCTATCCCGACTTCCCTCGCCCGGGCCATCCCCCTGTTGGCGATGGGGAGCGCAAATTTGTATTCCTCTTTGATCCGGACTCCATCGTTGACCGTGTCAAGGCAACGTCTACCGTCATAACCAATCCCGAACGAGCGCGGCTACAAAAAGTAAAGGCTGCCATCGTTGAGATGGGCGGCGACGATCCGCCGATCAAGTTTGGCAATTGCACCGAAGGGTGCAAAGCATGGCGCGAACTTCGCCGCAGCTTTGGTGTGCCTGTGGATAGTGGGTCAGAGGAGCAATTGCTGGATATTTGGGACCCGGAAGGCGCTGACGATGAGGACGAAGAGGAGGACGAGGACGCGGCGTGAGTGATGCGCGGCCAGTCAGCTTGACGGATTACGACGATTCATGGCGACGCTTTAAGCGTCTCCGTGCGCTGTGGTTCGTAATTCTGTTGATGGACTTCGGCCCGTTGGAGGAAATCTTGCCTCGCCTCTTTCCGAGAGTGAGGTCTGACATCATCGAACTCGTTGAGGTAGCAGGGGGCTTCACGTTGCTATATGTGATTGGGTCAAAGATGAAGCACTGGCGCTGCCCTCGCTGCGGAGTGCCGTATTCCGCTGTACGCCGGATCAATCCCATAGGCTGGTTCTGGCCGCCGCGCCGGTGCTTTTCTTGCGGACTGCCACGCTATGTTTCGGTGGCGGAGTGACCGGAGAGGTCGCATAGGTGATCGGCTCGGCCTGTACCCACTTTTGTACCCATGAGTGAAATTGGGCTTAAATCCCGGGTTTGCTGCCGCATAAATGCCCTTTAACCGAGATGGCATAGAGGTAGGAGCAACAGATTTGGAAGCTATATTCTTTCCCCTTCTCTCCCTCTGTAGACACTTCGCACAAAACTAGGCGTAGCTTGCTGAACATCAATGACTTGTTGTCGGTTGAGAGCGTGGGTACAAATATGGGTACACTTCATCAGGTCTGGGGGACTTCCTCATAAAATCCGGTTTTCCCATTCAGCCTGATGTACCCAAACTCGATTAGATTCTGACGCGCAGTTTTGTAGCACCACAGTCCGTCACGCTCTGAATGGACCTTCTGCCTCAAGGTTCTATCATTGCACTGCCCTTTTGTGCTCAGCACGCGCCTGATTTTTCCCTCCATCCTGGCCACAAGCGTGGCCGCATTGAACGGATCAGTGAAAGTGCGGACAGCCAACTCATAGTTCAAAATTGCAAGGGTCGCGTTCATCACGTCCGCGTCAATGCAAGTTTTGTCTGTTGTCAAAGCCAAGACTTCAAGCAGTCGGAATCCGATTGTATCGAGCCGTCGGGCGTGAATTGTATGTGGAACGGCTGTGTACCATTCCTCCCAAAGCTGCTTAGCGTCCGGGGTGATTTCCAGCCTGCGAGAACACACGCCTAATTGCTGTCTGATACGCTCTCGAATTGTTTCTAATTTGATGTTGTCTGGATGTGAAGGCCACGCAACCCTATCAGCACATTCCGCCAAGACGACAAACAGCCGATTGGGTAGGCCGATGTTCAAGGCGTCGGGGGTCCACATCTCTGCGTACGTCTCGACAGTGCAGCAAGACGCGATAGAGAGATGCGCATCGCGCACATTCACGGAGCTTTTCTTTTTCGTCGGATTGTCCCAATTTCGCCCCTCGAACAGGGATGTGACCATTGGTAGCAGCACTGCCCCGGTCGCTTTGGTTTTGTCGATAAAAGAGCGGAGTTCGTCATACAGCAGAATCAAATGTGAGTTCTCCTGCAAAGTCCGCGCGAGACCTTCCGCGCTTCCGGCACCCCATAGCGTGTTGGGACGTGAGGGGAATTCCGGCTCGCGCCAGAGTGCCTCAAAGAAAGCAACGCAGCGTTTAAGGGCCGTACTCTTTTTCACGAGGTAGCTGTCGCCTAGTAGGATGGTGTAGAGACGCGGATCAGCGTCCACAGCCACATTCGTGGTGAGCGATCCCGAACAGAAATTGCCGAATAGGGTTAAGGCCGTTGCAAAATAGAATACCTCCGGCACTTCAGTCCCCGCCGCCATCACTCGCGCAAAGTCTCCGAGTGAGCCAATCATTGCTGAATCAGGAAAAGTGATCGGAGAGAACGTTTGGACAGGCGTCGAAACAGCAAGAGTTTCAGTAGCGGATGCGGGCATGGTTTTCCTCTGAGTGCCAAATGACATTCATGCGGCTGCGTAGGTCACGCAGCGCGTCGTAAAAGCGGACCACATTCCAGGAAGCTCCCCGCAAGACCTCGGCCTCCAACTCCGGCCCTTGCCCTTGCGGATCATCGAAAACAAACTCAACGCGTGAGCTGCGTCCGATACGCTGGGCGCGGATGAAGGGCAATTTCTCGGAAGCCATCAGGTAAGCGGCGATTGTGAGGTGCTGCGTTACATACGTATTCTGGTTGGGCATACGTCCCTTCGTAGTGTGGAAGTTCTGAGGCGGGAACTTTGAAAGACCGCTGGCGGTTTTGGCTTGAGTCGCGCCGGACTCAAATGACTCAAGTTTGAGGCAAGGTCAGCTTCTCGGTTTTTGCTGCCGTTTCCTGCTTTTTAGCTCGCCTGGTCCTCGGAGCCAATTTGAGCATACGTCCATCTAACTGCTGCGCCAGTCGAAACAAATGATCCGATGTGGTGCGCACAGTCATTGCCAACATTTTCGGCGTGTACCAATGGCCGTCTATTGAGGCTTTCGTGAGTACTTGACGCAAGCGGAACATTCGGTGGCTGGCCCGCATTAACTGACCGGGGTAGATAAGACGCTTCCGTTTTGAAGGCTGCTTTTCGGTTTCTTCAGTTGGATAGGGTGACATGTTTGCTCGTTTCTAGGATTGAGCCGCTGGCACAATGCTGGCCGTGATCAGTGCGTCCACGTCGGCTCGACGGAGCAGGACACGGGCTCCGAGCTTCACATAGGGGAGCTTGCGGCGGAAAATCCAGGCGCGGAGTGTGCTCACCTTCAAGCGGAGCAGGGGAGCAGCTTCGGGGAGGGTTAAGAGGTCTGTTTCGCCCGGCTTCATGCCCGCGCTGCGCCTTGTCGCGTTTCGACCGCGTGGGCGGCTAGGAACGCTTCCACATCCAACCGACGATAGCGAACCATCTTGCCAATTTTCAGATAACGGGGACCGCGCCGCTGTGCGCGTGCAGAACGCAGGAATGGGACTGTGAAACCGTACAGGTCAGAGACTTGACGTTCGGTGAGTACTTCAGGCATTTAGCGCACCCTCGCTTTTGGTGAACTTCAGTATTGATATGATGGCATAGATTCGCTAGAATGTCAACGTATGATTGCTCATCTAGCCGTATCCACAAGACCAAACTTTCTAGCATCCGATTCGCTCATGCTTCGGGCACTCCTCTCGGATTTTGCGAATTTGCCCGAAGGCGATGAGTCGGCTGCATCCGATTTCCTAAAAAAGTGGGCTCAATTACCGTGGCCGCGAAAAGTTCCTTTTGAATGTTTTCACAATGCCCTGCTAACACTCTGGCGAGAGGGACCATTTGCTGATCTAGATGACAAGGGGCCGGTCACCAGCGGCGAACAATTTACACCTTGGATGCGCGTCATTTTCGAGCACATTCCCATAGGCACAGCTTGGTTATTCGATTGGGTGCACGGCAGCATTGATATTGAGGTTTCAGATTGCGCTCTCGCGCTCTGTGTAGCGGCTCTGGCGAACGCGCCGCAAATGGCAGTGTGCGCCAATCCACAATGTGCGAGACGGTATTTTCTCCGAACAAAACCAAACCAGCGCTTTTGTGGTCCCGAATGCGCAAAGGTTGAACAACGCTCGGGAAAACGGGAATGGTGGGCCACGCACGGTAAGGAATGGCGACGTAAGCGACGAAAGAAAGCACGGGCCAAAGCACGATCAAAAGGAGGCAAGAGCAAATGAACGACATTTACCAGCGGGTGACGTGCGGGGTGAAAGGCTCATGCAACCGTCAAGGGCCAGACGGAACCTGCAGCAAGTGCGGTAAGCACTCCTCAGGCGGCATATGGTGGATTCGGTTCCGGTTCGGCGGGCGTCTCATTCACGAATCGACCAAGACAGCGAGTAAAACCCTCGCACGCGATGCTGCTCGGCAACGGAGAAGGGAACTGGAAACGAAATGGAATCGCGTGGAAAAGCGGAAGCTCCCTCCGACGCTCACGGAAGCGTCGGCTCGATGGCTTGAGAAGCGCTCTGCGCTCTCGCCCGGTACGCAAGAGACCTACGCGGCGGCGCTCAAGAATGTAAAGAAGGTTCTCGGTGCGATGGTGGTCTGTGAGATAAGCGCCCGGCACATTGAAAGCTATCAGCGGAAGAGGGAGGAGCAAGGCGCGGCGGGCGCGACCATCAACAAAGAAATTGCCTGCCTTAGCTCCATCTTGGCCGAGTACGGGCTTTGGGAAACGCTGCGGCGGGATGTGAAGCGGGCACAGGAGAATGAGAGTGCGGGGCGGGCTTTGAGCGCGGATGAGGAAAAATGGTTGCTCACCTGTGCCGCAAGCGTGGGGCAGCATCAAGGGGCTTGGACGCCCCTCTATACCGTGACTGTCCTCGCGTTGAACACCGGCCTGAGACACACCGAGATTCGGCGGTTAAAGTGGAAGAATCTTGACCTTGCGAACCGGCTCCTACGGGTAGGGGAGAGCAAAACGGACGCTGGGCGGGGAAGGCCAATCCCGCTCACACAACCGGCGTGGGCGGTTCTTGAGATGTGGTCCTCACGGTTTCCTGGGCGAACGGCGGAGCATTACGCGTTTCCGGCGTGCGAAAATGGACGAGTGAATCCCGAGAAGCCAATCGCCAACTGGCGCACCGCGTGGCGGCGGGTGACGCGCCTCGTTGCCTGCCCCGCGTGCGGGCGCACACAGAGCCCGGCACCCATCTGTGCGGGCGACGAATGCAAGGCAGACATGCGCGACGTTAAAAGCACGATTACCGGGCTCCGCTTTCATGACCTCCGGCACACTGCGGCCACGAAGCTATTGGAGAACGGTGCCCCGTTCGCGGTGGTTGCGCAAATTCTGGGATGGTCGGCCAGCACTGCCGTCCGAATGGCGAAGCGGTACGGCCACATCCGGCCCGAAGTGCAGCGCCGGGCGCTCGACGGCATCACCACGGCAGAGATTGCGGTGCCTGTGCACCAAATTGTGAACCAGCCGGAAAATGCGTTACTATCGGAGCAGCGTAACTGATTCAGTCTGCTACAGAAGGCCCGTAGCTCAGTTGGTTAGAGCGCTACCTTGACACGGTAGAGGTCTGCGGTTCGAGCCCGCACGGGCCTACCACCTGTTCGCTGGTGGATCAGTGATGTAGCACTAGCAAAACATCCGCGATTACTCCCACCACGACGAAAATCAGTACAGCCCATTCCACCGTTTCAAGCCGGTCTTCCCTGCGTTCCGCTAGATCGGCGCGTTCGGCTAACCAAGCGAACTAATCGGCTATCAGCTGCTTGACCTGGTCAGGTTGATCAACCTGGATCGGTCTAAAAAACTTGCACCCAAATTGTGCCGGTAAACATCACACATCCTGTTAGGAGAAATCCGATGTCCGCAACGAGCGTTCAGTTCACGGTTGCAGCCCATATCATGGCGGCTCTTGGTTTTTTTCGCGGCAAGGAAATCCCTTCGGCAACTCTCGCTGAAAGCGTGAATACAGACCCCACTTTCGTGAGGAAATCGCTCTCGAAACTCTCCAAGGCTGGCCTGATTGTCACAACGCGCGGTAAAAACGGCGCGAGCACCCTTGCGCGTTCTCCTGAACAAATAACGCTTTTGGACATTTATCGGGCCAGCTCGGCGCCTCCGACATTCGCGATTCATAGCTATCCAGTGGAGAAGAAATGCCCGATCAGCTCAAACATCAAAGGATCCATGGCGTCGGTCTTAAAAAAAGCGCAGGCCGGCTTCGAGAATAGTCTCGATAGGATAACCCTCGCCGATGTAGTTGGGGAAATCCGTCGAGCGAGCGCGAGCCGGTGACTTTTTTGTGCCTATATGTGCTGTTTATAATCACAGCTAAGGCGCGGGTACCCGCATTTCAAACAAAGCGGATCGGTGAACTTCAAAAAAAGGAGAAACGAATGTGAACAGCCTTAAAGACAAGGTCGCGGTCTCAACGGATGCCATGTATGTGATTTTGGGGGCGAGCGGGAACACCGGTTCGATCATCGCCGACACCCTGCTGTTGAGGCGCAAGAAGGTGCGCGTCGTGGGTCGCGATGCAGAACGACTGCAGCGCTTTGTGCGTAACGGCGCGGAAGCGTCCATGGCCGACGTGAACGATGCGGCCGCGCTCACCAAAGCATTCAGGGGTGCGCGTGCGGCATATTTGTTGTTGCCGCCGATCACCTCCCGGGAGGACCAGGAGCGAGAGAGCGATGCGATCGCAAAGGCCGTGAAGGAGTCCGGCCTGCGCTACGCGGTGTACTTGAGTAGCTACGGCGCGCAAGTCCCGGAAGGCACTGGGCCAGTCGCGGGGCTGCATTCTTCCGAGCAAAAACTGAACGCGATCAGCGGTTTGAACGTTCTGCACCTGCGCGCCGCGTATTTCATGGAGAATAATCTGGCGGCGGTCGGCATGATTCATGAGATGGGAATCTTCGGACATGCGCTTCTACCCAACCTGAAGCTGCCCATGATCGCGACGCGCGATGTCGGCGACTATGCTGCGCAGCGCCTCCTGGACCTGGATTTTTCCGGCAAACAAACGCGCGAGCTGCTTGGCGAGCGCGACCTGTCCATGGCGGAAGCTACCGCGGTGATTGCGCGCGGCATTGGCAAACCGGATTTGCGTTACGAGCAGTTTCCCTACGACCAGGTGCAGCAGGTGTTAGAGCAAATGGGTATGCCACCGAAGAAAGCCGCGGTGTACATCGAGATGTTCAACGCTATGAACACAGGAATCCTCGCTGCGCTTGAGCCGCGTTCGCCGGAGAACAGCACACCGACTTCGTTTGAACAATTTGTGCAGGACGTCTTTGCGCCTGCGTATCACGGGAAGGCTGCCACCGCTTAGGCTCATCGCTTAGGTGACGCCGGTTGCACGTCAATCGAAGAGTGGCGCGCCCGTGTTCGGGGAGAATTTTCCAAGGCACAAATGAAAGGGATTTCACAGGAGACTACCCATGGGAAACGAAGGCTCTTACATAGCTCTCGCTCTGAAAGTATGGAAGACCCAAATCGATCGGGCGGACAAGCTTTTTGGAGGCCTCTCGTCCGAAGAGGTCCTGCGGGAAATAGCGCCTGGCAGGAACAGGCTACTTTACTTGTGGGGACATCTCACAGCCATACACGACGCGATGCTCCCGCTGTTGGGGCTGAGTGAACGACTTCACCCCGAGTTTGATGTCGCCTTCGTCTCGAATCCAGACAAGTCGCGAGCCGGCATTCCTTCGCACGAAGAGATTCGCCGAGCATGGAATACCGTAAACGGTAAATTATCGAAGGGGTTTGAAAAAATGTCGTGGTCCGACTGGGCCCAGCGGCACACCGCCGTATCGGAAGAAGATTTCGCCAAAGATGCTTCGCGCAATCGCTTCTCCATCCTACTAAGCCGCACGAACCATCTGTCCTATCACCTCGGCCAGGCGGTGCTCGGACTCAAGCGACGAGCGTGAAGCATCGCAGCTGGAAAGTTCCAGCTCAGCAACAACGGAGAAAGACAATGCCCCAAAAACTCGAAGGCAAGACCGCCGTCATCACAGGCGGGACTGAAGGAATTGGGTTGGCTACGGCAAAGCTATTTGCCAACGAAGGTGCGTATGTCTTCATCACGGGCCGTCGCCAGAAGGAACTCGACGAAGCCGTGAAGGCAATCGGCACCAACGTTTCTGGAATTCAGGGTGACGTCAGCCAAATGACTGACCTTGATCGTCTTTACGAGACCGTCTCTAAGGTGAAGGGGCGAATCGACATTGTTTTCGCCAACGCCGGCTTTGGCGAATTCGTTCCTTTTGGGGCCGTCACCGAGGAGCATTTCGACAAACTGTTCAACATCAATGTAAGGGGAACGCTCTTTACCGTGCAAAAGGCCTTACCGCTACTGAAGGATGGTGGCTCCATCATTCTCAACGGCTCTGTCGCGAGCGTGAAGGGTACTGCCGCCTTCGGTGTCTATGCTGCGAGCAAGGCTGCCATCCGCTCTTTCGTGCGAGCCTGGACCACAGATTTGAAGGACCGTCGTATCCGCTCAAACGTCGTTAGTCCCGGTCCCATCAATACGCCCCTAGCGAATCGGCAATCTGAAGAAGTCATTGCGCGGATTGTGTCCACAATCCCGATGGGCCGCATGGGGGAGCCCGAGGAAGTTGCTAAGGTAGCGCTGTTTCTGGCGTCGGACGACTCCAGTTTCGTCACGGGTATCGAACTGTTCGTTGACGGCGGCAGAGCCCAGATCTAACCGAAAGGGCGGGAGCGACGAGACTCGAACCCGCGACCTTCACACGTTAGCCAGCGGCAGAATCAAGCGTTTTTGCCGCGCGCGTTCCACTAGACGTTGGAGCTGCCAGATTGCACCGTGCTGCCGGAAGGGAAGTGGATAAACCGAGGTGAGCTTTGGAATCGGGCCGTCTCGATTCGGATATGTGCGATCCATACGAACGCATGTACGTGCAGACTATGGGCTAGTTTTTCCTCCGGCAACATCCCTCTGCCTTTTGTTAAAAGCTTGTTCCTCCGAAGGGACGCAGATTTCCTGTTCAAGCTCTAGTTTCGGATTCAGTTTCCAGGTCTTCACTTCGCTGACCCAAGGCTGCGTATAAGTCTTGGGGTCAGTTAAGGTCATAGTGAGCTGTAAAGTCGTGTAATCCACACGCCGGAAGCGCTCTTCCAGGCGCATCTCATCGCTATGCGGATCGCCAAAGTGATCGAGCCAGCTCCTGTCGTCAAAATCGGTGGACGCGACGACAAAAGTGTTACCTTCCCATCTCCCAACGGAGTATCCATTCCATAGTGGTAACACCAAATCCTTAGGAGCCGCGCGGCCATCGGTCCAGATGGTGCGCCACACATCGTGATATTGGAAGTGCTGCACCACCCTGTTGGGAAGCTGGATGATCTCCATGGGTCTTACCGGATCAAACATGATGCGCGGGTAGCCGGAGGGATCGCAATTCCCGATGGGATCATTTCCGAAGGCGGGGGGAATGGCTCGGCGCCCATATCCGGGTTTTGTCTCGTTGAACTTGGCCTGGCCCCAAGCAGTCATGGGAGGAGTGTCACTGCTCAGCGTGAATATTTTTTGGCGCTGTAATACCCAAACGCCGGAGAGATCATGCGGATCAAAACGTGGGGTCGCTGGTGCCTGTTCCTTTGTCGGGCCTTCGTTGTCCGAACGGCGCTTCTTTACGGCTTCGGGGGCTTGCGATCGTGGCGGGGTTTGACCCGATAGGTGGAAAGAGAAGGCCGAGATCAACACTAACCCAATCGTTATGGCTGTGAGGTGATTCTTCACCCTTGAGTCTCCTTTACTCGAGGGCAGCGCCCGTCAAGGTCTTTACCTGCCCGTTGGGAAGCTCGATCTTCACGAGGAATCCACGAGGAGTGTGAGCCTTGGAGGGCCAGACGGTTACCGTGACCTCGTCGCCTGGCTTGAGGCTATTTCTTGTCCATCCACTCTTTGCAAGGGTGCTTGGATTAGCAGTTTCGGCTCCCCAATTCACGGCGTCGCCCTTTTCGTCTTTAACGTCAAAATAGATCTGCGAGTGGGGATTCGACCACACAAACTCCGTCACGGTTCCCTTCAAGACGACCGGCTTTTCCATATCGTACGAGACGTGAGATCCGTGATGCGCGTAAATCGGCGAGACGGGAAGCAGACCGAGTAGCACTAGGCACATTGCCATCTTCACTTTCATGCGCATCTCCTGAAGACTCTGGCGGAATTTGTATGCGGCGGCTCGTCCGCAATATACGCTTGCCCAACCGCATTCGCAATGTCCGTGTGATTCACCCGTTTGGCAAGCGGATCTAGCTTGAGCGTGCCAAAGCATAGCCCTTCCCAGCCGCTTGCCCGTCCCACGAAAATCGCACTGCCGCATAGGCCGTGGTCGGAAAGTGTTAAACAATCAAGACTTTCTGTAGTCGAACTGCGGATCGACCACTTTGCGGGCGGTTTCTGCCCCAAAAACCGGCAGCGTTGGCTCTGTGAGGAGCCCGATTTGCTTAAGAACCGAAGCCTGGTCCCAATAGATGTGCTCGTGCGCGAGCTTGCCCTCCCGGAACCGCACAATGGCAACCAATGGAACTTCAACGCGGCGATTGGTGGGAGGAATGCCAGGCAGCATCCAGGGAATCTCTTGTGTGTGCGTGAAAGAGAAGATCATCTCATCAACAAGCTGGTTCCCGCCGACGGTGCGTGAAACAGGTGTAAGTGTAGTGTCGGGCGGCATAGCAGGAATAAAGTCACGCGAATAGAAAGCCCGCAGGGCGCGTTTCCCAAACCCTCCGGTCATCACCGGCACGTGGTTTACGTAGGCATCCTCTACCATGGTGGCCAGCGTAGCCTCGGGGTCACGTGTCACGAACTCATGGTTTGTGTGTTCTTCCCAGAGTCTGGATAGATCGGCTTCTGGCATGGAGGCTGCCTTCTTGTCAGCCGACCTCAATTTCCGCGTCCGAGCGGCCTTTTTCGTTGCCAAACTTCGTTTTGTGCCCATGAGCATCCTCTTGTGCAGAAGTCATATGGCGCCGCTCTTATAACTCTTAACTTCGGGGTGTTCAAGTCGTTCGACTGCAAGGTCAGTTTGGAATGGGATGATCCTGAAGCCAACGTATCACTTGATCGGCGCTCTCGTTTGGCGGAAACACTGGATAAAAGACGTGCTCTATTCGCCCACCTCGGACGATCAACGTGATGCGTTTCACGAGTCGCTTCCCGTCCACTTCAAATGTCGGCAGGCGTAACGCATCGCATAACTCAAATTTATCGTCGCTGAGGATTTCGAATGGAAGCTGGAGGCGGTTGGCCATCTCACGCTGATATTCAGTTGTCTGAGTGCTAATGCCGAACACGTCGGCCCTGAGCCGCGACAGGTCTTGATGATGATCGCGGAAGCTGCACGTCTGGGGAGTGCACCCACGCGCACCTGGGATCGCGTCCCATCCTTCGGGCAGCGGTTTTCCTGGCACTCCGGTCATTGGATAGCAGTAAATCACCGTTTTTGGCGCACTCAAATCCGAAAGGTCGACCATCCTGCCCGCTGTGGAGTGAAGACAGACCTTGGGCATAGTCATGTTCAAGAGATGATCCGCCGCACCGTCGTCAACCGGTCGAGGCAGATCAGACGGTAGCGGGAAGTCAGTTCGCTGCTGCATACCACGCTCCCCCTCTCTGGTCGGAAGGCAAACGTTTGCGTTCCGCTTTCCAGCTTAGCTAATTGGCCGTGCCACACCCATCAATTAAAACGATGCAAGTTGTACTCACTCAGCCTCATCCGTTCCCAAACCGGCGACAAAATTGACACGGTAGAGGTCTGCGGTTCGAGCCCGTCCGGGCCTACCATCATTTCCGCGAGTCCCCCGGGCGCACCTGCCTTAGTTCAACTCAAGTTTTTTGTCGGGATCGGGCCGCACAATAAGGTACGTTATGTCGCTCTCAGTGCTTGCCCAGCCATGTGGCACACCGCCGGGGATGATGACTATGTCGCCCTTGGCGATGCGGCGCGATACTCCGCCTTCAATGCCGGTGCTCGCAACGTCGGTCCAATTTCCCAGAGTTGACTGCCTCGGCGTCGCGGGCTTTTTCAGAGTGCCGCCCGTCACCAACGTGCCGGCGCCCTCCAGCATGTAGTAGACCTCAGAGACTTTAGTTTGGTGCACAGTCGCGTTGGGCGGAGCGCTCTTCGGCCGGAAAACGCCGAATATGCCGACGCGGTAGCCTCCCGTGTCGACCACGCGCATAGGCCGATCGCTATTGCGATCCTTCGGCGCATCCTTGATAAATGCCTGCACCTGCGCAGCTGTGATATCTGTGGCCGCCATGGGCGCTTGTGCCTTGGCCGAGGCTGCAACGAAAAGCAGCAACATTCCCAGCATTGTTTTGCGCATCAGAAGCTCTCCTTTTTTGTTGTCATGAGCAAAGCGGTAGCGATGGCGGGAGGATAACACATCCGCGCCCATTACAACTCGCGAGTGGCCGCGGCAGGCACGACGTGGCCTCGCGTGGCGATCCAGTTCACGAAGGCAACAGCGCCCGTCGCCAGAATCCACGCGAACTCCTCGCGAGTTATGCGCGTGAGGAGAGCGATCATCAGTGCGATACCCACCGCGGCAAAGATCCGACCAAGCGGAAGCCGGTAAGCGGCAGCACCAAGCTGTTTGCGGCGCAAAGCCAATAAACCCGCACACACCAGACCATACGTGATCAGCCGGGAGGCCGACGAGAGCACTACATTCCATCGAAAGTTGCCGATGGTAGCGAGCGCCCACAGCGACACCGCAAATACGAGAATCGAAACGTATGGTGTTCGGAATCGATTGTGGACCGCGGCGAACATCCGCGGAAGGTCGCCTTGTTCCGCCAGCGCGAACGTTGTGCGAGGAACATGCACCATGTTGGCGCTCAAATATCCGAATAAAGCCAGTAGCGCGCTGATCGCGATGAACGCTGCACCCGCCGGGCCCAGGAAAACCTCTGCGGCCATTGCCAGCGGACGATCCGTTTGCGCCGGATCCGGCAGCACGCGGATGACGACGATTTGCACTAGGAAGTAAATCAGGGTGACGCTTAAGAACGCCACGAGCATCGCAAACGGAACGTCCCGTTGCGGATCGCGCGCTTCAGACATAGGGACAAGCGCGCCCTCAAAGCCTCCGTACGCAAAGAGTAGTATGAGCGATGCGTTAAACCAATCGGTTGCCGTGGCGACGTGCGGATTGGCGAGCGTCACGGCCGGATGAGCAAAGCCATAGACCAGTCCCGCTACAGCGAAAAGCAGCAGCGGCGCAATCTTTGCAATCGTAAACGCGGAGCTCAGGCGCGCGCCCACTTTCACACCCAACAAATTGACGCCGGCAATCACGACGAGAATCGCGGCGGCGAGCAGAGAGCGCTCGAGCGGTCGCTGCGCAGGTGGCCAGAAGTAGCCCAAATAGCTAGAGAAAAGATTGATTGCCGCGGCCGCAGCCGTCAGCCGCGAAAGCCAATGGAGCCATGCCACTTCGAGCGCCAGCAAGCGGCCGAAAGCAACGCGAGTGTAGAGGTAAGGTCCGCCGGCTTGACGAAATTGCGAGGCCACTTCAGCGAAGCAGCCCATGATCATCCCGACGCCCACTGCGGCCACCAAGTAGGCGAACGGGCTTTGACGGCCCAGATCGGCGGCAACAATTGCGGGCAGTCCGAAGATACCGCTGCCGATGATCGAGTTTATAACCAGCGCCGCAAGCCCCCAGCGGCCAATGGCTCTTACGAGGTGCGTTGGTTCGCGTGGGCTCACTTCTGCGGGTTCTTTGGGTCGGCGGGTGGCCGCAAGCCCACGAACTTACTGTGCGGCGCGCATCCGTTTGCCGATCAGCAGCGCCGGATTCGCGCCGGGCCGCGGACGAAATTTCTCCGCGCGGCCGTTATTGACTTCGGCGAGGTAAAGATTGCCCTCCGGATCCACGCTCATTCCGTGCACGTTCCACAGAGCGCCCGGCCAATCGCCCTGGCTGCCCCAGGAATAGAGATAGTGCCCGTCGAGATCGAACTTGATGATCTTGGCCGTGGTGCCGTCGGCGATCCACACGCTTCGGTCCGCAGCCATGTAGAGGAACTGCGGCGTCGAGGGCTTTCCTGTGCTCCATTGGTCGAGGAACTTGCCGTTTTCGTCGAAGATCTCGATGCGATGATCGGCGCGATCGGTTACGAACACGCGGTGCGTCGTCGGATCAAAGACGACTCCGTGCACGTCTTTGAAAACGCTCGGCCGCATATCGTCTGGCGGATTCGAAGGCTGACCAAAGGTCATCAGAAATTTGCCGTCTTTATCGAATTTCACCACGCGCGTATTGCCGTAGCCGTCTGTGACGAACATCGTCCCGTCGGGAAGCCAGTTGATGAAGGTCGGCCGGTTGAAGTGCTTCTCATCGTTGCCGGGCTGATTGGGCGTGCCAAGCGTCTTCACCAATTGCTTGCCATCGTGCGTGAATTCGTAAATCGCGTGGCCCTGGTCGTCCACCACCCAGACGTGTTTATCCGGATCATAAGGGTTAATGGTGATGTAGTGCGGGCGCTTGAGCATGGAATCCCATTTGGTCCAGTCTTCGATCATATTGCCGTTGGCATCTACCACAACAATGCAATGCTCCCACCGCGCGTCCACTCCAAGCTTCCCGTCCCACACGGGATTGCCCGCGGCAGTGACCGGCCCAACCGAGGCGTTACGAAAAGGAAGCTGCGCAACAGGAAACGAGATGCTGGGGCCAACTTTGGGATAAGGAACTTCTTCGGGACGCTTCATCGCCGGAATTTCGCCGCGTTCCAGAATGAAAACGCGATTGGCGCTCTCAGCGAAAACGCTCTCCACCGCTCCCCACGTCCATTTTTCATGTCCCGGCAGGGAAGTGATCGGCTTGGGCCAGTCGGGCACTACTTCGTATGGCCCCCAGATGTCCTGCGTATTTTTCTCTCCCGCAATCGCGGCGGCGCTGAAGTTTGGCTTACCCTGTGCCTCAACGCTCCGAATCTTTCTTTCCCGCAATATTCCTGCAAAGAATCCTGCGACCGCCATCGTTATCGCGAGTAGCAGTCCGCCTGTGCGCCTGGTCATATTTCCTCCTCAATTCGCCCCATGGGCGCCAATGATAGCAAGCGACCAAGCTGCGCGCATTCTTCAATATGTTGGAAGGAAGGAGACAATCGGGAAAGAAACAGTTGAGCGCAGAGGGTCCGTCAGTTCGCGCCGTCCCGAGGGCCAAAAACAAACAGCCCGTTCCCCGAGGCAATGGAAACGTACTGTTTGCCATCCACCTCGTAGCTGATTGGGCCGGCGATAATCTCGCCGCCGAGATTCACCTTCCACAGCAGCGCGCCGGTGCGCGCATCGAGCGCCTGAAAATAGCCCTCGCGGCCGCCCGAGAAGAGCAGATCAGACGCGGTCGTCAAAATCCCGCTGACATTGACGTCATGCATGTCAAAGGTCCACTTCCGTTTTGCAGTGTGGGGATCGAGAGCAATCACCGCGCCGCGGCCCAGTGCTTCGGTGTACGTATTGACGGGACTCGACCGTTGGCCCACGGGATTGTCGGCGCCGGGAATCGGGGCGGCATTAGCACCGCCGGTATAACGCAGCCCCTCCCTGTAATCCACGTCGACGCCAGTAAAAACCGTCGAGTAGTTTTCCCAAGTGGATAGATAGAACAATCCGGTGCGCGGGCTAAACGATGGCGAGTACCAGTTCGTTCCGCCTTGAATTCCGGGGAAGGTCGGCTTGCCTGCGGGTTGCGGTGTGGGAATTGGTCTCCCCTTCGCGTCCAGGCCGCTCGCCCAGTTCACTTTCACGAATGGCCCGCCGTTGAGAAACTTCCCTGTCGTCCGGTCCAAAACGTAAAAGAATCCGTTACGATTTCCCCAAAGCATCAGCTTGCGAGGACCACCGTTCCAATCCATATCCGCGAGAACTGGGATTTGGACGGAGTCATAATCATAAGGATCGTTGGGCGTGAACTGAAAATACCACTTGAGCTTCCCAGTATCGGGATCGAGGGCGACTACGCAATCCGAATAGAGGTTATCTCCCGGCCGTTGTCCCGGATTCCAGTCCGGCCCCGGATTTCCGGTGCCCCAATACGTCAGGTTGAGATCGGGGTCGTAGGAGCCTGTGAGCCATACGGCCGCGCTCCCGTGCTTCCAATCATCGCCCTTCCATGTTTCGTGCCCCGGCTCGCCGGGACTGGGAACCGTGTTGAACCGCCATGCCTCTTTGCCGCTGTGCGCTTCGTAAGCCGCGATGAAACCGCGAATGCCGTACTCGCCGCCGGCCACGCCAACGATCACCTTGTCCTTTACTACGAGTGGTGCGAGCGTCATCGCATAACCCGCGGCCGCATCGGCCAGCTTGTTGTTCCAGATCGCGTGGCCGTTCTTCGCATCAATGGCCACCAGATGCGCGTCGACTGTAGCCATGAAGAGCGTATCGCCCAATATGGCCACGCCGCGATTCACGATTCCGCAGCAGGGGCGAGACTCGGGAGCCGTAGTGTAGTGGTATACCCAAAATGCGCGCCCCGTTTTTGCGTCCAGCGCCACCACATCGTTCGGCGACTGCGTAAGGTACATGATCCCGTCCACGACCAGTGGTGTCGTCTCGAATTTCTGCAGCGATTGCGCCTGAAATGCCCATTTCAGCTCGAGATTCTTAACGTTCGCCGCGTCGATCTGCTTTAGTGGGCTGTAGCGTTGGCTAGAGTACGTGCCGGAGTAGGTCAGCCAATTTTGCGGCTCTCCGGCGGCGTGCAGCAAACGGTCGGAGGTAACCTGAGCGCCGAGCACGCCCGGAAGCAGCAAGGCTAAGCATAAAAGAGACGCGGGATACATTTTCCTAAGCATCTTCCTAATCATCGCAGCCCTTTCAACGTGAGCAGGTAAGCAATCAAATCGGCCATTTCCTGTTCACTCATTTTGTCTTTGTACGAGGGCATAGTAGATGTCGTGAGCACGGTATATTCGCGCAGGTTAGCTTTATCCAGAGACACCAGATGCTCTTGGTCGTCGATGAGCTGCACCGAATACGTGTCTTCGTTCAGCCGCCTGCCGTTAATGACTTTGCCGTCTTTTGTGACCGCTCGCACAGAACGGTTCACCGGCAGCATCATTCCATTGGCATCGAGAAGTTTACGTTGCAGGAAGTCCGCGCTGCGCAGCGCGCCAATTTCGCTCAGGTCAGGAGCGACTCGCGGGCCCTTGCCGTTGACGCGATGGCAATTCATGCAGCCGCCCGCGCCCTCAAACCATGCGCGCCCGCGGGTCGCGTCGCCCATATTACCTGCGTGGGAATCGAAATTGCGCATGTTGCGGATGTAAGCGACGATGGCCGTGACTTCCGACGGATCAAACCGGATGGAGGCATGGCCGTGCCCGGGATTCCGTTGGCCAGCACAGCGCGCAAATCCTGGTCCGAGGAAGCGCGCCGCAACTGGCCTCCTCCCAAATCCACCCCGCCGATCTGAGTCCCGTTCGCGCCGTGGCAGGCCGCGCACTGCGCTGCGTAAATCTGCGCACCATAGCGAATGTCGGCCGGAGCATACGTGACCGCGCGATCCTGAGCGCGGCCAACAAGGGCACACGCCACGCTCAGTAGTAGTGCTGCAGCACTGACGGACAGCCAGTTCCACCATGGCCGTCCGAGGTTGTATCGGCGGCTTGCTCTCAGTTTCGAAGGGCCTTTTGTCCGGCCCTGGTTCAGGAGCTTCCCCGAAAGAAGCATCGTCTCACCCGAATTATTGTCGTGATTGCTGGAGATTGAACGGCAATATACACCTGAGCCCGGTGTTTGGGAAGATCGCGGCCTCACGCGTCAGCGCTCTCAGGCGCAGCGCGCCCTTGCACCAATAGACGCGCGCTTAGAACTGTGCGAGGATACCCGGCAAGTTCGAGACAACACCGGAGGAGCCCATGCAAAGACGAAAATTCCTTGCTTCATCGCTGGCGGCAAGCGCGCTCGCGGCCTCTCAACCCGCCTCCTATTTGGGCGCTGCGGAAGACGCCACCAAGAAGAATGGCCGGGAGTTCTACCAACTGCGCCGCTATCACATCATCAGCGGACCGCAACGGAAGTTGTGCGATGACTTTTTCAGCGGCGTGTTCATCCCCGCGCTGAACCGGCTCAACGTCGGCCCGGTTGGTGTGTTTGATCTCACGATTGGCCCGGACACGCCGACGATTTACGTCCTGATGCCGGGTCTTTCCGCCGAAACGCTCGCCACTGTGGAAACTCACCTCGCGAAGGATGCCGAGTACATGAAAGCCGGCGACGCCTTCTTGAACGCTCCCGCCAAGGAGCCCGCCTTCGACCGCATGGAGAGCTCCTTCCTGCAGGCGTTTGAGAAATGGCCCAAGCTCACACCGCCGGCTGCCACCAAAACGCGCAGCCCGCGAGTCTTTGAGCTGCGCATCTACGAAGGCGCTACCGACCAGGATCACAAGCGCAAAGTGGAGATGATGCAGTCGGGCGAATCGGAAATTTTCACCAAGGCCGGGGTTGAACAGGTGTTCTATAGCGATACGCTCGTTGGAACGCGCCTGCCGAATCTGACCTATATGCTGGCGTTCGATAGCCTCGCGGACCGCGACAAAAAATGGGCCGCATTTCGCGCATCAGATGACTGGAAGAAGTATTCCACTCAGCAGCGCTATGCGTTTGAGCCTATCGTCTCGAATATCACCAACGTGATCCTGACGCCGACGGCGTACTCGCAGATTTAGTACTAATTGCGGATACGCCACCTTTCGAAGCGCCTGCGGCTTCAGGTGTTACGACTTCAGCGGCTATGAACGGCGGCTATTTCTTGTCGCCCGATTCCTGTGAGTTGAGCTTCTCGAATTCCGTCACTTCGTCGTTTCGCGTGCAGAAATTCTCAAATAAATCCTCATGCGCGAGCGAATATGTCTGTACCGGCGAAGTCCACGGCTTCGTGAGCACCTTCGGATCTTCGATCGTCACTTGATACGTGAGCCGGTTCATGTTTGGACGGCTGATCCGCTCGACTAAATGCTCCTGGTCGCTGTGAAACCAGCCCGCCGTGTTGTTCCAGGTCCGTTCATCAAGCGCAACAACGTCGATCACCAGCGTGTCGCCGTCCCAGTGTCCCACGGCGTCGCCATTGAACGTGGGATCGGGATCTTTCTGATGCGGTCGTCCATCCGTGTGCACCAGCCGCCAGTGGTTGTCCACTTCCTCGAGTTGCACCAACACGCCGGGCATTTGGAAAAATTGAATTGGGTGAGGGTTGAAAAGGAAAATGCCGGGATCGCCAAGCGGCATGCAATTCACGCCCGCCATGCCCAGTTGCATCTGCGTCGGAGTCAGAGCTTTGATCTTAGCTGCGGCCGAGGGCTGAAAGGGAATATCTTCGTTGCCGCCGCGGCCTCGCGCTCCGCCTGGTTGCGTTCGCGAGCCCGCGTACTGCGTCTGGACTCCAGCCTCGCCGCGAATCCACACGCCCGAAAGGTCTATGTGTCCGTCGGATGTACGCGGCGGCGGACCGCCGGGTGGCTCAGGAGCCGGATGTTCGTTACCGATAATATTGTCGGGAACCTTTGCCGGAGATTTTGCCTGCCGAGCGGCCACGGGAAGTGAAAGCATGCCCAATCCCGCAAGCATCGCCGCAGCCCGCGTGAGACTCCCGAAAAACTGCCTCATTTCGAGACGCCTGCTCATTTATCACCGGTCGGCTGGAAGTTCCCCGGGAACAAGCCTTCAACGTCCTGGCCGATCCGATGCGTCGTGCCATCGGCGAACTTGATGTAATTCGCGGCGGCCTTGGTCTTATTACCGTTCTTGGCCGGGCAGCCCCTGACGGTTACATCTTTTCCATAGCTGTTAACGAAATCCGCTTTTGATGTCCCTGCGCGCTTCAAGGTCGACAATGAAGACGTCTCGAATGTCATCTGCAAGGTCTTGCCATCGTCCCCCTTCACGTCCATGGTGAAATAGGCGTGCGGGTTCTCCCAATCGATGTTGATGAGCGTACCGGTGAAATCGGCGCACTTATCCTTGTCGAACTCGGCCGCAAACGCGTGATGCGCGGATGCGGGCATCGCCGCCCCTAACAGATAAAGGCAAACCGCGGCCATCAGAGCAATAAAGTTCCGTTTCATCGGATACATCTCCTGGGGAAATTCATCCTGCTTGGATCTCGGTTCTATCGTGCCGTCGGATGCTAGCATTCTTAGAGACGGCGTTTCAACGATTTAGGTTTCGACCGATGACTGCGGATTAGGATACGCAATCACCTTGACTGATAACCTGCGGCGAAACTCCTCGCTCTCTGAAAAAAGAAGGCCGTCGGTTGCCCGACGGCCTTCTTTCTTGATGCCTTCGTGAGTTGCGGCCTAGAAGTGCAGCCTCAGCGCGAACTGCCCGAATCGCCGCTCGTCATGGTTCACGCCCTCGTTATTTCCGATGCCCAGGCCGCCTTTCTTTCCTGTGATGACGATCGGGCCAGTGACGCCGTTTGCGTCCGCCGCGCTGGCCACGACGTACATGTTTATGTGATTGAGAATGTCATAGCCCTCCGCACGGAACTCCAGGGAGAAGCGTTCCGTGAGAAAGAAGGTCTTGGCCACGGCGATATCGAAGTTCCATGCGCCCGGGCCGCGGAATTCATTCCTGGCCGTCATATTGGACGGGAACGGGCCAAAGTCCGAGATTCCCAGAACCGGGTTATTGAATGTGTTGGCTGCCGGCAGGTTCAGGAGATTGAAGAGGTTCGGCGAGCCAGAGTTCACTCCCGCTCCCGTCGCAGTGCCGGAGATCGCTGTAGTCGGAACGTAGCGGGGAGTGAACTGAAGCCCGTTCGTACTGTCAAAGACGGAAAAAGGAATTCCCGTCCGCGCGGTGAAGATGGGGGAAAGCGACCATCCGCCTCCTACCTCGTTGAGAACTCCCTTGGACCCTTTAAAGAATGGCTCGGTCCAGGTCATCGACAGTGCTAAGCGGTGGCGGACGTCAAAATCGGCGCTGCCGTAGTCCAACCAAACGTTCGTTGGATCAAGATAGCCCAGATTGAACGAACCGTTTCCGTTGCTCTCCGAAAACGTGCTGCTGAGATTGTCCAGCGCATGGGCGTAGGTGTAATTCGACGTGATAAACAACCCAGTGTGCCAGAGCTCTTGCGTCTCGAAGCGCACGTTCAAGGAATTGTAATGAGAGAACCCGTTCGTGCCGCGATTGTTAATGGCAGTGAAAAACGGGTTCGGACGCGTCAGGCAAGGACTTGCCGTGCTGCAGGCGGGATTGGTGGGGTCGGTGGTTACCAGCGGCTGGCCCAAATAAACTTGTCCGCCCCCGATGGGATTGATGTTCTTGATGTCATAGAGATGAACGCCATGCGAGCCGTTGTAGTCGAGTTCGATAAGGGCTTTGGCGCCTAGGCGATGCTCCAGCGTCGCGCCCCAAAATTGGACGGTCTCCACCTGAATGTTTTGGTCGATGTTACGCGGACTCACCGGAGGCAATCCGCAACCACTCGCGACCGAGGGCGTCGCACCGCAGGTCGCCGCCGTAGGCCCCGTTCCCGCAAATGGACCGGCGTTTGGCACCACCAACGGGGTGTTGAGAATCGTGACTGTAGCGTTGTTGGGTACATTCTGAATAACATTGAATGTCACGTTGCCAAAGTTCCTGTCGTAAGTGATGCCGTATCCGCCACGAAGAACGGTTTTGCCTGTACCGAAGATGTCGTAAGCAAAGCCGATGCGCGGTCCGGCAGTGCCCCAGCGGGGCTTCCACAACCCACCGATGGGGCTATTCGGCACGGTTTGCACCGAGCCGGTCGCCACTTGCTGGTAAAAGCTGGCACCCGGGCCGAAGTAGAAGTTGGAGTCCAGGTTGGGATTGTTGTTGTGTTGAATGCCGAAGTGCTCGTACCGCAAACCATAGTTGAAGGTAAATTTAGGCGTTAGCCTCCAGCTGTCTTCGGCGTAGAGGGCCCAATCCCTGTACCGGTCGCTACGGTTAAAGGATGGGTCGCCGATCGGATATTTCCCCAAAAGCGTACAGTTCGGCGCCAGGGTCATATTCCCCGAACTTGGGCCCGAATATGAGGTCACGGCGCAAGGGAACTGGCCCGCCGGACTGATGGCCTTTTCAAATTGATAAAGCTGACCGACTAGCATGTTATCGAGTCCGTTGCCAACATTGCCTTTTCCGAGTGACTCGACTGCCTGTGCGTACGCGCCATAGCCGCGGTTCAACTGTATGTAGTTCACCTGGCCGCCGTACCGCATGTTGTGCTTCCCGTGTAGCCAGGAAAGGTCCTCATTGATCTGGATCGTATTCTGCGGTCCCCCAAACGGAAGGCCCCCGGAGCCCGTATTTTGAGCAAACAAGCCTGGGAATTGCACCGGCTGGCCCGCGATCGACACCGAGCCAAGATTGATGTTCCACAGAATGAGCTCGGGGGTGTTTTGTAGGGACGTGTTGAACTGATATGCCTCGTCGTCCCGGAAGAAACTCAACCTGGTGGTGCTCAGCACGTTCGAGCTGAAGGTATGGTTCACGGACAGAAGAAAATTATTGTTATAGATCGTTTCGCCGACGTCATACTGCGAATAGGGACTGGCAAAGAGGCCGCCCGGCAAAGTCGCCAGGCTCTCCCGGCCATAGCGTAAGAACAGCTGTGTGTTCGCGCCCAGGTTGTAATCCAGCCGGCCCGTCAGGAAATATGTATTCTGCGGAGTGTCGCCGCCTGCGTCTTGCGGGGCAATATAGTTGACCACGTCGAAAACCGGAGTTCCCGTGGGCACAGCCGTGCTGAAAATTCCGCACGGAGCGGGTGAAGGAGGCGTCGTCGCCGCGCAGGTAGCCGCCGTATTGGCCTTCAGACTTGGATCGCCTGCCGCGATTACACCTACTGGTGCGAAGGTCTGAGGGCCGTACGTTGCGAACCAGCTTTGCACGACTGGTGCCGTCAGTTTCAGGAAGGCCGGATCGGGAACGAGCGCGAGAACGCTTGCGCTGCTGCGCACGCGCAGCCACTCGGTGCTTTGATAGAAAAACAGCTTGTCTTTCTTGATCGGCCCGCCGATGTCATAACCGAACTGGTTGCGCGTGTATTGGCCTTTCGGGACGGCATTGGCGTTGTTATCGAACGTATTGGCTGTATACGCCGAGAGCCGGTTAAATTCCCAAGCATCGCCGTGGTAATTGTCCGTTCCGGATTTGGTCGCGACGTTCACTACGCCCCCCGCCGCACGCCCGTACTGTGCGTCGAAATTGTTCGTTATGACGCGGAACTCCTGCACCGAATCCTGAGGAATAAGCAAAGCGATCGTGTTATCGAAGATGTTCAGGTTCTCCGCGCCATCCAGGAGAACTTCGGTGTCCGATAGTCGCTGCCCATTAATGCTGAAACCTACACCGCGGTAGTCGGTGGTATTCTGGCCGCCTCCATTGGCAAGTTGCGGGTTATTCGTAGACATGGATTTGTCCCCGCTGCTCACATTTCCCGCCAGTGCCACGAAGTCGTACGGATTGCGCGTCAAGCTCGGAAGATTCTCGACCTGCTGCGGCGTCACGATCTGCGAAATCTCCTGCGTCTGCGTATTGATCTCCGCGCCTCCTCCTGGGGCGGCCACGACTTCTACCGTCGTCGATACTTGCGATACAGAAAGCGGGGCATCCAGCGTGACGTGGCTTCCCACAGTAATCGTTACCTGCGTCTTGTAGTCGGCGAAGCCGGTCTTGCTGATGGTCACGTCGTAGAGGCTCAGCGCCAGGCCGGGCACTGTGTAAACTCCATCATTTCCGGTTTGCACCACGCGCGCCGTGCCCGTGGCTGTATTGCGCAAGGTGACCATGGCATCGGGCACCACCGCCCCGGTAGTATCTCTGACCGTGCCTGTCAATGTTCCTGTATTTACCTGCGCGAAGACGAGGCTCGGAAATAGCAAGAGCAGCGCGAACAAGTACAGGTTGTGGACTCTGATTGGATTTGCACTGCCTGAAATTTTCAATCGGTCCGCAAGGCCTGCATTCGAAAAACGTGTTACACGCAAGTACGCGACACATGATTCCCAGGTGTGCCTCATGAATACACCTCCCCGTTGTTTCAAAAGCTCGGATCGAACACCAACCCCAATACGCACGATCACGAGCAAGATTCATTTTTAGCCGAGGGCAAGTGATTGCAATCACGTGTAGTTTGTAGAGGGGCCCCGAGGGAACTTCGGAAGATCTGACAGGTAATACCTGCAGTTAAGTACTTAGAGTTTTACTCTGCTGCCCAGGAAGCGCTCTTTACGCAGGGCTTTATGCACTGTATTTCAAGAGATCTAAAAACTGAGGGCCGTCCAGCACTAGCCGGACGGCCCTCTTGTTGAAATACGTTCTTGTTTGCTGTCGGTCGACCTTCTTTTAGAAGGGCAGCCTCACCCTTTTAGAAGTGCAGCCTCACCGCGAATTGCCCGAATCGCCGCTCGTCGTGATTGGCTGCTTCCGCAGTGCCCGCGCCCAAACCGCCCATCTTTCCCTGGATCGTGAGCGGACCACCTCCGGCGTTTGCTGCGTCAGCTGCCGCAGTCACAACGTACAGGTTAACGTGGTTAAAGATGTCATATCCCTCGGCGCGGAACTCTAGCGAGAAACGCTCCGTTAGAGCAAAGGTCTTAGCCACGGCGAGGTCGAAATTCCAAGCGCCCGGACCGAAGAACTGATTCCGCGTAGTCATATTCGCGGGGAACGGCCCAAAGTCCGAGAATCCGTCAAGCGCTGGGTTGGAAAAGCTGTTCGCCGCAGGCAGATTCAGAATGTTGAAAAGATTCGGTGCGCCCGAATCCACTGGGGGCCCGGTCCTTAGGCTGGAAATAGGTGCCGTGGGAGCGTACCGCGGAATGAACTGAAGCGCGTTGGTGCTGTCCCACGACGGAGAAGGGAGCGCCGCTTCGCACCGTAAAGATCGGCGAAACTTGCCATCCGCCGGCCGCTTGCCTCAACGCTCCTTTTCCGCTCTTGAAGAACGGTTCGCTCCAGGTCATTTCCAGTGCCAGCCGGTGTCGTTGGTCGAAATCCGCATTGCCGTAATCGACCCATGGATTGGTGGGATCCAGATATCCGAGGTTAAATTCCGTGTTGCTTTCTGAGAATGTGCTGCTCAGGTTATCGAGCGCGTGGGCGTAGGTGTAATTGGACAGGATGAAAAGACCCGTATGTCCGAGTTCCTCAGTGGAAAAGCGCACGTTCAGAGCATTGTAATGAGAAAACGCGTTCGTGCCTCGGTTGTTGATCGACGTGTAGGCCGGGTTCACGCGCGTCAGGCAGGGAGAGGCGGCACTGCAAGCCGGATTGTTGGGATCGGCCGTTACAAGCGGATCACCGAGATACGCTTGTCCGCCGCCAATGGGATTGATGTTCTTAATGTCGTAGAGATGGACGCCATGTGAGCCGTTGTAGTCGAGCTCGAGAGATGCCTTGGCGCCCAACCTGTGTTCTAACGTCATGCCCCAGAACTGTGTTGCGGCGACATTAATATTTTGGTCCACGTCGCGAGGACTGACCGGGGGAGGCCGCAACCACTTTTCACGGACACCGGCGATACGCAGCCTGCCGGTCCAGTGGTGGACGCAAACGGCCCGAGGTTGCTTACTACCACTGGTGTGTTAAGTATGGTGACGGTGGCGTTGTTGGGCACGTTCTGCACGATGTTGAAGGTTACGTTGCCAAAGTTACGTGCGTAGGTCATGCCATAGCCGCCACGAATCACCGTTTTGCCGTTGCCAAAAATGTCGTACGCAAACCCGATGCGCGGCGCGGCCGTGCCCCACCGCGGTTTCCAGAGTTCGCCGATAGGGCTGTTCGGCACGGTTTGAACTCCGGCGGTCGGGTAATTGCTGGAAGATGTTGGCGCCGGCTCCATAGTAGAAGTTGGAATCAAGGTTGGGATTGTTGTTGTGCTGTACGCCGAAGTGCTCGTAACGCAACCCATAATTAAAGGTGAATTTGCGGCGTTACTCTCCAGCTATCCTCGGCATAGATCGCCCAGTCCTTGTACCGGTCGCTTCGGTTAAAGGAGGGGTCGTCGAGCGGGATACGCCAGCGTACAGGCAGGCGTAAAGGTCATATTGCCCGAGGAGCTGCCGCGCCCGAATACGCTGACGGCGCAAGGGAACTGCTGCCGCGGGATTGATGGCCTTCTCGAAACTCGATAAGATGTACCCGCAGCCATATTGTCCAGTCCGTTGGCAACCGTGCTTTTGCCGAGCTGATCCACTCGCCTGAGCGTAAGCGCCGTATCCGCGATCCAACTGAATATAGTTGAATTGTCCGCCGTACCTCATGTTGTGCTTGCCGTGGGTCCAGGAAAGATCTTCGTCCAATCTGAAGCGTATTCTGCGGACCGCCATAAGGGAGGCCCGCCTGTGGCGGTGTTAAAGTCGAAGAAGCCGGGGAACTGCACTGGCTGGCCGTTGATGGTCGCGGACTGGACGGGACGTTAAGATTAGCAGCGTGCGGGGTTTCCTGCAGAGCTGTGTTGTACTGCTGAGCTTCGTCGTCCCGGAAAAAGCTCATTTTCGTGCTGCTCAGAAGATTGAGCCGAAGGTGTGGTTCACGGACAAGAGGGAAGTTGTTGTTGTAGATCGTTTGCCCGACGTTGTACTGCGGATAGGGGCTGGCAAAATATCGCGCCCGGCAAGTCGCCAGGTGATTCCCGGCCATAGCGGAAGAAGAGTTGCGTATTCTGGCTCAAGTTGTAGTCGAACCGGCCAGTCAGTAAGTAGGTGTTCTGGGAGGTCGCCGCCGGCATCATGCGGGGCAGCGTAACTGACCAGATCGAAGACCGGAGTGCTCGCCGGCACCGTGGCGCTAAGGAGTCCGCAGTTAGGCTGTGGAGACTTCGAGGCCGCGCAGGCGCTGACGTGTTGACGATGCACCTGGCGGCCAGGTCCGCCAGGTCACGCGTGCCGACAGAAGTGGACGGTCGCGCCGCCGTAGGTCTGCGAACGTGCGCTTGCGCGGCTCCGGCAGGTGAAAACGAGAGAAGGCTGGGAGTCGGGAACATACGCCAAGGATGTTCGCGCTGCTGCGCACGCGCAGCCATTCCGTGCTCTGATAGAAGAAGAGCTTATCTTTTTTGATCGGTCCACCTATGTCATAGCCGAACTGATTGCGCGTATATTGCCCTTCGGATGCCTGCCGCATTATTGGTCAAAGGTATTGGCAGTGTATGCCGAAAGGCGGTTGAACTCCCAGGCATCCCCGTGGAAAGCGTCGTTCCGGATTTGGTGGCGACGTTGACGATCCCGCCGGCCGCACGGCCATACTGCGCGTCGAAATTGTTCGTGATGACGCGGAACTCCTGCACAGCATCCTGGGGAATGAGCAAGCCGATGGTGTTATCGAAAATGTTTATATTCTCAGCGCCGTCCAGAAGGATTTCGGTATCCGAGAACGCGCTGGCCGTTAATGCTGTAACCCGCGCCGCGGTAACTGGTGTTATTCTGGCCCGCCTCCGGCAGCCAATCTGCGGGTTGTTCGTACTCACGCTGCGGTCGCCGCCGCTGATGTTCCCCGAGAGGGCTACGAAATCGTAGGGGTTTCGCGTCAGGCTCGGGAGGTTGCTGAACCTGCTCCGGCGTGATGATCTGCGAGACTTCCTGCGTTTGCGTATTCACTTCCGCCGCCTGAACGGCCACAACTTCCACGGTGGTCGATACCTGGGAGACCGAAAGCGGAACATCCAAGGTGACGTGGCTTCCCACTGTTATCGTCGCCTGCGCCTTGTAATCCGCGAAACCCGGTCTTGCTGGCGGTGACGTCGTACAGGGCCGGCGGCAGGCCGGGAACGGTGTAAACTCCGTCACTCGCGGTTTGTACCACGCGCGTCGCGCCCGTGGCCGTGTTGCGTACGGTGACCATGGCATCCGGGACCGCCGGCCCCGGACGTATCTTTCACCGTGCCTGTCAAGCGTTCCGGTATCTGCCTGCGCGAACACCAGGCTCGGCAAGACACAAGAGCAGCGCGAACAAGTACAGCAGTTTGCGATTGATCTTAGAAAAGCGGAAAGCACACACCAACGCGTCGGTACACAATCCCCGAAGCATTTCTCATCGGTTTACACCCTCCTGTTTGAAGCAGCTTATTAATGCGAGCCCCACCCCGAATGCCAGTGCTCGGCAAAAAAAGCTGCCCCATTATTATCCTAAAGTTAATACTGTCAATAGCTTTTCGCGTTTGAAACGTATAGTGGCAGCGGCAAAGAAGTGATCGGGTCGATCAAAACGGCAGTTTGATACAGGTTTTCCCGTAGGCGTAGACTTTCGCCCAGAATGCCCGCACCCTTTTCTGGCTTGCGCCCAGCTGACGCTATCAGATCCTTTCGCACTCGTTGCGGGTACTTTTAAGGCATCGCGGCGGAACAGGCGTTCGCTGCAGCGCGGAGAAATGAGACGCTTGAATTCGTGAACGCGAGCCCAGCGAACTCAGCCGTTGCGATTTTGTCGCCGCGAGAAGACGCGGTTCAAACCGGGCTGCGGTCGCCCGCAACCGCCGTGGCGGTGGCGCTGCTGCTGCGTCTCGGTTTCCTCTATTTGGCTCATCAAGCCGGAGGCAACTTCTTTTCCGTAGGCCAGGAAGCGGGAAACGTGGCGTGGTCGCTCGCCTTGGGCCATGGCTTTTCGTCGCCTCTCGTCGGCATGCAAGGTCCGACGGCTTGGGTTGCTCCCGTCTATCCGTTTCTTCTCGCGCTTGGATTCAAGCTGCTGAGCATGAATCCCTACCACGTCGATCGTTTTCGGCCAGGTGATGAACGCGATCTTCTCGGCATTGACCTGCTGGCCGATTTACCTTCTGGCCAAGAAGCTCTTCAGCTCGCGAGTCGCCTTGGCGTCCTGCTGGGCCTGGGCCGTGCTGCCGACTGCAATTCTCTTTCCGCTGGAATGGATTTGGGACCAGAGCCTCGCCGCGCTTCTGCTCGACGGCTCTGCTATGTGCCACGGTTTATCTTTCCGCAGAGCCTTCGGCCGAGGTTGCTCCCAAAACAGGCGATGCGCAGCGCAACACTCTGCTTTGGGCTGTCTACGGAATTGTCTGGGCTTTCACCCTGCTCACGAACCCGGCGATCGGGCTGCTGCTTCCGGTCTTATTGCTTTGGCTCGCCTGGAAGCGCCATAAAACCGGCGCGCCCTGGAAAGGCCCCGTCGCAATCGTCCTGCTGGCCTGCGTGCTCGGCATAGTTCCGTGGACGGCGAGAAACTATGCGGCCTTCGGACGATTTGTCCCGGTCAAATCCAATTTCGGGCTGGAGTTCTGGCTGGGAAATAACCCCGACGTGAAGATCATTTGGACGTGGTGGCGCAGTCCCGCATCGGATGCGGCCGAGAGCAACGAGCTGCACCGGCTGGGGGAAATTGCTTACATGCGCGAGAAGCAGAGCCGAAGCTCTCAAGTTCATCTGGGCCCATCCGGGAACTTTTCTGGATTCGTCTTTCGATCGCTTCGTGGATACCTGGACGGCGCTGTGGGATCAGCGCGCCGACCCCTGGGTGAACGCGCTGCATGCGGGTACGGCCTACGTATTCTTCTGCAGCGCTTTCTCGCTTCTTGCGCTTTTAGGTTTGCTGCTGGCGCGCCGCGCGGACGCGCTCGAGACGTTCCCGCTATCCGCCGCGATGCTCTTCTTTCCCGTGACGTATTACATCACGCACAGCGCAGTGCGTTATCGCCAACCAATCGATCCTGTGATGACCATACTGGCCGTGTACGCTGCGGCTTACGCGTATACGAAAGTCGCCGGCAAGACTCGAATCCCAACTGAGGCTAGGTCGGCCATACTGGCGGGCGAATCGCGTCAGCAGAAAATGGCGCGGTCACGTCGCACCGCGACCACAGACTGAAAACTGCAGGCTGCGTCCGCAGCACCTTACAAATCCGCTCCTAACGGCTGGTACTCGTCACCACGGGAGCAAATTTCTGGATCCGTTTTGCCTGTTCCACTTCGCCGGTATAGATATTCCCCTTGGAATCTATGTCGATGGCATTGATCCAGTGGAATTGTCCCGCATATTTGCCGTTGCCGCCGAATGAGCCCACGGTCTTGCCGCTCTTACGGTCGAGAATCCAGACCAGGTTGTTGGTCCCGTCAGCCACGAACATGAACTTTTGCTGCGGGTCTTTCGAGAAGACCATCTTGTACGTGGTTCCGCAGGGAGGCATCTTCGTATTGGGCGGAAGCCCGCCGCAATCCGGGCCGCGCGAAGGCGTGTTCGGCGACACGTAGAAATCCTGAATCCACTTGCCCTGCTTGGTGTACACGGAGATGCGGTCCTGCCCGCGCTCGCCGACATAGACCATGCCATCCTTGGCTATCTGCACGAAGTGCAAGTCGGGCACGAAGTTCTTTTCCTCCGGAGGAGGCGCGCCGGTCCACTTGTAGGGCGGAATCGGGTCGTTGGAAATTTCGCTCAGGGGCATCCCGTGGCCGCCCCAGCCGCGCTTGAATGCGCCCGTATCCATGTCATAGACGAGCACGCGCTTCCAATTGATGAGGTAAATTTCACGCGCGTCCTGATCGAGATTAAAGCGCCCCTTGGAGACCAGCCAATCGGTCTGGGTGTTGTCTTCTTTGATTTGAGTCATCTCTTTTGGCGGCCGATGGCCGAAATCCCACAGCAGCTTCCCGTCGGGTGAGAATTTGAGGATGCTGTCTTGCGCCGCCGTTCCGGCGATCCACACGTTTCCTTCGCGGTCGACCAGAATGGTTTGTAACGCCGTGGGCCATTGCGGAATGTATCCCGGGCCGCCCCAAGCGTGAACCACATTGCCATCGGTATCGAGTTCAATGGCTTCCGGTCCGCGCACGCAGCAGGCGATTCGCGGCGGATCGTCGCCACCGCCGATTTCATCGCCGTCGGCCGCCGCGCCGCGATTCAGGAACCAAACGTGATCATTCCTTTCGTCCACATACAAACCCGTCACCTGCTGCATGCTCCAGCGATTCGGCAGGCGCTTGGGCCAGAAGGGATCGACCCGGTACGTCGGCACGCCCTGCGCGTCTGTAGCTTGCGTTTGACCCGCGGCCTGCGGCCGCGCGCGCATCGTAACGGCGAGTGCGAGCAAACAGATCGCAAAGGCCAGCGCAAAGATCAGGTTTCGACTATTTCGCGTGTCCGCATGATTCGTATTCATAGGATTTCCTTCCCTGAGCACGAAAGTGGCGCTAGCCTACCACAGTTGCGTGTGAAATGAGCACGCGAGCCCACCACGCGGTAAAGAAGTCGTCGCGCCGCAGACGGACATCTATCGCATCACCAGATTTTGCAAATCTGGTCGCTGGACTTCACCATTTTGTCGCCAGCCTGGCAGTCGAATGCTTTCGCAAACTCCGGCATGTTCATCAGCGCGCCCGCAGCGCGGAACCGCGGCAGGGGATGCGGGTCGACCGTAGTCATCATGCGTTCGTATTCAGGCCGCGCAATCGTGCCCCAGATGCGCGCGAAGGAGAGGAAGAAGCGTTGTTCGGGGGTGAAGCCATCGATCTTGCGGGCTGGGGTTTCCCCTCCAGCGTGTGGTCGAAAGCCATGTGCGCGATGGTGAGCCCGCCGAGGTCGGCGATGCTCTCGCCGAGCACAAGCTTGCCGTTTTCGTGCAGATCGTCCGTCACGACGAATGAGTCAAACTGCTTTTCGACGCAGGCCGTGCGTTCCTTGAAATTTTTCAGATCTTCCGGAGTCCACCAGTTGTGCAGGTTGCCCTGGGCGTCGTATTGAGCTCCCTGATCGTCGAAGCCGTGAGTCATCTCGTGACCGATCACGGCGCCGATACCGCCATAATTCAGGGCATCGTCCGCCTGGGCATCGAAGAAGGGCGGTTGCAAAATCCCGGCGGGGAAGACGATTTCGTTCATGTTGGCGTCGTAATAGGCGTTGACGGTAGGCGGGCTCATGCCCCATTCGGTGCGATCAACCGGTTTGTCAATCTTGGCCAGCTCGCGATGGAACTCGAATGCGGAGCCGCGTTCGAGATTCTCGACGTAGGAATCGCGCCCGACCTGGTAAGCGGAATAATCACGCCATTTATCGGGGTAGCCGATCTTCAAACCCATGGCGCTGAGCTTGGCGATGCGCCTGCTTGCGCGTGGGATCGCTCATCCAGGGAAGCGTCTCAAGGTCGGAACGCAAGGCGACGACGAGATTCTGCACCATCTGGTTCGCGCGCTGTTTGGCCTGAGGAGGGAACACTTTCTCCACGTATTTTTGCCCGAGCGCCTCGCCGAGGTTCCGATCCGTAGAGTTGACGCAGCGCTTCCAGCGCGGCTGAATCTCCTTGGCGCCGGTAAGCGTGCGGCCATAGAAGTTGAAATTCTCGTCCACGAATTTGCCGGGAAGCGCGGGAGCGGATGCGGTGATCAGGTGCCAGCGAAGATAAACTTTCCAATCGGGAATGGGCACGGATTTCAGTTGCTTGTCGAGCGCCTGGAAAAATTCGGGCTGGCCGACGTTCACGCGAGTGGATATCAGGGAAACCCATGTTGCGGAAATAAGTCTCCCAGGAAAAATCGGGCGTGAGCGCGCGCAGCTGGGCCGGGTCCATCTTGTGATAATTGGATTCAGGATCGCGGCGCTCCACGCGGGTCTTTGACGCTTTCGCCATCTGCGTTTCGATGGCGAGGACCGTGCGCGCTTCGGCAGAAGCTTTGTCCGGCGCGTCGCCGGCCAGCTCCATCATTTTGGCGACGTGCTGCACGTACTGGTCGCGAATCTGCTTCGACTTGTCATCGTCCTTCGTGTAGTAATCGCGATCGGGCAAACCCAATCCGCCCTGGCGTGGCCCCTCCGATCACCTGCTGGCTATTCTTATCGTCCTGTTCGGAACCGAAGGAGAAAAACACGCGCGTACCCAGGCTTTGCAGGTGCGCCGCTTCGTCCTGAAGCTGCGCGAGATTCGTGACGGCTGCGATGCGCTCGAACTCCGGCTCGAGCGGCTTGATGCCGGCAGCCTCAATGGCGTCTGTATTCATGCATGCCGAGTAGAAATCGCCGATCTTCTGGTCCGTTGAGCCGTTGGCGCTCTTGGTGACGGCCGCCGCTTCCAGGATTTGCCGCAGGACCTCCTGATTGTGATTCTGGAGGGCATTGAAACGGCCCCAACTGGCGTACTCAGGCTGAATGGGATTGCGCTTGATCCAGCCGCCGCTGGCGTAATTGAAGAAGTCCTGGCACGGCTTGCAGGTGGTATCCAGATCGGCGACGTCAAAGCCGTGGCTCTTCAGCAGCAGCCACGGTCTGCGCAAGGCGAGCGGAGCGGCCGGGGAAGAGAATCAGCCCAACGGCCGAAACCATCAGGCCAAAAAGAACAAGCAAAGCTACTTTTCTCCGCATGAAGACCTCCGGGAACTTCGCGGGACATTCGGGATGAATTGTCGTTCCAGCATAGTTGCACGCTTTGCCGGAGTCAAACCTCCCAAACGCACGACGTAAAGCGGGGCTGCTGTCGCTGTCGGTTCAGGATGGTTTTTCATGATATCGGGCACCGTCTGCCAGCGAAGGAATGTTGGCCCGGCCCCCATTTTTTTTGCAAGTGCTGATTCTAACCGGCTTAAAGCGGGGTTATATACTTCATGCTAGTTAGCATGCTACACTCCCCCCGTTTTAAGTCGGGAGGGAAGCGTGGACAGTCTAATCCAGGGGATCATCCAAAATTGGTTTTCGGATTTAATCAAGCTGGCGGTTATGGCTGCGATTACTTTTGCGCTAACTAAACTAAACGCTAAGTACCCGCAATGGGGAGCGCATGCACGGTACGCCTTGATGACTTTCGTTCTCTTGGCCTTGCTCATATTCACCTTTACGGGACGAGCTATCTTCGCCCCTCCTATCTCGCAAGAAGTAACGCCAGAAAACGTCGAAGCAAATATAAAGATATGGGCCGACCATTTGGCTATCAGCTATCAGAGGAAAGACGTTCCAGATGGCGATTTCTTCTACGGCACCGTTACAGTTGGCAACATTCCTATCGATGTATTCAGAGTTAAAGGAAAACCCGGCTATCTTCAGATGAAGGGAACGTTAAATTTCGCTGCTCAACATCAATCTGCAATGGCTAAATTATCAGAGCGTGATTTCTCACAATTTGTAAATCAGCTTAATCTAGAAGTGGCCCGACTGAAACTAACTGCCGATGTAGGTTTGATATTTGATCAAAAGACCAAGCAGCCGATTCGCACTACGATAGTTTTGGATAAAGGTATTCCCATAGCAGGCTTGAGCGAAGGGATTTTTTCTTCCCAAGTAGACGACATAAACGGCGATATAAACCAATTAAAGGCTTTTGTGAACGCGGGGTTGGCAACGGACACTACCAAGGAAATATTGAGCGCACAGTGAGGTGCTTAGTCATGCAGCCGGTTCAGCCTGTTGCGCTGTTAGATCTTTGTATTCGAGATTTGGTGAGGCAATTAGTTTCATGATCGTATCGCGGAAAAGATAAGGGTTTTTACGGTTATTGAACCGGAAGCACATTTCATCGAGATAGGCCGGGAGATGTTTCGCGCTGACTTTATGCCACGAACCAACAATGCCCCGCTTGAGCAAGGAGAACGCGGACTCCACGGTATTGGTATGCACGTCGCCGTGAGCATACTCCCGCGAGTGGTTAATGGTTCGGTGCTATCGGTGCGTGCATTTTTTCAAGCGCCCAAGGGTAGATAGCGGATTCGTCCGTCATAATCACTTCGACGTGCCCACCAATGTTTGCGTTGATAATCTCCCGCACCGTAGCAGAGCGAGCATCCTCAGCATGAATCAGCCGCAGATCGCCGTTGCGCTGGCGAATGCCGATAACAACCTTCTTTTCGCTCTTTGGACGCCAGCGGCGCTTTTTGCCGCCCACGTAGGTTTCGTCAATCTCTACTGTTCCGCCAAGCTTTTCTTTGGGTTCTGCCTCAAGCATTGCCTTGCGGATTCGATGGCAGAGATACCATGCCGTCTTGTAGGTCTTAATTCCGAGCGAGCGTTGAATCTGGCACGCGGACATGCCCTTCTTGGCTTCACAGAGAAGGAAGGTCGCCAGAAACCACGTTACGAGCGGAAGGTGCGTATCGTGGAAGATTGTGTTCACAGTGACGCTAAACTGGTATTCGCATGAACTGCAAAGGAACTGATCGCGCTTCACGAGCCGATAGACCTTCTCCGATTTGCAGCTTGGGCATGTGGGGCCATTCGGCCAGCGCAGAGCTTCTAGGTAGGCGCGGCATCGGCTCTCATCGGAAAAGTCTTTTACCAGTTCAACGAGGTTCATATTCTTATCGTTCATAGGTCACCTTATGCCCAAAAAGCCGAAACATCCGAAAGACATGACAACCGATGAAGCCATGCGGCACCTGTTCAAGCGTAAGGGCCATAGCATCATCAAGAAGCACGTTTCTGAGTTGGAGAAGAAGGGCACGAAGAAAGAGTAACCTAAATGCTAGGTGGCGTCAAGTATATAATCCCGCTTAAAGTCCTTAGTTTTTGTATGTGCTGATTTCAAGTTGGTTAGGGACGCAAATTTGTAAGTGCTCATTGTGCAGTATTTAGACGAACGTCAGCATTGAAGGTGAGTCAGAGACCGCACGGAGGCTGGCTGAAGCCGAGGCGCGCACCTCTGCCGAAGATTCAATAGAGGAGGCACAGTCAGCATCGCGAAGATCAAAGAAGCAAAAAATTGAACCGAGGCGTAATCGGGCGATGGAGTGAGACGGATTGCCAAAAAACATACACAACTATATCATATTATCATTGCGTTATCAACGGAAACTATTGTTAACGGCATGGTATTCCGGCGAAAAACAGTCATTCGAATGAAAGGGAAGAGAAGTTCTCTCCGGAATCATTCGAATCACGGTTCAGCGACGTTGCTGATAGGGAAGAACTGTTGTGAGGAAATCGACGGCATTTCTAGGGTCGTCAGATTCTGGTTTCAAGCCGCAAAAAGGACTTAACGGACTTGCTCGACGAGTTCGGCGATGGTGCCCATGAGGTCATATTTGGTGAGGATTTCGTAGCGTCCGTCGCCCATGACGACAAAGACGGCGGGGCTTTCGTGGCCCAGCAGATGAGTGACGCGTTCCACGGGTGTGTCGCGAGGGACCTGGGGCAGCGGCTTGCTCATCACCTCGCGGATGACCAGCTTGCGAAGATCCTTACCCTGCAACGCCATGTTCAGAATCTGGTCTTCGAAGATAGTGCCGACGATGGTGGTGTCTTCGAAAACGGGCAATTGCGAAATATCCTGCTGCTGCATGGTGTGCAGGGCATGGAAGACGGTTTGATAGGGGCGCACGATGATGAGTTCGCGGACCTTGCCGGCGCGATGTTTCACGGAGACGACGTCGGCGGCGCAAAGGGGAACTTCGGAATCGAGATAGCCGCGTTCGCGCATCCAGGCGTCGCTATAGACTTTGCTCAGATAGCGCATGCCGGTATCGGGGAGGAACGCAACGACGAGATTGCCAGCCGGAAGCGAGCGTGCGAGTTCCAGAGCGGCGGAGACGCAACCTCCACCTGAACCGCCGGTGAAAATGCCTTCACTTTTGGCCAGATTGCGCGCGACGATGAAGCATTCGCGGTCGGTGACCTGCACGACGTTATCGAGCACGTCGAAGTGCATGGTTGAAGGGAAAATATCTTCGCCAATGCCTTCGACGACGTAAGTGTGGGCTTTGCCCACTTTGCCGGTCTTCACATATTCGTAGTAGAGCGAGCCGATGGGATCGACGCCGATAATTTTGACCTGCGGATTTTTTTCCTTGAGGAATTTCCCGACGCCGCTGATCGTGCCGCCGGTGCCCATGCCGCAGACGAAGTGAGTGACTTTGCCATCGGAATCTTCCCAGATTTCGGGACCGGTGACGCGATAATGGGCCTCGGGGTTCATCGGATTTTCGTACTGATTGGGATAGAAGGAGTTGGGGATTTCGCGCGCCAGCTTTTTCGCCACCGAATAGTAGCTGCGAGGATCGTCGGGTTCGACGGCAGTTGGGCAGACGATCACTTCGGCACCAAAGGCTTTCAGGAGATCGACCTTTTCCTTCGACTGCTTGTCGGTAATGGTGAAGACCATCTTATAGCCGCGTACGGCGGCGACGAGCGCCAAACCCATGCCGGTATTGCCGGAAGTGCCTTCGATAATGGTGCCGCCGGGCTTGAGCAAGCCTTTACGTTCGGCTTCATCGATCATGGTGATGCCGATGCGGTCTTTGACCGAGCCGCCGGGATTCAGGTAGTCGGCTTTGACGTAGACTTCGGCTTTGCAATCGCGCGCCAGGCGATTGAGGCGAATGAGCGGCGTATGGCCGATGGCTTCGAGGATGTTTTTGAGCTTCATATTTGCGCGAAAACGAAGTGTAACATGCGGGCGAGTGCAATCAGGGCGACTGACGACCGGCATTTGCGCCGGAGTACAATGCTAGAGGTAGTTGGTGAGGGCGGTCATGAAACGGATCAATATTTCTTCGGGAACGATGTGGGAGCCGATTGTGGGCTATTCGCGGGCGGTGCGCGTAGGCAACGTGGTGCACGTCTCGGGAACGACGGCTACAGACGCAAGCGGAAGCCTCGTCGGCGCAGGCAATCCTTATACGCAAACGATGCAGGCACTGAGTAATATCGGCAGCGCGCTGAAGCGCGCGGGCGCGGCGCTTGAGGATGTGGTGCGTACGCGGATCTACGTCACGCGGATCAGTGACTGGGAGGAAATCGGACGCGCGCACGGGGAAGTTTTCGGTAAGATTCGACCGGCGACAGCGATGGTCGAAGTGAGCCGGCTGATCAATGCGGAGATGCTGGTGGAGATCGAGGCCGAGGCGATCGTGGCGAATTCGGGAAATGGGAAGCGATCGGGAAACGCTGCACGCCCAAAACGAAAGCAGACTCGCAGGAGCGGACGTTGAGGCTGAAGCCGGAGGAAGCGATATGAGAACGAGGGAGCGCGGCGCTCGCCGGTCGTGGAGACGCTTTTCTGTTGGGCTTTGCGGTTTGGCGGCATTCGTGCTGCTAGCTTTGGCAGGTCCTCGATGGCTGCGAACTGCCGCGGCGCAGACCGGCGGGCAGAAGCAGCTCACCGTCGAGCGTATCTATTCCGCGCCCAGCCTGAGCGACAGGCCGCTGCGCGACACGATGTGGAGTCCCGACGGCAAGCTGCTCACTTATCTGGATGACAACGCGAGCGGGCCGGAAATCTGGGCGGTGGACGCAGCGACGGGGCAGAAGCGCGTGCTTGTGGATGGGCGGCATCTGCGGGATGTGCTGCTGCCGCCGGCTTCGCGCGGGCAGCAAACGGGTTTGGGACGGGTCGCGCCTCCGAGATATTTGTGGGCGCCGGGAGGGCAGGCGCTGCTTTTCATTTCGGCGAAGGAGCTGTTTTGGTACGACCTGAAGACGGAATCCGCGAAAAAGCTGCTGGGCGAAGGCAAAGAGTCGGCGGGCGAGGCGGCGGATATCGACGACGCGAAAATTTCGCCGGATGGGCACTGGGTGAGCTTTCTGCGCGAGCACGATGTGTGGGTGGTGAGTTCGACGGGCGGAGAAGCGCGACAGCTTACGCGCGGAGGCACGGAGGAGGTACGCAACGGCGAGCTGGATTGGGTTTATCCGGAGGAGCTGGATCTGGGGACGGCATATTGGTGGGCGCCGGACTCTTCGAAAATCGCGCTGCTGCAACTCGACGAGCGCGCGGTGCAGAAATATCCGCTGGTGGATGAGCTTCCCTACGCGCCAACGGTGACCGAGGAACGTTTTCCGGAGGCGGGTTCGCCCAATCCGGTGGCGCGCGTGGGCGTGGTGGATGTGGCGGGCGGCGATGTTCGCTGGATGGATACGGGCAGCGATCAAACGGCGCTGCTGGCGCGAGTGGCGTGGCTCGCGGATTCGCGGCGTGTGGCTATCGAGCGGCTCAATCGCGTGCAAAACCGTCTGGATTTGCTGTTTGCGGACGCAGGCAGCGGTAAATGCGAGAGCGTTCTGACGGAGCAGGACAAATACTGGGTCAACTTATCCGGGAACGGGTTCGGTCCCGATGCGAGCGGCAATCTGTATTTCCTGGCGGATGGGAAACGCTTTCTTTGGTCGAGCGAGCGCTCGGGATTCCGTCATCTTTATCTATACGATCTAGCCGGCAAGCAACTGGCGCAGATCACGCACGGCAATTGGGAAGTCGCGGACGTCGCGAAGATAGACGAGCAAGGCCAGGCGATTTACTTCACCTCGACGCAAAAAAGTCCGATCGAGCGGCAGTTTTATCGCGTGGCGCTTTCGGGCGGCGAACCTGTGGAACTGACGCACGAGCAGGGCACGCATGGCGTCAGCATGGCGCCCGACGCGAAGCATTTCCTGGATACGTATTCAACGGCGATGGCTCCGCCCCAGCAGCGGCTCTACAACGCGGATGGGAGCGTGGTTTCGACGCTGGAAGAAAATAAAGTAGCGGAGCTGGAAAGCTACCATCTTCAGCCGGAGGAATTCTTTACAGTACCGGGAGCGGACGGGACGCCGCTCGACGCCGCAATGATCAAGCCGACTGGTTTTGATGCCAGCCGGAAATATCCCGTGATCGTAATGATCTACGGAGGGCCGCACGTGCAGGTAGTGCGGGATGGCTGGGGCTACTCGACCTTTCTCTGGAACGAGATGATGGCGGAGAAAGGGTTCGTGATTTTTATGCTCGATAACCGAGGCTCCTCCGGACGCGGGCATAATTTCGAGACGGCGATCTATCACCACTT
The DNA here is from genome assembly GCA_963846235.1 of uncultured Acidobacteriota bacterium. GTDB lineage: Bacteria > Acidobacteriota > Terriglobia > Acidiferrales > UBA7541 > Palsa-189. Next base: position 4,114,831 of record CAWJVF010000002.1, read on the forward strand.
TGGCAGCGCGGAATTGGCCGATCAGGTAGCGGGCGTGAAATGGCTTTCGAAGCAGCCTTATATAGATAGCGCGCGTGTAGGGATCTGGGGCTGGAGCTTTGGCGGATACATGACCTGCGAGGCCATGCTGCGCGCGGGAGACGTTTTCAAAGTGGGCTTCGCGGGGGCACCGGTGACGGATTGGCGCCGCTACGACACGATTTATACCGAGCGTTACATGGGCACGCCCCAGGATAATTCCGACGGCTATCGCGATTCGTCGCCGGTGAATTTTGCGGCAGGGCTGAAAGGCAAGCTGCTCATCGCGCACGCCACGGGTGACGACAATGTGCATTTTTCGAATTCGGTGGCGCTCGAAGAAAAGCTAGTGGACGCGCAGAAATATGCCGAGTTCCTGATCTACGCCGATCGCGGCCACGGCATCAGTGACCGGCCGGCACGCCTGCACGTATTCAATCGCGTCACGCAGTTTTTCGTGGAAAACCTGGGCAAGTAGACTGGGCAAGTAGATCAGAGATGCGGCCGCAAAAATGGCAGCGAGGTTTTTCGATTGTCGAAGTCGTAGTTCTCGTTGCCATCCTGCTGGTCGTCGCCGCGATTGCCATACCCAACTTACTGCACTCGAATCTATCCGGGAATGAATCTTCTACGGTGGCTTCGCTTCGCGCGTTGAACGCCGCCTGCGCGAACTATTCGATGCTCTATGGCGGTTACCCCAGAAGTCTTTCGAATCTCGGTCCGGGTGACGCAGCGAATTCCACATCGGCGGCTTTGATTGACGCGGCGCTCGCAAGTGGCACGCAGAGCGGCTACGTCTTCACCTACACGGCTGGAGCCATCGGCATCGGCGGAAACATCCTGAGCTATAACATCACAGCAAATCCCGCCACGCCGGGCGGCGCGGGTCGGCGCCGATTTTTCACCGACCAGTCCGGTGTGATTCGGGCGCGTACAAACGGCGCCGCTGACGCCAACAGCACGCCGGTCGGCTAGCTCTCATCGGCAAGTCATATCGGCCAGGTTGAAGAATAATTCCGTTCCCTGCGCGGCCGAGGCTAACTCGTGGCCCGGCTAACAAATCCCTTATAGACGAGTTGAAGAATTTACAATTTCAGTGTGGTCTTCAAACCAAACTTCCGTATATTACTCCCGCAAGTCCGGCCAGGCGAATTCGAAAATACAAATCGGGCCTATCCAAAGAATGCGTTTGAGGTGAGGGGTCCCAAAGTTCTAAAGTCGCCGAATACATTTTGGGTGCGGTGTGTAGTTTGAGCGATTCATTGGGGTTTCGGAGGTTCTAGAGCATGTCTTCTCGTACGGGACTTTTTGTCTATGCATTCATGGCCGTGCTGCTCTGCGGCGTGTTTCTTGTTATCCCGTCAGCGCAGGCGCAGCAGACCTTAGGTGGCATCACCGGCACGGTTTTCGATGCGAACGGCGGCGCCATTCCGGCAACCAAAGTCACCGCCGTCGGCGATCAGACCAAGCTGACGCGCACACAACAGTCCAATGAAAACGGTGTCTACAGCTTTGTGAACCTGCCCATCGGCAGCTACACGCTTACGTTTACACAGGACGGCTTCCAGACGCTCACCATTCCGATGATTACCGTGCAGGCGAACCGCACGGTAACACTCGATGCGACACTCAAGGTCGGCGAGGTCACCCAAAAGGTGACGGTGGAAGAAACTCCTCTGCTCAACCAGATCGACACGACAAATGGCTATGTCATGGATACGCTTCAGATCGACGCAGTCCCTCTTCCCACCGGTTCTTTCACGGGGTTGGCTTTACTGGCTCCAGGTGTGAATGCCGAGCTTTCGGCCGGGACAGGCGCCAACGAGGGCCTGGGGAACGCGCCCGTCTGGGCCAACGGGCAGCGCGACACCAGCAATAGTTTCTTGCTGAATGGCGTGGACGCTCGAAGCCTTTTCAATGGCAAGAGCACGAGCCAGGTCTCCTCATCCCGGGTTGTGAACGCCACCGGCGTCAGCACGTCTTCGGCTCTGAGCGCGCTTCCTATTCAGAGCAGCGCGTCGATTTACCTTGCGATCGGCGAATCCATTCCCTCGCCTCCACCGGAATTTATCACCGAGGTTCGCGTGAACACTTCGATGTACGACGCGCAGCAAGGCTCGACCAGCGGCGCGCACATCGATATGAGCACCGCTTCCGGGACGAACAACATCCATGGCGGCGCCTACGTGCATCGCGGTTCAGACTGGATAAACGCCGCTCCGTATTTCTTTAACGCCGATCCCAATATTCCCGCGAGCGAAAAGAATCCGGCGCTGCACCGCTATCAGGCGGGTGGGACGATCGGGCTGCCGATCAAGAAAGACAAACTCTTCTTTTTCGTTGGTTATCAGCACACCCACGCCTCCGACCAGGAAATCGGAATTTACCGGCCAACTGTGCCGAACGGGCTCTTTAATAACTTCGATCCGACGAATGCTGCGAATCCCTGCCTGAATGGTAATAGCGGAAATAGCGGTATGCGGTCCCCCGCTTGCCTGGCTTATATCGGAAACCTGAATAACCTTAACAGTGCTTTGGGCTTAACCGGCGATGCGCCGCTTAGTCCGACCATCGGAGCGGGCCCCGGAAACATCAACCCGATCGCATACACCTTGTTCAACTACGGATGTCCGCAACGGTGCATGATCCCCTGGGCGAATCCGAATGCTTTGTCTCTAAATACAACGAATTCGGCACTCATCGAAGCGTTTCCGGAGGACGCCGAGGAACCGGGTCTAGCCTATTTCCTGGCCGATCAGGCCGCCAGTAGCCTTGACTGGAATCCCAATCAGTCGCATTCGTTTTCGGCCAAGTATTACTTCCAAAAGGATCCGACGACAGCCCCTTATGCCTATTCTTCGGTCCCCGGCTTTACGCAACGTTTGAATGCGGGCAGCCAGGTGGTGTCCCTGAGTCACACGCAAATCGTAAAGTCCAATCTGAGCATCACGGAAACCTTTGGGTTCGCACGGGAAACCGCCTTTAGCACATTAGACCAGCCGTTTACGCCGGCGCAGTTCGCATCAATTTGCCAGTCTCTCACTGGAGCGTCGGCGGGCGACTGCACGATCAACACTTTCGGTTCAACCCGTTTCCCAGGTATCACGGTAAACTGGCCTGCCCTCATGGGTGCGCCCGGATCACCCACTTTTCCGTCCTACCAGCCGCTTATGAATATCGGGGCGGGAGCGGAGTCCCAGGGAGCCTTAACGGGGGTATTCCAAAACCGATTCAATCCTTCCGCTAACGCCATCTGGACTTTGGGCAGACACACGATCACTTTTGGCGGCAGCTTCGCCTATACGCAACTCAACACTCGGGATCAAAGAAATGAGTTGGGAATGATCACCGGGCAGAGCGTCAACCAGTTTCTCCAGGGTCAGCTTATCGACGATTATATTTACGCCGGCACCTTATTTATGAGCGGGAATCCCAATCGCTACTGGCGCGCCAAGGAAACGGGAGAATATATCCAGGACAAGTTTCAGTTCAGACCCAATCTCAACATCACAGCGGGCCTTCGGTTTGACTGGGACGGCGGTCTCACGGAGAAAAATGGAAATCTCATCAATTTCGATCCCTCGAAATATTCGTACGACCCGACCACCGATACGATCACTTCGTCGGGTCTGATCGTTGCGGGAAACAGTCCGCACGCCACACCTGGCGTGAGTAATTCGACGCTGACCGGGCGTCAATGGGGTTTTGCACCGCGCATCGGGATTGCCTGGAGCCCGAAGAAGTTCAACAACAAGATCGTCGTGCGGGCCGGCTGGGGAATGTATTACGACCGCGGCGAACTTTACAGCTATCTCTCGCCGGCGGTTGCGCAGAGCATCACGCCAGGCGGTTTGTTTGGGATCAATCAGCAGGTGCCTTTTGTTGCGACGCAGTTCTGTCCACCCCTATTCCCTGGGACCTTTGCGCCGTGTGTTCCAACCGCTGCCGCTCCCTGTCCGCCAAATAACCAGCTCGCGTGTCCCTGGGGAGCTACCCTGCAACCACCGCCGAACGGAGATCCGACCACCGTTACTGCACCCAGTCCCGCTACCGGCGTCCCTTTCTTGCCGAACGGCAATCTTCTCGTACAGGGAAACCAACCCTTCTATTTGGGAGTCTATAACCGGGCCAACAAGCTGCCTTACACCATGAATTCAACGTTGGATATTCAATGGCAGCCGCGCAGCGATCTTGCGGTTGATATCGGATATGTGAATGCCCTCGGCCGTCATGAAATAATTCCTCTTCCCTTTAATCAGGCGCGGGTCGCTAGTCCTGGGAATCCGCTTTGTGGCCCGGCCGCCGTATGCGCGAATCCGGCGGGTTCAAAGTTGGCTCAGTCTTATACCTATGGCTATCTCGTTGGAGGATTTGCTAGCCCGTTGCCGTTGCAAGACGTCAACGGACATACGGGAGAGACGGAGATCTATACTTCAGAGGGCGGCAACGTCGATCTCCGCGTCCCATATATCGGGTACGCGGGAGAGTCTGAGTCGTACACCGCGGTAGGAATCTCACAGTACAATGCGTTGCAGGCCCACGTCGAAAAGAGGCTGAGCCACGGCCTGCAGGCGGGAGTTTCCTATACGTTCTCGCGCTCTTTTGACGAACAAAGCGCACTCGGGCTTTTCTATAACGGCAGCAATCCGCAGGATTTGCGCGGCGGCTACGCGCCTTCTGACTTCGACCGCACGCACGTCTTCAACATCGACTATCACTACGAACTTCCGAAGCTCGTCTCAAGCGCCAATTGGGAAGCGAAAATTGCGAATGGATGGGCCATTCAAGGTCTCATCGTGATCCAAAGCGGCCAACCTTACAGCGTGATTGACTATTCCGGTGCCGTCGGCAGCATCTACTATGGATTGAATGACGGGATTACCAATCCCATCGTACCGCTGGCGGCCGGTTGTAATGCCAAAAACGCTGTCACGGGGGCAATCGGCACGGAAATCGGTTTTCCCGCTCTGAAGTCTTCCTGTTTCACGGTGCCGCTGCTCTATCCCTGCGATAGCACTCTCGTGGCCAATCCGCAGCAGGCAGATGGATCGTTCCCCTGCTCGGCCATTCCCAGCGGGGACCCCTTCCAGACGAATTTCATTCCTGGCGGCGGACAGCGGAACATCTTCCGCCAGCCTTGGCAACGGCGCGCGGACATCTCCCTGGTGAAGATCACGCAATTGACGGAGCGTTTTTCCTTAAAGTACAGCTTCGACGTCTACAACCTGACCAACACTGCCAGCTTCGACGTGCCCATAGACAATGTCAGCCAAAATCTGGCCTTCAACCCGTTTCCTTCGACGGCAGCGACTCCTAACGCAGTCCCGTCGGCTTCGCAATGTGCGGCCAACGGCGGAAGTCCATTCGTTAGTGGCTTCTTCTATCAATGCCCGACCGGTCTGGGACAGACGGTCCACACCATCGGCAGCCCGCGGCAGATTCAAATGTCGCTGGCTTTCACATTCTAAAGTTCGCTCTAAACGCGAGCGGCGGCATTCCCAGCGAATGCCGCCGTGCGCCCGCCCGGCAACTCACCCGATTCGTTCGAAGGTATGCCCGACGCAGTCGGGGCAAGCTTCTCACTGAACGCTTTTTGCTTCGCACTTGAGTTCAGGCATTTTCGAGAGAGAAGAAGTCTCTGTGCTAGAGTGTCGCGGGTCGCGCGGCTCAAGGAGAAATTCGGATGCGGGGGTTGGAAAAGTTAAGGCCGTTGGCGCTGCTGATTTTGCGGATAGGCCTGGGTGTGATTTTTATCTTTAACGGGTACCCGAAGCTATTCGGTCACACGCACGATTCCATGCGTGAAATGGTCCACGACGGACTGCCGGCCTACTTCGCTTACATCGCCGGGGTTCTGGAAATGGGCGGAGGCGCGTTGCTCCTCGCCGGGTTCAACACGCGGCTCATCGGGTTGCTTCTCGCTGGGGAGATGGCTATTGCAATGTGGAAGGGCGAGCATTTCTTTGCTCATCCGCTTGCGGTGGGGCAGTATGAGCTGGCTCTCGCTCTGGGCGCAGGAGCATTCGCGCTTGCAACGCTCGGCGGCGGCTCCATTGCTCTCGATACGTTTTTTGGCAAAGGAAAATCGGCGCGCATGCCGAAGTCACGGGACTGAGCGCGGGCGCCGCAGCCGCAAACGGTTTCTCTGCTCGCTATCGATTTCACCCCGAAAGGTTTGGAGAATAGCGATGACCTTCATTCTGGCCGATCCGTGGCTGATTACCATGAACGAGCGGCGAGAGGTCTTGGAAGGCGCCAGTGTGTGCGTCGAGCAAGACCGCATCGCCGCCGTGGGCACGCGCGAAGCATTGAAGCAGCGCTTTCCCGAAGCCGAAGTGCTGGATTGCAAGGGACGCATCGTGATGCCCGGCATGGTCAACACGCACACGCATCTGTTTCAAACGCTGCTCAAGGGCCTCGGCGACGACATGGTTCTGAAGAAGTGGTTCACGTGCATGACGGGTCCAAGCGCCGTTCATCTGACGTCCGAAGACGCGCACATCGCGGCGATGCATGGGTGCGTGGAATCGATCCGGTCAGGAGTGACCACGGTCGTTGATTTCATGTATGCCCACCCTCGTCCCGGTCTCACCAAGGCAGTTGTGGAAGCTTTCGAAGAAACCGGGATGCGCGGGTTCGTATGCCGGGGTTTCCTGTCGAACGGCGAGCAATATGGCGTTCCTCGCGAGCTCATCGAAGAGCCCGAGCACGCCATTGGTGACGCGCGGGAGCAAATACGCCGCTACAACAAACCAGGCGGGCGCGTGCAGGTGGGCTTGGCGCCATGCATGATCTGGTCTGTCGATGAAAAAGGCTTCCGCCTGACGCGAGAGCTGGCCAATGAGACGCACGCATTGATCACGACCCACCTTTCGGAGACGACTTTTGAACTCGAGGTTGCCGCGTCACTCTACGGGCGGACCGACAGTGAGTTCCTCAGCGACATTGGTTTTCTCGGCCCCGATGTTATCGCTGTGCATTGTGTGCACTGCAAATCGCACGATATCCGGATCCTTCTGCACCACAAGACAAAGGTGTCGCACAATCCATGCAGCAATCTTTACCTGGCCTCAGGCTGTCCGCCCATTCCCGAAATGTTGCTTGCGGGAGTGACCGTGGGTCTTGCCTCCGACGGACCAGCCAGCAGCAACAATCACAGCCTCTTTCAAGCGATGAAATTCGCGGCTCTGATGCAAAAGGGCTTTCACCAGGACGCCACGATCATGACGGCCGAAAAAGTTATGGAGATGGCGACGATCGATGGCGCTCGCGCCGTGGGTTTGGAAGCGCAAATCGGATCCATCGAAATCGGTAAGAAGGCCGACTTGATCGTCATCGATTATGAAAATGCTTTCATGACGCCCATCCATAATCCGGTATCGGCGATTGTCTATTCCGCGCTCGGGCATGAGGTCTCGACTGTGATCATCGACGGCCGATTTGTTATGCGTGATGGCGTGGTCACGACCGTGAATGAGGCGGCGGTGAGGCGTCAGGCTCAGATCAACGCGGACGATTTGACGCGACGCGCGGGCTCCGACCGATTCAAGCGGCGTCCCTGGCGCTCGATGACGATCTAGCGCGACCGGTTATGCAAGGCGAATCCAGCGCTTCCGACCCGATCCTCTGCGCTCACCTGATGCGCAGAGTAGACGAAAAACTGATCGATCTTTTGAGTTCGCTCGCGCCTGCGGAGTGGGACGTTCAGACTGTCGCGCCTTTATGGAAGGTCCGCGACGTGGCCGCGCACCTGCTGGATACCGCGCTCCGCAAACTCTCCATCGTCCGCGATTCCTGGTATGTCGAGCACGTGAACATACGTTCGCCTCAGGATCTGATCGGGTTTATAAATCGCCTGAATCGCGAAGGAGTCACGGTTTATCGGCGCCTGAGTCCAAAGGTTTTGATCGGCATGATGAAAGAGGCCTGCGAGCAGAGCGCCAGTTTTCATGAATCCCTGGACCCGTTTGCCCCGGCAGCTTTTTCGGTCAGTTGGGCAGGGGAAGAGAAATCTCTGAATTGGTTTGACACCGCTCGCGAATTCACCGAACGCTGGCATCACCAGCAGCAGATTCGACTGGCGACAAATCGGCCCGGCATTATGACGCCGGAGCTATATCATCCTGTCCTTGATTGCTTCGTTCGAGGTTTGCCGCATCTGTATCGCGATGTCGATGCGCCTGAGGGAACTTTGCTCGTGCTGGAGATTTCCGACGAATGCGGGGGACGATGGTTTCTGCGCAAAGGACCCTCGGGTTGGCGCTTCGTGAAGGCATCGGACGAAAAGCCCGCATCCCGAGTGACGATACCGCAGGAGTTGGCTTGGCGCGTGTTTACTAAAGGAATTGATCGCGAGTCTGCTTGTGCACAGACTGTAATCGAAGGGAATCGAGATTTGGGCGAGAGGGTACTTCATTTGACGGCTATCGTCGGTTAGATCTCGCCGGTGATTGTGCGCGTCGTATTCGAGTCGATTCTTAAATTGCAGCCGCTTGTTCGCGCCGTAATCATTTGCTCCGCAAGGCGCAGGATTCGGTCCGCCGCATCCTCAGGGCCCAAACCTCGCGCATGAATATTTGAGACCAGATTGCGATTGGCATCCGTGTGCGCTGAGTCCGGACGGTAAGCCATATACGCGGAGAGACTATCTGCTGTTGCAAGTCCTGGGCGCTCTCCAATCAGGAGCACCACAACTTTAGGGCCAAGCAACTCGCCGATTTCATTCAGGATGCCCACGCGGCAATACCGAATCACGAACGTTTGACCCACTGTCCAACCGCGCTTGATCGCGGACTGATAGAGATGAGGCATCAGCGGAGGAACCTGCGCCGCCACAGCCGGAACCGAGAGCCCGTCGCCGATCGCGATTTGCAGGTCGTCGCCTTTCGAGCATCGATTCAAGATTTCAGTTCCCGCCGATTCGGTGAAATGCCGCCCCAAATCGGGGCCCAGCAAAAATTCTTTTTTACTCGCGGCCTGTGTCGAAACTTCGAATAATTTCCACTGCTCCAGAAAGCCTGCGCCAAAAATCGCGAGCGCGTCCATCTCCGCGCGAACCGCGTCCCGCGCACCCGCGTGTGCTTCGCGCAGCTCCAGTTGTGTGCTAGTGGGATAAGCTGCGCCCGCGCGTCCAACCAAAAGCCGCGCTGGAGTCCGCGCCCGAATGCGGCGCACGATTTCGGGCCAGCTTGCCGCAGCGAGGCCGTCGTTCCTTTCTCCAGCCATCAGGCAATTCCTTCCAGCGACGACTCAAATCCGCGCAGAAGCTGTCGTCTGGCGGAGTCATCAAGCTGCGCGGGTTGACCGTCCCGGTAGATTCCGGTGTCGCGTAGCCACTCCAGGAATTCGGGCACAGGCCGCAAGTTGAAAATTCTGCGCACGGCCAGCGCGTCGTGATAGCTGGTCGATTGATAATTCAGCATCACGTCATCTGAACAAGGGACTCCCATAAAGTAGTTGCATCCGGCGGCCGCAAGCAGCATGAGAAGATTGTCGGCGGAATTTTGATCTGCCGCCGCGTGGTTCGTGTAGCAAACGTCGCAACCCATCGGCAAGCCGAGCAGCTTGCCCATGAAATGGTCTTCCAAGCCTGCACGGATGATCTGCCGTTCGTCATAGAGATATTCCGGTCCGATAAAGCCGACGACGCTGTTCACCAGAAATGGATCGAACGCTCGCGCGACGCCGTACGCCCGCGCTTCCAGCGTGACCTGGTCTACGCCGTGGTGCGCCTCAGCGGAAAGAGCGCTGCCCTGACCGGTTTCGAAATACATCACGTTTTTGCCGGTCCATGGCACATTGCGCCTGCGGTGATGATCGAGAACGCGTTCCCGTCCCTCCGCCAGCATCGCCAGCGTGACGCCGAAACTTCGGTTCGCGCCTTCGGTCCCGGCGACGGATTGAAATAGCAGATCGACCGGCGCGCCGCGCTCGAGTGCAGCCAATTGCGTGGTCACGTGCGCCAGGCAGCAGGTCTGCGTCGGAACGTGATATGCGTCCACCAGGCGTTCGAGAGCGCGCAAAATTGCGGATACGGTTTCAACGGAATCGGTCGCCGGATTTACGCCGATCACCGCGTCGCCGCAGCCGTAGAGCAATCCTTCGAATGTCGCCAGCAGGATTCCGCCAATATCGTCGACGGGATGGTTCGGCTGGATTCGAATGCCTAGCACGCCGCGCTCACCCATCGTATTTCTGCAGCGCGTGACGTTTCGAATCTTTGCCGCGGCCAGGATCAGATCCTTATTGCTCATGATCTTCGCCACAGCGGCGGCAATCTCAGGAATGATCGCGCGCTGGATCCGCTTCAGCTCTGCTTCACCGGTTGCGTCGTCAAGGATATATTCCCGAAACGCGCCCACCGTCGTTGATTTGATCGCCGCAAAACCGTCGCCGTCGGAGGTTTCAAGGATCAAGCGGCTGACATCGTCTTCATCGGGGTCAATCAAGGGCTGGCGAAGAATTTCGTCGAGCGTGAGGTCGGCAAGGCGGCGTTTCGCCGCTACTCGCTCCCGTTCGGATCGAGCCGCTATGCCGGCCAGTTGATCTCCGGATTTTTCTTCGTTCGCTTTCGCGAATAATTCCCGAAGATCAGCAAATACAAAACTCTCGTGCATCGATGCCATCGCAGAGCGACGCTCCTTCGCTGGAACGTATCATCCCTGGGAAACCAAAGGAAGAGACGTTAAGGTCGGTTGCGGCTAGGTACGGGTGAGGACGGCAATGAGTTCCGCGTAAGCGGGGAATCGAGCGCTCAGCACCTCGCGCGCGCCTAATTCGAAATCGGCAGGATCAAAGCCGGGAGCCATCGTGGTGCCCAGGAGCGCAAACTTCCCCCCTGGAGCGAGGCGGGAACCTTGCCAGACACCGCCCGGCACTACGTGTTGCAAGCGCATCCCCGAAGCGATGTCTTGGCCCATGAGGAGAGTTTCGCCTGTGGTGTCGGGCTTGAGGATTAGCATCTCCGCGGGATCGCCCAGGTAAAAGTGATAGATCTCGTCGCCGTTGAGCCGGTGCATGGCGGAGAACGTATCCGGCGTCAGCATGTAATAGATCGCGGTCGAGAGCGGGCGTTCTCCGGAGCAGCCGGGAGAAAGAGACCGCTGGGTTAGTGTGAATTTCGAGCGGTACGTCTCTGCAAAGTACCCGCCTTCGACCGGAAGAGGCTGCAACTTCAGCAATTCCTGGATCTCTTTGGCACTGGCCATCTTTACCTCGGGCGAAAAGCGAAATACGACTCGATTGTTGCATACCTGGCGAATTCACAGCGTGCCGTTGCGCGTCATCCAGTTGTCCTGAGGTCCGTTTGTCAAATTTTAGTCAACAGAAATTAAGGGATGCTGCCCCGAATCGATGGATTGCATCTTAATGGGTCTATAGATAGTTGGTGAACGATGTTTGGGCCCTTTTACCTATGCGCTTCGTTACTTTTCGCCATCTTTGGCTTGGTGAGCCAGATGGGGCCAAGCCAGCTGGGGCCAGGGAAGTTCGACCGTCCCGGGCTTTCGAACTGGACGGCAGCTTGCGGACAGCAGTCTTCTGTCGCATCTCCCGATGGTCTCCATTCTGCGTTTATCGCCTGCAGCGATGGTGAGGAAGCTCGCACTCTACGGCTTACGGTGATGGATTCCGCCGGCAAGCCGATCTTCCAGTTTTCGGCACAAGTAAAGCCGAGTTGCTCGCCGGGGGCGCTCGAGTGGTTGGATGATCGGCGTGTGGGCGTCATCTGCCAAACCGACCCCCAGGTTAGAAACTACGTGTTGTTCGATATTCAGACGGGAAGTGCGGTCGAATACCCGGGTTCCTGGTTCCAGTGGTCGCCAGACCATAAAACCCTGGCCGATGTGAAATTGGACGTTAAGTTTGGCACGCCTGCCGGCGCGAACTCCTGTCTCTTCCTGAACGGGACTGCGGTCTACCCGGCGGGTTGCGACCACACAAAGGAGTCATATAGCCATATCCATACCTTTATATTGCCTCTTGTATGGTCGGCGGACGGCAGCAAGGTGGCTTTTGCAGAAAAAATCTTCGATTGGGAATATTGGGACCCCTTCCTGCGTTACTTTGATGGGGAGACCAGCAACGAGCACTATTACCTGGTGGTCGCTTCGGCAGGCCGCGCCGAGGGTTATGCGATTTCCGCGCCGGCCGCACAACAGGTTCCAGTGTGGCAGAGCAATTCGCGGTTGCAACTTGGTGACATGACGCACGACTTGGATGCCAACCCGCCCTCCTCGATTCCGTGAGGTTAGCGGCTGATAAGCGTTATACTTGCGTTACTACTGTTTTTGGTGATGCGTTCTGCGGGCGATGGGCAGTACGGAGGGTCCCATGAAAACTTTTCGCTTCGGCGTGATTTCGGTTACGGCGCTTGCTCTTTCCTGCCTGATTTGCGGACTAACAGCAAATGCCCAGGATTACAGCCACGTCCGCATTGTGCGGCTTAGCTTTGTCGAGGGCGACGTGCAGTATCAGCGCCCTGGAGCCGATTGGGAAGATGCCAAGCTGAATCTGCCGATCCAGCAAGGATTTCGTTTGCAGACCACCAACGGGTACGCCGAAGTGGAGTTCGAACAAGGTTTGGCAGTTCGGCTTGCGAACAACTCAACGCTTGAATTTGCCGACTTGTCTTTAGTCGATAGCCGCAGAATAACAAAGCTCAATCTCTCGGCCGGCACTGCGGTCGTTACCGCGCATCTTTCACGCAACGATGAGCTTTCCATCGCAGCTTCCGGGATGCAATTGGCGGTGCCCCACAACGCCGAGTTCCGCGGTAGACGCCTCTCCAAATGACAGCTGGGCGACGGTTTTTCACGGAAAAATTAATGTCGAGTCTGCAGCGCGCCAAGTGTCGCTTGGCAGTGGGCACACCCTTCACGAAAACGCGGACCTCAGCTCGCCCGAGATCGTTCAGAGTCCGGCGCGCGATGATTTTGACAAATGGGTTTCGCAACGGGATCAGGCTTTGTCCGGTGCTCAAAGTGATGGCGGCTTGCAGAGCGGGCGTTACACTACCGGCTTCGCCGACCTCGACTTTTTTGGCACATGGGGGGCTGTCCCGGGTTTCGGTTATGGGTGGCAACCATATGGTGCCGGGCTCAACTGGACGCCGTTTGTCAGCGGCCAGTGGATGTTCATGGGCAATACGGGATGGAATTGGGTGAGCGAGGAGCCCTGGGGCTGGCTGCCTTATCATTTCGGCTCGTGGTTGAATGCGCCTGGAGTTGGTTGGGTTTGGGTTCCGCAAGGCGCGCTTTCTTGGCAGCCTGCAACCGCAACATGGGTGCGCACCAATAATGGACTTGGGTGGATTCCGACTCAGGCGGCGCCGCTGAAGCCCATTAAGCCTTCGAAGTCGAATACGCAGCCTTCGCGCGTAGTTATTCTTGCCGCCGGCAACGGTCCCGCGGCATCGATCAGAGCAGCGCAAGTTATGCCGATTACTCAGACTCAAGCCGCCAGCGCGCAGATTGTGGCAGCGCCTGGACCAGCATTGAGCTCAGCATCGCCACGGCCGATGCCCGCCCAAAGTTCGGTCATAAGGGCACTTCCGCTCACTTTACAGAGCCGCGGGCCGGCAGCTCTTGCTGCGCCCAAATTGTCTGCGCCACTTGCCAGTTCGCCTCGATCTCTCGCTGCGCCGCGCTCTATGCCTGTACCTGCGCAGGCTATCTCCCGCAGCTCCGTAGCTGCCAGGGGCGCATTCAGTGGAGGGGGCCGAAGCGGAGGCGCGGCGATCTCCAATAGTGGGGTGCTCGCGTGCCGCGAGTAGCGGTGCTCATGCAGCGAGCGCACCTTCGTCGACTGCCGGCGCGCAAGGTGGACATCGTTAGGCTCTTTTTGCTGTAATCCGCGAGTGGGCTTCTGCGGTCCTTTACTTATATTTATTCGCTTACTTATTGCCCGCTTCTTTTTCTAACTTCTCAAGCTCTCGCGTCAATTCCTCGGCCTGCTCTCGCAGGTGGCGGATTTGTCCTGCTAAAGCAGTCGACCCTTGGGCAGGGGCTGATGGGGCGGGAGCGGATGGCGGCGAAGCCGAGGCGCTAGCGGGTTTGGCCGGCGCGGAAGTGCCCGTTAGCTCGGCAATAGCTTCGTCGAAGGTATCTCGATAGATCAGCCGGTCGCCTACAGCCAGAACGACTTTCTTGAGCTGGGGCATACGCGCTTCGGTTGCCTGGATGTAGATGGATTCGACGTAGATGAAACCGCCGCTCACGGGCAGAGCGATGATGCTTCCGCGCAGTACGTGCGAGCCCTGCTGATTCCAAAGCGTAAGGTCTTTGGAGATATTCTGGTCCTGATCGATGCGGGACTCGATCTGCATGGGCCCATACATCAGTTGCTGTTTCGATAGCTGATAGAAGGTCAACTCTCCTAATCGATTGCCATCGCAACGGGCAGCCATCCATCCGATCAGATTGTCCTTGCCCCGAGGAGTGAAGGGAAGAATCAGCAGGTATTCCGGCTCTTTCTCTCCCGGCAAGGTCGCGACGATGTAGGTCGGCTGCACGGGTTCCGGCCGTCCCGATTGTCCAAACAAATTGCGTGCGATTTCCCAGATATCCTCCTTGTTATAGAAGACCTGGGCATCTCGCATGTGAAAGACGCGGTAAGCTTCCGCTTGCGTGCCAAACAGCACCGCCGGGTAGCGAGCGTGCCGGCGCAAGTCCGCAGGCATTGCCGAGGCAGGCTGGAATAGCGTGGGCAAGAGCTGCTCATAAACCTGAATGATGGGATCGTCCGGATCGAAGACGTATAAAACCACTTTCCCGTATAGGCATCGACCGTGGCCTTTACCGCATTGCGGATGTAGTTGGCGCCTTCCTCCAGTCCGGCTACGGGCAGCGTTGCCGAGTAAGGATTCGAAAGGGAAGTCGTATAACCGTCTGCCATCCACACCAATCTGCCGTCGTCCGTAATGACGAGATAAGGGTCCTGATCCCAGAGCAGGAAATTCGCCACGTGCGCCAGCCTGTCTTGGATGTTGCGGTGGATCATCATGCGACTCTGTCCGGTCAGGTAGCCCGTGAAAATGATGTTCGGCTCTCCCTCGGATATCGCGGCGGCGGTTTTCAGCAGAAACGATCCGACCGGGAAGCCTCCCGTGCCCTGGTACGTCGAATATTTGTTCTGGTCGCCGGAGGGGTAATCAAACTCCTCGCGCGCGGTGTGGACGAAAACCGGGATCTTGAGTCTTTTCGCCGTAATAGATTTCGGGACGCGTCAGCTGCAGTCCCGGGGATTTGATTTCCGGCGGAGCATTTTCAATCAGCAGCACGGGCAGGCCGTCCGGAGTAATCCGGTTCACCTCGGATACCACCGCTCCGAAACCATGCGTATAGATGAAGCGGGGATTGATCCAGCTCTGGCTTGCTTCCGCGGACAACTGGCTGACGTCGATTTCGCGCGCGGAAACCAGCAACTGCTTGATATGGCCGTTGATGAAGTAGCGATCGACGTCGGTATTGGGAAAGGTGTAATACGGACGCAAGGCCTGAATCTGCGCGATGGTCGCGTTGTAAGCGCGCAGGTCCCACAAGCGCACGTTATCGAGCAGCGCGCTATCCTCCGCCGGATTGATTGTTCCTTGAGCGGAAGGCGTAAAGGTTTGCTCGCTGGCGTTGCGATTCAGCCCGAAAGCCACCGTCGTAGCTTGAATGTGGCGCTCGATGTAAGGCCGTTCGATGGAAATTTCGTTTGGCCGCACGTAGACCGCGCGAATCAGGCCCGGCACGATCAATTGCAGTACGAAGGCCGACACGACCAGAAAAGTGGCCCTCTTATATTTCCCCATCCAAGCCCATGGGATTGCCGCGAATGTCGCGGCGATGAGCAGCCAACGGAAGGGAAGCGTAATTTTCTGATCGACGTAATCCGCGCCGGTCATAAACGCATGAGAATTGAACAAGAGATCGTAATTGCCCAGAAAGAACCAGGCGGCGAGACCCAGCAGCAGGATCACCGCAATCGTTCGAAGGAAGCCGGTTCGGCTGGCTCCGGGAAGCAAGAGGCTGCGGGGTTCGAAATCAAAGGTGCCCGGCGTCCTGATGAGCACGCGGTCGCGTTGGTTACGGAAGCGTTCCATCAACTGCCACCCACGCGCCGTAGCCCAGAAGACGAGTGCGCACAGGATAGCCAGCACAAACACGAAGCCCAGCACTTGCGAATAGAACGGCAAGCTAAACAAATAAAAGGATAAAGGGCGCGAAAATACCGGGTCTTTCCACGCGTCAGCCGGGATCGTAAGCTGGCGCGAGCCGAAAAAGCGCATCACGGTCCAATAGTCGACCGATATCTGTGCGAATACGATCGCTACCAGCGCAAGCGCCACGGGTATCCAGCGGGAATACAGGCGAAAATCCCGCGAACGAATACCCGCGAAGTGCAGTCCCCGGTCATGTGCCAGCCACAAACCGATAAATGCTATGAATGCGGCTACGGCGACTGGTGCAATCGCGTACCATAGCATCTTGGTCCAGGTGTTTACCTGCCCTACCTCGCTCCACCACTTGTAATCGATTACCAGATTCGCAAGCGTTGGAATGGCCCAGAACATCACCAGCGCCGCGAGTACGGCTAACACGACCAGCTTGCGAAGTTGCGTAGGATGCATAAAGAAATATCCGATGTACGGAGTTTTTCTTAAGGATTGAGCATCAAATCTTAGCCCAGTGGCCCTAAACTAACTAGTGGCGCAAGGATGCGCCGGAAAGATGCGCCGCAAGGATGCAAATGACCAGCAACAACACGGGAGTGCCGCCGTTCTCTTTGGATGATCGCGCTTCCGGCATATTGCTGCACGTCACATCGCTCCCTTCGCCCCACGGGATTGGCGATTTTGGGCCCTCCGCGCTCTCCTGGATCGACCGGCTAGACCAAGCCGGCCAAAGCTGGTGGCAAACTTTGCCGCTCGGTCCCACTGGCTACAGCAACTCGCCATATCAATCTATCTCTTCTTTTGCCGCTAACCCTTTGCTCGTCAGCCCGGAGTGGCTGGTCGAGGACGGCCTCTTGGATGCACACGATCTTGCGCACCCCTCGTTCCCTGAAGCTTTCGTCGATTACGACTCGGTGCTGCCGTTTAAGCTGCGGCTGTTAGCAAAGGCTTGGGAAAATTTCAAATCTGCCGCCCACTCTGACCTGCAATCCGATCATGAGCAGTTCTGCCACGAGCATCATCATTGGCTGAAGGATTACGCGCTTTTTCGGGTGCTGAAAGCCAAGTTCGGCGACGCGCATTATCTCGACTGGCCCCCTGCAGTTGTGCAACGCAAGCCGGCGGCGCTCAGCCGCCTTCGCCGTGAGCTTGCCGATCAGATCGGCGAAGCTTCCTTTGCGCAGTTTTTGCTGTTCCGCCAGGCCAACCGGATGAAGGCTTATGCCCACGAAAAGGGCGTGAGATTGATCGGCGACCTGCCCTTTTTCGTTTCCGGAGACTCCAGCGACGTATGGGCCAACCACCAACTGTTTCTGCTGGACGAAAATCGCCGCCCGCGTGTCGTTGCCGGTGTGCCTCCGGATTATTTCAGCGTAACGGGACAGCTTTGGGGCAATCCTCTTTACAACTGGGAAGCTCTTCGTCAGTCCGGCTACCGTTGGTGGATCGCTCGCCTGCGTTCTCTGCTCAATCACGTTGACTTGATTCGTCTGGATCACTTCCGCGCTTTCGTGGCCGCCTGGCACGTACCCGCAGAGGCGCCCACCGCGCAGACTGGAACGTGGGTACCGGGTCCGGGCGAAGAATTTTTCGTTGCGGTGAAACGAAAGCTGGATCATCTGCCTTTTATCGCAGAGGACTTGGGAATGATCACGCCAGACGTGTATGTGCTGCGGGATAAATTTCAACTTCCGGGGATGCGCGTTCTGCAGTTCGCCTTTGACGGCGATTCGACAAACCCGCATCTCCCCGACAACTATGTGGAGAACGCGGTGGTGTATACCGGCACGCACGATAATCCGCCTACTCGCGGCTGGTTCGAGAAATTGCCCGCCGAGGAGCGCGACAGAGTCTGGAAATATTTGCGAGAGCGAGGAGCCAAAAGCAACGAAGCCGCGCGGGCGTTGATGGAATTGGGCTGGTCCTCCCGTGCCGCACTTGCGGTCGCACCTATGCAGGATTTGCTGAATCTGGGTACGGAGACTCGAATGAATGTTCCGGGCCGTCCCGAAGATAATTGGCGCTGGCGGGCTACAAAGGACATGCTCTCCGATCGGTCCTTCGAATGGCTCCGCGAGCTGACGAAAAACGCGAACCGAACGCGAGCCTCGGTAGCACCGGATTCAAGAGCGCTCGAGAACGCATCCACTAACCGAGGCAAAACGGCAAAGGAGGATGAAGATGGCAACCCACGCTACACCGGGCACGCAACTGAAAAATATTGAACCACTGACCAAGCGCAAGGCTTGGAAGGCTCTGCAGGCGCATTACGAACAGCTTCGCGGGCTGCATCTGCGAAAGTTATTCGCGGACGACCCGAAGCGTGGCGAGAGGATGACCGCGGAGGCTGCGGGTATTTTCCTGGACTACTCCAAAAACCGCGTCACCGACGAAACCGTCAAGCTTCTTATCCAATTGGCCGAAGAGTCCGGCCTGCGGTCTCAGATCGACGCAATGTTTCGGGGAGAGAAAATCAATTTCACGGAGAAGCGCGCCGTCTTGCACGTAGCTCTGCGCGCGCCCAAAGGCACATCCATCGTCGTCGATGGAGAAAACGTCGTGCCGCAGGTCCATGCGGTTCTGGACAAGATGAGCGACTTTTCCAATCGCGTCCGCGGTGGCCAATGGAAAGGACACACCGGCAAACGCATTCGCAACGTCATCAATATCGGCATTGGCGGCTCCGATCTCGGTCCCGTCATGGCCTATGAAGCGT
This sequence comes from uncultured Acidobacteriota bacterium, assembly GCA_963846235.1. GTDB lineage: Bacteria > Acidobacteriota > Terriglobia > Acidiferrales > UBA7541 > Palsa-189. Next base: position 4,133,721 of record CAWJVF010000002.1, read on the forward strand.
TGAAGCATTACAGCGAACGCGCGATGACGTTTCGCTTCGTTTCCAATGTCGATGGCACGGACTTTGCCGAAGCTGTGCGCGATCTTGACGCAGAGGAGACGCTCTTCATCGTCTCCTCGAAGACTTTCACTACGCTAGAGACGATGACCAACGCTCACACTGCACGCGACTGGTCGCTGGCGACTCTGGGCGGCGACGAAAAATCGGTGGCCAAGCATTTCGTCGCGGTTTCTACGAACGCCGCCGAGGTAGCAAAATTCGGCATCGACACCGCCAACATGTTCGGCTTCTGGGATTGGGTCGGCGGCCGCTACTCGATGGATTCGGCGATCGGCCTTTCCACCATGATCGCCATCGGTCCGGAGAATTTCCGCGCCATGTTAGACGGCTTTCACCAGATGGATGAGCATTTCCGCACCGCGCCCTTCGAGCAGAACCTTCCCGTCCTTACAGGACTCCTCAACATCTGGTACAACGATTTCTTCGGCGCTCAGACGGTTGCGGTGCTGCCCTACGATCAGTACCTCAAGCGATTCCCGGCTTACCTGCAGCAGTTGACCATGGAGAGCAACGGGAAACACGTCACGGTGTACGGCACTGATGTCGACTATGCCACCGGCCCAATCTATTGGGGCGAGCCCGGCACCAACGGCCAGCATTCGTTCTACCAGTTAATCCATCAGGGTACGCGGCTGATCCCTTGCGACTTTATCGCCTTCGCGCAGCCGCTCAATCCGCTTGGCCATCACCATGACATGCTTCTGGCAAACGTTTTCGCCCAGACCGAAGCGCTGGCTTTCGGCAAAACGCCGGAGCAAGTCAAAGCCGAGGGCACGCCGGATTGGCTCGTCCCTCATCGCGTGTTCGAAGGCAACCGTCCGTCGAATACGATCCTCGCCCCTCAGCTCACGCCGGAGGCCCTCGGCAAACTTGTCGCTCTGTACGAACACTCCGTGTTTACCCAGGGTACGATCTGGCAGATCAATTCGTTCGACCAGTGGGGCGTGGAGCTCGGCAAAGTTTTGGCTCAGCGCATCATCCCCGAAGTAGAGAGCCAGAAAGAGCCTGCCCTCGCGCACGACAGTTCCACAAACAACCTGATCCGCCGATACCGAAAGCTTAAAAGTGCGTCCTGATAATCGGCGCCGACTAAAACAAGAAGTCGAAATCTGCCACTGACACGTCTCCAACATCTGGGGCCGCTTCCGAAGCGCCTGGGATGCTAAAATACGCGCTCGCCGGGCAGGCATCCCACGGCCGCATCCGCCGTGCCTTCCACGCCAAAGAGTCCCGGGGAACGAAAGAGCGCATGAACGAAATCATCGAGTTTCTTGTACGCCACGGGTACTCGGTGCTCTTCGCCTGGGTAATGGCTGAAGAGGTCGGCTTGCCGGTGCCGTCCGCGCCGATATTGCTCGCCGCCGGAGCGCTCGCGGGCAGGCAGCGCATGTATCTCCCGCTCGTCGTCGCTGTGCCTGTTCTCGCCGCGACCCTTTGTGACTCGTCCTGGTATATCCTCGGCCGCCTGCGTGGCATCGCCGTGCTGCGGCTGATCTGTCGCATTTCCCTCGAGCCCGATTCCTGTGTGCGCCGCACACAGCTTTCCTTCGAACGGCGCGGCGCGTGGGGGCTTATCTTCTCCAAATTTGTGCCGGGCTTGAGCGCCATGATGGCGCCATTGGCGGGGATCAGCCGCATGTCCTGGCGTCGCTTCGCATTGCTCGATGCGCTGGGCGCCTTGCTGTGGTCTTCTGCTTATATCGCCGCGGGTTTCATATTTAGCGGCAAGCTCGAACGCGTACTGGCTTTCCTGTCGTTTCTGGGCAGCGGTCTTTTGGTCCTGCTGGTAACGGCGCTCGCCGCCTATATCGGTTGGAAATGGCGAAACCGCCGGCGATTTATCCGAAAGCTTCGGATCGCTCGCATCACGCCGGAGGAACTGAAGCAACGCCTCGATGCGGGTGAAGATATCGTTATCGTGGACCTGCGCCACGAGATGGAATTTGACGCCGAGCCGGAAACAATTTCCGGTGCGGTGCGTATGGATCCCGCGGACCTTGAGGAAGCCATCGAGGTCATCCCGCGCGACCGCGACATCATCCTCTTCTGTAGCTGTCCCAACGAAGCCACGGCCGCACAAATGGCACTGCGGTTGCGAAGCCAGGGCATCACGCGCATTCGGCCGCTTGCGGAGGGGCTCGACGGCTGGCGCAAGCGCGGATTCCCGCTGCAACAACAAGAAACAAAACAACAGCCATTAGCACAGCCCGCTGGCGCTTGAATCGCAGTCAGGCAGCGCGCTGGCTCGATAACGGCCCAGCGATCCTAACGAGTAACTTCAAAACGAAAGATTGAGCTTGCAGCAGGGAATTAAGACGCCCCGTGCGGTCCAGGAGGCGTGGTTACGTCCAGGGGTTCCGGTGTGATTTCGTATTCACGGCACGTGCGGAAGGCGTCGAGAGTCCACACGTCCATGCCTTCATCGTGCCTCAGAATATAGAAATTTCCGTCTTCGGCTTTCACGCGGAAATAGATGGCGCCGGGAGAATACCAGCGGTCTTCTACCTCGGTCACTTCGAAGAGCCGCCCGCGCAGCTCAAACCGCAGAGGATGCTCGTCAGCCCGATAACCGGCATGGCACTCGACGCGAAGCTGGATGACCATGCGCCGCCTCCCGTGCGTCCGAATGGCCCCAGTGTAGCGCCGTGCGCGCGCAGTGTCACGCACGATGCGGGCGAAAATTCACGCGAACGGCGGCTGTTCGATGAATGATCAAGAACTCAGCGAAGCGTGTCTGCGTACGACTGAATGTAGCGTCCCAGAGTTATCACTGCAAACCACAGAAATAGGGCGGAGCCGGCGATAAGCTTGGCAAACCGCGGTGCATCCTCTCCGGATCCGAGCTGTTCCACGCTGTGAAATGCATCCGTCAAGTAGAAGACGGCAGCATTCAATCCGAGCAGCAATACAGCCAGAATTTTCAGCCAGAAAGCGACATCGAAGGCGTAGTAGGAAGGCATACCGATAAAAGCCAGCGTGCCGGTTAGTACGTTAATGCCGAATCCCGCCAACGCCCACGGCATTAACCGGTGCAGAGAGGCTCCCGTCAGTCGTTTCTCAAATCCCAGCACGCGTAAATTAAGGATGCCAACTGTTCCGATCAGCAGCGCGAGCCCAAGGAAATGCAGGTCCATCATAAAGGCCCACCAATATTTGCTGACCAGCATTAAGTCGGTGAACTTGGTCGGCGTCGGCTCAAACATGTGTATGAAAGCGGAGATTCCCGTTTCCTGGGTGACATCTTTCACGTCCCAGATCTCGGGATGCCGAATGTCGCCACCTGTTGTGCCAACTCTCGCCATTACACCTGTTGTAAGCAGTGAGAAAACCAAAATCGCCAACAAGGTTCCGGACCAGGGATTTTCCGTGACAATACGCCGGCGGCGCCAGAGTTCAGCCAACGCGAGAGCGCCGGTGATCAAGATTAAAAACATACCCAGGATCGCCGCGCCTTCGTGACGATCGATTACTGCCGTCGAGACACCCACATCTTTCCTGACCGCTCTTTGCGCCCCGATGCCGCTGAAAAAGGCGGGAAGGGTGATCAGGGCCATGGCCGCGAAAATGATTAGGGCCGAGCGCTTCAGGTCGTCGTTCTTTCCGATAAAGGAAGTGATGAATAGCCCAAGGGCGACGATTGTGCCGATGATTGGAAAATGATTCAGCAAAAGATGAAGGTGCGCCAAATTCATACCGGGCTCCTGAATCCCAACACTGCGAGTCTCCCCTGAATGGTAAGCCCCCGAATCGTCAGCACCATCGTCAACATGGATACGTCAAATATTTGTAAGTGTACGCCAGCAGGCGCCCCGCACTTATCGCTCCGACCCACAAGAAAAGCGACCATTTGGCCAGGCTCGCGCCGCGCGCCATCATGGCCGTCTCGTCCAGGCTGGCGTCGCCGAAAACGCGATCCCTCAGCAGCGTGACGATCCAAATGGCCAAGGCTATGAGCGTCAATTTCGTGTAAAACACTGGGTTGGTGAGGGCTTTTGTGGGATACGCGAGGATGAGTAAAACGCCTGTAAAGGCGTTGATTCCGAACCCAATCCACATAATGCGAAACAATCGCTTGAGTGGGGCAAGAGGTATCTCGCACGCCACGCCGAGAATGCGCAGGTCCATTACTGCGTTTGCGCCCACCAGCAAGGCTAAGCCGAAGGTGTGAAACAGGAGAACAAAATAAAATGCGAACGGCGACTCAGATTCGCGCAGCCATGTGCTGAAGCCGCTATCTTCCAAGCTCCGCAAAAAAGTCGGTGGGACCAAGTCGTCTCCTTGCCGAAACAAGGCTTCGGTTTTTTCCAGCGCCGCGAAGGATATACACTAATCCGCCTGTAGGCAAGCCGCAAGATGAAGCCGTTCAGCGCCCGAAAATCGAGAACAGATAAGCCAAACTGACCGGCCGAAGCATTGCCATGAGCGTTGTTTTGCACGCTAATTTCACTGTCGTACGAACCGCTCGCCCTCCTCAAGATCTCGCGATTAGATCGGGAAATTTGAAACTAGCGCTCATGTTTCAGTCGTCCTAGCGATGTTGACGCTATAGAACCAAGATGGGAGAATATCGCCACACGAGGTGAACCCGATGAAAGCAAAACTGGTCACAGTTGTAGCTGCTCTTGCTCTCCTGATTGTTGCGGTTCCTGTCTTTGCTCATCACGGCACGGCCGCCTATGATACGAGCAACGCGCTCACCTTTAAGGGCACAGTGACCGAGTTCCGCTTCATTAATCCGCACTGCCAGATTTACTTCGACGTCAAGAACGATAAGGGCGAAGTCGAACATTGGCAGGGCGAACTCACGGCTCCTAACAAACTCGCCAGAGCCGGATGGACGAAGCACAGCCTGAACCCGGGCGATCAAATCACAGTTTCCGGTTTTTCCGGCAAATACGGCGGTCACTCGCTTTGGATCCGCAAGCTCGTCGGGCCTGATGGTCAGTCCATGCAGTTGTTTGAAGATTAATTTTGCTCCCACGCTGATTACTTTTGATGTGCCGTATAGACGCTCGCAGGGACGATGGGAAGGATCGAAGATGCGTAAACCCTCTCTGAATTCGGTTGTGATCGCGCTGGCGCTGATCGCGATTCCCTGCGCGTCGTACGCCCAGTATGGCGCAGGTAAAGCCATTGCGCCGACGGGCGGCACGCCTGCAACGGACAAGGCTAACGCTGCGCCCGCTCCCGCGCCGGTTCACGACTTGAGTGGCGTTTGGATGATGCGCAATCCGCCGGGCTCAAACCGCGGATATACCAATTACACCTATACCGATCCGAAGACAGATCCGCCTTCCATGACTGCGTGGGGCGAGGAGAAGTTCAAAGAGGCCAAGGATTCAAATGGCGGAGCTTACACACTGGATCAGACGAATGATCCGGTTCTCACCAGGTGCTATCCGCCCGGCACACCCCGCGTTTACTTTCATCCCTACCCGTTTGAATTTGTGCAAGGCGCTAAATTCATGCTGATGGTCTTTGAATACGACCACATGATACGCCGCATCTACACGGATGGCCGGCCGCTCCCTTCGGATCCGGATGCGAGTTGGATGGGATATTCGGTGGGGCATTGGGATGGAAACACCACATTCGTGGTCGACACCGTGGGTTTCAATGAAAAGACGTGGCTTGATCGGCTGGGCCATGCCCACAGCGAGCAGCTTCATGTGACCGAGCGCTTCCGCCGTGTGGATCGCGACCACCTGCAGCTGGATATCACGATGGCCGATCCGAAAGCCCTGGCGAAGCCCTGGACCACAACCTTCTACTACGAAAACAGGCCTGATTGGGAACTTGGGGAAATCTCCTGTTCGGGAGACTACCTGGACTTCAACAACTTCGAGAGCTTCAGCTTCAAGAAGAAGGACGACGCTGCGAAATAGCCTAATTCTGTTTCAGCGATCGTCTTTCTAAGGAACTCCGAAGCAGCTTATAGGGTTATCCCTAACCGCCGCTGAAACTTAAATCTGCTCCGCTCAACCTGCTAGTTGCGGTCGTCGTTGACCAGGTGATTGTAGTCGTGCTCGACGCAGGGAGCTTCTTCCAGAGCGTGCCCACCCTTTAGTCCGTGGATCAAGTGGCGTTCAATCACCCAGGGACGGGTGAACATCTTCGGATCCTCGATCGAAATCACCCAGTCGATCACATTGCCTTCGCGGGTTAGTTTCTCGACCACGTGCATGGCATCGCTGTGGATCGCGCCATTCTGGCTGAGCCAGGTGTCGTCGACAAAATTGGTGACGTCGATGACCATGGTGTTGCCTTCCCAATGGCCGATGGAGTCTCCGTAGTAGGAAGGGTTCAGAGACTCGTCGTGTCCACGGCCGTCGGTGGAAACGATGCGAAAGGCATTTTGCTCCGACGAGTTGACGGTGTCATAGAGGAAGACGACCTCATTAGGGACTTGGACGATCTCAGTTGGAGGGCCAACGCGTGGAAACCCTTTTGGCGCGCACTTGAAAGCAGGATCCTCGTGACTTTGATGCTCGCCGAGATATTTCACTTTCTCGACGTAGTCAGGTTTGTATGGGGGAAGATTCGCTCCCACCAATCGATTCGCCAATTCGCGCTTTTTGTCGGCTGATTGGGCCGGACCCTCACCTCCGCGCTGCGTATAGCGGGTTTTGCCATCGGCGCTTACAGCTCCCTGAGTAACCGCGTAGCCCCAGCCAGCAGGCGCCCAAAACCCTGTAAGGTCGGGATGACCGTCAGCTAAGTGCGGCGTTGGCGCTTGCTTTGCCGCCTCCACGTCTGCGGCGGGCGGCTCTTTCCAAGGAAGACCGGTCCCATTGGGATCCGCTCCGGCGAACGGTTGATCCTTGTCCAGACCATAACCGACCGGCACGGTCTTTTTATCATTTCCGGCTTTGGCCTGGGCTCTCGCTGACGCCGGAACCAGGCACAAGACGCTTGCCGCGAGCCCAATGGCAGAGACCCAACCAATCACACGAACGTTCATCGCTTACTCCCTTTTCCAATTCGGCTGTTCCAGCACGCACAGATTGCCGGTTGTTTGACCGCTAATTTTTGCCTTCGCTGTCTTCGGCCTTGCCAAACAATATCTGATGACCATCGGCAAAACGGACGCCGTGCAAGAGGCCCAGGTGCTTGGAGCCATCCTTGGCGATGTATGCCTCGATCTCGACGACGTCTCCGACGTTGAACATGGTCTTGAGCACGCCTGCTCTGCGCAGGTTGCCTGGAGGCCCGCCCTCAAATGAGTAGGGCGTGACGGTTCCACTCTCGTCCTTCACGTCCGCGTACATGTATATGTGCGGGTTGACCCACTCGATTTTCGTAATCGTGCCCTTGACCGTGAATGACTTCGAGCTATCGAACTCCGCTGTGACCGAATGATGCGCCAACAGGGGAATCGCTGAAGAGAGCAATGCGAGAGCTAACGCGAAGGTACCGAGAGGCCTGCGTGTCATCGTTATTTTCCGTCCTTTTGCTGCTTTTGACTGCCGCCTGATTCCTTATCCTTGAGCGCTTTGTACTGGTCCACTTCCTGATTGTTGGTGCAATAGTATTCGAGCAGATCTTCGTGGCTGAGCGTCCAGACCCGGGGCGCTGAAGTCCACGGCTTAGTCAGCACTTTCGGGTCTTCAATGGTCACCTGCACAACAAGATAGTTCATCGATGGGCGGGTGACGCGCTCGATCACGTGTTCCTGATCGCTGTGGAACCAGCCAGTGAAGTTGTTCCAGGTGCGTTCATCAATAGCGATCACATCGATGACCAGGGTATCGCCTTCCCAGTGCGCAACTGCGTCTCCGTCGAACGAAGGATCCGGGTCGTCACTGTGCTTGCGGCCGTCGGTGTGGACGACTCGGAAGTTGTTATTCAGCTCGTCCAACTGGACGAACAAACCGGGAGTTTGCACGATCTGGAAGGGATAAGGATTGATCAGAAACATGCCCGGAACGCCACGGGGCAAACAATTCACAGACGCGCGCCCGAGTTCAAAATCCGTTTGCGTCATGGACTTGATCTTTGCGGCTGCCGACGGCTGAAACGAGGGAGGCTCTTCCGGTGTCACCTTAGGGTCAAACTGCTTCCGCAGCGCCGGGTTATACGTGAACCCGCCCGCAGTGCCTTGAAACCAGACTCCCGAAAGATCGGGGTGGCCGTCTGCCGTGCGGGGCGCCGGACCGCCTTTGGGCACCGCCTCTTGCTTGGATTTAGTGGGTTTTGAGGCATTTTCTTCCTGCCCCGCGAGCGCGGACGGAATAGTCAAGATTCCGAGCACGACCACCGCAACCGTCAGGTAACACACCAAGCGTTGCTTCATTTGATTCCTCCTCAGCGCCGGGAGATCGAGCCAGGAAAGCGCTCGGCGTCAGTATGCGCTGAACTTCCCTTCGACGTCTTGGCCGATTCTGTGGACCTGGCCGTCCGGCATCTTGATGGTTTCGGCCGCGGCGCGGTTCTTCGCACCGTTCTTGGCCAGGCAGGCCCTGACGGTGACGCTCTTGCCGATGGCGTTTTCGAAGTCGCGCCTCTGCGTTCCGCTCCTCTTTAGAGTGGAGAGCGAAACGGTTTCAAATGTCCAAGAGTTTACGGAGCCACTCGTGTCTTTCACGTCCATATGAAAATAGCCGTGCGGGTTCTGCCACTCGTAACTGGTGAAGGTGCCGGTGAGATCCGTGCACTTATTGGCGTCGAACTCCGCCGCGAAGGCGTGATGTGCGGGCGCGGGTTTCGCCAAAACGAGCAAACCGAAGGCGACTACCAGACCACCGTAGAACATGCGTCGCATGAATGTCTCCTTAGAAAAGCTGCTGGTTCCCCGAGTACTTGTCCCTTGGACGCGTATCTTACTATGCCTGTTTCAGAATTTTGTATATTTCGCAGTTTCGAGCCGCGGCTCGTCTTAAGAGGATGCCCTCGCAAAATTTTTTTGCAAGTGTTGATGTCAGGAGGCTTAAAGTCCTTATTTTTCGCAAGTGCTGATTCTGCGGACGTTATAGTGCGACTTTTTGTAAGTGCAGAATCTGAAGGAGTTGAGCTTTTGATTGCTTGCAAGGGAAGGGAATTGCCACTGCATTCGAAATGACGGCTTCTGTTGATTTTCCAGATAGAAGACGGTCGATGTTTCGGCGTCGATCGATGCAGTCTAAGACGCATCGCTCAAACTGGCACCTGCCTTGCGAGTGCACGCAAGCGAACCTGCAAGTCATCTAGCAAATTCCGGGCAGCCCGCGAGCGTTACATCTATTTTATCGCGCTCGTCAAATAGGTATTTCTCACTCTCGATAACGGTGACGTCAAGCTGCTTGTGAAAAAGGGAAGGGTGCGGTTTCGCCACTGCTGATTGAAGCGGCGAAAAGTCGCATAGATGATTCTCTCCACACTAGCCACGTAGACGAACACCACCATCGAGCTCTCGCCGCACCATCGGCCCGAATAGTTGCGTCGGAAGTTCGGCCTGGGCTAGTTCAACATTTCGCGGAAGGCCATGATATGAAATGTGCTGAGGGTAGTGGCCTGGGCAATACAACCGCTGCTGTAATTCATGCCATTACCGCCGCCGCCGGCAAAGTTAAATGTAGGGGCGCCAATGGCACTCAACGGGTTATTCATTGCGTCGAGCGTCTTGGCTACGAGAACCGCTCCGTTATACGAGTTATTACCTCCGCCGTTACCTACGAAGTTTCCCTGTCCAACCACCAGTACGAGACCGTTCCAGCCCACGTTTCCGCTGGCTGTGAAGGTCCCGGTCACAACGAGAAGTCCGTATCCGGTGACGCTGCCGCTAATTGTCAAATCACCGTTTACGTAAATAATCTGTGGCGACGCTTGAGTTCCCGGGTAAGCAAGGTTGAAAGCTGGGCCAGTGATAACAGGTTGAGTAACCATGCTTTTGATGCTCGATGTCAAGGCTAGCAGCGAAGTGACCGTCTGTAGGTTTGGCGGCAAGGAGGATGAAATGTTCTCGACATCGGGGGTCGTCCCGCCGCTGCCCGTATAGTTGTTGTCGCGGCCATTGGGAATGGCTCCAGTTACGGTGGCAACGTCCGGATTATCGGTGACGCCGAGCCCCGGAATTGCAGGGCCCGTCGTCGTAGCCCCGCAGCCCGCGCTATCGATTCCATTGACATTGAAAGGGTTGCTATGAGGCGCCGAGAATGTGTCGCCCGTACCGTCCAGTGTCAATGCAGCCGACGCCGAGAAATTTAATCTGTCCTCCGCAATTTCGGCTTGTACCATGCGCCGGGATCCGGTGGGCGTAACCGCGAGGGCGGTCAAAGTATAGACAGGCAAAAAATCGGGGGGCGCACAACTGGTCGTCTCTTCATTGGTGCCGTTCCAGCAAGTCTGCGAGCCGGAACTACTATTGCCATTGGTGGAGTAAGAGGTAAGGGCGTTGTTTTGTTTCAGCATGACCCGCACCCACTTCCAGGGAAGGACTGGCGAAACCCCATAGACGCTGCTTGCCGTCGTCGAAACGCACCAACTGGAACAACTGGACAGGTTTGGCAGATTACTGCTGCAACTGATCGTGGAGGTCTCTTTGCAAATTTCGTCGTCGGGATACGTCGTGCTGCTGCTGCCGTTCCAGGGAGCCACCGTTTCCCCGTTTGCCGGATTCAGGATGTACAGGACGCTCCCGGAGGTTCCTGGCAGGGTCGTAGGAAGAGACGCTGTTCGGAGCGTGTTGGTGACGCCAGCTTGCATGCGGTCGCGGGCCTCTTCAACGCCAGACTTGGCTGAAAAGAATGCCAGTTGTTCATCGCGGAAGTTGGCGCTGATGCTGGTTTCGATATTGCTAAGGAGAATTGCACCGGCTGCGATTGCGCCAATAATGAGCAAAGCCATCAGCACCATCAATAAGGCGATCCCCCGCTGGTGGCTTTGTCTACTTGGTTCACGGTTGACCGTAATCATATTTGGGCCTCCCTAAATTGCAGCTCACAAGAATCGGCGGTAATGCTACAAACATTGGTACTGAAGGCTGACCTGGCGTAGTTTCTCGGGGCTGGCCTAAGGCGTAGTTATGGTAATTCTGTTGTCACGAACCATCTCTTAGGCAGCGAACCGTCCCGTCCATAACGATGCGGACGGGACGGTCGCTTGATGGGCCTATGTTCCTTCGACCGATCTCGTGACTTTGCTATCTCCTATCGTCGGAACGGTCGTGATGATCGTCTTCGTGATCATGACGCCAATTCCAGTATTCCGATTTTTCTCGCTTGTTTGCCTTCCTGAATTCATGGGGCTTTCTGTTGTTTTGCGTAAGGTACAGACCCCAGGCGTGGTTTTCGTTGTCATCCCAGTTGTGATAGTCCTTGTGGCCTGCGTCGTAAACTCGGACCTGGACGCCGGCGCGTTGAGGTGCCGGAGCGGCCATCATTGCTACTGGCATCACAAGGGCAGCGGTCAGGAACAGCGAAGCGATGTAAAGATGTGTTCCGTTCATGTTGTTTCCTCCATTTTGCATTTTCGTTCCATGGTCATTGGATCTCACTCTTCCCGGTGCACACGGCTCACCATACAGGGAGGTATCCAGCTTCATGGAATCAGCCATTTACGAACTGCCGAATTGCCGAGGAAACAGAACGGTTCCGATATAGTTCGCCCAGTTCCAAAACGAACAAAGCAGACTGGGCTCTTCCCGGCTCATTAAGTGAGCAGCCCAAATGCCGAGTCCTCTTGTCGGATTGAGGCCGACGCCGAAATCTCACTGTCCGAGAAGGCCGAGCGCGAGAGCTTGTGCAGAGCTGATCCTCAAATGGCTCTGGTTCCTTCCCGATCTGGAAAGAAAATTGAGTTACTAGTGAAAGTGTCTTCGGTGCTGAATACGAGTCAAATTTCTTTTGTCTTTGAACTCAGGGACTTAAGGCTCAGCAATTTGCCATCCCGAGACTCCGCAATTTCTTAAAGTTGCCTTTGGCACAGGCTGTGCACATACCCCCCTGAACGATAAAGAAATAGAAACTCAGTTTGCGCGTAATTGAATAAAGAAAATTCCTGGGCCTTCTAGCATTCACGTCCTGCGCCGTGAAGAGAGTCTTTGTCGCCAACGATCCACCGGCGTCATTTGGCCGCGTCGGTGGGGCGTCGAGAGAACCGCAGGGTAACGTCATTTAACGATTGAAGAGGAGATACTGATGCGTCAGGTATTGGTAGGAAAGATGTGGATGTTGGCGTTCCTCATGGCAGGTTTTGTCGCCGGATGCGGCTCGACACAAACTTCGACCACAACCGGCGCCGGAACCCCGGTGGCTCCGCCTCTTGGGGTCACCGTGACTTTCGGGTCTTTTGGAGGCGGCTCGGGCGCCACCAATCAGGGAATCAACACGGTAATTAACGGAGATATCGGAACCACAGGAGCTTCGACCTTGGTGACTGGATTCCACGATGCGGGACCAGGGTGCACGTACACGGAAACAGGAAGCAATGTGGGAGTGGTCAAGGGGAAAATATACACCGCTGCCCCGCCACCGACTGTCGGATGTCCGTCGGAAGGCACCGCTACCACTGCCGCGACCGCGACTCAGGCCTCAGTCGATGCGATCGCCGCATGGAACAATCTTGCACCCGCTTCGCGGCCCGGTGGAACCGATCCAGGCGCGGGCCAACTCGGTGCACACGTCCTCGCTCCCGGCATCTACAAAGCCGCAGGTGGTTCGTTCCTGATCACCGGAACGGATCTGACTTTGGATGCCCAAGGCGATGCGAACGCCCTGTGGGTATTCCAGGCAGCCGGCAGTCTTACCGTCGGCGCCGCTGGAACACCCCGCAGCGTCATCCTCGTCAACGGCGCGCAGGCCAAGAACGTGTTCTGGTACGTGGGCAGCGCGGCCACGATCAATGCGGCAGGCGGCGGCACCATGGTGGGCACCATCATCGCTAACTCCGGAGTTACGTTCTCCACTTCCGGTGTAACAGCCATCACCACGCTCAATGGCCGGGCATTGGCACTCAATGCGTCGGTGACTATGGTGAACACCGTCATTAACGTGCCCGCTCCATAAAGCAACGGGGCCGCGAAAAACGTGAAACCATTCCTATTTGCTTATACGGTGATTTGAGAGCCGTCAAATCTATGGAACGTGAAACCGCCGAAATTCTCGTTATAGCAGAGGCGTTGATCCTGCAAAACGCTGATCGCCACTGCCTCGCCAAGCAGGAGTGATTCGTGATAGTCGGAGCGCCAATGAACGCCGGCGAGGTTTCGGCCGATTGCTACGTTAGCGGCAAGCTTGTTCAGCTCGCCTCCGACCGTCAGTAGATTGGCGTCGCCACTCTGATAGGGAGCCAGCGAAAGCCCGTCTTCGCTAGGCTGGACGATCTGCCCGTCGCCGATATTCACCAAGAGCGCCGTGTCGTCAAAAAAAGCTTTCAGGATGGTTACACATGCTCCGGCGACGGTTGCGTGGCCTGCGCCGTAAGAAGGATGTGTGGGGCAGCCCTCCGGGAAAGCCATGGGCAAGAACCACGATCCTGTGCCGACGAAGACCCGATTGGCAGCCTCGGAGTGGAGGACATCAGGATGCAAAGGATACTTCGCCTGGCCTGTGTTCGTCATATGGACGAGGCCAGCGAATTCCTCCGGCCGTTCATTGCGATGAACGAACCATTTTTGATACCAGACGGCCTTCAGAGCACGGGTGGCAACTTCAGCAAGCAAAGCTTCGATCTGTGGAGGGCCAAAAGTGCCAAATCCCACCTGGTTTTTAGAACCAATGTACGGATTGCCGCAATTCAAAGGCGCCGCGTTGCCGAGCAGATACAGGCAGGCGTTGAAGTAGGCTTGATATAAGACATCGGCATGCACCCATGCGGCAAGATCACGCGGGCTTTTCAAGTAACTCAACTGTGAGTTCGTCTGTTGCCGCGGAAATGAAGCTTGGCCATTTTGTGCGGCAAGCCAAGAATTCTGGTCGGTCAGATAATCTATTCCAGCAACATATGTTTGATATTGCTGTCTAACGGGGAGGGCACCGAAGTTGAACGACTTGAGAAAGAACTGCGAAACATAAGGACCCATCAAGTCGCCCGAAGTGAATCCTCGGAAGAGCGTGCCTGGTGTCACTTTGCTCCCCACCTTCGGTCCTCGAAAATCACTTAACTTGTTGAGGTCCGCGCAGGCGCACTGCGCTAAGGTATTCTCGAAAAATGAGGTAACCGGCACATCGCGGAGTAAGGCCATCCAATAATCTTCGACCATTTCGCCGGCTCGTTGGGCGCTCGCCACGCTTGGTGCTGGGGGGATCATCAGTTGCTGGGAATCGGTTCCCTCCATTTCGAAGGCCAAGCCCGACTGGGGGTCCGTTAGTGGTCTGCTTCCACCTAACGGGACGGCATCCCACTCGGTAGGAGCGCCACTGGCACACGCGCAGAGCAGAGCCTGATATGCGGTGGGATCAACTTCACCGATGGAATTGTGTGGAAGGCCCTTCGAGTAATTTCCGATACGATTCCCGTAAAGTTGTTCGTCATGGTTGGTGGGATGAAAAGGTATGGGCACGTCATGCTCAGCTTCCGCTGCTTCGACGCGACGCCGGTAGGATTCGTCAGCCCTCTTGCTCCCTGGAGAAGGGGAGCCGGCACCGCCTTGCGGTGACACGCCGGCTTTCGCCACCGACTCGAATCCCATACCGGCCCCAGCCAGACTGATTACTCCCAAACCCAGGCATTCGACGAAAACTCTACGACTTCGGTTCCTAAGGGGTTCCCTGTTTTTGCTGCCACCGGCATGACAGCTTGATCTTTCCGATTTGATCATCCCGCCTCCTGAATTTTCCTTCGGTTTACGGAGCATCGGCTTGCCGGCTGGGACCTGCTGAGGCCGCGCGACTGGTCGGTAGACCAGACCTGGGTGGGTCCCATTCTGCCTCGGGGAACCACGATTCGTCGACTATTTTTAGCATCTGTGCTGGGGGAACGGAGCCGTGCCGATCATCAAGCGCGGCCAGGAGACCACTTGGTATAATCAATCTCCAATGCTATCCATCGACAATATCTCCATGCGCTTCGGCGATAGACGTCTTTTCGAGGACGTCACCTGTACATTCCTTGCTGGGCGTCGCTACGCCATCACCGGGCCGAATGGCGCGGGCAAGTCCACTCTTATGAAGATTCTGACCCGCGAGATCGAGCCCTCGCATGGTTCAGTCACCCGGCCAAAAAAGGTCGGTATCCTTCGTCAGGACCAGTTTTCCTTCGACAAATTCCGAGTAATCGACACCGTCATTATGGGCAATTCCCCGCTTTGGAAAGCATTGGAAGAGCGGGACGCGCTCTACGCCAAACCCCACGACTCGATCACGGAAAAAGAGGGCATACGCCTTGGGGAGCTTGAAGGAATTATCGGCGAAGAGGGAGGTTACACGGCGGAGGCCGACGCCGCGGTGCTGCTCGACGGATTGGGTGTGGAAGCTGCATTGCACGAGCGCAAGATGGGCGAATTGCAGGGCGGCCAGAAGGTTCGGGTGCTGCTCGCGCAGGCGCTTTTTGGCAACCCGCCCGCGTTGCTGCTGGATGAGCCCACCAACCACCTGGACCTCGATTCGGTGCGCTGGCTGCAGGACTATCTTTGCAACTACAAGGGCGCGCTGATCGTGATTTCACACGACCGCCATTTTCTGAACAGCGTTTGCACGCATATCGCCGATATCGACTACCAAACCGTCATCATGTATACGGGCGGGTACGACGATATGGTGCTCGCCAAGACGCAGATACGCTCCCGGATCGAAGCGGACAATGCCGTGCGCGAAAAGAAGATTGCGCAATTGAATCAGTTCATCGCGCGCTTTTCGGCCGGCACTCGTTCCTCGCAGGTAATGTCGCGGAAGAAAGAAGTCGAGCGAATACAGACTACAGAGCTAGCCAGGTCCAACATTCAGCGACCGTACATGCGGTTTGAGATGAAGCGGCCTTCGGGGCGCCATCCTCTGGAGATCAAAAACCTCTCGAAGTCCTACGACGGTCTCAAGGTCATTCAGCGCTTCACGGCCAATGTCGAGCGGGAGGAAAAGATTGCGTTGATGGGCCGTAACGGCGCGGGGAAGACAACGCTGCTGAAGTCACTGATTCGCGACGCGACCGGCTACGTCGACGATGCAGAAAGGCAGTTCGAGATCGATAGCGGAACTGTGGTCTGGGGGCCGGAGGTGAGTGTGGGCTACTTCGCCCAAGACCATACCGATTCCATCGCCAAGGGCACAACTGCTATCCAGTGGCTGCAACAATTCGACCAGCACGCAACACATGAGGAACTGCGTGGCCTGCTGGGCCGGATGCTCTTCAGCGGCGAAGACGCTTTGAAGTCCACGGATACGCTTTCCGGAGGTGAGTCCGCGCGGCTTATTTTCTGCCGCCTGATGTTACAGAAACCGAATTTCATGGTGCTCGACGAACCCACCAATCACCTGGACCTGGAGTCCATCAATGCGCTTAACATTGCCTTGCAGGCATATAAAGGGACCGTCTTGCTGGTAACACACGACTATGACGTCATCGACGAAGTCGCTACGCGCATCTGGCATTTCGAAGATGGAGGCATTGAGGACTTCAAGGGTGTTTACTCGGAGTATTTGTCCTACACGCATGAACGAGAGAAAGTAACTTAAGGCAGGGCCATTTGCCGAAGCTCTGCCGCCCCTCTCCAGAAATCCTCTTCTTGGATATCCACGTTGCGCAAAGGCGGGGAAGCACCTACCCAGTGCGCCCTGTTAAAATCTCGCGCCGATCAGCTCAATGAACATTCTCTTCGACAACACCTATGCCCAGCTGCCGGAACGTTTCTTCGCCAAACAGGAACCCGCGCGTGTTCCGGAACCGAAGCTCATCCGTCTCAACCTCGGGCTCGCGGCAAAGCTCTCGATCGACGCCGACTGGCTGAAATCAGCTGACGGCGTCGCGATGCTCGCGGGCAATGCGATTCCCGAGGGTGCCGAGCCGATTGCGCAAGCCTATGCTGGCCATCAGTTCGGTGGATTCTCGCCACAACTCGGCGACGGCCGCGCCCTCCTGCTCGGTGAAGTGATCGACACTGACGGCGCACGTTACGATCTGCAGTTGAAGGGATCAGGGCGCACGCCATTCTCCCGCGGCGGCGATGGCAAATCCGCCCTCGGTCCGGTGCTCCGCGAATACATTGTCAGCGAAGCCATGGCCGCGCTCGGGGTTCCCACGACCCGAGCGCTCGCCGCCGTTGCCACCGGCGAAAAAGTAATGCGCCAGGAAGGGCCGCTCCCGGGCGGCGTGTTCACCCGCGTTGCTGCAAGTCACATTCGCGTCGGGACTTTTCAGTATTTTCTGGCACGCAACGATATCGATGGCCTGCGACTGCTCGCCGATCATGTCATTGCCCGGCACTACCCGGACGCCGCTCAAGCGCCAAATCCTTATCTGGCTTTGTTGGAGTCGGTCGCGACTGCCCAGGCGGATCTGATCGCCCAGTGGATGTCTCTCGGCTTCATCCACGGCGTGATGAACACGGACAACACCGCCATCTCCGGGGAGACGATCGACTATGGTCCGTGCGCGTTCATGGACGCCTTCCACCCGCAGTGCGTCTTCAGCTCCATCGACTCCCGTGGGCGCTATGCTTGGGGCAACCAGCCCGACATCGGGCTCTGGAACGTCACCCGCTTCGCGGAAACGCTGCTGCCATTGTTGTCTGAGGATCCTGGCGAGGCGACCAAGATCGCCGAAGCCGTTCTCTCCGGATATCCTGAGCGATTCGGCGGCCAATACATCGCCCGCTTCCGCGCCAAATTCGGACTCCCACCTGAGGCGCCGGTCGCGCTCATCCAGGAGTGTCTCGATCTACTCGACGCCCAAGAGGTCGATTTCACGCTCTTTTTCCGTCATCTCACACGAGTCGCCGGCGGAGAGGACTCTAAAACGCTTGCCGCGATGTTTTCCAGCAGCGAGCCATTTCGAACAATGGTTCGCCAAATGGCGTGGCGAAGCTAACCCCGCCAGGCACCTCGCCGACATGCGCGCCGCCAACCCGATCCTGATCCCGCGCAATCACCGCGTCGAGCAAGCCATCCAGAGCGCTTATGCCGGCGACTTTGCTCCGTTCCACCGTCTCGTGGATGCCCTGGCCGCGCCCTACGCCGAACAGGTCGAATACGCCGATCTCGAAACGCCACCGCGGCCAGAAGAAATCGTCCACGAAACTTTCTGCGGCACCTAAACCGAGCTTGAGTTTCCCGCTGCACCTTTCTGGGATTTTTGCCCTGCTATTAATCATGGTATTTTCTCTCATGCGTAGCCTACGAACCGTGGGGTCGCTTCCGCGAACTGCTGGAATGGGAATGTCATGAGACTCTTTGTTTTTTCAGTGCTTCTCTTCTTTTCCGGGTGTCAAAAGTCGTCAGCACCCATTAAACCTGTGGATGCACCCACCTTCCGCAGCCCGACTGCTACCGAGGTTTTTAATTTGAGATCGAAATGCGCTGATCTCGGCGAGAAGATTTTGAAGAATACCGCTATCGGCGTTGCGCTGACAAAGGATCAACTATCGCATTACGAGCCAAAAACAAATCGCTGCTACGTTCAGCTAACCGTTTCGAACGCCGATCCAACCAAGGGAGACGAGCATTTTCAACAGTATTTATTTGACGGGCAGACTGGCCAGGTGCTGGCTGCGATACGCCGTGAAAAAGGCATGAGATCCGGGGATATCTACATCGATCCCTCTCCGCTCAATGGTAATCCTGACGAGCTTTACCTTGACGCTTCTATGTTTATCAGCAAAGTGATGGCAGATGACGGGCAGCAATAACGGTGAATGGCAGTAGTCGTCTCGACGTCGTCTTCTGGAAATACAGTCTCCGACAATACCGTTTGATCCCCGTCACCCGAGCGCGACTCGCGGGATTCGCCTGCCGAATCTCTGGCAAACGCAGCGCGCTAATCAGGAATCATGGTCAACAATCTGTTCTGCCATCGTCTCCCGCGTCATTGCGAGCGGCACCAGCCTACGCGAGAATGAACTGACGCTTCACCCGGCATTGAGGAGAAATCGTATGCAATCTTTGGGTGTGATTCGCCAGCTTGCACGATACCCAGTCAAGTCCATGCAAGGTGAAGCGCTGAGTTCGGCGGCGCTGACTCTTCAAGGTTTCGCGGAGGACCGACGCTATGCGTTCGTTCAGGCGACCTCTCGAAGTTCGTTTCCGTGGTTCACCGCGCGCGAGTTGCCAGAGTTGCTCAATTACCGAACCTCCGTCGAAAAGGCAGGCACGCCGGAGATGGCCGTGGCGGTGGCGACAATCCAGGGAGAAAATTGGCCCATCGAGAGCGACGAGCTCCGCAAAGCACTCGAGACGAGATCGGGAAAGTTGCTCTTTTTGCTGCGGGACTACCGCGGATCGTACGATGTGGCGCCTGTCTCGCTCATCAGCCGGCAAACGGTTGCGCGCATTGCGGAAGAAAGCGGAACGAAGGAAAATTCGTGGCGCTTTCGTCCCAATTTGCTGATCGATCTGAAGGACGACAGGCCTTTCAACGAGCTACAGTGGGTGGGCAAAACTCTTCGAATCGGAAGCGCAGCGCGAATTGCCGTCACTGAAGTCGATCAGCGTTGCGTGATGATCACTCTTGACCCGGCAACCGGCGAGTCGAGTCCAGAAATTCTGAAGTGCGTCGTTCAGAAGCACGGGCAGAGCGCGGGTATCTATGCGACGGTCCTCACGCCCGGCGAAGTGCGGGCTGGCGACCCTATCTTGCTCGAAGCGTAGCGCGACTCTGTTGACCCACGTGCTACAGCAATCTTCAGGAAGTGTCTCGACGATTTAGGTTTTGAAGCGCGGGAGCAGGGCGAGCGCGTTTTCGCGATCGATCTGCTGCAGTTCTTTGGGGCCGAACAGGCCGCATTCCTTCAGCCCTTTGACGTGATCGGCGAAGGTGCGCGCCGGGTAGTCCGTACCGAACAGGATTTGCGACAGGGGGACGACTTTGATGAGCGCGGACATCGCCGGTGGATTGGCGACCTGCGCGGTGTCGTAATAGAACTTGCCGGCTGCAGCCTCAAATCCTCCCGCAAACTTCGACGCAAGCCTTGGCGATTTCGCCATGCCGGTGAAGCGCTCGATCAGATAAGGCATGGTCCCGCCGCCGTGGGACCAAACCATGCGCACATTGGGATAGCGTTCCTGAGCGCCACCAAAAATCATTTGCGCAATCGCACGAGTGGTGTCGGTCTGCCATTCGATGGCGCCGTCGCCGATGCCCTTGATCAAGTCCTTGCAGCAATCGGCGGTGATGGGGTGAGTGAAGACGATGGCCTTACGGCGTTCGAGTTCTTCGAAAACAGGATTGAAGTACGCGTCGCCAAGCCATTTGTCGCCATAATTTGTATACATGCCGACGCCGTCAACCTTGAGCGTGTCGTAGGCGTATGCGATTTCGCGGAGAGTGATATCGATATGCGGCAGAGGGAGGAAGGCGAAGACTCCGAACCTGCCCGGATGATCCGCGGCCAAACGAGCGGCCCATTCGTTGCAGCCGCGGGCGATGCGGTCGACGGTCATAGGATCGTAATGTGGCGGAACGGAAAGTATCCCGGTGCTTACACCCGATTGGTCCATGGATGCGAGCGCCTGCTCGGGCGTCCATTTCGCGAATCCGCCGAGCGCTTCGGCGCCGACCGTTTGGAGCAAAAGCGGCGGCGTCATATGGCTATGGATATCGATGCGACCGCCTTTGGGGGCGGAATCGGAGGACCCAACTTGCGCAGCAGAGGCGGTTGTTGAGGCGATTGTGGGAAGAATTGCCCCGGCGCTTAGAACCGCAGCCGAGCGGAGCAAGTCGCGGCGTGAAATGCCGCGATCAGATTGGTGTTGATGCACAGCCGGTACTGCGGATCTGAGTTCACGTTTCATAGACGCCTTCTTTCCGGAGAGATTCTTCGACTGCGCGTCCGGACAGGAAATCCTTGACGGCCGATTTCCTCAAGAAACAAACGTCGGGACGCTGCGCTCAGAATAACAACTTAAGCTTACTCATGAGGACGTGAGCGCTTCGCTTTGTCTCCGTTCATCAGCACAAATTTCTGCACTCGTTTTCCGGTGTCCACTTCGCCCGTGTAGAGGTTCCCGTGGGAGTCGATGGCGATGGCGTCAATCCAGTGGAAATAGCCGGCCATGCGGCCATTGTCCCCGATCGAGCCCGCGAGTTCGCCGGTCTTGCGGTTGTGGATCCAGACTTTGTCGTTAGTTCCGTCGGCGATCATTACGAATTTCTCGTCGGCGTCATGCGAAAACGTCAGATTGTAGGTCGTGCCGCACATGCCAAACATTGTGCTGCCCGGACCGCCGCACTCCGGTCCGCGCGATGGCGTGGAAGGATGGACGAAAAAGCTGCTGACGAATTTGCCTTCCTTGGTGAAAACCTGAATGCGATCGCTGCCGCGTTCGCAGATGTAGACAAGCCCATCGGTCGAAAAGTGCACGCAGTGAAGCGCGGGCGCGAACTGCTTCTGGTCGGGCGGTCCTCCTGCCTTCCAGTCGTACGGCGGGGTGGGATCGTTATCGATTTCACTCAACGGGATGCCGTGCCCGCCCCAGCCGCGCTTGAATTTGCCTTCGTAGTCGTAGACGAGAACGCGTTTGGCATCGACGATGTATATTTCTTTGGCGTCTTCGTCGAGATCGAAGAAGAATATGCCGGTGGGGAAGATATCTGTGTCCTGGTTATTTTGCTTTGCAGGGCCCGCGGCTTCGCCTGGTTTGGGACGCGGTCCGCGATGGCCGAATTCCCAGAGAAGCTTGCCATCGCCCGAAAATTTCATGATGGTGTCGCCCCGAGCGCTACCGGAAATCCAAACGTTGCCTTCGCGGTCTACCAGGATGCCGTGTTCGGCTCCGGCTCCCGGGCGCGGATTACCTTCCGCGGGCCAGCCGGGAACGTAGCCAGGCCCTCCCCAGCCCTGGAGCAAATTGCCTTCGGTATCGAATTCGAGCACCGCCGGAGCGGCGACGCAGCAGTCGGTTCGCGGAGGGGTGGAGGTGGCGCCGATCTCGTCGGGATTGACGTCGCGGGGACGATTCATCACCCAGATGTGATCGTCCTTGTCGACTACCATGACCGGAACGCCTTGCATCAGGTAGTGATGAGGGAGCGGCTTGGGCCAGAAGGGATCGACCTTGTAAACAGGCACGTCCTTGGCTGCTTCTTTATTGGCGTCTTTCGTCTTGGCGCCTGCAACGGCGCTAAAAGCGCACGAAACGCCTATCGCCAGAGCAAGATTTCTGGTCCATTGCTTCGAAGCGCGTTCAAAAATTGGCATTGGCCACTCCTCCGGATGAGGAACGAAACGATGCGCGGAGTCTAGTTCTCGCTCGGCGTGAAGTCAAGCAAGGGACACTTCGCAGCCACGGATTTCCCTTTAGACCTGGTAGGTGAAATGCCCCTGTCCGTTCTTGCCCTAGCGGTCGCTTGACGGCTCGCAACTTGCAGATCAAAGTGAACGAGTCCGCTACGGTCTCTCACGTATTGTGACCGTGTAACTAAACAAGATATATCTCAGCGTTCCTAGTAATCAGGATGAGGCGAAGGAGAGTGCCTACGTGTGTGCAGCCCGCATATTAATTGCAGACGACCATGACATCGTTCGAAGAGGACTCCGTGCGCTTGTACAGGAGGAGCCCAGTTGGCAGATTGTCGCCGATGTACGGGACGGAAGAAGCGCCGTCGTAAAGGCTCAGGAGTTAAAGCCAGACATCGCCATTCTGGACATCTCCATGCCTTCGCTGAATGGCCTTGATGCGACGAAGCAGATCGTGAAGGTCAATCCCGATACCAAGGTTTTAATTCTAACCATGCACGACTCCGAACGACTGTTTCAGCATGTCCTTAACGCCGGTGCTCGTGGATACCTGATGAAGTCAGACGCGGGCCGTGATCTGGTAGTGGCCATACGGGCATTGCTGTTGGGCCAGACCTTCTTTACTCAGAAGGTGGCGCAAATCGTGCTAGATGCATTCACCGGCAAGAAAACGACAACGAGTGAGGGCGATATTCAGTCGCTCACAGCCAAGGAGAGAGAAGTCGTACAATTGCTCGCTGAAGGCAAAAGCAGCAAGGAAGCTGCGGACGTGCTCACAGTCAGCACGAAGACGTTGGAAACGCATCGATCCAATATTATGAGAAAACTTGGTTGTCATTCGGTGACTGACGTAGTTAGATATGCCATCCGCAATCACCTCGCGCAGGCGTAGGCGCGGAGGCGGGATACATTCGACAAATTCCGCGAGCGCGGGCCGGCGCGAACATGCCAAAGCTTGAAGAAAGTGAGGGTTTCGGTCCTATCTGTGACACACTCGAAGCATGGTAAAGACCGGCATTCCTGAATTTCTCCCGACTAGTCCAATGACATTGCAGTGCCCCTCATGTGGGGCCAAGCCCGGCCACGATTGTGAGACGCCTTCCAAAATTCGCCTTTATGCTATTCATTTGGCCAGAGTCAAGGCAGCAGCCGAGATGGACAAGAATGCCAGGCACTCCTGACCTTGTGGATGTTTAGAATCTGCTATGGGCTTTTTGGCCTGCGGCATTGCGGCCAATGCCGGGCCGGGCGATCAAGCTCAGTTCTGGGCTGAAGCCTTTGCGCGCATAGCGGTCATCTCCTCGCGGTTCGGACCGTAGAGCCCGGGCGCCTGGCCTCCCGCGAGACGGCACATCAACGCCAACTGTCCGCGATGATGCACACTGTGACAAATGATCATGTCCCACAAGATGTCGCGAATCGCAAAGGATTGGCCAAAAAACTGAATCGTCCGGTCCAGGTCAGCGGGCGTGAGCTTCTTGATTCGAGCGACGGCTTCGTTGTGAACGCGTTCAAATGCGGGCGCTAGCCCTTCTACTTGGCGCGGGCGCTCGATGTTCGGTGGTTTCAGGTCCAACCCGAATTGGCCCTTCTCGATCCCCACACTCATGTAAGCATCGCCTTCAGCCAGATGCCAGGCGAGTTCACCGAGAGAACGCCCGCCCTGATCGGGGCGGAAATCGTATTGCGACGCAGGGAGTGCTCGCAACAACTTCAGCGTATTCTCGGCTTCGCGATCCCAGGTCTTAAGGAACCTCTCCAGTTCATTGATGGGCATTGTGACGCCTCCTCTGATTTGCCGCAGAGCGGCTAGAGCATGGAACTCACATTCTAACTCGGCTTATGGCAGGACCCAATTACAGTTTGCGAGAAGCCGTTAGGGACTTGCAGCGCCTGTTTGGCGAAGGAGCGGCTTTGGCCCGCAAAATCACGCTATATTCAATGGGAGAGAATGCTGATATTTTCACGCTGGCTTCGAGGTTGACATGAATTGGTTCTTCTGGGCACTCCTCTCGGCTCTTTTCGCAGGCGTAACGGCAATCCTGGCAAAAGTTGGCGTGCAGAACGTTTCGTCCAACCTCGCGACAGCCATCCGCACCGTGGTGATCTTCATATTCGCGTGGTCGGTTGCACTCCTCACTCGTCACCAGCCGATTGCAAGTCTAGGAAAGCGCACATGGCTCTTCCTGATCTTATCCGGTCTTGCTACAGGGCTTTCCTGGCTTTGTTACTTTCGGGCTTTGCAACTCGGAGAAGCTTCGCAAGTCGCGCCGGTCGACAAGTTGAGCGTGGTTATCGCAATCGCCCTGGCAGCGATTTTCTTGCACGAGCGCGTAACGTGGATTCACTGGGTGGGAGGATTGCTGATTGTAAGCGGATCGATAATTTTGGCGTATGCGTGAGCGTAAGTGCCGGCGGCGATCGTAGTCCAGCTGCCGGTTTAGAGTTCAGAAACTAGCGGGAAGTCGTTTGCTGGCCCGTGACGGGGACGAATTTCTGAATGCGTTTACCGTCTTCGACTTCGCCCGTGTAGACATTTCCCTTCGAGTCCATGGCGATTGAGTCGATCCAGTGGAGCTGTCCGGCATAATGGCCTGTACCGCCGAACGAGCCAACCAGTTTTCCGTCGTCGCGATTGAGAATCCACACCATGTTGTTGGTGCCGTCCGCAACCAAAATATATTTCTGCTGGGGATCTGTGGAAAGCGTCAGGTTATAGACCGTGCCGCAAGGCGGATCGGTCATACTCCAGATTCCGCCGCAGTGCGGGCCGCGGGATTGCGTCGAGGGGTGAATCCAGAACTGCTTTACAAATTTGCCTTGCTTGGTGAAGACCTGAATGCGGTCGCTGCCGCGTTCGCAGACGTAGACGAAGCCGTCGCGGGAAGGATGCGCACAATGCAGCGCCGGGGCAAACTGCTTTTGATCCGGCGGCGGACCGGAGACGTCGTAGGGTGGCGTCGGATCGTTGTCGACCTCGCTTAACGGGATGCCGTGGCCTCCCCAGCCGCGCTTGAAGGCTCCTGTATCCATGTCGTAGACGAGCACGCGCTTATTCAGAAAACCATCGGGAATATAGATTTCGCGGGCATCTTCGTCGAATTCGAAGGCTGCGATGCCGGGCGGAAAAATCGCCGTCTGCTGGTTATCCTGTTTCACCTGCGACGCGGGAACCTTGGGGCCGCGATGGCCAAAGTCCGAGAGAAACTTGCCGTCCTGGGTGAACTTGATGATGCTGTCGCCGGGCATGGTTCCGGAGAGATACACATTCAGGTCGCGATCCACGCCGATGGTCTGCAGGCGGCCTGGCCAGCCCGGGACATAGGTCTGGCTGCCCCAGGAGCGGAGAACATTGCCGTCCGCGTCGAACTCGATCACTTCCGGCCCGAGGACGCAACATTCGGTGCGTGGCGGCGTGGTCATGGCGCCCAGTTCGTCGGGCCTGGCGTCGTCCGCGCGATTGATGGCCCAGATGTGGTCGTCTTTATCGACGTAGATGTCGACGACCTGCTGCATGCTCCATTTGTTGGGCAAGCGCTTGGGCCAAAAGGGATCTACGCGGTAAACCGGGCCTTGCTGCGCGTGCGCCGCGGGAACGCCGAGAGCGACAAAGCACGCGAGTATGAACGCGACAGCAAAACCTCTGGCCGATTGATTCCGCATACGCATGGCGGACTCTCCTGGTCGCCTTTCCGGCGAGATTCTCAACTTACCAGCGCTGTCGCTGAGGAAGGGCGCGCTTCAATTCGTTTTTACCTTAAGGAAACAGCCTGTCTGGGCGCGGATTCTCGCACCGCTGTGCGGGGGTGTCAACGCCGGACAGCGAATTGGGTGGGTTGGCCGAGCTCCTGAAAAGCGAGAAGAAGAGATTTAAGCTTGTCTTAAGGTTATTTTAATGTTACATCCTGTACATGCACCGCCACCGGGATGTCTGTTCTTTGGATTTTGGGGTGAGGTCGTCGCAATTCAAGGAACTGCTTTTTCAATAGGGGAGGACTGCGAAGTGGAGAAAACGTTAAGGGAGAGCTGTGTCCGATTCAGGAATGCGGTGTTTGCTGTCGCCGTCTGTTTGTTGTTCTGCATAGCATCATTCGCGCAATTACCCACTGCAAAGATCGTCGGTACGGTGAAAGACGCCTCTGGTGCGTCGGTACCCAATGCCTCGGTAAAAGTGACCAACACCGATACCAACATTACGCGCACATTGACGACGGATTCCGATGGGTCTTACAACGCGCTCGAATTGCCTACCGGTAACTATCAGGTAGAAGTCACCGCTCAGGGTTTCAAGTCCGAAGTACGCAAGGGGATCACGCTCCAGGTCGCGGACGCGCCCGTGATCAACTTCAGCCTTGAGGTGGGTGCCACCGAACAACAGGTAACTGTGAGCAGTGAAATACCCCAGGTGGATACACAGGATGCCACGCTCGGCGGCGTGGTGGGCCAGCAAGCCGTACAAAACCTGCCGCTGAACGGCAGAAATTATGTCGATCTGAGTTTGCTGCAAGCCGGCGTCACGCCCGACAGAAACTCTTCGGGTAATGGCTCTACTTCATACAGCGTGAATGGGGCTCCGCCGCGATCGAACAATTTCACGCTCGACGGTGCTGTCACCACGACCCAGGAAGGGCGCAATCCGGGGAATGCCGGCAGTACGCTTGGGGTGGACGGCGTCAAAGAATACAAAATCATCACCTCGGACTTCTCGGCCGAATACGGAATGAGTATGGGCAGCCAAGTGGTGGTGGTCAGCAAAGGCGGAACGAATCAATTTCACGGCGACGTTTTTGAATTCAATCGAAACTCGGTGTTCGATGCGAGGAACTACTTCCTGACTACCGCCGGGCAACCGAACCCTCTGCTGCAAAAAAACCAATACGGCGGCGCATTCGGTGGCCCGATCAAGAAAGATAAGACGTTCTTTTTTGCCACCTACGAGGGCTTGAAGCTGAATCAGAGCGTGGCGCAGAACCTTATAGTCCCCGCGGCGGGATGCCACGGAGCTGCGGGCGTTACCATTACGCCGGCGACTTGTCCGGACGTTACGGCGCCAACCGTGGTTAACGCCAACATCGCTGCAATCCTGGCGCAATATCCGCTCCCCAATAAAACCATCGGAACCGTGAGCCACGACATCTTCGGCAGTCACAACACTACAGGGCAGAACTATGGCCAGATCCGCATTGACCAGAATTTTTCGGCTGCGGACACTCTTTTCGGTCGCTACACCGTCGATAACGCGGTGGTGAATACGACCGCTAACCCGGCAAGTTCATCCGTTTATTTTCTGCAAGGAGACGTATCCCAGCAGAACAATCGCAACCAATACATTACGTTGTCGGAAAGTCACATCTTCTCGCCGACTGTGCTGAATACGGCACGGCTTTCGTTCAGCCGCACCCACCCAAGTACGGTAGGTGTTGATGCCACTACGGGCCCTTCCCTGATTGGCAACTTCCCCATGGGTAATATCGGCATCGGCGGTGGTACCAGCACGAATGGCACGTACGTCTCACTGGAAACGGTTTCCACCATTCCCGGCGAACAGCTTCAGAACATCTACACGTTCAGCGATGACGTGAACTGGACCCACGGCAAGCACTCCTTCAAGTTCGGAACCCTGCTGAATCGGTTCAACGAAGTCATCAATTCACCCGGCGGCAGCGTCGATGGGCAGATCATCTATCCCGACTTCCCCAGTTTTCTGCAGGACAACCCGAACCTGATCGAGTTCAAGACGCTGACGTCAGTCAGTTACCGGTTTACCGTTTTCAACACGCTCGGGTTCTATGCGCAGGACGATTGGCGCGTCACCCCACGCCTGACGGTAAACATGGGCTTGCGATATGAGTTCATGACCACGCCGCGCGAACTGAACGGAATCCAGTCTCGCGTCATCAACGACTTCACAGATCCTTTTACCGTTGGTCCCATCATCAAAAATGGAACGAAAAAGGATTTTAGTCCGCGCGTGGGAATTGCCTACGATCTGTTTGGAAACGGAAAGACGGCGATCCGCTCCGGCTTCGGAATTTATTATGACATCGGAAATATCGGGCCTTCCCTGCAACAGGATGTGATCGGAAGTCCCCCGTTTTCCGGTTTGACCGACATTACGGCGCAGTCGGTGCCTTCGATCGCGAGTTACTCGCCACTGGTATTTCCGCTGAGTTCGGCTATTTTGAACACAACCGGGTCAGTCACGCCTCAGTTCATCGACTACAACTTCAAGAGCCCCTACATGATCCAGTACAACGCCAGCGTGCAGCAGCAATTGCCCTGGAATATGGGGCTCAGCGTGGGCTACGTGGGGAACCGGGGAGTGCATTTGTCCACCGTCCGCGAATCAAACCCGATTCTTCCTACTTCGTTTGGCCCTTGCGGCGATCCTGCAAGCCGCTGTGTTGATGGTGCGGTGCCGTTTTGGGATGTTACTTCGCCCAACTACCACACCGTGAACCCCTATTGCGGTACCGTGCTCTGCGGGCCGGGCCTGTTCGGCCCGAGCACCATCGACGTCGCCGAGGTCTCCGATTCCCGATACAACGCCTTGCAGGTGGTGCTCGCCAAGAGGACAAGTCACGGACTCGATTTCCAGGCCGCCTACACTCTCAGCCGGGTAATGGACGATACGCAAGGCCAGGAGAACGTCCGCGATTGCTCTGCCTCGGCGGGCCTTCAAGGGACCTATCCGCTGGATCAACATGTAGACTGGGGACCGTCTTGCTTCAATGTGGCGGACAACGTGGCCTTGAGCGTCACGTATCATCTGCCGACGCTCTCAAGCAGCAACGCCTTCGTGAGCAAAGCGGCCAACGGATGGTGGGTGGGTAGCATCGCAACCATTCAGACCGGTTTCCCATTCTCGGCGATCACCATAAACAATCGTTCCAACTCGGGCGTACTGCAAGGGCAGAACGATTACGCCAACATAAACACTCCGGCTTTGCTCGCAGCCTATCCTTGCGGGCCTGCTAATCCTTGCAGTAAGTACACTCCTATTCCCTATGATCCGAACACAGTCATTACTGGCAATATCAACCAGTGGTATAACCCGGCCATGTTCTCCATCGCGCCAAACTGCCTTGGGCCTGGCCTGACGAATTGTTCCGCCAACGTAGGCCAGTTGGGCAACTCCGGGCGCGACATCCTGAGCGGGCCGCCTTTCCGGAACTGGGACTTCTCGCTCGTGAAGGACACGAAAGTGGGATTTTTGGGGGAGGCAGGTTCGATTCAGTTCCGTGCCGAATTTTTTGACGTCCTCAACCATCCCAATTTCGCGCTGCCGAATGGACTTGCATTCGTCGGTAATCCAGGAGATCTGACGCCCTTCTCAGAAAAGCCGAGAAGTACGGCAGGCAGCATAACGAAGACGATTGTGCCCTCGGGCGGCACCGGAGCACGCAACATTCAATTCGCGCTGAGGCTTGAGTTCTAGTTTCCGGCATTTTGACGGAATAACCACGGGGGTTTTCGAGCTTTTTCAACTCGAAAACTCCCGTGCTCTTTTTTGGCCGTGGCTGTCCGCAGCAATCTCTTGCGAACCGGTTGTCAAAATCAATGGCGCCAATCGAATTTGTGCGGGCAGAGCGCGGCGAGGTTTCGGCTATAATCGCGCGCTCATGCGTCGTACCCCGGAAAGCCGAGTTGCCAAGGCTCCCATCTTCGAGCCCCCGCGCTACATAGCCATCGAAGGGCCCATTCGCGTGGGCAAATCCACGCTGGCGCGATTTTTGGCGGATCGCATGCACGCACGGCGCCTAATGGACTGCGAAGACAATCCTTTTCTGGCCGATTTTTATCGCGAAAAGCGAGGCTCGGCGTTTAGCGCGCAGATGTATTTCCTGACGGAACGGCACCGGCGGGTGCAGGAGGCATTGGCCGCAGCGGGAACCGTCATAGCGGATTTCCTGTTCGAAAAAGACAAAATTTTCGCCTATCTCAACCTAGACAACGAGGAATTGAAGCTGTATGAACGCTACTTCGAGCGCTTTGCGGCCGAATTGCCGCGACCCCAACTGGTGATTTACCTGCAGGCTACGCCGGAAGTTCTTCGGGAGCGCATCGAAAAGAAAGCAGCGCCGGGGGAATCGCGCATCTCGCAGGAATATGTAGAAGAGATCGCCCGCGCTTACGACCATTTCTTCTTTCGCTACGCTTCGTCGGACCTTCTGGTGGTGAACACGTCGGAAATCGATTTCGTCAATCGCAATGCAGATTTGCAACAGCTTTTACGGCGGCTGGAAGAGCCGGTGAAGGGCACGCAGTATTTCCTTCCTCTCGGCGGCGGAGACATTGGCTGACGTGCCGCAAGCGCGCTGTTAAAATGTGCGGCGCGGCCGTTGGGGCATCTTACGGCTGCGCTCACTTTTTTCCATGGACCGAGTTAACGTCGTCATCATCGGCGGTGGTGTGGTGGGTTGCGCCATCGCGCATGAGCTTTCCGCCCGCATCGAAGACGTCTTCCTGCTGGAGCAATCGCCGCGCCTGGGCATGGCCACCAGCACGCGCAATAGCGGCGTGATTCACTCGGGCATCTACTATCCTCCCGAGTTCCTGAAGGCGCGGTTTTGCGTGGAAGGGAATCGGTTGCTGAAGGAGTTCTGCGCGGCGCACGGAGTGCCGCACAGCAATTGCGGGAAAATCGTGGTGGCCGCTCATGAGTCCGAAATTCCGGAGCTCGAAAAGCTCGCGGAAAACGGCCGAGCCAATGGAGTTGAGGGGCTCAAGCTGGTGGGGCCCGAGCGAATCCGCGAGCGCGAGCCCCATATCCGGGCGGCCGCAGCGCTGGAAGTTCCATCGACCGCGATTGTCTCGGCGGAAGAGCTGGTGAAGGCGTTCGCGCGCCTGGCGAGCGATCGCGGCGCCAGTATATTGACGAACGCGCGCGTAAAGAAGCTAGAGGCGCGGGCGGATTGCATCGCGGTGACGGTTGAATTCGGAGATGCGGCGGACCGGCAAAGCCTTACGAGCGAAGTCGTTGAGGCGCAGTGCGTGGTGAACTCAGCGGGGCTCTACGCCGATGAGGTTGCCGCCATGCTCGGAAACAAGAGCTACCGCATTTATCCGGTGCGCGGCGAATACGCGGAGGTGGTGCGCACGCGAGCCGATCTGGTGAATGCGCTGGTTTATCCTCTGCCGCATCGCGACAGGCTGAGCCTGGGCGTGCATCTCACGAAGACGTTATGGGGAACCGTGCTGGTGGGGCCTACGGCACACTATGTGGCCGATAAAAACGACTACGAGCACAATCGGTTGCCACTCGAGGAATTCTTCCGCGATGCGCAGGGACTACTGCCTGAGCTGCGCATGGAGGACCTGCGGCTGGCATATTCCGGGCTTCGTCCCAAGCTCGTGCCGCCCGGCGGAACGGGAATGGCCGATTTCGTGATCTCCCGCGACCCTGCTCATCCGCGAGCCATCCACCTGGTGGGAATCGAGTCTCCAGGATTGACGTCGGCGCCCGCCATCGCCAAGTATGTCGCTCCTCTGGTTTCGGAAACGCTCGATTAGCTTAAATTCAAGCGTAAAAAGAGGAGGCGGGCAGCGCCCGCTTGGCCTAAGCCGCTTTGCGGGTGTCGTTCTTCAGGAGATCGAGCGCCCGGTGAACGACGGGATCATCTTTGGAAGGCAATTGATTAAAGCCGAGCGGCGCCGGCGCCTGGTCTTCGCCTCCGAGCTCCGGAGGAGTTAAGGCCACCTCCGCTGTCGGCACTACACCATTTTCGAGAATGGATTTGTTTTCCGGCGTGTAGTAGTAGGCGACGGTGAGCACCAGGGCAGCCCCATCTTCGAGTGGAATGATCTTTTGTTCAGAGGCAGCGCCGAAGGTGCGCTCGCCAACCAGATCTCCTCGCTTATTACCACCGACCGCGGCGGCAATGATCTCAGCGGCGCCAGAAGTGCTCGGCGAGATCAGGACTGCGATCGGGCCGTGCCAGACAACTTTGTCCGGGGCGGCGTCAAATTCCTGCCGGGAAACCGTTTGCCCCTTTAGCGTCGCGATCGTGCCGGAGGGAATCAGGAGCTGTGCAGCCGCAATTCCTTCCGAGGCAGGCCCGCGAGCGCAATCACGCAGGTCGAGCACCAGCTTGCGCAAGCCTTGCTTATCCAGCTGCTGGAGCTTATCGCGCAACTCGGCGGCGGCTCCCGTTTGCAAGGAGGAAATGTGAACGTATCCCACGCCATCCTCAATTTTGTCGGCTGTGATGTGAGGCGTCGGGACGATCGCTCGGGTGAGCGTCACGGGCTGGGGCTCGGTTTTTCCGCGGCGGACCAAGGCGACTTTGACAGTGGTAGCCGGAGCACCCGCAAGCAACGAATTCGCCTGTCCGACGGACATCTCGCGCGTGTTGAAATCCGCGATCTCTTCGACAATGTCGCCGCTACGCAAGCCCGCTTTTTCGGCGGGGCTATCGGGCAATACGGATACGATCACGATGTATCCAAAGCGCTTAGCTACAGTCGCACCAATTTCGCCGCGCGTGTTTTTTTGCTTCTCTTTGAAATCGGCGTATTCGCGCGCGCTCAGATAACCGGAGAAGGGATCGAGCGACTCGAGCAAGCCGTGAAGGGCACCCGCAGTCACGTTCGAGAGGTTGGGCTCGTCGACATAGTCTTCCTGCACTCGCTGCAGGACTTCGCCGTATACGGTGAGGGAGCGGTAGGCCTTGTCGTCGTCGGACTTGCCCAACATGTAGCCCAAGCCGACGTAAGAAAAGATCAGCAGCGACAAGGATACGACTGCAATTTTGGTAAAGCGGCTCATGCGATGTGCTCCCGATCCCAAATTGCGGCGGCGAAGCAGGGAACTATGATGAACGGTCCACCACCCGCCAAATCATTGTATCACGAAGAGATGAACTCACTTCGGTAGACTCAACCGGCCGCATTGCGGCTTATCCATTGAATACGCCTGGGATTATGCGGCCGGAAAGAGCCGCCACGGTCGTGGTCGTCGTGCCCTGAGGCCGGCGCCGCGTTAATCCCGGGGCCCAGCCTCAAGCGGCGTTCCACCATCCTTTAATTCACGGACGTCTACGACACCTTCCGCCTCCACCAGAGCGAGCTTGGAAAGCGAGTATTTTTTTGCGCTGGGCAGCAGAGAGTCGGTCGCCAGAATCACTACGCCTTGTGCGAACTTGAACTTGTCCCATTTTGTAAGTTGTATTTCGTATTTCGGGTAATAAACGCGATCGGTGTCAGAACCTACAAAAAGCCTCAGTTTGGGCCGAACGGGATCGGTACGGCTGAACTCTTGCTCGACTACCTTACACGCCGATAGATAGATCGTTTTGGCTTCAGAAACTGGTATGGTCCGGTTTCGGGGATTGTAAATTGTCAACAAAGGACTCTCAGCCGATCGCGACTCGCCGGCCACTAGTTGTTGTGGACCTAGATTCGGGATGGTCGTTTTCAATTGAACCTGCGCTAGCATTGGATATGGAATGGCTGTGCCGATTAGGAACACCGTGATGCCGATAATGACGTAATGCTGAATCGAAGAGAACAGGAGTCTATTAGGGTTTGTTTTGTGCCAAAAGAACCTCGTGCCTGTAAAACGAGCAATTCGATTCAAATAGCCTGGATCCATGGGCCTCACTTCGAATACCTCCATATGAAAGCTTCACTGCTATAAGCATCTAGTAATACTCGTTTACGATGGCACACCTAAATCGGCGCGGTCCAACTCAAAGAACGCACGTGTGCAATTGAAGAAACGCGGAGTAAGTATTTCTCTGTAGGATTACGTTGTTGAGAGCGCCTCTACTGCATTGGACAACGTTGAGATTTGTTAGTTGGTTGCGTTTGGCTCGCCACAGGGCTCGCCCACGGGGGCAGCATCGGTCGTGATGCAGGTTTGCGAAATGCGATCATGCCAGGAAAGCTGATCCTCGTCCCAGAGAGTCCAGAGAAAACCAAGCATCATGGTGCCCGCGGAGATCAGATAACCCACGCTCCGCCAGAGCAGTTGGCGCGGCGACGGATCAAGCCCGTCCAGGCTGGTCACACGAAGGCCTCGCAGCATCATTCCCGGCGTGGCCTGCGCGAAGTAAGTGAACAAAGCTATGTATTGGGCATACAGAAGTCCGAGCGTCGCTATCGTGACGAGAACATCGAACCTGCTAAAACTGAAACGGCCGCCGAGAGCGTGAAAGAGCATCAGGAACCCGGCAAAAGCGAACAGCAGGAAAGCGATATCGAGTGTCCCGGCGCGGCGTCGCTCCAGCAGCGGGGCCACCGAAGGCACGGGCGAATCGTAAGACGAGACAGCAGTTTTCGGATGGATATTGCGCGCTTTTGCCGCTGAAATCGAAGGAGGGTTGCTCCACTTCGATTTCCACGCGCTCCACGCGGGTGGGGCGAAAGCGCCGTGTGGCGATGGTGGTTGGGGCAGCTTCAACGCTATGTATCTCAGGGCGTGCTTCGGCAGCGCGTGCTTCCGCGGGTTCGGAGGGAACCGGCTGAGCAAAAGCCAACTCCGGTTGGAGCCGGTTCTCGCGAGGGCGTCCGCGGCGCACGTTGTAGGCGTCCACGCGCTGGAAGACTTCGCTGCGCCAATCGGGCTCAACGGCCAGATTCCCTTCGCTCCTCAGTTGGGCGGGAGCAGGGACAGAAATAGCGTCAGTGATTTTTCGAGAGGCGCGTATCGCAAAGGCAGCAGATACGCGCTTCGGCGCCATTAATGGCGCCGCACTGCAAACAGGTTTTTATCACCGTCACGTTTTGCGCTGCGGACGGTACCCGAAGCGGAGCCTCGGGGCGGATACATTCTATAGCGGCAGCTTTTGCTGCAAAAGGAAATGTCGGGGAGATTGTCTCCAATCGTGCACGGTAGTTACGTGCACGGACGAGTCATTTCCAGTCAGAGCGACGAGCTTCATAAGGAAAAGAACACAAATAGAGAGGTTGAGTTACAATCTGCCGCTTCACAATGCGAACCCAATCCATGCAAGAACTCGAGTATGCGAGATATAGAAGCGCTTTCGACGCTTCTGGCGAAGAAAGCAAGTCTCGCCAGTAGAACTAACGCGGCTCTATTTATCGCGCATCGAACGGCTCAATCCAAAATTAAATGCGTTTATAACGGTGGCCTCGGAGAGCGCTCTTGCGGAAGCGCGGGCTGCCGAAAGGGAATTGGTCCGAGGACGGCGGAGAGGACCGCTTCACGGGATCCCGATCGCGCTGAAAGATAACATTTATACGCAAAATCTCCTTACGACCATGGGCTCGCTCATTCTGCGCGATTTCGTGCCATCTGAAGATGCCACCGTGGTTCGGAAGCTACGTCGCGCAGGCGCCATTGTGCTCGGCAAAACGAACCTGCACGAGTTTGCATATGGGGTGACTTCGGAGAATCCGCACTATGGGCCGGTACGAAATCCCTGGAAGACGGACCGCATTTCGGGGGGTTCGAGCGGAGGATCAGCCGTCGCCGTAGCTGCAGGTTTATGTGCAGCGGCAATCGGCACCGATACGGGAGGTTCCATTCGCATTCCTTCGGGGTTGTGCGGCGTCGTGGGTTTCAAGCCTACGTTTGGACGCGTGAGCGTTCATGGCGTTTTTCCCCTTGCGGTGAGCTTCGATCATGTGGGCGCCGATTGCGCGAAGCGCCGTGGATGCCGCGCTGATACTCGAATGCATCGCGGGGACGCGATCCGCTGGATCCCACAAGCCTGGCGCGAACCGAGAAAAGTTTTCGGCCCACGCTAAAGCGGCGGCGTGTGCTTCTGGGGCGTCCCAAAGAACATTTTTGGGTCAACATGGATTCTGAAGTTCGCAGGATCACAGAAACGGCGGTCGGCGATTTCGTCAAAGCCGGCGCTGAGCTGAGAGAGATCTCGCTGCCGACCGTTGTCGCGTGCGTCGAGGCGGCCAACTTGATCGCCGCAGTCGAGGCGACTCAGCTGCATGAGCGCGAAGGCTATTTCCCGGCACGCGCCGAGTGAATATGGAACCGATGTGCGCGGCCGTTTGGAGCAGGGCGGCAAAGTGCGGGCGATCGATTATTTGAACGCGCAGGAAGTAATGCGGCGGGCGCGAGATGAGGCGGAAGCTCTCCTGAAGAGTGTCGACGCGATTGTCATTCCTACTTCGCCGATAGGCGCTCCGCCGATGGGATCCGATCCCATTCGAATAGGCGATGCCGAGTCCCGCTACGCGCCGCACTGGTGGACCGGAATCGTCTCGGAAACCTTACCGGATTGCCGGCCATTTCCATGCCTTGCGGAATTACGCGAGATGGCTTGCCTGTTGCCGTGCAATTCATAGGGAGACGTTTTGAGGACGCGCAGCTGCTCGCCATGGCGCAACGTTTTGCTGAAAACCAACGCGACTGGAAGCCCAGGCATCCGCCGATTGATTGAAAGAATCAGACTGCTGCTCGGATTAACTCGCTACGGAACGCGCAGAGATGGCCGGAAGGGCGCGGCGCAGTCGCGCTACGACGCTTTGTTTCCCCAGGACGACCATCGTGTCAAACAGCGGCGGAGCTACGGGCTGGCCTACTATCGCAACGCGCGTTGCATTAATCAGCAGCCCGGCTTTCACGCCGGCTTTTTCGGCCACTTGGCGCAAGGCGTGATCGCAGGCATCGTGGTTCCAATCCGGCAATGCCGCCAGCTCATCGGTCAGCCGCGCAAGTAAATCCGGCAGGCGCTCATCTTTCCAGAATTTTTCGCGCGCGGCGAGGTCGTAATCGAAGTCATCCGTGAAAAATGCGCGGGCCCAATGCGAGAAATCCGGGAGAAGGCGGGTCCGAGGCCGCAGCAAGTCCACGGTATGTGCAAACCATTCCTTCCGAGATGAGGCCCATTCGGGGCGCCAAAGACCGGCTTTTTCCAGTTCGGCCTGAACGGCAGGAAGCAGTTCGTCAATCGAAAGCTTCTGCAGATACTGCTGATTGAACCATTCGAGCTTGGCGCGGTCGAAGACGGCGTTGGTTCGGCTGACACCACTGAGGGAAAAGCGCTCGATTAGTTCGGCAGTGCGAAACATTTCAGTATCGTCACCGCTGGACCAGCCCAGCAGCGCGAGGAAATTGCGGAAAGCTTCAGGCAGAAAGCCTTCGTCGCGATACGAGCTTACGCTTGTCGCGCCGTGACGCTTGGAGAGGCGGGTGCGGTCAGGGCCCAGAATAAGCGGGACATGCGCGAAAATCGGGGGCGTGGCACCGAGGGCCTGGTAGAGCAAAATCTGCTTCGGCGTATTGGAAATGTGGTCGGCGCCGCGAATTACGTGCGTGATGCGCATATCGATGTCGTCGACCACAGCGCCGAGTTGGTACGTGGGTAAGGGAGTTCCGCCAGCGGTTCGGGCAGAGCGGAGAAGGACGAAATCTTCGATCTCGTCGTTCTGGATTTCGCGCGGGCCGAAGACGGCGTCTTCGAAACGGGTCGTTACGCCGAGAGGCACACGAAAACGCACGGCCGGATTTTGATCGCCGCTCGCAGGCTTACCCTCACGGCAGGAACAGCGAACGATTCGCCGTATCTCACTTTTGCCAGCGGCGCTGTCATCCGCTGAATCGCCGCCGGCGTATTTTTCAGGGGGGCAGTAACAGAGATATGCGGCGCCGGTGGCAAGCAGTTTCTCTGCCGCGGCGGCATAGCCGTTGAGGCGCTGCGATTGATAGAAGGGGCCCTCATCCCAATCGAGTCCCAGCCAGCGCAGGCCGTCAAGGATACCCTCGACTAATTCAGGGCGATTGCGCTCGACGTCCGTGTCTTCGATGCGGAGGATCAAGGTGCCGCGCTGATTTCGTGCGAAAAGCCAGTTGAAAAGCGCGGTTCGAGCGCCGCCAACGTGAAGGTAGCCGGTTGGGGAAGGGGCAAACCGCACGCGGACGGCTTCCCCACGCAAATCTTCGCCGCTTTTAGGATTTTCTGAATCTTTCACGGGCATCGAGTCGTTTCAATCGCAACAAAAATTTGATGATAGCCGATGAGTGAGCGAAAGGCGAGCCGACGGGAGTCGAGTAGTGGGCCACTTTGAACCTTCGGTCTTAGGCCATTTTCCGAGAATCCCGTTTGTCGGGCACTAGGATTTCACGGCGTGAGAAAGGTCTTTGATTGCTCCAATCTGCTAGACTCTGGCACCTTCGGCCGGCATCGCGGCGGCATCGCGAAAGATGGGTGTGCCGCCCGATGTTGGAGGACGAGGTTTGGAGGAGATGATAGCCTAATCGCCGTATGACGATCGACATCCACCCTCACGTGATCAGCACCGATACCCAGCGCTATCCGAACGCTCCGCTCGGCGGTCATAAATCCGACTGGTCGCGCGAAAGACCGGTAAGCGTGGAGCAGATGATTGCCGCCATGGATCAGGCGGGCATCGCGAAATCGGCTTTGGTGCAGGCTTCCACTTGTTACGGTCACGATAATTCGTATATTGCTGATGCTGTAGCCGCCCACCCAAATCGTTTCACCGGCGTTTTTTCTGTCGATGTTCTCGCACCGACGCTCCAGAGAAGATCCGATATTGGGTAGGTCGGAAGCTGACCGGAATGCGTCTATTCACCGCAGGCAGCACGATGCCGAATCAGGCGGACTGGGTCGACGACCCGCGATCCTTCCCGGCCTGGGAGTGCGCGAGCGAACTCGGAATTCCCGTGTGCATGCAAATGACAGTGAAGGCGATTCCGCAACTCATCCGTATGCTGGAGCGCTTTCCGAAAGTCCGCGTCATTTTGGATCATTTGGCAAAGCCAACTCTATCGGACGGACCTCCTTACACCGGCGCGACCGATGTCTTTCGACTGGCGGATTACAAGAACCTGTTCTTGAAACTGACCCCGCGCACCGTCGCGGAAGCCCAAAGAGGGAAGGCCACTCACGCGACCTTCTTCCCGCTACTGGTATCGAAATTCGGAGCTTCGCGGATCGCGTGGGGATCGAACTATCCGGCATCTGAAGGAGCGCTCCCGGAACTACTGAAGGTTTCCCAGGCGGCTTTGTCCGTGCTGTCCGCTGAAGATCGCGATTGGATTTTCGCCAGGACGGCGCTGACTCTTTATCCCGTGCTGGCCGGGAAGTAGAAGGAAATCGATGCCCGAAACACAGCACCCGGCTGACTCTTCAGACTCTGTTGGCTGCGAACCCGAACACCGGTGCCCTGAGGAGCGGAGAACTGCGATCGTCGCTCGTAAACTTTGCTTTTGCGGACGTCAAGATCGCCAACAAGGCGTTCAAAGCCCTGGTGCGGGAGCAGAAATTCGACTTGGGCGAGCTTGCCATCGTCACATTTTTGCAAGCGAAGGTGTACGGCAAGCCGTATGTTCTGATGCCTGCTGTAGTGGTGGCGCGCGGTCAGCATCACACGATCTTTTACAACCCGGAACGCGGTCATCTAAATCCCGGCGATCTGAACGGCCGCA
The DNA here is from genome assembly GCA_963846235.1 of uncultured Acidobacteriota bacterium. Lineage (GTDB taxonomy): Bacteria > Acidobacteriota > Terriglobia > Acidiferrales > UBA7541 > Palsa-189. Next base: position 4,173,455 of record CAWJVF010000002.1, read on the forward strand.
AGGTCGGCGTCCGCGCATACACGCAAACGACTGGTGCGTGGGTTCGGGGTTTCCTCCAGGAAGATTACGGCGTGGACTTCCGGCGCGTGCAGTGGATCACCTTCGAAGATCCCCACGTCGCCGAGTATACCGATCCACCTTGGGTGCAGCGCGCGTCGGAAGGCAAGCAGTTGGTGCAAATGCTGCTCGATGGCGAAATCGACGCGGCCATTTTCGGAAGCGAAAATCCCGAGGGCACGCCGTTTAAGCCTCTGATCCCGGATGCGGCAGAGGTCGCGGCGCGTTGGGCCGAGAAGCACGGCGGTGTTCCAATCAATCACATGATGGTGATAAAAGAGTCGATTACGCGAACCCGTCCGGATGTTGCCCGCGAGGTTTACAGTATGCTCAAGAAGAGCGCGGCTGCCGGTCCCTTGAAAAGTCCGGGCGTGCTGCGATTCGGCGTCGAGGCGGTACGCGAGGCGCTCGAGACCATCATTCAGTATTCCGAACGCCAGGGTTTGATCCCGCGCCGCCTCTCGGTTGACGAATTATTTAACGATGTCACGCGCGCGTTCGACTAGATGCCCATCATGCAAACGCCGGCCGCAAAGCTAGACGTTTCCGAGCTCAGCCAAGTCTCCGCCGCTCCGCGCGTGCGTGCCTGGTACAAACATCTCCCCGTCCAGATCTTGCTTGCGATGTTGTTAGGCGGAATCGTGGGCTACTTGTGGCCCCAGAACGCCGAGGCCTTGAAGCCTCTTGGCGACCTCTTCATTAGACTCGTGCGAATGCTCGTAGCGCCGATCATCTTCTGCACGGTCGTGCACGGGATCGCCAGTGTTGGTGAAGCGAAGAAGGTCGGCCGCGTTGCAATCAAATCGCTCGATTTATTTCGAAGTGGTGACGACCGTCGCTCTGATCCTTGCGTTGCTTCTCGTCAATGTCTGGGCGCCCGGCTCGGGTATGCACGTGGATTTGAAGACGCTCGCCGATAGCGGAGTGAAGGCGCCTGCAAAGCCAGTCACCTTCGGTCAGTTCATACTAAACCTGGTACCCGCAAGCGCCGTAGGAGCTTTCGCTGACGGTGAAGTTATTCCAGTATTGTTCTTCTCTCTGATGTTCGCCTTCGGATTACTCGCCTTGGGCCCGAAGGGCAAGCCTCTCGTCGACAGCATCCAGTCAATCGCGCAGGTGTTGTTCAAGATGATCGGCTTCGTGATGTGGGTTGCACCCGTCGGCGCGTTCGGAGCCGTAGCGTTCACGGTCGGCAAATTCGGGCCGTCCTCGCTGGTCTCGCTGGGCAAACTGGTCTCGGAGTTCTATGTTTGCTGCTTTCTTTTTGTCGCGATCGTGCTGACCCCGATCGCATGGTCGGCCGGCGTGAACATCCTGCAATTGATTCGCTATTTCGCCGCCGAACTGATGATCGTCGTCGGCACCAGTTCCGGTGAATCGGTGTTTCCGAGCGTCAACGCCAAACTGCGGCGGCTCGGCATCGAAGAGTCCATCGTCGCTCTGGTGCTGCCAGCAGGTTACTCATTCAATCACGACGGGACATGCCTCTACTGGGCTACCGTCTCCGTGTTTCTCGCGCAGGCTGTCGGGATTCATTTGTCGATCGGTCAGCAGTTGGCGCTCCTCGCGACTATGTTGTTTACGTCAAAAGGCGGTGCTGGCGTTGCCGGTTCGGCGATCGTTGTTCTCGCAACGACGCTTTCGGCCACAGGCGTGATTCCCGTCGCCAGTGTTGGACTCATTCTGGGCGTTCATAGTCTCTTGTCCTCCGCATTCGTGCCGGTGAACGTATTGGGCAACTCGCTCGCGACCATCGTGATGGCTCGCATGGAGCGCGCTGTTGATTTACCGACGCTGCAATCAAGGCTGCAAAGCGGTCCGGAAGATACTGTGTAGTCTGGACTTTAGGCTTTTGCGTCATCTAGACAATGTTCCTTATTTAGTACCCCCGTACCGTTGCTCGCCCGTGGAGCGTAGTCTATATTCAACCTCCAGACTCAGGTGGGAACGATTGCCGATTTTTCAACGACTCGAGCTGCGGCGTGGGAGAAGGAACCCGCTGGCTGCGACGCCTTTGGATAACCCTTCAAAAATCTGCGTTTCGAAAAAGTGTGAGGAAACCGCCCGGTGACACAAGGCACTCTCATCCATATTGGCGTCCTCACCTTCAGTATTCTGGCGGTTCATGCGCTTGCCGCGGGCTTCTTCACCTACCTTCAGAGGATCAAACCGCAACCATATCTTCAGGTTTGGACGATTGGTTGGTACCTGCTCGTACTTCATGATCTGACGCTTGGACCTACTTACTGGCTGGCAATATCGGGCCGAGGCACGTCGAATTTGTTGATGTCGTTCGACAGGTTCTTCATCGCGGCGAGCGGAGTCGCATTCTTCTGCGCGGCCCGGCTCTATAGCAATCGCCGGCCCTGGACGCCAGCCGCGTTTCTAATGGGTGCGTGGATCGGACTGTCAGCGCTTTCTTTGTACTACGAACCCCTATGGATGGGTCCGCAGCTCGGGACGATCACCGTGTACCTCGCGGTCGCCTATGTTTTCTGGCAGGCGGCGCGCCGCCAAGAAAGTCATGGCGATTGGGCTTTGGCGGCGGCGTTTGCAGGGTGGGCCTTGCTACCCGTCTTGAGGCTCGCTTTCGGGCCGCTAAGCAGACCGTCGGATACAGATTTCATAGTGATCGCCAGTTTCCCATCCCTACTGGCAGCCGCTGTGATGGTCATGGTGCTATACGAGGACCAAAAGCGGCGGGTGCAACTCAATATTCTCGCGCTCTCCAGTTTGAACCTCACCACGTCGAGCTTCATGAGCGGTGAAATACAGAAGTCATTGGTGGAGGCACTTGAACGGGTTTTGAGCGTTGTGGGCCTGCCTTGCGGACTTTTGAGTTTGCATCGGCATGAAACACAGGAACCGAGCGTTACCGCCTCAGTTGGCATTGATACGGCGTTTTGCCGTGCAATTGGGGAAGACCGCCTCGATAGAGAGTTCTTGCAATTAGTCTCGCGGTTGGGAGGGATGGTTGTCTTCCGCGAGCTTGAGCACGATGCTTCCTGGCGCGCGCTGGAGAATGAGCCGGTATTTCAGCGTTTTCGACATTTGGCGACGACTCACGGCATGCAAACCGTGATAGCCATTAGTCTCCAAACCAAAGAGGAGCCTTTCGGCCTGCTATTGCTGAGCAGCACGGAAAATCGCCGCTTCACGCAGGCAGAGCTACGCCTGCTGCTGACCCTCGGGCACCAGATCGGCATGGCCGTGGAGAACAGCTATTTGATTCAGCAGACGACGCGGCGCTCCGAGGAATTGCACCTGCTGAACGAGATCGGGCGCGCGCTGAGTTCTACGCTGGACGTGGATGAGCTCTTCAACAAGATTTTTGCGGCTCTGAAACGGATGTTTGACGTCAGCAACTTTTACATTGCAATGTACGACGCTGGGGAAAACCAGATCCGTTTCGAGCTGGAAATTGCCGAAGGGATTCGCTTGCCCAAACGCAGCAGGCCTTTTGGCGATCATCTGACCGAATATATCATCCGTACTCGGCAACCGTTGTTGATCAGACAGAACTTGATGGAAGAGGCTACCAAGCTGGGTTTGAGGCCGGTTCAGGAGACAGGTTCATTCTGCGGGGTTCCTCTGGTTGCCTACGATAAAGCCATTGGCGTGATGGGGCTGAGGGCGCTTCAAGAGAACCTGTATGACGAAGGTCACCTCGAGATGATGCGTGTATTGGCCAGCGAAGCCAGCATCGCCATCGAAAATGCGCGCTTGTTCAGGGAAGAGCAAACAAAATCACGTCATCTGGCGCTACTGAATAACATTTCACGGAACGCTATCACGACGCTGAATCCCGAGGAAATGTTAGCGAGAGTGGCCGAGCAGCTGGAACGCGGTCTTGCCTTCGACCACGTTGGCATCGGCTTGCTTGACTATGCGAGTAAGGAAGTCGTGATCCAAGCGGAGGCTGGCCGCCGCCGCGGTGCTCTGGGGCGGCGCTTGCCGTTGGGAGAAAGCATCGTCGGCAAAGTAGCTCGAAGCGGGCAAATTTGCGTGGAACGCAATCTCGCTGTCTCGGAAATGTCCGGCACAGTTCTGCAAGGATCCGCTTCGGTGATCGCCCTGCCCGTGTTTTATGCGGATCAGCTTCATGGTGTTCTTTACGTGGAAACTGCCGAGCCAACAGACTTTTCCGAAGAGGACGTCCGGCTGCTGCATACACTTGCCGATTTGATTTCGGTGGCGCTGCACAACGCCCTGACTCTGCAGAAGGCGCAGGAACAGGCCATCACCGATGGTCTGACGGGAGTTAAAACTCACCGCTTTTTGATGGAAGCGCTTTCGGCCGAATGGAAACGCGCTACGCGAACGAGCCGGCACTTTTCCGTTGTTCTTATTGACTTGGACCGTTTCAAATTCGTAAACGACTTCTATGGCCATCTCGAGGGCGATTTAGTGTTGCACCGCGTAGGCCAGGTCTTGGAACAGAACTGTCGACGCTCCGACGTGGTCGCCCGTTACGGCGGCGACGAATTTGTTATTCTCATGCCCGAGACCGACGCTTCGCAGGCGGTGCAGATTTCCGAGAAGCTGCGGCCCGCAATCAGTGAGGATCCGTTACTCCGCGAAAAAACCATCACAGCGAGCTTTGGAATTGCCAGTTTCCCGCTGCACGGTTCGACGCCGCAGGAGCTGATCCAGGTGGCCGACGCGTCCATGTATATCTCGAAGCATGGCGGCGGTAATATCGTGTCGACAGCGGACCATTGTGACGCGGCTGAAAACAAAAAATGGAAGCGCGAAGTGCTGGAAGCTTATCTTGGGGTTACGCTGAAGCGACTTTTCTCCACGGGTCCTGAGGCATTCACCGAGATTCGCGAGCGCCTGCATCAATTTGCCGCATCGCTTAGCCCATCAGAACTGGAGCCACAGAGTGGGGACGGCTATGCCGAGCCGGCGGTGCTGTTCGGCAATCTGCCGCCGGCATTGATCGACACGGTGACTTCGCTGGCGTTGGCCATCGACTCCAAAGATCACTACACGCAAGGGCATTCGCAAAAGGTGGCGGCATATGCCGCGCTCATGGCCGAGGCATTGGGCCTAAAGGAAGAGGAGATCGGTGAAATTCGGCTGGGAGCGCTGCTTCACGATATAGGCAAAGTCGGCATTCCCGAACAAATTCTCGGGAAGCGCGGCCCTTTAAATCCGGATGAGTGGGAGAAGATGAAGGAGCACGTACTTTTCGGCGATCGAATGCTTGAACCGCTGCGAACAATCTCCCACATTCGACAGATGGTTTGCCATCACCACGAGATGTTCGACGGCTCGGGCTATCCTAGCGGCCTGGCGGGCGGACCAGATACCGATAGGCTCACGTATTATCGCTATTGCCGACGCCTACGACACCATTACCTCGGACCGAATCTATAAGAAGGCGCGGACTCCAGCCGCGGCGTTTCAGGAATTGGAACGTTGCGCCGGTTCACAATTTGATCCTGAATTGGTCCGTGTCTTCATTCAGGCTGTTCAGCAGCTGCCGCAACGGACTCTGGAACATAGCGATATTCCTGCCGAACGAAGCACTCGTTAATCCGAAATTCCGCCTAATGTGTGCAGGTTTGCTTGTCACCGAGTTGACGATTGCGTAGAATCGCGCTCTTTGTAAGTCGCGAAACGGTTGTGACCTGAGTTTCAGAGGGATGGCTGATGGGCAAACGCCTTGCTGCGAAAATCACGGGGGTAGCGGGGTATGTGCCGCCGAAAGTGCTCACGAATGCGGACCTGGGACGCATGGTGGATACGACCGACGAATGGATTCAGCAGCGCGTGGGTATACGCGAGCGGCACATCGTGGACAATGGCATGGCTACGTCGCATCTCGCCACGGCCGCCGCTCAACGAGTTCTGGAAAAGACCCACACCAAGGCTGAAGAAGTCGATTTAATTATCGTGGCTACGGTTACGCCGGACATGTTCTTTCCGGCTACGGCGTGCCTCGTTCAGACCCGCATCGGAGCTACGCGCGCCTGGGGTTTTGATCTTTCCGGAGCATGTTCGGGATTTGTCTATGCGTTGACTATCGGAGCCCAATTCGTGGGGGCCGGCACTCACAAGAAGGCGCTGGTCATCGGCAGCGACGTAATGAGCTCCATCATTGATTACCAGGACCGCAATACGTGCGTGCTTTTCGGCGATGGCGCCGGCGCTGTGCTGCTGGAACCTTCAGCCTCGGAAGGTGAGGGCATTCTCGATTTTGATAACGAGATTGATGGTTCGGGTGGTGAATACCTCTATATGCCCGCCGGCGGTTCAAGGCACCCGGCATCGCACGAGACAGTCGATCAAAAGATGCATTATGTGCATCAGGACGGGAAGCAGGTTTTCAAATATGCTGTCCGGCGAATGTCAGAAATCGCGTGTGAGCTTCTGCAGAGGAATGGATACTCCCATAAAGATTTGGCGCTGGTTGTCCCCCATCAGGCAAATCTACGCATCATTCGCGCCATGCAGGAGCGGCTTGGTCTGGACGATTCCAAAGTAATGATAAACATCGATCGATTTGCGAACACAACGGGCGGCACGATTCCTTTGGGCCTTTGCGACGCCGTGGGGCAAGGCCGGCTGAAGAAAGGCGACTTGGTGTTGCTGGTGGCAGTCGGTGCGGGCTACACGACCGGCGGCGTTTTGATGCGATGGGCTTATTAGCGCGTTGTGATGTCGTTCGTGGCGATGTCGGGTGCCAGTAATCCGCTACTTGGCGCCAGGCGCGGCGCCGTTTGTGCCTGGCGGAGTCGCGCTTTGGCCGCAAAAGTATTGTCGAATCTCGATGCGCCAGGCCATCCCTGAAAAATTGGGGACGAAACGCTGCTTCCACATATAAGCAGGATCGCGCGTCAAATAACGGCTGATCCGGTCCCCGCATTCTCCGCTGAGTTTTTCACCCACACGATTCATCGCAGCTAATTCTTCGGGCGGAGAAGAACCGCGAATCCAAAGCACGGTGGCCGGCTTCGGGCTTCCCGCTTCCTCCCACTGGCGCGGATCCCACACCGAAGGATATTGGACTTGCCGAGGCAATGAACCGCTGAAGCGCCAGGACGAATTGGATTGCGGTGCCTTCAGCGCGTAGGTGAGATAAAAAAAGAACGAGCTGTCGTTGCCGATCACTCCGGAGCCGTTACGAAGGGCATCCGAGGCATCCTGGGCAACAGTGTTCCATGGTTCGAAGAATCGGGAGTCGGAGTAATATCGGCGATTCAGGATTCCGAACCAGCCAATCGCCGCGACCGCGGCGAGTGCAATGGCCATGGGAATCCGCCATTGCCATTTCTCTATGGTCCCCAGCGCCATTGCCATCGGCAACAAAAACCATGGGCCTAACAGAAGCAATCGCTCGGCTTGCAGGATTCCAGTGAACGCCATAAGGACAAAGAGTGAGAGGGCAAAGATCAGAAACCGCCGGGCCTGGCCGCGGATGTCGGCGAATAGAAAGATCAAGAGGGCGACGATGCCGATAGTCGCGGGAATGCTAAGCCTCCAGAACCATGGCGCAACTGACTGGCTCACGAACAAAACATAGAAATTGTAAGCTGCGTTCAGAAAGAGAAACCGAGCGGAACCAGGCAGGACGAGGTGCGCATGTAATTCGCTCAAAAACACCGGCCAGCGGGGCGCGAAGCCTAAAACTAGCACGGCAGCAGTCGCCAGGATTGCCTTGATCTTTCCTTCGTTGGTCAGCCGTTCTCTGTCCTGAGCATCTCCTTCTGAAGTTCGTTCTGAAGTTCGCCGCCAATAATCGATCCCGAGCAGGATGACTAACGCCCAGGCGAAGTCATTGGTATATAGCAAAGTCAAAGATAAGAAGCTGAAGACGAGCCAATCCGAGTTGTGGCGGGAACGAGCGCACCGAAAGTATTGCCAGGTGACCGCTGCGATCAGCAGAAATCCGAACGAATAGGGTCCGGCGAGGCGTCCGGCGTGAAATCCAAACGGCCATAGCGCGCCTAACCACACCACCGCGTTCCCACTCTCTTCGCCACTTAATTGGCGCGCCACGCGAGAGAGAAACCATAAGCCAAGCACAAAGCAAACAATGGCGGGAGCGCGCAACCAGTCGAAAGCACCGCGACTGATCCATAGCCATACATGCAACATTAGTTCGTATAGGGGAGGATGCGCGTTTCCGACTGTGGATCGCGCGGCGGAGAGGATGGTTGTGACGTTCTGAGCCGCTGCGCTGAGAGCAGACGCTTCGTCGTTGGTCAGCGTGAGCCAGCGATTCGTGTAGGCCAGCGCGGAGCCGAGCATGAGGAGCGGAGCGGCATCGCGAAGGAGTGGCGTAATGGATCGCCTCGGCTTGGCAGACCGCATTTGCGCTGGATCAGGGTGGGTAGGCATTCGGCCAGGAGCTGTGGAGGCTTTCCCCGGGCAAATGCTATCCGCGTATCGCTTTCAGGTCAAACCTGCGCACGGAGAACCATCCGTTTTCGCGCGAGAATCCAGCTGCGGCTCTTACGAGGCCGCGAAGCATGCTTTACCAGAGCAGCTTCAGTCTGAATTGAGTCTACCGCGAACTTGAGGATGTACTTATAACGGCTCCGGGCGTGGCAGTCCGTAATAGGAGCTTCGGAAGGGCGTTAAATAGCAGGAGAACGGTGGGCGCTCAGCCTGCCGGCGCGTGGTTGAGGCGCCGGCAAGCTGGAGCAGAGCAGTGCGGCTTATTTTGGCGGGATTAGCTGAGGGAGTGAGCTGGGATCGTGCGATCAGTAGATTTCGGCGTTTTACGCGGTTCGGTAAACCGCCATGACCACAAGCAGTGAATCCAATCGTAATAGCTAAGCCGAATTTGGCAGCGAGTTTGTCTGGAACCGGCGTCCCGTATCGGACTCAACCGGAAGCACAATTTCTATGCGCTTCGTGGCCCGTTCGATGGCGGTCGAAAGAGTCATTTTGAAATCATCGGAGAAAACGGTCGTATCCGGAAAGGAATGCTTGCCGGGTCCCACTCTAAAAACGGAGGGGGCCGCGCCGTTTTGATGTGGGGGTGTGATTTGCAATGAATGTTGCCAAACAATGCGGCCATTCCCGCGGTGCCGGGCCCAGGAAAAGCGCAAATGGCCATCGGAGTCGGGGCGCAACGGTCGCATCCATCTTGAGGGCACCATTCCAGAGGCCGGTACCTTCAGGCGAACACCGTCAATCCCGATGGGCTGCAGATTCTCTTTCAATACCTGGCAGATGGATCTGAAATCAGCGCATCGTTCAAGCGAAAGCGATGCCTGGCGGATGCATTCTTGCGCACGCGCTATTTGACGGCGCCGCAAATACGGACGCAGCCCGAGCCAGCCTCCGGAGAATTCCGCATAGCGCAACTGTTGTACGCCTAGACCGACGCCGAGGACGGTTGCCATCAGCACAGGAACGAGCAGTTTCTCTTCGCGTATCAAGATAATGCCGGCCAGGACAAAAGCTGCCGTAGCGCCATACAAGATAAGCACCGCATGCTGCTGCGTCAGACCCCGTTTGAGGAGCTTGTGGTGCACGTGGTCCGCGTCAGGCCGGAAGAGAGGCTGATGCCTGAGAAAGCGGCGGGCTATCGCCAGCGTGACGTCGACGATTGGCAATCCGAAACAAAGAATCGGGACTGCCACGCCCATGACGGACGGCCGTCCGGTCCAGCCGTTCAGCGAAAGCGCTCCCAGAGTAAAACCGATAAATAGGCTCCCGGAATCGCCCATGAAGATGCTTGCGGGCTGGAAGTTGAAGGGCACGAATCCGAGGAGCGTTCCAAAAAGTGCGCACGACAGCATGGTCGCCAGATCGTTGTGCCGCACCAATGAAGTCGCGATCACAACAATGGACGAAAGCAGGGCAGTACCCACGGCCAGCCCGTCGAGGCCGTCGATCAGGTTAAAGGCATTCGTGATCAGCAGAATCCATCCGACGGTGATCCCAAATCCCACTGGTTGTCCGATCGGAAGGCCGGCGATCGAAAGATTCACATCGTGAAGTCCGAAGCCAACGAAATAGAGGAACGAGGCGGCTAATATTTCGAAGATTAGTTTCGATTTCGGCGATAAGGATTTTAAATCGTCGCACACGCCCATCGTGAAAATGGCGCTAGTGGCGATCAGGAATCCGATCATTGTACGGGGAGCGAAAATGTCGTCTCCCCATTTTGGTATGGCGCCAAAGGCGATGACGGTTATCAAGAAAGATGCGTAGATGCCGACGCCGCCAATTCGGGGCAATGGTTTGGTATGTAAGTGCCGGTCAGAAGCTGGGGGAACGAGCAAGCCGCGGGCGACCGCCGCTTTCTGTACCCAGAACGTCATGACCATGGACATGGCCAAAGAAACAATAAAGCTCCATACGAAGAGAATCACAGCTAGGCCTTCTCCCTGTTTTCCGGATCTTTCGCTGGAAAACCTGAGTGTTATTTCACATTTAAATCAGACTGCTAGGCTAATCACACGCCGTTCCGCGGCGATTGCTCACTCGAGCTGGGAGATGGACTGGGGGTTGAGGAATCGGATTCAAATGTCGTGGGCTGTCGCTCCGCAGCAAAGAAACAATCCTTGAGTCTCGGCCGGTCGACTTTTCCATTGGCATTCTTAGGAAGCGTTGGATATTGCATCCAGCGGACCGGCAACATATAGCCGGGCACGAGGCTCTCCAGATGCCTGCGTAGTAAAGCTTGTGTGACGTTCGCCCCGTTCCGCGGCACGTAGGCGCAGCAAATCATCCATCCGCCAAAGTTTTCGGCCTGGATGGCTACGATTGCGCACTCTTGCAGCGCCTCGCAGGAATTCAGCGCCGTCTCTATTTCACCCAACTCGATGCGATAACCGCGAGATTTAATTTGAGTATCGGCGCGCCCGACGAAATAAACGCAGCCGGATTCGTCTTGCCACGCCAAATCGCCCGTACGATAGAGCCGCTTGTTTCTGCCCGGCGCTCCCGAGCCCTCCGGCGCACCTGAACTGCGCGGATCGGCCAGGAAGGCGGCGGCTGTTTTCTCCGGGTCGCGCCAATAGCCGGGGCTCAAGCCTGCGCCCGCGATGAACAGGTTTCCGGTCTCGCCCGGCGGCACCGGTTCCAAATCGTCGTTCAAAACAAGCAGTTCTTCGCCCCCGCAGGCGCGGCCGATGGGAATCTGTTCCTGCGGGTTTTGCGGGCACGCCTGGACGTCGTAATAGCTACTCGCGATGGTCGCTTCCGTGGGGCCGTAAAGATTGGTAAACCGAACATGGGGAAGATGCTTCATCCAGTAAACCAGCGCGGGGGTGGGCAAAACTTCTCCACACCACAGGACACGCCGCAGCGATGGAAAATCACCCTGACGCAGGGCATTGAATTTCGCAACGTAGTTAAGCACCGAAGGCACGGAAAACCATTGCGTGAGCTGCGAATTGCGTATGAATTCCACCAGCTTTGGCGGCAGCAGGGCTACGCTTGGCGGCACCAGGTGGAGCTCGGCGCCCGCCGCAAACGTTCCGAAGATATCGAACGTGGAAAGATCGAAGTGAAAAGGCGTGTGCCCGGAAAAGCGATCGGTATGGTCGATGCCAAAGTGTTTCAGTGCCCAGGTAACAAACGCAATCACATTGGAATGCGTGATTACGACGCCTTTGGGCGTCCCAGTTGAGCCGGATGTGAAAAGAATGTGCGCGGGATCGCTCGAGTCGCATTCCTGAGGAAGCGCACTGGCATGCGCATGTTGTAAATCGGCGCGATAGAACGCCGGTTGGAAACTGCTCGCTTGCGGCTTCTCGGAATCCAGCCACCCGACGGAAATACGTCCGCGAAATCTTTCGTCCGCCAGCAATTCGTCAAGAAGGGGGACCACCGGCTCCGGCGGCTAATATCCAGCGCGGCTCGCAGGATTCGAAGATGCGGGCGATGCGCGCCGCGGGACTAGCCGAATCGATCGGCACGTGCATACAACCGGCTTTTAATGCACCAATCATGCCGAGAACGGCTTCTGGAGATTTCGGCATCAAAAGGCATACGCGGTCGCCCTTCTGGCAGCCTCCTTCACGCAGCAGATGCGCGAGCTGATTGCCTTGCCGGTCCAGTTCGGCGTACGTGAGATTCTCGTTTCCGAAGACGATGCAGCGCGCATCGGGACGAGATTCCGCCTGTCGGGTTACCCAATTTTGTAGCAGTTGCTTCATAGAGCTACCGCGCGCGAGGCATGATCAAAGGCGGCACGAACGTGATTCAGTTCCTCGCGGGCCGGCGGAATGTCCAAAATGAAAGTGTGATAGCCGCTGCGGATGTAACGAGAGAGTTCGTCGGCGACTTCCTCATAGTTGCCAACGAGGTAAGGGCAAAACGTCTGATAATTTTCGAAAGGCCACATCCAGTAGACGCCCTGGAGATCGCCATTTGCCTGCGCCATTTCGGACAGCTGCTTATGCCAAACGGAATCGGATAGGCGCATCGCGAGTTGGTGAGCGAGTTGTCCTTTGCGGTCTCCGGGAAATCGTTCGATGGCGACGCTCCAGGCTTCCGCGCTCGTCGGCCTTGTGATGATGCCCACGCGAATTCCCGCCTTATCCGAATTCCGTGGCGCGGATTCATACTCCCTGGCAGGTTTCGGATATTGCACGGGCGTTGCCCCGATGGCCTTTGCCGCGGCAAGGCCGGCTTCCGACGAACCGGAGATCAGCAATCCGGGAAATAGTTCCGGGTCTAGCGGAGGCGTCATGCGGAGCCCCTGTACCTTGTAATACTTGCCCGTGAACGTGACAGGATCGGGACTCGACAAAAGCATTCTGATAATTGTCGTGTATTCGATCAACCGGGTGTAGCGTTCGTCGTGCGGCGTATTGTCATTCAAGGCGATCAAGTCGTTTTTGAAACCGCCCGCAACGAGATTCAGGTAGATACGCCGCTGATAAAGATGCCCGAAGGTCGAGACCATCTTTGCCACCGTGTAGGGGTGCATATAAACGGGCTGCACGGCGACTAGAGGACAGAGCTTCTTGGTGTTCTGGATAATGATCTGCGAAACGAGCCAGGCATCAACCAGAGAGTTATCCGTGTAGACCAAAATCGCCGTACACCCGGCTTCTTCACTCCACCGAGCTACATCGATGATCTGCTGGACATACGTCTCGCGCGGACGATCCTTGGATTGCGGCGTGGTGGAGAAGATCTCGATTTGCAACTCATCGCTCGCGGCCATTTCGTTTCTCCTCTGTCTCTACGTACTTGAACAACGTTAGCCTCGGCAAATGCTCGCAACTGCCCAGATCGCAGGTACGGGAACTCCCTGATCTTTTCAGGTGATCTCGCTATGTTAGACTCGCGGCCCGCTCTAAGGGGCAAACCAAGTCATGAACAAATCAATGCTGCGAAGCTTTTTGGTTTTCGCTGGATTGTCCGCGGTTCTGGCTCTTCAGACATCTGTTTCGCATGCGCAGTCCGGTCCGACCGTGTGGGTTGTGCCGGCACTCACGCGCGTCGCGCGCGATGAAGCTCCCGCGAATCGGCGAGAAATCGAGCTTTGGGCTGCCCGCGGCGAATACGAATCTTTCCAGTTGGTTGTGCACGCTCCGGCGGGCGGGCTCAAGAACGTAAACGTTGCGATTTCCGATTTGGAGGGCGAACGCGGTCGCCTTACTAAAGCCAGTCTGGCGCTTTATCGTGAGCATTATGTGCAGATCACGCACGGCAGCCCCGATCGCGGCGGCACGAACCGGCCGCTCGGCCCCGGTTGGTATCCAGATGCGCTGATTCCATTCGCGGCAAAGGGCGGGACGCTAAGAGCAGCTCCTTTTGATGTGGCACCATCCAGCAATCAGCCGATCTGGATCGATGTCTTTGTCGAACACGAAACACGGCCGGGCAAGTACAGCGGAACAGTCACGGTCACTTCGGATCAGGGGAAAGCCACAGTGTCGCTCATTCTCAATGTGTGGAATTTTGAGCTGCCCCGCAGTCCGTCGCTACTTTCCGCGTTCAATATTGACAACGATACGAGCAGCAATCCGCGCATTTTCTACGGCGATGAAAAGCAGAATCAGGAACTACTGCTCCGCCACAAGATCATGCCTGTATCCGTCGATCCGCGGTACGAGACGCAGTTCATCGAGCAACATGGTTTGAAGATTGCGCGTCTCGAATACTTTCAGCATGCCACTTACGGCAATTGCAAACAGCCGCCCCCGCCTTCGGTAACCGATCTTTTGTCGCTCAAGGCCAAGCATCGGCCCGACCTGGCTCTTTACCTCCATCTCGGCGACGAAGTTTCCGACTGTCCGAATATATTTCCGATCCTGAAACAATGGGCGCGAAACGCCCGCCAGGCCGGTTTGACTACGCTTTTGACAGCAATCCCGCTGCCTGAGCTACTTGACGACGGCTCGGGTACTGGCCGTTCCGTTGCGGATATCTGGGTTCTGCTTCCCAGGCAGTTCGTTTCGAATGCCGCGGATGTTGCCGCCGCCCTGAAAAAAGGCGACCGTGTTTGGTCCTATACGGCTATTGTTCAGGATAATTTCTCGCCCAAATGGGAGATCGATTTTCGGCCGATCAATTACCGCATTTACGGTTTCCTGAACCAGAGCGTTGGCGCGACTGGATTGCTCTACTGGTCTGTGAATTCGTGGGCCGTCGGTCCCACAAAAGATCCGTGGAACAACCTCACCTATATCGAAAACGGCAAGCCAGAACCCGCGGGCGAAGGCTGGCTCGTTTATCCTGGTGTCGCAGTGGGCAGCGATGCCTTTGTCCCTTCAATCAGGCTGAAATGGATTCGTAAGAGCGTGGAAGATTTTGAATACGTCGAAATCCTGAAAAAGCTTCATCGAGGCGATTGGGCGCTCGCTCTGGTCAAAACCGTGGCTGGGGACTGGGCTCACTGGTCGCAAGATCCCGAGGCTGTCGAATCAGTTCGCCATCAGCTGGGAGTGGAGATCGATCGGATCTCCTCAGGCTCAAAAGCTCCTGGCGGCGCGGCCTCAGAGAAGCAGCGTTAGTATCCATGCGCTCTCAAACGCCCTGCATGCAACCGTATCCTTGCCGCTGACATGCGTTCGGGATTGATGGCCATGAGCGAGGCGGATCCCGCCGCAGTCAAGAAATACCTGCTCACTCGCGAAATTCTGCCCGAGATCGTCGATTGGAAATATTTCGATCCGTCTTTCAATCGCCACCAGGAACGGGGCGTAGTGTTGGTGAGAGACAATCAAGTCGCGGGCTTTCTGGGCCTGATTCCATTTCGTCTTGAGAAAGACCAAGTTCGCGCCGATTGCGCCTGGTCTTGCGACTGGTCCGTCGCCCCTGGCCAGGGCGGGATGGGACTTATGCTGGTGAAGCGAGCGCGCGAACTTTACGACGGCATCTTCAACGTAGGCGGCAATGAGAATACCCGGCGTCTCTTTCCTCGTCTGGCCGATCGCACAGTTCCAAACGCGGGCGTCAGGTTCGTCTTGCCGCTGCGGCTGGGCAGCATATTTGCGCGCTTACCGAAGGGAAGGCTTCGAGACCTGCTAAGCCAGCGGCAAACTTTGCAGCAAATCCCGCTGCGTTGGGTTCGCGGTCTGAACAAAACTGCAATTACGATCGATTCAGGGCTTTCACCTCGCGTGAGTTCGCTCATCGGCGCGGCTCGTCAGGGGGATTGGCGCGCCTTATATGATTCCGAATTTCTTCAGTGGCAGTTTGGGCGATGTCCCGCCATCACGTGCTGGAGCTGCTGGATATCCTCGGAGTCGCCGCTGCGAACGGCAGCGCTAATTTGGAGATCGCGATCATCGACAAAATTCTGGCGCTTTGTGATCTGCGGCGAGACGCATGATTTGGAGAAGATGAAGAGGCTCACCGGCGCGATCGTCTCGTTCGTTTACAGCCAGGGATGTGTCGCCCTATTCGCAATTGCCTCGCACAAGGAAAGCGATTCCGTTGCATTGCTTCGAAGGCAGGGATTTCTTCGATACGCCAGTCTTCCTTTCTACGCCATGCGGGGACGTTGCGCCGAATTACCGACAGAAGAGTTTTCCGCCCTGAGTTTTCTCGACGCCGACCTTGCGTATCGTTTCGAGCACGACGACGCTTCGTCGGAATCCTAGAACGTCGCCTCGCCCCACACTCCTACCGGCGGACGGTCGCGGTTGAAGGCGCCCAGATCGTCGACGCCTGCCGTGCAGGAGCAGGTATGTTGGCCAGGGCCGCCATCAAGTGTCTGTCTAGTTCGTCTTTGCACAAGGGTGTGCCGCAGAGCTTCAGGAATTGCAGGTTGGAATATCGAGCGTCCCGGTAATCGGTGATGAATTTGCTGTCAAAGGCGCTCTTGATTTCGCGGATACCGTCCTCCAGAGTCCATTGGCATTCGAAACCGATTTGATTGTGAATCTTTTCGAAAGAAACCCGATAATTTCTACGGTCTGAATTTTCAACATACTCGACACGCGTAGCGGGGAACTCCCCCAACACCTTCTCAGCGAGGTGCCCCAGTGTGAAATTCATGCGTGAGTCGCCAAGATTATAGGTCTCGCCGCTGACCACATCGATTGGGGCGGAGAGCACCTGGCAAATGCCATTGGCCACGTCCTGTACGTGAATGAATGGCCGCCATTGCGTGCCGTTGAAAATAGTGATCATGCCTTCCGCATGGGCTTTCGCCGTGAGAAGGTTCACGATCAAATCAAATCGGGTGCGGTAAGAAAGACCAAAAACCGTAGCCAGCCGGAGGATCACAGGGTGGAAATCCGGGGACCGCGCTTCAAGGAGTGCCTCTTCGGAATCCACTTTCGTCTCTGCGTATAGCGAGATCGGTAACACATCCGAATACTCATCCATGAGCAAGTCGGTGGCGCCGTAGACGCTGCAACTCGAGGAAAAAACAAGCCGGCAGTTGCCGTTCCCCTTGGCCACCTCGATGAGCATTCGAGTCGCAGCATAGTTGATTTCGCGGGATGTCTGGCGATCCACCTCGCAGGCGGGATCACCTACAATTGCCGCCAGGTGAACAATTGAATCCGTATCTTTGACTGCAGCGACCAAATCCTGCAGTTTTCGGCAGTCGCCCACACGCATTTCGAGGTTCGGGTGCCCGATAACGTCATGCAGCGAATAATCGCCATAAATCAGGCTATCCATTACGCGGACCTTCCGGCCCTCAGCGAGGAGCTTGCGTACGAGGCAGGAGCCGATATAGCCCGCGCCGCCTACGATCAACACAGTTCCATCGTGTTTTGGACGTCTCACTATATCGCTCGCTTTCCTGACAGATTTTCGCCGCAATATGCGTTTGACCATCTGGGGTATCGACAACGAAAGAATCGCCAGACCGCAGAACAGTGGGATGTAACCCTGTGGCATTTGCTGCCGGCGGTTCAGGGCAAAACTAGCGATCGAGAAAAGTAAGAGGCTAATTGCAATTCCGCGGAAGAGCGTTGTGCCTTTGGGAACGCCATCAGTCGTGTGGGTATACAGTCCGCTGAGCAGAAAAACTGCGGGAAACAGAAGCGAGAGCAGGAGGAATACCGAAATGTAATAGTGAACGGCGTCCTCCGGCCGAAGTTGCATTCGCGTCGCGATCAGACCCGGATGCAAAACGCTGATGGCCAGAGCGGCGATCATGCACAGATGAATGCGTGTAAGGTCTGAAAGCACACGCATAGCGATATGAGAGAGCTTGAAATCAGCTTGCATTCGTAAATAACCCTCTTCTTCCGTTATCCGGAAAACGTGCGGTCACCTGCACATCGATCGAAAATGACGGAGGCAAACGCCTTCGAGCGAGATTTAAATCGAAGCTGGAGAAGTCATCCGATAGCGTTTTACTCTTCCATAGGGCTTGAGCTCTTTGGGGACCCAGTCCTCGTCAATTAGCTTAACCGCGGTGTGGAAGAGAACTTTTAAATCCACAAAGAATGAATGGTCCCTTACGTAGAGAAGCTGAAGGGCGAGCTTCGTCGGACGAATCAGCTCCTCATAGGTTCTCTCAGGGTCGCGACTTCCCTCGAGCACAGCCGCTTCGTTTGAGTTCCAAATCGATGCCCAATCCGTGATTCCGGGGCGAACCGTAAGAATCGCCTTTTCTTCAGGAGAATAGAGGTTCACATATTTTTGGACTTCCGGTCGCGGACCTACCAGACTCATATCGCCCAACAGCACGTTAAAGAACTGCGGCAACTCATCGAGCTTATATCGCCTGAGGAATTTGCCGAACCGAGTGATGCGTGGATCGTCGGCCGCAGTCGCGGAACCGCCTAGCGATTCGGCGTCCACTACCATGGTCCTGAACTTCAGCATGGGAAAAAGCTTTCCGTTCAAACCTACTCGAGTCCCGCGGTAGTACACCGGTCCGCGTGAGGATAATTTGACCATCACGGCGGCCAATGCCAATAGTGGTGCGACGATAACAAGCGCAATCGTCGCAACCATCACGTCAAAGCTCCTCTTTATCCAGTTTCCTTGAGATTCCATCTAGTTCCTCGAGATCAGGATCTACCCTGCGATCGCAGCTGGGCCGGGAATGCAGAGCCCGCAACGCTGCTCAGCTTTTGCTTTGCTCCGGTGCGTACTTGACTCGGAGCGCTAGGCCCAACAGAAGCGGCTCGCAAAAGATCGCGGTAGACGGCCATGAATTGGGAAATGACCAATTCTTGCGAGAATTCCTGGACTGCGATCTGGCGGTTGTTAGCGCCCATGCTAATCCTTGCTTCCGGATTCTCGATCAGAAAACGCAAAGCATTGACCAAAGATGAAGTATCCCTGGAGGGCACAATTATGCCGTTCACGCCCGGTCGAACGAGTTCCCTGCACCCTGGCGCGTCGGTCGTTACAATCGGGCGCCCGGCCGCCGCTGCTTCGATCAAAATGCGGGGAATCCCTTCTCGATACGAGGGCAGGCACACAATATGCGACCTTGCGAGCACGCCCGGCATGTCCTTCGAATCCTGCAATCCCCACCATTCGATCTCTCCGGATTCTTGCCAAACTTCCAATTGTTCGTACGGGATCGCGGCCGGATTATCGAGATCGGGTGCACCGGCTAAGGCAAATCGAGCTTGTACGCCTTGGCTTTTCAAGACTCGCGCGGCTTCGACGAATTGCGCTATGCCTTTGTCCCAAAGCATGCGCGAAGCCAGAATCACGATGGGCACGCCGTCGGGCTCGGGCGAAGGACGATAGACCGAAAGATCTACTCCAGAGCCCTTGATCACAGCAGCTTGTTCTCCGGTGAGAATTCCCGTGCGAATGAATACCGCCCGATCGTCCGGATTCTGAAAGACGACCCGAAGATTGGGGTGACGGAATGCGCGCCGGCACCCCATCTCCACCCACTTACGCACGGGGCTCGTTTTTTCCGATCTTTCTGTGAAGAGAAATCCCAGACCGGTAAGCGTATTCACCACGGCGGGAACACCCGCCAACTTTGCGGCGAGGCTTCCGTACAATACGGGTTTGAGCCGCAAGTGATGAACGAGACTTGGACGCAGGCTTCGATACAGCCGCAGCAAGGCCAGGACCGTTGCCGGCTCTTTCCACATGCTGGTGCCCTTGCGCGTCATGGGAATCGGATGAAATGTAAACGCCTTATTCACGGAATCGGCGTGGGCGCCGCCACGCGGGGCGGCCACGTGAATTTCCAAGCCAAGATCGCGTGCGGCCTGTACCAATTGCATACGATCTCGCTGAAACGATTCGAAGCTATTGTCCACGAATACAATTCGCGGCTGGGGTTTCATGCTCGCGGCCTCCGGACCGTCAGGGGCAAAGGTGAGTGTGGTGTTGAAGAAGGTGAATTCATTTGTTCATGTCGAGCGGGAGCACTTGCTATGTTGCTTCGCAGGTATCGACGTTACCTCGTCTAATTCGTTACAGACGCTTCGGGTTTAGCCAGAGAGATTTTCTGCTGGCCGCAGATTCGGTTTCCAACCTTTCGATACAAAGCCTGGTATCGCTGCGCGAACTGCGTCACGCTGAAATGTGTGACGACTCGCTCCCGAGCCGCATTACCTAACATGTGACGCGTTTCCGCGCCCGCATCGATCAATTCGCGCCAAGCCGATGCCATCAAGGCTGAGTCCCGCGCGGGCACGACTCTGCCGGTGTCGCCAACGATGGCGGGAGAATCACCTACATCCGTTACTACGCTGGGAATGCCGCAGGCCATGGCTTCGCCGACGGCCAGCGGAAAAGCTTCGCTCAAAGAGGAATTCGCAGCGATGTCCAGTGCGGCGTAAAACCCCGGCATGTCACGCTGCAGCCCTATCAGGTGACAGTGACCCTGCAGGCCATCAGCGACCTCCGCAGCTAGTTTGGTGTTGTCCGGCTCCATGCCCTCGCCGCAGAGAACGAAGTGGACCTCTGGAAGCTCGGCGCGGAGCAGACGGGCAGCCGCAAAGAAATTTTTATGATCTTTATGGCGATGCAGTCGCCCGGCCATGCCGATCAGCAAAGAGTCCGGCGGTATACCCAGGCGAGAGCGTAAGGCCTGCCGCGCCTCTGGGTTAGGCTGAAAGATGTCGCTGTCAATGCCGTTATAAATTACCTCCATCTTTTCGGCGTCATACCCCAATTGGATATGGGCTAACTCAGAGGAGTTGGCACAACAGATGATGCGAGAGGGCAATTGTTTGGAGAACCACGCGCACGCGCGCACCGTCCAGACGGTAAAGCGCTTCGTATCGCTGGAATCGATTTTGGAGTGATGAATTCCCCAAATCACTGGAATTCCTCCAGCAGCCTGCGCCGCCAGTCCTCCGAGCAGATTGGAGTGATACATCCAGGTATGCACGATGTGCGGACGCGAGCGCCGAAGTATTTTGGCGATGCGGCGAATAGCCAGGGGGTTAGGAACGCTCCGCATCATGCTCAAGGCGCGAACGGGAACGCCTAGAGATTCGATTTTCGGGGCAGTTGCACCTCGGTCGGTGAGCGAGATAACTTCGCTCTGATACTCCTCTCGATCCAGGGCAGCCAGCAAATGATAGAGGACGGTCTCTGCGCCGGCCGCAGCGAGACCCGTGATGATGTGTGTGATTTTCATGCGGGCACCGATTCCTTGTGAGCTGTAGGCTGAAGGGTATTTTCGTGTTCGACTGTAGGGAGCCGAAATCCTTCACGGACCATGCGCGCGACGGCGTCCATGGAAAGAGAACGCATGCCGTAACGCTCCCGGGCAAATGCAAATTCTTGAAGAATTGTTTCCAGAACCCCGAGGTTCTGTTCCAGGTTGACGCCAAAATTATGCGGATGAAACCAGATATGGAAGATGCCATCTTCCAGCGCCGCGAGTCTGACCTGATCAATCATTCGCTTCAGGCGCTTTTCCTCCAGCCCCTTCAAGCCTGGCCGGTAAGGCCACAGGAAACGGCTTGCGCGGACATTGCACAATCCGCTCGGCTCGAGAATTTCGTTCCAACGGGCAATCCGGTTCCCGGATATATCGATATACGTATCCGCCACGCGTGCCACGCGCAAACCAAGCGTCCTCTCGCGACGCGTAATTCCGCGATGCATCCACCCCTGCTCGGAGCCTCGGTAGCAGGTAATTCCCGCATCGAGGACGGCCTGCGTGTACTCCGGATTCACCTGATTGCGGGGAAAAATGATGGAGCGAAATTGAATTCCTCGCTCCGCCGCAATGGCTATGGCACTGTTGAGATCGGCCCTGAAACTTTCGACTGTTTGCCCAGGTTCCCGGCAGTAATGATGCGAAAAGGTATGGGTGGCGATTTCTTGTTGCGGGCAGCGCTGTATTTGGTCGATGAGGCTCGGAGCGAAATGCAGCGGATCGTCGTCTTCGCCGTTTCCGATCGGCTCCGCATATGCGTCTAGAGACTGATCGTGGTAACGGGGACGCAGTGCAGGTTCGAATTTGCGCCGTTCTTCTCTCGACCTGGCAAAAAGGAAACCGACGATCGCCCAAGTGCCGGAAATGCCATAGCGTTCGAACAGTTCGAGCAGGCGCGGAATAGCTTTCCGGGCGCCATGCAGGTTGTGGCGGTAGGGGCCATTGATTGGCTCATGGTCGCGAACGCCCCAGTGGAGCTCAAAATCGAGAGAGATTACGAAGGCTCCATAGCCCGGCCCTGCCGACCTCGAGTTACATGAAAATTCCATTTGGATTGTCTTTCGTCCTCGGGAGATTCGCTCGAAGACTGCGAGTAATTAGTATTCGTCGTCTATGCCGAGCGGTTGGGAGGAGGCTGCAGCGCGCAACTGCGGCAGTTCGGTTCGTGTGCGCCGGAGGTTTTCGCGTAGGGGCCGGCCAATACGAAGTCCAAAGTCCAGCAGCCTGCTGGCGCTCAGATCCAGCCAATTGCGGCGGCGTCCACGATAAGACTTCAGCACCTCAGACACAGCGGTGAAGTGGCGACGGTATTTGCGCAGATCCTGCCGGAACCGATCCGTTTCGGCGTCTGTCCAGGCGTTGATATGACAGCAAATAGTCCACACACCGAAGGGCAGCTTGCGGAATTTGGCAAACTGTTGCGGAATCCAGGTGACGCCCTCCGCATCCTTGTATGGATAGATGGCATATCCGTCGCTGATAATTCTTACGCCTAGATCAGAAAGAATGGCTACAGTCGTATCATCGAAAGAATGTGCAGGAGCTACCCACACTTCCGGTGACACTCGTTGTTCACGGAAGATGCGGACGGCATTGCGCAACTTGATCTGCTGAATTTCGTACGGTAGGCCCGCAAATTCGCTACGTGGGATTCGGCCGTACATACCCGTCAGGTTTGTGAGGTAGCGGTGTTGATAGCCGTGCAGACCGATCGTCCAACCGTGTTCTTGCCATGAGCGCACGCCGTTCCAGAAATCGTCGACGCCAGGAGCGCTGACCATTAACTCTCTGTCGCGATTGTCCGGGATCACGGCCATGAGCGGCTTAATGTTCAATTCATATAAGTCGCGCTCCAGAAGGCGCCAGATCCGCCAATTCATCGTCGGGCAAATATCATCGAACCGCAGAATGAATCGTGTTCGCATAGGCACTCTCGTCAGAACCGGGCTGGAATTGGGCCGGAGTCACTCGAACAAGCAAAGGAACCATTATTTGAAAGGCGGTACGGTAGCGTGTTTCTTGTGTATCGTTACGACGAAACTTTGGATGTTGATGTCTGCAGGTCCGCTCGGCTTGAGGCGCCAGAATGCCAACGCCAAGCGCTTTCTATGATGGTCTCCAATGATGAGTAGTAAGGCTCCCATTGAAGCAATTCGCGCGCGAGCTTCGGACTCGCGACCAAAACTGGCGGATCGCCGGGGCGGCGAGGAGCCTCGACGCTTGGGACTGTTTGCCCGCTCACGGTTTGCACCATTGCGACGACTTCCCTCACGGATGCGCCTTTGCCAGTTCCAAGATTGAAGGCGCGGCTTGCGCCACCACGGTTGAGATATTGCAACGCACAAATGTGTGCAGAGGCCAGATCGGCAACGTGAATATAGTCGCGAACTGCGGTGCCGTCCGGTGTGGGGTAATCCGTTCCAAAAATTTGCAGGCGTTCACGCTGCTTCAAAGCTGCGCCAATCGCCAGAGGAATTAAGTGAGTTTCCTGCTCGTGCTCTTCGCCCAGTTCGCCTTCCAGGTCGGCGCCGGCGGCGTTGAAATAGCGCAGAGCCACCCAGCGAACTTGTCGAGCCTGGCCCATCCACTCGAGAATTCGTTCGATGGCCAGCTTCGATTCGCCGTAAGGATTAATCGGTTTCTGCGGCTCATCTTCTGTAATCGGTACGGTTTGTGGTAAACCGTAGGTCGCGCAGGTAGACGAGAACACAATGTCTTTGACGCCGGTATCCAGCATCGCTTGAAGCAGGCTGATGGTTGAGCCGACATTGTTTTGGAAATAGGCAAGTGGCCGAGTTACCGATTCCCCTAACAGGGCGCTCCCTGCAAAGTGGACCACCGACTCGATTTTGTGTTCCTTTAGAACATTGCGAATCGCGGCAGTATCCGCAAGATTTGCCCGGACGAACGTTCCCCACCTGACATTGTGGGCGTGGCCTGTTGAGAGATCATCAACAACAATAGGGCGGTAATGGTTGCGCGCCAGGGCTTTCGCGGTCTCGCTGCCGATGTATCCGGCGCCGCCCGTAACTAGAACATTCATTGGATTTTCACGCTCGTGTGGTGGTCGATTTGGGACCGAAGTGAAAAGGGCCCCAGGTTCGGGAAGGAGCCGATGCCTCCTCGTAGAGCTCTTCGTAGGCTCTGACCATCGCGGACACGTCAAACTTTGCCTTTGCTCTCAAGGCCGCGGCACGACCCATCGTTCGACGCAAATCACTATCTTTCAGCAAGGTCACCATCGCTTCAGAAAGCCCGTCGGCATTGCCCGGCTGCACGATAAAGCCTTCCTTGCCGTTTTGCAATAACTCCGGCACGCCACCCACCGCAGTGCTTACTATGGGCAGCCCGGCCGCCATTGCTTCGATAACGGAGAGGGGATTGCCCTCATAATCCGAGCTTAGAACGAAAATATCCGCGGCGCCCAGGACGTCGGGGATATCTGTTCGCAGTCCCAGGAAATGCACACGGTTGGTGAGGCCTAACTGATTTACGCGCATTTGCAACTGTGCTCGCAGCACACCCTGTCCGGCGAGTACCAGATGGGCTCTCGGATCCAAAGCAGGCCCTTTGGCAAATGCGCTGACGAGCAAGTCGTGATTTTTTTGCGGCGCGAATCGTGCGACACACACGAGAAGAACGTCTTCGTTCGAAAATCCTTGCTTGGCGCGCCATGCTGCGCGAGGAGTCTGTGGCGATGCGTACAAATTCGTCGGAATGCAGTTCCAAACCACGCGAGAATTGCCGATTCCGTACACGCGTTCCAGGCTGGCTGCGACTTCCCGTGCTACAGCCACAGGGATCACGCCTCGCCGGTAAGCAAGGCTTTGCAGCCAGCGCGCCCGCGGCTCGATTTCGCATTCTGCGATGTTGTTCACCGTATGCACCATCAGGCGCGGCTTGAAATACACCAGAGGGGGGAAGGCATAGCGCATCACGTGGACGTGAGTATGGGCGATGTCTGGCCGGAACTCCTTGAACACGCGATGCAAACGATAATAGGTTCGACAGTCGAATCCCGGTCCCTTGCCCAGAAACCAGGTCTTTATACCGGCTTGATCGAGCTGCTGTTCCAAATCTGAGCCGTAGCGACCGCTGAAGGCGACCACCGCGGGTTCAAATCGCTGGCGGTTCAATCCAAGAACAATGTGAACCGCCATTCGCTCGGCGCCGCCGGCGCCCAAATTTGCCAAGACGTGAAGAACCCTATGTTTCATGACCATCCTTGAGAACTCGAAACCTCAGCCGGCAAAGCCGCCTGCGTATACGCTTCTTGATGCTGGTATATCCGATCGATTAATTCAGAAAGTGGACGGGTCGTCTTTTGCTTGCGGCTTGCCCAGTGCGTCCGACCCAACTTTGCGATCGGATCGGACGCGCCGGTGATGGTTTTGTCCCTAGACCGCGTTGTACTTATAGGCGTCGTTGTAGGCGTAAGCGTATGGCGAACGGAAGTTCTTCAAGTCCCAACTGTTGAGAATCGTCCCCAATACGGAAGTGCCGTCTTCGTCGAAACGCTGACGAGCCAGCATGGCGGCGTCTCGCTTGGTTTGGCCGGAGCGCAGGACCAGAATCACTCCGTCGGAATGGCGGCCCAGTACGCGAGCATCCGCGAAATGCAGCATCGGCGGAGCGTCGATCAACACCAGATCAAACTCCTTCGCCACACGCTGCAGGAACTCGGTCAACCGCGGAGAGTAGAGCAGACTCGTGAGTCCGTCGGTCGTCGGTCCACTCGGCACCAAAAAGAGGCCCGGAATCTTGGTTTGGCGCACCAACTGGTTTACCGGAATGTCTTCCAATGGTGTGGTTATCCTCAAGATATCGGTGAGTCCGAAGCTATTCGGGATTTCGAACAGGCGATGCAGGCGCGGACGTCGCAAATCCGCATCGATGAGCAGGACGCGGCGGCCGATTTCGGCTGTGGCCATGCCCAGGTTGCTGGTGACCGTCGTCTTGCCGGCTCCAGCGTCGGGGCTCGTGAGCACAAGAACCCGCGGGCCTTCTCCATGCAATGTGGGCAAAAGAATGGAGGTCAGCGTCGCACGGTAGGCTTCCGCCAAAGTGGCATGTTCCTTGGACGCGCCATTTTGCTCGCTGCCTTTGAGCTGGAGCGGCACTCTAGTCGATGCCGGGAGCCATGCAAAGCGGCGCGAGGCCAATCTTGCCGCCGGAATAACACCTAGTTCGGGAGTCCTCAGATATGCCTGTGAAAGGCCGGGAGATTCGATATTCTGGTTAAACCGGTCGCGCATGAGCACAAATCCCACGCCGACAAACAGGCCGGTTACGAGGCCCAACGCCGTATTCATTGGGAAGTTGGGACGGTACGGGAGCACCGGCGGTTTTGCTTGATCGACCACCACAACGTTGCTCGAGCGCATGGCAGCGGCCAAGCCAGCTTGCTTGATCCTTAGCAGCAGTGCGTCGTAAAGCTCGCGGTTGGTATCGACCTCATGCTGGAGGTTTTGGTACTGAATCGTTTTACCTGCCATGTCGGACACGGTCTTAGCCTGTTCTGTGTAGGCGGCGGCCAGCATGTCTTCCCGTCTCTTTGCGGATTGAAAGTCCTCCTGGTTGTGCCGCACGATGCCGGCACGCTCGGCGTCGATCGATTTCTGCAAATCGGCGATTTGCGCCTGCACCTGAAGCACTTTGTAGTGCTCCGGGGTATAGGTGGCGGAAAGATTGGCGAGTTGGCTCTTCAGGTCCCCCATTTTTGCGAGATAGTTTTGCAGTGTTGGATTATTGAGGGTCGGCGAGAGCGATTCGACAGGCATATTTTTGATCGTCTCGTAGTCCGCTTCCTTTTGAGTTCGGTCCGCCTGTGCGCGGGAAAGCTCATCCTGGATCTGCTTCAGCTTATCTTCGGAGATATTGTGTCCGGCCACATCCTGCTTATCGGAGCTGAGCATGATTCCCGTGGACCGCGCGAATTCCTGGAGTTTGGCTTCTGAACCGTCCAGGTTCTTCTGCAGCTCTTTCAAATGTCCAGTCAGCCACTCGGCTGTGTTCTGAGTGGAGTTCCAGCGGATCTCGCGACTCTCGTCGATGAACGTCTGCACGAGCGTGTTTGCCACGTCCGAAGCAAGCTTGGGATCGGGCGAGTCGTAATAAATTTCTGCCGTTCGCGATTCTCCCCATGCCTGCACGGTCAGGTTTTTCTGAATGCCGTCCACCGTTTGCTCCCGCTGGAGAGCGGGATTTGGTTCTGCTGCGTTCCGATGAATCCATCCCGACCAGAAATGCTTATGCGGAGCGGTGCGCTCCATCAGATTGAGCTTGTCGATTACGAGCTCAATCATCTCGCGGCTCTGCAGAATCTTCACCTGTGACTGGAAATACGATTCCGCTGACGGAATCTGTGCAGTGGGGTCGGAGTCCTTTAGGTTCTGAAAGTTTTCGTTCAGATCCTCGACCTCGAGGCTCGTATGGGCGCGGTACATAGGCGTCTGGAGAAAACCCACAATGAGCCCGCCTATGGCTCCCATGGCCACAAATGCGAGAATCACAAACTTGTAGCGCCGGATCCCTTCCCAGTAATGCAGCAGGCTGAAGCTCGGATTCTCGTCTATTACCTCGGCCGGATGCCACTTCGCCGGGGTATAACTCGAAGGCACAAGTTGGCCTCCGGCGGGCAGTAACGGCACAGCCCTTGGGCTGTTATTTGCATCGGATGAATTCATGCGCATGTCCTCGATATCTTTGGATTTGTGGTCCGATTTGTTGCGATTCGCTGGATTAGAAACGCCCCCAAATAGCCATCCCGGTCGCGACCTGAATGGCGGCCTCTGCGGTTCTGACTCCGGCTTTCTTACTTAAGCTGCCCGGCACAAACAGGATGTCGCCTCCATCGAGCGGCAAATCTTCGGACTTACCGGACAGAATCATCTTCACGTTCACTGGGGTCTCGCTGCGCACGCTTCCGTCAGCAGCGTGATGGATGATGCGGGAATGCTTCGAATCGGAGGTTCCGTAAATGCCCTCGGCCAGCGCCACCGCTTGCAGTACGGTTATGTTTTGGTGCTCGCCCAGCACAAATCCTCCCGGTTTGTGTACATCGCCCACGACGTAAACGGTTTCGGCAACGTGAACGGTGATGACGTCATTGGGCATGATGAGGACATTGAGCTGAGGATGCCTCCCCTGCAGTAACTCCGTAATGCTGATTTCGGCCACGCTGTACTTGCCTGAAGGATCGGTTGTGGCGTTCGGTAGCGGAATGACGCCCCATTTTAATTCGCGCGCAATGGTGAGCCTGTTTCCAGCATCAGTTCGGAATCCGCCCACCATCGAGATCACTTGCATCAGCGTTTTCTTGCCCTGTAGCTGTTGCGCGCCAGGCTGATTCACCGCCCCCACGACAGAAATGGGTTGGCTGTGAAATTCCGTCACGCTCGCGACGAGCTGGGGATTGCGAACATATTTAGAGGCGGTTTGATTCAGTTGGGTCTCAAATTCGCCGACAGTCATCCCCCCCGCTTTGATCCTGCCGAGCATGGGCACACTGATGTACCCGTCAGGATCAATGCGATAGGGCTTGTTCACGATTTCTTCCATCTCGAGGCCTTGGATCACGATCAGATCGTCCGGCCCCAGGAGATAGGTTGAGGGCGCGGGTGCCTGAGCTGCGTTCTGGTCCGCGGCTGGAGCCGTGTTCTGGCCTGTGCCTGGAGCAGTTTGTGAAACAGCAGGGAGTGGCCCAGCCGGAGCGGGCTGCACCGGCGTGACTCTCGTCTGAGCGCCCAAATGGATGGCGGCCAGCAGAAGAACGGAAAGAACTGTCATGCACACTGATTTTGCGTTTTGCATTTTCCTCACCATCAATTTGTCTAGCTGGCTTGCTCCGGCTCTTCGAACCGGAACCGGCCGCTGATCGAGTGTCAACAACCCTGGAGATAAACCGAACGGTTCAAGCTGCGAGGATGGAGCTGGGGCCATCCATGGTGCTTATCCAATCGGAATCCACTTGCACTGAGACAGATCTTTGCAGGAGCGTTGCATTTACGTAAATTCGATGTTGATCGGCGATTTTGGCGACCACGCCCTCCATCCCGCGTAGCGGCCCCCGTTCCAGGCGAACCCTCTGCCCGACAACGACGGATGGGCACGGCAGAGCAGGGAGACCCGAGCGCACGATCGATTGAAGAGCCATCACTTCCGCCTCATCCACCGGTTCCGGAGTCATTCCCTTACCGACCAGATAGAGAAAGCCCGGCGTCGTCAACAGCGGCAGGCGTTTGCTCAAATCTATCCGGCAGAACAAATAGCCAGGAAAGAGAGGAAGATCGAGGACCTTGATCCGATCGGACCATTGCCGCCTCGCGCGATATGTCGGTAAAAACTCCTCGAAGCCTTTGCCCCGGAGCATGGCCGATACGGGCTTTTCGTAATTGGACCTCACTCGAACGGCGAACCAGGGTAGAGGGGAGCTTTGCCCTATCGCTTCGCGATCGTGTTCAGAGCGTCCGATATTTGCGATATCGAGGTCTATGGACAAGCTACCGCCCTTTGAGTCCCAAATTTCCGTTTCCACAATATCGGGCACCTGAACACCAAAGATTCCGTGCTTCTTTATGACTGCGGGCATGAAGCCCTTCTCAGGTGCAACTCGCCCCCGAAGCGAGTTCTGTTTAGTTACCGCCCTCTAGAACACTTAAGAGCGATGCAGCCCAATGTCTTGGACTTTTTGATGCGTCCCCGAACTCTGCACCCCGCCATCCTTCTGTTCGAGCACGTGCTCGAGGGGTTCGCGAATAAGAACCGTTCGGTTCGTCGCCGCAAATCCACAGACCTGACCTCGCGCGCCCTGGTCGACTCGTGTAACTTGACCCTTGGCGTGAATCTCGACCGCGCGAATATCGAATGCGGGTTGCGGAAGAAATACGTTCATCTCCACTGAATTTCCCGGCCGCGGCGCGCATTTCGTTTGCACGTAGATACCGCGGCTGCTTATGTTGCAGCTGTGGCCGTCACTGCTTTGCAAGGTTCCGTCCTCATCGCGCCAGGAGAAGACCACAGCGAGGCGCAGACGGAAGCGCTTCGAGTTTCGTCGCTCTTTGACAGTTTCTTTCATGCCGGCGTTTTGCTTTGGACCGCAGTTCCACCTTGGCCGCAGTAAGTGCGCACAACCGCAACTCTACGCCGGCGCCGAAAACTGTAAAGATGACCATAGTGGAGTGCGACGAACGACCCCGATCTACGGGCTTTAAAAATCCTTCGGTACCGGGACTCTTTTCTCTGGGTCGGAAGGTAGGTTAGTCTCTATCGCGTGACACTTCTTCAAGGATTCCTGGCGGCCATCTAATGGAGTTCGCCAGATGAATCGGGCTGTGCGGCGATGTGACTTGTTTGAGACTGACTTTAGGTCAAATGCAAATCCGCCGAGCTGCTAACCGAGTTGCTGATAGAAGACTAATAGAAGACAGATCCGCCCCGCAACAACGTCCTAATCTTCGGATAACGGCCTGGGAAGGCAGGAATCTCTAAGGCAAGTGCCTTCTTGGGGTTTACCCCCGCCGCCTTAAAGCATATTCCCCCCAGATTGCTCAGGTGAACACGTTATTGTGCCAACCCACCTTCTCCCTACAATAGACCCTACCCGAACCAATATGCGAAACCAGACGGCTATACTCATTCCAGAGCTGAGCAAGCGAGACCAATCCGCCCTTGATACCAGAGTCCGAGAGACGCACCCAAATCACCGTGCCGGAAGCGGGCAAAAGAAATCAAACTACAGTCCTCATTTCTGAGCCCAACAAGATGTACTGCGACCTTCTCAAAAAGGCCTTCTATGTGGTGCGCAACCGGTTCCAGGTGGTCGCTACTGCTTCGACAACTGGTGAGATCCTCTTGGGTATCGAGGAGACTCGCCCGCATGTCGCAATCGTGAGCGCCAATCTGCAGGATGGACCGCTCACGGGCATCCGCCTGTTGCCTGAAATACGCCGGATTAATTCCGATACGCGGACGCTCGTAGCTCTCGAGGCTCCCGAGCCTGACCTGGTTATCGAGGCATTTCGGTTCGGTGCGGACGGCGTATTTTGCCGAAATAGCCCTTTCGATTTGCTTTGCAAGTCCGTGGAGGCAGTTTCCCAAGGTCAGATATGGGCCAGCAATGACGAGCTCAGATACGTGCTCAATGCGTTCGCGAAATCCTCCAAGCAGCGCAAAATGGATTCCAACGTAGAGAGCCGCATGACCAAGCGAGAGGCTGAAGTAGTTCGGCTGGCGGTCGAAGGCCTCTCCAATCGAGAAATCGGTCAGCAGCTCGGACTAACCGAGCACACCGTGAAGAATTATCTATTCCGCGTCTTTGACAAGCTCGGGGTTTCTAACCGCGTGGAACTGGTTCTCTCCTGTCTCCGGCAGGAGGAAGATGCGCGCGAAGATGTGGGCGCCGAACAGAGAAACATGGCCCCGCCCCGCTAGAGTTGTCGCTTGGTCTTAATTCGTTTGGCAGCAAAATCCCAATAGGAATAGGCCCGATCGGAATAGGATTATGAGCCAAGAACAATTGCAGCAGCTCGTTATCGATTGGATCAAAGCCAACAAGCGTACTTCGAATCACGTTGAAATCGCCGGCGACACGGAACTCCTGGGAACCGGAATTCTCGATTCCTTCGGCTTTCTCGATTTGATCATGCATATCGAGGGCAAAACCGGCCTTCAGGTCGATTTGGCCGACGCCGATCCCAGTGAATTTGCCGTTGTACGCGGTCTTTGCAATCTCGCGCTGAGAAGCCAGGCGGCCCAACCATGTCCACAGGCATAACTCACATAAATCCCGTAAATCCGATCGTGGAGACGTATTCGCGGCTCGCACGCGAATACGACGAAGACGCCAACTTCCTTTCGTGTTGGGGCCGCGCTTCGGAGCGCGCTCTCTCTATGATTCGCCTGCGTGACGATTACAGGCTTATCGTCGATATGGGCTGCGGAACCGGCAGGGCCGTCCACGCGTTGGCCTCCGCAGCGCCGCCTCACGCTCATCTCATCGGTGTCGATCCTGCCGAGAATATGTGCAGGATAGCCGCTCAAAAAGCGGCCGAACAGAAAAACGTCGAGATTCGACAGGGCGCTTTTGAAACAATTCCATTGGAAACGGCCTCGGTCGATTATCTCTACAGCATTCTGGCCTTTCACTGGGTGACGGATCTGGCCGCTTCAGTTGCTGAGATCGCCCGTGTGCTGAAACCTGATGCGGAAATGGACCTTTTCTTTATCGGCCGCGACAATGGCCGCGAATTCATAAAGAAGACGAGCGCCATTTTCCTGAAGTATATGGGACCGGCCCTTCTTTTGGATTCGGCCCGCCTGCGAAAACAAATTACGAGGGAAACCGCTTACGAACTCTTTTCGAAGGCCTTCGAACCATCTCGTCTTTCCGTCGAGGAATCCTTTACGACCTACTACGACACTTTGGAAGGGCACTGGTCCTGGTGGGTACGCGTCGAGGGCCACTTCGTGAAGATTCCCGCTGCCAAAAAGGCTCAATGCGACCGCGACGTGCGGGCTGCGCTGCAATCTTTGGCTGAGCCGCGCGGAATTCCGTACACGATTCATGAGCTCCACGTGAAGTTGCGTCGCCCAGGCCTTTTGCACTAAACGTTTCTAACTTTGCTTTTTCGTGGTCGCCCGAACCGCACGGACTCAAAACCCGAGCGGTAAAATAACCAGGTAGCGCACCCACACATTCTTCGCCTCGTTCTCCACGATTTAGACGATCCCACATGCAGCGCCGGTTAGAACAACTGGCCGTTCAGACGGCATTGTCATCCTCCGGATTTCGCCGCGGTTTGCCAAATCCCATCGGTAAGCCGCTTCGAAAGGGTGAATTAGCGAGCCTAATATATAATGACGGGTTTTACGGTCGAAAGAGGCGCTCCGGTGACGACGGCTTCAGTCGAATTGCCGCGCGTAAAATCCCGCCTGAATGGCAACCAGATCCGCAGCTTCTGGGCTGCCTGGGGCGGTTGGACCATGGACGGCATGGATTCGTTTATCTACTCGCTTGTCCTGGTGCCCGCCCTGCGCGAGTTGCTGCCAAGGTCCGGAATTGAAGCTACCACCGCGAACGTAGGTTTGTACGGCAGCTTGCTCTTCGCTCTTTTTATGGTGGGCTGGGGAACAGGAATGATTTGGGGACCGATCGCGGACCGCTTCGGCCGCGTGCGGACGATGATGTTCAGCATTCTTTCGTTTTCGCTGTTCACGCTTCTGGCGGCTTTTGCTACCGGTCTTTGGAGT
Organism: uncultured Acidobacteriota bacterium; assembly: GCA_963846235.1. Taxonomy (GTDB): domain Bacteria; phylum Acidobacteriota; class Terriglobia; order Acidiferrales; family UBA7541; genus Palsa-189. Next base: position 4,206,750 of record CAWJVF010000002.1, read on the forward strand.
TTGGCGGTTTTTCGATTCTTGGCTGGGGTCGGCATCGGCGGAGAGTGGGGAATCGGAGCGGCCCTCGTTTCCGAAGATTGGCCTGAGGAACGTCGAACCATGGGCGCCGCCCTGATGCACACCGGCTACTACATCGGATTTTTCCTGGCGGCCGCGGCCAATTATTTCATCGGCAGCCGTTATGGCTGGCGCTATATGTTCGTCGTGGGCGGCATTCCGGCGATTTTCATCGCCTGGATACGAAAGAACGTGCGCGAACCGGCGCGCTGGGAAAACAAGGCCGACCAGTTGGGCGAAAAATTGTCGATGCGCCGCTCTTTTTTTGTGCTGTTCTCGCCGCAATACCGCAAACGCACGATCGTGAATTCGATGTATCTCATCGTGTCGCTTATCGGTTTGTGGGCTGGTTCCGTATATACGCCTGCAGCGATGACGTACATCGCCGAACGATTTGGCCGCACCGAAATGCAAGTCGCTCGGTTGGCATCTTATTCGACGGCATTGCTGGGCATCGGCACCGTGATCGGTGCCCTGATTGTCCCGTTTCTGGCCGACCGGCTTGGGCGGCGTCCCACCTTGGCGATTTTCTACGTAATCATGTCGCTCTCCGTCTGGTTTGCCTTTGGCCACGTGTTTTACATGGAGATGCATGCGATCGGCTGGTTCATCTTTTGTTCTTTCCTGCTCGGTCTGGGAGGCGCCAACTTTATCGTGTATTCATTTTGGCTTCCGGAACAATACGGTACGGAATGTCGCGCCAGCGCGTTCGCCTTCACTACGAATTTCGGACGTTTCGCTGCGGCGGGTTTCACTTTCCTGGTGGGCGCGGGCGTGAATCACTTTAAGACTCTCGGCACACCGGTCGCGCTGACGGCGTTGGCTTTCATAGTCGGCTTACTGCTCTTGCCCTTTGGCGAGGAGACTAAAGGCAAGCCTCTGCCCGCCTGACGCTGCCCGGCGATCACGGGCCGATGGCTCCGCAGTTGGCCCAAGTCACGCCCGAAATCATCATTAAAGTACGGTGCAACCAGACAACATGGCCGGGCGGCAGAGGATCGTCGTGTCTCACAACCTTGACCGCAGGATTCTGTTCCCGTCGAGCGCCCGCGCTTCATTTTTGCACTTCGCGGTTGCCGCGCTGTGGATTGTGCTCCTCTGCGCCACGCAACCCGCGCAGTCCCAAACTCAGGCTACTACCGAGATGGTCAATGTCGATCTCTCCGCCGGCGTTCATCCTTTTCCTCATTTCTGGGAGCGCATGTTCGGATCGGGACGCGCGATCCTCAGCCTGCGCGAAAGTTATCGCCGCGATTTGCACGACGTCAAGCAAATCACCGGATTCGACTACGTCCGCTTCCACGCAATCTTTCACGATGAAGTCGGCGTCTACAACGAAAACGCGCACGGCGCGCCTGTTTACAACTTTTCTTATGTCGATCAGATTTATGACGGGCTGGTGCAAAACGGCGTGCACCCCTTCGTGGAACTCAGCTTCATGCCGCAGCAGCTCGCCGCGGCAGCAGACTTACCAGTCCTTTTGGTATAAGCCGATTATTGCGCCTCCGAAAGACTGGTCGAAATGGGGAGATTTGATCTCGCATTTCACCCAGCATCTGGTCGACCGCTACGGCATCGAAGAAGTCTCTCAGTGGTATTTCGAAGTTTGGAACGAGCCGAATCTCGATTTCTGGGCGGGGGATCCTAAAGAGCAGACTTACTACCAGCTCTACGACGCCGCAGCCAGAGCGATTAAGGCCGTGAATCCGCGCTTGCGCGTGGGCGGGCCGGCCACAGCCCAGGCAGCTTGGGTGGACCGCTTCATTCAACACGTCACGGACGAACAAGATACCTGCCGACTTCGTCTCCACTCACGTTTACGGCAATGACTCCGCCGAAAACGTACTTGGCATAAATGAATCGGTGCCGCGCAACCAGATGGTTTGTCGCGCCGCGCGCAAAGTACACGACCAGGTTGCAGCTTCGCCGCAGCCAAATCTGCCGATCATCTGGAGCGAATACAACGCCAGCTACAAAAATGAGCCGGACGTCACCGATTCCACGTTCATGGGTCCTTGGCTCGCAGACACCATTCGCCAATGCGACGGCCTGACGCAAATGATGAGCTATTGGACCTTTTCCGACGTCTTCGAAGAGCAGGGAGTCGTGAAGGAGCCGTTCTACGGCGGTTTTGGTCTGCTGGCCGAACGCGGTTTGCCAAAGCCTGCGTTCAATGCGTTCAAGCTGCTTCATTACCTCGGCAGCGAGCGCATTCCTGTCGATTCCAATGACGCAATCGTCACGCGACGCATTGACGGCAGCCTGGTGATCGCTCTTTGGAATTTGTTTCTGCCCGAAGAGCACGGGCACGCGAAGCAAGTGGCTCTTTCGATTAGAGGATTGACCGGCAGCCATCATGCGGTGATCTCTCGAGTCGATGACACACACGGATCGCTTCTAAACGCTTATGAAGCCATGGGCCGGCCTCAAAGCCCAACCTTGGCCGAAATCGAGAGGCTCCGCGAAGCAGCCCAGTTAGGATCGCCGGAAACTCAGGATGTCGAGGGCGGTCAGTTGATGATTACGCTTCCACCGCAGGGTTTGGCCGTCATCGAAATTCAGTGAAGTGTCAGTTCAGTGAAGTGTCAGAGCTGAATCTTGCGTTGCTAGGGCCGCTAGCGGCTCACCGAGTTTTCGCTCGGCAGGGACAATCCCGTCTCCTGAGTCAATGAGGGCTGATAGCTGTGGAAACCGGCGCGTTCCATCGCGCGCTGAGCCTCGGGGTTCCTCATGAACGTATCCCACACAAAACCGGTTCGCGCATTTTCCGCCATGACCATGGTGATTCCGGTATCGATTCCGATCACATCGCTGTCGTACCAATTCTTCAGCGGGTTGAAAGCATCCACGAATCCGTAGCGGCTCCACGCTCCCGCGCCATATTGGTTCTTGATCGTTCGCAGTACGCGCATAGCGGGCTGCGGCAGAAATGGCAGCGAACCAGCTGCCGCGCAAGGCACGACCGTGCCGTCAATGGGACCTGTCAAAGGCGGTCCGCCCCACACGGCATAACCGCGTATCGAATCCGAAGCCGTAATTCCCCAGAGATCATCGCTGTAATCGGGAAATTGTTTGGCGAGCTGTAGGCAAAACCGGCGATGTACGTCGGTGGCGAGGACTGAATTCTGAAAATAATCCGCGTAGCGGTCGCGCTTGTCCCGGAAATCGAACCAGGCCTGCGAGTACTGGTGGATGAACAAAGGCGCGAACGAGCCGATGTACCGGATGCCGTCATACTCGAACGTCGTTCGCTTCCAGGCGTCCCACGCTGGAGGTTTCAGTGGGTGGGTTGGCGACCCCAATCCCAGCAAATACATCATCATCATTTCGCTGTAGTCGTCCCATCGATAGGGCAGGAAGCCGCTTTCCGGTGTCCAGCCGTGCGGCAGGAGTGGCGTATCCTCCGAGAGCCAGGTCCAATCGATGCGGCTGTAGATGCGATAAGCGAGGTCCGCGATTTCCGGATGCGTGCGAAAGTGCTCGCGGCAAGTCAATACGCCGCACAGCAGGATGGCGGTATCAATCGATGAAACTTCCGATTCCCACAACCGTTCGCCCGTATTGATGTCCGCCCAATGGTAGAAAAAGCCGCGGTGTTGCGGCAATTTCGTCCACAGGAAGCGCAAGGTCGTAAGAGCCCGGGCGCGCGCCTCGCTGTAAGAGATAAAACCCCGTTTGTCCCCAATGCATAGGGCGGTCAGGCCAAAACCAGTCGCCGCGATGCTGCTGAGTACCGAACTGGAGGGATTGCGGACGTTGGCACGATCTCGAACCATGCCGGTTTCGGGATTCACTTGCTCCCAGAAATAGAGAAAATTGGCCTTTTCCAATTCTTCGAGGAAGGCCTCATCGTCCGGAGAAAATGGACTTTGCGGGATGAATCTCGACGCCTGAGCCGCCGGTCGGGCCGCCAGCAGCGCTGGCATGCCTAGCTCAGCCAAGGCCAGATAAAGACCTGCCGTCGAGGTCTTCTGCAGCCATTCGCGCCGGGTGAGTTTATGTCTGGGATTGCTGCGGTTCACCTGAGCCATCTGAAAAAACAGTGTTGAGCGTCTCTAGACGCAGCATTCTTCTTGCGTTCCAAAGAGTTAACAGGTTGGACAACTTCATCCTAGCACAAACCCAAAGCCTGAGATACCTTTCCAGGACCAAAGTTGTCCCGCAGATTTAGCCGCCGTTGGTAGCTGAGTTGCTGGGAATCGCCCATCGCACATGTAGTTGCGAGATGTGGCCTGAATAACTTAAACAGGTGATTGCATGAACGCTACAAAGAAGGTGGCCCTGGCTGCCGCCGCCTTGGCCGTTCTGGCCGGGGCCATCGGTAGGCTGCCAATCTCAGGTTGGTCCCGCCCAACCGTTGCGGAGCCTCTTTACATTCGGGGAGCCGTCGTTGAGCAGGAAACGGACCCGGCCAAGCAGCTCCCGATCTCCGATGTCGACATAACTGCCGCGGACAATGCGGCCGTATCCCATGTTAGTTCCGATAGTTCCGGCTTTTTCAGCCTCTCGTTGCGTCCCGACGTCAAGCCCGGCACCCCGATCAGTCTGAAATTTCGCAGCTCTGATCACAAGCCGCTGGATCTGAACGTAGTTGCGGGCGATGAAATCAATATCGCTCGCATGGTTCCGGTCCGTCAGGAAGCTCAGAGCCGCGGTCCCGTAGTGAGCGTGACCGGCATTTCTGTGCGTTATTCGATCGAGACTACAAACGCAGTCAACGTTGGAAGCGCGGTCAAGACCTTTCAGGTCATGAATGCGGGGAATCTCCCTTGCGCGGGGAAACCGCCCTGTTCGCCGGGAATGCGGTGGAAGGCAGCTGTTGGTTCGGCAACGCTTGATGCAGGTGAGGGCAAAGAATTTCGAAACGCCCGATTATCCTGCATTGCGGGCCCGTGCCCCTTTACCGCCGTGGAATCGGACAACTTTTCGAAAGGAGGCCGCACCATCAGCGCCTCTGTTCGTGATTGGTCCGATACAACGACGTTTCTGCTGGAGGCAGACGTCTTCCGCAGGCAGATCGCGGACGTGATCCGTCAGGCTTTCCCGGTCATTATCGACCAGGCCATGAACTTCACTCTGCCGGCTTCCGCCGAGGGAGCAAGCATTGAAGCCAAGGTCGACGGATCTCCAATCGTTTTCCCCTTGGGCCCTACCCCGATATTGAGTTGGGCTAATTGCAGCGTCCGGACCGGCCAGGACCAGGCGCGTGTTTTCTGGTGCCAGCTCAGACCCGGCTACCGCTTTTCTTGATTTTTTTCTGATTTCTTTCGCAACCGCAGGCATCCCAAGCCTGAAAGCCCGATCACAATAAAAGGAGGCGGATTTTAGAGACTTTATCGAAAAATCTTCCCCGAACCTAACTATCAAATCCTTCCAACTCAACCTCTAATTCCTCATTAGGCGTGATCTCGACGTTTTTCGTGAGAGCAATCTCCAACACTTTCTCGGAATGGTGTCCCCTCGGCGCGCTCGTCGTTTTATCTATCGGGACAATCTGATAACCGCTAACGTCCTTTAATCTGCAAGGTCGGATGAGAAAATCTTGGTTTTCATTCTGGTCGAAAGGATCGAGTTCCGGCACTCTCTCCTTAGGCAGGATTACTGATTCATCCGTTTCTCGCGGCAGTTGGACATTGATAGTGCCTTTCCATAGGCCCAAAGACTCGTAAAACTTAGGACGACGTCCTGAATGATTATGTCCGGAAACATAGGTCCCGCTGACCACTCTTGACCCCATCCTCTTTCCCCCAACTTCATTTCAATTTCCACGCGTTCTGGATTTCCAAGTTCAGAGATTCTTAACGCGTTTTCACCCACGGAGCCATAGTGCTTCGTCACAACGGCCGGCGAGTTCCCCAAAAGTATCACCACTTCTCCACGGAGTCCCCGTGCGAAAGTATGTACAGTCGTGTTGCGTAAGCATCGTTCCTCGTTTATACGCGGGAAAATGAACTCGGCAAACGCAGAAAACGCAGGTAAATAAAAAGGGAGGCGACCCAGGTCAAGCCGCCTCCCATAGTCCCCGGTGAGGGACTGTCCTTGCCCGTCGGAGGAGGGCAGGGACTTGTGTGTGCTAGCCTACAGAGTTAGAACCCTACGGCCGGCGAAAGGTTTCGATAAAATTTGCGGAATTATCGAAAACTCCCTCTTTTTGTTAACTCCCCTATCTAGAGTATCCTGCACATATGTCGCGAACCGAGACTTTCACCGAACAGGACGTTCTAAGCTTTCTCGGCAATGCACAACATCCAGCGTCGGTCCGGGAAATCGCCTCCGGTTTGAGCTTGAAACACGCCGCGAGGCGCGCCCTCGCTAGCGTCCTATCGCGGTTAAAGCGCCAGCGCCTCGTGGAAGAGTTGCGAGGCGGCCAATATCGTCTCGCGGGCACGCGGGCCGAACCGCGCGCGGCAACAAAACCCACGGCAACTCCTGGCGCACAAGCGAAGCCAGCCAAACGCGATCCGAATCAGTTCGCAGGCAGGTTGGTAGCACATCGCGATGGCTACGGCTTTGTAGTCCCGGAATCGCCCCGAACCGAGCTCGACGGCGATCTCTTCATTCCTCCGGATCAATTGGGAGACGCCATGCACGGCGATCGGGTTATCGCTCGCATCGAACGCCGCGACACTCCGCCACGCGCCCGGCTCTGCCGGCGCGTGCCGAAGGACGCATAGTGAAGGTCCTGGGCCGCGCCCACCCCACCGTCGTCGGTCTTTTTCATTACGGCCACCGCAGCAACTTCGTCACTCCTTACGAATCCCGCCTTCATCACGAAATCGTAATTCCTCCGGGCGACGAGCTGACTCCTGAGCTCCGTCGCCAGGCACAAAGCCGAGAAGCTTCCCAAGCTGGGATCTTTGCGGCTGCCTGAGTTGGAAGATGCGGTCGTAAATGTTGAGATCACCAGATTCCCGCGAGCCGGCGTTCCGGCGACTGGCCGTGTCGTCGAAGTCCTTGGGAAGCCGGGCGAATTCGGCCTCGACGTGGAAATTCTCATTCGCAAGCATCATCTGCCGCACCGATTTCCCGAAGACGTCCTCGAGCAGGCCCAGCAAGCCGCCCGGCCCGTCGGGAACGCCGAACGCGAGGGCCGCCGCGATTTTCGTCATCTGCCGATCGTCACCATCGATGGCGAAACAGCACGCGATTTCGATGATGCGGTCTACGTCGAAAAACGGCCTGAAGGCTGGCATCTTCAAGTTCATATCGCGGACGTGGCCCATTATGTCGAGCGAGATTCGCCTCTTGACCGCGAGGCGCGTTTGCGAGGCACTTCCGTCTATTTTCCCGATCGCGCCGTGCCGATGCTGCCCGAGGAACTGTCGAACGGCATTTGCTCGCTTGAATCCTCATGAGGATCGCCTCGTGATGAGCGCGCTTCTCGAGCTCGATCATCACGGCGAAATCAAGGATGCGGAATTCACGCCGGGCGTGATTCGTTCCGCGGAGCGGATGACTTACACAGCCGTAAATCAGGTAATCGAGGGCGATCCTGTCGCCACCTCGCGCTATGCGGCGCTGGCAGGACGCTTTCGCGATATGCGCGATCTTGCGTTGATTCTCAATGCACGGCGCAGGCGGCGTGGCTCCATGGATTTCGATCTGCCCGAGCGGGTGCTCACCTTCGATGCCGAAGGCCGCATGACCGGAATTGTCCGCAGCGAGCGCAATATCGCGCATCGCTTGATCGAAGAGTTCATGCTCGCCGCCAATCAGGCCGTGGCGAACTACCTGGAGCTGCGCGGGATCCCGTCGCTTCACCGCGTTCACGAAAAGCCCGATCCCAAAAAAGTCCTCGAATTTGAAGAGCTGGCGCATGCCTTCGGTTATTCGCTGGGTGTCCCCGGGCTCTCCGAGAAAAGCATTACCGTTCGTCACGGACGGGTTGCGGCGCCGGGGCGAAGCCGGCGGGACGCCGGCGCGCGCGAGCGGCCTATGGTCGTCAGGCTTCCGAGCTCGGAGCATTTTCAGATTACGCCCCAGCACTATCAGCGCCTCACTCAAAAAATCGCCGGTAAGCCGGAGGAGCGAATCCTCTCGTACCTGATGTTGCGTTCGCTGAAGCAGGCGCGCTATGCCGTCGAGCCGCTGGGTCATTTTGCGCTCGCCTTCGATCAATACACTCATTTCACTTCGCCCATTCGCCGTTATCCCGATCTGATCGTTCATCGCGTACTCAAGTGGGCTCTCGCGCATCCCGATGTGCGGTTTAAAAAGGACCATCCCGATGCGCGCTCGAAACAAGGATCGCATCCTGATGGGCGGGCCGAACGAAAATCACATCGTGAGCACTCTACCGCGGCGCATTCTGATGGAGGCCCCGGAGAGGCTGCAGGCGTCGGTCCTTATAGCCAGGGCGAGCTCGCCGCGATTGCCGTCGAATCTTCCGAATCCGAACGTCGCGCCGACGGAGCTGAAAGGGAGTTGATGGATTGGAAGACGGCGCAATTCATGGAGCAGCATCTTGGCGACGAATATGACGCTTTGGTTATCTCCGTGCAGAAGTTTGGCTTCTTCGTGGAACTGATGGAGATCTTTGTGGAAGGGCTTGTGCCTATAAATCGGTTGGAAGAAGAGACCGGGTCGCATTGCCTTTACCGCGAACGCGATCATGCCATCGTCTGCGGCCGGGGCGGACATACGCGCATCTGGAGCCTCGGCGATCGCGTGCGCGTCCGCGCCGACCGTATCGACCCCATGCGCCGCCGCGTCGAATTCGCCCTGGTGACGTGATTCCGCGCTTTTCCTGCACCGCCTATTGCGATATCTTTGTGTGCTTTTTCACGAGGTGAATAGTGGCCATTCGAATGTGCCCGCATTGCGGAAATACGGTCCCTGCGGGCGCTGTTGTGGCGTTTTCCGATGGTTTGGAGTGCCCCCATTGCCAAACGCGGCTTCAGGTCACTGACGGAAGCCGTATGATCGCCGCAGCGGTGGGACTCGTTGCCGGTTGGATCGCTTGGTGGGTGACGCGCGCCTCGACCAATATACTCGGCTTCGCCCTCCCGGTTTTGTTTTCAGTTCTCGCCTTCGGGATCGTTTCGCCGCTGGTTCTAATGTTCACCGCGACATTGCGCATCGCGCCCGGCGCACTCGTTTTTGACCCCGTTCCCGCTCACGGCCACGCACCCAGTGTGCAGGGTCACGCGGGTGGCCATCATTAAGGCCATTGCTAGCATTAAAGCCATAAGATTGATCAGAGTAGATTTGTTCGCTGCGACACAACATCGCAGATGCAGAGCGCAGGTATAGGAGGAACGGTGAAACCTTCCGTAGGATTGATCGGCTTGGGCTTGATGGGCCGCCCTATAGCGGCGAATCTTCTGAAAAAGGGATTTTCATTGACTGTGTGGAACCGCACACCCTCGCGTGCTCAGGAGTTGGCATCGCAGGGCGCGAAGGTAGCGGCCACGCCTCAGGAAACGGCTGCTGCTTCAGACGTGCTCATGATTATCGTGAGCGACCCGCCGGCGGTGGAGCAGGTGCTATGGGGCAAGGATGGCGTATTCGCCGGCCTGCGTCGCGGAAGCGTGCTGGTGGATAGCAGCACAGTTTCCCCTGAGTTGGCTCGCCGCAGCGCCGCCGCATGCTCGGAACGCGGCATTGAGTATCTCGATGCGCCCGTGACTGGCGGCACATGGGGCGCCGAGAAGGGCGAACTAGTGATGATGGTCGGCGGCACTGCGGAAACCTTGAAGCGCGTCGAGCCTGTCTTCGAAGCCATCGCCAAGCGCTGGTTTCACCTCGGTCCTGCGGGCGCCGGCCAAACCGTAAAGCTTGCTATGAATTTGCTGCTCGCGCTCGAAGTCGAGGCTTTCGCCGAAGCCCTCGCGCTCACACAGGCGGGAGGCGTTGCCGGCGAGCGTCTCGTCGAAGTGATGCAGGCGAGCATGGGACGCGCGCCCGTCCTTGACGTCAAAGCGCCCCTGCTTCTCGAGCGCAAATATCCCCCGAGTTTTCCGCTGCGGCTTATGCACAAAGACATGGTCCTCGCGCTGGAGCTTGCAAAACAACTGGGAGTCTCGTTGCCCGCAGGCAGTGCGGCACGCGAGGTCTACTCCAAGATCTTGAACTCCGCTCGCGAAGACGTGGACTACGCGGCCATCGGCCGATATTGGGATAAAGCCGGCGCGCAGGGGCGCTAAATCTCGCGAGGGCGCTAAACCTAAGGTTTGGCTGTCGCCGGAAAATAGCACAGCGGCAAATCGCGCGACGTCTTCAGACCTGCCGGCGTAGCCAGGATCGCCGGTATTGTATTTACTACCAGCGCCGCAGTCGCAATATCTCCGTGCGTCCCGCCGGGAATGGTCAGGGCAAGGTTCGGCTCGCCGCGCAGTTCAATTTGATCTTTTGACTCCGGCGCGCCGACGTACATCTGCAGCTCCATGTAAATCTTTTCTTTGCCTCCGGAAATCCCGCGCGCAATCTGGTGTACTCCCGCGGCCCGCCCAGGCGCCACCTCAATGAATTCGGTTCGAAAAACTTCACGCGCGATGAACGGCTCCACCGTCTCCGTGATTTCGTCGATCTCAAATCCAAAACCATCGGCCACCATCGCGATGGATTCGGGCAGTCCGTGATGCTTGATCGTGCCCGCGGCGACTTGCTCTCGGAATTCTTCCGCACTCAATCCTGCGCCGACTTTTTTCTGCAGCGGCAGCCTGCGTTTCGCCGCGTCCACGATGCGCGTTACGCTCACCGAATCCACTCGCTGTGCAGCCGCGCCTAACGTGAGCACGAGCTTATCCATTACAAATCCGGGATTCACGCCGGTGCCCACCAGCGCCACACCCCACGATTTTGCCTCCGCATCCAATTTCGAGGCCAAATCCGGATATTTGCGGTAAGGATACGCAAGCTCCTCACACGTCGAGACCACGCACGATTCCGACGCCAGGCACGCCGAGAGCTGATCCATCACGGCCGGCAAACTCGAAGAGGTCGAGTGCACCACCACGTCCGCCGCCTCGCCCAGAATTTCGGTATCGCCGCTGATTTCGATCCCCCACGGCGCGTCGCTCGCACCCACTACTTCGCCCAGGTCTCGCCCGGCTTTCGCCGGATCGGTATCGATCGCGCCGATCACCTCGATCGCTTGTTTTTCTCGCATCAGGCGCACTAAAGATGCACCGATGGGTCCTACGCCATACTGGATGGCACGAATCTTCTTCCTCACGTGAACTCCTGTGGTCTCGATCGGTCAGGTAAGCCGCTGCCAGACGAGTTAATTAAGGTAAAGGAATCGCTCGCATCCTTCAACTGCGGAACCCGGTTGCTCGCCGGGCGAGGGCAGCGGGATAATCAGAAGCTGACTGAACATCGACGAGCCGAGGTTGCCCATGCGCGCCACAAAAATGAATGAGCCGGAAATTGCCACCGAACTGAAGAAGCTGAAGGGCTGGACCGTGGAACAAGGAAAGCTTCACCGCGTTTTCGAATTCCGCGACTTCTCGCAAGCGTTCGGCTTCATGGCTCAGGTGGCGCTTGCCGCCGAAGCCATGGGCCACCATCCCGACTGGTCGAATGTCTGGAATAAAGTCACTATCGATCTGACGACGCACAGCGCGGGAGGCCTCACGCAAAACGATTTCGGCCTCGCCGGCAAGATCCAGCAAATCTCGTCTGGAACTTAGCTCTCTGCTTTTGCCGCGTGCGCGCCTGCGCGCGGCGAACGCAGCATCGGATAATCTTAATGCTGATTTCGACTCAGCCCTGAGGATTTTCAATGGCCGAAGTAGCCTCCAAAACCACGGCGCTTTCCTCCGACGCAGCAGATCAGCGCGAGTTCGTTTTCGATAAATTTCGCCGCTGGGGCTATTTGGCCGCTCGGCTTGATCCTCTCGGATTTCTTCAGGCCGCGACTCCCGCCGAACTCGACGACAAATCTCCCTGGTCCTCCGAAGCTCGCTCCATCTACTGCGGCACGATCGGCGCCGACTTCATGCATATCGCCGATCGTGATCGGCGCGCATGGATCGCCGCCCGGATGGAGCATCCGTCCGCCGCGAAGCCCGATCAGCGGCGCATTCTCGATCGGCTCCTTCGTGCCGAACTCTTCGAGCAGACTCTGCAGGCGCGTTTCGTCGGAACCAAGCGCTACTCGCTCGAAGGCCTTGCTGTCCTGATTCCCTTGCTCGATCGCGTCGTGGAAGCGGCCGCCGCCTCGGGCACCGAGCAGATGGTTATCGCCATGAGCCATCGCGGGCGGCTCAACGCGATGGTGCACATCGTCGGCCGTCCTCCGTCCGAGATTTTTGCCGACTTTGAAGACGTAGACCCGCGCAGCGTGCTCGGCGGCGGCGACGTGAAATATCACGTCGGCGCCACCGGAGAATATCGCACGGCGTCTGGACGCAGCGTCGAAGTTCATCTCGTCTCGAATCCCAGTCATTTGGAAGCCGTGGATCCGGTGGCGATGGGCCGCGCGCGCGCCAAACAGGCGCGCATTGGCTCGCAAGGCCGGCAGCGTGTACTGCCGGTCACTCTGCATGGCGACGCCGCTTTTGCAGGGCAGGGAATTTGGGCTGAAACGCTCAATCTCGACGATCTTTCCGCCTACACCGTCGGCGGCACGATCCACGTCATCGTCAATAATTTGCTCGGCTTCACCACGCCGCCCGGCGAACTCCACTCCTCGCGCTTCGCCTCCGGTCTGGCCAAGCGTCAATCCATCCCCATTTTTCACGTGAATGGAGAAGATCCCGACGCCGTCGTCCGAGTGGGCGAAATTGCCGCCGATTATCGAGCGCAATTCGCAACCGACGTGGTGATCGATCTCATCGGCTTCCGCCGCCACGGCCACAGCGAAGTAGACGATCCCACCATTACGCAGCCGTTGCTCTACGCAAAAATTAAAGATCATCCGCCGCTCTGGCAGATTTATGCCCGCCAGAACGGCTTGGATGCCGCTTCAACCGTCGCGCAGGTGCGCAAGGAATTCGACGAATCGTTCGCGGTCGGCAGCAAAGCCACGGAAAAGCCGGTGCACCACCAGTTGCCGGCCTACTGGGAGCCCTACGAACGCGGCTGCTACAAACCGGAGTACGAAGTCAGCACCGGCGTCGATAGCTCGCGACTCGGCGAAGTTGCCGCAGCGCTTACTCGATATCCCGAAGAATTTGCCATCCATCCCAAGGTCAAGCGGCTTCTCGATCAGCGCTTGGAGATGGGTCGCGGTTCGCGTCCCGTGGATTACGGAATGGCGGAGGCGCTTGCATTCGGCACTCTGCTTCTCGAAGGCATACCCGTCCGGCTCACGGGCCAGGATACTCGCCGGGGAACGTTCAATCAGCGGCACGCCGCGTTGATCGACACGCAAAACGAAGCGGAGTACGTGCCGCTCGAGCATCTCGCCGCAAATCAGGCGCGCTGTGAAATCTTCAATTCGTCTTTATCCGAAGCGGGTGTCTTGGGTTTCGAGTATGGCTATAGCCGCGATTATCCTGAAGCGCTGGTCGCCTGGGAAGCGCAATTCGGAGACTTCGTCAACGGTGCGCAAGTCATCATCGATCAGTTCATTTCCGCGGCCGAAGATAAATGGGACCTGCCCTCCGGCGTCGTTTTGCTGCTGCCGCACGGTTACGAGGGTCAAGGTCCGGAACACTCCAGCGCGCGCCTCGAACGCTTTCTCCAACTGGCCGCCGAAGACAATCTGCAAATCTGCCAGCCTTCTACTGCCGCGCAATATTTTCATTTACTGCGCCGCCAGGCGCTTCGCCGCTGGCGCAAACCGCTGGTGGTTTTCACGCCGAAAAGTATGCTGCGGCGGCCTGAATCGGCCTCCTCCCTCGCGGAGTTCGCGGAAGACCGCTTTCTGAATGTCGTCCCGGAACGCGAGATCCAGGACGCGCGCAGAATTTTGCTTTGCACGGGAAAAATCGGGCACGAACTTCGCGCGGAGCGCAAGCGTCGCGGCGATACCGAAACCGCGGTCGTCTTTCTCGATCAGCTTTATCCATTTCCTGAAGCCGAACTCACCGCCGAGTTCGCGCGCCACACGCAAGCGAGAGAAATCGTCTGGGTTCAGGAAGAGCCCGCCAATATGGGCGCGCTTTTCTACGTCGTGCCGCGTATCCGGGAACTCGCCGGCAATGTGCCGGTGCGTTCGATCAAGCGCTCGGCCAGCGCCAGCCCTGCGACCGGTTCGGCGAAAGCTCACGATCTGGAACAAAAAACCCTGCTCACTTTGGCCTTCACGACGTCGGAAAATTAGTTCGCTTCTTCGCACTTCGCCTCGCTGCAACTCTGGACAACCGCCTGCTCTCGCTGTAGCGTATCGGTTTCGTCCCCATGTCCCGTCAGGTCATCAAGCGCCGCTCGCGCGGCTTTATCTGCGTCAACGCGCATCCGGAAGGATGCCAGTTGAATGTCGAGCGGCAGATTGCCGTCGCCGAGCAGGCGCCGCCCGGCCGCGAACGCGCTCCTCGCAATGTTCTCGTCATCGGCGCCTCCACAGGCTATGGCTTGGCTTCCCGCATCGCCGCCGCATGGGGATATGGCGCGCGAACACTCGGCGTCTTTTTTGAGCGCCCGCCGGACGAAGACAAAACAGCGACGGCCGGCTACTACAATACGGTCGCCTTGGATCAGCGTGCCCGGCGCGATGGTTTGTTCGCCGCTCACATCAACGGCGACGCCTTTTCCGATGAGTGCAAGCGCCAGGCCATCGAAATCGTCCGTCGCGAATTGGCGCCCCTCGATCTGATTATCTACAGCCTGGCATCGCCGAAGCGTGTACATCCGCGCACTGCAACCGTACACAGTTCCGTGCTCAAGCCCATCGGCCAGCCTTATTCCAACCGCACCATCGAACTCGATTCCGAGAAAGTGGTGGACGTCACTCTCGTTCCGGCAAACGAAAAGGAGATTGCCGATACGATTGCAGTTATGGGAGGCGAGGACTGGCGAATTTGGGTCGATGCTCTCGCCCAGGAAGGTCTTCTTGCTCCTGGCGTGCGCACGCTGGCGTATTCCTACATCGGCCCGGAAATGACTTGGCCCATCTACCGCGACGGCACCATCGGCCGCGCAAAGAATGACCTGGAACAGACGGCTCGCTCGCTCGACGCCTTCCTCTCGCCAAAATTTGGCGGCAGCGCTCTGATCTGCGTGAATAAGGCCGTCGTCACACAAGCCTCTGCCGCAATTCCTGTGGTGCCGTTATACATAAGTTTGCTGCTCAAGGTGATGAACGAAAAGCTGCTCGAAGAAGCGCCCATCGATCAGATGTGCCGTTTGTTCTCCGATTTTCTGGCAACGAATGCCGAGCCCAAAACCGATGACGCCGGTCGATTGCGCCTCGACGATCGCGAGATGCGTACGGATGTGCAGGCGGAAATCGCGCGGCTCTGGCCTCAGGTGACCACGGAAAATCTGCGCGCCCTTACTGATTTCGCGGGATTCCAACGGCAATTTCGTAAGCTGTTTGGCTTCGAGGTGGAAGGAGTTGACTACGAACGCCCTGTGGAAACCAATACCGAATTGCCGCCGGAAAACGAACGCGGTTTGTCCGCGTAATTCTCGGCTGTTGCTCGAATCTCTTCCTCAGTGTGCAACGATACCTTCGCGGCGCCTCGGCTTGCGAATCACGAATACGAACGGGATCATGCACATGGTCACAATCGCGAGTACGTGGAAGTTGTCGATATAAGAGAGCATCGTGCTTTGCCGCTCCAGCATTTGCTGCAGAATACCATAGGCTTGCTTGGTCGCGGCCGGGCCGCTCCCCGCTCGCAGAGCGCCGGAGGCGCCATGCAACATCTGCTGAACGCGCGGATTTGCCGGGTTCAAATGCGCGGATAGTTGCGCCCGATGAAACTGCTCACGCCGGGCGAGCATGGTGGTAACGAAAGATATTCCCACACTGCCGCCAACATTGCGGGCCAGATTGATCAATCCCGAAGCGGCGTTATTTTTCCCCGGCGGCAAATAGGAATAGGCCACCGTATTGATGGGCACAAATAGGCACGCCAGGCCCATTCCCTGAATGACTCGCGCCAAGGCGGCAGTCTGGAAATCGATTTGCAAATTGAAATGCGTCATGTAAAAAAGCGCAAGGGTCAGCATAGTTAAGCCGAAAACCATGATCCTGCGAGGATCGTACCTCGACAAAAGAAATCCTACGATCGGCATGGACGTCAGAATCACCAGGCCCCCCGGCATCAGCGCAAGCCCAGCCTTTTCCGCCGTATATCCCAGCATCGTTTGCGTAAAGAGCGGCAGGAGCAGCGTCGTCCCCAGCAGAATGAACCCGAGCATGAACATCATCGAATTTCCGATAGCAAACGAGCGGTCTCGAAACAGTCTCAAATCGATGATCGGATGTTCCGTCTTCCATTCCCAAACAACGGCGGCGACTAGCGCCGTAGCGGCGACTACGGTAAGAATCAAGATCATGTGCGATTCAAGCCAGTCTTCCCGCTGCCCCTTGTCCAGCACTACCTGAAGCGCGCCCAGACCGAGCGCCAGCAATCCCAGGCCGATGTAATCGATCTTGATTCCCCCCTCGCGTCGTACGCCGCTTAAGTGCGGCGGATCTTTGATCACGCGAGAAGTCAGCAGCATGGAAATGATGCCGATGGGAACGTTGATATAGAAAATCCAGCGCCAGCTATAGTTGTCGGTTATGAATCCGCCCAGGGTGGGGCCGATTGCAGGCGCGACTACCACGGCCATGCCGTACACCGCAAAAGCCATGCCGCGCTTTTCCGGCGCGAATGTGTCGGCTAGGATGGATTGCTCGCTGGGCTGCAAGCCTCCGCCGCCGGCGCCCTGCAGAACGCGAAATAGAATCAGCGTAGCCAGATTCGGCGCCAGTCCACAAAGAAATGAGCTGATGGTGAATACCGCAACACACGACATGTAGAAGCGCTTGCGTCCGATCAGGGAGGAAAACCAGCCGCTCATCGGCAGCACGATGGCGTTGGATACGAGATATGAGGTCAGAATCCAGGTGCTTTCGTCAACGCCGGCCCCTAGACCCCCTGCGATGTGTGGCAACGAAACGTTGGCAATGCTCGTATCGAGCACTTCCATGAACGTCGCCAGCGTTACGGTCAGCGCGATAAACCACGGGTTTATCTCCGGAGGCACATAGACTTGCCTCGCCGGCAGCGCCGCCGCCTTGCTCATTGCACCCAGACCTTCGGTTCCACGGACATTCCTAAGCGCAGCAGGTGATCTTGATTCTGGCCGGAATCGAGCACGATTTTCACAGGAATACGCTGGACTACCTTCACGTAATTCCCGGTGGCGTTCTCCGGCGGCAAAAGGCTGAATTGCGCGCCCGTCGCGCCTGCCATGCTTTCCACGTGGCCCTGGTACTCGCGGCCGTAAGCATCGACTGCAATCGTCACACGCTGGCCGACCTTCATCTTGCGTAGTTGAGTCTCTTTGAAATTCGCCGTGACCCAAATATCGTCGAGGGGCACCACGGAGAGGAGTGTCTGGCCCGGCTGGACGTTCATTCCCACTTCAACTTTTTTGTTGACTACGCCAGTCACCGGTGCCGTAACCGTGCAGTACTGTAAATCCAGCGCAGCCGCATCGAGTGCTGCGCGCTTCTGCTGCACGTTCGCAATTGCCGCCCGCGCCCGCGCCTGTGACGCG
This sequence comes from uncultured Acidobacteriota bacterium, assembly GCA_963846235.1. Taxonomy (GTDB): domain Bacteria; phylum Acidobacteriota; class Terriglobia; order Acidiferrales; family UBA7541; genus Palsa-189. The sequence goes on from CAWJVF010000002.1 coordinate 4,224,414, forward strand.
GCTACCTGTTGCGGACCGGTGTGTGAATATTGCAGCGCTGCCTGCGCACCACTCACGCGGCTCTCCGCCTGCGCCACCTGCTCTTGAGCTGCCGCTACGGCGGCGCGCGCGCCTTCTACGGCAGCCGCATTTGCCTTCGCTGTCGCGTTAGCCTGATCGTAGACTTGCCGGGAAACCTCGTCTTTTGCCAGCAAGCGCACTGTAGCGGGCCACATCGGCCTGCGCTCGCGCATTATTGGCTTCGGCCTGCTGGAGTTGAGCGCGCGCGGAATCGAGCTGTTGCTTTGCCGCGCCGACACCAGCTTCAGATGCCTTCACATTTGCCTCCGACGAAGACACCTGCGTCGTCGTGCCGATCGTCTCCACGGGTACATTCAGATTCATCGCCTGGGCCGTCGCCTCGGCATCGGCCAGTTCGGCCTTGGCGCGCTCGAGCGCCACCTGGTAATCGCGGGGATCGATTTCTACCAGCACAGCGCCTTTTTGCACCGATTGATTATCGTCAACGTTTACATGGAGCACGTATCCGGAAACGCGCGCGCTGACGTTGTTGATATGACCGTCCACTTGGGCATCGTCCGTAGCTTCATAGGTGTTCAGATAGCGCCATACGAAGAAACCGACTACCGCGAGCGCAATCACCGCTCCCAGAGCGATCCAGCGCACCATCGAGCGCCTTTTCGTGGCCTCCTCTCGCTCTCTGGAAAGCTTCGGGCTTGGCATCTCCCCCGTTGCCGTGGCGGTTGTATTTTCAGTCGGTACGTCCGCCCTATCTACCGCTTGTGTTTGTTCGGCCATGATCTACTTTTCCTTCCAGTATTGGCGGAAACCGCGTTCCGCGGAACCTGTTGCCCGCGCCAGTTCTACTCGCGCGAGATTGTAGGCATAAAGGCTAGAAATATAGGATTCGCTTGCGCTCGCCACTGTTTCTTGCGCCTGCACCACTTCAATGTTGTCCGTAGCGCCGCTGGCAAAGCGATCCTGCGCTTGCGTAAGAGTTTGCTCGGCCAGATTCACATTGCTCGTCGCCACAGAAACTTGATCGGCGGCAGCCTGCAGATCGAGCAGGCCGTCGCGGACGTCCTGTTCGATCTGCGCTTTTATATTCTCCGCTTCCTGCCGGCTGCGATTCAGTTCTGCCTGGGCGACCAGAGCATCGCCGTGCGCTCGCCCGCCTGTGAAAATGGGTATGCGGAGCGAAGCATACGTTGTGAAAGTGCCGAGCAGGGAGGACGGCGTCGGACCGATGCCACCGTAATCCGCATAGATCGAGAGCGAAGGAATGTGCTCTGCGGTGGCTGCACGCACAGTTTGCTCCGCTGCGCGAACCTGCGAGAGAGCCGCTTGATAGTCCGCGCGGCTCTTCAAAGCTTGATCCAGGGTCTCTTCCACCGTAATCGGTTCAGGAGCCTCGTAGGGAATTTTCTCCGTCAGAGTGAACTCCTGTGCGAGTGGCAGGCCAACCGTGCGCGCGAGCGCCAGTTTTTGCTTGGCAAAATCATTCCGCGCGGCGATGAGTTGCTGCCGCCGGCTCTGGAGTTCCACTTGGGCCCGTAAGACATCGATTCCCGCGGAGATGCCCACATTTCTCATGTCCAACGCCTGATTGTAGAGCGCTTGCGCGCTTTGGACTTGAGCGTCGGCGGTATCCACTCGTGCCGCAGCCGCAATGGTTTGGAGATACGTGGCGCCGACTACCAGCACCACTGCCTCGCGCATATCTTGGTAGCTGAGCTTGACGGCGGCCGCATTCTGCCGCGCGGACCGTTCGCTGGCAAGCAGGTTCAAATCCACCAGCGTCTGCGAGAGAGAAACCCGCGCGTCAAAATATCCGAAAGGCCCCACAAGCAGCGGAAAACCCGGGAATCGTCCCGCGATTTTCGAGAAGCCCTCGGCGGCCAAGTTAACTTTCTGCGCGCTCTCTGAGATCCTCGCGGAGAAGTCCGGCAAAAGCGGGCTGCGCGCCTGCCACAGTTGGCCGTGCGCGGAGGTCTGTGCATCATCGGAAACCAATATCCCCAGATTCTGGCGCAGGCCGCGCTCGATGGCATCGGCAAGCGAAAGCGAAATCGGCTGCGGACTCACGGTGCCCGTTGGCACGCTGCCCAAGATCTGGTTCTGAGTCGAGCTTTGCCGCAGCGCGCTAGGACTCGGGCTGCCACCAACGTAATTCTGCTCGGGCGCGATTGTCTGGGCAGACACGCCTATTGCAGCCAGCATCATGTAGACAACAGTCGCGATCACTTTGCGTCGATCCATAAGCCTCTCAAATCTGTCATACGGCGCGGTTTACGGCAGCTGCCAAAGTATTGCCACCTTAGATTACAAAAGCCTCCGAGAAGGTACAAACTCTATGGTAGGACGCCGGATATCTCCTGGCTTTTGATGAACTTACTCTGCGTCCCTATCGCACATTTTTTGACCTTCGCTAGGGTTTCGACGGTATACCCCGCCGAGATGCAAGAGCTTATACGTTTAAGAGCGAATTTCTCAGCCCACTACATTTATATGTGAACGCAGCTCTGCGGACGGTCAACATCAGCGGTCTTCGGTGGAAACGCAAGCAAACAGGAGGATCTCAATGAAAAAGATTCTGATCATGGTGTTTAGCGTCATGGTTCTTGCCTCTCTCGGTGGCTGGGCCCAGACCGGCTCTCAAAAGAGCGACAAGAGTTCGGGCAAAACCATGACGATCACCGGCACGGTGAGCAGCGACGGTAAGATGTTTGTCGCTGACAAAGACAACAAGAGCTGGAAGGTTGATAACCCAGACGTTCTGACGGCGCACGAGGGGCATCACGTCAGCGTAACTGCCAGTGAGGACCCCGCTAGCGAAACGCTTCACGTGAACTCCGTGAAGATGTTGGGCAAGGGCAAGTCATCCGATAGCGGCGGCGACAATTCGGGAAAGAGCAACAAGTACTAGCGGCCGCGCCCACCACGCTAGCAACCCGCACGGCCCTAATCGGCGAGCCGGGATTCCGAGAGGAATTCCCGAGGAATTCCGGCTCACTCGCCTGACGCAATCCGTTCACTCCATGAAACTTTTCGCTTCCCTCTGGCCTGAAAAAGGGGCAGTATAGCGACTCCTTTTTCATTCCTAAATTGTGGAGGCGAAGTTGAATAATCAGTCGTGGCTTGTGTGGCGGAACCGGCTCACTTTCATTCTTCCGATAACCGGCGGACTCATTGCGGCGGCGGTGGGAATCCGCATGCTGATTCTCACGGATTTCTCTAATTCCGGCTGGGAATTCATGGGCCGTTGCGGAGCAGACTCGCTGGGATTCTTTCTCGTCGCCGGCATTTGCTGGCTGAAGGCGCACCCCGAGCTCGACAGCAGCCAAGACCAGGATTAAGCAACATCGCTTTGTAACATCGCTTGTAACTGCGGCCAGCGCCGGCGTTTTCCCCGATCATCTCTTGGCAAAAATTGGTCCTGGCGAAAATTGGGAGGCGGCCGGCTCCGCGTCAATTCCCTCCAGGATTCTTCTTGGACTTCGCTCCGTTAGCTCCATTGGCACTCGATCGCTCCGATTGCGCCGGGTGCCCCTTGCCGCTTAGTTCATCGACCAACGAAGTCGCGCCGTAGATATCCCGCAGCGCTTCCAGAATGCCGCGCGAATCGACGTGGATGGAGCGGCCGATCGTATCGTCGTAGACGAAATCCCACGGCAGCGACTGAATATTCCCATCGAAAATGATGCCCACCAATTCGCCGGCCCGATTCAGCACGGGACTCCCCGAATTTCCGCCAATGATGTCGGCGGTCTCGACGGCATTGAGCGGAGTATCGAGCTTGATCTTCGATTTCGCCTTGATCCAACTCGGCGCCAATTCGTAGGGATCTTTGTTCCCGTGCGCCTCAGCGTGCTCAAAAGCGCCGCGGAAATTGGTGACGTAGGGCAGCTTCGTTCCCTTGGGCGTGGTGCCCTGGCCATCTTCCGTGTAGCCGCGAACGACGCCGTAGCTCAGCCGCAGCGTGAACGTGGCGTCCGGATACGTCGCCGTGCCTTCGGTGGCAAAGCGAATCTTCGCCACGGTCGCGCCATCCTGCCGCACCACCGCGTCGACCTGATCGTCGTATCGCTTCCGCACTTCGCGCGACTCCGGCTCGATCTGCTGCATGAGCTTGATCAGCGGATCGGTACTCGCATCGATGGCGGCCTGGCCGCCTTCCCAAAGCTGCTTGCGCACGGCCACGTCATCGAGCTTGGTCCCGTCGATCAAAGATTGCCCCAGCTCGGCGGGCGCTTTCCCGCCCAATACCTTGTTGACGAGCGGGTCACTCGGCAGTTTCTCCTTCATCTCCGCCAGCGAATCCCCGAGCTCAACGCGCTCCAAAGACTTATAGATCGGCGCAGTGGAGAAAAGGTCCTGCTCGAGAGACGGCAGCGCGGAATCGCGATATTCGCGCAGCCGATCGGCATTGGGCTTGGGACGCTCTTCGGCAGCGCGCACCAAAATGCGCGCATACGCCGCCAGCTCTCCGCTGAAGCCGGCGCGCCGCTCGAAATACGTGAGCGGCAGATAGAACTGCTTTTCGGTGTTCATGGCCTTGGCGATTTCACCCCAGGGATCGCCGAACTCCTTTTGCTTCGCCGCGTCCCCGGCGACGGCCTGGCGCATCTTGTTCTCTTCCGCGGCCTTCTTGGCCATGAGCGACATATCCTTCAGCCCGGACTCATAGCCGCGAATGGCCTTCAGCGAATTTTCCACGCTAAACAGATCTTCGTGGGCAATCTTGTCGTTCTCCGCGGATTCGGCGCTGAATTTCTTCAGCAATTGATCGCGCCGCGCGAGCCGCTCCAGCACCAGCGGATAGCCCAGGTCGCGCAGGAATTCGAGTTGCGCCATCGTGTTCAGCCTGCCCGTGGAGCCGGGATTGCCGGAGACAAAGATCAGATCGCCTTCCTTGACGCCGGCCGGGGACCATCTGAGGTAATTATCCAGATGCACCGGCTTATCGTTTTCGTAGATGCGGAAAAAGCAGACGTCCAGATCGTAGCGCGGATACTCGAAATTATCGGGATCGCCGCCGAAAAACGCGGCCTGGAATTCCGGCGCGAAAACGAGCCGCACATCGGTGTACTTCTTGTATTTGTAGAGGTGATACATGGCGCCGGAATAAAAGGTGACCACGTCGCAGCGCAACTTCGTTTCGGTGGCGCACTGCTGTTCGATGGTAGACATGGCGGCGCGCTGCGCCTGCCCCTGATCGGCAACGGACATGCCGGGCTTCACGGCGGCGTTCACCTGCGCGGTGACGTCTTCGATCTCTTCGAGGACGTTTAATTCGAGGTCGGGGCACTTGGCCTCTTCGGCCTCGGTCTTGGCGTAGAAGCCGTTCTTCAGGTAGTCCTTGCCGCCCGTGGAAAGCTGCTGGATGCATTCGGAGCCCACGTGATGATTCGTAAAGGTGAGGCCATCCGGCGAAATAAAGGAACCCGAACCGCCGTTATTGAAGCGCACCGAGGAAAGCTGGGTGTGCTGCAGCCAGGATTTCGTCAGATCGAAGCCGTACTTCGATTTGAGCTGCTGCGTCGGGGGCAGGTTGAAAAGCCACATGCCCTCGTCCGCGGCGGCGATTCCCGCCAAAGTTAAAAGAGCGATAACGATCAGGATCGGGCGTTTCATGTTGCACCTCTTGCGGCGAAATTCGTTTTTGCTGCGAAGTCCCTTGTGTAGTGTACCCATCGAGGATACCGCCGGCCCCGTCCCGGCGAAAGCGGGTAGATATGAGAGGCGCTTGTAGTGACTGCCCGATAAATTTTTTGTAAGTGCTGATTCCAAAGACTTTTAAGTCCAATAAAAGTGGAAGTGCAGATTCTGCAGGAGTTGTAGGCGCATTTTGCGTAAGTGCTGATATTACGGTCGTTAGCTGGTCCCGCCCTCTCTGCGGCGAAATTCGGGGAGGCGAAGCTCGCAGGATGGATCCGGTTTGTTCGAATAAGAAGTTTGGGTTGGCCCGGCTGCTTGGGGTGGTCAAAAAATTTCGCGCGGGCTATCAAACGGTTCGGGATCTCTACGCACTTCATGATGCTATTGCTTCGCGAGCGTTACTTCTATTTTATCGTGCCAGTCAAACCGCTTGGGATGTAGAAAAATCCCGAAGTTGATCGCCGTTTCAGGCTTGTGGTTCGAGGCCGACGTGCTTTATCAATCCTTGATCTTTGGTAGGTCAGTGGCAGCGGCTGTAGCGCAGGCGCGCAAAGAGGCTGGCATCCTGCCAGGATTCCCCCAACTAATTTAGTTGCCCTCCCGCAGGGCTTCCAACGTTTTCTCTTGTCTCTGCTTTGTGAGTCGTCCCACGTTACTGAGGCGCTGAAGTCTGGGCGTGTAGACGTAGCAAAAGTCAGCATAGCAATCATCTGTAGTGCTGAACATATGCCGGTACTTTACCCAGCCATGAATAACGCCGGTCTTCTTCAACGCCTTGATGGCATCGAGATCATTTTGCATGTAACGACCGATATCAATCGGTTCACTCACTTCGATGGACGGTGAGTCGGCTCCGAGAAGGTGATGAAACTCCCGATAACTTTCAGCGTCGCCACGGTCATCTTTGGGCAGATCTGTCACACCTTCAGCAAGACAGCTGTAGCGAATTACGAATCCGAGTATCTGCGCTGGAGTCTTGCCCATATTCGTGAGCGTAAGCCAGTACCAGAGATGCTTGCCAGCTAGGACATCTTCAGTCGACAGTGGAACACTTGTGTTTAGACGATAGTAGGAGCCGTCAGCGAAGAGTCGTGCATTCGGGCGAAGTTCCGGCACAACCCATGCACGTTCGGCATTAATTACCGACTGCGTAGAGGCTTGCAAGTTGGCCACCTGCTCCTGGGCAATCTTCAGTTGCGCAATCGTGTGTCTATTGTCGGCACGGCTATCGAACCTATCCCAGATGAAGATCGCCACAAGCGCGGCACCTTCAGCCCAGATCGCAATGTATTCGTGCGTGCTTAACCAGCTTGCGAGCGCGGTGAGCAAGGCGGCTATGTCCTAACACAGCGTCGCAGACGCTTGCGGTTCCATGTGATTGGGGAACCTGGATTCGGCACTGCGACCACGTCAAAGCCATTCGCATCTAAGCCAGTTCCAAAAGTCACAAATGCTGCGTGGCCTTTTTTCTTCAGGATGTCAGCGGTTGCAATCTCCAAAATCCAGCCTTCGCCATGAAGCAAGTTTGTTTCAGGATGACGATCAGAAAATACTTCTTTGAATGATTCCGGCGGCAGACGGTCCTTAATGACTGACCCGACGATGAGTTCATTCGTATCGTGGAGGATGCGGACGATTTCTTTGATTTCGTCAAGCTCCGACTGTAATTCGCCCTTTGCAAGATTGAATTCCTTCAAAGCCATTCGAGCGGCAGCCCCAACTGGACCGTCGTCATGAGCATATGGAACATACCTCGTAAATTCTGCGGCGCACTTTTCCAACGCAGCGGTCAATGCCCTCTTCTTAAACTCATAACGCAAACAATCCTGAAGGAGCTTGCGATTCCAATTCGATAGTCCACCGATGGTTTTTGGCAATCTTTTTGGCAATGCAAACACCACACGCGTGCCTTTTTGTTTCATCATCCACTCACAGATTTAGCAACGGAACCGCGCTATGCGGCGGAGTATACCAGCTTCGCTATATATTCGCCTATCGTCCTTTTGCGTTAAGATGCCGGTGCGGGTTGTTCAATGCTCACGTCCGATTTGCTGCGCGCTCTTCAGACTGAGATTCGCCGCCATGACTTTTCAACGTTCCCGACGGAGACCACCCCGAGCATGGCGAACGGTGGACCCGGCGAATGCAAGGAATCTGTGGGAAGTGATCTCCTAACCTGGTGAGCTGTCTGGACACGGTGTACAGTCCGATGTCAGAATCCGCCGCAGGGAGGCGTTTTCGCAACATGAGCAAACGCTACTGGCGTATTCGAGGCTACGAGAGCACGAAAAAGATATTCGACAAGACGGTGAGCATCGGGCAATTTAACAGTAAGCAGATGGAAGACTGTCTCAAGGCATTAGCTGCCAAAGCCGGTTTAAATTTCGATGAAATCATCGGAGCGTACACGAAGAGAAGAACCAAAATTGCGAATGGTCTTCTCGATGTTCAATGGGACGCCAAGTACAGCACGTGGACATGCGGCTCCAATCCGCACTTCATGGCCGCAATTGTAGACGAGAGCGGAAAGCCCATCATTAATCCGCATATTTAGTCCGACTCAACCAACCTCCCCTACTTTGGACTTGCTTTGCCGTCTTTCTTTCCTCCGATTCGCCACCTTGTTCATGAATGAACAGGCTGGCTCAGCGGCTCGACTGCGCTTACTGCACTAAGATTTTGTAGTGTGAATTGCACTGCGAAGCTCGCCTTTTTTCGTTTCATACGTTTCTTTCATGTGTTAATCCGCTGAGTTTTCTGTAAGTTACTGATTCGATTATTTCCCTTGACGTTCAGAATGAACACTTGCGCAAAAATGGTAGGGGGAGGGTAAGTGGCTTTAGCTCTTATAGCGGCCACCTTTAGGCGGGTGCAGTCCGGCTCAGTGTTGATCCTCCGGCTCACAGGCGATCAACACCCCGCTAAGTACAGGTTCTCGTTGAGGACGCCTAGACGATCAAGCCATCCAATTTGCAGGGGGTAATCCAAGTGAACATTTCACCCGCATGCGAATTACGGCGCAATCTTGCGCCCTCCAGCAACGACAATCCGTGGGCCATCCGTAATCCGCTCGATGAAGCCCGGGACCTGCATAAAATGACCGTTTATGGTTCCTGCACGGTCGAGAGCATTCGGGAATTGATTTCGGTTCCTCCCGAGATCGAAGCCGCACTCCTTGCCTATGCGGATCACTATCCGAAAGACGGAGACAGGATTCGTTGCGTTTTGCAATTTCGCCGCAAGGTCGGGGTCGAATTTGAGAGATTGCTTCAGGGCGATATGTCCTTTGTTGAAGCGCAGCCGGATGATATGGAAGCGCAGCCAGATGCCGACGAGGATATCGAGGATATCAGCGAAGCGGAGAGCGCCGTTCCGGTGCTTGCTTCAATCGAGGCTTCAATCGAGCTATGAGCACGGTGCTCATCGTCGACGACCATACGTTGATACGCAGCAGCGTGCGCTCATTTCTCAATCGACATTCAACGATCCATGTGTGTGGTGAAGCGAAAGATGGCGAAGAGGCCTTGGAAAAGCTCGCCGAACTTCATCCCGATGTGGTCCTGCTTGATATCGAAATGCCACGAATGAATGGCATTCAAGCTGCGCAGCGAATACATCAACTCCAGCCGTCGACAAAAATTGTTTTCTTTACTTCCCATCCGCAGTCCGTTTTTGATCAGAGCAAGATGTGGTCAAATGGGTTCGTCAGCAAATTCAGCACTGAGACCGAATTGATTCCCACTCTTAACCATTTGTTGCAAAGCGCTCCTGAAGGGCTGGACGGGCCGCCAAGATATCAATGGCAGCATTCAGTTATGAATGCGTTAGCGTCAGATCGCGAGTCGTTGGACGTAAACATTGCCATTGCTCAAGAGGCGATAGCAGTGCGTTTGACGGACGTAAAGCTCCCTGACTCCGAGGAACGGACCGCTCTGAACAATGCTTTGCGAGCGCTGGAGAAATTACGGCAGCCATGAACCCGCCAGCAGTCTCGCGCCGAGGCCGAAGGGTGGGCCGCGCGTAGTTTGTGGATGAGCCGTGTACCGAAACCGAACACCTGTTTTAACCGTCCCACCAATAGTTCCCAGACATCATAAATAATGCACTGCTTTACAGCGCAGCTAGTTCACGGCGCAGGAATCGGATTGGAGAAGGGATGGCCAGGGATAAAAGGGCAAATGGGATAGATGCATCAGGGATAGATGCACCGGAAGAAGTGGTGAACGCATTTGAAGCCGGTATCGTCTTCGGACGAATGGTGGAAAGTAGACGGCCAAAACGCCACCCGCTGTGGTCAGACGACGAATGGCTTCAAGCCCTAAACAAGGCGGTCGGGAAGAAAGCAGAATCCAAAGATCGAGAGAATGCGGGCTTTAGCGGTGAACAGAGGCACGATGGCTGACCGCTGTACTCAATTCCCGCAGAAGAGCCTCTCATGTCTGAGTAATCTGCAGAACTATCCGCCGAGATTCATAGCGGGTGGAATCGATGTAGGCTTTCAGTATGCCAGCGCAAAAAGTCTGCCTCCGGGCGGTAATGACGGTCCGGGAAGGCAAACGCATATGGACCGGAGAATACGCCTGTTCGATCTGCGGTTTGCGCTTCCGTCCCGATCCAACCGATCCAGCCAAGCTTTCGCTTGATTTCTCGAAACATCAGGACCAGCATCCCGCGGCAACAGGTAAGTAAGAGAATCAATCTCCAAGTCCCGGCGCCATCTAGTACCATTACCCAGAATTGAAGGTCATGCTAGAGTTGATCGGGCCCGCCCTCCTCGACCCCACGGCCTGAAGTAGAGGCTTGAGAAGGAGGTGTGGATGGATACAGCTGCCAAGAAATTAGACCGTATCCATTCGCTGTGGAAAGAGCTAGAACGAATGGAGCCGAATACCAGCGAAGCCGAAGCACTCATTAAAAAGATTCGTGCCCTGTCGGCGGAGTATGAGGCTCTCACTGACGCGAGTCAAAAGGGCAAAGCGTCAAAGTGAGTCGCTGACGTAAGGGCGAGGATTGCATTCAGCGGGCGGCAGTTGTATGTTGCGGATCTGTGTGTTCAGACCGGCTGAAATCCCGGATCGAGTGCCGATTCTTAGGGTCAAAACGAAAATCCCGATATAGACATTTCAATTGAAGAGCCAATTGAAGGCAGTGGAGGTAGTTATGGCGCAGCAGAGAAGGCTCGAGAGTTTCGTCCTGCGAGCGACGGGAACGGTCGCCTCTTTGTCTCTGATTGCCCTGTTTCTAATCGGGGCGGTCGCGCACGCGCGGCAAGGGAGCCAATCTGGTTCTGGGGGCGCTGGGGCGCTCGGGGTGAAGTTGGATAGCGACGACATCGGCGGAGTGGTGACGAGCTCCAAGGGACCCGAAGTGGGTGTGTGGGTGATCGCCGAGACGCATGATCTGCCGGTGAGATACATCAAGATCGTTGTGACAGACGACCGCGGGCGCTACCTGATTCCCGAGCTGCCGAAGGCGACATACAGCGTGTGGGTGCGCGGCTACGGATTGGTGGATAGTCCGAAAGTGATGGCGGAACCGGGCAAGGAACTCAACCTCACTGCGACACTGGCTCCGGACGACGCTTCGGCGGCGAAATATTATCCAGCCGTCTATTGGTACTCGATGCTGAAAATTCCGTCCGCGGATCAGTTCGGCGGCAAAAATCCGGGTATCTCGGCCAAGATGACGCAAACCGAGTGGCTCAACGACATGAAAAATAACGGCTGCGTCGGCTGCCATCAACTCGGCCAGCTTTCCACGCGAACGATTGAGCCGCAGCTGGGCCATTTCTCCAATTCCGAACAAGCTTGGGCGCGCCGCGTGCAGTCTGGGCAGGCCGCGCAGTTTATGATCGGCCAACTGACGGAGATGGGTACGCTTTCGATCAAGAACCTGGCGGATTGGACCGACCGCGTCGCCAACGGCGAGTTGCCACACTCCAAGCCGCCGCGGCCGCAAGGCCTGGAGCGCAATATTGTAGTGACACTGCGCGACTGGATGGACGAGAAGCACTACCTGCACGACCTGATTGCCAGCGACAAGCGATATCCCACGGTCAATGGTTACGGCCCGCTTTATGGCTCGCCGGAGTACAGCTCCGATAACATCCCAATTCTCGATCCGGTGAAGAACACGGCGACCTCGTTCCATGCGCCCGTGCGCGACCCAGACATGCCGCTCAGCCTGGGCCCGGGTCATATCGCAGCCCTCAAGCCGCTCATGCCGTCGGCCTATTGGGGCGACGAGGCCATCTGGAGCCAGAGAATCAACAATCACAATTCGATGATTGGCCGGGACGGCAGACTGTGGCTGGCAGCGGCGGTGCGCGGGCCGAACAATCCCGATTTCTGCAAGGCGGGTTCGGATATTCCTTCGGCGAAGCTGTTTCCGCTGGACAAGAACATGCGAGAGATCGCCGTATATAACCCGAAGACAGGAGACTACCAGTTCATCGATACGTGCTTCGGCACCCATCACGTGCAGTTCGGGTTTGACGCGAACGACACGCTGTGGGCGAGCGGCGGCGGTCCCGTTGTAGGTTGGCTGAACACTAAAATGTGGGACGCCACGCACGACGCTGCGAAGTCGCAGGGCTGGACCGCGATGATCCTGGACACCAACGGGAATGGCAAGCGAGACGACTACGTCGAGCCCAATCAGCCGGTCGATCCCACAAAAGACAAGCGCATCGTGGCCAGCTTCTACGCGGTGATGCCCAGCCCGACGGACGGGTCGGTGTGGGGCGCGAGCCGCGGAAATCCTGGCGCGGTGGTAAGAATTGCTCCGGGCTCGCATCCGCCGGAAACCGCGCTCGCAGAGCTTTACAACGTGCCGCTGCCCGGCTTTGGCGTGCGCGGGGGTGACATCGACTCGAAAGGCGTCGTGTGGGTATCGCTTGCCAGCGGACATTTGGGCAGCTTTGACCGCAGCAAGTGCAAAGGTCCGCTCAACGGGCCCAAGGCGACGGGCGATCATTGTCCGGAAGGCTGGTCGTTCTACAAATATCCGGGTCCAGGATTCGAGGGCCTGGGAGATAACAGCGCGGAATCGAGTTACTACACATGGGTGGATCAGCACAACATTCTGGGATTGGGCAACGATGTGCCGATGTCCACCGGCAACCTGAATGACGGGCTGATCGCTTACGCGAATGGCCGGATGGTGGTGTTGCGCGTGCCTTATCCGCTGGGCTTCTACGCCAAAGGTTTCGATGGGCGTATCGACGATGCGAAGGCCGGCTGGAAAGGGCGTGGACTTTGGGCGGCGAACGGCGATCGCGTTCCCTGGCTCATCGAGGGTGGCAAAGGGACGAAGCCGCTCGCGGCGCACTTCCAGTTGCGGCCGGATCCGCTCGCGAAGTAGGCCGCGCGGACGAGTCTAGCTCCCGTTTTGCACATAAGGTACACAAGAACTCTCGAGTGACAGGACGGGTGTATAGTAGGGGCATCGCAAGGCTGGTCCCAAGGGCACATCTTCGAAAAAGGCTCGAGCGCACGGCTCGAGAATGAAGGTTCTTCGACGGAAGGACCTGTGAAACGGAGTTCACCATGGCGCAAATCACCCTGAATGTGAACGGCAAATCACGGATGGTCGATGTCGATCCCACCACTCCGCTTCTTTATGTTCTGCGGGACGATCTCGAACTGCACGGGCCGAGATTTGGCTGCGGACTTTCGCAGTGCGGGGCCTGCACGGTGATCATCGACGGCAACACGGTGCGTTCGTGCAGCTATCCGGTGAGTTCGGCCAAGAATAAGCAGATCACTACGCTCGAGGGTCTGGGCTCGGTCGCTCATCCTCACGCACTGCAAGCGGCATTCATTGAAGAGCAGGCAGCGCAGTGCGGCTATTGCATGAACGGCATGATCATGACGGCCAAAGTTCTGCTGGACAAGAATCCGCATCCGAACGACGAGGAGATCAAGCGGGCGCTGGAAGGCAATCTGTGCCGGTGCGGCAGCCATCTGCGGGTAATCCGCGCGGTGAAGCGCGCGGCGGGCGAGCGCGTCGCAGGTGTCCTATCTAACGGCTAGCCTATCGGTAAGAGTCGCCTAATGCCTGGAAAAGCTGAGTAAAGGAGAGCGCAAATGGAAACGAGCACAATCTCCCGCAGAGAGCTTCTGAAAGGAACTGGCGCGCTGGTGGTGAGCTTCAGTCTGTTTGGCCCGGCGGCGCGCGCTTTGGCGCAAGCCGCGGCGGCCGGCAGCGGAGAGCCGGAGGCAGCGTCGCTCGACTCCTGGCTGGCGGTGGCGCAAGACGGAACTGTGACCGTTTTCACCAGCAAAGTGGAGCTGGGCACGGGGACGGAAACGGCGCTGGCGCAGATCGTCGCAGAAGAGTTGGACGTGCCATTTGCCCGGATTCACATGGAGGCAGGAGACACGTCGAAGACCGTGGACCAGGCCGTCACCGCAGCGAGCAGAACCATCGAGCGCGCCGGGCCGCAGCTTCGGCAGGCAGCGGCGGTAGGGCGGCGCGAACTTGTGCGGATGGCCTCGGAGCGGCTCAATACTCCCGTAAATCAGCTCACTGTGGTTGATGGAGTGGTGAGCGTGAACGGAGATGCGGCGCGAAAACTTTCGTACGCCGAGCTGGTTGGCGATAAGCGATTCAACGTGAAGATGGAGACCAGCGGAACGGGCTGGGACCTGAAGATCTCTCCCGATGTCCAGGTGAAGAATGTAAGCGATTACAAGATCGTGGGGGAGTCGGTGCGGCGCACCGATCTGCCGGGAAAGTTCACTGGCGAATTCACGTACGCGCAGGATGTGCGCGTTCCGGGGATGCTGCACGGACGCGTGGTGCGTCCTCCGGTGGTGAGTTCGAAGCCGACGAATGTGGATGAAAGTTCAATCAAGCAGATCCCCGGTGTGGTGAAGGTCATACAGGACGGAAGTTTCGTCGGGGTGGTCGCGCAAACGGAATGGGCGGCGATCCAGGCAGCACGGGCGCTCAAAGTAACGTGGTCGACGCCGAGCGCAAGCCTGCCGGCCAATCCCGATGAACTCTACGCATATTTGAAGAATACGAAGAGCTACAACGATCAGGTTACGGTCAATAAGGGCAATCCGGATGCGGCGTTCGCGCAGGCGAGCAAGAAGTACGAGGCGACCTATCGGTGGCCGTTCCAGTTGCATGGCATGCTCGCACCATCGTGCGCAGTGGCGGATGTTCGCGGGGATTCCGTGACTGTGTGGTCGGGGACGCAAGGGCCTTTCCGCACCAGGAAAGCGCTGTCCGACCTGCTACATATCCCGGAAAAGAATATCCGTGTGATCTTTCGGGAGGAGTCGGGATGTTACGGGCGGCTGAGCCCGGATGACGCGCCACACGATGCCGTGCTTCTTTCGCGTGCGGTGGGCAAGCCGGTTCGCGTGCAGTGGACGCGCGCCGACGAGCATGGTTGGGAGCCGAAAGGGCCGGCACAATTCATCAGCGTGCGGGCCGGAACGGATGCGCAGGGTAACCTCGTGGCCTGGGATTATATGGAACGCGGCTTCCCGTGGACCGAGTCGGCGGTAAATCCGCTACTCGCAGGCCGGCAAATCGGGATGAAAAGCGTGAATCCAGGGCAGGGTAATGGAAACGCAGGCGGCGGGGAGGCGTACGAATTCGAGAATCAGCGCGTCGTCGCGGCGTTGATTCCGTGGTCGCAGGATCCGCCGACGCCCTTGCGCACAAGCAATCTGCGCGCTCCGGGAGATTTGGCGCGCACGTTTGCAAGCGAATCTCTGCTTGACGAAATTGCGGCGGACCTGCACGTGGATCCGGTGCAATTCCGGCTGCGCTATCTGAAAAATAACAAGCGCGTGACAGAGGTGCTGGTCGCGGCAACGCAGGCCGCGCAATGGAAAGAGCATGTCCCGCATTCGACGCCAAGTTCGGGCGCGAAGGCGATGGGCAGGGGAGTTTCGATCTCCGGCCGGGACGGCACCGTTACGGCGGCGGTGGCCGAGGTCGAAGTGGATAAATCCAATGGCGAGATTACCGTCAAGCGCGTCACGCTGGCGCACGATTGCGGCTTGATCGTGAACCCGGACGGCCTGAGAAACCAAATCGAGGGCAATGTCATTCAGGGAGTGAGCCGAACGTTGCTGGAGGAAGTTCGCTTCGACGCGAATGGCGTGAAGAATCTCGATTGGGTGAGCTATCCGATCCTCACGTACCGGCGGGTACCGGACGTGCAGATTGTGCTGATCAATCGCAAAGAGATGCCCGCGCTGGGTGGCGGCGAGCCTTCAACAGTGCCTGTGCCCGCAGCCATCGCCAACGCGGTCTATGATGCGATCGGCGTGCGCTTGCGAGAGGTACCAATGACGCCGCAGAAGGTGCAGACGTTGTTGCGGTCTAAGTCTGCGGCACAGAGCGCGTGATCCTCGCAGCGAAAAAAGGGAGAAACCTCAGGTTTCCGACAGAGGGCTCGGGACGACCTGAGCTAACGAACCAAGCCTGGTCGGATCGTCAGGCGCGGCGAGCGGTTTTGCGGCTGCGGCGCTTGGCGCGCACGGGATTGACGGGCGCTTCGCCGATAAGCTCAGCCGACATCATGCTCGTTACGAAGAGCTTACGACCGTGATCGTGAAACTCGACGGCGGTACGTTCGGGGTCAGATTCGGCGACAATTCCGAGACCATACTGCTGGTGCTTAATTTGCTGTCCAGTAGAAAGAACCTGCACGTTGCCTCCTTGAGCGCTTTGCCTCTTCCAGGACCTTGTTTTCCGCGGACTTCGGGCAACACGCGCGGAAATTAGGGGCCCGTCCCCAAACGGGCCCCATAGGGTTAGAGGCCTACGACGTTCTCCGCCTGCAAGCCTTTCGGGCCCTTGCGGACTTCAAACTCAACAGCTTGGCCCTCATTCAGACTACGGTATCCATCCGCCTGAATGGCTGAGTAATGTACGAATACATCCTCACCGGTTTGACGCTGGATAAAACCATAGCCCTTGCTGGCGTTGAACCACTTCACAGTTCCTTGTTCCTTCACTTCTTTCGTCCTTCTCTTTCTTAAATGAATTGTTTGCCGACTCTCGCCTTTTTCCAATCGAAAAGCGGTTGGCGCCTCTAACCCGCACAAAAATGGGCTGCAAGTTTGTTCCTGCAGCCCTCTGAACGAGTCAAAAGGAATGTCAAGAGCAACAAACGCGAAACTATGCTATCACAATTTGGGGTGAATTGTCGATGGGGTAGACTGAGTGGTTAACGCGTAACTATATGATTGTATTGCGCTTGATGTGCTCTTGTGGGTGCCTGGGTGGGAGTTGGAGCACCTGAAGTTAAGAGCTTTGTGTCACGAAGGATTCACATGCCGAAGCCGTTGCTTTGGTACTATCGGGAGTCTTCCCGCGTAATGTTTTAAGGGTGTTCTGAGAGCGTTTCGAGGCGTTCTGAGGGGGGCGGGCATGGGATCAGAACATGCACGAAGCTGGCGGCGGCACATTTTTCTTGCTTTCGCTTGCTCTGTCTTTGTGGCCGGAGGCGGCACGCTGTTTCACATCGAAGCAGGCGGCCTGCCTGACGATGACGATGTGAGCACCGCAAAGCCTGCCGATTTGCCGACGGGCATGCGCATCACTCCTACCGCGGCTCCCGGCGCTCATTTTTCCACCCTCAATCCGAATCTGCCCGGCGCGCCTGAGTTCACCGCCGGTCAGGCGGTCGCCACCGCCGTCAGCCCGGACGGAAATACGCTGCTGATTCTCACCAGCGGATACAACATTCGGTACGACGCGAGCGGAAATCTGCTTCCACAAGATTCGAATGAGTACGTTTTTGTTTACGACATCGAGGCTCAGGCTCCGAAGAAGGTACAGGTTGTGCAAGTGCCGACCGCTTTCAACGGGCTGGCGTGGAATCCGAATGGGAACGAATTCTACGTTTCGGGCGGCGAGCAGGACACGGTACACGCGTTTGTCCGACTCGGCACTGTGTGGCACGAAGCCGGTGCGCCGGTGCGCCTGGGGCATTCCGAGGGGCTCGGGCTGGGAGTTCGGCCCGAAGTTGCAGGCATTGCCGTAAACGCGGCGGGGACGCAGTTGATTGCCGCGAATTACGAAAACGATTCGATTAGCGCGGTGGATATCGCTTCACATGCCAAGAGTGCTGAACTCGACCTGAGACCGGGAAAGAGCGATCCATCGAAAAAGGGCGTAGCTGGCGGGGAGTATCCCTTCTGGGTGGTCATCAAAGGCAACGAGAAGGCTTATGTCTCCAGCCTTCGAGACCGCGAAATCGTGGTCGTGGCGCTGAAGCAGGGCGGAAGCGATGCCGCGCCGCGTGTGGCGAGTCGAATTGCCGTTCGCGGGAACCCTAATAAGATGATTTTGAACCACAGTGGCTCCCGGCTCTATGTCGCGTGCGATAACAGCGATTCCGTGGCAATTGTGGATACGGAGAGCGACCGGCTGATTTCGCAGTTCGCGGTTACCGCGCCCAAGGATGTGTTCGTGAATCCGCGCGGGTTCAAGGGAAGCAATCCGAATGGCCTGGCGCTTTCTCCGGACGAGCGCACGCTCTACGTCACCGAGGGCGGAACGAATGCGGTAGCGGTCGTGAAACTGGATGGAGACATGGGGCGAGTGGCGGGTCTTGTTCCGACCGGCTGGTATCCCAATTCTGTAAGCGTGAGCCGAGATGGGACGCGGCTTTATATCGTGAATGGCAAAGGGCCCGAAGGCCCGAATCCGACTGGCTGCGGCTACACGCCGTCGCCTGCGGCATGTCACGAGAAGAATGCGTTCATCTTTCAGCGCAACCGCGCCGGTTTTCTTACGCTGCCTGTGCCGCCAGATAAGGAACTCAGCGCCTTGACCGAGCAGGTGGCGCAAAACGATCACTTCCGCGCGGTCGGGGCCAAAGATCAGGCAACGATGCAATTCCTGCGCGGCAAGATTCACCATGTCGTTTACATCATCAAGGAAAACCGCGGCTACGATCAGGTGCTGGGCGATCTCGAGAAGGGAAACGGCGATCCTGCATTGACCTTGTTTCCCGAGCGCCTGTCGCCGAATCATCATGGACTGGCGCGCAAGTTCGTGACGATGGACAACTTTTATACGAGCGGGGAAGTAAGCGGCGACGGCTGGAATTGGAGTACCGCGGCGCGAGCAACCGATTCGGTGGAGAAGACGGTTCCGGTGAATTATGCGGGCCACGGCCTTGACTACACATACGAGGGCGGAGAGCGGAACATCAATTCCGGCCTCGCGTCGCGAGCGGAACGGTTGCGAGCGAATCCGCTTACGCCGGGGGATGAAGATCTTCTGCCAGGCGCCGCAAACCTGAGCGCGCCCGATGCGGCTGACGACGATGACAATGCCGCGGGCGCCGGATACCTGTGGGACGGCGCGCTCCGGGCCAAGTTGACGCTGCGCAATTATGGATTCTTCATCGATCTGTTGCGTTACCGTTTGCCCGACGGTATTCCCGGGCAGATGCTGCCCGTTCGCGACCCGCGCGCCGAGGGAACAACGGTAGCCTTTGCGACGAATTCGGAGCTTGCGCCTTACACCGACCCCTTTTATCGCGGCTTTGACGAGCGCCTTCCCGGATTATTGGCGATTCAAAGAATGGGAGCACGAATTCGACGATTACGTCCGCAACGGCAACCTGCCTGCGCTGGAACTGGTGCGGCTGGGAGGAGATCATTTTGGCGATTTCGCGCGCGCGATCGACGGCGTAAACACGGTCGAGACGCAGATGGCAGCCAACGATTATGCGCTCGGGATGGTGATGGAAAAAATCGCGCACAGCCCTTACAAGAGTGACACGCTGGTTTTCGTGGTGGAAGATGACGCGCAGGACGGCCCGGATCACGTGGATGCACATCGCAGCCTGGCGTTTGTCATGGGGCCTTATGTGCGCCAGAACGCGCTGGTTTCCGAGCGTTATACGACGGTGCACGTACTGAGGACCATTGAAGATATTCTCGGCATCGAGCCTCTCGGACTGAATGACAGCTCGGTTGAGCCAATGACGGCGGTTTTCGACCGGGCGGCGGACGTTTGGGATTATCGAGCCGTCGTACCGGCGGTGCTGAAAACGACGCAATTGCCTTTGCCGCACGGCAACTGCAGCAACATTGGGCCCTGAGAACAATGATGTGAATTCGGAGCCGCGGCACGATGCGGCTTACTGGGCGGCCAAGACAGAGGGGATGGATTTCTCCGCGGAAGATCGCATCGATACACCGCGCTTCAACCGCATTCTCTGGGCGGGCTTAATGGGCGATGCCACGCCGTTTCCGGAGAACTCGAAGCCTCGAAATCTGCGACGGCGCCGTGCGCGTCTGCTGCGGCGCTTTGCTCAACATAAAGTTGCCACAGGGGCTCGAGCTCACACTCCGGCAGAAAAGAATTCCTAAACCAATTCGCCGAGGCGGGAGAGAGACGCGCCGGAGATCTGCTTGGCGCGCTTATGCTCGTACATCAGGGCGTCGGCGCGGCTGATCTGCTGCGCCAGCTCACGATGGCCCGCCACATTCACGATGCCCAAGCTGACGGAGAGCGAATAAACGCGCCGGGAATTCTGATTGTTTGTCCCAATCAGGTGCGAGAGGCGTTCGCGAACCAGGAATTCAGCCATTTCGCTCGCGTGGGAAAGCAGAACACAGAATTCATCGCCGCCAAGCCGCCCGATAATGTCGGATTGACGAAAGCATTCCCGCAGCAGGCCAGCTATTTGCTGCAGGGCGAAATCGCCTTCGCGATGGCCGAAGTTGTCGTTGATGTATTTGAGATTATCCACGTCCATGAAAATCAGTGTGGAGCGCACGCGTTGGCGCGAACTTAGTTTCAGGTGCTGTTCCGCGAGGCTGACAAAGCCGCGACGGTTATGCAGGCCGGTCAGTTCGTCCATGAGCGAAAGGCTTCGGAGGTGCAATTGCGCTTGCTGGCGGGCGATGGCAAACGACAGGGCTCGCGCGAGCTGGCCGGGGTTGATCTCGGACTTTACCAGAAAATCCTGAGCGCCGAGCTGCAGGGCCTGGGCGGCGAGAGAATCGTCGGCTGATGCGCTGAGCGCAATAAATGGCACGTTTGGCGCCGTCTGCTGAGCTTCGACCAAGACGTCCAACCCCTGAGCGTCCGGGAGCGAGAGATCGACGAGCGCTACGTCGGCCCGGCCATTTTCCAGATGGCGCTTGGCCTGGTGGAGTTTGTTGGCGCGCCGCAAGCGAAAGTTGGTCGCGCCTCCCGCACGGAGCATTTGTGCCAGACGGCGCGCTTCAACGGGATTCCCTTCGACCAAAAGTATTTGAATCTGTTGGCTGGGCATGGCACCCCTCGATAGAGTTTGTCATCCGCTTTTTCATTGCATGTGCAGCCCGAAAGGGCTTTTTCTGGCACGCGGAATGAAGGGTGTTCCTGCAGGCCAAGTGAACTAGAAGAACTAAGCGATTGTATCTTTTGCGTATAACGGGTCAAGGGTGACAGCGCGCGATGTTGTGCATGTCTAACGGGTTTTTCTCACCGGACTCCCTGGGCTTTTCCGCAATATGTTCCACAATGGGAACGAGCGCAGGCTAACGTCGAGGGCTTCTGTAGAAGAGAACTAAGAGCGCTGGTCCATGGGGACGTAGGAACGCTTATCGTACCCCTTATAAATCTGGCGGGGGCGGGCGATCTTCTGTTCGGGATCGAGCAGCATCTCTTCCCATTGAGCGATCCATCCGCTCGTTCGCGGAATCGCGAAGAGCACCGGGAACATGGTCACCGGGAAGCCCATGGATTGATAGATCAAGCCAGTATAGAAATCGACGTTGGGATAGAGCTTGCGGCTGACGAAGTATTCGTCCTGGAGAGCAATGCGCTCGACTTCGAGCGCGATATCCAGCAGGGGATTGCGGCCCATGATATCGAAGACTTCATCAGCAATGCGCTTGATGATGCGGGCACGCGGATCGTAGTTCTTGTAAATTCGGTGACCGAAACCCATCAGGCGCTTTTCGCCGGATTTGACGCGCTTTACGTATGCAGGCACGTTGGCGATAGAGCCGATATCCATGAGCATGCGCAAAACTTCTTCATTGGCTCCGCCGTGCAAGGGTCCGTAGAGAGCCGCAGTGGCGGCCGCCGTGGCGGAGTACGGGTCCACGTGCGAGCTGCCGACACAGCGCATGGCGTTGGCGGAGCAATTCTGTTCGTGATCGGCGTGCAGAATGAAGAGAATGTCCAGGGCGTGCTCGAGCGTGGGATTGGGCCTGTATTTCAATTCCGTGGTCTTGAAGAGCATGTTGAGGAAATTGCCGGGATAGCTCAGCTCGTTGTCAGGATAAGCGTAGGGCATTCCGAGGCTGTGACGATAGGCGAATGCGGCGAGCGTGGGCATTTTGCCAATCAAGCGATAGGTCTGTTTGCGGCGGGACTCGGCATCGAAGATATGGCGCGCGTCAGGGTAAAAGGTGGAGAGCGCGGCGATCGTGGAGATCAGCATACCCATCGGGTGGGCATCGTAATGAAAGCCGTCGAGAAATTTCTTGATGCTCTCGTGAATGAAAGTGTGATGCGTGACGTGATAGGTCCAATCCTCTAATCTGCTTGCGGGTAGGGAGTTCGCCAAAAAGAATCAGGTAAGCGGTTTCCAGATAGGTGCTGCGCTCGGCCAACTCCTCGATCGGGTATCCGCGATAGCGCAGGATGCCGGCATCGCCGTCGATGAAGGTAACTTTGCTCTTGCAGAGGGCGGTATTGTTGAAGGCGGGATCGTAACTCATCATCCCGAAATCGCTCTGGTTGACCTTGATCTGGCGGAGATCGAGAGCCCGGATCGTATCGTCGGTGATGGGCACTTCATAGGTTTTACCGTTACGGTTATCGGTAATGGTGAGCGAGTCCCGGGTCATTCGGTTGGCCTCTCGGACGGTCGATTGCGCCACTGGTTCGACTGGATTCATGTTCCCTGCCTCAGTTTAAGCCCTCAGAGCAGTTCGTCAATGTACACCAAGTTGGGGCATTGCGGAATAGCGTGGTGAGCAGCGCTGAAGGTAGAGCGAGGCACCAGGTTCCGGTCAAGGGACAGCTCAGCGGCGGTCGGCGGCGGCGTGGCGGACGTCATGGCCTTCGACCATGTAGATGACGTCTTCGGCGATGTTGGTGGCGTGATCGGCGACGCGTTCGAGATTTTTGGCGACGAGGATCAGCTCGAAGGCCTGAAAAACAACGGCCGAATCGCCCATCATGTAGCTCAACAATTCGCGGAAAATTTGATCGCGGAGGTTATCCACCTGATCGTCGCGGACGAGTACAGAACGAGCCAGCGTGAGATCGCGACGGACAACGGCGTTCAAACTATCGCGAACCATTCCTTCGGCAAGTTCGCTCATGCGGGGCAGATCGACGTACGGCTTCACCCGAGGATGACGCAGGATGCGCTGTGAAGATTGGGCGATATTCACGGCCTGATCGCCGATGCGTTCCAGGTCGTTATTTATACGCGAGATAGAAAGAACGAAGCGCAGATCGGCAGCCATTAATTGGTGGAGCGCAAGCAACTGCATGACCCGATCATCAATTTCCATCTGGAGCTCATTGATGGCCGGCTCCTCTTCCAGGACGGCTTCGGCCAAAGAGGCATCCACATCCAGCACGGAATGGATCGCCTGATGGACGGCGCGCTCGGCAAGGCTGCCCATCCACAGGAGCCTTTCCTTTAGCCCATTCAGCTCGATCTCAAAATGTCGTTCCATGGTCTCCGCCTCTTAGATGCCCACCGTGACAAGCCGGCCAAGTCTCCTCATCCGAAGCGGCCGGTAATGTAAGCCTCGGTACGCGGGTCCGAAGGAGTAGTGAAGAGTTGTGGCGTCGGCCTGAACTCGATCAATTCGCCATTAAGCAGGAAGGCGGTAGTGTCGCTGACACGCGCGGCCTGCTGCATGTTGTGGGTGACGATGACCAGGGTGCAATTCTGCTTCAGATGGAACAGCAACTCCTCGATCTTAGCGGTATTGACGGGATCGAGGGCCGAGCACGGTTCGTCAAGGAGGAGCACTTCAGGATCCACGGCCAGCGCGCGCGCGATGCACAGGCGTTGCTGTTGCCCGCCGGAGAGCGCGTAGGCGGATTTGTGCAACTGATCCTTGACCTCATCCCAAAGGGCGGCGCGGCGCAAGCTGTGTTCCACGGCATCGGAGAGATGGCCATGGCTAGCGGCAGGGAGTCCATTGATGCGCAAGCCGTACGCGACATTTTCAAAAATGGATTTGGGAAAAGGGTTGGGCCGCTGAAAGACCATGCCGATGCGGCGGCGGAGGCTGGTGACGTCTTGCGCAAATATGTCTTCGCCGTCGAGCAAAATTTCACCGACGATGCGGGTGCCGCGCACGGTTTCGTGCATGCGGTTGAAAGTGCGAATCAGGGTAGATTTTCCGCAGCCCGAAGGACCGATGAGAGCAGTCACGCGATTGGCAGTGACTTGCAGGCTGATGGAATGCAGGGCGTGGAGCTTGCCATAGTAGAAGTCGACATTGCGGATCTGCATCCGCAGCGGCGACTCGAGAACCGTCTGCGAACCACTGGGCGTAGGCGGTTTGAGAACAGTCTCCATGGATCCCACCACCGAATTTTCCGAGGATTCCGGTCTATTGTAAGCATGTTTGGCTGAAGTCTGGGCCATATCTACGACCTTTGCGGGGACGCTCCGCGCGAGAGCAGCGTCCTGACAACAATATTAGTGACCAGCACCAGCCCAAGCAAAACAAGGCCCGCGGCCCACGCCTGCTGGTGCCAGTCCTCGTACGGTCCGACGGCGTAGGTATAAATCATAACAGGCAAGGAAGCGATCGGTTGGTTCCACCCCGGGCTCCAAAAGCGGTTGCCGAAGGCGGTGAAAAGCAAGGGCGCGGTCTCGCCGGCAACTCGGGCGAGTGCTAACAACGCGGCGGTCATTATGCCGCGCGAAGCGGCCGGCAAAACGACGCTGGAGATGGTCCGCCATTTGCTAGCACCAAGGGCCATAGCTCCTTCGCGCATGGAACGCGGAACGGCGTGCAGGAATTCCTCGGTGCTGCGAAGTACGATGGGAATCATCATCACGCCAAGGGCAAAACCGCCTGCCAATGTTGAAAAATGATGCACGGGCATGACGACCAACGCGTACGCAAAAATACCAATGACGATGGAAGGCACGCCGTTCAGCAGATCAGCCGTATATCGGACGACAAAAGGCACGGCATGGCCGCCGAACTCGGCCAAGTACACGCCACCCAGCAATCCGACAGGAATGCCGAAGAGCGCCGCGAGGAACAGGAGCTTGCCGGATCCAACAATGGCGTTGGCCATGCCGCCGCCCGTTTCTCCGACGGGCTTGGGCAGCTTGGTGAAGAAGTCCCAATTCACGTCTCTACCGCCGTGGTAGACGAGATATCCGAGAATAAAGAAGAGTACGGAAACGGCCACGAGCGCACAAAGGCCGGTCAGGCTGAGCATGACGATATTTACCGACTTGCGCCAAAGCAGGCTCATGTGCGCTCCGCTGTGCCGCGCCCGGTGGTCAAGACTATCAGCAAGCGAGCCAAGCCATTGAGCACGAAGGTAAGCAGAAAGAGTACCAAGCCCAGTTCGACGAGCGCACTGAGATAGAGATTGCCGGTGGCTTCGCTGAATTCATTCGCCAGGACAGCGGCAATAGAATAGCCGGGAGAGAAGAGCGAGGCCGAGATTCTGGGATTATTGCCGATGACCATAGTCACAGCCATCGTTTCGCCGAGGGCACGGGCGAGCGCGAGAAAGATCGATCCCATGATGCCGGTGCGCGCGTAAGGAACGACGGCTCTCCAGGTGGCTTCCCAACGCGTGGCACCTAGAGCCAAAGCCGCTTCGCGCTGGTCGCCGGGGACGGCCAACAAGACTTCACGGGAGACAGAGATGATGAAGGGAACGATCATGACGGCGAGCACCAGACCCGCCGTCAACAATCCAATACCGTACGCCGGGCCTTGAAACAGAGGGGTAAATCCCAGAATGCGTTTCAGAGCAGGTTGAATTTCCGTGCGCATGAGCGGCACGAGAATGAAGACCCCGAGCAAACCATAGATGACGCTAGGAACGGCGGCGAGCAGATCGATCAAGAAGGTGAGATTATCCGAGAGGCGCCGAGGCGCCAGTTCCGCAAGGAAAATAGCCGCACCGAGGCCGATGGGAACGGCGATCAATAAGCCAAGGGCCGACGTAACCAGCGTCCCGTAGACGAAAGTCAGCGCACCAAACTGACCCGCCACGGGATCCCAGGTAGTGTTCCAGAAAAAGCTCAGTCCAAAGCTATGCCTGGCCTGGGCGGAGTTTGTCCAAAGCTGGTAGACCAGCAACACTGCAATCAAAACTACGACGAGCGCAAAGAAGAGAGTGACCAGGCGGGCAATTTCGTCGGCGCTGCGCGCTCGGCGGATGAGCGCGCGCGGGCCCCAAGGGAGACCCGCGGCGGCGGCTGTGCTGGGCGCAGTTGCCATTTCATGAGGCTGGCGCTATTGAATCAGGGCGATAGCCTTTTGCTCCTTCGCCACGACTTCTTTCGGTAGTTTGGCATAAGCCAAGGGTTCGCAGAATTGCTGACCGGAGGTCAGCATCCATGTCAGGAAATCCTTGATCGCAGTTTTCTTGGCGGGATCCTGGATTTGAGCCGGAATCAGCAGCCAAGTGAAGCTGGAGATCGGATAGGCTTCCTTCCCGGGAGGGTTCGTGATGGAGACGCGGAAATCCTCCGGCATAGACTTGGCGGCACCTGCAGCTGCGGCAGAGACACCGGCCAAACTTGCCTTGATGAATTCCCCGGATGAGTTTTTCACCGTACCGTAAGGAAGACTATTCTGAATGGCATAAATCAGCTCGACGTAGCCGATGGAGTCAGGCGTTTGTTTGAGAAGGCCTGCGACTCCTTCGTTGCCCTTACCGCCTAGACCGACGGGCCAATTGACGGAAGTATTCTTGCCGACCTTGCTTTGCCATTCGCTGCTTACCTTCGAAAGATAATCGGTCCAGATGTAAGTTGTGCCGCTGCCGTCGGAGCGATGGATGACAACAATGTCGTCGGCCGGAAGCTTGACGCCGGGATTGGCACCGGCTATGGCGGGATCATTCCACTTGGTTACTTTGCCGAGGAAAATTCCCGCGATCGCCTCGGGGGTGAACTTCAGTTCTCCAGTGACGCCCGGAATATTGTAGCTGGGGACGGCGGCTCCAAGCACAGTAGGGAAGTGGAGGACCTTGAAGCCAGCTTGTTGGAGTTGCTCGTCCGTCATGGGGCCGTCGGAGGCGCCGAAATCGACCGTTTTATCCAGGAGTTGGCGGATTCCACCGCCCGATCCGATGGACTGGTAATTGATCTGAACATTGGGGTGCAGCTTGTGGTACTCGTCAAACCACTTAGAATAAATGGGATAGGGAAAAGTAGCGCCCGCCGCATTGATATTTTGGGCCCAACCCGGGGCCGCTGACAGCATCGCCAGTAGGGCGAAGGCGATTAGCTTACGCATATTCATATGAGTCATCTCTTTCTAGAGTGTTGTCGCTCACTCTGTGTTACTGGACTGTTACCCTATTGTTACAGCCGTGTGAATTTGCCGTTCCTATTTGAGCACCGATAAAAGATAGCCGAAGGCGGTCAATGTTCGTTCAATGTCGTATGAATTCTGCGTGACGGAACGACATGGACCGCCTCGGCATTACCCTAAACTTCTGTAAAGCGTCTCATTTTGTAGTTCCGCGAACTCCCGCCTCTAGGGCAGGGTGTAGCGGAGGTCGATGTATGCCATTCCCAGGTGCGCATTCTTGGGGGCGCCGGCTGCAACAACCCAGGGCGCGCGGCTGAGATAAGAGAATTGAGTAATGAGCGAGAGCGCTCCGTAATTCGGATTTCTCCAGAAAGTCGGGATGAAGCCTATCGTGGGTTCCTGAACGCTCCGGTCGTTGCTGTTAGACGAACCGGGGAAGCCATAGCCGCAGAACGACTTTCCGCCGGCACCGCATCCTGTAAGAGAGATGTTCCGTCCAATGTAGACGTAGCCGTAATAGCCGTAGACCATGAACTTGGGGGTGGTTTGGTATTCAAGGCCCAGGATTCCGGCGTCAGAATGGACGGGCGAAAGACCAAGCGTGCTGGTTGCATTGGCTGCCGGCGTTACGACGAAGTCTGGGACGTTGGTGTTGCCGATCTCGCGACCGCCACCGTCGCTATAGAAAGCCGTTTCGAAGATCTTGAAATTCTTGAAGATCTCGAAATTGCTGTTAAAAGAGCCGGCGGCGCCGTGAATGGTGGTGTTTCCAAGATTAGTCGTTCCATTAAAGCTGTTGATCCTGAACGTGCGGAAGAGACCATAAGCTTCGAGGTGGATAGCGTGGCCTTTAGGATTCGGATCAAACGCTATTTTCGCGATTAGGTCAGGAGCGACATCAGGAGTCGCGAGAGAGTTCGTCGCCGCAGCCACTTGGCCGCTGGCAGCGCCAAGAGCCGTACTATTCAGGCTCGTGCCAATGTTGACCTGCGTAGCATTGAAGGCGTAGGGAGTGGTCGGAAAAGTTACAGCATTGCCGGTATATTGCTGGGGATTTTCGATTGCGAAACCGAGAGCTAGTTTATTGCTGGGGTGGAGGATGAAACGGAACTGGGCGGTTCGCTCCCAAGTCAAGCCCACATTGTAGTTCGTGTCCATGTCCTGCGTATTGAAGACGTCCGCAGGCATAACAGCTATACCAGTTCGGCTGGGTGTGATCATGCTCCAGTCTTGCCCGCCGAGAATTTCCCACTTACCGCGGCGATAGTCGACAAAATAGAGGCGTGAGCGGAGGGTGTTGGAATTGCTGGTGACGTTCAGATTGTCGTTGGTGAAGCCCAGGAAGTCAGCCTCGACATAGCCAATAACCGCTCCGCCCGCTACCGTCGAATCGACTCTCAAAGCGATACGCGAGTTCTGTATGCTGAAGTGGTCTTCTGTCAGGGCTCCGAGGGGAAGAGCATTGTTGTACGGGATAGAGTTAAACGAGCTTCCGATGCCGCTACCCATGTCCTTAGTGCGGAAGAAGTTGGTCAAATCCATGAATCCGCCCGGTGTGAATTTGGCATTACCGATGTTGAAGGACAGTGGCGAAGCGGGCGCAGTCTCAGCTTTCTGCGGCGTTTGAGGCGGAAGCGAAGCCGGTGCGGCAGAAGCTACAGGAATGCTCGCGGATGAGGGCGTGGACGTGGGCAGGCTGGACGGCGTCGGCAGTGCGGAAACC
This sequence comes from uncultured Acidobacteriota bacterium, assembly GCA_963846235.1. Taxonomy (GTDB): domain Bacteria; phylum Acidobacteriota; class Terriglobia; order Acidiferrales; family UBA7541; genus Palsa-189. The sequence goes on from CAWJVF010000002.1 coordinate 4,253,274, forward strand.
GAGGTCGGCTGCGATCCTGGAGCCGCCGCTAATTTAGCAGGCGCGGGACTGTCAGTTTGCAGCCTCTCTTCGAGTAGCTGCATTTTTTCCTGCTGCTTTTTCAATTGTTCGCTTTGCGCTTGCAACTGCTGAGCCTGATTGAGCAACAGATCGCGGAGTTCTTCGAGTTCACTCTCTACGCTCGTCGTCTTTGCGGGTTCAGCGGAAGCATCTGGCTTTGCAGTGGCATCGGTATTTTTCGCGGACGAATCTGTGGCTGTTTTGGCTGCGGGGCCATCGGTTCCCGCAGCAATTGCTCTCGGTGCGGCAGGCGAAAGAGCGAGGGCGAGAGCCAGCATACACCCCAAAAATAATCGCATTCATTCCTCCATTTGAAATTGAGCGCCAGGTCGCCGTGGAAGCTTAACGGGAAGACTCCAGTTGCGCAGAACGCCCAGCACAAGCGCAAATTGACCGGGGCAAAGCTATTCGGAAGAAGTAACCTGTTTGTAACAATCATGTTAATTCTGTGTTACAGGGATTCCTGTATGTGGAAGTCCAACAAAACAAAAGGGCCGGCACCAGGGGAGCGCCGGCCCAGAGGGGTACTTGGTTTTGAGGGTTAGGCTCCGCGGGACTAGGGCAGAGCCTTCTGTCTGCGAGGCCGAAGCTAACAGTCAGGAATCACAACCGCATCACGACACTATGAATTCTCGGTAAATGGGGTAGTTTGCGCGTTCAAATTGGCGACGCGACCGTGGCGCACGTCAAGGCCGCGCACCCAGAAGATTATGTCTTCCGCAATATTCGTGGAGTGATCGGCCAAACGTTCCAGATAGCGGCTCGCAAGCACGAGTTGAAGATTTGGGGCGACGTCGCCGGGAGACTGGCGCATGCCTTCCAGAAGGCGCTCAAAGATTTCATCACGGTAGCGATCAACGAGATCGTCGCTTTCCAGGACTTCGCCGGCCAAGACTACGTTTTTGAAAATCAAGGCGCCCAGGCTCTTTTTGATCATCGCCCGGACGGCGGCAACCATGGGCTCGAGTTCCGGCGGAGCGGCAACGGCGGGCATCTCGGAAAGAGAGATGATCCGTTCGGCAAGATTCACGGCCAGGTCGCCCATGCGTTCAAGGTCATTGGTAATTTTGAGAGTGGCGACGACCTGACGAATCTCTTCCGAGGATAGGTCTCCCGACCTGAGCATGCGGACTGCATGTTCGTCGATAACGATCTCCATCTCGTTAACGCGAGGTTCCATCAGGAATATCTCACTGGGCGATTGCCGACGGTCGGAGCAGCCAATTTGCAGGATGGCTGTCAAGGCGCGATCGACATTCATTTCCACGCTTCGCGCCATGGAAACCAAGTAGTTCGTGAGAATTTCAAGATTAAAGGTCTGCGCTGACGTTGCAGGTGTGGCCATTTGGTTTCTCCGGCTGACGCCTCACGGCGCGCGGCGTGATCCTGATGCAGTACGCGCGCTTAAGCCAATCTAGGGCTTCGAACATTACTGGCCGGTAACAAGAGCATGAATGCTGCGAAAAGTGACTCAAGAAGTAACGGGAATACTGAAATGAAAGCGCGATCCTTCCCCGACAGCGCTCTCAACCCAGAGGCGCCCGCCGTGCGCCTCCATGATGTGGCGGGCGATGGAGAGGCCCAGGCCCGTGCCGCCGGCTTCGCGGGAACGGGCGGCGTCTACCCGGTAGAAGCGCTCGAAAATTCGCTCCTGCTCTGCCTGGGGGATTCCAATGCCCGTGTCCGCGACGGTGACCACGACGTGGCCATTCGAGCAGGACGCAGAAACCTCAATTTTTCCACCTGCGGGCGTGTATTGCAGGGCGTTGTCCAGGAGATTCTGTAACACCTCCTGAAGAGTATTGGAGTCCCCGCGAGCCGCCGGCAACTGCTCCGGCAAGATCACATGCAGGGCAAGTTGCCTCGGGACAGCTTTTAGTTGCGCCGTTTCGACGCAGGATTCGATCAACTGGCTCACGGAGACGGGCCGAAAGTCGAGCTTCAACTGGCCGGCTTCGATGCGGGAGAGCTTCAGCAAATCCTGGGTCAAGCGCGCCAGGCGCATGGAATGCTCGCGGATAATCTCCACGAAGCGCCGGCGGTTGGCAGGATCGTCGAGCGCGCCAGCCAAGAGCGTTTCGGCGAAACCCTGGATGGCCGTCAAGGGCGTGCGGAACTCATGCGATACATTAGCTACGAAATCCTGCCGCACACGTTCCAGGCGGCGCAGGTCGGTAATCTCGTGCAGCACAAGAACGGCTCCCTTGTGGCTGGAGGCCTGCACCGGGGCGGCCGTCACGGCGAAGCTTCGAGGGCGAACTGTACCAACGACGATCTCGCTGGTTACTTGTTCGTGACCACTCAGGGCCATTTTGATGGCCGCCAAAAGGTCCGATTGACGGGCCACTTCGAGGAGGGGGCGGCCTTCAATCTCGCGAACGTTCTCCAATCCGAGAATTCGGGAAAATGCTTGGTTGGAAAAGACAATGCGCTCTTCCCCCGTGATTACCGCGACGCCTTCGATCATGCTGCCCAGGATTGCCGAGGAGCGGTTGCGCTCGTCGGTCAATACGCCGATGCTGGCGTCCAGACTGGCTGCGGTCTCGTTGAGTGTGCGGGTGAGTTCGTCGAGAGTGTCGCCGGCAGGCGTTGCGTTCACCGGCTGGAAGTCACCGGCGGCCATGCGGACTACGAATTCCTTGAGGCCGCGAATCCTCCGTGAGGTGCTATTGAAATCCAGGAGCGCAATGGCGAGCGCGGCAGCGAACAAGACGAGGAATGCCGTCCAGACAGGCCGACGCATGGCGGAGAATTGCCGGTCTAAATCAGGCAAGGGACGGCTCAGAACGAGAACGGGCGCGGAGGCTGCGGAAGGAGCGGGCGAAGCGGGCGAATAGGTGACGGCGTAGTAGAGAACGTCGCGATCGATCGCGCTGTTATGCCGTATTGATCGGCCTTCGCCGCTTGAGAGGGCCTGCTGAACCTCAGTGGCTTTGGTATCGAGGCTCACGCTGGAGTTGGGTGCCGAGGCGGCCAATATCCGGCCGTCGCCCTGCATGAGCGTGGCTTCGGCGCCGGCGCTACCAATCTCCGCAATCCAGCGATGGACGGCGGCTGAATCATTGAGGTCGGGCTGACGGGAACGCGCGAGACGCGCTAGAGCAGCGAGTTCTTCGAATCCGGCTTCCTGTGCCTGGTTTCGCACAGCGCGCCAGGAGTACAGATCTCCACCCGCCAAAACGATAAAGACCAGGACGAGGATGGCAAGATTCGATCGCCAGAAAAAATTCAAGTGGGGTAACTCCTCTGCTGGACTCGGGTGAGACTAGCTCGGCCGGAATGCAGCAGATTCAAACAAGTAACCTGCGCCGCGCACCGTCTTCAAATGAACCGGGTTTTCCGGATCCGTTTCTATTTTTTCGCGCAAGCGCCGAATGTACACGTCAACGCTGCGGGGTGTTACGAAGCGATCGGTGCCCCAAACAGCGTCGAGTAGCTGATCGCGCGTAAACACGCGGTTGGGGCGGGCAGCCAGGTAGTAAATCAGCCGAAATTCAAGCGTGCTGAGCGTGAGCGCTTTGCCCGCTCGTGAGACACGGTAGGAAGATGGGTCGATCAAGAGACGCCCTACTTCGATGGCGCGCTCGACTTCGCCGGCGGGTTCGGTGCGGCGGAGCAAGGCTTTTACTCTCGCTGCCAGTTCACGGGGACTGAAAGGCTTAGTCACGTAATCATCCGCACCCATTTCAAGTCCAATAACGCGGTCGGCTTCTTCTCCTCTCGCCGTGAGCATGAGGATGGGCAGGCGATTGAGCGCTGGATCACGCCGAATCTCTTTGCAGACCTCGAGCCCTGGCATCTTGGGCAGCATGAGGTCGAGAATCACGAGATCGGGCGCGCTCTTATGCAATAAAGCTAACCCGGCTGAACCATCGGCGAGGGCGGTGACCTCGAAGCCTTCGTTCGCCAGGTTGTAGCGCACCAATTCCACGATATCCCGGTCATCTTCAATGATGAGGATACGTTTCAAATGTTTGCCTCCATATCATCGCCTGGGAAAAGCTATCTTACACGCTAACTCAGGTTAATCCACGGCACGGACCTGAGGCCGGGCGCGCAAAGCATATTGAAGGGTTGTTACAAACTTGTGAACGAAACGGCCACAGCGACTCCGAGTCGGGCTTCCGGCCGAGACATTGGTGTGCCGGATCCGCAAGCAAGTGCATTGTGCAGACTACAAAATGCGTTGACTAGAGGTGCCTGGTGGCGACACTATCGTCATCACGGGCCATCCCGTTTTCTTCTATAGGGAACTGCCTCTGCGTCAGGAGGCGGTAAAAGAATGGATGGCAATCCGCCGGCCGGAGAACGTGTATGTCGGAAGTCTCAGCCGCACAGCCAGCCTATTCGAGCGCCACTGATACGAGCGGCGCGAGGGCCTCTTCTGGTTTTGGCTCCAATCCATGGGTGCAACTGATCTTTGGAGTCGTTTGCATGGCCATGGTGGCCAACCTCCAATACGGCTGGACGATCTTTGTCAATCCGATCGACGCGCGCTATCACTGGGGCAAAGCAGCGATTCAGGTAGCATTCACCCTATTCATTTTGCTGGAGACGTGGCTCGTACCTTTCGAGGCTTACCTGGCCGATCGTTTCGGACCGCGTCCGCTGGTTATGGTGGGGGCATGCCTGATCGCGCTTTGCTGGATTATTTATTCACGCGCGGCAACGCTCAGCACGCTTTACGTGGGCGCGGCAATCGGGGGCATCGGAACGGGCCTGGTGTATGGGACGTGTATCGGGAATGCGGTTAAGTGGTTCCAAAAACGGCGCGGATTGGCCGCCGGACTAACGGCGGCGGGATTTGGCGCCGGCGCGGCGCTTACGATCGTGCCGCTCATGCGATCACTAAGCACGTCGGGATATCAGGCCACCCTTTTCAAGTTTGCACTTATCCAGGGAGGCGTGGTCCTTGTCGCCGCGCTTGCACTTAAAAAGCCGCCGAAGGGCTTGGCACTACGGAAAGCGAATCCGCGCCTGCTGCAAACGGAAGTGGACAGCACGCCGATGCAAACGCTGCAGAGCGGGCTTTTTTGGGTGATGTATGCGGCGTTTGTGCTGGTGGCGGCGAGCGGATTGATGGTGACGGCGCAGCTTGCGCCGATCGCGACGGGCTTCAAGATCGATAAAGTTCCGGTCACTTTGCTGGGGTTTACAATTCCAGCGCTTACGTTTGCGCTTTCCCTCAACAACTTGATGAATGGCGTTGGAAGGCCCGTCTTCGGGTGGTTATCGGACGTAATTGGGCGCGAATCGACACTCTTTTTAACGTTTCTGGCGGAAGGTTTCGCGGTCCTGGCGCTGGCACGATATGGAGGCAATCCGGTGAGCTTTGTGATCGTGGCCGCGCTGACGTTTTTGGTATGGGGCGATATCTACAGCATTTTTCCCGCGCTTACGTCGGATCAATTTGGCAGGAAATATGCGAGCACAAATTACGCGCTGCTGTATACGGCCAAGGGTTGCGCGGCGCTCTTTGTGCCGCTGGGCAGCCTGATCGCTTTGCGGACGGGGAGTTGGTTCATCACGCTTGTGGTGGCGGCAATAGCGGATATTGTGGCTGCGTTTTTGATGATTGGAGTTGTGCGGCCTCTGCGGATGCGCGAAGTGCAGAGGCAGCAGGCCACCGCGCTGTCGCCGGCAGATTGATTTCGGCCACCAAGCTTGGACACTAAGGTTTGAAAACAAAAAGGCCGCTCGGCGATGCGAGCGGCCTTTTTGTTTTGGCTGGCGGCGCCTGACTATGGTCAGCGAACTGGCCATGCTTTGAGCAGGTAAGGTTGGCGAAAGATGTTGGCGCGGCGTAAGAAAATTATTTTGGCGGTACAGTACCAAAGAAAAAACTGAACGTGCGTACCTGTTCCGAGTTTGTCCGTTTGGCCAGTGGATTCCACAACTTATGGACTGTAGGCTTCGATTGTTCGGTTTTTATGCGTCGTGGGTACCGGAGGCACCATGCTTGACCTCTTCGCTTTCAGGGAATTTCGAGAAGGACTGGCAATGATGCGAGATGGCGAAGCGGAAAAGGCTATGGCGCTACTGCGACAAGCTTCGGAACGCGATCCTGAAAATCCCTACTACCTCTCCTACTACGGTTTGAGTCTTGCTTACGCCGAAGGCAAATGGGCGGACGCCGAACGGCTCTGCCATACGGCCGTATGCCGCGGGCGACGTCAGGCGCAGCTCTATCTGAATTTAGCCGAAGTCTATACGGCTTCGGGGCGGAAGATGGCAGCAGCCGATACGCTATCGCGAGGTTTGCATTACATGCCGGACGACATGAGGTTGCAGAGCGAAATCGGCAAGCTTGCCGTTCGCCGGCCACCAGTACTGAAATTTCTGCCGCGGGCCCACGTATTGAACCGCGGATTCGGGTTTCTTCGTCACAGTATGCTCAGCTATATCCCACGACGGCGCTGGCTGGCCGTCAGAGAATCGGAAGCCTAGTTTCCTCTCTTCACTCCACATAATTACCGCTCTGCTTTACTGCTCTGCCGCGCAGCACGCGCATCGTGTGAGCGCTTTCACGCCGCGGATATAATGGCGGCGCCATGCCGTCCTCGTCCGCAAAGTTCGTCCGCTGGATCTTTGCTTCGGATCAGGCTTCACCTCAGGCACAAGGGCCGCGGCGGCTGGCAGCACGCTGGCTTTTTCTTCGCGCACTCGGCTTGATTTTCTTCTCCGCGTTCTACTCTCTCCTGCGACAGGTTCCCGGGTTGATTGGTCCAGACGGGCTGCTTCCGGCGCAGGAATATCTCGAAGGGATTCGGCGGTTCGCAGGGGCGTCGCGATTTTGGTACGTACCCAGTCTATTTTGGCTGAAGAGCGACTCGCACTCGCTGCTGCTGGTCGCCTGGATAGGATTGATCGCCTCGGTTCTACTCGTTTTGAATTTTTGGCCGCGTGGCATGATTTTCGTTTGCCTGGTCGCCTATTTGTCGTTCATCAGCACGCTACAGGCATTTTCGTCCTATCAATCCGACGGAATGTTATTGAGCGCCGGGTTCATTAGCTTATTTTTCGCGCCGCCAGGATTCAGGCCGCGATGGGGCGAGCGTCATCCGCCTTCGCGGGCGAGCCTTTTTCTGCTGCTTTTGGTGTGGTTCACGATTTACTTCGAATCCGGAATAGCCAAGATCGCCGGCGGCGATCCCGAGTGGCGCAATCTGACGGCGATGGACGACTACTATCAAAACGGGCCGCTGCCCACCTGGATCGGCTGGTATGCGCAACACCTGCCGCATTGGTTTCACGCGGGGACGGCGGCGTTCACGTTAGCGTTGGAGTTGGTGCTTGTCTGGATGGCAATGCTGCCGCGGCGATTTCGCATCGTGCTGTTTTGGTTGATCGCGCCCTTACAGATTGGAATCATCATCACGAGCAATTATGCCTTCCTGAATTATCTCGTTCTGGCGCTTGGAATCCTGCTGCTCGACGACGAGTACCTCGCTAGATTGCTCCCGCGCCGTCTGCGTGAGGATGCAAAAACCCCCGCCGATAGGGCGCAAATTGGCGCCTCACCACGAGATGAGGGTGCAGACTATCGCTGGGCCCGTGTGAGAAGGATGTTTTCTGCCTCAGGTCTGTGTGTGGCGGGGTTTTTCCAAACTTGGGTTTTTTACGTCATCGCGGCCGAACTTGTATGGATGCTGATTCCGCAGGTTCCGCTCCCCACATCGCCGGTATCGGCATTGGAGCCATTTCGGATTGCGAATCGATACGGGCTGTTTGCGGTTATGACGCGAGGACGCTACGAGATCGAATTTCAAGGCTCGAACGACGGCCAGACGTGGACACCCTATCCTTTTCGTTATAAGCCTCAGGATCCGCGGGAGGCGCCTGGGATTTACGCTCCTTATCAACCACGTTTCGACTGGAACCTTTGGTTCGCATCACTCGATAGCTGGCAACAAAATCGATTCGTGATCTTTGCCGAAGAGAGGCTTCTGACGGGCTCGCCTTCAGTGCTGGCGCTATTCGCGGGAAATCCTTTTCCGAGCGCACCTCCCGCTCAAATACGGGCCGTTGTCTGGCAATACTGGTTCAGCGACCGATCCGAAAAGCGGCAGGGGCTTTGGTGGCGACGCGAACTGATCGGCTTGTATGCGCCGGCGCTCGCGCATGGGCCTGACGGAAAGTTCGTCATCACGGAGATTCCACAGCCCGAGCAACAGATTCGGCGATAGTTTCGTGGTCGCTTTTGATGATCGTGAGTGCCAGAGGGGCTAATCCATTTTGTCTAAACGGTTACCCCCTCTGTGCCACATTGAAGCGTTCCCCACCAGAATCGGTTATATACTCCGCGCTCAAAATTGCTAGCCAGCGGATTCAGGACCGTATGGCACGAAGGTCCTAGAACCGTGGTAAGCAAATCTGATACTGAGCGCCCATTGGAGCTAGCGGACCCAGCCACTATTCTCCCTTTCGCGCGGTGCGTGTCTGCTCTTCCCGGATCGCTCCTGCGCAGAGGGGGTTAAATGTTGCTAGCCGCAGCGGTGCTGTTCTTCCAATTTCCTGTTCTGTCCGCGTCGAATCTTTCGGTTTCGGCAAAAGCCAGCGAACCGGCGGCTGTTTCGAGAGTCGCGGATGATGCCACTCCGGTCCCGAGCACGGAAGCCGTTGCTTCTTCCGCAAAAGTAGCTGCCAAGGTCGAGGTCGCGTTTGCTGACGCAAATGCAAGTCCTATAAGTTATGCCCCCGGACGGCTGGTTGCGGAGCCGATAACGCCATTGAATTCAGCAGTGTCTGCGGCCGTTGCTGCCAATGCGGACCCTTCTCCTGCGGCGATTGAGCCTACGCCCCTCATATCGTCATATCGGCCGGTTTATGGTCCGCCGGTAAGAGCGGTCTCGGACCGGTGGCAAAAACGGGAATGGCTGGCCCTGAGCATTGCGGCACATGGCGCTGCCGGATTCGATGCCTGGACGACGCGCAAAGTGCTTTCCTCCGTGCCAAATGCGCAGGAAAGCAATCCCCTGCTGCGCCCTTTTGCGGGGAACGCTTCGATGTATGCCGCAGTTCAGGTGGCACCAACGATTCTTGATTACTTAAGCCGCCGAATGATGAATAGCCGCCATGATGTCCTGCGGAATACGTGGTGGTTGCCACAGGCGGTGAGCGCCGTGGTGTCAGTGGCCAGCGGAGTGCACAACCTGGGCGTGTATAACTCCCGGTAGCGATTTCGGAATTGCCGAAAATTCGAGCGAACCGATCTTAGTGGAAATCGTGCGAAGTCGTTTCCGCCTGGGTGATGTTCAGCGGGCGGACGGATTCGGCTTTGACCGAGACGACGTTCTCCTGATTCTGCAACTTTCCCTCAATCACTAAAAATTGCTGGTGCACAATCACGACATGGCTCAGCTCGAAAAGCTGTGGCGTAATAATGGCATTAGCGATTCCTGTCTCGTCTTCCAGACTTAAAAAGACAAAGCCCTTGGCGGTTCCAGGGCGCTGGCGGGCGATCACGCTGCCGGCGATACGCACCGGAGCGCCGTCAGGGAGGCTGTGGAGCTCGATGGCAGAGCGAATCCCTTTCTTTCGCAGGTCGCCGCGATGATAGGCCATGGGATGCGGCCCAACCGTCATTCCGGTTCCGCGAAAATCCGCTACGAGCCTTTCTTCCGAAGTCATGGGCAGCAGAGGTGAACTGGCGCCAGGCCACAGGGCTTCCGACAGCGATTCTGGATTGAATCCAAGTTGACTATATTCCTCGAGCAGGGGACCTGCGCTGCGCGCCGCGCGCTCGACTTGCCAAAGGGCTTCACGGCGATGCGAGCGGCCTTTTGTCGTTTTGGCTGGCGCCGACGGCAATTCGATAAAATTCAAAGCGCCAATTTCGGCCAGCGCCGTCAATTCGGATTTTTGCAAGGCGGGAACGCGCAGCTTCAGGTCGTCAATCGAGCGAAGGGGCCGCAGAGCGCGCTGGCGGACGATTTCCTGCGCAACATCTTCGCGCAATCCTTTGACGTAGCGCATTCCCAGGCGAAGGGCAAAGCCGGAGCTATTTTTTTCCAGCTTGCATGACCAATCGGAGCAGGTCACGTCGATGGGCCTGACTTTCAACCCGTGCCGCTGAGCATCTTTGACAATGGTGGCCGGATGATAAAAACCCATGGGCTGATTGTTTAAAAGCGCGGCGGTGAATGCGGGCAGGTAATGGCATTTCAGATAGGCGCTGGCATAGGCAAGCAAGGCGAAACTCGCCGCATGCGATTCCGGGAAACCATACAACGCAAAGGAAACAATCGATTGCACGATTTTTTCCTGCGTTTCGGGATCGATGTGATTTCGATCCATCCCACGGCGAAGCTTTATCTCCACTTCCTTCATGCGCACTTCGGAACGTTTGAATCCGAAGGCGCGGCGCAATTCTTCCGCTTCGCCGCCGCTGAAGCCAGCCGCAATCATGGCCATGCGCAGCAATTGTTCCTGAAACAACGGCACCCCTAAGGTGCGCTCGAGAACCGGTTCGAGCGAAGGATGAAGGCAATTGGGCGGCTCGCGTTTCTGGCGGCGCTTCAGATAAGGATGCACCATTTTGCCCACAATAGGCCCGGGCCGAATGATGGCGACCTGCACCACGATGTCGTAAAAACATGTTGGCCGCAGGCGCGGCAAGCAGGCCATCTGCGCGCGGCTTTCGATCTGAAACATGCCGACGGTATCCGCCTTTTGCAGCGTGTCATAAACGGTATGGTCGTTAGCGGGCAGGCGTCCCAAGTCGATCTCTTCGGAATAATCCTGCTTGATGATTTTCAGCGAATCTTCAAGGACGGCCATCATGCCCAAGCCAAGCAAATCGACTTTAACGATGCCCATATCGGTGCAATCTTCTTTATCCCATTGCACCACCACGCGGCCGGGCATGGTGGCCGGTTCGAGCGGGACAACCGAATCGAGTTGGCCCTGGCAAACCACCATTCCGCCGGAATGCTGGCCCAAGTGGCGGGGCAAATCCTGGACGAGCACGCAGAGATCGAAAAATTTGCGGATCAGCGGATGGCGGGGATCGAGGCCGGCATCATGAAATTGGCGCGCAAGTGTGTCATTAGCATCTTTGTATTCCCAAGCCCCCACCAGGCTAGCCAATCGGTTCAGCATCTCCGGCTCGATGGATAGAGCTTTGCCGATTTCCCGAGCCGCCGAACGGCCGCGATAGGTGATCACGTTGGCGGTCATGGCAGCGCCCAATTGTCCATAGCGCTCGTAGACGTATTGAATGGCGCGTTCGCGCTGATCTCCGCTGGGGAGATCGAGATCGATATCGGGCCATTCGCCGCGTTCTTCGGAAAGAAATCGTTCGAAAAGCAGGTCCATGCCGATTGGGTCGACAGCAGTAATGCCCAGCGCGTAACACACGGCGCTATTGGCAGCGGAACCACGGCCCTGCACGAGAATATTGTGGTCGCGGCAAAAGCGGACGATATCCCATACGATCAGAAAATATCCGGGGAGATCGAGTTTTTCGATCAGGTCCAATTCGCGTTCAATCTGTTTGCGCGCGCGTTCATTGCCATCAGCGCCGGGTGAGCCATAACGCCTGAACATTCCCTCGCAGGTGCGCTCGCGCAGGAATTGCATGGGCGACTGGCCCTTGGGCACGGGATATTTCGGGAACTGGTAGCCCAGATCCTTCAAGGTAAATTTCAGGCGAGAGGAAAGAACCTGCGTGTTGGCGATGGCTTCGGGAAGATCGGAGAAAAGGCGCTCCATTTCGGCGGGCGATTTCAAATGGCGTTCGGAATTGCGCGCCAGGAGGCGGCCCGCGGTATTCAAATTGCGATGGTTGCGAAGGCAGGTGAAGACGTCCAGCACTTCGCGCTGGTGGGGAAGCGCGTGGCACACGCCATTGGTGGCCAGCAGAGGCAAAGATAAGTTGCGCGCGATTTCGACGGCCGCCTGATTGCGCGCTTCTTCTTCTCGGCAGAAATGCCGCTGCAGTTCAACGTAAACGTTGTCGCGGCCAAAGAGACGGCAGAGTTGCTGAACGCATTGCGTTGCCTGCTCCATTTCTCCTTGCCTGAGCGCATGAGCCAGAGGACCTTCTTCGCCTCCTGTAAGGCAAATCAGGCCGGCAGCGCGGCCGGTAAGGTCTTCGGTTGCGATGCAGCCCTCGCCCTTTTTTGCGTGCAATTTCATGTGCGTGATCAGGCGGCAGAGATTTTGATATCCGGCGCGGCTCTTTGCGAGCAATGCATAGCGCCAACCGGCAGAGGACGTGACTTCCGCGCCGATGTGGGCTTTGAGCGAATGCTTTTTGGCGGCTAAATGAAAACGCGGAGCGCCATAGACGCCGTCGCGATCGAGGAGGGCCATTGCTCCCATCTCTTTTTCGGCGCAGATGCCGGCCAATTCTTCCGGGATGGAAGCGCCTTCGAGAAAGCTGAAAGCGGAGCGGGCGTGCAGTTCAGTGTACTTAGTCATACATTCCCGCCACAAACCAAGCCTGGCGCAGGTCGTCGAAATAGATCCGGTAAACGCCGTTTTGCGGCTCCGCTGAAGGCGAATTTTCAAAAACGTTAGTTTTCGAAACGGCGGGCCGATAAATTTCTACATCCCATTCCTCGCGATGCCAGGCATCTTCGCGCCACCATTCGCCCGAAGTGCGCCAGGGGCCGGAGGCAGCAACCACTTCGCCATACAAATTAGGAAAGGAAATGTGCACCGGGCGCCCTTCACGTAAAGTCACCTTAGCGCGCGGAGCAGGACGGAAAACGCGGAAAGCTGCTACAGGTTCATGACCCTCTGGCGCGATGAGACTTTTTTGACGAACCTCCGGGGCATTATGCGAAGCAATGAAGCGGCTCATCTCAAAGGCATCGGGCCGGTGGCTATCGATCAAGCGAGGCGAGCCGACATTGGAATTGCCCACCACATTTGCAAGCCGCGCGATGGTGAGCTCCAGTTTTTCGGGATCGGGAGAAGAGGGCAGGAATAAGCCTTCCTGTCTCACACGCGGCGCGGCAGATTCGGCGCCTAAAAAAATCCGAACAATCGGGGAATGCGGGGGATCGGATTCCAGGTGGAGGCGGAGGAGCCTTAAAAGCATTTTGGAGTCGCGCATGGGCACGGGCAGGGTGAAAAGCTTTTCGTAAAGTTTATTTTCGATGGGCTTTCCGTCTGGACGGTCGTTAGGGATTTGGGCCGGCGAAGCTTCATTCGCAGAAGAATTGTCCAGCTCGAATCGCAGATGCAGGGCACAGGCGCTCAGCGAACGTGCCGAAAGCCGCGCGCACAATTGATCGAGCAGACGTCCCAGCAAAAAAGCCAGCGGCTCAAGTTCCTCGACGGCATATTCGAACGCCATCTCTTCCTCAAAACAAAGCTTTGGCTCGGCCAAAATCATGGACCGCACGCTTGTGCCACGAGCCCATTGGTGAAGCTGAACACCCTGCTGTCCCAGCCGTTCGGACAGTTCGAGAAGAGGAAGCTTTGCAAGGGCTTCGCATGTGCGTATGCCCCAGCGCTCGAGCGTTTCCATCATTTCAACGGGCGGAGAAAACACCTGGATCGGCAGCACGCCAAGGCGGCCTGATTCCTCGCCCGGCGGGATCACGGTTATGCCGGGAAACCCGCGCGCCGCATGCAGCGCTACTTCGAGATTGGAAGAGACCGCCACTTGGACGACCAGACCTAAAGCGAAAGCGCGCTGCGCGAGAAGATTGGCGGTCGCCTCTTCCGAACCGAATAAGGAGGCGAGTCCGGCGAGATCGACCACAATCGAATCGGCGGCTGTATCTTCCACGCGCGGAGAAACCGACCAGCCCAGATCGAGCAAAGCCGCATGCGAGGATTGTTCTTCAAGGGGAGAACGCTGCCGGATTTCGATGGAAGGGAATTGCGCGGCTTGAGCTTTGGTCATGCCCAGATCGAGCCTGGCTCGCGCGGCAGCTCCGTTTATGGCCACAACTCGCTCGAGCGGCGGAAATCCTTCTATAAGGGCCAAGGCGCGCTGACGGAGGGTTGGTTCGGCGCGCACCACGGCCTGTAGCGAAAAATCGGGAACGTAAATGGAAGCAAAAGCCATAAAAAGCCTATAATTGCGAACGAAATCCCCGCGTTTTGATTGGACTCATTTCGATTCGATAAATGTTTCGCTGAAATCACTCCAATTTGTTTTCGTTCTGAAATTAGCTGCAGCGTTCGCCTCAGGCGCACGCGCGAAGCTCTGGAATTTGTGTCCCCCGGCTGCCGCTTTCAGGCGAGAGCGAACCAGTTCGACCTGAAATTGCGAGCCATCGAGCAAACTGGCGCAGGAGGGAGAAGCAGGCGCGATCTGCGTTTGGGGAGCCGACCAGCGGAAAGGTTCAAAGCCCAGCCGCAAAACGAGAGATGCGCAGCTTCCGGCGTTCGAATCCCGGTCCAGCAGAAGCAAAATCGTGGGCGTATTTTCCACGGCGCGCCGGAAACGAAACCAGACGTTGAGCGGAACGTAACGAACCGTTTTGGGCGGGAGAATGCTCAGATCAAGAGCAATCAGGCCAAAGCCTCCGCCTTGCAAAAGAAGATCGGTGGCGCGCAGGCATTGGTCAATGTTGCGGCAGCGCACCCAAAGTAATCGCTCCAGCTTTACGCCTGCGGCTTCTGCTGAATGAGGATCAAAGCTATCGCGGCCATCCACAAGAGCGCAGACGTGCTCATGGGCGGTTCTGGAAGCTAAGGCAGAAAGCAATAAGGTGGCTCGACCGGAAGAAAAAGGGCCAGAGATTTCTGTAAGCGCGCCTTGGGGTAATCCACCGGTCAGTGCGTCTATTTCCGCGATATTAAACGACGCGGTTTCGGCCTGAACAGACCGGCGCGCGAAGGGCGCCGGGATGCGTCCGGCGAGAGCGGTTTCGACTTGGGAGCGCAAAGCGGCAACGTTTACTGCCATGGTGACCCAGGAGGCGAGCGGGGACGAGTTATCTAATTCGCTTTTTATTCGCCTTTAGGAATGTTGGCAGGAGTGACGGCCGTTGTCAAGCTTATGGCCAGCACACTTACAAAGGCGCGCGTTCCAACGAAACAATGAATTGAATACCAACGATTTGTTTGGCATGCAGGCGCGTATCATTCGTGATGAAAAGGTCGACACCCGCTCCCGCGGCACATGCCAGTTGTATAGCATCGGGAGCGCGAAGCGAACGATCGGCCCGCAGCGATGCATATATCTTCGCTGCTTTCAGATCGAAAGGGATCATCAATGACGTTGTTGCGAGAGTTTCCTCATATTTTTTAGAAAGCTCTGCGTCTCCCCGCTCGATGGGTTTGACCAGGATTTCGCCCATGGTCAGAGTGGATGTCAGCAGCTGATCGCCACGCGTCAACATCGATTCGCGCAGAGCCACTACGCGCCTGGAAAGCGGACCCTGACCTTCAAAGAGGTAAATGAAAAGGTTCGTATCCCAGAAAATACGGCTCATTCCCAACCCTGCCGCAGGCGGTGGACATAATTATCCGCATGCTCGTCATTCCAGACATGTTTGCCCGAACCAGCCAAGGCCAAAAGGGAATCTGATGTAGGAGCAACGCGAGGGAGTGAGCACCACTCACGATACCAAATCAGCAAACTGCGATAGCCCTGGGGCAGGTCTTCCGGATTCGGAGTAATCTTGGCGCCTTCACGCGCTGGATGATAGGCATCTCCTTTGCGGAAGAGACGGCGCCGTCCCGGGCTCGTCTCAAAGAGCATTCGGTAGCGAGCCGGATTGGGTGGCCGATTTGCAACGCAGTGTTGGACGACATGAACGTACACGCTGGTTCGATTTATCTCCCCGATCCCTTCCCGTATAACCCGTTCAACGACTTCCTCCACAGTGAAGTCAGACTGTTCGGGCCTCTCTTTATGAAGGAGAAGAATGGCTAGCCAGACTTGATCGGCTATTTTTACCTTGGTGTGAACTTCAGATGTGGGGTGCATTAGGATTTCCTCAATTGAAGGCCGGCCAGTGGCTCCAATTCGATCTTGACGATGTTGCTGTTAAAACCGAACACAGTTTGGCCTGCTTGGTATTGTCCCATTCAGCTTCATTAAGCAGAACCTTGCCTGGATTTTCACATCGTCCGCACACAGCGGCGGTTCTGGGATACCCCACAGGATTGGCGGTGTAGTGGTAGGGTTTTGAAGGGTGCTTTTCGCATCTTACGAGCATGTTGATGCTCCTTTCATGAAGTAATGTAATACATTTATACATTGTAAGTATATAATATTTTCAAGTAAAATGTTAAGGCCCGTATTGAGCCATTCAGGCATCCATCAAAATATGGCTAAGCAGTCGTCCAAACCGGCCGAGCTTTTGATCCCG
Source organism: uncultured Acidobacteriota bacterium (assembly GCA_963846235.1). Lineage (GTDB taxonomy): Bacteria > Acidobacteriota > Terriglobia > Acidiferrales > UBA7541 > Palsa-189. The sequence goes on from CAWJVF010000002.1 coordinate 4,269,617, forward strand.
CCTCACGCCACCCTTTCGGCGCTGAAAAGGGCGGCGAAAAACTGCCACGCTTGCGATCTATGGAAGCGCGGAACGCAAACCGTCTTTGGCGAGGGCGGACCGGAAGCCAAAGTTATTTTCGTAGGGGAACAGCCGGGCGACCGAGAGGACCTGGAAGGAAAGCCTTTTGTTGGTCCCGCCGGAGGAGTGCTGGACAAAGCTTTGGTGGAAGCGGGAATCGATCGAAAAAAAGTTTACGTTACGAATGCCGTCAAACACTTCAAGTGGGAGCCGCGCGGCAAACGCCGTATTCACAAAAGGCCGAATGCTGCTGAGATTGCAGCCTGCCGGCCATGGCTGGATGCGGAAATTGCCGTCATCAAGCCTAAGGTAGTGGTTTGTTTAGGGGCCACGGCGGCGCAGGCTCTACTCGGGCGCGATTTTCGCGTTACGCAGCACCGCGGGGAGTTTGTGGAATCGCCGTTGGCCCCATTTGTGATGGCTACCGTTCATCCGTCGTCGATTCTGCGAGCGCCCGACGACGAAACGCGACATGCGGAGATGAGGCGCTTCGTCGCCGATCTTAAGAAGCTCTCTCCTATTCTTTCCTGACCGAACTTCTCCTCCTAGCGCGAGCGCGACCGCGACTTTCGGCCGGGCGCAGCGCGACTAGCGGCTGAAGGATCGGGCAGAGACTCGGTCTCGCCCGGTTGTGGGTTGTGCTCCGTTACTCTTGAACCTTGGTCTGTAACAAGACCTGGTCCGAGGGGATTCTCGTCGTTGGATCAGTTTCTGCTGTAACTAAAATGTCGAAGCTATGCAAAGGGGTCGTGGACCTCAATTGTCCTCGAAGATCATCGCCGACCTTCAGTATTCCCTGATTTTCGGGGTCGGATCCAGGTTGCTGAAACCAGACGACGTACATCGTGGACGGCGGAGTGAGCATAGTGGGCTTCGCCAAGTGCTCGACCCGCAGAGTGACGACAGCGTTGCCGTTTTTGTCTTTGCTGACATCGACATCGCCCATTGCCGAAGGATCGATCTTCGTCGAAGCGAAGTGGTAGGTTTTGGCCCAGCCTGCCAGGGTAGCGAACATCAGTATGCCAAGACACACCAGGGCCTTCGGTAGGGATTTGTTTGTGCGCATCTTCCTCTCCTTGGGTGCTTTCACCGTGAACGGTCTGTAGCGAAGGTCACCCGTTCAGTTGATAGGAGTGTCTGAAAACCGAGGCTTTCGAGGAATCGAGAGTTCGCGGTAAATCTCGTGGCAACCTACGTTAAACCCTCGGGCTTCACGGGTGTCGCAGGGTGGTGTGTTACCAGAATCACCTGTGCCACTACCAGTCATCGGAGAAGTTTAAGCAGGCTGCTGTAATCGTCGGTCCATGGCCGGACTGCCACGCTGGGGCGGCTCTCGTGAGGCAAGGCTGCATCGTCATCGGCTCCTGACGAGGACATTCCCGGGCGATAAAGCAGAACCCAGGTGGCCGCATAAATATTGTTGTTCGCATCGGCCACATTGGTGATGGACTTGGTCTTAGCGCCAAATGGCTGAGCTGCTGTTTCCACGACTGGCTTCAAATCGAGAAATTTGTTGGAAATGTGAATTGCCAACAATCCATCAGGTTTCAAGTGGTGAAAGTAGAGTTGGAAGCTTTCGCGTGTAAGGAGATGGACCGGGATAGCGTCTCCTGAGAAGGCGTCGGCTAAGAGAACGTCAAAGTTTTGAGCCGGCTGACGTTCGAGTGAAAGGCGCGCATCGCCGGAAACAATTTCGATGTGCGCTTGTGAATCGCGCAGAAAATCGAATTGGGAACTGGCCGTTTGAATAACGAGCGGATTTATTTCATAAAACGTGAAGCGATCGCCCGGCTTTCCGTAAGCCGCGAGCGTGCCGGCGCCTAAGCCGATGACTCCCGCGTAAATGGTTCCACGTTGGTGGGCTTCGTTTAGAGCGATAGCGGCGCCGGATTCCGCTCCGTAATAAGTTGTGGCTTCGGACATACGCCCCGCCGCGAGGATTTCAATGCCGTGCACGATCGTTCCATTAAGCAGATCTCGGCGCGCGGGCTGATTGACGGCTGCTGGATCATCTCGCACTCGGAGAACACCATAAAAATTCCGCGACGTAATGCTCGTTCGATGCTGTGGGGCCGTAAGATAAGGGAGAAACGCGAACCCGATGGCGAGAATTGCCGCGCTGCCAAAAAATAAGACGCGGCGTGAGTGTGTGTGCACGAGCCTAGAGTCAGCAGGAGTGACGCAAATCAAGGTGACAACTGCGCATCCGGCCAGAGCAATTGGCAGTTCGTAGAAATCGTGAAAAATGCGCGGTGCGATTACGCCAACGAAGATGCCTCCCAAGGCTCCTCCAGCGGCGATCATCAGATAAAAAACCGCCAAATGGCGGGGATCGGGTTTGAGGCGCGCGAGCTCTCCGTGGCAAACCATGCAGCAGACAAAAAGGCCCACGCAGAAGAGCGGAATCTTCAGGGAAGGTCCGGCGTTCGCGAATTCGGGAGCGAGAGAGTAAATCATCCCCGCGAGAGCGACCGCCAGGAATCTCAGGAAAAAAGAGCGTCGATGCCAACGCTCGTTTTCAAAGCAGAGGATCAAAGTGAGCAGATAAATCGAGAGAGGCACAATCCAGATCAGCGGCACCGCGGCAATATCCTGCGAAATATGATTGGTGACAGCTAACAGCAGAGCGGAAGCATCCGCGGCCAATGAAGCCCAAAGCAACAGTTGCTTCCAGTTCGGCGCGTGATACGTGTCAGAATCCTGAGGGGCGGACAAGCTAGGTCGCTTCCGAAACGCGATCCAGGCACAAGCGGCTGCGAATAAGCCGTAGGCATAAGACCATCCGACCGCCTGATGGCGAGTGGTCAAATGAGGTTCGACCAGAGCCGGATAACTCAGCAGAGCTAGAAGCGATCCCGCGTTGGACAGTGCGTAAAAGCGGTAGGGCCAATTTCCCGGCCGGCTTCGCGCGTACCAGGCTTGCAGGAGGGGGCTCGTTGCGGACAGGAGCAAGAAGGGCAAACCGATCGTCGCTGTTAGCAAAGCGAAGATCCGGAAAGATGGGTTCTGAGGGCCGTATGGTTTCCAGGTGATGCCAGGCAGGATCGGGAGAGATGCAAAACTTAAAGCGAGGAGCCCAACATGAATTCTCGATGTCCAAGGGGAACTCGGATGGCGGAGCAGCCAGTAGGCGTAAAGATTCCCGAGCAGATACGTTATTTGAAAAAATACCAGAGTGGTGATCCAGACGCCGGCTCCTCCTCCAAACCAGGGAAGAATGATCTTCGCCAGCAGGGGCTGCACTTGAAAGAGAAGAAATGCGCTGAGGAATATAGTCGCGGCCCAGATAGCCATATCATCCAGGCCCTGCGAGCGAACGCCGGGAGCGGTGTCGGCAACTGGGAGGGAATTTTCGACCGCTGAATTCATAGGTACGTGAGCGGAAAGCACGCCTTGCGAACGACAAGCCTACATGTTACAAGCGGCCAAGGCCAATCGGAGCCCCAAAGATGAGAATCAGCGGAAAAATTTCTGCAAGAGGCGGCGATCACGCCCCTCTGCACTTAAATAGACGAATTTTCTTCATGAGCTTCGTGCTGGGCGTTTTATTTTCGATCTTGGGTGGCAGCCAAGCCCGCGCGGAGCTTACGACCAATGGCGAAGTTGCAGGATTGAGAGCGCAATTCGTGGATGTGAATGGCATCCGCACGCGCTACTACGAAATGGGCGAAGGCGAGGCCATGGTGTTGGTGCACGGGGAAGGGTGGTCCGGGCATTCCAGCGCGAATGTTTGGTCGAAGGACATTCCTCTCTTTGCCATGCGATTCCACGTTTATGCGCCCGATAAACTCGGCTCGGGAATGACCGAGAATCCCAAGGACGATAACGAGCTGAATATCCAGGGCGAAGTGGACCACATCTATGACTTCATTCGAGTCATGAAGCTGGGGACTGTGTATCTGGTGGGGCAGGGGCGCGGAGGCGGTTGCGTTTTCTTTCTGGCTCTCCAGCATCCGGAGGTCGTTCGGGATCTCGTGATTGTGGATAGCAACACGGCGGCTCCCGAAAGCGCCGCCACGCATGCGCAGCCTCTGAGCGACTGTCCGAAGGAGCCGGATTGGGAAGCATGGAAATGCCGGACTCGGGCAGCGAGTTACATGCCCGACGAGGCGTTCGATGACGAATATTTTATGGCCGGCAAATATATGTCGCTGCTGCCGAAGTCACTGGAAGCTGCGGCCAAATTGAAGGTTGGCGCAGGCGGCGAACTGGCGACCACGCAGGGTTTCAATGAATGGAAAACGGATTGGTATGAGCGCATCAGGAAAGAGGGCGTGCTGCAGATGCCGGTGCTGGTCTACTGGGGACTAAACGATCCCGTGTCGCCTGTCGCGAATGGACAGGCTCTCCATGACCTCATTGCGCAGCAAAATCCGCGGGTTCGAATGATCACGGCGGAAAAAGCAGGACATTTCCTCTTTCGCGAAAATCCGGACGAGTTCGTGAAAAACGTTACGGAGTTCATCGATTACTTTGTCGCTCACCCTGATGGCACGGAGATCAGCGCCAATCCGAACTCATCGGATCAGGCTCACTGAATCGACGGAACGGGCTTGGATTTGGGCAAACGCCCCCGGAGGAAGGGTGTGTGCGCCGGTAGCGAGCTGAAATTCGATTTATCGTTTTGGTCATGGGTCTTTTTAAGACCCATGTGACCATCGTTTTAGAAGACTAGCGAAAGATTAAAATATGTGATACAGTGTGGTTGCGTTTGTTGCTCTTGTAAAACCTTTAGATTTGTTTAAAGGGGCTGCGAGTTCAATCAACTCGCGGTCCTTTTTTGTTTTCTGCTGAGGGCGCCCGAGAAGCATCAGATAGCCCAGTTAAAAAGAGGAAAATAAGTGAAAGAACAAGGAACAGTAAAGTGGTTCAATGCCAGCAAGGGATTTGGATTCATCCAGCGCCAATCCGGTGAGGATGTTTTCGTGCACTTCTCCGCAATTCAGGGAGATGGGTACAGGTCACTCTCCGAGGGGCAAGCGGTTGAATTCGATGTTACCAAGGGTCCCAAGGGCCTGCAGGCAGCGAACGTAACCGCCCTCTAAATTTTGAGTTGCGAGTTTCCATCCCCGGCCGGGCCGGGGATGGAAACTAAATTCGAAGCTCTTCCGTACCATCCCTCTTGCGTTTCTCTTTATTCGGGAAGCCATCTCCCTAAAATTTAGGTAATAACAGCCGCGGCTGGAATTTACGTGCTGCGAGAATTGTAGACGGCCTCTGCGTCGCTGGTGCGCGGCCGCTGTTGCATGTGGGGCCGGCTTCTTTCGGCTACAGTTCGCCGGTACCACGGTCCGAGCACGCGGTTCCAATACATCACGGAGCCGGTGACGAGCAGAGCTAAAGGTATAAGTCCGAAAATCGTCCAGACGATTTTCAGGGGCAGCCAGCGAAATCTGCCGAAATGCATTCGCGCCAGCCAAGCCAAAAACTCATCACCGAAACGGGAAGTTCTGGACTCCGGCGGATTGAAAAAGTCCACAAAGCCGTTAAAAGGACTTGGCCAGGAAAGATAGATTCCCGAAATTCCCCACATGAAAATAAACGCGAACGACCAAAAGCCCAACGCGCTGTGCAGCGACCAGTTGAAGCTTCTCAGGTTCGATTTCCAATCGATGGTCAAGCTCCGGCGCCATTTTCTGACGCCCGGCCACCAGATGACGATTCCCGAAAGACAAATTGCGGTTACGCAGACCCCTCCTACGGCATTGGCCAGATGCCCGGTTCTTCCAGACAGCAGATTGTCGTGGAGGTCAACGAGCCACAGGACGACGCGGAATCCCAGGTTCAACGAGTTGCCGAGGTCTGCGCCGGTATATGGATTGAAGAGGCGCTGCATTTTCGTCGAGCCGCGGTCCAGCCAAATTTCCGTGGGCTGGTCCAGGTTTCTCGACTGGAAAACGCGATTGACCTCATAGCCGGGATGAGTGCGCCTCGCGACTTCTGTGAGTTCCGCGATAGTCATACGAGGACCGGGCCCCGCTATGACGTGCGGCTGAGTGGAGAAGGCCTTTGCCAGCTCACGGCGATAGATGAGGACCGTGCCCGTGACGCTCATCACCAGGACGTAGAGCGCGAGAATGAGGCCGCTCCAGAGGTGAATCTGGAACAGCGCCTTCCGTAGACCCACGCCCTGGGGGTAGCGCAGCCAGCGTTGCGCCAAGGTCATGTGGCTCTCCGCAGCTCAGAAGCGCGATGAGGCGAGCTTCTGCGAATAGTGATTACGATTTTCCGTAGGTGACCGTGAGTTGCGCCTTTCCAAGGCCGTTCATGTGCACCATGTAGCCGACCATTGCCGGACTCACCTGGTCGTCGAGATCCAACCTCGGCACTTTTAACGCGTGCACTGTAAAGATGTAATGGTGAACAGGCCCTGGCGGCGGCGCGGCCCCGCCGTATCCGGGCTTGCCAAAGTCAGTGCGAGTTTGTACCGCGCCGGAAGGTAAACCCTTGCCGCTGCCAGCACCCGAAGGAAGCTCCTTCGCGGAGGCGGGAATATTCATCACGACCCAGTGCCACCATCCCGACCCGGTCGGAGCATCGGGGTCGTAACACGTCACGACGAAGCTCTGGGTTCCTGCAGGAGCACCGTCCCAAGCCAAATGGGGAGAGCGATTACCGCCTGTATAGCCCATTCCGTTGAATACCTGCGCTTCGGGCATTCTCTGCCCGTCCTTCAGATCGTTGCTCGAAAGGCGAAAACTCATCCGTAATCCTCCGCGGCCGTCAGTCGATTTTCGTGCTTGCCAGATGAGTCTACAGCAGAGGCCGCGGTGAACGAAATCGGATTTAGCGGCTAAGCGGATTCGTGAGGCTTCGAATAATGCGGGATGGCATTTTTGTGATCAATCGGCTGATAATTGGGGGCGCAGTCGGTTTTCGATTACAATCGTCGAGGAATTCGAGGTAAGCGCGATGGATGTTTTCGATTGGCAAGCGTTCCGAGCGATCCCGCTGAGCCGCGATCCGTATGAGCACGTCGTCGTCGACGGATTCGTGAAGCCGGAGGCGCTCGACAGGATCAATGCCGATTACCCAGCCATCGAAGACACCGGTAGTTTCCCCGTCGAAGGACTCCAGTTTGGCCCGGGTTTCCAGTTGTTGGTGGATGCCATGGAATCCGAGCCTTTTCGTAAGGCGTTCGAAGAAAAATTCCAGGTGGATTTGTCGGGGCGTCCCACGACGATTACGGTGCGCGGGCGCTGTTCTGGCGGGGACGGCCAGATTCACACCGATTCCGTCGGCAAAATCATCACGATTTTGATTTATTTGAATCCGCTCTGGGATAACTCCGGGGGCCGTCTGCGTTTGTTGCGTACGAAAAACATCGAAGACGCGGCGGCTGAAGTGGTTCCCGCCAAGGGGAATCTGATCGCGTTTTTGCGGTCGGACCATTCCTGGCACGGGCATTTGCCCTTCAGCGGTGCGCGCCGCGTGGTTCAGTTCAACTGGGTGGTGAATAAGCGCAATCAGACGATCGTGCGGCTCAGGCATCGTCTCTCCGCTTCCGTAAAGCATCTGCTGCGCAACGCAAAGTCCTCGAAGGCCAAGCGGCAAGACTAGCGTGTCGAATTCTCGTCCGAACCGGCTCCTCGCCGTGCGGCTCAGCTCTCTCGGCGACCTGGTGCATACCATTCCGGTGGTTGCCGCTCTGCGTTCTGCTTTTCCCGATGCACAACTCGATTGGCTCGTGGACTGGAGATGGTCGCCGCTGATGAAGCTCGTTCGTGGCATCGATGAGGTCATCACGCTGCGACCTTCCGTGTCTGGTTATTTGCAGTGCATGAAAGAACTGCGGCGGCCGGGATATTCATGCGTGATCGATTTTCAGGGAATTTACAGATCGGCTGTACTGGCGTGGATTTCCGGCGCGCAGCGTCGCATAGGCCGGGATCGAAACTCTGCACGCGAGCGCGGCGCCGCGAGATTTTACACGGACCGCGTTGCACCTGTAGGGCAACACGTCGCAGAAATGAGCATGAGTCTGGCTTTACGTGCCGGCGCACAACGGCCCGCGGAGATGCGGTTCCCCATCGACGTCCCTGCGCAGGAAATCAGCCAACTCCGCGAAAAGCTGAGAGGCCAGGGCGCCGAAAGCTATCTTGTTGTGAGCCCTGGAGGAGGCTGGAAATCGAAGTGCTGGCCGGCAGAGCGCTTCGGCGCGCTGTGCGCAGAGACCTGGCAACGCCACGGCGTACGCTCGGTAATTAATCTCGCCCCTGGTGAAGCGCAACTGGGCGAAGCCGTGGTTGCACATTCACGTCCGGCGAAGCCGATCGTTTATTGTCCAGCGCTGCCCGAGTTGGTCGCGCTATTGTCTCGAGCGCTTGTGGTAGTAGGAGGCGATACGGGACCGCTTCACCTTGCGGCCGCGCTCGGGACGCGCGTAGTGGCCTTATTCGGTTCCACCAACGCCTCCCGGAACGGACCATTGCCGCGCGGCGTGGTCATACAAAACTCCTCGTCACTGCCGCCCAACTACCAGCGCGGCGATTATGTCCGGGGCCGATCCTATTCACCGGAAATGCTGTCGATCACTGTGGATCAGGTGCTCGCAGCAGTGGAGCAAGAGCTGAGCAGGACGTCGCTTGCTCCTCTGCGCGAGTAAGGATCACTCTTAAAGATTTACGCGGTTTGAGGCGAACTGCAAATCAGACCAGGGGCGGGACGGAAGTCCGGAGCCCGCAATGTGATTGCCGAGCCTGACAGGAAACCCTCCGGCAAGAGCTCAAAGCTGAACGGAAACACGAAGTGGAATCCGTCCCAAAACCGGATTTTTTTCTCGACGCTTTTCGGAAAATAGAGTTTCACGTATTGGCCATCGACAAGGATTTTCGCGTCCCTGTAGCCCACGCTGGCGTACGAGATTCCAAGTTCCCGTTTTAGCGCCAGCGCTACCATGCATGCTGTGGGCTTGCCAGCTTTTCCGTTCCTGATGTCCTCTCGCGTCACATTAATTTTCATGTGGTTCCCCCTGATTGCTGGGCTGACCCCAGCATAGCAGGGGACAATTGTGCAGAAAAGAGTTTAAGTAAGCTCAATATTTGCATAGAGGCCGCAATTGTCCTGCCTTTTCGGGACGAGCTGAATGCACTAACGTAGAACGCCGTGAAACGAAAAACCGCAAAGACTACGAAGCGTCACGACCAGATTTCGGCTTTTATCCTTACCGGCGGTGCAAGCTCGCGCATGGGCAAAGCAAAGGCCCTCCTCGAGTTTGTCGGGGAGCCGCTCATTATTCGAATCGCCCGTATGATCGAGCCGCTGGTTTCAAGCGTGATCGCTGTCGGTCCGTCCGAGCGGTACGCACCTCTGGGACTGGCGGTAATGGACGATCAGCCGTTCGGCATTGCTGGTGAACGCGGCAGAAGTCCGGGGCCACTGGCGGGAATCGCGAGCGCGCTCAGTGCGAGCCGGACGGATTGGAGCCTTATCTTGGCTTGCGATTTGCCCTACCTTAGCCGCGAGTGGGTGGCTTGGTTATTGGCTCGCACGGAGGTTTCGAGCGGGCAGATCATTATGCCGCGCACGGAGGGAGGCCCGGAACCGCTGGCGTCCGTTTATCGACGCGAGTGTGCAGAGCCGATCATGGCGGCGCTCCACCATGGAGTCCGCAAAGTAACGGATGCGGTGACTCAATTGCGCACCGACTTCGTCACGGAGCGGGAGTGGCATCACATCGATTCAGACGGGCGTGTGCTGCGCAACATGAATACTCCCGAGGATTACGAGGAAGCGCGCAAATGGCTGGAATCGCGGAGCCTGTAGGCAGCAACGTCTCCGCGCTCACCACAACGTAGCCCTTGCACTTGCTATGCCGAGGGACGTAAAATCCGGCCCCAATGGGAATCCTTCTGATCATCGCCGATCTGCTGGTTCTTTTGACGATCGTGATTAGCGTCTCGCGTGCCGTTCGGAATGGGCAAGCAGGCGGCTCTGGTTCACTGCTCTTGACCGTTTGCATTGTTGTCGCGCTTCTGGTTTTCGCTACGGTCTCCTTTACAGCGGCGTCCGGCCTGGCCCAAAGTTCTTCATTGAATCAGGGAGTTCTGCTCGCGTTCCTTATCGTTACAGCAATCGTTGCGCGCGTCTCATGGGCGCCCAAGTCGTAATCTGTTCCAGCAACTCAGCCCCAGCGGGAATGTCGTTGTGGATGTGCATGACAACGCCTGTGGGCTGTCCCAGTTTGAAATCACACGACGGGAGATTCCGATGAAAATACGTGCACTTGCGGCAGCCGCGATCGCGATCGGTGGAATTATTTTGCTTTTTGCTGCCGGGGTCCCAGCACAAGCGCCGGCGGTTCGCGTATTGGCCTCTAACGGCGTTCAGGGGGCGGTGAACGAAATTATTCCGCAATGCGAGCACGCTATCGGCCATCAGCTGGCCGTGGAATTCGGCACCACCGCTTCCATCAAACCAAGGATCGAGGGCGGCGAGGCGTTCGATTTCACGATCCTGACCGCTGATGCCATCGATGGCTTGATCAAAGAAGGAAAGGTCGCTGCGGATTCACGCGCGAGCGTCGCCCGTGTTGGGATTGGTATCGGTATCAAGGCTGGCGCGGCCAAGCCGGACGTCAGCACGCCCGAAGCGCTCAAGAAAGCTCTGCTGAACGCGAAATCGATTACTTACGCTGCGGCGGGCGCCAGCAGGCCTCCGACCGACAAGATGCTTGGGAGCATGGGAATTGGCGATGCGCTGAACTCAAAGACGCTGCTTTTGTCGGGTGCCGAAGAGACGGCTGCGGCCGTGAGGGACGGCAAAGCCGAAATCCTGATCACTCTGATCAGCGAGATCATGTCCGCAAAGGGCTTGGAACTGGCCGGGTCGCTGCCGAAGGAGTTTCAAGCCTACATTGGGTTCGCGGCGGGCGTCAGCCCGAATGCCAAAAACGCCGAGGCAGCCAAGGCGGCGGTGAAGTATTTGACCGGCCCGAAGGCGGCAGCGGCCTATAAGGCCAAAGGCATGGAGCCGGGCAAGTAGTTGGCGGTCTAAATCCTACTTCACGCTTGCTTTCACGCCCTCTACTGTACGACTGTGAACGGGATCGATGCTTCGGTCGTCTCCCACAGCAGCGCAAGAGTTCCTTTATTCCCAGACTCCGGCCGCAACTCGATTCTGAACGTCTCCACCGGAGCTGTCAGGCTCTTGACACTCATTTTAGTGCGGCCGAAATCGCGAGAGGAATCGTAGTTCAGATGAAACTGGCCGGTTTGCTTGTTAATGATGAGCGTCCATTCATTCTGGTTTGGAACGGTCCAGATGCTGTAGCTTCCGGCGGGCAGCTTCAGGGTGCCTACTTCCAGGCTTCCCTCGGTTGTGATTTTGGTCGCCCAGTTAGCGCCGGTACACCATACCTCTCCAAACGGAACTAGCCCGTCCATAACCTTTCGGCCGTGCATCGATGGGGCGTAATAGTCGATGCTTATCTTCTTGCCCGCAATAGTGGTCGCGACACTTTCCGGCGGGCTTGTATATCGTGAACCGAACTGCAGGTGAGACGCTCGAGTCACGACTCCCACAATTCCCACGACGATCACTCCACCGATAATGAGGATTTTGGTTTTGATTTTCATCGCGGGCTCCCTCCGTTGCACCCATCCTACACCACTAGAGTGAAAGATAGTCCCTGCCGAGGATGTCAAAGTGAGGTGCCAGAATTCAGGCAAGTGCCTTGCGAGTGGCACCAAGCGTTGGCATACCTGAATGCATGTGCCGTGCCGCGTCCCCACATATCGCAAGAAAGGCAGGGCATTCAATGGTTTGGGACAGCCAGCAAAAGTTGGCAGCCCGGATGCAGGAGAGGGGTATGTCATCCAGGCGAGAGGTAACGGGACATGGCCCCGAACAGTAACGGCACTTTCGAGCTTCAAGCAAAGGCCTGCAGACAGGCACGAATCGATGAATCTGGCGTCTCGAACCGAGCTTACTTTTTGTCGATCGTGCTGGCGTTGGTTGCCCTTGTATCGGCTCCTGCATCATCGGCGGGAAATGATTTGAAGGAGCAAACACTGGCTGCGTGGGATGGCTACGTGAGCTCGACTTGCACGCGTGCAGAGGCACGCGCAAAAGAATCTCCTTTTCTGCGAATAGATGACACGCCAGAGCGGCGGCTTCAAGTGCGAGCGGGCGAAACGACAGTTTGGCGCGAAAGCGAAGGGCATCCAGCAAAGGTGCCCCACGGGCTTATTCATGATTGGATGGGCGCCGTTTTCATTCCCAAGGTAACGATTGCCGACGTCCTCGCCGTCGTCCGCGATTACGATCGGTATGCAGAGGTCTACACGCCAGCTGTAATTCGGGCGAATCGGTTGGGCTCGGAAGAAAATGCCGACAGGTTCTCAATGCTACTCATGCAAAAAGTGCTGTTCGTAACCGCGGCAACGAAAGGCGAATACGAGACCCGTTATGTTCAGGTAGACGCGAAGCGCTGGTACAGCATCTCTAAGAGCACTCGATTGCAGTCCATCGAAAATTTTGGCCAGCCGAGTATGCACGAACTTCCTCCGGATCAAGGGCCCGGTTACGTTTGGCGGCTGTTCACCTTTACCAAGTTCGAAGAGAGCGATGGAGGCGTGTTCATAGAGCTGGAGGCCGTCGGACTAAGTCGTGATGTTCCGATGTTGGTCCGTTGGCTTGTGGATCCGATTGTTGAGCACCTGCCGAAAAATTCGCTGGAGGTAACTCTCGACGAAACGAGGACCGCGGTAGTTGCCAGGAACAAACGCGAGGATACGCCGCTTGTCTCCGCGGTCTCGAACACGCACTAAAGAGGATGGGCGACTTAGGAGCGTTGGACCGCGTCGGCAGTTTAAAAAATATGCAACTCAAGTTTGGGAATTGGCTCCCCGGGCAGGACTCGAACCTGCAACATTTCGGTTAACAGCCGAACGCTCTACCATTGAGCTACCGGGGAGTGGCCTGCATCGTCAAAGAGTTACCGCACAGCCATATTAACACGCGCTTCAAATGTGGGGAAAATTGTGGGGAGAGAGCTGATTTTCGGGTATTCAGTGGATTTGCTGTCGCAAGGCAGTTGCAACGGATTTGTGGCACTTAGATGGGCTAGCATGGCAGGGTTATGTCACAAAGCACGGCACAAAATTGAGCCAGTCCCGATTTCCTGACGAACTCACGCCATCAATTCGCCAAGGCCAACGTGCCCAAGAAAATTAACCCTCGCAAGCACTAGCACGGTATCATTGGCACCAATTCAGGCGAAGACCCCATGGCGATTCTCAGTGGTAAGCGCCTCGGGCCCTATGAAATCTTCTCTGCGTTGCTTGCATACTATTTGGGTACGCACTGGCCCAATGGAGGAAATGCTTCATGCGACCAACTTGCCTAGCATTTGTATTTGCAGCAGGGATCGCGATGTGGACATCCATGGGATTGGCCCAGCACTCCCCAAACGGAGGTCCTTATAAGGTTCTGAAGGTGGCCAAAGTCGGCGGGGAAGGCGGCTTTGATTATATTTCCGCGGACGTCGAAAACCGTCGTTTGTATATCCCGCGCAGTGGTGCGATGGGGCAACTGACCGTTTTCAACCTGGACACGCTGGACCCCGCAGGGACGATACCGACCGTCAAATCTGGCGGGGCTGTCGTTGATCCCAAATCGCATCACGGTTTTTCCACCACAAAACCGATCACAATGTGGGACGCGAGCACATTGCAAGTGATCAAGACGGTTGACGTGGACAGCCGTCCCGACGGGATCATGTTTGATCCGTACAACGAGCGTGTATGGGTGCTGAGCCACACGCCGCAGTATGCCACCGTCATCGACGCGAAGGAAGGTACCGTGGTTGGGACGCTTGATTTGGGAGGAGCGCCGGAGCAGGCGGTGAGCGATGGTAAAGGCACGATCTACGTGAACACTTGCGTCGATAACTCCTGCCCCAGCCACTTGGCAAAGGCGATCATTGCCGTGGTGGACGCGAGGCACATGACCGTTTCGGCGCACTACGACATTAGCTCGAAAGGTACCAGAGGAAGTGGGCTGGCATTGGACGCGAAGAATCACGTCCTCTTTTCCTATTTACGCGAGCCGTCACCTACTGTGGTGATTGTGGGCGCCGACAACGGGAGCATCCTAGCCACCTTCCCGACTGGCGAGGGCGCGGATACCGTCGCGTTCAATCCCGCCACGATGGAAGCCATCAGCGCAGAAACCGCCGGCACGATGACCATCATCAAGGAGAATAGCCCCACCAACTTCACGGTCGAGCAGACGCTGCAAACCATGCCCGGCGCAAAGACGATGGTGCTTGATACAAAGACAGGTCACGTGCTAACCATGACGGCTGAGTACGGACCGCCTCCGGCTAACGCGGCGCCAGAACGAGCAGGACCTCCCCGTGGTCCCATGGTACCGGGTTCGTTTTCAATTCTGATGGTAGGCAAGTAGTAGATAGCTGGCGAAGGTCTGCCAGCCAACCTAGTAGACTCGTATTTGACCGCGCAATGGCACGTTACCGTCTGCCGCGTAGCGTAATCGGATCGCGTCCCGTACTGACGGCCTACTCTAGAGGCTGCACCAAAACGATCTTCCCTCGGTGGTTTTCGCCTATCAACATGCTCGGCGGATTAGTGAAGTTATCGACGTTTACTCGCCGAATATCGGTATTCACGTTGGGAAGCAGGTAATTTACGATTTCTCCGCTCTTCGGATCCAAGCGTGAGACGAAATCGGTTGGTTCTCCTCCGGTCCAGACGTGAGCAGATTTGTCGAGTATGGCGTCGTATGGATCGATGGGACGATCTTCCCACTCCTTGAATTCTTTCGTTTTTGTGTCAAATACCGCAATCTTTTGGGCGCTCAGGTTATTCTCCCCAAACCAAATCTGATCGTCTGGCGTTATATTCTCGCGCCGCGGGCCCGAATTGGGTGTGGGCGTCGGATATAAAGTTGTTTTCCCGGTCGCGGGATCAATCTCTCCGATGTTGCGATTTGCCAGATCGCTCCAATAACACAGTCCTTTCGAATTCACAGATACCCCGTACATGCTGTGCCGCTCCTCGGCGCCGCCTGCACCTCCGCCCTCGTCCCCACCCGCAGCAAAATGCATGCCCGGATAGGCGTCGTGTCCCGCGATTTTTCCCGTCGCTGGATCCAGCAAGTAAATTCTGCGATTTCCCGTATCATCGAAGCACACAGTCCCGCTGCCGCCGTTGCCCCCGACCGCAACGAACGTTGTGAGGGTGTGAACGTTGACGTCTTCTGGGCCAAGACTATATGGTGTGACTTTTTCCGTCTTTCTATCAAACTTTGCTACGCCCGCCTGATATTTTCTGGCGATCCAGAAGTTTCCCTGGGAATCCATGGCCAAATTGAGCGAGCCAGTCGGAACCTCAGGACGCGTCACCGGCAAAGGCCACTCCTTCGTTTCTCCTGTGCGCGGGTCCAGGCGGCCAAAAATCGGCTGATTGAATTCGGTGTACCAGATCATTCCATCGGAGTCCATGACCGCGTCATGAGGCTCCGCGTCTGCGCGGGGCAGATCATACTCCGTGTAAATCACCTTGGTCGACTTGCCCGTCGGACGGGGAAAACCCTTGAGTTCAAAATCCCAAGGCTTTGCGCTCATGTTAATAGAAGCCAGATACTGTGCGAATTCCGCATCTCTCGGGTTTGGCCCCGCGTGGAAAGGCGTCGTCGTGGGATGGGTAAAAGTTGCGCCTCTTTCGTAGTTCCTCATCCGAACGAGCGTAGTCATCCATCCATCAACGTCATAGCTGCTCTTGAATACGACATTTAAATTGTGGCAACTTCCGCAGTCGGAAAGAGAGATGGAAGGCTTCGCAGGCTTCGGAGCGCTCATGATCCATTCGGCGGGGGTAAGTTGCTCGGCAAGCGCAAAAGTGCCCACTTTGTTGAGCTTCAGATCAGCGCTGGCGGTCTTGTCGCCTACAGTTACAGTAGACTTTGGAGCTTCGTAACCCCTGGCTCTGATGGCAAGCGTGTAATCCGCCGGCTTCAGCCTATCCGCCGGAAAGGCATATCGGCCGTGTTCGTCGCTGACGACCGATATAGTAATCGTTCCGCCTACTCGCTTGGCCTTGACTATTACCCCTTCCATAGGCCCTTCTGCATCCGAGCTAACAATGCCAGTCAAGGCGATCGATGGTGGTGCAGCGTCCTTATCCGCTGCGCGCGAGGCACTCGTAGCCGCCAAAAGAAGTGAAATAACTATCCCCAATGCAACCCTTTCAAGCGAGGAAACTTTCATTTTTTTTTGGATCCTCCGGTTTGAAGCTTGTTGCGGAACGTTCATAGCCTCGTTTCAGGACCGTTTTGGTTTCGGGGCTGTCTGATAATCAATTTGACGCTGTTGTAGCATAGTCTGTCAAGGCGGGTTTCCACGCCACAGGCCACATCACTTCGAGAGCTCCCAGGAAAGAGAAAGAATTAAGCTCCTGGTATCGAAGCGCGAAGCGGCTAGCATCCTCGGCGGCTTGTCGGTTCGCACCATCGAAAACTACATCAACGCAGAAGAGTTGGTCGCCCTTAGAAAAGCAGCTTGAGGCCTAACTGGATGGCGCGAGCGCCTCCGGTTCCGAGCACGGGATTGGTTGCCGCCTGGTCGGGCGTATCGCAGGCGCAGCCGAAGGTGCTGGAACCGTTTGGGTTGGTGTTGCCGATCAAAGATGGATTGGCGTAGATCGGATGATTCAGGATGTTGAAGAACTCGGCGCGGAATTGGGCCGTCAAGCGCTCTTTGAACTTCCAATTCTTGAATATAGAGAAGTCCCAATCAGCGAAGCCGGGTCCATAGAATAGGTTGCGCTGCATCGTGCCGAACTGACCAGGAGGCGGAGCGATCATCACCGAACTGCCCTGGGCATAGCAGCCGTAGTTCGGAAGCGAGGTGGCAGTTGTGCCGATCGACGCCGCTGCTTGCATACAGGCTGCGGGGAATGGGTTCGTGACGCCGTCGTAGAACGGAATCGGGTTAGGGCCAGCCTTGAAGTCGTTCGGATTGCCGAAGAAGTCCCACCTCTCATCCCCCTCGTGTGTTCCATTTAGGTTTCTGTTGTCCGATACGTCCCATGGCATTCCGCTCTGAAGCGTTACGGTCGACTGCACGCTCCAGCCCTGGAGCAACTGCAAAGGCGACTTCTTGCCGGGAATAGCGTACGTGGGTGTGAAGCTGAAGTGATGACGAATATCGAAGCCGAATGGTCCGTAGTCCAACCGCGGGGCGGAGGAATTTTGCGGAAGGATGGATGAGAAGCCAAGGCCTGGTGCGTCAGTCAAGCCATGGCTATAAGTGTAACTGGCGATGAAAGACAGATTGTGGAAAGACCGCGCGGTCAGCGAGGCTTGCAGCGAGTTGTAGTTGGAGTAGTCCGTATGTGTCATATAGTCGATATATTTAAGGTACGGGTACTGCGAGTAATAGGGGCGATCGGTGATGGCGTCGCACTGGCTGCAGGCGATTTCGGCCGGAGAATTTGGGTTGATCGCATTGAGTTCGGTAACGGCCGGCAGAAAGCTGCCGTGATTGCCGATGTAGTCAACTTCCATGGCGAGGGTGGGCGTCAAAGCGTGCTGAATGCCCAGATTCCAACTGGTGGTCCGAGGAGACGGCAGGTGGGGATCGATCGCGACGATACTGCACGGGCTAGGGTTCACTGCTGGAGCGCCGGGAACCGGATTAACCGGGGCGAGGCCGTTACCGCATGCTAATCCGCTTGTCGACGAGGGCGGCAGCACAGGTCCCGCCAAGGTCCAGTTGAGGTCCGCAGATGCCAGACTGACCGTAGATCCACCCATGCCGCCATTGGCTTTCAAAGGCGCGACAGCGGACCCGTCTGGCATGTAGGTTGTGAACGCCGTAGGAATCGCGGAGATACCAACCTGGTGGCCAGGAAGACCGTTAGCGGCAACCAACGACTGGGCTATCAGGTTGTTGTAGTAGAGGCCAGCACCGGCGCGGATCACAGTGGTACCATTTCCGCTGATGTCGTAGGCGATGCCAAGGCGAGGCGAAATGTCCTTGGAATCGCCATTGTAGGGATGGTTGATGTTGACGCCTTGCTGTTCAAATCCGACGGCAGGCGACCAATTGCCGATCAAGTTGTTTATTTCGGAAAGCGGCGTGTAGTATTCATAACGCAAGCCCATGGTCACGGTCAGTTTCTTAGTAGGACGCCAGGAATCCTCGAAGAAACCGGAAATGTTCCAATCGGTGTAGGTGCCAGAGGAGGTGCCTTCAAACACGTTTGCGCCGCCGTCGGTATCAGGAAGGCCCGCAAGAAAGGCCTCCAAGGCTGTCATATTGGGAATCGGAGAATTAACGAGGGAACTGCCGCCATCGAAGTTGAACACTCCCCGGCTATCCGAACTCTTGTACAAGGGGGCATGAAAGTAAAGTATCTCGGCCCCGAACTTAAAGGCGTGTTTGCCATGCAGCCAGGAAACGTGATCCACCAGATCGTAATCGCTAGCCGGGCCGAAGATTCTCGGTAACGACGAACCGCCACCGACTGACGCGAACGAGCCGACGTTGATGGTGGGAAATCCCAGCGCTTGTGGGTTCGTAATCCCGGTATTGAGGCCGTAAGCGCTGGAGGACGTCTTGTAGTCGCCGACTCGGCTTAGTTGGTTGGTGTAATTCCAGCCGACGCGCAGATCATTGACCCAAGTGGAGTTCGGGGTCCAGGTCCAACTGGTGACGAGGAATTCCGAGCGCATCGACTGGTACGCATCGAAGATCTGCTCCGTGTAGCCCTGATCCTCACCGATTCCGCTGCCGTTGCCGAAGAAATAGGAACCCGTGATTGTGTGGTGATCGTTGGGATGGTAATCGACTTTGCCGACCGCATTATTAATGGAAAAGACGTCTGGGAAACCGATCGTTGCGGCGCCCGTGGGGTTGTTAGTTACGCCAAAGAGAGGCAGGAGTTTCAGGCTGAGCGGACTGAGCGGGACCACCCCCGCCAGGGCAGCCTCGGCAACAGGAATGCTCTGGCCCGGATCTCCGCTCGCTGGCGAGGTGGTGGGCGTGTTGAGCGCGAATGCGTTTCCGACGCTATAGGACAGCCGCTCGAAGCCGCCGAAATAAAACAGCTTGTTCTTGATGATGGGTCCGCCGAACGTTCCGCCCCACTGCTCCAGTTGCATCGGCTGGGCAGTTATGGGAGGGTTTACGAAGTCGGTGGCGTCCCAGGCGCCATCTCGGCCAAAGGCATAGGCCGAGCCGTGAATCGTGTTCGTGCCGGTCTTGATGCCGATGTTGATGACGGCTCCCGCTTTCCGGCCGAATTCCGCAGGGGCATTGTCCTCGATGTTGAGTTCCTGGATGGCGTCGATGGGAAGGAACGTGGCGGCATCGCCGAAGATGGCCACCTGGTTCGTAAGGCTATCCCCCGAAAACGGCTCGTTGTTATCGAGTCCTTCGACGTAGTTGTTGTTGTTGCTGGGGTCGATGCCATTAACGGAGACGGTCAGCGAACCGCCGCCGGGTTGTGCCGCGACGCCGGGACGGAACGCCAACAAATTCTGGAAATTGCGGCCGTTCAAGGGAAGATCGACGATCGTCTGCGTGTTCAAGGTTCCGCTGACGACAGCGCTGGTAGCGTCCAGCATTGGGGCCGCAGCCGTGACTTCTACCGTTTGCGTCACCTGACCGGGAGTCAACTGAGCGTCGACGCGGGTTGACTGACCAACTCCCACAGTGATGTTTTGCTGCTGGAAGGTCTTAAAGCCCATGACCGTAACGCCTACGCTATACGTGCCCGGAATCAAATCAGGCGCGACGTATGCGCCGGCCTGATCGGTGGTCAGCGTGCGTGCAACGCCGGTGTCGGTTTTGGTGACAGTTACCGTGGCGCCGGCGACGACACCGCCGCTCTGATCGGTGACGTCACCGAGAATACGGCCTGTGTTCACCTGCGCGGCGAGCGGACCGCAGGCAAGGGAAAAACAAAAGATTAGTCCAAAACTGAGAGCCAGGAAGAGATAAGGTACTTCTGAACTCACATAGTTGGCGTTTCTGTTATACCAAACCCGGCCAGAAATGACCCGCACCAATCGCTTGCAGGCGAAATCGGTAACGCTCACGAAACACCTCCCTGATTGTGGGTGGGCCCCGTAACAGGAATCAGCGAAGCGGTAGATGTCACACCTGCGCGCCCGTTGTCAAGATATATATATTTTCAAGATTTTGATTCGCTGCGCTCGGACCCGCGCTTCGCCGACCTTTTTCGCCGCACGAACCTACAGCCGTAGCAGAGGGCGGTTGTTCAAAAACCATCTGTTTTCCGAACACCCAAAAGACCAGATTGCGGCTACGTAGAATCAATCAGTTGCTGGCACGTTCATGGAAGGGTTTTCGGAACGGGTCGTGAGTTTACCGACTCTTAAAATGTGGCAGGCAACGACCGCGGACACTATTCCGGTGGTACGTAATCTCGGTACAGCGATTTTGACCGGCGCAAAATTGCCTGCGTCTGGAACAAGGCGTCTCAGCATTAAAGTGTAGCGACGCATACGCAAATCCCGTAAGCGCACAATCACCAGGCTTAGCTCCGGGGCGCAACCCTCTTCGCTTTCAACCGTTCACGGACCAAACTACGGAACAACCTAGCTGATCGCGCATTTGGTCCTGGCATTGCTCTAATTTAGAAAAGATCTGCGGGGCGTACCCAGCCACACCGGAAGATAGGAATCAACGATGGCGCAGCAAACGACAAGCTCGGCACATTGGCAAGCACTTTACCGGCAGAATATCGTCAATCTCGTCCTAGCGCTTGGTCTCCTTCCCATAGCCGGTCTCTTTCCTATCGTTAGCTGGTCTCAGACACAAGTTCCGAGCCAATTTAGTTCCCCAGCGTCCATTCCGCCAAGCACCTCGCTCAGTGACTCAAATCCTGGGGCGACAGCGAGCGAACCACCAGCGGGTGAACTGCCCCTGGACACCACCTACAACGCCGCAGTCCCAGACCTGAATGCGGCTTACGTGAAGAACCAAAGCAACAAGAAGAAAAAAGACAGCGAGGAAGGCGAGCAGACCAAGCGCATGATGTGGGTTGTTCCCAACTTTGCGGCAGTTAGCGCCAATACGGAACTTCCGCCAATGACCGCGCGGGACAAATTCGTGTTGGCCGTCCACGATAGCATGGACTATTCGGGGTTCACCTGGACGGCAATCCTGGCGGGGCAAGCGCTCGCTATGAATTCCGACCCCGAGTTCGGCCACGGAATCAAAGGCTATGGCCGTTATTTCTGGCGGACGTTCGCGGACGGGGTATCAGGAACATTTTTCACGGAAGCCATTGTCCCCAGCAT
The DNA here is from genome assembly GCA_963846235.1 of uncultured Acidobacteriota bacterium. Taxonomy (GTDB): domain Bacteria; phylum Acidobacteriota; class Terriglobia; order Acidiferrales; family UBA7541; genus Palsa-189. The sequence goes on from CAWJVF010000002.1 coordinate 4,290,971, forward strand.
TACACACGAGGACCCGCGATATTACACGATGGAGCACGGAGGATTCTTTCGGCGCATGGGCTATGCGTTATCCCGCACCGTTGTCACCAAGACCGATTCGGGAGGCACTAGCTTCAATTACTCCGAGGTAGTAGGCAACATGCTAACGGCCGGGCTATCCAATGCCTATTATCCGCCTCAGGAACGCGGCCTGAGACAAACAGCGCGAGATTGGGGCGCGCAGATGGAATCCGCTGCCGTAAACAACATCGCCAAGGAATTCTGGCCCGATATCCGCCGCAAGGTTCTCCGCCAGAAATAGCAGCAGCCTCAGCTTAGTCTTTGCTCCCGAAGTAACGAGACATCTAATGCAGAATATCGTCCTTACTCAGCCGTGCCTATTGGGTTCCACAAATTATTAGCCGAGTTTTGGAACGCCCTTGCCGCACGATGCAGCGTGGCGATTCCAACGCCTAGCTGCGCGGAGATTACACGCAAGCTTAGTCCTTGATCACGTAGTCTTGCGACGGTAGCGACATCCACATGCTTTGATGGCCTGCCGATTCGCGTGCCCTTAGCGCGAGCATTCCGAATCCCTGCCTTTACACGCTCCTGAATCAACGCCCGTTCAAGCTCGGCCATCGCGCCGATGATGTTGAACATTAAGATTCGGCTCTCTGCTCATCGCCCCATTCGTCACAGTGGTTGTCGAAAGTCATCTGGTTTCAGTTTTAGTTGGGCAGATCGAACCAGTTGTGCGTGGTCTGCGAAAAGGGGTTTTCGGAACGCTGTTTGTGGGCGAATCCGAGAAACGGACTTCCAGGGAGCTGGCACAAATGGTAGAAGAGTTTGGTCAGAGGGCCGGGTTAACCTATGAGCGCGAAGCGCAAGTTCACGATGTATTGCACGCCCACGATGAAGAGGAAACTCCAGGCGTTAGCCAAACGGAGCGGCTGCTCGATGGAGTTTTTTGTCGAGGCGTGCTTTCGGATGGCCATCGAATGTTTCGACGGTAAGACCACGGACCTCATAAAGATGCTTGAGCGGCAGGATGCCAAGCCCACAAAGGAAAAGCATTCGGTGCCACTGACCGTGCGGCTCGCGCCAGAGGTCTACGAAGGCTCACAGCGATTGCACGGTCGGACCGGGGCTGCGTCAGGAACCTAGCAGGCGCCAATATTTTGCTCACGTGAAAGGTACTACTTCTCGGCTCTTTCTGTCTGTGCTTGTACGGTCTCCCACCTATTGAGCAGACGGGCCTCTCCAAAGAGGATATGCTGCCGGTTTCGGGCGCGGATTTTATCCTGTGGGCGGTGGGTCCTTTTTTGAAAATACCCGGATGAACAAAATCAGAGTTACTGCGAGCACTCGGCTTTATCTAGCGAGGAGTCATGTTTAGCCGTTGGGATGTTCACGAAAACGAAGATGGTTCTTGGGGCACGGTTTACTACGCCGATTATACGCCGGCATTTGACAACAGACGTTACTTGACGAAAAAGGAAGCCAAACGAGCATTAAGAAGATTGAAGCAATTCTCCGCCGAATCGGATTGGTGGGAGTCCGTCCTTAAAAGTGCTTTGATTGCGTTTATCATTGGTGTAGCAGTGTCATTTCAGTTTATCGGCTGAAGGCAGCTTCACATTATATGCCTTCAGTTTTTTGAGAGCGCAATTTCCCAAGAATAGCGAAACTCAAGCCCAGCCGGACGGTTGTCGAAACGGACGCCATAGCGGGTCGGGCAGTTATCAGGCAATGCTTCGATGCATTTTCTGACGAGTATTTGCGAGTCTATCGGTCGAGGTCGCCTCATAAGACATTGTTCGAGGTCTGGTGCGGGTTCTCAATAGGGGCAAGCGCTTAAACCGGAAGAAAGAGGTCTGTAGGGGTCAAGGCTCGATCATGTTGTTTCTGACCGCGTAACGTATTAATTCAGTCACCGAATGCATTTCGAGTTTGCGCATAATATTCGAGCGGTGTGTTTCCGCTGTCTTGACACTGATCCCGAGAATTACCGCTACCTCTTTAGTGCTTTTGCCCTCCGCCAAGAGTTGCACGATCTCGCGCTCTCTCGCGCTGAGGCTTTTACGTAATAGAGAAGGTTGAGGTGACGAAGACGTGTTACAAAATCCATCGATTAGGATTCGGGTGGCCCCCGCTGTGAAGAACGGTCGATTACTGGTGACAGCTTCCACAGCACTTAGGAGGTCCCGGCTGGCATCTGACTTGAGAACGTACGCACGGGCACCCGAATCCAGCACTTCTCGGACAAGCTGATCGGAATAATGGATCGATAGGATCACGACTTGAGTCTTCGGAAGCACCTTGCGTATTTTTCGCGTAGCTTCCAACCCGTTCAAGCCAGGCATACTGATGTCCATGACCACGATGTCAGGCCGATGCTGCTCCGCCATCGCGACAGCGTCTCGTCCAGTAGACGCTTCGGCACATACGATCCAATCCGGCCTCGATGACAACAGAGCCTTTAATCCCCGACGCACGATCTCGTGATCGTCCGCGATCAATATCCGAAGATTATTCGGGGCTGGCATTCGTCCTCTTCTTCCATTCGCGCGAAGCCGTGACATGTCCAGAACGTAGGCTCTTGAGTCTTAGCTTTAGATTGATAGCTTTGACCAACTCTTCGATTTCAACGGGTTTGACGAAGTAATCGGCTATCTCTTGTCGAATGCCTTCTACTGCGGTGTCGAGGGCCGGATAGCCCGTCAAAACCAAATTTACGCACTTAGGCTGCCGCAAATGCATGGCGGCGATAACCAGAAAGCCGTCCCCAGGCTCGTGAATGTTCAAATCCGAAACGAGCACATCGTATTTCGTGCGGTTGATTTGCGCCAGCGCGTCCGAGACGTTTCCAACGGCTGTGACGGTGAAACCGTGCTCCGTAAGTATGGGCGGCAGGGTTAAACGGATACCTTCTTCATCATCTACGAAGAGGATGCGTTTAGGGCTCGTGTCTTTAGCCACACGCACTCCGGCGTCGAAACGATGTCCGGGGGTATTTACCCATATACCACGTAACGATCCTCATTGTCTGTAGAACCACTTTTCGCCCGAGCATTCCTTGTGGGATGTTTTCCGAACCATGCATCCAAATCCACTGAGACACCTCTGTATCGTTGCGCCCCCAACCCGAGATGACAGATTTTCACCCTGCCACGTGCTTTCAATCTTCACGCGGCTCACTGCGATGGAATACCCCTGGAGTAGAGCAACGCTGATGCCAAACGCGAGGCCGCTTTGGCCCGCTCGCGAACGCCTGAAATTGACGAAGTTACGGGTAGGGCCAAAGCTTCCATTACTCGGCTACGGGGTTCCTGTTTAAGCCGCTACACCCTAACGCTGAGGGCAGGTATTGCAGTAACAGCTAAAAGACGGGAATTTTGCATCAGTACAATGGAGAAATTTCAATAAGTCCATGTTGGCACCAGCGAATAACGTTAGCCGAGCGAGGTGTCATACTTGAGCGCGATTCTGTAATCTGCCGCAAGTTTCTTTCGAAATATAAGCAATAGATGCGCGTCGCGCGGCCATCGTCGTCCATCAAACATATGAGGTATCTTGAGATGTCCACGCGCATTCTGATTGTCGATGACTATCCTACGGCGCGAAAGACTGTGCGCTCCCTTCTTGTTTGGCACCACATGGACGTTTGTGGCGAAGCTGAAAACGGCAAACAGGCAATCGAAAAGGTTAAGCAGCTACAACCCGACCTAGTGCTTCTTGATATTAATATGCCTGTGATGAATGGGGTTCAAGCCGCCTACGAGATCCGCCAAATTGCGCCATCCACGAAAATCCTATTTTTCACGATTCACGATTCCCCGGAAAGCATGGCCGCAGCACGTCTAATTGTTGATGGATTTGTTCCTAAATCTGATGCCGGAACTATGCTAATTCCAGAAGTGAAGCGGCTCCTCGAAGTTTGAATCGCTAAAGTCTTATCGAGGCAACAAAGTTCAAGTTCAAGGCACTGGCTGCGGCAATCCCGGAGTCGGACCGGGAACCGGAATAGGTAGCGGCTCCGGGTCAGGTGGAGGGAAGAGCGGTTCTTCGGGACCGCTTGGTGGTATTTCGGGTTGCGGGGGCTGAGGCGTAGGTTGCTCGGGCTCTGGGCGTGGTCCTATCGGCGGCCCGCGCCGTCCAGATTTTGCGGCCTGCGTAGCTATAATCATTCCTTGCCTTACTTGATCGCTGAGAAACCTCTTTGCGTCTTAATCGACAAAAAGCGCAAAGGGGAGCGTTGGCTCCCCTTTTGCGTTACTTTGTTTTTGCTTCGGCGTCTACAACTGCCGCAAGCACGCACCGCATGAGCGGCGTGTTTAAGCTGTGTTTCGCCCTAAATGAGGTGGAGTCATTCTCCTCCGGTCGCCCTAGAGCTTGATTCTACTTCCATTTGTTTGATGCGAAGTGCAAGAGTTTGCAGCCAACTCAGATCGATCTTCAAGGCAGAACGCCGTTTGCAACACGGCTCGGATGGGCCGAACATGCTGACGCTCTTTTCTTCGATCACCCGGCATTGGCCAAAGACGATGCCCATCCCCTATGGCCGTGAACTGTGAGCCAGAATAGGTAATCCGCACCCGTGCCCCTCGTTCTTAACTTCTTCACATAGCTATGAACCATCATATCCTCTGCGCATCTCATCGCCGCGAGGTTCGCGCGATGGCCCGATTCGTTTTCATTCCACGTGCCGATGTGGACGTGCGCGGCTTCGCTATTTCCTTCTGGACGGCGAGGAGTGTCGCTTTATTGGATTTTTCGTCTGCTTTCTGAGCTTCAGCGAACGGTTGGAGTCCCGCCATCATGAGCGCGTTCAAGCCCTTGGTAAGTTTCATCAGGTCAGTGGTCAATCCTACGGGAGCGGCGGGCATCCGATCACTTGCCATCAGTTCAGAAATCTGTTCGTCGATCAACTGAAATTCCCGTACAACCATTCTAGCTTCGTAGCCTTGCTTTTTGCGGCGGCCGCCGTGTTCAGCCCCGAGCCTCAGTGCTTCCGGTTCCAGGCCGTTTCGCCCAACGTCTACATACTGAATCAGGGCGTCCATGATCTTCGGCAGATCGTCCTCACGCGCCCCGGCATGGGCAGAGGAAAGGATCGGATCACTTTTGGCAGCGGACGCAACCATCGCCAGGATATCCGCACAATTTTCGCGGAGCACCAGCGCCAGACGCTTATACGACACCGGCGTTCTCGATTTGCGAGCCACCAGTTTTTCTTTGATTTTCGTCACGAGGGTATTTACGTCTGTGGGCTTTGTGAAGAACTCGTCAACCTGATGTTGAATCGCTTCCATTGCATTTTCAAAGGATGGATAGGCGGTTAGGACCAAACTGAGACAATGTGGCTGTGCATACCGCATCGCACTGATAACCACGAATCCGTCTCCCGGCTTCTCGATATTCAAGTCGCAGAGCAAAACGTCATAATGCACGCAATTGATATTGGTGAGGGCATCCCTAACAGTCGCTACCGTGGTCACATCAAATCCACTTTTCTTGAGCAGGGTCCCGAGTGTGAGCCGAATACCTTCCTCATCCTCGACGAAAAGAAGACGTGGTTGTTCAGGCTTTTCGGGCATAGATCCTTAGTTTCTAAGGCTGGTAGGTTTACGGCAGAGAATACTCTACGGAAATACGACGCTCAATCGGGTGTTTGCCCGACGATGTAGCTCACTCTAAGGGAAACCCTTGGCTTTCAAAACGGCTCCGTTAACATATTCCGTGGCTCGGCCACAATAGAAGCACGGCCCGGCTTCGAAATGCCGGATCGTGCGCCGCAGGACGATTGCCGTGGTCTGGGACTCCAGAGGCGTCACCGAGGCGAGCGAACCGCAGTATTGCGCCTGTGAGGAAAGTACGGGATAACCCTTCGAATCCGATCTCCTCGCTAAGCCGGAAAGGCCGCCCTGCGATGCAAATCCTGAGCGGCCAGTTTCCTTTTGATCGTTTCAACCATTTCGTCGATCTCGACAGGCTTCGTGAAGTAATGGGCAACGCTTTGGGCGTGCGCTCGACGGAAGGTTTCATCTGCGGGATACCCGGTGAGGATGAAATTGATGCAGCGAGGCTGCGCTTTGCGCATTGCCTTTATGATGGCGAATCCGGCGTTAGGCTCTGGGAGGTTCAGGTCTGACAGGAGGATGTCGAATTTCTCGGCCTTTATCTCGGCGAGCGCGTTATCGACCGAGCCCACGGAAGTAATGTCAAAACCAAACTTCGCCAAAACGCGAGGGAGCGTGATGCAAATGCTTGCTTCATCATCCACAAACAACATTCGTGGCTTACGACACGTCTGGTTAGCCATCGGAGTGCTGGGGACTCCTTATGGCGGGGACGCATATACCATACGCTCGTGAATGACTTCTGTGCAAGTCGGCCCAACCCTCATGTTCTGATTACTACGTTTATAGTCATTTAGGAGTAAGCATTTACAAAAGATCAATGCAGCCGCCGATATCTTGTGTGCATCTCACCAACTTTTGGGCGAGCTGCCAATGTACGGTTGGAAAGAAAGCTACAAAAACGCAATGCTGGAAACAGACCGATCAAAACTCGCGGAACGTATTGAGACAGCGCAAACCGCCATACATCGCCGCCTACAGCAAATCAACGGGGAAACGGGGGCCACGATTCCGTGGAAGAACGGTATGCGATTCAAGATGCCCTAGCCGGGCTGAGGGTATTGCGCGAAGAAGTCTCGAACAACGGAAAGCCGGAGAGAGACGGTCTTGTGGCTAAGCCTCAACGATATGATTGCGGATAGCGTAGCGGACTAGCTCCGCGACCGAATGACAATTGAGCCTCCGCATCAGGTTCGATCGGTGCGTCTCGGCTGTCTTGAAGGTGATGCCCAGAGTATTGGCAACTTCCTTGGTGCTCTTGCCCTTAGCCAAAAGCTGCAGGACCTCTCTTTGCCTCTCCGTTACCGGCGAGAACTCCTGACTCGCCTTGGGCGCTCTGTGTAAATGTCCGTCCCTCACCTTCTGTGCCACCTTTGGCGTAAAGAAGGTTTTGTTCACCAGCAGCGCCTTCACGGCGGTTATAAGATCACGACCCGCATCCCCCTTGAGAATATATCCGCGCACCCCCGCATCCAGGAGTTTGTGAGTCAATAGGTCGGACTCGTGGATGCTCAAAATCAGAACCTTCGTACGCGGGCTGAGCTTTGTAATCTGCCGGGTTGCGTCGAGTCCATTCAAAGAAGGCATCGTGATGTCCAGGATCGCCACGTCTGGTTTGAACTCTTCGGCTTTGGCCACAGCCTCTCTTCCGTCTGTGGCTTCGGCCACGACTTGCCATCCGGGCTGTTCATGAATCAACGCACGGAGTCCTCGTCGAACAACTTCGTGGTCATCTGCTATCAACACGCTCACTGCACACACGGGTCGGTCTCCTTCTGAGAAGCTGCGGTCGGCAAACGATAAGCCTCGGAAAGGGCAGGTAGCCGTGAGGGCTGCCGCTGGTCTGCAACTCCAATTCTAAGGCGAGACTCGCTCAGTCTTACGCTCTGGTGATCCCAAAAGCAACTTAGGCCCGAAAGTTCAAAGGCGATGACCAGTCAAACCCCTGAGACATTCGTTCACGTCATACCGTGACTTACTATCGACATCAGGCGATCTGCTGCGACCGGATTGAGGTTTTACGGTATCGCTCCAGGGCACGAAGACGCACCTAATATCGAATAGATGTCCAGCGCACCAAAAATTGACGCCCCGCCTGACAGGCTAATGCCGCTATTCCAGCCGTGGCCACCTCCCCCGCCAATTACCGAGGCCGGATTGATTTTCGGGACGGAGGTCTCGGTGGTGGCAACCCGCTGGCTCGAACTCGCCGACGCCTCGTTGGCCCACTCAGAAGTTGCAATACGCCGGCCGCGGCGGTTGCACCGGCGTTCCCGACCTGAGCCCGTGATGCTGGGAAGACACAGGCGTTCTGCATAAAAAAACGGCCCGGAGTTGAACCCCGAGCCGCCGTTGCATTCAAAACTATTTGGTTCGGGATTAGCGTTAGCTTCCCGTTTTGACGGTTATCGTTTCGGATTGGATCAGCCGTTTCGTTTGTTCAGCGGCCCTTCGTGCTTCCTGTCGGGTGCGGAAGCCTCGCCGCATCTTGACCAAGCGATTGCCTTCCCCACGAAGTTCATACCACCAGACCATGGGCTTACGCTCCACTTTGGCCTTCGGCCCGTCCGTTTTTCGGAACAAAAAAAGGCGACCCGCGTCCAGGTCGCCCATAGTTCGTGCTTGTCCTTAGCGGTGCCTTTAGCCTACCGCTCCCGCCACGTGCATGGTCAAGTCCCGGGTTTAGTGTATGAGGCCCTCGTTGCGGTAATGATGCGACGCACCGACAAAAGTCCTGCTCGCCGCCATGGCCATGGCGACCCGCCGTTCGTACTCGGCCATCAGCGCGTCAAGAAGATCAGCACGCGACTGCATGCTGTCGGTAAGTGCGATGTGATTATCGATCGCAGCGTCAAGCGCGCCGAAGTAATCCCGGAGCGACGGATCGTCCAGGGTGTTGTAGATGTTCTCAAGCTGTGCGGCGAGTTCTGCCCGCAGGGCTTCGTCCTTCCCGGCGCGGACCATGAGCTTCTCGATGGTGCCGAGGAGTTGTGTGTTGCTCCATAGTTCGAATGTCATTGTTGTTTCCCTTGAAAATTAGCGATAGCGGGCGAGAACATACCATGTGCGATTATCCATACTTCGTCTTTTTTCTTTTGCCGGTTGTGAATTTTTCCGAAGATACACCCCGTCAGACAGGTAGAGGCTATACGAAGGGCAATCGACTTACCGGGCTTCTCCCAACGTTTCGGTTTCTCGGGACTTGGTCCCAATCAAAACACTACCCCTCGACAAGAAAACATCAAATCGTGAGAACCTGCTATCCTGATGTGTTGTTGTTTCTTGAATTCATCCGCGATTCAAAGGAGCCATGCCAGAAAAAAAGCGTGAAGCGTTGAGAGCTAGACGAGTGCCTTTATTCCGACGATTTGAGAAGAATCCAGACCAAATCCATTTAGCTCTAGAAATCAAGATTCTTGACGATCAGATTGCAGAGTGTACCCACCTCATTAGGCAGAAGAGAAAGACACAAGGTTAGTTCACCCGCCAACAGGGTACCAATAGCCCAGGGGAGCGGGGCATGCCGAAAATGCCCTCGTCTGTGCCAATTCAAGCGTGTCATTATCCCTCAACATTCGCTCGACCGCTTCACGATTTGTGCGGTTGCGAATGAACCATTGTGCAAGCTCTCTCGTTAGCGGGTGACCAAACTCCCTCTCCATTTCTCGTAGTTCCGCATCATTGATATCCGAATACTGCGGTGTTTCCATCTGCCCCCTAGGCTGCGATGATGTTATTGCGAATGGCGTAACGCACAAGTTCGGTAACCGAATGACAATCGAGACGCCGCATGATGTTAGCACGGTGGGTTTCCGCAGTTTTCACGCTCATATTCAAGGCCACCGCCACCTCCCTGCTGCTCTTGCCTTCCGCGAGTAACTGCAGAATCTGGTATTGTCGCGGGGTTAGGCGCAACCCGTTTTTGCCGTTGCTGCCATCCCCGTTCTCTTTGGGCGGACGGCCCAGATAGCCTTCGAGAACCATTTGCGAGACCTTGGGCGTGAAGAAAGTCTTGTCCCGGCTCAGCGCATCCACCGCCGAGACCAAATCCCGCGAGGCATCGGTCTTCAGTAAGTATCCCCGCACACCCGCCTCAAGCGTCTTCTGAATTAGCGCATCGGAATCGCACATGGTAAGGATCAAAACTTTCGTCGGGACGCTTCTCAGAATTTCCCGAGCCGCTTCGAGGCCATTCAGTTCCGGCATCTTCAAATCCAGAATGGTCACGTCAGGCTGCGCGAGTTTGGCCTTCTCAACGGCCGCGCGTCCATCAGAGGCTTCGCCAACAACTTCCCAGCCGGGTTGCTCTTCGAGCAACATACGCACGCCCACGCGCACGATGTCGTGGTCGTCTGCCACCAACAAACGGAGATTACCCATAATTGCCTCCATGCTAGGCCACCGAGCAAATTGGTGGTGAGAGCCTGCCAGGACTGGGCACAAAGGTGGGAGGCGACCAATCAGACGGTCAGGAGGGGGATTTTGGCACATTCTAAGAATCACAGGTGTCTCTTATGAGACAGGTCTACGTGCCGCCCTACTGTGCCTCCTGCGCTTCACGCCGGTCTATTCGCCCGCTGCCTTCGGGTTGCGCCAATCGTCACCACGTCAGGATCACCGCCCAAGTTGACACCGCAAAAAATGCGATCGTAGTCAGCAAGGCCCCACGCGCGGCAACCAAAACCGCACACGGTCATGTAGGCGTCGATGCCATTCAGGATAACTGTGCAGCGGGGCAACTCGTTTAGTCGAGTGGATACACGGGCAAAAACACTTGATTCTGCCCCTGCCTAACCTGCTGTAGCAGACAAACGACTTTTTGGGTCTGTTTGGGTAGGGGGATTTTGCCCCGCCCGCCGCGCCGACCGAGCGCTCATTCCAAGCTGACGGGCAATGGTGCGCCAGGAACGCCCCTGCGCTCGCAGACTGGCAATCTCGGAAGCATCTACTACTTTTCGGGGGCGACCGAGCCGCTTCCCTTTCGCTTTGGCGTTGCGCAGCCCGGCTCTCACCCGTTCCGCGATCAGGCTGCGCTCTAGTTCGGCAACGGCGACCAAGACCGTAAATACCATCTTCCCGGTTGGCGTGGAGGTGTCGAGTTGTTCCGAAAGGCTCACGAATGCGATTCCCAAAGCGTTGAACGTCTCCAGTGCACGGAGTAGGTGAGACACGGATCGCGCGAACCTATCGAACTTCCAAACTACTACCACGTCAAATTTGCGCTTGTGTGCATCAGCCATCAAACGGTTTAGCTCGGGGCGGGAATCTTTGGCACCGGAGATCCCCGCGTCAATGTATTCGTCAGCCATCGTCCAGCCGCGTGCTTCCGTGAACTGGCGCATTTCCCGAGTCTGCATTCCGGCGTCCTGGCCGTGGTTGGTTGTGCTAACTCTGGCGTAGATCGCCCCTCGCGTGCTCATCGCTTGGCTGCCCTTGGCTTTGGGCCGGGAGTTTGCGCGGCCTTTACCTTGCGGCCTTTGGCTATGTCCGCATCGCCCCACAGCCAGAGTGTGCGTCCGTTCGGCATCTTGATCGCGGTTGACGGTTTGATCTTGCCGTCTGCGAGCCATCGGTTTAGCGTCCGAAATGACACGCGCATCTTTGCAGCGGCTTGGCGCGTACTGTACGCTTTCTTCGCTTTCTTCATGCGTATCCTCGCTAGGTTTAGGATCAACAATGCGGCCATCGCGCCGCCTCACAGCGCTAATAGCTCTACTTCCAAGCGTCCAAGGCAATCGCGGACGTTGTTTCTGCATTCCTTGGCTAAACGGGCGAAGTCTGGTCCATTCCCGTTTCCACCCTCTGCGTGCCACACGTTTTCAAGATAGGTCGCAATATCTCCGGCCATTCCGTAGCTAGAAAACTCAATTTGGAGACAGCGGGAAAGAAAACGTGCCTCTAGTCTGTCGGTGCTGTTACACGTGAAAACGAACACACAGCCGTCAATCCGGCCTGTACTGTCTAGCTTAGAGAGCAAGGCAAGCTGCGCCTTGTCTGTCATCTGATCGGCCTCATCAACAAGAACGAACCAGAATCGTTTTCGGGCCATCGGAACGTACTGTGTCATTCGGAGCGATTCTTCTAGTTCAGCGACTGTGCAATGCTGAGATGGAATATGGATTAGCTCGCCACCAATGCCATCGCACAGAGCTAACGCCATAGTGGTTTTTCCAGTACCGCTTGGCCCAGTGAAGAGAAACGCAGCACTGCGCGGATTGCGAGCAAAATTGGCAATGATTCGCTTCTGCCTGTCTAGGCCAATAAATTCGGCAATGGCTCTAGGCCGATACTTCTCAGAGAGCGGTTGTGGGAAAGCAAATGAGGGTGCGCTCACTGGCGCACCCCCTGAATGTAGTCGGCGGCCTTTTGCGCTTGCGATGCGGCGGAGACGATTAACTGTGAATCTCCACGTAGACGGTCAATCCAGCTATTGAGATATGCGGCGGAATTTGAGAGCGTAGCGGGAACGATGCCTGTAACTCCGCAGAGCATGGCCGCTCCCATCTCAGCAACTAATTCCTCTTTGGAGTAGGAGTCACTGCCAAATGTATTTAATTGCTCGATTCCTTCTCGGCCGATTCTGGAAGTGTGTCCCGTACTGTGCGTTAGCTCATGGAACAGAGTGGAGTAATACTCTTCAGCGGAATTGAATGCACTCCGAGAAGGTATGCCTACGGTGTCAGTAGATGGTCTGTACCACGCACGGCCATCTTGTGTGATAGCTGGCCGATTCGGCATTCCCGAAACGATTGCTTCGCATTTATCGAGGGATGGAATTCTCGGAGAAGCTTTCCCGAGCCCTAGTTTTTCTGCTATGCCTTCAGTCTGTTCGATATTGAAGACCCGATAGAAACGGAGCAAGAAAGGACGGGTCTTGCGCTCTGTGCCATCGGTAGACTTGACTACTCTTTCCTCTCCGATTTTCCAGAAGGTAACAATCGAAGACTTCTCGCCTTTGCGGATGTGTCCGCCAAGCTTGTTAGCCTGATTGAACGTGAGCCAATACCGTGAGCCATAACCTTGTGGCGCAAGCAGAAACGGATTGATGCCACGATATTCTTTTCCGCTGACTAGGTTGCAGGGTGGCTCGGTACGCCAAGGTTTGTGCCAAGGTGCTACACCTGATTCCAATTGCTTGATGATCTGTTCGGTTACGATCTGATAGACGGATTGATGCTGTAGACTTGATGTAGCTTGCATACGAGGTTCCCTCTCGTTTGTGAGTTAGGCTCTGTCGGATGCTGATAACATCTGGCAGGGCCGTTTTACTTCTGTCACAGCATATGACAGAATAGAAAAATCCTGTCAAGAGAATTCTGCATTGCAATCAAAAAATGATCTGATTTTCAGCGGATTTACTGCGGATTTTGCTTCGATTGTGCTAGTCGGTCTGATCTGCGCTAAGTCTTTTGAAATCGGCTTCCGTCTCTGGGGGCGGGGTGTCATGGATAAGAGATTCCTTCAGCCCCGGTAGACTTACGAAATTTGGATTTCTGGCATCGCGCGTTATGATTTGGGGCATCTATGAAACTCCTCGTTGTGGACGACGAACGCCCCATCGTCAAGCACATGCACACACTCCTTACGGGCTGGGGCCACCAGGTTGTCTCGTTGTGCGTAGACGGCGAGCTGACGACAGCCGCCGTTCTCAAACAGGTTAAGTTGCAGAAATTCGACGTAGCGCTTGTGGACAACTTCAAGATGCCCCCGTTGCTGGGCACTCACCTCCCGGCTCAGATCAAGCGACTCTCACCTGCGACCAAAATCATCATCATGGATGCGGCGCCTGTTCTGCCAACGGTAGCCGATGCGTTGAGGCGTGAAGGAGTAGATTTCAAGCAACTGCTCCTCCCATTCGAGCGAATAGACCTGATTTTCGCTGGAGTTTTTTGCGTTCCGCAAAATTAGAAGGCCGACTTAAGGTACCTATGGGAGGAATCTCACTCCTGTCTCAGCTAATTGTCTCTTTGTCATTGAGCCTCTGTCGGAGGCTCATGTCCTAGCCCCTCCATGCAGTTTGCAAATTCTTGCCCTGGCTGGTAGTTCTGTCCGCACCAAGTTCGGTCGCTGATGTACTTGTGAACCTGCCAGCCAATCAAGCCAGCACACAGTAGGCCACCCAGCAACATGAGCACGCCATTGCGTACTCTGCTCGCATCATCGGAGCACATGAACCAGATGCCACATGCTATCAGCACAATGGCTATGATGGGATTGCCTATGATTGGGAGCGCTGGCGCAAGCACAAACGCCAGAATCCACTTAAGTGCCTCAATGATTATGCTCATTATTGCAGTGTGTTAGGTTGGCGTCTCAACGTAATAGCCACCGGTCCCACATGTCGTTGCGAAAACCCTCCAGCTCCAATCGCAGACGGTCTAAATCAGCCTCCCTCTCGGACTCTGCCAATTGCTTGTCGAACATAACGGCACGCAGTTCATCTTGAGTCTGTGTCAGCTCATTCAAAACCGAAACAAGATCCGCTGGAGAGACCGGGCATATTGGCGGGCGTTTCACAACCTTCCAAGGTGCCTCTGGGCTAGGGTAGAGCGGTCTGAGCTCTCCCACAGGAGGCTTCCACCCAGGAGCAGGAGGTCCAATCCGCCGAATAGAACGAGCCTGAAGCTGTTGTTGCAATCGCTCTTTATCAAAATCAGCAAGTTGAAGCTGCGTCTGAAAGACTCCCTCTTGCCTCATTGCCTCAGCAAGTCGAATCTGTCGAGCATCCGCCTCTGTTTTCCAGATGCTCCGCTCGGCCAGTGCGCCTGTGCCAGCACCGACCGCTGCAACCACAGAAAAGACTGTTAAGTTTCGTATCCAGGCGTGCATGTTTACTCCTTTGAGCGAAGAAGGACCACACACTTTAGGGGGGCGTGCCGATTAGTGATTCAGTCCGCTGATTCGGACTCCTACACTTAAACACTTATAGTGTGTAGACCTATAGTGGTCAAGTCCGAATCATGGCGCGGTGCGAACCGCCGACCCGCGCAAAGTATTTGGCAATCGACTACGGGAGCTACGCCTAGAGCGTAACCTTTCACAAGAGAAGCTAGCGGAATTCGCCGATCTTCATCGCAACTACGTGGGCGGGGTTGAACGCGGTGAGCGAAATGTGAGCCTAATCAATATCGTGAAGTTGGCTCACGCCCTGGAACTCAAACCCGCCAAGTTACTGGATACCATTCCTTAACAGTCGGCGACGGGAAATAATCGCTTCAAAGCTCAATTGAACTGACTTTCTGCTCGGCTCGGCAGAGACTGATCGGCAACTGCTTCTGCATATGGCGAGGAAGATGGCGGATCAGAAGCCGGTTTCGTAATTCTGATAAGGCTTTGCTGTTTGGGAGGGATTCAACCGTCTTTCTGCTTCGCTCTGATGCTGCTACCCAGCACCGCGACACCGCGCAGACCGCCCTCAACTTTCCCGCCAGTCTCGGGAATCGGACCAAAGAGATTGGGTTCTTCCTTCATTCGTGTGTATGCGGCATACTGCGCCTCGGACTCGGATGCATACACGGCCTCCGAGGTTTCGTGAAAGCCCGCGTGAGTGGGCTTGGGGTGCTCTGAGCCGCGTCGGCTCGCTAGAACGAGTTCCGTATTCGTTCGCCTGCGTAGCGGTCCAGCGCCTTCAGCCCTGGTGGCATGATCCGATCTTGATGTACTACGCAAAAGGAACTACTATCGCGCGTGTGACAGACCAAGAACAACTAGACAAACAGAGAGCAAAGCACTTTCAGAAGTGGCGGTGGACTGTCGGGTCTCTCGGAGCGGTATCGCTGGTTGGTAGTCTAGTTTTTGCGCACTAGGGCTGGGGCGAGAAGATCGAAACCCGTGGTGTCAAGGTGTACCAAGCCTATGTGCTCGGCGCATGGACTCTCCTGCCGCCGATATGGTTTTGGTATGAGTACTTTTTTATCTTTTCCAAAGCATATCCAAGCGCGGACAAGGACAAGTTGGATACGTTCAAATATGAACAGGATTTATCATCGAAAATCTGGCTGGCTCTAGTTTCGGTGTTGCTAATTCTATATTTTTGGAAAGACCTTGGGCGACCCTAGCTATGTTTCTCGACGTACGCTTATCCACCTGCAGCAGCCGCTGTTTGACGGGAACAACATTCGGCCAAGTCTCTATTGCACCAACGCAGCCTTTGCCGTGAGCGTCTCCCTATTCTTGCCGATCACGCGTACTTCTTTTCCGTGGAGCCCGGCGAACTTTATAGCTTTCCCGAATAGCGCGTACTCGTGATCCTCGTAGTCTGCTGCAAACGAATCCTGATGGATAAGGATCACGTCTTCGCTTCCACGACAAGTGCGAGCGAAATCTGGCAACAACCTCTCAATCTCCGCCACCAAAGCCATCTCTTTTTCCACCAGTGCCTGATCTCGCGTGTCTGCCATCTCTAGTCCTTTCGTCAGTCATACCCACTTCACAGAATCCCATCGTTTACTGCGCTATACTGACCCGCCATGAGCCTGACCGTACTCGATCTACAAACAAAATTACAAGCCTTGTTCCGCGATGTCGAGACCAAGACCGATGCGGAATTTCAGGCTGCTATTCGAGATTGCTTGCACTTTCTCGGGAACAACTACACAGAATGCGATTCGGAAGCACAGAAGAAAATTAATCAAATATTTGACGCCTTCGTCCAAGAAATTAAAGCATCTGTGGAGAACATGCCCGATGGCCAGCAGAAGCGGCAAATGACCCGCCAGGTCGCGATGATGGGCGGAGAGCATTTTCGGGCCGAGGCACTCCTGCGAACATTGGAGTCTGAGACTGGCGTATCGATGCCATTCGTTCTGGAAGCCAAGAGGGTGACGTGCGAGCTCTGCAGATTCTTTTGGATGTGCTATTTGATGCTACCCGCAGAACTCAAAAAGGCACCGCTGACTTTGCAAAGGTTTCGCTGAGCTATTGGGCCGTCGATGAGGTCTTGGTGGCGTTACATCTCGCGTGTCGAGGATTCAGCAACCAAGCATATGCACATATCCGCACAGCCTTCGAGATGAGGGACAAGATCGAACTCTTTCATGGAGCCCCGGAATGGGCGGACCTTTGGTGTTCAGGCATCGAGCAGTTGAACGCCGGTTCGGACGGCGCCCCGGATGCAGCCGATGACGTTTCAGGTCTGCGCGACGGTCCTAAAGTATCTCGGCCAGGCGATCTGTGGCTATTGGGAAAAGATTGCCGGGTCTATTGCGGAAGCGCCCTGGACGCATCGGCATACGCCAAGCTGATGGACGGCGAACGCGCGGCTGTCATTTTCGCCGACGCACCGTACAACGTAAAAATCTCGGGCAACGTCAGCGGGCTTGGCGCCCTGCAACATCGGGAATTTGCGATGGCTTCCGGCGAGATGACCGAGCCGCAATTCACCGAATTTCTGGCCAAGGCATTCTCTTTGTTCGCGCGGCACAGCGTCGACGGTTCCTTGCATTTCCTGTGCATGGATTGGCGGCATATCTCGGAGATGCTCGCAGCCGGCGGCGCTGCCTACGCCGAGCTAATGAACATGTGCGTGTGGGTCAAGGACAATGCCGGGATGGGCTCGCTCTACAGAAGTCAACACGAACTCATCTTCGTCTACAAGAATGGCCACGGCCGCCATAGCAACAACGTTCAATTGGGTCGCTTCGGCCGTAACCGAACCAACATATGGCGCTAATCAAGCGCGCACTCTTTCTCGCGGTCCGGCGACGAGGGCAACCTGCTCGCGATGCACCCGACTGTGAAGCCAGTTGCGATGATCGCCGACGTGCTCATGGACTGCACGAGCAGAGGTGAAATCGTCCTGGACGGATTCCTGGGCAGCGGGTCGACAGTGATCGCCGCCGAGCGCACTGGACGCCGTTGTTTCGGTATCGAGCTGGATTCGCGCTATGTCGACACGATCGTTCGCCGGTGGCAGGCCTTTACTCGGGACAGCGCACGACACGCGAGCGGCAAACCATTTGATGAGATGGAAAGGGAGGTGAGGGAGGGTGGAAACCGAGAATAGGCAAAATGAATACGAGGTGGGCTACGGCAGGCCACCTCGTCATACGCGTTTTGAGAAGGGCCAGTCGGGAAATTATCGTGGCCGTCCACGCGGCGCCAAGAACATGGCGACTCATTTGAAGGAGGCGTTGCGCGAGCGTGTCGTGATTAACGAGAATGGCCGACGCAAGAGAGTAACCAAAATGGACGTTGTTTCAAGACGGCTCGTCAACAAGGCCGCTGAAGGCGACGTCCGGTTCATTCAAATTTTGGTCGCGCTCAGCGATAAATACAAACTCACCGACCGGGAGGAAAAGCAGGAGGCGTGGCAGCCTGAGGATCACTGGCAGAGGCTAAACTTGTTGGCTGATACCATTGATGAAATGCGAAAAATGGGTATTCAGGTCGGTACCTCGGGCCCGGGTTTACCAAGTCAAGAAATGGAGGATCTGCTATAAGCAAGTCAGAAAGGCGGCAAGGGGCGAGTCTGAATTGAAAAATCCGAAAGAGCAAAGTTGCTTTCGGAATGAGAGTCCGATCCACTTGCTGATTCGTAATAAGTAGATCGTCGGTTCGAATTCGAGGGGTGGCTCCAAAAGAACTCATCCTCATTAGAGGTGCGGAGGTTTTCCGAGGTCGGCGGGCCATGGCGCTACCGCTGCGTTGCTGAGTTCATCAGGCGGCAAGCTACCTTGGGCGGTCTGCGACAAGTATCACCATCTCGACATTTACGCTGACGGCCGTGGAAAGGTCTTCAGCGGTCGGTGGGAGCCTAACGCTGCACCAGAGTTGATCACCTTCAAGCGCGGGCCTTGGGAAGAGTTTTTCCTGTCATGAGAGCGAGCGCAAACTGCTGCGGTCGGAACGTAGGCAAGGAAACCTGCCAGACAGAATGTGTAGCTGCGGGCCGTCGGCCATTAGGCGGAAGCTGTGCGTGGCGAATTGCTGATCTTCCACAGAAATAAGCAATTCGCCACGCACAGGTTCATCCGCCCCGCTTCATCAATTCGCCCTCGACGACGTAGGAATTGAATTCGCCCTTCGAGGGATCCGCCATCATCTGGCCCGACGACACGAGCTCTACCTGCCTTGGCGACAGAATCACTATGTTGAAGACGCCGGTGCTCGCGCCGCAGGTTGCGCCGGTGTTGGTGGGCGTGAAAGTGATGGTCATCGTACCGATTCCGTCAGGTTCGATCGTATATGTCCCCGACATCTTAGCGCCGCACAAAATCTGGCTGCTGTAAGGCGCGGTGTACTTGCCGGCGGGAACGACCTCGGTGCGAGTGGCACTATTCGAAACCGACCCTCGCAGCAACCCGCGGCCGTCAAACGTGATCAGACCTATTGACGCCAGATATACCGGATTCGAGGTCAGTTCGCCGGGCAACGTGAACAGCGAACTCCCGCGGGTGCGGAACACGAAGGTTCCGTTCAGACTCGAGTCGGAGTAGGCGCCATTATTTTCGGCCCCAAGCGATGCGAGCGCGCCAGGAATCGAGAGTGTTACGATCGCGAGCGCGATGAACCAGCGGGCTAATGACCTGCTCACGCGATGGTTCCTCCTGTATTCGGAACCGGTGTGCTGACGACCACATCTCAGGATCTTGCAGTAACTACTTTGTCGCACCTGCGGCAAACCGACCTGCGGACGGTAATCAAAAGTCGCCTGCTTTCCGGATTCAGCACGTGTCGCGCCTCAAAACTTGATCCTAACAAAAGACCGCCCCCTGTCGATTCGAGCGTTACTGCAGCTTGGATGACGCCCGCGCGTGATGCGGAGGACCTCGCATCTCAACCTAGGTTAGAAAGGATTCAGATGAGATTTGGGTGGGTGACTAGACGAGGACTCCAAGCGCTGGACGCCGAGCAGAGCATCTCGTACGTGCAATCCAGGACGCTCGGTGTGTCCTTCGGCGGTTCGGGTCTTATCGGCTCTGCGGGATTCAAAGGGCAGCTTCTAATCTCGCAATCCCTGCACCAAAGGGCATGAGTCTGCCGCCACCAAAATGCTCTTCGGATTACTGTAATTGCGGAGGGAGCGTCTATCCAAGAGAGCGGTGTCATAGTCGCTTCTGTTGCCGACGCTGGGCGTCTCTCTATTTCCTTGGCAACCGGGCCAGTTCAGCGCGGAGCGTCGGGATTGGCGTCCCGCGGACATCTTCGAACTCCAACGCCGAGGTCTCGGCCTTGCTCCGCCGAACGAACTGCGTCCCAATGATGTCAAAATTGTGGCCCTTCAAGAGCGTCCGCTTTTCCGGCCCAATGTCGAGCCACATCAAGTTTTCCTTGAGCCACGCGAAATCCTTCATGCCCACCCCTGCCGGCTCGTGCGCCCAGCTGTCGGACAGTACGAAGTGTCGACGATTCGGTTACCCGAGAGCGGAAAGCAAGAGGCTCAAAAACTCCGAACGCTTCCAGAAACGCAATCGTGTCACTCATCTGACGCTTAAAAGCGTTTCCCAGTCGCTGTGCCACTCGCTGTCTCCGTGGCCGCGAAAATCCAGCGAGAGCACATGATGCATCCTTTTGAAATGTGGCGCGACGTGATCGAAAGAGTGTGCGTCAAGCTATGCATCAAGAGCACAATCCGGTTTGCCCTCGGTACCGAAATCTCGGTAGTGAAGCCGCAGCACATTGACCTGAACAAATTTGTCTTCCGGCACAGTTCTCGCTTCCGGGAAGTGAATGCCTACCGCAGTCTCAGGAGTCCCGCAGGAGTCTCGTGAAATCCACACCCTCGATAAAAGGCGAGGAGATGTAGTTCGAAATCGACGTGCAGCCATTCGGCGCCACGGTCGCGAGCGAGGTCTGATGCGCGTCGAACGAGTTCGCCGCCAATGCCCCAGTGCTGATGCGAACGGCGGACTGTCGTGTCGAGAATAAATGCGTGCTTGTCTCAGCCCCAAGCGACGTTCACGAAGCCGACCAGTTGATCGTCAGCCCAACAAGCGACGTAGCCGAGACTTCGGCCCAGGATATTCGCGAACGGACGCGGCTCGTAGCCTTCCCATGTGTCGGCGAATGGGTTCTGTAGCTCCTCATCGGAGAGTGGCGGATCGACCCTCTAAGTCAGACTGGACATTGCACTCTATGCGCGGCGATCGTCCACTGATCGCAAGAACTCACGAATTGTCCGAGTGTACGAGTCGGGCTCTTCGAGATGCGGCAGGTGAGCGCTCTGCTCGAAAACCACGACCCTCGAATTCGGGATCATTCCTGCGTACCACGCCACCGTCTCTGGACGCACCTCGTCGAGCGCCCGGACGTGAGCAAGGTCGGAACGCCTATTTCGCCAAGCCGAGGAACGAGATCACAATCCTTCAGATTCCCTGTGGGGAAGAAGTGGTTTTCTCCCCACATTGTCGTCGCAACCTCTTTTCCAGAGCCAGCCGACGACTTCACGATCAAGTCATGCGTCAGATCCAGCCGACACCAATTGCGCCGATAGTGTTCGTTGATCGCCAATTGATACGCCATCGAGTGGGGCGCACCTTCGAGTTCGCGCTTTCTGATCGCGGTCTGGAGTTGCTCAGGGAGCTCGCTGAGCAGGTGTAGTTCATCCTCGGCCCACCGTGGATAAGAAAGGCATGGTCCCGCCAGAATTAGGCTCGCGACCGCCGCCGGATTTTCCAGCGCATAGTTTGTCACGATCGTGCTGCCCCACGAATGTCCGAACAAGTGCATGCGCTCGCCGAGCGTCAAGGCTGTGATTAGGCCCTCAAGTTCCTGAGTGAACCTGTCCAGCGTCCATAGCGATGGATTCGTCGGACGCTCGGATCGACCCGATCCGAGTTGGTCATAGAGCACTACAGGACGCTCGTCCGCCAGCAGGCATAGTGGCTCCAAATAGTCGTGTGTGCCTCCGGGTCCACCGTGCACGACCACCAGAGGGCTGCCGTTTGTGGCGCCGGTCTTCCGATACCAGATTCGACCGCCAGTGACTTTGGCGAACTCTTCCATGTCACTCCTTGCCAGCCTGCCGCATATCGTGGTGACCAACCTGAACGATATGAAGTCCGTGCATCGTCGGCAACTGGCATTCGATTTGCTCAATCGATCACGAATTCAGAAGGCGCGCACTAACCACCCTAGAACGCGAGGTTTCAGCATGGAGAGCAGCGTCTCGTAACTGGCACGGCAGGAATGGGACGAACTTACGCTGATCTCGTTCTCGGCAAACGCAACTGGCAGATCCCTAGCAGATTTAATGTTTCAAGGCGTCCAGACCTTAGGCTTCTGCCCTGCCACATGGCAGGATGCCAGCCAAGCTCGACGCGACTTGGAGTTATACATATAGCCCAAACTCGGTTTGTGGCTACCAAAAACTCCAAAGGCAGCGAAAAGTCTAGAGTTTTGATAATCACCGCCGTAGTGTCGCCGGCATGCTTAAGCTCGAGCGATCGATCGTTTCTCGGCTTGCCCGCCGATTCCGCAGTCGGGCGGTTGTGGAACTAGAGAATCTCGCCCTCCGTCATCAGCTGCACGTTCTTCGCCGCCAGCGGCCGGGTCGGCTCCGGCTGTTCGCGATCGACCGCTTGCTCTGGGTCTTGCTCTACCGATTGTGGCCGCGCTGTCTGGAGGCGATGGTGTTGGTCAAGCCGGCAACGGTGATCCAGTGGCACCGTCAGGGATTCCGCCTGTTTTGGCGTTGGCGTTCGAGATCCGGGCGGCCGTCAGTGGATCGCGAGATTCGCGATCTGATTCGGCAGATGAGCAGCGCCAACCCGCTCTGGGGTGCGCCACGGATCCACGGCGAGCTGCTCAAGCTCGGCATCGAGGTCAGCCAAGCGACTGTCGCGAAGTACATGGTGCGAAGGCGGGGAACACCTTCTCAGAACTGGCGTAGCTTCCTGCGCAATCACGCCGAAGGCATCGCTGCCATCGATATGTTCGTTGTGGCGTCCGCGTCGTTTCGGCTGCTCTACGTGATGATCATTCTGGCCCACGATCGCAGGACTATCGTGCGCACCGCCGTCACCGAGCATCCGACCGCGGCTTGGCTCTCGCGCCAGGTAACCGAAGCATTCCCGTGGGACACGGCGCCGCGGTATCTGCTGCGCGACCGCGACGCATCGTATGGCTCGGAGTTTCGCAGCCGGGTCGAAGCGATGGACATCACGGAAGTCATCACGGCACCACGATCACCTTGGCAGAACGCTTACGTCGAGCGCGTGATCGGTTCGATACGGCGCGAGTGTCTGGATCACATCGTGATCTTCAACGAGCGCCATCTGCGCCGCGTCCTGTCTTCGTACGTCGACTACTACCAACGCACCCGCACGCATCTTTCGCTCGACAAGGATTGCCCCGACTCTCGCCCGATTCAGCCATCGCAGCGTCGGAAGGGTCGTCGCCATCCCAAAAGTCGGTGGCTTGCATCATCGCTACGAACGTCTCGCCGCCTGATTCGTCCCGGACTCCTGCTCACCAATCGTTGCGCGGCGGCCCGTACACCGTCGTCTGAGGATCTATGCATCGGAGGGTTTTTCGATCTCGATCAGGGGTCAGCCGCTTGTGGTTCAGATCGCAGCCCGTCTCATTTGAGCGCATCAATTTGATAGCAATTCTCTCTGCCGCTCGAATTCCGAGTTCAGATGGAATTTTTAGCAGGGACAACCAGTGGGTGACTAACACGGCGCTTAGTCCGCGCTGATTACTCGATCGGCGGCGGCGTCGGCGCGTGTCGTTGATTGCTTGATACTCGACCCGCAGGAGGCCAGCAGAATAAGCGTGATCGCGGCTGCGTGGCGGGGCTTCATGCGCTTGGTTTACCAGAACGCAGAGGACGGAACAGCCAATATGCAGTGTTACAAAAGAACGCGCTTGGGAACCCGAGCTTGCGGCCTCATTGACGAAGGACCTCGAAGCGTTCATGGCTCATATCCTCGGCATCGAGCGAGCTGATCTTGCGCAAGGCGATTGCTTGGTCACCCAGATGCTCGAAGAGACGCACACCGTCGCCGAGCAGGATCGGCGCAATATGCAGATACAATTCATCGACGAGACCGGCCCTCAATGCCTGCTGGGCCAGACTTGCGCCACCGATTCCGACGTCCTTGTCTTTCGCGAGCGCTTTTGCCTTCGCAACCGCCGACTCGATGCCGTCGGTCACGAACACGAGTTTCGATTTTCCGGGTGGTACGTTCGCCGGCGGATTGTGCGTCAGGATGACGACGGGGATGCCATTGACAGGATGCGTGCCGCCCCAGCCGTTCGTTATGTCGTACGTTCGGCGCCCCGTGAGCATCGCCCCCATCTGTTGATACAGCTGCGCGACGACCTGTCGGTTGCCAGCCTTTGGTCTGAACATCGTGCTTTCATATGGTGTGTCGCCGTTGAAGTACCAGTCAAAGATGTGCTCGCCGCCTCGCCCCCCGAGCGGTAGCTTGCGGCCGTCGCCGGGTCCTGCAATGAAACCGTCCAACGACATCGACAGATCGATCACTACCTTGGACATCGGTGAAACCTTCTGTGGTTGCTTTCCTTCAAGACGTTCAGCCAATCCTCATCCCGACATCTCAAATCTGTCGGGCGATCTTGCCGGCGTACATGCGCGTTCGTTAGTAGCACTGTAGACAGCGTATGGACTATCCGGCAATGAGCCTCTGCCCAGAACATTGGACTGAGTACACTTCACGCCGGATGGTGTTTGAGTGCACGTTTGAGGCGAATTGCTGCATCGCTCAGGTTTTAACTGTGCGTAACTTGTTCTGCAAAGTCGCCTGAGAGTTCGAAACGACTGCCCTCCGCCACCCAGTTTGTAGTGTTCACATACAATCCGGAGATAGCGGCAAATCCTCGCGTGGGCGGGCTGATTCGCTCAGCTCGTGGCAGCGGAGAGGGCGATCAATCTTGCAAATCGCCAATTCGCTACGATTCCTCTCTGTTTAGAAGAGATTCGGTGCCACGAGCGGATTCTGTCCGATCGCGCCCTGACGCGTCTCCGGCGCTAGATCGATGGTAGTTAGTCGTGAGAAACGAAGAAGCTCGGCTCTCTCTAATCTGCAAGGAGTCGCTGCTGGGCGTCCCATTCGATCGGAACACCGGCCTGAGTCTTCAGACGCTCGGCGGAGAGGCAGACGCCTTGCCGCCCTGCACAGATGGATTCCACAATTGCTGGAGCGAGCAGTGCGAGCGGCTGTCCCTAGTCAGAACCTAAACTCGAATGTATTGATGATGGAGCCCGCCCAAGATAGGGATCGCGACGATGTTGCCAACCGTCTCGAAACGTCGGAAGTTCGGCGCGTCTTTGCCTAACGACAAGTGGGTCCGGACCTCGTTGTAGTTGTCGCTAATCAAAACCTCGTCCTCGTGACGAAGCGCGGCAAGTGTGCTACCGCGACGCGCGATGTTCGCGTTGCTGACTCGTTTCCTGCTCGCACTACGCTCGGTAATCGAGGTTGGCGCCTCGCGTGAGGCAGAGATCCTGGTCTTGCGCCAACAGCTGCTGGTACTAAACCGCAAATCGCAACCACGGCTCCGACTGCGGAACATCGATCGTCTGATGCCGGTCTGGCCCGCTTTGGGAACCTCGCGCCAGGTTGGCCGCGCCCATTCCCGATGTCACCGCGCCATCAACCACCATTGCCCGTCCGCTGACGAACTCCGAGTCGTCGCCGGCGAGGAATGGCGGCATCGCTTATCAACAACCGGGCGAGAGCTAGGCTGCCAACCGCCGAGGCTGCCGTTGGAAACTTGCGCACGCCCAGGATTAAGATCGGCGTGCCAAGGAGATTCAGAATGGAAACGATACTCGGCGACGTTCTTACATGGTCATGGTTTTCCGAGCCGCACGGCTACAACTTCAACAGCTTGCTGATTCGCGATCTTCAAGGAAATATCTGTATCGACCCGGTCGAGCCGAACGACGAAGTGTTGAATGAACTCGTCCGTATGGGCGTGAGCCGGATTCTCCTCACAAACCGGAATCATGTGCGAGCCTCAAACAAGATCCGCGAGCGCACCGGTGGTCGTATCTACATTCATCGCGACGATGCCGCTCACGCAAAGGGACAGGGTGCCGTACTCGACGGCGAGCTTCTCGAGGGCGAAAAGATTGGCCCGCTCGAAGTGGTCGGAGTTAGCGGCAAGAGTCCTGGCGAGGTGGCATTCCTTTGGCGGGAGCGGAAAAGCTTGATCGTCGGCGATGCGGTTGTCGGGAACCCGCCTGGGAAATTGAGCCTGCTGCGCGAGCGCGTGATGGACGATCCAGCGCGCTTGCGGCGCAACGTCCGGCAGTTGCTCGCGCTCGACTTCGACACAATCCTCGTAGGCGACGGCGTGTCCGTAGTCGGCGATGCGATGCAGCGGCTACAGGAATTGGTCGACAGCTTTGGGCCTCCCAAGGCATCCTGAGGGAAGAAAGTTAGCAAGCGCGAGCAGCCGAAGCTCTGTCACTTACTTTCGATCTGGATCGAAGAGAGAAATGATGGATCTACAATGACCTCGTCCTCGCCGGGCGCTCGCGATAGCTGGTCGCAAGCACTCCGGCAGGAGCGACTTTGGCAGAATAGACGAAGCCCTCTCGCGCTCCGTAGCGCTCCCGACGATACTCCACAAAGAAGCGCGCAGTTTCGAGACGCGTGGTCCATGACATACGCTTCACCATTCGCTGAGAACAGCCGCGATAAGATCTGAAGCGGAGCCGTCGGTCTCGGTTTGTTGCAATCGGTCAGATAGCCCGCTTGACGGAAAAACGCGATCCATTGTTTCGGGCCTAATTGATCTTCGGGAAGTTCGGCTCCATTCCACACACCGATCAAGATGGCGCGGAGAATCTTGCGCGTAAGACAGCCCTTGCTATGCCAGCGAAATAGCAGCCAAGGTCCGAGATTTCGACCGCCTGCAAGGAGTGCCCCTTCATACTCTTCGAGCGTTTCGAGGTTATAAAGTGTTTTACCGAAGCGCCCTTTGACCACCTTCCTTACAAAATTCTGTTCCAGTCGGATTATGCGCCGGCCCTCTTTCATCAGCCGCATTCGCTCCTTCAGTTCATTCACGCTGGCCATGGCAACATCCGGAAAATCTAGAAGTTCGAACTACGACGAAATTGCCTTTAGGTACAGAAATCTTGAATTGCTGTTGCTCGCATATCCCCGATCATCTCTATGAGTTGGTTGCGAGCCGAAATGTATCTTTCAAGTGTTCTCGCCCTCCTCTCGGCGCACGGCGGTAGTGTCGAGTGCATGTGCGCAGTCAACTGAGCGGTCCTCGGTGACTAGGAAAACTGATAGAAGGGTCGCGGATTTCCATCGCGATCTTTGATCGTGACAAACTCGCGGGTAATCGGCCAGGCAACTTCGTCACCGGCATTGATTGCCAAGCCAAGAGCGCGGATCTGCTCGGGGAGCCATTCCCACGAAGACATGTCATCTTCAATTCGGATGAGATGAACTAAACTAGGAAATAGTATCCCTGCGGCTGAATAGGGCTCCGGCTCCGCGCTGAGTTCTGCGAAAAAATAGGTACATGGATCCGCTAGACGATATTTCAAATCAACAAACTCTAGAATACATCTCGAATATTCCTGACCATCATCCGCATTGGAGATCCTGTCGTGAAGTCGCGCAATCTCTCTTGCGGCGATTCGCCGTAATTTAGTTCCTTTGCCCTCAACTACATCGCCGATGATTTCGACCAGACAATTCAAAAAAAGCTCTTTGCGGCAAAGCGTGCTATTATACATAGGGTTCGATTTCCTCCTCTAGATGTTGAAATTGAGTTTCCTTTTTCCGCGGAAGAAAAACCTTTCACCACCAAGACCTCTGTTTCATCGAAGGTATCGGACTTTCCTACGGGTCGAGCCAGTGTCGCTGCCCTTGATCGGCGCCCGGGTGCTTGCGGAAATAACTCGCGAGACCGCCTGGAGCCCATGAATCCCAAGATCCGCGTCGGTTGTGAAGATCATCATCGTCAAAGTCGTCGCCACGCTGCGATCTCAGGCGCGGCAGATCATCGACGGTGTAGTACTCGAAATTCTGCGGCGGTTTGCAGAGTGCGAGCATGAGAGCTTCAGCGCGATCGGGTGAAGGAACGCCTCGCTTGCGAGCGTCTTCCTTGGATTCGATCTTCATGCGGCCGTGGGAATCGAATTTAGTGAGAATTCCGGCGAGTTGTCCGATGGTCGTCTCGTCCCTCAGACCCTCGATCTGGTCGTGCTCGAAAGCATCAGCGAGCGCTTGGTAGAAACACGCCTTCAGATTTAGAAAGCGTCGGGCGGGGTCGTTTTCACCCCAATTGGGCTTGCTCTCGTTAGGCATCCCGACATTGATCAGCTCGACTCTGAAGCGGCAATCGCGCAGATGCAGTCCGAAGTTATGGCCCACGCCAATTGAGTCAACGTACACGATGGAGAGTCGGGAACGGAATTCGTTGAGGAAATTCACTACTTGTCCGCGAGTGTCTTCACCGCGCCAGGCGCCCATCTTGACGATCTTGCGTTGATTGTTCTTGAACTCGCATACGTAGACGACTGTTTCCGCCTGCCCGACTCCGACATCCACTCCGGCTACTAACGGACCGGAGCCAGAGTCGCTGTTGGGGTTCTGGAGCGCACTCCTTTTAGCGCGTTCGAGCCAGCTCATCTTGATAAGCGAGTTGCTGGCTTGATCCGGGAATTGCGCAAGCACTCGTGAGAGCCACTGCGGTGAAGCGTGTTCGTCGCCGTGCCACCACGAGTAGTGTTGGTCGCGCACCCATCTTTTTGTCACCAGATAGGGAATCTGATTGTCGTCGAGCGGACCGCCTTCCGCTGGATCCATCTGCAGCAGCTGCTCAAGTGTGATGCCCTGAAGATTCGGAGTATCGAATGCGCCGATCGTAATGCAGTTCCAAAGGCCGCGGTCGCTATGAAAGGAGTCGAAGAAGGCGCCTGAGGGGATTGTTGGATTGCCCGCCATGAGTATGTGAACTTTTCCGCCAGCCATCGTTCCGGCAATTGCGTCCCAAATTCCCGACTCGATCCCCGGAGCCTCGTCGGCGATGATTAAAACGTGTTTGCCATGGTAGCCTTGGGAAATTCTCGGTTTGATTGGTCGAGAAGCCGAGTGCGAAGTTTTCTTCGCCGCGGAACTTGAACTCCGTCATCTTGAGTTTTGGAAACGGAACTATCGCGCGGGCTACGATACGATGTATTTCGGCCCACAGTTGAGTTATAACCTGGCGCTGCGTGGGCGAAGTCGTGAGGACGATCCCGTCGCGATAGCGCGCCAGCCACCAAAGGACAGCTATCGCGAGCGCGAAAGTTTTCCCGGCAGCGTGGCATGCTTTGACCGCCGTTCTGCGGTAATTCGCTACTGACATCAGTATCTGAGCCTGCAGCTCCCAGAGGTTCAGGCCGAGAATGTGCTTTGCAAACAAAACCGGATCGCGCACCGCTCTTTTGATGAACGCTGCATTTTCGTTCGAGAGAATCGAACTATCTCTCGTCTTCATCGGATACTCCTCCCGCTGCTTCGAGCAGTTGAACCAGTGTGAGCGGCTTGCCGCTCTTATCGGTGAGTTCAAGCCTCTCAATCCATTCCAAAAGCAATCGGGTCGCTCGGTGATCGCCCTTAGCGGCTGTATTGACCAGTTGCGTGAGAATCACCTCGAGCTTGCTGACTTTCCTACGCCGGCCATTCTCCGAGACGGTGACAAGCTCTTTGAGAGCTTCGTCCAGCAAGCTCGAGGCATTCCTCGATCCTCGGGGACGGCCCTTGGGATTCCCGGAGTGACCTGGTTTGAATTGACTCCGGCGTGGAGGACTCCGATAGCCGACTACTTCTTCGTCGTTGTCTTTTTGACTCGACATGCTTTCTCCGTTTCCATTTCCCTGAACGATTTACCTGTGAAGGCGTGACGTGCATCGCCCCGCGAGAAGGCTTGCCAGCGACGCACGATAGTATCGACGTAGAGCGGATCGATCTCAGCCCGTAGCAACGCCGCCCGGTACGTTCCGCCGCGAGCACAGTCGTGCCGCTGCCGAGAAATCCATCTAGTACAACGTCGTTTCTTGACGTGCAGTCGATGATCGCATCGGCGATCAGCGCGACTGGCTTCACCGTGGGATGCAGTGCGAGAAGGTTGCCTTCATCTCCGGCCCTGCCGAACGAGTTAATGCTCGGGTAGGTCCAGACGTTCGTGCGATTGCGGCCGTACTGGCCGAGCATCACGTTATTTCGGTGAGCACCTCGACCATTTCGAAAGACACATACAAACTCATGCTGGCTACGGTAAAACGAACCCATACCTGCATTACTTTTTACCCACACACAAACATTGAGCAGATGCGGGTAGACCTCGCGGCCTGCAGCGAGCAATTGGGCGAAATGTCTCCAGTCGACGAAGACGAAATGCACCGAGCCTACAGTGCTCCATCGAGCGAACAACGAAATGGCCGTGACCAGAAAACGAATGTACTCGAGTTCCGTCATTTCGCCGGAAGCCATGGCAAACTCGCGATGCCGCTTTTTGCCGAGACCGCTTACGTTTCCACCGATGCGCACGTTGTAAGGCACGTCGTTAATCGCCGTCGATGCCTTCTCGTTACCCATGAGCGTGGAGTAAGAAGCAGCTTCGATGGCGCTCGCGCAAAGCACTCGGTTTTCGCCCATGATCCACATGTCGCCGGCGCTACTTACTGGCGGTCCGGATGGGACGACCGATAGATCATCGGCGGAATCCCGATCGTCCTCTGCAACTGAGTTCAGACTCTCGATGCGAAGATCGATCTCACCCATCTCGAAACCCGTCACCTCGAGGCTGAAATCAAGATTAAGGACTGAAAGCGCCTGAAGTTGTTCGGCAAGTAGCCGATCATCCCAGTCTGAAATTTCAGTAAGTCGGTTATCGGCGATCAAGAAGGCGCGGGCCTGAGCCTCGCTCAGATGGTCGAGCCTGATGGTAGGCACCTCGTCCAGTCCCAGCAGTTGACACGCCAGGATGCGTCCGTGCCCCGCAATGACGTTGCCGTTGGAATCGATTAACACCGGCACGTTGAAGCCGAAGCTTTTGATGCTTCGCGCGATCTGACGAGTCTGTCGCCGGTTGTGCACCCGCGGATTCAATGGATCGAGTTTCAGCTCGGCGATTGGTCGGTATTCGACCCGAATACGACGCTTGGAACGTGAGCGTCCAACTGCTATCCGATTTCCTTTCCTCAACTTTCCCTCCAGTCCAATGTGCTTCCAAATGGCCCACGGCATCTGCTATTCTTATATTGCTCTATCGTTTACGATTCAACGATATCTCGTTGATTGGAGAAGGGCAATGGTTCGAGCTAGCGCCGACCATGGATTCGTAACCAGGCTGGAAGAGATCGTCAGCAAGTTTCCGAGCAGAGCCGCCTTAGCCAAGAAGGCCAATCTGCCGCCGAGTTCGTTGCAGAGCTACCTTGAGGGCGCGGAGCCTACGCGACCCGCTTTGGTGGCGTTGGCGAGAGCCGCGAACGTCTCGCTGGAATGGCTGGCCGACAAGCGTGGCTACAAGGATCCTCGCCCGCAGATACCGGATGGCCATGCCATAATTCCCGTCTACGATATCCGCAAATCAGGCGGTTACGTTTATCCGATGATCATGGGGGAGATAGCGTCCTGGATCTGTCTGAAGTTGGATTTGTTCAGCTATCCGAGAATGCAACCAGACAAATTATTTGTGGTCGAAGCACTCGAATCGCAGGCTCCTCAAATCGCTGACAAAGATCTATTGGTAGTCGATTCATCGTGGCGACCGAGCCTTGTCGATCCAAACCCGATAATCCTGTGGCGGGCAACTACCTTGTTTCGCGGCAAGCAAAACTCTCAGTACGCGAGGTGATCGGCGTTCACGACGATTCCGTGGAGTTCGTCGTGCCAGGTGCGCCACGTCGAAAGGAAGCTTTCCGTCTTGGCGAGGAAGGTTTTACAGTTCACGGTCGAATAATTTGGTATGGTCGGTCGCTTTCGATAGCTGACGCCATTAAAACTGACGGCACGCGTCGCGTCTCACTCAGAAGAAAAGCACGCTGATCGCATTCTGGGAGATTTGCAAGAAGGTATTTTCATCGACGATTTCATTTTCCGTAAGCGGGAAATATGCGGGCCATTTCACAAGGCGATTGCTCACCTCGGCTCATCTTCGCATTCGCGTGCCGGGTTAGTTCCAACATCGGGTTCATCGATCGCGATAGCTCCACTCGTGTAGTGAGGAATTCTCAGTAACAATTGCGGCCGCCGATTTGAAGGCTGGATCCGCCGCGTCGGCTCTTTTTCGAGCCCAACTGAACCAATCGCGAATTTCCGCCGGCAATTCATTCTCTCTCAGCGTTTTCTTCGCGCGTTCCTCAAGTTCATCGATAAAGGTCCGGACGATACTAGCTTGGCGGGACAGCGTCGCCAGCTCACAGACGTGTCGCCATCTTGCGGCGTCGATGCGCCGCAGCCGTTCCTGCTCCATCCGTTGTCTCTCTGCCTCCTGCCGCTGCCGCTCCTTCTCCGCCCGGACCCGCTCCAACTCCTTCTCGATGGCAGCGGCCTTAATCAAGCCTGCAACCAGCTCGCCGAGCTGCTCTTCCAACTTCTTCCGTTTGCCGTCGCGCCAGCGCTTCCTGATCGGCTCAGATATCCAGGTCGTGATTTCGAAGCAAAGCTCTCCCGTTGCCTGAAGGTCGGTCCTGGTGGCGGTGGCCGGATTCCACGAGCGACGCCTCTCCTCATCGCTTAGTTTAATGTGGATTTGCCTGTAGTGCTCTGAAACTTTGTAGTCGAGTCTCTGCCCTCCGATCTCGAAATAGATCTCGCCTCGAGTTTCCTTGACCGCGTGTCCGAGCTTTTCAATCTCACTGAAAATTGCGCTGAGAATTCTGAGCTTGCGGCGTTCAGTCTCGTCGAGTGGAGGTTCACTCCTCCGGCCAGATAGCTGGTCGACTTTCCGGCGTTCTCGCTTCTGCTCGAGCCAGCTTTTGACAATCGGGTGCGGGCTGCGGAGCGTTTCGGGAACTTGGATTTGATCGCGAATCTCTAGGACGGCGGCGACCTCTTCTCGAACCTTCTCCGACAACGCAGCTTCTGGGCTCTCTGGCGAAGGCTGAATCAAGATTTCTGAAGGGACGTCAGATTTTGCGGTAGGAAGCGGAATCCTGGTCACATGCTTTCCTGCCGCGAGTTTCGCCCAGTAGCCGCGCGGAGGGACGGGAATCGCGAAGCGATTGCAGATCTTGCCCAAGCCGCGTCCGCTGATTCCAAATTCCTCAGCGAGAGCGATCGCCGGTCGCGACCACATATTCTCGTAAAGCTCTTGCCGGGTTAAGCGAACTACTTGTTGCTGCACAGCGATTACTCCTTCCTAGAACTGCGCGAATTGAATTCGTTCTGCGACAGCATGGAAAAACAGGCCGTAGCTGCTGGAATGGAACGCACGCATAGAGATGCGAGAAACCGATCATTTTCGGTGGCTAGCCAGGCGCATTGTTAAAGCCGGAAGGATCGCCGATATTCATCGATCGCTTGGATGTTCAGCTTCGATTACGCTCAGGGCGATCGGAAAAGCGATCAACGAATTGGCTCGTGAACTCGAGCTCACTCTTCCCGCTTTCATCTGATGCCTGACAGCCTCGCATTTGAGAGTCCATCTCGGTAGAAGTCCGTATTAATTCAATTGCCAGAACAGTATCCTAGCGACTGATCGAAATCATGCCCGCGAAGAAAAAGGAGAGATCGAACCTTGGACCTAGAGAAAGTAGTTTCAGATTTGAAGAAGGAACGAGATAGGTTGGGTCGAGCCATCGGAGCGCTTTTGGGTTCGGCGTTGTCACCGAGTGGCAAGAAGCGCGTCGGCAGGCCTAAAGGGAGCGCGACGAAGAGAAAGAAGCGTGGAGGCCTGACGCCGGCGGGTCGAAAGCGGCTGTCGCTCGCTATGAAGAAGCGTTGGGCAGAGCGCAGGAAAATCGGAAAATAGTAAGTACGCCGGGTCGGAGAAGGCTCACATCGTATTCACGCCAGGTACTTAGCGAAGGTCGCCTACCTGAACAGTCAATGCCGAAGCTTAGCAGCACTCCATAGATCCATGGCCTAACCCTCAGCGGAAATGGCGTCGCCTCGCTGCGCACCCCTTTCGCAGGCTTCCCACGGTTGCAGCTATCCTGGCACCGGTCGTTGGCGTTGACTTGATCGTGACTGTTTGATGACGTGCGGCGCATGGCCGACTACGAAGCATCCACCTACGGCGATCGAATCGCGGCCGTCTATGATCAGTTCCGCTCTCCGGTCACGCGATTCACCATCCGGAGAAGAATTTGTCAACGGCCTAATCGAGGCCGGCGCATTCGACCGCCGTGCTAGTCCTTGGCAAACACCGGTGATAAGAGAGGAGGCGGTCGCTCTGTCGAAAAAGGGTAAATCGATGCGTTGCGCGAAGTGCGGGAGGACTAATTCCCCGACTAATAACTTCTGCGCGAAGTGCGGGAATGCCCTCGCAAAGCAGTGCACAAAATGTCAGGCGGAAAACCCGACGACATCCGACTTCTGCGGCAAGTGCGGTGCAGCCCTCGCCGAGTCCGCAGCGCCGCCGCTCGCCGCTCCAGCTGAACTGGCAAGTGCGGCACCGGTTCCCGCCACGACCGGTGAAAGGCGCCATCTGACGGTTCTCTTCTGCGACCTGGTCGGCTCGACGCCACTCTCCCAGCAGCTCGACGCCGAGGAGTGGCGCGAGGTCATCGCGAAGTACCAGCAAGCCGCCTCCGGCGCCGTCGCGCGCTTCGGTGGCTACGTTGCCAAGAATCTTGGCGATGGACTGCTCATCTACTTCGGCTGGCCCACGGCGCGCGAGGACGACCCCGCGCGAGCGGTTCGAGCCGGGCTTGCGATCGTGGACGCGATGGTACCACTCAACGCCACCCTCGCCGCCGATGATGGGACGCGTCTGGAGGTGCGGATTGGCATCCACACCGGGCCGGTGGTGATAGCCGATGGCGGCGAGGTGTTCGGCGAGACCGCTAACGTCGCTGCTCGTGTGCAGAGCGCGGCCGAGCCCGACACAGTGGCGATCACGGCCGCGACGCACCGACTGGTGGTCGGGATGTTCGTGGTCGAGGACCGCGGTCCTCAGACGCTCAAGGGCGTGCGCGAGCCGGTGACGTTGTACCGCGTAGTACGGTCGAGCGGGATACACAGCAGGCTCGACGTCGCAGCCGGGCGGCTGACGGGTTTCGTCGGGCGTGAACCCGAGCTGGCGACGGTGATCGATCATTGGGAACGAGCGCAGGACGGCGAGGGGCAGAACATCCTCATCGTCGGGGAAGCGGGGGTTGGAAAGTCGCGCCTCGTCAGGCAGCTCCGAGAACACCTTGCGGGCATCCCGCACACGTGGCTTGAATGCGACGCAACGCCCTATACGGAGAGCACGCCGTTTTATCCGGTGATTGAGTTGGTGCGGCAAGGTCTTGCTCTCGCGCCCGAAGATACACTGCGCGACAAGTTGGGGAAGATCGAAGCGGCTCTGACACGAGCGAACTTAGTCTCGCCTGAAGCGATGACGCTCATGGCGGACTTTCTCAATCTCGAACGGTCCGAGGGTTCGCCGTCGTTGGCGATGAGCCCGGAGCTGCAGCGGCGTAAGACGATGGCGCTGTTGGCGGCGTGGGAGCTGGCGCTGGCCGAGGCGCAGCCGCTGGTGATGGTCGTCGAGGATCTGCACTGGTCGGATCCATCATCGCTGGAGCTGCTGGGGCGGCTTATCGCGCAAAGCCCGACCGCGCGGGTGTTGCTGGTCGGCACCGCGCGCCCGGAGTTTGTCGCGCCCTGGCCCGAGCGCTTCAACCTGACCGCAATCAAGTTGGCGCGGCTCACCAAGCGCCAGGCGCGCACGGTCATCGAGCGAGTCGCGACCGCCGTGAAGGACGCCGCTCCGTCGGCACGGAAGCTGAACGCGGCGGAGCGCGAACCACCACGTTATCGGATTCAATGATCGATGCGATCGTCGTGCGCGCCGACGGTATCCCGCTGTACCTGGAAGAGCTGACCAGAACCATCCTGGAGCCGGGCGTGGCGCGGCAGGTGGAGGAGATCCCGGCGACCCTCGCCGACTCGTTGATGGCGCGGCTCGACCGGCTAAGCGGCAGCGAAGGAGGTGGCGCAGCGGGCGTCAGTATTGGGACGCGAATTTTCCTATCCGCTGCTGGCCGCCGTGGTCGGATTGGAGGAAGCGGCGTTGCGCCGCGGGCTGACGCGACTGGATGAGGCGGAGATCCTGTTCGTGCGCGGCGAACCGCCGCAGTCCAGTTACACCTTCAAGCATGCGCTGGTACAGGAGGCAGCCTACGAGTCGCTGCTCAAGCGCACGCGCCGCCAACTCCACGGCCGCGTCTTCGAAGTGCTGCTGGCGCAGTTCCCCGAGCGCGCGTCGGCCGAGCCGGAGGTGATGGCGCGGCACGCAGAACTGGCTGGGCAGACCGACGAAGCGATTACGTACTACCAGCGCGCCGGCGAGCAGGCGCAAGCGCGCTCGGCGCACGGTGAGGCTATTGCGCAGTTTCGCAAAGCGATTGGACTGCTCGCGACGCAACCCGAGGGCGCGCAACGAGACACCCACGAGGTGGCGCTCCAGCTTCTTCTCGGTGGGTCCCTTATCGCCGACCGAGGCTTTGGGCACCCCGAGGTTGAGACTCCGTATGAGCGAGCGCGAGCTTTGTGCGAGGCCGGAGGCGATGCTGGGCGCCTTGGCATCGCCCAACTTGGTCTCGCATACTTCCACTACAACCGCGGCGACGTAGAGCGCGGCCGGGCGCTGGCAGCCGAGGTGCTCGCCTCGGCGGAGGCACAGGGTTCGGACGGAGCTCTTGGTCATAGCTCATCAGAACGTTGCTGAGCCCGAGTACTACCAGGGCAAATTCGCATCATCGCTGACGCACTGTGAACGCGCCTTCGCTTTGTACGACCCTGCGCGCCACTCCGAGTTTCTCCCTACCGGCAGCCACATCGGTGTTCCGGCGCTCGGCTATGGCGCGTGGAACCTCTGGAATCTTGGGTGGCCCGACAGTGCGCTTGCCCGCGCCGAGGAAGCGGTGTCGCTGGGGCGTCGGCTGAATCACCCATTCAGCATGGCGCGCGCACTATTCTTCGAAACCAATATCCACAGGTTCCGAGGCGACCGAGCGCGCCAGCAGGAACGAGCAGCCGAGGTCGTTGCGCTCAGTGAGACGCAGGGGTTTCCCTTGTTTGTCGGCTTCGGTCGCTACTACTACGCGGCTGCGCGGATCGTGGCGGGCGATGTCGCCGGATTGCGGGAGTCTCTGGAGGCTCTGACCCTGATAAGGGAGACAGGCTATCGGAGCCCGGGGATGTTGTATTTCCTCGCCGAAACGCAGCAGGCGGGGGAACAGCTAGCCGAGGCGCGGGCGACGGTGGCGGCAGCGCTGGCGATATCCGCGCAGTTGGGCCAGCCCAGCATGGACGTGGATCTCCACCGGCTCGACGGCGACCTTGTACTCGCGACCGGCGGCGCACCCGAGGAGGCCGCCGCCCGCTATCAGCAGGCCCTCGACATTGCGCGCGCGCAAGAGGCGAAATCCTTCGAGCTACGCGCCGCCACCAGCCTCGCGCGGTTGTGGCGCGATCAGGGGAGACGCGCCGAGGCGCGCGACCTCCTCGCCCCACTCTACGCGTGGTTCAGCGAAGGCCTCGACACCGGCGACCTGAAAGACGCTAAGGCGCTGCTCGACGAGTTGTAGGGGGCGCCTCGTTTTGGGCGTACAGCGATCGTGAAAGGACACACCAGTGCCCCACTCCCGAGGCCCGCTTTCTTGACAGCTACACAGTGATCCTGGTGCCATCGAATTTCGTGAACGTGAAGCCCTGGAAGTTCTCGTTGTAGCCGGGGCGTTGGTCGCGCAGGACGCTGATTGCGATTGCCTCGCCTAGTGGCAGCGAGGCTTCGTAGTCGAAGCGCCAATGCACCGCTGCGTGAGTGCGTCCGAGCGCAATGTTAGCAGCTATCTTGTTGAGTTCGCCGCCGACGGTTAGTTGATCGGCGTCGGCACCGGTATAGGGCAGCAGGCTTAGTCCGTCGGTGCTAGGCGTCACCGGATCGGGGATCACGAAGGTTTCATCGAAGAAGGCCTTGAGGATGGTTACGCAGGCGCCCGCGACGGTGCCGTGACCTTGGGCGTATGACGGATGCTGGGGACATCCCTCGGGGAACGCATGCGGCATCAGCCACGTCCCGTTTTTGCTGAAAACTTCCTGAACGGCTTTTGAATTGAGAATGTCCGAGTGCAGCGGATCGGTGCGCGCGCCGCTCAGCGTGTTGTGGACGAGGCCGCCATACTCCTCCGGCCGGAGCATCCGGTGTACAAACCATTTCTGGAACCAAACCGCCTTGAGCGCGCGGGTCGCGACTTCCGCGACGAGTGATTTGATGTGCGGCGCGCCAAAGGTGCCGAAGCCGGTCTGGTTGGGCGTGCTCAGGTAAGGGTTGCCCGGATTCAACGGTGCAGGAAGATCGATGAGGTAGAGGCACGCGTTGAGGTACGCCTCGAACAGCACGTCGACGTGAACGTAGGCGGAGATGTCGCGGCCATTTCGAATATAGCGGAGCTGCGGATCGATATGGCGCGCCGGAAATGGCTTCTGCCCATTCTGAACCGCCAGCCAGGCCGGGAAAGTGGTCATATAGTCGAAGCCCGGAAGGTCGGTCTGGTACTGCTGGATCAACGGTAACGCGCCGTACGACGCGGGCAGATACAAGAACTGCGACATGTACGGACCAAGCAAATCGCCGGGAGTGTATCCGCGGAACAGCGTGCCGGCAGTGATTTCGCCGGTATTAGGATCGCGCGGACCGCTGAAATTGGTCAGCGCGTTCAACTCCGCGATTGCCTGCGCGGCCGTCGGATCGGTGTCGTACTCGGAGAACGGAACGTCGCGCAGCAGGGCTTGCCAGTAGTTCTCGACGGCGTTGTCGGCCATCTTTGCGCTCGACAGCGGGGGCGGGACCGGAATCGCGAGCTGATGCGAATCGGTGCCTTCGAGATCGAAAGCCAGCCCTGCTTGTGGATCGACCAGAGGGACCGTACCGCCAAGCGGAATCAGGTTGAAGTCCGAAGGTCTGCCGGTCGAGACCGCCTTGAGCAGCGCGTTGTAGGCGTTGGGATTGACCTCACCGAAACTATTGTGCGGCAGACCCTTGGAGTAGTTGCCGATGCGGCTCGGATAGCGAGTTTCGTCGCCGTTGTTGGGATGGCCGGGAACAGGCACGGTTGCTTCGGCGATCGCCGCCTCGAAGCGGAGCTCGAAGGATTCCGTAACGCGTTGATTTCCGCCGCTCGGTCCCGGGTTCGGGATTCCATTTGGTTCGCGCGCGCTGGCGGATGATGCGGCGATGATCGGAGCAAGGACTCCGGCTGATACCGCGGCAGTTGCAGCGCCGAGTCCCGCGATGAAGCGCCGGCGTCCGGGCGACTTGGGCGCTCCGACCGCTTCGCGAGCCTTCGCAGGAAGATCAGCTTTGGTCCCAGATTGCTGGTTGCCTGAAATTTCTTTAGCCATGACTGCCCGTTGCCCCCAAGGGGAAGAATACTGACAGCGTGAAGCAGGTCCTCGCCGGGGCGAGGACCCGCCTCATTTGATCAGCACGATTCTGCTTATCCGATCAGTTGTTGAAGACAGCCAAGCCTGAGTTGTCCGCAGCATTTCCGCCGATAACGCCAAGATTTGGCGCCCCAACCGTCGGATCCTCAGGGGTCAACAACTGACGTGCGCGCGCGAGATTGTCACTGGTATTCGCAGGTCCATGACCTTTCAGCAGGAGCCATACTTGCGACCCCTTGGAAAGCCGAAGGCCCGGAACATCCCCGAAAAGAATCGCTTTACCATTTTTTGGTGCGATTACGTCCGATAGGCGTCCGAAAGCCTCGGCCGGCACGGCATCCTGCTGGCCACCCGTAGCGCTTGCGCCGAAGCATGTGGCCTGGTCTGCGCCGCAGGTCGTTCCGTCAGGGATATAAATGAACCAGAAAGTGTACGCGTTGCCCGGGGTCAGTCCGCTTACCCCGATTCCGGCCGTCACGTCTCCAGGTAGCGCACAGAGGAACCCATTGCCTTGTACCGTCTCCGCAAGCGCGGCAATTGGCTGCTGCTGGCAGCCCGCCTGCGCGCTGGTGAACGAACACAATACCGCCGCGCTGACGATCAGCAGCGAGCTGCTGACCAAAAATAGTCCAATTTTCTTCACGACCTTTCCTCCCGCTTTGCTTTTGGTGGTTCCAATCGAGCCTGACGCTTTCGTGACTTGGATCACTTCGACCTCCTTTGTAGATGCGGATGAATCGTTCTCGCGCATCTTCGGTGCATTCGAGCGCGCCAACAATGGAGAGCGGATGTAGATTTCCTGCATTTCTTGTGTAGACAGGGCGGCTAGGCAGTGGCCTGCTACGCAACTAGAATCGGCCCGCTACAGGGGGCTTCGGCGAATGCCTGCGAATATCTGCCGTTTCGCGGATTACGAGCTTGACCGTGCTGCTTACCAGCTTCGGTGCAAGGGCCGTCCCGTGCAGCTGGAGCGCATCCCCCTCGACTTACTCTTCATACTCGCTGACCGGCGCGGACAGCTCGTGACGCGCGAGGAAATCCTGGAGCGGGTGTGGGGCAAGGACGTCTTCCTGGATAAGGACAACGCCATCAATACCGCGGTGCGGAAGATCCGCCATGCACTGCACGACGACTCCGATTCGCCGCGATTCGTAGTGACTGTTCCTGCCAAGGGCTACCGCTTTATCGCCAAAGTTAAGACGGCGGCAGCTCATGACGAGCTTGCCAGGGCGCCCTCCATGCCGGAGGGATCAGCGCCGATCGTGGTCGGGCGCGAGGAGGAGCTCGCGTGCTTGCAAAGCTGGTCTGCGCAGGTGCTCGAAGGCGGCCGGCGGCGCGTCGTGTTCATCGCTGGCGAAGCGGGCATCGGCAAGACGACCTTCGTGAGGGCCTTTCTCGATTCTCTCGGCGGCAGTGCCGCCCGAATCGGGCGCGGGCAGTGTGTCGAGCAATACGGCGCGGGCGAGCCATACATGCCGGTGCTCGAAGCGCTGATGCGATTCTGTCAGGAGGCCCACGGCCGGCGCGTCGTCGAGCTGCTGCACAAGTTCGCGCCGACCTGGCTGGCGCAGATGCCATCGTTGTTGAGCTACGCCGATCGTGAACGGCTGCCAGCCACGGCTCAAGGCGTTAACCAACCGCGGATGTTGCGCGAGATCGCGCAGGCGCTGGAGGCCCTCGCAGCCGAAACGCCGCTGGTGCTCGCGCTCGAAGATTTGCACTGGAGTGATTTTTCAACACTCGAATTGATCTCGGTGCTTGCTCGGCGGACTGAGCCTGCGCGTTTGCTTATTCTCGGCACCTATCGGCCACCCGACATGCTCGCGAGCGATCACCCCATGCGCGCGATGAAACAAGAGCTCGAACTTCATCGCTATTGCCAGGAGTTACGTCTCAAGCTGCTCAGCGAAGCGGATGTCGCGGCCTATCTGGCCAAGCGCTTTGCTGATGACGATACCAGGCGATCGTTGGCCGGGATTGCGCCGCTGATTCATGAGCGCACCGAGGGGAATCCGCTCTTCATGGTCAACGTCGTCGACTACCTGCTCGAGCAGGGCTCGCCACTGGATGGGATCAAGATAGAAGCGTCGCGCGGCATCCGCCAGATGATCGAGCGCAACCTTGAGCGTCTCAACCCTGCAGCGCAGCGAGTACTGGAGGCCGCGAGCATCGCCGGTGCGGAATTCTCCGCCGCGGCAGTTGCTGCGGCACTCGAACGTCCTCTCAGCGAGATCGAAGCTACTTGCGCACGATTGTCGCGCCACGAACAGTTCGTTACGGCAGCTGGAACCAGCGAATGGCCGGACGGCACCGTTGCTTCAAGTTTTCGCTTTCTTCACTCACTGTACGGCGACGTGCTCTACGGGCGGGTGCCAGCCGGTCATCGGGTCGAGTTGCATCGCCGGATTGCAGCGCGCCTGGAGCAGGCTCACGGCGAGCTCGCAGGCGAGATCGCAACCGAACTTGCGCATCATTACGGTCGTGCCAACGATCGGAACAAAGCGATCGAATATCTCCAGATCGCGGGCAGGCGAGCAGGCACGCGCTACGCGATGGTCGAGGCTGAGCGCCATTACTCAAACGCGCTCGAGTTACTTGCCGAGTTGCCCGAAACGCCGGAACGAGATCGTCGGGAACTGGCGCTGCAGTTGGCCGTCGGCCCCGCATTGATGTCGGTTATAGGCTGGGCAGCTCCGGAAGTTGAGCGGCCTACACCCGAGGACGGAAACTGTGCGAGCGGTTGGCGAACTCGCGCAACTCTTTCCAATCCTATATGGACTGTGGGTCAATCATCTGGAGCGACTGGAGTTCCGGTCGGCATACCGGATTCGGAGGAGCTTCTACTTCGCGCCGAGATTGCTGGCGACGCGACGCTGCTCCTGCAGGGGCATCAGGCTCTCGGGAGTTACTGCGCATCGGATGGGACGATTTCAGCCCGCAAGGGCGCATCTCGAAACGACGCTCTCCCTCTTCGATGGTCGGCGCTTGCGACCGCTCGGCGTTGATGAGGAGGTGGTATGCCGATCGCAACTTATCCTGGACGCTGTGGTTCTTGGGTATCCGGACCAGGCGCTCAAGATGAACTATCGCGCAGTCGAGGTCGCCCGAGAGCTTTCTGATCCGTTCAGTCTGATTTTTGCTGAAATTTTCCTCTGCTACCTGCAGCACCATCGTCGGGACGCGCGCGCAGTTCAAGAGACGGCCCAGCATGTGATCTCAATCTCTGCCGAGCATGGGTTTGCCTACGGCGTTAGCTCATGCGACTGTCTGTCGCGGCGCGGCGATGACCGAACAGGGACGCGGCGAGGAAGGACTCAAGCAAATACAACAAGGACTTGCCGAGCATCGCGCGACCTGGCGGGGAGGTCAACCGTTCGGAATTTCTTTACTGGCTGGCGGAGGCATATTGCGCCACCGGTCGACTCGATAAGGCGCTCGATACTTTGAACAACGCCCTCGGATTCGCCGAGGATCGTGAAAATCTCTGGCTGGAGGCTGAAATATATCGGCTCAAAGGTGAATTTTTATTGCGCGGGGGAACTCGAACTCTGCGCAAGCTCAGGCCTGCTTTGAGCAAGGAATTGAGATTGCCCGAAGGCAAAGCGCGAAGTCGCTGGAATTACGCGCGACTACGAGCCTTGCGCGGCTCGTCGCAAAGATGGGCCGTCGCGACGGAGCGCGCGCGATGCTGGCCGAAATCTACGGCTGGTTCACCGAGGGCTTCGATACCGCCGACCTGAAAGACGCCAAGGCACTGCTTAACGAATTGAGCGGATAGGTGTGCCTCCCGAAAACCTTTCCGAGATGACGCGCGCGTGGCCGTATTAGAGTGAAAGCGGCCGATGGTCGCGGTTCTAGTCCTTTGTGCGCACGAGTCTGTTCCTCCCTTCGAGTTACTCACCGAACCCCTGGCGACCAGCCCACTTGGGATTCAGGGCCGGACGGTCGAGGCCGCCGCTTTGTTTGGTAGATCCTGGTCGAGAAATGGAACGACGATCTCGAGCGATCTGCTCACTCTCAGAGTCCCAGGCATTGGGATCTGGTCTGCGCCTTCGACAACTACGAACCGCGCGCCTGGCATCAGGTCCGCCATCTTTTTGCCCATTGCCAGTGAATTTATCTGGTCTTCACGCGTCTGAACTATCAGTGTGGGCACTCGCACTTGCATCGCGAGCGCCTTCACGTCGACCGTGAGTTCCGACGCCCCAAAGGCCTTGAAATCCTCCGGCGTCGCTGACTCTCTCATCACCTCACTAAAGAACCGTTTCTCCACATCGCTCGCGCCGGGCATCTCATACGAGGCGAACAGTTCACGGATAGCGTCTTGTGACCATCCATTCGCTATCAACGTATAGGCCGCCTCCTGCATGTTCTGTTGATCGGAGAATCATTGGATCCGGCCTGTTGTCGACGCTGCCCGCATACAAAACCATGCGAGTGAGGCGCTCCGGATGTTTCACCGCATAGGCTATAGACACTTCGGTACCACTCGAAATGCCATAGAGCGCAAATCTATCGAGCTTGAGGGTGTTAGCTACGGCTCCAGATCGCGCAACCGCGCTTCCAGCGAATAGTCCTTGAGCCCTCGATCCGACATTCCAAAACCGCGCCCATCGTATTGAACGACTGTATGGCTGGCTATCAAGGGTTTCAGAAACGCCGAGTTGTAGGTCGGACTGAAAAGCCCGAGCTTCAGATGAGTCAGCAATCCCACCGCGATTACCACAGGCGGGCCCTTGCCCGAGGTGCCGTAGGCTATCCGGAATCCGTCCTTGGTGGTGCAGTAGGCGATTTTCTGGCTGACCTCCGGCGGAAGCAGGCGCGGCACGTAGATTCGCGCGAGCGTAGCGACTTCATTGTAGAGTAGTTCGTAACTCAGAACGGCCGCTGCGACTGCGAAGAGACCTATTGCAAGCCCGCGCCGCGGCCAGCGTCGTCGAGAACCAGTGGCTGGATCTCCCTCGATGGCGATGCCAGGCATCGCCATGGCGTAAACGCGGACAGGTCTGTCGACGTTCTTAAGAGTTTTTCACCCAGAAATATCACCGGCAGGGCCGGCTTGTTCCTGATCTCCTCGTATACGCGTTCTGAGATACAGCAGCCGCCGGGAGGAGCGAGTTCGTGAATCCGCGACGCGACATTAACGCCGTCACCCAGCACGGTGTTATTGGTGAACACGACGTCGCCAACATGAATCCCGATCCGGATTCTCAGTTCGGTGTCGCTGGCGAGCGAGGCCTGAATCTCACACGCGCAGCTAACTGCATCGAAAGCGCTGTGGAAGCTCGAAAGGGTCCCGTCGCCGATCTCGCCGACCAGCCGTCCGTTGAAATGCGGCAGGATTCTGCGCAACAGCTCGCGATGGGCCGCGAGCGCGCGCATCGCCAGCTGTTCGTTGCGGCCCATGAGCGCGGTGTAACCGACGATATCGCTGAACATGATCGCCGCCAGTTCGCGCGTAGAATTTGCCGCCAAGGTATCGGACGAACTCGTCACTGGGACCCCCTCTTTGATAGCATTGGGTCGAAACCCGGGACACCCGGATACTACTCCGGCGTCTGCCGCAGTGCGAAGC
This sequence comes from uncultured Acidobacteriota bacterium, assembly GCA_963846235.1. GTDB lineage: Bacteria > Acidobacteriota > Terriglobia > Acidiferrales > UBA7541 > Palsa-189. The sequence continues at coordinate 4,335,691 of CAWJVF010000002.1, forward strand.
CCCACTGCCGCTTATGAGCTCGGTGTCCGCTCCTAATCGCCGCGAGATTAGCCCAGCACCCGATCACCTGACTGGCAGCGCCACACTAGCCGCTCCTACTGCGCAGGTTTCTTGAGGTTCGGTTTCAGCGTCTCCGGTCAACGCGAGCGAGGTATGAATTGGGTTCTAAAAAGTCCCGTCGTGTCAGCGCGTGCTAATCAGGCCAGCCCGAATCGGCTTGAAGCTTTCGATACGCCAAGCTCGCAAAATAGGGCACAGACCCGCGCGTCCCGGATTCAGAGCGACGGTGGCCTGCGGCTGACGCCAGTAACGAATCGCCATATCCATCATCCCTATGGGCTCGGCGATCGCGAAAGTCTCCCGCATCTGTTGCGACCCGGTCCACTCAGAAAACGCGCCTGAGTAAATGTCGCGAAAGCGGTCCAGCGCGCCGCGCAGATTCATCGTCGGCTGATAGGTATCCATGCCGGCTATCAGCGGTGCGATGCTCAGGAAGGGATGCGCGATGCGAACGTCCTCCCGATCGATGATCGTGCAGCCGGTTTCATTTGCCAGGTGTACCCGGCAGAGATCGCCGTGGTCTATCGTGAACGGGACGCCGCTCGCCGCCAGTCGCCGGCATCCGTGTTTGAGGGTCGGCACCTGCTTCGCAGATACTCTATCTGCGATGCCGATAGCCCATCGGGCTCATCGGGAAGCATCGCGGCCGTATCCGCTATTAGCCGCTCGATTTCTTCTTCCAACCGGTATATCCGGGTCAGGCATCCACAGCGCGCCAGGTCCGCGGTGAGACTCACGCATCGCACCTGGGTTGCGGCGTATGCGGCAACCCCAGCCGCCCATCGTCGAGGTTCTGATGCTGCTCCAGCGAATCGCCCGCAGACCTACGCATCAGCATCCATTGCCGATTAGGATCGTGCGCAACGACTTGCGGCACGCCGCCGCCAATACGGCTCGCCAGAAAAACCACCACCGCTCGCTCGCGCGTGTTCGCGGGCATCGCCTTGAAGAAATACTCCCACCTTTGGTGTGGACCTGAATCACACATGACGAATCCCACGCGCGAAGCTGGGTGAGGCGAAGAATTCTGCCCGCGCCGTCGGTGGCGACGCGATCGGCGATCCATTTGGCTGCGTTCTGCCACCATCCGGGGGACTGCCATTCTTCATGAGCGGTTGATTGGCCGCGGCTGAACCATTCCTCGATCGACGCGCGATCCTCAGCGAAGCGCCATGACAAATGAGCAATCGCCGCGCGGGTGAACCACTGCAAATCGTGCGCGCGTTGTGCATTGATGCCGTGATATTCCATCTCGTAAACACGCACCGGGCGGCGGTTGTCGTCGCTATCATGAAGGCATCGCAATACGGTGACGTCGAGACCGAAGCGCTCTCGGGCAGTCTCGTTGATATGGGTTGTCTCAGCGGTGTGGCAATCTTCGAAGTCGAACGACGGCAGTGCCACAGGGCCATGCCCAGCGACAGAACGATTCGTTCGCCTGCCGCGTCGCGCACGACGAGGCGATGATTAACGATGATTTTCCCGCTCGCGTCGATAGCCGATCAGCTTGGCACGCCCGACCCTGCGATGCAGCCTCATCCGCTCGCCGGTGGTTCCTCGTCCCTTCTTAAAACCTTATCCCGGCGTCCCTGGGAAATCAGACTTCGATGAGGAAGAAAGACGTCGCGATGCGGCGACAACTCAGCGCTCGCTTGATCTCTTCTGGCCGGATTGGCCTTTTTCGACAGATTTCAGCTCGACCGCCATTTTGATAACTGAGGGTGGTTACTTCCAGGGGCGGCAATTTGGCTGAGGAAGAAATCCGACGATCGTCGATACGCGTCCTCAGGCATGCGGAACGCGAGCATGATGAATCCGGCGAACGGTTCGTTGGACGCGAGCGCGAACTCGCTCAACTCAGCGGCGCGCTGGACAAGGCGGTTGCCGGCCATGGGCGGATGTTCATGGTTTCGGGCGAGCCTGGCATTGGAAAAACGCGCTCGGCCGACGGCTTCGGGCCAGGCTCGAAGCCGGGGCCTGCGGGTCATTTGGGGACGATGCTGGGAAGGCGGTGGCGCACCCGCCTTCTGGCCGATAATCCAAATCATTCGTGCATGTGCCGAGCGGCCGGACTTTGCACAATTGACCGAGGCGCTTGGCGCTGGGACTGAGCAGTTGGCCTCGCTGGTTCCCGAGATCGTTCGCCCGGTTCAGCCCATAGAGAACGAGTGGGTTCAGAGCCGATCGATCCGGAGCCAGCGCGTTTTCGGCTATTCGATGCGGTCGCGACGCTGCTTAAGAGCGTCGCGCAGCGCGAGCCGTTGGTCATCGTGATCGACGACTTGCACGACGCGGACCTTGCCACGCTCCAGATGGTGCGCTTCTTCGCACACGCGTTTAAAGACTCTCCCATCCTGTTGATTGGTACCCATCGTGAGTTGGAAGCCGAACGCTCGCCGGAGCTCCTACCGCTATTTGCCGAACTGGCCCGCGAAAGCGGTCTGCGCCCGCTACGAGGGCTGAGCTGGCCGATGAGACCGACCTGGTACGCAGTCTCATCTGTACTGCGCCGGACGAACGGTTCCTGACGATGCTGCACCAGACGACCGAGGGGAATCCGTTGTTCCTCGGCGGCGTGGTGCAGGTGCTTGCAGCCGAGGGCAAGCTGGAGCATCAGGAGCGTCTCAGCGCCGGGGACTTAAATCTGCCGGCCAACGTTCGCGGCGCCATCGAGCGGAGTCTAGCGGATTGTCCAAGCGCACCGGTACTCTTCTTTCCATCGCCGCAGTCCAGGGCATCGAGTTCGACCTGGCGCTCTTGGAGCATGTCGCGGGAGTTTCCGCGAAACAAATTCTCAATTGCCTTGATGACGCCGCATCGTCCGGAATAGTCGCGATTGCTGCGGAATCGCGCGGACACTACAGGTTCACACACGCGCTAACGCGGTTGGTAATTTACGACGGAATCGCGTCGGCAGCTCGTTTGCAATTGCATCTTCGGATTGCGAAGGCCCTGGAGGAATTGCACTCGACGGACCTTCGGCCTCACCTGGAGGAGATCGCTTATCATTTTCGCGAAACCCGTGCTGAGGGTGCGGAGAAGGCCATCGAATACACGATCAAGGCGGCCGATGCGGCTCGGGGTGTGTTTGCGTTTGAGCAGGCTGCGGAACTCTACCAGCGCGCTGTCGAGATGATGGAGCGATATGGAACCGCTGCCGATCGCAAAGCGGAACTGTTTGAACTGGCTGCGAACGTTGTCGGCGAAGCGCGAGGCGACAAAACGTTGACGTTGCAATACCAGGAAAGAGCACTCGAACTCTACGAGAAGTTGGGGCAGACCGAGAAGTGTGCCGGCATTCACATCGCGCTGGGAATTGATTACACCATCCAGCCGCTAGCGGACATTCCCCGCTCACTCGAGCACCTGCGCAAAGCTGAAGCGGTGCTGGGCGAGGGACCAGACAGTGTTCCCTTGGCATTTTTCAATCTCGGAATGGCGATGGCTTTGGACAAGGAATTGCGTCTCGAAGAAGCCCTTTTGTACGCGCGGCGCGCCATGGAGATGGGCAAACGATTGGGAAACGAGTTGATAGAATTGCATGGAGCTATAGAATCTGCGGCCCATTTGGTGCATTGCGGGCGCACGACCGAAGGATTGAATCTGGCGGAAGCCAGTTGGAATCGAGCCGACCGCCTGGACAACGAGACCGCAGGCTTTGCTACTGCCACGATCAATTCGTTGCTCTACATAGAGATGGCGGATCCGATCCACGGCGCGCGCATCGCTCGTCAAGAACTGAGTAGACCACGACTAGCCCACCACATTTCTAACCTAAGTCACCTGCGTGGCTGCTTGTGTGGGCTCCTTCTAAAGGGCGGACAAGATCGCCGAGGCTCATCAGCTTTGCCCGGAAGAATGCCCCGAGGATCAGGAACAGCGTCGGATTTTGCCCTTTACCGCGGTGACTGGAAGCGGGCGGCAAGGCTTCAGTCTGATGAGGTCGAGAAATATAACCGCGCGGGAGACCGGGCTTTCGCCGCCATGCACCTACACTTCCTCGCACAGGTTAGTTGGTTGCTGGGCGAGCGCACGGCGGCCCTCAAGTTTCTGACAGATGCGCTGCCGTCCAAGAATGAAGTCAGCCACCAAGTCATGGAAATGATATACCGTCCCGACTTGGCATTTTTTCAGGCTGCGATGGGAAATCTCGGAGACGCGTCGCTCCAGCTGGCGCGCTGTCGGGAGATCATGGCCGCCGGGGAAGACTGGCGAGGACTTGGAGCTTCGGTCGCGCGAGCCGAGGGCAGGTTGTCGGCCGCGAAAGGTCAGATGGATGGCGCCGGCGAGCACTTTCGCGCGGCCATTGAGATAGCCAGGCGGTACTGTCTTCCGTTTGTCGAAGCGGAGACGCACCACAGTTGGGGCAACGCCCTGCTTGAGAGCGCAGATGCTGCCGGTGCCTCTGAGAAGTTCGACGCAGCTATTGAAATCTACCGGCGAATCGAAGCCGGGCAGGTGTGGATCGATCGCGTGATGCATGATCGTGAGCGGGTGGTCGCTGCACCACAAACTGCAGAGTCTGAACGTGCCACTGATAGAACTGCCCGCAACGTGTTCCACCAGCAAGGTGACTACTGGGCGATCTCGTTCGACCGCGCGGAGTTCAACCTGAAGGATGCCAAAGGAATGCATTACATCGCGCGGTTATTAGTCTGTCCCGGCGAGCAAATTTCCGCGATTGATCTCGCCGCGTTGGCATCGGGCGAATCTTCGGGAAATCAAAGAACGGCAGATCTCGGCGACGCGGGCGAAGTCCTGGACGCCAGGGCGAGAGCGGACTACAAACGCCGGCTCGATGAACTACGCGAGGAAATCGAACGCTTACGACGAATGAATGACATCGGCGCAACTGAAAGGGCTGAGGCCGAGTATGAAGCGCTGTCCAGGCAGCTCATAGCGGCAGCAGGACTCGGAGGCCACATTCGCCGATCGGCGTCGCACCGCGAACGCGCTCGGGTGGCGGTCACCAAGAGCATCAAGACCGCGATCGAGGGTATTCGCGCATGCAACCCTCCGCTGGGGCGCCATCTCGGCAAAGCGATACGTACCGGTCACTTCTGTAGCTATGAGCCCTCCGAAAAGCTGTCTTGGCACTTCTAATCTGACTGGCATCCTGAATTTCGATTTGTAGCTTCCGACTTCACGTTTGTTCCGCGCGAAGTAACGCCTTCGGGGTAAAGGGGCGCCGTGGCGGGGCCGCATTTGCGCCCTGACCGTCGCACATACCTTGGGAGGATTCTATGGAGATTCGAAGGAATGGGAGTCGAGTGTCGTCGGTGCGTCAGATGGCGCGCAATCTGGTTTTCAAACTCTTCGTAAGCTGGGTAGCGATGGCAACGACCGCGGTCGCAGGCGAGATGCCTGAGTTAAAACATCCGCAGGCGTCATCCCCTGGAACTCAGGCTCTCTTTGATCTCGGTGCACCTGGCGGGAGTCCGTTTCCCAGCAACCGCTTTACAGTTCCGGACACATCGCAAAATACTCGATTGCGGGTGAACCTGCCGTTGCCGGACTGCTCCATTCCGGCCGCCTGCTACACGACCCAGACATTAAACCTCCTGGACGGTTTCAACGTGCAACCTAGATTGTCGATTCCGTTCAGCGGCCCGATCGACCCAAACTCGGTTAACAGCGGCGATGTGTTCCTGGTGAGCCTGGGCAGCACCCGGCCTAGCGGCGCGCCTCCAGGCCGAATCGTCGGTATCAATCAGATTGTCTGGAGCACGCTCAGCAACACATTGCACGCCGAGTCTGACGAATTGCTCGAGCAGCACACTCGCTATGCTCTGATCGTTACGAACAGCGTCCGCGACGGGCAAGAGAAACAGGTAGTTGCATCCGACGCGTTCAAGTCCTTTCCGAAGGATCTGCTGCTCGGAAAAGACCAGAACGTGAAAGCATATGAAGCCGAGTTGTCGCTGGCATTGGTCGCGGCGCTGCTGAAGTCACACACTGACCCGAGGAACGTCGTTGCAGCAAGCGTGTTCACTACGCAGTCGGTAACGGCAACGCTGGAAAAGATTCGCAATCAGATCCACGGCGCGAAGCCGGCCCCGGCCGATTTCATGATCGCTCCGGGCGGAACTCGCGCACTATTTAATGCTGCGGACATCGCGGGCATCACGTGGAATGTTCGATCCAGGATGTCCCCCCAGCATTGTCTCCCTTCGCGACTGACTACGCGCTTGGACTCAGCCTGGCACCGGGCGCGGTTGGAAAGATCGCGTACGGGCGCTACTCCTCGCCGAACTATCTGAACCCCGACGTGTTGATTCCAACCGTCGGCACGCTGACGGTGTTCCCGCGGTGTTAGGATCCAATGAAATCTATTTCAACCTGGTACTCCCTTCCGGGCCAAAGCCGGCTCACGGGTGGCCAGTAGCAATCTTCGGTCACTATCTCAGCGGCGCGAAGGACTACAATATGCCCTACGTCATGGCGATCATGGCGCAACACGGAATCGCGACTCTTTATATAGACGCGGTCGGTCATGGATGGGGTGCGCAGAGCACGATCGTGTTGACGATGAACGACGGTAGCTCGACGACGATTCCCGCGCCCGGACGAACATTGGATCGGAACGGTGACGACATAATCGATGGCGGCACCATATTCAGCAGCGTGCAGAAGGATTCCTCTCGATAGGGCCCAAACACCGCATTCATCGCGACTCGGAGCAGCAGACGGTCGCCGATCTTATGCAACTGGTACGCGAAGTCGAAGTCGGGATGGACGTCGATGGTGACGGGATTGCGGATCTCGATCCGTCTCGGATCTACTACTTCGGTTCATCGCAAGGAGGGATTTACGGAACCGTCTTTATGGCGGTCGAGCCTGACGTCCGCGCGGGCGTGCTTAACGTACCGGGTGGGCCGCTGCTTGATATTTCCCGCCTTGAACCGCTCGACGGCATAGTCTCCTTCCTCTTGCCCATGGATACTGGACGGCCAGGTGCCTCGCTGTTCTCAACGGGCCCGATGGCACCTACATAGCCAACGTTCCCGCTGCGCGATCAGCCACCGCTGGTCGATAGCACGCCAGGCACCGAGGCGATTCAAGCCTTTCTCGACAACTCAGAGTGGCTCGATGCGGCAGGGGAATGCGTTCCTTATGCGCAGCACCTGCGCAAGGAACCACTAGCCGGTCTGCGGGCCAAGTCAGTGATGGTCCAATTCGCCAAGGGCGACGAGACCGTGCCCAATCCGCTGGCCACTGCACTACTTCGCGCGGGCGACCTTGAAGACCGTGCGACTTACTTTCGCAACGACCTCGCCTTCGCCGATAATCCGGCCGAAGCGCTGGTCGACCCTCACGGCTTCCTCTCGAGCTTCGATAACTCGTTCACCACTGAGATCTCTGATGTGGTCAAAGGCCGATCGCGACCTTCTTCGAATCGGACGGCGACAATATCATCAACCCCGATCCGGCTTACTTCGAAGTGCCGATCGCAACGCCGCTCCCTGAGGATCTCAACTTCCTGCCCTAGTCAGTTCTCAAGGCTTCAATTAGTCGCGCGCCGGAATTACTCCTCCGGCGCGCGACCCTGTCGCCATCCTTGGCTGACCGTTGATTTTCGATTAGTAACTTCCGATTTCACGTTCGTTCCGCTCGAAGTAACGCCTGCCGGTAAATGGGATGCGCGCGGGTCGCAGGCCGCGGCCCGACAGGCGCTCTAACCCGGGAGGATTCTATGGAGACTCGAAAGAAAGTGTGTCGACTGTTGTTGATGCGTCGGGCGGCGTTGGGGCTGACAGCTGCGATGCTGGCGATGGTCATCTGGCCAGCATCAAGCTACGCGCAGCCAAACTCGGAGCTTGCGCAATTGTATCAACTGCAGGCCGAGTTCCACCGTGCTGCCTGGAACTGTCAGCGATCCTGTCAACGGAGACTCGGACGCGGTTATCGATCAGCGCATCAGCGACATGCTGTCGCTGTGGACCGAAGGCGGCTCGGTGTCATTTGAAGTGGGCGGGGCGCTGGACGGAAACTATGTGGGCAACGGCGATCCACAGGATCCATCCAGCTGTCCAACTCCTTCCGGCGACCCCACGAATCGCGGGACGCTTTGTACCCTTTTCAAGTATGTCGCGGGATCATTCCAGCCGGCGAACAAGTTCGTTTCGCTCGCTCCGTCTTTTCTGACGGAGTTCGGTATCCACGGCAGAACCGCGAGCGTCTACTTCCAGTGCCACTTCTACAACGTGGCTATCAACCCGGACACCGGTAAGCCGTTCTGGACCGGAGCCAGCCACCTGGTGTTCGCCGGCACGGCCAGCAAAGTCCACGGCAATTGGCTGTTCTCGCAAGGGAACGTCACGGTGGCGCGTGCCGATTCCGTAGGTGCATGCTGAAGGGTCAGTGACCAATCAAGCGCGGGCCCGTCAGGGCTCGCGCTCCATGGTTGGCCATGATATCTCCGAGACTGGAGACCCGCTTCTAGTACTCGGGAAAAAACCTAAGTTCGTCTCCGCGCACCTGTAACACGAGCTTGGGCTCGCGTCCGCCCGAGTGGCATTGCAAATATCGTGAGATTCACCGAGGGGGCGATGGCTCAAACGCAAGCTGATAACAAATCGGATCCGGTCGTATTGGCAGCCGAGTTACGTCCGCTGCTAGCCCGCAATGCTGCCCAAGCCGAAAGCGACCGCCGCATTCTGCCGCGGAAAATATCGAAGCATTGGAGAGGGCGAACCTATTCAGACTGAAGACGCCACGTAGATGGGGAGGTTACGGTGTTCCGCTGGCGACTTCATTTAGCGTCTGGGCGGAACTCGCCAAAGGCTGTGCATCGAGTAGCTGGGTCACGATGATCGCCGGGGGCACCTTGTGGGTCGCGAGCTCCTGTCCGACCCTGGCCAGGAAGAGATATTTCGATCCGGCCGGCTTACGCGTCTGTGGCGTAATTTCGCCACACCGCTAGGGGGCGACGCGTCGAGGGTGGCATCCGCGTATCGGGCAAAATGGCATTTGCTTCCGGCTGCTGGCATTCGTCGTGGGCTTTGCTCGGTTTGTGGTCGAGGACGATGCGCACGAAATGGTCGATCAGGCGATCGGCTTTGCGCCCATCTCTGACGTGAAATCGAGGACACCTGGTTCGTCGCCGGTATGTGTGGTACTGGCTCCAATACGCTGGTGGCAAAAGACGTATTCATCCCCAATCATCGGATACTCTCGACGACCCGCGCGATGACGGCGACTATCCCAATCGGCGACTTTCAGGCGAGCCTTCGGATCTCTTTGCGTTTGGGCCGATATTGCCGCTGGTCCTGCTGGGTCCCGTAGTCGGAACCGCCCGGGCGCTGCTACAAGGGGTGATCGAAGGCACCCATAAACGGGGTATCACGTTCACCACTGACACGTCGTCAAGCCGACTCGGCGGTCGTCCAACATCAGGTGGCAGAGGCGGCGTTCAAAATCGACGGCGCATGGCTCCACACAATGCGTGCCGCTGGAGACGTTCACGACGTGGCGGTCTCAGGAAACCGATTGGACTACGCAGCCAGGGCGCGCGTGCGTGGGGAATGTGGCTACACCGCCAAGCTGGTGCGCGAGGCGATCGACTCGTTGGTCTCCGTCGCCGGCGCAAGCGCCTTTGCCGAAGCGAGCCCGATCCAGCGAATGTGGCGCGACGCCAACGTCGCTTCGAGGCACGCCATGCTCGCGAGCGCCCGGACATCGAGATCTACGGCCGTGCTTTGCTGGGCGTCGAGGGCAATATTACTCCGATCTTGTAAATGCTTAACATCGACAAACTCGCGACGCGGCGGCCCAAATCTCTGCCGAGCACCAGATAGCTGAACTGGTTATGTCCCCTGATGATCGCGCCTCCCTGGATTCCCGCACGCACTTCGTGCAGAAGTCGGGAGATTGTTCGCCTATATTTAGATCAGCGCATCGAATTGCTCGAAAACCGTTTGTCCTCTCCCATATCTCCTTCGTCGTAGAGGGAAAGTTCGCACCGTCAATTGCCGAGGCCCACTTTTTTCAGCATATTCGATGAAGCGGGGATCGGAGCGCAGTGGGTCCCAGTCAGGAAAGACCTTCAGTGGGACAATGCACCCGTTACAATCCTGGTATGCTTTTTCAAGAAGGTCCAGTGCGGTGTTGTTATCGCCGAGTGCGAGATAAACCAACGCCGGGTAACACGGCGCAACATACGTCTGAAAGTGATCAAGCCTGCTCGAGGGTTTTGCGCGCCTGCTCTCGATTTCCGACTTCGCGTACTCGGTTTCGATGGCGGCTATGGGAAAGGGAAGACCGGATCCAACAGCGACGCCCTTTTCATACGCTTTCAACGCCTGGACCTGATTTC
>CAWJVF010000003.1:0-1222978 GCA_963846235.1 uncultured Acidobacteriota bacterium
GCCTCTTGATTATCCATTGTGGCTGCGGGCGGCGCACTTCTTCAATTTTCTTCTCCTGTCGCTTCTCGTTCGGAGCGGTCTCGAGATCTTGAGCGCACATCCGAGACTTTACTGGAACGATCACTGCACGCCGGGCAGCGAATGGCTCAAGTTCACAAAGAAGCAGCGACCTGAGGACCGACTCTGGACGGCGAGTGACGAGGAAACCTCATTCCCGTCCGCGATTGCCCTGCCAGGCCACGAAAATCTAGGTCTCGGACGGCACTGGCACTTTCTCGCGGATTTCGCGTGGTTGCTGACAGGTTTGACATACGTGCGTGATGCTTTTCGTCACTCCCGAGTGGCGGCGGCTGATCCCGACTTCCTGGCAGATTGTCCCGGACGCATGGCATGCAATGCTTAGCTATCTGAGCTTCCACGTCGTGGAAACGCCGGGAGGATATAACGCGCTACAGCAGTTGAGCTATGCGGCAGTGATATTCCTGCTTGCACCGTTCAGCATTGCGACGGGAGTAGCGATGTCCCCAGCCGTCGCCGCTCGTTTTCCTTGGTATATCAAAATCTTTCACGGACGGCAAAGCGCACGGAGTCTGCATTTCTTGGCTCTTTGCACCTTCATCGTATTCTTCATCGGACACGTCACGATCGTGGCTCTGCATGGTTTCCGGAGAGAGCTGGCGCTGATTGTTCTGGGGGAGACGCACGATCCGCAGTTGACGCTTGCTCTTGTGGTCTGGCTATCCGGGTTGACCGGCATAGTGGTCATCCATGCCGTGACAACCGTGTGTTCGCGTCGCCGCCCGCGCTTCGTCCAGAAAGCCACTCAGTCGATCACCGATCCGGTCCGCACACTGCTTTTCGGCCATGAAGTGTCCGCGCAGCATTACTCACATGCGGACATCTCGCCATACTTCTGGGTTAATGGCCGGCCGCCGAAAGAGGAAAGTTTTCTGGCGATGGCACGCGAAAACTTTGCAAACTATAGCTTGGAGATCGGCGGATTGGTCGAAAGGCAGATGCATCTGACGCTGCCGGATCTCCGCGCAATGCCGAAACAAACTCAAATTACCAAGCACTGTTGCATCCAGGGCTGGTCAGGCGTTGCGGAGTGGGGCGGTGTATCTCTGCATCACATCGTCGGACTTTGCCATCCGCTTCCCGCCGCCCGCTACATCGTTTTCTATGCGTTCGACAATAAATCCACATCGGAGCCACACGCCCAAGGACCGGGATACTTCTACGGCACGATTCGCTTGGAGTTGGCGGAAGATCCGCAGACGATTCTTGCCTACGAAATGAACGGCCAGCCGCTGCCGATTTTGCACGGAGCGCCGCTCCGGCTTCGCGTTGAAACGCAGCTTGGATTCACGATGGTGAAGTACATCCGCGCAATCGAGTTCATCGAGGATTACAAAACCATTGGCCAGGGCCAGGGCGGCTGGCGGGAAGATTACCAATATTTCAGCCAGGAGGCTGGGATCTGATTCACGAGGTTTGGCAGTACCGCGAAGGAAACGAAGACAGGAATTGACCGAGGCACATATCAGGAGCCGAAGACCGGAGAAGAGTAGGATGCGCGAACGAGAGGTTCAAATTGGAAATTCCGGCTAAGCAAGAGCAGCAGGTCGTCGCCGAATAAGGACAAAGTGAGTTCGCTCCCATGCCTTCCGAGAAAAACGTGCGCGTGCTGGTCGCCGCCAAGGGCGGCCCAGAAGTCCTGAAGTTGGTAGAAGAAGATTTGCCCGAGCCGCAGGCGGGTAGGTGCGAGTCCGCGTATTGGCGGCGGGCGTCGCGTTCGCTGATATCCTGATTCGACGCGGCCTGTACCCGGGCGATACGGCGTTTCCGCTCACGCCAGGCTATGACATTGTCGGTGAAATCGATGCCTTGGGACAAAACGTAGAGGAATTCAGCCTTGGGAAACGCGTCGCCGCCGTGACGATGACCGGTGGCTATAGCCGATTTACGATTGTTCCAGCCGCGGAGCTTGTTGCTGTTCCGGACGGACTTGATCCGTCCGAGGCTGTCTGCCTGGTTTTGAACTACGTAACTGCCTATCAGATGTTGCATCGTCTCGCGCAATTGAACGCAGGTCAGAAATTGCTTGTTGACAGTGCGGCAGGAGGTATTGGTACCGCTGCCCTGCAGTTGGGAAAGATTGCGAAGCTGGAAACCTTCGGTACGGCCAGCAAGGCGAAGCTCGGATTGGTCTCCGCGCTAGGCGCTGTGCCATTGACTATCGGGCAGAAAAATTCCCCGCTCGCATCGGGCGGCTGGTCCCCGATGGTCTTGATTGCGTGTTGGACAGATTGGCGGAACGTATTGGTGGGGTAGTATATCTGTTTGCGGTCTGGGGGTATTCTGCTGTGTTACGGCGCACAGGTGAATCTACTGGAGGCACGCTGGCAGCGGGCTTGGGTTTTGCGCTATTAGGTCTGATGAAGGTTATTCGAGACAGGAAGAGGCTCCGCTGGTACAACTTCAGGACTTTTCGTGATCAGCACGCGGAATAGTTTCGCGAGGATTTGACCATTCTATTTAATTTATTGTTGGCGCGCTCCATCCAGCGGGTAATCGCCGAAAAGTTTCGGCTTTGCGATGCGTTAGCGCTAACGAAATGCTGGAAAAGGGCTAAGCGACAGGCAAGTTGGTTTTGTTGCAAAAAACATGAGACTAGGTATGGAAGTAGTGAAAATAAACTGTTAGAAGGAGAAAAAATATGAAAAAAGAGTTGGTGTTAAAAAGGTAAAATATGAAAAAAGAAAGAATGGCGTGAAGATTACCAGTATTTCAGCCAGGAGGCTGGGATTTGATTCACGAGGTTTGGCGGTTCCCCGAAGGAAACGAAGATAGGAATTGATCGAGGCGCGTATCGGAAGGAGACCAATTATGAGCACTGCTGCGGCATCACCGGGTTTCATTTCCAAGCTGAAAGATCGCAAGGAAGTTGCGGAAGGCACCATGGCCTTCCGGTTCGAAAAGCCATCAGGATGGGCATTCAAGGCTGGCCAGTATCTCGATATGACTTTGCTTGATCCTCCGGAGACGGATGCCGAAGGAAATGTGCGCAGTTTTTCGATTGCAAGCGCCCCTCACGAAGACACCTTGATGGTGGCCACGCGGATGCGCGATACGGCGTTCAAACGCGTGTTGAGGACGATGCCGTTGGGAACCGCTGTCAAGATTGAAGGGCCATCCGGGGATTTGATTCTTCAGAATGACTTTACGCGAACGGCCGTATTCCTCGCAGGCGGGATTGGCATCACTCCGTTTCGAAGTATTGTCCATTGGGCAGCGAAGGAGAAGTTGCCGAATCGCATTGTCCTTTTCTATTGCAACAGGCGGCCAGAAGATGCGCCGTTCCTCGCGGAGCTTCAGAGCTTGGAAAGAGACAATCCGAAGTACAAGCTAATTGCCAGCATGACTGAAATGGAGAAATCGCATCGACCTTGGAACGGTGAAACCGGTCTTATCAATCAAGAGATGCTCGGACGGCATTTGAAGGGTGCAGCGTCGCCCATCTACTACATTGCTGGCCCACCGGCCATGGTGAAAGGTTTGCACGAGATGTTGAGCAAAGCAGGAATAATTGACGACGACATCCGCGCGGAAGAATTTGGAGGCTACTGAGCGAATCCTCCTATTCGACTGCCCGAACACCGCGATGCGGCATCAGTTCGCTACCGCGTGCGTGACAGCACGATATGAAACCAAAACATAGCAATGCAGCTTTCGGATGGCCTGGCATCGAGCCGAGATGGACTCACGGAAATAAAGACGGGGTGGGAACCGCCTACGCGGCTTCTAGCCGAATCTGGTTCACCTTGTGGAACGGTGTCATCACGGAAGTCTATTATCCGACCGTGGATCATCCACAGATCCGCGACCTTCAGTATCTCGTCACCGATGGGAAGTCTTTCTTCCATGAGGAAAAACGCCACCTCAAGTCAAAATGTGAGCGTCTTTCCGATCACGCCTTGGGTTACCGCATTACGAACGTCGATCCCGGCGGCCGATATACCATCGTCAAGGAAATAATCACAGATCCGCACTCTGGCTGCATTCTTCAGCATACCCAGCTAACCGGCGATGAAGCGTTTATCTCACAATTGCGCCTCTATACGCTGTGCGCGCCACATCTTCAGGTAGGAGGGTGGGGGAACAACGGTTTTGTAATCGAGGTTGCAGGTCGGAAAATCCTGATGGCGCAGAAGAAAGGGATATGGCTGGCGCTCGGCGGCACGGTCAACTTTTCTCGTACATCGTGTGGCTACGTTGGCCGAAGTGACGGCTGGACCGACCTTGCGGGTAACTTTCAAATGGACTGGGAGTTCGATTATGCCCCTGACGGTAACATTGCGCTGATGGGAGAACTGGGCCTGGATGTTCAACGCGAGTTCACCATGGGTCTGGCATTCGGTAACACACGGCACCGCGCCGTCACAACGCTGTTTCAGGCGCTCGGCGTTCCTTTCAAGGAGCATCACAAGCGCTATACGGAGCAATGGGAGCGCGCTAGCGCCCGAGTCCTTCCGCTGGAAAAAGTCTCCACAGACAGAGGGAACTTATATCACAGCAGCCTTAGTTTGCTTCGCGCTCACGAAGACAAATCCTATCCGGGCGCAATTATCGCATCGCTCTCGATTCCCTGGGGAGAAACAAAGGGTGACTCGGACAACGGCGGGTATCACCTGGTCTGGACGCGCGATATGGTCAATAGCGCTTCGGCCATGCTCGCTGCTGGCGATAGCGTTACACCTTTGCGGGCGCTCATTTACCTGGCAGTCGCGCAACTGGAGGACGGGGGCTTTCCCCAAAATTTTTGGGTTGATGGCGGGGCCTACTGGCGGGGAATCCAACTCGACGAAGTCGCATTTCCAATTCTTCTCGCCTGGCAGATCAAGCGGCAGAACGCTCTCCAGGATTTTGACCCTTACCCGATGATTGCGCACGCGGCTGCTTACCTGGTCCGCCATGGACCGGTCACGCAGCAAGAGCGCTGGGAGGAAGTGAGTGGCTATTCTCCCTCCACGCTCGCCTCGAACATTGCTGCCCTGATCTGCGCTGCCTGCTTGTTCCGCGAGAGGCGCGACGAGGCCACTGCGACATTCCTGGAAGAGTATGCCGATTTTCTGAACTCTCACGTCGAATCCTGGACGGTCACAACGCAGGGTTCACTTGTCCCAGGGATCAGTCGGCACTACATACGGATTCTTCCGGAGAGCGTTGACAATCCCCGGCCGAAGGAAGATCCCAACAGCGGATTCCTCAACATTGCGAACCGTCCTCCGGATGTTCAAGACAAGTTCCCGGCCAAGGACATTATCGATGCAGGGTTTCTCGAACTGGTGCGTTATGGAATCCGAAAACCCGATGATTCGTTGATTGTGGATTCGCTGCGGGTCGTGGACGCTGTGCTCAAGGTCGAGACTCCTTTCGGACCCTGCTGGCACCGCTACAACAACGATGGGTATGGACAGAAAGAAGACGGCGGACCTTTTGCTGGCTGGGGAAAAGGACGCGGTTGGCCACTCTTGGCGGGTGAACGCGGGCACTTCGAATTAGCTGCGGGACGCAATGCGAAGTCATTCATTCGGGCAATGGAGGGCTTTTCGTCAGCCACAGGTCTCTTGCCCGAGCAGGTGTGGGACGAACTGGACCGGCCCGACGTTTATATGCTCTCGGGACGGCCCACGGGTTCGGCGATGCCACTTATGTGGGCACATGCCGAGTACATCAAGCTGTTGAGGTCCGTCGCTGACGGCCGAGTCTTCGATCTGATTCCAGAGGTCGCGGAGCGCTATCTCTCGGGACGAAACACTCGTCATCTATTCGAGGTGTGGAAGCACAATCGGCAAGTACGTCGCATTAGAAAGGACCACACACTTCGCATCCAGGTTGACGCGCCGTTTCGCCTCCACTGGACGAACGACGAATGGCACACAGTCAATGATATTCCATCTTCGGAACGGCACTCGGAATTGACTTTGTGGATATCCCGATTCCCGCAGAGCAGCGCGCGCCGATTCGATTCACTTTCTTTTGGACGAGCAAGGGCTCTTGGGAAGGCCGTGATTACATGGTGGAGGTCGAATCGTAGAAGCAACAGGAATGATTACCTAGTGCTTGGTGACACTCCTAAGAAGAGCTGTTCTCATTGGTTCACCAACAAACGCAGACGCCGAACGCAAACAACGGCCAAAGAGATTCGGAACAGATTCCAAGTAGGGAGACAAGTATGAAGCCGACACAACAGCTCCATGATCTCGGCCAGAGCCTCTGGCTCGACAACATCACCCGTGGGCTCCTGACGAATGGGACGCTCCGCCGCTACATCGACGAACTCTCGATTACCGGGCTCACTTCAAACCCCTCGATCTTCGACCATGCGATTAAGAACTCGAACTTCTACGATGACGCCATCCACCAGAAGATGAAACAGGGCAAGTCAGGCGAGGCTCTCTTCTTCGAGCTTGCAATCGAGGACCTCAGGCAGGCCGCCGATCTGTTCCGCCCGATCTACGACCGGACGAATGGCATCGACGGTTGGGTGTCGATTGAAGTTTCGCCCACGCTCGCTTACGACACACCAGGCACAATCGCCGAAGTCGGGCGGCTTCACGCTCGGGCCGAGCGGCCCAACCTCTTCGTCAAGATTCCCGGTACTCCCGAAGGCATTCCCGCGATCGAGGAGTCTATCTTTGCCGGTGTGCCAGTGAATGTGACCCTGCTCTTTTCGCGCGAGCAATATCTGGCAGCGGCGGAAGCCTATTTGCGCGGCATCGAGCGACGCATCCAAGCGGGATTAAATCCTGATGTTTGCTCCTTGGCTTCTGTTTTCATCAGCCGCTGGGATAAGGCGACGATGGAGAAAGTCCCTGGAGAGTTGCGAGACAAGCTTGGGATCGCCGTCGCCAAGCGAACCTACAAGGCCTATCGCCGACTGCTCGATTCGGACCGATGGCTGCGACTGGCGAATGCTGGAGCCCGGCCACAGCGACTGCTCTGGGCTAGCACGGGTACAAAGGACCCGGCCGCTTCAGACGTTCTCTACATCAAGGCGCTCGCCGCGCCATTCACCGTCAATACGATTCCTGACAAGACACTGCTTGCTTTCGCGGACCACGGCTCAGTGGGTGAGCTCATGGCCGCTGACGGAGGCGATGCCGAAGAGATGATTGCAAAGTTCGCTAAAGCGGGCATCGACTACGACAAACTCGCCACCGATCTCCAGCGCGAAGCTGCCGAGTCATTTGTGAAAGACTGGAACGAGATGCTTGCCTCGATTGCATCGAAGAGCGCCGCATTCAAAGCTGCCGGGTAGGTTCCGGCTTCTGTCCGAGGAGTCCACTGCCGGAACATTTTGGAAATGGAGGGTGCGATGTCCGATGCGTCTCCGGTTGCCAGCCAAAGACCTGTTTGGTTGGACGACAAGACAAAATCAATCATGGACCGTGCAATCGCGCGTGAACAATCGCTTTCGCGCATGCTGATGACTTATATCGTCACGGGGCTGGTCTTCATGCTGCTCCCGGGAACATTTCTCGGTGTGTGGAATCTCATCAAAATCAGTAATCAGGAGGCGGCCGAATCCATCGCTCCTGCTTGGATTCAGGCGCATGGCCATGCGCAATTGTTCGGTTGGGTGGGTACTTTTATTCTCGGGATTGGCTTCTATTCAATTCCGAAGCTGCGGAAACTGAAGCCGTTTGCGCTTTGGGAAGGGTGGCTATGTTGGGCACTTTGGGTCGTCGGTGTGACCACCCGCTGGTTTTCCAATATTTATCCCTGGCAGTGGCGCATCTTGATGCCTATGTCAGCGGTGCTTGAAGTACTTGCATTCTTGATTTTCTTTCAGGCCGTGGCGAGTCACCGGCCGTCAAGTGGCGCGCCGAAGCCGTGGGAATCTTGGATCTTTGTTGTGATTGCGGCGACTCTGGGTTTGCTGGCTTCCCTGGCGCTCAATCTTGGAGCCTCCATTCAACTGGCGCTCCATGCGAGTTCACCGGCGTTCCCGCACGAATTCGACCAGCGCTATTTGATTGTTTCCACCTGGGGCTTTCTGGTTCCCATGGTGTGGGGCTTCAGCTCGCGTTGGCTCCCGGTGTTCATGGGGCTGCGACCCCTGCGAGGGTCTTTGCTCCTGGTAGCCGCTGGTTTGAACACGGCGGGTGTAGTGGTCGGGTTCTTCGAACGATTTACGGCCGCTGGAGTTCTCTTACTGGGAGGAGCGGCAATGGCAATCGTTGCAATCCGCTTCTTCGAGCCTGCAGCGAAGGCGGCGAAGACGATCAATGTTCACGGAAGTTTTCCCATATTCATCCGGATTGCCTATGGGTGGCTACTGATAGCCGCGATACTCGGTATATGGGCGTCGCGCGCTGGGGAGGCACCAGGAATCTGGGGAGCATCGCGACACGCGCTCACTGTTGGATTTATCGCGGCGATGGTTTTTTCCGTCGGGCAGAGAATTCTGCCGTCGTTTTGTGGGATGCGTGTGTTGTGGAGTCCGAGGCTGATGCTAGTGATGCTGGTGCTGTTGATGACTGGCTGCACGCTCCGAGTCACGTCTGAAATCCTCGCCTATCAGAATTATGCAGCCTGGGCATGGAACGTTCTGCCTGTTTCTGCCCTGATCGAACTGGCGGCGGTTACGTTGTTCGCCGTCAATCTGTTTGTCACCTTTCTCCGACGACCCGTTGTCGTCACCACCCCGCTTAGCATGACCACCGAGTAGCGGTGAGACAAAAGTGCACGGTGCGCACGGAATGCATCCGTTATCACCTTAAGTTCCTTCTCTTGCCGATTCTGCTCGGCCTCTTTCACGTCCGAGTCTTCACAAGTCTTAGTGCTTTCCCTTTATGAATGGCTACGTGGTCAGTTTTGTCACTCTTGATGAAGTATTGAGGTTCTTTTTTCGATGCATGGTGCACATAGCCCTTGATTCGTACATCTGAAACGACCTTCTTAAAAATGACGCCTCTGACTCTGCCGGCTTCTGAGTTCCATTCGACGTGGTCACCGCGTTTGAACGTCTTGGCCATGGGACTTGCGCCTCTTCTGGATCCGCTGAGCTTCTCACATCACAGAGAATGTCACATCCAATTCGTTTCTTATAGTGCATCTGCCTTCTAACAAAGAAGGCACAAATTCCAAAAGCTTTGCTGAGCGTCGCTTCAGGTTCCCTCTCCCGCAATCTCGCCCTCAGTTGTACCGAAGTTGTACCGAACCGTAGTTTGCTAATCAACCAAACGCGCAAGATGCCAGATGGTCCCGGAGGTGTCGTTCGTTGAAAGCGAGGGCATGCAACCATCCGAATTTGTTAACCTGCCGTTCCAGTTCGACCTGATTCGGCCGGCTACTCGACGGTACCAGAGCGAATGATTCTCGCTTTGTCCAGTCCGGTCTCTTTCGTAAAATCCCAGCCTTATTGTCGCTTCCGGACCTGCCGACCCTGATTCCCGTTCCTCCACTTTCCTAACCAAACGTGAAGTCAAGAGCCTGAAACGCATCAGAGCCTTGCGAGGAGCCAAGCGTAGGCAGCGGCGATCCTCGCCCAAGCGGGAGCGTCCTCTTACGATGCCAGTGTGCAAATGCTTGTTGTGGCCGCGCCCGTCACTTTCGCAAAAGTTTGGTATCTCTTCGGTGCTGCACGACTTAACTGCAGGTTTTTGAAAGCTAAACTCCCAACCCCTCCGTTGCTGAAATCCGACAGCCTGCACCATCGAGAGAAAGAAGAAATCACATTGCCACACAGACTCAGGAGTGCCTGTGCGACTGGTGGCGAGTGAGAGTAAGATGCGGTCATACACATGGGGAGCGTCCGCAAAGAAAGACGGAGCGTTATCGCGCTCGGCATTGTCCTGACTGGCGTGGTGCTGGTGTGGGGCCCTGTTGCTTACGCGTTGGACCCGGCGCTGGAGATCAGTCAATACGCGCCGACGAGTGCCTTCGCACTAAGATGAAAGTGAGTGATTTGAGACCGGCATTATTTTCGGCCTGATATGTTCTTCCTTTTTTCCGCCCATCTCTTTTTCATCAGCATAGATAATCGCTTGCGCCCTGCGGCAGTGAGGCGGTGGCGCTTTCTTGCCGGCGCTGCATCGTTCTTGGCGGATACGTTCGTGGCTACTGCTCGGGTTGAGTTTGCTCCATCCAACGCTGCAATCGCCTTGTCGAGGCGATTTCTTTCTGCCTTCAGTTCTGACATAATTCGCTGCGTATCCAAACTTTCCTCCTTTTTTGGGCCTTGTCAAGCGCACGAGATTGTAGCGGAGTTGTGTCGCGAGTGGAAGTTGAGTGTTGTGTTACAGCGGAAAGGGCCCGCTTATAATTTTATCGGGGACCATCATGTCGAAATCCCTTTCGCACTCAATGCATGAAATCGTTTGCTTGACTAAGGAGTCATCAAGCCAGCAATTCGAGCGTCCTAGGCAGGTCCTGCACGGCTGACCCTTTGTGAACGAAAGCATTCGCACCAACAAGCCGCGCCGTGGAAGGTGTTTGATGGAAGCTGAAGAAAATGATCTTCGTATACGGCGCAATGCGCCTGATTTCCTCGGCGGCCTTAAAGCCGTTCATCACTGGCATGGTCAGGTCGAGGATGACCACGTCGGGATGCAGTCTTCTCACTTCAAGTGGTGGGGGGCGATAGATAGATGTACAGCGTTGCCGCTCCGGTCTAACATAGCCAGTCGCCTCCGGAAAAAAGAACGGGTCGACGGGAATCTGTCCATCAGAGGTTAGATGAATATGAGCGGGGCCTCACCTGGGAACGCGAGGGAACACCACTCTCCAATGCTGTTTGAAGAGCTGCTCGAATCCTCGCCCGACGCCATCATCGTAACCGATCTGGAAGGACGAATAACTGGTGCGAATGCGCACCTTGAGAAACTGTTTGGATTCTACCGTTCCGAGTTACTGGGTCAACCGGTTGAGACCTTGATTCCTGAGCGATTTCGAAGCGCTCATCCTGCCCACCGCAAAACCTTTCACACGGAACCCCGGATGCGGCCGATGGGGGTTGGAGTGGAACTCTACGCTAGACGCAAGGATGGAAGCGAATTCCCGGTCGACATCATGCTTAGCCCCGTGGAGACAACCGAAGGCCGAGCCGTGTTGAGTGTCATCCACGACATCACAGAAAAGAAGCGTGCCGAGGAAGCCCTGCGGAAAAGCGAGGAACAGTTGCGGTCGCTTGTAGAGAGCGTGCGGGATTACGCCATCTTGCTGCTTGACACAAAGGGCAGCGTTTCCACCTGGAATCCCGGAGCGGCACGAATCACTGGATACAGCGCAGAAGAGATCATTGGTCGCCATTTTTCCTGTTTTTATACGGGAGAAGACATCGAGCGCGGCAAACCTGAGGAGGCCTTGCGCGTGGCCGCATCCAAGGGACGATTCGAAGACGAGAGCTGGCGAGTCCGCAAAGACGGCTCTCGCTTTTGGGCAAATGCGGTGATCACGGCAATCAAGGATTCGAACGGGCAGCTCTTCGGCTTTGCCAAAGTGACGCGAGATTTGACCGAGCGCAGGCGCGCGGAAGAAGCTCTGCTTTCGGAACTCAGCCATGTCCTGCTTTCAAATCTGGAAATTGGCACGCTGCTGTCCGCGTTTTCAGCGGCCATCCGGCAAGTGGTGCCCCATGATTTCGCCACCCTAGAATTGCATGATCCCGAGACCAATCAGTTCCGGTTGCAAATATTGGACGCGGCGTACGGAAAAGACGTTCACGTCAAGGAAACCGTCGTCCCAGCGGAAGGATCCGCCACAGGATGGGTATTTCGTGCTCGAGAGCCGCTGATTTTGGCGCAGCTAGATTCAACGCGCTTTAAACCAAAAACTCTCCAACATTTCTTGGCCGCGGGTCTCAAGTCCGCATGCTGGCTGCCGCTTGTCAGCCGTGACCGTGTGCTCGGCGTTCTGGCAGTTGCCAGCCGCCGTGAAGGTGCCTTCACGGAAAAAGACGCGTACACGTTAGGGCAGATTGCCAGCCAGGTCGGGATCGCGGTTGACAACGCGCTCGCATTCCGCCAGATCGGGGAGTTGCGCGACAGATTGAACCAGGAAAAGCTCTATCTGGAGGAAGAACTTCGCAGCGAATACGGCTTTGAAGGGATCGTAGGTAAAAGCCCGCGCTTCAAAAGTATTCTAAAGCTTGTCGAAACGGTAGCGCCCACGGACTCAACTGTCCTGATTTTGGGGGAAACCGGGACAGGAAAGGAGCTCATTGCCCGTGCGATCCACCAATTGAGTGCGCGGCATGAACGAACTTTCATCAAATTGAACTGCGCTGCGATTCCTTCCGGGCTGCTTGAGAGTGAGCTGTTTGGGCACGAAAAGGGCGCGTTTACGGGCGCGATTTCCCGGCGCATCGGCCGCTTCGAACTAGCCAATCAGGGAACAATTTTTCTGGACGAGATCGGAGAAATTACAAGCGAACTGCAACCGAAACTCCTTCGGGTTCTTCAAGAACAGGAGTTCGAGCGACTGGGCAGCACATCCACGTTGCGGACCGACGCGCGCCTCATTGCGGCAACCAACCGTGATTTGGCAGCTATGGTGGCCGAGCAGAAGTTCCGGGCGGACCTCTATTATCGCTTGCAGGTCTTTCCCATTCACGTTCCTCCGTTGCGCGAGCGCCGAGAAGACATTCCCTTGCTCGTGCGGCATTTTGCCAAACAAATCGCTCTCAAAATGCACAAGCATATCGATACCATTCCCGCCGAAACCATGAACCTGTTGGTTCAGTATGGTTGGCCAGGCAACATCCGTGAATTACAGAACGTGATTGAGCGCGCTGTGATTCTATCCTCCGGACCGCAATTGCAGGTCCCACTCTCCGACCTCACCCCGCATGGCCAACTAGAAACTACCAAGAGTGATGAGACCCTTGAAGAAGCCGAGCGAAAGCATATTTTATCTGTTCTCACTGACACCGACTGGGTCCTCGGCGGACCTGAAGGCGCGGCAATCCGGCTTGGAATGAAACGTTCTACCCTGCAGTTCCGTATGAAGAAGCTCGGGATTTCTCGTCCCCAATAAGCGGCACCGGCACGCCTGCGCCAACATGTTGGCGGCCGTGCGGGTATGTTGGCGCTGATCTGCTTGGCATCATCCGGGACGTATCCACCAAGAATCTTTGCATCCCCTTTGCCGATCATAAACTTGCAGTCTTGAATGCGGCGCCCTGCGTTCTGGCAACGAGCGTGCATTTTTCACAGCGAAGCCGATTGTAAGAAGGCTTCCCGGGTCGGTTAGATCCGACCACGGACACCAACTACTCGCAAAGGAGGTTCCTATGAGAATGCAAGCTCTGAAAGGATTCGCAGTCGCCGCTTTCGTCGTGTTGCTGGGAGCGTCCTCTGCGTCGGCAAGGCCACCGCGCATAATTATCAGGGGCGGCTTTGTTTATCCTTATCCTGTTTGGGTGAGTCCTTACTGGGGCCCGAGTTACATCTATACTTACCCGGTCCCTGTTACCTATACCGGTGAATTGAAGGTCAAGGCCCCGATGCCGGGCGCCTCAATCTACGTCGATGGGGGCTTTGTGGGTGTGGCCGACAAGGTCAAGAACATACCGCTTCCGGCGGGCACCCACGAAGTTCAGCTGCGCGATCCTGATGGCCGTACCTTCTATCAGGAAAGCGTAGAGATCATTGCCGGTAGAACGACGCAGATTCAGCCCGTATATCAGCCTGCTCCTGCTTATCAAGGCTGAGCGCGCTGAACGCAACGGTGGCGCGCGTAACTCAGCTCGCGTGCCACCATCGTCGGTGACGAGCTCGGGCGGCGGCCAGCCCGGGCTCATTTTTTTGCCATCGCTTGATGTGCGATTTTATTTAAACTCTCACGCCTCCGCTGATCGGTGATGGCAGAGATGGCTTTGGTTCCTTCATTTTTAGGTTCAGAATAGAAGTAGATTCAGAAACTCTCCCGCCTCGTGGTTCCTCGGTTTAATTACCCGTCAGGCTTGGGTTTCGGTTTCAGCATCCATATCAGGAGCGATAAGCGGCACCGGCACGCCTGCGCCAACATGTTGGCGGCCGCGCGGGTATGTTGGCGCTGATCTGCTGGCGCCATCCGGGACGTACCACCGAGAATCGTTGCATCCTCTTGCCGATCATAAATTTGCAGTCTTTAATGCGATGCCATGGGTTCTGGCAACAAGCGTGCATTTTCACAGCGAAGCCGGCGGGAAGAAGGAAGGTAGACTTCCCGGGTCGGTTAAATCCGACCACGGACACCAACTACTCGCAAAGGAGGTTCCTATGAGAACGCAAGCTCTGAAAGTTTTTGCCGCTGCTGCTTTCATCGTGATGCTGGGAGCGTCCTCTGCCAGTGCCAGTTCAATGGCTCCAGAGCAGTACGAGGATTGGCTGACACAGGAAGTGCGCCACCAGCTGGTACTGCTGCCGTTCTACTCTGTATTTGACAACCTCGAATACAAGGTTGACGGCAGTGAGGTAACACTTCTCGGGCAGGTTGCTCTACCGACCGTGAAGATTGATGCTGAAAATGCAGTAAAGCGCATCGAAGGCGTCACCAAGGTCAACAATAAGATCGAGGTGCTGCCTGTTTCGCCCATGGACGACCAAATCCGCCGCGCCGAGTTCCGCGCTATCTACGGCGAGCCGGCGCTCCAGCGCTATGCCTTCGGACCTGTGCCGCCGATCCACATCATTGTGAAGAACGGGCACGTGACGCTCGAAGGTGTGGTCGATAACCAAACCGACAGCGAATTGGCCTACATGCGGGCGAACCGTGTGCCGGGCGTCTTCTCGGTCACAAACAACCTGCGCGTCGAATCCGGTAAGTAATCTGGCAACCGAGCCGGGAGACGGTCTCCGACCGTCTCCCGGCACTTTATCTCGAGAAATCGATTCGACTGTACTGGGGAGGAGAAGTTGAACCCGGGCTCAAGTCGTCGCGGAAGAGAGGAGGTCCTTCGTTATGAGATTACGTACTGGGATACTGGAACTCACCGTTTGCTTGGTCGTGATAGCGCTCTCCGTTGTTGGCGCAATATCGGCGTTCGTGACAGATCTGCAGCGCGATATCGATGGCCTGTTCCTTATTCTTGTCTGCGCTTTGATGGGTGGTCTTTTTTCCATCACGCTATTGCTTCTAGCTAAGAACCACGGTTGGCTACCGCATCTGTCATGGTCGCGGCTACGCAAACGGGTTGCCGTCGAAGCACGCTTCGCTGGACTGTTGGCAAAGAGCCGAGCCGCAAAAGCTGAACACGGGATGTAGAGACAATTTGTTATGTGACGATAAGGAGGACACCATGAAAATGATGAATCGGCTGATTCCCATCTACCCATTGATCTTCATGCTGTTCGTCAACCCTTGCAGTTGGAGTCGAGTATCTCCTCCGGGGACGGAGACGATATCCACGAAGAAATCTGTTCAAAGCCCTGAGGTCACGGTTCCAAGCAAGCCCACAAAGCCTCTGTATGAAGGGCAACCGGGTGAGCAAGGGTCGGAGATCGAGTTTACCCCCGCGAGTCGCATCGTCACCATGAAGCTCGCGGTCGAAGACCCGAATGGCTATTTCAGACCGAACATTCGCCGTGAGAATTTCGCGGTCTATGAGGACGGCGTGCGTCAGAAGAACGTGACAGTTGAGGTCGATCACTCTCCGGTTTCTGTAGCCCTACTGATGGAGTTTGGCGGAAGATACCACGAATTGACGAAGATCCTCGGAGAGGACGTTGCAACGGCCGGTCGCCAGTTGCTCGATGTCCTCGACCATGACGACAAAATCGCTGTTTTCAAATATGACGCCAATGTCGAAACGCTCGTCAACTTCAACCAGAGTCACGATGTCCTCGATAGTGCCTTCAATCGCCTCGACGACTCCGGGCTTCTCCGAAGCTAACTTTTATGACGCTCGTGCTCGCAACACTGGATCGAATGAAGAATGTCCCTGGCCGTAAGGCAATCATCGTCATCTCAAGTGGTATCGACACGTTTAGCAGAACCACCTATCAAGAAGTCTTGCAGGCAGCCCGGGTCTCTTCGACTCCAATCTACTCGATTGGGCTGGGTCGTCTGATGCAACAGGAGGCATTTATATACGGTGATAAGGCTCCGTTTGCTCGGATCGACTGGAATGGCGCGGAAAGACAACTGGAGGAGCTCGCCAAAGTATCCGGAGGACGCGCCTATATGCTTGATTCGAAAGTCGAAATCCCCGCGATCTACGATGACATAATGGAAAATCTCCGCCTGCGGTACGTCATCTCATATGTCTCGTCCAACCCGGCAGCATCCGGACGACCGTGCAAAATTCGTGTCGATCTGATTGACCCTAAGACAGGCAAGCCGTTAACGATCCTGGATTCGAACGGCAAGCCCATTGCCGCAAGAGTATTCATTCAAGAAACCTCCAGCCCCGCGCCTGCCTCGGGAGACTAGTTCTCCCGAGGTTCCTTCGGTGCGGCCACCAGGACCACAAGTCAGGGCCCACCTTTGGTGTTTCCGTTAAGGTTGAGTTCACTCCGACGCGCGGCAGGCGAGGCCTTCCGATGAGCGACACACCCTGTGAAGCGTAGCTCCTGACGATGCAGCAGGATTTCGTGCACTACCTGCCAGCGCAGCCGCACGGCTCGGATTGAAACGGTCTACCCTTCAGTTCCGCATGAAGAAGCTCGGAGTTTCTCGTCCCCAATAAGCGGGCTAACACCGGCTCGCATGGAAGCCTGCGCCAACATGTTGGCGCCGTGCGGGTATGTTGGCGGTGATCTCTTGGCATCATCCGGGACGTATCCACCAAGAATCTTTGCATCCCCTTGCCGATCATAAACTTGAAGTCTCGAATGCGGCGCCCTGCGTTTTGGCAACGAGCGTGCATTTTTCAGAGCGAAGCCGACAGTAAGAAGGCTTCCCGGGATCGGTTAAATCCGACCACGGATACCAACTACTCGCAAAGGAGGTTCCTATGAAAATGCAAGCTCTGAAAGGATTGGCAGTTGCTGCTTTCATCGTGATGCTGGGAGCGTCCTCTGCCAAGGCCAGTACACCCCTGCTTCGGGCAGATATTCCGTTTGACTTCATGGCGGGAAATACAATGCTTCCGGCCGGCACCTACACCATAACGGAGGCCACGCCGGGCGTGCTGCTGATCCGAAATGAGAAGCTGGGTTCGGATGCCGCGTTTGTGCAGGCCCAGTCTTTGGAAACCACGAAGCCGCAGGACAGTGGCAAACTAATCTTCAATCGTTACGGGGACACGTATTTTTTGAACCAGGTGTGGAGCGACGTCTCTAGCTACAGCGTCCCAAAGTCTCAGAGCGAGATTTCCCTGAGCAACGAACTGGCGGCAGAGAATCCTCCGGACGTGATCCCAGTGGTTGTTGTTGTTTCGCTGCAGTAAAGATCCAAATTGCTTTTGACAATGACCCTCATCGCGGCCCCGCCGCGATGAGGGTCATTCTTGAAAGCGGGTTATGGGAGAATCCTAAGTCTCAGAGCGTTGTGATGAACTCCCCTCGTTAGCGTTAGGGATAGTCCATCCATACCCCCCACAATTTGCAATCCACCCACTGAAGGGTCATAGTCCATTGACGAGCCGCTATTGTCGCCCACTCGTGGACAGGCCGAGGGACGAGGAGCCTGACGCAAGAGAAGGCAACCTAACGTTTTGCGCAGAGATATTAGGTTAAGGACAAACGTGAAATCTGAGATTCGCTCTTAGGCGAAAGAAGAAGACGGGTCGGGAATCTATCTATCGAAGGCTGGATGAGTATGAGCGGGGCCTCACCTGGGAACGCGAGGGAACACCACTCTCCAATGCTGTTTGAAGAGCTGCTCGAATCCTCGCCCGACGCCATCATCGTAACCGATCTGGAAGGACGAATAACTGGTGCGAATGCGCAACTTGAGAAACTGTTTGGATTCTACCGTTCCGAGTTACTGGGTCAACCGGTTGAGACCTTGATTCCTGAGCGATTTCGAAGCGCTCATCCTGCCCACCGCAAAACCTTTCACACGGAACCCCGGATGCGGCCGATGGGGGTTGGAGTGGAACTCTACGCTAGACGCAAGGATGGAAGCGAATTCCCGGTCGACATCATGCTCAGCCCCGTGGAGACAACCGAAGGCCGAGCCGTGTTGAGTGTCATCCACGACATCACGGAAAAGAAGCGCGCCGAGGAAGCCCTGCGGAAAAGCGAGGAACAGTTGCGGCGACTAGCCGAGTCAACGGCAAGGCAGCGCGACGAGCTTGCCGAAGAGATTCGATTAGCGGCAGAGGTGCAACAGAACATCTTGCCTCAATCAATTCCCGCAGTACCTGGGTTCGAATTTGCGGCGCGAATGTACCCGGCCAGGATCGTAGCAGGAGACTACTATGGATTCCTCCAACTGCCGGACGGGAAGATTGGTTTGGTTATCGCTGACGTGTCCGGCAAAGGGGTCGCGGCCGGTCTGCTGATGCCTTCAATCGAAGTGGTCCTGCGCATGGATGCGCCGCGATTCCCGCGCACTAATGATCTGCTCGGAAGCTTTAATAACGTCGTCCACCAGATCACGGGCGCAGATCGGTTCATCTCTCTCTTCTATGGAAAGCTCAGCCCGCAGGCGCGCTCCTTGGAATATACCAATGCAGGCCACAATCCGCCGCTCGTGATTCGCGGCAGCCGAGACCCAATTCCGCTAGACAAAGGAGGTCCCGTGCTGGGTATGATTCAAGGATCGGGCTACGAGAGTGACCAGATCGATCTTCAGACCGGAGACGTGCTTGTGCTGTTCACCGATGGGGTGGTCGAGGCCGAAAATCCGGACGGAGAAGAATATACTGCAAAGCGACTAGCCGGAATCGTGAGTTCTCATCTGCAACAAAGTCCCGGCGAACTCATCGAGACTATTCATGCCTCGGTCATCCAATTTCGGCAAACAACTGTGCTTGCTGACGATTTCACGTTGGTAGTGCTGAAGACGTTGTAGCCTTCGGAAACGTAGGCGCATCGCGCTTCACCGCCTACCGCAGCAATTACGCCGACAAGAAACTCGTCAGAATCTCGGTAGACGACAAGCGGATTTTGCTGACAAGAGACCGAGGACTGCTCAAACGCAACACAATCATCCGCGGCTATTTCGGTTGGAACATCCTAAGTCTCAGAGCATCCGCCCAAAGATGGATGGCTGTTGTGACAAAATGCCCTGGATGACGGGGGTATTCAGAAGTTCTTCTGCCAATTGGGCGCGCGCTCGGCACTTGACCGCAGTTCGGGGCGGCGGTCCGGAAGTTCGCTTGTGGGAAGTCTCACCAGATAGGTACCGAGAAACGCGCTTGTATTGACTGGTGTGGCCATCCGGGTGGTCGGCAATTCTTTTAATGTGTCCAGATAACCGGAGGGTTGACGAAACGACCCGCGTGGTACGCGATGAGTTCTGCGCGAAATATGGCATCACGTGGTGGCCAACATAAGAGCGATCGGCTAGGGGACATTTAGGGGACAAGAAATAGGTATTTGGGGATGATCCCGAAGCTCTTAACTGACGCCAGAGAAACGAGTTATGTGATTTGAAGTTCTCTGTTAACAGCCGAACGCTCTACCATTGAGCTACCGGGGAGTAGGCCCTACATGGATAATAACCTACGCGACCTGCTCTTGCTCCTCTAGTCCATATCTTGAGTCTGTTAACACGACACGTAATGCACCCAGTTGGACTTCGTCGTACAGATTTCGTCAGCAGAACGGCTCCGGCGCACCTGACGACGGCGACCCCCTCTTTGGCAAATCTTATATCTTCAACAACAGCGCTGCTATCTCTCTACATCGCATTCCTGAACCTCCGAACGAACGAATAGATGCCCCGGTATCGTCCTTTGCAGCATTGACGATGGCGAACATAAGTCTCTCGTGGCTAAACTGTATGCAGAAGAGGACCGAGCAAATTGGCACCCATAATCAGTGCACAAGGACTTTCGAAGAGATACGGGATTGCTCCGCTCTTCCAAAATATCTCGTTCACAGTGTCCGAAGGCGACCGGATCGCTCTGATCGGCCCCAATGGTTCGGGCAAATCAACGCTGCTCGAAATTCTTTCCGGCCGCGTAAAACCGGATAGCGGGAATGTTGCCATACGTAAGCGTACCAGGTTCAGTTTTGTGCCGCAGATTTCGGAGTTTGCGCCCGGCGAAACGATCCGATCCGTAGTCGAAAGCGCTTTCGAACGATCGGCAGTGCCGGACGCGGAACGACTATCCCAGACCGCCGAGACGCTTGGGCGTGCGGGTTTTACGGACTTTGAAGCGCCAGCAGCGGCGTTGTCTGGTGGCTGGCGCAAACGATTGGCGATTAGCGTGGGATTAGTCCAGGCGCCAGACGTTCTTCTGCTCGACGAGCCAACCAACCATCTGGACCTCGCCGGGATCGAGTGGCTCGAAACGATTCTCCAAAACGCGGCGTTTGCGTGCGTCGTGGTCAGTCACGATCGCTATTTTCTCGAAAACGTCGCCTCCGAGGTGGTTGAGCTGAACCGCCTCTACGAGGATGGCTACCTGCGCGTTCAGGGAAATTACAGCAGGTTTCTGGAGGCGAAAGAAGAATACCTCCATGCTCAGGGAAAGCGGCAGGATTCCCTGGCGAACCGTGTGCATACCGAGATGGAATGGTTGCGCCGAGGTCCTAAAGCGCGAACCACAAAATCGAAGGCGCGGATTGAGAAAGCTCAAGGAATGATCAGCGAACTGGCGGCACTGAACGCCAGGAGCCAAACCTCCACTGCCAGGATTGACTTTTCCGCGACGAACCGGCAAACCAAGCGGCTGATTGAACTTGCTGGCGTCGCTTATACCATCGGCAATCGCACTCTATTCGAAGAACTCGATTTTTCGATTACGTCGGGAATGCGAGTGGGACTGGTTGGCCCGAACGGCAGCGGAAAGACGACACTGCTCCGGCTACTGCGGGGCGACATCCAGCCTACGGAGGGCGAGATCCACAAAGCTGACTCATTGCGGATTGTGTCTTTCGACCAGAACCGCGAACTCGATCCAGACCTCACTCTTCGGCGCGCTCTCGCGCCGGATAGTGATTCGGTCATTTATCAGGAGCAAGTGATTCACGTTGCCTCGTGGGCGGCCAGGTTTCTCTTTGCGAGTGAGGACTTGAATCAGCCCGTGGGCCGCCTCTCCGGCGGAGAGCGGGCACGTGTATTGATCGCGCGGCTCATGCTCCAGCCGGCAGATGTTTTGCTGTTGGATGAACCGACCAACGATCTCGACATCCCCACACTCGAAATACTCGAAGAGAGCCTGCTGGAGTATCGCGGGGCATTGGTTCTGGTTACCCATGATCGCTACATGCTGGACCGTGTCTCGACCGTCGTACTTGGTTTCGACGGTATGGGCGAGGCGGAGCGTTTTGCCGACTACTCGCAATGGGATGTCTGGCAGGGTTCGCGACAGTCGAAGAGGCAACCCAACGTGGTGCCTCGAAGCCAAAGCTCGGGCGCGCCAGCAGTCGAGACTAAGTCAGCAGCGGTTACAAAAAAGAAGCTCTCCTATGTCGAGGCCCGCGAGTTTACAACCATTGAAGAGCGTATCGGCAGGGCCGAGCAGGAACTGCTCGCCAAACGTGCCGCTCTGGAAGATCCTGCCAACGTGAGCGATCGCCTCGATTTTCGGGACACTTACGCCCAATTCGAGGAGGCCCAGAAGGTTGTTGATCGTCTCTATGCGCGGTGGGCTGAACTGGAAGAGAAAAAAGGCTGACCCCATCAGATTCTCTAGATTTTTCTACTGCGCTACCTCGTGGTGGAGTTTCAGGGCAAACTCAACTTTCGAGTTCGCATTGACTGCCTTTTCCTCTCACCGCCCGGGATCCAAATCTCTCATGACGACATGGAGCACTTGCCCGGCCAGTCGCGCATCGCGCTCCGTGATAGCTGAGTCCAGATCGCCGGCCACGTTGAGATCTCGATATCTCCGCGCGACTGGCGGCAAACGCGCGCATCCGCTGTGAATGAGTCCCTCTCTCTCGGCAACGGCGAGGCGCGTTTCGAACGGCCAGTCCGCGATCTTGCCCTCGGGCGCCCCAACAGCAGCCAGCACGCTGGGCCCCTTGTGTTCCAGCGCGTCAGTCACGATGGCTTCCAGGATCCCGCAGGAAGTAAGCAGCGCCGGGCCATAGCGGCGCGCCTCCAGTTCGCGCCGGCTATCCGCATACGCCCGCTCGAGGACGGGTCGGAGCTGCCGATTGTTAACGAAATCAAACCGGTGCGAAGGCGGCGCCGCCTCCGGCGATGCAGAAACGGCCAAGTCACTGCCCATTTGGGACAGTGAGGCAACTGCTTGCTCGAGGACATAGACAAGTCGATCGGCGATCTCCGCCGGTGCCGCGGATTCGACGGCGCTGCCGCCAGTTGAGCGCATCAGGAACGCTTCACTGAACGACCGGGCGAGCCAATGGGCCTTGCTGCCACCGGACAGTTGATTGACTATCACGCCGCAATCTTGCTGCCAGACGCGGGTGACCAGGAGCGCTGACTTGCTGGAAGGATCTGTCGCCAAGGTGTCGTGAAGCTGACGTCCGCGACGGATCAGGTCAGCCAGACGGGACAGATACGTGTCGATGTGGGCTTGCAGGCTCTCATCCATGAGAGCGGCTTCCCCTCTTACTCGCTCGGCTCACTGAGAAGTTCTCGGGCCTGGAGTTGCAGATCGGCGATCTTATCTATGTGTTTGGACATGGCTTGGGCGGCGGCCTCGGCGTCTCGCCGGCGCAAAGCGGCAACCACTGCCTCGTGTCCCGCGACGGATTGTGCGGGACGGCCCTGCTGTTTCAACGTCAACTTGCGCGATTCCACGAGCAAATCGTTCAGGGTTGCCATGATGCTCACAGCCACCCGATTGTGCGTGCACTTCGCCAAGGCCGCATGAAATGCCGTGTCTTCAACAATGGTCGATTGACCAGTCTCAAGCTTCCGCCGCTGCGCATCGAGGATATATTGCAGACCGGCCAAATCTTCGTCGGTCACGCGCGTGGCTGCAACACGCGCGACGGCAGGCTCGAACATACGTCGGACATCCATAAGTTCGTCCCGCAGGTCATGCCGGTAGGTCATTACCGAGGCCAGGGGTGCGACCAGACGGTCTACCGTCAACTCGTGCGGGAAGGTGCCTTGCCCGTGCCGCGTCTCGAGCAGCCCGATCATCTCCAACATGCGAAGCGCATCGCGGAGCGATCCGCGACTCACACCGAGGCGCTTGGTGAGCAGGCGTTCCGAGGGCAGCGGATTGCCGGGCGGGAATGTGCCGTTCAGAATCAACATGCGGATGCGGTCGGCGACCTCCTCAGCGAGTCGCGTTTTTTTGATCGGCTCGATGAAAAGAGTGTCGCCGCGACGGGGATAAGCGATTTGCTTGACAGTCCGAGGCATGGATGCTAGATTCCCCTCAAGTGGTACGATGACTGGGCCAGTGTACCACACCTTGTCATGGGTGAAGAGATCCTCCAGTTTACCGCCAGCGCATCCCCCTCGGTCGTCTCCCGTGCGATCGAGCAATACGCTACCGGCCAAGGCAGGCTCAATGCGCTTGTAGTGCCGTGGGAAAGCGATCCAGTCACTTTGAGTATGGCGGTCACTGCTGTCAAAAGCGACGGGTGGGCTATCGAGCATACCAATCTGGGGACGATCCGCTTGACCGACCTGGGGAATGACTTGACTCTTGTGGCTGTCTTGGCTCACGAACCGGACCACGCAGAGAAAAAGAAGTTGGTCATGCTCTTCGACGCATTCGCACGAGAGATCCAAAGCATGCTCAAGGTCACGCCGCAAGCATGAATGAACTGGTCACACCGTCTCTCGCTGCAACCGTGACGCTGCGGGTCGCAGAAGCTCGCGTCGAGGATATTGGGCATGCGCTTGCGCGGCTAGCGGCAGCCGACCTGACGCGCATTGGGGCGCGAGTTGGCGATGTGCTGAAGATCACCGGCGCAACCCTTTCCGTCGCGCGCGCCGAGCTCGCGGACGATGGACTCCAAGGCGTGATCCAGATCGACGGCACGACTCGCAGTAATTGCGGCGCGGGCTTGCAGGAGCAGGTGACGGTAACGCCTATCGAGCACGCCCAGGCTGTAAGCGTGCGCTTGGCTCCATTGTGGGTTGGGGCAGCACCAGTGATCATCGCACCCGAACGAATGCTCGAGGATCTGGAAAACGTCCCGGTGGTTACGGGGTGCGTGGTGCGTGTGCCAACTTTCGCCAAGGCCCTGAACTTCCAGGTGGTACGCACGATTCCCGCAGGACCAGTGATGATCGGAAAGCGCACCGACATCCGCGTGGTGGAAGGTGAGCAGACGGCGGCGCGAGCGCCGGCGGTGTCCTACGAAGATATCGGCGGCCTGGAGCGCGAGGTGGCTCGGGTACGCGAAATCGTCGAACTGCCGCTAAAGCACCCTCGCATCTTCGAGCGGCTCGGAATTTTGGCGCCGAAGGGCGTGCTGCTTTACGGCCCGCCTGGCACCGGGAAGACCCTGCTCGCCCGCGCTGTCGCGGCCGAGAGCCGCGTCCACTTCATTCACCTCAACGGCCCCGAGATCATGAGGAAGTTCTACGGCGAGAGCGAGGCCAAGCTCCGCGAGGTATTCGAGGAAGCGGCGCGCCACGCGCCGGCGATCCTCTTTATCGATGAGATCGACGCGGTCGCTCCCAAACGCGCTGAAGTGACTGGTGAGGTCGAAAAGCGCGTCGTGGCGCAGCTTCTCAGCTTGATGGATGGCTTTGTGTCACGCGGCCAGGTGATCGTCATGGGCGCCACCAACATCCCCGAGGTTCTCGACCCGGCCCTGCGACGTCCCGGACGCTTCGATCGCGAAATCGAAATCGGAGTTCCCAACACGCAGGCGCGGCTGCAAATTCTCAAAATCCACACACGCGCCATGCCGCTCGCACCCGACGTCAATCTGCAGGAGATCGCCGAGCATTCCCACGGCTTCGTCGGCGCCGACCTTGAAGCGCTGGGCCAGGAAGTCGGGATGATTGCCTTGCGCGGCTTCCTCTCGTCGTTATCTGTCGAGACCGGCGGCCCTGCGGCCGCCGATTTGGGAACGCTGCAGGTCACGCGTAACGACTTTCTCGCCGGCTTGAAGGAAGTGGAACCAAGTGCGACACGTGAATTTTTTATCGAGAAGAGCACGTCTACATTTGCGGACCTCGGGGGGCTCCAGCAGGTGAAGCGATTGCTCGATGCCATAGTCGAGCACTCTCACATGCACGACGACGTCTATGAGCAGGTTGGGCTGGCGCCGCCGCGAGGTATTCTGCTCGTCGGACCGTCCGGGACCGGAAAGACCGCCATGGCGCGAGCGCTCTCCGGTGAAAAGCAAGTCCCGCTCATCGCTATTGATGGCCCTCAACTGTACTCGAAGTGGTTGGGCGAATCCGAAAGAGCGCTTCGCGAGGTTTTCAAGAAAGCGAGACGTGCAGCGCCTTGCATCCTGTTTTTCGATACGATCGATGCGGTCGCGCCAAAGTTTGGGGCCGATCAATTCGGCGCTGACATCTATCAAAGAATTTTGAGCCAACTCCTGCGTGAGATCGATAATCTGCGTGACGTCAAAGGGGTGATCCTGCTGGCTGCCACCAACCGCCCCGAAAGGGTGGAGCCGGCGCTCCTGCGTAGCGGACGATTCGACTACGTCCTTCCGTTCGCCAAGCCGGACGCTGCCGATCGGGCGGCCATCCTGAAACTCTGCTGCCGGCGCGTACCGCTCGCGGCGGATGTCGATATGGCGGAATTAATTTGTCGGATGGACGGGTTCACGGGCGCTGACGTTGAAAGCTTGTGCAAGAAGGCGACGCTGTTAGCGATTGCGGAATTGCAGGAACGCACTGCCGGGGCGCCGTTTGTCGTCCGCAGGAGCGATTTCCTGGCGATTTTGGACTCCGATCGCGGTAGTTCTGGGCCATTAAAAAGTGCCGACGTGCTGAGCAACAGCGCTTTGGCACATCCGAATGGGAACGAGGGCTGATCATGAGCTATACCGAACTGACGGTGTGGACGCGCGGCATCATCATGGATAAGGAAGGTCGTGACATCGTCAATTCTGTCTCTGCTTCCGCCCGACTCGAGGGCAAGTTCGCGCAGGCGATGGAAAACTATGTGGACAATCCCGATCGCACCAACGCCCCGACACGCAAGTACTGTCGTGTGAGCGACGGCGAGATCGAAAACGCGCTCACCTACGAGAACGATCACCCCAACATTGTCGTACTGGTCGAGCAGACCATGGTCAAGGGCTGGGATTACATGCGTGGGATGCCTCCAGGCGGAACGTTGGTGATCAACACGCACTATTCACCCGAGTACATGATACGTTTCGTGCCGGGATCTGAGCGGCTGGCCCAACTCGTGTGTGTCGATGCCGCGAAACTGGCTGACCACAAGTGGCTGTATTACCGGCTGGGCGAGCTCGGTCTCGACCGCCTTTCCACGGAAGGCGCCGCCGAGCGAAGCAAGGCGATCGCACCGGACATTGCCGCTCCTCTGATTGCGGCTGTGGTCAAGACGACGGGTATTGTAAAGCTTGAGACGATTGAACCAATGATTGCAAACAAGGCGGCATTTCGCACCGCGATGAACGAACTGCACATCCTGCCGCTGAACCCTGTGGCTGCATAGAAAGGTATACATGTCGACCAAAGGTACGCACATTCCCGACTGGCTCACAGTGCCGTTTGCCGGCATCACGCCCGCACCGTCGCAAGACAAAGGTCAGGACCTGTTTCCTACCGGCAATTGGCGCGCGATCAGGCCGGTGTACCGCGATAAGCTGCCACCCTGCAACAACGCCTGCGGAACCAACGAAAAGATTCAGGGCTATCTCGACCTGGTGAAGCGCGGTAAGTATCTCGACGCGTATGCGCTCATCAAGGAAGACATGCCATTCCCATCGGTCACCGGACGGGTGTGCTACCACCCATGCGAGCAAGCTTGCAATCGTGGACAGTACGACGAGGCCATCTCGATTCGCGCAGTCGAGCGGTTTCTCGGCGATTTAGGGCAAGCCTTGCCGCGCGACGTGGTAAAGGCTGGGCCGCCCAACGGAAAGAAAGTGGCCGTCGTCGGATCGGGTCCGGCCGGCCACAGCGCCGCGTATCAGCTTGCCCGCCTCGGCTACGCGGTGACCATCCTTGAGAAATCGCCGAAGGCAGGCGGACTAAATCGCGGCGGCATTCCAGACTGGGTGCTCCCGCAGCACGTACTCGATCGCGAGATCGAACGCCTCGTCGAACTCGGCGTGACAATCAAGACGAACACCGAGGTTGGCAAAGACATCACCTGGGACGATTTGAAGAAGAACTACGACGCCTGCGTGCTGGCCGTAGGCCTCACCGAACCCAATAGCGTGCGAGCTGAGGGTGAGACGAAGCAGGGCGTGCTTTACGGACTTCCATTCCTTCGCGACATCGGCATGGGCACTTCAAAGGTCAAGCTAGGCCCGCGGGTCGCCGTCATCGGCGGCGGAAACACGGCAATCGACTGTGCGCGCGAAGCGCTCCGACAAGGCGCCCAAGAAGTGACCATGATCACGGTAGAGAACAACACTGGCGAGATGCCGGCCGTGCCCGAGGATCTGCACGACATGGTAGAGGAGGGAGTGGAGCTGTTGCACGGGCGAGCCATGACCGCTGTGCTGGGGAATGGCAAGGTGGAGGCGCTGCAACTGCATCCGGCGCGCTTCTCTGGCCCCATCAATGCTTCGCCCATCGCCATCGACCGAGAGGCTCCTGCCGAACGTTTTGCCGTCGACAATGTGATCATCGCCGTGGGACAGCGGGCGTCGCTCGGTTGGTTGCCGGACGACTTCAAGACCGAACGCGGCACGATCAAGATCGACCGGTTCGGGCGGTTGGGCGACACAAAGTTTTTTGCGGCGGGCGACGTCGTGCAGTTGGGTACGGGTCAGCCACTCATGGTGGTGAATGCCGTCGGCGACGGGAAGCGCGTGGCTTTCAATCTGGACAAAGTGCTCCGCGGGGAGCCGTTGCAGCCGCGTACAGTCGCGGTCGACGTGATTGTCGATCTGAACCGCATGAACATGACGTATTTCCCGCACTTCCCGCGTGTCCGGCAATCGATGTTACAACCGGCGAGCCGGCGCAGTACGCAGGAGGAAGTAATCCAGGCATTCTCGGAAGAGCAGGCCCTTGAAGAAGCCAGCCGCTGCTTTAGCTGCGGCACCTGCAACGCTTGCGACAACTGTTATCTGGTGTGTCCAGAGCCCTGCATCGTGCGTTCGATGCGTTCGAACGGTCTCTATAAGATTCTGGTCGATTACTGCAAAGGTTGCCGTGTGTGCATCGAGGAATGCCCGACGGGCTGCCTTGAGGGCGTGCCCGAACTCGACTTCGATACCGGGGTGGTGCGGATGGACACGGCGTTCGCTATCACGCCAGGGCTACACGGACGGCAGGCTGCAGAGCTGGCAAACCTTGCCGAACGGCCGGCGAAGGACATTGAGAATTGGCGCTAGGTGTGATGAAAGGCGCTACGCGTGAATCAATTGTGGAATCTGCGTAGCCATCAATAGTCGCGTCTGACTCAGTACGGAGTGAACCATGGCAACGGTTAGCGTTAGCGAGAGAAAGAAGAAGACGGTCCGGATGAATGGCTGCGTCGCATCGGCGCAGGCCGCCAAGTATGCCGACGTCGACGTCATTACGGCCTACCCGATCCGGCCTTACACGGCGACGATGATGGCGTTGGCGCAAATGGTGGCTAATGGGGAACTCGACGCCGAGTACATCGTGGCCGACAGCGAGCACTCGCAATTGAGCATTGCGCACGGTGCTTCTTCGAGCGGCGCGCGCGTTTTCACGGGTAGCTCGGGCGTCGGCGTGCAGTTCGCTTACGAACTCTATTCGCCGATCTCGGGCAGTCGTATGCCGGTGCAGATGATGATCGCTGACCGGACGCTCGATCCGCCCGGCGATTTCGGTTCGGAGCATACCGACGCGCTTTCGACGCGTGATATGGGATGGCTCATGGGCTGGTCGTGCGACGCTCAGGAAGCGTTTGACAATCACCTGATGGCATTTCGAATTGGCGAGGACCCGCGCGTGCTTTTGCCCCAGATGGTCTGCCAGGATGGTTTCTTCGTCTCACACATCACCAGCGATGTCGATTTGCCCGACCCGGGTCAGGTGAAGGAATTCCTGCCACCCTACAAGCATCCGTATCCGCTCGATCCGCGGCATCCAGTGTCGCACGGCCCGCAAATCATGCCTGAGCAGGGTCCTCCGCTGCAGTTGGAGCGTGCGCGCGCCATGGAAGGTTCGATGGCGGTCATTGAAGAGGTCCACGACGAGTTCGCGAAAATCTTCGGAAGACGGTACGACCCGTGGGTAGAAGAATTCATGACCGAAGGAGCCGACGTCGTCTTTTTTATACAAGGCGGCCACGCTGTGACGGCGCGTTACGCAATTCGGCACATGCGTGATCGCGGCGCAAAGGTCGGCATGGTACGGCTGCGAACCATCAGGCCTTACCCAACAGATCAGGTGAGGGATGCCCTCAGTAAATTCAAAGTGGTGGGCGTGATCGAAACCAATATGGGACTCGGCAGCGTGAGTAGCGGCGGTTCGCTATACGCCGAGGTCTGCGCGGCGCTCTACGAAAGCAAACAGCGGCCACTCGTCGTCTCGTTCATGGCTGGAATGGGCGGCGAGGCGATCGTACTGAAGGAATTCTACTGGATGACTCAGAAAATGATTGAAGCGCAAAAGCGCGGGGCCATCGAAAAGCGTACGCATTGGGTGGGATTCGAAGAGTAACGTCGTCAAGTGGGACTTAAAGGTCCGCACTACAACAAGAATCGTGCGGGATCCCTGGGGCCCGCCATCGGAGGAATGGATATGCCAGTAATAGAGGTTCAGCGACAACTACTGCCGCTTCTCGACAGCCCGAATCAAGGGGCGCGCTTCTACAATCCTGAATTACCATCGACCGAGCCGTTCGTCCCCGGCCACCGCACGTGTGCCGGCTGCGGGCCATCCATCCAGTACCGAATGACGAGCAAGGCTGCGGGTGACAATACGATCCTGGTCGGACCCACAGGGTGTATGTACGTCGCCAATAGCTCCTATTTGTGCACGCCCTACAATGTGCCCTGGGCGCACACGCAGATTGGCAGCGCGGGCAGCTTCACTGCAGGCGTCGCCGCTGCCTATGAGGCTATGATCCGAAAGGGAAAATGGAAGGGCGCTTTTCCAAACATCATCTGCGAGGCCGGTGACGGCAGTGCGTCCGATATCGGCCTGGCCTCGATTTCAGGCGCGCTCTACCGCAACCATGACTGCCTGATTATCTGCTACGACAACGAGCAGTACGCTAACACGGGCATTCAGGCTTCTTCGCGCACGCCCTACGGCGGCATGACAACTTTCTCTCCTCCCGGGCAGATGGTTCCGGAGGGGAAGACGCTGTTTCCCAAGGACCTCGCGCGCATGATGGCTGCCGGCCATCCCCACTGCTACGTGGCGACCGCGAGCGTGGGCTATCCGATCGATCTCATGAATAAAGTACGCAAGGGGCTTAATCACAAGGGCGCTGCGTACCTGATGGTCTACACTCCGTGCCAGAAGGGCTTCGTTTACGAGACTCCGCGTTCGATCGATCTCGGCCGGCTGGTCGTCGAATGCGGGCTCTACCCTATCTGGGAATGGAACCCCGAGACGCGCGCATACGATTACAGCTTCCGCCCGCGGAACATGCGGCCGGTATCGGAATACTTAAAGCTGCAAGGACGTTTTGGCCATCTTCACGCCGAGCACGTGGCCAAGCTGCAAAAATTCGCCAACGAGCAATGGGGAATGATGGGCGTTCAGCTACCCGAGGCCCTGATCCGGGCCGCGGATGCAAAAAACCTGGTAGATATGGCGTCTGCGGAACAAGCCGCAGCCATTGCGCAAACACTATGAGCGACCACGACCACGCAATTCATCCGCCTGCCGCTCCGGAAGCCCAGGAAAGCTACATTGTCAGCGAAGGCAAGAAGCGCGGATCGACCCGCGATGTGCGCCCCGAGGCTGCTTACGACCGTTACTACACCGTTCTGCGCGTGCACCCAGGTGACGCCATCCTCACCGACAACTGGCATACGCGCGAGGTACTCGACCACACGCGCAATAACTTTGAGGGATATACCTTTGCGATGCGCACACTGGAAGCCTGGGGCGCGATGATCGAGAACGATCATCGGGCCTATTACACGGCCGGAGGCCGAGTGTGGGTCTTGGATCTGGAGCCGTCCGCCGGCAAGAAGAAGCGCCTGCCTGGTGCAGGGTCGGGCAAGAAGTAGTGTTCTGTTGCGACGCATCCTGCTCATCGACGACACGCCCGAGATCGCCGAGCTATTGACGTTTGCGCTGCGTGACCGCGGCTTCGAGGTTTTCGCCGCGGGCTATAGCCCAAACGTCAACGAGCTAATTCTCAATCAACGCGCCGATGCCCTCGTGCTCGACTGCTCCGCTTTCGACATGAGTGAGTCGCTCTTTGACGCTGTGCGTGACCACCCGCCTCACGCCGAGTTTCCGGTGATCATCATCAGCGACACGCCGGAGGAAGCTGACGCGAGCCTTCGTTCCCGGCAGGCGCAGAGAGTGTTGCTGATCCCGAAACCATTCACCGGTGCGCAGGTCGCAAGAGCGCTTGGTGAGCTGCTGGGATAACGATGCCTTTATGGAGCATGGACGACTGGCAATATGTCGAGCGCCAGGTCGTTACCGACCCCAAGGGCAGGCAATGGTCTGTCGCGCTGATGGATGTGCTTGGACAGACCGGCGACCCAGACCTGCCGAGCCACTCGCTTGAACTTCAGTATTCTTCGGGCCGGTACTTCACGCTCATCTACTCGGCCAGTGGAGCGCTTCAGTGGGAACGTGGCCACGCGTCACTGGCAGAGGCGGAAAGCACGTACGAACGCCTGCTCATCGATGTCATCGACGGTCGTCTTGATCCAACCCAGCCGGTGTTCAGGGAAGACCTGGATGATTAGTGTGGCAATGGAAAATTAGCGGCGCTACTGCAAGCGAGTGATGCGGGTATCAAATCCGATCAAGGAATCAAAAATGGCGAGGACGTGCCGGCGGTACTCCACCATGCGTTCGAGCACTTCGCGCAGGCTTGGTTCGCGCTCGGCCTCCCGGTGCCAGCGAGCCAACACGGAAGCAGGCACTTCGATATCGCGGCGGAGCTCTTCGGCAGAATGGCCGCGGAGAAATAGGCCATAAAAGAAGGCTGCTTCCCGCTGCGGGTATTCGAATTCTCGCAGCGGCTCCTGGCCGATAATGAATTGCTCGGACATACAAGAAAGCGCAGTTTACCGAAAGTTTTGGCCTCGTCAAGAGGGCGGAAGTAACTCCTAGTACGCCTGCGGCAGGAGCGTTTGCTCATTCCAAGCGTCGTCACCCTAAGGGCGAGACGGCTCCGCCCTGTGGGCCAAATGCCTTGCGGGTCGTACTTAACCTGATTAATTTCAGGGAATTAAAGACGGGGCGAACTACGTGTTTTACCCGGGTTGCCGGGCCGAGCGCACAAAATCGCGCAATGCGGAAACATTGGGGCCGTAGACGCCCACGCGAGCGGCGTCGACGGGTAAGCCAAGACGCTCCGCCAGCTCCAAATTGATTCCAGCGTCGTCCAATTCAGAAAGGCTGAACCCCACCACCGGCAACACGCGGTTTATCCCCGACGGCGCTACAGGGCGTGGCGGGCGGTGACGCTGCCACGGGCGTTGCGCTAGCTGGAAGAACTGGTGCCAATCGCGCTTATCCCACATCGCTCGGCCTTCCTTATCGAGGTCGCGTGCTCCTATATGGATGCTCGAGGAGCGCCCAAGGTCGCCTGCTAATTCCGATTTACAGGTGACTTGCACTTCCATATACGCCAGAACGATCCCGCGTCTACAGTCGTGTCCAACTACTACATAAGCGTTTCGCGCAAACGATACGGGCTACTCCTAGAACGGATGGCAACGCCGCAAGCCGTCGGAGTCGCTGTATACTGCATTCAGAAAGGCCCGCTTCTCGGACAAAAAATGCTGAAGACCGTCGTCGTCATTCACTATCACGAGCTCTGGCTGAAGGGCCGGAACCGCAAATTTTTCCTCGGCAAATTCTTGCTTGGCCTTGCGGCGCGCGTTCGCAGACTTCCCGAGTATGCGCATGCGCCAGCCTGGAGACCGCGTGGTTCTAGAGTTCGGTTCGGATGCGCCTTTGGAAACGATAATCGGGCGGCTGAAACAGGTTCTCGGGCATAGCTTACTTCGCGGTGGCTCGTTCTGTGCAGCGCGGATCGCAAGACGATCTAGAGGCGCTCTGCCAAGCGGCATGGGAGGAAGTAGCGCCACTCGAATTCTCGAATTTCGCCGTTCGTGCGAAGCGCAGCGACAAATCTTTTCCCCACCGCGTCGACGAAATCGAAAGGCATGTGGGACGGCTACCTGCTGGAGAAATTGCGCGCAGCCGGCCGTTCTGTCCGCGTGCAGCTCGATGATCCGGAGATGACCTGCAGAATCGAAATCACGCCTGGTCCGATGTTGGTTTATGCGAGAAGGATTCCCGGTACGGGAGGGCTTGCCGGCGAATACCACCGGGCGAATGGTTTGCCTTTTGTCGGGAGGATTTGATTCCGCGGTGGCCGCTTACAAAATGATTCGCCGCGGCGCGCACGTGAATTTCGTTCACTTCTGGGGCGGCGGGGCGAAGCCCGGTGAATCTTCCGTGCATGTGGCGAGGGCTTTGGTGGAACGGCTGTTGCCTTACCAATTTACGGCAAGGCTGTATCTTGTCCCATTTGAACCGATTCAGCGCGAAATCGTGCGCGTCCGCTCCCGAGCAGTACCGGCTTTTGCTTTATCGGCGCATGATGTTGCAGGATTGCAGAGCGAATTGCGCGTAGAAACCATGCCCAGGCGATCATAGCGGGCGATAGCTTGGGTCAGGTGGCTTCTCAGACTCTGCAGAATATGGTGGCGGTCGGTGCGGCTTCGCCAATGCCCGTCTTCCGTCCGCTAGCGGGCGACGATAAACAGGAAATTCTCGCGTTGGCGCGGCGCATCGGTACTTTTGAGATTTCCGAAGAGCCATTTCACGATTGCTGCCCGCTTTTCCTGCCGCGCAGTCCCGCTCTTTATGCTTCGGCGGCCGATCTCGAGGAGGCGGAGGCCGGTCTCGATGTGATGGGGTTAGTGAAGCAGGCGATCGAGGCGATGGCGCTCGAAAAGTACAGCTACAGCGGTGGCCGCATCGAACGCCTCGAAGGCGTTCCGACAGTACTCAGCACTGCGGAAAATTCGGTTGGCCAACTAAACGAGCAGAAAGCTTGAAGTCGCTCACCCGTCCGCTGCAAAGGTTTTGCACGGACGGGCGCGAGCGAAATTTATGCGAAATTCTAATAACGGCCTCTGCCACCCCCGCCGCCGGAACCCCCGCGTCCGCCTCCGCCACCGCGTCCGCCACCGCCATAGCCGCCGCGACCTCCACCGCCTCCGCCACCGCCTGGGCCGCGA
This sequence comes from uncultured Acidobacteriota bacterium, assembly GCA_963846235.1. Lineage (GTDB taxonomy): Bacteria > Acidobacteriota > Terriglobia > Acidiferrales > UBA7541 > Palsa-189. Next base: position 34,530 of record CAWJVF010000003.1, read on the forward strand.
CCGCCACCTCCACCGCCACCACCTTCACGTGGAGGACGCGCCTCGTTTACGACCACGCTGCGGCCCATGAAGTCGTGGCCATTGAGAGCTTGAATCGCGCGGCCGGCATCGTCGTCGCTATTGACTTCGACGAATCCAAATCCGCGAGGTTGACCCGAGAAGCGGTCGCGCACCAGAGTGATATTCGCAGGCGAAACACCCACCTGCGAAAACCAATTGCCTAGTTCCTCTTCTGTAGCCTGAAACGGCAGATTGCCGACGTACAGTTTTTTCACGAACGTACTCCCTTGGCCTCTGGCTCAATAGCTCCATGAGGCGCGGCTGAAGAGGCAAGGCCAACTCCGTACGCAGTCCGAACGAACGCAGGCTACCCCGGGCGAAGCTTGCGCTTCAGCTCTCGCGCCGCATCATCCGCCAACCTTGTGATCAGGTCAACGGAGACGAGCAAAAATACGTAACAAACCCTATGGACGACCCGTTTATTGAGTTCCGAGAGCGTGACCACGCCGATCATCGTATCTAATTGTTAATAAAGGATTAATTTGGCCGTCCTTAGGGCTCAGCGGCAGCGACCAATGACAGAAAGCTTAAGTTCGATAGCGCGCATTGATGTGCACGTAGTCGGAAGTGAAATCGCACGTCCACACACAGGCACGGCCACGGCCCATGCCCAGCTCCACGCGGACGGGAACGAAATCGCGCAGCATGCGATTGTGCACACGCGTTTCGCTAAAGGCATGCTCGACGCCGCCGCGGCAAGTGAGAACATCCGCAAGATATATGTTGGCTCGGCGAGGATCGATTTTCACTCCCGCACGTCCGGCTGCGGCGAGAATGCGTCCCCAATTCGGATCTGCCCCGGCAAACATGGTCTTAACGAGCGGAGATCCGGCAATTGTGATGGCTACTTGTCGCGCGGCATCGTCGCTTGGCCGCTCCGCGAACTTCTATCTCGATCACACGCGTGGCGCCTTCGCCGTCTGCGACGATTTGCAATGCCAGTGAGCGACACACGTTTTCGAGCGCGCTCACAAAGCGCCGATAATCCGCATCGGCTTTCGTAATTGTGCGATTGCCGCCGGCGCCGCTGGCGAGAGCCAGAAGCGTATCGTTGGTGGAAGTGTCTCCATCGACCGTGATCGAGTTGAAAGTTCCGCTCACTACCTGATTCAAGGCGCGTTGCAGCAGCGGAGAACTGATCGCTGCATCGGTAACGATATAAGCCAGCATCGTCGCCATATTGGGGTGGATCATTCCCGCGCCTTTCGTGCAGCCCAGCAACCGGATCGTGCGGCCGGAAAGTGTGCAGCGGGATGCGGCCCATTTCGGCCGCGTATCGGTGGTCATGATGGCCCTGGTGAATCCGCCGAAGCCCTCCGACGGTGCGGTCGGCCATTTTCACCAGGGCGGGAACAGCTTGCAGAATCCGTTCTACGCGCAACGGAATGCCGATAACTCCAGTGGAGCAAACGAATACTTGTTCCGGGTCGCAGCCGATCTCACGAGCGATTGCTTGCGCGGTCGCTTCGCGAAGCGGCCATTCCGGCCTCGCCCGTGGCGCAGTTCGCATTTCGCGAATTGACGATCACGGCGCGCATACGCGGGGCCGCTTTCTGCAAATGCCGGCGGCAAAGAACGACCGGCGCGGCTTGCACCAGGTTCTGCGTAAAAACTCCGGCGGCAGCGACTTCCTCATCTGCAATGATCAACCCCAGATCGAGATTAGGAGCTTTCCGCAGGCCGCAGTTCATGGCCGCAAAGCGAAACCTCGCGGAAGCGCAGAGAGCGGCGCCGTATTCATCTGGGGGATGTCGTTGGTCACTCAGGAACCTCCTTTAGCCGAATTCGTCCTGCTGCTCAAGACGAGAGCGGGAATCGAGCAATGGCTTCTCGAACCCGTGCTGGAGCCGTTCCTCCAGGCACGTCGCAGCTCGCCAGCGCGGACTCAAGAGTCAGTACCTGCGCCAGATCGGACTCAAAGAGGGGCGAGAAGCTTTTAAGTTTTGACAAAGGCATGGCCGTCCATGATTCGTGTGTGCGTTCGGCTTCGCGAATCATCCGGCCGACAATTTCGTGCGCCTGCCGGAAGGGAAGACCGCGGCGGACGAGATAATGCGCGGCCTGCGTGGCAAGCAGTGCGGAATCTTGGGCCGCGGCCAAAAGCCTTGCCTGGTTAACGCGCGTGGCGCCGACGGCCCCGGCCGCAATTTGGAGCGACCGCCAAGGCCTGGTCGTGTGCGGCGAAAACCGGCTCTTTGTCTTCCTGCAAATCGCGTTGATAACTCGAAGGCAAACCCTTCAGCGTTATTAAAACCGACACCAGAGCGGCGGTTATGCGGCCAGTCTTGCCGCGCAAGAGCTCCCACGCGTCGGGGTTTTTCTTCTGCGGCATAAGACTGCTTCCCGTGGAATATTCATCGGGCAACAAGACGTATCCGAATTCCTGAGAAGCAAAGAGGACGAAATCTTCGGCGAGGCGCGAAATATGTGTCGCCATGCCGGCCAGTGCGTAAAGATAATCCAGCGCGAAATCGCGGTCGCCCACGGCATCCAGGCTATTGGCGGAAATGCGCGAAAAGCCAAGCTCTTTTGCCAGCGCTTCTCGATCGACGGGAAACGAGAGCCGCCCAGCGCGCCGGAGCCCAGCGGACATGAGTCTGCTGTGCGTCGCGCGGTAGCCGAGTCGCTCTAAGTCGCGAAAAAATGCCTCAACATGCGCGAGGATAAAATGCGAGAAAAGAATTGGCTGAGCATGTTGCAGGTGCGTCATCCCCGCTAGCGGGACCCCCATCGTCCGCTCGGCCAACCCAATAAGCGCCGCAATGAGCGCACTGACAGCCCGCGAGACGTCCTGCGCGGCTTCTTTAACGAACATGCGGAAATCCGTGGCCACCAGCTCATTCCGGCTTCGCGCCGTGTGCAGCTTGTAACCAAGCGGGCCTAAGCGTTCGACCAGGGCCATTTCGACGAAATGGTGCACGTCCTCGGCAGGCGAAAGATCAAGCCAGGCCGGATCGGACTCCGCTCGCTTGGCGATGGCATCGAGTGCTTCGAGTGTCTGCTGCGTTTCCGAGGAACTGAGGATGCCGACTTTCTCTATGCGCGCGAGCCCACGCGCGGTCGACGGCTAGTTCGTAAGGCAGCAGACCGGCGGTCAAACGGAAAGGAGCGTTGAAATTGATAGAAGAGCTCATCCGGCGGCTGTTCGAATCGTCCACCCCAAAGCTTGCTCGCTCCACGCAGTTGTGTGCCCGCTGCTTCACGATGCCGAGTCGTTAGCCGGCACCGTCACCGGCAATGCGAAGAGGTTAATGAACCCTTCCGCGTCCTTTGGGTTATAGCGAGCCATGCTGAAGCTGGCGAGATCGGTTCGATAGAGGGAATGAGCGGATTGCCGCCTGGTTACCGCGACATTGCCTTTGTAGAGCCGCAGGCCGACCGTTCCGGTCACATGCCGTTGCGCACTTGTAAAGAACGCGTCCATCGCTTCGCGCAAAGCCGTGAACCACAACCCGTAATAGACGAGCTCCGCATACCGATGCGCCAGAATTTGCGAGTAATGCGCAGTTTCGCGATCCAGGCAAAGCGCTTCGAGTTCGCGGTGAGCCAAAACGAGTAGCGTGCCGCCGGGCGTTTCGTATGCCCCGCGCGATTTAATGCCGACAAGGCGATTTTCAACCAGGTCGATGCGCCCCACGCCGTTTGCCGCGCCTATAGCGTTTAGCTCTTCGAGCAGCGCGACTGCATTCAACCGCTTTCCATTAAGGGAGACCGGCGTTCCCGCTTCGAACCCGATTTCAACTTCGGCTGGTTTGTCCGGCGCCCGCTCCGGGGAAGTAGATCCATTGCCACATGGATTCCTCGGGAGCATTGGCCGGATCCTCGAGGATTCCGCCTTCATGGCTCAAGTGCCAGATATTGCGGTCGCGGCTATAGAGGTCGGTTTTCGTCTGCGATACCGGGACGTTGTGTGTCCGGGCATACGCCAAGCGCATCTTCGCGGGACTGGATCTTCCATTCTCGCCAGGGCGCGATGATCTGCAGCTTCGGCGCGATAGCTTTGTACGCAAGTTCAAACCGCACTTGGTCGTTGCCCTTGCCTGTACACCCGTGAGCCAGGGCATCCGCGCCGATTCGCAAAGCGACTTCCGCCTGTCGCTTAGCCAAGACGGGCCGGGCAAAGGAGGTGCCGAGCAAATACTTGTGCTCGTAAACCGCGCCCGCTCGCAGCGTCGGCCAGATATATTCGGTGACGAATTCTTCGCGCAGATCCTCAATGGAAGCCGCCGAAGCGCCCGTGGCAAGCGCCTTCCGCCGCGCGGCTTCCAAGTCCTCTTGCTGGCCGACGTCGCCGATCATGGCGATCACTTCGCACCCATAGGTTTCTTTCAGCCAGGGAATAATAATTGATGTATCCAGCCCGCCCGAATAGGCGAGCACTACTTTACGAGGCACGTAATCTCCTTTTAGCTGAGTAGCATCAGCAGGATGGCTTTCTGCACGTGCAGGCGATTTTCCGCCTGATCGAAGACGATCGAACGCGGTGAATCCATCACGGAATCGGTCACTTCAGCGCCACGATGGGCGGGAAGACAATGCATGAATAGAGCGTCCGGAGCCGCCCGTTTCATCAAGCCATCATTTACCTGATAAGACGCGAAGATTTTTGCGCGGGCGGCCGCTTCGTCTTCTTGCCCCATGCTGGCCCACACGTCCGTATATACGGCTTGCGCCCCGGCCACGGCCTCTTCAGGCGACTGGAACAATTCTATGGCTGGCGCGCGTTTCGCGCGCGGCCTGCCGCGATTCGGCAACGATGGAAGCATCAGGTTCATAACCGGCTGGAGTCGCAATCGCGCATCTCTGCGCCCACGCGCGCCGCGACAGTCATCAACGAATGGCACACATTATTGCCGTCGCCCACATAGGCGACTTTCAAGCCGCGCAGATTTCCATAGCGCTCGCGCAGCGTAAAGAAGTCAGCGTAGGCCTGACAGGGATGGAAACGATCGGAAAGCGCATTGATTACCGGAACGCTGGCGAATTCGGCGAGTTCCTCCAGTTCGCGCTGCTCAAATACTCGCGCCACGATGCCGTGCACCCAGCGCGAGAGGTTCCTGGCCACATCGGGAATCGATTCGCGCTCTCCGAGCCGTGAAACAGTCTGGTCGAGAAAAATCGCCGTTCCGCCCAGGCTGCGCATCCCAACCTCGAAAGTCACGCGCGTGCGCAGCGACGGCTTCTCCAGAATCACCGCCAGGAATCGGCCCGCCAGCGCAGAGCTGTAGTGATCCGGGCGCGCCTTGACATCGGCCGGAAAGCTGAAAGAGATCCTGAACGCGGGTCGCAGTTCCACTCCGTGCCGGTCAGAAGGTCGGTAGAAAGAGTAAGCGGTAGGGCATGCGTAGTCATTGGTTTAGCGGGAAACCGCCAAAGCGCTCCGATCTGTTCCTTTCGCCGAGTTCCGCGGGAACGGAGCTGGGGCGCTTGGTCTTCGTCAGGACTTGCCGGAAACGCTGCACGAATTCGTTCACCTGGCGCTCGGTCACGATAAAGGGCGGCAGGAGCCGCAAGACGCGTTCGTGCGTGCAATTGATAATCAATCCCTCGCGCAGCGCAGCCTCCGCATAGGGTTTGCCTTCAACGGCAAGCTCGATTCCGAGATCAGTCCTTCGCCCCGCACCTCACGAATGAAATCGACGTCCGCCGGCGAGTCGCGTCAGTTCCGCGCGCAATTGCGATCCGCGATCGCGAACATTTTCCAGCAAGTTTTCGTCTTCGATGACGGAGAGAAACTCCAGCGCCACGGCGCATGCCAGCGGTCCGCCCCCGAATGTCGAGCCATGCAGGCCCGGCGAGAAGCATTCCGCAAAACTTTCGCGGGCCACAATAGCTCCCAACGGAAGCCCGCCGGCCAGCGGCTTGGCAACCACCACGATATCCGGTAAGCCCGCGTGGCGCTGATAGGCGAAAGCGCGGCCGGTCCGTCCGAGCCCGACTGGATTTCATCCGCGATCAGCGCCGCACCGTAATGGCTGGCCAGCTCGCGAGCGCGCGTCCAAAAGGCCGTGCTGATCGGATAAATGCCGCCTTCTCCCTGAATCGGTTCGATAACGATGGCGCAGACGGAATCGTCGAATTTGGCTTCAAGATCGGCCGACATCGTTAAAGCGCACAAATTCAACACCCGGCACGCAGCGGAGCAAAGGGCTCGCGGTATTTCGCTGGATGCGTTATGGAAAGCGCGCCGAAGGTGCGCCCATGAAACGAATTTTCAAGCGCCAGGATGCGGGTCTTTCCTTCGGTCCGCCGCTTATGGGCGGCAAGCCGTGCCAGTTTGATCGCGCCTTCGATCGCTTCCGTGCCGCTATTCGTGAAAAAGACGCGATCTAGACCCGGACCACTCCGCCAGCTTGCGCGCCAAAGGGCCCTGGTAAGCGTGATGAAACAAATTGGAGACGTGCACGGCGCGCGCGGATTCGCGGCGAATCACGCGGCGTGAGCCTCGGATGGCGAATAACCGAGCGCATTTACCGCCAGGCCGCCAAGGAAATCGAGATACTTACGCCCGCGATGATCGTAAAGATAGCAGCCGCGGCCCCGCACAAAGACCACAGGCGGGCGCCGGTACGTGTTCATCAGATACCGTCCCGCCAGGCGCATGGCTTGTTCCGCGCGATACGTCCTGCTTTCGCAGGCTTTCGTGCTTGCGGATTTTTTCAATGGCCGACTCCGGCCGCCGCAGGATAGCTGGACGTCACCCGCGTCCCCGGGCCCTTCTGCCCATTGGCAGCGGAAAGCAGGCCGGTCTCGTTCGCGCCGCCTACGATACGCACTTGCTTTCACGCCCGCCGAAAGCGCTCGCTTGCAAGCTTCCAGCTTGAGCACCATGCCTCCGGAGACTTTGTTCTGCCGAATCAGATCTTCCACTTCGCTGCAGGAGACCGCCTTCATTACTTTAGATCCGTCGAGAACCCCGGCGACGTCGGTCATATAGATCAGCCGGTCGGCATGGATGTATTCGGCGCAAGCGGCGGCCATATGGTCCGCATTGATGTTGTAGAGTTCGCCGTCGGCGCCCAAGCCGAGGCAGGATGCTACGGGAACGATCCCGGCCCGCCAAAGCGATTCGAGGAATTCCGCGTTCACGCCGGTCAGATAGCCGACGAAGCCGAGCGCGCCGACCACTTCGTCGTGTTGCATCGGCTCGGCCAGGAAGCAGCCCGAGTCCGAAGCGCACAACCCGATAGCGGGCTGCCCCGCGGCAGAGACGGCGCCAGCCATCCGCTTATTGAGTAATCCGCCGAGAACCATCACCGCCACATCGCGCGTTTCCCGATCCGTGACGCGCAGGCCGTTAACGAACCGGCTCTCAATGCCCATGCGCTTAAGCGTGGCAGTGAAAATCTTTCCGCCGCCATGCACCACCAGCAACTCATGCCCTTGCTGGGCAAGTTGCGCAATCTGTCTGCCCAGTGAGCGAACCGCTTCTGGATCGTCCAGCAAAGCTCCGGCAATCTTCACGACCATTCTCATTGGAGACCCGTTGCCTCCTCGAAGCCCATCATTGCGTTCATGTTCTGCACTGCCTGGCCCGCCGCGCCCTTGCCGAGATTATCGAGGCAGCTCACCACGACGAGGCGCTCGCCCTCGCGAATCCAGAGCGAAACCAATGTCACAGAAATTCGTGTGCGCCACGTGCTGGAGCTCCGGCAGGCGTCCTGCCGGCCATAGCCTTACCATGGGTTTACCGGCATAAAACTGGCGATAGAGCGTCTCGATTTCGGACTGCCTCGCGCCGCGGTTCGAGCCAAACGTAAAGCGTGGACAAGAATTCCCCGGGCCAAGCGGCAGCAGATGCGTGGAAAAGATAATTTCGCTGCGCAGCGATTCCAAGATGCTCGGTAACTTCCGGCGTGTGCCGGTGGCGTGAACAGGCCGTAGGCGCGGAAGTTTTCGTCTACCTCGACAAAGTGGAGCTCGCGTTTGGGTTCCTTGCCGGCGCCGCGAAGCACCGGATTTGCAATCGCAGACGATGCCGCGGCCGGGCGCGATCCATCCCGCTTCCACCAGCGGCCGAAGGCCCAAGAATCACAGAGGTCGGATAGCAGCCCGGATTCGCAACTAATTTTGCGTTGGCGACGAGCCTTGCCGTATAGCTCCGGAAGCCCGTAAACAGCTTGCGCCAGCAGTGTCCGCATCAGGTGCGGGCAACTTATACCAATTCTCGAATGTGCCGGGATCGCGAAACCGGAACGCGCCGCTCAAGTCCACAACCCGCAGGCCCGCATCCAGCAGTTGCGGCGCTATTTCCAGTGAAGCCTCGTGCGGCGTGGCCAGGAACGCCAGCTCCGCGCCGCTTTCCGCAATCGCCTTGACGGAGAAAGCGTCGGCACGGCGCCTCGCCCCATCCGCGAAGCTGAGGAAAAATTTCTGTGAGGCAGTTCACCGGCTTGGCGCTTTCGCGCAGATAAAATGTTGGCTTGGCGATTCCTGGGTGCCGAAGCAGGAGCTGCGCCAGCTCGAATCCTGCGTAGCCGGTTGCTCCAACGACGGCGACCCTTACGGGGCCGTTCATCGGAGCATGGCCTCCAATCGCTGTTGCACCGCAGTCCTGGCGGCGCGAGATGGGGTGATCACCAGAACCGTGTCGTCGCCGCCGATCGTCCCGCCACCTCGCGCAGCCGTTCTCCATCCACGGCCGCCGCCAGGGGTTGCGCTCCTCCGGGCGGCGTCTTGAGCACCAGGAGATTATCGGCCGGCCGCACGTCCAGCAGATATTCGCGCACCGCGCGTGCCAAGGGAGCCAGCGCTTGCGCGCCGTCTTCGTGGGCCGGCTTGAGCGGCTTGTAGCCTTCCGCCGTTTTCACCAGCTTCAGCTCCGCGATGTCGCGCGAGAGAGTCGCTTGGGTGACTCGCAGTTTCATCTGCGCCAGCCGCCGCCGCAATTCGTCCTGGCTCGAAATGGCTTCGCTCGCGATCAATTTAAGTATCTGTCCTTGCCGGAACCGTTTTTGGCTTGCCAATCCTTGACCTGCCGTCGCTTTATGCATCTGACTGCATAATTATGCGGACGGCTACGGATCGCTTGTCAATAGAAAAAGTGATTTTCCGCATCGGATTTTTGATTGCGAGATCGCCTCTTACCCGATTGAGCCACGCGCGAGCCGGTGCTATTCTCGTTGCAATGGCCGATATCTCCGTAAAAGTGGCTCCACCGCCAGGCACTGTCCTCGCGCTCGCAGGCGCTTCTTCAAGTGGCGGAGTCCATCGCGCAGCATCGCGATTTGGCGGAGCTGTTCCGCGATCTGGCTGCGCGTCTGCACGACGTGGCGCATTTTGATTATTTGAATCTCGTGCTCACGATCCGGAGCGCCAGGTCATGCGTCTCCACCTGCTCGAAGCTTTGCGGAGAAGCCTACCCAGTCCGCGTTGGCATGGAATTGCCGATTGGGCTCCACGCCCTCCGGGCGGGTTTTCGAGACTCAGGAACCTTTGTCGTTCCGGATGTCGAAACGGAGACGTCGTTTCCGGTTCTCATGGAGGCACTTCGGCAAGAGGGCGTCCGGTTCTTTCTGCGTGGTTCCCTTGACCACCGCGCAGCGCCGGCTGGGGACGTTGGGCTTTGGAAAGCTCGAACCGCATCACTATGACCGCAATGAAGTGGATTTCATGCAACAAGTTGCGCGCCAAGTGGCCGTTGCTGTGGACAACGCGCTGAACTTTGAGGCCGCACGCGCTTATCAGCAGCAATTGGCGCGGGAGCGCGATCGCTTGCGCGTGCTGCTGGAAATCAATAACGCGCTCGTCTCCACGCTCGATCTGCGTCAACTGTTTCAGCGTGATTGCCAGCAGCCTGCGGCGTGTCCTTCATCATGAATACACGAGCTTGGCGCTGCTCGACCCAAAGACCAATAGGCTCCGCGTGCGTGCGCTCGATTTCTCCGGCGGACAGGGCTTAATTCACGAGGAAATGGCCGTTCCCATCGAGAAATCCCCGGCCGGGCACGCATTTTCCGCCCGACTGCCGCAACGTTATTACACGCGACGGACTTGGAGAGATTTGATTCCGACATCACCCGCCGGCTCATAGCCGAAGGAATGCGCGTGGAGTGTTGCGTTCCTCTGATTACCCGTGAGCGGGCGCTGGGTACCCTCAATGTGGCCAGCTTTCGTGATTCTGCATTTCCCCAGGAGGACCAGGACCTCCTCACTCAGGTCGGCTGCGCAGGTAGCTATCGCCGTTGAAAATGCTCTGGCGTTTCAAGAGATTGCCGAGCTCAAGAACAAGCTCACCGAAGAGAAGCTCTATCTTGAAGATGAAATTCGCACCGAGCACAACTTTGAGGAGATCGTCGGCGAAAGCCCGGCGCTGAAAGCACTGCTTTCCCAACTGCAAACCGTGGCTCCCACCGATTCGACTGTGCTGATCCGGGAGAGACTGGCACTGGTAAGGAGCTGATCGCCCGGGCCCTTCACAATCTAAGTACGCGCCGTGACCGTACATTCGTGAAGATCAATTGCGCCGCCATTCCCACTGGATTGCTGGAATCCGAGCTTTTCGGACACGAAAGGGGAGCTTTCACGGGCGCAATAGCTCAAAAGCTCGGCCGATTCGAGCTGGCGGACAAGGGGACGCTCTTTCTCGACGAGGTCGCAGACATTCCGCCTGAACTTCAGCCTAAGCTCTTGCGCGTTTTGCAGGAGCAGGAGTTTGAACGACTCGGCAGCACGCGCACACGGCGCGTGGACGTCCGGGTGGTGGCTGCCACGAACCGCGACCTGGGCCGCATGGTCGAGAACGGGGAGTTCCGCAGCGATCTTTTTTATCGCCTGAATGTTTTTCCACTTTCTGTTCCCCCTCTACGGGAGCGCCCCGAAGACATCGCCACGTTGGTGCGATATTTTGCCCAGCGTTATGCCCGCCGAATGAACCGCCACATCGAAACCGTTTCCGCGGAGTCCATTGCCGCTCTCGAACGCTACCATTGGCCCGGCAACATCCGCGAACTGGAAAACCTTATTGAGCGCGCAGTTATTCTTTCCCCATCGCCCGTACTTCATATTCCTCTATCCGAATTGAAATCGAATCCGGATGGCCACGCGGCCGGTCTCCCAACCTTGGCTGAAGCAGAAAAAGACCACATCCTTCGGGCTCTTGAAGAATCCAAATGGGTTCTCGGGGGACCAAAGGGCGCTGCGGCTATGCTCGGCATGAAGCGCACAACCCTCCAATCCCGCATGCAGAAGCTAGGAATTTCCCGGCCGCGCTAATTACTCAGAAACTCTGGAGTTGGGAATTGAGGCTGGAGGCCGGCGATTTCGCTAACGCGCCACAAAGCGTCATAAAGCGCCATAAAGCGCCATAAAGCGGAAGATCGGCGACGCTGCTCACTAACGTAGTGAAGAATTTGGCTGCCGTAATAAATCAGTTCACTCGCCAGCGGGGCAGTTCCTTCTGACCGGAAAGCCGTAAAAACGAGGCACCTACACTCCCGCCGAGCGGGCCTGCCCGTCGTTAAGGCGCACGCGATAACTCCTCTGCTGCCGGGAAATCACGACTTTGTCCTCACGCGCCAGCCAGCCAAGGGCCCAATCGAAAACTGGAGATTTTGCAGCTACCTGCTGTTTCAAGCTGGGCAAAGACAATTCGCCATTGTTATTGAGTGCTTGCCAGATTGTTCCCGCAGTCGTGCCAATTTCTTCGTGCATTTACGCCCCCAGCGTTCAGAGCGGCATCGACCGCGGTCATGTTTGAGACTCTGGTGTACGCCCCGATCGAACCGCCCAGACAACCGAAGTCTAGCATGCCCTGATATCCTCGCGGTGTGGCAGGCACCTCGGCGGGAAGGGGCCCAAACAACGTTTTCGTTGTAGCAAAGGCAACTCAGAGGTAGACTCTCGTTCCATGTTCAGCAAACTGAACAGCACCGCACGACTTAAGCCGGAGCTGGAAGCCCCTGACAAGAACTTGCCGAAGCCCGTTCCGGCAGAGGTAAAAGTCACGCCGGGTCAGTATCTTAAGGCTGTTCGCGAGCGGCTGCAGATTGGCATGCGAGACGTCCAGGACGCCAGCATGGTGATTGCGACGGAAGAGGGCAACGATAATTTCTACGTCTCGCCGGCCAGGCTGACGCAGATCGAGAACGAAGAATCGATCCCCAGCTTCCATAAGCTTTTTAGCCTTTGTTCTGTATACGGGCTTGACCTCAATGATGTTCTGGGACGGTACGGAGTCAATGCGAATCGGACGCGAGCCTACCGGACGCGCTTTCTGCCGGAGATCACGCGCACGACATCAGCCGAGATATACGGATTCGAGGACAAGGTTTTGGTTCCCGTTCGCATCGATCCCACGTTCCGTTGGGAGACGACTCAATTGGTGAATCGCGTCGTGGCCATGTGGGGCGAGATCCCTGCCGCTTTTCTGTTGAGCAGCAATCCTCGTAAGCACACTTACGGGTATGTTGGATTGACCGATAGGACTATGTTCCCGTTGCTGCGGCCCGGTTCTTTATTGATGATAGATCCCGAACGGAGACGTGTAGCCCAGGATGGATGGAAGAATGAATTCGACCGGCCGATTTATTTCGTCGAACTGCGCGACGGATACCGTTGCGGATGGTGCCAAGTGGACGGATCGCGCCTAACCTTGATACCTCATCCGATCTCAAATGTGCCCATCCAGAGCTTTAATTTAGCCAGCGAGGCCGAGGTCCTAGGTCAGGTTGTGGGAGTGGCGATGAGGCTGGTTCCTCCAAATACGTCCACCCAGGGGCCTGGATCAAAACTTCCAGCGCCGACCGAAATTGTGAGATAAAAAACCTCCGCGCCAGCAGTGAGCATCCTTCCGGAATCATTTCGTAGTAGGGCTCGGTTTCCAGCCACAGGTTCGCGACGCGAACTTCCACCTGCCCCAAAGAATTAAAGTGTCTGCGCAGCTCTCTCGATAAATCCATCAGCGAAAGATTCACCACTGCTTCAAAGACGGAGCGGTGCGTGTCGCGAAGCGCCATATTGACTTCTTCCGGAGTGGAAACGCTGGCCCATCCTTCATGCAAATAGCGGCCCGTATAAGGGTCTCGTAAGCGATGAGAGAAATACGAGTTGCGCGAACGCGCTCGGCAGCGCGTCCAGTACATTTTGCAAATATCGCGAGATGGGTTTTTCTTGCATCATGACGGTGGAGAATTCTAGGACAAGTCTAGCACTCTGCGCAATTCTTTCGTTTTCAGCCCACTGAACAGATTACGAAAAGATTACTAGCTCTCAGGGAAACTCTGTAGTGTAGCGCTCGCGTTACACAAATCTCATTCGAGGTGACGAAGATGGGTGGAAGACTACCAGGGTTCCCAGAAGAATAAGAGTTGGAATATTGGGTTCGCGTTAAGCAAATCTCATTCGAGGTGACGAAAATGGGCGGAAGGTTGCCAGGGTTCCCCGAAGAATAACAGCTGGAATATTGGGTTCGCGTTACACAAATCTCATTCGAGGTGATCACAATGGGCGGAAGATTGCCAGGATTCCCCGAAGAATAATATTTGTAATATTCGGCCTCACGTAAGGGGGGCTTCGAGCCCCCTGGTTTTTTCTTATGCGAATTCACTCCTAATTCACTCGATTCTTGAACTAAGCTGCCCATTTGCGCTCTCCACAGTTTCCATGATCGGAGCGGCGGGTTCAAGACGTCGAAAGTCCTAATCCAGTTAGTACCTTCGTACGTTAAGCCTTGAATAACACGAAATTTAGCAGGCTCCCCTCCTGCGTACCGGTTGGTGTATACTCACCGGGATCATGATTCTGTCTCTCATCATATGCGTCACTGCTGTGCTCCTTGAACTGGGTGCAGTGGTTCTTTTACTCCGCAAGAATCTGTGGCGTGAGTACTCGTTCTTCTTCGCATATGCGGTCTGGCTTTTGATTGCCAACACGGCGATTCTGGTCACCGATCTCTATTTTCGTCCTGCTTACACCAGCGTCTATTGGTACATCGATAGCGTCGATATTGCTCTCCGTCTGCTCGTAGTTTTGGAAGTGTTTCGTCAAATATTCCCCAAGGGTTCCGGGTTGAATAGGAGTCTATCGAAGGGTCTGCAGAGCGTTGCTTTTGGTCTTCTTGCTCTCGCTTGTGCCATATTCTGGGGTTACCAGCGCTATCCTGGTCTCCCCATTGACTTTGCCGAACGCGTTCGCGCCCTGCATTTAGCTCTCGATCGCAGCTTCGGTTTTGTTCAGGCGTTAATGATTCTGGGCACCTTGATCGTTGCTCGCTACTACGGTTTGAGGTTCGGCAGAAATATTCGGGGAATAGCACTGGGATTCGGAGCTTGGGTATCCATCTCGACGGCTGATAACGCAATGGTGGCGATGGCTAACGTGAGTAGCTCTTTGCTTGCGTTATTGGTCCTATATGCGGCCGTTGAGCTTTGTATTGATGATGGTTGTCTGGATATGGGCTCTGTGGGTTTATGAGCCAAATCCGCCAATCGTCGAGAGCGAGCCGGTGGAACTTAATCAGTGGACAGAGGAATGGAATCGCACGCTTTCAGCCGCGAGGACAATCATACGACCATGATAAACCTGATTCTTTTCGCGATATTGGGGCTGGCGCTTTTCGGAAGCTTTATTTTCATTGCAATGCAGGGCGGCCCGAAGAGCTTACCTGATTCTTCAGCTGTTCGAGCGGTAACGGCAATCATCAATCTCGAGGGCAGCTCGTTCGCCAATGCGAGACGCTTGCTCGACGATACGGACTATCAGGTTTTGTCCTCAAATCCAGACCTGCGGCGTTTGGCGGAAAGACTTCGCAACGATCGCAGGCAGCTCGCCCTTACCTGGATTTCAGTGCTGCAGGGCGACCTGATTACCTTATGGCGATTCCGGCGATTCCTCATTCAACAAGGTGTGCCTTCCAGCGTGAAGGAGGAACTGGGAACTCTTCAGGCCCTGGTTCTTTCTCTGGTCCTGCTCAACGTTCTCCGAGTGTCCATACGCACCGTTGGCCCGTTTGCACTGCCCCGCGCCACACGTCAAGCGGGACAATTGGTGGACAGCATGTCGAAAGGCGCGGCCCTGGTACTCGGCCGTATCCCGGCGGCTGGTTGGGCGGAAATCGAGCGCAGCTGGGTCAACAGTGCAGCCTAAGCTGGCTGGCTCGAGTCTCCCGCCTCTTGTTTCGGGATTTCTCGAGATCTGCCAAATGCTAACTGCGGTTTAAGTCGTGACCTCTGAATCAGAGCACCCGCCTCAGCTCGCGGCGGCCCGAATGATCGGCGTCTCCGCTTCTATGCAGCGGGCCTATGCTCTGATTCATCAGGCCAGCAACTATGCTTATCCTGTCTTGATTGCCGGCGAAAAGGGCACTGGCAAGAAGTTGGCCGCGCAAACGATCCATTCGCTCAGTCAGCGAAAGGAAAAGGCTTTTGTTGTTGCTGATTTTTCAACCCTCGCGCCCACTCTGGCGGAATCTGAGCTTTTTGGTTATGAGAAGGGCGCCTTCGCGGGAGCGAACCAGACGCAATGGGGCCTGCTGGCGTTTGCGCGCCAAGGGACAATTTTGCTGAAGGAAGTCGGAGATCTTCCGGTTCACGTCCAGGCCCGATTCGTCCAGCTGTTGCAGGATAAGGAATTCAGACCCATCGGTTCCATTCACCCCATTCCGTTCAAAGCGAGAATTCTGGCAACCACCTCACGCGACCTTCAGGCGGAAGTAGAAAAAGGCAGATTTCGCGAAGACCTCTTCGTGCGCTTGAGCGCAACGCCAATCGGTCTCGCCCCTCTTCGGGAGCGCAAAGAAGATATTCCGCTGCTCATAGACTATTTCCTTGAGAAATATGAAGCCGCGGATCAGCCCAAAATAAAATTCTCGGCCGCCGCAATCCAATGTCTATGCGGACATGATTGGCCCGGGAACGTCCGCGAATTGGAGAAGAACGTTCGAGAGGCAGTGTCAGCCTGTTCTGGACCGACGATAGGAGTGAGCGATCTCAAACTCACTCCGGAATCGCCGGACGATCGGCGCTGGGCGGCCGACCTTACGTCGTATCTCGACCAGCGGGAACGGCAGAATATCGTACAGGCTCTTCGAGACTCTCAGGGAGACAAATCGGCTGCTGCAAGGTTGCTTGGGATGGCGGAATCTGCGCTTCAGAAACGACTTCAATATTACGATCTTCACTAGGCCAAGCCAAAACTTAGCGTCGCGTTATATCATCAAATCAAACTAGCCCCCTACCGGGCGTTTGTTGACCATAATTATGTCCACTGCTTATATCTGTGAGGGAGTTCGCACTCCAATCGGCCGCTATGGCGGCGCCTTGGCGCAGGTCCGCACGGACGACTTGGCGGCAGTCCCGATTGCAGCGCTGCGCCAGAAATTTGACCGAAGCGATTGGGAGTCTCTCGACGAGATTGTGCTCGGCTGCACCAATCAGGCCGGCGAGGATAATCGCAACGTCGCGCGGATGGCGTCGCTGCTGGCCGGCATTCCACATACGGTTCCCGCGATGACCGTTAATCGCCTGTGCGGTTCAGGCATGGAAGCCGTTGCCGTGGCGGCTCGAGCGATTGCGGCGGACGAAATTTCTTTAGCTATTGCCGGCGGCGTCGAAAGCATGAGCCGCGCACCGATGGTCATTCCCAAGGCATCCTCACGCGTTCTCTCGAACGGCGGAAATCTACGACACCACCATCGGATGGCGCTTCGTGAATCCAGAAATGGCCAAAAGGTACGGCACGGCGTCAATGCCGGAGACGGCAGAAAACGTTGCGGCGGCTTACCATGTCGACCGATGCTCTCAAGATAAATTTGCCCTTCGCTCGCAGCAGCGGGCTGCGGCGGCTCAGAAGGCCGGAATCTTCGCCGAGGAGATCGTGCCCGTTCACGTTCCGCAACCAAAAGGACCGTGCAAGATTGTGTCCCAAGACGAGCACCTGCGCCCGGATACCACCATCGAAGCGCTCGCGAAGTTACCCGACTCCGTTCCGCGAAGGCGGTACGGTAACGGCCGGAAATGCCTCTGGAATTAACGACGGTTCCTGCGCGATGTTTGTAGCTTCGGAGGCTGCTGCTTCGCGTTTTGGTTTGACTCCCATAGCTCGCGTCGTCGGAACGTCCGCCGCGGGAGTTTTGCCGGACTTGATGGGCATCGGACCGATTCCCGCCATACAGAAGCTGCTGGGGCGACGCAATCTGAAGATCGATGAAATGGATGTCGTGGAAGTGAACGAAGCTTTTGCGGCGCAGGCGCTCGCGGTAATCCGCGCGTTCAATCTGCCTGACGATTGCGAAAGGGTGAATCCGAACGGCGGCGCAATCGCGCTGGGGCATCCTCTCGGTATGAGCGGCGCACGTCTGGTCCTGACCGCCGCCAGGCAACTGCAGCGGATTAAAGGGCGTTACGCGCTCGCCTCAATGTGCATTGGTGTGGGGCAGGGGATTGCGATCTTATTAGCTCAACCCTAAAACTTCCGCTTTGCCGGCGGGACTCGAGGTCTGGGTCTGGTCCCGCCGTCTAAGGCGAAAGCGATTAGGCGGATCGCCGCAGTGAAGATCGGAGACGCCGCGTCCGCGGCGCTTCTCGGAGCGTTCGCAGAGCCTGAGCTTCGATCTGTCGGGTGCGTTCCCGGGTCACTCCCAGGCAGCGTCCGACCTCTTCTAGCGTGTGTTCGTCTCCGTCTTCAAGCCCAAAACGCATGCGAATGACCTTGGCCTCGCGTGGCGTGAGGTCGCTTAGCATATCGACCGCGTGCTCCTTTAGATTGCGATCGATCACGGCTTCGGAAGGAGATACGGCTTGCTTGTCTTCGATGAAATCGCCCAGATGCGATTCCCCATCCGTGCCAATACGCGTTTCGAGTGACAGCGGCTCCTGAGCAATTTTCATGAGCTCGCGCACTTTTTCAATCGGGAGCTCAAGACGCTCGGCAATTTCCTGTGAAGTGGGCTGACGCCCGAATTTTTTCAGCAACTCGCGGTTGGCCTGCATGAACCGGTTAATGTGCTCGATCATGTGGACAGGTATGCGGATCGTGCGAGCTTGGTCGGCAATGGCGCGCGTAATCGCCTGGCGAATCCACCAGGTGGCATACGTCGAGAATTTGAATCCCCGCCGCCACTCAAACTTCTCCACTGCTCTCATCAAGCCGATGTTGCCCTCTTGAATCAGGTCCAGAAAACTCATGCCCCTGTTGAGGTATCGCTTCGCTATGGATACGACCAGGCGGAGATTCGCCTCGGTCATCTGCTTTTTCGCGTGTTCGGCAATTGCTTCGCCTCTGCGCATCCGGTGGAGGAGACGCTTCTCTTCGCCCTGGCTAAGCAGCTTCTCGGGACCGCGCGTGGTCGTCGCGGATCGCCGGTTACCGGCCTTTTGTGCAGCCAGGGAATCCTGCAGGGCAGTGCGCGTCAATTCGATCAGGCGTGCTCGCTCAAAAGGAGTGAAATTGATCGACGCTATATTTTGCGAGATGCGCACCCGTATCCGCGCGAGCGCCCAGAGTTCCCGCCGGGCAGAAGCCGATCGTTTCGGTTGCCGGCTCCGGCGCGATGCCAACGTATAAAGCCGCGACACTTCCGCCGTGATCTTCAGAATCCGCTTAAGTGCGGTCTTCTCCGCCGTGGGCGACTCGCTGTCGACTTGCACGACATTTTTGATCGAACGAGAGCCGTCGCGCACTTCATCTGCGGTCCGAAGCAGCGCTTCGACACAAATGGGCGAACGCGAAACGGCCGTCATGACCATCTTCTCGCCGCGTTCAATTTGCTTCGCGAGGACTACTTCCTGTTCGCGTTTGAGTAGAGGCACGGCACCGAGTGCGGCCAGATAGGTGCGCACGGGGTCATAGGTGTCGTCTTTCCCCGGCTCATATTCGACCTCGGCCTGATCTACGGGTGCCTGTTCTTCGGCTACCGCGTCAGCTTCCGGGTGGCTGCCGGATTTAAAGACCTCCTCGTATTCGTCCTCTCTCAACCGCTGCATGTTATCTATCAATCCCATGGGTTCAGAATGCCTCACGTTGCGACTTCAGACAAGCCCGTCGATTGCCAGAAAACCACATAATGATCCTGCCGTCGGTCGATATTTCCAGAAAATTCAATGAGATGCGGAGATTTAATCGCCCGGTCGACTCTGAAGTTCTATTATGGCTTTTAAGTTAGATGCAGCCTCACATTAAAAGATGCACCTGATTTTTCAGCCACATGTTACACCTTCCGCGGTATTGTTTGCACGAAAACTCGTGCCTAACCTAAAGCCAATGCCCTACGTCCGGATTGTGGCCTTCGTTTTACTTGCTTCCTCGGGGTTCGCCATCGGCCAGGCGCGTGCCCAGGAATCGGCAGTCGCAATCGAGGCTCAAACTAACCCGCAAAAGCTAGTCCGCGAAGTCGTGGAAAACGGCCGTCGCCTTAAAGAAGACCCAACTTATTGGACGTACCGCGAGCTTGTTCGTAAGGACGGAAAATTAGAAACCCACGAAGTGTGCCAGACGGACGCCGGGACCATCGACCGCTTGGTTGCCATTAATAACCAGCCTTTGCCCCCTGAGCAGCAAAGACGGGAGGATGCCCGCATACAAATGCTGCTGGCCAATCCTGCCGAGGTCCGCAGAGAGAAACAAAAACAGCGCGAGGACGCCGCGAAGCAATACCGAATGTTTGCGACCTTTCCCGACGCTTTTCGGTACAAATACTCAGGCACAGAGGGGCGCCTGATCAAACTCAAGTTCGGGCCCAATCCCGAGTTTGTGCCTAATACCCGCCAGGAAGAGGTCTTCCACCATCTGGCGGGCATGATCTGGGTAGATCCCCAGCAAAAGCAATTGGCTCGGATCGACGGCGAGCTAACGAGTGAAGTCAAATTTGCCGGCGGCCTTCTGGGGCATCTGGACCAAGGTGGAGTTTTCTCGGTCAGATTCCTGCAAGTAGATTCAGGTCAGTGGCTTATGGCCACACTTCAAGTAAACATGAGCGGCAAGGCCCTTCTTTTTAAGACGATCTCCGTCCAGGAAGAGAGAGAATTCGAAGATTACCACCGCGTCCCGAGCAATCTTACTTTGCGTCAAGCGGAAGAGTTCCTGGAGAAAATGCCAACCTCGCCAAAGCAGACCGCAGCAAATACTTCGAAATAGCCCTGCCTGAACGACGTTCCGGTTTTCGCCACGAACTTATGCGGCCCAGCCTAAGTTTCCTACTTGGCCCTTAAACTCATTACAAAAGCGACCAGCGCCTGATTGTCTGGACTACTCGTCGGAATGTCAGGCATGCCTTTATTGATTGCATCCGCGCTCGGCTTTTGCAGAAACTTCGAAATTTGATCGGCAGTCAACCGCGAATGGGTCAAATCCGGAGCATCGGGCGTTCCTTCGCCATTGTCACCGTGACAATCGAAGCATTGGTAGGCTTTGAAGCGGGCCTTACCTTGCGCAACAAGGTCGCCCTGTTGACCACCTGCTGCGGGCGTCCCGGCAGGCGAAGCGCTGGAACTGGTGCGCGCAGCGGGGGCCTTCGCTGGGGCATTGGTGGCCGGTGCTGCGCTCGAAAGCGCGCCTTGCTGTTCCTGCAGAACGGCGTGGAACATGGCTTCGTCTATATCAAACTCCGCTTTGCACCCGGCGGGATCAATAAAAGGATTCGGACCCCCTGCCTTCAGTTTTGCGTACTTCTCTTTCATGTTGTACATGCCCGCATGCGATCCCAGTGGCACGTCGCAGGGTAACGACCGGCTCACCTGGAACGCACGCGTGAACTCTTCCACGATATGTGGATTCGTAGGATTATTCACCAGCTTCATCCCCGGATTCACACCCAAGCTGCCGATAATCAGCACGTCATAAGTTTTGCCGCCCTCTTGCGCCTTCGTCGTCCACGTCGTGTCTCCAGGCGTGTGGCCCGGAGTCAAGTGGGCTACCAGCGTCGTCCCGCCAAGTGTCACTTGATCCCCGTCGTGCAGGACCTTGTCGATCGGATGTGCCTTGCCGGCCGGCTTCATCTGTTCCAAGAGCGGAACGTCCTCGGCCATGGCCATTACTTGCGCTCCCGTCAGTTGCTTCACCAGCGCATCGCCTTCCATGTGATCCGCATGCGCGTGGCTGCCCAACAGGATTTTGATATCGGAAAATTTGAAGCCCAATTGCTCCACCGATTTCTGAATCACCGGCACGTTCCGCTCATATTCGCTGTTAATCAGGATATTTCCCTGCGGCGTGACGACGAGAAACGATGCCAGACTCACGGTGCCCACGTAATAGATATTCCCGATGATTTTATGTGGAGGAAACTGCGTGCTCTGATCCTGCGGCGTACCTACGTTGCGTTGGAAAAGCTCCTGCTGGGTATAGGTGTGTCCGCCAACGCTGATCTGCGGTCCGGGAGCTTGGTTCGCAGGTCCCTGCGCATAAAGAGAAGAAACTAAAATGGCTGCCACCGCGAAAGCGAACTTCAACACTCCCGATCTACGGATCTTCATCGATCCCTCCAAAGCGCTGGATTATACGTGCAGGAGGTCCTTCGGTGAAGGACTTTGAGCGTTGCGGAAACTCAGGGGCCGTACTCATGGCCGTAGCACATCAGTTCGTGGCCGTTCGCCAATACGACTTTCGAGAGGCGCATTTTATAAGTGCCATCGCTGATTCGGTTTCCCACGATCGTGATCTGATCGCCCGGATGAAGCGTATCTTTGGTCCAGCCGGCATTTGCCATGCGGCTGGGACTAGGGCCGCCGGCGGCCCATTTCTCTACTTCACCCTTGTCGGTCGTCACGTCTAGATTCATCCAAACATGCGGATTGCCAAAATCGAATCCGGTCACCGTTCCCTTCAGCGTGCTCAGATTTTTCATGTCGTAGCCGCGCCACGCGTGGTGGGCGAAGCTCGGAACCGCTATGACGAGCAGGGAAGAGGCCAGTGCAAAGAGCGCCAGGAATTTCGTTCTCATGTTCGACACCTCTTGATGCGAATATACCATCGAATTGGCTCGCTTACATCGCGTTAAACCCTGCGCCTTCGCGCACGAATTGAGTAGAATGAGTAGTGACGATTCGGTCCGACACGCTTTCGGTTGTGGGGATATAACAGCGCCGATCAGATCTAACGCAAAGGAGAAATAACGCATGGTTCGCAAAGCCTCGGCAGTCTGGAAGGGATCACTCAAGGAAGGTAAGGGCACCATATCGAGCGATAGCGGAGTGCTTTCCAATACTCCGTATTCATTCTCGACACGCTTCGAAAACGCAAAAGGAACGAATCCTGAGGAGTTGATTGCTGCGGCTCACGCGGGATGTTTCACTATGGCGCTGTCTGCGCAATTGGGAAACGCGGGAATCACGCCTGAGAGCCTGGAGACTACGGCCTCGCTCACGCTCGATAAATTAGACGCGGGATGGACCATCACGAAAGTGCACCTAGATGTGGCCGCGCGCATTCCGGGCGTCGACAAAGGGGCGTTCGACAAAGCAGCCGAGAATGCCAAGGCAGGCTGTCCCGTTTCACGTTTGCTGAAGGCTGAAATCACCATGACAGCGCGACTCGTCGGTGGACAAGCGACGAGCGCCTAGAAGCACACAAGCGGGGAAGTGAGTTGCTAGAGAGCTTGTTAAGCCTCCGCAGATTCTTGCGGAGGCTTTGACATTTTCGGCGCTCTTCAACCTGACGGCCCATTATCCACTCCCTCTTTTTCCTCTTAGGTCGAATCGGCAAACAACGAAGTCGAACACTTCAACTACACAAAACGCAGTAGGCCTTTCTAGGGGAAACTCCCCCTTTGACTCCCAAGAAAATGCTGAGGCTT
The DNA here is from genome assembly GCA_963846235.1 of uncultured Acidobacteriota bacterium. Lineage (GTDB taxonomy): Bacteria > Acidobacteriota > Terriglobia > Acidiferrales > UBA7541 > Palsa-189. The sequence goes on from CAWJVF010000003.1 coordinate 57,316, forward strand.
ATTGGGAGTGGCGCGTATTCCGGTACCCGGGTTGTCCGGGTAAGGTCGTCAGGCCCGGTGCACAATTCTACCGATGACGTGAGTCTACACAGAAAAAAGCTCTTACGGAGGAGATATGTCTAATTGGCTGAGCGGCTTGCGCCGCTTTGGCTCGATGTCAATGCTTGGATGTGCTGCCCTTATGGCGTCCTCGGGGCTTATGCACGCTCAAAGTTTCGCTGTGACGAATCTAACGAACAATACGGCCAGCACGGCGTCGTTTCCCGACATGGTAGTCGACCATAACGGCGCTACCTATCTGGCTTGGGTGGATCCCGCTAAGGGTGGAATTGTTGTTGCCTCTCACTTCGATGGAACGAAGTTCAACGCACAATTCGTCGTGCAGACGGCAGTGTTGCCTGCCTTTCAGCCGCAAATGGCGGTTTATGATAATTCTGGCACGGGGCCGAATGTTGAGATTGTCTGGGCGGCACTTCATCCTGGATCTAACCCGCCGACATATGACGTTTATTCAAGCCGGTCAGATAACGCAGGCGGCATCTTTTCAGCGCCAAACCTGGTTTCCGCAATCTCTGGTCCCGTGCCGTTGGCCGATTCCCCGCGCGTGGCTTTTGATTTCTCGGGGAAGACGAACATAGTTTGGGGGCAGCACGATGTCTTGATCGCCCAAGCTCAGGATGGTTTAAATTTTGGCGCGCCTGTCAGCTTGCTTCCCGTAACGGTTCCACCTACTCCACCCCCCGACACTGGGGGCCCTCGAATCGCTGTATCTGTCGACGATCACATATTTGTCGCCTGGACGGACGAGCAGGCAAGGAATCAGCCGGGGAGTTACTGTCTAGCTAAAACCCAAGACTCCACCGGGACCTTCTACACCAATACAACTGGTGGCTATTTTTGGATGAATGAAACCCCGCCACCACAGGTAGTAGGAGCGCCGTTTAGTTTCAGTGGGACTAACACGCGCAGGTTGTCAGATACGGACTGGCTGAATGGTGGCGGCCTTGATAGCCGCTACCCCAATGGATTCTTCGGCTGCTCCTACGATAATCTCCGCATGTTCACTGACAAAACCGGACAAGTGGATCTCCTCTGGGCCGGCGATCAGCCTGATGAGGACATCCTGATCAGCCAGCACCATGGGGAGGGCCCGGTTGGTATGTCATTTTCGTTCCCGATCAATTTGGCGAGTAAGGCTGCGTCCGCCCCCGATGTTGCAGTCGACAACGGCGGCAACTTCTACATTGTCTGGTCCGGAGGTCCCGAAGGTCCAGGACCTGGCCCGACCGATTCGAGAGGCATATTTTTCAGACGTTTCGACTTCGCTACCAGCAAATTCGGTCCGGAGCTGCCCATCGCGCCTTCCGGATCCGCGGCCCTACCTTCGGCTTTTCCGCAGGTGGCTGTTGATTCCAGCAGCAACGTGAATATCGCCTGGGAGCAGCCTACGGCAAAAATTAACGGCGATGGCAGCGATGTGTTTAACGTGTTCTTCGCCCGCTCCACTGATGGCGGGAACACGTTTCCTACCGTCTTGCAGGTGACCACCAATCCCTCTGTGCTGTGCATCCCGCCAACACCGGCCGGAACAGCTCCTCCTACTACGCCGGACACAACCACCTGCGGAACGGTCCAGCTCGGAGTGGATGCTAACTCCACTCCGGAAATGGTTTGGGTCAACCAGGCCAGCGGAGCGGCGGTTGCTGACATCGATTTCGCGACATCGACCTCCCCAACCGGCACGCTTTCGTCTAACGCAGTTAGCCTAACGGCATCCAGCGCCACAGCGAACGTCACCATAACTGTGAACGGCTTTACCGCGCCGATCACTTTCTCGTGCCTGGATGCGGATAAAAACAACGCTCCGCTTCCAAGCTGGCTTGCTTGCAGCTTTACTCCCGCAACTCTCAATCCTGCACAGGGCAACACGGATACCCTGACGATTACGCGGCAGGCGACGCCAACAAACGGAATGTTTATCTCAGCGCCCCCGTCACATAACCTGCCCGCATTTAGCAACTCGATGGCATTGACTATGGCTCTCGCCACCCTCTCTCTGATGGCGATGCTCATGATGGCCATGGGCCGTCGTCGAGACCTCACTAGAGCCCTCGTGTTGCGCGGCTTCGTGGTGATGACCCTAACTGTAGTGCTGGCTGCGGGGCTCGTCTCCTGCGGTGGTGGCACATCGAAGGGCACAACCGGAACCACCAGTTCAGGCGGCACGACGAGCGGTACGGGCACTGGCGGCGGCACCACGGGCGGCACCGGCGGTACAGGCGGAACGGGCGGCACCGGTGGTACAGGTGGTAGCACGCCGGTAGTCGTTCATGTCGCAGTCCAGGCTGCATCGGGAGGTTCGACAACAGCACTCGGCACGGTAACGGTCACTGCACAATAGTCAGCCGCGAGGCCGAGAATCGGCTGAGCGACTGACGGCGGGGCGGGTCCTGAACGTGCCAGGATCCGCCCCGTTTTTCTTCTGTCGGCACATCCCCGCTCATAACTCATGCTGGGCTATACTCCAGCTTAGAAATGCCGCTCCGCATAATCCTCGCCTCAATGATCATCCTGATAGCCTTCTCTCCGAGTTTCGCAGAGGCGCCTCGCGGAATTCCCAGAGACTTGGCTAGAGAGCGCGCCGCCCAAATCTCGAACGTCACGTATCGCCTGGCATTTTCATTGCAGCCTCAAGCGGCCACAACTTCCGCTGAAGAAGAACTTCGTTTCAGTCTCAAGACACTGGCTCCCGTCCTCCTCGATTACCGCGATGGGCAGATCCTCACTGCATCCGTGAACGGTGCTGCGCTTACCCTCAAGAGCGAAAACGGGCATTTGGAGCTATCCCAGGAGAACCTGCGAGCAGGGGAGAACACCATTACGATTCGCTTTACCGCGCCAATTGCCGCTGCCGGCAAGCCGCTCACGCGTTTCGAGGACCACGACGACAACAGCGAATACATCTACAGCTTGTTTGTGCCCATGGACGCTAGTATGGCTTTTCCATGCTTCGATCAACCGGATTTGAAGGGCCGCTTCGTTTTGGAACTAACGGCGCCGAATACGTGGACCGTCATCTCTAACGGCCCGGTGGAAAGCGCGACGGCTGTTGGCTCGGGGCAAACACGTACCCGCTTCGCCGAAACGCACCCGATCAGCACATATTTGTTTGCGTTCGCCGCCGGCCCATTTCGCAAGCTGGCCGCGTCGCCGGGAACACCGGAACTTTATGTGCGCAAATCCAAATTTGATCGCGCGCAAACCGAGGCTCCCGAAGTGCAGCAGGTCGCGGCCAGTGGCATGCAGTACCTCTCTAATTTTTTCGCTCAGCCATTCCCATTTCCGAAGTACGACATGGTGCTCATCCCCGGTTTTCCCTACGGAGGAATGGAACACGCTGGCGCCACTTTCCTGCGGGAAGAGTCTGTCTTGTTTCGCACTGCCCCCACCCACAGCGATCTGCTGAACCGCGACCTCATCGTGTTGCATGAGCTCGCGCACCAATGGTTCGGCGATCTGGTGACGATGCGTTGGTTCGACGACCTGTGGTTGAAAGAGGGCTTCGCGGAGTACATGGCCTATCAGACTCTTGCGGCGCTGAAACCACGGGAGAACGTTTGGACGCGCTTCTATCAATCCATCAAGCCTGGTGCCTACGAGATCGATTCCACAAAAGGTACAACACCAATTTATCAGGAGATTCCCAACCTCGAAGATGCGAAATCCGCCTACGGCGCCATCGTTTACTCGAAGGCGCCTGCTGTTTTGAAGCAACTCGCCTTCGTCCTGGGACCGGACAAGTTTCGCGAAGGCCTGCAGCTTTACCTCAAGCAGCATGCTTACGGGAACGCCGAATGGAATGACCTGGTGGGCGCGTTCGAACGCGTTTCAGGCCGGCCCCTTGGACCTTGGGCCGGGATGTGGATTCGGCATCGCGGCATGCCGCAGGTGGATGTCTCATGGTCCTGCGACGGTGATCGCCTGACCCAACTTTCGCTGTTGCAGCACGATGTCTTGGGTTCAGCAGATGTCTGGCCGATGGCAATGCAGCTTGGCCTAAATTATGCCGGTCGCCCGCCCCTGCTAAAACGCGTGGAGCTTGACGGCAAAACTTCGCAGGTGACCGATCTGAAGGGCACACCATGCCCAAGCTTCATTTTTGCGAACGAGGGGGACTACGCCTACGGCCGCTTTCTTCTCGATTCGCGCAGCCGCGAAGCCGCCACCCGCCAGCTTGCTGCGATACATGACCTGCTGCAGCGCGCGCTGCTGTGGGGTTCGTTATGGGATTCGGTGCGCAATTCCGAACTGGCCCCGCGTGACTATCTCGTCCTCTCCCTCGAACTTTTGCCTTCCGAAACTGAGGAGATGCTCACACGCAGCTTGCTCTCCCATTCCGCCACGTCATTGCATCGTTATGTGAGCCCGGAAACGCGGAATAAGCTCGTCGAGCAGTTCGAAACGCTCGCGGCCGATCGCATGTTGCATTCTCCAGATCTGGACATGCGCATTGTGTGGTTTCGAAGCCATACGGCCATAGCCGAAACGCCGGCAGGGCTCGCGCGGCTAAAAGAAATCCTGAACGGCCGCCTCACCGTTCCCGGCGTAGAGCTACGTCCTCTGGATCGGTGGAACCTCGTGACGGCGCTGATTGCCCATGGCGATCCCGATGCCGAAACTATTTTTGCCGCTGAAAAGCAACGCGACCCCAGCGGAGATGGGCAAAAATACGCGTACGTGGCGGAAGCGGCAAAACCCGCGCAGGCCACCAAGCGGCGCTATTTCAAGGACTTCCTCGAAAATCCGGCCCGCCAGGAAGATTGGATCGAACAGAGTCTTTACGCCTTCAATTACTGGAATCAGTCGGAGCTCACCGCGCCGTACCTGAAACCCGCCCTGGAAGCTCTCCCCCAAATCAAGCGCGAACGTAAAATCTTCTTTCTTGTGGATTGGCTCACCGCATTCATAGAAGGCCAGCAGTCGCCGGCGGCGCAGGCGCAAGTCTATGCTTATCTGGATTCAGCTCAGATAGATGCAGACCTTCGCCTTAAAATCCTTCAGGCAGTCGACGAACTCGACCGCACGGTGGCCATCCGTCGCAAATTCCCTCAATAGCGTCCGTCCGGAAGCTGACTCAATAGGGATTAATACCCCGCAAGGGACCTAAGTCGCGGTATTCCCCTACGGCTTCTTAGGGCCGTGCTTAACCTGCATAGGGTATCGAGTTCTGAGCCGCAAAGTCATACCCTCAGACTCGCACATGCGTTTGCCCAAAAACCACCTCTGGAAATCGGCATGAAAACCGGCTATGTCCTTCGCTTTGATGATCTTTGCCCAACCGCAAACTGGCAGATCTGGGACCGCATTGAAGAGCTGCTGGACCAATTCGGCATTAAACCCATCGTTTCCGTGATTCCCGATAACCGGGACAAAGCGCTTCATCACAGCCGTCCCGGCGAGAATTTTTGGGACCGAGCTCAATCCTGGCAACGGCGTGGATGGACGCTTGGCCTGCACGGGTACCAGCACTGCTATCTGACTAAGCAGGCCGGCATGTATGGGCGATCGGGAATCAGCGAGTTTGCGGGACTTCCCTACGAGGTGCAGGAGATCAAGATTCAAAACGCGGTCCGGATATTTCACGAGCACGGCCTAAAACCCGAGGTTTGGGTCGCCCCGGCGCACTCCTTCGATGCCAATACCGTAGCTGTTCTGTTGAGCATGGGCGTGCACATCATCAACGACGGCTATGCGCTCTACCCTCACGTAGACGAGCAGGGCATGGTCTGGATTCCCCAGCAAGTGGGGCGATTTCGGAGCCTGCCCATCGGAATTTGGACCGTATGTTTTCACTTCAATCGCTGGAAAGACGATGACGTCAAGCGATTTCGCGACGACTTGGAGCGATTCAGATCGCAGATTGTTTCTGTAAGCGATGTTCTCCCCTTTTGTAAGCGCCGCCAAAGTTGGATGCATGCGGGCGCCGCTCGCCTGCTCGATGCAAGCCTGCGTCTTGGCCGCCCATTGCGCGAGGGCCTCAAGTCTTCGAATTGGCACACATGGTCAAAGAGTGTTCGCCCGCCGGGCGGAGACGACTAACAACCCTCTCTTCCGTTGGAAATACAAAAAATGCCGTTTATACTGATCTCGCTCCTCCCAGCGTGGAGCGCAATTTAAGGTTCTCAACCGCCTGATGGTTACAGATCGGCCGCCCGCTACTGGCAAATCGCTTAGTCAATTCCGCCAAAGCGAAGAGCTTACGAGCATCGAACTGCCCCCCAGCCCGAAGCTTACAAATTTGGCCCAGGTGATCGGATCCGTCATGAAGGAAGGCTCGCGCGCCGAGGTTCGAGCGGCCTGCGCCGAATTCCTATATGCAGCAGCCGCCTTTTACAACGTGAAGGCGCCGGAAGTCCGCGCGCTGGCCGCTCGACCCCTCCGCGTGCGGGAGGGCGGATGGCAAATCGAGCTTTTCGGCGATTACTCGCTTAGAGACGCGCTAATCCGCATATGGACGCGCACCGCCGTGCGCAAACAGGTGACATCCTTCGGCACATTCCTGAGCACGCTATGCCACGAGTTCTGCCACCATCTCGACTGCCAAAAGTTCGGTTTCGTCCGATCTCCCCACACCCGCGGGTTTTATGAACGAACCGGCTTGCTCTACCACCACGCGCGCGGCACTCCCGTGAAAAAGCTCTTCTGGAGGCAATTGCCTGGCGGCCGCTGGCAAATCGATTGGGCAAGAACCAACTCCGTCCAGCGCACGGCCGATCAAATTTTGCGCTTCAGCTCCCGCTCGGATTCAGGGAAGTAGCGGCCATCCGATCGGGATGGCCGTCCCGAGTCGATCAACGCGAGCGAGGGATCTCTCCGACGCTCTTGTCAGTGGGGAAAGTTGAATCGACGGCAGCGTTGTCTTGCTGACGGACGCCGGGCTTGTGCAATCTGATCAAGCTGTACTTCGCGCAGCCACAAGCCACTCCTTACTCCAGTCCGTCACCTAAGACGCCCTTCGCAATCAGGTCTTTGCGTTCCTCCTCGTCGTGACTGGCAACAATGAAGACATTCTTTTCCGTCTGGTAGATTTCGTTCAGCCACTTCAGTTGCGCCAGAAGCGAGCCTTCATCCTCCTGAATCCAAGGGGCGGCCTTTCCTTTGATTAATCTCACGCTGTCCATATGCCAGGCAGTGTCCGCAATGAAGAGGTACTCGCGGCCGGACTCCAGCGCCACATAAACCATTTGGGAACCCGGTGTATGCCCAGGCGCCTTGATCAGCGCTACGCCGGGCCCAAAAGGAAGATACTTGTCGTAATCCACCACGTTATAGCGGCTTGCCATTTCGGACGTGATCTTGATCTCCGGCATTTGTGGATTCGTCTCGAGTCCCTGAACCTGCGCGCGCGTCAACAGCGTCTTTGGAGCCAGTTCGGCCACCAATGGCGTGCGAATCACGCCTGCCACGTGATCGCCATGCTCATGGGTGATGATGATCGCCCTTGCCTTTCGAAGCGCCTGCTCGACCTGTTTCGCCGCCTCGGGATAATACGGCTCCACGGCTCCGCGCCCGAAGAACCGATGTACCTGCTCGTCCATGCCGGAATCGATCATTACCGTGCCGTCTGAAAAAACGATCTGAAAGACCGTACGAGCCTGGATGCTGGGTTCGATCGGGCGCTCCTTGAACCGAAAACTTCTTCGATCGGTGGCTCTCCGCGAATTTCAATACATTAATCCGCAACGGGCGCTGTCCCGGAATCATTCCGGCTATTTGGCGTATCTCATCAAGGCGCACAGTCCAGGCTGCGTCGCTGCGTGAGTTTTGCGAGGATTGCCCTAACGACGTCGATCCAGCAGAAGCAAAAAGCACGAGCCACAAGCAGACGCCAAAGATCGTTTTCATTTTCTTCCAGTTTCCGCTAGGCACGACTAAGTCTTGCCGCGCTACAATACTCCCTTTTGTGAAGAAGAGTACAAAACCCCGGAGCTCGGCGCGTGCACTGCGGCCCATTCAGCGCTTATTAGCGGCGAACCGCAGCGAAATTGCCATTCGCATTTTTCGCGCGGCCAACGAGCTCAATCTCCGTACCATCGGGATCTACTCCCACGAAGACCGCCTTAGCCTCCATCGCTTCAAAGCGGATGAAGCCTACGAAATAGGCGCCGGCAAAGGGCCCGTCGAGGCCTATCTCGATATCCCCGGTATTGTTGCCCTGGCCCGCGAGAAACAGATAGATGCCATCCATCCCGGGTATGGGTTTCTGTCTGAGAATCCGGCTTTCGCTCGCGCCTGCGATGAGGCCGGCATCACGTTCATCGGCCCTACCCCGGAGTTGCTCGAATTGCTGGGTGATAAGACTGCGGCTCGCCATCTGGCCGCATCGGCCGGCGTGCCCACTCTGCCGGGAACGGAAGAGCCCGTACATTCCGCAGCCGAAGCCCGCAAGGCCGCCCGCAAAATCGGATTTCCTTTAATGATCAAGGCCGCCATGGGCGGAGGCGGGCGCGGCATGCGCGTCGTCACCAGCGAGGCCGACCTTGATAGCCGCCTCGAGGAGGCGCAAAACGAAGCGCGGTCCGCTTTCGGCGATCCCTCTGTCTTCCTCGAAAAATATCTCGCCCACGCGCGCCATTTGGAAGTCCAAATCCTCGCCGACCATTACGGAAATATCCTGCACCTTTGGGAGCGCGATTGTTCCGTGCAGCGGCGCCACCAGAAGGTGGTGGAAGTGGCGCCCGCTTCGAATCTTCCTCATTCGCTTCGCGTCGAACTCTGCTCGGCGGCCGTGCAATTGGCCAGGAAAGCCCACTATCGCAATGCCGGGACGGTCGAATTTCTTTTCGACGTCGATACACAGAAGTGGTACTTCATCGAAGTCAATCCCCGCATTCAGGTCGAGCACACGGTGACCGAAATGGTCACGGGCATCGACCTGGTACGCGCGCAGATTCGCATTGCTCAAGGTCATTCGCTGCACGATGAACCGCTCTCGCTTCCGAAACAGGATGCAGTTCCGCTGAATGGTTTCGCCATTCAATGCCGCGTCACCACGGAAGATCCCGAAAATCATTTCGCGCCCGATTACGGCAAGATCACCACGTATCGTTCCCCGGCGGGATTTGGGATTCGCCTGGATGGGGGCACCGCTTATGCCGGCGCAGTGCTGGCGCCGTACTACGATTCGCTGCTGGTGAAAGTTACGGCTTGGGACGGCACGCTCGATGGCGCCTCCCATCGCATGGACCGTGCGCTGCGCGAATTTCGCATCCGCGGGGTAAAAACAAATATTCCCTTTCTCGAAAACGTGGTGAACCATCAGCGTTTTCGCTCGGGCCAGGTCACCACTTCTTTCCTCGACGATTCTCCGGAACTGTTTCTCCTTCCTCGCCGCGGCGACCGCGCTACCAAAGTCTTGCACTACCTCGGCGACGTGATTCTCAACGGCAATCCCGAGGTGAAGGGCAAGAAAGTCCCGGAAACGTTGGGTGATCCTGTCGTTCCAAACTTCGAAAACGGCGAGATTCCCTCCGGAACGCGACAACTGCTGCAGAAGTTAGGCCCGCGCGAATTTGCCAAATGGGCTCGCGCCGAGGAACGCCTGTTGCTGACCGATACTACTTTCCGCGACGCGCATCAGTCTTTGCTGGCAACACGCGTGCGCACCCACGATCTGCTCGAGACCGCCGATGCCATAGCGCATCGCCTTCCTCAGCTTTTCAGCCTTGAGGTCTGGGGCGGCGCCACGTTCGATACCGCGATGCGCTTCCTGCACGAAGATCCCTGGCAGCGCCTGCGCGAATTGCGCGAACGAATTCCCAATATCTGCTTTCAAATGCTGTTCCGCGGCGCGAACGCCGTCGGCTATACGTCTTATCCGGATAATGTAATCACGGAATTCATCCGCGAAGCCCAAACCCAGGGCATCGACATCTTTCGCATTTTCGATTCGTTGAATTCGATCGAAAACATGCGCGTTTCCATTGACGCTGTGCTCGAAACCGGTGCGGTTTGTGAAGGCGGCGATCTGCTATACCGGGAGATCTGCTCGATCCCACGCGCCCCAAATATGGATTGCATTACTACATCGCTCTTGCCAAACAGCTCGAAAAGTTGGGCGTGCATTTTCTTTGTATCAAGGATATGGCCGGCCTGTGCAAACCTTACGCTGCCTACGAACTTGTGAAGGCTTTGCGCGAAGAAATCGGCCTGCCAATCCATTTTCATACCCATGACACCAGCGGAATAAATGCGGCTTCAGTCTTGAAGGCCGCTGATGCCGGAGTGGACGTCGCCGACGCCGCCGTTGCCGCCATGAGCGGCGGCACCAGTCAGCCCAATCTGAATTCGATCGTCGAGGCCCTGCGTCATACGCCACGCGAAACCGGTCTCGACGTCGAGACGCTCAATGAGTGCTCCGATTATTGGGAAACGGTGCGGGACTACTATTTGCCCTTTGATTCGGCGCCGCGCGCGGGTTCAGCCCGTCTGTATGAGCATGAAATTCCCGGGGGGCAATACACGAATCTGCGCGAACAGGCTGCCGCCATGGGCCTGGGCCGTTCCTGGCATGAGGTCGAACGCACCTATGCGGACGTAAACAGGCTTTTCGGAGACATTGTCAAGGTCACGCCTTCGAGCAAGGTCGTCGGCGACATGACTTTGTTTCTCATGGCCAAAGAAATGCGTCCGCAGGACGTGCTTACACTGGACGTGAATCACGATCTGGCGTTTCCCAATTCGGTGGTGGAAATGCTCGCGGGCGGTCTCGGAAATCCTCCCGATGGCTGGCCCACGAGAGTCCAGCAGATCATTCTCCATGGAGCGGAGCCGCAACACGGGCGTCCTGGAGCTCAGCTTAAACCCATCGATCTGAAAGAGTCGCAACAGCGCCTCGAAAAACAACTTGGCCGGCCCGTTCGCCGCGACGAATTGCTCAGTTATCTTCTCTATCCAGACGTTTTTCTCAAATACGATCGGTTTCGTCAGACCTATGCCGACGTGAGTGTTCTGCCCACGCCGCCGTTCTTTTATGGGCTGCGGCCGGATCAGGAAATTACGGTCTCGATCGAAGCGGGCAAGACGTCTGGTCGTAAAATTTCTTACCATCGGTGAAGCCCATCCCGACGGCACGCGGACCTTGTTTTTCGAATTGAATGGTCAGCCGCGCGAGATCAACGTGCGTGATCGCGCCTTGCGCATTGTTGCGCCTTCACATCCCAAGGCGGATTCGGCGGACCCGGGGCAGGTGCCCGCGCCGACTGCGGGCATGGTTACCTCGATCGCCGTGGAGCTGAACCAAGAGGTGGCCTCACATGCCAAGCTCCTCACGCTCGAAGCCATGAAGATGCAGTCCAATGTGTACGCGCCTGTTTCCGGCCGCGTTGGCAAAATTCACGTCACACCCGGCCAGCACGTCGACGCTCGGGACCTTCTGTTTACGATTGTTCCTCAGGAGCCAAAGGCCTGATCGGCCCGATTGTGGGCATGAATTGGATTGTGCTATCGCGGCGCAACCAATCGCAGGCGTCAGGACCGAGCCTGAAGCGGACGAAGCTCAACCCCCTCATGCTTCAAGCGCTCTCCAACAGCGGACGCGATCTTCACGGCTCCGGGAGTATCTCCGTGAATGCAAATCGTCTGCGCCTCCACCCGAATTTCGCTGCCGTCTGACGTAGCAATTCTGCCGGCTTGAGCAATATGTAGCGCCTGTGCGGCCGCGTCCGCAGGATTAAGAATTAGAGCATCCGCGAATTTACGCGATCTTAGCGAGCCGTTCGGCTCGTATCTCCGGTCCGCAAACGCCTCCGCTGCAACGGAAAACCCCGCGCCACGAAAGGCCTCGAGCATCACTGATCCGGAGAGGCCCACCAGAACTACATCGCGCCGCCATCGTGCCACGCCGTCTGCGAAGGCCTCGGCGACCGCCGCGTCCCTCGCCGCCTGATTGTAAAGCGCCCCGTGCGCCTTCACGTGACCAACGCGAGCGCCGCACTTCGCGGCAATTTCGCCGAGTTTCGACACCTGTTCGAATACGCACTCCGCGATCTCATCCGCTGACAAATCGAGTTCCAACCGCCCGAAATTGGCGCGGTCGGCATACCCCGGATGGGCGCCAATCGCCAATTTCCTTCGCATCGCCTGCTCAATCGTCGTCCTCATGGTGGCCTCGTCCCCGGCGTGTGCTCCGCAGGCAATGTTTATGGAAGTCAGATAGGCCATGAGCGCTTCCTGAGTGCCGTCGGCAATAGCTTCAGGCATCTCGCCCATATCGCAATTCAAATCGATGGATTTCACTCCTGCATGAGCTCCTTTGACGCCAGCAGCGCCTCCTGCTGAATTAGCAACGCACGTGCCTCGCTCATTTCAATTCGCTCGAACCGAATATCATCGCGCGGCCGGAGCTGGCCGAGAGAATGCAGATCAGCCGAAATTACGTTCGCGATTTTGGGATAGCCGCCGGTAGTTTGCTGTTCGACAAACAGAATGATTGGCTGGCCCGAAGGAGTCACCTGAATCGCGCCCAGCGAGACTCCCTCCGTAATCATTTCAATCATTTCGCGCGAGGTGTCGAGCGAAATTGGCGGACCTTCCAGACGAATACCCATGCGATTCGATTGTTCGCTTATATGAAATGCATTCCCGCAAAACGTCTTCCTCGAAGATTCGGCGAACCAATCGCTTTGCGGCCCATCGGTAACTCGGATCACCTTGCGAGGCCCTAAACTTTTCAGCGCCTTCGCTGATAGAGAGCGCTTTCGAAAGAAAGAATTAGCCGCGCCAACTTCAACTCGATCGCCCTTCCGTAACGCTCTGCCTTCGAAGCCTCCGAGGCCGCTAAGCACATGAGTCGACGCGCTTCCCAGGAAAAGCTCCACTGCAATTCCCCCCTGAACACATAAGTAAGCGCGTGCCCCGGAACGCGAAGGGCCGAACTTCACAGTTTGGCCCTCGCGTATCTCGATCGACGTCCACATCGGCAGCGCCACGCCATCCAACGAAGGTCCAAAGTCCGCTCCGGTCACCGCAATAATCGTGGCCTGCTCGAACGCAAACGCGCCGCCGACAAGTGTCATTTCCAACGCCGCCGCGCCCTCGGGATTGCCCACCAGCCGATTTCCAATGCGCAGCGAGATGGGGTCAGCCGCTCCCGAAGCCGAAACGCCAATCGGGCCAAATCCATCGCGGCCCAAATCCTGTACCGTCGTAAATAAGCCCGGCGCCTCAACAAGGAGGGCACTCATGTGCCGCCGAACTCCGCGAACTCTTTTTCGGAAATCGCCCGAAAGCGCACGTGATCGCCAATCTGCAGAAGGCTTATCGGGTTCGCATCCCTGCGAAACATTGCCACCGGAGTGCGCCCGATTAATCTCCAGCCGCCCGGCGTTAAGAATGGATACACGCCGGTTTGCTTCCCGCCGATTCCTACGCTCCCCGGCGGCACTTCCGCTCGCGGTGTCTCCAGCCGCCGGGTAGCAAGCGCCTCTGGCAATCCTCCCAGATACGCAAAGCCCGGCGCGAATCCAAGAAAGTAGACAACGTAAATCGGGGACGAATGTAGCTCGATCACCTGAGCGGCGGTCATTCCGTGCATCTGCGCCACATCAGTCAAATCGGGTCCGAATTCTCCGCCGTAGCAGACCGGTATCTCAACCTCCCGCGTTGCCGGAAGCGGCTCTCGATCCAATCGGCCCAGGTAGGGAACTAATCTCGATTGCAATTCGTCGTGATCGAGCCTGAGCGGATCGAACTTGATCAGGAGTGAGCTATAAGCGGGATGCAGATTACGGACGCCGTCGAGGGGTTCAGACTGCAGCAGACGAAGCAACTTCAGCACCCGCTGATGGTTTTCGAGCACGATCTCTTCGCCGAGGTAAACCAGCAGCGATTGGTCACTCGCGGCTCGAAACTGCGGCTCACTCGCTGTTGATTTGCGCATCTTCTGCTGGCCGCATGCGAGTATACGATGGCTCTCGTGCAATCCGCGGAGCCACACCGCCGTGCCAAGCCAAAAGTGCTAAGATTGCCGCGCTCTGAATCGCCGGCAGTGCTCGCAGCGCATTTCGCGGCGGCATCCGCCATACATAACGACGACCATGACAACAGAATTGCTACCGACTTCGCTCGTAGGTTCGTATCCGCAGCCCGATTGGCTGATCGATAGGCAAAAACTCGCCGGCCGCTTCCCGCCGCGCGTTCGAGCGAAAGAATTATGGCGCGTCGCTCCGGAATTCCTGGAACAAGCCCAGGACGACGCCACGATTCTCGCAATCCGCGATGAGGAGCGCGCCGGCCTCGATATCATCACCGACGGCGAAGCTCGGCGCGAAAGCTATTCGAATCGTTTCGCCACCGCCCTCGAAGGCGTGGACATCGATAATCCCGGCACCGCACTCGACCGCAGCGGTCATCCGAATCCGGTCCCGCGCGTCACGGGCAGGATTCGCAGAAAGCACCCGGTGGAAGTCCGCGATCTGCAGTTCCTGCGCGCTAACACGAACCGTAAGATCAAAATCACCGTTCCCGGCGCTTTCACCATGGCCCAGCAGGCGCAGAACGACTATTACAAATCCGAAGAAGAATTGGCCATGGACTACGCCGCCGCCGTAAACGAGGAGATCAAGGATCTTTTCGCCGCGGGCGCTGACGTCGTCCAGATAGATGAACCTTACATGCAGGCGCGATCGGAAAGAGCCCGCCAATATGGCGTCAGAGTTCTTAAACGCGCGCTCGACGGTGTGAAGGGCACCACCGCAGTGCATCTCTGTTTTGGATATGCCGCGATCATTCACGAGCGGCCCTCCGGCTATTCCTTTCTCGCGGAATTGGCCGAAGCGCCCGTGGATCAAATTTCCATCGAGACGGCTCAATCTTCTCTCGATTGTTCCGTTCTCGAAAAACTTCGCGGCAAGACCATCATCCTCGGCGTGCTCGATCTTTCCACGCATCAAGTGGAGACGCCCGAGATCGTTGCCGCGCGCATTCGGCGAGCGCTTCCTTTCGTAAGCGTAGATCGCCTGGTGGTCGCTCCCGATTGCGGAATGAAATATCTGCCTCGCGACGTTGCGTTCAGGAAGCTGCAGGCGATGGTCGAAGGCGCCAAACTCGTCCGAGCCGATCATCGGGCAAGAGGTACAGCCGGCTAATACGGCCGGTTAGTTTCGCTCCCAAGCGTCAAAATGTCCGCCATCATGCGCGCGTGAAAAAGTACGACGCTATCGTCATCGGCTCCGGCCAAGCGGGCAATCCGCTTTCCTACGCTCTCGCCGAACGCGGCTGGACCGTCGCTCTCGTCGAGAAATCGCACCTCGGCGGCACCTGCGTTAACACCGGCTGCACACCCACAAAAACAATGATCGCTTCCGCGCAAGTCGCGCATTACGCGCGGGACGCTGCGCGTTGGGGCGTGCACACCGGCCGCGTCGAAGTGGACCTTTCCTTCGTGGTGGACCGCAAGAATGCCGTGGTGCAACGGTTCCGCGGCAACCATGAACGCAATGTCGCCAATCATCCCAGCATGCACCTCTACCGCGGCCGCGGGCATTTTCGGTCGCCTCACGAGGTTCAGGTCGATAACGACGTCCTGCAAAGCGAGCGCATCTTCATCGATACGGGCACCCGCCCCTATCCTCCGGTTCTTTCCGGCCTCGATTCCATCGGCTATTTGACCAACGAATCTTTGATGGAGTTGCGCGAAATTCCGCAGCATCTCCTGATTCTCGGCGGCGGCTACATTGGCCTCGAATTCGGCCAGATGTTTCGCCGCTTCGGCAGCCGCGTGACGATCGTGCATAAAGGTCCGCAGCTTTTAGCGCGCGAAGACGAGGACATCGCAAAGGAACTGCAGAAGGCGCTCGAAGCCGAAGGAGTCGAATTCCGGCTGAATTCTGACTCAGTGCAGGTCGAAAAGAGCGCGGGTCAAATCGCCTTGACGCCCGAAGCGGCCGGCCACAGAGAGACAATCACCGGCTCTCACCTCCTGGTTGCCACCGGCCGCCGGCCAAACACCGACGATCTCGGCCTGGACAAAGCGGGCGTGGACCTCGACGAACGCGGCTACATCAAGGTGAATTCGCGGCTGGAGACGAATGTCGCCGGTATCTGGGCGCTCGGCGACGTTAAGGGCGGACCGGCCTTTACGCACATTTCTTATAACGACTATCAGATTGTCTTTGGCAACTTGATAGAGCAAAAGAATCTGAGCATTGCCAATCGCTACGTGCCTTATTCGCTCTTCACCGACCCGCAGCTTGGCCGCGTCGGTATGACGGAGAAGGAAGCTCGCGCCTCAGGGCAAAAGTTGAAAATGGGCAGCTACGCAATGTCGCGCGTGGCGCGTGCCATCGAGCGTGACGAAACCGCGGGGCTGATGAAGGTGATCGTCAATGCGGAAACGGACCGCATCCTCGGCGCGGCCATCCTGGGAATCGAGGGCGGAGAGATCGTACAAATTCTCGGCGCCATGATGCTGGCTGACGCACCCTACACGGTGCTGAAAGGCGCCGTCTACATCCACCCGACGCTCGCCGAAGGCTTCTTCGGTCTAATGGAGTCCGTCAAACCCGTGTCGTAACCGCGCCGAAAATCTGTCCACGTAATAGGGGGTCAGAGCTTTAGCTCTGACATTCCGCGCGTCTCGGTTCGCGATAAAGAAGGCGCGGGAGAACCCGAGGTTTTGCGCCGCTATTGCGAGAGAATTTTCTCGATTTGTCTCAGATGGTTGATGTCATGGCCGGCACACAGCCTGGCTATGGTCTCAATCGATTCCTCACCGCGCTCCGCGTGCATGCCATGGTATTTCCGCTGCGCAGGAGAGAGCGATTTCAGCAGATCGAGATTCGCTTTGCGGAAAGCGGCAAAGCGTTCCAGAGATTTGCGGGGATCCGCTTTGCCGTAACTCATAGCCTGCGCCCATTTATCCTGATCGAACGCTTGTATGGGAGTTCCGGGAGCGCCGAGGATCGTGCGAATCCGATAGCCAAACACAAGTTCCGTGTCTGCCATGTGAGCCAGGATTTCGGCAACCGACCATTTCCCCGGCGCCGGCTGCTTGCGCAATTTTGCCGCCGCCGCACGCGAAACTAACCGCTCGAGCTTCTTGGGCGTCGCAGACTGAATTTTCAGCGGGTCGTTTTCGGCAAGATAGCTGAAAATCCGTTGCTTATATTCTTGTGCTGTCTCCTGCATGTTCGTTCTCCTGACGTGCGCAGTTTATGGAATTTTCTGCCAAGGATTGAGCATTGTAACTAATCCCGACTCCGACGCCGTTTGACGTTCGCGGTACAATACATATACGCGCGTGCGCTAGTTAAACTTGGGGAACGTCGCAGAAAAAAACAAGCCCTACTCCTCCGCCCAAACTACCAGACGATTTTATTTCGAATGCAATGGTAATCGTCTTCCGTTTCGCGACTTCGCAGACTCAAGTCCTGCAGTTTCTGCACTTACGCAAAACTGCAAAATAACCGCTTTGAAATCTGCACTTACAAAAACAAAGAACTTAAAACCTACTGCAATCAACACTTACAAAAAATCGAGCGAGGGCCTTCCAAATCCGTTTTGCCGTGGTGGCGCAGCATCCTCGTTTCCGCATCGCGTCTGGTCCCGATGAGGCAGCGGTGATGTGATATAAACGCAGGAGCATAACGCCTTGTTTCCAGGGTGACTTAATTTTTCTTTGAGGGTGCAATGATTCATACAGGTCGTCATTTTCTTCAGATTCCGGGTCCTACAAACGTTCCCGATCGAGTCCTGCGCGCCATGGATCAGCCGGTGATCGATCACCGCGGACCTGAGTTTGCCGAACTCGGACTGGTAGTACTTTGCAGGATTGCGCGATGTATTTCAGACGAAAGGCCACGTCATCGTGTATCCCTCGTTCGGGAACCGGGGCCTGCGAGGCAGCTCTGGTCAATACGCTTTCTCCCGGTGATCGGGTGATTATTTTCGAGACGGGTCAGTTCTCGAACGTTTGGCGGCAAGTCGCGGACCGCCTCGGCCTCGATGTCGATTATGTCCCCGGAAATTGGCGGCGCGGCGCCTCGGCTGCCGATCTCGAAGCGCGGCTGAGCGCCGATACGCGCCATGCTGTAAAAGCGGTCGTGTGCGTGCACAACGAAACCGCCACCGGAGTAACCAGCCGCATACTGGAAGTTCGGCGCGTCCTGAACCGCCTGCGTCATCCCGCTTTGTTGATCGCCGATGCAATCTCGTCGTTGGCATGCATCGATTACCGCATGGACGAATGGGAAGTGGATGTAACCGTGTGCGGTTCCCAAAAAGGATTGATGGTGCCTCCGGGGCTCGGCTTCAACGCTGTTTCCCAAAAGGCTCTCGCTGCAAACAAAACTGCAAAATTGCCGCGATCCTATTGGGATTGGCAGGACATGCTCAAGCAGAATGAGGTCGGCTTTTTCCCCTATACGCCCGCCACGAACCTTCTTTTCGCTTTGCGTGAAGCGCTCAAAATGATTCATGAGGAAGGCTGGCGAACATCTTTCGTCGTCACGCCCGCCACGCCGAAGCCACACGCGCCGCGGTGCGCGCTTGGGGACTCGAGATCGTTTGCGAAGAGCCGCTGGAGTATTCCAATTCCATGACGGCGGTGTTTACGCCGCAAGGCCACGATGCGGACCGCCTGCGCAAGATCATTCTGGAAAATTTCGATATGGCTCTTGGGGCGGGGTTAGGGCAAGCTCGCCGGCAAAGCTTTTCGCGATAGGCCATCTGGGCAGTTTCAACGATCTCATGCTTGCGGGAACTCTGAGCGGAGTTGAGATGGGATTGCGCCTCGCGGGCGTACCGCACCAAGAAGGCGGCGTAATGGCCGCCCTGAATAGTCCTTACGCCGGCCGCCAGGATGAGCGAGCCTGCAAAGCGTAGCTCGATAGTTCCGAATTCAATTAGCGGGCAGCCATGCTGCGGAGCATACAGTGCACACGATCACAGACAGCAGCCGCACCGAAGCCGAAGGGTATTCCGGCCACGACCGACTGTGCTGATCTTGCTCTGCCTGATGTATGCCATCAATTACATCGTCAGAGTGAACGTAAGCACCGCGGCCGCTGCGTTCAAAGATGAATTGCATCTCAACAACACCGATTTGGGCTGGATCTTCTCCGCCTTTGCTTACCCTTATCTGGCCTTCCAAATCATCAGCGGCTGGATCAGCGATCGCGTTGGAGCGCGCTTGGCGCTGACGATATTCGCCGTGATTTGGTCTGCGGCGACGGTATTCATGGGCTTGGCCAATGGCATGTCGCCATGATTTTGGCAGGGTCATGCTCGGCATCGGCGTATCCGCCTTGCCCACGGCTACCCGCGCGATGTCCACATGGATGCCGGCCGGGAAGCGAGCCTTCGCGCAGGGAATCACGCATTCGGCGGCGCGGCTGGGAAACATGATCACGCCTCCGCTCGTCGCCTGGATTGATTGCGCTAGTCGCGTGGCGAGGTTCGTTCGTTGTCCTCGGAATCGTGAGCTTCGGCTGGGCAGTCTCTGGGGCTGGTATTTTCGCGATGACCCAGCCGACCATCCGTGCGATGAGGGCACCTGCAGAGCTCGACCATGCTCCCAAAGCATGCGCTCGCGAGACGCCGAGCAGGGAACCGAAGGAGCCAGTCCCTTTCTTTCGGCTGGCCCGCCGCATGTCTTTGGTGACCGTCGTTTATTTTTGCTACGGCTGGACGCTGTGGTTTTTCCTGGCTTGGATTCCGCAATATTTTCCTGCACAGCTATAAGCTGAACTTGAATAACATCGGCGCTTTTTTGCGGCGGGAGTTTTTCTCGGCGGCGTGCTGGGCGACGTCTCGGGTGGCGTCGTCAGCGATCGCATCTTTCGAAAAGACGGGCGATCGGAAAAAAGCGCGCCGCAACCTGATCGTATTCGGGTTTCTTTGCTCGCTCGTGATGATGATGCCCATCATGCTCGTTCACAATTTGACCTCTGCCGCCATTTTCCTGAGCCTGGCCTTCTTTTTCGCCGAGTTCACGGTTGCTCCGATGTGGGCGATTCCCATGGATATCGCTCCGAAGTTTTCCGGCTTCGCCAGTGGCTTTATGAATTCCGGATCGGCTCTGGCAGCAATCATCTCGCCAGTTTTGGCCGGCATGATCATCGACCGCACGGGCAATTGGGAGTTGCCTTTTGTGGGCAGCATTGCGTTGCTTTTATTTGGAGCAATAGTCGCGCTGTGGATGAAGATCGAGGAGATGCCCTCCGAGCCTCGCGCGAGCACGGCTCCGCAGTGCAACCGGCTGTTTCATCATGACCCCGTAACCTCGACGCCCACCGGTTCTTGAACACAGCTTTCTCCGCTCCCTCTCAGCTCCCATGCCAAGCCCGTGGATTCGTTTGCCGCTGCGGCGGAACTGGAAAAGGAACTTCAAAGAACGGTCAACGGCGAAGTGCGCTTCGACCGCGGTAGTCGCGCGCTTTACGCCTCGGATGCCTCCAACTATCGCCAAATTCCCATTGGGCTGGTGATTCCGCGCGACTAGCGACGACGTGATCGCCACAGTGGCCGCATGCAAGAAAGTATCGGTGCTCCCGTTTTACCGCGAGGAGGCGGGACGAGCCTTGCCGGGCAGTGTTGCAACGTCGCGGTGGTGCTGGATTTCACCAAATACATGAACCGAATTCTGGAGATCGATCAGCGACGCCAGAATGGCGCGCGTTCAGCCCGGGCTCGTTTTAGACCGCTTGCGCGAGCGCGCCGAACTTCACCATCTGACGTTTGGCCCCGATCCCTCTACGCATAGCCGATGCACGCTCGGCGGAATGATCGGGAATAACTCCTGCGGCACTCATTCCTTGCTCGCTGGTAAAACTGTCGATAACGTCGAGGGACTCCACATTTTGCTGTACGACGGCACGCAACTGACGGTTGGCGCGACGCCGGAAGAAGAACTTAAGTTCCATTATTGCTCAGGGCGACCGCAGCGGCGACATCTACGCAAAGCTTCGGACGATTCGGGATCAATATAGCCAGCTGATTCGCGCGCGCTATCCGAAAATTCCGCGGCGCGTGTCTGGCTATAATCTGGATCAGCTTCTCCCCGAAAATGGCTTCCATGTAGCGCGCGCCCTCGTCGGTACCGAAGGCACTTGCGTCACCGTCCTCGAAGCCAGACTCCGGCTGATTCATAGTCCTCAGTACAGGACATTGGTTGGATTGGGCTATCCGGACGTTTTCATCGCCGCCGAACAGGTCCCTGCGATCCTGCGAATTCGGGCCGATCGGGCTCGAAGGATTTGAGGGCACGCATCGTTGATGGACTCCGAAAGAAGGGCACGCCCAATCTCGAATTGCTCCCGACGGAAGAGGGCATCCTGCTCGTCGAATTTGGGTGTGATGATCCGCACGAGGCTCAGGAGTTCGCTCTCAAACTCGCCGACGCTCTTCAGACAATCACCTGGAAAACCCGACGTTCGTCTTTATAACGACAGCGAAGCGAAATGGGTCTGGAAGATACGCGAATCCGGTGCGCGCGCCGCGGCAGCGGCGCCGGGAGCGCCTCCCGAATGGGAAGGATGGGATGATGCCGCAGTCGCTCCTGAAAAAGTGAGCGCCTATCTTCGCGATATCCGCAAGCTTCTCGACGAATACAACTATCAGGCCGCGTTCTACGGGCATTTCGGGCATGGCTGCATTCACATGCGCGTGAGTTTCGACCTGGAAAGCGAATCCGGCATTCGCAATTACGGCGAATTCGTGGAACGCGCCGCGGATCTCGTGGTTAGTTACGGTGGCTCTCTTTCCGGTGAGCATGGCGACGGGCAATCGCGCGGCGCGCTGCTGCCAAAGATGTTTGGGCCCGAATTGGTAAAGGCTTTTGGCGAATTCAAGGCCGCCTGGGATCCCGAGAATAAGATGAATCCGCAACAAGGTCGTGAATCGCTTATTTACCCACGGAAAATCTCAGGTTAGGAGCTGACTACAAGCCTCGCGAATCGAAAACTCATTTTCATTTTCCCGACGACGGCGGTTCATTTGCCAAAGCCACGGTGCGTTGCGTGGGTTTGGGCGAATGTCGGAAAACGCATGCCGGCGCGATGTGTCCCAGTTACATGGTCACGCTCGAAGAGCAGCACAGCACTCGCGGGCGCGCGCACATGCTTTTTGAATTGCTGCAGGGAGAAGTGGTCCGCGACGCATGGCAGGACGAACACGTCAAAAAGGCCCTGGATCTTTGCCTTTCCTGCAAGGCGTGTAAATCGGAATGCCCAACCAACGTGGACATCGCCACCTATCGCGCCGAATTCCTTTCTCATTATTACGAAAGCAAAAGGCGTGGCCGTTGCACGCCCACTTTTTTGGAGCCATCGACCGCTGGGCGAGATTCGCCTCGTTCGCTCCCCGCACGGCAAACTTTTTCAGCCGCGCGCCCGGCTTCGGTCACATGCTTCGTTCGTTGCTGGAGCTCCCGAGCTGAAAGAAAGTTGCCGCGATTCGCAACTACACATTTCAAAGTTGGGCGAACACTCGAAAAGTTTCGGCCGGAGGAGCGTCGCGCACCGAAACGGATGCCGCTGCGAATGACCGCAGAGTGATTCTGTGGCCGGATACGTTCACGAATTATTTTCATCCGGAGACAGGCCGCGCGGCGCTCGAAGTTTTGGAGGGAGCCGGATTTCACGTCACGGTTCCGCAGTCGCATTTCTGTTGTGGCCGGCCACTCTACGATTTTGGAATGCTCGATCGCGCAAAGGAGTATCTCGCGCGAATCATGCGGAGCTTGGGAGCTGAAATAGATGCAGGCGTACCGATCGTGGTGCTGGAGCCAAGTTGCGCTTCAGTCTTTCGAGACGAGCTCCGCGGACTTTTTCCCAACGATCGAGCGTGCTGCTCGCCTGCGGGACCAGACTTTTCTTCTGAGCCAGTTTTTGCGTTCTCGGGCGGTTATCAGCCTCCGCAGCTTCATCGAAAGGTGTTGCTGCATGGGCATTGTCACCACAAGGCGATGATGACACTCACCGATGAAGAAGCCCTGCTGCGCAGCATGGGTGTTGAACTGAACTCTCCCGATTCGGGCTGTTGCGGAATGGCCGGCTCGTTTGGGTTCGAGCGCGACAAATATCCAATTTCTCGCGCCATAGGCGAAAGGGTGCTTTTGCCCGCGGTAAGAGAAGCTGCTCCTGAAACTCTAATCGTGTCGGATGGCTTCAGTTGCCGCGAACAGATCGCGCAACTGGCGGGCCGAAGGGCTTTTCATCTGGCGGAAATTCTGAAGCTGGCGGCCACCCAGTCGCAGCCTGACTTCCTGAATCGCGGTCTGGGTGCAGGTTGCAGTGCCGTGCTGCAGTTTTGAGTGGGGAACACCTTATTGGGCGCCGGCCGCAGTTCGCAAACTGATCGCTGGCGCAGTACCCGCCATGTTCAGTTTTGGTTCCTGCTCCACGGCGTTCAGAAGTTCGCGCGTGACCTTTTCGTCGATTTCCGACGCGTGCTGCAAGTCCACCGGGAAACGGACCACGGCTTCCAGCCCCGTAGCCGTGAGTCGCAGTTGGACATTAGGCTTGAGCACTCCGTTCGGGATGCCCAATCAAATTCCGTTCCATGGCGCGATTTTGCCGCTCCAACTCCTCGTTGTAATCGGCAAGCACGCCTTCAACGGCCTTAAGCAGTCTTTCACGCACCGTGTTGAAGTCGCTGTCACCGGCTAGGTTCAGTGATACTTCGTGCCACACAAAATTAGTCCCAGGAATTTGCCGGAAGATTCCCGCTGTGGGCTGGAACACAACCGAGTTCGAGAAGGCAACAACGCGTCCGGTCGGCGTGTCCGCTGCGCTTCCTCCTAGTTCCATCACTTGCATGCGCACAAGGCCGATATCGACCACTTCTCCTGTAACACCGCTGATTTGGACGCGATCGCCTACCCGAATTCCGTAGCGGCCGATCAAGAAGAAGTAGCCGACGACCGCAACAATTACGTTCTGCAACGCTACCGCGATGCCTGCGGTCAGTAGTCCCGCGTACGTCACGGCAGAGTCCAGCCGGCTCGCAAAGCCCAGACCTACGATGACAGTGATCGCGACTCCCAAGGCAATTTTGCGCAGCAGCAGGAATTGATACCGGCGGTGAGGCTCGTGCACATAGCGAAAAATGGTCCTCTTCCCGATTTCTCCAAGAATCAGAACAAATCCAATGAATATCGCCAGGACCACCAGCCGTGCCAGCAGGCGTTCCAGGATGCCTTTCAGATCGCCTCTCACTTCGCCGTGCCAGTTTTCCAAGCTTTTCTGGTAGAGGCCAAACAAGATGTTTTGCTTGCTCAGAGGAATGGCAATCGCCGCAAGCTGCTTGAATTCCGCTCCGAGTTCGTCCAGTTGCTGGCGTTGCTGCGCAGCCGACGCCGGATCTTTGGCCGGCGGTTGATTCGCGACCTGGTCTGCTTCGCTCCACAGCGCGCGCAATCGATTCGACAGCGGCGTTCGCAAATCGCTGGAAGCTTGAGCCAGGCTTTGCGTCTGGGCGATCGCGCTATTGATGGTGCTGAGCTTATTACCGATACCAAAAAGCTCCGACCCGAGGCCCCAGATTCCCGTGGGTTCTTCGGTGGTGGCTTCCAGGTTCGTGTTGCCCTGGTCTTTCGCGTTAGGTTGATTTCCGGTGGGACTTGGCGCCGCGCCGACCGCCGGGAGCGAAGCGGCAAGGGCATCAATCTGCGCCTTCAGCCCGCCTACATCATTTCCAGCGCCGCCAACAAACTCGCGCATGTTGTGGATGGCGTCCTTGCGCGTCTTTTGAAGCTCGATCTCGCTTTGAGTTTGTGCGATCTGGGATTCCAAAAGCGACCGCTGCCTGGCCGTGGCCGTCGCGAGTTTCTGTTTCAACGAATTCAATTGTGATTCGGCGTTCTTGATGTCCTGGTCAACCTGATCCTCGGCCTTCAGCATTGCCTGTTGTTCCGGCGTACCTGCAGTTTGTGCCTGAACTGAAGTCGAGCGCTGATTGCTGGTGATCGCGTCGGCTTCCGCCCTCGCAAAATCAAAACTCAGGCGCACGATCTGGAGCGCGAGTTGCCGGTTATCGGTCACTATCGTTACTTCGCTGGGATCACTCGCGATTTGCTGAGTGACGCCCATTTGCCGATACCAAGTAAGCGTTTGATCGAGGAAAGGCATGATGCGCGAGGTCTCCAGAGCCGGAGGCGGCGGGTTTGGCGCCGAATTCTGCGCAAAGACAAAAACAGACAATCCTGCGAAAACGCAAAGAGAAAGGATCAGCGCCGAGAAGCGAATTGCGTTCCCGGAGCGCGCCGGATCGCGGCTCGTTTCGACAGATTTAATTGCGCGCAAAAAAAGAAGCAAGCTCCACTCCAATGCCAATCAATTTCGGAGACTCTCTTTGGATGATTCTACCCGTTTTGCAGTTAGCCGAGGGCGGGGAAGAAAAGCGGCTAAGTAAGCAAAGCTAAACGAAAGCGTTATTTGTTGCCGACTGTTCGTGCATGCGTCTCTTTTGAGTCCGCCTCGACCTTTCGGCGGAGCACGTCAAGAAAAGATTCGCCCGTCTCTGCGAGACGTCGCTCGAGCCTTTCCGTGCAATCGCAAGTACTGCATGCCCAAGGCTCGGTTCCGTTTTCATCCTTACAGCGGCGGCGGTCGTGGGCATCTTGTACCTTAGTCAGATCGAAAAATTGCTCCCAGTAAGGCCGCTCCTCCAGGAGTGGACTCGGGCAGTAACACACCTCGACCCAGCGCGACGTTTGATCCTCACACAGCCGCGCATCTTTCATGTTGCGAAGATACTCGCCTTCGGCAACCGAGCCTTCTCCGAGCGTGCCCCGTTCGATGGCCTCCAGCAGACCAGCCTCGCGACCGGGCTTAACTCGTGCGCGAACCAGATAGCGCATACTTTAATTGTAATCCTTGGCGGCAGCCGAAGCGCGTCTTTCTGCATCAAACCGCATCAAAGGAAGAGAACTTGCGGCATATGGCCGCGTGGAGAACTGTATGGCCGACAATCGGGCAGAAATGAGAATTCCCATGCAGGTGGGCACCGAGTTTCGCATCCGCAATAATGGCGACATCATCCTGGATAATCCTGAGTTGGAACTCGCCGCGGATCCCGCCGCAGCCGACGCCGTCTTGTCCTACCGCTTCGATGCCGAATCGGGTGAACACATCTTGCGTCTGCTGGAACCTGTCGCGGAGCGGTCGCTTCGCCCTAAACAACGCGGCAACGCCGCATAGTCCGAATTCGCTTCCAACCTTCGCACCTACTTTCTCGTCTAAACAGCCTTGAGGAATGAACTACGCCACTTGAAAGGCAGGAATGAACTCGTCTGTGCATTCAACGGATATTTTTATTGTCGGTGGTGGACCGGCTGGGCTCGCCACCGCAATTCTGGCCGCAAAGCGCGGCCTGCATGTCGCTGTGGCAGATCACAACGTCTTCCCAATAGACAAAGCCTGCGGCGAAGGCCTGATGCCGGACACCCTGGCGGCATTGAAAACGCTGGGCATCGATCTGAGTCGCCGCGAGGCGACTCCTTTTCGGGGAATTCGCTTTCGAGAAGCCGAGAGCGCCAACTATGTCGAAGCTGAGTTCGGCGGGAGTTTTGGCCTCGGAATCCGCCGAACAGTACTGCATGCGATGCTCGCGGAGCGGGCCGCCGAAGTTGGCGTCGTGCTGCTTTGGGGCAGTCGCGTCACGCTAAACGACGACGGCCGAATCTCGTGCCAAGGAGAGCCTGTTCGTTCCAAGTGGGTGATCGGCGCGGATGGCGAAGCTTCGCCGTTCCGGAAATGGGCCGCGCTCGACGAGGCACGGCACGAGCATGTCCGTTTCGCCGTGCGTCAGCATTTCCAGATCACTCCCTGGACCGATTTTGTCGAGGTCTATTGGGGGCGCGACTGCCAGATTAGCGTCGCCCCGATTACCGCTGAAGAAGTGTGTGTCGCGGTCACGTCACGCGTCCCCGGGCTGCGATTCCACGACGCAGTAGATCGGGTGCCGGCGCTCGCTTCCCGATTGCGCGATTTGCCTGGCTTGGGCAAACTCCGCGGGGCTCGCGCCGTTTCGCGCCGTTTGAGGCGCGTCTGCCGCGACCAAGTGGCACTGGTTGGAGACGCCTCCGGCTCTGTCGATCCCCTTACGGGCGAAGGCATTGGTCTAGGTTTCAAGCAGGCGGCGGCGCTGGTCGAGGCGATTACACGAAACGATTTGCAGGCATATCAAGCTGCGCACGATCGTATCGGCAAGGCGCCGCGCCTCATGTCCAGGCTAGTGTTGGCGATGGATGCTCATCCGAATTTGCGCCGGAAAGCGTTGAGCATACTGGCTTCTGAGCCTCCGCTCTTTTCCCGATTGCTTCAGTTCAACGTTGGAAAGCTCGCGCTTTCAAGAATCGGGGCAGGGCATGCGCTGCGATTCGGATGGCGGATGCTCGCTCCGGGTTGGGAAGTATGAGCCAAATCCGAAAGTCGGCTCGATCACGTGTGTGGTTTTCGCTAAACCTGTGCGTTGCGCTGCTTGCGTTGCAATTGGGCGTCCCGGCATTTGCACAACAGAGCGCCCTGCAACTCGATCCCGCACGAACCGCGGTTCACTTCACACTCAAGACATCACTCCACACCGTACACGGCACATTCCAGTTGAAAAGCGGCAAGGTTAGCTTCGACCCACAAACGAGGAAAGTCTCGGGTTTGCTTGTGGTCGATGCGACCAGCGGCGAAAGCGGAAATAGCGGGCGCGATTCAAAGATGCATAAGGAAATTCTCGAAAGCCAGAAATATCCCGAGATCACTTTTGCCCCCCTTGAGGTCGAAGGAGAAGTTCCGCCCCAAGGCGATTCGCAGCTACAGGTGAAGGGCACGTTCCGAATTCACGGCGAGGATCACGTGATCGTGATTCCCGTCGCGTTACAGTTGGCGGGTGCGGAACTCACTCTGGACACGGATTTCTCCATCCCTTACCTCAGTTGGGGGCTGAAGAATCCCAGCACATTTATCCTGCGCGCCAGCGACACGGTTCAATTAAGCATTCACGCGAGCGGCCACCGGGCCGGAGATCCGGCAAACTAACGATTGTTTTCGGGCGGCTTCGGGAGGAGACGTGCTGCCCGCTGCGTGAGCAGCCGTGCGGGTCCGCTGACGCAAGCGTTGCCGCGTTCATAGAAGCGAAATCGCCGGTCCACGTCGCGAGTGATTCCAATGCGCACGGCTTTGCCAATCGTCTTCACGGACCAAGCTGCGGTGCCAAGCCATAGCGGCCCGGCAGCGCACAGGTCGACGCCGTCGTAGCGTTTGTCGACTCGCATTGCGGCAGCAAGCCGGCCCGGCCCTCGGGCCAAGTCACACAAGCGCGGGGTTTTGCGATTTGCGTTCTGCGCGAGATCTATTCCTTCGAGCAGTTCGAGCGCGCGCAGAAGGACGCCGGCACCCACGCCTGGACGTTCGCTCGAGACGTTCAGTAGCCAGTGGACGCCGTAGGCGAAATAGACGTAGGCATGGCCGCGCTCCAGAAAAAGCGAGCGATTCCGCGGGGTCTCGCCGCGAAACGCGTGCCCGGCGGCGTCTCCTGGCGGATAAGCTTCGGTCTCGACGATGCGCCCGCTTATCCGGCCTCCGGGAAGGTCGTGCACGAGAGTCTTGCCGATCAGAAACCGCGCAAGCTGCAACGTGTTGGCCGGTAGTTCGCTGCGGCGTAAGCGCCGCAAGCGCGAGCGGTGGTGTCCAGGATTTTCCTCGGGTTTTTCGGATGATCGGCGCACGGCTTCGAGTATATGCTTGCAGTCGTGAGTTCCTCCAAGACCAGCGAACAGCTTGAGAAAGAGAAACAGGCAGTCGCGCAGGCTGCCGTCCGGTATGTCCGCAGCAATATGCTTTTGGGGCTTGGCAGCGGGTCCACGGCGAATTACTTTGTTGGTTTTCTTGCCGAACGAATACGAAGCGCCGAACTCAAGATCGAGGCCGTAGCTTCTTCTTTGCACACCGCGACTCGGGCCAAGGAACTTGGGATAGCGGTGTACGAACCGCGCCGGGGAGTTCGCGTTGATCTGACGATCGACGGGGCCGACGAAATCGCGCCAGATCTCAGCTTGATCAAGGGCGCCGGAGGCGCACTGCTGCGGGAGAAAGTTGTGGCCCACGCGTCGCGCCATTTTTTGGTAATCGCCGATTCTTCCAAGCGCGTGGCGCAGCTTGGCCGGCGGCGCATTCCCGTAGAAGTCACACC
The DNA here is from genome assembly GCA_963846235.1 of uncultured Acidobacteriota bacterium. Classification (GTDB taxonomy): domain Bacteria; phylum Acidobacteriota; class Terriglobia; order Acidiferrales; family UBA7541; genus Palsa-189. Next base: position 86,500 of record CAWJVF010000003.1, read on the forward strand.
TTTCGCCTCGCCGTGGGTAATGGACGAGATAGAAGAACTTGCCGGCAATCCTCTATTGCGAATGGACGAATCGAGGCCCGATCGGCCGTACATGACCGATCAGCAGAACCAGCTGCTCGATTGCGATTTCGGTCTCATTCGGGACGCTCACGATTTGGCCGCAAAACTCCAGACGATTCCCGGCATCGTGGAGCACGGACTGTTTCTCGATTTGGCAACTGCGGCACTCATTGCGGATCGTGACGATATCGTGGTGCTGCGAGCCGGCCATCCTCCTGCGGGACTCAGTCAATCTGACATAGCCTTCGATTAATCGCTCCTGTAGCGCTCGGCCTCGGCGATTGCTAACAGACGCCTGGTGGTGTAATTTGTTGCTATGACACCCCGTAGTTTCAGCCTGGAAGATTGCAGCTATGCGCGTCGCTGTTGTTGTCGGCCAACTTCGTTTGGCGGCAGGCGCGGAACATAGGGGTCGAATTTCCAAACAGCCCGATTTTTGAAAAGCCCGCCGCCAACCGAATGACGGCGGGTTTTTTTATGGGCTCTATCTCGTTTGAGGAGATCGCAAATGGCCGAATACAAGCACCCGGAAGTTTTGGTATCCACGGAATGGGCTGCCCAGCATCTCAATGACCCGAAAATCCGGCTGGTGGAAGTCGATGTCGATACCAGCGCTTACGATCAGGGCCACATTCCCGGCGCGGTAGGCTGGAACTGGCAGACGCAGCTTCAAGACAATGTCCGTCGCGATTTGATCAGCAAACAGGCGCTCGAGCAGTTGCTGGGCAAGTCCGGCATTTCCAACGACACCACGATTCTGCTTTATGGCGACAATAACAATTGGTTCGCGGCTTATGCTCTTTGGCAGCTGAAGTATTACGGGCACAAGGACGCGCGGCTCATCAATGGCGGCCGCAAGAAATGGGTTGAGGAAAAGCGTCCGCTGACGACCGAAGCTTCGAAGGTTGCCCCGGCGACCTACCATGCCACCGGGCCCGATGAATCGATCCGCGCTCGGAAGGAAGACGTGTTTGCGATCGTGGAGAAGCGTAGCCACGGCAACCTGGTGGACGTGCGTTCGGTGGACGAATTCACCGGAAAAATCATCGCGCCTCCGGGCATGAGTGAGACGGCGCAGCGCGCAGGGCATATTCCAAATGCCGCGAACGTGCCCTGGGCACAGGCAGCGAACGAAGACGGGACGTTCAAGAGCGCAGATCAGCTGCAGCAGCTTTACGGCTCCAAGGGCGTCAGCGGCAAAGACGAAGTCATCGCTTATTGCCGTATCGGCGAGCGCAGTTCGCACACGTGGTTCGTCCTGAAATATCTACTGGGCTTCGATCGCGTGAAAAATTACGACGGTTCGTGGACCGAATGGGGAAATCTGGTGGGCGCGCCCATTGAAAAAGAGGGTGTGGCGGCCACGGCTCGCTGATCGTTCCGCTAGTGTTAGTGGCAGATCCTCCCTCGGCGCGATACGCTAACGCCGAAGGAGGATCATGCTTCTACCTATTATCCACGCCGGAGAACCGGTTCTCCGGCAGCAGGCACGCGTTGTTTCTCCCAAAGAAGTCAAAAGCAAAGAGATTCAGAAGTTAATCGAACATATGCGGGAGACCATGCGCGGAGCGCCCGGCGTGGGTCTGGCCGCGCCTCAGGTTGGTTTGTCCCTGCAATTGGCCGTGATCGAGGACCGCAAGGAATACCACAAGGATATTTCCGCCGAACAATTAGCGCTGCGAGAAAGGCGGCCAGTTCCTTTTCACGTGGTCATAAATCCCCGAATTCAAAACGCGAACGATGGGCCAGTCGCGGAATTTTTCGAAGGTTGTCTCAGCTTGCCGGGATATTTTGCTCTCGTTCCACGTCAGCGCAACTTGCTGGTCGAATGCCTTGACCACCACGGGAATCCGAAGAACATCGAGGCCTCCGGGTGGTATGCGCGAATCCTTCAACATGAAATCGATCATCTGCACGGCAATTTATATATCGATCGCATGCACAGCCGCTCTTTTAGTTCCACGCCAAATTGGGAGAAGTTTTGGAAGGGCAAGGCTATCGCCGAGGTTCGAGCCGAGCTTGGCTCTTAACTGGCTGGCTAGTTCGGCTCGTCCGGCTGCCACGGATCGATCCAGAAATCGAGCGACAGCCATAGGCTGTAAGCGGGACGCATCAGCAGCACAACGAGAGAAATGGCCAGACAGCCCCAAAATGCGAAGGTGACGTTTTCCGGCAGGCGCCGCGCCGCTGGAAGGGCTAAAGACAGGACATACGCGGCCAACACGATGAAGGTAGTGAGAATGTACGTGATGATCATGCCTCCAAGGTAGTAGCCGGATTCGCGGAAATACGAAAGCCCGCAATTCGGGCATCGTGGCAAAACGCGATTCGGAAAGCCTCGGAAGATTCGCCCCTGCCGGCAATAGGGGCACCGGCAGTGGAGCGCATTCAGCAGGAGTTCGCGGAAATTCGGCCTTCCTGTCACGACTTCAATTATATGCTGAGGCGCGCCAAGCACCGAGCGCCGGACGGCTTAAAACGTCTTCCGCGTTTTTAGTTCGATGGCGTAGCTGCCATATTCATCGCGAGTCAAGGAAAGCGAGAGGCGTCCCCTGGTTTGATATTTCAGTTGCACGACTTCGTTCTGGGTGTTGGTCAGATCCGTGGCAAACGTAAAGAGGATATTGCTGGTGACGCGCTGCTGAATGGCCACGCGTGCGCCGGGGTTGCTGTTATTGCCGCTGAGCGACGGGTCAATCTGCAGTTGTGAAATTCCAGTCAACTTTTCAAGCCGGTTGGTGACCTGGCTCGACAAACCATTGGCAATCACGGATTCGGCGCCCACGGAAGCCGGTGTAGCGGTTGCCGCGGATGGTGCGGTGGTCTTGCCGAAAGCCAACAGGTAAATGATGTTGACGGGCGGCAGCGCCGGATCAGACGTGTAGTTTGTGCGCAGGCGATCGAGCGGGCCGATAAAGTTCAGAGTGATGTTGTAGTCTTGAACCAATGTCGTGACGTAGATATTGAGCGTCGGTTCCGTTTTGACCGGATTGGCAAAAACCACCGTACCGCTTTGCACCTGATAGACATTGCCCATGAAAATGAGCGATCCGCCCGAAAGCGTCGTTCGGCCGAGAACCACAGGATTACTCAGCGTCCCCACAACGCGCAGATCCGCCGAACCCTGCAGACTGAGTTGGCTGCTGGAAAGAGCCAGCACATCGCTCGACGCGACGGCCACATCGAGCTTCATATTCTGTTCCCACGGGGATGGTATCGATGGACTGGAAGAACTGAGTTGGCCGATGAAATTTGCGAGATCGAAAGCGGGCGTGAACGAAAGGCTGTCGATGGTCACCCGGCCGTTCAGCGCAGAGGAGCTAGGGCTTCCAATCAAGGTGAGATTGGAATCCACTTGCGCGCGTGTCCCTTCTGGGTAGCGTATGCGAATCGATTTGCCATTCACTTGCAGCGAAAATGAGGCCGGTGCGTAACTGGCGAATCCGCTGACGGAGAAGCTTCCGCCGCCCATCCGCCCGGCTAAATTTTGAATCGTGAGGCGATTGTTTGCCACGGCAATTTGCGCGTTTACATTCTCCAGGCCGAGGGGGTATGCATCGTTGGTAAACGACACGCCAGCGAGCGCGATGGTACCTCCGATTTGGGGTTGCTTCAGCGCTCCTCGCGCGCTCATATCGATTTTGACGGTTCCCGAAGATTGCGTATCGGAGCCAAGAATCGTTAAGAGCTTGAGGTCGATTGTTCCGGTTGTAGAAATGTTCATCGGAGCGGACCCTGCAAGCGGCAGCGCGCCGCCTAACTTAAAATCCGTACCGGTCCCTTTCAGTTCGGCTTGGGAAATTGTGACGACACTGTTCGCGTAGTTCAGGCGCACAGGGCCGGCGCTCGCGAGCTTCAGGTCCTGATAGGCGAGATTCAGTGTAGAGAGTTCCACCGTGGCCTTGACGTCTTGCGGACGCGCCAGCGGGCCGTCAATCTGGCCGCGTACTTCGGTGTTTCCTTCGAATGAACGCTTTACACCGGGCACGTATGTCGCCAGCAGCGGCCCGAATTCGAGTGAATGGACCTCAAAACCTCCATGAACGATATAGGGCGCGGTAAGTGCGGCGTTTCCGTTCGCGTCGATTTGCCCACCGGCCACCTTCGAATTCAACGTGAAGTTGACCTGTTGACTGGCAATGTGGAGTTGGGCGTTCATCGAACCAACAGGCGTATTTCGGAATGCCAACTGATTTCCGGCTAATGCGACCTCCAGTTGGGGCATTGCCAGAGTTCCCTGGCCGTGCGCATCGATGCCCAGAGTGCCTGCGATGCTGTAGCCGCGAGAAGACAGATAATTGATCTGGCCAAGATTCACGACGGAGTGGTTGAGGGAAATCCGATAATGGCGGTCGCTCGCGCCAAATTCTCCTTCTCCGCCGATATTTCCGGCGGGCGCGGCGATGCTGAAAGTTGCAGAGAAATTTTTGTGGGCGGCGTGGAGCTGTGCGGTGACGCTTCGAACGGGCTCGCCCCATAATGAAGCATTGCGCAACTCCAGGGAACCGTTACCTGCCGGGTCATCGATCGTGCCGCGAACCGAAACATTGCCTGAAAACATTCCCGAAACAGGCGCGGAGAAGCCGGTAAGCTGCTCGAGGTCCGCGACGGGAAGTTGCGAGGCTTGGACTTGAGCCGTGACGGGATTATTGACGCTGTAGGACCATTGCTGCAGGCTTGTGGACAACGAAAAATTCAGCCGCCCTTGGTTCGCGCTTTGGGCCAACCCGTTTTTCACGCTGACCGATGACGCCGTTGCATCGAAATCGCCCTGTACATGAGGCCAGTGTGCTTGCCCAATCTCCAAGGCGTCGGCTTGGGCGTGTCCGGTAATGCGAGGAGCTTGAATGCGACCCTGTATTTGCGCGTCGAGGGATGCACTGCCGTGCAGATTGAAAGGTGCGGCTGGCGAGGTAGTTGTGTTCGGCGCAGAGTTTAGAACTCTTTGCACGGTGGCGATCAGCACCTCGGTTTCGTGCAGGTCGGAAGTCTGTCCGTGAATCGAAAGCGCGGAGTGATCACTGACGGTCCCAGTCGCAACAATGTTGGTTTGATTGCTTGAGAGAGTGCTCTTTGTGACCGTCAGTGTGGAATGCGGCGCGTCATAGCCGATATGCAAATCCGCGTTCAGTGGCAGCGGTGCCGCGTTGCTCGCGGGGATTACGGCGGAAATTCGGCCATCCCCTTGCGCAATCATGTTCTGCACACTCGAAATCCAATGCGCGTTCGCGCGCAGATGGGCTGTGCCGCGCAATGGAAGCGAACCCGCCCCGGCAACCTGCTCAGCCTGACCCAATGAGACCGAATCCGCGGAAACCGAAAGTTGATAGCGCGGAGTTGCATTCAAGCGCTCACCTGTGAACTGGGCGTGGAGGACTCCGCCCAGCGTTTCGGCCTGGAGGCCGCTGACGCGAATCGTTCCGCCTTCCAGCGAATAATCTGCACCGAGAGAGCGGACACCCAAGTCGGTCTTGTATACAGAGGCTCTGAACGTTTTACTGGAAACCCGGCCGCTCGTCTTCAGAGCTTCCAAACCCGAACCGAGTGCACCGTCATAAGACACCGAGCCGTCTAGTTCGATCTCTCCTTCTGAAAGCGGCACGCTCGTCAACTCCCTGTGCAGGTCGGTGGTGGACAGCAATGCCTGGTATTCGGCCTGGATAACGGGATTGGAGTAGCCTTGCATGTTACCTTTGGCATTCAGTTGCGATGATTCTGTGCCTACATGGATTCGTTCGAATACAATTCCTGAGCGCGTGGCCGCAAAACTGATCTGAATGTCGTGCCGCAGCGGAGCGTAGCCTGCTACGTGAATTTGTCCTTTGGTATATCCGAGATTTCCCGAGTATTGATCCCTCAGAAGGCTGTGATTTACGTCCAGGTGGAAGTCCGCCAAGTCGGCGTCGATCTTTTGTGGCAAGTTGTTGTAGCGCAGTTCGCCATCACGTATCGCCCCGTGCTGCACGTTGATTTGCACGTTGCTGGACGGCCCAGTGGAGGAAGTAGGCCTCGCCGGAAGGTTGGATTGGCCTGCATCGTTGACCACCAAATTGACTGCGGGCCGGTCGAGTATCAGTTCCGTGAGATTCACTCGCTTGTGTAAAAGAGCGCCCCACTCTATGCCGACTTCCACGTGAGGAAGGCGCGCGAGCGGCCTGGCCGTGTTGTCCTCGGTTCCGCGAACGGTTACATCGTCCAGCGTCACGCGGAGCGGAATCCACCGAATCCCGAAATCTCGGATGGCGATTCGCGCGCCGCTGGACTTCTCGCCGACATCCATCATTTTGGCCAGTACATAACGATGCAGAAATGTATTGTGCTGAATCAGGTAGGCTGCGCCTACGACAAACACAATCAATAAGGCAACCGCACCGCCCGCCCACGCGGCGATTTTTTTCGCGTTCATGCTTCACCTCTTGCCGCGCCACTCATCAGAACGCCTGGCCCAGCGTCAGAAAATACTGCACAGAACTGATTCCCGCGATGGGGTTCACCAGGTGACCGATATCGAAGCGAACCGGCCCGACCGGCGTGTTGTATCGCAAGCCGATTCCTACGCTATTTGTGTATTTCTCCCACAGCAGCGGAAGATTGATCTTCGAATAGACGTTTCCGCCGTCGTAGAAAACCGCCGCGCCCACGCCTTGCCGGACCGGAATCGGAAAACGCAATTCCGAATTCACGACCAGCAGCATGTCTCCGCCGACGGGAACGGAAATAGTCGAGCAGGTCGAAGGAACGTTGGGATTTCCGCAGGCGACCACGGGGCGCTGCGGCCCCGCTCCATCAATCGGAAAGCCGCGCAAGGTGTCGCTGCCTCCCGAAAAGAATTCCTCGCTTAAGGGCACGCGGCTCGAAAAGATAGGCTGAGCGAAGCCTAGGCGGAGATTGTTGGCCCAAATTATGTTGGTTGTGATGGGCCGGTAGAACGCGGATTGGCCCAGGAATTTCAGAAAACTCGCGCTCGCCCCCAGCGCCGTCGGAGTCACACCGAAGTCGAGCGTTTGATATACACCGTGATGCGCGTCCAGAGGCTTGTCGCGCGTGTCGTGAATATACGATACCGACAACGTGGAGAGCCGAACGTCGCGGTCCTGCGGAAGCACAAGGGCAGGAATGAGCAGGTTCGAAAGCACCGTGCGCTGGAGTTGGTAACGCAAGATGAGGGTTTGAGTTCGTTCCGGATTCATTTTCCGTTGCACCTGAAATGATCCCAACCCAAACGTATCGGTAAAAATCGGGTTTAACGGTGCTCCGTTCGCCCGACGCGTTCAAAAGCGAACTCCAATTTGTGCTCCAAAACCGGGGTATCCCGTAGCTCAAGGTGGCGCGGTTATCCAAGCGCGAGCCCAATATGGAGGCCGTGAACGTTTCTCCGCGGCCGCGGAGATTTCGCAACGTGTACGAAAAAGATCCGCGCGGGCCGAAGAATCTCTGTTCGCTGGTCTGGAAGTTGCTTCCGACAGGAATCGGCGCCAAGCCCGGGAATCACGATTGCTCCGCCGGGCGGAGTACCGCCGCGGCTGATGATCTCGAGTCCGCCGCCATACTCAATCGTGTTTCTCTGGGATTCGTGAACTTTGACGAGGACTTCTTCGGATTGATTTTGCACAGGATCTGGGGGGTCGTTCGGCGCCGGAGGATCTCCGGCTTCCGGTGGGTTCCTGTGAAGTAGCTAGAGTTCGGCGCCGGAGCTTTGATCTGGAGTACCGGCGCCCGGTTCCGGGGTATCCACCAATTGGGACCCAACAGCTTGAGCCCGGCGAGGCCCGACGCTTGTCCAGTCAAAGATTCCCAAATTGTAAAGATTGCTTTCGGCGGCCAGCATTTTCGATTCGCTGAGCGGCATCTCCGGAGAGAGCGACGTTGCGTGTGCGATAAGATCGGTTTTGGTCTTGACGTTTCCGAGATACACGACGTCTTGAACCTGCGTCTCGGCTCCGGGCTGGATGCGGTAAGTCACATCGACCTGGTATTTATTGCCATTGACCGGCGTTGCCGTGGATTTGAGCTGCGCGCTCAAAAAACCGCGATCCAGGTAGTAGGCGAGGATGTCGTTGCGGTCCTCCAGTTCGTATTCCGGCGAATAAGGTCTTCCCGAGGCCAGCCGAAAACCGTGCGCAGGGAGTTTGCTGGTATCCAGATCGCTTTCCCCAATAATCTGGAAACTGTGGACGATGGCTCGAATGCCTTCGGTGATCTCGAAGGTGACGTCAACCTTCGGCTCTAAATCCTGAACCCTTGTCTCGACTCGAACATCGGGATATCCCGCTACCTGGTACATGTTTACAATTTTGTTGACGCTGCTACGAAGCAGCGTTTCGCTGTAGCGTCCTCTGGAAAACAGAAACTTCTTCTTTCGTATGACGACGGCCGCTCGCAAAGCCGCATCGTTAAAGGCGTGATTGCCGGTGAAAGCGACGCTCTCAACCTTATGCTTCTTGCCTTTCTGAATGCGGTAAACGATGTTCACTTGATCGGGCGACTGCTGCACCTGCGGTGCGACCTGCACATCGAAATAGCCTTTGGACTGGAAGTAATTGGCCAGGTTCTTGCGGCCCTCGGCTAAAAGATCGCTGTCGTAGGTATTTTCCTGATAGATGGGAATAAGGCGCTTCAGCGTTCTTTTGAAGACGTGTGCCCCCTGGAGTTGCACCGCGACTTCCGGCCCGAGTTTCACGTGAAAAAGCAGGTTGGCGCGATTGGTGTTGGGCTCGTAGTCCACGGATTTCAGGCTGATTTCCTCGGCAAGCCGGTTTTGAGCGCCCAGAGTGCTTCGAATGCGGTCAATGGCGGCTTGGATTCGCTCCTGCGTGAACGTGGTGCCATTCGTCAGCCGTCCTTTCTTGAAATGCGTCCAGAACGACCGCAGTGCCGCTCTCTGCTCGTCCGCTTCTGCTTCCGAAAGCCCCTCGAAATCGATGCTTCCGATCTTTGCGCGACGATTGAGGGTCACCTCGAAAATTGGATTAACCAGTTTGTGTTCGTTGTCGATCTCCGTCCGGGACTTCACGGTTGCGGCAAAATATCCGGTTCTCGCAAGGAACGTTTTCATCGCGCCGGTAGCGTCGTTCATCTGCCTGTTCAGAAAGGGAGAGCCCTCAGAAAACATCACCACCTGTAGGAGCCGCGTATAAGAAAGCGGCGGCACCGCGCCGGGGAACTGCACCAAACCCAGGTAATAGGCGGGCTCTAGAATGAAAAGTAACCGGAGGCCTCCGTTCTCCGGCGTCACTTGCACTTTTACGCTGGAAAATTCTCCCGTGGCCATCATCGCCGCGATGCTCTGCTGGACTTTCGTATTGGAGTAGGGCTGTCCGACTTGCTGCAGGAGCAGGGCGCGCAAATAGTCGACGTCGGCTTCAGGGCGGGACGCCAGGTCGATGGCCGTAACCTTCTCGCCTTCGTAATTGATGGCGTCACTAGTCTGCGCGCGAGCGGCTGAGCCCACAGCGACCGACAGCATAAGCAGCACGGCCGTCTTCAGGGCCCACGTTTCAGGGCCCAATAGACCCGTGGCCATCTTTTTCCTCTCACGAACAGCTTAGATATGGGCGGCGGCATGGCTTTCCGTTAGCGAATTCCAGCAGTGGTCAGCGGCTTTCTCAATCGCGAGTTATCGCCTTTCCAAAACCGCATTTATTTCCGCCCCAACCAAGAGAGTGAAGCAGGAGACGAAGATCCAAACCATAAGCACAAAAAAGGCTCCAATGGCTCCGTAAGTCTGCGAATAATGTCCAAAGTGCCGAACGTAGAAGTTCACTGCCGAAGTTCCTGCCACTAAAGCCAACGTCGCAAATAGCGTGCCTGGCCTCAGCCAACGCCAGGGACGCCGTTTGTTAGGGAGAACGTTGTCGAGAATCGCTACCCCGCTCTGCAGCAGCGTCAAGAGGAAACACCACCGGAAAACCTCCCAGACGGTGCGGATGGTGGGACCAAAATACAGTTTTTGGGAGAGATACATGCCGATCCGGTGGCCTAGAGTGAGCAATCCGAAGGAGCCAAAGAAAAACGCAGACGACACGATCAGGATACCGATGGCGACCAGCCTTTTTTTCCAGAAGCCCCGGGTCTCAGGGACGCTATAAACTCGGCTGAGGTTTTCCATGAGGGCGACCAGGCCGGAGGAAGAAGTCCAAACCATGGCGATCAATCCGATCGATAGAAAGGTTCTGTTCCTATGAGCGAGGTTCAACAGCGTTTGTAATGCCAGGTCGCGCGCGTCCACGGGAAAATGTTGAATGATTTCGTGCGTTACATTAGTCCAGAGATTCGAGTAGGGAAGGAATCCTGCCAGAGCTGCCAGCACCGCGAAAAAAGGGAAGAGCGCCAGAGCAAAAAAATAGGCCATTTCCGCAGCCAGATCGATCACGTCGTCCTTCAGAATTTTTGCCCAAATTTCGTGAAGGACTGCAAGAGAGCCGCGCCTGAACTTGCGAGCGGTTAGCGGTCCGGCAGGGTAAACCACCTGCGTGGCGTTCGATAGTGACACTTGTACCGTCCCTTAATTTGACTAGGTTACGAGGGATCGCGGCTCACTCGTATCAGGGTATTACGGTACGTAAAGTGTCGGGACTACTTACGATTTCCGGCTCGCGCCGCTGCTCATGTCAATCTGTAGGGCCTACGCTGGCGAATGCTGATCAAAAACGTCAAGGCAACTTCACATCGTCAGAACGACGCGGAACTGTGCCTTGCCGCTCATCATGCGCGCGTAACCCTCGGCCGCCTTTTCGAGCGGATAGGTTTCAATCATGGGACGCACACCGGTTAGTTCGGCGAAGCGCAGCGTGTCTTCCTCATCCGCCGATGTTCCCGTAGCCCATCCTTGAATGGTTCGACTGCCATTAACGAGTTGTACGGGTGTTACCTCAAGAGGCTCAAATGCCACACCGATCACCATGAGCTTGCCGTTGGGGCCCAGGCCGTCGAATAGCTCGGACATGGCTTTCGAGCTTGGGGCTGTCGCCAAAATTACCTGTGCGCCACCCAATTTTTGCAAAGCCTCTGCTGCATTCGTCGATTTGCTATCGATGTAGACGTTCGCTCCGAGTTTCTTGGCGAGCGCCGCGTTTTCAGACCCGCGCCCGATGGCCGCGACCTTATAACCAAACTTGTTTGCGAATTGAATTCCGAGGTGACCCAGACCGCCGATACCCTGCACCGCAACAAGGTCGCCAGGCATGGCACCGCTGTGCCGCAATGAGTTGTAAGTCGTGATTCCGGCGCAGAGGAGCGGCGCCGCTTCGGCCGCGCCTAGGCTTTCTGGGATTGCCACCACCGCCTCAACCGGCGCCACCATGAATTGCTGGTATCCGCCGTCATAGCTGATGCCCGGAACTTTCAGGTTTTGGCAATTGCGAAAATCTCCGCGCCTGCACGCAAGACACGTGCCGTCATGCCCGCCGTGCCAGCCGACGCCGACACGCTGTCCCTTCCTCCATCCGGAAACACCGGCACCGGGCTCATCGACGATGCCCGCGATTTCGTGTCCAGGAACGCGGGGATACTGAATTCCCGGCCACTGGCCTTCCTTCGTGAGCACGTCGCTGTGGCAGATGCCACAGGCCTCAACCTTGATGCGCACCTCTCCGGCACCCGGCTTAGGAATTTCGCGCTCCACCATCTCGAAATCGGCTCCCGGCTTAGGAACCTGGGCCGCTTTCATTGGTCCTACTGCGACTCGTGTTGTTGCCATGATGCCTCCTGTGAATTCTCGGTTTACTCCTGTGAAAGGCCGATTACAAGTAAGAGTATTTCGGAAAAAACTGTAGGCGACCTCATGACGTCGCACCGGTTCGCGATTAGTCCGCTTATCGGGAGCTGATCCACTGCCAGGGCGAGTCAGCAGTTGAAAGGCGGAGCAATAAGCGTATGATTCCTGCAAAGGTTCGGGAACCGTAATAACCAGAGTCGAAGGAACGGGTGATTCGCTGAATAAATTGGCCCGGGCATTTGTGCCCTCTTGAGAGACGGAATTAAAGGAGGCCCTAGATGAAGCGTGGATTCGGATTGGGCATACTTCTTCTATTTTTGTGCGGCATCGCACAAGCGCAACAGAATGTGCCGCCGCCTGCGAAGGCTTTCGCGACCGCGCCGGAGATTTCGTATGACTCCGTGCCGAATTTCCTGAAGCTGCCGACCGGTCTATACCTCGGCGAAGGTATCGGCGTGGCCAGCAACTCCAAGGGAGACGTTTTTGTTTACACGCGGAGCGGGGAAGCATCGCGGCTGTTTGAGTTCGATCCCAAGGGAACGTTTCTGCGCGAGATTGGCAAGGGCCTGTATGGGTTTCAGATGGCGCACGCTGTGCGCGTCGATCCCCAGGACAATATCTGGGTCGTCGATGAAGGCACCGACATGGTCATCAAGTTCACTCCGGACGGACGGGTGGCCATGACCATGGGGCGCCGCATGGAATTCGGTGGAGGCTTGCGACCGACCCCGGCGCCGGGAACTCCGCCGCCACCTACGGATCCTTATCGTTTCGGCAGACCCACCGATGTGGCCTGGGATGCAGCCGGAAATATTTTTATTTCCGACGGCTATACGAATTCGAGGGTCGTGAAATATGACAAAAATGGGCGGTTCATCAAGGAGATCGGTACCAAAGGGACCGGCCCCGCCCAATTCAACACTCCTCATTCTATTCAGACCGATTCGAACGGGAATGTTTACGTCGCGGATCGAGGAAACCGGCGTATTCAGGTCTTGAGCAACGACCTCGAACTTAAGTCGATTTACGATAACGTGGGCGCGCCCTGGAGTGTTTGCATCACTCCCGGACCGCATCAATATCTCTACAGTTCGAATTCCAACCCGGACAACAACAATTCGCTCTTCAACGCCGTGAGCGGCGAAATCTACAAAATGGAATTAAATGGGACCGTGCTCGGGAAATTCGGCAAAGCCGGCAAGCAGATCAAAGAGTTCACGACGGTGCATGCTATGGATTGCCGCGGCGAAAATGAAATCTTGACGGCGGAGATCACCGGCTGGCGCGTGCAGAAGCTCGCGTTGCATCCGCAGACGCAGACTCTCTCCAAGAGATAGGCCGCAATGCGAGAACACATTAGCGAAATCGGGAGGATGATATGAGACGTGCGCTCCATATTTTCGGTGTGTTGTCACTTTGCCTCGCTGCGATGCCGCTCCTGGGGCAGTCGGTTCCGGAAATCGCCTACGACTCCGCGCCCAATCTCCTGAAGATGCCCGAAGACATTTATTTGGGAGAAGTGCTGGGCGTGGCGACCAATTCGAAGGGGCACATTTTTGTCTACACGCGCACGGGTTCGACGAACGTGACAACGGGAACGAATCGCGTGTTTGTGCGTTCCGCGTCGCGGCTTTTTGAGTTCGATCAGAATGGCAAATATGTTCGTGAGATCGGGCAGGGGCTTTATGGGTTTGTCCAGGCGCACGCCGTCCGCATCGACCCTCAGGACAACATCTGGGTGGTCGATGAAGGTTCGAACATGGTCATCAAATTTGATCCAGAAGGCCGCGTTGTGATGACCTTGGGCAGAAAACCGGAGGCAATCAACAATCCTGTGCGCCCACCGAATCCAGAGGCTGGTGGTGGCGGCGCTGGTTTTCCCGGGGACAATTTCACCGGCCCCTCTGACGTGGCTTGGGACTCTGCCGGGGATATCTTCGTAGCCGATGGATCGGTGCCCTCGAGAGTGGCGAAATTCGATAAGAATGGGGTCTTCGTCAAGACTTGGGGCGGCAAGGGATCGGCGCCGGGCCAGTTCAGCACACCGCACTCAATCGTTGTGGACGCCAAAGACAACATTTACGTGGCGGACCGCGGCAACAACCGCATTCAAGTATTTGACACCGACGGCAAGCTCAAGACTCAGTACACCAATATCGGTTCGCCGTGGGCCTTGTGCGTCACTTCCGGGCCCCACCAGTATCTCTACTCTTCCGATTCCAACACGAAAGATTTCGGCGACGCCACCATCTACAAGATGGAACTCGATGGCACTCCCCTAGGGAAGTTCGGGGCAGGCGGCAAACAACTGAAGGAATTCGGCACTGTGCACGAAATCGACTGCCACAAAGACAACGAAATGTACGTCGCCGAAATCACCAATTGGCGCGTGCAGAAGCTCACGCTGCATCCGGGCGCCGGCAAATCGGAAGTGACGCGGAGCGCAAAGAAGTAGAACGCGCCTCAAGATGCGCCAGCGACATCTTTTTCGTAATGGTTTGCGTGCGAATGTGGATGATTGCAAATATTCCTGGTCTGGATAAAACTGGCTCGTCTGGATAGAACTGGGCCATTCGTTTCGAATTGAAAGAGCCATCGCAGCCATGAGCCAGCGCACTCTGAACCGCGGGACGATTGCCGTCGCGGGGGTGTGCTTGCAAATGGCCCTGGGCGCCTCCTACGCATGGAGCGTGTTTCGTATTCCGCTTACCAGGCAGTTTGGTTGGAGCATCTCCCAAGTCACTTTTACCTTCACGATCTGCTGGCTATTCCTGGGGTCCATGGCGGCTTTCGGCGGGCTGTGTCTCAGGCGCACGAGTCCGAGAATGGTGGCGATGATCGCCGGCCTGCTCTGGGGCGGTGGCGTCTTCCTCGCGAGCTTTTCTTCCCACGGATTGTGGTGGCTTTATCTCACCTATGGCGTCATCGGCGGAACCGGGCTAGGCATGGGATACATCGTCCCGATTTCCGTTCTCGTGAAGTGGTTCCCTGACCGCCGTGGGCTCATCACGGGAATTGCCGTGGCCGGATTCGGAGCGGGATCCTTGATCTCTGCGCCTGCCGCCGGTTGGCTGATGCAGCGAACGGGAGTCATGCAGACATTCGCATATTTGGGAATCGCGTACGGGATCGTCGCGATCGCCGCGGCCTCCTTTATGCAAAATCCCCCCGAAGGCTGGAAGCCGGAGGGCTGGGCCCCCACTGCGGCGCAATTGTCGCAGCGATGCGATCGCGATTTCACGCTGGGCGAGGCGCTGGGCACCTGGCAATGGTGGGCGCTTTGCTTGCTGATGTCGATCAATACGGCTGCAGGTCTTTCAATCATTACGCAGGCCTCTCCTATATTTCAGGAGATGGGAAAGGCTACCGCGGCGACGGCGGCAGGCCTTGTCGGGATTATCGCCATTGGCAATGGCGCAGGACGTATCTTCTGGGCATGGGTCTCTGATTTGACCACAAGAAAGACAGCCTATTTCATGATGTACCTCGTCGAGGCGATTCTCTTCTGGACCTATCACAACATCAGCTCTCTGGGCGTGCTCGCAGTCGCTACCTTCATCATCGTGATGTGCTATGGGGGCGCCTATGGAATCACGCCGGCTTTTGCGGCTGATTATTTTGGTCCTCGGGACGTTGGTTCCATTTTCGGCCTGATGATGTTGCCATGGGCCTTTGCAGCCTCTTTCGGACCGCTGTTATTTGCCTATCTTCGGCAGGTCAACGGGAATTACACGCAGGCCCTCTATCTCGTTGCTGGTTTAATGACCGTCGCGTTAATTCTTCCGCTTCTCGTCGCTCCTCCGCGAGGCCACAAGGCAGAGCAACCACAAACCGCAGATCGAATTGCCGCACAAGCGGTTCCGGAAAAGTCATCTTAACGGAGGCAGAGTTTTTCCCCGTGTGAAAATACCGTACACCTTGACACTTGCCGGAAAGGGTTGTCTAATCCATCCGTTACGAAAGATTCGCAGCAGTCCAGAAGTTTATATGATGGTTGCCTTGAAATCGGCCATTCGTTGCGCGTTTAAATCCCATTCTGCGCGGATCACTACCTGAAGTCGGTTCCGGGGCCCAGAATTTCGGGGGGATTTGCACATGAGCGATGTGACTATTGGGATCGGTGGAGCTGCAGGAGACGGCATCGATAAATCCAGCGAGACCCTGGCGAAGACTGCCGCGCGCTCTGGTCTATACGCTTACGGATTCAATAGCTATCAATCCGTTATCCGCGGTGGCCATATCTGGCTGCGCCTGCGCCTCGCTGAGAACAAGGTCAGCTCGCAGGGCGATCATCTGAACGCCCTCATTGCGCTCAATCAGGACTCCATCGAGCGCCACGCCCCAGAAGTCGAATCCGGCGGCGCCATTCTGTTCAACGCGGACAAGCTCAAGGTCAATATCCCGATCCGCGACAATGTTCTCACCGTTCCTCTCCCTGTAGCCCAGTTGCTGAAGCCCTTTGCTCCGGTCGCGCCAGTCATGCAGAACACAGTCGCCGTCGGCGCACTGATTTTCCTTTTTAGCCTCGATTTTGAAACTGCTTCAGGTGTGCTTGCCGACACCTTCAGCCACAAGGGCAAAGCAGTTGTCGACCAGAACGTGGGCATTTTGAAAGCGGGATTCGAATACGCCAAGGAACACTTTGTCCCGCTCGGCCATCAGTGGAAGTTTTCCGGCAAGCGCCGTCCTTACGTGACCGGCAACGAGGCGTTCTCGATCGGCGCGGTCGCCGCTGGCTGCCGGTTCTACTCCGCATATCCCATGACGCCTGCATCCGGCATCCTCACCTGGATGGCGGAACATTCCGAGCGCTGCGGCGTAGTCGTCAAGCAGATGGAAGACGAACTCGCTGTTGCCAACGTGGCGATAGGCGCCGGTTACGCCGGCGCGCGCGCCATGTGCGCGACCTCCGGAGGAGGCTTCGCGCTTATGACTGAAGCCATCGGCATGGCCGGCATGATCGAAGCGCCCGTGGTTTTCATCGAAGTTCAGCGCGGCGGCCCGTCTACCGGCATTCCCACGAAACAAGAGCAGGCCGATCTCAACCAGGTTTACGGCGCCTCCGCGGGCGATTTCCCCCGCATCATCATCGCTCCGGCGGATACAGCCGATTGCTTCGATTCTTCCGTCGAAGCCTTTAACCTCGCGGAGAAATACCAGTGCCCGGTGATCATCATCTCGGATCTTTTGCTCTCGGAGCATCCCGAGACCGTTGAGCCGGAGCGCTTCAAGGCCGACGTGCCTATCGATCGCGGCGCCTTGATCAAAGACGTGAAGGAAAGAACGGGCAGTACAAGCGCTATCAATTTACGCCGTCGGGCATTTCGCCGCGCGCGCTTCCCGGCACAGCCAACGGAATGTACATTGCCCCTACTGACGAGCACGACGAAGAAGGCATATTGATCAGCGACGTTTTCTGCAATCCTGCGATTCGCCGCAAGATCGCGGAAAAGCGCATGAAGAAGCTCACACTCGCGCTGAAAGATCTCCCAGCGCCGCGCCTCGAGGGACCCGCCGATGCGGAAGTCACGCTGATCGGATGGGGCTCCACCGCCGGCGTGATTCGCGAAGCCGTCGAGCAACTGAACGCCTCGGGAACCCGCGCGAATCAGCTTCACTTCAAGTATCTGTTGCCGTTCCACCAGAAAGAAGCAATCGAGATTCTCAAGAAGTGCAAGCGCACCATCTGCGTGGAAATGAACTCTACAGGCCAGTTCGCGCGCCATTTGCGCGCTGAAACGAGCCACGACGTCAGCGACAAAGATTTTGAAGTACGATGGCGAGCCGCTCGAGCCCGGCGGCATCGCCGCCCAGGTTCGCGCGATTCTCAAGGGCCAGACGCACTCACTCGACGTCAGCGAGTCTGAAGCTCGTGAAATTGCCTACCATTATGTGCGCGTTCGTTTGGGCGACGAAGTTCGTCCCGGCCAGATCGGCAAAGCCGAGAGTAACGGCTACGGCGAGCCCATTTGGAAAGTAGAGATCGTCAATCGGGAAACGGGTACGAAAACCGGAGAGCTGCACGTAGGCATGCAGACCGGCTCGACCCATTCCTGGCAGCCGGCCAATTAGGGACAAAAACGATCAGGGGAGTCAAGGGGGGACCATGGCGACAATTGTAGAGCTTCCAATTGAAAGTTTTGAGGGCATAGTCGATCCGGATTGGTGTCCCGGTTGTGGCGATTTTGCCGTCCTCAAGAGCGTCAAGATGGGCGCCACCAAAGCTGGCGTCTCACCTAAAGACATGGTGATTGTTTCCGGCATTGGTTGTTCCTCAAACCTGCCGGGCTATGTGCATGCCTACGGCGTCCATTCGCTGCACGGGCGCGCCGTCGCGGTGGCGACGGGCATCAAGCTCGCGAATACCGACCTAAAGGTCGTCATCACCGGCGGTGATGGCGACGGCTACGGAATCGGCATCGCGCACTTCATCCACGCCATGCGGCGCAATCTCGATCTCACCTACGTGGTCATGGACAATCAGATTTACGGGCTCACCACCGGCCAGGCTTCGCCCACCACCATGAAAGATCACCGCACGAAATCGACGCCAAACGGAAACGTGGAGTTTCCGATCAATCCGATCGCGCTGGCTTTGGTATCTGGCGCTACGTTTGTCGCGCGTGCGTTTTCAGGTGAACCCAATCACATGGCGGATCTTATCGCCGCGGGCATTCAGCACAAGGGCTTTGCGCTGATTGACGCCTTCAGCCCGTGCGTAACCTATAACAAGGTGAATACCTACCAGTATTTCAAGAAGCGCTGCTACAGGCTCGAGGACGAAAAGGGATACGATTCGGCAAGCGTCGCCCAGGCCACTGAGCGTTCGCATGAATGGGGCGACCGCATTCCGATCGGCCTCTTTTATAAGAGCGAGCAGCCCACCTACGAATCCAGCGAACCTGTGCTCCGCAAGGGCCCTGTCGTTCGGCAGAGCATGAAGATCGACAAGGGCGTGTTTCAGGGGCTCGTCACCGAATTGATGTAGGAAATTGCGGTGATGCGCCGCGATTCCGCCATCCGCAAAAGGCGAATTCAGAAGGAGAAAGGCCGGCGAGAGCCGGCCTTTTGTTTTCTGCAGTGTAATTCTGTGCCCACATGAGAAGTACGAAGCCAAAGCAGATGCGAATCGTGTAAATTCTTTGAGGCGTAGAGCGCTGCGCTTCTGAAGGAGAGGATTTCATGGATTCGAGGCTGAAGATTGCGGTCGTTACCGGTGCAGGAAGCGGCATTGGTCGGTGCGTAGCGCTTGCGCTTGCCCAGAACGGCTATTCCGTCGTTCTGGCCGGCCGGCGCAAGGATGCCTTGGAAGCGACCGCGACCGAGGCGAAGCGCACGAATTCGGCGGCGCTGGCTGTACCCACCGACGTCCGCGATCCCGTCTCCGTGCGTACGCTTTTCGAGAAGACAAAAGAAGCTTTTGGGCGGCTCGACCTGCTTTTCAACAATGCGGGCATAGGCGATCCGGCAGTGCCCCTCGAGGAGTTAACCTACGAGCACTGGAAGGCTTCCGTCGATACAAACCTCACCGGCGCTTTTCTGTGTACGCAGGAGGCTTTCAAAATCATGAAGGACCAGCAGCCGCGCGGCGGACGCATCATCAATAACGGTTCGATTTCGGCGCATGCCCCTCGGCCGAATTCGGCGCCCTACACCGCAACGAAGCATGGTGTTATGGGTCTGACCAAGGCGACTTCACTCGATGGCCGAAAATACGACATCGCTTGCGGTCAGATTGATATTGGAAATGCGGCGACCGAAATGGCCGCAAGAATGAAGAAGGGCGTTCCGCAAGCGAACGGCGCCATCGCGGTCGAGCCGACTATGGATCCCGCCGAAGTTGCGCGTGCGGTCGTGTATATGGCATCTCTGTCTCTCGAGGCCAACGTGCAATTCATGACGGTGATGGCGACGAAGATGCCTTATTTGGGCCGCGGTTAGTGTTTTTCGAACGATGCTCTTGAGCGCGACGCACCAGCGGGACGCACTCACGGAGTAAAGAAGTCTTTGCGTGGGTTGGCCTCGTATCAGGTACAATTTTTGGCTCGTAGGTATAAGACCTAATGTCCGAATCGCTTATTTCGAATTCCGTCGATCAACTTACGCCCAGTCCCGCGCTGCGCTACGACTGGACGCGCGAATCCGTTCGTGAGATCTACGATCGCCCGCTGCTTGATCTCATTTTTGCCGCGCAGCAGGTGCATCGAAAATTCCACGACTCCACACGCGTCCAGCTCTGTCGTCTGCTGTCGATAAAGACCGGCGGGTGCCCTGAAGATTGCGGCTATTGCCCGCAAAGCGCCCATTACGAAACGGGAGTCCAGAATCAGCCGTTGATGGCCCTCGATGAAGTCTACCGAGCCGCGAAGAAAGCTCGCGACGAGGGCGCCAGCCGCTTCTGCATGGGCGCGGCGTGGAGGGAGGTTCGCGATGGGCGTGAGTTCGATACCGTTTTGGAAATGGTGCGCGCGGTGGCATCGCTGAAACTCGAGGTCTGCTGCACGTTGGGAATGCTGACCGAGGATCAAGCGCGCCGTTTGGCCGACGCGGGCCTCACTGCCTATAACCACAATCTCGACACTTCGTCCGACTTTTACGGCCGCATTATCACCACGCGCCGCTACGAAGACCGGCTCCGCACGATTCAAGCTGTGCGTCGCGCCGGTATTACCGTTTGCTGCGGCGGCATTATCGGCATGGGTGAATCCGATGAAGACAGAATCGGGCTGCTGCAGCAACTGGCGAATCTCGAACCGCATCCGGAAAGTGTGCCCATCAACATGCTGGTTCGCGTCAACGGCACCCCTCTCGCAGATGCCGAACCGGTGGATGCCCTTATCATGGCCCGCATGATTGCCACGGCGCGCCTGCTCATGCCGGCATCGATGGTACGGCTGAGCGCCGGACGCAGTGCCTTGAGCCGCGAGGCTGTGAGCCTATGTTTTCTTGCCGGCGCGAATTCCATTTTCGTGGGCGAAAAGCTGCTCACCACGCCGAATCCCGAGCGTGACGAAGACGATCGCCTTTTGCGGGATCTTGGCTTGCGCGGATTGAGCCATGGCCAACACGCCAGTTAGAAAAGCCGTTAGCGAATTCAGCCGCCGCATCGACGCCGAATTGGCCGCTCTGGCGTCGCAGGGCCAACTGCGAGAGCTCGGCGACATCAAGGGCGTGAATCTTTGCTCCAACGATTACCTCGGACTCTCCACCGATCCACGGCTTAGTGACGCCGTCGCTTCCGCGCTCGCCTCAGGGGTTCCCGTCGCTTCCACCGGCTCACGCCTGCTCTCCGGCAATGCAGAGGGCTGGGATCACCTCGAATTCGAACTCGCGCAGTTCATGCGTTCGGAAGCGGCTCTCTATTTCAATTCGGGCTATTCCGCGAATGTCGGTGTGCTGAGCGCGCTCATTCAGCCTGGGGACGTCGTTTTCTCGGATGCGGCCAATCACGCCAGCATCATCGATGGACTGCGACTCGCCGGCGCGCGGAAGATAATGTTCCCCCACCTCGATATCGATTCGCTCGAACGAGAGTTGCGACGCATTGAGTCCGGCACCGCACAGAAATTCATCGTCAGCGAAAGCATTTTCAGTATGGATGGCGACCGCGCATCCATTTCGGATTTGGTAATGCTTGCGGAACGATATGGAGCCGAGCTCATCGTCGATGAGGCGCACGCCACAGGCGTTATCGGGCCACAGGGACGAGGAGCGGTGGCGGCATCTGGCCTTGCCGATCGGGTACTCGTTACGATTCATCCTTGCGGCAAAGCGCTGGCCGGTATGGGCGGCTTCGTATGCTGTTCGGAAAAGCTCAAGCAATATCTCATCAATCGGGCGCGAACGTTTATCTTCAGCACCGCATTGCCACCCTACATGGCGGCACAAATGCGAGCCGCGATCCGCATCGTCGCTTCCGCCGATCGGCAGCGAAATGATCTCGTCGCATTGAGCGCATTCCTGCGAAGACGGTTGCGTGAAGCCGGTTTTGCTATCGGGCGCGGCGACACGCAGATCGTTCCTGTTTTCCTCGGACAGAATGACCGCGCGATCCGCTTTTCGAGGCTCCTGAACGACGCCGGCTTCGGAGTGCGGCCGATACGGCCGCCCAGTGTTCCCGCCGGCACCTCGCGCTTGCGAATTTCCCTCAACGCGAAGCTCACGACTGATCTCTTGGCTCGCTTTAGCGATGTGCTCATCTCCATCTGCGAAGAAGAGCACGCGCCGATTCATGCTGTGCGCTTGTGAAAGAATCCCTCTTTGTCACCGGCACGGATACGAACGTAGGTAAAACTCTGCTCTCCGCCCTTCTCATCGCCGCCTTGGATGCAATTTATTGGAAGCCGATCCAAACAGGCGCGACCGAGGGAACCGACTGCCAGACTGTCATCAAGCTCGCGGAAATTCCGGAAGCGCAAACCATTCCCGAGGCTTATTGCTTCGACCCGCCGGTATCGCCGCATCTGGCAGCGGAAGCAAGCGGCGTGAAGATCGATCTCGCGTGCATTCGGGTTCCCGCCAAATTCGACAAACCAGTGATCGCGGAAGGCGCTGGCGGCATTCTTGTTCCCATCAATGACTCCGAGTTGATGCTCGATCTCGCTCGCCATTTAGGATTTCCCGTTCTTATTGCTGCGCGAACGGCATTGGGCACGATCAATCACACTTTGCTCACGGTGCGAGCACTGCGTTGTGCAAAAATGTGCATCAAGGGCGTAGTGATGATCGGCAATCGAAAAAAAGAAACCGAACGCTCCGTCGAGCATTTCGCCGCCGTTCCTGTTGTCGGATGGATACCGTGGCTCGATAGGA
This sequence comes from uncultured Acidobacteriota bacterium, assembly GCA_963846235.1. Classification (GTDB taxonomy): domain Bacteria; phylum Acidobacteriota; class Terriglobia; order Acidiferrales; family UBA7541; genus Palsa-189. The sequence continues at coordinate 109,088 of CAWJVF010000003.1, forward strand.
TCGATCGCGCAACGCTGCTGCAGGTTTTTCATGGCAATTTCGATCCGAAATATTTTTGACATGGCCCCCAAACCGCTCTCCGTCTGGCATCCATTCACGCAGGAAGCGCTCGATCCGCAGCCTGTGCCGATCGAACGTGGCGAAGGCGTCTACCTGTACACGCGTGATGGCCGCAAACTGATCGATGCCATCTCTTCGTGGTGGGTCAATATCCACGGCCACGCGCATCCGCTGATTGCCCAAGCGATCGCGGACCAAGCGCGAAAACTCGAGCATGTGATCTTTGCCGGATTTACGCACGATGCCGCCGAGGAACTCGCCTGGCGTTTGCGGGGCGTCCTGCCTCAGCCGCTCGAGCATATCTTTTTTTCCGATGATGGCTCTACTGCCGTGGAAGTGGCGCTAAAAATGGCCCTGCAGTTTTGGCGCAATTGTGGCAAATCGCGCAAGACGCGTTTTGTAGCTTTGGAGCACGCCTACCATGGCGACACCGTCGGAGCCATGTCGGTTGGCGCCGATTCCGATTTCGTCACCGCATTTGAGGAGCTCCGCTTTCCCGTGTATCGAGTCCCGTCCGCGTACTGTTTTCGTTGTCCGGTAGGGAAAGAGCGCGCTACTTGCGACATTGATTGTGTCAGTCCGCTCGCGCGCCTGCTCGAAGATCGACATGAGGAAATCGCTGCCGTAATTGTCGAGCCGCTATTGCAGGGCGCCGGCGGAATGATCGTCCATCCCGTCGAATTTCTGCAGCGCGTTCGCGCCCTTTGCAAGCAATACGACGTCTTGCTGATCGCCGACGAAGTGCTCACTGGTTTCGGCCGCTGCGGGAAGATGTTTGCCTGCGAACTCGCCGGCGTTTCGCCGGATATTATGTGCCTCTCGAAGGGCCTCACGGGCGGGTTTTTGCCACTCGCGGCTACGGTCTGCACCCCAGCGGTCTACGAGACGTTTCGCTCCACAGAGCGCAGCCGCACGTTTTTCCACGGACATTCCTACACGGCGAATCCGCTGGGCTGCGCGGCCGCCATCGCCAGTCTTAAAGTTTTCGATTCCGAGCCCGTCTTCGAGCGAATTGCCGCCATAGAAAAAACTCACCGCCAGCAAATGCCGGCCCTCGCAAAACACCCCGCCGTGGCCGACGTACGCACGATTGGCACTGTAATGGCGCTCGAACTCAAGGCTGAAGATCCCGGCTATTTTTCGGAATTGCGTCCCGCGCTCTACGATTTCTATCTCAATAAAGGCGTGCTGCTGCGGCCGCTGGGCAACGTGGTCTACATTCTTCCGCCCTACGTTATCACCACGGACGAATTGCAATACGTCTACGACGTGATTGCCGAGTCGCTTGATCGCGTGCCGCGGATTGCTGCTGCGCGCGCGAGTCATTGATGGCGCGCCAGCAACCCGGTAGAGAATGACCGAGCAGCCCCCGATTTCGACGCCGAAACCAATACCCGATCCACAGGCGCCGTCGTCGCTGTTGCCGAATCTTCCTCGAAACGCGAACGTTCTGATCGTTCGCCTGCGATCGATTGGGGATGTAGTGCTCTCTCTGCCGGCGCTCCAGGCGCTGCACGAATGGCGGCCCGATTTGCGCATTCACATGCTCGTCGAGCCGCTTTCCGCTCCGCTCTTGGAAGGGCACCCGGCAATTGCCGAAGTAATCGTTCTGCGGAAGTTCTGGGAGACGGTCCGCCTCTTGCGCCAGCGTGGGTTTTCTATCGCCTTCAACATGCATGGCGGGCCGACCAGCGCATTCCTGATGCGGCTTTCCGGCGCGCCGGTGCGAGTCTGTTGGGCGCAGCGGCAGTTCTCTTCGTTCTACAACGTGCATGTGCCGATCCATTTTCCGGTTGCTGGACGGATCGAAATGCATACGGCCGAGCACCGCTTGCAGCAGCTTCTGTATACGGGCCTGCCGGAAAAGCCGCTTCCAGCGGCGAAGGTTTACGTCAACGCGGATGCCACAGACCGAGTAAGGCGAAAGCTGTCAGAGCAGGGAATCGGCTCTGACCAGCGATATGCCGTCATCCGGCCGGGTGCGAGCCAGGCCAATAAGCGCTGGCCAACGGAGCGTTTTGCGGCAATGGCGAAGTGGTTGCGGGAAGCGCATGGCGTCGCGACGGTCGTGAATCTCGGACCGGGCGATGAGCAAATCGCGGCCGAAGTGAAGCAGCGTTTCGCCGGAGTCGGCATCATCATAAGCGATCTCGATCTGCGGGGATTGGTTGCGCTGCTCGCCGGGTCGTCTTTGTTTATCGGCAATGATACAGGACCGACGCACATCGCGGCGGCGCTAGGGAAGAAGTCCGTGGTGGTCTTCGGGGCGAGCGATTCCAAAGTGTGGTCGCCTTGGAAGACTGAATATCGCCTGATCGAGAATCCGTTCCCATGCAAGCAGTGTCCGCAAGGGAAGTGCGAATCGCTTGGCGCTTCGCGGTGCATTTCTGCGATTAGCGTCGACGAAGTACGTGACGCCTGCGAGGCGCTGCTGCAGGAAAGCCACGACGCGCGATTGCGAGCAAGCCGCTCACGCGAATAAAAAGCAGATCCCTCGCTACTCCACCTCAGTGCACGCAAAGGCGGCGTGCACTGACGACTCCGGCTGCGCTCGGGATGACAACGCCCTACGCATGAAGTTGCTAACGAACCAGGGTGGGATAGAGCTTGGTGGCGATGGCGGCGAGGATCACAAAAATCAAACCGATAATGGCGAAATCGACGCCAACGCTGTGGGTGCTCTGGCTCGATCCGATCATCAAGGTGCGCAGCGCATCGACCAGGTACGTCAGCGGATTGAGATAAGCCACCACTTGCAGCCAGTGGGGCATGATGGAAATGGGATAGATGGCATTGCTGGCAAAAAACAGCGGCATGGTCATCAATTGCCCCACGCCCATGAAGCGTTCGCGCGATTTCACCAGACAGGCGACGATAAAAGACAAAGTCGCAAATATCGCCGAGCCGAGCGCAGCGCCTACAAAAACCCCCGCGATCGATAACGGCGTCCAGCGAATCTGGATGTGCAGCAAAAAGGCGACCACATAAATAATGGTGGCTTGTATGGCGCCGCGAAATCCCGCGGAAACGGCTTTGCCATAGACCAGCGCGGAACGCAGCGCGGGGCTGACCAGAAGCTTATGCACGATCCCCAGATCGCGTTCCCAGATCACAGCGATGCCGTAGAAAATGGCTACGAAGAGCACGCTCTGCGCGAGGATGCCGGGAGTCATGAAGGCAAGATAGCTGACGTTGCCGGTAGGAATGGCGCGCACGCGGCTGAACACATTTCCAAAGACAACAATCCACAGCACCGGCTGAACCGCGCGAGCCAAGACCTCGGTAGGATCGCGGATGAGCTTTTTCAGCTCGATTTCGGCGATGGCCGCCGTCTGCTGGAAGAACGCGTAGACGGGAGATGGCTCAGCCGAGACGGCTAACTGTACGCCGGGTCGCGCGGACGTCACGGTAATTTCCCTCCTCCTGGATGATGCCTCCGCTGAAATGAACGAAGACGTCGTCGAGCGTGGCGCCTGGCCCGACGCTGGCTTTCAGATCCGCGGGCGTTCCGATAGCGGCCACTTTGCCGAGGTGCATGATGGCGATGTGATCGCAAAGTTCGTCGGCTTCGTCCATGGCGTGGGTGGTGATCAAGACGGTCATTTGAAAATTACGGCGCAGCTCGAGCAGACGTTCCCATACGTTACGGCGCGCCACTGGATCGAGGCCGATCGTCGGCTCATCGAGAAATAGGACGACGGGGCGATGCAGCATAGCCTGGGCAATCTCCAGACGGCGAATCATCCCGCCGGAATAGGTCTTGACCAGCTTGCGGCCGAAGTCGGTCAAGGCCATGAATTGCAGGGCGTCTTCGATGCGGCCCTTGCGCTCGGCGCGGGGAATGCCGTAGAGCTTGGCGGAAAGGTTCAAGTTCTCCCAGCCGGTGAGCCCTCCATCGGCGGAAAGGGCCTGGGGCACGTAGCCGATGCTCCTGCGAACCTTTGCAGGAGACTTTACGATATCGAAGCCGGCCACCGAGGCGGTGCCTTCCGAGGGTTCCAGCATGGTGGTGAGCATCTTTATGGTGGTGGTTTTGCCGGCGCCGTTCGGTCCCAAAAGGCCGAAGATCGAGCCGTAGGGCACGTGCAGGGAGACGTGGTCGGCAGCGATCAGGTCGCCATAGCGGCGCGTGAGGGCGAAAGTCTCGATGGCAAAGGCGTCGCCTCCCAGGGGCGTGGCCTCGGGTGAGTTGGTGACGGTAGTGTCAGAAGTCGACATGACGAATTATTGGATGCTTCCAACGCAGCGGCACTATCGACCGGCGGGAATCCAACGTAACAGAATGCCCCTCCCCCACCCTTTTTTTGCGCAAGTGTTCATTCCAAATGTACTTAGGTCGTGCGGTTTGCGACTGCTCATTGTACGAGATTGGCGGAAGAAAGTTGCCCGACTGTTCATTTTACAGTGCCCAATGCAAAAGCGCGACTTGGCTTCGGTTTGAGCGAAACCGCAAGGCCTTGGCTGGGTCGATCCAAAGCCAATCTGAAACGATGAAGACGACGGGCTGAACGGGAAAAAAGGAAGGAGAATCCGGCGCTTGCCAAAGAACATGTCGAAGCATAGCACATTATTAGTTGGTTAGCAATGGAAAACGCTTAGTTAGCGATTAGTATTCGAACGGGTTGAAGTGACGACGGGATGTTCGAACGACCGGGGGGGCCAAGCGTTCGAACGAAGATTAGGCGTCACGGCGGAGGGGGCACGTCCTAAGAAACACAACCCTACACAGAGGGCACAGAGGCACAGCGAACACGGAGGAAAAAAGGGCAGAGAGGCATCGAGACCAAGGGGAAATATTATGAAGATCAGGCGTCACGAGGCCGAGGTCCTAAGAAACAAACCCAACACAGAGGCCACAGAGGCACAGAGAGCACAAAGAGTGCGGAGGAATGGGCACGGAGGAACCGAGAGCGAGGCACAGAGAGGGCAGAGGAACAGAAGCATCGAGAGGGCGAAAAATATACGCGGGAGGAAAGACGTTGCCAGCGGGTTGCACGCCGCCGCGATGCGTTGGGCGGGCACGATTCGAACTAGATGGCGGATGTAGATGCGGCGACCGGCGCATCCGCCTTGTGGCGCGTTTCGGCGTGGGAGATGGACACACGGAGATTCGCCGCAGTAGCATGGCTAAACCCAGTCCATTCGCGTCCTCGGAGGAAGTCATGCGCAGGGTATGCGTGGCGGTTTTGGTGTGTGTTGCATTGGGAGGATGTTCAGGGTCTCGAGTGCGTGATGCGAGTTCGGCAGAGAAAGCGGCGATCCAATCCGTGCTGGATGCGCATGCGAAGGCGTGGAATAACGGCGATGCCGCGGCAGCCGCAGCGGTGATGACAGAGGATGCCGACTGGGTTTCGGGCGATGGGTCGGTCTATGAAGGGCGCGACGCGATCGAGGCTGCTCACCGAGATTGGTTTGCCGGGCCAGCAAAGGGGAGCTGGCACACGCATCCTGGCTTGCCGAAGTTTCATTTTATTCGCGCGGACGTGGCCATCGTGGACGGCGACAGCTATCAATCCGGTCTGCACGACGAGCAGGGCAAGGAGATTCCCGCCGGTGTGACTCGCTTCACCGCAGTCATGGTGAAGGAAGGCGGCCGCTGGAAGGTGGCGGCGTTCCGGTCTCTGCCGCAGGTGAAGTCGAAGGTCAATGCTGCTGATGTTCGGTGAGTGGCCCGGAGCGGCAGGCACGAGCAAGCCACTCGGGATGGAAGAGCGCTGTTAGGATTTACCACTCACGCCTTGCGATTATCTGAGGACCGCCCCGTAGCGCTGATAGACTACTAGCACCTAATTTTGCTAGTTTGCAGTCGAATCCGAAGCTCGTACAAATCAAGGCTGAGGCCAGCGAGGCCCAGTGAGGTAGAAAAGATGAAATACGTCGAGCGGAGCCTGACCGAAGGGGAACGTATCGTCTACACGACGCGGCGCCATTGGGTTGTGCTCGTTGGTCCGGGCGTGCTCGCAGCGGTTCTTGCGGCGGCGGGAATCGCTTTGCTGTTCCAGAAGGACTTCTTCTGGATCGGAGGAGTGCTTCTGCTGGCCGTTGCGGCAGGGATTTCCATCTCGGCCTTGGTGCGCCGCTACGGTTTTGAATTTGCGGTCACGAACAAGCGCGTGATCTATTGCAAAGGGATCGCATCCATATCGACCGACGAATTGTTCCTCGACAAAATCGAGAGCGTTCTCGTGACGCAAGGCTTGCTGGGGCGCTGGTGGGGCTATGGGAGCGTCAGCGTTCGGGGAACCGGCGGATCGTGGGAGCCGTTCTCCTACGTCGCCGATCCTCTATTGCTCCGGCGACGGATTCAGGAGCAGATCGAGCATCGATCTGCGCCGGTGACTGCGTAGTTTCAGACCAAGTCGGCATCGATTTCTTCCGCGCTCGACCGTTGCGGACCCCGAGGATTGAATCGCTTCCTATAATTGGGATGTTGTCTCGGCAGGTAAGTGGGGCGGTGTGTCTCGACGATCTTCGGAGAGCTTAGCCGTGGGCCACTTGCTCAGGATGACATGGCAGGAATGAAGAGAGATTCTTCGACTGCGCGTCCCGCCCGGAAATCATTAGACGCGATTTCCGGAGGAAGGCGCGGGACGCTCCGCTCAGAATGACAATGCGGGAGAGGATCCCGCGCTTTCGGATGCAAGGGGTGGGGCACCCGCAAAATCTAAAGCGTGGAAATCAGGAATCCGGAGAGTCGTGAGCGGCGGCGGAGGGGGCGGAGCCGGGCTTGAGGAGTTCGAACATGGCTTTGGCGGAGTGGGAGAGGGGCTCGCGGCGGCGGTAGAGCGAGATAGAGGTCGCGGGGCATGCGGAGCTGGCGGACTTTGACCTCGACGAGCAGGCCTTGCTCGATTTCCCAACGCACGCACATGCGCGGCACGATGGCCACGCCGATATCCATTTGCACGAAGCGCTTGATGCTTTCGATGGTGGGCAGCTCGATGCTCATGCGCAGCGGGACGTGATGTTTGGCGAAAAGCTGCATGACGCGCTGGCGAAAAGGGGATTCGACGATGTGGGCGACGAAGTTTTCTTCGCCTAAGTCGGAAAGATCGGCGCGGCCGCGCTTGGCCAAGCGATGTTTGGGCGAAACGACCAAGGCGAGCTCATCGCGAAAGATTTTGACGGCGGCGAGTTGGGGCTCCTGGGGGACGAAAGAGGCGACGCCGAGGTCCAGGCGATAGTTCAGCAATTCGGTGGGAATATCGCGGGAAAACGTGCGGCGCACGGCCAGATGGACCTGCGGATAAAGCTGGCGATAGCGGGCCAGCACGGGCAGCAGCGCGTGGATGGAGCTTTCGTTGACGCCGAGGGAGAGCTCGCCGCGGCCGCCGGAGCGGAGGTCGTCCACGGCGCGGCGGATTTCGTCGCGGAGATTCAGGATGCGTTCGGCATAGCCGAGCAGGAGGCGGCCGGCGTCGGTAAGCTGGCCGGAACGGGCTCCGCGGGCGAAGAGGGGTTCGCCGACTTCGTCTTCGAGCTTGCGAATGGTGATGCTGACGGCGGGCTGGGTGCGGAAGAGCTTCTGGGCGGCGCGGGAGAAGCTGCGTTCGCGGGCGACGGTGAGGAAGACGTTGAGTTCGGAGAGGTCCATAAACGAGATCTAAACCATCGCTTCAGCGGCTAAAGCCGCTCGAAGGGCACGGGCTAATGTCGCGGCTATGGATTCGCTGCGCTCACCAAAAGAAGCCGCGACCCACAACACAATGAGAAAAATGCTGCCCTGAAGGCCCCTCGGGGCTCAGGGCAAGCCGGCGCTACAAAAACCAAAGGCGACAAGCAGATCCCACCTATCGCAAACGGCGCGAAAGGTGGGGCACCCGTAAAAGCGAAAAGCAGATTACTCGATCACGTTGGCGCGCTTCATTGCACGCGACGCGGCCCCCGGGACGACGGCTTTGGTCATTTGCAAGGCCAGGAATCGAAATTCCCGCTAAGGCAGAATATAAGCGCGCCTTATAATTGGGGCAAGAAGTATAAATTGGACTATTTGACGCTGTCGTCGCAGACTCTGTTAACGCGAAAAGCGCATCCTGTTGGTAGCCTTTTCGCGGGAGGCCAACGGCGCGGCGGCTTGATGGACTTTGTTAGCGCGCGAAAGCGACTTTTTAACGGCGCGACAGCTTGATGTCCAAGCCTCGCGCCTGGAAGCCGTAACTATTACGGCGGAGGAAAAGCGATGGAGATGGTGCGAATCTTCGATACGACGCTGAGGGATGGCGAGCAGGCCCCCGGCTTTTCCATGAACACGGCGGAAAAGGTGCGGCTGGCGCGGCGGTTGGAAGCGCTGGGCGTGGACGTGATCGAGGCGGGCTTTCCTATCGCGTCGCAGGGAGATTTCGAGGCAGTGCGGGAAGTAGCGCGGGACGTTAAGCAGAGTACCGTGGCGGGACTGGCGCGGACACGGCGAGAAGATATCGACGCGGTGCTGGCCGCCGTGGATGGTGCGGCACGGCCGCGAGTACATACGTTTCTGGCAACTTCCGATCTGCACCTGAAGCACAAATTGCGCATTTCGCGGGCAGAGGCGCTCGAATCCATCGGCAAGATGGTGGACTATGCGAAGTCGCGCTGTCCGGAAGTGGAGTTTTCGGCCGAGGATGCCAGCCGCAGCGATCGTCGAATTTCTGGGGCAGGCGTTTTCGATTGCCGTAGACGCGGGCGCGACGATCCTGAATGCTCCGGACACAGTGGGCTACGCGACGCCGGAAGAGTACGGCGGGATGTTCCGTGAGCTGCGCGCAAAGGTGGGCGACCGGCGGGGCGTGGTCTGGAGCGCGCATTGCCACAACGATTTGGGGCTGGCGGTGGCGAATTCGCTGGCGGCGGTGGAGGCGGGCGCGCGCCAAGTGGAGTGCACCATCAATGGAATCGGCGAACGCGCTGGAAATGCGGCGATGGAAGAGATTGCCGTGGCGCTGGCCGTGCGGCCGGATCGTTACAAGACGGGCACGCGGCTGCGGTTGCAGGAACTCTATGCGACGAGCCGGCTGCTTTCGGAGATTACCGGCGTTTCGGTGCCGCCGAATAAGGCCGTGGTGGGCGCGAATGCCTTCGCGCACGAGGCAGGGATTCATCAGGATGGAATCCTGAAGAATCCACTGACGTATCAGGTGATTTCGCCGGAAGCGGTAGGAGTTCCGGCGCACAAGCTGGTGTTGGGAAAACATTCCGGCCGCAACGCGCTGCGCGCGCGGCTGGCCGAACTGGGCGTGATCATTTCCGAAGACGAGCTTCGCGAATGCTATCGCCAGGTGATGGCGCTGGCGGACACAAAGAAAGAGATCACGGACGAGGACATCAAGCGCGTCGCGGGGCGCTTAGCGGCTGACGCAAGGCGTCTCGGACGTGGCGGTATGAGCCAGCCGAGCTGGAACATCGCCGTTCTTCCCGGCGATGGGATCGGCCCGGAAGTTATCCGCGCTGCGACTTCGATCCTGCAGGATTGCGCCGGCGAATTTGGCTTCCACGTAAATCTGGTTGAGTTTCCGTTTGGCGGCAACGCCATCGACAAATGCGGCAAGCCTTTGCCGCAGGAGACGCTCGACGGCTGCCTGAAGGCAGATGCCGTGCTGCTGGGCGCTGTCGGCGGGCCGAAGTGGGATTCGCAGCCGCTGGACCGCAGGCCGGAGGCGGGGCTGCTTGGTTTGCGGCAGGCGCTGGGCGTCTACGCGAACGTGCGGCCGATCCAGCTGCGCAAGCCGCTGCGGGCGCTCTGCCCGTTGCGGCTGAATCCGGATGCCGAAGATCGATTTCGAGATCATTCGCGAACTCGTCGGCGATATCTATTTTGGCGCTGCATAAGACCGAGGGCGAGGGCGCGAACGAACGCGCCTCGGACCTGGCGAGCTACAGCGTGCCGGAGATCGAGCGCATCACGCGATTTGCGTTCGCGCGGGCGCGGATCCGGGCGCGGCGGGTGACGTCGGTCGATAAGGCGAATGTGCTGGCGACTTCGCGGCTGTGGCGCAAGACGGTGACGCGGATGGCGGCAGGGGCGAGCGATATCGCGGTCGACCATCTGTATGTGGACAACGCGTCGATGCAGATTATTTTGCAGCCGGGCCAATTCGACGTGGTGCTCACGTCGAATCTTTTTGGCGACATCCTCAGCGACGAAGCCGCGGCGCTGGCGGGCTCGATCGGCATGATTCCGTCGTGGAGCGCGGGCGATGGCCCGCCGCTCCTCGAGCCGATTCACGGCACGGCGCCGCAGTTGGTGGGCAAGGACATGGCGAATCCTTCCGGCGCGATTCTGTGCGTGAGCTTGCTGCTGCGGGAGCGATTTCAGATGCCGGAAGCTGCGGACGCGATCGAGCGCAGCGTGGACGCAGTGCTGGCCGACGGATTGCGCACGGCGGACATCGCCGAGCGCGGTTCGCGGACCATCGGCGGCTCGCAATTCGCGGCGGAAGTGCAGACGCGAATGCGGCAGGCGTTCCGGCAGCGACGGCCAGAGCGGGCGCAGCCGGCGTAGACACAATCTTCTTCAGGGGCTAAAGCCCAAGACATCTGTGCGCTGTGAATGTTAGAGCTAAAGCTCTGCCCCCTAGGTCGCAATACAAGCGAATTCTTACGCGGGGGTTTTGGAGCGGCGCCAGGGGGCGAGGAGCCAGAGCCGGGCTAACTGCTCATCGAGTTCGCGAATTCCCAGCAGCTTGCCGATAATCACCAGAAGCAGAATTCCCGCCGTAGTGACCACTACAAGCATCGACAGCGCGCCCGGCAAAGTGTGCCAGGCCAAATGCGGCTCGAGGGCTTGGCGCAGCTTGTAACAGACAGCGCCTACCAGAGCCGAGGCCGCGCAAACCTTGAGGAAAAACACGACCAGGGCGCCTTCTTCGCGGTTATGTGTGCGACGGGAGAGAAGAAAGAAAATAATGACGGTATAGGCTGTGATTCCGATGGAGCTGGCCATCGCCAATCCAAGATGCTGGGCGCGGCGCACGAGAAGCCAGTAAACGGGCAAGTTGGCGAAGGTCAGTACCGTGCCCACGACGGCGGGAATCCAGGTGTTGCGCGTGGCGTAAAAACCGCGCGCAAGAATGTACTGCGCACCCCAGCCAAACAAACCAAGCGTGAAGAAGACGAGCGTTGCGGCCGTCGCGTCGAGGTCGGGCGGACGCATGCGGGTGTGGGAAAAAACCAGATAAACGACGGGTGCGCTCTGCGCAATGGTGAGCGCCGATATCGGGAACGAGCGTAGCGATCAGGCCTTTCATGGTGGAGTTCAGCAGGCGATTCAGCTCGTCGAATTTTCCTTCGGAATAAAGCTGCGCAAGGAAAGGGAACGAAGCCACGCCGACGCCCTGGCCGACTACGCCGAGCGGCACGCGCATAAGCGTTTTGGCATAGCTGAGCCACGTAATTGAGGCGGGCTGAAGGTAAGAGCCGAACCAGCGGATAATCCAGTCATCGGTGAAAGCCAGCGACAGCGCGAGCATGATGGGCACCGAGAGGCGAACGAAAAGGCGAAAACCTGGATGCAGCACGTCGAGATTGGGCTTGAAGCGAGCACCGGCGTCGATCGCGCCGTAGACCTGCAGCAGGAAATTGCCGATGACCGCGCCGGCCAGAACTCCCACGGCAAAGCCGGTCATGCCGATGCGAGAGGCCAGGAACACGCCGCCCAGAATGATCAATACGTTGTAAACGACGGGAGCTAGCGAAGGGATCACGAAACGCCGCTTGGCATATTGCACGGCGCTGAGAATGCTGCCCTGATAGAAACAGAACTGCGCCGGAAGCATCAGGCGCGTGAGAAAAATGACGCGCGCCTTTTCCTCTGGCGGAAATCCGGGAGCGATCAATTGAGCTAGTTGCGGCGCGAAGACTTCCCCCGCCAGCACCAAGCCGACGAGGAGAAGGCCCATGAAGGTCATCACTGTGGAGAAAACGTGCCAGCCTTCGTCTTCGCGGCCTTCGGCGGCGTACTTGGTGAAGACCGGAATGAACGTGACGCTCAGGGACGCCCCGGCAACCAGATAATTCAGAAAATCAGGAAGCGTGAACGCGGCGTAATACGCGTCGGTCATGGCATTGGAGCCGACCTGGTGAGCCACGACCCATTCGCGCACGAATCCCAGGACGCGGCTGAGCAAAATGCCCGCCATGACGATGGCCGTGGAGGTTAAAACGCGGCGATGAACGCTGGGCTGGCTCACAAAATAATGGTAGAGGTTTTGCGAACGTTCGACTAGTTAGTTCGCCTAGGAACGATGCAGGGCTGTAGCGTCAAAGACACGCAGGGCGTTCGCGGCAGATTCAAGCTGAGCTGGCGACTTCCAATTCCGGCTCGTGGGACCACGTGGCGAGCAGAGTGATCTTTTGAGTTACCGGCGAGACGTGGATATAGAAAACCTGATCGTCCGTCTCAATTTCGAAGAAGTCCGCTCGGCGCGCGTCCGGAGCCGCCGGAGCTCCCGAAGCGATTGCTTCGCGCAGGCGCCGGAGAGTTTCCGGTGAGTGTCCTCGGGGGTCTTCTATTTTCGATTCTGCTGTCAATTCCAATTCGAAGCGCATGAATTCTTCCATTCAGTAAAGGTTCTACAATATAGAACGCTCCAGAAGGCAAAAAGTTACAGGGCTCCTGCGAATATGTTGCTTAATTGGTTAAGGGCGAGAATCACTGCCAGTCGTAGTGCAAAAAATGCCGAAAATACGGCAAATTCTGCGTTGCGGGTTATTTGAACTAGCACTTGCGGCAGAGAGTGGAACTTGAGATATTTCTCTGACTATAAGTGGACCAAACCTTGAAGAAAACCAAAAAGCGCACCGCACTAGGCAAGGACAGGCGTCGAAAGCATCGTCATTGGCAGGTGACCGTCTACTACGCGGATGGGCAGAGGTTTGCGCGGGTCTATACAGACCGGGCCAAGGCCTCGAGCTTTGCCCGCCGACAAAAGAGATCTCCGGTGGTGAAGTCAACGCGCGTCGTGCAGGTAGGCTGATTTCGTTTTGATGCGACAGACCGCTGACGATTTAGCCGCGCCGCCTTGTGGCATTCGGGGCAGCGTGTTAAATTTTTCATCCAAACGCGGCCGTAGTATAGGGGTAGTACGGCAGCTTGCCAAGCTGCAGGCGGGGGTTCGAGTCCCCTCGGCCGCTCCAGTCTTCTTCCTGATTCCTTGTTAAGCTTGGCCTCTTAAGTTTCCACTTGTCCTCACGCATGGAAACGATCCGCATTGCGGTTGGCAGCAAGCGCGCGCCGAAGCTCGACGCTGTGCGCGAGGCGCTCGTGGCTTTAGGGCCTTTGCTGCGTCCGAAATCGAATTTCGAGGTGATGGGATTCGAAGTAGAGACCGGCGTGAGCCACACCCCTCGCAACCGCGCGGAGTTGATGGCTGGAGCGCGCGGCCGCTGTGAAGCTTTGCGGAAGGTTGACAAGCAGACGGCGGCGTATTTTGTTGGGCTGGAAGGCGGACTGGACGTGATCTCAGAGGATGGGAACGAGACAGGGCGGCGCCTAGTTTTTCTCGAAAGCTGGGCGTATGTTTCCGACGCCGGAGGACGGGGTTTTTACGGGCGCTCAGGCGCGATTCTGCTGCCGGACGCCCTAGCCATTGAAGTATTGGAACGAGGCACTGAGCTTTCTCAGGCGATCGAGGCTTATACGGGGATACAGGGCGTGCGCGACTCTCAAGGTGCCTGGGGCATTTTGACGAAGAATCTGATCAACCGGCAGGAGTCATTCCGCATTGCCGTGATCAGCGCATTTGCTCCCTTCTTTAACGCCGCGCTTTATCACAGGCTGTAGCTTCGGAGGACGTCGAGGAGGTAGAGTTTCCGAGAGTGGACGTATTTGCCGGGCATTGTAATTGTCGAAACCTAAGCGATTTTCAATGAACCGCGCTTCCTCTGTCACTGCTATCACGGTGCTATGCTTTTTAGCCGAATGCCCACTGAGCCGTTTAGCAGGTCAGTGCTCCATCATGCAGGCCGGTTGACCGCCCGCTACGCGCGAAATCAACTCTCCCTCTCCTCTGTTTCCCTTATCGGCGGATTCGTCTTTGACGCGGTCACACTGAAGCGCATTGACATGTTCTGGGAAAATTTCTGGGTCGTGGTTCATCTTGTGGTCGTCGCGCTCTGCATTCTGTGGATCGGTCGTGAGCAGAATTTCGCTCCCGCACGAGAAGCTTGGGCCGCGAAGATCCACACCTGGCTCATCAATATCCTGCAATTTTTCTTCGGCGGCCTGTTGAGCACCTTCATGGTTTTCTACTTTCGCAGCGGCACCTTTTGGGTAAGCTGGCCTTTTTATCTCCTGCTTACGACAGCTTTCATCGCCAATGAAAAGCTCAAAAGCCAATACGCGCGGCGTGAGTTTCAGCTCAGCCTGTTTTTTCTTTCGCTGTTTTGTTTCATGATTTTCATTTTGCCCGTGGTGCTCCGCGCCATGGGACGCCTGGTCTTCCTGCTCAGCGGAGCCTTGAGTCTGGTGTTGTGGTGGCTGTTCGTCCGCTTCCTGCGAACGCGCGCCAAAGAGAGCTTCTCTCATCACCCTGAGACGGTAATCGCCTCCAGCGCGGCCATCTTCATCATCATCAACGTCCTTTATTTCATGAATCTCATTCCTCCGCTTCCTCTCTCGCTCCAGGACGCGAGCGTGCACTCTTCCGTCGCGCGAACTGAGGACGGAGCCTACCTGATGCAATCCGAAAGGCAAGGTTGGCTGGGTTTCTTCCGGCTTGTCCCTCGATTCCATGTAGCCCCGGGAGTTCCGATCTACTTCTACAGCGCTGTCTTTTCTCCTACATCTCTGAATACCGAGATCATTCATGAATGGCAGACGTATGACAGCAGGCGCGGCTGGATCACTGCCGACCGCATCGCGCTTTCGGTTCGCGGCGGGCGCGATGGAGGTTACCGGACCTATTCGGCGAAGAGCGGCATCAAACCCGGCGCGTGGCGCGTTAACGTAGAAACTCCAACGGGGGCCATCCTGGGCCGCTACCGCTTCAATGTTTTGTCCCAATCGGGCGAGCCGCCCACACTCGAAACCGAACTCAAGGACTGAACACACTATTAGCCGCGGTTGACCTCTTTTTCGGTTCCTAGGCGTTCACTTCATCGATCCGCGTGCGGATTTCGGCGGCGAGAGCGTGGTGCTCGCGGCAGCCGATTACGTCAAGAGGGGGAGCATCGGCTTTCTCGATTTCGTTCAGGTGATGACGAAGCCGTTCGATGCGGGCGCGGCTTTGCGCTGTCAAACAGGCGTCGATTTCGGCCTGGTGTTGGGTGCCAGAAAGGGCCTCGGCAACAGCTTCCAGGGCCGGGGCGACGATAGCCCAGTCGTGACAAACCATGGCGATGTCAGTACCGGCCTGCAGGGTTTTGACAACGCCTTCGCCGATTTTGTAATGCCCGGCAATTGCGCCCATGCCGAGATCGTCCGCCAGAATAATTCCGTCAAAAGCCAACTGCTTTCGCAGAATCGATTGCAGCAACTCGCACGATAACGAGGCAGGCGATTCAGAGTCGATGCGAGGAATTAAAATGTGCGCGGTCATGATCGTTTGCACACCCGCTTTGATGGCAGAGGAAAAGGGGACGAGTTCCTGAGCCATCAGCCGCTCGTGCGTGCCGTCGAAGCGCGGCAGGTCGAGATGGGGATCGACTGCGGCATCGCCGTGCCCGGGAAAATGCTTGGCGCAGGCTAGCACGCCTTCGGCCTGCAAGCCGTGCAGAAAGGAGCAGCCCATTTGCGCGACGTGATAAGGCTCGCTACCGAAGCTTCGACCCGAAGTGACGGGGCTATTCGGATTGGTCGCGAGATCGAGCATGGGTGCGAAGTTCAGATTCACGCCGGCTGCGCGCAGTTCACGAGCCATAGCGCGCGCGAGCTTTTCGACGAGGCTGGCATCGGCCAGACGGCCGAGTTCAGCTGGGGAAGGCCAGGCCGTGAAGGGCTCGCCCAGAGAGAATTTCGTGCCGCCTTCCTGATCGATGCCAATCAGGACGGGACGCGCGGCCGCCTGCCGAATCGCCCGCGTCAAGCGGCTGAGCTCAGCAACGTCGCGGAAGTTACGAGGATAGATGGCGACGCCCGCCAAGCCGCCCGCTAACAGCTGTGTCAGGTCTTCGGAAAGCTCGCGGCCAGGAAAGCCGAGCATAAATCGCTCGAGCACCTCTTGCGATTTTGGCCGCGTTGATGGCAATTGTTCGATTCCCGTGTTCCCGCCGATGCTATGATCCGCGATTCGCGGCCGAAACGCTCGCGTGATCTGGATCGTGTTTTACATTTTGCGAAACGTTTTCGAGAGCCGGGGAAAGCAAGTCCTTCGCACAGTTATGATTCAGTCCGCGAAAGCAGATTGCGCCAACGGCGCGCGTTGCGGCCGGGAAGAGAACGAGGAACAAGTGAGCAAAATTGCGAATTGAAGCGCGTGCTCCTACGCGAATCGACCTGGCCGGAGGCACGCTAGACATCTGGCCGCTTTACCTTTTCCATCCGGGAGCGCTGACGGTGAATTGCGCGATCACGCGCTACGCATCTTGCGTGATCGAGACGCAGCCGGGGCGACGCGGCGCCCGAGGCTCGATTCGGCTTGTCTCGCGGGATACAAAACGCGAGGAGAAGTTCGCTTCGCTTGCAGCACTTGAACGTGCACCCAGTTATCGGCTGCCCTTACTGGCCCATCTGGTGCGCTTTTTTCGGCCGCGCACGAGTTTGACGCTGACCACCGATTCGCAGGCGCCCGCCGGGGCGGGGATCGGCGGTTCAAGCGCGATGGCTGTGGCCATCTGCGCGGCACTCGATCGGCTGACTGGCGCGGGTTTGCGCCTGGAAGATTGGATCCACATCAGCCGCGACGCGGAAGCTATCGTGATCCGCGTCCCCACGGGCACGCAGGATCATTATCCGCCGGCGTTTGGGGGTGCCAGCGCGATTCATCTGGAGCCAGGAGGCGAGCGGCGCGAGGAAATCGGGTGCGATCTGGACGAACTCGAGCGGCGGCTCGTCCTCTGCTACACGGGTAAGCCAAGGCAGCACGGGATAAACAATTGGGAAGTTTTCGCGCGACATATTGGAGGCGACAAGCGAGTGTTTCGCAATCTTGCGCGCATCGCCGACGTGGCGCGGCGGCTATTTAGCAGCACTGAACCGAAATGACTGGAAGGAAACCGGCAGGCTCATTCGTGAGGAATGGGAATTCCGCCGCCGGAATTTGCCCACCATTTCGACGCCGGTGGTTGATCGGGTGATTGCCGCCGCTCGACGGCAAGGCGCGCTGGCCGGCAAAGTTTGCGGCGCCGGAGGGGGCGGCTGCGTGGCTTTGCTCATCGATCCCGGCGCGCGGGCGCGAGTGGAGGCGGCGGTTACGGCAAACGGCGGGGAGCTTCTGCCGCACGGGATCGATCACGAGGGAGTGCGAATCAGGGTAGGGACGAAGAGACGGTTCGCCCAGCCGTAGGCTTCGTTAGCGTGCTACGGGTCATTTAACCCCGTCTCGAAACTGCGCCCAAGGGTACTCCTGGGGAGTTTTCTTAGCATCTAATTGGGCGTAGAATGACCGTACGGACTACTAAACCTATGCTGGCTATCTTTCGTTTTAGCCCAATTCGTTTTGGCCCAATTGCTCTCGCCAGCGCCTTTCTAGTGAGCCCCGCGACCCATGCGGCTCCACAGCAGCCTGCCGGGACTCAGGCACAGACCCAATCTTCTGATAGGCAGGGTGACAAGCAAGGTGATAAGCAGGAGGACCAGGCCGGTCCTCCGAGCTTGCGGCACAAAGACGACCCACAGCCCGCGCCCGGGAATGCAGCTCCGAATCCTTCGAAGGGCCCCGGACAGCCCGGTTCGGGCGCACCGGCTGAAAGTAATCAGCCGGTCACTCCGCCTCCGGACAACGCGCCGCCTCTTACGGAGCAATCGAAACTGCAACTTTTGCGCTACGTCGACGGCGAATACGCCAAAGTGCTGGCGCCACTACCCGGCGGCAAGGGTGGCTACCACTTCAAAGCGGGGGCACCGCTGGACCAGGATTCCTTGCGAAAAGCGCTCCTGGCGGGCGGCGCGTCGCTGAACGTGGGCGATTCGGTGCAGATCACCAGTGTCGAGTTCCACGACCGGGAAATCCAGCTCGATATTAACAACGGGCCGAAAGGGAAGACTTCTTCCTGGCGTGACCGCGTACACCTCCAGGTAGGAGGAGGTCTGCCTGTCTCCACGAGCACGACAACGACACCGGAGAACGGTCCGGTGGTTCCGCAGAAGACGGGAGCAACGATCTTTCTCGATTTTGACCGTCCCGTGCCGGAAATGAGCGGGGAACAGCTCAAAGCGTATCTTGGCCGGGTCTTGGATTTCGCCAAGCGATCGGCGGCCGTGCAATATGTGGACTCCCTTCCGCCCCCAATGCGCGAAGCTATTGCGGCCAAGCGCGCTGAAGTAGGCATGGACCACGACATGGTGACTGCGGCTATGGGCCGGCCGGAACGCAAGGTCCGCGAGCGCGATACGGACGGAAACGATCTCGAGGACTGGATTTACGGCAAGCCGCCAGCCAAGACGACGTTCGTAACCTTTCAGGGCGATAAAGTGGTAAGGGTTACCCAATATCCCTAACGGTTTACAAAGGCTTTTTGCTCGTTTGACATGGGAGCGCACCCACCGTAGCATCTCTGTTTCGTTTTTCTGAAGAAAAGTGAGCAATCTGAAGGCGTCGTTTTCATGACGTAGCCCTCAGACTGCCAACAGGAATGAGTCTGCTAATCTGCTTCGCGGAGGAAGAATGTCCATCAAGGTAGGCATTAACGGATTCGGGCGAATCGGGCGAAACATCATGCGGGCGGCGCTCGGGGATTCGGCAATCGAGTTCGTGGCAGTGAACGACATTACCGATTCGAAAACTCTGGCGCACCTGCTGAAGTACGATTCGATACTCGGCAATCTGCCGAATACCGTGAAGCACACCGAGGACAGCATATCGGTGGACGGAAAAAGCTTTCGCGTATTCAAAGCCAAGGATCCGGCGCAGATCGACTGGGCGTCTGTTGGCGCGCAGTTGGTGGTGGAGTCGACGGGGCTATTTACTTCCGGACCGGACGCCCGCAAGCACATCAGAGGTCCGGTGAAGAAGGTGATCATCTCCGCGCCGGCAACCGATCCCGACCATACACTGGTGCTGGGCGTCAACGAGAAGACTTACGATCCCGGCAAGCACAACGTCGTCTCCAATGCTTCGTGCACCACGAATTGCCTCGCGCCGGTAGCCAAGATTCTGCAGGACAATTTCGGTATCGTGCACGGCACGATGACGACGATTCACTCCTACACGAACGATCAGAAGTTGCTGGATCTGCCGCACAAGGATTTGCGGCGCGCAAGGGCGGCGGCAATTTCCATGATTCCGACGTCCACGGGAGCGGCGAAGGCCCTGCACCTGGTGATTCCCGAGCTGAAGGGCAAGCTCGACGGCTATGCCATGCGCGTTCCCACGCCAAACGTGAGCGTGGTCGATCTGACTGTGACTACCGAGAAGAGCGCCACAGTCGAGTCCGTCAATGCGGCGTTGCGGCGCGCCGCGGAAGGGCCCATGAAATCGATCCTGCAATACGAGGAAGAGCAGCTCGTTTCGGTGGATTTCAGGGGCAATCCGCACTCCTCGATCGTGGACGCGGAGTATACCCGCGTGGTTGCGGGGAACTGCGTGAAGGTTCTGGCGTGGTACGACAACGAGTGGGGCTATTCATGCCGGTGCCGCGATCTGATCAAGTTCATGGCTGCCAAGATGTAAGCGGTTGGAAATTTCCAGCGAACAGATCGTTCCATGAAAAAGCTTTCGATTCGCGATCTCGAGCTTGCGGGGAAGCGCGTCTTTGTGCGCGTGGATTTTAACGTGCCGCTCGAGAAGGGGCAGGTTACGGACGACACGCGAATCCGCGAGACTCTGCCTACGCTGAAATTCGCACGCGAACGCGGAGCGCGCTTGGTTTTGGCTTCGCATCTTGGCCGGCCAAAGGGCAAACCGGAACCGAAGTACAGCCTTCGGCCGGTGTCGAATCGGCTTGCGGATTTGCTCGGTGCATCTGTGGAATTTGCGCCCGACTGCGTCGGGGCCGAGGCGGAGTCCAAGAGCCGCGCGCTTGGTAATGGGGGCGTGCTGCTTTTGGAGAACGTCCGCTACCACCGCGAAGAAGAAGCCAACGATGAGGCGTTTTCGAAGCAACTGGCCGCCCTATGCGACGGGTTATTCGTTTGTGACGCCTTTGGCTCGGCGCATCGCGCGCACGCTTCGGTCGTGGGGATCACGCGATTCGTGCGTCAGGCTGCCGCAGGCTTACTGATGGAGCGCGAACTGACCTATCTCGGGAAGGCGCTCTCGGCGCCGGAGCGGCCGTTTGTAACCATACTCGGCGGTGCAAAAGTCTCCGACAAAATTGAGGTCGTGGAGAACCTGATGAAGATCGCAGATGCGATGCTCATCGGCGGAGGAATGGCGTACACATTTTTCAAAGCGCAGGGAATCGCTGTGGGTAAGTCCATCGTGGAGACCGACAAACTCGGCGTGGCATCGCGCATCCTTTCCGATGCGCGCGCGCGAAATTTTCTGCTGCTGCCTTCGGATCACGTCATCGGCGCCGAATTCCGCGCGGACACGCAGAAGCGAACCGTTGCGGTCAGTGAGACGCCGGATGGCTGGATGGGCCTCGATATTGGGCCCGAAACAGTGAAGCGTTTTTCCGCCGAAATCGCGGGCGCAAAGACGATTGTCTGGAACGGGCCGATGGGCGTCTTTGAAATGCCCGCGTTTGCGCAGGGCACCATGGAGATCGCCAAAGCCGTTGCGGCCGCCACTTCGCGTGGTGCGACGTCGATCATCGGCGGCGGGGATTCCGTGGCCGCGGTGCAGCAGGCAGGGCTGGCCGATAAGGTTTCGCACATTTCCACGGGCGGCGGCGCTTCGCTGGAATTTCTCGCCGGCAAAAAACTGCCGGGCGTAGAAGCGCTGACGGATAAGGCTTCCTAAATGGCCGCCGCTTCCCACATTCGCAAGCCGGTGATTGCCGGAAACTGGAAAATGTACAAGACGCAGCAGGAGGCACGCGATTTTTTTGCTGCGTTCAAGCCACTCGTTTCCGCAGTCACTCGTTGCGAGATCGTGGTGGCGCCGCCGTTCACGTCAATTACGGCATGTGTCGACGCGGCCAAAGGTTCAGCGATCGGAATCGCGGCGCAGAACGTTTACTGGGCGAATGAGGGAGCATTCACCGGCGAAGTATCGCCGCGAATGCTCGTCGAGGCGGGTTGCCGCGGAGTAATCATCGCGCATTCCGAGCGCCGGCAGTTTTTTGGTGAGACCGACGAAAGCGCCAACCGCAAGGTGAAGGCTGCACTCGCAGCGGGATTGACGCCCATCCTCTGCGTCGGCGAGATGCTTGCCGATCGCGAGGCCGGCAATACGCAAAAAGTGCTCGACAAGCAATTTCGTGGCTCGCTGGCCGCGTTGACCCCTGCAGAGTTCTCACGTATTATCATTGCTTACGAGCCGGTTTGGGCGATTGGTACGGGCCGAACGGCCACGCCAGAAATCGCCGCCGAGGCTCACAAGTTCCTGCGCGATCTAGCGGCGGCCTCATTCACTGCGGAAGATGCCGCCGGTCTGCGAATCCTCTACGGCGGCAGTGTCAAACCCGAAAATATAAAGGGGTTGATGGCGCAGGCGGATATCGATGGGGCACTGGTTGGCGGCGCAAGTCTCGATGCGCGGCAGTTTGCAGCAATCGTGAATTACTAAAGCTTTCAGGAGTGGTAGATGCCAAAGGAAGTAAAGTGGGCGATTTCGTTTTTGGCCGGAGCCGCGTTGCTCTGGTTTGGATGGCGGTTTTATATCGCGCTCGTGATTCTGCACGTAATCGTGTGCCTGGTGCTCATGAGTGTGATCCTGCTGCAAAGCGGGCAGGCAGCGGACATCGCGGGAGCGTTTGGCGGTTCGGGCAGTCAGACGGCATTTGGACCGCGCGGCGCGGCGACGTTTCTCTCGCGCGCTACGACGTGGTGCGCCGTGATGTTTATGTTCACCTCGATGGCGCTGGCTGTGCACGTGAGCACGACCAGCGGCGGAGCCGGCCGATCCATCCTCGAACAGTTCTCCAAACCGGCGCCTAAATCCGCAGCGCCTGCGCCGATACCTCCGTCGCAAGTACCTCCGGCTCAGCAGCCGCCGGCTCAACCTGCAGCGCCGCCTCCGGCAGCGCCTGCGCCCGGACCTACTAAATAGAGTTAGAACCTAAGTAGTTCACCCGTTCAAACATCGACCGCAGAGGATTTACGGCGTGCGATCAAAGGGCGTCGTCTTTCGTTTCGCGGGTCGCGAGCAGGGCAATCAGAGTTAAGACCGCTGCCGCCGACAGGTAGTAACCCACGTACTGCAGTCCGTAGGTCTTGGCGAGCCACGTGGCGATATACGGCGCCAACGAAGCGCCAAAAATTCCGGCGAAATTGAACGTCAAAGAGCTGCCGGTGTAACGCACCGACGTAGGGAAAAGCTCGGATAGCACCGTGCCGAGCGGACCGTAGGTCAGGCCCATCAAAGACAGGCCCACTGCCATAGTCATCACCGCCCCGAAGGTCCCCGCAAGGAACATCGGCGCCATGAAAAGACCGAAAACGCCAATCGCCGACGTCACCCAGAGGAGTGTGCGACGACGTCCGCGTTCGGCCAGGACCGCGCTGAGCGGAATGGTGAGCCCGAACAACACGATACCCAACAGCTGCATCACCAGGAACTTCTCGCGGCTATACCCGAGCGCGGTGGTGCCCCAGGAGAGCGCAAAAACCGTCATCAGGTAAAAAAGCACGAACGTCGCAAGCGACAGCAGCGTACCGAGCACGAGCGCGCCCGGGTGGTTACGGAAGACCACCAGCATCGGTACCCTCACTCGTTCTCGCCGAGTTAGAGCGTCCTGGAATACGGGCGTTTCGGTAATCGTCAGCCGGACGTAGAGCCCGACAAGCACGAGTGCAGCGCTGGCCAGAAACGGAATGCGCCAGCCGAAGCTGAAGAACTGTTCGTCGCTGAGCGACCTGGAAAGCGCAAGGAATACAGTCCCAGAGAAGAGGAACCCCGCCGGCGCGCCGAGCTGCGGAAACATGCCGTACCAAGCGCGCCTTCCGGGCGGCGCATTCTCAACCGCGAGCAACACTGCGCCTCCCCATTCGCCGCCTAGCCCCAATCCCTGACCGAAGCGACAGAGCGCGAGGAGCAGTGGCGCGGCCACGCCGATGGTGCTGTAGGTTGGCAGGACGCCAATCGCGACCGTGGAGATGCCCATCGTGAGTAGCGCCGCAACTAATGTCGTCTTACGGCCAACGCGATCGCCAAAGTGACCGAAAAGCGCCGAGCCGACCGGTCTTGCGAGGAACGCTATTCCAAAGGTTGCCAGCGAGGCGAGCGTGGCGGAAGCTGGGTCAAAAGCAGGGAAGAATAATCGCGGGAAGACAAGTACTGCTGCAGTTGCATAGATGTAGAAGTCGAAGAACTCGATCGTCGTACCGATTACGCTGGCAAACAGCACCTGGCCCAGACTGTTAACGGCCACACGTGCCTTAGCGTAGCTTTGGCTGATTGCAACGGCGAGGTTGGGATCATTCACGGGCGACAGCTTAACTCATGAATCGACGTTATAGGCATTCCCGCAAGGTTGTGGGCGTAAAGGATGAAACAAATGGTGCGGTCGAGTGGATTCGAACCACCACGGTATTGCTACCGCCAGCCCCTCAAGCTGGTGCGTCTGCCAGTTCCGCCACGACCGCGTTTCGTTTTAGTGAAGTCATTATAGATGGGCCAAAGAATTTCGCGCAACTCTATGACCGAGTCTTCGAACACCCGAAGGAAAGTCAGGAAGCAGGTTCCACTTCTATTTCGAGCGGAATGGTCTCTTAGCGAGATCCGAGTTTTGTAAGGACGCGGCGAACGGCGTCTGTAACCAAACCGTAGGCTAAATGGCTTGCAAGTTCCGTGCCTTCCTGAGCCGGGGCGTTCTCGAGAGGACTGGGTGCAAGATCGAGCGCCGGGACAGCAAGCCCGTGTGCTCCTGCGTAAACTGCCATACCGAAGAGCGCGCCGGAGCCGGTGGTCACGGGTGAGAATCTCTCGGCGAGCAGACCATAAAGCGCGCCCATGCCGGCTCCGAATGCGAAATGAACGATTTGTCCGCCTTTGGGTTTCGCCGACCGGTCGAGTTTTCGGCCAGTAAACTTTTTCACCACTGTATCCGCGACTTTTTCCGTGGCGTCTTCGCCTCTCGGCGGCTTTTGCTTGGTCAGCTTGGCGGCAGCCGTATGCAACGGCCCCATCAGAGCCGCCCCAGCCAAGCCTCCCACAGCACCGGCGATGACCCCTTTGAGCTTTGCCATAATGTTTGCCTCTGAGGAGAAGACACCACACTCGGTCGCGGTGCCTGAGAAGTTCGCCGCCCGTTCCCAAGTGGTGCAATAAGTGGCGGCCAAGGGCGGCTTCCGAGTCGGTCAAACTGCAAAGGCCCGCAGGGGCCGCCGTGTGCAGTCACTCCCAATCGGGACATGGCCGCCTCTACTTTTTTGATGAGCGGTCAACGCCATCGGGCGCGGACTCAAAATCTCATCAGACGGAGTGTCGCTTGGTCTTTGCATTGGTCGAAATCGGTTAGGCTAAGTGCGGAAATCTCGGAGCCGGGCTTTCGGCGCACACTGACTCACCTGCAGAAATCGGGGCCTTTCCGTATCGAATAATGACTTCAGTCGGACTTACCTTGGATTCATGGCCGCGCGAATCTTGCTGGTAGATGACTTTCAGAGAATACGCAGCGGCGTTCGCTCTCTTCTAACGAGCGAGCAAGTGGAAATTTGCGGCGAGGCTGAGAACGGAAGGGAAGCGATTGAAAGAGTTCGTGAGCTACATCCTGATCTCGTACTTCTAGATATAGTCATGCCCGTGATGAATGGCATCGAAGCCGCTCACGAGATACATCGCATTTCACCGTCAACCAAAATCGTGTTCTTTACTATTGAAGATACGGCGGAAGCCGCCGCTCTCGCCCGGCTAGTAGGTGTCGACGGGCTCGTCCTTAAATCCGCTGCTGGAACCGAATTGATTCCCACACTGAAGCGTTTGCTGCAAAACGAACATTAAGGCTCGCGTTCGCCTAACTGTGAACTTGTCGCGAATCGGCCCCAAGCCGTCAGTGCGCGTCATCTGACGCGTGGACAAGCCGAAAAACGATGGTCACGTCTTGGGCGACTTCGATCGGGCGATTGCCGAGGAGTGTCGGTTTATAGCGCCACTGCCGCACTGCGTCCACTGCGTCGGACGCCAATAGAGGCGGTCCGCTCACCACTTCGACGTTCTCCACGGAGCCATCTTTCCCCACGAAGGCTCGTAACTTAACTGTGCCTTCGATGTGCTGCCGTTCAGCATCCTCCGGATAGACAGGATCCGTCCGGGAGATCGATTGGCCGATTTGAAGAGTTTCAGCTGAGGCCGACGATTCGGATTTTAATTCGGGGGGGACTCGAATCGAAGGATATGCACTGGCGCTCACGGAAACGGTGCCCCTCGGCCGGTCCGATTTTTTCTCCGATTCGGGAGCGGGGGATAACGTGCTCTGGCTGTCCTGGGGCGCCTGAGCCGCAGGCTCAGCCTCTTTGCTCACGGCAGAATCGCGCACAGAAGCTCGCGGGCTTTCCACTTGCGCTGCGGGAGTGTTTGCAAGATCGGCTGGGGCTTCGCCCAGAGTATAGGGAGCTTTGCTAGCGCCAGAGGAGCTCCGGGGACCAGCAGGCACTTCGCGGGAGACGTTCGGATTTTCGCTTTGCGGACGGGGGCCTTGCCCATCCTTAGGATTTTGAGCTGTCTCACGTGGATCTCGCGCGCTAGCACGGGTGCTCGGCAAACGCTGCTCGTAAGAACCCGTATCTACGACTGGGCTAACGCCGCGATCGGGGATTAAGGTGCCGCTGGAATTTCTCTGGGCCTTTAGCTCTGCTGCTGCGGCCATCCTTCGGGAGTCATTTAGATCGTTCTTTCTCGTCGCCATCCAGGCCATCATGGCTGCCAGAACTAAGCCCAGACCAATGGGCACGACAAGGCGCATCCAAGTCCGCCGCGTGGGGTCCGTCTCTTCGTCGTGGATCAGACCCGGAGCGTGGTATTCATGGGGACACAAAGCGTATAAACGATTGAGTGCTTCGCGAAGCGCCTGGCCTTCGGGGTGTTCATCCGCGGCGCCGGGAAGCTCTTGCAAGCGCTGAACGATGGCTTTTTCGGCCATCACCAGCCGTTCAGGCAACCTACTTGGATCCTTTTCACGAAGGGCGGCGTCGTAGGGCTGTTGCCATCCCCAAGTCATCTCGATCCTTTCCTGGCTCGCAACAAATCTGGCCGCGTTTGTTTTGCGTGCTCAAGCCGAACATGCACCTCTGGCAGGTGCATAGCATCAGGCCTCTATTAGATTCACGAAAGCCAAAACCAAGACCGGTCGGCTGAAATCCTCATCATATGAGCAGAACTGTGTATTGTTCCGTACAAGAGTTTCCCGCCCACTCCCTTTCAGATCTGCTGTCATCGGAGTCTTTTCTATGTTCGAAAGACGGCTAAGAAGACCTGTGAAACTTTGCCTTAGATCGGTTTCCCTGCAGCTCCTGATCCTGCACTTTTCGTTTGGCTTGGCTTATGGCGCGCCTTATCCAGGGCAGGAACAAGAGCAGCGACAAGCGCTGGGTTCCTTGACCACCACGGGCGAGGTGTATCTGAATAGCTCCGCAGCGCCGGCCGAATCTACAGTTATTGCAGGTGACGTTCTTCGAACTAGCTCAACCGGCAGTGCAATGTTTAACGTCGCCGGTGACGGCTCTTTACGAATTTCTCCCAACACCGAAATCGTATTCGCGGGCGGGCCCCAATACGCGGCTGAGGTGAAGTTGGGCAAAGTGGAGATGAACTCTTTGAACGGGCCGATGGGGATTACTTTGCGGGCCGGCGGTACCGTAATCGTAGCGGTGGCGGAAGGCGAGCGGTCTACGTCCAGTATCGAGGCGCCTTCGGATGGATCGTTTATCGTAAGCTGCCGTGCTGGCAGTGTGGGTGTAGTTCCTTTGCAGGAAGGCAAGGGCATTTTTATCCGCGCGGGCCAATCCGTCCGCGTTTCGCCACAGGGCGAGTTGTCTGCCATGAGTGCTCAGGCGACGCCTTCAGCCGCGCAGGGTTCAACAGCAACTGAAACCGAACCCGCCGCGCGACAAAAACACAGTCATATACGCTGGATTCTTATTGGCGTCGGAGCGGCCGGAGCCATAGCCGCTGCCGCCATCGTAAGCGGCAGGGGTTCAGGCGCTTCAGTCAACACGCCGACGGTCACAGCCTCTTCAGGATCATCCGCGACTTCAGGCGGCGGGACTCCTCCGGCGAGCGATCCACCCACGCCTGATCCGCCTGCGCCACCACAGCCAACTCCGCCGCAACCAACTCCGCCGCAACCGCAGCCGCCCGCGCCGGCTCCGCAACCTCCTTGCCATCACGGTCACAAAGATTGCCAAGGGAAAATAGTCATCGGCTTCGCGTTTCATTTCTGAAGCTGTTGAAGACTTTGATAGGGAATTGCTGGAAATAGCGCTGCGGCTTCTGCATTCAACTCGCGTCTTCACACTCCCGCGCAGGCTCGGCCTAGACCGATATCGTGTTTGACCCTGCCAGCAAGCTGAACTACTATCCACGGTCAATAGGGAGATAAGCTATGAAAGCCAAGAGTCCATGCCGTTTTGCGGCCTTCGGTGCCCTGATCTGCGCTTTCCTGCCGGTGGTCATTGTCTGCGCCATATGCGCAAGTGCCGGCGCTCAGACCACTCAAACCACTCAAACCAAAGTTGCGCCGGTCGTATTCAAAGGCGCGCGGCTTATCGATGGAACCGGCCGGCCGCCGATTGAAAACTCCGTGCTGGTTATCGAAGGCAAGCAGATTGTCGCCGCAGGAAAAGCGGGAGCGGTCACGATTCCCAAAGACGCCGACGTACACGACGTTGCGGGAAAGACGATCATGCCGGCCATCGTCAATCTTCACGGGCACCTGGGATTATCGAACAATGGCGCCGATTCCGCGGCCGGGCACTACACTGAGGACAACGTCGCGAAACAACTCAATAAGTATCTTTCTTACGGCGTGGCCACAGTGGCCTCGTTCGGGCAGGACGAGGACTTAGTCTTTTCCATTCGAGCCGACCAACGCGCTGGAAAAATTGGAGGCGCGCGCCTTTACACCGCGGGCAGAGGCTTCCTGGAACCGGGCAAGGCTAATCCCGCCGACCACCGCTATCGCCCGCAAACACCCGACGAAGCGCGCGCCGACGTCCGAGAACTGGCAATGAATCATCCCGACTACATCAAGATGTGGGTGGACGATGGGTTGGGCCATGGCACCAAGATGAAGCCCGAAATTTATCGCGCGATCATCGATGAAGGGCACAAACACCAGACTCGCGTCTTTGCTCACGAATTTTACCTGGCGGACGCGAAATCGTTGCTCGCCGCAGGCGTGGACGGATTCGCCCACAGCATTCGCGATCAGGCCGTCGACAATGAACTCATCAGCACCATGAAAGCCCGCAACGTTTTCTTGATTCCAACGCTGGTGCGCGATGAAGTGCTCTTCGCTTATGCCGATAACCTAAAGTGGGTTGAGGATCCCTTCTTCCAGGCTGGACTCGAGCCCGGAGCGCTCGCGTTCATCCGCAATCCGCAGTACGTGGAGAAAATTCGCCAGGATCCGGATATCGCCAAGTACCGCGCCGGACTCGAAATGGCCAAGAAAAACCTAAAGACACTCTCCGATGCCGGCGTAAAAATCGCTTTCGGCACCGATTCCGGAATTCCTACGCGCTTTCCCGGTTACAACGAGCATCGCGAACTGCAACTGATGGTTGAGTCCGGCCTCACCCCTATGCAAGCGATCGTCGCTGCGACTGCCACGAATGCGGAGATTCTGAAAGGCGCGAAAGCATTTGGCACTTTGCAGCCGGGCCGAGCGGCGGATTTATTGGTGTTGGATGCAAACCCGCTGGACGATATTCACAATACGGAGAAGCTGTCCGCAGTCTGGCAAGCTGGAAAGCCGGTGCCTTCGGTTTCCGTGAAATCGACCGCGACTCGAGCAAGCCGCTAGCAGTGCGAAAAACTTAATTGCCGGCCCATTCTGTTCTCTAATGCCACCTTCTCGCCAGATTGCCACCGCTGCAGCGACCCGAAAGTGCACGACTAGAGGATATTGAGCCCGCAGGCCATCGGTGAGTGGTCTGGTGGCTTGGTCCTTGTAAGCATCATTCCCTATGCGATCAGGACGTACGAACGCAAGATTCAGCCGGTAGTCACCACGTGGTCGCTTTGGTCCCTCATCGGTCTCGCGGTCTTGCTTACCTATCGAAGTTCGGGCGCAAAAGCTAACGTCTGGCCAGCGGTTTTCGGCTTCATAAATCCGATACTGATCACAATTTTGGGTGCCTGGAAACACGGCGAATGGAAGAGACCGACACTTTCCGAGAGATTGTGTTTTTTGTTTGGGGTGGCGTCGTTGACCATGTGGATCTTCATGCGGCGCGATGCGAGTCTCGCGCAGTATGCCCTGTACGTCGCCATCGCTGCCGATATTTGCGCAGCTATCCCAACAATCATTTTTGTCTGGAAACAGCCGGATCGCGATCGCCCGCTCTCCTGGGTAGTCTTCGCTATCGGTTATTTCGCGGCCATATTTGCCATCCCCGAGAACACGGTAGCGAACTGGATTCTGCCGCTGTACATGACGGTTGTGTCGCTGGTTGTGGCTTTACCTCTCGCTCTATACCGTCTGCGCCAACGGATACCGTTGAGGCACTGGGTCTGATGAGTAGGCGTCGGCACGTTTCGAGACGCTGACTCGTTGCGGTTTTGCCGTGCTAGCGCCTCTGGTCGTTTTCTGCCGGGTTGACTCGACTCTAAGCCTATGACAGGCTGCGGCGCGTATATGGATAAAGTCGAGAGTAGAGAATCCCCCCTCAACGACCTTACCGTTCTCGATCTAACCGTCGCACTTGCAGGACCAGTCGCGACGCTGCTCCTCGGGGGTCTAGGGGCTCGGGTTATCAAGATCGAAAATCCTGCCGGCGGCGATCCTTCCCGAGAGAACGCGCCGTACTTCGGACTGGGCGGCGTGAAGCTCGCCCGGGAGAGGGCTGACGATATTTCGGTCACCGCCTTCAATCGGCTTCGCAACAAACTCGGTGTGACTCTCAACCTCAAGCATCCCCGCGCCCGCGATATCTTTGGCGACCTGGCACGTAAAGCGGACCTAGTAGTCGAGAACTACACGCCGGGGACTCTCGACGAGTTAGGCGTCGGCTATGAGGCGGCTCGGAAGGTGAACCCACGCATAGTCTATGGTTCGATTTCGGGATTTGGAAGCGATGCAGGTCCGGGTTCTCCCAAAGCATTGGATACGGTGATCCAGGCGTTGAGCGGCGTGATGTACGTTTCCGGAAGTGAGAATGATCCTCCCGTCCGCGTGGGGCTGACGATTGCTGATCTCACGGCTGCTTTGTTTGGCGTCATCGGAGTGCTTTCGGCGGTTCATCAGGCCCGCCGGACTGGCGTCGGGCAGCACGTCGACGTCTCCATGCTCGGGGCGCTGACGTCTCTGATCGCTGCCGAAGCCTATGAGGCAATGGAAAGGTGCGGCGAACCGGTGCGTACGGGCCCGAGCGTGCAGAGGCTCGCGCCTTTTGGGATTTATCCCGCCAAAGACGGGCATTTGGCGATCTGCGCGTATACGGATGCTTTTGCGCATCGGCTCTACGAGGTTATGCGCCGGAAGGATCTGGCTGAGGACCAGCGCTTCCGTACGCGCGATGCGCGCGTTCGGAATTATCGCGAGCTCGACGCGCTCATCGGTGACTGGACGAGTTCCGAAACGATGGCGCAGGCCATTGCCAAGCTAAACTCAGCCGGAATTCCCGCGTCGGAAGTTCGCGACCCCAAAACAGCGGTTCACGACCCGCGAGTCGTGGCAAGGAATGAAACCGTTCCGATGGTTCATCCGAAATACGGCGCAGCCGATGGAATTTATGCGATGGGATTGCCGATACGGTTTTCGGAGGCCACGGCCGGATTCGATCAGCCGCCTCCTGGCCTGGGCGAGCACAATCAGCGCGTCTACGGCGAGATCCTTGGATACGATGCGGACCGGATCGAGGAGCTTCGCGCGCAAGGCGTGATCTAGCCGTTTACGGTAGTCGCGTTCGGTTGCAAATTAAAGGAAACCGTACCAACTCCCGCGCGCTTTTGACGTCACCATATCATTGCGGGTTTGCCGGAACTTTTTTCGCGGCGGCAACTACGTCGGCGTAAGGACCGACTGAGCCGTGGCCGCCCGCGAAGCGCTCCGGCTTGATGCCCCACTTGTCTACGCCTTTCACTAGCGCCGCGACTTCTGTATTGGAAGGCGGGGCCGCTCCGGGAACATAAAGGTCGGTCACGATCCCGAGCTTGGCATCAGGAACGAAAACGATGAGCATGGGCGACACGTGTGGATTCTCGACAATGTAAGCGTCTACCTCGCGTCCGCCGTCGTTCACGCTCCATTTGCCATCCACTTCGACGACCTTGGGTGTGAAGGCTTTCTTCGGCGCATCGGGATTCAGCGTTTCCGGCCGAACCAGCGCTTTGCGGATATAGTCGCCGTCTCCTTTACCTACGACAATGGTGGCGCCTTCCGCTGCGTAGGTGCGCATACCGCCAACGTGGTCAACATGATGGTGCGTCAAGACGAGATAACGGATCGGCTTCCCCGGGTATCTCTTCTTGGCCATGTCGATGGACTGAATGGCCTGGCCGTCATCGTTCGGCGCTTCAACGGCGATTAGATTGGCATTGGTCGCGATGAAGAGCGTGTTGTGGGTGCCGCCCTGGGTCTGGCTGACATTCGTGGCGACATCGACCAGTTTCAGCGAGTCGAGATCGTCGGTGTATTTCGCGTCCGAATCGTAATAGAAACCGGAAAACTGCCGGCGGATGATCCATTGGTAGGGCGTGGCGTTTACGGGCGCAGGTTTGGCAGCGGCACTCAGCATCACTTGCGGGATGTCAAAAGTTTTTGGCGGGAAATTTGGATTGATCGCAACGTTTGAGAGTGTCAAGTCCGCGACTTTCATGCCATTCAGGGTGTAGTGCGTAAGGAACGCAATCTTTACGCCGGAGACATCGCGCCAATCCGAATACTCCGCGTCGTAGACGGAATCACCCTCGAGGGCGTCCCAATCGAGAGTTCGCACGCGCATAGGAAGATTCGTGGAGGGATCGAAAATCACGATGTAGGAGCCGTAGTCGTCGCGATATTGCGCGGCGGGATACGTTTTGCCGCCAACTTTCCGATCGTCGATCGCGCTCACGCGGTCGAGATGGCGCTTCATCTCCAGAACGATGAACGGACGCTCGAGCTCGCGCAGGGTTGCCGTAAGGCGGCGGCCGGACATCGTGTGTTCGGGCTGCGTGCCCTTCACAGTGCGCTTGGGCAGGCGACCGTTTGTGGCATCGTTGCCAACTACGTAGCCGGCCAGCGGCGTGACGATCTCGGTGTACGTGCGTTTTGTGCCGTCGTCTGCTTTCGGCCGCACCCATTCGTCGCGCGTCAGTCCGCTCTGGAGATCGCGGCTTTGCTTAAGGACGGAGACACCCGTGTCCGGCTTCGCGGGATCAGAAAGCGAATACGATTCGCCAGGATCGTATTGCTGCAGGCTCGCCGTCAACGAGAGCGTCTTTAATTTGTCGCCGCCCATCGCCGCATAGGCGGCATTAACGCGATCTTGGGGTGAGGTTGCAGGAATGGCGCGTGCCAAAGGCTGAGCCATCAGTGCGCATAATATGGCGCCGCAAAACGAGAATGCCATCAAATGAAGGCGACCATTCTTTCTCAACATGGATGTTCCTCCGTTAGATCTGCCCAGCCGGAACTGACGCGAGTCTACATCAAGATGAAACCCAAGAAACTCAGTTGCTTTTTCACTTAGTGCGCGGCGCTCGATGTTTGCGTTTGCGGGTGAAGGATCAGCTTTTGCACGCGCCAATTTGCAGTTTCCGCGGCGTACACTTCGTTTTCCGAAGGGCACGCAAGCTGGTGAATTCCCGAGAACTGCTTGAGCTGGCGTCCCGAGCGGCCGATGACTCCAAGCACTTTGCCTTCGAGAGAAACTTTGAAAAGCCGTCCCGGGTAGGTCAACTCTCCGACATAGAGCACCTGGTTGGGTCCCTGCGTAATGCAGATGGAATTGGGAGCGCCAATCAGCGCTGCCAGTTGCGCACCGGTGGGCGTATTGCCGTATACGGCTCGAGTCTTAGGATCGGGAGGCACATCAATCGTGAACGCGCGCAAGAACTTGCCCTCGGTGTCGAATACCTGAATGCGGCGGTTGGTACGGTCGGCAACGTAGAGGTTGTTGTTGCGGTCGGCCACGATGGCATGGGGCAGGTGAAACTGCCCCGGCCCCGTGCCGGGCTCGCCGAATGACTTCACCCAGTCGCCATTCTTGTCGTATTTCGCGACGCGCGAATTGACATAGCCGTCGGTGATGTAGATGTTGCCTTCGGAATCCCAAGTCACGTCCGTTGGTTGGCGAAACATGCCGTCTATCGGTGGCAGAGGAGGATTGACGTGCTCCCAAGGCTTCGCCCCGTCCGCTGATTCGGCTTTTCGTCCGAAGACCCAGACTACGTGTCCGGCCTGATTGAACTTGATGACCATGTCGGAGCCCTTGTCGATGGCCCAGATATTGTCGTCTTTATCGATGCGCACGGTGTGAGCTTCCGACCAGGCATACAGGCCCTTGCCGATTTCGCGCAAAAATTCGCCTTTGGGCCCAAACTCGAGTAACTGGGCGGCAGAGGCGCCGTAAGCCGGGCCGCTGGCGCTGTTCGAACGCGTGAAGACGAAGACGTGCCCCTTGGAATCGACGGCGACGCCTGGTACCTCGCCAAAATTCATCCCCGAAGGAAGTTTCAGAAAATCGGCCACGGAATCGAAGGGAATCTCGGGGACACTTTGCTGCGCGAAGGAAGGGGCGGCGAACAACAAAACCGACGCGAATAGCAGCGATTTCATAAAGCCTCCCGGGTGGTTCAAACTTTCGGTGTGGATTGTTGTACCACTGCTTGCGCCGGGCGGCGAGTGATTCTGCCAGCTATGAAACTGGGGCTATGCGCTCCTCGGTTCTATAATGGAGTCATGAGGGTTCTTCTATTCAGCGGTAAGGGCGGCGTCGGCAAGACGAGTCTCGCTGCCGCGACCGGAGTTAAGCTCGCCGAGCTCAATTACCGCACACTGGTGATGAGTATTGACCCCGCGCATAGTCTTGGTGATTCCTTCGATTTGGAAACGGAATTGTTCCACGCGCAAACCTCAGATCCGCTGCAGATCACGGATCGGCTTTGGATTCTGGAGCTCAACATCCAGAAGGAGATCAAACGTCACTGGCAAGAGATATCGTCGTACGTGACTTCGGTCCTGCGCACCACCGGAATCAGCGGCGTGGAAGCCGAGGAACTGGCGATTCTGCCAGGAATGGAAGAGCTCAGCGCGATGATGTACATCAACCAGTACAAGCGCGAACAGCGTTATGACGTGATCGTGCTGGATGCGGCGCCGACCGCCGAGTCGCTGCGGTTCGTGAGCATGCCGACGACGCTCGACTGGTACATGAAGCACATTTTTCCGTTCCAGCGGAACCTGTTGAAAGCTGTGCGCCCGATCGCCAATCGAGTTGCGCCATTCGAGCTCCCCACGGACAGTTACTTCGCCAATATTCAAAACCTCTTTGCGAAGCTCGAAGGCGTGGACGAGATTATGGAGAATCCTTACACGACGAGCGTCCGCCTGGTGACCAACCCCGAAAAAATGGTTCTGCGCGAGACGCAGCGAGCGTTTGTGTACTTTTCGCTTCACGGATTGACGATAGACTCGGTGATCGTGAATCGCATTCTTCCCGCCGAGGTTATGGACGCGTGGTTCAACGAGTGGCACAGATCTCAGGAGGAAGTCCTGCGCGAGATCGAAGATTATTTCGCGCCGGTGCCCGTAAAGCGCGTGCCTCTATTCGCGCGCGAAGTGCTGGGCAGAAAACGCTTGCAGGAGCTTGCGGGCATACTCTATGCATCGGGAGAAGATCCGGCGGCCATTACCCGAACGGAAAAGCCCTATACGTTCCAGAAGCAGAATGGTATTTATGAAATCCGGGTTCTTCTGCCGTTCGCCGCGAAAGGCGAAATCGGGCTTTTCAAGAAGGGCGACGAGCTCGTAGTCGAGATTGGGACCCTCCGCCGGCATATTGGCCTGCCACGGTCGATGGCAATGCTGACGCCGGCAAGAGCCAGGCTTGAGAATAAAGTTCTGACCGTCGAAATGAAGGAGTCATCATGAGCGATCAGCAGACCGGCCGGCCTTCGGGCGAACGTGTTGTCTATGAACGATGCTTATGCCGGGAATTTCTCGATCAAGTACGCTCCCGACTGGGCGTTTCGCCAGAGGTGCGGCAGCACCTGGCGAACTCGCGGATCGAGTTTCTCAAAGCGATCCGGGAAATAATTGACGATCGCATAGAGCATCTCTCCAAGAAAGCGGACCCGGGCGCCAAGATCGCGGTTGAGTAGTCTTCGGGTCCACTCTCGCTGCCAATCGTGAATCCCCTCCGCCGTGAATTCACAGACGGTGGTCTTGCCTGCGTCTTGGGGTGAGCCGCGTTGAATCTGACAGGCCGAATGGGATATGTTCTCAGGGCCGATTTACCTGCTTTACCTCGGTTAGTGCGCTTCGGGAGGATGAGGTATGGACCGCCGAGACTTCTTGATTTCAGGGCTGGCGTCGCTGGGTCTTCCCGCATTTGGCTCATTACCACTCTCACCAGATACCAACGATAAGTCTACGGATCAGACGAATGTTACGCTTCGCATCGCGCCTATATCCCTGGCGATAGGGCCCGGCAAAGTCATAAAGACTGTGGGCTATAACGGATCCGCGCCCGGGCCAATCCTGCGATTCAGAGAAGGGAAACCCGTTACCGTCGATGTCTTCAATGACACGGATGTCGCTGAGACGGTTCATTGGCACGGACAGCTTATTCCCTCAGCAGTGGATGGATCGGTGGAAGAGGGGACGCCCGAGGTTCCTGCGCATGGCCACCGCCGGTATCGCTTCACGCCGAAACCCGCCGGCACACGCTGGTATCACACGCACTCCATGGCCCATGCCGATCTAAGCCGAGCTGGTTTCTCAGGGCAATACGGCTTCGCGATTATTGAACCAGCGCGCCATCCCGGCGACTACGACCAGGAGGTCTGCATTGCGGCCCACCACTGGGAGCCGTCTCTGGCGCCTAAGGGCCCGGCTGATAATGGGTGGGAGATCGGATATAAGTCCGCAACCTTGAACGACAAAATGCTTGGAAGCGGAGAACCGCTTCGCGTGCGCATGGGACAGCGCGTCCTGTTTCGGTTCTTGAATGCGAGCGCAACGGACGAAATCCGCCTTGCGCTTCCCGGTCATCGCTTTAACGTTGTCGCCATGGACGGCAATCCCGTGCCTCGGCCTCAGGTGGTGGATTTTGTGTACCTGGATATTGCCGAGCGCGTAGACGCGATCGTGGAGATGAATAATCCCGGCGTGTGGATTCTGGGCTCGGCCAATGAAGAGGAACGCAAGATGGGCATGGGCGTTGTGGTCGAATACGCCGACAAGAGTGGGGAGCCGCAGTGGCAACAGCCGTCCGGAATCGTGCGCGGGCCGTGGGACTACTCGATGTTTGGAAGCGGAGGCTCCGCGCCTGAGCCTGACCACACCTTTGAGATGAAGTTTGAAAAAATCCCCGGCCATAAAGTCGATTTCAATCGTTGGACGATCAACGGCAAGTCGTTTCCCGATATTGAGAAGCTACGTCTGGAAAAAGGGAAGCGCTATAAGCTTTTCTTCGACAATAAAGACACGGGCGACATCCACCCGCTGCATTTACATCGGCATACGTTTGAAGTCACGGAGGTTGCGGGAAAACCGATGGCCGGTCTAATGAAAGACGTAGTAAGCGTTGGATCGCGAAACACAGCTGCCGTAACTTTTGTCGCTGACAATCCTGGCTTGACGCTCTTTCACTGCCACATGCAATTGCACCAGGATTTCGGATTCATGCAACTGCTCGAGTATGCAAACACCTGAGTTTGACCGCAGGGCCTGCAACGGCGATCCCAGTATTTGGCGGCCCTCAGCGGACTCAGTTCACGCTCCAGTTCTCGCTGTGACTTTTTTCTGTCGAAGCCAGCCGGCCATTCCACCCATTTGCTTCAATCGCTCGGCGGGCTCGTCGCTTACGATTTCCAATTCGACAGCGTGCCTTAATAGGAGTTCGGGAAGAACGTCGCGAAGAGTTGTGTTGCCCACTGCGCCCTCACAAACAGGGCAAACGCGATCTGCACATCGACCTTGCCAACCGCACTCGCTGCAGTGATGGAGGACCGCATCAAAATCCCGAGCGAGGACAAGGGTCCGCACCATTCCTCTTTGCAATTGTGGAAGGGTCTCCTCAAAGCCGAGAATTGCTCCACGCACATCCTCCGTGAGGGCGTTAACTAAAGCTTTCTGGTGCTCGTGTTCCCAATTGGCAATTCGCGGTCCAAGATGCTTCAGCAACTCCGGCGGACTCACCCGGGCCAGGTCCTGGTTGTCTCGTATGAACGGCAGCCGAAAAATCCGGGGAAATTTCGCCTCAACGGCTGCTGTTAATTTGTCCGGGCCGACCAGGAAAATTGCTGCGAGGTGATTATTCGCGAAAAACGCTGCGGCGTGTTGTGCGGTCTCGCGGCACAAGCGCACGTATTGATACTCCAGGCGTTTATCAAAAACGTCTCGCTGCGTGCCGTGTGTTATCGACATGCCTTCACTGGTTACTTTGCCGAGGTCTTTCTGCCTCCATCCGGAGATATCGATGCCGAATGTCCTTTTCGGGCCCTCAGCCAATTCGCCAAGGAAATAACGGAAAAAACGCGCACGCTTGTGGTCGACCTCAACGATTCCGTACTGCTTGTGCTCGCCGGTGAGCCAGACTAATTGGGCGAGCGACGGCTTTCCCCAGGAAAGCTCGTCTTTTACCTCCACCTGCAAGGGCACGACCTGCCAAACGGAGGGGCCGGCAAAAATAACCAGGCTTCCATGCGATTTTGGCTGTGAAAGGAACTCTGTGACCCTCTCCAACTCTTTCGAAAAGAGCACCTGCTCGTCGGAGGGGAGGCCCTGAGCCACAGATTTGCCCTGCTCTTTCACAAAATGCAGGTATCTGGGCTCAGTGCCCTGTAAAGATGCTTCCTCAGGAGTGGTTCGCACGTATGCCGTAAGCAATGGCGGGGAAAACTGGGAAAGCGATTCCAGGAAACCATTAGACAGCATTTCTTACCTCCTCTTGTCCGAGCAGATCCGGCTGTACCAATGCTACTCTTCGCGCGCCCAACAGATTGATAGATGACCTATTACGGGCGGATGGTAAGTCGTCGTCTCATATCAAATGTGATTGTTCTAATGGCGCGAGCCGCATGCGAATGCGGAATCGAGTTGACGAAGATGGGGTGAACGAATGGTCTTTACGGATCGAGTTGGAGCTTGCCGCGAACTGCCGCAATGTTTAAGAGATATGCTAAGCGAACGATATAATCTCAGCGATTTCAAAAGAGTCGATGAAAATCGGTGAAGCAATCATGAAAAAACGCAAGGGAGTTATAGACAAGCAAGATGCGGAACGAGAAGCGATTCTTGACGAGCGCGAGACCCTGCGACGCCAGTTTCCGGCA
Source organism: uncultured Acidobacteriota bacterium (assembly GCA_963846235.1). Lineage (GTDB taxonomy): Bacteria > Acidobacteriota > Terriglobia > Acidiferrales > UBA7541 > Palsa-189. The sequence continues at coordinate 147,967 of CAWJVF010000003.1, forward strand.
AACTATTCCCCCGATGTCGGCGTCTTCAGCGACGGCAAGGTAGAGATTATGTTCAAGCTTACGTATTCGGAGGCTGAAAAACTCGCGCGACTATTGCGAGAGCAGAAAAAGTAGCTCCTCGAAAATGTGGGTTGGCTATTCACTGAATCGGGTTGAAGTTGATTCGTTATTTTCGGTAAACGATTCCGCCCTTCATCACGAAAGCTACTTTCTGCACGACACTGATGTCCTGCAAGGGATTTCCAGGAACAGCGACGATATCCGCTAAATAACCCGGCTTCAGGGCGCCGATTTCGCCCTGCCATCCAAGCAATTTGGCGCCATTTATCATATCGGCTTGCAAGGCGGCGAGCGGCGTCATCCCATATTTGACCATCAGCACAAATTCGCGCGCTTGCGTGCCGTGGGGAAACGGGCCGACGTCCGAGCCGATGGCCATGGGCACGCCTGCCGCAAGCTGCTTACGAAACTGCTGTGCATGAAATTCGAGCATTTGGCCCCACGTAACTTCTTCGGGTGAAGAGGGGTGCTCGGCAAAAAATTCCGCAATCGTAAAAGTCGGCACGGCAGGAATCTGCTTTTCGTGCATCAACCGCATAGTCTCGTCGCTGAGCTGATAGGCATGATCGACGGAGGCAACTCCGGCGCGAACTGCGTAAAGCGCGCCCGGCTCGCCAGTGGCGTGGACGGCGACTCGTTTGCCCACACGCGCGGCTTCTCCGACGGCGGCACTCAGTTCGGTTTCTGTGTACTGATATGGCGTGGAGAATTGGCCATTGCGAAAGGAATCCTCGCCGGTTTCGTAGATCTTTATGAAATCCGCGCCTTCCTTGATCTGTTCTCGAATTACGGCCACCAGTTCGCCGGGATTATTTGCGTAGGTTGCGTTCGGAAGGACGCGCTGTTCGGGATTGTAGCCGATGGCGTCTTCGTGTCCGCCGAGGATGTCAACAGCATTGCCGCTGACGCGCAGCCGCGGGCCGGGAATGAGCCCCTTATCGATCGCGTCGCGCACGGCGGTAGATGCCGAGCCCGCGCCTTCCGTGCCCATATCGCGTTCCGCCGTGAAGCCGGCCATGACATCGTCACGCGCTGCGAGCGTAGCCACAATGGTTCGCTGGGGGACGGACTCCTGAACGGTTTGCAAATCCTCCGCTCCCGGATGCAAAAATAAGTGTACGTGTGCATCGATCAGGCCGGGCAACAACGTCGTATCGCCCAGATCCAGGACCTGTGCGCCCGCCGGATGGGTAACCGCAGAACCGGCCTCGGCGATCCGTTCGCCCTGCACCAATACCTCGCCGGGCGTCGATATGCGGCCGGTCTCAATATCCAGCAGGCGGGCGGCATGCAGCACGATTGCAGAGGATCTCGTTTTGGTCTGCGCTGGTGTGCGACGCAGAAAGGCCAGAAGGCACGCGGAAAAGGCGAGGACATAGAGGCAACGCTTAGCCATGGTTTAGCGCGATGGTACCACTTCTGTCCACATCTGCGAGCCGCGCGAATTTTCGAATTTATTGCCAGAAAAGTGAATCGGGCCGCAGCATCCGCGGGGATGCTCTGCGGCCCGTTCTCCGACGATCTCCGGTTCTGAAGCCCTGTGCACTCCACCCGACTCCGTAAAGCCCGAGTGGGTGGATTGCGCTTTTCTACGATGCCGGCGCAGTTCCGGTGAAGTAAAAGAATACATATGCCTTGATGCTGCCGTTTATCTGAGGCACACCAAAGACCTTCACCGGCGTGCCCAGATTTAGATTTGTTTGCACGGTGTTCTGTCCCGCCGACGTGGTCAGGTCCACCGGACTGATCGTTATGATTCCATTGTTGCGGTCGACCTGGTACACGAGCGTGGCAGAGCCTGGAACGGCGCTCGCGTCGACGGTAACCTGGTTGGTGCCGCCGGTGACTGCGATGTTAAAGCTATCGCTAGTGACATTCTGGACCCAGCCCGTGGCAACCGTAGCCAGGGGAAGAGGAGCAGGGGCGACGATGGTCCATGGGACGGCCCACCCCGTCGAATTGGCCGGATCGGCCCAGATCGCATAGCTCGCCCCGACGACCGGCATCGTGATTCCATTGCCAAAGTTTGCCGCCCCTCCGACCGCCGAGACAAAGTCGGCAATAGGATTGGAACTTGTCACGCTGCTATCGACAATTGTCGGAAAGGCGAAGTTCCACCACTTGAATCCCTTGATCTGTTGGCCATTCACCGGATCGTGGCCGTTAAGTGTGGAGTTGGAGATGTAGAACATCGTCTTCGTGTAATCATCTTTCGAATCCATGAAATTGCGTGTGTACACGAAACTGGTCTTATTAGGCGAGGAGATGAGACCGTCGAAGCGCGCTATCTCGATATCGACGGTGTCCGCGACCAGCGGAACTTGCAAAGGATCGGCGGCGGTAACATGAACTTTGAAGCTACGTGCCAGATCGCCCAAACATGCTGGCCCCGTGCAAATGGGATTGGCGTCTGATCCGGGATTTGCCGGCGTGCGGAAGAAGAACTGCGTATTTCCGTTTACGTCGACCGTAACGGGCACGCCATCCTCATTGTCTATTACCAGGCTGGAGCTCAATACGTGCCGGACGTGGCCTTCGGGGCTTAGCCAGACCGTATTGAAAGAGCTGCTGACCCAAATGCGCACGGCGACGAGGCTGCCGTCCGTCTGAAAGCGCGCTGCAATGCGAAGGAACTTGCCGGTGAGACTGCTTCCTACTGTGCTGAAGTCCGTAATTCTGGAGTGTGTGTGAGCATCCATATCGTAGAAGAGAGTTCCATTCGCCTTATCGGCGAGAATGGTCAGGTTTCGTGACGTTGGAATCGCCTGTTCGGGATTGACTGGCGGCTCTTCCGGGAAGACCCGGTTCACTGTGATCGAGCTGTTGTCGGAAGAGACAGAGACGAAGCTGGCGTATAGATGACGCAGTACAAGTCTCGCGATGTCAAAGATAGGATGATGGCGCAACGCAGGCTTGAAGTTCACAGCCCAAAGCGTCTGTCCTCCGCCGACCGGGGCGTGAGCCACAATGAAAGCGGGATGCGAGAGATTAAATTCGAAATCGATTCCTCCGCTCTGGCCCGCCATCACTGTCACGGGAGAAACAAAAGTCACATTCAATGGCACAGTGAGATTTCCCGCGCTGCCCGTTGCTCCGAGGATTTGAATCTGTGTCGAAGGAACGATCTCCCCAGGAGTGCCCGCAAATCCGAGATCAGGATCAGACGAAGCCGTGAGGGCGACGTCTCCTGGATTCGCACTGAGCGTGAAAGTAGCGCTCGTGTACGTGCCGGACGGAACGCTGACGCTATCCAGAATATCGGCAAGCTGGTCTAGTTCGATCAGGTTCACCATGTTGACCGGCGTCGGAGCGGTGTAGACAACGACTGGCGTTCCACCACTTTGGGGCGTCAGCGAAATGCTCAAGATTTTCACGCCGATTTCGGCCCAATCATTCACCGGATCATCGCTGACCATCATGGAGATCTGGCCGTTCTGGGTTCCCGGGTTATTGGAGGAGCTGGAATTGCTGCCGCAGCCCCATAACAGCAACGGAATCGTTGCTACCAAACCCATGAGCACACGAGTAGCCTTCGAATTCATTGAATTCTCCTTGCGGAGCCTGCGGCAGTTCGCAAGGCTCCCGTTTCGTTTTTTTGCGTAATGGTCCTGTGGTTAGAGCCGGACCACTAAGGGCGTCAGGATCTTTCGCCCAGTCACCCCAAAAAACACGCGCGCTGAAATATAGTTGCGCTCGGGCAGCGAATGAGTGATGGTACGAACGTACTACTGTGCGGCAAATTAGTAAGAGCTTTTGTTTCCGTCCCTCAGCGCGCGCCAGGTTTTTGCAATTTCGCGAAGGCCTGAAATTGCAAGTTGAGCTAAGCTGTATGATGGGGCCGGGAACAGAGAGCTAAGCAGGAACTTTGCTTTATCGAGAGGACATGAATCCTTATTTATCCATAGTGATGCCAGCCTATAACGAGGCGACGATACTGCCGGTAGCGCTGGAATGCCTTCGATCGTTTTTGAACGATCAAGCTTTCGCAGCTGAAGTTATCGTCGTCGATGACGGCTCGACCGATACCACGTCCGTTGTTGCTGGGGAATGGCAGCGCAGCTTTGAATGCGTGCGTGTGTTGCGCAACGCGGTTAATTTAGGAAAAGGTGCCAGCATTCGGCGGGGAATAATGGCGAGTCGCGGGGAGTATGTATTCGTAACTGATGCGGACTTGCCGGGCCGTCCGGAGGATATTCTGAGATTGCTGCAGGCGCTGCGCGATGGCGCCGCAGTTGCCGTTGCTTCTCGCAGGCCCACTCCGCTGCACACTGCCCCGAGCCGTTCGCGTTTCCTGGCCAGCGTTGTTTACAGAGCGCTCGTGCGTGTAATTCTGAACTTGCCGCTACGAGATACGCAATGCGGGTTCAAGGCTTTTGTCCGTGAGCCGCTTTTGCCGGTGGTCGAAGGACTCCGCTTGGACGGATTTTCGTTCGATGTTGAATTTCTCTTCGCCGCTTGGAAAAACGGACTGGCCATTCAAGAGGTCGATTTTGAGGTAGTGGAGCGGCGGCCGACTCGTTACGCAATCCTGATGCAGTCGCCACGCATGTTGATGGACCTCCTGCGGATACGGCTTACAGCCCGAAGGTCGCCACGAACGGTGAGGGGCCGAATCGCGAAGAGTGCGCCGCCTGATGCTTCTGAAGCTCCGGCCCTGGCGCGAGATTTACCTCATCACAATTAACGCGTTGAGCGGCATGCTATTGCGGCCCCGTCGCCTTGCCGGGTTCCCAATCTCTGAAGTTAACTAACCGAATTCCCAGATTCCTGATAAGGTTTTTGACCTCCGGTGCAGTGAAAGCAAGCAATTCAACTTCGCGCTCACGCGTGAGGTTGCCTCCGAAAGATTTGAGCTCCGAGCTGTCGTATCCCGGATGGCACATCAGCTCAGTAGTGCCGTCCGGTACCTTAGCTATGAGAACCTTCAGTGCATTCATGTCTAGAAACCCAGTATGAGCGAGGCCAAAAAAGGCGTCCGGACAGGTGATCCCGAACGCGAGCAAATAATTTCTTAAGCGCTCCCCGAACGAACTCACGCCGTAAGCAACAGCGGATCTCTTGAGCGCCGCGAGACTATTCCCGTTAATGTTCCAAATCAGAGGTAACGTAATTGCGAGATCTTCGGTTGGACATCGGATGTTGCGGATGCCAAATTCGCGCGCAAGCCGGATCAAGATGGGAGAAAGCTGCGGCAGGAGGTGCACGTGCAAATGGCCGTCCAGATGGATGGGTGCAATGCCTCCCTCAAGCACTTTCAGGATTTGGGCCTGACATTCGGTATGAATATCCTCCAGGCTTAGTTGTCTTCTTAGAATTCTCATCCAGAGGTGCAACGGGCTTAGGTGCAGTTTGCCTTCCTCGTTCACGAGGGTGGGAATGCGATTTGCGGGCGAGACCGGATTTCCCTGGCTGAGATTTAGGTGTACGCCGACCGAAAGTTGGACAAGTTTTCGGCTGGAGCGAACGGCCTGTTCAAACGCCGAACCGTTCGCAAGCAGAGACGTACTCGTCAAAATGCCGTCGCGATGAGCGACGATAATCGCGCGATTGACGTCTTCGGTCAGACCGAAGTCATCAGCATTTACGATCAACTGTTTCATCGGCCGCATTCCGTTAGACCCTTCAGTCGGTTTCGCTGCTGGCTTTGAGGATTTGCAAACGCAGCGGCCCTAAGAGCATAGGCGTTAGCTTATTAGCATGGCGCCCAATTACGGCGTGCGTATCTTACGGTTATTACCTCGTGGATAGAATGCTTACGGAAACGCTGAGTGTGTTCAGTGCCATTTTTTGTCATTGTTGGCGGGTTTTCACCGCCGTAATATGTCACTTCTGAGCCCGATAAACCTCCGATAGTACCCACGCCCGAGTATCGGCGTGTGCTTAACCTATTTAATTTCCAGTGGGTTTCAAACAGTTGTGTCGCAACAATTACGATGTTATGCCTCGCATGGCGGCTGCCTTGCATTTAAGTGGGCATCAAGGCAAGGCGACCGGCAATATCAGGCGCCTTTTCGGAGGAAAGGAATCCATGCGCAACAAACAAAAAGGTTTCTCGCTAATTGAGCTTCTGATCGTAGTGGCGATCATTCTGATTATCGCTGCCATCGCCATTCCGAACCTGTTGCGGTCGAAGATCGCCGCCAACCAGGCTTCGGCAGTGGGTTCGCTGCGTACGTTGAACACAGCGTGCATCGCCTATTCCACCAGTTACGGCCAATTCCCGGCGGCGCTCACCAATTTGGGGCCGGTAGGGTCTGGCGGTACGGCCAGCTCCAGCTCAGCAGACTTGATTGACTCTGTGCTCGCAGGTGGTACCAAGAGCGGCTACGTCTTTACGTTCACGGCCGGTGCGAGCAACCAGTCTTATTCGATAACAGCTAAGCCAATCACTGCGGCCACCACTGGACAGAACATGTACTACACCGATCAGTCCGGTGTGATCCGTGTGGATACTTCTGGTAGCGGTGCAGGCGCAAGCAGCACCCCGATCGGATAAAGTTTGTTCCTCGGCGCAATGACAGGGACGAAGGAGGGGAGTTCGACTCCCCTCCTTCGTTTTTCTATGTTTTCCTTCGAATACTGGCAAAGACTTAGCTTTGGTTTGTAAACAAACGATTTAGCCGCCTGACCCCCTTTAGCTGTTCCCACATCTGATTTGTGTGGGGAATTGTGCCCAAAACAGCCGTAAAGCGCCATTTTACTTAAAGTTACGTTGTCAGGTCGCGAGACCAGCTGATACAAGTGGTGCAATCTGAATATGTGGAAGGAACTCCTCTTTCGCTTCCTAATCGGGGGGACTCTCGTCTCCACATTTGCTCTGATCGGCGATCTATTCAAACCCAAGAGTTTTGCCGGATTATTCGGAGCCGCCCCCACGATTGCTCTGGCCACGCTTGGCTTGGCAGTTTTCCGACAGGGCCCGGTATATGCCGCACTCGACGCACGTTCCATGGTTGCCGGTGCCGCAGCGTTTTTTCTTTATGCCTGCTGCGCGAGTTGGTTGATGATGCGGCGCAAAGTTCGGGGATTAGTCGCGAGCAGCGTTTCCATCGTTGTATGGGTGGCCGCAGCCTTCGGCCTTTGGCTCATCTGGTTGGGAAAGACATGACCAAGATCGAAATAGATCTTTCCGGGGTTCGCCAAACAACCTGGCGGCAGTACATGGTGCGATTTTTGGTTGGCGGAGCGATCACGTCGCTCGTTGGGATTGTCGGCACAAAGTTTGGGCCTGGAATTGGCGGGCTCTTTCTGGCGTTTCCCGCGATCTTTCCAGCAAGCGCTACCTTGATTGAGCAGCACGAACTCGAGAAAAAGCGGCGAGCGGGGGTAAATGGTGTTATCCGCAGCCGACAGGTAGCTGGAGTGGACGCTGCGGGCGCTGCAATGGGTTCTATAGGATTGCTCGCATTCGCTTTAACTGTTTACAGAACGCTGTTGTCTCGTCCCGCATGGGAAGCGCTAAGCGCCGCCTTAGTAGTTTGGGTTGTGGTTTCGATGCTGATATGGAGGATTCACAAGGCAATTTAGGCTTCCGATGGCCGTTCCCCGTAATTTATTAAGGGTACGCAGGTTATCGCTACTTCTAATACTAGTACTCACTGAGCACAATCAAGTACGCAGGTTCCATTGTACGGGCTAGATGAAGTTGCTATAGTCCGGTACGAAAATCAAACAGGCTGTTCCTTGAGTCGGTCGTTCGCTAATTCTGCGGCGCTCCCAGCCCGGAAAGGCCGGCATTCTGAAGCTCCGTACTAAACTACTGTCTTCGCTTGTCCTGGTGATCGCAGCGCTCACCTGCGCAACGTTACTTGTTCTGCGTCATAACGCGGAGATCCAACTTGAGCGCCAGGTGGAGGATGAAGCCCGAAATGTCATTCTGACCTTCCAGGTGATGCAGCAAGAGCGGCAGATCGCCCTGAGCCACAAGGCGGACCTCCTGGCAACCGTCGCATCTATGCGGAATGGCGACGTCACTACGATCAATGATGCCGGTGAGGACCCTTGGCAGTCTCCTGGCCGTGATCTCCTCGGGCTAACCGACCAGAACGGGCGGATCCTCGCAATGCATACGACGGCGGGGGAATTCCCTATTACAACTGCCGAAGCGATGCTGCGCCGCTCTCGCAGGGCAGGCGATCTCACCGGGTGGTGGTACAGTGGGGCGCAGCTGTATCAGATAGCAATCCAGCCTTTCTATAGCGATCCTCCTGCGAACAAGGCTCCCTCAGGAATGGTCATTGCTGGGCGCGGAATTGACGCACAAGAGTTGCGTGATCTTGGGAGGATCTCTTCGGCGCAACTAGCCCTGCGATATGGCGACGATATCGTGGTGAGCACCATTCCTGCCCTCAGGCAGGCGGAACTCGCGAATCAGCTTCGCGATCAGGCGGCGCCGGAGCAAGTGCAAATCGCTGGCGAACGATACTGGGGCAGCCTGAAAACTCTAACTCCGAACGTTAAACCGGCCGTGAGCTTGATCGTATTGAAGTCCGATCATGAGGCCATGGCTTCGCTGGCGCACTTGAACCGGCTGCTTTTGGGTCTCGGCCTGGTTGCCGTCTTCTCCGGTGGCGCGTCTTGTATTCGCGATTTGCGACAGGTTCACGCGCCCTCTTGGCAGTCTGCTGGGCGGTGTGGGGGCGCTTGAAAAAGGCGACTTCGAGTATGGATTGAACGCTCGTGGGAGCGATGAAGTGGCCCAACTGACGCGCGCCTTTGGCCGCATGCGCTCAACACTAAAGACGAACGAGGTTCAACGGCAGAAGCTCGAAGACCATTTACGCCAGTCGCAGAAGATGGAGGCGATCGGAAGGCTGGCCGGCGGCGTGGCCCATGACTTCAATAATTTACTAACAGTGATCAAAGGACATACCGCTCTTATGCTCGAGCAGTTGCAGCCCGACGAGACGCTCTACTCTGGTAGCCGTCAGATCGAACAGGCTGCCGACCGCGCCGCGTCGCTGACGCGCCAATTGCTGGCTTTCTGCCGCATGCAGGTGTTGCAGCCGAAGGTGTTGGACCTGAACGCGCTGATCTCCGATATGGCCAAAATGCTTAGCCGGCTGATTCGCGCGGATATTCATTTCAGCTTCCGGCCGGGCGAGTCGCTCAGCAGAGTCAAGGCGGATCCGGGTCAACTCGAACAGGTCATCCTGAATTTCGCGGTAAACGCTGTCGATGCGATGCCAAACGGCGGGACGCTTACAATCGAGACCCACAACGTCACGGTGGATGAGAACACCGCCAGAAGTCGTCCTGTGGTGCCCCTCGGCTCCTACGTGATGCTGGCCGTTACGGACACGGGTTGTGGTATGGACAATCAGATAAAGGCGCGCATCTTCGAGCCCTTCTTCACCACAAAGGAACTAGGTAAAGGCACGGGTTTGGGATTGGCAACCGTATACGGCGTTATCAAGCAGAGTGGCGGATGGGTCTGGGTTGAATCTGAGCCAGGGAAAGGAACCCGGTTCGAGGTTTATTTGCCCCAGGCGACCGGCGCCGAAGAGACGCTTACCACGCCAACAAAAATTGCACTCGCGGCGAGCCGAGGCGAGACCATCCTCATTGCCGAGGATGAAGACGCAGTTCGAGACTTGGCTTCCCGCTTTCTAAAGGCGGCGGGCTATACGGTGCTTTCGGCCAAAGGCGGTGGTGAGGCGCTCGAAACAGCCAAACGTTGGGGCAAACGGATTCATTTGTTGTTGGCAGACGTGGTTATGGCGCAAATGCGGGGACCTGATCTAGCTGCGTTACTTACGCGGCTTTTTCCCGGGATGAAGACGGTGTACATGTCGGGTTATCAAGATTACGGAGCAAAGGAAAGCGGATCTGAAGAGGGATCTTTATATGTTCAGAAGCCCTTCTCCCGGGACGATTTGCTGGGGGTGATCGCCCACGCGCTGAAAGAATCCGAGATTGAGGAAAAAGATGCGCAGCTTTCGAGCATCCAGGACATGCTGACCGTGCCCCTGAAGGTCAGGCGAAGATCGGGACGGCGTGGTCGGAGGCCGATGGCCGTGTGAGCGATCCCCGTCGTCTTCTACTTTTTGCAAACCGCGACTACGTGGGACCGAAGAAGCAATGATTGTGCAGCAACGAGTCAATCGCTAACGGTAGGCCCTTCGGCGCCTCTGATTTCAGCAAATAGCCGTGAACGCCGGTTTGTTGGATTTTGGCAAGGATCGGACCGGCATCGTGCATTGTCAGGATCAGTATTTTGGTTTGGGGGCTTTCCTGCAGGATCTGTCGGGCGGCGTCCAATCCGTCAATTCCCGGCATACTGATATCCAGAACAGCAATATCAGGGGTGAACTTCTTAGCGAGCACAACTGCTTGGAGTCCATCGACCGCCTCGCCGACGATCTCACAATCGGTTTTGAATTCAATAATCTCGCGCAGGTTTTTCCTGACGATTTCGTGATCGTCCACCAATAGCAGTCTACACGACATGCCGGAGGCACTTTATATCTTCACCAAAGAATATTCATATCGGGCTTTGCCCTAGATTCGTACATTCAACACCCGAGCCAAGCTTCCGTTAGCTATCTTGCGGAGAGTTCAGTGGGAGCTACGGCTACCAGGCCCCGCTGAGGGCCTGCCGAAGGAGAACGTCTCGACCTGGCTTGTCTTCCCCTTTGGCGCCCGAAGGCGAGGGATTGTCGAAGAATGTCCCGCCTACCAGCAGGCGGTCTATAGCATCGATAAGGTCCTGGGCTGCTCGCGATTTGACCACATAGCCTTGGGCGCCTGCCCTTTGGACCGAAGGGGCCAGGCTCTTCGATTCATGCATGGTAAAAATCAAGACGCGGGATGGCAGTTGAAGCTTGGCAATTTCCTGAGACGCTTCGAGTCCGCTCATGTGCGGCATCGTAATGTCCATGACGACGATGTCGGGCTGCAACTGTTTTGTCAGGCGTATCGCTTCGCGGCCGTCGATGGCCTCGCCGCAAATTTCCCAGTCAGGACGTGCCTGCAGAATCGCTCGGACTCCTTGACGCACAACTTCGTGGTCGTCCACGACTAGGATTCTGGCTGCCATTTGGAATCCCTCCGACTAGACCAACTCGTATGTCCGGAAAAATACAAACACTAAGCACGCACACGTCAGATCATATACACGCAACTTATTTTTACAAGGGCGTACAGGATTTTCCCTTGGTAAGTTTTCGTGCGAGCGAGAAACTGCCGCATTTCATGATTGAGTTCGTTCACCCCGTTCGGCGGGAACGCAGAGGATAAAGCAGAGGATAAAAATGAACGCCGCGCCGGGATGCCGGCTAAATTGTTTGTCCAAAAGAGGCGCCGAAGAGCTTGAAAATCCGGGACGGATGTATATGATGTCTCTTCTCTTTGCGCCTTGGTGTGGGGCGGAACTGGCGCCAAGGGGTGCCGCAGGCATCGAGTGGGAGCGGAACTCGGCGGGGTTGCCGCGGCGAATCGCCCGGAGTGGAGGAAGATGAAGAGAAAAAGCGGAGAACAAGGCTCGGCTGCAGTTGCATTCTCGTTAGCTGCTTTCCTCGTGATTTTCACTATTGTTACCGTTTACCTCTTCCTGGCTAAAATTTGGTGGTTTCCACCCTCAATCAGCGAGTTTGGTAACCAGATTGACGCGCAGTTCCATCGCACACTTGTTATTACCGGCATCGTATTTGTCCTCGCACAGCTGGGGCTTGCTCTAGTCATATTTCGGTCGAGGGACCACGGGCAGAAGGCCAGCTTCTTCGAAGGAAATTCCACGATGGAGTTCATCTGGACACTTGCCACCGTGATTATGTTCGTCGGGCTGGGTCTCTACGGTGAGCATGCCTGGGCCGAAGCGCACTTCCAAGGCGCCGCGCCCGGCGCTTTGCAGTTGGAGGTGACCGGACAACAATTTGCGTGGAATTTCCGCTATGCCGGCCCGGACGGAAAATTCGGTGGCACAAAGCCGGAACTCGTCAGCGCCTCCACCGGAAATCCTTTGGGACTCGACCCGCGCGATCCGGCTTCGAAAGATGACGTCGTGTCGCCCGTTGCGTACGTTCCGATGGGTCACGAAGTCGAGCTCATCATCCGAACGCAAGACGTCACGCACAGCTTTTACGTGCGTGAGCTGCGCCTGAAACAGGATGCGGTGCCGGGGATGACCATTCACATGCACTTCAACGCCACGGTTCCGGGGGAATACGAACTCGCCTGCGCCGAGCTCTGCGGACTGGGTCACTACCGGATGCGCAGTTTCGTGAATGTGGTTTCACAGGACGAATTCGACAAGTGGATGCGCGATCAGGAAATAGCTTTACAACAACAGTAAGCAGTTGGAAGAGGAGCCGAAAGGTTCCAGGAGCGACTCGATGGTGACGCACGAGAGCGGCGGCCATCACCACCCGCCGAGTGGTTTTATCCGCAAGTATATTTTCAGCCTCGATCATAAAGTTATTGGTATTCAGTACTATTTCCTGGCGCTTTTCTCGGTCTTCGTGGGGATGGCGCTGTCGATGCTGATGCGCATCCATCTGGTTTGGCCCAACGCCAAGTTGCCGTTCACGCCGGGTGGCCAGATGACTCCCGAGCAATACCTGGCGCTGGTGACCATGCACGGGTCGATTATGGTCTTTATGGTGCTGACCACGGCACCGCAATCCGGCTTCGGAAACTATATGTTGCCAATTCAGATTGGCGCGGAAGACATGGCCTTTCCGGTCCTGAACATGCTGTCTTTCTGGACCACATTTGTGTCTTTGGTGGTGCTCGTCTCGGCATTTTTCGTGAGGGGCGGGGCGCCGATTTCGGGCTGGACGGCATATCCGACGCTGAGCGCGCTAGGGGAAATCGCGGGTCCCGGACAGGGTGCGGGGCAAAACTTGTGGATTATCGGCGTGGCGATCTTCTGTATCGGATCTCTGCTCGGTGCCCTCAACTTCATCACGACGACCGTTGATTTACGGGCCAAGGGCATGACCTTGGGGCGCATGCCGCTCACCGTCTGGGCTTGGCTTGTGACGGCGATCCTCGGGTTGCTTGCGTTCGGAGTGCTCCTCGCTGCGTGTCTGTTACTGTTACTCGACAGGGTGGCTGGGACGAGCTTTTTCATTCCCGGCGGTCTCGTCGTGACCGATACCCCCATCGTTTCGCACACAGGTGGTTCGCCGCTGCTTTGGCAGCACTTATTCTGGTTCTTCGGGCATCCCGAGGTTTACATCGCTATCCTTCCGGGGATGGGCGTGGCTTCTCACGTCCTTTCTACGTTCTCACGTAAGCCCGTGTTTGGTTACAAGGCCATGGTGGGCGCGCTGGGAGCTATCGGCTTCCTGGGCTTCTGCGTATGGGGACACCACATGTTTATCAGCGGAATGAGCCCCTATTCGGCATTCGCGTTTTCGCTGCTAACCATGACCATCGGCGTGCCATCGGCGATCAAGACTTTCAACTGGCTGGGTACATTGTGGGGAGGCAGAATCCAGTTCACCACGGCCATGATGTTTGGCTTGGGATTTGTTTCTCTGTTCGTTACCGGAGGGCTTTCGGGACTATTTCTGGCGCAGCCGTCGATCGATCTTTATCTGCATGACACCTATTTCGTGGTGGCGCACTTCCACTTGATCATGGGAGTGGCTGCGATTTTCGGAATCTTTGCGGCGACCTATTTCTGGTTCCCTAAGATGTTCGGCCGCATGCTGAACGAGCCGATTGGCAAGGTTCACTTCTGGCTCACGTTCATCGGGGTCTACAGCATTTTCATGCCCATGCATTTCCTGGGACTTGCAGGCCATCCGCGCCGCTATGCAGACACCACGGGCGTTAATTTCCTGGCGCCGCTGCACCCCGTGCATTACTTCATAACCATAGCCGCGATGATTACCATCACTGCCCAATTGATCTTTCTCTTCAACTTTCTCTACAGTATGAAGGCGGGGCAAAAAGCGACCGAGAATCCTTGGAACGCCACGACGCTCGAATGGAGCATTCCTTCTCCGCCCCCGTTTGATAATTTTGCCGGCCACGTCCCGGTGGTCTATCGCGGGCCGTATGAATTCAGCGTTCCTGGTGCGACGGAAGACTACATTCCGCAATATCTGGCGCCGGAGAGAGTGGGCAAGGCACACTAACGGAGTACGGTTATGCCGGGCACAATCACGGATGAGATCGAGATAATTGACGCCGGTCGCGGCGGGGGCACAGACGTTCCCGCCGGCGGCGAGGATGACGGCGACGGCTCTGGCGGTGAATCGCGAGGTATGCCGCAGCGCGCTTACTTCACGGTCATTCAGCTCGCTATGGCCGGGATCGTGATGTTTTTTATGGCGCTGACGAGTTCCTTTCTCGTGCGCAAGGGTTTGGCGAATGATTGGGTGTCGTTCAATTTTCCGCGCATTCTTTGGCTGAATACCCTGATTCTTCTGGCCAGCAGCTTGACGATTCAGATGGCCCGCCGCCAACTTCGCGGACATCAGAGGGGCGCATTCAAGAGATGGTGGAGCATAACAACCGGTCTGGGAGTTCTGTTTCTGGCGGGTCAATTGATCGCCTGGAGGCAACTTGCCCATGAGGGCGTGTTTCTCGTCACCAATCCCAGCAGCAGCTTCTTTTATGTTTTGACGGCGGCGCATGGGTTGCATCTTCTAGGCGGAATTCTGGCCTTGCTATATGTATCCCGCCGGAATTGGCAGCGCGCCCGAATTTCACAGGCGACCGCTACAGATGTGACGTCAATTTATTGGCATTGCATGGATGGTCTTTGGGTATTTTTATTCGCGCTTCTCTATCTCGGACGGTGAATCGTGGCTGAAACGAAGACGGCAGTGGGTGTCCCGGTCAGCTCTCCCTGGTCTGGCGGAGTCTCGACCTTTTGCCATTAATTCGAAAAAGTTCGGAATGTGGCTTTTCATAGTCTCGGATACGCTGACCTTTTCGGCGCTGCTGCTGGCATATAGCTATAGCCGGTTGTCGAATCCAAACTGGCCGCGCCCGTTCGAAATTTATCCGGCGATCGCGAAATCCACGTCCATGACGCTGGTCCTCCTGGCCAGCAGCTTGACGATGGTGTTGGGAGTGGCGGCGGCGCATCGCAACGATCGGGCCAAGGCGGTTCGCTGGCTGCTCCTGACCGCGCTCGGCGGCCTCGCGTTCACAGTGTTGCATTTGACTGAATGGATCAACCTATTCCATGAGGGCTATACGCCCTGGAGCACTCCGCAGGGCGTGCCGCTTATTTGGCGCGACGTTTTTCGGAATCACCGGCTTGCATATGACACACGTTAGCATCGGCGTGATTTATCTGATCGTCATGGCTATCGGCTATGGCAAAGGAAAATTCACTTCCGAGGACGTGGAAGTGAGCGGTCTTTACTGGCACTTCGTCGACTTGGTGTGGATGTTTGTGTTCCCGATGATCTACTTGATGTCGGTAAATCTTGGCGGTTAGGTTCGGAGCGAGGAGCGCATGAGCGCACACGAAAGCGGTTCGGAAGTCCACGCCGTCGGAAGCACACGGCTTTTCGTGATGGTGTGGATCTGGCTGGCGGTAATCACATTTATCGAAGTCTTTCTGGCCTACGAGCGATTGCGTCCGGATCTGATGCTCACCCTTCTCGTGGTGCTATCACTCGTGAAGGCGGCGCTGATCGTTTCCTATTTCATGCATTTGAAATATGAGAAGATCAGTCTGGCGCTGGTGTTGATTCCGTCGACGATATTCTGCATCTGCATGATCATTATTTTCTTTATGCCGGATGGCGCACGGCTTATGCAGATGCGTTTGGGACATTAGGGCTTTATGCGGTCGCCGGCTTCAGCCGAGGGATGGTGAAGAGATGAAAGTTTCCTACAAATCAGCCGTTGGTATGGCAATCGCGGCGCTTGGCTTTGCGCCGGGTGCTTGGGCGCAGGGATGCGTGCTGTGTTACACCTCTCTTGCGTCCAGCGGCCCCGCGGCCATGCACGCCTTCCAGGTTGCCATGATTGCTCTGTTGATTCCCGCGCTGCTGCTTGTTTGCTGGTGTGTTTTTCCTGGTTTTCCGCCGTGCCCGGACAAAGACTCCTGCGCCCGCCAACCAGAATCGTATTTACCGCCCGCGGCTTTCCTCTTCGACCGCCAAGCCCCTGGAAGGGCGCGCTTAGCTCCGGAACTCGCCTCAAAGCGCTTCGATTACCGAATCCGCCACGCGGTCAATTTGCTCGTTGGTCATTTCCGGATAGAGCGGCAGGGACAACACTTCGTGAGCCGCGCGTTCGGCCACCGGCAATTGCCCGGTCTTGCCGCCGAGCGAAGCATAGGCGGGCTGAAGATGTAGTGGGAGCGGATAGAAAATGGAAGTGGCTATTCCTCGTGAGGCCAGATGTCTCGCAACACGGTCGCGTCTGCCGCCGGATTCGCTCCCTCGCTGGTGATTCTTACCGTATATAGATAATAGCTGTGGACTGAGTTTGGTGTGGCGGCGGGCATCTTGATGCCGTGCACCCCAGCAAACCGCTCGTTATACCGCGCGGCATGCGCCCGGCGGGCAGCGATCCAACGCTCGAGATAACGAAGTTTCACGCGCAGCACGGCCGCTTGGATCTCGTCGAGGCGGCTGTTCCAACCCGGCTCCGCGCTGACGTAGCGGCCAGTTTGGCCGTGGTTCCGAAGTCTTTCAATTCGCTGGGCGATCTCTTCGCTATCGGTAAGGATCATGCCCGCATCGCCGTATGCGCCCAGGTTTTTGCTCGGGTAGAAGCTCGTCGCGGCGCAGGTCCCGAAGGAACCCAGCTTCTTTCCGTCCAAACTTGCCCCGAGTGACTGCGCATTATCTTCGATGAGCGCGATGCCTTGATGCGCGGTGAGCTCTAGCAATGGTCGAATGTCGGCGGCGCCGCCATAGAGATGCACCGCGATGATGGCCTTGGTCCGCGGTGTGATAAGGGAGTTCGCCGATTCGGGATCGATGTTCAGCGTTTCGGATTCGCTATCGGCGAAGACGGGCCGCGCTCCGGCCGCGATTACGGCGCCTGCCGTGGCGAGAAATGTGAAGGCTGGAACGATCACCTCGTCGCCGGGCCCGACTCCGCTGGCGCGCAGGCCAAGCGCCAGAGCGTCTGTTCCCGAGGCCACGCCTATGGCGAAGCGGCGCCCGCAGTAACTGTGCCATTTCTCGTTCGAACGCTTCGAGCTGCGGTCCCAGGATGAACGTCTGGCGTAGCGAGGACTTCATCGATGGCGTGGCGCACTTCCTTTTCGATGGCCGCAAATTGCGCCCGCAGGTCGACCATCGGAATTTCGCTTGGACCCGTCGCTGGCGGCTGCCTTGGGATCAGGTTGCGGGTTGAATTTCAATGAGGCGGCGTTCAGCGCAGACGTCCGGGCGGATCGGCAGGCTCGGGAATCAGCGGGTGTGCCGAAGGGGACAGCGTTGCTTGCTGCGATTTTTGAGGGCGCGGGCTGCGGAATGCCAATGCCTTTATTGAGATCCAGGTGTTCTTTGGCGCAGCGCGGACAATAGCCTTTGCCGGTATCCTCATCGCGCAGGCTGGCCAATTCGTAACAGCCGTGGATACAGTCGCAGTAGCCAGTCGTCGATGCTGTTTTGATGGGAACCAATGCCATGCGCGGATTGCCCTCCGAACAAGGAGAAAAATACTACATTTCAGCGGGGCTTTGCGCAAGGTGGAAACGACAGCTCAAACCAGCACGGCAGAAGTGGCCAGACGGAACTGTTGCTGCGCGCTTTCGCGCAATTCCAGCCAGATGGATTCCGGAAGAGAGAGAAATACCTCTACCACCTTCGGGTCGAACTGCGTTCCGCTGCATCGTTTCACTTCCCTGCGCGCATGATCGACGCCCAGCGCTTTGCGGTAAGGCCGGTCGGATAACATGGCGTCCACGGCGTCAGCCACGGCGAAAATCCTGGCGCCCAGCGGAATTTGTTCGCCTCGCAAGCTTTCTCGGATAGCCGGTGCCATCGTAATATTCCTGGTGAGACAGCACGATTTCGGCCGCTTGCGTGAGAAAGGGTATGCGAAGCAGCATTTTGTATCCGATATCGCAGTGGGTGCGCATGACTTTGCGTTCTTCGTCGTCGAGCGGCCCCGGCTTTTGAAGAATCCGGTCCGGAATGGCCATCTTCCCGATGTCGTGCAGGAAAGCGGCGCGGGCAATCTGCGGAAGCGATTCGACGGGAAGGTTCATCGCTTTGGCCATAGCCATGGTGTAACGCGGTTACGCGCTTGCAATGGCCTACGGTTTCAGAGTCTTTCAAGTCCAGCGCTCCGCCCAATGCCTCGAGCGTTGCGTCGTAGGACTGCTCGAGCTCGTTCAGGGCCTTTTTTAACTCGCCCGTGCGCTGCTCCACCAACTGCTCCAGGTTCCGCTGGTAATTGCGATTTTCGAGTAGCAGGCGGCGATGTTCCAACGCTCGCCGTACGCTCAGAAAAAGCTGGTCTTTCTCGAATGGCTTCAGGATGTAGTCGTAGGCACCGCAACGAATAGAATCGAGTGCCGTAGATACATCATGCATGGCCGTGACCATGATCATGGGGATTTCCGGATCGTGGGAACGCAGCCAGGAGAGAAGTTGCAGGCCGTCCATTTCCGGCATGAGCATGTCGCTGAGCACCAGGTCAGCGGAGTTTCGCTTCAGGTGCTCAACTGCCAGCCGGCCGTTTCCCACTGCGGAGCACTGATATCCCTGGCTTTCCAGCAAGGTCGAGACGACCTCGCGTATGGCCTCTTCGTCATCAACGATAAGGACTTGGGCTTTACCCACTTCCAGGCCCCCTGGAGAACCGAGAACAGACGCGACGGTCATTATAAGGGGCGGTCGAAGGGTCGCCCTACGACTGTTCCGGAGCTGAGGTGCCGAACTTGTTAAGTACGTGTATGCATACGAATTAGTCGGAAAGGAGCGTCGGCGCTCCGGCATTCAGGCGAACGTCGGGCTCTAGAGGGTATACTACAAATGGCGTCCGGGTGGCGTTTGCTCGATCTCCACTTACGAAAGAAGGCTGGCTCCCGTTCACCTAGCCTGGTCTATGAACAATATTCAAAAACTTCATCGCGGCTGCTGTGCGCGCTCGTCATTACGCAGCCCTTCCTTGCTGGGGACAGCAGCAGGGCGGGCCCAGAGATGCGGCCGCCGGCTTCCGGGACGGCCAATGCGGAGTTTCTGCAGGCTGCGGACGAAGTCCTTGCGGAGATGAGCAAGATACTCTCGTTGCCGGTTAAAGAGCCGCTGAAGAAAAGTGTGCGCTCGCGCGAGGAGATTCGGGAGTTTCTGATCCGCCAGATGCGCGAAGATAAAGACGACACCAAACGCTATGCGGACCAGAAAGCGCTGGAGGCGCTGGGCTTATCCCCAAGGGCTATCCGCTGGACCAAAAGCTGCTCGCTTTGCTCACCGAACAGATCGCCGGACTTTACGATCCCAGAGAGCGCGAATTTTTCATCGCCGATTGGACCCAACCTGCCGAACAACGCATGATCATGGCGCATGAATTGACGCACGCGCTTCAGGACCAATATTTCCACGTGGAGAAGTGGGAAGAGGAAGTCAAAGCCAATGACGACGCTCGCTGGCGCGGGAATCGGTGCTGGAAGGCTCAGCCATGATCGCCATGTTCGACTATCTCCTGCGTAATACGGGCAAGAGCTACGCGGGATATCAGTGATTTCGATCCCGGCATGCTGATGGGAGACACGAACGACAGCCCCGAGCTTGCGCAAGCGCCCATGGTCATACAGGACGAAATCACCTTTCCCTATCTTCCCGGGGCGAACTTCGTGCAACGCGCGCTCAAAGAGTGGAATGGCTGGCCCGATTTCCACCGGCTGTTTGAAAATCCGCCCGCCTCTACCCAGCAGATTCTTCATCCGGACCTTTACTTCCGGGGGGTGATGCCGGCTCGAGTCGATCTCACGCCGCTTACGAAGGTCGTTCCGCGCGGCTGGAAGAAGCTCGATGAAAATGTCCTGGGTGAATTCTCGGTCAATGAAATCCTCAAGCAGTTTCTCGGCAAAGAGCGCGCGGAGAAGATTGCTCCTTCCTGGAGCGGCGATCGCTACGCGATTTATCAGCGCGAGTCCGGCATGCAGACGCTTCTGTTGATCCGTCTGAAGCTTGCGGATGAACCCGCGGCCACGCGCTTTTTCGAGGCCTACCGCAATCTGCTCGAAAAGAAGGACGAAAAGCGCACCGCAGTTTCCCGGCGTCAGAACTTTTTCTCATTCAATACGCCCGATGGCGGCGTTTTTCTGCGCTGCCAGGGCGAGGAATGCCTGATTGCAGAGGGGGCTACGCGAGAGATCTTCGACGCTATGACCACGCGCCCTGCACTGGCCGCCGGCGCCGCCCGCGATTCCGGAATCGGACCAGCCGGGCATTACCGTCATGCGGCGCAACGCTCCGTCTTTGGATCCGGCGACATTCCTAAATAGTGCCTTTGCACGCCGGACACGCATTCGACTCCCGCTCCTTCGCTTCAGTGACGTAAGGCGATCTGCCGGCCGCGATGAGTTGGCCTCGTAAATATCTCGACCTGCCCCGCATTCCTGAACCGGAGGTGATGGACGATTCGAGCGAAGTGCAGGCCTACTCCTCCGCGGCGGCCGATGCATACCTCAGCAATATCGACGATACTTTCGTGGAACATGCGCTTCGCCTGATCGGCCCAGCGCCGGGCTGCGCTCTTGATATTGGCTGCGGGCCCGGTCAGATTGTCACGAAGCTCTCGGCGCGTTTGCCGGAATGGAAGTTTATTGGCATCGACCGCTCGCTATACGATGATCCACCGCGCCACGCACGTCGCCCGCATTCGCGTCATTCTTTCTCGCGGGTGACGCCTGCTCTTTGCCCTTTGGCGATTCCAGCTTCGATCTGGTGCTGTGCAATTCTGTGCTGCACCACATCGGCGATCCTACTCAGCCTATTTGCGGAGATTCGTCGCATTGCTAAACCCGGTGCCGCCATTCTCTTGCGCGACCTGCGCCGTCCATCGCGGTTTGGCTTTCCCCTTCATGTGCGCTGGTATGGCCGCCACTACGAAGGCCTGATGTACAAGCTTTACCGGGATTCCGTCCGCGCGGCCTACACGCCCGAAGAGCTTTCCGCGATGCTAAACGCTGCTGGCATTTCCGGCGCTCGCCTGTTCACGCACGGCGCCACTCATCTGGGAATCGAGCGGCGCGCTGCTGCGGCCAACTGATCTCGTTTCATTTTGCGCGCGAGAGTTCGCGCCTTTCGAAGCTCGCGCTTGATGAATCTGGCAAGGTCCTGCTGTGCATCGTCCGCGATTGCGCTCGGAAGCCCCAAGTGCAGAGCGCATTCGCAACACCTGCGGGCCTTTGCGTGCTGACCGCGCCTGCCAAAAAATCGTGCGACGCCGTACAATTCAAGCGCTTGAAGACCGTTCTCCGCGGCGCGCGTCGTACTCTATGGAAAGCACCTGCAAAATACGGCCGGCCAGCGCGGCAAGCCCCCGCAGGTCCATGCGATTATGGCGAAAAACACCTTCCATCTGCTGCGCTCTTCCGCAAACGTAATCAAAATAAATTCCAGGAATCATTGCGGAGTCAATATCTTCGCGTCGCGACCACCCCAGCGATTCGGCGCCTAGCACGCGCTCTTCGAGATGGCCGAGCTTGACGCTGCCGATTTGCAGTTTCCAGATCTCCCGCGCGGGATGAAGGAAATCCAAATGTGCATTGAGGATGGGAACGTCAATCGCTCGGGTCATTCGAAAGCGGCTCTCCAGCAGCGGCCAATCAAAGCTCTTTCCGTTGAACGTAACCAGCACGGGACGGTTTCGCAGCCTGCGCGCAAGTTCGAGCAGGATCGAATATTCTTCAGCCGGATCGCGCATGAAAAGCTGTTCGATTTGAATTCCGCCTGCATCCCACCATGCCAGGCCGATCAGGAAGGCCAGATTTCCCGCGCCTCCGATGAAGCCGGTCGCTTCGGTATCCAGAAAGAGCCATTTCTCGGGGTTCAGCGCATGATTTGTGCGAAAGCGCCTGACCGCCGTCCGGGAGCTGGAGCAACAGTTTGAGGGCCTCGGCATCCGGTTGGAACATTGCGGGACGTGGCATACCACTGGTCGCGCCGCTACATACGTCCCGAATCGATTGCGCGAAATCTCTGCCCCTAGGGCAGACCAAGTCGAAGAAGTTTCTTCTGCTGAAGTGTTTGGTGAAGCCTCGCGCCGCCAACGTGAGGAGAGCCGAGGTTCGAGATGTATCGCCATTTACGCGAGCACGCTCCCGGAAATGTCCCTGTCTTCGCCTAACATTCGCCTGCAAATATAACATGCTTTGGTAAATGGCAACATTTTTTAGGAAGGAAGGCGTCCTAGTAGTGGAAGCGATACCGCAGTTCGCCGTAGACCTCCCGCGGATCATTGAAATGAAACCCACCGAACGTGTTGCTGTTGTCGATGAGCAGATGGCTATTCGTGACGTTCAGTGCATTCACGGAAGCCGAGAAACGTTCTCCGAACGATTTGCCTAAAGCCAGATCGACTGTGGTGTGGCCGGGGAGGTAGTCCGGCGGGGCGGCGCCATTGTGAAATCCCGATCCGTAATAGACGTTCCCCGAGATGTAGGCCGTCCACGGAAGCGTCACATCGAAGCCGACATTCAACGTGTTTCGCTGATCATGATCGAGCGGCGAATAATCGGGTTGAAAGGAGAAATTCGTCAGTCCGCCTGTAATTGCCCCTCTGAATTCTGCGATTTGGTTTGAATACGCCAGATGCATCTGGCCACGGCGCCACAGCCGAGGAGACCGCAGTGTCAACTCCCAGCCACGGATCAAGGCGTCCTGAGTCGTAAGGGGAAAAAAGATATTGGTCGAGACTGGGCTGCCTGCGAAGTCGTAGTTCACGTTTCCGTGATCCAGGAAATTTAGGCTTTTTGTATGAAAAGTATCGATGTCGAGCGCCCACCCCTTGTACGGAATGGCCACACCGAACTGATACTCCGTATCTCGTTCGCCCCTCAACGGAATGAATTGCTGAGGGTTCACAAGATCGCCCGGCGTATTCACTAATCCAAGGAGCGGGCCGCCAACCGTGACTAGGGGAGGGGGCTGATAGAACTGACCATAGAATCCGCGGAAAACCCAATTGATCCGCGGAATGCGAACTGCAATCCCCGTACGCGGGCTAGTAGGATTTTCCGTCACGCTCGGGCCCGAGAAATGTGTCTGACGCACCCCGGCGCTTAAGTTCAGCCACGGCGTCACCGCGAACTTATCCTCAACGAATACCGCCTCGACGTTCCCCGGCACGATCTCCCTGTCGGAGACGGGCAAATTGGACCCGTCGTTGAATAACACCCCAAAAAATTGGTTATCGTGCTGCCAGAAGCCATAGAGGCCGCCTTGGAGAGTATTTCGCGCCACCGTTACGCTAAGAGTCGTCTGTGCGCCAACATAATTCGAGGCCCGATGGTCGGTGATCGCGTTGGGAAAGTCATTCGGAGAGCTGTCGTAATTCGAACTGTTGAAATGATAGAAGGGCGAAACGGTGAGCAGCCCGCTG
The DNA here is from genome assembly GCA_963846235.1 of uncultured Acidobacteriota bacterium. Classification (GTDB taxonomy): domain Bacteria; phylum Acidobacteriota; class Terriglobia; order Acidiferrales; family UBA7541; genus Palsa-189. Next base: position 171,514 of record CAWJVF010000003.1, read on the forward strand.
TGGCTCATCGTGTGAACCCAGGAGAAGTTTAAGTAGCCATCGGCTTCGTGCTGGTTGTCCACCTGGATCACGCCGTTGGCCACATCGAGCGGAGATATCGGCATCTGGTAATAATCCCGGCGCAGGGAGCCCACCAGACGCAACTGATCTTTCGGGTCCACGTTGTAGATCAGCGAGCCGAATCCGCCGTAGCCGTTATCGGCGTCGTGAATGACTTGGGCCACTGGCGTTTCCAATCCGAGATCACTGCGATTACCGTTGATGCTTGCGTAATAAGCGAGGCGCTGTGTGTGTCCGCCGCAGTTGATCTGATCGTTGGTTTGATAAAAATTTCCGAAGCTCAAAACCACATCGCATTCCCGGTCGCGTTCGAAACCGGTGCGCGGGACAGCATTGAAGACACCATAAGTGCGATCCCCATAGTCGGCATCGTAACTGCCGCGTTGCACCTCCACGGTGTCCAGATCTTTAGGATCAACCTGGGGTCCGACGTTACTGGCTATGTTCGTATTGGGGACGGGAACCCCATCAATCAGCCAACTGTATTGATGTCCGCCGCGGATGTGGAGCATGTCGTGCACCATGTAGGCTCCGGGGACGTAATCGGTAATCATGGACAAGCTATTGGTCCGGTCGGCGCCTGGCGTGAGTTGAATATCCTGCCGGCTCAGCGTGGTTGTGGGCGTCACGCTATCCGTGGGCGCGCTCATGGCTTCTCCAGTAACCGTGGTGGTTTGGTTCACGCCGGCCACGGCCAGCTCGAAATGAAGCACAGGGCTCGTGTCGGACTGGACGACCAGGGTTTGTTGTTGTTGCTGGAATCCTTCCAGCATTACGGTGACTGTGTAGTTGCCAATGGGCACGGCGCTGAATTCAAATTCTCCGCTCTGGTTTGTTTTTTGGACTTGCGTCCAGTCGGAATCCTGAGCTTTCAGCGTGACCGTCGCGCCTGCAATGGGCAGGTGCTGCGAATCGTGAACGATGCCTCGTACCGTGCCGAAAATCGTGGCGTGCAACGAAACGGCCAATCCAAGAAAATAGAGAATGACTACAGCAAGTCTAACGGTGCGCATAGGCTCCTTTAGCAGGGCGCGCCCCTCGTCAGCAGAGGGGAATGGGCTATGAGTTGTGGGGTCTGACTTCGCTATGCGGTGAGCAGAAGACGGGGTGGCGGAGACTCCATACGGCGCTCTGCATCCGGGAAGAAGGACGGAAGGAAAGGAATGGCCGGCTCGCTCCGGGAATCGCTTTGCAAAATCAGAGGAGCGGAAAGCACAAAAACGATCGCAGCGGTGTAATGGACAGCGGCTGGTACGGGGCAAGGTTTCAACGCGGCGCTTGGTTTCCCACCCATATCGCAACTGGGCGCCTCGTGTTTCTCAGCGTGCATCGGGCACATGACCCCATTGCAGCAATCGAGCGCCAATGAGGTGGAATCGAGACCGCTCGGCGCGATCGTCAGCGCCAGCGCCAACACTCCGATAATTGCCACAAACCTTCGCATCGCACCCTTCTACCCGTCCCGTATGCTAATCCCTTTCGGCAAATAGATGCAAACCCCGTATGCTATTGGCCGAATTTCCGCCGCTGAGGCTTGACAGCCGCGACCATCACCGATATAGAAAACGCATGGCTCAATCCTTTCTTGTTTTCGACTTCGGCTCCGATGAGGAGTTAGCACAACAAGCGCGGCACAAAGTGGATGGCTGGAAGCAGGGTTTCCGGTTAGACAAAAAACTGTTGCTGAAATTCGACCGTAGCGAGGCGTCTGACGCCTAGCGAGAACGATGACGACGAAAAGGAAGCTCAAAGCGAAAAGAAAGGTGGCGCAAAACCTCGCCGCAAGAAACCGGCGGAGACGCCCGCAAAAGAGAACATCCAGTTAATCATTCGCCTGGATTTCTCAGATCACGAGCGTCTGTCTTATCAGAGGTGGCTCGAGCGCATCCCTACGGAAGCTCCCTTTAAAGACGCCCAGTCCAAGATCATTCGGCAGAATGACGCGGAATTCGCCGGGACCGCAGAGCGTTTCGAGTCGTTATCTTGAACCCTCGTGTTTTGAGAGGTTTGGGGCTTAAGGCATAGGTTCGGCTGAGGCGTGATCTAGGGTTTAGTTCCGTTGCAATCTCGTGTAAGGCCCCGAATGCCGGGGCTTGCGCATCAGTTATAATGGAGTTTGGCGAAGCTTCTTTGCCAGAGGTGAAGCTGCATGGCTGTGCAAGCGCACCCGAAGATCGGCACAGTTCCTACCCATAACTATCACGGACTCCAGCCCAGCGATCTCATTCGAATGTACCGGTTGATGTATTTGTCCCGGCGCCTCGACGACCGCGAAATTCAGCTCAAGCGCCAGCACAAGATCTATTTCCAGATCAGTGGAGCGGGACATGAAGCGGTGCTGGTGGCTGCCGGGCAGGTTCTGCGGGCCGCCCACGACTGGTTCTTTGCCTATTACCGCGATCAGGCTCTGTGTTTGAGTCTGGGACTCACGCCTCGGGAGATGCTTCTGCAAGCCGTCGGAGCGAAGGATGACCCCTCTTCCGGCGGGAATCAAATGCCCTCGCATTGGGGCAAGCCCGAGCTAAATATCGTTACGCGCTCGTCCACGGCCGGGATGCAGTGGCTGCAAGCGGTGGGCGCGGCGGAAGCGTCGATCTATTTCGAACGGCATCCGCAGGCGCTCGATCAAGCGCAGCACGCACCGTTGGGCGAATCGGTGCGGCACAGTTCCGACGAAATCGTTTACGTTTCTGGCGGTGACGGCATGACCAGCCAGGGCGAATTTTTCGAAGCCCTGAACGCCGCATGCTTGAATCGCTTGCCCGTGCTCTTCCTGGTGGAAGACAACGGCTTTGCCATTTCTGTGCCGGTCGAAGCGCAGACCGCTGGCGGCAGCATTTCGAGGCTCGTCCGGGACTTTCCTGATCTGCTCGTCCAGGAATGCGACGGGACCGATCCCCTGGCGAGTTATGACGTCATGCGGCGAGCCGCGGAGTATTGCCGCGCGCGCAAAGGACCAGCGCTCGTTCATGCGCACGTGACGCGGCCTTATTCGCATTCGCTCTCGGATGACGAGAAGCTTTACAAAACCTCCCAAGAGCGCGAAGAGGAAGCGCATCGCGATCCGATTCCGAGGTTCGGCCTCTTTCTCGTTCGCGAGGGTATTCTCGACGAGCACGAGTTGGAACGGCTCGAAGCAGAAGTGGATCGCGAAGTCCTGGAAGCTACCGATCTTGCGCTCGCGGCCGAGTTGCCGTCCGAAAAATCGATTTTGCAATGCATCTATTCTCCTGACGTAGATCCCACCTCTTCGCGATTCGAGTCAGAACCGAAATTCACCGGCGAACCAAAAACCATGCTGGAGATGATTCCCGCCACGTTGGCCGACGAGATGGAGCGCGATGCCCGAATCGTGGTGTTTGGCGAAGACGTGGCCGATTGCAGCCGCGAAGAGAATCTGAAGGAGGTCAAGGGCAAAGGGGGAGTCTTCAAAGCTACGGCCGGGCTGCAACGGCGTTTCGGATCGGATCGCGTCTTTAATTCGCCGCTTGCGGAGGCTGCCATTGCCGGCCGCGCGATTGGCATGGCTATCCGCGGGATGAAGCCTGTCGCTGAAATGCAGTTCTTCGATTACATCTGGCCCGCGATGATGCAAATTCGCGACGAATTGGTTGTGACGCGCTGGCGCTCGGCTGGCCACTTCAAGGCGCCTGCGGTGATTCGCGCGGCAATCGGCGGTTATCTCACGGGCGGCGGACCTTACCACAGCCAATCCGGCGAAGTCATCTTTACGCATTTGCCGGGGCTTCGCGTCGTCATGCCCTCAACCGCGCTCGAGCTTTGCGGTTTATTGCGCACGGCCATCCGTTCCGATGATCCGGTTCTGTTTCTGGAGCACAAGCATCTCTACCGCCAACCGTACAATCGTTCGCCTTATCCTGGTCCCGATTTCACGATTCCTTTCGGCAAAGCCCGCATCGTTCGTCAAGGCAGCGACCTCAGCATCGTTACCTATGGCGCTATGGTGCATCGAGCCGAAGTGGCTGCAGCCGAACTGCAGCGTGAGGGTATCTCCGTCGAAATTCTAGACCTCAGATCGCTGTCGCCTTACGATTGGGAAGCCATAGTCGGCACCGTGACGAAGACAAACCGCGTCATCGTGGCTTATGAAGATATGCGTTCCTGGGGCTACGGAGCGGAGATTGCTGCGCGAATCTCCGATGAATTGTTTCACGACTTGGACGCTCCGGTGCGGCGGGTGGCCGCCATGGATACCTTCTGCGCTTACCAACCGCAGCTTGAAGAAAAAATACTGCCCCAGAGTCGGGATATTGTCAGTGCCGTTCGGGAATTGGCAACTTTCTAATCTAGCTTCTGTGATCTGCCAGAGGTTAGCAGCCAAAGATTAGCAAAAGACTAGCAAAGGTTTCTCACCTAGGCTTTGGCTTTCGCTTAGCCACGGCGTTCGAAAGTCGCTCCATCCACGGAGAGCATTCCTGCTCCGACGGTGAAGAGTGCAAAACAGGCGACCCCAAGCATCAGCGGTAGGCCGTAACCTTCCACGTTGTAAATTTCCGAATGCGGTAAGCTGACCTTCCATACGGCAATGCCCATCTGAATCGCCAATAGCAGGCCGACTATCCGAGTGAGTAAACCCAGAACGAGCAAGAAGCCGCCGAAGAGTTCCAGTGAGCCCGCGACGTATGCGAAGTATGATGGGAAGCCTTGCTTGGGAAACCATGCCAGCCAGTTCCCGGGTGCCCGAAAAAGCTTGTCGTAACCCGTAGAGAGGAAGATTGCAGCAACCCCCAGTCGTAGCACAAGCAAACCAAGCGGCTTCAGTTTCTCGAAAATTTGCATCGTTTACCTCGCCGCGGCGATTGTAACAAAGCTGTGCGCTTGATAGAGATGTATCGCCCGAATTGCCAGGCATTCGTTTTCCAGGCGGCACGGAAATGCTTGCTCAGGAAGAAAGCACGACGATGAGGGATCGTGTAGAATTCATGCCCAGTGTGTGCTTTAACCTTGAAACAAGTACGATCATTCCAGCCGCGACGTCACATTCGACACCAAAAGTGCTTCGGTTGCTGCCGGTGAGCAAGTCATGAGTCCCCGGCGTTGGCTTCTGATCATCCTTCTCGTTGGGCTCATCGCTGGAGTATGGTGGGCACGCCGCAATCGCTCCCACTATCCGGATGCCTATATCGCAGATCAAAGCGCGACGCTTTGGAGCGCAACGGCCCAAGTGCGCCGTCAGGTCGGGACTTTGGGTTACGGCGAGAAAGTGAGCGTTCTCGCTCGCGCCGGTGAATTAACAGAAGTGAGGTCGACTGACGGAACTGAAGGTTGGGTAGATACTCATTTGCTTATGGCGCCGGCTCTTTGGAGCCAGGTTGGCGACCTGATCTCCAGCGCACAAAAATTGCCGGCGCAGGCCAAAGGGCATACGCGGACGATAAGTAATGTGCATATCGAGCCCGGCCGGGATTCGTCGCGGATCTTTCAATTTGGGCGCAATGTTCCCGTGGTCATCTTACGTCGTCAGGTAGCCGCCGCTTCTCGCGCTGCCGCTGAGGAAAGCCATGCTAGCGATGAAGCAGCATCTTCCGCCGACGAAAAATCTGACGTGGAGGATTGGTCCCTCGTGCTGTATTCGCCAGTGAAAGCAGGGTCGAGTTCATCTTCTCCTGGAGCCCAGCTTGGTAATGGCCCGCCCATCCCCATCGCGGGTTGGGTCCTTTCGCGCTTCGTGGAGCTCGATCCTCCGTCACCGATCGGCGATTATACAGCTGCAGCAGGGAAGCGGATTGTAGGTTGGCTACAGCTCAATACGGTACCCGATCCCAACGGTGACAAGGCGCAATACGTGGTTGCGGCGGCCAAGAGTGGGGAAGGTCAGTCGTGTGATTTCACCTCCATCCGCGTGTACACCTGGGGTTCGGTCCGAATGCGGTACGAAACTTCTTTCGCGGACAACACCGTATGCGGTCGGCTTCCAGTGCGTGTCAGCCAGACGCCTGCTGGTCCCGAGTTTCGATTTACTGACGACAAGAACGCCGAACGCGCTTACCGGCTGATGGGAACGGTAGTGCGCCGACTCACGCCCGCAGGCACAGTTCGAAAGCCCAAATAATTACCGCTTCTTCTCGCCCAATCGTGGCGGTTTCGCACGGTCTGGTGAATTTCCTGACTTGCGCCGATACGTGATTATGCTAATTTTGGGGCGCTACATTCACCACTTGCGTCGCATTAGGCTCCATTCACGCCGCTGTATTTGGTTCTGGGTTGCGCTAATCGCTTTTTCCGTGCTTTCTGGATGCTCGCACGCCCGCTCGCAAGCGGTCAGCGCAGTCAAACCTCCCCCCATCGAATTTGTCCAGGAATGGGGAGTTCGCGGCACTGAGCCTGGCCAAATCGAAAACCCGATCGGCCCCGCGCTCGATCCGATCGGCCGCGTTTACTTTGCCGACCGCGCCACAAGCTTCATACAGAAGTTTGAAGCCGCCGGAATACCTCTGCTCTGCTTTGTAAGCGCCGCAGCGCGCACCGCAGATGCCATTGCGGTAGATTCCGGAGGCGCCATCTATGTCGCCAACTCGCGCATCGGCACCATGCAGTTGTTTTTTCCTGAAGGCGACCCGTTGCGCGCGCTGCGCATTGCTCCGCGGCGCAATTATGACGGCCCGTTTTTCTTCAGCATTGATGCGGACGGAAAAATCTATGTGCCCGATCCCGCGGGGTCACGGGTACAGGTCTTCAATAGCCATGGCCAGCTTTTGCGGATTTGGAGGGTACTGCCTGAGGCTTCGGAGAAATCCGCGCATCCCTTCGCTGCAATAGCGAACAATGACGCCGTGTATGTCGGAGATGCTGCGGGCGGGCGTATTCTGAAATTCAATCGCGACGGTGTGCAGAGCGAGGATTTCAAATCGCCGGATTCCTCCGGCGATTCTCGCTTGCTGGGATTGGCCGCAGGGGGCAAACACGTCTTCGCTTTGCGAGGGTCTCCGGTGAGACTCGAGGTTTGGAGTGAAGAGGGCCACCGCGAACTCATCGATACGCTGGGAAATCGGCTTTCTGGGGTAGAATCCGCAGCTTATCTCGCTGTGGATGCAGTTGGTGATTTGATCGTGCTCGATTCGGATGCGCGCCGCGTCCTTCGTTTTCGGACGCATCTCGATTTGCCTTGAGGCTGGTGCCGCAATGCCTGTGATACTGACGGAGCAAGACGTTCGAACGCTGCTCGACATGCCTGCGGCCATTCGCGTCGTCGAGGAATCGCTGCAACGCCAGGCCGCAGGCGATGGCTGGATTCACCCCAGGCGCCGGCTGGCTTTGCCTGAGCGCGTCTTCCTGAACTACATGTTCGCGGCGGACCAAAAAGCGGGCTGGATGGGCGCAAAGCTCTACTCGGTCGCCCATGGCGTCGCGCGTTTTATTGTCTTGCTCTATCGCGCGGATAGCGGCGAATTGGCCGCTTTGATCGAAGCCGATTACCTTGGACAGGTGCGCACCGGAGCCGCCAGCGCGGTAGCGACGAAATATATGGCCCGCCCCGATGCGCGTGTGCTCGGGATCATTGGCACCGGCTCGCAAGCGCGTACCCAACTCGCCGCGGTCTGTGAAGGCCGTGAATTGTCGATCATCCGCGCTTTTGGCCGCGACCGCAACCGCCTCGAAAATTATTGCCGGGAAATGACAGACAAATTGCGCAGGCCCGTTACTCCCGCGGCATCAGCCGAAGAGACGGTGCGCGGGGCTGACATCCTGATCACCGCGACGACGGCCATGAATCCGGTCGTTTCGGGCGGCTGGCTCGCTCCCGGAACCCACATCAACGCCATCGGCGCGAATTTTGCGCAGAAGCGGGAACTGGAAACCGACGCCGTCGATCGCGCCGCCATCATTGCAGTGGATTCCATCCAGCAGGCCAACATCGAATCTGGCGACCTGATTCAGGCTTTCGGTGACGATAACGCGCGCTGGCAACAGGTTCGTGAATTGTCCGAAATCGTCGCGGGGAAGCGGCCGGGGCGGAAGAATCCCGAGCAGATCACGCTTTTCAAATCAAACGGTATTGCCTCATGGGACTTGGCCGTTGCTGCTTACATTTTTGAGTGTGCGGAAAAGAAAGGACTCGGCAGCAAGATAGAATTTGGCGGTGTGCAGAGGTAAATCAAGTGGTAGGCCTGCGTCCCAGGCGGTTGACAAGCGCCTGGTGCAATCGTTCGCGTATATCGCTGGGGAGGGGAAGCGGCTGGGTACTGTAATAGATCTCGATTGTTTTTCGCGTTGTATCCACGATAAGCCGGCAGTCTTGACAGCGCTGCAGATGAATTTCAATTTCCGTTAGAGTTTCGACCGTCAGTTCGCCATCCAGATAATCGGAGATTTCGCGAATCAGTCCCTTGCAATTCATGCCTGCTGCCTCTGTGCAAAGTGTCGGCCCAGTTTTTCCCGCAGCCTTAATCGCGCCCGCAGCAGCCTCGATTTCACAGCGGGCACGGAAATTCCCAGCGCCTCAGCCGTTTCTTCGGTCGAAAGCTGCTCTACATCGCGAAGCACGAAAACCGTGCGAAAGATCGGTTCGAGTTCCGCGATGGCGCTGCTAAGGATTGAGTTCAGTTCCGTCACTTGATATCGCTGTTCCGGTGTCGGTCCCCAATCCTCAATTTCGCGGGGTATCAGATCTTCTTCGGTTTGCACTGGCTCGTCGAGCGACGTAACGTTTGGCCGCCTGCGCCGCAGCCGCATGAGGGCTTCGTTTACAGCAATGCGCACGAGCCATGTGTAAAAGCGAGAGTCGCCCTGAAAGTCTGGCAGGTGCTGGAAGGACTTCAGAAAGGCGTCTTGCGTGGCATCTTCCGCATCTTCGCGGTTCTGCGTAATGTTCATCGCCAGGCGAAAAATACGGCGCTCGTAGCGATTCACGAGCTCGTCAAAGGCTTTTAGGTCGCCGCTCTTTGCCAGCGACACCAGTGCGCCTTCGTCGTCGCGGACGATTGTGGAAGGCATGCGTTTTGGTTCGGGTGAGCTCATCAGCATCAGCGGCGGTGCGCCCGCGGCGAAAAAACCGCGTCCCAGCAGGTTAGCACATATCGTTACCGCCTGAGCCATACTGAAAATCCTTACACCAGCCAATTTGGCGGGGTGCAGACCTTGCACAGCGCCTCCAAAACTCGCGCCGTTACGTCTGATCTAACTCTCCCGATTGGACGCTGCAGCGCCAGTCCGGGATTCACGATCTAACCGCGAAAGACGCAGAAAGTGCACGCTGCTCCAGGCGTCTTGGCAGACCTGAAAACTCCTCGAGTAGACATGGGGTTACTGAGATGCTTCACGGTCTCAGCGCGCTTGTTTTTTGCAGCATTTCTCGTGCTACGCTTGGCCTCTTCGGATAGGGACAGCCGTGATTTGGGTGTACAGAATGAGTTGCCGGGAATCTCGACCCCGCGCGGGCGGCAGCTTTCGCTACTAACTAAAAATCATGCGGACTCTGCCAGACTATCTCAGGCGAGGAATGAAGCTGATCGTGGTCGGCTGCAATCCAGCCGATCGCTGGGCCCGCGCCGGCCACTATTACGCCGGGCGTACCAACCCTTTTTGGCCTTTGCTATACGATTCTGGCATTTTGCCCGAATCGCTGCCTTACACGGACGACAAGCGCCTGATTGAATTCGGCATCGGCCTTACCGATCTGGTGAAGCGCGCCACGCGTGACATCGGCGAGCTGGAGCGGCAGGAAATCGCCGAGGGACGGATTCTGCTCGCACAAAAACTCGAAGAATATGCGCCCCGCGTGATCGCTTTCAATGGCAAGGATACATACGAAAAGTTCGCGCAAAGACCGTGCAAACTTGGTTTGCAGACGGAAAAGCTCTATGGCGCGCGAGTTTTCGTCCTGCCTTCCACGGGAACACAATCCTCCAACGATCGCGGAATTGGGTTGCGTTACTTCCGCCAGCTTGCCCAGGTGCTGCACGGCTTGCCCGATTGACCCCTCCTGAACGTACAATTGGTCTATTCTTTCCCGGTGGGAGGGCTTGACGATGGCCTCCGGATCCAGTTTCGCGCCGCTTGTGTTGGAATCGCGCCGCGGCTCGGTGTCCACGATTACGTTGAATCGTCCCGACCGCCTCAATGCGTTGAATAGCGGTCTCGGCCAAGCCTTACTGGACGCGCTGTGCGGCGCCATGCACGATAACGCGGTTCGGGCTGTTGTGCTCACCGGTGCGGGGCGAGGATTCTGTGCGGGTGGAGATGTCGACCTTCTTCGAAAGGCTCGCGAGCGCGAAGAAGTCACCGAAATCGAGGCTCTGCTGAAGGTAGGCAAGCGGATCATCTTGGCCATCGCCACCATGCCCAAGCCGGTGATTGCCGCCGTTAATGGCCCTGCCGCGGGCGCGGGCGCGAATCTCGCGCTCGCCTGCACGACCCGCATCGCCTCGGAACAAGCCAGCTTCATTCAGAGCTTTGCCAAAATCGGCGTGTTCCCCGATTTTGGCGGCACTTATTTCCTGCCGCGGCTGGTTGGTCCGTCGCTGGCCATGGAATTGATGCTCACCGCCGAAACCGTTTCCGCTGCCGATGCGCTCAGGATCGGCTTGGTGTCACGCGTTGTGCCGCCTGATCGCCTCGAAGCTGAAACGGCTCTGCTAGCAGATCGGTTGGCTGCCGCGCCGCCGATTGTGGTTCGCGGAATCAAACAGGCCCTCTGCGTGGACGATCGCGAACAGCTCGAAAGGGCGCTGGACGAGGAGATTCGCTGGCAGGTGACCTGCTTTCGTTCGAAGGATTGCCTTGAGGGCCTGCACGCTTTTTTCGAGAAACGTCCTCCTCGTTTTCAAGGCGCCTGAGTTTCCTCGGGAACTTGCAGTCTGGCCTTCGAGATAGACCATTACCCGGAAAATCGCCGCCCTCGCCTGTTATATAACTAGAGGCGCATGCAGAAGCTTATATGAGTGGCGATTCCGTACCCTTTGTTCTGCCGCTTTCGCGCCTTGCAACCGGCTGCGAGGCAAGTACGCTCTATCGCGAACTGCGCAAGCCTCTGCTTCGTTATCTGGTATGTCTCGGCCTTTCGGCCGATGAAGCACAGGACGTCGTGCAAGATGCGTTCCTAAGCCTGCATCGCCATCTGGATTCCGGTGGGTCGCGGGAAAATATCCGTAGCTGGCTTTTCCGAGTGGCCCACAATGCGGCCAGGAATTGCCAGAATCGTTACGAGCGCCGATTCACTGCGCCGCTGGAAGATGGCTTAGCTTTGGCCTTGAACGAAGCGTCGCCCGAGCAAGTTGTTTTGCGGAAAGAAAAGTTCAGCCGACTGAGAAAAGCAATTCGCCTGTTGACCGAATCCGAACGGGAATGCCTGCTGTTGCGCGCGGGAGGGTTGCGTTATCGCGAAATCGGCGAAGTCTTGGAGCTTTCGACCTCAACGGTGGGCGATACCGTCGAGCGTGCGATCCGAAAATTGGCGGAGAAATGCAATGTGTGACTTTGCAAATAAATTAATGGCTTGGCTGGACCGGGAACTTCCGGACGACGATGCCGCCACTGTCGAACGCCATCTTCAGGGTTGCCCTGAATGCCGTGACCGAGTGGAAGCGTATCGTCGCGTGAGTGGCGTGTTTGACCGATATTGTGACGCTTATTGCGATGCCGTTACAGCTTCGAAGCCGGGCCGTAGACTAACGCGTCCTGTGCTTACGATTTCGGGCGGTGTGGCCGTCGCGGCCGCGGTCGCGATGTTTTTCCTGCTCGCGGCACGATGGCGCGTGCACCCGGCTGCGCCGGGTGCAGCGCCCATCCCGACGGTCATCGACGTAGCGAAGGCGTTGCCACCGCCGCACGAGGCCCAGCCAGCACCGGCCGAGACCAAGCCAGTCGCTCAAGCCAATCGCCGAAAGGGAGTCGAGCACGTGAAGCAGGCAGCCGCGCAGCGTCAAAGCGAAGAGACGAGCTGGCTTACTTCCGAGCCTGCTGTCGAAATCGCCATCCCGGCTGACGCAATCTTCCCCCCAGGCGCTGTCCCAGAGGGCGTCGGCTTCACTGCAGACGTCACGATTGCCCCCGATGGTTCGGCTCAGCAGGTTCGCTTGCACCCGCAGCTCACAGAATTTGAAAGGAGGCCCACTCGGCCATGAATCACACAATCACGAAAGGCGTTTGCATTTTCATACTTACGGCTTCCTCTTGCGCAGTTAGCGCGTTCGCTCAGACGGGCGGCTTTTCGGTGGCTCAAACCGCCGGTCCCGTGCCCGGCCCGGGCCCCGTCACGATTGGCGTAGCCGGAGCATTCGCTCGTGGTTCGGCCGCTCCGGTGGTGGGCGCGCCCTATTCGGCCACGGTCACGAACGAATCTGTCCAAACGCTCGCGGACGGAAATCGCATCGTTCAGAACAGCACCGGCACGATCGCCCGCGATTCTCAGGGCCGCACGCGCCAGGACACGATGTTGCCGCCCATCGGAAACCTCTCGGCTGCCGATGCGCCTCATCTCATTTTTATCCACGATCCCGTCGCGCAGACCTCCTACACTCTGAACCTGACCGATAAGACTGCGCAGAAGATGCCGGTACCTCCGCTTCCACCGCTACCTCTGCCTTTACTGAACGGAAAAGGCGATGGACTGGACGTGGCCATCGCCGACGTGGCCATCGCCTCGGGCGCCGAAGTGAGCAGGGGCGCGCGTGGCCCTGCTGGTCCCGGGCCGGACGCTTTATATATTCAGGCGAACGACATGGCCGCAGCTCCCGGCCAGTTGCCTAACCCCCCGATGATTGCCCAAAAGATATTCCTAACGAATGAGCAGGGAAAAGCCACCACGGAAGATCTCGGTTCGCAAACGATGGAAGGCGTCTTTGTGACCGGCGTGCGCACGACCCATACGATCCCCGCAGGCCAGATCGGCAATGACAAGCCCATCGCCATCGTCACCGAAGTTTGGACTTCGCCCGATCTCAAGACCATCATCTACAGCAAGCGAAGCGATCCGCGCATGGGCGAGCTGACCTTCCAGCTTACGAATATCACGCGCGCCGAACCAGATGCTTCCCTATTCACCGTGCCCGCCGATTTCAAACTCGTCGAAGGCCCGAAGCCCATCATTTATCGCTCCAACCAATAGGCGACGCAGATAGCCCGTGCAGGCCTGAAGAGGCACTCGCAGGTAGCTCAACGCGCTGCGACCTGCTGTTTGTGGGGCTCAGAGGCTGTGTCGGTGTGAGACGATTCCCGTCCCGTGCGATACGATGTTGCGTTGCCGGAGGCGCACCATGGATGGAAACGAATTCGTCGGTAAGCTGAAAGCCGAAAACGAGGCCATCCTCGCCAAAATCGATGAGCCGCCGATCTCCTCAGCAATACCCAACGGCGAGCTTCTCGCCACGCTGGTTAAGATGGCCCTCAAAAACGAGATCGAAGCTGCCGAAATCGCCGCCGAGTGGGTTTCCACGACTCCGGAACTGAATGCAAAGCTCGCCCTGGCGTGCCATGCCGGTGATGAAGCTCGGCATTATCAGCTGATCGAGGAGAAAGCCCGCGGCATAGGCATTTCGCTAGACGGCTTTCGGCCCCTCGATTCGCCGAGCCCGGTGCTCACTTACCTGCGGACTCTGAAGACGACGCCCGAACGCATTGCCGGTGCGCTTGTCGCGCGAGAAGCCATGGGCGGGCGCAGGAATGTGCAGTTCCTCGCATTTCTCGACAGCATCGGCCAGTGCGAATTAGCCGCGCTTTATCGCGACGTTATCAATCCCGATGAGGACCGTCACCATCTGTCTGGCTGCGCTGTCCTGGCGGAGCTCGCCTCATCGCCCGAAGCGCAGCAAGCCGCCCGCCGCGCCGCGCTGGGTCTTCTCGAGACCGGCGATCGCGTTCGTTCGAATGCCCTGCGGAGCACCGGCGCGCCCGTTATTCCCGGCTGCTAGCTGACAAACACGAAGTTCGCCAGGGCTCATACCCTGCTCTGATATCATCAAGGGAGCCATGAACATAGCCGAGAAAATCGTGTTGCAGCAAGGGGACCTGACCGAGAGCGACGTCGACGCCATCGTCAATGCCGCCAATAACGACCTCAAACTAGGCGGTGGCCTCGCGGGCGTGATTCGCCGCAAGGCCGGCGACGGTATTCAGCGGGAATGCAATGAAATAGGCGCGGTGCCCGTAGGCGGCGCGGCGATCACTTCGGCTGGGAAGCTGAAAGCGCGTCACATCATTCATGCGGCAAGCATGCAGCTTGGCGGACTAACCACCGGGCACGCCTTCCGCGCTTCCACCGCACATTCTTTGCGCATCGCCGCGGAGAACGGACTTCACACCATCGCTTTTCCCGCTATCGGTACCGGTATTGGCGGCTTTCCGCTTTCCGAATGCGCGGCGATCATGCTGAAGGAAGCCGCGGAACATCTGAAAAAGCCAACCTCACTCGAAAAGATCTATTTTATTCTCTTCGACAAGACAGCTCTGACGGCGTTTGAGAAAGAGCTCCGCGAAATGAAGACCCGAGGCGACCTCGATGGCGACAGCCACTCGGGAGCGGCTCAGTGAGCGGAACAAGCTCATCTTCGCCGCGTGCACATTCAGTTTCTGCGGACGAACTCCTGGAGAAAGTGAAGAAAGAGTTGGTTCGCTACGAGCATCCGCTTTTTGATTTTGACGCGCGCGCCGCTTCCGGTGGCATCCAGGTCGAAATTCGTTTCAAGCCGGCGGAAGTGGAAGTTCATACCTACTATTTCCTGCTTCAGCCGCGCGAGATCGAGCATTCGCAGTTTCCGTGGTCATTTCAACGTCAGCTCTACGATTGCCTGCACGATTACGTTATCGAAATGTTTGTCAGCAATCCGCAGAGGCAGGACGCTTGAAAGCGGTGGGAACTCAAGAGCGCGTGAAGGCAGTCCTCACCACGCCACTCGCCCGAGTGCTCGCCGAGCGCATTCAAAGGTCCGGACCAATTCCTTTCGCGGAGTACATGCGCGAATGCCTTTATCATCCGGAGTTTGGTTATTACAGCAAACCGGAAGTTCGGCGTTTTGCTGATTTTTATACGAGTGTCGATGTCCATCCGATTTTTGGGCGGCTATTAGCTCGGCAGCTTGCAGAAATGTGGGATGCGCTCGGCTGCCCGCGCGAATTCTATGCGGTTGAGGCCGGCGCAGGGACAGGCCGTTTGGCCGCACATATTCTGGATTTCGCTGCGCAAAAACTAGCCGAATTTTACGGTGCGCTGCGCTACGTCGCGGTCGAGCAATCCCGGGCTCGGCGCGAACGCCATCACGAAAATCTGCGAACTCACCTTGAAACCGGCACGACCATCTCCGCGGCTGAGTTGCCCCACGAAATTCCCGCCGGATGCATTTTCTCAAACGAATTGCTCGATGCGCTTCCCGTGCACCGCGTTCTCCTGCGGCGCGGCAAACTTCGCGAGATCTACGTCAATCTTAACGAGGACGCATTTACCGAGGAGCCCCGTACCCTCACCTCTGCCGAGATCGAACAATACTTTGAGGAGCAGCACGTCGCGCTTCGAGAGGGCCAGCAGGCCGAAGTGAACCTCGAGTCCTGCAAATGGATTCAGGACGTCGGCCGGCGGCTGGGTCGCGGCTTTGTACTGACCGTGGATTACGGCCACGAGGCCGCCGAGCTTTATGACGAGCGTCACATGCGTGGCACTCTTTTGGCGTACTCAGAGCACCGCGCCAGCGAGGATTTCTTTGCGTTTCCGGGTGAACAGGATTTGACCGCACATGTGAACTTCACGGCGCTGGATCTTTGGGGCCGTCGCGCGGGTCTTTCACGCACGGGATGTGTTTCGCAGATGGCGTTTTTAGTTGCGCTCGGCCGAGCCAACGAGTTCGCTGATCTTTACGACGAAAATTCAAGCGAAGTTGAGCGCATTCGCGCCCGGCTGTTACTGAAATCGTTGATCAATCCGGAAGGAATGGGAGAGACGTTTCAGGTTTTCATCCAGCACAAAGAGCATCGCCCAGCCGCAGGCTCACCGGTTTACAGGGCATCTGACGCCGTCGCGAAGTCGGCCCTCGATCTCGGATTAAGCGCCTTCTTTATAAGGCTGCGCCAGATATTTCTTCGCTTCGTCTTGCGCGCCGCCAGTGTCGTCGTTGGTCTGCTGTGCTTTGCTGTATTCGTTGACGGCACGCGCGCGATCCCCGGCGATGTCGTAAACCTTGCCTAAATAAACGTGAGCCCAGACTTCCACCCATTTGAAGCTGGGATCGATATTCCCGTCCAGTGAGTCGCGAAATGCGTTCGCCGCTGCCGAGTAGTTCTTCTGATAGAAGAAGGCCTCGGCCATTCGAAATTCCGCCAGCGCGTTGTCTTTTTGCTGATCGAGGGCCTGCTGGTATTGCTGGATCGCGTCATAATAGCGCCCCTGCTCAGCAAGCGCTTCGCCGCGCGCAATGATGGCGCGAACGCGAACCTGCACATTGGATTTCAGTATGTAGTTATGAGGATCGAGGACAATGCCGCCTGGCTTAGGCCGGCCGAAAACTTCCGTGGTGAAGCTCGAGTCGGTGCCGCTGACTTCGATCGTTTTGAATTCCGGATTTCCTTCGGTTTGGACCTCGATCTCCACGGGCATGTGGAAGAAGTCGAGATTCTGCTTCACCCTGCCATCGATGCGGAAACCGGTTTTAGTTCGATAAATCGTATAAGTAATGTTGAACTCGGGGATGCCCGTGGAATTGATCCACTGCGCGAAAAACGACTGAACGTTTGCTGGTGTGGTTTCCTCCGATTCAGTCGCCGCGGTGCCGGACCTGCTTCCGGCGGCAGCCGCTGCGTTGCCTAATGCAAAGTTGGAGGACTTAGCGGGCGTTGGCGCCTGTGCCACGTGATCCTGCGCGAGTTTCTCGAAATCGGCGAGCGAGGCTGACTTGCCCGCGAACTGCTTGTAATAATCCCTCAGGAGCGAAGCGAAAACCGCATCGCCGACCTGCTCTCGAAGCATGTGAAAGACCATGGCGCCTTTGTTCACCACCACGGACGTGTAGTTCGGCGTGAATGGCGTGAGCCGCCCGGCCTCACCGATTGGCGCACTGTCGTCGTACATCATGGCGCCGATGGCGAAATCGTTCAGGGCCTTGTTCATTCCTTCACGACTGGCGGCCTGCTCCACGTAGAGAGCCTCCGAGTATCGCGATAATCCGTCAGTCAGCCAGGCGTCAGAGGGAGATGCGGCCATGACCTGATTCCCCCACCATTGGGCTGCCACCACATTTGCCAGTTGCCGCGAATTCGCTGCCGGAGTCCATTGTCGTTGGCTTACGAGCAACAGGCCCGGCGCGGCATAAGTAGGCAGCGTGCCGTCCGGAATTTGTGCAATAGCGAGATTGGGGTTCGGCAGCGGTCCAAACTGATCGGAGAGAGTGTTCACGATGCGTGCGACCGCGCCGCCGTATTCCTGGGCGGTGCTGGCGGCACTGGCGGGCACATAAACCGAAATGTTCAGGCCTTCTGCTTGTATTGGGGAAAGCTGCAGGGCGCCGGCGACAAATGTTCCGGCCGCTTCGGGCTGATCGACGCGAAAAGTGTACGTAACTCTTGGGTTCGAGGTCGAAGCAATAGTTGAGGCGGTGCTCGTGGGAGCGTTAGATAGCGGCACAGGCGGAGGTGTGCTATCCGGCCGAACGCCGTCTTGCGTGCGGCGCGCTAGTCGAGGAGTGCCAGTATCGCTTTTATTGCCGCCCTGAGGGTTGCGATTGCCGAGCACCGGCGCCGGCGCGGTCGGAGCCGAACTGGCTGGCGTGGGAGCATCGCTCGTTCCCGTGCCAACCACGATGAAGTTTTGCGGCACTTCGACATGGAAGACGCCGGTAAAGCGGTTTGACGGATACCCGGTCAGCGGAAACCACCGCGCGGGCAGCAAAAGATAGGCGCCATCTTTTCCAATGGACGCCAGCCTCACGCCCGAAATCGGGCTGTTCTCTTCATTGGCCAGAACTCCGCTGTAGCTAAAGGTCAACTTGATTCGCTGACCGGCGGGCACGACGTCCGGCAAGGAGACGTCGAGGTCGAGGCCATTTTGTCCCCCGCGGTCGATTTCCATAGCTTTGCCCGCAGCGTCACGTACGTCGCTAACACTTAGATTAGGGTGCAGTTCGCACTCCACCGCGCGGGACGCCGATTGCGCTTCAAATTCCACAATCGCGCGCGCCGTGATCATCTGGTTTTCGGGATTGAGCGAGGCGAAGACTTCATAGGACACGGCGCGAAAGCCGGATTTTTGCGGCGCTCGCGTCGTCGCTGCAGGCGGCCGCACTGGCGCCTCGACTTGTCCAAACGCGGCGCAAATCACAACGAGCAGGCAAGCCAGCGCAGCACTTACGTGCACGTGCAGCTTTGTTCGAAGACCTGGGTTTTCACTCATATTGTGGCCTCGTCCCGACAGCCGCGTGCCAGGAGCGTACCCTTAGGATAGCAAAAATGGCTTCTAGAGTTGCATCGCTCAGGGAAGAGTTGTTATGTAATAGGCTGTTTTTGGATCATCTCCGCAATAATATCGGCAGCGCGCTCGATAGCGCCCGGCGGACCAAGTTTCTCACGCACCCTGCCGAGTTCTCGGCGCATCTCCTCGCGAGCCTCCGCTGAACCCAGGAGCCGTTCCGTCTCGCGGACCACGCTATCCGGCGTGAAAGCATCCTGGATTAACTCCGGTACGATCTCCTTGCCAGCCAGCACATTGACCATCGCGAAAAGTCGCGTTCGCGCCAAGTGCCGCACGACCCATGCGGTAAAAGGCGCAACTCTGTAGACGACTACCATGGGTACGCCAATCAAAGCGGCCTCGACTGTTGCGGTACCACTGGAGACTATGGCTACGTCTGCAGTTGCAAGCAACTCATAAGTAGCGTCTTCTACGATCGTTGTGTTGAATGCTTCCACGCTCATATGCGCTCTCACTTGAGCCTTCGTGAGCCCCGGCGCGGTGGCAAACACGAATTGTTTTTGCCCGCCGGCCTTCATTTTCGCGATCGCCGCGATCAGCTGTGGCATGTGATGAGCCAATTCTGTTGGACGGCTACCGGGCAAAACAGCGACGATCGGAGCTTTCGGATCAAGGCCGTAGCGAGCGGCGAAAGCCTCGCGGCTGAGGGGCGTTCGCACCGCATCCACCAACGGATG
Organism: uncultured Acidobacteriota bacterium; assembly: GCA_963846235.1. Taxonomy (GTDB): domain Bacteria; phylum Acidobacteriota; class Terriglobia; order Acidiferrales; family UBA7541; genus Palsa-189. The sequence goes on from CAWJVF010000003.1 coordinate 190,657, forward strand.
CCCGATCCAGTCCGTCGGGACGCCGGCCTTACGATAGAACTCCTCTTCGAAGGGGAAAATGCACAGGCCACGCACAAACCGGCGCTTCACCAGTCGTACGCGCCATGGCCGCCAAGCCCAGAACTGCGGACAAACAAAATAGATATTCCGCACGTGCTTGCGGCGGAGCACGCGAGAAAGGCGCAAGTGAAATGCGGGAAAATCCGTTAAAATCGCGATCGCCGGACGGCGCTGATCGATTTCGGAGATCAAACGTTTCCAGGCCCGGCGAAGCGCCGGCAGCTTGTGCACGATTTCCACCACGCCAAGCACACCAACCTCGGCAGCGTCGACAACCGTCTCCACGCCGGCTGCTCGCATCTTGGGGCCGCCCATGCCAAATAGGTCGACATCGGCACGTTGCCGAAGCGCCAACGCCAGCCGCGCTGCATACATGTCGCCCGAAGCTTCCCCAGCGGAGATTAACACGGGGACAGGAGCCATTCAGGCGAGCTTGCGGTCTTGCTGGTTAATTATGGACACGTCAATCATCGGCAGGGAGCGGCGCGCCGGCGGGTCCACGCGGGGCAACGGGAAGACGCAACTCCTGATCTTTGTACTGAAGCTGATACAGACGGTAGTAAATGCCTCTTTCCGCCAGCAACTCCTGATGCGTGCCCTGTTCGCGCAGACGGCCCTTGTGGAAGACAAGGATTCGGTCGGCATTCTGGATGGTGCTCAGGCGATGCGCGATGACAATGGAGGTGCGTCCGGTGAGCAGCCGATCCAAAGCTTCCCGGATCATTATCTCCGTGCGCGTATCCACGCTGGAGGTAGCTTCGTCCAGAATCAGGAAACGTGGATTGTGCGCCAATGCACGCGCAAAACTCACCAATTGCCTCTGGCCGACCGAAAAAGTCGAGCCCCGCTCGCTGACCACGGTGTCCAGGCCCTGGGGCAGGGAATCGAGGAATGGGCCCAGGCCGATTTCGCGTAACGCAGATTCCGTCGCACTGCGGCTGACGTTTTCGCTGCCCAGGCGGACATTTGACTCCAGCGTGCCCGTAAAGAGAAAGGGATCTTGGAGCACGATTCCGAACTGCCGCCGCAGATCCTGCACGCTCAGTTCACGTATATCGGTGCCGTCTAGAAGTATCTGGCCGCGTTGAATATCGTAAAAGCGGAGCAGCAGCTGAATCGTGGTGGTTTTGCCTGCGCCGGTGTGTCCGACGATCGCCATTGTCTCGCCGGGATGCACATGGAATGAAACATCACGCAGCACCCAATCGTCTTCCTTGGGATTGGCGCCTCCGTTGTACGCGAACCATACGTTCCGGAATTCGATTTCGCCTCGCACGTTCGAAAGCGGCAGTCCGGCCGAGACCGCCGGAATAGGTTCATCGAGCAGCTTGAAAATGCGCTCGGAAGCTGCCATTGCCGATTGAAGAATATTGAATTTTTCGCTTAGATCCTGAATTGGCTGAAAGAATCGCTGCGCGTACTGCATAAACGCAATCAGCACGCCCACCGGGACCGCACCCGCCAGCGTCCGCAATCCTCCGTACCAGAACACGACGATAATCGAGACCACGCCCAGGAATTCGACGCCGGGATAGAAGAGCGCAAACGCCAGAATGGCGTCCTTATACGCCTCCATGTGGATGCGATTCAGCTCGGCAAACTGCGCGCGCGCCTTGCGTTCGCGATTGAAGAGCTGAACCACGCTCATGCCGCTGATGTGTTCTTGCAGAAATGCGTTGATGCGGGCAATGGCCGTGCGTATCCGGCGATTGGCGTCACGAACTCTGTTTCGGAAAATCCAAGTGCTCAGAAAAAGCAGCGGCATCACGGCAAAGGTGGCCAGTGCCAGTTTCCAGTTCATCTCCAGCATGATGAAGATGAAAAGCACCAGAAGAAGCACGTCGTTCACCATGGCCGCAATGCCCGTGGCAAACAGATCATTCAACGCGTCCACGTCGGTGGTTACCCGCGTAACCAGGCGGCCGACCGGGCTGCGGTCGTAAAAACTTATCGGCAGCCGCTGCAGGTGTTCGAAGATTTCCTTGCGCATGTCGTACATGGTGTCCTGGCCGACTTTCTGCATGACACGCACTTGGAAATACATGAACGCAAAGCCCAGAACTAGCGTCGCCAGGTAGATCAGGGAAATCCAGCCCAGCCCGTGATACAGCTGTGGCCCGAGGGATTTGGCCGTGAAGAACGGGAACAAAGTAGCGGTCCACGGCAATCTCGAAGAGCTTGGGCCCAATCGCCGCGAGCGGCGCCACAGGCAGCGTCAGCAGAGCCGCGATGATCACCCAGCCGCGATAGGGGCGCAGATAACGGAACAGGCGCCTCGCCAGGCGCGAATCGTAGACTTTACCTAAAGCTTCTTCTTCTCTGAAGTCGCTCATGCGCGCTCAAGCTCTTCTTCGAGCAATTGTTTCTGATAGAGCTCGTCGTAATAGCCGCCTTGGGCGAGCAGTTCTTCGTGCGTACCGCGTTCCACGATGCGGCCATCGCGTAGCACGATAATCTGGTCGGCGTTGCGGACCGTAGAGACGCGATGGGAGATCAGCAAAGTCGTTCGCTGCTTCATCAATTCTTTCAGTCCGCCAAGAATGCGCTCCTCTGTATCGGTATCGACACTGGAGAGCGCGTCATCAAGGACCAGGATTTTTGGATCGCGCACCAGAGCTCGCGCCAGTGCGGTTCGTTGCTTTTGCCCTCCGGAAAGGGTGATTCCTCGTTCGCCTACCAGGGTGGCATATCCCATGGGGAAGCTAGCGATTTCTGACGCTATGCTGGCCGTATCGGCGGCCTTGTAGACGGCCTCATCAGCGCACTCTTCCGTGCCGAACGCAATGTTTTCCCGCAATGGCTCGCTGAAAAGATACGTATCCTGCGGCACGAAGCCAATCGAGCGGCGCAAGCTGGCGAGCGGCCATTCCTGAATGGGCCGGCCGTCGATCAGCAAACTACCCGGAGCGGCGCTTCCCAGAGCCTGGCGACGAGCGCCGCCAGCGTGCTCTTGCCGCTTCCGGTTGGTCCGACAATGGCCAAGGTTGAACCCGCCGGGATGCGCAGGTTTATGTCGTGCAGGACAGGCGTGCCCGCCGGTCTGCCATTTTCCTTCGCCTTGCTTTTTTCTTTCTCAGGCGCGACTTCCGCGACCAGTCGGATAGGTGAAATCGAGATGTCGAAACTCGATTTCGCCTCGCAGTGAGGCTTCTCGTTCCTTGGCCTGGGCCGGAACGGCGGAATCGTTGATAGAAGGCTTGGCGTCCAAAATGTAATTGAGCCGCCCCATGGAAGCCGCGCCGCGCTGAAAAATGTTTGTGACGAAGCCCAGCGCGACGATAGGGAAGACCAGCTGAATCATATAGACGTAAAAGGCCACGAATTCGCCCAGCGAGATCTGCCCGAAAATAACCTGGCGCCCGCCAAACCACATCACCAGGACGAAAGACATGCCAATCAGTGCCGTCAGCGCGGGCATAAACAAGCTCCAGGTGGCAATCAGCTTGAGATTGCGCGTCACGTATTCGCGATTGGGCGCGTCAAAGGCGCGCATCTCCGCGTCTTCCTGGGCATAAGCACGAATGACGCGCACGCCCGCCAGATTTTCCTGCGCTTTGGCGGAAAGCGTCGCGAGCGCCGCCTGAATCGATTTCGTACAGCGAATGGATGGTCCTGCCGAAATAGCGCGTGGCCACGACCACTACAGGCACGGGAATCAGAACCCAAAGGCTAAGGGACGGTGAGAGGCGAAACATCAAGATCACCGCCAGCAGCATCGTCACGATCGTCTGGGAGGTATACATGATTCCCGGGCCCAGAACCATGCGCACCGCGTTCAGGTCATTCGTGGCGCGCGACATCAGCTCACCCGTTCGATTGCGAACGTAGAATTCGGGCTCCATCATGAGCAGCCGATCGAGCAGATCGTTGCGGAGATCGAATTCAATATCGCGGGAAAGGCCGATCAGAATCCAGCGCGTCCAGAAGGAAAAAACGCCCTTGAGTGCGACGATAACTAAGGCCGCAATGCAGTAAATAATCAGTGTCCGCACGCTCGATGGTGCATATGCCGGGATCAGGAAATGCACAAGGCGCGGCGACATCTGACTCAGCCGGCCGAGCGGCTGAGCATTTCCGGAAAGGCAGTCCATGATCACGCCAAAGGCCAGCGGTTGCAGCGTGCCGACGATACCCATGGCGGCCAAGGTCACCATGCCGACGGCAACCTGTCCTTTGGACCGCGCGATATACGGAAGCAGCTTTTTGAGCTGTTTCCAACCGGGGGTTGGTTTCGAAGCAGGTGGTTTCGGAGGGTCTGTGGCCAGTACGGTTGCACCCGGAGCGCCGCTCATTTGCACTCCGCAATGCAGGCGGGCAGCGGTTCACAGACGCTGCTACAGCCGCAGGCAACACCAATGTCGCGAATCAAGAACACGCCTTGAATCCTATCACTCTCTTTGCGCGCGCTTCGTCTCGATAGTGCTCGCGGCCGAAAGCGTTATTTCAACCACTCGGCCGGACTCGCGCTGGCAGTAGACCCGCATTGCCTGCGGTACGTCGGGCCCGACGCTCGCAAAATCAAACTGAAGCACTTCAAAATCCGCATCGTCGCGTACCACGGGTTCACTGGAGTTTGGTTCTCCGTAAAGTTCCACCACATGATTGCGTGAGTCGCCCAGACGCAAACCTTTTCCCGTAACCCAATCGTCGAGATTCAGGAATTCGAACCGGCGATTATCGCAGTTTCCATCGCGAGGGACGAGCAACGAAACGGTAATCTCCTGGATCACGGATTGAGAATCGACTGCCAAAGCCAAAGAGCGACCGGTGCAGGTATCCCGCCATTCTTTGCTATCCGCGCTCGTTTTGCTCACCAGGTATTTTTGCTTATAGCGCTTGAATGCGCTCGCGACCGGGTCGCGGCCGGGACGGAGTCCCGCCAGCGTAAGCTCATTCGTGGTTTTGGGCGAATTGGGACGCTGAGCGGGAAACGCGTATACCGACAGAGCGGCAACCAGCACCACAAGACTAGTGCACCGCGAGAATTTCGTCCAATCGCGCCTCAAGATTCTCTTCTCCTTCGGACCACAACAAATGGCGTTCCAGGGGCAGGGCCTTTTCCACCGCGCCAACCCAGTTCAGCAGGACCTGAATATTGGCTCGCGTTTTCTCATAGTATTCGTGCAAGCGTTCATCATTCATCATCCAGGATAAAAATTCAGCTTCTACGGGATCGGAAGGCGGCCTTCGGAGTCGAGTACGTGCCGAGCAGTCCTGCATGGCCCGTAAAGAAATGTTCGAGCCCGATGTCGGCGAGAAAGTCGCCGGAGCTGTCCGCAACGCCGTCATCGTACGAGCGGCCGTTGCAGATCAGGAGCACACGCTCGGGCCCGTGTTGCCACGCGCCTGTCTCCAAACTGCGCTGCCACATGTCCCAGTAAGCTTCTACTTCGTAGGAGCAATCGGCGCTGTCGTGCTCGCGCACCACGGTAATCACGTCCGAAGCGGATGCCTTTATCCCGCGGAGGTCCTGTTCCAGCAGGGGAGTTTCCGCGGGGTCGACCGCACGAATGGTCAAAGCTGTAAATCCATGCCGGGAAGCGGAGAGCGGAAAAGTTTCGAGGAAGCGCCCGAACCGATCAAGCATAGTCTCTGGAGCCCGGTCGCGCGTCCAGAAGCTTACGTAGGCGTGATTCCCCATATGCGCCCATTATACCGATTCGGTCGCCAGAGGGGTTGAAGTCTCGCCGACCGGCGAAGGATAAACTCTGTTCGGAATGCAAAAACAGGCGGCGCGTCACTCGTCGGTTTTTCGTGGTGGCAGATTGAGGGACTCGACGTCCACCAGACCGCGGCGAAGAGCATCGCCTACGCCAGAGAAAACTTCGGTGCAGGCGGCACGCAGTCGTTCTTCAGCGGCCTTGGTGAGCATTTGGACGTGCTGTTCGGAGTGCTGGCTGAGCTTCGCAACGGTGGTCAGCAGCCAGGAGTTTGAGGCCGCCTCGAGCCGTCGCTTGTAGCCCTCGAGAGCCTCTTCGTTCATGGCGGTTACTGACTCGGCCAATTTGTACTGCTGCGCCTCGGACTCCGAGCGCAGTTCTTCGCGGGCCGATCCGAGCTGCGCCTGTAATTCTTTCTTCGCGCCGCCCAATTCATCCTGGAATTGTAGCTTCAGAGCGGCGCGGAACTCCGCAGAAGCCTGTTTGGAATGGGCCTCGGATTTTGCGCGGGCTTCGTCCGCTTGCGCTTCGAATTGCGCTTTGATCTGCGCCGAAAGGCTGGCGGCTTTGGTGTGGAAACCCTCCAAAGCTGCTTCCGAGTCTTCCCGCGCCTGTTGCACGATCGAAGCTGCGGATTCCGTGGCCATCTCCTCCGCGTGTTTACGCAGCTTCTCCAGGCCTTCGCGCGCCGCTTCTTCTACCTGTCCGTGGGTGTGTTCCACGTAGCTGCGGCTGTAGTGATCGAGTTCGGCGCCAAAAACGCCAGACATTTCGCGTGCTTTCTCTTTGAGCGTGGCAAGCGCGTTTTCCATGCCCTTGTCGATGGCCGCTTGCATCTGCGTGTGCACTTTCTTTTCGTACCATTCCGCGGTCTTGAAGAGCGATTCGAACGCGTGATGGGTGGTGTCCGTAGCCTTGGCGTCAATTTCGGAAATCCATTTTTCCGCGGCGGCGCGGCCCGATTCACTGAAGTCGCGCGTCAGGGCGCTGACCAGTTCCTTAACCCGCTCCCCGGCGGCATGAATCGCGTGCTCGGAAGCCCTCGCCAGGGTCTCCTCTCGGTGACGCAGCGCCTCGTCCGCCGACCCAATCGTTGTCTCAAGGCGAGCCACCATTGCCGCGGCGCTCTCCACCCGGTCTTTCAGTTCGGCTTTGATCTGGGCTGCCAGTCGGGTAACGGTCTGCTGTCCAGTGGCCTCCAGCGCCGGCTGCAGGCGTTCTGCCCAAGCTGTTATGGCGCCCGAAGCGCGCCGGGCCATCTCCTCGCTTTGCGCTTCCAGCAACGCGCTGGCGCGCTGCTCCAGCGCTTGCTCAACGGCCTGGGTGATCCCCTGGAGCTTTGCGGCTTGATTCTCTATGTAATGCTCGACTGTCTGTACCTTCCGCAAGGATTCCAGCGCGCGTTCATTCTCCTGATCCAACGACGTGCGCAATTGACTGAGCCTGGTTTCGGAATGGGTGGCCGCATCCGCGAAGACTTTAGTCATTCCGCCGATCCGCAGCGCGAGCTCCCGCTCCACGTGTTCACCGGCCGATTCGGCATGGCGGGCCAGGCGTTCCACAAACTGCTGCTTGGCGGATTCGACCGAACTCCCGATCTCCTGGTGCCAGCGGCCTGTCGCCGCGGAGAACTCCGCCTCCACGCGAGCTTTCCAATCCTCTTGCGCGGAACTGAAAGCCGAGGCGGCCTGATCCTGCAAATGACGCGAAACGGTTTCGATCTCGGAAAGGCTGACGTTCGCCTGTTCGATCTGAGCCTGAATGCGCTGTTCCAGTCTCTGCAAATCCGGAGTCGGAATCTGTGCAGCTTGGTTCGCGGCCGGCACTGCGGGCGGTCGCAACTCCGCGGCCTGCTTCTGCAATCGGTCCAGCACCTCCTGGATACGTTGTTGCAAAATCTGTTCGAAGGCAGCGCTGCGTTGCTTCTCGACTTCCTCCAATTGCGACGCCAACTCTTGCACGGCGCGCTTGGCGCCCTCCGCCATGCTGCGGTTACATTCCTGCCGGAACGCGTCTACCTGAACTTGCTTGGCTTCCTGAAGCGCTTTCTGGGCTACGGAACCGGCAGCCGCTTCGAGAGACTTTTCGGCCAGACCCTTCAACTGGAGTTCCAGTGAAGAGATGAGCGGACGGGCCTCGAGAGAGACCGCTTCGGCGGCACTTCGACGGAGCGTCGCCTGGAGGTCTTTTTTGGCCTCTTCGATCAATGCCTCGATCTCGGATCTTGAAGACGACTCGAGCGGCACTGCCGGCTGGATGGCAGGAATCGCCTGCATCGTGCGCAGATTGCCTTCTGCTAGCGTTGTTGGCGACGCTGCCGGCCACGGGCTCTCAGTTGGTGCGGCAGGCGGCATTGCGGCAACGGGAGGCAAAGGAACTGCGGCCAAACCCTCAGGGAAGGGAAACCAATCCGAAGGAGGAAAAGCGATGCCCCAGAAATTCCCGGAAACTTCGAGTTCGACGCCGACTTGAAACAGCTCACGCACAGTTCGCGGCCGCTGGATCCACATCACCCGTGCCCGAACCGCTCGCGCGGGATGGCCCGCCTCTTGATGCGGGACCTCGAAAGTCACCCACATGTTTTTGAGAACGTAGTGCTTGGATTGGTAACGGCAGCCGTGGCAGTTGATAATTAATGTGGAAGTGCGCTCGGAGAAGGGACGACCTAGGGCATCCACTCCGACGACTGTAAGGGGCACTGCCTGGACAATACGCGTACTTCGGCGTTTCGATATATCCGGCTCGTTTGTTGGCACAGACTCCGGCACCAATCTCTCCCTAGAGCGAAGAACAAGCGTATCACCCCTGAGCAGGCGGGTCGACAATTCGGAGAAGAGTGGTGCGAAAGATGCTAATACCGGTTCTTGGCGGTGGAGAAAAGGGGCTTAAGGCTTGCCTGCAGGCTTAGAGGTCGTGCCGGCCCTCCATGGCCTTAAGCATCGTGATTTCATCAGCATACTCGAGGTCTGAACCCACGGGTATGCCCACCCCAATACGGGTGACGCGCACCCCCAGTGGCTTGATCAGTTTCGAAACATACACTGCGGTCGCTTCGCCTTCGGCGGTGGGATTTGTGGCGATAATGATCTCCTGCACGGTACCCGCCTTTCAGCCTTTCAATCAGTCCCTTCAGCTTCAACTGATCCGGCCCTTTTCCTTCCAAAGGCGAAAGCGCTCCGCCCAGCACATGATAAAGACCGGTATATTGGCGCGTGCGCTCAATGGCGAGGATGTTGTGAGGCTCTTCGACGACGCAGATCACAGCGCGATTACGGTTGGGGCCCGTGCAGTAAAGGCAGGGATCGGTATCGGTGATGTTGTTACAGACGCTGCATTCACGAATCTTCAGCTTGGCATCGCGAATGGCGTCGGACAAGGCCATCGCGTCTTCTGGGTCGGAGCGGAGCACATGAAAGGCAAGGCGCTGCGCCGTCTTTTGGCCGATCCCGGGCAAGCGTTTGAATTGATCGATTAGCCGACCGATCGGTTCGGCAAAGTCAGGCATCAGCGATGCCTGCGGGGCGTCCGCAAATTAGCAAGCAGTTTGCTTTCACGTGAAGCAGTCAGAATAATCCGGGGATTTTCAGACCGGAGATTCCTGGAAGTCCGCTCGCAAGGCCTTTCATTTGGCTGGCGAGTTCCTCATCGACGCGGCGGCACGCTTCGTTGACTGCAGCGCGAATCAAGTCCTGCAACAACTCGGGATCCTTGCCGGCAAAAACTTCCGGTTCGATACGCACATCGGTGACTTGTTTTTGGCCGTTCATTTTCACAACGACCATGCCGCCGCCTGCAGAGGCTTCCACGTTAACGTTGTCTAGCTGCTTCTGCAGACTCTCCTGCATCTGCCGAAACTGGGAAAGAAGCTGTTGCAGTGCCTTAACTTCCATGTTTCATCCTTCGTCCCGGCGTTTCACTTCGGAGATTCGGCCGCCAAACCGCTCCACCATTCCGCGTACGATCGGGTCTTGCTCAAACCGAGCGCGCAACTCGCGGCCGGATTCTCCGGCGCGAACTTTTGCAGCGACCACCGGAGCGGCCTCCAGTTTAACACAGACGCGCACTTGCTGGCCGAGCACTCCGCTCGCGATGGTGCGCAATTTCTCTATACGGTCCCGAGACTGCAATAGCTCGGCGAAATTGCGTTGTTCAGTCGGAAAATAAAGGCGAACTTCACCGGCATCGAGCTTCCCAGCGGAATGCGTGTTCGAGCAATTCGCCCAGAAATTGGGACTGAGAAAAACTTTCGGTCTTGATGGCCTGCACTTGTGCGGCGTCAAGACCCACTTCGGAAATAGCGGCGCTCGAATTTTCCGCATGCTCGAGCGCCGGCGCCGCAGCAGAAGCAGCGCCCGCCTTTGAATCGGCCGAGACGTTAGAACCCGGCACATTCGGAATGGAAGGGCGAGCGGCCGGAGCAGGTGCAACGGTCGCAGCGGGAGCGGGAATCGAAGCTTTGAGGTTCTTCGGGGCCGCCGCAGGAGGCTGAGCCGCCGGTTTCGCCGGAACTGTCGCGATGGCTGTTCCCGAATCCGCGTTCAATTTTGGAGCTGGCGTTCGAACAGGAACATTACCGGCCCGAACGTCGCCAGAAAGCTCCGCCAGAACCTCCTCGAGCGGAGCGAGCCGCGCGGCATTGACCAGACGAAGCAGGCCCATTTCCAGGTGCAGGCGCGGATCCGGCTTGCGGCGGAGATCCTCTTCGGTAAGCAGCAAAATCTGGAAGAAGCGGGTCAAATCTTCTTCGCTGAAATTGCTCGCCGCTCGAGCCAGCCTGGGACGCTCGTCCGCGGGCGCGGCAATCAGGTCCGAATCCGCCCCGCAAACCCGCGCCACCAGAACATTTCGGAAATGAGAAATCGCCTCGCGGCAGAACTGTTGCAGGTTCTGTCCTTCCGCAAGCAGTCGATGCACCAGGGCCAGCCCGCGCTCCGTGGAGCGGGTTTCAATAGCGGCAACCAATTCGTCCAGCACCTCAGCCGGTACGACGCCGAGCAATTCTCGAACTTGCGCTTCGGTTATCGCGTCGCCGCAATAAGCGCGGGCCTGTTCGATCAACGACAGAGCGTCGCGCAGACTGCCATCGGCCGTGCGGGCCATCACGGCAATCGCGCCCGGCTCGATCTTCAATCCTTCTTTGGAAGCAATGCCTTGCAGCGCCTCGACGATTTCGCCAAAGGAAAGCGCGCGGAAATGGAAATGCTGCGAACGAGAGCGGATTGTGTCGACCAGATCTTCGGGCTGAGTAGTGGCCATAATGAAGACCACTTTTTCCGGCGGCTCTTCCAGTGTCTTGAGCAGCGCGTTCGAAGCTTCATCGGTGAGCATGTGCGCTTCATCGAGGATAACCACCTTCGAACGTCCGCCGACAGGCGCATACCGCACCATATCGCGTAGCTCGCGAACCTGGTCGATGCCTCGATTGGACGCGGCATCGATTTCCAGAACGTCCATTGAGCTACCGGCGGCAATTTCACGGCATGAGTCGCATTGATTACACGGCGAAGGTGTGGGTCCGTGAACGCAATTCAGCGCTTTGGCCAGAATTCGGGCCGTGGTCGTCTTTCCGACGCCCCGGGCGCCCGAAAAAATATAAGCGTGTGCCACGCGGCCGCTCTGGAGCGCGTTTTGCAGCGTGCGCGTGACGTGCTGCTGCCCCACAAGTTCCGCAAAGGTTTGCGGCCGCCACTTCCGTGCAATGACTTGATAGTCCATGGATCCCTGAAGGTTGTTTCCGGGGCCGGCCGCTCTCAGCAATGAGAGGAACTTCGGGTACTCTGCGGCACACGAAACGGTCCCGCTACCGTTGCTCCCTTCCGGGCCTGGCGGGGTTCACGGGGAATCGTTGCACAAAGCCCGAAGTTCCACGCATCGGCAGGAATTTGCACCCGCTTCGCGAAGTCTAGCATAGCGATACAGTGGGCGAAAGCACGCCGGAACCGGCAGTGGAATTCGCGATTCGCTGAAGGCGGCGACAAAGGGACACTTATTTATGCGATTCACCAACTCCACGCGTTCACGCCGCGGGGATTCCTGTGCCCGGACGCACTCTTCCTTCCCGCTTCAAATAGCGATAGAGGCTGGTGCGGCCGATGCCCAGCATTTGCGCCGCGCGAACTCGATTGCCCGAACACAAATCGAGCACCCGCTCGATATGGTCCCGGCGAACCGCTTCCAAAGGAATCGGAAGCCAGGATTTCGCAGGCGCTTCACTGCGCCCCGGCTTTTGGACGTCTTCGGGCAGATCGTGAACGTCAATGAAATAGTTTGGCGCCACCAGAGATGCGCTGGAGATCACATTTTCGAGCTCCCACACATTCCCGGGCCAAGCGTACTGAAGCAACACGGTTTGTGCTCGGCGTGTAAGGCCCTGGATCTGCTTTCCGTTAGCGGCGTTGTATTTCTTGATAAAAAACGTAGTCAACGCGGGCAGATCTTCGAGGCGCTGGGCGAGGCTGGGCACACGAATCTGGATCGTACTCAAACGAGAGAAGAGGTCTTCGCGAAATGTTCCTGCGGCCACTTCGCCTCGCAGATCGCGGTTCGTGGCTGCGATCACCCGCACGTCCACACGACGCACTTCGGGCGAACCCACACGCTGGATTTCGCGGTGTTGTAAAACGCGCAGCAGCTTTGCCTGCATGACCAGGGAAGTCTCACCCACGTCATCGAGAAATACAGTTCCGCCGTTCGCGTATTCGAAGAGACCGGCATGCGTTTCCGTCGCGCCGGTGAATGCGCCCCGCATGTGGCCGAATAACCGGCTTTCGAGCTGCGAATCGACGATTGCCGAGCAGTTGCAAATGGCGAACCGCTGACTGGCGACGGGGCTCATTTGGTGGATGGCGTGAGCCACGAGTTCTTTCCCCGATCCAGTTGGACCCATCAGCAGAACATTCACGTAGTGCCGCGAAATCTTCCGCGCCATCTCAAAAACGTCAATCATGGCCGGGCTTCGGCTCACGATTCCGTGGAATTCCAGATCGCTCACCAAACGCTGCTCGAGATCATGAATTCTTCGTCGCCGGTAGAACTGTTCGACTAGATCGTCGATGGTCTTCTTCAGACGATGGCGCTCAAAGGGTTTGGGCAGATAGTCATAAGCGCCGTGCTTGATGGCTTGGATTGCCGAGTCGATCGAGTAAAAGCCGGTCATCAGGATGACATACACACCTGGGTCCTGGTGCAAAGCTTCCTTGAGGAACGCCAGCCCGTCCATTGTGGGCATTTTCAAGTCACATAGAACGATGCGTCCCTTGCCCTTACCAACATATCGAAGAGCCTCGTGAGGGTCGGCGGTTCCAAAACACCGATAGCCAAAACTAGTAAGCGTCTCGCACAGCATCTCTACCGTCGAGACGTCGTGGTCGACCACGCAGATATCTACGATGGGTTGAGGAGAATCTTGGACAGCAATTTCCGGGCTGCTGGGTAGGCTCATGCGATTGATTCCGGCAAAATGTATGCCAGACGGACTGCCACAATCGTACGAGCTGGTGAAGAATAGAGGAGAGCGAAGGGCGAGGTGCTAAGTCTTTAATCTCAGGCGCTTAGGGACATTTTAAAGCTCGAGATGCGAGTGGAAGTGAGTCTGGTCGGTACAACAAAGTTCTGCCGGAGTCCCGATGTGGAGCAGGTTCGCGCGGGATCGTTCCAAATGCGAACGTGCTCCCCTAATTTATCCTCTCGGCTTTTCTCTCCAGTAAGGAGCTAAACGGTTCGATTTCCAGGAGCAATCGCTCCTCGCTGGTCGTAACTTGATCGAGGATCTCTACAGAGCTCATTGTTGGTTCGGCTTCTAGGCACGCAAACAGGTCACTGGTGGGGTCTGGTTCAGTGCCCTGGACTTCTTCGAAACCGCCAAGCAGTTCAAGTACCTGGAAAAGCTCCTCGCGCGTCGAAACGCGATCAGCTGTTGCGGGCGCGTATTCTGGCAGTTTCATTAGTTCACCTCGGTCGCGCACACTTATAGGATGCTTCGAAGGGTCCTTTGGCTCGCTAATCTTTTTCTTTCATTTCCGAGTCCAGCAGGTGAAGGACCTAATGGTCCTACAATTTATTCCCTATGTTTTCCGAGGCTTCGAACGTAACTTAGACGAAGGGCGAGGCTTGATCGCTGTCATTTGCGCACAGTTGTGTCGATTTGACCATCGCTTCGCGCGAACCGGGGTGCGACAGTTAGTAGTTGAACTTAGCCGAGAGAAGGCGAGCGAAGCAGACGCGAATCCAAACTTGCGGGAATAGATGGCTCCGGGGCTTGGACTCGAACCAAGATTCTAGGCTCCAAAGGCCCATGTGCTACCAATTGCACCACCCCGGAGTGGCAACCACCTCAGCCTACCCTAACGGCAGGGAACTGAAAAGCCTCGCTGAATTAATGGCAATCGAACCCCTAATGGCCGCCTTCCGAGCACACTAAGGCTCCTGATCCAAGCCACGTTTCGATGCATTTTCGGAGAAGCCGGAAATTTGGCCGCTGCGGCCTCGTTCAGTTAGCCGCGGCGGATTTGTCGGTAGCCGCTGGTTTATCGGGCACTTCGTGCTCGTAATCCTTCTCGTTGGAACAAGTCACGTCTTCATACATGGACTCGTTCGGTGTGAGGGTCATGTTCCATGTATACACCCAAGGATGGGTGAACACTTTGGGATCATCATCCGTAATTTCCACGGTAAGGTGATCAAAATCTGGACGCCGGATTTTTTCGGTCACATGCAGCGCATCGCTATGAAAGGTCCCGCTGCCTTCGCCGGCGTTCTTTCCCGATCCCAACCAGGATTTATCGGTCAGGTCGGTCGTGTCGATCACCAGCGTATCTCCGTCCCACTTCGCCACCGAATTTCCCATCCACGATGGGTCCGCATTGGGGTCATGCGGCCGTCCGTCTGTGGGGATGATGCGGAAGGCTGTATCTCTTTCATAAAGGATGATCAGCTCTCCGGGCAGCGCTACCAGCCTAGCTGGATGAGGGCCGCCCCAGATTCGTGGCACGCCATAAGGCTCGCAGTGCAGCAGCGGGTCCGTATTCTCAGCATCCTTCAATTGTTTGGCTTTCAGAGCTGCCCACGGCTGATAAGGTAGTCCATCGGATTCATAAGCTGGCGCACCAGTTCGCCGACCACTCCCCGCAGGCTTGCCGACAGCGGGATCGGTTCCCAACGCTCCGTACTTCTCGATCCACATTCCAGAGAGGTCCGGATGTCCGTCGGCTGTGCGCGGCGCTGGCTTGGAATGGTCTTTGGATAGAGTCGGAGGCGCGTATTTCTTTGTTCCCTGGTCTTTATCCGCCTGCGCAGCAGCAGATGCCACACAAACGCTCGCGATCATTGCCGCGGCAAGCAAATACCCGAGGACGTGATGAAGCTTCATAGAGTTCCTCCTGGCGACTATCTCCGCCACTACGGGTTGTCGTCTCCCGCCTTCGGCCCGATCGGAATCACTTTGCCGTCCGGCAGCACGAAGTCTAGACCGAACATCAGTTTTGACCCGTCCTTAGCGAGACGTCCATGAATCGTTACTTCTTTCCCTACCAGCGCCAGCATATCCGTCCTCGAAACGCCATTACGGTGCAGATAGCTCGGAGGCAAGCCCTCCACTGACCAACGCGTCACAGCGCCGCCCTCATCCTTTGCTTCGACGTTCCAATAAACGTGCGGATTATCCCACTCCACCTTCGTGAGGATTCCCTTCAACTCCGTGGGCTTGCCCATCTGGAACTCAGCGTTAAGCGAGTGATGTGCAAGGGCGGGCAGCGCCGCCAAAAGCAACCCACAAAAAATCACCGCCATACTCGAAGCTCTGCGAGTCATTTTGGGTTCTTCCTCCTGTCCGATTCTCCGTTTTTGGGAGTCGTTATGGAGAGCAGACGAGAAACTGATCGTGCCCGAACATAGCATTGCCGCTGAAAAAAGTGTCAAGGTACCGCTCGGCTATCCCTATGACGGGAGCTGCTGAAATTCGTTTCGTCGATTATATCAGGGAGTTGGCGGTTTTGGCGGCGCCGGTTTGCCGAATTTGGCGGCGTCTATCGGTACGTTCGGCTGAATCTGGGTCGCCGTGAAGACCGTCTGGCCATCCAGCCAGCTCGTCGTCCATTTAAAGGGCATCTTCACGCCGGCAACGTCACGATAATCTTCATAGTCAACCTGCGTCGCTGAGAGACCCACTTTCGTATCCGTATAACGCACCTGCCGTACCAGCAACCCGGTCTTACTGTCGAAGTAAAGGTTCACTGGAGTGCGGCCGTCGACGGTCCCTTGCACAACCTCGACGTCTTTGTCGTTGATAGTTATCGGCATGGTGACGCGCCACTGCGTAAGCGCCTGCTTTATAGCAGTGGGGAAGCAGATCGTTGCGTCCAGCTTGGCGCCGATCAGATCGCCTTGGACCAGCGGAAGTAGCGGAATCGGCTTGTCGTCTCGGGGCATAGCCACCCAGCCGTTGCGGCCGTCGTACGCGATGGTCCTGTCGCCCGCCTCCGTGTGCGTGATCGTCGACATTTGGTTCGGTGCTTTTGCATAGAGTTCGAATGGATAAGCAAGCTCGGCATAGGCCTGGGAAGTTCCCTTCGCCACAAAGCTCGTGAGCTTCGCCAAATTCTGCGCTCCGCCGAGCGCCTGAATGTATTTGTCCAGGATTTGATCGGCGGACATCTCGGGTGTGGGTGTTGGTGGAAGCAGTTGGTCCGGTTCGATCGGGTTGAATGTGGAGTTATATACGTCCGCAATTGTCGGCGTAACGCGCGGAATGCGGTCGCCGCGATGGCAGGTATAGCACGTTACCTCGCGCTTGCCGCCAAAATTGGCCTGATTGATGGAGTTCATCATCACGACCATCCTGCGGGCGGCCGACTTCAGCTGAGTATTGTCGGCATAATGTTCCCAGCTGCCGGCGCTGGCATCGCCATGGCAAGTGGTGCAGTTCGCCGTCAGTGAGACGGCAAAGAACCCCATGGTCTCTATGAACTCGCCGGCCGGAATTCCTCGCAATACCTGCACGTCTTTGAACGCGTCTTCGGACATCAGCGGCTTTTGTGCTGCATCGGTTTGTGCCTTCACTGACGCAACACCAAATACGAACGTGGCGGTTATTGCAACGCCACTAAGGAAGCGCGATTTTATTCCCCAAAACATAGTAATTTTCTCTCCTTCGTCTCCGTGACGCTGATGCTGCTTTCGGTTAGCCTCGCTAGCCCCGGACTTTCCGTTTCTCGAGCGCTTGGGAGTGGACGGGCGAGGATACAATGCTCAAGCTCAGTTTTCAATCGTGCGACTCAGGTGGATACAAAGGATCGGCGCGGAGCGATCTTCCAACCAGCACGGCAAGAGTGTATGCTACCGCTCGCCGGAGAAGTCAAATCGCACATTCGGTCGTTGCGAACGGAAGCAGGATTCGAAGATTTGCCCGGAGGACTGTCTCGTCAATGCGTGACTCACTGATGCGTGTGCAAAGAATTGGCGTACTCATAGGGTTGATAGTCGCGAGCGTGCTGATTGCGCGGGCGCAAGGCGCTCCGCCGACCATGGATGGAAAAACGGCCGAGCAAGTCTATAAGAATATCAAAGCGATGAATGGAACTCCGGCCGACCAGCTCATCGAGTCTATGCACCTGATCCGCGGCGCGCTCGGAGTGGATTGCGAATTCTGCCATGACGACCCGGATCGCTCGACAGACACCAAAAAACCAAAAGAAGTCGCGCGCGACATGATCCGCATGATGATGGCGATCAACAAGAATAACTTCAACGGCGGGCAGGAAGTCACTTGCTACACCTGCCATCGCGGCAATGCCATTCCAGCAACCACGTTGGTTCTGCCCACTGTTCCGAAAGACGTCGAGACCGACGCCCAGCTCCAACTGCCCTCGGTTGATCAGATCGTGACTAAATACGTTCAGGCGCTCGGCGGTGAGCAGGCGCTCAGAAAAGTCACGTCCCGGGTGATCACCGGAACTCAGACAGTCCCTACCGGTCCCGGAGGAACTGTGCCCATGCCGGCGGCGCTTGAACGCAGCCAGAAGGCGCCTAACCTTGTCGTCAACACTTACAAGACGCCAACTTATACGATCTCCGACGGTTTCGATGGAACGAAGGCCTGGGCACAGGATTTCAGAGGGCGTGTCGCTGAGCCCGGCGCAATCGATCAAACGCGCGCCAAGCGCGATGCGGATTTCTATCTGCCGCTCGATTTGAAACAGGCATACGCGAAGATGCAAGTAGAGGGCGTCGAAAACGTGAACGGGCACGACGCTTACGTTGTAACCGCGCAGCCACAGGGTGAACGCGAGGAGCGGCTCTATTTCGACGTGCAGACGGGATTGCTTCTGCGGAAGTGGAGCTCGTTACCCACTCCCGTGGGCGATGCTCCATTTCAAGTGAATTATGACGATTACCGCGACACGGGAAGCGGCGTTCGGTTTCCCTATCTGATCACCATGAATCCCGCCGGCCCCCGCCTTGAACCGTCCACTAGTGTGACCATTCGCGTCATCAAGGTGCAGGACAACGCGCCACTCGATAGCTCGAAATTCACAAAGCCCGAATCCAAGACGGCAGCGGCAGCTCAGTAATTCAACACAGTATTTCGTGGAATAAAATCGGCGGCGCGATCATTGTGCTGCCGATTTTTCATCGTGTATTAGACGCCAAAACGCAGAGCCGGCTTGCCAAAACGAAAATGCATTTTGCAGGAAAGGGAATCTCAAGGCGAACTTGCCGGACCGAGCAGCCTCCAGACCGTTTCATAGCGGTACTCATGTTTCGATTCCGAACAGCCCCAAACCTGCCAATGCTTTCTTCCCCTCTTTTCTCGCCAGAAATTCCTGATCTTTCAGAGTCAACGAATTAGGTCAAACCAGCGTTTGTGGCCAGCAGCGTGCGTCTGGGAATTGCGGGCGTAGTAGTGTGGGCAGCCGCCGAATTGGGGTAACGCTCGGGAAATAGGGCCCGCCTCGTGAAGCGCGTCGCTTACGCCAATGTGGGATGGATTCTTTGAACTCACCACTCCAATGCCCGCAATTGCCGATGCCCGTATCAAGAGTGGGCTGGATTCTATCCGCGCTCATCGTTGGCGCGTTCGTTTGCACCATCGCTGCGGCGCAATCTGAGCAGCCCGGCGAGTACGACGTGAAGGCGGCTTTTTTATTCAACTTCACGAAATTCGTGGAATGGCCGGAAAACGCTTTTGTCGATCCTCACGCGCCGATTGTGATCGGCGTCATTGGAGACGATCCCTTTGGCGAAAGTCTCGTGAGTATCGTCGCGGGACAGAAGGCTCAGGGCCGCAGCATCGAAATCGTTAAGTACCGCTATGGTGACAACCTGCGCCGTTGTCATGTTCTTTTCATCAGCGCCTCCGAACGCCAGCGCAGAGCGCCGATCCTGGCCAGCCTTCAGGAAGCCAGCGTCTTGACGGTCAGCGACATTGATGGGTTTGCCGAAGCCGGAGGCGCAATTCAATTTGTGGTGCAAGAGAACCGAGTGCGCTTCGTCGTGAACTTGGAAGTTGCCACGCAGAGCAAACTGCGCGTAAGCGCAAAGCTGCTGGCGTTGGCGCGCGTGATCAACCGCAGCGAGGCCGCGAGATGAACATATGACGTCGTTCCGCGATTTGTCGATTCGCCGCAAGCTCACCTTGATCGTCATGATCACCACGTGCACTGCGATCTTGTTGGCTTGCGGCGCCTTCTTTGCTTTCGATATTCACACCTTGCGCCAATCCAGGATGCACGATCTCGAAACGCTGGCGGAAGTGCTGGGTTCCAATAGCACCGCAGCGTTGACCTTCAACGATCCCGCCGCCGCCCGCGAGGTTCTGCAATCGCTTTCAGCCAAAGAGCACGTCATGGCGGCCGCTCTTTATCGCATCGATGGAGCAGCAAGTTTTGCCACTTATGTTCGGGATCCAGCGCTAGCGCCTTTTTCCTTTCCGGCGCCCGAATCGAGCGGGACGCGATTTGAGTCCAAACGTCTTGTGGTTTTCCACACGATTGTTCTGGACGGCCATCGCCTCGGCACGGTCTTTCTTGCCTCCGATTTAGGGGAATTCGCTGAACTCATGCGGCTGTATTTCGCCTTGTTCGGACTCATCGTGGTGAGCTTGTCGGTGGGTGCTTTCTTTTTGGCGGCTCGGATGCAGCGAGCCATTTCTGATCCGATTCTGATGCTGGCGCAGACAACCAGGCAGGTTACCAGCGAAAAAGACTTCTCGCTTCGCGCCACCCGTGGCGCCAACGACGAAATCGGCGTGCTGATCGACGGTTTCAACGGCATGCTTACTGAGATCCAGCGCCGCGACCGAGCTCTGCAGCTGGCTCGCGATGAGCTCGAACTTCGCGTCGAGCAGCGAACAGCGGAATTGCGTCAGGAAATCTCTGTGCGCAAAGAGGCCGAAGGAGCACTGCGCGAAAGCGAACAGCGCACACGCCTTCTGCTCGATTCCACGGCCGAGGGCATCTATGGGCTCGATCTTCAGGGGCAATGCACGTTTTCAAACCGGGCCACGCTGCGCCTGTTGGGTTACTCGGATGTCAGCGAGCTGCTGGGGCGAAACATGCATAATCTGGTGCATCATACCCGCTCCGATGGGTCACGTTACGCTGCCTCGGAATGTCCTATATATGCGACCCTTAGCACCAGTCAAGCCTCTCACAGCGACATGGAAGTTCTCTGGCGATCTGATGGAACGAGCTTTCCGGCGGAATATTGGTCATATCCCATCGAGCGGGATGGCCAGATCGTCGGCGCGGTAGTCACGCTTATCGATATCACGGCTCGACGTGCGGCGCAGGAGGCGATGCTCTTGGCCAAGCAAGCGGCAGAATCCTCCAATCGCGCCAAGAGCGAATTCCTCGCCAACATGAGTCACGAGATTCGCACGCCGATGAACGGAATCATCGGCATGACTGAATTGGCGCTCGATACTCCGCTGAATGAAGAACAAAAACAGTATCTGGAACTGGTGCGTTCTTCGGCAGACAGCCTGCTGCGCGTCGTGAATGACGTCCTCGACTTTTCCAAGATCGAGGCCGGGCGGCTCGATCTGGATCAAACCGATTTTGATTTGCCGGAACTCGTGAATCAGACCCTAAAAACACTTGCCGTTCGGGCGCACAAGAAAGGGCTCGAGCTTTCCTCTCGTATCGCGCCCAATGTCCCGCAGATGTTCTCCGGAGATCCGGACCGCGTCCGGCAAATCCTCGTCAACTTAGTCGGAAACGCCATCAAGTTCACTCAAAAAGGGGGCGTTGTGATCGAGGTCGGCCGGGAGATCATCAGTCCGGAAACGGACCCCTTTCGATTTCATTTCATTGTTCGCGATACGGGTATTGGCATTCCCCTGGAGAAACAAAAAATTATCTTCGACGCATTCTCCCAGGTTGATGGCTCGACCACCCGGAAATACGGGGGTACTGGTCTAGGGCTGACGATCACCAAGCGTCTTGTGGAGATGATGGGCGGAAAGGTGTGGGTGGAAAGCCATCTGGGTGAGGGCAGCGTCTTTCATTTCACGTTGAAGCTCGCTCCGCCTGAAACGAGCGGATCGGGGCGCAACTTGCGTCGCACCGAACTCGAGAGTTTGCATGTTCTGATCGTCGACGATAACGAGACCAATCGCATGATCCTCGATGAAATGCTGAAGAACTGGCGGATGGTCCCCACTTTAGCGGATGGCGGTGAGGCCGCGCTGATGGCCATGCGCTGGGCCCGCGATCAAGGGAACAGCTTTCCTCTGGTTCTCCTGGATGGCCACATGCCCGCTATGGATGGGTTCGAAGTCGCCCGGAGAATCAAAGCCGATCCTTCACTCGCGGGCGCCACGATCATGATGCTCACTTCGGATCGTCAGGTGGGCGACGCAGCCAGATGTCGCGAACTCGGGATCACAGTTTATCTCGTGAAGCCCATTGGACAATCCGATTTGCTCGACGGAATTCTGAATGCTCTCGGAACGCAAATCCTGGACTCTGCTTCGGCCGTCGTTCCTGATAAACGGCACAAAGCCACGCGTCCCATGCGCCTGCTTCTGGCCGAAGACAACGCGGTCAACGCAAAGCTGGCACTGACGATCTTACGGAAGTGGGGCCACGAGGTTGTGCTGGCCACGAACGGCCGGGAAGCACTCGATTTGCTCGAAGGAGCAGGGTTTCAGGGATTTGACGCGATTTTGATGGACATTCAGATGCCGGAAATGGATGGGATGGAGGCAACGGCGGCTATCCGCGCTCGCGAGCGAACTCTGGGAAGTCACATACCCATCATCGGAGTAACCGCACACGCCATGAAAGGTGATCGCGAGCGCTGCCTGGAGGGAGGCATGGACGGCTATGTAACCAAACCGATCCGGCCGGACACACTTTTCTCAGAGTTGGCTCGCCTCGATCCGACTGCTGTGCAGCATGAACTGGAGCCGGCGACGGGTACCACCACGGATTCCGGAGCAATCGGCGCGTTGGATCGGGTCGCGCTGCTCGACCGCGTCGAAGGTGATATGGAGCTGCTTGGCGACATCATCGAGCTTTTCAAGGAGGATTCCGTTCGCCAAATGACTGCCATTCGGGAAGCCATCGATAAGAAACAACCCGATATCCTGCGGCGTGCCGCGCACACATTGAAAGGAACATGCGGAAATCTGGGCGCGGTGGAAGCAGCCGCCACAGCTCTGGAACTCGAAAAACTCGCGGCCGCGGGAGACCTGTCTCATGCTCCAGAGAGCTCGCGATTGCTGGAAGAGCAAATCCAGCGAGCAAGCAAGCTCCTCGACGAACTCAGGCAGGAGTGCGTGCGATGAAGATTCTGATTGCTGATGACGATCCGGTCTCCTCCCGCCTGCTTGATCGCCTGCTAGTTAAATGGGGTTACGAGGTAATCGCTGTTCACGATGGCGCGGAGGCTTGGGAAGTGCTGCAGGCGGAGAATGCTCCCCGGGTAGCTTTGCTCGATTGGATCATGCCCGGAATCGACGGCCTGGAGATTTGCCGCCGCGTGCGGGCGCGATCTGGCGCAGCCCTACGTGTACATCATGCTCCTCACCGCAAACGACAAAGTGGGGAATCTGGTGGAGGGGCTGGAATCGGGAGCGGACGATTACCTGACCAAGCCTTTTCATCCACAGGAATTGAGGGCGCGTCTGCGCGTCGGTTTGCGCATGCTGGACCTCGAAAGCCGTCTTGTGGAGGCGCGCGAGAGCCTGCGCTTCAAAGCCAGCCACGACTCGCTGACCACTATCTGGAATCGCGGTGCGATTATCGAGATGCTCGAGCGGGAATTGAGCCGCGCGCGCAGAGACGGCAGTTCGGTAGGCATCCTGCTCGCGGATATCGATCACTTCAAAAGAGTCAATGACACGCGGGGACACCTGGTGGGCGATGAAGTCCTTCGCGCCGTGACGGGCCGACTGAAAGGGGAAGTTCGCTCCTATGATTCGGTGGGGCGTTATGGAGGGGAGGAGTTTTTGATCTTACTGCCCGGCTGCGATAATCCGAAACTCACTACAAAGGCCGAACAGCTCGTAAAAGTAGTGGAGCGCAGCTCGATCGGGACGTCGACCGGCACGGTGGCGGTCACTATCAGCATCGGTGGTATTGCCAGTGGCGACTGCCCGCACGCCGAAGTGAACAAGCTTCTGCGTGCCGCGGATACCGCCCTCTATCGGGCGAAAGTCTCGGGGCGAAACCGCTCGGAGATGGCCCGGCTATCCGATATGGAAGTGCTTCCCACAATTAACGCGCCGGCTGCATCCGAGCCAGTGGAATCGCCTACTTCAGGTAAGTAGCCAGCCAGTCGAAAAAGTTTTTGTACCAGAGCCTGCTATTTTGCGGCTTCCCGACCCAGTGGCCTTCATCTGGGAAAATAAGCAGCTTGGAAGGCACGTTTTGGCGCTGCATGTCGGTGAAGAATTCGAGCGACTGCGTGTAGGGAACGCGATAATCCATCTCTCCGGCGATGACGAGCGTGGGAGTCTTGAATTTTCCGAGTTCGCCGGCGTAGGTGCTGGGAGACCATTTGCTATAGCTTTCCGGATTCGACCATGGCATTCCCGCCAAGTCGTGCTCCACGAACCACAGCTCCTCAGTTCCTCCATACATGCTTACGTTGTCGTAGGGACCGGCGTGGGAGATGAGCGCCTTGAATCGGCCGGTGCGCGTCGCGAACCAATCCATCATGTAGCCGCCGTACGAGCCTCCCGCTGCAGCCGTGCGGCTAGCATCGATAAATGGGTAATGCGCCAGCGCATAGTCCGTGCCCTTCATCAAATCGTCATAAACTTTTCCGCCCCAATCGTCCCTGATCTCGTCAACGAACTTCTGGCCATATCCCGTCGAGCCGCGAGGATTGATCATCACAGCGACATACCCCGGCGAAGCGAAGAGCTCTTCATTCCAGCGGTAGCCCCAATCGTCAGCCCAGGATCCCTGTGGACCGCCGTGCACGAGCAGAAGCAGCGGATACTTTTTCGAGGCGTCGAAGTGGGGCGGCCGGATCAGGAACCCTTCCACGCGTGAGCCTCCGGCGCCCTCGAACCAGAACGGTTCGGGCGGATTCATCTCCACCGTAGAGAGCAGGGCAGTATTGTGATGGGTGAGCTGAGTTGCGTGCGCTCCGTCAGGGTGAGCGGTGAAGATTTCGGATGGCATGGTCACGCTGGAGCGCGTGAAAGCGAGAGTATTTCCATCTGCGTTCACGCTGAGTTCGGAGTTGTAGCTACCGGGCGCGATAGGATGCGGCGTGCCGCCAGACTTGATATCGACCGCGTAAATAGGCTGTTCGGCCTGATCTTCGGCGACAAAATAGATGCGGCGGCCATCGGGTGACCAGAGCGGTTCCTGGATGCTGCGGTCGAAATTTTCCGTAAGATTTGTCGTCTTCTGCGTCGCGCGGTCATAAAGCATCAGGCGCCAGCGATCGCTTTCATAACCGGGCACGAGCTGCGCGTGATAGGCGATGGAATGTCCGTCGGGAGAGTAGATGGGATGACCGTCGAAACCGGGATTCGTGGTGATTCGCCGGGGTTCGCCGCCCGCCAGCGATACCGTGAAAAGATCGGCGTTGGTGGTCGTGGCTTCCGGCCGATCAGTAATGGCAGTAAAGCAAAGCTCCTTGGAATCGGGAGAAAAGGCGAAATCCGCGGCATCGCCTCGCTCATCGGGTGGCACGTCGTAATCCGCGCCGGGCGTAAGGTCGCGCGGCGCGCCTCCCGAAGCGGCAATTACAAACAGATGGCTGCGCTTGCCATCGCTCCAATGAGTCCAGTGACGAAACAGAAGGTGGTCATAGATGCGCGCCTTCACCGGGTCCTTTTCTCGCGCCTCATCGCGCTGACGATTGCAGGCGTCGTCATGACAATCGGGATAAACCGCCGAGGTGAACGCGATCCACTGGCCATCGGGCGACCATTGTTCATTGCCAGCTCCGGTTGAAAATTTAGTGAGAGGGTCGCCCTCACCGCCATTCAGTGAGAGCAGATAAATCTGCTCGGTCCCGCCACGGCTGGAGACAAATGCCAGCCGTTTGCTGTCGGGCGCCCAGCGTGGCCGACCATCCGAGCCGCCGCGCGTCAGTTGCCGTGGCTCGCTCGTTCCATTTGTACTCACGATCCAGATATTTCGCGTCAGGCGGTTAGCCGTAATATCCGCTTTCGCGACCGTGTAGGCGACCCACTGCCCGTCGGGCGACACCATCGGCTCGCTGATCCGATCGATGGCCATTAGATCGTCGAAACTAAGCGGGCGCTTCTGCTGGGCCCAAACAGGACCGGTGGCCAGGATCAGTAAAGCAAGAAGGAACCAAGTTCCGAGCAGATGTTTCATCGTGACTCTCCTACTCCGCTCCTTCATCTCCTAAGGGGCTATCGCCCGTCCGAACGGGCCGTCTCACGGGCATTTCCATGTTGCGTGAGTGGCCGCAGCGTATCGCTCAACAGGTCCGGCTCCGCGCTATTTCTCACCAAATGAGGGTAGCGTTCGCCGCCATGATATTGAACATTATAAGTGAGCACGAAGCCGCCGTTGTCGGCAGTGATGACGATAGGCTTGCTTCCGTTCTTCGTTTCGGAAATGGCCTCGTGAAGAGCGCCGGGCGTGAATCCCCGGCCATTGACGGAAAGCAGGCGCATGCCCGGAGCGAGACCCGACTCCGCGGCCGGCATCCCGGGGATCACATCGGCTAACCGGCCATTTTCTTCGCCGCTGCCAATTTGAACGAGCATGCCCAGAGAAAAGCTGAGGTCAACCATTTCGTCCACGCTCTCGCGCACGCGCATCACGGCGTTTTCCTCGTCGTTGTAAGTGAGCTGCCAGCCGCCGCGTTCGATTCCACCGATCGGGGCGTGGGGATTGATTTCGTAAACGCGGGCGTTGAAGAAGCCGCGCCAGTCATAAGGAACCGTCGCGTTCAATGCGGCGATGACATCATCGAGGGTGTAAGGCACGAGCTTGGGGCTTGAGTCCGGCGGCCCATAAAATCGGCGGCAGAAATCGTCGAGAGATTTTTGCCCGTGCGACTGCTGGCGGATCAGCGTGTCCGCATCGAGCCAGATGAGCCAGCCTTCGTCGTAGAAATCGACGCTGCGTCTCCAGGACTCCCAATTGTGAGGAGCATCGTAAAGGAGCGACGCAGCGAGAGCCGTGTCTTCCAGACTTCTCCAGGATCGGCCCGGCCGATTATCTAGGTAAGCCGCGACGCGGGCGAGCGCCTCACGGTAGTCTTCCTGCGTCCGCAACCCCGAGCGGGCTGCGAGAAATTCACCGATGTATTGCGTCAGCCCCTCGTAAATCCACAGAAGATCGTCTTTCATCGGCTGCTCGTAATCGGCAGTCGCAAGACCCGCGGGCCGTCGATATTTCCCGTTCCAGGAATGCGTGAATTCATGGGAGAGCAGAGAATTCGAGCTCTCTTCCTGGTCGCTGTTGATGAAGGTGCGTTCGGCAATCCGTTCGTCGCTGGATTGATGATGCTCAAGACCGTTGGGATAAAAGTAGTTCGTCAGCGAGACAAGAAAATCGTAGTGATCGTAGTGGCGAGCGCCGAAAAGCGCCCCAGCCTCACGCACCAGCCGACTATAAGCTGCGATCTGATCGTCCGAAATCGCCAGCGCAGCAGCGCTATCCGCCGCGATATCCAAGTGATGCGGAGGTTTGACGTCGGGAGCGAGGGGGATGGACCGGAAATTCTGTCCGGTAAGCACCGGTGAATCCACGAGCGTGGTTAGAGAGACGGGTGCGAAGAGAATCTCTTCAGCGTCCTGTTTCTCCACCGTTAGGGAGCTAGCGAACTTCCAGCCTTGGGGAAGGCGCACGCTGGCCTGATAAGTGAGCGAATCGGTTGGGGCTCCGGAAGGGTAGAAGGCGAGCAGATTCCACTCCAGCACAGCCAGCATTTGGTCGGCCGAGGGGCCGGCAGAGAAGCCTTCGCCATTCGCGGGCGACAAATAATCATAGGTGGCTTCCAGAGTGGTTGCACCAGCGGGAGCGTCGATATGGAACATGTACATGTCCACATCGTCTCGCCGCCAAGGAATGGTCTTGCCGTTGGCGGAAAACTTCAGGCCAACAACGTCGGCAATGGGGCCGTCGGGCGCGTGCTCGCCAGGGATCCACTTCGGGTAGAGCAGTGTGAGCGGGCCGGGTTTAACCGGCAGCTCCAGGCGGGCGTGAAAGATGCGGCGGGGGGCTTCGCGCAAGTCGGCGGAGAGGCGGACCGTACCAGTCTGGGCCTGCGCCGACGGCATGTAGACCAGCGCCGCAAACAACAGAAGGATCAGACGCCTTTTAGCTTGGCCCATGCCGCCTCCTTTACCGGTACCACTTTTGCGGGTAGATGCTACCGCAGCCCCAAAGGAGGCCATTATGGCACCTACGCTCGACGTCGACGAAAACCGAAGTGGACTGGGTGCGAAACAGGGTGGCACCCCCCTCCCCCTTTTTTGTGTAAGTGCGCATTCTAGACACAAGCGATATGTTCGCATTTCGTTGATAGCTCGTAACTTATTGATATATAGTCATTTCATGGCTTCAGTAACAATGCTTATTATGCTTAAGATGCTTATTATGGACGGATTCGCAGTTCAAACACAGAGCAAATCCACTGCTGCCGACTGATCACTGGCGCGACGACCGCGACACTTTCGGGCGAGCATTGCGTGCCCATACCTAGCCCAGCTCAACATGAGCCGGGCTGGCTCACGCAGCCGTACTACGACTTAGTGGGCGGCCTCTTTCCCCGCAGCGAGGGCAGTTACCATCAAACTCCTCAATCGAGTATGTCTCTTTTGGGAGTACCAATTGTTGGGCTGAGGCCTCGGCCTCGTGGTGGGTCTTAAAAACTTCCCAATCTAATTTGGAACCGGACCAGCGGATGTGAAAGTGTTGCACGGTAGCCTCCTCCACGTTCCTCCAACGTGATTTGAGAAAGTCGTTAAGTGCGGATGGGCTTGGGACGGAAAATATTTTATTAATTAGAAAGCGGCTGTCAAGTTCTCTTCGCCGGTAGGCGGGCTTTCAGATTGACCAAATCATATCGCCCGGCGATATATATAAGACACTGAAAGGACTAATTCGGTGTAGCCTTAGCGGAGGTTTCGTTTCCGGCTGCGGCGTTCCCTGAGAAGTTGAGGGAACGAGCGGAGGGTACAGTCGGGAAAGTATCGGACGATCTCTCTCCCCATTCGTTGACATCTCGGCGTCCGCAGACTTTAAGGTTTTTCCGGTATTGAACAGACGAGCTTGTAAACGCATTATTAGCGGCCCGCCCAGGGCCTTGCAGCGGCTTTCCGGGTAGTCTGGTGATTTTGCTCGGAGCACCATTGCCAGCAAGAATCGAATCTCCAACGACGAACTGGGCAGCGCCATAAAGACAACAACTAAATGTGTGCAATCGGACTTGAGGAGGGAGTGTTGGCTGGTTTCAATTACCGCATTTTAGTTGTCGATGACGATCCAAGTGTGCGACAGACCTCGCTTCTAGTTCTGAAGACCAAGGGGTACGAGGTGCGGGCGGCAGGGGATGGCTTTGTGGCCCTTGCGGAACTTCGGCGCTCTGTGCCGGACGTTATCATCTCCGATTTGGGTATGCCCAATATGAGTGGCTTTGAGCTTCTGTCAATCGTTAGGCGGCGTTTCCCGCACATTCCCGTGATCGCCATCAGCGCACAATTCGAGGGCTCACCGAACGGGGTGATTGCAGATGCTTTTTTCAGTAAAGCCCAGTACACCCCCGAGCAACTGTTCGCAAAGATTGTGGAATTATTAGAACAGTCACCGCTACGGCCTCACCTTGCCAGGCCAGACGGGGCTCCGGTATGGGTTCCGAAAAGCGATACAGGATACTTTGTGGTGACGTGTACTGAATGCTTGCGTTCGTTTTCTGTCCCCGATGAACAAGCAGCAAATGAGTTGCACGAGACGAACTGTTTCTTTTGCGATGCTCCCGTTCGTTATCTAGCGAATTTGCAGGCTTTTCGGAAAAAGGCGAATTAGGTGCGTACGGTACGAGGCCAATCCTACGCTGTTGATTGGTGCGGGCGCACCAGTGGCTCAGCTGGTCCTATAGTCCACTCAACATCCAGCTAGGTACTTCCACCAAAAATTCTAGCATTCGCTTTCTCAAGGACTTCTCAGGTTCCGTATTACCGTGGTCCAGCAAGTGCTTGAGGCCGAGTTGAACCCATTCCATGCGCAGCGCATGGGCCATATCGGATTGTTTGGTATCGGCGGAAACATGGCGAGCAACGTTTGCACACAATTCCGCTAATCCGGTCAGATCGACTTCGTGCAGGGGTTTCCGATAGATGTTTTCGCGGTCCATATAGCCTCCTTCGGCTTATGTCCCGCACGCTTCCAGGAAAGTATTTTCGGGGCAGGGATGCACTGTAGCACGCAAAAGTTTACTTCGGTCACTTCTTTAGCCGAGAGGTGTCTCGTTAGCGAAGGAAATTGCGGTACGTTAGTTTAATTTTTCGCCCGACCGACACAGCGTTGCTCCGTACGCCCGAAATTTGTCAAACATCTCGCGCCTACCGCGTTTCTGCGTGTAATCGGGATTCAGAATTTTGAACCAAGACATCGGAGCCGTCGTGTAAGGTCCTAGCCGATGCTTCGCCACGATGCCTTCGCAATCGCGTTCGCACACTGCACTGTAGAGCCCGACGCCAGATTCCTCAACGTAGTCGGCAAAGAATACGCCGCTGACTTTATTGCTGCTCAGGACATGCCGCAGGACGCGCTTCCGATGCATCAGAGCCAGCGGTCGAAGATCCTGGCCGTCCAGCCATAAACAATCAAAAGCGTAGAAGAGAACGTCTCGGCTGGACCGTCGCATCAGTGTATTGAATTGGCTGCGACCTTCGTTGTCGAGACAGACCAATTCTCCGTCCAATATCGCGTCTTGCTTGAGCCCGGCCAATGCCTTGGCGACCGCAGTGAAGCTCTTGTACACGATATTTTTCCGGGAGATTAACTGGCATGTTCCGGCCTCGATGTATGCCGTGGCGCGGAAACCGTCATGCTTCAGCTCGAAGAACCAGTCGTGATGGTCAAACGGCGTGGCGATGCGGACGGGCGCGATGGGTGTGATGGCGGGCAGCATTCATTAATTATCTTGGCCGTTCGGACATGCGTCAAATCGCGGATAACAGCCATCAGCGATGCTAACCTATCACCATGCCAAACGAGATTCTTCCGTGGGAAGACGCTCTACTAGAGCGCAAGCTGGAATCAGATTTAAACGATCTTCTTAAGACGCTCGTGGCGTTTGCCAATTCTGTTCGGCCTGATCACACGGCTGTGATTCTGATAGGAGAGCGCGATGACGGTGCGGTGCAGGGCGTTACGAATCCTGATGCCATCCAGAAGAGAGTGAGAAGGGAATGCGACAAAATTTATCCTCCTATTCCGTGGCGCTCACGGGTGTATGAGAAGGACGGGAAGCCGTGTGTGCGTGTCGAAATTGAATTCAGCGGCGATACTCCGCACTTTGGCGGTAGTGCGTGGGTTCGACACGGTTCGGTTACGATCGTTCGGGAACTGGCGAAGTGGCTGGACAAAGAGATTCTGGTGGCCGGTGATGAGGGAACAGTGGACTATCGGGAGCGTCATCTTTCCGGTCATCCCAGATGGTCGGGAACACGAAAGGCGACACTTCGCTTCTTCAATAACTTTTGGGCGACGTTCTTTGTCGAAGGTAGGACGGTGTCGGAGCCAATTGAGAAGTTGATCTTAAGCTGGGATGAGCAATCGAAATGTTTGAAGGTGCTCGTTAAGCTTTAACGCTCTATTCTCTCGTCTCCGTGGAGAGCTTGTCCAACAACGGCGGGAGCACGTCGTCGGCGGCAGTGATCAGTTTCAGAAGTTGACTCAGTTCGAAATTCAGGGGTTTTGATTATCGCGAAGGGGCGTTCCATCGTGACGCCCCGCACCTTCTCCAAGTTAGCGGGCTTAGTTGCTTGATTGCCGATGCCACCCCGCTGCTCTTTTTAACAAGCACAACGTCGTGCAGAGGGTATACTCGCAGCCGAATTAAGCGTGTGCGCACCATGAGAGCGGCCCTAGGCACCCATGCTAGAAAGCGAGGGGAAAAGGAGCGAGCTATGAGAGCATCCCAAAACAAAATCTTGGCCATTCTCGCAGCAATGTCGTTGTTGCCGTTTGCCGCATCGACCAAGGAAAAAGAGCAGCCGAAAGAGCCGATTCGCATATTTGTTAGCACCGCCCAGCCGGAACGAGGATCGTTCGTCCCTGCCGACCAAAATCCTGAAAGAATGGAGATGTTGGCGACTGAAATCCGCAAATGGGGATTCGGCAAGAAACAAGTAGAGCACTATGGAACTGAACTTGTTAGCACCCCGGAGGGGGCGGACGTAGTAATCAAAGTGGTCGGTGCGGCAATGGTCCAGTCGGCCACCTATCATCAAGAGCAGTATGAAAGCACAAGCGTTCCGCAGAAAGTCGAATTAGTAAAGTTGATCGTAACCGTAGGTAGCCACAACGAAACTGTCGAAGGGCGCAACGACGGCACAGCGATTTGGTTCGCTGGACCGGATACCTACTGGAAAAATGCAGCCGAGCTAGCGTATGAGCAGGCACGCGATGGCGAAGAAGATGGCAGGTCAGAAGCCGGTTTCCTGAGCCTAAGCGAACGACTGCATCGGAAATAAGTCTGACTTAATAAAGAAGGATTCGAACTTTGAGGCGAGAGCAACGCACATCTGAGGCGGCATAACTGGTCGCTCGACACGACGTGGGACTCCGTCGTAAATTCGGCCTTCAAGCTTTCTACCGGTCGCCGACTTGCGGACGCCTCCCCACTGTTTGAAAAAGAAAGGAATCTTATTTAGTCGGCACTGATCCCTTATGGAAGTCACCCATTCTTTTTCCATCGGCCGAGCGCCGGGGCCACTCTCTCCGCCCACGATCACCCATTGGATACCTTTTAGATCTAACGCCCCTAGATCCTCCAGCAACGGCTCAATCGAGAGGAAACGAACAGGCACCCGAGCATTCCGTAAATCCTCGATCCTCGGTACGCCATGCTTCTTATCTTCGACACTAACTCCCCACCAGATATGTGGTTGATGCGCAGCAAATTGCAGAGAAGAATTGAGGAGTCGCCGGAGACGTTCAGAGCGTTTCGTAAGGACTTGGTAAGTGTGCCAGTTTGCCGCCACCATCACCTGTGCCACAGCACGGATATAAGCTTCTGGTACGCCATCATGAAACAAATCACTCATTGAATTTACAAAGATCATCTTTGGTCTGCGCCAACGCAGAGGTTCTCCGAGCTTTTCAGGGACTGGACGCAAATCAAATCCGCGCTCGTACGGATGACCTTTCACGCCTCGAAAACGCTGTGCAAAGGTTTCCGCGTAGCAGTGCTTGCATCCGGGACTGAGCTTGGAGCAGCCGCGCACCGGATTCCAAGTTGCGTCAGTCCACTCGATCTTCGACCGTCCGCTCATAAAAGTGACTATAGCATTACGAATAGGGGCGTTAGTTACGGCGCTCTGGCCGTATATACGGAACCTGCAATAGTGAGAACAATTCTTGCTCGGTGCTCGCTCTTAACAGTTGACCGTTTGCATCTTCGATTCCATCACCTGAGGCACGCAGTTTCATTCCAAGCTCTCTCGCTCTCTGAGCCAACTTAATGTTGTGTTCCTTACTACCCGTGCGGATGAGAAGCAATGTTGTCCAAGTTTCCGGTGTTGCGATGTAGAGGTCCACGGGAATTCCAGTTTTTGCCGCTATGAAGCACTTTATCTTCTCCTTGCCACGTACCTCGGTTAGGCTACCTCGCTCAACGAGCTGCCGTAAGATTTGATCAATCGGCGTTTCGTCTCCCAGAACAAACTGGTCCGAGCCTCTTTGTGGTATCAGAACAATGTCGATATCGTGGACGGTGGGGCTACCCCGACGCAAGGATCCTGCGATCTCGATGAGGTGAGAGACTGGCCTCAATTCCTCGACGATTAGGCGTGCCACCGCTAGTGCAATTGCCGCCGGAAATCTTGTGGTTTCGGCCAAGATCATTCCTTACCGAATCGAATGACGGTTCCGTTAGGAAACTGGCCTTTCCGTCGATTTTCCTTGGCTTTAACGACTAACAATTCGCCTTGCGATTCCATTGGCTTCAGAATTTGCAACTTAAAATGCGTCCTCATGAATGGCGTTTCGGAAATAACGAAATCCGTCAACTCTTCAATGGTTAGATCTGTGCCCTGAAATTTCGCCAGAATCATCCCCTTGAGCTGATCAAAGTTCGGTTCGTCGGGAAACAACTTGATAGTTTTGTCCGCGTCTGTGAAATCCGAGAAGTGGAAGGAACCAGCAGGGTCAGCCTTCCACATTGCCTCCTTCATCTTTTCCAGACCCCGAAGGTTGTGCGTGCCGAAGAAGAGAAAATAGTCAGTCCGATTGCCACGGTTCAACATTTCGAAAGAGCGAACGTATTCGATCCCTGCCCCGCGCAACTGGTCACGATAGATGTCGTGAATCAGACGATGTCTCTCTTCGGGTTCGGCAACCTCCAGTACCTTCCTCCACTCCGTCGTTCCAAAGAGTCGGTCATACGTTTGGGCATAATCGGGAAGGTTCAGGAATCGATTGATCTCCTCGTACATGAAGGTAATTAGAATCTCGCAACGTGGATTTTGCATGATGCGTTGCACGATGTGGAACGGTGTATGGGAAAAGCCGAATGGATCGATGAAGACGAGACTGGGCGCTATTCTCTTCCTCTGTGCGTCGAGATCATCTAGCACACTACTCATCTGATCATCGAATTCCCCATGGACACAGTTCACATGGAATTTCGCGGGCAACGTCGGTTTGATGTCTGCAACTACTGCTTCCAGATGCTCGAAGCGATCTTGTTCCTTCTCAATAAAGATGAAAACAATCTCTGCCTTGGGTTTCGCACGGTGGTCGCGTGCCGCCGTGAGCGCGACCAGCGGTGATCCGTCTTTACCTCCACGGTATTTACCCGGTCCTGCAAATCCGTCTATGTAAAGCAGTCGCTGGCTGAAGGTGGCCATTATGGGAAGCCAAGCCTCCCAATAGCGGCGAAGGATGGTGTGCTTCGCTTGGGTATGTGGGTCTATCTCCCAGATCGTCTCTAGTTTCTTAGCCAAAGTGACCAACCTTGCTGGTGACGAGTATATCAGCATGTGAATTATCGTCTGAGTAAGAGTCTCGGCTAGCGAACGCGCTCACCGAGCTTGGCACGAACCTTCTGTCTTGCCGTCACGTCCCTCGGGGCACCTCCCGTCCGTTTAAGTCACGCTTCAAGTTCTGCGACTTTGAGATTGTAAAAAGCGGACTCGCAAACCTCGACGCGGAGCGTACCCGTATCGAGAGATCCTTCACGGCTCCAATCGCTGCGCCGGAATTGCTGCAACGCCAAAGCGCCAGCTTCGAACAAGCTTCCAGCCGCGACCTCCGCTACGTGTTCCACGCCTTCGCCATCGCGGAACGACACCACGCAGCGGCGCGGCTGGCCCATGAACGCATTCTATCATCTTCGCCATATATTCGCCTTGCGTGCTAAGATGCGCAGCACCGGAGGACTAGTCGTGAATCCGAACCTGGAATAGAATTGCGGCCCCGCAACGAATCCGAAGGAGACACTTATGAAACCGCGCTGCTTGTTTTGGCATTCGGTGATCGGCTTCTTCGCGTTCGTCTTAATGATTTTGAGTGGCAGTCAAACAGCGGAGGCGCAGGGCGCACAAAACGGATTACCTCAAATCACTGAGTTGAAGGCAATCTCATTCCAGAAGACAAACGCGCTCAATGTCACATCGCTCTCGTACCAAGATTTGGCAAACACGATCAGGTTAGCTGAGGACTACACCCGCGGGAACCAAGCACTTTCGGGTTATCACGAGCCGGTGCTTACACGCGGTGCCACAGGAGTCGCGGTATTCAGAAACGTCTCGCCAAGCGTCGTACTCATCGTCGTAGGCAACGATAAAGACGTCACTGGCCTGGGCGCTGGCGTGATACTAAATCAATCCGGCAATATATTAACGAATTGGCATGTAATCACTGGCACAACGTCTGGAATCGCATTCCTGAAGCCTCAGGGAAGCGCGGACGTCGCAAATAGTACTGCCTACGGACTCCGGCTAATCGCTCAAGACGAAACTTTAGACCTCGCCCTTCTTCAGATTGTAAAACCGCCTACTGATCTGCATCCAGTCGCGATGGGAAATATTTCCTTGGTCCAGATCGCGCAAGATATACACGTGATCGGTCATCCCGAAGGTAATCTATGGTCGTACAGCACTGGCGTCGTCAGCCAGATAAGGGATAATTACGAGTGGTCATACACTGACGGCTCAAAGCACAAATCCAAAGTACTTCAACTGCAAACCGCGATTAATCCTGGGAACTCTGGCGGGCCTGTTGTTGACGATCAGGGACGACTCCTTGGGTTGGTAGCTATGAGCCAAGAGGGCCAGAATCTGGATTACGCCGTTGCAGCTGATGTTATTCAGGGGTTCCTTCAGACGGCGGTCTCAAGCCGCGCCAGAGGCGGTGCCAGCGAAGGATCTGGTCAGCACGCCGAATATTCATCTGGTCGTCTACAGGATGGCCGACCCGTCCTGAAAGCTGTGTACCCAGACTTTACTGAGTATGTGGTTACGGATCAGAATGGGAAAGCGGTCGAACTCGCTCTTGAGACATCGGCCGGCGTGCGTCTTGTGGGTTCGGAGCCGAACTCGTTTTCTGGATTCAAAGAATGGTTAATTACACTGCCAAACGGAGCTTCAGTCCGAGCACAAGGGAACGGTGCGATTCCCGATCACTTCAGCGCCAGATAAGAGCCAACTAATCACCGATCAGGATGAACGGAGCCCAGTAGAAGGGATTACTGAAGGGCTTGCCCTTCGCAAAGAGGAACGAGCGTGCTCCTGCGAGGGCCTCGGCTTTGGATTTACCAGCAATTAGATTTCTATAATATTCTTCCATAAGTATCTGCGTTGACTCGTCTGAAACCTGCCAAAGGCTAACGGTAACGCTTTCGGCTCCGGCGCTCATAAAGGCTCTCCCTAAGCTCATTACACCCTCAGTCCGACTGAGAACACCGCTGCCGGTGTTACATGCCGAAAGCACAACGGTGTCCGCTTGAATTTTGAATCCGAGTATCTCGGAGATTGAGAGCAGCATGTGTTCAGGAGCAAAGCCGTCATACGAAAGAACGAGAGCGGGTTCTTTTATGTTCGAATTGACGGGCAATATTCCATGCGTAGCAAAGTGCAAAAACCGGAATCTGGTCAAGTCTGTGTCTGAAAGTCTCTCCTTGGTCGCATCTGAGCCCAAACGGAGTTCAGCAGTTTGCCCCTTACTCTCGAATAGTTTCGCAATTTCCTCAACCTCTGTAGCGGTTCCGGGTAATCTCTCAAAAGATAGTCCACGAGACTTGATTTTCTCGACGGTTTGGACTTCCAGTTCGGAGTCAGTCTCATTGGCTGTGGGTAGCGGACCTCGTTTGGGCGAGAGAACGCTGACCAACTCGTACCGATTGTCCTCGGGAGAAGTTATGGGATCGCCTATTCCCAAGAAAGCCTCTTCCCAACTCCCAACGCGCCCAGCTGTCCGAGCGAGTCGGAGTGCCGCAGCTGAAGGGTAATAGGCGGTAGGAATACCCAACAATGGAAAGCGGCCCCTTGAAGCCTCGGGCGACAGTAGCTCAAACGGTAAGACGGAGAGCACATCGTCAGGGATGAAAACGATGCTCTTTGAATCCAGCAAAGTTTTCGATAACGATTCGGGAAATAGTGCGATGAAGAGTTCTTCCGAATTCCGCCAGTCAATCTGGTCAGGTCGGGCGCTATTGAGGGCGGCTCGTAATTTAGATACTCGGTCCTCAAACCACTGCCGCGGCTTTGATACTTGGTCAAAATCTAAGAGTTCGACCTTATTCCCTGTGTTTCTCGCGATCCAAATTAGCGTGGACTCGTCTGTAACCTTCAATTCGACTAAGGTCTCGCCCTTTCGCACAGGCAAGCTATCCAAGGTTACTTGCTGCGGATAGGCCACAGCCGCATATTGAGGATGTGTCAGTCTGAGACTCTCAACGAAACTCTCTATTTCCTTTTCGACTGCTGGGTCCGCCTTCAAGCCCTGGTCTTCGTCCCGAAGCTGATCGCGTCTTACGAGTAATGCATGTTCCTTCTGCTGCAGATCTGCCGGCAGTGTCCGTCTCAATGCTGCAGTAAAGCTTCGGCCCCACGAATCTGAAAATTGGCGGGCCTTATTTGTCTCGGTGTACTGCAGTGCTAGTGATGCCAGTCTGCTTCGTTCTGCCTCGGATTTAGCGGCGGCGCTCATCGCGTATAGGGTCGAGGTCATTTCGTCGTATATGAATGCATAAGATTCAGAAACTGACCGTTGAGTATTTGGATCGCCTTGGCCTTTAACGTTTTCAAGTAGTGAAATCAGTTCTTTGTAGAACCTAAAAGCCTGCTCTAGATTACCTCTTGCTCGTTCCAGACCTGCCTCTCCGTAGAGCAAACGACCTTGTAAGTACAAGTCCTTAGAATTAGCGGCGAGATGTCTCGCCTGATTTAGAGACGATGTCGAGGCTGCAAGATCTCCATTCTTCCGCTGGGCTTCCGCCAAACTGGTTAGCCAACCCGCTTGACAGTCGGTGTCGCGACTCCGAACGCATGAGTGATAGCCGGTCTCTGACGTTGTTATAGCCTCAGCGAAGCGCCCTGTTTGGACATACATTTCTACGAGTTCTCCATCAAGTTGGGATCGAAAGGGACCAATCTTTATCCCCTCAGAGTAGTACTTCATCGCCTTGTCGAAATCCCTAACTGAAGAGGCGCGGTCGCCGAAAATGTTCACAAGCGCGGTGTACGCCGTCACGGTGCCCTGTGGATTGTTTAAGGATTGAAAAAGTTCCAGAGATTTTTCTGCAGCGGTCGCCGCGTCCTCTGAACGTCCCAGAATGCCGTAGAATGTGGACAACGTCATGTAAGCGTATGCTGTCTGCGTCAAATCTCCAGACTGATTCACGAATTGCACAGCTTTTTGCGCAGCTATAATCGTAGATTCGATCTCACCCTGCTGGTAATAGATTTGACTCAGAGTTCCCTGTATCCAGTACCGGGTAATCGGGGGCGCATCGGCGTGCGTGGCAATGCTCTCCGAGTCGAGACAAACTTTCAAAGCTGAATCGTATTGCTTTTGCAAAAAGAGATCTTCACAAACGAAGAAAAGCGCTACAGCCTCCAATTTGGCGTCACCTAGTTGATGCTCCTCAGTCGCTGCTCTCCGATGGAAGTCAACCGCATTGCGGTAGTCTCGTAACAATTGGTAGGCAGTGCCCGTGCTCACGGACGCTTGGGCAATAAGTGGATGATTGTTTATTCCAGAAGCCAATTGTTGAGCATCCCGGAAGTATGCCAGCGCGGTTTTGTTGTCGGTGTTTGCGGAATAATAAGAACCAATCGCCAGCTTCACTACGGCTTCAGCGCTCAAGTTCTTGGCTTGGTGATATAGGGTTTCCGCGGTCTTCAAAGATTCGAGCCGCATGTTCTTGAATTCTTGGGAGTCTGCCGCCGCTAAAGCGTCGGCCATGCGAACCCAAGTATTCGCGACGGCAGCAGCATTCCCTGCGGTTCCATAAAGTTCAATTGCTTGCTTAAACTCGGCTATAGCTTCTTTGTATAATTTGGTACCAGCCAAAGCAGAAGCTACGGCAGAGTGCAGTTCTGGGTCTTTGGGACTGGCGGCGAGGAACTTTTGTAGAGAAGCGAGAGCCGAAGTCAGATCATTAACTGCGATTTGGGCCGTCGTTATTGCTGCATTCGCCAGATTGGTGGTTTGTACGTCCTGAGTCCTCTCCGCCGTCTCTTTGCATTCCGCGGCCTCCTGTTTTGCCAGTTCCGGCTTATGTTGCTGGGCATATGCAATCGTCAATTGGCAAAGCGGGGTGACAAGAACTGCGTCAGAATTCGGAATTTGCCTTGCAGCCGATTCGGCCTGCTTTGCGTAGCGCTCAGCGAGGTCAGGCTTCGCTTCCGCCGTCAGAAAGTGATTTGATAAGGCATTAAGAATTGGAAGTTCGGGGATGCCGAGTAGAGGGCCTATTTGGTCAATAATTTGCTCCAAAGCCGCTGGGCCATCGGGCTCTTGCACAACTTGGGACGGCAGATTCAGCACGCGATTCCAGTTGTCGTCTTTACTCAGTTCTGCCGGAACACCATTCCAAATAAATAAGATTTCTGAGTACCACAAAGCATCAGTGAGTTTTCCGTCGGTCATTGCTTTCGTAACGGCGTCTTGGACCTTCAGTGCTTCCAGTCGCCCTCTCACGTAGGTAATGGTCTGCTGAAGTGCTTGGTCATCCTTCAGTTTCTGAAGCACTGGAACGGCCTTTTCGAGTTCAACTAATTCGTTGATTGGAAGCTGAAGACCCTTGTAAACATCTGCGAGTCGGGCGTACATCTCGATAACGAGTTTGCCGTCAATCTCCGAATCCGTAGGACCGGGCTTTATGAGAGTTTGCGCATTTTCGAGCACCGTCCTAGCTTCTTGAAGCTTGCCCGCCGGCTGATAAATTTCGGCCAACACAAGGTTTGTCGTAAATTGACTCTGTCTGCTATGGTGTTTCTCCGCAAGATCTAGTACCTGTTCTTCTAACGGAACCGCTTCCTCTCCTCTTTTGTTCCGAATAAGCAGCTGAGATTCGGCAACTAGTGCTTGGGACAGCTGATCGTCATTTCCCAGACCACGCCATGACTCGATTGATTTGGTAAAGAAATTCAGCGCATTCGGAACGTCATTCTTGGTCTTATAAATTCCAGCAATCTTAGCCGCGGCCTCCGCCTCAGCGAATCTGAAACCGGCTTCTATTGAGAGCGAATACAGTTCATTCCAAACCTGAAGAGCCTTATCGGTTTGCTGAGCTGCCTCGTAGCCTTGAGCTAGAGCCTCCAATAACGTCGCTTTTATGAACGGCAATGTCGCAGCTGTTCTAAATGGTCCGGGCAGTTGTTCGGCGTGGCCATCCTTCAGAACCTCTCCGTTTCGAGTCGCCTCCAGGAAAGCGACACCCTTCTCCGGTTCGCCGTTGTGAACGTAAATGGCCCCTAGTGCGTTCTGCGCCTGTACGAGGGCTATGTAGTTTTGCTGGCGGACAGCTAAATCCCGTGCTGCTTCAAATTCGGAGATTGCTTTGGCTAGATCGGGTTGTGGTTGCGATATGGTTGCAAATGCTGCATAGACTCTGTGAAGGGCTTCGAACGTATAGTGATTAACTTGATCGATATTTAGCGCTTCCTCAACTGACTTTCGTCCTTGATCAATTTGACCAGATGCTATCTGCAGCCGGGCCAATTCACCTAGGACATGAGCCCTCTCATAAAGGCTCTTGCTTTGATTAGCACGGTCTAGAGCTTTGGAGACAAGTTCAATTGCTCCTGGGAAATTTGCTTGAAACTGAGGCGCGATTGAAAGCGCAACCAACACTTCTGCTTGAAGGACGAGGTTCGAAGACTCGATTGCATCCTGAAAACTTGCTTGATAGAGCTTTACGGATTCATCCAGCTTCCCTAAGACGAAATATCCAATTGCTACAGAGTCCTCCGCAATCGCACGGTCTCCTACCAACCCCTTCGTCTTAGCCAAATCAAGAGCCGCTTTCGCATCTGCGAAGGCACTTTCGTAATCGCCGGAATCAGATTTCGATTCAGCCGATGTGAGTAAGTTTCTAACTTCTTGATCGCTCGCCTGTAATTCGGGTGGAGTGTAACGGTTTGCGGCGGGCTCTTGCTGGGTATGAGCGACTAGGGACAATAATAGACAGACGAATACACCCACAAAGAACCTGAGCTTCGGACAATCAATTGGGCTGGCTTCCATTGCTGAAGTTCGTGGCCAAGAGGGTATCACCTAACGGGCGAGTCATGGTACGGCACTGGTACGTGCGGCGGATGGGACACCCGACTCTGCGTTATTACTATCCGCTACTTCTTCTTCGCGGGTGGTGGCGGAGGAGGCGGTGGAGGGGGCGGCGGCGGAACGTAGCCCTTCTTGACCGGGGGAGGGGATGGTGGAGGAGGAACATAACCCCTCTTCTCCGGTGGAGGAGGTGGAGGCGTGTAGCCGTCACCGGTCTGACTTCTCTTGCCGCTTCCTAAACCGCCTGATTTGCCCGGTTTCACGGAGCACCTCAATTCTTGATGTTGGCGAGCGAAAACCACGCGAGTAGTACGATCCCAGCGACACAGCTCAGACCGGAAATAACAT
Organism: uncultured Acidobacteriota bacterium; assembly: GCA_963846235.1. Taxonomy (GTDB): domain Bacteria; phylum Acidobacteriota; class Terriglobia; order Acidiferrales; family UBA7541; genus Palsa-189. The sequence goes on from CAWJVF010000003.1 coordinate 232,130, forward strand.
TCAGCACTCCGGTCAGAATCGAAAAGCCTCCGCCAACTCTTCCGTCGCCCACCGTTCCGTCGTCTACTTGCGTTATCGCCTTGCGAAGCGCCCACTGGCTGAAGAGCATGGACGCCAAAATTAACAATAGACTGAGACTGAGGCACATCCACGACCATTCCAATCGCTGAATAGAGACTCTCGTTGATTGACCAATGATATCTTTCAGAAACGTAATCGACAGACCCAATGCGCCACCGGACAACGTCATGACGGTCTTGTCGTAGGCCTCAGACGCCTTTTGATCGGCGGCAATTAGGAAATCCCGGTAAGCGGACATCTCCGCCGACGAAGCTTCGCGCTCTGCAGCCATCGGGCCACCCCGGCCGATTATAGGCCCATTGGTCCCCGATTGAATCTCGGGTCAGGGCGTTGGTTTCCGGCCTCTAACTTTTTAAGATAGAATCGCCGCCCCGCTCTAACGGAGCATTCAATGACAAAGCGCACAGGGTTCTTACAGCTTGAAGAAATACCGCTGAGCCGAGTCGGCGTATCTATACGGGCATATGGCAAGAGAAAGAATTATGTGGGCCGCGTGGAAATCAATCACGCCGGACTCGCCGCCTTTACCGGGCCGAAAGGTAAGAAGTGCATTGCGAATCTAAGTTGGGAAAAGCTGTTCGCAACGTTGTCGAATCACGTGAGGAAAACTCCGGCCCGCTGACTTGCACTACAGATCGTGCCCCCTTCAACAGACGGGCGAGATTTTCAGCCTGCGAATAACTCAGCTCGTAGATACCATTTCAATTGACAGGCGCTTGCACCACATGCATAGTGTGCGCGACTTTCTCCTCTCTCAAGCGAACATCCGGGAAAATCAATACTCGACTTGAGCCGGAAGGGCCCAGGTTCACGGTGTTTTCCGCTTACGTAAACGATTGGCAAGACAGAGGACTTATGAAAAAGAACGCTGTGGCTAAAGAACTGTTTGCTGGCAGTTATCCTTTTTATCGCTGTAATGTCATTTCCTGGGGGCGCGTTAGCCCAGGGTTTCCGCGATGAAATCCAAAAACGTCTTTAGGTCATCGTGTGGGCGCATCGTGCTCACGATGTTTGTATTTGTTGTGCTATTTTCAAACAAGGCTCACGCTTGTGATGTCGTGTATGCCAATGGATTGCTACCAACGACCCTTAACTTTGGACACTTTGGCGGAGCAAATCCCGTTTTGGTGATCCTCTCATACGGTAATGCCTGTGTTGTCCCGGCGGCAACGGTTGTCCCCGCGGCAACAACCTGGATCGTAGGCCTATCTCCTCCGGTATCATTCTCAGCGCCTGGGGGCGGAGAAGATACTCTCGATTTTGGTGTGCTGCCGAATCCTTATAATGTAAGCCGGACCGCCATCGTAAGCTGGTGGGGTTATTCGTACACCGTCATCCAGGCCGCTAATCCTTCGGGTGTTAAGTGTCAAACTGGCGACCCGAATTGTACACCGCAGCTCCAGATCACGCTTCAGTTAAGTGCCAATAATTCGCAGCCCAGCAACGCAGTCTCAGTCAATGGCAACTACACTGAGTTAGTGGGAGTCACAGCGACCGTCTCACCGGCTCAGCAGACAAACGTAGACTTTACCGCCACACCCACTGACCTCACAACTTCTGGACATCTTCACAGCATTAATGGATTTCCAATAGCGAGTTTTGAGTCAAGTTCATCTTTCAATCAGGTCACTTCGTGTGTTACAGACGCCACTACCGGTTCTTGCGATGTGCTGTACGTAGTTCCCGAAATCAGCGGATCTTACACACTCACGGGAACCGTTCAGACTAGTAACAGTGCATCCGCTCCGCTAAGCGTCGGTTTCGGACCGCTAATCTCGCTACCCACCGGACAGTACTATGTTACGGACGGAACTTTCGGCGAACCGAGTGTTGTTTCCATGCATTCGCCGAATCACTTTGCCACGACATTTCTGATTAACGCCATTGAAACCCTTGCCATCGAGTATCACACCGATACTGGTGGGACCCTGGGAGTAAATGACATGAGTTTGCCCTCCGGTGGGTTATTCGACGTTTGTAATGATTGGACGAGCGCGAAGGTAGGGCTTGTGGAGGCCACAACCTACATCGCACTGGCACGAGCGTTGATATTGATCATACGGATATCATTACTGGCGCGAATGTGAACGAATTTATCTTAGACCTAGAGGCCGACCTTCTCGGGTTAACGCGGATATATGAATGTAAGCAAGGCTTCGCCCCTCCATGTCCAGGATCACAAAATTACTCGATTCACTATGAGGCGCAATGATGATCAAGGCCATCATCCGAAGCCTTCTGGGATTAATTATTATTCTGATCGCATCGAGTAGCAGTCCACTCTATGGACAGCTTACCGCGACCGTGAATGCCCAAATTTCGACTGGGCCTAACGGCACTCTCGTCTACTCATACACAATCGCAAACTCACCTTCATCAATGAGCGGCATATGGCTGATTAAAGTAGATGTTTCACAGCCGAATGGTTCGGTGAATTTAAGCAGTGACGGTTTATTAAATGGACCTGGTTTTCTCTCCAATATAGCTTCCTTCGTGCAGCAGCAAACGACTGCTGTTGTGAGTGTTCCGGTTGGCATTCAAGCCCCCGCTCTGTGGTTCGGCAGCATGGGTGTGGACGGTACAGTGACATGGGGAGCACAAGATGCTGACGTTCTCATCGCGCCAAGCCAAACCGTCGCCGGATTCCAATTGACGACACGCGGATTGCCAGCGATTCGCTCCGCGTTCCTCCAGCCCCATCTGGACTATACAAATTTGCCTTTTCTTTCCCCATCTGGTCCAAGCGACCTCAATCGCTACAATCAACAATTGAAAGCGTTTAAACAGACCTTATCGTTGCAGGTTTCCACGATTGCGCCCAGCGCTCCACCGTCAAACTTCGTGGCCTTAACATTCCTTCAAAACATCCAGAGCTATAAAGACGCAGCCGTGAAGCAAGGTTGGATCACGAATGCAGGAGTTGCAAACAGTCTCGATGCGAAGTTGAACGCTGCATTGGCTGCTTTACAAGTTCAGCACTTCACAGCAGCCAAGAACATCCTGGGAGCATTTCTCAACGAAGTCAGTGCTCAATCTGGTAAGTTCCTAACAACCGAAGCCGTAGGATTATTAGAATTTAATGTGCAATATTTACTGGCCAAATTACCATGATTCACTTCAGAGTAAAATCCAAATGAAACAGCGCAGGCCGACACCGATCTCTATGGCAAAAGCTGAAGGCGCAGCCGCATCTCAGCAGCGCGAACCCCGAGACTGTAAGTGGAATGATTCCAACAGCCGATGCGACAGCTTTTTGACGACGGGATAAACTGAATCCAGCATGTTGCCTCCTCTACAGGCGACTTGGTTAGGGGCGTTCGGCTGCTTCAACAGCCGGGCGTCCCGCTTACTTGCTTAGTCTTTCGCTCTCCTTTCTTGCGGCTATGATTTTGTCGGCGTACTTGCGCCGAACTTTCGCAACTCCTGACAACAGTTCCGCCAACGACGGCATCTCGCCAGCGGCAATCAGGCGTTCCGCTTCACGTCGCAGTCGGCGTCTGTCGGATCGCTTAAGTTTCGGTTGGCTCACCATCAATGCACCGCCGTCGATGCTGGCTGTTCGGGTTTCGGCGTCTCCCAAAATAATTCTCGGCCAATCAAAGCAATGATTGCGCCTGCGGTGCTGCCGCAGCCGCCCATAGAGTTGGTGTCGCCAAAAAGCGCGAACAACAAGCTCATGATGTCGCACAAAGGCAGCCCCGGCAGTTCTTTGGGGTCGATATCGAAAGCCCGACCTAAGCGAGCCTCTAACGCGGTGCGAAGTCGTACGTAAATTATCTTTTGAGTTTCTAATTTCATCGACGCACCTCCAAACCCGACTCACGAATCCCTTCGAGAATCGGGCCGAAGTGGCGAGGCTCAATTACGATGGTCGGGTAATACGGCTGGTAGCCGTTGTCACGTCCGATATGTTCGTGAATCCAGTTGCGGGCGGGTTCGGTGCAGGGAGTTAAGAGAAGAATTGAGCCTTCATCTTGAATGGTGAAATCAGGACCGCTTGAAGGTGAGGTACCGCTCGATTGAAATTCATTTTTGTGGGTCATTCGTTTTTGCTCCTTTAGAGCCGCATCGTTTTACCACCGCGTCGGTTGAGGAAACCGCTCGGTTGGTGGAGGCTTTAGCCTCGCTCTGGATGCGTAATTTGTGAAGTTTATCAGCAGTTCATCAGAAAACCTATCGTTATGTTCGCACGCGATACTTGCAGCTGGCTTGACGATACTGACTTTCTAGTAGTAACCTAGTCTTCAGCATCAAGAGTAGCCCGCAAGGGCGACGCCAAACGCGCCAGCGCAACGCTGGAACCGTTGGACAAATGATGCGCCTGAAAAGGAAGCCTTATGAGAAAAAATCCCCAGACGCTCGCTGGTTCCGACCTGCCGCGCACGAATATTGCGCCGCCCTCTCACGAAGAACTTGAACCGCAGGAACTATCGACGCTGCTCAAATTGCTGATTAAAGAGGCGCTGAAGGCACGCGGAATCGAAACACGCGGGAAGAAAAATCAATGAGCAAAGTTCCGACTCAGCCTGATGACGAGCGCCGCAAACGTATATTAGACAGTTTGCCTCCCGGTACTCCTGAGCCCGAAATGGATGCGGATGGCAATATTGTCGGCACCGAGGATTACGGCGGGACACCACTCCGACCCGAAATAGATGCGAAGGGCAACATCGTCGGCACCGGCGGGCCAGTCGGGAAATTTCCGCCGAGTGCCAAAAAGAGTATCGCGGAATTTAGCCAGCGATGGAAAAACTGGCGTCTTAATGATCTACAGCAGTGGTTGATGGAGCTGGCCCGTCGCGCTCTTCGGAGATCAGATCAGAAAGCGCAAATCTCATGGGCGAATAAATACGTACAGAGCATCATAGATATCTTTCCACGGCGAGGCCCACGTAAAAAACTTGGGGGCCCGCAAACAGCGGCGCAGCGGCAGCAGAAGCATCGACAACGTGAAAAGGATTGGGCGTGGCTACCATTTCCGATCATTGCGCATGCTGGTTACTTAGTAATTGAGTCTGATAACCCGTTGTCGGCGTTTGATACTCGACGTGCGCAAGTCATGATCGGATTTGAATTACAACAAATGATGGATGCTCATCATAAGGATTATCCCGGTCCAGATCTTAAAAATTATGGCCCAGAAAACGCCGGGCGTCAGACCGAGTTTTTCACTGACATGGGCGAAGTAGAAAACGTTGTCGTGCTTAAATATCCAGACAAAGTTGTTTACATAGTTCCTGCCGTCGAAGAACCCCATAGCACCGCCGATGTTCTCTCAGCTGCGCTTAATCGCGGGATGTTCATGCCTGATGCGCCGAGCGGTAAAGGAAAACTCGTGACCGGCTGGGGGCATGAGAAAGGATACGACAAAAATAAATCGGCATTTGAACCCGGACTAGATGATGCCGGTGATTTTTATGCCGACGAATTTGCAAACGAAAATGATGATAATGATGACAGTCCATCTTCACAGCCGGGAGAATTTGCTGACCCCGACGAACGAGAACTAGACTTCGGCAATCGAGCCAGACGAAAACTATTCGAAAATCCGAATAATCCAGAACTTCATGATCCGAAGGAATTGGATGAAGCTGTTGAAAAGTACGAACAAGATAACCAGCAGGAAGATGAATCGACAAACGAAGAACCAAAGTGCCGGATCTGCAAAGAAGTTCTCGAAGGGGATGATGGGGAGAGTGATGACACCCTTCTCATGAAGCATCTTAAAGACCGGCACCACGATGATTACCAGCGAATCTGCGCAATGTTGGAAGAGTCGTGGCGCAAAGAACGAACAAAGAAGCAGAACCGACTGCGCCGTATTTTACAAAAGCAGAAACATTGTCGAGAAGATCATGATGCGCTGTTCGCTCGTCAACTTGAAAAGACCGGCCCGGATGCATATTTTTGCGGAAAATGTGATGTGCTACTCTGCAAGGGCACGCACATAAAGCAAGTTGAAGAGGTGCTTACTGAGCGCGAGGCGCAACGTGCCCGGCTTTCGAACGATGAGCGGAAAGATGCGAGCAAGAGGAAACCGGCCCCGATCTACTGCAAGTACTGCCACAAGGCAATCTGGACAATCGAATACGACAAGCCAAAGTACTGAATTAGCGTGACATTGGACCAAAATTTCTGGAAGTAATAGACCGGCAAGGATTTAACCCCTATCGACACCCCTCCCCAGAACGCCCACCCTATTATTAGAAGGGAAAGATGGGCCCAGTCGGCGCAAGGCTGGCCGTCACGATGTAGATATCTGGTTCTTAATGGAGCCCAGATAATCACGGTGTAAATCCGCAGTTCCTATAGAGGCATAGAGCCTCAAGAGTTTCCCGGCGGAATGCCGGGCGCAAGTTTCCATGCCTGCCACATGGATGCAGTACGTTCTCACGGGGTTCAGCCCCAAAACTGAACCCCACTCGCCATTCGGCAGAATGACGATAGAGAACACGGCAAAGAAGTAGATGGCGAGCGAGAATGCCTCTGGCAGGAATTCCCGCTAATTAAAATTTGAATTCGGTTCGCATCATCGGATGCATGCGGATTTTTGTTTTCGGTCGCCTTATGGCGGCAATTCTTATGAGGAGCAGCACATGGCGTATTTCGGCGACGGCCAAGAAGTCTTACGGATCTTGGATGAACTAAAAATGTCTCAGCCATTCCTGACCGGGCTGCTGGATAACAAGCCCAGCAATTCCACGCTCAGCGCATGGCTCAAAGGCCAACAGTTCCTGCCCGGAGATCGCGTGCAACGAATCGTCGATATGGCTCGCCGACTGAAAAAGATTTCGGATGAAGTTGCGCCACTGCCGTTGATGTTCAAGGACGTGAATCTTTGGAAAGTAATTCTGGAGCAGCGTGAACTGTGCGACACGAGCAAATTACTGGAGCACGTCGGCGAATGAAACGAGTTCTTGTCTTCAAATGACTGCCGGGAATAGTCCGGCACGCGAACCGCGCTCCGTCGGTGACGGCTCGGAAAGACGAGCAAGCAGTAACTCAAGCAGTGGAGGCAACATGAACACATCACTGGTTCTTAAAATTGCAGGAATCATCTACACGCCACACTTTGGAGCGAAGAGCGTGGAGACGGCTGTCGTACATGCAAGAGTAATTATCAGCACCACGATAACGAAAATGGGGCCCTGCGATCCTTCAACAGTTGCATCAGCTTGTGAAACAGCCGCCCATATATTCGCTACCGCGAAAGACGCTGGCGGCATTCCTAGTGCCGTTGCTCAAACCATCGAATTGATGAAAGAGATCGAAGTACCCCGCAGTGGATCGAAGTACCCCGCAGTGCAGTGGTAGACAGATCCCGGCAGCAACACATAGGCCCGAACATTCGAAGAATGTGAGGTGATCTTATGGACGGTTAAACCGTATTGGAGAAGTTTTATGAGCGGCAAAGTGATTCGGTTCACGCCGAGCGGGTTCACCATCGGAGTGACCGGTTCGAAAATGGAGTACTTGGCGATACCGCAGCGGATCATCGCTCACCCTGAGCGATTGAAACTCGGCGCAGAATGCACCTTCAAGGTCGGTCGGACGATCTGGCCGGGTGAATATGCAGTCGCAAACTATATCGAGTTGTAAGCAGTAGCAGTCGGCAAATATGACCGCGCTTGCATGCGATCTCATCGCCGCTAAGTAGCGAGCACACCGTCCTATTGAGCGGCGTGTAAATAAAAACAAAAAGGCAAGCATATGAAAATTGAAGGTCGGCTGTGTAACTGGAATTCGCGCAAGCTTTTCGGGGTTGTTGAAGTCCGGATTCGCGAAGGCGTGGGTTATAGATTTGAAAAGTATTTTTTGACCCAGTCGCATGTTGTCTATTCGGCTGTGGAACCACCGGAAGAAGGATGCATCGTTCTCTTTACGCCCAGAACGTTAGGCAAGCTGCGACCGGGCCTGCTGCCGACTGCAACTGAGGCAGAGATTTTTGAAAGCTTGGAACAGATGAAAGCTGTGATCAGCGAGAAAGGCGGCGAAGGAAGTGTATCGTGATTCGCACATGGATGGCAGAAGATCAAGCACGTATTGACGCAGTGTTTGCGAAAACGGCGGCAGTAGCTGAACCGGTCACAGAAGTTAAAGTGACCCACGGGATTGCTGTGTCAAGCGAAGCGAGAACAGCGGGACTGTCGACGGCGATACAGACGCCATTAGACGGAGCCTTGCACGTCGCATCGAAAGCTGTGCCACAGATCCCATTGAAGCCCAGGACGAAGATCGCATTCTCGAACGACTGGCCGAGTATGGCGACAACCGATCCGGCGCAGCTGAATGCGTGGGCCATTCAGTATCCTAATTGCAACTTTGCCGGCGTTGCTCTGGCTCAGCCCAGTGGTATCTGGATATTTGAAATCGATAATCAGGAAGCGGCCAAAGCTCTCAGCGTTCCCAAACTACCAAGGACGTTTCGTGTTCGCAGTCGTCCTGGTCGCGGGCACATCTATTTCCGGCACAACGCCGCGAGTATTGCGTTGGCCGCCTCAACTGACAAGGCGTACATCAGTATCAAAGACACCAATGGTAAGGAGATCGCGTCGGCTCGCCTGAATCATGCCTACTGTGTCAGCGCGGGTTCGACTCATCCAGATACTCAGCTGCCGTACGAGATCGTCAACGATGTCGATCTGATCGAAGCGCCGCAGGAATTGATCGACTGGATTCGTGAGCATACCGCGCAGGATAAGAAACTGCCAGCGACGGCCAGCAGTGATGGCCCCCGTGTACCCAGAGGTTCGCATGACGTCGAGCTTACTAGGATAGCGGGCGCACTGCGTGCGAAAGGATTAACCGAAGAAGAGATGTTGCCGGTGCTCATTCGTAACGTCGAAGAAAGATTTGATGATTACGGAAATGATTACATCTCCATGTGTGAAAAGGTAGCTCACAGCATCGGTAAGAAACCAGCTGGAACTTCCTCGATTCCATTGACAAGCAATGGCAAGACTGCTGAGCAGATCATGCAGGACGCTCAGCCGGTTCTGATGGTTACGGACGAGGCTGTTCCCGAGGAAGTAGATGAAAACTCGGAGGCTGCTATACCGCCGTTTGATCGAAGCGTGATCAACGGCATCTACGCCGACTTCGTCGATCTTGTCACCCGTGGAACTACACTGAATCCACAATTCGCCTATGCCATTGCGAAGACCATCGTCGGCATCCGCATGGCAGGCAAAGTCCGATTCGAGGATCTGGATGTTGAGCCGCGATTCTATACCGCGCTAATCGGGGAGACTGGCACCGGCAAAGGCGAAGCATGGCGAAGGACGTACCAAATCCTCACTGCGCCGGGTGCATTAAGCGGTTACGGATTCAAGGTAACGAACGATGCCGACTCAGGCGCGGGATTGAAAGATCTGTTCTTTCCCTCATCGCCGAAGACATCAATGGTTGGTTGGAATCCCGAAGCTGTTCTTTGCTACGTGGACGAAATCACTACACTTGGGCACAAGTCATCGGATACTCGTAATCCTGGCATTCTCGATGAGATGATCACGCTCGCGAATAGCACGTCGATTACGCGGTCGCTGTGTGAGCGCAATGGCGGCAATCGGAGCACTGATCGGGCGCGGCTTGCCATCGTGATGTGTGGGCAGAGTGGCGAAGTCTTCATAAAAGCGTTCGCCGGACGAACTAAACTCGGGTGGTATGACAGAATTACTCCTGAGTTCGGAGTTCCTGTTGAAGTCGGGGATTTGCCCCCGATTGACACAATAGCTGCCATTAATTTGGTGCAGAAACTCAACGCGCTCGATTACTCGGGCACGATGACAATGTCACCGGAAGCGAAGGCGCTCTTGGACGAATGTTGGAATGCGCAATCGGCTAAGACCAAGAGCAAGGCGCGGTGGCGCAGCAACCTGAAACTGGAAGCCTACATGTCCGCCTTCGGGCGCGGCCTCAAGGTGGTGGAACCGGAAGACGCCACGGTCGCCATCAAGAACTTCGAACGGCAACTAATCATTCGAAGGGTCTGCTTCACAATGGATGCGCCGGATAGGGTCGGCTACTATCTCGGGCTGATCAAGCGGATCACCCAACACATGACCGAACAGCTAGCGGCTGGGACGCCGCCGGACCGAGTTGCCAAGAGCAGGCGTGACTACGAGACGGCAACGAACGCACACAGGGACAACGAAGAGCACATCTTCGCCAAGGCATGGGAGACGCATTCCCGCGTCTGGCTGGAACCTGTGACGGTCCGGAAGACGAATGGTCATCGGTACACGAAGTATCTCCCCGTCGTCGAGTGAGGCAGTGAAAACGACTTGCTGTCAAACGGTCGAAAAACGACTTGCTGTCACGGGTCAAAACGACTTGCTGTCACGCTCAAAAAAGTAATCAAAAAATGAATGAAAAATGGAAAAGTGTTGACAGCAAGTCGAGGTACTTAACCTCTTTGCCATCAGTACTTATTTTTTCAAAACGACGCGCTGTCTAAAGGTGTGTGTGTCATTAAAAATATAGTGAAAAATCGACTTGCTGTCATGGTTTCTTTGTCTTGCACACACACCTCTGACAGCAGGTCGTGACAGCAAGTCGTTGGTCGCCTCACCATATGCATACCCACTCACTTCGGCTATGGCCGCGCCGAGATCTTTCGCGAGATGATCACAAATTATTTCCGCCGGTCGGTCGGGCTACGATTGCCGTTGACGCCGTGCTGGTCGAATCGCGGCGCAAACATAGCAAATACATTACAAAATGTGGTCGGCGCGTCCGTAAGTCGTTTGTTAACGTCGTTCTAAGTGTTTATATAGAACGCTTGCTGTTGTTATCGGCATCGAAACCCTCCGGCCCCGTTGCGTTTCCGTCGGCCCCACCGTCAGGATCTGGACATAGGCAGTCGGATTGAATGAATGGTAGCCGCAAACTTCTGATTATGCGGTAAATAGGGGACCCTTTCACCTATTACACAGAAAATTTCGCCCCCCAAGGGTACTTGCCCCGAAGCCGGACTTTGGCCGCGCATTGCGGTTCAAATCAAGAGGACAAAACTCACATCTCCCACAAATATTCGTAACTGCATGGATCGGATAAGAATAGACTGAATTGTTGGGTTAATTAATTTTAAGGTTCTGCTGATTTTACGGGGTTTACGCGCTGAACATCACGGCTTTTCGTCGTGGATTATCTGCTTTTCATCGCGGATTAACTGCTTCTTCCAGTTACTTCCAGTTGGTTATCCCTCTATCATGGATTATCTGCTTTTCATTGCGGATTAACTGCTTCCACTTAGTTATCCCTCTATCAACCAAGCCGGCGCCTGCGCATTCAACCTGATCGAAATAATCCCGCAATTTTTTGCCCGAGCGCGTTATCCGGTCTATTTGGGGCCGTTTTGCCGTCGGGCGGATCGACTGGGGGGTATGTCTAGCTTCCCTGCTTAATGCCTCCAGCAAGCTGGAAAGAGGACTGGTATGGGTTTAACGAATTAGACCGTACTTATTGTGATACGGAAACTTTCTGGATGAGTATTTGTGACACAGAAAGGTGCTGGCACGTCTTCAAAATTCAACTGGTTCTTGAATGGCAAATAGCCCTGAAAACAGGCTCGTCGAATCAGGCGTTTACAGCCTCTGGGAAATGAGGTTTTTTGAACGCTGCCGCATGGACCGTGCCGACCGAGATGCCGAGGGTCTGGGCAATGGCTTTGTAGGACAGCCCCTGCTTACGCAGGGAGCCTATCTGGGCGACGTTTACAGCGGCTTTTGGTCTGCCTAACCGGCGACCCTTCGCCTTGGCGTTGCGCAGCCCTGCCCGAATGCGTTCTCGGGTCAATTCACGTTCCATTTGACCCACGGCTCCAAGGATCGTGAACACCATCTTTCCGACTGGGGTGCTGGTGTCGATGGATTCGGTAAGGCTAATGAACTCGATCCCGAGGGATTGGAATGTTTCCAACGCTCGCAACAGATGAGATGTTGAACGTGCGAACCTGTCAAACTTCCAGACCGCGACCGCATCAAAGCGGCGTTTGTGAGCGTCAGCCATTAGACGGTTTAATTCGGGTCGGCTGTCTTTTGAGCCGCTGATGCCATTGTCAACATATTCGCTAACGATTTCCCAGCCACGACGCTGAAAATGTTCTCGGAGTTCACGCAATTGGAGTTCGCTGTCCTGACCGTGATTGCTGGTGCTGATTCTGGCGTACAAAGCAGTTCGCATGGTCACCTCAGGCCGAGTTTCAGCCGGATGTAATCGCTGACGGACATCTTGACTTCGCGGGCAGCCCGCTCAAGCGCCTTACGGTCAGCAGGCTTCAGCCGCAGTATAACGAAACGGCTCTGCCGCTCAGTTGCCTTTATTGACGGTCTTCCCATCTTCGCCATAGACTTAGTGTGTTACACAAAACAGTGTATTGTCAAGAATAATGTGTAACACATCAAGTCGCGTCTTCACGCATTCGAAAGCGTTACCGATTTCGGCCGCACGCTGGCGAGATCGCGAGCAACTTTCGCAAAGCTAATCAGCAATAGAGAAAGGAATAAGCATTCTTTTTGGTGAATGATCGACCGGGGGTAGAACCCCCATCGATCCGCCGCAGCTTGAAGGGCCTAGGCCGTGTGGCCATTCATCCGTCTTGATCTTGCGGGTGATTTTCATTTGCGTGAGGTGCACCACTGCAATTTCTCCGTCCGCCGTAGTATCGACTACGCCGATTTTGCCGTTTGACGCTACCGTCATATTCAACGGGAAGTGACCGACGGCCAGCGTCGGGCCCGGCTTCAGAAAAATCAGTTGCACGAAAGTAGCAACAAATCGAGAGCACTGCACACTTGCAAGTTGGCCAGTTTTTGACACTTTCCGGAAAGCAACTGCCTGAGCTTTCGCTCAGATAGGGACAGTCTTATCACATCCGACCCACGGCCTCGCGGCGGCTTGCCTCTCCATACTACTAAATCATCGTATGTGATAAGGTATCGCCAACCTTAACATGAAAACCGTTTGCTCGAATATTGCGGCTATAATCGCGATATTGGTCTTGCCGACCCTCGCCCGAGCGGCAGATCCGTGGGACATTCCCTTCTCCGCCGACTCAAAAGCGATTGTCGAGGCTGCACAGAAGGTTGTAGTTCCAGCGGACCAGGAACTCGTCATCTTACTCGATCAGCACGAATACAAGATCGATGAGGTTGGACGGACTCTTTCGACGTCTCGCAGAATCTTCCGCATTCTCAAACAAGATGCGCTCGAAGACTGGTCGTCTGTAGAGCAGGAATATCACCCCTGGTATGAATCCAGACCTGAGTTTCGCGCTCGTGTTATTGATGTAGATGGAGGCGTGCACTGGTTAGATCCGAAAACGATTGCAGACAACTCCGCAAATGAAGACGACCCTACTATTTTTTCGGATAGCCGCATTTTACGTGCGCCATTGCCGTCCATGGCTCCAGGTGTAGTTGTCGAGTACGAAATCGTACTGCGCGAAACGGCACCGCTCTTTGACGCTGGCGTAACTCGCCGAATCAATATCTTCAATGGCATTCCGATTCACACGTTTCGACTCTCGATTGAAGCTAACAAGAACACTAGTCTCAGAATCGCGAGCCAACTCATTCCGGAAGCTGCAATTCGTCGAGAAAGCATAGACGGCCTAACGCGCATCACTTGCGAACTCGGTCCGCTGGATGCACTAAAGACATTTGAATCGAACTTGCCGCCGGATATGTCGGCGTTTCCATATGTCTCGTTCTCAACAGGAAATTCATGGCAAGCGATCGCGGCGCGTTACGAGTCCATTGTGGATCGGCAGATTCAATCGGCCGATCTTAAGCCCACGCTTGAAGGACTGGATCTCAAAGCCACTCCTCAGATGATTGCGGCGGGAATTGCCGCCAAGCTTCACCGTCAGGTTCGATACACAGGAGTCGAGTTTGGCGAGGCTGAAATCATCCCCAGAACTCCCGATGAGACACTTAAAAGAGCTTATGGAGATTGCAAGGATAAGGCTGCGCTCATGGTGGCGATGTTGCGCGCAGCTGGGCTGAAAGCCTATGTGGCCATTCTTCACCCAGGATTTGGTACGGATGTTGACCAGGATCTTCCTGGGCTGGGCGTATTCGATCACGCGATCGTGTACGTCGATGGCAATGATCCAATGTGGATCGATGCGACGGCCGATCAGATACGCGTCGGCGATTTGCCAATTGCCGACCAGGGGCGGCTCGCGTTAATCGCTAGCCGAACGTCAACAGCCCTTGTCCATACACCCGAATCGCAGTCGAGTGCAAATGTGCGGACTCATACCATTGAGATCCACATGAGCGATTTGGGCCCGGCGAATATTACCGAGACCATTACGGCTCATGGTTCGATGGAAGCGCGAATGCGGAGTCTGTACGACGGTGCAAACCAGGAGAAGACCAAGGAGGCATTAGAGCGCTACGTCAAGAACGACTATTTGGCGAAGTCCCTTGGAAAGTTTGATGTAAGTAAGAAAGACGATTTAACCGAACCGTTCCACCTGAAGGTTGAGGCAGTGGAAGCAAGACGTTCTCTGACTGAAATCGACGACGCTGTTGCAGTTTTGAATCCTAACCTGATCTTTCGTGATCTGCCGTACGAACTGAGGGAAGCCCTACAGGTTCAGACGACTCAAGACAACACTGAACGCCGACACGATTTCATTTTCCCTGAAGAGTATCAAGTTGAGTATGACTATAAGATTTTCCCGCCCTCGCTCTTCGGAGCAAAAAGTCTGCCTCCATCTGTCAATACGAAGCTCGGCTCCACGGGAGAGTTCACAGCTAAGTACACAAACAATTCGGACGGAACCATTGAGGCTGTATTTCGTTTAGATACGGGTAAGCGGCGGCTTACGCCCCAGGAGTTTGAGTCATTTCGCCAAACAGTAAGGGAACATGACAGCCAGATTCCGGAATTAATAACGTTTGTGTCCCAGGCAAGCGAGTACGTCGCACTCGGAGAGATCGACAAAGCTCTGAAACTAGTTCGCGAGAACGCATCAAAGCATCCCGACAACGAGGCAGCACAAGTAAGGCTTTCGCGAATGCTTGTAACGGCCGGATCCGTGGACGCCGCAAGAGTACTCTCGAAAACACTCATCGAGCGAGATCCCAATTCGGCGGAAGCGTGGCGATCACAAGGTTCGGCATTCGAACACGACAGTTTCGGTCGTGCATTCGCGGGGAACTGGAGTCTCGCGGACGCCGAGAAATCATATCGCGAGGCGGTCAGACTTGCGCCGGAAGATTTCGTAATGGAAGTGGAACTCGCTACCTTGTTAGAACACAATTCTCGCGGGCAACTATTTGGTAATGGAGCACAGCTTGATGAGGCTATCAGCGTGTTTCGTAACGTCCTGAAGACCACGCCAGAATCGTCGATACGCCAGAATCTTGCAGTGGCGCTCCTCTATGCCGGCCGTTATTCAGAGGCCAAGGAAGAAATCAAACGGCTTCCGGCATCAGTACCGCAAGCAGCGCTGTCCGCATTCGTTTCTGCAGCTACTGAGAATCCCGCACGAGCAATCATAGAAACGCAAAGCACATTTCCAGATGACCAGACGCGTGCAGCCATTCTTTCGAATGCGGCACTGTTGCTCCTGGCAGCTCGTCAATACGATCGTGCCACTGAACTCGTGGGAGCAGTCGTCCGTCTGACGAACGTTCCTGGCGTCCGGACGCAAGTCGAGATGCTCAGCAAGTTGAAGCGGCATGAAGATCTACTTCTTCCGTCAACCGACCCTCGATATCCCGTGCAGCAGATGGTTTTAGAAGTGGTTTCCGATCAGCCTGACGTAGCTAGGTTGAAGGCGTTTTTCACCAAACGGCAGGACTGGACGACTTGGAATGCCAAGCTGATGAAATTGAAACAACAGGTAGCAGGTATCCGTACTGTGGCTGCCGGGCTGGGACTTCAGCAAGAAGGCGTCGTGGATTTAGCGATTAGCTTCCTGGATTTGACGAAGATAGGCGATGAGGATCGAGGATACCGAATCACTGGAAAGTTTTTTGCGAAAGAAGGATTCAGTCCGAGGTATGTAATTCGTGAAGACGGCGAGTACAAGATACTCGGTTCAGCCGATAGCGTTGAAAATATCGGAAGTTTAGTGCTTGAACTTCTCGCAAAGAAGGACATCTCCTCAGCGCAATGGTGGCTTGACACGGTTGTTCCGGACTTGCAGCCGGATTCTGAATATGAGAGAGGAGGTCCGGCGGCTCGTTTCCTTTGGGCAGGAAGGACTACAGAGATGCGCGGCCCTGCGATGATCGAGATTGCGGCGGCTAGCCTGATCGGGCGTGATTCTGCATCTCAGAGAGCTATACAGATCCTCACCCGTGCCCATTCTGCTCCAAGAAATCAGGCGATTGATGAACAGATTGACCTTGCATTGTGTGAGAGTCTCGAAAAAGCGCAGAAATGGGATGAACTGCTGATCGTGGCGAAGCGGCGTGCCACCGTACCAATGTTTGCAGCCGATAGTTTTCCGTTTTACGCAACTGCCTATTCCCATCTGGGTCGCTGGAGGGAATTGCAGGACGAAGCACAGCGCCGTTTGGGTAATACAAACAGTCGTAGCGCGCTGAGAATCATGGCGACGAGCATGGCTCAAACCGGAAATCGAGCCGGAGAGATTCAGTACCTGAAGAAGTTGGCAGATGACCCATTCGTCGGAGAGGATGATGCGCAATTTGTTATTTGGCGTCACATGTTACTCGGGGATGTCGATATGGATCTCTTGACCAAGTTCGATGCCTACCGCAAGAATCACCCCGAAGACGACGCGAACTATTGGTACACCGTTGGTATGCTCCAGGTGTCCTTGCATAGAGCCGATGACGCGAAGCGTTCTCTCGCTTCGGCCCTCGACCGCGACGATTACGCCGCGCTCGATGCTCGGCCGTGGATCCTGCTCGGAAAAATCTACGATGAGTATGGCGAAGCAGACGCAGCAAGAAACGCCTATCAAAAAGCACGATCCAGTCCTCACACGGAGGAAACGGCGAACTGGGCTCTCTCATTGATCTCAACGGAGAAAGAGAAAACAAACACGGCTACCGGCGCGACCGGTCGGTGACGATTATTCCCCGCCAAACCCAATTTTCTTGCTGAGTTCCGGCGTCATCCCGCCCATCTTCTGAAATCGTTCAGTTAAGCTGTGCTGGATTTTTGCAGCTTCAGGCGTGTCGCCGAAGGGTAGGAACCGGTACCAGCGGGCAAGTTGCTCGCGGTCGGCTTTCTCGACTTGATCCATGGTGGGGAAATAGGGGCGGTCCAGTCTCCTACTGCTTTCGTGGCGCGTGGTGATCGGCTCCATTCTGATGAAGGATCAACTCTATCGCTCGTCCGCTGCTATCAGTCACAAACGTAAGCTCTGCGTTGACGATTGTCGCAAAAAATTGATGATCATTCTCCGGGAATATCTCTACCGGTTTTTGCCCCGTCGCTTGGGTCATGAAGTGATCGCCGTCACGCGTAACCGTCATGACGAAATCAGGCGCTAATTGATAAGTGCCGACATACGTATCGAAAACATTGGGATCAATCTTGCTGATGGAATACAGCCCAGGCTGGAAATCCGGCCATTTGTATTCGAACGCGATTGTACTGACAATGTCCTCGGCAAGCTGGCCCCCGCTATCGCCGTTTGTCATCACCACGGCCCCATCGCCGCTGTCATAAGCGACGAGGTAGCATTGATAGCCCTCATTCGAGCCACCATGTGCGAATAACGGATGTTCCTTGCCGCCGACTTGTAGGCCCAAACCCCAATCGCCCATCCCCGGAGCTAGCATTTGACGCACCATGGTAGTGGAGAGCACGTGGTTCGACTTGCCTGACAACGCGTTTTGTATCTCCAGGGCAAAGAGGGCAAGATCCGAAGCCGTAGTCCACAGGCCGGCGGGTGCCATTTCCGGATAAACATGCGGCCCGTCTGCTATCGGCAGACCGTTGCGATCGTAAGGAATTGCCACCTCCGCCATCCGGGCAGGCGGGAGCGGCTGTTCGTAGGTGCTGTTTCATGCCGATTGGATCCAGCACCAACTCATGCATGATTTGGGGGAAGGGCTTGCCAGCCACATCTTCCAGTAACTGCTGCGTGATCACGTACCCCCCGCCAGAATATCTCCAGATAGTCGCGGGCTCTACGTCCACGCGAATCGGTGGACTATTGGCCGGCTTCTCGCCATTCAAAACTTGAACTAGTGTTGGCAGCTGCTCGCCCGAGGCATACCCGCCAAATCCATGCACGGTGGTACCAGCGGTATGGCTGAGCAACTCACGGAGCGTTACCTTTTTCTTGTCAGTAAATTCGTTCTCCGGCACCTTCCAGGTTTTGAGATATTCATTCACATCGTGATCAAGGTTGAGCTTTCCAGATTCGACCAGACGTAGCACAGCCATTGCCGTTACAGGCTTGCTGATTGAAGCCGCTTGAAAGAGAGTCTCGGAGGTAACTGCCGCTCCTCCGGCCTTTGTTACACCGAAGCCCTGAGCGCGTTCAATTTTCCCTTGATGAATCACAGCAACGCTTGCACCTGGAACGTGCAGTTCCTGCATCCGATCTGCGAGTTTCCTTGTTTGGCTCGACAGACTTCGGCCATTAATGAGCACAGGTGGCAGGAGGCTATCCTGGATGCGCTGTTCAATCGTGGTGTGTGTGTCGGTGATCTGAGCCGCGAACAAACCCGTTGCGATGAAGGCAACAACAGGGGCGGAAACCAAGGCTGTACGGGAGGAGGACATTTGGCGCTCCTTTGATTGATCGGAGTGGCCCTTATTTGTCCGGTCGTAATGATAGCTCAGATTGACTGTCGTTTTAGCACGCCACACGAGCAATGCGCCTTTCAGTTCCTTTTGGGAGCCAACAGTTCCAAAGCTTTGTCGAGAGCGGAATCGCGTCCGTTCGTAAGGTCCTCAGCGGTAAAGGTAGGAACCTCGATATCTGACGGTACACCGGTTACGTCAAAAGCTTTGCCGTCCTTGGTTAGATAAATCTCATTCGGAAGCCCAAATCTCCATCCATTGGGCAGGTGGCGAACCAGAATGTCCGAGAAAACGCCCTGAGTGCTCGTGCCGATGCGCGTGACGTGGGGGTCTCGGCCGATAAGAGCCATGGCGAACGTTTCCGCTCCGCTGTTACTATCCCCGCTGGTCAGTAGAGCCACTGGCCCATGAAAACTTGGCCGCGAACTCACCGGGACCATAATCTGCTGAGGAGCGGTTCGATGGTTCGGGTCGTGAATATCCTTGCGGATAACTTTGGAATAGGCGAGGTATTCGCGTGTCGCCAAGCGCGACGCAATCTCAACTCCAAACGGATCGAACCCACCCGGATTGATGCGCACGTCGATCACCAGCCCAGCCAGCCTGGCGGAACCTTTAAAAATATCGTCTAGAGCCTCTTCAAGTGCCTTGAATTGCTGAACGAAATCTTCCGTATTGGAATACTCCGCAAAAGAATTAATTCGCAGGTAACCGACAGACGTTGTATTCCCTCCGGGAAGCGAACGCAAAAATCCGAATTGCATCTTTTTATTACAATAGCCGCGCAAGCCGCCACTTATGTATTCGGTATCGATAATCTCGTAGATCCGCGGCCGATTTTTTCTTTGCCTGGGATCGGCGGAAGGTCGGTAGCCCTCGAATCGGCGTTTGAGAGACGGCGCGGTAAGCGTCGTGTGTGCGTCATGCAATGGCTCGATCAATCCAGTCAGAAGGCCGAAAAGCTCTTCTGGTTTTGTCTCGGGTGTCACCTGTGGTCGAAATCGCTTGTCTACTGCATGCCAGTCCATTTTGTGCAAAGCAAAAAAGGGATATTGCTCAGCGTAGCTTTCCCAGAAAATCTCATAATTGGTAAGGGGAGTATCTGCCGGCGTTTGCCTGCACGGTTGTGGGCGCGCCTTTGTGCGGCGTAAGAAACGTTGGAAATGCTTCCGTCATCATGGAGCCACCGCGTGTCGGCGGAATTCGCTGGAGAGATGCGCACGGTATCGCCAGCGCCGGAAAAAGCGATTTCGTTTGCCGATCCGCCGTCAGGCTTGCGAGTCTCCTGTGTTGCCAATATGCAACTCACGCTTGTAACTTCATAGATGCGCAGGTGATCTCCTTGAACCTCCAACAGCTCTCCATAGCCATCAGTGAGCCACAGGCCATCAAGAGATTGTGCGGCAGGACGGGTCTGCGCTAAGGCACCGGCTGTAACCAGCGCCAAAAGGGAGAGCAAGGATTCGTGAAGCATGATTCCTCCCACGATTCACCATATGGGAGGCTCAGATGGCTTAAGCGGACGTTAAGACAACTGAGGATGAAATCGGCGCACTACCCGTTTGTGGGCGCAACGGGCAGCCGCATTTTAAGGATGAGTATAGGCAGAAGATGGCGGAGCGGTGGGATTCACACTGTTGTAGATAGCTGTTGGTGGCTATTTAGAGCTGTCGAGAACCCAGCTAACATCAGTCGCTTGCGAGGATGTGAAAGTTTGGCAGTGTTCATACGGGTCAGAACGGCCTCCAAACCTGCTACTCCGTAGCTAAAAACAGCTAAGTAACACGCTGCTCCGGCGTATCGTCGATGAATAGTTTACTGACGCATCTGCCGCGTTTGTGATCGATTTCGTGAACTTTCAACGTCCAACGCAGAAGCCGCGTCCACGAGTAGCTGCGCCTTTTCAGGAGAGGGAACGAGATTCTGGAGAAACATCATTGCGAACGAAGGATCATTCTCCATCGCGATCTGAAGTAAAGGTCCTAGGCCGCCCTCGACATGATCTTTCATTACTATCTCAAAACCGCGCTGCAAAAGTTCGCGCACATCGTCGTTCTTCTTCTCAGCGGCGGCCACAGAGGCCTCGGACGTAATCAAACTTAATTGCGTACGAACGTCAACGCTTTTCACGTTCGTTTTGGCTTCGGTGATAAGTTTGGACGCTCGTTGCGGTTCATGGTCAGCAATGTCCCCGGCGATACGCAGGAGCGTCTGGACCCGTAGGTTTTCATCTGTTATCTGCTGAGCCTTCGCAATTGCGGCATCCGTATTGATATGCTCGAACTGCATAGCGTCTGCTTGCAACTGCACATTCGGGTTCCTCAGTCGCGTGTTCTGGGGATTTGGTCCGATCTTTAGAGAGCGCTGACACCCAGCCGTTGTCTCTTCTATCGCTGACCGCAACGCTGGACGGCCCGTTTGAAGCTGCTGGGCTAGTTCCGGCTCAACCCGATTCATCAGCGAAGCCAGCCGTAGCAGCACCGCGTCAATGGCATTGTCCGCTTTAACTTCGCGGCCATCACAAGCAAACATCTGCGCTTGAACTTGATATGCCTTCGTATCTGTCATGAGTAAGTTTTGCACCAACAGGTCCAAAGCGGGCCGCAAGACCTCGGTCGGCAACGATCCTCCAAGGTGGATAAGCATGTCTCCGAAAGCGTAATCCTCGGAATAGCTAGCCGGTCGGTCTCTATACCTGGCAAATGCTCGCTCGAAAGTTGCTTGGATAAGTGAAACCGCCCGATCTCGGTCACTGCGCCAGTCTTTCATCGCGGCTGCATTTGCCGCTGCGCCCAAAGCACCGTAAGGATATGTATCATCAATAGCCAGCAACTCAGCTTCATGCTCCACGAGCGGAAGCGCATTTACACCGTCGCGTGCGATTAGCGCGGCGAATATCGGGCTTGCTGCCGCTGACCTGGCTGAGATCATCGCTTGCTTTTGGCTATCATTCGTCGTACTCATCCGATTCAGCAGATTGAGCGCAGCATCGGGATCAATTTGAGACAAATCAGTGATGGCCATCTGCTGAGTCACAACAACAGGCGACGCTTTCCGCTGCTCAAACGATAACGCGAATAGTTCGTCGATCCATTTCCGGGCCAACTCAGGGTTCCGGCGTAAGATCAGCGTAATTTGTCTCTCCAACAGATAAACCTGTGAATTCACATCCGACTTCGAGTTTAGGTCATGGCTCTGTTGCGCAAGGCTGATGATGGTCGCGCTCGGGTCCTGAACATCGCGCAGATTCGAACCTGCGCTCTCTTGTGGAATCTGAGCTGTAGAAGATTGGCTTTGGGGAAAAGCAACCAACGCGAGCAAAACACCAAAAACGGCCCAGATTGATCGCCGCATACGGACTCCGGTGCCCGGATCATTTACATGCTGTTCGTCAAAGAGTAATCCTGTCTTCGGCCTAAGTCGAGCCTTGCACAATCAGGCCCCGAACAAGCAAAAGCAAATTTCAACGGCAGAGCTGAAATCATCGTCATTTTATGCGGATCGGCGCAGAAACCACGCTGCGTAGCTCAGCAGGCCGAGGTGGTGGCCCCGATTTTGCAGGTGAGACGACGTACCACACGCGAACGCGATATTCACCGGCATCCGGAACGCCGATCTCGTATTCATTTGTTTCTCCGGGTGCAATTTGGGAAGAAGCTCTCAATACCCGGCCGTGCAAGGCTGATGGGATTTCTTCCCAGCCCAGCCGTTTTCTTCGCTCAATGTCTACTGGGTCTGAAGGTGCAGCCTGGTAACGTGCTCGACTGAACGAGTACAGCGGAAAAGCTAGTTCGATGGTCGTCGTAGTCAGGTTAGTGACGCGGACGAGAATGGGATCAAGCTGTTGCGGAGCAGTTTTCACGATTTCCACTCGCAGAGGTTTGTCTTGGGCCAGCCCTCGTTCCGATGCAAGGGCCATCACAGCTAATAAAACGATTGCTAGTCGGCGCATGCATTTGCCTAATCGATGATGCTTAATTGTAGGTAGGGCTTGGATATCTTCACGATTCTGTCACTACGACCTTCGATCTGAGTGATCCGACCGTCCGCGTCGCGGCTCGGGCGACCGATTGCCTCGAACTCGACATCGACTTTGAAATACGGGCAGTCACGACTGACAAACGTCCTTTGTAATCGTGTAAACTGACCGCCCTCGGTTGTAAACACCTTGAGCAGATCAGTTCGGGTCATTCCTGGCTTGATCGTCTGTATCCGCTTCAAAGCTGCGGCCACCCACGCCACATGGTCCCGCTGCTTACCTGCTCCGGACTCCGCCTTCAAGATAAGTGGTTCCGCAGTGTTGTCCCACAAGGCCGAAGCATGGAACCAGTGACCCTCGACTCCATGCAGTATCGAAGACGTGTTCAATCGGTACCACTCCTCCGTCCGTGCCGGTAGGTACACGTATCCTGATTTCGTCAACGGCTCATAACGATAGTAGACCACGTAGGAAGGGCCCTGCCGGTCCGTTGTGTAGAACGAGACTTGGTATTGCGGAAGTTCTTTTAAGGGTTCAGCAGTCATACCTTGGTGCCAACGGATAATGAATCCTTCAGGGTATGTCGTTTGGTCTCTAACTTGGACGCCCGGCCCCGTCCAGACATTGAAATTGTTGAGGATTGTTGGATCGGTTATCTCGACCGGGCCGGAAAGATTTACGCCTTCGATGACGATCCTAAGTGTGCGCCCTTTTGCTGCAAGCGGCCACGGCATGAAACCTGTCACCAACAAAACCACGGTGGCGAGCGTCTTTTTCATAATCGGCTCCATCACTCTCTGAGCAATTAGACTGCTGACCGTCTCGATGAGTCAACGGCGGGCGCACCCAAGTTGATGACAATCAATACGCAATGATTGGCCGAACGCTCTCTAGTCCAGATGGTGCATCGACCAGTTGATGTGGCACTGCGTATCGGCACCTGGCTTTTTCGGCGATTCCCAGTTGCCGAGAATGCCGTTTTTCGGGAGTTAGAACAGTTCGTTTGGAGGTGAGTCTCACCAGAAACAACTATCGCGCTGGCCAATTCCATGCGGGAAGGTCCATTTTCTTCATCCCCGCAATTGAAGTTTCGCCGAGGTTCTTTTCAAGCGTGATCGAATGGCAAGGAGCCTGATCCCGGAGAGCCACGATAAGCGGCGCTGCGTGCGTCACGACAACGATTTGTGTGCGTTTAGATGTCTGCGCAATCAAGCGCCCAAGCGGGGGCAGAAGGTCTGGGTGGAGGCTTGTCTCAGGCTCATTCAACACCATTAATGCGGGCGGTCTTGGGGTTAAGAGTGCGGCAATCCAAAGTAAGTACCGCAGCGTCCCGTCCGAAAGTTCCGCAGCATCCAAGGGTCTCAGCAATCCATGCTGTTCCATCGTCAGGGCAAATCGCCCGGAGTTAACCTCTATGGACAAACGACTGCCCGGAAAAGCGTCTGCGACAGCAGCAGCCAGTGCCTCACCGTCGCCAATCTCGCGGATAGTCTGAACCGCTGCTGCGAGATCGGCTCCGTCGTTACCGAGCACTGGAGTGTGCGTACCAATCTGGGGAGAGCGCGCTGGTGCATCGGCATCTGTGCTGAAGTGGTCGTAGAAACGCCAGGCGCGTATGGATTCGCGCAGAGTTAACATCTCCGGTGCGTTTCTGGGATCGGCAACGTGAGTCATCATGCTATCGAAAGCGGAGAGGTGATCCGTCACCAGATTCCAGTCTTGCCCATCTCCACGAATGCGCACGAGAGGTCCCTCCCGATCCACCAGCATCGTCGAGGGGCGAAGCGTTGGCCCATGCCAAATGCACTCGCGCTTAATCTCAGGATCAAGCATGAACGCCGAAGGCTTCGCTTTGTCGTAGGCGGGCAAACCCAGGTCAATCAAATATCCGAACTCGTCGCCTGCAAAGCCGAGCCGAAGGTTTACCGGCTTCTTTCGTCTGGTGCCTTGAACGGGATACTCGCCCTTCTTCATAGAACGCGAAATCGATTCAGGACCAGCCCAAAGCGTCGATTGAAGGCCACCTTCGTGGGCCAGTGAGGGAACTACTCGGCCTTGCGCCGTGTCCGCCAGAAGTCGCAGTGCCCGGTAGAGACTCGATTTCCCGGTTCCGTTCGCGCCAGTGATGACGTTCAGCAACTGCAGGGGAATAATGAGATTCCGCAAGGAGCGATAGTTGCCGATGGCAAAGGTCGTCAGCATCAAAGGTGATCGATCTTGGGAGTTCTAGGAAACTATTGGATGGGAATTTGCGGACCGCCCAACAGTTTTGCATTCAGTAAGCCACCGGAGAAAAGCATTTCGTCCAAAGCCGAAGTCAGATCGTCGAGCGTGAGCTGCCCAGCCTGATAATTGTCTAAGGAAAACTGTGCCGAGCGGCGCATGAGTTCCTTGATGAAGGCGCCGCTTGCATTTTCTGTACGGCGCACGATCTCTTGAACCACATTTTCAGGAACCTGGAGACCGCAGGCGTAAAGATGCACAAGTTGTCGGCGCCCTGCGGCGTCGGGCAGAGGGAACTCAATCGCCTGGTCGATCCGGCCCGGGCGCGATGCGATAGCGGCTTCGAGTTGTTGCGGGCGGTTGGTTGTAAGGACGAAGATTACCTCCGCGTCTTCGCGCAGACCATCCATCTCATTTAGAAGCTTGTTTAATAGACTTTCCTCACAGGCACTGTCCATGGATTCACGAGAGCGGGCGATAAGATCGACGTCTTCGATGACAACGATGGAGGGTTGAAGGAACCTAGCGAGTTGGAAATAATGATCTAGCAGACCTACCTGTTCAGCGGTGATCAAAAGCGTAGTGTGATCGGGCAGTTGGCTCGCCAGATAGTGAATTGTGTGAGTTTTCCCGGTTCCAGGCTGGCCATAAAAGAGCAAGCCCTTCTTAACGGGCATTCCAAGCTTTCTCAGTTCCCCGCGTTGTCTAATGAATTCGGAAACGTTGCGTTCCAGCAACTGAAGAGTCTTGGCAGGGAGAACTAATTCACGACGGCTCACAGAACGGAGTTTGTGAACACGGACGCTGCCGGCTTGGCCAGAGTAATTGTCCGTCTGCTCTAGAGATATTACCTTTCCACGGTACGAAGTGGCGCGTTTAACGAGTTTCTCGATCTCGTCGAATAGCCGACGTGAGAGAGCGGCACCCTCTTCACCGGGTGGCACAGCAATCTCCAGATGCGTCCCACTGTCACGGCCATAATTGATCGCAGGGGTGAGTAAAAGTGCAAACCGAAGGTCGTTGCTCCTGGACAGCCAAAGACCATTGCTCAAACAGCGCGCAGGCACTAGTTCACCGATATCGACTTCGAAATGTTGTAGAGGTGCAACGAGTGCTGGGTAATTGTCGATTGTCAGAAGCTCGGAGAATGTCATCGTTTCATGTCCGAAACGCCGGTGCAGGCCGATCAGCTCGGCCGTAAATTCTTCCCCAAATATTTTGGTGACGGCGAACTGCAGGTCAATCCGCGCAGAGACTGGAAATTTGCGACTAGCCGTAACCAACTGCTCTAGAGGCTGCTTCCTGAAATGTCGCGCTAGTCTATGCGCAACGAGTGGTGGTGCGTTCGTTTTCTTGTTTCGCTTTGGGGTTCTCACACTAATATTTTGCCGTATGCGGCCAAAATGGGAAGTGTTTTGGGATGAGTACACACTCAATTGACAACCTGTGGGAGCGCGGAAAGTCACATTCCGATAATCCCGTTTCTCAGGCGCTATCTCGACCCCACATGTGACGGCTATACTTTTCTGATGGAGCAGCCCATTCACGTTGACCTGACCACAGCCTCGCTTGACGAGTTCGTCCTGTTTCTTTTTGACCGAGAGATACCCGCTTATTCTCAAAAGCAAGAGCCGTGGTATTGGCATGTGGAAGTGGAATTTGATGCAGCGAAGATCTGCACCTATTACGTGCAGTTGTTTCTGCAGCCGGAATTTCTGCTGACGCGTTTCACAAAACCTCAGCTTGAAGAAGGCTTCTGGGCCGTACAAGGCCCGAATCTAAGCTGTTCCGTGCAAAGGCTAATCGAAGACTCAAGCCTACCGTTATCGCGTCGGGAAGAATGCATCCGTTCCATGTTTGATTTGTACAAGCGTCTTTTTGCGACGAAGCCACTGGATACTTCAGTTCAGATGTGGTGGGACTCCTTATGCTACGACTGGCATTGCGGGAACAAACAGCGCGAGCGGGGTGGTGAGGATTTGGAATTGCAAGAAGTCTTTTTTCAAACTCTCGTTAGGGTGCTTTCGATTGACTCAGAGATTTGTCAGCAAGCGGCCCTTCATGGATTGGGTCATCTCCATCATCCACAAACGGCGGAACTCATCGAGCAGTATCTTCGAGAACACCCTTCGTTACCGAAAGAGCGCAAAGAATATGCCCTTGCCGCTGCTAGGTTTGAGGTGCAGTAAGCAGGATTCATTTGATCCTAAAATGTAAGACTCAGCGAACTCCTGATAAGTCTTATCGGCAACTGGATTTTTCGACGATTCGCAGTTGCCGAGAATCCCGTGTTCCTCCAAGGTTGGCTGAGCGCTCAATTCGAGTTGGCCTGTGGTTGGAAAAGATTGCAAAATTGGGCCCTGATGCATTCCGGAGAAAATGTAATGTCAGTTCCTACGGAAGCAGACTGGGGCGACTATCAATCCGATCTGGACCAGAATTATGCTCACAAGATATTCGCTGGCCGCACAAACCAAGAGATGCTTCCTCGCTTTCGCAACAATGTAATTGAGGCAACCGATGAACTGCGATGGATGCCGGAAGTGCCGTTTCGATATTACATACTTGGCTTTCGGGATTTCGTGATGGCAGGAGAATTTAACCACTTGGAGGCTTCGGACGCGGCAAGTTGCTTTATACGTCTTGTTTTGGAGAAACTCGAAAAACAACCAAGCTATATCCTGCCTGTCATGCCGCAGTTACTTCCGGCTATTCAGCACGTCGCGATGAATCAGGCGTCATTTGAAGCAAGTGAGGACATTTATGGAAATTTTCAAGAGAAATTGGGGCGCATCGAAGCGCTCTACGACACCCTCGGTCGCTCGTAACTCCTTATAAGTCGCATTTCCGAAACCTGGCTCTAGGCAGAAAAGCCAGTTAGCGATAATCCCGTTTTCCGGGACTTGGGCTTACAATGTTTCCCATGTCCTCCGGAGGTCTAGCTCCTGGTATTTGCTTTATTCTCGCTGCGGGCCGTTGCGGCGATCTCTCTGTGTGGCGTTAGGGTTCGCGATTCGAGACGCCGGCTATAGGCTGCCTAATGCGAGGGTATTCGTTGCGGCTGGCAATCACGCGAATATCCCTGACCGGGCTGTAATATGCACAGTCTAATCCTTCCAGAGCGAGTCACGATTCAACTTGTCGACAAAAATAAGGTTCCGGTTAAGTTATCCAATATCTTGTTTGGGATTAGGGCTTTTGCGAGACGCAAGAACGATTTTAATCTCCAGCCATTTCCAACCGGCAATGACGGACTCGTTACAATCACCAGCAAGGAATTAGAAGCAGACGTTACCGCGAACTATGACTCGGGCGTAATGGACTATGCGCACATTAGCGACTGTTCACCATCGGTAGAAATACGGATTCTAACCGAGGAAGAGATAAAAAGTGCCGTGGACGCCAGGAAAATATGGACAAAACTCTTGGCCGGAGAACGGGATCGATGGAAATCGTTAGAACAACTGCTGACGCTCTATAGAAATGCCAACAATGGAAGACTGCTCGCCGACGAGTGCCCTCCTATGCGCGTAGAGTGGAGAGAGGGTGGAGCTGAATACTCATACAAGTTTGTTGTGGCATACAAGTACCCGTGATTTTGGTGGTGATCCAAGAGGAAATGTTCTCTGTCTGGTTGTGAGCGCTGTCGTCGAGATCCGATGACGGATGGCACCAAGAAATCGCGGCGCACACTCCGATAAGACCGTTTCTCTGGAGCGGAGTCGCCTCCGCCAGTTTCAACAGCGGAACATTTGCGTTTGTAGGACGGCACTGAGTAGAAAATGATATTAGAATCAGAGCAAGCGTGCCGGGATCAGGCGGATACAGATTCGAGTTCGTGGGCAAAGACCCGTTGGCATTTCGGGTCAGCGCACGCTGCGGCGACGGCACGCCCCATTCCCATCTCCATCCCAAACACAATGGCGTTGAGCGGGCTCTCGGTGTACACATGAGCGTTTGGGAAGACTATGAACAGCAGAAAGGCTAACCACGTCGAGAGCCAATACAGTCCAGCCGTGAGTAGGAAATTTCGAAGGTTCGACACAATTCATTCTAGAACGGTGTCAGACAGGTGGACGGCGTTACGAATTAGCCAGTTTCCAGCTGTGTACCCTGCCGGGCTCGGCTTTCGTAGCGTCTATCCGCGATAAGTCCTGTGAAGTCGGGTTCTCGGAAACTGGGATTTCCCGCATTCCGAAGATCGCGTCTATCGGGAGGTGGTATCGGGCTGCATTGAATCACTTCTTTTGTGGTTGGTTCTCGAATAAAAGTACCCTGATAGGGCTAGAGCCAAAGAAATAAGCGCAACAAGTGCGATCCATTCGTCACGCGGATGCTGTAGCTGATAAGGAATATAAGGGTGGTTAGTCTGAAGGTCACACGACATGTTTGAATAGTCGAAACTCCCGTGAAGAGCAGACAGGCATCGGTCGACCATCAGCCATTCACGCGAAAAACGATAGGTGACAGAGATTAGAGCGCCCCCAGCAAGGAAGGCGAGAATCAGCCGCCAACATATCCTCATGATCGAATGAGACACCATTCTTGCCCTACAAGTTCCCCAAAACGTCAGGAGATCGTCGAAAGCATAACCTTTGGCAAACGATGCCAAGTCCTGCTAAGTCGGTTTTTCGGAATGTATGGTCCGCCGCCGAGTTGCAAGCGGAAAGATGAGCTTGGCAGTTGGTCTGCGCCAATGTATTCGGCCTTTGGTGGAGTCAATGACTCCTGGCCTTGATGGACATCCGCTCGCCTTCGCCCCTATAAACTGGACGGTCTGGTTAGGACCTTTTCCGAAAGCAGGTTCCGAAAGCGTGGGATCGACCCATTGCCATCAACTCTCCGCAAGCAAACCGGGAAGGAACTTTTTTCTAAACCGGGATTTTTAGGTGGACACAGCAAGGACGGGAGCGCGATAGCGTTCCCCCTTGCACAACACGGCCCAGGCCATTCGGACTAGCTTATTGGCCAACGCTACGATGACCACGTTCTGGTGTTTGCGAGCCAACAATTGAGCCAACCACGAACTGAGACCCGGAGCCTGCCGGTGTCGCTGCTGCAGGACGCTGCGTGCGCCCTGCACGAAGAGTCGTCGTAGGTAGGAGTTGCCGCGTTTGCTGATGCCCAGTAAGGTTTGCTTTCCTCCGCTGGAATGCTCGCCGGGCACCATGCCGATCCAGGCCGCTAGGTCTCGACCTCTGCCAAACGCACTCCCGTTACCCACGGCAGCGATCACGGCGGTGGCCGTGACTGGGCCCACTCCTGGGATGGTGGTGAGTCGCTGGCAGGCCTCATCCTCTTTGGCTCTTTCCAGGATAGCCACATCCAGCTGATCAATGCGTGCGGAGAGTTGCTCGAGTTCCAGCTTCAGCTGAGCCAACAACAGCCGAAACGAACCCGATAACGGCAACTCGGCATCTTCCAAGATCCGCGGCAGAGCTTCCTCCACATAACGTCGGCCTTTGGGTAGTGTCAATCCACGTTCTAGAAGAAGACTGCGGATCTGGTTGACCACCGCCGTGCGTCGCATGACCCAGCGTTCCCGCACGCGATGCAGCGTTTGCAAATCCAGCTGCTCCTCGCTCTTAATTGGCACAAAACGCATCCGCGGCCGTTGCACTGCTTCGGCTATAGCTTCCGCATCGATGTAGTCGCTCTTGTTGGTCTGCACGTACGGCTTCACGTACTGCGCGGGCATCAATCGCACGTCGTGTCCCTGATCGCGCAGAGCGCGGCCCAGAAAGTGCGAGCCACTACAAGACTCCATGCCAATCAACTGCACTTGCAAAGTCGCGGTGAAGGCCAACAACTGCCCGCGGGAACATCTCTTGCGAATTACCACCTTCCCAGTCGAATCCAAACCCACCAGATGGAAAACGGTCTTACCCAAATCGATGCCGAGTACGTGAAGTTTCATGGAATGCCTCCTGGCCCCGGACTCTACACTCAAAGAGTCTCGGCGGCGGACCATCCCATTAACTGGGATTTCCGAATCCCACATTCCGAAAATCCCGTTTGTCAGGAGTTGGCTTTAGTCAAGTGAGACTGTACTTCGGAACAGTATAGGTTTCGACAGTGATTCAGGACTTTAATCTCAAAGCCTCACTCTCCCAGTTAAAATCGACTCTCGTGGCGATTCGCAGGCGGAGGGACGACGAATGAATGCGACCCAAACGATGACATCTCCCGTCCACACGGCTCACAAGCCTATTCGAGTGTTTTGGAAATGGTCTTTCTTCATCACGGCCATAGTGCTTGCTTTCTTTATGTGGCAGTGCGGTTCGGGACTCCTTCAGGGTCGGCGTTCGTCGAACGAGGCCGTTCGACAATTCCACCAACAGCTAAATGCTGGTGAGTATGAGCTAATCTGTCAGGAAGCCAGCGAGGGCTTTACGCGTTCGGCCAAACACGATGAATTAGTGAACTTCCTCAATGGGGTGCATACGAAACTCGGCTCTGCAGCAAGCGAAAGCCTCCTCAATATCGGCGTCAATGCGAATACAAACGGAACTTTCATCACCACTCGCTATAACACGCAATTCGCAAATGGGTCAGCTGTTGAGACATTCACTTGGATAAAGTCAGCGGGCACCTTGAAACTACACGGATACAACGTGCAGTCTCAAGCGCTCCTCAAGTGAAAAGGGTCCTTCTCCAAGAAGGCCGCACCGCCAGACCTACCGATTGTGTAGGAGTCGGTTGGTACTGGTAGTCTAGGCTGAGATTCGGCCATACCTTCAAACGAGGACACGATGCCATATTCGTGGCGGCGGCTGATATTGGGACTCGTGGTTGGTGGCTCTGTTTTTTGGGGTGTCATGACACTCCTGCGAACGTCGCGTTTGATTCCGCCACCCCCAAGAGATACGCAAGCCAACACTTGTCTATCTGGCAGTACGTGTATCGTTACGTTGGGAGACGAAAGCTATACGGTACAGGGACCTTGCGACGTCACAAGCGTCTCTTCAATCAGTACTTGCCATGTGCTGTTCACTCTTCCGAAGGGCACGATCGACGATGCCCGTCTCGCCATGCTCCCGTTCATGGTCTTCTTATGGGCTTTAGCGTGGTGTCTGCGCTATATGCCACCGCGCATCACGAACCCATGGATAAAGGTGCCGTTAATCGTGTTATTAGCCGTTGGAACTGGCGGGCCCGCGATAGGTGAGCTCGTCGTTTTTCGTGCGAGGGCTGGAATTAAAGGAGAACTGTTCAAAGGAGACCCCTTTTCGTTCGCAATTTTTATTGCTGGAGAACTTCTCGTCCTCTGTATCATGTTCAGCAGCGCAACCGCTCGGAAGAAAAGACAGCAAATTATAAAACCCGCCTAAGAAGTGTACGTCTGAGACCTCGACTCTGGAGCCATCGCAAGCCCGCGGGCTCTTCTTTTGAAACGCCAAGTCCTGGAAAGTCGTCTTTCCGGAATGTATGGTCCGCCGCCGAGTTGCAAGCGGAAAGATGAGCTTGGCAATTGGTCTGCGCCAATGTATTCGGCCTTCAGTGGAGTCAGCGACTCCGGGCCTTGATGGACATCCGCTCGCCTTCGCCCCTATAAACTGGACGGTCTGGTTAGGACCTTTTCCGAAATCAGGTTCCGAAAGCGTGGGATCGACCCATTGCCATCTTTCCGCGAGCAAACCGGTGAGAGAACTGTTTTCTAAACCGGGGTTTTAGGTGGCAAGAACGGGAGCGCGATAGCTTTCGTTCTTGTACAACACCGCCCAGGCCATTCGGACCACCTTATTAGCCAGTGCTACGACGACAACATTCTGGTGTTTGCGAGCCAGCAATTGCGCTAGCCAGGAGCTAAGACCGGGAGCCTGCCGGTGTCGTTGTTGCAAGACGCTGCGGGCGCCTTGTACGAAGAGGCGTCGCAAGTAGGAGTTACCTCGCTTGCTGATGCCCAGTAACGTTTGCTTTCCGCCGCTGGAATGCTCGCTCGGCACCATGCCGACCCACGCCGCCAAATCTCGGCCCCTTTTAAAAGCGCTTCCGTTACCAACCGCAGCAATCAGAGCGGTGGCAGTGACTGGGCCCACTCCTGGAATCGCGGTGAGTCGCTGACAGGCGTCATCCTCTTTGGCTCTTTTCAGGATGACTGCATCCAGCTGATCGATGCGTGCGGAGAGTTGCTCGAGTTCCAGCTTCAGCTGAGCCAACAGCAGCCGAAACGAGCCCGCCAGCGCAACTCTGCATCTTCTAGGATCCGTGGCAAGGCTTCCTCCACATAACTTCGGCCCTTGGGTAATGTGAATCCGCGTTCCAAAAGGAGGCTGCGGATCTGGTTCACTACGGCCGTGCGTCGCATCACCCAACGCTCACGCACTCGATGGAGAGCTTGCAGATCCAGTTGCTCTTCCGACTTGATCGGCACAAACCGCATCCGCGGCCGTTGCACCGCTTCCGCTATAGCTTCCGCATCGATGTAATCGCTCTTGTTGGTCTGCACATAAGGTTTCACGTACTGCGCGGGCATCAACCGCACCTGGTGCCCCTGATCGCGCAGAGCGCGGCCCAGAAAATGCGAGCCACTACAAGACTCCATGCCAATCAACTGCACTTGCAAATTCGCGGTGAAGGTCAGTAACTGTCGGCGGGAACATCTCTTGCGAATCACTACCTTCCCAGTCGAATCCAAACCCACCAGATGGAAAACCGTTTTACCCAGGTCAATGCCGAGTACATGTAGTTTCATGGAATGCCTCCTGGCCCCGGACTCTACACTTCAAAGTCTCGGCGGCGGACCATCCCATTAACTGGCTTTCCGCTGATTTCCAGTTGCCAAAAATCCCGTTTCGCAGGACTCGTGCATCCCGGCAAGAACAAACTTCCAGCTAATCGTTCTGTTCCACTTCCATTGTCAGCCTAGCACAGCCAGTGCGAAACTGTAAGGCTGCGCTTACGAGCGGAATTCACCAGAGTGCCTCACTGGCGATAACGATGGTCCCAATCGGCTAGGTCTATACTAAGGCCCGTTTTAGCGTCACACGGTTTTTATATCTCCGGCGGGTTGTCATAGCAGGTTCGTCGCCGAACATCTAATGCTTTGCGGTAGCACCCTGCTCGTGAGATTCCATGGTGCTCCCCATCAGCACGATCAGGCCGTCCGCAAGAGTGCCCCGCCAACTCAAGTAATCGTGCCCACCTACGAATTCCTGGTAGTGAACTTCATATCCTTTAGCGAGGAGCACATCGCGCATGTGCCGGTTAGGCACCAAAATGGCACCACCGTGCCCTGTTACATCAATTTCATCGCTGCCCGCATCGATATAAAATCGCAGCGGCAGATGAGGACTCATGATGTATTGATTTGCCAACCAATTGGGTTCGGCATTCGGATCGAAATCATCGGGGTTGTCATTCCGTGGCGGCGTCCACCAATAAGAGCCTGATTGCGAGAGAATGTTTCCGAATGTCTCCGGGTGACGGAATCCCGCATAAGCAGCCGCGAGCCCACCATAACTCGACCCGCCAACGACGGTCTGCTGCGGATCATTGGTGATGTTAAACAATCGCCGTACCCATGGAACTAGCTCAAAGTTCAAAAAATCGGCGAAAGTGGGGTTGCAAGGAAGCTCGCGGGATCGCGCATCTCCGTTGGGATTGTCGATCAGCACCGCAACCATTCGCGGAATCCGATTTTCAGCAATAAGGTTATCGAGAATTGTAGGTGTGGGAATAATCTTGTCGTCCGTGTAAGGCTTTTCATCAAAGAGAACAATCAGACCGTAAGGTTTTGCATCACTTGAATATCCCGGTGGTGTATAGACCGTGACTTCACGTTCATTCTTCAGTAGGGCGCTTTTGAACTGGTGTTTCTCGACTTTACCCGTGGGCACGCCTTTTCGTTGTGCGACCCACGGCTGAGTTGGTGCGCCGGGCATTTCAACGGCTGAGACACCCAAGTGCTCGGGAACGTCGGGATTTAACGGATTTATGAGCCAGTGTTTCTGGTTGAGCGGGTCCACTTGGGCCGCCGCGAACGCGAACATGGTGGTCTCGTCAGACGGGTCCTGGAATGGACGAATTGGAGGACCATTTACGACGAGTTGGTAGATAAATCTTTTCCGTTTATCTACCGGCACGCTTCTGTACCAGACATTCGTTTCGCCAACTCGAATCAGCCGATAATCATCCGGGCGTTCAACAACAAAGGGATACCACAACACCGTCACGTTTTTAGTGTTTGCGTTTCCCTGCCACAGAAACGTGACGAGCATCTCCTTTTCATTGCCTTCTAGCGGCTCAATCAAGGGCGCGCCCTTCGCTTTGACATCTTGCCAGAACGTTTCGATAGCATTTGCCTGCCCCTGATCTAGGGCGGTCCTGAATGCCTTGATTCGCGGGCTCTGGTATTTGTCGCCGACTGGAGCGATTCGATCTGCCAGGGCGACGATTCTTGTGAGCGTAATTGTGTACGATCCCTCTTTTGTAGTCGCGTCCAGAGCCACTTCGAGCCGGTATCCACCTGGATCATCGGCAATGAACTGAATTTTCCGGCCCGGGCCATCGAAGCGGAAACCACGCACTTTGCTGCCGGAGGGACCGTAGATGGTGATGATGAGTTTGCTTCCATGCGTCACGACATTCGTTTCAGCCAGATCGCCTGCTTTCAATGTCAGAGAGTACGAGTCGGTTTTCGGGGCACTCAATGTGCCATCATGAGCTTTCCCGCCTTGGAGTTCGGTATCTGCTGCCCACGATCCTAAGCAGCTAACGAGGAGAAGCAGGACGGGTGTGAGGAGGGAGAATCTCTTGAGCACTGTGTCCTCCTATGAGCACGAAGGATTTGGCGCAAGACTATCACGGGTTGGTCTAAACCGCGGCAGAGCGTGGGCCGGGGCCACAGGTTCTGGAACTGACAATTACGCAGAAGCTTCTCGGCTATTCAACGCGGACCAGTTTTATGACTGCTCCCGATGGCTTCTGAGTCAACACCAGCGCCTTCCCATTTACGGCGAATTCGTACTGGTTGCTTGCGCCTATGACGAACGCGCTCTTTGCCACCGTGGCTTTCGTTGTCAGCATGTTGGCGGTCACTGTGTACGTGCCGGAATTGAGGTAAATCGCATTAAAGACCGCTACCTTGTCAGCGTCGGTTGCCTTGTCATTTGAGGGATAGTTGGGCAGTGGTCCCGTGCCGTTGATCCTCATGAAACTGTAGTGTTGTTCCGTAAAAATGTACAGACCCGGCTGAGGATTGGTGATCGGCGGCCTGCTCGCGTCGTCGATCTCCGTAACCCTCCAAGCTCCCACGAGCGGATTTCGCGTTGCCGGAGATTGACCATAGATTGTCACCGCAACAGCAAACAACACGAGAAGTGTAATTCCGATCAGTCGGCGCACTGGAGCCTCCTTTCCGTGTTTCTAGCCTGACGTTACTAAAGGTATTTGTTAGCCCTTCGCTTTCGCGGCCTCGCGCTTGCGCTGTAGGAACGCTTTCCGAACGCCACGACCGATCTTTGCCTTCATTGCCGCCGACATCGGCATTGATACGCGTGTACGTGTTGCCCCACCGTTGGCACTGGGGCCGCTGCCGTTTGAGAGAATCGCAATGGCTTTGTCAATGCGTCCGAGTTCACGTGCGAGTTCGCTGCGCCTGCTCTTCAACGTCGAAATTACATCGTTCATTCGGGTTGTTGCCTCCACTGAGATTCTATCCTAAACGCGACGCCAAAATAAGAAGTGGAGGCGGAAGCCGATGAATAGCGGGCCTCTAAGCGCCGATTGAATCTCGGGTCCGGGTCGGCGGCCTCTTCATCTTTCCTAATGCTTCCTGAAAATGCTCGGGTCATGGCTGTGGGCCAGTTGTGGGAAAATGGGATTTGGAGGCAAACATGGCGGCTAAAAGAGAACCCTCCAAGAAGGTTGTTGATAAGCACGCGAAGTTTCTTGCGGCATGGGAAGCGGCGGGATTCCCGGACAAATTTGAGTACGAAGGAACAACGCTTAATAACGTGCGGTCAACCGCTGACTGGTACCGAGAACAAAAGCTAAGAGCCGCCAGGGACTAGGCATTCCCGAAGTGTGGCCCGGCTGAAATCCCAGTTTCCGGAAATCCCGTTTCTCAGGCACTAGGATTCGCCCCCTGAAGTGACAGTCCATCCGCTACGGTCACGGCTAGGCAAGCAAGCATTCAGGGGCTGCCCGCTATCGTGCGAAATTGCTTCTGAGATAGAATCCCCGCTGCCCGGAGGCTGTTTTTATGCCCCACATTCGCCGACCTTGGCTTGTAGTTCTGCTCTCGTTTTTATCGCTCGGGCTTTACCACATATATTGGATAGGTGTGACGTGGTGGGAATTGAAACGGCACCTGAATGACAGGCGGATGCATCCGATTGGACATGTGATTGGGTTTCTGGTGCCTGTGTACGGTTATTGGGTGTGGGACCGGCACTTCCAAAAGCTTGACTCCGTGTTCCGTGAAAGCGGAATAGCACAAGTCCGCTCGTTGCGCCTTTTGATTAACTCGGTTGTCGGCTGGTCGTTAGGCGGTTGGATAGTGGCGGTAGTGGTGCAATATAGTTGGAGTGGGCCCGTCGCTGGTCTGATTGTCATCGCTTCCACGGTAGTAGCTAGCGTCTCATTGGGTAAGGCTCTCTTTCGAGCACAAGTCGGCCTAAACGCACTTTGGCAGTCGGCTGCCAGCGCACAGCCATAGATCGCTCAGGACTGAAACTGATTCAGTTCCGAAACCGGAGTAGCTTCCTGTACGGCCAAGTCCTGGGAAGTCGTCTTTTCGGAAAGTGTGTTTTTCGCAAATGCACTTTCCGATCATCGGTGTGCACGATCGCGTAGGGTTGGTTTGTGATTATTTGTGCGAAATCGGAGCTTCCGTAGCCTTAGCCTTCTCTTCCGCGGCCTTCTCGGTGGCGCGGGCTCCCGCCATGATATTAATGATGTCGTTGTTACTTTCGCTGCAGTCGTATTCGAAAATGGGTCCTTCGATCGTTCTCAACGGCACGATCGCCGTCCAGGGTTTCGTCCAGGTAGAGGGATCGTCGATCGTAAAACTGTACTCAATCTGGTCGGCCGCCACACGCTTGAAGCGCTCGGTGATCTTCAACGTCTGAGGATCGGCATTACGAAAGGTAGCTTCAGGCCGGAAATTCGTGGTTTCCACAACCAGGGTATCGCCCTCCCAATGGCCACGCCCATCTCCATGCCACTGGTGGATGAAGGCTCCAGCGTGCGGACGCGCGTCCAGCGGGACGATACGAACTTCGGTTCCATACTCGGCTTGAAGCACCACGTATTGCGGATTCTGCAGGATGTAGAGACCGTTGTTGTAGCCACCAGGAAGTATAGGCGGTCCACCACTCAAGGAAACGCAACTGGTGCGCACGCCTATATCCTTTGGAGTATCGGCGTGCACCACTACCCCTCCATGACTATCGACCTCGATATAGTCGCGATCGCCTATCGCTCTCGGCCTTTTCAACGCTTCTGGTGTTCGCGGAGGCATTCTACCGTCAGGCGGATCCACAATTAGTGATGTCCGTTTGTTCGATGCGAACCCTTCCAAACCAGCAGTGAGCCCGAAGCTAGTCAAGTTAGACAACGTCCGCTCGGGATCGTTCGGGGGGCGATCGTATTCGCGCTGCAGCCCTTCCTTTTGGGCGGCTTGCACTTCGTCATCGGTCAGGAACTCTCTCCCCGCGTACTTGGCCGGCCGTTCCAATGGGGTGAAGGTCTCGCTGGTCCAATATCCGTGCAGATCCGGCTTACCATCCGGCGTACGAGGCGTGGTCCAGGTCTTCGTGTCCCTCTTTGCTGCCGCCTCCGCAGCCGTCTTCGCCGCACTCGTTGGACTCTGAGCCGCGACAAATGCCGGCGCTAACAGAAAAATCGCCAAAGCGATCCCTAAGGCACTCGAAAGGGCAAAACAGTTGCTCATCTGGACCTCCTTGACTTGGTTTAGCTGGAATTTCCGATCGCCTTTACGTTTGCACAAACCATATGCCCGCTTCCCAGAGGTGTCAACCATGGCAAATCCTGAGTAGCTGGTTCCCCAGAAAATGGGTTTTCTGCCGGATTCTCAGTTGCCGAAAATCCCGTTTCTCAGGACTTGGGACAGACTCCTCGCCACTATGATCTCCCGCCGGTACAATTTAATTGGAGCTATATCGCTTCCGTAAGACCAAAACAGAACAAACAAA
The DNA here is from genome assembly GCA_963846235.1 of uncultured Acidobacteriota bacterium. Taxonomy (GTDB): domain Bacteria; phylum Acidobacteriota; class Terriglobia; order Acidiferrales; family UBA7541; genus Palsa-189. Next base: position 271,322 of record CAWJVF010000003.1, read on the forward strand.
GCAAACCAATCGCACCAAGCAGCAGGTATCTTCGAAGCTTATCTTCAGCGAGCGCGGAGACCGCAATCATAGCAACCGATCCTAAGACACCCACGTACATAGCCCACGAGCCGTAATAGGACTGTTGACTCAATACACCCCGCCCCTCGGCCACCGCCACGGAAACCGCGAATGCCAGTCCAACGGCAAATAGAAAAAGACCAACCTTAGACATGCTTCGGCGCCACACTGTCGCGGGAAGTACTTTCCTTGTCTTGGCCCATTCGCGCCAAGCTAGAATCACGCATGGAATGGGAAGTAATAATCCGGCGTAGACAACAACGAAATAAATGAGCAGAAAAGGTCCTTCACTCATTGCAGCCTTTCAGAGACGTGCTCTCAGGAGAATGTTACCGCGATTCCTTATCGAACCGGTTCTAGGGTGCTGTAAAAGCCACATTCCGAAAATCCCGTTTCTCAGGACTCATCGGTCGTTCGTTCGGTAAAATGTTGAACGAGGTGCTCATAGGCGTGAAAGTTGGTGACAACGTAAAGCTGATCGGGATTCCACCTGGTTTGCGGGATGAAGCTGATTCGCCATCCTGACGCTTTTTGAGAAATGCCTGGGGCAATCGTTTGTCGTGACTGAAATGGAGACCGTCGAAGGACTACCTTACCAACTGGCCAGACTAGAGGTCGGACACATGCTGGGCAAAGAAGCCTGGGAACACACGATCTGGGTTGAGCCGGAATATCTCCAAGTTGACAACGGGTAAGCCCCGTCTTCTCATAAGTCCCGAGAAGTCGCGTTCCCGGAATGTGGCACAGTTTCCAGCTTTCGATAAGGTCATTTATCAAGAGGCCCCCCGCCAGACGCGGGGGTGATAAGAGGCAGTCCACCGGGGAGGTCATCGTTTGTCGGAGGTTGACGGCGGCTAAAAGCCTCCCAGAAAGTTTCACCAAACTCTTGGAATTCCTTAATTCCGAATATCTTTCCATCGCTTCCCAAAATAGTGAGCTTCTCTGCTCGCAGAAACACTTCGTGATATTCAGTGTAGTTGAGGTGTCCGCGCAGCCTCAGCGCTACCGAATCTTTAGACGTTGCGAGTGCAGCGTCCATGATATCGAGGACTCGGTCAGATTCGCGAGTGACCACCTTCTCAAAATCCGCCCATGAAAACGACTCTTCTCGCCATTTCGCCTGATATTCTAAAACGAGTCGAGATTCTTCTTCATGGGATACACCTGATGGAACGGAAAACTCGCCTGGCCAGATTGAATAGCGAAAAACACGCGCCGATTGAATGCCCTCAAGCTTCAGAATCAACTGAAATCCTTCTGGCAAGCCGTGGAATTCACGCAAATGTTCAACGTCACAGTTTATGGAAACTGTGCGCTCGAGAAGGTCGGACCGAATTGAAACCGCCTCAGCATCGTGCAGAGACGCGTCCAAGTATTCCGTTACGGCGCCTTGAGGAAGATTCGCCCAGTCAACGATGGCCGTGTCATCGTCGGTAGTCGGCCCCCTTTTTAGTGTTGGGCTCCCTTCGCGCTGAATCATATTCGAATTCTCCACGTGGCCAGGAACTCAAATTCGGGTGGTTCCATTTTGGGGACCACGGTAGCGTTCCGCAAGGGGAAGTCAGCCGTCCGGAAGCCACCGCCTGATAAGTAGGGTTTTCGGAATGTATGGTCCGCCGCCGAGTTGCAAGCGGAAAGATGAGCTTGGCAGTTGGTCTGCGCCAATGTATTCGGCCTTTGGTGGAGTCAATGACTCCTGGCCTTGATGGACATCCGCTCGCCTTCGCCCCTATAAACTGGACGGTCTGGTTAGGACCTTTTCCGAAAGCAGGTTCCGAAAGCGTGGGATCGACCCATTGCCATCAACTCTCCGCAAGCAAACCGGGAAGGAACTTTTTTCTAAACCGGGATTTTAGGTGGACACAGCAAGGACGGGAGCGCGATAGCGTTCCCCCTTGCACAACACGGCCCAGGCCATTCGGACTAGCTTATTGGCCAACGCTACGATGACCACGTTCTGGTGTTTGCGGGCCAACAATTGAGCCAACCACGAACTGAGACCCGGAGCCTGCCGGTGTCGCTGCTGCAGGACGCTGCGTGCGCCCTGCACGAAGAGTCGTCGTAGGTAGGAGTTGCCGCGTTTGCTGATGCCCAGTAAGGTTTGCTTTCCTCCGCTGGAATGCTCGCCGGGCACCATGCCGATCCAGGCCGCTAGGTCTCGACCTCTGCCAAACGCACTCCCGTTACCCACGGCAGCGATCACGGCGGTGGCCGTGACTGGGCCCACTCCTGGGATGGTGGTGAGTCGCTGGCAGGCCTCATCCTCTTTGGCTCTTTCCAGGATAGCCACATCCAGCTGATCAATGCGTGCGGAGAGTTGCTCGAGTTCCAGCTTCAGCTGAGCCAACAACAGCCGAAACGAACCCGATAACGGCAACTTGGCATCTTCCAAGATCCGCGGCAGAGCTTCCTCCACATAACGTCGGCCTTTGGGTAGTGTCAATCCACGTTCTAGAAGAAGACTGCGGATCTGGTTGACCACCGCCGTGCGTCGCATGACCCAGCGTTCCCGCACGCGATGCAGCGTTTGCAAATCCAGCTGCTCCTCGCTCTTAATTGGCACAAAACGCATCCGCGGCCGTTGCACTGCTTCGGCTATAGCTTCCGCATCGATGTAGTCGCTCTTGTTGGTCTGCACGTACGGCTTCACGTACTGCGCGGGCATCAATCGCACGTCGTGTCCCTGATCGCGCAGAGCGCGGCCCAGAAAGTGCGAGCCACTACAAGACTCCATGCCAATCAACTGCACTTGCAAATTCGCGGTGAAGGCCAACAACTGCCCGCGGGAACATCTCTTGCGAATTACCACCTTCCCAGTCGAATCCAAGCCCACCAGATGGAAAACGGTCTTACCCAAATCGATGCCGAGTACGTGAAGTTTCATGGAATGCCTCCTGGCCCCGGACTCTACACTCAAAGAGTCTCGGCGGCGGACCATCCCATTAACTGACTTTTTCGACCGGCCAGTTACCGAAAATCCCGTTTTTCGAGACTTATGAGAAAACGTGCAAGCGTTGGTGCGCCCGCCTATGCAACGCTTTTTCTGTTTCGGTGTAGTGCAGCAATACACGCAGTGACGATTCCGAGTACAAACAATGCGACGGCGGATAACGCCAAAGCCCCAAACGCTTGGCATTTGAAACTGTCTTCTACCGCGTTATGGCTTCTATATAAGACTCGACATTCAGAGAACATCGGCAGCCACAGCACAGCGGCTTCAGCAACAGCACTGAAACAAAAGGCCGCGACACTAATCGAGAAGACTGTTGATCTTTGAGTTTTCACGCGCTGGAGTATAACCTTGGCACTGAAATCCCACTTTCCGGAAATCCCGTTTTCCAGGAGTTGGATTGGATATTTAGGGCTTTGCCCACTATTTACATCGGCTGACACCGACAGGTAGGATTATCGACAGTTTGGCGAAGCTGTGAGGACCTCTCTATGCCAACGCAATCCAGTCGCATGCGGGTTTGGTTGAGACGTGTCGCTTACTCGATAGCGGCGCTGATCATAACCGCACCGGCCAGCGGTGCCGTGTACCAGCAAATTCTGCTCGCCAGTGAGCGGCGAGCAAATCCGATGCCGGGCCAACTCGTCGACGTTGGCGGCTACAGAATGCATATCTACTGCGCGGGGCAGGGATCTCCGGCAGTAATTCTTGATTCCGGACTGGGTGACTCGTACATCTCTTGGCGCAAAGTCCAGCCTGAGATCGCGAAGTTTGTCTCGGTATGCTCATATGATCGCGCTGGTCTCGGTTACAGCGAGCCAAGTCCGCGCCCGAGTACCAGCCGCGTCTTCGCCGAAGAGCTTCACGAGTTGCTTAATGCGGCAGGAGTCGCTCCGCCTTACATCCTTGTCGGCCACTCCTTCGGCGGATTCAACGTCCGGCTTTTTGCGTCCCGCTACCGTTCTGAAACGGCAGGGATGGTCCTCGTAGACAGTGGTCATCCCGACCAACCGAAACGTATGCCGCAACAATTAAGGATGAATGCCGAATTGGTCCGGCAGGGGAAACTTCTTCAGTTCACCGAGCCCATCGGGATTCCTCGGTTGCTTGGAGATTGCGGCGATTCGGCCGCAATCCGCGCCGCGGAATGCACGTTCAACGACGTGCGAGAAAGTACCACGGAACTGGAGATGACCGGAGAAAGCGCCAGTGAGGTCGGGGCGTCAGGCGATCTCGGTAATCTAGCGCTGGTTGTTATCTCCCGGGATACAGATAAGCGCAACCCCTACTTTCCTGCTGATCTCGATAAAGCAAGAAATAAAGTGTGGGCGAAGATGCAAGAAGAACTCAGCCACCTCTCGACACAGAGCACGCTGGTAATTGCGAAAGGGAGCGGGCATGCCATCCAGAATGACCGCCCCGATATCGTGATCCAAGGGGTTCACAATGTGGTCGATCAAGCTCGGCGAAAAGTCGGCCCAGCCCCGGCGATCTCTCGATAACTTCCTTCGAGTTGCACCTCAGGTCCTGCTAAGTCGGGTTATCGTCAACTGGCTTTCCGGCCAGATTCCCAGTTGACGAAAATCCCGTTTCACGGGACTTGAGAATCAAAGCCAAAAATGCGAAGGCTGGCTATTAGAAAATCCTAGTGAACCGACAGTATCGCTGAGCCGCTCACGCTACCCGTAGTCGCTGTGATGGTAGTCGTTCCGGCGGCAATGCCGAGAGCCACCCCGGAGTTGCTGGCATCATTTGAAATTGAAGCGATGGCCGCGCTCGATGAACTCCAGGTAACCGAGGCAAGTTGCTGCACACTGCCGTTGCTGAAAGTTCCATTGGCAATCATGGTTTGTGAGGTTCCCACAACAATGTTGGAATTCGCCGGTGTGACCGTGATGGACACCAATCCCGCGGGAATCAGCGAGCTGGGCTGATACACTTCGGCTGATACCGTGGGACTCTGTTGGTTGAGTTGACCTCCCGCAATGAGGATGGTGCCGCCGGTCAGCCGCGTTGCTGTGTGACCCGCGAGTAAGTTGAGTAAGCTGCCCGTGACGCTGAATTGCCCGCTAGTCGGATCATAGAGTTCAGCAACCCGATATCCAGCCCCTCCTGCTACAAGGACTTCTCCGTCATTCAATAACGTGGCGGTGTGTCCGTCTCGCGAGATTAACATGCTGCCGGTCGCGCTGAAGGTTCCGCTCGCGGGGTCGTATAACTCCGCGCTGGATGTGTCCTGGCTACCTCCTATAATTCCTCCAATAAGTAGCACGCGGCCTGTATTCAGGAGCGTGGCCGTATGCTGCCAGCGAAAGGTTGTCGGATTCCCTGTGGCGCTGAATGAGCCTGTCGCCGGATCATAAATTTCTGCGCTTGTCCCATTAACTGTGAAAGTGACGCCTGCTGCGATCAAAACTGTTCCGTTGTTCAGCAGCGTCGCCGTTGCTCCTTGCCGAGCAACGGTCATCTGGCCTGTCGCGCTAAATATGCCGGTTGATGGGTCGTATACCTCCGCACTAGCAGTTTCACCTCCGGCCACAAGAACTTTTCCGCTGTTCAATAGGGTCGCGGCGGCTCCTTGGCGAGCAACTGTCATGTCAGCAGTTGCGACAAACTGTGGAAAATTGCCGACGAATAACGTCGTCATCGTGCTAGCGGAGCGATATGACGCCGTAATCGTTGTTTGCCCGCTGGTGTGCGTGGTCACAACCCCTGAGCCGTCGATTGTCGCCACCATCGGCGCAGAGGACGTCCAGGTTGCCTGGTTCGTCACATCTTGCGACGTGGTCGTGCCGGGCAAATCGCAACAACCAGCAGGTGTGTAGGTAACTCCCACCGCAGTGAACTGGATTCCGGTCGTGCCAGGAGCGGTTGTTGGAAATCCAGGCGACAGATTTAGCGAAAAAGTAGATGTGTTGGTAGGGTTGGATGATTTGCTTGCACAACCTGAGCACGCTATCCCCATAATCAGGGTTAACGCTATCGAGAGGAGCCGCCTGCACCGGAGCTTACTCTGGGTCGAACCCGACAAGGCTGCATCGCCCCACTATATATGCTTAGTAACGTTAGCTACTTGAATAGCTTATCCTATGGAGAAGCATAAGCCGCAGTCAAGACGAAGCCGTGGTTACCCAACTCCCGAAATGTTTGAATGAATAAGTCTAGGAGGAGCGCTTGGTGTAGAAACGCTGAACTCAGCGACCCCGCTGATTCAGATTCAACCAAGGAGGCTCCTCCATGCAAAGTATGTATTACGTGGGGCTCGACGTTCACAAGAAAACGATCAGCTACTGCGTGAAAGACGCCAGAGGCCATATCCACCTAGAAGGCACGATTCCCGCCACTCGAATGGATCTAAACAGATGGATGAAGACTCTTCCGGAACCGTGGACGGCAGCGATGGAAGCGACCATTTTCTCAGGCTGGATCTACGATCATCTGAAGCCACATGCAGCTGCCTTGAAGGTAGCCCATCCTCTGATGCTGCGGGCCATTGCAGCGGCGAAAAAGAAGAACGATCGCATCGACGCCCACAAGATTGCCGACTGCCTCCGGTGTGATTTTCTGCCAGAGTCCTATATGGCTTCCACGGAGATACGTGAGCGGCGGCGCACGCTACGCTATCGGAATTTGCTGGTCCGCCAGGCCGTGCAGATGAAGAACAAGACCGCGGTTTTGCTGATGGAAGCCGGCGTGGCCTACAACAAGCAGAGGTTACACAAGGTCGGGTACTTCCGCGAACTGTTGGCCACGAACCAGGACATCGATGATGGGCTTCGCTCTCTGCTCCGGATGTGCCGCGAAACGGTGGTTCGCCTGGGAAAGACCGAGAGCGCTTTGGTGCGGTCGCTCCAGCGTGACCCGATGCTCCGCGAACGTATTGACCGGCTCATGACGATTCCCGCCGTAGGTCCGCTCACGGCGCTGACCTGGGTGCTGGAAGTGGGCGACGTAAGACGCTTTTCCTCGATCAAAAAGGCCATCAGCTACTGCGGGCTCTGTGGTGCAGAGAAAAGTTCCGGGGATACCATCCAGCGCACGCCACTGTCCAAGCAGCGCAACCGGCATCTGCAAACCATTCTGATCGAGGCAGCGAAGATGGCGCCGCGCAACAGCCCAGCCTTGGCCATGATCTATGACCGCGAGAAGCAGAAGGGCAATGCCAATCGGGCCACGCTGGCCGTGGCACGGAAGCTAGTGGCGTATTTGGTCGCCGTCGATCGCCGCCAAAAAGACTTTCTGGTAGTAGAAAACGAAAACTGCACCGCCGCATAGGCGGGAGAATCAGGAGGTTTCTTCAGCGCGCAGCCTGCCAGGTCTTGCCCGAAACCCGACTGGGCAAGGAGCACGAGCTCCCGAGGCCCACTTCGAAATGTTTCAAGACTGGCAGGAGATCACAAACTCAATCTTCTGTTGAGGCCCTGCCGGGCTGAGACAGCAAATGGATGTCTGGTTCTAAGATTTGCCAGGAACCACCGCCGAGAGGCACGAACGCGAGCTGAAGGCCCCGAAGAGTTTCCGTTACGCGCTCCTCCTAAGCGCGTCGGGAGAGCTTTTGCCCTCTTGACACGGACTTATCATGGAAGTCGGGTTTTCGGACACTGGCCTTCGGCCCCAAATGCGGAAAAGCAGCTTCAAACCGTCCCCTAAACGCCGGAAAATATCGGTATGCCAGCGCCGCGATGGCTCGCACGCTTCAATCTATACGTCACCAACCGCCTTCTAGGTCCTTTGGCGAGGCGTGTGCCGGGCATGGGCATCGTTCTGCATACTGGACGTAAAACGCATCGCAAGCACCGCACTCCTGTACTCGTCTTCCGGCGTAACGACAAATTCATTATTGCGCTCACCTATGGAGCCCAGTCTCAGTGGGTACGCAATGTGCTCGCGCAGGGCGGCTGCGAACTGGAAACACAGGGGTGGATCCTGCGCCTCTCGCATCCGCGCCTTTTTCACGACGAGCAGCGTCGTGCCATGCCCGGTTTCGTCAGGTTCATGCTCAAGCTGTTCAACGTTTCCGACTTCCTTGAGCTGACAGTCGTAAATTGATTCTCGAATCGATTCCTCAGTCGGCAAGCCAAGTCTTGATAAGTCGGCTTATCGTCATGTGGGAGTCCAGTTGACGATAATCCGTTTTACGGGAGTTGGCTTTGGCCTCGCACTGTTGTGTCAAACCATCCTCGCTCTTGCCCTGCGTGGGCTAGTAATGGAGCCCTAAGTTACGCATATGCGGCGTTGATCGACGCTGGTAGATAACATAGGATTTACCTCGGAGCACTCCATCATGTGTCCCTCAAACGCACCCTATCTCACGCCGTGGTTGTCTAGGAACGTCATTGCTTTCGTCTTGAGTTATCCGGCTATGCGAGCTCCGGGATTGATTCTGGCGATTGTGCTCATCGGATCGAATTGTGCGGCCCAAGCACGGGACGGCGTACAACGAGAACGAAGGCAGCGCGCAGCGGCCGCATTTCATGACGGGATTCTATTGTTTCACGCAAGTTCTGAGCTGGATCTCACTGCGGATGGCTTCCGCCAGGATCCCCTCTTCTATTATTTCACCGGCCTCGGAAATACGGTCGGTGCGGTGCTGGCCATCGACGGGAAATTAGGCGAGAGTTGGCTTTTCCTGCCATCGCAATCCCCATTTCTAAAAAGCGGCTTGCAGCCGGAAGTTAAGCCCGGGCCGGAAGCCGCAAAGCGCCTAGGGATGGAGCATGTCGTTGACTGGGCCGAACTGGAAAAGTTTCTCGCGTCGCAGGCCAACCGATCGCAGCTTCTTTATTATGCCGATGATTTATCAAAATTCGCCGAGCTTCCAGGCAACCTTCTCAGCCCGAAATCAGTGCAGGCGCCTATTTGGCTACAAGTTATTCTGCAAAAGATGGCCCGCGTTTGGAGTAAAAGAAGCGGGGGAACAAATCGAAGCGTTAATGGCCGTTCAGAGTCCGGAGGAAATCGCTGCGCTGCGATCAGCCGCAAAAGCGACCGTGAGCGCGGTAATGGCCGGAATGCGGGCAATTAGACCAGGCGTGTCGCAGCGTAGCGTAGAAGCAGTGGTTGAAAACACCTGTTGGAACGCCGGCGCTCATGGTTCCTCCTTCTGGCCGTGGGCAATGGCCGGAGACCACGGTGTATTCCCGCGCCCTTTCACCTCACTCGCTCGATACGACCACTTGAACCAAAACATGCGCGCAGGTGATTTGGTTCGCCTTGACGTGGGATGTGAATGGGACCACTACATAGGAGACTTAGGACGAACAGTACCTGTTTCGGGTCGTTACGACGACGGCCAGCGGGAAACGTGGAACATCTTCGTAGACGCATACCATGCTGGTGCCAAGGCGCTGCGCGACGGAGCTACTGTCGATCAGATCTTTGATGCCTGGCAGAAAGAACTTGCCAGTCATCGCACATCGGCCAAGACTCTGCTTGCGCAGCATGCGATCGCTTCCTGGTCAGATCGCAAGAATGTCCCCTACTGGCAGATACACACTACAAACCTGCTTGCCGCGTACCCGGTGGGGCCACTCAAGGTAGGCACCACGATCAACTTCGAACCCATCACCGAGATCGATGGCCAGGGCTTTTTCTTGGAAGATATGTATCTCATCACCAAAAACGGCGCCGAACTGCTGACTCCGGGCGTCCCATACTCGGCGGATGAAATCGAAGCGGCGATGCACTAAGCCTGTCGATTGTGGAACCGTCAGTGCGTCGTTCGGAAGGTAACAAATTCGATGGCGATGGTCCCCGGCAATTTCAGAAACCTATCCTCAGAGCTGGTCGCCGTTTTCAAAGTCAACTAACTCTTCTCGGAGTTTGGTCCGGTCGCGACAAGCCACATTCCGAAAATCCCGTTTTTCAAGCCTTGAGATTAGTTGGAATTATTTTCGCCCTGTGTGGCACCAGCAGATTTAACTGCGGCAGCTCATTTGATTGTTCCGATTGCGTTGCAGGCGTCCTTGATAGCATTCTTCAGAGTGGCCGTCCCGCCCATGTAGATGAGGCCCGCATTCCGGCTGTAGACCGCGACTTGAACGAAACTGCTCCGTGACCAAAAGCTTTCGTCGATTGTGACGGCGTAATCGGCCCGCGCCTGCATGTCTGTCACGGTGACTTCCGAGCATTGTTTCCGAAAGTCTTTTACATAATCGGGCAATGCCTTGTCCCGCTTACTTTGATTGTTCGGATTGAACCCACCGGATGCGAGCCAAAACTTTCGGTGCGTGAGGAAGACCGTACGCTCAGTTTGTTTCGGGATGTCCTGCGCGTGCAGCATTGAGAAGAAGACAACAACGAACAGCAGGCGAGACCATCGCATATCGGCCTCCGCCGATTGTACGCCAGAATATTATTGAGACGAAAGCTTCTGGATTTCGACGGAATGCATCCGCCAATTGATCCTCACTTAGCGAAAATCCCGTTTCCCGGGACATAGCGAGGTGCAGGGCACGCTCCGTCGGCAGTAAAAAGGGCACAGTTTTGCGAATACGGTAAACGCTTCCAGCCGCTTTATTGGCAACGCATCACAATCCATCCCAGCTTAGATCCCCTCGCGTCAAAAGTGCCTGAAAGGTCGGAGCATGCGCTGCTGCTGCGGCCAGATGTTCATTTGGGTTAATTGCTGAATTTGTTCCTGAAACATGTTTACGAGATCGGAACGAAACGTCACGGGCACGCCATAATTTTCTTCGACCCTCATAATGACAACCGGGTCAGTATCTTCCGGCATCCACAGTTCTTTGGGGTAGGCAAACTCGGCCAAGTACCCCTCCGTGTATTCTTTTACTTCGCCCCAGAGATAAACAGAACCCGCCACATGGGCCGCGTATGTTGTAAATAAACTAAGAAGGCTTAAGTCGTTTTTGACGGCGTGAATGCCGGCATTGTGAATATGATCGCGCACCATAGGCTGGCAATAGGGCCAAGTAAACCGCCTGGTGCAACTTATGAGCGTCCCATTTTCGCGGTCCAAACCCCAGACGCGATAGCCGATGAATGGTTCCGTAGACTGCTTCTGCGAGGCGATGCGACTCGCAACACACTCTTCGACGCATTTCTTTATAAGCACCCGGAAGGCTTCTGCGGGACTTCGAACCAGATCAAACATGATGGGGCACCTTCTCCGGTTTCCGTACCGGCTCCTCGCGTCTTTCAGGCAATGAAGGCTCACGCTCAGGAATAGGCAACTTCTCAGGCTTGACGATGATGATACGAACTGGTTCCCCAATATGCATATCCTGCCTCCTCTACCCCCTTTATACCACTGGTGGGCGTCACGTTCGGCCAAGTCTCGATAAGTCGGTCTTATCGTCATGTAGGAGTCAGTTGACGATAACCCCGTTTACCAAGACTCATGCCTGAACTCATGGGACTTTTCCGCTAACCCCAAAGGTCACAATCGCCCGGATAGCACTACGGAGGCGGTTGGGTGTATCTTCGCTGAAGGAAATACTGGATTGGAACTATCTTGCTGGGATTAGAGCTGACTAATTTGCGAGCTGAGAGGCGAACCATTGAAGATTCTATTGAGGATTGGTGGGGCGATCTTAATCTGCTTGATCTTGCTGCTGTCGGCGTCGCGAATCTTCGGTTTCGAACCTGAAGACTGTTCGCCGTTCAATAGATCTTTGTCATGCAGGCTGCCAGGGCTTTGGCTTAGAGGGAAACTCGTCACTACCCCAGTCACCGACTGGTCGTTCACGGACAAAATTCAGCAAATCAAGATTCAGACCCAGACCCCGTTTCTGCTGCCTCACTCAGTGACGATTTGGTGCGCTGTTTATAATGGCAATCTCTATATCTCTTCGAATCCCGGCAAACTGTGGAATGACGATATACTGCGTGATCCTCACGTGCGACTCAAAATAGGAGACCAACTGTTTGATCGCACCTTGTCCATTGCCAACGATCCAGCTGAAAAAGCAGCTGTGCTCCAGGCTAAAGAAAAAAAATATTCTCCATGGAAGGCGCCGCCGGTCTCGAAAGCCACTGTCTTTCGGGTGATGCCTGAGTAGGCCGCCTGAGCTGGATGAGGGAAGGGCCGTCTCTATATCGCGACGCTCGTGCGGAGCGTCATGATAAAGGCAGACTACTTCTGTCTTCGTGTATTGCCAAGTCTTAGGAAATCCGCTTCTCGGTCACTGGCCTATTCCTACCGATAATGCCGTTTATCAGGACTTGGCCCAGCAGACGGACGAGGTGTAAGCTGCAATGCGGCGGCGATACCAAAGCTGAGAGGCGCACAATTTCCCGTACGCGTGTTGAGGCTATCAATCCCGTGCTCAGCCTCTTGGCGTGCGTTCTGATCTTCCTTTGCGGCACCCTATCTTTCGCGCAACAGGCAATTCCCGTCAGCATAGTTAACCTAAGCGGTTTGAAGGTTCCTGAATTGACGACTGCTAATTTTGTAGCCTCCTACAACGGCAAAGCGGTTCAAGTAGAGTCCGCCAGTCCTGACAACAATGGCCGCCGAATCGTTCTACTCCTCGATGTGAGTGACAGTATGTTGGGCAGGACCTCCGACGCGGATTGGAACTTTCCACTGGACGTCGCCGACCATTTGCTGGCAGCGATGCCGCCAAGTACCGCAATCGGATTGGCGGCTTTTGGGACCGGGCTTGAGCATGTTATGAGTCCCACGAACGATCGCACGAAGCTTAAGGACGAAGTAGAAGTGGTGCGCAAAGCCCGTTGGTCGTTTTCCAACATGATCAAGCTGATACATCCATCAGGGACGCCATTATCGCGGCGGCCAAATTATTCGATCATCCTCAATTGGGGGATGTCCTGTACATCATTACGGACGGCATCGACAACACTAGCGAAGCCAGCATCGACGACGTTTATCAGGCCCTCGCGTGCCGGGGAATCCGATTATTTACGTTCGTAGTTTCTGCACGGACACAGATTCGTTTTGGATCGGCAACGGCGGAAGGTCAACAGACGATGCGCGAACTATCCGAAGATACCGGTGGATTCTCAATCTTGCGATTACTACCTTCGGCGTCTCCATATTCCAGCGAGCTCGTTGACAGCAGGGGGAAGCCGACTGATCTTGCAGAACAGTTTGCTTTTCAATATCGAGCTATTCTTGGTGTCTATCGGTTGAACGTTGATCTACCTGAGGTTCACCGCAAGCGCCAAGACTGGCAGCTGGAGCTTTCTGGCTTGGACACAGCGACCAAGAACAATTTGGCGTTACTTTATCCGAAGAAATTTGAGTTATGCGATTAGCGTCCGGATAGCCGGGGGCCAAGTCCCGATAAGTCTCGTTCTCGGAATCTGGAACCCGATTCCCAGTCTCCGATAATCCCGTTTTTCGGGAGTTGGCTTAAGAGGCTTCGTCATGGGTTATAAGTTGTCGCCCCGCCCGCGAACTGAAATGGACGCCTAGGCAAAGGTGACCTAGGCTGACATTGATATGGCTAAGGCTGAAATTAAGACGAACCAATGTCAATCCAAAGTCCGTCCCGGGCTGCTGCTGTTGTTTGTTGTGGTCGTTGCTTTAGCAACGTGCGAGAAAACAGGAATAGCGGCATCACTTACAGGTGTTCCCGAAACTGCAAAACGCGCAATTCTCTTTCTTGCGGCTATTAGTACGGCTTACGGCTGGTTCCTCCTTTGGAAAGAACCTAACGCCAATGGCTCAAAGCGAAAGTGGCTTGCGATTGCGGCGGCGGCCTTGCTGACTATTTCAATTGGAGACTACGTTTTGTATACGGTGGTCCCAGTTAAATACATCCTCGCGTTTCATCTACTTTCGGGAGTTGCAAGCTTGTTGTTTCGGTGGCAAGGTGCGCTTGCAGCGTTGGGGTTGATCGGTCCATTCTTTGCGCGTGATCGGTCACGTCTTGCGCTCGTAGTGGGTGGCACGCTGATCGTGCTTCTCTGGAATGCTACGTGGGAGCATTCCACGCAAATCTTGTTACGCAGCCAACTCCCGATGAAATGAGGTCGCGAGGCGTGGGTTATATCACATCACGCCGGAGGCGGTGCTAGGTTCTGAAAATCCCGTTTATCGGGCTCTGACCGCTATGCTCTCTACCGGCCATGTCGTTGCTGCCGTTTTTCTCTCGCTCGCTCGAACTCCTTAGAGAGATCGTCTAGTCCGATTGCCCTCAAATGATCGATGATCTCTTGGTATTGCCCATAAACTGCGTGATTCTCAACGTCTGCCAAAAACGTGATCAGATTTATTCGCTCCGCAGGCGGAAGTTGTTGGAGAAGATTCGCAAAAGTCGTGGTGTACTGAGCAGCATAGTTCGCCATTGTGATCTGCAGATAAGTTGGCGCATCCGCTTCCTTGTGAGCGCTGCTGCTTAATTGAAGGAGGAGTCGTCCTGTCTCGGCTTCATGGTTCTTGAATAAGGAAGGAAGCACCATGATGTACTCAAATCCATCCGCAAGTTCCTGGCCCTGGTCAAACAGACCTAAGAAGCTCACATAGTCATGCGGAAAAATATTTAGATATTGCCCTTGGACCTTTGGATCGCCTGGCTTTGCCTTCAGCTCGGCTAGCGCATCGCTTAGCTTACGAGCCTGGAGAGAAAGCTGTTTGGTTTGCGAACTGACCAATAGGGGCGAAACGAACAGAAAGCAAGCCGCAATTATCGCCGTTTTTCTCATGCTCGATTCTAGATAACGAACGCTCGGAAGTGTGTACTGACGAGCAGAGCTCACTCTAATCCGATAACGCGAGATAGGATTTCGGGATAGGTCCTGAGAAGTCCTGTTATCGGAGACTGGCTTTTGCCTGAAATCTCACTATCCGAGAACACCGTTTATCGGGCGCCAACAGTGATTGGCTCAGTCTGTAGAGGCATTTCATCTTGGTGAAGACCGCAATAGTGACAGTCGCTCCATCTTTTCTGCCGCTCCGTGTAGCCCTTCAATTCCCACCGCCAATAATAAAGCTTCCCGCAACGTGGGCACCGAAATCGGTTTAGCCATACACCGGCAGCCATATAAGAGATAAACCAAACCGCAAAGCCAAAAA
The DNA here is from genome assembly GCA_963846235.1 of uncultured Acidobacteriota bacterium. Lineage (GTDB taxonomy): Bacteria > Acidobacteriota > Terriglobia > Acidiferrales > UBA7541 > Palsa-189. Next base: position 286,333 of record CAWJVF010000003.1, read on the forward strand.
GCACCGGCCGCGGTGCCACAAAAGGATGCCTTCGGGTTACAACCAGAGGGCGAACAGTAGTGCGAAGAAGGAGAGTTGTACGGCTTTAACAACTAAAAAGCGTCGTCTGCGATCCCGCCAAGCAGCCGCGTAACGTTCTTCCGTAGCATCCGGTGGCGAGATCGTAGATTCAAAGTCATGCTCATAGGCCGGATTACTGCCACCAAAGCGTGTAAGCAACCGAATGACTGCGCCAGAGATGATGCTGGCCAGAACTCCTGCGAGCACGAAGAGCGGAATGTTAGGGGTGGTTTGGGCGTTTGGCGCGAACTCTTCCGTCACACGGTCAAGTTCCTGAATTCCAAGAATTCCGCTGTAGAGCACGCTTTGGGGATTTTTGTTCGGTGTCATCCCGTAATAGAGGATGCCGATGTCCTTCGTCACTGTTTTACGTAGCCGTTTTCCGAGTGTGGCCTCAGCTAATGGTTCGTCCGGGTACTCCAAGTTCATTCGCGCAGTCGAGACTATGGCCGAACGGGACTCGGGTATTCTCCAGCCAAAACAGAAACGCCAACTTGCGCCAAGCGGGTAGATGTCCTGTCCCGTAATTCCAATTAATACCGACGATCCGTCATTCGCGTAGTTCGGATACATCCGCAGCATCGTTTGAATGACGTTCTCCGCGATTAACTGCTGCCGCTGCGGTTCTAGGTCACTCGGGCGAGGGTCTATTTCGGGTAAAACGTGAATGTCAATTCCAAATTTGTCACGGTAGTGGGTGACCAAGGCTTCGATTTGCGACGTCGGAGCATCCCCAATCGTTACGAAGTATAGATTCTTCGGTTTGTTGCACCCGGTGAGGCATAAGCAGATCGACAAGAAAACCAGCAAATCGCGCAGTCTTATTTTGGCTAAAGTGATTCGCACATGTCTCCTTCGGTAGTCCCTGTCGGGTCTGGGCTTCTTCCAGTCTTAATTGAGTGTTAAATAGCTGAGTTCATCTTCATTTGCGTCATTCCGTGCGTCTAGCTGATCGGAAGGTCAGGTGTTTCCGGCAGGCAAGTGCGGTCAACTCCTGTGAAGTCTTGTTCTCGTCAACTGGCGCGGCCCGAAATCCCAGTCTCCGAGAATCCCGTTTTTGGGGACTTGGACCAGGCGAGAACTTCTTGGGTCCAAATTGGGTGTAAGATTGCGTTACTGAGGAAGCTAGCATGAAGCTGAGCTTTGCCCTCCCCGTTGTGCTTATTATCGCTTCCACGCGGTCCTCGTTGCTTGCTCAATCGTCTGACTGCACAGGTAAAGCTGCTCAAGCTCAACTGTCTTCTACCGCCCCAGTTTATGTCGATGCTATGGACCTGGCGCGGAATCTGATCGACCACGGATTCATAGTGAAATGCGTTCAGGCGTCGAAATTGGGAAATCTGTTCGTTGGCCAAGACGGAGCCGCGCTCTACCGCACAGACCAAGGTAGTTTTGATGTCCTGTTTTTGCCTAAAGCAGAGACTTTCGATGCCGTTCAAGTTGTCGAACAAAGGCAGGGAAATCTGTACGTCTATTCGTTTCGGGGAACCCCGAACTCACCTGGACGTTTGGAGGGCCAAAAGACTGACTTTATAAGGTCAGGAAATCTATTATTCCTCGTGTGGAGCGACGCTGATCTCGCGGCAAGCATTCAGGCCGCTGTTGGCCAAAGCCCAAACCCCTCTGATTCCTGCCCCGTCACCAAGTCTCCGTTGATGGCTTTCATCCCACCGTCGCCGTACCCGACCGAGGTTTCGGCAGATTCGTTTTGGTTTGGTACGGAGAAACTTTGGACCGAGCTACTGGTGGATGGAACATGGAAAGGCTTGCCGGTTTGGACCGCCGCGGAGCAAGCGGAAAACGAAGATGACAGTTACCGACCCACAGGCCCGGCATTCAGAAACAAGCTAGTCTGGTGGCATGAAGGCTACGATTGGCGCACAGACGACCCACTCACGGTGACCGGCAAACGACTGGACGCTCCCACTCTGCCGCTCTACGGACGTGCCAGCAATGGTTGGACCAATGATTCACACCATCCGTTTATGGTCGCCGGAATTTTCATTCCAACAGTTGGTTGCTGGCAGATTACTGGAAATTACAAAGGCGACAGTTTAAGCTTCGTAGTTTTGGTAAGAGAGTAGTTCCTCACACGCACCAACCCCTAGGTCATTTCGCGTAAGGCACAGGAACCAGCCCAAGTCTCGATAAGTCGGGTTATCGTCAACTGGCTTTTTCGGCGATTCCCAGTTACCGAAAATGGCCTGCCGTTTATCGGGACCTGGGCGAGGATTGGCGTTCTTGTGCTGGATCGATTGCGCGAGGGTGAGTTACTATGAACGCCAAGCGGGTCATGGCTGATGCGATTCTTCAGTGCATCAATGCTGGCGGTGGTGATTTCGACAGCAAACTTGTCCGCGTACGCGCAGCTCATACCCGAATCGCGTTATAGGGAACTTCCGAAAGCCTCCATCGGTTATGACGGGAACTGGTGGGTCTCGGCGGAGCCGCAGGAGCGGGATGGATACTTCTCGGGAGCAGCCGACTGCCTGACTTGGGCAGCTCATGCGGGTCGAGCTTTTTGGGGCTCGTCTGCCACTTTTACCAATGCAGAGGTCGCAGCAGAGGTCACAAAGTATTTCAGGGACCATCCCGCAGATCGCAAGCTCTCTGTCATTGAAGTCTGGCGAAACCTCGGTCCGCAGACCGGCAAGAGTACCCCTCAAACAAACGGCGGTGAAATCTACACAAATCCGCATGGCTATTTCGATGGCACCTGGTATAGACAGGTCTCCGAGGCGGAACGGTTCGGGTTTCTAGAAGGCTACATCGGTTGCCAGCGGTCATACCTCAAAGATTCGGACGAGACATATTCGCTCCCGATTCATGAATATGACGACAAAATCTGGGGCTACATCAGCGCCCATCCCACTTCATACCGCCAAGCGATCGCGGATATTCTTCGCCACTTCCGCGACCGGCCGAAACTAAATTAATTGCAGGACTCCCGCGCCGGCCACGGCGTTTCATCAAAATCCCACCTTCCGATAATCCCGTTTCCCAGGCATTACACTGTGGGCACAATCCATTCGCTCCAACATCAGCAGTCCGCTCACAGAGAACTAAAATTGGAGTGGACAAAAGTGAAACCTCCGCCCATCGTCGCAGCATTGGCTGGCATCTGGTGTGTCATTTGGGGGATTGTGACAATCCAGGCTGCAGTATTTCCAACGAAGAACTCTTTGACTAAAGCAATCTATTGGATGACTACGATCTCGCCGCGAATGGGTTCGATGACCGATGCAACATGGGTCATGATTAACGGCATCGGTCTGCTCGTTGCCGGTCTTGTCGTGTTGGGTCTATGGCTAGTCGGAATCCCCTAATCGTGCGGCAAAACATAACTCCCGAAAGTCGGTTTTCCTGAAACTGACTTTCCGCTGAATTTCCAGTTACCGAAAATCCCGTTTGTCGGGACCTAAGCCGAGAGGGGCGCAATTAACGCCACTAGGGAACGCGCTGACGGCAAAAGGTTTGAAAGGAGCCGCAAGGGTTCGCTGCGTATTCCCCTTGCACCTTTGGAACGCTTGGAATCGGCAAAAGCTGAAGCGGCGATACCGATATGCTATTGGTGGGAGCCGCCCTCACCTAATTCCGCAAAAGGAGCAACACAAATGCTGCATCCAGGAGACCTGAAGGTCGGCGATTTCGTGCGCCCGCTAGCAAGCAGGGGCAACAAGGACGAAGGGGTCGCAAAGGTGGTCGTCGTCTCAGGAAATGGAGGCCTCGTCATCGATCATCCGAACGGTGCCCTCAGAATTTGCAAGGCTAATGAGCTGCGCACTGCCGATGACCAGGCGGCATAAGTTTTCCACCTGGGGCTAATGTGGACGCAGGTTCCTGTACGGAATCTGTCTCTTCGGGCAATTATCACGTTCAGCAGTGATTGATAAATTTAATCTCCCGCACTGTTCGTCCACAAGGTGAATGCGAGAGGGCCATTTTGGGTTTCACAGAGAAGAAGAGCACAGGGAAGCGATCGACCGTTTATCTTGTAGCTGCCATTCTAGCCGCGGCTTCAGGAGCTGCCTTGCTAGGAACCTCACCCGTGGTAGCAGTAGACCGCGAAATCGTGGAACTGCAGGAGAGCATCAAACAGATCACCCAAGGCCAAAAAGAAGCTGAAGCGACGCTGTTGCAAACTGCCGCCGTATCTAAGACGCGCATGGAAGAATCCATGAACACGGTCAATAAAATGACCGGCAACATGACTGCCCTGCAAAAGACCGTGCAGGATGTGCAGGTCAATTCGGGCACGCGCCTGGATACCATGTCCACGCAAATCCACACCAGCTCCGGCAATTTGCAGGAGACGCTCGCACGCGTGGGCACACTTAATCAACAGCTTGTTGACCTCCAAAAGGCCCTGCGGGGAATAGATGCCAAACTGGCCCATAGCGCTCCAGCAACCGCAGGTAGCCCGGCCCCTGCATCGCCGCGAGTTCCCCCAAAACGTTAGGCCATGCCCCTGAGGGACACGAGTTCGCCGTCTGCTGAGATTTCGGTCGACGCTGGCACGGGGTATCCGAGACGCTCTGACCTTCGTTATAGCTTCGTCGCCAAGATCGAAGTCACCGATTCTTCAGGCAAACAGATTGTTGCTGTGACCTCAAATCTAAGCCGCTATGGCTGTCATGTACCAACGACCACGCCTTTTTTGCCGGGAACATCGGTCAAGTTAAGAATTAAACGCGACCGTACGACATTCGAGAGCGAGGGCAAGGTTGTATATGCCCTTAGCGGCAGCGGTATGGGAATTCATTTTGGCAATGTTCCTGTAGGAGAACGGGTAGTGCTTAAGGAATGGTTGGCGGAAGTAGCTGCTGCTGAAATTGAGCAACGCTTGCGGCAAAGCAGTGAAGCGAATCCGTCCACGCCTCAAAAAATCATTGTGCTATCAGCGCTCATTGTGGTTTTAGTTGCAACGCTAGCCCTCACGTTTTTGTGGTTCGGACTGCCGTAGTAAGTTGCTCGGGACGCAACTCCTGAAAAGTCACCTTCTCGTACACTAGCCCGACTCGCGAAAAGCCAGGGTCGAAAAACCAAGCTAACCCGTTGAAAAGACGTAGCTGCGTCGCGGGGCCTTTTCATAGACTTTCGCGGGCCGCAGGCCCCTTTTGACAGTTGCCGAGAATGCCGTTTCTCAAGAGTTGGCTAGACGGAATCGCTTGAGCCAGTCCTAGCAGCATGGAAAGCGGGGGCCGGTTTTCACCGGCCCGACAAGCAAAAGACAAGCATTTTTTAATGTTTGGTGAAAACGTTCAACTGCACTTGAGTGGAATGGGATAGAGTGCCCGCGACACCCGTGATGTTCACCGTGTAATTGCCGACGGGAGTGTGGTTCTTGTCAGTGCTCAGGATCATGACGGAGCTGGCGCCGCCGCTTCCCGGCGTTACGCTCGCAGGCGAAAACGCGCAGGAAGAGTCGGTCGGCAGCCCAGAGCAAGAGAGAGCTATAGAGTTGGCAAAGGTCCCGCCGAGAGGTGTGAGGCTTACTGTGAAATTGTACGAGGTGCCCCGCAGCAGGGCCACGCTGCTGGGATTCACGTTGATATAAAAATCCAGGCCCGTCCCGTTCAGGCTCAGGTTCTGGGGACTTGAATCAGCATTTTCGCTGATCACAAGCAGTCCGCTCTGGCTTCCCCAAGCGGAAGGCGCAAAAGTGATGTTGATGTTGCAACTCGCTCCCGCGCTCAGGGACGTGCCGCAGTTCGTGTTAAAACTAAATTCACCAGACGTCGTGGAGATGGAGTTGATCATCATGGGGGCAGTGCCCACGTTACCCAGCGTAACGGTCTGTGGCGCACTGATCGTTGTGACCATTTGAGGAGTGAAGGTCAACGCCGTGGTCGAGAAAGAAGCGACCGGAGCGACGCCGGTTCCGGCCAAGTTAACCGTCTGCGGGCTTCCGCTGGCGTTGTCCGCAATCGTCAGCATCCCAGTGACTGAACCCCGTCCCACGGGCGAGAAAGAAACATTGATCGTGCAACTCGAACCCGCCGCTAACGATGCGGGGCAATTGTTCGTCTGCAAGAAAGGTCCGCCGTTTATACCGATACTGTTGATGCTGAGCGCGCCGCTGCCCGAATTGCTTAGCGTCACAGGCATAGGTGCGCTCGTGGTTCCTACAAATTGGTTAGGGAACGCCAAGGAGCCCGGAGACACCGAAGCGGTAGGAGCCGGACTAACGCCGGTCCCGGTCAGGGACACGTAGCCGCTTCCCCCTGTGATACTCGTGGCGGTGAGGCTACCGAACGTTGTCCCTGCCGCTACAGGAGTGAAGGCAATATTGAACGTGCACGAGGTGCCTCCAGGAACTCCCAGAGCCGGGCAGTTGCTCGTCTGCGTGAAACTCCCGACGACTTGGATGCTGGCGAATTGAAAACACGTGGCGCCCACACTTGTGAGCGTTGCGAATTGTGCGGTGCTCGTCGTGCCGACCAACTGCGAGGCAAAAGTGAGGTTGCCAGGCGAAATCGATCCGGACATTATCGGATGAAGCTCGTAGGCCCCGAGATCGATCGTGCTGATGCAGTCGTTATTGCCGTCCCAGATGCGCGCATTGCCATCGAAATCGTTCTGCGGCAGGTTCGCAGCGGAATTTGTGCCCACATCAATGACAGGCGATCCCGATTGCAGGTGGAAGTCCGTGGCGGCGCTGATAAATTGCGGGTCGACCGAAATATTTCCGGGCTGGCTGCTCGTATCGCAGATTCCAGCCCAATCCTGTCCGGAACTGCTGAATGCGTCGTTATACGAAAAGGCCGGAGAGACGGAGCTGTAGATTGAGTTGCACGTCACTGCAACCTGCGCCGTGGCCGCGACCACAATATTGTTGGTGAAAGTCGCGTTCTGGCCGAACCCGGTGACAAGGATTCCGGACGTCTGGTCGACGGCTGTGTTTCCGGCAACGGTATTATTGAGAAACGTTTGCGGTGAACTGCCCGGCGAAACCCACACGCCGCCCCCACTGCCGCCCCCCAGCGCGGAGTTATTGACGATGACGTTCTGCACCACGGTCGGCGAGTTATAAGATTGCACCCCCATCCCGCCGCCGTTGTTGTAGGCCGTATTCCCTTGAATGAGATTACCCTGCACGAGAGGACTGCTGAAGTATGTGATCGAAATTCCGCCGCCGTTGCCGCCGAAGGCGACGCTGTTGTTCGTGATCGAATTCTCGATAATTTGCGGCGCGGCTGGGCTGGTGTCGCTTCCCGAAACAAGAATCCCGCCGCCGCCTTGCCCGCCGTCGCCCGCTCCTCTCTGATCGTTTGCGGTGATCGTGTTGTTTTGGATCAATGGCGAGCCGCCGTTCACATAGATACCAATTCCGATGGCGGCATGATTTCCAGTAATCACATTTCCGCTAATGGTAGGGGACGCACCGGATATTAGAATCCCGCCGCCTGCAAGCCCGTTCTGCAAACCGTTGGTAATCGTGAACCCGTTGAGTTTCGAGTTCGAACTCTCGCCGCTATTGAAAGTAACGACGGAGCCGTGCGCGCCGCCATCAATGGTCGTAGCCGAAGGCCCGCCCGAACTTGTCACTTGAATGGCCTTGCCGCCGAAATTGATATTTTCGACGTACGTGCCGGGTGCCACCAGCACCGTGTCCCCGTTATTCGCAGCGTTTATGGCGGCTTGAATCGTGGCTTGATTCGCCGGCACATTGATTACGTTCTGAGCGCTCAGAAAAGGAGCGGGAACACAGATCAAAATCAAGCATCCAGCCAAATGGACTATCGTTCTCTTGAGTCCTGCCACGCATTTGGGCATGAATTTTCCTTTATCGCAGGCTGTTGCTGCGGAAATTTGTGTTGTCGGCTTGTCGGATTCCTTATCCGGCGATCTTGCTGTTTTCAGGTGGCGGAGGCGATAGCCCCGTCGTACCGATTTGTTTGCCACGTGCCTGATTTGCAAAGACGTTTCTGGAAGGAGCTAAGTATCTTTAATCGTGTAGGTTGCGAGGCCACATTACTCCAACTGAACCCCAAGTCCCGAGAAGTCGTGCCGCAAAGGGGCTTAGCCGATTCCCAGTTGGCGATATCCCGTTTACCGGGAGTTGCGCTAGGACGTGTCGATCCAGGAGCAACTCATTCGACTTAACAATAGAGGTTGATTTTGGGCAAGTTCGCCGACATCGTTGACGATTGGCGCGGACGAGGAGCTCGAAAATGAAGCTAGACAAAAGGTTCTCAGCCAAATTGCAAAAAAGTCCGAAGAAGGGCGGCTGGACTTATGTCATCTGGCCGCACTCAGTGCGGTTCTTTAGAACTCGGGGTTTGGTAAAGATCGAAGGCAAGATCGATGGACATCCCTTCCGGACTTCGTTCATGGCGCTGGGTGACGGCAGGCACAAGCTACCGGTCAAGGACGATATCCGCCGAGCTATCGGCAAGGATGTCGGCGAGACCGTAACGATATGGCTGACCGAGCGGGTACGTTAGCTCTGGAGAGCCGCCGTTTCTTAGTTCGAGGCCGCTTCCCAAGGGGCGGCCAGATTCCGATAATCCCGTTTACTTCGCAGAAACGCCCCACGAGGTCCTTATATGTGTGTACCGTCTGAGAAAATGAGTTCATCCCATGCGGACAACCGTTGCACTTCTCTTACTTACAACCCGTTGCCAAGTTCTCGCACAAGCCAGTCTCGGCACATCCACAACGCCGAGCAGTTGGTACAAAGTTGACGCTGGTCCGTTTTCGATTTTGGCTCCGCCCGGCTGGGAGTTTCACCAGTTAGAGGGCGTTGATTCTTATGTTGGCGAGTTTGCCGGTGACGGCATTGTGCTTAAGTTTGATTTCGGCGACTACTCGAACCCTCTCAAAGAAGAGAGGAAACCGGCCTATGTCATCACACAGAAGTCCATCGGAGACCGTCGGGCAAGAATAGTGAGTCCAAGAACGCCGGGCCGGGGGATCACGGGCGTGTATATCCGGAGCGTGGGGAACTCGAATGCGCTGACTCTCTTTGGAAAGGACCTCACGTCCACGCAGCAGGAATTGGCGCTAAAGATATTTGAGACATTGCGATTCGGAGGGCCGTCTCCCCGATATGTTCTTCCGCCGCCACCGCCAAGAATGCACAGTGAGGCGCTAATCAAAGTAGGAGACAGTCTCAGGGCTCGATAAGTCGGGTTTTCGGAAAGTGGCTTTTCGCCAATTCCCAGTTACCGAAAATCCCGTTTCTCAGGATCGATCTGCGGCTCGCGACTAACGGTAGAAGTCCGGTTTCCACTTCTCCTGCATTAGTTTCTTTCGGAGAGCTGCGGTTTCCGCTTCGCTAATCGTTTTTTCCCGCTTCAGGCTATTGAGGAGAAACATAAACTCAGGGTCCTCTTTCGCGTGCTCCTCAAAATACGTAAGTCCATGGTCTATACCAACCGCGAATAGTTCTCGATCATGGCCACGGCGACGAACGAGGATGTATCGTCGTTCGGCTCTCCTAGACTCCCACGTCACATCTTTGTCAGATTCGAGCTGAACAATATCTCCATCCAAGGTCCAAGTTCCCTTATCGGGAATGGTGTCCGGCGGAAGGTCGGTTACCGAGGTATAGATATAGGTTTTGTCTGGGAAAAGAAAAAGACTGTCTTTACTCCCATTTGATGGAGTGCGCTTTTCCTCTTCTTGCGACGGATTGTTGAACTGGCCTGCAGCTTGTAACGGCACGAGGTTTGAAACCGACACGACGTCGATTTTCGCCCGAAGCCGTTCTAATGGCTTCTGCGTCGTTTCCTGGCCGGGGGACTGCAGCAAAAGCAACATGGTGCCAACGACTAACATTGCACTTTGGGCTGAAGCCATAGTTCGATATTTTATGCTCGTCGCAGGTCTATGTTGTACGTCAACTGGCCAATCTGCCCCAAAATCCCAATTAGCGAAAATCCCGTTTAGCAGGAGTTAGGAATAGAATCGCTAACGCTCAGGCTGGCTGAACCAATTGCCCACGCGCTCGGCGCAGCCCCACAACCAGACGAACCAAGAACGCGAAGCCGATCAGAATAGGCCCTAAAAGGAGTGTGCCCGCGAACACATCAAACCATGAGAACCGATACCTGGAATAAACGCGATAGATCGGTTCCAAGCTCACGGGTATCCCGAGTTGGCCAGCCGCGCTGACTACTGAATCATAGGTTCGCAGGGTAGTTCGTTTGCCCGTTCGGGTATCGAGAATGAAGTACGAATCTATCTTGCTGGTTTCTATCTGTGGCGGCTCTCGTTCATCGACTGCACCAACAATGTATGGGCCGGAAATTTGCAGCGACCGGACACCGAAGACAGCATCTTCCTGTTCTCCAACACCACCGGCAACGGGTTGTGTTTTTGGGTTGTAAACCGATCCGTAGTCGGTCACATCAATCATCAGAATTTCGTAACCGTTTGGAAGAGAGCAGTGCCATGCATCCCCGATTCCTGGATCGCGGTGAAGCAAGCCCTCATTGACAAAAGCCTGAAAGATGAAAATAACAGCTGCCCATACAAGACAGGCGAACGGGAATAAACCAGCTAGGAGGATTGCGCGGCGCCGACCATTCGTTACGCTCCGAGTGAGAGACGCGGTCGCTCCTCCAAAGATGAGCGCCACGAGTCCTGAGAAGATCGTTCCGCCTATCGCCCAGAACAACAGAACGAACGCAATTCCCATAGTCTACTTAGACTAACACTCACAATTTGGGTTAAACCTTTGGAAAATCAGTTCCGGATGGGATAAGTGCAACGCCAAGTCTCGATAAGTCGTCTTCCCGGTAACTGGCATTCGGGATGATCTATTCTCTAACCCCTTCTAGGCCGTCGATGCTGTATCGATTTCGTTCCCGCCTATAAGTTCTTAATCCTGCTGGCCCACGGCTTCGCGCCCAGGCCAACAACTGTTCGCGTTGTCCCTCGTAGCGAAACAATGGCACGCCATAGCCGCATGAATCTGCAATGCGGTTTACTTCCACGACGATCAGAGCGCGAGGGCTCTCATAATCTGGGAAATTCGATCGAAGCTTTTCATACTCGCGGTCTTGGGGATTGATATGCCTGCTCCGGCCATAGAGCCGTAGAATTCTTGGCGGACCTTCGAATGCGCAAAACATGAGAGTGATGCGTCCGTTTTCCTTCGCGTGCGCGATTGTTTCAATTCCACTGCCGTGTAAATCCATATATGCGACGGTAGTGGGTGCAATGATACGAAGGCTGTCTAGCCCCTTGGGAGATAGATTCACATGGCCGTTCATGTCGGCGGAGCCGATGCAACAAAGAACACGTGCTGGCTTTCGATGAAGGCTCGAATTGTGTCATCGATTCCGGGGTAGGTCCTTCCCATAAAGTGTTCTCCTGGTCTCTGGCCACTGATTATATTCCCGACTCCCGTGAAGTCGTCTTTTCGGAATGTTGCCTACTCCTGGATTAAATGGCGACACTTATCCTAGTATTCCCGCGTGAGGTTGCATTTCCATATGAAGGCTTTCACTGCCTGGTCAGTCCTGGTGGTTCTTGGATTGCTAACGCTCTGGGCTGTTGCCCAGGAGCCTCCCGTCCGTTTTACTCAGATGAGCCGAGAAACCATTGACAGCAGGCTTCGTCAATTTGCCGGAAACAACGCCAAGCGCGAAGCAAATCTCGAAAACATGTTTACGGAAGCAGGATGCGACGGCGAGCGCCTCACCGAGCAGACGATCAAAGGTCGCAAACAGAAGAACCTGATTTGTACGTTGCAGGGAAGTAGCGAAGGTATTTTCATAATCGGCGCTCATTTTGACTATCACGAGGAGTATGGCGAAGGCGTCGTGGATAATTGGAGCGGAGCGAGCCTCCTGCCAAGCCTGTTCGAAGGGCTGAAGTCCCAGACCCCGAAACATACTTTTCGATTCGTTGGCTTTGCCGAAGAGGAAAAAGGGTTGATCGGGTCCACCTTCTATACAAAACAGCTTCAGCCCAGCGAACTTCAAAATATTCGAGTGATGATTGATTTGGACTCTCTGGGACTCGGCCCCACTAAGATTTGGCTAACACATTCTAATGAGAGGATGGCCGCCGCATTAAAAGGCGTAGCCGATGCGCTCGACCTGCCACTGCAAGTGGTTAACGCCGATCAGGTTGGTGATGAAGATTCAACTCCGTTCAGAAGACAACACATTCCGACCGTGATGCTGCACTCGATTACGCAGCAGACCCTTTCGATCCTCCACTCGCCGAATGACAATATCGGGAAAATCCATTTCAGCGACTATTACGATAGCTATCGCCTAATCGGCGCATATTTGGCTTACCTCGACGGTCACGACTAACTCCCGGGAAGTCGGCTTTTCGACAACTGACTTTTTCGCCAATTCCCAGTTTCTAAAAATCCTGTTTCTCAGGACTTGGCTCCCGAGATTATTTCGAGAATCGATGCAATCTTGTCCTGAGGAAGCGCGGACGAGACTTGCAACCAGTGGTCCAGCCTGTGTCCATGTGGCTTGCATTCCGTGGAAGATCCATTGGCGAGAAGGACTCGGACTAACCGGATGTGGCCAGCGCAGGCCGCGAGGGAGAGCGCAGTTTCTCCAAAATCGTTAACCGCATTGACGTTTGCTCCCTTAGAGATCAGCAATTCGGCTATTGGCAAGTTCTTCTTAATGGCTCCGAGCATCAGAAGTGTCCACGAGAACTGATTCGACAGGTTCGCGCTCGTTCCTTCGTCTAATTCGCGGCGTAGCGAGATGATGTCGCCGTTCTTGATTAGCTTGTGCAAATCGTCGAATGTCATCGGACGAAACATCTTCTCATCTTGTCAGTTCGGGATGGGCACAGCGGTTTGCCGCGGTGGCCAAACGTGAAATCTCAGTATCCAAGAATGCCGTTTCACAGGCACTGGCCGGTTCGGCTACGTGATAACGTCCGTGTTGCCCGTCATGGGCGGGAATGGAGTTAACTGGGACTTGGCCGGAATTGGGAACCTGCGGTCTTGCCGGGTGCGCTGGAAAGTGAAACCGTGCGTTATCATGGGCCGCATCCAAATCATCGGAGTGAAAGTAGCCGGATGCTTCGCGGATATTTCATGGGATGTTGGCTGATCGGGATGGGCGCGGCAGCGGCCGTTTTCTTTTCGCTCAAGGCCAAACGCAGAGCGTGCATTCCACCTGCTGTCTGGTGGCTTTGCCTGGTCCTGGGAGCCGTCGCGTGCATCTATGGCTTGTTCCACTCGACCGCTCCGTCATTCGCACCCCGGATTACGGCGGTCGGCAGGGCTTATGACCATATACAGCGTCACCAGGGGAGAGACACTTATTATGGGTTTCGTTTTGTGCCTGACGGTGGGGAACCCGTCAACATTGAAACCAAAATTATCCTTCCCGGTTGGGCCAATCCCCCCATTTTCAATGGACGCACATTTCGTGTCATATATCTCGACAACAACAAAAGAGCTCTGAAAAACGAAGCCATTGACATAGAAATCTTGTCAGGTAGAGATACGGGTTTTCATGACTCTTTGGACGCTCGTCCAGTCGGAGACTGGTTAGGAATTCCACTTGGGGCTGCATTGGGTGCCTTTGGATTTCTTGGCCTCAAATACAAGAAGGATGACGCCACTTCCGCAGCATCCGATGATCCGAGACCGCGGATGGAATACACGGAACAGCAAAAAGTCGAATTCAAAGAGCGGTTCAACGCGAGCAAAAAGCGGCAGTACATACTCTCAGGCTTGATGATAGCGATTTTCTTACCTCTCTTCGCCGGAAAAGACCAAGCGTCAATTCTCGGACTACCGGCGGGTGTTTACGCAACTCTGACACTCGTTGCTGTCTTGCTGGGCCTCGCCTTCTCATTTCACAACTGGCGATGTCCGGCGTGCGATAGGTACCTCGGGAATGGCAGCATCAGCCCGAGGTTTTGTCAGAAATGTGGAGTGCCTCTAGCGTAAGGGAATAAAAACCGCAACGCGCTCGCCTCCCTATTGGCTCGTCGGCCCGGCCGTTCCTCAGCCCGCAAGGCCAAGTCCTGATTAAGTCGGTTTTCCGGAAAGTGGGTTTCGGCTAATTCCCACTTTCCGAAAATCCCGTTTCTCGGGAGATGGCGAAGCAACCTGGTCTTAGAGTAGTCTGTTCGCACGATTTGGCGTAGCCTCACATGAAGCAACAACCGCATGATCCAGAATGGCTTCTCCAAGACCCACGCACGCAAAAGTGGATGGTGCAGTGCGTTGCCTGTAAACGGTGGGGATACCGTGACGATGCTCCTCCGCAATTCTTTGGTCAGGCTCAGCTGGAAAGATATTTCGAGAAAATGAAACTCGATGAACGCGGCGTTTGCGATCAGTGCCGAGGAGCAGGATCAACAAACGTTGGGTCGTAGTTTCCGAAAATCCCTGCCCCGTTTATCAAGAGTTGGAGTCAGCACTGAACAGGTAATGTGCTACGCGCCCTTCTACTGATGCTCACGATGGGTTTCTGTTCCGTTGGCCGTAAAGCGCTCGCGCCAGGCCGGCTACAGAAATCATTATGAACGGTGGGCAAAAAAGAATGGTTAGCGGGAAACCTAAGAGTCCCCCTCCCGTAAACACAGGTTTCGCTCCCTCCGAATAACCCAACAACGAGTCCACACCAACGCATGCAATCGCTGCAATGACTGAGAAGAGACTAAGTTTCGCCCATATAGAAACAGAAGCTTCCCACTCCTTCTTCTTATGCCAAACAGCGATTCCTTTTCCCGCGTACGCTACAAAGACCGCTACTACGGCCTCAAGCGGCAAATCGGTTCCTAGGTAGCGGCTCAGGGCTAGGGCAGCCAAAGCGTACTGTGCACCGAGAACCAGTAGTGCTATCGCGTCAGCCATAGTCCGACTCGCTCGGGAAAGCGATCAAAGATTCTTCAATGCATCGGAACAAGAGAATCTCGAAGAGGTAGATACTATCGCAGATGAACCAGAAGGTGTGCCAAGTCTTGGAAAGTCGGCATTTCCGAAACTGGCTTTTTGGCCCAATTCCCACTTAGCGATAATCCCGTTTATCAGTACTTGGCCCTTGTCACGGCGTTTTATGGACGGCTAGGTACTAGAAATTTAGCTTTGGGAAGTTTGGCGTGCTTTCAACTCCATTTTCTTTGCTTGGTGGAAAGAAACCCAGCTCAGGAACCCAGCCCACGAAAAGCCTAATACGGTGACCCACGCCGGATTCACCTTTGGTCCACCATCCAGTACGTAGACCAGAGGACCGATCAGCCAGATGTAGCCAAGACGCCGTACCGCCCTCGCTGCCAACATGTTCTGCTTACTTTGTTCAGTTACGCCGAGAGGCGTATTGGCGAGGATTCTTTTCCTTCCTACGATGAATGCGGAGGTAGCCAGAACTAAATAGCAGATCGCTGCATAAGGAAACCATAACAGAAACCTGTTCCCACGAAGTGTGAGTCCCAAATACCCGGCGAACGCCACGTACGGAAGAATAAGGCAGAAAAGCAATACAAGTATCTTGGATTTCGGTGTCATTCTGGGCGGCCCGCATCCTAGCGAGTCGAAAGGCTAGACTGTTAGGGTACAATGGTCACATCCGGGAAGGATTAGTATCTCCAATGTGTGTTTATCAAAACCTAAAGGGTCTACAGCAGCATCCCAAGTCCTGTGAAGTCCTGTTATAGGAATGTGGCCCAGCCGAATGTCTTGGATTTTCGCGGAGCTTCCTCGATCCTGGGGCACGCAAAGGCTTCGCTGCCACCGTAGCGAGGGACTTCCTACTTCTTGGACGTCTCTCCCCCCAGAACGCTGTCCCTTAACGTTTTGCCATCGGGAAACACGATCTTGTTAAGACGGCCAACCGGGCTGCCGGACTTTGCGGCCCAGATGTAAACTGCGACTACGTCTCCGGGCTGCAGAGAATTCCTGTTCCAGCCAAGAAGGCTGACGGCCGACGAACTGCCAGTTTCCGCAGCCCAATGTACGATGTTGCCCTTGTCATCCTTCACATCGAACATGACGAAGGAATGGGGATTGGCCCAGACGAATTTCGTCACGGTGGCATCTTTCAAGACAACTACGGTTTCTGCATACGCCGCACTTCCGTGATGTGCGAAGATGGGCCCGCAGGCCGCTAGAAGACCCACAACTAAACCTAGAGGCATCAGAAGCTTGCTTTTCATTTCGACACCTCCACAATTGGAACTCGCGCTGTTTACTATCGTCTCGATTACTGGCCGGGGCCCTTGCCCGCGGGATCGGCAATTACCTTCAAATATTCTGCCATCACCGACGGCGCGCAGATCTCCTCCTCGAAGTCCTGCTGCGGAATCCATTTGAAACTCGCCTGGCTGATTATGAAAGGCTTCGTATACATGTTCGGGTCATCAATCGTGATGGTCACTTCCAAAGTGTTATGATCCACGCGGGTGTAGCGTTCCGTCACCCGCATATCGATGCTGTGCGGATGCCCCGCTTGGTCCAGCCAGCTCCTGTCGTCACTCCCGACCGTATCCACGACGAAGCTATAATCTCCATCCCAGTGTCCTACCGAGTATCCATACCACCGGGGATCTGGAGAGTCGGGGGATCTCCCGCCCACATTCTTGGGAAGTTCATGCCCGTCTGTCCAGATTTCGCGCCACACTCTGTTGTACTGAAACAGCTCCAGCATCCTGCCCGGCATCTGGGCGAGTGCGATCCCTCTGGTTTGGAAAAGTATGTTGCGTGGGAACCCCAGCGGGTCGCAGCTCTTCATGGGGTCATTGGATTCCGCGACGATATACTGCGACTCGTTCTTGTGGGTAGCGAACACCTTCTGCCCCAAAGGCGTCAGAGGAGGCACCTGGTTGATTTTCTGGGCCACGCGGCCTGCCCAGAACCCAGTCAAATCCCGGCGGGGAGGCAGGGCCCCCGGGCCCTGTGCTAACTAATTTATCGTACAGATCCGAGATGCCACCAGGCTCATTCTGGTTAGGCTGGCGGGTTTGCGACAATACGTGCGAAGAAAAAAACAGCACTCCCGCTATGCCAACGATGCAGCACTTAGGCAGATTTTGCATTTCGGCACCTCCGCTCCTCTTAGCCTGAATCCAGATCGCCCGCCCTTTGCCGTGGAGGATACACTCCGGACCCTCCAAAGGCCAGCCGATCGCGACTGGCCGCCCATGGAGTCTTGTCTCTGCTCATCGTATGGTAACGGAGACAGCCTTCTAGACTGTCGGGAGAAAATCGGAATCACAGTTTCAATATCGTCTTCTCGGAATGTAGCTTTAACTCGATTCCCAGTCTCCGATAACACCGTTTCTCAGGACTTGGCGTATCCTTTTCTGCAATAAGTGGCCGATTAGGCGTAAGAGCCGCGTTAGACTGAGCATTAGCAAGGAATATGTTTCCACCAGAACTGGAATCGAATGCCTTCCGAGCCGGCGACGAATTCGGATGGATCCGAGAACAAGTTCCCTCAGTAGTTGACATCCTTCGTTCTCACGGAATGGGAATACTCGGTGGTGAGTTGTGGTGGATCACCGATACAGGTTGGTACATGAGCGTTCCTCAGCGCGAAGGGCCGCGTGCGTTGTATACGTGGGTGACAGAGCGCCATGCGGGAGAAGCGTGGCAGAACTTTGTGGAACGCGGCGCTTCCGACGCGCTTGCGGCAGCTGAGCGGTGGCCAGCGCCAAAAGACTTGCCATCCGACATGCCGGGGCGGATTCTCTACAATCTCACATGGGTTTCCGAAATGGAGTACGCAAATCTCAGCAGTAAAGCCCAGTAGCGACGCCGCGCAGGGCGATGACTCCTGTGAAGTCGGGTTTTCGGAAACTGGCGCACAGTATCAGCCGCTTCCTATCGACAAAGCTTGGCTGACATCGCGTCAAAACCACCAAACGCGAAGTCGAGCGGAGCGCAAAGCCAGCGCATAAATGAAAACGGCCCCAGCTGGGAACGACTGGAGCCGTTAGTGGTCCTGGTAGGCTAGCCTTTGATTGAGTCAGGGAACAGTTGCTTGAGTAGTGCCCTCGAAATCCAAACGGTTTTCCGCCGTCTCCGCTTTCGTACAATCACTCCATGCTCTGGCGTCATCTCGGGAACATTGTTCTGCACATGTCGAACAAATAACCCGCGACTCCAGCCTACTAATTTGGCCGCCATGTTTGCTGAAAAATAGCTGCTGCCTTCTTTCATCCGTCGTGTTCGGGTCGGAATCATTCGTCCATTGCGGCGCGTGACGTCGACGTTGCGATACAATTTGACTCCGGCCATTTTGCATAGCTTATCGATATTCTCGTCGGTTATCGGCAGCTTGCCTGATTGCATCCGCTTGGCGAATTCGGCGGCTTCGAGGGCGGTTTTGTTTTTCATTTCCGGCCGTCCGCGATGTTCGTCACCTTTTTGCTCTGATCAGCTTGTTTCTTTGCCCGTTCAGCTATCTGAGCTTCTACGATCCGGTCCTGCGCCGCCATGTGGGCGCGCTCGAATTCTTCGATGTATGGAGCGTAGTGCTTCAGGAAGACAGGCACTGTGTCACCGAGGGCGTCTGCAATAACCTTGGGGTTGAAGCCCAGTCCACTTTCATATTGAGCACGAATCTGCCCAACAGAAAACGTGTCTCGGAACATGTGACTGTGCGGCTTACGTTTGCGGATATCAGTCGTGACGGATTCGATCTTCGCTTTCGCAAATACATCATCCAGTTCGGCTGACCAATAATTAGTGTTCGTGTCCTCGGCGATGGTCTTGTCGTAGAACGGCTGGTTCAGGTCGCCATCTATCGGGACAGTCGTTTTGAGTAAATCTACAACGTGTGGCAAGAGCTTCGGCTGAGCGAAGCGCATGGTCTTGCCTCGCATTTTACGGCGGCGATACTTCAAGTGCCCGTTATCGGACATCGTATTCAGGTTGAAGAATACGGCATCACCCAACGCCAGTCCTCCCCAACGCATCAATTCGACGAAGGCCCGCAGCCGATGTGCGTCCGCATGTTGCTTCTTCTCTTCAAGAGTTTGCTTCTCCGGGTCTAGTTCGGTCGGGTAGCGGCTCTCGATTGCCGCAATGATGTCGTCGTATTGCGGACCTGAGAACGCGGTGGTGCGGGTGCCTGCTTTTACTCGTGGGGCGTTGATACCCGCCATCTGGCGGCGGCTAATTATCAATGAAGACCAGCCTCGATCAACGCAGTATTGCAAGAAACGTTTCAGGTCGCCGAAAGTTCCGAAGTCCGTCAGGTCTGAGTCGAAGTCAAAAGTATTGCGAAATTCTTCGACCAGTACCGGCGTCAGATCAGAGATGTAGACCGGTCGGGGATTCAGCGTATCGAGCCACGCCGCCAGCCGCCCTCTGCTGCCGCGTCGATTCGTCTTGAATGCCAACGTCTGGGGATCAACATCGCCTAGCAGCGGGAGGTAGCGTTCAATGCGCTTCGGGCTGATGCCTTCCTTGCGCTTCGCCGCTATAAACATCGAGACGGCTTTTTCGATTGTGACGTTCTGAGATTCTGCCTTCTGCTCCATTGCTTTGACTTTGGCTTCCGCCGCTGCCGCTCGCGCCTTGTCGGGATCATGCTGATCACGATAGGCCACGGCGATCCGCTCGGCTACCTGCCAATCGCGGGTTCGCGCCGGGATCGTTGATTGGCGCTCTATCGGATTGGTGATCCGAGGATCGTAGACGGCGATGTGCTTTTTGCAATCGCATTTGATGTGATTTTGGCCCTTGCTCTTATCCGGGCAGTCGGAACTGTGCCGAGAGATAACCCTATAGGTAGGAACCACAACATTCTCAGGAACCATGTGCTTTCCTATTTTATAAGGCGCTAACAGCAACAGTAGGATCGCAGTGCAAAAGGTGTGATGTCTCGATCACTATTGCCGTAAGTGCCTTTATTTGCTTCACGAGGAAAGCCTAACAAGATTTCATTCTAGAGGACTTACGCCTTTCGTTTTGTGGCAGCGTGTTCCAGCGGCTTTTGCGGCAAAGGTGCCGAACGAACGAGGATGGCATGGCCGAAAGCGGCTTTCGCGGAACACTGGTATGAGCGGGTACGTTCGGGTTGGAGTCGATTCGAAATCCAGTGACGAGAGCCTGCACTGGCGACGCGACGACTTCGTGAGGACGGTCACAAAAGGAAACTTCCGATGTTCGCTTGCAACACAATGCACGCAAAAACGGCGCAGACTGGGGAACTGGTCATCGTTCGGGGTGACAGCGGGCGGGATGACAGCGGGGCCATGCAAATGGAAAGAGGAGATCGGCAAAATCGGGACAGGAAGAGCAGGCATGCGGGATATTACTCTGGACGTAAAATGCGGTCAACTGCTATTTACTCAGTGGTTTATTCGAACAAAGGGCAGAGCGAGAGGCCTGTGAAATCCTTCGAATGATCGCGCTCGGAGGCGCTAAACGCAGAACGTTCGAATAAACACGTTGCGTGGCGACTTGGTGGGTTGAGTCTGCTCGCCCTTTGCGAGTGGCGTGTTAGCGGTTCTTCGGGCTAGCCAGCGGCTGGGGCAATTTCCAGCCACAAGAGTCACACTTAAACTGGTCCTGGGGACGGGCTTTGCTCGCTATTTGTCCACAGCACGGGCATTTCATGGTGCACACGATTCGGCTCCACTCTCTTGCTGTTTTCCCAAAGAAGCTTACGCAAGGTCTTGCAGTTTGGATTCCAAACGGGGCTGAGTTAATAAGGGCAAGTCTTGCAAATAGACGGATCAGTGGTGAACGGATTCTAAGAGCAAGGAATTGCGCATAAACGATATGGAGTTACCCGCCTCGATTCACGAGGATGGAGACGAGGGGCATGCAATCTCTCGGTTTGTTTCCAATGCGGAGACTCACACCCAGGATCGGATGCTGGCGTTAATCGCTATTTTTTTCGCCGGCCGGGCCGGATAAGGCGACCTGTTCGCCGTTTTCGAGCGAATCGGGAGGATTGATTACGATGGCGTCCTGCGGCGAAATGCCCTCGAGTACTTCGACGCTGTCACCGAAATCACGGCCGACGGAGAGCTTCTTCAATACGAGCCGGCTATCGGCACCGACGACCGCGACGAGAGTGCCTTCCGGCCGGAAAAGCAACGCATTGATAGGCACCGAAAGGCGGTTTCCAGGAGACTGAACGTCAAAATGGACTTCGGCGTATTCGCCCTGTAGCAGCGTGCCCGAGGGATTCGGAACATCGACTTCCGTTAGCAAGGTCCGGCTAGCGGGATCCACGGCGTTTGCGGTGCGGACCACCTGCCCGCAAAAGTTTTTGGCGGGGAATTCGGTTAACTGCAGGCAGGCCTTGAGGCCGACGCGCATGGCGGGAACGTAGGTTTGCGGCACCGAGACGTAAACGCGGAGCGGATCGGTTTGTGCCAAATCAAACATCTCCCTGCTGTTGCCTCCATTCCCGCCATTGATCAAATTTCCGATATCGATGTTGCGCTGCGTGATTACTCCGGAAAAGGGAGCGTAGACGTGCTTGAACGATTCCAATTCTTCCAGCCGTTTGACGTTGGCTTCGGCGGACTGCACCATGGCTTGCTTGGCCGCATAGTCGCCGGTGTAGTTATCGACTTCCTGCTTGGAGACGGCGTCGCTTTTGAGAAGACCTTCGTAACGCTCCGCAGTGACCCCCGCCAGCTTTACGTTGGCTTGAGATGTAGCCAGATCGGCCTTGGCCTGGGCGAGCTGCGCATCGACTTCCGGGGTATCGATATCCGCGAGCAACTCGCCTTCTTTGACATGGCTTCCGATATCCTTGTACCACTTCTTCAGATAGCCATTGGTTCGGGCGTAGATCGGCGATTCCACGAAGGATTGGACATTGCCGGGCAGGATCAGCTGTGAATCAGACTGGACCGGCGTGGCATGGACCACCGCAACGTGTACTACGCTGAGCCGCTCAGTCTGCTGCGCTAGTACCTTATGTTCGTTCCGTCTCTGAAAGATGTTGTACAGCCCGATAATCAGGAATACCAGAAAGAGTACGACAAACCACCCGAGCAGGCGGCGGCCGCCGCTCGTGCGATTCGTATTTGCATCTGGCTGGTCCATGGAAGATTCAGTCACCTTGACATGCTCCTCGAAAAAGGGTCCCTAAATATTTGCGGGCACTCCGGCGCCGGCAACCTGCGTCTGCGGCTTGCGCCGGCGATGGATCACAGAGAAAACACAGGGGACAAAGAACAAAGTCGCAACCGTGGCCACGATCAGGCCACCGATCACAGCGCGTCCAAGCGGCGCATTCTGCTCGCCGCCTTCGCCAAGGCCCAAAGACATCGGCACCATGCCGATGATCATGGCCAGCGCGGTCATCAAAACGGGGCGAACACGGGCATAGCCGGCTTCAAGCGCGGCTTGCGTGGAGGAGAGCCCTTCCTGGAGGCGTTCGCGAGCAAATGAAACCAACAAGATGCTGTTCGCCGTGGCCACGCCCATGCACATAACTGTGCCCGTGAGCGAAGGGACGTTGAGCGTGGTATGCGTGACCAGAAGGATCCAGAGAATACCAGCAATCGCGCCGGGCAACGCCGTGATGATGATGAACGGATCCAACCAGGACTGAAAATTAACGACGATCAAGAGGTAAACAAGCACGATGGCGCCGGCGACGCCGGCGGTGAGTCCGGTAAACGAAGACTGCATGGTGGCCACCTGGCCGCGACGCGCCAGTTGCGTGCCACGGGGCAGCTTGTTCTCGTATTGGCTGAGAACTTTCTGAATGTCCGTATCGACGCCTCCGAGATCACGTCCTTCCACGGAGGCATAGATGTCGATCATCGGCTGATTGTTATAGTGCGTGATTAGGGCCGGTTCGATATTCAGGTTCGGCTGAGCTAAGTTGCCGAGCAGTTCGGGCGTCTTAGTAGTGCTGGAAGATATCGGGATATTGTCGATCGCCTGCATGGAATCGATTTTGTATTGCGGCACCTGCACCGCCACGTTGTACTCGTAACCATTCTGGGGATTCACCCAAAACGAAGGATTGATCTGGAAGCTTGAACTGAGCGTGAGCAAGAGGCTATTGGCGACATCCTGCTGGTTGAGGCCCACGTTAAGGGCGCGCGACCGGTCTACATTCAAGAAGATCGTGGGATAGGAAAACAACTGCTGCACATGGACGTCCACGGCTCCCGGAATGCGCTGAATGCGGTTGGTGATCTGCTGCGCGATTTGATAATTCTGCTGCTGGCTGGGGCCAATGAGCTGGATATCGACGGGTGCGGGAACGCCGAAATTCAGGATTTGACTGACGATGTCGGCGGGCTGAAAGAAGAATTGCGTTCCGGGAAATTCCTCGTCCAGCCGGGAGCGCAACTCGTCAATGTAATACTTCGTGGGCATGGTTCGTTCGCGCTTAAGGCCGATGAGGATTTCCGCATCGGATTCGCCGATGACGCCTGAATTGCTGTAGGTGGTGTTGATCGTGCTGTTGAACAGGCCGATGTTGTCGAGTACGTTGGCGAGATCTTGTGCGGGAATTACACGGCGGATCAGGTTATCGACACGATCCGCTTCGCGTGCCGTTTCCTCCACGCGCTGCCCGGCGCGGGCGCGCATATGCAGGCGGATCAAACCGGCGTCAACCGAGGGGAAGAAGTCGCGCCCGAGGACCAGCGCAATCGGCGCCGATGCGAGGCAAAAGAGTAAAAACAAACCTATGAACATCCATGCGTGTTCAAGGCAAAAGCCGAGCGCATTGCGGTAGCGGTGGCGCATGCGGTCGAAGCCTTCAGCGAATGAGCGCTGGATTCGCGAGGGGATGTCGTTGCCGGTGGCGTGATCTCCGCCATGGTGGCCCTTCAGAAGATACATGGCCATGGTGGGGACGAGCGTTCTAGACAGGAGATAAGATGCCAGCATGGCGAAAACGACCGCTTCCGCGAGTGGGACGAAGAGGTACTTCGCGACGCCGGTCAGGAAGAACATAGGGACGAAGACAATGCAGATCGAAAGCGTGGAGACCAGCGCCGGCACGGCAATCTGCTGAGCGCCATCCAGGATGGCCGGCACGATTTCTTTGCCTTGAGCCAGGTGGCGATCGATGTTCTCTATGGTGACGGTAGCGTCATCCACCAAGATGCCCACGGCGAGCGCGAGCCCGCCGAGCGTCATGATGTTGATGGTTTCGTGGAGCGCGCTCAGGGTGCAAATAGAGACCAGGATCGATAGAGGAATCGAGACGGCGATGATCAACGTGCTGCGCCAATTGCCGAGGAAAAGCAGAATCATCAACCCGGTCAGGCACGCGGCGATAATTCCTTCGCGAATCACTCCTTGAATCGCAGCACGGACGAAGATGGATTGGTCGAAGAGAGGCGTCAGCACCAACTGTTGCGGCAGAAGCGCGGCAATCTGCGGCAGTTTGCCGTAGACCTGCGAGACGATGTCGAGCGAGGAGGCGGTTCCGGTTTTGTAGATGGTGACCAGCACGCCGCGTTGGCCATCCATGCGCACGATGTTGATCTGCGGAGAGAAGCCGTCGCTGACGCGGGCGACGTCGCGGACGTAAATCGTCGAGCCGTTTACGACCTTGATGGGAATGTCGTTTAAGGCGGCTATGGTGTTTGGCGAGCCATTGAGCTCGACGTTATATTCCGTAGGGCCGAGCTTCACGCTGCCGGATGGCAGGGCCAGATTTTGTGAACTCACGGCATTGATGACATCGACCGGCGAAAGACCTTTTGACTGCAGCGCCGGGATGTCGACGTTCACGGAGACTTGCCGTTGTTTCCCGCCGTAGGGCCAGGGAACCGAAGTGCCGGGCACAGTGGACATCTGATTGCGCACCAGGTTCGCGGCGTAATCGAATAACTGTTGTTCGGAAAGACCTTCGCCTTTCATGCCGAGTTGCACGATGGGGACTGCAGAGGCGGAATACGTAATGATCAGAGGAGGGCTGATTCCCGGAGGCAGACTTCTGATCGTGGCCTGGGAAGTGGCGGATACTTCAGTCATCGCCAAGGGCACATTCGCGCCCGGCTGGAAAAAGATTTTGATGACGGACCTGCCGCCGACCGTTTGTGACTCGATGTGCTCGATGCTGTCTACTGCGGTGGTCAGGAAGCGCTCATAGTTAGAGACAATGCGGTCTTCCATCTGCTGCGGCGAGAGACCCGCGTAGTTCCAGGCAACACTGATGACTGGAATGTCAATATTGGGAAAAATGTCGACCGGCGTGTGCTGGAGGACAATCGGGGTGATCAGAACAATGATCAGCGCCAGGACAACGAACGTGTAGGGCCGATTTAGCGCTACTCTAACTATCCACATGACTTAAGGTCGAGTCTCTGGGGCATTGACGTTTGGCTGAGGTTGGCCCGATACCTTAGATGGTTACCATCGGCGGCAGTCTACATATTAGCGAAGAGGTTGTTTCCTTGCAAACTGGCGAGGCCCGTGAGCTCAAACTAGGCGGTTCAAGAGCGGCAGGGCAATGCGTGTATAATACCCGGCCACATCGGGTTAGGTGAGATAACGTAGTCCAGCGCGGCTTCAACGGGCCAGTCCGTTTGGAATTTCACGTGCGGAGGCTATATGGCTGACTATGCAACTACGAAATCGCTCGAACCAGCGACGACGGGCCGAGTGGCTATTCCTCGTGGCCGATTCAGCGATTCGATCTGGGCGTATACCATTCTGCGATTTACATTTGGAGCGAATATCATGCTGCACGGCCTCAGCCGCTTGCTGGCGGGGCACGCTGCATTTCTGGGCTACTTAAATCATTATTTTGAGAAAACTCCTGCCGTTCCGGCGAGCCTGCTACCTGCGTTCGCCTGGACGCTGCCGCCGGTCGAGACTGCGCTCGGCGTGCTTCTGTTATTGGGTTTATGGACGAGATTCGCGTTAATCGCCGGCGGGTTGGTTCTGATGGCGCTAGCCATCGGCACAAATCTGGCCCAGGACTGGCTCGTTGCCGGACTGCAATTGATCTACGCATTTCTTTATTACTACTTATTGATCCATCGGGATCAAAACATGGTCTCCATTGATGGGATGCGGGGCCGATGAACCGTAATCCCTAGCTAGGCATCAAGTGAGAGGAAGTAAATAACCCCAAGAGGACACTACCAGCCGTGAAATACGTTTACTTCTTTGGCTCAGGCAAGGCGGAAGGCACCGGCGATATGAAGGAGATTCTCGGCGGCAAGGGGGCGGGACTTGCCGAGATGACGCGCATAGGTCTGCCTGTTCCGTCCGGCTTCACCATCAGTACGGAATGTTGCGATTACTACCTGAAGCACGACAAAAAGCACCCGCCGCAGCTTCGCTCGGAAGTGGAGAAGAATCTCGCGCGGCTCGAGCGCACCGTAGGCAAGAAATTGGGTGACGCGCGAGACCCCTTGCTGGTAAGCGTGCGCTCGGGCTCTGCGCGCTCGATGCCCGGGATGATGGAAACGATTTTGAATCTGGGCCTGAACGATAAGACGGTGGAGGGTCTGGCGCGGCGGACCAACAATGCGCGGTTCGCCTGGGACGCCTACCGCCGCTTCGTACAGATGTATGCCACGGTTGTGACCGGCCTGCCAAAAGAAGAACTCGAGGAGCGGCTGCGCGCGCTGAAAGGCCGGCTGAACGCCAAAGACGACACTCAAGTGGCGGCGGAGAATTGGCAGAAGCTGGTTGCCGAATATAAAGACTATTTCAAAGAGAAGCAGGGCGAGCCTTTTCCGGAGGATCCTACCGAGCAGCTGTGGGGCGCCATCGGCGCGGTATTTGAATCCTGGATGGCGGACAAAGCGGTGACCTACCGGCGCGTGGAGCACATCACCGGTCTTTTGGGGACCGCCGTAAATGTGGTGCAAATGGTTTTCGGTAATACCGGCGAGAATTCCGGCACGGGAGTTTGCTTCACCCGGGATCCTTCGACGGGGGAGAAGAATTTTTACGGAGATTTCCTTGCGAATGCGCAAGGCGAAGACGTTGTGGCGGGAATTCGCACGCCCATGCCTTTAGGGGAACTCGACCGGCGGATGCCCAAAGTCTACAAGCAACTCGAGAAAGCCCGGCAACTCCTGGAGAAGCACTATCGCGATATGCAGGATATGGAGTTCACCGTCGAAGACGGAAAACTTTATATGCTGCAAACGCGCACCGGCAAGCGCGCGCCGGGCGCCGCTTTCCGCATTGCCGCAGATATGGTGCAGGAAGGCTTGATCAAGCGCGAGGATGCGATTGAACGCATCCAGGCGCAGGATATCGAGCGGCTCTTTTATCCGGTGATTGCCTCGTCGGTGTCTCGGCAGGAATTACTTCAGCGAAAATTCTGCGTCGGCATCAACGCCGTTCCCGGCGCAGCCGTGGGACGAGCCGTTTTTCTGGCACATGAGGCCGAGGAGTGGGCCAAGAAGGGCGAAAAGGTCGTGCTGGTGCGGCGCGAAACGAGTCCCGAAGACGTGGGCGGCATGGCCGTTGCTCAGGGCGTGTTGACGGCTACCGGCGGCAAGACCAGCCACGCAGCAGTGGTAGCGCGCGGGTGGGGGAAGTGCTGCATCGTCGGTTGCGAGAAGTTGTACATCGATTACGCCGCCAAGCAGATGTCTACGAATGGCCACGTGATCCGCCAAGGGGATTGGATCACGTTGGATGGCAATGACGGCACGGTCTATGCGGGCCAGGTGCAACTGGCCACGCCGGAGATGCCTAAGCACTATTACACGATCCTCAAGTGGGCGGACGAAACCCGTAAGCTTGGCGTTCGGGCCAATGCCGATACGGCGCAGGACGCTCGCAAAGCTCGGGAGATGGGCGCGGAAGGCGTCGGGCTTTGCCGAACAGAACATATGTTCTTCAAGGATTTCGAGCACCCGGAACGCAGCGGCGAGCGCCAGCTGGCTATTCAGGAAATGATCATCGCGGATAGCCGAGAGGCGCGGCAAAAGGCTCTCAACCGGCTGCGGCCGTTCCAGCGCGGCGATTTCGTGGGCATCTTCCGTGCCATGGATGGATATCCGGTGACGATTCGCCTGATCGATCCGCCGCTGCACGAATTCGTGCCTCACGATCCGGAAAAGCAAAAAGAGCTGGCGCAGAAGGTGGGGCTGACGCCGGAGGTGGTGGCGCGTCGTGTGGAACAACTGAGGGAATCAAATCCGATGCTGGGCCATCGCGGCTGCCGTTTGCTGATCACGTATCCGGAAATTCTGGATATGCAAGTGGGCGCGATCATCGAGGCCGCTCTGGAGTGCAAAAAAGAAGGCATCAAGGTGATTCCGGAGATCATGCACGCGCTCACGCTGGATAGGAAGGAGCTGAAGATTCTGGTAGATGAGACGCGGCGGATTGCCGATGACCTCATCCAAAAGGCCGGCATCAAGCTCCACTATCTAGTGGGCACGATGATCGAATTGCCGCGAGCCGCGCTGCTTGCAGACGAGCTCGCCGAGGAAGCCGAATTTTTCAGCTTCGGCACCAACGACCTGACACAAACCGTGATGGGACTTTCGCGAGACGATGCTGGCCGCTTTCTGCCGGAGTATCTGGACGAAAATAAGGCGGCCATTTTTAGCACCGATCCTTTTCAGACTCTCGATCGCGCCGGCGTGGGCATGTTAGTCGACTGGGCCATCCAGCGGGGCAGGCGCACCCGTCCGCACCTCGAAGTTGGAATTTGCGGCGAGCACGGCGGCGATACGGAAAGCGTCAAATTCTGCTATCGCGTGGGCATGGACTACGTAAGCGCGTCACCTTTCCGCGTACCGATTGCGCGGCTAGCCGCGGCACAGGCGATGATCGAAGAGAAGCGCAAGAAGCGCGCCCGGTCGGTTGCAGCCGATTGAAATCACGATTGAAATAATAAGACTCTAGGCGGGGCGAACAGCGTCGCCTGTGGAGAGCGCGTCTGCCCAGGAGCGAACGGATTGCGCCAACTGTCGCATAACTTCCGCGTCGGTCTTTCCCGAACTTTTCAAGACGTGAAATGAATGGTCGGCCGTTTCGATTTCGTGCAGGGTTGCCCTTGCGCCCAGGCTTGCACAGATCGGGCGCAGGAGCTTCAGGTCTGCGAATTGATCGCGGGTGCCTTGGAGAAAGAGCATTGGCATCCGGACCTGGGATAAGTGTTCCCCGCGCTTTACGCCCGGGTTGCCAGGAGGATGCAGCGGAAAGCCGAAGAAGACCAAACCCCGCACTTTCTCGAACTCGGGCGGATGATCCGCGGCGGCTTGCGAAGTCATTCGTCCTCCCATCGATTTGCCTCCCGCTAATATCGGCAGGTCAGGCGCGGTCTCACTAGCTGCTCTCACTGCGGCGCGAACCGTCGATTTGAGGACAGGCGGCGAGTCTGGTGCGCGGCGCCGCTGCTCCATGTAGGGGAATTGATACCGGAACGTCGCGATTTCGACGCTTGCCAGTTCGGCCGCGAGCCTTCCGAGAAAAGGGTGGCTCATACCCGCTCCGGCGCCGTGCGCCAGCACGAGCAGCCAGCGGGCATTGGCAGGCCGCAGCCACAGGGCGGATACCTCGCCGATCTCCGGCACCGCAATTTTCAAATGAGCTTCTTTAGAAGTAGTCACCGCGGCTCCTCAGCGCAGCACATACTTCGGAGCCGCCGCGGGTCTTGGAGATCACAATTAAGTAGCTCAAAAGGAAAGGCTAGATAGGACCCGATCGCATCAGGGCTAATGCCGGTACAAACGTGAGCAGGGTATAGTACGCCGAGTACCTTCTCCATAAAATTGTCCCTAAAGGCCGGCAATCAATCTAACTCAAGTAAAGGCTGTGGTACATTCGTCTCTGAAGGACGAAGGCCGAAAGTAGTTTCATAATTCAGGGAGTCACCCAGCAATCATGATTATTTTTAAGAAAGAACGTTTGGAAACCGAGTTGGCCGCACTGCGGGACGAGTGGCGCACACAAATGGAGCGCTCGTTGAAATCGGTCGCGGACGAGGCAATCTCGCGTATCACGCGCGAGTCCGAGGCGATGGAACAGGGAGTGTCTTCGCGCGTAGCGAAAATGGGCGAAGCCCTTACGGAAGTAACCGCTCAGACCGAAAACAGATTCAAGATTTTACGTGACGCGCTCAACGATCAGGACGAGCGATCGCGGCAAACGCTGCTGCAACTCGAGGCCGCCGATCTGCGCATTCAGGATCGTATTAACGACGAGGTTGCAAAAGTCGCGCAGGCCACCGGGGAGCTGGACCTGAAGCTCAGCGGATTGCGGCAATATCTTGACGAGCAGAGCGATCGCCTGCAGGAATCGTTGAGGCGGTTGCAGGCTGCCGATGAGCGGATGAATGAACAGATTTCCAAGCTCGATCGAATCGTGCAAGCTGCGGGACAAAATCTCGAATCGCGCGCTAACGCCGTTTTGGAATCAACCGGCCAGGAGATGAAGCGGCGCGCCGAAGAGACAATTTCGGCATGGACCGAACAAGTGCGAACGGTAGAGAGTGTCACGGGCCAGGAAATCGATCGGTTTACGAATCACCTGAAAGCTGAACTCAACAGGCGCCTCGAAAGCACCAATGAGACGCTGAAAAATATCGAAGCGGAGACGATGGCCGCGCAAGAGTCGCTGCAGAGCACGCAGGAGAACCTCTCGAAGGTTTCGGAGCAGGTCATGGAGTCCGCCAACGGGCGAATGCATGCGTTTGTGCAGGATTTGGTGGCAAACGCGGAGCACCAGATGGAGGAGTCCGGGCGCGCAGCCACCGCCAAGTGGATCTCGCAGCTGGAAGATAAAGCGACCGACACGACCTACACCGCCTTTGGATCGCTTTTCAAAGTGTCGGAATGGTGCGAGAAGAAGGCCCAAATGCGCATGCAGTCTGCGCTCGAAAAGGGCTTGAATGCGGCTTCCGATAACGTCAGAGAAAAAGCGGAGAACGCCCTGCAAGAATTCTCGGCCAAGGCAGAGGCGGCCAGCGGAGAAATCTCGAAGGTTATCGAAGAAGGACGCGCCCAGATTCGCGCCAATTCGGAAAGCGAAGGGGAGCAGCTGTTGTCGCGGCTGCGCACCGCTTTTACCGAAGACGCCCAGGCTACACTGAACAGGGCCAGCCAGGACCTGCTGAATCAAGTGAGCAACGTACTCGAAACGGTTCGGGCGGAAACGCTAGAGCGCGAAAACAGGTTGAGAGAAGCCGTCATGCAATTGGGTGAGCAAGCCATTCAATCTCACGAAATGCGCCTGGATCAGATTTCACATTCCTCGCTGCAAGAAACGATCAGCAAATTCAGCCACGAATCCAACGAAGTCCTTGAAACTATGTCTCGCTCGGCCGAAGAGCGATTGCGTTACACCTGCAATCAAGTTTTTAATGAAGCGGGCGAGGCGCTTAGGCAGAGATTGCTGGAGCTTACTTTCATGCGTCCCGCGGCCAAAGCTGCGACGGACTCTGCGTAGATTATCGAGCAGAAGCTGCGCGGCTACACGCGCTACTCGCTTCTACTTTGCCAACTTCATTCGACGAAACGTGAGATTTATTCGACCAGCGCAAGGCGTGCGCGATTTCGGGACGCAGTGCCGATATCTCTGCTGAAATCCGGGCGGCATGACGAGAAGGCTTCCGGAAGTAAGGACGTAAGTCTGCACTTCTTTCTTTCTTGCGATTTTCTTGCTTGTGACCGGGCGGACTAGAAATTCGCGTGCCGCGCCGAGGCTGAGTGATGCGATCGGGTGATCTGAATCCATTTCCGGTTCGTCGTCGGAATGCCAGGAAACGCTATCCCGCTCACTCGCGTAGCGATTGAGCAGCACGCTATTGTAATCGCCGCCGAAGCGCGTGCAGATAAGATCCCTGACGGCTTCAATTTCCGGTGTCCACGAAGCGGGAACGAGCGTTCGTCCCGAGAATTTGTAGGCGTAAGGCCCCATCCAAACTTCCTCTCGAGGTACAGCGCGGCCCATGAATTTACCTCGCGTCCAAGCCATAGACTGTAGGGACGCGAGCAACGCTTGCGCTTCTGCCGGCGTGAGAAACGATTCCAGTAAGATGGGTTTCATTTATCGGAAATTCTTGCCTTCGCGGATTTTGGATATGATATATAGATATATAAACGTCTGGCCGAGCCTACGATTCGCGCCCAGCACTCGTCGCTAACTGAAACTCGCAAACATTGTTCGCGAACGGCCTCCGGGTGTACCTTAGCATCATCGGGAAGTCCAAACTGAGATTCCGGACAGCCAAACTGAATTCGAGGGAGATCTTATGCTGAAGATAGCGTTTTTGGCCGGAATCGCGACCGCGGCGCTCAGCCTCTTCTTGTTTGCACCCCGCTTGACGAAAGCCGCAAATTCGGCAGGCGTCGCACTAACCGGGCAAGTGTCTTCCGATAAGGAAGGCGCAATGGAAGGTGTGGTGGTAGGAGCCAAGAAGGACGGATCCACCATCACGATCGATGTGGTCAGCGATAAAGATGGTCACTATAGCTTCCCGTCCTCGAAGCTCGGGCCCGGCCAGTACTCCCTCAAGATTCGAGCTGTCGGTTACGAAATAGACGCGCCGGCGACTGTGAATGTCGCGGCTGGGACAACGGCAACGGCGGACATCAAGCTGCGCCCAGCGAAAAATCTGGCTGCGCAGCTGAATAACGCGGAATGGCTCATGAGCATGCCGGGAACGGACGCGCAGAAGAAGTTTCTGCTCGACTGCACTGGCTGCCACACGCTGGAGCGCATCGCACGATCTACTCATAATGCAGATGAATTTATGGCTGTGATCCAGCGCATGAGCCTTTATTCCCAAGGCAGCAGTCCGGCGCATCCGCAGCTGCTGGCGGGTGGCGCGCGTGGCGGTGGCCCAAGAGGGAATCTTCAACCCGTTGCGGAATGGCTGGCCACGACCAATTTGAGTTCAACGGAAAGATGGGACTACACCCTTAAGACGCTGCCGCGGCCCAAGGCTCAGGCCACGCGCGTGATCATCACGGAATACGATTTGCCGCGGAAGGTGGCGCAACCGCACGACGTGGTCGTCGATTCGGGCGGGACCGTGTGGTATTCGGATTTTGCCGATGAATTCGTGGGTAAGCTGGATCCAAAAACGGGCCAGGCAACGGAATATCCGATTCCGCTGCTGAAGCAGGGATTCCCAAAGGGATCCCTCGAGCTGCAGTTGGATAAGGACGAAAATCCCTGGCTGGCAATGATGTATCAGGGCGGAATCGCGAAATTCGACAGGAAGACCGAAAAGGTCGAAGTGTTCCCGCTGCCAAAAGAGCTGCAAAAGGATCACACGCAGGAATCGATGGTGATGCCGCTCTACTCTCACGTGGACGGCAAGGTTTGGACGAACAATCAAGACGATCATTCCATCCTGCGGCTGGACCCAAAGACGGGCACGTACGAGAACCTGGGGACATTTGCCATACCCGGCGCGGGGCGCAACATCAACGCGTATGGGATTCCGGCGAATCACGAGAACGATCTTTATCTGCTGGATTTCGCAGCCGACAACATCGGTCGAGTCGATGCGAAGACGAAAGCGTTCCACGTCTATCCGACGCCAACGCGGGATTCGCGGCCGCGCCGAGGGATGGTCGACGAGCAGGACCGCCTGTGGTTTGCGGAATACGGCGCTAACGCTGTGGGCATGTTCGATCCAAAGACAGAGAAGATTCAGGAGTGGAAGGTTCCAACGCCTTGGAGCGCGCCATATCAGGCGGTGGTGGATAAGCATGGCGATGTTTGGACTGCGTCGATGTTTACCGATCGCGTGGTACGGCTTAATCCGGCGACTGGAGAGGTCACGGAATACCTGCTGCCGCAGCAGACCAACGTTCGGCGCGTATTCGTCGATAATTCAACAACTCCGGTGACGTTCTGGGTGGGCAATAATCACGGGGCTTCGATAATGAAGCTCGAGCCCCTCGATGAGAACGTGCAATCCAGGGCGGCTAAATAGGGAAATCGGCAAGGTAATTCCGCGGGATCGTTCCGGAAGAATTTGGTTTGCCGACGCGCCGGGTATAAAATCGCCTCGGCTCGGAGAGTTGGAGCTAATGCAGGACAAATCCTGATTGGTTGGGAGTCAATGGAATGCGGTTTTGGGGGCATTTCAAACTGAGTGGGCGGTGGCGTGGCGGGAAATCGGGAGCTTGGATCTTTACAGGCCTGGTTCTTGGCCTCGGGCTCGCAGCTTCTCTAACGCTGCTATTCCGCTCGGGGACGGCGGCAGCTTCGACGAATGCGCTGTCAGATGCGCAAATAGCGCACATGAGTTCCGGCGCACTGGCAAAATTCGTTTTTGACAACCAGGGCTGCGCGAGTTGCCACACCGTAAGTGCGGACGGCAAGCTTGGCTTCACCGAGCGCGGCAAGGAGCGAGCCAAGGGCTTTGAAGGATGCACCGCACTATTAACCGCGATGAATGTCATCGCCCAGGTGCCGCAAGCGAGCCGAACGCCGGACGAAAAATCAAAAGCAGCAAGGTTTCAGGAATTTGGCTGCGCGTCGTGCCACCAGATCGTTCCCGGGACCATGGGTCTGACCAAGTACGCGCCCAAGCTGAAATCTCTGCACCTGATTTGCACCGAGATTCAATGTACGAGCTGCGAAGGAGAAAAGAAATGATGCGACGTCGGTCTTTCATCCAGACTTTGGCCGGGAGTGGCGCCGGCGTTGCGTTGCTGAAATTGGGTACGCCGCAAAAGAGGCTTGCGGAGAATGCCAACGTCGCCTGGACCGTTAAGGGCTTCACTTGCGTGACCTGCGCCGTCGGGCTGCAAACGATATTGGAGAAACACGAGGGTATCGCACGAGTCAAAGCCGAATATCCGAGTGGAAAGGTCGAAATTGGATTTGATTCGAACGTGATTGAGTCTCGGGAACTTAAACGGCTGATCGAAGAGACAGGATTTACGGTTACAGAAGGAAATGGTCCTGCTGAAAGCCACCAGAGCTGACCAATCGGAACTCGACTGCTTCCCTCAAATCATTTCTTCAGAAGCGTAGCCGGAGATGAGAGCCCGCAGTTTCTGCTTAGCCGCAAGGCCTTCGGGCAAGAGGGAAGTTTCCCGACCAATCCTGGCTGCACGTCCCGAAATCTGAGTGGCATAGCGTAAGAAAAATATCCGCTCCACAAAGGAGATTTGAATGAACCAATTTGAAGGCATAGCCCAAACTTTGACAGATTGCCTGCAGCTGCGAACTCCGCCGGTAGCAGTCTGTTTGACCGACACGGCTCCCGCCGGCGTTTCAGCTTCACCACACCCAGCTCCGGCCGGTTGCTCGTTTTGGGAAAGAGGCGCGCGCGGCGCTTTTGTAACATCCCCTAAAGATCACGAAAACTGCACAATAGGGATGTATACGCATCACATGCCTCTGGACACAGCTTCACGGCAGGAAAACCTGAACGTCAGCCTGAAAGTGTTTGCGGACTTGGGGTATGTGCGGCCAGAAGACATTCCTGGTATCGCGACGCTAAAGCAGGAGCCGAAATACGTCGTCTATGCTCCGCTCAGCTCGACTCCAATGCCCCCGAGCGTGGTGCTCTTGTTCGTGAACTCTCGGCAAGGTCTGGTTATCACGGAAGCTATTCAGCAAGTGGATGCCGGCGCGCCCCCGGCGATGGGCCGGCCTGCGTGCGCCGTCATTCCGCAGGCTGCCAACAGCAGCATGCCCGCCCTCAGCCTCGGGTGTTGCGGGGCACGCGCCTATCTGAACACCTTTACGGACGATATTGCGCTTTGGGCGTTGCCCGGCGGGAAGATTGCCGAATACGCGAGCCGAATCAAGGTGCTGACGGCGGCAAACGGTGTCTTGACGAAATTCCATCAGCTTCGCCGGAAGGATATCGAGCAGGGAAAATCGCCGAGTATTCAGGAATCGCTGGCGACCCTGCAGGGCGCTACGAGCTAGTTTATCGAGCCGAACGGGTGGTTGCGTTTCCCAGGGTTGAGCGCGCTGGGGAACGTTGCGGAAAAAGATTCGGCGCGAGGAAGGTGAACAACCCATTGCGAATGCTGTCGGTGGCGAAGACTTCGCCGTCCTTTGGATCGATGGCCACTCCGCCCGGATGAACCAGAAATGTGTTGTCGCCTTTAATTACTGAACGCGGCGGCACGTCGCCATCGTCGTTTATATCCCAAACGCCGATAAAACCAAGCGCTCCGCTATTCCAGGGCGAGGGCAGCTGCACGTCGTGGGGTAGATCGGTCCTCGGCTTTTCTAATTCGTATGGCGGGTGACTCTCATTGTTGATTGCCGCGACAAAAATCTTGCCCTGTTCGGGATCGGAAGCAAGTTGCCAGGGCCGAACGATTCCCGTTTTCGGCCCCGCGATTACGGCTCGCGGAGCAACGTCGCCCTGATCGGTACGCCCGAAGATAAACAAGCCCGTTTTTCTTCCGGCTACGCTCGCAGAGCTGGCCGCAATAAGCCGATCGTGAATCGGGTCGACGGCGACGCCAACGATGAACAACAAGCCTGTGCGAGCGCCTTGAATGATGCGCTTGGGCGGCACGTTGCCATTGGCATTGCGATCGAAAACCAGGATGCTGCGGCCGCTGGAATCCCCAACGATGATTTCATTATTCCGCTCATCCACGGTGACGGTGTGCGGCCGGATCATTTTCGTGTTGGAGCCTTGGATGACGCGAATGGGCGCCTCAGAGCCATCGGCGCCACCACGAAACACCAGCACGGCATCGGCGAGCGCCACGGGAACTACGACTTCATCGTGCGTCGCGTCGTAAGCGATGCCGTGCATCGTTCGGCTCAAACGCGTAGCCTGGCCCGCGATGATCCTTACCGGATTTGAATTTCCGTTTGCCGACCTGGCAAACACCGCGATGCGCGGTTGGCTCACTCAATTGGGAACCAATAGCTGATCGCGCTTGGAATCGTAAGCGACGGCGTAAGGATTGCCGAAGCCGCCGGTGGGCGTGCCTGCGGGCGCATTGCGAATGATGCGTTTGGGTGCGGCGTCGCCGGTAGCATCGCGAGCAAAAATCAGCGCGGTGTGGTCGCCGTAGTTCGCCACCCAGATTTCGTTGTGCTCGGAATCAATCGCCACGCCCATAGGACTCGAAAGACCCGTTTTCGCACCATGAATCAGACGCACTGGTGCGACGTTCCCCTCTGATGTGCGGCGGAAGACCAAGACTGAGTTGTCGCCGTTGTTCGCGACGGCAATTTCATCGTGCATGCCGTCGAGATCGATTCCCATGGGCCAGTTCAATTTCGTATTCGGACCCTCGATTGTGCGGACAGGTTTGGCATCGCCGCCGGCGGTTTCATTGAAGAAGTTGATCGAGGGCGGGACGAATTTTCCGCCAAGAATATGCTCATCATCGCGCGAAGTCTGCGCGTCGTAAGCCGTATAGGGCGCGATGTCCGTGGAATTTCCGTGGCTCGCCACGACGATTTCATGGTGAGCGGTATCCCATCGGACTCCGTGCGGGTCTGCCAGATTCGTCTTTGACCCCTTGATGATGCGAAGTGGAGCATCCATGCCATTGGCGTCGCGGCGGTAGATGGCAACCATGCTGAGCTGCTGAACCGAAATCGCCATTTCTGCGCGCGAGGCGTTCAGGGAAATTCCCCAGCTTTGGTGCGGGACGTACAGATGGCGCTTGGGCTTAAGGTTGCCATTCGCATCGTAGTCAAATACGGCGATGCGATCTTCGACGTCATTGTTCACGGCATAAATCTCGCGGCGTTCCGGATCGATTTCCACGCCTGCGATGAAACCGACTTCGGTTTGTGGCCCGATAATCTGCCACATCGGCGACGTTACAGCCGACGAGTTGCTGCCCGCCGAACGCTCGTACGTCAGGACGCTTTTGCGGTTTTCGTCGCTCATAATCACGCGATTGCCACGCGGGTCCAGGACGATGCCGTTGAAGGTGGGATAAGGGTCGATCACGTAGCGCAGAGGAGGAATCTCGCCGTCGGTGGTGGTGCTGACATCGGCTGCGTCAGCCAAAACTTCAGGGCTGCCGTCGCCCCACCAAGTGCACATATCGCCGGACGGATCAGCCGTGAGCCTTGCAAGGTCCGTGGGAGGATAGGTCAGAACGACGGGCGCACGCCGGCCCGGAAATGCAACGAAGCACAACGCGATAGCGCCGAAAAACAGAATCACCCGCAAGGATGTTGAGCGCCACGCCCGATTCACGGAAGCCAACGGATTACCTCGACCAGTTGCGAAAACATATTCCGGGACAAAACCTCAGGTCTCCCGCCGGTCTTCAGATTTAAGCGGGGATTTAAGCGCGCTTGCGCGCTGGGCATTGACGGTACGACCTGAGCTACAAGGATTCTCACTGCCGCTCGATCAAAATGCGTATCGATGCAGCTACTATAGTCATGAAATCGAGGACCGACAAGCGTGTTGGGAGGTAAGGCCCGAGTCGGACCTCCGGGCTTTTCTTTTTTTCATTTCTGGCTCTCGCCTTCTTCGTCTGTCGCGTTGACGGGAATCTTCTGAGGTGAAGAACAATTTCGTTCACTGAGAAGGGGCTCGGGTGTATAAGAGGGCCGATTCGGGCAATTGTGACGCTCCTGATTCCTCTTCAGAAGGATTAACGACAGGCCTGGGGACACGTTCGGCAGGAAGGTCTCGGCAAGCTCACAGAATCCGCCCATCGTTAATCGAGGAGAGAACATGAATCTGCAGAACCCGCTCCACTTACCGCTCGTGCTTTGGTGGGTGTTCGCAATAATTCTGGCGGCTCTTTGCTACCGCCTGATCCTGCGGATGTTTGGCGTTGTTCTTATTCCCCAGAACAATATTGGCATTGTAGATAAACGGTATGCGGTGGTTGGGAAGAACCGCACCCTGGCGGAAGGTCAAATTGTGGCCCTCAATGGGGAGGCTGGGGTGCAGGCGGATACCCTGGCTCCTGGACTGCACTTTTTTCTTTGGCCCTGGCAGTACAAGATCAAACTGCAAGAGTTTCTGGTGGTTCCCCAAGATTGCATTGGCATGGTGGAAGCACGCGGCGGAATCCCTTTAACGGAAGGCAGAGTCCTGGGTAAGAGGGTCGAGTGCAAGGCGTTCCAGGATGCCCGGGCCTTCCTGCTGGGCGGCGGACAACGCGGACCGCAGATCACGGTGATACCGCCTGGAACTTACCGGATCAATACCGCCGTGTTCTCTGTCTCGTCAGCCAAGGTGCTGGAGGTCCCCGTCAATGCTGTTGGCGTGGTTACGATTAAGGACGGCAAGCCGCTGAACACCGGTGAGATTGCCGGACCGGAAGTCAAAGGCCACAACTCGTTTCAAGATGCGCAGGCATTTATTGATGCCGGCGGGTACAAGGGCCTGCAGGAACAGGTGATCCTTGCGGGCCGGTACTTTATCAATCCCATGTTTGCTACCGTTGAGATCAAACCCATGACGGCAGTGCCGATTGCCAACGTGGGCGTCGTCATCGCCTATGTCGGCGAGCCGGGGAAAGACGTCACAGGCGACGCCTTCAAACACGGCAATTTGGTCAGCAAGGGGCAAAAAGGCGTTTGGAATGACCCCCTGGACCCGGGTATGTACCCAATCAACCCTTACACCATCCGAGTGGAACTGGTGCCCACAGCAAACGTCGTCCTCAATTGGGCGGACGGGAAGACGGAAGCGCATAACCTGGATAAAGACCTTTCAACCATTACGGTTCGGTCGTCCGACGGGTTCAAGTTCAATCTTGATGTCAGCCAGATCATTCACATCCCGCGCTCGGATGCGCCTAAGGTCATCGCTCGATTCGGCAGCATGGTGAACCTCGTCACACAGGTTCTGGAGCCAACCATCGGCAACTACTTCCGAAACGCCGCGCAGAACTCCGATGTGATTGACTTCTTGAAGAACCGTCAAACCCGGCAAGGGGAAGCAAGAAAGTCCATCTCCGACGCCTTGGAGGAGTACAACGTGGGAGCCGTGGACACCTTGATCGGTGATATCACCCCGCCGGATGAGTTGATGAAGACTCTTACGGACCGCAAAATTGCTGACCAGCGAAAAGTCACTTTTGATTCCCAACGTTTGGCCGAAGACAATCGCAGAGAGCTGGAAAAATCGAAAGCCATGGCCGATACCCAAGCCAGTGTGGTTACCGCGGAACGTAGTGTTTCTATCGCGGGATTCGCTGCCGACGCTACGATTAAGCAGGCCGAAGGTCAAGCCAGGGCCAAGACGCTCAATGCGGAAGCCGATGCCACGGTGACCAAGGTAACGGGAGAGGCAAACGCCGCCGTGACCAAGGTGACCGGAGACGCCGACGCCGGAAAGACCCTGGCGGTTGGAACGGCCGAGGCTGACGTGATCAAGTTGAAGATTGCCTCCATGACGTCGGACAACTACGCCGTAATTGAGACGGCGAAGGCTCTCTCCGCGAGCGGGTTCAAACTCGTTCCGGACATCGTCGCCGGAGGCGATAGCGGTGGATCCAACTCCTTGATGAACATCTTCCTGGCGCGTCTCATTAAAGACGGAAACGCGGCCCCACCTTCGAAACGCTAAGCGCGCCCACACGGCCCACGAAACGCCAGTTGCCGAGCATGCCGTTTCACGGGACCTATCTGGTTTAGAGGGAGAGGACAACTTCCGAGTAGCCCGTGATACACCCAAAATAGAGGCATCCGCAAAATGCGTTTGATCGCCTGATTACGGTAGGATGTGATCTCGCATACGATCCAAGGAACGAAGGATGCTGACCGACTTCTCTACCGAATATGCCCAGCGGAGCGATGACGAGCTTCTCCACTTGGCATCTGAGCGCCATTCCTTGACGACGGAAGCTGCGGCCGCTTTAGATGCCGAATTGCGTCGGCGTAATCTCACCGAGTCCGACCGACTTGAATATCAAAAATTCGTCAAGCGGCAAGAGCGGCGTGAGTGGAGGAGGCGACGCTGGAAAATACCAACGCCCGGCCTTAAAGACCATCTGACGTGGCGTGACATTTTGGAGGCCCTCGGAGCGATGGCCTTTATTTCGTTCACATATCTCGCACTCCCCAGCCGCTATCAATTAAAGGTAAAGGCCGATTGGCAGGAAGCGGCCGTAATTGTGATGATCACGTCGGTTACGGTTATCTTCTCTGCCATTTCATGGCGAAAGATCGCCTTCTGGATTTCACTGGGAATCCCATCCGCCATTCAGCTTGTCCCGCTGTCCTCGGCTTATTGCTGTTCCTTGTCGTCTATGGAGTTGTCCGGTTCTTGCAACGGGTGTTGTACGGCAAAGAATCGCCTGACAGCGCCTAAGGAGAGGAATCGCGTTTTTATCCAGTTGGCGAGTCGTCGGGCCACTCGGAAGTGGCCGGAACCGATTCCCAGTCTCCGAGAATGCCGTTTTGTGAATTCAGGTCAGAATCGAGGTCTTACTGAAATGGGCAGACAGGCAGCTGTCGCAGTTTACGGGGCGGCGATGGTAGCCGTCATAGTCGGTGCAGATTTTGCGTTCTTCAGAAACCGATTCTGGGAACGGCTGACAGTGAATATTGGCATTGTCTTGGTGTTCGCAGCTTTCTACTTAAGATTCCTCAGGCGTCCATGAGGTTCGGTTCTCTCATCGATCGAAAATGCTGCGGCAGACCACATGACTTATTGGAAGGTGATCATGTCCGTGCGGCTCAGCGTTGGGGCCTCTGGCTTTAAAGGCTGGTTCGTCATGTTGCCATTGCGTTGATTCAATATGTTATAGAAGCCGATAACCTGCTCGTAGTCAGTGGCGGCTGCGGTCGTGTCCACAGGGACGACCACGGTGTATCCACGTATCGCTGCACCGACCGATGAGTAGGCAACCGAGCCGCTGACCTTCCAGCCGACCATAATGACCGTCGTGATACCTTTCGCCTTTAGGTCCTTGTCGAGATCAGTGTTGTAAAACCTATCCTGCACAGTATTCACGATCTGGATGTCGCCCGGCTTTGGAGCCACCTCCGGCAGCCACTTGTGCACGTTGTCCTCGAGGGTGCCGTATGCCACAACCAGGCCGGCCTTGCGTACCCGCGCCATGAATGCGGTCATGGCAGGCAGCATCTCGCCTTTGCATTTCGGCTGGGAGTTGCAGATGGGCTCGACATAGTCGAACACCAGCAGAGCGGTGGTCTTAGGATTAAGGGTGACGGGGACCGGGGCTGGCAGCGCCGGCATTTGCAAGGTCACCATAGGCTTGCTGGCGGCACGACTGGCCGCTGTGTCTTGAGCGCTCGGTTGCGCTTGAGCCGCTTCACTTGAGAGCACGAGGACAAGACCGCTCGTAAGCAGGACGGTGCGAAACAGCGTCATGTTGGAATCTCCTCTGAGGGCTTCCGGCTCCCCTTTTTCAAATAGATTGAAACAAGGCCATATTCTGGGTGATCCGAAAGATCGGCTTTACGGAACGTCGGAACCCATCGAGCATTGCGCCTTCGGGGAAGGTTGTCAACACCTGAAGAGAAACTCCGAGGAAATGACCACAACGTGGGAGCCAAGTCCTGGAGAGTCGGGGGTTTCCGGAAAATGAGATTTGGCCCACTTCTCAGTTAGCGAAAATCCCGTATATTGGGAGTTATCGAGATCTGGCGAGATACGACGAAGTTGTCGTTCATACGTGTGGCGCCGCGATCGTACGTTGTCATTCCAGCCCAACCGAGTTCCCACACACTCGGAGTTACGTGCGCTGGGTTGGAGCCGCCTCCATCATCCGTCACTGATCTGCTAGCTGCAGGGCCAAAATGTTCGGCACGTTCCCTTGGCTATCCAGCAGATTCAGTAGAGCCGCCCGGCTGGATGAAATGACATAGAAAATCATCTGGCACCCATTCGAGCCAGTTGCTCCAACTGTACAGCCTGTGGCACCAATCGAACCTAGTCCGCTCGCATCCACCGAGACGCTCATCGAACTGAACGTCTGGCTCGCATTCATAAAACCGCCGGCATTATCGTCGCTCGTGCCTGAGACGCCGCCGCCGCTAAAACTCGCGACCCCGGAGTTATCGTCAACGATCCAGCCCTCGGGATTGATGGTTCCAAAGACGTAGGTCCCGTTCGGAGCGGAAATGCTGGTCTGAGGCTCGATCATCCCCGACTCAACGCCGAGGCTCGGACCGAGCAGAAATGCCTCATTCGCAGTCACCATCCAGAATACGGGCGGGTTCGTTGCGCCGCCCGTCGGTAGCACCCGACCATTCCCGCTGGGATCGACTGAATAGATCGTTCCGCTCAGGTCCTGGCTGACGATTGTGCCGCTATTGTTTTGCCACAAGGTCCCGGCAGGGAAGTTGCCCGCCCCATCGGCGGTCACAGTGCCGATCGTAACGTTGGCCGTGGCCGGTGGCGGACCGTTAAGGGATGAGAAATAAACGACACTCCTGCCACTCAGTGCAGCATTCGCGAATGGCCCTCCGCTTTGCAGCAGCATCTCTCCGCCGAACAGGTTGCTCAGCGTCTGGTCATCACTGCCAAGAATGAGGGCGTCTGTGGAGTTCACGGCATAAAGCACGGCATGCACCGCGCTTGTGCTGCCGCTGGGCGTGAACGTCAGTGCGCCCCGGCCGTTAGCTGCAAAGCTGTAGGCGCCGCCGCTGCTGATGGACTCCGGCGTAATCGGCCAAAGCACGTTCGCCGAATTATCGTTGATCAAGCCGTTCGAGTTGTTGTCGAGCGCTCCTCCGTTCACTACGCCACCCGCCAATTGGAAGACGCCGGCCTCCCCGAACTTTCCGCCGCAGGTGGCGCCGGCATTACACAGAGCATCATTCTGGGCCGACGAAACGCCAAACGAGTAGTTGCCGTTCGATAGCGAGGTCGCAGTCTGCTTGCGCAGCGTGCCTGCGGCGAACTGGCCCGCGCCGTCAAAGCTGATCATGTGACCGATCGAAGCTACCCCGCCGTTGATGTTCCCGAGTGAAGCCCGGTAATGTAGGGTTCCCGCGGCGGTCGTGATGGTCATGCAGGCGCGCTGATGGGACGCATCAGATGCATCCATGACATACGAGCCGGAAGTAATGGCATTCGACTGCACGCCGGCAGTTCCGGTGAGGTTCATGTCCAGCGTGCCCGCGCTAATCGATCCGGCGCCATCAAAAGTTAGCACGCCGCCAATCGAGACGGGTTCCGGACCGAGTTCGCCGGCACCAGTGCCATCGTCAAAACCCTTAAGCAGGAAAACGTACGGCCCGTTCAGCAGCGATTCATTGCCCGCATCTATCACCGTCGCGCATGTGTTGTTGCTGATGGTGATGCTCAGCGACTGAGTGGCCAATTGCTGCGGAATGGCGTTATCTGTATAAGAGACAGTAAAACCTAACGGTATGCCGCTGACTGTCGTGGGCTGGCCGAAGATCGCTCCCGTGGTAGCGTCCAAGTTCAGCCCAGCTGGCAACGAACCCGAGCTTATGGCCCACGTGCATGCGCCAAGCGTAGCGGCAGAAGGACACGTGCCCGCGAGCGCGTGGTTGTAAACTAATCCCAGTGCGCCATCGGGCACAGACGTCGTCGTGATCGTCGGCGGCGGCAAGTTGACGGCTATGCTTAGAATCTGCGTCGCCGATTGCGTGGGGTTGCTTGCGTCCGTCACCTTCACTGTGAAATTGTAGGTGCCCTGCGGCCCGCTGGGTGTGCCGGAAATTATCCCGGCATTGCTGAGGTTGAGCCCGGCCGGCAACGTGCCCGCGATGATTGTGAACGAAAAGGGACTCAAGCCTCCGCTAACCTGAAGACTCTGGTTATATGCATTGCCCTCCACTCCGGCTGGCAGAGAGTTGGTCGTAACGGCCGGTGCCGGAGGCTCGTTTATCGTAATGCTCAGGGGTTGAATGCTCGAATGCGGACCTGCCGCGCTCGAATCCGTCACCTGCACCGTGAAATTCGAGGTGATGTTTGGGCCGACTGGTATGCCGGTGATTGCGCCGCTGCCGCGCAAAGTAAAACCCGCGGGCAGTGCTCCGCCTACCAGCGAAAATGTCAGCGTTCCTGCCCCGCCGGATGCCGTAAGCGCCTGGCTGTAAGCCGTTCCTTCTGTATCAGCCGACAGGGACGTAGTCGTAATGGCTGGAGGGGCAGTGACCGTCACCGTCAGCGAAGCGGTTTTCGTCGTGT
The DNA here is from genome assembly GCA_963846235.1 of uncultured Acidobacteriota bacterium. Lineage (GTDB taxonomy): Bacteria > Acidobacteriota > Terriglobia > Acidiferrales > UBA7541 > Palsa-189. The sequence goes on from CAWJVF010000003.1 coordinate 331,269, forward strand.
CAGCCATAGCGGTCGCTGTGATCGTTGCCGTTCCGCTTCCCGTCGCCGGGGCGTTATAAGCGGCGCCTATTGTGGTCTGGTTCGTGAGCGTGCCGACGCCGGTCATGCTCCAGGTTACGCCTTTGCCGCTCGAGTCGTTCGCTAGCGTCGCCGAGATGGTCAGAAGTTGTCCGTCATCAATGGCTTGGGCACTGCTCGGCGAAAGGTTCGTGACAATTGTTCCTGTGCCTCCCGTGCCCATACCTCCATTGGTCCCCGCCGAAGACGAGCTTGATTGGCATCCAGCCAGTGCCAAAACGCCGAGACCGGCAAGATAAAGTGAAATGGGGAAGAACACGTTGCCCGCAAGAGAAGATTTCGCTCGAACGGCGGACACACACCGCCCCGAGCCTCGTAATGTGGTTGTCAAAAGGACGCCCCCTACGCTTCTCCTTGTGACGATAGGAGACGTCTAGGACGGGGACAACAGGGACAGCAGCGCCTCGCTCCCTACTTAATAATTAGCTTAACAACACACCCACGATATGTCTTGCCTTGCGGGTCGGGATTCATCAGCACGGCATGCCCACTGGTATAGGATGCATAGCCAAATCCTGATAAGTCGGGTTTTCGGCAACTGGCTTTTGCTCTCTGACAAAACGAGGCACACTAATGCAAGCTGTGCGGGAAGTGACGGCCCTGCAATGCTATTCAATCGATCCGCAGCCTTGACTCGCCTTGAAAATTCGCTCGGATCACACGGCGCAAATCTTTTGTCGCCGCTTCGGAAAGGCATCGTTTGGGAACGTAAAAACCGCCCATCTGGCGAGTTGTCTGCATAAAGAAGAAGGTTTTTCGACTCTCAACGATTTTTTGAAAGATCGACCATTTGTAGTCGCCACGACCGTGCTCGGACTCGACACGTATTCCTTCAGCGCTGAACCAGATGCGTCGAGGTGTCCGCAAGAGAGGGGAGCTACGAAACATCGACCGAACGCGAAAATACGGATAAAACAACCAAGAAAGCAAAAGAGCCCCGCCAGCCAGGAGAAGTGCGAGGACGCCCGCATCCTGGTTTGGATTCGCGAGCGCCGATGTCCAAATGGCACGGGTATCATAAATCAGATATACAGCAAACAACGCCAGCACCCAGCGGGCTAAGTTCTGCCAGGAGAGTAGAAAAGGTCGATATACATCCTGAGGCTGCAAAGAAACCTCGATAGCCACCTCTGGTGGGGTGTCCATGATTGCTGTATAGGCAATAATCTATCGATTAGCAAGACCGATCTCCACCACATGCAGCTTCCAGGGCAATATCCACGGTCCAAGCAGGGACTGCCTCAACTCCCGACAAGTCGGCTTCTCGGAGACTGGCCGTCGGAACCTTGAGATTTTGCTGGGGCCTGCTGGGGCGGCAAATACGTTGTGCGCCGGGCAGGAGAAGCGTACGATGCGCGAATAAGAAGCCGAAACAGGGATTCCCGTAGGGTAGGTTGAGGTGGCATTTACGACGAGTCGCTCGACGACTTTCCAGGAACGCAAGCAATAAAGGAGCAGAGAACCATGGGTTCAAAGTCGAAAATAGGTAGGAGAGCTTTGATGAAGTGCGGCCTTGCATCGGCGGGGCTTCCTGTCGTTACGAAGCTACTGGGTTCCCCGGCTGTTGCCCAGGCCCAGGCAAAATCCGATACCTCGTTTGCAGCTGTCCCCGGACAGAAGGGCGTCCAGGACGTCTTCGGGGCCTACGACGTGGATCCAAATTGGCCCCAGCCCTTATCGGCGTTGCCCGGGAACGAACAGTGGTCTTGGGGATCGGCCGAAGGCATTTTCGCGGAGAATCCCGACCGGGTCTTGATCCTGCAACGGGGCGAGCTGCCGAACATCAAGAGGCCGAAAGAAATTGACCTCGCGCAATTGGGGCCGAGCATCGGCTTTCCGATCGGCCGTCTACCGTGGCGCGACGCGACCTCGGCGAGTCCGCCAGGCCCGCTGGATGGTCCTAACCACGGCACGGAGAATGTGGACTGGCGTTGGAAGCACTGCATCGTCGGGGTAAACGCCAAGGGAGAGATCAAAGAGACCTGGCCGGAGTGGGACAGCATGCTGCGGCGGCCTCATGCGATTTATATCAACCCCTACGATAAAGACAAATATATCTGGCTCGTGGACGACTACCGGCACGCCATCTTCAAGTTCACGTATGACTTGAAAAAGCTGGTGATGACGATCGGGACGCCCAACATGCCCGGCGCCGACGGCACGCACTTCTATCGGCCAACCTATCTCGCGTGGCTACCCGACAGCACTATGTTCGTGGCTGACGGATACGTGGGCACGCGCGTGGCGAAGTTCGACAAGGATGGCAAATTCCTGATGGATTGGGGGCAAAAGGGGACGCCGCCGAACGATACGCGTCCTGGTTACTTGAACGGCGTGCATGGAGTCGCTGTTGACGTTCCATCCGGGCGAGTTTTCGTCAACGACCGGAACAACCACCGTGTGCAGGTGTTCGACACCAACGGCAAATTCCTTAACCAGTGGAAGGTCGGCGATCAGCCGTCCGATGTGCATTGCCTCCACCTGTCCGCGGCCGACCGGCATTTGTGGCTCTTCGATCGCGGCACAAACAAGATGATCAAGTACGACCTGGAAGGAAACTTTTTGTACTCCTGGGGCACCTTCGGCGATTTCCCGGGCGGCTTCTGGGGCGTGCACGGGATGCACGTGGACCAGGAGGGCAATCTGTACACCGCCGAGGTCGATAACGGGCGCGCGCAGAAGTTCATTCCGAGGAAGGGCGCGAATCCGGCGATGCTGATCGGTCCAGGCGTCAAGCCAGTCTGGTCGTAGCAACGGAGCAGAACAAGCGTTGGTAAAAACCGAGTTCGCCGTGCCGAACGAGCGCGGCGAACTCGTCTGTTAGGGGGAGGGAGCTATGCGGAAGCAGGTCCTGCAAATCCTGACGATGGTGTTTGCGGTATGTCCGACAATCGCCTTAGCTCAAGCACCCAAGGATGGCGTATACATTACCGATGAAGACATCAAGGCTGTGTTGAAGCACTCGGCCGATACACACCGGACGATTCCTGACAATACGCTCAGGGTGATTGATATGGACAAGTACCAACTTGGCGTTGCTGTCGTGAACCGCGGAGCGATGGGAAGCGCGGCGCCTGCGAACGCGAATGCCGCCGTAAGCGGAAACGCCGCGCCAGCGACGGCTTGCGGCGAGAAGCGGCCTGGTGTGAAGGGTCCCAACGGAATCTTCCACGACGATACCGCCGAAAGCTATGTGGTCATATCGGGGGCCGGAACCCTGATTACCGGAGGCACAATCGTCAATGGAAAGCGTTCTGGTCCGACCGACGAGGTAACCACGGTCCTCAATGGTCCGTCCTGCGGCGGCACGATGGTGGGATACACAAGCCGTCAAATAAAAGTGGGAGACGTGATCATTATTCCAGAGGGTGTGCCGCACGGATTCTCTGCCATCCCCGATCATATTACGTACCTGAGCATACGGCCGGACTTGAAAAAGGTTCTGAAGCACGGGTACGTGAATCCAGCGCTGAAGTAGACGGACTAAGGCAGGAGTTACAGAATGCGGCATCGTCTGATGAATCTGGTCGTAGTCCTGTTGGCCGCTTCCGCAATTACTAGCTGGCCGGCACTCGCGCAGAGTCCGGCCATCGCGCCGATGCACGTTCATCACGTTCATCTGAATTCCGTGGACCCAAGCGCTGCCGCCGCGTACTACCCGAAAGCGTTCCCCATCTCAGCCAAGAAGACGACCTTCAACGGATACGAGGCGGTCAAAACAGGCAACGTCTATTTGCTCTTTACGAAAGTGAACACTCCGCCCCAAACAGAACTCAACGGGCCGCAAACTTCAGTGTGGCATTTCGGCTGGAACACGCCGGACTCGCGCAAATACGACCAGGAATTCCGCGCGAAGGGCCTGAAAATAGCGCAGATGTGGGATGCCGCAGATGGCAAGCTCGTGGATATGTCGAGCGACACGTTACCTGGCCTTCCAACTCAAGAGCAAATCCTGGAGATGCGCGCCAAAGGCGTGCAACCGACGCGAGAGGGTGGCTTCGGTTATCTTCGCGGTCCGGACGACGCGCTGATCGAAAACGCCCAAGCCGGCAACGTAGAACGCTTCAATCACATTCACATGTATCACGAGCACCCGCTGTGCGCGATCGCCTGGTATGTCACGCATCTCGGCGCGACCATGCCGCAGGGTACCGGTGGCGCTCCGATTACACCTGACGCCGCAGACTGCAAACGGCCGTATGCTCCTCCTACCTGGCCGTCATTTTTCAAGTTTCCGGGATTTGTTCGGGACCCCTCCGGGAGCGTGATGTTTGACGATATCGCCATTTTGATCCGGCCGTGGCCGGGCGGCGGCCTTGTAAGCACGCGTGGGCACCTCGTCGATCACTGGGCGTTGAGCGTTGCTGACCTGCCCGCGACGGTGGCGCGCTTAAAAAACGAAGGAGTCAAGGTTCTCGAAGAGATTCACCCGTGGGGCAACATGCGAGCAGCCATGATCGAAGGGCCAGATCGAGTGGCCATTGAACTGGTCGAGGTGAAATGACGCGCCGTCATCGGCGATCGCACGAGAAAAGCTTTTTCGAGAACACTGTGTTGAGGCTCCCGCAGCGAGTGAAACCCGAGTTCTACTCATTCGGCCACTTAGGTCTGATTCCTGATAATTCGGCTCATCGAAAACTAAGGCATTGGCACGCCGCGTGGGTGTTGCCGGGGCTGGGCGTTTAGCCCTAACTATTTAACCCAACCGGAGCGAATCTCGAACGACCTTCGGAGTAATTAGATCCCCATTTCCTGATTAATTTGAAACAACGCGCCGGGAAGTAAGGATGACTGTTTTGAGGGGGCGGTTGTTCGAAGCGTATCGTTTAAGGCCGGAGCAAGACCCGCTGCAAGCTGCAGCACCTGGTTCTGACTGAGATCAGAGACAACGAAGACGAAGTATTGCGTGGATTCAAATCCTGCTATCTCCATGCCGCTAAGATGACCCTGATAGAGGCCGATGCCGGTTGAGCCAGTGCTCGTGAGGAGCTTTCCCCTTGGCAGATTGACGCCATTTCTTTCGGTGAGAATCACAGAAAGGATCGTGCCCTGACCCCGGGTGATGAAATGAATGTACTTGCGGTCGCTGCCTGGGATTGAGCAGATATGTCCCTCCAGAACTTCGAATCCAGGGAGTCGATCCTGGACAACCTGCAGCAGCGCAGCATGCTGAGCACCGAGCTTCTGCCGGATTTGGTCCGGTGGATTGGCGACCTCCGGATAGTTGTGGTCCTTGATGGCGCAAATGACATGATCGCTGACTCCAAGTTTAAGGATGCTGGCGACCAACTGTTCCCCCCGACGCAGGCTCAACCATTGAGCAGCAAACAAACTGAGGAGAATAAATGTGACACCAGCCAGGCCGAGAGCCCAGCGCGCGGCATTTGCGCGAAAGAAAGATCGGGGCTGAGAGTCACGCAGGGTGCGCACAACATGCGCCCGGACGGAGTCCGGCACGGGCCGGTTGGCAACAGCGCGCTGCAATGCCTCCCGGACCCGCATACGAGATTCCAGATCGCGCGAGCAAGCGTCACAAGTCTCGAGGTGACGCACGACTTCGCTCGCCGTTTCCACCAGAAGTTCATTGCTAAGATACGAATCGAGGTGCTGACGTATCCGTTCGCATCGTTTGGAGTCAAAGCTCAAGGTGTTCATGCGGTTTCCGCCGCGCCCGCCTGTTGCCCACGCGGGTCGATACCATAAGAGCGCGCTACTTCCGCCAATTCCTGCCGCAGCAGCTTCCTTCCCCGGCTTAGTCTCGACATAACCGTTCCCAGTGGGATTTTCAGCATCTCAGCGATCTCCTTATAGGAGAACTCCTCAACGTCGGCCAACAGAACGATTTCGCGGAAGTCGGAGGCAACCTTCTCCAACGCATTCAGAATGCTCTCGTCGGTTATGTGCTGGAGCACAAGCGGCTCGGCCGCGATCTCCGCTTGGCCCTCGGGTCCGTCGATCGTTATCAAGCGAGACGTCTTTACTATCCTGCGTCGAAAATGATGAAGACGGTGGAACATTATCTTAAAGAGCCATGCCCGGCAGTTCGTGCCGAGCTCGAAACGATGAAACGATTTCCAGGCCTCCAGGTAGGTGTCTTGTATCAGGTCCTCAGCCTCGTGCCGGTCCTGCAAGAGCAAAGACGCCATGCGATACAGGTCGCCCAAGTGCGGGACCGCCGCCTGCTCGAAGCTTTCGAGTTGAACCTTCGGACGAAAAAACAATCGACGCTCCAAATAAAGCCCAGCAAATCACCGAGGACCGTTGCTCACTCCCTAGGTTCTGAGTCGCGCACCTGCCTTCACGCGTCCCAGTGACGCGTCAAATTCACCGGGACGAGCAAAAGCGTTACTCTTAGATCCACTCTCCACGTCATTTTTCTTCGTGCGCTGCCTTCTTCATACTGTCCTTCATCTCGCCTTTTGCCATGCTAACGGAGGTCACGTGGACTTCGTTCATCGTGGCGCCAACACTTGCCCTGACGGTGACACGATGTCTCTCGTGGCCCTTTACAGCCTCTGGATTGCTAATCATCCAATTCTTGTGATCACTATCGCTCATGAGCATCTTCCCATCGTCGCTGACCATCCCTGAGAGTGTGACTCCCTTCATGTCGTTATGTTTCATCTGGCTGCCCTGTTTCATCGTGTCTTGCTTCATTGCTTCGCCCGACTGCGCAAGAGCGCCGATGGATACCGCCAGGAAACAAACGACGCCGATCGAACTGCAAATCATCTTCCTCATTGTTCCTCTAGTGCTTCGAATTTGCGCCAGGACCAGCGGCGCGCCTGCGTGACTCTGAGAATCTGGCCGCGTTGCGGCCAGGCATCTCTGGCCACAACGCGACACTTTGCTGACCTCGTTTAGTTAAGCCGTGCAGCGACGCCGCACACGATTACCGGGCCAAAACTTCCGTACGGCGCACCACCCGGGCCGGTGATGTATCCGTCTCTCGCGAGTTTCAGAATGCGGAACTCCTCGGTAAGGAGACCGCGATAGCCCTTTTCGATGGCTTCTTCGGTCCACTCATAGACGTTGGCGTCCCAGACTGGGCTGTAATCAGTGGCCGTGGTGGGAATGCCGCCAAACGTGTTGTTCGGCCGATGCCCGTCCAAAAGCGCGGCGCCGAGGCCTTGACGCTGCGGATTGTTGCATCCGCCTTCTGATGCGCCGTTGGTGGCGATGAAGATCCGCTCGACGGCGCTACGCTCGATGTCGTCCACCCCAGTCTCGATTTTTTGCAAACGTGGAGCAAAAGTATTCCCCTCGATCGCAGATACGGTGGGATCGCTCGACTCGGTAGAGATGTAAAAGACCGGCTTGCCAAAGCTAAAACCGTTGATGAGGGAAAGCGTGACCGTCCGATGCACCGGATCAATTGCGATCACCTGATCGTGTACCAGAGCGTAGTTAGGGTTTCCGTTCGGGAAGTTAATGTAATTATCTTCCACTGCGGCGGCGACCACAGGAGCGTCGTAAATGATGCCTCCGACGTTTACCAGAGGGCTGTAGTCCGAGTCGCCCACGGAGCCGGGCTGCGCGATGCTGGGTGGAAAGGGTTTCTCTTCAGAGCCAGCCATGACCTCCCGGTTGGGACTGAAGTCTACGAGGCCGGATTCGAAGAGAAACGTTCCGTCGGGGCGACGCGTGGCGGAGCGTGCGGCATCGCCGGCGTTATGAAGTTTTTTGGAGAAGTTTACGCCGAGGCGTTCCGCCTCCGCCGGGTCGCCTGCATCGAGGATGATGTACCACGCGGGTTTCAGGCCAAATGACGTTTTAACTGCACCTTTGAAAAGAGGCAGTGTGATCGTTCCTCTGGGAGTTCCTGCTGGGACGTTGATCTTGGTCAGCTGTTCGATCGGAATGTCGAACTTACCTGATTTCAGCAGCTGAACAGGTCCCGCCAGTTCCGGATCCGTGAGCGAGTCGGGCTGCGGAAACTGTGAAATGTCGACCTTCGTTCCTATCGAGGCCAAGGGCGGTATGATGTTGCATCCGGGGCCCGGCCCATTTGCCGCTGGCCCGGGACCGTTCCCAGCGCGTAAAAGTCTGCCTTCGTGTTCCTCTTGTTTGTCTTGCGCAGATGCCACGGCGGGAAAGAGCGTGATTGCCGCCGCCATTACGGAGAGGCAAGCCATGTTTCTGCGACGTCGATGCCTTAGACTGCAACCTAAGCAATTCATCCGATCTCCTTAGCGACAAAAGTTGGGCGTCGAGATGTCTGTGGAGGGTGGACTCGCAGCCTTGAAATGCCGGCGAGACAGTTCCCTAATTGGTTCAAGGGAACGGCCACAATCCTTCGTGGCCTGCGAACTCAGAAACCCCGACTTAGTGCTGAAGCACACCCACACGATATGAATACCAATCCGCTCTCCGTTTATTCCCGCCATGGTGGTTTTTGTACGTGCAAAGTCGCGTGAGAGTTCGGCCAGGCCGACCGCTGATAACTCCTCTTGTCGGAGCTATGGCATTGGCACGCCGCGTGGGTGTTGCCGGGGCTGGGCGTTTAGCCCTACTATTTACGCAGCTGGAGGCGGCACCGCGGCGATGGCTCAGAATGGGCACAATGGCACGTCCGGCCGGCAGGAAGTGAACCCGGGGCACATCGTGAGCGTGCAGGACTTTTCCGCGGACACCCTCCGGAATATCATCGCGCATCTCAAGGCATCGAGTTCATTCGAACATCTGGTCTACCGCGAGGCGGAACTGGACGCGATCTGGACAATTACGGGCTTTTTCGTGGCGAATGAGCCGGCATCCAGCATACGCGACGAAGTAAACCGGATTCACGCGGGTGCGCATAAGGCGCATGATCTGGTAGCTGAGCGACGACCTGGAGCCGCAGCGACAGTTTTGGAAGCGTTCGTTTAGTCCAGAGGAGTAGCTAAGGTCATGCTTTCGAGAGAAGAGAACGAACTGCTGACGCAGACCGATTCAGGAACGCCTGCGGGCAAGTATTTCCGGCGATTCTGGCTGCCTGTCTTGCTGCCTAGCGAGGTGCCGACTCCCGATTGCCCTCCGGTCCGGGTGCGGGTCCTGGGAGAAGATCTTATTGCCTTTCGGGATACAAGCGGGCGAGTAGGACTGATCGATGAATTTTGCGCGCACCGCCGGGCCAGCCTTTTTTGGGGGCGCAACGAAGAGTGCGGTTTGCGATGCGTGTACCACGGATGGAAATTCGACGTGAACGGCACGTGTGTGGACATGCCCAACGAGCCCGCGGAATATGGGTTCGGGAATAAGCTGCGCACGACGGCCTACCCCACGCGTGAGTACGGCGGGCTGATTTGGGTGTATATGGGGGCTCCGGAGCACGAGCCAGAATTGCCAAAACTTGAATGGGCGCGAGTTCCGGAATCTCACCGGTATATTTCGAAGCGCTTTCAGGAGACCAACTACGTGCAGGCCATTGAAGGCGGCATTGACTCCAGTCATTCGAACTTTCTGCACGCCAGCCTGGATGCTTTTCGCGTGACGGATGCCTACGTAGAAAAAGTAAGGAACAGCAGCAATCTGCGAGCGAAATATCATCTGCTGGATAAAGCGCCGCGGTTCACGGTGAAGAAAACCGATTACGGGTTGGTGATCGGAGTACGGCGCAATGCGGAAGAGGACCGATATTATTGGCGGCTGACGCAATTCCTGCTTCCGAGCCACACCATGATTCCTTACCAGAAGGGGTTGGCGATTCACGGGCACTGCTGGGTGCCGCGAGACGACCAGACTTGCTGGGTGTGGACGATCAGCTGGAATCCAGAAGCGCCGCTTTCGGAAGAAGAATGGAAGACGATCCGGGACGAGACGTTTGTGCATGCGGAGGTAGATCCGGCCACGTTCCGGCCGGTCCGCAACAAGGCGAATCAATATTTGCTCGACCGCGAGAAACAGCGGACGGCGAACATGACCGGCATCCACGGTTTCGCTTCGCAAGACCAGGCGATTCAGGAAAGCATGGGGCCGATTGTGGACCGCACGCGGGAACGCCTGGGCACCAGCGACACCGCAATTATTGCGATGCGTCGGTTGCTTCTGCAGGAAATCCGCGAACTTGGCGAGGGGCACGACCCGTTTACGGCAAGTCATGGCGACGTCTATTGGGTTCGCTCGGCATCGCTGGTTTTGAAGCGCGACGTTGAGTTCGATGAAGGCGCACGAGAGCTCATGAAGGCCGAGGTTTAGGTGAGTTCGCCGGCGCCGCGACTCGAATCAACGCTTCGTGAAGAGCTGGTGCAGGCGTGCAACGTGCTCTACGCCGTCAAGGCGGCGGGGGACGGCCTGGGCGGGCATCTGAGCGCCCTGTTGGACGAAAACCGAATCGTCATCAAACCGCGCCCCGTTAGCTGGCGAGGGCTAAAGCCCGAAGACCTGATCGTCATCGATTTCAACGGCAAGGTTGTGGCTGGGGCTGCAGGCGAGCGCAGCGCCGTGCGCGAATGGCCGATACATGCGCGGACGTATGCCGCGCGGCCGGATGTGCGCTGCGTGTTGCATGCTCACCCTCACGCTTCCACGTTGATGGCTGCCCTTGGTATTGCGGTTGAGCCGCTGGATCAGGATTGCGCCGCATTCGCAGGTAAGCTGCCGGTGTTGGATAATGGCGCGGTAAGCATCGCTACACCGGAATTGGGCGATGAAGTTGCGCGGGCGCTCGGCACGCGGGGAACCCTGTTGCTGAAAAATCACGGCAGCGTCGTGACTGGAGCAGACATTGCATCCGTTTGCGTTACCGCATATAGGCTGGAGAAGGTTGCGGAGACGATGCTGCGAGCGGCTTCGCTGACAAAATTGCCTCTTATGTCGCCCGAAAAAAGCGCGGCGATTCTTCAGACTCGAGAAGCCGTTGAGCCAGGCGCTGGCGGCAAGATGAATCAAGAGCGGTGGCAAATGATGCGGGACTACTTTCTCTGATGGCAATGCCTGAAAAACGAACGGCTTGGCTGATGAGCGCGGGAGCTGGCGCGATGCTTATCGCGGGCTGCTTCAATCTCGTCTTCCACGCTACGCCTTCCATTTTTTCTTCGCGAATACAAACTAATTTGGCGGCTGGTAGCTCGGCGGACGAAGACGATAGCTGCGCCGACACGACGGAATTGGCCATGGCGATGACGGCGTGGAGTCAGACGCAGCAGCGAGGCGCGCTGGCCGCCGAACGGACGAGTTCCGCTTCGACTTCGGGATCCGAAACTGCGCCGGTTGGGGGCGATATTGCTCCGGCGCGTTCGGTGGCCGATTCATATGCGAGCCTGCACAGCGTGGCCGTCGATCCCGATACGAACCAGGTGGTGGTGAGCGATTCGAATCGAGGGGCAATCTTCTTTTACGACCGGAATGCTGGTGGCAATTCGGCGCAGATGGCGAATTCCGAGCGGGTGATCCGCGGCCCCAGGACGGGCATGATGTTCGTTGCCGGAATTTCGCTGGACACCGCGGATCGCGAAGTCTTCGCAGTAAATAACGACATCGGCGACCGCATGGAGGTGTTCCCGTACGGCGTGGAAGGGAACACCAAACCCAAGCGCGTGCTTTCCGTGCCGCACGGGGCCTGGGGCGTGGCGTTTAATCCCAAACGTAACGAAGTGGCCGTTTCGATCGAGCATCCCAATACTGTGGTCGTCTACCGACGCGAGGCGAGCGGAAGCGAAGCGCCGCTGCGCGTGCTGCGCGGTCCGGAAACCGAGTTGGCCGATCCCCATGGAATCGTGATCGACCCTGGTCACAACGAGATGCTTGTGGCGAATCACGGGAATTGGGCTCCGCTGACGCGCGAGGAAGAAGAGGCGACGGAGGGTGGGCTCAAGGGCGGCCATTTCGCTCTGCCGTCGATCAATACCTACGCGATTGAAGCTAAAGGCGACGACAAACCCGCTCGCAAAATTCAGGGCGCGCAGACACAACTGAACTGGCCGATGGGGATCGGTATGGACGCGATGCACGACGAAATCGCGGTGGCGAATTACGGGACGAATTCGATTCTGATTTTTCGCCGCGATGCCACCGGCAACGCGGCGCCGGTGCGCGTGATCAAGGGCGATCGGACGGGAGTTTTGGGTCCGATGGGCGTGGCCATCGATACCAAGAACGATGAACTCTGGGTGACGAATTATCGGGATCACACGGCGGTGGTGTTCGCGCGAACTGCTAGTGGCAACGTGGCTCCGAAGCGCGTTTTGCGTAATGCTCCTGCGGGGACGCCTGCAGTGGGCTTCGGGAATCCGGGAGCGATTGCGTACGATTCGAAGCGCGGGCAGATTCTGGTGCCGAATTGAGTGAGCGTACCCAGAATACTGGTGTTTGCCAGGCTGGCAAACGGAAACGAAGGACCGGTAAGGGTAATCGAAGGCCAGGGCACTAAACTCAGCCGGACGATGCACGGCATCGCGTACGATCCCGTGCACGACGAAATCGTAGTGCCGGTGCACCTGGCGGGAGCCGTTCTGGTATTTCGGGCGAGCGCGAGTGGGGAAGAGGCGCCGATCCGGATTATTCAGGGGCCGCACACGCGCATCCTGAGGCCGGAAACCGTGAACCTGGACCTGAAGAATAATGAAATCGTGGTTGGGGAAGATGGCGGCAAGGACGTCATGTTTTTTCCGCGGGACGCGAATGGCGACGTCGCGCCCTTGAGAACGATACGCGGAGAAAAGACTGGATTGGATGAAGTGCGCGGCGTGGCCGTCGATCCAATTCGCAATTTGGTCGTGGTTTCGAGCCGTGGCAACGATAATAGGACCACGGGAGTTTTTATCTTCAATCGGACAGACAATGGCGATGTCGCGCCGCGCGCGGTGATTGCGGGACCGAAGTCTGGCATTATGCGTATCCGGCAGGTGGAAGTCGATCCCGAACAGGGCAAGATTTTCGTGGCCGTGAAAAATAACGTCGAATCGTACAGATTTGCGGACGCTTCGCCTTCGCCGTGGAATGCCGATAAGCCCGGATTCATCGGCGTTTGGGACATCAACGATAATGGCGATGTGCCTCCGCGCGGAATAATCAAAGGACCAGCCAGCGAAATGGTCTGGCCCGCAGGCGTGGCCCTGAATTCCGGGGACCGCGAGGTCTATACGATCGACAGCGTTTCGAATGGGATGTATTCGTACTACATGCCGGAATTTTTCCCCGCAAAGAAGCCTGCCGCAAAACAATGATCCGGAAAATTGGGGCTGGCGCTCTTGGGTTGGCAGTGCTTGGAATGATGGGCGCGCTGGCGCAGGCCGCTCCTCAGGAAAATAAATCCAGCAAACCTGCACCCGAGGACATACCTCCCGTCCGAATGATCGCCGATCCGTATCCTGCGTTTAACGGCATCGCCGTGGACGCGGCGAACGGGCTTGTGGCGATGAGCGATCCGAACCGCAAAAGCCTGCTCGTTTACGATCGCAGTGCGAGGAGCGAGCCAGGGCGATGCGAGCGTTCCGTTACGGCAGATCGTCGGGCCCGGACACGTTCCTGGGAATGATTGCGGGAATAGTCCTCGATCCGCAGCATCAGGAAATTTACACGGCCAACAACGATATCGAGGATACGGTCGTGGTGATGCCGTATGCGGGTTCGGGGAATGCGAAACCGGCGCGCGTGTTTTCGGTTCCTCATCAGGCCTGGGGCCTGGCGCTTAGCGACGCAGCCGACCAGATTGCCGTCACGGTAGAAGTTCAAAATACAGTCGCTTTCTACCGCCGGCAAGTAAAAGGCGTGGAGGCTCCGCTGCGAATCTTACGCGGGCAGGCGACCGGGTTGGCCGATCCGCACGGAATCTATTGGGACGATTCGCACAATGAGATCGGCGTCGCCAATCACGGAAATTTCCGGGGCGTGGTGAAGAACACGGGCGGCGGATGTTCGCCGTCGTTCGTCGTCGAAGACGAAGCCGAGGCTGGCGAGTCGCGGCCGCCTTCGATTCGGATTTTTGCCGCGAAACGCAAAAGACGATGCGAAGCCGCTGCGCGTGATTCAGGGATCCCGGAACGGGCCTCGACTGGCCGATGGGCGTCGCCTACGATCCGCAACATGACACGATCGTCGTCGCAAATAATGGCGACAGCTCGATTTTGATATTTGGCCGAAACAGCAATGGCGATGTCGCGCCGTTGCGTGTGATTCGCGGCGATCGCACCGGCATTACCCATCCGATGGGCGTTGCGGTGGATCCGCAGAAGAGGCGAGATTTGGGTATCGAATTGGGGCGATCATTCCGCGCTGGCATTTGACAGCGCGGGCGCGCGGCAACGTGGCGCCAAAGCGAATTATCCGGAGCGCTCCCGCGGGAACACCGACGCCCGGGTTTGGCAATCCGATGGCGCTGGCGTATGACTCGAAACGCGACGAGCTTTTAGTGCCCAATTGAGTGACCCAGCCGCGCATCGCGGTGTTTGCCAGGCTGGCAAACGGAGATGCAGCGCCGACCCGGCTTATCACCGGGCAAAACACGCTGCTGGGACGCACGATTCACGGACTTGCGTACGATCCGGTACGCGATGAAATCGTGGCGCCGAACGCCTTGGCCGATGCGGTTCTGGTGTTTCGCGCGGGCGCCAGCGGCGTTCCGAGCATCCGTTGCGCGTGATTCAGGGGCCGCACACGCATCTGGTGACGCCGCACGCCGTCAGTCTGGATTTGCAGAATCGGGAGATTCTCGTCGCGAGCCTTACGGGAAGACGCATCAACGTTTTTCGACGGGACGCGGACGGAGACGCGACGCCAGTTCGCGTCATCGAGGGACCGAAGACCGAGCTCGGCCACGTGGTGGGACTCGCCGTCGATCCCGAAAGAAATTTGCTCGCTGTGGCGAATACTCACGAAATCCTGATTTTCAATCGCAATGACAACGGAGATGTCGCTCCGCGCGCGCGGATAGCAGGACCGAAAACCGGTATAACGGACGAGCCATGGCAGATGGAGTTTTACCGGGGCCGAATTTTCCTGGCGGCTTCCAATCATTTTCATCAGAATCTTTACGAAGGCGTGACGCTCCGGCCTGATGCGAAAGAAGTGCCCGACGATCCTTGGCTGAATCCGATTTTAGGTTTCATGGGCGTCTGGAACATTACGGATAATGGAGACGTCGCGCCGCTGGCCATGATTCGAGGTCCCTTTAGCGGCCTGCTCCATCCCGTAGGTTTGGCGCTGAATCCGAAAGCGGGGGAAATTTATCTCTCCGACAGCGTGAAGAATGGAGTTTTGTGCTTCCTGGTGCCACAATTCTTCGAGCAAGATGACAGACTCGCCCTGAGTCGCGTTAGTGGCCACCACGGAACAAACCGTCCGAACAGCAGCCTTGGCCGCGCCCGGCACCCGCAAAGTGATGGGCGGGATTCTCACAGTAGGTGTGCCGCTTGCGGTGTGGTTTTTGCCTCTGCCGCTCGAGGCAAACGCCAAACACGCACTTGCCGTCGCGTCGTTCATGATCATTGCCTGGATCACGGAGGTTATGCCACACGCGCTCACTGGTATGGCCGGCTGTTATCTGTTTTGGGCGCTGAAAATCGTCAGCTTCGAAACGGCGTTCAGCGGATTCGCGGATCAGACGCCGTGGTTTTTGTTCGGCGCCGCACTGATCGGCATGATGGCAACGAAATCGGGATTGGCACGCCGGCTCGCGTATTTAGTAATGCGGCGAGTGGGAGCGGGCTACTCGCGCCTGCTGCTCGGGATCATCCTTTCTTCCTTCCTGCTCACGTTGCTGGTCCCCTCTGGAATCGCTTGCGTTGTGATCATGGCGGCGGTGGCGTTGGGACTTATCGAGGTTTTCGGTTTGCCGCGCGGAAGCAACGTCGGGCGCGGGATTTTCGTCACGCTGACCTACACGGCGGGTATCTACGACAAAATGGTGATTGCCGGCGCGACTTCGATCCTGGCGCGCGGGTTGATCGAAAAAACGACGGGCATCGAGGTTTATTGGAGCCAATGGCTGCTGGCTTTTCTGCCGTGCGTTGTCGTGACGATGTTTGTCATCTGGCGGCTGGTGCTATGGCTATATCCGCCGGAAAAAGTGGCGCTGCAAGGCGGCGTTCAATTTCTCGATGAGTCGCTGCAAAAAATGGGGCCGTGGACGAGCATGGAAAAGCACGCGCTGTTTCTGATGTCGTGCGCTATCGCGCTCTGGGCTACGGACCTGATTCACCATATCTCGCCGGCTGTAATCGGCATTGGGGTGGGCCTGCTGGCGGGGGTGCCCGGAGTGGGCATCCTGGACCTGGAAGACCTAAAGCGGCTGAATTATCTGCCCGTTTTTTTCACGGCGGCGGCAATCAGCATGGGCGAAGTGCTGCTCAAAACAAATGCGCTGAACTCGATGACGACGGTCATGTTCGCGTGGATGCGGCCGTGGGTGACGAATATTTTTTCTCTGGCGCTGGTGCCGTATTGGACGGCATTCGTTTATCACATCTTTTTGGGGAACGAACTCTCGATGCTGGCGACGTCCGTGCCTCCTTTAATGAATTTCGCAAAAGGGGCGGGAATTCATCTGCTGCCGCTCGGTTTGGTTTGGTCATTCGCCGCCGGCGGTAAGATTTTTGTGTACCAGTCTGGCGTGCTGGTCACCGGCTATTCTTATGGTTACTTTGAGGCGAAAGACTTGCTGCGGGTGGGGTTTGTTCTGACCGTGGTGGAATCGCTGGTGCTACTGCTTATCGTTCCCTTTTATTGGCCGCTGATCGGAATCCGTTGAGGGTTGAGCGCGTACTTTTGCTGCGAATCGCGGGCTTTACCAGATTTAAACCGGTGCGCGACTGGCCTTGGTGACGGACAGTTTTGCTTTTAGTCGGCTGTACACGCTTAGGGAATTATCTTCGTAAATCTTGCGTTTATCTGCTTCGTGCAGCCACGGAACGGCCTCGATGTAGCGCTTCGTATCGTCGAAATAATGGCCGGTCTCAGGATCGATGCTCTTAACCGCGCCCACCATTTCCGAAGCGAAGAGAATGTTTTCGATGGGAATGACCTTCGTCAGAAGATCTATGCCCGCTTGATGGTACACGCACGTATCGAAAAAGACGTTCTTCAGTAGAAGTTCGCCAAGCGGCGGGCGTTTTAGATCTTGCGCGATGCCGCGATAACGTCCCCAGTGGTAGGGAACAGCGCCGCCACCATGAGGGATGATGAATTTCAGGGTGGGGAAATCCTTAAAAATATCGGAGGTGAGGAACTGCATGAAAGCGGTGGTGTCGCCGTTCAGATAATGAGCGCCCGTGGCGTGAAAATTCGGATTGCACGATCCACTGACGTGAATCATGGCGGGGACGTCTAGCTCTACCATTCTTTCGTAGAGCGGGTACCAGAAGCGGTCGGTGAGCGGCGGATCGCTCCAGTAGCCGCCCGAGGGGTCCGGATTCAAATTGCAGCCGATGAAGCCGAGCTCTTCCACGCAGCGAGCTAATTCGCCGATGCAATTGGCAGGCGGAACGCCGGGCGATTGCGGCAGTTGGCAGACGGCGGCGAAGTTTTCGGGATAGAGCGAGCAGACGCGGTAGATCAGATCGTTACAAACGCGCGACCATTGGAGACTCGTCGTTGCATTTCCAAGGTGGTGGCCCATCCCCATGGCGCGAGGCGAGAAAATCGTGAGATCGGTGCCGCGTTCGCGCTGGAATTTCAGCTGCGCCTTTTCGAGGCTTTCGCGAATTTGATCATCGGTGATCTTCAATGTGTCGAAGGAAAACGGCGCCGAATCTTTCAGGGCGCTGATCTGACGCTGGCGATAGGCTTCCAGATCTTTCGGCGCCGTCGTGTAATGCCCGTGACAATCGATGATCATCGTGGCCCTCTGTGCCGGGAATATTGTGCAGCGCATGCTATGAAGCCGGAGACCGTGTTGTCAAATATCTCTCGCGTTGGTGCATTTTGGGCTTTGCGAGGGCTCTGCTACGATGCTCGGCTCATTGCTGTCACAAGCGACCATCGTCCGATCGGAGGAGGTTTGGAATGGCTGAACTCCCGAGGCTAAATGGCGTCATCCGCGCGCTGGAGCAGGGGCAGACGGCGATAGCCGCTTTTACGACTGCCGAAATCGAAGCGGCACTCGCGTTCAGCATTTCCAGCTATGACGCGATTGTATTTGAAATGGAGCACAATCCGTGGGACGCGCGACTGTTGCGAGACTGTTTTCAATACATGCTTAATAGGCGGCAGATCGCAGAGTCGCATTCTGTCGCGCCCGCAGTTACGCCCCTCGTCCGGATTCCTCCAAACGGGAACGAAAAGAACCAGTGGCTGGCCAAACAAGCGCTCGATTTGGGCGCGTACGGCATCGTATGGCCGCACATCAGCACAGTCGAACAGGCCTACAATGCCGTCGCCGCCTGCCGCTATCCACGCTTGAAGACGGCAAAGCTTAGCGAGCCGGCCGGCATTAGGGGCGATGCGCCGGTCGCCGCAGCGCGATATTGGGGGCTTACGCAGCAGGAATATTATCGCAAGGCAGATGTGTGGCCGTTGAATCCACAAGGCGAAGTACTTGTCGTGCTGATGATCGAGGACACGCAAGGAATTGCCAATCTGCGCGACATCCTGAAAAATGTGCCCGGCATCGGACTGATCCTCATCGGAGAAGGCGATTTAAGCCAGGAACTCGGCTTCCCACGACAATACGATCATCCTTCTGTTGTGGAGGCTATGGCGCGGATCGTGGCCACCAGCAAGGAATCTGGTGTTCCCGTCGGGCATCCGCACGTCGATTCGAACAATGTCGAGCGGATTCTGAAGGAAGGATATCGGTTCCTGATGGCGGCGCCGACGCGAAGCTACGGAGCGCTGGAGAAATGCCGGCAACTCGCGGGGCGCGCTTAGAGATTCAGCGTTTCTGATGCGAAAAGTTCTTCAACGCTAAACTTCCTGGGAATGACCTGCTGATCCACAGCGAATTGGACGAGAGTCTCGATGGCCTTCCGGTTAGGCCCATTTCGATCGCTGATCCCGAATGGAAATGGGTCTCCGACGACTTGCTTGAGTGCGATAGCACTTTCGTCGGTTGGCGACAAATTGCCGCCAGCATCTAAATGAGTCAGGTAAGTTTTCTTGGCCCCCTGAAACGCGCTAAAGAGCTTTTGGGCCAATCCGGGCTGGGCTTTCAAAACGGAGTCTTTGATCACCAAGCCATGATTGATGGGATAAACACCGGTTTTTCGGAAGTAAGCGAAACCCGCATTAGGTGCATCCGGAATCAGCGGCTTAATATCGGGCGAATTCACACGCACATCGCCAACAGCCGCGGCGACCTGGCCCGACAACAGTAAGTCTGCAATCGGCTTTCCGCGATAGGAATAATCAACATTCGTTGGAGCTTTGTACTCTGCGACATGCTCGTCGTCTGTAGGGGCCCAGGTGATCTTGTTCAAGTCCACCCCATATTCGTCCTGCAGAATGCCACGAGCCCAGAGGCCTGTCGTAACTGTATAACCGCGGTTGACGGCGACAGTGCGGCCTTCCAGGTCTTTCGGTTTCGTGATTCCCGATTTCACGTTGTAGAAGATGGCCCAGTGGTGGAAATTTCTGGTAAGGAAGACAGGAATCGCTGTGATGGCTTTCCCATACGCCTTGGCGCAAAGGTAGGTGGTGAACGCCATTTCACAAATATCGAATTCGAGGCCGCGCACCATGCGCCGCATCGCGGCGACAATAGGATCGACCTGAATGTATTCGAGATTCAATTCAGGGCTACGAATGCTTCCATCCTTCAGAGGCTTGGTGAGGCCGTAATTGCCGATGGCGATTGTGAGTGGATGCACTTGGTTTGTTCCGTGAGGATAGGACGAAAGAATACTCATCGTCACATTTCATGGCAAGGCGAGTGTGTTCGGCGAGGGGACTCAAAACGCACAGCGCAAATGAAGCGCGAGAGGCGCGATTAGCGATCGAGCTGCTGCAAAAGTGCTGTAATCGTATCTGGCGATGGCGGAGAAAACCCCAAAATGGACTCGACGTCAATATCGGGAAAGCCCAAACGCGTAAGCCGCGCGCTTAGCGTTTCGCGAATGTGCTCGGCGGTCGCTAAAGGTATTTTGGCGAGTGCCTGAAAGATAATTTCATTATCGCGGTTGGCAAATGTATGCGCGCCGAGGCGCTCGAGGATCTGGGCGCGCATCTCGCGGTCAAGGGCCGTGGCACAAAGCGCTGAGAGGAGTCGCCGTTCGATTTCAGCGTTAGGGAGACGCTCGGCCTCTCGCATCAATGACTTATTGAGACGCGCTGCCGGTGAGGCGCTGCACCGCGGCGAGAGCGACGGCGTTTCGAGGATCGGTTTCGAGTCCAGCGCGATATTCGCGGACGGCCTCTGCGATGCGGCCTTGCTGCTCATCGAGCTTCGCCATGCCAAAATCGGCGTGATTGTCGATGTCATTCAAAGCGAGCGCGGCCTGGTAATCAGCTCGGGCCTTTTGCGCATCGCCCGCAGCGAGATCGAGATCGCCGAGATTATCGTAGGCGTCGCTGTTGGCGTCCGCTTCAGCCGAGCGAGCAAATTGCTCGTGCGCTTCGGAAGCGCGCCCCTGCTCGAGAAGAAAATGCCCGTACTTGTTGCGAGCGTTTATATCCAGGGGCGCCAACGACACGGCTTTCCGAAATTGCTTGTCGGCGTCCGCAAAACGGCCCATTTCCGCATACATTTCGGCGAAATGCTCGTAAGGAGACATGTACGTCGGGCGAACGGCAATGGCTTGGTTAAATAGATCGGCAGCCTCGCCATATCGTTTTTCTCTCATTCGAACCAAGCCGAGATTGGTCAGGGTCACAGCGGAAGGCTTCCCAGGGCCCAAGGCCAGAATCCATTCGCGCTCTGCAGCGGACCAATCATTACGCTCGGAGTAATCCACGCCGAGGTTGGTGTGGATGACCTGCGCGTCGGGTTGCGCTTCGAGTGTTTTGAGATAGAGCACCTCATCGCTGCGCCAATCGCGATTTCGTTCGACGGTGCGGATCGCGTAGAGGCAAGCGGTAACCCCGACGCTAACCGCTATTGCCTGGCGCACGAAAGCGCGGCCCCGCGACGACGATTCGCCGCGTGATTCGCGCCAGAGATTTGCTACAGCTCCGCCGATCAACCAGCAAAAACCCACGGAAGGCAAATACAGATAGCGTTCGGCAAAGACCTGGGCCGGCATCCAGCGGGGATTCAGCACGGGTGCAAGTGTTGCGGCCATCCAAACCAGCGCAAAGGAGAAAGGCCGCGCGATCGCGCCACAGCCAGACGAACAATCCGGCGCATAGCAATCAGTCCCGCTAGACCCGTCAGAACGTGAGGATCCAAGATGCTGCGGCTTTCGTGGAAGACGTAAAAGGCAATAAGGTGCACGGGCCAGATCAATTTGCCGAGATAGCTGCCGATGAGTGCAACGGCGCTGAGCAGGACTTGACTCCAGGGCATGGTTGGCCGCCAGATGGCCGGGGCGAAGCCGCCCAACGCAAAAAGCCGGAAGGCGATATAAGCGGCTGCGACCAGGCACAGCGGCAAATAGCGGCGCGCCTTGTCCTTGAACTGAGATTCGGCTTGATCCGGACGGTAGAAATGTTCGTAAACGATAGCGAGCGCCGGGCAGAACCAGCGCTTGCTCCTTGGAAAGGAGTGCGAGGCAGTAGGCGACAAGCACCGGAATGTAAGAAAGCCACGAGGGCGTCGCTTTTCCGTTCGCCATCTTCGAGACGAAGATACAAGCAGAAACGTCAGAAGGAAAAAGAAACTCAGCTCCAGGTCTGTTATGCCCGCAATCCAGGCGACCGATTCGGTGTGAATCGGGTGCAGGGCAAAAAGGCCGCTCGCGATCAGCGAGATCAGGCGATCGTGGAAAAGGCGTTCGGTTGCCAGGAAGACGAGCAGGACGACCGCGACGTGCAGAGCCAGATTCATCAGGTGAAAGCCGAAGGGAATGCGGCCGTAAATTTTGTAGCCGATGAGATAGGCAAAGGTCATCAGCGGCCGATAATAGTTCGTTACGCCTTGAGCGCCCTCGAAGCTCCAGACCGTGCTGCCGAAGATCCTGCCAAGGTACCGAAAGCTGTGGACATAAGGATTCTCGAGAATCTGCTGGCGGTCGTCGTAGACAAAGCTGTTAGCGAGCGAGTTAACGTAGGGAAGAGATGCTAACAGAATAAGTATGAGGAAGACGGTGCCATCGCGATCTCCGTGGACTTCTGTGCGCGGCCGATCTTTCGCCATAAAACGATGGTAGCGGAGGGTAGTGGCGGAATCTAGCTCTTGCAAGCCAGGCGTGACATAGGTTCAAACAGGCGGCACGGAATCAAGCATAGGGACTTCGCGCAGAGAATAATTCGTTGTTTACGGGTGTGCACTGGAAACTGCGGATGCGTGCCTTGCTTAATTGAGTGCAGAGCCCTGTTTTGCTCCGCACTTATCGAGAATATCCCGAATCGTTCTGGCTAAGTCTTTCGGCGGATACGGTTTCTGAAGGAGTTGCGCCACGCCGCTGGAAACCAGCGAGCTGAGCATTCGAGAATATCCGGAAAGAAGGCATTGATGACACGAAGACAACGAAATTCTGTGGGGAACTTGCCCGCGTCTGCTCGGAGGTTCATCCTATTAGCAGGAGAATAGAGATGCCAGCGGAACAGCTCACTGCCGCGGCGCCCTACCTTACCGGGCAAAAATATTCCGAATACACGGCGGAACAACATCAGGTGTGGCAAGAACTGGTGCGCCGCAGGTGGCCTCAGATTGAGGCTCACGCGTGCAAGGAATATTTGGAGGGTTACCAGGTTATTGGCCTTCAGCAAGACCGGCTTCCGAATCTCGCCTCGATAAGCGCGATACTCGGACCGAGAACGGGATGGAGCACCACACCGGTTAGCGGTTTCCTGCCCGCCCAGGCCTTCTTTGAAATGCTCGCGGCGCGAAAATTTCCAACTACGACATGGCTGCGCAGCCGCGATTCGCTAGAGTACATCCCCGAACCCGACATTTTTCACGACGTCTTCGGGCACGTTCCCATGCACGCTCATCGCGTGTTCGCCGATTTTTTGCAGCATTATGGGAGTGTTTGCGTGCGGCTAAACGATCAAGAGCTGCTCGAACAGCTGGGCCGGCTATTCTGGTATACGGTCGAGTTCGGTTTGATTCGCGAGGGTAAGGAGATCAAGATTTACGGGAGCGGGGTGATCAGTTCGCACGGCGAATGCACAAACGTCATCGAAGGTGGCTGTGAGGTCAGGGATTTCCAGCTGGAAGAAGTGCTCAGGACTCCTGTGAGAGTCGACCGCATTCACAGCGTGCTATTTGCCATTGAGAACTTCGATCAACTCTACGAAGCCATGCATGCAGCCGAGAATTGGGCGGAGCAACGCTTATTGCAGTCACATGCGGGCGGCTAAGCCAAGAGCGCGTCAGCGCAGTAGCTTTCGCAGCAGTTGGTTGAGGCGGGTGCGAGCTTCCTCTTGCATGGCTACGAATTCGATTCCCATGCCAGCCTTTTCCCGTAAATGACGGACGATCGCCCTGGTGCTGATTTCGCCGGCAGGAACCTCGAACGATAGATGCAGCAACTCACCTTTGACAGCCGGTTCGGGCGCTGCAATTGATAGGCCGCCTTCGCTGATTGTCTCTACTTTGGAAACGAAAGATCCTGCGCGGCCACGCCAGGTAACACTCATCCCCCGTGGCAGCGTGATACGCGGATGCTTGCGTTTCTCAATTCCGGGCTCCTCGCCTTGATCCTCCAGGCGCGTCCAAAATTCCGGCTGTGCAGTGGGAAACTCTACAGCCACTTCGAGCTCCTGCGAGTCGCGGCAAGAGGTACGGATGACGCGGCACTCCTGTACCTGCTCTGCAGCCTCATTTATGAGAAGCAATTTCTGCCCAGCTACGACAGGAGTTTTCATGATCAGCAGGGCGCCTGTCTCGCTTGTGTTGAGAACGGGGTTCTCTTCAAAAAAAGGGGTCAAACCCTGCCCATGCCCGTAAATCCGGATATTCGCCGCAAGAGAACGCCGGTCGCATCCGCGGCGTTCGGCGGCACGCATTTCGGCGGCGTCTCTCCTCAAGCCACGGGTGCCTTCAAACGACTCTGCTTTTCGCAGCGCTTCGAAAATTTGGCTCATAGGTTTCGCTTCCTTAGAGCGGCACAGGTAATTTTGGCCTAAAGCCTGACATTTCAGCAATAGGTCCCTTGGATAAACGTCTGGTACAGATGTCCTATAAAGCGTTGCTATGGAGAATTCGAAACAGCTATCAAAAATGAGTGATCGCGGTATGGACACGTAGAGGGCCGCTTAACAGCCGCACCAGCCTTTGCACACCCTAAGCGGTCGTAAGTCATTGTATTCATGGGCTATTACGATCAGAGGAGGGAAAGGAGGAGTTCGAAGGCCAAGCAGCTGGCGAGGCGGAAGTTACGGAAAATGAGGTTCGGGCTAACGTTGGCCGGGATATTACTAGCGTCTTCGGCGAACCGATCGGTGAGTTCAAACGAAAAGGTGTGCTGGCTGGTGATATGAGCAACGGAATGCTTTAGCGATTGCCCCGGTCCCTGGCGGGCGTTCTGGCCGCTCAATAACCAGCCGGGCACCGCTGCGAAACGAAGAACTTGTCGTTCTTTCGCTGACTGGGAGAATAGGTCCTAACAGGTGGCGTGGTCGAGAGGGGCCTGTTCAACTCAGCCATGAAGTTATTCACCTCTGCTTTTGGCAATGATGCCACGGAATTTGCCGGTGAAACCTGGCGACGCAGTGAGCGGCGCCAGTGGTGGCTTTCCTCCACGGCAATTGCCGTCTCGCTGATTCTCACTTCCGGAATCGTCTCGGTTTTGCTGCCTTCGATGATTCCGCAGTTGGAACCCTCCTCCTACGCGTTCGACACCGACATAGCCGCGCACGCCCTGGTGGGAATCATTTTGCTTTTCGATGTCTATGTCGTTTTCCAGCAGGTGCAACTTTCCCGATTCCGCAAACAGTTGGCTGAGCGGGAGGAACAGTTTCGCCTGATCAGCGAAAACGCGGCAGACATGATCGCCGTAGTGGATACGAATGGCCAGCGGCTCTACAACAGCCCTTCGTACGAGAAATTGCTTGGCTATACGCAGGAGGAGCTTGGCAAGACTTCAGCGTTTGATCAAATCCATGAGGATGATCGCAAGGCAGTTGTGGACGCCGCTAGTGAAGCCCGGCGAACGGGAATGGGCAGGACGGTGGAATATCGCATCCGTCATAAAGATGGACGCTGGCTGACCCTGGAATCGACGGCAAGCGTGGTCAGAAATCGCGACGGGGAAGTGAAAAAGCTCGTCATCGTCAACCGCAACATCACTGAGCGCAAACAACTGGAAGAGCAGCTTCATCGTTCTCAAAAGCTAGAAGCTATCGGCAGGTTATCTGGAGGTGTCGCGCACGACTTCAATAATCTTCTGGGGCTGATTATCGGATACAGCGAAGCGCTACAGGAGCGGATTCCACCCGACGATCCGTTTCGCGAAGCAGTGGATGAGATTCAAAACGCCGGAAAGCGCGCCGCGGCCCTCACGCAACAGCTTCTGGCGTTCAGCCGCAAACAAGTGCTGGAGCCTCGGATTCTTAACCTGAATACGATCATCCTCGACGTGGAGAAGATGCTCCGGCGGCTGGTAGGTGAAGACATTCAAATCGACCTTTTACTGGCGCCGGATACCGGAACCGTAAAAGCCGATCGCAGCCAGATCGAGCAGGTGATCCTCAACCTTGTGGTCAATGCTCGGGATGCGATGCCCGACGGTGGCAAGCTGATTATCGAAACTGGGAAATGGACATTGGATCGCTCTACTGTTCTGCGTCATCCGTACGTGATTCCAGGGCCTTACGCCATGTTGAAGGTCACCGACACGGGTTGCGGCATGGACGCGGAGTTACAGTCCCATATCTTCGAACCTTTCTTCACCACTAAAGAAAAAGGAAAAGGCACTGGCCTTGGATTGGCCACCGCTTACGGTGTGATTAAACAGAGCGGCGGCTACATCTGGGTAGATAGCGAGGTCGGCAAGGGAACAACATTCCGGATCTATCTGCCGGAGGCGAACGGAGTCACTGAACCGGTTCCCGACGTGAAGGCGGCAGCCAAGGTCGTTCCTGAACGGCGAACGATTCTGGTGGTGGAAGACGAACGGTCCCTACGCAAATTGACCAGTAAGACACTGAGCGATGCGGGCCACAAAGTGTTCGAAGCCGGAGATGCGGCTGAAGCCTTGGAGATTTCAAGAAAAACTACGCATACCATTGATCTTCTGTTGACCGACGTGATCATGCCCGGGATGAGCGGCAAAAAATTGGCCGACGTCTTAGTCGTGGAGCGGCCGGGGATCGGGGTGCTGTACATGTCCGGATACACTGACGGTCAAATCGCAACGCAAGGCATTTTGGAGCAGGGAACAACGATTCTTCGCAAGCCTTTCACGAGGGACGAATTGATGCGCCAAGTAGAAAACGCTTTGTCTGTGATGGTGAGGTAATTATGAGTCCCGCTAATGGAACCCCGCCATCGCTGAGGCTCGTGGTCATCGACGACGACCCGAAAAATCTAAAATTTGTGAATTTCATTCTGGCCAATGCCGGCCTAGAGATCCATACGGCGTCGGAGCCGCAGGAAGGACTCGACCTGATTCGTCGCCTGCGCCCCCAGATCGTTCTGACGGACCTGGTCATGCCGGGCGTGCAAGGAATGGAATTGCTGCAAAAGATTGTGGAGTTCGATCCGGGGATCGACGTTATTTTGATGACCGGCTACTACTCCACCGAATCCGCGGTGGAAGCTGTTCAGAAGGGCGCGGCCGATTACTTTCCAAAGCCGTTTTCGCCCGAAAAGCTCCGACAGCGAATCGGACTCATTGTTGAGGAGGCGAAACGCAGGCAGCGCAGTTCCACTCTGGAAAACGAACTTCTGGAGAATTTTCAATTCGAGGGCATCATTGGCCGCAGTCCGCTGATGCTGGATCTATTCTCGAAAATTCGGCGCGTGGCGCCTCATTTCCGCAGTGTTCTGATCACTGGCCCGACCGGAGCAGGCAAGGAGCTCGTGGCCAAGGCTCTTCATCAGTTGAGCGGCTCGGGAAAGCGCTTCGTCGCCGTCAATTGCTCATCCATTACGGAAAGCTTGGCTGAAAGCGAGCTGTTTGGACACGTTAAAGGATCGTTCACCGGGGCCAATCAAGACAAGGTGGGCGTCTTTGAATATGCCGACGGCGGAACGGCCATGCTTGACGAAATCGGCGAAATGCCTTTGCAGATGCAGGCCAAATTGTTGCGTGTCCTGCAGAACCATGAGGTACAGCGTGTGGGCTCGCCTGCCGTCACTAAAGTGGACGTTCGCGTCGTTGCGGCTACAAACCGCGATCTGCATGAAATGTCCCGCCAGGGGAAATTCCGCGAGGACTTATATTTCCGGCTCTCGGCCGTGGAGCTGAAGGTTCCTTCGCTCGCGGAACGCCCTGAGGATTTGCCGCTACTGGAGCGGCATTTCCTGAAAGCTTTCGCCGCTCAATACAACAAGTCTGTGTCCGGGCTCACGCGACGCGCGCAGACGGTACTCGCGCGGTATCCATGGCCAGGCAATATTCGAGAGCTGCAAAACGTCATCGAACATGCCTGCATGATGACTGAATCGGATGTGATTGATGTGCGCGATCTGCCGGAGCGTGTACAGAATCAGGCCGCAGCTGCCAATGCCGACTACGAGGTTTTGATGTCCATCGATCAACTCGAACGCCGGCACGCCCAGCGTGTTCTCGACCACGTCGGGGGAAACAAAGTGCGCGCAGCGGAAGTCCTGGGGATCAGCCGCACGCACCTTTATCAGCTTCTGAAAGAGAGCGCCGAAAAGCAGAAAGAAGCTGTCGCAAAAGCGGACGAGTAAGGAATTTCCCGCACACGCGGCTTGAATCAATCTATGAGATCCCCGCGAATCGAACGAGGCCGTTTGGGCCTTAGTTTTTCGTGGGGGAAGCTTGTCGTGGCTTTAGCTCTCCCTCGAATACCTCTTCTACCTTGCTTAATTACCTGTGTCTTGATCCTCACACAGCTCGGTTTTGTCGCCGACGCTACGGCGAGACTACAGGATCCAGAGAAACCTTTGCACGATTGGGCAAGCGCGAGTGATCTTTGGCTTCGAGCAAAGGTTATACCGAATTCTGTGCTTCCTGCTCCGGAGCCCACGCGCAGGGGGCTTCTACTCAGCTATGAGTTCTCGCCAGAAAAATTTCCGCGGCTCTTCCATCGCTCGGCTACGTACGACGACGCTTTGGCAGCGCTGACCTTTCTGACCGTAGGTGAAAGGGAAAGGGCAGCATTCACTCTAGACGCACTGGCGCGGTTGGTCCGACCGGATGGGAGCCTTTGGTTCAGCTACAACACGGCCGATGATTGGCCTAGCGAGGCAAACCACGACACCGCGCTCGTGAGGACCGGTGCAGTGGCCTGGGTCGGATATGCTTTCACGTTTTATTTGAAGCACAGCCCGCCTTGCAATGGGGACCGTGGCTGCGCGCGTGAGCGAGCTTTCTTTTTGGCGACGGCTGTCCGGTTGGCCAAATATCTTCTCACTTTGCAGGTGAACGATCAGACCGATGCGCGCGACGGTCTGCTGCGCTTGGGCTACGGAACCATCAACCTTGCATACAGCTCGAAAGAAAAGAATGTCGTCGAGCGCTATCTGGATGAGCCTGCCAAGGGGATCAGCACCGAAAACAATATCAGCTCCTGGTTCTTCCTGCGGCAGCTCGCAGAGTTGAGTGGCGAGGCCGCGTGGAGCCAGGCAGCAGACCGCATAAAACATGGGCTCCTGCAGCATCTTTGGAGCGATGCACTGGGCCAGTTCAATGAGGGTTTCGCGTCCAACGGTTCTCTCGACTCCAATAAAGCGCTGGATTGCGCATCTTGGGGCGCATTATTTCTCCTTGCCACAGGTGAAACAGAAAAGGCACAGAAAGCGCTGGACGCGACCGAGAATTACTACGCCACGCGCGACGCCGACGCCGTCGGTTATCGTCCTTATTCTGACAGCCCCGTTTTTGAAAATCCCGAAGTCGGCAGGTTTTTCTTTCCTGACGACGCACACAAGCAGTGGCGCGCTCTTGCTCTTGTTTGGTCTGAAGGGACTCTTGGAGTTGCGCTCGCACGCCTTCGCTTGGGGCAAGCCGAGCGAGCGCGTCAGCTTGTAATGGGACTGAGCCCCCTGAAACTCGCGAACGGCAGTTTGCGATGTGCCACGTTGGAATTGCCTTTCCAAATGGCGGATGTTCCCTGTGTAGCTGCATCTGCATGGTTTGTGCTCGTAGTGGCGGCCCTGTCAAATAACCCATTGGCGGAGCAGATGTGGAAGTGAAGCGGTCTCTGGTCACCGCCGCGCTCTGGCTATTTGCAGGCATTACTTTCTGCCAAGCTGCGACCTCACCGACGCCCATGTGGGGCGTAGCCGTGCTGGAAGTCGGGTCTAATCCGGATGCGCGCCACGAACAGGTTGCACTGCGCGATTGCCTCGAGCTGATGGGAATTCCCTATCTGCCGACGACGAATGTTCAAGAAGCCACGCGACGGCCGCTCGTTTTTATTGGCGGCATTTTGCTGAACACGGAGTTGAGTGCGCCTGAACGCGAAGCCCTCTATGCGTACGTCGAGCACGGCGGAGTGTTGCTAGCGACGCAGGTGCAGGGAAATGAATTCTTCCCACTCTTCGGAATCACGCGTGCCACTGCCAGTCGCACAAATTTCCGCGTGCAGTTCACATCCTCGCATGAGCCCGCACTGCGATACGTGAATCGTCCGGAGGAACGGACCATTTCCCTGGGGGACCCCAAACTCTATTCGGAGACTATATGGTCAACGGAGTATATGACAAGCCCAGGAACCCGGGTCCTGGCGAGCTACGAAAATCGCGCGGCGGCCTTGATCGTGAACGCGTATGGTCGCGGACTGGCTTATGCGCTCGGGCTGGGATTCAAAGAGACGACGCTTGCGCCTCGGCTGGCGCGAAGTTTCGAGGCTCAGCGTCACTGGATTAACTGGTTCGAGCCATCAGGAGACGTGTTTCGCCTGCTTTTGCGCGCGCTATATGAGGAAAACGTACATCCCTTTCTGCTGGTACATACCGTACCGCAGGGTAAGGAGACGGGGCTTTGTCTTTCGCACGACGTGGATGCGAGGGAATCATTCCCCAATTCCGTCGCATTCGCAAAAATGGAGGCGTCCCTGGGAGTACGCAGCACATTTTTCGTGACAACAAAATACTTCGCCGATGACACGGACATTGGCTACTACAGCCCAGAGAGCGTGAAGTGGATCCGGCAGCTAAAAGAGCTTGGTTTCGAAGTGGCTTCGCATTCGGTCAGCCACAGCTTGCGCTTTGAGGGATTCCCCGTCGGTTCTCCCAATGTGAGCGCCTCGAATTACGATACGAAACATCCCACTCTCTTCGGGGAAGTAAGCGTAAGCAAGCAAATCCTTGATCGCGACCTCAACCAGCAGACGACAGGCTTCCGTTCCGGCTACCTCATCTACCCTAGCGACCTATTGGGCACCCTGGAAGCCTCGGGCTATTCGTTCGATTCCAGCGTCTCGGCACAATGGGTGCTGACCAATTACCCGTATTTTGGATTTCGAAAACGATCGCTTGATAGTGAGCACAGCCAGATCGTAGTTGTGCCAGTTGCGCTGGACGATTCACGCGGCGAATTAGTCACGCGAGAGTTCCTCACTGCCGCAACGCAGCAAGAGGCGCTTCGCACCTGGACCGACGTCATCAGGGCCAATGCGGAGAATAACTCCATCACGTGCTTGCTTATCCATCCAACCGACACTACGTACAAGCTGGAAACCGAGCGCCAATTGATCGAAGCTAACCGGGGGAGCAACATCTGGATCGGAGATGTCGGCACTGTGGCGCGCTTCTGGCGGGGGCGAGCACAGTTGCGACCTTCGCTAGAGAAGGAGAATGACGGCAGGGAAGCGATTACTCTGAATCTGAAGCAAGCCGACCTACCTTCTGGGCAAACGCTGGTAATCGAAGCAACGCATGGGGCCCCGATACCGCAAGTTTTGGATGCCACCGGCCAGCCAATTCCGGTGCGAACACGAGTTACCAGAGACAGAGTTTTTCTTCTGCTACCTTGATTAACAATTGACTCACAGTGGGCTAGTTGTAGGCAGTAAATTCCAGGCGATCCAGTCCCGGGTGCGATCCTATTGGGGGGCGCTCGCCGATTCAAATCCTTTGCGTTTCAACTCACCCCAACCAGAGTCGCCGCTCAAGAATTGCCACAGGCCTTGCAGCCGCCAGACCATGTGCAATTGGCGATACGGAAGATGTTCGAAGAAGCAGTAGCTGACCAGGCGCACCACGTCCTTCCAATCGTTATAGCGCTTATAAGTGAATTCCTCTTGCAGGACAGAGCCAATGGAAATCATCGTCGCGAAGGCATATCCAAATAAGAGGAATTGAAGAAGAAACGACCGGCTCAACATGCCGAGAGTTGCGGCGACGACGATCGTTACGATGCCGAGGACCTCGATAATCGGCGCCATCAATTCAAATATCCATAAGTATGGCAGCGCAAAGCAGCCGATTCGCCCATAACGGGGGCGCATGAGCATGTCCCGGTTCGTCCAAAGAACGTCTGCTAAACCCTTGTGCCACCGTGCACGCTGCCGCCTAAGCGATCTCAGGTCAGCGGGAACCTCGGTCCAGCAGACCGGATCGGGCACGAAGCTGATCCGATAGTCGGCGCCCAGTTCGCGTAAATAGCGATGTAAGCGGGCGACCAGGTCCAGGTCTTCGCCGATCGCGCCTGCGCGATAGCCGCCCACCGCGCGGACCAGATCTGTCCGAAACACGCCGAAGGCCCCGGCAATAATCGTGAGCATATTTCCCTGCGCCCAGGCTTCTCTGCCGATCAGGAAGGCGCGGAGGTATTCAATGACCTGGATTACTTCCAGACTTTTTTTCGGGAGGCGCGCCCGCAACTGGCCGTTTCGGATCTCCGAGCCGTTCAGGACGCGGACGATTCCACCAACGGCAATCACCCGTTCGGGATCCTGCAGCACCGGCAGCATGATGCGTAACAGCGCGTCGCTTTCGAGAAAGGAATCGGCGTCCACGACGCACACATACGGAGAAGTTGCGGCATTCAAGCCCGCGTTCACCGCATCCGACTTGCTGCCTGCCGCTTCCTTATCGACCACCACCAGAGCCGGATCGGTCTCGCTACGATACAAGCCGCGCAATGGGGCGCTCTTTACGTCCTGAACGTAGATGGCGCGGACGGGCCGCAGGTGAAACTCCTGCTGCATCTCTTCCAATGTGCGATCTTCCGATCCGTCGTTAACGACCACGATCTCCAGTTCCGGGTAGTCCAAGTCGAGCAGCTTTCTCACCGCCACGCGAATCGATTTCTGTTCATTGTGCGCGGGGACGATAATGGTTATAGGCGGCGCCAGTGACGTTTCCTTCATCCAGCCGAAGCGATAGCTTTCGAGCAGGTGATGATGCCGCGCGGTTGTTCTTAGCGCGACCAGAAGCATAATCAGATAAGCGACGTTGCTGGCCACGTAATACCAGAAGAGCGTATCGTTCGAGATTTCGAGAAACCGGCTCATACCAGGGGTTCTGCCTTCAGGGTGACCGGCTCGTTCACGAGGGCTTCTATCGGCAGGCTGCCCGGTCTCCAACACTCCCTGCAAAGAATCTCTCTTCTCGGGGCTGAGCTGCCGGCTTGCTCGAATCTCGTCTTCCAATTTTCCACGCAGGTTCGCATTTTCCAGCGCGGTCAAATACGCATGCAGACCGTAGCGATCCTTTAGGACGACCACTTGCTCGAAAACGGAAAGCAAGCCGATCTTTTCGAGTCCTTCAACGGCGGTCGCCTCACCACGCATATCGTCCTTGAACGCGGCCAGTCCAATAGCCGCGCGCAGCTGCACTAAGGATTCGGCAGCCCGTAATCGCACAATGCGATTGGAATCGGTCAGCCCGCGCAGCAGCGCGGGAACGGCGCGAGGGTTGGAAAGTTTCCCGAGGCTCACGATAGCCCGCAGCCGTACAAACCATATAGGGTCCTCGGCCAGTTGGTTGAGCACATCGAACGCCAACCCAGGCTGGACATGTGACATGGCTCGCGCGGCCGCGGCCCGAAGTTCATCCAGGTCGTCGCCTACAAACTGCATCAGATCCAGACCGAGAGCAGGGCTGGCAACTTCGCCGAGCACGCGCCCCAGCACTTCCCTCACAGGGCCTTGGGCTCGCTGCACGTAGGGCAGCAGTATCTGCGGACGCTCGGCGCAGCATTGAACGAGCGCATTTTGCAATGGTAGCGCCGGCACGGACATGCCCGCCTCGCATACCCAGGTGAGGATCTCCTCCGCAGCTTGGGGACACGCCATTCGTCCCAGTCCCCGCAGCGCCGCCAGGCGAGTTTCGGGTTCGGGATCGCGCAGCCCTTCTGACAGCGCGGTAATTCCCTCTGGAGCGCGTGTTCGCCCGAGCGCAACAAGCGCCCGCATGCGCCGCCATCCGCGAAGTTCTCGCGCCTCAAAAATTCTCTTTTCGATCAAGCCGCTGTCTCGCAGAAACTTCATCAGTTCTGCAGCTTCCTTGGGGCCCGCAGCCTCCAGCGCATCCAGCGCTATAGTTTCGATGATCCCGCGATCAAACGAAGTGTTGCGCCAGGTTTTGTAGGGAAGATCCCCGGAAATTAGAGCGTCCCAATTCTGCCGATAGAAAAAAACGCGCGCGTCGCGCTTGGCGAAGTAATGCTTGCGATAGGCCCTCCGAAGAAGGATGAATGCAAGCAGCAGCCCATCCACTGCGAGTGCCACGAATATGGCCTTGGCAATAAATGCTGCAGGGCCGATGAGGCGCAGCTTGCTAAAAGCGGAGGGCATAGTTCAATCCGAAATTGACATCAGTTCTGTTTTGGCTGCGCTTCTGGTAGGAAGCGTAAGGGCCGATACTCTGCCGCGCGGTAACGGCGAATTTCAATCCTCCGCCATACGTTTGGGAAGTAAAGCTCCCTATTTGATCGATGCTCGCAAAATTCTCAATGCCCGTAGCAAAAAAGACGTTGCCTGAAATCTGCTTCCGTTCTCCACCGATGATCGGGAACCCCAGACGCGCAGTTTCCGAGGGGTGCCATTGAGTGCCCAGGCCTGGAAACGTGCTTTGCGCCCCAGTAACGCCTATCGAGAACGTCCAATCACGCGGAAGATAAACAAGAGCGACACCCGTGAGAGCCTGAACCTTGGCGTCGCGATACCAATACCAGTGCTGGCCATAGGTAAGTTCAATTCCGCGAATCAACCTCGTCTCGCTCGTCTTCCACCCATGATCCAGTTCGAAGAAGGCTTCCGTTTTGGGGATCACGCCACTATCGTGCGCGGTCGCTCCTCCTACGGTCAGCCCTCCCCATTTTGGAAGCTGGCCGCCGACACTGGCCTGAAACTTCGCGGCGCTCGCCGGGCCCCACTGAAAGAAGTTTCCAACAAATGTGGTGCTCCAATGAGGAGTCCATTGCGTCTGGAGGTTGAGCCATTCGTCATAGTTTGGATTCAGGAAATTGAAGGCGTTATCTTCCTGGCCGACGCATAGTTCATTTTTTGGTTCGCCGAAGACGGATCTCTGTGCGACTCTCACCTCTCTGTTTGCGGGATCCAGGCTTAGCGCTCTTTGAAATTCCAACCGTGCGCCCTTTAGATCGCCTGCGGCAGCCAATGCGCGGCCATGGGCCATGCGTAGGTCGGCTCGCCTCGGATCGAGGCCAATCGCCGTGTCAAACGCGCGAGAAGCTTCTTGGGTTTTGCCCTCTCGCAAATACACATTGCCCAATCCCATCCAATTGTCCGGATCTTTGTTGGCAATTTGTAAGATCTGCAAATATTCCTGTTCGGCTTCCGCCAGCTTGCCCGACCATTCAAGAATGCGTGCGCGCCAAGCCCGCACGTCCATATCTCCCGGTGCGCGCGCGATCTCCTCGTCGACAATGCTCATTGCTGACGCCCAATCCTGCTTGTCTGCATATCTGCGAACCTGTTTTTGCCATTCAGGCTGCGAGTTTTGTCCCCAGACCGGCAGAGCCAGCAGGAACGCACCGATAAGCAATCGGTGAAGAATTGGCTTCCGAGAGCGTCTCGCACACTTGCGCGCGGGCGCTTGTGGCTGGGCACACCTTTGCATATACATAATCATTTCCCAACATCGAAAGCCGCCGCACGACGAACTCCAATCGAGGTAGCCATACCGTTACTGTTGTCGAGTTAAGCGCTTTTAAAGCCGCGACTTGCCGGATACTCAGAGGTGACAAATGGGAGTTGGGTGGGGTCGTGTCCCGAGCTAAACCAATTGTTTCAACCGGGTATGAAAATGGCCGCAGGAGGTGCTGATTCCGGAGGCGTTTGACCGTATCCGACGCCCGGATCGACTCATCAACTGTTTAGAATTAGAAGTTTGGGCCAAATAGCTATAGAAATCGAATATTGGGAGGAGCAAATGGCAAGGTACGGAAAAGCTGCAAGCAAGAGCGTCAGGAGCGCCATGCGCCGTCGAAAACATGGCACGCTTAGCTCAGGCCGCGGTGGGAAAGGCGGCCGCGTCAAGAGCCGCAAGCAGGCCATTGCCATAGGTCTTTCCGAAGCTCGCAAGAAAGGAGCAAAGGTCCCACGAAAGCGCTCGAGCTAGTCGCAACCCGCCCGCTCTGGGCGCCCCTACGCTATGCCTCGTTATTCGCCCGTCCTGCTACACGCGTCAGAGAAGTGAGGCCGCTTTGAGTTACGCGGCTTTCGCTTTCGTACCCTTTGCGGCGGCCGGTTTCAGAGTCGGTGGCTCGGGGCAGTAGCCATTCGTTGCCTGCGGCGAGCAGATC
The DNA here is from genome assembly GCA_963846235.1 of uncultured Acidobacteriota bacterium. Lineage (GTDB taxonomy): Bacteria > Acidobacteriota > Terriglobia > Acidiferrales > UBA7541 > Palsa-189. The sequence continues at coordinate 367,151 of CAWJVF010000003.1, forward strand.
ACTGATCAGTCCGGGGGCGATACCATTGGCGAGAACCGCCAACTTGGCGGGCAGGCCAATCACAACTTCGCTCTCCCCGTTCTGACAAGCTCGCACGATCTGCCTTGCGGCTCGCTCTGCACTTACGGATACCCCGGGCAGCGAGTCGGTGATGGTGAACCAGGCGTATTCCTTTTGATGATCGCCCTTGAAATCGGCGTTTCGAGGGCTGCCTGTTCTCATCAGATTGGGAACTACCGTCGTCACCCAAATTCCATCCTTGGCTAATTCGGTTCGCAGCCCTTCGCTAAATCCCACCAGTGCGAACTTGCTGGCCGTATACGGTAAGAGGTGCGGGAAAGCCACTTTGCCACCAATCGACGTGATATTTACGATCCTCCCCTGGCGACGCTGTCTCATGCTTGGCAAAACGCCTAAAGTAGTGTGCACGGCACCCCAAAAATTGATGCGCATGACTTCGTCGAAGTCTTCGATGGTCATGTGCTCCATCGGACCGACAAGGATCGTTCCCGCGTTGTTGACCAGCACATCTATATGGCCAAACTTATTCTCGACCGACGCGAACATGGTTTGCACTTGAGCGCGATCCGAGACGTCGCATTGGGTGGAGAAGAAGTGGTCTCCGCGAGAGGCGAATTCGTCGCGCACAAGGCGGAGGTCCTCTTCGTCGCGTGCGCAAATCGCTACACGCGCGCCAATCGCGGCAAATTCCCTGGCCATTACGAGCCCCAGCCCTCGCGAGCCGCCGGTGATCAATACGACCTTGCCATTCAGATCCCAGTATCGCGATTGCTGCAAAATCGTCTTTGCCAACGCACAGCCGACTGCAAATCCCGACCAGCCCAAAACCTGCAGAAGTTTACTCGCCACAAGCATCCTCCTGATTAATTCCTCACTTGTTTGATTACGCCAGCACGGAATGGGCGCTGACGAATTAGAGGGTTCCAGCTTGTTGCTCCGTTGACTAGCAGGAAACCGATCGATCCAGAGCTGATTGCCCGTCGGAGGTGCAAAGTGTATTGTGCAATCACCCCTTCAATTTGACTTCCGCGTCTCCCTTCCCGCGCGCGCGAGGCATTGTGACAATAAGACTGCGGGTGTGTTGGCTCACATGGCCCATGCTGTTCATTTTCTTGCTCTACTTGGCAATTCCTATGTTTTCGCAGCAACAGAGTGGAAATAACCTGGCTCGGGCGAGCCTCGAAGACCTGCTGAATATCGAGGTCACTTCGGCGTCGAGGAAGGAACAGAAAATATCCCAGGTACCCGCCGCGATCTTTGTCATCACGCAGGAAGATATCCGTCGCTCGGGAGCAACGAACATTCCCGATCTCCTGTGCATGGTCCCGGGGTTGGATGTAGCCCAGATCAACGGGAATACGTGGGCGATATCGGCACGCGGTTTCAATTTACAGTTCGCCAATAAATTGTTGGTTTTGGTGGATGGCCGAGCCGTGTATACCCCGCTTTTCGGCGGTGTGTACTGGGACACCGTGGACGTGCCGCTGGAGGACATCGAACAAATCGAGGTGATCCGCGGGCCGGGCGGAACTGTATGGGGCGCCAACGCAGTGAACGGCGTGATCAACGTTATTACCAAGAGCGCTGCGGACACGCAGGGCGGCTTGATAACCGCCGGTGGGGGCACCCAGGCAGAAGGATTCGGAACCGTGCAGTACGGCGGAAAAATCAAGGAAGATAACAGCTATCGAATCTTCGCAAAGTACCTCAACGACGATCATTTGCCCGATCTCAACGGACAGAACGGGGATGACGGTTGGCATCTGCTGCACGGCGGCTTTCGGGCGGATACTACCTTGTCTTCGAACGATTCGTTGATAACCGAAGGAGACATTTACCGCGGGAAGGAAGGCTCGATCTTCGAGCACTCCATATTCTCTCCTCCTGAAAACATAAACGTCCAGGGCGTGGCCCTATTGTCGGGGGGAAACGTACAGACTCGTTGGAATCACATTTTTTCAGGCCGCAGTGATATAACCCTGCAGTTTTATTTCGACACATACAATCGAGGTGGTCCAGAACTGGACGAATTCCGCGATACCGTTGATTTCGATTTTCAGAACCACATCAAATTAGGTGCTCGCCACGATCTGATTTGGGGCGCAGGATATCGCCACACGGCGGATGAAACCGTTGGTACGACCGACCAGGCCGTTTTTCCATCCGACCACTCGGGCTACCTCTTCAATGCATTCGTACAAGATGAAATAACACTTGAGTCCGACCGTTTGGCCCTGTACGTAGGGTCGAAAGTCGAAAACTCCTATTTTGCCGGTTTCGAGCTCGAGCCGAGCGTTCGATTGGCTTGGACTCCAAGTAGTCGGCGTACTTTCTGGGCTGCAGTGTCACGTGCAGGCCGCACCCCCACCCGAAGAGATGTGGGTTTGAGTGCCGCGCTCGCGGCCTTGCCCGGACCTGCTGAGATTGCTGTGCTTGGCAATCCGAATATGAAGTCCGAACACGTTATTGCGTATGAGCTAGGTTATCGAGCGCAGCCCACTAAGCGTGTTTCTATCGATGTTGCGGCGTTTTTCAATTCCTATCAGCGGTTGGAGGGCGTAGAGCCGGCTCCCTCATTTTTCGATGCGAACTCTGTTCCGCCCGTTCTCGTTCACCCCATCGTGCTGGGCAACGAAATGTACGGGACAACGCAAGGGGTGGAGGCCTCTGTAAATTGGAAGGCAACGCATCGCTGGACCCTGAACGCCGGATATTCGTTCTTGAATATGAATCTGCATATCTATCCTTCCAGTATGGATACATTAAGTGTGGCGAATACGGAAGGTTCGAATCCGAATCATCAGGCCCAACTCCGGTCACACGTCGAACTGCCGAGAGGCTTCAGCTGGGACGCAAATGCGTATTTTGTCGATAGTTTGCCTATAGACCTTGTACCTTCCTATACGCGCCTGGATACACAGATGAACTGGAGGCTTGGGGAGCGATTCGACCTCAGCTTGGTCGGACAAAATCTGCTTCAAGACCACCACGAGGAGTTCAACAATTTCTTGCAGAGCATCAATTCCTCACTGGTCAAGCGCAGCGCCTATGCCAAGATCACTTGGCAATTTTAATTGAGAAGCCAGTGGAGGCGTCGTTTGCTAGCGCGGTCTTGCTCTTTAGTTCCGGGGATGGATCGGCTGCATTCTGTAAAAGTACAAACGTAGACATCTTCACGCGGACGTTTTGGCGGTGCCGAATAAAGTTAACGAGACTGCGCCGACCAGCATCGCGCCGAGCAGTAGGGTTGGGCGGAATCCCAGCCAGCTCATCGCTGCACCGGCGGGAAAATCCCCCAGCGGCCGAACGCACATGATCAGCAGGGTATTCAGGCTCATGGCGCGGCCCCGCATCTCCAGCGGAACACGCATCTGAAGCAGCGTAATCGTGGTCGCGCCGGCCACATTTTGCGCCGCTCCCAAAATAAACAATGCCGGAACCGCAACCCGCAAACTCCCGCTCCAGCCAAACGCGGCGAGTGCCACGGTCCATAGCAGAATTGAGCCAAATACGAGCCCTCCTTTGTGGGTCGTGTCTGAAAGGGAGGCCAGGGTTAGCGCCCCCACGACCGTGCCGGCGCCAATGGATGAGAACAAAATGCCGAGTTGCGTCGGGCCAATATGCAGAATTTCTTTCGCAAAGACCGGCAGCGCCAAAGCGGCTGATGGCCCAAAAAACAATAGCGCAGCGTAGGCCGGGACAACCGTAGGCAACACGGCATCGCGCCGTATGTATTGAAGCGCCTCGCGTACGGAGTCGAGTAGTCGGCCGCTCCGTCTGGGGATGTTTTCTTCTTTCGGTGTGCGCAAGAATAAAAGCGCCGCCAGCACTGCCAGGAAGCTCGCCGCGTTCAAAAAGAAATTTCCGGAATAGCCAATTTTGCTGAGGCTCAACCCTGCCAGAGCGGGTCCCAGTATCGAAGCGCCATTGAAGACGGCAGATTGCAGCGAGACGGCATTCATCAGGTGCTCTTTTGGGACCAGAGAGGTGACCAGCGCGTTACGCGCAGGCTGGTCAAAGCTCAGCGTAGAGCTGCTCGCAAAAGACAACAAAAGGATCATCCAGAAGCGGATCAGCCCGGTCAGCGTCAGAACGCCGAGCAGAACGGCAAACACGATCAACAGGCACTGCGTTACCACCAGGAGACGCCTTCTATCGAAATGGTCTGCAACGCTTCCGCCTATTGCCGCAAACAGGAGGAAGGTCAGAGCCTGCGTCAGGGAAACGATTCCTAATGCTATTGCCGAGCCATGTGTCAGGTCGAGGACGAGCAGGCTCAGGGCAACAATTTGCATCCACGTGCCGACCGCGGACACGGCTAATCCTGTCCATAGCAGCCGAAAATCGCGATATTGGAGCGCCTGAAACGTGCGCAGAGTCGAGCCGCTCTCTGCTTCCATGGGCGGAACGCCCCCCTCCGCTTTGGTCCTTGATTGCATTGCGTTCGGGCTGCTATTATATGCGCCAGTAGCAACTGGCTACTAACAAGGGTGACCTATGGAATGGGAAACTCCGCAAGTTGAAGAAATTTGCCTTAGCTGCGAAATCAACTCTTACAGCAACGGCGAGTTGTCTTAAATCGCCGATCGCACGGCTGTAACGTTCGTTGTAGTTTCTGAAGTCATCGCCACGCGGTTATAGTCTGCCTCGCAATGCGAGTAAAGGTACTCGGTAGCGCTGCGGGCGGTGGCTTTCCTCAGTGGAATTGTGCCTGCACAAACTGCCGTCGGCTGCGCGATGGCAGCTTCCTCGGTACCGCTCGTACGCAAACTCAGCTTGCTTGGAGCGCAGTTCCGGGTCAGTGGAGTCTCCTTAACGCCTCCCCCGATCTTCGAACGCAAATTGAATCAGCCTCCGAGCTTTGGCCTCGGGACGGAGGGCGCGAATCGCCCATTCGTGATGTGGTTCTCCCGAGCGCTGAACTGGACCAGGTCCTGGGCCTGTTACTTCTTCGGGAATTTCATTCCTTTCGCGTGCACGCCACGCCCTCGGTTCGCAAAATACTTACTGAGGACAACAGCTTGTTTGGCGTTCTGGCGCGCTTCTCCGGTCAGGTAAACTGGCAGGACATTCCGCTCGATCAGCCGTTTTCCGTCGGAGGTGCGCGCTTCGAGGTTTTGCCGCTCCCCGGTTCCTTTCCGGGTTTTGTAAGCGCATCGAGACAGACCGAATTGAATCCCCAGGATGCCGTGATCGGCCTTTTGATCTCGCCGGACTCGCAGGCTAATTCAGGTGCGGATTCCAATGAAAGAACGCTGGCATTCCTTCCTGGGGTCGGTTGCGTCTCGGATACTCTGCTCGGAACTCTGCAGAATTGCGATATCCTGCTTTTTGACGGGACCTTCTGGAGCGACGAAGAACCTTTGCGCATTCCAGGCATAACGCGCACGGCGCGACAAATGGGACACCTACCCCTTTCAGGAACTGGTGGCAGTCTTGAACTTTTCGCGACTCTGCGCCGGCCACGCAAGATTTTTATTCACATCAACAACACCAATCCGATCCTGGACGAAGAGAGCAGGGAATACCGCATGGTTCGTGAAGCCGGCTGGGAAGTGGCCCACGACGGTATGGAGTTAACACTGTGACAACTGTCACCGAGCTAAGGCCATCCGCGCCGGCTGGACTGGAAGTCCGCCTGCGCGCCATCGGCCCGGAGCGATACCACCATCGCCATCCTTTCCATCAGCTGATGCACGAAGGCAAGCTCACCCGCGCGCAGCTACAGGCCTGGGCCCTCAACCGGTACTACTATCAGAGCATCATTCCTATCAAGGACGCCATCATCCTTTCGCGAACGGATGACGCCGCCTTTCGCCGCGCTTGGCGCAAACGGATCATCGATCATGATGGCGACGGCACGCACCCGGGGGGCATCGAGAAGTGGATTGCTTTGGCGGAGGCCACGGGTCTCAAACGCGACCAAGTCACTTCTTTGCGCGGAATTCTGCCGGGCGTCGTATTACGCGGTGAACGCGTACCTGGATCTGGTCTCCAAGCGCAGTTTCCTCGAAGCTGTAGCCTCTTCACTCACCGAACTATTCTCCCGGGATTTAATCGCTCTTCGAATCGATCGGCTGCGCGAGCATTATCCCTGGTTGAGCGGCGGGCTGGCCTATTTCGACGCGCGGCTTACGCAAGCGCCGGAGGACGCCCAGTTCGCTCTTAGCTGGGTCATCGAGCACGCGCGCACGCAGGACGAGCAAGAGCTCGCGCTCAAAGCTCTGCGCTCCAAGTGCGATATTTTGTGGGCGCAGCTCGACGCGCTTTACTTCGCTTACGTCGCCCCAGGCTGGCCGCCTCCCGGAGCATTCCAGCCGGCAGTCGAAGCCGTGCCGAAATGAGTGCGCCTGAATCGAATTGCGTGCCGCGCCTAGCGCCGGGTTGCCGGTTGAATGCGGCACGGAAGTCCGGAAGATCTGCTGCTAATTCCCGAAGGCGCGCTGCGCTTGAAAGGACCGGCACGCACCATCGTCGAGCTTTGTAACGGGGAGCGCACCTTATCGGAGATCGTCGTGGAACTACAGCGGCACTATCCTTCCGCGGAACCGGTTAGAATTGAGACAGAGGCCGTGGCGCTCCTATCGCGACTGCGCGACAGAGGCGCCCTCAAATACGAATGAAGTACCCGCTCCGAGCGTTAATCGCTGAGGTTACTCATCGCTGTCCGCTACATTGCGTCTACTGTTCGAACCCGCTTGAGATGCAGCGACGCTCCGACGAACTCTCGACGGCTGACTGGCTGTCAATTTTCCAGCAAGCCAGCGAAATGGGCGTCCTGCAACTGCACCTCACGGGTGGCGAGCCTCTGGCGCGGCCCGATCTTACCGAACTCATAGGCGGAGCTCGCGCGGCGCAACTTTATTCGAACCTTATTACCTCCGGAGTTGGTCTTGACGAAGGCAGACTCGACCAACTCATCGAAGCCGGCCTCGATCACATTCAGCTAAGTTTTCAGGATAGCGAGGAAGGCCCGGCAAACGAGTTTGCCGGCACTCGCAGCCACGCGCTCAAACTGCGTATCGCGCAGATGATTCGCGAGCGTCGCGTCGCATTCACGGTGAATATCGTGGTCCACCGGCGCAATCTCGATCGCCTCAGTGAAATGATTGCCTTTGCCGAAGAAACCGGCGCGCAAAAACTGGAAATCGCCAACGTGCAATATTACGGCTGGGCCCTGCGCAATCGCGAAGCACTATTGCCGACGCGCCGGCAGCTAGACCAATCGATCGAAATCGTGGAAGCCGCCCGCGAGCGGCTCAAAGGCAAGTTGCGCATCGATTTTGTTTTCCCCGACTATTATTCGAAGTACCCAAAGCCATGCATGAACGGCTGGGGACATCAGCAGATGCTTATCGATCCTGCGGGTCGCGTGCTGCCTTGCCATGCCGCTGCGGTAATTCCCGGTCTTGACTTGCCGAGCGCCTGTCAGCACAAGTTGCGGTGGATTTGGGAGGACTCGCCGGCATTTAACCGCTTCCGCGACGAAAGCTGGATGCCGGAGCCCTGCCGAAGCTGCGACCGCCGCACGCGCGACTTCGGTGGCTGCCGCTGCCAGGCCTTCCTGCTTGCGGGCGATGCCGCGGCCACCGACCCGGTTTGCATACTCGCGCCGCAGCACGCGCTGGTAGAAGAAATACTGCAGAACGTCAATCGCAGCGGTGCTCAAGAATGGGTTTACCGCATCGATCCCAGCTGATCGATTCCCGTTAGATAAGACTATCCAGCGGCTTGCTGTTCAGCGGATCTATTTCTGTATCGGCACGAGAGCCGCTCCCGCCGGCCTCCACTTGCCGTTTTCCTTTGCGAACATCCGCAACACCCGGACTTCGACTTCGCTGATCTTGCCGTCGGCGCTTTGACGCTTTAGGCGCGTATGATCCGTGGCCAGCGCAAAGTTTCCGTAGACGGCCATAAGCTTGAAATCATTGGGGTAGGGACCGACGCCCGGCGAGGGATGCAGGGCCCGCTGCGCGGCAATCATTTGTGCCTTCGTTTGAACCTGCCCTTCCGGCGATATCTCGAAAAATTGGTTCGTCCAGTATTGGTTACGGAATTCGATGCATTCCTTGTAGTCCTTGTGATAGGGACCGGCGCCAGAGCTGCACAGCCACTGCTGGTCGGCATCCCACAGCTCTTTTTCCAGAGCGGAGCGGTCTTCACCCTTGCCTGCCGGGGCTTTTTTCGCGGGCTCCTGGCCTGGCGCGAGCGACGAAATGGCTAAAAGCACTCCGAGAAACGACGCACGAGCCGCGAAAGTAGCTTTCATGAATATCCTCCTTGAATGGCGCGCTTCCACTACATTGAAAAGAGAGTGTCAAGTCGCGTTGAATACGAAGCGCCCGTTATTTGGTTTGGCTCCCGACCACGCGATTGTATTCTGCCGTCTCGGCCGGCGAACAGATCATCTCCCGAACGTCGAAATCTTCACCCAGCAACCTGAATGGGAATTTGTCCAGCGCCACCCACGGTTTTGTGTACATCTTCGGATCTTCGATGGTCACCGTGAGTTCCAGGTTATCGTGGTCCACGCGATGAAAACGTTCTTCTATTCGAAGATCACTGCTGTGAGGCCGCCCGGCTTTGTCCACCCAGGTCCTTTCATCGGTGCCAATCGTATTAACAACAAACGTCGTGTCATCCACCCACTTGCCGACTGAATATCCGAACCACCGCGGCTCCGGATCTTTCGGAAATTCGCGGCCATCCGTCCAGATTACGCGCCAGATCTTGTTGAACTCGTAGAGCATCACCACTTTCGACGGCGTCTGCAGGATTTGCGTCTGCCGAAGCTCATACAGATCTTCACGCGGCATACCTTGGGGGTTGCAGAAGAAAACTGGATCGTCTATGTCCGCGGGCAGCACTTCTCGATTGCCATTTCCGGGCTTCGAGTGATTCATAAGTTCGAGACCCAGCGCGGTGTAGGGAGGCTCATGCTTGCCATCGGCGGGCATCGCCTTCGAGCCTGTCCCCTGAATACCATCGCTGGGACCGTTAGCCGGTTCCCAAGTACCGGAAATGTCGTGACGCGGAGCCGGCCCAGGCTGCGCTTTGCTGGCGCTCGCTACCGGCCGGTCCCAACCATCGGGAGCATGAGGCGGCGTGGTCTGCGAATGCGCGGACTGCAGGCCCCAAATCGCGAAAGCGAAGAGCGCAAGCCCTGAAATCGTTCGCCTCAACGTGCGTTTTGACATAGGGCCTCCCTAAAAGGTCTAAAATCGTGGGCCGATTGTGCGCCACTATACCGTGATTGGGTGAAACGATGATACTCGCAGTTTCGTTCGAAGCTAACGATGCGCATCGAAAGATCATTTCGGAGACCCTCGGCAACATTGCCGAGATTCGATATCTTGCCGATCTGAAAGCCGCCGAACGCCAGGATATTTTGAGCCGCACAGACGTTTTGCTAGCAAGGAATACAGCCAAGGAGCTTCGGCCGGAGGAACTGCCGCTGCTGCGCAAGGCGCGGCTGATCCAATTTTTGAGCGCCGGTATCGACTACATTCCCCTCAATAACTTGCCTCCAGAAATACCTTTGGCTGGCAATGGAGGCGCTTATGCGCAGCAAATGGCGGAGCATGCGCTTGCCATGGCGCTCGCCGGTGCGAAGCGCCTTCTCATCGAGCATCAAAATCTTTCGCGCGGCCAGTTCAACCAGTTCACGCCTAACAAAGTCCTCGCAGGGAAAATCTGCGGATTTTTCGGCTTCGGCGGTTACGGCGTTGCGACGGCCCGGCTGATGCACTGCCTGGGAATGCGAATCCACGCGATCAACCGTCGCGGAGCGGCAGACGATCCGGTGGACTGGATCGGCCGGCCCGATCGGCTTCACGAATTGATGGCTGCATCGGACGTGTTGGTTATCAGTGCCCCACTCACGGGGGCTACGCAGGGCGCGATCGGCAAAAGGGAACTGTCGCTAATGAAAGATGACGCCATTCTGGTTAATCTCGCGCGCGGTGAAATCATCGACGAAGTTGCGCTTTACGAGCACCTGAAAGCCAAGCCTCAGTTCACCGCATGTATTGACGCATGGTGGATTGAGCCCGTACGTCACGGTGAGTTCCGCATGAATCGGCCTTTCATGGAGTTGCCGAACGTAATCGGTTCTCCGCACAATTCCGCATCGGTTGCAAATGCCTTCGAAGTCGCATTACGCCATGCGGTCGCCAACTGCAGGCGCGCTCTAGTGGGCGAAAAGCCTTTGCATCTGATCACGCCTGAGGAAAGGATGAGCTGAAGCCATCAGCCGACTCCTGCGCGTGTGCCCATACGCCGTTCCGCGCCGCGCCGCTGCGCAAAATCCATTGACCAGGCTCCCTGAACACCACCATAATCCGGCGCACATAGCACGTCAGAGTTCTTAGGAGGTTTCCCATGGGAGAAAAATTGACGCGGCGGGAAATGGTTGCGCGCACGGCATGGATCGGCACTGCTTCGGTGGTGGCTGGAGCAGGCGGTATTAAGGCTCTTTTGGGTCAAGCGGGGCAGCGTGTGGACGAATCCTCCAGTCGAATGGGCTGGCCGGCCGTCACACCCCTTCCGCCGGTGAACGACAAATATCCTGCGATGCCGACGTGGAAAACTGATCTGCGACAACTGGCGCCAAACATTTACGTTTATCAACAGCAGGGAGGTACAGGTTTTCCCAACGCCGGGATCTCTAATGCCGGTCTGTTTGTCGGAGAGGATTGGTCAGTGGCGTTGGATGCTCTTGGCTTTCCGTTGCAGACCAAAGCCTTTCTGGCGGCGGCAAAGAAGACCACGGGCGGCAAACCGATCGCCCAGTTGATCAACACGCACCACCATGGCGACCATGTGGCCGGCAATCAATTCTTCCTGCCGGCGCAGATTCTGAGCCATCCTTACTGCCGCCAGGAAGTCTTGAAGGCCGTGCCCGCCACTCCGAAGTCGTGGCCGAAGCAAGAGGGCCTGTCCGATGGAACCGAAGTGCGCAAGCTCACGCCGCCTAGCGTCACCTTCGAAGACAACCTGATCTACAACATTGGCGGCAACGTCGTGGAATTCCACTTCGCCGGTCCCGCGCACACCTGGGGAGACATCACGGCCTATTTGCCGCAGCACAAGATCCTGTTCGCGGGCGACCTGGCTTTTTTCCATCTTGTGCCCTATGCCCACAATGGCTACATCACCAAATGGCTGGAGTCCGTAGACAAAATCATGAAGATGGACGTGGACACGATTGTGCCTGGCCACGGCCCCGTCGGCGGCAAGAAAGATTTGGCGGAGATGGCCGAGTATTTCCGCTTCCTCAAGGTCGAGGCAAAAAAACGCTATGACGCCGGTATGAGCGCCGGCGCAGCAGCCGCGGATATCAAGATGGGCAAGTTCGACAATTGGATGGGGCCGGAACGAATCGTGATGAATACCGTGCGCCTTTACGATGAATTCAAGGGCACGCTGACGCCTGATATCGATAACGAGGGCACCAAGCGCGCTATTACAGAGTACGATTCGATCAAAGCCAAAAAGCAGTCAACGTGAGAGGCGAAAGGCGGCCGGTATGGAAACGATCATTTCCAATCTTGTGACACGCTTCGAGAAAGGAACACTCACGCGTCGGGAATTAATCCGGGGCCTGGCGATTCTGACAGCTGCGAGCGGAACGGCCGTGGCCGGACTTCAAGACTCCGGCTTCAAAGGCGTAAAAATCGATCACGTCAGCATTCAGGTCAGTAATTTGCAGCGGTCCATCGATTTCTACCAGAAGCTTTTCGGTTTTACTGTGGTGAGCGAAGACAAAAACAATGAAATCGTGCGGCTCGGAATCACCAAAACGCTGGTTTCTCTTCACCACAAGAGCCCTACTGGCGTCGTGGACCATTTCGCGATTGGCGTGGACCACTTCGATAAGGAATCGGCCACACGCGAATTGAAGTCGCACGGGGCGAGCCCCGAAGAGAACGTGGACGCCGGTTTTCACGTCAAGGATCCGGAAGGGCTCAACGTGCAGATCGTTCAGGGCTGACCAGCAGACAGAGGTTGCTAATCGCAATCTGAGCCGAGAGGCATAAAACCATGTCACCGCACAAAACGTATCTTTGCAGGCGCATTGCGTCTGCCTTGCTTCTTGCCGTCGCTCTGCTCGTAGCGAACGGTGCAGTAAGGCAGTCAGCCCAAGCGAAAGGCGCCGCGCAAACAACGCATCATGCCCCCGCGCCGGCATCGCTCAGACTCTACATCTTCGACTGTGGCAAATTAAAAATTGCAGATACGACGGTGTACGGCTTCACGCCCAACCAACTCGCCGCGGCCGAAATGGCCGTGCCCTGCTTTCTGATAGCGCATCCGAAAGGCACCCTCATGTGGGAAACGGGCGTAATACCTGATGGAGCCGTTAGTAAGGGGAAGGGTGCGACCAAGGCCGCTCCTGGTAGCGTGAACCCGTCCGTTGCTACCGTGACCAAGCCCTTGAAAGCGCAACTGGCTCAAGCTGGATACGCGCCGGCCGACGTTACCTACTTGGCGCTTTCGCACTGCCATTGGGATCACACGGCTAACTCCAACGATTTCGCCAGCGCCACTTGGCTCGTGCGGCAGGAAGACCGCGATGCGATGTTTGCTCAACCGCCCGCATTTTCGCGCTGCCTAACGCCAGAAACGTTCAGCGCGCTCCAAAAGAGCAAGACCGTAATCCTCAAGAACGACGAATACGACGTTTTCGGTGACGGGACTGTGATCCTTAAGTCCGCCCCGGGGCACACGCCCGGCCATCAGGTTCTTTTTTTGAGATTGCGCAAAACGGGGCCGATCGTGCTCTCCGGCGATCTCTATCATTACCCTGAGGAACGCGCGCAGCACCAGGTACCGAAGACGGACTTCAACCGCGAACAGACCGCCGCTAGCCGCGCTTCGATTGAGGCTTTCCTGAAGAAAACCGGCGCGCAACTGTGGATTCAGCACGATCTCACAGCGAATGCCAAACTCAAGAAGGCTCCGGCGTATTACGACTGAGCCTAACTGTCTTGTAAGTAGGGCAGGACGCGGCTTATCGGCGCACTAGCGGCCCGTCGTTAGATTGACGAAATGCCCCACACAGGCGGGGATCATTTTTCTTCTCCGCTTTGTGCAGGAGCTCGCGTGACTTCTGTTCATCCAGCGGGACTCCCTTGCCATAGGCATACAGGTAACCAAGGGCTGCGACGGCCGTCGGACATCCCACGTCAGCGGCTTCGCTGATCCAATGCGCGGCGTCTTCATCGCTTCGCTCAACGCCCGCGCCGCGAAGATAAAGAGTTCCCAAATTGAATTGCGCCCGAGCGAAACCTGTGACTGCAGCTCGTAGATACCACTTAGCGGCTTCAGCGGGGTTTTCGGGGCCAAGGCTGCCGATTTCGTACAAGTATCCGAGATTGGTCTGAGCTTCCGGATCTCCTCGGTCGGCGGCTATTCGATACCAGTGCATCGCCTCCTCGAGATCCTTCTCCACGCCTTGCCCGAATTCAAAAGCCATTCCGAGCAGAAGCTGAGCCCGAGTGTCCCCTCCCAGCGCTTTTCTGTTCAATGTCTCTACCTGAGGATTCACATTTCCCGGGTTTGCCTGCGGGTTGAGAGTCTGGCCTGATGCGCGATGTGGTGCGAGTGTAGCGAGCACGATAACCGAGACGAAAACGTTAAACCTGCTCATCTGACTATTTACCTCCCGCTTCCACCCCTATTCGTCCGCAATGCAGCCGACGACGGCACAGTTGGCCGGAATCCCTCACTTTTGCTGCAATCGCGGAGCCCCTCAAGTTGGAACCACATTCCCACAGTTGTAACAGAACAGCAACATGATGTTCACACTGTGTTAACAATAGGCACAAAGCTACTTGTCGCTTGCTCGGTTCCCTAAAGGCACATTTGTTGGATGTGCTCCGTATATAAGCAGGACAGCCGGTGCGGGGTGTAATGCACCTCGAATAGCGTTCAAAAGCTCTGTCTAAACGATGAACCTTCGCCAGCTACGGTATATTCCCGCTGAAGATTGCGGATTTAGGATTAGGAGGGTTAGAGCTTTCGCGATGCGGCCGAATGGTCGTTCGCAGAACGAGGCACGTGCTGCTTAATTCGCGCGAACCTCGAATTCATCTTTAGCTTCCCATTTCCCGGCAGTGGGATTGGCAAGCCGGAACATAGTCCCGCGCAAGGTTTGTCCTTCCAACACGAATTTCACGTAATGGTAATTCGGGAAATCCGAACCCTGATAGAAATCGCGCGGAGTGCGATTGAGGGGGTGGGCGCCGCACCCCCGCCGCCCGAGACAAGGTAGAGCACTCCATCCTGCACGAACCGTTCGTAATTGTGAATGTGGCCCGCAGCGACGATGAATCTAGCTCGGCTGGTCGCAGCGCAACTTTTCAGAAGTTGCGACAAAGCGATCTCATTGGGCCGGGGATTGTGGTCCACGATAAACCGGCTCTGAACGTCAGCCACGGGCGGGTGGTGCATGGTAATCAGCACGAACTCAATCTCGTGAGGCAGTGAGGCGATCTGGCTCTCCAGCCAGCGTCGTTGGTCGCTTCCGGGCAACAAAGAATCGTCGCTGTCGAGCGCGATGATCCAAATCTTCGATCCCAAACGGGCCGAGTACCATCGCCGCCCTTTGAGCTTTGGAAATGCTGCCCACCAGTTCGCCAGACATTGCGGCACTTCGCAGTTGGCAAACTCATGGTTCCCCAGCGCGGGAAATACACGCAAATTCGCGTCCCGCCAAACCTGGGTTTCAGCGCGAAAGACTTCGTAGTCCTTTGCGTTTCCGCCGTGCCAGGGCACGTCGCCATTCAGTAGGATCGCGTCCGGTTTCTCTTCCGCAACGCGATGAACGAGCGCGCGTCGCACGGTCGGATTCGTCGCGGTGACGTTTGTCGGGTCGGTGAACCGCATGTCGCCGTAAGCCACCAGGGTTAGCGGCGAATGCAAGTCTTGCTGGTTGATAGAGAAGGTCGGCCCAGACGAATCGCGCACAATGCTAGCCGCGTCACCGGACTCTGATCCGCGTCCCTGGCCGCCGCTCGTTCCCGAAGCTGCAAGGAACAAGCTGGCGGCAATCAAAACCATGCAGGTGAGTCTCGCGTTTGAACGCACAGCTCCTCCACCTACATTGTAAACAAGCCCAGGCCGCTAAAGCGCTGAGGCGGCCTCGCTTATTTCTCCCGCAGCGGCGACCAGCGGATGCCCGCCGCCACAGTGGGCTCGTAATATTCGCGTTGGATCATAAACTGCGGGCTGCCCTGATAGAAACCAAACACTTCATTATTGAGATCGAGCCCGTACGCAATAAATTCGAGTCCGTGAGAAAAGCGGACGCTGCCCTGCGCATCGAGTTGGATGTGGGAATAGAAGTAGACGTCGCCGAAGGGGCCTCTCAGACCACCCGCAATCGGTGTCGATCCGTTGGTGCCATCCGTATAGTTGTAACTGGAAATGTTGGCTTGATTGTACGAGAGACCGACACGGATCGAATATCGGCCACGATCATAGGTCGGGCTGATGTTCCATGTGTTGGGCGCGTTGCGCAAGAGTCTGGGATGATCCGAACGGCCTGGCAAGCCGCTGACACGAGAATTCGAATAGCCATAATTCGCCGAAATGCCGAGTCCCGCGAGTTTGCCGGGAAGGAAGGAAAGGCGTTCCAGATAGGCAGCTTCGAAGCCTCCTACCGCTGCGTTGCCAGCGTTGATTGGTGTAGTCGTCGTATAGGTACCCACTGGGGCAATGGGTGACGGCTGGAAATTCGTCAGAACAACTTGTGTCGTGACGATGGGATCGGTAATGCGTTTGTAGAACACGCCCGCGGAGACCATTCCAAAGGAATTGAGATAATGTTCGAAGAGAATGTCAAAATTGTCGGCGGTCTCCGCTTTAAGATTAGGATTTCCAAGTGAGGCTGTGTTCTTCACCGACCCCGGGCTTCCAACCGTCGTAAAGCTCACAGCCTGGGCGATGTCCTGATATTGAGGACGCGAGAGACCGCGACTATAGACGAAGCGAAAGGCATTGTTTGTGGTGAGGCCATAGCGAAGCGAGGCACTCGGCAAAGTTTTGAGGTAAGAACCACTCGCCCTATCGGTCAAAGTCCCGGTGGTCGTGTCGAACGTTAAAGTCTTAAGATCCGTGTTCTCGAAGCGAACACCAGCAACAATCCGAACGCGGCTGCTTACATCCAGAGTATCCATCAAGTATCCCGCGCCGACTTTCTCTATGAGGTCATAGTTGCCCGGATCGTTCCCGCGAGTGCTGTTTATTCCAAAAATCGGATTGGTGTTCGCAAATGCGAGGACATCCTGGTATCCCGGGTTTGGACCCAACTGGTACGCATTCATGTAGTAGTGGTTATTCGTCAGGACGCTTGGAAATGTAGTAAACGGAACCGGTACATTCGGGATCAGCTCATCGGTGTAGGTGTCATCATATTTGTGCGCATTGCGGAATTTCCCGCCTATTTCGATAGTCGAGAGATGAGAACCGATGTGATACCGCTTGGCCATTGATGCTGCCGCCTGAAGGTTTACTTGCGCACTCTGACCTAATTGGCTTTGAATGTTGCTCAAAGAGAGATTCGCCGGGTTGTAGGCTTCCGTGAAACAGGCCGGCGACCATTGCGGCTCAAAGCTATTCGTTGTGAGAGAAGGAGCGAATTGGCACGAGCTGGTGGCAAGACTCGATCCAAAATTCGCCGTGCCGTACCCCCGGTCCGTCTCATGGGACCGACCGACCGAAAGATCCCAGGAAAACCAGGTCGTTGTGAGAACGTGCTTGCCCCCGATTACAATGCTCCCGATTCCGTAGTCGGGACGACGGCTTTGGGTGTTAAACGTTGCAGGCGAGCCGCAGCTCTCAAGCCCTGTCCCTGGTCGATACTGCAGCCGTTGGAACCGAAAAGTGTGGGGGCGTTTGGGAATTGCGAGGGAGTCAGCGGGTTGAAAACCGGCGTGTTGTCTGTCAGCGAGTAGACCCATCGGTCTCCATAATTCTTGAATTCGGAGTAGAGGCCGCGGAGGTAAATGTTCGAATCTGCGCCGATTTTGTAGTCGGCGCTCCCGGTGAGAGCCCAGCGCGAGCGGTAATAACGATACTCGCGGATGTCCTGAGAATCCTTCCAGAGAGCTGTCGCGCCATTTGGGAATGTAGCGACATCGGAGACCGGCTCGATGTCGTCAATTCCACGGCCATTCCAATCGTAAGAGCCACCGATGAGAAGACCGAGCCGCTTCTGGGCTCCAAACCGCTGACCGATAGTGCCCGTGGCCTCGGTGTCCCCGCGGCCGTTGACGATGGGCGTATAGCCGCCCACCTCACCGAACGTCATGGTGGGACGTTCGCCAGCCGTCTTGGTCACGAGATTGACTGAGCCACCGATGCCGTCACCATCCATATTCGCTTGTAATGTCTTATTAATTTCCACCGCCTCGACGATGTCGGCGGGAATCGCGTCGAACTTGATCTGGCGAACGCCCTTCTCCGGCGACGGTACGTTCATCCCGTCGATTGTCGTGTTCGTTAGTTCCGGTGCTGTGCCGCGGACCTGCACATATTTGCCTTCGCCCTCGTCGCGCTCGAGGGTCACGCTGGGCAATCGGCCGAGGGCATCCGCCATATTGGCGTTGGGCAAGCTACGGATGACCTCCGCAGGCAGTACCTGGACGATGTTATCGGCAGTGCGCTCTTGGTTAACCGACTCGGCTTCGGCGGAAGGGCGCTCCGCAGTGACAAGCACCTGCAGATTTTGGGACTGAACCTCCAGCTTGGCCTCGACATTCGCCGTCTGGTTTGCAACGACATCGACCGATTTCGTGAATGGCGCGAAGCCCACGTACGTGATCGTGACTGTGTAACTGCCCGGATTGAGATCGTTTATGAAAAACTGCCCTTGAACGTCCGACACCAGACTAGCGCCCACAGGCTCCAGGGAGATTTGAGCGCCTTTCAATACTCCACCGGAACTGTCCGTAACCGTTCCGGAGATCGTTCCCTTTTGCTGCTGGGCCGCAAGGCCCACGGGCCAAAGGCAGCTAACTGCAATTGCTAGTAATGATGCCAGACGAGATACACGAATCACTTCGCCCTCCGACTGTAAGTCGTTTGCACAACCCCGTGCGGCTGGAACAGTGCCTGTCGTGGATGAACGCCAGATGAATGGCATGTTAAATCGCTGCGAACGAATTGAGGAAAACGGGAACGCTCAGCTACGTGCGCCTCAGAAGCTGCCAAAACACCCGCGAGTGGAGTTTAGAAAAGCGTGAGGGGCCAAGCGCGCTACTTTGCGGATGCACAGAGCGTTAGGCGGGGACTCACTGCTACCAGACTTGACTACATTTTGGTGGACTAATATATTTCGTAAGTCTCCGGCGGCGATTCCTACCTCGCCGTTCTTGAATTCAGGCCTGATAACACTTCACGATTGGGCGTTGGTTTATCGCTTGAGTTGGGGGGTAGCGCATGCGGGCCGGAGGCGGGGGAAACGGCTCTCTTTCGAGAGTCGGGCTTGTAAGCGATCCACTTTATCGACCGGAACCAACGCTTCGTGGGCTTGGTGCATCCTCGATTGGAGTGGCGGTTTTTAATCGACAGATTCGCTTCTGTGCAATCAACCGCGCGCTAGCTTCGTTTAATCGGGTTCCCGCCGAGGCTCACCTTGGCAAATCGCTCGATCCCATCATTGGCAAATTAGCTAACATTGTAGGTGAGCGCATAGAACGTGTATTGCATACCGGGCAGGCTGTTACAGGTTTCGAGGTTTCAGGCAAGTTGTCCAGGAGACCGGATATTGGCTATTGGCTTGAAGATTACCTCCCGATCTTCGATCAAAGGGGACGAATCTCGAATGTATGCGTGGTCGTGGTCGAGCTTACACACGAAAGAAGAGTGGAGCAGCTATTACGAGACTGTCGGACGAAAACGCATCAACGGCTGACATCCATGCTTCGATTGGCTCAGTCGGGAGTAAATCAGTGTTTACGTTCTGCTGCCGGTCGTACTCGTCAGATTGACATCGACCAAAACCTGAAGGTGTTTAAACGCTTGACCAAAGGATTCCAGCAAATTGTGGCAGAGATCACCGCGCTCGATCCCGCTCGCGACTTAGGGAAATCCGGAGGCGAGTTTCCTCCGGGCACGTTACCTCCCCGGCAAAGAACGGTCCTCCAGCTTTTAGCCGAGGGAAAATCCCCCAAAGAAATAGCTTCGCTCTTGAACCTCAACCCAAACACAGTCAGGATTCACAAAACCAGAATTTTTAAGAAATTGGGAGTTGATTCAGTGGCTGCCCTTGTTCGCTACGCAATCCGGAACGGACTAGTCGAGTTGTAGGCAAAACACCTACTTGCCGTAATAGTTGAATTACGTTAGATGTCCTACAACCTGGGACGAATAGGCAGACTTCAATAGGGCGCAAGAATCTGTATTGCTTCACGCGATTCTGGCGCAAGGCAAGGCAGCATGGAACTGATGGACGTGGGGCTGGCCCATTTCTCGCGTCAAGTGCTGGACGGTCTCCTGGATTCGAATATTGGTTTCGCTGTTTTCGACGATCGGTTGCGATATCGGTTTGCAAACGAAGCTCTCGCAGAGCTTCACAGAGTTCCGGCAGAAGCTCATGAGGGCGAAAGTCTTCGCAGTATCGTTGGCGATGCCGCGTCCAAGATAGAGCGCGCTCTCGATGTGGTATTCGATACGGGGAAAGTGGTTACCTGCGTTGAACTCGTAGGCAATGTTCCCACCAGGCCAGACTTCGTCCATTGGAGGGGCACTCACTTCCCAATCCGAGATGGGCGCGGAAAACTTAAACAGGTTGGTGTATTTGTAGTCGAGAGAGGGGCTCCAAAAGACGAGTATGGCGCAACGATGAGCACTCGGCCGTTCGAAAAGCTTTTGGTCAATGTGCGCCAGACGCCAGAGCGGCTAACAAGCTTCCCAACGCTCGGTGAATGTAGTCGCTCTGGCGCGGTTTCAGCGCGAATTATGGGTGGGCTGACAGAAATCATTGCAAACTCCAAGGACTGTCCACATCATCCTTCGGCGGTAGTACTTACGTTACGAGAACGGGAAATTCTACGGTTCCTGGCGAATGGAAACTCTAATAAGCAGATTTCCGCCATTTTGAATATCAGCATAAAGACGGTGCAGTTCCATCGCGCAAGGGTTTTTGTGAAACTCAATTTGGATTCTCTTGCTGGCCTGGTGCGGTACGCCATCCGTAATCGAATCATTGAACCGTAAACAGCGCTGGGAAATTCCACCCTGGATTAACGTACATTTTAAAGGCTTTGACGCGCTTGTATAACACCCTTCCTTGACACCTTCTCGCGGCTGCCAGTAGACTCAAAATGCGCATTTTTCGTCGGGGTTGGGTGACAGTGCTGTTATCACGTGATTTCGTGGGGTATATGGCGAATGAGGTTGCGAAGCGCCTCGTCGCCAACAAGATGATCGAAGCTGGCAATCCTGCTGTTTTGGCAGAACGTATCCGCGTGAAAATGGCCGAGGAGCTTGGTATCGAAGACCGCTTGAACGAAGAGGTCCGCGAGATCCTTAGCCAGCATGCCGAAGAGATGCGCCGCACAGGGGTGTCTTACCAGGAGATGTATAAAAAGGTGAAAGGTGAGCTGGCGCGACAGCGCAAATTGATTCTGCGCTGAGCGCCCTACGCGCGACGCAACTTGCCGTCCGATGCGGTTCGCGCAATCGTATGCGATTAAGCCGGGAAAAAACCGTTCGTTTGTCCCACATCATTACCGACGTTCTCGTAGCTGGGGAAGACGTCGAGTTCATTGAGGACCGCGCCACCATTCGCCAGAATGTGGTGGAAATTTTGATTGGTTTGCTCAAAGAAGAAGAGCAAGTGGACGCGCAGGTCCGTCAAAAAATTGGTTCGCAGAAGAAAGAGATTCTCGAGGGCAGCGAGGAGTGGGAAGTCCTCTATCGTAAATATTATGGGGAGGAAATGCGCAGGATGGGCATCGCGCATCAACCAGCCGCGAGCGGCACGTCGTAGAGTCGAGGAAGGTGCGGCGTAACCGCGGCCCTCTTCCCGAAAGAAATTCGTCACAAAAAAAGGGCGCTCGTTTTTAACGAGCGCCCTTTAGCTTTAATGCCCCTTATTGATTAGGGGTGTTCTGCCCATTCGGATCATCCTCGGGACGCCGCTTTAACGTTGGCCGATCCGGGTCCTCGGAAGGAGAGTTGTCGCCGCCCTGCGCCCCGGGCTGTTGTCCGCCCTGGCCTGCTTGCGGCTGGCCGCGTTCCGTGCGCGTACGCAGCGTAGGCCGATCCCTGGTTGTCTTGTCGTCGCGCAACTTATTCCGGTTCTCGATGCCACGCAGCCGTGCCTTCACGGTGTCAAATTCCGAAGTGGTCACGATGTACTGATCTCGCGCCGGCAGCACGTTGCCAATTTCTTTCTGAATCGACACCACACGCTCCGGCGTCGGCGGATGAGTGGAGAAAAACTTTGGCACTGTTCCCGGCTGGCGCTTTTCTTCCGCCTCAACCTTTTCGAAGAAGGTTACGAACGCGTTCGGGTCATACCCCGCCGCGTACATGTATTGCAACCCGAGGTAGTCGGCTTCGTATTCAGCGTCGCGCGAGAACTTCAGGAAAGACATGGGGATGGCGAAGTTCAGTCCCTCATAAAGTCCGTAACCTGCCCAGCCGCCTGGACCCAATAGGATCAGCGGGATAGTCGCCATCTGGGCAATCTCGCCTTTTGTGGCGTTCTTGGTGCCGTGCCGTGCCGCCACGTGCGCAATTTCATGCGCCATCACGCCCGCCAATTCTGCCTCTGAATCGGCGCGCAGGATCAAGCCGCTGTGCACGTAGAAAAATCCGCCAGGCAGCGCAAACGCGTTCACCACATCGGAGTCGATCACTTTAATCGTGAAGGGGACCTTGGCATCCGAGTTGCGCACCAGGTTCTGGCCGACGCGGTTCACATATTCGGAAACGACCGGGTCATCGATCAGCTTCGATGAGCGCTCCACTTCCTGAGCTAGACCCTTGCCAAGCGCCATCTCGCGCTCGAGAGAGTAGAAGTTGACCCCTTTGCCCACCCCGCGGTTGCCAATCGCGTCTACGTCTGCTTTGGTGCCCGGCTTGACGTCAGGCTTATCCTTTTGCGGGATCGGGGTATCGTCTTTCTTGGTGTCTTTTGACTGCGACTGCTTGGAATCGTTCGGCGAAGTTTGCGTAGGGGCGGGCTGCTGTGCCGGGGGCGTCGGATCTTGCGTGGGGGCGCTCGGAGCAGTCTGAGGTGCAGGATTGGCGGGTGGCGGCGCCGGTTGCGAAGGCGCTTGCGCCGCGGCGATAACGGGAAAGACGAGTGCCGCGGCCAACGACAGCCCTAAGATATTTCGGCTCCAAAAGCCGCTGCTAATTACGATACGCGACTGTACCATGGTTTTGCCCCCAACCGCTTCGCTCTGTCGAATTATACATCCAGGCGAGCCCCGCGAATACAGGTCCCTTCCTTTGATGGCTACTATCCGACCGGGGTTTCCCGTCTGCAAAACAATTGTAGCTCAGGGCGCTCCCGCATCAGGCGGTAATCCCAAGCGCAAGAGCTGTACCTACGTTCAGTTGACAGCTCTCAGTGACCACCCCCAAGATTAAGATGCAAAGGCGAACCTGCCTAAGCGGTCCGGGATACAGGTCTTTAGCGCAGGCCGCGAGCCGGTCTGAATGCCGTCGGTGTAACAACTCAAAAATGTCCGTTTCCAAGGTACAGGTAGGCCAGGTTTGGAAGAAGGCAGGAAGCGAAGAGACTTTTCTTGTCACCCGCCTTTATAGCGAAGCATTGGCGACTTTCGCCGTTCTTCGCCCTGCCGGCAAGGAAAACGCTGCCATTCTTCGCATTAAGGTGGTTCGAAAAGGTGCAAGCCAAGCCATCCCTGGTTTCTCTATGGCCCAGGATTCCGACGAATTCTAGCTCGACTTCTCTAAATCGAGCGCACTGGTATCTCCACCACATCTTCCATTTGCATAACTTCCTTGGTTAGGAATGGCTCTGCGTATTCCACACCGACCATTTCACCATAGAACCGCGCCACCAGGTGAACCTCGTGCACCAGCCGGTCGAGCGGTATATACACTTTTGAGCGCCGCTCGCGCCCTTTGGGGCTGAATTGTGACCCGTAGGCCAAAATCGCGCGCGTCCGTCGCGAAAACTCGCCCGATATATCCACCACAAAAGAGGGCCGGATGGTGCGATCATAGGTCGTCGAGTACAGAACTTTGAATGGCCGGTAGGCCTCGCCCTCTAAGTCCAGCCTTTTCAATCCAGCCAGGAAGCAACCCTCATAGCCCAGCCGCGACGCCGTGTAATGATCTGGGTGCCGGCCTTCCCAATATGGCAGGATCACCGTGCGTGGACGTAAAGCGCGAATGCGCCCCGCGATGGCCATTTTGTATTCCATGCGCATCTCCAGGCGCGCATCGGGCAAACCGAGGTTCTCGCGATACGCGACGCCAAGAATTCGGCCTGCCGCTGCAGCCTCTTTCCGGCGTGTTTCCGCCGTTCCGCGCGTGCCCATTTCTCCGCCGGTCAAATCCAAAATTCCAACCGAATAGCCCCGCCGAGCCATTTTGATCAGAGTCCCGCCACAGGTGAGTTCCACGTCATCGGGATGTGCCGCTATCGCCAGCAGGTCCAGTTTCATCACGCCTCCAAGAGAAGCGGCCCGATTGTAGCGCACGGCGCTCTCGGGCCATTCTGGGGTGTGGCTTGAGTTAGGTCGCGACCCCGCGATTTGTCGCCTCCGGTATGTGCTACATTCCTGCCTCGGCATGAACCTTCACGGACAAGTCGCGTTGGTTACCGGCGCAGGGCGTCGCATCGGCCGCGCCGTCGCTCTGCGATTGGCCGCCGAGGGCGCTCGCATCGTCGTTCACTACCGCAGTTCGCGCCCAGAGGCAGAGGCCGTCGCGGCGGAAATCATCCGCAATGGTGGCGAAGCTTTTTGCATTCAAGCCGAACTCATCCGCGTCAACGAAATCGATGGCCTGTTCAAGCAGATCGAAGAGCGCTTCCGGCGCCTCGATATTCTGGTGAATAACGCCGCGATCTTTTCCCCAACGCCTGTCGGTTCGACCGCAGAAGCACAATGGGATGCGCTCCTCGATACCAACCTCAAAGCGCAGTTCTTTGCAGCTCAGCGCGCCGCACCGCTGCTGACGCAAAGCGGACGCGGCCGCATCATCAATTTTGCTTCGCTTGGCGGTTTGTTGGCGTGGCCCACGTACACAGCCTATAGCGTTTCGAAGGCGGGAGTGATCATGCTGACGCGCTGCTTGGCCCGCGCGCTCGCTCCGGCCGTTACCGTAAACGCCATCGCTCCCGGAACAATTTCATTCCTCGAAGACGCGCCCGATATTGCCGAACGCGCTATTCGCACCTCTCCGCTTAGACGCACGGGGTCCGTGGATGACATCACCAACACGGTCATCTATTTGGTTGGCGCGGAGTTCGTGACGGGCCAAATTCTGGTTGTAGACGGCGGTGCTTCAATCCCGTCGTGAATAGGTCTTCGTACCCCGGCATTTTCACAGGCATTAAATTTCTCCTCGCACGAGGCGTGAGATCACCTGCCGATCGGCGGCAAGAAAATCGTAGCGTGGCAATTCCGGCCGCGCCGCCCACACGATTCGTTCGAATGCGAGATTTCTCGGCATCTCTTCAAGTGAAGCGTGCAAAAACGAGATCTGCACCGGTTCGGTCATCTCCGCATACCGATGCCGAACCATCTGGACCATTTCGCCAATTTTCGGCGACGTGCCCAATTCCTCGCGTAACTCGCGCTCAAGCGCTTGGCGCGGCGTCTCGCTTTGTCGCATTTTTCCGCCGGGAAATTCCCATTTACCGGCGAAGATGCGGCCCGCCGGTCTTTGGCAGATCAGCACGCGCCCGTCTTGCTCGATGATCCCCGCTACCACCCGTATCATCGCGATCATTGCGGTCACACTACCACAGCCGCGAATAAGGCACTTTGATACAATTGCGCAGGAATGTCCCGCCGCTGCGTTCCGGCCCATGCGCTTGCGGTTCCGCTGAGTCCGCGAGCTCGTCCTATTTTCGCGATTTCTTCCCGAATGTTTGCGCGTCTACATCAAACACTAAATCCGCCGCGCAAAACCGCGAGTGCGACGCTTCTGTTCTTGGTGATTCTTACCCTGATATTTTCTTTTTCCTCGGCAGCAAACGCCCAGACCAGTCGGGTTTCCAATCCCGCCTCCCGTCCACGCGTTGTCGAATTGCGAATCGGCGATGAGATCGAGCCCATTATGGCCGAATACGTCGATGGGGTAATCGCCCAGGCAAGCCAGCAGCACGCCAGCTTAGTCCTTATTACCATGGACACGCCCGGCGGCCTTGGCACATCCATGGAAGATATTATTCAGCACATTCTTTCTTCGTCTGTGCCCGTTGTCGTGTTCGTCTCTCCGGCTGGGGCACGCGGCGCGTCAGCAGGATTTTTTATTCTTCTCTCGGCGGATGTGGCAGCCATGGCGCCGGGGACGCATGCTGGCGCGGCGTCACCCCTGATTGCGATTGGCGGCGTGCCGTTAAATGTCGACGACACGCTCAAGAAAAAGATTCTCAACGATGCTACGGCCTTCCTGCGCAGCTACTCCGGAAAGCGCGGCCGAAACGTGGAGATTGCGGAAACGGCCGTCACGGATGGCAAAGCTTTCACCGAAACGGAAGCGCTGAACGATAAGCTGATCGATCTTATTGCCAATTCGCCCGACGATCTGTTCGCCAAACTTGACGGAAAGACGATCAAGCGATTTGACGGTTCCGAAACGCGCCTCAACCTGAGTAATCCTGACGTCGTGACCATGGAGATGTCCGCGCGTCAACGATTTCTGTCGCGCATCGTGCAGCCCGACGTCTTTTTCATTCTGCTGATCGCGGGTGTCCTCGGTCTTTACGTCGAATTCACGCATCCCGGAATGATTGCGCCGGGTGTGATTGGCGCAATCGCGCTCGTGTTAGCGCTGTTCGCCATGCACATTCTTCCGGTAAACTTTGCGGGCCTGCTTTTGATTATCGTGGCGCTGGGCTTGTTCGTTTTGGAGGCTAAGTACACAAGCCACGGTGTTCTGGCTGCCGGCGGCATTATCGCCATGCTGCTGGGCGCGTTCATGCTGATCCGCTCGCCTCTCACCGGCGCCGGCGTCAGTTTTGGCGTGGCGCTTGGGGTGACCGCGCCGGCGGCGGTGATCACGATTTTTCTGATGCGCCTGGTGCTGCGGTCCCGCACGTGGAAGCAGTCCGCCGGAGTGGATCAACTTCTAGGCGCGCCGGCAGAGGTCACCGAGACGTTTGTGCCTGTGAGCGACCAAGCCGTACCTGCCTCATTTCAGGGCATGGTCCGCTTGCGTGGAGAGCTCTGGCGCGCCGTATCTCCGGTGGCCATCCCGGCGGGCGCACAAGTTCGAGTTGTGCGGGTGGCGGGGCTCACGGTGTACGTCACGCCTGCGGAGTCTGTGGCGCGCTGATTTGGACGAGCTATAACTGGGAAGCATGGGTCGCCGCTGACAGCGGCTCGCGGAAGGAGACGACGATGGACTTCAGCTTCACCGGCCCGCTCATTGTCATAGTCATCTTCTTGATTTGGTTTTGGAACTCTCTCTACGTCATCAAGGAATGGGAGCGCGGAGTGGTTTTGCGTCTGGGACGCATGCTGCCCGAAGCCAAGCCCGCGGGATTGCGCCTGGTCTTCTGGCCCATCGAGACTCTTTATCGCATCTCGTTGCGCATCGAAACTCTCGACGTGCCTTCTCAGGACATCATCACGCGCGATAACGTTTCCGTTAAAGTAAACGCGGTTTGCTATTTTCGCGTGGTGGACGCAAATTTGGCCCTTTCCCAGGTGCAGAACTATCTCTATGCCACTTCGCAGAAGGCGCAAACCACTTTGCGCAGCATCGTCGGGTCAATTCGAACTCGACGAAATCCTCGCCGAACGCGAAAAGGTTAACACCAAGCTGCAACTGATCCTTGACCAGGATACCGAGCCTTGGGGTATTAAGGTAACCAAGGTGGAAGTGAAGCAGGTCGATATTCCGGAGCAGATGCAGCGGGCCATTGCGCGCCAGGCGGAAGCCGAACGCGAGCGGCGCGCCAAGATCATTCACGCCGCAGGCGAATACGAAGCCTCCACTAAGCTCGCCGAAGCTGCCGGCGTGCTGGAAACCCAGCCCGCCGCTATCCAGCTCCGTTACCTCCAGACGCTCACTGAAATTGGCGCGGAGAAGAACACCACCATCGTTTTTCCGCTACCCATTGACATCATCAATGCCTGGGTGCAGAAGACACTGGAGCCGAAGCGCTGATGGCATCAGGCAATCGACGCAACAAGGATTGGGTACTCGGAGGACGCCAGCTTGTCGGAGTTTTCATCCTGCTGGTCGTGCTGTTCGGTATGGTTTTCACGCTCGGTTACTTGCTGGGACGCAACCAATACGATGCGCTCCGCGCTGCAGCGAGCATCCTTCCCGGCAGGCCGGACAGTGTTATCGAAAAGCCTGTCAAACGGTCAAGCCCGTCAAGCCCGTGCGCGGTCCGGCTGGTGCGGATGACACTGAAAAGCCCGCGGCGCCGCCATCGGATTGGGATTTTTATCACTCCGCGGAGCCAGCGAAGCCGGCCGTGCCTTTGGCAGAGCCGAAATCCTTAGTTCCCAGTGGCACCGAAGTCCCTGGGGCAGGGAGGTCAGCTCCCCGCATCGACTCCGCTCGATCCAACATAAAATCCGTAAGTCCGCCGATCATCCCGCATGGCGCCACGGTCTTGCAAGTAGCGGCGATGGCGCGTCCAGTCAGACGCAGTGTCGTTGGCGCAGGCATTACAGCAGAAGAGATTCCCCGCCTTCGTGCTGCCGCCTGGCGCTGACCGTTATTATCGGGTGCAAGTGGGACCCTACACCGAACCTCAATCCGCCGATCTCGCCCGCCAGAAACTTGAAAGTCAAGGTTTCAAAGCCATCACCCGGCGTTGACGTGCGCCGCTCTGCGGGGATAGCGGAGCCGATCCGACGCAGCCAGCAAAGACAAGAACACGCATCAGCCCCGGAATCTCTCGCGCCGATGGCGCATATTGCTCTCGTTCGCCTCCGGAGTCCTGCTGGCGCTCGCTTTTCCGAATTTTAATCTGCCGTTTTTGGCCTGGGTCGCTGTTGCCGTCCTGATTTTTGCTTCTCTCGAGGGTGGCTTGGGCGAAGCGGCGTTTCGCGGCCTGCTTTTCGGCGTCGCGTTTTATCTTTTCTCCACTCCTTGGATTTACACAGTCATGCATCAATATGGGCCGCTGCCTCCTTGGGAAGCCGCCGGAGTAATGGCCTTGATGATCCTGGCCGCATCGCCTTACTTCGTTGCGTTCACGCTGCTTGTGACCTGGATTGCGCGGCACGATAAGAAACTGGCCATACTCGCCTCGCCTTTTCTCTGGGTCGCGCTTGAACTCGCCCGCGCTCGCATGCCCGATATTGGATTTCCCTGGAATCTCCTCGGCTATGCCGCCGCAGGTAATCTTGCGCTTCGTGCAGCTGACTTCGGTCACAGGAATTTATGGCTTGTCGTTTGTTGATCGCCGCTTACAACGCGTTTGTGGTCTGGCTGATCGGTCGCTTGATGGGATGGCTGCCCCGGCCGCGAGGGCAAGCGAATTCGTACTTGCCTGGTGCAGCGTTGGCGAGCTTTACTGCGCTGCATTCTCGCTGTCGCGCTGATTGGCGCACGGTTCGTCCCCACGGCGCAGGCTTCGCAAGTCGCGCATCTGGTGCAAACCGATCTGCCTCAATCGATGGAGTATCCGGCCAATTGGGATGCGCTTCACGCCGGTGATATGTCCGAGCTCGACCGCATCAGCATTGCGGCGGGCCAGAAAGATCACGGCCTGGTCGTTTGGCCGGAGGTTCCCGCGCCGTTTTCGTTGTCCCAGGGCGGATTTCGCCCGGCGCGCGCAGGAAATTGCGCGCGATTCGCAAAGCGACTTCCTGCTCGGCGTCGTCGGTTTGGTACCCGGCGCCGGTGGCCGGCTCGCTGCCTACAACAGCGCAGCCTTGCTCGATCCACAGGGCCGCGAGCAATTTCAGTATGATAAAATTCATCTGGTTCCCTTCAGCGAATACGTGCCCTGGCGCGATTTTTTCTGGTTCGCCAAAAATCTCACAGGGTTGGCCGGCGATTTTCGGAGCGGCACCCGCTATGCGGTAGGGAATTTACCCGGCGGCCGATTTAGCGTTTTCATCTGTTACGAGGCGGTTTTCCCGAACGAAATTCGCCAGTTTGTTCTGGATGGCGCGAACCTGCTGATCAA
Source organism: uncultured Acidobacteriota bacterium (assembly GCA_963846235.1). Taxonomy (GTDB): domain Bacteria; phylum Acidobacteriota; class Terriglobia; order Acidiferrales; family UBA7541; genus Palsa-189. Next base: position 396,492 of record CAWJVF010000003.1, read on the forward strand.
TATCTCGAATGACGGCTGGTTCGGCCGCTCCTCCGCGCCCGCGCAGCACCTCCAGATGGCTCGCGTACGCGCCGTAGAACATCGGCGCTGGCTCCTGCGCGATACAAACAACGGTTACACGGTTTCAGTGGATCCTTACGGACGAATCATCGCGAGGCTGCCCGTGGACGTCCGGGGAGAGCTCGACGCGCCTACGCATTTCGCAGCGATACCACTTTTTACACGCGCTGGGGCGATTGGCTTCCGGAGATTTGCAGCGTAGTGAGTCTGGCGTTGCTGCTTATGGCGTTGCGTCGCCGCACGCAAGCCGGGCAAGCCGGGATACAATAGACAAAGGACAAATCATGGTCATCGAAGATCTCGAACATCGTTTTCAGGAACTCAGCGAACGCATCGAACTCGTGCGGAGCTATCTTTGACGTTCCCCGCCACCGCGGTCTTCTAGCCGAACTCGAAAAACACAGCTCGCAGCCTGACTTTTGGCAGGATCAGGAAAAAGCGCAGCAGGTCATGCAGCAGCGCAAAAGCGCCGAAGGCCGCATAAGCGCCGACGAAAAGCTCTCCCGCATCTCGAGCGACATCGACACTTATTTGCACATGGCCACGAAGAGAGCGACGTCGCGCAGCGCGAATCCGATGCTGCAAGCGATATCGATCGGGAGCTCGACGCCGCCGACGAATACGTCGCACAACTCGAGACCGAGACGCTGCTCTCCGGCGAAAGCGATCGCCTCAACGCCATTCTCACCATAAAGTCCGGCGCGGGCGGCACGGAATCGCAGGATTGGACGGAGATGCTGTTGCGCATGTACCTGCGCTGGTGTGAGCGCAAAGGTTTTCGCGCTTCAGTGATCGATTCGCAGCCCGGCGAAGGCGCCGGGCTCAAATCCGTGACCGTGCGCGTCGAGGGCGAAAATGCCTACGGCTTGCTCTCCACGGAAACCGGCGTGCACCGGCTCATCCGTATTTCGCCATTTCGACCAGGCGGCCCGCCGTCACACATCTTTCGCGTCTGTCTTTGTGATTCCCGAAATCGACGACCGCATCGAAATCGATATCCGCCCGGAGGATCTCAGAATTGACACCTTCCGCGCCGGCGGCCACGGAGGACAGAACGTCAACAAAGTCGAGACTGCCGTGCGCTTTACACACTTGCCGTCCGGTATCGTGGTGCAATGTCAGGCGGAGCGCAGCCAGCATAAGAACCGCGAACTTGCCATGAAGCTCCTCCGCTCGCGGCTGTACGAAGCGGAGATCGAGAAGCGGCAACAGGCCACTCGGAAGCTCGACGAATCCAAGTTGGAAATCAGCTTCGGCAGCCAGATTCGGACCTACACCTTGCAGCCTTACCGGCTGGTGAAGGACCACCGGACCAAGTTCGAAATGGGGGACGTCGATCGCGTCCTCGATGGCGATCTCGATCCCTTCATCCGCACCTTTCTCCTCGCCCGCGCGGGCGAGTGGTCGCCGTCAAGGCTGGTGCTCCGAATGGGGATGAGGACGACCGGGAATAGGGCCTTCCCGCGCCTGCTAATGCGACCGTTCGTGCCTTAGCCGAGGTAGCTTTGTCGTCCCGCGTTGACTGTCTCAAGCCCCTTGTGTTAGCGTCGCATTTGCAGGAATTTCGTCCTCGCTCATCTAAGTTTTGTCAGGTACTTAGTTCCTGAAGGAGCAATGGTTTGAGCCAGAAGAAGCGGAGTTTTCTGTTCACTTCGGAGTCCGTGACCGAAGGTCATCCCGATAAGATCGCCGATCAGATTTCAGACGCCGTCCTGGATGCCGTTCTTTCCCAGGACGCCATGGGCCGGGTCGCCTGCGAAACGCTGGTGACCACAGGTTTGGCTATGGTCGCGGGGGAAATCACCACCTCCGCGGTCCTCGATTACAGCGAGATCGTCCGCCAGGTGATTCGCGACGTCGGCTACACGCGCGCGAAGTATGGGTTCGATGCGGACACCTGCGCCGTCATCTCATCGGTGAAACGCCAGTCTCCCGATATCGCCATGGGCGTGGATACTGGCGGCGCCGGCGACCAGGGCTTGATGTTCGGTTATGCCTGCGATGAAACTGACGAATTGATGCCGTTGCCCATTGTGCTCGCGCATAAGCTGGTGCGGCGCTTGGCCGATGTTCGCAAGGCGGGACATCTCCCATTCCTGCGCCCCGACGGCAAATCGCAGGTGACGGTCGAATATGTCAATGGTCAGCCCGCGCGCGTCGATTGCGTGGTGATCTCCACGCAGCACAGCGACTCCGTATCCAATCGCGAAATCCACGACGGCATCCTCAAAGAAGTGATTCAGCACGTCGTACCTCCGGCGCTGCTCGATTCGCGCACTAAGTTCCACATCAATCCCACCGGCCGCTTCGTCGTTGGCGGGCCGATGGGCGATGCCGGGCTCACCGGCAGAAAAATCATCGTGGATACCTACGGCGGCTACAGCCGGCATGGCGGCGGCGCGCTTTCAGGCAAGGATCCGACCAAAGTGGATCGCTCTGCCTGCTACATGGCTCGCTACGTGGCCAAGAATCTCGTCGCGGCTGGGCTGGCTCACCGCGCCGAGGTGCAGCTTGCCTACGCCATCGGCGTAGCGGAGCCGGTGTCGGTGATGGTCGATACTTTCGAAACGGGCACGATTCCAGACGAGCAGATGACGGACTTGGTTCGCGCCGTCTTTTCGCTCACGCCTCGGGGCATCATCGAAAGCCTGGACCTGCGGCGCCCAATCTATCGCCCACCGCTGCGTACGGGCATTTTGGCCGCAGCGAGCCAACGTTTACCTGGGAGCGTTCGGATAAAGCCGAAGCGCTTCGCAAAGCAGCCGCAGGCCGCAACGCTGAAGTCGGCGCTCGCAGCTGACCATCCGACCAGGATGGTCATCCCGAGCGACGAACCGGAGCGAGGGATCTCTCCGGAACTTCGTCTAGTCACAACAAGGACTTCAACACTCATTTTTGGGGGAAACCGTGGCAACCACGCATTCGCTCGGCGGCGACGTCAAAGACCTGGCCTTGGCCGAGAGTGGGAAACGCAAGATCGAATGGGCCAATCAGCAGATGCCCGTTCTGCAGTTGATTCGCAAGCGATTCATCAAGGAGCAGCCGCTCAAGGGCCTGCGGCTTTCGGCTTGCCTGCACGTCACCAGCGAAACTGCCAATCTCGCCATCACGCTTCGCGATGGCGGCGCCGAAGTCGCGCTCTGCGCTTCGAATCCGCTTTCCACTCAGGACGAGGTGGCGGCCTGCCTGGTGAAGGACTACAGCATCCCCACATTTGCCATCAAGGGCGAGGACAACGCTACCTACTACTCGCATCTCGGCGCCACGCTGGACCATAAGCCGCAAATCACCATGGACGATGGCGCCGACCTCGTTACCATGCTGATCACCAAGCGTCTCGATCTGGTGCCCAACGTCATTGGCGGCACCGAAGAGACCACCACGGGCGTCATTCGCCTGCGCGCCATGGCCAAGGATGGCACGCTCAAATATCCCGTCATCGCCGTGAACGACGCTCTCACCAAGCATCTCTTCGATAATCGTTACGGTACCGGCCAATCCACCATCGATGGAATCCTGCGTGCCACCAATCTGCTGCTCGCCGGTTTGAAATTTGTGGTCGCGGGTTACGGCTGGTGCGGCCGCGGGATCGCCATGCGCGCCAAGGGCCTCGGCGCAGACGTGATCGTCACGGAAATCAATCCCGTGCGCGCTCTCGAAGCCGTCATGGACGGATTCCGCGTCATGCCCATGCCGGACGCGGCCAAAATCGGCGACATCTTCGTCACCGTCACCGGGAATAAATCCGTTCTCGCCGCCGAGCATTTCGAAAAAATGAAAGACGGCGCCGTGCTTTGCAATTCCGGCCATTTCAACGTGGAGATCGATATCCCCGCGCTCGAACGGCTGGCCACCAGCCAAAAAGCCCGCCCGGCCTTTCGTCGAGGAATATCGCCATGAAAGATGGTCGGCGGATCTATTTGCTCGGCGAAGGCCGTCTCATCAATCTCACCTCCGCCGAAGGCCATCCCGCCGGCGGTGATGGATATGAGCTTTGCCAATCAAGCGCTTTCCGCCGAATATCTGGTCAAGCACGGCTCCGAGCTGAAGCGGCAGGTCTATCCCGTGCCTGAGCCGATCGACCGCCAGATTGCCAAGCTCAAGCTCGAATCCATGGGAATTCACGTCGATAAGCTCTCTCCGGAGCAGGAGCACTACCTGGCTTCCTGGTCCGAAGGCACCACCTAGAGACGGCGCCTGTGCCGCGCTCTGCAAATTCAAAAAAGGTCGTTCCTCCTGAAATTGTCTCCGCGCGTCGTCGGAGATATGCAGGACGTGGACCGCGCTGGCGCTCGATACCGCGAAAACGCGCGGCGCGTCTTTTGCCGATGCGCGCGTCGTGGACATGCGCCTGCGCGACCTCAGCACCAAAAACGGCGAAGTCGGGACGCTTGGCCGAAAGCGAATCGCTGGGCCTCGGCATACGCGCTCTCGCCAATGGCTGCTGGGGTTTCGCTTCGAGCGACGTGCTCACGCGCGAAGGCGTGCAGGCCTGCGCCGCTCAGGCCGTAGCCATCGCGCGCGCCTCCGCCATGGCCAAGCGCGCCGATGCCGAGATGGTCCCGGAAAAAGCCTACGTCGACACCTGGCAGAATCCCTACGTCAAGGACCCATTCAAGATTCCGCTCGAGCGCCAGTTGGATTTGCTTTTCGCCGCCGATTACGCCATGCGCCGCGTGAAGGGCCTCACGCTCGCGGAAACTTCCATGCAGTTCCGCCGCCATGGAACAGTGGTACGCCTCCACTCTCGGCTCCCGGATTCATCAGCTCAAAATGCAATCCGGCGCGGGCATCGTCGCCACCAGTTTCGTGAACGACGAAATTCAGAAGCGCTCCTATCCCGAATAGCTTCGGCGGCCAGCATCAGCTTGCCGGCTACGAACTCGTCGAGGCGCTCGATCTGCCCGGCAACGCGCAACGCGTCGCCGAAGAAGCTCTCGCTCTGCATAAAGCCGCGCAGTGTCCGCAAGGCGAGCGCACCATCATTCTCGAAAGCTCGCAGCTTGGCCTGCAGATTCATGAATCCATCGGCCATCCCATCGAACTCGACCGCGTCCTGGGCATGGAAGCAAATTTCGCCGGCATGAGTTTTCTTACGCTCGAGAAATTGGGCAAGCTGCGCTACGCCTCCGATATCGTCAACGTCGTCGCCGACGCGCGCCTCGAGCACGGCCCCGGCCTGGGCACTTTCGGCTATGACGACGAAGGCGTTCCCGGCAAGCGCACCGACATCATCAAGAGCGGCCTCTTCACCGGCTATCTTTCGAATCGCGAGACCGCCGGGAACCATCGGCTTGAACGAATCCGGCGGCACCATGCGCGCCGAAAGTTGGAATCGCCTGCCGATCATTCGCATGACCAATATCAGCCTGCTGCCCGGCACCTGGCGTTACGAAGACCTGCATCGCCGATACCGACGACGCCATCCTGATGGAGACCAATCGCTCCTGGTCCATCGACGACCGCCGCTACCATTTCCAGTTCTCCACGGAGATCGGCTGGGAGATCAAGCGCGGCAAAAAGACGCGCATGCTCAAAAATCCCAGCTACAGCGGCATCACCACGGAATTCTGGAATAGCTGCGACGCCATCTGCTCGCGCGATTATTGGACCTTGTGGGGCACGCCCAATTGCGGCAAGGGCCAGCCCATGCAGACCATGGGCACAGGCCACGGCGCCGCCCCTGCGCGCTTCCGCAAGATTCGCGTCGGCATGGCTTTCGCCAAATGATTGTCTTTGCGTGTGTAGCTCAGCTCGCACCGCTGGTGCCCGCGCGCAAGCGCGCTTAAAGTAAAAACCGGCGGAGACCTGAGGTTTCTGATTTGTGGGTCGTGGCTTTGCCGCGACATTAGCGTATTACGTAGGGGCCGGCTTAGCCGCTGAACCGTGAACACACGAACGAAAAAAATCCCTGCCTCGCACCCGTCGCGACAACGCGCCTCCGGCCCCGCCGTCGCCGAAGCGCATCTTCCTTCCGACGCGGAGTTGCGTCGCCTTGCCGAGCGCGTTCTGCGGCTCTCCGATGCCGACGAGACCGAAGTGCATATCGATTTCGTTGCCGACGCGCTCACGCGCTTCGCCAACAACACCATTCACCAGAATGTTGCCGAGCAGGCGATGAGCGTTTCCGTGCGCACCGTCTTCGACGGCCGCACCGCCCGCGCCAAGTACAAACAAAACCGACGACGAATCGCTGCGCCGTGCCGTGGCCGCCTCGGCCACGCTGGCGCGCAGCCAGCCGAAAAATCCCGATCTGCTGCCGATGCCTGGGCCCGCAGAACTTACCCGAAGGTCGAATCGCTATTTCCCTGAGACTGCCGGCGCCACGCCGCAAGACCGCGCCGCCGCGGTTGCCCGCGTCACCGAACTCGCGGAACAAAATAAGCAGACCGCTGCCGGCATTTTTTCCACCGGCGCGGCGGTCATGGCCATGGCCAATTCCAAAGGACTTTTCGCCAGCTATCGCCAGAGCCGCGCCGAATTTTCCATCACGATCATGGAGCAGGATTCCTCCGGCTGGGCCAAGGCCAGCGCGCCGGATCGCGGCCAGATCGATCACCGAAGCGCTCGCCCAGCGCGCCAGTGAAAAGGCTGCCGCTTCGCGCCACCCCAAAGAAGTCGAGCCCGGCCGATGGACCGTAATTCTCGAACCTGCCGCCGTCCTCGATCTCGTGGGCTTTCTCTTCTACGATTTCGCCGGAACCGCCGTGCTCGATCAGCGCTCCTGCTTCACCAATCGCATCGGCAAGCAAGTGATGGGCGAAAACGTCTCCATCCACGACGACGTCACGCACAAGTTGCAGTCCGGGCCGCCGTTCGATGGCGAAGGGCATGCCCCGGCAGACAGTTTTGCTCGTTGAGCGCGGTGTGCCGCGCAATCTCGTCTATGCGCGCTCCACGGCCAAAAAAATGAAAACCAGGCCCACCGGCCACGGCCTGCCGCTGCCCGAATCAGGATGGCGAAGCGCCCTTCAATCTCGTCTTCGGCGGCGGCAATACTTCCTGGAGACAATGGTCGCCACGACCGATCGCGGCATCCTGCTCACCCGCCTTTGGTACATTCGCGAAGTCGATCCCTACGAAAAAATTCTCACCGGCATGACTCGCGACGGCAGCTTCCTCGTCGAGAACGGGAAAGTCTCCACCGGCATCCGCAATTTCCGCTTCAATCAGAATATTTTGGAAATGCTCTCGAATGTGGGGCAGATGAGCCCCGCGGTGCGCGCCGCCGGGGAAGAGTCCTTCGACATGGTCGTGCCCGCCATGAAGGTCCGCGACTTCCACTTCACCGAAGTCACCAAATTCTAATTTCGGTCCAGCGCTGCCAACAGATGGTCATTCCGAGGCCGCAGTCGGGCGCGCCTTTTGCGCGCGAGTGCGTCTTCGGCGGGCGAGGAATCCCTCTGATCTAAGGGGAATTTGACCAAGGGGTTGAGCGCAGTTGACTGTTACTCTTCCGGTTCCATTGCATCTGAAACCCATGCTAAAAGGGAAACGCTAACGGGAGGGCAGCAAGATGGCTGAATCGCAGCAGGCAGTACACGAGCATAAAAAAATCTCCGCCGAGTGCCTGGACCAATTGTTCCTCAAGGCGCGCACCCATTGGGTCTGGCGCCCCGAACCCGTACCCCTCGAGCTGCTGAAAGAACTCTACGACGTGGCCCGTTTCGGGCCCACGAGCGCGAATTCCTCGCCTGCGCGGTTCGTTTTCCTCACCACGCCCCAAGCCAAGGAGCGGCTCCGTCCGGCGCTTTCTCCCACCAACGTAGAGAAAACCATGACCGCTCCGGTCACTGTAATTGTCGCTTGGGATACGGAGTTCCACGATAAGCTGCCGCAGCTTTTTCCCGCCCGCGACATGCGTTCTATTTTCGCTGGCAATGCCGCTTTGATTCACGAGACGGCCTTCCGCAATGGCACGCTCCAGGGCGCCTACTTCATGATCGCCGCGCGCGGCTTGGGCCTCGATTGCGGGCCCATGTCCGGATTCGACCAATCGAAAGTTAATGCGGAATTTTTCCCCGACGGCAAATGGAAAGCCAATTTTCTTTGCAATATTGGCTACGGCGATCCCACCAAGCTTTTCCCGCGCAACCCGCGCCTCAGCTTTGACGAAGCTTGCCGCGTGCTCTAACTGACGCTTCGGCCTTCGCGTCGGCTCAAGTTCGGAAGGGAATCAGTGCGCCCAATCGGCTCTCACGGAGGAAGATTCCCGTCCACGCCAGCGCGGCGAAAACGATAGGGAAGAACGTATTGGACATCGCGCTGCCGATGCGCAGGTTTGCCGCAACCGCGCCGCCAAGATATCCAGTGAGCAGGATCGCCCCAAGAACCGCAGTCTGCGGAATTATGTAGAACACTGTGCAGACGAGCAGGATGATCCCAATCGTGAAAATCGTGTTCGCCGGATACCCAAGCTGGGCGGAAGCTTCGATCACGGCACGCACCTTCATCACCTTCGTGATGCTGTCGAATAGAAGGAACAGCACAACCACAGCACTGATAATCCGTCCTGTCCAGAGTCTTCCCTTTGAAACAGGACCAGCCTGAGTGCCTAATTGCATGATCCGTTCCTCCCTTGTAGCTCAGGGTGCTCCGGCGCCGTTTGCGGGAGACCCTGAGGCTTTGGCTCTGAGCGTGCTGTGCCTTTTTTTCGGGCCGAAATTATCAACGGCGCCGCAACCGTCACGCTCGCGCCAAATATTCCCCAAGCCGGTCCAGCGTCTGTCTCCAGCCTTCCGGAGCACCGCGCGTCGCATCGGATTCAAACGAATACGTCTGTTGCACGGTAAGTTTCGTTTTGCCGGCATGGTCGGCAAACGTCACCGTTGTCCACACTTGATGCCCCGGCTCATCGTGGATTACTCCCTGAAACACGATGCGCTCAGGCTCAACGATCTCGAGATATGCGCCCTCAAACGGATAATCCTTTCCGTCTGGCCCGCGCATCACGAAGCGAAACTTTCCTCCCACCCGAAATTCCATCTCGCAGATTGGTAGCGTGAATCCTCGTGGCCCCCACCAGTGCGCGATCTGCTCCGGTTTGGTCCACGCCTGAAAGACAAGCTCGCGCGGAGCATCGAACACCCGTTCGATTGTTAGCTCGCGTTTCTTGGACCACGTCGCTCCGGCAGCGAATGCCTCCCGCGCAGTCGGTTTGTTCCGCGCACCAGCGATCCTCGCCAGATATTCGCCGAGCACGTCGAACGCACTGGTCCAGCCCAGTCTGTGGCCGTCGCGCGATTCGGCGGATTTGAAGCCGCTTTGGCGCAGGGTCATTTCCGTCTTTCCGCCTCGTTCGATAAACGTGACGATCACCAGCGTCTCCTGGCTCGGCTTTCCTGAGGAATCAAGCCATGCATGGGTGAAAACCAACCGCTCGGGCCGGACGATCTCGCGATAAGAGCCTTCCAGGCGGTGCTCTGCACCGTTGGGTGAGCACATACAAATCCGGAAGCCTCCGCCGGGGCGGATGTCCGATTTCTCCGTTGTTACGGTGAAACCGCGTGGCGCCCCCTGCCAATGTTGCAGGTGCTCGGCTTTCGTCCAGGCGTCGAAAACGAGTTCACGCGGCGCGTCAAAGACGCGCGTGATGACCAGATCCGTTTCCTCCGTTGAGCTCTTACTCATCTTTGCGTCGCTTGCCGCCATTTCTTTTCTCCTTCTTTTGCGATTTCTGTACATCGCGCAAGTAGTCGTCCAAACGATCGAAACTCTCTGTCCAAAATCTTCGGTAGTGCTCCACCCAATCGGCAACGTCCCGCAGCGGCCCCGCCGAAAGCCGGCAGGGGCGCCACTGCGCATCGCGTCCCCGCGCGATCAGCCCCGCTTTCTCCAGCACCTTCAGGTGCTTGGAGACGGCGGGCAGGCTCATCTCAAAGGGCTCCGCAAGCTCCGTCACCGAAACTTCGCCGGAAGCCAGCCGTGCGAGAATCGCGCGCCGGGTGGGGTCAGCAAGGGCTGCGAAAGTGCTGCTCAGTTGATCGGCTGTTGCGAATGCTTCTGTCATCGTATTTAACCTATAGGTTAAATACACCGTCATCAGCCCTCTGTCAAGCTGTTTCTGTGCGATTCTTAACCCTCATCCTCTGCTGAAAGGACATCTAGGATTGGTTCCTCACCTATGAATTCCGAAACTGCTCGTATCGCCGATCAATTGCGCCGCGCCTTCAGGGGCGAAGCTTGGCACGGACCTTCTCTGCTCGATTTGCTCGCCGAAATCGCGCCGGAGCAGGCGCGTGCGCGCCCATTGCGTTCCGCACACAGCATTTGGGAACTGGTTCTGCACATCGATGTTTACGTGCGTGCGGGTTTCGAAGCGACTCAAGGAACTCCCATGCCAAAGCTTTTTGGCACCGAGAGAGATTGGCCTGCCCCGACAGATGACTCCGCGGAGGGATGGTTCGACGCGCAGGATAAGTTGTTCGAAGATGCCGAAAAACTGGCGCTGGCCATCGAAAAATGTGAAGACGCGAAACTGCAGGGCATCGTTCCCGGCCGTTCTTACGACTTCTACTATCTGTTTCACGGCATTGTGCAACACAGCCTTTATCACGGCGGCCAGATCGCAATTCTCAAGAAAGCGGTCACAGATAGTTAGCTGCGACCGGTCCCGCTGCTAAAAAACGGCGCGGCTGGTGCCGCTTTCCAATCCTCTCGCCGAGCGAGACAATATCCGTATCGGCAGGAGGTCCTTCGAACGATGGACCGGCGCAGATTTTTCTCCATGGTTGCGGGCGCAGGAGTTGGCGTGCTGCTGCCCCTCACCGTCTACCGTTACATGATGAGAGGCATGCACACCGGCTACGTCAATGTGCGCGCCTATCTGAACGACGGGCCCGAGGCCGCGCTCCGCGCCATCACTCCCAACGACGATTTCTATCTGATGTCCTCCCATGGCGAACCCGCGGTCGATCCCGAGAAATGGTCGCTCACCATCGACGGCCTGGTCGATCATCCCTTGCGCTTCAGCTACGATGAGATTCGCCGCGAGCCGCCCTACGAGACGACCCTCACGCTGGAATGCATTTCCAATTCCGTCGGAGGAGGCTTGATCGGCAATGCCGTGTGGCGCGGCACACGCTTGTGTTCTTTGCTCGAGCGCGCCGGCATCAAGCCGCAAGCGAAATATGCGGCTCTTTACTCCGCCGAAGGCTACAGCACCGGCCACACTCTGGAGCGCATCTTGCACCCGGAGAATTTCCTCGCCTGGGAGATGAATGGCGAACCTCTGTCGCGCCGCCACGGTTTTCCTCTGCGCGTGATTCTGCCGGGGAAATACGGAATGAAAATGCCCAAATGGCTGACGCGCATCGAATTGGTCGATCACGAATTTCTGGGATTCTGGGAATGGCAGGGCTGGTCGAATTCCTCGGAGCGTCAATTGCAAGCCGCCATCGACGATCCCCGCGACCGAGCGCGCGTCTCGGGAACCAATTTCGTCATTACCGGCTGGGCCGTTGCGAACCAGGCAGGCGTGAGAAGAGTGGAAATTTCCACCGACGACGGCGACTCCTGGAACGACGCCCCGATCTTCAGCAATCCCTTGCCTTCCCAGGTGTGGGCGTTCTGGAAATATGTGTGGATCAACCCGCCGAAAGGAAAGCACACGATCATGGTTCGCGCCACGGACGGCAATGGCAAACTCCAGACTTCGTCATCCTCTGGCGAATGGCCCGACGGCGCCACCGGATATCACGAAGTCACCGTCGAAGTGACCTAAGCGTTTCCCAATTTTCCGCCATTGCTCTAAAAGTGTCACTCCGAGCGGAGCCTCTCACGCTGCTCGCAAATGTTGGCGCCGAGGGCGGAGCGAGGAATCTGTTTTGCTGAAGCGGTAAACGAATCCTGTTCCTGTTGTCGATTTACTGCGGCGAAAGAAACTGCAGGCTCGCGATTGTCTTTGCAATCACGTTTTCCTGAATCTGAATCAAGTCGGAATCTGCTGACGTCATTCCCAAAATCGTGAACACGTCTTTTCCGCGCGCCAGCATCGTGAACGTGACTGACCAGTCGTGGCCATCGAGGCTGCCGTAGAAACGCTGTTGGACGGCGGGCACTCCGGCGACAGTGATTTGCTTTTTGCCAATTTGGCGGTAGTTCTCATACACGTCGCGCAACGTACGCTCCCGCTTTGCCGCCATCGCCTCCAGGGAATCGCTCAAAGGATCGCGCCCGACGACCAGCAACGTATTTTGGTCCTCGGTGCCCAGCGCACCGATAGCGTTGGGCAGCTGATCCTGCGGGTTCTTGATCACCTGCCAGGTTGGTGGCTTGTACATCTGGAAGCCGTAGGTTTGATTCACGTAGACATTGCCCCGCACTGCCTCTTGCATCGGTTGAGGCCGCGGATCGGCGGCTTCGCCCGGAGGCACTAGCCCCGAAAGATTTGGCAGAAGCAGGGAAGCGGCGCTTGCCGCAATCGCCGGCGGCGCAACGTTTGTGGTCGCCGAGGCGGGCTTGCTCGGAGCGGTCACATACTTTGGGATCGGTCGCGGCATCGGCGATACGGCCGGTTTGCCGTTCGAAGTCGTAGTAGTAAGCGCCGAAGGCTTCAAAACGGGCGCTGGCTGCACGGAATCCGGCCCGGCTTTCTTCTCTGCCGGAACGATTTCGGCAATGCTCTCCTTGCGCACGTACGCAAAGCCGTAGGTTGTTTGCACTTTGAACGCGCCGTCTTCGAAGCCAACGATGGTGCCGATGATTTTCGAACCATCTTTCAGGTGAAATTCGTCGGCGCGAGCCGCTCCCGTGCCAACCACGAACGCGATAACAACCGCGAAACCCGTCAGGAACAAGCGCTTATGATTTGCCCCCCGCATAAACCTAGTATTCCAAAGGGCTTCCGCGTAAACAACCGTGCTGCGGCCGTTGATGCCCCAAACGGCACGCCCCCGGCGGCTTCAAGGCAAATTGCGCAGGGAAATCCCAGGTTTAGTCTGACTTCGGGAAGCTTACAGGCAGGAATGAAATCGGGAGGAACCTCGGCGATCCCTCCCATTCATGAACTTAGTTTTTGGTTTGGACGGATGCTCGTGTCGGGCGTACTTGCAGTTGATCGTCTACCGAGAAAACGTTCGGTACCGACTTTGCGCGTATCTCCGCGACATTTTTGTCCATTTCACTGTCGACCGTGCCAACTAGCGTCACGTGCCCGCCTTTAACGATGATGTGAATCGACGGCAGAACTCCCATGGCGTAACGTTGCAGTTCCGGGGCGCCGTAGATGGCCCGGTACTCAGCGCGACGGATTTCATCATCGAATGGGCTGAGCGGCAACACTTCAATATTATTGTTTACTTTGGTCACGCCTTCGATTCCTTTGACCGCAGTTTCCGCGTCATCCTTGGTCACCGGCTGCCATACCTGGCCCGATAGCGTGACTTCAGAGCCCTTCACGCTGTATTGCAGGTTGTCGAAGACGCTGAGCCATGGCACTTGAACCAGTTGATGGCCTACTTCGCGCGACAGCCATTGTTCATAGTTTTGGCTCCCACGCTCCGGGGGCGCGGCTCCCTGCGCGCTTCTACCCGCAGCGAACGTACCCACTGAGGCGATAACGCCCAAGACAGTAACTATCACAATGGACTGGATCGAGAGCGGCCGATTTGTCGTAGTCATTCCATCCTCCCATCGTTTATCGTTCCCTATCGGTTGGATGTCATTTACTTGGACGGCGATGCATCGACCTGCGTGAGCAGTACGCGGGATACGTCAGAGTTCTGTTAGGATGAGCGCCCGGCAGGAACTGCATCAACCGCTAAATTTTTAGGACGTAAGGAGCCAAGCTTCATACGTGTGGGTGATCGCGCATCGGGGCGCTTCGGGAATTGCGCCGGAAAATACGCTGGCCGCCTTTCGTAAAGCGGTCGAATTGGGCGCCGGCTTTATCGAAACTGACCTGCAACTCTCACGGGATGCGCATCTTGTAGCTTTGCATGATGACACGCTGGAGCGCACCACAAACGGCAGCGGCCCGGTTTCTTCCAGGACGCTCGAAGAATTGCGTAAGCTAGATGCTGGTAGTTGGTTCGGGGCTTCCGGCCACGAAAAGCACGCTGGTTTTGCCGGCGAACGCATCCCCGCGGTCGAGGAGATATTGGCATTCGGCCGCGAGCACGAAATCGGTCTGTTTCTGGAAGTTAAGCCCACCGGGCCGAGTGGCGCGGAGCACGCTATCGTCGGCGCCTTGCATGCCTGTGGGGAAGTCCCGCGTAGCGTGGTTCTTTCTTTTTCGCCGAGCGTTCTCAAGCGGGTACGGCAGCTCGATCCTTTGGTGGTGACCGGCTTTCTTTTCAGTGATCGCTTGCCGACAGCCGTCGCTACCGCCGTCGATTCCGGGGCCCGTCAACTCCTGCCGCGAACCGACCGCGTCTCCCGAGAATTAGTCACCGAAGCCCACGCCCACGATCTCAGGGTCGTCACCTGGACAGCCAATACGGCCGACGAGATGCGGAAACTAATCTCCGCCGGAGTCGACGGCATTATCACGAATTACCCGGACCGGCTGGTCGCGCTCCTTCGCGAAACGCCCAAAGCGAAGCCATAAGTGCAAGGGAACGTCAGAGAAGGGGGCGGAGCTTTAGCTCCGACAAAAGTCACCGCTACTTTGTGGGAGCTTTAGCCCCTGGGGTCATTTCCTTCAGTCCCCTTCGTTGCCGCAAACAGTCGCGCAAATTCCGCCACGCCGATCTCCTCCGCCCGGGCGCTCGCTCCAATCTCGCATTCGTGCAAAAGCTCCGCAGCTTCTTCTTGCGGCATCAGCGAACGCAGGTTGTTGCGCAAAGTTTTTCGCTTCTGCGCGAAACAAACCTTCAGAAACTTCAGAAATCCGGCTTCATCGGTTATCCCGAGTTTCGTGCGTTCGCCCGGCAGGCGCAAAGCCACCAATGCTGAGGAAACTTTAGGCGGCGGCTGAAAGGCGCCCGCCGGAATGCGCAACAATATCTCCGGACGTGAGTAGAACTGTGTGAAAGCCGAAAAATAACCAAAATCACGAGTGCCAGGATGAGCCGCCATGCGCTCCGCGACCTCGAGTTGCACGACCAGGAACGCCGCCTCGAGCCGATCGGCTTGTGCCAGCAACCGATGCACGATTGGCGAGGTAATGTAATAGGGCAGATTGCCATATGCGCGGAACCGCTCGCCTTCGGTAAGTTCCGCCAGATCCAGCGCCAGCACGTCGCCCGCTGTGACGGTGACGTTCGGAAGCTTAGCCGTGTGCTCCTGCAAACGTGGCAGCAGCCTCGGGTCGAGCTCAATAGCGATCAGCCGCCCCACCTGCGCGGCCAGCAGCGACGTCATCTCCCCGTGGCCCGCACCAATTTCGACCCACAGATCCTCTCGCCGCGACGCGGCCTCTGGCCCGCCAACTTTACTCCGCGCCGCGGCCGAATTGGCGCCCAGCACGAGCCGGCCGATCCGCTCGCGCCACGCCGCGCTGGCAAGAAAGTGCTGGCCAAGACGTTGGGGTGCCACGGCGCGCCAGTGTAGCAATTCCCCAAGGCCTGCGCGCCAGCGGCGATGACGTTGATCGTCCGAACCCTCTCAAAATTTTAATCGTGTCACGAGACGCCGCTAGCGCTACGATTCCTAGAGGAGATTCAAATCGGAACTTCCGATTTGAAGACTGGAAGATGAACGACTTTTTTACTGAGTCGCCGAACCCCACACCAGAAGACCGGCCTGCGCCTCCTCCCAAGGCTCCCGGCAAGGCTGGGGTGGTCCTTGGAGCGGTCGCGGTCGTCTTGATCCTCCTTCTTGGTGCCGGACTTGTATGGATGCTTAGTCGACTGAACCGCCAAATGGCCCAAATCAGCCAGCAGACGGCGCAGCTCAACACTCGTATTGGGACCGTGGAGCAGCAGTCACAGACCTCCGCTCAACAAGCTTCGCAAGCCGCGGCGAACGCCCAGGCCGCTGCCCAGGAGCGCGACGAAGCGAAGCAGTTGGAGGCTGATTCGGCGGCGCAGGCGCAATCCGCCCAGCAGGCCGCCGCTGCCGCGGAGCAAGAGGCCAGTCAAGCTGAGCAGAAAGCCGAAGAATATCGCAAGCAGCGCGAGGAAGAGCTCCAGCAGCTACAGCAGGTCTTGGGGCAAATTGCCGAGACCCACCGCACCGCATTGGGCTTGGTGATGACACTGGGCGAGAAATCGATCCGGTTCGACTTTAACAAGGCCGATATCGATCCCCAATACCACGACATCTTGAACCGCATCGCCGGCGTCCTGATGACGCTCCAGGGCTATTCGATTTACGTGTACGGCTACACCGACGACATCGGCACACAGGATTACAACTTGAAGCTCTCCGGCCGGCGTGCCCAGGCGGTCCGCGACTCCCTCGTCCAGGCAGGGATCAATCCTGGCCTTATCACCACAAAGGGTTTTGGCAAGTTCGATCCGCGCGTCAAGGGCGACACCGCGCAAGCCCGGGCAGCCAATCGGCGCGTGGAGATCGGCATTGTCGATTCAAGGCTGCTCTTCGATAGCGAAACTCAACCTAAGAAATAAGCCCTGCCTTTGAGGCTACTCGCACGAGGCATCGTCTTGACGTCACGGCGCTCAATTCAGTACCGTCAAAGTTTGGTTTAAGAGACACATGCGAATCCTATTTGTCGCTTCCGAAGGTTTGCCGTTCTCAAAAACTGGCGGCTTGGCCGACGTTGTCGAGGCGCTTCCCAAGGCTTTGGTCTCGCAGGGACATGACGTGGCTGTGGTTCTGCCCCGTTACCGTACTACGCAGATCAAGAATGTCGTTATCAAGAGCCTTACTGTGCCCATGGGCACTTCGTTGCGTTTTCCTGCCATTGCCGACGGAGGAAGGCTTGCCGGCGTGCAGTATTTTTTCGTGGACGACCCTCAATATTTCGATCGCGATCAGCTCTATGGCGTTGGCGGCCGGGACTATCCGGACAGTGCCGAGCGGTTTGCGGAGTTCGCGCGCGCGTCAATCGAACTTGCCAAGCAGCTCTGGCTGCCCGACGTGATTCACTGTCACGATTGGCAAAGCGCCCTTGTTCCTGTGCTGCTGCGAACCGTTTACGCGACGGATCCGCAGCTTTCGGCCATACCCGTCGTTTTTACCATTCACAATATGGGCTATCACGGTTTATTCCCCCGCGATGTCCTCCCGCGCATCGGCTTGCCCGATTCGCTATTTCGTATGGACTCTCTGGAATTCTTTGGCCATGTGAACTATCTCAAGGGCGGCCTGGTTTTCAGCGATTATTTAACTACGGTAAGCCGCAAGTATGCGCAGGAGATTCAGACCACCGAATACGGCCACGGCTTGGACGGCGTTGTTCGCACGCGCGCAGACCGTCTGGTCGGCATATTGAATGGCGTCGACTATTCGGTTTGGAATCCGGAGGTGGATAGCCTTATCGCGGCGCGCTACTCGGCCAAGGACTTGAGCGGAAAGCAGGTTTGCAAACGCGATCTGCTCGCCCAATTCCAATTGCCCGAAGGGAACCTCGAAAGTCCGGTGATCGGCATCGTTTCGCGCTTTGCGGATCAAAAAGGCTTTGATCTTGTGGCTGAGGTCGCGGATGAGATCATGGAGGAAAACCTCGCCATCGTGGCTCTCGGATCGGGCGAAGCAAAATATGAACGCATGTTCCGGGAACTTTCCGAGCAACTTCCCGAAAAGCTCGCCGTGAAGGTCGCATACGACAATACTCTGGCGCATAAAATCGAAGCCGGCGCCGATATGTTTCTGATGCCCTCCCGTTACGAGCCCTGTGGGTTGAATCAGATCTATAGCTTGCGCTATGGTACGGTGCCCGTGGTGAGGGCCACAGGTGGCCTCGACGATACAATCGAGCCTTTCGATTCCGCCAACGGGCGCGGTACGGGCTTTAAGTTTTCCGAGTATACTGGCCCGGCCCTGCTTGCGGCCTTGCGCGAAGCCCTGGCCGCGTATGGCGACAAAGCACTCTGGCGGCGCTTGCAGGCCAATGGCATGGCCAAGGATTTCTCCTGGAATGCCTCGGCGCTGGAGTATGGCCGGTTGTATGATGTGGCTCGAAAGGGAAGAATCCGAACGGCTACGGTATCATCTAAATATCAGCCGATTGGCACCGCTTAGCGGTCAAGCGAAAGCCCAATTGAAAGCCTGAAAGGGAGATATGGCAGATACTATTTCGAGTGTTACGGACGTTAGTTTCCAGTCCGAGGTTATCGATGCGAGCAATGCGCAGCCCGTGATGGTCGATTTCTGGGCTGATTGGTGCCGCCCATGCCACATGCTGGCGCCGACCGTGGCTGAGATCGCCGTTACGTATGCTGGCAAGCTCAAAGTGGTCAAGCTGAACGTCGATGAAAACGTCAATTCCGCCGGCCGCTACAATATCCGAGGCATCCCCACGCTCTTGATCTTCAAGGGTGGCCAGGTCGCCGACCAGATCGTCGGCGCCGTCCCCAAAGAACAAATCTCCAAGATCGTCGACCGTCATCTGAATTAACTGCCGGCGTCGTTCCTCCGTGCCGTTACGCACGATCCCCTAATGCCTATTCCTGTTCGGAATGGGGAGCAAGGGATATATATAAAACAAGCCCAGCGGCGCGCGGGAGAGGGATCCGACGCTGCCTTGAGAGGCTAGGACTTGCTGCCTTTCCGCTTGCGTTCGTATTTAGCTGTGTTTCTTGTCCTGCTCCACACGTAGAAGTTATCGTTGTCGGAATAAGTTGAAACAGGCGTTCCTCGCGAACTCGCTGCGCGCACAAGTGCGGAGCGCAGATTAGCCTTTGATAGCCCATTCACGGTATCGAGTGGAATTTTGATGGCCCGCCCATCCGCGACATCTCTTAGTTGTTTAAGGATATTCTCCACCAGTTCGTGATGCTTCCCCAGGCGGCCCTGTCTCAATTCGGGTAGTGAGACGCTCTCGTATTTCGGCCGCTTGTCCCTTGCATCGGTTCGGCTACTCATCAGATAAATAATATCACACGCTCGGGTTGATAAAGGATTGGTATAAGCACTGGCTATTGACATTAGTAATTCGTTTGTGATATTTCAGTGGGTGTTTACTGACACTTTTGTTTCGCTCGGATAGCGGTCCCACATCTGACCGTCTGCAAGGATCAAAAGGACCGCCTTCTTTTCAGAGCGGGACTCTGACCGTAAAGCGGAAAGGAGGACCGACATGAAACACGGTTTTTCCCTCTCGCCCCTGCTGTTAACGATAGTCCTGGCAACAACCCCGCCTTTCATTCCCCTGCGAGCGCCGGCGCAGAACACTGGTGCCCGGGATCAGGCAAAGACGGGAAGGGCGTTCGACGGAGAAATCATGGACAACGACTGCGCCGAGATGGGTTCCCACGCCATGACGATGACCTCCACAGCGCTGTCCACCGCGGACCTCTGTACGACGTATTGTCTTCGTTTTAAGAAAACTCCTGGCAAGTTAGTTCTCTACAACTCCGCGACAAAAACGATTTATCAGCTCGATAACCAGCAAGAGGCTTCGTTTTTCAAGGCCAGGAGAGTCAGAGTTACCGGAACATATGACCCGGCTACGAAAACGATTCACGTTACCGACATCAATTCTGTATCGGCATCCTGAAAATTCCGAAGTTAACTGAGCGATGAAAGGAGAATCTGATTATGAACGCTAGCATCAGTCGTTGGGACCCCTACCGTGGATTGGTTTCTCTGCAGGATCAAGTCAATCGTCTGTTCGAAGACACCGTGATCCAAAGACGCACAGGTCAGGCCGATCTGGCATCCTGGGCACCGGCAGCGGACATATATGAGACAGAAAACGATTTGGTCGCAAAGGTAGACCTCCCTGGCGTTCAGGAGACGGATATCGATATCCGCGTGGAAAACAATACCCTGGCAATACGCGGAGAGCGACAGTTCGAAAAGGAGGTCTCCGAGGATAGCTACCTGCGGGTTGAGCGCGCGTTTGGAACGTTTACCCGGAGCTTTTCGCTTCCTAACATTGTGAAGGTCGAGAACATCCGCGCCAGCTTGCAAAATGGCGTCTTGACCCTACGAATGCCGAAGCGCGAAGAGGCCAAACCGAAGCAGATCAAAATCAGTGTGTCGGCAAATGGAAATAAATGACTGAATCTTGTGCGTCGGGGCAGCCAAGCGGCGTCGATATTTAATGTTATAGCAAGTGTCTGCGACGCCGAACGGAAATAGGTTTGCAGTATTGCAATGCTCTACCAAAACTCTGATCCAAAGGAGGCTCGTATGAAAGCTTGCAGTTGCAACGCCGAAAGGGGGCGTCTCATCGCGCCCCTGGGACTGTTATTGCTCTTAGTGTTTGCTGCGGCACCGTTGGCCGCGGATCAAGCCGGCCCTACCTTCAAGGGCACACTTACTGACGAGCAACTGAACTGCATTCAAACACCGATGAAAGCTCCCGATGGCATGACAGACAAGCTTTCGTGTGTCCTGTACTACGCGCATTTTGTGAAGCCCGGAAGCAAATATGTTCTCTATGATGCCGCTACGAAAACAACGTACCAACTGGATGATCAGGACTTGGTTCAACCCTACGTGGGCGCGAAAAACGTGGAGATCACCGGAACGTTGGACGCTGCCACCAAAACCATCAAGGTGAAGCAAATCATCGTGCCGCAGGAAACCGCTCGGGCCAAACAGTCGTAAATGACGAGCCGCTGGGGCGAGATTCAAAGAAATACCTGCCGAGGAACTCGCCCCGCGGTCATTTCCGGCATTTCACTGGAAAGCGGACGCAATGCGTAAGAAGCGAAATGGGTTCTCGCTAATTGAGCTTTTGATTGTTGTGGCGATTATTCTGATCATAGCGGCGATTGCGATCCCCAACTTGCTGCGCGCGAAAATCACTGCTAATGAAGCCTCTGCAGTCGGCTCTCTGCGCACTCTAAATACGGCCTGCATTGCCTACTCCACGAGCTACGGCCAATTTCCCGCCGCGCTCTCAAATCTCGGTCCGTTAGCGTCTGGTGGGACGGCCAGTTCCACCTCCGCGGACCTGATCGATTCCGTGCTCGCGGCAGGCACGAAGAGCGGCTACACCTTTGTCTACACGGCAGGGAGCTCCAACCAGTCTTATACGATTACCGCGCAACCGATTGTTGCCGGGCAGACCGGCCAGCGCATGTTTTTCACGGATCAGTCTGGGGTCATTCGCGCAGACAATTCCAGTTCGGGGGCGAACGCCAGCAGCACTCCAATCGGTTAGATTTCCCCGCGTCGGAATTGAGATCGGCAAAGTCGAACAGCACGCCTGCCTGCAGTATGTGGCCCGCATAGCATTCCAACCGCTGATGCTGAAATTTCTCAGACAAAAATTAAAGTAACCGTGGCGCAATCGTTTTCCCTAACGTGGTCAGCCGGATTCCAAAAGATATCACCCGTATGACTTCCCGCCCGGTACACTTGCATTCCATCGCACGACACGTCCTCCAATGTTTTAAGAGAGTTTTCAAGCCAATGGACTCCCCGAAATATCCGTGGCAACAATTCGTCATTGACGCGTATTTGGAATTTAACCCAGAATTTCTGCAAGGGAAAATCAACATAGCGGAAAGGGCCATATCCCAACGCCTGTGCGAAGATTCGATTAATCCCGAGGAACACGTGGCACTGCAGGACGCCCTGACCGCTTTAAGGGTTTTGCTGCCACGGAAAGAACGTGCGGAAGGCGACGGCGATAAGGAAAACATCGCCTAGATCTGGTCCTAGGGCAGCGTCTTCCATCCGGGAGGGATCTCTCTGAGACGCGCTTTACTCGTGCTGTAAAATATATCTAGTTAGAATGTGCGAATGGCATCCTGACGGCTTTGTCGCTTCTCGCTAAAAAATTAATCTCTCTTGATCCACTGAATTTCCCTCCGGCATTTGTTCGAACAGAGTGGACACTGCGTTCCGGTTCGCCATTGCAAAGCCCAGATTCAGGAGTTGCGAACCTTCAAATGCTAACTTCAACGGAATCTGCACTTACGAATACTGCGGAACTAACTTGCGCGGAATCAGCACTTGCAGAAAATAAGAACTTAAAGTTGATTGGAATCAACACTTACAAAATTTTTTTGGGTACACCTCGTTTTCAGACGGTCGTCCTTGCCTTTCGCGTCGCCCGGCGAGTACGATATTCTTCCGCCGCAAGCCTCGAGAAGTCGGCGATCCCATCAGGATCGCCGTCCCGAGCGACCAACGGAAGCGAGGGATCTCTCCGGAACTGCCGCAGCTTAACGCGCGGTCGGTTCTCGCGAGGGAGAGTGCGGCCTAAATACCGGCTAAAGAAAGGGAACTAGAGCGGGAATGAAATCGATCGTCGTAGTGGGCGCGCAGTGGGGTGACGAGGGCAAGGGTAAAGTCGTCGATTACATGGCGGCTTCCTTTGACTACATTGCCCGCTGTGCGGGCGGACACAATGCGGGACATACCGTTATTTTCAATGGCAACCGTTTTGTCTTGCAATTGATTCCGTGCGGAATCCTTCGGCCCGGCAAGCACGCTGTCATCGGTGCGGGAGTCGTGGTAGATCCGGCTGCTTTGGTCGCCGAGCTCGATAACCTCAGCCGCGCTGGTATCGACGTGAGCGGCAGGCTGCATCTTGCAACGCGCGCGCATCTGATTTTTCCCTATCATCGCCAGATGGAAAAGGCCGCAGAAGCGGCGCGCGGCGCAGCCAAGATTGGCACCACCTCTCGCGGTATAGGCCCCGCCTACGAAGACAAGATGGCACGTTGCGGGTTACGCGTTTGCGATTTGCTGGAGCCGGCGCGCTTCCGTGAAAAGCTCGCTCACGTCGTTGCGGAAAAGGACGCCATCTGCCGCGCTACTTATGGAGTGCCGCTCGAAGTTGAGGGTTTGGCCGAAAAGTATCTCGAATATGCCGAGCGCCTGCGGCCTCTGGTTGTGGACGCGTCCTCGCTTGTGAACCGCGCGCTTGACGATGGCCGCCCGGTGCTTTTTGAGGGCGCTCAGGGCACCATGCTCGACATCGATTATGGTACTTATCCCTTCGTCACTTCGTCGAATGCGACTGCTGGCGGCGCATGTACAGGTTTGGGTGTTGCGCCCACCCGTATTTCCGGAGTCGCAGGCGTAACTAAGGCTTACACCACTCGTGTGGGCAGCGGTCCGTTTCCCACGGAGATGCCCGATCTCGACGCGCGCGAAGTCCGCGATCGCGGCAAAGAGTACGGAGCGGTCACAGGCCGCCCGCGCCGCTGCGGATGGCTGGACCTCGCCATGCTGCGCTATGCCGTTATGATCAATGGAATCACTTCACTCATTGTCACCAAGCTCGACGTTTTCGATACGCAGCGCGAAATTCAAGTGTGTGTCGGCTACTGCTATAAGGGAACGCCTATTCACGAAATGCCCGCTGCCGTCGAAGATTTCGACCACATTCGCCCGGAATACCGCACGCTCCCGGGTTGGCAAGCCTCTACTGAAGGCGTTCGTGACGGCCAAAAACCTGCCCGAGACCGCTCTCGATTACCTGAAATTTATTTCCGATCAACTCGAGGTCGAAATCGGGATGATCTCCACCGGACCGGAACGCGACGCCACGATTATCGCTCCCGGGACGCAGTTCGCCTCCTGGCTCTAAGCACAGAAAAATGCTCTCGTACGAGCAAGCCCGCGAAAAGGTGATCGCTTCGGTCCGCGCCCTGCGCGGCCCGCTGGCTACGGAAACGATCGAGCTCTCTTGCGCCTGCGGTCGCGTGTTGGCGCAGCCCATTACAGCGGATCGCGACTACCCTCCATTCGACCGCTCGATTCGTGACGGGTTTGCCTTGCGCGCGGACGACGCTGTGCCCGGCGCCACGCTGCGCTGCATTGGCGAAATCAAGGCCGGCAGCGGTTTCGATGGCGTAGTTGGTCCCGGCGAGTGCGTGCAGATCATGACCGGAGCGGCTGTCCCGGCAGGCGCCGATGCCGTCGTAATGATCGAGCACGTCTCCATTGAAGGCGAGCGGATCATGCTGAGCCGCCCGGCAACCCACGGCCAAAGCATCGTCGCCCGCGCCAAGGAAGCGCGTTCCGGCCAGCAACTACTCGCAGCGGGCACTCGCCTGGGATACGCCGAGATGGCGCTGGCGGGCCAGGTTGGCGGGCATCATTTGAGCGTTTTCAAACGGCCCCGCGCCGCCATTCTCTCTACTGGGGACGAAGTCGTGGATGTCTCGGCAACTCCAGGACCTTTACAGGTTCGCAACGGTAATAGCATTGCGCTGGGGACGCTCGCCGTACTCACGGGAGCCGAAGCCGTATCATTGGGAAATGCGCCCGACGAAAAAATAGAATTGCGCCGCCGCATCGAACGCGGCTTAGAAGCGGACCTGCTTATCATTTCCGGCGGCGTCTCGATGGGAAAGTACGATCTGGTAGAGATGGTGCTCGGCGAATTGGGCACTCAGTTCGTTTACGATTCAGTGGCTATTCGGCCCGGCAGGCCCGCCGTTTTCGGAGTCTGTCGAGGCAAACCTGTCTTCGGACTTCCAGGCAATCCTGTGTCGACGATGGTCACGTTCGAGTTGTTTGTAGTTCCGGCGATCGACATTCTCAGTGGTTCGGAACCGCGGCCGCTGCCCATCTTCCGCGCCCGGCTCGCGACCGTGCTGCGCGAAAAGAGTGAATTGACCCATTTTCTTCCGGCTCGTGTTCAGACGGTGCGAGGCGAGCCTGAAGTTGCCGTTCTGCCGTGGCAGGGTTCGGGCGACGTCGTCACTATGGCCGAGTCAAATGCGTTTGTGATTGTGTCTCCCGAGAAACTCAATTGGGACGTAGGCGAAATGGCCATGGTTCTGCCTCGCCGCGGCGTGCTATGAAGCGTCTTTCCCATTTCGGCAAAGGCGCGGAAGTAGCTATGGTCGACGTCAGCGCCAAAGCTACGACTGTGCGCAAAGCGACCGCGCACGGATTTGTGCGCATTGGCCGTGCCGCTCTTGAACAGGTTCGCCAACGCAAAACTCCCAAGGGAGACCCTCTGGAAATCGCGCGGATCGCCGGAATTGCCGCTGCAAAGCGCACTTCGGAGTGGATACCTCTTTGTCATCCTCTGCCCATCACGCACATTGATGTGACTGCACGCCTATGCCAGAATGGCGTGGAAATCACCTCCAGCGTCTCGGCCGCTGCACAGACCGGCGTGGAAATGGAAGCGCTTGTTGCCGTTACGGCTGCAGCGCTCACCGTCTACGACATGTGCAAGGCCCTCGATAAGTCGATCGAAATCATGGATATTTATCTGCTCGAGAAGACCGGAGGTAAGAGCGGCGACTATCGCCGGAAAACGCGAGTCAAAGCGTAACGGCCGATGAATCCTTCCTCCAAGAGCGGCGTCAATGTGATGGTTGTGGACGATAATCCGCTGATCCGCGAGCTCATGGCTCATGCGCTGGATCCCGTCTGCAAGGTGATCATTGCGTCTGACGGCGCTGACGCTCTTCTCAAAGCGGTAGACGCCCCTCCCGATCTGATCATCACCGATTTCAAAATGCCGGGCCTCGACGGGCGGCAGCTTTATGAAAGGCTCCGCCAGCGCGAGGGCACGCGCAACACGCCTTTCATTTTCGTGGCGAGCCAGGGCGATATTGAGGAAAAGCTCCGTCCGCTGGTGGCCGCCGAAGACTTTGTCACTAAGCCATTTTTTGTGGCCGACCTGGTGCGCGTGGCCAGAAAATTTGTCGATCGCTTACATCTGGAAAAGCTGCAGCAGCGTGCTTCGCGCCCCGGCGTTATTCAAGGGCGCCTGGAAGAGATGGGCGTCACGGAACTGATGCAGTCGCTCGAAATGGGCCAGAAGTCCTGCCGGCTGGCTCTGCGCCGCAGCAATCAGACTTGCGAATTATATTTTTCTGGTGGGCAATGCAAGGATGCACGGCTCGGCAAGCTCGAGGGCGATGCGGCCTTCTACGAAGCGGTCAATTGGACCGACGGTGAATTTGAGATCGATTTCTCTGCTGTTTCAGATCGAACCACCACTACGCGTTCTACCACTGGACTGCTGATGGAAGCCATGCGTCTGATGGACGAATCCAGCAACAGCGTGAAAAGCTGAGCGGCGATGCGCGTCGTAGTGCTCACCGTTAGCGATTCCGTCTCGCGCGGAGAGCGCCAGGATCGTTCCGGGCCGGAAGTGGCGGAGCGCTGCCGGACGCTCGGCTGGGAAGTCATTTCCTGCGAAGCAGTTTCGGATGATCGAGATGGGCTTGAGAAACGTCTTACAGCGATTGCGGATTCTACTTCCGTGGATTTAGTTCTCACGACAGGCGGCACAGGGATTGGGCCTCGCGATTCCACTCCGGAAGCAACCGCGGCGATCTGTCAAAGGATTCTCCCTGGGCTCGGCGAGCTGATGAGAGCGAAGGGACGCGAAAAGAATCTTCGTGCGGTGCTTTCCCGCGCCGTAGCGGGAGTTTGTAACCGGGCGCTGATTGTGAATCTGCCGGGCAGTCCCCGAGGCGCGGCGGAGTCGCTCGATGCGGTGGCCGATCTTCTGCCTCACGCGGTCGAAATCCTTCGCGGCGCCTCTCATGACTAAGTCAATGCGCGAAAGTTTAGTGGCTTTGTGGAATTTGTTACGCAGATTTTTGGTTTTGGCGATCGCCTTAGCAAATCGACGGCCCTTGGCGGCGTGAATGCCCTAGTCCAGTGCAAAGAGGCTCAAGTATTTGCTGTGCGCACGGTTACGCTTGTCCGCGACGGCTTTTCCACAAACTTTTCAACATTTTTGTTGAAAAGTTCCGGCCGCGGTGACGTTGTGAATCGTCGGGAATTGCGAATGAGAGACGGTATTATCGGATCAAAAAAAGAAAAAACGTTCCATTCGCCCTTGTGCGGTCGCTATTTGGCATTAAATCATTTTCACGGCGTTTTTTTGACGCTGCCGCCGTCCGAATGTTAGAGTAATTTCCCCATTGGAACCTACGAACCTTGGCCTCTGAGCAAAGCCCAGCGCAGATTCATCCCGCCAGATTCGTTTATTTCGATCTGTTGTGGAGCAATCTGGGAGTGCATCCTTTGCGCTCCGCCTTCAGTGCGGCCGCGATCGGCCTGCAAGTCTTCTTGATTCTGCTGATTGTTGGTTTGACGTCGGGAATTTTGAGCGACTGGCGGGCGCGAGCCGAAGGCGTTGGCGCAGATATCATTGTGCAGCCGCCGAACTCTTCGATATTTTTTTCCTTCTCGAGCGCGGTGATCCCGCAATCGCAAGTGGCGCGGATCGAGAAGCTTCCCGGAATCGATGAAGTCGCGCCGGTAGTGGTCGTAGTCGACACAACGACGCTGGGCGTCATTTATGGGATTGATTATGCTCGGTTTAATGGATTGAGTGCAGGCTTCACGTTCGTTTCGGGCGGCCCTTTTGCCGGTCCCGACGACGTCATTGCTGACGACCTGGCGGCACAAGCGCGCAAACTGCGCGTCGGTTCCACCGTCTCCCTGATGAACCGCAACTTTCGAGTGAGCGGAATCGTCGTGCACGGGAAGGGCGCTCGGTTTTTTGTGCCGATGGAGACGGCGCAAGAAATTGCCGGCGCCGCGCGGCGCGTTTCGATGATCTACGTTCGCAGCACCGGCAATACCGAGCGAGTGCGAGCCGAACTCATCCGGCTTCTCCCCAGTTACCGCATTCGGTCCATGGCCGAATTTATGTCTCTGATGACCTCTTCCAGCCTTCCCGAGCTGCGTCCTTTTCTGCGCTCTTTCGTAGGACTCGGAGTGGTGATCAGTTTTCTGGTGGTTCTGCTGACGATGTACACTCTGGTGCTGGAACGGCGCCGTGAGATCGGCATTTTGAAAGCGATCGGGGCGTCACGCCTGGAGATTTGCTGGCTAATCGTCGCGGAAGCTCTGATGTTGGTGGCGCTGGGCGTGGTCGTCGGTTTGGCCGGCACCTATGGAACAACGACGCTCCTACATCACACTTCGCCGACGCTGCAGATTCAAATCACGGCGGACTGGATCTTCCGTTCCATTTTGGTTGCGATTGCAGGAGCGCTTGCGGGCGCCGCATATCCGGCGATTCGCGCTGCGCAGAGCGATCCAATTGCCGCTCTCGCCTATGAGTAGCGTCCTACGTGCAAGAGCCGTCTAAGAGCCGCGTTCACGGAGAACCCTTGGAGAATCCAAATCAGAAGGATCTTGCCAGCCAAAAATTCTACGCCGCGCAAATCGTGCAACGCAGAAACGTCGCCGAGGATTTGTGGTCGATTCGCGTGCGCCCACCAGCAGAAATTTCCTTTCTGCCGGGCCAATACGCCACGCTTGGAGTCGTGGCGGCGCACAAACACATCGAGCGACCCTACTCGATTGTTTCCTCGCCTTACGAAGCGGAACTCGAATTCTTTTTTGAACTCGTCCCCCGCGGGGAGTTGACTCCGGCGCTCCACAAACTGCAAGTCGGCGACGAACTTACGATTCGCAGAGCCGCCAAAGGCCGATTCACTCTCGATCGCGAGGTCCATCAGAATCATTTGCTTCTCTGCACGGTTACCGGCGTGGCTCCCTTCGTCAGCTTTATACGAACCCTCCACAGGGATGCGCAGCAAAATAAATTTCCAGAGGGCCACCGGCTTTTCCTTTTGGAAGGCGCCAGCCGCTCGTGGGAGTTCGGATACACCGAAGAACTCAAGCGTATTGCAGATGAAGTCCCATGGCTCGAATACGTCCAAACAGTGAGCCGCCCCTGGGAGGATCGCAACTGGACTGGAGAAGTGGGCCGCGTGGAAGACGTGGTCCGCAAATATACCGATCTGTGGAAGCTGACTCCGGAGACAACTTCCGGCTATCTGTGCGGTCATCCCAAAATGATCGAGAATAGCAGCGGGATTTTGGCGCGCCGCGGCTGGGCCAAGGAACACATCAAGCAAGAAATCTACTTCGTTCCCAAGGAACGCGTCGTCACGATCTAGGCAGTTTGAGCTTTCACTTGCTTGGCAATGCCTTGGAATTCCAACGGCAAGTGGGCATCCACCAGTGAGGCGCCGCCATCGGCTTCGATCAGCTGCCCGGTGATCCAACCGGCTTCCTCGGAACAAATCAGTGCCACGGCGTTGCCGATATCGGACGGCTTTCCCAACCGGCCCATAGGAGTCCACCCGCGCTCTTGCCAATCGCGCACTCCGGTTTGGAACACCTCGGGCAGGCTGTTCAGAACGCTGTCCTCGACCCAACCCGGACTTATGGAGTTCACAGTAATTCCGCGGCTCGCGAGCGCAACCGCGAAATAGCGCACCACCGATTCCATCGCTGCTTTCGCCGCGCCCATTGCGATCCAGGGTTGCCAGCTCCCAAACCGCCCGCCCGGCGCGAAAGTGATGGCAACGATCCTTCCGCCGTTGGGCATTAAAGGAGCCGCTTCGCGCACGGCTACCAAGAATGCCTTTGCTTGGGAATCCATCGCCGTGTCCCACTGGGGCAAGGTAATCTCCATCGGAGCCTGGTAGAACGTGGGAGCTTCTGTTCGCGCGTTGCTGACGAAAATATCGAGCGAGCCGAATTGCCCCCGCACGTGCTCGAAGATTCCTCGCACTTCGTCAGGCCGGCACACATCGGCTTGTACGAGGAATCCGTCGGAGCCCAGTTCGCGTATTGTCGCGAGCGTTTTCTCTGCGGCGTCTCGATTGCGGTAGTAGTGAACGGCGACGCGGGCCCCTTTTTCCGCGAGCTTCAGCGCGATACCCCTGCCAATCCCTCGCGAACTTCCAGTTACGAGCGCGTTTTTCCCTTCGAATGACATATGTCACCTCCGAGGTTTGACGCGGATATTAGTCCTCGCGCCGTGGCCCGTCAATGCGGGGGCCCACTAGCCATCAAAGGATCTCCGCAGGCCAAAATCGCCATGCTTGGTGCGCGCTTTTGGCCTGCGAGAGCTTTCCGAAGGTTTCGTTGCTTCAGTTAGAACGTATATTTCAGCGCCAGCTGAATAATGCGCGGGCTCACCGAAGTCGCCGTAATTACCCCCAAACTTCCGCCGTTCACGGACGCGCTGGGCAAAGAGAACTGGGGATGATTAAAGGTGTCAAAGAATTCGGCACGGAACTGCACCGCTTGGCTCTCGTGGACCGTGATTGATTTCGCCAGCGACATATCCCAATTATTCTGGCCGGGCCCGAGGACGATGCCACCCGCCGCATTGCCAAAGAGCGTGCCTGAATTGCCCGCCCCGGTTATCGGAGGCGGAGCGCAAAACACGCCGGGATTAAAGTACCCCGAACCACCCGTCAACCCACTGGTCACGCGAGATTGCATGCTTCCTGAACTCAGGATATTGGCGCCGGTAATACCGGGACAGAAATTCGCGGTGGCCGCAAAGCCGGTTCCGTTACAACCGCTGCCGCCACAGAAAACTGAGCCTGAGCGGCCGTCGGTCACCGTGATCGGATAGCCATCCTGTAGGGTGAACACGCCGGACCATGTCCAGCCCTCAGCGAGCTTTCCGAGTAATCCCTGTTCACGCGGGAGCGGCAGATTCCATAGATAGTTCAAGATGAAGCGCTGCGGGCGGTAGTTGGAATTGAGTTCGTATTGCTGAATTTCGTAGGGGTAGGCGTTGATGCCATAGGGCGCTTGGATAAAGGCTCGGCTCCAGGTATAGGAGCCCTGGAGCTGCAATCCGTAGGAAAGCTGCTTACGAACGGTTGCCTGCAGGCTGTTGTACTTATAGTTGTCAGCGTTGGCCACTTCAGTAGCATTTGGAGACAGGCCGAGGTAGGGCACGCGCAGAGACGTGTTCGTATTTGTGCTGGTTTTCGCTCCAGTGATCGCGCAGCTTGCGCAACCCGGCCCAGCCAGAGGCGCGATGTTGAAGTTTATGGCAGCAAATTGTCCCTGCTGGCCCGAGCGCGATTGGCTTCCTTGCCATATCCCGTGCGAGCCGACGTAGCCTATTTCCATGACCCAGTTGCGCGCGAATTCATACTGCGTGTTCAAGTTCCACTCGTAAGTAACCGGTACCGTCAGATTCTGCTGGTTCGGCGATTGATTGATATTGGAATTCACGCCTGTGGCCAGATTGATCCAGCGTGGAGTGAACCCGTAAGAACCCGGCGGTCCGGGAATGGTGGGGGCAAATTGCCAGGGATTCTGCAGGTTTGCAGTGGTTAGCCCGTTGATGACGGGAGAACCCACGAGAGGTGTGCCATTGTTGGCCGTATTGTTTCCTGGAATCATTTCATAGAAATAGCCCGCGCCACCGCGGACAACAAGACGGTTGTTCGAGGTCGGCTGCCAGGCAAATCCGATGCGTGGAGCAAAGTCGTGGTAGGGAGCATGGGTCTGCATGACGTTGTTGATGGAGTTCTGATAAATGCCTTGGGGAACCGCGCCGTTGTAATTAGCAGGCACCACGAAGCCCGCGAGGGAACAGCCTGTTCCTTTGGCTCCGCCACCGAAAACTGCCCCGTTGATTACGCATCCGGATCCAGGATTCGGCACGGTGTTGATCAGACTCGGCCAGATGTTGGTGAAGAAACCGTTCTTCTCTGTGGGCCAGCCATCATATTCCCACCGCACTCCGAGGTTGAGAGTCAATCGCGAATTGACTTTGAAATCGTCCTGGATAAAAAGATCGGCGTCGTTGACCTTCCACTGGTAGGGAATTGTGGTTCCCGTGGTGAGCGTGCCGCCATCGCCATTCGTAATGCTGCTGGAACCCGTTCCATTAGACGTGCCGGGGCTATTGGGGAACAGCTGGCCGTTAACGGTCTGGCCCGCGCCGCAAGTTCCTCCTGCCGAAATAGCAGCAAAAGTGCCGGCCGGGCAGGCCGAACGCCCAATCAAGAAATCCGCCCACCTGGCAAAGCTGGGGTTACCGACGGGGCTTCCGTAATTAACGGGAACATCGCTCACTCGAACAAACTCTCCGCCGGCCCGCAAGGTGTGCTTTCCGTGTGTCCAGGAGATTTGATCGCCAAACTGATATTGCTGAGTCACGACGGTTCCGCCGAACTGGTATTGGCCGCCCCAGGACATTCCTCCAGTGATTCCACCGCCGGAGCTGGAGCCGATCGAGAAACCGGAGAGGAAATCAGTACCCGCGCGCAAATCAGTTACGCCGACCTCGGAATTCGTGAATGGCGTGAGGATGTTGTTTTGGATCGGGTAACGCTGGTAAGCCACGTGGACTTCGTTCACCACGTTGTTGGAGACGACAGTGGTGAGCCTCAGAATCGCCGAATGGTTCCATTTGATGGTCTCAATCGGATTGCCCGGAACGAAATTGCCCTGTTGCAAGGCGTTCTGGACAGGGAATGGAGCTTCGAGAGGGTCGCGTTCGTACTGATAACGGCCGGAGAGAGTGTGCTTGGCGTTGATCACATAATCGAAATTACCCATGCCATTGTGGTCTTTGAATATGGCCGGGATCGAGTAAGTCTGAAGAGCATAGCCGCCGCTAGCCGTGTTGGGCGAAACTCCCGAGCTGGGAATCAGGTAAGTGCCGTCGCCATTTTTGAGTTGCAGCATGCTGACGGCTATAGGGTTGATGTTGAACAACGGGTCAGTAACGGTGCCAGTGGGACATTGAACCTGGATTCCGCCGTTAGAGGTCGTGTCATTTGTCGCCTTACGGCTACAGGGTGCCTGGGGACTTACTGCCGCAGCAAGCGCCGGCACGAACGCTTGAGCCGCCGCATCGCATTGAGACAATGTGGCCCAGCCGGTAGGGCATGTGCCTCGATTGCCTGTTGGAATCGGGGCCGCCAAGGCTGTGGCCGAACCGTATCCGGTGAGGCCATTTTTCTGACCGGTTTCCTCGTAGGACACGAAGAAGAAGAGCTTGTTCTTCTTAATGGGTCCGCCGAATGAACCGCCATACTGATTGGAATTTAATACTGGCTTCGGCAACCCGTTGTAGTTGCGGAACCACGTGTTCGCATTGAGCGCGGTATTGCGGAAAAACTCGAAGGCGTTTCCGTGAAAGTCGTTCCCTCCCGATTTCGTGACGACGTTCACGTTGGCGCCGGGATTGCGGCCGTAACCGGCATCGTAAGTTGAAGTCTGAATCTTGAATTCGGAGATGGCATCCGGGTTAGGAATCGCAAAGCCTCCTACCGACACGCCTTCCACTCCGGTGTTAAAACTGAACCAGTTGTTGATCACCACGCCGTCTTGCAAAAATGTGTTCTGCGCTGTGCCCGCGCCATTCACCGCGATGAGCGTGGTGCCTTTGCCGAGCAGGCTGGCATCCTGCACCGAAGCATTGGCTCCGCTGGACATCGCGAGCAGGTTCGTATAGTTGCGCGTGCTGAGCGGAAGCTCCGTCACCGTTCGTGCCGTCGCCACCGTGCCCAGCGCCGAACTGGCCGTTTGAATAGTTTCCACTTCGCTGGCGACGGTGACGGTTTGTTCCTGCGCGCCCACTTCCAAGGTGCGATCTAACACGGCAGTTTCGGTTACCGTAACGGTCGCCGAAGGAATCTCCACGCCCTTGAATCCCGCAGCTTCGAACTTCACGCGATAGTTGCCCGGCGGAAGTATCCCGATGGTGTAAACTCCGTCGGCCCCGGTGGTCGCGGTCCGAGCTTGTCCTGTGTCCGCACTTGTGGCGGTGACGGTGGCTCCGGGAACTACAGCTCCGGACGAGTCAGTAACCGTGCCCGTCAGAGCGCCCGTTCCCGCTGTTTGGGCCATGAGCGAAGGACTAAAGGCAGCGAGTAGGCCCACGAGAATGAGCACCGGAGCACCACCGCGCCACGCAAACGTCGAAACGATAACTTCAAGAGAAGATTTGAGCCTTGCATTTTTCATCGATGCCTCCCGCAATTGAAAGTCATTCATTTGCTGACGACAGCTTCTGAATTAACTAAGGCCTGAATTTTTAAGACCTGAAAGCTGTTGATCGAGGGGAGTTCTAAGTTCTAAGGATGGAGTACAACACGAGGACATCGCGCGAACCGCGGGGAACGGGAGTTCGCCGCGAAGCTTTCGAAGGCTCCTGATACGACGTAACGCGTAGCGCAGGAGCCGCAACCGTGGCCGTGATCTTAGGGGCTACAGCTGTCGTGACCTCCTCGACAACGCACGTTGGCGCTGTGAAGTCGTTCGAGGTGTTGTCGCTCAATCTTGCAAGTTCTGGGAACTCGGCGAATGCAATTGAGCACACCAGAACCAGCATGATGAAAGCCTTGAAGACATAGCTTCTAAAGTGGCTCATCCCCACCTGCACAACCCCGGCAATCGCTTTTGAAAAAGCGAAAGCTTCATTGCCCCGTTTGGTGGAATATGCGCAAAAACTGGCTAGCTCTTATCATTCTGTGGCGCATCGCGTCAAATATTTTTATTGCGAGAGTCGGCAGAGTGCGGGTGGCGGTATGGATTATCGCGACGTGACCGGCCGATGTTCGGCGCGGCTGGTCAACGAACTCCGCTTCCGATTGATCTGTGATTCGGGCGCAATCCCGATGCCGGCCGATGAACTTCTCCAGAGGGTGTAGAATTGGCGGCCATGAGAATGCGGAAGACCTCTCTGGCGATAATGCTGTTCGTAGCGTCTGCCGGGTGGCCGATCTGTACCGCTTCGGCGCAGACGACCGAGCAACTCGCTCGCAAGGGCAACCACGCACAGTCAC
This sequence comes from uncultured Acidobacteriota bacterium, assembly GCA_963846235.1. Lineage (GTDB taxonomy): Bacteria > Acidobacteriota > Terriglobia > Acidiferrales > UBA7541 > Palsa-189. Next base: position 431,081 of record CAWJVF010000003.1, read on the forward strand.
ATGGGCTTTCAGACGCCGGCAAGGCTGCGCTATCGAAGCAGTTGAGCGACGCGGTCAATCGCGGCGACACACCGGGCGTCGTCGCCCTGATCGTGGACCGGGACAGCGTGCTTTACGAGGGCGCTGCCGGGAAGTTGGACGTCGCGCACAGCGTAGCGATGCCAGTGAATGCTATCTTTGCGATCGCCTCGATGACCAAGCCGGTGACATCGGTTGCCGTCATGATGTTGTACGAAGAGGGCAAGCTCAAGCTCGACGATCCTGTGTCGAAATACTTGCCGGGCTTCGATCACCTGCAGGTGATTACCAAGTTCAACGAAAGCGATGCAACTTACGAAACGCGGCCCGCGAAGCGGCCGATGACGATCCGGCATCTGCTGACGCACACCTCGGGCATCGGGTACGCGTTTACAAATCCGATCGAGTTCCGGCTGACTCAAGCAACGAAGAAGAACGAATGGGAACTGCCCCTCTTGAGCGATCCCGGCGCGGAGTGGCACTACAGCGCCAGCACGCGGGTTCTCGGCATGATCGTCGAAAAGATTACCGGCATGACGCTCGAAGCTTATGACCAAGAGAGAATCTTCAAGCCGCTGGGGATGGCGGATACGTCGTACGCCGTGCCTGCCGACAAACAGTCGCGTGTGCCGATACAGTACAGCCGTGTAGACGGCGTGCTTCAGGAGCCGCCGCGAACTCCCATTCCGTCTACTCCCACGGCACCATTTCGAGGCGATGGCGGACTCTATTCAACCGTGCAGGATTACGGCAAGTTCGTGCAGATGATGCTTAACGCCGGCCATCTCGGGTCTACGAAAATACTGAACGAGAGTTCGGTGAAGATGATGGGCGAGAATCAAATCGGGCCGATCTTTGTGGAACTGCAGCCCGATGCCGATAAGCAGCGCACCAAACCGTTTCCGCTTGGCGCCGGGCGCGACAAATTCGGACTTGGTTTTCAGATTACCTCGAAGAATCCGGAGTACGCGGAATATCGCAGCGCGGGCAGCATGAGCTGGGCCGGCATTTACAACACTGAGTTTTGGATCGATCCGGTCAAGCACATCGGCGGAATTCAGATGATGCAGATGCTGCCTTTTTACGACGACGGCGCGATTCGCACGCTGCGCGATTTCGAGAAGCTGGTATACGAGAACCTCAGGTAGCAAGGGTGTGTGCGGTGCGTTCCGGCATGGTCGTTCCCAGGCGTCACCTTAGGCTTTCGATATAGGCGGCCAAATTCTAAGCGCGCTGTTGGGTCCGCCCGGTGCGTGGACGAGCATGGGAACGACGGAATGTCCATTCGTGCCGAGAGGCGATTTCGCATTCGCGGCCTCGTAATCGCGCTCGAAGCCTTCCTGCGATGCGAACTCGTAGAGAATTCCGTGCTTGGCCCATCCGGCAACGGAATTCAGCTCGCGGGTTCTGATACAGGAAGCTGTCTCGCACATCGCGGGCAGGCGCTTCTGAACGTATCCCGCGTGCATCTCCTCTTCGTATTCAACCGGGCAATTGAAGCTGCCGATCTGAATGTAAGGAGCGCCGGTCATTCCTTCCTTATAGGCGACACTCCCATGGCCCTCGCAGCGGCCAGCTTCGGACATCAGGTTCACGCGCTCGCCGGTGCGCATGGCAAGCATTTTCCGGCCTTGCTCGGGCAGCGCCGCGTTAATCGCGCTTGGAACGGGATTGCCGAACACCAGCGCATCCATGACACCGATCAGAAGGATGTAGTGAAAGCCAGTGGGAACCTTGGGGTCTTCCGTGTGATGAATCTGGGAAGAGCCGCCACTTGTGCGTGTGGCGTAGTGCGCCGCCCACAGATAGCCGGGGCGGTTCAACAGATTGGGGAGATACGTTTGGTGCAACCAGGCGAGATAGTCATCGCGGCCGGAGTCCGGCAGGTCGTACCAGGTGATCCAAAGAGCTCTGTCCACCGGACCGTTGCGACGATTGTTCGGGCGCGCCTCAGCTTTGGCGTTTCCAGTTTGTGCGGCGGCGTTCTTCGCGTCAGCGAGCGCGATTGCCATCCCTCCAGCCGCTTTCAGAAAATTACGACGACCCCGCCGTTTCGTTTCATCGAGTTTGATCATGTTTCCCCCTGCTGAGAGCGCCGCCCGTTGTGCGGACATTATCACCCCTTCTGCGGATCATAAAGACCGGGCCGCTGAGGTGCGGAACGGAAGAGCGGTACTCGCATCTTTGCTCTAGCCTGCGGCCATGGTATATGTCGTCCACGCAATTTCACGACCGCACCGCAGCAACATAGGAAGCGAAATATGCCGACACGCAGAGAGTTCCTGAGAAATGTTTCCGGCGCTTGCGCGGGAATTGTTTTCACCGGCTGCTGTGTAGATCCTGTTTTCGGTTTTGCGCGCGGCGCGCAGCAAGGTGCCGCGCGTCCACCGGCCGGCTCCAAGCACGCTCCTGTAACCATTAATGGCCGGCGAGTGCTCGTCATCGATGTTCACTCCCACGTTCGCGTGCCGGAAGCCTGGGAACTCGTCAAAGATCGCATTGGCCGGGATGGCCACTATGGCGATGCTGCGCAAGCCAACCCTGATAACCTGGGCAACATTCGCAACGTCGATAAGCGGCTGGCAGATTTGGATGTGATGGGAATTGATGTGCAGGCCGTCTCCGTAAATCCGTGGTGGTATTGGGCGGACGAGGACCTGGCACGCAAAATCATCCAGATTCAGAACGAGAAGATTGCAGAGTTGTGCTCGGCGCACTCGGACCGCTTCGTGGGTTTGGGCAGCGTGGCGTTGCAACACCCCTCGCTGGCCGTCGAGCAAATCGAAGAAGGCGTGAAGAAGCTGGGGATGCGAGGGTTCGCGATTGGCGGCAGCGTGAATGGAGACGATCTTTCCGCAGCCAAGTTTAACCCGGTTTGGGCCAAGGCCGAGGAGCTCGAGGCGCTGATCTTTATACATCCGCAGGTTTCTGGAACGCCGATAGACGAACGCAGGCTGCAGGGGAACGGGAACTTAGATAATGTGATTGGACATCCACTGGAGACGACTCTCGCCCTCACGCACCTAATTCAGGACGGCACTCTCGACCTTTTCCCACGGCTGAAGGTTTGCGCTGCCCATGGCGGTGGGTATCTGCCGTCTTATTCGGGCCGAAACGATGAATGCCTGAAAGCATTTCCGAAAGACTGCAAGCCGCTGAAGAAACTCCCCAGCGAGTATCTGAAGCAGCTGTATTACGATTCGGTGCTCTTTACGCCGGAGGACATGCGGCATCTGATCGCCGTGGTTGGCGTTAGCAAAGTCGTGCTGGGAACCGATTATCCCGCGCTATGGAACCGCACTCCTGTCGACCGCATCCTCGCCATTCCAGGATTGAGTGACGCGGAGCGGTTAACCATTTTCAACGGCACGCTTGCTCGTTTGCTCAAAATCAAGCTTTGATCCCGGACGATCGGGCCAGATCGGGCCAATCGCGTTGACAGCGTAGCCTACGAAGACTACATTCGCTTCACCTAGAGAGCCTACGCTTGGTGTGCGTGCTCTCGCACTTGCAGTGTCCCAACTAAGGAGCGCCACGTATGAAATTTTTCGCTCTGCTATGCCTCGCGGTAGTCCTTTGCGTCCCCGCATTTGCACAGAATCGGCTGCCGGAAATCCCGGCGGATAAACTGACCGAGGCCCAAAAGAAGGCGTTGGACCAATTCATTTCAAAACGAGGCGGGCCGCTCGTGCGCGGACCTTTCCTGGCCCTTCTGCGCAGCCCCGATGTGATGACGCCTGCTGAAGTTCTGGGGGAATATCTGCAGTTCAAGACTGTGCTGCCAGCCAAACTGCGTGAATTCGTGATTCTCATCACGGCGCGGCAGTGGACGCAAGATACGGAGTGGAACTCGCACGTCGCCATTGCCGAAAAAGCCGGAATCAGTCCTGAAATTGCGACGGCGCTCGCGGCGGGGCAGCGCCCGGCCGGAATGGACGAGGGCGAGCAGGCCGTCTACGACTTTTGCGACGAACTTCACCGCAATCACAGCGTCAGCGATGCCACTTACGGCAAAGCGCTCGACAAATTCGGCGAACAGGGCGTAGTCGACATCATCAGCGTCAACGGCTACTACACCTGGTTCGCGATGATCATGAATACAAGCCGCACGCCGCCATACCCACCGATTGCGGGGATGCCGACGATGAGTATTTTTCCTCGGAGTAAATGACGCGAATGGTTAATGCGCGGCAGCGGTTAAACGCGCCTGAGGTTAATTCTGCGCGTTCTGGGCAAGTTCCTGGCCGTTGGCAAAGACCACCTTGGTGAGATGCAAGAAGGGCCTGCCGTCCTTGGCGCGATTGCCCATGATGGTGATTTCATCGCCCGCTTTAACGGTATCTCTCCTCCATCCGGCGCGGGCGAGCATGCCCGTGCTTGCCATTTCGACGCTCCACTTTTCAGCGGCGCCCTTCTCGTCTTTAACGTCGACATAGATGTAGACATGAGGATTGGTCCAGTCGAAGCCGGTCACGGTGCCCTTCACGGTCATAGATTTGGTCATATCGAACGACGCGGTAGCGTGATGCGCGGAGGCGGATACTCCGACGGAAAGGAGCAGAAGAACAGCGGCAAGGGTAAGAGTTAACGGATTACTTCTCATGTTATTCGTCATTTTATTCCTCATGGGGGGCGCTCCTCTTTTTTGCGCGTTCATTTTCCCTGGTAGGTGTACTTGTTATTTTCCTCGCAGACGTATTCCTGGATCTCCCAGCCCGGCTTCAATTTGTAGACCTGCTGAACGGTGAAGGGCTTCGTGTAGGCCTTTGAGTCATCGATCGTCACATCGTCGACGAGGGTGTCGTGATCGGTGCGCCGGATGCGTTCGATTACGTGCATGGCGTCGCTATGAGGGAGGCCGACGGCATCGAGCCACGTTTTGTCGTTGAAACCGATCGTATCCAAAACCAGCGTGTCGCCTTCCCATTTGCCGACCGAGTCGCCGGAATAGGTGGGGTCCAAATCCTTGGGGTGCTGGCGATTCAGGTAGATTTCGCGCAGCGCCTGTACGCCCTCGTGAACGATGACCAGGCGCGTGGGCGTTTGAACGATCTCCAGCGGGAGAGGGACGAACATGAGCCGTGGGACGCCCGTGGGCAGACAACCGAGATTGGGATCGTTCGTCTCGGCGTTGGCCGCTTTGAATTTGGCTTCTCCCCAAGGCGCCAAAGGCGCGCCGCCGTTCGGAAACATCCGGGGCTGATACCTCGTGACTTGCCAGACGCCGGAAAGATCCGGAACCGATCCCTGGTGAGCAGCGTCTTGGGAGCGCGCCGCAGGTAAGAGCACGAATATCGCCACAGCCGACGCGATTGAAAAGATGACGCTATTCCGCACGGACGCTCCTCCTTGATTCTTGCTTGGTCTGGCTTGCCTACCGGGGCTTGACTGCGAAGAATCTACCACGGCTCATCCTCTGATCCAACGGTGATTGCTGCTGTTGAGGGAGATAGGAGTTGTTTCGGGTTCGACAGTGCCTTTCGCATCATCAGCTGGGCAGAAATTCATGGCCCTGTTGCTTTGCTGTCCCAGAATGAGAATGGAGGCAGTATTGGCCGCACGCAGGTTGATTCTACTTTTCGTGTTGCTCGGAGTCCTTTTCTCGGGCTGGTTTTTCTGGCGCGGGCGATCATCGCTTGGGGCGTCCGGGAAAACGCCACGGGCTACTGTCACGAAGCAGCCGGTTAACTTTGCCAGCCGCGCATTTGATCCCAACAGCCCTCCCCCCGAAATGCCGCCGCTTGGCACAGGAGAAGAGGCGGAGTGCGATTCCAATTTTTTGTCCGATGCCAATGTTGCGGGGCAGACCCAAAAAACGGATGCTACGCATGCGTTTGTTACCATCACGCGGATCAACGTGACTCTGCAGCTCAACGTCACTATCTGGGCGCCTGCCAACGCAACCCCGCACGTGATCGAACATGAAGAAGGTCATCGGCAGATTGCCGAATACTACTATCAGACCGCGGACAAGCTTGCCGAGCGGATTGCCGACGAATATATGACTCAGGTAGTCGAAATCAGCGGCACGGATCTGGAAGCAGAGTCGAACAAGGCGCTCCAGCAAATCGCCACCGAAATTACCGACGAATACAACAAGCAACTAAACCCGGGACCGACGCAGCTGCTATACGATTCCATCACGGACCACGGCCGGAATGAGGTCGTCGTGAAGGATGCTGTCGCTTCCGCGATCAAGAATGTTGCAGCGGAGTCACCTCGGCCTGCGGCAACTCCGGGAAATTGACGTTCGGCGTATTCCACAACCTTGGCGCAGTGCCGTGCGCTCCGTACGCAAATCGCATTCGGCGAACGCTTAGCACAACGTAGCCGGGCTTGGGGCCGAACGGAGACTCCGGTATTCTTGCCGCACAAGGCGAAAATCAGTATTCTGCTAGCCAACTTCCCGAGACGAAAGAGGAATAGCCAATGAGCACCGCGACAGAGACCCTCAAGAAAGTTCGCGTTTCGATGATGAACGCCATTCACGATTTGCCGTTGCTCGTCGGGCGCGACGAAGGTTTTTTCAGAGACGAGGGGCTGGACGTGGAGATTCTGAAGACTCCTGGCACGGCGCAGCGGCGGGCCGATCATCAGGCGCTGCGAGACGATGTGTTTCAACGCACCATGGAGTCTCTCTATGACAAGGGCGCCTGCGACCAGTTTCGCATGTGCGAATGGGGCGTGATGAAGCGCGCGGTCGAGTCTAACGTGACGCCCGGACACCGTTCGGCGAAGATCGTGGCGTTGGGATCGGCGATGTCGACTTTCGCGATCGTGTCCAATCCTAAATTCGGCATCTACGAACCGGAACAACTGAAGAACAAACCCATCGCCGTCAGCCCTTACAACGGCTCACATTTCACGATGTTGAAGATGCTCGAGGGCTTTCTAACACGCGAGCAGATCAAGTGGACAAACGCTGGAACTCATGAGGAGCGGCTGGAGGCTTTGAGCAACGGGCAAGTGGAGGCCGTCAGCTTGATGGAACCCTGGATCAGCGTTGCCGAGAAGCGCGGGCACACAGTTTTGATCGAGTCGCATTCAACACGGAGCGAGGCGGCCGGCGACGAACTAGATGGCCCGACGCTGCGAAAGATGTTCAATGCCGAGGCGGAAGCAGCCGCGGCGATTCAAAAGAATCCCGGGAAATATGCGCATTATTTGATCGAGGAAGCCGGCGGCGAGCTCGAGCCGCGCGACCTGAAGCTTTCTCGGATACTGAATGCGCCGCCCCAGCCTTACACGCGCGAACGGTTCGACCACACTTATCAGTGGACGCTCGGGTGGGGGCTAACTGCGGCAGGCGCGACATACGAGAACACGGTCGACAATCGAGCCTGGGCGTAGCTCCTCGCACCGAATCGCTTTTGATCTGGGAATTTACCCCTAGAAACTACGGTTAGTTCGGCGTACGTCAGATGCCGGCGTACCAGGAGAAGCCGCGCTCCACGCCTCCGGCTCCGAAGCCCTGGCCGATGTCCTTGACCGTGTCGGTCAGAGTGATCCACGAAAGATACTTTGTGCTCTTGCCTCCGAGTTGGCGGGGTATGCGCAGGCGGAGCGGAGCTCCATGGTCGGGCGGCAGGAATTCGTGGCCGTTCATGCCATAAGCCAGCAAGCTTTGCGGATGCCAGGCGTCGGCCATATCGATGCTGTTCCACTTGCCTTTGATGGTTTGTTTGTCCACCGCGTCAAAATTGGTGTCGAAGCCAAAGAACACAACATACTTCGCCCGCGGGAGGACGCCGACCAGATTCAAGATGTGGGAAAGGGGGACGCCGACCCATTCGGCGATGAAGGACCAGCCCTCTTCGCATGCCTGGTGGTAGATGTGGCTCTCGGCGGGAAAACGCTTTAGTTCTGCCAGAGAGAAAAACGATGGGCGAGCGACGAGACCGTCGACTTTGAGCCGCCAGTCCGCGAAACCGCCGGCCAACAAGCGCTGATAGGTTTCGTTCTCGGGAGGTTCGCCCTTTACGGGCGCAACCTTTGAGATATCGCTGCGGGTGTATTCCCGCGCGAGTGTGTGGTGAATTAAGAGCCTTTGGGCCGCGTAGGTCATCGTTTCGCCAACGCCATAGATTCCGCCGTCGTCGGGCGGGATCAGGCCACAGCGGTCAGCGAGTCGGGCGGCGATTCCCAACCCTGTGGCGCCCGCGGCAGCAGCCAAGCCCGTGGTGATCAGCTTTCGCCGGGAGAGTCGGTCGCTCATGACGGCTCCTTTGCGGCGGCGGTGTGGCCCGTAATCATCGCTCGCACGCGGTTCGTGAAGCCTGCCAGAAAAACCATGAGGATGTGCACGCAAACGAAGAGAACCAGGGCCAGCGCGACAACGAAATGAATCGTGCGCGCGGATTGCTGACCGCCGAAGCCCTCTCGGAGTATGGGGACCACCGATGCGATGGCCGGAGACATGGCCAGACCGGTGAGGATGACGAGGGGGAACAGTACGAAGACAACCGCGAGGTAGGTAAGCCGTTGCACCACGTTGTACGCGAGCGCTTCTTCTTCCGCGGGACGCTTCAGACGCAAATCATTCCAAACGAGACGCCAGATGCGGCCCCAACTGAGATCAGCCTTGGCTGGCAGTAAATTTTTGCGGAAGTGTGGCGTCGCCAGGCCATAGACTGCATAAACCACGCCGGCGAACACACAAATCCACGCCGATAGAAAATGCAGATATCGGCCCCAGCCGGAGTGGCCAATCATGAAGGGAATTGGAAGATCGATCAGCGAGGGGGTTCCTACGCCGCCGGTTTCGCCCCAGTATAGGCGCGGGTGGGCTATGAGAATGGCGATGCCGCTGATCACGAAGGCAACGAAAGTGGCCGCGGTAATCCAGTGAGTGACGCGGACGACCGCAGAATGCCGCGGAGATTCGAGGCTATGCGAGCCTCGGATGGCGAGCCCTGGGAGGTACGTGGTCTCGACCATAACTCACGGCGATATTAACACACGACTCCACGCGGCTACACTGAGAAGGGCTCCCGCAAGCGGCGTTTTGGCAGCGGAACGCTAATTACAATCCGGCCTCGCGCGCCGCAACGGGGGCCACGCTCGACGAATCCATCTCCGCTTGCCCTTGCGCGCCTGCTATTTGATATTGTTTTCTTTTCCTTCCTTTACATAGGCGATCGATTCAGCAATGTGATTTCTGCTGTGGATGGATTTCTTCTTGGCAAGATGCGCAAACATCTGGATGCCGAAGCCACCGTCGAGGTCGTCCGTAATCCTCTTTTTCCAGGGGCGGCGGATTATTTGCGTGGTGAGGCGACGCGTGATGCGGGGCTGGGTCATGATGAAGTCAGCAATCTTCCAGGCGCGATCGAGAAGCTTCTTGCGGGGCACTACTTCGTTGACCATGCCGTACTCCAATGCTTTTTTCGCATCGATGGCCTGGCCAGTGAGCAAGGCATACGCCCCGCGCTTGACGCCCAGCAACTCGAGAAAACAACTGTGAATGCCGTCGCCGGGAACGGAGCCGATCGGGTAATGCAAATCAAAAATGATGGCGTCTTCGCTGCAGATGGTGATGTCGCACATGAGGCAAATTTCGGTGTGGAAGCCGGGGCCATTAAGAACGCCGATGGTGGGGATTTCCAGGTCGTTTATCAGGGAGCTGACGTTGATCCTGCCGTCCTTGTAGGCATATTCGTATGCCCAATGCTGCAAGTCCTCCTCTTCGAGTTTGAAGCCTTCCGGATCGGCGTCCATCATGAAATCTTTGCCCGTGCCGGTGAAGATCATGACTTCATTTTCGGGGTCGGCGCCGATGGTCTTGAAAAGCTGCCCGACGGAACGATGATTTTGGACGCTCAGCTGAATGGGTCCACCTTTCGTGTGCGCTTCGACAAGAATGACTCCATCTTTGCGGCGCTCGAGGTTGTAGTGTTGCTTGAATCGCTCCTTATATTCCTCGAATTTTGGGGTGGCGACAAAATCTACCAGTGACATAACAGATTCTCCTTTCGTAGGCCGACCAACTCTGTGTAGTAGCGCGCGGCAAATTTAATCGCGCCGGAAATCTGCCGAGCATAGCTAACTGAGCCCTCGACTGCGGGACGTTACGTGAGGCGGAGGTTTGAGTCAACGGCACTTTGATGGACAGTTCGTTCGCGTTCGCCTACTGCGAAAGCAAGGAGGCGTAAGATTATTGCTTTCGGTTCAGCGCCTGGATTTGGTCGACCAACGTATTGATCTCTGTCGATGTCAGTTGGCTGCCGAATTCGGGCATGCGGAACTTGGGGACATGTCCTTTACCATTTGCGATGGTGTTGCGCAGATCTTCGGCGGAAATGCTTGTAATCTTGGCGGACACGAGCGACGGTCCGGCGAACCGATGGCCCTCGGCGGTTTTTCCGTGGCACTTTGCGCAGTTTTTCTGATACACGGGATTCGCGGTGAGGCTTGCGTCAGAAGTCGGAATTTGGCCGAGGACTGCTGTGGTTGCGAAGAACAAAAATAACGCGGTCGTGAATCCGTATCTTTTCAAGTGGGACCTCATCGAAATGGATTTGCTGAAAAAAGGGTAGATGCGTCGAGGCCCAGAATTGGTGTCCTGCTATTTCAAGGTTCAAGCCGAAGACATCCGCTTTGTCCTTTGAGGGAAAAGGCCGCCATCCGATTGCGCGCATGGAATGACGGCCGTTCCTCAGAACTGCTCCAGCTTTGCCGTGCCGAATACGGCGTGAAATCGCTCACAGTAGATGATTACTGCGTCGTATTTCTGCAGATTCGCGGACGGGGGCACGCTGTAATTCTGATCTCCCTGGTTTCCCTTCAGTGAGCCGAGTTCGATGCTGTCGAGCTGGCCCTTCACGATTTCCTGCTTAAGGTTGTCGTCGCCACTTCGGCCCAAAAGGACATGCACGTCCGGGCCATTGGAGGTCGAGAAATCGGTGAGCCGCAAATACTCGGTACCATCCGCAGCCTTATAGACCGTTGCCCGCCCACTTGTTTGGTGCGCCTCGCCCTGGAGCCGTCCGGTATAAAGCGGCTGAGGTTCGCTGTTGGAGGCGAAGGGCGCGGCCTCATTCACTTTCTGATTGATCCACAACTTCTCGGGACGAAAAGCCCACCAAGCCGCAATGAGAACGGGAAGGCTGATGGCCAAAATCCACTTTCTATGGAACAAGAGAGAACTAACATGCGCGCTCATGATTTCCTCCTTCAAGGTGTGGACCGGGCAGGTGAACCTGCCCGGTCCAATCGAACCTAATGTGAATTTAGAACTTCTCGAGGGGCGCGGCGCCGAAGTTTGCGTTGAAGCGCTCGCAGTAAATAGAGACGGTCTGAAACTTCGTGAGGTCTGTGCCAGAGGGGACTTCGTAGTTCTGGTCGCCTTCATTCCCCTTAAGTTTGCCAAGCTCTACCCGCCTGGTGCTGCTCTTGAGGAAGTTGGCGTCGTCGTCCGCATCTTTGGCAGCGACCAAAATCACGTGCACGTCGGGGCCGTTGGACGTTTTGAAATTTGTGAGGCGAAGAATCAGTTTGCCATCTTCTCCACGATAAATTGTCGCGCGGCCCGAAGTGTTGTGCACCTTGCCATGAAAGGTGCCGGTCTCTAGGGCCTTGCCATTATTTTCCTGCGGCATGCTGTCGCCGTGCTTCATGGCATCGTCCTGCTTCATGCCATCTTCATGCTTCATGCCGTCGTTCTGCTTCATTCCATCATCGTGCTTCATGGTATCTTGGGCGCGGGCCGACGTTTGCAGTCCCAATGTGAACGCCAGCGCGGCGAGTGCCAACACCACCTTAATTTTGCTTAACATGACGTTTCTCCTTATCCTTAATATGGTTCGTTTTCGGTGAGCACCTACGGGCGCTCAGCTCTCATGGGCAATAGGAGTCGCGGGCGTCACAAAAGTTACGCGTGAAGAGACAAAGTGCGTGCATAGGATTCCTGTTCGTTAGTTGCGGTGAGAAAAGGATTTCGCGACCATGGATGATACTTACCTGATCAACACCGCGAAGACGGAATTTCGAGAGGCATACAACCGCGGCGATGTGGAACAACTACTCTCAGTCTTCGACGAGGAAGGTTTTACCGATATGTCCGAGGGTGGCCCGAGCCTTTACGATCAAGCGGCGAGGGAGGGACTCCGCGAGCGCGCGACTGAGCTATTTGCGCAATATGACGTGAAGTTGACGGTGATTGTCATTGAGATCGTCGTTGTTGGTAACCTGGCATACGACTTCGGCTGGCATGAGTTCACCTTAAGGCCGAAGCGTACGGGAGAGACACTGCGTAAGAGGCACCGATATTTTGAGGTGTGGAAGAAGAATTCATCCGGCCAGTGGAGGATTTCGTCGTTCATCAACAATGCCGACGTCCGAGAGGAGCTTGGCGGTCGCGCAAGCCACTGGTTCCTGAGCGAAGAGCAGGCGGGAGATGCCGGTGGCGCGGTGACAAGGTAGCAAAAAGGGCTATTACGGCACGGAGGAATGCAGGTTCGCTATCTGTCTTTGATTTTTCTGTAAAGGCGGTCGCTGAAGCCGCTCGGAAGTTCATATTCAATGCCGTCCGCCACCAGTTTGACGACATTTTTGGTCCCCTCCAGGACAGCCTTGCAGTGCGCGCAGGATTTGAAATGAGCCTCCATCCGCGCTCGCAGCTCCGGAGCAACGTCGTCGTCGACGTAATTGGAGAGTTCCCGCCAAACTTCCAGGCAACTAATCTCAATCACGCTCATTAGACACGCTCGTCTGCGTTTCGTTCCAAAGTTTTAGCGCCTTAGTCGCTACCAAGGCCGCACTTTTTTGTATTCCGGTTTACCACTGCTCCAACTGCCGTCGATCCCAGGCGCCAAGGCATCCCGCATCTGCAAACGGGCGCGTAGGAGCCGGGTTTTTACGTTCCCTTGGCTTATGCCAAGAATTTCCGCTGTTTCTTCGATGCTCAGGTTTTGAATATCACGCAAGATTAGAACTTCTCTGTACTTGAGGGGCAAGGTAGCCAAGGCCCGCTTCAGGGCGTTCCTTAACTCGTCTCGCTTGAGCGCCTCAGAGGGAATCTCCCGCCAGTCGGCGAAATCCTTGGGAGAATAATCGCCTTCGTCATCGGTACGCGGTTCATCGATGGACTCATAAAGGTGACGACGATCTTTTCGCAGCCGCGAGCGGGCTTCGTTGATTGTAATCTGAATGAGCCAGGTGCTGAATTTGGCCTCGGCCCGAAATCCGGCCAAGTGCGCAAGCGCCTTAAGCACGGCTTCTTGGACGACCTCTTCCGCGTCCGCGGCATTATTCATGATCGACATCGCAGCGACGTAAACGGCTCGTTCGCATGGACGAACGAGGCTGTAGAACGCTTCCTTGTCGCCTTCACAAGCCCGCCGAAGGAGTTCGGCCTGGCTTGCATCCGAATATGCCGCGGGAGAACCCATCCTCCTCAGGCTACCCGATTCCGAGTGGCTTGCGGGTGTGCCAATCGGTGGCCTGCTCGTAAGCGTGGGCGAGTTGCAGCACGATTGCATCCTGTCCCAGGGCACCGCTGATTTGCAGTCCGATGGGGAGACCCGAAGCACTGAATCCGCAGGGCACAGAAATCGTTGGCCAGCCGTAGACGTCGAACGGCGATGTATTGCGGATATTACGGTTCACGAAATCGACTGAGCCATTTCTATCGCCGGGGAATTCCGCGATGGCGGGTGGCAGGATAGGAGTTGTCGGCGTGATGAGGAGATCGACGGTTTGAAAGATCTGCCCGATGGTACGGCGGGTGTGCTCGAGCTCTCGTCGCGCTTGAATGTAAGTTACTGTGTCGACGTCTGTTCCGGGGCGTAATCGCGCTAACGTCTCCGGCTGATACAAGTCGGGAGTCGCTGCCATCATCTTTGCGTGATAGGCATACGCCTCAGCGAGCCGGACGGTCGATCGCAGCTGCTCCTGGGTACTGGCTGATATGGCCACGTCTTTGACACCGGCGGTCAATTTTGCCAGAACGGACAAGGCTTGGTTCATCGCACGCTCAATCTCTGGATCCAAGCTTTCAAAGAAGAACTCGCGCGCTATTCCCAACCGTAAGGTCGCCGGCGACGTCCGCAAGGCAGCGGTATAGTCTGGAATCTTCATCGATACGCTGACCGTATCCTCCGGATCGTATCCAGCGATCGCCTGGAGCAAAAGTGCGGTGTCGCCGACCGTTCGAGCGAGAGGGCCAACGTGATCGAGCGACCAGGACAGCGGAATCACGCCTCGGGCGCTCAGCCAAACCGTAGGTGGGTTTGAGGCCGACGATGCCGCAGAACGCGGCCGGCTGCCGGATCGAGCCGGCTGTATCCGATCCGAGCGCGCCATAACAAAGGCGCCCTGCGACCGCAGCGGCCGATCCACCGGACGATCCGCCTGCGATGTGCGCGCGCTCCCAAGGATTATGCACACCGCCGAAATACGTGACGAGGGAGCTGCCGCCGAAGGCGAACTCGTGCATATTGGTCTTGCCCAGAAACACCGCGCCTGCCGCTTTGAGCCTGCGCACAACTTCGGCATCTTCGTTTGGGACACGATCCTTAAAGACGCCGCTTCCGGCGGTAGTTCGAACGCCAGCTGTATCGAAGAGATCTTTTAACGCGATGGGAATGCCGTGCAGAGGGCCGCGCCATTTACCGCGCTGAATCTCGGCTTCGGCCGCGCGAGCCTCGGCCGCCGCGGATTCCCCAGTGACGGTGATAAACGCGTTGAGCGCTGGGTTTAGTTTCTCGATTTGTGCGAGGCAGGCATGGGTCAGCTCGACGGGTGAAACTTTTCGCTGACGCACCAACTCGCTCGCTTCGCGGATGTTCAGATCGATAAGCTCGCCACCCTGGGTCCTGCCTCGGGGTTCAGCGCCGCTGAACTCCTGAGACAGCGCCGCAGCTCGCGATTGGACCGCGATTAAAGCGGCACCGCCGGCGATCGTCTCCTTGAGAAAAGCCCTTCGAGAAAGATCGGTTTCGCTAGCGCCGGCTGTCGTCCCTGAGTCACGGGCGAGGGCCTTATTTTTATGGCTTTCCATTTCCGCATCAGAAGGCATGGAATTGCTCCTGAGCCAGGCGAAGAAACCGCACGTGAGTGCGGGCAAATCTTATCACCAACAACTTTTGCAAGACCTAGCGTATTGCGTTGCTGAGTTTGTGAGATTCTCTTCGGATGAAGCGAGAGAGCCTTTTATTGCCGCTTGAAATAGAGCGCGGCGAGGGGCGGCAAGCGCAGGGGCAGGGAGTAGTCCATGCCCATCCAGGGCGTAGGCTCGGCCATCACTCCGCCTCCGTTTCCGTAGTTGCTGCCCGCGTAATACTGGGCGTCGCTGTTGAAGAGTTCGCGGTAGTAACCCGCCTCCGGGACGCCGACACGATAGTTTTCGCGAGCTACAGGCGTGAAGTTTGCCACGACGACCAAATAATCCTGGGGATTTCGGGCGCGACGGATAAAGGAAAGGACGCTCGCGTCCGCATCGTTACAATCGATCCACTGAAATCCCTGCCAGTCGAAATCGACCTCGTGCAATGCCGCTTCACGGCGATAGATCGCGTTCAGGTCGGCCATGAGTTGCTGAACGCCCCGATGTTCGGGGAAAGCAAGCAGATTCCATTCAAGGCTGGCACCGTGGTACCACTCGGAACGCTGCGCGAACTCTCCTCCCATGAAGAGCAGCTTCTTCCCTGGATGCGCCCACATATAGGCGTAGAGCAGGCGCAAGTTCGCAAATTGCTGCCAGAGGTCGCCGGGCATTTTGTCGATCAGGGAGCGTTTTCCGTGTACCACTTCATCATGCGAGAGCGGCAGGACAAAATTCTCCGTGAAGGCGTACAGCATCGAAAATGTCATGCGGCTGTGGTGGTACTTGCGGTAGATCGCGTTTTGCGAGAAGTAGCTGAGCGTATCGTTCATCCAGCCCATATTCCACTTCAGCGTGAAGCCCAACCCGCCCAGATAGGTAGGGCGGGACACCGCAGGCCAAGCCGTGGATTCCTCGGCGACCATCAGAACGCCCGGATGCTGTTCGTTGGCGACTTCATTGAGGCGTTTGAAAAACGAGATCGCGGCCAGATTTTCCCGGCCGCCGAACTCGTTAGGAATCCACTCGCCCGCATGCCTGGAATAATCGAGATAGAGCATGGAAGCCACGGCGTCCACGCGCAGTCCGTCGATATGATATTTGTCCATCCAAAAGAGAGCGCTGGCCAGAAGAAACCCGCGCACTTCCGATCGCCCGTAATTGAATACGAGTGTCCCCCAATCAGGATGCCGGCCCTGTCGCGGGTCGGCGTGCTCGTACAGATGGGTGCCGTCGAATTCCGCCAAGCCGTGCGCGTCGGCGGGAAAATGCGCCGGCGTCCAATCCAGCAGCACGCCGATATTTTCTTGATGGCAGCGGTCCACGAGATACATGAAATCTTTAGGCTTGCCATAGCGGCTGGTGGCCGCGAAATACCCAATAGTCTGATATCCCCAGGAGCCGTCAAACGGATGCTCCATCACCGGCATCAGTTCGATATGCGTGTAGCCCAACTGCTTAACGTAAGGGATCAGTTGATCGGCGATTTCGCGATAAGTGAGCCAGCGATTGCTCTCTTCGGCAACGCGCCGCCACGAGCCCAGATGTACTTCGTAAATCGAAACGGGCTCGGCCAGCCATTCCCGTTTTCCGCGCGCCTTCATCCATGAGTCATCTTCCCAGCCGTAGCCCTCGAGCGTCGAAACCACTGAACCCGATTTCGGCCGCAACTCCGCTTCGAATGCATACGGATCGGCCTTTAAAAACGGAAGCGCGCCGAGCCGCGAGCGAATCTCGTATTTGTAGACCATTCCTTCCTTCAGTTCGGGAATGAACAGTTCCCAAATGCCGGAGTTGCCGCGCGAGCGCATGGGATGCACTCGACCGTCCCAACGGTTGAAATCGCCCACTATGCTGACCCGCAACGCATTCGGGGCCCAAACGGCGAAGTGCACGCCTTGCACGCCAGCGATCTCGCGTACATGAGCGCCTAATTTCTCGTAGCTTTGCCAATGTGAGCCTTCGCCAAGGAGATGGAGGTCAAATTCGGTCAGCAGAGGAGGGAAGGCGTACGGGTCTGCGATTTCGGTGATGTCGCCATTGTCCCAACGTATGCGCAGGCGATAATCGCGCGCCTCCAGATGCCGATAATCGGCTGGGAGCAGCGCTTCGAAGATTCCTCCGGGCTGCACGAGTTCAGCGGGGAAGGCGCGACCCTCGACGATCACGCTTACCGAGGCGGCGTAAGGTTGGATCGTGCGGACGACAACGCGGTCGCCTTCCACGGTGTGCGGGCCGAGGAGACGAAACGGCTCACCATGTTCTGCTCGCGCAAGCGCGGCAAGCTCCACCTCTAAGTTGGACGCGGGTTCGCCTGGTATTCCCAAGCTCGCATTTTCCGCTACTTTGGTCAAATCGATGCTCCCTTACCGAAGTAATTCTAGATGAATCCCGCCGTTCTGTGTGGAATCGTCTTCGCCGTGTCCACAGGTAAGAATAGCGGTTTAGGTGGCGCTTGCGGCGGTAGGAAAGTATCTCCGTTGGCTGATCCGCTGTAGAATCGCTTCGCCATGAAACCACTGACTCTATACCTTGGCAAGTTGCTCGGCCTTTTCACGTTGATCACCAGTTTTTGGCTTTTGATCGAGCGGCAGACGGCGGTGTCCACGATTCCGGCGCTTCTCGGGGATCGCCCGGCCATGGTGATCTTCGCCATCATCGCTCTCGCGAGCGGGCTGGCGATCGTCTTAGCCCACAACATTTGGTCCGGCGGCGTGTTGCCAATCCTCGTCACATTGATTGGATGGGTTATGGTGATTCGCGGGGTGCTTTTTCTGTTTCTCCCTCCCGAAGCAACCTTGCAGATTTTGGCCACGATGCAATTCGGGAGGCTCTTTTATGTCTATCTTGGCATTCCTTTTGTACTCGGCATCTATCTGACGTACTTAGCTTTTACGGCATCCTCACTTCCGCCAAGGCATTGAGCGAATATCGAGTTGGCAGCGCTCGGGCGAAGTCGAAAAAGCATATAATGTGGTGAAATGAATTTGTTTCCTGCGGGCCCAGTTGTGCTTCGATGGTGCGCTTTGCCAAGGAACGTTTCGGAGTGAACACGATGAAAAACGTTAAACCCCGTGCGCATTTTGCGCTCGCTATCTGTGTGGTCTGCGGTCTGGCTTTCGCCGGCTTGGTGAGTTTGGCTCTCGCGCAGCAGCTTGGGACTATCACGTTTCCCACATCCGGCGCTTCCAATGCGCAGCCGATATTCCTGGAAGGCGTAAAGGATCTGCACAATTTTCAGTTCGATGAAGCTGCTGTGGCTTTCCAGAAAGCCGAGCAGATCGATCCGAATTTCGCGATGGCTTACTGGGGCGAAGCGATGAGCCATAACCACCCGCTCTGGGCGGAAGCGGACGTCCCTGCCGGCCAAAAAGCTTTGGAAAAGCTCGCGCCCACTCCAGAAGGACGGATTGCCAAAGCAAAAACCGATAAAGAGAAGGCCTATTTTGAGGCGGTGAACCAGCTCTTCTACGGCTCAGACGACAAGCTCGCTCGCGACAATGCCTACTCTCAGGCCATGGCAAAAATGTACGAGCGATGGCCGACCGATCACGAAGTTGACGTCTTGTACGCCCTTTCCCTGCTTGGAACCGTGCGTCCCGGCGATGAAGGTTTTCGCCGTCAGGCGCTTGCTGCGGCCATCTGCCTGAAGGTCTTTCAGGAAAATCCAAGCCATCCCGCCGCCGCGCATTTCATCATTCATGCCTTCGACGATCCTGACCATGCCATCCTGGCGCTTCCTGCCGCGCGCGCCTATGCGAAGATCGCTCCGTCGGCGGCTCATGCCTTGCATATGCCGTCGCACATTTTCCTGCGGCTCGGCATGTGGCAAGACGTCATCAAGTCGAATATCGCGGCCTATCAATCCTCGATTGCGCTTATTCAGCGCCTGCATCTGCCCGAAGGGCGAGAGGATTTCCACACGCTTTCCTGGCTGCAGTACGCCAACCTCATGGTGGGTAATCTTGACGAATCGAAGAAGGACCTGAATCTTGCCAAGGCGGCTGCCGACCGAAATCCCAACAGCCCCAATGTGCAGCGAGGTTATCACGCCATGCAGGCCCGCTACATCCTTGAGACCGGCCAATGGGAAAAGATTCCGCTGCAGGCGACGACGCAGCCTGCCTCTGACTCGGGAGCGTCCATGCCTGGGATGTACATGGGGGCTGACGACGAGTGGTGGACGTTCATCGCCGGTTACAGCGCGATCAAGTTAGGCGATCCGGCTGGGGCCGATCAGGCGATCGCGCAGCTTCACGCCATGGCCGAAAAGGCGGGCGCAAACTCCTACACGGCCAAGCCGTTCTCCATTATGGAAAAGGAACTCACAGCCGAGGCTGACCTCGCTCGCGGCCAGAAAGATGACGCCGTGCAGGCTGCCAAAGCGGCTGCCGATATCGACCGAACGTTAGCGCCGCCCTCAGGTCCGCCCGATCCCATCAAGCCCGGCCTCGAGCTTTACGGGGACGTACTGCTCGCCACCGGCCACGCGAAGGAAGCAGTAGCCGTCTATGAAGAGCAATTGCTGCGCACGCCAAATCGAACACCGGCGGTGAAGGCGCTGGCCCGTGCCAAAGGCGCCCAAATCTCCATGGCTACGCCGAAGCCTTAATCGAAAATAGACGCAGTTCGTCGACGGGGCAGGCTTCTCCCCGACGTCGGAAATGGAGGCTAACAGCGCCGGCTAAGTGCTTCCGTTATTGCCCTCAGGGGCAAGTGGGGGAGATCATCTTGATCGACGTCAACTTCATGTAGTGCGGGGCCTTTGGCACTTTCGGGTCTGCTTCTGCCTCGGCCTTAGGAACGGCTGTGCCCGTAACTTCGATTTTATGGCCTACGTGGGGCGCCAGGTTGGCCGATGAGGATACGATGCCGATGGACTTCGGTCCATTGCCTTCCACATCGGTGACCATGTAGGTCCCGGCCTCGTCGCCCTTTTTCAAACATCCCGTCATGCTGTGCTCTTTGGGAGCCTGCTGGGCCTGAACAGCGAGCATAAAGGCAAACGCGCACGAGACAACCGCGGCGGCCATGATGAAACGCTTCATGTGAACCTCCAGTAAGTGAGTTATGGGCCGGATTGGGACAGGATGGTAGCACAGTTCTTTGTCCATGGTCGCTGCCGAGCCGATCCCGGATCGACTAGATCGCTTCTCCTTTCAGCTTGCAACCGCTGTCAATTTTCTGGAAACTCGCCGCGCGGCTCAGAAGAGCCTCGAATTCTTGATCTCTCCCCGGTATCTCCCCGACCGCGACCATGCCACTAGCCTCCATGGCTTTGATTTCGTGACCACCGTCCGTTTGCGAAACGCGTCTTTTCGTCATTTGCCTCTCCTCTTAGTTGAATCGGTGCGGCGCCCGATGGGGTGGGCATCGTGCTTCACTGAGTAAAGCGAAAACGAGACACGGAGTGGCTCAAGTAAGTACGATTAAGCAGGGTGGTTCGAAGAGAGGCTATCGATCAAACTAATGCCAATTCCAAGCAGGACATGAGGAGGAGTGAGGGTGAAACAGAAGAACGGTTTCGCTACGCCGATCCGGGATTCGAAAATCGAGGCTGTATTAGGGCGCTTGCATGCGGTTGCCGACACGCAGGAAGAGGAAGCGGAGTTAGCCGCGCGCCCTCGCAACCTGAAGAATACTCAATGGGGACCGGATTTTCTTAAGGACAAAATGATCCCCATCCACCGCGAACAGGGCTCATTCTTGTATCTCCTTGCGCGTTCCATCCGTGCGAAAACCATCGTTGAATTTGGAACTTCTCACGGACTTTCCACGATCTATCTTGCCTCAGCCATCCGAGATAATGGTAACGATGGGCAAGTCATTGGAACCGAGTTCGTTGCCGAAAAAATGGCCCAAGCAAGGCGCAACCTGGAAGAGACTGGCCTCACGCGCTTTGCGAAAATCCGAGAAGGAGACGCGCGCGAGACGCTAAGGGAACTTCCGGACGGGATCGACATGTGCTTGATGGATGGGTTCCCGCCCTTCTCTTTAGAAGTGTTCAAGCTCATCGCGCCGCGCCTGAGAAAAGGCGCAATTGTGGTTGTCGATGGAACCGAGACGCTTCGGAAGCCACAAGCCGATTTTCTCGCTTATCTGAGCGATCCGGCTAATGGATTCCGCTACACCGAACTCTCTTTCGGGGACGGCACGGGGCTGGCCGTCAAGGATCTTTAGCGCCAGCAAGGCTTTACTGCTGTTGATCATACTGCGCGGACGTGCACGGTCATCTCCCCAACCTCTTCGATGATGGCATGCATGACGTCGCCGGGGTGGATCGGACCCACGCCCTCGGGCGTGCCACTGAGCAACACATCGCCCGGGAGCAGAGTGTAGAACGAGGATGCAAATTCGATCAGCTCGGGAATGCCCAGGATCAGATCACGAGTGTTGGCTTTCTGCCGGAGTTCGCCGTTAACGCTGATCTGCAGGTCGAGATGCGAAGGATCGGCCAACTCATCGGCGGTAACGAGCCAAGGGCCGAGCACGGTATAAGTATCGACCGATTTGCGGAGGCTGCGTTCTTCGGGACCGCGAATGGAAATATCCAGGCCGATGCAGTAGCCAGCTACGTATTCTAATGCCTCGGCCGCGGGTACCGCTTGTGCGCGCCTGCCGATAACAACGGCCAACTCTACTTCTTCGTCCGTGCGCCGGTCGGAATGGCGAATCACCACATTTTGCGAGGGGCCAACGACCGAGCTATTGGCTTTCAGAAAGAAGCCGGATTGATGGATAGCCTGCATGTGGGCCTTATTCTGGTGATGCAGATTGGGATCGGCGGTCACCTCATTCAAATGCTTTTGATAATTCACCGGCGCGCCCATGACTTTACTGGGATTGGCCACGGGGCTCAGCAGGTGTACGTCCGAGAGTCGCTTGGCGGAAGCACTGCGCGCCGCAGTTATGATGGCATCGCGAAGCGACGGCAGCATCGCAATGAAAGTGTCGTCTTGCGGGAAGGGATAACGGCGGCTGGGCAGATTATCCAGAACGGAAGTAACGTCGCGTACGGTTTCGTTTTCGACCAGGCCGAGCCGATTTTCGTCAAATTGGCAAAGTCGCATGAGTAGGGGATAGTACACGGAAGTCCAGGAGCGCGCGAGCGACCGAGCCGCACTATTCTCCGGGATGGCAGTGCGCACAGGGCTGATATAGAATTTGACCGCGCCGCACTCGGCTTGCGTCCCTGCGCCGGCTTTCCGGAGGTGATCCGTGCACGAGCCTGAGTTTGAAAAGCTCTATAGCGATATGGAGCAGTGTCACGTCAAGCCTCTATGGCTCGCCGAGCGAAGCGTAAATCCGCCGCAGCCGCAACCAAAAACAGTACCGTGGCTTTGGAAATGGTCTCAGCTGTCGAATTTTGTTCGGCGCTCGTGCGAACTTGTGACATTGGACCGCGGTGGCGATCGCCGTGCGATGGGTTTGGCGAACCCGGGTTTGGGAGGCGCTCCTTACGCTACAAATA
Source organism: uncultured Acidobacteriota bacterium (assembly GCA_963846235.1). Lineage (GTDB taxonomy): Bacteria > Acidobacteriota > Terriglobia > Acidiferrales > UBA7541 > Palsa-189. Next base: position 453,610 of record CAWJVF010000003.1, read on the forward strand.
CTCTTTGGGCCGCCGTGCAATGCCTGAACGGCAGGGAAGTGGCGCCCGCGCATCGCCATACCGCGCAGGCGATTCGGTTCATGATCGATGGGCGTGGGGCGTACACGACCGTGCAAGGCGACAAGATCTATCTGGAGCGCGGCGATTTTGCCATCAATCCGCCCTGGCATTGGCATGACCACGGCAGCGAGAGCGACGAGACGGCCGTGTGGATGGATGCGCTCGATGTGCCGCTGAATAACTATCTCGATGCGCCGTTTTTCGAGCACGCCGCGAAAGACGTCCAGCAGGTGACCACCGTTGTTGACGAATCCGTGTTGAAGTACGGTTTCGGCCAGTTGCGGCCTGCCTGGGAGCCGCCCGCCGCGCGCTATTCGCCGCTCTCTGTTTACAAATGGCAGGTAACCGAGCGCGCGTTGAACAATCTGGCCAAAGTGGCTACGAGCCCGTTCGACGATGTGGCCCTCGAATACACAAATCCGCATACGGGCCGGCCAGTGATGGATACGATGACCTGCTGGATTCAGATGATTCGGCCGGGCGTGCATACAAAGGCGCACCGGCAGGTGAATAGCGCCGTCTATCATGTTCATGAGGGCCGCGGCGCCACAATTATTGGCGGCGTTCGCTTCGATTGGGAGCAGGGCGACATTTTTGTGATTCCGAGCTGGACTTATCATGAGCATCTCAACGAATCGAAGAGCGAAAGGGCCATCCTGTTTTCCGCGCAAGATACGCCCGTGCTCGTTGCGCTAGGCAAATACCGGGAAGAGGCGCTCACTGGAAATAGTGGCTTCCAGTCGGTGAAAGAGACGTTCGACGTCGATAAGGCGCTGGCATACGGATGAGGTATTCCATCCGGTCGATCAGATCCGTTGGGCGGTGCGTGCCAAATTTCTGCTACTGGTCCTTGGTTCGGGCACTCGGATCGGTGCGAGTACCCTGAATTCGGTGCAGGCACCCTAAACTCGGGTGCAGGCACCATGAACTCCTGGTGCAGGGAAGAGAGGGAAAATGGACCGACGCAACTTTATCAAGGTTGGGGGAGCGCTCGCCGGAGGTTTGGGGCTCGGCAGATTGCTGCCCGCGCAGCAAGCTCCGCAAATGCCCCAGATGCAGGGCCAGACACAAAATCAAAACTCCGGACCACAGACGCCCGCCGATTTCACGCTGAAGATAGCGCCGGTCCTCGTAGAACTCGCGCCTTACCGTTCTATCAGCACCATCGGCTATAACGGCACGTCGCCGGGCCCGCTGATTCGTGTGCGCGAGGGCAAACCAGTAACCATCGATGTGATCAACGATACCGATACGCCGGAGCTGGTTCACTGGCACGGGCAGCTTATTCCTTCTGAAGTCGACGGTGCGGAGGAAGAGGGCACGCCGATGATTCCGCCGCACGGGCGCTATCGATATCAATTCACGCCGGGGCCCGCGGGCTCCCGCTGGTATCACACGCATGCGATGGCCGGCTCCGATCTGCATCGAGGCACTTACACAGGGCAATACGGATTCTTTTACATCGACTCCGGCAAGGATCCCGGGAAATATCGACCAGGAACATTTCCTTGCGCTACGCGATTGGGAACCTTTTCTGGCAAACGAAGACGAAGATGACGAGGACGAAGATCCCAACGCGCCGAAGCCGGAAAAGCCGGAGCGCATGCCTCGGGGCGCCAACGGCTACGAAGCGGTGTATCGGGTCGTCTCGATGAATGACAAGCTTATGGGCGGCGGGCCGCCGATTCAGGTGAAGCAAGGGCAACGGCTCCTGTTTCACTTCCTGAATGCCTGCGCTACCTCTAACCGGAAGATCGCTTTAACGGGACACAAATTTCAAGTTTTTGCGCTCGATGGCAATCCGGTAGCTAATCCGCAAGCGGTGGATGTCATTGCGATGGGTCCTGGCGAGCGCGTGGATTGTTTTGTGGATATGAACCGACCGGGCGTATGGGCTCTTGGTGCAACCGCTGATGCCGATCGTAACGCGGGCTTGGGCATCATCGTCGAGTACGAAAATCAGAAGGGCCAGCCGCAATTCTTGCGGCCAGCGAATCGGGTCTGGGACTACACAGTTTTTGGCCGTCCTACCGCGCCAGCCGCGCCCGCGGAAACGATCGACATGATTTTCGAAAAGGTCCCCGGCGGAGTGCACGGGTTCAACCACTGGACCATCAACAGCAAGGAATTTCCGCACGAAGACGAATTTGTGCTTCGGCCGGGCTCGAAATATCGGATCTTCTTTCGAAATCGCACGGATGACGACCATCCTCTGCACATCCACCGGCATCTTTTCGAGATAGTGGAAGTAAACGGAAAGCCGACGAGCGGCGTTATAAAAGATACCGTGGTGGTGCCCAGTTTCGGGCGCGTGGCCGTGGACCTTATGGCCGACCAGCCTGGCTTGACGCTTTTCCACTGTCACAATCAGATGCACATGGATTTCGGCTTCAAGGCTTTGTTCCGTTATTCGTGAACTGGAATCCAACGATTGCAGGATGGGCGAGGCTATAGGTTGGTGAAAGCGCCGGATTTTGATACCCTACGGGGAGAGCTTCCATTATGAAGTTGCTGGCGCGCGGTTTGCTGCTGCTGATGTTTGTGGGTACCGGTGCCACGTTGTTGGCGCTGCAGCAGGGTTACTATGGCGGCGGTGGTTACGGTCGCGGCTATCGCGATAACGGCGTAGAACAGAAAGATGAATTCGCTTTTGCCCGCCTCCGCTATCCCGTCCGCATGGCCAGCTATGGAGGTTTTGGCGGCTTTGGATATTTTCGCAACGGCGGCTGGTCCGAAGATTATCCCAGAGCGGACCGGCAATTTGTGCAAGGCGTTCTTCGCCTGACGCGCATCGACGCGCGCCCCTACCAGGAAGTAATCGATCCCGATAGCGACGAAATTTTCAATTGGCCCTGGCTCTACGCCGTCAACGTGCCGATTGGGACTTCAACGATGATCAGGCCAAGCGCATGCGCAGCTACCTGCAGCGCGGCGGCTTCCTCATCGTGGACAGCTTCCATGGCGCCGCGGCCTGGGCAAGCTTCATGATAGGAATGCGCAAAGTCCTGCCCGACCGACCTATCGAGGATTTGACGAATAAAGACGAGATTTTTCACGTGCTTTACGATTTGGACGAGCGGCCACAGGTTCCCGGGTATCAATACATCTATACGGGCAGGACCTACGAGAACGACGGTATCTATCCGGAATGGAAGGCCATTCGTGACGAAAATGGCCGCATCATGGTGGCCATCTGTTTCAATATGCACATCGGCGATGCCTGGGAACATGCCGATGATCCGCGCTATCCAGAGCGATTTTCTTCCTTTGCTTATCGCATGGGCATCAACTACATCATCTATCCCATGACGCACTAGGCGGCGCTGAAATTCCCCGCACTCACTTTTCGCTTTTAGTCTTTCAGACTGCTGCGTTTGCCCCTCACTTTGCGGAAATGATCACAACGCCATGAAAACGCTCGCTTAGTAGATTTGAGCGATTAGGCCGGTGTTATAATTTCACTATCGTGAGAACGCTTTTAGCCCTCTGCGTTGCCGCCCTCGCCATATCGTTAGTGTCGCCGCCTAATGCTTTTTCCGCCTCAACCATTGCCGGTTTGTGGGATGCGAAGATCGTAGCGAATCAACTTGAAATTCCGTTCCGCTTCGAGATCGCGCAAAACGGCAGTCAGGTGCAAGGCTTTTTCTTCGAAGGCGACCGGAAAATCGGATCGAGTTCGGGCAGCTTTTCCGGCGGGCATCTGATACTCGAATACGACATTCTCGAGACCACGCTCGAAGTTACATTTTTGGACAACCAGTTCGCCGGTACGTACCGGTTCAACCGATCTGGAAACGCGCTGCTCATCCGTGCGCGCCGCTTTATGCCTGCTCCTGCCGATGCGGCGGCCGCCCCGCAGATTTCAGGCAGTTGGGATATGCGACGCGTACCTCAGGAAGTAAAAACTGCCAGCGATAATCAGACTTGGAATTTGTTCCTGCGCCAGTCAGGAGCCGAAGTCTCGGGTTCGATTTTACGGGTGGACGGCGACACCGGATTTCTGGTTGGACGCTGGCAAAGCGGCAGGCTAGTGCTAAGCCACTTCGCGGGGCAAGGTCCGCTGCTCTTTGAAGCCAAACTGAATGCAGACGGCACGCTTGCGATTGCCTTGAATCGCGGAGCCAATTACATCGCTGTGCGTAAGAGCGAAGCGAGGGCAAAAGGTGTTCCCGATCCTCCTGATCCTACGCGCTACACCAGCGTGAAAGATCCAACCGTGCCTTTCCGGTTCGCTTTTCCGGGCCTCGACGGCAAAATCGTTTCCAATACCGATTCGCAATTCAAGGGCAAGGTGGTGATTTTGGCGATCGGGGGAAGCTGGTGTCCGAATTGTCAGGACGAGGCTCCGTTTCTGGTAGATCTGTACAAGGAATTTCACTCTCAGGGACTTGAGATCGTCGGCTTGATGTTTGAAGCGGATGCAGATCCGGTATTGGCGCGGCCACGCGTGCAGACTTTCATCAGGCGCTTCGGGATACCGTATCCTATGCTGCTGGCGGGAACTCCGGACGATATCAGTCAGAGAATTCCGCAACTGGTGAACTTTGGGGCCTACCCCACAAGCATTTTTCTCGGGCGTGACGGTCGCGTTCGGAGCGTGCATGCGGGATTTGCGAGCCAAGCCACAGGCCAGGAGTATTTACGGCTGAAGGGCGAAGTACGGAGCATGGTGCAGCGGCTTCTTGCGGAGAATTCTCAGACAAGTCGGGCGGCGGCTGGAGGATTGTAGTGTTCCCGGAAGGATCATCGACATGTTTTTGAATTCACGGCGTTTTTCAATTCCTTTAGTGGTTTTGGTATTAAGCTTCGCCTGTGGTGGAATCGCGGCGGCGCAGTCGTTCACGGCGGCTCATGCGAAGGTGAGCCTCATTGCCGAAAATAATGCGCTGCAGCCCGGACAAAGTGCGTGGGTCGGTGTCTTATTCGACCTTGAGAAAGGCTGGCACATTTATTGGGTGAATCCAGGGGATTCCGGGGAGCGGCCAAAAATTCAATGGCAGCTTCCTGCCGGCTTTCAAGCCAAAGAGATTCGCTGGCCGACGCCAGTGCGGCTAGGGACCGGTACCGTGATCGATTACGGCTATGAGGGCCGCGTGCTGCTTCCCGTGCCGATGCAGGTACCGGCCGACTACAAATCCGGCAAGCCGGTGATGCTGTCCGCAGATATCCGCTATCTGATTTGCCGCGAAGTGTGTATTCCGGCAAAGGCTCAGGCAAGCCTCGCGATTCCGTCGGCCAATACGAGCGGTGTTGCCGCGGATCGCGAACTTTTCCGAAGCACCTTTGAGAATTCGCCGAAACCGCTGCCATCTGGATGGAAGGCGCAGGCTAGCGACATGGGGGGCTTCTTCCAGCTTTCGCTAGATACTGGAGCGAGCGAGAGTAAGGCAGCGTTTTTCCCGTTAGAGGAAGATCAGGTCGATAATGCCGCTCCTCAGGGTGTGACGGCGACACCGCGAGGAGTGCAGCTCAAGCTAAAGAAATCGGATCAGCTCTTGAAGCCGATCGCCGCGCTCAAAGGAGTAGTAGTTCTGAGTCCGGGCCGCGCGTATGAAGTAACAGCGGCGGTAACGGGGCCGGTAACCGGAAAGAAGTAATCGAGGATTCATCAGCAGAGGTTCAAAAGTGAGCCTCGAAGCCGTTTGGGAGGTGCGAGGATGAAACGAGCGGCGACTTCGTGGATGATTGTGGCTGCGGCTTTGCTATGCACGTTGCCTATGGCACGCGCTGCCCGGGTGGGCGAACACGCCCCCGATTTTTCTGTTACGGACACGAATGGCAAAATCGAGAAGCTTTCCGATTACGCAGGGAAGTTTGTAGTTCTGGAATGGAGCAACCGCGGTTGCCCTTACACGCAAAAACATTACAACAGCGGGAATATGCAGAGGCTGCAGCAGGAGTGGACCCAAAAGGGAGTAATCTGGCTGACAGTGATTTCCTCCGCTCCCGGCAAGCAGGGATATGTAACGGCAGCGGATGAAAATTCCTGGCTCAGGCAGATCAAAGCCGCGCCGACGGCGGTGCTTCTGGATCCAACGGGAACCTTGGGGCACCTCTATGACGCGAAAACAACGCCGCAAGTGTTTGTAATCAGTCCACAAGGAACGCTCGTTTATGATGGGGCGATCGACGATAAGCCCACAACCGATCGCGCGGATATCGGGCGGGCGAAGAATTATCTTTCTCAGGCCCTCGCGGAGGCTACTGCGGGCAAAGCGGTGAGTACGCCGACGATCCGACCATACGGCTGTTCGGTGAAATATCCAGGGTCTTGGTTTTGACGCGTAGTGGACGGGCCGGCAGTCTATAGGTGCAAACTTGCGAGTACTGGTGGTCGAGGACGAAAAACGGCTGGCGGAGAACGTGGCGCGCGCGCTGCGAGAGAGTGCCGGCTACGCCGTGGATATAGCCAGCGACGGCGAAGAGGGTTTGTATTTGGCTGAATCCAGCGCCTACGACCTCATGGTTCTGGATCTCATGCTACCCAAGCTCGACGGGCAAAGTTTGCTGACCCAATACCGAAAAAAAGGTCATGCCACTCCTGTTTTGGTTTTGACCGCCCGAGACGAAAAGGAGAATGTGGTGCGCCTTCTCAACGCAGGCGCCGACGATTACGTGTCGAAGCCTTTTGATTTAGGCGAATTTCTGGCGCGAGCCAAAGCTTTGGTGCGACGCGGAAAGGGGCAAAGGTCACCCGTGCTTTCCGTGGCGGACCTTCAACTGAACACGATTGAGCGAACCGTGCGGCGCGGGCAGAAAGAGATCGCGCTCGTCCCGATGGAATATCGTGTTCTGGAATATCTGGCGCACCGACCGCGCGCGGTTATTTCCAAGAGCGAATTGCTGGAGCATCTCTACGATTACAATTGGGAGAAATTCAGCAATGTGATTGAAGTTTACATTTCGGGACTACGGCGCAAGATCGATAGCAACCATCCCGTCAAACTGATTCATACGGTGCGCGGGCATGGTTACGTGCTGCGGCCCGATCGTTAACAGCGCACCATTCAGTTCAGGAAGATCAGGAGACTTCAGGAGGAAGGATTCAGTGGCATCGGGAAGCTGGCCCCAAACTGAACCGGCGGTGACTGGCGCGGGCGCCAATGGGAAAATTGTGCCGGGTACATTCGCTTGGCTGCGGCGGAAAACGAAAATTACGGCCAGACCTTTCTCGCTGACAGGTCGCATCATCGCCGGCGTCATTATCTGCCAACTGGTTTTGACCGCCGCGGTCACGATCGTTGCCATGCTCTATGCGCGACGCGAGTTGGGTCGGGGATTCGACGCGGCGTTGAATGGATGGGCCGTTAATACACTCGCTGCCGTGCGTTATACGGAATCCGCTGTTCCCGATCTCCTCTTCGACCCAGCACTTATTCCTGAATCGTCCAGCGTGAGGCATCCCGATCTTTTCGAAATTCGCAGAAGCAATGGCGAGGTACTGGCTCGATCCGGTGGGTCACTTCCCAGGGAATTGGGGCAAGGAAGCAGCACGTTCATCAATTTTGTAATTCGCGGCGTTCCTTACAGGGCGATTGTTTTGCGCCAAGTGCCGGTGCTTGATCGGGAAGACAATCTTAGCGTGCAGCAGCGAGTCACGGTCGTTTACGCGGCGTCGCAGAGAGCCATGCACGAGCAGCTTGTGGAATTGGGTTTTTCTGTCGTAGGAGTCAGTTTGCTTTTGCTTCTCGTCGTCAGCGTAGTGGCTGCCTGGGGCGTGCGCCGAGCGCTAGAGCCGCTGCGAGAACTGGCCGGCCAGGCGGGAGCAATATCGGTGCTGAACTGGGAGTTTCGGCCGCCCGCCGAGGCGTCGATGGCCAAGGAGCTCGCTCCTCTGACGAGCGCGATTGAAACTGTACTCGAACGGCTGCGGGAGTCCTTTCGGCAGCAACGCGATTTCACCAGCGATGCCGCCCATGAGCTGAAGACTTCGGTGGCGATCGTCAAATCGACCTTGCAAACACTGCTGCAACGGCCACGTCCGGAGCAGGAATATCGGACGGGCCTGGAGAGCATGCTGGAAGATTGCGGGCGGCTGGAGGATTTACTCGGGCGCTTATTGCGATTGGCCCGGATCGAGCAATGGGCTGAGAACGGGATGAATCGCAGGTTGGGCGTTACCGAAGTCACTTCCACTTGTGAGGCGGCGATTTCACGAATCCAGGCGCTGGCCGAGGCGCGCGACATCCAAATTGAACTGATTGCCCCGCAAGAGGTTCAACTGCAGGCGGATCCCGAGGATCTGGAACTGATCTGGGTGAACCTGCTGGAAAATGCGGTGCAATACAGCCCTGTGGGATCGAAAGTGGCGATTCACGTGGACCGCAACGGGGGGAGTACTGCGTGCGTTTCGGTGCAGGATTCTGGACCCGGCATTCCAGAGGAACAGTTGCCCCACGTTTTTCAGCGATTCTACCGGGGCGATCCATCGCGGTCTCGTGCTACAGGAGGATTTGGCCTGGGACTGGCGATTTGCAAGGCAATAGTGACGGCCTATGGCGGGCAAATCCAGGCCACGAATCGCATTGATAATGGGACGGATATAAGAGTTGAGCTGCCGATCGGATTTGCGAGTACGTCTAGCTAAATTCTACTCCCGTTGAGATTAAGATCGATTTCACTCTGGGTTAAGCTCCGCTTAACGTCGGCGATGGCAAATTCCACTGCATTGAGACCCCGGTAAATGACGCCCCGTTCGGTCCCTGTGCCGGACGGGGCGTCTTGTACGAAGGGGCGGATTATACGTCTTAAGGTTGGCTTAATCTAGAATAGTTTGGGCTATGTGGCCTGCAGAGGCTCGGATTCGAGCGAGCATTCATGTTGCGTTCATGTAGAACGAGACAGAATCCGAAAGAGGTGGAAGAATTCGTGGCACAAATTTTGGGAATGGGAGGAAGGGCGACGTGATTGCTGCGCGTGAGAGTTTTTGGTTGCCGAGACGAATTCTACGGGAGCGCGCCGCAAGGCTCATCCTCGTCCAGGCTTTTATTATCTTCTGGCATTCGTTGTGATTTGCGTGGGGACGTCGCTTGGCAATGCGCAGACTGCGGCCCCTCAACCCACTCTCGAGACGCCGGTACAGCTTGTCTATCCGCCGAAACCGGCGGGGGAAACCGGTCCGCCAGCCACCATTACCCTGGCGGATGCGCTGCAAAGGGCGCAGAAGAACAATGCCGAATTCTTGTCGGCTCTCTCCGATCAAAGAGTGGCACAAGAAGACCGCTTGCAAGCAAGGAATGCGCGGCTGCCACAGATCGGCTTCCGTAGCGAGTATCTGGGGACGCAGGGAAACGGAATTACTCCGAATGGAAGATTTGTCACGAATGACGGCGTGCACGTCTACCGAGAGTGGGCTACCGTGCATCAGGATCTCACCGCGAACGTACTGATAGGGACCGATTACAAGCGGTCTCAGGCCGCGGAGGCGATCGCGACAGCCAAGGCAGAAATAGCCCGCCGTGGGCTGACGGTCACGGTGACAAAGAGTTTCTATGCTCTGGTGGTTGCGCAGCGTAAGTATGCAACGGCGCAAGAAGCCTTGGCACAGGCACGGCGTTTTCTCCAGTTAACGGAGGACACGGAGCGAGCGGGTCAGGCGGCTCATAGCGACGTGATCAAGGCGCAAATTCAGGCTCAGCAGCAAGAGGCGGCGTTTACGGAAGCTAATCTAGGAATGGAAAATGCGCGGCTGGATCTTTCGGTGCTTATCTTTCCGAGCTTAGACGAGAATTTCACGGCGGTAGACGATTTGAATACGCCGCGGCCCTTGCCGACGCTAGGAGAGGTGCAGGAGATGGCAGGGAGGATGAATCCGGACATCCGCGTGGCGACGGAAACTCTCCGGCAATCGAATCTAGATGTCAGGAATGCGAAAAACGCATTTCTGCCAGCGATATCGCTCGATCCTGTCTGGGGTCTTGAAGCGAATTGCGTCGCTACACATTGCGTATACACGGCCATTCCAGAGGCTGGGGCGACGCCGACCCTGGGCTACTATCATTCAGGCTTCTTTGACTGTTCCCCTTTGGGACTGGGGAACGTTGCGAAGTAAGCTGCGCCAAGCCGACTTCAAACAGGAGCAGGCCCAAGTCTCGCTGAGTCAGACCCAGCGGCGTATACTCGCGGAGCTCTATGCAGCATATAATGAGGCCCTTGTAGCGCGCGAGGAGGTTGATAAACTCCGGCAGACCGCGGACCTAGCGGGGGAAAGTTTGCGCCTGGTTACGTTGCGGTATCAGGGAGGATCATCCACATCATTGGAAGTGGTCGACGCGCAGACGACTTTGATCACGGCGCGCAATGCTTACGACGATGCGCAGGTTCGTTATCGAAACGCGCTGGCGAATTTGCAAACGTTCACGGGAAATTTCTAGGAAGAAAAGGTAAAGACAGGAAAATGAACGCGGATAAAAACGCAATATATAAATCGGTTCGTCAGATGAAGGCTCGTGGTGTTTACGGCCGGGGGGCGGGCATCCTGCTCGGCTCGGTAGTGGTGTTGGGTTTGGCGGCATCCGGCTGCTCCAAGGGCGGAGAAGTGGAAGCAGCGCCCACGGTTACCGTGCAGGTGGGCGCCGCGGAGAATCAAACAATCGAGCGGAAAGTGATCGCCGAGGCGACGCTCTATCCTTTGGAACAGTCGGCGATCGTGCCAAAGATCAGCGCGCCGGTTAAGAAGTTCTATGTCGAGAAGGGCAGCAAGGTGCACGCGGGCCAATTACTGGCGGAACTCGAGAATTCGGACTTGCTCGCTCAGAAACTGGAAAACGATGGGAGATTATGCTCAGGCCGAAGCTGGATATGAGCAGGCAGTTCAGAAGGCGGAACAGGACCGTCAAGCTGGCGAAAGAGACGTTGGATGCCGCACAGAAGCTCTATGATGCGCGGCAGGGAACTTTATAAACAGGGTGCAGTGTCCGCCAAAGATGTCGACGACGCCAATGTTGCGTTGATTCAGGCGAGGAACGTGTATGAAGCGTCGCAGAAACAGCTCGACCTTAAAGTTGCTGAAGGACAATACGCGGCGGCAAGGGCCAAGACGCCGAGGTGGAAGTCGAGGTGAATTATTCCAAGATCGTGAGTCCTATCGATGGTGTGGTCACGGACCGGCCTGTTTATCCGGGAGAAATGGCGTCGAATTCCGGGCCCATTATTACCGTAATGAATTTGTCGCAAATCGTGGCTCGCGCACACATCGATCAGTCCGGAGGCATCGCAGCTCAAGGTGGGCGATCGCCGCGACGATCTCCGTGCCGGGTCAGCCCGGTGCGCTTAAAGGCAAAGTCAGCTTGGTTAGCCCGGCACTCGATCCCAACAGCACGACGGTGGAGGTGTGGGTGCAGGCTCCGAATCCGGGCGACCGTTTGAAACCGGGAAGCAGCGTGCAGGCACAAATGGTAGCCCAGGCAGTCCAGCACGCCATCGTGATTCCCGCCGAAGCCCTTCTGACTGGTTCGGATGGCACGACCTCCGTAATTGTTCTGGATACCGATAACAAGCCGCACAAGAAGAAGGTGAAAGTGGGGATTCGAGATGCCGGCGACGTACAGGTCACAGAAGGTTTGCAAGGCGGAGAGCGGGTGGTGACGGTGGGCGCCTTTGCGCTTTCGCAAGAGGACGATCCCGTCCTGGCGAAGACGAACATACAGGTTCAGGCTCCGCCGAATATTCCAGAAGAGGATGACGAGGATCAATGAGCCGCATGGCGGGCACCTCGGTTTTTAGAGTTTAAGAATTAACCGACAGCTCGACGGTACTTCCATGGAAAATAAGACACGACGACAACAATCAAGACGGTGAGTTTGCCCCCTCCGGAGCGTATTGCGCCGACAGATGATCCGAACCACTACTGGTTTTCGCGCCATTCCAAATCGATCATCTTCATGATTCTCACGCTGGCGGCGATTGGAATCTACGAAGCTTTTACGCTTCCCATCGCCGTGTTTCCCACCACGAACTTTCCGCGAATCATCGTGGGAGTGGACAACGGCGTTATGCCTATCAATCAGATGGAAGTGACGATTACGCGGCCTATTGAAGAGGCGGTCAATAGCGTGCCCGGTCTTCAAAACGTGCGCTCGATCACGAGCCGCGGTTCGGCGGAAATCGATCTGGACTTTAGCTGGGACGTTGACATGGTCTTGACGCTTCAGCAAGTGCAGTCTGCGATTTCGCGTGTCCAGAGCACGCTGCCTTCAACGGCCCAGATCGACGCGCATCGGCTGGATTTTGCGAGCTTTCCGATTCTGGGCTACAGCATCACATCGGACAAAGTTCCACAGACCCAGCTCTGGGAGCTGGCCACTTACGACCTCAAGCCGCGACTAAACCGGCTGGACGGCGTGGCTAGCGTTTTGGTGCAGGGCGGGCAGCAGCCGGAATTTCAGATCGTCCCCGACCCGGCGCGAATGTTGCGGGCGCACGTGGCGCTGCAGGACATTCTCGATGCGGTGAATCACACGAATTTGATTGATTCTCCTGGCTTGCTCACCCGCAACCATCAGCTTTTCCTGGGCCTCGTGACGGCACAAGCGCAGAATCCCGATCAAATCGGCGATATCGTGATCAAGACCAACGGCGACGTCCCGGTACGAATAAGGGATATCGGCGAGGTATCGCCTTCGTCGGCGCCGGCGTACACCGTAGTCACAGCGAATGGAAAACCTGCTATTCTGGTGAGCATCAACCGGCAACCCTCCAGCAACACGGTGCAAGTCGCCAACGAAGTTCACCAGGAGATTCAGAATATAACGCCAAGTCTGCCGTCGGGTGTGGACCTGCGGGTCTTTTATGACCAGTCCAATATCGTCAAGGGGTCCATCGGCAGCGTGCGCGACGCGATTATCATCGGGCTTTTCCTGTCCGGGCTGATCATCTGGCTCTTCCTGCGCGATTGGGGCACGGCCATCATGACCGGCCTGGTCGTGCCGGTTACGATCATGGTCACGTTCATCGTGATGAAGATCATGGGCCAGAGCTTCAACATGATGACGCTTAGGCGGGCTGGCCGCCGCCGGCGGGTTGGTGATCGATGACGCGATCGTGGTCGTGGAGAATATCGTCCTCCACCGCGACGGCGGTGAAGGGCCACTGCAAGCCACCGCGAGCGCGCTGAAAGAACTCACGATTCCTCTGATCGGTTCGACGCTGACCCCGATTGTGGTTTTCTTGCCGCTGATCAGCATAACGGGTGTGACGGGAACGTTCTTTCGCGCTCTGGCCATCGCCATGAGCGTTTCTCTGTTGACGTCGCTGGTCCTGGCACTTTGCTGGACGACGAATTTGGCAACTTTTCTGATCCGCCGGGGCAAGCATGGCACAGTTCCCGAAACAAACGGAACGAATGGAACGAACGGAGGCCCGGAGGAATTTGGCAGTGGCGCCGGCAGGCCGCGGGGTGCCGCTGCGGGCATGGAACCGGCCGGCGCCGACTCCGCTGAGATGGAACAGATTCGGCGCATGATGGCGGCGGAGGAGGCCTCTCTGAAAGGAGGCTGGTTCGAGGGCATTATCCAGTTCTATGAGCGTTGGCTGCGCCGGGCGTTTGCGCATCCCTTTGTTTTAGGAGGGTTGTGCGCAATTCTGATCGTCATCTCGTACTTCAGCTACAAGGCACTGGGCAGCGATTTGCTTCCGCACATGGACGAGGGTGGCTTCATTATCGATTACGTGACGCCCCCGGGCAGTTCACTCCAGGAGACTAGCCGTATGGTTTCGCACATGGAGCAAATCGTGCGAACGCTGCCGGAAGTGGAGAGCACTTCGCGGCGCACCGGCTTGCAGCTCGGCCTCGCGGCGGTCACTGAGGCGAACACGGGCGACATCTCGGTCAAGCTCAAGGATCAGCGCAGCCGCACTGTCGACGAAATCATCGCGGACGTGCGGGGGAAAGTTACGGCAGCTGAGCCCGCCGTGGACGTCGATTTCCACCAGGTATTGGAGGACATGATTGGCGATTTGACCGGGGACCCGAAGCCGGTAATGATCAGGCTCTACTCCGACGATGTGGAAGCGTTAAAGCAATGGGCGCCACGCGTGGCGGATACCCTCGAAGGTGTCTATATCAACAATAAAAAACCCATCGTCGACGTGGACAACGGCATAGACAGTACCGCGAGCGGTCCAGCCGTGGTTTTCACGGTAGATCCCGTACGAGCGGCGAAGGCAGGATTCACGACGGACCAACTTTCTATCGTGACCTCCGCGATCATCGACGGAGAACCGGCAAGCACTCCCGTGGTAATTAACGATCGGCCGTACGTGGTGCGGGTGCGTTACCCCAAGCAGAGCCGCTCTTCGCTGGAATCCATGAAAAATACGCTGCTGGTGAATTCAAATGGGGGTACTGCGACGCTTAGCGCAGTGGCGGATATCAGCTGAACTTCCGGGGCAGATCGAAGTCATTCGCGATAACTTGCAGCGAGACGTGGTGGTGGCGGCGAGGCTGGAAGGAATCGATCTAGGGACCGGCGTTAACGCGGTGCAGAAGGCGGTAAACGACCTGAAACTGCCGATTCGAGTGGAATACGCGGGCACCTTTAAGGAGCAGCAGAAATCGTTCCGCGAGTTGGAAACGGTACTGCTGCTGGCTCTGGTGCTCGTTTTTGTCGTGTTGCTGCTGGAGTTCCGGGCGTTTTCGGCACCTTTGGCGATTTTGTCGTCGGCAGTGCTCTCCACCTCTGGCGTTTTCTTCGCCCTGCTGATCACGCGGACGACATTTAACGTGTCTTCGTTTATGGGGCTGATCATGGTGATCGGAATCGTGGCGAAGAACGGTATCTTATTGCTCGATGCGAACCAGAAATTCCGTTCGGTGGGCTTCTCGGCCGAGGAGGCCATGGTACAGGCGGGACGGCGCAGGCTTCGCCCGATTGTGATGACAGCAATGGCCGCCGTAGCGGGCATGTTACCGTTGTCGCTGGCGATCGGCGCGGGTTCGCAGATGCTTCAACCTTTGGCCATCGCAGTTATTGGAGGCATTCTGATTTCGATGGTCCTGTCGCTCGTCATTACCCCGGCGATGGAGTTCTTCATGACTCGGAAGGGCCAGCTCCGTGGCCGAGGCGTAGAGGTGAGGGACGAAGTGTCTATTCAGTGTGCGGGAAATGATCGGAAAGAGGGTTCCGAAAATGGTGTATCGGGGCCCATTCCAGCAATTCAAGTGAGGAGGAGTATATGTTGCGTCGAGGTTTCTTAGGAATGTTGTGCTGGGCCTGTATTCTTTCTTCTTCGCTAGTGTTTGTGTTCACGGGTACGGCATCCGCTCAAAAAATTACAAAGTGATCCGCAGGATCCCGGTTGGAGGCGACGGCGGATGGGATTATCTGCGGGTGGATCCCGACGCAAAGCGCATCTACATTGCGCGCGGCGATCACATGATGATCGTCGATGAGACCAGCGGCAAAGTAGTGGGCGATCTGCCGAATACGAAAGGCATCCACGGCACGGCCCTTGCGACCGATCTAGGCAAGGGCTACACCAGCAACGGCGGAGCGGGCACAGTGACCGTCTATGATCTGAAGACGCTGAAGCCCATGACCGAGATCAAAACGACGGGCGACAATCCGGACTCGATTATTTACGATCCCGCAACAAAGCGCGTCTTCACGATGAATGGCCGGGGCCATAACTCCACCGTGATCGACGCTACGACCGACAAAGTGGTGGGCACAGTGGATCTAGGCGGGAAGCCGGAGGAGCCGGCGCTGGACGGGCGCGGCAACATGTTCGTTAACCTGGAAGATAAGAGCTCGATCATGGAGTTCGATACGAAAACCCTGGCAGTGAAGGGGACCTGGTCTCTTGCGCCGTGCGACGGGCCTTCGGCTCTTGCCGCGGACACCAAAAACCATCGCTTCTTTGCCGCTTGCAGCAAGATGATCGCAGTATTCAACGCTGGACACGGACAAGGTAGTGGCGACGCCGGCAATCGGCGGAGATCCGGACGGCAATGGCTTCGATCCGGGTACGGGGCTGATTTTTGCCACCTGCCGGGAGGGATTGCTGACGGTGATTCACGAAGATTCGCCGGATAAATACACCATCATCGGCAACGTCAACACGCAATTTGGCGCTCGTACGATGACGCTCGATCCTAAGACGCATCACGTCTTCACCGAAACAGCAGACTACAAACCTGCGGGGGCACCGACCGCAGACAACCCCCGTCCGCGTCCGCAAGTCATTCCCAACACATTTGTGCTTTTGGAAGTGGCGCCACAGTAGTTTCGCGTTGAGATTTGCGTCTGGCTCCCGCTTACGGACCAACTGAGCGGGAGCCAGACGGCCTCAAGTTAACCTGAACCCTCGCGTACTATCTTTGCTGTATCCTCAACAAAATAAGGCGCTCTTGGTCAGGCCGTGGTGTATCCTGAAGGCTCCAGTCGGGCGGACTTCGTGAGGGCCGTCCCTGCCACGAAGGGCTTACCTCAGAGAAGCCGGGAGGACGCCATGCGGCATATCCGAACAATTTTGATCGTGCTGATCGGAGTTTCTGTGGTTTTGGTCCCGGGCCTACGCGCTGACAGCTTGCAATTAAAGAACGGCAATTTTGTGCAAGGCAAATATTTGGGTGGCACGGAGCGCGCGGTGCAATTTGAAGTGAACGGAAAGATTCGCCTTTATGGCATCGATGAAATTCTCTCTATCAGCTTCGCCGCTGCATCTGCCGACGGAGGCATTCCCTCGAACGATGACGAGCAAAAGCTGCGCACAAACACAGGATCGAATTTCGTCGTTAGGGATAACGGCGGATTCCGCACTGCCCCGGTAAGCCGGGCGAATGCACGCAAGCCTCTCTCCCCGGGAACATCGCGGACCGAAAGTCACAGCGCGAAGTGTCAACATCAAGAGATGCAGACCGGCGGATCTCTGCGATCCAACTGCACCGATTCGAATTCGGATTCCAAGGCGCGGATGGTCAAGGTTTCGGTGCAATCTCCCCGCGTTTTAGCCGCAAGTTCCTCGATCCTGTCTGATTAAGAGCCATATGCGCGCTGCCAGAGTGAGTCTCTGAGTCTCCTTATCCGCGCTAAACTGCTGTTCCACTCTGCACCAGAGCCAGGAATCCCGTGTACTCATGCGCACCGGTGGTTAAAATCCTCTTGCGCGGCTGGTATTGGCGTGCTTAAGATACCGCACGTTTCAAAGATGCTGAACGTTTAAAGGAAAAGAGTGGATGCCGAAGGAGAAGCCCAAAGTTAATATCGGTGAGGTTATACGAAGTTACCGCGGCCAGCGAGGACTATCGCAAGGTGATATTGAGCGCCGCACCGGGCTCCTCCGTTGTTACCTCTCGCGAGTTGAAAACGGACACACCGTGCCGTCGCTCGAGACCCTGGCAAAAATAGCGGAAGCCATGGAGATCAGTTTGGCCGATTTTTTCCCAGGGACAGAAACAGCGCATGACCGTGACACGCAGAAAATGTTGGGCGAGCTTTCCGAGGATGAGATTCGATTCCTGTCGGAGATCAAACGATACAGCACCAGCCTATCGGACGGCGATAAGCGTCTCGTCCTAGCCATGATACGGAAAATGGCCAGCTTGATTCCTCCGCCGACGCGCAAGCCCGCCGTACGCCGCACCGCGTTCTAAACCCAAATTCGTCTTTCAACTTTCGTTTTTAATTCCGCAGTTAGCCAGTTAGTCGCACACGTGCACTCGCATACGTCCGCCCTAAGACCCGACTTTCCGGGCGCGCTGGCCGGAATCAGGCATCTTCGGGGCTGGGCCGCGGGGATTTAACCGGACGGAAGACGCTATCCAGCACCTCTCCCAAGGTAGTCGCGAATTGTTTCCAAAGGCGTTTCTTAAGAGATGTGTAATTCTGCGCTCCGCAGAAGAGATCGGCGATAAGCTTGCTGAATGTGGTGCTGCGGTCAATAAACTGGATCATGCGGGTGGTGACGGAACCGCCCAAGAAGCGCCCATGATAGAAGGTGCGGGCGATATGCGCGGCCACTTCCAGATCGGCGGAAAAATCGTCGCGCACCCGGTGGGGATAAGCTTCAGGTTGGCCTGAGATGAGCGATTCTGCCAGGAGTTCTCCCGAACGCAATGCGTAATATAGGCCTTCGCCTGTAATTGGATCGACCCAGCCGGCAGCGTCTCCGATCAATGCCCAATTGTGCCCGGCCACACGACGTGAGGCCAGGGTATGAGCGCGCGGCGAGGGTAAAACATGGCTATAGAAACGCGCTCCGTCGGCGGAAATGCGTTCCTCGTGCATGAATTGGTCGAGATGCCGATGCAATTCGCGGCTCGTGTGCCGGTTCAAGCTGCCGCATATTCCTACGGAGAGATGGTCGCAGCGTGGGAAAGACCAGATGTAGCCTTGCAAGCCCCTCACGAATTTCACTTGGATGCCATCCGCGCAGGAAGCAACGAAATAGCCAAGGGTCATCTCCAGGTCCGCGGGGTCTAAAGCGCGGGTGGCAGGGAAAAATGAGTTGCGCGCGCCCGAGGCCAAAATAAGGAAATCGGCGTGCTGGACCACATTTTCGGAGATAAAGGAGGGAGATTCGGCGCTAACGTCGACCGAGCTCACCCTGGAACGGACGATGCGGCATCCGGCCCGTTCCGCACGCTCCAGGAGCAGCCCATTCAGCACGGCGCGAGAATAGATGACGATAGGATGGTCCAGGCACAGGTGTGCGCGATGGCCATTGGGTGAGATGAGTTCGATTTGTTGAATCAACTTCTTGGATTGGGGACCATTGAGCAGAAAAGGATAATTGACGAGTGCTTTGTGTGTGAGGCCTCCGCCGCAGGGTTTCTCCCAAGCGAGGTGCTCATCGAAAACCGTGACTTCGAAACCGGCGGACGCAAGCCGTTGACCGCACAAAGCGCCGGACGGCCCTCCACCGATAATGGCAATTCGCCGAACAGGCATAACTTCAACTCTCTTCCACCGTGGATGGGGCCAAGATGGTGCCAGGATGGGGCGGACTCAGCTGACGTCAGCCGTCGCGAGCATCCTATGGACGATGGAGTATAACGAGCAGTTCAATCAGCAACGAGGCTGAGTATATCACCGGAATACGAATGTGACCGGCAGGTGCCGCGCTCCGGGCGCGCAAAAGGCACGCGTGTTAATATTTGGTATCTGAGGCCTTGCCGCTTAAGAAACCGATGGGCCGTATCGTCTCGCAAGAAGAACTGATCGCGCTGCTCGGCGGTCCCAACCGCGGCTCGCGTCGAGTTGTCTTTACGAACGGCTGCTTCGACCTGCTCCATCCGGGGCATATCCGCACGTTGGAGGAGGCGCGTGCGCTCGGCGATCTTCTCGTTGTGGCATTGAATGAGGATGCCAGCGTGCGCAAATCGAAGGGCGATTCGCGGCCTGTTATCGCCGAGAATGAACGGGCCGAATTATTGGCGGCGCTGGAAGCAGTAGATTTCGTGGTTCTCTTCGGCGAGCCCACGCCGCGTGAATTGATCGCTAAGTTGGTGCCCGACGTCCTCGTCAAGGGCGCCGATTGGGGCTCAACAGAGATAGTGGGCCGCGACGAAGTAGAAAAAGCCGGGGGGCGCGTCGTTTCCATAGCTTTGGAACCGGGATATTCCACAACCAGTATTTTGCAGAAGATCGGTAAGCTCTCACAGAACCATTCTCATCCGGCGATCCCCTAATGCTTTTCCCAGCCGTCACTGAGCTTTTCGGCCATTTGGCGCAGCTTCCCGCTTTGGACGAGGCGTTTGAAGCGCTTCGGCGCGGGTCGCCCGCCGAGCAACTAGCGGGGTTAACGAATCCTGTCAAAGCCCTTGTCGTGGCGCTGGCGGCGGCAGAGTTGCGAAGGCCGATTGTGGTGCTGGTCGAGGACGAACGCCGAGCCGCATCTCTTCTAGAACCGCTGCAGTTTTTTCAGCGCACGCTGAGCGGCAATTCCGCCGGCCCGGTCTTATTGCTCCCCGCGCTCGATACGCTGCCAGGATTGGGCGCAGGTCCACATCCGGAAATCCTCGAAGAGCGTGCCTCCACGCTTTCGCGTTACGTCAGTGGCCAAAGCTCGATCATCGTGGTGCCGATCGAGGCCTCGTTGCTGGGTTTCGCTCCTACCGAATTTTACGAATCATTGTCGCTCTCGCTCGAGCGAGATGCAGAGATTTCTCTCAAGGAAGTTATCGCGCATCTTTCAGAAACGGGATACATCCGCACTGAACTGGTGGACATGGAAGGGCAGTTCAGCGTGCGCGGCGGAATACTGGATGTTTTTCCTGCCGAGGCGGCTAAGCCTGTGCGGATCGAGCTTCTCGGTGATACGGTCGAGGCCTTGCGCGAATTTGATCCGGAGACGCAGCGCTCTACAGGACCGGTTAGCCGAGCGATTTTGCCACCACTGACCGAGTTTCCGCTAACTCCGAATCAGCGAGAAGACAAGGATTCGAAATCGTCCCGATTCTGGCCCGCACAAGGTGCCGGCGAGAAACCAACGACGCTTTTTGACCTTCGCGAAGACACATTGGTCGTCCTGGATGAACCAGAGCAAATCAGTCAAAGGGCAGAGAAGTCTCGGGATCGCCTGCTGGCAGATTCTGCTTCGCTGGGCCGAGATGGAACGGGTCCTTTGGTTTTGCCCGAAGACGGGTGGAAGCAAGCTCTGGAGCACCGTCAGCGGTTTAGCCTGGAGGAATTGGGGCTTCATCTGGACGGCCGAGAGCCGCGGATGCTGGTGGTTCAGCCTACGGCACGTTATCACGGACAAATTCAGCCCTTTCTGGACGAAATTCGCAGAAGACTGAGCTCGGGGGAGGAAGTCTTAGTCAGCGCGGCGAGTTCCGGCGAACTCGAGCGGCTGGCTGACCTTTGCCGTGAATACGACGTGCCTTATCGCCTGGGCGAACTCGAACAGAGTGCAACCGGAGCGAGGTTGGTGGAGGAAGTCACTTCCGGAAGTGCTCCGGCAGCAGTTTTGCTGCGCGCTCCGCTGCGCGGAGGGCTTCGTTATCCCAGAAGCGGATCTGGCGTTTTACGGTACCGGAGATCTCTTCGAGACCGCTCCGGTGCACGAACGGCCACGGGCACGTCCGAAAACAGCGGGTTTCTTCAGCGACTTCAGCGAACTCAAAGCTGGGGATTACGTGGTGCACATGGATCACGGAATCGGCCAATTCGAGGGTCTGCAGACCATCGAGAACGATGGCCGCCGCGGCGAGTTCATGCGTTTGCAATATGCCGATGACGCGCGGCTCTATGTGCCCCTGGAACGCTTGGACCTAGTTCAGAGCTATCGCTCTCTGGAGGGTGCGAAGCCGCAGCTGGACCGGCTGGGTGGAACGGCTTGGGTGGCACGCAAGACTCGCGTGCGCAAATCAGTTACCGATCTCGCCGACAAGTTGCTGGAATTGTACGCGGAGCGGAAAACGGCCTCGGGTTTCGGATTCGCGCCTGACGTACCCTGGCAGCATGAATTCGAAGATGCGTTTGAATTTTCGGAGACGCCCGATCAAGCGACAGCTATTGCCGATATCAAGCGCGACATGGAAGCCTCGACGCCGATGGATCGGTTGCTTTGCGGCGACGTGGGATACGGGAAAACCGAGGTGGCTATGCGGGCGGCGTTCAAGGCCGTGGCCAATTCCAAACAAGTTGCAGTGCTCGCGCCCACTACAGTTTTGGTGTTCCAGCACTACGAGACATTTCGGCGCCGCATGGCCGCATTTCCGATGCGCATCGAAATGCTGAGCCGATTCCGCAGCGCGCGGGAGCAAAAGGACACGCTGGCGGCGCTGGAGGAGGGCAAGGTCGATATTCTGATCGGCACGCACCGGCTGCTTTCGCGCGACGTGAATTTCCATGACCTGGGATTGCTGATCGTTGACGAGGAGCAGCGTTTCGGCGTGACCCACAAAGAGCGGCTGAAGGAAATGAGCCGGAACGTGGACGTGCTGACGATGACCGCCACTCCGATTCCGCGCACGTTGAATATGTCGCTGGTGGGCCTGCGGGACATGTCGGTGATCGAAACGCCACCAAAAGACCGGCTTGCGATTCAGACGGTGGTGGCGCCTTTTTCGGAATCGATCATCCGCCGGGCAATCTCGGAGGAACTGGAACGCGGAGGGCAGGTATTTTTCGTGCATAACCGCGTGGAATCGATTTATTCGATGGCAGCTTTGATTCAAAAGCTGGTCCCGAAGGCGCAGGGTCGTGGTCGGACACGGTCAGATGGGTGAACGCGAGCTCGAGAAGGTGATGCTCAAGTTCGTTCGTGATGAGGCCGATGTGCTCGTATCCACCACAATCATCGAAAATGGCCTCGACATCCCGCGTGCCAATACGATTATCGTGAATCGCGCCGACCGTTTTGGTCTATCCGAGCTTTATCAGCTCCGCGGCCGCGTGGGGCGCTCCAACCAGCGCGCCTACGCGTATCTGCTGGTGCCTCCGGAGGCCTCTCTGACCCCGATAGCGAGGCGCAGACTTGCGGCGCTGCGCGAATTCAGCGAGCTTGGCGCTGGCTTTCGCATCGCGGCCCTGGATTTGGAATTGCGCGGCGCCGGAAATCTGCTGGGCCGCGAGCAACACGGCCACATCGCCGCGATTGGATTCGATCTGTACACCCAAATGCTGGAGCGCGCGGTATCTGCCAAGAAGGGAGAAGCAGAGCAGCCGGAGCTTCGCGCCACGTTGAACCTGGGCATGGATATTCGCATTCCGCCCGAGTATCTACCCAGCGAAAGCCTGCGATTGCGCACCTACAAGCGGATCGCGGAAATACGCAACGAGACAGAGCGAGAAACCCTTCGGCGGGAACTCGCGGACCGCTTTGGCCCGCCTCCGCCTGCCGATCGATAATCTACTGGAGTACGCGGTCCTGAAATCTCTATGTGAGCGGCTGCAAATCTCATCTGTGGATCGCCGGGCGAATGAGGTCGCCATCAAATTTCACCCGACCACCACGGTCAGCCCAGAACGACTGGTGCGTCTGGTGCGAAAGCAAAAGGGTACAAAACTGGATCCCAGCGGCGTCCTGACGGTCACATTGGAACGCAGTAATAAGAGCATCGCAGAGGCCATCCGAAACGTATTGCTTCCACTGGAAACGGGGAGCTAGAATGCCGAAGGAGCAAAGGAGAAAGATGTTAAGGAACGGATATATCTGGGCGGGGTTGATCCTTATGGCCCCGGCGCTTGTCGTGCCTGGCGCAGAGCAAAGGCGTCGTGGTCGAAGAGGTGGTTGCGCGGGTCAATAACGATGTGATCACTCGTAGTGACCTGGAGCACGCCCGACAGCGAGATGCGAACAGGAAGCCCAGCAGGATTGCCCCAAGTGCACGCCCGAAGAGATTAATCAAAAGGTCGCCGACGGAAGATAAGAACGTGCTGCGCGACCTGATCGACAATTCTTTGCTCGTTCAGCGCGGCAAAGACATGGGCGTTAACGTCGAAACAGACGTGATCAAGCGTCTGGATGAGATTCGCATTCAGAACAACATTCCGACGATGGAAGAGCTGGAGACGCAGATCGACAAGAGCGGCGTTTCCTTCGAGGATTTCAAGAACAACATCAGGAATCAGCTGATCCAGCAGGAAGTGATTCGGCACGAAGTCGGATCGAAGATCATCCTGGATCATGCGCAGGTGCAGAAGTATTACGACGAACACAAAAGCGAGTTCACACGTCCCGAGCAGGTTACGCTCCGGGAGATCTTCGTAAGCACCGAGGGCAAGCCGGAATCGGAGATGCCAGCATTGCGAAAGAAAGCCGATGATCTGCTGCAGCGGGTTAAAAACGGCGAGGATTTTGGAGAACTGGCCAAACATTTCTCCGACGGCAGCACGGCGAAGCAGGGCGGAGATCTGGGCAAATTTCAGCATGGCCAGCTTGCGGCCAACATCGAGCAAGCGGTGTTTGCGCTGCAGCGACTTCAAACGACGGACGTGATTCCAACGAAAACTGGTTTTTTGATCCTGCAAGTGGGGGAACACTACGCCGCCGGCGAGCAGCCGGAAGACAAAGTTGAAAACGAAATAATGGACCGCCTTTACAATGAGCGGCTGCGTCCCGGCGCTGCGTGCATACCTGGAAACGCTGCGTGAAGAAAGCTATGTTTTAGTCAAGCCCGGATATGCGGATACAGCAGCCGTGCCTTCCAGCACAATCGAAGAGGTTCCTCCGACGCCTGACGACGATAAGAAAAAGAAGAAGTCGGCGCCGACGCCGAACACGCCCGTGCCAGGCAGTAAACCCGACTGAATGAAAGCCGCCTACGTTTCTGATCTGACTCCCGACACGTACCGTCACGTCTTTTTTTCTGGTGTGCGAAAAAGAGCTGCGCTCGACCCGTGAAGGAAAGCCTTTTTTACGGCTGGAACTGAGCGATCGGAGCGGAACGATTGAAGCGCGCCTTTGGGACAACGCGGAGGCGTTTGCGGCGCTCTTCGATCGCGATGACATTATCAAAGTTCAGGCGCGAGTAGAGAATTACAAGAATCGAGTACAGCTTGCGGTCGACCGGGTTCGCCGCGCCGAGCCGGCTGAAGTGGATTTATCCGATTATTTTCCTCACACCGCGGAGGATATCGAGCAGCTTTACGGGCGGCTGCGTGAACATGTAGCAGCGATCAAAAATCCTTGGCTAAACCGTTTGGTCTCCGGAGTAATTGAGGACCCCACGATATTTCCGCGGTTGAAGCGCGCCCCGGCGGCAAAAATGATGCACCATGCTTTTGTGGGCGGCCTGCTCGAGCATATTGTCAGCCTGTGCGATCTGTGCCGATTGGCTGCTCAACACTATCTTGAACTGGATCTCGATCTTTTGCTTGCAGGCGCAGCTTTGCACGATATCGGTAAGCTGGACGAGCTTTGCTATGAACGTGCGATTCATTACACGAATGACGGTCAACTGCTCGGTCATATCATTTTGGGGCTCGAACAGGTAACCGAAAGAATGAATAGCATCGAGGGCTTTCCGCCGGACTACAAGACGCTGGTGAAGCACTTGCTTATTAGCCATCATGGGCAATATGAGTTCGGTTCACCAAAGCTGCCGATGTTTCGCGAGGCACTGGTGCTCCATTACCTCGACGATTTGGATTCAAAAATGGGCGCAGCGCGTGCTGTTCTGGGGGCGGATGGAGGCGAAGCTGGTTGGACTGCTTTCAGCTCCGCGCTGAATCGCAGGCTGCTTCGGCTGGACCAATTTCGTGTGCCTCCAGCGGAAAAGGCCGCTACTGCCGAGCCAGAAAATGGCGAGAAACTCGTACGGAAACGCTGCTCAAGACGAAAACCGTCTAGAAAGACGGATTCATGTACACTTTACCCGCCCGTGGTATTCGCCGCTCCATACTGGATCTAGCCCCTTTGGAACTCGATTGTATGAATGCTTTATGGCGCCTTGGCGAGGCAACCGTCCGTGACATCCACGCAGCATTGGCGATCACCCGTCCGCGAGCGTACACAACCATTATGACCATCCTCGATCGGCTGGCACAGAAGGGTGTGGTGGAACGGCAGAAATCCGGCCGCGCATGGCTGTATAAGGCTAATCTTTCGGCTGATCAGGCGCGCACGCATGCGGTGGCGCGACTCGTGGAAGGATTCTTTCAGGGTTCCACGGAAGCGTTGGCTTCACATATTTCGACACTGAACAAATCGCCGCAACCCAACATCATGCGTAATCCCGAATAACTGTCGAGCTACAGACTTGGAAATGATCAACAAAACACGAATAGCCGATATGCCGATGCGGCGTAGTTTTCAGATCCGAAATATCGAAATCGATCCCGCGACGGTTCTGGCGCCAATGGCCGGCGTTACGGATACCATCTTCCGGCGCATGATCCGAAGTCTGGGCGACTGCGGGCTGATCATGACGGAATTCACGAGCGCCGAAGGCGTAACGAGGCAGGCGGCGCGAATCATGAACTACCTTCACTTTGAGCCTGACGAGCACCCAATCACGGCGCAGTTGTTTGGCGCTAATGCTCGAGTTTTGGCAGACGCCGCGAAGCTTGTAGAGGATCTCGGGTTCGACGTCGTCGATATCAATCTGGGCTGTCCGGCGAAAAAGGTGGTGAAGTGCGGAGGCTCGGGCTTGCTGCGCGATCTTCGTCGCGCTAGAAGAGTTGCTGCGCATGGTCCGCAATGCGGTGCAGCATTCCGCTTACGATCAAGACGCGCGCCGGCTGGGACGAGAAGAGCATCGTAGCCGTTGAAGTTGCCCGCATGGCAGAAGGCGTTGGAGTGGAGGCCATCGCGGTGCATCCCAGAACGCGTGAGCAAGCCTATACCGGATCTGCGGATTGGAACCTGATTCGCGCAGTCAAACAAGCTGTGCGCATACCTGTCATTGGCAATGGCGACATTCGGAGTCCCGAGGATGCAGTGCGCATGATTGACGAGACAAACTGCGACGCAGTAATGATCGGGCGTGGGGCAAGCACAAATCCGTGGATTTTCAGCCAGATCGAGCAATTCATCGCTACTGGGCGATATGACGAGCCCACTGATCGTGACCGCTACGATTTGCTTTCGCGATATTTCCGCCACCTGCGTGACGCGGGGTGGCCGGACGCGATTGGGAAAATGAAGCAGTTCGCGTGTTGGTTCACTCACGGCATTCGCAATGGCGCCGAGCTGCGGCGGCAGGTCACTAGGGCAGAGTCGGCGGCGGAGATCCTCGAGCGCGTCGACTCCTTCTTTGCGGTTGAACTCGCCGCGAATGGAAACGCCTAGCTGGCAAGTATTCCGGCTATTCGGCCAACCTCACTTCTACCAAAGATCTCTAATTACGCGCTGCTTAGGAGTTGTTTGTAAGCTTCACGTTTGGTGAGCCCGCGTTCGCGGGCGGCAACCTTCAAAGCGGCTTTGCGATCGATTTCTCGCTCGCGCATGATCTGCTCCACGCGCTCGCGCAAAGGGGCTACGGAAGTTCATGATTCGTTTCGGTGCCGGGATCCGGCGGGCCGATCAGGAGGGTGATTTCCCCGCGAATTGGTTGCTGTTGCACGCGAACGAGCAGTTCGGCCAAGTCGCCGCGCAGAAATTCCTCGTGGACCTTTGTCATTTCGCGGGCAATAACCGCCTGGCGGCGACCCAGCGAGTTCAGTGCATCCGAAAGGGTGTCCACAAGGCGATGGGGAGCTTCGTAGAGCGACCAGGGTGTGGCTTTCTTTGGCGAGGTTATCGAGTATCTTGCGGCGAGCGGCTGAGCGAGAGGGAAGGAAACCTACAAACAAGAATTCCTCCGAACGGCAGCCCTGAGGCTGCCAGCGCGGCGACCACGGCTGAAGGGCCTGGAATTGGAACGACGGGAATTTGTCTTTCGAGGCA
This sequence comes from uncultured Acidobacteriota bacterium, assembly GCA_963846235.1. Taxonomy (GTDB): domain Bacteria; phylum Acidobacteriota; class Terriglobia; order Acidiferrales; family UBA7541; genus Palsa-189. Next base: position 480,946 of record CAWJVF010000003.1, read on the forward strand.
TAGAGAAACCAACCGATGGCCGGGATCGGAGATAACCGGCGTTCCTGCATCGCTTACCAGGACAATTTGCGCGCCTTGCTCCAGCCGCTTCAGCAATTCGTCAGCTCTGGAGGCTTCGTTGTGCTGGTGATAGCTGAGCGTCGGCTTATGAATCCCATAATGATTCAGGAGCTTTGCCGTGTGCCGCGTGTCTTCGCATGCGATCAGGTCTGCTTCGCCCAGAAGACGAAGCGCTCGGACGGTGATATCTTCCAGATTTCCTATCGGCGTAGCCACCAAATAGAGCGTGCCTTTGCCGTGAGAGGACCTATCTCGGCGGCTGAAGCTGACGTTTCTGGCATGTGTCAGCCAGTCTAGCATGAGCGCGCTGCCCGCCTTGCGGAGCCGGCGATTGTGATCCATTGAGGCATGCGAATGAAGAGTCTGCGGCCGGTAAGAGCGGCACCGGCATGGTAAAATGGTGATTTACGGAGACAAACAGACGTGCCGTTATACGAGTACGAGTGTGAAAAGTGCGGTAAGCACTTCGAGAAAATCGAGAAGTTGGAAGGGCCGCATTTAAAAAAATGCCCCAGCTGCGGTGGGCGGAGTGGAGCGACTTGATGTCGGCGCCCGCCATCCAATTCAAGGGCAGCGGCTGGTACGTGACCGATTACGCCCGCTCGTCTAACCGAGGCGCCGAAAAGACCGATGGCGGTGGCGCTGCTGAGAAATCCGACAGCAAGGCTGAAACCAAGAACGGATGCCAAAGCGGAAACGAAAACAGCGTCCGAAAGCAAAGAAAAGAAGAAAGTCGCCGCAAAGAGAAGTAATACTACAGCCTTAGAGCTTAAGCTCGCGCAGATAGCTGCGAAAGTCTTCGCCGAATTCGCGATTTTCCAAAGCAATTTCCACAGTAGCCTTTAAGAAGCCCAGTTTATCGCCCGCGTCGTAGGATTTGCCCTCATACTCCAATGCGTAGAGTCCGTACTCCTGAGCCAGCAGTCGCAATCCATCGGTGAGCTGAATTTCGCCTCCGCTTCCCGGGGAAGTTCGCTCCAGGCAATCGAAAATCTCCGGAGGCAGAACGTAGCGGCCGGTGACCGCCAGATTCGATGGCGCCTTTCCCGGCCGGGGCTTTTCCACCAGATCGCGCACGCGAAGCAATCGCTCGCCCCATTTGGATTGCTCGGCCGGCTGGGCGTCAATGACGCCATAAAGATGAGTGCGCTCCATAGGAACGGGTTCAACGGCAATCGTGCCGATGCCCGTTTGCTTCGTAAACATCCGACGATCTGACGCGTGGCGGGGCAGGGGCCGGGGATAATTACGTCGCCGAGAAGAACGGCGAAAGGCTCATCTCCAACCAATTCTCGCGCTGTCAGCACGGCATGCCCAAGTCCCAGCGGTTCTTTTTGCCGCGTATAGCTGAAGTGCACCATATTGCTGATGGAGCGCACCATTTCGACTTGCTCGGTCTTTCCCTTGCTCTCCAGAAATCTCTCCAGCTCGGGCGAATTGTCGAAATGATCTTCGATGGCGTTCTTGCCTCGCCCTGTAACGATAATGATGTTCTCGATCCCCGAGGCCACGCATTCCTCGACGACATATTGAATCAGCGGCTTATCGACGACGGGAAGCATCTCTTTGGGTTGCGCTTTGGTGGCCGGCAGAAATCGGGTGCCCAGACCAGCGGCTGGAAGGACGGCTTTGCGCACGCGTCGGCTCTTATTTGTCATAGTGCGATTCCGGAAGCTATTCCTGTATAGGAGATTGGAAGTCAAAAATGCGGTTGCTCGATAGGCCAGAACGACCTCGCTCCTTCGATGAAGAGAAGGCCGATTTACGGACAGTCTGCCCGTGGACCAGCGGGTGGGCCGAAGCCGTATGCTACCATACGAAAGCGCGAATACACGCGAGACTACATGGCTACGCGTATCCTGGGCATTGAATCTTCCTGCGACGAAACTGCGGCTGCTGTTGTTGCCGACGGCCGGGAAATCCTGTCCAGCGTCATCGCCTCTCAGATTGCACGTGCACAGGAAGTACGGCGGAGTGGTGCCGGAATTGGCGTCGCGCGAGCATCTTCGAAGCATTGTTCCGGTGGTGCGCGAGGCTCTTGAGCGCGCCGGGATGAAGCTTAAGAGAGCTGGATGCTGTCGGAGTCACATACGGACCAGGTTTGGTCGGCTCGTTGCTGGTGGGTTTGACGTACGGCAAAGTGGTGGCAAATGCGCTAGGGAAGCCACTCATAGGCGTCAATCACCTGGAAGGTCACGTTCGAGCGGTGTTCCTGGAGGCGTTTCGTTCGGGCCGAGAAGCCGTCTTTGCCGGCGGTTTGCCTTATCGTTTCCGGCGGACATACGTTGTTGTACGAAGTCAGGTACAGCGGTCCCGCCGGAATTCTAGCCGCGGCCCTTCTGAACTATCGGAAGATCGGCCAAACGCGTGACGACGCCGCGGGTGAGGCATACGATAAAGTTGCAAAGCTTCTGGCGTTAGGATATCCGGGCGGGCCGATAATCGATCGCTTGGCGGCGCAGATCAGCGAGCTACCTTCCGCGCAGAAAGAAGCGTCGAGTTTCCGGCTACGAAGATCAAAGGGAATCCATATGATTTCAGCTTCAGCGGAATCAAGACGGCTGTCCTGTACTACCTTCGGGCGCACCCGGAATTGCAGCCTGAGATCGATGAGCGCCGCCAAGCGCTAGGCAGGGGCGAGCGGAGCGCCGATCAGTTGCTTCCCTTATGCAGCGCGCAAACCCTGGGATTACTCGCCAGCTTTCAAAGACGAGTCGTGGCCGAATTAGTCAGGCGCACTCTGCAGGCAGCTGAGGACGCAGCGGCTCAGAGCATTCTGGTTTCCGGAGGTGTAGCTGCAAACAACGAATTGCGGAGTTCATTCGAACGTGAAGCGGAGCGGCGCAGCTTCCAAGTGTTTTTCCCCAGCCGCGAGCTCTCTACCGACAATGCTGCAATGATCGCTGCGGCGGCTTACCCCAAGCTTCTATCTGAGCAGTTCGCCGGCTGGGATCTCAACGCCGAACCGGTCCTACCCCTGGCATAGAAGGATCCCTTAAAACTCTGGGCCAGGTGCTGAGCCTTTGGATTTCAAAACAGGAAATACGTCGGGAAGCAGCGGTAGCTTGCCGCCGGAGGTTCAAACAAACTGTCGCCGAAAATCAGTCTGCGGCGGTGGCTTCGTCACCTGTAGGCGGCATACGCAAACGCGCCTTTGCCAGGGACTTAACAAGTACAGATTCCATGTTTTCGGGACTGGAGTTACGGGCGGTGGCGAGTTCGGTGATCAGGAGGTATTTAGCCCGCTCGAGCATTTTCTTTTCCCGAAATGACAGGGGCTTGCTGTGGCTCAAGGCCACCAGGCTTTTCAGAACTGCGGCAACTTCGATGAGTGACCCGGTTCGCATGCGCTCCGAATTTTCCTTGAAGCGATGCTTCCAGTCATGGTGTGAATTGAACTTGCCCTTTTCGAGATAGCCGAGAACTTTGCAAGTGTCGCCATTTCGAATAACTGGACGAAGTCCGACTGCCGCTGCGTTCGAACGGGGAACCATAACCTTGAGGGAGTTGGAGGTAATTCGCAACATGTAGTAGGTTTCGGTTCGGCCTTCGAGCATGCCATAACTGATTTGTTCAATTACGCCCACGCCGTGATTTGGATACACTACCTTGTCGCCTATTTTAAATTCCATGGCAGGAGTTCCCCCTAAGACAAAGCACGATGCACTCATTTTAGGCAATTCATGTACGGATAGTCAATATATTTCTCGTAGAATCAGGTAGTTATGTAGAAATTCCAATACGGGATGGAACTAAAATTGCTTGCAGATCCGGCCGATTCAGGGCGATGGTTGACCTACACGACAGCCACCCGGAAATTTGAAGAATGCTGATTCTCGCAGTGGACACCAGCGCACAGTCAGGTAGTCTCGCGTTGCTTCGCGGCGCGACAGTTCTGACGCATCGGGTGATCTCGTCTGACGAACCGTATTCTGCCAGCCTTCTTCGCGAGGCAATGAAAATGTTAAAGGGAGCGCGCATCTCTTTTGAAGAGATTGACTTATTTGCCGTGAATGCCGGACCTGGCTCCTTCACGGGAGTGCGAGTGGGTCTGACAACCGTAAAGGGCTGGGCGGAGGTTTGGGGGAAGCCGATCGCGGCGGTGAGCGGACTAGAGGCAATAGCGACTCAGATTACCGGTTCAGTTGCGCCGGGCTCATTCATCGCAGCCGTAACAGATGCGCGCCGTGGACAGATATTTGGGGCTTTATTTCGTTCGCGGGACGACGGTTCGGACCTCCTTGACCGCCTCGGAGATGAAGTTCTAGCTAACGCCGACGAGTTCCTACAGTCTCTGCCGCCACATATGGGAGGCGACGATGTGTTAGCCATCGTGTGCCTTCAACCCGAAGCGGTGCAGCCAGCAATTCAGCGACTGGGCTCCCGGATCGAGGTCGTATCGGATGTACTTGCCCCTTTTATTGGCCAGCTTGGTTACGCTAAGGCCCGGCGAGGGGATGTGATAGACGCGTTGCATTTGGACGCCAACTACATTCGCCGGTCCGATGCGGAGATGAACTGGAAATCCGACTGAATCCTGACGGCATCTTTGCGGATTTCTGATTCCACATACATGATTCGGAACGTTGATGCCACCGATCTCGAGCGCGTTGGGACGTTGTTGGCGAGTGTTCCCGAAGCTGCGCCGTGGTCTGCCGATTATTCTCGACTTGCTTTGCTGGGGAACCTATCGGTGCGAGTGGCAGAGGAGGAGGGAATCGTTTGTGGATTGGTCGTTTTTGGAACGATGGCCGACGAGGCAGAAATTCTAAATCTGGCCGTAGATTCGACCAGCGGCGCCGGGGAATCGGCTCGCGGCTTATGGAAGACGCGTTAGCGGCCTGCAAAGCGGCGGGAGTTAAGAGAATATTCCTGGAGGTTCGGGAGTCCAACGAGGCCGCCCGGAAGTTTTATTTGCGGATGGGATTTACCGAGGTCGGGCGGCGTCGCAAATATTATTCTGAGCCTATGGAGGATGCTCTAGTACTGGCTCGTACAGTCGAATAGGTATGGAAAAGTTCTTGTGACACGAACCTGCGTATGTTAGATTTCGACTTATGTAAAACCCTAAAATACTCAGGAGGCGCATGATGTCTTTGCTCCGGGAAGTTCGTGAACAACTGCTGGCGGGCGACGCAGAATTCCGACACCTGGTTGAAGAGCATTCACGCTACGAAGCACAGCTTGAGCAACTCACCAAAAGCCCCTACCTGAGCGCCGAAGATATCCTCCTGGAATCCGATCTGAAAAAGAAAAAGCTTCGCGTGAAAGATGAGATGGAACAGTTGATCGCGCGGCGCACAAATCAGCACACACCCACTAGCACGCGGTCCGCAGTGTTAATTTATCGTAGAATGTAAAGCGTTCGTTGTGCGCTTATGGCGCACGGGCTTATGGCAGGGAATGGTCAAAGACGGTTACAAGTTTGTTCTCCCGCTTTTGTTGCGCGGGGATTGTCGCGGCGGCTCTCGGCTGGAAGAATTCCCGGCCGCCGTGCTGTTGTTCGTCTGTGCCGGCGTGGCTTTCTTTTTCCGGGACCCAGAACGGCTTCCTCCCGCTGAACCTGGAGTGGTGGTTTCACCAGCGGACGGCAGGATTACGGAGGATATCGGAGGAGACTTTAGAGGGCTGTCCGGGGCGGCGGATCAGCATCTTTTTATCGATCTTGGGATGTTCATGTGAACCGGTCTCCTATGACTGGGCCGGGTTGCAGACGTGGAATATCGGCGCGGCCGTTTTTACAATGCCATGCGCTCGCGCGCGTCCGTTGAGAACGAACAAAACATCATTCATCTGCAAACAGAGCGTGGGGAGATGGTCTTCAAACAAATTGCCGGCGCTATTGCCCGGCGCGTGGTCTGCTGGAAGCGGCCGGGCGACAGACGGTAAAATTAGGAGAACGAATCGGCCTGATCCGGTTCGGTTCACGTATGGATGTTTGGCTGCCGCAGGACGCCGAAATCGTGGCGCGTCCCGGCCAGCACGTGGCGGGAGGGGTCAGCGTGCTGGCGCGATGGCGATGAAAGAACCGGACCAGCAGGAATTCGGATTTATCGAGCCGCGCAATCATCGCTTGAGGCGCGGCGTTTATCTCCTTCCCAGCGCATTTACCGTCGGCAATCTGCTGTGCGGCTTTTATGCCGTTCTGGCTACGGTGAAGGGCGGCATCGTCGACCTGGATTATGCGTCGCGTGCGATCGGTTTAGCCATTGTTTTTGATGCTTTCGACGGTTTTGTTGCGCGCGCTACGCATACCAATACGGAGTTCGGCAAACAGCTGGACTCCTTGGCCGACATGGTTAGCTTTGGGGTTGCGCCTGCGATTCTGGCCTACACCTGGGGAGTCCGCACCATAGCTCAGAGCGATATTCCCGAAGCGCGCCACATTTACGATTTGGCATGGCTGGTGAGCCTGGCGTTTGCTCTGTGCTGTGCGCTGGCGCCTGGCGCGCTTCAACGTGCACGGGATGGCGCCGGCAGGCGGCCTGCGCTACTTCGTGGGCATGCCATGTCCCGCGGCTGCAGGAATGATCGCGGCGGTCGTACATGCGTGGAAGGTTCCCATCGAGGATTGGCGCTGGTCCGCCGCTTGGCTAACTACTGGTTCTGCTGCTCGCCGGACTTATGGTGAGCACCATCCGCTTCGTCAGCTTCAAAGGAATTCCCTGGGGCAGGCGCCAGCATTCCTTGATCATCGTTGCGGTGGGCTTGCTGGTATGGTCGGTTGTGGTCTATTCGGAGATCGTGTTGCTGCTGATCGCGGCCGGCCTATACTGCCGCGGCGGTCACGATACACGTCGTTCGCCTTGTTCGTCATCGCCTAGTTTCGCGTACTGCCTGAGCGATGCCCCTTCCAGAGCACTCGCTGCGAGTGGCCATTGCCGGAGCCACATCGCTACGCGGAAAAGATTTGAAATATTGGCTTGAAGAGGGTGGCTTTCCCGCGGGGGAAATCAGACTCGTTGATGAGGAGATAGCTTCAGGGCACGCTCACCGAAGTGGCGGGAGAGCCCGCCATCGTTCAGTCCATCAACGAAAGCAGTTTCGAGGGCTTGCGGTTCGTCTTTTTTGCTGGTTCGCCGGCATTTGCGGCAAAGCACGGGCCGGCTGCCGACAAGAGCCGGAGCTTCGGTGATTGATATGACGGGAGGGTCGTGGGCCGGCTCTCGCGCACGACCATGGATACCCGCGGCTGGATGCATTGATTTCGCCTCCCACTCCTTCTGCTTTGCCGAACGATCACTATCACACCTGGGTGGCGCCTTCGACGCCAGCGATCGTGGCATGTTCGCTGGCAGCCGCCTTTGCCGAGCTTGTCTCCGGTTCGTCTTGCGATCACATTCTTTCAGCCGGTTTCCGAACGCGGCGATGAGGGCGTAACCGAATTGGAAGGACAAACGATCAAGCTGCTCTCCTTTCAACCGATGCCCCAGCAAGTTTTCGATACACAGGTAGCGTTTAACCTTACGGCGCGTTGGGGCGCGGAAAGCACAGAACGGCTCTCCGATGCGCGAACCGCCATTGCCCGCGAAATACAACGATATCTCGCGGACCGCATCTCACTACCTGCGGTTATGCTTATTCAGGCGCCTGTCTTTTATGGACATGCGTTTGCAGCGTGGGCTGAGTTCAAGGCCCCATGAACGAAGAAACTCTAACCACGAAGCTGAAGACCGCGGGATTTAAAGTAGTTCCGCCGGATGAACCAAGCCCGTCAAACCTCACTGCTGCCGGGGAACGCAGCCGTTGATCACTGTGCCTGAACGCGACGCCAACGTCGCCAACGGATATTGGTTCTGGGGTGCGGCTGATAATTTTCGATTGGCCAGCGTGAATGCAGCTCAAATCGCGGAGAGGCTACTTGCGTCCTAGCCGGAGCTTCATCTGCGCACCGATATCGTTGGATGCTGGTGGCTGTTTTGGCCGCAAGTGGTTGCGGCTATCGCGTTGTGGGCCGGGCAAATACTCTGCCGGAAGGGAGCTCACACGATTGCCATCCCGGCATTTGTTAATCGGACGACGCAATATCGAATCGAGCAGATCCTGACGCAGGCCGTGATGCACGAGTTCATCGCCCGGACGAAGTATCGGGTTGTTCCCGACGCCGACGGCGCTGATCTTGTGCTCCAAGGAGAAGTGACGAATCTAGTGAGTGGCGCCGTTCTCTATGATCCTACAACGGGCCGTGCGACCACAGTGCTGGTCACGCGTAAACCTCAGAGTTTCGTTGCAGGATCGCGCCGGTAAAAATTTGTACCGGAATAATAATTTCGTATTCCGCGAGCCCTATGAAATCTCCGTGGATATCCCTTCTTTTTTCCAGGAAGAAGGTCCGGCGCTTGGTCGCATGTCGCGGGATTTTGCATCGCAGCTTGTATCCGACGTTCTCGAGAACTTCTGATGCCTACAATCTCCGCCGAATCTCTAGTTACACGGCTGACCAAAAGCAAGGCCGGGTCTTCGCTCCTGCTGCTTGGCAAAGACGTTTATTTGCGGGATGTTTTCCGGGAGCGAGTGATCGAAACATCGACCGATCCTGCGGCGCGGGGTTGGGCGGTATCGCGGTTTTCAGCCGATGAAGGCGAAATGGGGCAGGCGTTGGCGCAGGCCCGGACCGTCCCCATGCTGGCACTCCGGCAGGTTGTAATCGTGACGCAAGTCGAAGCACTCGAGCAAATGCCAGAGGAGCGGCGAGAAGCGGAAACGCAGAACCTGGCGGATTACTTGACCGACCCCGCTCCGTTTACCGTCCTGATTCTTGAGGCCGGGGAACTGGATCAGCGCACGAAATTCGCGAAACTGCTACTGGAAAAGGTGCTGGTCGTGGCGGCGGAGCTTCCGGAGGAACCTCACGAGCGGGCACGAACAGCAGCAATGCTAGCCAGCCAAATGGCGCGCGAACGAAATTCCGTTATTGAAGACGAGGCGGCGGAGGAACTCGCCGATCTTTGCAATTGTGATCTCGGGGCTATGCGAAGCGAGATCGAGAAGCTGGCTACGTATGCGGGGGCGGGCCAGCCCATTCGGCGCGAGGATGTGGAAGCGCTGGTCGTTTCGGAGAAGAAGTATTCTGTGTGGGAGCTGGCGGAAGTCTTAGCTAGTCGGCAGCGCGCCCGGGCATTCCACTTTTTGGCGAATGTGCTGCAGCAGGGAGAAGCGGCGCCCGCACTGATCGGTGCAATGGCCTGGATGTACCGAAAGTTGATCGAGGCGCAACAGCTGAGTCCGCAAACTTCGTCGTATCAAGCCGCGGGCCGCCTGGGCATGCGAGCCGCTACGGCCGAACTGGCAATTCGTCACGCTAAAAAAATCCCACGCCGGCAGCTCGTGGAAGGATTGCGGGCACTTTACGATGCGGACAGCACACTCAAAGCGGGTGCGACGAACGATCGCGCAGTAATGGAGTTTGTGGTTGCCCGACTTACGGCTTAATGAGAGCCCGACACGATTGCTAATTTAAAAACGGGCTGGAGAGTTATGCTCGCGCTTGCGCCTGCAGATTGTTGCAGGCAACCGAGAGGCGAGACTTATAGCGATTTGCCGTATTCTTGGTGAGGACGCCTTTGGCAACGGCACGATCAATGGAGGCAACGGTAGATGAAAGCAGCTTGCCTGCCGCTGCGCCGTCGCCCGAATTGATAGCGCCCCGCAGCGACTTGATCATGGAGCGCACACGGGTACGGTTCGACCGGTTAATGGCGGAACGCTTGATCGATTGCGCCGCTCGCTTCAGTACGGATTTCTTGCGCTTCTTTACCTTCGTGGCTGTTCCCTGAGCCATCCATTGCTCCTTTTTTCAACGCGAAGCGATTACGGTAGCCGACGACAGCAGCTTTGTCAAACGCGCGAGCTCGCGGTCCTGTTGTACGCGGCCATCACTCTGGCCGTCTCTTTCTCAGTCGGTTCTGTGTCGAGCCTCGCGGCCGCCGAAAAGGTCGAGCAGCTTTCACCGCAAGGTTACATCAACGATTTCGCGGGCGTCGTCGATTCCGATGCGCGCCAAAAGATTACAGCTTTATGTGAAGAATTGGACCAAAAAGCGGATGCACAGCTTACTGTGGTCACCATCCGCACGCTCGAAGGCGATACAGCTCAGAACTTTGCGAACCGCTTATTCGAAAAATGGGGCGTAGGGCCCAAAGGCAAAGATCGTGGCGTCATTGTGCTACTCGCGGTAGACGACCACAAATATTGGACAGAAGTCGGATACGGGCTGGAACCGATTCTGCCCGATGGGAAAGTAGGTGGCTTCGGCCGCCAGATGCTGCCGCTCCTCAGGCAGAACCAGTACGGCACTGCGCTCTTACAGATTTCGTCTCAAATCGCTTCCACAATCGCCCAGGATCGTGGTGTTACCCTCGCCCAAGCAACACCGGGTGCGACACCTCCGGCCCCAGAAGCTCCGCAGTTGTCGCCTTTCGGAATTCCACCGGCATTGCTGAATCTGCTTATCTTGCTGCTCATTTTCGGTGGCTGGCGCCTCCTGGCTTTTTTATTCGCCCTCGGCGGACTATCGCGATATCGACGCGGAGGCGGATATCGGGGCGGGTGGGGGATTGGCCCCATGGGGGGCTGGGGCGGAGGCGGCTACGGCGGAAGCAGCGGGGGCGGAGGTTTTGGTGGCTTCGGCGGTGGAGCTTCGGGAGGCGGCGGAGCGGGAGGAAGTTGGTAGTATCGAGACGCGCATGGACAAAGAAAAGGATCTGAACGAGCTTGTTGCGCGTCTGAAGCAAGCGGCAGGTTCAAACCTGAGCGCGGTGGTTCTCTATGGCTCTGCTGTAGACCACGATTTTCGCGAACACTCGGACCTCAACATTTTGTGTCTGCTCCATCGGTTGGAGGGCGCGGTCTTGGAGAGCCTGCGGCCCGTAGGTTTATGGTGGTCGCACAAAGGCCATCCGCCGCCGCTAGTTTTTACTCTCGTAGAGTTGCGGAATTCGGCCGACGTTTTTTCGATCGAACTTCTGGATATGAAAACGCGGCATCGCATGTTGCAGGGCGAGGATTTCCTGGCTGAGCTGCAGATACCCATGGCTCAGCACAAATTGCAGGTTGAGCGGGAACTACGCGTTAATGTCATCCGCTTGCGCCAATCGTATTTGCGTTTTGCGGGCCGGCGTTCCGAGCTTGCCGAATTGTTAATTGCATCCGCATCTTCGTTTGGTACGCTTTTTCGTCACGCGCTGATAGCTCTGGGGCAGGAAGCGCCAAGTTCGGCTCGTGAAGCGGCCGATCGGCTGGCCAAGCTATTCGCTGTAAGTGCGGCTCCTTTCCATCTTGTGTTGGACCTGCGTGAAGGCAAGAGTACTGGTGGAGAGATGAACCTGGAGGCGGTCTTCGCGCCATATTTGGATTTGGTTACACGTGTGGCCGAAGAGATCGACCGGCGCCTGGCAGAGTTGAGCCTATTCAGACGAAATTGTTATTTTGTGTTGATCGAATGGTGTGAAGGCGAGGTTGCTCGTTTCCAGCGATCGAAGGTGAGTGTATGAAAAGCGCGTGGACTGCTGTGGTTTTAGTGGGTGTTGTGGCCCTGGCAATTGGGTTGATGTACGTTGGACGCCGCAATCAAATGGTGGTGAAGAGCCAGGCGGTTGAAGCGCAATGGCATCAGGTTGATGTCGACCTCCAACGGCGGGCCGACTTGATTCCGAACCTCGTCGAGACGGTCAAGGGTTATGCCGCACAGGAACAGACCGTTTTTGGCGATATCGCCAAAGCGCGTTCGGCGCTGCTAAGCGCGCAGTCTCCGTCGGAGCGTATTGCTGCCAACGCGCAACTTGAGGGCGCGCTCGGACGGCTGCTCGTAATCGTAGAGAATTATCCGCAGCTTAAGTCGAACGAGAATTTTCTGCGTTTGCAGGATGAGCTCGCAGGGACAGAGAACCGAATTGCTGTGGAACGCCGGCGATATAACGAAGCGGTGCAGGATTACAACACGTATATCGAACTTTTCCCCAATAGCATTTTTGCGGGCTGGGCCGGGTTTAAACCAAACAATGCGTATTTCTCGGCAACCGAAAGCGGCAGGGAAGTGCCGAAAGTCGCATTCCCGACGCCAGCTACGAAGTGAGCCATTCTGGTACATCTAGTTCAAATTGATCTGCTGGAAACACAGGGGTTACAACTGCCCTTATTGACCGCTACCAGGCGTTCGGCTAGGCTGAGACAAGTTCGGGCATAGATCGCTCGGAGGAGATACAACAGTTGCGGCTTGCTGTCGAAACGCAATTGCCGCAAATTTTATGAGACGTACAGTACAGATTGCCGGGCAAGTTGAAAACCTTTTTGGCACTCTGGACGAGAACCTGAAACTCTTTGAGTCCGCGCTTCACGTAACCACCTTCTTCCATAATGATCGCCTGACAGTTGAAGGCGAGCCCCAACAAGTGGATCGCGCTGTTCAAATCCTCGATCAATATAACGATCTGGTGCGCGAGGGCCGGCGGATGGATAACGGCGCGGTTAAGGCTCTTCTACGTGTGGCAGCCGAGGATCCCAAGACCAGCCTGCGACATATCCTCGAGCCGGGGCTGCCTGCGCAGCCGCGCCACTTTGGCAAGAAATCGATTACTCCCAAAAGTGCGAATCAGCGGCGCTACATGGAGGATATCGAGCATCACGATATGGTTTTTGCAATTGGCCCCGGCGGCACAGGCAAGACGTATCTGGCTGTTGCCATGGCCGTGTCGGCGTTATTAGCGAAGCAAGTGAACCGCATCATTTTGGCGCGACCGGCAGTCGAAGCCGGTGAGCGCCTCGGTTTTCTTCCGGGCACACTTCAGCAAAAGATCGATCCCTACATGCGTCCGCTGTATGACGCGCTTTATGACCTTCTGGACACGGATAAACTCGAGCGCTTCGTCGACAAAGGAATCATAGAGGTGGCGCCCCTAGCTTTTATGCGTGGACGAACGCTCAATGATTCGTTCGTTATTCTGGATGAGGCTCAAAACACGACCAGCGAACAAATGAAGATGTTCCTGACGCGCCTGGGCTTCAACTCCAAGGCCGTGATTACCGGGCGACATTACGCAAATCGACTTGCCCTCGGGCCGCCGTTCCGGTCTGATCGAAGCCATCGACGTAGTCGGAAAAATCGAAGGCATCGCATTCGTTTACTTCAACGAACGCGATGTTGTGCGTCATAACCTGGTGCAGCAGATCATAAAAGCCTATGACGAGTTCGCAGGCACGCCGGCGCGTTCTGTTCCGGCGCCGACTGCGGCCTGAGAAAAATCCTAACCCGGCTAATTCCGACGTAAAAAGATAGCCCGGCTCTGCAGGCATGATCCTAAATCGCCAGCGCCGCATACCATTGGCTGTAGGCCCATTGACCAGCTTCTGCGAACACGTGCGGCGCGAATTGGGTTTCCCTGAAGAAAGCGTCACGGTCTGTTTCGTAAGCGATCCGGCGATTGCTCGGATGAATCGAAAATTTAGAGGCAAACAGGGGCCGACTGACGTGCTTTCGTTTCCCGCTCACCGATCGAGAGCTCACGGGGCGCGTTTGCTGCGGACAGGGCAGACCAGGCCGGGTCATTATGTCGGAGATATTGTCATCTCTCCTGAGACTGCTCGGCGATATGCGCGGCGCCGCTCGCACGGACTGGCCTCGGAGCTGCGGGTCTTGATCCTGCACGGGATGATTCATCTGGCCGGTTTCGATCATGAAAACGATAGTGGCGAAATGATGCAACTGGAGCGGCGCCTGCGCCGCCGGCTGGGCCTGCGCTGACTATGTCCATGCTTGGCTATACGCTAGGAGTGATGGGGCTTTGCCTCATCCTCATCGTATTTTCATTCATAGATCGGGTTTACAGGCAGTTGGGCCGGGTCGCCACGGGCACTTTTCGCGAACATGCCGAGATATTTGAATCGGAGATCGAGCCGCGATTCAAACTGGACCGGCGCCACGCGAGTCAGGCATTTGCGATCCTGGCGCATCTTTCGCTGGTGTCGGTGGCCGTGGAGACGGCAAGGGGCGTGCTTCTTTTCGTTCCGGTCGCTTGGCAGGCGGCCGTGCAGCTCATCGTTTACGTCGTCGGTGGAAGTGCTGTTTTGCATGCATTTCGTCCCCGAAATACTGATGGCGCGCACCAATACGCGCTGGCTCAAGCCCTTGGTTCCCGCACTACGAGGTGCTTTGATCATCATCTGGCCGCTGCGAGCCGCTCTGGATTTGGCCATTTCCGTAGCTCGCATCTCTGAAGAGGAATCGCCGCCGGGAACACAGGCGCAACAAGAAGGGATCGAGGCTCTCGTAGAGGCGGCTCAGGAGGGCGGCATTCTTGGCGGAGACAAGGCTCAACTGATCGAGCAAGTGGTTGAGTTCAGCGACAAAAGAGTCCTGGAAGTTATGACCCCGCGGCCGGACATCGTCGCAATTCCAGCGAATGCGACGATCGAGCAGATGAGAAGGTTATTGGTGGAGACAAAATTCTCACGATTGGTGGTTTATCAGCAAACGCTTGATGACGTTGTAGGCATCGCGCACGTGCAGGATTTGCTGCAGATTCCGGATAGCGAAGCCAAGCGTCGGACGGTGCGTGAGTTGGTTCGCCCGGCCCTGTTTGTACCCGAAACGAAGCTTGGTTCTGATCTGCTCAGGGAGATGCGGCGGCGAAATCAGCAGATGGCAATCGTCATTGACGAACACGGAATGGTCGCCGGGGTTGTGACGGTCGAGGACCTGGTGGAAGAGATTGTCGGCGAGATGGGTAAGGAAGATGATCATATTGCGCCCGATATCGTGCGGGAGAGTGATGGAAGCGTGATTCTGCGCGGAAGCGTTTCTGTCAGTAAGCTGCAGGAGCTATTCGGAATCGAGTTTGCCGACGAATCGGATCAAGCAGCGACCACCGTTGCGGGGCTGCTCAATCAAATTGCGGGCCACGTCCCTCGTGCGGGCGAACAACTCAATTACGAGGGTCTGCACTTCGAAGTAGTAGAAGCAAACCAGCGGAAGGTCTTGCGCCTGCGCGTGCGGCCGCGCCTCTTGGCCGCGCCCGTTTCTTAGCTTTTCAGCTGACCAGCCGAGCTAGTCCAAAGGCGGCAGCGGCCGCAATGCCCCCCGTCACCACGGTTTGGAACGCACCTTTCCATGGCGATATTCCGGTGAAGCGGCTCTTCACAAAGCCGAACACTGCCAGCGCCAGGATGGTAATCGCCACGGAAAACCTTAGCGCGGAGATCACGTTATCCAGCGACATGTACGGAGCAAGCGGAATTAACCCTCCCACGACGTACGAGGCAGCGATGGTGATTGCACTCCGATTTGCCCGCCCAGGTTCTGGCGGTTCCAGCCCAAGTTCGAAGCGCATCATGAAGTCAACCCAATTTTTCTGGTTGCCACAGATGGCTTGCACTACCGGCGCCATTTGCGCATCACTCAATCCATATTCCCGAAAGATATTGGCTACTTCCTCTGTTTCGACATCGGGAAGTTCCACTGTCTCCCGGATTTCGCGCTCCCGTTCGGAGGCGTAGTGTTCCGAATCCGTCTGTGCCGCCAAATAACCGCCAAGGCCCATGGCGATCGAACCGGCGACAATCTCCGCCAGTCCGGCAGTGACGACGAGGTGCGTCGCGTTGGCGCTGGCGGCGACCGCACCCGATATGCCTGCGGCCAGCGCAAAGGGGACCGTCAGGCCATCGGCCATACCGATGACCACGTCCCGCACGCTGGCGCTTGCCGTGAAATGCGACTCCACATGTGGAGTTGAGGGCATGGGTGCTCCTGACGTATACGATCTGAAGGCGCCGAGTGTAACACGGCCATTTGGGGTCACAGCAGCGAGGAGAGCGCTGTGCCTTTACCTAGCTTGTAATATGATGATTGATGGATGGCTTCTACAAAGAGATCATTTCGCTCAGGCTTTGTCGCCGTACTTGGGCCAGCCAACGCGGGGAAGTCCACATTCGTAAACCGCCTCGTGGGCCAGAAGGTGGCGATTGTGACGTCGCGGCCCCAAACCACGCGAAACCGGATACTCGGAATCATAAACCGTCCGGACGCGCAGGTCGTGCTGATCGACACGCCGGGTATACATCGCGCCAGCACAGCGCTCGGAAAGCAGATGATGGCCGAAGTGACTCAGGCGGTGGAGGGAATTGACATACTGGCCCTGATGATTGACGCCACCAGCGTATTGACGGCGGGAGACCGCCTGAGTTTCGAGCATGCCAAGCAATTCCGCGGACCGGTGTTTCTTTTGCTCAACAAGATCGATCGGATCGCAAAGCCGGCGTTGCTGCCGCTGATCGAGAGCGTACTCGAAAGAATTTGCGCCCACCGAAATCATCCCCATTTCCGCTCTCACTGGCGACGGCGTCGACCTTGCGCTCGAAAGGCTTATTGCTCAGCTGCCCGAAGGTGAGCCTTACTTTCCGACGGATCAAGTTACCGATCAGCCGGAACGTTTTCTGGCTGCCGAAATCATCCGTGAAAAAGCGATGACCAGCACCAAGCAGGAAGTTCCCCACGCCGTAGCCGTGCTGGTGGAGAGTTTCGAGGAAAGCGAGAAATTGGTTCGAATTCGCGCCATAGTTTCTGTCGAGCGCGAGGGGCAGAAAGGAATCCTGATCGGCCGCGGAGGCGAAAAGCTGAAGGCCATCGGCACGGCGGCGCGCGAGGAATTGGAAGAGATTCTCGGTGTAAAAGTCTTCTTGGAAATTCGCGTTAAAGTCGAACGTGATTGGCGTCAGGACCCGCGCCTCGTGCAGCGATTGGATTGGCGACGCCAGCTCGAACGCCTCGGAACGGGCGAGAAAAGCTAATCTACTCTTCAGCCGATATTCCCAAGGATTTCATCTTGCGGTAGAGATGGCTGCGCTCCAGGCCCAGAGCCACAGCGGTTCGCGTCATATTCCATTGATTCTCGCTGAGCTTGCGCAAAATGAATTCGCGCTCGTAGGCGCTGCGGGCTTCATGCAAGGTCGCATTTGGTTTTGAAGAGATTGCCGGAAGTCCGCGAAAAAGCTCCGGAGGCAGATGGAGCGGCTCAATGCGCGAATGCGGGCAAGTGATCATGAGCCGCTCAATCAAATTGCGAAGTTCGCGGACGTTGCCCGGCCAACTGTAACGGGCAAGCACAGCGAGAGCGGCCTCGCTGATGTCCTTCGGCTTGCGGCCATAGGCTGCGGCAAATTCCGCGAGAAAATGGCGTGTCAGGATGGGGATATCTTCGATACGCTCACGCAATGCCGGAACCGTGAAGGGTATTACATTCAGCCGATAAAAAAGGTCTTCGCGGAAAAAGCCTTTGCTAATTTGCTCCTCGAGTTTTTTATTGGTCGCGGCGATCACGCGCACATTCACGACTGTGGGGTGATTGGAGCCCACGCGCTCGAGCCGTTGCTCTTCCAGTACCCGCAATACCTTCGCCTGCGTACGCAGACTCATATCGCCGATTTCGTCCAGAAAAAGCGTGCCGTTATCGGCCTTCTGGAATTTTCCAATCTTATCTTCACTGGCGCCAGTGAAGCTGCCCTTCATGTGGCCAAATAGCTCTGACTCGATCAACTCTTCGGGAATCGCCGCGCAATTGACCTCCACAAAAGCCTCGCGGCTGCGAAGACTGGCTGCATGCAGCGCATGTGCGACGAGTTCTTTGCCAGTGCCGCTTTCTCCATAAATAAGCACCCGTCCGTTCGTCGGGGCAGCGAGCGCGATCTGCTGGCGCAGAGCCTTCATCGGAACGCTGTCGCCTAGCACCTGGTAGCGTTGGCCGAGCTCCTCGCGGAGGCGCCGATTTTCCAATTCCAGGCGCAAAAACTCGAGCGCCCTCTTTACGGATTGGGTGGTCTTTTCAAGGGATAGCGGCTTTTCGACGAAGTCGAAAGCACCCAGCTTCGTGGCCCGAACCGCTGTCTCGATATTGCCGTGTCCCGAAATCATGACCACCATGGGAAAATGTCCGTCGCGGCGCATTCGCTCAAGCGTCTCAATTCCGTCCATTTTCGGCAACCAGACATCGAGCAGCACCAAATCGACGTGTTGTTTTGCAAGGCGTGACAGGCACTCCTCGCCTGAACCTACCGATTCGACTGCATAGCCTTCTTCCGTCAGAATAGAGGAGAGAGAATCGCGTATTCCTGCTTCATCATCGACGATAAGAATGGACTGTGGCATTTAAAATTCAGGGGTGGGCTAGTCCCGGAAAAGCGAATTCGAACGATTTCAACAACCGAGATTTGCTCAACAATACAATCTGCAGCGACGAACTCCTAAGCCAAGAAATCCGTGTTGGATGATGTTTGAGCGTAAAACGATCATCTGCTTTTCCCGATTTCAGCTTTCCGCGGCCATGGATACTGGCGCCGCATCGGCGGCGGGCAATTCGATCACAAATCGCGCGCCTGTGGGCATGTTGTCTTCAGCGCGAATTATACCGTGATGCTCTGCAATGACTCGGCTGGCGATTGCCAATCCAAGTCCAGTGCCGCGATCCTTGGTCGAGAAATGCGGCAGGAAAAGCTTGTCTTTGTCCTCCGGAGAAATTCCGTATCCGCTGTCGGCGATGGTAATCTCGACTGAATCATGCCCCGGGTGAAATCGTGTGCTCAATACCAGATTTCGCACTGCCGAACTCTCCATTGCCTCTGCCGCATTGTCGATAAGATTCACCACCACGCGCTGCAACATTTCTGAATCTGCCCTGACTTGAGGCACTCCCTCGCCGAGATTTGTGCGAATCTGCACGTCGTCAAGGCGGCCTTTGAAGACGTCCAGTGCGCCGAGCACGATGGCGTTGGGATCAGTCGGCACGAGCCGGGCGACCGGAAAGCGGGCAAACCTCGAAAATTCGTTGACCAGCGCCTCCAGCGTGCCGACCTCGCGTCCTATGAGCGCGGCGCATTCGCCTACCATGCGTACAAGTTCCGGCGCGCCGCAATCGCCATTGTGACGGCTAATGAAGCGCAAGAGACGCTCGGCAGAAAGTTGGATAGGCGTGAGCGGGTTTTTAATTTCATGCGCAATGCGCTGGGCGACCTCCTGCCAAGCCGCAGCCTTTTGGGCTCGCAGCAGTTCGGTTAGATCGTCCACGACGACCAGGTATCCGGCACTGCTCCGCCGTCCGCCGAGCGCGCTCACGGTCACGGCAGCGTGCACCATTCGCCCTCTTAACCGGAACTCCATTTCCTTTGAGGCAGTGCCCATCCGCAGCGAACGCCGGATCAACTGCTGCACATCCCGCGTGGCATCTTTGCCGGCGAGAGCGATGAGGTCTGACGCTTCGCGCGCGCTTTCTCCAAAAATCTCGCGGGCGGCTCGATTCATGCGCGTGATGCGGGCGTTCGGATCGAGCGCTAGAACGCCGGTGGGAATATTCTCGAGAACTGTTTCGATCAGGGTGCGGCGCCTGTCCAGTTCCTGAACGGCTTGCTGCAGACTCTGAGTAAACTCATCGATCCGCCTGTGGCTATCCGAGAGTTGGGCCGTCATTTTGTTAAAGGAACGGACCAAGGTTCCCAACTCATCCTGAGCTCTGACGTGCACCTGTGTATCCAAATGTCCAGCTGCGATTTCGCCGGTAGCTTCCGCCAAGGCTTGAATTGGAATCGTGACTTGCTTGGACAAGTAGAGCGCCGACCAGGTGGCGGTAAAAAGCAGCAGAACAGTGAAAAGCGACAGGGTTAGCAGGATCTGCCGTTTGAATGTCCCGAATCCGCTGGTTCTCTATCGAATAAGCCGCAGTTTGGAGTATGGACTTTGTTATACCGCGCGAGAAAATCTGAAGGCAGACGACGTGCCGACAAACAGGAATCCGGAGCCAGCGGGGCGCGTGCGGCGATAAAGGAAGCGGACCGCGTGACCCAGAACTCTGCTCCATTCGGAAGGGCACTTTGAAATTTCAGCGTAGGGTCAACTACTACAGGAAGGCTGAAAGGATCGGCTAGGGGAACGACCGTGCCAGCGGAATCGATGGCCCAGATCCCATCCGCGCCCTGACTAGCGGCAAACCGCGCCGCGGCGCAAAGGCGGTGGCAAGGTTGTCTGAGGCAGAGGCTGGAACTGACGCCGCAGCCCGTTCGGCCAGCGTCTGAAGCCGCGAATATTCCAGGCGGTTGGTCTCACTCAGCAACGCGAGCGCCTGCGAATTGGCGTCCTCCAGTTCCTGCGGGAACCACCGGTTCAGCGTACGGTTCATCAGCGCATAGCTGATGAAGAACAGGAATACCAGCGGTAGCAGCGAAACGGCCATTGCGCCTAAAACCATCTTGGTCTTGAAGCGCGACCCAAGTTGTTCGGCTCGCCGTTCCATCCACAGGCGAACAATGGCTCGGGCGAGGATGAGTCCAAAAACCAGCAACGCCGCGGACAATAAACGTGTTCACGGCGAAAAGAGCAATCCTGTCGCCCCATGTGCGTGGATCGAAACGGGACCCGAAGCGAACCCAGGGTAATGACGATGGCGAGAAGAAGGGCAAGTAGAACGCCACCCAAAACCAGGAAGAGCCGCGAGTTGCGGGGGGAATCACTCACTGAGCAGATCCTATTTCAACGATGCTTACGAAAGTCGCAGCGTGAGCACTGCAAAGGCAGACCACAGCCGCTCTGTGCAAGATATCTATCGCTAAGCATGCAAGTCAAGCCAACGTTGTGTCCAAATTGCCACAGTCATTTCGGGTGTGTTAGGTATTAGCGCTTTCAATACGATATGCAAAACGCCTCCTGCGGGCCCGGGTTTGCTTCTGCTACTTTCCAAATTGAGGTCTTTTCGGCCTCAGAGGCTCTCTATTCATGTCTTCCCGGCTTGGCGAAATCCTGGTCAAAGAAAACCTGATTACGGCCGATCAGCTTAAGCAAGCTATGGCCCATCAGAGGCAGAATGGGGGCCGGCTGGGAACTGCGCTGATGAAGTTGGGGTTTGTCAGTGATGACGAAATCACCGAGGTTCTGTCCCGCCAGTACGGCGTTCCTTCGATCAACCTGAAATATTACGAAGTCGATCCCGCCGTCATAAAGCTCATTCCCCAGGATACGGCGGTGCGATACCAGATCGTACCGTTATCTCGTGTCGGCTCAACACTCACCATCGCGATGATCGATCCCACGAACGTCTTTGCGATGGACGATATCAAGTTTATGACCGGCTTCAATGTAGAGCCGGTGGTTGCTTCGGAAACGTCCGTCAACGAAGCGATCTCCAAGTTCTACGGCGAAGTTCAGAGCGGCGAAGAACTCTCCAAGGTGATGAAGGACCTTGGCGCCGAAGACGCAGGCGATGTCGAACTTGCCGCGGAAGAACAAGAAATGGATTTGGCGGCGCTGGAAAGAGCCGCCGACGAAGCGCCCATCATCAAGCTCGTGAATCTGGTTCTTACCGACGCTGTAAAGCGGGGTGCCAGCGACATTCATATCGAACCCTACGAACGCGAATTGCGCGTGCGGTTCCGCGTGGACGGGCTTTTGCAGAGCGTCATGAATCCACCGATGAAATTGAAAGACGCTATCTCCAGCCGGGTCAAGATCATGGCAAAGCTGGATATCAGCGAGAAGCGGCTTCCTCAGGACGGCCGCATCATGATCAAGTACCGCAGGGAAGGCAAGATCAAGGAGCTCGATTTCCGCGTCTCCACGGTTCCCACCCTTTTCGGCGAAAAGATAGTCATGCGGTTGCTGGATAAGGAAAATCTCCGGCTGGACATGACCAAACTCGGATTCGAGCAAGAATCGCTGACCAAGTTTGAAAAAGCGATTTTGCGGCCGTACGGCATGGTGCTCGTCACGGGCCCGACCGGATCCGGTAAAACCAATACGCTTTACTCCTCAGTGGCCCGCCTGAACACTCCCGATACGAACATCATGACCGCGGAAGATCCGGTCGAGTTTCAGTTGGCCGGCATCAACCAGGTGCAAATGAAAGATCAAATCGGGCTCAATTTTGCTTCCGCCCTCCGCGCCTTTTTGCGCCAGGACCCGAACATCATTCTGGTCGGCGAAATCCGAGATTTCGAAACGGCCGAAATTGCCGTCAAGGCCGCCCTGACCGGACACTTGGTTTTATCGACGCTTACACACCAATGATGCTCCTTCCACGATCAGCCGGTTGATGAACATGGGCATCGAGCCTTTCCTGGTAGCCACATCCGTCAATCTGATTTGCGCTCAACGGTTGGTGCGCCGGATTTGTTCCAATTGCAAGGAACCGTTGGAAATTCCTGAGCAAGCTTTGCTCGATGCCGGCTACAGCCCGGAAGAAGCCAAGAAGACGACCGTGTATCAGGGGAAAGGTTGCGGTACCTGCAATAAGAATGGCTACAAGGGGCGCGTCGGCCTTTACGAAGTAATGGAAATAAATGATGAATTGCGCGAATTGATTCTCGTGGGTGCCTCAGCTTTGGAGCTTAAGAAGAAAGCCCTCGATATTGGCATGATCACCCTGCGGCGCAGCGGTTTAACCAAAGCAGCTGCGGGCCTGACTACTTTGGAAGAAGTCCTGCGCGAAACGGTGCTGTAAGGAGAATTGCGTTATGCAAGGCGTCACATTAAGCGAACTTTTCAAGAAGATGATTGAGATGGGCGGCAGCGATCTTCATATTTCCACGAATAGTCCGCCGCGAGTTCGGGTCCACGGCAAACTGCGGCCCCTCGACATGCCGCCTCTTACCGCCTCGGATACCAAGTCGCTGGCCTATAGCGTGCTGACCGATGCCCAGAAGCATCGCTTTGAAGAAAATCTAGAGCTGGATTTCTCTTTTGGCCTGAAGAATCTGGCGCGCTTTCGAGGCAATCTCTTCAATCAGAGGGGCGCGGTGGGTGCGGTATTTCGAACGATTCCCTGGGAACTCAAGGGATTCGACGCGCTCGGGCTGCCTGCCGTGGTGAAGGGTCTCTGCGACAAGCCGCGCGGATTGGTGCTTGTGACCGGGCCGACCGGCTCCGGCAAATCGACCACCTTGGCGGCCATGCTCGACAAGATCAATAACGAGCGTGAAGAGCACATGATCACGATTGAGGATCCGATCGAATTTTTGCACAACCACAAGAAATGCTTGGTCAACCAGCGCGAAGTGCATTCCGATACGCATTCCTTCGCCAATTCGCTTCGCGCGGCATTGCGCGAAGACCCGGACGTCGTGCTGATTGGAGAAATGCGCGACCTGGAAACGATCGAGTCGGCTCTGCGCATTGCTGAGACCGGGCATTTGACCTTCGCCACTCTGCACACCAACTCGGCAATCTCCACCATCACCCGAGTTGTAGACGTATTTCCGGCCCACCAGCAGCCGCAGATTCGCGCGCAATTATCGCTCGTTCTCGAAGGCGTCCTCTGCCAGGCGTTGCTGCCGCGGGCCGATGGTCGGGGTCGAATTATGGTCATGGAGATACTCATTCCCAATTCCGCGATCCGCAATCTGATTCGCGAAGACAAGATTCACCAGATTTACTCGGCGATGCAAACCGGGACGGGGCAGACGGGCATGCAAACGTTTAATCAGTCCCTTGCCAACGCTTTTGCGTCCAAGTTAATCACTCTGGAAACAGCGCTTTCTCGTTCGTCCAATCCGGACGAATTGCAAGATATGATTAACCGAGGTGTGGCAAGCCCGGCAGGCGCCGGAGCGCGTGCGCCTGTTCCGGCGCGGCGCTGATGGTTCAGCGGGGTCTAAACCGAATTCTGAAATAAGGCTTAGTTGAGGAGGAAAGACGATGCCGGTCTATGTCTATCGCGGCACAAATCGGACGGGGGGCTCTGTCACTGGGGAACAGTCCGCCACGAATAAAACGGAGCTCATCAATCTGCTCAGGCGGCAGCAGATCAAAGTCAGTAAGCTCTCCGAGAAGGGGAAGGAGTTTAGCTTACCTACCTTCAAAGCCGGAGTTAACGCCAAAGATCTAGCAGTATTTACGCGCCAGTTTTCGGTCATGATCGATGCGGGGTTGCCTCTCGTGCAGTGCCTCGAGATCCTTGCGGGGCAACAGGAGAACAAGACGTTTGAATCGGTATTGACGACCACGCGAGCCTCGGTTGAGGGCGGCACGACTCTTTCCGCGGCGATGCGGCAGCACGAGAAAGTTTTCGACGCCCTTTATGTCAACCTGGTGGAAGCCGGAGAAGCAGGCGGTATCCTGGACACAATTCTTCAGCGACTCGCGAACTACATTGAAAAAAACGTAAAGCTGAAGAGGGCGGTGAAATCGGCGCTGGTTTATCCGGTGGCTGTGCTCGGTGTCGCCGGGGGCGTCATCACTCTTTTGCTGTGGAAGGTCGTGCCGATTTTTGCCACGTTGTTCCTGGGACTGGGCGTGGACCTTGCCCCTACCTACGCGCATTGTGATGGCGCTGAGCAATTTCGTCGGGAGCATCTTCGGCTTGCTGATTTTGGTCTTTTTTGCCGCCCTGGTCATTGGGCTGAAGCTTTGGCACACAACGACGAAGGGCCGTTTCATCCTCGACGGCATACTCCTGAAACTGCCGCTGATAGGCATACTCTTGCGCAAGATTGCTGTGGCCCGGTTCACGCGCACTCTTGGAACTCTGATTTCCTCGGGCGTACCCATCCTCGAGGGACTGGACATCACGGCGCGGACGGCAGGGAATGCCGTGATCGAAAGGGCTCTCGGCCAGGTTCGCAAGGCTTTGGAGCAGGGTAAGAATCTGGCGGACCCTCTCAAGGAAACGAATGTATTCCCAGGCATGGTGACACAGATGATCGGGGTGGGCGAACAGACGGGCGCAATGGATGCGATGCTGCAAAAGATCGCTGACTTCTACGAGGAAGAAGTGGACGCAGCGGTAAAGGACCTGCTCGCAGCGCTCGAGCCGGCCATGATCGTTATTCTGGGTGTGGTGGTGGGCGGAATCGTCATCTCCATGTATCTGCCCCTCTTCTCCCTGATTGGCCAGTTGGCCGGCGCTCACTAACACGCGTTCTAATTCCCAAACGTGAATGCCGCGCCCGGCACGAAGGCAAACGAGGGCCAGCGTGCACAGATCCGAGCCCGAAGTTAGTTGCATGGAGAATCTTGCGCGCGTTCCGCCGGTGCTGCGATGGGGCTAAATCAGAATCTGGGCGATTGGCTCCGGTGGCTTAACCGCGTACGCTTCCTCGTAATCACGCTGCTGCTGGGCATCGTGATTGTCCTCGAGCAATATACTCAGGTCGTCGTACCCCTTCGTTATTTTGTTCCGCTCGTAATTCTCTGGTACACCCTTGCCTTGTTTTACGTAATCCTTTTGCATTGGGTGCCCATCGCGGGCTGGCACGCCCCCCTCGAGATTATCTGCGATTCGCTGCTGGTCACCGGCCTGGTTTATGTCACCGGGGGGCATGAAAGCTATTTCATATCGTTGTATCTGCTGCTCATTATTGTCGCCAGCATTCTCTTTTCGCGCCGCGCAACGTTTCTGGTAGCCGGATTCAGTTTCATTCTTTTGGGAGGAATGGTCGAACTCGTCTTCTATGACCTTTTGCCGAGGACGGCTGTAAGCATGCCGGGCAGCAAAACCCTGCAGACCTGGATTCTCAGCAATCTTTTTGCTTTTTTTGCCGTCGCTTACCTCTCGAGCTTGCTCACCGCCAGCCTCCGGCGTCAAAGTGCGGAGCTCGAAATGAAGCGCGGTGAGTTACAAGATCTCCAGGCTTTTAATGAAGACATCATTCATTCCATGCGCGGTGGTCTAATCACCACGGACTTAGAGGGCCGTCTGCGGCTGCTGAATCGGACAGGAGAGGAGATCTTGGGCTTCAAATTCGATCAGGTGCGCGGGCACAAACTTTATGAAGTTGCGCCAGGCATCTGGCAAATGACGGAAGGCTGTGAAGATGGCGCGCTGCCTCAAAGGCGGGAGGTCGAATTCCGCACACCCGCTGGCCATCAGCGCTATTTGGGTCTTTCGGTCTCGGTTTTGAGGACGGCCGAACGCCTTGGAGCAGGGTATGTGATCAATTTCCAGGACCTCACCGACCTGAAGCGGCTCGAACAGGAGGTCGTTACCAAAGAGCGAATGGCAGCCCTCGGGCGGCTTTCTGCCGCCATTGCCCACGAGATACGCCAGCCATTAACAGCGATGGCTGGAGCGGTGAAAGAGCTCGGGCGGATGGTTCCTTTGCAGGAGGACGAAAAACATCTTGTTGATATTGTCGGCCGCGAGTCGGAGCGGCTCAATCGCATCATCAGTGATTTTTTGAATTACTCCCGCGAAAAAAGCTACGAGTTTGCCGAGGCTGATCTTTCGGAATTGCTGGACGAGACGCTAACGCTCCTCGAAAGGCATCCCCAATGGCAAGGCAGATACCAAATCGAGCGCGTCTTTGCGGAAAAGCCGGTGCGCGTGCGAGCGGACTGCAATCGAATCAAGCAGGTGTTTTGGAACCTCTGCGACAATGCGTTGCGTGCCATGCCGCAAGGCGGTACCTTGACGGTAAAACTCGAAACTGGTCCGTTCTGGGTGCGCATCCGCTTCCGCGACACCGGCATGGGGATCGATCCGGCTCAGCGTGTGAAGATCTTCGAGCCGCTGCAATCGGGCTTTGTGGGTGGAACCGGGTTAGGTTTGGCTATCGTGTACCAGATTGTACAAGCCCATAGCGGGCGCATAACTGTGACCTCAGAAAAAGACCATGGGGCGGAGTTCACGGTCGAACTCCCGCGGGTGGCTTGAATGGCTAACATTCTCATCGTCGACGACGAGAAGTCCATTTGCGAGCTTCTGGAGATCACTTTCCGGAAGGATGGACACCGCGTGGAGATCGCCACTAGCGGGGAATTGGGGCGCCGCCGCCTCGAATCTAAGTTATTCGATATCATCATTTCCGACATCCGCATGCCCGATATGAGTGGTGTCGACTTGCTCGCCTATGCCAAAGAAGTAGCTCCCTCTACCGTCTTCCTATTGATTACAGGTGTGCCAACGGTCGAGACGGCGATCGCCGCGATCAACGCAGGAGCGGATCGTTACGTCATCAAGGACCACGAATTGGTTGACCAATTGCGCCGCGCCGTCAGCCAGGTGGACGAAAGCCTCCAGCTTAAGAATGAGGCAGGCTACCTGCGGCGAGAACTACGGCGATTCACTGGGCACGACAATATCATCGGCCGCAGCCCGAAAATGCGGGCTATTTTTGACCTGATCTCCACCGTGGCCCCGCAGTCCAGCCGGATTCTGATTACCGGGGAGAGCGGGACCGGTAAAGAATTAGTGGCGCGAGCGGTTCACGAAAATAGCGCCCGCGCTCAGGCGCCCTTTATTACCGTCAATTGCGGCGCTTTCCCCGAAACGCTTCTCGAATCGGAATTGTTCGGCTACCTGAAGGGAGCTTTTACGGGCGCCAACGAGAATCGACAGGGACTTTTTCAGGCAGCGCACGGCGGGACTCTTTTTCTCGATGAAATTGGCAACATGAGCCCGCAGATGCAGGTGAAACTCTATCGTGTTTTGCAGGAAAGCAAGGTTCGGCCGTTGGGAAGCACCGAGGAGATCGACATCGACGTTCGTGTTATCGCCGCCACAAACCGCGATCTGGAAAAGGCCATAGCCGCGGGCGAATTTCGAGAAGATCTCTTCTATCGCCTGAGCGTCATCCCGATTCACTTGCCGCCGCTGCGCGAACGCCGCGAAGACATTCCCCTGCTCGCGCGCGTCTTTTTGGAGCGCTTTTGCAAAACAATGGAGAAGCCGGTCGAGGGCATTGAGCCGGCTGCGATGGCGCAAATGGAAGCCTACGATTGGCCGGGCAACGTTCGTGAACTGGAAAATACCATGGAGAGGTCCGTCGCTTTGGAGACGGGGCGGTTGATCTCCCTGGCAGTACTGCCCGAAAAAATTCGCTACGGCGCTTCCAGTGTAGCTGCTGCGGAAACTCCCAAGAACGGGAAACCGGTACTACCCGAGGGTGGTCTCGATTTGGAGAGTTACATTCAGCGATACGGAGCGCGCCTATCTGATGGCTGCTCTAGAGGCCTCCGGCGGCGTCGGAACTCGCGCGGCGGAATTGCTAAGAATGTCCTACAGCTCTTACCGCCATTACGTCCGTAAATACAACATTACGTAAAGCCGAATGCTTAGCCCAATTGGGAACCAGTGTGCAGGCCGCTAATCCGTTGTATTAGTCGCCGGAATGCGAGCATGAAGACCAGAAAAACGCTTCAGCAAATGAGTCACGGAATATGCGAGTGCATAGACAGCAAGAACCAGCATCACCGGATCGATGGGATGGCGATAACGCGATGAGGAATGAGTGATATAGAAGATGAGAGGAAAAAAGAGCATAACCGAAGCAAGCGGCACGGCAGCTTCGTTCTGTTCGCGATAAGCAAATACGACGCCTAATAATGACAGGGCGGGGAATACGCAATTTGCCGCTACAGCTAGATCGGCGCCTACAGGCAAGTGTTTCCACAACTCCAACGACGGTTCATCCCCAGCTATCCAAAGATTCGAGAAACGATGCAAAGTACGATCCAAAGTATCAAGCGGGTGGGCACGAATAAATTGCACGGCCTCCCTCTGTTTCTCTTGCATATAAGGAATTTCCGTCATCTGGGCGTACTTCGCGGCTTCTGACGCGTCTTCGTTTGGATGAAGGTTAGGCGCCCAGATCTGAGGCACGAGAGGATTGTTGCCCAGCCAAAGTTCGAGCCCGAAATTAGAACGAAAGGGAATGACCTTGTGAAAGACGACAAAGTTGCGAATGGTCCAAGGCGTGATTCCCGCAACAAAGATTAGCGAGCCTGCTAGAACCAACCTTCCTGCGGTCGCAAACCGCCCTCGCAGCGGCCATAAAGCCCAAAGCGCCAGAGGCGGAAGAATGGCAATCACTGCTGGGTTGACCATGGATGCAAGAGCCCAAAGGGCACCATAGCCGATCCAGGAACGCAGCCGTTCGGACCCTCGCAGCTCGAGGGTAGTCGCGACAACAAGGGTCAACATGAGCACTGAAAGCGCGGAATCCCAGACCCAAACTGTCGAAAAGAAAAGAGACGCGGGGGAGAAAACCCAGATCCAGGCAGCCGCCGCGCCGGTACGCTTGCTGAACGCCTTGGCTCCGATAGTATAGATGGGCCAGCAGGTCCATGCGGAGAAGACGTCGTCAATGCAGCGAATCACCACGCTTGATAGCTGACTGTAAACACCGAAGACCTTAAACACACTCGCGAGAAGATACGGATAGATCGGCGTAAACCAAGCCGTCGGACCACTTTTGATTGTTTTTAAGGGAGAACTGAATCCCCTGCCTTGGGCAATGGCCGCCGCTACGGCTCCGGCTTCGTACCCGAAGGGCAGATTATTTGCAGCCTGCTGCTGCGCTGCAGAAGCAAAATAGAAACAGACAAAACCGATCCGAAGGACCAAAGCTGCTACGACAATAAAAACAACCGAGGAGGCCAGATGTCTCAGTTCCCGCCCGGAACTTCTACCCTGCATGAATGGCCTTTCGCTCCGGATCCCCTCTGAGGCCTTTCTCAGCGGCGGGAATGCTGTTATGGCTGGAAGAACGCCTAAGCAGATACGTAACGGGATAAGCCAACCCGTAGACGGCGAGGATCAGCATAACCGGGTCCATGGGATGACGGTAACGCGTCGATGCATGCGTTATGTAAAAGACCAAAGGAAAAAAGAGAAGTACCAGGGCCAGCGGAACCACGGCCTCATTCTGCTCGCGGTATGCGAATAGTACGCCCAGCAGTGACACTACCGGGAATAGGCAGTTGCCCAAAATAACTACCTTTACCTGCAGAGGAACGTGATTCCAGACTGCCGAGGGCGATTGGTCGATCCCCAACCAATTATTCGAGAAACGATGCAAACTAAAATTCAAAGTATCCAGTGGATGGGTACGAATAAATTGTATGGCCGCCTGCTGCTTCTCTTGCATGTAAGGAATTTCCGTCATCCGCGCGTACTTGGCCGCCTCGGACGGATCGTCATTGGGATGCAGCCACGGGGACCACGAATCAGGTACACCGGGGTTGTTGCCCAACCAGAGTTCCAGGGCGAAATTAGAACGGAATGGGATTAGCTTGTGGAAGACGACATAATTCCGAATGGTCCAAGGCATAATTCCCGCAGCGAAGATCAGTGACGATGCCACTACGAGTCTGCTCGCGGTTGCAAGGCGCCGCCGTATAGGCCATATAGCCCAAAGCCCTAGCGCCGGAACAATCGAAACCACACCGGGATTAACCATTGCTCCTAAAGCCGAGAGCGCACCGTAGCCTATCCACGAATTCAGCCGTTGTGAACGGCGCACCTCAAATGTGGCCGCTACGATGAGTGCTAACATCAGTGCGGAAAGCGCCGTGTCCCACACCCAAACCGTCGAAAAGAAGAGCGACGTTGGAAACACCACCCAAGTCCACGCTGCAGCCCTCCCAATGCGCTTACCAAACGCGTTGGCCCCAATGGCATAGATCGGCCAGCAGGTGCAGGCGGAGAATATGTTGTCAGCAAAGCGAATTACGATGTTCGATGTGTAGCTGTATACGCCGAAGACTTTGAAGATTCCCGCCAGCAGGTAGGGGTAGATCGGCGTAAACCAAACCGTCGGACCAGTCTGGACGAACCTCAATGGAGAACTAAATCCTCTGCCTTTGGCAATGGATGCCGCTATGGCGCCAGCTTCGTAGCCGAAGGCGAGGTTGTCTCGCACCATTCGTTGCACACCAGTAACAAAAAAGAGGCACACCAGAACCGCCCGAAATACGAAAGCGACGACGACGATGAAGCCCACCGACGAGAAGATCTGCCTCAGTTTTTCGCGCAAAACTTGGTCCCGCATAAACGGCCTTTCCAGCTTGGTTCGGGCCGACCTCGCAGCTGATTGCGAATTCAGCCGGCGCTGTCCACCGATTGTGTTATCCAAAGCCTACCAAAACTGCCCTTGCTTAATTGCGAAAGCGGGTAGGCGAGTGCAAAAACGGTCAAGATGGCCATGATGGGATCGATAGGGTAACGATACCGCCCGCTTGTGTGCGTGATGTAAAAAACCACAGGGAACATCAGCATCACCGAGGCAAAGGGCAGCGCCGTTTCACTTCGTGCGCGATACGCGAAGAATGCGCCCGCAAATGACAATAGTGAGAATAGACAGTTCCAGACAAGATTCAACTTTACGAAAGCTGGTATGTGTCCCCACAAATCCGCGGGCGCATCCCAAACCCCTAGCCAATTGTCCGCAAACCGCCGAAAGAAGAAACGCATCGTGTCCCGCGGATGTGTGCGCATAAACGCCAAGGCCTCGCTTTGTTTTTGCTGCATATAAGGAATTTCCGTCATGCGCACGAACCTGGCAGCTTCCTTCGGATCTTCGGTAGGGTGCAGGAAGCCCGCAAAAGTATCGGGAACTTCAGGGCTGTTGCTTAACCACAGTTCCAGCCCAAAATTAGATCGAAAAGGTATGAACTTGTGAAAGACAACGTAATTGCGAATGGTCCAGGGCGCGATTCCAGCCACGAAAATTATCGAGGCCGCCAGGCCTAACCTTAGGGCGTAGGTAAGCCGGTCGCGTAAAGGCCAGATAGCCCAGAGTCCTAGAAATGGGAGCACGGAAAGCACGCAAGGATTCACCATGGCGCTGAAGGCCCACAGTGCGCCATAGCCGATCCATGAGGAGAGTCGGCGGGATCCACGTATTTTTAATGTTGCTGCAAAAAGCGTCGTCATGCACAAGCCGGTCAGGGCTGTGTCCCACACCCACGCGACCGGATAGAAGACGGCATCTGGAAGCACCGCCCACAACCATGCCGAGGCTGTTCCCGTTCGTTTGCCGAAAGCGATTGTCGCAGCGCTGCGTATCGGCCAGCAAGTAAGCGCTGAAAAAGCGATGTCAAGGATCCGTATAGTGAGTAGCGATTTGTAGGTGAAAATTCCGGCCAACTTAAAAATTCCAGCTAGCAAATACGGATAGATCGGCGTCAGCCAGGCCGTTGGTCCCGTGCTGGCCTTTGGTAAAGGCGAGCTGAACCCCCTTCCAGACGCAATCGCGGCAGCGATGGCTCCCGTTTCGCCGCCGTAAAATAAGGTGCCCGAGAATGGGGCGAGGTCCCGTCCGCAGTAGGCGACTCGTACTGCGAACGCAAAGCACACGACAAGACCAGTTGCTCCGACGACCCGCGCCAATCGTTTCAGCAAACGATTTTCCTTTAGGGAGAGCTCACCAGAAGTGCGTTGCTTCGTGAGTCTTTCATCATTCAGTTTAAGAAGAGGATTGTTCTCGTAGCAACAAACTAAGTATCGACGTGAAGGCCGGTTGTTCATTCCGTTATGAAAGCTTCCGCGACAGGAATGAAGGCAGCGGTTGGAGCGGCTGAGGTGTACACAACTTTTACGCCTTGACGTTTTGCGGCGAAAAGCGATGCCATTTTTTGTCAGTTTCCGTCGATAAGGAGGTTGACTCTGGGCTAATAAAGTGGGCCCAAGCGCTTAATATCATTGCTAAGTTACTGTTATTACAGCACTTGCTGTTTTTGTGTCCCATTGATCATCTCGCGAGGCCCATCTTGGTACCGGGCTTGCATTTATAAGCGGCGTAACCCCGGTGCGATTTTAAAACGCTCAAGGAGATATCATGCGGAACAAACAGAAGGGCTTCTCACTAATCGAGCTTTTGATCGTAGTGGCGATCATTCTGATTATCGCCGCCATCGCCATTCCGAACCTGTTGCGGTCGAAGATCGCCGCCAACCAGGCTTCGGCAGTGGGTTCGCTGCGTACGTTGAATACGGCGTGCATCGCCTATTCCACCAGCTACGGCACATTCCCGTCCGCGCTCACCAATTTGGGACCGGTAGGGTCTGGCGGTACGGCGAGCTCCAGCTCAGCAGATTTGATTGACTCTGTGCTCGCAGGAGGCACCAAGAGCGGCTACGTCTTTACGTTCACGGCCGGTGCGAGCAACCAGTCTTATTCGATAACAGCTACGCCCATCACTGCGGCCACCACTGGACAGAACATGTATTACACCGATCAGTCCGGTGTGATCCGTGTGGATACCTCGGGTACGGGTGCGGGCGCAAGCAGCACTCCAATTGGATAAGGCACGAGAGAGAGTTGGGGAGGGAGCTTGAACTCCCTCCCTTAATCTCGAACTTCGGATTTAGGAAGCGACATGGCAGCCGAGGTCACAAAATGAAAACCTCGAAGAACAAATCGGCGAGCAGCAAAAGCGGCAAGCGAGCGGCTGGCTTCACCTTAATCGAGCTGTTGGTTGTGGTCGCGGTGATTATGGTAATTGCAGGCATCGCCATCCCGAATTTCATTCGCTCGAAGATGCGGGCCAATGAAGCTGGCGCAGTTGCCAATCTCAGAACCATCAGCACGGCGAGTGTCGTCTACAATACGACGTACGGCGCTGGTTTCGCGTCTTCGCTGGTGGCCCTCGGCGGCAATCCGGCTACGCCCAGCGCTGCGCAGGCTGGCTTGATCGACGCAGTTTTGAGCTCTGGAGTAAAGAGCGGATTTATCTTTACATATACGGTCGTGGCTACTGATGCTGCCGGCAATGCCCAGGCTTACTCCGTAACCGCAGACCCCATCACACCCGGTACCACGGGTGATCGACATTTCTACACCGACCAGACCTCCGTAATTCGCGAGAATCTAACCACAACTGCTGGACCGTCTGATTCTCCTATCCAATGAGAATCAGCCCTCCTTACTCTAAGGGCTCGTGACGCCATTTCTGACGGCGCTCGGCCTTCTCCCTCCGTTACACTCAAGAACGTGACCAAGGCACAATTAGATGAGGTGCATTTCACCTCCGAGTCGATGGATAGACCAATAGACACCGTCGGCACGGGAAGTGGATTGCTTCGGCAGGTAAGCTCGCATCACCGTACTTCAGTGATTTTGGCTCTCCTGCTGCTGGTGCATGTCGGCTGGATCGTATGGCAATCCGCTACGAACATGCCAACGATTGATTTCCTAACGTTTTGGAGCGTACCCCATGCGCTCTCTCGTAAACCGATCGCGAATATATACTCTCCGGACAGTCAACGTGACATAGCATCTTTGGCCGTCAAAGAAGCCCGATCACCAGACGCTTCAGAGCTTCAGCAACAAACCACGGCAAGAGTCGCCCAGCTCTACAGTGGAAGAATCGACACCACCGGAACGCCTCTTCTTTATGCCGCGGTCGGATGGCTTTCGTCGGGCAACTTCAGAACGGATCAAAGGCGTTTTGTGTTCATCTGCATGCTGTGTCTGGTTCTCTCGATGCTGGTCCTAAAGGATCTGTTGCGGTTTTCGGTCGTTGAGATATCTCTGCTCATCATATTCACCGCCACTTATTACGCGCCGGTTCTGGCGGACATGCAGGTAGGTAATGTAAACGAGATTCAGCTGTTCGCGATGGCCTTGTTCATATTTTTCACAGCGCGTGCCCAGCCCCTCCTTGCGGGCCTGACCATTGGCTCAGCTACGATGCTCAAGCCGACGTTGGTTATGGTTTTGGTACTGATCGTGATCGCCGGGCTCGCCGATCGGGAGTATCGGCAACTACTACGGATGTTTGCGGGTTGCTTCATCGCGGCTGCGGCATCATTTGTGGCATCGGCAGCTTACTTCGGGAATCCAGCGATCTGGATCGACTTCCTCCAGACTTTGCCCAGAACACTCAACGGAGTTTCGTATTCGCTACAGAACGGAAACTTCAGTCTCTCTGAGCTCCTCTTTGGCGCGACGGGTGGTAGCTCGATAGTTATTCCACTTATTCTCCTGGGCATTTTTTCTTGGTTGTTGTTCATAACACGTCCGAGCGACCGGCCAACGCCAACTATGTTGCCAAAGGAGATTGATGGGGCGCGCCGTATGCACAGGGCTTTCGCGGTGGGCGGCGGTGGTTGTGCCATTATGTTGTTATCCAGCCCGCTCGTCTGGCCACACTATTATCTTCTCCTTTTACCGTTGTCCCTATATGTGATGCAGCCTGTGTTTGAACGCAAAGATGCTCCCTCCGTGCGCGGTATTCGGGTCTGGAGCTTCGCGGCCCTAATATTGCCGTTTATTCTGCTCTTAATGTTTTCCTTTCTGACTGAGCTGATCGTGAAGAACGACCCACTAAGTATATGTATCGTGTTCACCTTAGCGACGGCCTCGACACTGGCGCTGGCTTCATATCGCTTTTGGCAACAACGAAGAGTGTTCAACGTCTCAACTCTGGCGCCCTAGCTAGAAGCTAAAACGGGTCACGTCACAAACCTGAGGTCCTCGAGGGACTCTGCTAGACTGTCGGAGTGAAGCCAACGGCAATTTTCTTTATTTCCCTCGCAGTGGCCCTCTTTGCTCCTGTTCGTCTTGCCCATGCCGATATCAGTACGCGCGCTGCTGCTGTCGCCCGCGTACTTGAGGCTCGTTATCACGACGCCAAGACGCTTGAGGCGATTTTTCTCGAACGGTACAGCGATAGTCGCCAAGGACTCCAGGCCGAATCAGGCAAAGTCTACTTCAGCAGACCCGGTCGGATGCGATGGGAATATGAAGCGCCGGAGCAGAAGCTCTTCGTTTCCGATGGCAAGACGGTGTGGTTTTACGTTCCTTCCGATCACACTGTAACGCGCGCTCCCATGAAGCAAAGCACGGATTGGCGTACGCCACTTGCGTTGCTCACGGGCAAGGCCAAACTCTCTCAACTCTGCGAAAAACTCGACATCAGCGCAAACCCGCCCGGCAAGCAGGGCAATATCGTGTTGAGTTGTCGCCCTCGAGGCGAAAAAGCCAAGGCGAAGGAAGCCGCCGGCGACGATCTGGAAGCTTCCATAGCCCCAATTGACGAGCAATTCGATGAAGTCTTGCTGGAACTCGATCCCGACAGTGGTGAACTAGCCGACGTTCGTGTCCTTCAGCCGGGTGGCATCGAGTTGGAATACCGATTTGGAAATTGGCAAGAGAACCTGCCCTTGTCAGAATCCCTCTTTCATTTTCAGGCCCCTGCCGGCGTTGCCATTGTCGAGCAGCCTAAATAGCTTGTCCTTCAGTGGATTTGCTCGGCCACCTGTTGAATCTAGAGAACATCGTCGCGAACGCCAAAGTTCCGATGCGAGTAGCTATGAGGTAGACTGAGGCCATGGCAGAGTTTGAATGCAAAGTGGCGGACACGGCTGGGCGCGTTTTTTCCCAGGTCGAGGCCGCCCAGTCCGTTACGGAAGCCCGCCAAAAGCTGTCTGACCGGGGCCTGTACGTCTATTCTGTGGCGCCCCGGGGCGGTCTTCTCGGCCGGACGGTTGGCGGCAGCAAGGGGCGTGCTCTTAAGAGCTCCGACTTTCTGATCTTCAACCAGCAACTGAATACACTGATCAAAGCTGGCCTGCCTCTCCTGAAAGCCTTGGACCTCCTTGGAGAGCGCGCTGCCTCGCCGAGCTTGCAGCCGTTGCTCAGGGCTGTTCGCGACCGAGTGCGCGAAGGCGCCGCACTCTCCGAGGCGCTCGACCAAGAAGGGCTTTTCCCCAAAGTGTATGTCACCTCCGTTTTGGCGGGTGAGAAGAGCGGAAATCTTTCCGGAGTATTGGAGTACTACATTGCTTATCAGAAGTTGTCTACGGGCGCCAAGAAGAAGCTGATCGCCACGCTAATCTATCCCACGATTCTGGTCACTGTCGCCACGATCATTGTGACCTATCTGGTTACTTATGTTGTGCCGCAATTCTCAAAGCTATATTCGGATATGAACGTGCCATTGCCCACGGTAACGCGCTTGCTCTTGACGCTCACGGTGAGCTATCGATATCACGTGCTCATTGCTGTAGGTTTGCTGATCGCTGGAGGCGTGGGTGTCTTCCTCTGGTCGAAGACGGAGCAAGGTGGCACCGCCGTTGATCGCGTTAAATTAAAATTGCCTGTTATTGGCGAAACCTGGATTAAATTTCAGGTAGCCCAGTTCTGCCGTACTTTATCCACTCTGCTTGCGGGTGGTACCCCTCTCGTCGCTGCGCTTTCGACTTCTGCGGAGTCAGTGCGCAGTCGCCTGGTTTCTTCAGCCATAGAAAAGGCATCGTACTCTCGTACGGGATGGTCAATCTTTGCATGCGGCACTAAAAAGTATCGGGTTCATGCCGGCTATGGGAATCGAGATGATCGAAGTCGGCGAAGCCAGCGGAGCGCTCTCTCCCATGCTTTCCAGCATTGCGGAATTCTATGAAGACGAAACCAACCAACGGGTCGGAATTCTCATCGCAGTTGTGGAACCTGCGATTTTGGTCTTCATGGCGATTGTGATAGCCTTCATATTGATTTCGCTGTACCTGCCTATTTTCTCCTTTTCGGTGGGCGCTGGACCCGGCTAGCGTCAAGCGGAGTCATCCCATATGGAAGCCAGCGACTACAACGTAACCTCCTCCGCGCTCCAGGATGTGCACGCCGAACGTGAGCGCAGCCAAAGAACGGCGGAACGCTATCGCTGTCCCTTTGTGGATTTGAACGAAGTCCGCATCGATCCCGAATTATTTCGCAGCATTCCGGCTGAATTGATGTTTCGTTTTAATTTCGTCCCTCTGGAGGCCCGCGAAAATCAGTTGATGGTCGCCGTGGCCGATCCCAGTCACGTCCTCTTGAGCGACGAATTACCGCTGCTATTGGGTAGGAAGCTGGTTTTGAAGGTGGCCACGCCCACACAAATTAGCGATCTGCTCAAGCGCACCGAGCAATCGCAGCGCGTCCTCGAACAAGCTACGGAAGCCTTTACGCTCCAGGTTGTCCAGGATGAGGACGAAAGCGAAGAGGCGCTTTTCGCCGAACGGCTCACGGAAGACGGCGGCGTCAGTCCCATCGTGCGCCTCGTGGATACGGTCATTTTCACTGCACTCGAGCGGCGCGCCAGTGACGTCCACATTGAGGCCCGCGACATGGAAGTGATCGTGAAGTACCGCATCGATGGCATTCTCGTGAACGCCATGCCGCCCATTTCCAAGGAGTGGCATTCCACTATTCTCTCTCGAATCAAGGTGATGAGTGAACTCGATATCGCCGAGCGTCGCGTGCCCCAGGACGGCCGCTTTCGCGTGCGCTACAAAGGGCGCTTCGTGGATTTCCGCGTCTCCATCATGCCTTCCATTCACGGCGAAGACGCTGTACTTCGCGTCCTCGATAAGGAGACGCTCTCCGAGAAATTCCACAATCTCAGCCTCGAAGTCGTGGGGTTCTCCGGCGAAGAGCTCCGCAAATTCCGGCGTTACATTCGTGAGCCCTACGGAATGGTTTTGGTTACCGGACCCACCGGCTCCGGCAAAACGACCACGCTGTATGCCGCCATCAACGAGATCAAAACGGACGAAGATAAAATCATCACCATTGAAGATCCGGTGGAATACCAGGTGCGTGGCATTACTCAAATTCCGGTGAACGAGAAAAAAGGCCTTACATTCGCCCGCGGCTTGCGTTCCATCTTGCGTCATGACCCAGACAAAATCATGGTCGGCGAGATTCGCGACCAAGAAACCGCCCAAATCGCCATCCAATCGGCACTGACCGGACATCTCGTCTTCACCACCGTGCATGCCAACAACGTTACCGACGTCATCGGCCGATTCATCAATATGGGCGTCGAGCCCTATAATTTCGTCTCTTCCTTGAACTGCATCATGGCTCAGCGGCTCGTCCGAGTCGTCTGCGAGAATTGCAAAAAATCTGTGCATTATCCTGCAGACCTCTTGCGCACGTCCGGGTTTGATCCGGACGCCTGGGCGGGGGTTTCCTTCGCTGAAGGTGCGGGATGCCTGGAATGTTCGGGCAGCGGCTATCACGGCCGCACCGCGATTACCGAACTTCTCGACCTCTCCGATCACATCCGGGAAATGATCATCGCACGCCGGCCGACTTCTGAAATCAAGCGCGTCGCGCGGGAAGAGGGGATGACTTTTCTGCGTGATTCGGGAGTAGAGAAAGTGCGCGCCGGCATCACCACGTTAAAGGAAATTAACAAGGTCACGTTTATCGAATGAGCGGCGCGCATACTTGGCAGTGTGCCCCGCAAAGCTCGAGTTAACGATCTTTCGCTTATGCTAACCGCAGAAGGAATTCGTCAAGGACTTTATCGCAGCGGGACCGTGCGCCGCTTTGCGCAATGGCTGGATGTGGCGCCCCATCCGCTCACCGCCTGCGAAATTGCGGGTGGATATATTGCTGCAGCACGATGGAATCGTGCGGGTGACGGTATCGAGTCCTTGGCCGTCGAACCGCTTCCCCCCGGCGCGATCAAGCCCAGCGCTGTGGACACGAACGTGACCAATCCCGCCGAGGTTCGCTCTGCACTCGAAAAAGTATTTGCGCGGGTGCACGCGAAGACTCGGGAAGTCGCTCTTTTCCTGCCGGATCCAGTCATTCGCGTCTTTATCTTGCATTTCGATGTTTTTCCTCGCGCAGTGAACGAGGCTTTGCCCCTATTGCGATGGCGCGTGAAGAAAAGCGTTCCCTTTGAAGCCGACGAAACGGTGATTTCCTACATGCGCCAGGCGCCGCGCGAAGATGGCGTCGATGTCGTCACCGCCGTTGCTCGGTTGCGAGTCGTCCGCGAATATGAGCAATTGCTCGAATCGCTCGGCGTGTCTCCGGGAGTTGTCATGAGTTCCACTCTTGCCGCGCTTCCATTGCTGAACGATCGCAAGCCAGCGCTGCTGGCACGTGTTGCCGGCAAGGCCTGACGGCTGCTATCGTTCGCGAGGGACTCCTTTGCGGCTACCGTTGTGTTGAACTGCCCGCGGATGAGACGGAAATCACGCCGCAAGCTTTACTCGATGAAATTTATCCTCTTACCGCTTATTATCAGGATTCCTGGCATGAAGGGATAAGCATGGTCGGCTTGGCAGGGCTGGCGGGACGAATCGACGAATTCCGCGAGCCACTCGAGCGCGAATTGCGATGTCCGGTAGGCGGTTTACTCAGCGCTGCTGCCAGCGAAGGTCACATTAGTAGCGAGTTGCGGCCCTTGGTGGAAAGAGAGCTCGATGCTTTGGTTGGATGGACGCTTTATCGCGGCTCGTGAGCGGAGTCTGATTCGGGAACGCATATGAAAGTTCGACTCAATTTAGCAAGTGCGCCGCTCGAAAAGAACCGGCGCTTTATCGTTTTCTCCACGACAATCGGCAGCGTCGGATTGGCCGCCATGCTGCTGCTCTCCTGGAATGTTTACAGCATGCGGCGTTCGAACACCGCCATACGGCTCGAACAGGCGCGCATGGAAAGCGACATGCAAACGCTACGCCGCCGCCGCTCAGAGCTGGAGGTGTTCTTTAATCGCCCTGAAACGATCCAGCGTCGGGACCTCTCCGCTTTTCTGAATGGCATGATCGCGCAGCGTGCTTTTCCCTGGACGCAGATCTTTATGGATCTGGAACGCAATCTTCCGGACGGCGTGCGGGTTGTGAGTATCGAGCCTCGGCTTGCGGGAGATCACCTCGAATTGAGGTTGACCATAGGAGCGAAAACCGACGAGGGCAAGTTGAAGTTTCTAAAAGCATTGGAGGATTCCCATGAGTTCTCTGACATCGAAGTTCTTGGCGAAAACCGGATCGGTGGCCGGTCCGGAGACGATCAGGTCATGATGGCTCTGAACGCGCGGTATTCTGCCAGCTAGAACCATGACAAAGAGAACCAAAATAATTATTCGAGCGATCCTCGGCATTGTCATAGCCTTTGATATCGTTTTGGCGGGCATTAACTGGCAGATGGCCGCTGCAAATCGCACTCCGCAATCGGAACTGATTGCGCTCAAGCGCGATCACGCTTTGATGACCGCCGATATTACCCGTGCCGAAACAATTCGCACCACGCTGCCTGCGATTGAGCAGCAGTGCGACACCTTTTTCCACCAGAATTTCAGGCCGCTTTCCTCTGGGTATTCGTCGGTCATTTCGGATATCGGTACGCTCTCTCGCGGCGCTGGATTGCAGGCCGGAAATCTCAGTTTCCATCAGCACGAAGCCGATAAACGCGGCGTCACGCAGGTCGATATCTTTGCCGTTGTGGATGGGGATTATTCCAGCGTGGTTCGTTTCGTCAATGATCTGCAGCATTCGGATACGTTCTATGTTCTCGATGGTCTCTCTCTGGCCGCCGGCGGCTCTGGAGGACAGTTGAAGCTGAATCTGAACTCCGCACGTATTTTCGCAACTGAGTATGTCGAGTAAGCAAAAGCGGATCATTCTGCTGGCGGGACTGGGCGTAGTGTTCCTCTACGTCATTTATGTAAGCAACCGTCCGTCCGAGATCGCGCAAGTCGTGTCCAGCGCAGATGAGAAGTTTCGCCCCATCGCCGTTGAGAATCCGGCGTTGAAGCTGGAATTGCTGGAACGTTTGAAAAAACTTCAGTACCAGGGTTCGCACCGAAACATTTTCAGTTCCGTAGCCCCGCCGCCTGAGTCGGCCGTACTCCCTCCGGTGATTGCTCCGCCGCCTATTACGGCGCCTGGCGGGCCTTCCGGACCAGCGCCGCTGGTTGTACCGGCCACTTTCTATGGATTCGTGACCGATGCGCAGACGGGCATGCGCCGCGCCTTCTTTATGGAAGGCGAGAATGTGTACATTATTGCCGTAGGAGAAATGCTCTTGGGACGTTACCGGCTGATTCAGATCGGCAATAGCAGCGTCGAGTTGGAAGAAACCAGTAGTGGACGGCGGGCGACACTAACCATGGAGGAGCCCAACCCCGCGTGAAAATAAGCCGCTCTAGTCACAAAAGACCCGAGGGTGGCTACGCTGTCCTCCTCGCTATTTTCATGGTCGCCACCATGGTGCTGCTGGCGGCCGCGGCTACGCCGAATATCCTTACTCAGGGACGGCGGCTGCGCGAGCAGGAGGCCATTTGGCGTGGGAATCAGTATGTTCGCGCCATTCGCCTGTATTATCAGAAGAACGGGAAATATCCTCCGAGCCTCGAAGATCTCACCAAGCCGAATGCCGCGGGAGTTCATTTTCTTCGAAAAGCCTATAAGGAACCAATGAACAGCTCCGACGGGAGCTGGCGACTCATTTATGTCACACTTCCCGCCGGCCAGCTCGTTGGCAGCGTGCACTTCCATAACTTGCAGGAGATGGCTGTAGCCGCGGCGTTCGCAGGTCAATTGACCGGTAGCGTCTCCGGCATCGCGAGTCAGCTTTTCGGCCAAGTGAACCAGAATCTGGGTGGGGCCACGCAGTTCGGCGCGACAAGCCAACCCGGTCCACAGCCTGGGCAGCAAACCGGTCTCCAGTCCGGTCAATTTGGACAGCCGGGCTTAGGTAGTCAGAATTCACAGAATTCCATAGTGAGTGAGACGCAGCCCGCACCACTCAATGCCGTCGATTCGCCGGTCTTTGGCGGTTCCGTTATAGGAGTCGCTAGCAAAGTGAAACAACCCTCACTAATGGTATATCAAGGCAGCAAGACCTACTTTGAGTGGGAATTCATCTGGAATCCGCTGATGAATGGAAACGGAGGCGCACCCGTGCCCGGGCAGGTCGCGGTTCCCGGAGTAAACACCCTGGGGCAGCCGGGCACAGCCCCGAATCCCGCAGCGCTTCCCGGAGGCGCGAATGGGACCAACAATGCTCCCGGCGGCGCGCCCTTTGCACCTCAAGTTGGAAATCCAGGCGCGCCCGGTTCTCTGCCTCAGCCAATGCCTCAGAACTGACGTCTCAGCCCAACACGTTCGAAAGAGCTAGAATTCCCGCACCTTTCAGATCCGTTCGGCGTGCTTATTTCGAAGGTGGGAGAGTTTGGCTTGTAGTTGCGGGGAAGAACTGCTTCATCAGGTCAGGTTTGTCGTGTAGGCGCGAGAT
This sequence comes from uncultured Acidobacteriota bacterium, assembly GCA_963846235.1. Classification (GTDB taxonomy): domain Bacteria; phylum Acidobacteriota; class Terriglobia; order Acidiferrales; family UBA7541; genus Palsa-189. Next base: position 523,704 of record CAWJVF010000003.1, read on the forward strand.
GACGCGGTTGATATAAGAGTGGGTTTCGGCCAGCGGCGGGATTCCGCGATAGAAATCCACGCGTTTCGGGCCGGCGTTATACGCCGCAAGCGCCAGCGAGAGATTCTGGCCGTAACGATCGAGAAGCTGTTTCAGATACCGCGTTCCGCCGTCAATATTTTCCACCGGATCAAACGCGTTCCGCACCGCCATCTGTGCCGCGGTTTCGGGGCGCAATTGCATCAATCCCTGGGCCGATTTCTTCGAGACGGCTCGAGAATTAAAATTGGACTCGACGGCGATCACGCTGGCGACAAGCGCGGGGTCAAGACCATAGGTATTGGCGGCGTTCCGAATCTGCGTGGAGTAAGGGACATCGGCATCGCGTTGCGCGCTCTCGCCGAAAAGTTCCTCAGGTTCAATTCTGTCCAGGTCGGCAGCGGCTATCGTGACGCTTCCGCCCGCTAAATCCAGCCGTACCGTATCCCCCAGGTTCTGCCAACCAGTGATGTGCAGGCGCTGTCCGCTGCGAAGCACGGCGTAATCGGCTTTAGCTGGTTGCGCCGCGAACAATGCAATTAAGAGTGCGGTCCCCGTCAGCAGACGTGAAATCCTCCGCGAACGCTCACCGGGCTTTCGCAAACATTGCATTACAAATTCTCCAGCGCGTATTCGCGGATCGCGGCCGCTACGCCGCCTTCATCATTGGAAAGCGTCTGACGCCATCCCAAGCTTTTAAGCTCCGGAACGCTGTTGGCCATCACCACGGGAAGGCCGGCGAATTCCAGCATTTCGCGATCGTTGAAATTGTCTCCGATGGCCATCACTTCTTCGCGTGCAAAACCGCGCATCGCTACCCATTGGGCCAGTGTGGCGCCTTTCGAGCAGTGCAAGCGGATGACGTCGACCATGGCAAAATCGCGGTGATCGTAAAAAGTCATCGCCAGCGAAAACTCCAACGAATTCGTCAATTTGCGCAAGGCCACGCTAGCATTCCGCATTTCCGCTACGGAGCCACTATACATTACCTGGATCGGGTCTTCGGTCAGGCAATCCTCGAGCGGAGAGACCTGCGCGATGAATTCCCGATTTCGCGCGTAGTAAGCCTTTCGCCGAGGGTCCTCCCAGTCAATCTTTTCGTAAATCACCTGGTTGGAACGCGGCCGGTCGAAAACCACGGCAGCGCCGGCGCGGTGCTCTGAAGCGAACTCAAGTACAGCCCGCGCCGTTTGGTGTGGTAGCAGGTGTCTGAAGTGCGTCGTCCCGTCCTTCGATTTAACCAGCGCCCCATTATTGACGATCATCGTGAGCGCGCACGGAATCTGCCGTGCGATCGGAAGCGCAAAATCGAAGCGCCTCCCGGTGACAAGAGCAACCTCGATGCCTTTCTCTACAGCGGCCTCAATAGCGTGCCGGTTAACCGCAGGCACCTCAGAGGCGCTATCGAGCAGCGTCCCGTCGATATCCAGCGCAATCAGGCGCACGCTCATTGATCCATTCCATTGCGGAACATCTGCTTATTTTACATGCACCAAGCGCGCACCGCCGCTTCCACTCAAAACATGTGCCCAAACTCTTGACATGCTCGTTTTGTGGGCGTATGTTCGCCGCAAATAACAGCCTTCTGATCGGCAGCTTGGAGGTAGATCCATGGCTCACAGTCCAGCCGTTGATCCGGGCTCCTCTCGGTTTAGTGGCTTCTCTGGGGTGGAGAACGGAACCGTCCGCCTTGGCCGTATCCGCCCGTTTTTTAAGATCGGCTTCATCGCGGTATGTCTCTTGCTTTGCCTCGCTCCGCGAGTCGGCGGACAGAATTCCCCGAAAATAACCACCGTTGCGCCGGCGACAGGCAAGGTCAATGACAGCGTTACTTTGACCGGCGAAAATCTGGGAAAAGATTCTGTTTCGGCAGTCTTTCTTTCCGATGACAAGGACGATTACAAGGCCATCCTTGTCGAGCAGGGCAGCGCCAAGATCATCTTAAAAGTGCCGCAGGTGAAGTCCGGCGGGTATAACATTTCTATTCAGGAAGGGGACAAGATCCTCATCTTGCCCGTGCGCTTCACAGTACAGAGTTAGCGCCCCCGGGCCGCAATGTGTTGCGGCTATGCGGTCGCCTCTGGAACCCTCCGCTGTCGCCTCGCGAACATGCGGCGCGGCACCCGAATTACGCTGCCGCGAACATTGGAGATGAATTCCGGTCGCAAGGGGCTGGGGGCCCCCTCTTTTTGTGTAAGTGTTCATTACAGAGGGCTTAAGGACGAATCATGGGCGAGATGATCGTGGCGTGAAAGTGAAAATACTATTTGCACTGTATAGGCGGCGGCTGGGCACGATATACCTGCGCTCGTTTTGGAGGCGGAGGGCAAACTGAAAAGCGAGATCGAGAGATAAGGACGAATGCCGCTGTTGAATAACGTTCGAATATTGGTCGCGGACGATCACGAATTAGTTCGAAGGGGGGCTAATGGCGCTCCTGTCCTCCCGGCCCAACTGGAGTATTTGCGGCCAAGCTTCCACAGGGCGGGAGGCGATTGTCCTGGCTTCGGAACATCGGCCGAACATCGTGGTGATGGACATCGCCATGCCTGGGTTAAACGGCTCGCTGAGCGCCCGAGAGCGTGAGATCGTGCAGCTCCTGGCGGAGGGAAAGAGGAGTAAAGAAGTCGCTTCCGTTCTGGGGAGCAGCACTAAAACAGCAGAAACACATCGCGCAAACATTATGCGCAAGCTGGAAATGCATTCCGTAAGTGAGTTAGTGCGTTACGCTGTAAAAAACTGCATGCTCGAACCTTAACCACCGCCTGAAGCTCCCCGGCGTTCCATTTGGTATAGACTCAGGGAAGTCGATTCTTCGAACATTCTCGTACCCTTCCGTACCTTGCAAGGGCAATCTGGATTTCCGGAGTCAGTTCTGAGTTGGACCTAGAGGAAGCTCTGCAGTTATGCACACCCGGAAACCACATAGGCAAAGCGTTGCGGGCGAACGTCACGCATCGTCTGAGCGCGTCGTTTTAGTCCTGGGCTTTTTGTCGGCTCTGTCTGCGCTTCTCTTCTTCGCATGGCTTGCTGAAGAGATGATGGAAGGAGATACGGCTCGTTTCGATTCGACAATAACATTCGCGGTGCACCAACACGCTACGCCTCGCGTTACGGCGGTTATGAAGGCCCTGACGATCTTGGGCTCATCCGTAGTAATGACTCCGCTAGCGATTGTTACGTTGACGCTGTGCTATTTCAGGCGCGAGTTCCATGCGCTAAAAGTCCTGGCAGCAACTTTTGGCGGGGCTTTGCTATTGGAATTTATTCTTAAGCTCACTTTCCATCGACCTCGACCAGTGCCGTTTTTCGATCTCCCCGCGCCCGCGTCTTTCAGCTTCCCCAGCGGCCACGCGCTTTTCTCTTTTTGCTTTTTCGCGGGAATAGCCGCGCTACTGTCGCCGCGATTGTCGAGCCAGAGAGCCAAGCTGGGTCTTTGGAGTATCGCAATCGCACTGATCCTGGGCATCGGTCTGTCTCGCATCTACCTCGGGGTGCACTATCCATCGGATGTTCTTGCCGGATATGCGGCAGGTATTGTGTGGGTAGCTACAGTGAAATTTGTAAATGAGCTCCATCACAAGAACGTGGAACGCGAATGGAGTGCCGCAGGATCTTCACCCAACTGAAAACCCACGCTGACGCGGAGCGGCTCCGATCCAGAGTCTGGGCCATCTGATGAATAAAGCCGCGTCATAGCGATCGCCAAGCTCCTCCTAGATCGCGGCAACTAGTGTTTCGGAGGACCGGGTGGCCAACAGTCTATTTAGCTTGAGAGGTCTGCCGTTGAAAGAGGTTGCCAAACGCACCTCGGCAGAAATCCTCAATGATGACGTTTTCGGGCGTGCCGCCCAGCTTGCATATTACTTTTTTCTCGCCCTTTTCCCATTCTTGATCTTTGTCATTGCGAGCCTCAGCGTGTTGGGAGCTGCCGACCGGGGCCGCGAGTTGCTTTTTCAATTTTTCGCCCAGGCTCTGCCGCCTCCTGCGTTCAATCTCGTCGCCAAGACGTTCGACGAGATCATTGGCTCGAGCGGCCCACTAAAAATGTCGTTTGGGATCGTGGCCTCGTTATGGTCCGCATCGCTGGGAATGAGCGCGATCATGGACACTCTGAACGCAGCTTTCAAGGTAAAGGAGACCCGTTCGCTATTCAAGCAGTACGCAGTGGCGATAGGTCTCACGTTGGGAATAGCTCTTCTCCTGATAGTTTCGGTGGTGATTGTCGTCTTCGGAGACGCAATCATCAACGTACTCTCGCTTGGAGAGGCGATAGCGATCACGTGGAGAATTGCACAGTGGCCCCTGGTGCTGGCGCTGATTTTATTGGCTTTCGCTGTCATCTACTATTTCGCTCCGAATCTTCCCAATCGACGATGGCATTGGTTGACGCCGGGCGCGATTCTGGCTGTGACTTTGTGGATGGTGGTATCCTTTGGATTGCGGATCTATCTGCATTTCGTTAGCACTTACAGCGTTGCGTATGGTTCGCTAGGCGCGGTGATCGTTTTGCTTCTGTGGTTTTATCTGAGCGGAGTCGCGGTGCTTTCAGGGGCCGTGCTCAATGCGGTTCTCGAAACGTCGGCTGCCTCAGTAGGCCGCACACAGCAAAGAGACAGGTCTCCCTCCAGAGCGGCATGAATGCGTCGATCGCTCGAATTATTCGCGCGATGACAAAAGACTCCGATCGAAATCAGGTTTTCTCGTGTGGAAGCTCATTGTTTGCACTCTGGTGCTGCTGTTTATGATTCCGATTCCTATAAAGGCGCAAAACGCTTCCCCTGATGCTCAGGAGGAAAATCCCGCCCGACACCTAGTCACGAACGGACTTATTATCAAGAAGCCATATCGACCGATCAGCGCAAGACAGCGCATTCAATGGGAATTAAGGGCCACGTTGGGGCCGGAGAGTCTCTTCGCCGGGGTGTTGAGCGCCGGAATGGGCACAGCTCTGAATCGGCCCAGTGAAGACGGCCCATCCTGGGGAGGTTTCGGCCAACGCTACGGGGTGCGGCTAACGGGCGTCGCGATTGGTAACGGAATCGAGGCTGGATTGGGCGCAATTTGGGGCGAGGATCCGCGATACGAGCGATTGCCAGGCCAACCGTTCGGCAGCCGCGTGCGGAATGCGATCAAACTTACGTTCACGACACGATATAGCGATGGACATTTAGGGCCGGCGTATGCTCGTTTCGTCGCCGACGCAGGTAACAACGTGCTTTCCGATATGTGGCGTCCGAGGAGTGAAACTAATCCAGCCGACACTCTATTGAGGATGGTCTCCGGCCTTCTGGGCCGGATGGCAGGCAATACTTTTGTCGAATTCTGGCCTGACGTCCGCAAACACGTTCTCCATTCAGCTGACGAAGAAGAGTAATTTGTCACGGCGTACTCCTGCGTTTTGGGAATCTGCGCGCGGATGAGACTCATCGCGCCGCCTCTGATGTTCGTGACGAAGCTGAGACGCTTTGCAGGCAAGGGCGCGAGAGGTGACGGCCGCCGGCATGTCTCCGCAGCCTTAGCTGCGGAGACAAGGTAGAGCCACCCGGCAGCGACGACCGAGCTAATTTTCCGAAGACGCAGGAACGCAAACTTTATCCTGATGGATGAAATCAACGCCGCGAATTTCACTGGACACTTTCACCGACTCGGTTCCAGCTTTTTTCTGAGGCTTGGCAAGGAATGAGAGCAGGAATTGATGCGTGAGTCGCTGGGCCATCTGATTGAGATATGGCTCGAAAGACACTGGCGCCTCGCCGCCCAAAAAGTAGTAGGACTCGCCGCCGGTTTCTTCAGAGAGCTGAGCGAGATAATTCTGGCCCCAGTAGATTCGCCAGTAAGTGTGAGCGTAATGGCCAGCTCCGGGTGTGTAAATTGAATACACGACGACACCGGCGCACTGAGCGTCCTGAATCGCCGTATCCACATAGGGATCCGGGTATCCGCCACCATAAAAAGTGTCGATGCCACTAGTGATCATGAGAACTTCGCGGCGAGGTACCGCCGGGTTGGCAGGCCACTTCTTGACGAAATCGGCCAGCGAGAAATAGGGGCTCGCCTCGGCACCGACGAAGCCTTCGGGTAAGCGCAAAGATTTTGCCGCTGCGGCATGATCCTGAGTGAAATTCTGCAGTAGTGACACGGTGCCATTGTGCATATAGCCAACGGCGACCAGAGTGGTTGGCGGCTGCTCAGCAATAAAAGAACGAATCTCATCCATTTGAGAACCGAAGCTAACGCCGGAGCTGTCGTCCACGAGAATCGCTAATTCCAGCCCCGCATGGGGCCCTGCCGCCGGCACCCAGCCAGTGACAGGCCGACGATCGTGTCCCTGATTAACAATGATGTCCTGTTGGGTGATTTGCGGCAACTCATTGCCATGCTTTGGCTCCGCCGTCACAACGATTTGTACGGGGACGCCCGCATCCGCTTGTCCTTCCTGAGCAGCCACAAATTGCGGAATGAACGAAAGTGCTATCGCAAGAGAGATTCGTGTAATAACGCGTGGTGGCACATGCATCGTCATTTCTCCTCATAGTGACTGATGATTTCAGGAGCCCTTTTGTTGCGTTTGCTGGCCGGTCCCGCTGTCTTTTAACGGTGCTACGATTTCTACTGTGCCGTTGCTGTGGCGGGCCGTGAGTTTTTCCACGTCTACGCTGTTGGGAAGTCTGACGGTGCGCTCAAACGGACCAATGTAGAATTCATTCTTCAGATAGTCCGGGTTTTGTGCCCCATCGCCTCTTTTTTGGTCACCGCTGACGGTGAGGTTGTGGCCTTGAAGTCTTAATTGAATGTTCGGAAGTTCAACTCCAGGTACGGCAAATGAAAGGTGGTATTCTTTCTTATCCCTATCGATCCAAGCCTCAATTGGTGGCGCCGCGAAGACAAGCTGCTCATCCATCAATCCCTCCTTTCCCTGCATTTACTGACAAACGCTACTGCGAATGGCGCGATTTCAGCCCCGTAGTCATGTAACGGAGGCAGATTGCGTTCCATTTCTACGGTCGAGTTTGTGTTTCGTATCTGGTTCTGTGAGTTAGATATAGAGATATAGAGACGAGCCGAAGCCTTTAAGGTGAGGGGCCCGCCGAAGTGAACAGAGCCAACGTCAGGATCTTGACACCACTTTGACTGGAGCGGACTTGTCCGTCGAAAGGCGACCCGGTTCTTCTACGCTTTGAGCCTCTTCGGGTGGCACGCGACGTGCGGTTTCATCGCAGACCATCCCATTGGGCGATGGCTGGAGGAAATACATGCGAATACGAGTTCTGATACTGACGTTTGTTGCGGCCGTGACCTTTGCGTTCTGCCCTGCAACGATGGCAGCCGATGATCCCTCAGTGGGCACGTGGAAACTGGATCCTTCAGAATCGAAGTTTAATTCCGGTCCGCCACCGCAGAGCATAATCATGAGAATCGAGCCGACTGGCGACAACGGCCTGAAGATCACTACCGAAACGATTGATGCACAAGGGAAACGCTCCGTTAGCACTGTGAATGGTACCTTGGACGGGAAAGATTCTCAGGTAACGGGAGACCCAAACGCCGACAGTGCTTCCACGAAACGGGACGACGCCAATACCACGGAAACTCAGAACAAGAAATCCGGCAGGATCACCAGCTTCTTCAGGCGCATCGTGTCTAGAGATAAGAAGAAGATGACTGTTACAAAGACGCAAAACGATGCCCAGGGAGATGCCGTTGTAGATATCGAAGTTTTTGACAGAATCTAGCGGACAGCGACTTGTGTTTCGGGGCCCAGCCCACTCACATTTCACAGCATGCTGTGGCGCATCCTGGACCGTGGTGTTTCCGGCCTTTCTAGCTTGCCGATTTAGATGCCAGGAAATATCCACTTCGCGATCGGACGGAGAGTTTTCCGCGGCCGGGAGCGCTTACGCCTACGCTAATCTTTCTGAAACCAGTTGGGCTGGGGCGAAAGCCGCTTTGGGCGTCGCTCGGAGGTTCATAACCCAAAGTGTACTGGTGACGGATATCCGCCGCAATTGCTTTGCACACATCCACGACTTCTGACGGGGACCTCGGAAAGTACGCCTTGCCTCCTGTTTCTTTGGCGAGCTTTTGCAGGACTCCAGGATTCTGATCGGCACTGTGCTCGTCAAGGAGGCCGACGGCATAAATGACCGCATTAGCGGCCTGTGCCATGTGCAACACCTCGCGAAGATTTTGTTTGCTGGCATTGTCCCCGCCATCGCTCATCAAGATAAGGACTCTTTTCTCATGCTCGTCGGCTTGGAGATGGCGCAAAGAGACTGCGATAGCGTCGTACAAGGCTGTTGCCCCATCACGGGGGCCATCCGATAAGGCGCGTTGCAGCACGTCGACATCATTGGAAAACGGGATATTCGGAGGAAGGCCTAGCGCGATCGTCTCGGTAAAGTTGACGACAAACTCCCGGTCTTGCGGATTGCTGACTTGAACGAATGCCTTGGCTCCTTCAATGACTTGGGGCCGCCAAGCGGCCATACTTCCGCTATGGTCGACAAGCAATCCAGCCGTGACAGGGATGTCCTCGTCGCGAAAAAGTGTAATTTGCCGCTGCCGGCCGTTGTCGAAGACTTTAAAGTTCGATGAATTCAAACCAAGGACAAACCGCCCGTTTTTATCGCTCACGACTACGGGCACAACGACGAGATCTACATTTTTAGAGATAACGTATGGCGGGGAACTATCCTGAGCTGGAAGGGCGTGCGAAAAAGAAGCGAGGGCCAGGAGCGCGCACACGCAATGCGCCCCGGCCCTCAAGGTTGAAGTGCGTGGCCGATCTCTTTTGCTGAGCATTCCTTCCGTTTAGCTTACCTCCTCGTGCTCGTTCTTGCAGGGTCCCGACCGATCTTCGCGCGAGTCAAAGAAAAGCATCCGCCCAATGTGTTCGGAAGTCGCCTGACGCTTGATCAGTGCTCTTTCCGACTTTGTGACCTATTTCTGGTTGCTTGAATTGTTTCCCGGATTGCTACCGAACGTTTGCTGGACGCTCGTCTCCTGCCCATTTGCGTTCTGGGACTTCAGTTGTGCCTGCTTCATGGCCGACACAGAGGGGGCATTTGAGTTGTTTGCGGGCCGGGAGATATTCCCGGACAGATCCGAGGGCATCGACGGTACGGATTGGTTAGAAGCCTTGGCGATCTCTGTCGCTCTAGACTTCGGATAAACGAATTCCTGGCCATAGTTATCCCCTGGGTAGAACCACTCTTTGATTGCTTCGGGGCCTCCCGGGGAAGTTTCCGAGAATTTAATGATGGTCTTATCGTGTGGCTGGGGACGATAGTCAGGAATAGTGACGACTGTGGCGTACGGCATAGTCAGGTCTTTATTGAAAATCTGGACGATGTTACGGTCACCGGCGCTATCCAGAAGCTTAAAAGCGTAAGTGCCTGCAGGTAGAACCTTGTTGCCGGGCAACTCCACCGGCGCACTAAACGTAAAATACGTCAATTTGTTGGACTCATCAGCTTTGGCCGGAGAAGCGAACCCAACGACGCTGACTGCGATATAGAGAATGAACGCGACTCGATACAGAGCCTTCACCATCACCGCCTCCTATAAACAGTCTTCAACGCGGGTCAGGGCTGCTTTTGATTGGGCAACTTGTGTTCCAACGAAGGCTCCCGTGATTCTTTAAATATCTCCGGCCTATTCAGTCGGTTAGATCGAGGGAGGGTGGGGGAGTAGGCTTAAGTCGTAAGGTGCGGGCATACGCGTGTCATTAAATTGACGCTACTTTGACAGGACGCGAGCCTAGGCGAGAAGTTTCTTCACTTCCTCAATGAGGTCGGGAATAGCACTGGACTTGCTTACGTAGCCGTGCGCCCCACGGCGAAAGATTTCCTGCCTTAATTCGGTCGCGTCATCCATCGTGAATATGAGGATTTTCACGCCGGGGGCACACTTAGCGATCTGTGGTATGGCTTGCAGTCCATCCATGACCGGCATGGAAAGATTCAAAATGATCAAATCGGGCATCAGATCTTTTGTCTTTGCGACCGCATCCAGCCCATTGGCGGCCTCACCACAAACTTCGAAACCGGCAGTTTCTAATACAGAGCGCACTCGGCGCCGTATGCCTTCATGGTCGTCCGCAAGCAGGATGCGGCGGGGCATAAACACTTCCTCACTTTGTCTGGGGGACGGGCCAGAGGGCTACAGGTTTAGATCTTGGGACTTCTAAAGCAGATTGAGCGCGGTATTATCAAGTTAAATACCGTAGTGCGTCAAGTTAATTCTTTTGATATATCCGCGAGGGCGAGAGCATTTGCAGTGGCGAGCGATTGGGTGTCAGGTTCATCTGGGCGCTTACGATAGAGGAAACACGGCTTCCAAGACTGTCCGGTTCTTTCCAATATGGAAATCTAGGCGCCCACCGACGTGTTGAACGCGCTCATGCATGCTGCGCATGCCCACGCCAAGCTTGAGAGGTTGTATAACGGGCTGATCCCAGAGTAAATCGCGGGTTGTCTCATTTTCGACGCTTAGCTTTAGTTCTGTTGGCGTCGTCCTCAGTTTGACGTCAGCGGTCGAACTGCCCGAGTGGCGGCGTGCATTTGTGAGAGCCTCCTGAATTACCCGGAATACCGCCCTTTCGACGTGGGTCGGAAGCTTGGGGCGGGAGACTGGAGCCTCCAGATGCACGTTCATGCCGCTCCTCTGAGAGAAGCCCTCAATAAAAATACGCAAAGCTGAAACGAGGCCAAGCTCATCGAGCATTGGGGGATGGATGAGATACGAAAACGAGCGAATTTCCTGAAGACTCTGCCGCGTCAACGAAAGAGATTCGGAAAGTGCATGACGCGCTTCAGGCGTCAATACCTCCGCGCTCCTACCGATCACACCCAGATCCATAAGGATGGCGGCAATGTTTTGGGCAGTCGTATCGTGTAATTCTCGGGCCAACTGACGCCTTTCCTCATCCTGGACGCAGAATAATTTATTCGATAGGCGGCGCACGCTTTCATCAGCTAGCTTTTGATCAATAATCTGGCCAAGCCTGGCCGTGAGGCTATCCATAGTATTCAGAAATAAAGGCCCGCGATCCATTGGCTGATCAGAAAAATATTGGCACACGCCTGCAATTTCCCCGCCCACGAGAATGGGCATCACTAACGCGGAAGTCAGGCCGGCACTCTGAACTTCGAGTTTTACAAGAGACTCGGGTTGGCTATCGAAATCGTTGACCATAATTGCCTGGGGCCCGGCCAAAATGTAGGAATACCATTCTTCGGGAAAAAAGAACTGCTTTGCACCGACCAAGGATTGAAGCGATTCAGCAAGGTGATGCAGACCAAAATGCCAGATATCTCTCGGAACGCGGGCCGATAAGACACGGCCGGAAAATATATGGGAATGGGCGAAAACCCACTGAAAATAATCGCAGATCTGACGAAGGCAGAATCGAAGGGCATGTTCGACGCTGGGCGTCGAGGCGGCACCGGCCGCGACCGCATTCGAGAAACGCATAAAATGCGCGCCGGATCGCAAGAGCTCCGTCAATTGCCGTTGACCGGCTTCGTGAATGGTCGCGAGGATGTGAGCTTTGCCGCCTATTTGAACGACCGAAGGAAGGATGTCACGAACGATAATCCGTCCTGACTTTAAACGGCAACTCATACCCCGCAGGCACTTTTCACGCTTGTTCCTAACTGAATCCAGCAGGAGCTTCCATTCATCCTCGTGGATGCAGACCGATCTCCGCGGAGAAAGTCGTAGGAACTCCTGGCGTGAATAACCGAACATAACGGAGGCCCGGGGATTAACGGCGACAAACTCCCCTGCCGTTGGACTCAGCAAGAGAATTGGATCGTTTGATGAAAGAAACAGTTTTTGAGCCAGGTCATTGCTTTCAGGAACTTGAGGCTGTTCGGCATGGGACCATGACTCGAAGTAAAGGCTGGTAAATTGGATTGGAGGCATCGTGCACCGCCGATTGATACTAGCGACCCCGTTTGGGGTCGCAAAATGCGATATGCCGGTGGGTGTAATTACAAGCTTTGCACCAGGTCCGCTTCGGCAAGTATGCACCCGAACGTGCATCCGTGGAATAGCCATTAAACGGGCGGTGGAAATCTATCTTGGCAATATTACAACTATGTTAAGACTCAACTTTCGACCGAGTGGTCCAAGCTATCTGTATTCTCTCAACCTCATCGGCCACGGAGGATCCCCAACTCCTTTTCCAATGCCTCCAAATGCTCCGTCATTTCCAGGATAACGGCCACACCTGCCAAATTGACCCCTAAGTCTTGCCTCAAGTGCACAATCCGGTGCAGCCGCATGATAACTGACGTCGCAAAGAGTTGATCGGAACCTGCATTGACCGAAGGTTCGATCAAGCGATAGCGGACAAAGACCTCCACGATTCCAGCCTGCACGCCGGCAGCTCTGGCCAATTCATCCATTGATAACAGCGAGTGTTCGGTGCGCCAAAGAACTAAGGCCTGCGCCTGGTCAGACATTGTTCACCTCTCCTATTGTTCACTTCTCCAGCGCGGGGCGCTCGCCGGCACGTCTAGCCCGAGGAAGCTATTGCCCCTAATCTCGTCGCCTGCACCTAGACGTCCAATGGCCAGGCATCCTAGGAATTCAGAACGTCGGGCATAGTCGTACACCACAACCAGTTATTGGCGTACATCGTGATGCGATGGAGTGGAGTGCTTCGGCTTCTTACATGTACGTCACCGAAGGTCAATACGTTGACGGCGGCCCGTCACTTTTGCGGACGGCCTATCCCCAGACGCCGCATTTTTTCCACGAGTGTGGTTCGCTTTAGCCCAAGGACTGCAGCCGCACCATGCGGCCCTCCGACAACCCAATTGGTTTGGTGTAACGCTTGCAGGATATATTCGCGCTCGGCTGCGGCAAGCGTTGGACACTCACGTGGAGGGCCGTTATCGGCTGGCTTCATTGGGGCGAGTTGAAGAACCGCGTGCGAGGACAGGATGACGGAGCGCTCCATTATGTTCTGCAGCTCGCGCACATTTCCCGGCCAGGGGTATCTAATAAGAGCATTCAGATCCGCTCGTCGGATAGCTTCGATCTGTTTGTTCATACGCTGGGCATACTTTTGAGCGAAGTGCCTGGCCAGAAGAGGGATATCCTCCGGCCGATTACGAAGGGCAGGAATTTCTATAGGAAAGACGTTGAGACGGTAATAAAGATCGCTACGAAATTCACGATTCCCGACCATAGAACGGAGGTCCCGATTGGTTGCTGTCACAAGCCGGAAGTCTACATGAACCGTTCGCGGACACCCTAGGCGCTCGAATTCTTGTTCCTGCAGGACGTGCAGCAGCTTGGGCTGGAATTCCAGAGGAATATCGCCCACTTCGTCAAGGAAAAGCGTTCCCCTGTTCGCTAGCTCAAAGCGTCCAATCTCTCGCCCAACAGCACCGGTAAATGCACCCTTTTCGTGGCCAAAGAGTTCGCTCTCAATAAGCCCCGGCGGAATCGATGCGCAGTTTGTCCTTACGAACGCCCGATCGCGACGTGAACTCAAATGATGGAGGGCCTTGGCGACAAGCTCTTTTCCCGTGCCGGTTTCTCCAAGCAGCAGCACTGTCGTATCGGTGCTGGCAACCCTCTTTACTTGCTCCAGCACACTTTTCAGAGAAGAACTGCAGCCCACAATTTCACCGAGAGGGGCCTCGGCTCCATTCCCGCTGTGAAGGGCTTCTTCGGCGAAAGTCTCTGGAATGGCTTGCACGTTTTCCCATCCCCAATAACGACGAGTGAATGATAGTGATAATCGATCAGAATTAGATCAATAGGGTGATCACTTGGGAGCCTCCGCCCCTGGAATTGAGTGAATATCAGTGGTGAATTGCCGTTAAGGGCGATTTCTCAAGTTAAGTCATGAGTGTCAAAGCATTGACTTCTCGAATTCCCTGACTCACCGCATGGTTAGCTTCATCGGCCTAATACCCTCTAAAAAGCCAACTTAGCACGCAGGTCGCGGTCGGCCGCCGTTGGACATCAAGATGCTGTTAGCCAAGATGACTTTCCTGAGAAAGGAGCGACACATGGACGATCTGGAACTCAAGAGGGCGGTGGAATCAGAGCTGAATTTCGAACCGAGCATAAATGCGGCTGAAATTGGAGTGGCTGTGAAGGGCGGTATCGTCACGCTAAGTGGGCGCGTGCCGAGCTATTGGGAAAAGATCGCGGCCGAACGTGCTGCCGCACGGGTCTCCGGAGTGAAAGCAGTCGCAAATGAACTGGAGGTTCGCCTGCCAGGATCGAGCGAACGAACCGACGAAGACATTGCTCGGGCGGCGGTAGATACGCTCAGATGGACCGTCTTGGTACCTCAGGACAAAATTAAAGTCAAAGTATCCAAAGGCTGGGTCACTTTGGAAGGAAGCGTGGATTGGCAATACCAGAAGTCAGCCGCCGAGAAGGCAGTACGAAAACTGGTCGGAGTCGTGGGAGTCAGCAACTTAGTTGAAGTCAAACCTGCCGTTAGTAAGGCCGAAGTGAAGAGCTCGATCGAAGCCGCGCTGAAACGCCTGGCCGAAGTAGACGCAAATCGAATCCGCGTCGAGACAGAGGACGGAAGGGTCATTCTGAGCGGGAGCGTGCGCTCGTGGTTCGAACGAGAAGAAGCGGAGAGAGCAGCCTGGGCCGCACCGGGCGTGCGATCTGTCGAGGACCACATCGCGATCGCGGCCTAAATTCTTCGTCGCCCGCACGAGAAGAGACATGTAGTCCGCAGTCCGCAAGTTTGCTGAAACTGTATAAAAAGCAAAATTTAGGTCCAAACATTTCCAGGGAGGATAGCCATGGCATTTCTCACACTAAGGCAAACGCCGGCCGACGAGTTATTCGATTTCAGGCGGGACTTTGACAGCATCTTCAACCGGCTTCTCGTCGGACGCCCCGGGGTAGGGGAACGACTTAGATCGTCCACATCGACACCACCCATCCAAGCGTGGGTCGATACCGACCAGAAAATGTATCACTTGCGCGTCGCATTACCCGGAGTACATCCCGATAAGGTCCAGATCAGCGCACAAGGCAATATGCTGACGATTAGCGGCGAACAAGAAGAGACTAAGGAAGCGGAGCAGGCGGACTATTTGCAAAGGGAGTTCTCGTTCGAGCGCTTTGAGCGAAGCGTGACTCTGCCGGAAGGCGTCGAGGTTGGAAAGCTCAACGCCGAATACAAGAACGGCATAGTCGAAATCACGGCGCCGCTTTCCGAGACGGCTCTGCCGAGGCGAATCGAAATTAAGAGCTCAGAGAAGGGCAAAGCTGCACGTGCATAGAGGGTCGTTAGCAGCACCGGATTGAGGGTCAACCATGAATTCACTGAGGGCTCGGCGTTCTACCACGTCTTTTATTCTTACTCTCCTGCTCTTACCGGCGGGCTGTAGCTGGGCCCTTCCCTTTCAGGAGTCGGATTCGTCCACCCGGCAGACCCCATCGCAAATCACCGTTCCCAACAGACCTGCGGCACCACTCTTCAAAGGCGAGCAAGGTGAACAGAACTCGGAAATCGAATTCACTCCTTCGAGCCGCACGGTGGCTCTTAAACTGCATGTGGAGGATCCCAATGGATATTTCCTGCCGAACATTCGGCAAGACAATTTCGCCGTTTACGAGGATGGGGTGCGGCAAAATAACGTCAACGTCGAAGTCGAGCATGCACCTGTAACCGTTGCACTCCTGCTCGAGCTCGGCGGTCGCTACCACGAATTGAACAAAGCACTCGCGATGGAGGTCTCCCAAATCGGCCGACAAGCGCTTGAAGTCATTACCCGGGAGGACAGGATTGCTATTTTCAAATACGACGCCAATCTGACATCCTTCGCCGACTTCAATCAAAGCCAAGACCGTCTCGATAAGATCTTTGACGATCTTGCCGTCCCGCAGGCTTCCGAGGCCAATCTTTACGACGCCCTTCTGGAGACCCTCAGCCGCATGCGGGGAATCACGGGACGAAAAGCGATCATCCTCGTCTCAACGGGCGTCGACACATTCAGCAAAACGAGTTACGAAGAAGTTTTGAGAGCGGCCCGCGAAGCGGCGATACCGATTTATACCATCGGCCTCGCACGAATGATGCAGGTCGAGGCGAATCTATACGGGCCAGTGGCGCCGTTTGCGCACATAGATTGGAATGCAGCAGAAAATCGACTCGAGACGCTGGCGCGATCTTCGGGCGGCCGGGCATATGTGCCTCAGTCAGAGGTGGAAGTCCCCGCAATATACGACGATATTATGGAAAATCTCCGCGTACGCTACGTGATTACCTACGTGTCATCGAATCCTGCGACCTCTGGGCTGCCTCGCAAGATCCGTGTCGAACTGATCGATCCAAAAACTGGCCAACCGCTGAAGTTTCGTGACTCAAACGGCAAGCCGGTTATGGCGCGGGTTTTCGTTCAAGAAAGCTACAGTCCAAGGGCTGCGTAACAACTTAACGAGTTGATGGAGAGTGAAATGAGCAAAGCAATTGGCATTACAACTCTCTGCACGACATGTGGACTCGTGATGGCATTGACACTAGCTGCGGCAGTATCCGGATGTGCGCAAGACGAACGGCGCTTCACCCTCAATGTAGGCGGCGGTTTTTCACCTCTTCTTGGCCAGATCAGTGACCGCTTGGACAACGGCTGGAATGTCACCGTCGGGGGTGGATATGACTTCACCCGTCATTTCGAAACAAATCTTCAATTTACTTATAACGGCTTTGGCGTCCGGCCACTCGTTTTGGCCGAAGCCGGAGCTCCGGCAGCGAACTCCCACATGTGGTCGATCACCGTCGACCCGAAACTCCGGCTTCATCCCTTGGGGAGGGTAGACCCGTACATCGTAGGAGGTGTCGGGTATTATCGCCGTACCATTGAATTCACGCAGCCCACGGTGGCCCCAGTGTTCCTCTTTGACCCGTTTTTCGATACGTTCTTTTCCGAGCTGGTTCCGGCAAACATAGTCCTCGGTGACATCACTCGCGGAGGTGTCGGCGGAAATTTGGGTGCCGGATTTGATGTCCCATTTTTCGGAGGGACCCGATTCTCGATCGAGGCCAGGTATCAATACGCCGCCACGGGAAATCTCCCGATGAGGATGATTCCGCTGACGGTGGGCATCAAGTGGTAGCCTCCGCCAATTTGGAGAGCCCTTCAAAAGAGACAACTTAGGAAGAGGTGAATTATGAGCGTCACAGCAAGCACAACTTTCCCGCGAGCGTCGCTGGGCTGGTCGATCGTGCTCAGCGTACTCATGATCATCGCGGGCGTCCTAGCCATTGCCATGCCGCTGGCGGCAGCCATCGCTGTAAACATATTCGTCGCCTGGATGCTCATGTTCAGCGCTGCGGCGCATCTGGTGTTGGCTTGGTATCGGCGACATAGCCGCGGGTTCATATGGCAACTGCTTTTGGGCATTCTCTACGCTTTTATAGCTGCATACATCCTGATCAACCCGGTTCTCGGATTGGTCTCTCTGACTCTCGCCATTGCGGCGTACCTGCTGGTCGAAGGAGTCTTGGAGGTTACTTTGGCGTTGCAAATTCGACCCACACGCGCGTGGGGTTGGTTGCTCTTTGACGGCGTAGTGACCTCGATCCTCGCCTTGATGATTTGGAGGGCCTGGCCCGTGGGGTCCGAATTGGTTATCGCGATACTCGTCGGAATCAGCATGCTCTTTAGCGGCATTTCACGTCTAATGCTCAGCCTTGCGGCGCGTCATTTGGCGGCATAACAGATTGGGCTGACGCATGACAAATGACGAGGTCTACCTTGCGAAATCAACGGCCAAAGATTGCGCTTGGCAAGCTTATGCTCTTGTTCGCCGGGCTGGCGCTCTGCGTTCTTCAAGCGGCTGCCCAATACACGTCACCTCCTCCTCCACCTCCGCCCACATACCAGTACACTGCGCCTGGGCCACCTCCAGGTTCGCTTCTCAGTCCGCAGCAGTTGGACCAGCTTGTCGCGAGAATCGCCTTGTACCCCGATCCATTGCTCGCACAAATTCTTACCGCATCCACTTATTGGCCCCAGATCCCTGAAGCTGCCGCTTGGGCAAATCAACACAGCTATCTCCACGGGGATGCGCTCGCAGAGGCGATCCGCGCTGACAATCTGGAGTTCGATCCAAGCATACTGGCGCTGCTGCCCTTCCCCTCGATTCTGAACATCATGGCTCAGGATATGACCTGGACGCAGCAACTTGGCAACGCAGCATTGCTGCAGCGCGCCGATGTAATGGATGCCATCCAGAGGCTCCGTACGCGTGCCTATGATTACGGCTATTTGCGCTCAAACGCGTACTACACAGTGACAAACGTTAACAACTATATTGAGATCCAGCCGGTCAACCCGCAATACATTTATCTTCCGACATACGATCCCCTGATCGTATTCAGGCCCCCGCCTCCCGGCTTCGTAATTTCCGGAGCGATCCGCTTCGGCCCCGCTGTCATCGTTGGAGCCTTTGCGCCTTGGGGATGGGTCTACCCGCATCTCCTATGGGGGCCGCACGAAATCATTATCGACGAGACTCCCTGGCGTCGAGTATGGGCGAATCGGGGCTTTTACGTCCACCCGTATGAACATCCTTGGGTACGCAGGGTCGGGCCTCGCGTCGAACACCACGCAATCCATCACCGCTAGGACCTGCGTGCTGGGCGTCATTTCGCAGGATACGGAGATTAGCCGCAAGGTATTGGGCGGGTTTTATGGAGGACGACGTGCGCAATGGATCAAGCGGCAGCGGAAAATGGCGTAAAAAAGAGGCCTGCACGAACGGTGGCCGCGCGCGCAGGCTGCTCTACCCCCTGCGAGGCAAGAAAGCCGATGCGCAGTTCGCTCAACTCGTAGCACCTTCGCAGGAGCGCGTCTACCGGCTCGCTCTTCGGATCACGTCCAACATCGAGGATGCGAAGGACGTTCAGCAGGGAACGCTGTTGAAAGCATATCGCAAGTTAGGTCAATTCGAGGGGCGGTCCCAATTCAATACCTGGATCTCGCGCATTGCAATTAATGAAGCATTGATGTGCCTCCGTAAAAGACGCAGCGCCGCTTATGTGCCGCTGGAGCAGGCATTGCCGCCAAACGGAGCCATCCAGGCTAGTTCTAACTTCCATTCAGTGGTGGAGGGGCCCGAAAGAGCCTATGCGCGCAAGGAACTGCGAGATCTTTTGGCGCACGCTATCGGGACTCTCCGTCCTACGCATCGGGCGATATTTCTGTTGCGAGGCATCGAACGGCTCTCGACCAAACAGACAGCAAAAGTTCTGCACATTTCCGAGGGCATTGTGAAAGCCCGGCTACGCCGCGCACGCACGGAGCTGCGCTCCTATTTGAGAAACTCATTGCAGCCACACGTGAGCTTGCGAACAACTGCGTGACAAGCGGCCGCTCTGCTTCATCGGCACGCAGAACTCTGTGTCGATGACGCTCGCCTCTTCCCGTCACAGCGGCTTAGGCAGGATCCATTTTTGCCGCTGGACCTATTCCCTAAAACTCTGCATCCTGTACATCGAGACTCGCAGCAGTTTCAGTCTCCTTCCCCAGCGAGAGGACTGAAGCAATGGACGATTATGCCTGCCCGAGATGCAAACGGAGAGCTATTACGGTCAGATACCGAGAACGGCAGAAGGTAAAGGCTGCATCTGAATGGATTATGGAGTACCGCTGCCCTCGTGGACACAAGTGGTTTCGCGTCATGGATCCTAGCGGATCGAAAAAGAAGGCGTAACAACATATTGCAAAGGGGCGGTGCGCTTCGCGGACAGGCACAAACGAAGTCGATGCCTGATCACTTTGCTTCTAGACGTTAGCAGCAGCAGTGGTATCGAACAATCACCTTCTTCGCCTGAAAGCATTGCCACCTACAAACCGTGAGGATTGCTACCTCAGGAGCACTTCTAACCATTTCGGGAATTAGCTAACTTTATGTATCTCTCATGCGCTAGCCGCTTGGGCATTCAGTGCAACAGGAAAAGAAGCCTGCAAGACGGTTCGGCTTTTACCAATGTCAAGCGTCAGATGTCCTCCCAGCTGTTCAACGCGTTCCTGCATACTACGCATGCCGACTCCAAGTTTGGCGGGATGGGCCGGAGGCTGGCTCGCCAGGAACTGACTTGTAGTTTCGTTTTCTACACGCAATCTCACTTCACCCGGTTCAAGCCTGACACTGACATCTGCAGTTACGCCGTCGGAGTGCCGTCGAGCATTCGTCAATCCCTCTTGCACCACGCGAAACAACGTGATTTCCAATTCCTTCGCAAATTTGGGACAGTCTTTCGGCAGATCCAGGCGTACCTGCATCCCGCTTCGCTGAGAGAAGCCCTCAACAAAGATACCTAAGGCCGAAACAAAGCCGAGCTCGTCGAGCATGGGCGGATGGAGGAGATACGACAAAGTACGTAATTCGGTGAGACTTCGCCGTGCGAGGGTGATGCATTCTGAAAGAGCGTGGTGCGCTTTGGGCGGTAGCGCATCGACGCTTTCGATCACACGCAGATCCATAAGGATGGCCGCCACATTCTGCGCGGTTGTATCGTGCAGCGCCCGGGCTAGTCGACGCCGCTCGTCGTCCTGGGCCTGGACTAATTTTGTAGATAAGGTGCGAACGGCATCATCGAGCCGTTTCTGTTCAACGATGTGACCCAGCCGCCCGGCCAGATGGCTCATCGTATCCAGAAATATCTGGTCGCGGTTCATGGCCTGATCCGAGAAATATTGACACACTCCTACAATTTCTCTGCCGACGAGAATCGGCACTACCAGCGCGGATTTCACTGATACAGCCTTGGCCTCCAGGCTGCCTGCGAAGTCGAGTTCAGCCTCTAAGTCTTCTTCGACGAACGTTCGGGCGGTCACAAGGACCCGGGAAAACCATCCGCTGGGGAAAACGAAACGCTTCGAGGCAAACATCGCTTTCAGGGATTGAGCACGTTCATCCAGGCCAAAATGCCAGATATCTATTGGGACTCGAGCCGCCATGATCCGTGCGGAGAAAATGTGGGCGTGCGCAAAGACACAGTGAGCAAAATCGCAAATCTGATGAAGGCAGAATCGAATCGCATGTTCAATATTGGGCGCTTGGGCAGCACCGACCGCAACAGAGTTGGAGAACCGCGTAAATCGGGCATTGGAGCGGAGCGTTTCGGATAATTCCCGGTAGCTGGCACCATGAAGTGTGGCCAAGATACAAGGAGTTCCGTTTATACTCACGAGTGAGGGAAAGATATCTCGAAGAATAATGCGCCCTGACCTTTGACGACAGGCCATTCCTCGAAGCCATTTGTCGCGTTTACTACTCACAGAATCCAAGAGCAATTCCCACTGACCCTTGTCGAGACAAATCGTGCGCCTGGGCGGCAGTTGCAAGAACTGCTGCCTCGTATATCCGAAGATTACGGACGCTTGGGGATTGAGGTCCACAAATTCGCCAGCTGTTGGACTTAACAGGAGAATTGCGTCGTGCGACGAGACAAAGACTTTTCGAAAAAGGTCTTCGCCCGAGGCGGAGCCACTATTACGTTCACGCTCAAACAATTGAGGACGCGGATCGGTGCATGCGGCGGGGAACACGATTGCCACCTCATGTGTTCGATTTACATGAACGAACTATAGACCGAATTTATCACCAGCCTATAAAGTGATCCTAGTAGACGGGAGGAGTTATCGGCCGCGAAATCCACAGCCAAATCTCAGTGATTTTACGGGTATGCTGTTCTGAAGGCGAAGCGGCAGGGGCAACCGCTGAGATTCGAAATCCGACTAAGTGATTGAAAAGATGGTGGACGGCGCGGGACTCGAACCCGCGGCCTCCTCGTTGCGAACGAGGCGCTCTTCCAACTGAGCTAGCCGCCCACGAGGCCATTTTACACTACACAGCGAGTTCGTCAGAAATTCCGGGAAGCATTCTGTGATCTGGGGTGGGATGTATGGAAGGGATTCTCACTCAGATCGAGACCAATCGAGGGAGGAACCTGGCAGTTCCTCCCTCGTGGTGGGCGAGGGGGGCGCGGGAGTTTGTACGAATCTACTTTTTCGCTGTGACTACCGGCACAGTGTTGATCTGGCCCGCCTTCGCGTAGCGCTTCTCGTTCGCTTTTCGTGAGCGGCGCGAAGACGATCGCTTTGCCAAACTGAGGCAGATTCAAGGAACGAACTCTGCGCTGGTTTGCGTTGATTCGTAATGGTCAGGTACACACCGCTCATGTGGCTATCTTCAACGAGGGGATACTCCGTATACACGCCAGCACTGCTACCGTTTGCCGGGCTAATCTTGGCTGGAGACGCTGTCGAGTCCATCCGGATCACATAGTCTCCCGCCGGAAGCACTGCTTGTCCCCAGCGAACTTCGTAGGGAAGGGTGAACTTGCCTGCGAAACTTGGCTGCGCTTTTGCGGCAGCCGTAAAGACGAACGTGGCTATCACAACGCCCAGAAGGAGCCTCACCGAGGCCGGAGTGGTCGTATGCTTGATTTTCATTGTTATTCTCCTTTTTGCTTGAGTCGATGCTCTTTATTGGTGGCCGTTTGAAGGCTGCATCACGCCTTCACTCTGTAAAGCGAAAAACCGCGGCCAGAGTGGCTCACCTATTTGTCAACATGGGTGAAAAGAGGGCTCCAGCCTGCGGGATTGCGAAATGGGGCAACATGAGAACCAATGCTTTACTTTGGAGACTTGTGGCGTTAGCATCGCGCCAATTTCCACGAGAAGCCCCAGTGGCGGCGAAACGTGTATCCAGCATCGTCCGAACGGGTCAGCAAGCTTCTCCTGAATTGGGGCCAAGGGGACCAGGGCGCGCGCGAGGCACTGATTCCTCTGGTCTACGACGAATTGCGCCGCCTGGCGCGACGTTACCTTAGGCGGGAACGCCCCGATCACACGCTTCAAAGCGCAGCGCTGGTCAACGAGGCCTACCTTCGTCTCATTCGGCAGGAGCAGCCGCAGTGGCAGAACCGCGCTCACTTTTTTGGCGTAGCGGCGCAGCTCATGCGGCACATTCTGGTGGACCACGCCCGAAATCGGGCAGCCGCCAAGCGCGGTGCCGGCGCTCCGCGACTGACCCTGGATCCGGATATCGCTTTGCCACAGGAGCGAGATGTGGATCTGATCGCGCTTGACGATGCCTTAAACCAACTCGCTGCCCTGGATCCACAGCAGAGCCGTCTTGTGGAGTTGCGGTTCTTTGGCGGCCTTTCCATTGAGGAGACTTCGGTCGTGCTGGGTGTTTCGCCAGCAACAGTGAAGCGTGAATGGGCAACGGCACGCGCCTGGCTGCAACGCGAAATGAGGAACAAGGAAACAAGCGCATGACACCGGAACGGTGGCAACAAGTGAAGGCGATGCTCGCCGCCGCGCTGGAGAGAGCGCCGGACGAACGGAACGACTACCTGAATCGGGTTTGCGTGGAAGAGTCCCTGCGAATCGAGGTGGA
Organism: uncultured Acidobacteriota bacterium; assembly: GCA_963846235.1. Taxonomy (GTDB): domain Bacteria; phylum Acidobacteriota; class Terriglobia; order Acidiferrales; family UBA7541; genus Palsa-189. Next base: position 547,140 of record CAWJVF010000003.1, read on the forward strand.
ATCGCTGCTTACCGCTCATTGCGAGGCGAATAGCGGTTTTCTCGGACTTCCTGACGGAGAGTTCGACGCGCTGCCGAGTGGCACGAGGCTAGGGCCGTACGAGATCTTGGCACCCCTCGGCGAGGGCGGAATGGGTAAGGTTTACAAAGCCAGGGATACCCGACTGGACCGCTTGGTGGCCATCAAGTTATTGCAAGCAGACATTGCCGACCGCCCGGAACTTCAAGAGCGTTTTGAACGAGAAGCCCGTACCGTCGCCAGCCTGAATCATCCACATATATGCACACTGTACGACATTGGTCATCAGGACAATGCCGATTTCCTGGTGATGGAATACCTCGAAGGCGAGACGCTAGCTCAGCGGCTCGAGAGCAGGACCACTGCCTCTGGAAGATGTTTTGCGGTATGCGACAGAGATTGCTGACGCCCTGGACAAGGCCCATTCGAAAGGCGTGATTCACCGAGACCTGAAGCCCGCCAATATCATGCTGACGAGTACAGGTTCGAAACTCCTGGATTTCGGACTAGCTAAGCTCAGGCGGGAAGCCGACCCGTTTGCTGTGCTCTCTGGGGTCCCGGTATCGGCGGATACGATCAGCACACCCGGGGCGGTTCTCGGCACGCTTTCGTACATGGCTCCAGAACAGTTGGAGGGCAGGGAGGTAGATGCCCGCACAGACATCTTTGCCTTTGGAGCCGTCGTGCACGAGATGGTGACCGGCAAAAAGGCTTTTGGAGGACAGGCCGGAGCGAACGTGATTGCGGCCATCTTGAAGGAAACGCCGTCTCCGGCTAATCACAGTAATCTACAAGTGCCAGCTGAACTCGAACGCATTGTGACGAAGATGATGGCGAAAGATCCCAACGAACGCTACGCGACAGCGGCCGACGTTCTTTTGGACCTTCGCGCTGTCGAGCGCTCACTGGGAAAGTTTCATCTTTCTTCGTTTGGCCTGCGAGGTTGAGGCGAGCTTCGGCCATCGCCGCCGCGGGGCATCGTGATTGCGACGATTGCTGTGTTAGCGCTGCTCTTTCCTCAGGCGCGGCAGCGGCTCGGAAGTTGGTTTGGGACTACTCCGCTGCCACGAGAGAAGCTCGTGGCCGTCTTGCCGTTCACGGTCATGAGTAGTGACGCGAAGGAGAAACCCTTCAGCGATGGTCTTGACCGAGACGTTAACAGCCAAGCTTACTCAATTAACGGTCGACCCCACGTTGCAGGTGGTACCGGCTCCGGAAATTCGCGCCAAAGGCGCGAGCACGATAGACGACGTTCGCAAAGAATTCGGCGCGACGCTGGTGGTCGAGGGCGATCTACAGCGGTCTGGAAATCGAGTTCGAATCAATATTGCCATGGTGGATGCCGGAACCCGCCGCCAGCTTAGAGCAGAGAGTTTGACGGTCGCGGCGTCCGATCCTTTTGCGGTTCAAGACCAAGTGGTCAACGCAGCCATCGGAATGCTGCAACTGGAGGTGCAGCCCGGCGAGCGCGAAGCTTTGGGGACGCATGGCACGGAAGTGGCCAGCGCATATGACTTCTACTTGCAGGGGCTGGGCTATCTGCAGAATTACGACAAAAAGGAGAATATCGAAAGCGCGATCAAAGTTTTTGATACTGCCCTGCAGCTCGATTCGCGGTACGCGGGGGCTTATGCCGGGCGGGGCGAGGCGTATTGGAAGATGTACGAAACAGGCGGCAGCGGTAAAGACGTGCAATGGATCGAAAGCAGCCGGCACGATTGCGAGCATTCACTGGCTCTGAACAAGCAACTACCGTCCGCGCACGTCTGCCTGGGGACCGTTTACAGAGGGAACCGGACGTTACGAGGATGCCGTCGCACAATTTGAAAGCGCCGTTGCGACCGAGCCAACCAACGACGACGCTTACCGGGGTCTCGCGGATGCGTACGAGCGTCTGGGCAAGCTTGTGGAAGCGGAAAAAACCTATCGCCGAGCGATCGAGCTGCGGCCACATTACTGGGCCGGATACAGCTGGCTAGGGAGGTTTTATTATCACCAGGCTCGCTACGCCGAGGCTGCGTCCATGTTTTCCCAGGTCGTCGCGCTGGCCCCGGACAGTATTCGAGGTTATTACGATCTGGGCGCCACGTACTATTATTCGCAAGGGCGCTATGCCGACGCGATCGGCATGTTGCAACATTCGATTGCAATCCGGCCAACCGCAGACGGCTACACGCAATCTCGGCAACGCCTACTTTTATCTCCAGCGCTATGGTGAGGCCGCCGGCGCTTAGGAGCAGGCGGTGAAGCTCAGCCAGACCGATTACATGCTCTGGTGGAACCTAGCAGACAGTTCCTACTGGGCGCCGGGAAAGCGCGCGCAAGCGGTCGATGCCTATCGGCGGACGATTTCCCTGGCTACCGAAAGACTCCGAGTAAATCCCCGGGATGCCTATGCACTCGGCGTCTTGGCTTACTGTCATGCGATGCTCGGAGAGCGAAAGGCAGCCCTTCGAATACTTACAAGCAGGACTTAAGCTAGCCCCTGAGGATTCCGAGATGCGTTTTAAGGCCGCGCTGGTGTATAACCAGTTCGGCGACACCGGTGAGACACTGAGCTTGGTTGAAGAAGACGCCTCGCCTCGGGACTTTCTGTCGCCATCGTACGCGACACACCGAATTTCGATTCTTTGCGGCCCGACCCCCGGTTCCAGGAGTTGATTCAAGCGAAGTGAGACGACTACGAAAAAGAGGAGGAACTATGGCGACTACCGCTCCGAAAATTAACTCCCAAGCTGGAAGCATAGTGACAGTGATCATTCCCGTCGATAGGAACGGAGAAGTCGATGGCGAGCCTGAGCCGTTCACAATTTTTAAGAGTTTACATCAACAAGTGCTCTGGCAGGCCAGCGACGGAAAGGCGCAGTTCAACATCGAGTTCAAAGTGGATTCGCCATTCGACTACACTCAGTTCAGTAATCTTGAGCCTTACTCCGGCTTGGTAAGGCGCGAAGTTCTGGGCGATCCGGGCAAATACTATAAGTACATGGTGAGAACAAGGGAAAAGAGTATCGATCCCGGCGGCATTGTAAAAGCGTAAAAATTAGAAACTCGCAATGCTTACGCGCGCGACACGCGACGAGGTGTGCGCGGCAGAGGCACCTACTGTCGCGCGGAAGCCATTGCACCCAAGAATGGTTTCTGAGTTTTCGCCTGTACTTATTGCAGTGGCTGACCCAACGTGCGCTGAGCCATTACCTTGCGAACATTCTGATATAGCGCGCGAGCCTGTGGTAGAGATTCGACGGCTCGAACGACTTGCGGGTCATCCTGCAGATCTACCTCGAAACCCGCAGGAAGGCCGAACATGGACATAAATACTTCCTTCCTGATTTCACGCTTGATCCAGTCGAGGTTCTGCTCGATATCTCCGTCCGTGTAAGAGATTTTTTCCTTATCCAAATCGCGGCGGAAGAGCGCCAACACGTTGTCGGTCACCGTGAAACTCTTGGTGATCTCCGGCTTGGTACCCAGAAAATAAGTGGTGAAGCTCCCGACGCCACCCTGGCCTTGATAGGGGAAGAAAATATCGCGGCGCAGTAGAAGCTGCTGGAAGTCGTTGGGTTTAGGCTCACTGACGACGACGTCAGGAGTGATACCACCACCACCGTACACCTGGCGACCGCCGTCGGTGAGTTTTACCTCCGTCGGCTGCGGGTTTTTGTGATTGTAGAGGTAATCGTAAAGCGAAACGTCTTTGTAATCGCGCTGAATTAACCGGCCACTCGGCGTGTAGTAACGGGCAGTGGTGAGCGCAAGGCCGGTGTTCTCACTCAATGGCGATACCGTTTGCACAAGTCCCTTGCCGAACGTTTGTTCGCCAACGACCAAGACCGCGATCATGATCCTGGATGGCGCCCGTCACGATTTCTGAAGCCGAAGCGGAGCCCCCATTGACCAGGACAACCAGCGGCACTTGCACTCCGCGATTGCCCCGAACCGCGTAGTAGCGTCGTTCCTGCGAAGCACGCCCGTGATGCGAAACGATGAGCTGATTTTTATCGAGGAACATGTCCGAGACGGAAACCGCTTCATTGAGCAAGCCTCCGGGGTTGCCACGAAGGTCCAGAAGTAATCCGTCCAGAGTGGAAAAGTCGAGCTGCTTCAGTGCTGCGGCAAGTTCGGTGTCGGTTTCTTCGTTGAACTGACCCACGCGCACATAACCAATTCCTTGGCGTATCGTGAAAGCAACGTCCACAGAATGCTTCGGAATTTCATCCCGCGTAATCGTGAAAGTGAGCGGCTGCGCATAGCCTTCGCGAACCATGTTGACGTGCACCACGGTCCCCTTCGGCCCCTTCAACAAATCGGCGACTTCGGAAGTAGTGAGCCCATCGCACGGCTTGCCATCGACGGTATGGATGATGTCACCGGGACGAATCCCTGCTTTTGCGGCGGGCGAGCCCGGCATCGGTGCCAGAACCACGGTGTGGTTGTCCTGCGGACCGACGTTCATGCCGACGCCGTAGTATTTGCCGCGCTGGTCTTCACGCAATAGAGCGTACTGGCGGGGATCAAAAAAGGTTGAGTGGGGATCGAGCACCCGAAGCATTCCCGGAATGGCGCCGTCATAAAGAGCGTGGTCGGTGTCGACAGGAAGCGCGTACTCCTGCTGGACGACCGAAAGCACTTTGGTGAAGTTCTTTATGGAATCCTGTAGGTCGGTGCTCCCAGAGGCCGTCGCGCGGACGGAGGGTCCGTAAATTCCTCCCAGGACGGCAGATAGGACTAACACGCCCAAGACTAGCAGAGCTCCACGCCTCTCGGCTTTCATCCCACCCTCGCTTTCGGCGCACAGTATAGCATGGTTTCCGTGACCGATTTGACACCCCTCAGGGGCTACTCTATGATGCGACGTAGCGCCCTTTCGGCCGGGAACGCCTGAATCAATGCGACTATTCGTTGGACGCTCCGAGGCTGAGTTAGGGTTTACAACGATGCATGCTCAGCATTCCCCATCTCGTCGTCATTTTCCTGATTGCCTTGATCGTGCTAGGCCCTGAGAAGCTTCCTCAGGTTGCACGGGTGCTTGGCAAGGCCATGGCGGATTTCCGGCGCATTACCACTGATTTCCGAGTACAAATCGAAGATGAGATGCGTGAGATGGAGCGGCACACTCGATTACAGCAGATGACAGCGGCCCAGGCCTCTCCGTACGGGCCCACTGACCCGGAATTGCTGGGCGCAGTACCAGCCACGCCTGCACAAGCCCCACCACCGCCAGCGGCGTTTACTGGGGCTCCCGAGCCAACAACGCCAGAGTCATCGTCCGCTGCGTCGGTCACGTCGGCGACGGAGAACGTCCCCGAAAAACCAGCTGATGGCCACTCCCAGCCTGCCTAACCGTCTCGAGGAATCGGAAGACGGCGGCAAGATGTCGTTTTTTGAGCATCTTGCCGAACTGCGCACGCGCCTGATTCACGCTGCCGGCGCCATAGTTGCAGGCACGTTTATCGGCGTCTACCTCTCCAAGCATTTACTCGAATTTGTGGCGCGACCGATGGTCAATGCGCTGCGCGCCGCGAATTTGCAGGACAAACTGATCTTTACGCATCCCGCCGGGTATCTCTATCAGGTCATTACTTTGGGGCTGTATCTCGGAATAGTGATCGCCTCGCCATATGTGCTCTATCAAGTCTGGCTCTTTGTTGCTCCCGGGCTTTATCGGAATGAGCGGAAAGCGGTGGCCGGATTTGTGATTTCGTCCGTAGGGCTTTTTCTATGCGGGATTGCGTTTGCATATTACGTGATCCTGCCGTATTTGCTGAAGTTTCTCGTTAATTTTCAGACCGGTGGGCCGTTTACGCCGTTAATCAGCGTAAATGAGTATTTCGATCTCGTGCTTAACGTGTTGCTCGGCGTAGGTATTGTTTTTGAACTCCCCGTGCTCGCGTTTTTGTTGTCACTTTTCGGCATCGTGACGCCGCAGTTCTTGTGGAAGAATTTTCGCTATGCAATCCTGGTCATTGCAGTTCTTGCGGCGGTTATTACGCCGACTCCGGACGCGATCACGATGCTGATATTCATGGCGCCAATGGTCGTGCTCTATTTTGTCAGCATCGGTGTTTCGGCGGCGGTGGTTCGCCGAAAGCGGCGCGCCGAGTCGATCACCCGGCAAGGAGTTTCGTAAGATGCGCGGTAATTTTCGCCTAAGGACGCTAGTCCCGGTTGTGGCGATTCTGTTTCTGTCTGCATGCGGCGGAAACGGCAGTGTCACAACCGGGGCGACAAGCGCGGCCACGCCGCCTCCGGCGGAAACGCCGCAGCAAACAGCTCCCGCACCGGATAAGACAGGCGGGTTCGACGGCCAGCAAGCATTTCGGCACGTCGCCGATTTAGTGGCGATTGGCCCTCGCACGGCAGGGACTGACGGAAATCATCGCGCTCAGGATTACATTACGGGCCAGCTCAAGGGGTTCGGCTGTCCGGTTGATCCCGAGGCATTCCATACGCCCACGCCAATTGGCGACACGGAGATGAAAAATATCGTCGTCAAGATCCCAGGAAACTCTCCCGACATCGTGCTTTTCCTCACGCATTACGATACCAAGCGCCTGCCAAATTTTGTGGGAGCGGATGACAGCGGCTCCTCGACAGGCGTAGCGCTTGAGTTGGCGCGGCTATTATGCCCGCGAAAAAATGCGCTCACGATGTGGATCGCTTTTCTGGACGGCGAAGAAGCTTTTAACTTGCAATGGAACGATCCGGACAATACTTATGGCAGCAGGGAACTCGCTGCGCGCATGGCAATTTCCGGCGATCTGAGACGAGTCAAAGCCGTACTGTTGGTTGACATGATTGGCAGCCGCGATCTGCGCATCAAGCGTGATACGAATTCGACTTCCTGGCTTACCGATATGGTTTGGTCTACGGCGTCGCGGCTTGGATACAGCGATATCTTTGTTTCCAGTTCGACTGCGGTCGAGGATGATCACATTCCTTTCCTGCGCCGCAGTGTCCCTGCCGTGGATATTATCGACCTCGAAATCCCTTACTGGCATACGTCTCAAGACACACTGGACAAGCTCAGCGCGAGAAGCTTGGCAGTGGTCGGCCATGTGTTGATCACCGTTGTTCCGCAACTCGAGCAAAAATTTGCTCGGGCCACTGCTGCCTTGCTTCCGTGACTCCGCGGCGCATTACCATAGATTCCGAAAACGGTCGCTACGAAGTCATTTATGGTACAGGCGTTTTGTCGAGCGCTGCCACCCGAATCAAGTCGCTTGGCGAGAGCACAGGCGTGTTCCTGCTTTGTTCGCCTCGAGTTGCCAAGCATTGGCGTCGCAAGCTCGAACGAGCATTGCGAAGCGCTGGGCTTCGCCGGACGATTATTCTTGACGATCGCGAGCAATCGAAGAATATTTCTACGGTTGAACATGTCTCCAGGGAATTAGTGCGCGCGGGCGCCGATCGGAGAGCGCTGCTGGTAGCTGCCGGTGGAGGTGTGGTTGGAGACGTCGCCGGGTTTGTAGCCGCAAGCTATCTGCGTGGCGTGGGACTTGTACACATACCCACAACTGTCGTTGCGCAAGTGGATAGCGCCATCGGCGGAAAGACCGGCGTCAATTTGCCGGAAGGGAAGAATCTGGTTGGGGCCTTTTACTCTCCGCGACTCGTGTTGGCCGATCCTCTGACGCTGAAAACGCTGCCTCCTCGGGAATTTCGCTCGGGGCTATACGAGATAATTAAATATGGAGTGATCGCAGACGAGCGCCTGTTTGCGTTTCTCGAGAGTTCTATCGAAGCTCTTGCTAATCGTGACGCCAAGGCTCTCGATTTCGTCATCCCTCGCTGTATCGAGGCCAAAGCGAGGGTGGTAAGCCGCGACGAACGCGAATCCGGCTTGCGCGAAATCCTAAATTTCGGCCACACGTTCGCTCATGCCTTCGAAACGGCCACCGGATATCGCAAATATCTGCACGGTGAAGCAGTTGGCTGGGGAATGATTGCCGCAGCCCGACTCGGACTGCGAGTTGGTTTGATGGCAGATGCGCACGCGACACGAATCGAGCGGTTGGTGCGGCGAGTCGGCCCGCTTCCCGCTTTGCCGGCCACAAAGACCTCTCGCCTTGCGGAGATCATGCATTCGGATAAGAAAACTCGCGGGGGCAAGTTACGCTTCGTTTTAAGTCGCAAGATCGGAAGCGCTGAAACTTTCGGCTCCGTTGCGCCTAAACTGGTGGCTGAAGTTCTCGCGCGTCTCGATCGAGAGATGTAATCGCCTATGAGCCCACCTCGTTCCAGTCGCGCCAGCTTGCCAGGGACACGTCCGATAGGAACTAACGACGAAACGGCCGCCTCGCGCGAGGTACGGGAGATGTTCAGCCGCATCGCCCCGCGGTATGACCTGCTGAATCATCTTTTATCCCTGCGCTTTGACGTGATGTGGCGGAAACGTCTTGCCAGACGCTTCGCCTACATTCTGCGGCAGCCTGACGCGCGCGTTCTCGATGTTTGCTGTGGAACAGGAGACCTCGCGCTGGCACTGGCGGATGCCCCAATGAATTCCGCGCCTTCGGAATCGGCTTCGCTTGTGGCCGCCGATTTTGCACATCCCATGCTCGTACGCGCTCGCGAGAAAGCCATATCTGGACTACGGCGCCGTCTCGAATTCGCGGAAGCCGATGCATTGTCGCTTCCTTTTGCTGACGCGACGTTTGACTTCGTGACGACTGCCTTTGGTTTTCGCAACTTGGCAAACTATTCGGCGGGATTAACAGAGTTGCGACGCATTCTGAAGCCAGGCGGCTGGCTTGCGATTCTCGAATTCGCAGAACCGCGCGGTGCACTTTTCCGCAATTTGTTTCAGTTCTATTTCCGCTGCGTACTTCCAGCCATCGGCGCTGTTGTCTCGGGCAATGGGCAAGCGTACAGCTATCTACCGGAGTCGGTGGCGCGTTTTCCTGCGCCGCATGAGCTTGCGCAATTGATCGATAGCAATGGTTTTAACGAAGTTGCTTTCGAATCTTGGACGGGGGGAATCGTGACGCTGCACAAAGGAAGGGCCCGTTTGTCAAACTTGCTCCGCCGCAAGCCGATTTAGGCCGCCTTCGCCAGGAGGCTCAAGCTAAAGAGCGCGGCTGAGAGGATGGCGATCGTGGGCCCCGCGGTAGAAAACTTAAATACAAACGCATTCAGAAGAAATCCCGCAGTGACCGAGAGCAGGCTAGCAGCCACAGCGAGAAGAAAGAAGTGCGAAAGCTTATTCGTGAGTTGCCGGGCCGTTGCCGAAGGCATGATGATCAATGAGCTTGCCAACAACGCACCCATGAAACGGAGTCCGACGAGGACCGTGAGACTGAAGAGAAGCAAAAAATATAGATCGAGCCGAGCGATACGTACGCCTGTCGCAGCCGCCAAGTCCGTGGAAAAGATGCTGAGCGACAATTGGTCCTTGAGCAGAAAAATAGAGAGGATCACGAACATCACAGCGGCCAGACCCAAAATAAATCCGGGCAGCGAAAGTCCTTCTAACTGGCCGAACAAAGATTCGGCGAGATCCTCTCTTGGGGTAATGGCGGCTCCGATGGCCAAGGCTGCCGCGAAGATCACGCCTATGGCGGCTTCGGTTGCTAGGCCCGTTTTTCTCTGCAGCTGCCAGACCAGGAATGTGCCAATAAACAACGTTGCGGCGCCCCCCATGAGGGGGTTCACCTTGAATGCGAACGCCAGCCCGAGTCCGGGCAGTGCCAAATGCGAGATCACGTCGCCAGCGAGAAGCATACGTCTCATGAGCGCGATACATCCAACCAGGCCGGCAGCAAGTGAAAAGAAGAGAGCGAGGACAAAGAGAAGGCCCTGGCCGCTCACTATTTTTCGCGCTCCTGCGCGATTGGCGAATCGCGCTCTCCCTCGTGCTCATGAACATGTTGGTAGTAATGCGGCGGCGAGGCGTACAGGTCTTGAAGCATCGCGGGTGTGAGGACCTCCTTCGGCGGACCCATGCAGGTTTTTCCCTTGCTGAGGCACAAGACCATATTCGCATTGCGGTAGACGATGCTCAGATCGTGCGATACCAGTAGCGTTGTTATTCCCCTGGTTTTCTGTAGCGACTGCAGCAGTTCATAAACGCGCTCTTCGGTAAGCTCATCGAGGCTGGCCGTGGGCTCATCGAAGAGCAGCACGTTCGGCCGCCCTAAAAGGGCAAAGGCGATCAACACCTTCTGGAACTGACCTCCCGAAAGGGCTCCCATGCTGGTGTTCAGAAGGTCGTCGGTGAAGCCAAGTTCGGACGAAACTGCCTGCAGTTCGGTAGCAGGCAACCTAAGGAATCGAACCTTGGCAGCGAGCAGGTCTTTCGCGCTGAGAGGCAACTGCCGATCTGCAGCAATTTTCTGCGGGACATATCCCAGCCGGGTCCCTTCGCTCCACCGAACCTCTCCGTGGTAGGGGATCAGATTCAGTAACGCCTGGAGCAGAACGGTTTTTCCGGCGCCGTTCGGTCCTATTATGGCGAGACAATCGCCCTGCTGCACCGAGAAGCTGAGATCGTGAATGACCTCGCGATTCCCGAAGATGACACTAAGGCCTGTGACCGAGAACAATTGATTCGTCATAGTAGTATTGTCCGCGAATGCAATCCGTCTGGCCCGCCGCCAGCATTCACGGGCAACTCGTAAGCATAATTCAGAATGCGACTGCAGAGCAGCAGGGAAGTAGGTTTCCAGTCGCATGCTACCGGAGAACCTGGTTTTTAACACCTGCTACTGGAGCGAGTTCTCTGAGTACGGATAGATCGGACGTGAGCTACAATCCTCTGCCACCGGCAAGTCTGGAAGGAGAAGCAAAATGTTAAAGGCAACGCTCTGCGGCTTCATGCTTTTGCTCGCGTCGTCGGTATTGGGTGCACAGGATCTCCGGCCCACCTGCAACAAATGTCCGGCCACTTACATTCCCAAAGAGGAAATTCAGGAATACGTGAAAAGGGCCATTGCCGATAAATTGATCGATCAGCAGATTCGCGCCGTTGATGTGGGGAAAACGAATGTGGACATCGGCGTCGTCTATCGCGGCAAACTTGCAGCGCCGGCGCCCGATGCTGTTGCCGAGCACGATCAGGTGAGCGAGGTTTATCACGTTATCGATGGCTCGGCTACGCTTGTCACCGGTCCCGATCGCGTGGGGACAAAGCGCCGGCCGGCAGACGATCGCGCGGTGAAGATGCTAAACGGACCGGGGAGCAATTCGGCTTCAATTCGCAATGGTGTTACGCACCAACTTAAGGCTGGCGACGTGATGATCATTCCGGCAGGCACGGGCCACTGGTTTACCAAGATCGACGATCACATCACGTATCTGATGGTGCGCATAGATCCCGATAAAATTACTCCGCACAAAGATGAAGCCCAGTCCAGGGCCGATCTGGCCGGCGGAGGGAAATCGGGACAGTAAGCAAGTTCGGGAACAGCCGCTCACGGAAACTGCAGGAATTGATGCAAACTCTGCGGCGCATTGCCGATGGCGCGCGCCAGGCTCAGTTTGGCGACATTGTGGGCAAAGACGCTGTTGATGTAATCCAGTTCTGCGCTGGCCACTGATTCCTGCGCCTGGGTTACCACAACGTCGTTGCTCACGCCCGCCTCGAAACGCTGCCGCTCCTGTGCCAGCGTTTGGCGGGTTACGTCCAGATTTTGTATCGCGACTTGAACTTGACTTGCAGCGGCCTGCAAATCGAGATAGGCATTGCGCACGTCACTTTCAACCTGGCTTTTTTGGTCCTCAAGCTCCGCCTGTCGCTGCGTTAGGGCTGCGTCTGCCTCCTCGATATCTCCCTCGGTGCGGCCGCCTCGCCAGATTGGCACAGTCAGCTGTAGCTACGGCGGTAAAGGTCCCGCGTGCTTGCCCGGGATTGGTTCCGATTGCGCCATAATCCGCGCTTATCGAGAGTGAAGGATAGCGCTCGTCGCGCGCCGCGGTGAGTGAGCGTTCCGCAGCGCGTACCTGGGCTTCGGCTGCTTTCAAGTCCGCGCGCTGATCCAGCGCCTGCTTCACGGCGTCTTCGAGAGTGATTGGCGGAGCCGCGGCAAAGGGAACATCGTCGGAGATGTCGTACTGCTCGCTTGGCGGCAGCCCCGTGAGGCGCGCCAGATTGATTTTTTGTTTGGCGACATCATTCTGCAATGAGACCAGGCGCTGTTTTTGCGTCAGCACTTCCACCTGACTGCGATTCACGTCGATTTGCGGTACTTTGCCGAACTGAAGCTGCATCTGAGTCTGCTGGTAAACTGCATTGGCCGTCTCAAGCTGTGCCTGCGCGGACTGCACGCGTGCCTCTGCGGCGATCACTTGCAGATACGCGCCGCCGGTTGCGAGTACCACCAAATTGCGCGCATCGTCGACCGAAAGTTGCGCGGCACGCAAATTCTCCTGAGCCGCACGGTAATTATTCCGCGCCGTAAAATCGGCGACCGTTTGGGTAAGCCGCGCGCGGAGATCCATGTAATTGAAAGGACCTACTAGCGTCGGTACGCCGAAGCTCGGCACGCCCGGCACGGTCGGCACGTTGAAGCGCACGCCTATGGCAGCCAAATTTACGGTTTCCTCGGTTTCGCTAAAATCGCCGTTCAGGTTCGGAAGCAGCGCGCTGCGGGCGACTCTCGTCTGACCGTGGACTTGGCGCAAGGCTTGGTTCATCCCCACAGTGCCGAGGTTGTACGCGATAGCTCGCTCTACGGCCTCCTGAAGAGAAAGCTTGCCCGAAAAAGGTCTTGCCGATGTGCTGTTGGCGCTTCCCGAGTAAGCGCCGGAGACCTGAACTGTGGGGTTGAGCGTATTGACGCTCGTTGTCGTACCGGGAATAGCCGTCTGCGTTGCGATGACGCCGCCGCTTGCGCCGGTGCGTCCGGAGAGCGGAAGCGGGTTCGCCAGTGAGCCTTGCTGCGACTGGGCGGCCGCAGCGCCGAACTGCGCATTTGCGGGAACCACCAGAAAATAGAGAGCAAATGCCAACATCATGGCGTAACCGCCGCTGGGGTGTCTAAACTTTGCGAACTTGGTCATTTGCCTAAGACGCCTTTCCGGGTGCTATACATGGAAATGGACGCGCTAAATCTGGCGCTTGAATAGCAAGATACAGCCGCTGATGAGCACGACCGCGAATCCAAAGAGAATCCCCACATCGCGATAGATCCCCTCGAAACCCGTATTTTTGAGCAAAAGATTTTTCAGTGCGTGCACGGCGTAAGTGAAGGGATCGATCACGGAGATCCATCTCAGCCATACGGGAAACCCTTCTGTCGGGTAAATGGCGCCCGAAGGAAAATAGAGCAGGGTATTGAGCACGCCGAAAATGGCGCGCGGCACCAGAGGATCGCTCACCCGCACCATCAGCAGAAACATGAAGCTGATCATGGCCAGCGCGGTTACCGCCAGCACGATCACCAGATATACCAGGCGCACCGGGTCCCACAGCCGCTCGATTCCGGCAATCAAGCCGCCGATGAGCGTGATGGTCAGGCCGGCCATCAGACCCTTGAGCGCGCCCGAAGAGACCAGGCCCAGCACCAGGTCGGCCTTGCTAAGAGGCGTTGCCAGATAGCCTTCGTGCAAGCCCCGCGCTTTATCGTCGATGAAGACAATGCCGCCGCCGATCATGGCCACGACAAAAATCGAAATGGAGATGGATCCCGCGAGCAGATACTTGATGTATTCGATATACGGGATAGATTTCTACCGTCTGGATTTCAATTTTTCCAGGCAGCCGCTCGGGGCTAAGCACCGGGGTCATGTTGGAAGCCAGCGACTGGCCGGGTTGCAAAGACGGCAAAACCGGCCCGTTCAGACTTGTCTGAATCTCCTGGACGCGCTCCAGGATCCCGCTCGCGGTAAAGTTATCCGTGTTGTCTTCGATGAAGCCGAGCCTCGGCTTTTCGTTGCGCAACACGCGCTCGGAGAAATCCTGCGGAATGTCCAGGATCGCCTTTACAAAGCCGGCCCGTAGATCGGTCATGGCGTCCGGCAGATTGCTGTATTCGGAGATGCGAAAGGTCTGCGGGCCTTCGACGATCGCGTTCAGACGTTCGCGCACAACCCGGGATTCGGCGCTGCGGTCCTCGTCCACCAGGGCCAGATTCACGTTTTTAATTTTCCCGCCGAAGGCATAGCCCAAAACAATGAGCTGCATCAGCGGGAAGACCATGGAAGTCATCATCAGCGCGGGGCTGCGGAAAAACTTGCGCATGTCCCGCTCGATAATGGCCTGCACTCGGTAGACTTTCATGGCTGTCTCTCCTGCCGATTACGTCTCATTTGTATAGGTGAGCGATGTCCAGCCGCGCCCCAGCCCCTACTTCGTCGCGGAGTTGCCGGCCGGTGTAGTGCAGAAAAACGTCGTCCAGCGTCGTGCCCTGCACGGTCACGCGTTTCACGGTGACGTGGGCCTTGCGCGCGGCATCCATAAGGGCGCCTACCGTGTCGGGTCCGCTGTGCGAAGCGATATGCGTCACTCCCTCTCGCTCGGTTACGCTAACCACTTGCGGCAGCGCCTTCAGCGTGTCGAGCCAATTCGGAGGCGCATTCGCAAACTCTGCCTCCACCACGTCGTTGCCGGGAATGCTGTCTTTTAGCTGGGTCGGTGTATCGAACGCCGCGAGTTTGCCGTGGTCAACAATCGCAATGCGGTGGCAGAGCTTATCTGCCTCATCCATGTAGTGAGTGGTCAGCAATATGGTTAAGTTAGACTGCTTTTGAACCTTCTCGATCATCTCCCAGACATTGGTACGTGAAACCGGGTCCAGCCCGGTGGTCGGCTCGTCGAGAAAGAGAATCTTTGGCGAGTGCACCAGTCCCCGCGCGATCTCCAGGCGCCGCCGCATGCCGCCGGAAAATGTTCCCACCAGGCCCTTGGCGAATCGCGTCAGGTCCACGGCTTCGAGCAGGTCGCGGATTAGCTTGGTGCGCCGGTTGGCGGGCACTCCATAGAGCTTGGCGTGGATCATCAGATTTTCTTCCGCGGTCAGTTCCGGATCGGAAGTGAGCGCCTGAGGAATGACGCCGATGGAATTTCGCACGCCGTCCGCGTCTTTTTTCACATCATGTCCGGCCACGCGCGCAGTGCCTTCCGTAGGCGGTGTAAGCGTGGTGAGCATGCGGATCAACGTTGTTTTTCCAGCGCCGTTCGGTCCTAACAATCCAAAGATTTCGCCTTCTTCCACGGTGAAATGAACGTGGTCGACGGCCACGAAAGTGCCGAAACGTTTCGTCAACCCATCCACTTCGATAGCGAGCATAACGGCGTCCTTTTGCGCTAGAAGTGGAACCGGCGGGGCTCGCGCGGGCGGAGGAGGCAGGAGTACGTAGGCGGTCATGCCCGCAAACAGGCGCCGGTCCGTATTGGGTACGGAAACCTTGATGGTGAAGGCTTTGACGTCGCGCTTGGTCCGGCTGACGTCGCGCTGTGTCGCATAGTCGCTTTCCACGCCCTTGAAGAAGACGGTGCCTTCGATGGTATTGCCGGAGGGCAGACGGACCTTGAGCTTTTGCCCGAAACCAATCTGGTCGATATAGGTTTCTTCCACATCCGCTTGCACCCACAGATGGTCGACATCCAGCACCGTAACGATGGGACCACCAGCCTGCACAACTTCTCCTTGCCGTGCGACGCGAACCGACACAATGCCATTGATCGGCGCATGAACTTCTGTATAGCTCAGTTGCGTGGAAGCTTGATCATGTTGCGCCGAAGCCTGCGCGATCTGCGCGCGCGTGGCGGCTATATCGGCTTGCTGCACCTCCACCTGCTGCCGATTCGCTCGCGCCGACTCGAGTTGCGCCTCGGCCGCTTTGACCTGGTCTTCGAGCGCTTTCACATTCGCCTGCGAAGCCACGTAGTTGGATTCAGCCGTGTCGCGTTCTTGCGCGGCGATGGCGCCGCCTTGAAACAGGCCTTGATCACGCTTGTAGGTGACTTCGTTGAGTGATAGCGTTGCGCGCGCTTGGTCCAGTTGCGCGCGAGTGGCCGTCAGCGAGGCTTCCGCCTGGGCGACGGCCGCGGCGGTCTGACGGTCGTTCATGGCGAGCGTCGTATTCGCCTGCACCAGCCGGGCCTGCAGCGTGCGGATATTGTATGCCGCCGATTCACGCACGTCTTTGAGTTCGGTGGGGTCAATCTCCGCGATCAGTTGCCCCGCTTTTACCTCCGATCCTTCGTCTACAAGAAGCTTCTGCAGCCGCCCTTGCACCAACGGGCTGACGATCTCATCCGTGCCAGTGATGATGCCCGTCAGTTGAATCTCTTTTGTGCTCGGCGTGGTGATTATGTAGATGACCAGCGCCACGCAGAAAAGCGCTATCAGGAAGAAGAAAAAGCGCGACACTTTCATCGTTTCCTCGCTGCCGGCAAAAACAGAGCGTGTTCCACAAAATCCAGAACGGCACGACGTCTCGCCGCTACACGTCGCGGGGCCAAAGGCTCAACTCGCCATAGCTGCGTCAACACTGGCACTGCGGCGAAGTAAAAAACCGTCATCGCCACCAAGCTGAACAACGTATGCTGTGGGTGCACGCGCCGGAATTCTCCCTGCGCTATGCCTGCACGGATCACGCCTGTAAGGCGCGCGTGAAGTGGGCGTAGGTGTTCCTGTATAAGTCCTACCAGCCGCGGTTCCTGGCTCATGAGCTCGCGTTCGAAGAGACGCGGGTAATTCGGATGCGCCACCATGAAATCGAAATAGCTATTGATGTAGCGAAGAAGTTGCTCGCGCGGGGAGCCCGGCCGGTCAAGGGCGGCGCTCGTTTGCTCGCGAAGCTGGCGGAAGAGCGCAGTCAGCGTGAAGCGGTGTAGTTCTTCCTTGCTGGAAAAGTAGTAATAGAGCAGAGCCTTGTTTACGCGCGCGGCTCGCGCGATGGCTCCGATGCGTGCACCGGCCAATCCGCGCTCGGCGAAATTCTCTTCGGCGGCGCGGAGAATGCGCTGCACCGTATCCGGATGTCTCGGGCGCGCCAGCCCAGGAGCCAATCGGTTTTCGGGAACGCGAGATGCTGCGGTCGCTACGGAAGAAAGAATTGTGCCAGACATAATGTTTAACTAAACGGTTAGTCTAATTAGAGACGGAAAGCCTGTCAAGTGTTCCAGGGAGCTCCTCTACTATGGAATTTGTATGCAGCTGAAAGTTGTTGGTGCGCTCAGGGGAATGCACTACAATTAAGGCGAAGTTACCTCAGGGTCCGGGGGGTGTCGATTGAAACCCGCCGCGTTTCATTCCGTCGCTGGCCTCAAAAAGATTTTAGAAATACTCGTGGTTTTTGCGTTAGCGTTTATGCCAATGGGCGTGCTTGCTCAGCGTGGCGCGGCGGGTGCGCACGCTGCTGGAGGCGCGAGGGCGGGCGGAGTTGCAGCGCCACGGGTGCCCGCGGTTCGCGTCCCGCCTGCGGTTAGTCGGCCGATGACGGCGAGCCCCGTTACTAGCCGCCCTGCGGCAAGCCCCTTTATTAGCCATCCGATCATTGGCCGCCCGGTGGGCGGTGTTCCCATTACTGGTATCCGCATGCCAGTTTCGCCGTTTCGCACTCCTCTGACAGGATCAGGCATTTTGTTCTCATCGAGGCCGCCGAGGCGACCCCTTATTGGACCTGTCGGGCCGTTTCTCGGCACCAACAGATTATTCGGTCTAGCGTATAACCCATTCCTTTTTGCTGGGTGCAATCCTTTCTGGGGACTGGCAAATGGCTGCGGCGGCCTTCTCGCGCCGTATTACGGCTACGGAGTCGGCTATTTTCCACCGGCGTACCCTTCACCCGGGTATCCATCGGGAGCACCCGACTATCCGTCGCCCAGCTATCCGTCTGGACCTGTGTATACTCCGCCGGACAGTTCGGCTACCCTGCAATACACGCCACCGATCGGCCAGTATCCTTCGCTGGCGAGTGTGCCGGAGGATCTGAGCGCATCCACGGACCTCACCACGCGAGTACTAAAAGAGGTATTGCTCTACTTCAAGGACGGTTCAGTGTTTTCTGTGGCCAGCTATACGGTGTCGGATGGGCGGCTGCACTACGTGACCGGGTATGGCCATAAGAACGAAGTGTCCGTCGATCAGCTTGACCTGCAAAAGACAATCCAAGCGAATGCCGCACGCGGCGTAGCTTTCACTTTGACGCCGGCGAGTCCATCTGCGGCATCGCCACCTAGCCCGCTAGGTCCCGCGCCTGCGCCGCCGGGCCCGATTGCTCCTCCCAAACAGTAGCCTAGGCTAAGGCCTCGGTATCGTTCCCACGTTCTTTGGGGGCGTTTTTTCGCTTTTGCCGGCGCTTGTCGGCGCCGCGGCAGGCAATGTGGCGGGCGCCCAGAAATCCGCGTCGCTAGCGGCAAATTTCTTGGAAACATGGCTCAGTCTGGGGTTCGCTGCAAAGAGTCGAGTATCGCTTGTGCCATAGGCGATTCGAGCCAACTCCTGAAGGTGCTGGTCTAAAGCGCCGCCCTCGGTTGTCTTGAGTGACTGGGTTGCCTCGAAGATGCCATCGATTTCCTGTAAGGATTGCATAGGCGTTACGATCACGAACGATGGTTCGGGCAGGCCTCCAATAACTTCGTAGACCGCCCAAGCGGAGCGGGCGTGCACTTTCTCCGAAGCCTCGCTCAAGGACCATTCCGTTTCCATAAAGGCGCGCTCATAGCCGGGATGAGCAAACACGGTGGATAAGCGCAGGACACGCATCTTGGAGAAATCGATGGTGTTGGCGCGATATCCCATGTCATCGCGCCGCACGCCCAGAACCGAAGTGCCGTTCGACGTGTTTTCCTGTAACAAGCGATCCTGAGTCTGCACGAGTTCCGGGTGGGCTGCCAGGCCTGCATTCAATGCGTCCATCGCCTTGGCCATCTCTTCCGAGGAGTCAAACAAATTCAGATACAGCACTTCGGAGGGGCCTGTTATCGATCCCAACTCGATCCAAAATACCGGTATGTTTTCGCGACTGTAGATGCGTGCGATGGACGCCTCAAGCTCACCGTATGCTCCGGTTCTTCCCGGTTTGAGCTCCTGATGAACCATGTTCAGGAACTTCGGCGGCCCGGCGGGTGCCTGATCGGTACTATTTTCCTGCGCTCGTATTGTGCGAACGAACATCGGGATAGAGAGAAGAAGGATGAGTGCGGTGAAGCAGGTTTTCGATTTCACTTGCGCCTCCAACCTGGACCATTCTATACGAAGGCGGAGGGCGGAACGGCGGATAGACCTGGTTGCGGCTAGTTATGCGCACGCCGGAAGGGCGTGACTTTGGCAGCGCGGCGTCGTGGCCGGCCACTTGATCCTAGACGAGCGCGGGCGAAATCCGCCCAGCGCCCATTAGGGTCGTAACGCAGATAGGCGGAGAAGTGGCTGCGGCTATCGTCCTTCCGATTTTGCTTTTCGTACACCAGAGCCAGATTCAGATGGGCCTCTGCCATATCCGGCGCGCATGCGAGGGCAGCGCGAAATTCTTGTGCTGCCTGATCGCCATCGCCCAAACGGTCGCAAATACATCCAAGATTGAAATGCGCTAACGCGTGGCGCCGGTCAATTTTCACAGCAGCGCAAAACGCGTCGCGCGATTCCACCAGAAGCCCAAGATGAAAAAGGGCCGTGCCGAGATTGATGTGCGGTTCGATCCATTCCGGTGCGCCCTTGATCGCTTGCCGATAAGCATCCACTGCCTCGGCCATGCTCTCCTGCTTGCCATCCAGAGTCATCGCCAGATCGAACCATTCCTCGGCTGTGCGTGTGCCCAGGGAGTGCACCTTGCTTTGCAACTGGGCGGTTTCAAAATCCATCACAAATTGACCGGTTAATGGTTCGATGGGCCGCCCTTGCGGTCCTGGCTCCCGAACGACGACCTCATCGCCTGCGACGGAGATACGCAAAGAGGCGAGTGGGGCCGCTGCATTTCCGAGCTGCCGTTCCAATGCCTGTACGACCCGGCTGAGACGCTGCGCAGGAATTCGCTGCGCGGTCAGGCGCCGGAGCGCTTCCACTGCGACCAGATCGGTGAAATTGAAGAATCGCTCTCCCCAACGCGAGCGTGGCTGCAGGAGCCTAAGGCGGGACCAATAATCGAGTTGCTGCCGGGTAGCGCCGGTCATGCGCTCGACTTCACTGCGCGTGAATTGCTGATCCACTTGCCAGACCTTGTTTGTAGATCAAGTCGCCCAAGAATAGGCAGCAATTGGTCGCTGCGCAATAGCGTATTCAGGTGGATTTTTCACAAGCATGCGCACGCTGTGCAAATTTGCTGCGGTTTCCCTGGATCGGTTGGACGCGCGTGAGTCGATTTCAAAGTTCACGGTGTCGTTCGAATCTGCCATAGCGCAGCGCTAGTGTTGGCAGTACCAGCAGGTTCAAGAGGGTCGACGTCAGCAGTCCTCCCAGAATCACGATAGCCATGGGCCCTTCGACTTCACGCCCTGGATCACCACTACCTATGGCAAGGGGCAAAAGGCCGAGCCCGGTCACCAAAGCCGTCATGAGAATTGGCGCCAGACGTTCCGAAGCACCTCGCATTGCTGTTTCAATGCCCCAGGTCATGCTTTCCGATTCAACCAGATGCTCATAGTGCGAAATGAGCATGATGGAATTCCGTAGGGTGATTCCAAATAGAGTGACGAACCCAACCAGCGATCCAAGCGAGAGATCGCCTCCCGTCAGACCCGCGGCAATCACGCCCCCCACCAACGCAAACGGCAGATTCACCAGCACCAGCAGCAGGTTTCGGCCATTTCCCATAACCACGGATAGCAAAAGTATGATTCCCAAGCCCGCCAGGAGCGAATTCACGATCAGTTCGTGGAGCGATTGCGCTTGCGCCGCAGCCGTGCCGGCAAAGCTGACGTAAGTGCCTGCGGGAAACTTGATGCTCGAAATACGCTTGCGCGCTTCTTGTACAAAAGAGTCCACGCTGCGCCCTCGCACGTTGCACGTGACTGTTTGTACTCGCCGCGCACCTTCGTGCAAAACGACGTAGCGTCCAGACGATTCCTGCAGATCGGCAAGCTCGCTCAGCGCAACAAATTTCCCGTCCGGGTTGCGAAGCGGCAGCTCTCCTAACTCACTCACTTGCGGTTTTTTGGTTGATGCCAGGAGCACGGAGACATCAAATACCCGGTTGCCATCATAGGTTTGTCCCACTACTTCGCTTCCATAAGCCGTGCGGACGACGTCCAAAACCGAAAGGGGATCAAATCCCCATCGCGCGACGCCATCCTTGCGCAGCCGCACCAGAATTTCGGGCATGCCCGGGGGCGATTGAAGCTGCACTTCCGCTCCGCCTGGAATCGCGGCGAGGATTCGCGCGATCTGGGCCGCTGCGCGGTCCATTTGATCGAGATCATTGCCAAAAACATTCACCGCCACAGCGGCTCCATATCCGGATAAGGTTTCGTTGATGCGCTCGGTCAAAAAACTGTTCGAAGTAAGAATAGCGCCAGGAATTTCGGCGAGAGTGTCACGGATCTGCTCCTGTGAGGTCTGTACCTGCGTTCCCTTGACGGCCTGCAGATTCACATCAATCTCACTTTCGTGAGTTCCCATGGTGTCGGTTCCCAACTCCGCTCTGCCCACGCGCTGTGCGACGGAGCGTACGAAAGGAACCTGCGACAACGCTTGCGTAAGGCGGTCTCCCAATCGCAAAGACTCTTCGAGAGAAGTCCCCGGAACTGCGGTCATATGCACGGTGATGTTTCCCTCTCGCAGATCGGGCAAAAACGAACTGCTCAAGAAAAACAACGCTCCCACGCCTGCTACTACCAGCAGCCCCACTGTAACAGGCACCAGCACGCGCGGGGCGCGCTCGACCCGAAGCAGAAGCGCCTCATACCCCCGTTTCAACCAATGAACAAGGGGCGGTTCCATCGCCGGAAGGTCTCGGCCTCCGAGCAGAATCAGGCTGAGAGCCGGCGTGACCGTCAGCGCCACAACAAGTGAAGCGATGATCGCCCAGATGTACGCCACGCCGAGGGGTCCAAAGAGGTTCCCGGCGAGTCCGGACATATTCAGGACCGGAAAAAATACCAGGATGACCGCGAAAGTGGCATAGACGACGGCGCTGCGCACTTCAATCGAAGCGTCAAATACGACCTGAAAGAGCGAGCGAGGATTTGGCGCGGACCGATTTTCACGGAGGCGGCGATAGATGTTCTCTACGTCGATCACAGCATCGTCGACGACTTCGCCGATGGCAATGGAAAGGCCGCCGAGGGTCATTGTATTCAGGCTGAGGCCCACTTTGTTAAGCGCGATAACAGCCGCCAGGAGAGATAGAGGAATAGCGGTGCAGGAAATGGCAGCCGTACGCAGATTGAAGAGAAATAAAAAGAGAACCACGACCACGAGGATCCCGCCGATCAGCAAGGAATCGCGAACATTGTGCAGCGCGACGTTGATGAAATCGGCCGCCCGCAATACATCTCGATGAATGGCGATGCCCTGTGCTTCCAGGCCAGGTTGCAGATCGTCCAGCGCTTTGTCTATGTCTTGGGTGACGTCGAGCGTGTTCGCACCGTAGGCAGCATCGACGATCATGCTCACACCACGTTTTCCTGCCACTGATGCCGCTCCGATGCGAGGGGCCGGGGCTTCCTCCACGCGCGCGACATCGCCCAGCGTGACGTTAGCGCCGTTGTGATGCACCAAAACGGTTCCGGCAAGTTGTGCGGGCGTCGCGGATGGAGCTTCCGTTTGCAATACGATTCGCTGATTCACGGTTTCGATGAAACCGCCGCCGCGAACTCCGGTGGCCTGGCGCGCCGCCGCAATCACGTCCTCGACGCTAACTCCATACTGCACGAGCTTTTGTGGATCGAACTGAAATTGAAGTTGGCGCACATCACCGCCGTTTACTTCGACTCCGGCCACTCCAGGCACGGCGAGAATGTGCGGCTTAATGGTCCAGTCCGCGATCGTCCTCAGATCCATTAACGATTGCTTGTCCGAGGTGAAATCCACCTCCATGACCCAAGCCGTGGATGAAGTGAGTGGAGTCATGAGCGGGGGCTGGACGCCGGTCGGAAGTTCGTTGGCTACCGCCGATAGCCGCTCGGCCACCAATTGGCGGTCGCGGTAAATGTCCGTACCGGTGCGAAAGACGACGGTGATATCCGAAAGGCCCTGAATGGACCTTGACCGCAGCGAGCCGATGCCGGTCGCGCCGTTAATGCTGTTTTCGATCGGCTGCGTAACTAGAACTTCTACTTGCTCTGGAGAAAGGCCTGGCGCCTCTGTCTGTACGGATACTTCAGGGGGCGCGAAGTCGGGAAATGCGTCATAGGAGGAGCGAAGCAGCGAAAAGATTCCATAGCCCAGCAGAGCGCACGCAAGGGCAATTACAATTCCGCGAAAGCGCAACGAAAAGCGAACAATGGCATTCAGCATCGTGGCCCCCGAGCTTCAGTTCTCATCGCCGCCACCTCCGCCGTAGCCCTCCAGAACGGCTTCCTCCGAGAGCAACGACTGCGCGCCTCGCGTTACTACTTTGTCCGACGCGGAGAAACCTGCCGCGACGAAGTAGCCTGTGTCGACCGCAGAATCGGTCGGCACTGCACGGCGTGAAAACTGGTGAGCGCTGGTTTGCAAATAAGCCCAAGCTTTACCTTCCGACCACACCACGGCCGCGGCAGGCACGACCACGCCGTGCGTGGAATTGCCGACCGCGAAGTGCGAAATAAGATTCACGCCCGGCGTAAAGTCCGGGTGGGCAGGGGCTGAATAGAGAAAACTGCGGCCCTGTATCCGCGGATCGACTCTGGGGAAAGCCGAGATCAGCGTCGCTTCCGCTCGGGTTCGGCCCGGAACTTCCACTAGGATTGTTTTGGGGGCGGCATAATTCTGATCAAACGGAAACGTTACTTGGATAAGCACCTCGCGCGTGCTGAGAATGCGATCGAGTTCCGGTGACCCATCCATGGCCCACTTTCCAACCACGCTACCCCATTGCTGTTCTACCAAGGAGCCCTGCAGGCTCAACTGTTGCTCTGCCGCGCGCTCCTCCGTTTCGAGCGCGCGGAGATTCCCCTCGGCGGATTCCAACACCTTCGCGGAGATATTTTGGTCGCTCTCAAATAATGATTTCGTGCGCGTATATTGTTTGCGGGCGACCTCAATATCTATGCGGTTCTTTTCGATTTGCGAGAGGGCGGAAACGTAGCTGTTACGAAAGCTCGCGAGATCCTGAGCCGATAAGACAGTGGCGGGCACGTCTGCCTGTGGCCGATTCGAGCTCCCGCCTAGAGCGCTGACTTCTATGCCCAAGCGCTTCTGCGCTTGCTCATCCATGGTGAGAATGACTTCCCCATTCTCGAATGAAATTTGCGCTGGCGGCGGCGTGGCCGGGGCAGTACGCGGGCGGTCTTCGTCATCTGGATCTTTACCACTGCGGCAGGCTCCAAGAAATGTCAGAGTCAACAGGGTCATGATCAGAAGGCAGAGGCTTGTCTTGCTGAACTCGCAGCTTGTCTTCATCGGAGTGCCTCCGGCGCCGCTTTCGTCAGTGCGGGAGATTCCGGACCAATAGGGAATCTGTCACTCGCGCTGAGTGGCCGTTGGACCGCATCCTCGAGATTGCCGAGCGCAATCTGAGCCCGGCCCAGTGCGTCGAGCCGGGCTCGCGCGACGGCTGCGTTCTCGAGCTGCACTCCGTTGAGCGTGAGCCGGTCTTCTTCACCTGCTGCGACCGCGAGCTGCGTCATCCGCAGTTGCGTGTCCTGAAGTTGTCGGAGAGACTGGTCAGCTTCGGCCAATTCATTGAGAGCCGCGGAGTAGGCAGCGAACGCCTTTTCGCTGTCGCCGATGACCTGTGCCTGCTTCTGCAGGAAAGCCGCGGCGGCCTCCTTGCGTTTCGCCTCGGCTTCAGCAATCGGCCCTTGATTCCGGTTGAAGAGAGGCAGAGTGATGGAGACCGCCAAGGTGAAAAAGCTGTTTTTCTCCTCATACGTGTAACCCGGGCCGATCTGTATGTCGGGATACTGTTTGGCAATCTCAAGCTGTAAATCGGTTTCCGCCGCGGCGTATTGCGCAAGTGAGCGGCGAATATCCAGCCTATCGAGAACGGCCGCACGTCGAATCTCCTGAAGCGAGAAGGACTGGGCAACCGGGGGAGATTCCAGATCGCCCCAAGTGAATTCGACTCCATCAAGTCCCTCTACAGGAATCCCCATGGCCTCGGCCAGGGCCGCTTTCGTTTCGGCCAACAGGCCCCCTGCAGAGCTGATGGCCAAATGCGTTTTGGAAAGCTCGATCCGGGCGAGATCAAGCTCGGGCCGCGGTATATCGCCGGCAATAAATCTTTCCTGCAGAAGCTTTACCTGTTCGATGCGGACCTGTTCCTCAGAGTGAAACAGGTCCAGACTGCGCGAGGCCAAAAGATAATCCAGCAGAGCTCTGCGGACGCCACTGTGGAGTTTCCATGCCGAATCGGCGAGGTCGAATCGCGCAGCTTCGTCCAAGCTACGAGCCGAACGGATGCGGTAACCACGCTTACCCTTCGTCTCGAGCGGGACGGCAAAGTCAAGGGCGAGCAAATACGGGCTGGGAACGCCCGGAGAAAAGTCGAAGACGGGATTGGGACGCGCGCCGGCGGTCACAATGGCGGCTTCCGCCCCCTCCAATCGAGCCCGAGCCGCTTGCATATCCGGACTGAAGTACAGGGCAATCAGCGATGCGGTTTGAAGGTCCCAAACCTTCGGCGGCCAGGGAGCCATTGGCTGGCCCAAGCTTTTCTCCACGAAAGATTGCAGCCCGGCGTCGCTGAGGCTGCGCGATTCAAAACTGGAAGCAGTCGCTACCGGCGCGATCGGAGCCGCTCGATAGGGCTGTACCGCGCAACTCGTAAGCGTTAAAGCGCTGACGATGCATAGAAAGAACAGACGTGCTGAATTCATGGAAATCTCGCTCCGTACAAACGAAAATCGACGCAACGACAAGATGCCGAAGCTGGATTTGTCCGAAGCGAGAGGCTAAATGCGCAGAGGAGGGGGTGGCGAGAGTTCAGCGACTATTGTGCTGAAATCCGAATCGGATGCCAACGGTGAATGCTTTGTGACTAGTCGTTCGATCCACTGAGTATTACGGCAAAAACAAACAAGAAGTCCGGCAAGCGAAATTACCAGTTCCAAAAGGAGCACGAGAACTGCCATTGTGCTCTCACCGTCATAGCCGGTAGCGAAGACGGTGTCGTTCCAATTCACAGCAGTCTCAAGGAAAGGCGAAAGCGCGCAGACTACGAGAATCAGGGCAATTACCACGTGAAAGGCCCTGCGCCTGATCTGCCGGTCCCGCTCACTTGCCCGTGCACTCACGGCCAGATTGTACTCCTATTTTGGACTTTCCGAACCCATTGATTCTTCACACTCTATTTGACATTAGCATCTTGGAAAACGGCCACAGCTCCGCTCTGGCGCTCTGGGTGCGGTTGGTTTGGAATAGAAGCTCCCTTCGACTCTATGCAGCCGCACAGTGCGGAACGCCGACATCTCGAGCGCCAGATCACCTACGCCCGGCCGATTTTTATGGTGCTGGCGCTAGGTGTTCTGCTGGAGGAACCGCCGCAAGCCCGCGGCCCGCATGCAGTGGCTTTCGTTTTGGCTTATCTCGGAGCGGCCTTGGCGCTCTTGCTGCTTGAATACGTTCCAAGGCTCAGGGAATGGCAGCTTCCGCTGCTGCTGGATCTGACGGCGCTTGCAGTTTTCCTGCTGCTTACGAATTCGGCGGCCGCATTCTGGTTCGTATACCTCTTTGTAGCTTTGGCGGCCGGGATTCGCTGGGGCCTGGAGCGTTCGATTCTCCTGGCAGGTGCCGTGACATTGGCCGTGCTATTCCGGGCCACCTGGAGGGGCGGTTTCGGGTGGATGGAGGTGTTTTCCTGGGTTGCGCTCGTGGCCGGCACATTTACTGGCGGAGTCGGTCTTTCGTTCATGGGGTACCGCAATCGGCTGCACGCCTCGGAACACGATTTTCTGGTACGCCTCACAGCTCTGCTGCAGGTGGAAAAAGGCGTAGCGGAGTCGCTACGGCTGGTGCTGGGTGAATTGGCCAGCGGATTTGATTGCGAAAGGGGGATCTTCGCTTTTCGCGATACGGAGATGGAGCGCATATTCGTCTGGACGGTAGCGCCGGGCGAAGCTAAGCGTCTGACGCCCGAGCATTTACCTCTCTCGAAAGGAGACGTCTTTCTTTTTGATTATCCTGAGGCCAGCTTTTGCTGGAATCAAGGAAATGGAATTCGCGCCACGTTCGGCTGGAATCGCAATGACGCGCAGCATCTGCCGGAATTGCCTGTCATGCCCGAGCAAACGCGGCAGGAGCTCGGTTTGCGCTCTATGCTCAGCGTGACCGTGAATTTCGATGGTCAGCCCGCAGGGAAGCTAATGCTGGCAAACTCGCGGCGTCCCCATATGGCTCAGGATTTACAGCGCCTCGAGCGTGTAGTGCGGCATCTCGGTCCGCCGCTCGAAAATCTGCTACTGTTGCGTCGCTTGCGAGTGCGGGCAATTGAAGGCGAGCGCAGCCGGATCTCGCGGGACCTCCACGACGGCATTCTGCAGACGCTTCTGAGTATCGAAATTCAACTCGACGTGCTGCGCCGCAGGCTGCCACAGGCGCCCGAACAGGTCGCGAGCGAACTATCTACCCTGCAGCATACAGTTCGGAATGAGACCCAGGAACTACGCCAGATGGTGATGGACATGCGTCCGCTTGGCGTGCAAAGTGCGGACTTGGTGGACTTGATGCGAGGATTTGCCGAGCGGTTCCGAAATGAATCTTCCGTGGCGCTCGACCTGCTGATCGATGCCGCCGTCTTGGACTTGCCGGATCGCATCTGCCGCGAATTGTTTCAGATTTACCGAGAAGCACTGCACAACGTAAAAAAGCATGCTCGCGCCACGCATGTCGTGGTAAAACTGTGGCAAAATGATGCGAAAGTTGTTTTGGTCATCGACGATAACGGCGAAGGCTTCAGCTTCGCGGGCCGCTATACCGGCGACGAATTGGACCGGCTGCGCCTGGGTCCGATCTCGATCAAAGACCGTACAAGAAGTGTTGGGGGTGTGCTGATGGTGGAGTCTACTCCGGGCCACGGAGCGCGACTGACGGTAGAGGTTCCGCTCGGTTGACATGGCTAAAGCCAAACAATCTATCCGCGTTCTAATGGCCGACGATCACGTAATTTTCCGTGACGGCCTGCGCAAGCTGCTGGATGGCGAAGACGATATCGCCATTGTCGGTGAGGCTTCCAACGGCAACGAATGTATCCGCATGCTGGCGAAGCTCAAGCCGGACATTCTGCTGCTGGATCTCCGCATGCCCGATAAAGACGGCCTCGCCGTGCTCGAGGAAGTCAATTTCGATTCGCTGCCGACTCGCGTAATCGTGCTCACCGCCGCCGAGGACGACCGCGACGTCGTGCGCGCCATGCGCCTGGGCGCGCGTGGAATTGTGCTGAAGCAATCCGCCAGCGACCTGCTCGTCAAAAGTATCCACCGCGTGTATAGCGGGGAAATTTGGCTCGATAACCGCATGACCGCGGAGGTCATGAAAGCCTTTGCCAAGAGCTCCGATAATGGGCCGCGGCGGGATAAGCCGCTACTCAGTGATCGCGAAAAAGAAATCGTACAGCTGGTTGCCCAAGGTTATCGGAATAAAGAGATCGGGGAAAAACTCTTCATCAGCGAACAGACAGTCAAAAATCACCTACACAATATTTTCGACAAGCTGGGAGTTTCGGACCGGCTGGAACTCGCACTTTACGCCATTCACCACCGCCTGATCGACCACGCCTGAGTTCTTCAACGGCGCCATCTCGTTCATTACGATTTGGGGATGTCCGTACGATTCCACCAACCGCCCCCTAGAGCCTGGAAAAGTGCCGCAGTGTCGGCAAATCGGTTCGCCTGCGCTTGAACGAGAGTAATCGCTGCCTGCTGGTAGGCTTGCTCTGCGCTTAGTAGCGCCAGGTAGCTCGTATAGCCCGCCTCAAACTGGCTTTTCGTTTGGGTTAGTGTGATGTTGGCGGCTTGTTGAGCCGCGGCGGCAGCTTTCAGAGCCTCTCCATCCTGTTGAAGAGCGTTCAAGGTATCGGCCACATTCTGAAAAGCCGTGAGCAGTACGCCGCGATATTGTTCCTGGGCCTGCGTCAATCCGGCCTCAGCGGCGCGCTGCCGGTGCCGCAAAGTGCCGCCTTCAAATACGGGTTGCGTGACGCCCGCAGCCAAATCCCAAAAACTCGTTCCAGCGCCAAAGATCTGACTGAAGGCGAGTGCCATGCTTCCGGCATCTGCCGTCAGGTTGAAGCTTGGCAAACGGTTCGCAATCGCAACGCCGACCTGAGCGCTGGCTGCGTGGACGTTCTCCTCAGCCTGGAGCACATCGGGACGTTGTTGGACCAGTTGCGAAGGGAGGCTCATCGGCAACTCCTGTGGCAGTTGGAAACTGGAGAACTCAAACTCCGCAGTAAGTTCCTCGCTCGGGAATCCGCCAGACAGCGCCGCCAGCAGATCACGTTGTTGAGCCAATTGCCTTAGCAGAGGTGGCAACGTCGCTGTGACTTGCGCGAGTTGGGATTCCTGCGAAGCTACATCAAGCTGAGCGACATAACCCTGTGCGTACTGCTCGCGCAGAATCTGTAGCATTGCAGTGTTGTTGGCAATCAGTTGTCGGGTGGCATTAATTTGCCCGCGTAGTGACGCTTCCTGAATGGCCGCGGCGGCCACATTGGAGGTCAGGGTAATGTGAGTTGCGGCCAGCGCAAAACGCGCCTGCTGCTCCTGCGCTTTTAGCGACTCCACCGTTCGGCGGTTCAGACCAAATACGTCCGGTACAAACGAGATGCTCACCTGCGGTGTGTAGAGACTGAAATTGAAGACGTTCGCATTCGGCACGGGGGCAATCAACTCCGAGGTCTTTTGCCTGCTTGCTATAAAACCACCTGAAACACTGGGGTAGTAAGCGCCACGTTGAGCGAGCATACTCTCTCGGGCCACTACCAGAGCAGCCTGCGACGCCTTGAGGTCAGGATTAGCTTTGAGCGCTCGCTCAATCAAATCGTTCAGCGCTGCAGAATGGAACAGCGTCCACCAATCCCCGGGAATGTCGCGGCTCTGAACAAATTGTTGTGCTTCTCCACCTGAAACGTTGGGGACATTGGTGGTCGTTGAGGGCTGGGTCGGCAGGTAACCGGCGACATTTGGCGCAGCGGGCTTTTTGAAATTTGGCCCGACGGCGCAGCCTGCAAAGAGCAGTGAGGCCAGTAGCAGCGAGTATGTGCCGCGCAATTTATGAATGTATCGCATGGAGTCAGTTCCTTGGACCTTTGAGGTTCGTTGGTGTTCCGTCGATTGCTGCCGTGCTTCGGATGTTGGAGTGTGCGGCTCCCCCGATAACCGCTGCATTCGGATCGCGGTGCCGCACAGTGCCGGCTAACGGCGAGCCAGGCCGGATCGCGGCACCTGGTCGAACCGGGAGGGCTCGGTAAATCGCTTCGTTCTGTGTTGAGCCACGGCCTTGGGTCGGACCTGGCTGCGTGGCAGAGCTTGGGCGAGAATTGGCAGGATTTCCCGCCGCAGAGAACGTTTGACGTCCAGCAACTTGCCCCGGACGAGTTGAGTTGATCGCTACCGCCTTGCTGCTCGGGCGACTCTTTGCCGCACGGCGGGGCTCGCGTGTTTCACCGCTTGCCTCGGTGTCACTTTGAGGGGCGCCATCGCTAGTCGGACGTTTGGTTTGAGCATTAACTGCCTTCGGCGTGCCCTCTGAAGCGTTTTGATCTCGTGCTGGATTGGCAGGAGCCGCATACAGCACTCGATTCACTAAAAGAACATTAATCATCGTCAGGAGAAGCAGACAGATGGTCTTCATTTCGATTCCCCAGAGTGCAAGGCATGGTCGCCCCCAAGAAAAATCATCATGGTTGGCGGGACGGCCAGCAGCAGCATGATCGGACCTACCAACATGCCTCCCACAATTACCGTTGCTAAAGGACGCTGCACCTGACTGCCGATACCCGTCGATATCGCCGCAGGCAGCAGGCCGAGACAGGCCGAAAGAGCTGTCATCAATAAGGCGCGCATCCGCGTGGACGCGGCCCGGTACATGGCGTCTACAGGTGGATATCCCTGAGCCCTTTCCTGGTTATAAAACGTAATCATAAGGATTCCGTTCATGACCGATACACCGAAGAGCGAGACAAAGCCGATGGCGGCCGAGATGCTGAAGTTCAGGCCGGAAATATAGAGAGCGAGGATACCCCCCACCACCGCGACGGGGATTCCGGCGAGCGCTAAAAGGCTATCGCGCACATTGTTGAACAGGCTGTAAAGGAGCCCCATTACCAAAACGAGACTGATTGGCACGATAATCTCCAGGCGTTGCTTGGCTTCCTGAAGATCTCCGAACTCACCTGCCCATACGAGCCGGTATCCGGAAGGCAATGTGACGTTCTTAGCGATTCGCTCTTGGGCTTCCTGCACCGTGCTGGCTAGATCGCGTCCGCGGACGCTGAATTTCACGGGGATGAAGCGCTGCATGCTTTCGTGATAAATCCAGGACGCGCCTGTATCCAGGCTGATGGTCGCCAGTTCTTTCAATGGTATGTAGGCGTTCCGTCCCCCGTCTGTCTGATATGCGACTCTGATGTTGGAGATTTTCTCGATGCTGTCACGATATTCGGGCGTATAGCGGACGACGACATTGAATTGGCGGTCGCCTTCCAAGACCGAAGTAGCCGCGGCGCCGCCCATGGCCGCCTGAATGATCGAGTTCACGTCGCCTGAATTGAGCCCGTAACGCGCAGCCTTGGCGCGATCGATTTTTATATTGAGGTTCGGCTGTCCAAGAACAGGGAAGATACCGAGGTCGGCGATCCCGCGAACCTGGCTCATTTGGTCGCGAATCTGCTCGGCGATGCTCGTTATATTTTGGAGATTTGGGCCGACAATCTTTACAGAATTAGAGCCTTTAACTCCCGAAATTGCCTCCTCGACGTTGTCCTCGATGTATTGGGAAAAGTTGAAATTGATTCCCGGCAGTTCATTGGTAAATTCCTTTTGAATTTGATCGGTCAACTTCTCCTTCGTCATGCCTCTCGGCCATTCGTCAAATGGCTTTAGCGGTGCGAACAACTCTACGTTCGAGAATGGGGCGGCGTCGCTGCCGTCGTCCGGCCGTCCGTGCTGAGAAACCACGGTGATGACCTCGGGATGTCGCAGTAGAATCTCGCGCATTTTCCTGGAAGCTGCCTCCCCATCTCGAAGAGATAGCGTGATCGGCATGGAAGCACGAATCCAGAAATTGCCTTCTTCCAGCTGCGGGAGAAACTCGCTGCCGAGCCGCGGTGCGATCAAAAAGAAGGTCCCCAGAATAATGGCAACTTCAATTGCTACTACGAGCACTCGATGCGTTAGTGCAAAGCGCAGGGCCGGAGTGTACAGACGATGCAGCACTCGGACGGCGATCGTCTCCGTTTCTCTCACACGCTGAGGAAGCAACACGGAAGCGAGCGGTGGCGTAATGGTGAACGTCGCGATCAAAGCGCCCGCGAGCGCATAACCGTAAGTGCGCGCCATTGGGCCGAAGATTTGGCCCTCGACGCCCTGCATTGTAAACAATGGCACGAAGCCGGCGACGGTGATCAGTGCGGAGAAGAGAACTGCCTTATCGACCTGCATGGCGCTGATGAGAATCAGACGCAAACGACCGGTCCACGCTTGAGGTTCCGCTGAATTCTCCTGGGCTCGCGTCGGGTCAGCTCCCCAGTACCCGCCGGAGAGACGCTCCAGGAGAGAATCTTTCTCTCCCTGATCCCGTTGGAGATTTCGGAAGACGTTCTCAACCAGGATTACGGCCGAATCCACGATGATGCCGAAATCGACGGCCCCAACCGACAGCAAGTTCGCGCTTTCACCCCGAATGACGAGCAGAATCGTGGCAAAAAACAGCGCGAAAGGTATGTTCAAACCAACAATGATGGCGCTGCGGAGATTCCCCAGGAAAATCCACTGGATCAGGAAAACCAGGATGAATCCGAAGATGAGGTTGTGCAAGACGGTCTGGGTCGTGACCGCAATCAATGACGACCGGTCATAAAACGGAACGACCTTCACGCCCGGCGGGAGGCTTCCGTCGTGATTGAGATTGTTAATCGCCGCCTCGACCTTCGGAATCATCTCAGCGGTTTTTTCCGTTCGCCTCTGCACCACGATCGCGCCCACCACATCGTCCTGCCTGTCGCGACCCAGAACGCCTAATCTGGGCCGATAGCCAACCGATACCTTGCCGATATCTTTTACAAGAACGGGAACCCCATTGTTTTGGTTGAGAACGACGTTTTCGATGTCGTCGACCCTGTAGCCTTGGGTTAGGTCGTCGCTCCCCCCGTCGTCGATGAGACCTACACCCCGGATGTTGATGGACTGCTGACCGATGGAGATTTCACGTCCGCCAACGTTGATATTCGAGTTCCCCAGCGCCGTCACAACTTGCGGCACCGTAACGTTGTAGGCCTCCAGCTTGTGAGGATCGACCTCGACTTGGAATTCCTTGGTAGGGCCGCCCCAACTGTTCACAGCTGCAATCCCGGGAATCGTTAAGAGCCGCCGTGCTACAATCCAATCCTGTACGGTGCGCAGGTTTGTAATTCCGAAGTGCGGCGGGCCCACAACCTGGTAGCGATAAATTTCGCCCGTCGAGCTGTTCGCCTGTATGGTCGGCACGAGGTTTCCTGGCAGGCTTATGCTCTGTTGCATAGCGATCGACGCCTGCGAGAAAGCGAAATAATAATCGACGCCATATTTGAAGGTGACGCGCACGAACGAAAGTCCGTAAAACGAGGTGGAGCGGATAATGTCTACGCCGGGCGTGGAGTACAGTCCTATCTCCATTGGGAGGGTGTAATACCGCTCCATCTCTTCCGCGGAAAGTCCTGGTGCCTGAGCCGTTATTTCCAGGATCACTGGTGTGGGATTCGGATAAGCTTCAATGTTGAGCATCTTGAACGCAATGAAACCGGCGCTCACAAAAAGGACGAGCCCGGCTACCACCACGGCGCGGCGGCTCAGGCAAAACGCTACGAGAGACTTGAACATGTTTCCTGGCTGTGATTGGAAATCAAGGGCACTCGACCCTACTCCGTAACTGGGGCCTGCAGCATATTGCTCAGGAAGATGGCCCCGTCGCTAACCACGAGTTCTCCTCGTTGCAGTCCTTCCAAAATCTGCAGCTTGCCGTCTCGCCGCAGGCCGGTCTTTATGATTCTTTGCGAAAAGTGAAGGCGATCCATCGTCACCCAGGCGGTCATCGTTCCGTCACCTTCACGGACGACCCCATTTTCCGGGATGGCGATCGATTCCATAGGCGGCTGAAGGCGAATGACAAAATTCGCCAGCATCCCGGGATACAATTCGTTTTTGGGGTCGGAGATTTCGGACCGGATCGTTACGCGATGAGTATTCGGGTCGGCTGTCGCGTAGATTTTTGAAACCCTGCCCCTGAATACGCGATTGGGATATGCCGTTACCTGGGCCTGGACTGGCTGTCCCAATTGAAAACGCGGAATATCAGCTTCGACGACGCTCGCCAGCATCCATTTGATGGTGACGTCTGCGACTGAATACGGCGCCGTAGCGCCTCCGGGCTGCACAAAAAATCCGGGCTGCGCATTCCTTGCCGTGATCCTTCCGGAAATTGGGCTATGTACGACCAACGCGGGATCAATCTTGCGCGAAGAAATCATCTGATCGATTTCGGCGTCTGTCTTGCCGAAGACGCGAACTGCATCCCGCGCTGCTTTGAGCGCGCCCTCGGCAGTCTGCTCATCGGAGGTTGCCTGCTCCAACTCCCGGACGGAGACGCCGTTTGTCCCGCTTAGATTTTTCGCTCGCGAGAGTTCTTTGTTATTCAGTTCAAAGGTCGCCGCGGCGCCAATAAGGGTTGACTCGGCCTGAATGAGATCGGGGCTTTTGATAGTGTAAAGGGGCTGATCCTTTTTAACGTCGTTGCCGACTTCCGCAAAAGCGTCGATGATCGTTCCTTGATACGGCGGGAAGACCTGGACTGACAGATCTTCGTCAAAGTCAATGTTGCCGACCGTATCGTTCTCGACGGGAAACGGGTAGGTCCCCACAGGTTCGATCTTGATTGCCTGTAGCTGGCTCGCCGATAGTTCCACGGTGCCTTGCTGTGCGTTGTTCGGACCTGACGCTGAGGATCTTGTATCGGCCTGTGTGTCGCCGCGAGCGGAACTACACCCGGTCGCCAAAAGCGGCAATGCGATTAGAACCACCCAAGTGCTTTTCCAACTCGCAACTCTCATGCGCAGCTCCTGTCAATACGTGTAGCAAGAATTCCAGTGATCGGAGTTCGATACCTTCGTTACAGAGATCGCTGGGCAAACATCGGCCCTCTGATTCGAAGCGGTATCTTTTCGTCTAGACGCAGCTTGCCAACTCACCATTTTGTCCGCCTGAACCCGTTGGCCTAAACCTATCTTGCGGGTTGGGGGCTCTATCTTTTGGTTGGGCGCCGTATCTTCTGGCCGATTTGACCTATCTTTCGACCGTGGGGATGGCTTGTCGGCGCGAGTTGCGGCAATATCGCCCTAAGGGACATGGACTTTTCCTCGATCTATTCGCGAAAGAATCGGCTGCCATTCTTGATTGCCGGGGCAGTCTTGATCGCACTTATCGCGACTGTTGATTGGCTCACAAAGCCCTACATATCGATCGGCTTTTTGTATCTTTTCCCGATCATGATGATCGCCGGATTCCTGCTGCGTTGGCAGATCGTCGCAATTGCATTGTGTTGTGCGGTCCTTCAGGAGTTGTTCAGCGAACTTCCTTCGGGCGAAGCCATCACAAGGTTGCTAATGGCTTCTGCTGGATTTGTTGGAACGGGACTCTTTATCTCCGAAATCTTTCACACCCGGCAGATGGCGCTGGATCACGTGGCTGAAGTCGACACCCATACGAAACTCCGTCGCGACGCCGAAGAGCAGCTTCGTATTCTGGTGGATAGCAGTCCTGCGGCCATCATGACTATCGATGGAGCGGGGCAGATTCTGCTCGCAAACGAAGCCGCACGTAACCTCCTCGCGGCTGAGGACGCCGCCCTGGCGGGTCGGTCGATCAAAGAATTTGTCCCCGCACTCGAAATGGCAGTCCAAACTCAGCGACCCACGCAGTTCCGCACGGAACTTAGATGCCGCGGCAGGCGCACCAATGGAGAAGCGTTTCTCGCGGCTGTTTGGTTTTCGACTTACACGACGATCCACGGAACGCGCCTGGCGGCAATTATTGTGGATCTTTCCGAAGACCTGCGAGACCGGGAAGATCTAAGTCTCGATCACCTGCTCAAGAATACAAAAATCCTTATGGGCGCAGTGGCACATGAGATTCGCAATATTTGCGGTGCCACTTTGGCCGTCTATAAAAATCTTTCGCGGATGCCCGCTTTGCAGAATAACGAAGACTTTCACGCTCTCGGTAGCCTGATTGCAGGTCTCGAAAAGCTTTCCGATATGGAACTTCTACCGCCGTCGAGCCATATGGGGGCGTCAATTGACCTCGGCAGCGTGCTTGATGAACTCCGCGTACTTATCGAGGCCGCCTATCGTGAAGCCGGATGCGAGATTATCTGGCGATTACAAGATCACCTGCCTCTGGTATTTGGAGATCGCTACGGATTGCAGCAGGTTTTCCTTAACCTTGCCCGCAATAGCCAGCGTGCAATGGACTCTGCGGAACAGAGACGTCTGACGATCAGCAGCGAATTGCAAGACCACACAGTTGTGATTCGATTCGAGGATACAGGCGTGGGGATAGCCTCACCCTACGCACTCTTCAAACCTTTCCAGCCTGGAGCAAATGCGACGGGGCTGGGTCTATACGTCTCTCGCGCGATCCTGCGTAGCTTCGGAGGCGAACTCAAATTTGAGCCGCGTAGTCAAGGTTGTTGCTTTGCCGTGAATTTGGCCACAGTCGCGGGCTGGAAAGGATCGCACGATGAGTAGGACCGCCCCGAAGACCGTCCGGATTCTTCTCATCGACG
Source organism: uncultured Acidobacteriota bacterium (assembly GCA_963846235.1). Lineage (GTDB taxonomy): Bacteria > Acidobacteriota > Terriglobia > Acidiferrales > UBA7541 > Palsa-189. The sequence continues at coordinate 584,156 of CAWJVF010000003.1, forward strand.
ACCACGCGCTATTTCGCGAAAGTGTGGCTCGCTTGCTGGATGCTGAGCCTGGATTCGAAGTGGTAGGGGACTGCAGCTCCAGCGGAGAGGCGCTACGAATTCTGAAGTCACGTGAAGTCGATATGATTCTTTTGGATCTCGATCTGGGCACAGAACGGGGATCAGACCTGGTTGAGAAGCTGAGGGCCGAAGCGTTCACTGGAAAAGTTCTACTCGTGACTGCCGGCGTGAATCAAAATGAAGTCCCAAATCTGATTCGCAAGGGCATCTCGGGCATATTCATGAAGCATGGTTCGCCGGCATTGTTAATTCAAGGAATCCGGGAAGCAATGGAAGGCAGGGCCATTTTCGAACAGGATATGCTTCGGCGCTCCCTCGAAACTGATGAGCAGTCTGAGCTCAGACAGCCTGCTGCTAGGTTAAGCGAACGAGAGCGGCAAGTCCTTTCGTTTATCCTTGAAGGACTGGGCAACAAGCAGATCGCAGATCGGCTACAGATTTCGGAGAGTGCAGTCAAAGCGAGCTTGCAGCAACTCTTCGCTAACACTGGTGTGCGGACGCGAAGTCAATTGGTGCGCATTGCTTTGGAGCAATTCCGGAACCAGCTGTAGCATTGGGCTTATCCTTCGTAGCACCCTGTCACAGCTGCAGGTTAAATCGGTGTAAACCCCGTTTTTTCGTTAATTTAACACTCGACAGCCGTCGTCTGCTGGATGATACTCCCGCTCCAAGAGCAGTTGCCCGTAGGGAGCCGGTGTTCCGGCGGGAGGCTTCGATGGTTTCCCAAATTGGCGAAGCGTTGCAGAGCAACTCGGTCATCATCACGCTCAATAGCGTGGGTTGGATGGCTGCAGGCCTCGAGATCATCCATTATTTCGGCATGTTCATGTTGGTGGGTTCCATCGCGATGGTGGACTTGCGCGTAATCGGTATCGCGGGGCAGCAGCAGAACGCCACAAAACTCGCACAGAGACTCTTTCCCTGGATGTGGGCTGGCTTGGCATTAAATTTTCTTTCGGGATTTGTCATGTTCGCGGGCATTGCGGCTTCCTATCTTCCAGACCCAACTTTTCACCTGAAAATGTGGGTCGTTCTCGCGGCAGTCGTGTTTGGAATCATTGTCCAATGGAAGGTGCCGGCGTGGGACAAATCGCCCGCAATGCCTATAAGCGCGAAACTCATAGCCACAGTTTCATTGCTTCTATGGGTAGGGGCGATTCTGGCAGGCAATGAACTGCCGGCGCTTTCAGGATTGGGCTAATTCGAACACATGTCGGAGATGCGATAGCGCGCCACGAAAGTTCCCGCAAGCACTTAAAGGAGGTCTACAGTGACGGATAGTTCAGTGGTAACGTTTGGCAACTGGCTACAGCACCAGTCGTTTGCTTTGTCCGTTGCGACCTCCGATTGGGCCTACCCGTTTGTTCAAGCGACTCATTTTACGGGCCTCTCTTTATGGGTTGGAACTACTGTGGCTACTGACCTGAGCTTGATGGGCATGGGCAATCAGTATCAGTCGCCCTTGCAACTCTTCAATGCGTTATTTGTCTGGAACTGGATCGGTTTTTGTATCGCCGTTCTCGGAGGCTTTCTGCTTTTCTCGGCTGCCGCAGCTACCTATGTGATTAATCCGGCGTTTCTCACCAAGCTGGGCTTCCTGATTCCAGTGGCGCTCATATTGCACATCGTGATCCAGACAAAAATGCGCGAATGGGGGCAGCAACCGACGATGCCGCGGGTCGCTAAGATCGCGGGCTCGGTTGAGTTACTGTTTTGGATTTTGGTCGTCACCGCGGCAGTCTCTATCCCCTACTTTGGATGATCAAGCCTAAATCGCCTTCTTTGTAAAACACAGTATTCAAGGCGAGGACGAATCGGCCTTAACCCGGCAGAAGAGAGCTAGCCTAGAGAAACGAGGTCGTGCGCTCTTTAGGAAAAGGCGACGAAGCAGTATCTATGCGTGACTTGGCGCTCCGCGCGTGAAAAACATCCACAAGATTAGCAACACGCCGAGAAACAGAATCAGATGGGCGGCTGTCGACGCACTCGTAGCCAGACCCAACGCGGCAACAAGGGAAGCAACCGAGAAGACTGCTACCAGCAACGTCACGCAGCCCCACCAAATCAGCCCAAGCGTGCCATTTGGCTTTTTTACCCAGAGCACACTTGGAACGCCCAGAATAATCACTAAAAAATCGATTACGGCACATATGCTGAGCACGATCGTCATATGTCCTCCGACTTCAGCGCATCGTTCGGCGGGTGGGATTATGTACTGCGTTAAGCACGAAGCTGAGTAAAATCGAGGTTAAGACTCACCGGAATTACCAGATGAGCTTGAGCGCAAGCTGAATTTGCCGCGAAGTGGTTTGCGTGGAGGTAATCAGGCCCGCACTGGAAACGGGAAGCCCGGTCTGATCGAAGACCGCCAGGTTTTGCGTCGGCGAAGCAAAGTTGGCGCGGTTGAGAATGTTGAAAAATTCGGCGCGGAACTGAGCATTGAAGCTCTCGGAAATACGCTTCACCGGATTGTTTTTGAAAACCGAGAAATCCAGGTTTGAAACGCCAGGCCCAATAAGGCTATTTCGACCCAGGTTGCCCCACCGGTTGACGCCCGGAAACGCGAGGCACTGAGCCTTGATATAGGTATTGGGGTTGCCGGGATTGGTCAGAGCAGCGCATCCCGGCCCTCCGAGCAGGCTAGGTGGCTCGCTTGTCTCGTCCAATTTCATTCCCGCGGGGTCTCCTCCTAGGATGGGAGTGAAAGGCTGTCCTGTGCTCGCCTTGTATACACCCCCCAATTGCCAGCCGCTTAGAGCCCATTTCGGAAGGCCTGAACTCGACGCCGGACTCGGGACCTCCCAAGTGAAGTTCAACACGAATGTCTGAGCGACATTGAAATCGGATAGGCCTCGGGAAGTTCGCTGATCAAAAAACAATTGGTTGAAGAGCCCATTTGGAAAAGCATCATCGGCTTCCGTGGCAGATAAAGTATCGATGCTCTTGCCCCACGTGTACGCGGCGTGAAACTGAATCCCACGGCTGACGCGCTTGGCGAAGTCGGCCTGCAGCGCATCGTAAAAAGAATTGGCCTGCCAAAGGGTGGAGTCAATGCGGCCAAAATTAGGATTGAGCGTTTGGCTGGTTGCGGTTGGCGGAAACACGTAGCCCGCCTGGGGGAGCGTGGGCAGCACCATATCTATGTTATCCACGCGATAGGGCAGATGGACCCCGCGTGATCCGACATACCCGATCGTGATTGCCATCGTAGAAGAAAGCTCGCGTGCCACACTCAAATTCCACTGCATGACGTAATTGCGCTTCGGGTGTTGCTCGACATAGGTACCCAGAGCAGAAGGCGATGCCAGGCCCACGACGTAAGCATTCGTCGGAAAGTCTCCCGGCGTTAGCGTGTTGGCGAAAATCGAATTTACGAAAGGCGTCGCCCGCTGGAAGGAGAGATTGAATTCGTAGGGCAGCGGCAGCACATCGAAAACGCCGAAACCGCCGCGCACTAGGGTTTTCCCGCCGCGTGGATTCCATGCGAACCCAATGCGCGGTTCAAAATTCCGCAGCGTCGGATTCTGAAAGAAAGGCGCTCCGACGCGCGGCTTCGCATCCGTCAAGTTCTGGAGGTTGGAAATTCTGTTATGCGCTTCGGTCGGCACAGTCACCATTTCATAGCGCAACCCGGCATTAAGGATGAAGTTGCTTCGCAGGCGAATATCATCCTGGAAGTAGGCGCCCACGAGCGTTTGCCGCAGCCCGATATCCGGCACGCCGCCCGTCTGAATGCCCTGAAAAACTGTGGGTTTATTCGTCAGGAAATCCGCGAGCGTGTCGAAACGGAAGTTTCCATTGACGTTGGCAAAAGATAGTTCGTTGTCCTGCATCCGTTCGACCCCGGCGCCGAGGCTGATCGCGTGTATACCGCGGGTAAGAAAAACATCGTCGCCGCCTTGAAACGAGTTCCACGCCAGCGACCTGCTGGACGACAGAAAGTTTTGCGCCGTGGGAGCTCCTGAGAAATTCGTCACGCCGGGTACGGCGCGAATTTCACCGGCGAACTCTCCAGGTACAAAGGCGTAAGAAGGATCGAGCATCTGCGGCTTCATCACCTTTGTTACTTGTCCCTGAATCCCCACTGCGCGGCTGAAGCCGAACCGGGCCGTATTCAAGGTATCCGCGCTGAATACGTGCGCCTCGTGAAGACTGACCACCTGGCGCGCCGAAACTATGTCGGACAGCAATTCGTTGAACTCGTCCGGAAGGATGGTTTTGGAGCTGTCCCGCATATAGGTCACTTGGGCGCTGTCCGACGTCGAGAATTTGTGATCCAGCCGGACGGTGAAGTAGTTCTCATGCGTGACCTCCTGTCCGGCGAAGGTAAAGATTCCCGTATCTCCGGCCCTTAATAGAGGACCATTCGGCAACGGATAAAAGGCATTCAGAAATAACGTAACTTTCGGATCAACAGATACTGTGCCGGTCGAGAGTTGCCCGCTGCGCGCGGCTAGCGAAGGAACAGTATCTACCGTGGTGACGCCCAGCGATTGGCGTAATCCTTCATAGTCCCCAAAGATGAAGGTGCGATCCTTTTGTACAGGCCCACCTGCGGAGCCGCCAAACTGGTTGCGCTTGAACGGTGGAATTGCGCCATCGAAGAAATTACGTGCGTCGAGCGCACTGTTTCGAAGAAATTCATATGCGTCGCCGTGAAAGGAGTTGGTTCCCGACCGTGTGACCGCATTGATGATTCCGCCCGAGGTACGCCCATATGCAGCGGGATAGTTGCTCCCCAGAACGGAGATCTGGTCGACGGCATCGATCCCCAGGTTATCGCCCAGCACGCTGCCCGGCGCGCCATTTGCATAGTCATTGATGCTGACGCCATCCAGACGGTAGCTGTTTTGATCTGGTCTCGCGCCGGAGATGCTTACTGGTGCGCCGAATCCACGGTCGACATTGCCGCCGCCGGTGGCGCTTCCTGTCTGAACGCCCGTTACTCCGGCCTGCAGCGTGACCAACTGCGCCCAATCGCGCCCGTTCAGCGGCGTCTCACGTACAGTGGAAGCATTCACGTTATCCGCTGCGGAAGACTGGCTGACCGTTGCGGGGGGTGCCGTTGTACTGACCACCTTATTGGGATCCCCGGGCCTCATCACCACATTGATAACGCGCTCGGTCCCGATGCCAACGGTAATGGCAGTCCACGTTTGAGTGACAAAGCCTGGCGCCGACACGCTGATTTCATAGACGGCCGGCGGCAAGTCGGGGAGATTGTAGACGCCGTCGTTGTCGGTGGTGATTTCCCTGGAAACTGTTTTGGCTACGTCGCTCAGCGAGACGCGGACCCCGGGCATCTTTCCCCCGTCCTCGCGTGCTACTGTGCCGCTGATTGATCCACCGGTCGCTTGCGCTCTGGCCATGCCGGGAGATGGAAGACCAAAGGTAAGACACAGACAAAGCAGGGTCGTGGTAAATACGGTCTCGGCTAAGGGTTTAGCGCACACGATTTTCGCCCAGACCCGAGCACCCAATGCATCCTTCGAACGATGTTTCACGTGAAGCATTCCGAGCGGGAGCTTCCGCCCCCGCTTGGACTTGCCCTATTTCTCGGTTCGCAGCGCCCCGCCATTCTGTGCCGTGAAATCGTCTCGCACCACCATGCCGCCTTTCATCACAAATTTGACGCGCTGCATTTCCGTAATGTCCTGCAGCGGATCTCCTGAGACGGCGATCAGGTCGGCGTACTTGCCCTTCTCAAGCGTCCCGATGGTGTCTTCCTTGTGAATGATCTGGGCGTTGACGGTCGTTGCCATGCGCAGCGTGTATAGAGGAGTAGCGCCCCATTTTACGAAAATCGGGAACATCTCCCCTTGCACGCCGTGCGAGCAATTGCAGGCGGTGTTGTAGACCCTGCCAGGCGGCGGGGCGGCGCCGCTGCCCCATCCTAGCGTCACACCGGCCGCCAGCATCTTCTTCCAGGTCTGCTCTACGAGCCGCCAGCGGCTATACGGGGCAAATTGCTTCAGGTCGCCGGGTTCATCCTGCCGGTGGTCCAAGATCGTCGTGGTGATGGGCAAATGTTTGTCGACCAGCATCTTGATGTCTTCATCCGTTGCCGCGGTGCCATGCTGGATGTCGTCGACTCCGGCTTCGATCGTGACTCTCAAGCCTTCGCCACCGTAGGTGTGTGTAGCTATGAACATGCCTTGCCGGTGTGCTTCGTCCACGATCGCTTTCATCTCGTCCAGCGTCAGCGTGGGGGTGTTCACCATTTCGCCGTTCGGCTTAAAGTAAAAACGTCCCGTCGTCGTGACTTTCACATGATCCGCGCCGTAATGCGCGAGTTCGCGCACGGCCGCGCGCATCGCGTTAGGCCCGTCCGCGACTATATCCGGCACCAATGGTTTGAACTCGAGCGGATAATAGTCATTGCTCCCCATCGTGGGATCCACAAGCGGCCCTGCCGGAAGTAGGCGCGGGCCGGTGACCAAACCCGTCTCGATCGCGCGCTTCAACTCTACGTCGGCGAAACCGCCGCCATGCGAGCCTTGGACTACTAACGTTGTGTACCCAGCGTTCAGGCTAGCCGTAGCCCAGTGATAGGCGACCATCATCTGGTGCTGCATGTTTCCGACGGCGTCGGTGAGATGCACGTGGCCGTCAATCAGTCCCGGCAACACGGTCGCCCGGCTGAGGTCGATTACCCTGGCGCCGACAGGAACGGTCACGTTGGCCGCGGGGCCCACTTGCGTAATTTTGTCGCCCTGGACGAGAACGACTTGATTGCTCAGCATTTGCCCCGACTTCGGATCGAACAATTTGCCGGCCCGTACCGCGGTTGTGTCCGGAGCTTGCGCCTGCGACCAGAGAAAAGTCGCACTAAAAAGAACGCCCAATAGTCCGAGCGCAATTCTGAAGCTTGATCTCCACTGCATAGCAGCCCTCCCGAAATGTTCTGCGTTGGACACTAATCTCGTACTGACCTGATTGCAATACCCGCTCGCCGAAGCGACGCGACTGTGCGCCGCGGAATTCTGACTCGCGGATTCACAGCAGACGGCCTAAGCCGATCTTGATGGCGGGCGGCTTAGGTTACCAAACGAACTTTAAGGCAAACTGAATTTCCCTCGACGGGGTCAGTGTCGCATAACGCGTCATCTGACCCACGCTGCCTCCCGTTGGCGCTCCGTTAGCGCCAAAGATTGCAGCATTGCCATCGCCGCTGCCCGGCTGGGGTGGGACGAAGCTAGGTATGTTCAAGATGTTGAACATCTCGGCCCGGAACTGAATGTTAAACGCTTCAGAGATGTGGCGGACTGGGAAGTTCTTGATGATCGACAGATCCAGGTTCGTGAGCGCCGGTCCATGGATGCTATTACGGCTGACGTTGCCCAGCAGATTCGAGCAATATACCTGGCCGGCCGGCGCCGGTGTGGCAGCCTTCGGAAATCCCGTGCACTGGCCGGCGAACGACGCGGGCGCGGTGGGAAGCGTGAAGCAGTTGGTGTTGATATAAGTGAGGTTGTCCGCCTTCCAGTTTGAATTAACGGGGTTACATCCCGCAACGATGTTGGGAAGGCCGAACTGGTCTGCCCCGGTATTTCCCAGACCCATCGGATCATCCGAGATAATCGGAGTGGTGGGAATACCGCTATTGATTGTGAAAATACCGCCCAGCTCCCATCCACCGAGAGCCGTATTGGCAATTGTTCCGAACGATTTCGGCGCAGGGATATCCCACAAACCGTTGATAGATACCGAATGGCGAACGTCGAAGTCGGAGGGGCCATAAAACGCCCTGGGGATCATCCAGGGTGGCGAGTTGAGACCATTCGCGAAGGTATCGCCGGCGATCGTCTGCGAGTCGTCATCCAGCGACTTAGAAAAAGTGTAGGCAAACTGAGCCTGGAACCCGTGACTGAACCTCTTCTCGAGATTTGCCGTTAGTGCGTTGTAGTGGGAGGAGCTGTTCCAATAGACGTAGCGAATCACGCCTAAGGCTTGATTGATTTGCGCGCCACCCGCCGGGAAGAGGTATCCCGCCGAGGTCAGGGTGGGAATGGTCATATTGCCGTCGTCTCCGCGCATAAGCAGGTGAACGCCGTGCGAACCCACATAACCCAGCGTTAGCGTGAGAGTTGGATCGAGCTGGCGCTGAATATTGAAGTTCCACTGAATCATGTAACTGCGCTTCGGAGTCGTCTCAATCGTCGAGGCGGCCAGGCGGCTGCTGGTCGAGCTGGTCAGAAGGGTCTGTCCGTTGCCCGCCGAAAACGCCCCAGGGAGCGTGAGGGCTGGGTTGGCCTTAGCAGTGGTGCTCTTGAATATCATGAACGGCGCCGCCTGATTCTGCTGCAAAAGAAAATATCCCGGCAGTGGCAGCACGTCATATATTCCAAACCCGCCGCGCACCGAGGTTTTGCCATTGCGGAAAGGGTCCCAGGCAAATCCTAGACGCGGTTCGAAGTCGCGAGTCGTGGGGTTCTTGTAATAAGGGCCAACGCTGTCACAAGTGGTGCCTGCCTGTGGCGTGACACCAAACGCTGTAGCCGCGTTGAACTGCTTCCCGCATCGCATGTTCGCATCGGCGGTTGTGTTTGGGTTCGGTTCGAAAATACTGACCAGGCTGCCGAATTTGCCTTGCGCGTCGTTCAGCACGGTGGCCATTTCATACCGCAGACCGAGGTTGAGCGTCAGATTGGGACGCAAGCGCCAGTCATCCTGAATGTACACACTCGGAATGGTCTGTCGCATTTCCCTCGGGGTGATCGTGTTCGGCAATCCAGCCTCGAAAGAGATGGGATTCGTGCCGGTAAGGAAGTCCGATAGGCTACCAAACTTCCAGCGACCGCCGGGGTTTTGATAGGCGATAGGGTTGTAGAGCTCGCGCTCAACGCCTACGCCAAACTTGAACGAATGCGCTCCATGGATCCAGTTCGCGTCGTCATAGAATTGATAGGAATTCCAGACGTGGAGATAGTAAGAACCCGAATTTATGCCGCCAAACTCGTCAGTAATTCCGTGAACCGAGAGACGGGGCGCAGCTTGGTTCAGCGTGCTGCCCAGGCTCAGGTCGTCGCCCGGGTGGGTCCCGTCGGGTCGAGTGACCGCCTTGGAAGTAAATTGGTTGACTACGTAGTCCCGGTTGTAACCAATGCGTGCGGCGTTCACGAAACTGGAACCGAACGTGTGAGTTTCTTCAATCGAGACGGTCTGCCTCCGGGTATGCGAGTTGGTAAGGACAAGGTCCATCGTGTCCGGCTGGACGTAATCCGCATCGTCAATCAGGTAAGTTCCGAATAGGCCGTCTTTGTCACTGATCCTATGGTCGAGCCGGACGGTACCGAAATTCTCCGGAACATTTTGGATACCCGCAAAAACGAATTTCCCCGTATCTCCACTCACCGCGGAATTGGCGTGCGGATAGAGAGCCAGCAATGCTTTGGAGTAGGAGCTCAACGCTATAGGACCTGACGCCAAGATGCCCGCACGAGCCGCATCGGAGGGAACGGTAACCACGGTTGGAATCCCCTTCGTCTGCCGTAGCCCTTCATAATCGCCGAAGATGAAAGTCTTGTCTTTGATGATCGGTCCGCCCGCCGAGCCGCCAAACTGATTGCGCCGGAACGGCGGCTTGGGGTTACCTGCTCCAAAGTTAAAGAAATCATTGGAGTCCAGGGCGCTATTCCGGAGGAACTCGTAAGCGTCGCCATGGAACGTGTTCGTGCCCGATTTGCTGACCGCATTCACTACACCGCCGGCGGCCCGCCCGTACTCGGCAGAAAATCCGCCCGTCAAGACGGAAAACTCCTGAATGGCGTCAACACCGAGTACAACACCGATCACGTCCCCTGGAGCGGCATTCGCGTAATCGACCACGCTGATGCCATCGATGCGGTAGTTATTGAATGTCGTCCTGCCGCCGGAGATCGTGTATTCGCTTCCGAAGCCACGGTTGCCTCGCGCAGAGGTGTCGTAACTCATCTGAGTTTCGATCTTGCCGGCTCCCGGCGAAAGAGTGATCAGCTGGGTCCAATCGCGTCCATTCAGAGGCAATTCGCGGACCGTTTGGGACTCAACTTCGCCGCTGAGCGTTGACGAGGTGAGCTGCACAGCCGGGGCCGCTTCGGTCACCTGGACCTTTTGCGTGGTCTCCCCGATCCTCATCGGTATATTGAGTTGTTGCTGAGCGCCAACGGCCAACTGTATACCCGACTGAACCGTCGTGCTGAATCCCGGGGCCGTAACGGTGACCTCATAAGCGCCTGGTAAAAGATTGGGAATCGAGTAAAAGCCGGCGGAGTCCGTTGTGGCTGCCCGGGCCACTCCGGTGGCCGTATTTTTGGCTGACACCTGTGCGTTGGGAACGACGGCACCTGAAGGATCATTGACTGTCCCGGACAAAGTTGCTCCGGCGACCTGAGCGCGTAGTTGGCTCGTAAACAAAATGCACACTGCAAACGCAAACGAGAGAAAGGTAAACACACTACGACTACTTGGTGACACAATGCGCGGCATAGCACACCCTCCGACGGTCAAATCGTTTCAAAATCGACCGTTTCTACACCTGTTACTGCGATCGATCCTTCAAAACGCAATGATGCCTTGGCCCGTAAAAACAAAATAAGAACGAGAGAGTGCCCCTAAAAATCCCTGGAAAACGTCCGACTATGGATGGCGGTGTAACACCCGAAACCCAGTGGTGTCAAGCCAAATCAGCAAGTCTGCGGGAAAAATGCTCAAGTAAGCGTGCAGATTTTGTTTACGCGGTTACCTGATATTGCAATGTTTCTTATTGAGGAGGTGCGATAGCAAAGAATCCGACGGACTGGCTATCGGCCCGAATCGGCGTCAGGTTTCGGTCGATGCCCTGACGCCAATCCGGGCCGATATTACGCTGCTTATCGCCCGTAGACGAGAATTCTGAAGTTTCCGGGCTTGGCCGTAGCCAATGGGTGAGGCTGCTTTTCTGTTGGAGCGGCCGGCGGATTGAAATCGGACGTGCTCAGAAAAACGCGATGCGTTTTCGGATCCACTTGGCTCGTTTTCGCACCGTACTCCGTCTTCAGCGACTCCACTTCGCTGAGCTTATCGGGCGAATCCTCGTGGTAGATGTGCAGCATGCCTTCCCGCGTCGAAACGAAGAGCAGGCCCGTTCCCGGATCAAACGTGTTTGCGTCCACTCCAGCCGAAATCGGATATGACTGAAGCACCTTTCCGTTGTCCGCATCCATCATGATCAGGAACTGAGGTCCGCGCCCTCCCGAGAACAGCCGGCGGGTCTTCTGGTCCATGGTCAAAGATGTCGGCTGTCCTTCCGGAGTTGTTGGCCAGCGCGCCTTGATCGTATTCGTACGGGCGTCAATGGCAACGATGTCGTTCTTTTCCGGATTATTGTCGTAGATCATGCCCTTTCCATCGACTGCCGGATACTCCACCTTCCCGACGAGCTCGATCGTGGCGATCACGGCCTGTTTTTCCGGATCGATCACGGTCGAGTTATGGCTATCGCCGTTGAATGTGTAGACGTGTTTGGTAACGGGCTCATAGATGATGGCGTCCGTGTCAGCCTGCCCAGTGGATACTTTGCCCGTCACCTTCAACGTCTTCAAATCGAAGATAACGACCTGCTGAACCGTGGCGCTCGGCCGGCCGTCGCCATCCGAGATGAAGCCCTTGCCAAGGTCCTTGGCGATGGCAATGCCGTGACAACGCGACAATCCTCCGATCTTGCCCACTACGGAATAATCGTCGGCGTTGAGGATAACGACTTCCGTTCCATGCGACACGTACACGCGTCGTGCGTCAGGATCGAGGGAAATGTAGTCGAAATACTCGTCGCCGCCGGGAGCCGCCGGCAGCGAAATTGTCTTTAGCAAGTGATAACCTGAGGCTCCCGGCTTCGATTGAGCAGAAGCACTCACCGGTAAAAAAGCCGCTACGACTGCCAACAAGAGAATCGTGCCAAAGCGTCCAACATTCGCTAGCTTCATCTAAACGCTCCTTTCATTCCTCGGAGATCACGCAGATCACCCAGCCCTTCAGGGTAGTTCCTCAAATACCATGAGATGGGACTCTTCGGTCACCCAGTCGCCCACTCCGTATTGTGTGGTGGGCATCAGTTGGACAAGGTGCTTCGGCACGGCTGAGTAATATCGCTTCATTTCGGGAATCCAGACGCCTGACTTCGCGATTGCCCCAGTCGGAACTTTTCCGAGTTCCCGGAAATGGTCTGGATCGTCCTCGTGAAAAACTACCAATGCTCCGCTGCTGCCGGAGAAGTACACGCGCGAGGTTGCGGCGTCGTAAAAGATTTCATCCGCGCCGCCCGCCGCGTCCAACGCCTGAACGACTTTGCCAGTATCCGTGTTTATCACGACAAATTTCCCCGGATCAACCACGTGGCCACCTCCGAGCCGGCTTCCCATGAACAGGCGATGGTGAGCCGCATCTAACCCTGCAGTGTGGGGTTGTGGTCCTCCTGTAATGGGCCACTCTGCGATGACGGCGCGCTTGTTGGTGTCGATCACTTTGACCACACTCTCGCCATTCACAATATCTCCCATGCCTACGTACAGCCGATTTGCCGCACGGTCGAGCATGATTCCCGCCGGATCATTACCATCCATCTTGATGCTGCCTACGAGCTTCGCCGCTTTCGTGTCTACGATTTCTATCGTGGCATCTTTATTGCCTTGTCCTGTGACTATACCGACGTAATACAGTCCTTTTGCAGGATCGTACGCGGCATTGTCGGGATCCCTGTGGGCTGCCCCTTTTCCGCCCGTCAACTCGACCGTCTTCGTTATTTCGAATGTGGTCCCGTTGATCGCTACCGCGGTGTTGTCTCCGTTGTCGAGCCAAAGTTCATTCGTGGCAGGATCGAAAAACGGCCGGCGAGGGTTTCCGCCAAGAGGCGTTTCGTGGATCACCTTTCCTGCTTTCATATCCACAACTACGAGCTTCTTGTTGTTCTCGCCGGAGATAAACAGGTGCTGGTTTTTCAGATCGTAGGTGAGATGGTCGATATACCCCTCGGTCGGGATGGGGATCGTCTCTACGAGCCTGAAAAGTCCAGACCAGTGCTCCATTGGAGCCTGTTTATTAACGTACGGCTTCGACTGTTGTTGCCCTCGTACGCTCAAGACAAAAATCGTGCACAAACTCAAGACGATCACCAGCCTTTTCATCTCATATCTCCTTGAAAGGGGACTGAAAGCCTCCGACAAACCTGCACGCTAAGGCTCTCGGGACTTCGTCGTGATGGATTTAGGCCCAGGCACTGATCAGTGCGAATTGCCACTAGCCTCCGACTGCAGGATTGCGCGAACTATATAACCTTTCGTTGGCGTTTGGAAGGCGCTTTGTCGGCGATCCCGGGCTGTGGCGCGTAAATTCTAACGAAGCTTACGCATACGGATCGCTACAGCGGCACGAATCGCAACATCACGACACCTCTAGCGATGCGAGGAGGGAAATTCGGAGAGATGACTTAAGAAACGGAAGATGGGCTACGGATTCATTCGCCAGGCTAACTGCGCCTCATAGCAATTCTCGAGGATGGTGTAATAACGCTCGACCGCGTCCTTGCTGACGAACGGGTTCGGCTCTCTTGCTAGCTTAGTCGCCATTTCCGGCGTCACGTCGGGCGCTCCGTTCATCATCTGCCAGGTGTGTAATCGCTCGTTCATATTGATGTGCCCTAGCGTGGTGGAAAGAATGGTGTCGACGCCGGCCTTCTCGTTGATTTCCTTAAAACGTTTGGTCGACGCGACGTACGTTTTCATCATGGTCTGCCCGTCGGGATAATATTGAACGCCCGCACGGCCGAGATTGACGTCCACGCCGCCCCAAATACTCGCGACGTGCCGCTCATTGTCGGGGTGCTTGCTCTGCTTGTTTGTAAGCCCGGCGATGATTAGCGAAATGGTGCCGGGCGTATGGCCGGGCGTGATGTACATCGTGACGGTCACATCGCCCAGCGTTAGTTTCTGGCCGTCGGTTGCAGACATGTCTTTCCTGGGCTTCACGTTCTCTGGAGAATTATCCTTCGCCACCACGTCCCAATCCGCTGCGGACATAATGACGTGGGCCTTCGGATACGTCTCTTGCAGGCTCTTCGCTCCCCAGTAGCGGTCGTCATGGCCATGCGTGACGATGATGTACTTCAGATCCTGCTGTGGATCGAGCCCGAAATCCTTTAGCTCCAGCACCAACTCTTTGGCATCCCAGTCGAAATTGGTATCGATCATCGCAATGCCATCGGGTGAATTTATGGCGTAGACGCCGGTGCCTTTGGTGCCGATGAAGTAGAGTTGGTCGAAAATTCGCACGGGCGGCTGATACCACTCTTCGCGCGACGTCGGAATGCGGCGATTTTCCTGCCGGACGGCGTCCGGCAATTGCTTGGGCGGAGCGCACCATTGCTTGAAGAATGCCTCGAACACTTGAAACGGCTGATCTGGGTTGGGAATCGTCGGCGCGACAGCGGCTTGAGCCTGGGCGACATGGGTCTGGGCAGCAGCGTCGTCAGCATTCGCAAATGGGGAGAAGCAAGTAGCCAAAACGCAACTAACACAAAATGTGCGGAGCAGATTGCAGGTCACAACCGCCTCCTTTGCTTTCCGAATGCCGACGATGAATTCACTTCGCCTCACTTTGCAGCGCTGGTTCTTTCGATGCTTACGTTCTTTAAGATTGGTTTCAGTGTTGCCGCGATCCCTTCGGCCATTTTCAGCGAACCTCCGACATTCGGATGAACCTGATCGATCACCAGCAGGTAAATGGGGTCGTTGATGAGTTTTAGCCCGTCCAGGAAATAGAGATTGTGGTCTTTTTGCTTCTTTTGCTCAACCACTTGCTGCATTGCGTCTCGATAAGCTTGAGGAAGGTCTCCGTTTTTGTTTGCCTGGTGAATAATGTCCTGACGCGTCAAGATCGGCGAGATGCATAGAATCGGCTTGGTGGGATACGTCGCGCGCACGGCGCTGAGAAATGCGTCGTACTTATCGCGATACTGCGCCAGGGTTTCTCGTTTTCCCGCTGAATCGTTCCCGCCGAAAGAGTTCGTGCCGAGCATGAGAACCAGGACATCCCAATCCTTACGGCTCGCAATATAATCGGCGACCGCGACATCGGTCCAAGCACTTCCGCCGAAGCCCAGATTTAACGCCTCGCAATTTGCTATTTCGCACGTCTGCCAGACATAGGTCTCGCGCGGACTTGTGACGCCGTGGCCGTGTGTAATCGAGTCGCCGTGAAACAATACGATCGGCACATTCCGGGGTGTTGGAGGCGGCAATTGCGCTTCCTTATCTATACCAATTCCAGCAACGATCAGTTCCGCGTTCCGGTAATAGTGCGGAAGCAGAATCGAGAACTCGGACTCTTTCCTTGGCTCGGTCGAATTCTCGAATACAGTCAGGTCCTGCTCGTAATAGGCAATCTTCGCCGGAACGTTGGCGAGGAACTTTCCGTCGCGATAGACGTCGAAATAAGGCGGACGAGCGCGTTCCCACACGGATTCCGGACTGGCATTGGCAGCCTCGGGAGCGTCGATAAAGGTAAATCGCAAGACAATCCTGTTTGAGTCCGTTCGAAGCCGTAAGGCGGCTCCCGCGGTGGAGAGAGCGCGCGCAGCGGATCGATCCGGAATTTTGTCTCGCCACTCCTTGGGCATGCGAACAGGCTGCAGGCCGCCCGTTTTCGTTTCCCAATCGGCCACATTCAGCCACCGAAGGCGATTATCGTCAGGGGTCAGCCACTTCAGATTCTCAGCCGCACTGTGGCTCTCTTGTGCGGTCCGCGGTCCTTGCGCTAGCGCCGCTCCGGGGAAACTCAAGATAACGAGGCCCAAATAGCCAGCCCTCATGCGCGAAGTCAATGACATCAGTGTCCTTCCTTTTCCGGCCGACCTATCAAAGTGGTCCAAGCAGGTGCTCCATGCCGAGCTGCTTAACCCATTTCCCGGATTTTTTCCGTTGCGATGCTGCATTGGACGGCCAGTATACCGGGCAAGGTTACGACTTCTTCCGCTCAAGTGGGGCAATATTCGAAAACGAATCCCTGTGTGCGCGTTCTGCAAAGAGGAATTATCAGTCCTACGTCGCAAGGTATGGATCAGTCTGGCGTTCGACATATGCTAATGAGAGGCGGAAGGAAGCCACCGTGCGTGCGGTACTTGCCGACTTGTTATGCGACGGAGAGGCGGTTATTGGGCGGGACGGTGCTGCCGAGCGGAGACGGTCTGTCGCCCCAAGCTGGCTCGCCAGCAACGATCACAAACCTCGTCCGGGTAGACGAAGTAATTCGAAGACTTGCCGCATTTGGGACATTCGAGAGGTACCGGCCGAGCCACTCCGCGAACATTCAGACCATGTGCACTGGCGCGCAGCTCAACCCACTTCCCGAACTCCGCTGCCGCGTTCCGCTCGTTCAGTTCGCGAGATTGCTCGCGTGTGAGGAAAAAAGGCCAGGGACGAAGGAGGATCACCAACGCTGCAGCTACTATGATCGCCACAATCAATAAGACCATATGAAAACCCTGCCCGCGTTCAATTCCGCCAACGGTCTCAACAGTAGCCTCCCCCACGAGGGAGAAGGAGCCGTTCTTCTAACTTGGATGCTTATTGATAACTAGCGGGCGTAGCAAAACCGGACCCGCTCAGGCAAAGCACCGGATTTCTATCGGCGCAGTACCT
The DNA here is from genome assembly GCA_963846235.1 of uncultured Acidobacteriota bacterium. Lineage (GTDB taxonomy): Bacteria > Acidobacteriota > Terriglobia > Acidiferrales > UBA7541 > Palsa-189. Next base: position 600,865 of record CAWJVF010000003.1, read on the forward strand.
GGGAAACCGGATTTTCCGGCGCTGCGATCCTGGTTTTGGCAAGCTGCAGAACCCTGTTGCCCGAAATAATGGCGACGTTATAATCGGTTTATGCGACAGGTTCTGTCGACATCGGCGCAATTGCCGAGAAGGAGGTGATCCAGTGAGGTTCGGTTTACTCTGACGCAGTAGAGGAGGCGCTTGTGAATTCTTACCGAGCGCCTCTCTCCTTTTTTTCTCCGCCCCGAAATATCAAAACCCTTCTGATTTGGTCCCTAACCCCGCAACTATTCCTGTCACGAACCGGTGTCGGACGAAGATTTTGTTTTGTCTCCCCGTCCCATCAGCCTACTGCGGCTGCGGGAACGGCAGGTATGTCAAAAAGTCGTTCAGGCGGCCAGACGCCCCAGAGGCGTCAACGCCTTCTCCGCCAAAGAGCCAGAAGTAATCGAGTGCATCTTGTTTCCAGGACGCCGCACCGAAGCGCCCACCAGGAGTGTTTTTCACGTACGGCACGCCCCACGAGGGAGGGATATCTGTGGGGAAAAATCCGGCCTGATTAACGTCGCTCGATCCTTTCCACCAAATCCATTGGCCGGTGCTTTGAATGTATTGCCAGACGTCGTTCACATAGCCTGTGCTCTTGGCAGTCGTGGAACCATACCCCCAGCCAGAAATCAGCCAGATATTGTTCAAGGGGTCGATAAAGCCTACCGAGCCCCAGCGAGAGCCGGGCACATTGCCAGCCGCGGAAACCTGTTGCGTTCCGTAGACACCGCTCTGATCGGCAAGCCCGGTAGCGCCGCCCCCAGAGACCCATGTCCACTGGCCGGTGCCAATGTTGTATTTCCAAAGATCGTTCAGTAGGGCGCCGTCGGGAGTCGTCGTTCCGGTGGCTAGACCACTGATGGCGCCTGGATTTCGCGTGCCCGCGGAATCGAGACCCAGTCCGCCAAAGAGCCAGATGTTGCCGGAAGTGTCCGCCCACAGCATAGCTGCCTGGCGTCCGCCGGGAACATTGGTCGCTGCCGCCGTCCCTTGAGTGCCGTATACACCGTTGTTCTGGCCGGCAGTCGAACCTACAGGTCCCATCCAGGTCCATTGCCCAGAGGCTATATCGTATTTCCAGAGGTCGTTGAGTAATCCCAGATTGCCCCCGGAATCTAGTCCTTGCCCCCCGAAAACCCAGACGGTGGTCTTTGTGGGATCTGTGGTGAATGCCGCGCCCCAACGTCGGCCCGGCAAGTTTGAGGCTGCTGTTACGCCCTGGGTGCCATAATTGGCAGCACCAGCTGCGCCCGGATTGGTCCAGGCCCCGGTCTCCGTATACGAACCAATGTGAGTGGGTTGGGCAGGCGGCACCGGAGTCGTGGTGTCATAGCCTGTCGGGGCGAATTTCCAGATATCGTTCATTAGTCCGGTTGCGCCCGGGCCACACGAACATTGGCCGCCAAAGAGGTATAGATTGCCGGCACCATCGCTCCAGCTAACGCTGCCCCAGCGTCCACCCGGAGTGCTCCCACTGCCGTTGTCCGTTGTCTGAATGCCAGTAAGATCTGCCTGATCGGTTGTGACCCCGCCGGTCGTGGCGGAGTTAATAGGTACCCCTGCGGGAATCCAGCCCTGGAGACCAGGCGAATAAAGCCACAAATCGTTCAAGAGACCCGGAAGATTGGGCGGAGTGGCACCTGACACGTCAAGGCCCCAGCCTCCATAGATCCACATTCTGCCCACGTTGTCGGTCCAACTGGCCGCAAATTGTCTACCTCCAGGCACATTCGTATCCTTCGACGGAGGCGCAGCAGGAGGCAGTGAAGCAAGACCATAATTGCCCGAACTATTGGGTCCATCGATCCATATCCAATCGTTGTGTTGGCAATCGACGATCACATTGGAAACGTTAGCCGTAGCCACGCCTTCCCAACCGATGATCGCGCAGCCCTGTGGCTGACTGGTGGGTTGTGCAAAAATGCTCAAATCATAGGCGCCACCGGCGGTAACCAGAGTCGGAAATATAAAATTGGTGTTGTTGCCTGTGACGAATATGTTGTCGCCAGCGTTATTCATCAGCTCCACGGTGTCGCCGGCACCGTTTACCAGACCAACGAGACTGCCGCCAATCGTGAAACCCGTCTGAGGACAGGTGACTTGAACTGTGGTGATATTACCCGTAGCGGTTCCGGAGCCATTCGACACCGAGCAGGTTTGCCCCGGGTTTGTAGGCTGCGTAAGAATCGTCACGGCATAGGAGGAACCGCCGGCGAGGGGCGTTGCGAATGTAAAGTTGACGTTGCCAGTACCACCGACCGAGAGATTGTCACCGCCGTTGTCCTGCAATACCAGTCCCGATCCCTGCAATCCGGAAACTGTTCCCGCAACGGTGAAGGTATTACCACACGTGACCTGAACGTTCGTGACATTGGCCTTAGCAGTGCCCAAGCCGTTTGTAACGCTGCATGGCAGTGGCTGGTTGGCAGGCTGTGTCTTCACTACAACCGTATAATTGCCGCCGCCGACAATCGGTGTTTTGAACGTGAACGCTCCGCTCTGGTTGATGGTGAGGTCGTCGCCGCCATTGTCTTCGAGAATAAGCCCCGTTCCTGTGAGACCAATCACGTTCCCGCCAATCGTGAAAGGCCCCGAGCTGACGGAACCAGGGCCAGCACCAGTGCCGGAGCCAGAACCCGAGCCCGAGCCGGAACCAGAGCCGGAACTCGCGTTCGCGCACACGCTAGAAAGGGATGAATTGCAGCTTGATCCGCCGCAGCCGACGAGAAGGACCGAAGCCATTATGAGTACGATAAAAAAGAGAGGTTTTATCAAGGGCTTCACGAGCATGTTTTTGGCTCCCCCATTCATCTCTGAGCGCTTAACTAGCGGGAATTTCTGACGCCACGCACTTCTTCTGTGAGCACCGTAACAAGCCCAGGTTTCAGGCCACAAGTTGCAGTCACGCCGCTGTTCACCAAACAAGTATTTAGAGATTAGGAACAAATGACCGCACTCAGCCCGGAAGCATGAGCACGAGCCGTTGCGAGAATCTCTCCAAAGAGAGAGCTATTGGTGCAGCTATAAATACGGGCTCTAGGAGGGAGGGACGTTACGGACGAAACTTATACTTCCGTTAACACTATCTAAAGCAAATGCCTATGCGATTGTGCTCAAAGGAGAGACATGGGCACGACTTACCACGACAACTAACTATCGTCGGCTCACCGCCCGGAGATTCGGGTTCGCCGCTACTTTAATTCACCCCACCGCCATGTTGGACCGACCGAAACACGCACCGCGTTGCGCGGTTGCAGAAGATTCGCAAAAAGGTGCGTATGGACGAAATCCGCGGACACGCGGATCGCCACGTGCTTGCTCAAGTTGTAGTCGAAACCGCCCCCGGCCCCGTAAAACACAACAGTATTGGTCAGATTAGGAGCCAGGCCGGGCACAAGCGAAGCAAGTGGTGCCAGCGCGGCTGGAATCTGTAGAGTGGCTGACTCGTGCAGAGCCCCGAGCCCGGGACGCGCAAACAAGGTCACCCATTTGAACTTGCGAAGATTCACCTGCGGGCCGCCGGCAAAGGTATACGTGTCGGCGCTGAAGGGAATGGAAGGATTTAGTCCGCCCAGGAAGGGAGCGAGCAATGGCGCGACCTTGGTTTTCGCCAACTCAATCGAACCGTTTCCCTTGAAGACGCTGAAATCCGCCCCCACCGCTAGCCAGCGGAGTACGTTCACGCCGAAGGAGCCATTGAATCCGTTTTGTTCCAGGCTGACACTGGGAGAACTCAAGTGGGAGTAGCCGGTAAACAAGTCATAGCGATTTACGTAATCCTGCTGAGCCGACGCCGGCAAGCATGCATATACTGTCAGGATCAGGAGCCAAAACAGAGCGGGACGATGCTTGTTCAAGGTTCACCCTTAATACAGCGCGCCGGATCGGAATCTCCACGGGCACTCCGCCGATCCTCACCGGACAAGCGCGATGTGATCTGTCATTCGGGGAAATGATTGCAGTCCAGTTGGAATTAAGCAATCAGGTAATCGGACGGCCTGGGATTGCCTATCCAACTACTATGCGACAACCAGCCGTCGATCCACCACCACGGCGAGATTGCGGCGTTTCGCCACAAAAACCACGTGGCTACCCGCCGCATGGACTGGTTGGCCAGCGCTTAATGTTTAATATCGAACAGAGCAGCATTGAGGCCCGCGAGGTGTTAAAAAAAAGGACACATCCACGTCAAATTGGCAAAGCCAAGGGGGGAAGAGGTTCATACTTCAAATTATGAAGGTCGAGCAACATCGAGCGATGCGGCGCCCGTTCGCGGCGCGGGTGGAGGTTGTGGAGGTCGAATCGGAAAGGCAAGTTACGGCGGTTACGGGGGATTTGAGCGTGTTTGGATGTTTTGTCGAGACGCCCGCCCCCTTTGCTCACGGCACCAAAATCCGCATCAGGATTAATCATCGCGGAACCACATTTGTAGCCCTCGGCTTTGTGTCCAATGTGCGATCCAACGGAATGGGCATTCGGTTCGGCGCGATTGAACCGGTGCATCAGCAGGTGCTCGAAAATTGGCTGGCACAGCTCAGAACCACTCCTAATCCTTCTTAAAACTTCCTGTTCTTGTTCTTGCCTCTCTTCGTTCGATAATTGCGGCAATCCACAGTCCAAGCTACCGAATCGCAATAGTGTGGTGCGTCCAGCAATCGGAGTTGGGACTGCTGTGACTAGCGCCCAACACTTCGCAGCAATTACCGCGGGAGCGGAGCGCCTTTGCGGATCAGGATACGATGGCAGCACATGAATATGCCGGTGAAGACCAGAACGGCGGGCACGAGGCCTAACAGCGCCCAAAGCACTTCAGTGAAAATATTGAATCTGCCGATATGCAGGTTCGAGAGCCAGGTGAGGACGACGTCTCCGAAGCGGAGCTTATCGTCCGAAGGCTTTTCGAACCAGTCGACGATGTCGTTGAATGGCTGAGGAAAGGAAAAGTAGGTCCCCGAGATTCCCCACATAAGTACAAAGAGAAAGCACCAGAATCCGAGCGTGTTGTGCAGATCCCAATTTGTTCTCGCGATGCTCGATCGCCAATTCAGCGTCAGGCTCCGGCGCCAATTCTCGATGCCCGGCCACCAAATGATGGCTCCGGTTAAGCAGAGGAGTGTGAGGCACATCGCGCCGATGCCGTTCACGCTGCGGCCAACCTCTCCAGTCAATAAATTCGTGTGAAAGTCGACGAGCCATTCGACCGCGCGAAAAATGTTCCCGTTGAAGTTGACTGAATTTTCCAGTTCGTTGCGAAAGACAATCGCGCTGCCCGAAAGGCTCATTACAAAAAGATAAAGGCCGCCCATCATCCCCACCCACAGGTGAATCTGAAAAAGAAACCGGTGTATCCACAGCTTTTCGGGGTGTTGCAACCATTGCTGCCATGCGTATAGTCCGTGGCGGCTGGCTGGGGAGGTGGAGATTGCCATCGGTTCACATTCCGAAGTCGGACCAAGCAAAGGGCATCGGCGGCAATTTAGGAGGCCGTGCGCCGTGGCGTTGCGCCGTGGCCACGGGAACATAGGTGAGTTGTTCGCCGCTGCGCGCGCAGCGGAGCATCAGTCCACCGCGGCTCATGTCCCCGCGCCCTGCAAATTCGGCAGGGAAGAGAAGCCGCTCTGCGAATATTTTGAGCAAGGGTTCGACATATTTCGGTGTGGCGACGCTGCCAAGCAACACGACTTCGCAGTTTGTTCCGATGCGATCGGCGAGCAACCGCGCATCGCGTTCGAGTGGCAATCGGTATCGTTCGTCAGATAACGAAACTGAGGCGACAGAGATATTGCAGAGCTCCTCCCTGTTGAGCAGCGTGTCGGCGGGAAGCAGACCGCCGCCGGCTGTAATCACGAGGACTCCCTCAGTATCAACCGGCGGCTGGGCGAAGGCCTTAGCATACGCGAGCTTACCGCGGAAGTAGAGGCCGCTGATGAAGGAGAAAGCTTCGCCGAGAGTCAGGCGGCCGTCGCGGAGCCGTAGTGCCAACGGGAAGGTAGCTTCTTGGCGCAGCATGAGCTTGGCGCGAATGCCGCTGGCATTGGCAGGCGAAAGGAGAAAGATGCGGCGAATGGGCGTTCTTTTGGGGCGAGGCTTCGGGAGTTTTGGCGGCTTCTGCGGCACGCAAGAATGATAGCGTAGGTGGGCAACAAGGCAATTTATCTATGTGCCACTTTTCCGGCAGCACTCATCCAACCTTTCCGTACTTGTTTGTAACCAATCTCCTGTAATCAGCCTTAGGGTGAGAGGAGCGACACCGAAGGCCATACTCTGTACAATAGAAGCTGTACAATATGGCAGGGCGGTGCACAGGCACTGTGCCTGGTCTACACCGGTAGCGGGCCGAGTGGCCCTCGTTTCGATCTATATCTTGACCCAATCGCGCGGGGCAAGCTCACTCGTTAACTATTACCGGCAGTTAAACGTCTTTGATTCAACAATTCAACTCTGTAGTCGAAGGTGTGAGTTTTGCCCAGGAGCGGAGAAGCTGGATGAAATTGAGTAAGGCAATTGGAGCGGTGGCAACGGTGGCGATTTTAGTAGCCAGCTCAGGCTGCTCCAAAAAGAGTACGGAGGCTGCGGGACCGGCGCAATTTGCGCCGCTGGTCACGGTGGCTCGGGCGAGTGCGCATGACGTGCCGATTTATCTCGAAGAGATCGGGCGAAGCGGGGCTTTTGAGTCAGTTACCGTAACTCCGCAGATTTCCGGTCGTATTACCGAACGACATTTTGAAGACGGCGCGGAGCTCAAAAAAGGTCAGCTCCTTTTCACCATAGATCCTCGCCCTTATCAGGCCCAGCTCGATTCGGCACAGGCCCAGCTTGCGCAAAGCAGAGCGGCGCTGGATTTGGCCAAGACCCAGTTGAAGATGTACGCCAGCATCGCCAACACGCGCGCGGTTTCTCAGCTCGATCTGGAAACCAGGAAGAACACGGTGGCTGTTGACGAGGCGCAGGTGCAAGCGAACGAAGCCGCGCTGGAAACCGCCAAGCTTAACCTGGAGTATTGCTACATCCATTCGCCAATCGACGGCCGCGCGGGAATGAGACTGGTAGACGTAGGCAACGTCGTGCAGACGAATACGACGGGGCTGCTGCTGATTCAACGTTTAGACCCGATTTATGCGGATTTCACGATCACTGAGGCCGATTTGCCGGAAGTGCAAAGGCAGCTTGCCAGGGGGACATTGCAGGCGCTCGTGCGCATTCCCGCGGATCCGCCCAACCGCGCGCGAGAGGGTAAGCTGACCTTCGTGGATAACGCGGTGCAGAACGCCACCGGCACGGTAAACCTGCGTGCGACCACCGCCAATGCCGATCACCATTTTTGGCCGGGGCAATTTGTGAATGTGACGCTGGTTTTGGCGACCGCGAAAGCCGCGGTGTTGATTCCCAACCAGGCCACTCAGATCAGCCAGCAGGGCTCCTATGTTTTCGTGGTAAAGCCGGACAGCACGGCAGAGCTGCGCACGATAACGCTCGGTCAGCGACAGGGCGATGACGTCGTGGTTACGAAAGGCGTCGCCGCCGGGGAGCAGGTAGTCGTCACCGGCCAGCTAACAGTGGCGCCGGGCGCTAAAGTACGCGTACAAGAAGCCGGGCCTGCCAACGGCCCAGCCGGTGGCGCATCTTCCGGCGACGCGGCCCCGCCGAAATCTTCGGGTTCTGACAAGACAAGCAAGAGCTGAGGGAAGTTAGCGTGAACCTTTCCGAACCATTTGTACGTCGCCCAGTGATGACGGTGGTGTTGACCGCCTCGGCGATCCTCTTTGGCGTACTGGCCTACCTGAGCCTTCCGGTAAACGATTTGCCGTCGGTGGACTATCCGGTCCTTCAGGCGAGCGTGTTTTATCCAGGTGCCACGCCGGAGACGATGGCCAATAACGTGGCCACGCCGCTCGAGCGGCAGTTTATGCAAATTCCTGGGTTGCAACTGGTCACGTCGAACAGCGGTACGGGGCACAGCAGCTTCGTGCTGCAGTTTGAGCTTTCCAAGAGCATTGATGCGGCGGCGACAGACGTGCAGTCCGCGATCAACCAGGCCGCAGGGAAATTGCCGGTGGACTTGCCATCTCCGCCGACCTTCTCGAAAACCAATCCCAATGACCAGCCAATTATCTACATCGGACTGACCAGCGATACCGTCACCGAAGGACAGCTCTACGACTATGCCAACACGCAAGTCGGCGAGCGGCTGAGCATTTTGCCGGGCGTGAGCCAGATCCAAGTCTACGGGGCGCAATCGGCTGTGCGCATCAAAGCCAACCCTTCGGAGATGGCCAGCCGCAATATCACCATCGACGACCTGAACACTGCAGTTAAGAACGGAACGGCTTACACGGGTGCAGGGCAGTTCGATGGCGAGCATCGGAGCTATTTGTTGCAGCCCCAAGGTCAACTGAATAAGGCGGAGGATTACAACGACCTCATCGTCAGCCAGAATAACGGACATCCCGTTTACCTGAAAGACGTGGCCAAGGCCACCGACAGCGTCCAGGACGAACGCATCAACATGCGCTTCTGGGTGCGCGGGCACCAAGTGCCGGCGGCGACGGTCGTCGTCGCTGTTTTCCGCAGGGCCGGTTCGAACGCCGTGCAAGTGGCGAAGGAAGTGCGCGACGCCGCCCCCACCATCCGCGCCACACTGCCAAGCTCGATTGACATCGTGCCGATCTACGACCGTTCGCAAACCATTGTGAACAGCGTAAAAGACGTCGAGAGCACGTTGCTGATCGCCTTTGGCCTCGTGGTGCTGGTCATTTTCATATTTCTCGGCCGCGCTACCGACACCCTGATTCCCGCGGTCGCGCTGCCGCTTTCGCTGCTGATCACGTTCGTGGTGATGAATATTCTGGGCTATAGCCTGGACAATCTTTCGCTCATGGCGTTGACGCTGGCGATCGGATTCCTGGTAGATGACGCGATTGTGTTTCTAGAGAATACGGTCCGCTTGATGGAGGAAGGGCAAGGGGCACTGGAAGCGACGCTGAACTCGGCGAAGGAGATCAGCTTCACGATTTTGGCGATGACCATTTCGCTGGCGGCCGTGTTTATTCCACTGGTATTCATGACCGGGCTGGTGGGGCGCATCTTCCGCGAATTCTCGATAAGCATCATCGTGGCAATCTTCGCGAGCGGAATCGTGTCTCTGACGCTGACGCCTTTGATGTGTTCGAGGCTGCTGGGCCAACGTGGCGAAGGCGCGAAAAAGAATTGGATGGAGCGCGTGGTCGGCAGGGTCGAGCGCCGCGTTGTGGATCTGTACGGCCGTTCGCTGTGGTTTTTCCTGCGGCAGCGCTGGGTGTCGGTTCTGGTGTGGGTAGTCTGTCTGGCGGGGACGGGATATCTTTTTTACATCGTTCCCAAAGCGTTCCTTCCGATCGGCGACAGCTCTTTTATACGCGGCGTCTTCATCGCGCAGGAGGGCTCCTCGCCCGATCAGATGCATGCCTATCAGGTTCAGTCCGAAGAAGCTGTGCACGCGAACCCGGCCGTGGATATGACGTTCACCTTGGCCGGAACCAACACGTTCTTCCCGTCGAATCAGGGATTATTGCTCGCGATCCTCAAGGATCCCGATAAGCGAGCACCTATCCTGGCGGTTGCCGGCCAGTTGATGGGTGCGGTGAATTCGAGGGTTCCGGGGCTACTGACCTTCCTGCAGCCCAATCCCGTACTGGAGATCAGCACGGGCGCGACCGCGAATTTTCAGGGTCAGTTTGCCTATGCGCTGTCGGGCATCGATCCCAACCAGGTTTACACGGTAGCCGGGCAATTGATCGCCAAGATGCACGAGTTCCCAGGATTTCTGTTCGTCAATTCGGACCTCTTTAATCACACGCCGAATCTGCAAGTGGATATCTTGCGGGACCAGGCAAAGGTCTACGGAGTTTCGGAAGCGCGCATTCTGACGCTGTTGCACAATGCGTATTCGCAGAATTATTCCTATCTCATCAAGCGGCCCAACGATCAATACCAGGTAATCCTGGAAGTGGCGGATAAAGATCGCTCCGATCCGCAGAATTTGAACCTGCTGTACATCAAGAGCGACGATGGCCAACGGATGGTGCCACTGCGCGCCATCACGAAGTGGACTTCCGTTCTTGGTCCGCAGGCCGTCAACCATATCAACCAATTCACCAGCGTCACGATCTTTTTCAATCTCAAGCCGGGCTACACGATCGGGCAGGCGACGCAGTTTGTGGAGGACACGGCTAAGCAAATTCTGCCCCTCGATGTTCGGGGCAGTCTGGAAGGCGAAGCCTTGACGTTCCGCGACACGGTTTCGAGCCTGACGATCCTGATGGTGCTAGCCGTTTTCGTGATGTACGTGATCCTGGCGATTCTCTACGAGAATTATCTGCACCCGATTACCGTGCTTTCTTCGTTGCCCGTGGCTTTGGTCGGCGGCTTGCTGACTTTGTGGCTTTTCGATGCGGAAGCTTCGCTGTACGCGTTCATCGGCATGTTTATGCTCATGGGCATCGTGAAGAAGAACGGGATCATGATCGTGGACTTCGCACAGCAACGTGTGGAGCAGGGAATTCCGGACATGCAGGCGATTCACGACGCCAGCATGGAACGCTTCCGGCCGATCATGATGACCACACTCGCGGCATTGATGGGGGCGTTGCCAATCGCGTTGGGATTCGGCGCGGATGGCGCATCACGGCGCCCTCTGGGCCTGGTTGTGGTGGGAGGACTCATCGTTTCGCAGTTCATTACACTTTACGTCACCCCAGCGATTTATCTCTCACTCGAGGAGTTCCAGGAAAAGGTCCTGGATCGAACCAGCTTCTTCCGGTCTACGCGCCACCGTGCGCCGCAGACCGCGCACGCCGTCGAGAGCCTTGTTTCGCATGACTGACGGCTCGCGCGATTCCAGAGCAAAAGCAGCTTCGGTCGCAGACACACCGAGCAGGCACGTGCCCGGGTTCACCTTATCCGGGGGGTCCAACAGCATTTGGCGCGGCGTGGCCATCGTTGCCTTTGCCCTTTCGATCGCATTCCTGAACGGCTGCACGGTTGGGCCGAAATATGCTAGGCCCTCCGCGGCGGCGGCTCCCGCGTACAAAGAGTTGACGCCGGCAAACTTCAAGGATACCGACGGATGGAAACAAGCTCAGCCGAGCGACGGGACTCTCAAGGGCAATTGGTGGGAGATATTCAACGACGCGCAGCTGAATGCTTTGGAAGAGCAGGTGAACGTTTCCAATCAGAATATTGCCGCGGCGGCTGCGAACTTTTTGGCGGCGCGGGCGCTGGTTCGGCAAACTCGCGCGCAATACTACCCGACGGTTAGCGGCTAATCCGAGCATCACGAATTCGAGACCGTCCCTGGGACAATTCGGCGGCGTGAGCGGCGTATCGTCTTCTTCGAGCCCCGCCTTCAAACTGACATCCTTTACCGATTACTCGATGGCATTTGACGTTTCCTGGGTGCCGGATTTTTGGGGGAAGATTCGCAACACGTTTCTCCAAAACGCCGCGGCTGCCCAGGCCAGCGCCGCCGATTTGGAAAATGTGCGCCTGACGGCGCAGGCTGAAGTGGCGGTAAATTATTTTGAACTACGCGCCCAGGACACGCTGAAACAGCTGTTCGACCAAACCGTGGCGGCCTACCAGGACTCTCTGGAGTTGACGCAGCTTCAATTCAACGCGGGTATCGCTTCGGACGAAGCCGTGGCTCAGGCTGAAACGCAGCTTGAGTCTACCCAAGCCCAAGACACCAGCCTCGGCATCGCCCGGGCCCAATTCGAGCACGCTATCGCAATGCTGCTCGGCCAGCCCGCGCCGACTTTTTCGTTGCCGGCCGCGCCGCTCGAAGCCAATCCGCCGGCTATTCCCTTTGGTGTTCCGTCGGAGATTCTGGAACGCCGCCCCGACGTAGCCTCTGCGGAACGCCTGATGGCGCAGGCCAACGCGGGGATCGGGATCGCAACCGCGGCCTATTATCCGACCGTCACCTTGAGCGCTTCGGCCGGATTCTCGAATACCTCGCCTACGGATTGGTTTACGTGGCCCAGCCGGTTTTGGTCCGCGGGACCAGCGCTCGCGGAGACACTCTTCGATGCCGGACTGCGGCGCGCGACTGTGCAGCAATCCAGGGCGTTCTACGACCGCAACGTAGCGAACTATCGCCAGACGGTGCTTACTGCATTCCAACAAGTGGAAGACAATCTCGCGTCTTTGCGGATTCTCTCGCAGGAAATCCGTCAGCAGGATACGGCAGTTAATTCTGCGGAGAGGAATTTGCAATCGGCCACGCAGCGTTATCAGGCCGGCATCGATCCGTACCTCAACGTGATCACCGCGCAAACGACTCTCCTCACCAACCAGCAGACCGCCGTCAATCTGCGGCGGGATCAGATGACGGCCAGCGTGCAGTTGATCGAGGCGCTGGGAGGCGGTTGGGACGCGGCACAACTACCATCGGTGAAAGATGTAAGCCAAGTGACGCCCTCGGCCGCTGGCGTTAAGTAGATCCGAAATCGCGTCCGTCCCGCCGAGCAAGATGCTGCGTCTGGCCAGGTGGCAATTCCTGCGACCTACTCTTCTGTGTTCTGTATCTCCGTGTTCTGTGTGTTAAATTCCCGTGTACGACGGAGGCGACATTCGTGATTATGCCAATCGGTAAAAGTGCATTTACGTTAATGCTAGTGCTTGTCGCGGCTGTCGCATTCAGTGGATCGGCCTGGGCGCAAGAGAGGCAATATTCGAGACCGACTGATCTCCCGAATCCATATCGCCTGGTCGCTGGCTGGCCAGCGCTGCCGAAGAGTATGAATGGAGGGCACTGGGGCGAGGTGATCAGGGTAAGTGTCGATTCCAGGGGAGACGTTTGGGTTTTTCATCGATGCTTTAACGTGGTGCCGCCCGGGAGCGCGACGTGCATCAATCGCGGCGATGCGAATCCGCCGATTCTGGAATTTGATCCGTCGGGCAAATTGCTGAAAAGTTTTGGCGCGGGGCTCTTCGCGTATCCGCACGGGTTCACTCTGGATCGAGATGGAAATTTGTGGGCAAGCGATGTGAATGACGAGGAAATCGTGCTCGGCATGTCAGCCAAAAATGCAGAGGGCGTCGTGATGGGCCAGGAGGTCCTCAAGTTAAGCCCGGAGGGCAAGGTTCTCATGACGCTCGGCAAAGAGGGCGTGGCGGGGACTGGTCCGGATATGTTCGACCGGCCGACCGGGGTCACCATTGCTCCGACTGGAGATATTTTTGTGGCGGATGGCCATTACCCCAATCATCATGACACCGCGCGCGTGGTGAAATTTTCCATGGACGGCAAATTTATCAAGGAGTGGGGAAGGAAAGGAGCAGGCCAGGGCGAATTCGACGAACCGCACGATATTTTCGTCGGCGGTTCGCAAGAACGCGTGTATGTCGCGGACCGGAGAAATCGCCGCATCCAGGTGTTCGATCAGGAGGGCAACTTCATCGCTGCCTGGAAGCAATTTGGTCAGCCGAGTTCGGTATTCGTTGGAAAAGACGATACGATTTATGTCGGCGCCTCATTTCCAGATCCGGCGGCGAAGAAAGGGGAACTGCGGGGCATCGTGATCGGAAATGCCAAGGATGGCTCGCTCAAGGCTTTCATTCCCGACCCTTCGGAATTGGACAAAGTGATCATGGGAACTTCAGCGTCGGGCATCGCCGCGGACGATAAAGGCAGCATCTACGCCGCCGACGTCGGCACACACAATTTAAGAAAATACGTGAAGGTGAACTAGAGGTTCATGCAGGAGAGCTGTGGCCGGCGCACTTTAGTACGCCGAGGTTTCTGCTGAATGGACCCACGGTGTCGCGGTATTGGTGAGCCATAACCCTGGAGATTTGGTGCAGATGAGTTAGGTCGTGAGCGGCCCAGGTGGCCAGCAGCTCTGACAGCGTAACCATTCCGAGGACGGGATGCTCCGCACGCATGCTGAGGTCGTCGGGCCGCAAATTCAGTGCACGGAGTTCCTCCAGGTTTTCCGCTCGCAAACGAGAAAATTCATCGAGCAGCTGCCCTATAGACTTGCCTTTGACCTCATGCACGTGTCCCCAACGATCGAAGCGTTTAAAAGCTTCGGACCTGGCAAATTGCCGCACGCGGGGCATCCAATTCACGCGCTCGCAATAAACTAAGTGGCCAACGACGTCGAACGCGCTCCAGGTGTTTTTACCTTCGTTGCGAAGCGTCCATGTCTCCGGCAGATGACGAAGAAGCGTATCGAGAGTAGCGGGAGTGCGAGTGAGAAGCGATATCGTGTGCTGCAAGTTGTGGTCGGTCATGATCTCTCAATTCATCAGCAGACATTCCAGAGACTTTGTTTTGAATAGATTGCGTTGGATGCGCAATTGACACCTGTGGTTAAAGGCGCTGGCAGGAGATGTAGGAGCGGTCGAGCGCCGCGATTGAAGGGCAGCCGAGCAACCTGAGCGTGCGCTCTAAATCCGCGTGCAGGATTTCAACTGCGCGCGCTACGCCTGCCTCGCCTGCGGCCGCCAATCCGTAAGCGTAAGCTCTGCCGCAAAGAACTGCGCGGGCACCCAGGCAAAGCGCTTTTACGATGTCTGCGCCGCGCCGAATTCCTCCATCCATGAGGACTTCGATTTGGCCGTCCACCGCGGCAACGACTTCGGGCAGCGCTCGCAAAGTGGCCTGGACGCTATCAAGTTGTCTTCCGCCATGATTCGAAACCACCACGGCCGTGGCGCCTTCGTCGATAGCGCGCCGGGCGTCGTCTCCGGTAAGCACGCCCTTGATGAATACGGGGCCGCGCCAGGCATCGTGAATCCAGCGCAGATCTTCCCACGCGATGGTGGACTGAGCTAAAGCGGCGCCGACGTCGATCAGCGGCATCGGTCCTCGGCCGGGCACAACGACGTTGGGCAACGGTCGCACGCCGCCGTCGAGCAAAAAGCTTGTGAGCCATCCGGGACGCGCAAGCACTTGCGGCGAATATCGAATTTTGCCGAGCAAGCTGGGGCCAAGCAGCTCCTTCATGCCGTTGCGGAAGTCTCGTTCACGCATGCCTCCGACAGCCGTATCGACGGTGACGAATAGTCCCGCAAATCCGGCCTTGCGCGCGCGTTCCAGGGCGCCTTCGGCAGCTTCGCGGCCCGCCAGGATGTAGAGCTGGTAGAAGACCGGGCCAGCTGACGCCGCCCGTACCTCTTCGAGCGGATAGCCGGAGATTGTCGAAAGAATGTAAGCCGTGCCGGCTTGCCCGGCCACGCGAGCGGCGGCGACTTCGCCGCTCGAATTAATGACGCGGCTATAACCGACCGGGGCCAGAAGAAAAGGGAGCGAGAGATCGACCCCCAGAACGCGAGTTCGGAAATCGCATTGGTGGATCGCCACGGCTTGACGCGGGCGGAAAGCCATTTCCTCAAAGGCACGGCGATTTTCGCGCAACGTGATTTCGTCTTCCGCGCCCCCGTCTACATAGTCGAAAACTACTCTCGGCACTTTACGGCGGGCCAGAGTTCGGAGGTCATTGATATTGACAACGTGCGGAGATGCGACTCTGCGTGCGTGCTTCATGATCTGCTGGCTTATGACCTCCGGGTTGAGGAATTTATCACGGCGAGGCGAAAAAAGGGCGCGACGACCGTGAGGGTCGAAAGGAAAATTGGCCGGTGGAACTGAAGCGCGCTACAATCCCGGCGCAAGTGCAAACAAAACGGGCTTCTGCCCGCAAATTCTTTGTTGGAAGAACAACCATGATGCGATTCGCAGTTCCCGCACTTTTTCTTCTCGCGTTCCTGGGGGCTTCGCTAAAGGCGCAGCAGTCGGCGCCGCCCGGGGGACAGGTTTATCAGCTCAAGCCCACGCCGAAAACCGTCGCGTGGGGATATTACGACGCGAAAACACCGCCTGTGCTACGGATCAAATCGGGCGATACCGTAGAAATTCAGACGCTTATCGCGTCGAATCACGAGCGCTTTGAAAGTGCCGGCATAGCAGCCGATAAAATTGAGCCGGCGATGAGAGACATTTTCCGTGAGGTCAAGGAGAAAGGTCCCGGCCCGCATATCCTGACCGGCCCCATTTTTATCGAGGGCGCCGAGCCGGGCGATGCGTTGGAGGTGCGCATCCAGCAGATTCGGCTGGCCATTCCCTATGCCATCAACGCGTTTCTGCCCGGACGGGGCTTTCTTCCGGACGATTATCCATACGCGCGAACCAAAGTCGTTCCGCTCGATGAAAAGCGCATGATGGCGCATTTCGCCGATGGGATCGAGATTCCGATTCGTCCGTTTTTCGGCAGCATGGGCGTGGCGCCGCCGGAGGTAACGGGCCGCATCAGCAGCGGTCCGCCCTGGATTCATGCGGGAAATCTGGACGACAAAGATTTGGTTGCGGGCACGACGCTTTTCATCCCGGTGCACGCGCGCGGGGCGCTCTTCGAGGTTGGCGATGGCCATGCCGGCCAGGGCGGCGGCGAGGTGGATCTCAGCGCGCTGGAAACTTCCCTGATCGGGACATTTCAATTTATCGTTCGAAAGGACATGCATCTGCGCTGGCCTCGCGCTGAAACGCCGACGCGGTACATCACAATGGGTCTGAATGCAGACCTGACCGAGGCAACGAAAATGGCCTTGCGCGAGATGATTGATTTTCTGGTGCAGGAAAAGCATCTCAGCCGTGACGATGCTTATATGCTGGCGAGCGTCGCCGCCGATCTGGAGATTACGGAAGTGGTCGACGGGAATAACGGCGTGCATATGGCTATTCCGAAAGGGATTTTTGCGACGAAGCAATGACTGACGCGAGCTCAAGGAGGAAGCGAATCACGTGAGCAGAACGAACACAAGAGAGATTCTTCGGCGAGCAAATTCCACACCCGCTCAGATTGACAATTTCGGCAAGCAGTGCAAATCGCGTCGCGCATTCGGGCATCTGCTGTTCGGCTTGGCGATGATCGGCGTAGCAGTGGCCGCGGGCCGGCTCGCTGCGCAGACGTCATCCGGATCAGAGTGTTTCCGGTCGCGCAAACTCTATCAACAGCGCTGCGCGCAATGCCATGAAAATGCGGCCGCTAACCGGGCGCCCTCGCGCGAAGCCCTGCAGAAAATGCCGGCGAGCCGGATTCTGCGGACTTTGGATTTCGGATTGATGATGGGCGTCGCATATCCGCTGACGCGCGAGGAGCGCAGCGCGGTGGCCAATTATCTGGGCACCACGGGAACCGAGCCAGGGCCGCCGCCTGCCGCTTTCTGCAGGCCGAACGGCATCCGCTCTCGGCCGAATCGGCAGGGAATTGGAATGGCTGGAGCCCGTCGCCTGCAAATACGCGCTTTCAGACGGGCCGGCGGGATCACCGCGGAACAAGTCTCGCAACTGAAGTTGAAATGGGCGTACGGATTCGCGGGGGACGTGACAGCGTTTGCCGCGCCCACAGTTTTGAACGGCACGGTTTTCGTCGGCAGCGCCGGCGGCGTGGTGCAAGCAGTGGAAGCAAAGACCGGCTGCATGCACTGGGCGTTTCAGGCCAATGGGCCGGTGCGCTCGGCGATTGTGGCTGTCGCAAACGGCTCGGACTATTCCGCTTTTGTTCGGCGACCAGATCGGCTGGTTTTATTCGCTCGACGCGAAGACGGGCAGGCTGATTTGGAAGCACCGCGTGGACGAACACGAGGGCACGCGGCTGACGGGCTCGCCGGCCGTGCACGACGGTGTAGTATTTATCGGCGCGGCGTCCTGGGAGGAAAGCCGGGCGGTCGAACCGCATTATGAGTGCTGCACGTTTCGCGGCAGCGTGACTGCCCTTCGGGTAACGGATGGCTCGTAGGTCTGGAAGACCTACACGATGATCCGCCCAAGAAAATGGGCGTCAACAAAGTGGGCACGCAGCAGTGGGGGCCTTCGGGTGCGCCGATGTGGTCCGCGCCGACCGATCGATCCGAAGCGCAGCGCGGTTTACGTGACCACGGGCGACAACTATTCTTCTCCCGACCACCGCGACCAGCGATGCGGTGATGGCTCTCGATATGCAACCGGGCAAGATTCGCTGGTTCCAGCAAACTACGCCGAATGATGCATACACCTCCGCATGCCGGAACCGGCGGGCGAATTGCCGGACGAACAAGGGCCGGATTACGATTTTGGTTCCTCGGCTCTGTTACTTTCATGCCGAGCGGGAAAGATATTCTGGTCGCGGGCCAGAAATCGGGCGTGGTTTACGGTCTTGATCCCGACCAGAAGGGCAAGATCCTCTGGCAAACTCGCGTCGGGCAGGGTGGCATGAACGGAGGCGTGCAGTGGGGCATGGCCAGTGACGGGCAAGCGGTCTACGCGGCGGTATCCGATTTGGCGGGCGTGTTGAACTGTGACGGACCGGTGGGCGGCGCCGAAATTCGATCCGGCGCAAGGGCGGCGGCTTGACGGCGTTGCGTCCCGCCGATGGCAGAAAGTTTGGTTTGCCGCGCCGCCATCCGTGCGATCCTCCGAGGCCGGGTGCAGTCCCGCGCAGTCGCAGGCGGTGACGGCGATTCCCGGTGTGGTTTTTTCCGGCTCGGTGGACGGCCATTTGCGCGCTTTTGCGGCCGAAGACGGCAAAGATTCTCTGGGATTTCGATACTGCGAAAAACTTCACGACGGTGAACGGAGTGGGCCAAGGGAGGATCGCTCGACGGCGCGGGTCCGGTGGTCGCCGGCGGCATGCTGTTCGTCAACTCCGGCTATCCGCGCAATGGCGGCATGGCTGGCAATGTGCTGCTGGCCTTTGCGCCAGAACAATGACACAAAGGGCAACGCCGGGATAAGCGCACGGAATAGACACGAACTTTCTGTAGTTTGGAATCTTCGGAACACTAACCAATTGGGGTGCTGGCGGCGGTCGCACCCGCGCCGGAAGGGTCGGTCCGAATCACTCCCGATTGATCCGTGAAATACATATTTTGTCCACTTGAAGCCGCGGATAATGGGCGTGGCGGTGATGGAATAAGACTGATTGTTTGTGCCGGCCGTGTACACAAAGGTATAGCCGCTCTTGCTTCCCGACGCGAGCACCGAGTCAATCAAGTCCGCCGACGTGGAACTGGGTGTCCCGCCAGAAGCGAGGGGGCCTAAGTCAGTGAGGGACGTGGGAAATTGTCCGTAACTGGTGCTAAAGGAAACACAAGCCGTGTTCAAGGAACGCAGAGAGCCAACGGCCGAAGATTGATTGGCTGCGATCTTCGAATGTAAGAAGTTGGGGATAGCGATGGCGGCAATAATCAAAATGATGGCCACCACGATCAACAACTCAATCAGCGAGAAACCTTTGTGGGCGTTGCGCATTTGACTCTCGTTTCAAGGGCCACCGGACTATTGATATCGATCAAATCCGCTGGCGACAGTCACGCGCCTCTTCATTTCAATTCCAGCGTTCTCAGCCAAATCTGCGTTATGGCTATTTCTGAGGGGATGGCCTTACTGCTTGTGTCCAAACAAGCTCCTGAGGAATACCAAACGCAGACTACGTAACATTTTGCTGCTTTATCGAGAGTCAGGCAACTGGTCCGACGAGCGGAGTCCCGGGATAGTACACCTGATCGTGAAGCCAGCTGTCCCACGATCCCGTCGGCCTGTACCCATTGCCAGTAATCGCGTTTGTCCAAGGCCCATTGGGTTTAGATTATGCGTCGGCAAACGGGTTTGAGGGGACTTCGAGAGAAAGGCGCTAGCGCGGGGAGCGCCTGGCGTGCTACCCTGCACACCCGCATGCCGCATCTCGAACCCGGCAAAGATATCCTCTGAAAGGAGCCTGCAGATGGAGTCAAAAGAGCTGAAGAAATCCAACCTGCCAAGCGAGGCCATAGAACTCTACAACCTTTTTATCCATGGCGTGATCAGCCGCCGCGCTTTCATGACCGAAGTGCAGAAGCTTGCGATAGGCGGTCTGACGGCGGCTACGGTTGTCGAAGCGTTGATGCCGAAGTACGCCGAGGCGCAGCAGGTAGCGAAGAATGACGACCGGATAAAGGCCAGCTACGAGACCGTTTCATCACCGCAGGGGAACGGAAGCATCAAGGGATATTTGGTCCGTCCTATCAGCGCCGACACTCGAGATGCCATGCCGACGAAACTGCCCGGCATTATCGTGATCCACGAAAATCGCGGTCTGAATCCTCACATCGAGGACATCGCGCGCCGGCTTGCACTTGCCAACTTCATGGCGTTTGCGCCGGACGGACTGACCTCCCTGGGCGGCTTCCCCGGCGATGACTACCGTGGCGGGCAGCTCTTTATGAAGGCCGATGGCAAAAAGATGTTCGAGGATTTCGTGGCTTGCGCGAACTGGCTGAAGTCGCGTCCCGACTCCACAGGCAAGATTGGCATCACGGGTTTCTGCTTCGGCGGCAGCGTGTCGAACAATATGGCCACGCGCCTGGGCGCCGATTTGAGCGCCGCGGTGCCATTCTATGGCGGGCCGCCTGCCGATGCGGACATCCCGAAGATCAAGGCTGCGGTTCTAGTCCATCACGGCGAACTCGACACGCGGCTGGCATCGACCTGGCCGGCGTACGACAAAGCCTTGACGGGGATCAACGTGCCGCACGAAGGCTATATCTATCCAAACGCCGTTCACGGCTTCAATTGCGATGCGACGCCGGATCGGTATAACAAGGCCGCGGCCGATTTGGCCTGGCAGCGCACGATTGGCTGGTTCAACAAGTACGTGCGCAGCTGATTTCCGCAATTTACCAAAATTAGACATGCTCGAATGCAGGTGCCGGTGAAGCCTTGTCTTTGCACCGAGCGTCGGGCGCGGCGCTAGTATTCGCGAATCTGTTGTGGCGCGGAGCGCCCGATCTGGTTCCGCTGGGAATTATCCAAACATCAGGGAGGCAAACATGTCGCGGAAATTTTTAGGCGCGCTTCTTGCGATGATCGTGTTTTGCGCAGTCGTGAGAGCCGCAGACGATCCATTCCTGGGTATCTGGAAACTGAATGGCGAGAAAACTTCGAATTATCAGCAACAAAGCCAGATGATCATCAACGTGCCGGCGCCAGGAGGTTTTACAAGCTACCGCGCCACCATCGGCAAGGACAATCAGTCGAGCACGGAAACTCATCCTGTCGCTTTCGACGGGAAGCCCTACCAGACAACAGGAGGCGATGCTCGCGAGATTTCCTATAAACGCGTCGACGCGAGGACGATCGAGCGAACGCAGAATCGAAACGGGAAAATCTCAGTCGATACGGAGCAAGTTTCGGAGGACGGCAAGACCCTGACGGTCAAGCAGGCGAATGCAGTCCGAGTTTACGAGAAGCAGTTTGACGTTAAGCCAGCAAAGCGTTAAGTAGCGATTCTAAGTGAGGTCTCGACCGACCACAGCGGTTACATCGATTTCGACTAACATGCCGGGATGGGCGAGTTGATGTATGTTGAGGAAGGTATGCGCGGGCCGCGGCGCATCGCCCAGGGCCTCGGTGAGACATTGGAAGTAAGCGCCTGCTGACCTGATATCCGTAACGTAGGTCACGATTTTTACGACGTCGGCGAAGGTCGCCCGGTGCCGCGCCAGAGTTCTCTTGATTTTGTCAAAAGCATAGCGGCATTGGCCAGGCACATCCCCCGGGTACAGAATCGTGCCCATGGCTCCGTTTTCATCTTCCGCACCGACTCCGGCAAGAAAAATCAAGGTCCCCGGCCCGGAAACCGTAACGACTTCCGAAAATCTCGCCTTGGCCCATTCGCTGTAATTGTAATGTCGCTTTTCAAAATTCGGCATATGATCTTCGTCGTACGTTTATCTGTTATGGATTGAGACCTCGCTGAGTTTCAATTGTTATACCCGAAGAGGTCTTTGCCGTTGGGAAGTGTTACCCAGCGTAGGCGGACGGCTAAAGAGCCGCTCCTGGGCATATTTCCGACTACGGAAATACGATCGCCAGGTTTGAGCGTGTCTTTCGTCCATCCGTTTTCGGTCATTTGACTGGGGGAAGGCCCTTCACCGATCCATCGTTGACCGGTACCGTCGCGCCCCTTGACGTCAAAAACAATCTGGGTATGTGGATTGGTCCATTTGAACTCGACAACGGTGCCATTCAATTTGTTCTGGTGATCGCGATCATATTCGGCGTTCGAATGATGCGCGAAAACCGAGCCAGGCAAACCGAGCAGCAGGAAAATAATGGAGAAAGTTGCCCAGTTCACACGCACTGCTCCGCAGATGTTGCCACCGTGAAGCGCTACTTCGGACGGCCCATGAAGCCCTGGGCGATCATGTCGATTTTATATATCGCCTTGGCGTTATTCCTGACGCCGTCGGGAGTTCGGTATTCGGTGCCGTCTGGGTTGCTCATGCCCGCACCCTTGGCGTAAAGCACCTTTTTGTTGGGGCCGGCAAAAGCTATGCTCGATGAGGACCTTGGTAACGGGATAACCCCAAGGAACTTTCCTTCCGGACTGAAGACCTGAATGCCAGGGTCTCCCGACGTGACGTAAAGACGGCCTTCGGAGTCTATAGCCATGCCGTCGCCCGAGCCGCCGGCTTCCAGCGTGGCGAAGTCGCGCTTATTCGTAACCGTGCCATCCGGCTGGATATCCCAGGCCACAAGCTTCTTCACGTCGGTGACGTAGAGGGTTTTTTCATCGCGGCTGAGCATCATCCCGTTTGTGCGCACCTCTTTGCCCGCGACGAGGCTCACCTGGCCTTTGGCGTTGACGAAGTAGGTACCGAAATCATCCGAGAAATACACGCCGCCTTTCGAATCGCATACAAGTTCGCCCATGCGCCAGAAAGTTTTGTCCATATACTTGCTCGCCAGAACCTCCCACTTGGGAGACAGGGCCACCAGTTCCGCCGCTTCGTGACATTGGTCAGGATGTCCGCCGGGATCAGAGCAGGTCCTCTCCACGCCGATCAGTCGCTTCTTGTAGTCGATCCCAAGGGCGCCAGTGCCATGGGTGTCGCGGACGAAAATAGAGAATTTGTCGTTTGGGTCGAGCCGGCCAACCGTGCTGGGCTGTTCCTGAGCGAAGTAGATGCCGCCATCCGGGGCGCCGACGAGACCGTCGGCATTGTCTGGTCCTTGCCACACGAGCTTCCATTTGAGGCCACCGGCAATTACTCCCGGGATCTCCGTAGTGGTCACGTCCTTGGCAGGGGTCGGCTGCCGGAATTCCTGTCCACCTCCAGCATTTCGCTGCTGTTGTTGCTGTTGTGCGATGGCGATCCCGCTGAGAGCTATAGCCGATGCAACTAAAGAACAAGCGATCGCGCGCATTCCTTTCAATTTCATAAGGGCCCTCCAAGTGGCTTGGCCGCGAATCCGTAAAATCAGAATTTCAGTGCGATATTTTCACTCAATTCCGGGTTCAATTCCGGGGCCGCAGTATATACCGCGCGGTTTCGAAGGGGAAGGTTCAGACGTAGCGAGCGGCGATCTTCACATTTTTAGGAAAGCGAGCCAGGGGAGTTCCATCAGTAGATAAAGGGCAAAGAAGATGGCGCCGAGGATAAGTCCCAGAATCCAGAAGTCTTTGCCTTTGACGTAGCCGCAACCGTAGTAGATGGGGGAAGGTCCGGTGCCGTAGGGTGTGAGAATGCCCATGAGGCCGAGAGGATAGCTGAGGAGCAGCGCCCAGGACAGGCGCGACATGCCCGGAATCATTACCGCGACGATAAGAAAGACCTGAAAGAGAGCGCTGACATGCGCGGTGAGGCTGGCGAAGAGATAGTGCAACAGAAAAAAGGCAGCTACCAGAAGAACAGCCGCCATCGTCACGCCGCGATGAGAGACGATCGGCGCAAAAGATCTTGCGACCCAATCCACAAATTTGGTGTCGACGAGGCCGCCGGCGAGGGTCACAAGCGTGGCGAACCAGATGAAAACATTCCAGGCCTCGCTGTAACCGAGGACGTCGTTCCAGGAGATTACCCGCAGCACGAGCATGAGAATTACGACGAGCATAGCGGCCATGGTCGCGTCCACGTACTTCGCGCCGACAGTCCACAGGGCCAGCGCCAGCAGAACAAGGGCGAGCAAGATCATCTCTTTGGCTGAAACCGGGCCCATCTTGCGGAGTTCTTCAGCGGCCCAACGCGGCGCTTCCGGCGCTTCGCGAATTTCGGGGGGATAGATTTTGTAAAGCAGGATCGGAACGAGCGCGAATAGGAAAAAACCGACGGGAGCAAATCCTCTGAACCAGTCCGTCCACGAGAGCGTCACGTTAACGGTGCGTATAGCCAAATCGGCCGCGAGGACATTAGGGGCGATCGCTGTGACGAACATGCTGCTCGTCACGCAGGTTGCGGCGAGCGCCGTGTACATCAGATAGGCGCCGATCTTTCGCGCGCTCTCATCGTTGGGCCAGGAGCCGTAGAGCTCGGGAATGTTGCGGAGGATCGGGAAGATCGTTCCGCCGCTGCGTGCGGTGTTCGATGGCATGAAGGGTGCGAGAGCCAAATCAGCCAAGGCGATAGCATATCCTAGCCCCAAAGTGCGCCTTCCCATGGCGCGGATGAGCAGCAGTGCGATGCGCCTCCCGAAGCCCGTCTTGGCATAGCCGAGCGAGAAGATAAAAGCCGCGAAAATCAGCCAGACCGTCGCGTTGCCGAAGCCGCTGAGCGCCCACGCCGTGGCCTGCGCAGTCGAGGTGCGGACGAGACCTGCAGCCGCGGCAACGATGACGCCGACGAGCCCGAGAGCAGCAGGGGGGATTGGTTCAGTGATAATGCCGACCATCACCGCGGCGAAAAGTGCGAAGTAGCGCCAAGCGTTCACCGGAAGGCCATAGGGCGTGGGCGCAAGAGCAATGGCGACGCCGACGATGACGGGCGCGGCGGCTCGTGCGAACGTGCTACGGCTGCGTTTGTTTTGTACCGTGCTATGAGCCTGGGTGTCGGTGGCAGGCTCCCGCAGCCGTGTGGGCGTGTGACTCACAAAGCCTAGAAGATGGCCAAGGGATTGAGCGGCGAGCCCGTGCCGCCTTCGACGGGAAGCGGCGCAAACGTAAGCATGAATTCATAGCGATTCAGGCGCCGCGCAGTCTCGACCGCGCGTTCCAGGTCAAGATTTTCCACGATCCCTACCCCCATCCAATTCAGGACGGCCTGGTGAATCGGATTGACGGGAATGCCTTGAGCATCGCCCCATCCGGGCCGCGGCGCCCAATCGATATTGAAGTCGTGGCCGACAAAAGCGATGTCGCGCTCCTTGATGAAAGGAATGACGTCAGCAAAGTAGCCGGGGATTGCGTCTGGGGATGGTCCCTTGGCGGCGCGTCTCTTCCAGCGGCCCACGTAGAGCATGACCACATCGCCCGGGCCGGCTTTGACTCCGGATTTTTTCTCCCATGCTTCGAGGTCCGCGCGAGTAATCGGAGTGCCGGGTTCGATCCAGTCAACGCCTTTTAGCTGGGGGATATCGTAAAGCACGGCGCGCGTGACGACGCCATCGCGCCAAGCCATGATGTCGTCTTTCTTGCAGCCGGTTTGCGGCGTGATGTTATCGGCCACAGGGTAGCCGTTGTACATTTTGCCTTCGAGAAAGAAATGACAGAAGGCGTCCATGTGAGCAGTGGCCAAGCCGTGATAGCTCACCTCATAGCGATCAATCGTATTGAAAGGGCCGATACTCTCAGTTACGCGATGGAAAATGCTGCGATCGGGAACTTCGGAGTCCACTTTTTGCGGGACGGCGTGGGCAAGGGAAATGACCACACCGTTTTTGACCAGCCTGATCGCGCTCAAACTTTTCTCCGCAGTGATAAGGTTGGAGGCGCCGCGCTGATCATTGGCTCCCCAGCGGCCCCAATTCTTGAATTGGTTGCGCCATTTAAGGTAATCCGCCGGCGTAACTGAGGAGGAAGGCTTGTTCTGGGCGGGAGCGCGCCCGATGAAAATCGCACAAAGGCCGGACGCAACAATTCCAGCGATTAACCACAATTTGAGGCGATCTGACACGATGTCCTCCGCTCTAGTGGATTCGGTGAGGCTCTGATGGATGTGGAATGTAACACAGAGAGCTCGGAGACGCAGAGGGTTCAGAGAAGCAAGTGAGATGAGATAGGATAACCTTGGGGCTAGTTGGGTTGAGCCTGATCGCCGAATTCGTACCGCTGCCAGCGTTTATCGTTAAAAGTCAGCAAGATAATTTTCCCTGCTTGATGGTCCACAGCAAAAGCTGAGATGCGCTGGGCGCCGCCAGGCGGAAACAACGTTACTAACCCCAGCGGTTGAACTCGCACTATTGCGATGTGTTTCCCGTTCCAGTGGGCGCCCTCGGTCACGAACGGAAAGTTCCCGGTGTTCTGATCGAAGGACACGGCCATGATTTGGCCATCAGGCGATAACGTTGCATTTTCTGACCAGTCGGAGTTCGGGAAATGTGCGTGGCGTGGCACAACCAATCGCTGCATGGTCTGTTCTCGCATGTCCACCCGCCAGATCGTGTCGACTCGAAACACTGTTTCCGCTATGAGGATTGTGTTTGCGTCGGGAGTCACAGCAACGTGGGGCACCATCCACACTTCGAGTCTGTTGAAACCGTGGCCGCTGGGGTTGAAGGTTATGCTACTTGGGTCATCCTGGCCGGTGAGGGGGGATGATGAGATTGAGCAGAATGGCCGCTGCCGATAATCGAGCGGAGTAGCAAGGCAAGGTAAGACCCATAGCCGCCTGCGACTTGCATCAACATGGAAATTCCACATTCGCCGTGTCTTTTCCGGAACACTCCATGTGGCCAACGGACCGGTCGACAGCTTATCCCCAGTGGGGGAAAACAGAAAGCTACCGTAGAGCTGCCCTTCGCTAGAAGTCCTTTCCACCTGTTCCGTGATTACAAGTGAGTCGGTGTTTTCGAGAAAACCTCTAAGTGCAGGCGAGTCCAGTGAAATTAAAGGTTTCACATCGAAATGATGCACCCACGTGGATGATCTTACGTTGGCAACGAGAACCTCCAGGAATTCTCCGCCCTCGGAGTCCGGAGAAATGCCGACGGCGATCAAATCGCTCTTTGAGTCGAAGAAAACTCGACAAGTTTCGGGTGCCAACTCTTCTTCGAACGGTGGTTGCGCGGGTAATGCGTGGAGCAATCTAGCTGTTAAATGTGAACTCCGACCCGAAGTGTAGGTGATGTCAAGCGAGAGACTCTTTTCATCGTATGTCGCCGTGGCAGAGGTTCGATCTCCTGCGAAAGCGGCGCACGCACCACCTTTAGCTCTAGCTGCATCCGCCACGATCGGGAGGCAGGTTAGCCCGGCAACGACGAATGGGGTCAGGACAAGGAGTCGGCGGGCCATGTCGCGCCTATCTTCTCATGACGGGCCGAAAAGCGGAGAGATGATGCCAGATGGTGGCGCCGCGGAAAACAAGCTAGCCAGAAGGCGTCGAGGAGCGCTAGAATCCGGCCACTATGAACCAATCTAAAACTGAATCCGCAAATACCGCCCGCCGCGAATTTCTGAAATTTCTAGCCGCCAGCCCTTACGTCGCTGCTCTAGGCGGCGTGACCGCATTTCTGGAGCGAAGCGGTCTCGCCTTCGCGCAAAACGGCCGCCCGGTGGCCGATATTATTGCGAGCCCGGCGGAGGCGCTCAACGTTTTCGATTTCGAGGAGCCCGCTCATCGCAAGGTGAATCCGGGGCATTGGGCCTACATGGCGAGCGGCGTGGATGATGACGCCACCCTGCGGGCCAATCGTGATGGGTTCAAGCATATCGAGTTGCGCCCGCGCCGGCTGCGCGACGCCACCAAAGTGGATATGCACGTCGAGCTTTTTGGCACGACGTACAATAGTCCGATTTTCACCTGCCCTACGGGCGGCGAGAAATCGTTCTTTCCCGAAGGCGAATTGGCTGTAGCACGGGCGGCGAAAGCCCACGGCACGCTCCAGGTGCTCTCCACGATGACTTCGGTGGCGGTGGAGGACGTCAATAAGGAGTTGGGCCGTCCCGTTTGGCAGCAAATTTATGCACCGAGCACGTGGGATACGTGCCAGAAACTTTTGCAGCGTGTCCAAGGCTCCGGTGTCTCGGTGATAGCCCTGACCGTGGATAACACCACAGGCCGCAATAGCGAGACGTTTCTGCGCACGCGTCCAAAAGATTTAAGCCAGTGCAAGACGTGCCACGAGGACGGGGCCGGCCCCAGCATGAAGGAGCGGCCGATGTTCAACGGCATCGATATGACCGGTGTGCGCGCGCCGAGTCCTGCGATGGATTGGGCCTTTGCCGATCAGATCCGCAAATTCTGGAAAGGGAAGTTCATTATCAAGGGCGTCGACACCCGAGAGGACACGCGGATGTGCATCGAGCACGGCATCGATGGAATTTTGGTTTCCAACCACGGCGGACGGGCGACCGAAACGCTGCGCGCAACGATCGAGGCACTGCCGGAAGTCGTGGCGGAAGCGGGCGGCCGCATTCCGATTTTCGTCGATGGCGGCTTCCGTCGCGGCACCGACGTTTTCAAGGCGCTGGCGCTTGGCGCGAAAGCAGTCGGCATCGGACGGCCGTTCCTGTGGGGCTTGGGCGCTTTCGGGCAAGCCGGCGTGGATCGCGTGATCGAAATTATTCAGGGAGAATTGAAGCTGGCGATGGGCAATTGCGGCACACGAACCGTGGCGGATATCACGCGCGAATACGTGGCCACTCCCGATTGGAAGACATAGACCGAGGAAACGGTGGCAGGCGATCTTGCGACAGCCCTGGTTTCGATACTTCAGAAGGTTCACGGAGTCGTTATCAAGACCAAGCTGAACTCAACAAATTTCACGGTAGACGAAAAAGTATTCGCGTTCACGAAGGGCGAGGGAGTTGTCTTGAAGCTTCCCCCGAAACGGTGAAAAGCCTCATTGCGTCGAAAGCAGCCGCTATGCTGGTTATGGGAAAGCGAACCATGAAGGAGTGGGTCGTGATCCACTACCGCTCGCCTCGCGACAGCAGCAAGGACCTGCCTCTATTCAAGGAAGCGATGGAGTACGTCTCTTCAGAGAAGAGGTAGAGCCGCTGTTCCCGCGCTAGAGCAATTTTCGTGCGGATTCCCACATATCTTTGAGCACGGTTGCGGCGGGCACTGGTTTGGCCATGGCGGCCGATTGCCCCGCCCACACCTGCATGCGGTGATAATCGTTGGCCTCCGCGCCCTGCAGTCTTCATTGGCGTTGTAAGACCGCGTTGCACGGGATAGGGGGCGGGAGACGGCGCGTCCGGCGCGGCTACCGCTTTGACAAAATTCGTAGCGATGGCGCGGCCTAGCCGTCCAGTGAAAGCGCGGGTCAATGTGGTGTTTTCTGGTTCGAGTTGATCGAGAGCATCGGCCCAGGCGCGATGCGTTTTCGCCTCAGGGCAGCGCAGGAATGCGGTGCCGACCATCGCAGCACTCGCACCCAGGACCAACACAGCCGCAACACCTCGGCCATCGCCGATTCCGCCCGCAGCAATGACGGGCACATCGATGTGATCGGCGAGCCGCGGAAGCAGCGCGAAGAGGCCAACGGATTGGCGCTCAGCGGCGGCTTGGTCGAATGATCCTCGATGGCCGCCGGCCTCATAGCCTTGGGCGATGATGGCATCCGCGCCGGCAGCTTGAGCTGCGCGCGCCTCGGCGAGTGTGGTGACGGTGGCAAACCAGGCGATGCCTTTGTCCTTGAATCGAGTCACCAATTCCGTCGGAAATAGCCCCATGATCGAGGAAACGGCTGTGGGCCGCAGCTCGAGAAAAGCCTCGCATTGCCCGCGGAAATCCGGTGGGACAACGTCTCCAGCCGTCGTCGGGACGGCCGGTCCCCAGGCCGCGAGGAATGCCCGGATGCGAGCCTCGGCTGCCGCGTCTCGAGAGGGCGCGGGATCGGGTATCCACGTATTGATCTGGAGTGGGCCGCTGCTATTCGATCTGAATTCCTGCACCCACGCGCGAATCGCATCCGGTTCGCATATAAGTGCGCCCAAAGCGCCCATGCTGCCTGCATTGGCTACGGCAATGGAAAGAATCGCCGGACAGGCGCCAGCCATGGGCGCGAGCAGTATCGGGAGTTTCAATCCATATTTTGCGCAAAACGAATCGGCACGGGCCAGAGGGGCGGAAAGGTTGGGCATAGATTAACGAAGTCTGCGCGGCTGCTGCCGGTCGCCACTACTGTTGGATGTTGAGTCGAACGCAAAGTCACAATCGCAGGTGTGAAGCGACGCGGACTACTCCGCAAAGGCTATCTCTGTGAGATCCGAATACTCGGTGAGGCAGCCTTCGCCTTATGAGACGTAGAAGACGATGCTTGATTTCAGCGCATCTCTCCGCGCATCCAAGCGCGAAGCCACGCTGAACAGCTCCAGCCTTGACGAGCGCTTACTTCTTGGACGAGGAGTCGTCCTTCGTTGTCGGCGCGACTTCGTCCTTTGTGGGAGTCGCTACTTCGCCCTCGGCTCCGGGAGCGGATCCGCCGAAGAGGAATTTTCTCCCGTCGGGGAAGGTCATGTTGACGCCAACGCCCTTATGTTCAAAGGCCTTGGACTGATAGCCTTGAATGATGAGCTCCGTCCCGGTCGGAATGGTGGCCTTGGTGACGCCGTGGCGGATCAGCGAATTCGGGCTACCGCCTTCAAAACCCCAATTCACGACGGTGCCATCGGTGGCCTTTTCGTCACACCAGAACCAAGAGTGAGGATTGATCAATTCGACCTTCGTAATTGTGCAGTGCACGACGACGGGCTTCTGTGTATCGAAAGTCGCCGCGAAGGCGTGATGGGCCTGCACTGGCATTGCCGTTATGAACAAACCCAGGGCAAGAACGAGCATGGCCATCGCCAAAGCCAATCTCATGTGTATTCCTCCTCTGAAAACCAAAATTGCTTTCCCGGCCAGACTGTCACCACCTGAATTACTTCTGGGAAATTTTCTTGGCCTTTTCCTCGGCGGCTCGTTCCGTGGCCCGAGCGCCCGCGAGAATATTGACTGCGTCGTTGTTGTTCTCGCTGCAATCGTATTCGAAAATCGGCCCGTCCATGTGGCTCAGCGGGACGATGGCCGACCAGGGCTTCGTCCACGTTGACGGATCGTCAACCGTGAACTTGTACTCGATCGTGTTCTGATCGGTGCGCGTAAAGTATTCGGTGATCTTCAGGGTTTTCGGGTTCGCGCCCTGGAAGGTGGCCCCGGGACGGAAATTGGAGGTCTCTACGACGAGCGTGTTGCCCTCCCAATGGCCGCGCGAGTTTCCGTGCCAGCGATGGATTCCTTGCGAAAGAGCCGGCTGTCCCTCCAGTGGGATGATGCGAGTCTCGTTATTCCACTCGTATTCGACCATGACGTAACCGGCGCCTTGGACGATGAAGAAGTTGCTGTTGTAAGCGCCGGGAAGGATTGGCGGTCCGCCGAAAGAGAGGCAGCGCTCGCCCAGATTCAGGTCCTCGGCGACGTCAGCCTTTACGGGCGCATTGGGATCCGCGTAGTCCTGATTGGGGCCGCGTCGCCGGGCAGCCTCCCTGACCTTCGCCGCTTCGGGAGTCAGCGCAGGAATTTTGCCGTCGGGCGGATCGACGACCAGCGAGGTTCTTTTGTTTGGCGCGACGCCCTCTTGCCAGGCGCTCAACGCGTAGACGGTTGCGTCGTAGACTGGCGTTTCGGCAAGGTCGTTAAACGTGAACTCGTAACTGTGTTGTATGCCTTCTTTGTGAATTTCGGCGGCTTCCTCGTCCGTCAGGAATTCTCGGCTTCCATATTTCGCGGGGCGTTCCATGGGCGTGAAGCTTAGGCTCGTCCAGTATCCCTGCAGATTCGGCTGTCCATCCGGGGTACGTGGCACGACCCAAGCTTTCTTCTCGGACGATTTAGCTGAAGCCGTCTTCGTGTCCGCCTTTGCGGCGACACTCGGCTTTGTTTGCGCCAGAAGGAATGTAGGCAGCAATAAAACAGCCGCTCCGAACATCAAAGTCTTCGATGAGACCCCAAAGCGATTACCCATTGCGACCTCCTCGATTATCTATTTGCCTGGGTTCTTGTAATAGGGGCCGTACAGCATCTTTTCGACGAACTCGACGCAGTCGAAATCCACGAGCTGGACGTTTTTTTCCATACGGCGATAGAGCGGAAAGCTTACTTTCCATGGCCGCGTATAGACGTTCGGATCTTCGATCGTCGCTTCGTACATTATGTGATAAGGGCTGACCAAAGTATAGCGCTCGACTACGTGCAGGGCATCACTATGGAAATCGCCGGCGCGGTCGAACCACGTATAGGGGACGAATCCCGTCGTGTCTATGACCAGCGTGTCTCCCTCAAAATGTCCGTGCGACCATCCCATCCAGCTATCGGCCGGAGGATCCTTGGGGGCCTCTTTGTCATTTTCCTTCATGAAGATGGTGCGCAATGTATGCTCAAACTCGTACACCATCATTATGTTGTCTGTGCTCTGAATAATCTGAAACGGGAAGGGCAAATAGTTGGCCCGTGGGATGCCAGGGCGATAACACTTGAGTTCCGGGTCGCCCGTATCGTGGCGCCGGTCGTCACTGGTGATGTTGACGACCATCCGCTTTTCGGCATTGGCCTTCTTTTTTGCTAATGCTTCGGGCTTGTACGGGATTTCGCCGCCCTCCACGATTCCTTGGCCCCCGGGCCACGCACCGTAAGCCCCCATAATGTCCGGATGAGGACCGGCCTGGGCATCGTGATCCTGAATATCGATATCGGCCGTGACGAAAGACTGCCAGATTCCGTTGAAGTCCGGCTTGCCATCCCCAGTGTGCGGCGGCTTATAAGCGGGGAATTCACCCGGGGTAGGAATCTTCGCCGAGGCTGCGGCCGGTGCGGCGCTGCGCGCGCGGGGCTGTTGTGTGGACGTTTGGGCTTGAACCGCCAGAGGTGCGCAGCTCAATACAAAGAGGGAAAGCAGAACGGCCTTGGTCATGTCGAAGTCGTTATCCCGAGAAATAAGCCCGTCGGAAATGCCACGCACTTAGGCCAAAAGCTACGCTTGAATCATTCGAGTGTCAAGGGCGAGGGTTGCCGCCAACCGCCGCGGCTCAATCGGTGAAAGCCCACTTGACAGGCGGGAATTCACGGTGGGATAAGGTTCGGCTAACGGGCGGTCCGGGAACGTCAGGAGAAAGAACGTGAAGATAAGAGTGTTGCTGTCGCTGGCGATTGTGATTGGACTTGCGGCTGCGGTGGTCTGGGCCAATCAGACGGATCCTCTCTCCGCTTTGGGTGGAGACATTCAGATCACGCCCATCATGCATTCGAGCGTGCAGCTCGAATATGCGGGCAAGGTGATACAGGTGGATCCCGTGGCGGCATACGACAATGTGGAACTTCCGCTATTGGGGAAATTCGACGCGCTAAAGCCGGCGGATTTGATCCTGGTCACCGACATTCATCCGGAAAATCTCGACCCCGCTGAGATCGCCAAGTTGCGGAAGCCGGGAGCGCCGGTAGTCATGCCGATGGCTGCGGCGAGCGAGGCTGGCGCGAAGATTGCTGCACCGACGATCGTTCTGGCGAATGGCGAAAGCAAGACCGTGACAGAAATCGGCATCGAAGCGGTTCCTATGTACAACCTGCAGCATGGGCCGAAACCCGGCGAACTCTACCATCCCAAAGGCCGTGGGAATGGCTACGTCATTACGCTGGGAGGCAAGCGCTTGTACTTCATGGGCGACACCGAGTGCACGCCCGAGGCGAAGGCCGTGAAGGATGTCGACGTGGCGTTCGTGCCGATGAACATGCCGCAGACGATGACTCCAGGTGACACGGCGGAATGTATCAAGGCGTTTCAGCCTAAGATCGTATACCCCTATCATTATGAAGGGCAGAAGCGAGATGAGGCTTTTATGAGGGCGCTGCTAAGAGGGACCACGGTCGATTTTCGAGCTAACCTGAGGTGACGAGACTTTTTCCTCAACCTTTGTGACAACACGAAAGTTTGTGGCAGCTCTACTACTTTGAACTCGGAGCAGCCGAGACACCTTTAGTCTGCTGTTGGGCTTCTTTTTCCGTTGCGCGGGCTCCCGCCATGATGTTCACCACGTCCATATTGCTTTCGCTGCAGGCGTATTCGAAAAAAGGCCCTTTGATCGTGTGAAGGGGAACGATGGCCGTCCATGGTTTCGTCCACGTCGACGGATCGTCAATCGTAAAACTATATTCGATCTGATCGGCGGCGACGCGCTTGAAGCGCTCCGTAATCTTCAGGGTTTTGGGATTGGCATTGCGGAAGGTGGCTTCGGGTCTGAAATTGGTCGTCTCCACGACCAGCGTGTCGCCTTCCCAATGTCCGCGCCCGTCGCCGTGCCACTGACGGATATTTGCCGACGCATGCGGTCGTCCATCGAGAGGAATGGTACGAAGCTCGGATCCATACTCGGCTTGCAGCACAACATAGTTCGAACTCTGCATTATGTAGATACCGTTATTGTAGGCGCCCGGAAGAATGGGGGGGCCGCCACTCATGGAGACGCAGGTCGTGCGCATTCCGATATCCCTCGGAGTATCCGCGTGCACGATTCCGCCGCCGTGACCGTCGGGCTCGATGTAGTCGCGGTCACCGATGGCTTTCGGCCTGGCCAAAGCCTCGGGGGTGCGGGGAGGAAGTCTGCCGTCCGGCGGATCTACAATTAGTGACGAGCGCTTGTTTGGCGAGAATCCTTCCAGCGCGGGAGTGAGCCCGAAAGTGGTTGAGTCATACACGGGCTCCTCGACGGGATCATCATAGGTGCGGTCATAGCCGCGCTGCAGGCCGGCCTTTTGCGCTGCCTCAGCCTCTTGGTCAGTCAGAAACTCTCTTCCTTGGTATTTCGCGGGCCGTTCCAAGGGTGTAAAACTCTCGCTCGTCCAATATCCATGCAGGTCCGGCTGGCCGTCCGGGGTACGAGGCATAGTCCAACTCTTTGCGTTCGTCGCAGTCGAGGGTGACGACTTTGTGTTGCCATTGGCGGTTTTCGTCTTCGCATCGTGCGAGGATTGCGCTGCAACGTATGCGGGGGCAAACAAAGCAGCCACCAAAGCGATCTGGAGGGCCCTTGATCGATGCGCGATGCGATTAGTCATCCGGATCTCCTCTTCACTTGCCGGGCCGCTTGCTATATTGACCATACAGCAGATCCAAGACGAACTCCGTGCAGTTGAAATCCACCAGTTGGACGTTTTTCTCCATACGTCGATAGAGCGGAAAGCTTACTTTCCACGGGCGCGTAAAGACGTTCGGATCTTCGATCGTCGCCTCATACATGATGTGATAAGGACTCACCTGCGTGTAGCGCTCCACTACGTGCAGGGCGTCGCTGTGGTAATCGCCCGCACGATCGAACCATGAATAGGGGAGAAATCCGGTTGTGTCGACGACTAACGTGTCGCCCTCGAAATGTCCGTGAGACCATCCCATCCAGCTATCGGCTGGAGCATCCTTGGGAATGGTCTTGTCGCTCGGGTTCATGTAGATCGTGCGCACGCCCCGTGCAAATTCATAAGCAAAGAGCATCGTGTCTGTGCCCTGAATGATCTGAAATGGAAAGGGCATGTAGTTAGCGCGTGGCACACCGGGGTTGTAACACTTGAGCTCAGGATCGCCGGTGTCGTGGCGATGCGGGTCGCTCGTGATATTTACGACCATGCGCTTTTCGGCGTTGGCCTTCTTTTGTGCCAGCGCTTCGGGCTTGTACGGAATTTCGCCGCCCTCCACGATGCCTTGTCCGCCCGGCCAAGCGCCATACGCGCCCATAAAATCCGGATGCGGGCCGGCTTGCGCATCATGGTCCTGAACATCGATGTCCGCAGTAACAAAGGCCTGCCAGATGCCGCTGAAGTCGGGTTTGCCATCGGCGGTGTGAGGCGCTTTGTAGGGAGGAAACTGGCCCGGGTTTGGAATTTTGTTCTGGGCGGCAGAGCCTTGAGCCGCCGCCGGATTACCCTGAGCAGCGGCGGGACTGCCAATGCTCAAAACGAGAACAGCCGCAAGTGCAAAACACGAAGCAATAGTTCGTAGATGGGCGCGCATGGACACCTATGACCAGCGAATGCGGTCAAGACTATGTTTATAGCAATTCCCTGTCAAGGGAATCGCTCTGCATGAATGGGGCTCGCAACCCTCGAGGTTGCGCCGTGCGCTAATCGCGCGGGCTGTAGTATCCCGTGCGGGCGCGTGCCGTAAGAGGCGCGTCGTTAGTGGACCCAAGTCTTACTTTGATAGGGTGCCAACGACCGTCGTGGTGAACGTCTGTTGGCCTGTAGCCCAGGATATATTGGCTTCGGAGTTCCGTCCCGATTTTACCGGCCAAATCAGCCAATTCGCTCAAATTTGCGGATTGGAAAAGGTGTCCGCCGGTCATCTCGGCGAGTTCGGAAAGCAGGCCGGGGCCTTCGCGTTCCTCACTGGTGCGTTTCATGTCGCGCGGATCAAAAATTCCCAACGCATAAAGCTGACAGTCGGATTCCTCCAAAAGTCTGCGAACCTCTGGCAGATGATGCCGGCTATGATTATCGCCGCCATCAGAGAGGACGAGCAGGATGTGCCTTTCATGACGCGCGCTCCTCAGTTGCGCCATGGCCAAGTCAATCGCGTCGAGAAGGGCGGTCCGGCCGTCTGGCTTCAATGACGCCATGCGCTGCTGCACCTGCTCAATGTCAGACGTGAAGCGGCTGGTGAGTTCGGCATGACTATTGAAGCTAATCAGGAAGAATTCGTCCTCCGGGTTGGACTTTTTCAGAAAGTTCACTACGGCCTGGCGCGACGCGTCCATCTTATCGGCCATGCTTCCGCTGGTGTCAAAGAGCAGTCCGATCGAAGCCGGCACATCTTCGTGCGAAAAGGTGAGGATCTCCTGTTCGATGTTGTCCTCGAAAAGCCTGAAATTCTTCTTTTCCAGATCCGGGACAAGGTGGCCGTAGGTATCTGTGACGCTGGCGTTGACGAGCACCATATCCACATCGATCTGGATGGAGCCAGCCGCGGTCTGAACTTTGTGCGGCGTTACTGGTCCGTTGACCTGCGCGCGAGCGGTCAGCAGAGGAGATGTCGCGGCGGCGAGCAGAACAAGGAAGGCGGTTTTATGCTTTTGCTTCATGGCTGCTCCGGTGGGGACTACCCGTC
The DNA here is from genome assembly GCA_963846235.1 of uncultured Acidobacteriota bacterium. Taxonomy (GTDB): domain Bacteria; phylum Acidobacteriota; class Terriglobia; order Acidiferrales; family UBA7541; genus Palsa-189. The sequence goes on from CAWJVF010000003.1 coordinate 637,895, forward strand.
GCGTTTGATGACGCTGGGGGCCGCATAGGCCAGATTGTAGATGGATAGCATGTCGCGTTACGATGGCACTCCGGCCGGTACGGCCTAGTACTACTAAGCCCTCTTTTTTCTTTCTGTTATGCGCGTCTGCCCTCCAGTACCGCTGCCTTGATTCAGTTAATAGCCGAACGGTACGTCCGCCGAGTTATTCAGTTCAGCGGCGAGGCCTCGCGCCGATAGACTTTGGGTATAGCGGTTCGCGTTACCAGCGGGTGTGTAGGAAGCCGTTCCCCGCTTTATCGGGCAGGTCCAAATCTCTCAGAGGAGAAAGAAAACAAAATGCGACGAATGATCTTTCTAGCTATCGGGTTGTTCCTCTTCTCGATTCCTAGCTTTGCCCAGGAAGTGATCTATCCGAAGGCGGAGGTTTTCGGAGGCTTCTCGATTTCCAGCGCGGCGGTAGGGACGGTCGATCCTACAACCGGCCTGCCGGTATCGCTCCGGAAGATTTTTGGGGTTGGCAAGGGTCCGCGAACTACAACGTCACTCACCACCTCGGGATCGTGGGTGATTTCGGTGGCCAATACAAAAGCCTTCCTGGCATCACCGTTCCGGCGTCACAATTAGCGGCGTTAGCCTGAACTCCTACCAATTCCTGTTCGGTCCGCGAATCATGTTCCGCAGGTCGAGAATCACGCCTTTCGTCCATGCGATGTTCGGAGGCGTAAAAGAAGGCATGGGCAGCACAACCCTAACCATCCTTGGTACATCTGTAACCACGCCTGCCGTATCCTCGACTGGCTTGGGAATGGCAATGGGCGGTGGTCTTGACGTCAACCTCTCTGACCGCTTTGCGCTCCGCGTTCCGCAGTTCGACTGGACTCCGATGCATATCGGCGGCGTCTGGGAGAAGAACGTGATCCGTATCGGAATTGGCTTGGTCGTCAAGACCGGCGGAAAATAACTATAGCTCAGAGCGGCTCGTGCTTGTGAAAGACGAGCACACCAGTAACAACTTGGAAAAAGCCCTGCCGGAAATTCTCGCGGTAGGGCTTTTTTCTTGCATAATCTCATCCGCAACCGCCCATCACGCTTTGTCATGACCTCTTCCGCGCGTGATTGCATCGAATGGGCGACGCCAGAGGTTTAGAACCAGCCGAAACTTATAACGCACCAATTTTTAGCTCCAACGCACGTACTGGCTGTAAGAAACTGCAAGAAAAAGGGCTCGTCACGAGGGCAATTGGGGAGTTGCTGCTCCTGGGGAAGGCGCCTCTGTGCGCCATAATGCGAGACCTGCTCACAGCACCAGCGCGATTCCGCACGCCGAGCCTGCAGCGTCGTTTGGAGCGCTGCCGGTTGGCGAAAGGAATTTTCCTTCTAGCGCTTGGTTGCCTGTTTTGCGCCAGCGGCCACGCGCAAGATCAGCCTTGTAAAGTTATTCCCGCAGGCCAGGATTTCTGGATTCGTCTCACTGACCCGGTTTCCACTTACAGTTCAAAAATCGGATCGGCAGTAAAAGCAATCCTTATCGCCTCACCGAACTGCGATGATTCTGCTGCGTTTGCCACAAGAACAACGGTGGAAGGGCACATTACCCATGTGCGCCGTGTGGGCTTCGGGGTATGGCACAGCTCGTCCGCAGTGACGATTGACTTCGATAAGCTAGTCGCCGGTCCACAAACGGTCGCGATAAAAGCCAGGGTCGAAGAAGTCGCAAACGGGCGCGAAGACGTGAAGGCCGGCGTCATTAAGGGAGTGGGCGGCCAAGCGACGCCGCAGCAAATAATTTCGACACGCCTTTTGCATCTGCCCTTTTGGAATACAGAGGCTTACTGGATATTTTTGTTGCGGCGCGGTGCCTTCCCATTCTCACCCGAGCCGGAAACCTTCTTGCCTGCGGGAACGGATTTACGCCTGAGATTGATGGCGCCTCTTGAGTTGCCTGCCGAGTTCGTAAAAGCACGGCAAGAGCAAGAGGAAGATACGAAGCAGGGCGCGGAAATCGACGAAGATATCCGCGAAAAATTGGTGGCCCTGCCGGCTCACAGTTTAACGCGCAGCGGACGGCCTTCCGACGTCGTCAACCTGGCTTTTATAGGTTCGCGGGAGCAAATCGAGGCGGCCTTTCAGTCAGCAGGCTGGACTTATGGTGATTCCGTTTCGGCGTGGTCCGTGGTGCTTGAGATGCGCGCTTTCAGTTCCTTAAGCAGCTATCCTCACCTGCCGATTTCGAACCAATGGCTCGCCGGAAAACCTGCAGATATCCGATTGCAGAAGAGTCTCGATAGCTATCAAAAACGCGACCACATCAGGATATGGAACGAGAACGAGCTCGCCCCGGATCTTTGGGCCGCCAGTGCTATCCATGAAACAGGGGCCAGTTGGTCGATTAGGACGGGGAGATTTATCCACCATGTGGACTCCGATATCGATGCAGAGAGCGAAAGAGTCGTACGTGACTTAACCCTTGCCGGATGCGTCGCCGATTTCCATCGCGTGCAGCGCCCCGAAAAGCCGGAGACAGAAAGAAACTCAAGCGGCGACGAACTTTGGACCGACGGCGGTGTGGAGGTTGTGGAACTGACCGACTGCCAATCGCCAGCCATAGTGGCGATTTCAAGCAGCGATGAGATCGCGTGGCGGCCGAATTCCAAACTCAAGCGGTTCGTCCGCGCGCAGGTGCTTTCGATTCACGATATTTGGCGATCCAACGCGATCTACGCCTCTTTCGACATAAGCCGGGCGGTCATTCATTCTTTGCGGCGGCGGCGCGCTCGGGAATACGAGACCAAAGTAAATATTAGCGTCAAACCTCCATCCAGCGACCCCAACTGAAATCCAAAAAGTCTGCAATCCTGCCCCTTCCGACCTCACTGAATGTTTTACGGATCGGCATCGGGGCTCATAAGCTGCCGCGGTCATAGCATCTTGTCAGCGAAGGACTCGCGGAGGCTGGCTTATCGCGCTACGATACTTATTACGACCTCCGGCACAGGAGATTAGGGGTGGAGTCCTTTCAGATTTGCCCGAAATGCGGACGCGCGATTCCTGAGGGCCAGATTGTGTGCCGGTGCAGCATGCGGCCGCGCCGTTATTGGTTGCATTCGCGGGAAACGACCCTTCTCCTTTGCGTGATTGGGTTGGTGATTGCGTTTGCCATTACCGGGTTTGCCGCGCGGCTTTATCACGGGCGACGTGCTGAACTGGCGCGATCCTGGTTTGATCGCGGTAATGTGGAGCTGAAGGCCGGCCGTGCCGAACCGGCGCTCTCCGATTTTAGGACGGCTCTCATTTACGCGCAGCACGAGCTTCCAGTCGAGCAGCAACAGGAATTCGAACTCAATTTTGTGCAAGCGCTGATTGCCACCGGGAAAACCGACGAAGCGCGCTCCTACTTGCTTGATCTGTGGGAACGAGGTCCGGGAAACAGCCGAATTAATCTGGAATTGGCACGCTTGGCGGCGCAGCTCGGCAACGATGCCGACGCCAAACGCTATTACAACGGCGCGATCTACGGAATCTGGGATGCAAACGCTGGAGATGTGTTACAGAGGCGGATGGATGCTCGTCTGGAGTTCTATCGGTATCTAATGGATCATGGAGAAAAGACGGAAGCGCAATCGGAGCTTCTGGCAACAGCTGCCGCCATTCCTCCCGACCCTTCGCTGCATGCTCTGGTCGGCCGTTTGATGTTGGAAGGGGGCCATGCCCAGCCCGCCTTCGAGCAGTTCCAGCAGGCATTGCGGCTTGATCCACACAACTACGTAGCGCAGGCCGGGGCGGGAGAGGCGGCGTTTCAGTTGGGCAACGATCGAGACGCAATTCGCTACCTGGAAGCTGCCATTCGGGAAGATGCGCAGCAGAAGCGCCGGTCGGGTCCTCAGGGCGCGGACACCGCAGCGCAAGAAACGGAGCACGCGCAGGTGATGCAAGATCTCGCGATCTGCGCAGGCGACCTTGGCACTTGATCCTAACCGTCCGGGGCTCGATCCAACAGAACGCGCGCGGCGCGCCATTCGCGCTTACGACGCGGCAGTCACGAGGATCGAATCCTGCGCGAAGGAGCATGGTATTGCCTTGCCGGCGCCGAGCGTGAGCCTGACTCCTTTTACCGACGCAGCCAGCGACGAACTGGCTGTGGTGGCCCTGTCCAAGCACATCGAACAGTTGGATCCGCTTGATGGAGTTTGTTTTTCAGATGGAGTCCGCGGCCACAGAAAACTGCGGGCCGCCTTCAGAACCGACGAATGCCGCAATTGTGCGCCTAGGCGAAAAAACACACGCATCCCACCCATGAGCGAATCGGAACGACCTAGCGAAAGATCGCCGGAAGCCGAACCTTGGTCGGCGAGACACGCGCAAGCGCAGGTGAAGACCGAGGATGCGCCCCAGGGCGGTTCGGAGATTCCGTCCGGAGCTCCGAAAGATAATCTGCTACAGCATATGAAAGCGGCCGTGCTCGCCGCATTGGAGCGGACGCGCGCCGGGCTTTCGATGCGCGAAGATAATTTCTTCCTGCTCTTATCGGTAATTATCGGACTTTTCGCCGGGCTCGCGGTCGTTTGCTTCCGCATCACCATCGATTACACGCGCCTATGGCTGCTGGGATCGGGAATTAATCCAGGTCCGTTCCGGGTTGTGTTTGTGCCTACGGTGTGTGGTTTGCTGCTCGCCTTTATTGTTCTGCGTGTGTTCCCGCGTGTAAGAGGTAGCGGCGTCGCGCAGACAAAGTCCGCCGTATACATCTACGATGGCTACATTCCCTTCAATACTGTAATCGGCAAATTTTTGACTTGCGCCCTGGCCATTGGCAGCGGCCAATCGCTTGGACCCGAAGATCCTTCGCTGCAGATGGGCGCGGGGATCGCATCGGCGCTGGGGCGCCGCCTGCATCTGTCGCGCGAAAAAGTGCGTTTGATCGCCCCAGTGGGCGCGGCGGCCGGATTGGCAGCGGCTTTTAATGCACCGATTTCGGCGGTCTTGTTTGTGATCGAAGAGGTGATCGGCACGTGGAGCGCAGGCATTTTGGGAGCGGTGGTGCTAGCCGCGGTGGCAGCGGTGGTTGTCATGCGCCTGTTCCTGGGTGCGGAACCTCTTTTCCAAGTTCCTCCGTACAGCATGGCCCACCCGGCCGAACTGCTCTCCTATGCAGTGCTGGGCGTAGTCGGCGGAATCATGTCACTGATATTCGTGAAACTGCTGCGATGGGTGCGCGGCCGAACCCGGCGGATGCCACGCTGGACGCTGTACATACAACCGGCGCTTGCAGGAATGGCAATTGGTTTCATCGGATTGCGATTCCCGCAAATTATGGGCGCCGGATACGAATACATCGATCAAGCCATGCACGGACAGTTTGTGTGGCGCACGCTGGTGGCGTTGGCCTTGCTGAAGGTTCTGGCAACAACACTTTCGATTTCGAGCGGCGCGCCCGGCGGAATGTTCGCGCCCACGCTTTTCATCGGGGCGATGGCCGGGGCGGCGGTGGGTACTGTGCAGCATCATTTCTTCCCGAATCTGGCGGGTCCCCTGGGCGCGTATGCGCTTGTTGGCATGGGGACGCTTTTTGCCGGATTCCTGCGCGTGCCGATGACCTCCGTGTTCATGGTCCTTGAAGTGAGTGGGAACTATTCGATCATCTTGCCGGTGATCATCTCGAATGCTATCGCCTACGTCATTAGCAGACGCTTCCAGGAGACGGCCATCTTCGATCTGATGACTCGAGAAGAAGGGCTCGATTTGCCGTCGATGGAAGAGGGTCGGGAGCAGACGGCTTTGCTGGTGGAAAACGCCATGCGCAAGCCGATGGGTTTGATTCTCAAGGCGAACGATACGGTGGCGGATGCGTGTTCACGGCTTGCGGACATGACTGAGGATCCGCTACTCGTGTCTTACGATAATGGTCGATGGATGCTCATCCAGAAAGACGCCTTGCTCGATGCGGAGAAAGCAGGGAAAGGAGCGCAGCGTTTATCACAGGTGCTGCCGAGCGGGCGATTGCCTCGCCTGCATGCGGATCAGTCGCTGGATTTGGCGTTACGCTTGATGCGTGACTCGCCGTTTTTGCCTGTGGTGCATCGGGCCGACGCGCGGCGCCTTGTGGGTTTGCTATCGCTCGATGATGTACTCGCCGCTTACCGGCGCGCCTCGATCATAAAAAGCAGCGCGGTCGAATGATGCAAAGCGCCGGACACAATCTATAAATAAACGTATTTGCTTTGCGCCGCCAGAAAGCCTCTGCGCCTCCAAATCGCTATGGAGTCAATTCCATAGTACGAAAGTACTGAAATTCACGGCCTTGGGACTAAAACAAACGGTCTATTGAGCGGTCCCGCGCTGCTACGTTACTGTGAATCGACAAGATGTGAGTTCGGAGGCTACCGTGGCTTATTCCGAACGCCGTACGGCGCGGCGTTTTCAAATCAAACTGCCCATGACGGTCCGCTGGACCAGTGGCATGGCCGTAGGCGAGGCAGAGACCGAATCGAGAGATGTCAGTTCCCGCGGCGTCTACTTTTTCCTGCCCAAGCAGGTGAGCCATGGCTCCCCGGTGGAAATTATCTTGACCTTGCCGCATGAAGTCACTCTGGCCGGGCCGGTACGCGTGCGTTGCTTAGGACGTGTACACCGCACAGAGGACGACAGTTCGGGCCGGTCAGGCATAGTGGCGGAAATTCACCGATACGTTTTTCTGCGCGGCGGCGACGAAAACGCTGCCTGAAAAGCTTGCCTGCTTTATGCGGAGGCAGGCAGGGGAAGGCGGGGCATTCCGACCCTCAGCGGGATGCCCCGTTTTTGTTTTTCAGGCCGACCCGGCTACTCATAGCGGAGAGCCTCGACGGGATCGAGGCGCGCGGCACGGGTCGCGGGATAGAGTCCAGCGGCCAAGCTGACGACGAGAGAAAAAGCGATCGCCGAAACGATCAGCCAGGGTGGCACGGTCCAGATGTTTTCTGGCGGAATTTGTTGCTGCCGCAGGTAGTAGTTTGTGCCCAGCTGAATCAATCGGCCAATACCCCATCCGAGCACGACTCCCCCAGTGCCGCCTAGGAGTCCCATCACCCCAGCCTCGGCAAAGAATAGTTGGCGAACATCTTTGTCGGAGGCGCCGAGAGCCTTCAAAACTCCAATTTCCCGGCGGCGCTCGAGAATTGCCATAACCAGCGTATTGATGATTCCCAGCGACGCGACAGCGAGGGCTAGGCTACCGAAAATCCCCAGCAGCAGATCGAGAATCGCGAACACACGGCGCAGGTTGCGCGTGAGGTCGAGAAGCGAAAAAGGCGAGTAGCCCATCCTGCGTACCGACTCTTCGACCGCGGGAACGTCCCCAGGTTTCTCGACCCTTACGGTAAGGTTGGTGTAATGCTGGCCGTTGCCGCCTAGCGCGGATTCACGGACGACTTCGCCCATGTCATTGCCCTGTACGACGCCGAGTTCTTCGGCGACCGGAAGAGGGACATAGGCCCCTGAGCGTGCGAAGGCGCCAGCACCGGAGGCGACCGTTTCGGCATCGACGATGCCGACCACACGGAGTGATATGCGCGAAGAAATGATCGAGAAGCCGGACAGCGCATCATCAGCGGCCGCGGCACGATCGCGCTTGGCAGAGTTGGCCGGGTTCGCGGGCAGGGGTTCGCGGCCGGCGTAGCGCAGGACCAGATCCTTGCCAATCATGTCCGCGGGTTGCAAGTGTTGCGAATCGGCGAGATCGGCAGCGGCATCGGCCTGCAGAATAATTTCGTGCCCATCGGGCGCCGAGAAAAAGTGCCCTTGCATGCCTTCGAGACTGTCACTGGCTGACGCAGACATAGGCAGGCTAGTCACCTGGGTCAAATGTCCAGCGGAGCCGAAACGTAGATCGCCAGTGAATCGAAATTCAGGATACACCTCGAGCACGTGGGGAAGCTGCGCAAGCTCCCGGCGCGAGTCCTGATCGAGCGGGTGAGAGACGATGTCGGCGCCCACGGGATCGCGATTGGAGTCGCCCTGGTTGCGGTTCCCATTGTTGGGCCGGTCCGTACCCAAATCGCGGTTCCGCCGAATCTGGCCGCTAGCGTTGAAGGAAGTTTGCGGGCGGACGAGAACCGTGTTGAAGAGGCCGTTGCGTTCCATACGGCGGCTGATCATTTCCTGCAGTCCCACTCCAAGCGAAAGCATGGCAACAAGGGAGGCGACACCCACGGCGATGCCCACAGTTGTGAGCGAATTGCGCAGGATCGCTTCGCGCAGATTTTGTGTCGCCAACTCAGCAAGGTCGCCGATTTTCATATTCGTATCTCAGCGTTGCTCGATTCGCTCAATACGTCCGTCGGCGAGAGTAACGATGCGGCTTGCGTAACGCTCTGCCAGGGCGCGTTCGTGCGTGACCATCAACACGGTCGTGGGCTCTTCGCCATCGGACGGCCGATTGATCTCGGAGATAAGACGCAAAATCTCCTCACCCGTGTTGCTATCCAAATTTCCAGTGGGCTCGTCGGCCAGTAGAATACGCGGGCGATTGACCATGGCCCGCGCGATGGCTACGCGTTGCTGCTCGCCGCCAGAAAGCTCGCCGGGACGATGCGCGAGGCGTTCGCTAAGTCCAACCCTTTCGAGCGCTTCTTTCACGCGCGGTGGACGAAACGCGCGCGGCACTTCCGCCAGGCGCAAAGGCAATTCCACGTTTTCCATCACGGTCATGCGCGGAAGCAGGTTGAACGATTGAAAGACGATGCCAATGGTTTGATTGCGGTGCCGTGAAAGCTCGATCGAGGTCATGCGGCTGAGCTCGTGCCCGAGCACAAAAATGGCCCCCGAGGTTGGGTGGTCGAGGCCGGCCAGCAGATTCAACAATGATGATTTGCCTGAGCCCGAGGAGCCCAGAAGTGCGAGAAATTCGCCGGCGGGCACTTCCAAGGTAATGCCGTCCACGGCTCGGATTACGGAAGCACCCATTCGGTAATGGCGGGTGAGCTCTTGGGCGCGAATGGCCGCGCCATTGGCGACAGGATTTCGCGCCGCTCCGGCATTCGACTCTGCCTTCGCTTCGATCTTCTGTTCGGTCCTAGGTTCCATCACGTCGCCCGGCGCGTGAGGTGCGCTGCGCAGATCAAATGATACGCGAAGAAACGTCATACGCGAAGAACCCGCCTGTTTTTTGCATCGGGCCGATCAATTTTTCCGCAGATTAGGAATCAAAAAACAATACTCGAAAAGTTTTGGATAAGTTCTATCGAAAAATTGCGTTGGTCTTTCCTTAAGCCGCCGCGTAAAGTCCCGCCGAAGCGACGAAGCTTCGTGGCTGTAGCGAAAGCACAAGTTGAAAGGAGCGTTACCTTGAAGAAGCAATGGGGTGGTCTTCTTATATTCGTTCTGATCGCGGTCTTAAGCCTGCCCGCTTTGGGACAGCAGCAGGCTCCTTCGCAGGCTCCGGCTGCGGATGCGTCGGCACCGGCACAAGCGCCGGCTGCGGCGCCTTCCACGCCGACACCGCTGCCGAATCCTTCCATGACGGCGCCGCTATCGACGGCGGCACCGCCGCACACGTTTAATGCGGGCCCATTTGGAACCGTGGCGATTACTGGAATCCTGAGCGGCATGGGCCTGTCGCAATCGAATTGGGTCCCCGGAGATAAACAGACGCGCTGGGACCTCAGTAATGGCCAGATCTTTCTGCAAAAGACGAGTGGCTGGTTCCAGTTTTACTTACAAGCGGGCGCTTACAACATCCCGGCTTTGGGATTTCCGACCATTTCCACTGTGAACACGATCACAGGTCTGTATGGCCCTCTGCCGACAGCCTACCTTAAATTGGTGAAGGGCAATTTCAACGTGGAGATCGGCGAGCTGCCCACGCTGATTGGAGCCGAGTACACGTTTAGCTTTGAAAACATGAACGTGGAGCGCGGATTGCTGTGGGGGCAGGAGACCGCGATCAGCCGGGGCGTGCAAGTCAGCGACACATTCAAGAAACTCAGCTTATCCGTGAGCTGGAACGACGGCTTCTATTCCAATGTCTACAACTGGATCACCGGAACGGCGTCCTACGCGTTCAATTCGTCCAACACTTTGGCTTTCGTAGGCGGAGGAAACGTTGGGCAGACAACGAGTACCAGCGCGGCAACACCGTTTCTTCAAAACAACGGCCAGATTTACAACCTGATCTACACCTATAGCCATGAGAACTGGATGATCCAGCCCTATTGGCAATACACGCGCGTGCCGGCGAAGGCCAGCCTGGGAATCCCGGAGAGTGGCTCCACGAACGGCGGCGCGCTCCTACTCAACTACAATTTCAAGCACGGGATATCGATGGCTGTCCGTCCGGAATATATCACCAGCAGTGGCAGCACCACAGATCCGCTCGCTTTGAACTTGCTGGGATACGGTCCGGGCAGCTCCGCATTTTCGTTTACCGTGACACCCACTTATCAAAAGGGCGGCTTTTTCCTCCGCGGTGACGTATCGCTTGTTGACGCTCGGAATCTCTCGGCAACCAGCGTAGTGTTCGGCGCGCTCGGTGATAAGACCAAACAAGTCAGGGGTGTGATCGAAGCCGGCTTCATGTTCTAAGGATAAAAACACACGGGAAAGGAGGGCCGTTCACGTTTTTAGTCTTGTCCACTGATTCGCTGTGCGCCGGGTGCTAGCTTCTGAAGTTGCACCCGGCCGCAGCACCCGCCAAAAGCAAGCCATCCGTTGCGCATTAGACCTTACCGCGCCGCCTGATAGGAAAAGCAAATGTCTGTGGAAGCGGAAGCGCGATCGCCAAGGAGCTTACAAGAACGAGAAGTCGAGGTGACCGAGAGTGAAAGCCGGTAAGCACGTTGGAGCTAACGGAACTGGCCGAATTCCTCGCTGTGAGTGACAAAGTCGGGATAGGCCCCGCCACCGAGTTCGTAGAGATCCAGACCCTGCCTTTCGCCCTCCAAAGCCACGCGCTGGGGCCAGATTCGATTCAACGCGAAGTTCAGGCCATAGGTGAGCGGCAAGACAAAACCAATTAGCGTGGCAACGGCCACGATTTGTGCGAGCGCCTGGCCGGTGTCGGAAGCGCCCTTGAAGCCTCCTCCGCCAACGTCGATGAGAGGAACAGGAAAGCTTGCGAAAATCGCCACAGCCAGCAAGCCCCATATGCCTCCGAGAGCGTGTACCGAAATAGCGCCGCCCGGATCGTCGACGCCCAGGTGCAATTCGAACCATTCCACCGAGTACGTTACCAGCGCGCCCGCGACCCCGCCGATTAGAATTGCCGCCGCCGGATTGATAAACGCACAAGACGCGCTGCTGGCGACGAGTCCGCCAACCCAGCCATTCGCACTAATGGAGACATCGGGCCGCCCGAAGCGCACGCCCGTGATGAACACAGCTACCAGGACGGCCGCGGCCGCTGAAAGCGTCGTGTTGATCGAAATCAGTGCAATTCGGCCTGGCGCCGCTCCAGTAAACAATATCGCGCCTGCGGAGTTCAGTCCGAGCCATCCGAGCAGACTCAGAAAGCACCCGAACAGCACGAGAACCGCATTGTGCCCGGGAATCGCGGTTGGCATTCCTTCGAGAGAGTATTTGCCGCGGCGCGGTCCAAGAATCCAAGCCAGCGCGAGCGCGGTCAAGCCGCCAACGGCGTGAATCGTGCCGCTGCCTCCGGCGTCGATAACGCCGTGACCCATAGCGGCATTGATCCCGAGTTGCTCCAGCCAGCCACCGCCCCACACCCAATGCGCAAACAAAGGATACGTCCATCCAGCTAAGAGAGCCGTGGAAGCGCAAGCGGCGGACAATCTCCAGCGGTCCAGGCAAGCGCCCAGCGGAATCAGCGCGGCCAATCCCACACTGAAGATCTGCAGCCATGCGGCAAACGAAATGGATGTGCCGTTGAATTCGAGCCCGCGAAGGAAAAATGGACCGCGCCCGAGCCAATTCCATTGCCGGCCCGCAGCTGCGAATGTGTGGGCCGGAGCCCCGATATATCCCTGCCACGCAAAACCGCAAATGACGTACACGCCGGAAGCAACAGCGAAGATGCAGAGCGAACTAAGCAACGAGTGAGCGGCGCTGCGCGAACGGCCCAGCCCGGTATTGATCAACGAGAGTCCGGCGATCGTGAAGGGAGCGAGAAGGATCAGAACGACAATGAGAACAATTTCAGTAATAGGCAATAGCACGGTATTAATCTTTTTCGCCAACGGCCAGAGGGTTCGAACGAATCACCAGCGTCAAGCCGGCAATCTCCACGGCTACTCCAGCGATCACAAAAATCGTTCTCGCGTTTACCGGCATGAGAAGAATAACCGCAGCCACCACGATGAGCCATCCGGCCAGCAGCAGGAGAAAACCCGCAAGCTTCATGGATCTCCTTATCTACCCGGGCAAAGCGGCGCGCCCAAGGGCATCGGCAATATCACATAACTTAATTGTTTCGGCCATAAAAGTTTAAGATTTAAGGCGTTTTCGACTAAAGAGCACTGAAAACTCGCCCTGATGTAGCCTCTTAATCCACCGCAACTCATGCCATACAGACAAGATGTAGCCAATCAAAAATCCCGATTGGTTTGATCGAAACGTTGCGTTTTGCAGTGGAAGGCACTACGGCTATTCTTGCGCCGCTCGCGGCTGCGACGCTCCGGGCAGCAGAAAATCCACGACGAAAGAGGCAATCTTAGATGGCCGAAAAAAGCACCACTGAGATGAAAGCCACCTTGGGCCTCACAGGGTTAACGATGAACGCCATGGCGCTCATCGCACCCGGGGCCTTCTTATGGCTTACGTTCATTGCTCAAGCGGGGGAGGGGTCAACAGCGCCGGCGATGTGGATCGGCATTCTCTTTGCTACAGCGCTTTGCCTGGCAACAGCAGTGTGTTACGCAGAACTGGCGAAGCTCTATCCAGGCACCGGCAGTTCGTACTACTTCGCCGAACAATCCTTTCTGAATCATGACAAGCACTGGCGCTACGCCCGGCTTTCGAAGTTCATCGTAGGATGGGCCTCGCACCTGTACTACTGGATCTATCCGGGTGTGATGGTGGCGGTGACAGGGATCTTCTGCGGTTACGTCGTCGGCACGCTGTGGCCGAACGCCATGAGCGCTTCGAATCCCGGCACATTGTTCATGATGGTTGTAGCGGTGGTCTTTACGTTCGGCGTTGCTTACATCGCGCATCGCGGCGTCACCGGGTCGACGGCAGTGAACATCGCGATCAACGTCATTCAAATCAGCGCGCTCGTGGTGTTCGCCGTGATGGCCATCGGCTACCGCATCAATCATCCGCCGGGAAGCGTGGCTTTCCAGTTTGATCCCGTTTCTGGCGAAGCTTACACGTATCAGTTCGCGACGACACAGACAACGGCCAACGGGCAAACGACCGAGACGATCACGCGGGATGCCAATATGGTGCCGCAGCCGATGCTGGATGCAGCGGGGAAGCCGGTGCCCTACACGATCAGCTATCCCACGGCCGACGACAAAGGCAATTTCCTGTCGCATCCGAGCTGCGCGTTCCGTCGTCGGGGTTCACAACGTCGGCTGGATGTTCGTGCAAGCCACGGTGGCCATCCTGATCCTGGTGGGATTTCGAGTCAGTGACGTCGATGGGCGGCGAGGCGAAGAATGCTAAACGCGACGTTCCGATCGCCGTCATCACTTCGTTGTTGGTCCAAGGATGCTTCTGCTATCTGTTCGAGTATTTCGCCGCGAACTACTTCTTAAATAGCGGCTATACCATGCAGACTGCCACAGGTTCGGCAGCGCCCATCGGCGACATGATGATCGTGGTGGGCGACGCATTGTTTGGCCAAGGCCACGGCCGGACGTTCATGCTGATCGAGGCCGTCACCGTTTTCCTGGCCCTGATCGGGACGACGCTCTCTTGCATCAACACCGGCGCCCGCGTGACCTACGCGATGGGCAAAGACCAGGAAGTGCCGGAACACTTCGGCATGCTGCATGATAAGAACCTCAGCCCCCACCGCGCCATTTGGGCTTTGGCGATCATCTCCGCCGTTATCGGCTGCATCGCGCTGCTGGTGGTGTTCGGTGATGCCGGCGCGGCTATCACTCAACGGATTCGGCGATCGCGGCGTTGCCGCACGGTCTCTGGTCCAGCGTTTGGTTTGCAACTTCCCAGGCCCGGCTGGCGGCTCTTCCAAATACCTTGACCATGATCGTGCTGGCCTCCAACTTCGGCACATTCGTGCTGTACATGCTGAGTTGCATCATCTGCATCGTGGCCTATCAAGGACACCCAAACTTCAGCGCTATGAAGCACCTACTGATCCCTGTCTTCGGCGTGCTGGCAAACTTCGTCTGCATGGCTCTTCTACATCATCGGGCCATTCATGGGGTACGGCACAAAGATGGAGCCCTTCGGCGCTTTGGGTATCGCGGCGGTATGGGCCATCTACGGCGGCAATCTACTTCACCCGCGCAAGTAAGGCGACCGGCCGGACGACCTTCGTCGTGAGCCGCGCGGGGAGGGGGGCCTGATCGAGCGGAAAGTATGAGTTGTAAGCGGATCGGGGTGGACGCCGTCAGCGCAAATCAGCGCGAGGGACGTTCGCCCCGGCCGCATTTGCGGAGTTAATATGTTTGAGGTTTACAGAGGACAAGATTGGCGCGCGCCGAACCGATTCCGGCCGCGCATCGCACGTTTGACGACTCCATGCTGGAGATCGATTTCGCCGAATTCTCCGACGTCGGACGCGTTCGGCTGGGAAACGAAGACTACGTCGGCCATGTAGCTCCGGATACGGCGGAGCAGGCGCGGAACCATGGCTGGTTGTTTGTGGTAGCGGATGGCGTGGGCGGACATGAAAAGGGTGAGGTGGCATCCCGCACGGCGGTGGAGACTTTGTTGGATGGATTCCGGGAAGCGCCAAGAGCACAGCCGCTCAGCGGTTTATTGCAGAGCTTGGTGCGAAAGGCGAACACTCGCGTGCTCGACGCTTCGTTGAATTCGGGAATGGCGACGACTTTAGTCGCCTGTGCGCTGCGCTACGATCGCGCGGTGATTGCGCATGTAGGCGATTCGCGCTGTTATCTGATCCGCCAAAAAGCGGCTACCTTATTGACTCGCGATCACACCATCGCCAATGAGCATGCGCGGCTGGGGCTGATGTCCTCGGAAGATGTGGCCGAAGCTGAAACGCGTCACATATTGAGTCGCTCGCTCGGGTACTGAGCTCTCCGTAAGCGCGGAGGTGAGCGACCATCAGGTCCTCCCCGGGGATGTTCTGGTGCTTTGTTCGGACGGGCTGCACGGTGCACTCTCCTCCCAGGAAATTGCTGGCTTGGTGAGCGAAACGGCCGATTTGGAACGCGCAGCACGAAGGCTCGTTGCGCTTGCCAACGAAAAGGACGGCAGCGATAATGTCACCGCCCAGGTGGTCCGCGTTCAAAATGTGGAACGTGTGGGCATGTACCGCGGGCGGCCCTATAAGCTGCGCTGAGCAGGGCCGGCGCCGTTTCCGGCGATGACCCGCGCTCTCGATGACGTCACTCCATCCCGGCGACAAACTCGACCATTACCGCCTGGAAAATCTCGTCGCCCGGAGCGGAATGGCCTCCATCTACAAGGCCACCGACCTCGAAAACGAGCGTACTGTAGCCGTCAAAATTCCCCATCCTGAAGTCGAAGCCGATCCTCTCTTTTACGACCGCTTCAAGCGCGAAGAGGAGATCGGCAAAAAGCTCGACCATCCCGGCGTGATGAAGAGTGTACGCGGACGCCGACCGCAGCCGCGTGTACATGGTCATGGAGTGGGTGGAAGGGAAGCTGCTGCGGCAAATTCTGATCGAGCAGAAAAAGCTGCCGATCGACCGCGCCATCCGCATTACTCTGGGAATCTGCGAAGCGCTGGAATACATCCACAGCAAGGGCGTGGTGCACCGGGACTTGAAGCCGGAAAACATCATGGTCGACGCCGAACGATCACGTGAAGCTCATCGATTTCGGGATCGCGGGAAGCGTGGGGATGCGGCGGCTGACGTTCGCCAATCTGACTCACGCCATGGGCACGCCCGACTATATTTCGCCGGAGCAGGTGAAATCGAAACGAGGCGATGCGCGCAGCGATATTTACGCGCTGGGCGTCATGCTTTACGAGATGTTGACGGGCGAAGTTCCTTTCCACGGGCCGAACGCATTTGCCATCATGAACGATCGGCTGCTCAACAATCCGATTCCTCCGCGCGAGTTGAATCCGGAAATTTCGCCGCAGTTACAGGAGATTATTTACCGCGCGCTCGAGCGCAAGCCCGAAAACCGGTACGCCAGCATTCGTGAATTTGCGCACGATCTGCGTAATCACTCGCAGGTGGGCGTGGCCGAACGGCCGGAACTGCGCGACTGGAGAAAGCGCCGGTCGCCCTGGGGCCGGCAAATTCTCTTTTATATCATTCTGGCTCTGATTCCCGTGGTGATTTTCGGTCTGTTGTTGTTTGTGGCGATGCAACACAAGTAGCGGCGGCTTTTACCGGCATTTCTGCGAGACAGAGGATCCCGTGCCCTCTTCGCTCCCCTTGGCGATGCTGATTGTCTTCGGCTCGGCCAAGTTGCTCTCCGACCTCTTCGAACGCATCGGCCTGCCGGGAATTGCCGGCGAAATCCTGGCCGGAGTCCTGATTGGGCCAAGCGTGCTGCATTGGGTATCACCCAACGAGACGATGAAAGCGCTCTCCGACCTGGGCGTGCTCTTTCTCCTATTCAGTATTGGCCTCGACGTGCAATTGGCGGATCTGCTGCGTGTGGGCCTGCTCTCTACCTTCGTGGCCGCTTTGGGCGAGGCAATACCTTTCCTGGCTGGATGGGGAATCCTGCTCGCGTGGGGCGCGCCGCCGCACGCGGCTCTCTTCATGGGGGCCGCACTCGTTGCCACGAGCGTGGGTATTTCGGCGTCTGTGCTGAAGCGGAGAAATCTCCTGCACCACCCGGCGAGCCAGATCATTCTGGCGGCTGCGGTAATCGATGATGTGCTGGGATTGATCGTCCTCGCCGTAGTCGGCAGCGTGGCGCGCGGCCGCTTCAATGTCGCGGAGATCGTCCTTACCGCGGCACTGGCGACAACGTTTGTGGTCGTGACGGCGATCTGGGGAACGGGAGTAGTCTCACGGATTTTTCCTCATTTCCACTCTCGACTTCGCGCTGATGAGGCGCAGTTCGACGTGGCCATGATCCTTCTGTTCAGTTTGGCGGTTCTGGCGTTCTATGCAGGTGTGGCGGCGATCGTCGGAGCGTTTCTGGCCGGGTTGGCCCTTGCGGGCAGCGCCGATTCGCGCGTCCGCAATTTGACGCGGGGCGTAACCGAGCTTCTGGTTCCGTTCTTCCTCGCTGGAATCGGATTGAATTTCGACATCGGCATATTTCGATCCCGGTCGGCGGTTTTGCTCGCGCTGGTGATTCTGGTTGCGGCCATCGCCACAAAGGTTCTCGGCTGCGGCCTGGCGACGCTTCCGGCAGGCTGGCATACAGCGATGCGTGTCGGTGTCGGCATGATTCCGAGGGGTGAAGTCGCCATGGTTGCGGCGCAACTCGGCTTGAGCATGCTGATTCTGAACGCGGCGGTTTACAGCGTGATTGTGTTTGTGGTCGTGGCCAGCGCTCTACTCACGCCGCCATTGTTGAAGATTGCTTTCGCAAAGCCGGTGCATCCCACGCCTTAGGTTCGCGCTATTTGCGTGCGGCGCCGGTCCAGATGCCCTCCGCGGCGCCGGCTTCGACGTGGGAACCTCGGCCCGCCGACGCTTCCTGCAGGCGGAATTCGCGGTGAAGGGTGAGCATCGCCCGCTGCATCGCGTCAGCTTCGACCACGAGCGATATGTTGTACTCGGAGGAGCCCTGCGCGATGGCGATGATGTTGATCCCTTCGCGCCCCAACGCCGAAAACGTGCGCCCGGCAACTCCCGGTATGCCGTGCATATTTTCGCCAACTACCGCAACTACGGCGATCCCGGAGTTCGATGAGACATGCTCCACGGTTTGCTCGGCAATTTCGGGAGCAAAGGCTTGACGTAAAGCCTCGACGGTGCTTTTCTCATCCGCGGAGGAGATCACGAAGCAGATATCGTTCTGCGAGGATGACTGAGAGACGAAAAGCACATTGGCGCGGAGCCCCGCCGTTGCCGCAAATGACCTTGCCAGCACATCCGTCAGTCCCACGATGCCCGGGCCGCCGACGGTGATCATTGTGACCCCGCGAATAGCTGTCAGTGCCTTAACGCCTCCGCCATTGGAGTTTCCTCGGGCCGTGATTTTCGTGCCCGCTTTTTCCGGAGCAAAGCTGTTGCGTATCCACACCGGTACGCCCGCTGCGGTGACCGGCCGCAGGGTATTGGGATGCAAGACCTTCGCGCCGAAATAGGCCAGTTCGGCAGCTTCGTTGTACGAGATTTCGTCGATGGTACGCGCTTCGGGAACGAGCTTGGGGTCCGCAGTTTTTACCCCGTCCACGTCCGTCCAGATGATCGTCTCCTGAGCGCCAAGCGCCGCGCCAAGGATAGTGGCGGAATAGTCGGAGCCGCCTCGGCCGAGCGTAGTCGGAACGCCTTCGATTGTCGCACCGATGAAGCCCGTGACGACGGGTACCACTCCCTTTTTCAGTAGAGGACGCAGGCGTTTCTCCGCACGCTCGCGCGTGTGGTCCATCAGTGGTTCCGCGCGTCCATGATGTGGGTCGGTGACGATGACTTCGGTTGCGGATACGGGCACGCTGGAGACGCCGAGTTCATTCAAAGCGGCAGCCAGTAAGGGCGTCGAGAGGCGTTCGCCCGTCCCGGATATAGTGTCAAGGGCCCGAGGGGTTAGTTCGCGCAGCAGGGCAGTGCCTTGTAACAGGCGTTCCAATTCGGCGAGCACCGTGCCGAGGCTTTGATCGACTTCAGCGAGCCTGTGGGCGTCGCGAACCAAAGCTTCCAGGGCCTTTTTGTGATGATTCCGGAGTTCACCAACCACCTTCGTCGCGTACTCAGCGTCACCTGCTTCTGCACGATGCGCGGCGTCAATCAGCCGATTGGTTACGCCGCTCATGGCCGAAACCACGACCACAACAGAACCTTCCGACGCCGCTGACTTCACAATGGCGGCAGCTCGGGCGATGCAAGACGCGTCGCCCACTGAGGTTCCGCCGAACTTCATGACGCACAGAGAAGCCATTTCAGTATTGGGGCCTTTGCTGTTCATTCCGTAATTCCGTATTCCTCAATTTGTAAGCCGCGCTCTATAGTCACCCGCCAATGGGCCGGGCGCAATGTGTTTACGCGGCGGTCGATTTTACAACAGAGCTTCGGCGATGGACCGACTTCGTCGAGGCCATGTGCCAAAGGAGAACGCAAGTGACAGGGCGGCTCTCCGAGACTATCATCGCCCTCATGGGGTGTGGATATGGAGGAGAGATGAGCCGAGCATTTTGCATTTGCGCTTTGGTCTTTGCCGCATGTCCGCTTGTGCTGCCGGCCGTTGCCCAAGATTCTGCGAAGAAGGCAGAGGTCCTCAAGCCGGTTCCGAGCCCTTCGCAAGTAGTTTTGGCCCAATGGAACGAGATTGGCCGGAAACTCGTGGCGATGGCAGAAGATTTGCCCGAAAACAAGTACGATTACAAACCCCATCCCGATTCGCGGACGTTTGTGGCTCAGCTCTTACATGTGTCAGCCTCCATGTATTACTTCACTGACGTGGCGCAAGGACAAAAAGTGCGTTATGGAGACGATCCCAGCCGCGATAAGCTGAAAACGAAGGCTCAGGTCGTGGCATTCGTGAAAAAGTCCGTGGAAGACGGAGCAAATCTGATCAAAGCAAAGGGCGATGCGGGAATGACGGCGGTAGTTCAGGACCCGGAGTCAAACCAGAAGCTTCGTGTATCGGAACTCTCTTATAGCGTCATCGAACACTCGGGTGAACACTACGGCCAGTTGGTCGTATATTACAGAATTAATGGCATGGTGCCGCCGGAATCCCGCCCAAGGAAGTAGCGCCTGCAAAGATTGAACGGCTCTCCTCGCCCGCCCGGCGTTCGCGTGCCCAACTTCCCAATTGACAGTACAATAAGCCTACAGACGAGCAGCGCAATAGGGACCCGTGTGGAAAAAGCGGCAAAATTGACGGACAGGTGGCTTTAGGTTGCGCGGGTGCAGACTCAGGTCGATTGGGGCGCTGGCAATTGCGATTGCATTTTCATCTGCGCTGCTTTCGTTTGGCCAACATATGAGTCGGCCTTTTGCCCCGCGAAATCAAGGTGGCAGCTCCGCGCCCGACCTTTCCGGTGTTTGGCTTGAGAAGCAAAACCCAATCACTTTCAGTCCGAAAGAGCCTCTCTTTCAACCGTGGGCCGCAGCCAAGTACAAAGCGGCCAAGCCGGGGTACGGGCCGCACGCGACTCCGGATTCGCAGGATCCGATTTTGCAGTGTTATCCGCCCGGAGTGCCGCGGATCATGTTAATTCCATTTCCCATGCAGATCATTCAGATGCCCGGTCAAGTAATGATGGTTTTCGAATACGATCATTTCGTGCGCTTTATCGACCTGGAGCGGCGGCAGCATCCAAAAGATTTGAACCCTTCCTGGATGGGCGATTCGATCGGCCATTGGGAAGGCGATACTCTAGTGGTCGATACGGTCGGCTTGAACGACAAAACCTGGCTCGATCAGGTAGGTCACCCGCATTCGGAGGCGCTGCACGTGATCGAACACTTCCGGCGGCCGGATCATGACACTTTGGTGGACGACATAACCATTGACGATCCGAAAGCCTACCTGAAGCCCTGGAACGGCCAGCAGATCTTTACCCTTAAACGTGGCTGGCACCTGCTCGAATACGTTTGCGAAGACAATATGGCGGATCCGCGATGAAGTGGTCCAAAAGAGCGGCGATAGAGCTGGCAGCTATTCTAGGAATGGTTGCTGTGGTGTGTACTCTGGCCGTTTTGCAGTATCGCTGGACCGGCGAGATCAGCCACTCGGAACAGCAGCGACTGAAAGCCAATTTGACGACCAGCGTTCGCGGGTTCGATCAGGAATTTTCCTACGATTTTGAGCGGCTCTGTGAAGCGTTTGAGATTGATCCCGAAGTCCCGCAGGCCAGCCTGGAGAGTCGCCTCGTCCGCCAGCAGGGAGATTGGCAACGAACCGCATCGCGGCCGGCCTTGCTCGCTGCGATAGATATCTGGAAGCTGGAAGAAGGGCACGGCAGCTTTGAATCGTTCGCGGCCGGCGGCAAGCGCTTTGTCGAGACAGCCTGGCCCGAGCGGTTGAGCTCGTTGCGTCCTTACCTCGAGAGACAAGGCCAGTTGCTAAATGCTCGTGTCATAGGGGACCGCCAGGCTCTCTATTATCCTTGGACTTTTCTCGGTTCCACACCGGCTCTTATTCGCCCCATCTTTCATGTGGAAAATGCGCAAGACATGTACGTACAGCTCCAGGGGTTTTTGATCCTGGAGTTCAACAGAGACTTCCTCGAGAAGCAGTACGTGCCTGACTTAGTCTTGAGGCATTTTGGCGAGCCGAGGTTACTGAGCTTTGGAGTTGCCGTTCGAACAATGAACGCTCCTTACCACACCGTATATGCATCCAGCGCCAATTTCGCTGCCTCTAGTTCTGCGCCCGATGCAACCGTGAATCTCGTCGAGGCGGTGGCTGAAGAGGCGCGGCGCCGCGGCCATGCCCAGGTCCAGGCAACCGGCGAAAATGACCAGTGGCAGCTCGTGGTGCAGGATCCGGCGGGTTCCGTAGATGTCGGTGTTGCACAATGGCGGCATCGCAACTTGGCTATCAGTTTCGGTTTGCTGGCAGTTTTGGCGGGAACAATGATGCTGTTGTTCTCCGTGGCGCGTAGAGCCGAACGGTTGGCCAAGCTCCAGATGGAGTTCGTGGCGGGCGTCTCGCATGAATTGTGCACGCCTTTGGCGGTAATAAACTCCGCGGCCGAAAACATTGTTGATGGCGTCGTCGAAGGCGCCGCGCAGGTACAAGAGTACGGAACCATCATCCGAGAACAGGGAAGGCGGCTTGAGCGCCTGGTGGATGAGGTGCTCTTATTTGCGGCGGGGCGCGTGGGCCGCTTTGGATACGATCTGCGGCCAACGGAAGTCGTTCCAATTCTGGACCAGAGCCTGTCGGCGTCCGAAGCGATGCTGCGCGATGAAGGTTTCACGTTTCACAAAGAGATCAGTCCAGAGCTGCCCTTTGTCGTCGCGGATCCCGAAGCGCTGGGCAAATGCGTGGAAAACTTGATCAGCAATGCCATGAAATATTCGGGCCAGAACCGCTGGGTGGCTCTGCGGGCAGGCACCGTGTTAAACGACGGGCTCGCCTGAAGTGCAAATCAGCGTAGAAGACAAAGGAATCGGTATCTCGCCCGCGGATCTTCCGCACGTTTTTGGACCCTTCTATCGCGCCGAAAGCGTGCGAGATGGCCAGGTCAGAGGCGTAGGCCTTGGTCTTTATTTGGTAAAACGCATGATGGAGGCGATGGGCGGTCGCGTGAGCGTATCCAGCAAGCTCTCCAAAGGTTCCGTCTTCACCCTGCATTTCCCCGTGTTCGATTCGGCTGAGCCACACCACACTCCGGCCGTCAAAGCTGAGGTAGTCAAGAGTTAGGCCGCTTAAAGCAGGACAGACTTGCGACACCCGCGGCGGCTCGCAGAAATCAGGGCTAAATCGAGGTTAAGGCCTCTTAACGGCGATTTAACTCTGTTCATCTTCCTAACGGGCGCACAATCTCTTCACTGGAAACGATAATCCGGCCAAGGAAAGAAAGGCTGCTAAATGATTAAGCGAAGCTTTTTGCTCGGAGCTGTTGCAGTCCTGATGGCGTCAATTTTGTGGCCGGCGATTGCGACTGCGCATAATGTGTCCAAGCGCGATGCGTCCTTCGTCCAGTCAAATAGTGGAGCCGCAATCGGGCCATTCCTTTACCTCGGCGCGAAACACATGGTCACCGGGTATGACCACATCTTGTTCCTGGTCGGCGTGATCTTTTTTCTCTATCGCCTTAAGGACATCGTTCAGTACGTCAGCCTCTTCACCTTGGGCCACAGCACTACGCTGCTGCTGGGAGTTTTTGGGCACGTGCGCGCGAATCCGTACCTGATCGATGCCATCATCGCACTGTCGGTGGTGTATAAGGCGTTCGATAATATGGGCGGGTTCCAGCGCTTCCTCGGTTTTGAGCCAAATACAAAACTTGCAGTGCTCATTTTTGGCTTATTCCATGGGTTTGGATTGGCCACCAAGCTTCAGGAATTGACTCTGTCGCAGAGTGGCTTGGTCACGAACATAATCAGCTTCAACGTCGGAGTCGAGATCGGGCAAGTTCTTGCCTTGTCGGCGGTGCTCATTGGACTGAGCTATTGGCGAATGCAGGGCGGATTTCTGAAACATGCATTTGCGACGAATACCGCGCTTATGACGGGCGGATTTATTCTCTTGAGCTATCAGCTCGCGGGGTATCTGGCACAATGACAAACGGAGACAGCATCGCTGTGGTCGAAGCCCCCTCGAAAAAGCAGATTCTTAAAGCAACCGGTTTAGCGGCGCTGATCGCCGTAATTATCTTCTTCACGATCGTCATGCCGGCAGAATTGGGCAAGGATCCGCTTCATACTGGCGCTGCCTTGGGTCTAATGAATCTCTCCAAGCCCGTCAATGCAGCGGCAACGGCCGCAACGGCAACCATTGATGCCACTCCGGCCGCTCCGACACGTGAAGCTGGAGCAGCCGGCGAAGCGCCAATCGTTAAGGGCACGTTCGCTGCGCAACCTGACCGATATAAGATCGACTCCCGCGAATTGAAGCTCGGCCCGGGAGAGGGAATGGAGATCAAGTACCACATGCAAAAGGGAGCCGGCATGGTCTACTCATGGACCTCCAATGCAAAGGTCTTCTACGAATTTCACGGGGAGCCTGACGTCAAACCGGCAGGAGCGTCGGAAGATTACTTTGAGAGCTATGAGAAAGACGACGCGGTTGGGAAAAACCAATCCAACGGCACCTTTACATCGCCGAGCACCGGAATCCAGGGATGGTTTTGGGATAACGAAAGCAGCGCTCCGGTAACGGTCAAGCTTTTCACCGCTGGCTTCTACGATTACATCCTTCAGAATAAGGACGACGTTAAGACGCGCTTGCAACCTACAGAGCTAAAATAGCTTCTCTGAAAAAGGAAGAGTAGCCAGGGACCGCTGGCGGATAATTGAACCATCCCGCATGAATGCAAAAATACTCATCGTGGAAGACGAAGCAGGCTTAGCCACGACTCTGAAAGATCGCCTGCAGAAGGAAGGGCATACCGTAAGCGTCGCTCGTGATGGCAATTCCGGAATGGATCTCGCCACGCGTGAACCCTTTGATCTCCTGATTCTCGATCTTATGCTGCCGGGGCAGAATGGCTTGACCATTTGCCAGAAACTTCGCCAGCTTGGATCGAATGAGCCGATTCTGATGCTCACTGCGCGCAGACAGACCATGGACAAAGTGGTCGGCCTGCGAACCGGCGCCGACGATTACCTGACAAAGCCCTTCAAAATGGTCGAATTGCTGGCGCGCGTGGATGCACTGTTGCGGCGTGCGGGGTCGGGGAAGACCACGGGGCCGGTCCGCTATCAGTTCGGCGATTTGCAGATTGATACGAGAAGCACTGAGCTTACGCGCGAGGGTGCAACCGGTGGCCCTTTCCGCCAAGGAATTTCAGTTGCTAAAATATTTTGTGGAACATCGCGGAGCGACGCTTTCCCGCGACGAATTGCTCAAGGAAGTGTGGGGCTACGGGGGCCAGCCAACCACTCGGACGGTCGATGTGCACGTTGCCTGGCTGAGGCAAAAGATCGAAAAAGACCCTAAGAATCCTCAGCTCATCCTGACGATGGTTGGGCTTGGCTACAAATTCGTCGGCTGATTGGGACATTTGCTTCGGCAAAGTATGAATGAAATTTAGCGCCGATTTTACTTCTGGCGAGCCGGCTTTCAGCCGATGATTAATTTGCGGCGCGGAGGCTACCTTAATTACTATAACTCTTTATAAAGAGGCGGCTCCGGCGCCGTTGCCATCAAGAGAAGGCTATGACAGCTAATTTGATCCGAATTTGGACTGTGGGACTGGTTTTGTTTATCTCAGGCACGCCCAGCTTCGCCCACCACGGGACCGCCGCTTATCAGGAGGATAAGTGGATAACCGTGACCGGTACGGTTACCGAATTTAGTTTTGCGAACCCGCATACTCTAGTCTATCTGGACGTGAAACAAAGCGATGGCAAGATCGCGAAATGGCAGGGTGAAATGACCAGCCCCAACCACCTGGTGCGCGCTGGTTGGACCAAGAATACTCTGGAGCCCGGAGAAGTGGTTACCATCAGCGGTCTGCCTGCGAAGAAGGGCATGAGTACGATGTGGATTCGCAAGATCGTGAAAGCCAACGGAACCGAACTGCCGCTCGTGATGGAATAAATCCTTCCTGACATATACTGTCCCGCGCAACGTCTCCGCAGATCTTTGTGACACGGAATGAATATGTTTGCGTTCTGTCAGTGGCTGGAAAATTCAAGCTGGGCGAATGCCATTCACCAGTCATTATGGCTTTTTCCCATGCTCGAAACCGCTCATCTATTTGGCATCGTCTCGTTAGTGGGAGCAACTTCGGCGCTCGATCTGCGGCTTATAGGCCTGACGATGAAGGGAGAGCCGGTATCGAGGATTGCCGGGCGGCTGCTGCCTTGGGCTTGGGCAGGACTGACGATACAAGTGCTGACGGGATTTTGCCTGTTTGCTTCCGAAGCCACACGCTGCTACGAGAACAAAGCTTTCCGCATAAAAATGGTAATGCTACTCCTGGCGGGTCTGAATGCCTTGATTTTCCATCAGACGGTTTATCGGCGCGTGGCACGTTGGGACGACTCGCCTGCAACTCCGCTCGGCGCTAAGTTCGCCGGCTTTTGCTCAATTCTGCTGTGGTTCGGCATTGTTGCCGCCGGCCGATGGATCGCATTTCTCTGAGCCCTGCATCGCAAAATCGCTTTTCCCAGTTGCGAAATGCGTATCACGCCGGGTGCTTCTCAGCGCCGGGATATGGTACGCTTCGGCAGGGATACGCTTCACGGAAGCGCCTTGGAGGTTTCCCAGTGAAAGCCAAGGTTCTGATTCTCGCACCGCTAGTCGCCGGCGTCTTCGCGTTTTCCAGTGCCTCGTGGGCTCACCATGCATCGCGGCAGGTTTACGAGGGCAAGATCATCATGTTGATGGGCGTGGTGACGGACTACGAGTGGGCCAATCCGCATTCAGTGCTGTCTATAGCCGTCAAAGACAACAAAGGCAAAGTCGAAGAGTGGCATGCTGAAATCCTTCCTCCGTCGGAGATGCTTCGAGCTGGGTGGACGAAGGAAAGTCTCAAGCCGGGAGATGAAGTTACATTGACGGGCCGACCCGGCAGATATGAGCAGCACATCATGTGGCTCGAGTATCTCGTGACTTCTGACGGCAAAAAACTGGGCCGAAAGCCGTAAGAAACTACGCTGTGCCGCGAGTATTCTTCCCGAGCGATCCTCCGCGTACCTGCGCCCCCTAATTCGCGAGGAAGTTTTACCGCAATTTTACCGGTTCATCGTGGTGCAGTGCCGCATGATGCTTAGACTGTTGCAGGGGTGGAGCACCTTGTTGAGATGAGACGCAGCTTCGGAACCGCCGCACAATTGTTGGTTCGTTCTCTCCTTATTCTTTTTTTCGTTTGCGGGTCCGCTACAGCTCAAACTACAGGTAGTATTTCCGGAACGGTAAAAGATTCCACCGGATCGGTGATCCCGGATATCGCCGTCATCGCGCGTAACGTCGACACGGGCGTACAGCAGAATGCCACCTCAAATGCGGATGGCTTCTACGCCTTCACGACATTGCCCGTCGGCCGCTACGAAATTGAAACTTTTCGCCCCGGATTTAAACCTTATAAGCATGCCGGTGTAGCCGTCGACGTGGGAACTAAGCTTCAGTTGGATATAGCCCTCGAGGTTGGCGAGCAGTCCGATCAGATTACCGTCTCCGACACCGGCGTCCATGTCGAAGCCGAAAGCACGCAGATGGGCGACGTCGTTGCCGGGTCGGTGATGACTGCGGTCGGGCTCAACGGCCGAAGTTTTACCGACCTCTTGCCTCTTCAGCCAGGCATCGTGCCCATGTCTACCCAGACGCCCGATTCAGTCGTGATGGCGGGAGCCACGGTGGCGATCAACCCTTCCGGCGCCTTGAATCCCGGGAACCAGTCGATCAGCGGGCAGCGTGAAGATGCCAACGGTTTCCTCGTCAACGGAGCGGATGCCAAGGAAGAAATGAACGGCGGCACCAGCATCATTCCGAATCTTGACTCCATCGCGGAATTTCGCGTTCTGACGAACAACTTTGACGCGGAATATGGCAATTATGCCGGCGGCATCGTGACTGTGGTGACGAAAGGCGGGACGAACGCACTTCACGGAGACGCCTTCGAATTTTTGCGGAATACGGCACTCGATGCGCGCAATTTCTTCTCGCCCGAGCGCGAGGCGTTCCAGCAGAATCAGTTCGGCGGCACGCTCGGCGGCCCGATCATGAAAGATAAGCTTTTCTTTTTCGGCGACTATCAGGGAACGAGAACTATTCAGGGTCTCGATACCGGCGTGCTTCCCGTGCCATCTCTTGCCGATCGGACGGGCAATCTTTCCGACCTCGCCAATTCATTTGTCACCAATGACGCGAACGGAAACGCAGTCCCGTCAACTGTGAGTACCTGTACTGCTGTGCCGTGTCTTGCCAGCCAGCTTTCGCAGGCTCTCGGATATTCGGTTTCGCCCGGCGAGCCATACTTCTTCCCTGGCTGCAGTTCGAGTGGCGCGAATCCTTGTGTGTTTCCCAATGCGGTGATTCCGCAGCGCGCCTGGACGGCTCCGTCCACGTTTCTGTTGAAGTATGTCCCTCTGCCAAATCTACAGACCGCATCCGGCCCGGCATTCTCAGGCACGGAAAATGAAAGAATTCGCGACGATAAGACCAGCCTTCGCATGGATGCCGTCAGCGCCCGCTGGGGCAATCTCTCTGCCTACTACTTCTTCGACGATTACCGCGTGAATAATCCATTTCCCACGGGGCAGGGCGGGGCAAACGTTCCCGGCTTCAGTGCCCTGAACCTCGGCCGTGCGCAGCTCATCAGTCACTGGGCGATACGAAAACGTTTGGCAGCTCCGCCGTGAACGAATTGCATTTCAGTTTCATACGCTCTGTGAATAATGTTGGCCAGCCTCAGGGCGGCTTAGGGATCAGCCTGGCCACTCAGGGTTTCCAGACCGGTGCGGGCACGCCCGGCATTTTCCCTCTGGCGCCCAAGATCGAGGGAATTGAAAACATAGTTTTCCAGAATGCCTTTGTCATGGGCGAGCCCATCACCAATCTGGCCCAGGCGAACAACACGTTTGCGGTGAACGATAGCCTTTCGAAAGTCGTGCACAATCACACGCTCAAGGCTGGCATCGAGTTGAGCTTCGAGCAGGTGAATGTCAATCCGGACGCGACGTTTAATGGCACTTTTCTTTTCAACGGATCAGCAACCGGTTCAGACTTTCGCGGACTTCCTGATCGGAGCGCCGAACCTGTACACGCAAGCCGATTCGCAAACCTACTATCCGCGCCACAAATATGTGGGCTGGTTTGCGCAGGATTCCTGGCGCGTCAAGCCAAGTTTGGTCTTGAACTTTGGCCTGCGCGTGGAGCTGATGCAGTATTGGTCGGAAAAATATAATCAGGTGCCCACTTTTATCCCGGGCGAACAATCGGCGGTTTATACCAATGCGTTCCCTGGCTTGGTCTACGTGACCGATCGCGGCGTTCCAAACACCCTCGTGCCCGAGCGGTTCCGTTACGCTCCGCGCGTCGGATTGGCTTATTCGCCGGATAAAATAGGTGGGGTGCTGGGAAAGATCCTGGGCGGCGCGGGAAAGACCAGCATTCGCGCCAGCTACGGGATTTTCAACACGCTGATCCAGGGCAATACTCTCGCCTTCGACGAACCCCAGCCTCCCTATGGGTTGAGCTACACCAGTGGGGTACCGCCGCTCTTTTGCCACTCCCTTTATCGGAACGGACGGCTCAGTCCACGTCAATCCATACCCGATCGCTTTCCCGCCGTCTGAATGGCGCATCGGCGAGCCACCCGAATTCGAGCATTATCTATAACAACATATTTAATCCCCAGGCAGGGATGACCGCGCCTCCTCCGTGGAATACCTATCCATATACCGAGAATTATTTCTTATCCATCGAGCGCCAGTTGCCAGGGAACACCGTTTTCAGTGTTAGTTATGTCGGCTCCGAGGCTCATCACCTGATCGCGGTCTATTCCGCCAACCCCGGCAATCCGGCTCTTTGTCTGGCTCTGGATCAACCCGGCATTCTCGTAGCGGGAGAATCTTGTGGCCCTGGCGGCGAGAACACGACCTATAACTTGGCTGCGCCGTTCAGATTTAACGGGGTCACCTACCCGGCCGGCACGGCTCTTCAGGGCACCCGGCTCGGATTGAATCCGAGCCTCATCAACGATAACGCGGCCGGCAATTTCTTCGGCAATGACGCGTACGTCTCAACCATCGGCAACTCCAGCTACAATTCACTCCAAGTCAGCGTCAAGCATTCGGGCAAGCGCCTCACGCTCTCCCTCGGCTATACGTACAGCAAGTCCATAGACCAAGCCTCATCGATGGCCGATCCACTGGACCCGTATAATTTCCAAGCCACCCGAGGGCTTTCCGCCTGGGACCTGACGCACAACTTTGTCGCTACTTATGACTATCAGCTTCCGCTCGAACGACTCTCCCGGCGCGCTCGTCGTTTCACAGAAGGATGGGCGCTCTCCGGCATCACTCGTGCCAGCACGGGTTTTCCCGTTACGTTGAGCACCAGCAGCGATAATTCGCTGCAGGGCAGCAACCCGAACGGCGTCAACAATCGCTTCCTGGACCTGCCGGATTACAATGGCGCTCCTCTGGCAATCAACTCGAATCCGCGGAATGGATTATCTTATTTCAACGCAGCTGCTTTCAGCCCGAATGCGATCGGCACGCTCGGAACCGCAGGTCGCCGCTCGTTCCATGGGCCCGGAATGTTCAATACGGATTTGGCGCTGCTGCGGAATTTTCAGATAAGCGAATCCAAGGTGCTGCAATTCCGTCTCGAAACATTCAACCTTTTCAATAAGGCGCAGTTCTTCGGTCCCGCGGCTGTGAACGGCAACGTGGATAGCGCCCTGTTTGGGCAAGTGGTGAACGCGGCGCCGCCGCGACTCATGCAATTGGCGCTGAAGTACACATTTTGAAAAGTTGGATGTGGCCATACTTCGGCGGAACTTCACGCGCAGAGCGCCGAGCCACAGCATTAACACAACTTCATAATGGAGGAACATCGTGCGAATACGCAGTTTCGTCTTCGGGCTGCTAATCTTCGCTTCGGCTGGGTTGCTCCGTGAAGAATTGGCGATTGCGCAGGCGCCTGGACCTGGATCGACGGCGGCGCCGCGGGCGACCGTCCAAGTTCAGGCAAACCTTGCTCAGCTGATGCGAGGCATCCTGCTTCCCAATTCCAATGTCGTCTTTTTCGCTCAAAGCAACAATCCGGCCGATGTGAAGCCTGGTGCTGATCCCTCTTCGGCAACCGATCCCCTGGCCAGTACCTATGGAGGATGGACCGCTGTTGAGAACAGCTCCCTGGCCCTCTCCGAAGCTGCACGCCTGCTCACGGTTCCCGGGCGTGTCTGTTCAAACGGCCGCCCCGTTCCCGTGATGAATGCGGATTGGGTGAAGTTCGTTCAGGGACTCCGGCAGGCAGGAATAACTGCTTTCAAGGCCGCGCAAACAAAGAACCAAGACAAGATGCTCGATGCAGCCGACGTGGTCACCACTGCTTGTACGAACTGCCACAACGTCTATCGTGAGAAGACTGAACAGCAGGGAGGACTCGCAAGCCGATGCACGAAATGAATGCGACGTCTGGTAACGAATTGCACTGTGATCCGCCGCTCGATATAGGTCTCGGCACCCGCAGGAAAACGAACCACAAGCTTGGGCGCGCTGGGATCTGTCCTTATTTAACTCCGCGCCTTCGACTGAAATAATCTCGCTCGCGTCCGAGAGGCTGAATTCGTAATCGTTTCCGGGCGACGCCTGCAACTTCGAGATTGAGGCGATCCCGCTCTGGCGTCCACGCCGTTGAGAGAATCCTTAACCCCTCGCTCGTACTTCCTGGCGGCGGCAGATGCGACGCGATGCCCAATTCGAAATCATTGTTGAAGCGTAATCGCAGCGTGCTTCTGCCAAAGGGCACTTCGAAGCGCATCGACACGTGTTGGTCGGCGTCGCTCAGTTCGACGCGATAGGGAATTGCGCGCCCATTCAGGGTGGCGGCGCCTACATTCGCGCGCAGGCTCAGCGCTGGACCGAAATCCAGTGTGCATTTTCCGGCACCCGTGCGCGTGATTTCCAGCCAAATATTATTGGCGTCCTTACGAAATCGAAGCGCCAATGTTGTCGAGCCGACGTCAAGATTGGCGATCGTAAAGGATGGCCAATCGGCGGGCACGTGCGGCTTTAGAGCTGACTTCGCCTGCGGCTGCATTCGTTTCGAGGCCAAACAGGCCGCGCAGGATCGGACTCACAACCATGGCCGCCGACCAAATCTGTTGCGGCGTGCTGGTGGCGAGCGGCTCGTAGTAACCGCCGTTCAGCACTTCCGTGAAGTGCCCGAGAGATCCGTCTAGCGCCAGGAGAGCGTTTGCTCGCAGATTCAAATAGCCATCGAGGTCGCGGTGATAAAGATATTCGCCGACGCTGGCCCAGCCCGTGAAGAGCGGCCACACAGAGCCAAAGTGATACCCATCGCCCGCATACTTGCCGGAGGAAGAAGAAAGGATGCGCATGCCCCAGTCGGCTTGCATGTCCGGCCCGGCGAGGTGCGCGATCTCGTCTCCCGCCTTGGCCGGATCGACAAGCCCGAACCACAGCGGCACGCTCGGTAGTACGGTCGCTTCGTCCACTCGGCGATCATTCGGATCTATGGCGAACGCGAAAAACTTCTTTTCCGGCGACCAGAAGACCTCGTTCAGACGAATTTTCTCGTGCTCAAATGTTTGGTCGAATCCAGATGCGATTTCATCTTTCCCAACCAACCGAGCGAGTATAGCCATCGCGCGCAAGGCTTCGATTCCCAAAGAGGCCTGGTAGATCTCCGTCCGCACAGGCACCAGAGGCCCGCTCTCAACCCAGCCATGGCCTACGCCGAGATTTTTGGCGAATCCGTCCGAATCGAGCGTGGAATTCACGAATTGGTAAGCTCGCCAAATGCTTTCCCATTCTTGCCGAGCAAACGACGCGTCCCCGCTGCTCCGCACGTAGTCGCACATCGCAATCAGAAATAAAGGCGTTGCATCGGCAGCCGCGTAGCCGTAAGGGTAATTCTCGAACCACGGAACGAGGCTCGCCGATTGCGGAACTTCGTGTGGAATTTTGCCGTCAGCG
Source organism: uncultured Acidobacteriota bacterium (assembly GCA_963846235.1). Taxonomy (GTDB): domain Bacteria; phylum Acidobacteriota; class Terriglobia; order Acidiferrales; family UBA7541; genus Palsa-189. The sequence continues at coordinate 670,360 of CAWJVF010000003.1, forward strand.
CGTTGGTATTTCGCGAGAAATTCAAGTGCGGTCCGTGCGTCGGCGAAATCGCCTTCCGAATCGAGCGCCAAGGAAGTCCACAACGCGTCGCGTCCAAAGAACCAGTCAAAGCCGGGGCGTCGTCTTTCGTCGGACACGCCGTAACCCGCGATCAAGCTTGTGCCCACAAGCGGGTTCTCTACCATTCCTTGCAGCAGATTGATCCGCGCCCAATCGTAGGCCTGGCGAATGTCCGCGTCCGGCACATCAATATTCAAAGTGTGGCGAAGATAGTCCGCTGTAATAGTTCGCGGCCTCGACCATAAGCGAGCTTGTGGTCTGGATGAGGCGATTGTAAGTTCCCTCAGCGTCATCGCGGCCTTTGAGCGATGCGGCCATATAAACGAGCTTCTTACCCGCTCCTCGTTCCGTCACCCCCAAAAGAAAAGAGCTTTCATTGCGGCCGGGCTCGTCCCCGTCCTTTCCGGCTTTGGAATCTCTTGCAGTGGGTGATCCGACCAGGGCCACATAGGCATAATTCTGCGCGTTGAATAGGAACGCCCGATGCTCGGCATCCCAGTTCAAATAGCTAGGGCCAATATCCGCCGGCCATTCCAGTTGAAAGTCGGGCTTAAAAGCGACTTCAATCTCGAGGGGCCGCTCGGTTTGAACATCGAAAGTGATGATTGCCCCCGGCTCATGAACCGGGACAAAAAGCGTCTCGCGAACCTGGAACGGGCCATCGCTATAGACGATGGTGGTTGATTCGGGCCGGGTAATCACCGTCCGCGCAAGCGGCTCGGCCGGCAGAATTCGCCCGTCAACGTGAAATCGCAGGTGAAGATCGCGCAAAATCTTCACCGGATAGACCCAAGCCTCGAACTTGCCGTCATCGGTGCCCAACAGATCTGCGCGTCTCCCAACCGCGGAGACGAATGCGCCGTGGAGTTCGCTGCGCGATATTTCAGGCAGGGCTGATGCGCTTTGCGCCGCAGCCGGAGAAGCACACAGCAAGCACGAGAGCGCCCGCGCCAACGCCGTGCCGCAAATTCTGTGCCGTCTCCTCACGCCAAACCCATAACGGGGCGAACTCCAACGCCGGATATCCTGACCTAACTAGCCGAACCTTTGTGCATCAGATACTCAGACATTTGATATCGGCAAGAGCCTTTACAGCTCTGCGATTTTAAGAGCGCTAGAATGGCTCCAGGGTTAGAGGGTCAGGCCGTCAGAGAGCGACACGCACCGTCGAGAAGGCGATGAAAGCCTGTCTACTGCAAGCTCCGGCGCCGGTTGAAACCAACCCCCTCCAGTTCACAGACGTTGCCGTTCCGCGGCCCGAAAGCGGCGAGATTCTGGTCCGCGTGGACGCTTGCGGTGTTTGCCGTACGGATTTGCACGTAGTCGAGGGGGAACTGCCGCCGCGGAAATCGCCCATCATTCCGGGACACCAAATTGTGGGCACCGTGGAGGAACTCGGCCCAGACGCCCAGCTTTTCAGCAAGGGCACACGGGTGGGTATCGCCTGGCTGCATCGTACCGACGGCACCTGCGAATACTGTCGCGTTGGCAAGGAGAATTTGTGCGACCATCCTTCGTTCACGGGCTACACGGTTGACGGAGGCTATGCTGAATACGTCGTCGCCCCGCAGGATTTCGTCTATCCCATTCCCGAAGGATTTTCGGACGATCAAGCCGCGCCGCTGCTCTGTGCAGGCATCATTGGTTTCCGCTCGCTGCGCCTCTCGGGAATTGAGAAGGGCGGGCGTTTAGGCCTGTATGGTTTTGGCGCGGCAGCGCACGTGGCCATACAGGTAGCGCGTCATTGGGGCGCCGAAGTTTACGCCTCCACGCGCGACGTGCGTCACCAGCAGTTAGCGCTCGAGCTCGGCGCTAAATGGGCCGGCGGCACTCTGGCCGAACCGCCCGTAAAGCTCGACGCGGCGATTATCTTTGCGCCCGCTGGTGAAATTGTTCCCGCGGCGCTCAAGGCCCTGAAAAAGGGTGGAACGCTCGCCCTTGGCGGAATCCATATGAGTCCGATTCCCTCGCTCGACTACAATCTACTCTACGGTGAACGCGTGATTCGCAGCGTAGCCAACAACACCCGCCAGGATGGCGAAGATTTTCTGCGCATCGCTGCGGAAATTCCGATCCGCACTCAGGTGCAGCGGTTTCCCCTGCGCGAGGCCAACCAGGCGTTGAACAAGCTGAAGAACGATGCCATCAAAGGCGCCGCGGTCTTGGATTGCATCGAAGCGCGCTAAAACTCCGGATTCGTGGCTGGATCGAAGCACAGCCGCCATCATATAGTTGGTCTCTAAATCGGCTTTGGAAAGAGAACCCTCGTGAGCCTCAAGGAATACCGAAAGAAAAGAAGTTTTGACGTCACGCCTGAACCTAAGGGAGGCGGCGAAACGCAGCCGTCATCGGGCAAGCCGCTCTCCTACGTCATCCAAAAGCATCAGGCTTCGCATCTGCATTACGATTTTCGCCTGGAATGGAACGGTGTCCTGCTCTCCTGGGCCGTGCCCAAAGGGCCGTCGCTCGATCCCTCTGTCAAGCGCCTGGCCATGCAGGTGGAGGATCACCCCGTCGAATATGGCAGTTTCGAAGGAATCATTCCGGAAGGCGAATACGGCGGCGGTACGGTCATGGTGTGGGACCGCGGCACCTGGACGCCGGAAGTGCCCGACGTGGACGCCGCGCTCCAAAAGGGCGATTTGAAGTTCACGCTGCACGGCGTCAAGTTGAAGGGTTCCTGGGTGCTGGTGCGCACGCGCGGATTCGGCGGCAAACCTTCGTGGCTCCTGATCAAGCACCGCGATCAGTTTGCTGCCAAGCGAGACATCACACTGGAAGAACCGCGCTCCGCCTTGTCAGGCCACACGCTTGCGGAGATTGCGCGTGACGCCGGAGGAAACGTTGAGAAAGCGGCTGCGGGCGATCCTGCCGATTTGTCAAAGGCAAAGCCGTCAACACGACGCGCCCCCGCTCGGCGGCCGGCGCGCAAGCGAGCTCGCGCCAAATGATCGCAACCGCATTTTCGAACGCACTCCTTTAAGGGTGCGCGATGCCCTCAGACAAGGATCAAATTCCTTTCCGCGTTGCGCCCATGCTCGCAACGCTTGTTCGTAAGCCATTTCACAAGCCGGGTTGGATCTACGAAGAAAAGTACGACGGCTACAGAATTCTGGCCTACAAAGAAGGCGACCGCGTCACGCTGGTTTCGCGCAACGGCAACGACCGCACCGCAACGTACGCGTCGGTGGCCCGCGCCGTTCAGAAGCTTCGCCCGCGCACGCTTCTTCTCGACGGCGAAGTTGTGGCGTTCGACAAACAGGGTATCTCGCGCTTCCAGCTTCTGCAGGAGGGAAGCGCGCCGACGGCGTACGCCGTCTTCGATTGCCTTTACCGCGAAGGTCGTGACCTGCGGCACGACCCCCTCGAAACGCGCCGTCCTGTAGCGGAATCGGCGATTGGCAAGGCGAATATCTTGATGATCTCGCATCGGCTGGCCGATAACGGCCTCGAGGCGTTCAAAATTGCAAAAAAGAAGGGCTACGAAGGAATAGTGGCTAAAGATTTGTCCTCGCCGTACATCGCAGGGCGCTCGTCGAAGTGGCTGAAAGTCAAAGTGCATCAGGAAGAGGAGATGGTCATTGCGGGATTCACCAAGCCTGAGGGTTCGCGCACTCATTTCGGCGCGCTTCTGCTGGGGGCTTACGAGAATGGCAATCTGCGTTATGTCGGCAAAGTAGGGACGGGATTCAACGAAGACACGCTCGCGGCGCTCTATCAAAAATTCAAGCCGCTCGTGCAGTCCAAGACGCCTTTCGTGAATCCCCCACGGGAAAAAGATGTGACCTACCTTAAGCCCAAGCTCGTCGCGCAAATTTCCTTTCAGGAATGGACCGCGGATCGCAAATTGCGCCAGCCGGTCTTTCTCGGGTTGCGCGACGACAAACGTCCCGAGGAAGTTCGCTTGCCTTCGAAAGGCATGGTCTGAACATGGCTTCTCGCGCTCGCGCTGCCAAATCCACCGACCGAAGCTCGCTCAAAGGGATCACGCATCCAGACAAGGTTTTTTGGCCCGACGAAGGTTACACGAAACTCGACCTGGCCAAGTTTTACGAGTCCGTCTTCCCGAAACTTCGTCCATATGTGCAGGGCCACTTGCTCACGCTCGAGCGCTGTCCGGATGGAATGGCCGGCGAATGCTTCTACCAGAAGGAGATGCCGAAAGGCATGCCTCCCGGAACGCCAGCTAAGGCAATCCGTCACAAGTCCGGCATCACGCATTACGTGGTGGGCGGCTCGCTCGAAACGCAGCTTGCGCTCGTCAATTTCGGCTGCATCGCCGTGCACGAAATGGCGGCTACCGCCGATTCACCAAGACAGCCGGACTGGATTTGCTTCGATCTTGATCCTCAGTCGGGTGAGTTCCAGGATGCGGCACAGGCGGCTTTGCGGGTCAAGGAGGCTCTCGACGACTTGCGTCTGATTTCGTTCCCGAAAACTTCGGGCAGCAGAGGAATGCACGTGTTCGTTCCGATTCGCAGGGGCCCGGATGCCGATGATGTTCTGGCTTTCGCGCGAAAATTCTGCGAGCGCCTCGCAGCGGCCCATCCGCGCGAGCTCACTGTGGAGCATTCCATCGAAGCTCGCGGTGAGCGTGTCTATCTCGATCCGTTCCGCAATGCGTTCGGGCAGACAGTAGTCACACCGTTTTCCGTACGCCGCCGCCCAAAGGCGTCGGTATCAACGCCGCTGCAGTGGTCCGAGATCGCTCGCGGGTTCGATCCCACGAAATTTAATATTGGGAATTTCAGCAAGAGGCTGCAACAATCGGACCCGTGGGCTGATTTTTTCCGGGCCCGGCAGTCTATAACCGCGGCCGTAAAATCGTTAGGCAAGCTTTAGCGCGGCGCGGCCATCCTTCACTTCGTTTCAACCTTTTCAGCCACTTGTTGTGACGGTTGCGCAGCCGCCTGAGCAGCCTGGTCCTCCACAAAGTCCGTCAGGGAAAGCCTCAGATTTCCGGCATTGCTCGAGTAACTCAGGCCAACCTCCAAATCGACCGTTCCGGCGCGAATGAGCTTTTCAAGTTCGCCATCGAAGTTCTGCATGCCTTCCTGGCTGCCATCGGTCATGGCGTCGACCAAGCTTTTGCCCTCGCCTTCGCCTTTCTCGACATATTCACGAGTGCGCATTGTGGATTTCAGAATTTCGAGAACGGCCACGCGTCCTTTGCCCTCGCGGCGGGGGAGCAGGCGCTGCGAGATGATAAAACGAAAAGTTTTCGAAAAGCGGTTGCGAATCGATTGCTGGTCGGAAAGAGGGAAGACGCCTACGATGCGCTCGATGGTTTTCGAGGCATCGATGGTGTGCAGCGTGGAAAGGACCAGGTGGCCTGTTTCCGCCGCTTCCAGCGCGATTTCGATCGTTTCGCGATCGCGCATTTCGCCGACCAAAATGATCTTGGGCGCCTGCCGCAGGGCGGCCCGCAAAGCCAGGGCGAATGTCGGAGTATCGCTGTAGAGTTCGCGCTGATGTACGGTAGCCTTCTTGTGGTTATGGCAAAACTCAATCGGATCTTCGATGCTCAGGATGTGAATGGCCCGTTCGGAGTTGGCGCGATCGATTATGGCTGCCAGAGTCGATGATTTCCCCGAGCCGGTTGGCCCCGTTACGAGCACGATGCCATTGCGCAGATGCACGATCTCCGCCAGTTGCCTGGGAAGCTTGAGATCTTCGAAAGTTGGCACGGCATTCGGGATCACACGCATTACGATGGCATGCGTCCCACGCTGGCGGAAAATGTTCACACGGAATCTGCACACCGCGGGAATCGAGTAAGAGAGATCTGTAGAGCCCTCTTTTTCTAACTTTTCCCGGGCGTAACTGAGCGATCCCATCAGTTCATTCGCGATCTGTCGCGTGTGTTCCGGAGTCAACCTCTCCAGGCCTTGAAACTTAAGCTCCACTAGCTGGCCGCTGCTTTCGATCTGTGGGGCATGTCCGGGCGAAAAAATCAGATCGCTGATGTGTTCGCGGCCTTTTAGCATTGCGGTAATCAGCTGCGCCGCGGGTAATGTGGCCACGGCGGGTTTGGCATCCATTGGGGTGGTCATGGGTCCTTACGAAACTGGGATCGTAACTAACGAACAATCGCGACATCTAGTTTACGGGTTTCTAACTAAGGCAGGAGGTCGGGAGTGAGACTCTGTGCTGATCCGGTTCATAGCGCCATAGGAAATTCGTAAAGGCGGTGCGGCAGGCCGCCGTGGACAAAATCGCGCAGATAGCGAAATCCGAGTTGATCGAGAATCCTGACTGAAGCTTTATTTTGCGGAAGCACAAAGGCCATGATTCGGCCTAGCTTCACATCGTCAAAGCCGTAGCTAAGCATGGCCGTCGCCGCTTCTTTGGCGTAGCCTTTGCCCCAAAAGTTTAGGCACAGCCGATAACCCAGCTCGACTTCCGGCCGCCCCTCGAGATCGAAAGGCTCCATCCCGCAGGTGCCGATGAATTCGCCCGTGGCTCGAAGAAAAATTGGAAATTTCCCCAGCTTACGCTCATCAAAGAGACGCATTCGCTCACGGACCTTCTCGTGCGCCTCCTCAGGGGAATGAACCAGAAAACGGCCCGGCAAAGAGAAACAGTTGTAACCCACGTCGTGGGCCAGTACCAGATAATGGTTTACGTCCGACTCCTGCCAATTTCTTACTACCAGCCGTTTGGTCTCCAGAACCATTTCAGAAATTCTTTACTCTCCCCGCGTGAAGACTTGTAGATCTTGAAATTCCGGATTGGTAGGAACCCAGCTGACAGAGGTAAAGATCTTGCCGTCCGATGAAACGGTATAGATCACCCATTGGGAAGCTTTGCCATTTGTTTTCTGCAATCTCACGATCAAATCCGGAGCGAGCCGCCAGTGAGCCAGCGTCTGATCCTTGCCCGGGGTGCGTGGATCGGGGTGATCTTTGCCATCGAATTTGGCCGAGTAGGAATAGGTCGGCGACGACGTGGGACTGTAAGACAAGGTGTTTCGAAGCCCATCGGCTTCCGATGCCAATATCCGCGTGTGCTGAGTGGGATAAGCTGCGTGGTCGCCGGCTCGGTTATTCAGGGATTTGGCCTGGTCCATCTTCCATGTGCCAAAAATCGGATCTGTAGAATCCGCCGCTTTTCCGAAGGCCCAAAGTGCACGAACAAGAGCGCCATCGCCAATGTCACCAGAACGAGCCCCGTACGCAAATATTTGCGCATACGTCTCTCCTCTCCGATTCGAACTCTCTTGGCGAAAGCATTATACGACTACAGCACGTGAGCTTCGGTGAGAACGGGATGTCGATAACTGGTAGGCACGTCACGAGGCAGTTTCCGGATAGACGAGTACCTCGTACCTGCGCAGAGCGAAAAGCAAGTCGTCGGCAACACAGCCGATCTGGTTGTGAATTTGGAGGTGCGGTCTACTTGTGTGCCTTGCTTATTCGTTTCAACAAGCGCTGTCGTAATTCGCCCAGTCTCCGGTTCACTAAATTGTCGCGCTCGAGAAACGGCAGGACAGGAGAGAGCCGTTTTCCCAGCTTGCCGCGCAAACGTCCTATACTGGCATCGGTCCCGCAGTATTTTACAGCCGTATCAAGTGTCTCGACCGCACGGTCGCGCCTGCCGGCAGACACATAGACCTCAGCCAGATTGACATATAGCTGTGGCTCATTGCGCCTCATGCCAAGGGCTGTCTTGCAAAGATCGATCGCGGTCGTCCACTTCCCTTGGGCACGGCCCATCGATACACCCAGAAAAGAGAGGTAATAGGGGTTTTGTTGTTTCAATTCGGCAGCGCGCTGCAAGTATTCGAGAGCTTCAGCGGAGTACCCCTTTCGCAAAAGCGAGACTCCTTGTTTGAATTCGGCAAGACCAGAATTGTCCGGCATTGTCCCCCTTCCGTCGTGCTTCCCTGTGGAGTCGCACCCCCACCACGAACGAATTCGCCGAATTTACGTCCTCCCTTGCCGCAAATCTACTGACCTGCCGGCCAGTTCAGAGACACTGGACCTAACCCAGACTTGCGCCACTTCCAGAACGCTGCGCCTCAAAAATGACGCAATTAAGCTTTATTGATCCTTTCCACCCAACTGTATTCGGTAGCCGTCTGGATCCTTGGTATCAATACTGTTCGCGCTTGATTGCACTTCCAGACCACGACGCTTTAGCTCGGCTTCCACAGCTCCTCTGACGCTCTTATCCTTGTCCCAGTCGGCAACCGTAAAGCAGATGTGGTCGATGATCGGCGTACTTGGCGACTGCCGGTTGTGAAAAATCAACAGCGATTCGCCGACCGCGAGATTGGCCTTTTTCCCGTCGTCCAGCACCACTTTCATCCCGAATAGGTCTGCATACCAATCGCGGCTCTTGCGATAATCGGCCACCTGATAACCAACATGGTTGAGGTACGTGGTTTTGACCACGTATTTGTCGGCTGCGGCTGCGGGCACAGCGCCCGTAGCAGAGGCCGCCGTTGCCGCCAGCGCCAGGCTTTGAATCAGCTGACGCCGCGTCATCTTTCCGTCTTCGAAGTTCTGCAGCAGCTTCGCGATGATATGTTCCATGGCTCTCCTCCTCGACAATTTGTTTTGGAATTTCCAGTTGGGCCCTTCTTGTGGCTGGGAGCATAAGCTCGTGGCGGGAGGATTTCAAGACATAGGCGAGGCGAATAGCCGCAGCTGGAATCGGTGGCTGCGCTGCACAGTGGCTGCGCTGCACAGTGGCTGCGCTGCACAGTGGCTCCGCTGCGAATCTCAATTCGCTGCGTGAAGCTCAGAGTTTGATGGACCTACAGGTTGATGGCCCTAGAGGTTAATGGAAAGCACGATCTCAGGGCTGGCCTCAGCGTGTCGGCCGCTCCCTGTCATCTCAACGCGGTAAGCTATATCAACCGCGTTACTGTCGCAGTATGGGCACCGCCCGTGTCTGCTCAAAACGTCGATCATCTGAAGACAATTGGCACAAAACCACTCACCATCGTTAATCCGTTGCATTTTCCTGCCCCCTCGCAGTTATCTAACTAGCCCCCTTAAGAACTCAGCAATCTACCCGCCAGCGTCAGTGCCGCTTAAGAAGGGCCTACGAACCCAAGTACCATCTCCGAATAGACGCTCCTTTGCACATATTGTGGAACTGCTTTCCCTAGGTACCCCCGCGTCATGCAGCCCCGGCGGATTGCCTTGCGCATCGCTCCTTCACTTGATACAGCGAAAACCAGACGCAGGTCGGCTCACCGAGGCTGGTAATCGTTCTGTTGGTAAGGCCCAATACGGAGTGGCGGGTAGAGTTTATTCTGCCTCCGCGAAGTAGCTTTGTTGTGAAGGTCAGCGGCTCTACGGTACCGGCTAGGTGGCTGACATGAACGTCGAAAATGTTAAAGAACAGCCTCCAAAGGTGAAGCTTTTTGGACCCAGAGGCTCTTCCACGGCTTACGCCATACGTGATTTCCTGTACCGCAGCGACGTGCCGTTTGAGTGGATGGAACTGCAAACTGACGAGCAGGCCCGCGCCGTCGGCGCAACCGGCCTCGACGACCACAGGCTTCCGATCTGTCTCTTCCCCGACGGCACTCGAATGGAGTGCCCCACGATTCGGCAGATCACGGAGCAGCTGGGATGGTTTCGCGATCCATCACGCTCGGAGTATGACTTGGCGATTTACGGAGCCGGGCCTGCGGGTCTAAGCGCTGCGGTCTACGGCGCATCCGAAGGCCTCAAGACGGTTGTGCTGGAAAAGTGGGCAATCGGAGGGCAAGCTGGGAGCAGTCCGAAAATCGAAAACTATCTCGGCTTTCCTTCCGGAATTTCTGGTGCCGAACTGGCGGAACGCGCACGCCAACAGGCCTGCCGTTTCGGCGCCGAGATACTGTTGGGACGAGAGGGGGTGCGCGGTGAATTCACCGCGGGAGCCAGAGTGGGATACCTCGCCGACGGCACGAAGATCATCGCCAGGGCTGCGATCTGCGCAACCGGCATCGACTACCGCCGGTTGGGATTGCCCAATGAAGACCGCTTTTTGGGCGCGGGGATCTACTACGGCGCTGGTGCGAGCGAGGCGAGCTTCTGTGGAAACCAGCACGTTTTCATCGTTGGCGGCGGCAACTCAGCTGGACAGGCAGCCCTGTACTTTGCCAAGGTGGCAGCAAAGGTCACCATGATCGTCCGCAGTGACTCCCTCAAGAGCACGCTTTCCTCGTATTTGATCGATCGAATTTCCTCCGCGAAAAATATCGAAGTCATGACGAATTCCGAAGTTACGGCTCTGGAGGGAGATCGGTTTTTGCGATCGATCACCGTGAGGAACAATCGAACGGGCGAGGAGCGCCAGTTCGAGACGCGATGGCTCTTTGTGTGCATCGGCGGCCTGCCTCGTACGGAATGGGCCAAGGAGGCGGGCATCGTTCGCGATCAGGCCGGCTATCTCGTGACCGGCCCGGATTTGGAGCGTGACGGCCGGCATCTTGACGGTTGGCCGCTGGATCGCAGTCCCTATTACCTGGAGATGAGCGTGCCCGGACTCTTCGCTGCGGGCGACGTGCGGCACAATTCGGTGAAGCGCTGCGCGTCTGCAGTGGGCGAGGGCGCGATGGCCGTGCAGTTTGTCCACCGCTATTTGTCCGAAGGCTGACCCCGCGAATTAGTCCGCAACTACCCAAAAGCAGATAGCCAAGAGACGTTGCTTTCCGATCTGCATCCGAACGGAACATCCGAATTCCATCTGTTAATCGCAGTCATCGCGGGATGATGTGCTTCGCACAGCGTTGTAATATGCTGGCCGCATGGACATCAAAAGAGTTGGCTCGCAACCTTCCGTCAAGGGATCGTCAGACTGGTTCACTGGCACCGTGCGAATCGATCCGCTTTTTCAGGCGCCCGATCCGGCGCTTGTTCAAGGTGCCAGCGTTACCTTTGAGCCGGGTGCGCGTACCGCATGGCACAGGCATCCGCTCGGTCAGACCCTCATCGTCACGGCTGGCTCAGGCCTGGCACAGCGTTGGGGAGGGCCGATCGAGGAAATCCGGCCCGGTGATGTGGTCTGGTTCTCGCCCGGCGAAAAGCATTGGCATGGGGCTACGCCGGCCACGGCCATGACGCACATCGCCATTCAGGAAAAGCGCGACGGCAAAGTTGTCGATTGGATGGAACAGGTCACCGACGAACAATACCGCAGTAGGTGACGGCATGACAGCCCTCACCGCCTGGGAGAACTTCTACGTAATCGTCGGATCGTCCGCCGGAGCCCTCATCGGATTGCAGTTCGTCGTCATAACGCTCATTTCCGAGTTGCCGATTGCAGGTGTAGCGCAGGCTAGCAGCGCGTTTGGGACGCCAACCATCGTTCATTTCGGAGCCGTGCTATTGCTGTCATTGGTTCTCAGCGCTCCATGGCACGCGATCGGCGCCGTCGCAGTTCTTTGGGGTTTGCTGGGCCTTATTGGGGTAGTCTACGCCGTGGTTGTGGCCCGGCGTATGCGACTACAAACCGCCTACCAACCTGAGTTCGAGGACTGGTTGTTCCACGTTGTACTGCCGTTCGCTGCGTACGTCGTGCTGACTGCATCGGCGTACGCAGCCCGCTCCCATGTGGGCGGCGCCCTGTTTGGCGTCGGAGCGGCAGTGTCGCTGCTGCTCTTCATCGGCATTCATAACGCCTGGGACAGCGTCACGTACCACGTCTTTGTCAGACGGGCAAAACACGAAGCAGGGCAGCCCCGTTGAGTCGGTAGTTTTCTCACCCCGATCCGGAAGCATACCGTTAGCACAGTGAATTGTGCCCGAGTGGCGGGCCACTCGGATGTCATAATGCCGCCATCGCCACGGCTCCATATGAGTTCCGCATCGATTTTTGTGCTTTAATTATCAGCATGGAACAGGCTGGAATCAGTCCGCGCCCAGTGGTGGGAGCGATCATCCTAGTGAGCGGTGTGGCTGTGTCGTTCCTGCTGTGGCTGCTCTACGTTCATCATGCTTCCGCCGATTTCACGGGCCGCTGGATGTTTTTGCCGGCCCTCAACGCGCTTCTGAACGGATTGTGCGCGATTGCGCTCTGCGTGGGCTTGTATTTCATCAAGCATCACAACAGGGAGGCGCATCGCACGAGCATGCTGGTAGCGCTGACGCTCTCTTCCATTTTTCTCGTCAGCTACATCGTGAACCACGCACTGCACGGCGACACGATTTTTCCCGGCCACAGTCCGGTGCGCACCCTTTATCTCTCGATTCTGGCCAGCCACGTGATCCTTTCCATCGTCGCGCTGCCCATGGTGATCACCACGTTCTTTTTCTCTCTGACGGGCCGGTTCGCGATGCATCGCCGAATCGCACGCTGGACGTTCCCCATTTGGCTCTACGTTTCGATCACCGGCGTGGTGGTTTTCGTCTTCCTCAAGGCCTACGCCTACTAAACCCCGTCGATCCGATTATGGTCTTGCCGCGCGAGAAACCGCGAAGCTATCTTCCAGCATCCGGAAGCGCGAAATCTTGCTATTGGACACGGTCAGGATGATTGCAAAAGCAGTCTCGATGACCTTTCCCGTCGCTTTGATCCTCGTAACGAGTTCGCCCACAATGACCGCCCTCTCCTCGCTCGCCAGGACATCCTGAACATCATACTTGACCGGTTCGGTCAGACTGCGCAATGCGCTAATGAAGTCCACAATCGCAGTGCGTCCCCCCTTCCGTCCGATCCAGGGCAACGCCCCGTTGTCTCCTGGGATCTCGAACTCGACGTCGTCACTAAACAGCGCGGCAATGCTGTCAGGGGCCTCTCCCTGGCCCATTCCGGCCAGAAGCTTCTCTGCGATTTCGCGGTTGTGTTTCTGACCCATTGTTTTCTCCCTAAGAAGGGGACAACTGCTTGAGCAAAGCCTGTCCCTTTTGAAACCAGGGCCGCTCGATGCGCTGCCAATAGCGCGGCAGCGTGCGTTTCTTTTGCAGAAGCTGTCGCAGCCATTCGCGCGCTTCCTCGCTTCGGTTTTGCGATTTCAGGAACGCCGCGTACATATAGAGCGTTTCGGGAGTATTGGAGTGTTGCACGACCTCGGCGAAAAGCGGCGCAGCTTCCTGTTCACGTCCCGTTGCCGCGTAAGCCTCCGCCAGCATCAGCTTGGCGCGATAGGAATCGAACTTCGCGTCGCCGCGAACGACGCGCTCGAAGTCCGGCACAGCCTCCGCGGGCTGGCCCAGCGCCATCAGGCACAGCCCGCGTCGGTAGAAGCAGTGCGGTGAATCGCTCCGGGTGGTGATGGCGCGGTCAAATGCCTCCCGCGCCTTTGCGTACTGCTTTTCGTCCCAATACAGCTCGCCGAGTTCCTCAAAATTCGCCGCCGACGGATTGTCGATGATGGCCGTTTCCACAACTCCGATGCGCGACTTCCGGCCGTATCCCTGGTACACGTTCCGCAGCAAGCCGGCATCCGGCACCATCTCGGCCACGATGTACACCAAGGCGCCCAGGAAACCGCCGAAGAAAATAACCCACAGCCAGAATCCATCCGGCCTGCGGCGCAAGAAGTGCACCAGCGCCACAAACTGCACGATGAATCCCCAGGGATAAAAAAGGTAACCCAGGCGGAAGAGTCCAAACATTACGCGGGTCTCACCTCGCTAATTCCGTACCGGCCTGCTCTAAATACCTGGCTGCAGTGTCATTGTAGAGGAGAAGCGCGCCCTGCGCAGGCCAGAGGAAGGCTGGAGGCGCGCGCCCGCACCCACTATCCAGTGCGGGATTTTTCAGCGGCAAGGCATCATTTTTATCTGCGCTGCCTATGTTCACTTTTGAACAGAGTAGTGTTGCGCGACGGAAAGAATTAAGATCTCTGTCCCTTTTGGTAGGCTTAGCTCTCAAATACGTGGAGGCCCCGTGAGGGGCTGCGCACTATCTTTGGAGATTTATGACGACGGAGTCGGCAAAGAAGGTTAGCAGTGGTATCCCTGAGCTGGACACGATTCTCAGAGGAGGCTTTCCGCATAACCGCGTTTGCCTGGTTGAAGGGGTGCCGGGCAGCGGAAAGACGACCCTCGCCTTCCAGTTTCTTTTGGCAGGCACGCGCGCCAACGAACAGGGATTGTACGTAACTTTCTCCGAAACGACGGGTGAACTTAAGCAAGTCGCGGATTCTCACGGATGGTCACTCGAGGGGCTTAAGTTACTGGAGCTAGCCGCGCTCGGCGAAAAGCTTCTGCCCGAGGAACAGTACACGGTGTTCCATCCCGCCGAGATGGAGCTTAGCGCGACAACGCAACGCGTCATCGACGAGGTCAATCGAACAAAGCCCCTCCGCGTGGTCATCGATTCGCTTTCTGAGATACGTCTCATTGCCCGGGAGCCGCTGCGCTATCGACGCCAGGTCCTTGCACTCAAAGAGATCCTCTCTAAATGTGGTTGTACCGTTCTCTTTCTAGAAGATCGCACCAGCGGTCAGGATATGTTGCTGGAAAGTATTGCGCACGGCGTCGTGCTCCTTGAGCGCGAACAGGCGGAATACGGCGGCATCCGGCGAAAGCTTCAAGTTGTAAAGATGCGCGCCGTCGATTTTATGGACGGCTATCACGATTTCGCTATTCGCCGCGGTGGTCTCCAGGTTTTTCCCCGCCTGGTGGCTTCGCGTATCCGAATCGGCGATCGCGTTACTTCAAACGGCGTGCTCTCCAGCAGCAATGCCGAACTCGACACTTTGATGGGGTCGGGTCTGCCATGGGGCACTGGGGTGCTGATCGTCGGCCCCGCCGGGACGGGGAAGTCTACATTGGCATCCAGCTTTGCATGGTCCGCGGCGACCAGGGGCCATCGAGTTTCCGCCTATCTTTTTGAGGAGCTGAACACTACTTTTTTGGGGCGTGCTAAAAACTTGGGTATGGATTTGGAATCGCACGTAAAGAGTGGCAAGCTCGAGATGAATCAGGTCGATCCCGCCGAGCTTACTCCTGGAGAATTTGCTTACAAGGTTTGCCAGCAGGTCGAAAAAGACAACACACGTCTGGTGCTCATCGACAGCTTAAATGGTTACATGAATGCCATGACCAATGAGCGTTTCCTGCTGGTTCAGATGCATGAACTGCTTTCCTATCTGAACGAGCGAGGTGTCATTACCATGCTCATTGCGACGCAGCATGGCATTATCGGCAGCACGGAAAACACGCCCTTTGAGCTGACCTACTTGGCGGACCTGGTTATCATGATTCGATATTTCGAAGCGGAGAGCACGGTACGACAAGCCATCTCGGTTCTCAAGAACCGCCGCTCCGCTCACGAACGCACCATCCGCGAATTCGAGGTCACCAAGGACGGCATCCGCATCGGCCGGCCTTTACGCGACTTCAGGGGCATCCTGACTGGCGTCCCCGTTTTCGAAGGCAAGACCAGCGACTTGCTCCATAAATAGATCATGGCTGTTGCCGATATGCGTGTCCGTGCAGCCGAGCGCTCGTTGATTTGTGCTCCCGTCGGCCGGGATGCTGATTTATTGCGAGATATGCTCCGCCACAACAATATTGAGGCACAGTCTTACGAAACATTGGAAGAGCTTGCCTCCTCGTTTGAGCCTTCCCGTGACGCTCTAGTAATCGTGGCCGAAGAAGCTTTGCTCCCGCCAGGCGTCAAGGCTTTGCATGAGCGTCTTCGCCAACAACCGCCGTGGTCCGAAGTGCCTATTATCCTGTTTACCACAACCGGGCAGAGGGTCTCCGGACTCGGTACGAGATTGGTGGAGCAGTTTGGCGGGGAAGGCAACATCACTATGTTGGAACGGCCTCTGCGCATTCAAACGCTGCTGAGCACCGTCAATTCGGCCCTGCGTGCACGGCGCAGGCAGTACCAGGTGCGGGATTTGCTGCTCCAGCGGGAGCGGGATAGCGCCAAGCTACGCGAAGCGAACGACGCCCTGGAGCAGCGCGTGCGGGATCGTACGTCGGAGCTTAGTAAAGCCAATGCCGAGTTGGAGCGCGAGGTCGCAGAAAGAACTCGCGCGGAAAGTGTCCTGCGTCAGCTCAGCCAGCGGGTGGTTCAAATGCAAGATGAGGAACGACGGCGGATCGCTCGGGAACTTCATGACAGCGTGGGCCAATATCTTGGTGCCATCTCTATGAATGTCGCTACGTTGGGGGACAGGGTCCCGGCCGAAGTTCAGCCCCGCGTGCAAGAGATACTCAAGGTGGTTGATACTTGCATCAAGGATGTACGCACAATCTCTCATCTACTGCACCCGCCCCTGCTTGATGAAATCGGCTTGTCTTCGGCGCTGGATTGGTATGTCAACGAATTCTCGAAGCGCGGCCGAATCGCGGTGACCTTGGAAATGCCGCCGGAGCTTGGCCGCATCAAATTCGAAACGGAAACAGCCGTCTTCCGAATTGTCCAGGAGGCCCTCACCAACATTTATCGGCACTCGGGAGCTCGAAACGCGCGTATCTCGATTGAATCGGATGCGAGCACGCTACGGCTACAAATTAGCGATGACGGCCGAGGTATATCCCCGGATATATTGACGCGCATCGCTGCCGGGCAATCCGGCGTCGGCGTCACCGGTATGAGCGAGCGTGTGAGGCTGCTTGGAGGGCGGTTTCACATTGAGTCGGATCAGCGCGGAACTAGGTTGCATGTAGAACTGCCTCTCGCACCATGATGCTCATAGGTTCCTCAGGATTTGAATCAAACAAAGCGCTAAGTAAGCGCGCGAATTTTTCGAACCATTTGGAGTATTACTTCTTCGAAGCGTAAGGCCCGACTTCGGGTTTACCCTGCGTGTCTATCAGATCTCCGAGCTCTGCGGCCACTCCCCGAGCGATTGCCGCAGTCTCGCTGCCGTTCTGGAAACAGGTGAAGTCGGGACGATCGCGCCACGCGAATGGTCCGCACAGCCGCTTCCCGGCAGCCAGAGCGGCATCGTGCACAACGTTGATTAGCCTTTCGTAGTCGGGATCGCCTTGTTTGTAGCCTGAAAAGTTGCCGAGGTCTGAACTCGCCGCGAATACCGCGTCCACGCCCGGAATTGCCGCGATCTCGCGAGCCTGCGCCGCGCCGCCGACCGTCTCGATCATCTCGATCAAAACCACGTTGTCATTGATGGTATTGCGATAGCCGCCCGGAACGTTGCCCCAAAAGTCAGACGAATACGCCTGCCCCGCGCCCAGGCTCCGCTTGCCGAGTGGCGGGAAATAGGTCCAGTCTCTTCCGGCCTCGCCTTCCTCGACGGTTCTAACCGTGGGGACCACGATCACCAGCGCGCCCGCATCCATGGCATGCTGAATCTCGAGCTCATTAGCATAGGCGACACGAACTCCTGGCACCGCCTTCGCATGCGGACAGGCCTGCCACATTTTGGCCACGTTTTCCCACGCGCGAGGGCTGTGCTGCATCTCCGTCCAGATGAAGTCATATCCGGCATTCGCCATCGCGCAATAGGTCGATGGATCGGACGACGCAGCCACAGTTCCGCCGGTCACGTTCTCGCCCCGCTTCATCTTGAGCTTCACGGGGTTCCAGATCTTCGCACTGGACGGCGGATCGAACGCGTGACCGTACTTCCAGCTCTTCTCGTCGATGGTGCCCTGATTGACAGCGCTGGCAGGCGCCTTCGTGACGGCGCCGGAATCCTTGCCGGCAGGTGCTGCCAGCGGGAACTTCGTCGCTCCTGAATGGGGATCGGCTGCAGGGGTTGTGTGCACTTCCTGGCTCGACTTTTCCGGCTGTTGAGCTAGAACGTGAAGCGCTCCAAATCCGACTGCAGCGGAGAGCACCAGCACTGTAAATTGGCGATTCATTTCTACTCCTTCCTCAGTCACTCCGTACGACAACTTATCACGAACTCCCGTGCGGAATTTTTGCGGAGCACAGCGCTTCCGCCGCCTACTGCTTTGCCTTGGGCGGGTCGTATCGCCGGTTGCTCACGCTTACCGGGTGCGTGTCGCCGCGATGGCATGTGTAGCAGGTTACTTCCTGGTTGCCCACGGGGAAGATGCCGGTGCCGGGAAAATTTGAATTGATCTGCCGCACCAGCATGATCATCTTCCGTGCGATGTCCTTACGCGGGTTGATGTCTACCTCTTGCGTCCTTCCGCCGCCGTGACAGTAGTTGCAGTCCACGCTGAGGGCGTCGCGGAACTCGCCCATCAGCGAATCTGCGCCATGTACATGCGTGTCGGGGGGCAGCAGCTTTAAACTGACGCCTGGTCTCTGATCTGGGGGTGCGTCGCCCAACGAGTTACCCCGGTTGTAGAATTTCCTTGGCGCCACTGTCTCCGGCTTTACACCTCCCCGATGGCAGGTCATGCAATCCACTTCGTGATACCCCTCGGGAAAAACTCCGGCGCTGCTCGGGAAGCTCGTATCGATCAGCCGTACCATTCCGATCATCTTGCGCGCCATTTCCTTTTTCGGATTGCTATCGGCCGCGAAATCGCCTTCCGCATGACAAGAGGTGCACTGCACTCCGAGCGCTTCATTGAAGTTCTGCATGACGAAGGGAATATCGGAGGTGGGGGCGAGGAGTTTCAGGTTCTTCCAGGCCGGTGGCTGAACCGCGCCGCGGCCACCTGGTTGCTGAGCGAACAGCGACACTGACACAAGCGTCCCCGCTGGCACAGTAAGTAGGCAACCGATCAAGGCGAAAGCGCCGATCGAGAGTGCTCGCTTCATCTTTCCTCCATCTCTCTCCATCTCTGTCAAATGGCTTCCGGGTACGCCCCTTGGACGGCTTCGCGTGGCCCGACAGTCTAGCCCTTACCCAGAATCCGGGAGCGATAATACTCAGGAATAATCGCTATGTCATTCAGAGCTTGCTTGCCCAGCAGTTCGCGGAAAGCCTCACCCGTCTCGCTTGCGCCATAAACACCACCTCTAGAGAAAAGATTTATAGCAGATGGTGTTGCATCGACCCGTTGAGCTGGCAGACTTAGCGGGACTTGAGATGCGCTTTCGACAGTTTGTAAACGGCTGAGCAAAGATGGCCGCGGCTGCAGCCGGCGGGCCCAACCCGTAAGCTGCTCTACCCTCTCTTGAGTATGGACTCGCTGCACCACTGACGTAACGTTGTGACCTCTCCGGATTCTCTCGCCCGGCCCATCCGGAAGGACGAATGGATCAACGAGCAAAGTGATCCGAAATCAGCCGCCGATCCAGCCTGCTTCCCTGGGACCAATCGTGGGCAAGGGCAGTGACGCGATTACGGCAGAAGCCCTCTATCCTCGCTGGGCAAACTTCCTGAAACCCAACGATATTCTCTTTACTGAGACCGGTACATCTGCCATGGGGCTGGCCTTTGCACTGATGCCCAAAGGCGCCACCTTCCACAACCAGGCTCTGTGGGGCTCGATCGGATGGGCGACCCCAGCTGCCTTTGGCGCATCGGTAGCCCAACGGGACCGTCGTTTAGTTTTGGTGACCGGCGATGGATCTCACCAGCTGACGGCGCAGGAGATCAGCCAATTCGGGCGTAGCGGACTGAAACCCATCGTATTCGTGCTAAACAACAATGGTTACACGATCGAGAGGCTTCTCAGCCGAAATCCCGATTCCGTCTATAACGACGTGGCTGCATGGAATTATTCGGAAATGCCCTCCGCGCTCGGTTGCAAGGGTTGGCTCACGGCGCGCGTCGGGACCTGCGGCGAACTGGATGACGTCTTGAAAGCTGCCGAACAAACAAACAGTGGAGCATACATTGAAGTAGTAACGGATACCTATGTCGCTCCGCCCCTCGCACAGAAATTGCACGAGAGCGTAGCGACGCTCTACCAGTAATGAAGCGTAAGGCCCCGGATTTCTCTCACTGGTCCAAACCCGTTCCTACGGTCCTGTCTTCAAACTGGTCACAAGGGCAGTGGTCTGCCACACCGAAGCGAATTAAGGTACATATGCGGTCGAGCAAATGGACGCTCGTGCTCAGACGACAAGATAAAGCTCCGAATCGCGTGCAAAAATCAAAGGAATGAAACCGTCAGTTAAGGAATCGCCGACGGCTTGCGGGGAACTCATTTATGGATCAACAGCAACTGACTCCGCCAGACAACTGGACCAAGAAACGACGTAGCCAACGGCTAGTTCTGAACGTTCCGGTAGTGGCTTATAGACTTCCCAAAGCGGCTCGCCCCTTTTTTGAAGGGGCGCACACTTTGGCGGTTAGCGCCCATGGCGCGCTGATCGGTCTCGCAAGGGGAGTAGTGGCCCATCAAAGGCTCGTTCTGAGGCACGCGGTCAGTGGGGAAGAACAGGAATGCCGCGTTGTGTTCACCCGGAAGAATATGGGTGGTCCGACAGAAGTGGGGATCGAGTTCCGGCAACCTGCACCCAATTTTTGGGGCATCGCATTTCTACCGGTTGATTGGGTGCGCCCGCAGTAGAAAGCGTGGGTCATGATCTCGCGAACATTCGTCTTTTTTCTCTGGGCTCTCCTTTTATTCTCCGGCGGCATGTCGGTTGCCTGCTCTCAGGATTCCTCCGCGACAATGTCTCGTTCACAGCCCACCTCCCTGGGGGATGCTGCTAGAAAGGCCCGTGCTCAGAAGAAAGGGCCCAGCAAACCTGCTAAGGTCTTCACGAACGACGATATGGGAAGGCCTAACCATAAGCACTCGGTAGTCAGCAGTCACTCTCCCCCGGCAGTCTCTAACCACAGATAAGAAACCTTCCCGATAAACACTGCGATGATTGGAGCCCATTTCCGAGAAATAGGGCGGATTCCCGTGTAAGCCGACGACCTCCCTCAGCAGAAATACCGATCTCGCTTTACCAGATTGTGGGTATTGAAACGGGTAATCCCTGCGTGGTTACCTACATTATCCGCTGTAACGAATGCCTGAGGTGATCAAAATGCTAAAGTCTCTGTGGGCGACGGGACTCTTGGTAGTGTTGCTGTGTGCCAGATCGGCAAGCGCCGATACCCTGCACTACGTTGTAAATGGGCCGCTTTATACTGCGGCATTCGATCTTCAGCGGACTCCCGCTGTTTCCTCCTTTACGGCGCAAGATTTCTTAGTGAGCGTGAACAATGGGAGCGCTAGCCTTTTCGGCGGGAACTATCTGCTTCCTTCTTTCACCCTCGAATTCTCGAATTTGTCTGCCGGTGGTGGATTGGGCATCGACGTTCGTTCCGGTGATTTGCACCTGAGGGGCGCTCAGCTGTTCACCGGTCCAGATTCTGCCCCGGTTCTGTCCACCGGAGTATTTAAACTGTCCAACGGGACGAGGGTAACAGTAACGTCGCAATTCGCATCTGTGCCTGAACCCTCGACGCTTCTCCTGCTTGGCATTGGCCTCGTTGGTGTCGGAGTTTTTCGTAGATTCAAACGGCCTTATGTGACTCGCTCGCGGTCGTAGCACTTAAGGGCGATTCGCAGCACGGCCCAAATCCACCGAACTAAAACGGAAAGGCTCAGCCCTTACATTGGCTGAATTCGCGTACTGAAAAGTACGCTAAATCCGAGCGCGTCTCTAAAGGTCCAGATTAACGATCTCTTACCAGGGTGCGGCCCATATTCTTTGAGTTTTGCGGGAGCCGTTATGCGTCCGTCAAACCAAACAGACTTGCAGCCGGGATTTCCTGCCGATCTTGCGGAAGTGGAGCGACAGATAGAACTCTGGAGTTCAAAAGCGGCGAAGCTCGGCCCCAATATCATGGCGTTCGGCGTTGCTCTCAGCATGGATGCCTGTCGGATTCTTTTCAAGGGCGACGTGATCGTGTTCAGCGCTCCCGCCGGGAGAGGTTCGGATGTTGTTGTCTCCGCTCTCGATCTGGCTGCAATCAGAAAGATCGTTTGTAACCTGAAGATACTCCAGACCCAACGCGAGCAATTGCAACGGAAGAAAGTGACATGCAGCGCTCATCCTTAGGGCCAAACCCCGGATCGCCCCTGCCTGGGAGGAGCGATGGCCGATTTCCGAATACGCGGCGTGGTAACAATGACGTTGCTCAACGACCCCTTTGAATCCGTTGATTTTGCGAAGCGATGGCTCGAATTGGGTGACAAGGCCCTTGCCTTGAATCCTTCACTTACGACAGGAAGAAAACATCCACGGCCCGAGTCTTTCCGGTCTCGCCACACACGATCAACGAACCGGGCTTGATTGTCCCGATGCAGGGAAGATTACCGCGCCATCGCCCGAGCCGAGCTACCAAAGCGTAAGGGCTAAGGGTGCCGACCGCATAAGGTTCCTCTCGGGTAACAGAGGAACCGCCACGGAACAGCGCCAGTGCGCCTGGTGCCACTTTCCGAAATCCCGACTTATCAGATGGCTCGTTTTCAGCGAGGCTATGCCGTGTCGGAAGTGATACCCGCTAAGGTTTGTGGAGATACCTCCTGATAAACGGTGCCAGCTCAACCGGTCGATGCAACACCATCTGCGGATTTCCGCAAAGTGGCCCGGACGCCAAAAGCATAGGTATTGAGCTTTTCGCCCACGAAGTCAGGCCGTCACGTACTCGTTCCTTGTCCCGAAGGTAGAATGACCTTGTGAAATACCTCTCTTGGCGGGAGCAGCTGTGGCTAGTTGGCTTGGGATATGCCGCCATTTTCGCAGTTGGCACGATTCTCCTCTATGGGCGGCACCTGCAGGAACTCAAGTATCCCGCTGAGGCATCTGGTGGTATGTGGGCTGCTGGCGACCTAATGCTTTGGATCTTCATCGCTTGTCTCTTTATGATCCCAACCGTCTTTCTAATCTTTGTCATCGCGAGGTTTGAGGCTTTTTATGCGGCGTACTCGCGATTTCTGTTGGGTCTCAGCCTCAGTGCGCCAGTGTGTTTGAGTGTGTTCATGCTCGCCGAAAATCAAGTGGCGCAGAGCCTGGGCTTTCTCTGTTTGTATAGGCTCTTGGGTTCGCCTTTCATTCTTGTGGGGATCGGAATAAGTCGGTTGGCAGCTCGATTTGATCGAGCAAAGAGGCTGGTCTCTTATGCTCTTCTTCTCGAGGGTCTGACCATTGTTGCTGCTCTTGCGCTGCTCATCCATGCGATAGGTGCCAACGGACGTTAACGGAAGGGTACGGCAGCGAGTTGGTTCCGCCTGAGAAACGCGATTTCCGGAAACTGAGCGCTACGGGCTGCTTGCTCGGTTGTGAAGATCACAGTAAAAACACGCGTCCGACCAGGTCTCCCGGCGAAAGTCACTTCTTCGTCGCGAACGTCTACCAACAGGTTGAGCTTCGCCTCGTCAACAAAATCGTCCCGAGTGACGAACCGGAGCGAGGGATCTCTCCGACTTAGCCTCTTTACTCGTGGGATAAAATAGATATACGTCCTCGGAGAATCGACGACGCGGCTACTATCGTCATTCCGAGTGAAGGTCGAGAGCCAAGTGGAATCCTCAGCGCGACGCCACAATGCCAGTCTTTACCTGCGCTGTGGATCCGGTGGGGGCACTCTCGTATAGCAGTCGATGTGCTCTAGGCTCACTGCTCGCGAAAAATTAATCCTACTCGCCCCACCGAATTTTCAGTCCCGATTATTTCGAATGGAGTGGCAACCGCTTTCCGTTTCGCATGCCCGGAAATTAAGTCTCATGAATTCAGCACTTACAAAAACGCTCGCACTAACTCCTGCGCAATCTGCACTTACAAAAATAAAGGACTTTAACCCTACTGAAATCAGCACTTGCAAAAAAAAATGTCGGGGTGGGATACCTCCCGTTCCGGCGGGACCAACACATTCCTTTTCGCGGCAAAGACGACTGAGTCTCTGCCCGTCAAAATCGCGTGGCTCCCGGGGAAATTGCACAACCCGCCGAAATCTCGCCGGCAGGCATTTCATCCCGAGATATACGACAATGGAAGCGATGGTGACGACGGGCAAGATATGGCGATGACAGGAATTCCAGGCAGCACAAGCTCTCCGGTGCGGGCCCGCGAGCGCACCTCAGGCCGCGAAGGCGCGTCGGAATCCAGGCAGCCCGCAAAGGGAAAATCCACTGGGCTCCTGCATCTTCTAAAAGAAGCCTGGCCATTCCTCCGTCCGCAGCGGATGCTCTTGCTCCTCGGCTTGGTCCTGATGGCGATCAATCGTTTGGCCGGTTTGGTTCTGCCCGCTTCGACAAAGTTTCTGGTCGACAACGTCATCGGCAAACGCCAGGTTCATCTGCTCGGTCCGCTGGCTCTGGCTATCATCGCCGCTACCGCGATTCAGGGCGTGACCTCGTTCACGCTGACGCAACTGCTCTCCAAGGCGGCTCAGCGCATGATCGCGGAACTGCGCAGGCAGGTGCAGGCGCACATCGGTCGCCTGTCCATCTCTTTTCACGATGTCAACAAGACGGGAAATCTGGTCGCGCGGATCATGAGTGACGTGGAGGGCCTGCGCAACCTGATGGGCACCGGCTTGGTTGAGCTTGTCGGCAGCTTGATGACCGCGCTGTTCGCGCTGATCGTGCTGCTGCGAATCAGCGCCTTCATGACCGCCGTGGCTTCCGTCATTCTGCTCGCTTTCGGATTTGGGCTCAACAAAGCCATCGGCACGATCCGGCCGATCTTTCGTGCACGCTCGAAACTAAATGCCGAAGTCACGGGCCGGCTCACCGAATCGTTAGGCGGAGTCCGCGTGGTGAAGGGATATCACGCTGAGAGCAGGGAAGAGGAAGTTTTCGCCGGCGGCGTGCAGCGGCTGCTCGAAAACGTTTTGAAGACACTAACCGCTACTTCAGTGATGAGCCTGTCGTCCACGCGTTCTCTTTGGAATCGTGAGCGCGATGATCCTGTATCTGGGCACGACGCGCATCCTGGCCGGTACGATGACGCTCGGAACATTCCTCACTTACGTCGCATTTTTGGCCATGCTGATCGCGCCGGTTGCGCAAATTGTGAGCATCGGCACGCAGCTTACTGAAGGAATGGCCGGGCTTGAGCGCACCACCGACATTCTGGCGGAAAATCCGGAAGACCAAGATCCCAAGCGCACCGTTTCGATCGGGAAAATCGAGGGCGAGGTCGCCTTCGAGAATGTGGACTTCGCTTACGCTGAGGGAAAGCAGGTGCTGCACGAAGTCAGCTTCCGTGCGCGGCCAGGCACGGTTACCGCGCTGGTGGGTCCGTCTGGCGCCGGCAAATCCACGATCATCGGTTTGATCGCGGCGTTTTACACACCCACTTCGGGCCGCGTTTTGGTGGATGGCATCGATCTTTCCACAGTGCGGCTCAGCAGCTATCGCACCCAGCTCGGCGTGGTTCTGCAGGAGACGTTTCTGTTCGACGGAAGTATCCGCGAAAATGTGAGCTTCTCCCGGCCGGACGCCAGCGAAGAGGAGATGCAAGCCGCCTGCCGCATTGCGCGTGTGGACGAATTCGCGGAATCGTTTCCGCAAGGCTACGACACGGTCGTCGGCGAACGCGGCGTCAAGCTGTCCGGCGGCCAGCGTCAGCGCATTTCCATCGCGCGCGCCATTCTTGCCGATCCGCGAATTCTGATCCTGGACGAAGCGACTTCGAGCCTCGATTCTGAATCCGAGGCGCTGATTCAGCAGGGCCTCTCTTATCTCATGCAGGGACGCACGACATTCGTCATCGCCCATCGCCTCTCGACGATTCGTAGGGCCGACCAAATCCTTGTGATCGAGGCGGGCCGAATCATCGAGCAGGGCACGCACGAATCGCTCTATGCGCGGGGCGGCCGTTATTTTGACCTTTACACCAAGCAGCACGGCTTGCAAGCGAACCTGTTTCTCGCACCTGGCGAAGGGGGAGATAGTCCGGGCGATTCGTCTGGCGATACTGTCGCGGCGAATGGCGACGGCGAAGCCGAAGCTGCGGACAACGAGCCGAACATCGCCCGCGCCGCCAAAATCCTGCGCGGCCAAAGCTAAAGCTCTGCGGCTTACTTTTCTGTTTCAGTAGGGAGTAGGAAAGGCGGCCCCAGAACGTTTCTTTCTACGGCCGCCCCTTTTTCAAAGAGAGCGCAGGAAATCGAGTATGGCCTGTGCCTGCGTCTGAGAGAGTTGATTGAAGTTGTTGATCACCTGGTTTGCCTCCGATCCGGTGCTCTTGTGTTGTTCGATGGCATCCACAAGATCCCGCGTGCGGCCGTCGTGCAGGAAAAAGATACGCTGGCCGAGCCCCCAAAGAGGAGCGGTGCGGAATTCGTTGCCGCTGGCGAGACCCTGACTCACGTTGTCCGCCAGATTCGTCCCCATGTTGTGCAGGAGAAAGTCAGAAAACGCGTTCACGGGGATATTGTTCTGCCCGGTAGGCCCGAACTTGCCGCTTTTTAGCTGAGGAGTGTGGCAGAGATTGCAACCGATCTGATTGAAAAGCGCCGCTCCATTGGCCGTGGTTTGCGTGGGCGCGGCGGGTGCCGGGGCAGCGGAAAGCCGCGCGAACATCGCGAAGTTAACGATGTCGGAGGAATAGCCGGAGGGCAGGTCCGTAGCGTTGGTCGTAAGGTTTGTGCCGTCTTCCGGCAGCGGATTCAGCCTGCAGCCTGGAGTTTCGTCACGCTCGTTCGGAAAGAGTTCGTTCGTGACGCCCTGTTCGACGTTGTAGGCTTCGCCGGCAAACATCAGGAGCGACTTGTTCTGCGCTTTCCAGCCAAATCGCGTGATCGTTCCGTCGTTGCCGCTGCGGTTTGGCCTGCCGGAAATGCCCACGCTTGCTTTGGCGGGATTCTCGGCGTTCTCAAGAATCGCATCGTCGGTGATGCTCTCCACCAACCCGGCGCCAAATAGCGGCGTTGGTATGCGGAAAATCACGTTGTGGTTTTCCAAGGCCGTAGCGAAATCGGGTTGCGAGATGTTGCAGGTTCCGGCGTCCAGCCTGCCGGTGATCACAAACAGATCGTGGACCCCGCCATCCGCGGCGCCGTTTGGTTTGCGTATGAAGCGCGCCTCGCGCACCGGGCCGTCTATGGTGATAAACGAGGGAAGAGAATTATGCGCGCCGTCAAGCCTGGCCATCGCTACCTGAGGATTGCTAACGGGGCTGGTGCCGCCAATTGCCGGGAATGCGTGGCAGCCCGCGCAACTATTCGCATTGAAGCGCGGCCCGAGCCCTACTCCGGCTTCGTTGGGAACGGTTCCTGATACCGAATCCACCTCCTGAAATCGAGCCAGGGCGGCAGTGAAAAAATCGCCATACGTTGAAGTCAGGCCCGACAGCGGGCCGCCGGCACCCGGCGCTCCGCCGCGGACTCCGGGATCTTTCGCCTGAGTTGCGGTGCCACCGGTGGTCGAACCGGAGGTCAGTGCCGCGTTTTGGGGAAGCGCAATATCTGAAAAGAGGCCGACAGCTAAGCCCACAACCGCGAGTTGGGAAATGGCGCTTGTCCAGACGTGGTTCTTGTAGCGTGTTTGCATAGTCCTCTCCTTTGGCCATGGCTGGGCCTGGAGATGCGACTGGGTTTAACGAGCTGGGAACTTCGTGGGTGGGAACTCCAGGAACCGGGGAATCCCGGAATAGGAAGGAAGAGCTCCCTGATTGATGCCGTTATAAATAGCGCGAACGATGGGGACGGTCAAGTTCCCGAGGGTACAGAAGACGTACAGGCCGCGTTTCGATCCGGGACAGGTTGCGAGTCGATGCGCGCCAGTGGCGCGGGAGTTAACGGTTACAAGATTCGCTAGCAGGTTTTAACTCTTGCTGTTCCGCGATACGAGAACGACCAAATGCATGAGCCGCTCTACAAAAGCCTAATCGCGTTCCAGCGTCATTTGCGTGAGCTTCTGGAAGTGATAGCCCATGATCGCCAGGCGAATCGCCGCGCCAAACGACTGGCGATAGCGAGTGCTGGCAGCGATGAACAGGCGCCAATAAGAGAAGGCGTGCCTGCTGAAAATTCCCTGTCTGAGAATAGATCGCCCCAGGGCTTGAATATCGGACAAGGAGAGATGCGTGTTGCCGCCGGTATGCGGTTGATACTGCGCTAGGAATTTACGCACGCGAGCGTAATAAATATCGGGCCGATAGATGCGCTGCAGGATGGAGCGATAGCCCTCCACAAGCCGCTGAGCATCCATACGCGGTTTGAAATTGAGCCGCAAATCGAAATTGTTTCCGTCGCCATCGCATACGATGCGGCCTTCCTTCTGCAGCCGGCGATAGAGTTGGGTACCCGGAAGCGCTTGCAACAGGCCGACCATGGCAAGCGGAATGGCGCTCTCCTGAATGAACTTCACCTGTCGATCGAAGATGTCGTCGGGATCGTTATCGAATCCGACGATGAACCCAGCCATGACTTCCATGCCGTAGTGCTGGATGCGGCGGACGTTCTCAAGGAGACTGCGGTGGGTGTTCTGCATCTTCTGCGCCTCTTTGAGGCTTTCTTCCGCAGGCGTTTCGATGCCAAGAAAGACGCGATCGAAGCTGGCATCTTTCATCATTTGCAACAGCTCTTGATCGTCGGCCAGATTAACCGACGCTTCGGTATAAAACCTGAAAGGCCGGCCATGGCGCGCATTCCACTCCGCGATCACCGGCAGAAGCTCCTTCACCTTGCGCTTATTTCCGATGAAATTATCATCCACGATGAAAACCGGGCCGCGCCATTTGCGCGCGTAAAGCAATTCGAGTTCAGCCACCATCTGCGCCGGCGATTTCATGCGCGGTTTGCGGCCGTAAATCTCAATGATGTCGCAAAACTCGCAATTGAATGGGCAGCCGCGGGAATACTGGATAGCCATGGAACTGTAGTATTTCGCATTGATCAGATCGAGCTTCGGAAGGGGCGTCGTGTTCAGGCCGGGCACTTCCGGGGCCTGGTAAAGCGGCTTGGCGTCGCCGCGCTCAAGACCTGCGGCGAGGTCGGCAACCAATTCTTCCGCTTCTCCTACGACGACGTGGTCCGCATACAAGCGGAAGATCCAGCATGCAACTGCTGATCGGACCGCCAACCACAGTGCGTATACCGCGCTCACGGCAACGGGAGAGAATGTGCAGCATGCCGTCTTTTTGAACGAGCATGGCGCTGATCATAACGACATCCGCCCATTCCAAATCGGCATCAGTTACCTCGCGGATATTGATGTCGACCAGACGCTGTTCCCAGCTTTTCGGCAGCAGCGCAGCAACCGTCAGCAATCCCAAAGGGGGAAAGACGGATTTCTTGCCTTCAAAGGGCAGGGCGTGCTTGAAACTCCAGTACGTATCGGGCCACTCCGGATACACAAGAAGCGCTTTCATAGGGATGATTCCGCCTGTGTAGCTTGATTTTGTAAAGATTTAGCGCCACTGACAGCTTAAGTGCGGGCACAACCATCATATGCCCCGGACATGGCTGCAGCAACCGGAATCGTGAAGCGCTCTAGAGTTGCGCGCGTTGAGCTCGATTGCTCTTGCGCGAATACGCCGGGCGGGATTGAGGCGTGCGTTCGGAGGAACCGAAAGACTTCGGGCCAGGCTTACAAGAGCTACCCGGCGCTTCTCCTTCGCAGCGATCAAGGTTACAGGCCGGACTGCAGCTGTGGGCATTGGAATGGCCATTGCCATCGCTGCTGTTTTCACATCCACAAGCGCAAGGCGGGGTGCTATGGGGAGCGGAGACGTAGAACTGTGTGTCCGTCCAGCCGGGGATACAGGTGAACCACGCCGCCATGAGTAAGCCGGCGGCTGATCGCTGAAATCTCGGACCAATCCTCATCTCATAGATTCTGATTCTTCAAAGGGCGAGACGGGATAGGGAGAAGGTTCCGTTGAGGGCGGTATTTTTGAGTTGTGAGTACTGGCCCTGGGCAACGCATACGGGTTGTTCCCGATGAGGGATTGCGTCGCGTTGCTGCCGTTCCTTTTTGGGATTACTTCCCGGGCGCCGAATATCCAGGGGCGGAGGGAACTACTGATTGCAGGGGACTTGTTCTGGGCCAGAGGGTTCGGAGCAACTGGCGTGCGACTTGCAATTAGAGGATCGAGGGTGCATTCCAGTGACGTTTTGTAGAGGAAGGCGAGTGAGGGGGAAGGGGCTTACTCGTCGACCAAAGCAGGACGTCCCCACCTGCCTCTGAGAGGGAAGCTAGGATGGATGACCCCACGCGCCGGTCGGAGACGACCGGAAAGTCGGAATGCACCCTCTCTCTCTTACCCTCAATCTCCCGCAGTTAATTTCAGCTAAATAGTCGACCCGCCCTTGGCGCTCGCGGAGAACGCGCGCACAATGCGCACGGAATTCTTCGCGCGCGTCACATCTATATTTTATCGTGCTGGTCGGCCGAGATATTCACGGCAGCAGATATCCTTTGTCGCTTGGGCACCTGAAACCCTCAGAGGGATTCTTCGACTTCGAGCGCCGCGCGGCCACAAAACGGCCGAGGGAATCCGCGGCCACTTCGCTCAGAATGACACGTTGACGGGATGGCGGCTCCGGGGCCACTCGCGAGGGCGCCAGCAAGGACGACTTTGTGCTTACTGTTTGTCGAAGACGGTCACGCCGCTGATTGGTTTCCCGCTTGCATCGGTCACTTTTAGCGTGATGGTCGTGACCTTTCCGTCTTTTGCGACTACGCTCCGAGACATTCCGATCTCTTTGGCGCCTTTCAACCACGTGGTCGTGTACGTATTCGCGTCTACGCGCTTGCTGGCGTACATATCTGCACCCGCCGGGACACCCGATCCGGTGATTGGCGTCGGCTTGCCATCGAGATTGGTCGTATAGCTGTAGGAGAACTTGCTTCCGTCTCCGGCGGTTCCATCGAAGTTAACTTTCAAGCCACTCCCTTGCGCAGCCACAGTTCGCGTCTCACTCTTCAGCGCGGGCATGCCGGTGAATTTCGATTTGGCAATATTCAGTTTCCAGGTGCCGACGAAGGGATTCTCCTGGGCCAGCAACATGCCGGAGGAAAGCATCATCAATGACACGACAAAGATGACTTTCAGAGTTCGCTTCACGAGTGTCTCCTCAAAGCTGAATGTAGTGTACTGCTTGGCCTAAAAAGGGAACCTGGGAGGGGCCGACAAAAACTCGTGGGACACTATGCTTCGTCGTTCACAATGTCAAGTGACGCAGATTGTGCGAACACCCGCACCCTTGGAACTGACGCTTCGCAGCTCAGTGCAAGAGGGTGCGGCACCCACTAAAAGCGAGGACGGCGATGCGCGGTTACTTGACGATGGGGGTGGAGACGAGGCTGTCGTAATTCGCCAGTTCTGACGGCGAACAGCGCGTCTCGTTCAGCGTGAAATCCGGGGGCATCAATCTAAGAGCCTGTTTATCCAGTGCCACCCAGGGCTTGGTATACATCTTCGGATCATCAAGCGTCACCGTCAGCTGCATGTGGTCGTGGTCGACGCGGTGGAATCGCTCCTCGACGCGCAGATCGTCGCTATGCGGGCGGCCGGCGTTATCGAGCCAAGTCCTCTCATCTGTGCCATTCGTCTGCACAACAAAAGTAGTGTCGTCCACCCACTTGCCCGTGGAGTAGCCGTCCCACGTGGGATCGGGGTCCTTGGGAAGTTCGCGGCCATCGGCCCAGATTACGCGCCAATGCTTGTCACGCGGATACAAGACGACCACCTGAGCGGGCGTTTGAAGCAGCTCTATTGAGTCCAATCTATGGAGATCGTCACGGGGAAAGCCGGGCGGATCGCAAAACTTGTCGAGAGGGTCGTTTGTTTGCGCGGCAGGAACCGCGGTCATTCCGAATACCGGCTTATTGCGGTGATAGGCTTCCAATCCCTCTTTTGTGTAGGGCGGTTCATGCTCAGGATACCCATCGGACGGCATCGCTCCGGCTCCAAATACGCCGATGATCCGGAATCCAAACTCGTCGGCGCCGTCCACCTGCCATGTGCCGGACAAATCATGCCGCGGGGCTGGCGCCGATTTTTGAACTTTTGCAGGCGGAGTTACGGACCGGCCCCAGGAATCGACAGCGGGTGCATCCTCGGTACCCTCGACTTTGGCTGAGGCGCAGTTGAACCGGTTGGCTTCTCCCTGGCAGATCGGAGGGAGTCCCTTGTGCTGTTTGGTGTCGCTTGATTGCGGAGGCGCCTGGGCGAGCGCAAACGACGACAAGATCAAGGCGGGAACCAATATCATGGCTCGCGCTACAAAGTTCTGCATTTGGGGAGCCTCCGTCTGCTGGGCTTTGATTATGGTAGATCGTTAACCATCAATCGACCGTCTGGCAGCACGACTTGATGGATGCGCCCGACGGGTTGGCCATTTTTGGCTACCATCATCGTGACGGTGACCTTGTCTCCGGGCTTTAGCAAGTTTTTGGTGAGACGCACGCCGCGCGCCTGGTTCACACTTGCGGCACCGCTTTCGACGATCCAATGCGCGACGTTTCCCTTATCGTCCGTCACGTCAAATTTCAGAAGGCTATGCGGGTTGGCCACGATCCATTCGGTGACAACTCCCATCACGGTGACTTCTTTGGTTGCGTCGTAGGCAGCGTTGCCGTGGTGCGCTGACAGCGGCGCGGAAGCGACCAAGAGAACGAAAGAAGCAACAAAACTGAATGCCAATCTGTGTTTCATCGCCAGCCTTCCCTTCGGTGTTGATTTTGATGCTAAACATATGCAGACGCCCTCACGTTGTCAAAGACTTTGAGAAGAGATGAACGTGAATGGCGGCAGCTGCGAAGAGTCGAAGTTCGATCATTCGCACAGTTATGTGAGAATCGGCGCGCAACCTGTGTTAAGGTCGCGGAGTAGCGCGAATTTGACGAATGATGGCGCCGGTTGGATTTTGTGGGCAGCATCAACTGTCTTCGCGCGTTGAGGGTCATCCTCGGGGAAAGGAGGCGCGATGGCCAAGAAAAAGGCAACCAAGAAAGCGGCCAAAGGCGGCAAAGCGAAATAAGCCGAATCAACGGCTTTTCTGATTTTCGTTTAGCGATGGCGGCGGCAAAATGTGGGGAAAGACCCCGTTAACGTCGCCATCGCGGTTTACCTTTATCGATTGCTCGCTCAACAAACTCGCCGGGCGAGTCTCATCTTCAAATCATTTTTAATTTGAGAAATGTCAGACGCGGCGCTGGACGGGAATTCGCGCCATACGCAAGACGTGAGCGACTTCGGATTCTTTCAGGCGCGAGGCGTCATACTCGAAAGAGAGGCGATTGGTTTGTTCGTCGACGCGAAAGCGGCGCAGGCCGTAGGTATTGGCGAATAGACCGAGGGTGCGGAGCTGCTCGGGATGAAGCGGGCTTTGCAATTCGTAGGTTACTTCGACCAGGGTCATAGGCGGATTATAGCAACTCTGTGGATTGAGTTGCCGGAGGACGGTTCCAGCAGCGATATGAAGCGTCGCGCATCATCGCGTCATCTTATCTAGCCATGTGCGTTCGCGATATAGTCGTGCGCGGGTAGGGTCCCGTTGGGGCTGCGAAGAAAATGGCTGAGCAGAAAGTGATGGAGCGAGATCCGGTCTGCGGCATGCAGGTGGACCCTGCTTCGGCGCGCGTCAAGGTCGAGTACGGCGGGAAGAGCTATTTTTTCTGCTGCGCAGGATGCGCGAAGAAATTTGAAGCGGCGCCGGAGCAATATCTGAAGCCGCGGCCAGCGGCTTCTGGACCGATGCTGACCATGATCTCGCCGGCCGGTGCGCCCGGGGCGCCAGCAGCGCCGGTCAGCAAAACTGTTCCCATGCATCCGAGCGCGGCTCCTGCTGCGCGCTCTGGCGCAGGCGCTCATGCGAGCGCCAAGACCGCCGTGGCGGGCGTGGCCGACTACATCTGTCCGATGCATCCCGAAGTACACGAGAACAAGCCGGAGGCTTGTCCGAAATGCGGAATGGCATTGGAGCCAGCGGTCCCCGCTGGCCCGTCGACCAAAACCGAATATGTGTGCCCGATGCATCCGCAAATCGTGCGCCCTGAGCCCGGCTCGTGCCCAATTTGCGGGATGGCGCTCGAGCCGCGCGTCGTAACCGCGGAAGAGGAGGAGAATCCGGAGTTGACCAGCATGACGCGGCGCTTCTGGGTGAGCGTGCGCGCTGACGGCGCCGATCCTGCTCGCCGCGATGGGCGCATATCTGCCGGGGGCACCACTGGAGAAGCTGATTTCAGCGCGCGCCCTCACCTGGGTTGAGTTGATCTTGGCGACGCCGGTGGTGCTGTGGGGCGGCTGGCCGTTTTTCGTTCGCGGCTGGCAGTCGATTATCAATCGCAGCTTGAACATGTTCACGCTGATCGGCCTGGGCGTGGCGGTGGCGTATGGATACAGCGTTGTTGCGGCGCTGGCTCCCGGAATTTTTCCGGCATCGTTTCGAGACGCTTCGGGGCAGGTGGGAGTTTATTTCGAGGCCGCCGCGGTCATCACGACGCTCGTTCTGTTGGGGCAAGTGATGGAGCTGCGGGCACGGAGCCGAACCGGGGCGGCGATTCGAGCGCTGCTGGGCCTGGCACCGAAGACGGCGCGCCTGGTGCGGAGAAGACGGATCGGAAAAAGACGTGCCGCTGGAGCAAGTGATACCGGGGGACCGGCTGCGCGTGAGGCCGGGCGAAAAGATTCCCGTGGACGGAATCGTTCTGGAAGGGAAGAGCAGCGTGGACGAATCGATGATCACAGGCGAACCGATGCCTGTGGAGAAGCAGAAAGGCGATCGGGTGACGGGCGCGACGGTGAACGGCACGGGGTCGCTGATCATGCGCGCCGAACGAGTGGGCAGCGAAACGCTGCTGGCGCAAATCGTGCGCATGGTGGCAGAGGCGCAGCGGAGCCGGGCGCCGATCCAGAAGCTGGCAGATCAAGTGTCGGGGTACTTCGTTCCCATCGTGGTAGGCGCAGCGGTTTTGACGTTCGTGATCTGGGCGCTCTGGGGGCCGACGCCTCGGCTCGCGCATGGTCTAGTGAACGCTGTGGCAGTTCTGATCATTGCGTGCCCGTGCGCGCTGGGGCTGGCTACGCCGATGTCCATCATGGTGGCCATGGGACGCGGCGCGACGGCAGGCGTGCTTTTCAAGAACGCCGAAGCGATTGAACTGATGCGCAAGGTGGACACGCTTGTCGTGGACAAGACGGGGACGCTGACGGAAGGCAAGCCGAAACTGGTCTCGGTTGAGCCGAACGCCGACTTTGAAGCGCCAAACGCTATTGCGGCTTGCGGCGACGCTCGAGCGCGGCAGCGAGCATCCTTTGGCGGCTGCAATTGTGAAAGGCGCGGAGGAAAG
The DNA here is from genome assembly GCA_963846235.1 of uncultured Acidobacteriota bacterium. GTDB lineage: Bacteria > Acidobacteriota > Terriglobia > Acidiferrales > UBA7541 > Palsa-189. The sequence continues at coordinate 705,408 of CAWJVF010000003.1, forward strand.
AGGAATCGCGCTCGGATCCACTGATGGATTTGAATCGATTACGGGACAAGGGGTACGCGGGCGTGTAGATGGTTTTCAGGTTGTGCTGGGCAATCGGAAGCTTCTCGATGATCTCGGCATCGATCCTGGCGCTTTGGCGGAACGCACGGAGGCGTTACGCCGGGACGGGCAAACGGTGATGTTTGTGGTCGTGAACGATCGCGTGGCCGGATTGCTTGGGGTGGCGGACCCGATCAAGCAAAGCACTCCGGAGGCGATCGAACAGCTGCACAGGGATGGCATCCGCGTCGTGATGCTGACAGGGGACAGCCGGACCACTGCTGAAGCTGTGGGGCGCAAACTGGGAATCGATGAGGTGATCGCCGAAGTGTTGCCCGACAAAAAAGCTGGACGCGGTGAAGCGGCTGCAAAGTGAAGGGCACTTCGTCGCGATGGCGGGAGACGGAATCAACGACGCGCCCGCGCTCGCCCAAGCGCACGTTGGGATTGCCATGGGTACCGGCACCGACGTGGCGATGGAGAGCGCCGGACGTGACATTGGTGAAGGGCGACCTGCGGGGGATTGTGCGGGCGCGGCTGCTGAGCCGCGCGACGATGCGCAACATCAAACAGAATCTTTTCTGGGCTTTCGTCTACAACGCTATTGGCGTGCCGATTGCCGCGGGGGCGCTCTACCCGTTCTTTGGGCTTTTGCTGAGTCCGATGATTGCGGCGGCGGCGATGAGCTTCAGTTCAGTTTCGGTGATCACAAATGCGTTGCGATTGCGGAAGGCGGCGATTTGAAAGCGGGAACGTTCGACCAAAGTCGAAATCGAAGAGAGATTCTTCGACTGCGTAGCCGCGCGGACCAGAAGGCGGTTCGAAGAGAGAGCGCGGCTACTCGGCTCAGAATGACAACGGAGAAAAGGCGGAGACAAAGCCTCAGGTCGTCCGACAGAAATCGTCGACATGACCTGAGCTACAAAATGCGGAAGAAAAAGCAGATCCCTCGTCGCTTCCATCCGATACGCCTGGAACAGACGTGCTTGCTACTCCTCGTGATGACAACTAAGTTCTAAGAGGCCGGCTGGGCCGAAGAAAACACGGCGCGGCTACTCCGCTCAAAATGACAACAAGGGGAACGCGCGCTGATCAGTTGGAGCGGAGGAGGGCGTCGAGGGCGGCGGTGAGTTCAGGGCTGGTCCAATCCTGCGGGCCCACGATTTTGCGGGCGATGCGGCCATCGCGGCTGATCAGATAGACTTCGGGAATCATCACCGTGCCGTAGTTCGTTCCAATTTTTCTGTTGTCATCGCGATAGGTGGGGAAGTTGACGCCGTGTTCCTGAAGGAATTTCTGATACGCGGCGGGATCATCATCCCAGCTGATGCCCAAAACCGTTCCGCCCTGGTAGAAATGCGTTGTTGAAGAGCATTCATTGAGGCTGCCTCTTCGACGCAGGGCGGGCACCAGGAAGCCCAGAAATCGAGCACAACGACTTTGCCGCGAAGATCGGACGAGATGGAATTGCTTCCCATCGGTCGCGATCGTGAAGTCGGGTGCACGGCGACCCGCCATGCTGGGTTCGCCCTGGCGGTAACTGGGCATGGCGAAGACGTATAACACCGCGATAGCTCCCACCATTGCCAAGCCGCCGAGGAGTTTTTGTTTCATCAGCAGCTTTCCATTACAAATGGACTGGGAGCGGCACAAGACTCACGGACATTCTCATGAAAGATCCCTCGCTCACCCACCCCGCACTCGCAAAAGCGGCATGTTCTGTGGTCCCCGGCTATTTGCTCGGGATGACGATGCTGGTCGCATCGTCAGTTATAATAACTCGCCGGTCGGATCCGCGCGACTTTCATCCCTCCCACACAATGAATCCCGACGCATGCGTATCCGCGATCATTCCCGCGAGAAACGAGGAGCGCACGATTGCGCGAGCGGTGAGGTCGGTGGCGGAGCAACCCGAAGTTCGGGAGATTGTTGTAATTGACGATCAGTCGAGCGATGGCACGGGCGAGATATTGCGGCGGCTTGCGTGCGAAGAGCCGAAACTGCGTGCTGTTCGAGCGCCAGGCTCTGCCGGCGGGCTGGGTGGGGAAGAACCACGCGGCATGGCTTGGCGCGGAGAAAGCGGGATGCGATTGGCTTGCTTTTCACGGACGCGGATGCGGTGCATTTGCCGGGATCGACGGCACGAGCGCTCGCCGACGCTGAATCTTTCGGCGCAGATCTGATTTCCTATTCTCCGGGGCAGGAGATGCATACGTGGTGGGAGCGGGCGGTGATTCCGTTCGTTTTTTGCCGGCTTTCGCAACTCTATTCTTACAGCGCCATAAACGATCCGAAGTCGCCTGCGGCAGCGGCCAATGGCCAATATCTGCTGATTCGTCGCGAAGTGTACGAAAAGATCGGGGGCCATGCGGCCGTGCGCGACGAGGTACTCGAGGACGTGGCGCTGGCGCGCCTGACAAAGTCGGCCGGCTTTCGGTTGCATTTCGGGCCGGGCGACGAGATCTGCCGCGTTCGGATGTACGCAAGCTTCCGAGCGATGTGGGAAGGCTGGTCGAAGAATCTGCTTCCGCTAGTCAGGTGGTCCGGCCAGCGAGTGACTCGCGAGTTACTTTCAGTGATGCCGTGGATTCCGTTGCTGTGCCTGCTGCTTACGCCGTTCCAATCTGGTTTTCGGAGCGCTCGGTATCTTCCTGCTCGCAGGCCGCCATGCGAGCTACGCCGCGCTGCTGCGGAAGAATCGATTCCCGCTCTCCAGCGTCTTATACTACTTGGTAGGCGCGCTGGCCTATATTGCGCCGCTTTGCTGGCATCGGATTGGGGATACGCGCGCGGGAAAGATAGCGTGGAAAGGGCGAGAATATGCAGTCGCCACGCCAGCCCGCAGGTCATGAACCGATGGTCTATCTGACACGCAAAATCGAGTTTTCGGCCGCGCACCGTTACCACAATCCGGCGTTTTCAGAGGAAGAGAATCGGCGAGTCTTCGGCAAATGCAACAACCCGAATGGGCACGGCCATAATTACGTGCTCGAAGTTACCGTGGGCGGAGAAACCGATCCGCGAACGGGAATGGTGCTGGATTTGAAGGAACTGAAGGAAATTCTCGAGCGCGAGATCATGAATCGCATGGATCACCGATTTCTGAATTATGAAGTGCCGGAGTTGGCGGACCAGATTCCGACCTGCGAGAACATAGCCGCGCTGATCTGGAAGTTGCTGGCGCCGAAAATAACAAGGGGCGGCTGACGCGAGTGCGGCTGTGGGAGTCCTCCGATCTTTACGTCGATTGCTACGGGGATGGCGCGCAGTGAGAGCTGGAACTGACGCGGCGATACGCGCTGGCGGCTTCGCACCGGCTGCACAGCCCGACACTTAGACGAAGCCGAAAATCTGCGCATCTATGGCAAGTGCAACAACCCTTACGGGCACGGGCACAACTACGTGGTGGAGGTAACCGTTACGGGGCCGGTTGATCCTGCCACGGGCATGATCGCGCATCTTGGCGATCTGGACAGTTACGTGACCCGCGAGATTATCGAGCCATTCGACCATACGTACTTGAATAAAGATGTGGAGGCTTTCCGAGACCGCGTGCCGACGACGGAGAATTTCTGCATGGAGATTTTTGAGCGCTTGAAGGGGTTCCCCGGGTGCGCGTTTGGTGCGTATCCGCCTCGAGGAGACTGGCCGAAACAGTTTCGAATACGCCGGTCACCTGATTGGTGATGAACGGAATGGTGATAAACATGACGTGATTCGCCGAAGAAGATAGAAGAGCTCAAGCTGAACGATGAGCCTCAGCAGGAAAAGGGAGAGAGCATCGCCGATCTGGTGCGCGTGATGCTCGCGCGGATCGGCGAGGATCCGTCCCGTGAAGGATTGCGGCGCACGCCGGAGCGGTTTGAACGCGCCCTGCGTTACCTGACCAGCGGCTATCATCAGGATCCGGAAAAAGTGCTTGAACGGAGCGATGTTTTCTGTCTCGTACGACCAGATGGTGGTGGTCAAAGATATCGATCTTTTCAGTTTGTGCGAACACCACATCCTGCCGTTTTTCGGGAAGTGCCATGTGGCGTACTTGCCGGATAAGCGCGTGGTGGGGCTTTCGAAGATTCCGCGGCTGGTGAATATGTTCTCGCGGCGATTGCAGATTCAGGAGCGGCTGACGCAACCAAATCGCGCACGCGATTCAGAAAGCCATTCAACCGCTGGGCGTGGGCGTAGTGATCGAGGCGCGCCACTTATGCATGGTCATGCGCGGGGTGGAGAAACATCGCGCCGAGACCATCACCAGCGCGATGCTCGGCGCCTTCCGCGAGAATCAGCAGACGCGCGAGGAATTTTTGTCGCTGATTGGCCGGCGGTCAGTCTAAACGAACCGCAAGGGGTATATGGGCTGACCTGTGGAAAACTCAGTGGCTTCGGCGACCGGTTCCTGCCGCTAAGGGTTTTCCGGGATTTCCTCCGACCGTTTATCCTAAATTCCCCTTAGGCAGCGAGTGATGCGTGTGGTACGCTAAGAGCGTCGAAGAGAAGAGAAAATGAGAGCGTAGGGAAACGACGGAGAAAGTCTTGAGAGAAGCAAAGTCAATGTTGATCGAGCAATATCGAAGTCACCCCAAGGACACAGGCTCACCCGAAGTACAAATCGCATTGCTCAGCGAACGAATCAACTACTTGACCTCGCATCTCAAGTCTCACGCGAAAGACCACGCCTCGCGCCGCGGATTGATCATGATGGTGAACCGGCGCCGGCGTTTGCTGGATTATTTGAACCGTCGCGATCCCGATCGGTACCGCGAGATTGTCGAACGATTGAGTCTGCGAAAGTAGTTGCGACTGCTTCCTCAGATTTTTGGCGTCCCGCGAAAGCGGCATTAGAAGCCAGGCTTGTTCGCCAGGCGGTTTAGCGATTTTTAATTTTTGCCGCATTTCGTACTCCTCCCAAGCTCTTCCGTATTCTCTCCGGCAAATTGAATTTACTTACCCAATGCAGGGAAGCCGCGATTTACGCGGCGAAAGGAATCGAAGTTATGTCGCAATCTGCTCCACATCAAGTATCAGTCGAAGTTGGCGGGCGCGCGCTGACGTTTGAAACAGGAAAACTGGCCAAGCAGGCGAATGGGGCCGTTGTCCTCAAGTATGGAGACACCCAACTGCTCGTTACGGCGTGCATGGATTCGCGTCCCAACGACCGCGATTTTTTGCCTCTGACGGTCGATTATCGGGAGTACACGTATTCGGCAGGCAAAATTCCCGGAGGATTCTTCAAGCGCGAGGGGCGTCCCTCGGAGCGCGAAATTCTTATTTCGCGGTTGATTGACCGCCCTCTCCGGCCCCTTTTTCCCGAGGGTTGGCGCAATGAAACCCAGATCGTCGCTTTGGTGCTATCCGCCGATAGCGAGAACGATCCCGACGTCATTGCGGTGACAGGGGCATCGGCGGCCGCGTTCATTTCCGATCTGCCTTTTGACAAACCGATTGCCGCGGTACGCGTGGGTTTGCTGGAAGGCCAGCTGGTCGCCAATCCGACGGTGGCCGAACAGAAGAAGAGCCTGCTCAATATCGTAGTCGCAGGCAGCGAAGATGCCATTGTGATGATCGAGGCCGGCGCGCTGGAAGTGTCCGAAGACACGATCGCGGATGCGCTCAGTTTCGGTCACGACCAGATTCGCCGCATCATTGCAGCGATACGCCAATTGCACGATCTTGTCCGGCCAAAGAAAGTCGTCGTCCCGCCGCTGGAATTCAATGAAGAAGTGAGTCGAAGGACATCGAGAAGCGCTTTGGCGAACGATTGCACGACGCTCTCAATACCGAGAAGCACCCCAAGAAAGAGAGCTACCGGCTTGTGGACGAGGTAAAACGTGATGTGCTGGCCACGATCCCGGAAGAGGACGAGGAGTTACAAAAGGAGGCCCAGCGGGCGTTTGAACGGCTGCGCGAGAAGTATTTTCCGCGATGACGTGCTGAACCGGCACCGGCGTCCTGACGGGCGCGCCTTTGATCAGATCCGGGCGATCTCCTGCGAAGTGGGATTATTGCCACGGGTTCATGGTTCGGCGCTTTTCACCCGAGGTGAGACACAGGCGCTGGCGACACTGACCCTGGGAACCAAGGAAGACATGCAGCGGCTGGACCTGCTTTTCGAGGATGAAGCCTTCAAGCGCTTCATGCTGCACTACAATTTCCCGCCGTTTTCGGTGGGTGAGGTCAAGTTTCTGCGCGGGCCAGGGCGGCGCGAGATTGGGCACGGAGCGCTGGCGGAACGGGCGTTGGTCAACCTGCTTCCTCCGGAAGCCGATTTCCCCTACGCAATGCGGCTCGTCTCGGACATTCTGGAATCCAACGGCTCATCGTCGATGGCAACGGTATGCGGTGGTTCGCTGGCGCTCATGGACGCAGGAGTACCGATGCGCTCCGCGTGTGCGGGAATCGCCATGGGCTTGGTCATTGAGGGAGACAAGACTGCCGTGCTGACGGATATTGCCGGGGCTGAAGATCACTACGGCGATATGGACTTCAAGGTCGCCGGGACGCGAGCCGGAATCACGGCGCTGCAGATGGACATCAAGGTCGGCGGCGTGAGTGTTGGTGTGATGCGGCAAGGCGCTCGAGCAAGCCCGAAAGGCGCGGCTCGAGATTCTCGACATCATGGATCGCACGCTCACCGAACATCGCGGGACGATGTCGCAATATGCGCCGAGACTCTTCCAGTTGACCATTCCCACCGACAAGATTCGCGATCTGATCGGCCCGGGCGGAAAGAAGATTCGTTCCATCATCGAGGCGACGGGCGTGAAGATTGACGTCATGGACGATGGCAAAGTGCACGTTTTTGCTTCCGACGGAGAGTCGGCTGAATCGGCGCTGCGCATGATCCGTGATGTTACAGCCACCGCCGAGGTGGGCAAGACTTACCTCGGTAAAGTTGTCCGGCTGGCGGATTTCGGCGCCTTCGTGGAGATTTTCCCCGGCACCGACGGACTGCTGCACATCAGCGAGATCTCCGAACAGCGCATTCGCGATGTTCGAGACGAGCTGAAACTCGGCGATCAGGTGCTGGTAAAGGTCCTGGCGATCGAGGGGAACAAGATTCGCCTCTCACGTAAGGCTATCCTGCGCGAACAACGCGAGAAACAGAAGCGCGAGGCGAGCGCCCAATAGCGGTACGGCAAGCCAGCGATGTTAAAAGCAAAAAGGGGAGGCGAAATCGCCTCCCCTTTTTTCGTTAGCGGGTCAGTCAGTTTCCCTTTATCGGGATGTTCCTTGTGTTGGCTGCTTAATTTGTTGCTGACAATCTCCTAATCGCGCAAGTAACTTGGAAAAATCCACGACCGGTGTTTGGACGAATGGAATTTCTTTCCCGGGCTCGATAGCAGGTCCGCTGAAGCCTCGTTGGACGCTGACGATAGGATTACCAAACAGCCCTTGCGTCATAACTGTAGCAGTGGAATCGCTACGGATGTCATTCTGATAGCGCTTCTCAATCGAGAGGATCAGTTCAATCCTCCGCGTTGCGTTAGCTGATATTTCCGCAAGCTTTACGGCGTTGACTTTACCAACCGGCACATTGTCCAGCAAAACAGGAGAACCGACAGCCAAACCCAAGGCTTCTGGAACGTAGACTGAGAATTGATACTTAGGAATGAAGAGTCCCGACGACCAAAGATACCAAAAGAGGCAACCTGCGATTGTGCCGGCAATCCCAATCGTGGCCATTCTGAGAGCTTTTTCGGAAACCCGAATCGTAATATCCGCCATAGTTTCCTCCTACGTTTCAAGATGGCGTTGAGCTGACGCGCTCGATGCGAGCGCCGAGGCGGCTGAGTTTTTCTTCGATGCGCTCGTAACCACGGTCAATGTGGTAGACGCGATCTATGTAGCTCTCGCCCTGTGCCACAAGCGCTGCGAGAACCAGCGAAGCGCTGGCGCGCAAATCGGAGGCAATCACGGTGCTGCCCTGCAGCGCAGTCGGTCCGCGGACGATGGCTTTGCGGCCATCGATGGAGATATTCGCGCCCATGCGCGTCATCTCGCTGGCGTGCATGAAGCGATTCTCGAAAATCGTTTCCGTGATTACCGAAATCCCCTCGGCTTGCGTGGCCAGGGCCATGAATTGGGCCTGCATGTCGGTCGCGAAGCCGGGATACTCTTCGGTTCGCACATCGGCGGCGGCGAGTTTCCGGGCGCCACAAACGCGCAGAGTGTGATCGTCGGGTTGCTGAATATCGACGCCGGTTTCGCGGAGCTTGGTGATGAGCGACGTGAGGTGATGCGGCGCGCAATCGGTTAACTCCACCGCGCCTTTTGTTATCGCGCCGGCGACGAGAAAGGTTCCCGCCTCGATTCGGTCGGGAATGATGCTGTGGGTTGCGCCGCCCAACTTCTGAACGCCTTGCACGCGAAGTGAGGAGGTTCCCGCGCCGTCGATTCGAGCGCCCATCTTCGTGAGCAACTCGATCAGGTCGGTAATTTCCGGCTCCAGCGCGGCGTTTTCGATGCGGGTTTCTCCCTCGGCAAGCACCGCGGCCATCAGGATGTTCTCCGTGCCGGTGACGGTTATTTTTTCAAAGATGACCTGGCCTCCGGGTAATCGGCGGCCGTGCGGGACCTTGGCTGCCACGTAGCCGTGCTCGGTAGAAATTTCCGCGCCCATCTGCTCGAGCGCTTTCAGATGCAAATCGACGGGCCGAGCGCCGATGGCACAGCCTCCCGGAAGAGAGACGCGCGCGTAACCCCAGCGGCCTACGAGCGGCCCCAGCGTGAGAATGGAGGCGCGCATGGTGCGCACAAGCTCGTAAGGCGCTTCGGCATCCGAAATTTTCTCGGCTTGAATGGTGAGATCGGTGGGCGGCAAGTCTGGGGTTTCCACCCGCGCGCTCATATGCGCCAGCAGGCGGCCCATGGTGATGATGTCGCGCACGCGGGGAATATTCTTGCAGGTGCACGGGATCCGCAGTCAGCAGCGCCGCAGCCATCGCCGGCAGTGCGGAATTTTTCGCGCCGCTGATGCGCACGGTGCCTTGCGAGACGAGTTCCGCCTTCGATGCGAAAACGGTCCATCAGCCCTTCTTCCGCGGATTGGTTTTGACTGGGCGGCTCGTTTTCGCTTTGTTTATGTGGGCGAGCTGAATCCATGGCCAGCGCTTGCGACAGATTTGTTCCAAATCGTTGCAGCCAGCGGCGCGACTCAGACAGCGACATGCCGGTTTTCAGCATAACCAGCGCGATGCGCAGACTGCCGGACTCAGCGAGCGCGCGTTTTGCCTCGGGAGTGCTTGCACCGGTGGCCTGTTCGAGGATTCGCAAGCCCCGGCTGCGCAGCTTCTCATTGGTCATGCTGAGGTCAACCATCCAGTTATTGTAAACGCGCCCGAGACGAATCATCGCGGCCGTGCTGAGCATGTTCAGAATCAGTTTCTGGGCGGTGCCCGCCTTCATGCGCGTCGAGCCGGCAATCACTTCAGGACCGGTTTGCGGGGCGATGGTGATATGTGCCAGGCGAGAGGCCGGCGAATTCCGGTTCGATGTGATTAGCACCGTCGTAGTGCCGCGCTTGCGCGCGAGACGCAAGGCGCCCAGAACATACGGCGTACGGCCGCTGGCCGTGACGCCTATCACGATATCGCGCGCGCCAATCTTTTTAGCGGCGAGATCACGGGCGCCTTGGGCAGCGGAATCTTCCACGTCTTCGGCGGCGCGGGTCAGGGCGCGACGTCCGCCCGCGACCACGGCCTGAACAAGGCGAGAGGAGACGCCAAATGTGGGAGGGCATTCCGCGGCGTCAAGCGCAGCGAGACGGCCGCTCGTGCCCGCGCCCACATAGATCAAACGCCCGCCCTGTGCCGATAGCTTTGGCGATGGCGTCCACTGCGCGCTCGATCGAAGGAAGTTCTCGTTCGACGGCGCGAGGGACGAGCTGGTCTTCGCGATTGATCATCTTCAGCAGAGCGCGCGTGGTCATTTGATCGAGGCTCTGCGAGCGCGGATTGCGCCGCTCCGTGGCCGTCAATTTGTGCGAGGAGTTTTTCAACGCGTGAAGTTGTATGTACTGCTGAGTCCGTAATGCGAGTAAGACGCGAAAATCGTTAGTGCTGACGCGAGTGGCTTCGCCGGGCGATTCATCGATTTTTTCCGGATGCCAATCCCAAGGATTCCACGACTGCGTTATGAATCGCCGGCTGCACGCGCCGGATTTCGTCGTCGTCGGGATTGGCGTGCGTGCGGCTTGCATTCGTCAGCAGCACAACGAAAAGATCTTTTTGCGGATCGATCCATATGGAAGTGCCCGTGAATCCGGTATGGCCGAAGCTGCGATTCGAAAAATACCGGCCGCTCGAAGAAGGCTCGGTGGGCACATTCCAGCCTAGCGTGCGTGCGTTTTTTGCCGAGAGCGCTCGGCGAAGTGAATTGCGTCACTGTTTGGCGTCGGAGGATGCGCTGGTGGGCATAGATGCCGCCGTTCAGCATCATCTGGCAGAAGATTGCCAGGTCGGGGGCAGTGGAGAACATTCCCGCGTGGCCGGCGATTCCGCCCATGGCCGCAGCGTTTTCGTCATGGACCTCACCGTGAAGTGTCCGCTTGCTGGCGCCGGAGATTCTTTCCGTGGAGGCAATGCGCGCGCCGAGCGATTTTGGCGGACGAAACAGGGTGTCTGTCATCCCGAGCGGACGCAAAGATGCGCTCCTGGGCCAATTCGTCGAGAGGCCGGCCGGTCAGGCGCTCGATAATCGCGGCCAGCAGGATGAAGCCAATATCGGAATAGATCGATTTGGCGCCGGGATCATACACAAGGGGCTCGGCCGCAGCGCGCGCGAGAATTTCGGCTTCGGCTTTTGAGCTTCAGAAAATAATCCTGGTGAGCGGGGAGTCCCGAAGAGTGGGTGAGAAGATGGGCGACCGTCACGCGCTCTCGCCGCGCGCGGTCGGGTCCGCAAGCCCAACCGGCGATGTAGCGGCCGACGGGAGCGCCGATATCGAGTTGCCCCGATTCGCTCAGCATGGCGCAAAGCGTGGTTGTAGACGACAGGCTTGGTGAGCGAAGCCGTATCGTAAATCGTCTTCTCGTTAACGCTCGCGGCATGCGCGGCATAAGTCTGCCGTCCGAAAGCGTGAGTGAATAGCTCGCCCTTGTATCCCACCGCGAGCACGCCGCCTGGGTAGGCGCGATCTGCAATCGCGCGATCGAGCAGGGCACAGGCAGACGCGAATTTCGCGCGCGTCTCTTCGCTTGGATCGCTTGGGGGCGTTAGCTTCATCGGATTGGCCGGGAGAACCATTCCGGCGCCTATGGGGACTGCGCCGGGCACGTTTACGGGAATGCGGCCCGAGATTGCTGCCTGACCGAAAATTGCGCGAGCGGCGGCGCGTTGTGCCACGTCAGCGTTGCTGAAAACGCCCACCCATGTTTTTGCTTCAGGGAAGTGTTTGATCACGTAAGGGCTGCCGAAGCAGGCTACGATCACCGGTTTGTCGATGGCAAAGAGGCGATGAACTGCCGACGCTTGCTCCTCGGGCAGGGCGACGCTTCCTTTGCGGTCGGCCACACGAACAAAAAGCGCCAGGATCACAGCGTCATAGGCTGGAACTTTGGAGAGATCGAGAGTGCCGATCGGGCTGTACCGGGTATCAAAGCGCAAAGTTTCGAGCGAATCGACGCGGCAGCGGAGTTCGTTTTCGAAGAATCGGCCGGGCTGGGCGTCGGGATCGCCGGCGATATTTACGAGCAGCAACTTCAGTGGCCGAGTCGCGTCGAGAGGCAAAATGCGTTGGCGTCTCGCGAAGCAGCGTGACACCGCGATTCGCGATTTCGTCCGCAGCGCGGCTGAATTCGCTGCGGGCCAGTAGTTTCGGCAACCGACTCGAGATCGACTAATCGATTCTGATGCAATCCGACTCGCGCTTTCGCGCGAAGGACGCGGGTCACCGCCTGATCGATTCGCGCGAGCAGCAGTCGGCCCGAGTCTGCCGCGTCTTTCAGCGCTGCCAACGCCGCGTCGGGCACGGGCGGCTGCAAAAGCAGATCTGCTCCGGCGAGAAGCGCCTGCACGGCGGCTTCGCCGGGAGTGTAGTGCCGGGCGACACCTCCCATATCCATCGCGTCGGTGACTACGAGGCCATCGAAGCCGAGTTCATCGCGGAGCAGGCCGCCGACAATTCTCGGCGAGAGTGTCGCAGGCCTGCCACTTTCGGACTCAAGCGCCGGCACGGCTAGGTGCCCCGTCATGACCGTGCTTGCTCCGGCGGTAAAGGCTGCGCGAAACGGCGGCAATTCCACAGAGTCGAGATGGGCGCGATCGCTCGCGACGACGGGCAAGTCGAGATGCGAGTCGATCTGAGTATCGCCGTGACCGGGGAAATGCTTGGCGGTGGAAAGCGCGCCGTTTTCTTCGACGCCGCGGACGTATGCTTCGACGAAGGCAGAAACCCGCTGCGGATCTTCGCCGAAAGAACGGACATTAATGATGGGGTTGTCGGGATTGCTGTTTACGTCCGCGACGGGCGCGAAAATCCAGTGCACGCCAACGGCCCGCGCTTCGGCGGCGGTAATGCGTCCGACCGTGTAAGCGTCGTCGGGACAGCCGGTTGCAGCGACGGCCATGGCATGAGGAAAAGACGTGCCATCCTCGAGGCGCATGGCGGTGCCACGTTCGAAATCCGCCGCAAAGAGCAGGGGAACGCGCGATGCTTTCTGCAGGAGATTAATGAGTGCGGCGGTCTCGTATGGTTTGCCGCGTTCGATTCCGAAGGGGCCGGCACGCGTGCCCAGCATGAATCCACCCACGCGGCTTCGCTCAATCGCGCGCAGCAATTCTTTATATTCTGAGCTATCAAAGGACGTGAATTCGCCATGGAATGGCAGCATGACGAGCTGGCCAAGCTTTTCCTCCAGACTCATTTCTGCAAGCGTGCGCTTGATCCATGAGTCGGCCGCGCCTGAAGGGCGCCGGCGGGAGCTTTTGCGGACGCCGGAGCGTCGTGCTGGCGGGCGGCGGGAACTTCGCATCAGCGGGCGGGCCGCAGGAAAAACGCGGGGGATTCGATTGGGAATGGGAGAGCGGCGAGTGATTTGTGCTGCATGTGTGGATAGCGGCGAGTTTACGAAGAGAAGAAACTGTGCCGCGTCAAAAAGTATAAAGCGGCGTCGAATCGTCACACAAGAAATGCGGGACTGAATCGCGCTTAAGTGGTAAGAGCACGCTTGGCAGCGAACTCTGAGTGCCTGATCGGCCTTGGGAGCGCCGTTTAGATCGAGATTCCACCGGATTGCACCGCGTCGAAGGGGAAGCTAAAATCGCCTCAATGCGTATCGTTTCCCTCCTTCCAGCCGCCACGGAAATTCTCTACGCCGTTGGGGCGGGCGACTCGGTGGTTGGCGTCACGCACGAATGCGATTTTCCCGCCGAAGCGGCTGAGAAAGCTGCACTGATTCGGCCGCGCGTGGATCCTGCCGCGCTTCCGGCGGAAATAGACCGGCAGGTGAGGGAACTGGTCGGCCGGCGCGAGAACATCTACGCGCTCGACTCCGAACTGCTTCTGAGGCTGCAGCCGGATCTCATCGTTACCCAGGATTTGTGCGACGTTTGTGCCATATCAGCCGACGACCTCGCGGCTGGCCTCTCGCGTTTTCCCGCGGAAAGCAGGCCTCGAGTAGTCAGCTTCTCTCCACACAGCCTGGCGGACGTTTGGAAGGGCATCCGTGAAATCGGAGAAGCTGCCGGACGCGAGTCGGAGGGGCAAGCGTTGGCTGAATGGCTGACCTTGGAAGTCGCAACTGTGCGGCAGGCGGTGGCTGAATCGTCGCCGCGGCCCAAAGTGCTCTGCCTCGAGTGGTTCGATCCGCCCTACGTAGCCGGACATTGGGTTCCAGAGATGGTGCGGCTCGCGGGCGGCATCGATGTTCTCGGTCGCGAAGGCGCGCCGTCGTTTCGTATCCAGTGGGAAGAGGCCATCTCGGCGCACCCCGAGATCGTCGTGCTGATGTCTTGCGGTTACAACCTGGAACGTAACATCAATGTCTGGCGGTCGACAAAACTACCGCCGGGATGGGACGACATTTCCGCAGTCAGGAATAACCGAGTCTATGCGGTAGATGCCAACGCGAATTTCTCGCGGCCGGGGCCGCGCCTGAGTGAAGGAGTGGCGTTGCTTGCGTCCCTGCTGCATCCCACGCGCGTGGGCGCGGATTTGACGCGGCAATCATCCGTGCAGCGCGTCGGCTCCGAAACCAATTGGCTGCGCGCCAAACCCGCAAGCTAGTTTTCGAGACCTGAACTCTAGGGCCTTCGCTCGGGACGCCGATCCTGATCGGATCGGTGATTGACCGCAGTGGCAATCTGCCTAAGAATACTCGCCCTATGACCAATCCTCTTTCACACAAGCGTTTGGCGGTTATCGGCGCAGGCAAGATGGGCGGCATTCTGCTGCGCGCATTTCTGAGTCAGAAGCTGGTGTCGCCCGGACACGTGGCCGCGACCGTGCGGCACGCGGACCGCGCCGAAAAACTCAGCAAGGAACTGGGCGTTCGCATTGGAACCGACAATCGCGCGGCAGTGCACGGCGCGGACGTGGTGCTGCTGGCAGTGAAGCCGATGCAGGTGGCCGAAGTGCTGCAGGAGATTCAGGCGGAGCTGAAGGCCGGAAGCGTGCTGGTCTCGATCGCGGCTTCCGTGCCGACAAAATTTATCGAGCAGCACCTGGGGCGCGAAGTCGCAGTGGTGCGCGCCATGCCCAATACGCCGTGTGCCATTGGGTACGGGATGACGGGGATCGCTCGCGGCAGCCATGCCAGTGCTGCGCATGTCGAGATGGCTAAGGCCATGTTTGAGGCTGTCGGCCGCGTGGTGGTGCTCGACGAAAAGCACATGGACGCGGTAACGGGACTTTCGGCGAGCGGCGCGGCGTTTGTCTACATTATTCTGGAATCGCTGGCAGAAGGCGGGGTGAAAGTGGGGCTGCCGCGCGACGTGGCTACGCTACTCGCCGCGCAGACGATGCAAGGCGCGGCGCGAACCGTGCTGGAGACGGGCGATCATCCGGCGCTGCTGAAAGACGCGGTGACGACGCCGGCGGGCTGCACTATCGACGGCATCATGGAACTGGAAGACGGCAAAGTCCGCGTGACGTTGATCAAGGCGATCGTAAAGGCCACGGAGCGGGCGAAGGAATTGATGTTCGACGCCGTCTGAAGAGAAAGATTTCAGAGGCACGGAGCCCACAGAGAGATCCCCAGGCGGAGACGCCCACCCTTGCAAACCAAGGGTGGGGCATCCGCAAAAACCAAGCCTGCGTGGGAGTGCTACGCGAGCGCTGTTTTGTACAGGGCGACGAGCTTGCCCCAGGCTTTTTCCGCGTCGGTCATGTTGTAGATCGGACCCTGGGCGTCGTGCGGCATATCCGAAACGCACCAGCCGTGCTTGGACGAATAGACTTCAATTTCTGCCGGAACTTTCGCAGCGGCAAAAGACTCTTTTAGCTTGTCCTTCGCGTCCGGTTGACGCATGTCGTCATTCGAGGCGATCCCAAAATACATTCGCGCCTTGATCTTTGGAGCGAGCAGGTGCGGGCTGTCAGGCTTGTCGGTCACCAAGCCGCCGCCGTGGAACGACCCGCCGGCGCCAACGCGATTCGACACTGCGGCGCACGTCTTCACGACTAACGGCCCGCCCATGCAGTAGCCTTGCGTGCCAATCTTCTTGCCCTTGTTGACTTCCTTCTGCGCGTCGAGGAACGCGACGAAGGCCACGGCATCTTTCTCCGCGTTGCCCGGCGCATTGATCGAAGCCATGAGCGGCATGATCTTTGGCATGTCCGTCTGAAAGTTGAAGGAGGAAACTTGCTCTTCGGGGATCACAGGTGCTTTGGCCACGCGATAGAAGGGATTCGGCACGAGCACCGAATAGCCTTCGGCAGCAATGCGCTTGCCGATGTCGCGCATCGTCGGGCGCAAGCCGAACGCGTCCGGCCAGATGATGACACCCGGATGCGAACCGGTGCTCGGATGAATGAAGGCGGCGTCGCACATGCCGTCGGGCGTTTTGATAGTGACGTCAGTTTCGACAACGGGCATCGCGGCGGCTGCCGCCGAAGTCGCCGCGGCGGCCATGCCAGCGGCCACCGACATGGCGATGAAATTGCGCCGCGAAAGATCGCTGCTCACTTCGTCCCTTTGCTCGGAATTATACTTCTCATCAGTCATTGGCTCACTCCTTTTTATAGCGGTGGGCTTCCCTATTTGGTTTGAACTTGCCTTCTCGCAAGCAAGCTATGCCAGCCTTCTTCGACTGTCAAGCTCGGATCTGTCGTGAAAATTTTCACTCTACTTTGACATTGCAAATGTGGATGAGGCTTGCGGCTTGTGTTAGGATGTCCGACTCAGGACGATGCCCAGACAATACGTCCCCATTCTGATTTTTGCCTTTCTGGCGATGGCCTTTCCCGCCGTTACCCTGGTCCTTTTCAAATTCATTCGGCCGGATTCGCGAGCGACGGGGGCGAAACTCAAGCCCTACGAGTGCGGCATTCCAGCGGAAGGCGACGCGCGCGGCCGCTATTCGGTGCGCTTCTATATTATCGCCATCCTATTCGTGATCTTCGACGTGGAGACGATTTTTCTGTTTCCCTGGGCGGTTTTATATTCCACGCACGAGGAAGGCTTCCGACTTACGCCGCTGTATGGCCTGGCAAGCATGTTTGTCTTCCTGGGAATACTAATCGTCGGTTACGTATGGCTTTATCGTAAGGGCGCGCTGGAGTGGGTATAAATCAACAGGAAATTGCGAGGGTTTCCCGGCAGGATTTGGCGGCCGGGATTTTTTTTGCGCGGTTGCCTTGTTTGGTGGCGTGTGTTAGAAGTTACGGTTCGATTTGCACCGGATTTGTGCGTGTGTGCGCGGAATTTTGGTGCTGCGAGGGCTTGGCGTGAATGAAGCTTTTGCACTCCTTTCGGGCTCATGACCAACGATTCTGAGGAAAAACAGCCGCCTCGCCCACCCGAGGCAGAAAAGCCCGCGGCTCCTGCTGCACCTTCAGCTTCCCCTTCTGCTTCGGGCGGAACACCGCCGGGCGACGCGCCCGGCAAGCCTGCAGCTCCGTCTGCTCCCGCGGCGCCGGCAAAACCGCCAGTGGCTGCAGCTCCACCAAAGCCCGCGGCCCCTGGGGCACCAGCGAAACCACCCGGGCCACCACCACCTCCAAAGGAACCGCCGATCAAGCCGGTGCCACTCGATAACGAGTTGGTGAAGCGCTACAAAGCGCGTTTTGGGGGCGGCATTGTGGAAGCCTGGCTCGACCGTAAACAGTCAATTCTCGTTGTCGCAGCGGACCGGCTGCTGGAGATTGCGCGCTACACCCGCGACGAGGAAAGCTTCGATTTGCTTGTGGACCTTACGGCCGTGGATTGGCCCAAGCGCGAAAAACGGTTTGAGCTCGTGCTGATCCTCTACTCATTTGCGAAGAATGAGCGCTTCCGTGTCAAGGCGTTGCTTGGGGAAAACGAGCCGGTGGCAAGCGTGGAAAGCATCTGGCCGACGGCCAATTGGCTGGAGCGCGAAGTCTACGACATGTTCGGCATCGTTTTTGAGGGCCATTCGAACCTGAAGCGTTTGCTGCTGCCTGAAGAGTGGCAGGGGTATCCGCTGCGGAAGGATTACGACATTCTGCAACAGGATGAGGCTTGGGTGCGCGAAAACCTAGGCATCGAGAGCGGGCAATAGTTTTCATGGCAGACCGATACAGTGGGAGCGGGGTGAACGTGGAGACCACAGTTCTCGGCGCGGACGAAATCATCCTCAACATGGGGCCGCAGCATCCTTCAACTCACGGAGTGCTGCGCGTGAAGTTGCGCCTGGATGGCGAGAAGGTGGTCGGTTCGGAATGCGTGATCGGCTACCTGCATCGCGGCGTCGAGAAGATTGCGGAGCATCGCAGCTATCAGCAGTTCGCGCCGTACGTGGACCGCATGGATTATGTGGCGGCGGTCTCTAATGGCCTGGGCTACTGCGAGGCGGTCGAAAAACTGATGCAAGTGGAAGCGCCGCCGCGAGCGCGCGTGATTCGCACGATTCTCACCGAACTGCAGCGGATCGCGAGCCATCTGTTTTGGCTCGGCACGCATGCGCTCGATATCGGCGCGCTGACGCCACTGTTTTATTGCCTGCGAGAACGCGAAGAGATCCTGAAAATTTTCGAGAAGTATTGCGGTGCGCGCCTCACTACGCACGCCTTCCGCATTGGCGGCCTGCAATACGAAGCCTACGATGAGCTGGAAAAAGACGTCGAAAGATTCTGCAAGGATTTCGACAAGCGCGTCGACGAATACGAATCGTTGCTCACGCAAAATCGCATCTGGGTGGGCCGCACGAAAGGCATCGGAATTCTGACCGCGGAAGCCGCTATTGCCATGGGTGTTACCGGCCCCGTGCTGCGCGCGAGCGGAGTGGAGTGGGACATTCGCAAGGCGATGCCGTATGCGGCCTACGATCAATACGAGTTCAGCATACCGACAAGGCAAAACGGCGACACCTATGACCGTTACCTGGTGCGCATGGAAGAGATGCGGCAATCGCGGAAGATCTGCCTGCAAGCGATTGAGAATATTCCGGCCGGACCGATTCTCGGCAAAGTGGGTAAAGTGCTGAAGCCGCCGCCGGGAGAGGTCTATCACTCGATCGAAGCGCCCAAAGGCGAACTGGGCTACTACATCGTGAGCGATGGCACGACGCAACCGTATCGCGTGCGGATTCGTCCGCCGTCACTGATTAATTTGGAGGCGCTCGATCAGATGATCCGCGGGCATCTGGTGGCCGACGTAGTCGCGGTGATTGGAACGCTCGACATTGTGCTGGGAGAGGTCGATCGCTGATGAACTTGAACGCGATCATTCCTTACATTCTTCCCGTGCTGTTTGCGCTGGTGATTGTGGCGCTGCTGCCGTTGGTGGCGGGCTACATCGTGCTGGTGGAACGCAAGGTGATGGCGGACATGCAGGTTCGCCTGGGACCGATGCGCGTTGGTCCCCACGGATTGCTGCAGCCGATTGCCGACGCCGTCAAGCTGCTGCTCAAGGAAGACATCATTCCGGAGAGCGCGGACAAGCTGGTGTTTTGGGGCGCGCCGCTCATTTCGGTGACTGCGGCGATGCTGGCGCTGGCCGCGTTGCCGATCGGTCCTTTCTTTCAGATTGCCGACCTGAATATCGGGTTGCTTTATATCCTCGGTATCAGCTCGCTCGGAATCTTCGGAATCGTGCTGGGCGGGTGGGCGTCGAACAGCCACTATTCCCTGATGGGAGCGCTGCGGAGCGCGGCGCAACTGGTGAGCTACGAGACGTCGGCGGGAATGGCGATTGTGGGCGCGCTGCTGCTGGCGGGAACGCTCTCGACGCGCGGAATCGTGCAGGAGCAGTCGGATACAGGCTGGTGGTTCATCTTTGTCGCGCCAGTGGGATTTTTTATCTACCTCGTGGCATCGATCGCGGAAACCAATCGCGCTCCCTTCGACATGCCCGAAGCGGAATCGGAGCTGGTCGCCGGGTACATGACGGAGTACAGCGGCTTTCGCTGGGCGCTCTATTTCCTGGCCGAATACACAAATATGGTCGTGGTGGCGTCGATCGCTACAACCCTGTTTCTGGGCGGGTGGATGCGGCCGTTTGCGAATACGCCCGCATTCAATTTCCTCGATTATCTGCCACCGCTGCTGATGCTTTGGGTGGCCGGATATTGCTTCCGGCGCACGCCGAAGCAACCCGTGCAGGTGCAGAAGATGTTCATGGCCGCAGTGGGTGTGCTTTGCATCGTGGTGGCGCTGGTGCTGATCATGCCGCTGGCCGTACCGCGCGACTCGTATCTGGCCACGTCGAAACCTGGCATACACGGGGCGTTCTGGTTCCTCTTCAAGGTTGCCGCGTACATCTACGTGTTCATGTGGTTGCGGTTCACGTTTCCGCGATATCGGTTCGACCAATTAATGCGTCTCGGCTGGCAATTCCTGGTACCGCTTTCAATCGTGAACGTGATGATGATCGGCCTGGCTCTTGCGCTGCATCGCCAATTTGGCTGGCCGAATTGGATTTCGTTTCCCCTGTGTATCGCGCTGACGCTGATAGGGGGCGGTTTTCTTTTGGCGACGGGTGAGAAACACGAACATCCGTTCGTTGGCGAAGAGGGAGAAGGGCAAGAGGAGGAGACGCCCGTCCATGCTTGATCAGGCAGTCTTCTACTTCTTCGCGGCGCTGGCAATCGTTTCGGCGATTCTGGTGGTGACGCGGCGAAACGCTGTGCAGAGCGCGATTTTTCTGGTGACTGCGCTGCTCGCGACGGCGGGAATCTTCCTGAACCTGAACGCGGAATTTGTCTTTATCGTGCAGGTGATCCTATACGCGGGCGGGATCATGGTGCTGTTTGTTTTCGTGATCATGCTCGTGAACCTGGACGTGGCGTTGCATCAGGTGCAGTTCAACCGGCAGTGGTTTGTGGCGCTGGTTATCTCGGCGGTGCTGGCGGCGCAGGTGGCGGCGGCGATTGCGGTCAGCCGGCACTCGCTATACATCATGCCGGCGGCGCCTCCGGAAACGCTCGAGCCGAATACCGAGCGCGTGGCTTTCTATTTGTTCCATACCTATATGCTGCCTTTTGAGCTTGCCTCGATCCTGTTGCTGGTGGCCATGGTTGGCGCCGTGGTCATGGCCAAAAAGAGGGTGTGAGCGATGGTGCCGATCGGACATTACATCTTTCTGAGCGTGGCCATGCTGGCCATCGGTATCGTGGGAATTGTGACGCGGCGCAACGTGATCATCATCCTGATGTCCGTCGAATTGATACTGAACGCGGTCAATATCAATCTCGTCGCTTTCTCGAGGCTGGTGGGCTCGGTGGAAGGGCAGATCTTCGCCATCTTTATTATTACCGATGCTGCCGCAGAGGCGGCCGTGGGGTTGGGCATCATCATCGCCTTCTTCCGCAATCGCGAAACAGTATTGGCGGACGAAATGGATATTCTCAAATGGTAAGCGGCAGGGAAGCGGTGGCTCGAGGATTCGCGCATGCCGACTGAATTCTTTCTGCGAAGCATCTGGCTGATCCCGCTGTTTCCGCTGGCGGGCGCGGCGACGATGTTTTTCATCGGGCGACGCCTTTCGAATGGGGCCGTGAGCACAGTCGGTGTGGGCAGCGTCGGGCTGTCGATGATCTTCGCTTTCGGAGCGATCCTGCAGCTTATTGCGCGGGAACCGGCACAACGCGTGGTGGAGATTGTGCTGTTCGATTGGGTGCCCGCCGGCGCAATGCACACGATGTCCGGGCGTCTCGTGAACTTCAATGCGCAATGGGCCATGCTGCTCGATCCGCTTTCGGCGGTGATGCTGGGCGTCGTGACGGGCGTCGGCTTTCTCATTCACGTTTATTCCACCGGCTACATGGCGCACGAGGGCGGCTATTACCGCTTCTTCGGCTATCTGAATCTGTTCATGTTTTCCATGCTGGTCCTGGTGCTGGGGAATAATCTGCTGCTGCTTTTCGTCGGCTGGGAGGGCGTGGGACTGTGCAGTTATCTGCTGATTGGGTTTTATTTCCTGCGCAAATCGGCGTCGGACGCAGGTAAGAAGGCGTTCATCGTCAATCGTATCGGCGACGCGGGGTTCGTTCTCGGGCTGTTGCTTCTGCTGAATGCGATTGGCACGCTGCGCTTCACGGAGATCGGTCCGGCCATCGAGGCGGGCGGATTCACAGTGGGCAATGGCGTGATGACCGCGATTGCGCTGCTGCTTTTCGTGGGCGCGACGGGGAAGTCGGCGCAGATTCCGCTGTACGTCTGGCTGCCGGACGCGATGGAAGGGCCCACGCCGGTGAGCGCGCTGATTCACGCGGCGACGATGGTTACGGCGGGCGTGTACATGATCACGCGCATGAACGTGGTCTTTCAGCTTGCGCCGGTGGCTTTGGCCGCGAGTGGCGACGGTTGGCGCGGTGACGGCGATCTACGCTGCGAGCATGGGTCTTGTGCAGCACGATATCAAGCGCGTACTGGCTTACTCCACGGTCAGCCAGCTTGGGTACATGTTTCTGGCGCTGGGCGTGGGCGCGTTCACGGCGGGAATTTTTCACCTGATGACGCACGCGTTCTTCAAGGCGCTGCTCTTCCTTGGTTCGGGCAGCGTGATTCACGCGCTTGGCGGCGAACAGGACATGCGCAAGATGGGTGGGCTGTGGAGCAAAATCCCCGTGACGGCGTGGACGTTTTTGCTCGCCACCATCGCCATTTCGGGAATTCCGCCGCTGGCCGGATTCGTGAGCAAAGACGCGATTCTGGCGGCTTCGTTCAACGCACGGCCGTTGCTTTGGGGAATCGGGTTCGTGACCGCGGGGATGACGGCGTTCTACATGTTCCGTCTGGTGTTTCTGACGTTTTTCGGCGAATCGCGCGTACCGCACGACGTGGAGCACCACATTCACGAATCGCCGCGCTCGATGACCGTGCCGCTGATGATTTTGGCGCTGCTTTCCGTTGTGGGCGGATGGATCGGCTGGCCGGAGTCTTTGGGCGGCAGCGATCATTTTGCGAAGTTCCTCGACCCGGTGATCGCGCGGCACGCGGAAGTGATCGCGGCGGTTCCGGAGGCGACGCAGCACACTACCGAATACGAGTTAATGGCGGTTTCCGTGCTCGTCGCGCTGGTGGGAATCGGTCTTGCTTGGTTTTTCTATCTGCGGAAGCCATCCATACCCGGAACGCTCGCGCAGAAATCGGGCGGGCTGTATCGCTTGATTTACAACAAGTATTACGTGGACCAGATCTACGACGCGATGTTTGTGAACCGCTCGAAGGATTTGGGTACCACGCTGGGCGCGTTCGATCGCGGTGTGATTGATGGCCTGTTCGTGAATGGTGCGGGATGGGTGACGCGCGCGACTTCGAGTGTTTCCATGGTTTGGGACAAATGGATCATCGATGGGCTGGTGAACCTGGCGGCGCGCATCGTGTGGATTTTCAGCTATCCGGTACGGATGATTCAGAGCGGACGCGTGTCGAATTACGCGCTGCTGATTGTTTTGGGCGTGCTGGTCTTTTTGGGCTATTACCTGCGGGTGACCGGCGTGACGCTGCACAGCATGCTGCACTAGAAGGCGAGGGAGAACGCAAGTGAACGAAACTCACATCCTGAGCTGGATTCTGTTCACGCCGCTCATCGGTGCCATGGTGCTGCTTTTTATGCCGCGCGAATGGGATAACGCGCAACGCGTGGTCGGGAATGTATTCGGAATGCTCGGCTTCGTTGTCTCGCTGCCGCTGATCTGGCGATTTCAGATCGGGACGCCTGGGTATCAGTTCCGCGAAAATTACGACTGGATCCCTTCCATCGGCGCGCACTATTCGCTGGGGATCGACGGCATCAGCTTTCTTCTGGTGATGCTGACCACGCTTCTGGGCGCGATTTCAATTCTCTCGTCGTGGAGCGCGATTCAGACCCGCAAGAAGGAATACTACATTCTGTTCCTGCTGCTGCAGACGGGCATGCTTGGCGTTTTCATGTCGCTCGATTTCTTTTTGTTCTACCTGTTCTGGGAAGTGATGCTCGTTCCGATGTATTTCCTGATCGGCGTGTGGGGCAGCGACCGCCGGCTCTATGCGGCGATCAAATTTTTCCTGTATACCCTGGCCGGATCGGTGCTGATGCTGCTGGCGATTCTGGCGCTTTACTATCGCGCGCATGATGTGGCGGGGGCTGGAGCCGCTTACACGTTTGACATTCCTACGCTGTTGGGTGCGGTGCCGCAATTTTCGACCGGCCTGCAGCGACTATTGTTCTGGGGCTTTTTCTTTGCTTTTGCCATCAAGGTGCCGATGTTTCCGTTCCACACCTGGCTTCCCGATGCGCACACCGAGGCTCCCACGGCAGGTTCGGTAATCCTGGCGGGCGTCCTGCTGAAGATGGGCACGTACGGATTCATCCGCTTCTCGCTGCCTCTTTTGCCCACCGACGCGGTTGCGCGGCAGCACATCGTCACCATCCTGATAGTGCTTTCGATTATTGGTATCATCTACGGCGCGCTCGTCTGCATGATGCAAAAAGATATGAAGAAGCTCGTCGCTTACAGCTCGGTGAGCCACCTGGGCTTCTGCACGCTGGGGATTTTCGCTCTGAACCCGCACGGCCTTTCGGGCAGCGTCATCCAGCAGATCAATCACGGAATTTCCACCGGCGCGCTCTTCTTGCTTATCGGAGTGCTGTACGAACGGCGGCATACGCGGCTGATTTCGGAGTTTGGCGGGCTTTCGACGCCCATGCCGAATTTCGCGGCGATCTACCTGATTGCCACACTCAGCTCGCTGGGCTTGCCGCTGCTCAATGGCTTCATCGGCGAATTCACGATCCTGAGCGGCGTCTTTCAGGTGAGCTTGCGCTGGACGGCATGGGCCGTGATCGGCATCGTGCTGGGCGCGGCGTATCTTTTGTGGCTGTATCAGCGCGTGATGTTCGGGCCGGTGACGAATCCCGTGAACGAGCACTTGCCAGATTTGAATATGCGGGAATACGCGACCTTGGTGCCGCTGGTGCTGCTCGCGTTCTGGATCGGCATTTATCCCAAGCCGCTGTTCCGCGTTCTGGACGCGCCGGTGCGGCAGATCGTGGAGCAGGTGAATCCGAGCTATTACAACTCCGCGACCGCACAGCGTTGGGGCGAGAAGCCTCCGGCTGGCGATTGTGACGGCAACCGCTCCAGCCAAGGCCGATTCGGCGAAACTCTGAAAAGCCGGTGAAGCCGGCTGTGACTGCGAGTAATCGCCGCGGCTTCCGTCGTCCACGGCCGCGAACACGGCGGAGAACCGCTAACCGCATGGATACTGCCGCATTTCGCCACGACTTCTTCCTGATCCTGCCCGAGGTGGAGCTCGCGCTCTTCGGCCTGGCGATTCTGCTTTTCGACTTCATGCTGGGCGTAAAGGACAAAGCCGGCAACGCCGTCTTTGCGATGCTGGGCGTGATCTTCAGCGGCATTTCGCTTTACCGGTTGCGGCCATTGGGTCCGGAAGCGGTCGGCGGATTCAATAGCTCGATTGTGGTCGATCCGTTTTTCCTGTTTTTCGGAATGATCTTCCTGATAGCCACGGCGCTGGTGATTCTGCTTTCGGTGCGCTACCTGCAAATCGAAAACGAACATCACGGCGAATATTACGCGCTGCTTCTGTTTGCCACCGTGGGAATGATGTTCATGGCCTCGGGCTACGACCTGATCGTGCAGTTTCTGGGCCTGGAGACCATGGCCATCAGCTTTTATATCCTTGTCGGATTTTTGCGGCATCAGCGGCGTTCGAATGAAGCTGCGGTGAAGTATCTGCTGCTGGGAGCGTTCAGCTCGGGCCTGCTTGGCGTATGGCTTTTCGCTGCTTTACGGAATCAGCGCCATGGCGCAGATCAATGGCCCGCTGGGATTGCCGCTGCAGGTGCCGCGCACGAATATTGACGTGGTGCGCACGGCGCTCGAGCTGCGCGGGACCGACGGACTTGCTGGTGATTCTGGCTATCGTGACCGTGGCGGCGGGACTTTTCTTCAAGGTGGCGGCGGTGCCGTTCCACCAGTGGGCGCCGGACGTTTACGAAGGCGCGCCGACCACGATCACGGCTTACGTCAGCGTGGCTTCGAAGACGGCGAGTTTCGCGCTGCTGCTGCGGCTGTTCCTGTATGCCTTCTGGCCGGTGCGCGTGAACTGGGTGGGGATCATCGCGGCGGTGGCGATTGCATCGCTTACGCTCGGCAATTTCGCGGCGATCACGCAGACCAACGTCAAGCGCCTGCTGGCTTACTCTTCGATTTCGCACGTTGGCTACATCCTGCTGGGCCTGGTGGCGGCGATGAGCGGGCCTGACGGGAATGAAACTGGGCTGAAGGGCATCGCCTTCTATCTTTTCGTCTACGCGTTCATGACCATCGGCGCTTTTGCCATCATCATTGTGCTGCGGCGCCAAGGCTTGATCGGCGACGAACTCGACGACCTGAACGGCCTCTATCCAGCGCAGCCCGGTGTCGGCGGTGCTGCTGCTGATCTTCATGCTTTCGCTCGCGGGAATTCCGCCGCTGGCCGGATTTGTGGGGAAGTATTACATTTTGCTCTCGCTGATCGAGACGGGGCATTATTATCTGGCGCTGTTTGGCGCGCTCTATATCGTGCCGGCGCTTTATTATTATTTCCGTATCGTGGCGCATGCGTGGCTGCGCGAGCCGGCGAGCGAAGTGCGCACGCGGGTGACGCCTGGGCAGTCGGTGGCGCTGGCGGTGATGTGCTTCGTCACGGTGGTTGCCGGGATCTATCCTGAGCCATTCATCCGTCTGGCAACTTATTCGTTGACCTTGCCGTCCGTACTCTTTGCCCGATAACGATCCAGATTCGAAGATCCCCCCGCGCCACGGCGCGATGCCGGACGGGTTTGCCCGCCAACTTGGCGAACGTCATGGACCTGCCGTTTGTGCTGGTCGGCAGCTGTGGTGATCGCCGCGGGGCTGGGCTATCTGCTGGACAAGCGCTTTGGCACTTCGCCCATTTTGACTTTGATCCTCGGGTTACTCGGATTTGCCGGCGGAATGTTTGAAGTGATCCGGCGGCTCACGGTAAGGCGCCCCACTGGAAAACAGTAAGATGGCCGGTGAGGCATTTGGAACGGCAGCGCTGCGTCGAATCGAATGGTTGACGCTGGTGCTAGGCGGCGCTGGCGCGGCTTGGGCCGGATGGCGCTGGGGATGGCGTGGAAGTGCGGGGCTGGCGATCGGGCCTTGGTTTCGTGGATCAATTTTCGCTGGCTAAAGGGCAGCGTGCAGGCATTTGGCCGTCCGCGACGGCACAGGCGGGTTCGCAGAACGTGCGTGTGCCGGTGGGCGCGTACATTAAATTCTTTGCGCCGCTTCGCTTTGCTGCTCGGAATTCTCTATGTTATTCTCACGCGTTCGTGGCTGCCGGTGATCCCCGTGCTTACGGGACTTTTTGCGTCGGCCGCCGCGGTGGTCGTGGCGCTGGTGTACGAGTTGGTGTCGAGCGGCGTGCACCAGAACGCAAGCGGCTCCTAGCAGATCGGCCGAAGCTACGGATCATTAACCCGGAAGGACAATGGAAGAGAGCATCCTGGGAATCACGAAACTGGTGAATGCGGTTTTCGGCAAACTGGCATTGGCGCTGCTAACCGCTCTGCACATCAAGCCTGGCAATCCCGAATATCCCATCCCCAACCACATCGCCATGGAGCTGCTGGTGTTTGCTCCTGGCCATTGTGTTTTTCTTGTGGCTGCGGGCGCGGCTTTCGGTGGAAAATCCCGGCGGCACGCAGCAGGTGATGGAGCTTCTGCTGCGCAATCCGATGTCGCTGGGCGTCGCGGACTTGCTCGAAAACAATATCGGCCACGGTGCGATGAAATATCTGCCGATGATCGGCAGCATCGGGCTCTTCGTGTTGTTCTCGCAATCTGATCAGCGTGGTGCCGGGGCTGGCTTCGCCCACGGCTGAGGTTTCCGTTCCGTTGGGTTGCGCCATCGTTGTGTTTCTTTATTACCACTGGTCGGGACTGAAAAAGCAGGGCCCATTGCATTACGGCAAGCATTTCCTGGGGCCGAATCTGGCTCTTTCGCCGCTGATGGTGGTCGTGGAAACGGTCAGCCATCTGGCGCGGCTGCTCTCGCTCACCGTTCGTCTTTGGGTGAATATGATGGTGAGCGAACTGCTTTATGGGATTTTCCTGGGGCTGACGCTCGCCTTATTC
Organism: uncultured Acidobacteriota bacterium; assembly: GCA_963846235.1. GTDB lineage: Bacteria > Acidobacteriota > Terriglobia > Acidiferrales > UBA7541 > Palsa-189. The sequence goes on from CAWJVF010000003.1 coordinate 733,158, forward strand.
GTTTTCGTCGGAGAGGCTGAACGCCTTGGGATACGTCCTGGCGCCGCTGCCGCTTCTGGCGCCGGTGATTTTCATCATTTTGCATATCTTCGTGGCGTTCGTGCAGGCATTTGTGTTTCACGATTTTGCCGGTCATTTATCTGACCGGAGCGGTTTCCGAAGCGCACTAAACTTTTTTCATAACGGCATCATCCGCCGTCTCGCGTGAGCCCGGCTGCACGAGGATGTCGGGAACCACCTCCGAGCGGCCATTTCATAAAGTAAGGAGAATCGTCACGATGAGAAAGTTCGCAATAGGCGCTGCTGGTGGCTATCGCGTTTTGCCTGATCGCTCCGGCGGCGTTCGCTCAAGGCGGAGATCAGGGAGCAGCGCAGGCCACGAACTGGGTGGCCATCACTTCGGGCTTCGCCATGGCCATTGCTTCGGGCGCTTGCGGTATCGCTCAGGGTCGGGCTTCTGCGGCGGCTTCGGAAGGCATGGCGCGCAATCCCGGCGCCGCCGGCGTGATTCAGAACATGTTGATTCTGGCGCTGGTGCTGATCGAATCGATGGCGCTGTACACCTTCGCCATCATCTTTATCAAAGTTAAATAACCAGACTCAGAGTCGAATTTGAGTTCGAGGCCCGCGGGGTTCGCGAAAGCGCTCTGCGGGCTTTTTGTTTATGCCGCGCGGAACGAGGCTCCGCTTTCAGCGGCCAGCGGGAGGGAGAGGGCGGCCTGCGTGGCGAGGGCCATGACGCGGCCGGGGAACAGGCCGAGGTAGAAGGTTCCGGCGGCGGCGACCGAGAGCACGAACGTTACCGCCCACGGCATCGGCACGGGCGGCCAGGTCTGGTTGGGCTCGCGCATATACATCACCACGATCACCCGCAGATAATAAAACGCGGCGATGACGGTATTGATCGCCAGCAGAACGGCCAGCCAGACCAAGCGCGACGCAAGCGCCGCGTGGAAGATGTAGAACTTGCCGAGGAATCCCGCCGTCACCGGAAGTCCCAGCAGCGAGAGCAGAAACAGCGCAAAACAGGCCGCGGCGACGGGCTGGCGCATAGCCAGTCCGCGGAAATCGTCGATATCCATGTGGCGTTCGGATTCGCCGCCGAGCTGAGAAACCAGAATGAACGCGCCCAGTTTCATCAGCGCGTAGACGGCGAGGTAATAGAGCACGGCGGCGACGCCGAGCTCCACCTGATCGGAAGCCGCCGCTGCCGCCAGCGCTACGAGAATATATCCCGCGTGCGAAATGGAGCTGTAGGCCAGCATCCTTTTGACGTTGTGATTGCGCGAGCGCCGCCAGATTGCCCAGGAACATCGTTAGCGCAGCGGAAATCCACAGCGCCCAGAACCAGAACGTACCCGCCGCCGCGACGCGTCGCCAGAATGCGCAGCAGCAGCGCGAAGGCCGCAGCTTTCGGTCCGGAAGCCATCAGCGCAGTGACCGGAGCGGGCGCGCCTTCATAGACGTCCGGAGTCCAGAGCTGAAACGGAGCCGCGGCAACTTTGAAGGCGAGGCCGACGAGCATAAGCGCCAGCCCCAGATCGAGGAGACGTTCGCCGCCGGCTGTCGTGGGAAAAGTCATGCGCACGAGCTGCGTCGTGCCCGTGGCGCCGTAAGTGAGAGCGATGCCGTACAGGAAAAACGCGGTGGCGAAAGAGCCCAGCAGGAAATATTTCATGGCCGATTCGTTGGAACGCGGGGCGTCGCGGCGATAGCTGGCCAGGATGTAGGTGGAGATGGAGCTGGTTTCGAGGCCGACGAAGGCGGTCATCAGTTCGGCGGCGCTGGCCATCACGCACATGCCCACGGTGGCGAAAAGAATGAGCGCATAGTATTCGCCGTGCTGGATGTGTTCGCGATCGAGATAATCGGCCGAGCCGATGATCACCAGGAACGCGACCGCTTCCACCACGACGTGCACGAAGACGCTGAAGCCGTCAATGCGCAGCAAGCCGGAAAATGCCGTGCCGGGAAGCATCGCCGGATAGATCGTGGAGACGAGCGCCAGGCCGCTGCCGAGCGCGGCCAGCGCTGACGAGCACGTTCCGGCGCGCGCGCGTGAGCAACGGCTCGACAAGCATCAGCAGGATGCCCGAAAGGGACAGAATGATCTCCGGCATCAGGCGCAGGATGTCTTCTCGCGGAGGAAACATTAGCGGACGCCACCTGGGATGGCAGGGCGAGCCGAATTGAGCGCCGCTCGGGCGTTGTAGACCTGCGGCCGTTGCATGAGCACGAATACGTTGCGCGCGGAGGCTTCCGTGCGGCGCGTGAAGCTCACCGAGCCGATGCCCATCCACAGAATGAGCGCCGCCATGGCGACCAGAACCACGCGTTCGCGGCGGTCGGCGTCACGCAGCGTGCGGTTTTTATCCTGCGTTACTTCGCCGAAGAAAACGCGCTGGTAGGCCCACAGCAGATAAACGGCGGAAAGAATGATGCCGATGGCGCCGTACGTGGCCCAGTTCGCGTGGCGCACAAACGTGCCCGCCAGAATCAGGAACTCGCCGACGAATCCATTCAGCATGGGCAGCCCCGCCGAGGACAACGACACAAACAGAAAGAAAGCCGCGATGACCGGCATGGGAGTGGCCAGTCCGCCGTATTCGCGAATCAGGTGCGTGTGCCGGCGGTCATAGAGCATGCCGACCAGCACGAAAAGCGCGCCGGTGGAAACGCCGTGGTTCAGCATCTGGTACAAGGCGCCCTGAACCGCGGTGGGATCGAAAGCAAAAAGCCCGAGCACGACAAATCCAAGGTGGCTGACCGAGGAGTAGGCCACCAGGCGCTTGAGGTCGGTCTGCACCATGGCCACGAGCGCGCCGTAGATAATGCCGATGATGGCGAGAACGGCGACGTAAGGAGCGAAACGGTGAGCCGCTTCGGGAAAAAGCGGCAAGCAGAAGCGCAGCATTCCGTACGTGCCCATCTTCAGCAGCACGCCGGCAAGCATCACGGAACCCGCGGTGGGCGCTTCGGTATGCGCGTCAGGGAGCCAGGTGTGCAGCGGGAAAAGCGGCACCTTGATGGCAAACGCCAGGAAAAAGGCGGCAAAAAGAAGCAGCTCGGTACGCAGAGAGAGAACCACCTGGCCGCTCACGAGCATGTTCTGGATCTGCGGCAGGTCGAAGGAGCCGCTGAGCTCGTAGAGCCAGATCATGGCCACGAGCATCAGAATCGAGCCCAACATCGTGTACAGAATGAATTTGACGGCGGCATAAATGCGCCGTTCGTGGCCCCAGATTCCGATCAGGAAGTACATCGGGATCAGCATCACTTCCCAGAAAAGGAAAAATTCGAACAGATCGAGCGAAACAAAAACGCCGATGACGCCGGTTTCGAGCACCAGCAGGCTGATGAAGAAGCCGCGCACGCGCTCCTCGATCGATTTCCAGGAAGCCAGCATCGCGATCGGCGTCAAAAAAGTGGTGAGCAGGACGAGAAACAGGCTGATGCCGTCAACGCCGAGGTGATAGTGGATGGGCGGCGAAGGAATCCAGTTGTGAAGTTCAACGAACTGGTAATCCGCCGAATTCAGGACGAAGCCGCGGAGCAATAGAAGCGAAAGCGCGAATTCAAAAAGCGATACGGCCAGCGCGATACGGCGAATCCACTCGCGGTCGTCCGGCCGCAGCATGAAAAGCGCCAGCGTTCCCGCCAGCGGAAGGAAGGTCAAGACGGTGAGCAAATAGGAACCGCGCATGTTAGCGTGCCATCCAGGCGAGCAAGGTTGTAAGCACCACGGCTCCCAGAATTACCCAAGCCGCGTAGCTCCGTGTGTTGCCGGAATTGAGATGCCGCAGGCGATCGCCAAATTCGCCCGCTTCGTGGGCCACGCCGTTGACGAGGCCGTCGATGGTTTCCTCGTCCACGGCGTGCCAGAGGAAATTAGTCGAGACCCACAGGAGCGGACGCACGATTGTGGCGGCGTAGAGTTCGTCGATGAAATATTTGCCGACAAGCAGACGGTAGAGCGCGTGGAACCTTTCGGCGAGGCGCCTGGGCGTTTCCGGACTGCGTAGATACAGCCACCAGGCAAGCAGAAATCCGATCAAAGCGGCGATCACCGGGAGGACCAAAGACGGTGGCAATCAGTTGGCCGCTGCCCGTGTAAGGTTCGGTGGAACTGGATGCTTCGCCGGCCGCAAAAACCGGCTTAACAAAGTTATCGAAATAATTGAGGCCGCCCACCAGATGCGGAGCCGCCCACCAGCCGCCCGCCAGCGAAAGGACCGCCAGCACCACGAGCGGGACAAGCATGACGCGCGGCGATTCGTGCACGTGGGTTTTCTTCGGATCAAAACGCGGCGCGCCATGAAAAGTCAAAAAGAGAAGCCGGAACATGTAAAGAGCGGTAAGGCCCGCGGTGAACACGCCCAGCGCATAAATCACCGGATTGGCGTAGGGGCCAGTGCGCGCGGCGAGCAAAATCTCTTCCTTGCTGAAAAAACCGGAAAAGCCTGGCGTGCCGGAAATCGCCAGCGTAGCGACAAACATGGTGCTGTAGGTCCACGGGATCATTCGACGCAGGCCGCCCATGCGGCGCATATCCTGTTCGCCGCTCATGGCGTGCATCACGCTGCCGGCGCCCAGAAAAAGCAACGCCTTGAAGAAAGCGTGCGTCATCAGATGAAACATTCCGGCCCCGAAGGCTCCCACGCCGCACGCCAGAAACATGTAGCCCAATTGGCTGATGGTGGAGTAGGCGAGCGTTCGCTTGATATCGGTTTGTACGACGGCGATGGTGGCGGCGAAAAGAGCCGTCGCGCAGCCGATCACGGCTACAGCAAACATCGCCACCGGCGCGTGAATGAAGATCGCGTTGCGAACGCGCCACCATGTACACGCCCGCGGCCACCATGGTTGCGGCATGGATTAGCGCGCTGACGGGCGTGGGGCCTTCCATGGCGTCCGGCAGCCAAACGTAAAGTGGGATCTGCGCGGATTTGCCGGTGGCGCCGGCGAGCAGCAGCAGCGCGATCGCCGTGAGGACGCCGTGACCGGACGTCTCGACGGGCAGCCCCGCAGCATCATGAAAAATAGGCGCGAAGTCGAGCGTGCCAAATTGGCGGAAGAGCAAAAATAATCCCAGCAGGAAACCGAAATCGCCGACGCGGTTTACCCAGAACGCCTTGTTGCCGGCATCCGTGGCGGTTTTGCTTCAGGAACCAGAAGCCGATCAGCAGGTAGCTGCAGAGGCCGACGCCTTCCCACCCGACAAACATCAGCACATAGTTCGCGGCCAGACACGAGCGTCAGCATGAAAAACATGAAGAGGTTCAGGTACGAGAAAAACCGCCGGTAGCCGGCGATCGTCGGCCATGTAGCCGACGGAATAAAGATGGATCAGCCAGCCGACGCCGGTCACGACCAGCAGCATGATCACCGTGAGTTGATCGATCTGCAGGGCAAAATTGGCGCGGAAGCTGCCTGCCTCGATCCATGTGAAATACGACCGCGTCCAGGGAATCTGCTCCGCATGCAGCCTGAGGAATTCGCGTACGACTTCGAGGACGGCCAGGAAGGAGAGCCCGGTGCTGCCCAGAGCGACAGCATTGACCGCGCTGCGCGGCCATCGCGCGCCGAAAATGCCATTGAGCGCCGCGCCCAGCAAGGGCAGCAGCGGAATGATCCACAGGTGCTCGAGTATCAGCATTCCGGCTCTACAGCTTCAGGAGATTAATGCGTTCGACGTTGAGCGATTGCCGGTTCCGCGCGATCACGATTACGATGGCCAAGCCCACGGCCGCTTCCGCTGCCGCCACCACGATTACAAAAAACACGAAAACTTGCCCCTGCAATTGCCCCAGAGCCCGCGCAAAGGCGATGAACGCAAGGTTCACCGCGTTGAGCATCAATTCGATGGACATAAAAATGGTGACGATGTTGCGCTTGAAAACAAAGCCGATCACCCCGAGGCCAAAGAGCACGGCGCTAAGAGCAAGGTAATAGGAAATGGGCACCAACGTTTCTCTCCTTACCTTCTGCCGATTGGAGCAGATCGTTTCGCGAATCTATTGTTGCGCGCGCTTTGGCCGGCGCCCCTTCACTGCGCTGGGCCAGCACGAGCGCTCCAAGAATGGCGATGAGGATCAAAATGGACGTCAATTCAAACGGAAACACAAAATCCTGGAACAAAAGCATCGATAGACCTCGCGTCGCGCCGTCGGCCGCCGGCTGTGCCGTCATCGACAAGGTCGCGGTGCCAACCTGATAAGCAAGCTCGATCAGCAAGAAGATCGCCAGCGGCACGCCCACATAACGCGCCATGCGGCTCATATTGGTGCGCTCTTCGGCGCCGGCATTGAGCAGCATGATCACAAATACAAACAGCACCATGATCGCGCCCGCATAGACAATGATCTGCACGGCGGCGATGAATTCCGATTCGAGAAGCAGGAAAAGCCCGGCCAGCGCAATCATCACGGTAATCAGTGAGATAGCGCTGTGGATCGGCTCGCGTTGCAGGATCACGCTTCACCGCGCCCGCGACCGCGATGGCCGCCAGAATCAGGAAGACCACCAGTTGAGGCGTCATCTGTGCATCACCAGCGCAAGGCTTGTCAGGACCACATTCAAGAGGGCCACGGGAAACAGGACCTTCCATCCGAAGCCCATCAGCTGATCGTAGCGAAAACGCGGCAGCGTCCAGCGCACCCAAACATAGACGAAGAGTACGAAGAGCACCTTGGCCAGAAACCAGAACGGCCCCTGAACGTAATCGATTACGCCCGGCTGCGAGCACAGAAACGATAGCGCACCGAGGAGCAGTCCCATCACCGGCAAAACAATGCGTGCGAATGACCTGTGACGAAGGCCATCGATAATCAAGGCCACTCCGGAGGCGGCCAAGACGGCAGCCGGGATGTAGCGGGTCCAGTCCATACCCGGCGTTTGGGGAAAAGGCGAAAGCCAGCCGCCCAGGAAGAGAATAGAGGCCAGACACGCGACCGTAATCATGCTGGCATACTCACCCATGAAGAACATGGCGAATTTAAAGCTGGAATATTCCGTATGGTAACCGGCCACGATTTCCGATTCGGCTTCGGCAAGGTCAAAAGGAGCGCGATTGGTTTCGGCGATGGCAGCAACGAAATAGCAGAAGAATCCCAGGATCTGCGGAAGAATCGGGTTCAGCAGGTTCCATTGTGGCAAGTAACCCCAGGTGAAGCCGTCCTGCCGCAGGATCAACTCGCTTAAATTGAACGTACCCGCCAGCAGCAGGATGCCTACAACGGAAAGCGTGAGCGACAATTCGTAGCTGATCATCTGGGCCGAACTGCGCAGGCCCCCGAGCAGCGAATATTTACTGTTCGAAGACCAGCCGGCCAGGGCCACGCCGTAGACGCCAATCGACGTCATTGCGAAGATCGCCAGCAGGCCGACGTTGATATTTGCGATGACGAGCGGCGTCGCCACTCCAAATATGTGCACCGTTGTGGGGCCAAACGGAATCATGGCTATGGCGGAGATCGCCAAAGTCAGGGTGATGGCCGGCGCGGTGAAATAAAGGAAGCGGTCGGCGCCGAGCGGCGTCGTATCTTCCTTCAGAAGAAACTTGGCCCCATCCGCCAGCGGTTGCAAAAGGCCGTGCGGACCGACACGGTAGGGTCCCCAACGCCCCTGAAGATGCGCAGCAACTTTGCGTTCGAACCACACCAGATAAGCTACGGCGGTTAAGACCAGAAAGAGCAGCACTACGACCTTGATTAGAGAAATGACGAGAATCGACTGCGTGAAGGGAACGTTCACGGCGTCGCGCCCGCTTCGCGGAGAGAGCGAATCATCCGGCAGTAAGGAGTCAGGCTGCCGCTGGTGAAAAGCGAATCGTTGCTCGAAAAAATGACACCAGCCGCCGTTTCCGCGGGACGATGGCCGTTTGTGGCGTTCGGGTTTCGGTTGGGTCGGTTCCGCAGCGCCGGTAAGCAGGCCAGTCCAAGAGACGTCGTACCCGGGCACGATGCGAGAGATTTCCTCGAACGCGGCGTCTGGCGTTCGCAACGCGATCGGCTGTCCAATGCGCTGCTGCGCCAATTGGTAGGAAAGAATGCGCAGAATGTCGAAGTCTGTGCGCGGCCCCATAAAATCCCCGCCCTTGCGCACAAGCTGAACCTCGCCGGCAGTATTCGTCATGGTGCCGCTTTTCTCGAAGCCGGAAAGCGCGGGCAAGATGATATCGGCAAGCTGCGCCGTCTCGGAAAGATACAAGTCCTGAACCACGAGCAGATCGAGCTTGCCCATTCGCTTCGATCCGGCGAAGTCTGTTCTCTTGGCGGGATTCGCGCCCACAACATACAGAGCTTTCAGCTGTCCGGCAGCTGCGGCATCCAGCATGGCGCGCCCATGGAGCCCCGGCTTTTCGGGCAGCGGTGTGCCCCAGAGGTCGCCAAAAAATTGTCGAGCGGCAGGGTTGGCGACAGGCGCGTATCCGGGCAGCAAGTCCGGCAGAAGCCCCATATCCGCGGCGCCGCGCGAATTTGCATAGTCGCCCAAAGCCATGAACCGCGTGCGCTTGCCCTGCGCGGCCCGCTCTCGCGCGAAATCGCCGAGCCTGCTGAGCGCCGGGCCTTGAACAGCCGCGCCGAAGAGAACGATGAGATCGTTTTCACGGGCAAGCGCGTCGCGAAGCGCGCCGAGACGGCGGTCCAAATCGCTTTCGGAAGCACTCGCATCGCCCGCTCGCCTCGGCAAGTTTGGCGATTGCCGCCGCTTCCTGTCCGGCGGACATCAGTACAAAATCCTGCGCTTTGCGATGAAGCTTCTGTTCGCGCGAATCCAGAATGTACAGGCGCGAACGGAAATGCCGGATGGCGGCCCGGATCTGCCAGGCGACCAGCGGATTCTGCTCCGTCGCATCGTTGCCGATCAGCAGAAACGCCGGCGCAGATTCCAGGTCGCGCATGGTAGCGAAAATGCCGCCGGTTCCAGAAGTGCCTGCCAACCCGGCCGCAAGCGCCATCAGGCCGGCATAATCCGCCGTGCGGTGATGATCCACATTGTTCGTGCCTATCGAGGCGCGCGCGAGGCGTCCCAGCAGATAATTCTCTTCGTTTGTCGTCCGATTCGAACCGTAAAAAGCGATAGCGTCCGGACCGTTCTGCTTATGTATTGAAGCCAGCCGCGACGCCACGGTTTGCAGCGCCTCTTCCCAACTCGCAGGCTCGAGCCTGCCAGCCAGGCGGATCAAGGGCTGCGTCAGCCGTTCGGGATGCCGAGTGTAGTCAAATGCGAAGCGACCCTTCGCGCAGAGAAAGTCGCCGTTAAAGCCGGAAAGATCGCGATTATTGGCGCGCAGAATTTCGTGATTGCGCACGCTGAGGGTCGTTTTGCAGCCGTTGGAACAGTGTGCGCACACCGTGGGGACGTACTGCATCTCCCACGGGCGCGTGTGATAGCGATAAGTCCCGCTGGTGAGCGCGCCGACAGGGCATATATCGATGCACATCCCGCACTCAACGCATTCGAGAGAGTCTTCGCGATTGGGAATGATTACCGAATTGGCCCCGCGCTGGCCCACGCCGAGAGCTTTGACGTCCATTCCCTCATCGCATACGCGGACGCACCGAAAGCACAGGATGCACCGAGGCGCGTCGTAATAGACGAGGTTTGACCACTTCACTTCAGGAACGTGAAGCTTTTCTTCCACAAAGCGGCTGCGATCCGCGCCGTAGCTAAAAACCATGTCCTGCAGCTCGCATTCGCCTCCCTTATCGCAAACGGGGCAATCGAGCGGGTGATTGGCGAGCAGAAATTCCAGCATGGCCTTGCGCGCTTCGTGCACCTGCGGCGTATTCGTGCGCACAACCATGCCATTGACAGGTACCAGTGTGCAGGCGGTCTGCAGCTTGGGAGCTTTCTCCACCTCCACCAGGCACATGCGACAGGCGGCTTGCAGGGCAAGCCCCTGGTAGTAACAGAAAGAGGGAACCTCGATACCTTGTTGCCGGGCCGCTTCAATCACCAGTGTGCCCGCGGGCACCGTCAATTCGCGGTCGTCCAGCTTGAACTTTATTTGTGGGGCTTCTGCCATGTCTTGAGATTACCCGAGCGCTGCGGTCAAAACTTCCGCCGGCTGATAAGGACACTTGCCTGAGAGATGCTGCTCGAATTCGTTAGCCCATTTTTTAACGATGCTTATTGTAGGCAATGCCGCGGCATCGCCAAGCGGGCAGAAAGTTTTGCCTAGCATGTTTTTCGATAGCTCGCCGATCAAAGCGATTTCCTCGCGACGCCCGCCGCCGGAATGAAAGCGGTCCAGCATCTTGCGCAGCCAATCCGTACCCTCGCGGCAAGGTATGCACCAGCCGCAAGATTCATGCGCGTAGAAATGCATAATGCGCCTCGCCAGGTCGACCATGCAGGTGGATTCGTCGATCACCACGAGGCCGCCCGAGCCCAGCATCGATCCGGCCTTGGCTAGGGAATCAAAGTCCATCGGCAAATCGATCTCATCGGCCTTCAGCAGCGGACATGAACTGCCGCCGGGAATCACGGCCTTCAACTTCCGGCCGCCCGGAATTCCGCCCGCCACTTCATCGATCATGCGTTTCAGATTAAATCCCATCGGCAATTCGTAGATGCCGGGCCGATTGACGTGACCCGAGATGCAGAAGAGCCGTGTACCGCCGTTTTTCGCGGAGCCCAGCCCCGAATACCATTCGCCGCCTCGATGCAGAATCGCGGGAACAGACGATAGCGTTTCTACGTTATTGATCACCGTCGGCGAGCCGTAAAGCCCGACGACAGCAGGGAAGGGCGGCCGGATTCGCGGGTAGCCTCGCTTGCCCTCGAGCGACTCCATCAGAGCGGACTCTTCGCCGCATTCGTAAGCACCAGCGCCTGTATGCGTGGTGAGATCAAAATCGAAGCCGCTGCCCATGATGTTTTTGCCGAGATAGCCGCGGGCATAAGCCTCTTCGATCGCGGCATCGACGATGTCGATGACATAGCGATATTCGCCGCGAATGTAGATGTATCCGCGATGAGAATCGACCGCGCGGCCGGCGATAATGATGCCTTCAATGAGCTGATGCGGAACGAGTTCCATCAGCGGCCGGTCCTTACATGTGCCAGGTTCGCTCTCGTCGGCGTTGCACAGAATGTATTTGGGCTTGGCCGGGTCCTTCGGAACGAAACTCCACTTCATTCCGGTAGGAAAGCCCGCTCCGCCGCGACCGCGCAAGTTTGACTTTTTCACTTCCTCGACCACCTGCTCGGCCGTGTATTCCTTGAGAGCGCGTTCCAGTCCTTTATAGCCGTCGTGTTGCACGTAGACGTCGATTTTGTGCGCGTCCGGAACGCCAAAAAGGCGGCTGATCACCGGCACTTCAGCAGGATGGCGGTCATGGACGGAGCCGGAAGTCGGCACTGAAGTTGCCGGCCGTGCGCCCTTGTCGAGGGCATCCAGCAAATCGTCGGTGCGGTGTTGGTCGAGGTTTTCGTAGAAGTCGTAATTCACCTGCATGGCCGGCGCACCCGTGCAGGCCCCGATGCACTCCACTTCCTCAAGTGAGAACATGCCATCGGCGGTCACTTGCTTATTTCCGATCTCCAGTTTCTTCTGCACGAAATCGAAGACCTCATTGCCGCCGCGCAGCATACAGGAGACGTTAGTGCATACCTGAACGTGATACTTGCCGGCGGGTTTGCGCCGGATCATGGAGTAGTAGGCAAGCGTCTCGTTAACTTGCAAGGGATTCAGCTCGAGACGCCTGGCAATTTCCGCGATCAGTTCATCGGTCACGTACCCCAAAGCGTCCTGGGCGTAGAGAGCCATCGGCACGAGGGCCGAACGCTTGACGGGATAACGTTGGATGAGCGTTTGAAATTTTTGTTCGAGTACCGGAGGCAGCTCCATCAGCGGTCCACTTCTCCAAGGACGATGTCGATCGTTCCGATGCAAGCGATCAGGTCCGCCACGACGCCGCCTTCCGAAAGCTTCGGCAGCGCCTGAAGATTGACGAAGGAAGGCGCGCGGACCTTGACGCGATAGGGCTTCGGCGAACCGTCGCTCACAACGAAGTAGCCCACTTCGCCACGCGGCGATTCGATGCGCTGATAGACTTCGCCCGGCGGCGGCGCAAAGCCTTCGGTGAAAATCTTGAAGTGATAGATCAGCGCTTCCATTTCCGTTTTCATCTTCTCGCGTGGCGGCGGAATAATGCCCGGCGCGTCGGCTTTGATCGGCCCCTCGGGTGGGATTTTCTCCATCGCCTGGCGGATAATTTTCAGGCTCTCGCGCATTTCAGCCAGGCGCACGAGATAGCGAGCGTAAGAATCGCACTCCGTGCGTATGGGAACGTCAAAGTTGAATTCGTCGTAGCTCGAGTAAGGAAAGACCTTGCGCACGTCATAAGCGACGCCCGCGGCGCGCAACATGGGGCCGGTGACGCCCAGCGCGATGGCGTCTTTGGCTCCCAGAATGCCAACCCCCTGGGTACGCATCAGCCATATGTTGTTTCGCGTGAGGAGATTTTCATATTCCTCGATACGGGAGGGAAGCATGTCGATGAATCGTCGAACTCGGTCCAACCAGCCCGGCGGCGGTTCCAGCGCCAGGCCGCCGATTCGAAAGTAGCTCGTCATCATCCGTTGCCCGGAAACCATCTCGAATATCTTTAGAATCTCCTCGCGTTCCCGGAAGCAATACAGCATCACCGACGTCGCGCCCAAATCCATGGCATGGGTCCCGAGCCACACCAGGTGCGAATTGAGCCGCGTCATCTCCGTCAGCAAAACACGGATGTATTGGGCGCGCTTCGGCACTTCCAGGCCGAGCAGCTTCTCGACCGCTAAGCAATAGCCGAGGTTGTTGGAAAGCGGCGCCAGATAGTCGATGCGGTCGGTGAGAGTAATTGCCTGGGAATAGGTAAGCGCTTCGCAGCTTTTCTCGATGCCGGTATGGAGATAACCGATCTCCGGGCGCGCTTTGACTACAGTTTCGCCGTCGAGCTCGACTACGACGCGCAGCACGCCGTGCGTGGAGGGGTGCTGCGGTCCCATATTCAGGACCATCGTTTGAGCTGTGCCGGCGGCCGTCTCAATCGTGCTCATGTGCGGAACCCTTCCACCGGATAGTCTTTGCGAAGAGGATGGCCCTCCCAATCGTCAGGCATCAGGATGCGGTGCAGGTCCGGGTGCCCATCGAATCGAATTCCGAAAAGATCATAGATTTCGCGCTCGTGCCAATTCGCCGTCGGCCAGACCGGGGTAACCGTAGCGAGTGCAGGATCCTGGCCCGAAATCCAGACGCGCAGCCGCAGCGTTTGGCGCAAGGGGATCGAAACCAAGTGGTAATTCACCTCGAAACGAGGTTCGATGGGGAAGCGGTCTACCGCAGAAATATCTGAAAGAAGATCGAACTGCAACCCCGGCTCTGCCTGCAGATATTCCGCGGTTCGCCAAAGGTGCTCCGCAGGCAACACAATAGTGAGTTCGCCGCGAAATTGGGAGACTTCTGCGACCGTCCTGTCGTCCCAGGCCCGCAAGTTTTGGACTATTGGATGTTCTTCTACGGGTCTATCCGTCACTTTTGGCGGTCCCGCTGCGTTGGTGAGGGGTTCCAATCGAGCGCCCCTTTCTTCCACAGGTAAACATAGCCCGCCAGCAGGATCAAGATGTATACCAGCATCTCCGTAAAGCCATACCACCGCAGTTCTCGGAAGACGTAAGCCCAGGGATACAAGAAGACGGCTTCCACGTCGAAAAGGATGAAAACCATGGCTACCAGGTAAAACTTTACGTCAAATGGCTCGCGCGCATCACCTACCGGAGTTATACCGCATTCATAAGGCTGCATTTTCTCGCGCGTGGGACGATGCTGGCCGATCAGACTCGAAAGGGCAATGAGGATTGCGGCAAGCCCCAGTGCTACCAGGAGATGTATTAAAAGCGGAGCGTAAGCTTGGGCTAGGTTCCCGGACATTAGCGCACAAGCTATAATAGCGACGCTTCAGGGAAGGGTCAATCAAGGGACTAAAGAGACAAACTTCCGCTGGAAAAATGAAATTCGGCTTCAATTCGAAGACACAAGTCGGCGCCGACCTCTATGACGTGCAGACCGAGGACCGTGGCGTATCTCATCCATTCATCGATACGCTGGTCCTGATCAAAGGCCGGGTTGTCTACCGGCACAGCACGAGTTACGAGGATCTGGCTGCCAGTGGCGCCCTGGATCAGGCAATTCTTCGGGCTCGAGTGGAAAAGCAGCACCGCGACATATTGGAGGCACTTCGCGCGGGAGCTTTATCGTTGGATAAAGCAGCGCCACTCAAGAAAGAGGGCATCGCGGTAAAGCTCCTAAACGCGGGCTCCTGGCTGGAGTCGGGCAACGTGTCCCTGGATATCGAGGTCAGTTCGACCGGCGGAGGCCAGCCGGTGACCGGCGCAAAGGTCGAGGCGTTTATCGAAGACGGAGCGGGTGCTCCAGAAAGCCATTTCGCGCAAACCAATGGAGAAGGCCGCACTTCTTTGCAGTTTCCGTTTCCAAATCTCGACCGAGCCTTCGCTGGCAGCGCTGGTTATCCGCGCGCACGCGGCCGAAAGCCTTGGGGAATTGCGCTACCAACTAAAGCCCAAGCGCCCGACTTGATAACCGATCCGATCATGAGCGAGATGGTCACCATACAGGTCAATGGCGAGCCGCGCGAAGTGCCGAAGGGGCTGAACGTCGCTGAGTTAGTCGCTCATTTGGGACTCAGCGCCAATCGGCTGGCCATCGAGCGGAATCTGGAACTACTTCCGCGGGCCCAGTGGGGAACGACGGTCGTTTCCAGGAATGATCGCTTCGAAATCGTGCACCTGGTCGGCGGCGGCTGATCAGCCTCGGTGGGAACCGCTATCCTCGCTAGATTCTCCCTCTTGCCGTAATATGTGCGCATAGTTCTTCGTCGTTAGGGACGTTCCATGCGCATTTTGTTTTTGCTGATCGCCGTCGGAATCCTCTGCGCTCCTCACGCGTTTGCACAGATGAACACGGGAGATGTCACAGGTGTGGTAACCGACCCCGCGGGTGCGGTAGTGGAGGGCGCCTCGGTAGACGCGGTGAATGCCGAGACTCAGCGGAAATTCGAGTCGCTCACGAACGCTTCGGGACAGTACCGGCTTTCCCAACTTCCGCCGGGCATATATACCCTGACGGCCAACATGCAAGGATTCAAGCAGGCGCTCGCCGAACACGTCGCTTTGAATGCAAATGATCTCCTGCGCCAGGATTTTGCGTTGCAGCTGGGCGATGCCAAGGAATCGGTGATTGTGCAGGCATTGCCGGGCTTGATGCAGACCGAATCGGCGGAAATCAAGGACGTCATTCAGAACCAGCAAGTAGTCGACCTGCCGCTCAAGGACCGCGAATTTCTGCAGTTAACTGTACTGAGCGAAGGCGTGGTCAACCCGCCAGGGGGCACCCGCGGCGATTCCTTGCAGCAGACCGGCAACCTGATCAATGTCCTCGGACAGCGTACCGGGCACAACCTGTTCCTGGTAGACGGTGTAAGCGTCACCGATGAGTACTTCAACAATGTAGTCCTGGATCCCTCTCCCGACGAGACGGCCGAATTCATGATCGACAAGACCAATTACGACGCGGAATTCGGTGGGAAATCGGGCGCGGTGATCAACCTCATCACGAAATCGGGGACCGACCAGTTCCACGGCAGCGCCTACGAATTTGTCCGCAACGATATCTTCGATGCCAAGAACTTCTTCGACCTGCCCGGACCAGTGCCCGCATTTCGCGAAAATCAGTTTGGTGGAGCCGTGGGCGGACCCATATTAAAGCACCGCACGTTTTTCTTCGTGAATTACGATGGCCAAAGAACCCGCCAATCGCTGGCCGACCTATTCAGCGTCCCAACTGTGGCGGAGCGCACTGGGAATTTCGCAGGCACGGCCGCAATTTTTGATCCGTTCACACATCAACCCATCCCCGGCAATAACATCGCAAACGATCCCGCGCTTCATCTGGACCCCGCGGCCGTGGCTTTGCTTGGCAAGCTGCCTTTGCCCACTCCCGGTTTGTCGGGTAAGAACAATCTGATCTCAGTTCAGAAAAGGAGCTATGACAATAACGAGTACAACGCCCGGATCGACCATCAATTCTCAGATCGAGATAACAGCTTCGTTCGCGCCTCCGTTTTTCACGCGAATGAGTTTGATCCGTTCGGCTCCAGCGTGCTCAACGAGGCGCTCCTGCCGGGGTTCGGTCGCACTCTTTTCACGCATAGCGTCAATGTGTCCGCGGCCGAAACGCACACGTTTTCTCCCAATCTGGTGAATGAATTTCGCTTTGGCTGGCTCGGAGTTTCGGGTGGTCAAGGGGATCCCAACGCCGGTAATCCTTTCGCTTTGCACAATGGGCTCCAGGGCGTAACGGCGAATCCGGCAGACATGGGCTATCCTCAAATTTCGCTGAGCAATGCTTTCAGCACCATCGGTTCGCCGGCAGGCTTCACCTCGCGCACCGATCGCAATTTCGAGTTATTCGATAACGTCATGATCCATCGTGGCCGCCACAGTTTCCGCGCAGGAGCGTACTTCTTCCACCTCGATTTCCAGCCTTCTTTTCCAAACGACGCTCGCGGTGTCTACACCTACAGTGGCTCCTATACAGCCAATGGCGCAGGCACCGGCAGTCCGCTAGCCGATTTCCTGCTGGGCCATCCATCCCAGGGCCAAGTGGGCATCGGCAGCGGCGCTGAAAACGCGCACACGAATTGGGCGCATTTCTACCTTGAAGATAGCTGGCAGGCCACCTCCAACCTTACGCTCAACGTTGGGCTGCGCTATGAATACAACGCCAATCTTGTTGCGCGTGCCGATCAAACTTCGAACATCGATCTTTTCGCCCCGGGAGGCCCGGCTTTTGTTGTCGCCGGCAATGCCGCGAACTTGGCGCCAGTGGCGGCGCAGCTGGCTTCGCTAAGCCCGCTTCCGATTCTCCCTGCGTCAAGCGTCGGCTGGAACAACAGCCTGCTCACTCCGCGTTCCCTGAGATTTTCTCCCCGAGTAGGACTGGCTTGGCGCATTCCAGGTTCGCGGGAGATGGTAGTTCGCGCGGGCTTTGGGATATACACCAACCAAGCCGCGTACAGCATCCTTCAGAATCTTGCGGAAAATATGCCTTTCTTTTTGGTGAAGACGGTCACCAACTCCAGCGCTGCCGCTCTAACCACTGAAAATATTCTTGCGCAAAGCCCCACGGGAGGAATCGGGGCGAACAGCGTGAATCACGACTTCCGGATTGAGTACAACGAAGTCTGGAACCTTAGCGCGCAGCGGGCCATAACACCGAATACAGCCGTCGAGGCCGAATACGTTGGCTCCCGAACCGTTCATGCCGATAGCGCCACAAGCATCAACGTTCCTTTTCCAGGGGCCGGGGCCGTTCAGCAACGCCGGCCATATCCGGGCTTAGCGGCTTTCACCACGATACGCTGGGACGGCTGGGCCACATTCAATGCGCTCACGGTGAAGGTGACTCGCCGCTTCACTTCGGGACTATCGTTCGACGCCGACTACACATTTTCAAAGTCCCTGGATGACGCCTCGGACGCCGGCACGACCAATGCTGAATACAATTTGCCGCAGAACGCCTATGCCCCAGGCTTGGAGGCGGGGCCTTCGAGCTTCGACCATCGCCACAGGCTGACCGCGAATGCGGTCTATGATTTTCCGTTTGCGAGAAACTCCGCGGGCTGGCGGCATCGACTGCTCGGAGACTGGACGGGGAGCAGCATCCTAATTGTACAGAGCGGCGCTCCGTTTACGGTAAACCTGTCTTCCGCGAACGACGTCGCAAACATCGGCTTAATCAATGGAACGAATGTGGAGCGTCCCGACCTGGTTGCGAACCCTAATACCGGTTCCAAGTCAGCGGCAGGATGGTTCGATACGAGTGCCTTCGCACTTCCGGCGCCGTACAGTTTCGGAAATTCGGGACGAAACGTCGTTATCGGGCCTGGTTTGGCGAACGTTGACCTATCGTTGCAGAAGAAATGGAGTTTGCGCGAGAGTCAGCTATT
Source organism: uncultured Acidobacteriota bacterium (assembly GCA_963846235.1). Lineage (GTDB taxonomy): Bacteria > Acidobacteriota > Terriglobia > Acidiferrales > UBA7541 > Palsa-189. The sequence continues at coordinate 751,178 of CAWJVF010000003.1, forward strand.
GGAATTCCGCGTGGACGCCTTCAATACTCTGAACCGTGCGAACTTCAATCTGCCGGGCCGAATCTTCGGCGCCGCTAACTTCGGCGTCATCACCAGCGCGCAGGACGCCAGAGAACTTCAATTCGCGTTGAAACTGATTTTTTGAAAACGTGGAATTCGACGCGTCCGTGTAATCAGAAGCCTGCCAGCACGTGACCCAATTTGAGAGATTTTGTGAGCAGATAATCTCGCGCGGCGTCAGTCCCGCGGGGTTGGCAGGGAACGCGCTCGACCACTTTGATGCCGTGCGCTTCAAGTTGGCGGACCTTATCGGGATTGTTGGAAAGCAATCGAACTCGCTGGACGCCGAGTGCGTGCAGAGCCGCAGCAGAAAATCCATAGTCCCGCGAATCGGCGGCAAATCCCAAATGCTCGTTGGCCTCAACGGTGTCCATGCCGCTATCCTGAAGCTCGTACGCGCGCAGCTTATTCATCAGGCCGATTCCGCGGCCCTCCTGCGGAAGATAAAGCAGCAGGCCCGCTCGCGCCGCTGCAATCCTGCGCAGCGATAGCTCCAATTGCGCCCGGCAGTCACAACGCTGAGATCCCAATACGTCTCCGGTAAGGCATTGCGAATGGATGCGAACAAGAGGAATGGAGCCGCTGCTCAGGCGCCCGCGCACAAGTGCGACAGCGGTTTCATCCGGCGTGGCGCCCTCGACTCCCAAAATCGTAAAGCGTCCGTATTGGGTGGGCAGGTTCGCCTTGGCTACGACGCGCACCTTTCCTGCGCCTTCCGCGCCGCGGCCTGCGGCCCCACCATTTGTACGCTTCGCCTTCATGGGATCAATTAGTATAGCAGCAATGCTGCGTCCGGAATCTAATCCGGCGTGACCGAGTCAGTGCGAGCGAAGGGAATGTCCGATTTGGAGAACAACCTGAGCAATCAGGAAGCTAAGATCACACAGCTTGCTGCATTGCACGGCGCTCTAGAATGCCGCTTCTTCTCTCGACGCGAGTATTTCGAGGCGCGAGAACTGTCGTTTGATGTTAAGCCGATTGGTTCGGCTGAGGGCCGGAGCGCTCGCTCCGGCCCTGTTCCTAGGCTGAAAGTTCGCTATTGTATGAATACAGTGGCGCGGGCCATTTCTCCATTCACGCCCATGACTACAGCATCAAGGTCCATGGACTTTATGGGATTGCCCGTGCAAGTGTCGGTGGCGGGGATGTTAACTGTGCCCGAGGTAGTATTGATTGGCACGGAAGTTCCGTTGCCGCCGCAGGAATTCCCTGTGCCGGACCCTGGGACAAAGTCAAATACGGTCACGCTGTACTTGACGCTGGCGATAGCAAAGGTCTGGGGAAGCGTCCAGTTAAATGTGACCGGCTGTCCCAAGGTGTAGTTGGTCAACGTTCCAATTCCGCTTGAAGGTATTGTCGAAGACCCCTGGCTAACCGAAGTGATGGTAATTGATTCGTTCGTGCCGGAATTAACCGGGCTGGTGTAGGTGACAGGGCTTCCGCTCACCGGCACAAGGTTGAAGGTGAATGGGGTGCCAGCAGCTAAGAGGGTTGACAGAGGTTTCGAGTCGATTGCAAATTCGTCCGTGGTTTGCTGGCCCTGTCCGCCCGAGTTGGTGCCGCCGTAATTGAGGTTCCCAGTTGTGATAAAGGGAGGCGGGTTGGATGGCGAGCCGCACGGCGTGCTCGGCCAAATGCTTCCTCCCCCGGTCACAGTGTTCGGACTTACGGTTTGCAAACTCCCGCTGCAATTCGTATTTCCAATTGCACCCGTTTGCACTGTACCCACCGGCGCAGTGAACCCTGCATTGATGACCGCTATATCACCCAAGTTAGAGAAGCCTTCGTTGTTCCACGTCAACTGTTGCACATCGAGTTGGGCGATGCGCTGGTCGCCATAGAGCAGCCAACTGCCGCCCTCGTTCTTGAAAAACCACTCGGTGGTTTGAGACTGCGAGGAGACGTTAAGAGTAAAGGTAATGTCCGCTAGACCGTTTGTGGTGTCGAGACTTTTGACTAAAAGGACCTGAAATGCCACTGTGGCACCAGCAACAGATTGGGCGTAATTAGCGGCATCCGCAGCGTTATTGTTGCCGTCATTCAGGTAATCGCTGGCGAAGAACGGAAGGAAGTCACTCGCGGAAAGTGCGGTGCCCTTACTGTTGATGATGTTCTCAAGGCTTGTAATCCGAGCATCTATGGCATTGAGGGCATTCTGCTGCGCCGTGTTGGGTACGCTTCCCGTGACCGCTTCGGAGCTAGTGGCTCCTCCGCTGGTGGTGGTCGTGTTCACAGTCAAACTGCCAGCCGAATAGGTCGGAGAGGAAACTTGCGTGGTCGTGCCGTTGCTGATGCTAATCTGAGTAACGGCACCTGTGCTTGAGTCGACGGTGTCGGTTGCGAGGCCCAATACGGCGTCCAGGCCCGTGCCGTTCGCCACGTAGGTGCTGCTGATTATGTTCACCTGCGAGCCGCTGGGCGTGCCAGTCGTCACCGTCACTCCGGCGTTGTTCAACCACAGTTGGACAACGTCGATGACGGTGGTGCTAATAACCTGAACGGCCAGCGGGCTGGGCGGAGGGTTGGTCACCGGGTTGGCAAAGGCCGAGTTCGGGTTGACGCCCTGAGCCGTGAACCAGGAGCGGACGATCACGTCCGTCAAGACACTGGTGTTGATGGTGGTGGAGGCCAGCGCGTCAGCGCTCACGCTGTAAAAGGTAGTTCCAGAAGTGGTCACGACCTGCACGAAATAGGGCGGCGTCATCCCGCTAGTATTTAGCGTGTAGGTGCCATCGGATGCCGTCGTGGCAGTGGTGGATTTTCCGGTGCTGTCTTTGAGGGTGACCGTCGCGCCTACGATTGGCGAACCCATTGATGCGGTGCCTCTTACCGACGCGGTAACTCCCGAGCCTGAACCAGAACCGGCCCCTGAGTTACCCGAGCTTCCCGAGTTACCACAGCCTATGAAGAAAATAGAGGCGACTAGGCTGGCGACAAGAAATGTTCTGAAACCGCGTGAAAAGATCCGAGACCTGTGCAATCGTGCGCTCATCAGCGGGCTCCTATTAGAAGATTTAGGAAAATTGCTCTCAAATGCGCAGCGGAAGATCACCGAAAGGAACGGTCCGACAAAGGCGACCAGTCCCGATTAGGGCGAGGTTTAGGCATCGCAACGCGACGACAGGGTAGGAGAGTGCCAATAACTGGACAATCAGCGAGGAGTACTACTGTATCCAAAGGTTAGTTATTGAGTGGAGCACAAACGCTCAATCTAGCGCAGTCCGCAAGGTATAAAAGCCACTTTCTTCTATTTACCATTAGATCATATGCTTACCGATAGTTCACTTAAAGCAGGAATCGGGAAGAGTTCCTTCACTTGAGATCGGCCATCTTCTGCGCTAAATCTTTGTCGTCGACCGTCTTGGTATACCAGTAACTTGGCTTTACATTGCCCGGGGCGATTGGCTAACGTAAGCACGCGCCTCGATGTAAGCTACGAATGTAATCCATGAACCTGCTCTCCAGCCCACAAGTGCTCCTGTTCACCCTGCTGTTAAAGGTGGGCGTCGCTGCCTCCATGGCCGCTCTGCTGGCGCGCTGGGCCATTTTCCGCCGCGTCCTTTTTACCGAAGTGCGCGACTCCGATCAGAAGGTCAAGCTTCTGCTCTTCCTTACCCCGGTGTTGGGCATCAGCGTACTGTTGCGCTTGGTCGGGACTCCGTATCAATTCGCTGACCTTATGGCCGAAGGCTCCTTTCTCCTGGGACTTCTTGGCGGCCTGGTTGTGGGACCGCTAGGAGGATCGATCGTCAGCCTGCCCGCTTTCTTTCATCACGAATGGCTGGCGACACCCTTCGCAGCGCTTGCGGGCTTGATGGGCGGCTTAATCCGGCAGGCGATTCCCAACAAAGAGGACATTTGGAGCTTCGGTCCCTTCACGTTTTTGAATTTGCCGAGATGGCTCGGGCGCATGATGCAAGGCTCCGATGTGGGATGGGAGGTGCTGCCGTTAGCCGGCTGCGTCGTGCTCGAAGTGGGGCGGTTGCTGCTCGGCCACGCTATAGAGCCTCGCCCCTGGATATTTTTTATTGACGCGCACAGCTGGTGGTCTGTGCTACTTCTGATGCTGGCCACCGTAATGGCCATCGCGGTGCCCATCAAGATTTGGAACAACACCAGGATTGAGATGAACCTCGAGCAGCATCAGCAGCTACTGCTCAAGGCGCGCATGGATGCGCTTACCAGCCAGATCAATCCGCATTTTCTGTTTAACACGCTGAATACGGTCGCTTCGCTGATCCGCTATGATCCCGATCAAGCGCGTGTGGTCGTTTTGAAGTTAAGCAATATCCTCCGGCGGCTTCTGCGCAAGCATGAAACCTTTGTGGCCCTGCAGGAGGAACTCAACTTTATCGACGACTACCTGGACATCGAAGTGGCGCGATTTGGCCGCGACAACCTGCAGATTTTCAAGCACGTCGACGAGAACACGCTGGAAACCTTTGTCCCAAGCATGCTGTTGCAGCCTATCGTGGAAAATTCGCTCAAACACGGTCTTGCCGCGAAACTCGAAGGGGGGCATATCACGATTCGCACTTCGCTGAACGACGGCCGGTTGGTTATCGAGGTGGAAGACAACGGCGCGGGAATACCTGAAGAGCGTATGCCGCAGGTCTACGTTGATGGCATCGGAATCAGCAACGTGCACGAACGCCTGCGCGTGCTATACGGCGACGAGTTCCGTATGCAGATTTCCAGCCGTGAGGGCGCGGGCACGCTTATCCGCATCGAAGTTCCAGAGTTGGTTTCGGAGATGCGAGGCGCAGCGAATTGAGCCCGCCACGGGCAAAACCCGGCGAGCATACTCCTCCCGTTAACGAACTGCTTTCACGCCTGTAATTTGGTGGCTGCGGTTATTGCCCGTTGGTGCCGCCCTGGGCTGCGTCCTCACCGTCTTTGTAAACGTACTTGATCACCTGCTTATAGATCAGCAGGTTGGGTGCTCCGAAGCGGGTCAGTTTAATGCAATCCCGGTCATACCACTCGACGGTTCCGCGCAGGGTCTCGCCGTCTTGCAGTACGATGGTCATGGGCGTATGGCCCTGCATCTGCTTTACCCAGTAAAAGTTCTCCGCGTGCGTTTGTTCCGGCGGAGCGGGTTTTTTGTGCGGCTGCGGACCGGTCGCATGAGAGCGCGGCGCGGGCGGTTCTTTAACTTCAGTTAAAGTCGGACGGAATAATTTGCGATTAACCATCGCATCTCCTTCTATGATTTCGTGCTCTAAAATTACAAAATTAAAATGTGGGCGGTGCGACTCGCTGGTTAAGATGCGCGTCACAGCGGGTTAGTTACGTGATATCAGCTTATTTTTGCAGGGCTTCGGATAACGATAAAGCGATAGCGTCCAGCCCGAGTTGCCTGTTTACGTTGCGCCGCAGGCGGCCGCCCAATTCATCGAAGGCCTCCACGGCTCCTGTAATCCACGCGGTGTCAACCTGCCGGCTCAGTCTGGCGAGCTCTTTCCCGAGCGCTGGGTTACGCAGGCTCTGACCTGCGAAACCTGCGGAGAGTTCCAGCAGATCGTTAAGCAGACTATAAAACACTTCCAGCACGGATTCAAAGGGCATCTTTTGTCCCTTGGTTAGCCGGGCTGTCTCGGCAAAAAGATCTGTCGACGAACGCTTATCGATCATGGCCGCCAGCACCTGCAGGGCCGATTTCCTCAGTTCGGTAGCTTCGGCCAGATTCATGGCCAGTGCCACCCCGGGACTGCCCTCAGCTAATTGGGCGGCCGCTTTGCGTTGCGCGGCAGGGAGGTCCTCTCGCAGGCGCAGCACTTGCTCGACTTGCTCCAGCGCGAGCGGGCTGAAAAAGAACTGCAGGCAGCGCGATCGAATCGTCGGCAGCAGGGAATATGGATTGGGAGCCAGCAGAATCAACGTGGCAGTTTCGGGAGGCTCCTCCAGGATTTTGAGAAAGATGTTGGCATGATCCCAGCGCATCGTGTCTGCTCCGTCGATAATAAAAACGCGGCGCTTCGCGAGGGGCTTGAAATATGCAGCACGCTGCACGGCCCGCAATTGGCCTACGTGCAGGACGGGCCGAACCACAGGGTTTTTCAGCCGCACCGGATCGGGGACTATTGCCCAGACATCGGGGTGCGTTTCCAGGATCAGTGGAACGCGCTCGACGGTCGCGGAATCCGCGCTTTCGCCGCGCTCGGCAAGCCCCTGCTGAATGAGGGTCTGCGTGTCTTGCAGTCGGGCGATCGCTTGGCAACGGGCGCATTCGCCGCAGAAATCGTCAGCCAGCCTCTCGCAATTCGCCGCCTGCGCGAACATCCGCGCCAGGGTGAATTTGCCTACCCCTCGCGGCCCCGCGAACAGCATAGCGTGAGGCACGCGCCCGGAGGCGAGCATCCCGTGCAGGGCAGCAACGATGCGCGGATTACCTAGAAATTCTGTGAATGGCATGGCCTTTCGTTTTTACCGTGGCACAGCCACTCTTGGCTGTGCTCTTGGTTTTGTAACTCCGTGGACTGCAATCCTGTCGCTAACATTCTTAGCTGACGCGCGAGAGGACGCGCGCATCGACCGCCTCGAGCAAATCTCGATGAATCTCTTCCGGTGACCTGAGTTTTTCCGACCGGGAGTCAAAGCACTCGATGGTGACCCAGTTTGGTGCCTGCGCGAGTTGGTCGTATACGCCCGCCGCGCCTTTCAGGTGCAGCACGTCCGATTCCTGCAAATCGCGAGAATTTGCCGTATAGCTGCGCGCCGATTTCAGGCCTACCAGCCGGTGTCCTTCCTGCGCGGGCACGCGAAGATAAATGACCAGATCTTCGACGGGCAGCCCATAAGTTCCATATTCGAGCTGGCGGAGCCAGGAAGTAAATTCGGCCCGCCTCTCCGCGGGCACTCTCGCCGCCTGATGCGCCAAATTCGAAGCGATATAGCGGTCTGTCACAACGGTCCGGCCGGAATTGAGGGCTGCCTCCAAATCGGGCTTAGCCTCAAAGCGGTCTCCTGCATAGAGAAGCGCCGAAAAATGCGCGTCAACAGCGGGCAGCGGGCCGAACTCGCCGTTCAGGAATCGCGCGATCAAGCGGCCAAACGAAGATTCGTATCGGGGAAAGCCAAACTTCACAAAGGGAATGCCCCGCTGCTCCAAGGCTCGGGCTAGCAGATCAGTCTGCGTACCCTTGCCAGCCCCATCGATGCCCTCAATGACGATGAATTTTCCGCGAGCCATGCGCGGCCAGTGTAGCGCCCACCGCGTGAGGTCGCAAACACCTCCTCAAAGCGCGTATAGGGCCACGGCAGCGGCAACGCCGGCTACGAGAAACAAAAAGTCCTCGAGATCCGAGCCGCGCGTAACCGGGTTTTCATAGCGCGGGTCGTACCAGAATTCATGGACCGCTGCATATACGACGCACAGGGCCGCAGCAACGGCGATCCCGGTCCAGTGCCAGAATTTGCCAAAGGTAAAGACGATTCCGTACGTGGCAAAAAAATGCGCAACCTGGGCGACAAAGTTGAAAAACTTCGGGTCGATGACATTTTCGCCAGGGCTAGCTTGCTTGATCTTTCTCATCATTTCTCCCCTGCCAAGGAGTAGGGAAGTAGAGTAGCGCGTCCGTTGAGGCGGGCCGACAAAACGTGTTTAGCAGATGGTTGGAGGGTCAATAGGGATTGGGGCGGGCATACGCGACTGGGTTCGGTGGTGGGCCCGGTTCACGACCAGACGGGCAACTCTGCTAGAATCCGCGGAATGGGAACATCGCAAGGCGTTGTGGCAGAGAACGTCGCCGCCCTCCAGGAGCGCGTTCAACAGGCCGCCGCTCGGGCGCGGCGCAAAGCTTCCGACGTAACGATCGTAGGCATATCCAAAACGTTCCCGGCGGACCGAATCCGGGAAGCCTTCGAATCGGGCATCCGTCATTTTGGTGAAAACCGGGTTCAGGAATGGGAGTCGAAGGCGCCCGTTGTCGAAGGTCTGGCCGCCACTTGGCATTTGGTTGGGCATCTGCAAAGGAACAAGGCGGCGCGGGCCATTCGCCTTTTTCACACCATCGATTCGCTAGATAGCCTGCCGCTCGCGGAAAAGCTGAACCAAGCCGCCGGGGAGGGCCGCCGCTTGCCCGTGCTGATCGAAGTGCGGCTCGATCCGACATCAACGAAGACAGGCTGCGAACCCACCGAGATGTCGCGGCTTGTGGAAGGCGTGCTCCTGATGCCTCGATTGGAACTGCGCGGCCTGATGACTGTCCCGGAACTGACCGCGGATCCCCAGCAGGCGCGGCCCGTATTTCGGCGGCTTCGCGAGATGCGGGACGCCGTCTCGCGGCAATTCCATTGTGAATTGCCGGAATTATCCATGGGCATGTCGCGTGATTTCGAGTTTGCCATCGAGGAAGGAGCCACGCAGATTCGCATCGGCACGGCGCTCTTTGGCGCGCGACAGCACCACCGATGATCGAAATCCGTGAGCGCCAGGGCTGACTGAGTTTTCTCGTTCGCGTGCAGCCGCGCGCGAGCCGCAATGAGATCGATGGCGAATGGCAAGGCGCTCTCCGCGTTCGTCTGAATGTTCCGCCAGTGGAGGGCCGTGCGAATGAGGCTCTGCGACGCTTTTTGGCCGATTGTTTGAATGTGCCGCTGGCCGCTGTTAAAATCGCTTCGGGTCAGCGCGGTCGTCTGAAGCGCATTGAAGTTCAGGGGGCCAAGGCAGAACAAATCCGCGCCGTTACATCTTCACAAGCCAAAAACCACGTGCTTACGATCGGTAATTAATGCCGCCAATCGAAACCATTCAAAAAGAGTTGCGCTCCGCGGGGCTGGACGGCTGGCTTTTCTACGACTTTCACCACCGCGATCCGATTGCTTCGCGTGTGTTGGGGCTAAACGGCGCCGGCATGGGCACGCGCCGCTGGTTTTATCTGATTCCCAGCAGAGGCACACCGCGGAAGCTCGTGCACCGCATCGAAGCGGGAGCGCTCGATAGCTTGCCGGGGCAGAAGCTGGTGTATGCCAGCCTCGACGAACTCAACAAGAATTTGCCGCGCCTGATCGGCGGCGCCCGCAAAGTGGCCATGCAGTATTCGCCGCGCAATGCCATACCCTACGTTTCGCTGGTCGACGCCGGTACGGTGGAGATGGTGCGCTCCCAAGGCTGCGCAGTCGTCAGTTCGGCGGATCTGGTGCAGCGCTTCGAAGCTTGCTGGAGTGCGGAGCAGTTTCAATCGCATCTGGACGCGGGAAAAGTGATTGACCGAGTAGTACAGGAAGCTTTCACGCACGCGGCCGCGCGGGTTCGCGCGAAAGCAAATCTGACGGAATACGAATTGCAGCAGTGGATCCTGGAGAAATTCCGCGCCAATTCAATCATCGCGGACGAGCCGCCCATCGTTGCCGTTGGCTCCCACAGCGGCGATCCGCATTATGAACCGACGGCCGCCAAGTCTTCGCCCATTCGCGAAGGCGATTTGCTTCTGCTCGATGTTTGGGGAAAGCTCACGCGTCCAGGCAGCGTCTACTACGACATCACGTGGGTTGGATATCTTGGTGCGAAGGTTCCCGACAAGTACGAGCGCATTTTCGGGTCTGTCCGCGAAGGGCGTGACGCCGCTATAGCATTTATTCAACGCGAGATCCGCGGGGGCCGCAAAATTAAAGGATGGCAGGTCGATCGCGTCGCCCGCGACGTGATTTCGGAAGCGGGTTACGGCAAATATTTTGTCCATCGCACCGGCCACAGCATCGGACAGGAAGTGCACGGTAACGGCGCCAATATGGATAGTCTCGAGACGCACGATCTGCGCACAATTCTGCCGCATACCTGCTTTTCCATCGAACCGGGAATCTACCTGAAGGAGTTCGGCATCCGCAGTGAAGTGAACGTCTACATTGACGGAAAGGAAGCGCGAGTCACGGGTCCCATGCAGAAGGGCATACTTGTGCTGCTTGCCTGAATAAATGGCTGAAACTAGAAAGAACCCGATCAATCCCGCGCTGGCGCTGGTCGCCGCAGTCGCGGGTTGGCTCGTACCCGGCCTGGGTCACGTATTGCTGCGGAAATGGGACAAGGCCATCGTGTACCTCTTTGCTGTCGGAACTCTGGCGCTTGTGGGGCTGTGGATGCGGGGCAACGTGTTCAGCTCGAACGCCGCCGACGCTTTTGACATGCTCGGCTTTCTCGCCGATATCGGCAATGGCATCTTCTACTTCCTGGCCGGCACGATTAATCCCGCGGGAGGCGACGTTTCCAGAGCTTCCGGCGATTACGGCACTCGGCTTTTCGCCACGGCCGGCGTCTTGAATTTGCTGTGCGTTCTGGAAGTGCTGCAAATTGGCTTTGGATCCAAAGAAGAAGGGCACGCTGCGGAATGATCATTAATCATTTTCAAGCGATGGTGATCTTTGCGCTGACCGTGTCGGTGGCCTTCGCGTTTCTTTCTAAGAATAAAATGAGCGAACGCATTCGCTATGCTGTATGGGCGTTCCTCGCGTTTCTCGTCGTCGCTATCGGAATCGGCTGGCTGATGTACCCCTTTTCCCGCTGAAAAGCTTTCTTCCCCCGGCTGCCAACTGAAGTAGGGAGGAGCCGGACCGGGTCGGCCCCGCCCGCTAGCAGCACCGCTCGCCTAAAAGCTCAGCCTGAACCCTAGCTGGAACTCACGGGGACCGCCGCTCCCGAGCGCAGGGTTGTTGTTCGAAACATCCGGAGTCGCCGCCGAAGCACCAAACAGCGTCGGCGCGCCGAACGGAGTGTTGCCGCCGGCTCCGTTGAATTGCGGGTTGCCGTAGTGGGTGGCGTTCATCAAGTTGAAAACCTCGAAACGGAACTCACCCGAAAAGCGTTCGGTGAATCTCCAATCCTTGATCACCGAAGCATCCCAGTTGCGGAAGGGGTTGCCGCGGAACATATCGCGGGTCATGTTGCCGATCGTCCCCAGAGCCGGCGGGATCATGATCGTGCTGCCTTGGACGAAGCAGCCCCAGCGATAAAGTGCCGCCGTTCCGGTCTTGTTATTTGCGGCCTTATCCAAGGCCGTCGCAGCGCTCACGCACGCCGCGGGAAGTGCCGGATTCGGTACGATAAAACCACCGGCGTTCTTAATGTTTCCTGAGAAATAAGGGACGGTCTGCGTACCGAGCGCGCTGAAATCGTTAACATTCCCATAGAAATTCCAGCGGTCCTGGAACTCTCCGGTGCCGGAAGGATCGCTTCCGCGGCTGCCAAGTACGCCCCAGGGCAGCGCGGTCTGCAGCGCTACGATAGAGGTAACCTTCCAGCCCTCCAGCATCTGGCCAAAGCCCTTTCTACCCGGCAGAGCGTAGGTGACCGTAGCCGTGAAGCGCTGGCGGATGTCGAACTCGCTGTTCGAGTATTCCAAGCGCTGGTTGAACGGGTTGCCGCTCGGTCCGCCGCGCTCGCCCGTGGATTGATCAAGCGCATGAGACCAGGTGTAGCCAACCGTGTAGGCCAGCCCGTGCATGTTGCGTTGTGTCAACGCGATTTGCATCCCGTGATAGTCGGAGAAAAACGGATTCGAGACGGTATAGATGTACGAGAGATACGGGTACTGCGCGGCGTAGGGACGCGCCAGCTGGATCGCCGATCCCCCCGCGACACCCGGGCTGCAAGCCGTTCCCAAGGATTTTTTGGTGCCGTTAAACACGGCGAAGCAGGTGCCGAGTTGGCCGCTGCCTCCCGCGCCCGGCGTGGCTCCGGTTGCGCCTGTCCATCCCGCACCGATTTGCGGTGTATTGGTGTATTCCAATCCCAGGAGTTTATCGGCGCGATTCCCGACATAGTACAATGACAGGGACAGGTTGTTCGTGATCGACCGTTGAATGCCGAGTGACCACTGCATCACGTAGGCGCTGCGGAGGTTCTCGTTTGTGGCCTGCACGGTGCAGAGCTTGTCGGTTCCACACTTCAGTTGGGTCGTATCGCTCGATGCGGGATAGATGTTGCCCGCATAGAGTGCCGCACTCTGATTCCAGTTCACCTGCGCTGGACTGAGCGAGAGCCCTGAAGCCGCAATCGTCCCTGGGCCAGGTGCACAATTTCCGCTCGCGACCGTCGGTGCACAGATTTGGAATCCCGATGGGTTCGTACCTAATCCCGTAACAGGATCGTTCTGGTTCTGCTGAGAGAGAAACTCCCACCACGTTGGTGTCACGTAGATAACCGTGCCGCCACCACGAACCACCGTCTTGCCATTGCCGCCTATATCCCAGGCGAATCCGAGGCGCGGCGCGAAATTATTTTTATCGGCGTTCCACATCCGCTTGGTGTTGACTCCCAATTGCAAGAAACCGTCAGTCGGAGTCCAATTCGCCAGCAGGTTATTCGCTTCGTCGATAGGGGTCTGATATTCGTACCGCAACCCTAGATTAACGATCAGCCTTTGCGTCAGGCGCCAGTCATCCTGAAAAAAGGCCGCATATGCCTGGCCGCTAACGTGACGCCGCGGGTCACCCAGGAAGACTTGACCGTTGTTCGTGCCCAGGTTTCCGGCAAGGAATGTTTGCAAGTCGTCGAAGGTGACTTGTCCGCGGCCGCGATTGAAAGTTCCGCCGTGCCCGATGACGGATGCGCGCACCTCGAAGCCCGTTTTGAACGAATGCTTGCCGTGCAGGATGGAGAGATCGTCAACGACCTCGTAGATGTGATCGGGGCCATAAAACTTCGGAAAGCTCGAGCAACAACCGATCGACCCGGTGAAGCCGGTAATAGTCACGTTGGTAAATCCACAGTTCGGCGGATTATTGATCAGGTTGATGCCGTAATCTGGTGCTCCATTGGCGCCAGAGCAGTCAGCCGTGAGGAACCGTTGGTAAAAGTTGTTAAAGCCGAAACGGACTGTGTTAACCAGTGCCGAAGTGGGCGTGAAGTTCCACTGCGCTCCCGCAAATTGGGTGTAGGCTTGGTCATCCGGCCGCCAGAAGGGTTGCGTGATGGTTTGACTGTTTACCACCAAGCCGCGATGCCCGCCGATGAAGTACTTCGCATTCAGCGTGTTTTTATTGTTCAGTTGGAAATCGACCTTGGCTAAGCCGTCATCCACGCTGTAATTGGTATCCAGACTGGCAGAAACGTTGACCGAGGTTGCAGGACTCGTGCTGTCGCGTAGAAACGAGGTCGGGCTAAGATCGAAAATGGAGTAACCGGTAGTGCGGGCGCAGTTCGCGTCCAACCCGGAAACGGTCAGGCTGGTTGCGCTAAGTGCGGTCCCCGCTGCTTTGTCAGCCAGGCAGGCGTCCACGAGGCTGTTCTTTGCGCCGGCTCCCGGGGTTAACGAAGGAAACGTGAAGGCATTCGGATTTCCGACGTTATAGCGCTGGCCCTCATAAGCCAGGAAGAAGAATATTTTGTCTTTTTTGATTGGTCCGCCGAACGTAGCGCCGAACTCCTCCAGGCCGATCCGTTGCTTCTGAGTGGATCCGTCGGCATTAATCCCCGTCAGGAACGGATTGCGCGCATCCGGTTGGTCGGTGCGGCCAAAGGCGTTGGCGGTGCCGTGCCAGGCGTTCGTACCAGATTTCAGCGCGATATTCGTAATGGCTCCGGGCTTCCAGCCAAATTCCGCCTTCGGGTTTTGTTGCACGTTGAATTCTTGAATGGTGTCGATGGGCAGGAGCGATGCGGCATCCCCTGCTAAGCTCACGGAATTAATCGTGCTCTGTCCACCGAGCGGCTCCATACCGGTGATCCCGTCCAGGATGTAGACGTTGTGCTCGGGACGCAGACCGTTGGTGCTTTGCGTCCAGGCGCCGCCACCGATGTAAGTGGTCACGCCGGGGCGAAGGTCGAGCAACTTCATGAAGTTGCGTCCGTTGAGCGGCAGATCTTCGATCGTGCCGGGCTGCAGAGTGCCTCCCAAAACAGCGTTGGTCGTTTCCACCAACGGGAGAGCTTCGGTTACGGTAACCTTTTCGGTTTGCTCGCCCGGCTGAAGTTCCAAGTCGATACGATCTTCTTTGCCGACCTCGAGCACGACGTTCTGGCGTTCGGTGGACTTGAATCCCTTATATTCGCCCCTTATGGTGTAGTTCCCTGGAATGAGGCTCGGCGCGTCATAAGCACCCGACTCGTCTGTAGTCAAGGTTCGCGACGTGCCTCTTTCGGTATCTGTGACGGTGACGGTTGCGCCGCTAATCGCACCGCCGGTCTGATCCGTGACGCTTCCCAGAATGCGTCCCGTATTAGCCTGTGAAAACATCTGAAGACTTCCGAATAGCAATGCAACAAATAGCAACACGAATTTCAAAGAGCTTCTGAGGCTTGCATCCTTCATAAGACCACCCTCCAAGACTGAAGATTTATGGCTGTATCCGTCAGGTGTTTGCTCGGGCCGAAACAGCAATCACGGTCTGGCTGTGAACCAGAGGCGCGAGAAAAGACGCCGGAATTCATTGCAGCTCCCCAGGATAGGCAGCCGAAGACGGCCGCCTTCGCCGGAGCTCATCTCGCGCTAGCAGACGGTTTTATGTTCGGAGGATGGAATACAGCATAAGCAGATCGCCTGAACCGTGGAGACCTTCGCTTATCTGTGGGATATCGGAAGAATTCAGGCTCACTTCGATGGGCGACCCAGCAACTGTAGCCGTGACCTGAACGGTTACCGTGCTGGCGATTTCCCCCATCAGGTATGACGGAGCGGTGAAGTCGTTTGAGGCGTTATCGGTCAGCCTTGCCAATTCCGGAAGCTCGCTACATGCTATTGCCGAAAGAAGAACTGCCAGGGTAAAAAACCGAGCGATGTTGGTCTTGAATCGGCGGCTCATAATGCGAGACTTTATATGGCCAAGTGAACTCAAGAACTCCACTGGACTCACCCCGATGCAACGCCCCTAAAACTCTGCGCTGCCTTGTATCATTTTCGGCGGGCAGCGTCAATATCGTTCGGCGTGTTCTGGGCTTCTAATGGAGCTTGCGATGAACCCGCTCGCCGAGCAGGATCATCGGCCGTGGCCCGTACCGAAGCGGCCCTGGATCATGGTTCAGGTGTGGCGCGATCTCCTCTTCGCTCATTGGAACGTTCCGCCTTCCGCGATCCGGCCTCTCGTTCCGCGTCAGCTCGAGCTCGATACGTTCGGCGGAGATGCCTGGATCAGCATCACGCCCTTCCACATGTCGTTGCGCTTGCGCGGGCTGCCTCCGCTGCCAGGGATGGTCGATTTCCCCGAACTCAATTGCCGCACCTATGTGACCGTCGGAGGCAAACCGGGCATTTGTTTCTTCAGCCTGGACACGGCCAATCGAGCGGCGGTGTGGGGCGCGAGAAGTTTCTATCACCTGCCGTATTTCCATGCGCAAATGCGAGTGGAGAAGCACGGCGATTCATTTTCGTATTTCTCAAAACGCGGAGAGGCCATGTGGCGCGCAACGTATGCTCCCACTTCACCCGTACGCCGCGCTGAGCCAGGCTCGCTCGACTATTTTCTCGCGGAGCGCTATTGCCTCTACACGGTTTGGAGGGGCAGCGTATATCGCGGCGAAATTCATCACGTGCCCTGGCCTCTTCAATCCGCATCCGTGGAAATCGAAGAGAACACCGTTGCCCAGGCTGCCGGCATTCAACTCCCGGCCGCTCCCGCCGCTGTCGCATTCTCTCGCGAGCTGAAGGTGCTGATCTGGAGCCTCGAGCGCATTGGCTAAGGCGATCTGCGAAGTAGAATGCAGCGCGCTCCGGGTTTCGACCCAGTGCGCGTTCCACTTGTTAGCCTCGCTCGATAAGGTTGGCATCCCGGGGGCCGGTTTCTGCCCGAGGGATCTGCTTTTGCGCCTTACTCGAAATGTGCCGCGCAATTCGCATGCATCAGATGAAATGATCGGATAAAATCAATGCGCCACAACGCAAAGCCGAGGTAGCTCAGTTGGTAGAGCGACGGTTTCGTAAACCGTAGGTCCCCGGTTCAAGCCCGGGCCTCGGCTCCAACTTTCAATAGATCACCCCTTTTTCATTTGCCCTTGGTGCAACTGGCGAAACGAAAGAATGGCTTTGCCTGAGATGCGGCCCGGGCTAGCCAGAAAACCCTCGACGGGCAAGCGCAGACCCTCTCCGCCAATGCTGCATGCCATTTCTGGAATCGCTTCCCAGACTGGACGCGGTTCATATATCGAGCGGTCTACTTTTCGACTTCGATGTGCACGAGATCGCCGTCCAGCCATTTGCTCGCCGACGGGGTAAAGACGATTTTCGCCGTATGTCCCCTGAGCTCGCTACAGGGATCTATGTCTTCGTGTATGGCGGGAATGTTGCTGGTGTAGCCGATCCGCGTGCGATCCTTTGCGTGAAATAGGAGCGGCGCCTGCCGGTCAGGAATTTTCGCTGTGACATCCATTTCGTTGCCGTTGCAATGCACCTGGATTACCACGCCGATTACATCCGTGGCACCACCGCGACGCTTGAGCACCGGCGCGTTTGGATCGGCAGCCGGCCCACTCGGCGCCGAGACTTTTTCCGCGGACGATTCGAGAGATTCGGGCCGAGCTTCGTCTGTCCGCGCGGTAATTTGATCGGCTCGCGCCGCTGCCTGTTCGGATCGAGCAGCAGCCAACGCGTTCGCACGGGCGACGGACTCTTCCTGCCGCTGGCGCTCCTGTGCGTCATAGTCGCGAGCCTGAGAGACATACGTCAGAATCTGGTTGGCTTCGGTGCGGATGCCATCCTCGGTTGCTCGCGCCAGAACGGCGCGGCCCAACCTTTCCGCGTCATCGTAACGGTGCATGCTGGCGAGCACATGCGCCAAGATCAGTTGTAAACTCACGTTGCCTGGTTGCAGCGAGACGGCCTTCTGTCCAAACGTAAGTGCTTCCGGAAGTTTTTCGTTATTGGCCGCCAGATATACCGCGAGGAGGCCATTCGCGTTTGCGAAATCGGCTTTTAGCGCGATAGCCTGCCTCAAATCGGTTTCGATCTGCGGATCAGTATGAGACACACCATCGAAAGTCAGTTCCGCGCGAAGGAAACGCGTCGTGGCATCTTGCGGATCCAGAGCAATTGCAGCGGAGAGGGATGTGAGGGCGTCCGCGTGCTCGTCGCGGTAGAGGTGCAAGAACGCGAGATTTCGCTGGGCGAGAGCAAGCTTAGGATCGAGTTGCGCAGATTCCTTGAGAAGAGGGTCGGCTTGCTCGAACTGGCGGTGAAGGACGAGGAACCCTCCCGAGTAGGCGTCTACTTCAGCCTCTGAAAGCGTGCGCATGCTGAGACTGCTGTCGGGAACTTTTGCGGGCGCCGGGACTTCAATAGCTGGGAAGCTAAACCGTTCGATGTATTTTTCCAAATTGTCTTGTAGCTTGCGGAGATCCCCAAAGGCCTTTGCGGCGGCTTCATCTTGACTGGTACCCTGGCTTACAGCATTCAGGTAGGCTCCGAATGACGGGTTGTGAGAGCGCTGATCACCCAGCATCAGGTAATGGATAAGCGCCCACGATTCCGCATAAAAGATGGAGACTTTGTTCTGCTCGTTGTAATAGGGCGACTTGTGATCGACTTTGAACAGCGTCGCTAGAGGAATCAGCTGTTTGCTGCGAAGTTCCTCGATCAGACCGGCGTTAGGCATGCCGAGATCGGCTTTCTTATCTCCGATGGCAGAATTTCCGAAGAAATCGGCCATGCCTTCCGCAACCCATGTCGGTAGACCCGGAAAATAAGGAACCGTTACCGAATGGTAGTATTCGTGGTACAGGCTTTCGTAGACATTGTCGCCGTGCGCGGCTAAATTCACAGCGACCTGGAATTGATCGTAGCCGCCGTCCAGGAAAATTCCCGCCGGATGCGCGTGTCCCTTTTGCGCCCAGTATTCGGGCAGCAACTCGCGCAGCGAATCCTCATCCTTGACCGCCATGATAGTGATGACAGGCGAGGCAGCATTTTTGGCATACGAGAGGGAATCGCGAAACAGCGAGCGAATCTGCTCGAACTGCACGGCGGTCTTGCGCGCCTGGCCTTCGCCGGCATTGCTGACGACGATGAAATTCGGACTGCGTACCTCGACCCATTTTCCTGTGGGCGCCGCGAGGGCTGCGGCAAACAGAAAGAACGTACCGAGCACGGCTGCCACCATGGACCTTGGCATCGGTGGTCCTCCGAAGCAAACGATTTCCTACCAGGGTTGGCCCGGATTCTACCGCGGTTTTTATTATCCCTTGGTTAATATTTAGGATGTTCGTTCCGCTTTTCTGGGCTAACCCCAAACATCGGGTTTCCGAGCGCGCGCTGCGTCGCGAAACCTTGGCGGAAAAGTGGTTTGGGAAGGCGGGGTACCCCCCTACTGTTTTTGCGCAAGTGTTCATTCTGGGTGACTTAGCTCTGCGGTTTTGTAGGTGCTCCGACAATATTTTATTTTGGCGTTGCACAGATTCCGAATACTCGGAGAATGTGCGGGATTTCAGGACGATAACGACGCGCCGATTAGCTGTTGCATGGGAAAGAGAAAAGAGTTGCCGTTGTATTCGAAATAAGGGCAGCTGAAACTTCTGTCGGTCAGGGAATGTTAATTTTTTGCCGACCGACCACGACATCAGAATAACGCTCGCCCGTTACGAGTACATCCAAGCGGCTGTGCGTTCTAGCAAGGCGGCACCTACACACAACGCCGCCCCGCCAGGAAAATGCAGCTTACTATCCGACAGCCTTGGCGGATCTGTAGGGAACAGGCGTAGGGATATTATAACGCGGGAGTAAAGATGCTCAGCGCAGTAGCAAATCGATCACGGACCAGAGATGCGCGCCAGAGCTTCCGCGCTTATTTGGAAGCTTCGGCGCCTGCGCCTATACCCGACGGTTTGGCCAGCGTGTCGCGATACTCGATCGCTTCCGAAGGTATGCAGAGCGTTTCTTCGAAGTCCTGATCTTTCATCCAGTAGTAGTTCGCTTTGAGGAAGACCCACGGCTTGGTATAGAGCTTCGGATCGTTGAGCGTGGCCGTAAGCGCTATGTTGTACTGGTCGGTGCGCGTGTAACGCTCTTCGATGTGGGCGTTTTTGCTACGCGGATGGCCGTTCTCATCGAGCCAGGCTCTTTCGTCGAAGCCTGTGCTATCGATCACGAAGGTGTTATCGCCATCCCAGTGGCCCACCGAATATCCGTAATAGCGGGAATCCGGCGCCCCTTTCGCGTCTACGTCTTTGGGAAGCTCCCGGCCGTCCATCCAGATTTCACGCCATATGCGCTGCTGCTCAAACAAGATGAACATGCGGTTCTGCCCAGGCTGGAAGAACATTCCCCCTCGGCTGCTTACCGCGTGGTTCAGAAGATCGCGCGGAAACCCGAGCGGATCGCAGGTGATGAATGGGTCGTTGGACGCCAGGGTTTTGACGTCAGCCTCGCGAGCGCCCCCTTGCACGTAGGCGTGATTCTGCTTGAAGCGCGCCTCGCCGGCGGGCGTCATCGGAGGCATAGGGTCGCGGGAAACGGTTTGCGGCCCTACCCAGGCGCCGGTGAGGTCATGCTTCGGCGCAGGGCCCGGCGGATTCGGCATTTTTGGAACGCCCTCGACAAGATAGCCATCCTGCACTTCGTGTCGCGGCCTGGCCTGACCTTGAGCCTGGGCCATTGCGGACGACGAAAGCGCAAGTACCGCCAGCGAAACTACGATTGCTTCGGTCACCGGATTTCGCATTTGGAAGAGCTCCTTTTTACGTCAGGGACGTTTCCCTACTTATCTTTCTTTTCTTTCGTGTAATCGTCCTGTCGGTAGTCGCTCTTGTTCCCGGCGTCTCCGCCAAGCTGGGTATCGTGCAGGGCGGTGCCATCGGAGAGCACGATCTTATTCAGGCGGCCGGCGGGGTTGCCATTCTTCGAGGGATATAGGAAGACGCTGATCGTGTCTCCGGGGCCTATGGAACTCTTGCTCCAGCCGATCAACTTGAGCGCCTCGGGACTGGCCGTCTCGCAGACCCAATGCACGACATTGCCTTTGTCGTCCTTCACGTCGAAATCAATCAGGCTGTGAGGATTGGACCAAAGGAACTTCGTGACTGTCGCTTGCTTGAATTCTACAATTTTGTCCGCGTATGCCACATTTCCGTGATGTGCGAGAGCAGGACCGCAGACGGATAGAAGACCCGCACTTAAGACGAACGCCACGACCAGCTTGCTTTTCATTCGGCACCTCGTAAAAGAGCCTTTGCGGTTCGAGCCAAAACCGGGGAATTATATAAGCCGCAATCTCCCCTCTGGCTTCCCAAACGGGCATGATAATACATCATCCCCTTAGGACTCCGCTGCGCTCGTTTTGGTTTCAAGGCTCGGCGGATAAGGGCGTTAGCTCTCCTAAATCGAGGGCGTCTTGGTTTGTTCGGAAAAAGAGCAGATCGGAAGGCAGAATTCTGGCGGGCGAAGCAGCTTAACGTCTCTGAAGGTGGATTATGGATTTTTCCTCGTTTGATCGGCGCGGCTATCCCGTTGTCTCTGTGGAGGCGGGATATGGGGAATGGGCGAACAATTACGACGCCACGGTCACCGCGGGCTTGGATCAGCCACTATTGGATTCGCTCACGTCCGTGAACTGGCGGCAGGCGCGGCGCGCAGCGGACCTGGCTTGCGGAACTGGCCGCACCGGCGTGTGGCTAAAAAATCATGGCGTGGCGAGCGTCCACGGCGTCGACCTGACGCAGCAAATGCTGGAGATAGCGGCTTCCAAGCACGCGCATGAGCAATTGCATCTTGCGG
Source organism: uncultured Acidobacteriota bacterium (assembly GCA_963846235.1). Lineage (GTDB taxonomy): Bacteria > Acidobacteriota > Terriglobia > Acidiferrales > UBA7541 > Palsa-189. Next base: position 771,868 of record CAWJVF010000003.1, read on the forward strand.
ACGTCGCCAGCACGCCGCTTCCTTCTGCTGCGTACGATCTCTGCATGCTGGTGCTCGCCGATGAGCATCTCGCGGAGCTCGAGCCGGTATATCGGGAGGCTGCACGGCTGCTCGTGGCGCGAGGCCATTTTGTGTTGATCGGCTACCACCCGTTCTTCCTGATGCGAGGTATGCCGACCCATTATCACCGCAGCACCGAAAGTCGCGAGGCGATTACGATCCGGTCGTATGTTCACCTCTTCAGCGAACATTTCCACGCCGCGAGCAGGGCAGGACTCGCTATGGCGGAGTTCCGGGAATGTGTAATCGACGAGGAATGGCTGGCTGGCAAGCCGAAGTGGCGAGAACATGTGAACTGGCCGGTGAGTTTCGCGCTGGTGTGGAGCAAGTAGGATCAGCCACCGCCGGCTAAGAATGGGCCGCTCTTTTGCGGTGCTTGCCGCAATGCGATTCACGTATAATCGCCGTGCCAAATCAGCAGACAGCCAAATCGAGTAAGGAGGCGCCGACGATGTCCTGCCGTTCTCTTGGGTCGCGCGTGTGTTTTCCTGTTGCCGCCGCAATCGCCGCGATGATGCTCTTGGGCCAGCCCCTGGCCGCCAAAATATTTGACAAGACTGCGGACATCGCGGGCACGAAGCTGGATTACAAAGTCATTCTTCCCAATGATTACGATGCGGCGAAATCCTATCTCGGGATTCTCGCATTTCCGGGCGGGCCGCAAACCATGGAAATGGTTATGGGCACGGTGATGCGAAATTGGCGCGAACAGGCTGAGAATCTGGGCTATATCGTCGTCGTGCCGGCCGCGCCAAATGGAGATCTATTTTTCGAACAGGGCGATCGCGTTTTTCCCGCATTTATCGACAAACTGCTCAGCGATTACAAGATTAAGGAGAATAAGTTTCACATCGCCGGCGTATCCAATGGCGGGCTGAGCGCTTTTCACATTGCGTCTCTTTATCCGAAGTATTTCTGGTCGGTGACCGGCCTTCCCGGGTTCCTTGACGACGGCTCGCCCGAGCGTGTGCAAGCCCTCTCAAAACTGTGCGTCTATATGTACGCCGGAGAAATGGATCCAGGCTGGCTGCGCAGCGAAAGGACAGAAGCCGCGAAATTCAAGAATCAGGGATTCACGGTTGAGTTCAACGAGGAAAAGGGACAGGGCCACGTGATGCGCACGCTCGAAGGCCCCGGCGCGGCGCGCCTCTTCAAACAGTTTGAACAGGCTCGTCAGGGCTGCGGCAAATAACGCGACGCACGCGGCAGGTAGGTATGCGAACAATTCTCAATCGCGCGCGGCTTTTAATCATTGTCTTCCCACCGGCGCTGGTCTTCTTGTCGATGACGCTTGGTTTGGCAGCGCTCAGCGGAAGCAGGCGGCCGCAGCTGGCGCAGGCTAAAAATCAAAAAACTACAGCGGCGAGCCCGAAAGCGGCAGCAGCAGTTCCGCGGCATGACCTTTCCGGAACTTGGGAGCCGGCAAATGGTCCGAGCGAGGGAATCCAGCCCGATGGCGTAAAAGCCATGCCGAATGACGGAAAGCCGGAACATCAGTTGCCGTACACGCCCTACGGAATGCAAACCTACAAGTCTCATCACGCACTGTTTGGAACCGACGAGAATCTCCCCGGAGATAACAATGATCCACGCGACAAATGTGAGCCGCTGGGATTTCCGCGCATGGGTTTTTACAACCTGAGGGAAACGCAAATCCTGCAGAACGAGTACAAGATCGCCATCTTGTACGAGTACGCGACCGCCTGGCGGATCATCTGGACAGATGGCCGCGAGCTTCCAAAGCTCGTCGATGGCGGCGTACTCATCGGCAAGGAAGTCAAAGAACCGCGCTATTACGGCTACTCGGTTGGGAAGTGGGTGGACGATACAACTCTCGTCGTACAGACCGTTGGAATGATGGGAGAAGACAGAGTATGGCTGGATACGGCGGGGCGTCCTATCAGCGACCAAGCGCACGTGGAGGAGCGGATCCATCGCGTGGACCATGATCGTCTGGAGTGGTCGGTGACGATCGACGATCCCAAGATGTATACGAAGCCGTGGGTGGCTATGAACAAGTTTCCGATGAAGTTGGAAGATCCTCATCGTGACGTTATGGAGCAATACTGTTCGCCGAGCGAGATGGAAGAGTACAACAAGCGATTTGCGAATCCGGCGAGTTCCCCGGCGAGTCAGGCTCCAAAACAGTAGCGTGCGCAGATGGGCGCGCGCCGGAGTTACTTCAAAGAGGATCTGCTGAAAAGAACCGGTTTTGGGCGGATTGCCGGCTTGCCGAAGAATCGATTGTGCGACAACTCCAATGAGCCTAAAATTTCATCAATCTGCGAGCTTCACAGAACGGAATTCCCGAAGCGGAGGCGACTGCCATGAGAAGTAAAGTTATCGCGGCCCTGGTGCTGGCTGTGGGTGTAGTGACGCTTTCCGTTCCGCTTATGGCACACCACGGAACGGCGGCGTTCCAGAACGATAAGAAGGTTACCGCGAAGGGTACCGTCGCGGAATGGCTGTGGTCCAATCCGCATTGCCTGCTGAGCGTCGACGTGAAGGGCGACGACGGCAAGGTAGTACGCTGGGTCGGCGAGACTCAAAATCCGGTGAGCATGACTAACGTAGGGTGGAGTAAGGCGGCCATTAAAGCCGGCGACGAAGTGACCATCACGATTCTTCCCGTGAAGAATGGAATGCCGCTCGGGCGCCTGGTCTCCGTCGTGCTCCCGAATGGGAAAACGTTAATCTCGGGCGAGGGAGAGCCAAAAGACGTGCGCGATGAGTTGGAGCGCAAGGCGCGGGAGGAGCGGCAGTAAGGGATTTTCACTTTTCGCCTTTCGCCAGCGTTGGTGCGCCTTGGGACGATTCTTCGAGGTTGTGCAAACAATTTCAGTCGTCCTAAAATGGCCTCACCCTGCAGTTCCTGAGAACGCCATCCCGGAGGCAATCGCGATGAGAAGTAAACTGATAGCCGCACTGGTGCTCGCTATTGGTAGCGCGACGGTTGCAATTCCGCTATTCGCACATCACGGAACAGCCGCATTCGAGAACGGGACGAAAGTTACCCTGAACAAGGCAGTTGTCACGGAATGGCTATGGTCCAATCCTCATTGCCTGCTGCAGTTCGACGTAAAGGGCGATGACGGGAAAGTGGTGCATTGGGTTGGCGAGACCCAAAATCCTGTCAGCATGACCGACCGTGGTTGGAGTAAGTCGGCGATTAAGGCCGGCGATGAAGTGACGATTGTCATGCTCCCAGTCAAAAATGGAATGCTGCTCGGGCGCGTGGTGTCGGTCACGTTCCCCAATGGGAAGACGTTAATATCGGGCGAGGGAGTGTCCAGAGCCGAGCGCGATCAATTGGAACGCCAGGTTCGAGAGGGCGCCGATAAGTAAGGCCGCTAAGTAAGTCGCGCCGTGGATCGCACGCACATCTGCCATGAGCCCTAGTTAGCCGATTCTGCGTAAAATAGCTTCAATTGCGGTCAGCGCAGGGTAGTGTTGTGCGCGCTGGCGGCGATGTTTCCGGCGATTCCGATCGTCTGCGGCAGCCACCAAAGCCGCCTGACCCAAACATGTTGGCTCTTTGACATACGTTCCGCGAGCCACATGCCGGCGATGACCTGAACAGCGCCCAGCGGGGCCATGCGGCTCCACGTCGGCGTGCGTCCCAGGAAAGCGCGCGTTAACGGATCGACTTCTACGTAACCACGATGCAGGTACTGCCGTGTAGTCACGCCATCGGAAATCAATGCACCGGTTTGAACGGCCCCCAGGAGAAGGACGGGCGTATTCTTCAGCGCTCCGCAAAGGTTTCTCTCGAACAGAACACACCTTCCCGAAAGCGTTGGATCGCCAGTCTTGTACTGAGTTTTGAGGCTGGGCTTCAACAGATCGTTTACCGCGAATGGAGGCTGGCTTTCCGTGAACGCCAACGCGTTGACGCTTTCTTTGACGTTTGAGCCGTCCGATACGGCGGGTCCCTGTGATCCGGGATCGGGCGCGGTCGCGGCGTCGCCTGTCTTCGCCATTTTTGCGGAGCTTGTCACATCATCGTTGCTGCTTGTGGCAGCTAGGCATTCTGGACCTGCGAACGCAAAAACAATCGTAAGAAGGACAGGGAAGAGGAGCGCACCGATCCGAGTTAAAGTGCCAGTATTCGCTCGGATTGAGTGCAGGCGATTGCGGCTGGGTTGTGCGCTTGAGAACATCCCATAAGCAGTGTGGAACCCCCGTCACCGTCTCGCTACTGGACCAAAGTTCAGGTGTTCCAGCGTCATCAATGCTTATTCGTAAGCGCGCTTAAGGTGAAATGTCGTCGAAGCACGCGTTAAAAGCGAAGTTCGTGTGGACCTTCCAGCCTTCCAAGATTCGCGTGGTTACTTCAGGCCCTCTTTACTTCAGATAGGTTCGGACGATTTCGATGAGGTCGCTGGCGGCTTCTTCCGAGGTCTTGGTGTGGCGCGGCATGTGGTTGCGGATATGGTCCTCCATCAATTCCGCCATCAAGCTGTTGATTGCTCCTCTCGCGGCGGACAAACGGTGAAGAACTTCCGCGCAGGGTTCATGCTCGTTCAGGGCGCGCTCTACCGATTCCAACTGCCCAATTACTTTCTTTGTGCGATTGACGAGATCGAGCTTTTCTCGCGAAAGATGTGACATTTTGTCTTGACCTACCCTAGGGGGGTAGGGTATCACGGTGTTTTGATAAGTAAAAGCGATCGTAGTTGTTCCGCGCGCATTTTAAAGCAACCGGCAGCTGGGGTGGACGGGCGTTCGTTTCGATCTGGCGAAGCTCCTCGGCGAGCCGCCATTAATTTTCATCTGCATTTAACAGCACAAGCCGTCAATCACGTGCAAGCTGAATGTGGGAGTTGCGGGCAGTTCTCCGGGGCAATCAAACTAAAGATAGCTCCAGATCCACAGATGACAAGGAAATGAGTTTCGATCACCGACATGACGGGCGGTTTCGATTCGGACAGTTGTTGCTGCTCGTGACCGCTGTCCTTCTATGTTCTTCGGTGGTGCTGGCACAGGATTCAAATCCGCCGGATGCAGCGCCTGTGAACGCCGATCCGCAGAATCCGGCGACTCCAGGGCAAGCCGCCGGGGATGCTCAGCAGACGCCGCAACAGCCTGAAAGCAATCCGCAATCCATTTTTCCGCATCCGGAGACGACGCGTTGGTGGCTTTCCGGCCAGATCAACATCATTTCGCAGGGGCATCCCGGTTTCCACGCGCCTTATAGCGGCCCGAACAGCCTGAGTCCTAAAGGCGAAACTCGCACTTCGCGCATTTTCACACTCTATACGGCATATCGGCTCACGAACTCGATGGACGCCGTCTTTGACCTGGAGGAGGCGAGCGGGAATGGCATCAGCAATTCGCTGGGCTTGGCTGGCTATCCGAACATTGACGTGGTCCGAACTCCGGGCCAGGGATCGCCTCTCAGCGCGGCGCCTTACGTAGCTCGTGCCATCTTTCGATACGTGCTGCCGCTGAGCGATGAGTCTGACGATACGGATATTGGGCCGCTGGGCGTGATCAAGAGTCTCCCAGCGAAACGCATGGAGTTCCGCATCGGGAAACTTTCCTTGGCCGACTTTATCGACGTGAATGCTGTCGGTAGCGACAGCCATTTCCAGTTCATGAACTGGACGATCGTGAACAATGGAGCCTGGGATTATGCGGCCGATACGCGGGGCTATACCTACGCGGCCATACTGGAATACGACGACCGCTCGTGGGCTGTACGCTTCGCTGAGGCTATGATGCCGACCGTGGCAAATGGCATTTCGCTCGACGGGGACCTCCCAAGGGCCAGGGGAGAGAATCTCGAACTGGAACTACATCCAAATATCTTCGCGCAGAGGCCCACTCAGGTCCGCCTGCTTTCGTATGTGAACCACGCGAATATGGGTGATTATCGCGAAGCAATCGATTTGTTCCTGGCGGGAAAAACGGCGGCTCCCAACGTCGACGCTACGAGGCAAGAGGGAAGAGTCAAATATGGGTTTGGCATTAATCTGGAACAACAAGTGTCGGCGCACATGCGGGCTTTCGGCAGGTTCGGGTGGAACGAGGGGCGGCACGAGTCTTTTGCCTACACCGAGGTCAATCAGACGGTTTCGTTGGGCGCGGATTACGCGGGGGATCAGTGGCATCGCCAGAACGATAAGGCCGGTTTGGCCTTCGTCAGCAACGGCATATCGGGCGACCACCGGGAATATCTGAAGCTCGGAGGTCTGGGCTTTTTGCTAGGCGACGGAACGCTCACCTACGGCCGGGAAAACATCTTCGAAGGGTACTATAATGTCCATTTCTGGCGAGGCCTATATGGCGCGATCGATCTTCAGCATATTGATAATCCTGGTTACAACCGGGACCGCGGGCCGGTTTGGGTTCCGGGGTTGAGATTGCACATCGAATTGTAGGCGCGCTACAGGTGTGCCGCTGCTTGGTTGTGTGCACAAAGAGTGCAATTTCGAGTCGAGTGTACGCAGGGTGCACACTGGCAATGACGTAGCTTGGCCAGTGATATACTAAGCGCCTTCTTATCAATGAGCTGACTGGCCTGTAACGATGGCTGGGAATGGTCTGGCGAGTGCTTTATATAAGCCTGTATTCAAATTCACAGGCCGGCTAAAGCGAAATCTTTTCGCAAGGGAGAATAGAGAAAATGCGGAAAAAACAAAAGGGTTTCTCGTTGATTGAGCTTTTGATCGTAGTGGCTATCATTCTGATTATCGCCGCCATCGCCATCCCGAACCTGCTTCGTGCGAAGATCGCCGCCAACCAGGCTTCGGCAGTGGGCTCACTGCGTACGTTGAATACAGCGTGCATCGCCTTATTCCACCAGTTACGGTCAATTCCCGGCGGCACTCACCAATTTGGGGCCGATCGGGTCTGGCGGTACGGCGAGTTCCAGCTCAGCAGACTTGATTGACTCTGTGCTCGCAGGTGGTACCAAGAGCGGCTACGTGTTTACGTTCACGGCGGGTGCGAGCAACCAGTCGTATTCGATAACAGCTAAGCCGATCACTGCGGCCACCACTGGACAGAACATGTACTACACCGATCAGTCCGGCGTGATCCGCGTGGATACTTCCGGTAGCGGTGCAGGCGCAAGCAGCACCCCGATCGGCTGATCGAGTCCCGCGGTTTTTCGGAGCAGGAGAAGAGGGGGAGCCACGCGCTCCCCCTCTTTTGTTTTTGCCTGGCGATAGCGTACAGGCACTGCCGACGGCTGACTAAGGTTCCGATGATGTCCCTCATGCCGGCCGCCAGCATCTACTTGGAGACCGTCGGCCCCAGCCCGGCCAGAGGAATTTTCGTGCGCTATCTCGGGGCGGGTTGTAAGCGATTGCTCTCTTTGAGGTGTGCATTGGCCATTACGGAACGCCGTCGCAGGATGAGATACCCGCTGAAGCTGGCTGTGTCAGTCCGCCCATCGGGCGTCTCTGCTGCCGGAGAAATTCTCGCCGAATGCAGAGACGTCAGTTCGCAGGGCGTCTATTTTTTCCTGGAAGAACCATTGAAGAGCGGCACACAACTCGAAATCATGCTGACCTTGCCACCGGAGATCACGCGGGGCGATCCGGTGCGCGTGCGTTGCGAAGCTCGCGTGCAGCGAACGGAAAATATAAGAAAAGGCCGCGTGGGGATTGCCGCCAAAATCGAACGCTACCGCTTTCTTCCCGGCAAGCGAGAACGTCGTAGAGCCAGCTGAGTTCCCGGCGCGAACTATCGAGCCGATACTCACGAAACGCAGCGCGCGGCTGCGCGGCGTGAAATCAGGAACGCGTTATTTTGCGCGAGGCCCGCATGCCGGCTTCGGCGGCATCGGAAACGCTTTGCTGCACCTGACTGGCCATCTCTTGCGCGCGCCGCGCGACCGATCTGCTTGTCGCACGAACTCGCTCCGCGCCCTCATTGAGCCGATCGTTCAGGTCTTCCCTCAAATCCTCGCCGGATTTCGGGGCCAACAACATCCCCGCCACCACTCCCAGGCTCGCGCCAAGGAAAAACGCAAAAAATCCCGTCCATTTGGAACTGGCCATAGCGACGCTCCTTAAGAAGAATACCCTCGCTTCAATGTGATGTCGATTGTCGGGGGCGCGAGCCTGGAATTCTGTTCGTACGTCTCTATCCCGCTAACCTGCCGAGCGTTTGCCGGCGCGCTTCCGTGCCGGAACCGCTTCCGGCACCACTTTCATTGGCTTCATTTCCACCGGACCCTGTTTAGCTGCCGGCTGCTTGCCGCCGGCCAGGCTCTTCTTCAGCGCTTCCATCAAATCCACGACCGGCGCGAGCTGCGGATGCGGAGCGACTGCGACTTCCTGTCCCTTCAATTTCGCCTCGATCATGGCGCGCAAGCTTTGGCGGTATTCGTCGTGATATTTTTTCGGCTCGAAACGCGTGGAGAGGCTTTCGATCAGCTGCAAAGCGAGCTTCTTTTCCTGTTCCTTCGGCTCGGCGCCGTCCTTCTGGCCGTATTCGGCGACGTTGCGGATCTCGTCGGCATAAAACATGGTGTGCAGCGTCAGCCCATGCGCACGAGGCCGGATGACCACGATATATTCGCGCTGATGCATGTAGAGTTTGGCGATGGCGACATGGCCGGATTCTTCCATGGCATCGAGCAGCAGATGTAGGCTTTTTTGCCGGCGTCTTCGGGAGTCGCGTAATACGAAGCGTCGAAGTAAAGGGGATCGACCTCCTCGGCTTTCACGAATTCCAGAATTTCCATGGTGCGCGCCGAGGGCGGATCGAGTTTGTCGAGCTCCTCTTCGCGTGAAGAGAACGTACTGATCTTTCTCGTATTCGAATCCCTTGATGATTTCGGAGCGCTCGATCTGGCGATTGCAAGTGGGGCAGAACTGCGGCTGGCGAATGCGCGAGTGGCACACTGTGTGAAGCTGGTTCAAACTGATGCGTTCCGTCCGCGCCGCGGCAAACAGCCGGATAGGGATGGATACCAAGCCGAAAGTGAGGTGGCCCTTCCAGACCGAAGTCGCCATAAAAGCCTCCCGCTGTCTATGTGACGCACCAGGCGCAGACAGCGAGTCTGTAAGGTTAAGGAGTGCCCGCGGCGAATGCAAGGCGAAGAATGGGCGAAAGAGGGCGAAATGTCACTAAACCGAGGATTGCCCTGTCGCTGGGCTACAAGCTAGGAAATGATTCCCGAGCAAACGTTTTCGATTCGCTATACTTTCCGCGCGAATCCCTGAAAAATGACGGCGCACAAGTACGAACATTCCCTCGAAGAGCAGAGCGCGAGCGCCGCGCGCGCAGCGTTTGACGTGTCCCCTATGTGGTTCGCTCGATGCGCAGGCCATCCTCGAGAAAAGAGTAGAAGCGGCAGGCGCGGCCGTGCGCTTTCGGCTGTGGCGTTGCACTGCGTGTGGCTTGGTCAGAACGGAGCCGCAGCTCACGCCGCATGAGCTCGAGCCGTTTTATGCCGAGGAATATTGGGGCGAGGGCGGCATCGAAGCCACCGACGAAAACTGGATCAGGCGCGACCAGCGCCATCGCACCGGCTTTCTACAGCGCTTTCGCAGCGAAGGCAGCGTGCTCGACGTCGGATGCGGGCTGGGATTTTTCCTGCGCGCTCTTGATCCGAAACATTGGGACCGATACGGCGTCGAGCCCATGCCCGTGCCTTATCGGCAGGCAGCGCGGTCGCTGGGATCAGACAGGGTTCATAACGGCGACCTCATTGCGGCTCGATTGCCGTCGAGCAAGTTCGACGCGATCACGTTCTGGGATTCGCTCGAGCATCTGCCCAATCCCCGCGCTGTTTTGCAGGAAGCGGCGCGGCTTCTGCGCCCCGGCGGAATCGTCGTGATTGGATTGCCTAATTTTGGAAGCTATCAGGCGCGGCATTTCGGCGAGGATTGGTTCGGGCTTTCGCTGCCTCATCATCTCTGCCATTACACGAGCGAGACGCTGACGCGGCTTCTGGAGACATGCGGATTTCGCGTATGCGTTATGGAAGATCGCACCGGCACGGAAAATTACCATGGGCTCAAGCATAGCCTGCTGAATCGGCTCACGCGGCGTCATGGCCGGAGCGGCGGACGCATGATGTATTACATGGCTAAGCCATTTCTGCATCCTTGGGAATGGATCAGCACGCGAGTGGGCGGCGGTTCGTCCTTGCAGGTGTGCGCGGAACTCGTTTCGCCGGAAGCGGTGGGATTTTCCCCTTGAGCGTTGCGGGTCTCAGCATCGTTGTTCCCAATTGGAACGGTCGCGCCTTGCTGGAAAAGTTTTTGCCCAGCGTCATCGAATCGGCGCGCGCTTTTGAAGCCGCGTGCGGCCAGCCGACCGAAATCCTGATTGCCGACGATGCCAGCTCGGACGATAGCGAGGAATGGTTGCGGGCGCATTGGCCGGAAGTGCGCTTCGAGATCAGCGCGCGCCAGCAGGGTTTTGCGCCGACGGCTAATCGTGGCTTGCGAGCTGCGCGCTTTTCGCTGGTGTACCTGGTAAACAACGACGTCGCGCTTACGGGCACGACGCTGCCCCCTCTCGTCGCGCACTTCCGCGATCCCAATGTGTTCGCCGTAACGGGCAATGCCTATGATTTCTGCCACCGGCGTACTGCGCGGCGCGGGGCAGCGCGGCAGATTTCGGCGCGGCTTCCTTGGCGTGCATTCCCGATTTTTTGTTCCCGATCCGCCGGCACAGATGCAGCCGCTGATGACGCTCTATGCCACCGGCGGCTCGTCGCTTTTCGATCGCGAGAAATTTCTGGCACTCGGCGGTTTTGAAGAGACGATGGCGCCATACGGCTGGGAAGACGTGGAGCTTTCGCTGCGTGCTTGGAAACAAGGATTCGAGGTGCGCTACGAGCCGCGCAGCGCCATCTGGCATCAGTTTTCGTCCACTATTGGTTCGAAGGTATCGCGCCGGCAAGCCAACGCAGTTTATGATCGCAACCGTCTGCTCACGCATTGGGTGCATCTGGATACTTATGGCGAGAAAGCAGCGCACGCGTTGGGTGTCTCCGCAAAATTGCTGACGAGTCCACTGGTCGGGCGAATGGAATATTGGCGGGCGTTTGCGCAGGCGCTCGCGGTTCGACCGCAGGTAAAAGTGCGCCGGGCTGAGTGGAAAAAATCGCAGCGGCGCAGTCTGGCCGAAGTCCTGCGCAAGATCGAGGAACAAATGTCCCGCAAGGAAGTACGGGCGCTGGACGCGGCTTCCGCGCCGATTCGACCTTATATCCTGTCCGAAAATGTGAGCTCGGCGCAGGCCGAGCACGAGAAGACAAAATGACCAGCCGAAAATCCGCACGAACCTTTGCCGTTTTTGTCGTCAGCTTGGTGGTCGCGTTCGTAGGTTCATCGGCGCTGCGGGCGCAGCGCGACCCAGCGGAGCCTCCGCAAGCAAAGCCGGCTCCCAAGCTGATGCCGAGGCCCGCCAGTGCGATCTCGCGACCCGACGTGGACGAAGCCGGGATGCGCAGCCTGATCGAACAACTCGTCGCCTGCGAGACGCGCAATTCGCTCTCTTCGTGGACTGATCCCAAACGCGGCGCGGGTTGCGGCCGCGATCGCATCGTGGCGCGCTGGAACGAAATCGCCAAGAGTTCAGGCGGCAGGTTGCAGGTCACGGTCGACAAGTTCGAGGCCACAAGTGCACGCACCAACAACAAGCCCGTGCACATGGAAAATGTCTACGGAGTCCTCCGCGGCCGCGACCCGCAGCTTGCGAAAACCGTCTTCATCATCTCGGGCCATTTCGACTCGCGCGCTTCCGACGTTATGGACCCGAATCTCGAAGCGCCCGGCGCGGACGACGATGCGTCTGGCGTCGCGGTCAGTATGGAGTGCGCTCGATTGCTCAGCCGCATGGCCGCGAATGGGGCAGGGAATTATCGCGCCACGCTGCTTTTCGCCGCCATTTCTGGAGAAGAGCAGGGCTTGCTCGGAGCCGAGCACATGCTGGCGTGGGTGAAGCAGCTGGGCTACACCGTAGGCGGCATGCTCGACAACGACATTGTCGGGGCGGATTCCGCGGCGGGTGCGCCTCACCGCGTCCGGCTGTTTTCCGGCGCCGGTGACGTAGATGACGCCGACTCGCCTTCCCGCGAACTGGCGCGCGCCATCGAAGAGATCGACGGGCGCCAGGCGATTCGCCTGATCTTTTCGTTGGATCGCCTCGGACGCGGCGGCGATCACGAGCCGTTTTACCACGCCGGTTTACCCGCGGTGCGCTTCACCGAACCGCTCGAGGATTATCGGCACCAGCATCAGACGCCGCGCACGGAAAATGGCGTCCAGTACGGCGACGAGATGAAGTACCTCAATATGGGATTTGCCGGAAACGTTGCCCGCGATAATGCGGAAGCGCTTCGGGAGCTCGCGCTCGCGCCCGCCATGCCCGCGAAGGTGAAGCTGAGCGGCGGCGTTACGCCTGACGCGAAGATCGCGTGGAGCGCCGGGGAAGATTCCGAGCGCGCCGGCTTCGAGATCTTATGGCGCGAGACGACCGAGCCCCGCTGGCAGGTCTTTCAGTTCGTAACCAACCCGGGCGAAACGACACTAAAGGGAGTGTCCACGGACAATCATTTCTTTGCCGTGCGCTCCGTGGGTAAAAACGGCGCTCGCTCGATTGCGGGCTCCGCCTCGGCGCCCAGAGCGCTGCCTTTCCCCGATGCCGCGCAACCCGCGAAGTGACCGCACGTCATGAGCTTCTGCGCGGCCGGATCATCCGAGAGATGAGTTGGATGCGCGAGCGATTGAAGCGCCAGCAGGGCCTGTAGCCTTCATGCGGGAATATAGAATGAACGCAGATTTGCGTTTGCGGCTGATCGTCGAAGACTTCGACTTTGCCGCCCTTAACTCCCGTGGCGTAAAAGAAAGTGATGGTCTCCAGAGGATCGTTGGGCTTGGGATTGTGAATGCGAAATTCGAACCACAAAAAATCGCCTGCATATACGATCGCGGCTACTGCGATCAGAACTCCAACAATCCACTTTAAGAGCGTTTTAGGCCGCACGAAAGCCTCGTAAACAAAGGCGCCTCAGAAAAGATCCTTCAGCGCCGCGCGCGCCGCCAGATGGCCGCACAAGCCGTGCACGCCCGGGCCCGGCGGCGTAGAAGACGAGCACAAATAAATTCCCTTCGCGGGAGTGCGGTGGAAACGCCGAGTCGGCCGCAACAGAAATTGCTCCAGATCCGCCGCGCCGCCACCGATATCGCCCCCGATCAGATTCGGATTGTAGCTTTCCATGCTGGCCGCAACACGCACGTTGCGCTTCAGTATGAGCCGGCGGAAACCCGGAGCGAAGCGTTCGATCTGGTTCTCGATCGCCTCGGTCATATCCATCGAGGATCCTTGTGGCACGTGACAATACGCCCAGGCGGTGTGTTTTCCCGCGGGAGCGCGTGTGGAATCGAAAAGCGTCGGCTGCGCCAGCAGCACAAACGGCCGCGCGGAATGCTTTCCTTGCCACGCATCGCGCTCCGATGCAGCAATTTCTTCGAATGTGCCTCCCAGGTGCACGGTTCCGGCGCCGCGGCATTCGTCCGCTTTCCACGGAATAGGTCCGTCGAGCGCCCAATCGAGTTTGCAAACGCCGGGGCCGTAGCGATAGTGCTCGAGTTGATGGCGGAAGCTGGCGGGGAATCGCGAACCCGCGATGGTCAGAAGCTGTCGCGGCGTCACGTCACATAGAACGGCGCGAGCCCGGGGAAGTTCCTCCAGCGAAGCAATCGGTGTCTCGGTGACAATTTCTCCTCCCAGCGATGTGAGATGCCTAGCCAGCGCGCTGGAGATATTTTGTGAGCCGCCGAGCACAAACGGCCAGCCTTGGGCATGCGCGATGATTCCCAGAACGAGTCCGAAAGCGGCGCTCGGGATGCGTTCGAGCGGCAGCACCGCGTGCGCCGACAAGCCGGCCAAAAGCGCGCGCGCCCGCACGCCGCGAAAGTGATGCCTGGCGACGCCGGACGCCGAGCGCATCACGGTCAGTCCAAAGCGAGCCGCGGCGAAAGGATGCGCCGGGAAGCTGAACGGATTTTGCACGGTGGCCTCTAGCTTCGGCCACGCCGCAAGCAGAGGCTCCATGAGGCGGATGTAACGGTCCTCATCGTGTCCGACATTTTCCGAAGTGCGTTCCACCGAACGCTCGAGGACCACCGCGGAACCGTCGTCGAGCGGATGGGCGAGCGGCGCGGCCGGATGGACCCATTCGAGCCCGTCCTGCGCGAGCGGCAGCCGGCGAAAAAACGGAGACCACAGCGCCATGGGGTAAACGGAAGAGCAAACGTCGTGGACGAAGCCGGGGAGAGTCAATTCGGCAGATCGCGCTCCACCCCCGATCGTTTCGTGCCCCTCGATCACCAAAACCGAGTGGCCCCCTTCGGCGATGGTAATTGCGGCGGAGAGGCCGTTCGGTCCGCTGCCGATCACGACGGCGTCATATTCTGTGCGGGGAAAAGGCATCAGGTGCGGCGAACAATCGCGCATCCTATCTGTTTGGCACGCGTTCGCCGAGAATAATGGTGCGCTACATCATATCGCGAGTGTCGCGTACTTTTAACCGCGCTGCGACGGTCCTCTTTATCCTCTTAGTCTCGGTGACCTCCGCGCCTCTGTGCCCTCTGTGTTAATTTCCCGTTTCCCGTTTTTCCCTATGTGGCCAACGTGCAGAGAAGACAGAGATGGTGAGTTGGACCTGCCAATATCTAACGAATCGCGGAGAAGTGTTCATTCAGATAATCGCGGTAGCGATCGCGCAGAGCGCTTTTCAGCAGCTTGCCCGTTGACGTGTGCGGAAGCTCGTCGACGAAGATGTAGGCATCGGGAAGTTGCCATTTCGCAAATCGTTTGGCGAGAAACTCATCTAGTTCCTCAGGAGTTGGCTTGGGTTCGTTGGCGACGATCACCGCAACGGGCCGCTCTTCCCATTTCGGATGCGATGCGGCAATCACCGCGGCCTCTCTGACGCCCGGATAACCGACGATTGCATTTTCCAGGTCTACCGAGCTGATCCATTCCCCGCCACTCTTGATCAGGTCTTTCGTGCGATCCACGATGCGCAAATAGCCGAGCTCATTCACGGTGACCACGTCGCCGGTGCGCAACCAGCCGTCGTCGGTCCACTTGTCGTTTAACTCAGGCATATTGAAGTAGCTCGACGCCACCCAAGGCCCGCGCAGTTGCACTTCGCCCATTGTTTCGCCGTCCCACTGCACCGGCCCCGTTTCACTGATTACGCGAGCTTCGACGAATGGGACAGGTATGCCTTGCACCGCGCGAATCGCATACTCTTTGTCTTCCGACATCTCGCCAAGACAAGGACGCAGACGACAGACCGACGCTATCGGCGTGGATTCGGTCATGCCCCACGCGTGAATCAGGCGGACGTTGTGCGCATCGAAGCGGCGGATCAATGATTCCGCGGGTGCGGAGCCGCCTACGATAAGCCTGAGATTGGGCGCAAGACGCCGGCGCTGTTGATTTTTATCGAGCTCCGCGCACACGGCCATCCACACCGTCGGTACTCCAGTCGAGACGGTCACCTGCTCGCGCTCACACAGGTCGAGCAGGCTTTCCGCGTCCAGGTGCGGGCCGGGCAGTGCCTGCTTGGCTCCCACCATCGTTGCGGCATAAGGGAAGCCCCAGGCGTTCACGTGAAACATGGGCACAACCGGCATCGTGCAGTCGTTTTGAGAAACGGCCAGCGAATCCGCCATTGCCAGGGCCATCGAATGCAGCACGAGCGCTCGATGTGAGTAAACCACGCCCTTCGGATCGCCGGTCGTTCCGGAGGTGTAACACATGGCCGCGGCCTCACATTCATTCAGTTGTGGCAACGCGCAATCGCCCGGCGTGGTCTTGAGCAAGTCTTCGTAATCCTCGTAAAGCCCGGCTTCACATGCGCCGGTGCGGCGAACGAAAATGCGTTCGAAAGGCGCGTCGGCAACAAACTTTTGCAGCACGGGCAGCAGCACATCATCCACGATCAAAAACCGGTCCGAGGCATGTTTCGCGATAAATGCGAGCTGGTGAGGAGGAAGGCGCAGATTTAGCGTGTGCAGCACGCCGCCGGCCAGCGGAATGCCAAAGTACGCCTCCAGGTGCACGCCATGATTCCACATCAGCGTCGCGACGCGTTCGCCGCGCTGCAAACCTGCTGCGATCAGGGCGCGGCTGAGCTTGTGCGCGCGAATTGCCAGATCCGCATATGTGCGGCGTTCGAGGCTCCTGTCTGGCATCCGCGATACGATTTGCACCTTTGGATACAGCCTCGCTGCGCGCTCGAGTATTGGCGCAAGCGTCAACTGAAAATCCATCATGGTGCTTTTCATGCGCAGAAACTCCAGAGCCGTCGCTTGAGCCGGGATTTTAGTTAACGCTCACAAAGAGCGCAAGAGAACTCAGGCCGAGGGCTGAATTGATCTGAACGCGCCGTCATCGACAGCGTGTTTACTCTTGCGCGATTCCAGGGCAAAGGGCAATAAAATGTGCTATATTCCATTAGCCCTTGATGCGACGGTTGCGTCCTGCAGTTGGTTAAAGAGTCGATCTGACGATACCCGCCTGCCGTTCTTTCCGTAAATCTTCGGCCTAACTTAAATTACAACTGGCCGTGCTCGTTTCGGTCCACGCTCGCGAATCTGTGTGCGCGCTCCAATCGTTCCGGCCAGAGAAAAGACAAAAGAGTGCAGAGTTTTTCAGAATTACAGATTTGTTCGTACGTGAAAGAGCGATTGTTGCAAGCAAGCTTCGTGATGCCCACGCCTGTGCAAGCGGCAACGATCCCGCAAGCGATCGAGGGCCACGATGTGCTGGCTACAGCGCAGACCGGAACCGGCAAGACGCTGGCATTCCTGATTCCAGTGATGGAACAGCTGATGCGGGAGAAGAAGCCCGGAGTGACGGCGCTGGTGCTTGTGCCCACGCGGGAGCTTGCGATGCAAGTGGCCACTCAGTATGACGCGTTGCGTGGCCGGCAACTTCCCCCGGCAGCGGTAGTAGTGGGAGGCCTGGCGGAGGGCCCGCAGCTTGCGGCATTGCGTCGCGGAGCTCGTCTCGTAGTGGCCACGCCCGGTCGCCTCGAGGACTTCCTCGAGCGCAAGAGTATTGATTTCCGCGCGCTGAGAATTTTGGTGCTCGACGAAGCCGACCGCATGCTCGATGTGGGATTTCTTCCTGCGATTCGCCGCATCGCGGCAGTTCTACCGAAGCACCGGCAAACCATGTGTTTTTCCGCAACGCTGGAGGGCGAAGTGGTACGCCTCGTCACGGACTATATGAAGAACCCCGTACGTGTGTCGATTGGGTCCACCACGAAGCCCGCGGAGAACGTGCGATTACAGGCTTTCGAGGTGATTCCTGAGCACAAACAGGCACTGCTGCGCCGCCTGTTGGTCAAAGAAACCGGCCGCTGTCTGGTGTTCGTGCGCACGAAACGCGGCGCAGACCGGCTAACCAAGGCGCTGAACCATGACGGCTTGGCGGCGGCAACGATCCACGGGAACCGGTCGCAATCGCAGCGCACAACGGCGCTCGCCGGATTCCAGCAGGGACGTTACCGTGTGCTGGTCGCAACCGACATAGCTTCCCGGGGAATCCATGTCGAGGAAATCGTCCACGTCATAAACTATGATCTGCCCGAAGTGGCCGAAAGCTTCATACATCGCGTGGGGCGCACGGGGCGCTTGGGCAAGCGTGGCTGTGCTTCCACACTCTTCACGCGAAGCGAGCGAGCGGACCTGCAGAAATTGGAGCGGACGCTCGGCATTAGCATGGAGATCCCGCGGTCCGGCGACAGCCAGCCCGAAAGCCCGGCGATCCGTGACGAGCGTGACAACAAAGTCCACACTCGAGTTGAGCGCAATCCCAGGCACCGCAATTCCACGACGCGGTTCAAAATGATTTCGCTGCGGGGAGAGGTTCTTCAAGGGCAACTCGGAAGTTAACCTCGCATCGTTTTGTTGTGATTCGCCAAAAAGCAGGCGGAGCCCGGTCGGCTCCGCCTGCAGTCGCTCGTGCAAAATCAGCGATTTAAGCCGCTAACCTTGCGTTTGCGGTGTGACAGACTTGGCCACATTTTGGTCCGCCTTCGCCACGTACTCCACTTTTACAGGACTCCCGACCTTTACCTGACCGTTGACCTGAGTTTCTTGATCCACGACAAACTGCAACGTTTGCTTCTCACCACCTTGATTCACTTCGAGGGCAAAGGAATGCCCCTTGTCTCCAATGGAAACCACGGTCCCAGCAATCGACTTCGTTGCCTCTTGAGACTGTTCTCCTGATTGACGTGCAGTGGGGATTGGTTGTGTCCTGGCTGATGCACCGGCCAACATCAATGCGGCGGAAAACAGAGAGGCTGAAAGCAGAAACTTTCGCATTGGGTCTACCTCCTTCATGGTTTACGCATGCTTGTAATGTGGTGCGGGCAGGTAGCTAATCTAGAAGCATGCGGCCTTCCAAGAGCATGGGGAATGATCCTGTATTCCGCCACTCTTCAGACAACGCGGGGCTTAAAGAGTCCCAGCTTTTGGGAGCCGTAAAGCCAGAATAGCGGGCAGGAAGTTTTTTCGGGGCACCCGACAATGTTTCTCCATGCGCCCTCCTTGGGATAAAGCCATGGGCAACGCGGGCTTCATAAATAGGTCGGCTTGTGGCAGATTGGCTCGGCTTCGATGACGAATACCGAAGCAAATCGGGGATGAGAAATGTTCCAACCAGATCTGCTCAAGGGCAAACGTATTTTGATTACCGGAGGCGGCACCGGCCTGGGCCGCGCGATGGCGGAGCGTTTTCTGCAGCTCGGCGCAGCGGTTTACATCTGCGGCCGCCGGGCGGATGTGCTGCAGAAAACCTGCCGCGAGCTGACTGACCGCACATCAGGCCAGATCGGGAGTTTTGTCTGTGACGTGCGCGAGCGCGATACCGTCGAGCAGATGATCGCGAAGATCTGGGATGCTGGGCCGCTGAATGTGCTGGTCAATAACGCTGCCGGCAATTTTCTTGCGCGCACCGAAGAACTCTCGCCGCGTGCATGGGAAGCAGTACTCGGCATCGTCCTATACGGCACGATGAATCTGACTTTGGCTTGCGGCCAGCGCTGGCTCAGAGCCGGGCAGCAGGCGACCGTGCTGAACGTCTCGACTACGTATGCCGCCGTCGGATCGGGCTCCGCTTACACTGTTCCCTCCGCAGTAGCCAAAGCAGGCGTGCTCGCTTTGACGCAGAGTCTTGCCGTCGAATGGGGCCCGCGCGGCATTCGCTTGAACGCGATCGCTCCTGGCCCTATTCGCACAGAGGGCGCCTTTTCGCGCCTGCTGCCGCGAAAAGATTTAGAGCGGCATGCGATTGACCGCATTCCACTGCGGCGCTTTGGGACGCTCGAAGAGTTCGCGAATCTCGCTGCTTTTCTTGTCAGTGATGGCTGTGCGCAGCTCAACGGCGAAGTTGTGGTGATGGATGGCGGAGGATGGCTGCAGGGCGCTAGCGAGTTTGGCTACGTCGGGCAATTGATGAGCGAATCGGATTGGCAGAATCTGCGTCCGAAGAAGCGCTAAGCGCCCGCATGCTGCGCGAGGCCCAAAGTATCGTGGTCCCGTCTTGCTTGCAATAACGCCGCGGGGGCCAGCGGCTCCTTATTCCCGAAACCGAACACAAAATGCCAATGTGTGCGCAAAAGGACAGATACCCTTCTTCGCGTGCTCTAGCATGGTTGCACAAGATAGTCCCAAAGGAGTTTCAAACATGAACACAAAAATATTCTATTTTCCCGCATTGGTGTGCGCAGCCGTTTTAGCGCTTGCCCCAGCAACCTACGCAAAAACCTACCCCATGACCGCCTCGAATGAGGTGCCGGGAGCGACGGCCCAGCTTCAAGTGGCTAAGGAGAAGGATGGCAATATCCAGCTTGAAGTGAAAGCTAATGGTATGGCGAAACCGGGCAGGCTCACCCCTGCTGCAAAGAGCTACGTTGTCTGGGTGGAGCAGGAAGGTTCTCAACCGAAAAGTCAGGGGGAACTGAAGGTCGGAAACAATCACAAGGGCGATCTAAAGACGGCAACTACTTTCCATACCTTCAATGTCTTCGTCACTGCGGAGACTGACTCGCAAACGAAATTTCCCTCAGAACAAGTGGTTCTGCGAGCAAGAGTTCAGGAGTAGTACGGCGCAGGCGCTGGCCGCATCCGCGATTCCTGGAGGTGGGAGAGCTTGATTGCTCCCCCTCCTAGAATCGAGACTGCGTCAACAGATCCAGCTAGGCTTTGGCAAGCGTACCTGGCGAATTTTCCAACTGACTATGAAGTTCTTTGACATTGGCATGGAGTTCCTCATCGCTTCTTGTACGACTGAGCCGTTCCAACCCGGTCGGACACAATCCCAATCCTGCACTGCAGAATAAGTCTCTCTGGATTCTGATGGCTCGTGCTTGGGCTAAGTCGCTCATTGCACGCGATTGCGATTTCCGTTGCGCGACAAACACAGAGTTGGCGACTGGAATGCCTATCGTCATTTGCGGTTGGCTGAAGGTCAATTATCTTGGCGATTGAGTTGCGATAGGAATTCGGCCGCGGAGGCGACAAGCAGGAAGCTCTTGCTAGCTGTGGGAAGTATTAAGGAAGAAGGGGTTCAACCTGGCTGCCGCTGCACGAAAAACTATGGCGCACACCGGGGCGCAATATTTCAAGGTGCGTAATCGAGGATATTGATGCCGAGCAGAGTTAAGTTCCTTGCCGCCCTGATCGCGTGCTCCGCGCTAATACAGTCGAATGTGTTACGGGCAGACCAGGTCGGCGTGCACTACGCGGAGGGCCCGTTGCACGGCTTTCTCGTGTTGCAAACGCTTGAGGGGAAGACCCTCGCGGCTGGTGACTTGATTCAAAATGCAGCGGGTGATCGCGTAACCACCAAATTGGTACTTCGATTCAAGGATGGTTCCGTTCACGAGGAAACGACTGAATTTTCGCAGCGCGACAATTTCCAAGTCGTCAAATACCACGTCGTCCAGAAAGGCCCAGCGTTCAAACGTCCGATCGAAACGTCGGTTGACTTTTCTTCAGGCCAGGTCACGGTCCGGTACACAGATGACGACGGAAAGCAGAAACAAATAAGTGAGCGAATGGAGTTGCCCCCCGATATCGCCAACGGAATCGTACCGACGTTGTTGAAGAATATCCAACCGACCACATCCCCAGTGACGGTCTCCATGGTAGCCACCACGCCGAAGCTCAGACTTGTCAAGCTCGCGATCACTTCGCAAGGCGAGGAACCATTCTCAGTTGGCGGTTTCAACCGCAAGGCCACGCATTACGTAGTGAAGGTGGAAATAGGGGGTGCCGCCGGAATGGTAGCGCCACTCGTGGGCAAGCAACCGCCTGACGTTCACATTTGGATTCTCGGCGGCGAGGCTCCCGTCTTTCTCAAGGAGGAAGGTCCGTTGTACGACGGCGGGCCCATTTGGAGGATAGAACAAGTCTCTCCCGTTTGGCTCGAAGCTCGACGAAAAATGGTCCCAAAAGCCCCTTGAGAAACCCATAATGATTAGAAAACTAATTCTGCTGTTGTGTCTCGCCGCACCGCCTTGGGTCGCGTCGGCCGCGAATAAGCCACCTCCAGGCTGCAAGGTTTCATCGGGCGTGACCGAGTGTCCGGTCACTGTCGATTCCGTCGTTTCCGATCTTAACCGCCCGGGCTACCTCGTCACCGTCGTGCTGCCGGACAACAGTGGCGCGGTGCTGCGGTGCGATATTAATTGCGTGACGCCCAGCGTTGGCAGTGTTGTTACCGTTCGCTCTGAAGGTAAGCGAGCCACGCTTGTCTGGATGATCACCGACGCCCAATCCCCTACGCGCAGCAAAGAACGGCGCGTGCACCAGGATTGCCGGATTATGAAGCTGTATCCGGCGGGCTGAACGGAGTCACATTCGCCTCTGATCCCACGTTTTCACCAATCTGTCCGATTTGGAACACGCTAGTTTCGCACAGAGGTTCACAATGCAGGTCGGAAGTGAACTACATGCGTGCCTTCCGCGAAAACGCGCTCTTCATCTTTCCATTCCTGATCGTTTCTCTTTGCCTGAGTTGTATCCAGGTTGACGCCGCGTGCGAACAGACGGCAAACCAGACATTTCGCATTCGTCTCCTACAACCGGTCTCATCTTACAGCTCAAAGGCGGGGAGTTCGGTGCGAGGAATCCTGATCGAATCCCCTCGGTGTGATGGCGTCCCCATCTTTAGCGTTGGCACTCCAGTAGAGGGCTACATTAGGTCTGTCCATAAAGTGGGGATGGGATTCCGACACGAAATCGCGACCCTGGAGATTGAGTTCGATCGTATACAACCGAATAATGCGCCGCCAATCCAGATCCGCGCCCGAGTGTTGGGGGTGGACAATGCGCGCGAGAAAGTAAGAAACGGGGTGATCCAAGGCATCCGCAGCAACAATACGCCGCTAGACCATCTCACCAGCAGGCTGCAGTACATTTCCATGTGGGATCCCGAGTTATTTTGGGTTCTACCCGCTTATCGGGCCGTGCTACCCGTTTCTCCGGAACCCGAACTTTACTTTCCACGAGGAACCGACTGGCTCTTGGAATTGATCACGCCTTTGCCGCCGGTGAGCAATTACATCAGTGCCCCTGAAAACCGGGAATTCGAACGATCAGAACGACAATCCCTCGACACGGAAGCGCTCTCAGTTCCCGAGCGCACGACTACGCCGAAAGGCCTGGACAGCGACGTCGTTAACCTGGCGTTTATTGGTTCGCAAGAACAGCTGAGAAACGGTTTCAAGTCTGCAGGATGGCAAAGTAGTGACGCGAGTTCTGTTCGAACCGTTTTTCGGGAAATCCACGCTTTCCTGCTATTGAGAAACTATCCGCGTGGCCCGATGTCCCAGCAGTTGCTGGAAGGGAAGACCGCTGACTCAACTTGGGAAAGGGGCCTCGACAGCCTCTCCAGACGCGATCACTTGCGAATCTGGAGTGAGCCGGATGCGTGGCAGGGGAAGCCAGTGTGGTTCAGCGCCTCCACGCGGGATATAGGGGCAAGCCTATCGCTCCGCCGCAGAAAATTCATTCATCTGGTGAACCCTGATATCGATGAGGAGCGAGAGCGGGTCGTGCGCGATCTTACCCTGTCAGGCTGCGTGGATGCGGTACATTATGCCCCGCGTCCAGCAATGCCGCACTCCGTGGCGCATGCGGGCGGCCGCGAGCTTCAAACCGACGGTGCCATTGCCATCGTACAGTTGAGAGATTGCGACCATGCCATTTTCCAAGACATTTCAGACGGCCCCGAGATAGCTTTTCGGCCGCGATCGAGGTTCGCGAGATACATTCGGACACAGGTTCTGTCTAGTCGCGACCTCTGGCGCGAAAATGTCTTATACGGCGCCTTTGATCTGACTCGAATCTCAATCCGAGCTATTCGCCGCAGACGCTTGCGACGTGAGAACAGTCAGTGAGATCGACCACTTTCGAAGTCGCGCCGGAGCCCTGCACAATCCAATCGAAGCGAGTCTGAATATCCAACCACCTACGGTTTGCCTGCTGGGCCAAGTCTCAAGAAAAGGCACCATCGGGATCTGGCTTCGACGGCCGAAACGCTATCTATCGACGCCCATCAGTTCCCAATAATATAAGGGCAGCATCGTCTGCAAACGATTTGTCGAGACTTGGCCTATTCCTGAATCGCTTTGCTTAGGATTCGCTCGATAGCGGAAGTCGGAAGGTTCGATGATTACTCGTGGAGAAGAACACTCAGGAGTGAGCTGTTGATGTGGAGCCCGCCATTGTGTGGATGAAGCCTAAGTTTCTTGAATTTGTTCATAAAATGATTAACTCGCGACCGCGTTGTGCCAATCATTTCCGCCAACGTTTCTTGAGATATCTTGGCGAGAACTTTTTGCGGTCGGCCTTCCTTGCCGTAGCGAGCCAGCAGTAGGAGAGCCCGAGCGAGCCTTTTCTCGGTCGAATTAAAGAGTTGGTCGATTAGGTCCGCCTCGATTCGAATGTTTCTCGAAAGCATGTGCTTGATGAAACGATCTGAGAATTCATGTTCTGCATGGAGGACGCGAATCATCTCGTCTTCTCAATGGCAAGCACAGTAGTTGGCGTAATCGCGGTGGTCGACCCTATGCACACCTTCTGACCTGCCAGGCATCCTTCGCCGAAAAAATCCCCCGGTCCCAGCATTGCGATTACCGCTTCTTTGCCAACTTCGTTGACCACGGAGAGCTTCACACCGCCTAATTGAATATACATTACATGCTTGGAGGCACTTCCCTGTGTGAAGATCGTCTCGTTTCTCCGAAATTCCACAACCTTCCGGGCCACGCCCGCTGAATCCAGAAATGCTTGGGCATTAAAAGCGGACGTTTTGGCTCGCCGCATAATCGAATGCCCGTAACGACTATACTTGACTTGCAGGAAATCAAAAACTGTGCTAAACGGCACACTAACCGTGGCGCAGGCTTTACCAGCGAATGCGAGGAAGTCCCTGGCTGCTCGAGAGGGAACCCTTCACTCCGCGATTGACACAGACCCCGCCGTTCGCGGTCTAATAGCGCTCGACTCGCTCGCTAACAAGACGCGACATCCCCAAACGCGGAGCGTCCCATGTCCGAAAAGCCAAATGTCGACGCAATCTCCAGTGCGATCTCGAAGCCTTCGCGCCGCGCTTTCTTGACCGCAGCCGCGGCGGCAGGGCTCGGCAGATTGCTGATCGCTCCGTCCGCAAGCGCACACGCCGAAATCGTGCAGACCGATTTCTCGAAGCTTCCGCCATACGGCAACGGCACGCTCCCCGCTGGCGTCCGCTCGCGCCACATCGCCAACGTGAACGGCCTGATGGTGCACACTTTGGAAGCAGGTTACGAGACGCCGGGCCGGCCGCTCGTCTTGCTGATGCACGGCTTCCCGGAGCTCGCCTACAGCTGGCGCAAGGTAATGCCTGCTCTCGCCGACGCCGGCTATCACGTGGTCGCCACCGACCAGCGCGGCTACGGCCGCACTACCGGCTGGGACGACTCCTACGACGCCGACCCCGATCGCGTTTCGCATTCTCAACATGACGCGAGACGCGATCGGCCTCGTCTTCGCGCTTGGCTACCGCTCCGTAGCCATGGTCGTCGGACACGATGCCGGCGCGCCGGTCGCTTCGTGGTCCGCGCTCATCCGCCCGGATATTTTTCGCTCCCTCACAATCATGAGCTCGCCATTCGAAGGCGCGCCCTCGCTGCCCTTCGACACAGCCAACGGCGCGCCCCTGCCGCGTCCGGGCGGGCAATGACGACGAGCTCGATGCCGAGCTCGCGAAGCTCAATCCGCCGCGCAAGTATTATCAGAATTATCAGCGCACCCGCGGCGCCAATGACGATATGCTGCATGCGCCGCAAGGCCTGCACGATTTCTTCCGCGCCTATTACTTCTACAAGAGCGCCGATTACAAAGGGAATAAACCGCATCCCTTGAAGGCGCGCACCGCCGAAGAGATGGCGCAAATTCCTCACTATTACGTGATGGAAAAAGACAAAGGTATGGCGGAAAACGTGGCGCCGTTGATGCCGTCGGCGGATTACATCGCCAATTGCAAATGGCTCACTGAAGCCGAGCTCGGCGTCTACGTCACCGAATACAGCCGGACCGGCTTCAACGGCGCGCTTCAGGGCTATCGCGTGCGGCGGGGCTCCGATCCGAAAAGCATCGCCGAGATGCAGACATTTTCGGGCCGCGCCATCGACGTGCCTTCGCAGTACATCGCGGGGAAGAGCGATTGGGGCGTCTATCAAACGCCGGGCGCGGTGGACAAGATGCGCAACAGCGCCTGCACGCACATGGTTGGCTTCCATCTGATCGATGGCGCCGGCCATTGGGTTCAGCAGGAGCAGCCCGAAGTCGTCAGCTCGCTGCTCGTCCAATTCCTCCGCGACTCCGCCAAGCCCTGAGTGGACTTTCGACGCGCGAGGAAGCGAGAACATCTACAGGGAATTACCTAGGGGAAAATAAAGTCTTATCCTCAATTCTTCTGCTTTACATACAGCACTTGTTCGTTAGAATTTGAACGCCCCACCCTACCAAGACAAAGCAAAACCAGATTGGGTTGAATACTCCCCGTAAGGCCACCACCCAGCCCTCAGGCTCTTCGGGAATTTGGAGCAATCGTTTGCAAACCATGAATCACGCGCACATTCGCGAATTGGTGTTTCGTCTTCTGCTTTTCGCGCTGGCAATTTTCGGAGCAACGACCAGCGCCAGGGCGGAAAACGCCGCCTTTGACCTCGCCGGGCCCCAGGTGGAAATGACCGTGAACCGGGCAGGGAAGACGCTTCCGATCGCGGAAGTGCCAAACTTGCAGGCGGGAGACCGCCTGTGGATTCATCCCGTCCTGCCCGAAGATCAGTCCGTCCGCTACCTGCTCGTAGTCGCGTTTCTGCGCGGCACCACGAATCCGCCGCCCGACGAATGGTTCACGCGTGCCGAAACGTGGAATAAGAATGTCCACGCCGAAGGAATCGTCGTGACCGTACCGCAGGATGCCCAACAGGCGCTGCTGTTTCTGGCGCCCACAACGGGTGGGGACTTCGACACATTGCGTTCGGCGGTGCGAAGCAGGCCTGGCTTGTTCGTGCGCGCGTCGCAGGATTTGAATCAGGCGAGCCTCGACCGGACCCGATCCGACAAGTATTTGTACGAGGTGAAGAGCACTTCGAATTTCGATCCCAAGGCGCTGCACGACCGCTCGGTTCTTTTGGCCAAGACGCTGGGCATCAGGCTCGAGGAGCAATGCTTTGACCGGCCCCCCGAGCAACAATCGACATGCTTGACGCAGAACACCGACCAGCTCGTTCTGGACGACGGCCACAGTGAGTCGATGGTCGCCGCGCTCACTTCAGGTCCGTCCACGGACTTGATGGGCAAGGTCACCGCAACGCCGTTCATGGGTGCAGGATTTTACAGCCCCTATGTCGGGGCAGTGGTCGATGTCGCGAAACTGCTGAGCAGCCTCCACACCGCTTCTTATCAATACATCCCGGCGTTGTCGGTGCCTCAGGGTGCGCAAGTGAATCTGCGGCTCAATAATCCGCCATCGTTTAGAAAGCCCATGTCCGTGATCGTGATGGGGCTGCCCGCCGTCGAAGCTGCGCAACTGCCGCCGCTTCGTTCCCTCAACAAAGACGGCGTTTTCTGTCTGCAAAAAGCGCCTCTGGTGCTTCCTGTGGAGGGCGCTCCCGTCGGTCTTCTCGACCGACATCGCACACGATTTTGTGCTGCACCTGCAGGGCAAAGCCGGAGCAGCAGTGGATTTGCCCGCGGCACAGGATCCGGCACAAGGCGGCTTTCTGGTAGACGCGCATGCCCTGAGCGCCGGCAACCTCGATCCCGGTGTGAAGGGGACCGTTCAAGGATATTGGGGATTCGACTCGTTCGAAGGGCCCGCTTTTCGGATGGTCAATGCGCATTCCGCAACGTGGGCGATTCCGGCCGCGGATCAGGGCGCATTGATTGCGGGCAGGGAAGACGTTCATTCACGCCGATTCAGACGCTGCGGCATGCGTCGATCAGATTCGCATCCAGGACGAGCGGGGAACCGACATCAAGGCTACCTGGACAGCCGTCAAATCGAATGAACTGGAAATACACGTTCCGCTCAATGACAAGGCAGCAGGGCCATTGAAGATGGCCATTCAGCAATTCGGCGCCATCCCGCCGGATCAAATCGATCTGCATGCGTATACGGAAGCGGCCAAACTCGATGCATTCAAGATAAGCGCGGGCGATCGGCAGGGCGTTCTCACGGGAACGCGGCTCGACCAGGTGAATGGTTTCGAATTGAAGGGCGTCCGCTTCGAGCCCGCGAAACTCTCACGCGCCGGGCAACAAGATGAACTGTGCTTAGCGGCAACGCAGGCTGCGCCGAGCTCGGCTTTGACGCCCGGCGAGAAGCTTGTGGCGCGCGTCGACCTCAAGGACGGGCGTGTTCTGGATTTGCAGACAACGGTTGAGCCGCCGCGTCCCAAAGTCGACCTTGATCAGCAAGAACGTGCAGGCGGGGCCGACGCGCTCGCCGGTGCACCTTGCGAATCAGGATTCGCTTCCGCAGGACGGGCGAATGACGTTCTTTCTGAAAACGGAGGTCCCGGAAAGCTTTCCGCGCACCGAGAAGATCGAAGTGGCCAGCGCGGACAGCTCGTTTGACGTGTTGCTGAGCGTGACTGACGGCAATCTGACGTTGCAGGATTCTCAAACCGTGATGGCCGTGCTCGATCCCCTCAAGAGCTTTGGAGCTTCGGCTTTCGGGCCCCTGCGCTTTCGCCCTGTGGACGCGGATGGCGGAAAAGGAGACTGGCAGCCACTCGCGACATTGGTGCGCATTCCTTCGCTCAAGGAGGTGCGCTGCCCGAATAGTCCGGATAAGCAGTGCGGTCTTGCGGGATCAAACTTGTTCTTGATCGATTCGGTGGCGTCGGATCCGGAGTTCACGCACACCGTTTCCGTTCCGATTGGATTCGCGGACAGCAGCTTGAACGTCCCGCGGCCCAACGGGACGCTGCTCTACATCAAGCTTCGCGATGATCCCGCTACGGTGAATACGCTCACTTTGGCCGTCTTGCCGGACGAACAGTGACCAAATGATCCGAAACTATTCCTTTTCGAAGACCGCGACACCAGAAAAAGCCTTACCCAGAGCGTCTTTTCCTTCGACTGTGAGCTTCATGGTCTTGCCATCCTTGGACACGAGAGAGTTGAGGTGCAACATCTCTTTGCCGCCCTTGATATAGCTGATCTCGCGGGTGTTGTCATCGATTCGCTTACCAGAAACACTATCGTACGGGCCGCCGGCTAGAACCTTTCCCGTTCCGCCATTGTCTGGGACCTCGTACTTAAACAAAATCGGGGTGCCGTTCGTCGCAGTGCCGTTCACGGTCACTTGGCGCTGGTCACCGATCATTTGGACGCTAAGCGTTTCCTCTTTCGGGAATGCGCCGGTGTCTTTCGACTTTGCGAGGTTTAGTTTCCACGTTCCGACGAAAGGATTGCTTTGGGCCAGCAGCGGGCCCGAGGCCATCACAGCGATGACGACAACAGTTCCAAATACCAAAACTCGCTTCATGGGTGCCTCTCCGTTATTTTCAGTCATCACCGGAAGTGTACTCCCTCGAAATCTGCGCTGGAGAGAGGTCACTTGGCTTGTTGAGCTAATAGCTAACTCCCTATAACTTCCATCTGAAAGTGGCTTTTCGGTGGAGCGCTATATTTTCGACAAGAACACTTCTCGGGAGTTAGCCAAGGCTTCCGCTTAAAGACTGTCGCGTAGAAAAACAGATGGCCAAGCAGAGGTTAAATTTCGGAGACAGAACTCACTATTTGGGAGCACCACAAACATCGAGCTTGGCTACACTTGTTTCGTGCCGAAGCTCCATTGCACACATCAAGCCGAGTGGCAGCTGACACCTGGAAAGCCTGCGAAGCGTCTTTCTCCACACTATCAGCTCGGCTGCGATTACGGAACGCCGCTCATCACGATCTACAAGGAAAGCGACGGCGTCGAGCCAGTCTACCTTTGTGAAGCTCACGCGAAAGAGGTAGAACGCTCGACGGTAATTCGCGCGGCCGTCCGCCCGAGGGCAGCTCAAGCGACCACCACCAGGAATCAAACAAAAGCCGAGGATCGAGTCGGAACCGCAGAAGTCGAGGACGCAAAGCCAAACGGCTTTGCCCGGCCGGAAATTGCGGCCAGCCTCACACCTGCAGAGCCTGAACGCGCAGCAACAGATCCAGCTATCAGGGTTCCCGTCCGCGATCTTCCTTATGTTTATGGAAATTCTGCAAAGGCTCTGGTCGACGAAACCATTTGGAATCTCGCGGCCGGTGACTTCGACGCGTACAGGACTGCGCTACAACAGGGTAAGTCTCGTATTGAAGCGGCCCAAGCCGCCGGCGGCCAATTGGCCATAGTCCACCGCAAAATCACTGAGTACACACTTAAACTCGAAGCTCTTCTTTCAGAATCGAACGCAAGAATCAGCGCGGTAGAGGTCATCAACAAGCCACTCGAACAGGCCATGCTCGAAATCATCGGTACGAGCGCAATGGACGACGCGGCAAAGGATGCCGCTATGGAGCAGCTCGGCGTCCTGCAGGAATCGTTAAACCGCGGTGTCGAAAAAGAGATTACTGTCGTGCAGGCCCAAAGAATTGCGTGCGCAATTGCCGAACGCGCAAACTGGGGAGTAAGTGCCGATCTTCCCGAGGAATTGAAGCCGGCATATTGGGCAGTCTACAAAAACGTAAGAAATGCGATAGGTGCCGCCGCTCCAGGAGCCGTCAACATCCTCGAACGCTTGGCCAACTTGTATGTGGCCAGCGCTGAGTTCAACACGCCTCAATTAAAACTGTCCCACCATTCTGACAGGGCGGAATGCCAGTCGTTGCGTTCCTGAATACTGGCTTTGGGCGTCGTCCACTTCCGAGAAAAAACATCTAGGCCAGTGAAAGCCGGATTCTTGGCAAAGACATCAAGAAAAAGCAAAAGGGAGAGGAGTCGCACTCCTCTCCTCCTTCCGCTTGGCGCCGAGGAAAACTTATCCGATCGGGGTGCTGCTGGCGCTTGCCCCCGTGCCGGAAGTATCCACGCGGATCACGCCGGACTGATCGGTGTAGTACATGTTCTGTCCGGTGGTGGCCGCGGTGATTGGCTTAGCTGTTATCGTATAAGACTGGTTGCTCGTACCGGCCGTGAACGTAAACACGTAGCCGCTCTTGGTCCCGGCCGAGAGCACGGAGTCAATCAAGTCCGCTGACGTGGAGCTGGCCGTACCGCCAGACCCGATCGGGCCCAAATTGGTGAGCGCCGCCGGGAATTGGCCGTAGCTGGTGGAGAACGCGATGCACGCTGTGTTCAACGTACGCAGCGAGCCCACCGCCGAAGCCTGGTTGGCGGCGATCTTCGCCCGCAACAGGTTCGGGATGGCGATGGCGGCGATAATCAGAATGATCGCCACCACGATCAAAAGCTCAATTAACGAGAAACCTTTTTGTTTATTGCGCATGTTGCACCTCGCCCTATTTATCGCACGTGCGTAGCCACTGGTTCGTCGAAGGGCTGGCGTATTAGTCACACGTGGCCGGAGGCCCTCAAGTCCTCAGTACATTAGGAGGGTGCATAAATTTTGTGCGATCAATTACTTGCGACACCAACCCAACGGCGAATGACGATAAGTGTCACTAATTAGCGCCATTAAATGGCGTCGCGCCATCCGCACGAGTCGTTCCGCAGTACACCCCAATCGCTTCTCCCACTTCGGGACTGCTGCTGTCACACTCCTATCCGTTCCTTCTGCCGTTGTGGCGAGCGTCTGCCCCCCCTTGCAACAGGAGGAGCCAATTTCGAGACCCAGCCGAATCGTTCAGCGCTTCCCACCGCATCTGTGAGTATCGTTTCCGCTCCCATCTCATTGAATTAAAGGCCTTTAGATGGTAAAAGCCCCCAGCGAGAAACCAACGGAACAAGCTTCGTTCCCACCCAAAAGTCCGCATTCTTTCCAGCAAACTGGCGAGCAGGCGCTTACTAACCAGTGACCCTGTTAGCACCTGGAGCAAATTGTCCCGATTCAATCATCAGGGGCAATCGCATAATCTGGTACTATGGAGTATGAGCAAAGCATACAGAATCGTGTTCGAATGCCCCAAAGGCGGCCACGACATCAACTTTCAGCGGAAATGCTCTGCGGCATCGCTTTCGGACGACCAGGCAATGAAAATGTTTGGAAATGAGCAACTCTCCTGCACGGATCCAAATTGTGGCTGGCACGGAAAGGCATCCAAAACAAGACTCCTCCGAATCATGCCTTTTTATTGGGTCCTCTCGCCGACCACTTGAACAGCGTTTGACCACGATCCTAAGGGTCTCGATGAGAAGTACTGGCTCATCTGCTCGAAAGCACAAGCGATAGAGCGCTTCCTTAGGGCCCGCGATCGACGGTTTTTCGCGCGCCGCTATTGTTTTCAACAGTCATCCACAGCTTTGCACAGGCTTCTTGCGAGAATCGTCCAGAATTTTATTGACGCCACGTAAGCGGAGATTTATCTTGCGCCTCAGATTGAACCGGAAACTTAGATGACTTAACGGTTCACTTCAGATGTCGCGATTACTTAACAGTATTCGCGATCCTGAATGAACCGGGAAGTTCTGAGACTTCGCGATTCGACGCAAGCGGCGCAAGAGCTTAACGGCGATTACGGCGTTACGTTGAATCTGCATAGCTCATAGAACTCGCGGTGGAGTTCAACGGCCGCAATAGCTTAACGGCCATTGCGGTATGGGCTGCATCGCAGGGTTCCGCGCTTCGCGGTTTGGTTCAGAATTCGCAAAAGCTTCGCGGCTCCTGCGCAGACTGGACCGAATCGAGAAGCTGGAAGGTGGTCGGCATCGGTTTGGAAGACGCGATTAGCCGCAAGGCGATTGGGTCGCCGCATTGATCCGGGAGCCTGTAAAAACTTACGGTTCGATTTAAAGGGCGCAAATGCTAACGGCTATTGCGCCCTTAACCTCCGTTTTCTCACCCCATGAGCGAGCCTCCCGCGGTGTACAAATTGCCCGCGGGGTCGACGGCGATACCTTCGCCCAGGGCGCCGTCGGGAGAATCGGTCTTGTGAGCCGGAATGAACATGGTCACTTTGCCGTCTTTGAGGCTCCCGATCCGGATCCCCCGCTGCCAGCCCGGGTGAACCTTTTCCGTCGATTCTGAATCGGATGTGTAAATGATGTCGTTCTTATCGATGGCCAGCCCGCTGACGCGGCCGAAGTCGTCGTATTCGCGGAGAAACTTCCCTGCTTGGTCAGCATTTGAATGCGATGGTTATGGCGATCGGCAACGATCAGCCGCCCCTGCGAATCGAACGCGAGCGCGTGCGGCGTCCGGAACTCGCCCGGCCCGGTTCCCGTTTTGCCGATCGTTCTCAGGAATTTGCCGTGCTTGTCGAAGACCGAAATACGCCCGACCAGATTCGGATCTCGCACATCTGTATGGCTCTCCGCGACGTAAACGTCGCCATTACTGCGGATCGGTGATCGACGACAGTCGGGTCAGTTAGCGCCTCGGGAGGATTCCCCTCACGCCGGGTTTCCCAGCGTCATCAGGACCTTGCCTTCGGGGCTGAATTTGACGACCACGCTTCCCTTGTTTTGTTCTCCGGGAAACTTCTTCAGCTCGTCCGGGCTCGGGACTCGTGCATCCGTCACCCACACATTTCCATCTCGATCCACGTGGATGCCATGCGGCCAGACGAACAATGCCGCCGCCGAAGCTTCTGATCTCTTTCCCTGACTCGTCGAATTTGTGGACCGGATTCGCTTTCGTACCGAGGCAGCCCGGCACTGGTCCCTGGCGAGCATCGATCGGTCGCCCACACGGACTTGCCGTCGATGTCGATTGCCACACCATTGGAGCCACCCCAAGGCCTTCCCTCAATCTTTGCCCAATCCCGGATGACGCGATAGGGATTCGCGCCGCTATTCACCGGCTGAACTTTGTCCGTCTGCGCGGTGCCTCCACGCTCCTGCGCGTGAACGCTCGTTCCGTGCAGGAGAACGCAGAGGGCGACCAGCCCAGTCAGCGCAGTGAGCGAGAATCTCACAAAACCTGAAACGGGCATCTCCATGCTCCTTTCGTGCAAAGTAATTTCGCTTATTCAGGCGCCCGATGGCCGACCCTCGACGTGTAACTGGCGATTATCGCTCGTCGTATGAATCTTGATAGCAATTTGACCTTGGCGGTCTGCTATCTCACGTGACGGATATGGTTGTCAACGGGGGCTGCCGCAGCGGCTGTGTCATCTTATCGGTATATGACGGCAAGTGTCAGGTACATTTGCAAGCTCAACGTCTGCGTCAGCACCGTGGAGCGTGGCATCTTCGATAAATGAGAATGTTTATTGACGTTAAGAGCCAGCGCCGGTTTCTTCCTCAATATGCTGCCGGATGAGCTGATAGCATTCGCAAGCGGCTCGTTCTAAAGCGGGTCTGCTACGTATCACTATGTTGCCACGCCTGTAGTTAATGATTCCGGCATCTTGCAAGCCGCCGGCGGCAATGCTCACGCTTGACCGGCGGGTACCCAACATCAGCGCCAGGAACTCGTGGGTTAATGGCAGTGACTTGGAGCTCATTCGGTCCTGGCTCATGAGCAGCCACCTCGCCAGGCGCTGGTTCACTTGATGAAGGCGGTTGCAAGCCGCAAGCTGGCTCACCTCTACCGTCGCTATCTGCAAAAGGCGCTCCAATTGTCGATTCAGCACTGGAGAGGCAGGCAGTAGGACGCAGCACGCCGCACGTCAGCACGTCAGCATCGAGACGGAATGCCGTGATCTCGGCCTGGGCGATGACGCGCGTAAAACTCTTCCGGAAACCCGCCAGTACCGCTAAGCCGACAAAGCCTTCTTTCCCGATCAAACCGACTTCGACGCTTCTTCCGTCAGTCAAGACGCTGACAACAGAAGCCAAGCCCGAATTGATAAAATAGACCGATCGAATCGACTTTCGGGCTTCGTGCAGCACGTGATGAGTCTTGAACGGCACAAACTCCAGCATGGAAAACAGGGGCTTGCGCTCATTAGGAGGCAACCTCAGAAGAATTTCGTTGTGGATCTGATTTCCGTCTATATCCGTTGGCGTGAACTTTGGACGAGATTTTGCATGTCGGCTAAGCGTCATTATGTCGGGCTCTGGGAGGGTAATCCCTGCCTCTCCAGAAGGAATCAGGAGTCTGCACGGACAGGATCGTTTTGTCGGTACTGCATCATACGAAGCGGAGTGGCAATCTCTTCTGCAACGATTCTGGTCATTAAGCACTCAGTTAATACCTGAACGCAAGCTTAGCGCATTTCTTACCTCTTCGGCACCTTACCAGCCGTCAATTGATTCGGGGAAACTCTTTAATGGTTCTACTGATTACGAAGGATCGTTCATTTAGTTGAGCTTAGCTACTGGATAGGATTACGCGAGTATTACGTCACGCATAGGTTGATAGCGAGAATAGGAATTGCTAGCCCCGTTCCGAGAACAGAGGTTTCTTGTGACTAGGCAGAAATTAGTCAGTTGACAGCGGCGCGCTTCTCCATAGCTGCACTGAGGGGTACTGGCTCCAGGGCATCATCTACCTGGATGTAGATGTCGCGGCCCAACCAGATATAGAGGTACTCATTGTCCTTGACTCCGATGAAGAAGAGCCCTCCGTGATTAGAAGCCTTATGCACTGACGCGGCTTCGCCAGTCTCGAGATTGATTCGGAAAACACCGAGCTCGTATCCTCTGCCATTGAACAAGAGAAGCTCAAGCACGATGTTTCCATCGTCGCTGAAATCTAAGGCATGGGCTCTGACCGAGCTGATAGCCGTCTTGCTTTGAAATCCTTTCCACGACGTCGCGAATGCTCCGATGTTTGAGGATCTCTCCGTCTCGATTGCAGATCACGACGTTGCCATCCGCGGGAGCGTAAATATAGATACGGTCTTTCGTGACCCTGAGCGCGGGCTCTCCAATTTCGCCACCTCGGCGAAAGGAATCGCCCCGATTCATCAGCATGCTGGCAGGAAGCATGCTTTTCAGCACGCGGCCTTCGAGATCGTACTCGACAAGAAGAGGGTAGTTGGGTGCGTTTGGACCATCCGGTGCGTCACGGTCGCCGAGTACGAAAAGCGCATCATCATCTTTGCTGTAGGCGATCACTTCCACATATTGCGGGGGTGACCAAGTCTTCAGTAAATGCCCCCCAGAGTCGTAGGTCAGAATCGCCCCTCGAACATTACGATCCCCGAAGTTCAACGTGGTCGCAATCAGTGTTGTACCCGCCGGGCCAGCAGTCAAACTATCGATGTACACTTCGCGAGCGTCCGGAAAGTCCTTGGAAACATTGAGGTCCGCACCATGCCGGTGAGTGCCCTCATAACCCCGCACGACAAAGCCCGGTGAATTGAGTCCTTCGCGGGAGAACAAAACCTGATTCGTCGAGTCCCAATAAGAAATGCCGCTAAGTGGAGGGTCGAGCGCTTGCGCGCCGGCCTGAACGGCGCAAATCATCATCGCCATTTCCATGAGCATCAGTGGCAAAGGCCGATTCGATCGGAGCATTGGGCCTCCTGACACGCGCGAGCAGTTGCAGTAATTCTACTTCTAGATTACGTTTTGTGACCCA
The DNA here is from genome assembly GCA_963846235.1 of uncultured Acidobacteriota bacterium. Classification (GTDB taxonomy): domain Bacteria; phylum Acidobacteriota; class Terriglobia; order Acidiferrales; family UBA7541; genus Palsa-189. The sequence goes on from CAWJVF010000003.1 coordinate 808,061, forward strand.
GAAAGATCGTGTGGTGAGGGCCGCCGTTTTTCGAGCGGCCGCGCACGCGTTCTACCTGAACGGCGAATCCACCATGGCGCAAGCGCTTCTCGAATTTCCGATCCTCTCGCGCAGACCAGACGGCCAGCACCCCGTCCCTCTTGAGCGCATGGAGAGCGGCGGCTATCCCCTGATTGTCATAAAGCCAGGCATTGTCTGATGCCGTAAGCGCGGCCGGCCCGTTGTCCACGTCGAGCAGCACGGCATCGAACTTGCTTCGGCTCGACCTCAGTGTGGCCGCCACGTCGCCCGTCTCGATCTCTACGCGCTTGTCCTTCAGCGGGTGCCCAGCTAACGGACCCAGAGGGCCTTGGTTCCACTCCACTACTTCGGGCACCAATTCCGCGACAACAACCGTCGCATCTGCCGGCAGGAAATCGAGGGTCGCGCGTAGCGTGAAGCCCATTCCTAGGCCGCCGATGAGCACGCAAGGCCGCTGCAGTGTCCGAGCACGACCGCACCCGAGCGTCGCCAGCGCCTCCTCCGAACCATACATGCCGCTCGACATGAGGCTTCTGCCGTTGGCGAGTATCACGTACTCGTTTTCGCGATGGGCCAGCTTCAAAACCGTGCCGTCGCGGGTGAGTGCCTCACTGAGTGACTTGAGATGCCTCACCCGCGTGATCCCCTGGCAGGGAAGTGCGGAGTCAGTTTTTGCATGCGGTCCTGCGGACTTCCCAGTCAAAGAGGAGAGGCTTACGTGGCTGCCCCTCCCGCTTGTGCCTCCGTTTCCTTGTCCACAGCCTTGCTTGTTATTTCCAGTCCATTCTTGTTCATATCGAATCTCTGCTTCCGGTCCAAGCCCTTCACAAACTCACGCGCAGCTTTGCCCACAGCTCCGGGAAGACTCGAAGCTTCTACATTGACCGTCGATTCGACGGCTCCCTGATTTCGATCTTGATAACGAAATCGCACTTCAAACGTTTTCATGCTGCTTCCCCCATGTTTTTGTCGCACACGAATAAGAACGATGCTGGGCATTCACGATTGTAGTACAGAAGTGCGATGCGAATCGTTTTCCCCTGACCGCCGGAATAGCTCCAAGGACATCTCGGGAATTGGCCCGGCAAAGCAAGGCCCCCAGATGCCAAGAGCGAGCGGTCCGAGCCTCGCTGATCTCGGGTCGTGCTGTCGCAGCAAATTCGTTGTGCCGAGGGGAACAGAAGCGTACGATGCGCGGTAAGAGACCAGTAGCAAGGAAGCTTCTCCATGATCAAGTTCGGAATAAGTGTCACTGCATTTTTTCTGCTTCTTGGAGTCCTGTCGCTAGCCTCGGCGCAGCGAGCGTTCACAAAAAACACGATTTTGGCAAACCGCATTGGACCTTCCGGCGGAGAATTGTTCATTGCCAACGGGGACGGAAGCGGCGAGCGCAAGCTCAACTCCGGCGGCAGCATGGACTACGACGCGATGTTTTCCGCCGATGGCAAATGGATCGTATTCACCTCTGAGCGCAATGGCGCCGCAAATATTTACCGAATGCACCCAGACGGTTCGGGAATCGAGCGGCTGACCGACGACGACGGATTTGATGATCAGGCGTCGCTTTCTCCCGACGACAATCAACTGGCATTCGTCTCCACGCGCGGCAGCGGAACCGACAACATCTGGATCCTGGATATCAAAACCCGAAAGGCGCGCAATCTTACCGGTGTGCCGGCTCTGCAGGCACCTGCGGGTAAAATGGACGGCTTCTTCAGGCCCTCCTGGTCGCCGGACGGCAAATGGATCGCTTTTTCCTCCGACAAGGGAACGGATTTCAAACGACACAAATTCCCCGAACCCGGATTCGAACACATTCAAGCGGCAAGCATCTACGTGGTTCAACCGGATGGCACGGGTCTGCGCAAACTTACGCCAGAAGGCGAAATGGCGGGCTCACCGAAATGGTCTTCCGACGGCAAGCAGCTCGTCTTTTACGACATGGATTCCGAATACACCTTTGCCGCGCGCCTCTTTGGGCAGCCCACTTCACAGATCGTTTCGGTGGACGTCGCCACGGGCGCCCGGATGGAGCGCACCTCCGGTCCCGGCCTGAAAGTATCGCCGCAGTTTTTGAGTGCCGACCGAATCGGCTATCTCATAAAAGGACCCGGGCAAAAGGGAGAGTTGGCTTTTACGACGGGAGAGCATGGAGTTGAGGCGCCGGCTCCAGGGGTAGTACGCAATCCCGCGTGGTCGTCCGACGGCAAGCAATTGGTCTACGAGAAGTTCGCCTACGATTCGAAGCAGAACCAGCCGCTCTTTGCCAAGGATCAGACCTTCGACCTGCATTTCTCTGGCGAATTCCCGGCGGTTTCGAGCACCGGTAAATTGGCCCTCAGCCCTTTCGGAGATGTCGGCGCGCTCAGAATTATCCCGTTCGATAAGATCGCAGTTTACGTCAGCGATCTGGATGGCACGAATCGCAAGCAGCTCTTCCAGCAGGACGGGGGAGGAGCTTTCTCGCCCTCGTGGTCGCCGGATGGGCAGTGGATTGTTTTCGGATACGGAGCGGTTTTCAACGCCCGCGAAAGCAAACCTTCGCAACTGGTGATGATTCGCGCGGACGGATCCGAAAAGCGTCAACTCACCAGCGGCCCTCTCAATAGCGGCTTTCCGAGCTGGGCGCCGGATGGGAAGCACATCGTGTATCGCGTGTGGGCGAAGGAAGACCGCAGCCTCCAAATCCTGAACCTGGACGACGGCAAAAGCACCAAGCTCACCTCGGGAAACGACAACTTCCCCTCGTGGTCGCCTTCGGGTGACCGCATAGCCTTCACTCGTGAAACAGGTGGCGCAAACTCTTACGACATCTTCAGCGTCCGGCCGGATGGTACGGACCTGAAGCAATTGACGCACGCCCCCGGGAACGATGCGCATTGTGCCTGGTCGCTCGACGGCAAGTACATCGTGTTCAGCAGCGCGCGCCTGGGCTTTCGCGATGAAGCTCCGCTCTATGATGGAAGCCCGCAGCCCTATGCCGAGGTTTTCGTGATGAATGCAGACGGCTCCAACCAGCGGCCCATCACCAGCGATAAGTGGGAAGAGGGAACACCCGCCTGGGTGCCGGCGATGACCACGCGTCAAAGCAAGAAGTAAGATTTCGCCGTTCCCACTTCGGCTGCCATAGCTGATCTCACCGAATCGCGATGGCGTCCCTGCCCGGGAGCCACACTTGTACGCCAAAGACCGCTCGTTCTGCCGCGTCCTTCTGTCTGTCCCCTCCCGCATCAACAATGGAGTGAGAAGAAAGGTAATCGCTCCGAACGCTGTTCACACCTCCAACACTCTCCATTCGGCCGTATTCCTCAAGTCGGCACCCATGCAGATTTGTGCTTGATGAAGCCGGAAAATGCAACCTCGCTAGGCGTTTAATCATTTAAGGAAAGGCACTCGCAACCGGAGTAGACATGCGGAACTGTGCAGACAGCTCGACGAATCGGCCCGATCATGCGCATCTCTTGGTTACGGGCGGATATGCGGCGACAAACGCCGGAAGATGCCGCCCACTTCTTTTCGGTAGGACGGGCGGACTCCGCCGAATAAGACAGGTACTCAGCTCAGCGGCGTTACTTATTCTTGCGGCCCCCGTTCTTCTCTTCTCCCAGACAATCAAGCAGCGCTCCCATGATGTCAAAAACGGCGAGCGCATTTACAAATCCGGCTGCATTACATGTCATGGAACCGGCGGTCGCGGGGCACCGGAGACGCTGACCGAGTTCACGCGTCCCGACACTTTCCCTGACTTCAGTCGTTGCGATCAGACTACACCTGAGCCCAACTCGGCGTGGAAAGACGTGATCCTCCATGGAGGGCCTTCGCGCGCCTTCTCGCAAATCATGCCTGCCTTCGACGAATTGCTCTCGTCAGACGAAATCGATGACGTAATCGCCTACATGCGCTCTCTCTGCCGCAACGATCACTGGGCCCGTGGCGAACTCAACCTGCCACGTGCCCTGATCACGGAAAAGGCGTTTCCAGAAGATGAGCTGGTGATCTCAACCGCCCTGAACGCCAGCGGCGCTCCCGGATTCACCACGGACATCATTCACGAACAGCGCTTCGGCATGAGCAATCAGCTCGAGGTAGATGTCCCGCTGCAATTTCAGGATCAAACGCACACCTGGTACGGCGGCGTGGGTGACACGACCATCGGACTCAAACGCGTGATGTGGTCGAACCTGCATAGCGGATCGATCCTGAGCCTGTTTGGCGGGGTAATCCTGCCCAGCGGCAACCGCGCACGCGGATTCGGCACAGGCACCACGACGTTTGAGACCTTCGCCGCTTTCGACCAACTCTTTCCCACCAACACGTTTATACAGTTCCAGGCCGGCGCGAATTTACCGCGTCATACCGACATTGCGCCGCAGGTGGTTTACTGGCGCACCGCAGTGGGGCAGAGCCTTGCCGCCGATGGAGGCTTGGCACGCTTGTGGACGCCCATGGTGGAGTTCGTCGCCGCCCGGGATCTTGTGACGGGAGCGTCCACGAACTGGGACGTAGTGCCGGAGATGCAAGTCACCATCAGTCGCAGACAACACTTCCGGGTAAACGTTGGCTATAGCAAGCCGGTCACAAACACGGCAGGCCGGCCGGGCCAGGTCGTCTTCTACATCCTTTGGGACTGGTTCGACGGAAAACTTAACGAGGGCTGGTAATGCAGAAGATTCTTTGGGGCTCGATCGCGGTACTGACATTGTTGACCGCTTCTGCCACCTGGGTGCGAGGAGGCAATGAGAAGTCATCCTCTACGCCGGAATTTCGGACCTCCGACCGCTGCGTCGCCTGCCACAACGGCATAAAGACGAAATCGGGAGAAGATTTCTCAATCGGTCTCGATTGGCGAGCCAGCATTATGGCGAACTCCTCGCGCGATCCGTACTGGCAGGGAAGCGTACGGCGCGAGACGCTTGATCATCCACAGGTAAAAGCTGACATTCAGAACGAATGCGCGCATTGCCACATGCCCATCGTGGAATATCAAGCGCGCGTGCAGGATAAAAAGGCGGAGATCTTCTCGCACCTTCCGTTTGATCCGGATAACAAGGACAACGCGGAAGCCGAGGACGGCGTCTCCTGCTCGGTGTGCCATCAAATTTCGAAAAAGAACCTCGGGACTCCTGCCAGCTTCGTCGGTAATTTCGTAATCGATCCACCCGATCAGGGCTATCACTCCGAGCATGGGCCGTTCGACATCGATGCCGGCCATCAGCGTGTAATGCAGAGCTCTACCGGAGGCTTCCGTCCCGGGGACGCCGACCAAATTCGCGATTCGGCTCTTTGTGCCACTTGTCACACGTTATATACCGTCGCTCGCGGCAAGGAAGGCCAGCCCGTAGGTCAACTGCCCGAGCAGATGCCTTACCAGGAGTGGCAGCACAGCGACTATGCCGAAAAGCAGAGCTGCCAGTCGTGCCACATGCCTGAGGTAAATGGTGATACTCCGGTGACGTCTCTCTTCGGTGAGCCTCGAAAGGGTGCAAGACATCACTACTTTGTCGGCGCAAACTTTTTCATGCAGCGCATCCTAAGCAACTATCGCCAGGACTTAAGCGTAGTTGCGCTGCCCGATTCGCTCACCGCCGCCTCGCAGCGCACCGTGAACTTTCTTCAATCGCAGAGCGCGCGGGTAAGCATTCCGAAAGTGGAAGCGGATACCGGAAAGCTCCACATCGACGTGCTGGTCGAAAACCTCACCGGACACAAACTGCCGACCGCCTATCCATCACGACGTGCATGGCTGCATGTCACGATTCAAGATTGCAATGGTCGAACCGTGTTCGAATCCGGCGCACTGAAACCCGACGGCTCCATTCAGGGGAACGTCAACGATACGGATCCAACGCGCTTTGAACCTCATTTCCGCGAAATCACCAGCAGCGATCAGGTGCAGATCTACGAGCCGATTCTGAAGGATTCACAAGGCCATGTAACTACTGGATTGCTTGCTGCTGTCGGGTACCTCAAGGACAATCGCATTCTCCCCAACGGCTTCGACAAGAGTTCCGCGGTGAAGGACATCGAGGTCGTCGGCGAAGCTGCCCAGGATCCTGACTTCACCGGCAAGGGCAGCTTGGTGCGGTATTCGGCTTCGGTTAATCCGTCATCGGGCCCCTTCCACATTGAGGCTGAACTCTGGTACGAGCCCATCGGATTCCGCTGGGCTCACAATTTGGGTTCCTATCAGGCGGACGAACCTCAGCGCATGGTGAGCTACTACGACTCGCTGGCCTCAGGCGCAGCGGTGATCTTGGCAAAAGCGGAGGCGACGAAATAGCTCGGCGAAGGGAATTGTGATGGCAACCGGCAACAGACAATGGATATGCTTAGCTCTCGTCGCGCTCTTTATTTTCGGGGCGCCTCTTCCAGCATACGTTGCCGGTCCTGAACCTCCCAGGAAACCGAACCCGGCGGATCTGAACAAGTCCCCCGCCATCAAGATGGATGTCGATATGACCCTCGTGAATGTGTCCGTCACCGATTCCTTTAGCAACTCGGTCACCTGGCTCAACAAAGAAAACTTCGAGGTCTACGAAGATGGCGTCGAACAGGAAATCTCCGCCTTCTCCAGCGAAGATGTTCCCATTTCGGTCGGTTTGATCTTCGATATGAGCGGCAGTATGGGAAACAAGTTCGATAGAGCTCGCCAGGCCGCCCTTCAATTTCTGCGCACGGCCAATCCCCGCGACGAATTCTTTCTCGTCAGATTCAACGATCGCACTGAACGGGCCAGCCGGTTCACCTCCAGCACCGAGGAACTCGAGAATCGCATCATGTTCACCGTCGCCGGGGGCCGCACCGCGCTCCTCGATGCCGTCTATCTCGGTTTGGACCAGATCAGAAATGCTCACAACGGCAGACGAGCCTTGCTCATCATCTCCGACGGAGGCGATAACCATAGCCTTTACGATGAGGCGGACATCCGAAGCGCCCTTAAAGAATCAGACTGTCAGCTCTATGCCATGGGAATTTTTGATCGCCATCATATAAGTCGAAAAAGCGAGGAGCGCTACGGCTGGAGCCTTCTCTCAGAACTCGTCGAAATGACGGGTGGTCGCGTCTTCCCGGTATCGAAGCTCACCGATTTGCCCGACATTGCGTCCAAAATCGGAACCGAGCTGCGCAACCAATATGTCCTCGGATATAAACCACAGGATTCGCGCCACAACCGCGCCTGGCGCAAAATCAAAGTCAAGCTGAACGCGCCCAAAGGACTGCCTCCCGTAAAGGTTTACGCCCGAGCCGGATATTACGCCCCTACCGATTAAGTCCTAATCGGTTCTAGCGTTGGCGCATCTTGGAGAGCAGGCGCAAAATCTCCATATACATCCAGACCAGCGTGACCATGATGCCGAACGCGCCGTACCATTCCATGTACTTCGGTGCCCTCGCATGAACGCCCGTTTCCACGAAATCGAAATCCAGGATCAAATTTAGCGCTGCGATGATCACGATGACAGCGCTCACTCCTATGCCCAACGGCCCGGAGCTATTGAGGAGCGGTACATGCCTGCCAAAGATGCCCAGGACGAGGTCTACCATGTAGACGACGAAGATGCCGCCCGTCGCCGCGACTACGCCGACGGTGAATTTGGGCGTCGCGCGGAGGACACCGGTCCTGTACAACATGAGCATCACCGCGGTCACCCCGAACGTCAATCCCATCGCTTGAATCGCAATGCCCGGATAGCTCCGTTCCAGCAAGGCGGAGATTCCGCCAAGCACCAGACCCTCGCACAGCGCGTAGACAGGAGCCGTGACCGGCGACCACTCTTTTTTGAAAATCGTCGCCAGCGCAAAGACCAGGCCACCGATGAGCCCGCCCATCATCCAGGGTAGGGCCGCCTCCGGCGCTTGCGAATGCGCAATTCCCCATGTCCAAGCAGAGGTGATGACCACACAGAGCAGCAAGACACCGGTTTTGTTCACCGTGCCCTGCAGCGTCATCGCTTCGCCGGCAACGGCAATTCGACCCTGGAACGTTTTTTCGTTCAGAGCGGGATTGGAAGTTTTGAAAAGGCCAGGCATTGTCGGACTCCTTTTAAGACAGAGCACTCCGCGGACATCGAAATTGAACTCGCGATCTCGAACTCTTGTTCGTCACATCGTACCGCTTCTCGTCTCCCCGACACAACGAACGCGCTACCAAGCGGAGCACACCGAATCGCGCGTTTCTTGCAGCCACCTCGCTAGAATGGGATTATCGAAACGTGCCAATCCAGCTTCCGAAAAACAGGACTTCTCGGGAGTCGGCACGGCCAAACGGGTGTGATTGATTTCTGCCGAAAAGAGCGCAAATATGCGCCATGGCCTCGCAAACCTAAGAACGCCGTGGTCGGGTACGAGTCCGGGATTTCCATGACAATTTCGGGTTTCACCGCGGTCATTAAGATCCGAAATGGCAACCCTTTTATCCTGGTCGATGCATTCCGAGCGAATGCCATCAAGCCGGGATGGCGTAAACCTCTTCCAGTACTGGTGCGCCTCAATGGTAAGCCGAGAACTGCATGGCGCATCAACCTGATGCCGGCAGGCGACGGAAACTTCTATCTCTACCTGCATGGTGACGTTCGAAAGGCATCCGGTACAGCCGTGGGTGATCGCGTGCGAGTGGAGATCGATTTCGACGCGACGTATAGAAACGGACCTCAACACCCCATGCCTGGATGGTTCAAGCAGGCACTTGCCGAGAATTTGGAGGCCAGGAAGAACTGGACGGCACTGATCCCGAGCCGCAAAAAGGAGATACTCCGTTACTTCGCACGCCTCAATTCACAGGACGCGCGTGCTCGGAACCTCGCTAAAGCCCTCCACGTGCTTTCCGGGAGAACCGGCCGATTCATGGCTCGCGCGTGGAAGAACGGATCGTAGACCAAGCCGGGCTGGCTGCTTGCAACATTAGACGTACTGAATCCGAAGGAACTCCGGCCCTGCCCACAATCCGATAACAAGACTTCTGCCATGTTTCCGGCAGCGCTACGTCTGATTTTTCTATTTGATGTGGAAAGCCGACAAGTTGAGAGCTTCGATAAGAACGATAGCCACCGAAAGCGCTAGCAAAAACGACAGGATTTGTCGCCAATCAGTATGGCCGCATGGCGGACGAACTGGAGGTGCACTTTCAGGAACATCGGTTTCGACCATCGTGAAAAGGCCAGCAAAAAACAGCACGATGCCGTCCCGAACTAAAACGCGAGGCCAGCGGTACATCCGGCGGATTCTACATCAACTGACTGAGAATCGCCGGAAAAGCCATTCTCCGATAACAAGACTTCACTGGACTTGGCTGAGTAACGGCTATCAAGGGCGCGGGCCGCGAGCCGATTCGGCTTCCCTTAAACGTTACGCATAAGCAAATCTGTCACAAGTTAAACCGCTCGGTGCGTCTGACGAACTCTAATATTGCATTAGGCAGCTCTGCACAATGCACACCTCCTCCGCACCAGTTCGAGCATTCGACGCCTCTCGTTACCCTCGTGCCTACGAGCCTTCGTTGGGAAACCGAGCGATTTGGATTTCTTTTGGGGGGCTGCTTGTCGGTTTCGGAAGCGTAATGGCCTGGCTCCTTTGGCGGGATCCCGGCCAACTCGGGCCTAAGGGCCCGCTAGTCATAACCGGCATCAGCCTCACGCTTGTATTTCTAGGAGGCTACTTAATCCTTTCAATGCTTTTCTCGAAGGTCATCCTGAGGCCCGACGCCGTGGAAGTGCGAAATCTCCTCTCACATAAGACATTGCTTCGACAGGAGATCGCCGGGCGACGATTCGCGCCTGCCACGGCGACCATTGAGCTGACACCGCTAGATAACGGCAAGGGAAAATTCAAGGTTGCAGTTTTCACGACACCCGATGCTTTATTCACCGCTTGGTTCGAGTCCATTCCAGATCTCGATGCGGACGACCTAGTAAAAACTCACGCCGAGCGCCAAACCGTATCCCGGCAAGAGGCGCGAAAAGTTGTTGGAAAGGCCTTGGGAATGTCAGTTGTGGGGCTCGTTGGAATTTTAATAGCCGCGCACCTGTATCCGCCGTTGGACATGGCTCCAGTGATGGTTCTCGGGCTCGTTCTGTTTTTTGCGCCCTACTTCACGTTTATTAAGCTATTTTCGTCGAATGTCGCACTTAGAAAAAGAGTCTGGTCCTCGGCCGGTGCTGGGCTCCTCATACTAACAACGTTGCTGTTCCTGAATGGAGCACTGGATAAGAAACCCCCTGAGCAAGTCCGGACGCGGGTACTGCGGAAGTATTTTAACCAAGGCCGCGGTGGACCAAACTACAGCCTTACGGTTTCTTCATGGAGGTCGGGCCACGGCGAAGAGACGCTTGACGTGAACCGTACGACGTTCTTGATGATGCAAACGGGTGAGCTAGTCTTTGTGGCAGTTCATCGCGGTGCATTGGGGTTCTCCTGGTACAGGGACGTAGTTCCCGCCAGTTAGGTCTTTGATCGCTGGGCCAACTCTCGAAAAACGGCATTCTCGGAAGGTGGGATTCGGGAAAGGCCACCTTCCCGGAAAACCGACTTATCGGGGTTTGGCTGTGGAGCGCGGGCATTCGCACAGGAGGCATTGCGTTGGGAAACAACGACTCGCGGCGCATCACCAATCGTGGATCATGATTCCCCTCGCGGACAACTCCGCCAGCAACTGCGCCACTGCTGGTGTAATCTCACCGTCCCCGGGAACGGCGACTGCCCATTCAAGGTTTTCCCGGAACTCACGCGTGCTAATGCTCCATCGCTGAAGGGCAATCGGCGTCACCTGCCCAATTTGTATCAGGGACCAGTGCCGGGCAAGAGCCAATGCCGTATCTCGATCCGGAAGCGGACCGCGCACGATGAAGTGATTGTCCCCAACCACCAGAATCCCGACCATACCGTTCAAGGTCTCTCTTTGGGAATCTATTCGCTGCGGAACCCCGGATCGAGTGTATCTGGCGATTTGCGACTAGACTAACTCTGCGCGGCCTTCGTCTGTCTGGCGGAAAGCTGAGCGCGGACTGCCTTCATTCGTTCGCGCGCCGCAGCGGAGCGCTTCCGGCCATCCGGCGTTGCGTCAATCAGCTTTTCCAGGCTGGCGGCATAGTGCGGTCCATAACTGGCTCGAATCTCGGCGAGCAGCGGCTCCACTTTCGCGAAGACGCCAATGTGCTCGCCGTTACTTTTGTTGAAGAGGTCCAGGCTGATCGCGCCGTCGTTGACGAGCGCTGCCGCCATATCCCAATAGGTTACGACCATGCGCATATGACCGCTGTGGTCGCCAAACATCGTCGCGTTGAAGTCCGCGAGCGATTGGGGATTAAACTCCGCAAAAAACCAATCGCGCGCCTTGCGCATGGTCTCTTCGCGGCGCAATTCGTACAGCTTAAGGATCAGGCCGGCTTCTTCTTGTTTCGACATAGACAGGAATGCTCCTTATTTGGGGTTCTCGAAAGTTCGTACCAGATTCAGCGCACCGGACGCAAAAGATCAGACTGTCGTCGTGATAACTACCCCTTCTTCTTACTCCGCCTCCGAGTCGATCTTCGCGGGACCGCATTGTACCATTGCCGATATCCGGCCCGTCGCGGCGGCGTCCCGCGTTTGCAAACTACCTATACGTTCCATGCCTCGCCAGACACCAGTTCTTCATTCAGAGCGGGCAGGTAGTCCTCCGGTCCTGGCCGATTTCGCGAAAACGCCGAAGGAAGAACGAGGTTCGCGCAACGAATCGGCCAAAGATTCACTGGCGCTCCACACGTTTTTGGCTAGAATCTATTGCCCCAATCCTTTCCCGATAATCGTCCCGTGAAACTGGTGCGGCGCGGAATTCTCGACTGCGGCGCTACGGCGACGAATTGCGAGTTCGTCTTATTGCCGCCGGAATCCGTCAATTCAGTTAACTGACGACGATCCCTGATTAGGCCTGCTTCACGCGGAGTCGTTTGCGCTTCCGGCAGCCTCAGGATCGATCTGCTTCACTTCCAAAGACAACCCGCTCGCGACCCTCATTGCGCTAGCTGCCGAGAAATTCGGCGTGAACGTAGGTGCCCAGCCTAACGTTGTAGGCCAGGTACCATCCGACATGGTCTGGGTCCGCATAGAGCACGATGTCGTCGCTATCCCAACGCCAATCGTTGCAGTAGGCGAAATCGGCAGGGGCAATGCTGAAGAAGAAGCCGTCAAAGCCGAAGCGTTCACGGCTGCCGCCGCCGAGACGATAGACGTGGGTGGGACCAAAGGCGCCTGGAAAATGGCCATGCTCCCAGGGACGGTCGAGGTGGTAATTTGCATCGTTCCTGCCGGTATCATGGCCGACCCAGCGATCGGTCCTGGCATCCACATGGGGTGCATTGGGATGTCCAGGCTGCTCGGCAAAATTGCGTTGGTTGTTCGTTGGCGGAGTGCCCCCACGATTCGAGCCACCAGCAGGGCGTTCGGCCGGCGGAGTGCCTTCACGATTCGAGGCAACAGGAGGGCGTTCGGCTGGCGAGGGGCCTCCGCGTTTCGGGACAACAGGTGCACGTTCGGGCGTGCGAGCAGGACTAGGTGCGGGTCCGCGTGCAGGGATATGCCCGCCACCGACTGGAGCGCCGCTTGTGCGCTGTCCGCCTCCACCGCGCGGAGCTGCACCGCGCTGAGCGTCTCCGCGCTGTTGTGTAAAAACAGGAACTGAAAAGAACAATGATACCGCAAGAAATCCGATCAGCTTTTTCATGCCGCCCCCGATTCTCATCGTCATGCACATGTTCGCAGACCGGAGTCCAAGGTTCCACCGCCGGGGCCGTCCTCCGGTCCTGGCGGAACAGGTTCCAAATTATCGCGGAGTCGTTTCCGTTTCTGGCACAGCTTCAGGATCAATCTGCTTCACTTCCGAAGACCACACACACACACGATCGCGCCCCTCGCGTTTCGCGCTATACAGCGCCTGGTCGGCTGCTCGCAGCACTTCCGCGATGGTGGTCCCGTGATCGGGAAACAGAGCCAAGCCGACCGATATACTGACCATTCCCAGGAGTTGTCCTCCGTAATGTACTTTCAGTTGTCTCACTTCCTCCCGCAGGATGTTGGCCCGTTTGAGAGCGCCGGCCAAAGTGGTATCGGAGAGCACCACCGCAAACTCCTCGCCGCCGTATCGGCAGGCAATGTCCTGGCCCCGAGTGTTCTTTATCAGGAAATCTCCGAAGCCACGCAGCAGCGCGTCGCCCGCCTGATGGCCGAACGTATCGTTAAACATTTTGAAGCGGTCAAGATCCATCATGATGATGGCGACGGAGCTTTTGTTGCGATTCGCCCGGCTGAGCTCCCGTTCCAGCGAATCTTCCATGTAACGCCGGTTGAATAGGCCGGTAAGCGGATCGCGGATGGACTGATTCTTAAGCGTCTCTCTTAACTTCAGATTGCCCAGCGCCAGGCACACGTGCTCGGCGAGCACCGCCGCCAGCCGCCGTTCTGCTCCATCCGCAGGCAGGGGCACAGACTCCTGCTGGCCTGGTGCGGGCAGCAGTTGCAAGCTCAAGATCCCAAGCGCCTCGCCCTGCGCCATCAAAGGCACACAAAGAGCTTTCACGATTCGCGCCGGATTGATGTGCCGGCAATTCGTCGATTTTCCGCCAACCGCATACCAGTGTGGTTGCCCTCGCCTCAGCGCCCAGCAGTCGTCCGGGCCGAATACACGCTCGCTCCCGGAGGGCTTGCCCCAATCGGCAACTGCGTCCACCGCATTTCTGGAAGCGCTGATAACGTACAGAGCTCCCGACCACTCCAGGAATAATTGCTCCGCGGACTTGCCAATTACCGCGTACGCTTCATCAGCCGTCTGGCACGACTGCAGCCAGCTTCCCATTTCGCTCAAAAGTGTGATTTCCTTCGAACGCCGGTCTAGTTCCTGCACCCGCTCAGCCAAATTCTGATTCGCTTCACGCAGTTGCGCTTCCGCCTGCTTTCGTTCCGAAATGTCGCGAAGGATCGCTTCCGTCGCGGGTTCGGACTGATACGTGATGCGGTTGATCACGACTTCGACGTGCACCTCCCGACCGTCAAGCCCGATGTATCTTCTTTCGGTGCGTGGTGGAGGTGGCGCCCCGGGATCCTGCCGGACAATCTCAATCCTCTTTTTCACCGCTTCTCGATCGTCCGGATGTACGAATTGCAGCACCGCTTTGCCAAGCAGCTCGTCGGGGGACGAAGCGCCTAACAATGCGCTGCAGGCGGCGTTCGCATAAATGATCGTGCCCCGGCGTTGCACCAATATGGCGTCCGGTGAAAGTTCCACCAGCCGGCGGTAGGAGTCCTCACTTCCGCGGAGTTTTTCTTCCGCCTGCTTGCGCTCGCTGATGTCCTGAAGCTGGTAACACAAGAGGAGAGGTTTGTCCTGGCTGTCGCAGACCAGCGAAACGCTGAGCAGAGCCGGCACCGTATGCCCGTCCCGATGGAGGAATCGTTTCTCCATTTGAAAGGAACGGATCTCGCCTCTTAGCACTTGGCTGATACGGTTGAGCTCGTGACCTAGATCTTCCGAATGCGTTATGCTCTGGAAATTCTTGGCCAGCAGCTCTTGCTCTGAATATCCAAGGATCTGGCACAACCCAGGATTCACTCGAATCCACTTGCCATTCAATTCAATGAGTGCCGTGCCAATCGCGGATTGTTCAAAGGCGCCGATGGCGAACTGGATTTCGGATGAAGCTCCGCGTAAGGCAGCGCCGGATCTCTTCACACGGCCGCCTTTAGAGCCTTTCCGTCCGTAGGGAAGTACGGTTTTCACAGGGGCCACCGGACTACGAAAAGCGTTGATTTATAGTACTAGATAGGCAGGGGCGTGATGACGGAGATTCCCGATTCGACGTTCAACAGTTAACCTCGTTTTCGTCACAAATATGCGTACTAACGATGGGCCGCCAGATGGATGGGCAGGCATGACCCAACAAATCTACCGTCGCTGTATGCGCTAAATCCAGCGTCACGCAATCGGGCCGTGGTTAGCCGCCTGGCGCTGCTAGGAAGCCCCCTGCTTCCTTGCATCCTTAAAGGCACGGACACCAGCCTCAACGGCGCCCCTGACGCCCTCAACCTGATCCTTCAGCTTAGCCGCCGCTACTGTCGTCTGGCGGGTAATCTCACGAGCTTTGGCCGTACCGCGTTCGATGCTGCCATTTGCGATGTTTGTCAAATCTGCCAACGTTTCTTCACCGGATTTCGGAGCGAATAAGATGGCAATTGCTGCTCCGACGACGGTTCCAACGCCAAATGCGGTTATCGCCTTCATGTGAATGCACCTCCAATTTTTAGAAATAACTACGGGTTAACGGAAATATTTTTGGTTTCGATTGCCTTTTTTGCTGCCGGCATCGGCATACTACACGCATGAGCATGCATTCGGGTCGGTGTCATACCTCGTCTACCGCCACACGATGCGGTGCTCTCCATGACAAAGTAAGTGAGAGGCTTAAAGCCCACATGCAAAACGCGTCCAAAACGAGAAAGGTGGTCCGGGAAAGCGTCAACGGGGCGATTGGATTAAACAGTACTCCGATCGCTGCGAACGCGACCGCCCAAAAATACTTTCCGCCGAGGGCTGTCTGAGCTACCAGCAGAAGCGCTGCCAAAAAGGCGGCGAGTGCAAGCAACTCCATATAACCTCCGTCTCCAACTGTCCATAGCTGGCTTTTTGCGGCGAACCACCAGAGAAACATTAGGAAGAATGCGGCTATCGAGACCAATTTCACGGCTTTGGTATACATCGCACACCTCCTGAAGTTCTTGGGCCTTGCCGATCGCGCTCTGTCCAGCTACCGCTGCCGCTTCCATCTACGCAAGAGACTGTTAAGCGGCTCTGTGTAAAAGGAACGTCTGCGCCTGCGCCAGGCAGACTTCCCGGCGCAGGCTTCAGAACGATGGTCTTATGCGCCTTGCTTCGCGGCTACGGCGACTGCGGCGACTGCGCCAAACGAAGCGGCGGCCTCAGTTACGAACGCGGCGACCTTGTCGGGATGTGAAAGCATCGGTACGTGGCTGCTCTCCAGGGTCAAAGTCTTTGCGCCCATTCTCTTGGCCGTGCTGATCTCTTGTTCGGGTGCGATGGTCCTGTCTTTTGAAGCGATCACAAACCAGCTCGGCTTGGAGCGCCAAGCGGCTTTTTTGATCGGCGTGGCGAGGATCGAGCTTTGCGTCGCGCCCTGGGTTGCAAATACCAGGTTTTTTTCAACAGGGGTAAGGTCTTGCGCAAAATTCTCCGCAACACCTTTGGAAGTCAGCATCAGAAAGCCGTCTTCGATCTGCTGAAACTCGCTGTAGGCCGGGGGAGTAGGATATTGCTTAGCCATTCCGCCAAGCGTCTCGCCTTCGTCGGGAGCGAAAGCGGCCACATAAACCAACCCCGCTACTTTCGGATTGTTCCCGGCCTCGGTGATGACCGCACCACCATAGGAATGGCCAACCAACAGTACGGGGCCATCCTGCGCGTTGATGAGACGATTGGTTGATGCAACGTCATCGGCGATCGAGTTCAGAGGATTTTGCACCGCGACGGCGTGAAGTCCCTTGGCCTGGAGTAGGTGAATAACCTTTGACCAGCTTGAGCCATCAGCCCAAGCACCATGAACAAACACTACGTTTTTTATACCTTGCATTGATTTCTCCTGGTTTACCGTTCCTGCTTTTTGTTGTTTGCTGGACTGTCAACACACTAGGTACTTAACCTCGGCAAGTCAAGCTCTATATTGAAAGTCTTATGCAGGTTAACTGAAAGGAGTTAAATATACCCACGGCTGCGCGAACCAAAATCTACATTCCCGCAATGCTGCGGCTCAGGGAAGAGTTCTCCACTCGCGGGCCTGTTGCAGCGTGTGTCTTATACTCAACTCGAGAACTTCCAGCAACGCATCGGCGGCGCGATACAAAACGAACAATAGGAGCAACACTGCTGCGACGACGCTAAAAAGAACGGCAAAGAGAATCAAAGCGGCCAGCATTTCTTGCACGTAATAAATCTGTAGCGCGGTAGCCACGGCAAAGACCATCAATATCCACCTTCTGAGAGAGACCGATCGTAACCGGGACATGTCTTGATGCCTGCCCTGCCCCTGGTTGAGTATCCTTCTAAAACACTCCAGTGATCCGTGACGCTGGTGGCAGGCCCCAGCTACCGTGAAACCGCAGGGCCTGCCGCTTCTGCGCTAAACATGTTACGGACGGACTGGGAAGGGTGTGTCCAGGGATAAGGTCCCGACGTCAGTTCCGATTACTTGGCCTGAGACCACCAGTTCCACACGGCGATTCTGTTGGCGTCCTTCCGCAGTGTCATTTGTCGCCACGGGTTGCATTTTGCCAAATCCCTGCGACGTCATGGACGCCGCCGGAATACTTTGGCTTGCGAGGTAATCGCGCACGGAACCGGCTCGGTCCTCGGAAAGTTGCTGGTTCAGTTCATCGCTACCTACGCTGTCGGTGTGGCCTTCGATGGCAAGTTTAAGGGTCGGGTAGGCCAGAACGATTCCGGATATCTTGGCGAGCCTCTCGCGCGCCGCCGGACGAAGTGTTGACTTGCCGGTGTCGAACAATACATCCGACAGGCTCACGATGAGACCGCGCGCGGTATCGCGAGTGGTGAAAATGACGTTGAATTGTTGCAGCAATTCGGCGCGCAGCGCTTCGCGACCCTGCACGGCTTGATTGCGTTGCTCATCCGAGTCCGCAGCCGCGAGCCGGTTTCGCTCCGATTCTGCCTCCGCGTTTCTTTGGCCTTGCTGAGCTTCCACCGTGGCTTGATTCGCATCAGCCGCAGCCGCGCGATTTCGATCCGAATCCGCCTCGGCGTTCTGTTGCTGTCGCTGGGCCTCGGCCGTGGCTTGATCGGCCCTTACGCTGCGACGATTGGCCGCGCCGGTCGCTGCTTCCGCATTCGCTAGTTTTGCCGCCTGTGAATTCTTTTCGGCATTCCGGTGATCTGCATCGATGCGCTTCACGGCGATTTCTCGGGAGTCATCCGCCGTCTGCACAACTTCGCGCGATGCGGAAATGAGCACTTTCTTGTCGACGTGCTTTTCCGTCGCCAGTTCATCCGCCCGTTTCATCTGGCCAACGGCCTTGTTGATAGCTCGGGGCCGCGTAGGTCTCTGCTCCGGCGGACTTGGCGATACGCACGGCATTGCGCGCTTCGAAGAATTCAAGCGGCAGTTTGGAATTCAACACAACCGGGTCGAACTTATAGCCGGTGGGGATGTATCCACCACGATCGATGAGTTCATACTTCGCATCCACGGCTTCGCTGGTTCCTACAGTGTCCGGCCGGATCAGATTTTCCGCGATCACAACGTTGCTGGGACGGTGCACCGCGTAGTAAGGTTCCGCGGTCACGATCAGCGCAAAGGTCTGCAGGTCTGTCGTGGCTTCCAGCTTGCTGCGATGGTTACCGCCCACCAGTACTTCGCCGATGTTTACGGACCGGCCTTCGGGAGAAATCGCCCACATGACGTAGGTGAGATACTCCGTGCCAAACGAGGTGGGTTTATCGAGGCCGTCGAATTCAACTTCGACTTCCATAGCGCCACGCTTGCTGTCTACCTTTGCTTCACCGGATGCACCCGGCATCAGGTCGGTACCTTGGAAATCTATCTTTGTGGAGCCGCTGCGGTGCTCGTATTTCACGGCACGAGTCGTGCGGCTGACTACGTTGACGCCGTATGTCGGCAACTGATTTCCTTCCTGGGAATGTGAGGCTTGGGCCTGAGCTAGCGTTGATGCGCCCAAACACACGAGGACTGCCAAAAGCAGTGCGTTTTTCACGTTAATCTCCTTGTGAGTGTGAAGGGGTAGACCGCAGTATTAGGCTTTGCGAAAACCAATACTGTGCGTTATGGCACGTTTTGCGAAGATCATCGACAAAGGCGAATCGTCAACTAAGCTATCGTCCCAGCAATTTCGCGGAGCTATTTGGCGCTTGTTCACCGATACACCGCGTTCAAAATCGGAGATTACACGGGAGCCGGCATGGCGAACTACATGGCAAGAGTTGAACTGCATCAGGCAGGTCCCGATGATTACGAACGACTCCACAGCAGTATGCAACAGAGGGGTTACGTGCGAGAGATGCCGGGAGAGGACGGAGCCATTTATCGATTGCCCACGGGGACTTACTTCGTAACGAATACAAGCGCCATGCTGCACGTTGCACTCAACGCCGCAGTGGACGCAGCGAAGGAGATCGGCATGAGTGCCGCCGTCATTGTCACGGATTGGAGCACGGCTCGATGGGCTGGACTGGCGGCGAGTCAGCCTTAAGCTGGCTAAAAAGCAAATAAACCGGTGATCCTCACAAGGGAGGTCTGTCCGCACTTTGCATCGGACTAGTTGGCTGGTAGTTCGTGCTGTAAAGCCGCGTTATGGAAGGGGTCTTACCGGCCCCGGACCTGTTACCTGTTTTGCCAATTCCGCGCGTCGTGCTGACTTATCGTTGACCCGAGCGAAGATTTCCCTGGTCCGGATGTTCATCGCGAAGCACTCGTTGCTGGTTTGCTTTCCACGGGCTTCTAAAACCGTGCGTACATGTAGCGTCCCGTGAACGCGCACCAGACAGCGCATCGAAGCATTGGGCAATTTCTCAAAAATGTCGTAGTCCCTGTCCATACGTGTACCTCTCTACCGACACTACACCCGGAAGAACAATAAAGCGAGCACAGATGCGCCCAGAGGCCCAATCCCGAGAAAGGGCATCATCGGAGTGCCATTTCTTAGTCGGTCGCCGACCGCACAATTTCTGTGCAACTCGTGCCATAAGACCTTATAATCCCTAGACTTTCTGACCCCGCCCTCCGTGTGAAAGGAGGTTCGCCTTGCCAGACGAAGAACGTTCCGGCTTCCCGCGCGCGATCTCCCCAGGAGAAGGGGCCCAGCCTCAACGAACCGATCCTCATCAGCCGGATCCTCAACAAACGGACCGGCTCGAACAAGGATCAGAGCAGCAATCAAAAGAACGAGCAGAAAAGCGATCCGAGGTTCGGTTGGCAGTGACCGTCTATGGATTTGCGACCACCGGAAAGCTTTTCGTCGAACATTGTACTACACGCAACGTCAGCCATTCGGGCTGCTGCATACATCTTCAAACGCGCCCACAGGCTGACGCGGCCCTCGCGCTGCGCCTCTTGCGTTGGGGGCTTTCCGCAAAAGCGGCCTCGCAGCTTTTGTATCAAATCGTTTGGATTCGAAAAGATGGCGACGGCTGGCTTATAGGAGCGTCGTCGCTTGGGCCAGCGGACCTATACAGCCTCGCGTTTCCAGGCACCCCTTGACGTGGCGATCACACCTTCGCGATTCCGGTTGGGTTTGAAGAAGTCATCTCCGCAGGCCCCGGAGCTTTCCGGATCAGCCTCCCATCCGTCATTCCGAGCGCACTGCGGCGCGCGCAGTTTCCGCGCCGCTCTTTCCTCAGTGCGCGAGGAATCACTCCTTCCTTTTTCCGTGCCCACACTCAAGCGAAGGGTCGGTTCTAAGCGTGCGGATTTTTCTTAGTGAGGCGGCTCTCCACCCGATGCGATGGTTTTCAACAGTCATCCACAGCTTTGCACAGGTTTCTTGCGCAAATCGGCGAGAATTTTATTGACGCTGTGCACGCGGAGATTTATCTTGCGCTCAGATTGAACCGGAAGCAGAGACTTAACGGTTCACTTCAGATGTCGCGATTACTTAACAGTATTCGCGATCCTGAATGAACCGGGAAGTTCTGAGGCTTAGCGATTCATCGCAAACGTCGCAAAAGCTTAACGGCGACTGCGGCTTTCTTTGAATCTGCGTAGCTCAGCGAGCTCACGGTGGAGTTCGGCGGCCACAATAGCCTCACGGCTATTGGGATCGTAGCTGCACCGCAGAGTTCAGAGCTTCGCGGTTTGGTTCAGAGTTCGCAAAGCCTCACGGCTTTTGTGGGCACTGGGCCGAATCGAGAAGCTGGCAGGTGGCAGGCATCAGTTTGGAGGACGCGATTAGCCGCAAGGCTATTGGGTCGCCGGATTGACCCGGAAGCCTGTAAAACTTACGGCTCGATTTAGAGGGCGCAATCGCTTAACGGTGATTGCGCCCTCAAACTTTTTCGCCTCGCCCTCCGGCTCACCCGCAGCAGTCGCAGCAGTAGTGCTTACACTACCTCTGGCTTTTCCCGCTCGCCGAAGAAGACCGCCTGAAGTGCCGCAGAAAAGCGCGCACGATCGTGGTGGGATGGGTCGCGAAAATCGAAACTTGTCCCAATATACTTTGCGGCTCGTGGAAAACGCCCAGTTGTCTCAAGACGGTGCCGCGGTCGTAATAGATTTTTTCGCCGGCCAGGCGGTTATTGCCGTCGAATGTGTACACAGCGCAAAGCGGGAAGTCGACCCTTCGCCCGGTCGCCGGTAGGCCGCGCCACCCACCCAGGTGCGTGCCACGAATTATCACTTCAAGCAAAATGGCGTCGTCCGTGACATGTCGGCGCTTTATGTCGATTTCCAAATCGGGCAGCGCTTTCATGAGCGTCTCATAAAAAAGACGGACTCCGCTCCGGCCCTTATAGTGTTCGTCCCACGGCTCGTCGTCGTACCTTGCCGTCTCGCCGAAGGTGTGGAGAACGCCTTCAAGATCATGCTCGTTCTCGAGTCGAACGTGCTGCTCGACAATTGCGATACGAGCCGACCGTCTGTCGTTCGAAAGCGATGCGCTTGCCACGTTGACCTCCCGTTCGTTGGGCAGTGACCGCAGGGGAAGTATCTTGGGGAGAGATTATACCCGTAGCTTCGTTCAACTCACGAGAAATGGACTAGAGGAACTGCGATCGGCAGGGAATTACTTCGTGGAAACCGCGATGTTAACGCGGACTCGTTGCGTACCGGAGACCCATTCGCGCATCTGCCCTGGTCCGCGCTCGGCGAAAGACGATTACGAGATTCACCACCCACGCCATCACGGCCAACAGCCCAAAGAGCACGCAGCCCAGGACGAACAGGTGAAAAGCGCTGAGGCGTGTCGCAAGTCTTGGGAATACCACCTCCGCCACGGAATAGATCGCAGTGAGAATCGCCCATCCAGTGACGCCGGACAGAAAATTCCGGACGGGAGATTTCATGAACCGGCAGGTCGGCACACTTCCTAACAGGGAAAACGCCACCGCCAGAGCGAGGTTGCGCTCGCCGGCGAACTGATCAAGATGCGGCACGCGGTTTGCCAAGAGCAACCAGGCCAGCCCTACTACGGAAAAACCGATTCCGAGAAATACGCCCACATGAAACGCCGGATTTCGATCACTGCCGGCAGGGAAGCGATTAGTTTTTCGTTGCGGATTCGTACGCTTGCCTGCAATTCCGGCCGGAATGCCAATAGCCACTGCGTTTTCTCCGTGAACCATTAGACTGAACCCACCTCTCTGCGATCGGCGAAGAGTTCCGCGATCTCCTCCCCGCCCTCGTCCCGCAAGTCGTACGGCGAGATGTAGTATTTCCCGATTACGTAAGGGGCCTTTGGAAGCGTCATCCGCTGCAGGTAGATCATCACGTTTGAGGGGCAGTTCGAGCGGTATTCGTCGAAATAGAAATGCGGCGCGTGAATACTGTGGATGTTGTCGTGAACGATCTGGTCGAGGTTGAATTCCACATATGGCCCGCCGCTGCCCAACGCTACGCGGTCGTACCCTTTGGCGATCAGGAGACCGGAACTGGTGTAGAGGTTGCGGATCATCCGAATCGCGCAGGCGCTTCTAGCTCCGATAGATTACAAGCACGCGGAAAGGTCGCAATGGTACGCCGGGCCATCTCCCCGCCAACTGTCCCAATGTGCAACCGCTTTTTCCACCAAGATGCTTGCCCCGAGCGCCGTACCACCCTCGTTGTCATTCTTCGATTTCCGTGTAGCCGGGTGCCCCAAAAGATCGTTTTACTTGTGGGTCTGTTTTTGTAGCCCAGGGCGCCCGCCGCCGTTGCGGGGCCCTGGGGCTTTATGCCCGTTTGTATCTGTTTTTCCAGGAGCGGTTGCTGCGCTTTCTTTGTGGGTCGCGGCTTTTTATGGTGAGCGCAGCGAATCCACAGCCGCGACAATTCGGTTCGGCTCTCTGGGGCTTTAGCCCCTGAAACCTCTTGCCGTGATATAAACCAGAACCAAGCCGCCGATGCGACTCAGGGCGACAATCGACCGACGACGAACCACAACATAGGATTGCACCCACTACGCGATGACCACAAACTCTGCCGTTCCCTTTAGCGTTATTTCGAGGACTACGTTGAAGGAGCAACATCGGAATACGGCGAAATCACACTAACCGCGGAAGAGATCATGGAATTCGCCAGGCGCTACGACCCCCAGCCGATCCACGTCGACCCCGAATACGCCGCCCGCGGACCCTTTTCCGGACTGATCGCCAGCGGTTGGCACACTGCCGGTGTGATGATGCGTCTGCTGGCCGATCACTTTATCTCGCACGTCGCCAGCATGGCTTCTCCTGGCGTCGACGAAATTCGCTGGCTTATACCCGTGCGCCCGGGAGACACGTTGTCCATCCGCGTTACGGTCCTGGAAACCAGGCGCTCGCGCTCGAAGCCCGATCGAGGCATCGTCCGCAGCTTCGTCGAGGTGTTAAATCAAAACAAAGAAGTCGTCATGAGCCTGAAACCCGTGAGCATGGTCAAGTGTCGCACCTGACGTGAGGTTTTTGCGTTTGCAGCGCCGCTACCCAGCTACATTCTGCTTTGCTTTTCCGCGTGCCCTACAACTGCCTCGCGCGCGGGTCGTTCTTTGTAGCCCAGGGCGCCCGCCGTTGTTGCGGGGCCCTGGGGCCTTAAGCTCGTTTGTATCTGGTGTCATTCCGGGTAGCGCTCGCGCCTTCTTTGTGGGTCGCGGTTTTAGCCGCGACAATTCTTTCGGTGCCTTGGGGCTTTAGCTACTGGAGCGTTCATTCTGTAGCTCAGATCGTGCCGAGCAGTCTTGTCGCACCCCGCGTCGTCATTCCGAGCGCACTGCGGCGCACGCAATCTGCGCGCCGCTTTTTCCTCAGTGCGCGAGGAATCCCTCCTGATTTGCCGGCACCTTAACTTAGCCTTGATCCATATTCACTCCGATGTGGTGTAACCTGTCAGCCCTGAACAGCCTGCTACTGGCCGAAACGCGCCGGAAGGGAATCATTTCCCGTGAAGCCACGACTCAGACTCGCGATCTTCTGCAGCTTTCTCGTGCTGCTATGCGTTGCACAGGTGCATGCACAAGCCGTGCGCACCATCTTCATCATCCGGCATGCGGACAAAGTCTCCGACGCGCCCAATGCGCTGCTCAGCGAAGCCGGACACCAGCGCGCCGAATGTCTCGCCAAGATGCTCGCCGACACCGATATCCAGCAAATCTTTGTCTCCGATTTGCAGCGCACTCAGCAGACCGCCGCGCCTTTGGCCCAACTTCGCCATTTGAAACCTGTTGCCATTCCCCTGAGCACGCCCGATAAGCTGATCGAAGCAATCAGGTCAGCTACAGCTGCGAACGTCCTGGTTGTGTGGCATGGGACCACTCTTCCCGGGATTCTGCACGCGCTTGGCGCTCCAGAGGTGCCCCCGATTGCCGAACCGGAATACGACCGCTTTTACATCCTCACTCTGTCCCAGAACAAGGAACACTCCCTGCTTAACTTCACCGCCTTGCGTTATTGCAACCGTTAAAACCGTTAGCATCGCTCCGTTCACTTCACCGTGCATTGGGATTCAGTGAAAGTTCACGCCATCGATTTCTTCTCTCTTGCGCACAACTCCCTCACCTCGTCCGTTTGCAGAATCAAGCGGTGAAGCGATGATCGCTCCACCATCCATCTCTTCGGTCTCCTACAGCGACCATGATTCGCTACTCCGAACTCCCTCGCTGCTGGAGGCAGGCAGGCAGAGTGCCCACTCAAAGCGCACTGCGGCGCGCGCAGTCTGCGCGCCGCTCCTTTCTCCGTGCGCGAGGAATCTCTCCTAAGGACGCTTTACTCCGACGCTATAATAGGTACACGCGCGCTTCGGATCAGTTCGCGATTTCGCCTGCGCTAACTGGGCCTGGCATGAAATTCTGGCGCCGGCCGAGTCGGCCCTCGTGGCCCAGGATTCCCGCGACCGGCGCGAAGGCGCACGCCACAGCAAAAGAAGTCGCGGGGCCCTGGGGCTTTTAATCGACCGATGAGCAGGTGCACGGATCCTTGGCGCCTTTTATTGCAGCGCCGGTACTCGTCTGCGATGGACGAATATCGCCGGGCCCAGACTTATTCTCTGTGTACTCTGCGCCTCTGTGCGCTCTGTGATGAATTCGGGTTTGAAGATCATGCGTGCGAAGATGTGCTTGGAAAAATTAACCCCGATCGGCCGACTGCACCGCCACTCGCCTCTATTTCGAATGCAGTGGCAGTCTTTTTCCGTCATGCAGTCCGACAACGCGAGTCGCCCAGTCTCGAGAGAACGCGACCGCTGTCAGACGGCTGTCATCACGAGGACCGCAGCGACGAGGCATCTGCTTTTCGCAGCACCTGGAAGCGCTACGGCAATCAACGGCTAAGTAGCCTACAATGAACACTTACACAAAATGGGGGAGGGGTTCCTGCGGAATGGACCAACCTATGACTGAAGTTGTTGAGCGGCAAAAGGGAGTCTCTGCGCGTGAAAGTCATGGCGATCAGGAGCTTTCGCGCGTAAAGAAGTCGACGTCGCTTTTGCCGCCTAAACAAGTCCTGGGCATATATATCCAGGTGCCCTTCTGCCAGACCAAGTGCACTTACTGTAATTTTCACACCGGAGTCGCCTCGCCCGCAGCCTACGCCCCTTACGCCCGCGCCGTCGAACGCGAAATCCGCGATTGGCGCCCGCTCCACGCCGCCGCGGGCCTAGAGTCCGCTGCGCACTTTGACCGCATTGAGCAGCCCATAACTGGTGTTGTCGAACGCCAAAAGCGCGTGCGGAATCACGCGGCTTTTGGCGATAAAAGAGTCGACACCATCTACCTCGGCGGCGGCACGCCCAGCCTCTTCGACCCCGCTGACCTCGCGCGTATCCTCGCCGCCGTGCATGCGCAATTCCCTGCCGCCGATCCGATCGCGTCTTCCTCTGGTGCCCGTGCGGCCAGCACGGAAGTCACCCTCGAAGCCGATCCCGAAACCATCACGCCCGAAAAGGCCTCCGCCTGGCTCGCCGCCGGGATCAACCGCATCAGCCTCGGCGCGCAATCCTTCCACGACGCCGAACTGAAACCCGCGGGCCGCATGCATCGCCGCGAAGATATTTTCGCCTCGATCGCGCACCTGCGAGCCGCGGGATTCGCCAACATCAGCCTCGACCTCATCGCCGGCCTGCCGCATCAGACCGCCGCCAGCTGGCAAGCATCCATCGAGGAAGCCCTGCGCCTTCGGCCCGAACACATCTCGATCTATCTCTTCGAGATCGACGAAGGCAGCCGCCTAGGCCGCGAACTTCTTTCCGGCGGCTCACGCTACTCCGCCTCTGCCGTCCCCAGCGACGATGCCATGGCCGATTCCTATGAATTCGCGTGCGGCCGCCTGCGCGAGGCCGGCTACGACCACTACGAAATCTCCAATTGGGCGCTGCCCGGCTTCCGTTCGCGCCACAATCTCAAATACTGGCGGCGCGAACCCTATCTCGGATTCGGCGCCGGCGCGCATTCCTTCGACGGCCGCTGGCGCTGGGCCAACGCTCACGATCCAGCTGCCTACGCCGCTGCGATCCAGCAAGGCCGTCTCCCGCTGGAGCAACTCGAAGAAGTCACGCCCAGGCAGGCGCTCGACGAAGAGATCTTCCTCGGCCTGCGTCAGCTCGAAGGCATCGACCTCGCCAGCATCGAGGCGCAATACGGTGCGCCGCTGCGTCCGGAAATCTGCGCGCGGATCGAGGAATTGCGCGCCCAGGGCCTGGTCGAGTGCGTTGGCACCCGCGTGCGCCTCGCGCCCGCGCGCCTGGCCATCTCCAACGAAGTCTTCGTCGCCCTGTTGGACTAGCCCGCCGCGGCGCGCTGTTTTTTGCCGCGCCCGAGGGCGATCTGTTCGAGTTTCGGGAAGGGCAGCGCGAGAAAAAGGCTGATGCGGCGCTCAAGCATGGTAAAGGCATCCGCAACCGCGAACTCGATCTCTTCCGGCGTGCCGGTGGTCGCGGAGGGGTCGGGGATGCTCCAGTGTCCCGTGATGGGATGGCCGTGCCAGACCGGGCAAGGTTCTCGCCGCGCCTTATCGCACAGCGTGAACACGAAATCCATGGGTGGAGCGCCAGGCTTGGCGAATTCGTCCCAGCTCTTGCTGTGCAGCCCGGCAGTGTGCAGACCAGCGCGCTGCAGATAGCTCAGCGCTTGCGGGTGGATTTGTCCGCGGGGATGGGCGCCGGCGCTAAAAGCGGTGAAGTTTGAGCCTCCTTTGCGATTCAAGATTGCTTCCGCAAAAATGGAGCGGGCGGAATTGCCGCTATCCAAGAAAAGAACGTTGTAATGGGGTGCCATGAACTAGACCTTGGTCCTTTCCTTTCGGGCCTTACCGCGGGCCAGAGCTCCTATTTGACGCTAACAGAGAGCCAACTGGACGCAGGATTGCGGAATGGCATCGTTCACTGATGCGGGCTGAAACTGATAGAGGCTGAAACCGGAATGGCGCTGCGTGCGTCGTTAGGCTAACGACGCAAGTGTCGGCCAGTTGCGAATTGACAGAACGTGCGTAAGATGCGAAATTCATTCGCTATTTTGGAGGTCTGATTATGAAGAAATTGCTTCCCTTTGTCGGCGTTGCCTCGCTGTTGCTTTCGGCTCCGCTCTTCGCGCATCACGGATTCGCTGGCCGCTACGACGAAGACCATCCCGTCACCGTGACCGGCACCGTGGTCGAGCTGCAATTCCAGAATCCGCATTCGTTCATCATCTTTGAAAATAAAGACGCCAGCGGCAAAGACGTGCGCTGGCAGGCGGAACTGGGTTCGGCCAACCTCATGGCCCGCGAAGGCTGGACCCGCACGATGCTGAAGGCCGGCGACCGCATCACCATCATCGGTCCGCAAAACAAGAATGGCTCCGCCGACCTGAATCTTTCGCACGAGAGCAAGATCACCATGGCCGACAGCGGCAAAGTGATTCACAACAGCATCAAGGCGGAGCAGGGGCAAAACGGTCAGGTCCCAGCAGGCGGCGCAGCGGCGCCTGCAGCTACGCCTGCAGCTAATTGATGCGAATGAATCCTCGCAACCGTATTTTTCTGCTGCTGATGGCGACGCCGCTTTTGGGCGCGAGCAGTGGCTTCGCCCAGGCGCAGCACAAGATGCAGCAGGGCGTTCAGCCGCCGAAAGCTGTCGTGATGCCTACCGGCAATTGGCTGCCTAATTCGACCGCTTACATCAAAGCGTCAAACACGAGCAAGGAAGACCAGTTTGGCGGCGCGGTTGCGCTCAGCGGCGATGGCAATACGCTCGCGGTCGGCGCCGTCGACGAAGACGGGGCGGGGAAGGGCGTTAATCCTGTAACCAAGGGCAAGGACATGGTCACGAATTCCGGCGCCGTTTACGTTTACACGCGCACGCCCGCCGGATGGAAGCAGCAGGCCTATCTCAAAGCTTCCAACTCTGGTGAAGGCTACCAGTTCGGCAACGCGTTATCGCTAAGCAATGACGGCAACGTGCTGGCGGTGGGCTCGACTGGCGAAGCGAGTTCGGCTGTCGGCATCAACGGCAATCAAAACGATAATTCCATGCCCGGCGCGGGCGCGGTTTACGTCTTTGTGCGCAAAGGCGGCGCTTGGTCGCAGCAGGCGTATGTGAAGTCTTCCAACACCGGCGGGCCGGTGGTGGGCTATCAATTCGGCTATTCCGTTTCGGTCTCGAGCGACGGCAGCACGCTGGCTGTGGGCCAGACCAGCGATCCGAGCAACGCCACCGGAATTAATGGCGACCAGAAAAATACTGCGGCTCCGGATTCCGGCGCTGTTTTCGTTTTCACGCACGATGGCGAAACTTGGTCGCAGCAAGCCTACGTAAAGCCGTGGAATACGACCCAGCGCGGCGTGTTGTTTGGCTACTCGGTGGGTCTTAGCGGCGACGGTAGCACCCTGGGCGTGGGCACATATGACGAAGATCGCGGGCGCGGAGCCGTCTATGTGTTTACGCGCAAGGCCAGCAAGTGGGCGCAGCAGATGCGGCTGACGGCGTCGAACGCGGAGCCCGGCGATTCGCTGGGCTGCTCGCTTGCCATCAGCGATGACGGCAACACCATCATCGCGGGCGCGTTCGATGAAGACGCCATTCTGCCGGGAATTCAGCCTCCAAATGCCGGCGCCGACGATGAACCCAGCGATACTTCCACCGGCGCGGCCTACGTTTTTGTGCGCAAGGACGGCAAGTGGTCGCAGCAGGCTTACGTGAAGGCGTTCAACACGCGTGACAACGACCAATTCGGCTGGGCGCTGACGATCAGCCGCGACGGCAACACCATCGCCATCGGCTCGCATCTTGAAGATAGCGGCGCCAAGGGCGTCAACGGCGATATGAAGGACACCACTGCGGAGGATTCGGGCGCGGTTTACGTCTATACGCGCAGCGGCGATACGTGGAGTCCCGCCGCCTACGTGAAAGCCTCCAACACCAGGCCGGGGGCAGAATTCGGCATGGCACTAGCGCTGAATGCAGACGGAAAAGAGCTGGCCGTCGGCTCCACGAAAGAAAATAGCGCGGCCAAAGGCGTGAATGGCAATCAGAAAGATGTCTCGATGGTGAACGCCGGCGCCGCCTACGTCTACTCCGACGCCTCCGCCTCCGCAACCACCTCCCGCAAGTAAATCGCGCGCTTGTAGTACCGATGGATTGCGTGGTTAGGCGCGGGCGAAATGCCGTGCACGCGTGGCGCGCAACCCACGCTGGAAGCACCGATTTTGACGCGGAGGCGGCGGGTGTGCGGGTCGTCGAATTTGCAGAAGAGGCAGAAAAGGATCAGATGAGGCGGCGGCGAAGCAGCAGCAAGCTAGTCACGCCCATGCTCAACAGCAGCAGACTAGACGGTTCGGGAACGGATGTAGTCCCGTTGACGAAGCCTCCCGAAACGATTTGCGGATTATTACCCCCGGCAATGAGCTCTCCATTGATCGCTCCGGGGGCCATGCCAATTTGCCCCGTCAGGTCCAGCACAATTCCGTTGATCACCGATAGATTGTTGAGGCCGCCGCTGGTTTGAACCTTGCCCCCAACGTTGAATACAACGTCGGTGGTCAGCAGGCCACCGGTTTCCTGTATCAGGGCGGAATTCAGGACGATATCGCCGCTCACATTGATGACAAATTCCGCTCCGGCCGGTCCATTGAGGGTCAGAGACTGGCCGTTGCCTAGATTAATACCCGTGAGATCGATCACGTTCAGGCCCGCACTGCCGATGATCGTCAAGTTGCCGTTCACTGAAGTCAGGACGGACGTTGGCGTCAACCCATTGAAGAATGCCCCGGCGCCGATTGCGGCGGCTTGGGCGGCATTAAGCTGGGCGCTTTGATTTGTGAAGATAGTCCCGGTGACTTGCCCGGGATTGCTAACAGTGGCGTTGTTTCCCAGAATCAGATTGCCGTTAATTTCCGGCCCGTTGCTGCCATTCAGCTGGAGGTTGGTGCTGCCGTTGTAGCCGACGTTACCTGTGGTGGTGCCGGGGCCATTCATCTGAGGCTGGCCGGAGGTGGACAGGAACAGGATCGCGTAATTGCTCGGACCCGCCAAGCCCAGGGCCGAGGAGATCGTATCCGCCTGGGCAGACGCCGCAAGGAGAACGGTGAATAAAAGGGCTACACCGACGAGAGTCGAAAACCGATAAGTGGCAGCGGCAGTCACGTGAGCCCCCCGGCAAGAGATAGGTATCCGCAGTCCCCGCCATCGAAAACGGTGCAATTCACCAGCCAATCTTGCATGAAGTTAAATCATTTGGACTCAAAGATATTTGAGCTAAAAAAGATATAGACTGTGCATGCTTCTGCACATAAACAGAGGCTGGATGGCCACTGAGCTAATGGTGGGGAGAGGCGCGACTAGTGCGCGGGGATGTCGTTGCGGATGACCATGCCGCCCTTCATCACGAAGCGCACGTGCTCCATTTCGTTCACGTCGGCGAGGGGGTTTCCCGCAACCGCGATGATGTCTGCAAACTTGCCTTTCTCGATGGTGCCGATATCTTTCTCGACGCCGTAATTCAGCATGTGGGCGGCATTGATATATGACGTCTGCAGCGCCCGCACCGGCGTCAATCCCCACTTCGCGTAATAGCCGAACTGGTTGGCCTGCACGCCGTGCGGGATTTCGGGAGAAGTCGCTCCGCTGCCGAAAACGATGGGCACACCGGCGGCGATGGCTCGTCGGAAGGCTTGCTCGGCTAGCTTCAGACGCGAATTCCGCCCTCCCGTTGCGGCCAGATCCTCTTTCTCAAGACCGATGAGGTCGTCGAGCGTTACTTCGAAAGGAAGCTTTTTCTCCAGCAGGACCTTGATGCCGGGCTGGTCGAGTTCCAACAGATGATTGGGGGCGTCGACGCCGGCATTAATGCAGCTGGCCATCCCTTCGCCGCCGTAGGTGTGACACGCGACTTTGAGGCCGAGCCGGTGCGCTTCGTCTACGATGGCCTGCACTTCCTCAAAAGTCAGGGAAGGGGAATTGACCAGCTTCGCATCGGGCGTCCACATGTGCATAGTGCCGGCGAAATCCTGCGTGGTGTAGATTTTCACCCAATCAACGCCGTGCAGCTTCGCTTCACGCACAGCGGCGCGCGCGGCCCACGGGCCGTTGATGTCCTTATCCTCGATGTGGCCTTCCTGGAAGCGGCCGGGGCGAATGTCCGGATAATAGTTCGTGGCGCGAGGATTGAGCGATTGTCCCACCACCTGCATGCGCGGGCCCTGAACGCGGCCGGAGTTGATTTCGTCGCGGATGTCCACGGTGTTGTAGCCGCCGCGCGAATCCATATCGAGGACGGTGGTGAAGCCTGCGCCCAAATCGATTTGGGCGTTGGCGAGCGCGATCAGAGTGCGTTGAGCCTCAGTGACGCCGCCGGTGTTAATGTGCACGTGAGCGTCGATCATGCCGGGCATCACAGTGGCATTCGAGAGATCGATCACGGCCGCGCCCGATGGAATGGCAAGGCCGGGGCCGACGTCCGCGATGCGGTCGCCGCGCACGAGAATCACTTGGTTGGAAAGCATCATGCCGGAACGCGCGTCGAACAGGCGCCCGGCGCGGATGGCGACGACCTGGTCTTTGGGAGCGAGATATTTGCCCGCCGTTTGCGCTTGTGCGGGAGCAGTTGCGAATCCCGCGAGCGCGGCGATTGCCGCGACGAACACGGCGCAGCGTTTCCATTGCAGCTTCATGCGAAGCCTCCCTGGCAGACAGTCTGATAGGTCGTTGCGGCAGGCATTCTATAGGAAATTGGGCCTAACGGGGCAATACGGAGGGCGCTATACGCAAACACGACTCGATACGGTCAGTCTGTGTTTAAATCAACGCGACCACCGACTTTGCGGGTAACCACAGGTCGGCCAAGTACGTCAAAATGCCACAACGACAGCGACAATGCCGGGTCGCCTAAGTTCATTGGCACTGAGGACTTCAACATGAGACATAAGCTCGCGATGATTTTTGTTGTTGCTATTGGCTTATTCATGATTTCACCTTCGCTGTTCGCACACCATGGGAATGCCGCATACGAAACCGACAAAAAAGTCAGCGTGTCGGGGACGGTGACGGAGTGGCTTTGGGCTAATCCGCATTGTTTTCTGAAGATCGACGGCAAAAACGACAAAGGCGAACAGACGCACTGGATCGTGGAAACCAGCAATCCGCAAGATATGGCCAGACAAGGCTGGGCTCGCAATTCGTTCAAGCCAGGGGATGATGTCACTCTCACCATAATACCCGCTAAGAACGAGCGCTCCATCGGGCGTTTCGTCGCAAAAGATAACTTCTTGCTAAACGGAAAGCCATTTCCACCGGTCGATAAGCAATAGTTCCGTCGCGACGGCTGGCCACCAACCCGGTGATGAGAACCCGTCTCGTTTTCTAACAAGAGCATTTATTCGGTGGCCAATTGGAAGCATGCAATTCTAGAGCTGGGAGGGAACAGGAATGCTGAAGCGTCTAGTTCT
The DNA here is from genome assembly GCA_963846235.1 of uncultured Acidobacteriota bacterium. Lineage (GTDB taxonomy): Bacteria > Acidobacteriota > Terriglobia > Acidiferrales > UBA7541 > Palsa-189. The sequence continues at coordinate 841,167 of CAWJVF010000003.1, forward strand.
AGTGGCGATGGCCCCGATGTCTCTATTGATCCCAACACTTCTCATCCACGCCCAAGCCGCCGTGCCGAATGCATCTGGAGGCGGGCATAGCCAGGAGAAATGGAATAACGTTCCGCCGCCAAATAAGTCGGCATACGCGAACCAGAAGCCGGCTCCCGCTCCGCGTCGGGACCTCTCTGGTATTTGGGATGGCTTAACCGAAGGAGGAGACCAAGCAAAGGGCGTCTTCGAGTACCCCGCAACCCTTAAAGATCATCCAGCCGATGAGATCGGCGGGCAACCGGACGAGAACAACATTACCCGCCAATTGCCGTATACGGCCGCCGGGTTAGCCGCGCTCAAAACACACAAGGTTACTGTGGGCGTTCGGGCAGTTGACCCTAGCTTTACAAATTATCCTGTACATATCTGCGACCCGGAAGGATTTCCGGGCATGGAACTTCACGAGGTCAAAATTATCCAGCTAATTCAAACCAAGAACCAAGTCATTGAGATAAGTCAATTCAACGCACGTGCGCGTACTATCTGGACCGACGGACGCGAACTCCCGGATTCGAAGGACGTCGAGCCGAGGTGGTACGGCTACTCGACCGGCAAATGGGTGGACGATTATACGTTTGTGGTTGAGACGGTTGGCATGGACGAAAGAACCTGGCTGGATCAGGCAGGCCGTCCGCATAGTAGCGAATTAAAGGTGGAAGAGCAGTTTCATAGGGTGAACAACGACAGGCTGGAGCTCACGATGACAATCGATGACCCAAAGTTCTATACCCGGCCTTGGATGGCTCTCAATAAGTTCGTCCTTCACCGCTTGCCGGACGATTTCGATCGCAGGGAACTGTTTTGCTCGCCATCGGAAAATGCCGAGTACAACGAGATTGTTTCTGATCCCGTCTCCAACGTCACGCCTAAAAAGTAGCGAGCGATAAGACCCAATCGATCAGCCCAGCGACGTGCTGCCGGATGCCGCGACCCCGTCTGCCGTGAAAACCCGGAAGGCCTGCGGAAGTGGCGGGGTGAGGCCGACGCTAGTTAGGCGCTCTTAGCCGGTGAAAGTATTCGAAAGGAGTGGACGACGCGGGATTATCGAGAACTGGGCCGGGCTGATGGGTCGGCGGCAGCGGCAGATTCAGAGACGACGATGTATTCATACGACTTGCCGGCCGCTTTGAATTTTATTTTGTCTTTGTCGAGTGAGAATTCGATGGGGGTGTTGATGGGGATCAATTCCTTTTCGACGGGCTTCATCTGCCTTATGTGATAGTCCGTAGTGTCCGTGCGGACGACATACTCCTGGCAGAGCAACTCGGTTTGTTTGCTTTTTTCCACCTTCGAGCCGCAGGAGACGGAGTTTTCGGAAATGATGGTGCCCGTTTGGGTTTTGTCGCCTGCCTGCCCACAAACCGCTGCGAAAATCACAACCGCGGCAAGTGAGAACGGCTTGTTCATTTCAGCTCCTCGATGTGTCGATCGGTAAAAGCCGCGCCCACCCTGAGCCTTTTGCGAATTCAGGGCGAGGGTGGGCACGGGAAAGTGTGGCGCTATTCGTGGATGAACATCATGTCGACGATCTCGGAGTCGTCGCGCAGGATCATGGCTCGCCCCGACAAGATTACGCGCGAATATCCGCGGGGCAGCGATCCCATACGGCGCTCCAGATCATTTGGGAACGGCTCCGCACGCCGTTGCAGGCCAGGCGGCAGTGATCCATTTCGTCGCAATTGCTTTTCGAGCCCGGGCGGCAGACGGCGGTCGTCGCGATCATCGCGCTCGTGGCGGAAGTATTCTCGGATGACGTCTTGATCGCGATCGGAGAAATACACCCGGAAACGCTGAGGGTGGTCATCGTATTCCCGTTCTCGAGGCTCGGGTTGCCGTTCGCGGTAGTCGGAATCCTCCGGTTCGCGGTTTCGATATTCTTGTTCCCGCTCTCGAGCTTCCGGTTGTTCCCGGTCTCGATACTCAGGTTGGCGGTCCCGATACTCCGGCTCCCGCTCCCGATCTTCAGCTTCTTGGTCTGGATAGGGGCGCGATTCGGCAACTGGTTCCGGCCGGGGATTCTCATCCGTGCGATAAGCGGGTTGCGGCGGTGGAGGGGGCGGCGGCGGTGTGGCAGCGGCGCCCGCCACGGCAAAGTTCAATGGAGTCTCCGCGCGCAAGACGATCTCCCGCTTGCCCCTTGCGATAGCGGTCAAAGTTCCGGCACCGGCTCCGGCTGCCGTGCCAATCAGGGCACCCTTGCCGCCGTCGGCGATGCCGCCGATGATCGCGCCGGCAGCTGCTCCACCGAGAATCAGGCCGGCGTTGCGGCCGGCGTGGGACTTGCCGTCAATCTGCTCGGGTTCGGTGACGACAGGGGAGTTGCCGATTTGCGTGAGCTGAAGCGTGATCGAGGCCGGCCGCTGGAGCCGCCCCGAGCTCACCGCCTCGACGACTCTGCCCTTAACCTGCGTGCCTTTGGGCCAGACTGTTTTGCCCGCATTGACCGGTTGCGCTAGCGTGGCCGAGAATTCCTGGCCGGCGCGGGCGGTGCTGGTATCCAGGGGAGTTAGCAACTGTATCTGGATAGGAGTGCCTGGCTTGAACGATTGCGCTGAGGCCGGCGAGGCGAGCCATGTGCAAACAAGCCACAGCCCTGCAAACAACGAAAGACGGATTTTCATGCGTCGCTCCAATATTCGGCTGGCAAAAAGCCGTGCGTCGTGGATCTGATCGGGCAAACGAAAACTGATTCGTACCAAGTTAGGCATTCGGAGAAACGGGGAAAATAGGCTCGACGGACAGGTATTCTCCATCGAGCACCTGTCCCGGCGGACAGTGGCCATTCGGAATTGCCTATGCCAATTGCGATGCAGCGACGAGAGACGATGCTTCAGTCAGGATTTTTATCGTTGGCAGAGGAGTTTGACCGCGCGCCCCTCGATCACGTATTGTGTCCACCGCGGTCCGGAAGTTCCCTGGAACATCGAGCCGTGAATACCTTCCACGGAAATTCGACTCGACATCTCGCCATTGAAAGGAGTGTTATGCCCAAGAAAATCGATCCACTCAATAAGAAGATCTACGGTTCGTTAACGGCAATGCTGACGGTAAGCGACGTTAAGGCAGCAGCAGCTTTTTACCAAAAAGCATTTGGCTTTACCAAAAGGGCGATCATGGACGGCCCGGACGGCAAAGCCGTACATGCCGAGCTGACGCTACGCGGCACGACATTAATGCTGGGACCGGAGATTCCGCAGATGGGTTCCCGCAGCGCAAAAACACTCGGCGCCTCGCCGGCGAGTTTATATCTGCTGACGGAAAAGGTGGATAAGACAGTCGCTCAGGCGGTGAAGCTCGGAGCCACCGCCAAGGGACCGGTGATGGACATGTTTTGGGGTGACCGCTGTGGAACCGTGGTGGACCCGGAGGGTTACACCTGGATGGTTGCCACTCACGTAGCCGAACCGACACCTCAGGAGATGAGAAGAAAGATGAAGGAGCAGATGGCCAGCCAAGGCGCCAGTCAGGCGGCCAGCGCTTGAGTGGCTCCTGAGAATTATTAGTCGGGGACGATTTTTACGCGCAGGCGGCGGGTGCGCGGGCCGTCGAATTCGCAGAAGAAGACACCTTGCCAGCGGCCGAGCTCGAGTTGGCCTCCGCTGATGAAGATCGTGGCGGAGGTGCCGACGAGCGCCGTCTTGATGTGGGAATCGGAGTTGCCTTCGGCGTGGCGGTAGCCGGCGTCTTTCGGGACGAGACGCGCGAGCGCCGCTTCCATATCGGCGGTGACGTCGGGATCGGCGTTTTCGTTGATGATCACGCCGGCGGTCGTATGCGGCACGTAAACGTAGCAGACGCCGGACTGAACGCCGGAATCTTGCACCATTTTGGCGACGGCGGCGGTGACGTCGAGCAGTTGCGTGCGGCGTTCGGTGCGCACGGCGAGCTCGCCGGCGGGGGCGTGTCGCGCGGATTTGGATGAACCGGAGGACATGGCTACTTCAAAGATGCCGGACTGAAGCCCTTCGACACTCAGGGCGAGCCGGCGCTACACAAAAAGAGCACTGTGGGCGGCGAGACTGAAGCCACGCTCAGGGAATGGCGATCAGCAGCCCGAAGCTGATGCCGATGGATTGCTCGTGGCCCGGACCAAAACTGTGGTCGTAACCCGGCTCGAGAAACCAGCCGAATCGATGCTTCCCGGAAGGCCAGAACATAAAATCCAGTACGGCAGAGACGGCGGGTGAGTTTCTCACCACGCCGGATTCGTTCGTGTGAATCCACTCCGGACCAACTCCGACCATAAACTCCGCTTTGCGGGAAAGCGTCCACGGCTTTTTGAAAAGAAGATCGGTGTCCCATTCCCGGGAATGACGCCCAAAAAGCGGGGTAACTCCGGCCTCGAGTTCCAGCCAGTTCTCTATCGGTGTGACTTCAACCGCGACGGAGGGACCGAAACTCGATCCGCCGCCCTTGAGGGCGTGGCCAACAGCAGGGCCAAGCTCGAGGACGGCGATCTCATTTTCCTTGTCCGCAGCTTTATCCTTATCGACATTGGGCGACTGGGCTAGGGCGGTTCCGGAGCACAGAAGCAAGAGCGCCAGCAGTGCGGATTTTGTCGCGTGCACGACCACCTCGAGCGGCTCGTTTGCGGGGGTAAGACTCTCATCTTTAGGTTAGAGATGCAAATTCCGGAGCCGAATGGCATTGCGGCAATTGCAAAAGGCCTCAGGTCGCCCGACACAATCCGTCGGTACGATCTGAGCTACAAAGAACCCACCGTTCGCACAAAACGCGAAGGACGGGCGTCTGCGAACACAAAATCCGGGTTCTGGAGCAATGGCTGGAATGCATCCCGCCGTAAAGGAGCGAATGAGAGATTCTTCGACTGCGTGGCCGCGCGGCCCGAAAAGCACAGGCCGAAGACAAGTTCGCGGCCACTTCGCTCAGAATGACAAGCGACGTCTGGAGCCTCGTCCGTGAGCCATGAAAGGTGCCGCGCTAAAGGCCGCGGCGCTACGTTTAAACCTTTTGGCCCTGCTTAGCTCAGCGCGGTGACGGAGGCGGCGCCGTAGAAGCTGAACCAGGGCTTGGCGGCGGCCAGGCGCTGGTTCACGTTATTGATGTTGGCGACGCCCTGCTTGCTGAGCCATTCTTCGAACGCCTTCAGACCCTGCTTGGCGTAGACCGGGATGCCGTCTTTCCAAGTGGCGCGGCCGCAAAGCACGCCGGAAAAGTTCGTGCCGGCTTCGGCGGCAAGCTCGAGCGATTCGTTGAACGTATCGTTGCTGACGCCGGCGGAAAGATAGATGAAGGGTTTTTTGGCCATGGAGGCGGCGCGGCGGAAGTGTTCCTTGGCCTCTTCGCGCGTATAGACCGATTCGCCTTTCGAGGAGCGCGCGCCCTTCACGAAAGCCATGTTCACCGGCACTTCCACTTTGAGGACGTCGACGGCGTATTGCGGCTTGGAAAATTCCTCCATGCTGCGCGCGACGATTTCGGGCTTCTTGCGCGCGTACTCGATGCCTTTTTCGTCGACATTTTCTTCGTAGCCGACGAATTCGAGGAAGAACGGCACGTCGGACAGCGACGCATTCGCCGCCGATGCGTTCCACCCAGGCGTGCTTGGTTTCATTGACGGCAGGAGGATCGAAAGGCGTGTAGTAGAGCAGAATCTTGACGCAATCGGCGCCCGCAGCGACGATGCGCCGGACCGAATAATGATCGAGCAGATCGGGTAGGCGGCCGGGCTGCGTGTTGTCGTAGCCGCTCTTCTCGTAAGCCAGCAGCAGTCCGGCATTTTTGGCGCGTACCTTGGTGGCGGAAAGGCCGTACTCGGGATCGAGCAAAATGGCGCTGGCATGCGGCGTCAGGATGCGCGTGACCGCTTCTTTGAATTCCGCCATCATCTGGTCGGTGACGGCTTTTTTGTCGACGCCCTTATCCTTGGCGATGGCGCTTTTCAGCGAGCCGCGCTGGTCCATGGCCGCCGCGCCGATCACGCCGCGGTCATTCGAAACTGCTTCCATTCCTTTCTGTTTGCCCGGGCTGATTTTCATTCTGATGCCTCCGAAAAGAGGATTTATGAATGCGGAAGGTCGCGGGCCTATTCTAACACGCCAGGTATTGTAGTTTCCGCAGTCTACAATTCGCTCATTCGATGAATGAAAATGCAGGCCGAGTCAGGCTAACTAACCCCAGCATAAAAGCTCGGCCGTCGGAAGTGGGTCAAAGAACTCAGGCCCAACAAGTAACTTACCCTTCAGCGAACCTGGCCGGCGCGTGTGCCTTACGACACTAATCGGAACCAGGCGGGCTACGGGTTTCGAACCGCGCGCGATGATAATTTCTCTGGCCCTTGTGAGCCTCGTCAATGAGATGGCGAAGGTTTGCCTTGGCTTGAGGGATGGTGAATATAGGCATTGTTACCTGTGTAGTGTAAGCGGCGGGGCTAGAAGCGGGCCATGCCTTTTTCGTCGAAGCCGAGGACGACACGGCCGCCAGCGACGATTACCGGCCGGCGGATCAGCCGGGGCTCCTTGGCCATCATGCGGATGGCTTCGCGGCGCGTGGGCGGATTTTCGGCGAGGTTTTTTTCGCGATAGGCCCCGCTGTGCGTATTCAGAAAATCGCTGTGGTCGCGGGGGCCGATCAGTTTTTCCAGCTCCGCCGCGCTGAGCGGATCTTTCCAGAGGTCGCGATATTGCAGCTCGTATCCGCGGCGTTCCATGAAGTCGCGGGCTTTTTCGCAGGTGGTGCACCCGGGCTTGCCCAGGAATTTCACGCGTTTGGCTTGTGACCTGGCGCTGCGTTTGCGTTTCGGTGACTTCCGCTTGGTCATGACTTACCTGCGTTCGCGGGCCTGCGTTGAGACGGCCCAACTGGGTACAAGATTCTACCGGAGTTCGGTTGCGGGTCAAACGCACGGGGCAAGCGCCGGGTCAAACGCGGGCTTGCGGCCGCCGGCCCACGCTCTTGCGTGCAGCGTCTTGCTGCAGGAGCTTGCGCGACACAGGGCGCAGTTCTTCGGGGTGCTCGCGAAGATAACCTAGAAGCCGGTGCTTTTTCTCCTTGCCGCGTTCCGACATCGATGTGTCCAGACGAGACTCGCCCTGAACGAGTTCGGGTAGGCATCTCGCGACGCGATCGTAGATGGAATGCCAGGCCTTCTTGATAGCATTGCGCGAAATTCCCAGTGCGCGCGCGAGTTGCTCATCGGTTTCGCCCCCGAGGGCGGAAATCAGGAGCCGCTGTTCACCGCGGCTGAAGCCGCAGCGCGGCGGCTCGTAATCGAAAAGACCGCCGACCCAGGAGCCGGGCCTCGTGAGCGCGGTGTGACGGTCCAGGCCGATCAGGTGAGGCTTAGCGACAATCTCCTGCGGATCTTGCTCGGAAGAATCCACCCAGTCGGTTTTTGACCGGATCGAACAGAGCGCCGCCGCTTTTGAGCATGCTGCGAAGAGCCTCAGCACTGTGTGCTTGCGCGCCGATGACCTCCTTCCACAGAAATCCGCGATGCTCCTCCATGAATGCCAGGATCATCTTGTTGTAGGTTTCGGGGCGCGCGGCATCCTCCGGACAAATGCAACCTTCCCAGGTGAGCAGATTGAGTCCGCCTCTGGTATTGGCGTCCCGGAGGGCGCGACCCGGCAGCACCGGGGAATTGCCGCCCGCGATGCGCCGGGCCAATTCGGGACCGATCCAGAAAAGTGGCGGCGTCTTCACTTCGCGGATGAAATCTTCGTTCACAAAGACGCTCACCCCGACTCCAAAAATTCGGACGCGCCCGTCCTGCAGTTCTTCGAAAACAACTGTGGACTTCGCCTCGTAATCGAGCAAACGCAGCCAAGCCTGGGATAGATCGCCTATTGCTTTTCCGTAGCGAGGACCGATGACAGGATGCGCCGCGATCAGACTGACACATTTGCGCACGTCTGCAGGGCCCATCTGGCGGTAGCGAAGGCTCACGGAAGGTCCACAAAAGGCTCACGAAACGCTCAACAGATAGCCGCAAGGCGTCTCAGGGCCCTTTTAGGGTACTTGTCTGCCGGAGTCAAGCTCATAAAATGTGCCGGCCCGGCACATGCTGAAAGTGAACGAGCCAATTCTCGCGGAAGACCCCTACCTCGTGCTGCAGTATGAGCGCGGAGTGTTCGATGTGGTGTCACCCACGGGCGAGCGGCTGCGCGTGACCTGCCCGCTGCAAGGTTCGATTCCACCAACAAAAATTTCTAATGGCGGGCCCGCGCGTTGGTGGAGAATCGAAAAGATTCTCGATCGCTAGAACTAAAACGCCCGCCAGCCCTCGCGCACCTACCCCAAAAGGAGATGGCTTAATTTACATCGTGATTCGCAGCGGTCCATGGCACGCGAAAGGTGCACTCAGAACCCCTCAGGGCAAGCCGGCGCTACAAAAAAGCTGGCACAGCCAAGAGTGGCTGTCGCCTACGCAAAAGCCCACTAGGGCTCTCGCAGCAAACGCGGGCACCCTGGGCTACAAGTTTAAGAAAGCGTGGAGGCCGGTTACTTCCAGGCCGAATAGACGGGCTTGCTCACGAGAAACTCCGGGTTCGCGCCGGCGCGCGGAGTGAACTTCTGCGCGCGGCCGTTATCCACTTCGGCCACGTAGAAGTTGCCCTCCTGATCCACGCTGAAGCCGTGCACTCCCCAGAATCCGCCCGGGAAATCGCCCCAGGTGCCCCAGGTATAGAGCAGGTGCCCCTGGAGGTCATACTTCAGCATCTTGGAGGTGCCGCGGTCAAAGGCCCAGAGCGTGCGGTCCGCGCCGATATAGATGAGGTGTACGTCGGAAGGCTCGTCGCCCACGTGCCATTCGTAAAGATACTTGCCGTTTTCGTCGAACACCTGAATGCGGTGGTTGCCGCGGTCGTTAACGAAGATGTGCCGCGTCTGCGCGTCGATAGCCACGCCGTGCACGTTATTGAAGTAGCCCGGGCGCTTGTCGTTGGGCGGCGTGCCTTTCTGTCCCCAATCAAGGAGGAACTTGCCGTTCTTATCGAACTTGGCTACGCGCGTGCCGTTGTAGCCATCGGCAACGAAAAAAGCTGCTGTCCGGCAACCAAACGATGTAGGTGGGCCGGTTGAAGTGCGTGCCATCCGCGCCCTTTACAGTTGGGGTGCCGATGGTCTGCAGGAGTTGCTTGCCGTCGTGCGTGAATTTGTAGACGGCGTGCATGTGGTCGTCAACCACCCACACATTCTTATCGGGATCGTAGGGATTGACGTATACCGGCGTGCGGGCGCTTGAACTTATCGTCCCACTGGCTCCAGGTCTCTACGATGTTGCCGTTGGCGTCCACCACGTTGAAGCAATTGGCCCACTTGGCGTCTACACCGATTTCGCGGTAGGGCGCTTCGGCGCCCGCCAAAGCCGCGGGCCATCGTCGGGATCCTGTCCCGTGCCGCCGGCTCCCGGCATAGCCGCAACAGTGGCGTCACGCCAGGGCAAGCGGCCGATCGGGAACGAAAGGCTCGGTCCCAATTGCGGAAGCATGACCGGCTTCGGCGCCTTGATGCTGGGCAGCTCGCCGCGGAAGAGCATATAAACGCGGTTTGGGCTTTCCGCGAAAATGCCCTGGCCCGCGCCGTAGGTCCACTTCTCGTTTCCCGGCAACGTGCTGATGTCCTTCGGCCAGCCCTTCACGACATCGTAGGCGCCGAAAACGTCTTGTCCGCCGACCTGTCCCGGAACGGCGACAAAGCCCTCGCCAGGTTTGGCTGCTCCGCGTACGCTAAGCGTCCTGCTGGCGATGAAAAAGCCCAGGACGCACCCCACTCCGATTGCTAGCATCGTGAATCCAACTCTACGCATTTCTTATTTCCCTCCTGAAATTGCCCGCGCTATAGGCTCTAGACGATATCACCGCCCGACGCGTTTCCCAAGAAGCCCTACATCGCCTCGCACGCGCTCCGACGGTAAGTGAGGCCGTGCACTCCCCACGAATCGCAGCAACGCATATTTGTTTCCTGCACGCCTCCGTAAAAAAGACGCCGAGCAAATACCTTAAACGAATCGCTGTATTGGCTTGCATGGGCCGTTTGTGAATACTACGGGCCTCAATTCGCTCGATGGGAACCCAGACCCGAGACGGATCGCCATTCGAAAATTTCGAATGAGCAACACTACGTAAAGGAGAGAACGACATGGCACAAGAAATGGGAGATCTGGAGCAGAAGATTCGACTCGGCGTCGGTTCTGCGGCGGCAGCAGCGGCAATTTTTGCCCCCCTCAATTACAGGGCGAAAAGCATATTGACGGGAATAGCCGCCAGCGCAATCCTGTCCGCTATCTATCGCAAAGGTTCAGTCACGCGGCTGCTGGGCATCTAGTGTTCGGTCACGCCTAGTCAAATTCAACACATTCTTCACTCGTAAACTGGCCAATTTACATTCCGGGCTGCGAGTAGGTGTGGGGTGCGCCTACTTGCAGGCCTGCGAGCCGTACCTACGCTTGCACACACATAAGTTAAAAACCTGCCTGCTGCGCGCCTCAATTCTGCTCGTGGCATCTTCGCTGTAAAGATCGACGCGCTGTTCGCCCGCGGATAGCGCGATGCGGGGAGGTGTGCGAAAGTCTGCGGCAACAAATTGATGGCGTCGATTGAAATTAAGAATTGGACACCGGTGCTGCACCACTTTACCTTTGGGCATGGCTTGGCGCAGACTTGGTGGGTCCAACGAGAATGAAAGCGCCCAAACTTCAAGGCTTTCTGATCCCGCGAGCGGTGCTCGCTCCGGTGCGCAGATTTCTGAACGCGCGAGCGGCACTCGCGCAGTCGTGCGAAGGATGGGCCGGCCCCGAAATCGTGGACCAGCCGCGGAGCGGCCGAGGAGAGCCGGCGTCTTGGCAAGACTACCGAATCCGAATCCATTAGCCGATGGCGATCTCGATATCGGGTTCCTGCAGGAGGTCGCCACGCGCCTGTCTTTGGCGCCTCCGCTACACGAAGTGCTGCGCGAAGTGGTGCGCTTCGCCGCCGGGGTAGTCGAATGCGACTCCTGCTTCGTCTACGTGCTGGAAAAAGACGAACTAGTGCTGCGTGCCTCCAAAAATCCGCATCCCGAGATCATCGACCGGTTGAAGCTGAAACTCGGCGAAGGCATCACCGGCTGGGTGGCCGAACACCGCGAGCCGGCGGCCGTGCCGATGAACGCCATGAAGGATCCGCGCTTCAAGTTCTTCAACGACCTGCCGGAAGATCGATTCGAAGCATTTTTATCCGTTCCGCTGATGAGCCGCGGGCGACTGGTGGGAGTCATCAATCTCCAAAGCCGCAAGCCGCACCAGTACACCAAGCGCGAAATCAGCATGATCTCCGCGGTGTGCACGATGGCGGGCGCGGAAATCGAAATGGCGCGGCTGCAGGATGAAGAGCGCAGGCGCATCGGACGCGAAGTGCACGACTCGCTCGGCCAGGAACTCACGGCGGCCAAAATTTTTCTCAAGCGCATTCCGTACGACTCCTTCGGCAATGCACAATGGTCTTCTTTCGTCAAAGAGGCGGCCGAATCCGTGGACCGGGCTCTGCAGCAAGTGCGCAGCCTTTCCTACATGCTGCATCCGCCCTTCGCCGAGGACATGGGCCTGCTCACGGCGCTGCGTTACTACGTGCAGGGCGTGAGCCAGCGCACCGGGATTCAGATCAAGATGAAGCTGCCCGGAGAACTTTCGCCGCTGCCGTTCGAGGTGGAAGCGGCGATCTTTCGAGTAGTGCAGGAATCGCTGACGAACGTCTACCGGCATTCCGACAGCAAGACGGCGGAACTGGAACTCACGCGCAACGAGCAGACGGTGCACGTGAAGATCAGAGACTACGGCAATGGTCATACCGCAGAAAAAATAGACCTCGAAAAGCCGGGCGTGGGTATCAGCGGAATGCGCGAGCGCGTGCGCGGATTGGGCGGAGAGTTCCGGATTTACGACGCCAAGCCGGGCACCGCGGTGGAAGTTGCGCTGCCCCTCGCGCAGGTAATGCCCGTTTCCAACGCCGTCCAGAAGTAAGGTGTCGTCCCCCCCGCCCCCCGGAGTTGTGGAAAAAGCCCGAACCAAGCGTTGACAATATATCGTAAACCGATATTGTTTTGTGACGTCGGCGCGCGCATTCGGGAACCGGCGGCAGGCTATTCCGTAGCTCGCGGGCGGCGTGTTTCAAAACCGAACAGTGACGGCCGAGCGTTGTTCACATTTGGGGTACGGATGTACGCCATTTCTACAGCAAGAGGTGAGGGGCCCTGCGGTAAATGCCCAATGGCAGCGAGCGCTGCGCTGATGTCAGCTAAGTTCAGGATGCAACAGCCGCGTCACGGCGGCATCTAAGGTTCATGGCTCGCCTGAGCCTGAAGAAGAAAGCCAAACGGAGAGTGCTACCCACCCGGCAAACTCACGAGGAGAATCCACGATGCGAATGCTGCTTTTAGCCGCGCTGCTAACTCTCCCGGTCGCCGTGCCCCAGGATCATTCCGGGCAACCTAAAAGCTGCGACAATGCCTCCGATAATTCTCACAAGTGCGAATGCGAGCGGGCGCAGCACGATTGCGATCCGAATAATCAATACGCCAGCCAGAAATGCAAGACCTACTGCCGGCCCGAAGCCTGCAAGTGCGCCAACCCCTGCAATAGCGACTGACGTCTTTTAGGCCGCAAAGCTCCACTCTCGTCTTTTGCGAGATCCGTGTGACGCATTCGCCGCATGAGTGAAGGCGATTGGCTCGTGTGCTTCAGTCCGGTTGGGCAGCGACTTACGCGTGAGCGCCAAAGGCATCACCCTCTGGAATCTCACCGGTCCAAACAAGTAATCTGTCCGGTCGAAGTGTGTGAGTCGATGCCCGATCACATGAAAAGACGGAACCAAAGACCTAAACCGGGCGAGAAAGTCATACTCAAGCGGCTACCGCCAGGGTTCATAGACGATCTTCCCGAGGAAGATCAACGGGCCATATCAGCGGTGGTTGGAAAACCCATACTCTTGAATAAATATGAACGCGATGGAAGAGCGGAGCTCGAATTTAGAGATGACGAAGGCGTGGATCACTTCATTTACGTTGATCCGAAGTTTATAGAGCCGCAGTGAAGAACCTGCGCCCCGCTCGCACGGTTTTGTGGCGCAGCGCTTCAAGCTGCGCCGCATACGATCTTCGGCTACAATCCTGTGACAGTAACTTAGGGGGATGAAATGTCGGCCCGCATAAAAATCTTTTCGCCCGTTTTTGGTTTTGCTTTAGCGCTTTCCTGCGCCGCGCTGGCGCAACAAAACGGTGGTGGGAGCGCCGCTACTACGAAAGCCCCCGCCGCGCAATCGTCGTCGGCGAAAGCGCCCGCCGTGCCCGCGAATTATGATGCCCACGACCTTTCCGGCGTGTGGAACATGGCGTTTCCCCCAGGCGCGTCGCAGCAGGACCTCGAAGTCTATGTTTCGCAGTTCGGCAAGGACGAACCGCCGATGACGGCCTGGGCCAAAGAGAGGTTCGACAAGACCAAGCCAGCCTTTGGCAAGCGCGGCGTACTGGTCGCGCAAACCAACGATCCCGCCTTCCAGTGTTATCCACCGGGAGTGCCGCGGATTTATCTGCATCCATTTCCGACGCAGATCGTGCAGACGCCGAAAGAACTGATCATGCTCTTTGAATACGATCACATCGTGCGGCATATCTACACCGATGGCCGCCAGCATCCCGCCGACGCTACACCCACTTACATGGGCGACTCGATTGGGCATTGGGACGGCGACACTTTCGTCATCGATTCGGTGGGATTCAACGACAAGACCTGGCTCGACCGCGCCGGGCATCCGCATTCGGATAAGCTTCACGTCACCGAGCGGTTGCACCGCATCGCGGCAGACCGATTGCAGATCGATTTCACTATCGAGGATCCGGTCGCGTACGCCAAGCCGTTCACTTCGAGCATGTTCTTCCGCCTCCATTCGGACTGGAGCCTGATGGAGCAGGTTTGCGAAGACAATGCCGCGTTCTTGTCGTTCGAGCACTAAATTCGCACGTATGTTGTAGCTCGGGTCGGGCCGGTGTGTGGCCAGACCGAGGCTTTTGTTCTGCTCTGTGACCTCTGTGCCTCAGTGATCGCTGTGTAGATCTTCAGGTGATTAGAAGCTCGGTGGAGAACAACCTGAAATCTACGCAGAGCGCACTAAGATCCGGAGTACACAGAGGAGATTCCTAGACAACTTTAGTAGCGCTACGCCGACCGGGATAGTGCCTTGCCGGACCGCATCCTGCCGCGACATAATACGGATTCGCCACGATAGGAGTCCGCGATGAATCCAGTTTCGGCAACGCAAACCATCTCCGACACCGAAAAGCAGCCCGCCAGCACAACCGCCATCGACCTGCGCAGCGATACCGTCACGCGGCCATCGCCGGAAATGCGCCGCGCCATGGCCGAAGCCCCGGTGGGCGACGACGTCTACGCCGAAGATCCCACGATCAACAAGCTGCAGGCGCGCGCCGCCGAAATCTTCGAGCGCGAAGCCTCGATTTTTGTGCCCTCAGGCTCGATGGGCAATCTGATCGCCGTAAAAACCTGGACCCATCACGGCGACGAAGTGATCATCGAAGAGCGGGGGCACATCCACCAATTCGAAATGGATTCGATCACCGCCATCGCCGGCTGCATGCCGCGCACAACCTATGTCGAGGACGGCATCCTCAGCTGGGACATCATCGAGCCGCTGATTCGTCCCAGGGTTTACTACCGAGCGCAGACCGCGCTCGTCAGCCTGGAAAGCTCACATAACATGGCCGGCGGCACCGTCTATCCTCCCGAAGTCAGTGACGAAATCTGCGACCGCGCCCACGACGCCGGCCTGCGCGTGCATCTCGATGGCGCACGAATCTTCAACGCCGCCGTATATATCGGCCGCAGCGTGGCCGAAATCACGCGCAAATTCGATTCCGTCATGTTTTGCCTCTCGAAAGGACTCGGCGCGCCGGTGGGCTCCATGCTCGTTGGCTCGCGCGAGTTCATCGAGAAAGCCCGGGTCTATCGCAAGCTTTTCGGCGGCGGTATGCGGCAGGTCGGAGTTCTGGGCGCGGCGGGTTTGATCGCACTGGAAAAATCACCGTCGCGATTACACGAAGATCACGCCAACGCACGCTATCTTGCCGAAGCGCTCGCCGAGCTGCCCGGCATCAAAGTCGATCTGCGCAAAGTGCAAACCAACATCATCATCTTCGACGTGCGCGGCACGGGCCGCACCGCCGCCGAGATTTCCGCGGCGCTCGCCAAGCGCAACGTGCTCGCTAATCCGACAGGGAAGTACGACATCCGCATGCTCACGCACGTAGATGTCGATCGCGCCGCCATCGACCGTGCTTTGGTGGAGTTCCGCGCCCTGCTCGCCGCCGCGTAAGCCGCTGGACGGTAGCGGTGTCATTCTGAGCGGAGCGTCCCGAGCGTTTTGCTCCTGGAAATCGTGTCCTCCCGATTTCCGTCGGGACGCGTAGTCGAAGAATCCCTCTTCGCTTTTGGGGATTGCAGAGAGATTCTGCGACTCCGTGGCCGCGGACCGAAAAAGCGGTCCGAAGAATAGCGCGGCCACTTCGCTCAGAATGACAACCTTATTGCAGGTCATCACCGGCGTCCCCAGCACCCACTAATTCTGCCTACGTTGGTTTGGTGGTTACCCTCTCGTCCGCGCGCCTCGCTTAGCGCATCCAACCGTGTGAAACTAGAAGTGTGTACACAAAGGCTTCCCTGAGGCCAACCCGCGTGGACTTCTCGCTCACCGACGAACAGCAGCAGCTCCAGCGCACCGTGCGCGATTTCGCGCACTCGGAAATCGCGCCCCACGTCATGGAATGGGACGAGGCCTCGCGCTTTCCCGCGGAGCTGATACCCAAGCTCGCCGAACTCGGCCTGCTGGGCATTATCTTCCCGGAAAAATACGGCGGCGCTGGGCTTGGTTATATCGAATACGCCATCGCTATCGAAGAACTCGCGCGCGTGGATGGCTCGGTCGCGCTGATCGTGGCGGCGCATAATTCTCTCTGCACCAACCACATCTACAAATTTGGCACCGAAGCGCAGCGGCAAAAATATGTGGTGCCGCTGGCGCAAGGGAAAAAGCTCGGCTGCTGGTCGCTCACCGAACCCGAAGCCGGCTCCGATGCGGGCGGGACCCGCACTGTTGCGACCCGCCAGGGCGGCTGCTGGGTGCTGAACGGCGCGAAAACCTTCACCACTAACGGCCATTACGCCGACGTCTGCGTGGCCATGGCCTCGACGGACCGCGAAAAGGCCTCGCACGGCATCTCCGCGTTCATTGTGGAAAAGGGCACGCCCGGTTTTCGTCCTGGCAAAAAAGAAAACAAGCTGGGCATGCGCGCGAGCGACACGTCCGAAGTTGTTTTTAGCGACTGCCGCGTGCCGGAAGAAAATCTGCTGGGCAAGCAGGGCGACGGCTTCGTGAATAGCTTGCAGGTTCTCGATGGCGGGCGCATCTCCATCGCCGCGCTGGCGCTGGGGATGGCGCAGGGCGCCGCCGGCGCCGCCACCAAATACGCACAGGAGCGCAAGCAGTTCGGCAAGCCCATCGGCGAATTCGAAGCCATTCAGTTCAAGCTCGCCGACATGGTCACGGAAATTTCCGCTGCGCAGATGCTCGTCTATCACGCCGCGTGGCTGGCCGATAAATCCAATGCCAATGGCGGCGGCATTCGCTTCACGCGCGAATCCAGCATGGCCAAGCTCTACGCCAGCGAAGCCGCCGTGCGCGTCGCCAACGAAGCCGTGCAGGTCTTCGGCGGCTACGGCTTCATCAAGGATTATCCGGCGGAGAAGTTTTACCGCGACGTCAAGCTCTGCACCATCGGCGAGGGCACCAGCGAAATCCAGCGCCTGGTTATTGCCCGCCACATCTTAGGCAAATGACGACCCGATCAGGGCCGTCATCCTGAGCGAACATCGTGAGCGAAGGATCTCTCTTAGTTCGGGTTTACAACGTACACAGCGCGCAATTTGGCGCGCCATCACCGCCGGATTAAGTCAGTCTGGTCAGAAGGCTGCGCTTCAATATCCTCGTCATGCGCCCTTCGATCGGTGACGAAGCCCATGTTGGGGGTGCCCATCTCTTCCCAACTCTGCCCGCCGTAAAACACCCACTTGTTTTGGTCGGGGTTGTATTTATTGCTCGCCGAATTGTCGTAGGTGAACTGGACGTGCATCCGGGAACCTTTCGGTATCTTCAGCGAAGTCCGATAGGTGAGCTGCCAATTGAAATCGTAATGGGGAACGTCGAGGACGATCTCTTCCCGGCCATCCGGATAGATCAGGGTATATCGGGCACTCTTTCCGCGCATGTGCGCGTGCGGCCGGAACCAAACCAGTTCGATATCTCTCTTAAAGGTGATGTCCGCCGGAGGACCCAAATAGTTGGCATCGAAAGGCGGGATCGCGAGTGTCTCGTTCGCCTGGTGCCGCTTCAAAATCGAGTTATCCGTTTCCGTGCTGGCGGCTGCAACTTCGCCCTCACCACCGCCGCCCTGGGAGACGAAAATCCTCGGGGGAGGTTCCTTCGCGACGGTTATGCCGATCCTGCTGCGATCGACCACGGCGGTGCCGTTCGTGGTGTAGTGAACGCTCACCAGGATGTCCGATCCGGCCGGCACAAATACGCCGGCGTGGAGCGGACGGTAATCCTCAAACGCCAACCCAGGCAGGTAACAAAATTCATTGCCGCCACGAACATCTGGCCGGCCCTCGCGCCGCGTCTCCACGGTGCTGCCCACAGGCCGCGAGACTACGGTTCCTTCTTTCGGCGGCGTGGTTCCGTCGTGAGTCTTCGCGACTCCGTTGTCATCTCTGGGGACTTCTACCCACTCATACACGTTGTACGGTGTAGTGGGCTTGTGCTTGGCGAAATCAAAGCACAGGTGATGGACCACCGCAGTCGCGCCTGGACGAATCTCTACGGAGGTGACCCAGGTATCCTCTTTGAATGGCGCGGGAATGGCCAGTTGCTCCCATTCTTTAACGCCCGTGGCGGGAACCGGATAGGGCGGCAGATCGACCGTCACATCCGGCTGGATGTTCCAGCCGCCCTCGGGCCATTGCACAGGTGGCGGCGCACTCGTTGGATCGCCTGCCGGCGCATCGCCATTGGCCCAGGCCACGAGCGTGTCAATCTCAGCCTGCTTTAGAGAACGGTCGTTATCAAAATGCCCGTATTCGGGATTGGCGAACCAAGGCGGCATTTTTTTTGTGGCGACGGCGCTCTTGATGGCTTTGGCCCAGGGGCGAGCGCTCTGATAGTCGAGCAGGGAAAACGGCCCAATTTGCCCCGGCCTGTGGCAACTCTGGCAGTGCGCCTGAACAATGGGCAGCACATCCTTGTAGAACGTCGGAGTTGTGTCGCCTATCGCAGCGTCGTCAGCGTTTCCTGCGGCGCGAAGAGGTCTTGCCGCCCAAACCGCAGCCCCCAACGCTAGCCCGACGGCCGTCAAACCAACAACGAGGCCCTTCGGCGCCATCCACCACCTCCAATAGCACTTCCTAGGCAAATGCAGTTGAGAAACGAATAAGCGGGCCCGTAGTTCACTTATACACCTCGGCCGTTTCCTGGTGAATTGTTTTTCGGCGCCTTTTCTTGCGCCCGACGCAGGCGCGCGGCGATTGACACCCCGCGTAGCCGGGGCGTATAAGTCTCGCACATCCGGTGAAAACCGGCGTTCCCTTCTCAGAATATGCAACACGGGTTTTCGTGTGTGTTGGCACGCGTTCGAAGAAGTCGGCCAAAATCTACAGGAGGCACACTATGAAACTTAAAGTGGCAGGTGGTCTTCTTTTCGGCTTAGCTTTTGCTTTGGCGGTTACCATCAGCGCGCGACCTGATGGGCGCGATCGGGATGGCGGTCCGCAGCAGTGTGGTGACGTGGAGCATAACGCAAAGACTCCGCTGCAAGCCCTTGGCGTAATCGCAGTGCCCGGCCTTCCTTTGGCGAGCACCGACATTGCCTGGGTGGATCCTGGAACGGAGAGATTTTATTTCGCGGATCGCACCAACGGCGGGGTGGATATCATCGACGCCGAAAATGACATATACGTTAATCGCGTGCTCGGCTTCGCGGGCGCGCATGGAGCCAACGGCAATGGGCCGAATGGTGTGCTGGTGACGCCAAGCAAGAAACTGTGGGCTGGGGACGGCAATGCCACGGTTCAGGTGGCGGATGTCGATCCCGCTTCGGCGAACTACCTGCACATCATTAAATCCGTTAACGTGGGAATTTCGGCGTGCGGTTCCAATTGCAACCGTGCCGATGAACTCGGCTACGATCCGAAGCACCACAAAATCCTGGCTGCGATCGATCAGCCCAACTCCGCAGGCGATGCCACGGTTCCCGTGGCGCCCTATGCCGCTTTGATCGACGCCGATACTTACGGCGTCCAGATCGTGACGATTCCCAATATCGTTCCAGGGGGCGGATTGGAACAACCGCTATGGGATGGCGAACTTGGGCGTTTCTTGATTACCGTGCCATCGGTCAGCACCAACGGGGGAAATGGAGAGATAGCTGTAATCAATCCGACGACTGGTGTCGTTGAGAAAACCTATTCGACCGGCGATTGTGGTCCCTCGGGCGAGGTGTTGGCGCCGTATCAGCGGCTAGTGGTCGAATGCGGCGGCGGCCTGGTGTTTATGAACGCGCTCAACGGCAAAATCACTTCCACGCTGGCGAATGTGCCTGCCGACGAACTGTGGTTCAATCCCGGCGACGAACTCGTCTACGCGGCCAGCAATACGCCGAACCTGCTGAACGTCGTCAATCCCGAAACGCGTACTCTGATCCAAAGCCTGCCTGATATCGGAGGCAGGAACCAGGCGGCGTTTGCAGAAAATAACCACGTGTTTACGCCGGTTCGGACGGGTAAGGGCGATCAATGTACGCTCTTCGGCTTTCCCGGCACGGCTTGCGTGGCCGTCTTTGCTCACGTCGAAGCGGAGGGCAAGTAAGAAGAGAGAGAAATCGATAAAGGTTCGAAACGTCTCCAACACTCGGAGCCCGGACGCGTTCGGTCCGGGCTCTTTTTTCTGGCTGTCGATAGGTTCGGTGACAGATTTGGCGATTTCTTTCGAATCCGGCCTGCCATTTACGGGCTTGGCGTGCGAAAATGGTTCGCCAGCCTTAATTTGACCTTAGCTACGCCCGGCTGCGGCAAATAAACCTATTTTCACGAGGGTCGTACGGCTGACGGATGCATCCCTATTGACCGCTTACTAATCTCACTTAACACGGACTGGATGCGCATCCGATAACTATGGGATCACTGGAAAGAGGCTTCCGAGCTATGAGCTTGCCTGCCAGATATGACGATATCGCCCCACGAAGTTATACGGCGCTCGGCGGCCGCGGGGTAACTGCAATCGCGCTGCTTTTCTTCTCGGCTGCCGCGCTATGCGCACAAGCGCCGGCCCCGAATAAGTCCGACAGTAAGCAGGGCGAAGTAGCGTGCCAACAAGCCGGGAACAGCTCAGCTGCGCCGTCGCAAGCGGAATCCCAGTCGGGCAAAGATGGCGAGAAGAAGTCAGCCGAAGCTTCCGACGACCCCTGCGCCGTGAAAGCCCAGGACGAACAGGAAGGCAGGCAGACCAACCGCATCATGGGTGTTGTCCCCAACTTTGGGGCCGTGAGCGCCAATACGCTGTTGCCACGCCTTACGACGAAGGGCAAGTTTTGGCTCGCGACGGAGGACAGCTTCGATTATTCGTCGTTCATTTGGACTGGAATTCTGGCGGGGCAAGAGTTTGCCTTGAACAATTATCCGGAGTTCGGTCAGGGAGCCGCCGGCTACGGGCGCTATTACTGGCACACGTTTGTGGACGGAGTTTCGGGCACTTACTTCACGGAAGCTATCGTCCCCTGGATAACTCACGAAGATCCCCGCTACTACACGCTGGGCCACGGAGGCTTTTTCCGCCGCACGTACTATGCTCTTTCCCGCGTGGTAATCACCAGAACCGATTCGGGGCGAGCGACTTTCAACTGGTCTGAAATGGGGGGCAATGCCCTAGAAGCAGGGCTAGCCAACACCTACTACCCGCCCCAAGAGCGCGGCGCGCATCAAACAGCGGTCAATTGGGGAGCGCAGATAGAGTCCGCCGCCCTGAACAACATCGCTAAGGAATTCTGGCCGGACGTCCGCCAGTTCCTCTTCGGCAAGTAGTAGATCTGGTGCGTCACATCGTCAACCGGGCCGCCGCAGTGCGCGGGCGTCGGGCGATGACCCATCGTTATCCGCGCATTCATGACCCGACGACGTGAAATAGCTGCACGCGCTCAGCTGGCGGAATCTTCAGTTGCGGGTATTTTTTGGCCACAAGTTGGAGCACAGCCGCTTTGTCTGCCGGATCGGTATCGTGCACCAGCGTCACGTCATACAAATTGTTGCCAATTTTCAGGCGAACGTGCGGGTCGCGCGCCACATTCTCATTCCAGCTTCTACCGTGGGGATATTCGACTCCCGGAGGATAAAACGAATCCAGATAGAGCTGGCCATTTAACGCGACGCAATACGTGGTTACAGAGTGGGGGATGAGAAAGCGGCTCCGCGTCTGAACTTCGACTTGAGACACTTGGTCGGTGAACGACCAGTCGGTGACGGGAGTCGTAACTGGATTTCCTTTGAGCCACAGACCGGGCGTTCTTTGCCGAGGCTCAAAACCGGTGATGCTCAGTACGATCAGCAACAGGACCAGGCAAACCACCACCACTCCCATAATTCTCAGCAGGGTCTTCATGTGCGCTCCCAAATTGTGAGTGAGATATTACCCGCGGATTGCCTGGGCCGGTAGCTTTCGTGCAGGCGAGAGTGCCTCGAATTTCGGCTCGTCGCTAAAGGCGCGTGGCGGGCGGCTCATTCCTTGGAATCATTCTTGGGTTCGCCAAACGTCTGCTGCACTTTCACAGAGAAGAACTTTAGATCCGTAAAGCTGTGCCGCCGGTAAAACCGCCGCCCGATGAAGTCCATGTACATCACAGTGCTCCATGGCAGCCAGATCTCCTGTTTGCTGTCGGGAAGCGGCACGGGACGGTACTCGATCTCCTCATGTTGCAGGCGGAGGCGGATTTTCGGTATTTGGTCGACAAGGTCGCTTTCCAAGCGCGCAACCTGGTAGGAATCGGCCAGAATCCACGCTCTCCCGCGCAGCCTCGGGCTGAAGCTGTCGGTGCCGATCTGCACCACCACCATGGAATTTCGGCGTGTGGGAAGCTCTTCGAATCGGACCTGCCATGCCGGCTTCCCTCGCCACTCACCCAGACCTTCGCATTTCATATCGAAATCGTTGATATGATGCGGATGAAAAATCAGGACCAGGCTTGGCGTTCCCACTGTGGCGATGTTATCGGGAAACTGGTCCGGAGCCGATCCTCCGTTGCGATATTCTTCCACGTTCACGCCGCCACTGCGCGTTCGCGCCATCGTAACCAGGTAGTTGAATTTACGGCTCTTTGGCGAATCTAACCGGCCCGAGCGGTCGACGCTTTGATGCTCCACCACCTCGGTAGCGGTGAACTTATCGACGTTCCTCGCCAGTTCCTCGACTCTCTTTCCGGCGGCCGACAACACACTGGGAAGAGGGCAGTTTACTCCCGGTGTGACTTCCGGCACGGAACGATCGATGTCCGGGGGTATCCACGCATTCGCCTTCGTCTGCGAATCACGAGACCCGGATGTCCGATCGTCGGATTTTGTCCCTACTGCTTGCGTGCTGGGATCAGGATTCAAGGAGTCCGCTTGTTGCGCAATCGCGATGTTCGTTTGAGAAAGGCAGAAAAGCGCCGCAGCGAGAAGGACAAAACCACTTTGTGCGTTGATTTTCGCTGACAAGGCTGGGCTGGTCATAACGCGCTCCCTGCGACGTTCAATGGCGCTTAGTGGCCCTCAATAGCCTCAATAGCCCT
Organism: uncultured Acidobacteriota bacterium; assembly: GCA_963846235.1. GTDB lineage: Bacteria > Acidobacteriota > Terriglobia > Acidiferrales > UBA7541 > Palsa-189. The sequence goes on from CAWJVF010000003.1 coordinate 864,084, forward strand.
CTATAGAACTATGGGTCGATGCGTTTCTCTTTTCCGAGCCGGAGTTCGCATTGCGCCTTCACTCCATAAAGCGAAAACGAGAGAGAGCTTAGCTCACAGGGGAGATTGGTGGTCGTGCTCATCGTTACTCTTCGATGTGGGATCCGACTCCGAGAGGCCCGCAACTTCCGCACAGGGTAGCACCATCGGCGCGGCAATTACAGGTGTCCGATTTGAGACGCACTTATCCGATTTTTGACGCACTTATTAGATGAGCGCTGCCGCTCGTTTGAGCCGGGAACTTCCATGCAGCCGTGACCGAAGCAAGTAAAGCAATGAACTTATCGCGGGAGGGAACTACTCTGGGGTGGGGAAGCGTCGAGCCGGCAAATAATGCCATGGCGGTGCCAGACTCTGACGTAGAGCCCTTCTCTTAACGGCACGCGGAAGGTCTTCGAGCTTCTCAACCCGCCGCCACCCAGATTGTCGTAGTCGTACCTGAATTCGTGTCCGCCAACGACGAAATGTTCGCTATCGCCTTTCCGCATTATATTTTGCGGGTGGAAGTTCTCGACCGGCCCCTCAGCAATCTCGCAGGAGCCGGCCTTCAGAGCGTGAACGTTGGCGGCGTAGTTGTGGAAGACGCCGTAGCCAAGTCCGAATCCGCCCGCCACCAACCAGAAGGTCAACCAAAGTGAGAGGAAGAGTCGCCCGATCGGGTTTCTCTTAATGGAAATTCCGCCGCCGATGATCCCGGCAACCCAAAACGCGGCCAGGAACCACGGAATGGTTCCGATCCCGTCCCGCGACACGTCGTAAAGAGTGATCCACATAGCGTGCTCGTATTTCGTCGACCTGAGCCGGGCGAAGCCCAGGTTAAGGCAATGAAAGTTGAGGGCAGAATCGTCAAAGACGAGCGCGTCATTTGCCCCTCGACACCTGATTGCAACAGTATCCAGTGTAGGTGCCAGCGGCAGGCAGCGAAATGTGCCTGACTGGTGTAGTTCCTGACAACGAGATCACCGCGATAGACAATTCCGGATCCGCCAATCGTTCGCGAAGACAGATTTCGATGGCAGTGTGTATCCATAGTGAGTACAATTGTTCTCATAATGCGTGCAAGCCAAACAATTGCTGATCTCCTTTTCGGCCAAACGCGCCGCTCTGTCCTGACGCTTCTTTATGGCCATGCCGACGAAACTTTCTATCTCCGCCAGATTGCGCGGGTGGTCGAGAGAAGTGTCGGTGCTGTTCAAAGAGAAGTTCGCCAGTTATCGGATGCAGGCCTGATCACGCGCAACGTGCGTGGCAATCAGGTGCTCTATCAAGTCAATGCGAAGAGCCCTGTTTTTAATGAGCTCAAGAGCTTGATTCTGAAGACGGCGGGAGCCCGCGATGTAATTCGCGAGGGGCTATTATCGGTTCGTGATCGGATTGTTTTGGCTTTCATCTACGGTTCAATTGCACGTCAAGACGAAAACGCGAATAGCGATGTTGATTTGATGGTGATCGGCTCGGCCGGCTTCGGGGAAATTGTAGCCAGCCTTCAAGGTGCGCAGAAAATGCTTGGCCGCGAGATCAATCCAACTGTATACACGAAGGCCGAGTTTCAGGAAAAGTTGAGACGAGGGAACCACTTTCTCGTCCGGGTCTTGGAAGCGAAAAAACTCTTGGTAATTGGGGACCAGCGTGAGCTTGCAGCAATGGCTCCAAAACGGATGGCTCAGGTCGCACCGAAGCAGCCGCGAGGAGATAACAAATCTTTTCAGCATTTGCGATCGCGATCTTAAAGATTGTCAGGCCACGAACATCTCCAACGATAATCGTTTTGCCATGGCGTATAACGCCGCCCTTCAGGCGGCCACGGCAGCTTTGGCGGCCTCCGGTTATCAGACGGAAAAAGGTGACCACCACTTCAGGACAATGCAGTCTCTTGAGTTAACGATTGGGGCAGACTCCAAACTCGTTGTTAAGCTGGACGCACTCAGAAAGAAACGAAGCTTCAACATCTACAAGCAAGAGGGCTCGGTATCTGATTCAGAACTCAAGGAAATGATCGCGACGGCCTCTAAACTACTCCGCGACGTTCAAAAGTGGCTCAGGCAACGTCATCCAGAATTCGTGTAGACGGAAAGCCTTCTCCGTAATTCGCACAAACCCGTTACAATCTCAGCTTTGCCATGAGGGAGAGCATTGCCAACTGGGCGGCGCAGGTTCGCGCGGGCGATACCCGCGCGATTTCGCGCGCCATCACCGCGATCGAAAATTCCGATTCGCGCGCCGAAGACCTGCTGCGCGAGCTCTTTCCCTTCACCGGTCGCGCTTATCTGATCGGAGTCACCGGCGCGCCCGGCACGGGCAAAAGCACGCTGGTCGACAAGCTCGCCGCACACTACCGCGCGCAGGGCAAGACAGTGGGTATCATAGCCGTCGATCCGACCAGCCCTTATACCGGCGGTGCGGTCTTGGGAGACCGCATCCGCATGCAACAGCACGCCACCGATTCCGGCATCTTCATTCGGTCCATGGCCACCCGCGGATTTTTTGGCGGACTCTCGCGCGCGACGGCCGACGCGGCGCTCGTGCTCGATTCCGCGGGCAAACAGATTGTGCTGATCGAGACTGTGGGCGTCGGTCAGGATGAAATCGACGTGGTGCGGCTGGCCGAATGCACCCTAGTGCTCGTCGTGCCTGGATTGGGCGATGACGTGCAGAACATGAAGGCCGGGCTGATGGAAGTCGCGGATATTTTTGTGCTGAACAAGGCCGAACGTGAAGGCGCCGACCGCCTCGAACAGCAGCTTCACGCCATGCTGGAACTCGCGCCCAGCGCCAGTGAGGGCGGGCGAGCCTGGAAGCCGCCGGTCATCCGCGCCACGGCCAGCGAAGGCAAAGGCATCGGCGAGCTCGCTGCGGCCATCGAGAAATTTCACGCGCAGCGCCAAGAAAGCGGCGAGCAGCGCGCCAGAATCGTCGAGTATTGGAAGCAGCGGCTGCTTTTGCTGCTGGAAACGCAGCTCCTCACGCGCGCACTCGGCAATGGTGGCCAGCGCGCGCTCGAATCTTTGGCATCCGAGGTCGCGGAGCGCAAGAAAAACCCGTACACTGCGGTGCGCGAGCTCTTATCTCGCGCTGGCCTATAGCGTACCCATGAAACTCGGATCCATCGAATTCCACATCCTGAATGACGGCACGTTCCGCCTCGATGGCGGCGCGATGTTTGGCGTCATTCCGAAGCCGATGTGGGAACGCGTCGTGCCGTGTGACGACCGCAATCGCATCACGCTGACGATGAATTCGCTGCTGATTCGCGCGGCGGCGCAGTGGATCCTGGTGGAAACGGGCGCGGGCGATAAGTTTGACGACAAGCGCCGCGATATTTACGCCTTTCAAGGTGCACCGCGGCTGCTGGCGCAATTGGCCGCGCGCGGGCTTGAGCCCGAGCAGATCGATATCGTCATCAACACGCATCTCCATTTCGATCACTGTGGATGGAATACGCGCATCGTCAACAGCCAGGCCGTGCCCACGTTTCCCAACGCGCGCTACTTCGTGCATCGCGGCGAACTCGAACATGCGCGCCATCCCACCGAGCGCGATCGCGTCAGCTACATCCCTGACAATTTCGAGCCTATGGTGAAATCGGGGCAGTGGCAGCTTGTGGAAGGCGAACACCGTGAAGTCGTGCCGGGTGTTGAGTTGATCGTACTCGCGGGCCACACCAATGACATGATGGGCGTGCGCCTCTCATCCGGCGGACAGACGGCGATTTTTCTTTCCGATCTCGTGCCTATGACTGCGCATCTGCCGTTGCCGTGGATTATGGGCCTCGACTCCTATCCGCTCACCACGCTCGCGAACAAGAAGAAATGGCTGCCGCTGATCGTCCGCGAAGGCTGGCTCGCGCTTTTTTGCCACGATGGAAAAATTCCCGCGGCCCGGCTGCGCGAGCAGGAGGGCAAGATCATCGCCGAGCCAGTTGTAGTAGACTGACCCGCCCGCAGGAATGGAATTGAGAGAAAGAATACGTGGTGTCCGGAAGCGATCCCGCTGGGTATACGTCCTGCCGTTAATCCATTTATCTGCATGCCTGATAAGCTACTCGGGCCTCGTGATTCGGAGTCTGGACCATTTATTGATTATTTTTACGTTCATCCTCCTGATTGATTTACCGGTTTCTCTCCCTGCCTATGCTTTAGGTTGGGGATACCCCGCCATTGCGGTGGTTTGGGTTGTGATCACCGGGACGTTGTATTGGTATTTGCTAAGCCGCGGTATCGAGATGTTGGTCGAGCGACATAAAATCAAAATCGCCAGTGGCCCTTGGCCGCCGTCAATCAACCAGTCGGCCAGTGCCAAGGACAAGGTCCGTTCATGACACCTGAGCCAAAACAGAAGTCCCCGAAAAGTGGGAAGCGAAAAAACGAAGCCGTCGCCGAAATCGGCATCATCGGCGGCAGCGGACTCTACTCCATGCCGGGACTCGAGCGCACGCGCGAATGGCGCGTGAAGACGCCATTCGGCGATCCGTCCGACGCGCTGGTCCTCGGCACGCTCGAAGGCAAGCGCGTGGCGTTTCTTTCGCGCCACGCGCGGGGCCATCGGTTCACGCCGTCCGAGATCAACTATCGCGCCAATCTCTACGCCATGAAGCTGGCCGGGGTGACGCGCTTGATTTCGGTGAGCGCCGTCGGCTCACTTCGCGAAGACCTGCGCCCACTCGAATTTATGATCCCCGATCAGTTCTACGACCGCACCAAGCTCCGCGTCTCCACATTTTTCGGCGATGGCATCGTAGCGCACCTGGGCTTCGATAAGCCTACCTGCGCGCAGCTTAGCAACGTGCTCGGCAATGCCTGCGACGCCGCCGGAGTAAAAGCGCATCGCGGCGGCACGTACGTTTGCATCGAAGGTCCGCAGTTCTCGACGCTGGCCGAAGCGCACGTGCACCGGCAATTGCGCTTCGAAATTATCGGTATGACCAACGTCACCGAAGCCAAGCTGGCCCGCGAAGCCGAGCTTTGCTACGCCACCGTGGCCATGATCACCGACTACGATTGCTGGCATCCGGAGCATGCCTCGGTCACGCTGGAGGAAATCATCGCCAATCTGAATCGCAATGCCGGAAACGCCTGCAACGTGATTCGCAACGCCGTGCGGGAAATGCCCTCCGAACGCGAATGCAAATGCGGCAAAGCGCTCGCTCACGCCATCGTCACCGATCCCAAGCTCATCCCGGCCGCGGCGCGCCGCCGGCTGGCCGCCATCGTCGGCAAATACATCTCCTGATCACCATCGAGCCCTCTGCTTTCGCAGTGTCTTCGCCGAAAAGTGTGGATCGATCCGGCTGCCAGCAATCAGGGTAAATAAACGATCTTCCGGATTGTCTGGTTCGTCAACGTGGCACAGTGTGAAGCTCTCTTGTAGTTGGGCCCCGGTCGCTGAAATCAACTGGTCAGGTGTGCGCATGGTTGATTCGGCAGGAAAGCCGATTCCCTTAAGCTCTCAGCCCAGCCCGGTCCGCACGGCGCAAGCGGCCAGAACGAAAAGCTTGCGACGTGCTCGGAAGTTCCCATCGGAATGGCCCGCGATCCGATCCCCTTCGCGGGCCCAATCCAATCGCGTAACGAACACCGTTTACAGAAACAACTATCGCAGGAACTTACATCGCGGTTCCAGGTCAGGGTTCGCGCATCTCCTCTCCTCTTATCGTTCCAGTGGTCCGAGCGAATCCACGGTGCCAGGCAAAATGCTGGGATAGGTTCTGTTCGCCCAGCTAAATTTCAAAGCGAAGTCGCCAAATGTAATCCGATGTGTGCACGGGCACGCCGGCCATTACGTCTGTACCGAACCGTCCGTCCCGGCCAAACCACGAAAGGAGCCAGTCCATGAGGAAGTTCATGAGGAAAGGAAAAAGATCGATCGCGCTGCTGACCTTATCGGTAGGGGCAATCGCCGTGCTCCTGCTCTCCATTGGGTTCCTCTCAGTGGGCGCTGGCGCGCAGCAAAGAGGCAACGATAAGCAAACGCAGCAGCCCACAGCCTACAACCCATACCCGCCCGGTATTCTGCCGTCTGATTTGACTCAGGAATTACAAAGGGTCAGCGGCGAAATTCAGTTTATAGAAAATGAGGCGATCGGCGAATGGCACGCACTGGGCCCGGTCACCTACACCGGTCAACCCCCGATCATTAAGGGCAACGGATATCAGGCTATGCGCATTCTTGGCAAGCTCATGAATTATGACGAGAACATCTCACCGTTCAAGAACGTAGCTTGTGCCGACTGCCACATGCCCTACGTAGCTTTCAGCGGGCCGATCCCCTCCGTGAATCTCACCATGATCGCGTACCCCGGGTCATTCCATTTCAGGGCCGGCAAGCGAACGGCCCAGCGATACACCTATTCACCCGATTTCCCTGTGCTCGAGTACAACACAGCCCAGGCGTCGTTCTTTGGTGGGAATTTCTGGGATGCTCGCGCAACTGGCTACGAGCTGCAGAGCCCCGACGCTCACCAGTCGCAGGGACCCCCGGTGGATACTCAAGAGATGATGTTCCCCGATACCGCTTGCATCGTCTTCCGCCTCTCCCAAGCCACCTATAGACCCCTTTTCGAGCAGATATGGGGCGCCGATTCGTTGAATATCAAGTTCCCGCATGACACCGAGGAGATCTGCGACACTCCGGGAGGAGCCGCGAAGTTTGGCACAAACACCCAGCCTGTTCTGCTAAGTCCTGAAGACCGCACCCGCTCTAATGACGACTATAACCACTGGGCGCAGTCGGTTTCCTTCTTCGAACGCGGAGACGACGTCAGCCCGTTCACGTCGAAATTCGATGCCTTTCTATCGAACCCAACCCAATTTCCATTGTCTGCCGACGAAATGGCCGGTTACAACCTGTTTCGCGGCAAAGCGAATTGCAACTCCTGCCATCTGGACGGGCGGTCTACCGCTCCCACGCCTCCGCCTCCCGAAGGGACGGCTCCCAACAGCTCAGACAACGGCGCCGCGGCAAGCACGCGGCCGCTGTTCACCTGCTTTGGCTATGCCAATCTAGGCCTGCCGCTAAATCCCAGGGATGCGATCTATTATCAGAACACGCCGGATTTCTTCGGTTTCACCGCGAATCCATTTGGATTCGGCTTCAGGGATCTGGGAGTAGGGACGTTCCTCAGAAGCGGTCCCGGCTCGTGGACGAATCCGAATTCGGAGTGGATATCACTTGCACCAGCCTGGGACGGCAGAATGCAGACGTCCACGGCGCGCGACGTAGCCATGACGCCCCCTCAATGTCCCACAACCGAAGCCCCGGGGCCTTACTTCCAAAAAGAGTTCTTCCACAACGGCTACATCAAGAGCCTGAAACAACTCGTGCACTTCTACAACACGCGCGACGTCTTCCCCTTCGCAGTGACTTCAGGCCACTGCCCGTCAGGAAAAACCGAGAAAGTGGACTGCTGGCCCCAGCCCGAGGTGCCAGCCACGATCGATATGACCGTTGGCAAGCTTAACTTGACCGATCATGAGGAAGATCTGATCGTCACCTTCCTCGAGACGCTAACTGACGGTTTCACGACACCATTTCCCGACCGTAACACTTATAGAGGTAAGTGTATGACCGGTGGTTCGGCGAGCACTCAAGGCAACAGCTCCCTGATACCGACTCCGCCACTGCCGCCTTGTGCAACGGCCATCTGTGGAGTTCCACCGTTGCCCGAACAACCAACTCCGTGACGCTCGTCGACGAGTGACACGCAAACCATCAGCTCCGCGCTCTGGCTCGTCCGTACCGCAAGCCTCATGCGGGCGGACGAGTCGGGGCAAAACATAACCCCCTGGTCACAGCTGCATTCGTCCTATGGAGGCTTCACATGAAGAAACTGCTTCCGGTGCTCGCAATCGCTTTTACGATGGCACCCTTGTTCTGCCCAAAGCCGATCGGCGCTCAGTTAATTCCACCTGCTAAGAAAGCTTCTCACGTCCAGATCACCGAGGGGCCATCGCTCGAATCGGCTCAGGACACCTGGGCCATCATCACCTGGACGAGCAACAATCCCGGAGGGTCGGACGAACACTTCGGCGTGGTGCACTACGGCACTGATGCCAAAGACCTGAGCCAGACGGCGAAATCCCACATCAGGTTGAATCAGCAGCATTCTTATACGGTCTTCCGCGTGCGTGTGCTCAACCTCCAGCCGCACACAACCTACTACTACACGGTGGACTCCATGAACCCTGACGGCACGAGTGACGGGGTCAAGAGCCCGGTAAAGCAGTTCGCCACGCGCTAGCGGCTCTCTGCTTACGTGAGACCCATCTGAAACCTGAAGGCGGGTCGAAATGCGGACGTCGTGTCCACCTCCGGACGCCTATTCGAAGCCTCGTAACGCCACATCCAACGACCAGACAGCTCACACCGCTGAAAATAGGCAGCTAAGTTAACCGCGGCTGAATGGAAAGCCGCGTGCATTTGTTGTCATTGCCGGGAGGTAGCAACAACCGGCGGCCAAATGCAGAGGCCGCGCAGGAGGAACGATGTTAGCCAATGAGAAGATCACTTTTAGAAACCGGTTGGGATTCATTGGACTTGGATACCTGGGCTCAAGGATGGCGCGGCGGCTGGTTGCTGCCGGCTTTCCCATGACCGTGTACGATCGCGATCACGCAAAAGCCGCAGAGCTTTCAGCCCTGGGTGCCAAGGTTGCGCGGGATCCCGAAGAACTGGCTGGCGAAGTCGATGTGATTTTGTCGAGTCTTCCAGATGACCCAATCGTGGAAGCGGTCTATTTGGGAACAGGCAATGTGCTGCGCAGTGCCAGGCCCGGTACCCGGATTATCGAGCTGAGCACAATCTCTCCCGAGGCTTCGCGTGAGTTACATCGGGCCGCACGACAGCGTGAGCTCGCCGCACTCGACGTTGCGATTTCAGGCAGCACTCCGTCCGCGGAAGCGGGAACGCTCACACTTTTCGGCGGAGGCGCCCCTGAAATATTTGAATCGGCCGAGGCGATTTTTGCCGCCATTGCTAAGCAATGGTTTTATATGGGCCCGGGCGGGTCCGGCGTGAGCATGAAACTTGTGGTGAACACTCTTTTGGGGGTGGGCATGCAGGCAGTTGCCGAAGCGCTCGCGTTAGGGTTGACTTTGGACCTGCCTCGCGAACTTCTCTTCGACACACTGGCAAAAACTGCTGTAGTCGCTCCGGCCCATCTCGGAAAACTGGCCACCGCCAAAAAGGGAGACTATGCGCCGCAATTTCTGGTTCGTCTCATGCACAAGGATTTTGAACTCGTTTTGGCTGCGGCGGCTCACGCTGCGCTTTCGATGCCCACCACCGAAGCGGCTGCGGCAATCAATGCCGAGGAAGCCGCTTCCCAAAGTGAAGAGGACTTTTCCGTCGTCATCCAGCTGATGGAGCGACGAGCCCGGCACAGTGAGGTTCTGCCACTTTAGATTCCGCAATTTCGCCCGCATCAACTACCTTCCCAATCAGGATGTCGCGCGGTGTTCCGTCGTGGCATCCTGCCTTCCTTTAATACCGATAACGGACCTTAAGCCGTGCAGCTATTTCCGCGCGAACGTCCTTGCGGCCTGATGTAGGGGCGCTATCATGTGCGCGCGGTAAATAACCATTGGGAGGCCTGTCGGTGTCACTTCTCGTTGTGGGTTCGGTCGCGTTTGATGCGCTGGAAACGCCGTTCGGCAAAGTGGACCGCACGCTGGGCGGCGCGGCCACGTATTTCTCTGTGGCGGCGAGTTACTTCACGCAGGTCAATCTCGTCGGCGTCGTAGGCGATGACTTTACCGAGCAGGACGCCGGCATTTTTCGCGGTCGCCGCATCGACATCAGCGGCTTGGAACGCGCTGCAGGCAAAACTTTTTTCTGGGCCGGCCGCTACGGCACCGATCCCAACGAGCGCGTGACCCTGGCCACCGAGCTGAACGTCTTCGCCACCTTCCGGCCCAAGCTGCCAGACGCCTTCCGCTCCGCCAAGCACGTTTTTCTCGCGAATATCGATCCGACGCTGCAGCGCCTCGTGCTCGAACAGATCAACGGCAAGCCGCGCATGGTCGCGCTCGATACGATGAACTACTGGATCGAGAAAACTCCGGCCGAGCTGCGCGAAATCCTGAAGCACACGCAGATCCTCATGATCAATGATGCCGAAACGCGCATGCTCTCGAATGAACACAATCTCCTGCGCGCGGCACGCCATATTTTCAAGCTCGGCCCCAAGGCGCTGGTCATCAAGCGCGGTGAATACGGCGCCATGATGGTGCACGATGGCGGCGTCTTTTCGGTTCCCGCGTTTCCGCTGGAAGAGGTGCACGATCCCACCGGCGCCGGCGATAGCTTCGCCGGCGGCTTCATGGGATACCTCGCAAACGCTTCGCGCATGAACGACGACGTGATGCGCCGCGCCATGGTTTACGGCTCGGTGATGGGCAGCTTTGCCGTCGAGAAGTTTGGCCTGGAACGCATTCGCCAGCTCAAGCGCCGCGAAATCGACGCCCGCGCCCGCCATTTCCACAAGCTCACCCAATTCCGCCTGCGCTGATAACTCTCCTGTTGTCATCACGAGCGAGCGGGATCCCAGGCCGCGCTCCTGCGCGGAGCTTGGACGCGAGCGAGGGATCTGCTTTTGAATCTCGGTTCCTTTGCTACCGGACGGACTTCGGGCAGTGGCACCACTTGGCTCATCCTTCACCCAGGCAATCGTCGTCATTCCGAGGTCACATCGGGCGCACCTGCGCCCGACTCCTTCCGCAGTGACCGAGGAATCCCTCATTAAAGTTTGTCTCGCCCTCTCCAGCCGGCACGCCGTGGAAGGCAGGGCCCCTCCGTTGACAAAATCGCAGCACCCGCCGCGCCGCGGCTCCTTGCCGCGGCGAGCGCCAGTGTATACTCGCCGCTTGCCTACGCCGCGTACGCCAAATCCCAAGGGCTCCCTGACCGCTGCCGTCAAACCGCCCGCGCTCGTTCCCGGCGGCCTGGTGCGTGTGATCTCTACCGCCAGCCCCGCCGACCGCGACGCGCTCGGCCGCGGCATCGCGGAACTCGAACGGCTCGGCTATCACGTGCGCACGGGTTCGGCGATGCAGCCGGAGGGCTACTTCGCCGGCTCGACCTTGCGCCGCAAGGCCGAGCTGGAAGGGGCGCTGCAGGATTCTGACGCCAGCGCGGTGATCTGCGCGCGCGGAGGATACGGCACGGCTACTTTGCTGGATGAAATACGCCTGCCGGGCCGGCTTCGGCCCAAGCTGCTCGTCGGCTACAGCGACGTGACCATGCTGCAGGCATATCTTTGGACCCGCTTCCGCTGGACTTCGCTGCACGGCCCCATGGTCGCCGCTGGGTTCAACAATGGCGCAGGCGTTCGCTCGGGATATGATCTTGCGTCCTTCATCGATGCTTCGGCAGGGAAGCGCGATTCTTGGTCGCTCGCGCTCGATGCCGAGCCGCTCTCACGCGGTGAAGCTTCGGGCTTGCTGCTCGGCGGTTGCATCGCGCTGCTCGAGACGACGCTGGGCACGCCTTGGGAATTCGACACCCGCGGCGCGATCCTCTTTCTCGAAGATCGCGGCGTGAAGCCGTACCAGCTCGATCGGATGCTGCTGCATTTGCTGCAGGCCGGAAAATTTCGCGGTGTGCGCGGCATCGTCTTGGGCGATTTCCCCGATTCCGAGCCGCCGCAGGAGTGCAGCCCGTCGGTGCGCGATGTTTGCAGGCGAATTCTGATGCCGCTGCGCGTGCCCATCATTTTCGGCGCGCCTATCGGCCACACGGTACGGCCGATGCTCACAATTCCATTCGGCGTGCGCGCGCGTCTACGCGTCGCCGGAGAAGGCCGACTCGAAATCCTCGAGCCCGCCGTGGCCGTGCGGAAATGAGAGCCGCGTTGCCACACGCAACGGTTGTCATCACGAGCCCGCTTTCGGCGAGGGATCTGCCTTTCCAAGTTGTAGCCCAGGGTGCGCTCGCGCCGTTTGCGAGCGGCCCTGGGGCTTTGTCTTTGCTTGTCATTCTGAGGAGCGCAGCGACGAAGAATCTCTCCGGCATTGTCGGTCGCGGCTTCTTGTGGTGAGCGCAGCGAATCCATATCCGCGACATAAAGGTGACCCAAAACTAGTGGCTTTAGCCTCTGAAGGACAATGAATGACTCGAATATCGATTCGATCTACCTGATCGGCATCGGCGGAGCCGCCATGGCCCCGCTCGCCGGTATGCTCGCCGAACGCGGCTACACCGTCACTGGCTCCGATACCGGCGTCTATCCGCCTGCTTCGACGCTTCTCGAAAAACTCGGCATCACCTGGAAAAACGGTTTCCGCGAAACCAATCTCGCGCCGCGCCCCGATCTGGTGGTTATCGGCAACGCCATCTCACGCGGCAACGCCGAACTCGAATATCGTCCTCGACAATAAAATCCCGTATCGCTCGTTGCCCGAGGTGGTCAAGGAATTTTTCCTGCCCGGCCACGATTCGCTGGTCGTCACCGGCACGCACGGCAAAACCACCACGACTTCGCTGCTCGCCTGGATTTTTCACGTCGCAGGACGCCGCCCCGATTTCCTGATCGGCGGCGTGGCCGACAATTTCGGCAAGAGCTACGGCCTGGGCGGGGGCAGGGAATTCATCATCGAGGGCGACGAATACGATTCCGCGTTCTTCGACAAGGGCCCGAAATTCCTGCACTACCGTCCCGACGACCTGATCATCACCTCGCTCGAATTCGATCACGCCGATATTTACGCCGATCTCTCCGCCATCGAGCTGCAATTCCGCCGTCTGGTCAATCTGGTTCCGCGCCGCGGACGCATCGTCTGTTGGGGCGAAAGCCCAACGGTGCGCGGAGTCGTCGCCCAGGCGTTTTGTCCTGTCGAGACTTACGGTTTCAGTGGCGACAATTTGTGGATTGCCGGCGATCTTGAATTCCGCGATGAAGCCACACATTTTCGCGTGGCGCGAAAAGGCGAAGAGCGGGCCCGCGTTGCGTTTCCACTCGTCGGCCGGCACAACGTGCTGAACGCGCTGGCCGCGATTGCCATTGCCGATGGCCGCGGCGTTCCGCGCGAGGCCATTGAGGAAGCGCTGCGCACTTTCCGCGGCGTGGCCCGCCGCATGCAAATCCGCGGTGAAGCCGGCGGCGTCACTATCGTCGACGATTTTGCGCATCATCCCACCGCCATTCGCGCCACCATCGAAGGGGCGCGAACGCGCTGGCCCCGGCGACGCCTTTGGGTGGCCTTTGAGCCGCGCTCCAACACCATGCGCCGCCGCGTCTTCGAGGACGACCTCGCCGCCGCTCTCGCGACCGCGGATGGAGCCGTACTCGGCCCGGTGAATCGCGCACAAATGCTTTCCGATGCCGAGCGGCTTTCGCCGGAACGCGTGGTTAAATCCGTCCGTGCGGCCGGCCGCCGCGCCGAGGCGCTGAATTCGGCGAGCGAGATCGCCGAATTTCTCGCCGGCGAATTGCGGGACGGCGATATTATGCTGGTGCTCTCGAACGGCAGTTTCGACGGACTATGCGACAAGCTGCTCGGGCTTCTCAATTCGCGCTCGCCCGCCCCCCGCGGCGCTCGATGACCTCGCCAGCCCCGGTCTCACGTTGTCATTCCGAGGAGGTCCGCAAAGGCGCGTTGTTTGCGCCCCAAGGCGGGACGACGAGGAATCTGCTTTTGTCTGCTCTTGCGAAAAGCAGATCCCTCGGTCGCCCCTGCGACCTCGGGATGACAGTAATCGGCGGGTGCCCCATCCTTCGCGCCCGTGCTGGAGCACAGCCCACGGGTCAAGAGGGAGTCGCGCGTAAGCACAATCGTGACTCGAATAACCGCGAAGGGTGGGATCCTCCTTTTTTCATAGCCGGGATCTTTCTTTGTGTCGTCACTTTTGCACTTGCAGTGCCTGCGCCCGCCCGTGCGACGATCCACTACGAAATCTCGCTCGCGCATCGGGCCCAGCACCAATTCCACGTCACGATGATCATTCCTGCTGTGCACGGCAACGTCACCGTGCAGATGCCGGCCTGGAACGCCCTTTATCAAATCCGCGACTTCGCTTATCGCGTCACCGACTTCCACGCCACCGGCGCTTCCGGCAACGCGCTGGCGGTGCGCCGCCTGGACAAAGAAACCTGGCGCATCGAAGTACCTGCAGGGGCCCCTACGAGCGGCCAGGCCGAAATTCGCATCGAGTACGCGAGCTTCTGGGACGATCCCGGCCCCTTCGATACGCAACTCAACGACGACCACGCTTTCCTGAATCTGGCGATGGTTCTTTGCTACATTCCCGAGCGCCGCGGCGAAGACACAGCAGTGCAATTCCGCGATCTTCCTCCAGGCTGGCGCGTAGCGATGGAATTGGTTAAACAAGGACCTCAAGCGCCGGCGGAGCCGGGCTATCAGGCTGCCAACTACGACGCGCTGGTCGACGCGCCCGTCGAAATCGGACGCTTCGACGAGTGGTCGTTTCAAGCTGGCAGAGGGCCGACGGAAAGAACGATCCGCGTCGTTTACCATGGCGATGCCGTGGATCACACCGCGCTCACGCGCATGCTCTCCGAAATCGTCAACTACGAGACGAGCCTGATGGGTGACGCGCCGTTTCCCGAATACACTTTTATCCTGCACGTGGGCCAGAATTACGGCGGCGGGGGAATGGAGCACGCCAACTCCACGGCGATCTCCGTGGGCTCTTACGCCACGCTCGCCAATGTCAGCGCGCACGAATTTTTTCATCTCTGGAACGTCAAGCGCATCAGCCCGCAATCGCTCGAGCCGGTGGATTACACACACGAGATGTGGACGCCCGTGCTGTGGTTCGCCGAAGGCGTCACCAGCACTTACGCCGCTTACACGCTCGAGCGCACAGGCATCTGGAGCCACACGCAATTCCTCGCCGATCTCGGCTTGCAAATTACCGAGCTCGAATCGCGTCCGGCGCGAAGCTGGCAGAGCGCAGAGGAATCGAGCCTGGACACCTGGTTCGACAAATATCCGCTCTACGAACGCCCCGATTTCAGCATTTCGTATTACAACAAGGGCCAGTTGCTGGGCGTCGCGCTCGATATTCTGATTCGCGACGCCACTGACAATCGCGCCAGCCTCGACGACGTCATGCGCCGGCTGAATCAGCAATACGCGCAGCGTGGCCGCTTTTACCCCGATAGCGCCGGTATCGAAGAGACCGTGGAAGAAGTTGTCCGCGCGGCAAATGCGGGTTCGGCAAATCCCGCAGCCGGCGATTTTCCCAGCTTCTTCAAGCGCTACGTAAGCGGCACAGACGAAATGCCTTTTGGCGATCTGCTCTCTCGCGCCGGCTTCTCGCTCAAAACCGAAGGTGAAAAGCGCGCCGCATTGGGCTTTTCCGTTGGGCGCGATTCCGTGGGAACGGCACTCGTGAGCGATCTCGATCTTTCCAGCGCCGCCGCGCGAATTGGCATTCGCGAAGGCGACGCAATCGTGAGCGTCGACGGCACGGACATGCCGCGCAGCATCGAGCGCTGGCTGCGCGGGCGCTCGCCCGGCGAAATGGTCCGCATGCGCATCCGGCGCGGCGGGCGTGAAAGCGAAATGGCGTTCGCGCTGGGCAGCGAAGCGGCCCAGATTTTCGCCGTCGAGGAAATGGCGCGTCCCAGCGAGCGCCAGTTGCGCATCCGCAACGGCTTGTTTCAGGGCGCCACGGACCGCGCTCCCTCCCCGCGATGAACCCCAGGCTTCATCACGCGAAATGATCCGCTCCGCGTTCGTCGCAATCTCTCTGGCGATTGTCACCATCGTGGTGGGCGCGCCACTCGTACTCTACGTCGTGCTCACAGGCAACGTTGAACCGCTGTATAACGCCGGAGTCGCAGCCGTTGTATGGGTCTGCCGGGTCGCGGGAATGCGCACGCGGGTCGAAGGCCTGGAGAATATTCCACCCGGCACCGTCCTCTTTGCCGCCAATCACACCAGCAACGCCGATGGGCCCGCGATCGTCGGCGCGATTCCGCGCCGCATCGCCATTCTTGGTAAGAAATCGCTCTTCGCCATTCCCATCGTGGGCACGGCGTTTCGGTTGGCGCACTTCGTGCCCGTGGATCGCCACAATCGGGGGCAAGCCGCCGCGAGTATCGAGGTTGCCGCGGAGAAAATGAAAAACGGCGTCTCGTTTTTAATTTATCCCGAGGGAACACGCAGCCCCGACGGCCGCCTGCTGCCGTTCCGGCGCGGCGCTTTCGTGCTCGCCATCAAGGCGGGCGTCCCCGTCGTGCCCGTGGCCTGCAGCGGGGCGCATCGTGTGATTCCCAAAAAGTCGTATCGCATCACTCCCGGCGAAGTCGTGGTGCGCTTTTGCCCCGCGATCGATTCGTCGCAATATTCGATCGCACACCGAAGCGAACTCGCCGAGCGCGTCCACGCCGCCATCGCCGCGGCCCTGCCCCCCGATCAGAAACCCGCGGCCGTTACGAAAGGCGAGGCGTCGCTGCCGAGTTGATTCCGGCCTTCAGCCCGGCCTCCCTACGCGCCGACGTGGGCTTTGAGTTTGGCGATTTCGGCTTCGAGCTGGCGAACGGTTTTCGCCAGATCCGGCAGGCGGTGGACGGCCGCGCTATGCTTCAGCCACTCGCGGTTTTCCACGGCGGGATAACCCGAATAGAGAGCGCCGGGCGGCACGTCGCAGTGCACGCCGCTTTGCGCGCTAACAATCGCGCCGTCGTTCACGGTGAGGTGCCCCGAGCAGCCGACCTGGCCGGCAAGCATGCAGTTATTGCCGATCTTCGTACTGCCCGCGAGCCCCACCTGACCGCACAGCAGAGTATTTTCGCCCACGCTGCTGCCGTGCCCGACAAGCACGAGGTCATCGAGTTTGGCGCCGTTACCGATGCGCGTCTCGCCGACGGTGGCGCGGTCGACGCAGGCATTGGACTGAATCTCCACGTCGTCGCCAACCACGGTAATCCCAGATTGCAGCATCTTGTACCAGCGGCCGTCAGACTGCCTGGCGAAGCCGAAGCCATCGCCGCCCACGACCACGCCGTTTTGCAGGATCACGCGGTCCCCGATGCGGCAGTTTTCGCGCACCACGGCGTGCGCGTGCGCGAAGAAGTCGTCGCCGATGCGCGCGCCGCGATAGATCGCGACGAAGCTGTGCAGCACGGCGTTCCGGCCGATCAAGGCGCCTTCGTCCACGTAGCAGTAAGGGCCGACGTGCGCACCGTCGCCGATTTGGGCTGAAGCGGAGATCACGGCGGTGGGATGTATCGAGGGCGCGTAGCGCGGCGCGGTATAGAAGAAGCCGATGGCCCGCGCGAAATCGAGGTAGGGATCGTCCGACCGCAGGAGCGCGAGCGGCGGCAGACCGGGTTCGCGCTCGATGGCCGTGTCTCGCGCGACCAGCACCGCTGAGGCGCGGGTCGTGCGCGTGGCCTGGCGATAGCGGCGATTGGAGACGAACGTCAGCTCGCCGACCTTGGCGGACTCGATGCCCGCGACGCCGCGAATTTCCGCCTGCGCATCGCCCTCCAGCTTGCAGCCCAGTTTTTGCGCGATCTCGCCCAGTTTCATCCTTGCCCCCCGCGGCGCCGCTCCCCCAAAGGAGCGCGCCGGGGATCAACTTTACACCATGCGGGATGGGGACACCCCTCCCCCCTTTTTTGTGCAAGTGTTCATTCTGAAAGACTTTCTGTGCGGCAGTGCCGACGCGAAAGTATGCGTCGTGAGCGCGCCAATGCGTTCTCTCGTTCGAGAATGCGGGTCGGACTGGCCTCTTCCATGGGAAGGGCGGGAAAGGAGGGAGACGGGACCGACGAGGCCGGGCTCAGTCTTCGGGAAGCGGCGGTGGCACAGCAAGCCGAGCGCTGGCTGCGGAGCGACAAGTGGGACGAGCGGAGCGCGGACAAGCTGGTAGCGGCGGCGAACATATAGGATGATAACATAAGGGTAACTAAACGGCAACTACTATTACTGGATAGCTTATTCGAATGAAGGCTGGTTGCCAGGTCATTCGAACGAGCAGTATCGTTCGAATGGAAGTGCGTCTCGGATCACGTCCCATTTTCGAACCATGTCCCTTGCGATGCGGTTCGGCATAAGCGGGAACAAGCTCTAAAGAAGCTAATGCCAGGAGGGATTCGCCGAAAGGCATCGGCAGCAAAGTGCGCGCTTCGACTGCGTGGCCGCGCGAACCGGCAAACAGTCCGACGAAAAGCCAACGCGGCCACTGCGCTCAGAATGACACGGGATACTGGGCAGAAGGCTACAAAGAAGCCGCCGAGCCTGTTAGTATCGCGGCATAGGGAAAGCACTTTCGCAAGGTTAGTTTCTTTGAGAGCGCAACAGATTGCGTCACTTTTGTTGTTTTGGGCGATTGCGGGCGCCTGCCATGCCCAAAGCGGCGCAGTGGTCTGCCACAACGGCATCGGCAATTTCGAAGCCATATCGCTCACCGGCGTTTCCGTCCAGGTGGGAGCCGCAAGAAGCCAAGGATTTGCCCGGCGGGAATGCGAAGGCGCGCTGCTGTGGGAGAAGAGCAAGGCCCTTATTGCGACCGGGGTTGCCGAGATGGACGTGGACGCATTCGGCATTGATCTGGGCGTGGGTTCACCCGTTGCAACGTTTCAGGTGAAGAAAGCCGAAGCCGAATGCTGCATGAGCCTGGAGATTTATTCGCTTCGGAAACCTCCAAAACTGTTGCGCACTCTTACCGGCGGAACTTTTTTCAGCACCGCAGATAGCGACCTGGATGGCCAAGTCGAAATTTGGACAGACGATACGGCGTCACTCGAGGGTTTCGAGCCGCGTGAATCCAGAGAGCGTTATTACGCGCCTACCGTCGTGCTTCGATTCGTTCAGGGGCGGTTGTTGGAAGTAGGTTCCGAATTTCAGGGCTATTTTGACGGCGCAATCGCCAGAGTACGAAGGGGACTTGATCCCGAAGAGTTGCAGGAGTTCAAAGCCAGCAGCGGCCGATTGCCTCCCACGGCGCATTTTTCGGCCGACGAATTGCGCCACAGCGAAAAGCTGGAGCACACCAAGGAAAAAGTGCTGCAAATCGTCTGGGCTTATCTTTACAGCGGCCGCGAAGAGGAGGCCTGGAAATCATTGGCGGAAATGTGGCCGCCGGCGGATTTCGATCGCATTCGCACCGCGATTATAGGCGCACGGGATCGAGGAATCCGCGCGCAAGTGGATGGCGTCTCCGAAAAGGCTTCGTCGGGAGCCGAAAAAAACACGGAGGTCTTCGACGCGAGAACGCTAAGAGTTGTACAAGCCTCGGGGATGCTCGCCGGCGAGCACGTACAAGGCGAGCGCATAGAAGGGAAGAGGACTGACATTGTTTTACCAGCGCCTATCCTGATTGGACACCGGCCGATTGAGGGGCGGACCGACGACACGCTGCCCGATTCGGGATTGATGCTCGATCTGGTGATCGACGCCGCCGGGAAGATTCGGAGGGCGGGTTCGACAGATCCTTTGTTCGATAGTTCCCTCAAGGAAGCGACCACAAATTGGAAGTTCGTACCTGCGTTCAGAGGCGCACGGCCCATCGCCAGCAACATCTACTTCATCATTTCCCCCAAACGCTAGCCGGAGCCTGTCGGCCTAGGCCGATCAGCAGGTCCTCGGGGCCGTGGTAGCTTCGCCCGCTTTCAAACTTCCTGGTGGCCCGTCACTCGCCCGGGAAAATGTAAACGTTCTAGGCAACAAAGAGCGACAGATCTTCGGAAGCCTTTCCGCACGGACCATGCTCCAGTTGATACGCACCGATTTATTCAGCCTATGATCCGCATCTGGGGTATGGCGTTGGCGGAGTTCACAACCGCCGCGAGACGCCCCTCATCGCGGCCAGCATCGAGCGCAAGGCCCTGGGCCACCAATAGGCTCGCGTTACGGCACGCGCGGCACAGCGCGATCCAGGTTGTGAGCAACATCTGCCTTGGAGAAGTGCAGCGCCTCAACGGAATCTGACGGATGCAGCGTGATGCGAATGCATTTAAAGGCAGGACAGTTACTCTTCGCGGCAACGCTGCGCACGTGGACCAGAACATTGGCCTCCGGGAGGTACGCGGCGGCGCTCCGGCGGGCGATCGCATAGGGAACAATCGCGAAGCGCGGTGCCTTGCGGACTTCTCCCTCAAAGTGACTACAGATGTCCACGATTTGACCGGCCCGCAGATTCCTTGCCTCCATATCAAGCGGATTCAGAAAGAGAACCCGCCGGCCGCCAAAGACGCCCCGATAGCGATCATTCAATCCATAGATTGTGGAATTGAACTGATCGTGGCTGCGAATCGTCGTCAAAAGAAACTCGTCAGGCTTCAGGTCGTGTTTCGGGATTGGGCAGACCGTTAGCTTTGCCTTGCCTGAACTCGTCTTGAAGATGCGCTGCCTCGCGGCATTCGGCAAATAGAAGAAGCCCTCACTGGCAAGTCGTGCGTTGAAGTTCTCGAATCCCGGAATCACCCTGGAAATCGCATCCCGGATCAGGTTGTAATCCGCCGCAAATCCGAACCAGTTGGTAGTAGTTCGAGATCCCAAAGTAGCGTGCGCAAGATTGGCAAGGATCGCCACGTCGCTCATCAGATCAGGCGAAGCCGGCGGAAAGAATCCCTGAGAAGGGTTGATAATCCCCATCGAATCTTCGACCGTGAGGAACTGCTTGCCAGACGCCTGGATATCTTCCTCCGTCCGGCCCAGGCAAGGCAGGATCAGTGCTCGCTCGCCCGTAATCAGGTGAGATCGGTTTAGCTTGGTCGATACATGGACCGTGAGCTTGCAGCGCTGCATGGCGTGCGCGCTATACACCGTATCAGGCGTGGCCGACAGGAAGTTGCCGCTGATCGCAAAAAATACCTTAACGTCTCCATCGAACATCGCGTGGATGGTCTCGACAGTGTCATATCCCCATTTCTGGGGTGGTTCAAAGTTGAACTCTTTCTTAAGTGCCTCCAAAAAAGGTTTCGGCGGACGCTCCCACACACCCATCGTGCGGTCACCCTGCACATTCGAGTGCCCCCGGACACATACCGTACCTGCTCCCGGACGCCCGATGTTGCCGCCCACCAGCAGGAGGTTCACGATCATCGAGACGTTGTCGACACCGTTGGGCTGCTGCGCAACGCCTAAGCACCATGCGCATATCGTCTTTTTTGAATTCGCGTACATTTCGGCGGCGGCATGCAGCTGGTTTCGTGTCAGCCCGCTTTCTTCTTCGATCTCTTCCCAGCTTGCCGCCTCCACGTCAGCCAGCAGTTTTTCAAGGCCCTCGGTGAACGATCGAATAAACTCCCAGTCAATCCCCGAGCGGAGTCCCGCCTTCTCCCGCTCGAAAAGCTCCTTCAGGATTCCCTTGATCGCCGCCACATCTCCATTTACGCGCACTGGCAGATACAGATCCGCAAGCGCCTGCCCCTTGCCCAGCAGAGCAAACGGCAGCTCCAAAGGATTCGGGTAATCCTGCGGGTTCGGATTCTTTACCTTCATCAGGCCCACTTCCGGCAGAGGGTTGACCGCGATAATCTTGGCGCCCTGGTTCTTGGCCTTCTGCAGCGAGGTCAGCATCCGCGGATGGTTCGTGCCCGGATTGTGCCCGAAAATAAAGATGAGCTCCGCAGTCTCAATGTCCTCCAGCGTCGCTGCGCCCTTGCCAACGCCGAGCGTCTCCACCTGGGCTACGCCCGACGACTCGTGGCACATGTTCGAGCAATCCGGAAGATTGTTCGTCCCCAACTGGCGAGCAAACAACTGCATAAGAAAGGCCGGCTCGTTGGTCGTCTTTCCCGCGGTATAGAAGGAGGCCTGATCGGGAGAATCCAGACTGTTCAGCTCCTGCGCAATCATGGCAAAGGCCTCTGGCCACGTAATCGGCTGATAGTGGGTCGCGTTCGCGTGCCGTACCATCGGCGAAGTCAGACGGCCCTGCTGGTTAAGCCAGTAATCCGAGTGCGCCGCCAGCTCTTTGATCGAATACTTCGCGAAGAACTCCGGCATAACGCGCTTCTTCGTGGACTCGTCAGAGACCGCCTTCGCGCCGTTCTCGCAGAACTCGAAGATCTTCCGCTTCTTGTCAGGACTCGGCCAAGCGCAGCTCTGGCAATCAAACCCGGTCACCTGGTTGATCTTCAGAAACGCTTGCGGAGCGCGAACCGGACCCATATCGCCAATGCCGTAGAGCATCGTGTTCCAGATTGCCGGGATTCCCGCCGCATCTTCCGAAGCACGCCCGACCCTCAGTTCGCCGAAATCCGTCGGGTTTTGCGCCTCCTGCGACGTAGCATCATTTGCATCCAGCTGAGCCGCCTGCTTTGCGCCTTCGCTGTTCGCGGAGCATTCGCGCAGCTCTTGCTTGGCGCGATAATGTCCGTCCCTGCAGCCCTCATCTCCCTCGATAACTTTCGTGCTGTCCGGCGTGTTCATGATCTTGCTCCTTCGCAGTGGCGATTAGATAACTGGCACTGCGGTTGACAGTCCCTCCCCTGGAAAATACCTTTACGGTGCATCGATGTCCTCCCAGGAATTACTCATTTTGATTGATTCTCCTTTCGTTACGCTCTGATCAAAGGTTGCCACGCGTTTCCCATAGCTGCGTGTGAAAGGCTTGTCATCCCGGCCTGGCGAACTTCGGCAGCCGTCTGTTTTCTGCAATTTCCCAGGCTGCTTTCAACCAAACGTGGACTTCTTAGGGCGCTTTCAGCGCTTGGTTTGGAATTGGGTTCTCCTGAAAGAGCCGAGCCACGAGAGCCGAATCCAGATACGCACGTACTTGCGCGATCTCGCCGCCCGCGAACCGGCAGACCCAGCAGTAACGATTATCGAATCTGAGCCCGTTCTTCGCGGTGGCCAGGGAATGCAGTTCAACTACCGCCCAATCTCCGCTCACGAGTACATTTTCAACATGCAACTCCGTGCCCTCCGGCAGCACCTTGGCCAGTTTGGCGAAGGTACCTGCGATGAATGCCTGCTTGCTGAGGTAATGACCGGCAAGCGGGTGCGTTCCCTCCACAATCCAGTCCACTTTGTCGGCTACATGCTCAAAAAACGCGGCGCCATCGCCCTGCTCCAGCCCCTTGAAAATCTCGCGAACACGCTCGGATGTAATGGCCATCTCATTTCTCCTTTCTTGTGGTTCATCTGCTACTTCCGGATGACGCGGCGCCGCGGTGGCTCGCTTTGACGGCCCCAAGCAGCTTCGTCAGGTCCCTCACCTGGATATTTTCCACCGACCGTACGGCGTCCTTGATTTCGCCGCAAAGCGCTTCATCGGCACGCCCGGCCACGAGCCGATCGAACTTCTCCACGGATTCTTCCCATGTGAACGGTTCGGACGCGAGTCCCGGATAGGCCTGTACTTCGTGCTCGATGATTTTTCCGTCCACCAGCCGCACGGTGATCTTGGCAGGCATCTTCGCTGGATATTCAGCCGTGTATTCCTGGTTCGGTCGGACCGAAACTTTCTTCAACAATGTCTGCACGTCAGCTCTCGCAATGCGCTCCGGCTGGAATTGCGCGGGCATCACGTCGCCATCCAGCAGCGCCACAGCGAGCAGGTACGGCAGGCTGTGATCCGCCTGTTCCTTGGTGCGGATGAATTTGTCCACGCCGTAGAGGCCGCCGCCGGCGAAGTCGTAGGCCAGTTGGAACACCTCTGCCTCAATCGAGACTACCTTGCTGGGGTCGATCTTGTTCTGCTTGGCAAGTTCAACCATGCAATGGACTGCGGACTGCGTGTGAATCATTGAGTTGTACTTTTTGATGGTGCTCTCCACAACGCCCTCGTACCCCTGCTTGTCCCAGTCAATGTTGATCTTCATTCTCAGGAGATGGTCGATGCCCAATGGGCCCTCGATCACTTGCAGGGGACCCTCCACACCTCGTCGAGCGAGGAACAGCGCGTTCATCGAGCCGAGCGCCGACTGTGCCGAGGCGAGTCCTTTCCATTGCGAAAGCGGCTTCGCGCGAACGACAGCGAAGGACGCATCGCTGACCGCAGCCATAGCGATGGCGTTCGCGATCTGCTGCTCGCTCAGGCCGAGTAGCCGTCCAGCTGCTGCATTATGTGAAAAGGCCAGTTGCGAAGTGTGATCGAAGCCGCTGCTCATGAAATCGGCGTGATCGACGAATCGTGACTGCACCGTGTAGCCCAGAGCCACGCCCAGCATCAAGTCACGGCCGCTGCCGCCCACGTAGTCGGTGATGGTCAAAGCCACGCCGAAATTATCCGCCGTGTGGCAAGTCTCGGTCGGCGCCAGGAAGTTATCCATGAAGTCCAGATAGCGTACCAGCGCCGTGTGCCAGAACGCCGCGTAGATCGGGTTCGCCTGTCCGCCGCCGGTCAGCGCACACGGGCCGCTGCCGCCGAACTCGGCGACTTGCTCGCGACACGCCTGCACCGGGCCCGCACCCAGCGCAGCGATACAGCAACCCAGCGAATCAAGGATGTGAATCGGCAATTGCCTGCGCGACTCCTGCGAGAGGTCCGCGAATCCGGCGCGCGCGGCGTACTTTGCAAGCGCTTCAACTTGAGTCGTCATTTCAATCCTCCTTTTCTATTCCGTGAGGTCACTCGTCTATCGTGTTAGGGCGATGAAAACCCCCATCGTTACGACCGAGCCCATCACGCTGAAGAACACGGCGGAAGCGGCCTCCGCCTGCGCGATGCGATACTGCAGAGCAAACATGATCACAATCGGCATGGTCGGAATCGCCGTCGTAAGAACCGCCTCGCTCACGACGGGACTGCCATAGCCGAGCCATCGCAAACCACCGAGCACGAGCGCGGGCTGTATGACGTTTTTCAGGAATACGAAAAACAAGATCTGCCAGGTGACTTTGATTTTGCGGGATGCAAGCACGATCCCGCAGGCAAAGAGCGCGACGCCTCCGGATGCCTGGCCCAGCAGGGAAAGCGAGTGGACGATGACTTGAGAAATGTGAAGACCAATGAGCACGATAACGAAAGCAATAACAGGTGCCCATACGATCGGTTCTTTGACAGTTTCCACGAGTTTGGCAGCGAATACCGAAACGTACGACCTGGGAGACGATTCCGATTGCTCTCCTCCCTGCGCGGCGGGAGTGTTTTCCGTTGGTTCTCTCCCGGTCGAGTTCAGTGCGAGAAGCAGAATCGTGATTGGCACGACGGTGAGGTTAATGACGAGACTGCCGAGCGCGATCGGAATGGCGCTGAGCCCCCCGAACAAATCGCCGAGCACAGCTGGACCTACGAACGGCACCGCTGGCGCGGAGGCTGTGAGCGCTGCGAGTGCGCTCATGCTCACTTGCATGCGAAGAACGATACGGGAGAACAAAAACACCACACCATAGAATCCAATGATGCCCGCGCACAAGGCGATCACCAGCGGGATGTCCTTACTGAGTGCGGCGCGTGACGTTGTAACGGTTCCAGCAAAAAGCGCCAGGGGCACGGCGTACTGCAGCACCATCCGATTCATGGTTGGGGCATCCTTCGAACCAAAATCGTGTCGCCGCGCCGCCACGAAACCGAGCAGGAACGTGACGACCATTGGCAGAAGTGCGCTCAAAATAATGTCTAGCACGGCCTTTCACTCTCCTCGGCCGTTGAGGACTACCACGCTTCCGCCGGGGCCGGAGAGCATAGTGAGATTGTCAGCGAGCTTTTGCGTTTGGAGGGAGCGGCGTTGAACTTGGCGCGCATACTCGCGACCAGGTCGGCCGCCGAAGGCGCTTGTTGCGCGTAGCCCGCTGCGGAGGAGCGGAGCAATGTCGGGGGAAAGAGGTGCGCCAGAAAGGCGCTGCCGGCCAGCGTGGCCGAACCTCGCAACATTTGGCGGCGTGAGGTTTGCTTCCGTAACAAACTGGATTTCATGTTCTTAGTCCTTTTTACGATCAGGGTTGAATCACTCGCATGCGGCGTCGTTTCTCATCGCCCCGCGTCGTCCACGAACGTGACACTCGGTCTAACGTTTGCTGTGCCATCGGGCAACTCCTTTGCCAGATCCCGATTGGACGTTTTAAGCTGCACTCCATTGCCGAGATTGCGCGCCGGTTGACACTGCTGCGAGTCGGGTGAGGATGCCGAATTGGTGGATGGTAGCAGCCCGCGTTTGCGATACACGCAGCATATCCGGGCTCTGGAGCAAGTCACTACCGCAGGGGCCCGAGGAAGGCTTACCCGACGTGGGGAAAGGACCGCCATCGGGTCTTTGCGGAATTGCTCACATTTGCGATTTTCTGCCAAAGCACTTGGCGCCGCGACTCAGGGACCCAAGGAAAGCAAAGTCAACGCGAACGGAACAAGGTCCTCCACCAGATTGAAAGACGGGTCCGATTTCCTACGAACGATCGCTCCGTACCAGCAAGTGACCAGCATTGACGCCAGCTTTTTGGGATCTTGCGCAGTTGGTGTTCCGCTTTCTACTTGAGCGAGTGAGATCAAGTTGCTTACATGAGTGATCCAGATGTCTGTGCCACGAGCGATACGTTGCGTAAGGGCGACGGGGATTGCTGGTGCCTCCGCAGCGAGGGTCGCCAGAAGTTGAAGCGGGGCCACTTCAACCATCGGAGGTTCTATGGCCAGGAAGCTGCAGTGCTTTTTCAGTTGATGGCTCGCGCTATGACCCGTTGATCGAGAAAGCGATTCATGAAGAGCCTCGAATTGGCGATCTACAAGTCGCGATGCGAGGTCTTCTTTGCTTCTGAAGTAATTATAGAAAGTGCCCTTAGGCGCGTTTACTGCAGATGCGATGCGGTAAATGCTCGCTTGGACATAGCCGACGTCCTGAAATAGTTTGCCAGCGGAGAGCAGAAGCATTTCGCGCGGACCGTGCTCTCGATGTGAGATCTCGCCCTGGATCGGAGACATTTTCCGAGTCTGGCAAGAAATTACCCTTCCGCGGCTTGTCGAAACGGACTGAATTTGTGATTTCCGATGACAATGATGGTTCTTCTTATGCTCACCAAAAAGAAATGCAACCAGCAGGTGTTATTCTCGAATCCATTCAAGATGACCGGTCGTCTCGGATTTGGAGGTCGCCGTGAGTACGATTCGCGCTCCCGAACAGAATCAGGGTTCTGCGCCCTCGGCTGAAGCATGGTCCGAGGATCCATTTACAACTCACGTCAAATTCGATGGGACTTCCTCGGCATCCCCGCCATTTCCAACCCCAAGTACTTTTACGATCACGCGCTTTGAGTCCACAGCTGGCCTGCATGATCGAATCACGAGGGTGTCAAGCGTGCCAGCTCTCCTCGTGTCGATCGCCCTTAAAGCTTTGCCGTTGCATAGCTATCAAGTGTGGGTCGAGAACAAACTTGTACCCACATACCGATCATTCCTTCCTTTTCAAAGCAATGTCATCGATTTCGATTCAGAACCAAGCTGCTGGGCCGGCAAGGCGTTCGACTATGTGCATTACACGATGCCACGGGCAGAGCTTGACGACATTGCGGCTGATTTTGGCTTTGGCCGAGTAAACACCTACAGGTTATCCGTTGTTGGGGACGATTTGGTCTTGGCCCAAATGACAAGGAGCATTCTGCCCTTCATCGGGCGCCACGATGGTCCCTCGCTCCTTGCGTTGGATCAGTTCAGCTTGATTCTGGGAGCGCATCTGGTTCAGCGGTATGGTGTGTTGCAAAAAATCGGCAAATTTTCAAAAGGTGGCCTTGCGCCTTGGCAAAAGCGCCGTGCGGCAGAACTGCTCCGTGAAAATTTGGACGGCCGAATACGGCTAATGGAGATTGCGCGTGAGTGCGCTTTGTCCGTGAGTCATTTTGCCCGCTCATTCAAAGAGACCTTCGGCATCTCAACTCACCAGTGGCTGATTCGGCGTCGCATCGAGCACGCCCAAGAATTACTCAGGCAGACGACCACACCGATCGTCGACATCGCAATGCAGTCTGGGTTTGGCGATCAGGCGGCCTTCACGCGCACGTTCCGCCAGGTAGTCGGAGTAAGCCCGGGACGGTGGCGACGCTATCATAATACTCGAGCTATTGGGACTGATAACCTCGCCTGATCGCACGCGAGCGCGCAGAAGGTTGTGCTTACCTTCCACGTCTTCTTAGACCGCTCAACTCCTAACAGTTTTAGCAAGTCCCACATTGCGGAAAGGCTATGTCTATTCTTCCGGCAATAAACAACAAAATCGGCACAATCCTGCAAGAGTGGAGAGATTGGGTGCGGCTAGCTTCATGCGCGGGTCGACTGCATCTGCGCACAGGTAGGAGCGGTTTGGTGCGAAGGCGTTCGACGTCGAGAATCAAACGGTCCGCGTAGATCTTAACTACAAAGGAGAATAGTCATGAAAGAGCATATTAAGAACGTGGTTCTGGTGCACGGTGCATTCGCGGATGGCTCCGGCTGGGAAGCGGTCGCTAACATCCTCAAGAATGATGGGTACAAAGTGTCGGTGGCGCAGCCCCCCGAGACCTCCTACGCCGACGACCAAAAGTATACGAAGGCGGCCATCGATGCCATGGACGGGCCAGTGGTTCTAGTGGGCCACAGTTATGGCGGGTCCATCATCACCGAGGCCGGCAATCATCCGAAGGTTGCGGCGCTCGTCTATATTGCCGCATTTGCGCTCGATGACGGTGAGAGCTGTGCGTCGATCGAACAGGCCCGGCCGCAAGCCTCCAAGGCATTCAAACCGGACAGCAACGGCAACTGGTGGATAGAACAGGAGCATTTCGCGGCCGACTTCGCAGCGGACATTCCGCCGGAGAAGGCGTGGTTCATGGCTATATCGCAGGTGCCAATCTCCACCGACTCGTTCACCCACCAGGTTACGTCGCCCGCCTGGAAGACCAAGCCCACCTGGTACATGGTGGCCACCCAAGACCGGTCGATCAATCCGGACCAGGAGCGCATGATGGCAAAGCGCGCCAAGGCCAAGACGGTCGAAGTGAATGCCAGCCATGTGGCCTACATCTCTCATCCGAAGGAAACGGTCAAACTTATCGAAGAGGCTGCCACCTCTGCGGCCGTCATGAGTGCCGCCGGCTGAACCCGCCTCGCCGAGAGTGGGCCTCCGCCGATCCAGACGACGAACATCGGCGGAGGCCCGGATGAACGTCGTCAGAGGAGATCTTGGGAGAATTGTCGGCAACACGGAAGTTAACCGGTTGTTTCCGAGTTTTGCATGGGCCCGCGGCGCACCCATTGCCATGAAAATTTGGCTGACTCGGCGGTGTATATGACCTCAGTGACTAGCTGCTTGCGCGGAGCAGTTGCGTTGCGGACGTGCGACCTGCTCCGATTGCTTCCCGGAGCTCTTCACCAGGGCTTGCATCTTCAAATATGCGGCGTTCGTCCATCCAAAGCCGATGACATTTTCTTTATATCCGCTTGCGACGTTCACTTCGGTCGATGCCGTCACAACGTCGTATTTTTCCCGGATGGTTCGATCGCATTCGTAGTTCTCTCGGACCATCGTTATGAATTTTTGTGAGATGCGGACCGCGTCTTTGACGTCACCGCTCTTCGCCAGACCATCAATCGTGAGCCAGGTCACCGGCGCCCAACCATACGGCAGGTCCCACTGCACTCCCGGACTCGTAAGTGCTCATCGCGGTCCCGCCCGCCTTCTCGAACAGTTTCAGATTCGCTTCTACGGCCTTCACCTGTTGCGCGTCGGCAGCGGCCGCCCACAACGGATAGAAGGTCGTGAGGTAATCGTAGGTCGATTGCTTGCCCGCCATGTAGTCATAGTCGAAATACATCCCTTTTCGCGGGTTCCACAGATATTTATTGATGGCGGCGCGCCGCGGGTCCGCAAGGTAGCTCCAGTGTTTTGCTTCGTCCGGCTTGCCGAGTTGCTCAGCCATCCATGCCAGGTCACGCTCATATTTATAGAGCAGCGAGTTCAGATCGGAGGGCGCATAGTGGTGGGTCCACCCGCTGAACGGGCCGTAGCGAAATGCCGGGTCAAAACCCGATTCGCGCATCGCCCGGTCGCCTTCGTAGAAGTCGCGGCTTAGCCAATGCCCGTCCACGTGCGCATGCGCGCAAACGCCGGAGGCACGAGGATCGCAACTGATCTTAGCCAACTGGGCCTGTTCCGCAGCATCGGGGTCGTCCGCTGCACTTACCAGAAAATCCGTATGCACATCCGGATGCGCGAGCAGCCAGCGAATCACATCCGGATAGTAGGTGCTGTCGTCCGCCATCTCCTCCACGGGTCCTTCACCCAGGTCGTAGTAACGCGCCAGGCCAGTGTTCCCCGCCTTGTGAAAGTCAGCTCATCCAGAGCGCATGATCCCGCGATGCAAAACCATACGAGCGCTGGAGCCAAGCCACGGCCTGATCCTTGTGTCCCGCGGAGGATTCTGCGTCATAGACAGCGCGGATCATCGAGGAAAGAAAAGGAGGCTGCGAACGGGTGAGATAGTAAGTCCGATTCGCGTTCAGAATTCCGCCGTAATGTTCGATCTCGTAGAAGAAGTTCTCAACCATCCCCTTCGCAAGATCGACGCGCCCATCCTGGATCAATCCAAGAATGATGAAGTAGCTGTCCCAGCCATACATTTCATTGAAGCGGCCGCCTGGAACCACGTATTTGTTCGGCAGATACAAGAGTCCTGCGTGGGAAATGTCTCTCGGCTTCACTTCGCCGAGGTTCTCGATGCGCCGTGGAAGCCGTTCGACCTTCACTTTGCACGAAGATTCGAGCGCGGCAATTTCGCGTGGCTCAGGCACGTCCTTCGGCAGATACAGGATCGAGACCGTGTTGAGCTTTGGATCAGCCACCGACCTGCAATCGTCCATCGATCGCGACAGTGTATCCCATGCTGCATGGATATACGCATCGATCGGCTGGCCCGGTTCGACCCGCGGAACTGGCGGACGAGATACAGGCGGGGCGGTCTGCGCGAGCGACAGAGTGGAGCAAATCGCCCACGCCGCCGCAATTAGGTAAGTGACCGCATACTTTCGCCAAAGGAAAAATCGCGTGTGCATGGTCGCCCGTGGAACACCGGGACGTATGTTAAGCCAGTATCTCCCGATTAGGCCGCTGAAGGCAGCCAGTAATTCTCGGATCGTCGGCCATCGCTATCCTTGACGCGGCAAGCCCGATCATCAGTTGAACTGGCCGGGTGAGGTCGCTAGTGCGCACGAACTCTCCACGGCGCCATACGGCTGAAGGTTCCGTCTCGCACGACCCACGTGTGAAACAAAACGGCCCCAAAATGGGCGAGGAACGTTAAGAACAAGAGGTAAGCCAATACCGTGTGGGCCCTGCGCAACACTGCGTACAACATTACGCTGTGGGGAAGTATGGGGAAGAGATGCAGCGAGCCGTACATCATGATGGGATAGCTCGCCGCTGACAACATCCCCCAGCCGACGAGCGGCTGTACAACCAGCAAGGCATACAACAACAGTTCGGACGCCGAGGCGACCGAAGCGCTCCCGAGGCGACATGGTGGCGGGAAACGGCGGCAGGGTGGAGAGTCGACGGTTCACGTAGCGAATCACCACCACAATCAGTATGAGAATACCCAACGGCCGATGAATGGACACCAAGCGATGATAGTCGGCGAGCGATGCCACCATCGCAACACCAATGCCGAGCATCGTCAGCACCAGCGCGGCCGTGAGCCAGTGAAACAATCGCATCAGAGCTGTGAATTGCTGCCGCTGGGCCGTCGCCTCATATTCACTTTCGCACCTCGGAAGGCGTGACCGCGCTCGGTAGCTTCTTCTCGCCTGCGCGTCGGGTGAACGATTGGGAATAGACCGCTGAACGAGCGCTAAGCAGAGGATCATCGGACGGCGCCATTCCTGCCGGCAAAACCAACGGATCGAAATTGATATCTCGCGCAGGGGCTGGTCTCTTCGCTCTCCACGTGGTCAAGGGTCAGGGTTCCCACATCCACCTGTTCTCGCCCGTCAGGCCACGGGACGGTGGCGTCATCGGTCGGATCGTCTGGTTGCCCAACTGTGATCATCAGGTGCCATTGCAGCGGATGCTGAACAATGCTCGCGATCAGCGCGTCAAAAAGATAATTCTTGTCTCGCCTGGGCCGCCGCCGCATCCGCGGCTACAAACGGTTGTAAGGGCACGATCGACCAGCGCACGGGAATCGAAGTTCCGCTCGCATCCACGAACCAGAAGGCGTTCAGACCGTAGAACGCACTGTTGTCGAAGCCAGATGACACGGGGTGGCTCTTGATGATTTTCATCGCCTGTACAGTTTCGGGATGGCCCGCAAGAAATGCCGCCATTTTCTGCGGATCGGGTTTATGCCTGTCTGGGGATCGGGCTGCGAGGCAATCAAGTCTGTCGAAAAAGCTTGCGGAGTCTTGAACGGAAACACGGGGAAATTGATCATCGCGGTCCGCCACTCTTCGCCATCCGGCTGCCGAAACAGAAGCCCCAGGCCGCGAACCAGATTCGGGTGCATCGGTAACATACGGGTCGCCGCCACCAAAAGAGAAGCGCCCGATGACCGGCACGCGGCCGGCTTGGAACACGACGGCCTTCGAGAGGCGAGTGCCCTGGCCGTTACTCTCGAAAAAACCGCTGACGCCAACGCCCTTGGCATGATTGCGGCGAAAACCGGAATAGACTCCATCGACGCGCTCAAAGCCATCGACGAAACGCTGTGGGAGTGAGGGTGTCAGGACTGAACCAGCCGCCTAAATACAGAAACGCTCCGGCAACGGCCAGAACAATAACGCCAATGCCAGCTAATCTTACAAAGGCGCCCCCTTTGCTCAGGAGCGCAAGATGATTTTCCTCGGATGCCGTCGAGTCATTTGGCAAGTGCGTGCTCCAATGCCAACACGTTGCTACGCTCTCGTGCAACTTCTGCGAAAGATTAATCGAAAGATTAATCCGGCGGAGGTCACGGCGGAGGTCACAACGTTACGTCAGTGATGCGACGAGTCCATACCCTAGATAGGGTAGAGCGGCCGACGGCGCGTCTCAAGGCCTGCTAAGTCGTGCTAGGACCTATCCGCTTTAGGTGGAGCTAGGGATCACGTCCGAGTAGCCCGTCATTCGACCACAGTTGCAGTGGATGCCGGCCCTCTCACAGCGAAACGCAGCATCTCGACCGGAGTGTTGACCGTGATCCAAGCGGCGCCGATCGATCCACACGAAGCGCCCACGATTACGAGGCGAGGAAGGTGTAAGGAAACTACACGATTATCTGGATTGTTTGGCTCTTCAATGTAGCACACGGTGATTGTTCTCTTGTAATTGGGCCCCGGTCGCTGCAGTCAACTGGGCAGGTGTTTGCATGGTTGATTCGGCAGGTTCTTTAAGCGCTCGGTCCAGCCCGCAAGCCGGCAAAACGAGAAGCTTGCGACCACGTCAGAACTTTGCATCGGAATGGCCCGCGATTAAATCCCCGTCGCGGGTTCATTCCAAACGCGTAACCAACACCGTTTGCACAAATAAACAATCACAGGAACTACATCGCGGTTCCAGGTCAGGATTCGCGCATCTCCTCTCCTCTTATTGTTCCAGTGGTCCGAGCGAATCCACGGTGTCAGGCAAAACGCTGAGCTAGGTTCTCTTCGCCCAGCGAAACTTCAGAGCCGATACGCAGGTCGCTAAATGTAATCCGAAGTGTGCCCCATGGGCACGCCAGAGATTAGGTCCGCTTCTAAACGTCCGTTCTGGCCAAAGCCACGAAAGGAGCTTGTTCATGAGGAAAGAAAGAAGATCGCTCGCGCTGATGATCTTATCAGTAGGGGCAGGGGCAGTGGCCGTGCTCCTGATGTGTATTGCGTTCCTATCAGTGCAGGTTGGAGCACAGCAAACCGACAAGCAGCAACCACAACCACCACAGGTCTACAACCCATACCCGCCAGGGATTCTCCCCGCCGGTTTGGATTCGGAGATAGCTAGGGTCCTGCGGGAGATC
Source organism: uncultured Acidobacteriota bacterium (assembly GCA_963846235.1). Classification (GTDB taxonomy): domain Bacteria; phylum Acidobacteriota; class Terriglobia; order Acidiferrales; family UBA7541; genus Palsa-189. Next base: position 897,911 of record CAWJVF010000003.1, read on the forward strand.
GATGTCATCGAAGGTAGAGCTATCGAAAGGTGGCACTCCTTACCGCTGCCGACACGATTGGAGACGCGCCCGGGCCCGAATCCGCCCGTCCTTAAAGATACCGGAACTGAATCAATCGAAACACTCGGCGAGCTTATGCTTTTCGACAAGAACATGTCGCCCGGCCGAAATCAAGCGTGCACGTCTTGCCACATGCCGTATGCCGGTTGGAGCGGACCAATTCCGTCAGTGAACCTGACGATGATCGCCTATCCCGGAACGGTTCACTTTCGGGCCGGCAAGCGGACCGCGCAGCGACATACGTATGCACCGTTCTTCCCTGTGCTGCAATACAACCAAGAGCAGGGCCTATTCTTCGGCGGGAATTTCTGGGATTCACGCGCGACCGGATACAGGCTACGAGATCCCGACGCCGAACAGGCACAGGGTCCTCCCGTTGATACTCAAGAAATGGGCTTCCCTGACACTGCTTGCGTGGCGTTTCGGCTTTCGCAGGCTGTGTACAAACCTCTCTTCGAACTGATGTGGGGCAAAGACTCGCTCGATATCAGGTTCCCACAGGACACTGAGGAGATCTGCGCAACTCCAGGAGGCGCTTCGGTGTTCCGCGGAAACCCTGAACCGATCAACTTGACACCGGAAGAGCGCACAGAGGCAGAGGCGGTCTATGACCACTGGGGTGCGTCGATTGACGCATACGAGCAGTCCGTGCAGGTCAGCAATTTCACGTCGAAATTCGACGCGTTCCTGAAGATGAACTACACGATGACTGCGGACGAGATGGCCGGTTTCCAGCTGTTCAACGGCAAAGGGAATTGCAACTCGTGCCACGTCGACGGAAGAGGGACGACTCTGCAGCCAAGTCAGGTGGACACCAGCACAACCGCGACAGCGAACCCTCCTCTATTTACCTGCTTCGGCTCGGCAAATGAAGGGTTGCCTCTCAATCCGAGGAATGCTTTCTATTATCAGACCACGCCGGATTCCTTTGGGTTCATCGGGAATCCTTACGGTTTCGGCTACAGAGATTTGGGAATGGGAACTTTCCTGCGAAGTGGTTTCGGCTCCGGACCCAATCCAAACCGGAACTGGACACAATTTGCACCAAGTGTTGACGGCCAATTCCAAGTGGCCACCGTGCGCAATGTGGCAATGACGCCGCCGCAGTGTCCCACCACCGAAGCTGGCACCGGGAAACCTTACTTCCAGAAGGAGTTCTTTCACAACGGCTACATCAAGAGCCTGAAGCAGCTGGTACATTTCTACAACACGCGCGACACCAGCTTTGCCTACCCGGTCACTTCCGGACACTGCCCAACAGGCACGATTGAAAGGGTGACCTGCTGGCCGATGAAAGAAGTCCCGAACAATCTCGACACAACAACGGGTATGCTCGGCTTGACGGATAAGGAGGAAGACCAGATCGTCGCCTTTTTGGAAACACTCACCGACGGTTTCACGACGCCTTACCCTAACAGTGATACCTTCACCGGTACTTGCATGGCCTGTAATCCCGCCACAGATCCCAATTGTTCGCCGTCGAGGCAAGGGAATGGCCAACTTATCCCGACTCCGCCTCTTCCGCCCTGCGCGTCGGCGATCTGCGGAGTGTCGCCGGTCCCCAACCCGCCGATTCCCTAGCGCAATACCCTATACGGAGCCTTGAGATCGGCTTCTCTGGCTCGTCCGTCTCGCAAAACCTTATATGCGAGCGGACGAGCCGGAGCTAGAGACTGCCGATGGCTGTGGACCTTGGTTTCTTCGCTTTTAATCATCTTGAGTGAGTTGAGGTGTAAACATGAATAAAGCTCTTCTGGCATTGTCGATCATGATCTTGAGCGGCAGTCTGCTCGCTCAAGAAAGTCCAATCACTCCAAGAGCCGCGCGAGTACAGATCAGCGCAGGGCCAGAGGTCCCGTTGGTGGGTGGGTATCTGACGGTTATCCGATGGACGGTAAATAATCCCGGTGGCTTGCCAGTGCATTACGGGGTTGTGCACTATGGTAAGGATCCAAAAAATTTGAACCAAACCACGAAAAATCCGATCCGGTTAAACCCCAACCACTCATCGACGGTGTTCCGCGTGAACCTGTACGACCTCCCCCCGAATACGACCTACTACTACACCGTGGAGTCGATGGATTCTAGCGGCAAGAGCGACGGAGTCACCAGTCCGATAAAGACCTTCACCACGCAGTAGCGGCGCACTTTCGCGGCCTATCAGATTACGCCCGAATCACCTGGACCTGCTTCTCCTCGCGCCGTGTCCATGAGGTGGACTGCTGTATCTTCGCTCGTTCCTCTTCGCTGTCTCCTTCCTCCGTGGAGGAGCGTGCGGCAAACCCGAGTTGCTTACACTATTCGAGGAACCATTCGAGCAGTCATGAGCCGCTACGGCCTCCTCCTCCCAAGAGAACCTGTGTTAGGATCCTTCGAACTGCGGATCATACTGGCGCCTGAAGTTGCACAGACCGGCCATTACACATGATCGAGGAGGACGCCGACTATGGGTTTAACCAGACGCATCATACTGGCAGCGGGCGCCGCGGCAGCGGCAACGGCCGCCTTGCCGCGCGCCTTTGCTCGGCAGGCGAGCAAAGGCGGAACTGGCAAGTTCTACGAGAAAGGCTCCGTTCGTATCTACTATGAGGAGGCCGGGGCCGGTTTCCCGTTGATGCTGCTTCCCGGCGGGGGATTGAACTCCACCATATCCTTCTTCACCGGCAACTCGCCCTTCAACGCCATTGAGGAGTTCAAGGGACAGTACCGCTGCATCACAGCGGACCTGCGCAACGCCCCTGGCGGCCAGTCTACCGGCCCTGTCGAGGTCGACCGGCCGTGGGATTCTTACGCCGACGACCAGCTCGGTCTGATGGATCACCTGGGCATCGACAAGTTCATGGTGATGGGCTTCTGCATTGGCGGCCCTTTCATCTGGAGTCTCTTGAAGCGCGCCCCCGATCGTATTGCCGCGGCTGTGCTGGCGCAGCCCGTGGGGTGGCGTCCGGAGATGCGCGACCGTAAGTACCCGGGCGTATTTTGGGCGACCTGGGGTGCGACGCTGACCGCTAAGCGACCCGACATTACGATGCAGACGGCGGACCAATTCGTGACCAGGATGTTCGAAACCAATCCCGACTTCGTCTTCACCGTGACACGCGATTTCGTGCGTAGTTGCCAAAACCCGGTCCTGGTCCTGCCGGACGACGTCCCCGCGCACCCTTACGCCGTCGCCATGGAGTGCGCGATGCTCGCGCCGAAAGCCGAAGTGAGCATCTTCCCCTGGAAAGAGCCCAAAGAGCGAATTCCGCTGGCAGTGCGCCAAATCCATTCCTTCCTCAAGGCGCATCAGCCGGCTTAAGCGCCGGTGTCTATACGAGAGGGCCGGGGTGGGTGCCAGTTTTACATTTCCGGGCGGTTGGACACGTTTCCACTTTTTGGAGAACCCGCCCAGGGCGATCAGCAGGTCCTTCGGCGGTGGCTAGCGGCGCCCGGTTTCAAACTTCCGGATGGACCGTAATCCGTCCAGAGTCGATGCCAAGCGCGGAGATCACTTCCTACAAGCCGACTTCACGGGAGCGATCCGGTTGCGCTGAAAACGTTCTGCTAACCCGTTCATAGAACTTTCGAGGGGTCCTACTCTCATGCTTCCACACCGGATAGCCAGTTAGGATCGATGTGCGAATGCGGCAGACGGACCAGCGATAGAATCGGCCTCATTTCCAAGGTCCATGGCTGCGATGAGACCGCTGTTCACGGTGAATACGTGGAGAACCTCGCTATCCGACAGAACATCCCCTTGAAGGCTCTTGACGAGTTGGTGGACCCTGACGCGGGTCTTGCCTCCATCTTCCTCGGTCATCGCAAGCGGTTCGACATACGGATCGAACTCACTCCATTGTCGAGTCCAGTAGGCGCGGATCTCTTCCTTTCCGACGACCTTGCCTCCCTCCGAAGCCTTGGGCCAGCTCACGTCCTGCGTCATCAGTGCTAATGCACCGTCAATGTCCCGCTTGTTAAATGCGGAGTACGCCTGCTCAATAAGGGTCTTAGTGTCTGCCATTTCATCCTCCTACAACGCCTGCCATGCGCTCGGTTCTCGTTATCCGGTCAGTCTACATTGTCGCTGACGAGCTTCAGCAAAAGGAAGGGCGAAGCGGCACCGTGTTCATCCTATTTCTGCCCTTCGATGGGTAAGTCGATAGATAACGGGAAACGCGCATCTCTTCAGTGCTTGATTTCCTGATGAGATGCCGACTACTCAGGAGTTTGGAAAGCGGTTCCGCCTTTATCCAATTCCCCGTATATAGTTCAGCGCGTTGAAGATGAACGTACCAAAGAGTCAAACTTACAGTGTCTACTTGAACATTGACATTGCTTCTGACGGGAGCCGTGCCTGCGACAAACGAGGCTTACAGCATCACGTTCCGATGCGACAAAAACGAATCCAAAAACACAGTGGGCGATACTACGGAGTGTATAGCTTTGAACGACCGGCAATGGAACAGGAGGAAGAATGTCGCAAGTGTGGTTAGTTACGGGTAGTTCTCGCGGTCTGGGTCGCGCCATTGTCGAGGCCAGCCTTGCAGCCGGTAATAAGGTCATGGCGACAGCCCGAAACACCGAATCACTTAACGATCTGTCGGACCGCTACGGTAATCAGGTGAAACTATTTGCCCTGGATGTGACCGACGAGTCCGCCGCGACTGCTGCCGTGAAGACTGCTATCGATACGTTTGGCTCGCTGGACGTTGTTGTCAACAACGCGGGATACGGCAATCTCTCGTCTGTCGAAGACACACCCATATCGGATTTTCGCGCGCAAATCGAAACGAATCTCTTCGGGACGATCATTGTGACAAAGGCAGCCCTTCCGTATTTCCGCGAAAGGAAGGGCGGTCATTTTGTTCAATTTTCATCGATGGGAGGAAGGATCGGACCTCCGGGTCGCGGACCCTACTCGGCTGCGAAATGGGGCGTTGAAGGTTTCTCCGAAGTGTTGTCGCGCGAAGCATCTCCGCTGGGCGTTAAGGTCACTATTGTTGAACCAGGTGGCTTTCGCACCGACTTTGCGGGAAGTTCTACGAAGCTGAGCGAAGGGCGTCCTGAATACGATTCGACAGTTGGCGCGACCGCCAGGTTTCAGCGTGACTACAATGGAAAGCAGCCGGGCGATCCGAAAAAGGCTGCTCAAGCAATCGTTCGTCTGACTCAGGAGCAAAATCCCCCGTTGCGGCTTTTACTGGGCAGCGACGCGTACAATGGCGCAGAAAAGAACGACCTTGCGCGGTTGGAAGAAGCCAGAAGATGGAAAGAGCTCAGCCTGTCGACTGATTTCTAGTTTCGTCTACATCTTCGGAGGGATCAAATGGGACTGCTCGAAATCCTTGCTACCGAAAGCTGGAATCCCTCAATGCTGTACGCAAACGTTATGAGGCTTTCCGGGGTGGCCGCTCTGAGCATTTCATCGGCAATATCTCCGCCGAACATTTCCACCGTGTAAGGATTCCGAATCGGACTGGGTTTGATCGACGCGACCTCGAACGATGTCTTCACGCCTGCTTTTTCCAAGTCTCTCGTCTCAGATTGCGCGGAGACTCGCGGCAGTTCTAGCAAGCCGATTAGCATCACCGCAGCAACGAGTAGTCTTCTGGACGCCAGTCGGCTTCTCATGACGGGGCGATTGTACACCGCTTCGCTGTAGGTCCTGAGAAACGCGCATCTCTTCAGTATTTGATTTCCTGACGAGATGCCGACTTACCGGGACTTAATGCTCCGGATGTCCATTTTTGTGCTAGTGTCGGATCACTCACCGACGGAGCCGCTCCTTCCAGGGATATGAAAACAATGATCGCCAGGTCCATCGTTGGAGCAAATCCAAACCAACTCGAGAGGAGGACATCATGACCGAAAGCAGTGCTGCACAACGAGCCAGCAAACAAGCAGACAAGGATGCGATTCGTCCGTTTCATGTAAATTTTCCGGAAGCGGAACTTGCCGAATTGCGCAGACGTATAAACGCGACAAAGTGGCCTGAACGCGAAACGGTCACGGATGCAACGCAAGGCGTACAGCTCGCGACGATTCAGGCACTCGCGCAGTATTGGGGGTCAGACTACGACTGGCGGAAGGTGGAGGCGCGGCTCAACGCACTACCTCAGTTCATCACCGAGATCGATGGGCTCGACATCCACTTCATTCACGTCCGTTCGAAACAGGCGAATGCTTTACCGGTCATCGTCACGCACGGCTGGCCCGGATCAATCATCGAGCAGCTGAAGATCATCGGCCCGCTCACCGATCCTACTGCCTATGGCGGCAGGGCGGAAGACGCTTTTGATGTAGTGATCCCTTCGCTGCCGGGCTATGGCTTTTCCGGCAAGCCGACGGCGCCGGGTTGGAACCCGGTTAGCATCGCCAAGGCATGGGCGACGCTGATGCAGCGCCTCGGCTACACGAAGTACGTGGCGCAAGGAGGCGATTGGGGCAACGCTATCTCGGAAGTGATGGCGCTGCAGCGGGCGCCCGGTTTGCTCGGTATCCACACCAACATGGCGGCCACTGTTCCTGCCGATGTTTCTCACGCGCTTGCCATGGGCGGGCCGCCGCCGGCCGGCCTTTTGCCCGACGAGCAGCATGCATGGGACCAATTGATCGACTTCTACAAAAACGGCCTCGGATACGCCAACGAGATGTCGCACCGGCCGCAATCGCTCTATGGCATCGTGGATTCGCCGGTCGGGCTCGCCGCGTGGATGATCGATCACGACATCCGCAGCTATCAGATGATCGCCCGCGTCTTCGCCGGTGGGAGCGAGGGCCTCTCGCGCGACGACGTGCTCGACAACGTCACGCTCTATTGGCTGACCAACACAGCGATCTCGTCCGCACGCCTTTACTGGGACACCACGAACAAGCTGCCGCCAGGAGGCTTCTTCGACGCGCGGGGCGTCCAGCTACCGGTCGCCGTCAGCGCCTTCGCCGAGGAGATCTACCAAGCTCCGCGGAGCTGGGCAGAGAAGGCGTATCCAAAGCTCATCCACTACAACAAGTTTCCCAAGGGCACTCACTTTGCGGCCTGGGAACAGCCGAAGGTGTTCTCGGAAGAGGTGCGCGCGGGTTTCCGATCACTGCGGTAACCAGACCGGGAAGGCAGGGCGTACACACAAATTCGACCGACGATCCGCGGACGAAAGGTCTGACGCGTGACAGACCGGCAAGATCTACGCATGTCGGAAGGAGGATTCGTATGAAACGCATCGCTTTCTCGCTAGTTGCAGTCGCAACGGTGGCCGCCGTTGTCGCTTCCATGATTCCCGCATCCGGACAGGCCGTTGGACAGCCCGCACCGGTCTTCGTAACGAAAATGCCCGCTGGCTACCGCGACTGGCCGGTGATCTCCGTGGCCCATGAAGCCGGCGACCTCAAGAGTTTGGGCGTCAAGTGGGGCAACGATGTAGCAATCAAGGCCTACCGGGAAGGAAGGCTTCCGTTTCCGGACGGCACCATCATTGCCGCCGTGCACTGGAGTCACGTTCCGTCAGACGAAAACAACAACGTCTTCGGCCGCGCCCAATCTTTCGTTCCCGGGCCCGCCACGAACGTTCAATTTATGATCAAGGACTCCAAAAAGTACGCCGCGACGGGCGGCTGGGGCTTTGGTCACTTCAACAAAGACGGCACGCTTGGCAACGACGCTTTGATGAAAACCTGCTTCCCCTGTCACGCGAAGGCTTCGCGCGACCTTGTCTTTACGCTTTATGCACCTTAATGAAATCGTTTCTGTGGGCCTGAGAACAGCCGCAAGGGTTGTCTGAGCAGGTTCGGGCAAATTTGGGTCGCTGTTAGCTCAGGGTAGACCGAATGGCCCGTTGCTCGGGCGGACTCCGATGCGTCTAGCGCCGCGCCGAAAAGCTGGACGCTAGCCGCGTTCACTTAGGCAGATCAACTACTGATCCGACGCCCGCGTACAAGTAGTGGTCGCCAAACGTCTTCTTCAAGGCGGCAAACTCTGGCTCGCCGGTACAGTGTCCCGGCGCTATGCGATCCAGCTTGTATTGGTCGTGCAGCACCCTGGCGATACGCTCAACCTCAGGATCCGGTGCCTGGATCTGATGCAGCCCGCCGAACAGGAGATTGATGTGAGGATCAATCGCACTGGCCTCCTGCACGATGTGCTCCACCCCAGGATGCGAGCAGCCGACCACTAGCACGAGGCCGTCAGGTGTGCGGATAGCTAGCGAAAGCTCACGCAATTCCAGCGTACCGGGTTGGTCGGATACCAGCGCAATCAGATACATGCCTGGCACAATCTCGATGTTCTTGTCGATCAGCTGAAAGTTGGCGCTGGGCCAGGCCTCTCCCATATGTATGATTTCGGGTGGCGCGCCGCTGTAATATCGCTGTTCCGCGGGCAGAGACGGGTCCTTGCGATACCACGTACTGCTGGGCTGGTCGTCGCCGTAGACTCCGGACCTTTCCTTCGGCGCATAGATCTTCACGGTGGGGTTCACCTTGAGCAAATAGGCCAGTCCGCCCATATGGTCACCGTGGCGGTGGGACATAACAACAAAATCGAGCTTTTGCAGATCGACGCCCGCTGCTTTCACGTTGTGTTCAAAGATTTGGGCATTGTTGCCCGTGTCGAACAGGATGCGTTTGCCACCATATTCGACCAGGGCCGCAAACCCCCAATCCATGGTCAGTGTCGGAGATTTGCCGAAGGAATCATACAGAATGGTGACGCGGTTTGGCGTTCCTGCGACCGCCATGTGCGCGAGCAGCAGAATGAAAACCGCCAAGGCGCGTAAGGAAATGTGCCGCATACCGGTGCCTCCTTAGTGCTCAGTCCTTTTCCTGATTGACGTCGCTGGAATTGGTCCAGCCTACGGGGAATATACGAAATCTTTGCATCACGGGAATATTTAAGGTCTGGAGTATCCACCCATGTGAATTCCCGATTCTCCGTGGCAAGGTCGGGCAACATCAAGCGAGCGCGGCTCTGTTAAATGTAGACAGCCGAACTGCACAGAGCAAACCGGGTGGGTAATTCTGGACGAGTGGTCGGCCCTCCGGAAGTAATTCAGCGAGATTAATTTCATCATCACCACGAAACGCCAGGTTTAGCCTGCAGGCCTAGGCCGATCAGCGGGTCCTCCGGCCGTGGCTAGAGCGCCCGGTTTCAACTTCCGGATGGCCCGTCATCCGACTAGAATCCGGAGTAGAGCCCGCGCCCTTCGCGACTATCACGACTGCCTATCTGAGCAAGGCTCAACGGAACCGCTAAAAGAGTTGCGCCTACCACCGAAGTGCCGGTCTGAGCTTGACAGGAAAAGACCGGCAGGTCTAAGGTTTGACATAAAGTATAGATAAAGTTGGAATCGGAAATTCCGGCCCCAGAGCTTCTTCGAGGAGGTTCCGCGATGAAGGCCATCCACTTTGGTCCTGTTGGGATCATTCTTCCGGCGTTTATCGCCATGATGGCGACTGTGACGACGGCGAGAGCGCAGACGCCGGCCGACTTGGCCGTAACGCAGGGGCGGGTTACCTTTGCCAAGGACGTCGCCCCGATTCTGCAGCAAAACTGTCAAGAGTGCCATCAGCCGAACTCGATCGCGCCGATGTCGCTCATCACCTATCAGGAAGTGCGCCCCTGGGCGGCCGCCATCAAGGAGCGTGTGGCGGCGCGTCAGATGCCGCCGTGGCACATCGACCGCAGCGTCGGCGTGCAGAAATTCAAGAACGACATGTCCCTCACTGACCAGCAGGTGAACACGATCGTCGCCTGGGTCGACGGTGGGGCGCTGCAGGGCGATTTGAAGGACCTGCCCCCGCCCAAGCCACTCGTCACAGACAACGAGTGGAAGGCTGTGAGGGACGGCTTCGGGCCGCCCGACCTTGTTATAAGGTCGTCCGAGTACACGATGCCTGCGGTACACCAGGACGTGTGGTACCGGCCGATGTCCGACATCCCGATCACTGAGCCCCGCTGGGCCAAGATGGTGGAGATTCGGCCGACGAACTTGAAGGGCCGGAGGGTCATTCACCACTCGATCGCATATCTGGTGCTGAACAACGATCCCGACGCGGTCAACAAGGGTACGGCAAACGGCTCTGTCCGCGAGGACCTCGACGACTTGGTCAGCGGCCGGCCGCAGTTGATGGAGTGGGCGATCGGCAAGGGCTACGATCTGTTCCGGCCGGGCACAGGGAAGTTGATTCTTCCTGGCGAGAAGATTTCGTGGGACCAACACATTCACGCGGTCGGCGAGGAGATCGCAGCAGGCTCTGAAATCGGGATCTGGTTCTACAAGAAAGGAGAGGAGCCGAAGAACCGGAGCTATCTCACAGCGTTCACCGGGCTCAGGGCGCCTCGACTCCTCGACATCCCGCCGAACTCGCTCGCGCAGACCGAAGGCTTCACCGTGCTGAAGGAGAACACGCTCATCGAGAATTTTCAGCCCCACTTCCACTTGCGCGGCAAGTCGATGCAGGTCGAAGCGATTCTGCCGGATGGCAGCTCGCAGATCATCAGCTACGTTGGCAACTTCAACTTCAACTGGATGACGAATTACATTTACGCCGACGACGCCGCGCCGGTGTTTCCGAAGGGGACGGTGATCCACGTGACCGCGTGGTACGACAACACGAGGGCGAACAGGAACAACCCCGATCCGGAACAGTGGGTCGGCTACGGCGACCGCACAGTCGATGAGATGGCGCATGCCTGGATGAACGTCGAATATCTGAGCGACCGCGAGTACAAGGCGCTGGTCGCAGAGCGCAAGCCGAAAACCGCGAACCCGCCGCCAGACGGACAGTAGCAGGTGAAGAGACTCGTGAGTCTGTGCGCCGCAGGCGCGATCGCCGGTGGCATGCTGCTGTCGGGCCAACAGATCCCCGAGCCGCGCAGGCAGTTCGGGGCAAGCGTCACCGGCGCGTTCGAAGGCTGGTTCGTCAACAAGGACGGCAGCCGCAGTTTTTTGGTCGGCTATTTCAATCGCAATACCCAACAGGAGCTGGACGTTCCCATCGGACCCAACAACCGGATCGAGCCGGGTGGGCCCGACCTGGGGCAGCCGACGCATTTCCTCCCCGGCCGCCAGTACGGGATGTTCATCGTGCCCGTGCCGAAAGAGTTCCCGCCGCAGGACAAATACACGTGGACGATCGTCGCGAACGGCCAGTCCACCAGCATTCCTCTTCGCCTGAACAACGATTACAACGTCAGCCCATTCATTGAAATCGCCGTCGGCAATACGCCGCCCGTCATTCGGTTCGATCAAAACGGATCGACGATCCAGGGTCCGATCGCAACCGTCGCGCAGGCCGCGAGTCGCACTGCCTCGTTATCGGCGCCGCTGCCGTTGACCATCTGGGCCACCGACGACATGAAGTACACGAGCAACACGAGCGCGCCAATGACAAAGCCGCGTCCGCCAGTGACGGTGACGTGGTCGAAATACCGCGGGCCCGGGACTGTGGCGTTCGATAAGGCGAAGCCTGAGGTCGAGCAGTTGCCGTCATCTGGAAGTGGCGCCCCGCCTTTCAGCGGGAAGGCAACGACGAACGTCACGTTCAGCGAGCCGGGCGAGTACGTGCTGCACGTCACCGCGAACGATTACTCCGGCGAGGGTGGCGGCGGCTTTCAGTGCTGCTGGACCACCGGCCTTGTGAAGGTTTCCGTCAAGCCGTAAGCGATGCCCAACACGTGTCCACTCCATTCTGCGGCTATCCGGTTCGCAGAAACTCTCCTTTCCTAAATTCCACATTGCGATGATGCGTACGAGCTCAACCGGTCGATTCAACATCAGCTAATCAGTTGATCTGACCGTACCTCTTATAGAGAACCGATCTTTCGGACCTGTACTCAAGTGACCGGACCGATCAGCTCTCGCATGGTCGCCAATCCGGAAGTAATCCAGCGAGATCTATTTCATCATCTCTCCGAAACGCCGGGTTTAGCCTGTAGGCCTAGGCCGGTCAGCGGGTCCTCCGGGCCGCGGCTAGAGCGCCCGGTTTCAACTTCCGGAGGGCGCGTTAAGCGGGACTTGAGTCCGATCTAAGATGCCGGCGCATCGCTGGCGAGCGCCGGAGCGATCTTGGGCTGAGGACGCAGCAGCAAATAGAATGCGACGATGTGCGTGATCATAAGCACGGGCACGTAGATGATGGGGATCGCGTACGTGGCGCCCAACTGCCCCGCCAGCGCAGGGAGGCCAACCTGGATGGCGTGGTAATAGTCGAGGATGAGATCGACCGTCCCAACAAGATTGAAGGTCACGACGAAAAGCCAGAAGAGCGGACGGATCCTTACTGTGAGAAGCGCCAGCATGGCCAGCACCCCGGTTGCCAGGTCCCAGTAGGCGGCGAACGGGGCGAAGCCAGCGGCGGGCAGATTCGGGCCGACGACGCCTGGAAGAATAAAGACGAGCCCGAAGAAGCGGAAGCTGTGCAGCGTCGCGATGGCGCGTTGCGCTGCGACCGGGTCCATCGACTTGAGCCGGGGCAGGATGTAAACGCCGAAGCAAAGCAGCCACGCGACATAACCTAGAATAAGATGCAGATTGAAGATGGTTTCCGGTGACATTTAGCCTCCTATCGGATTGACGCGGCCTCTAGCGCCGCAGTCATAGGATTATCAACATCATCTTATAGATTCCGGGCGTGGCGGACGGTTACATCGATAGGATGATTTATGGCATCCTATAAAGCCATGCGTTACCGACCCGAGCATAGAGCCGAGATCCACCGCAAGATTGTGAAAGACGCCGCGAGGCGCGTTCGCGCCGAGGGCTTAACCGGCGCCGCTGTTTCCGACGTTATGCGGGATGCCGGCCTGACCCACGGAGGCTTTTACAAGCACTTCAGGAGCAAGGACGAGCTGGTGGTGGAGTCGTTGAGGGAGGCTTTCCGGGAAATAGCCGACCGCTTGGCTCAGGTTGGGGAACAGGCGCAACCCGGGACGGAGTGGAAGGCGATCGTGAAGGCCTACCTGAGCCCGGAACACTGCGATCACGCCGAGTGGGGGTGCCCGTTGGCGGCCCTGGCGCCCGAGTTGGCGCGGACCGACAAGAGCATGAAGGCTCAGATCGTTGGGGAGCTGGTGAGATACAAGAGTCGAATGTTGCCCTTCATGCCAGGCCGCCGGGCAGCCGACAAAGAGCGCGCTTTCGTGGTGATTATTTCAACGATGCTCGGGGCAGTTGCGATCGCTCGCATACTACCAGATCAAGCGACACGAGCAAGAGTACTCGCGAGCACACGAGATTTTCTCTTGAACAGCTTCTGACCTCCTCACGTATCGCGTGAGGATCCTTCATGACCTTTTCGGCCCCCGGCAGGCAACGCATTACATCCGGCTGCACTTCGCTGAGGGCCAATCTCCGCTAACCACCTTGTCCGACTAGCCCGTTAGTCAGAGCCAATTCAAGATAGTAGCTGGACTCTATTACCGAATGTTGACCACAGCGTTTACGTGACCTATTTTTATTCATCTCCCCGAAACGCTAGCTTTTCGGCCTAGGGCGATCAGCAGGTCCTCCGGCCGTGGTTGGTGGCGCCCATTTCAACTTCCGGATGCCCCGTAATTCTGGCGGTATACACGGTCATACCTATTGCCAACACTTTGGCTCTGTTTTACGACTGCTGGGACACCCGTAGATAAGGAGAAGTCGATGAAGATCGTTGCTTTCTTAATACTCATCACGGCTGTCGCTTACGCTCAAATCCCGGCAGCGCAGAAGCCGAAGTCTGATGCGGAGAAGATCGCATCCGCGATGCAGGCGGGTCCAAAGTTTGTCACGCAAAATGCAACCGTACTCGACTGGCCGTCTTCGCCCGGCGGCGAGTTCCGCGTTCTCCGAGCCGGCACCAAGGGGTGGACCTGTCTTCCGGGCTTTCCCGGAGCCGCCCATGATGAGCCCGGCTGCTTTGACCAGGTCTTTCTGCAGTTCATCAAAGACAGCGTCGCCGGTCGTACTCCCAATGTGCAGAATGTTGGAATTTCTTATATGTACGGCGGCTTCTGGGTGCCTAACAAGTCGCATGCGATGGGAAGCGGCAAGGAATTCCATGTTGGGCCACACATCATGATCGTCGGACTGGATCAAAAGATGCTGCAGACATTGAACCATGACGGATCGAATGGCGAGCCTTATGTCAATCAATCTTCCGGGCCATTCCGAGCTGTATCTGGTGATCCCGATCCGCGAATGGGAGGATTCGCAAGCAGTCTCCACCATCGGCGCAACGCGATAATTCTCGGAAATTCGCAGTAGTCCTCGAACCCGCGACACCTGTGTGACAGAAGGCGGTTCTAAGAGCGGCAAGGCCATTGCCATCAGGGAGAGAGCAGCAAAAAAACGACGCTCTCGGACGGATCGCCACGGTGGAAGACATCGCCTGGCCGCTACGTTTCTAGCCAGCGACGACGCGCGCTGGATCACGAAGCAAGTGATTGTGGCCGCCGGCGGCAAACCGATGTAATGTTTTTGGATGAGTCCTGGGCATTCGGGAAGAGTGACTGCAGTTCGGCCATGGAGGTGGATATGCCTGAGGTAGAACGCTACGAGATCCTTGTTATCGGAAGCGGAGAGGCGGGAAAGCAGCTGACGTGGAATCTGGCGCAGGCGGGCCACCGCACGGCGGTAGTGGAGCGGAAATACATCGGCGGGTCGTGTCCTAACATTGCGTGCTTGCCGAGCAAGAACGTGATTCGCAGCGCAAAGGCGAATTGGTTCGCGCGGCACGGCGCGGAATACGGCATTCAAACTGGACCAGTGTCTACGGACATGAGGGGCGTCTTTAACCGAAAGCGCAAGATGGTCGAGGGCCAAGTTCAGTTTCATCTCGATCGCTTCAAGGCGACCGGAGCGGAGTTGGTCAGGGGCGAAGCCCGGTTCGTGGCTCCGAAGACGGTTGAGGTGAGGCTGAACGAGGGGGGCTCGCGGACGATTACAGGCGAGCGGGTATTTCTCGATTTGGGATCGCGATCTACGATCCCGGATATCACCGGGCTTGCGGCTGCAAAACCGATGACTCACGTTGAAGCTCTCGATCTCGACCGTTTGCCGGGACATGTGATCGTACTCGGCGGCGGGTACGTCGGCCTTGAATTGGCGCAGGCGCTGCGCCGATTCGGGTCCGATGTGACGGTGATCGAGCGTGGCCGGCAAGTCGCCGTCGCGGAAGATACTGATATCGCGCAAGCGATTCTGGAGAACTTCGCGAACGAGGGAATCGAAGTGCTGCTCGACACGCGAGTGCGCCAGGTGGAGGGACTTTCCGGTCAGAAGGTGCGAATCGCCCTTGAGAACAGTCATGGAGAACAAACGATCGAAGGCACCGACCTGCTGGTCGCGACGGGGCGAACGGCGAACACGCAGGGAATCGGGCTCGAAAGGGCGGGAATCGAACTTGACGCACGCGGCTACATCAGAGTGAACGAGCGGCTGGAGACGACGGCGCCGGGCGTTTGGGCCGTGGGCGATTGCGCCGGGAGTCCGCAGTTCACGCACGTCGCATTCGACGACTTTCGAGTCGTCCGCGACAACCTGAACGGCGGAAGCCGCACGACCCGCGATCGGCTCGTACCGTTCTGCATGTTCACCGATCCAGAACTGGCGCGAGTGGGTTTGAATGAAACGGAAGCGAAGGCGCGGGGCATCGCATATCGCCTGGCCAAGATGCCGATGGCCGGCGTGCTTCGAGCCGTTGCGATTGGCGAAACGCGTGGATTTGTAAAGATGCTGGTTGATGCGGAAAGCGACCGCATCCTAGGATTCACCGCGTTTGGTGTGGAAGCCAGCGAAATGATGGCGGCCGTTCAGACGGCAATGCTGGGCGGATTGCCCTACACGATGTTGCGCGACGCGATTTTCACGCATCCGACCGTCGCCGAGGGCTTGGTCTTTTTGTTGGCGAATGTCCCCGCACGAGCTATGCGACCTTCTTCGGTCGCCTCTGCCTGAATCCGGAGTTGCGAGAGTTAGGGGATAGGCACGGCGAATCTGTGTTAACCATTCGCTTTTTAGGTTCTGAATACTTACTGCTCTTGCTTTTCACGCTTTAGTTTTTCGCCCCTGTCTTTGCTGTTTGGTGAGTGTTGGATGATCAAGAACCCTTCGTCCTCTCTATTAAAAGTTCCCACATTCGCCCGCGCGATCACGTTGTTTCACGCGTTCACAACGCATTCGGCGTAGCAACCTCGCAACGAGGCCAGTGGTCTTTGTCTGGACCCGCGTACAGTTGTGTGCGGACTCTCCGAACCATAACCTGACGACTGCATCACTTCGCTCTTCAAACCACCAACATCGCCATGCCCGGACGACTACGAGTATTGCTGCGTATCGCCGCGCTGGCCAGCATAAGCCGCGCAGGGTGCGCAGGTATTTCTTCCAGGAGCAACGCAACCGGGAGCGGCAGAAGTGTGGCAGCTCCTGCTGCAAATGCAACGCCCGCCGCTGTGGTAACCCAGCTCCTATAGATACATGAGTACTCACTCATAAAGTAAGATACAAAAAAGAATTACTTCCGTGAGATCCCCGCCCAATAGATCTCAAATCCACTATTGCGATACTTGTTGGCCATAGCTGGTTTCAGTACGATCAGGTCCATGGTGGCTTGCGCCAAAGCCGCCATCGTCTGCGAAATCAACTCAATCGGAAGGTCCGCGCGCAGAATGTGCCGCTCAATCGCGTCGCGGATGGTGTTCTGCATTTCGACGAAGGGCGCGCCACCGGCGTCTCTAGATTCTTTGGTGAGCGCCTCCGACACCTGTAGTTGCGCCATCACCTTGCGCTGCTTAGGATTCGCAATGCCCCAATTCACATAACGATCCCAAACATGTTGCAGCCTGGCACGGACATTCTTCTTCCGCGGGAAATTCGACATCATCGCGTCTGCGACTTCTAACTTCATCTCCCTGTAAAGGGCATTGATCAAATCATCTTTGGTCTTGAAGTACGTAAACAGAGTTCCCTCGGCGACACCGGCCTGTTTTGAAATCTCTGACGTTGGGGCAGCGGTAAGACCGCGCTCCGCGAATACGCGGGTCGCGGCGTCGAGGATTGCATTGCGCTTGTCTTCGCTCTTGGGGCGAGCCACCAGGCTTTCTCCATTACTGAGTGTACACTCAACAATACATCTGAAGGAGACTGATGGCAAGCGGGGTCCGGTGGCTCCACCAAATAAGGGACTAGTGAGGCTCGGCCGGTCCTCCGGGCCATGACTGGCGGCGCATCCTCGTCCGCACTAAGTTTTGCTCTCGCGCTTCGACCGAGTGATTTATACTCCATTCAGCTTAAACGCGATTCACACACCATGATTGTGACCCCGGGTTGAACGGGCGCTGCCTAGATTCTGGTGGTTCCCGATTGGCAATGCAGAAAGAGAAGGTGTATATGCCGAGATTTATTCCAGCTGCATTCGTGTTGGGACTCCTGAGTCTGTGTTTGGCCGGATCAAATTGGTTGGCAGGCAAGCCTGCGTGGGCTGCGGGACAACAGGCGCCGACGCCACAAAGGCTCCAATATCCTCCTTTGTTTTTCCGAGAAGACTGGACGCTGGCCAGTGGCTTGCCCAATACCAATACTCCGCAGGAACCGGAGCATACGGTCGGTCAGGGGGACATCGCGAACCCAAGTCTGGAAGTGCACCTGTACGGCGACAAGGTTGGCCCGGTGGCTGTCAAACAAACTTACAACAATGACATTACCTACGTGATGACGCTGCTGTGCACGTCAAACTGCGCGATCACGCTCAGGGACAAAAACAACGATGTGGACTTAACCGGACTGGCGACCATCCGCTGGCGTACCAAGGTCACCGGGTTCCATTTACTCCATCCCGTTCTGAAGCTTGCCGACGGAACGTGGCTCGTGGGCGACCATGCGACCGGCTTCTCCACGGACTGGGTAGAGTCACAAATCCAACTGGCTGATGTGCGCTGGCGGAATCTCAGTATAGAAAATGTCGTCGAAGGCCGCGGCGATCAGTGGGTGCAGAATCCGAACCTTAGCAGAGTAGAGGAGATCGGATTCACCGAGCTGATGAGGGGAGGCGGTCACGGAGGCGCCGGTGCGCGGATCGACTGGATTGAAGTTTACGGTAAGCCAGTTCCGCGAGTTGCATCGGGCAATACGAGCAGCAGGCGGTAGATTTAGAGGTTATAGCAAGAAACCAGGGCTGATGGATCTTCGCGGATCCTTATCTTCAGCTTCTCAAGAAGGGGTTGGTGCGTTTTGCTCTATCAGCTGCTTAGCTTTCAATTCAGCCCAGAATTCGGCCGGAATCCTGGTTTGCATCGAGGTATAGTCCGCGAGAATCTGTTGTTCACTGCTGGCGCCGACGACCAAAGCCGCGGCCACGTCGGGTGACGCAGAGAACTGAAGCGCTGCTGTACGAAGGTCTACTCCGTGATTCGCTGCCACTGCACGCAGTTGTTTTCGCCTTTCCAGAAATTCAGCCGGTATCTTGTATGAGTCTTTTCCATAGTTGTAGCGAGGGCTCCCCGAGATGAATCCGGCGTTCAGTGAGGAACCAACCACCAGGGAGGCATTCTTTCTGCGGACCGCAGGAAAAACCTGGTTTAGCGCATTCTTGTGATCGATCAAAGAATACTGCGATGCTAATAGACAAACGTCCGGATCGGCTTCGCTTAAAACTCGTAGAATAGGTTCGGGCGTATTGACGCCGATTCCCCAGCCTTTGATCAATCCCTCCTCCCGCATACGCGTTAGTTCCGGAAAAGCACCCTTCGCGGCGATGTCAAATTGTTCCTGCCAACTCGTGGGCAACAACTTATTGTCGGGAGAAATGTCGTGAACAAAAACGACGTCAAGGCTGTCGATGCCAAGTCTTTGCAAACTATCCTCGACCGAACGCCTTGTTGCGGCGGCCGTGTAATCGAAAATTACGTCGTTAGGGGACGGCGAGAAAGGGAACAGTTCGCGGTTCCTGGCTGTCTTCGATGCCTTTAGTAGTTTGCCCACTTTGGACGAGATGACATATTCACTTCTTTTCTTGTTGTGAAGAAAGTTGCCAAACCTTCTCTCGGCGAGCCCCAGGCCATACCACGGAGAAACGTCGTAATAACGGATGCCCGCACTCCACGCGGCGTCCAGGATCGCGTACGCATCCTTGTCGGTCACCACTGCAAATTCATTCCCCAGGGGAACGCCACCCAGGCCGAATTTGAAAGGCAGCTTGTAATGGACATTGCTGCTGCTCGCGTTATTTTCCATGTTATTCATACTCCTGCCGTCGGTTGGATTGCCCTGCGCTGATGCGGTGCCACGTAGAAGTGCCGCGGCCGCTGTCATGGCCGATCCTTTGACGGCGAGATTAAGAAAGTCTCTTCTTGTGCTCATACTCGTCACCCAGGCCAAATCCGACCAGTTTTAGTTGATGCAAAGAGCGTGCCATACTCCTCGTTCGCAAATACCGCGTTTAGCGCGGCGCAATCGATCCGCTCTCCTTCATCAATGTCCTTTCACCGACGGAGAGTCCGCATTTCGACACCTGGCGCGTCTGAGCGAAGCTAGCCCCTAATTAAAAGTGGATTTTCTCGGGAAGAAGGTTAAGGCCACACTTCTCATTTAGCCGCGCAACACAAAGCTTTTGAGAGAAATTCCGGACTGGACTGCATCTCGTTCGTCAGGGGGGCACGGCTGGACTGAGCGGCGCGAACGAGTGCGTGCCGACAATGTGGGATAGTCCACACGGAAACGAGGGTTGGCTACAACGTTGAGCAGCCGAGGAAGCTACGCGTGCGCCGCGAGCGTGACGGGCAGAGTGAACTGAAAAGTTGCGCCCCGCCCGGGGGCTCCGGCGGCCCACAAGCGGCCGCCATGCGATTCAATGATCGACCGGCTGATGGGCAGTCCCATGCCGGTCCCGTTATCCTTGGTGGTAAAGAATGCTTTGAAGATCTGTTCCGGCTGCTCCGGGGGCAATCCCACACCGGTATCGCAGACAGAGATCACCAGTTGACCATCGTCCGGTTCCGACTTGATGGTGAGCTTACCTCCGCCGGTCGTTCCCTTCATCGCATCGATGCCGTTGAGCATAAGGTTCATCAAAACCTGCTGCAGTTGCACACGGTCCGCCATGACCTTGGGAAGATCCTCAGCAAGCTCGGTATCGACTGCGATCGAATAGCGGTTCGCCTCGCTGCGTAGCAGGACGATCATTTCTCGAATGAGTTCATTTACATCAACCAACTCCCGCTGCGAAGCTCCCTTCTTGAACAGCACGCCGATTCTGCTAATGATATCGGCCGCGCGCGTTACGTCTTTGACCACTCTCGATGCGGCTTCGCGTGCCTCCGGCAGGTCGGGGTCATCGCGATCAAGCCATCGCAAGCAGGTCCGGGCGTCGGTGACAGCCGCGGTCATGGGTTGCTTGATCTCGTGCGCCAGAGAGGCGGTGAGCTCCCCCATGGTGGTCACGCGGCTGACGCGTGCCAGATTCGCCTGCGCCTCGCGCAGCGCTTCCTCGGCAAGCTTGCGCTCGGTCACGTCCATGACCGTGCCAATAACGAACGTATCGGACTCGTCCATGCCGCGGCGGGCCATACTGTAGACGTGCCTTATCGATCCGTTTGGAAGAACAATTCGGTGGTCGAACCCAAAATCTGTTTTTTCGCGCATGGCTTTGTCAATCGTTTCGTCAACGTAGGCCCGATCCTCGGGATGAACGCTACCCCGAAACATTTCCAGTGTCGGTTCTTCTTGATCGGGATCTCGCCCAAAGATTCGGAGCAACTCGGGGGAGGCAAATAGCGCGTCCGAGGAAACGTTGTACGCCCAGCTGCCGGTGTGGCTCACTCTCTGCGCTTCCGCCAGATAACGTTCGCTCCGGCGCAACGCTTCTTCCGCTTTCTTTGCTGCCGTGACGTCGATCGCGGTCCCGCCAAATTCTACGAGCTCGCCCGATTCATTCAAGATAGGACGGCCAATCGTGTGGAGGTACTTGATCGTTCCGTCGGGAAGAACAATGCGGTAGTCCACTTGAAATTCGGTTTTCTCGATTTCAGCTCTTTCGAAAAGCTCCACAACGCGCTTCCGATCTTCAGGATGGAACCTACTAAAGAAAAATTCCGTATTTGATGGATTATCATCGGGCTTGATGCCGTGTATCCGATAGATTTCCGGCGAGACTGTGACTGCCCCCGATGCAATATCATGTCGCCAACTTCCCGTGTGGCTTAGTTTCTGCGCCTCAAGCAAAGATTCTTCACTGCGGCGAAGCTTATTCTCCGCACGCTTCCTCTCGGTGACGTCCGTCACGGCACCCACATACTCGAGACTTCCAGAGGCGGTCTCCAGGGGGTGAGCTAAAACATGGACATACTTTACGGAACCGTCCGGCATCAACAAACGATGCTCAAAATCAACGTTTTCCCTTGCCTCGGCCGCGCGGTGGATCGTCTGCTGCAGGAGATCCCTGTCGTCGGGATGAGTTCGGCGGAATGCCAACTCCAACGTGGGCTTAAGCGCCCGATCGTACTCGAAAATCTTGTAGGTTTCCTCGGACCAGTAGATTTCTCCATTCGAAGCGTTCCAGCCGAAACTGCCCGTGCGGCTCAGACTCTGCGCCTCGGCCAGGTATGTCTCGCTCTTGCGGAGCGCCTCCTGGGCCCGCTTACGTTCGGCCTTTTGTGTGGCTTCACGCAGAGCGCGCTGAACCGCCGGCACGAGCCTCGATAAACGCGTCTTCAGAACGTAATCCGTCGCGCCAATTTTTAGCGCTTCAATCGCCACCTCTTCGCCGAGAGTTCCGGAAACAAAGATAAAGGGCACGTCCGGGCAGGTTTTCATTGCGAACTTCAATGCAGAAATGCCGTCGAACGCGGGAAGGCTGTAATCCGCCAGAATCAGATCAATTCCGTCCTGCTCGAGAGAGGAATGGAGCGCAGCCTCAGTATCGACCCGCGTTACTTCGGAGACTATGCCTTCTGTCTCGAGCAGATCGTGAATCAGCTCCGCGTCCTTAGGATCATCTTCGATGGATAGAATCCGCAGTGGGTGCGGCATGCTCACTTCCCGACGATACTTACTTCCTGACGCTTCCCGGCGGCGGCTCGTTAATCACCGCCCAGAAAACGCCCAATTCCTTGATGGCATTCACAAACTCATGAAAGTCGACCGGCTTTACCACGTAAGCGTTCACTCCGAGTTTGTAGCTTGCCACCATATCTTTCTCTTCTTTCGATGAGGTAAGAACAACGACGGGAATCACTCTCAGGTCGCTATCGGACTTCACTTGCTTCAGCACTTCCAACCCATCGACTTTGGGTAGTTTCAGGTCCAGCAGCATGACTGCAGGATTGTCCCTGGAGCGCCTCTTGTACTCACCCCGGCAATAGAGGTAATCGAGGGCTTGCTGGCCATCGCGAGTGACAACGACTTCATTGGCGAGGTTGTAATCCTCAAGAGCCGTGAGCGTAAGCTCGACGTCCTTGGGATCGTCTTCAACCATCAAGATACGGCCTAGCCTGCTGTTTGCTGTTTCCATAGCTGCCCTTGTGGTCTGGGAGCTGAAAAATAGAACGTCGCGCCTCCATCAACGGCGCCCTCGGCCCAGACCTTGCCTCCGTGACGATGTAGTATGCGCTGAACCGTAGCCAGCCCGATGCCAGTACCTTCAAATGCATCGGAATCGTGCAGGCGCTGAAACACGCCGAACAGTTTATTCACGTACTTCATATCAAAACCCACCCCATTGTCCCTAACGAAAATCACCAAATCATTGTTGTTTCCGTGCGAGCATCCGATCTCGATTTCGGCTTGGGCGCGCGTGCGCGTAAATTTAATCGCATTGGAAAGAAGGTTCATCATTACAAGCTTTAGCATCGAACGGTCGCCATAGAGTTCCGGCAGTGCGCCGATTTTCCATGCAATGTTACGCCCCTCCGTGTCTTGCCGAACTTCGGCAAGAGCTTCTTTTACAAGCTGCGCCAGGCTCACGACCGTCTTTTGAGTTTCCGCCCGTCCGATCCTCGAAAATGCCAGGAGATCGTCAATCAGATTGCCCATACGTTTGGCCGCGTCCAGAATCATCGCCATATAGTGCTTGCTCTTTTCATCGACAACGGAAGAAGCCTTCTTTTGAAGCAGCTCCGTATAGCCGGCCATATGGCGAAGAGGCGCGCGCAGGTCATGCGAGACAGAATAGGCAAACGCTTCGAGTTCCTTGTTGATGGCCTCGAGTTCCGTGGAACGCTTTGCAAGCTCCTGATTGAGACTTTGAATTTCCTGCTCCCGGCGCTTGCGTTCCGTGATGTCATTGTTCGTTTCCAGAATGGCGACGGGCCGCTCTTGTTCGTCGCGCCGCAAGGACCATCGGCTCGCCACCACCACCTGAGTTCCGTCCGCTTTGGTCTTCTTAAGCTCGCCCTCCCAACGGTTGGTCCGCAGCAACTCCGCTCGGATATCATCGAGTGGTGTTGGAAAAATCGTTTGCAGCAGCTCCTGTGAATGCCTTCCTATCGCTTCTCTGTCGGTCCATCCGTACAACTCCTGCGCCCCCCGATTCCAATACGAAATGACGTCATTCATATCGCGGACAAAAATGGTGTCATGCGTGAGATTGAGCAGGCTGGCCTGCTGCGTTCGCTCCGCTACTTCGATCTGAAGGTGATCCCGCGCTTGAACGAGATCTCGCTCGATCCGCCGCCGAATGGTGGCGAACCCGGTAAGAAGCGACGCAAAAAGTACGAAGATGACAAAGTGCGGGAGATCATCGCGTGTTATGTAAAGACTGTAAAGCGGCTCGATGAAAAAATAGGTGTCGGCGAGGCCGGAGAGAACAACAGCGAGTATTGCTGGCCCGATCCCTGCATACCAGACGGTTATCGCAATGGCAACCAAGAACAGCGGATCTGCCACATTGCGAAAGTGGAAGCGCTCCAGCAGAAGCGCCACTCCGAGCGACACGGAGACGGAGAAAACTGCAAGACCGTAACGAAGCACAGGCGAGCGCGAAAATCGAAGTTGGAGGTTCGGCGGGGCCATAGTTCGCCTCGCTTGGGATCACGCTTATGCGTGGGCCGCGAGCGTGGCGGGCAGAGTGAACTGAAAAGTTGCGCCCCGTCCGGAGGCGCCGGCGGCCCACAAGCGGCCGCCATGCGACTCAATGATCGACCGACTGATGGGCAGCCCCATGCCGGTGCCGTTATGCTTGGTCGTAAAGAATGTCTTGAAGATCTGCTCCGCCTGCTCCTGGGGCAATCCCACGCCGGTATCGCTGACCGAGATCAGTAGTTGACCATCGGCCGCTTCCGACTTGATGGTCAGCTCGCATCCGACCGGTCGTTCCCTTCATGGCATCGATGCCGTTGAGCATGAGGTTCATGAAAACCTGCTGCAATTGGACACGGTCTGCCATGACCTTGGGAAGACCCTCAGCAAGCTCGGTACGGATGGAGATCGAGTAGCGGTTCGCCTCGCCGCGCAGCAGGACAATCATGTCTCGAATCAGTTCACTTACATCCACTAACTCCCGCTGCGAAGCTCCTTTCTTGAACAGCAAGCTGATTCTGCTAATGATGTCAGCCGCGCGCGTTACGTCTTTAACGACTCTCGAGGCGGCTTCGCACGCCTCTGGCAGGTCGGGGACGTCGCGACCAAGCCATCGCAGGCAGGTTCTAGCGTCGGTTAGTGCCGCGGAAATCGGCTGTTTGATCTCGTGCGCCACCGAAGCAGTCAGCTCGCCCATGGTGGTTATCCGAGTTACGTGCGCGAGATCAGCCTCTACCTGGCGCAATCTCTCGCGCTCCTCATCCGCTCGCTTGCGTTCCGTTACGTCCATCAGAATGCCCACGAATTCGCGGACATCGCCGGACGGGTTGAAAACAGGATGAGCTACTCCGTACACGTATTTCGTCGAGCCGTCCGGAAGAACGACTCGGAAATGCGCCTCGAAATCCTTTCCTTCGCGATTCGACCTCTCGGCCGTTTCCACGACCCGAGCTCGATCTTCTGGATGCATGCGCTGTACAAGTTCTTCGAATGAAGGTATCCCCCTCTCCGGATCGTAGCCATACAAGCGGGAATGCTCCTCGGACGAGTGGAGGATCTCTCTCGTCTTGACATTGCATGCCCAACTGCCCGTATGGGTGAGCCTCTGCGCTTCCGCCAAGTAGGCTTCGCTGCGAAGCAGGGCCTCTTCGGCGCGCTGACGTTGGAGTACTTCCTTTGTCAGTTCGCTGTTGACGGCCGTCAGTTGGCTGGTCCGTTCGAGGACACGTTGTTCAAGTTCCTCATTCAGGCGCTTGATTTCAGCTTTAGCTTGTTTGTGCCCGGCGGTTTCTATAACGTCCCAGCCCCCGCGCCGCCTTGTTACCGCAAACTGATGTGTTCGCACCACATCCAGGATTTCAGCGGCACCGCATGCGGCGAGCGGGTAAGTGCACAGCACCGCCAGGCGCTGATTGGCGATAGCCTGGTTGAGTGATTCTTCGTATTCACAGAAGTCTTTCCAGTCCTTCTTTTCGAGCCAGGCGGTATCTCCGGTAACCCTTACGCCTGCGTAACCTCTGGCCGATGCGCGCGCGAGTTTCTCGTTCCAACCGCTAATCACTCTATTGAGATCAAACGCACCGTCCTGGAGATACCAGTCGCGAGCAGCGACAATCTCTATGCTCTGGTCAGCGAGGTATCGATCGAGGTCGGGGACGGCTCGTTCTAATGCATGCCTTGCGTCTTCCCCCGTGAGAGGTTCGGCAACCACCCACAGGCAGAACTCCTGGCTTTCCAATCCAGCTTTGCAGTAGGAGACCAGTGTTTCGAGGAGATCCGCCCTTGTCTCGTAGAAGAGGCAAAAGTGTGTCCCCCAAGGCATGTCGCCGACAACGTCGACTCCGGTCTTCCGCATCTCGGGGCGCATCTCGCTGGGCATCGCGGTTACCTCCCAAGCTTCATTTTGGAAAACGGGTTAAAGCGGGTGGGATTCGCGACGGACAGAACTGCAAAACTGTAGCGTAGAATCAGCGGCAGTAACGTCGGGGATGGGGTCTCCCACTGCGCCATGGCTACCTCGCCTGGACTCGAACTGGGCTCCGCAACCGGCTTTCCGAAGGGGAACATCATATCTCAGAAACCTTCGGACATCGCAGAAACCTCGACTCGAGAGAGCCGAGACTGGCGGCCGGGCCCTGCGTACGCTGCGTTGTCTTATCGATGGCAAAGTCGATATGTAAAAGCTATCTTGGCCACTGCTGAATCGAAGCTCATGGGAGGAACCCGATGTACACCGTCGCACTGTTCGCACGTTTGGAAGCCAAGGCTGGGAAAGAGAAGGAAGTGGCAAAGTTTCTGGAAGCAGGGCTGGCCATGGCCAATCAGGAAACGACCACGCCCGTGTGGTTCGCGCTGCGCTTGGGGCCAACAACCTTTGGCATCTTCGACGCCTTCACCGATGAAAGCGGGCGCCAAGCTCATCTGAATGGCCCCATTGCCAAAGCTCTTATGGCGCAAGCGCCCGAACTCTTCTCGAAGCCACCCGCAATCGAAAAGATCGAAATTCTGGGCGCCAAGCTTCCCAAATCATAAGCCGGTGCTACGCGGGAGCGCGGCGATATGCAAGTTCAGCGGGAGATGTAGGATTTAGAAAAGTCGTTGCGGCTGTTGGTGACGCTGAATTTACCGTTCGACTGAACCGACGCCTTGATCCAGTTGCCCGTGCAGGCCGGGGTGTCCTCGAAGTTGGCGATCATATCGAGCGGAGTATTGTGGGCGGGGTCGGAATCGAGCAGCGAGAGGTGTTCCTGCCAGATGCCCTCGATGCCTGTGATCTCGGCGAGCCGCAGGTAAGCGACTTTTTCGTACGGAGTAACTTCTGTGCCGGGGGGCGTGGTTGAGATAACACCTTTGTCCACCTGTCCCATGCCCTTGCGCGGACCGTTATTGACCACCACAACTTGCGGCCTGATGGCCGCGAGAAACGCCGGGGCTCCTGCGCCGTCAAACGCACCGTGACGGCTGGTCTGATAGACCGTTACTGTGCCCAACTTGTCGACCGGGCAGACGAGTTCCATCTCTTTTTCCCAATCGAGATCGATCAGGTTCAAGTATTTGAATTTGCCGTAGCTCACGAGCACGCCCGCCACGCGCTGGTTTTCAGGCGAAAGCGGAGCCTTCTGTTCGGCATTGGCGCAAAACGGATTGGGTCCGCTGCCGTTGATGGGCTTCGCCAGAATTTTCTGATCGGAGGCGACCACGAGCACATGCAGGCCCTTCACGGGAATCTCGTCTCCCGGCTTCACGATGGTGCGCTTGCCGGCGGAGGCAGCCTTGTAGCTATCGAGCCACTGCTGATTTTCTTTCTCGATCGTGTCGCCGTGATCGTAGAACTTGCCGATGGGGATCATCTTGGAGAGCGCGGCGAGTCCGCCCACGTGGTCGGCGTGGAAATGGCTGATAAGCAGATAGTCGATCTTTTTCAGGCCGGCGAGCTGCGTTGCGGCGTAGATGCGCTTCGCATCGCGGTCGCCGACCATCCATCCGGTGTCGATCAGGAACGATTCACCAGACGGGGAGATAAGCAGCGTCGCGGCACCGCCTTCGGTGTCAATCCAGTAGATGTCGAGAGGCCGAGAGTCCGCACGGAGATTGACGGAGGGAACGAGCAGAAACGCAAGAAGTAAGAGGAAAAGCATGATCGGTCTCCTGAATCTGCCGGCGGGCTGCGGCTGGGGGCATGTCGGCGAGACGTGGTTTTTCGTTCGACCCCATTGTGCGCGCAAGTGTAGCAAAACCGTGCGCGACTGCGGCGTTACGTGTGGGAGATTTCTGCGAGATTCCAGACTGAAAACGGGTCGTGACTCGGGCAGCCCGTGTAACTCCGCGAGCCATCTAACCAGCAGAATGCGCGAATCGGCACGCGAATGCCGAGCGCGGAAATGAGTATCGAGATGAAACGAATATTGCACTACATTGCTCCGCTCGTTCTGGGACTTACTTTCATCGGAGCGATTGCCGCCACAGGCTGTGCGGTGCGTTACTACGATGCCGATCATCGCGACTATCATCGCTGGGACGGCGACGAAGACCGCGCCTACCGCGTCTATTGGGGCGAGGCGCATCCGCGCGAACCTTACCGCGAATATGGGCGGCTGAATGGCGGTGAGCAACGCGATTACTGGAACTGGCGCCACGGCCATCCGGATGCGGGTCGGGGCGACAACCGAAACAGAGACAATCGCGACCGCGACGACCGAGATCGACGATAACGTGCTATTCATTCTGCACAAGCGAAATCTCTCCTGATTAAGGAGTAAGAGAGATTCCTCGGCTACGTGGCCGCGCGCTCGAAGCCGGGCGAGGAGAGACGGCGGCCAACTTCGCTCAGAATGACACCGACTCTATATTCGCGGGGAAACGCGGCAGGTTAATTAAGCGCCAATGGGGGTTCGGAATCATTCGAAGTAGCTGCGCTTGCCAGTTTGGATCAATTCGTAGAGATTCTGGATTTCGCTCTTCAGCCGGGAGTAGTTGCGCCAATCCTTATATTGGGGGAAAGTGAGCGTCTCCTGGGCCTGCTGCAGGGGCATGCCTTTGGCGACCGCGTCTTCCACGGTGGCGTATTCGTCGGCCAGCATCGACTGAAGCTCCTTGACGTCTTCGCGATGCGCGATGTCGCCATGGGCGGGTAGGATGACGTCGTAATCGTTGCGCGCCGCAATCTTATCGAGCAGCTTGATCCAATTATCGACTGAAGTCGTGAAGGCCATGTTCGGCATGCTGTGGCTGGTAAACGCGCCGGGTGTAAAAAGCACGCGATCCTGTGGAAAAAGAACGAACGTGTCGCCGGGCTGCTGGCCGGGCCCGAAATACATGAGGCGAATTTCGCGCCCGCCGAGATAGACGCTCATCTGGTTGTCGAAAGTGACGTCGGGGAGAATCAACTTCACTTGGTTGGGATCGAAGTTGTTTTCCTTGAAATAATCCTGCCGCCGGGCCATTTCCTTGGGCTGTACGAGCTTCATGATGCGCGCGGTTTCTTGCTGGGCGACAAATGTCGCGCCCGCCGCCTGGAATGTAGCGTTCCCGTAAGTGTGGTCGCCGTGGAAATGGCTGTTGATCACCCACTTGATGGGTTTGTCGGTGACTTTGCGGATTCGGGCGAGTAAATCCTGGGCAGCGCGCGGATGCTCGCGGGTGTCGATTACCAGTACGCCTGCGTCGGTGACCAGAAAGACAGAGTTGGAGCTGTCGAAATCGTAGAAGAAGTAGAGGTCGGGCGCGATCTGCCTCACTACGGGGGGCTGGCCTGTGTGGGGTTCGGGGTTCTGAGCAGCCGCAAGCGGGGCCGCAACCTGTGATGCGGCGACGATGGCCGCAAGTGCAACACTCACCAGGAGGAAGGCGACCCGTCTCCGACGGATCGCCTTCGGTACGCGTGCTCGCTCGCCTCGTACCGCGTCTTCCCTCAGCTGTCGTATCTCGTTCGTCACCCCGTGACCTCGCATCCTACTGCACGGGCGGCCGCACACTTCCCCAAGTCTTAAGAGCGCCCCGTTTGCGGAACACCGGTGCGATGTCCACGCGAGGCGCCCTCACCGGGTTTGACCACCGGTGGCATTCACTTACTCGGCAGCGCCTGAAGGGAGCCTTAAGGGTGAACACGGACATTTCGTGAAACCTCAGGTTGTCGGCCCGGATGCCAGAACCCGGATGCCAAAGATGTTAGATTCGCAAACTTAGATTCGCAAACCAGGGCGGCTAGTGCGCGGGCTGGCCGCCGCCCGGCATCATCAGCCTGGGATTGAAGGGAACTGGCGTGCCGGTGATTTTGTCTTTGGCATCGGTCACCACTTTGGTCAGCACGATGCTGAAGTCCTTGCCCTGGCCTTTCACCATGCCGTAAGGCGACACTTTCTCGCTCACCCAGAAATCGCCCGAGCCATCTTTCATGCGATAGTGATCGGCGGTGAACGTGCCGGCGGGAACGGTCACGGACTCGCTGCCGACTTTTTCAGATTTATCACGAATGTCATAGGTGGGCTGGGCGCGTTGGCCCAACAACTGCGCGGGCAGCTCCATCGGCGGACCGCCTTGCATTTGCATGATCACCTTGGCGATTGTGGAGTTCGTCGCGTCGGAAGCCATGAGCATCTTCATCAGCATTTGGCCCATGTGCGAATCGAATGCGGTCTCGAACCAGAAGCCGTCCTTTCCGTTGACGGACTCTTTGCCCACGACATCAATCTCCACGGTCACTTTGTCTTTGCCGTTGGGTTGGTATTCGTACTCGGCTCCGGAACCAACCACAGGATTGTAGATGCCGCGGGGCAGAGGACCCAGGGTTCCTCCTAAGGGGCCTTGGGCGGATGCCGTCGCACCGAATGGCAGCGCTAGAAAGCAGCTTACGATAATGGCGTTAACGATTTTCATGGTCTTCCCGTCGGATGCACGTGGACAAGAATAGGTTATTTATTTCCTCTTGCGGGCGCGTCGCCCACGCCGGTTGTGTCGGCGCCTTTAAAAAAGCCTGAGGAATCCGACCACACGCAGAAATCTTCGCGGAGTTCTTCGTATTCGCTACGGGGAGATTTGGGCGCCAGTTCGAAAATTCTTTTCTCGCTTGGGCCCCAAGGTTGCGTATAAGTCATGGGATCGTCCAGCGTAATGGTCCATTCCAGGTGTTCGCGGTCCACGCGGCGGAAAGTTTCCTTGAGGCGCATCTGGCTGCTGTGCACATCGCCCCACGGGTCAAGCCAGGTTCTGTCGTTGAAGCCGTTCGAATCGACGACGAACGTGTCGCCGTCCCAACGGCCTACCGAGTATCCGTAATATCGCGGCTCGGGATCGTCGTGAAGCTTGCGGCCATCGGTCCAGATGTCGCGCCAAGTGTGATCCCATTCGAAAAATTCGAGAAGTTCGCTTGGAGTCTGAACGAACCGCATGATTTCTCCGAAAATCTGTTGCATGGTACGCGGGTAGCCTGCCGGATCGCATTTGTAAAGAGGGTCGTTCCATTCGCTTTCCGGAGCCGCCTTAATCCCCAGCGCGGCATTCGTCCATGAACTCCGCACTTGATTCAACTTCGCCTGGCCCCAAGGCGTCATCGGAGGACGAGTTTCCGTGATTGCCATTTGGCGGCGAGGGGTGACCACCCAGATTCCGTTCAGGTCGTGTGGGTCAAACGATTTGGCATCGGTGGCTGGAGCTTTCCGGATCTGAGAGTTCGCCCGCTGGGTTTTGGCCGACGAGGATTGTGCAACGGCGGATGGCCGCGGGGTTTGAGCTGCGAGGAGAGAAGACAAAGTCATTGCGGCCGCAATTGCAATGACGGCACTAGGCAATCGTCTATTTGTTGAGTTGCCGCAACTCATCGAACGATTTGAGGTCTCCCCCGACGCATCCTTGACTCGAGTGCAGCTTTCGCCCGTCGGCGAACAAGACGTCGGCGCAAATTCCGTTGGGCTTGCTCTTGGCAGGGTTGAAGGTGACGGTGATCTCGTCTCCGGGTTTCAGCGAATTATGATTCCAGCCCAGCTCAACGAGATTGCCCGGATTATTCAGCTCCATGGTCCAAACCCTGACGTTGCCTTTGTCGTCCTTCACGTCAAGAAGAAGCAGCGCATGAGGATTCTGCCAGGAGAACTGCTCGACAGTGCCTTTTAAGGTTTTGCGCGGCGCGGTGTAGTCGTATCCCACGGCGCCGTGATGCGCCAATAATGGACTACCGGCCTGCGTAAGCGCGATGAGTAATGCGATTGCTGGCGCGCGTGCGCGCTTATATTTCATGCTGCACCACATCAATCCGAAGCAGGGCGATCCGAAGCTGGCTCGTCCTAAGCAGGGTATTGCGTTCCCGGAAATTGTTGAGGCGATTCACGTTTGCTGGGCCCAAGCGAACTTATACACCCGATAGCGCTTTCGTGCGAATACCCAATTGTAGGCACGATTTGTTACCACGTTCCGGCTGCGTTATTCGGAGAAGAGTTTGGGCTGGGCGGGCAAAGGGGCGGCGATAGGTTTGCGGCGGGCGACGCCGACCACGCCGAGCACAGTGACTTCACTGAGCGCAGTGCGGGGCACAAAAATGCGCACTGCGGCGCCGTTCAGGTCCGGCGGCGTGATTTGTATGCCGGAATCGAGCAGGGCCAGCAAGTCGTTGCTCACCACGCCCTCGAGAGTCTGGTTATCGCGAAATTTCAGCCGCACCCACAGGCCATCGAGCTTCGGGCGGCTGAAAAACGCTTTGCGCTCGGGCTCGTAGTCTTCGGTGAAATCGCGCACGAAATAGACGGCGCGAATCTCTTTCAGCGGGACCTGACGGTGCTCGCCGTTGGTGGTGAGCACGTCGAGAGGATCGTCGGGGAGCCGCAACGGATTCACGTACCCCTGCAGGGAGCTGCCGTCGGAGAAAGTGACGATGACCTTTTTGTGCGTAGAGGTTGCGGCCCGCGCTTTCACAAGGAAATACTACACAAAACGGCATCGTGGCGTAGGCGCGGGTTTCGGCACAGCGGACAAAAGGCCAACTACACGAGAAATTCCTGGTCCGAGCGAAAGACCAGTCATGAACGAAGGCCTAAGTCACTACACACTAATGATATACGCGAGCGTGCTCTCCCGTTAGGGAAGGTACTAGCGTACCCGACACACTAAACCATAGGACCATTCACAGCAACAAGCCCAAGCTCTATCTTCGAAGGTGTCGAAGTTACTCTCGGAGGCACGAGAGGACATCCGCATGCTACTAGGACGCTACGAAATTCTCGAATCGATTGGCGTGGGGGCGAGTAGCACTGTCTTCAAAGCGCGAGATACCCTCATCGGCCGAATTGTGGCCATCAAAACTCTGCAGGCAGGCCTGAACGATGACGCCTGGCGCGAGCGCTTCATGTCGGAGGCTCGCATCATCGGACAGCTTTCGCATCCCCGTATCGTGAAGCTGCATGATGTGGGCATCGACGAAACCTCCGGCTCCCCTTACCTGGTGATGGAATTCGTTGTCGGCCAGACCCTGGAAAAACACGTCGCGGCCAAGAAGCCGGAGCTCCAGCAAGTCTACAGTTGGGGGGCTGCGCTGGCGCGCGCTCTTGCGTATGCGCACGAACAGGGAATCATTCACGGCGACATTAAACCCGCAAACATCATGATCAACCAGGACGGGCGCGTGATGCTGACCGATTTCGGCATCGCGCGATTTGCCGCCCACGTTACTCATGTCGGAGGGCTGCGAGGGACTCCGGCGTACCTATCGCCGGAACAGATTGAAGGCACGCCGACCGATGGCCGGTCCGATATTTTCTCGCTCGGAATCGTTCTCTATCAGCTGGCTACGGGGCAACGGCCTTTCCAGAGCGATTCAGTGGAAGCCGTCTGCGCACAGATTCTGAAGGCGAAAATCACGCCGCCGACGAAAGTGAATCCGACGTTACCGCGCGCATTTGACGGCATTATCGAGCGCTGCCTGGCCAGGAATCCCGCGAACCGCTATGCGAATGGGGAGATCCTGTCGACCGAACTCGAAGCTGTGGCCGGCCAGCAGGTGCCGCCGGCGCGTCCCAAACCCGTTCGAAATCGATCGATGAGCACCTCACTCCGCTATGCGGGAGCCGCAGCCGCACTGGTTCTCGCTCTTTCCGTGCCGATCGCCGCGCGGTTTTACATGCATAATCTTCGGCTGCCGCTTGCGCCAGTCGCGACGTATGCGACTCCAAAGCCGCCCGCGGATCTGCCTTTGTGGCGCGATTCACAAGCTGCCGCGGCTCTAGCTGCCGAAACACCGACAGAGGAGTTGCCCGTTCGGCCGCTGGTTCAACCGAAGCCGGCGTGGACCCCAAAGCGAAAATTAGAGGCTGCTAAGCCCAATCCGACCGTTCCAGACGCGGGCGCGGACGGCGCGAGCGCTGCTTCCAAATCGGCGGACCAGCCGGCCATTCCCTCGGGAATTCCGATGCTGATCGAAATTTCCGCTCAATCGAGCGACGGAACCGTGGCCGTGTTCGCGGATCATCAAATGATCTTCAGCACGCCTCTGGCTTCGGTAACTGAGGCAGTGGGAGAACGCTTCCGCGCGGTCTGCACGCTTATCCCGGGGGAGCACCAGCTCACGGTAGCGCTCTACAAAACGGACAATTCCTTGCGCGCGGAAAAGCAGGGATTAGCCGAGCTCCATCACGGAGACAATAATTTACTGGCTATCCGCGTGGTCAAGCACACAAAGATTTTGGTTTTGCACGGTACGGGGCTTGAAGTCACCTGGCCGAATGGCGCGGGGGATACACAGTCTGAGCACGGGCCAAAGAAGTTCTCCGCTCAGGCCGCGGAGGTACAGCCATAATGTCTCCACGATTAGCGGAGGGGCGCAAAGTGGGGAAGAATTATGCGGTGCGGCTGCGGTGTCCCTATCGGGACGAGGACCGCTGGGTCGTCCTTCAGAACCGCACGGAAACTCTCGACGAGGTCCTTCGAACGCCCTGGAATTTTGAGTGCTCGCTGCACGGCGTGCAGCGCGAGATCCCGCTGGAAGTGAGCGAGAAGGGGTCCGCAGTATCGGTGCCTGGCTCCGAGCCTCAGGCAAAGCCGGCTTCTAAAAGCAAACCAAGAGTGGAGCAGCGATCCAGCAAGCGCGCCTCTTTGCGGGTTCCCGTGGTCGTTTACGGGTGGGTCAAGAATCAAGGCGCGTTCCACGAAGACAGTTACACCGTCCTGGTAAATGCCAGCGGCGGCCTGGTGACCTTATCGGCGAAAGTGGAGATAGGCGAAACTCTTTTCGTAATGAACAAAAACACGCGAGAGGAACAAGAATGCCGCGTCGTTTATGTTCAGCAACCCATCGATGGCAAGGCAAACGTGGGTCTGGCATTCAAGCGCGAAGTTCCGGGGTTCTGGAGAACCAATCCGCGCAAAGTGCGCGTGCCCAAGACAGTCCAAGTGTGGGTCCGCGGAGTGGACCGCAGCGGCAATCCTTTCGTGCAGAGCGCTCAGACGATCGATATCGGACAGACCGGGGCGCGGTTGGATGGCGTAGGTTATCTGACGGGGCCCGGCGACATCGTTCAGGTGAAGCGTGGCTGGCGCAAGGCGCGATTCCGCGTGGTCTGGATCGGTCAATTGGGCACGCCGGAAGCCAACCAGATCGGCATTTGCAGCGTGGACGATGATAAGAAAGACATTTGGCGTGTGCCGCTTCCTCAAGCGGAACCGGATAAGTCCAAGAAGTCGCCGGAATCCTGATTTCACTGCCTCCTCGTAGAATTCAAAAGCATCCCCGAGCGGACACTTCGCGTAGCTTCTATCTGCGCGGGCTCATGCACCAATGGGCGCGCAGCCTGGAGCACTTCCCCTATTGCGCTCCTGAAGCATATAAGGCTATCCTCCCCGGCATTCGCCAAGCATGGTCTGTCGGAGCGCTTGGTTGTATCGCGGTTTGGTGCAGAGCTATCTAATTGGCAGGACAGGTCGCCGCGCGCCTTAGTCTGTCTTTTTCGTTGTATCCGGTTGAGTGGGGATGTTAATTCGCCGTCGAGAGGGAATACGTTGAAGCTCCTACTCATCACACCCAACAATCCTTACAACATCTTTCGCGCGCCCCAGATGTTCAAAGTAGCAGGCCTCATATCGAAATACATGCAGGTGGAGTCGCGCGCAGCATTTCCCGGGCTCAATCTTGCGATTCTGGCCGCCATTACCCCGCCGCACGTCGAGGTGCGCATCGTGGACGAAAGCGTCGAGCCCGTCGATCTCGACACAGGATGCAGATCTGGTGGGCATCACGGCCATGACGAACATGGCTCCTGCCGCGTATAAGCTTGCCGATCTTTTCCGGCAGCGCGGCAAAAAGGTCGTGCTCGGCGGTGTTCACGTCACCGTGTGTCCGGACGAGGCGCAGGCGCACGCCGACGCCGTGGTGGTCGGGGAAGCGGAGCCGATCTGGAAAGAACTGATCGCGGATTTTGAGCGGGGCGAACTGAAACCGCGTTATCGCGCAAAGCAGCTTTTTGACATGAAGGGCTACGGTATCCCTCGGCGTGACCTGCTGAAACAAGACCGATACCTAATTCCCAGCACGCTGGAAACGGGGCGCGGATGTCCCTTCGACTGCGAATTTTGCTCCGTGAGCCGGACGGCGGGCCGTGCTTATCGATTTCGTCCCACCGAAGACGTGCTTGCCGACGTGGACTCGCTTAAGAGCCGCTGGGTTTTCTTCGTGGACGACATCATCAATGGCCATCGCCAGCACGCGCTGGAATTATTTCGGGCCTTGAAAGGCAAAGGTCTGCTTTGGGCCGGACAGGCCACCGTCTTGATCGCCCGTGACGAAGAACTGCTGCAAGCCGCCGTCGAGGCGGGATGCCGGGGCTTGTTTATTGGCTTCGAGACATTTTCCTCACCGACGCTGAAAAAGCTTGGAAAACCCGACAACTGGCGCGAGCGCTTCTTTGAGGCCTGTGAGTCACTGCACAAGAAAAGAGTCGCCATCTGGGGCGGCTTCGTTTTTGGATTGGACACAGACACGATCGAGGGACTGCAGGAGACCGTGCGGCTGGCCTGCGAGGCAAAATTGGAATTCGCGCAATTTTCTCGCCTCACACCGCTGCCGGGGACGGCGCAATGGAACCAATTCCAGAGCGAAGGCCGGATTACAGACACGGACTGGAGCAAGTTCAACTTCCAGCATGTCGTCTACAAGCCGAGGCTCATGAACGCAGATGAGTTAAACCGCAGCATCCGCGATGCCTGGTTCGAATTTTATAGTGTGCGTAGCATGACACAG
This sequence comes from uncultured Acidobacteriota bacterium, assembly GCA_963846235.1. Taxonomy (GTDB): domain Bacteria; phylum Acidobacteriota; class Terriglobia; order Acidiferrales; family UBA7541; genus Palsa-189. Next base: position 934,649 of record CAWJVF010000003.1, read on the forward strand.
AGGCTTGGCCGGCTGCGTCCTCCGGTTACCAAAGGGAACTTAAGGCTGTGGGCACTGAATCTGGGCATCAACAGGATTAGTACGCCGTTTCGCAGGGGGGACTTCTGCGACCGTGCGAACCAAGGAGATGCCAGCTTCCGTCTTCGAGACGCTCGATTCGTCGCGTTGATTGCAGCGGGCGTTTTCGCGCTCCTCAACACTGCCCTTAAAACGCGGGAAGTCGTCCTCGCGTTCAACTAGCGGCCAATTTCACTTCAGAAAAGCGTTCGCACGCCGCCAGCAATTTCTCCTGCCGTTCCGTGTCCCGCGTCTCCGCAGCCGGGGCGCGCAACTTCATGTGATAGAAATACTCGCCTGTAACCTTTGCCGCCGGTTCGTCGCTCGTCGCGAGCCACACCTGTGTGCGTGCTCCTTCCTCCAGACTTTCGGGTGCTCCTGGGCCACCCATTTTCGTAGCCACCCAACCGGGCTCCAGCCCGTTGGAGAAAACATTCTTCCAGCGCCGCGCTACTGCAAACGCCAGTAGCACGTCGTGCAGTTTGCTTTCGCAGTAGGCCTGCTGGCCATTCCAGCGACGCCGCTCCCACGTGAGATCATTCAGGCTCGCGTCGCCGCTCCGATGAAGTCCGGAGCTCAGGTAAACCAGGCGTTTCGGCCTTTCGATTAGCGCAGTCAGGATGTAAGGGCCGAGGGTATTCACCGCGAAGACCTGAGGGAGACCGTCCTCGGTGGCAATGCGCTTGGCCTCCTGATATCCCATGCCTGCGTTGTGAATAACGGCGTCAAAGCTTCCGAGCTTATTTACTTGCTCTGCTAAGGCGCGAGTTTGGGCGATGCTCGCCAGATCGCCCAAGAGCACTCCGTCTGCTCCCGGCACGGCATCCAGAGCTTGCTTTCCTCTGGCCGCGTTTCGAGCGTGCAGCACGACGCGGTGTCCCTGTTCGATTAGGAGCTGAGCGGCTTTACGGCCGAGTCCGTCGGAAGATCCGGTAATGAAAACGCGCGCCATGGTGTTCCTGAAAGATTACAGGCTGCGCGTTGACGATATCGCAAGCCGCTTTATTCCGCCAAAACTGTAGCTGCAGGATGTGCTATTCTCCCGCATCGCTCGGACTACATTGCTTACGAATACCCAACACGGAGAAGTATGAGCCAGCGCGTGTCCACCTCGACGGCTCGTCGCGAATTTCTTAAATTCCTGGCCGCCAGCCCTTATGTTGCCGCGCTCGGCGGAGTCACTGCTTTCCTCGAGCAAAGCGGCCTGGCTCAGGCAGTCGCTCCGAAAGCCGCGGCTGCTTCCGACGTGATCTCCTCGCCGGCCGAAGCCCTCAACGTTTTCGATTTCGAGGAGGCCGCGCACCGTAAAGTTCGCGACAGTCATTGGGCTTTCATGGTGAGTGGCGTGGACGACGATGCCACGCTCCGCGCTAATCGTGAAGGATACCAGCACATCCAGTTGCGTCCGCGGCGTCTGCGCGACGCCACCAAGGTCGACATGCATGTCGAACTGTTTGGTACCGTCTACGACAGCCCGATCTTCCTGTGCCCGACGTCCGGTCACAAAGCGTTTTCGCCGGGCGGCGAAGAAGCTGTCGCCCGCGCAGCCAAAGCACGCGGTACTTTGCAGTTCCTGTCTTCGGCTGCGTCCACCGGCGTCGAAGATGTCAATAAGGCGCTGGGCCGTCCTGTCTGGCAGCAGCTCTACGCGCCGAATACCTGGGAAGCCTGCGAACAACTGCTGCGGCGCGTCGAAGCCGCGGGCTGCACCGTGATCGCGCTGACGGTCGATAATACGACCGGCCGAAACAGCGAAACATTCCTTCGCATGCGCCCGAAAGACCTCACAGTTTGCTCCACATGCCATGTAGGCGAACCTCTGGATCCCTCCACGCTTCCGATGTATGCCGGCATCAACATGAAGGGATTGACGAATTTAAATCCTGCGATGGATTGGGCGTTCGCCGATCGCATCCGCAAATTCTGGAAAGGGAAGTTCCTGATCAAAGGGATAGACACGCGCGAGGATGCGCGGCTTTCGATAGAGCACGGCCTGGACGGAATTCTCGTATCCAACCACGGCGGGCGAGCAACAGAAACTTTGCGCGGGACTATCGAGGCCTTGCCCGAAATAGTCGCCGAAGTGGGCAACCGCATTCCTGTGTTCGTTGATGGAGGCATTCGCCGAGGCACCGATGCGTTCAAGGCGCTCGCGTTGGGAGCGAAGGCAGTTGGGATCGGACGTCCTTACCTGTGGGGATTGGGTGCGTTTGGCCAGGCCGGCGTCGATCGCGTGATCGAAATCCTGCAGGGCGAGCTGAAACTGGCGATGGGCAATTGCGGCACCCAGACGGTCGCCGATATCAACCGCGCCTACGTCGCCACGCCCAGCTGGAAAATCTAGACGGATGTGACGAATCGTTGAATTCACGGTTGTAACCAACCCCTTAGCTTCGGGCATCAAACTGCCCTCACGTTAGTGCCACAAGAAGGGATTACTATGAATTCAAAGCAGGTGGTTCTCATCACCGGTTCCAGCACGGGCTTCGGCAGACTGTTTGTCGATACACTCGCTCATAAAGGGCACACCGTTTTCGCGACGATGCGTGACCCTGGAGGCCGAAATGCGAAGAATGCCTCCGAACTTCGTAAGCTTGCCGAAAAGGACTCACTGCCCATTTACGTCCTCGAAATGGATGTTACTGACGACGCCTCGGTCGAGCGGGCTGTGGATGCCGCCGTCGCCAAAGCCGGCCGCATCGACGTCGCCATCAACAATGCCGGCTACTACCTCTCGGGGCTGGAGGAAGCTGTCACCACCGAACAAGCGCGGCGTCTTATGGATACGAATTTTCTTGGACCGGTTCGCGTAAATCGCGCCGTGCTTCCGCACATGCGGCGCCAACGCAGCGGCGTCCTGATGCACGTCAGCAGCGGCGCCGGCCGCGTGGTTCTTCCTTCTGCAGGTTTCTATTGCGCCAGCAAATTTGCACTCGAGGCGCTGGCCGAGGCCTACAGCTACGAACTCGCCTCACAAGGAATTGAATCCGTGATTGTCGAACCCGGCGCCTACGAGACTCCTGTTTTCGGCAATACTGTGACGGCTGCCGACGAAGCCCGGACCAACACGTATGGTGCTGTCAAGGAGATCCCTGCGAAGCTCAACGCGGCGCTTTCCTCCAGTGCCGGCAATGCTCAAGAAGTCGCGGACGCCGTTCTGCGGATTATCGAGACTCCTGCGGGAGAGAAGCAGTTGAGGTATATCGTCAGCCCCCAGAAGTTTGGCGTCGACGAGATCAATACTCTCTCCAAGCAGGTACAGGCCAACGTGATAGAAGCATTCGGCCTTGCCGCCGACACCAAATTCCTCAAAGGCAAAGCAGCCGGTTCCGTTTAGCTCTCTCGGCGAGTAACACCTTCTGGAGGAAGTCGACGATCGCAGAATAAACGTAGGTACGTACGCGGTTGCATGTCAGCTCTTGAATCCGCTCGTAACCAGGCGATTTGGGAAAGCATCCACTCAGTGTGTGGGGCTGGTCTATCTCCAGGCCTGGAGCACTAATGCAATTATCCAACAGATTAAAAAGTCTGTTCGTTGCTGCCGTGGCACTCGCCGCAACTTACATCGTTTCATTCACGCTGACTCATAACCGCGCCGACGTGGCAGCACAATCGAAGAGCCCGGCTTGTCCGAGCGATGACAGCGGATTGAAGTTACCCGCTGGTTTCTGCGCGACGGTCTTTGCGGAGAACGTCGGTCATGCCCGCCACATGGTGGTTGCGCCGAGCGGAGTTCTTTACGTCAACACCTGGTCGGGCCGCTACTACGGCAACGACACGCCGCCCGCAGGCGGCTTCCTCGTAGCCCTGCAGGACAAGACCGGAGTCGGGAAGGCCGATGCGACCGAACGCTTTGGCGAGACTGTCCAAAGCGGCGGAGCGGGCGGTACCGGAATCGGCATGTATAAGGGATCGCTCTACGCCGAGATCAATGACCGGATCGTGCGATACCCATTGCCTGAAGGCTCCATCGTGCCAAATGGCGCTGCCGACACTATAGTCTCCGGATTGCCTTTAGGCGGCGACCATCCGATGCATCCATTCATCATTGGCGCGGATGGTACGATGTATGTCGATGTCGCGACCGCAACCAATTCCTGCCAGCTGAAAAATCGGACACTCAAGTCGCCCGGCGCCAACCCATGCACGGAACTCGAGACTCGTGGCGGCGTCTGGCGCTATGACGCGAATAAAACGAACCAGAAGTTTTCCACGGCTGAGCGCTTCGCTACGGGGATTCGCAACGCCGAGGGATTTGCGATCGACTCAAACGGCCGAGTGTTTGTCACTCAACACGGACGCGATCAGCTGCACACAAATTGGCCCGACCTGTATAAACCGGATCAAGAGGCGACGCTGCCTGCTGAAGAGTTGTTGCTTTTACAGGCGAAGGGAGATTACGGCTGGCCCGAGTGCTATTACGATCCGTTCGTCCAACGGCTCGTTCTGGCGCCGGAATACGGGGGCGATGGCGGGAAATCCATTGGAGTATGCGCGAACAAGATTGCTCCGGCCGCGGCGTTTCCCGCCCATTGGGCGCCGAATGCGATGGTGCGCTATGACCAAAAACAATTTCCGGCACGTTACCGTGATGGCGTCTTCATCGCCTTCCACGGCTCATGGAATCGCGCGCCCTATCCGCAAGGTGGCTACAACATCATTTTTCAGCCGCTCGCAGGAGAACGCGCATCCGGTCAGTGCGAAGTGTTTGCCGATGGTTTCGCGGGAGCCGTGAAATCGCCCGCCGGAGCCGCACATCGTCCCTCAGGCTTAGCCGTGGGACCGGACGGCTCGCTCTACGTCTCCGACGACATCCGCGGAAGGATCTACCGGATTGTCTACTATGGCGGCTCGGAAGGCGGCGCCGCGAACATCACACCGTGCCCGAGCGCGACAACTCCCGCCGGGAATCCCGTCGAGACGTCCGCCGAGCCGCCCGAGGGCACGCATCCTGATGCCGGCGCAGCCGCAACGGGCAACGTTCCCGTTCCCCAGGGAGCGACACGAGAAATGGTTGCGCTCGGTGAACGCATCTACCACGGTCAAGTGGGTGGAGCGGCATGCGCGGGTTGCCACGGCGAGAACGGTGAAGGCACTCCGTTGGGACCCGATCTGATGGGCAAAAAATGGCTGTGGAGCGATGGCAGCTATAACGGAATCAAGAAAACGATCACCGAAGGCGTATCGCAACCAAAACAATATCGCGACCCCATGCCCCCGATGGGTGGCGCGCAACTTAGTTCCGATCAGGCATCAGCGCTCGCGGCGTATGTTTGGAGCCTGAGCCATCGGGCCCGCTAAGTCGGGAAAAGCGAGCTCGCCGGCGGAGCAGGTCGAAATCGCTGGCAACACCTTTGCTGCGGAATGGCGGCCTGACACAACATTTGAACTCGCCGCACGCGCTTTGCGGACTCGATACCTGAGGTTGGGGAATTGTTGCAAAGTGGAGTACGGTGTGTTACAGTACCGCTCCGTAACGGTTTTAACTTATTGTTTCTAATAGGCTTAGGCTGAGACGCCGCCTTTTGAACCAGAAGAAGCAGATCCTCAAGTCAGCCTCGGTCATCTCCCTTGTTACGGTTATAAGCCGCATTCTCGGTTACGTCCGCGACCAGCGTATAACTCTGCTTCTTGGCACAACGCCCACGGCCGACGCCTTCGTGCTGGCTTACCGCATCCCAAACCTGATCCGACGGTTAGTAGGCGAAGGTGCTGTGACCGCTTCGTTCATCCCCATTTTCGCCAATTACTTGAACAACAAGCCGCGCGAGGAAGTCTGGGAATTTGCGCATCGTCTTTTCTGGACGCTGGCCGTAATGCTCGCAGCCATCACCATGCTCGGGAGCGTTTTCTCGGCGCAGTTCATGCGCCTGTTCACGCTTTTTGCGCCTGGACAGCCGGCCTGGGAGCAGGCCGTCTATCTGAATCGCATCATGTTTCCGTACATCTACTTCATCGGCCTGTCGGCCCTGGCAATGGCCATCCTGAACTGCTTTCACGTGTTCGGGACGCCCGCGGCCACTCCGGTGCTACTGAATCTTTCGATCATCGCCGCTTCAGTTGCGGCGGTTTCGCGCCACTTTTCGAGTCCGGCGGTGTCACTAGGAGTGGGGGTCCTGATTGGCGGAGCGCTGCAATTCCTGATTCTCGTGCCGCAATTGGTGCGGCGGGGAATGCGGTTCGATTTCGGGCTTTCGCTGCGCCATGAAGGCGTGCGCTCGGTAGGCGGATTACTGGCGCCGGGATTTTTCGGCATCGGCGTGGCGCAGATCAATTTTTTCGTGGGCACAATTTTCGCCACGTCCAGCCGCATGCCGTCGGGCAGCGTGACCGCACTGTACGTTGCGGAGCGCGTGATGGAGCTGGTTATGGGCGGATACGCCATCGCCGTGGCCACCGCGATCTTGCCCATGATGGCGCATCAGGCGGCCGCCGGTAATATGGAAGAGATGAAGTCCACGCTGGTCTTTTCCCTGCGCATCGTTTCGTTTATCACCATACCTGCGGCGGTGGGCCTGGTGGTGCTGCGCGAGCCGATTATTCGCGTGCTTTTCGAGCACGGCGAATTCATGGCCGAATCCACGGGATTGACCACGCGCGCGCTTTTCTACTATGCCTTTGGCTTGCCGGCATTTGCCGCGATCAAACTGATTGTGCCGGCTTTTTATTCCACCCACGATATGCGCATACCGGCACGCGTGGCGGCTTTCTCGCTGGGCCTGAACGTCGTTCTCAACGTACTTTTTTTGCGCTGGTTTTTTTCGGTGTTTGGCAATGGCGGACCGGCCGTCGCCACCGTGGCGGCAGCCTATTTCAATTTCTTCACTTTGTTTGCCATTTTCCGGCTGCGTTTCGGCCGGCTGGGCACATTGGGGATCCTGGGATCGCTGGCACGCAGCGGAGTCTGCGCCGGAATCATGGGCACTTTGTGCTGGATGGCTCTGCAAGTATCGCGTTTTGATGCTTATGCACATTTCCTGCCGCGACTCGCCATTTTCGCCGTTCTGCTGGTGGGAGCCACGGTTACATACTTGGTGCTGGCCTGGACGATGCGAAGCAGCGAGCTCTTCGAGATTTATGGCATTGCCATGCACGGCGAGCCTGAAGCTGCCAGCATGGCCGGCTTGAGCCAGGAATCGTAGGATGCAGATTCATGCGCTGGTCGTTTCGTTCATGAATTACATCAAGGTCGAGAAGGGCCTGGCCGCCAATACGCTGACGGCTTATGACCACGATCTGCGCAAATTCGAGGCTTTTGCGGAAAAGCGCAGTTTGAGCCTCGAGGCCGTCAGCCGCGAGCATATCGTGGATTTCCTGGGCGATCTCTACAAGCAGGGGCTGGATAGCCACTCCGTGTCGCGCCATATGGCTTCACTGCGCAATTTCTTTCGCTTCGGGCTGGCTGAAGGGGCGATAACCCTTGATCCCATGCTCAATCTGGAGTCGCCGAAGACACGGCGCAGGCTGCCCGTTTATCTGCGCATGGAAGATGTGGACCGCCTGCTGAATCAGCCGGACCTGTCAACTCCTTACGGATTGCGCGACCACGCTATCCTCGAGGTGCTCTATTCCACCGGCCTGCGGGTCTCGGAATTGGTTAACTTAAAGGTATCCGACCTGGAAATGCGCATGGGCTGCTTGCGCTGTATCGGAAAGGGTGATAAGGAGCGTCTGGTGCCGGTTGGTCGAAAGGCGCTGGCGGCGGTGCGGGCCTATATCGAGAAGTCGCGGCCTCAGCTTTTGGGCAGGCGCGACACCGTGAAGGCCAGCCCATGGCTGTTCGTGAATCGGTTTGGCAATCGCCTTAGCCGCATTGCCATTTGGCGCTTGTTGACCGCCTATGGCCGGCGCGCCGGCATACGGGCGCGTCTCTCGCCCCATAAGTTGAGGCACAGCTTTGCCACGCACTTGCTTGAACGCGGTGCGGACCTGCGGTCGGTGCAGTTGATGTTGGGACACGCCGACATTTCGACGACACAGATATATACGCACGTGATGGAAGAGCGATTGAAACAGGTGTACAAAGCGCACCATCCACGCGCGTGAGGGAATCTAAGGCCCGAACTGTAGTATTTCGTGCTGAGGCAGGCAACAAAAGTGCATATCAATCCATCATGCTTAGTCGCTCACCTTCGTTAGAGAAGAGAATGGCCGATGCCTGATTACATGTACATGCTCGAAAGCCGGCTCTCCGCCGAGCAGCGCGCCGTATTGGTGCGCATGCAGGAGTTGGCAGTTGAAACCACCACCAACGTATACCTGGTCGGCGGCGCTGTTCGCGATCTGATTTCGGGAATGTCCATCCGCGACCTGGATTTCACTGTCGAGGGCAATCCCGCGCGGTTCGCGCGCGAGCTCGAAAAGGGTGGTGCACGCGTCGTCGATGAAGACGAAAAGCTGCGCCGCATCGAGCTGCTGTTTGCCGGCGACGTGGACGGTTGCATCGAGGCAGCTCGCGAGGAAGTATATCCACGCCCCGGCACCCGCCCCGAAACGCGCTGGTCCACCATCATGGAAGACTTGCGCCGACGGGATTTTTCCCTGAACGCCATTGCTCTTTCGCTGAACGCCGCCTCCCGTGGCTTGCTGCTCGATCCCACAAATGGCCTCGCCGATCTCGAAAGCCGCGAAGTGCGCGCGCTTTCGATCCACAGCTTCACGAATCAGCCTGTGCGCTTGCTGCGCGCTATTCGCTATGGCGCGCGCATGGATTTCAAGCTCGAATCGCGCACCGAGGAATGGTTCAAGCTGGCGCTGGAGCGCGGGCTGCAAGAATCCATTACTCCGGAGGACGCCGGCGCGGAGCTTCGGCAACTCGCTCGGGAAGATAAACCAGTGCAAGTCCTGAAGGCTTGGGAGGCGCGCGGGCTTCTCGAGGCGATCTCTCCACAGCTGGCCAAGCGGCATCCGCATTACGAAATGCTCGCGCGAATTCTGAGGGCACGGGACGACCTGGCATCTTCCGGCATTCGGCCACGCATCTCCGTACCGGTAACGTACGCGGCCCTGGGGAAGTTGAAGGACCGCGAACTATCCGGCGCTTTGCATCGCGTCGGATATCGTCAACACGAGATCGACGAGGTGACCAGCCTCGAGGAGCGCGCTCAGAAGGTCATCGCCGCGCTCGCAGGACGAAAAACCGCCGTGCCCACTGAGGCTTATGCATTCCTGGAGAAAGCCCCAGGGGACTTGCTCGCTTTTATTCTTGCGGAGTCCTCGAATTCCAAAGCGGTAGGCAAAATCCGCACTTATCTCACGAAATGGCGGCCTTTGCGGCAAGCCTTGCCTGCGGCGATCCTGGAGCTCGAAAGCATTGGCATGGCGCACGGGCCGAAATTCGACAAAGTCATCGAAGACCTTTTTCAGGCGCAATTACAGGGCAAAGCCCGAAATCCGGAACTTCGTTTGAAACTGCTGCGCAAGCTTTCCGGCATCAAAGACCTGCCCAAGAAGAAGATCGAGGAAAAAGGGAAGAAGCCGGCGGACAAGACGAAGAAAAAACTCGCTGGCAACCCGGGTGCGGCGCCTCCAGCTGCCCCCGGCGGACCCGTCGAATCGCCGAAAGCTGCAGACACGCTCGCGCGCTTGCAGGCCGCTCGCAAAGGCAAAGTCGTCGCGGCAGCGGCGACTCCGCCTGCCAAAATCCCCAAGCCCATCGCCAAAACTAAATCCACCGCCGCACGCAAACGTTGATCCAGATCCACTAAACGCCGGCGCCTCAAAGGGTGAATCCTTCGGATTTCTTCCTGCCTTGCCTCAGGTGTGTAAAAATGGTTGATCCGGCCGGCAACCGAAACCGGCTCAGGAGCCGCTCCATGCCACATTGTTTCGAGCGCTGTTTGCTTGCGATAGCGATGCTGCTGGCCTTCGGGACTTCCGTCGGTGCGCAGGTTTCGCCCGAAACGCCAGACATCCCGCCCAAATTCGAAGCGTCAACTTCGTTCTACAACTACGTCAAACGCGAGATGATGATTCCCATGCGCGACGGCGTGAAACTTTACACGGTGATCGTCGTTCCTCGCGGGGCGAGCCATGCGCCGATCATCCTGACGCGCACGCCGTACAACGCTTCGGGCCGTGCCCAGCGCGAAGCTTCGCCGTACATGCTCGCGACTCTGCCGCAGGGTGACGAGGTGTTCGTGCGCGACGGCTACATCCGCGTCTTCCAGGATATTCGCGGCAAGTACGGATCGGAAGGCGAATACCTGATGACGCGCCCGCTTCGGGGGCCGCTCAATAACAGCAGCACAGACGAATCCACCGACGCCTACGACACGATCGATTGGCTGGTGAAAAACGTGCCGGAGTCCAACGGCAAGGTCGGCATGCTGGGGAGTTCCTACGAAGGCTTCACGGTCGTCATGGCCCTGGTAAATCCGCATCCGGCATTGAAGGTCACGGCGCCGATGAGCCCCATGGTGGACGGCTGGATGGGCGACGACTGGTTCCACTTCGGTGCCTTCCGGCAGACGAATCTCGATTACTTCACCGAACAGACTACCGTAAAGGGCGAAGGCCATCTGATCGTGCGCCGGGGCTATGACGATTACGAAAATTTTCTGCGCGCCGGCTCCGCGGGCGATTTTGCGAAGGCAGCGGGCCTCGATCAATTGCCCTGGTGGCGCAAAACGGCTGAGCATCCCGCTTACGATTCCTTCTGGCAGGAGCAGGCGCTCGACAAAACCATGGCCGCGCAGCCGCTGAAGGTCCCCACGATGTGGATTCAGGGATTGTGGGATCAGGAAGACATGTGGGGGGCTATCCACTCGTACCTCGCCGTGGAGCCGAAAGACCGCGACAACAACATGAATTTTCTGGTGATGGGGCCCTGGCGGCATAGCGGAGTGAACTACGACGGTTACTCGCTCGGCCCGCTCCGGTGGGAAGGCGATACCGCGCTGCAGTTCCGGCGCGACGTGCTCAAGCCTTTCTTCGATCAATATCTGAAGGATGGCGCGCCGAAAGCGGACACGCCGCCGGTCTTGATCTACAACACCGGCGAAAATCACTGGGACCGGCTGAAGTCCTGGCCGCTTTCGTGTGATAGCGGATGCGCGGCCAAGTCGAAGCCGCTTTATCTGACGGCGCGGATTTCAGTTTGTCATTCGTACGCGCCTGAGGCATCGGCCGATCGCGATTCAAAAACAGCGAAAGGCTATGACGAATACGTCTCCGATCCGGCCAAGCCGGTGCCATATCAGCCGCGGCCGGTGCGCTTTGCGAATGGCGATGAGTGGAGGCGCTGGCTGCTGATGGATCAGCGCAGCGTGGTGGACCGGCCGGACGTCGTCACCTACGTCACGCCGCCGCTGACGGAGCCCGTTCGCATCAGCGGCGCGCCTATCGTTAATTTGGTGGCGGCGACGAGCGGCACCGATAGCGACTGGGTGGTGAAATTGATCGACGTCTTTCCCGACGAAGTTCCCAGCCAGCCAGAAATGGGCGGCTACGAATTGAATATCGGCATGGACATTTTCCGAGGCCGTTATCGGGAGAGTTTCGAGAAGCCCAAGGCCATCGCGCCGAATACCCCGCTAACGTACAAATTCACGCTGCCGATGGCGAATCACGTCTTCCTGCCGGGACACAGGATCATGGTGCAGGTGCAGTCGAGCTGGTTTCCGCTTTACGATCGCAATCCGCAGACGTTCGTTCCGAATATCTTCTTTGCGAAACCGGAAGATTATGTGAAGGCCACGCAACGCGTCTATCACCAGCCGGGCGCAGCCAGCTTCATCGATTTGCCGGTGGTGTCGGACGCGGGAACGGTGCTGACCAAGGCGAGTAAGTAGCAGCTTGCCAGATTAAAACGACGCGCCGACCGCGACTGCGGGTTGCCCGGTGGCGGAAGGACGGGCTACTTCTGTTCGGGGGCGACGCTCGGATCGCCGATTTCGTTATTGTATTGCGCAGTATCGGACGGCACACAGAACATCTCCCGGATATCGAAGCCGCGAGGCTGTAATCGCAGCGGAAATTTGACCAGCGGCTGCCAGGGCTGCGTGTACATCTTCGGGTCGTCGATGGTCAACGTGAGTTCCATATTGTCGTGGTCGATGCGGTGAAACCGTTCTTCTACTTTCATCTCGCTGCTGTGCGGACGCCCGGCATTATCCAGCCAGGTCCTTTCGTCCACCCCGATCGTTTCGACGACAAACGTGTAATCGTCCACCCATTTGCCCACCGAATATCCGTTCCATCGCGGTTCCGGATTTTTGGGAAGCTCTCGTCCGTCGGTCCAGATCGTGCGCCACGTCCGAGACAGTTGACTCAACACGATCATGTGGTCCGGCATCTGGGCGAGTTCGATCATCCTGAATTCGTATAGCTCCAGGCGCGGAAATCCCGGCGGGTCGCAGATGTCCAGCGGATCGTTTCCAAGCACGGCGGGGACGGATCGAACGCTCATTCCCGTTGGCTTATGTGCTTTGAGCGTTGCCTCACCCAAAGCCGTGTAAGGCAGTTGACGCGGAATGTTGTGCTCGTCGGGTTCTCCTCCGGGAGGGCTGTTGTTGCCTTTCAGAACCGCGGGGTATTCGTGCGCGCCCGTGGCCTGAATTCCGGGAGCCGCGCCGCCTCCTGCGGGAGGATCGCCTGCCGCGTACCATTCTCCGGAAAGGTCACGGCGCGGAGCGGGCGCTGGCTTCAGCCCGTCGTAGGCAGACTTGCGCAGCGGCACGCTATTCCATTTGTCGATTTTGACGTCGTCAACGGAAGCGGGTGGAGCGGTTTGCGCGCGCAACGTCGGCAGCAACGCCAGAGCGGAAATCAGCGCAACGATAGGGATTGTCGAAATCGCAGGTTTGGGCATTTCAGATTTCTCCGGCAACGGAAATTCGCCCACAAGAGAACCACAGGCGATTCACGGCTTGAATGGCTGCCCATTGATTACGATACGTCCCTTGAAACGTCCGATCGGCCGCCCATTCTTGGCCGGCGTCACGTCAATATCCACCTGATCGCCGGGCTTGAACGTACTATTCGTCCAGCCCAGTGTCGATTGCTGCACCAGGTTCTGAGTCTCGATCACCCAATGGACCGTGTTGCCGCTCTCATCTTTTGCATCGACCTTCACGAAAACGTGCGGATTCGCCCAGATGTACTCCGTCACCGTGCCCTTTACCGTGACGGTCTTTTCCGTGTCGTACGACGCGTTGCCGTGATGCGCGAGCAAGGGCAGGGAAGCCGCCAGGAAGCTGACAACCAAGAGCGAAATGGTCCCGACCTTATTTCTCACAGGATCCCTCCACTATTGCATGCGAGTGTACTCGTTTCACGTGAGATGGATAAGGAAAAAAATCGAGTACGGCGACATTCCAGGCGCGAGCGACTAGGTTGTCACGTTCGATTGTGCGAGTGCCTGTTGAAAACTGGCGCGAAAGAACGCGCGGCGTTCTGGAAAATCCGACGCGCAGCGACTAGAATGATTCACCGATGGCGATACCCCGTTTTGTCCATCTTCACCTCCACACTGATTACAGTCTTCTCGACGGCGCTTGCGACATCACGGAACTGGTAAACGAAGCAGCCCACCGCGGCATGCCCGCCGTGGCCGTCACGGATCACGGCAATCTTTTTGCCGCCGAGCACTTTCATCACGAAGCCTCCACGCGAGGCGTGAAGCCGATCATCGGCTGCGAAGTCTACGTCGCGCGCACCAGCCGCCACGATCGCGGCGAGAAAACCAACGGCGCAGACGCTCGGGGCGCCCGGGCCGCCCGGCGTCAGCAGGCAACGGGCAATCCACGTTCAATCTGGCGGACAAAACGGCGACGTGGCCCAACGCGGCACGAATCACCTCGTTTTGCTCTGCGAAAATGCGGAAGGCTACCGCAACCTTATATATCTGGTCTCCAAGGGCTTCCTGGAAGGCTTCTACTACAAGCCGCGCATCGATTACGATCTGCTCGCAAAGCATAGCCGCGGACTTATCGCGCTTATCGGCGTGCCTGAGCGGCGCTGTGGCAGAGCCGCTCATCGACGGCCGCTTTGACGACGCGCGCGACGCCGCTTACCGCCTGCGCGATATTTTCGGCAAAAGTAATTTCTTCCTCGAAGTGCAGGACCAGGGCCTGGAAATCGACCAGCCGGTGAATCGTGAACTCGTGCGCCTCTCGCGCGAAAGCGGCATTCCTCTGGTGGCCACGAACGATTGCCATTACCTCACGCGTGCCGACGCCCGCGCGCAGGAAGTGCTGATGTGCATTCAGACCGGCAAGACCATGTCCGATCCGCAGCGCATGCGCTTTGCCACCGATCAGTTTTATTTCAAGACGGCCGAGGAGATGGCGCATGTCTTCGGCGAATTGCCGGACGCGCTCGAACGCACCGCAGCCATCGCCGAACGCTGCAACGTGCGCATCGACCCCGTGCGCAATTCCTTCCCCGAATTCAAGGTGCCCGAGGGCCACACGATCGATAGCTATTTCGAACGCGTCGCGCGCGAAGGCTTCGCCGAACGCGTGCCGTTCCTCGAAAAGCTCGCCAAGCAGGGCTGGCTGCGGCGCCCGCTGGCGGAATACGAGCAGCGGCTTTCCGCCGAAATCAAGATGATCATGAAGATGCGCTACGCCGGCTACTTCCTGATCGTCTGGGATTTCATGCGCTATGCGCGCGCCCAGGGCATTCCCGTGGGGCCCGGCCGCGGATCGGCCGCCGGCAGCCTGGTGAGCTACGCGCTAAAAATTACCGACGTCGATCCGCTGCAATACGATCTGCTCTTCGAGCGTTTCCTGAATCCCGAGCGCGTCTCCATGCCCGATATCGACATCGATTTCTGCATGCGGCGGCGCGGCGAAGTGATCGATTACGTCACGCAGAAATATGGCCGCGACAACGTCGCGCAGATCATTACTTTCGGCACTATGGCGGCCAAGGCCGCGCTCAAAGACGTCGGTCGCGCGCATGGATTTGCCTTACGGCGACGTGGATAAGCTCGCCAAGCTCGTTCCCAATCAGCTCAACATCGAACTCGAAGACGCCGTGAAGCAGTCCGGCCAGCTTCGCTCTGCGATCGAAAGCGACGAGCGCTTCAAGGACCTCCTCGAAGTGGCCAAACGCCTCGAAGGGCTCGCGCGGCACGCTTCGACGCATGCCGCCGGCGTGGTCATCTCGCCGCAGCCTCTGATCGAACTGCTGCCCGTCTACAAAACGAATCGCGAAGAAATCACCACGCAGTACGACATGAAGGGCCTCGAACGCCTGGGCTTGCTGAAGATGGATTTCCTCGGCCTGACCACGCTCACCGTTCTCTCCGATACCGTGAAGCTCATCGCCGCCAATCGCCGCGAGCAGGTCGATCTCGAGACGCTTTCGCTCGACGATACCGCCACGTACCAGCTTTTCTCGCGCGGCGATACCACGGCAATCTTCCAGTTTGAGTCGCACGGCATGCGAGACATCCTGCGGCGCTATCAGCCCACCCGACTGGAAGATTTAACTGCGCTCAACGCGCTCTATCGTCCAGGGCCCATCCAGGGCGGCATGATCGACGATTTCATCTCCCGCAAGCACGGCAAGAAAAAAGTCGCCTACGATCTGCCGGAGCTGAAGGAAATCCTCGAAGAGACCTACGGCGTCATCCTGTATCAAGAGCAGGTCATGCAGATCGCCAACCGCCTGGCCGGCTTCTCGCTCGGCGAAGCCGATATCCTGCGGCGCGCCATGGGCAAAAAGAATCGCGACGAAATGGCCGCGCAGCGCGAGAAGTTCCTCACCGGCTGCGCCGTAAAAAAAATCCCGCCGAAAAAGGCCGAGCGCATTTTCGATCTCATGGCCGAATTTGCCGGGTACGGCTTCAACAAATCGCACTCCTGTGCCTATGCGCTCCTGGCCTATCAGACGGCTTGGCTCAAGACGCACTACGCCGTCGAATTCATGGCCGCGCTGCTCACTTCGGAAACCGGCAACACGGAAAAAGCCGTAAAGTACATCCACGAAGCGAAGGGCATGGGCATCACCGTGCTTCCACCGGATGTAAACACCAGCGACGTCGATTTCACTCCCGTCGGCGAACAGATTCGCTTCGGCATGCGCGCCATCAAGAACGTAGGCGAAAACACGGTTCGCGGCATTCTCGAAGCGCGTCAGAAGCTCGGCAAGTTCCGCTCGATCTTCGAGCTCTGCGACTCCGTGGACCCGCGACTTCTGAACCGCCGTGTTCTGGAGAGCCTGGTCAAATCGGGTGCGCTCGATTCGCTTGGCGCTCGCCGCTCCCAGCTTTACGCTGTGATCGACCGCTCTATGGAGCGCGGCCAGAAGATCCAGCGCGATAGCGCCAGCACGCAGCACGGCTTTTTGTCGCGGGCGCAGGCGGCTCCGGGCACGCGCCGCTCGAGCCGGAGCTTCCCGATGCCGAAGAGTGGCCCGAATACGAATTGCTGGCCAACGAATTCGCCACCCTCGGTTTTTACATTTCCGGGCATCCCCTGGATAAATACTCGGCGCGCCTCAAGGAATTGAAAGCCGTCGAGCTTGCCGCTATGGAAGGCCGCCGCAACGGCGAAGACATCGTCATCGGCGCGCTCGTCTCTTCGACGCGCCCGATGCGTTCGCGCAAAGGCGATCGCTGGGCCATCCTGAATCTCCAGGATATGACCGGCGAGCTGGAAGCGCTCGTCTTCCCGGAAGCCTTCGCGCGTCTTGAGGCCGTGCTGAAATCCGGCGTGCGCCGCTGCTTTTGCGCGGGCGGGTCAACGTGGAGGACGCCGGAACGCGCGTGGCCATCCAGGAAGGCGAAGCCGCTTGACGGAATCGCCGGCGCGCCGGAAACTACGGCCCGCATGCGCGTGCGCATCGACCTGAGCGCCATGGACGAAATGACCCTTGATCAAATCAAGACGGTGCTTGCAGGTTCCCCGGGCCCATGCCCCATCGCTTTTGATATATTCGACCCGGACGGTTCGATGGCTACCCTCTCATCCAACCAACGAGTTCGCATCGACGATCGCCTGGTAAGCCGGCTGCAGGAAATGCCCGGCGTCGGCGCTGTCGAAGTGGTGCGCTAGGAAACGCTGATGGAAAAGCGTCAACGCCGCCGCGAACTCGAACAGCTCGAAAGGGAAGTGGACGATTTGCAGCGGCTTTCGCGGAACGGTTCCTCGCCGCCGCAGCTCGCCAAGATCCGCGAACAGGTCTCGGAATTGCGCCGCGAATTCTTCACCCACATCGGCGCTTGGCAGCGCACCCAGCTCGCCCGTCATCCGCAGCGGCCTTACACACTCGACTTCATCCGCCTGCTCTGCACCGATTTCTCCGAACTGCATGGAGACCGTGCATTCGGCGACGATCCCGCCATCGTCGGCGGATTCGCACGCTTCCACGGCCGGCCGGTGCTGGTGGTAGGGCACCAGAAGGGCCGCGATACCAAGCAGCGCGTAGCACGCAACTTCGGCCAGGCCAAGCCCGAGGGTTACCGCAAGGCGTTGCGCCTGATGAAGCTGGCCGCCAAGTTTGGCCGGCCCATTCTTACGTTCGTGGATACGCCGGGCGCTTATCCCGGACTCGACGCCGAAGAGCGCGGCCAAGCGGAAGCCATAGCCGTCAATCTTCGCGCGATGTCGCGCCTGCCCGTGCCTATCATCGTCACCATCACCGGCGAAGGCGGCTCCGGCGGCGCGCTAGCCATCGCCGTCGGCGATCAGATCAATATGCTTGAGAACTCCATTTACTCGGTGATTTCGCCTGAGGGCTGTGCTTCGATTTTGTGGCGCGATGCGTCCAAAGCCGAGCTCGCCGCCGAAGCCTTGCGCATTACCGCGAAAGACCTCAGCGAATTTGGCATCGTGGACGAAATCGTCCCCGAACCCGAAGGCGGCGCCCACAGCGATCACGAAGCCGCCGCGCAGCTTCTCGAGCCCGTTCTCGTGCGCGCACTGGACGAGCTTACATCGAAGTCCGTTCCCGAATTGCTCGAGCGCCGCTACTCCAAGTTCCGCCGCATGGGCCAATTGGCCGCCGCCGTTTCCGGCTAGTTCACCGCTCCTTCAGACCGTTGTCATCCATAAGTCGCTGAGCTGCACAGTCGGCAATCGTGGCAGTAAAATGTCCGTCTTTTCGCCGCAATGGGCACGTGCCGGATAAGAAACGCCCGCGTTTCGAAATATTGTGAGTGCTTCCTATTTGGTTTAATTTATGAGCCGTCATGCTTCCGATCAAAGAAGACAGCGAAGTACAGGTTACGGATCCCTTCCGGCCCTACGAGCGCCTGGTCAAAATCAAGCTGATGAAGAAGACCGTCGAGGTCCCGGAGAAGAATTCGCTCTTGCGCTGCTTTCAGTTTTTGAGTCCGGAGACGATCCCTTACGGCAGGTTCTGCTGGAATCAGGATTGCCAATATTGTCGCGTGATGGCCAAGCTGCCCGACGACGACAAGCCGCGTGAGATGCTCAGTTGCAAATTCATGGTGATGCCGGGAATGGAGATCACGGAGATCAGCCCGGAATTGAAGCTTTGCCTCCGGCGCATTTTGCAGAAATAACCTCTGTCCACAGCCCAGCCCCCCAGCCCTTTCATACTTGAGCGTCCAGCCATCGCGAGGCCTCAAAGCGAACGAATACAAAAAAAGGCGGAATCAGCAGTTCCGCTGATTCCGCCGTGCGCCTCAGGGCGCCCTCCACCCGCCACCCAACTCAGGCTTATGCGGTCGCCGCAGCCGTCCCCGTCGATTGCTTCTGCATCTGCCCCATCATTTGCCGCATGGCCGCGAGATGACCGGGAGTCCGGGTTTCGCTCCACGCCTCGTAGCGCTCCGCCGCCTTTTCCAGGTGCGCAAGAAACTGCGGATTCGCGAACATCTTCCGGAACTGCGGAATCACCGGCCTGACGCGTTCCCAGACGCCAAAAAACTCGCCGCTGGTCTCGAAGAAGAGGTCTTCGTGCAGCAGCCCATAATTAAGCAGCGCGCAGGCGTTCTCCCAATAGCTGAGTACCTGCATGGCTAACGCGCCGTTTTCCGTGCCCGGCCCAGCGATACGTGCCGAATCCTCTACGGTCTGCACGAAGTAGTTCCTGAAATACCAATCGCGTGCTTGGCGGAGCTTAGCCTCGCGCCGCAAATCGTATACCTGCAGATGAAGCTGTGCTTGTTCGTGCGTCGGTTTCGTTCCCATTTTCCTTTTCTCCTTTGATTTTTGTCTTTCTGAATCGACTGATGAATACGCTCCATGGCCCGCTAGCGCGTCTTGTATGAAAGTTCCTTCACCAATTCGCGTTCGCGATCGATCTCCACGCCGGAAGGGAAGTCTTCCAACTCGAAAACTTGACGAATCTCGACTTCGGTTCCTCCATCGAACGGAGCCTTCTTGAGCCATTCGACCGCCTCGTCCATGGACTTCACTTTCCAAAGCCAAAAGCCGCCGATCAATTCTCTGGTCTCGGCGAAAGGGCCATCGGTGACAATCCGTTTCCCGTCCCCGAATTTCACGCGCTTGCCCTTCGCGCTGGAACGCAGCCCTTCCATGGCCAACAGGATGCCGGCCTTGTGCAGTTCTTCGTTGTACTTGCCCATCTTGGCAAGAAGTTCCGGGGTGGGAAGAATGCCTGCCTCGGATTCTTTGCTGGCTTTGACGACCACCATTACTCGCATCTTGAATTCTCCTTTGTTTTTGGCTTGGAGCGACCGCCCTTTGCTCCGTTAGCCTGTTCTGTTATTAAGTCGAACGAGAGTCGCCAAAATCGACAGGCCCGAGCGAAGCGAGCGCCGTTAACTGCATCAACGCCCCGTTTGCGCGGCGGAACTCTTGTTTTCGTGCGCCTCCTGCAGGGCGCGGATGTCGATTTTCTCCATTTGAAGATTGCCTTCATGACTCGGCCCGATTTCTGGGGATGGGATCGCTCATCAGCTTGCCTAATGCGGTGGGGATCCTGCCAGGACACCCCGAATTTGTCCTCGAGCCAGCCGCATCTCTTTTTCTTCCCGTTCTCACAGAGTTTTTCCCATATCTCATCCAGTTCCTCTTGCGTTTCGCAGTTCACAAAGAACGAAATTGCAGGGGAGAAAGTGAATCCGGGCCGCCGTTTAACGCGATGAACTCCTGTCCATCGAGCTGAAAGGTCGCGGACATCACCGCTCCTTTTGGCCCGGGTCCCTCCTCGCCATAACGCGAGATGCTTCCAATCTTTCGAATTCTTGAAGATAGAGGTGTAGAACTGCGCCGCCTCTTCAGCTTTGCCATCGAACCACAAAAACGGGGTAATCCTTTGCATAAATCCCTCCTGTCGGTCTCTCCGGATTCTTATTCGACCTACATCCGCAATTCGAAACAGGACGGGACAGCAGGATCAGCGCGTGATCGATTTTTACGGCAAAGAGGTGCTGCCCCGCGTGCGAAGACAAGGCGGCGGCCTAGAAAAGCGTGGAGAAAAAGCACAGCCGCCGCGTTTTTGCTAGTTCGCCGCTCCACGAATAACCGCGCCCTTAGCGACCGTCGCCTCGGTGGCTGCCCCAGTGGTGGGAAGTCCCGCCATCTCCACCACCGGCCGTATCTCCACCGTGCCCCATCGACCACCCGGAATGCGGGACGCGATATCGATCGCTTCGTCTAGGTCTTTCGCTTCCACCAAAAAGAATCCGCCCAGCTGCTCGCGGGTTTCGGCATAGGGACCGTCCGTCACCATGCGCTTATCGCCGCGAACTCGTACGCTTGTAGCCGTCCCCGTCGGGTGCAGGGGCACCGCGGATAAATACTTCCCCGCCGAGTTCAGTTCCTGCGCATACTGTGTCGAATCCCGATAGCACTCCTCGCGCTCCTTCTCGCTTAAGGCAGTCTCTTCCGTAGTAGATCAGCATCGCGTATTTCATCTCTTTGCCTCCATCGCTTGCTCCTCGGGCTTATGGACTCGGCGCGACATGGCTCTTGATTTGTGTAGTGCCGGACCTTAGGCCGGGATCGCCCCAAGCCTCATATCGCAGTCGCTATAGTATGTCGAATGGCGCGCCTCCAAATCGACAGTTGCGCAATAAAATTTTATGATCAGGCATGCCCCAGGACGCACCCGCCACCGTTGAAGCTGTCTACCGCGCCGACTGGGGCCGCATTGTGGCTACCCTGATTCGGCTCGTTGGCGACTTTGACCTGGCTGAAGAGTGCGCGCAAGAAGCTTTCACGGCCGCCGTGAACCAGTGGCGCGAGTCCGGCGTCCCCGATATCCCCCGCGCCTGGATTATCCAGACGGCCCGCAACAAGGCCATCGACCGCATCCGTCGTCAGGGGCGTTTTCAGGAAAAGCTGGCTTCGTACACTGCTTCGGGTTTCGTCCGCGAGAGCGAAGAACCCGATTACGATACCCCCGAAATCTCGGATGATCGTCTTCGACTGATTTTCACCTGTTGCCATCCAGCTCTCGCGCTCGAATCGCAGGTCGCGCTTACCCTGCGCACTCTCTGCGGCCTCGATACGGACGAAATCGCGCGGGCGTTCCTGGTACCCGAACCGACCATGGCCCAGCGGCTGGTTCGTGCCAAGCGAAAAATTCGCGATGCTGGCATTCCCTATGCGGTTCCGGAAAAAAAGGAATTGCCGTCTCGCTTCGATGCGGTCCTCGCGGTGATTTATCTGATTTTCAACGAAGGCTACACCGCAACGCGGGGTGAGCGGCTCGTTAGGGCCGACCTTTGCAGCGAGGCCATTCGTCTCGGGCGCCTCGTACAAGACCTGATGGCGCCTGATCCTCCGGCCGAGGTGATCGGGCTGCTGGCCCTCATGCTGCTCCACGACTCGCGGCGGGATGCAAGGTCAGACAAGGCTGGCGACCTGGTGGTTCTCGAGGAACAAGACCGCAGTCGCTGGAACCCAATGCAAATTGCCGAAGGGATTCTGCTTGTCGAGAAAGCCACGCGCTCGGACCCCGGCCCGTTCACGCTGCAAGCGGCCATCGCCGCCGTACATTGCCGCGCGGCGCGCGCTGAAGACACGCCCTGGCGCCGGATCGTCCAATTGTACGAGCAACTCGAACGCGTACAGCCCTCGCCGGTCGTCTCTCTCAATCGTGCCGTAGCTGTCGCCATGGCTGAAGGTCCTCGCGTAGGACTCGCGTTAATCGATGCTCTGGCGGCCACGAGCGAGCTCGACAACTATCATCTGCTGCATGCCGCGCGCGCCGACCTGCTGCGGCGCGCCGGCTTGCGCGACGAAGCCGCCAAAAGTTATGAGCTCGCGCTCGCGCTCGTCACCAACGACAGCGAACGCCGCTTCCTCGAACGGCGCCTCCGTGAAGTCCAATCCCAGAAGGACGCCAGCACCGCATCCGCACAGCCTTAGTCGCTGAGCTGGCAGAACATAAATATAATAGAAGTCTGCGAGGTGTGGATTTACGACGAGGACTTGATCTGCGTAACCATCTCGGCCAGCCAGTCTTCCAGCAGTAGCCGCTGCTTGGCGTTCGTGTCCCTGAAGGCGAGGCCCATCCCGCAGTTGCTATGGGAGTAGACCACTTTGGCTTTGGTTTCGAATACGCCTTCGTCTTTAAGAATCCGCAAGTGAACCAACTCCCCCTCGGGGAAGGGGTTTAGCGTTTCAATGTAGCAGCCCCCAATGCCAAGTTCAGAGGTGCGCGCCGAGAGTTTAGTTCCAGACGATACGTCGGTTACCTCAGCAGAAGCGACAAAAGGGCAACGCCGGACAGACCGCTTTTTGGCCGGTTGGGAGTCCCCGCCGTTAGCCGGCGTGACGCCTCGAGCCGTTCGTTTGGATCGATCTTCGCGCATCGTTCAGGTCCTTGGAACTGACCTGCTCTGTGCCCCTGTTTGACTAAGTTTGTTTCGGTCGCAGTTACCGCGCAATAGCCCGCTGCGTTGCTGTTGCCGTTGCCGATAACCGCACCTCGCAGCCGGTCTTATGGTAATATCTGCATTTAAAGGGGAGCTGCGGGAGGGCCGCGTGAAAGCCAAGACGAAATTCGGAATTGGCATAGGCATCATTTTGATGTCGCTGTCGGCTCTGGCCTGGATGGGCGCCAAGCAGAGCCAGACCTACTACCACACCATTGCCGAACTCTCCTCTCTCAGCTCTTCGGCCATGCATCAGCGCATTCGCGTGGGTGGCGACGTCGCTGCGGGAACGATCCAGCACCTGCCCGGCCGTGTGGATTTCGTCCTGACGGAAAAGGCCGGACGCTGCCGGTGAGCTACGTTGGATCCGATCCGCTGCCGGACACGTTCAAAGACGGCGCGCAATGCCTGATCGAGGGGCACGCCATGCCCGACGGGCGCTTCGTCGCGGAACAATTGCAAGCCAAGTGCGCCTCGAAGTATGAAGCCGCGCCAGGCGGCACCGAGTCGTCTCAGCCCGCTTCCAGTTCGGATCGCAAGAGCTAACGGTTGACCGCAATCCTAGGGGCTTAGATTTAGGGGGGAAGTCAGTGGACCTGTTTGGATCGTTTGCCCTGCTTCTGGCCTTCCTCTGCGGACTTTATGCGTTTGGCGGGGCATCGCCGCCATCGTCACGCGCCGTCCGCTGCTGATCAAAAGCGCGCGCAACGCCGGCATGGCGGTATGCGTGCTCATCTGGCTGGGCTTCGGCAGCCTCGCTTATCTTTTCCAGACCGACAATTTCTCCATGGCCTACGTCGTGGAGCACAGCAACCGCACGCTCCCGGCGTTTTTCAAATTCGCGGCGATCTGGGCGGGGCAGCAGGGCTCGTTGCTTTTCTGGAGCTTTCTGCTTTCGATTTACGTTTTTTCCGTTTTGTTCACCTATCGCGGCAAGCATCCCGAACTGATGCCCTACGTCGGCGTGGTCATGGTCGGCGTGCAGCTTTTCTTCCTCACGCTGAATAATTTCATCGCCAGCCCGTTTCGAATTTTGGGCTCCGCCGCGCCTAGTGGCGCGATGCAGTGGATCATGCGCGGCGATGGCAATGGCCTCAATCCGCTGCTGCAATATCCGGAGATGGTGATTCATCCGCCGATCCTTTATTCCGGATACACGGGCTTCACCATTCCGTTTGCTTTCGCGCTCGCCGCATTGCTCGGCCGCTATCCCGGCGAAAAATGGATTCATCTCACGCGCCGCTGGACCATGATCGCCTGGGGCTTCCAGGGCGTAGGCATCTTGCTGGGCGCGCATTGGGCTTATGCCGTGCTCGGATGGGGCGGCTACTGGATGTGGGACCCGGTAGAAAACGCGTCGCTCATGCCCTGGCTCACCGGCACGGCCTTCCTGCATTCCGTGATGATGCAGGAAAAGCGAGGCATGATGCGCGTGTGGAACGTGTGGCTCGTCTTCACCACGTTCCTGCTGACCATCTTCGGCACCTTCCTTACGCGCAGCGGCGTGGTCAATTCCGTGCACGCTTTCGCGCAATCGAGTATTGGCCCGTGGTTCCTCGGCTTCATCGGCTTGGTTTTGCTGGTGTGCCTGGCCTCGTACTGGCGCAATCGCGACTACCTGCGCAGCGACAACACGCTCGATTCGCTGGTCTCCCGCGAATCAAGCTTCCTGTTCAACAATCTGATTTTGCTGGTCGCCTGCGTCGCCGTGATTTCCGGAACCTTGTTCCCGGTGCTTTCGGAATGGGTACGCGGAACGAAGATCAGCGTCGGCGTGCCGTTCTTTAACACGATCAATCTGCCCATCGCCATGTTTTTGCTTTTCCTTACCGGAGTCGGCCCGCTGCTGGCCTGGCGCAAAACGTCCATGGCCAGCCTGCGCAAAAATTTTGGCGGGCCGCTGCTGGTCGGCGTCGTTGCCGGGGTCATCGGTATGGCGTTGGGCCTCCGCGGTTTTTACGTCGTAACGTGCCTGATCCTCTCCGTATTCGTCACGCTGACGATCCTGCTCGAGTTCTATCGCGGCGCTCGCGTCATCGCTTCGCGCAGCAATACGAACCTGCTTTCCGGCGTCGCCCAGCTCACCATGCGCAATACGCGCCGTTACGGCGGCTACATCGTGCATTTCGGGATCGTGTTGATCTTTATCGGCATCTCCGGCACAGCCTTCAATCAGGATAAGCAGGCGGACTTACCGCCCGGCGCGCAAATGACGATCGGTCCGTACCGTCTTACGCACCAGACGTTCGACAGCAGCAGACTTGGCGAACTACAAATCCGAGCGCGCTACCATCGCCGTTGATCGCGATGGAAAACAAATCATCATGCTGTATCCCGAGAAGCGCTTTTATCCTTCGAACCAGCAATCGGGCACCATGGTGGCCATCTACTCCACGCTGAAAGAAGATCTTTACGTCGTCTACGCCGGCCACAGCCCGGAGACGAATCAGCCCGTCATTCACGCGTATTTGAATCCGTTGGTGAAGTGGATTTGGCTGGGCGGCGCGGTCATGGTAATTGGCACATTGCTGGCCATGGTCCCGAATCGCCAGCCCATGCTGGCGCTGCGCACCGCGGTCGAGCCTTCTCGCGTCGCGCCGCCGTTTTCTCCTTCGCCCGCGCCCATACAGCACTACGACGGCCATGATTGACGGAATGCTAACGAATCAGTCCTAAGATGTCATTCGCGACGGAGAGCGCAGTCATGCGTTCTGCCCTTCGCAGGTCTTTCGCGAGACGAGGAATCTGCTTTCGCTTCTTGTGCTCGTCGTCGCTGCCGCCCTCTCCGCACCTCTCTTCGCCCAGGCGCCCGTAGAGAGCAGCGCACCGCGCCAAAGCACTCGGGAAGCAACTCATGTGCACGTGCGGTTGCGGCGATACCGCCGGCTCTTGCAGCCATCCCGGCGCAGCATTTTCTGGACCCTGCGACGTCGCCAAAGGCAAGCTCAAGGAAATGAATGAGCGCATCGACCGCGGCGAGTCAGACAGCACCATCCTGCAGGGTTTCGTGAAGGAGTACGGCGAAGCGGCGCTCGCCGCGCCGCCCGCTCGCGGACTCAATTGGTTCGCCTACACGTTTCCGGCCGTCGCGTTTGCCATCGGCCTCGGGTTGATCATAATGATTATTCGCGTATGGCGCCATCGGCCTCGATGATGGCGCCTGCATCCGGGCCCGCCGTCTCGCCCGAAATGCTGGCACACGCGCGCCGCCAGATCGAACGCGACGTACAAGATGATTGAGATCTTCGCGGGTTTGCGCAGTCCGAGTCCCGAAGGGACGAAACAATTTAGCCCAGCGCGGCAGCGGTGGGAAGCGCTCGGACAAAAAACCAAGCCCCGTTAGGGGCGGCACAGGGAA
The DNA here is from genome assembly GCA_963846235.1 of uncultured Acidobacteriota bacterium. Lineage (GTDB taxonomy): Bacteria > Acidobacteriota > Terriglobia > Acidiferrales > UBA7541 > Palsa-189. Next base: position 960,832 of record CAWJVF010000003.1, read on the forward strand.
CCCGCCAGATCGACTTAGCACAATGATGGAAAGCTGGGTTTCTACCGTAATGATCAGCAGTTTCGTTGCGTTCGATATCGATACGCTCGGCGTGATCGCCTGCGTCGCGCTCACAGCCGCCGTGCTGATTTTCGTGTTCATGATCAAGCCCGATCTCGCCGATTCCGCTCCGCACCGCTCGCACCTCGATCAGCTTATGGAACGCCGCGACATCATTTACGATAATCTGCGCGACCTGAAGTTCGAATATCGCACCGGCAAATTCGCCGAAGAAGATTACGAGCAGATGAAGCAGGGTCTTGAAGCCGAAGCCGCGCTTGTGCTCGCCGAAATTGAGCGCGTCACCGACAGCCCGGGCACCTTGCCGCGCTCCGACGCCGCAGTGCGTGGTCGCGCCGTGCCCGCCGGCCCCCGGGCAGGGAATTGATAACCATGCCGAGTATTCTGCTAATGAGGATCGTTTCCGGGTGCCCCATCCTTCGCGCCCCATGGCGAGCAATCCTTGCGCATCGAGAAGAAATCCCGCAGGAGCAAAATTTTTGCCGTGAAACGCGCGAAGGGTGGGATCTTGTCATTCTGAGAAGCGAAGCGACGAAGAATCTCTCTTCGCGTTTGCAGCGCGCATTGGCCTGCACCGCCCTCATTTTTGCCTTCGCCGCCGCAGCCGCCGCGGGTACGGTCACCGGCGTCATCCACAATGGCACCGACGGCAGCCTCGCCGCTGGCGTGGATGTCATACTGATTCAACTCCAAGGCGGCATGCAGCCCGTCGTCAACACGAAAACGGACGACAAGGGCGCTTATAAATTCGATTTCCCCGCTATCGGCCAGCAGCCCATGCTCATTCGCGCCGTCTATCACGGCGTGATGTTCCATCAGCCGCTGCCGCCGGGCCGCGACAAAGTTGACGTCACCGTCTATGAGCCTTCCGCCGATTCCAAAATCGTGAACGTTGGCTCGCGCGTCATTGTCCTGCAGCCCAACGGCAGCAATTTGCTTGTCGGCGAAGAGTACGCGCTGCAGAATCAATCCCAGCCGCCCAAGGCTTTCTTCAACGAGAAGGGCGATTTCGCATTTCAGCTTCCCCAGGGCGCGCAGATGGGCCAAGTCTCTTCCTGGGGACCTTCGGGCATGCCCGTGGTGCAGGGCACCATGGACAAGGGCAAAGGCAAATACGCTATCGCCTACGCCTTTCAGCCAGGCGATAACGGCGTGCGCTTCTCGTATCAGCTTCCGTATCCTTCGAATCACGCCGATCTGCGACTTACTTCCGACTATTCCGTGGGACGCGTAATGCTGGTCGCACCGCCCTCCGTGCAGGTCAAGAGCGATGGCTTCACGGCCGCCGGCACCGAGCAAGGTTTTAGTCTCTATACGCGCGACACCGTTCCCGCTGGTTTGCCGTTTGACGTGTCGGTTTCCGGCACCGCCCCGCCTCCGCAAGCTTCACAGAACGATCAGCAGGGAAATGATCAGGATCCTGCCGTGAATAGCCGCGCCAATGAGACCATTCAGGCGCTGCCGAACCGCCTCGACAGCTTGCGCTGGATCATCATCGGCGGATTCGCCGCGCTTGTCGTTATCGGTCTGCTGTTGCTTTGGCGCCAGCCGGCGCTCGCCACAGCTGCGGGAGTCGGCGACCTGTCGGTCCCAGCGCCACCTGCGCAAGGCCCACGCAAGCGCAAACTGCCTCCCCCACCCCAATACGTGCAAGAACGGCGCGTCTCGGCGACTCCGGCCTCGCCGGCTGCACGCGCTGCGGTATCCGCACCGGTCGCGTCTGTTGCCGTTGCGGCGCCCGCTATCGCCGGCGTGGAGAGCGAAGTCCAGAACAGCCTCGATACGCTAAAGGACAAGCTCTTTCGCCTCGAACTCCGCCGCCAGGCCGGCACCATCACCGAAGAGGACTACGCAAGCGAGCGCGCCCGCACCGAGGCAATCCTGCGCGAACTCGTCCGAGGTTAGCCGTCGCCGTGCCCGATGAATCCGCAAGTCATTCGCGCGGCGGATTGGGCGTGGAATTTGTGCAATTCGCCAAACGCTACGGCGCCCGCTTTGCCCTCCGCAATGTCTCTCTTTCCATCGCGCCCGGCGAATGCGTCGCGCTGGTCGGTCCCAACGGCTCCGGGAAAACCACGTTACTGAAAGCCGCCGCCTTGCTGATCCGCCCCACGTCCGGCAGCGTGCAGTTTTCTCAGGCAAATTTGTTTGTGGGTCAGAGCTTTAGCTCTGACATTCGCCGAGCACAGTCATCAGGGGCTTTAGCCCCTGAAGGATCACAGCACGGTGCATTCTCGATGACCAATGGCACCGATTCCGCCGCCGTCAAACGCTACATTGGTTTTGTCTCGCACAGCATCTTGCTCTACGACGATCTCACCGCCGAAGAGAACCTCGTTCTCTTCGCGCGTCTCTACGGCCTCGATTCGCCCGAAGACCGCGCCCTCGCCTCCCTCGAGCCTGCGGGTCTCGCCGCGCGCGGCAAGGATCTCGTGCGCAATTTTTCCCGCGGAATGCGCCAGCGCCTGGCCATCGCCCGAGCTCTGCTCGCCGGCCCAAAGCTTTTGCTGCTCGATGAGCCCGCCACTGGCCTTGACCGCGCCGGCCAGCAATGGCTCGGTGAGACGCTCGCGAATCTCGCGGCCGCGGGCTGCACTGTGCTCATGAGCACGCATGGCGCGGGAGACTCGAACGCCTTCGTCACGCGCGCGATTCGCTTGATTGCCGGATCGATTGCCGAAGATTCCGCTGTCTCCGGAGATGTGCGTACGATGCTGGCCGCCGCGCTCGCTGCGCATCAGGAGGCTTGAGTGGATCTGGCGCGGCCCATCGGCATACTGCTCGCAAAGGAACTGCGCACCGAATTTCGCACGCGCGAACTGCTCGTGAGCACGCTCGTTTTTGTGCTCATTGTGCTCGTGCTTTTCAGCTTCACTTTCGACCCCACCACCGCAGAATCGCGCCGCTTCGGCCCCGGCCTGCTCTGGCTCGCGCTTCTCTTTGCGGGCTCGCTGATGCTGCATCCTTCGTTTACGCGTGAGCAATCGAACGAAACCATCGTGGCTCTGCGTATGGCGCCCATAGAGCCCATTTCCATCATCGGCGCAAAAATTCTGGCGAATTTTTGCTTTCTGCTGATCGCAGAACTCGTGCTGCTGCCTGTCTTCGCCGCGCTTTACAATTTGCGTATTGTCCCGGTGCTCGGCCGCCTCGTCGCCGTGCTCGTGCTCGGCACGCTCGCGCTCTCCATCGTCGGCACCGTGTTCGCTGCTATTTCTTCGCAGGCGCGCATGCGCGAACTCCTTCTGCCGCTGCTGCTTCTGCCGCTGCTGACGCCGGCGCTCGTGGCCAGCGCCGAAGCAACCGCGGGCCTTTTCGAAAATCCGCCTGCGCTGGCGCCGGTTTGGGTGGGAGTGCTGGCCGCGTTTGATACTATATTTTTGACGGTGACCTGGCTTTTCGGCGAATATCTGCTGGAGGAGTGACCCCGCGCGCTTAAAACCGCGCGGATTGAGAATCAACAATGGCCTCAGCCGCACACACGATCGAAACGCAGAAGACCGGCGCGCAAGCTATCGCCACGCTCGCCGTTGCGCTGCTGCTCGGCGTGGCCGCCTATTGCGCGCTTTTCGTCGCGCCCACCGAAGCCACCATGGGCCTCATCCAGCGCATCTTTTATTTCCACGTCCCCTTCGGCTGGTCGGCTTTCGTCGCCTTTGCAATCTCGTTTGTCTCCAGCATCGCCTATCTGCGCAGCCGCACGCCCAAATGGGATTGGCTGGCCGTGTCCTCCGCGGAAGTCGGTGTGCCATTTGTCACCGTCATGCTCGTTACCGGCCCGATCTGGGCGCATCCGGTATGGGGAATTTGGTGGACTTGGGACGCGCGGCTCACCTCAACGTTCGTGCTCTGGGTGCTGTATGTTTGCTATCTGCTGCTGCGCACTTTGATCGACGAGCCCGAACGCCGAGCCGTGGTCTCCGCGGTCTTCAACATTTTCGCGGCCTTCGATATTCCGCTGGTCTATTTTTCGATCTGGTTTTTCCGCACGCAACATCCGCAACCCGTCATCGGGGTGGGCGGCTCTCTCGATCCGCGCATGCTCGATGTGCTGTTGCTCTGCTGGGGCGCCACGCTCGCGCTGCTAGCGCTTTTGCTGCGCCAGCGGTATCGCGTGGAAGCGTTGCGCTGGGAAGTCGAGCGCTTGCGCCTCGAATCCGAAAGCCGCGTCGCCGAGCCGCACCGCTTTCCGGCACTCAACCGGCCGATCGATCCCAAAGGGCGCCCCGCATGATAGATTTGCTCCCCACGTGTCCGGTTGTCATCACGAGTCCGCCATCGGCGGACGAGGGATCTGCAGTTCGCTGGGTGTCCGACCTTCGCATTCTGAACGTGAGAACGGCCCTTGTAGCCCAGGGTGCCCGCAGCAGTTTGGCGGGGCCCTGGGGAATTTGCCGTTCTTATTCTCGTCGGAGGCAAAATGAAAAATCTCGATAGCCTGATGGCCGCCTATCTCGCCGTCTGGGCCATCTTTTTCGTTTACCACTATACGGTTGCGCGCCGCGTCGCGCGCCTGCAGGATGAAATCGCGCGCCTCAAGCAATCCCTGAAGCAGTGACGCCCATCGTGCATCTTGTGGGTGGCCGACCAAAGTGATCGTTGTCATTCTGAGGAGCGCAATGTCGGGGTCCCAGGTGCGCGCCTCTCGAGCGCGAGCAGCGCTCGGGCGCTTCAAAAAAGTCGGGCGTGCTGAGGTGGTAGCGACGAAGAATCTCTCCGAAGGCCTTAGGTGACACCTCCGCATGACTAAACCCCGCATCGGCATCGTTCTCTTCCAACTCGGTGGCCCCGATTCGCCGCAAGCCGTCGAGCCTTTCCTCTACAATCTTTTCTGCGATCCTGACATCATCAATTTCTTCGGCGGATGGCTGGCACGCCGTCCGCTCGCCTGGTGGATCGCCCATCGCCGCGCCGGAATCGTTCGCGAACATTACGACGCCATCGGCGGCCAATCGCCTATCCGCCGGCTCACCGAACTTCAGGCGCGCGCACTCGAAGCCGCGCTCGCGCCCGATTTCGATGCCCGCTGCTTCATCGCCATGCGCTACTGGCATCCGCTCACACACGAAGCTGTCGACGCAGTTCGGTCGGCGGCGCCACTCGACAGCCTCATTCTGTTGCCGCTCTATCCGCAGTACTCCTTCGCCACCACGCTCAGCAGCCTGAAAGAATGGCGCCGCGTCTGCTCCGCGCAAGCATCGACGCGCGGCCGCGCGCCGGCCGCTCCCCGCGAGATCGTCATCGAAGAATTTCACCTGCATCCGCAATATATCCAGGCGCACGTGCGCAATGTCGAAACCGCGTTCGCTCGTTTCGATGATCGCCGCAAAGTGCAGCTCGTTTTCAGCGCGCATGGCCTGCCGCTAAGCCTCATCGAGCGGGGCGATCCATATCAACGGCATGTGCAGGAAACCGTTGCCGCCGTGATGGCTCGCGGCGGCTGGACTAACCCGCACCTGCTTTGCTTCCAGAGCCGGGTCGGTCGGCAGAAATGGCTCGAACCCTCGTTGACGCAGACGCTCGAACGCCTGCCGCGGGAAGGGAAGAAGCATCTCCTGATCATTCCGATCTCATTCGTCACCGAACACATCGAAACGTTGCACGAGATCAACATTGAAGCGCGCGAGCATGCTCTCGCCTCCGGTGTCGAGCAATTCGAGATGATGCCCGCGCTCGACGACTCGCCCGACTTCATCGCCGCCCTCGCTTCGCTCGTCCGCGCCGCCGTCGTCGCCGAACCACTAGCCCACGCACCCACCGCATCCGTTGGAAGCCCTAAGCCCGCCCCTGTTCGCTGACCGATGATCGTGGCAATCCTTGAAATCGGCTTGACAGAGAGGCTCTAGGAGAATATAAAGACCTGTTTGATTGCATTTATACTGCTTTCCTAGAACGAGGTTAATGTAGTTTCCAATGGCGGACCACGCCGAAACAAAAACTGCAGAAACTCCGAGTTCAACTGCTAAACCCACCGGAACCGCTGCGGCTCCGGCAAAACCTCCGGTCAAAGCTGATAAGGCGGGGGAAGCTCCGCCCGATCGCATGCGCCGGCGGGTGATCTGGACGGCTATCGGCGGTTATCTCGGCGTCAATTTCCTGATGTTCTTGCGGTTCTTCTTCCCGCGGGCACTTTACGAACCCAATACGGTTTTCTCCATCGGCTTTCCTTCGGATTTCGACCTGGGCGTAAACCAGCAATTCTTGATGAGCAATCGTATCTGGGTCATCAAGGAGCCGGACCGGGTGTTCGTGGTTTTCGCTCGCTGCACGCATCTCGGATGCACGCCCGAGTGGAAGCCCAGCGAGAACAAATTCAAGTGCCCGTGCCACGGCAGCGGCTACGATGCGGAAGCGGTGAATTTCGAAGGCCCCGCACCGCGGCCGATGGACCGCGCGCATGTGGAACTCGACGCTACGGGCAAGATCATTGTGGACACTAGCCGGCTCTATGTGGACGACCCTGCGGCCGGCGTCAATCACTTTAACGATCCCAATGCGTATTTGCCCCTTTGACGCATCGTCGGCTGGCCCTGAAATCTCAAATGGGTGTAGCCGGTTCCCTCGGGTGAATGGTGTTGTCGGGCGCCAAAAGGCCGTTCTTCGCGCGAAAGTCCTGGAAATCAGGAGCTTTCGCGCGTTAACTAAAGTCACGGCACTTTTGGCGCATAAAATGGCGCAACGGGGCGGGATGGGGTCCCCAACTCAGGCCGGTCTTGCATGAGTTGGGGTGAAAGTTAGGGGGGAATCATGGCGGAAGAAAACGGCGGTAACGGGAGCAAGCGCACCGGTCTGATCGACCGTGTTCGCGAAGACGCCGAAAATATCAAGACGTTAGTCCGGGAAAAGGGCAAGGAAGAGATCGAAGGCCTGAAGGACCCGGAAAAGACCCAGCTCTATCGCTCCATCTTCCGCGTCAAGCACGAAGAAACACCGCGCAGCCGCTCGCTCGGCGTTCTCAGCAACGTCTTCCTGCATCTTCATCCGGCCAAAGTAAATCGCGACGCGACCCGTTACAACTTCACCTGGGGCATGGGCGGAATCACCTTCTATCTTTTCATCGTGCTCACCTTTACGGGCGTGCTGCTGATGTTCTATTACCACCCCACAAAGGTGCAGGCCTTCCGCGACATTTTGTATCTCGAAAACGACGTCCCCTTCGGCAAGCTTCTGCGCAATATGCACCGCTGGGCCGCGCACCTGATGGTGATCGCGGTCTGGCTGCACATGTTCCGTGTATTTCTCACCGGTTCGTATAAGCGTCCGCGCGAATTCAACTGGTGCGTCGGCGTGCTGCTGATGGTGCTCACGTTGTTGCTCTCCTTCACGGGCTACTTGTTGCCCGACGATCAACTCGGCTTCTGGGCCGTGACCGTAGGTACCAACATGGCGCGCGCCACTCCCGGATTAGGCAACGAAGGGCCCTTCGGCTCGCTCCTGGGCATGACGCCATATAACGACGTGCGTTTTGCACTCCTTGGCGGCTCCATCGTGGACGCCAATGCTCTCTTGCGCGCTTACATCTGGCATTGCATTGCCATTCCGCTGATCGCGTCGATCTTCATGGGCGTGCACTTCTGGCGCGTGCGCAAAGACGGCGGAATTTCGGGACCTGCTCCGGTCATGCTGGAGACGGAGATCAAGGAAGAGAAAGGCCCGCGTCCGGTAATCATGCGGCCGAGCGGCATGGTCTAGCGGTGGCCGGGATTGAGGTTTAAACGTAGCGCCGGGGACTTTAGCCCGGCATCTTGGGTTTGCATTTGTAGCGGTAACAAAGCCTTGAGCGGAGAAGGAAACAAATGCTAGGTAACTGGCGTCAGCTTTGGGAAATCGCGTCGGCCCCGGACAACGTACCCATCGTGGCGCTGCTATTCCTCGTGCCGTTCTACGTCTGGTACGCTTTCCGTCAGGCGCGGGCCAACGACGATCTGATCGAAAAGCTCGAAGCCGATCCCGCCGCTGCAAAGACGGCGCACCGCAAGACGCAGCCTTGGCACCCGAAGTGGGATCGCGAAGTCCACACCTGGCCGTATCTGATGCGCGTGGAGTTCGTGGCTGCGATCCTGGTCACCGTGCTACTCATGGCTTGGTCGCTCACGCTCAATGCGCCGCTCGAAGAGCCGTCCAATCCCAACGTGACCATGAATCCCGCCAAGGCGCCTTGGTATTTCCTGGGCCTGCAGGAAATGCTGGTCTACTTCGATCCGTGGATTGCCGGCGTGGTCATGCCTACGCTGATCATCGTAGGCTTGATGGCCATTCCCTATATCGACGCAAATCCGCTCGGCAATGGCTACTACACTTATAAGCAGCGGCGGTTCGCGGTCTGGACTTTCTGCTTGGGCTTCATCGGCCTGTGGATTGTGATGATCACCATCGGGACGTTCATCCGCGGTCCTGGCTGGATGTGGTTCTGGCCGACTTCCACATGGGATGCGGCGCGCGTCGAGTACGCGGTGAATCGTAATCTCGACGCCATCTTCGGTGTCAATGGCGCTTGGCTGGCGCACCTGATGCCTGCGGCGAATCGCGCTTACGCGCCGATCCTTGCGCGCATCATTTTCGGATTCTTTCCGATCGCCATCTATTTCATTCTCGCGAGCTATCTTGTCTATCTTGTGATGAACTCAACCAATTTCGCGCAGCGTATTTTCCGCCGCATGACCCTGCTGCAGATTGTCACCACCGATCTGCTGCTGGTCCTGATGCTGGCTTTGCCGGTGAAAATCCTGTTGCGCCTGATCTTCCGCGTCAAATATATCTGGGTAACGCCATGGTTCAGCATTTGAGCGCAGTTCATGAAGCGCGCACTTGTAGCCCAGGGCGCCCGCCGCGGTTTGGCGGGGCCCTGGGGAATTTGCGCTTGGGTGTATTCGGCTTAAAAGTCGGCCGAGTACGCAGCGGCCACTCGCGCGGTGTCATTCTGAGCGGAGTGACCGCGCCCTTTCTTCGGCCGCCTTTTGGCCGCGCGGCCACGGAGTCGAGGAATCTCTCTTCAATGATTCAGGAGGAATGCGTTGCCTGATCTTCCCCCGCAGCAAGACGATCCGATCGTCAGCAGGCCTCTCAGCGGCCTGATTCTGATCTCCGCTTTTTTGTTGCTGCTGACGGTGTTCTGGTCTCTGTACAGCGAATTTTTCGGCCTCCGCCCCTGGCGCGATTATCAGAATCGCTTCCGCACTCTATACGCCGGCTATCTCCAGAAGCAGATCGCCCAGCGCCGTGCCGCCGAACAGGCCCTTTACGGCACGCCCGATTACCAGAAGCTGAAAGCCGCCGTGGATAGCGCCGGCAGCGCTGTTCTTCCCGCGGACCGGCAGATCACCGAACAGATCGATTTGCTCGATCGCCAGCGCGCCGTCTTGACTCCCGATTTCCAGGACGGGCGCGGCAAAGTCGGAGCGTTGACGTATCAGCTCGAACAGATTCCCGAAAGCGATAAGAGCGCCAAAGCCGCCAAGTTGAAGGAACTCAACGAGGCCAGAGCCTTTACGTATGAGCTCAATTGGCCCACCGCGAACGGTACCGAGCTTCGCAAGTTTAATTACGACGATCTGAACGGTACGTTCACCGGCATCATGAGCCAGAAAGCTAGTCTCGTAGCCAAGCGCGGCGAGCAGGATAAGTCCGCGAAAGAGGCGCAGGTTGCGCTCGATGCCTTCGTAAAGGAACGTCTGCCCGGCCTGGGCACCGCCGATTTGCAGGGTCTGCTGCAAAGCACCAGCAACATGGACGTCAAGCTGCGCCAGATCAACGTCAACCCGCCAGGCGCGCAAATCAATTACGTTGGCGGCGTCGGCCTTGTCGACCGCTGCCAATCGTGTCACGTGGCCACCGATCCTCTGCTCGTTCCCGCTGTAGTGACGCTGACCAAAGCCGATTTGGGCGTGGCCAAGGATAAAGACGCTCCGTTCACCAGCCATCCTGATCCCGATCTGCTGAAGTTTCACCCTGAGGAGAAATTCGGCTGCTCGCCTTGCCACGGCGGTAATGGCCGCGCTCTCGACACCGTCGAGCGTGCGCACGGCCGCTATGAACACTGGCTCTGGCCGCTGTATTACCGCGAAAACTTCGACGCAGGTTGCCAGCAGTGCCATGCTTCGGACGCCGTCACCGAACACGCCGGCGTGCTCAACCGGGGTAAGGAGCTCTTCCGCGAAAAAGGCTGCATCGGCTGCCACAAGTTCCAGGGCTTCGACAACCAGGACGACCTGCTCACCGCCACGCGACAGCAGATCACTCAGATCGAAAGCGATCGCAAAGCCGACCAGGACGAAATCCCGCGCATCAATAAGCTCGGCGATCAGGCTACCGACAACGCGGTTGCCAACAATTTCTATCAGCGCGCCCAGAACCTTACCGTCACGGTCGCCAACATGGATTCGCAGCAGGAGCAACTCGAGCTGAAGTCGCACGACCTGTTGCAGGAAATTAAGAAAGTCGGCCCTGACCTCAAAGAAGTTCGCATGAAGATCCACAAGGAGTGGATCCCTTATTGGCTGCAGCACACGCATGAATGGCGGCCTACCACAAAGATGCCGCAATTCCGCTTGCAGCCCGAAGAAGTTCAGTCCATCTCCGCATTCATCTGGCAATCGGCGCTCACCGGTCCGGCCTTGCCCAAGCAGCCTGCGGGTAATGCCATGCACGGCAAGGAACTTCTCGAATCCCGCGGCTGCCTCGGCTGCCATTCCCTTGGTGAAGGGCCGAACATCATGGGCGGCACTTTCGCGGCGAATCTCAGCCGCGTCGGCGAAAAAGACAACTACGATTACCTCGTTCGCTGGGTGCACAACCCGCGCGAACGCACGCGCCCCTATAGCCCCTTTGAGAAGCGCGACCTCGGCCCCGAAGACTACGCCAAGCACGGTATGCCGTTCGTCTTCGATCTCGCGCATTCCCGCAGTCCCAATGACGGCCATGAGCTCGTAGTGCAACAGCCTACGGTCATGCCCAGCCTGCGCCTGAGCGTCGAAGATTCGCGCGATATCGCGAGCTACCTGATCACTTTGAAGCATCCCGACATGGAATTCCCGGCGGCTGACTTCATGGATGATCCCAAGCTCAAGGATAAGGGTAAGTCCCTGGTACAGTTCTACGGCTGCGCGGGATGCCATGAGATCTCCGGCCTCGAAGAGGAAAGCCGCGTCGGTACCGAGCTCACCAACGAAGGCAGCAAGCCTATCGAGCGTCTCGATTTTGCTCTCTTATACCGAAGATGCCAAGCAGGGCATCGAACCCGATGGCAAAAAGTCGTCCCGCCCCGATTGGTATGACTTGAAGGGCTTCTTCGAACACAAGCTGGCCAATCCCGCGGTTTACGACACGGGCAAATACAAGCCGAATCCGCAGGACCGCCTGCGCATGCCCAAGCCCAACGTCAACGGTGACGATATCAACGCCATCGTCACCATGTTGCTCGGCAGTACCGATCCGTCTCTGCCGCCCGACTACATGTACAAGCCTTCAGACGAGCGTGCCTACATCCAGAAGGGCTGGTGGATCGTCACCAAGTACAACTGCATGGGCTGTCATCAGGTCGATATCGGCCAGAAGTCTGTGCTCATGGGATTGCCCATGTATCAGGGCGAAGACAAGATCAATCTGCCGCCCGTGCTCACCAGCGAAGGCGCTCGCGTCAATCCCGACTGGCTCAAGAATTTCCTGTCCAATCCGGCGCTCAGCACCACTGATCTGAATCGCGACGGCGTACGCAGCTACTTGCAGGTCCGCATGCCCACGTTCTTCTTCTCCGACGACGAGATTCGCAGCCTGGTGCTCTTCTTCGAAGCTATTTCGCATCAGGCCGAACCTTTCATTCCGCAGAAGGTTGAGCCTCTCACTACCTCTGAAGAGGGAATGGCTCGCGCGCTCTTTACGAGCACCGCCGCGCCGTGCTTGAAATGCCATGCCACCGGCGATCCGGCGCACGATAAAAACGCCACGGCGCCGAATTTCCTGTTGGCGAGGGATCGTCTGCGTCCGGCATGGACCGGCCGCTGGATCACCAATCCACAATTGATCATTCCAGGCACGGCTATGCCTTCGGGACTCTTTAAGCGCCAGAATGATCACTGGGTCTTCTCTGGGCCGATTCCCGAAAACATGCGCGGCTTTCAGGGCGACCATGCGGATCTGCTGGTGCGTTATATGTTTACCCTGACGCCCGAAGAGCAGCGGTTGCTCCTTGGCCGCACTCCAACCACCACCGCCGCCCGTGGTAATTAGCGCGCCGAATGCACCCAGCAGTAATCAATTTAATTGACGGCCAAGTAGACCCCGGAAATCTTCATAGGAGGAAGTCATAACGTCATGAGTAAAAGTTTGTGGTACCTCGCCGCTGCCGTAACACTGGCTGCTGCGTTGATCAGTTGTGGAGGAAAAGGAAACCAGTCGGAAACCGCCGCTCCAGCCGCAAACACAGGCGGCGGCAAAACGGTGGATTCGGCCACAGCCGGTACAGTCACCGGGACGATCAAACTAGATGGCACGGCACCCAAGCCCAGGAACATCAATATGGCCGCCGAACCCAATTGCGCCAAGGCGCATTCCACGCCGGCAACCACTGAAGACATCGTTCCCGGCGATGGCGGCACGCTGCAAAACGTGGTCGTCTACCTCAAGGGCGACTTCAGCGCGTATTCGTTTTCGCCGGAGACCACCCCAGTAATGATCGACCAGAAGGGCTGCCAGTACCATCCGCACGTCCTTGCACTACAGACGGGCGAGCCTCTTTCGGTCATTAATTCGGACATGACCACGCATAACATCCACCCCGTTCCCAAGGACAATCGCGAATGGAACGAATCGCAGCCGCCGGGAGCTCAGCCGATTATGCAGAGCTTCGCGCGTCCCGAGGTCTCCATTCCCGTGAAGTGCAACGTCCACCCGTGGATGAAGGCGTATATCGCCGTATTCAATAACCCCTATTACCAGGTCACTGGCAAGGACGGCAGCTTCACGCTCAAGAACGTGCCTCCGGGGACTTACACCGTAACGGCTTGGCATGAATCGTTAGGCTCGCAGGACGCCATGGTCACCGTCGGCCCCAGCGAGTCCAAGTCCGTCACGCTTACGTTCAAGGCCGCCTCCGCCGGTTCAGACTAATAGCGCTCTGGCTGGAGTGACTGGTGTTGTCGTGCCGAAAAAGGCCGTGTAGATCACGGCGCTTTTTCGGCCCAAAGAGTAGGCTGGTGCCCATCCTTCGCGCTCTCAGCGTTATGCTGCCAGCGCAGCCTAAACGCGCGAAGGGTGGGACCGACGTGTGACTAACACTGCGTATTGAAAATGTGTCATTCTGGTGGATGTAGCGCCGAGGAATCTCTCAGCATCCTAGAGGCAGACCGCCAAACAACGTCCCTTAGAAAAACTCCCGTGACCACCCCACGCCCCTATCAAAACCTCCACCGCTTCGCAGTCTTCACCGCCATGTGCACGTTTTTCCTGCTCATCGCGGGCGCGCTGGTCACTTCCAATGACGCTGGCCTCTCGGTTCCAGATTGGCCGCTCTCTTACGGCTCGCTCACTCCACCCATGGTCGGCGGAATCTTCTACGAGCACGGCCACCGTATGATCGCTTCCTTTGTCGGACTGCTCAGCATCGTGCTCGCGGTTTGGCTTTGGCGTGTCGCGTCGCGTGGTCCCTCGGCTCAACGTTGGCTTCGCTGGCTCGGTGTCGCAGCTCTCGGCGCCATCGTCGCTCAGGGATTGCTCGGCGGTCTCACCGTTCTCTTTTTCTTGCCGCCCTGGGTCTCCTCCGCACACGCTACGCTGGCGCAGATTTTCTTCTCCACGGTCGCGAGCATCGCGCTCTTTACCAGCGCCTGGTGGGAACGCGAACCGGACATATGGCGCAGCGATTTCCGCAGCCCTTCGATTCACGTGCTCTCTCTGGCCACGGTTGCAGCCGTTTTTGTGCAATTGATTCTGGGTGCCGCGTTCCGCCACAAGGCTTTCGGAATCATCCCTCACTTGGCTGGAGCCGTCGTCGTGACCGGGCTGATCTTTTGGCTGGCGGGCGCGCTGAAGCGCCGGTTTCCCGGCGTTCCCGAATTGAGGTCCGCCGCGCTTGGGCTGCATATTTTGATCGGCTTGCAACTGCTGCTCGGCGCCGCGGCCTATGGGTCGCGGCTGTACGCAGCATCGTTTCCGCAGCCCATACCGGTAATGGTTGCGCTCACGGTAGCTCACGTGGTTACCGGCGCGCTGGTTCTCGTAACCACCGTCCTGGTGACGCTGATCTGTTATCGTCTCGTACGCTCCGCGGGAGCGCCCATTGCTGTGCCAGTAGCGCGCCCGAGCGCGGCCGATTGACGCGGCCGATTGATAGGTTAAGAGGATTTATGCGGGAGGTTGTCATTCAGAGCGAAACGTCTCGGCGCTTTTTCCTCCGGAAATCGTCTCTGATTCCAGCCCGAGACGTGAAGTCGAGGAATCTCTCCTTGGGTCGCAGGCCGTTTGTCATGGTGATGAGCGGACCGACGAGGCAATCTCTTTTCGTCGAGAATCCATGAATACTCGCGCCATTCCCGTCGCCGCTCCTTCGCGTACCATGGCGTACGTCGCCCTCACGAAGCCTGACGTCTCCTTCCTGGTCGTGCTCACCACGCTGGCGGGCTACGCCCTCGGCGCGGTCGGCCCGCTCGACTGGTTGCGCATGGCGCAGACCGTGATCGGCACCACGCTCGTCGCTGCCGGCACCTCCGCGCTCAATCATTACATCGAGCGCGATTCAGACGCCCGCATGCGCCGCACCGCCTCGCGCCCATTGCCCACCGGCACGCTCGCTCCCGCCCAAGCGCTCTGGTTCGGCGTGGGCCTCGCCATAGCCGGCGTGCTTGAGCTTTTGCTGACCACCAACATTCTGGCCGCCTCGCTGGCCGCGCTCACCAGCGTCTTGTATCTCGGCGTTTACACGCCCCTCAAGACGCGCACCACCGCCGCCACGCTCATTGGCGGCTTTCCCGGAGCGCTTCCGCCCGTGATTGGCTGGGCTGCCGCGCGCGGATCGCTCGGTGCCGGCGCTTACGTTCTCTTCGCGATTCTGTTTCTCTGGCAGGTGCCGCATTTTCATTCGATTTCCTGGGTTTACCGTGAAGATTACGCTCGCGCGGGAATTCGCATGCTCCCAGTAGTGGACCGCGATGGCAACACGACCTTCGGCCAGATCGTCTTTTGCGCCGCGGCTTTGATTCCCGTCAGTTTGCTGGCGTCGGTCACAGGACTGGGTGGCGTGCGCTTTTATTTCTTCGCGCTCGTCGTGGGATTGCTGCTGGTGAAAGTGTGCTTATGGGCCTCGGCGCGCCGGACCAACGTCCGCGCCAAGTGGTTGATGCACGCGACAGTCGTGCATCTTCCGCTCTTGCTCGGGCTCATGGTTTTAGATAAATTCTGGCGGTGAAGGTTGTCGAACCGGCGAAGGTCACCAACAGGATGAGCCTTCGCCGGTAAAAAAGTTAAGGGGTCATGCAAACTTAACGATGACGAAAACACAGGGCGTCTTGGGTTTGGTGGGAATCTGTTTGCTGGTCTTGGTGCTGTCCGCCGCCGGTCTGGCTTCTGACGTCCTCACGCGCCTCGGCTTGGACCTCGACGGTCTGCTGCTGATTCTCTCCAGCCTGCTGATGGGCCTGCTATTCTTGATCGCGCTGTTCTCGATCGCTCAGGAGCAGGGCTGGATTCCCGCGCGCGCCAAGAAAGAATCCGCGGCCGCGCCTGCTCCGAAGCCAGCTGCACCTCGCGCCGCCCCGGCCAAGGCCCAGTCCCAGGAGCCTGTCTCCGTACGCCCCGGTGAAGGGAAATAGGCCCGAGCCTCTTCGCTAACGGCGTTATCGCCTGATCTCTTGCCCTTTCCTGCCCGCGCCGAGCGTGTACACTAAATATTGAGCTTTGTGGGTCGCGGCTTCTTATGGTGAGCGCAGCGAATCCATAGCCGCGACATTAATCTGGTCTCGACTCGGGGTTTAGCCCCTGAAGCGCAATATTCGATCGGGACTAGTCCCGAAGAGGCGACAGATCTTTTGACTGACCAAGCCATTCCCGTGCCTGCCAAACCCGGCCTGAAGCGCCGCTGGCTTTTTGTCATCCTGGCGATGACGTTTCTCTTCGTCCTGATGCCTTTTCTCTTCTGGCAGGCCACTTGGTTCGGCAAGCCCCTTAATGACGCGCAGCTCCAGAAATCGCTCGTGGATCGCGAACATCCCCGCGAAATCCAGCACGCGCTTTCGCAGGTCGCGGACCGTATGCTCGCCCGCGACGCTTTCACCCGCGATTCCGCGCGCCAGTTTTATCCCCAGGTCGTGCAGATCGCCCAGAATGGGCAGGACGAACTGCGTCTTACCGCCGCCTGGGTCATGGGTCAGGATAATTCCGTCTCCGATTTCCACCAGGAACTGTTGCGCCTTCTGCAGGATCCTAATCCCATGGTCCGCCGCAACGCCGCGCTGGGTCTCGTGCGCTTTGGCGACGACTCCGGCCTGGCCGAAATTCGCTCCATGCTGCAGCCCTCCGCGATCGGAGCGCATGAAGCCGGCGCCCTCGACGAACGGCTGAAGCCGGGCGAGAGCATCAATCCCGGCACGCTCCTCGGCCACATTCGGTCCGGCGACTCCACAAGCGAGTTGCGCTCGCAAATTCCCGGTACTATCCGCCAGTGGCTTGTCCCCGATAAGGCCGCCGTAACCAAAGGCCAGCCGGTCCTGCTCATCGATCCCAGCGTGAGCGAAATTTGGGAATCGCTACGCGCGCTCTACCTCATCGGCCAGCTCGGAGACCTGCCCGCCATCGAGAATATCGCCCGCGGCGCAGGCGACGTTCCCGGCGAACGTCCGCCAGCAGGCCGAACTCACCGCCACCGCCATCCGCTCCCGCCAACCCCACTGACGGCGCTTAACGCTTAGATAAGGCCAAAAGGCGGATGCGGGCTTGGTTGCAACTTAATGTAAGACTTGAGGAATGAGCACCCCACCCCTCCCCCTATTTTTGCGTAAGTGTTCATTCTGCGATAGTTGCGCGCCTCTCACTGAAAATAAAAAAGGGGAGGCGTTACTTCGCCTCCCCCGTAGGGTTCCCTGTGGGCTATGCTTACTTCTTGCTTACCTGGCTGCCGTCTCCCAGCACAAACGCACTGCTCTCGCCGTGCACGAAGATGCTGTCAACCGCACCGTTTGTCGTCTCGAAGCCGGTCGATTCCACCTTCTGCTTGCGATCTTCCCAGTGGCCGGGCGCGCTGGCCACCACGTTCTTTCCGTTCTCGATCGTGGCCTTATCGCTCTCGATCACCAGCTTATAGGTCCCGGGCTTCACCGTGGTGTCCCCGAACTTCACTGGCGAGTCGATCGTGAGCGTTGTGCTCTTGGGCTTGGCTGCGGAAGTGGCTGTCTTGTCAGCTTTGGCCATCACCGGCAAAGTCAGTGCCAGTGCTGCCACTGCCAGACCCAATCGAAATGCAACTTTCCTCATCGTGTGTCTCCTATTTTAACAAGTAGTATGGCCCTGCCGATTGCGCCGCCTTCGGTAGCACGCCCAAGCGCCCACACAGTTAGCGTCGGGATGCCCGGTGATAAGTGCCCTATGAATGTTAGGAGTAGGGCCTGCACGGTGAAGCCGTGCTTAGAGATTTCCGGACTTTATGCTCTCCGGCATGCGCTTCTTTGGCACATGCGAGATCGCCCCTGACGTTTCCTGTACTTGCGCCCACTCATCTCCCCCACCCAAAGCCTCGTGAGAAGCCCTATTGGCGGAGCAAGTCGTACGCAACCAGCCAACATCTTAGACGTACACAGTTGCTCGATTGTTACAAGCTTTTGACAATTGTGCGCTGCAGGTAACTCTTGCGGATACTTGGAGTTGTCGGTAGCTAAAAGCGCTAAAAGCCCCTGATTAGAATGGCAGGGTCCCGTTGCCAGCCTCAAACTCGACCAGCGGGACCATATCGATCGCGTCCCAGGGGCAGCCCTCCAGGAATGCTCCGTCGGGACCCTTGCTGGTGCACAGCTTGCACCCAATGCACAGCAGGGGATCGACAATAATGCGGCCAAACGGCGCATGATCGGGATCGGGACTCCAGAACATGCAGTCTTCTACCGGGCAATACTCCACGCAGGCGGGCGAGCCCGCACAGCCCGTGCAGTTCTCGTTGATTACGGCCAGAATGTGCGGCTTGCGTTTGCGTTTGTTGTTCTGGCCTTCGGACTTGGGCTCGTACTTTATGACTTCGCCCGAAATGTACTCTTCGATGCTCGGTGCCGTGTAGCTCACAATCCGTCCTTGCTAGCAGACAGGCCTCACTGCCATTTCGAAGAGTCCACCCACGCATGCGCGGGACGGACCACGACGAATCTGCTTTTTTGCTGCGCCATTTATTCTTGCTGACCCTTGCCGCGATGTCAATGCGCTTCCAGCGGCTCACCGTTGCTTTTGTCATCGGATCGAGGCGCGGAATTCCATCCACCGTGCGACCGGTTACTGTGCTATAATCCTCTTGCGCTTGTTGCTCTTGTAAAAACCTTTTGTTCCGTTAAAAGGGGCTGCGAGTCCACATCACTCGTTGGCCCTTTTTGTGTCTTCGGACTCAAAGGGCGGAGGCTTCCACTTATCCGCCCGCGCCTCCTGCAAGTAATCGTAGGACAAAGAAAGAGGCGTCACCATGAACCCAGCAGAGAAAAACAGTAGTCGGCCCATTAGCAGACTTGATTGCCTGGTCCGCGAACGTTGGAATGTGGAGGAGTCTCTAATCGCTCTTAAGGCCGCCGCCAGAAAATTAGTGCGCACGCATGCCGGCCTCGATCGCATTCACGCAATCGCCCTGGCGCTTCGCACAAATTTGAAGACCAAACTAGAACTCGATAAGCAGCTCGCAGAATCCCATTGCACCGTTCAATTCGTGTACCCGCTCTGAATGAAGTTTCGCACGTAGCAACACGTTTTCTTGCACCAATCGTTTTCTCGCACTGATCGTCCAATAAAGGTAAAGGGAGCTCATATGAAAGCGATTCCGGAAGGCCAATACGTTAAGCATTACCGGTATGGCATGGGCGTTGTAACCGAATCCGATACCCGGCAGACTTCCATTGATTTCGATCTCCACGGCCTCAAGCGATTCGTCACGACGTTGATGGTCGTGGAACTTTCTAATCTCACTCCTCCCCCGCGCGTGCGCGCAAAACACGGCGACAAGGTCTATGCCAGGCTCGCATCGAAAAAGGCCGGTAGCAAAGCCGCTTCCGACGAAGCGAAGCAGACTCCGTAAGGAGAAAAATAGAATGAAGAGCGTTTATGTTGGAAACTTGAATTTCGAAACCACCGAAGCCGATCTGCGAGACCTCTTCGCGCCCTTCGGCGAGGTTGAGAACATTTCCGTAATCAACGACCGCGAAACCGGACGTCCGCGCGGTTTCGCATTTGTGGAAATGCCGGATGATCACGAAGCTGCCCAGGCTATGGCTGGCCTGAACGGCAAGGAAGTGGCTGGCCGTGCGCTGCGGATCAACGAAGCTGCTCCTCGGCTGGAGCGCACCAGGCCCCGCGGCAGTTTCTCCGGCCCCGGCGCGCGATAAATTCAGAGAGCGATGAAAAGGCGGTCTGTTTTTTGTGATCGGCAAGCGTGGTTTTTGGCAAACGGAGAGGATGCGTGTTCGCATACTTCTGCAGGCGCTGTTCATGCTGCAAGATCGGTTTCATCTTGCAACTGCTCCTGGATCCGGGGAGCGGGGTGCCTGTATTGCCGTTTGGCGCCTCGCCCGGTAATTCCTGTCCTTTGTGCCACGCGATCTTCAAGGCTGAAAATTATTTCGTCGTGCACCGCTCCTCGCCCCTCGGCGACTCTCTCGGCCCCGATAGCTAGCTCCACTGCCTGGCGTCCTCTCTGACGCTCCGTCAGGAGCCCTGCTTGCGCTGTTCCAGCCGAATCAGCAGATAATTCACCATCTCCATAGACGAATTCTCCATTTCTATATCGAAGCCTTCCATCTTGCTCGTGAAATAGTTGAAGCACCACACCGCCGGCACTGCCACGAGCAGCCCCAACGCCGTCGTCACTAGCGCTTCCGCGATCCCTCCGCCCACTGCCGAAAGCTGCTCCGTCCTCTCTCCTATTGACCCGCGAAACGCGTTCATAATTCCGACCACCGTGCCGAATAGCCCGACGAACGGTGCAGTCGAACCGATCGTCGCCAGTCCTCCCAGCCCGCGTTTCATCTCTGCGTGCGTCGTGATAGCTGAACGCGCCAGCCCACGCTTGGCCACTTCGATGCGCTGCGTATCGGAGGCCGATCGAGGCGCCGCCTCGAAATCCGCCAGCCCCGCCGCCACCACTTTGGCGATGTGGCTCCTCTTGTTTCGCTTGGCCACTGAAATAGCGTCGGCTACTTTTCCGTCCGCAAGGGATTCCGCCACTTGCCGCACAAACGCCCTCGACGCGCGTCGAGCTGCCCGATATCTCAAGCTCCTGTCGACGGCGATTCCTATCGAAGTCGCCGACATGGCAAGCAGCACGATTACCACTCCTTGCGCCGTGGCGCCCATCGAATGCCACATCCCGAATAGGTTCCAGTTCATGGTCTCCTCCTCGCGTGGCCGATAATTTTTGTGCGTGCGGACTTTTGACTGTTCGAATAGACACCGCTCCTCGAGCCTTTGTTCCTCGCTGTTGTCTCAACGTACAAAAATTCCACGAATCGCCGCGAAACACTTTGGGCGTTACCCTTGAGCACACAAATTTCTGTTGTGAGGGAACACGGCAGGAACTGCCGGTGTCTAAATTACGAAGAGATCTTCGTGCAGATTTTGGGGCCGGCGGTTCGGGTAGCACGCCGCGTGAAGGTTTTTGCGGGTGTCCCATTGTTCCCGTTTTGTGCGAAGGATGGGAACGGCCTTGGTAGCCCAGGGCGCCCGCCGTCTCAGTCGCGAATGCGCCGGATAAAAAAGACGGCGGGGCCCTGGGGGATTTGCTTTGCGCGCCTCGAGCGGCTTATTTCCCGGGCATCATGTGCTGCGCCTTGTACACTGCCGCCGCTTCCGGCGAGGACAAATAATCGACCAGCGCCTTAGCCCCATCTGGATTCTTCGCGTGGGCCGACACAAATGCCACCAACACTGTCGGTGTAGCCGCCGACTTTGGCAATGGCCCGACCACGTCGATGCCCGGCTCTTCCATCTCGCTCAGGAAGGTCATGCCGATCTCAGCCTCTCCGCTCGCGACCATCTTCATCGCGCCCGCGCCGCCCTGCGCGAGCTTGATCTTCGGCTGCAATTGTTCAGTCACGCCCAGCTTCTTGAACATTTCGTCCACCGTTACTCCGGCTGCCGCGCCGCCCTTCGGGTCCGGATAACTGATCGACTTCGCCGACGCGAACATTTTCTTCACCGCGTCCGGCGACGAAATGTCCGGCTTTGGCGCACCCTGTTTCACGGCCACGCCCACGGCCACGCTCGCCAGTGGCTTCTCGGTTGTCTTCACTACATTGCCCGAATCGATCACGTCCTGATACGGCGGCTGCACGATCGGCACATCGAACGCGTCGCCGTTCACCACCTGCTTGTGCGTCCCACCGCCCGACCCGAAAGTCGCCTTCACTTTGTATCCGGTCTTCTTTTCGAATCCCGGAATCAGCGCCTCGACCGCCGCGCGTGCTCCGCCCGGCGCGATCAGCGTCACTTCGCCTTTTCCAGTCTGCGCCCGCGCTTCGTTCTGCACTCGTGCGCTCGGCGCCAGCCCCAGAATCACCGCGGCCATTGCCGCGATCGCACCAATCGCCGTCACCCGCATCGCTTTTCTCATGGCTGCCTCCTCCGTACAGGTGGCTAGAGCCTACTCGAAAAGCATCCGCAAAGGGAAGCGATGTCAGCTGCGAATCCTTATGTATTCAGGAAAGAGGTTGCGCGTACCCATTCTCGCTTGCGAAATCGGCCTGTAAAACAGCTCGTTGGCCCACAGCATAATGTCAAACAACCGGGCGCGTTCAACGTTTTGCAACTCTCCCCCAATCAGCAGCAGTTTCGCCGCCTGTGTCGCGCACTCGCGCAGAAAGCCTCGCACCGATTCCAATTCCTGATGTCGTCGGTCGTCCAGCGCCTTCTCGCACTCCTCGAGGCGTCGATAGCAGTAATCCGCGAAGTGGTTCACGCAGAAAAATCGTAATTCCACAGAGCACACCGCCGCCTTCCGAGGGGCGCATTCATCGCACCGTATGATCTTCCGAATCACCGCAAGCGAATCGGAGTCTTCAGGCGAGGATTCCAGGATTTTATTCAACATGTTCTGGCAGTCTTTGATTTGCTTCACGGCGAACGCCGAACCGGCCATTTAACCCTCCCAAGGCTCCAAAGGCCTCCTTTAACGCTCAGGCCTCCCCTTGCATGTATAAGCGCAAAACACCGCCAAATCGGCTCAGCCGTTTTGTGCGACTCTGCCCGGCCCTCAGCATCTAACTGATTGCAAACGCCAGGCGTTTCCGTGGGCACACACCCACGTCTTTGATATACTGATAGTGCCCGCCTGGGCGATTAACGCCGGCGGCTCCAAAGGGGAGGGAATTACGGATGGTCCAACTGACTGAAGTCGCAGCCGGTAAGGTCAAGGAAATCATGTCCCAGCAGAATCCCGCGCCGTCGGTCCTGCGCGTGGCCGTGGTCGGTGGAGGCTGCTCCGGATTCAGCTATCACATGGCTTTCGATAATCCGGAGAATCCCTCCGACAACGTCTACGAATTCGAGGGCGTGAAATTGGTCGTCGACCAGATGAGCGAAATGTACCTCGATGGCGTGCAGATCGATTACATCGAGACGCTCGAGGGCGCCGGGTTCAAGTTCAATAACCCCAACGTCAAGAGCACCTGCGGGTGCGGCAGCTCCTTCACCGTATAAGCAACGCCAGCAGGTCGCTTAGCGGCGGGTTTATTCTGAGTAAAGCGAAGAATTTCTTTTTCCAACGAGGCTCCCAGTTTTTGGGAGCCTTTCTTTTAGCGGAACCAACCTCTGAAGTTCGCCAAGAAGTCCGGTAAGACGAATCGCGAGCATTCGCGCACAGGAGAAAGTTGCGCGGGTCGGGCCGCAGTGGCGTCACGCAACCTGAGTTCTGCTTCGGCTCTGCTCCGCCTCTTCTGCCTTTGTCTCGGTCATCAAAACCCGTAGCATCCGCAGCGCGTCGTCCAGAGCCATTCGCTCGGAAAAACCTATCTGTGGCTCACTTATGCGGGCGGCTATAGCTCGCTCGGCCTCATTGATCTTTGTGCCCAAATCGGCGGGCGAAGCGATAAACGCCTCCACCACGGCTTCCTGCCAGGGATATTTTAGTCCATAGTCCATTTAGAGACTCCGTTCTTTCTGTAGCACGCCAAAATTGTCTCTTGGCGATTCAATCTTCATCCAGCTTGAGCTCGGCTACGCCTTTCCCATTCAAGCGCTTCTTCATTGGCTTCGGGAGCGGGTCGGTCGAGTGTCCGTTGGATTCCGCCTTGGCGACTTTCTCTGCGATCGCCACCGGCACCTGTTCGAAGTGCGTCTTATTTCGGCATCGAAATCTCCTTTGAATCACGTCCGCGTCGACGTCTACGTCCAGGACCACCGTAACAGAGGCCAATTGATACGGGTAAAATCCTTAGGGAATTCTTAGGGGTCCGGGATTTCCCTTTAGTACGACTTTCCGCGTTTTAACGGCGTAGCCCGCAGTTTTGTCGTAAACGACTTGCGCAAATTATCCCCCCTATTTTTTGCTTGACGACTCGCTAGGACGTGATACGATTACGTTACGTTTAGCTTAGTTACTTAATTGGAGCGCGTTAAGCGAGGAGGGTTTCATGGCTACCAGCAAGACCAAAGTTGCCGTACAAAATGCGCCCATGCATTTCAAGACCATGGCGCAAGTTGACGTTCCGCAAGGCCGCCATGGAAAACATAAGGAGATCGTGACCACCATCCTGAAGGACCTGGACCAGTTGCCGGAGGGTGCTGCTATCAAAGTGCCCTTGAGCGGATTGGCGGAGGGCAAAGCCAAGGTTCGTTCGGCGCTGAATCGCGCCACTCGCAAAAATGGGCAAGTCGTCGCCACGGCTAGTGACGGCGAGTTCCTCTACATCTGGAACGCGCCGGCCAAAAGCTGACCATCCGACCAGGATGGTCATCCCGAGCGAACAACGTGAGCGAGGGATCTGCTTTGTGGGTTGATTGCAACCGTCCGGTTTATCTCGCAACCGCTGTCACCCGAGCGATTAACATGAGCGAACTCTTCGCCGCTGTCTTCATGCTGTCATCCCGAGGCCGGTCGCTGCCATTTAGGAGGTCAGAGCTTTAGCTCTGACATAGTGAGCTCGGTGTTTTGGGGCTTTTAGCCCCTGAGGCGGCCTCTGGTAGTCGTGTCATCCCCGGCGAGGCCTGCCCTTCGGACGAGTTGCAGGATCTGCTTTTTAATGGGTGCTTCTGCGTGTTCCACGCTCTTGCCCCGAGGTAGTAAAGGATCGACCTCCTTCTCCGCTCATCCCCTCAACCCCACTGTATAATGCGGCGGCGAATTACAGCGCCATCATTGAGCACCACCCTGGAGGACGGAATGAACAAAGGCTTTTTCGAATCCCTGCTCGACTTCTCCTTTCGCGACCTCGTGACGCCTCAAAGCCTTGCCCTTCTCTATGGCCTGCATCTTCTGGCCGGACTGATCGCCGCCGTCGTTCTGGTGGTCAATGGATTCCGCGACTCCACATCTCAGGGCCTCCTGATGCTCGTGATCGGCATCGTAGGTTTCTTTTTCTGGACGCTTTACGTGCGCATCGTCCTCGAAACCTTGCAGGCGATCTTCCGCATCGCCGATGCCGCCTCACCCCAGGAGCGCCGCTAGCTTCGGCTCGGTCATGGCCCCGTCATGGCTTGAACCGTGATCTTCGGCTATGTTCGCTAGCGAACATAGAGCATATTGTGCGACAATGCCGCCCTGGGGTTTGCCTGAAAATGTATCTCTCCTGTATTGCCAACGCCTGCGTTGCATCGATATAGTTCTCGGCACAGCTACGCCCCCCGCCCGCGTACCTGACCACAGACGCAACCGTCGAGGTGAGGAGAATTGAAATGGCTTGGTCTTACGAAGTTCGAGGATCGGAGAATCGCTTAGTGGAAATCCGCTCCGGTTTTGCAACGGAAGAGGAAGCTCGCGGAGCGGGAAGCCGCGCCAAGCGTCTGATCGATTGTGTCTGTTACCCCAATCTCGAGAAACTCACGCTCGTAATAAAGGAAGGTGACAGCGAACCCGACCAGCTTGCCGAAATGCCGAACGCGCCCGAACAATGGTTCGAACCTCAGAGCGGCGAGGAAGGCAAGCCTACTCTGAAATACTCCTGGCAACAACTCGTGCTCGACGCGTTTATGGAGCCGCGCCAGGAAAACTTGCTCCACAAAATCAATTTGGCGGAACGTGCTATCTCCTCCAGGCTGCTCGACACCACTCCTTGTGAGATGGATGAACGGCTCGCGGTGGGCGAGTCGCTGCTGGCCCTACGCCGGTTGCTGGCTCACATCACTGCCAGCCTGCGGTCCAGCGATAAGGCAAGCATCGCCTGAAACCCTCGCAAATACTCGACGCAAGCATCCTGGGTTCATCATAATGACCGGGACCGCCTCCTATGCAGCAGGGAAGCGAGTGGCTGCTCTGTAACCGGCTCGAAATACCATTAGTCCCGTATAGAGTCTGTTATTCGCTGCGCCATACCCCTGCGGAACCCCTCGTCCCAGTTTCCCTGGCATTCATCTTATTTGGTGGATGGGTTTCACGGCCACGTTTCCAGGTAAGTCTCCAAAGGTGGGTTCGGCCGGCGGCAATCTCAGTCTGTGGGTCGCCCGCACCATAGCCGAAGTCGAGGAACTTCGTGGGATATGGCAGGCCTGGCAGGACCACCCCGGTTCAGTAATCGACAGCTATCTCGATTGGTTCAAGGAAGATCCCACCTCGCGCCCCCACGTACTCGTCGTTCACCGAGATGGCTCCCCTGATTGCCTCCTGATCGGAAAGCATCTCCGCAAAGCGGTAATTTCGCGCGTCGCTCGGCTCCTCCATTCAGACGCCCGCGTTCTTTACTTTGTCCAGGGAGGCCTGCTCGGCAACGCCTCCCCTGAGAACTGCGAATTCCTACTTCGTGCTGTACTCGCCCAGTTGCGCGCCGGCGAAGCATGCGCCGCGGAATTCTTCGGGTTGCCCACCGATTCACCGCTTTACCGCGCGGCCATGCGGGTCCCGGGTTTTTTCTGCCGCGATCATTTCCCAGCCACGACGATCCATCGATATCTGGTTCTCCCTGATAGCTTTCAGGAATTCCTCGATAATCTTCCCGCCAAGGAACGCCAAAACATAAAGTACCGTCACAACCGCCTGATCAAAAAGTTTTCCGGCAAGGTTCAACTCAGTCGTTTCTGGGAAGAAGACGATGTGCAAGCTCTGGTCGCCGCTGCCGAAGAGATCGCCAAAAAGACCTATCAGCGTGCCTTCGGTCGCGGATTTACTCCCACCGAAGCCGCGGGCCTGCGCGCAGAAGCCCGCGCCGGCTCTCTTCGCGCATACATTCTATATATCGAGGAGAATCCTTGCGCCTTCCTCATTGCCCGCTGGCACAGAGGAATTCTTTACGGCACATACGCCGGCCATGATCCGAAATACGCCGAATATTCCCTCGGACGGTATCTGCTGATGTGCTGCATCGAAGACTGCTTCCTTCGCAACAACGGAGAAAGGACGCTCATCATCGACCCCGGGGTAGGGGATCAGCCCTACAAGCGTCTCTTCACGAATAGCGAACGGCAGGATGCCCACGTCGCCGTCTACCCTCCGACGCTCACCGGTTTTCTGCGTAGCGTCGCCAGGATAGTCTCTTGTGTTGGGTTTTATTCTGCTAAGGGCGTGCTAGGGAAATCTAACCTGCTTCCGCTGATCCGAAAGATCCGTCGCAATCAAGTACTGCGTAAATCGCGTCGCAATCGGGCGGGACATCGGGAAAAGCAGGAAGGGAATTCTCACGACCAGCCGGCCTGATCGCGTTCGCGCTTAAGCGAACTACACCAGCTCCGGCATATCTGAGCTTTCGTTTCTCGGCAGTCTCTTCAGCCTCAGGAAGGCCAAGGCCCGTAATAAGTTCCGGCCTGCGGATTCTGGAGTAATCCCCAGCGCGGATAGTGTTTCCATCGCCATCGCTTTACTCTGTTGGCGCAACTTCGCCTTCATCCATTCACGTTGCTTGAAGTAAATCGAAAGAACCTGGACGTCATCGTACGCGCCCGCAAAGCGCTCCTTGAACGGATCCGGGCCCGGTGTCAAATCCAGGGCCGAATATCCTTCCGTGTGTAGCTGCTCTACCAGCATGAGGTGATGTAGAGCTATGGGCGAGTAGCGCGCATACTCGGGCGCGAACATGGACATCATCAGCGAGTAAGTCTTCCCGTCGCAGAGACCGAATACGGCCGAAATCACCTCTGGCCCGGCCTTAAGCAACGTTACATGCAGAACGCCTTCTTTGAGCAGATACAAATGCCAGATTTTCTTGTTTTTGTCGTCGTGAAATGGCCGCTTGCCGTACGCCATCGCCTGCCGATGTTCGTACCAATCGATCAGTTGGTCGAAAATACGCGCCAGGTCGTGGGTCTCTCTAATCTGCTCCAGACGGAGATCCCCCGATCGCTTTAGCCGGTTCCAGCTGTTTTTGAGTGTCCTGTTCGTTTTTTCGCGAACATATTTCGCCACGCTCGCAGCGTCCCCCAGCGGCACGATGGGACGCCTGTGCGTTTGCACCTCGCAGATCCATGGCAACGAGGAGATGCAGGCTCCATCAACGGGAACTCCCGGCGGAAGATATCGGAATGACAGCGTTCCTATACGCGTCTGTCGCGAGAGCACCCTTAGGCTTTCTTCAAAGAACCTGGTACCGTTCGGCGGCAGGGCTAGCCAGCCCTTGTACTCGGCCTGCCGAGCTCCAGGTAATACTGCTTGCCCGTTGCGCCCCAGCGCTACGGGTAGGAATCCAACCAATTCGTTTGAGGCTGATAATTGACAAACGAGAAGGGGGCTGTACTCCTCCTGATAAGCCTCATACCACGAACAGACAAACGCAGGACTTAGCGCCGTGGTAGCCCACGGGCATTCCTCATACAATCGAAGCCATTGCCAGCGGAAGTTCTGATCTCTGAGCAGTTTCGAGGCTTCCGCAGACCGCGAAATTTTCAGCGGCATGACGGATGCGGCGGCAGCCCAACTCGTCATTTGGGCCAAATAAGGCCTCCCTCAAACGAGCCTTTCAATTCACGCTTTCAGCGTTGAATATCGGGTGATTTAGCCCCTCATCGGCGTGGCGGGGTCACGTCTTAAGCCAGAATCCCCGTTTCCCCGGCAAAATACCCCCTTTCGGTAATCGCATCCATCGGGAAACTGTCGTATTTGCCTACTGTCCGTTCTGTACCTCCCGCTATGTATAGCCAGGTTGCCCTCCATTGCGTCCTCCCTGTCGATTTATAAGCAACCCCTGTCATTCCGAGCCCGCAGTCGGCCGCGCGATTCGCGGCCGACTTTCCTGATCGGCGGGCGAGGAATCCCTCCTTGCCTTTGTATTTACGCCGACATCCGCCTCGCGTTGCAAAGCATGCAGTTCAACCATATCCTTAAGAGTCGCCCATGAAAATTGCCCTCTGCCAATTCAACCCCACCGTCGGCGACTTCGCCGGAAATTCCGCGCGCATTCTGGAGATGGCCGCCGAAGCCAAGTCCCGCGGCGCCGATCTGGCTGTCTTTTCCGAACTCTGCGTCTGCGGTTATCTCCCCCAGGATTTACTCGAACGCCCCGCTTTCCTCGAACGCAACCGCGCCACGGTAGCTTGTCTCGCGCAGAAAACGCCTCTGCCCATCCTCATTGGCTACGCCGCTCGCGCCAATTCCAATACGGGTAAACCTGCCTGGAACGCCGCCGCGCTTCTGGCCGAAGGCCGCATCGTTTTCGAGCAGCACAAAATGCTGCTGCCCACCTACGACGTCTTCGACGAATCGCGTTATTTCCAGTCCGCTCCCAGCCAGCAGGTTTTCGCCTTCGGCGGAGAAAAGCTGGCCATCACTATCTGCGAAGACATCTGGAACGACAAAACCTTCTGGGCCAAGCGCCTTTACGAAGCCGATCCCGTCGTTGACCTCCTCTCTCAAGGAGCAGGCATCATCCTGAATATCTCCGCTTCTCCTTACACCATCGAAAAGCGCTCCGTCCGCTTCGAGATGCTTCGCGCCTTGGCGCGTTCGCATCGGCGTCCCGTGGTCTACGTGAATCAAGTCGGCGGCGACGACACGCTCGTCTTCGATGGCTCGAGCGTCGCGCTGACTGCCGATGGCCGTATCGCTGCGCAGGCGCGCGCCTTCGAAGAGGACATAATCGTCTTTGACACCGCCACCGGCAAAGGCGACCTGCGCCCGCAGCCCGCGGACGAAATCTCGCTGGCGCTGCAGGCGGTCGTCACCGGGACGCGCGACTACGTGCGCAAGTGCGGATTCCAGAAAACGCTCGTCGGACTCAGCGGCGGCATCGATTCCTCCGTGGTCGCCTGCATCGCCGTCGCCGCGCTCGGAAAAGAAAACGTAACCGGCATCGCCATGCCCGGTCCGTATTCCTCCGAAGGCAGCGTTCGCGACGCCCGCCAGCTCGCCTCGAATCTCGGCATCCAGCTCATCGTTCTGCCGATCGGCAACATATTTGACACGTATCGCAAGACCCTCGCGGATGTGTTCTCCGAATCCGCTCCGGATGCCACCGAAGAAAATATTCAGGCGCGCATCCGCGGCAATCTGCTTATGGCGCTCTCCAATAAATTCGGCGCCCTCGTTTTGAGCACGGGAAACAAATCCGAAATCGGCGTCGGCTACTGCACGCTTTACGGCGATATGGCCGGAGGCTTGGCGGTAATTTCCGACGTCCCGAAAACGATGGTTTACGATCTCGCTCGCGTCATCAATCGCGAAAGGGAATTGATTCCCCGGGCGAGCATCGAAAAGCCGCCCTCCGCCGAATTGCGCGCGAATCAGACCGATCAGGACACTTTGCCGCCCTACGACGTGCTCGACCGCATCCTGAAAGCTTACGTCGAGGAAGTGCGCACGCCTGAAGAGATCGCCCAGCACTTCGGCTTTCCTCTCGACCTTGTCCGCGACATCGCCATCAAAGTCGATCACAGCGAGTACAAACGCAAGCAGGCCGCCCCCGGACTCAAGATTACTTCGCGCGCCTTCGGCTTCGGCCGCCCTTTCCCCATCGCCCAAAAATTCCTGCCATAAGCGCGAGCTGCGCCTGCCCATTTTCGTAGCGCCGGCTTCCAGCCGGCATTTCTACTGCCGGTGGATCTTGTAGGCCAGGGCGCCCCGCGTATTGTGCGGGGGCCCTGGGGATTTTGCCTTGTGGTGCCGGGCGCCGCAACGTCCCGCTACTGCGGGAGGGCAAGTGTATCGGCAACCGATTCCTGGTGTTGTCGAGCCGAAAAAGGCCGTGGCCCTCACGGCGCTTTTTCGGCATAAAATTGTCCGCCCCCGTCTCCCTCAAACGTATTAACGTTAGAAGTACCCAAACACGATCAAACAGGAGGCTCACAATGAGCGAATTTGTTTATCTTTACCGTGGTGGCCAGACTAACCGATCCCCGGAAGCAATGCAGCAGACCATGCAGAAATGGATGGCCTGGTTCAAGGATCTCGGCGAAAAGGGCCACGTCAAAAACGTGGGCCAGCCCCTCGAACGCGCCGGCAAGCTCGTCCGCGGCAAGCAGAAGACCGTCACCGACGGCCCCTTTGCCGAAGCCAAGGACGTCGTCGGCGGCTATTCCCTCATCGAAGCCCGCGACCTCGATCAGGCCGTCGAGCTTTCCAAGGGCTGCCCCATCTTCGAAGTCGAAGGCGCCGTCGAAGTCCGGCCCGTAATGAAAATGTAATGGGCCCTTCTGAACATCTGCGCGAACAGCTCGGCGACCATCTCTTTCGCCGCGAATCCGGGCGCATCGTCGCAACGCTGACTCGCATCTTCGGAGTCCACAACCTCGCGCTGGCAGAAGACGTCGTGCAAGACGCCTTCTGCCGCGCGCTCGAGGTCTGGAAATTCCGAGGCGTGCCGGAAAATCCCTCCGCGTGGCTCATGGTCACGGCGAAAAACCGCGCGCTCGACGTGCTTCGCCGCGAACGCACCGCCCGCACTTTTGCCCCCGAACTCGGCCGCTTCCTCGAAAGCGAATGGACGCTCTCCCCCGCGGTCGAAGAAAATTTCGCCCCGCACGCAATCAAAGACGATCAGCTGCGCATGATGTTTTCCTGCTGCCATCCGCGCCTTCCGGAAGAGGCTCAGGTTGCGCTCATGCTGCACATTTTGTGCGGCTTCACCGTTGACGAAGTCGCCGCCGCTTTCGTCAGCTCTCACGCTGCCATCGAAAAGCGCATCACGCGCGCCAAGAAAGTCCTCGCCGGCTCGAAAAAGCTCTTCGACATCGGGGACTCGCGCGACTTCGCCGCGCGTCTTCCCGCTGTCCATAGCGCGCTCTACTTGCTTTTCAACGAAGGCTACCACGGCGCCTCCGCCGAATCCGCCGTGCGCGCCGAACTCTGCCGCGAAGCCATGCGCCTCGCGGCGCTGCTTCGCGAACATCCGCTCGCCGCCACGCCCGCGACCTTTGCGCTTTCCGCGCTCATGTCGCTGCACGCTGCTCGTCTGCCGGCGCGCCTCAATGCCTCCGGCGAATTGTGCGCGCTCGGCGATCAGGACCGTTCGCAATGGGATGCGCGTCTCGTCGGGGAAGGGCAGAAGCTGCTCGATCTTTCCGCCTCCGGCCCCGAACTCACCGAATACCACTTGGAGGCGGCCATCGCCTGGGCTCACGCCGTTGCGCCGCGCGCCGAAGACACCGACTGGGGAATGATCGTTTCTCTGTACGACAAGCTCATGGCGATTCGCCCTTCGCCCGTCGTAGCGCTGAATCGTGCCATCGCCATTGCTCAGCGCAATGGCCCCGAACGCGGCCTCCAAGAGATTCGCGCCATCGCGAATTCCGATCGCCTCGCCAGCTATCCCTTCTACCATGCCGCTCTCGGCGAATTTGAACTCCGCGCCGGCCGCGCGGACGCCGCCCGCGACCATTTCCGCGCCGCCCTCGCATTGGCCCGCAGCCCCATGGAACATCGTTTCCTCGAGCAACGGGTTCAGACTTGTACAGATGAATTTTCGTTGCGCTTTACCGCGAAAGCTCCAATAGGATGAGCTTTCGCCGCTAAACAAAGTTCGCAATGTCCTCGCCACCGCCTCGCCACCTGCGGCACCTCCGCTGTCATTCCGAGGAGCGCAGCGACGAGGAATCTGCTTTTGCTTTTTGCCTTTCTGGGTGCCGCACCCTTCGGTTTTAAGGGTGCCCACCGAGGTTAGTTGTCATTCTGAGCGCAGCGTCCCGAGGCTTTTGCTCCCGGAAATCGTGTCCTCACGATTTCCTTCTTCCGGCGAAAGTCACCAACAGGATGAGCTTTCGCCGGGTCAACAAGTTCAACGCGAAGTCGAAGAATCTCTCCGCAATCCTTCTTTGGCTTTGGGTTCTTTGGTATTTGTAGCGCCACACTTCAGGGCGGCATCCGTTCGTCGCGAATATCCGCTAAAATATCCTGGCCTCGTAGCGGCATCCCCGAGACTCATCCTTATCCGAAAGGGAAGCACCACATGGAATCGCCAAAACCTACAGACGCCTGGTCCAAAGAACTCGCCGGCGGAACACTGACCTTCACTACGCAAGCCCTGGGCAATCCGGCCGCTGCGTATGTTTACGAAGCAAAATTCGAGCGCGGAACCAGCAGCTACTCCATGTCCCGCCAGGGCACCGAGCCCCTGACGCGCGCCGAAGTCGAAACGCGCTTCGCCGACTTCATCTCCGAAATCCGCCACGGCCAATAAATGGAGATCTTCATGGCAGAAAAACGTGACTACCAGCGCTTCAAACCGCACGAAATAGCCCGGTCGTTTCCAGACACTGCGGAGACGCTGTTACTGGATACCTACTTGACCGACGAAGCGGCTGCGAGCGCCCGAGTTTTCCGCGTCTACCGCGAGACCCCGCCCCATTATCATGCGGGCTGCGACGAATACCTTTATGTCCTCTCGGGGAGAGGCATTTTTTGGATGGGCAAAGCTTCAAACAGTGGGGAATTCGCTCCTGGCGACCTCCTCTTCTTCAAGCGCACGACCGTTCATGCTTTCCCCAAAATCCTTGAGCAGCCGGTGGTCTTTCTTTCCTTCGACACACCGAGACGCGACCCGAAAGACGTCATCTTCGTCAACCCTGAAGATGGCACGCCCGAAACCTTCATCCGCCGCAAAGAAAAGTGAAATTCATACGCTAGTATCTTCGCGTAGCCGCAATGCTCGCCCGACGGCCAGAAATACCCGATCGCCGTCGTCCGCGGCCAGCGTTCGATTGAAAATGGAATTGTTTGGTAATATGGTCGGCTTCATGCCTGCAATCGCTAGTCTTGGAGTTATGACATGTCAAACGAAACTCAAATCACGCGACGAATGTTGCTTGGCGTCGGCAGCGCTGCTGCTCTTGGATACCCGCTGCGCGGATGGGCCGGCCCGTTGGACGTGCCAAACGCGGCGGCGGTCAAAGTTGAGAAGGACGTCGTGATAGGCAAAGGCGGAAACACAGATCTCCATGTCGATATTTACCGGCCCCCTGCGGGAACCAAGAAGCGCATGGCGCTCATACATCTGCATGGAGGGGGATTTGCTCGCGGCAGCAAGGATACCCTTGGTCCGCAAGTGACGCCGATCACCGCACGCGGCTTTGTATCCGTCGCGGCCCAATATCGACTGAGCGGTGAGGCCAAGTGGCCGGCACAAAACGAGGATGTGAAGACTGCGATTCGCTGGACGCGTAACAACGCCGGAATGCTCGGCATCGACCCCAAGCGCATTGCTGTTGTGGGCTACTCGGCTGGCGGACATCTCGCGCTATTTGCGGCTGGTGCGGCTGATACACAGCTCGCGGCGTGCGTCGCGTTTTATCCGGTGGCAGAAATCACTAGGGAAGCGCCATGGACCTCTGCCCTTATGCCTGCGGGCTCTGATGAAGGCGCCATGCGCGCCGCCAGCCCAACCACCTACATCAAGTCGGGATTTCCGCCTACCGTCGTTTATCACGGATTGGCGGACGTTACTGTGTCGCCAGATAGCAGCTTACATCTTCTGCAGTTGTTTCGTGGCGCGGGAGTTTCGTCGGAACTTCACACATTCGCAGGTGTCCCCCACGTCTTTGACGGTCACGCTGAATTTGCCGATGCGTGCGCAGCGCTCACGGACTTCTTCCTGGATCGACAGGTCCTGAATCCACGGAGGTATCCGCCGTTTGGTGCCGGTGGCGCTGGACGGGGTCCCGCCGCACAATAGCGCTGCACAATTCGATTTCCGTCGGGACGTGAAGTCGAAGCGCGCAGTTTGCCGCCTATGCATTCTGGAGAATCTCCCCGGTAGCATTGTCTTACGCTGTCATTCCGAGGAGTCCGCCTCGGGCGGACGACGAGGAATCTGCTTTTGCCTCGCGTTTTAGGTTTGCTTTATAGGGGGTCAGAGCTTCAGCTCTGACATTTGACCGGTCACGCCCTGGGGGCTTTAGAGTCGCTGCCAGATCCGTCGAATCCTACGCGCTAGCCTTGAAAATAAGGTCCTCGGCTCTGCGCAGTCCACTATTTCTAAGTCTGAGGTTTCCCGCGCCATCATCATCCACATAAGGACCCAGCCGTGATACCGCGACAGTTGCATTCTTCTCGGTGTATTCGTGCCTAATGAGCGAGGCTATCAGCTCGGTACTGCTCATTCTACCCGGGTAAACGTACCAAAGAATCAGCATTGCAGCCTCCGGAGCGCTTTCGGCAATGCCGACGTAAACCCTGCCGTCGATGTTTTCGACAAAGGCATAACGTCGCCGCGTCACACCTTCAACCATCGACTTCGCGTGTGCGAGGTCAAGACCTTTTTGCGCAAAGCTGAGCATTTCCGCGAGAACCCAGGCACACACCCAGACTACGACCGCAGCGTCCATTTCATTAGGATCAATCTCGTCCGCGTCATGGCGAGCCCCACGATACTCGCGATTTCGTTGGCAAATCGGCAGGCCCGCGGAATCGTTATGAGCAATAGCCCTGCGGGCGGGGCTCGGCGTGACTCCCCACCCAATGACTTTCTTCCATAACCTGATAAACTCAGCGAGAAAAAGGGAACCTAACCTAGGAGCTTTATGCGATCTCGAATTTCCACTCTTAGTTTGTCGAGCCTGACGCTCGCCGGCGCAATCTTCCTCGCCATCATATTTGTCCGCCCGATCCCCAAAGCATCCGCTGCCGCGCCTCAAAATAATTCCGCCGCGAAGCCATCCGCCCAAGCTGAGACAAAGACCGACACAAAATCCGACGCAAAATCGGCAGGGAAGTCCTCACCCGCTCAAGCGCTCCCCGCATCCGGCTCCATCGAAAAACGTGTCGAGGATTTTCTGCGCAAATGGTACGCCTGGGGCCCCGACTTCCAGCTCAAAATCGGCCCCGTAAAGCCTTCGCCCGCCGGCGATCTCTACGAAGTACCCGTCGTGGTTACCGCCCAGGGGGGCTCTGACGACGCCATCGTCTACGTCACCAAGGACGGCCACTTCATGCTCCGTGGCGATCTGCAGGACCTAAGCGGCGATCCGCTGCGCGAGACCATGCGCAAATTGAATCTGCAGGGCGCCGCATCCAAAGGTCCCGCCGACGCGAAAATTGTCATCGTGGAATTTGGCGATCTCGAATGCCCCAGCTGCCGCCAACTCGATTACGTGCTGCGCGCCGTGCTTCCCAAATATCCGCAGGTGCGCCTCGTCTTCAAAGATTTTCCGCTCGAAACAATCCATCCCTGGGCCATGAGCGCGTCCATCACCGGCCGCTGCGTGCTGCAGCAGAGCTCAGACGCATTCTGGAAGTATCATGATTCGGTTTACGACAATCAGGATGTGATCTCGCCGGAAAATGCCTATAACAAGTTGCTGGAGTTCGCCGTTCAAGCCGGCGCTACCGAAGACAAACTGAAGCCCTGCATCGCGGATCCCAAGACTCAGGATTTGGTGCGGCAAAGCATGGCGGAAGGCAAAGCCATGGACGTCACCAGCACGCCCACCAGCTTCGTCGACGGACGCAGAATGGTCGGCCCCAACCAGGAAGTCCTCGAGCAGTACATCCAGTACGACTCCGCCCACCCCGCGCCCTAACCATCTCGAATGCGCCACCTGGCGCCAACTCGATTGCGTGCTGCGCGCCGTGCTTCCCAAATTATCCGCAGGCGCGCCTCGTCTTCAAGGATTTCCCTCTCGAAACGATTCACCCCTGGGCCATGAGCGCATCCATCACCGGCCGCTGCATGCCGCAGCAGAGCCTCAGACGCATTCTGGAAGTATCACAACTCGACAATCAGGATGTGATCTCTCCGGAAAACGCCTATAACAAGTTGCTGGAATTCGCCGTTCAAGCCGGCGCTACCGAAGACAAACTGAAGCCCTGCATCGCGGATCCAGACTCAAGATTTCCGGCGCCAAAGTTCCCGTTACAGTAACATAATACATCTTATCGGCGGCGGACTTCTTAGCGAAGAGCAAGCGGAAGGTTGGCTCTGCACCGGTTTCTTTCACCGACGGCCTGGCGGGGTGAGGCCAGCGGCAAGCTCGACCGGCTTACCGTGAGGTGTGTGGCGATAGGCTTCGGCCCAAGCCTCTCTGCGTGCGGCGAGCGCGGCCGGATCTGTCAATCCTTTTGCCGCCACGAGGCGCTCGAGCGCGGCTAGCCAATGGTCGTAGTACCGCGAGCCGTCGTCGGGCTCACCGCGATCGGCAGCGGCTTTGAGCTCCGCGGCCAGCGTGGCGGCCCATTCTTTCCAGGTGAAGTGGCCTTGCTCGGAAAGCCGGACTCCGAGCGCAAAGGCCTGCGCCTGCCAGGGTTCGGCAAAAACGGGCCCGCCTTCGTCGCGAGGCAAGCGCGGCAACTCCGCAATTCGCTCTGCAGCGGCTTGGAAATCAGGCGGGCTCAAGGTGATCGTCCCATAAATTGACGTAGACGGCATCGCGCGGCGCGGCCTGTTCGCCCCACAATTCGCGCGCTGCGAAACGCACCGAATAGAGGTGCTGCAGCTTTTCGCCCTGGAAATGCGCATTGCTATCGGCGAAAAGAAAAACGCCGTGATCGCGCTCGACTGTGCCGATCTTGCCGCGCGCGTAACGCGGCAAGCGCGTGTGCGTTACGGGATTGATGTTGCGTCCGCGAACGCGCTGGCCCACCTGAAAGCGCGCCGCCACCGCGACGTCGCGCTTTACAGGATTGCCCCGCGCGATCAGCGCGGGCACGCCTTCCGCCTTCACCGGCGGTGTTGCTTTCGCCGAACCCGCCGCGGGCTTGCCGCTTTCCAACTCCGCGCGCGTCACCAGTCCCCTGCCCGTCACCAGATCGACTAGCGCCGCCAACCATTTCTCGTAATAGCTCATGCGCAGATAATCGGCCGGTGGGATGCGTTCGATGGCGTGCCGCATGGCGTCCAGATTCCATTTGCCCCAGGCCGAGCCCAACCACATCATGCCCCAGACGCGGCCTTCCCAGCGCTGATGGAAGACCGGCTCGTTCTTTTCGCGCTGCACCGCGCCCATGTCCTGCATGCCGCCCATATCGTGCACGCCGTTCATGCGCGGCCTCCCGGCTTCGGAGCCGGCACTTTGGCGACTCCGATCATGGCGTCGCGCGTCACCAGCGCGGCCAGTTCTTCCTCTTTCAGCTTTTCCGTGCCCGCGGGGCGCTCGGGAAGCACCAGATAACGCAGCTCCGCGGTGCTGTCGTGAACGCGGACCTCCACGTCTTTCGGCAGCTCGAGTCCAAATTCGCGCAGCACGCCGCGCGGATCGATGACGACGCGCGATCGATATGCCGCGGACTTATACCAGATCGGCGGCAGCCCCAAAACCGCCCACGGATAACACGAACACAAAGTGCAGACGACGAGATTGTGAACACTGGGCGTATTTTCCACTACCTGGAGGTAGTCGCCACCGCGGCCTCCGAAGCCGAGTTCCGCAATCGCCGCTGTGCCGTCCGCGAGCAAACGTTGTTTGAATCCGGAATCGACCCACGCTCGCGCAACCACTTGCGCGCCGTTGCGCGGACCAATCTTGTGTTCGTATGTATCGACCAGCGCATCGAGCGCGGCCGGATCGACCAGCCCTTTTTCTACCAGCAGCGATTCCAGCGACTTCACCCGCAGCACCAGATCGGAAGGAACCAGGGAATGCTCGTGCTCGTGCCCCTGATTGGGCGCCTGCGCGTGAGCAAGATCATGCACGGCTGCTGCGGCCGCTCCGGACTTGGCTATGAAATCGCGTCGAGAGGTTTTCATCGGGCATACCTTTCAACAATATGCCAACAATATGCCGATGATAGTAGACCCAAACGGCAGTGCAAAGCCTGAATTTTTGCTTCGCCGCAGGCGCCTGTGCGTGTGAGATTGTCGAGCCCGAAAAGCGCGTCTTCGCCGCGAACGTCTACCTACAGGATGAGCTTCGCGGCGTTCATAAAGCCCACGCGGATTTTCGGGCCTAAGAAAGTCCAAGGCACTTCCCCGGCCAGTGCCGCGGGTGATAGAATCCCGCGCGGCCCTCCCCTGAAAGCATGCGCGCTCAGCTAGCGATCACTTACGTCGTGCAAAAAGGCAAAGAAGCGGGCGTTATGCTCGTGCCGCATCGCTATCGCAATGGCACATACCTTGCCAGCAAATGCAAGCAAGGTCCGCATTTTCGCGTGGACTCAACCGAGGAGTTGATCACGCATATGGTCAACGGCCATTACATCCGCATGAGCAATCCGGAGACGCGCCATCACCGTACGCCCCGCCTGATCCATCCCGCATCGATCCGCGTCGAATGGGTTTCCTAGAACTGATCTTCAGAATACCCGCCTGTAGCAATCGACGTCAGCTCGCCCATTCGAGAGACCGTCGAATGATCCGAGCGTTCGTCTTCCGCGACGGCGGTTAAGGTTAGACCTATTGGTTCTGACTATTAAATCCGCCTACTCTCGCCTCGGCTACATCTCGGAGGGCAACAAGAAGAGCCTCCCTGGAGTCCTTTTGGGCCGCGGCAAGATAGAGGGCCTGATAAGCAGGATCGGTCCGTAGATCGGCCAAAAGGTTGGCCTTATAACCGCGGTTTGTGCGCATTTCCCTTCCCGTTCGCAATGGGAGATCGGCCCAGGGTGCAAAGGCATGCTGCCACGTGCCTCGGTTGCAACTGGCGATGCGTTCGTATGTCGATCGCAAAAGCCAGTTCCCTTCCCTCCCATTTCGGTTGGACAATCACCGCGGTTGCGACGTCGCTCCGATGACGTGCTGCTACCTCCGGGAAAGGACTGTAGACAGATCTATGCCAAGAGGGATTCTTCAAGAATGGATCTGCCGATGGCATCCCCAACAAAGAGTGATGAGATTTCGCTCAACATCATCTCCCAGCTGACTTCTTGGCACAATGTGGTGAACTTCCAATCCCGACCGCGAACCGCACATTTGGCAGCGCCATCCGTCACGTTCTAAGACTGATCGATGCAACGAGGAGTACTCTGGTGGATGAAGGCGGAGGCGCGGGTGCCTCGAACTGTTCACGACTTGATGTCTCCGCTCTCCAGGTTAGCTCCCGCTAAGAAATCCGCGCAGATCATCTCCAAACAATAGCCTCTGGATTTATCGCTGCCCAACATCAATGCCGCTGTCTCTAAAGCCTGCTCGATCACGGGCAATTGGCTCTTATAAACCTTGAAATAAATAATTTCCCACGGCTCCGTTCCCTGTCCTGTCAGGTGCTTTTCCACCTCTCGTTTGAACTCTTCCTTGGACAGCTCGGCAGCTTTGTGCAACCAGGTTGCACAGTCAAACTGCTCCCGGTCCCGGCGCGCCACCTTCACGAGTTCCGTGGCTTTGCTCCAGCCGACCAGCTTAAGATCTGGTTTTGGTACCCTTGGCAAGTGCTCATGAATGGCCATGAGGTAGTAAGCCTTCCGCCTAGATTCTGGGAATTTCTTCTCCAGGTACTCATCAAACGAGCGCAAGTTGTCCAGACGCCAGTACTGCCCCGCCCGAACTTCGCAGAGATAACGGCCCAATTCCACGAATTGGGTGTCTCGTTCCCGGTCTGAACTTTTCTCCCATGCAAGGATCTCGTCAATCTTCGACAATACGAGTGAGGCTCGTCTGGAGTTCAATGTCGGCGCCATGAGAGGCCTTCCGTTAATCCACAAGTTCGTTAAGCCAATCAAGATCACTAGCTCCAGGACGACGGACGAGCTTCGATTCGACAAGTTGCTGGTTGCCAAGACACAGCCCCAGCTGTGGGCAGCTGATGCAGCCGTTCTGCGGGAACCGGATACCACTGTGCGGCAGGAACTCGCCAGCTTCGATATGACTGGCTGTCCTCTCGACCATGCGTCCAAACTCTTCCCTCTGTTGGTCGGTGATGATCGTCTTGAGGTACTGAATCTCAGAGAAACGCTTTCTGACGAAGGCGACTAACGCGATCTCAGAGATCCCGCTCATCCACGAATAGCAGATCAGTTGAGGATCAAGAGCGAGCAAGCCATTGGGTTCTTCTGGATAACGAGAGGTCGTAGTCTTCCATTCCAATAAGCAGCAGTTCCCATCGAGCTTACCTATGGCGTCGATGTACGCCACGAAATCGTTCCCATTTGGAAGTGACCGCATAACCTTGATCTGCATATTGCGGCTAGGTTGGCTTATCTCCACGCGATCGTCCTGTGCCAGCCTCTCCAGTAACTGAACGCCTTGGCGAAACACTCGTTCCCAACTGTCTCCATGCGAATACTCGAGCTGCGCATCCTGGTATTTCGCCCATTCGGCGAATAGGGCCGCAGAACTGTCCTCTCTGCGGAAAAAGGCCGCGAGCGCCTGCTCGAAACACCGGCCAAACACCAGAGTTGCCCGGCTGTCCTTTTCCTTCCAACCCTCGAGGTATCGATAGCGATAGCTTCTCGGGCAACGCAGGTATTGAG
Source organism: uncultured Acidobacteriota bacterium (assembly GCA_963846235.1). Taxonomy (GTDB): domain Bacteria; phylum Acidobacteriota; class Terriglobia; order Acidiferrales; family UBA7541; genus Palsa-189. The sequence continues at coordinate 1,001,957 of CAWJVF010000003.1, forward strand.
CGATTTGGGTATAGCTATAGGTCATGGGAGCTTCCTTGTTCGTTGCAGGAGCAAATTCCTCCCAATCAGCCGCCGGAGCGAATCCGTCGAAGTTAAGGAACGAATGACCATTCAACACTGTGTGTGAGACGCGAACGATTCCTTGAAGGCCGAGTAGTGCTTTTTCGTCGAGTTCATCTCGGCCCAGCAGGTCATCGTTATAACCGAAATCGCGAAGGAACCAACTGAGCCGCCACAGTGCTTTGGGTGTGCAGTAGATCCGGCCAGTGAATGAATGGCCGCGGTGCTCTTTGGGCTCGAGGACGGAGAATCTTACGAGATAAAAAGGTCTGGTCGGGTGCCATCGATAAATGGCTCGTTCGACTCGAACCAGGAACACACCTTCAAGGGTTTCTGCACTACTTCTGCTTTCGTGATGCAGGCCGGGAATGTGGCGCGTCACGAGGTGACCTCCTGCGATCTGGAGTAACTGTTGAGTTTGCAAAGAAGAGCTGAGCGGTCTTTCGTCGCCCAATTAGCTAGATTCGTAATGAAGTCTTCAATCTGCTCGCGAGTGGCGTCTCGCAGGCTAGGAGTGCCACAGAAATCGGCGGCATAAGTTTTGACGAGATTGGCATCGAGTTGATGTTGACGAATCAGAAGACAAAGGCGGTCGCGAAGGCGTGGGCTTCCATTCTGGTGACCATTGTTATTTGTAGCGGATAAGGGTCTCTGCGGATCGGACGGACCAAGGGCCTTCGGTTCCCACCCAAGCTCTTCGACGGAGCAAAGGCCGATTCCGTAAGCCTTCCGGAGAGCTCGATTGACTGCTCTGGTCTCGGCCACGCGCATCTCGGCGCCTCGAACGAGAAAAGAGGTATTAGATGGATCGGCGTCGCCATAGCCAACGAAACCTCTTGAGCCACGCGACTTGTAGACTATTGCTCTGAATATCCAGCGGCCCAATAACGGATCAGAATATCGCTTCTCCAAAATCGTCTTGATGCCTAAGCACCGGTTGCGATGCGCCAATCGGAGCAGTCCGGCATGTGTTATGTACCAGTTGTTGTTGATGTATAAAACGTCTCCTAACCCGACGGAGAAGTGGTACTGCTCAACAAATCTCCCGAGTTCAGCTAGTTTTTCCGCAACAAGGCCGGTCCACTTTCGTTTGGCAAGACTTATTTCTGCGCGTTGCCAAGCAGGCTGTTTCATGTGTCCTCCTACTAAGCGCTTAGTATATACGAAGCGCTTAGTATGTCAAGCCCTGTTGATTTTGGCGCTGCGTGGATATAAGGTCTGACTCTGCAAATGGTCAAAAAAGAGAAAAAAGATCCACATGCGGTGGCGTTGGGAAGAAAAGGTGGAAAGGCACGAATTGACAAGATGACACCAGAACGGCGGAGCGAAATCGCCCGCAAAGCAGTGCTAGCACGCTGGGCAAAGCATAAGAAAGATCGTCAGAAGCCGGACTAACCAGATGAGCCCCCTTTTTCGTCCTTGCCACCCAGGGAAAGGCAGGACCAATCCGATTAGTCGAGGCGGGTCAGAGAAACGCCCTCGGTACACGCCTGATAACCCGTAGCGTCTTGGGGGAGTCGCTGTTGCCCAAAAAGCGTAGGTTGCCCAAAAACCTCGTTTGAGATACTCGCGCAAACCCCTGGATAGATCGCTTGCTCAGACTCATACTTGCTTTGCCCAAAAACAAACTGATTTTGGGCAGTGATGTTCAGCAGATTTATGCATTCAAGCGTATTACCTCCGGATACCGTCACTCGACCGCGATAGGAGATAGCTGCTGTTCACGCCGATTTCGAGAAAGTCGGACCGGGGCCGTGGAACGCGGGCAACGACAGCAAGCAGTTGGAAGAGCTGACAAATTGCAACCCGGGAGGCAGCGATTCTCCGAAGCTACGCACCGCGTCGGCCCGCTCGGGCGGGACGTACTTTGACAGAAGTTGGATAGTTTCTTCGCCGACCCCAAGCGCTGTCAAGCGGGAGATCGCGTGTTCGCGAATTGCCTCATCTATGTCGCGCGAGCGATCGTCGGTGCGCCGAGCGATCAGTACGATGGCGGAAGCCGTTACCGCCGTGAATATCGGCAAGTCCAACAGCTTTTTCAGCCACTCCTCGGCAATTTCAGCTGCTATCACAGAGTGCAGCGGTCCGTAAAGCGGAATGCGGGCGCCCAACCGGCCGAGCGACCACAGCCACATTGCATCTGCCGGTTCTCTTTTGATCTTCGCCAGCACCTCATTACCCAGCAAAGCACGGGCACCGCCTAACAAATGCTCGAGGCTTGCAATCAGGCGCCACTGTTCGTACTCGAGTTGCCGGTTGAGGCGCTTCTTCTTGCCACCAGGTGGGCTAGCATACTTACGATAAAGCGTTTGGTGCTCGCTCGCATTGATGCCGCCGGCAATTCGGCGCAACAGCACCAGGGCTCCGACCTGGCATTGCAGATCGTCTACAAAAGCGAGGTCGTTCGATGCGATTGTACGCAGCTTTTCGACGCGTGCAACATCACCCGCCGCACCGAACCCCGGCCGCAAACAGAAGCCGGCTAGATTGAGCCAACGCATCTCATGGCCCGGAGACTTCTTGCGTCCGGCGGCAACCTCGATGAGCACATCACTGAAGTGGCGAATGGTCGAAATGGGCCACGAGTTTCTCTTGGCGCCGAGCGCCGCTTCCATTTGGCTGACAAGAGCCTCAGGCGCCACCGTGGTGCCCCCCGCAGAGCCGCTAAAAACCCTGCCGATCACTTGAGTAGCAGATTCGATCGTTGCATCGGAAGCCGTCAGGGCCGAAGAACGGGTCGGCACGGGTTGCGATTTCACTGTATCGAGTTGCTGTGCTTGTGCCTCTTCATCGCGCAGTTCGAATTGCAGCCGCCAGCGATGCGGCGTGTGCCTCGATTCGCACCAGAGTTCGAGCGTACCAATCTCGGTGAAAGTGGCTCTGAGACCTACGACCAGGTACGAGTCGCGCATTTTCTTGCCGTAACGCAACAAGGTTACTAGCGGAGGATGGCGATGTACGTCCACTTCGTCCAGTACAGCGACTTCGCTGTGTGCATCGTGCCGTGTGCGCGAACTGTACAGCGTAAATGAGACCGGACGGTTCGCCAGCACTGAGAAATCGCGGTTGAGCAGCGGAAGTGTAGTGCCCTCTTCGGCCCCAGCAGGCAAAACACAGATTCCCTGCAGACCGTCCTCTGAAGGCAAAGCGACATAATAGGTACGTGCGCAGCCGGCTCTGATGCGCAAACCGCCGCCGCGTCGCACGCGGCCGTAATAAGCAGCGCCCCGAGCAACGGCACTATCCACAGCTTCGCTGTTGAGGAGCTTGGGCCGCCAGCCACTTTGCGCTCCGCCGAACCACGTGGAAATTGCCTCGACAATCCTGTCGCGAGTTACATCCGGCGCACAGAAGCCGCCATTGAAGAGCACGGCATCGGGCCGAGCCAAAAGCAGGTTCGCAGACGAACCGTTCATGGTGACAGCTGCTTGTGTCAGAAATGCGGCAAGATGCTTCGTGATGGCGGGATCGCTGGCGTAGGGTAGGCCGAGTTCGCGCAACCCTGTTGGCCGGCCAGGCACCGGCACGTCATCGGGCGCCGTTATCGGCAGGAATCCGTCCGTCAAAATCTGCAGGACTTCTTCGCGCGTTAAGTCAATGCTGAGCGTCTTTCCGACGACAGCACGGCCGCCACCCAGAATCGTGACTGGCACGCGCTCCAAGGACGGATCATTCAGCAGCCGTTCTTTCGAAGCACAGCACGCCCGGCGTAATGCATACCGCTGTTTCGTCGTAAGTTTGTTGTCTTCGAGCTTCTTCTCCACGCAGCGGGCCAGCGCAAGATCGAGATTGTCACCCCCCAGCAAAAGGTGCTCGCCAATGGCAGTCCGCTCAAACTGCCACTCGCCTTTGTCGAGGCGAGCGCGAACCAAGCTGAAGTCGCTCGTGCCACCGCCGATGTCGCAGATCAAAATCAGTTCGCCGTCGCAGAGGTTCCCACTCTTTCCAGCCTGCGTGTGTCGATTCGCTGCAATCCATGCGTAAAACGCGGCCAACGGTTCTTCGAGCAGAATGAGGTTGTCGAGTCCTGCACTTCGGGCGGCTTCGACGGTCAGCTCACGCGCTTCCTCATCGAAGGAACCGGGGACGGTGAGGACGATTTCCTGATGCTCAAAACGCGTTTCTGTATCCGTCCCAATGGCGCCGTTCCAAGCATCGCGCAGGTGCATGAGGTAGCGCGCGGAAGCTTCGACAGGCGAAACCATCGGCTGCGGCGGTTCAGCTTGCGCCGGTAGGATCTTGGCTCGGCGATGCACGCCAGGATAGGAAAGCCATGACTTGGCCGATGACACTTGGCGACTCGGCACAAGCGCTCCCTGTTCGCGCGCGAGCACACCTGTAACCATCGGCGGATTCTCATTCCAGGTGGCAACCACACCGCCGGCAGACAACTCATCTGGCGTTGGGAAGTAAAGAAAAGAAGGAAGTGCGGGAAGAGTGCGGACTTCCCCCCGCTCCACCAACTGTGGCACGGGGAACACACGAATAGGAGGGCCCGCATCAGCGACTTCCTGAGTATCGATGTACGCCACGACCGAGTTTGTCGTGCCCAGATCGATGCCGATCAGATAACGAGAAGGCACCGACTGCCTTACCTCCCAGACTTTTCGCGGATGTTCAGCTCAAGCTTCCAGCGCTGCGTGCCGTCGCGGGATACGCACCAGACCTCGAGAGTGCCGAGTTCGGTGAAGTGAGTCTCCAGCCGCACCGGTATAACCATTCCCAGTTGGCCATCCAGTTTGAGCGTAACCTCCAGCGGGCTGAGTTCCTCGATATCGGCAGCCCAATCGTCCAGCAGGCTGCCGACCTGGTCCTGCTTGCGGACGCTTGAACTTAGGAAACGAAACTCGGCTGGCTCCCCGACGACGAGGCCAAACTCTCTGTTGGGAATCGTGGCCTCGGTACCTTCCTCCATGCCAAAAGGAACGACGCAGAGCGCCTTGAGCGGAGCTTCCAGGCCAGGCACGGCAGGCATTGCGCTTTCAATTCCGATGTAATACGTGCGCGAGGCGCCACTGCGGATGCGCACACCACGGCCGCGCCGCGCCTTCCCATAATAGGCCGCGCCGCGCGCAACGGCGTGCTCCAAGTCGGGAGCTTCCAGGATTTGCTCTGATCCGAGCGCGTCGAATCCTTCTTGTCGCAACCACCTGTTCAGCACCTCGACCACCCGGTCGCGCAGCACCTCCGCTTTCATCACTCCGCCGTTGAACAGGACGTGCGTGGGACATGCCAGTCCGCTGCGGCCGCGCCGGATGCCTGCCGCCTCGGGGCTGTTGCGAGCTTGCTCCGAAAGAAACCGCGCGAGGTGTTTGGTGATGGCTGGATCGGCCGCGTACGGCAGGCCCAACTCCTGAAATCCAACACGGCGTTGGCGCGCAGGTAATTCGCTGCTCGCGACTTTCGGGAAGAATCCTTCGACCAGGACGTGGTCGAGGTCTTCGCGCGTCAGTTCCGTCTTGATGGTGCCGCCGACGAGCTTCGTCCCCTTGCCCAGCAACGTGATCGGGCGAGTCTGCGTTTTGGGCGATTCGAACAGCTTTTCCTTCGCGATACGGCACTGATGCCAAAGGCCGTGCAACTGCCAGGTATCGACGCCGTTGCCTGAGGCTTCAAGGCGCTGCTGCAAAACGCGCGCCAGCGCCAAGTCCATGTTGTCGCCGCCCAGCAGGATGTGGTCGCCAACGGCGACGCGTTTCAGCGTCAGTTCGCCGTTCTCTTCGGAAACCATAATGAGGCTGAAATCCGTGGTGCCGCCGCCGACGTCACAGACGATAACGAGGTCGCCGACCTTAATTCGGCGGCGCCAGCCATCACCCTGGCTCGCAAGCCACGCGTAAAAGGCTGCCTGGGGCTCTTCCAGCAACGTGACGTGCTGATAACCAGCCTTTTCGGCAGCGCGCCTGGTCAACTCGCGTGCCTCTTCATCGAACGAAGCGGGCACAGTGAGCAATACGTCCTGTTCCGCAAAGGCGAGTTGTTGTTGCTCCGCTGCCTCGCCGCTGTCCCACACGGTGCGTAAGTACTGCAAAAACTGCGATGACGCTTCGACCGGCGATAGCTTGGGCACCTCCTCGGGCGCTTGCCAGGGCAAGATCGGCGCAGTGCGGTTCACCCCAGCATAAGAGAGCCAGGATTTGGCGGAGGCGACCAGGCGGTTTGGACTCTCCGCGCCGCGTTTGCGCGCCAGCTCACCGATCACGAGCTTCGGCTCGGGTTCCCATGGCAAGGCTAGGCTGCCTTTGGGAAAATCGAATTCGCCCGGGATGTAGAGAAACGACGGCAGCAACGTGCGTTCCGCCACTTCGTTCGGATTCACAAGCTGCGGAATGCTGCGGACCTCGATGCGACTTTCCTCTTCGGCAGCAGTGGCGTCGCAGCGCGCCAGCGCCGAATTTGTAGTTCCCAGGTCGATGCCTACGATGTATTTGGCCGCCAACGAATCTCCTCTTCAAACCCACATCTATTGCCGGTTTGGATAAGCCGTTATGAAACTTCAACCTCAGCCGGCGCAACCACCAGTCGGCCGGAGCCCTGCGGCAACGGAGGCAGATTCACTTCCTTCACGCGCCAACCTTTGTGTCGTAACACACCGCGAACTGGCGGCTCTCCCGCCATGTTGCCGAGCAATTTGATGGCTGCCGGGTCAAAGCCCACTTGCACCGTCACCGGTTGATCCTCTTCGGAGTTCAGAATCGGCTCCAGCTTTACATAATGGTCGAGTACCTGTCGGCAAGTTTCGTGGATCGTGCGGACAGCGGCTCCAAGCTGCTCGTCGGGATAGGCGGAAATGTTCTCGGTCAGGAAATCGATGAGCCGCCCGTCGCGTTGCAGCAGCGCAAGCATCTGCACGGCGCGATCGAACGTTTCCGAGGCTGGATGTTCAATTTGCTTCAGACGAGAGACGGAAGGTACAGCAACTGCTGGCACCTGAGGACCCGGACCGACAGGCGGGACCCTGTTGTGAGCGATGTCGTTGGGAATTTCACCGTGGAACAGGATTGAAAAGAAACACCGAAACGCAAAAGCTATTCGTTCCCAGAATCCGTTCATAGCCACTCCGGATGATCAGAAAGCAACGAATTAGAACAATTCGCGCAACTTGCGTGCGCCTAACTCCAAGATAATCCGAACATTCACATTGATCATACCAATGCGGTTCGATGCCTCATAATCGGGGGCGGCAGGCTGGCCGGCATCGTCTTTTTGTGAGCGAGTCGAGGTGGACGGCGCTTTTTGCGATCGCGGATCGAGAGGCGGCCTGCCGGTCTTTCTGGATTTATGGTCGGCAATCGGGAAGCTATCTTGACCGAGTGCGCCTCCCTTAAGTCGTTTTCGGACTCTGGCCATGCTCACAAACATGTGTTTGCGGGCAGTTAAATCTCCGAATTTCGGGGCTGTTGATTCAGGAACTTGCGGAACGATCTGCAGTACGGTTGTTGGGCAAGGGTCGAGCGCGCTGTATCAAAGGGTCCTCAGGCACACCTCAGTAACATACAGGAAAGGCGACGGCGATTCTGTTCAATTTAGTCCGTATCAAACCATTTCCTTTGATACTAATATCGCAAATGCTCAATCGAGCGACCGAGCCCGCGCCGCAAGTGCACAAGTTACGCGATCTTGAAACATATAGAGGCTGGCATGGCCCGGCAGCGCGCCTGCCTTGGGCCCACGAAACTCGACTCCAACAGCTTCATCCATTGCTTCTAACTACTAACGTTTCCAATAAATCGGGGAATCTGCTTTTCGCTCAAAGCTAACCCGAATTGAATGAAAACATGTGATTCGTGCACAGTTTGTGCACAGCAGCATAGTTTGGAAATTGTGAGCAACGCCCGGTGTAATCTGAAGGTGGAGGGGACCGACTCCCCATGTACCTGATGCCTCAGTAGAAGGTGTTGGCACTCGCCGAGGTTGACCTGAACGAGAAAAGTCCCAGCATACCCTGCACCGTCCAAGTTATTGTTTGGAGCTGTTTTCGGAAGCGCGGAGGTCTTGGAACGCAGGACTTTCCCTGAATCGCTGAGGAAATCGTTCCTCGTAGGATGACAGGCTGGGACACCTCCAGCTGTGAGTGCGCGAGAACCCAAATGCCTCCATCTCCTGCTTGGCCTCCTCGGCGCTCCAGCCCTGTTCAGCCATCCGATAAGCGGCGATCTGCATTCCAGTGCGGTCTTCACCGCTGAGGCAGTGTACGAAAACCTTGGTGTCGGGGTTGTCACGAAGCAGCTTGAGGAAACGCGCAAAAACCGTATCTTCAGGGAAAGGACAGTGCCAGGGAATTGCGACATACTGTATCCCGAGCTTCGTCACTTGCTCCCGCTCGCTTCTTGATCCGCGCTGGTCTACAACGATTTTGACGCCCATCTCTGCGAGGTTACGGAATCCTTCCTCTGTTGGCTGGGCTCCTCGATACAACGTCGGCGTTACCTGAGCGAAGACGGGCACTCCTTCTACGCTAAGCTTCTGCGCGAAGGCATGCCTTGTCCCACTGGCAACAGGAGTCGGCACTTGCGCACGCGCTACGATAAACATCGTCGCGATAATCGCGAATGTCGCGAAGCCGACACGTTTTTGATTCGAGAGCACCATATCACTCACCGCAGTGTATAGACCAAAGACGACCTTCGGGAACGCACCGCCATGTTCAAGGAAATGAAGATAGATTTCTGTCCTCTACGACACATTCGCATCGCAGAAGGGGACAAGCTCCAATATTGAATATCTGGGGCAACATGTCCTAGTGCGGACAGACGTGCGTTTTCGATTCCTCTAAGGTGTTACGAGCCAAAGAAAACAGAGGCGCTAAGGGCACGATTCGATGAAGCCAAGTTCGGAGGGCGTAATGAAGAACTTCAGCGTAGAAGACAATTGGGTCGGGTTGGATCGCCTCGCAACGTGGGAGGAAGTCAGCTGCGCAATAGCGTTCTGGTCCCAGGTTGCCTCTGAACTCGGTTGCGCCTCGAAAGCCAAACCGCGCGAACACCGCGACTTGGAGTCTGACTTCACCGGTTGCTTTGGCGTCATCCCCGAAAGGCTCAATCCCAAGAGTAACTGAAGTCAGCGAAACAAAACATCCGTGCGTTGTAATCTGAAGGTCGGCCCGTTAGTCAAAAAGCCAGTTAATGGGATGGTCCGCCGCCGAGACTCTTTGAGTGTAGAGTCCGGGGCCAGGAGGCATTCCATGAAACTTCACGTACTCGGCATCGATTTGGGTAAGACCGTTTTCCATCTGGTGGGTTTGGATTCGACTGGGAAGGTGGTAATTCGCAAGAGATGTTCCCGCGGGCAGTTGTTGGCCTTCACCGCGACTTTGCAAGTGCAGTTGATTGGCATGGAGTCTTGTAGTGGCTCGCACTTTCTGGGCCGCGCTCTGCGCGATCAGGGACACGACGTGCGATTGATGCCCGCGCAGTACGTGAAGCCGTACGTGCAGACCAACAAGAGCGACTACATCGATGCGGAAGCTATAGCCGAAGCAGTGCAACGGCCGCGGATGCGTTTTGTGCCAATTAAGAGCGAGGAGCAGCTGGATTTGCAAACGCTGCATCGCGTGCGGGAACGCTGGGTCATGCGACGCACGGCGGTGGTCAACCAGATCCGCAGTCTTCTTCTAGAACGTGGATTGACACTACCCAAAGGCCGACGTTATGTGGAGGAAGCTCTGCCGCGGATCTTGGAAGATGCCGAGTTGCCGTTATCGGGTTCGTTTCGGCTGTTGTTGGCTCAGCTGAAGCTGGAACTCGAGCAACTCTCCGCACGCATTGATCAGCTGGATGTGGCTATCCTGGAAAGAGCCAAAGAGGATGAGGCCTGCCAGCGACTCACCACCATCCCAGGAGTGGGCCCAGTCACGGCCACCGCCGTGATCGCTGCCGTGGGTAACGGGAGTGCGTTTGGCAGAGGTCGAGACCTAGCGGCCTGGATCGGCATGGTGCCCGGCGAGCATTCCAGCGGAGGAAAGCAAACCTTACTGGGCATCAGCAAACGCGGCAACTCCTACCTACGACGACTCTTCGTGCAGGGCGCACGCAGCGTCCTGCAGCAGCGACACCGGCAGGCTCCGGGTCTCAGTTCGTGGTTGGCTCAATTGTTGGCTCGCAAACACCAGAACGTGGTCATCGTAGCGTTGGCCAATAAGCTAGTCCGAATGGCCTGGGCCGTGTTGTGCAAGGGGGAACGCTATCGCGCTCCCGTCCTTGCTGTGTCCACCTAAAAATCCCGGTTTAGAAAAAAGTTCCTTCCCGGTTTGCTTGCGGAGAGTTGATGGCAATGGGTCGATCCCACGCTTTCGGAACCTGCTTTCGGAAAAGGTCCTAACCAGACCGTCCAGTTTATAGGGGCGAAGGCGAGCGGATGTCCATCAAGGCCAGGAGTCATTGACTCCACCAAAGGCCGAATACATTGGCGCAGACCAACTGCCAAGCTCATCTTTCCGCTTGCAACTCGGCGGCGGACCATACATTCCGAAAAGCCGACTTATGAGGACTTGGGATTTAACCGTTTACGGTTTCTTCGCCGCTCTCTCTTGTCCCGGAAAAACACGGACCTGCCTCCGCTTTGAAAAAAATGCAATCCCCCACTCGAGTATCACAAAGAGCCGATTTGCAAACCCAATCAGAAAATAAATATGCACAACGGCCCAAACGACCCAGGCCGGGAATCCCGCGAACCGAATGAATCGAAGGTCGGCCAGCCCGTAAGTTCGGCCCACGATTGCAAGGTCACCCTTGTCCCAATACCAGAAAGGCGCCGGGTCTGGTTTCCCAGCGATGCGTCGGCGGATCAGCCGCGCCACATACTGCCCCTCCTGAATTGCTGGTTGCGCAACACCCGGCATGGTCATTGGCTGCTTCGACTTGATCCCCAGAAGATTGCGAGATCCCGCTACCACATGTGCCGTGTCACCGATCGCAAAAACGCCAGGATGCCCTGGCACTGACAGATCGGGATTAACTACGATTTTCCCCGACCGGTCCATTGCTGCCTCCAACCAGCGTGCCGCTGGTGAGGCCAGCACGCCCGCGCCCCACAATACTGTGCTCGCCGGAACACGCTTTCCATCCGCTATGATTCCTCCTGCATCTACACCGGTGACTCGCGTGTTCGTGTACACTTCGACGCCCAAGCCTTCGAGATGCCGTTGGGCTTTGGCCGCTAAAACTTCGGGAAACGTGGGAAGTATCCGAGGCGCCGCTTCGTACAACAGAATACGAGCCGAACGTGGATCGATATGGCGAAAGTCGTGTGTCAAAGCCATACGCGACATCTCCGCCAGCGTGCTGGCCATTTCGACGCCCACCGTTCCTGCGCCGACCAGCACGAAAGTCAGCCGTCGCTGAATTTCTGCTTTATCGCAGTGATCGAGTGCCGCCTTCTCTTCGGCTCGCTCGAACGCCGTTAATACGTTGCCGCGAATCAGGTCCGCGTCGTCCAGAGATTCGAGTCCCGGCGCAACACTTCGCCAATCGTCGTGCCCGAAATAGTTGTATTGAATGCCGGTAGCTAGAATGAGGAAATCGTAAGGCAGTTGGTACTGTCTCAGGCGAATCATCCGCTGGACGGGGTCGATCCCCGTCACTTCATCCTGCAGCACCTCCACGTTGCGCTGTCGGCTCACGATTGATCGCAGCGGAGCGGCAATCTGGTCCGCAGACAGCAAGCCTGTAGCCACTTGATACAGCATCGGACGAAACAAGTGGTAGTTCCGCTTGTCGATAAGCACGATATTGACTGCAGCGCCGGCGAGCGCACGCGTTGCGAAGAGCCCGCCGAATCCACCGCCGACGATCACGACCCGAGGTAAAGACACGCGCCTCTCCAGAGTCGCGATTCTAGCGCCGTAATTCGAATTGACCTACTACCGTAAACGCTGAAAACGACCTGAAAATCCGCGTGAGGCCCACTACCGTAAATATCGGATTGCGATCTTTGAGAAAGGGCAATAGAAAAATCTGTAGTTGTCTGCTAACAGCGATTCAATCCCGCAAACAGGAGGGACAGTACAGTGACCGGTCGTATCGCATTTCTTTTTCTTGCGATCGTCGTCTTGGCCGGCCCTCAGCCAGTGAACTCCCAACGCGCGGAGAATTTCAACGGGTTTCAACTGGTAGACAAGGAAGGGAATATTCGCAAACCGGCTGATTATCGAGATCGCTACGAAATGCTTGGAACATACACGGTGATCGATCCAAAGGGCAACCAAATGCACGTGACATACGCTACACCGGGGACCGCTGATTATTACCGCAAAAATGGAAAGTTCCCCGATGGCGCGGTGTTGGTTAAAGAAATATTTGGCACGGATCACGCTCGACTGACGACAGGTGATGCATATTGGGCTTCGGGTACGCAAGTGTGGTTCGTGCAAATTAAAGATACAAAAAACCGCTTTTCAAAGAACCCATTGTGGGGCGACGGATGGGGTTGGGCGCTTTTCAAAGCCGACGCACCTGACAAGCAAGTGTCGACTGATTTCAAGAAAGATTGCCTCAACTGTCACGTCCCGGCCCAATCAACTGACTGGACGTACGTTCAGGGCTATCCGGTACTGAAGTCGGAAAAATGATATCGCACAGTCATCTTTGCCGTGGGGGCGGTACGTTCCTCTTGGACGAAGTAAATGCCGCCCCCGAGTTCCTTTGAAGGCTTTCGAAAGGTGCCTGCCGGACCGCGAATAGAAACAGAATGCGATCACGAATCGAGTGGACGATCCTCGTGCTTGGTGTGGTGCTGATCCTGATTGGGCTGATACGTTTCAATCTGTCGGCAATGCCGGAGCCGGGTCGTCTTGAAACGCGCTTTAGCGATCGAGCCAAGCGGTTCTTCATTCAACGTGCAAGCCGCCACGGAGCTCCTCCTCGACCTCTAGACGCAAAAGCGAGCGTTGCCGCTGGACTTACAGATTACGGTTTGGATTGCAGCATGTGTCATGACAATGATGGCCATGCCCAAAATCCGCCCGGCCGGTGGATGTACCCACGCGCTGCTGATCTCACCAGCAATCGAGTGCAGAGCTATTCCGATGAAGAGTTATTTTGGATTATCCAGAACGGAATCCGCTTAACGGGGATGCCGGCCTTCGGTAGGGCCGAGAGTGCGGATCACATTTGGGATCTGGTGAGTTACGTCCGCACGTTACCGGGCGGCTTGACGAGCGAGGATTCGACCAAGTAGCCAAGAAACGAGATCAATTCAACGCGAAGCTCGGCTTAGACGAAACATCATAGGAGGACAACATGTACGATCTAGAAATTCCCGCCTCGCAAGTCAAGGCGGATCCGTTTCCTTTCCCGAGTGAGGGAGACATAACCCTCGCTGTTCGAAACAAGAATTACGCGCTTGGACCGGTGATGGTGCACATCGTCATGAAGCCCGGCTCGGTCATCCCGGCGCACAAGCATGAGGGGATGGCTGAGGCGCTCTACGTGATGGAAGGTGACTTTATCAACGAGGGAAAAGAATACCGGCCCGGCACGTCGGTTCATGTCAAGGCCGGCAAGCAGCACGGTCCGCACAGCACCAAAAAAGGCTGTTCCGTGCTCGTGCTCTGGACGGATAAAGCCGCGACGCAGGAGGCCGACCTAAGTGATTTCGTGATCGCCAAGGGTGCCTACTGAATCACGCATAATAAATGCGCAGCGCCGGTAGTAGGCCGAGCTAACCCGTCCAAGGACAACGGATGGAGCGGTTACCTTACAGGCAAGAACTCGACACAGGGAGGTGACCGATGAAGGCGATTGTGGTGACGGATCAGGCCGCGGGAACGGCTGGGATGAAGCTGGTGGAGCGGCCCGAGCCGCAGGGGTCGGCGCTCGCCAGCCTCTCGGGCGCGAACTACGGCGATGTCGTTGTTCAGGTTCATGCGTCGGGATTCACCGGGGATGAGCTGTCGTGGCCCTCGACCTGGATCGACCGTTTGGGCCGTGACCGGACGCCTTCGATCCCCGGCCACGAGCTGGCCGGAGTGGTCACCGCCCTCAGCTATGGAACGACCGGGCTGTCGGTGGGACAGCGGGTGTTCGGCCTCACGGACTGGACTCGCGACGGCACGCTGGCGGAGTTTGTAGCCGTCGAGGCACGCAACCTCGCGCCACTACCGGGAGACGTTGACTTCACAGTGGGCGCGGCCCTCGTGATGTCGGGTCTGACCGCGTGGCAGGGGCTGTTCGACCACGGCCGCCTTCGTGCGGGGCAGAGCGTCCTCGTGCACGGTGCGGCCGGCGTAGTCGGTTCGATGGCGACCCAGCTCGCACGTGAGGCCGGCGCGTACGTCATCGGCACCGGGCGCGCTCGCGGCCGTCAGATGGCTCTCGACTTCGGCGCGCAGGAGTTCGTCGACCTCGATAACGACGCCCTAGAAGATGTCGGCGGGGTCGATCTGGTTTTCGATGTCCTCGGCGGCAACATCGCGAAGCGGTCTGCGGGCGTGATTCGCCCCGGAGGAACGCTGGTGACCATCGCCGGCCCGACCGAGGCGCGGCCCTCTGGCGGCTTGGCTATCGACTTCGTCGTCGTACCCGATCGCGCCCAATTGAGTGAGCTCGTCCAGCGAGCCCGGAATGGTCGCCTGCGGACAAACATCGGCAAGGTGGCTGCCCTCGACGATGCCGTCGCCGCCTTCAACCCGACCGAGCGGATCAACGGAAAGACGATCATCCGCGGATCGCAGAAGGTGACAAGAAGATTAGCTGCTTAGAGCCATAGCGTGCATCCCTGGGGACTCGGGGATTGCCTAACGCCCACGAAGGTGCATTTCACGCCGCCGAAGGAGAGTTTAGATGTCGAACACGATTACGCCGACCGTTTTCTATCGCACGCTTAACGTTGAGAAGCTGGAAATCTTCTATCGCGAAGCCGGCCCCCGAGATGCTCCGACCGTTTTGCTCTTGCACGGCTTTCCGTCGTCTTCTCATATGTTCCGCAATCTGATTCCCATGCTTGCAGATAAACATCATGTCGTTGCCCCAGACTTCCCTGGATATGGCGAAAGCTCAGCACCGTCGGTCAACGAATTCGACTATTCCTTCGAACGGTTAGCGACTGTGACCGAAAAGTTCACCGAAAAGCTGAATCTTGCTTCATATGCGCTATACCTCTCGGACATAGGTGCATCGGTTGGCTTCCGGTTAGCTGTCATGCATCCCGAACGAGTGACCGCTATGATCGTCCAAAACGGGGGCGCCCATGTTGAAGCCATTAATAAGGAGTTCTCAGAGGGATTATTTGACTATTGGGAAGATCGGAGCGAAAAGAACGCTCAACCTCTACTCGACTGGCTTCTGACGATTGAAGGAACCAAGTGGCATTATCTGCATGGTGTCAGCGATCCGTCGAAGATCAGCCCTGACAATTGGGTGATCGACCAGGCTTATCAGGACCGGCCGGGGAACAAGGAAATCCAACTTTCAATCCTCTACAACGCAAAAAGGGATCTGGATGTCTTTGCCGACTGGCAGGAGTATTTCCGTAAACAACAGCCCCCCCTGCTGATCACTTGGGGCAAAAACGATGGAATCTTTACAGTGGAGGGTGCTCAACTCTTTAAGAGAGATATTCCCAGCGCAGAGCTCCATCTTTTCGACACGGGCCATTTCGCGTTGGAAGAAGAAGCGGATCGGATTGGGTCGTTGATGCATGAGTTTCTCGACCGAATTCAGAAAACGCGCAAAGCTGCATCCGCCTAACTTTGACAAGGGTTGCCACGGTGTCCGTTCCGATCGCGGCAGACGGGTTTGGTTTTTGGTCCGAACGCCAAGGCGGACAAACAACCCTCCGCTGATACGAAGATTGCATAAAAGCAGAGGCGAAATCATGGCACGCATCGTTCGCTTCCGCGAATATGGTGATGCTAGCGTACCGAAAATCGAGAATCTGGACGTTCCGCCGCCAGGTGCCGACGAAGTCCAGATCGATGTAAAGAGCATCGGCCTCAATCGAGCGGAGGTCATGTTCCGCACCCACGCTTATCTGCAAGAGGCTCAATTTCCCAGCCGCCTCGGGTTCGAGGCTGCGGGCATCGTCAAAACGGTTGGTACCTCTGTCACCAGCTTCAAGAAAGGCGATGTTGTCAGTTTGATTCCGCCAACCGATATAGCCCGGTGGGGCACATATGGAGAATTGGCCAATGTGCTCGCTCGCAACCTCGTCAAACATCCGCGGAACATCTCTCTTGAAGAGGCGGCAGCTTCGTCCACACTCGTCTTGTCGCGCAGAGGAGTCACTTCGAAGAGGGAGGGTAAGTGAATGAGGACAGTAATGCGAACGTTTTTTGTAAAGCTGGCATTGACGGCAATAGCAATAGGGGTAACGCCCGGGCTCGCGCAGAATCTGGAGCAGGTGAAACCCGTCTTCGAGCACATAATCCCGAACGCCCAAGGCAAGAGCATGGTTGCCGTCATCGTGAGCTATCCTCCAGGCGGCAAATCGCCGGCCCATCATCATGCTCAGTCGGCGTTCATCTACGCTTACGTGTTGTCAGGCGCCATTCGCAGCCAGGTTGGCGATGAGCCTGCTAAGGTCTATCGGGTCGGTGAAGGTTTCTACGAATTGCCCGGCTCTCATCACAGGATCAGTGAGAATGCGAGTGACAAAGAGCCTGCAAGCCTATTGGCCGTCTTCGTCGTCGATACCAACGATAAGCCCCTGACTACACCGGACCAGAAGTAGGGATCGCAATAATGACCCCCTGCAGCACAGTTCATCAAGCCAGTGAGGACCAGACTCATTCCTCAATGGTGGCCTGGCGCGTCCCGTGAGTTTGGATCACCAAACACTGACGGACGTGTTTCGAATCGTAATCAGGTAACTCGCAAAACCGTAGAGAATCCAGTCGAGGAGGTCCGAGTTCGTCGTATTTTCATCAAGAATGAAGAAGCATCGATTCTCACTCCTCTTCCCTAGCTTCGGGTGTCGTGGATCGCAGTTCTCCGTAAAACATCTTGCCCGAAGCAATATTGCTCACGTGGAGGTACGTATGAATTCAAAAACTTTGCGGTCCGCCGAGACTTGGACAGAGATTGTCCGTCTGTTCGCACGGTTTGCGCTAGGAGCTTCCTTTCTATCCGCTGTGGCTGATCGTTTTGGCTTGTGGGGGCCATATGGAGCAAAGAACGTATCCTGGGGAGATTTCCCTCATTTCGTGGAGTACACGCGCTCCGTGACGGCCCTTTTCCCCAGTTCACTAACAGAATCGCTTGCATGGGCTTCTACCATCGGGGAGACGCTTTTTGGGGTATTGCTAATCATCGGCTTCAAAATACGCGTTACCTCCGTCCTTTCTGGTTTTCTGCTCTTGTTATTTGCTATAGGCATGGTTACAGGTCTCGGCATCAAGACGCCGTTCGACTATTCGGTTTTCTCGGCGGCAGGAGCCGCATTTTTACTGGCATTCTGGGAGCCTGACAGGTTCACCTTGGACAATCTTTTGCGTCGATCACGAAGCTAAGCGGGCACAAGACGCATGCGACACTGAGTTCCGGTAGCGGGAATTCCACGACTGATGCAGCGATTTCCACGGAGGGAAGCAATGGCAAAGATGAAAGCAATCGGCATCGCCTGTGCTCAGAAGCACAGTCCTAAGTGTCAGGTTCGACAATCGGGAAAGCACAGCGTAGAGTCACCTACTCAGTAACGCAGTTGCTCACGCGGTTCGTCGCTCTGGCCAGTGAAGATAGTTCTGCTGTTTTCCAGTGCGGGTTAGCGTGACTGACATTACCGAATATGCGGAGTCCAGCATCCTTTATCTTCTCAGCGTGGGTTGCGCTTGGTGTATCTTGTAGCGGCTACAGGAGGGATGCCGGAGTCTCTGTGAGCTTTTCTCATTGCCCAAAATTCCGGTAACTTTCCTCTTTAGAACTCATAAGTCGCCCAAATAGCAGCGTAGTTAACGTTACGTCCCGGTGTTGCACTTTCAGTTAGGAAAGGACCGACAGAGAAATGCGTGTATGCCGCCGACAGGCTGAAATGCCGGTTCAGTTGCCAGTAGATGCCCACTGATGGCTGACTGCCGATATGACGGGACTGATTATCAAGACCCGAGTGCAGCAGGTTCACGCCTAGTCCATACACACCATCCTGTAAGCTCTCCCGCCAAGAAAAATCATAATCAACGGCAAGGCGAACGTTTTTCGCAAGTTGAAGCTTGGCGGCAGGTCTCAGGCCAATCAAATTCGATGGTCCATTCAGGTTAACAACTCCCTGGCCGAAATAGATAGCAGTTGGGAAAAGTGGATTGAACGTGGCGAGAGTACCAGTATCAGGATGATCGCCGCTCGTGGCGATGAAACGGACCTCTACCTGCGGGCTCAGAGGGAGGGAGCGAAGTTGATAGCCCGCCCCGGGTGCGACTGACCAGGCTCGTATGTCTGCGCTTCCGAACGAACCCAATTGAACCAGTGCTTCCGCGTTGTAATCCAATGAGCCGCGTTTTCCCCAGAATCTTGTCCCGATCGTATGCCGAATCTCTTGTGCGGTTCCGCGCTCGAAGGTGGCCTGTTTGTTGTCAATGCCGAGGTAATACAAGTCGATGTTACCGCCTTTTGTAATAGGCAAGGGCCTGACCGCGTATACCCCCCAAAACATCGTGTTGTGGTTTGGGGGGTCATCAAAAACGTTCACATTGTTCAGAACGGGCCTAGTTGCGAATCCGTCCACGTGCCACGACGCCGAATTCCAAATCATGTCGATGCCGTCAAATGCCTGCCGGACGTTTGGTCCGTCTCGTACGTCTACAAGACGTCCAGAGCCGAATTCAAATTCCTGTCGACCAGCACGAATCGTCAATGAAGCTTTCTCGGACTTTATAAGCGCAATATCTGCGAATCCTTCCTCGACCCATAACTTAGCCTCGTCGATAATCGGCCTGGGTCCGCCGTTCCGGCCTGCTTCGATGGCGCTGGTTAATTGCCCGAAAAAGCGGATCCGCCGGCCCAGATTCCAGTCGCTGTTTAGCGAAATGCGTTGGAGCAAATAACCGTTTCCATCCTGAGGCCCTTCGCCCCAGTTCGCGTTCTGGAATCCCTCGTACCATTCCCGAATTTCTCCGCCGAGCGTCAAATAGCGATCACCCTTTGAATTGAGCGGCATGTATTTGATCGGATCCCAAAAGTCGGTACGACACGAGGGATTGCTTAGATAACTGTAATTCTCATCTTGCCGGAGGAGTTCATAAGGCGGAGGTTTGGGGCAGGATGTCTGCGATCTTGCGTCCATTGGCCCAACGAAAACAAGAGTCAACAGTGAGAAAAGAAATCGCCGCATGCGCATCAGCGATTTTAGGCTGAAAATCAATTCAAAATTCCCCTTTATCACTCTTTACGTTCAGCTTTGCAATTCGGAATCCGGGAAAAGAGATGCGGCAATCAAGTCGCAGACGTTGGGGGCCTTATAACCGGAGATAAAGCGTTCAGAGACACCGACGAACGCGGTGCCGTACGTGGTGCCGGGCTTGTGCGCAAAGCCACCGAATACCGCCTCGAATTGACCTACTACCGTAAACGCTGAAAACGACCTGAAAATCCGCGTGAGGCCCACTACCGTAAATATCGGATTGCGATCTTTGAGAAAGGGCAATAGAAAAATCTGTAGTTGTCTGCTAACAGCGATTCAATCCCGCAAACAGGAGGGACAGTACAATGACCGGTCGTATTGCACAGTCGTGGTGAGCGCACGTGAGATTTCAGCCAATGTGGAGGGGTGTTCGAGCAAGCTGCGTTGGGATTTGTCTTGCTGTGGGTCTTCTGCGTTGGCTTCCCGCCGCTGAAGCCCACGGCACTGTAGGCAACCGGGTATTTATTGAGCCGTTATTCACCGAAGACGCGAACGTAAAGAACGAGCTTGTTCTGCCCATGATGGGATTCCTGGTGCAGCCGGATGGGACCTGGCGCACAGTTGAGTTTTCCTTTGAAAAAGTCTTGTATCCGCACCGTTTGTCTGTGGAACTGCATGATGGCCGCATCGACCAACACAGCGGCGGTCGTGGCATCGCCGGATGGGACAATCTCGAACTAGGATTGAAATGGCAAGCGTGGACAAGCGCGAAGCACGAATTTGTACTGAGCCCCGCGCTATTCATTATTTTACCCACTAGCTCCGCGAATGTAACTCCTCAACAGACAGCGCTGCGACCGATGCTTCTGTATGGAAAGGGTTTGGGCGACACTCAGGTGGCTTGGCTTCGCCCCTTCGCGATTCAAGGTGATGTGGGATTTCAGTCCTCTACCAGTGGCCCCCGCGACCGCCAGCTCGTCTATGATGGTGTCCTCATGTACAGCATCCCGTACCTGAATCACTCAGTGCGGCAAGCGGATGACCACTACTTGCTTGAAGACAGCCTACGTCGCGGGTTTTCGCGAGGAGCTTTCTTCGGTAATTTGTTCCCCTACGTTGAAGTCAATGCTTCCTCGCCAGTAAGTGGTGGCCCCGGCGGTACTGTGTCTAGACTGAGGCCCGGCATTCTCTGGATGGGGAAGTACGCAGAGGTGAGCTTGGCAGCAGACATTCCTCTCAGGGCTCCGGGATTGGGGCCGCGTCACGCGGGTGCTGTCGTGTTGGTGGATTGGTTTCTGAATGAAATCCTTCCCTCATTCGATTGGACTCCTTTCGGTAGACGCGCTCGCGCACATTGAACCGCACCCGGACACCGAGAATAAAGTTCCACGTCAAAGATCCGGATGGGTCCGATCTCCAGATCAGCAGCATCGAAGTGAAACTGGAAGCTGATCACTTGGCCGGGCCCCGGCGGTCACAAAACAATCCGCGTCGGAGGTCTCACGGATACACAGGCGAGAGAATTCGTCAGTGCTGTAGCAATGCGATTCAAGCATTAGGACAGACCTTTGTTTGTAATGCCTGTCTCGTTGGATTATCCTCGCCCTCCCCGGCCGATCCTCGATTGTTCAAGTGGAGTGACCTGACTGGTGATTTTGTACCAGGTGAAGTGAGAGAGAATTTCAGCTGGGAGACTGGTCATGGCCATCAGGAGGTACAAGCCGGAGCAGATCGTGAATATGCTGCGGCAGATCGAAGTAGGAATCGCGAACGGAAAACCGACCCCGCAACCCTGCAAGGAAGCTGAGATCACCGTACAGACCTACTACCGCTGGCGGAAAGAATACGGCGGCTCACGACGCAGGTGCGTCCCCACCTGAGCCCTCACAGGACGATACTATCGAGTCAGCCATCGAGCGTGTACCAAAGCACATGTTTTGATACACGCAAAATCGTGACAAATCGGTTCACTCTTTTCTGTGAGTTACGGAGCCGACAAACAGAACCCTTTGATACACCTGGCGATTCGTCGACGTGCCCAAAAACCCCACTGCAACTTAGTTCACAAGTTGCTGAATTGGAGGGCTGAAATTTTGGAGATCTTTATGCCCAGAAATAGATGTTTTTGGGCACTTGAACGAAAATTTTATGTGATCGATTGCCTTCCGCGTTCAAATCCCTCCGGGGCGAAAACCCTATCGGAGCAAACAGCTTGTAATCGACTGATTCTGAACTCGGGGTTGTTCCGCGGCAAAACCAAACGTTTTCGCGCAACTCTTGGGGGTTAGAGGCCCATGCTCCTCTTTCGCCATTCTTTTCATGCGAGTAGCGGGGGCCAGGGCACGCCCGACTCCGCCGCCGGATGCCGAGGCTCGTCCGTGGGACGACCATGCTCGAGCCGCCATACCTCGATCTGACCGAGCAGCGCAAACGCCGATCGCTTCCGGACTGGATCCGTCTGCGTCATCTCGAAGAGCCGTTTCCGAAGCGCATTCGATCCCCGCGGCGCGAGGGTGAAGGTGTGCCCTCCCGTTCCATATGGGCGGCGCTCCAGAAAAACGTTCTCGATCGAACGCAGAATTTCATAAGGAACACCCGAACCGTCGTCGCGAAGCACGCAGAGGCTGGCTACTAGATCGGCTTCTTTCTGAAAGCGCGCAAATGTTTTTGCGAGCAGCATCCGCCCTACCGGTGACAGATCACCATTTGCCAGGCGAAAGAGTTCCGCTTTGAACTCGCCGTCTTGCTCCGCACGGTCCGCCAGCAGCCGCGCGAACAGATCTCCGTTCCGATGGTCCGGGAGAAATCCCTTCGTGAAAATTTTCGCGTTGGGATCAACGAAGGAGAGGAGTACTTCGTCCGACCGTTTGCCACCAACTTGCGCCACCGCCTTGATCCACGGTTCGCCAATCCCTTCGACCCCACTTCCGTCGGCTCCCGCCAGTTCCATGAGCAAATCCATCGCGTCTGCACACCGGCTTTCACCCAAAGCTGCAACCATGCCGCCTGAATCATACGGGCGGAAACGAAGTCCTGCCAGAATTGCTCCAATCTTTGCGATCCCTTCGGCGGGCGGATCCGCAAATGCCAGCAGGCTCAGGCAGCGCTGTAGCAGCCACCCGCTTTGGTCGTTGTTGAGCATGTCGCGTTGCAGTTCTTCGATGGTGGGAGCCAGCAAGTTCATCATTTCCGCGGTCGACAGAAGCAAACCGGCAACGACGAGACTTTCCAGCGAGGCCACACGCGTATAGCTGTCGTGACGCCCTGGAACCCCCAAGACTTCTAGAATCAGTTTCGCCGAGCGCCGTGCGTCGAGAGCAGCGAGCGCGCTACCAACCTGCTTCAGTCGATAGTCTGTCAACCCCTTGTCGGTCGCGGCATTGCGCTCCTTCAGCAGTTTTTCGACGAGCACGCGAATCGCATCCGCGTAACGGCTCCGGCGCTCCTCCACAAATTCGCCTGTCTCCTTGCCTTCTCGCCCTGCCCAGATCTTTCCGAAATTCAGCCTATTGTTCTCAAGCGTCGGCGGACCTTCGCTCTTCCTCGCTCTGCGGACGAGCGTTTCCGCCGCGAAGCGGTCATATTGCGGGTCGTTTAGGAGTTCCAACAAGACCTCGTCAGCGTGCTCCGGATCGGCCGTGGTTACCGCTCCAATGTAAAGAAGCACATAACTCACGGAGTCGCCCAACGAACGGTCCCCGTGCATCCGCGCAGCCTGCATTTCGCGGTATCGGATCGAGTCAGCGTCGATCAATCGGCGAAGGTCGGGCATATCCTTCGCTCCTCCCGCCTGCGCGAGAAGTAGTGCCAGATGCGCCCGCACGTTCGCGCTCACTCCGTTTGGATCAGCAGCCCGTTCAATCGCTCGCTTTAGATAGCTGTGCAATTTCTGGCGCATCTCGTCCGAAACGGTCTTTCGCACGTCGGTCGTTGAGGGATTAAACGTCGCGAGCACATCCGTCAAAACGGACAACTCCGTCACCTCCGGCTCTTTTTCCAGCTTGTTCGACAATCCGTCGAGGAGAGTTCTCGGAGCGATCGCTTTCAGCAGATCCTCCAGCTGCCGGAACAGATTCCATTTGGGCATGTCCTGTACGGAGGTGTTTGACAGTCCCCGGCGAACCTCGCAGGCCCTTTCGAAGAGTCGCGCACCGAGTTCTGCATCAACTGTCGCTGCAAGAATTGCTTGCACGCAATACTTTTCATTCGGTTCCAAGACTTCATTGCCAAAGCGCTCTACGAGTCGTTCTCGCTCTTCGGCTGGCAGTGTGGTCACCATCTCGTTCCATCCGCCAAATCGCGTCGAGCCGTCCAGCACTTTCCTGGCAAGCCACTCGCTCACCCAACGCGGATCGGATTTGCGCAGTTCCTCAAGCGCCCACTGCGTCCCACCTTCATTTCCGCTCTTCAGCTGCTTTTCGTCGAGCGTCTCAAGCGCGGCCTTCATTCTTTCGACGACTTTGTCGGCGCCGAACTCTTGCAGCAGCCGCAAAATTCTCAATCGCTCGAACGCGTGGCCAGTCTCCTTGTAAATCGTTTCGTGAATTTCGATTGCGCGAGGCTGAAGCGAGGGCGGAATTTCGTCCGGGCGCAAAGAGCTCACGGCCATTCCGAAATCTCCCTCCTTCAGGGGAGCCAGAAGCTTTTCAACCTTCTCCGTATACCCGTACCAGCTCAGCAAGCGGGCGACATTCCACTTGATCTTCGGAGAAGGATCCGCGAGCGCGAACTGTTCGACAGTTTCTGAGAGCCAAGGGTCATGGGCCAATTGCAAAATAAGATCGAGGCGGGCCTCCTCCGACCAGCCCCGCACCACGTCGCTCCAATGTGGTCCCAAGCTCGAGGGCAGAAATTCTGCGCCGCCGTGATACACCGCGAGGCGAACCTGATCGTTCTGAGCCGTTAATAGCGGAACGACGATGTCCTTGAAATCATCCGATCCCGTCTCGAGCATCGCCGCCAACGCGCATTGCTTGTGGTTGGGATCCGGTTCGGCGTACCAGGCTCGCAGCCACACTCCCATTTCGTTGCGGACTTCATTCCATACCAACGGTCCACACCGTCGAGCGAGCTCCCCGGCGAAGATCGGGTCGACTTCGAGCGCCAGGCGCACCAACTTCGCCCCCACTTCAACCATCGTTTTGTCCCGGCCTGGCGCTCCGATGTCTTCCGCCAGCATCCGCAATGACTCGCCCCATCGCGGCGCGTTGACGTACGATGCGAGAAATATCCGGTCGTCCTCCGAGTGTTTTCCACCGACCAAGTCGACCAAGAGTGCTTTCAATCCGCCGGCCGCGAAGAATTCCTGAAACTGTTGGTGCTGGAAGCGGAAAGAGATTTCGTCTCCATGGGCCTGTAGGAGAACGTGTCTCTTTGAGAGTTCCTCCAGAATCTCCACAGGGTCCGGCACGCTCGCGATCTTTCCCGCGCCGTGAAGTCCTGCACTGACGGTGTTCACGACGGCTAGTGCGTCGGCCTCTGCAATGTTGGTCGCGCCCCGCTCCGTCATCTCCATCGAGAGCGCGCGAAGATATTCGGCCGCGTGCCCCCTCAAAGGGGCTTGTTGCAAACTAGTTCGATGCTCCGCGGAATGCTCGATTGCGTCCATCACCGCCCCGAGTACACCCATTTTCGTTTGTGGGATTTCCTTTCCCGAACGGTAGAGATCAGCGACTTCCGCAAGGATCAAAGGGGTGCGTGTGATCGAGTCCAACACGCGACTGGAGTCGAGCTTGACGCCAAGGTCCTGCGCCGATGCTCCGATCGCCAGAACAAGATATTCGTTGCGCTGGGCCCGTCCGAGCGAACTCAACTCCACTCGAAAAGAATTTGTTAGCTGAGGAGTGAGGCGATGCATGCGCGTTGCGACAAGGATGATCGCAGCAGGGAAGTCCCGATCTAGCTCACGCAGAGCCGCGTCGGCCGCTTCCGCGCCGCCGACAGACACTTCATTCCATCCATTCAGGAGAAGGGTAAGAGGCGGTTCCGCACGCAGTTTGGAAAGCAGAGTTGCGTCCACCCCGCGAGCCGCGAACGGACGGCGGTCGGCAACAAATGACAGAATGCTCTTCCCCGAGCGGATCCATTCAGGAAGATCCACGAGCAATGCCAGTCCGCCCGCGGCCAAAACATGCTGGGCTAGTTGAACGAGGGTGGTTGTCTTTCCACCGCCAGCGGGTGCCTCGAGGATAATTCGTTGTCCCTCGGTTAGAAGAGCCCGCAGCGACACCGCTTCGATAGGGTTTCCGCGTTCATCCAATTTCACCGCGCTGAGGTTAATCAGCGGTCGTCCTGGCTTGCGGAAAGTGCGATCCCAGTTTTCTGCCAGTTCGTTAGCCGAATCCTGCGCACGCTTGAGGTCTGGCTCCAGCCCCGGCGGCATCGCGGGATCGATTCCCAATTGGTCTTTGCAGATGCCGGCGTTTGCTGGTTCCATCAGCCAGGTGATGAAATCTTCACGCGGGACAACCAGCAGCTTCAAACCAAACTCTTCGAGAATCTCCTTTGCCCAGAGCCCCGCCGTGTGACTCGTAACCTCTCCCGCGGTCGCAAAGACAAGTACACGCACAGCGGGATAGTTCTCTTTCACCTTCGCCGCGTCGCTCCTGACCTTTTTCAGCGTTGCTGTAACTGAGGAAGCCAGGCCAACTTCCGTTCCGTCCGGAGCCAAATCTCCATCCACATGTGCATCGAGCCCTCCGTCCCATTTGCGCCCGAAGGCAACAAGT
Organism: uncultured Acidobacteriota bacterium; assembly: GCA_963846235.1. Taxonomy (GTDB): domain Bacteria; phylum Acidobacteriota; class Terriglobia; order Acidiferrales; family UBA7541; genus Palsa-189. The sequence continues at coordinate 1,028,014 of CAWJVF010000003.1, forward strand.
TGGGGCCACTTCTGCCTTGCGTTGATGACTGCAAGGCCCTGAAACTTCATCCCCCCTTCGTCGGAGATCATCTCGTCGAGGGCCCGTTCGATTTCGCTGCGATAAGCCATTCCAGTTTTCTCGCCTCTATGCTCCGGCGCTGACCTGCCAGCCGCTGTGTCCGGATAGCACGATGGTACATTTTGGGACGCGTCTTGTGGCGTTAAGGGGTGATTTTGCCACAACACAAACTTCTCTAAGGTGGGGCTGTAGATTGAGGCAGTTACAAATCTTTGCGGAATGGCATTTCTGACCGCTATGCACAAAACCTAAGTGAGCAAACGAATTCAAATCGATCCTCGGAATCGGACTGGCCGCTCTTAACCCAGATCACTTGATTGAGGTGGCTTGCCCACAAACCAGCCCTAGCTCAAGTAACCGTCCTGGAATGAGGCAATTCTGGCTAGGATGTCGGAGCGCGCAATTCATATGTTTTTGGGCAGTCTAGAAAAAGTGCGCTTCTGCTTGTAGGCGGCTTCCCTTCCGTCCAAAGCCAAGCTGCCAGCCACTAAACGCACTAACGCAAGCCACCTAGTTGGAGTTTGTATAATTGGAGTTTGTATAATTCAACCCATTTGTTTTCTTGATTTTCCCGTGGTGCCGGACTTCGTCCTTTAGTCCTTTATAGGTCCGCAAAGAATTCCATAATTAGGCATCTAAACATTAGCAGCGTCCCTCAGCTGGTTATTGGGATGGTCGGCGAAGGAATAGACAATGGCAAAACCGCACAAAACAGATGGTAAATTGAGCAGTACGCCACTTCGGGCGCGCTCAAGACCCTTACAGCGTAATGAATCTAGCGACGATCGAGGTACAGAACCCATCACCGTCTTGGAGCCGGAGACTCGCGCACGACGTAGAGCTAGCGGTCCCCGCACCGCAATCGGCAAGCAAAGAAGCAGCCTGAACGCGCAGAAATATGGAATCTTTTCCAAAGGACTCCTGGTGGGCGATGAGTCTCCTTGTGAGTTTAAGCTCTTACTCAAGGGTCTCCGTGATGATTTACAACCAAAAGGAACATTGGAACCGGTGCTCGTTGAAAATCTAGCCATAATTCTCTGGCGGAAGCGAAGAGTCATTGGAGCAGAATCAGCCGAAGTTGACGAGGCGATTTCATACGCGGCAATTGACACTTTGATGGCGGAGATTGACGAAGTCTGGGAGTGCTCGCGCTCAGGAGAATCCGCAGGTGGAATGCTCAGACACCACAACAATCTACACATCTTACGACACGCCATAGAAATGCTCAGAACAGTTCGCTATGGATTAAAAGAGTTCGGATTTCAAAAAAACCCGTGGCTTCTCAGAAAGCTATACGGGCTAGACCACGATGGTGCGGCGCCGTACGGGAGTGTTTTTCAGATCTACCTTAACTGCTCTAAGAGAGCAGAGGACAGTTCCACAGGAAATGGCGGCACAGATTCTGCAGAGGAGCTAAAGAGGAAAATGCTCAACATTCTCGATAAGGAAATAGAGCGTCTCCAGGGCTTCATGGCGGGATCTGCGCTCATCAACATCGAGAGGAATCAATGCAAGCGGGCCGCGGCCCTCGTCCCAGCTCCCGCCGTTTTGGAGCGCCTATTGCGATACGAAACTCATCTCAGTCGCGAGTTCGACAGAACACTCTCTCAACTTGAGCGTTTGCAAAGATTGCGTCTTGGACAGCCTGTTCTGCCTTCAATCGACGTCCGTCTTTCTAGGTAAGAAATATGCGTATGCCGTAGGTGCCCAGTTACGAGCCTATATACTACACTAGTAGTAGATATTATACTGGTGAAATTGCAAAACGAACTTCGGCTTCTACCATGCAATCAGCGACTTACGCATTTCAGCGTACTTGGGCGTAGAGTGGGATTGACCCGAGACCTTTTCTTTCGCGGCTGCGATATTCGAAACGCACCGACAGTGTTCAAACTCGCGCTACACTCATACCCGGCACATTCAGATGCGAGCGACCGCCTCCGTCCGCGCCACGCTTCCGTTTCGCTTCATCGAGCATCCCTTCGATAAGCGGCACGGTCTCGACACGGCCGGATATCTCAGCAAGCGCGATCTCATCACCGGCCATCCGCACGACGCCTACCTCACCGGATACTCCGCCGTCGCGCCTTCGGTTTTCCGCCAGATGTGCCGCCGCTGGATCGATACGCTCGCAGCGCGCCGTCGCGTGCAAGCTTTTAGCTTTATCGACGTGGGCGCGGGAAAAGGACGAGCCCTGCTTCTTGCCTCCGAACTTCCGTTTCGCAAAATCATTGGCGTGGAATTAAGCAAGCATCTGGCCCACACCGCTGCGCAAAATATCGAGAAGTGGAAGCAGGAACATCGCGCCCGCCTGCCCATTCGTGTGGTCCACCAGGATATCCTCGAGTTTCGCTGGCCCCGCACTCCGCTAGTCGTTTACCTCTATAATCCTTTCGAGCGTGAAATGATTGAGCAGCTCATCGAGAGGCTGCACTGGGCCGCCAAAGCCGGCTCGCGCTGCGTCGATGTGCTCTATCTGAATCCCGTCTTTGGCCACTTGCTCACGCGCTCGCGCCTGTTCCGCGAACTCTGGAGCGAACGCATCAACATGAGTCAGGAAGATCAAAACTCCGATCCCTATGCCACCAGCACCGATCTGGTTTCCGCCTATCGCTTCTCCCCGCCATCGTGACAATCCGATCAGCTTCCTGTGCATTGCGGAGGAAGCGATGGGTGCGAGGGTTACGGCGTGTAGATTCCCCTGAGCGAACATCGTGACCGAAGGCTCTCTCTGTGCTTTTGTAGCCCAGGGCGCCCGCTGCAGTTGGCGGGGCCCTGGGGATTTCTCTTGTGCGGGGTTTTTAGGGGTGGGTCGAAGAGCCCTAAGCATTCCGGTTTGTGCCGAATTAGTTGCGCTAATTTCGTTTAGCTCTCAGCGGTAAACTCGTTTGCCCAAGGAGAATAAATGCCCGACGAATCCCAATACCAACGCGGCCGCGCCAGGATCAAACAAATGCTTGGCGATCTCGGTGACCAGTCCGTTGAAAATATCGCCCGCATCTCGCCGGATATGGCGAAGTATGTTGTCGAATTCATCTTTGGAGACATTCAGTCGCGGCCCGGCCTTGACCTGAAAACGCGAGAACTCCTCGCCGTGATCTGCATCGCCACACGCGGAGGCGCCGAGCCGCAGCTCCGCGCGCATCTTCATGGTGCGATGAATGTCGGATGGTCCCAGCAGGAAATTATCGAGATGATGATCGAGCTCGCCGTCTACGCGGGCTTTCCCGCCGCGCTCAATGGCCTGTATGCCGCCCGCGACGTCTTCGCCGAGCGCGCCCCCAAATCCCCACGCTGAATGGGAGCCAATCTGGCGGGCTACTCTGCCAAATGTCGAGGCAGATCACGGTTCCTGCTCTTTGATTCCTCATAGGCGCTCATAGCCGCTGAGCGTTCGGGATACCCAACCAAATACGTGATGGGCAGCCGCAGGAAGCTGCGCTTCAGGCACCCAATCTCCCACCGATAGCCGCATTCTCCGATTCCTCCCGTGAGCTCATGCAATTCGAGCGGCGAATACGCCCGCAGGCAGGAAACGACCCCATCGAAAAACAAGACGAGGGGAACAATCGGCACGAGCCATTTCCACACGAGTCCCCAGGCACTCCGCACGAGGGGCCTCGGTCTCAGAAATGGCACAACCGCAATATCCGCAAGCAGCACTAGCGGCAGCAGCAACAACGTCAACGGCCGCCGTCCTGGAATCTCAAATACGCCGATGCCCTGCCGATTCCTCACCGCGTCGCGCAGGATTTCGCGCGCCTGCTCCGGCGGAAAATGATGAAATGATGTGAAAAGCGTCCGAAAACCCCGCAGCCCGCACGGCACGTGCGTCGCGTCCACAGACTCCTCACGATAGTGGAGGTTCGTCGAATTGCCCTGTAAGCGCTCTCGCGCTTCAGCATTCGGATATTTGTCACTAAGCTCCACCCGAATACACATCCCCTCGAGCCATTCGAGCGCCTGGGCCAGCCAGGGCCACGGCCCTCCGGCCCCCGAGCACAAATCGAGTACGCCGTCGGCGCCCGAACGCTCAATGCCTTTGCGTAACTGCGAAAGGATCTCGCCATAGGGTTCGCCGATATTCAGCAGGACCTGCAGATCGTCCGTCACCTGATCGCGCAGAAACGAAGGAAACCACGGCTGTTCGTGTATTTCGATGAGCTGAATTCTGCGCATGATGGGAACCGATTTCGTGCGCAGTGTAGCGCAGAAGCGCCGCTTGAGCGACGCGTTGCCTTATTGTAGCCCAGGGCGCTCCGACGTTGTCTGTTGGAGGCCCTGGGACACTTCTCTGCTTATCGTTTGTCTTTACGACGCCGCAAAATACGGCAGCCGCTGCGGAGCCGCCCAGCGCGCGTGCACCGGGCTCGCCAGCAAATTCGCCAGGTCGCGCCGCTGAAATCGGCTGTTCAGGAATTTCCGCATCGTGCGCCGCAGCCAGGGCCCGCTGTAGCACATTTCGAAGCCTTCCTTCAGCAGCGCTTCCAGGCTCCCCGGAGGACAATGCGGATGCCGCCAGACGAGGTGCTTGGTATCGTACTTGGACAAATCATGCTCGAAAATTCCATATTGCGTCTCGAGTTCGTTCCACAATTGCGTCAGCGGGTGCGGCGTGACGATAGTGATCTGCGTGACGTCCAGCTCCAGCGAAGCCAGCGTCCGAAAATCCTCTCGAATCGATTCCGGCGTCTCACTCGGAAATCCGATGATGTAGTAACCGTGAGCGTAGCGCTTCGCTGCGTTCAGTCGCCGCGCCAGCTCCATCACCGCTTCCACTTTCTCGCCTTTATGAATCTGCTTGAGCACATCCTGGTGAAAACTCTCGATGCCAAAAAGCGCGCCTTCCATGCCCTTGTCGAGCCATTCGTCGAAATTCCGCAAAAATAAATCCACCCGCGACTGCACCAGCCACCGAATGCCGTATCGCGCCAGCATGTCGATCACAGCCTCTGCGTGGCTGGGGATATTCCCGAAATTTTCGTCCAGGATCAGCGCATAGCGAATGCCGCGAGCCACGTAAAACTGCACCGCCCGCTCGATCGCTTCAAGTGGAGTAGCCTTCGGCTTTGGCGCAAACGCCGTCGTCTGGCAAAACGTGCACGTGAAGCTGCAGCCGCGCGTTGTAAAGATCACGCCGATAGGCATCGGCCAGCCTCCCGGCAGCCGGAATTCGGACACCAGCGGCGGATGCTGCACTGCGTCGATCGTCACGCCCATCGCGTGTGCCACGGCATCTTCGCTGTATCCGCTGAAAACCTCATCGAAGCTGCCGCGCAGCGCCGGTGTGAGCGCGCCATAGTTCCCTGCCCAAATCTTTGCCGCTCCAGCCGCGCGCGCCTCTTCCGCCATGTGCAGGATTTCGTTGCTCTCCTCCAGATAAAACGAAAATCCCACCGCGTCCCAGCCCTTCTTGAGCGCCTCCCGGTATTCCGCGTGCGTTGGGTATTCGAGAATCTCAATGCCGGGCACATTTTGTCGCAGAAAGCGCAGCCCAAAAGAGATTTTGCGCGGCATGCCAAAGCGCCACCTGAATCCTTCGGGCGCGTTCTCGCGGAAGTAGTCGTAGAGCCCAAAATCGCGGTGCACCGTCGTAAGAAGTACTCGAGTCATGTCGTTTCCTTTGTACCTCCGGTCGCACCGCCTTCGGGCCAGACCCGAGGCTCTTCATGGCGACGCTCGATGGTATACCAACTTCGCGAGTTGCTTTAGGAGATTCGCGACAATCTTCCTTCCTGGTGTTATCCCGAGGAACTTCGCCCGCGTGTCTCCATGCGGGCAAACGACGAGCGATCTGCTTTTGCTTCTTCGGATGCCCCACCCCTCGCGTTCTGTGCGAAGGGTGTTCGGCCTTTGTAGCCCAGGGCGCCCGCGACCGGCGCGAAGGCGCACGCCACAACAAAAGAAGTCGCGGGGCCCTGGGGATTTTTCTTGCGCTTTAACGGTGGATGCAAAGCCATAACCATCCCGCCGAATATTGAGGCTTGCCGTGCCACCTGACCTAGAGGACAGGTTCCCGCTTCCGCAACTCTGTTCAAATTTCGCATCGCCAGCGTCGTGTCTCGCGCCTAGAGTGAACCTACACCGCCTCTAGGACGCGACGCCCGCCCGACGCTCCCGGAGAATCGATTCAAGGAGGAATTTCGTATGTGGATGAAGCAGCAGACGCCAAACCAACCCCAGACTCAAGGTCAGCCTCAATCGCAGCCGACGCCGCTCCCAACGCAATCATTTCAACGTAGCCCCGAACCCGCATCCGATCCGAGTGCCTTCTCCCGTCCGGGAACGCCCGCGGCGCGCAGTCTCGCCTGCATTGGTTCGAGCCTCGAGATCAAGGGCCGCATCACCGCCGAAGAGGATTTGCAGATCGATGGCAAAGTCGAAGGCCCGGTCTCAATTCGTGGCCATCGCCTTACCATAGGACGCAGTGGCCAACTGAATTCGGAAATTACCTCGCGCGAACTGGTTGTCTTCGGCAAAATCACCGGCAACGTCAACGCCACCGATCGCGTGGAAATCAAAAAGGACGGCGCGGTCATCGGCGACATTCAAACCACGCGCATCAGTATCGAAGACGGCGCGATCTTCAAGGGCCGCATTGAAATTGATCGTCCCGGCTCCAAACCCTCGTCTGTTCCGGCTCTGAGGCCTGAACCGGCTGGCGCTTTAGTCGGCGCCGACTGACCGTAATACTGGGAGCTGTCATTCCTGGGAGTCCGTGCATTCCTGCGCAAACCCACTCACGTGGGTTTGCGCGCTAGCACGCGCGGATGCCGCGCCTGCCGCTACTTCGCAGGCGCGTTTTGCGCAGTGGCTTTCGGCTTCGGCGCGGTCGTTTGCCTTGCGATCACCAGGCCCGCGATCTTTTTGTAAGCCGCTTGCGGGACGATATTCTTGCGCACCAGGTCGGTCTTCACCCGGTAGGGGCGCCCTTTCACTATGCTCTGGGCCAATCCGTCGTTGATTCCGGGCAACATCTTCAATTGCTCCACAGTCGCGGAATTAATGTCGATCAGCTTTGATGGGGGCGCTTTCTGCGCCGATTGCCCCGATTGCGTCGGCGCTTGAGCCGTCTTCGCGCTCGAACCAGTTTGTTGTGCCTTCGTGTTAGCAGGCGGATTTGTGTTTTGCGCGAACGATGCCCCGATAGACACGCCGCCAATTAACGCCACCAAGATGGTTGCGCGCGCATAGACTTGCAAGCTGGACAAAATCTTTTTCATTTCAGATCCCTCCGGAACTTAACCAGCCTTGGTGACATTATATCCTCATGGCGCACAGCTTGACGCCGTGCCAGGAATCGATGTAAGAGCATGGGCCGCACGCAACGAGGAGGTACGCTATGCGTTTGATTCGTCCCGCAGTGGTTTTACTGATTTGCGCCGCTCTCGTTTTTGGTGGGGGCGTACTCACCGGCAGACTTCGCGCCCAACAGTCTGGCGCAAGTCCTTCGCCCTATTACGTGATCACGTTTGTAGACCTGATTCCGCCCACTAAAGACCAGGGTGTTGTGCTTCTGAAGCAATACGTCGATACGACCCGAAAAGAGCCCGGCAACCAGAGCGCACTGGCTCTTACGCAGATTAATCGTCCCAATCATTTGTTTCTATATGAGATCTGGCAGAACGAGGACGCTTTCAACAAGCACGAAAGCAATGCGGCCACCCGAGACTTTCGCACCAAGATCCAGCCCATGTTGGGCGCACCATTCGACCAGCGCGCCCACTCCAAACTCGAATAGTCCAGACCGCTGACCCTACGGGGCTTTGCAGCGCAGTGCGGTGAGACTCAAGCCGCCTAAGGTTTAAACATAGCGCCGCGCCGTGAAGCTCAAGCCGCCCTCGATTCAAACGTAGCGCCGCGGCCTTCAGCGCGGCATCCTCACAACCCTCTGGTTGTGCTCCCAATTTGTCGTTTTTACTTGTGCGGTAAGACTCAAGCCGCCTAAGGTTTAAACGTAGCGCCGCGGCCTTCAGCGCGGCATCCTCACAACCCTTCTGGTGGTGCCCCAACCTGTCGTTTTTACTTGTGCGGTGAGACTCAAGCCGCCTAAGGTTTAAACATAGCGCAGCGGCCTTCAGCGCGGCATCCTCACAACCCCTCTGGTGGTGTTCGCTCCCACAGCTCAAGCTGTCATCACGAGGAGCGTAGCGACGAGGGATCTGCTTTTTCTTTTGCTTTTGACTTGTGGGTGCCCACCTCTTGCCCTGAGAGGCGCGAGAGCAATCGAAGGGCTCGCCCGGAGTCTCGAAGGGGCTTGTGAAGCGTCGGTTTTCATGGGTGGGGCGCGATTTCTTCCACTATCCGCCCGTTCCCGCCGCATGCCGCGCCGCCACCATAAGCACTATCTTCCCTTGAGTCTGGCGGCTCTCGATCAACCGATGTGCTTCCTGCGCCTGTTCCAGCGGCAGCACGGTGATGTGAAGTTTCAGCCAGCCTTGGCCTATCCCTTGGATCACGTCATTCGCTCGCCGCAGCAACTCCTCGCGCGTGCGGATAAAATTCTGCAAGCTTCCTCCGGAAAGCGAAAATGACCGCCCCATCAGCGTGTTCGGCGAAATCGGATCCGCCGGCCCGCTCGATGCGCCGAAAACCACAACGTGACCGCGAATCGACACCGCCTCGAGGTCGCCTTTAAACGTGCTCTTGCCTACGCTGTCAAGAATCAGGTCGGCGCCGTGCCCGTTCGTAATGCGCTTGGTTTCCGCGACGACATCCTCGTCGGTATAAACGATCACATGCTCCGCGCCGTCCTCACGCGCCGTCCGCGCCTTTTCCTCGCTAGAGGTCGTCCCGATCACTGTCGCGCCCAGGTGTCGTGCCCATTGCACCAGCAGCCCGCCCACTCCGCCTGCCGCGGCGTGCACGAGCACGAAGTCGCCCGCCTTCGGCTTCCGAAATTCGTGTATCAGATAGTGCGCCGTCATCCCTTGCAGCGGAAAAGCAGCACCCATCTCAAAAGTAAAATCGTCTGGCAGCGGAATCAGCCGGCCGGCGTCGGCAATAACAGCCTCCGCGTACGCCCCCGGGATCCCCGTGAACGCCACCCGATCGGACGGCTTCACCTCGGTGACGCCTTCACCGACGGACTCCACCATGCCCGATCCCTCGAGTCCTGGTGTGAATGGCACCTGCCGCGGATAACTTCCCCGCCGCTGCCCGATGTCCATGAAATTGACGCCCGCCGCCACCACCCGCACCACCGCTTGGCCCGGACCAGGTTCTTCGATCGGTGCTATGTCTTCCAGTTCTAAGACTTCGGGTCCGCCAGTTCGCTCTACTTGAATCGCCTTCATGTTCGTTCCTTTCCGCTTCGACTCGTCTCGACTCGCCCTCGACCTTGGCCGCCTAACTACGTTCCCGTGCCCATACTATGCTCCTTGCGTGCATCGACGGAAGGCACAGCTTTTTCAGATAGCCCACTTCAGGTAGTCCGCTCCTGTTGTCATCCCCGCGTTCCCGGAGAGTACCGGTCGCGGCCCCATCTTCCGCGTTTTCCTGGGAATCCGCGCCGCCGCTCATCTTCCGCCCCCTCAGTCCTTCTGTGTATCCGGTCTCTCAGGTACGTCAGTCCTCATCGCCCCTTGTAGCCCAGGGCGCGCCCATGTTTTTCGTGGGCGGCCCTGGGGCTTTTATAGCCGTTCCTATTGCTGTTATTCCGAGGAGTCCGCCTTAAGCGGACGACAGGAATCCGCTTTTGCATTTTGACTGAAGCAGGGATCGGACCTTCAGGTCCAACTTGACGCCTACGCTGCCATCACAACGGCAAGATCCGCGGAAAATCGCGCCAGCTCTTCGACCAGCTCCGGCGTTACTTCAATAGTATTCTCCTTCCACACAAAAACTTCGAGCCCCTTGCGGCGCGTGCGCACGGCAAGGTTCGAACCAACCACGTAGCACGGCTCGCCCATCACTTTCAGCGCCGCGTCCCCCGCTGGCATGAGCAGCGCTGCAAACAAGCCCCGGCGCACACCGATGGCACTCGCATAAAGCGGAAAAGCCACCAGCGTGAACCCCTGTGCCACAAGTCGTTCGAGAATTGTGATATGAGCCGGTGTGAGTTCAGCCACCGCGGAATTATATAAGGAGGAGACGCACGCCAGGACCTATCGCGCCTGAAGGCCCCGCCGCCCCGCTGTCATCCTAGGCGTAGGTTGGGTGCCGCACCCTTTCACCCTAAGCCTCGAAGGGCTTGCACTGCTTGCCATGAGTCTCTCAAGGGAACTGCGAAGGGTCCCTTTTAAGGTGCGGTTTTTCTCGTGGTTTTGTGTTTGTGGCCCAGGCCGCGTCAGCGTTGCTGGCAACCCACCGTCATCCTGAGTCGAGTCTGCGAGCGAAGGGTCTCTCAGTTTTCTTAAGCTTACGCGACCGCCGGGTCACTCGCCGCAGTCGGAGCTTCTTGTTCGAGCGACTCCAGAATCCCCCGCAGCGTGTAGATCAACTCCTGTCGCGAAACATTGCTTTTCCGGAACTGAATGCGCAGCCGGAAAGTTTCATTGTCAGGCTGAAAATTGAAAATGAACGGCTGCGGCCGCGGCCCCGCGCTTTTTTCATCGCGGCGTTCCCGGCGCGCCTCGTCGCGCGTCAGGCCGCCTTGAATGATGCGCACCAGCGCTTCGGCCATCTTCTTTTCGTTGGGCTGCCGCGCGATTTGCAATAGCAAAGACTTCGAAACGATGCCGTGCTCCACGCACTGGCGCCGGATCGCCTCCGGAATAAGCCGCAGCGAAAGCGTCTCCGTAACTGACGATCGCGCCTTGGCAATTTTCCTCGCGATATCGTCATGCGTGTAGGCGAATTGCTCCGCCAGCCGATGCAAACCATCCGCCTCTTCAAACGCCGTCAGGTCTTTGCGCTGCAAATTCTCGATCAGTGCGAGCTCAAGTGTCTCCGCGTCGTCGGCGATTTTCTCGATGCAGGGCAGTTCTCTTAGCCCCGCTTCTCGCGCGGCATGATACCGGCGTTCACCGGATATGATGTGATAACTGTCTTCGCGCGGCATGTAGCGGACGAGCAGCGGCTCAAGCACACCTTTTTCCTTGATGGAATCGGAAAGCTCGCTGATATCCCCGATGAATTTCCGTGGCTGCTCGGGATTCGGACGAATCTTGTCGATGGGGACCATACGCCCCACCGCCGCGCCGCTGAAGCTTGTCAGCTGCTCGACGTAGTGCGCGTCATGCCGCATCTTCAGTGTGACTGGCAACCCGATCCTCTTCGACACGTTGAATGACCTCCAAGGCAAGCTTTCGGTATTCCTGAGCGCCGGGCGACTTGGGCGCGAAAGTGAGGATGGTCTCTTTGTAGGCGGGACTCTCCTCCAGCCGGACATTTTTCCCGATGCGCGTCTTGAATAACACCGGCCCAAACACGGAACGAATCTGCTCGTGCGTATCGCGCGAAATGTTCGTGCGCTTATCGAAAAGCGTGATCACCACGCCGAGCACTTTCAGCGCCGGATTGGGCCGCGCACGAATCCGTTCGTACGTCTCCAGCAGGTCATCGGTTCCTTCAATCGCAAAGTAGGCCGCTTGTATCGGCACGACGAGATGCGTGGACGTAACCATCGCGTTCACGGTCAGGATGCCCAGCGCGGGCGGCGTATCGATGACGATGTATTCGTAGTCTTTCAGCAGCGGCGCGAGCGCATCCTTCAGCTTAAAGGGCGCGTCGAATTGGCCGGCGAGCTGCTGTTCCAGCTTGGCCAGCGCCAGCTTGGCTGGAGCCACGAAAAGCAGCGGGTCCTTTGTGGGCTTGACGATGCTCGCCATCTCCGCATGGTGGTCGCCCAGAACGTCAAACATGGAAGTCTGCACATCCGCGGAATCGAAAAAGGCGATGGTCGCGTTTGCCTGCGGGTCTAAATCGATTAGAAGGGTTTTCTTCTTGCGTTGAGCGATGGCGGCAGCGAGGTTGATGGCGGTGGTAGTCTTACCTACGCCGCCCTTCTGGTTGGCTACAGTCAGGATGGCCGTCATAGAATGCCCTGCCCGTTTTTACGGCAGGGCCCGCGCCTCCCTGGGCCGATGGGCTGCGAATCCTCCCGCCTGGCTCTCAGTTCCGTTTCGCCTTCCCGGCCCAAAACCCTTTGGGTGTCAGCAATCTAACCGTGTGCGAATAGCAACGCAAGCAAAAAATGTCCAAATGATAAACAACAAGTCAGCTAGGGGACCTCTTCGAGAACGTAAAGGACTCAATCCGCCGCCGAAGAAGGCTCAATTGGAGGGTTCCACCCAAGCTCAATCCGGAAAGCTAAAGGGAAAAGCTAAGCCGCTACGATCCTCAAGAATTCGCGCGAACTGATCGCTTTTGTTCTCTTCCAAAATTTTGGAAAATGGCGGACGCCCGCTTTCGCTTAACCCTCACGAACGAAAAGAAGGTGCATGAAGAATGACAAAGGGCCGCATGGAGGCATTCAGTGATGGCGTCATCGCCATCATTATCACCATCATGGTGCTCGAACTGACGATCCCGCGTGGTACGGACTGGGCCGCCCTGACAAGCGTCATGCCTACGCTCGGTAAGTATTTGCTCAGTTTCGTTTTCGTCGGCATCTACTGGAACAATCACCATCATATGCTCCATGCCGTCCGGGAAGTGAACGGGAGCATCCTGTGGGCCAACCTCCATCTGCTTTTTTGGCTCTCGCTCGTTCCATTCGTCACAAACTGGATGGGAGAGAATCATTTTGCGGCTCTGCCCGTTGCGCTATATGGCGTCGTGATGCTGATGGCCGGGATCGCCTACTACATTTTGTCGCGGACCTTGATTCGCCACCACGGCCAGGACTCGCCGCTAGCTACCGCTGTTGGGACCGACGTAAAAGGTAAAGTTTCCGTGTTTCTATATGCGATCGCCGTGCCACTGGCATTCGCGAACCGGTGGTTGGCTATTGGGCTCTATGTCGCCGTGGCTGTGATGTGGTTAATTCCCGACCGCCGCATCGAACGTACTCTCGCGTGAAAATCCCTGCCTAACCATCCACTCTTAACTTGCGCCTGGAGTCGCTCACCCTCTGGCGCAATTGCGGCAAACTCCAACGTTAAATCACGTGGGTTGCGCAGTTCGTGTACAGCGGAATAAGGGCGGCGGAATTAGGAAGGTCGAAAGCTAGGGTCGAGAGTTAAGCCCGAGGCTACATCTTGTAGCGGCCGAGGTCGTCGTCGGAGAGCCCTTCGAGCCACTTGCGCAGCTCTTCGCTCGTGGACTTCTCGTTCACCGCGCTCGAAATCTTCGAGCTCTTCAGCACGGTTTCTTCGACGAAGATGGGGCAATCCACGCGCAACGCCAGCGCCAGCGCGTCACTGGGCCGCGAATCGATGGACATGCGCTCGCCGTTGCGCTCCACCCAGATCAGCGCGTAGAAGGTATCGTCGCGAAGTTCGTTCACCACCACTTTCTGCACTTGCACGTTCAGCCCGAACAAAACATTCTTCAGCAGGTCGTGTGTCATCGGCCGGGGAGTCTGCACTTTTTCGATTTCCAGCGCGATGGCATTCGCTTCGTAAACGCCCACCCAGATCGGCAATACCGCGCTGCCGTTGGCGTCTTTCAGCACGACGATGGGCATGTTCGTAACGGGATCCATCATCAAGCCGCGAATTTTCATTTCAACTTCCATCGGCTGCCTCCCTAGGCACCTATTCGATGCTCTCCTCGCCCGTCAGGCTATTGGGACCAGCACCCGTTACGCGAACACGAACGTATTCTCCCAGAAGGTCTGTGCGCGACGAAGTAAAATTTAGCATTCGGTTGCTCGATGTGCGACCCGTCCACTGCGTCTCTCGCCGAGACGCGCCTTCCACCAGCACCTCGAACTCTTGCCCCACGAGATCCTGATTCCGTTGCGACTGAATCGCTCGTTGCCTTTCCAGTAGCACTTGCAACCGGCGCGCTTTTTCGCTTTGCGGTATGGCGTCCGGCATGAGCGCCGCCTGCGTGTGTGGCCGCGGCGAATACTCAAAAGAGAATCCGCCATCGAACTGCGCCGCATCCACGAGACTCAGTGTCTCCGCGAAATCCTGCTCCGTCTCGCCCGGAAAGCCCACGATGATGTCGGTGGTGATGCTGATCTGCCTGCGCGCCCGGCGCATCATGCTGATCTTTTCCAGATACTCTTCCCGCGTATACGTCCGTTGCATCGCCCGCAGCACACGGGTCGAACCCGACTGCACTGGCAGATGCACGTGCTCGCATAGCGCGGGCGACGCGTCGATCGCCTGCACAATATCGGCTCCCATATCGCGTGGGTGAGAAGTCATAAACCGCACGCGGCGGATTCCGCGCACTTCGGCCACAGCCAAAAGCAGCTCCGAAAATGTTAGATGCCGATTCGAAGGGTCGCGATAAGAGTTTACAGTTTGTCCCAGGAGCTGAATCTCCGTGTAGCCGACGTCGGCAAGCTCGCGCACTTCTCGCAAGATGGAATCGCTCGCGCGATTGCGCTCCGGCCCGCGCGTGTAAGGCACCACGCAATACGAGCACGCCTTATCGCAGCCCTCGATGATTGTGAGATAGGCCCGAAAGGGATGGTCACGCCGCGTCAACTCCGTCTCAAACGTTTCATCCGTATCGGTCTCGAGTCCCGCCACGCGGTTCTCGCCCGCTTCCAAACGCGCCAGCAGCAGCGGCAGCTTGCGATAGCTCGCGGACCCGCACACCAGACTCACCCACGGAGCGCGCTTGAAAATCTGTTCGCCCTCCTGCTGCGCCACGCAGCCGAGCACGCCAATCACTTTGCCGGATTCGCGTCCGAAATTATTTCTGGGGTCGTACAAGCCGAGCCGGGAGAAAACTTTGTGCGTGGCCTTTTCGCGGATACTGCACGTGTTGTAGAAAACCAGCCGCGCCTCGTCGGGCGAAGAGACTTGCCGATACCCGCGCCGCAGCAGCACGCCCGCCACCTTCTCCGAATCGTGCTCGTTCATCTGGCAGCCGAAGGTCTCGATATAAAAAGTGCGGCCGCCCTCCAAACCGCCCATTGAAGGCGACGGCAACTTTTCCTTTGCCGATGCTCCAGGAAGCAGCGAAGCGAGAGAAACGTGAATCGATTCCGCCATCTCGCCTCGATGTTATCACGTCCATTCGCCATTTCCCGGCTGGCAGTTTATGTACGCGCGCAAAAAATCGCTCCGCTTTTCGCTGCACCGGCGTCTTGAGTTAAAACAAGCACGTTTTGGCAAAGTCCCGCCAGGGACGACACAAACGTAGCCCAGGGCGGAAGCCCTGGGACAACGTATCCGATTAAGCATCTGAGCCCCGTTAGGGGCGACACATTAGGTTCTATTCAGGGTCGACACGTTAGGTCGTATCTTGTGCGAAAAGTCCCGCGCGGGTGCCCACACTGCTTGCCCTGAGTTACGAAGGGTCGTTTTTACGTGTGGGTCCCGTGCTAAGTCTGGTCCCTCAGCGCGGCATTTCAGAGAGCATGTCATTCCGAGGGTCGTATCTCGTGCGAAAAGTCCCGCCAGGGACGGCACAAACGTAGCCCAGGGCGGAAGCCCTGGGACGACTTAGCCGATTAACGATTAAGCCCCGCTTAGGGGCGACACGTCGAGATGCAGGCAGATTTGCGGGGTTCCGGACGCGCGCCGCCTTAGGACTACCGAAACGCGCGCACGTCGGTGCGGATCAATCCTTGATATTGCGGTAGCGGCTGCAGCGCCACAGGCGCTGACGCCTCCTTCGCTGGCGCGGTAGCGCGCTCGAGGACCACTTCAGAGGGGCGCCGTCCCAGGAAATATGTGCCGGCGGCGGCGTCGACGGCGCCGCGTTTGTTCTTGAGCAGCAAATCGAGGTACTTCATCCAAAATAGAGTGCATTTGCAAAACATCCGGATCGCAGTGCGGAAAGCCATATTTTCCGTGAAACTGAGCAGCAGGTATTGCATGGACCACGCCGTCGCCATGGCCGGCCCGCAGCTCACGCCGCTCGAAATCCTCTCGAATTGCCGGAATTGATATTCGTGCCCACGCATGGTGAATCTGTAAAAATCGTATTCTCCCCCTATGACTTGCTCCATGAAAGCCGTATCGGAGTAAACAACCCCGCCCGGTTTCAGCACACGCATAATTTCCCCGATGCAGCGCGGATAGTCGTGCAGATACATCATCAGCGCCTGCGAAATCACGCCGTCGAAAGTCTGATCCGCAAAGGGCAGCACGTGCGCGTCGCACACTAGGGTGGTTCGTTCGTCAATCGATAAATCCGACTCCACAAATTCGATTCTCTTGTCCCTCAGCAATTCGACCATTCCTGCGCCTTCCGTGGCGCCGCCGATGATCAGAACCCGCGGCTTGGGGCTCAGCGCAAATAGCAGTTCGCGAAGCCGCCCATAACTCCGCCGCGCCGCAAGGTTCAGGCTCAATTTCGGGAGCATCGACCGCATGGCGCGCTTGACGCGCTCGCCTTTCGTCAATGGCCGCGGCTTCTCGTAACTGCTGATTCGAAATCCGCTTGCCGACTCGTCGATGAGGATGGGAATTCCTGAGATTACGGGATAATCTGCCCCGCAACCGTTACAAACGAAGGATTCACCGCGCGCGGAGAGCGGCGTTCGACAGCGAGGGCAGATCAGGCGTTCCTGTAGCGCTGTGGTGATTCTCATCGCTCCGACCTGGGAAATCTCACTCCTTCATCCGACCGGACTTCCCGCTTCCGCTTATCGGAGCTCCGGAGGCGTCTAGGCCCAAACACAGCTTCATCGAAGCTACCAGTGCGCATACAGGTCGGAGAATACCGCGAATGGAGTAGTTCACCAGCGGCGTATGACTACTGCGAGGAAAGGGCTAAAAACGAAACATCTCGAGAGATTCCCCAGAAACTCCGTCGCATTCTTCGACATGCTTCTCGAAATCACACTTCCGTCTCAAGGATCGCTCTGCACGGGAGTGACTTTCGTCCCCTGTCCCGTAAACTGGAAGTGCAGAAGCCAATCGCTCAAAACGTTCCGGCCCTCCACTTTCGGCGGCTCGAACCTCCATTGCTGCGCCGCATCCAGCGCCAGGTGCGCGAAATACTTGCTCGGTCCAGGTGAATCGAGTTCGGCTTCCGTAACGTTCCCCGCGGAATCCACACTGATCCTCACTCCCACGCGTACCGTGCCGCGAATCGTATCTCTCGCGCTTTGTGGCACCTCTGGCAGCACTTGCTGCGCCACTTCACCCGGAGTTAAGCCCCGCTTCGACGCCTTGCCGCGCGTCACGGGAGCCACGGAAGAAGCCTCCACCCCTTTTTCAATCGGTCGGGAACTTGCCACATGCGCGCCCTCACGAACTCCACTTGGATCGCTTACCTGCGCAATCGTTGAAGTCGGCCGCGACGTCGGGCTCGTGGACCGCCGCACCGGCGAATCTGCCTGCGAACTGGCTGCTCCGTCTCTGAAGAGCCGGGGACCGACAAAAATCCCCACGATCACGAGCACAACTGCCACCGCTATATACGCTCCCGCATTCGACCGGCGTTGGTAAGGGAAGTCCCGCGGCCCGGCAATCGCTTTCTGCTGTGAGACGGCCTGAGGCCCAGCTACGGCCCTGGACGGCACTGGTGTCGGCCGCACATCCGGCTTCGAAAGTCGCGCTGTGCTCGCAGGAATCGGAAACCCCAGTCGCCCTGCAATGTCCGCCAGCCCCCAGCGGCTGCCTGGATCGCGCTGCAGGCAATGACGCGCAATGTCGCCAAATGGCGTGGGCACGTCTGTCACTACGGGCTCTCCGCTTGCGTCTTGCTCAGGCAAGCGCTGCGTGAGCGTCATCACCACCAGCATCCCCAATGACCAGATATCGCTAGCCGCCGAATTTTCCCCTCGCGCAACTTCCGGCGGGTCGTACTCGCTACTTTGCCCGGCTGGGCCGCGCTGCTCCCCAATGCGCGAAATCCCGTCGCTCGAAAGCTTCAATTGATCGCCGGTGGCTAAAACGTTCGCGGGATTTAAATGGCCATGGACGAAACCTTTACTGTGGAGATACGCAAGGGCATCCACAGTGGGCTCCAGCATGTCCCGAACTTCTGCAGCCGCCAGCGCTCGCTTCGGCAGGAACTGCGAAAGATTTTCGTCCGCGTACTCCATGACCACAAACAGTAGTTCCCTATCGTCGAGTGTCGTGCGTCCAGCCTGGAAAATCTTCAAAAGGTGGGAGTGGGATAACTCGCGCGCAGACTGCAGCTGTGCAAGTCTGGACTCCGCCATTGCCGGATCCCACCTGTCAATGGGGATCAGCTTCACGGCGGCTTTCAGCGATTCAAGCCCATACTGCGTCAGGAAGACGCCGGCCTCTTCGGAGCCGCCCAGGTAGTCTCCGAGCCGAAACTCCTTGTTAATAACGCGGCCTTCCAACTCCTTCCAGGCCTCTGGCATGCGGTTTCCTCTCTCTGGCCGGGGTTGCGTTATTCTACCTGACCGCCCGTTTCCCGCCACCCAGAGAAATCACCCTTTGTCGCATCTGACATATCCCGGCCCCCCCTTCCCGCATCTTGAAGCCCAGCCCGCGCGCCGCTGGGGTCGCTCGCTCGGAACGCACTTAGGTAGGTTGTGATTCCGAGGGCCGCTCAGCCAAAGCCACGCTTTGGAGCTCAAAGAAGACCCGAGGAATCTGCTTTTGCCTTTGCAGGTGCCCCCACCCTTCTTGCCGAGCCTGCGAAGGGTCGCTTCTGAAGGTGGGTCTGTAGTGTAGCCCAGGGCGCTCCGACGATTTTTGTCGGAGGCCCTGGGGCTTTTCCTTCCGCCCGGCACCTCAAACGAGTTAAGTCTGCGCCTTTACTCCGCCCCACGATTCATCTAGACTATCAATCTAGATCGAAGGAGGTTCCTTGAATTCCGTAGGCCTGTTTGAAGCCAAGCAGAAATTGTCCGAACTCGTCGACCGCGCTTGCAAAGGCGAAAAAATCGGTATCACTCGGCGCGGGAAACTCGCGGCCGTGCTCACCGCCGCCCCGGCGCAAGCGACGTTGAAGGACATTTTCAAAGATATCGAAGAGATTCGCAAACGCGCCCGGTCTCGGCGCCATTTGAAAATCAAGGACTTCATAGAGGAGGGTCGTATTTGAGCAGCTTCGTCCTCGATGCCTCCGTAGCCCTGCGCTGGTTCCTGGATAACCCCCTCCCGCCCTACGCTAAACGCGTGATGCAGCTCGTTATCAAAGGCCAACGGGCGATCGTTCCGGCTCTGTGGCATCTGGAAATGAGCAATGGACTAGCTGTCGCTGAACGCCGCTCGATCCTCACCAGTGCCGATGTCGAACACGCGCTTTTGCACCTCGAGCAACTCCTGGCGCATGCGATCGAAACGGATAACGCGCTCATTTCAATCCGCCAGTGCTTGTCCACGGCACGTGCCTTCCAACTTTCGGCGTATGACGCGGTTTATTTGGATCTTGCCCGGCGCGAGCAATTGCCCCTCGCGTCACTCGATGAACGGCTCCGCTCCGCGGCGAAACCAGCGGGAGTCTCACTGGTTCGCTGACAAATCCGAAGTGGTATAAGCGCGAGCAGCGCTCGCGCGCAGCAAGAAAGTCGTGCGTGTTGCGGTGCTCGGCGAGGAATCTTCTTTTCTTGACGCCACGCCGGCTATATAGTCCGGCACACATTCCGGACTGAGGAGAAAAACATGCGCGAAAGAAAAGCGATCGGCCGCCGTTCCTTCATCTCTTACAGCACGCTTGCGGCTACCGGCCTCCTGCTCGATCGAGGATGGCTTCGCGCCGCCGACGTCGCTCAGAGCCCGGTCGTCTCCACTTCATCGGGAAAAATTCGCGGAGCCACCGCCAACAGGGTCCACAGCTTCAAAGGTGTCCCTTACGGCGCGCCAACCGACGGCGCGCGCCGCTTTCTTCCCGCGGTTCCTACAGAACCCTGGACCGCCGTCCGCGACGTACTCAATTTCGGCCATCGCTGCCCTCAGGCTCCTTCGACGCTCATCCCCGAAGTCGCCGCCACCGATCGCCACGAACCCGCCGGCGAAGACTGCCTCGTCCTGAACGTCTGGACTACGGGACTCAGCGACGGCGCCAAGCGCCCCGTCATGGTTTGGCTGCACGGCGGCGCTTATAGCAATGCCTCAGGCAGCCAGATCGGTTTTGACGGCACGAATCTCGCGCGCAAGCACGACGTAGTCGTCGTGACGCTCAACCATCGCCTCAACGTGTTCGGCTTCACCTATCTCGCCGAACTCGGAGGCGACAAATATGCGGATTCCGGCAACGTCGGAATGCGCGACATCATCCTCGCGCTGCAATGGGTCCGCGACAATATCGCCTCCTTC
Organism: uncultured Acidobacteriota bacterium; assembly: GCA_963846235.1. Classification (GTDB taxonomy): domain Bacteria; phylum Acidobacteriota; class Terriglobia; order Acidiferrales; family UBA7541; genus Palsa-189. The sequence goes on from CAWJVF010000003.1 coordinate 1,048,332, forward strand.
GGCGGCGATCCCGGCAACGTGACCATCTTCGGCCAATCCGGCGGAGGCGGAAAAGTCGGCACGCTGCTCGCCATGCCCGCGGCCAAAGGCTTGTTTCATCGCGCCATCGCTGAAAGCGGCGCCGGACTTTCCGGCGTTCCCCACGATGAGGCCACAAAGTCGGCGGAGCTTTTTCTCGCCAAGCTTAACCTCAAACTTTCTGACATCGATCAGCTGCAAAAGCTGCCCACCAAACAGTTGGTTAATGCCTTTATCGCTTCGCGCAATTCCTTGCGCCTCGAACCCGTCGTAGACGGGCACTCTCTGCCGGCAAGGCCTTACACTTCCGGCCCTCAGCTCTCCGCCAAAGTTCCTTTGCTAACCGGTTCCGTCGAAACCGAAGTTACATTCTTTCCCAATCAGCAGATGGATCCCATTGACGATTCCGACTTGCATGCGCGCGTCAAGCAGATCATTCGCGCCTCCGATGCCGACGCGGACTCGCTGATCGGCGTCTACCGCAAAGTTCGGCCCGGCGTGAGCAACATCGATCTGTATCTCATTATGGCTTCAGAGAATTTTCAGTCCGAGACCATGGCGCAGGCCGAATTCAAGGCCGATGCCCATGAGGCGCCGGTCTATATGTATTTCTTCAATTGGAGATCGCCCGTTCGCGATGGCAAGCTGAAGGCTTTCCACACCGTGGAGATTCCCTTCGTCTTCGATAACGTGGAGTTAACCCCGTCGATGGTTGGCACCGGGCCCGAACTGCAGCCTATGGCAGACAAAATCAGCAGCGCCTGGGTGGCCTTCGCGCGCACCGGCAAACCAAATCACAAAGGCATTCCGAATTGGCCCGCGTTCAACACTTCCGAACGCGCCACGATGATTCTCAACACAGAATGTAAAGTGGTGAACGATCCTTACGGAGAAGAGCGCCGCGCCCTCGCTTCCTTCCGCCCAAAAACCTGACCGAGCGCAGCCAGCGAGCAATGTCCGCTTCGGAGCGCCGCGCAGCGGGTGCCGCACCCTTCGGTTTTAAGGGTGCGGTTTCTTCTTGTAAACGTGGACTCTAAGACTGAATCGCGTTTCGTTCGCCGCCAACCGCAGCGAAAGCGTCGCTAGCAGCAATGGAGCAACTATAGAGTTGTCATTCTGAGCGAAGCGTCCCGATTCTTTTGCCTTGGGAAATCGTGTCCTCACGATTTCCTTCTTCCGGCGAAAGTCACCAACAGGATGAGCTTTCGCCGGGTCGACAAAGTTCAACGCGAAGTCGAAGCGCGTATTTTGCCGCCGATGACTTTCGGCGAATCCCTCTTCATGTCGATATAACTAAAGAGATTTCATTCCGATGAGCGCAGTCAAGCGCGTTAGCTCGGGGAGCTGTCATGCGACGAGGAATCTGCTTTTGCTGTATCACCCCGCCGGCGTCGGCCTTGCTTCGATCGGCGCAGAAACCGGCGCTGGCGCCTTTGGCATGATCACCCAGGCCACAAGATATGCCACGATTCCACCCACGATCCCGCCCGGGACCACGGCCAGTACCGCCCAGAAGAGCCGCACGATCGTGGAATCCACACCAAGGTACTCTGCCAGTCCGCCGCACACTCCGGCGATCTTCGAATCCGTTGCCGAGCGCATCAATCGTCGATGCGAAAACATCGGCCGTACTCGCGCTCCGCAGTAGGAGCAAAAATTCGCGCGCTCATCGATTTCCCTGTGGCACTCTGTGCAGTTCATGATTCCCCTCCGTAAATAATTTCCCACCGCCCCTTCAATTATCCGGCAAATTTCGCCTCGCGGCGGGAATTTTGTGCTGCAACCTATGTAGCTCGCCTGACGCTTACTGTACTGTCGATACCCCATTTGGCACAAAACTTTGTAAATTCTTTCTTGCGATTGGCTTGCGAACTCTGGCTGTAGTAAAATCTCGCGCGGCTCAGGTTTAGGGACCTGTGCTGATATAGGGACCCTCTTCAGGACTAAATAGGGCCCTCTTCAGATTCTAGTTTTGGGGTGGAGTTCGGGGATATTTTCTCTTCATTGATTTTGAGCTTAATTAACCGGAGGTGTGCTTTATGAAATTTTCTGTTTTCTCAGCCCGCAGATTTTCTCCCCTCTCGTTGCGTATTGCGATTGGGGTGATATCTCTGGGCCTTGCACTTCTTATGGGAAGTTCGCAGTTATTCGCGCAGGGTAATGCCGGCCGCATTCTCGGCTCAGTCACAGACCAGTCCGGCGGCGCCGTCGTTGGCGCCACCGTAACCATCGTCGATACGACCAGAAATGTAACCCGCACGCTCACCACGGATAGCGCGGGCGAATATAGCGCGCCCAACCTTCTGCCCGGCACGTATAACGTTACGGCGTCATTTCAGGGTTTTAAGACTGCCGAGCGTTCTGCCATCACGCTCGAGGTCTATCAGGACCTTCGCGTCGATCTCACCATGCAGCCCGGCGAGCAGAGCGAAAAGGTCACCGTAACCGGTGAACTCCCGCTGGTCGAAACCACCAACGCGGAACTCGGCGGCACGATCCAAAACGTCATCATTAATGACCTGCCGCTCAACGGCCGCAATTTCGAAAATCTCCTCACCTTGCGTCCCGGCGTAACCATCTATCCCGGTGGCGGCGGCTGGACTCAAAGCACCAACGGCATCCGCGCTCACGACAACGTCTACTTGGTCGACGGAATCAATAGCAACGATCCTTGGATGGCTCAGAGCATCATGAACGCAGGCATGGCCGCCGGCGATGCCGGAACCATTCTGCCCATCGACGCTATCGACGAATTCAAAACCCAGGAAAATCCAGCCGCCGAATATGGCTGGAAGCCCGGCGCCGTAGTCAATATCGGAATCAAGTCCGGAACCAACTCGATCCACGGAACTGCATACGCCTACGGACGCGACGGCAGCTGGGATGCTCTGGACTACTTTACAACTGCCCCGGGTGCTGTCGTTCCTAACTTAAATCTGGAGCAATTCGGCGCTTCCCTTGGTGGTCCCATCAAGAAGGACAAGCTCTTCTACTTCGTGAATTACGAGGACCAACGCTATACGGTCGGCAATCCCGCCACTCATCACACACCGATCACGGACCCCACGAACGTGACAGCCGATAGTTTAGTCGGAGCTTGCCTGGCTGCGAATAAGCTAACCGGGGCGACGGCGTTGAGCATGCAAATGGCTGGCCTCGGACCCGGTTGCGTGCCTCTGTCGAACTTCCCAGGACTCTTCCCTGTGAATACCTCTGGCAGCACGCAGGTGAGCACGGTGGTCAATAGCACGAATCAGATTGACTCCGGCCTGGCGAAACTCGACTACCATTTGAATGACAAAAACGAATTGCACGGCAGCTATTTTATTAGCCCAGGCAATGGTCTCTTGGCGGATGCTCCCAATCGCCAGATCCAGCCGAACCAGTTGTCCATCCAATACGCTCGCGCTCAAGTAGGCGGCGGAACCTGGACTTTCACGCCGAGTTCCGCTTGGGTGAACGAGCTGCGGGTTGGCTATTCCCACTATTTCCAGACCTTCTTCAGCAACGACCACACAGAAGATCCCGCTAATTATGCTTTTAACGGCACCACCTATCACATCTTCACGGGCCAGACCAATCCACTGTATTTCGGCCTCCCGGAGCTCAGAATTAAAAGTCTGACCAACTCCTTCTCCTTGGGAGCAAGCTGGCCCAAGGTCGTCGGGCCAGATGGCAATCTGGATTTCGTGGAGCACGTCTCCTACTTGCGCGGCAAGCACGCCTTTAAATTCGGCGGGGAAATCTTGGTCATGCAGAACGACTCCAACGTCACCGCCAATGCCAAAGGCCCGCTCCGTTTCGATACGACTACGACCTTCTTCACGGGCGTTCCCGATACGGCCGCCTTCCTGGCCGGAAACTTACAGCGGAACATGCGCAGTCAGGGCTATGCCGCTTTCGTGCAGGACGACTGGCGCATCACGCCAAGAGTGATGTTGAACCTCGGCCTTCGGTACGAGATCGACACGGTTCCGACCGAAACCCAGAATCTGCTCGGCAATTTCGATCCCAACTCCCCCACCGGCCTGGTTCAAGTGAACCCCGGAAAAGGTGCTTATAAAGGCGATCACACGAACTTTTCGCCGCGTCTCGGCGTGGCCTGGGACGTCAACGGCAACGGCAAGACGGTCGTGCGCGCCGGAGCTAGCCTCATCAACGAACAACTTAGCAACGACGTGCTGAACAACATTGCCAACGTACTCGGGATCCGCTCAGTTCCGACGGGAGTTCCGCTCGTGTTCACGCCCGCAGGCGGTGCCCCGGTAATCATTCAGCCCACCGGAGCCATTAACGTCTCTACCATCACCTATTCAGGAACAGGCTTGGCAGGCCTGGGCGCCAATTGGGCCGCCAACTCACCCACGACTCCGCTTTACAACGCAACTCCCGCTTGCGGGGACGGCAACACAATATTCCCTGCCGGTTCAGGGATCACTCCGCAACCTTGCATTATCGTGGGCGTTGACCCCAATCTGCGCATTCCCTACGTCACCACTTGGACTTTCGGCGTTCAACGGGCGATCACCCCTAACCTCTCGTTGGAAGTTGCCTATGTCGGCGACCATGGCACCAAGCTGATCTCCATGCAAGACGTCAATGCTCCACAGCTCGGCGCAGGATACGCGCCAGCGGGGACGTTGAATGGAACACCCCTCAGCGAAGTCGCCTGGTGTAATTCTAATATCGCCGGTGCCGCCGCTCCGACGTTCACGTTTAGCCCCAATTCCGCCACGCCAGCGGGCTCGGCCGTCACCTGCTCCGCCGCGGACGCCAGTCCAGCTCTTGAACAGGCCGCGCGGCCGTTCAATGCCAAGTTCCCTTATCTGTCGAACGTAAACATTCTTTCCAATAACGACTTCTCCAACTACAACGGCCTCCAGGTAACCGCCACGCAGAGAACTTCCCACGGTCTCTCGTTCACGGTCGGTTATACCTATGCGCATGCCTTGGATATCGCTTCGGATAACTGGGGCACTCAGCACGTTCCCATCTATCCCAATAACAACCTCCTTTACGGCAGCGCCGATACAGACATCCGCCATCGCGGGACTATTTCGATCACCTACGACCTGCCGGGCCGCAAGGGTAAGGGTCAGCTTTTGGAAGGTTGGCAGCTGAACTCCATCGTGACTCTCGAGAGTGGCCTCCCCTGGTGGGTGCAGGATAGCGCCAATGACTTCAGCGGCACGGGCGAGTTCAATCAGCTAGCCTCCGCCACGGACGGTCAGGGCGAGCAGTGGATCTTCGTGGGCAACCCCAACGACTTTAAAGAGGTCCACGGGTTCACCACATTCAATGGAGACGTCCAGGCTGGTGGAGCCGGCGGCCTGCCATGTTTCGGCGCAGGCCTGCCTGGCTGCGCTGCAACTCTTCCCGCGCAGTGCGTAACCGCTGCGGCGAATATTGGTCCCGGCGCCGTCAATTCACTCAATGCCCTGGGCTGCTATGCCTTGGGCAATTCCGTCCTGATTCCTCCTGCGGTCGGAACGTTCGGCACCACCGGACGCAATATCTTCCGCGATGCTGGCTTCAGGAATTGGGACTTGTCCGTCACCAAGAGCTTCAAATTTAAGGAACGGCTCACTGCCCAATTCCGGGCCGAATTCTTTAACGTGCTCAACGGTGTCACCTTCGCCAATCCGTACGGCGGCCAGGGTGGCGGGGCCGCGACGAACGATCCTTCGATTGGCGCTGGATTTGCTTGCGGCTGCGTCACTGCGGACGTCGGCGGCTCCAATCCGGTTCTCGGCTCGGGCGGCCCCCGCGCCATTCAGTTGGGTCTCAAGCTGCTCTTCTAACCAAAACTCAACTTGCCGGTCAGCGGCAACAACAACAAAAAGGGCCGGAGTCAGCCTCGACTCCGGCCCTTTTCTTTTGCTCTCGTGGCACAGCCACTCTTGGCTGAGCCACATGACGCGGGCGAATGACGAGGGATCTGCTTTTTCCTGGTCTTTCGGGTGCCCCACCCTGTGTTCTTAAGCGTGGGTCCTACGCCCTCTTTCTTACTGGCTCCTCAACTCGGCCGACAAATCCAGAAATACTTCCTCGATCTCTTTTTTTCCGTCCCCAAAAAGCAATCCATGTTTCACTGGGATGCGCATCGCATCGATCTGTACCAGCGAACCGTCGCCGTCGGGCTTCACCGTTAGACTCATCCGGTAGCCCACATTGCCGAGCGTAGTTTTGGTCTGAAACTGCAGCACGAGATGATCGTCGTCGCGGGCCGTGATCCAGTGATCTTTCGGGTGTCGCTGCACAATTGCCCGGTCAGCGGCTTTGTACACGGCTTCAGGCTTGTCGGGAAACTTCGCGCGGTGAAAATCTTCGTCTTGACCCAGCGAAGGCACCGCCGCTGCAATGATGAGGAGCGCTGCGACAGCTAACTTCATGCCCGCACCTCCGTGACTTCTTTTAAACCGCGATCGAGCGTCAAGGAATCAGCAGCAGTTTCCCCGTAGTCTTCCGCCCTTCCAACTCGCGTTGCGCCTGTACCGCCTCGCTCAACTTGTAGATGTGCTCGACGCGCAGCTTCAGCTTCCCTCCTAGAATCTGCTCGAACACATCGCGCGACCTCTGCTCAAGTTCCTCCCTCGAAGCGACATAATGCGCCAGCGACGGCCGCGTCAGAAATAGCGATCCCTTTTGCGCCAGCAGGATCGGATTGAAAGGCGGTACCGGTCCGCTGGACGCCCCAAAGAGCGCCAGATAGCCGCGTGGCCGCAGCAAATTCAGATCCTTGTCGAAGGTCGTCTTCCCCACTCCGTCGTATATGACGTGCACGCCCTTTCCATCGGTCAGGCGTTTGGTCTCCGCCTCGAAATCCTGCCGCGTATAGACGATCACATCGTCTGCGCCCGCCTCGCTTGCCAATTTCGCTTTTTCGTCCGTGCCCACTGTCGCAATCACACGCGCGCCAATCTGCTTCGCCATCTGCACCAGCAGCAGGCCCACGCCTCCCGCCGCCGCATGAATCAGCGCAATCTCGCCCTTCTTCAGTGGATACGTGCTGCGCACCAGATATTCCGCGGTCATGCCTTGCAGCATCGCCGCGGCCGCCTGCTGATCGCTCACCCCCTGTGGCACGCGTACCGCCCGGTCCGCCGGGATGGCCGCGTATTCCGCATACGCCCCCAGAATCATGGCGTATGCCGCGCGATCTCCCGCCTTCCAGGATTTCACGTCGCTACCAACCGCATGCACGGTCCCCGCCGCTTCCGACCCCGGAACGAACGGCGTTGCGATCGGATAATGTCCATCGCGGTAATAAGTATCAATGTAGTTGATGCCTACAGCCGAGATCTTCAGCACAATTTCGTTTGGCTTCGGCTGTGGAATAGGAAGATCGACCAGCGTGAGAACTTCGGCGCCGCCATGCCGCGGCACCTGAATCGCTTTCATAGTTAGGAGCAGTCTCCTCTCGGGAATAGCGCGGCGCCTCTCTTAGCCGCCGCGGACGCAGCAAATATTTTGGGCGCGTTAATATACACTGACTCGAACCGCCCCCGCACCATTCTCAGCGTTTTTTCGCGCGCCAACTGTCACCGCCGCCCGTCCTCCCCGATTCGTCATTCCGAGCCCGCCGTGGGCGCCGTATTTTGCGCCCACGCTCCTCCCGGCGGGAGAGGCGCGCATTTGCCGCCGATGCTTTCCGGCGAATCCCTCCTCAGCCTTTTGCGCCCCAACATTGTCATCCTGAGCGAACAACACTCGGTCCTACTGCATTTCCTTATCTTCGACTACCATTACCTTGCCGGTCCAATGCATCCCGTCGCCGTATAGAATGAAACCTTATAGAACGCCCTCCCAGGGGTGATCACATGGGAAGCGCCGTCGACGTAGACCGCCTTCATTTCGCTTTCACCATGACCTTCCATTACATTTTCCCGCAGCTCACCATGGGCCTTGCGCTGCTTTTGCTGATTCTGAAAACCGCCGCGCTGCGCACCGGCAACGAAAGCTATAACTGTGCCGTCCATTTCTGGGCTCGCATCTTCGCCATCAACTTCGCCCTCGGCGTGGTCACCGGCATCCCCATGGAATTTCAATTCGGCACAAATTGGGCTGCGTTCTCGCGCTCCGCGGGCGGCGTAATCGGGCAAACCCTCGCCATGGAAGGCGTCTTCTCGTTTTTCCTGGAATCGACCTTCCTCGGGCTGATGCTTTTTGGCGAAAAGCGCCTCGGCCAGCTCGGCCATTGGTTCTCTGTCTTCCTCGTTTGGCTCGGCTCCTGGCTCTCCGGCTATCTCATCGTCGCCACTGACGCCTGGATGCAGCACCCGCTGGCCTATTCGCAGGGACCGGGCGGCAATTTCGCGCTCGCCAGCTTTTGGGGTTTGCTGCTCAATCCCTGGGCACTCTGGCAATACGCACATAACATGATGGGTGCAGTGCAAACTGGATCCTTTGTAATGGCAGCTCTGGGCGCGTTTTATTTGCTTTCCAGAAAATTCGAGCACGACGCCCGAATTTTCCTTCGCACCGGCGTCATCGTCGGAGTTATCGCTGCGGCATTGCAGCTATTTCCCACCGGCGACAAGCAAGGCGTGCTCGTCTCGCGTTATCAGCCAGTCACGCTCGCCGCCATGGAGGGCCTCTTCGTCAGCGAGAAAGGCGCGCCCATCTCCATTCTCGGCCAACCCGACGTCCCCAATCGCCGCCTGGATAATCCATTTGTCATTCCAAAAGCCCTCAGCTTCCTCACTTACCGCGCATGGACCGCCGAAGTTCGCGGCCTCGATAGCTTTCCGGAAAGCGACTGGCCCGATTTTATTCCGCTCGTGTACTACAGCTACCACGTGATGGTAGGTCTAGGCACCATTTTCATCGCCATCATGCTCCTCGCCGCCTTCCTTCTCGCGCGCGGCTCCCTTTACAGCTCGCCCTGGATGCTCTGGATGCTGATGCTTGCGTTTCCCTTTCCTTATATCGCCAATACCGCCGGATGGATCACCGCGGAAGCCGGGCGCCAGCCTTGGGTGATTTACGGCTTGATGCGCACGCCCGCTGGAATTTCGCCTCAGGTTTCCTCAGGCAATGTCTGGTTCACGCTGATCGGTTTCTTCGGAACGTATCTCGTCCTCGGGGTTCTTTTCCTTTTTCTCGTTTATCGCGAAATCGACCAGGGACCCGTAGTCGCCGCCCCTGAACCGCACGCGGTGCCCGTAACCGCGTCCGACTGAGGATCTCGCTCATGCCCACCCTCTGGTTTTGCCTCGTCGCCCTGATGCTCGCCGTTTACGTGCTGCTCGACGGCTTCGATCTTGGCGCCGGCATCGTGCATCTAGGCGTCGCGCATACCGACGCCGAACGCCGCGCCGTAATCGGCTCCATCGCGCCGGTCTGGGACGGCAACGAAGTCTGGCTCATCGCCGCCGGCGGCACGCTCTTCTTCGCCTTCCCCGTGCTCTACGCCTCGAGCTTCAGCGGATTCTACCTGCCCCTGATGATGGTTCTCTGGCTGCTCATCTTGCGCGGCATCTCCGTCGAATTTCGCAGTCACATCGCCGGTGGCGTATGGCCGCCCTTCTGGGACCTGACATTCTGCCTCTCGAGCGCGCTGCTGGCGATTTTCTTTGGCGCCGCGCTCGGCAACGTCGTGCGTGGGGTCCCCCTCGATGCGCAGGGCTATTTCTTCGAGCCGTTATGGACTAATTTTCTCTTCGGCGCCAACGCCGGCATTCTCGATTGGTACACGATCCTGATCGGCTTAGCCGCATACATTGCTCTCGCGATGCACGGAGCGCTCTGGGTCGCATACAAGTGCGAAGCCGAAGTCGCCTCGCGCGCTCGCCGCATCGCCCTACTCGGCTTCTGGGCCGTTATCGTGGTGACGTTGCTGATTACTGTGATCAGCCTGCAAATTCAGCCGCAGGTTCTCCTCAATCTCAGCGCGCATCCCTGGGGATTCCTCTTTCCGGCCATTGTTATCGCCAGCCTCGCCGGAATTTTCTACTACCTGCGCGGAGTGGCCACGCCAACGAGAGCTCGTCTCGCTTTCTTGCACTCCTGCGGATACCTGTTCGGCATGCTGACGAGCGTCGCTTTTGGCCTCTACCCTTACCTTCTCCCCGCGCGCGCGGGTCCCGCGCTCTCGCTCTCGATTTACAACTCCCGCACTTCCGATCACGCGCTCCGCATCGGGTTGGCCTGGTGGATCGTAGGTATAAGCCTCGCCACCGCGTATTTTATCTTCCTCTATCGCCGCTTCTCCGGTCCCGTCGGCCCCGGCGAATCCCACAGCTACGACTAGCGCTTTTTCCTTCTGCACTCGATAATGCTTCGTCAACTATGGGCAAACTTGAGGGCAAATTGACCATCCGATCAGGATAGTCATTCCGAGTGAGCAACGCGGGTCGAGGGATCTCTCTGGAGTTTCGGCAGCAGCAACTAAGGCCACGATCATGGGCAAACTTGACGGCAAATATCGCACTGATCACCGGCGGCAATAGCGGTATCGGACTGGCCTCCGCCCACCTCTTCGTCGACGAAGGCGCCAAGGTAGCCATCAGCGGCCGCAACGAAGAGACGTTGCAGCACGCCGCGGACTCCCTCGGCCCAGGCGCATTCGCCATCCGCGCCGACGTCACCGACGCCAGCGACCGCGATCGCATGTTCTCCGAAGTAAAGCAGCGCTTCGGCGCGCTCGATATTCTCTTCGCCAACGCCGGGCTCTCCGCGCCCACTCCGCTTGGCCACACTGAGGTCTCCGCTTTCGAGAAGCAGGTCCAGCTCAACTTTATTTCCGTCTTCTTTACGGTGCAGGGCGCGTTGCCGCTCTTGCGCGACGGCGCGGCCATCGTGCTGATCAGTTCGCTGACCAGCAAACTGGGCATGCCCGGCACTTCCGCCTACGCCGGCAGTAAAGCCGCCGTGCGTACCATGGCTAAGTCCATGGCCGCAGAGCTAAGTCCTCGCGGCATTCGCGTCAACGTGGTCACGCCCGGCTACACGCGCACACCACTCTGGGAGCGCACCCGCACACCGCAGCAGATCGCCGCCGTGAACGAACGCCTGCCCATGATCGTGCCGCTCGAGCGCTGGGCCGAACCCGAAGAAGTCGCCCGCGCTGTGCTGTTCCTCGCTTCGAGCGATTCCTCCTACATTCAGGGCGAGGAAATCGTCATCGACGGCGGCACCAGCAATCTCCCCGGCGGCACCCGCGCCTTCCGCGGCTAATCAGATGGGCAAACTGATTGGTTCCTCCCGTGTGGAGGTCTTATAATTCGGTTATGCGACAACTCACATTGCCCATCGTGATCGAAGGCGATGCTGACGGTTATTTCGTTTCCTGTCCCGCCCTGCAAGGATGCTATAGCCAGGGCGACACCTACGAAGAGGCCGTCGAAAACATTAAGGACGCTATCCGCTTGCATCTTCAAGATCGCATCGCCAGTGGCGAAGAGATCCCGGAGCACGTTTCAGTAAGCCTCGCTACCGTAGAAGTCGCTGTTTGATGCCTCGGCTGCCTCGACTCACCGCCCGCCAGTCGTAGTTCCATAATCCTCCGCGAATGCGATGGGAATCCCCACCGCGATACAATGACGGCACGGGGTCCGGAGGCAGAAATGCACGCGGCAGCGATTGTCACCGTCATTCTTGCAGCGCTGCTCTTCAGTTATCTCTACATCGTTCGGCCGTGGCATTTGCATTGGGGCGCCACGCACCTGGACCGCATCGCCGTGCTCCCCGGCGACGCCCTTTCGCCATATGCCTCGGCCGTGGTCACTCACGCCGTCAATGTCGATGCGCCCGCGGAAGCTGTCTGGCGCTGGATCGTGCAGATCGGGCAAGACCGCGGCGGCTTCTACAGCTACAGCTTCCTCGAGAATCTGGTCGGCTGCGACATGCACAACACGTTCCGCATTGTCCCCGAATGGCAGCAGCGCGCCATCGGCGATACGGTGTGGTTCGGCTCGCCAAAGCGCTTCGGCGGCCAAGCGCGCATGATCGCCGCGCTGGTCGAGCCCATGCGCACGCTGGTGCTCGCCACTCCGTCTGATTGGGAATTGATCCGCTCAGGCAAAGAAGGTCTCGATACCACTTGGACTTTCTGCCTTGCAGCGCAAAGGCGTGAACACCACGCGCGTGATCGCACGGCTGCGCTCGGCGGCCAACGTCACGTTATGGGGCCGCATCGTTAACTTTATTTTCTGGGAACCGGCGCACTTCGTGATGGAGCGCAAGATGCTCGCCACCATAAAGAAGCTCGCCGAAGCCAATCCTCAAGTAACGCTGAACGCCGCTTAGCGTCTCCAGTCGCCGAAACGAAACTCCAATCCGATTTCTGCCTGCCCCTGCTCCGCGTGACGATTCACCGGCGTGGTGAAACAACCGAGAGAGGGATCGCAGAAGGTGGTACTCGCGGCCGTTGTGCGCGAAGGCGACCAGCGCACATCCGCGCGCAGCGCGACTTGCGGCGCAAACAGATACTTTATGCCGCCGCCAAGGTTATAGGAGAAGCGATTCTCGAACGAAACGACTCCGTGGGAATCAAAGTGCGTGTCGCCGATGCCTCCCACGACAAACGGGCGGATCTTGGAGGGCGTCCAGAATTCGTAGAGCAAGTCGAAATGGTAAAGATCGAGATGCGCCCTGGTAGTGAGCGGGACCGTCTGGCCAAGTAAAGTATCGTGCGCGCTGAGCGTGGTGGTTTGCCGGTTCCACATAAATTCGCCAAAGAGATGCGGGATAATGCTCACGCCGGTGGTAAATCCCCAGTTCAGACTGCTATCGATCGGCAGATAATCCACGTCCGGCGTATCGATGGTGATCCGCCCGCCAAAGCGAGCCCCGACGAAAGGCTCGATCTCAAATCGATTCTGGGCATATGCGCCCGAAACCATCGTGATCAACAGCAACCCCAGGACGATCGGTTTACGCCATAACATCTTTTTCATTCTCCCTCCGACTGCGCGTCTCTGCGCCTCTGGGCGGGGCCTCGGCATCAGGCGATGCGCATTCGCAAAATGTAACGATTCGACAACGACTCCCAGCGGGTGGATACCGCCGGGCTGGCTGGACAGCGTCACTACTCGGTTGCTCATTCCCTCTCACGCGTTGCCTCCGACTTTTATGTTTATGCGCCAAGAGCGGCCTGGACTTTATGAACGCGCAAAAGCTCGACTTTGTGGCCCGCGAAAAGCACGACTGCGCAAACGCCGCGAAGCTCATCGTGTTGACCGCAGTTCGCCGCGACGAGTTAGCCTCTTCGCGGAAGCGGTAAATTGCTCGCGGCAGGAGGGCCCCACCCCCTCCCCTGTTTTTGTGCAAGTGTTCATTCTGCGACAGTTGCACGCGCGGATTGCGCAAGCTTGAGGCGGACGATTAGGAGCGATTCCGGGGAGGCAAATACTTAACACAGAGCGCACAGAGACACGGAGATCACGGAGAGAAAGGCGACGGTTTGAAAGTTTGGAGCAGCGCGGATGATTTGTTCGAACTAGCGGATTCTGACTGGTCCGGCGGCGTGCGGTGATTATTTTTTTTCGCCGCATACTCCGTATGAGAGATCCCTCGCTCACCCACCCCAGCACACGCAAAAGCGGCGTGTTCTGGGGACCCGGGCTATTCGCTCGGGACGACGATCCTGATCGGATCCTCGTTTTTTCGAAGAGACCATGAGTCGTAATTGCTCAGCCGCCCGGAAAGTACTCTGCAAGCGCCGCAAAGCTCCGGATGCCCGTGATGTTCACGGCGACGATTCCGGCGCGTAAGTGCCAGCGCTCTTATGCCCGCAGTGCCGGGCCCAGAGCTACAAAACCGGCGGAAGGCGCACTCCCCTTCCCGAGCGTTACATCTATTTTACCGCGAGGGTCAACTACGCTGGCTTGTAGTGAATGCTAGATTGCCCGTTCCCATCCGACTGTGGTCAAGGTTCGGCCGTCCGCAGATCATTCAGCAATTCAGTTACCCGAGAACCATGTGCCGATTCCTGAACAGTTCTTGTACTATTCCCTCCTAACTCTTCGCGCGACGGGTGAGGAACCGAGAATGGATGCGTATTCCAACCTCGTGCATGTTCTATCGGGTTTCGGCGAGACGGGCGAAATAGAGCGCGCCTATATCGTGAAATTAGGCTGCGTTCGGCTGCTCGAGTTTGAGGAGCCAGAGCAGTCTTGTCGTTTCCCCCTTGTCGAGTTCGCGAAAATATCTACTTCGACCGGAGGGCCCAAAATTACAGCTACCACGCTGCACAGCGAAATTCTCAGGTCACTCAGAGAACACCCAAATGTCTTTGATATTGCGCAGATCACTGACAAACGCACCGGGATTACGAACAGCAGTCAGATGGGGCTCCTCGTCATGGGTAACCTTTTCTCCCTAAAAGTGCGATTGCCGGAACGCTTGCAGAGATGGCGCCGACATTGGGCGCAGGAAAGCACGACAGCGGAGGAGTTCCGGGTCGTTTCGAGTGGCTCGCTCTTTGCGGCTTTTGTGGAAATCGGTGATTATCCCGCGCGAACTAATATCGGCCATGAGTACCGGGATCTTCTGAAGCAACAGATAGAGAACGTAACTACTCTCAAATGCCCTAACTTCGGTCCGTCTCCAATCCACCCCGATTTCTATATCGTCCTTCGGAAGAAATCAGGAGAGGGGATTCCACTCGGAACAAAAACCTATACTTTACCTGACGAGGACATCTTACTGGTGTCAGATAGCGGGGCTGGCACAATCGAGGAGGCAACCACTGACCTCTTTCGGGAACTTGAATACGCAATGTTCCGTTTCTACGATCTGCAATTAGGTCGCATGAGGTTGATTTGGTACAACGTAGAGGTCTTTAACCATTTTGGTGATCTGTCCGCAGGCGTTATGGAGCTTGATTCGATTTCGTGGAGGCGTTTTCTGCGGCATCGGAGATTGTCGACGGAGGCGAAGAAGAATCTCTCTCTTATCCACCGGCGGCTGGTTGAGTATGGTTCGGCACACATCAACTTTTCTAGAAACCGAAATAGCTGCCTCAATCGCATCAAGGAAAACCCGATCATCGGGAAAATCCCCGAATACTTCGCGCGCATGTCACAGGCTGAGTCTGAACTTCCCGAGGCCCTGACCCCAGCACTAAGCCACTTTGGCCAGGAACTGCAAACACTCGGCAGTGTTCGGTCGACGATCATCGCGGCTTTCTTGAGCGCCCTAGCTGGCGCTTTCTTTTACGCCCTGATCAGCCGATTCCTCTCAAAATGAAAGCGTGTGGGGCAAGCGGAAAGTGAATGCGGCACCAAAAAAGTCCGTACGATTGGGCACCGAGGCAAGAGGGGTTTGTGGGTGCCGCACCTTTCGGTTTAAAGGGTGCGGGTTTTGATCTCTATTTCTTCCCCGACTTCTTCCCCACCGATGGCTTTCATTGAGCACCACTTCTCATTGAACGGATTGTACATAGGTTTTTGGTGGTAGCATCCGCGGCACTGGAATCGCCCCGGAGTAACTATGAGCAGCCAATCCGTTTCCCACCTTGGCGTCTTGGACCAGCCGAGCAGGTGAGTGCAAGAGGATGCGGCACCCGACTCCTCGTCTCTCTCATAAACTGTGCTCCGGGTTAGCCGCTGACGAAAAAAACGCGTGGCTCCCTGTATGCTGGAGTGAAGTCAAACAGGATAGGACGAATCGTGAAGAAACGAAGAGACCAGGCAAGGCCACTGCGACGATTCGAACGCTTTGCTCTCGCGTTGCTGGGAGTGATGATGTTCGGCGCGGGCGCTTTCACGTTGATGCAAGGGGGTCTCGGGCCAACGTTGACTCCCTTTGCTTTGCTGATTGGAATCCTGCTGATCGTAGTGGCGACTAAGAAGGATATCAGGTGGCCCCGAGCTTGACGCAAAGCCACAACCGACGGTGCTTACCGACGATTGCGTGATACCAGCACATAATTCAACCTCAAACCCCTTCTGGCGGTGCGAAACGCATGTCGCAGAAACGCGGATACGCATAACAACGGCGCCGTGTAAGGCAGATGCTGCTGCGAGCTTCCCACGCAACTAGAAGTCGGGATTTCGGAATGTGGGGCCAAGACCGAAAGCCACATTCCGAAAATCCCGTTTTTCAGGAGTCGTTTCTCTTCGTCAGTCTTGTTTACTGGCAGAACGGAAAGACAAGAGCTGCTCCGGGCACTCGCTGGAGAAGTAGCGTTCGGGTGTCGGCGTGGTCACGTGGCCAGCGGTCGCGCCCTGCGTGCGGCCAATCAGTGAGTGACGGGTAGCCCAACAACGATGAGAACCGCATATTCTTGCTTGCGGCAGCCGTTCACGGCGGGCATGGCCGCTGCTGGATTCACCGGAAAGCCCTTGGTCTGAACGTTCGCGGGCGAGCACGAGTTGTTAGCCGTCGACGGCGTGTAGCGTGCGGAGCGGCATTCGAGATGGGTGACATCGTAAAGGGTCGCGCCGTCGGCGAGTTCCCACCGCTGATTGCCGTCCTTGTCCTTGGGCTGAATTGTCAGCACGGTCGTCACGTTGCGGTCGCCTGTGACCAGGTATTTCCCAGGGGGCAGCGGAAAGCTCGGCTTCTCCATGATAAAACCGTGTTCCTCTAGCCACCAGTCCGAAGGGTCGAATTTCCACTGTGCCGGCGCCACACCGCCGGCCGCCTTCAATTGATCGTAGTGGTCCAGCTTGCAAGCGCGTGGGCCCGGGTCCTGGCTCCAGTAGCCCCATGATTGCGCGCCGTTGCCGGAGGTGGCCTTGGGGTCTCCCAACGCCGCGATGAACTGCGGCTCGATGCGCTTGAACTTCGAGAGGTCTACGCCTGACCCGTGAACCGGCTGCTGGAGGCCGACCGCCAACATGAGGAATCCAGTGGAGAGGAACCGGCGGCTCAGGGACGGCACGAACTGGCGGACATTCATGCGATTGCTCCGATTGGACGATCTGATGACATCCTACACCCACGCTCGCCACATTACTATTTCAGTCCGTATTCCGCCTGGAAAGTCGGTTTTTCGGAAAGTGGCACCGGCTCCGTTCCCACCAATCATGGTTGACGACCTTGCAAGCACACGCGTATCGTTGGCGCAACACAGTCTATAAAGGGTGTTAACACAAATACGAACGGAGAATACACATGTTGACACGAACCTTCCTGAAACACGCATTTCTGGCGGTCGCAGTTTGTGCGATTCTCTGCGCCTTCACGTCCACCTTGCCAGCCGCGCAGAAGGCTACCACCCCTGATTTGAAGCCGTACCAGACAATGGCCCAGGACGCGCTCAAGCTGGTGGCCGCCAAAGATATGAAAGGCGCCTCGAAAAAGATGGACGAACTAGAAGGAAAATGGGATGCGAGCGGGTTGAACCAAACATTGCCGAACATCGACAGTGAAATGGACGCCGCGAAAGATGCAGTGGCGTCGGGCGACGCCAAGAAGGCCACCGCCGAATTGAATACGTACCTGGGCCTGCTTGATAGGGCCTCGAAGCCTGTGAAAAAGTAAGGCTCGGGTCCATCAATTCCGGCAACTGACGGGTGCTCATCTTCCGCTTTTCGACCTGGAATAATTGCCAGTTCCACTTGCGGCCTCAATGCCATATTCCATAGCAGTCACAACCTGACTTGGAGGCTGGGGGCAGACCCCTTCTGGCCGTGGGTCGCCCTCGGCCCGTTCCGATTCTCAGACTCCCTGTACTTCCAGCCAAGGCTAGGGCACCGTTTCCTTAAACTGTTGACCTCCGGGACGGCCCCTAGCCTTTTTTGTGGGTCGGGCTGCGTCTCAGAGCCATCTCTGAAAATCCCAGTTGCCGAGAATCCCGTTTATCAGGACTTGGCGCAGAGCTAATAATCAGAAACGGCTAAACGGGCAATCGCCCCACGTTTCGTCGGCGAAAAAGAGAACGGCATACCAATGATCCTCCAGGCGATAGACGCGGTGGACTTCGCACGAAACTCCGTTGAACTTACCCCGATGGCTTTTGGTAACCGCGGAAAGCGTGTTTGCCGGATCGAAAGCAAGCATAACTGTCTGGTTCGCCACTCCAGCAAAACCCGCCCCGTCCCATTCAACGTGTTTCAAATCACCGCTATCCGAATTTCGTTGTGCGAAAACCTCAGCCTTGTAAGCACGGGAAAATGCCATCCATCGAGCAGTCTCGCGCAGTCGAAATGGATATGCGCGCTCATAGAAAAGCAGGGCCATCGGTATGATCCAAAGAATGGCGAGCGTTACCAGTGTTGGTGCCAATTGGCGAAGGCGCTTTCGGATGGCAGCGTAAATCAGCACTACAATGTTGCTGACCAACACGACCAGAGCCACAAACGCAGAAGCCAGAGGGAATAGGATGTCTTGCTGGAAGATCGCCAACAACAGGAGCAATAGAAGTTCAACCCCTGCCACGAATACCGTCGGTCGCCAAGACCAACGCGCATCATTAGCTATTTCATTCATTGTGACGCACAAACACAAGATAGTGTATGTAACTTCTGCGAGAGTCCCGTCTAAGTGTCATATTCAAGCAGCTAATTAGATACGTCCTGGTAAGTCGGGTTTTCGGAATGTATGGTCCGCCGCCGAGTTGCAAGCGGAAAGATGAGCTTGGCAGTTGGTCTGCGCCAATGTATTCGGCCTTTGGTGGAGTCAATGACTCCTGGCCTTGATGGACATCCGCTCGCCTTCGCCCCTATAAACTGGACGGTCTGGTTAGGACCTTTTCCGAAAGCAGGTTCCGAAAGCGTGGGATCGACCCATTGCCATCAACTCTCCGCAAGCAAACCGGGAAGGAACTTTTTTCTAAACCGGGATTTTTAGGTGGACACAGCAAGGACGGGAGCGCGATAGCGTTCCCCCTTGCACAACACGGCCCAGGCCATTCGGACTAGCTTATTGGCCAACGCTACGATGACCACGTTCTGGTGTTTGCGAGCCAACAATTGAGCCAACCACGAACTGAGACCCGGAGCCTGCCGGTGTCGCTGCTGCAGGACGCTGCGTGCGCCCTGCACGAAGAGTCGTCGTAGGTAGGAGTTGCCGCGTTTGCTGATGCCCAGTAAGGTTTGCTTTCCTCCGCTGGAATGCTCGCCGGGCACCATGCCGATCCAGGCCGCTAGGTCTCGACCTCTGCCAAACGCACTCCCGTTACCCACGGCAGCGATCACGGCGGTGGCCGTGACTGGGCCCACTCCTGGGATGGTGGTGAGTCGCTGGCAGGCCTCATCCTCTTTGGCTCTTTCCAGGATAGCCACATCCAGCTGATCAATGCGTGCGGAGAGTTGCTCGAGTTCCAGCTTCAGCTGAGCCAACAACAGCCGAAACGAACCCGATAACGGCAACTCGGCATCTTCCAAGATCCGCGGCAGAGCTTCCTCCACATAACGTCGGCCTTTGGGTAGTGTCAATCCACGTTCTAGAAGAAGACTGCGGATCTGGTTGACCACCGCCGTGCGTCGCATGACCCAGCGTTCCCGCACGCGATGCAGCGTTTGCAAATCCAGCTGCTCCTCGCTCTTAATTGGCACAAAACGCATCCGCGGCCGTTGCACTGCTTCGGCTATAGCTTCCGCATCGATGTAGTCGCTCTTGTTGGTCTGCACGTACGGCTTCACGTACTGCGCGGGCATCAATCGCACGTCGTGTCCCTGATCGCGCAGAGCGCGGCCCAGAAAGTGCGAGCCACTACAAGACTCCATGCCAATCAACTGCACTTGCAAAGTCGCGGTGAAGGCCAACAACTGCCCGCGGGAACATCTCTTGCGAATTACCACCTTCCCAGTCGAATCCAAACCCACCAGATGGAAAACGGTCTTACCCAAATCGATGCCGAGTACGTGAAGTTTCATGGAATGCCTCCTGGCCCCGGACTCTACACTCAAAGAGTCTCGGCGGCGGACCATCCCATTAACTGGGATTTCGGGAAAAGCCAGTTTCCGAGAAACCCGTTTATCAAGCCCTATCTGTCCTGAAAGCCGTGCAAAGAGAGTCGCCGAAAGGCGCGCACGAACACGCTTTCAAACCGCGACCAAGTTTTGTGCAGGCTGACGAGGGCGCGGCCCCACCAAGGCATGATGGCTATGCGGCGAATCTCGCGCACCTCGCGGAATCCTCGGGGGATTTCAAAGACGGCGGAGGAGAGCGGCTCAGTGGAAATAGCGGTGATGCGCGCCTCGTCGATCCGGGTTCGCTCACGCCTGGAACCATCGGGTTGAAGCAGGGTGAAGCTCCGGGTTGTGGCCACAGCAAATCCAGTCTCACGGCGGCCGACGACCTTGAAAGTGGGTGAATCGACTTTTCCGTTTACGCCCCCGAGGAGCACGGCGAATGCTCCCGGTTGGCGCGGCGGATCACAAGAAATGGAAGTATCGAGATCGATGTACCAGCCGTCTGTGACCTGCTCTTGAGCAGATGAAACCGCGCTTTCGAGCGGAATCCTCTTATCGGTGGTGATCACGTGGCGGGCCGTGTAGCCGAACATCTGCTTGCGCTCGCCGGTATCGTTGGTAGTGATCTCGATCGATAGATTCGGCTGAGCGGGACTCTGTAGCTGCGGTCCTTGCGCGCCGCGGGCACGCAGTTCTTCCACTCGCGCTTTCCGCTCTTCGTCGGACAGCGGCTTCGGGATCGGTCTCGAAGTATATTCGCGGTCGTCGAGATTGAGCTGAAAAACCTTACTGAGGTCGCAGCGCGTGATCGTGGCCACACGCGGCGAGCGGGGCGAAACGGCAGGGCCGCCCAACCACAATTGTTGGCGATAGTGCTGGAGCTCATCGACGCGCTTGCGGTCGGCTTTCAGATATGTGGTTGTATCCGTGCGGTTCGGGCCGAAGTTCCGGCCGAGCGTAAACTTTAGGTCCGGCATGGCGAAAGCGCTCCCTGAAGCGGACTCGAGAACGAGGAGAAGTGCTACCAGTTGCGGAGAACGCGGCACGCGCTTGCTTCCCGGCCTCATAGTAGCTCCACGCAACCGGCGGAGGCTCGGACCAAAATTGATGGGAGCTTTCGTTTTTGTTCAGTATTGATTCAGCCGATTATATGCCCAGTTCCGTAAACTCAACTCTTCAGAAGATTCGCGGCTAGGGAGGCCCGCGTCTCGAGTCTTAGCGCCTAGGGAGAGGATCGCCGCCCGGCGCAAGTTTCGCGGCTGCGGGCCGCGCGCCTCGATCTACCAAGCGGTTTCCGAAATTCCCGTTTGTCAGGCGCTATCCGGCTTTCGTGGGTGGAGAGTCACTTCCGACTAGCCCGTCACTCCGGCGGTATACACGGTCATGCCGATTGGCAACGCTTTGGCCACGTTTTAGCCTCTCCACGGACCGTCAGGGTTTTGTAATGAGCGCCGCATAAAAGGAGCCATCAATGAACGCGGTACAAATCGAACAGAAGAGCTATGAGATGCCCCCGCGCGAGGGGATCAGCATCGCGCATTTTCTCACCGTCGCCGACGTCGAGCGATCGGCTCGCTACTACGAGAGGGTCTTCGGCGCTCGCATTCTGAGCATGGGTGACGGCAACGCGCCTCCGTACCTTCAGCTTGCCAATATTTGGATGATTCTAAACGTGGGGGGCGGGCCGACCCCGGATAAGCCGACGGTAACGCTAAGCGTCCCCGACCCGAATCACATCAACAGCTTTATGAATTTCCGCGTTGCGGATATTCAAGCGTGCTATGAGTTATGGAAAAGTCGAGGAGCCGAGTTCATCACGGAGCCGATTCCAAAGTACGGTGAGATTCGCTGCTACATCCGCGATCCTGACGGTTACATCATCGAGGTCGGACAGAGCACCACCCTCACGTACGGTTAATGCTCAGCCCGGATGGTTGCGGATTTCTACGGACGGCCGACAGCTGGCTGTTCAGACGATTTTGCAGACACCCTCGCCTCATTATGCGACGGCATGAGGAGCATATGGGATTTGAATGCACCTCATGCTTCCAATGGCGGCCCCTTCCGTCAAAGGATGATCATCAGTCCAATTCACAGAGGGGACATTTGAAGTGACTTGATAATTCAACGTTCGTCCAACCGCGAGACTAGGTAACGCAAACTCCGATTTTCGATTCACTCTGGAAACCATCCTTAAATTTGTCTTTTCGTCAACTGGCTTTAGCGCCGATTTCCAGTTGACGATCAGACCGTTTCTCAGGGCTCATGATGCGGAACGGCGGCGGAGCCATTTTTCTCCTTCTCGTCAGTAATAGACGTAAGCGGCGCCGGCGTTGACGGCCGACTTATCGTCCTGCTTGCCGTTGACGCCCTTGGCGGCGCTATTTTCCTTCGTCGCGCCGGCGGCGAGCACTTTCCCGTCGCCATTGAGTGCGACCGAGACGCCGAACTCCGCGGAGGGCTGGGTGTTGGAAGGCTTGACGTAGGCCGTGGGATTCCAGGTCGTGCCGGTGCGGGTGTAAACGTAGACCGCGCCGGAGTCTTCCATGGAGGCGTCAGACTGATCCCCGTTGACGCCCTTGGCGCCGCTATCCTCAAGGTGCGAGCCGATGGCAATGGTGTTGCCGTCGCGGCTCATTGCCAAAGCCCATCCGAATTGGTCGTTTTCCCGCGGATTGAAGGCCTTCACATAAGCCTGTTGCGACCACTTGCCTGCCCCACGCACGAAAACGTAGGCCCCGCCGACGGAGTCCAAAAGGTCCTTCTGGCCGGCATTGATTTGGCTGAATTTATCTTCCACGGAGCCGGCGAGAATGGTGTTGCCATCGTCGCTGATGGCCAGCGAGCATCCGAGGTAATCGCCCACCTCGCCGTTCGTGGCCAGGACACGCATTTGCTGCGACCAGGTCCCGTTGTTGCGCGTGAAGACGTAAACGGCGCCTCTACGGCCTTCGTCATTGTAGGCGCCCACGCCGAGGGTATCGCCGTTGCCGTTCAAGCCGACGGAGTAGCCGAACAGTAAACCAGGCCTGGTCGTGTTCCCGGGCTTGACGTAAGCCTGTTGCGACCAGGTGTCGCCGCTGTGGTTGAAGATGAACACCGCACCGGAATCCGGTGCACTGGTGTTCTTTTGGTCGCCGTTGATGCCCGTGGCGTTGCTGGGATCGCTGGTCTCGCTCACGGCGAGCGTGCTTCCGTCACTGCTGAGGGAGACCGCGTAGCCGAACTGGTAGCCGACATCCGGCCCGCCGGTGTTTGACGATTTCAGGTAGGCCTGCTGCGACCAGGTAGCGCCGGCGCGCGCGAAGACATAGACGGCGCCCGCACCCGGCATCGAACGGTCGCTCTGATTGCCATTAATGCCGGTGGCCGAACTCGCTTCTCCGGAAGCGCCGACGGCCAATAGGTTGCCATCGGCGCTCAGGGTCAGGGAGTTTCCGAATTGAGCGCCTTCCTCCGTGTTCGAGGCCTTCAGGTAAGCCTGCTGCTTCCAGCCCTTGCTGTCTCGGGTATAGACGTACACCGCGCCGGAATTTACCGCCCGGTCCTTGGAGACGCCGTTGACGCCTTTGGCGGCGCTGTCCTCGAAAGTGGCGCTGACCGCGAGTGTGTTGCCGTCGGCGCTGAGCGCTATCGCGGAGCCGAACTGACTGTCCTTGCCGGTATTGGAAGCCTTGATGTAGGCGATCGATTTCGGCAGCCACGTTCCTGTCGGCGTTGTGGTGGCTTTCGGCGGTTGCGGCGGGCCGCTCATCCGAGTATGCGCTTGCGCGAAGCTGGAGTTGACCGGAGCACACAAGGCTGCCACCGTCAGGCCGAGCACCAGTACACCCTTCTTGCTGTCCCTCATCGCACAACTCCTTCCGGCAAGCGCCGGAGAAAATAACAAATTACCGCAGGGCCCCGGCGGGAAAGGGCGCCACTCAGAAAGCGCAGCAGACCGAGCAGTTCGAATTCGCGAATCGCCATGAATCAAGCCTGTGCCGTGCCTTAAGAGCGAAACTTCGCTGCGCGAGTGATACTACAACAGTTTGCCCCAAGTCTCGAAAAGTCTGTTTATTGTCGACTGGCTTTTCCGTCGATTCCCAGTTGACGAAAATCTATCAGGCGCTATCCGATTTTGGTGAGCAGACGGTCACGTCCGAGTTCACCGTGATTCGCTCAGAATCGCCGGACATAGGCTAATTTGACTGTAGGAATCGCCGAGCAGTTATTGTAAACGTTTCGCTGTCCAGCTCCGGACGACACAATGCGCAAAAACGACAAAGATCGGGGAACGCGCAGAGCCGGGCGGCTTGGTCTAGGAGCCTTCGACCTTGGGCGCCGACTGAGCTCCTAGCGGTTCGCGGAAAGGATCCATCGGAATCGGCGCGTACTCGACGTCGATGATCTCGAGATGCTCCGTCTTCGCTGGCGCGCGCAGGTCTACGCGGTCGCCGGGGCTTGCCTTCATCAACGCATTGGCGAGAGGCGAGCGCCAGCTGAAGTAGCCGCGGTCGAGGTCCACCTCGTCGATGCCGACGATCGAGACGACGTGTTCGAGGCCGGCGGCGTCCTTGTAGGTCACGGTCGCGCCGAAAAAGACGCGCGTAGCGGCTGATCGCGGCCGGGGAGCAGCGGGATCGACGACCACGGCCGCGGCAATGCGTTTCGTGAGAAAGCGAATCCGCGAATCGATCTGGCCTAACCGTCGCTTGCCGTAGAGATAGTCGGCGTTTTCACTGCGGTCCCCGTTACTGGCGGCCCACGCTACGACCTCCACCACCGCGGGCCGCTCGCGACTCAGTAGGAACCGATGCTCGTCTTTCAGCCGCTGCAACCCGGCGGGCGTGATGTAGTTTTTGAGCGTCGGCCCCGCTTCCTCGCGCACCGGTCCTCGGAGCGGCCGCTTTGTTCGCATTTGCCAATCTGCCATGGGATTTCGTGTACTTGTGGGTGACCCAATCTCGGAAGGTCCGCGCCTCGGTCCCGATAATTCCCCGCACGGTGAACGTGACATACGCGGTCTAGACGTCGAATGATACATCGGTCTTTCCTGGGACGCTCTTAGAAAATGCGGTGACCCGTCCAATCGCATATCAAGGCGAAGAAGTATGCGGTTGACCTAAGCGATGAGCCGATGCCCAGTTCATGTTGTTTGGCAACGCTCCCAGAGTCGTTCCAGACGAACAGATGCATTGGTCTTACCTCGCGCCCACAGCATCGGGGCACACTCTCCGCAAGCTGCAATCCCTTGGCTTGACATTCTTTTGATGCTAGCCTAGTTTCCACTCACGAGCTCTATAGGCCCACGGGAAGTATCCAAATGGAGGACTGCAGATGCGAACCGTAACGCGCAAGATGACCTGGGTTCTTCTGGCAATATTGTGTGTGGCTGCTCGACCGGTTGTAGGCGGCCCGCGGAATGTACCTGGATTGAAAGTCGATAAGAGCAGCATAGGCGGCGTCGTTGTGAACAGCAACGGCGGGAAAGCTGAAGCCGGCGTCTGGGTGATCGCTGAGACAAAATCCCTACCGGCACCGTTCCGCAAGATTGTCGTCACCGATGATCAGGGACGGTTCCTGGTTCCGGACCTGCCGGAAGGAGCGTACGAGGTATGGGTCCGCGGCTACGGGCTGAAGGATTCGGAGCGCGTCAAAGCGGTGTGCGGCGAGCAGGTGGAGCTGCAGGTCGCCAACGCCGCAACTCCGCAGGAAGCGGCAAAGATCTATCCTGCCAGTTATTGGACGTCGCTGATTCAGCCGCCCCCGATGAGCGATCTTCCAGCCAAGTACAAGAGTCAAGATGAATGGCTTGCGACCCTGAGGAACGGGTGCAACCACTGCCATGAGCTCGGCATGCCCCAAACGCGCATCTATACCACGGCTAAAGATTGGGACGCGATGTTCCTGCGAGCTAAGTCGATGCACCAAGAACTCGATGGGCTCGGCAGAGACGTCGTTGAGAGAATGCTCGCGGATTGGGGCACTCGGATTGCAGCCGGAGAAGTTCCTCCCGCGCCCCCGCGGCCAACCGGTATCGAACGCAATGTTGTTGTATCTCAGTGGGATTGGGGTTTCCCAGAGTCCTTCGTTCACGATTTGATATCTACCGACAAGCGCAATCCGACGTTGTACCCGAATGGGAAAGTTTACGGGGTGGATCGAACCGGCGGAGGTAGATTGTTGATTTTGGACCCGGTGAAGAACACCACCTCATGGCTCCAGGTGGAACCACGGGACAAAAGCCACGGTTACTCCCTGACAAAGGACTACTACCACGGCACGGAAGAAGAGCAAGCGTATGTTCGGGAAGATAAGGAATGGATGGCCAGCCCCCACAATCCTATGTTAGATGAGAACGGCAGGGTCTGGATGACTGTGCAGATTCGCGCCGGGGGCAAGGAATACTATCCAGCGTGGACGAAGAATACGATCGTCACGGGCACCAACGACCCAGCGGATGTAGATGCCGCGTACAATATGCTGGCTGCGCGCGGTAACAACATGGAACTCGGTTACTACGATACGAAAACCAATAAATTTGTCATGGTCGATACTGGATACAACACTCATCACCTGCAGTTCGATTGGCAAGGCCGGATCTGGACCGATGGCGGCGGTTCCGCCGCAGGTGAACTCGACACGAAAAAGCTGGACTTGACGAATCTCGAGACGATAAAAGCGACCGAGGTCGGTGCGCAGAAGAACTTCCTGCGGATCGACCCGGCAACGAAGAAAATGATTCCAGGAACGGGCTACGGAGAGGCTGTCAGCCCGGTCGATGGCACCGTTTGGTATTCGTCTCCCGTCGCTGGAGGCCCTGCGAACAAAGTGTACATGGTTGATCCCAAGACCGATAAAATCAAAGATTACCCACTGCCTGCTCCAGGACGTTTCCCGCATGGGATTGACTTCAGCTCGGACGGGAATCTTTGGGTTTCATTGGGCAGCGGTCAAGTCGGGCGCATGGATGTCAAGACCGGCGAGTGGAAGTTCTGGGACAACCCAGGGCTGAAATTCAAGGGCACCGGGAAAGAGACCGGTACTACCGACTTCCCCTACTACCTCTGGGTAGATCAATTCAACGCGTCCGGGCTCGGCAAGGACACCGTGTTCGTCACTGGAACCACTTCGGACGCACAGTTCGTTTTTGACCCGAAGACCGAAAAGTTCAGTGTGTTCCGAATCCCATACCCGATGCCGTATTATGCTCGTGGTTTGGACGGTCGGATTGACGACCCCAACGCCGGTTGGAAGGGCCGGGGCCTTTGGATGACCTACAGCTCGTATCTTCCGCGATTCACCGAAAACCGCTCAGGTACCGTGAATCATATGCAAATCCGACCCAACCCATTGGCGAACTAGTGGGCTGGAGAAACACGTAGCGGCGAATAGTACCAGCCGTCACGAGCGACAAATTGCAAAACAAACCGGCGAGACTCCTGAACGAGTCTCGCCGGTTTTTCTTTAGGCTTGAGACTTGTATTTACACACCCTTGTATTTACACATCAATGAGCAGTATGTAGATTGTTCACCGATTTTGACGGCTGTTTTTTGGCAAGGAGCGACCAAGAGATCGTCATGAAGGCCCTGGTATGGGCGGTTTGCCTTTTCGTGGCCGGAGGTCTGGCCCAGCTCGCGGCGACTACCGCCAGGCCGCGGCCGATGCAAGATCCCCCCAAGGCGGGCGGGCGCGTGCGCACCTACTACGTTGCGGCCGAAGAGACCGAATGGGACTATGCCCCGCTCGGCATCGACATGAACACCGGCAAACCTTTTGAAGGAACATCGGCGGCGTACACGCAGCCGGGACCAAATCACATCGGGCACGTCTATCGCAAGGCGGTCTACCGGGAGTATGCCGACGGTACGTTCACAACACGGAAGCCGCGCGCCCCGCAGGACGAATACCTAGGTTTGCTGGGACCAATCCTGCGCGCGGAGGTCGGCGATACGATCAAGGTTGTTTTTAAGAACAAAGCCTCGCGGCCCTACAGCGTGCATCCGCATGGACTCTTCTACGAGAAGGCCTCGGAGGGGTCCATGTACGCCGACAATGTCCCCGACGAGCAAAAAACCGGGGCCATCGTGCCGCCCGGGGCGACGTTCACTTACGAGTGGGAGGTACCGGAACGGGCGGGGCCAGGCCCAAATGATCCCAGCTCGATCGTCTGGGTGTACCACTCGCACGTCAACGAATACAAAGACGTGGCCTCCGGCCTGGTGGGGCCCATCATCGTGGCCCGGCGAGGCCAGACTAACTCCGACGGCACTCCCAAAGATGTGGACCGCGAAATCGTTGCTCTCTTCACCGCATTCAACGAAAACCAGAGTTGGTATGTGCAAGAGAACATTGCCGCCCACATCAGCGCCGCCGACCAGAAAACGCTCAATAAGCGAGACGCCAAAATGTCCGATCCGCACATGTACGTCACGTTCACGGGCAACGGATTTGCCGAGACCAACTTCAAGTTTTCGATCAATGGATACCTGTACGGCGATGGGCCGGTCATGACCATGAAGCAGGGCCAGCATGTGCGCTGGTATCTCCTGGATGTGGGCGATGTGGTCAATTTCCACACCCCGCATTGGCTCGGCGGCACGGTGAACTTCCAAGGCCGTCGCACGGATGTGTTCGACCTGTTGCCGGCGGGCATGGAAACCGCCGATATGGTTCCCGATGCCCCTGGCCTCTGGGTGCTTCGTTGCCAGGTGGACGACCATATGCAGGCCGGAATGATGGCGCGGTACGAGGTCCTACCCGCGCACGCCGCCGGCGAAAAAACCGGGCGTGTTAGCGCCGGCTTCTGACGTTGGGTCCGTGGCTCGGCGCGTTTAAGCTGCTTCGCTGTGTTGAAGGCCCCCGGAATGGAGGCCACTGCGGGACCAGCGAGCGTCGCAGCTCAAAGAGCGGCAAGGAGATTGCGATGAAAGGCCTGGTATGGGCGGTTTGCCTTTTCGTAGTCGGGAGTCTGGCCCAGCTCGCGGCGACTCCCGCTAGGTCTGTGTCAGGAGCGCGCTTACCACGCGCGCAGTTGGCCATCCCTTCAGGCGGACTCGTGCGCACCTACTACATTGCGGCGGAAGAAACCGAATGGGACTATGCCCCGCTCGGCATCGATATCATGACCGGCAAACCTTTTGAAGGAACATCGGCGGCCTACACGCAGCCCGGACCCAATCACATCGGGCACGTCTATCGCAAGGCGGTTTACCGAGAGTATACCGACGGTACGTTCGCAACACGGAAGCCCCGCTCCCCGCAGGACGAATACCTTGGTTTGCTGGGACCGATCCTGCGCGCGGAGGTCGGCGATACGCTCAAGATTGTTTTCAAGAACAACGCCTCGCGGCCCTACAGCGTTTACCTGCCCGACGTCTTTCGTCAGAAGAATTTTACTAGCACCGGCAGTGTGCCCGATGCCACAGGCAACGTTGTGGACGAGGAGCCGGAGGATACAGTGCAGCCCGGCGCCACATTCACTTACGAGTGGGACGTACGGGAACGGGCGGGGCCGGAACCGGGTGATCCCAGCTCGACTGTCTGGGCGTACCAGTCGCACGTGGACGAATATAGAGACGTGGCTTCCGGCCTGGTGGGGGCCATCATCGTGGCCCGGCGAGGCCAAGCTAACTCCGACGGCACTCCGAAAGACGTGGACCGCGAAATCGTCGCGCTCTTCAGCGCATTTAACGAAAACGAGAGTTGGTATGTGCAGGAGAACGTCGCCGCCCACATCAGCGCCGCCGACCAGAAAACGCTCGGTGAGCGGATGGCCAACTTCTCCGATTCGCAAGGATACTTCACGTTCGCCGGCACCGGATTTGCCGAGACCAACTACAAGTTTTCCGTCAACGGATACCTCTACGGCGATGGGCCGGTGATGACCGTGAAACAGGGCCAGCGTGTGCGCTGGTATCTCTTGGATATGGGTAACGTGGGCTCGCTCAATTTCCACACGCCGCACTGGCACGGCAACACGGTGCTCTCCCACGGCACTCGCAGGGACACGCTCTTTCTGTTGCCTTTGGGAACGGAAACCGCCGACATGGTTCCCGACGCTCCTGGCCTCTGGCTATTTCATTGCCACCTGGACGACCATATGGAGGCGGGAATGATGGCGCGGTACGAGGTCCTACCCGCGCCTACATCGACTGCAGATACGAAGCAACGCACTCGTTGAAGAGGGCGCCGGGACGCCGGACACGCAGCCTTTCCACGGCTTGGCAACCGCGACGAATAGCCATCCCAGCACTACGACGATCAGACCCCGAATGTCACCTGCGTTCACCGCAGTTTAACTGTTTGCGCTCAGGCATACGAACGGATAGGGCCTGAGAAGTCGGATTTTCCGGAAACTGGCCGAGGGCACGAAAAGCCAGTCCCGTTTATCAGGACTTGAGAGTAGCGGTCTAGGTGATAGTCTAGATTCTTCGTGAGCCGCGTCATGTGCACTTGAATTTCTTTGCCTTGCAGGAGTGACTCATGATTCGCTTTACGTATCGCCTGAAGGGAGCTGGCTGGGCCGTGGCCAGTGTCGGCGGCGAACATGGCGAAATCTCGGTTCCGGCTTCGTATCTCTGCGATGCTTTGCGAGATCTTGTAGACGCTGTGCAAAGCCTTTTCACAACGGCAAGTGCGGAGTGCTTGTGGGAAGAAGAACCAGGTGAGGTGTTGTGGAGGTTTCGTCGCCAGGGGGACCGGCTAGCCTTGCAAGTGCTTCGGGACAAGGAAGAGATATTTTCAGGTGACGATGACTTGTTGCACTTCAGTTCCGAAGTAGATAGAGAGCTGCGCAAGCTATTGGATGATTGGGGAATCGAGCGGTATCTGAAGGAATGGGAGTATCCGTTCCCACACGAAGCGCACCGAAAATTAGGTCAAGCGATTACCGCAGAACAGAAACGTCGTATGGCTGACGCGGCCAAGTCCTGATAAGTCGGGTTTCCAGAAACTGGCTTTCTCTGATTCCCAGTTGCCGAAAATCCCGTTTATCAGGCGGAACCACCAACCTCCTTCAATGTGGCGCTACGATACAATCAGAAAGGGCCTAAATCTGGAACCTTCGGCCCCAATAGCGGCTAATTATGAGAGTTGAACTTTTTGATAAGTGGGCACCGATTCTGGTGTGTGGGGTATGGGTCTGGGTCAGCATCCGGACAACTAGCTGTCTGCGTAGAATCACACGGCGAACCGTCGCTCATACGCGCCGCATGGTTTGGCTAATAAAATTGGTTGCGACGGTCGTAGCTGCTGGAAATGTCTTCGGTGTCGCACTTGCATTCCATTTGCGTTGGTTCCTTAGTGCGATACTAGCAGCCGTGGTCGTTCTATTCGCACTGACTGACAAAGTAGAAGCAATCGTACCGGGAAAACCACCCCAAGACCCTTCTGCTTATTCTCAGGCCTGGAGAGAATATCTACGCTTGCGGAAAAATGCGTATCTTTCGGCGATCTTGCTTGTGCTGGTAGGGCTAAGCGGCTTTGCGTTGACGGCAGCGATCGGGCCGGACTTAACATTTTGGATGGTTGCAACCGCAATCTTGGGATTGTTCTCTTTCTGGGCGTTTAACGAATGGAAAAGGGAATATTGGCCTTGTCCTCGATGCGGATACCGCTTCCGAGGTTCCTGGATACCAGTGATGCCGAAGCGTTGCAATCACTGCAGCCTTCCGCTTTGGAGTGAAAATCCCAACCTCGTCGGTGACACGGGCGCCAAGTCTTGATAAGTAGGCTTTTCGGAAGGTGGACCCCGGCGGTTTCAGGCGCAACTCATCCCCACGGATCATGGAAGGCATCTAGACGCGACCCTCTGGGGACTAGAACAGTCCAACCTTTGTTTTGACTCGCTGCAAATCTCGCATCATGCTGCTGATTTGTCGCCCGAATTGATCAATGTCTCTTTCGTTCCGCCCCACGGCCATTACTACCGAATTCAGGTCTTTGCGGCTTTGCGTCTGCGCTATCCGGCTGTCCAACACAAGTTCATGGCTTTCCTTGGCGCTAGCTGCGATCACCTGCTGTTGCGACCTCAAATCGTCGATTGCGGACTGCAAATCCTTGACTTTCATTTGCAGTTGCGCCAATTGGTCATTCTGCGCCTCTGGTTTATCGGCCTGCGTCCTCCCAGACTGTTGAGCGACATAGCCGAAGCAAATCAGGACACCGGTAAGTAACGAAGTGCCGAGGAGCCGCTTAGCCATGTGCAGCATTTGCTCACCTCCTCACTCGAAGTGAGTATCTCCCTCAAGTTTCCGTGTTGTCGAGATGCCTGCCGGCTTATGGCCCGATAAGTCGGTTTTCCGGAAACTGACTTTCGCCCAATTCCCACATTCCGGAAATCACGGTGATCGGCAGTTGGTATAACGTTGGTATAACATTGGCCCGTGAGGGGTAAACCGGCGACGAAGGCAGCATGGTTTCATCGCCTGGGCCGAATTTCTTCTACGCTTACTACTTCGAGGCAAATTCAATTTGCCCTAAAGCTAGTTTTCTGAGATTGATCTTTCAAGGACGAGGAGAATCCAAATGACGCGAAAAGTTTGTCTGATTGCTGTCGTTTTTGCCGCACTCCTCACACTATGCCCGGGAACTGACTTTGCTCAGACGGTGGACGCAAGGAAAGCGCTGGAAGCAGCCGCTAAGGCCATGGGCACCACGAACCTGAAGTCGATTCAATTTACCGCCGATGGTTTTTTATCCAAAGTTGGCGAGCAGTACGATCTGACGACGGACTGGCCGCATTTTGAGGTTTCCGAGTACACGCGCACGATCGACTTCGACGCCAAGTATATGCGCCTGGACTATAACCAAAAGCAGGGCAGCTACCCTACGAACGGCTATCCGCCAGTGCCGGAGGACCACGTCACAAACATCCTGAGCGGCAACTTCGCATGGGACATGAAGGGTGATACGCCCGTGCCCTACACGCGCCTCTATCTCGATGGCATGCCATATGCCGATCTGCGGCAACTCGAGATGGTGCTCAGTCCACACGGATTTATAAAGGCGGCCTTGGCCGCCACCGATGCAGTCGCCATCACGCAACCCATCGTGGGACCCTCGGACTTCGGTCTCTCGCAGTTTGGCCAGTGGGTGACGATCGTCTCCTTCCATTATGGAAAGTACAGAGTCAACGGCACGATCAACGATCAGAATCTCGTCGAATTTACCGGTACGTGGATTGCTAACCCGATCTATGGCGACATGCCTTATGAAATGCGTTACACGCAATACAAGAATTACAACGGCGTCATGTTTCCCGGCTTAACCCATGTCCATCAGGGTGATCCCCGGATCAACACCGCTGAAAATTATTTTCAGGTCTGGACAGGGGATGTTCAGCCCAATGTGGTTGTAAACAAGATTCCCGTTCCGGATGTGGTGCGCACGGCAAAACTCGATGCCGTCAAGGTAGACTCGCAAAAGCTTGCGGACCATGTTTGGCTGCTGGGCGGAGGGCCCTTGAACAGCGTGCTCGTCGAGTTCAAGGAGTTCGTTGCCGTGGTCGAAGCGCCCCAGAACGAGGCACGCTCGCTCGCGGTCATTGACGAAGTTCATAAACTCGTTCCGGGTAAAATGATTCGCTACGTCGTCAATACAAATCACCACATGGCTTATGCGGGTGGTCTCCGCACGTATTTCTCGCAGGGAACCACGGTCGTAACCCACCAGTCGAACAGAGACTATTATGTCGACATCCTGTTCAGTCCGTTTCCCAGAACGGTGGACCCGGATCACATGACAATTTTTAACCCCATGTACATGATCAGCCGCCGGCCTCCTCCGATTGAGACCGTGGGCGGCACAACGACGGTGGGAAAGTATGTCGTCAGCGATGACGAGCGCCAGTTGCAGATTTGGCATGTGCAGGACATGGCCTACGAAGTGGGAGAGAGTTACCTCAAGATCCCCGGCCCATCGTTGGCCAGAGGGAATCACTCTGCTGACATGTTGATGGCCTATCTCCCGAAAGAGAAGATCCTGATAAACGCGGATCTCTATGTACCACCAGAACCGGGTACAAAACCAGCTCCTCCGACGACGGGCATGCGAACGTTGTATCTAAATATGAAGAAGCTGGACTTGGACGTTGCACAGCATGTCTCGATCGTGGGGCGGCGGGTCGGGTCAAACGACGAATTCGTCAAGCTCGTTGGTAACGCTCAATAGAAGAATTTCCTTAAAGCTACGCGCCGACTGACGGCCAAGTGAAAACTACTCGGGGAACAGCTCCAATCGGAGGCCGTTTTCCTGGACAAACTTGTTATGCTTTGCCTTCATTTCCGCAATTTTTGCTCGCATCGAGTTAACAGCCTCCGCTGAGGCGCGAACCGTTGGGGCTTCCACGTTCTCGTTGAGTCCAAGCCTTTGGACTAGCAGTTGCTTCTCCGCTAAAGCTTTTTCACGCTTCGCAAGCTCCTTTTCTTCTTTGCGTATGGCGGCGGCTGATTTCTTAATTTTCTGAATGGTCTCAAAGTGTGAGTAATCCACTTGTGGTTCTCCTGGATTCCAACTATCCCTATTCTAAAAACTAGCACTATGAGGTGATCTCTATGAGATTGCCTTCCGAGTCGGTCACCAATGCTTCATAGTATCCATCTCCTGTGACCCTCGGCGCACTGAGGATGCGAACTCCTGCGGCTTCCATCTCTTTCACCAATTGGTCAACGGCATCGCGGCAGCCCACCGACAGGGCGAGATGCGCATGTCTCGGAGCCTCGCCGGGTGACGTCATCAGCTCCAGCCGGGCCCCACAGCCAAGAGAGAGAAAATAGGACGTGAAGTTCCGCTTCGAACTCGAGTACCTCGTTCCGGCCGTAGCACTAAACCAACGTTCGTAGAAAGCGCGTGCTCGCTCGAGATCAGCCACCCATGCCGCCGCATGCCCGATTTGCACGATTGGAGAGGGTTGCAGTGTGTATTTTAATTTTAATGAAAGTTGAACGATGCTGGTCACAAGGGCAAGCGCGTTCGCGACAGCGACTGGCCATGCGGCGATCAAGAGGCCGTACGCCAACCAAAGTAAGCTATTTGCAAAGTAGAGCGTGACCGACGCGAAGGAGAGGTCGTCCACTCTCTTGGTCTTCCACGATTTCAGAACCTGCGGCAGCATGAATGTCGTACCGACCGCTACGGCCGCATAACCGATCACCAGGGTAACTGTTTTCATGTTCGCTCTCAGTTGTAGCAGAAGGGCCGCTGACCTTCTAACTGCTCGTAGTGTTGGCTGGAAGGACTGTAATTGCCGGCCCTCATGGCCGAGCCAAGACTACAGGGGTGATGCGGCTGAATCCGAGCGCTTCGGGATAGAGCCTGATAAGTCGGTTTACGGAAACTGGCTCTGCGCGAATCACAGTTAACAGTCGGTTAATCCTGCACCCACTCACCTCGCCCGTTGCGCACCAGCATCTCGCAGAAACGCGGATACGCGTATAACGACGCCGTCTAAGGCAGAAGTCCGGATCGGGGATCTCGAAGGCGTCCTGGGCGTGATGAATTGCGGCACAACCTCCAAATCCACACCACGTGTGAATTTTGTGCAACTCCTTCGAAAACGCCAAGCCGCGATTGTTGTGTAGCCATCGTGACGAAAAGTTTACAAACGTTAATGAAGCCGCCCATATTGTCCGCGCATCTTACCGGGTTCGGAAACTCACCGAGTTTTCCGGCGCAGTTCTGGCGAGGTGCCAATGTACGGATGGGAAGAAAGCTATAAAAACGCAATGCTAGAGACGGACCGGTCAAGACTCCCAAAACGCATCAAGGCAGCGCAAACGGCAATAGACCAGCGCCTTCAAGAGATCAACACGGGCCACGATTCTCGGGAAGAGCGGTACGCAATTCGAGATGCCCTGGCTGGCCTCAACGTACTGCGCAGAGAAGTCTTCGCGCAGGCAAGCGATTGATTTTCCAAGATGTTGAAGCGCCGCAGTCACGAAGTCACCCTGTAAAGGGTGATGCCTTCGTTTTCCCGCTTTGAGGCCCTTCCTGTATTCCGGTGAAAGGCCCGCCAGATTTAGCATCTTCTTTCCCAGATGGAGGTTTCCCAGATGGAGGCCAATACGAGTACCACCGTTGCAAGCTACGGAGATTGGGATTTTCTCTTCGCAAACGCTCTGCTGGAGCCTGATGGGGACCGGCTGCTAGAACGAATCAGAGTTGCGGAAGCCGCAATCAACCAACGCCTCCAGGAGATAGCAAACCATTCTGCCGATAACTCTGAAAGAGACGCACTCCTTGATGCGCTCCGGGCCCTGCACTCTCTCCAGGGTAGCCGGAAGCCTTCTTTTACCTGAGTCTAAATTAGGCTCAAATAACTCCGCGGAATTATCGATATCATCGGCGATTGCTGTGAACCCGGGCAGCAACTCCGTGTCCATCTCGACGGGATGTCGCGGTGGAACGCCCCCCACGGGCTGCACCACGTTTCCCGAGTCTCTGGGCGGGCTAGGGTTGCGCCGCCAGCGCCTTGACGAAGCGGTCGGCGCGCGGTGAGCCGAAGCCCGTCGTCAGATCGTAACCGGGTGTCGCGAAATACGGCGGGGCCGGGTCGACCCATTGGTTGTTGTCCAGCGTGAACGTCGTTCCGTCAGGCCCAGTAAAGGTCTGGGGCACGATATCGCGGAAGAAGCTCGTTCCGTTGCCGTCGAAGCTCGCGTCCGGCGCCGAGGCGTCGGCGTTGCCGAGCGCGTAGATGTGCGGGCCGAGCAGGCCGAGCGGCGCCTTGCTCGCGGCCGCGCGAGCCTGGTTGGCGAGGGCGACGATCCCCGCCATCTGCGGGCTCGCTGCGCTGGTGCCGCCCTCGATATGCCAACCCTGTCGAAGCACTGTCGGGTACTGAGTCGTGTAGATTAGCACGCCGCCGTTGACGGCCGCGTTCCACGAGAGATCGGGAATTGAGCGCATGCCGCCGTTCACCGCAGCCTGGTTGGCCTGCCATGACGGGGCACTGAAGAAGCTGCTCGTCCCGCCGCCGGTCACGCAGTTACCGCCGCCGAAGATGAAGCATTCGTTCCACAGTGCTTCGGTGTTGGCGGCCGAGGCGACAAAGTTCAACGGGTTCGTGCTCGTTGGCGCCAGCCTCCAGCCTAGCATCAACTGCGTGCCGCCCACCGCCGTGACCAGAGGGCTAACGGCCGGGAAGCCGACTGCAGTTGTCGACAAAACGGAGGTCTCCTTGTGTTGTTTGGCTGCGCCACCGTTGCCCTCATCACCAGACGAGGCGAGGAACGTATCGCCCTTGTCGATGCCGTATTGGTACGTCTGATCGAACCCCTGCATTTGTGTTAGCGCCGCGCCGCCGAATGTCTGCTCAGCGAGCCCAAAGCTCTGGGAAAAGACCGTGCCAGGCGGGTAGGCGTCGATCGCCAACTGCATGGCCTTGAAGAGGTTTGGGAGGCCCTGGACGCCGAGCGTTTCCGCCGGCGGCGTGGCGAGCAAAACGATGTGCGCGAGCGGCGCCATGGCATATGCCCACTGCACGTCGAGAGTCGCCTCGACCGACCAGTTCGCGGCCGAGCACGGACCGGATATGCCGTTCGACCTCGTGCATGTATAGTTCGCCGCCGGGTTTCCCAGCGGCGTCCACTGGGTAAAGTTGGGATTTGGCAGCGATGGGAAGAATGTGTCGTGGAAAAACTGCAGGTCCTGCGCGGCCGTCGGATCGCCGTATGAGTCGACGAGAACAATGGTCTGGCCCTGCCCCATCAGGCCCGCGGCGTGGAGCTTGTCCACGCCGTACGCGGCGGCGATTTCGGCCGGCGTGTAGCAGTGAAAAGAGCCGGAGGTGTGGACCGGCGCCGGAGAGGTGCAGGCGGGCGTCGCATTCGAAGCGACCGGACTGTCCGGTGCCTCGACCGCGAGCGGCGTCAACTTCGCGGCGCTCGCCTGGGTTGTTGTTGCCGTGCTGGGGCTGGCCGCTGGACTCGCATCGTGGGGATATGCGATGCCGTTGGGCTGCGCTTGCCCATAGCTGAGCGTCACCGTGCACAAAATCGCCGAAACCGCCAGAAACAAGGGGAGAGAACGAAGCGGCATAGTCATCCTGCACCTCCACATTTTGTAAGAGCCTGGGGTACCAAAGATGCTCCTAGAGAACCTGGTTAAATAATCCAGGGAGCGAGAAAAATGGGGACTGAGGGATGGAAAGTACTCTTGCCGCTCTGGTCTGTCAAGGTTCAGAACTATTGGTGCCAAAACGCTTTAGAAGGCCCGTTGAGACGAGTTGCGTCTCTTGCAAAAGCAGTAGTTCGCGCTATGGCTCCCTCCGATTCGTCAAATAGAGTTCACTTAGCTGAGCGTCTGGGTGTATAAGGATGCTCATCGGGGACGTCAAAACGCGAACGCTCATGGTTCTGATGGCTGGTCGTCGGAATGCTCCCGACACAATTCGCGATCGTCAGGCATGGAGGTTGGTATGAACGAGCACACCCTCGGACGTCGGCAGTTTCTTAAGACGGACTGTGATCGGCGCAGCCGGCTTGCCCATTGCGTCGGTCTTTGGATCGCGCCTCGTTTCCGCGGCTGCTGGGCCCGCGAAGACTGCATACGACCCGGCGGCACAGTTAGAGATCACGGTGAGCGAGGTCGAGATGCGACGCAACTCGGCCGGACGGATGCTGATGGCCCGCATTTATCAGCCGAAAGGTGCGGGACCGTTCCCAACCGTGCTCGATCTGCATGGCGGCGCCTGGAATGCCAAAGACCGCCACGCCGAGGAGCCGATGGACCGCGCATTGGCGGCGAGCGGCTTGCTTGTGGTCGCCATCGACATGACGTTGGCATAGGAAGCGCCGTACCCAGCTTGCGTTCAGGATGCAAACTACGGCGTGCGCTGGCTGAAATCGAAAGCGGCCTCGTGGAATGGTGATCCGTCGAAGATCGGCATCTACGGGAGTTCCAGCGGCGGCCAAGTCGCCGAACTCCTAGTCATGCGCCCGCACGATCCACGTTACAACGCGATTCCATTGGCCGGAGCGGCGAATGTAGACGCCAGGGTGGCTTACGCCGCGATGCGCTCGCCGGTCAGCGATCCACTCGCACGCTTTAACAATGCCAAGAGGCACAACCGCGAAGAGATGATGAAGAATCACACCACCTTCTTTGTTCCATGGGACACCATCCACGAGTCCAATCCGCAGGAAATCCTCGATCGTCACGAGAAAATCAATCTCGCGCCGCTGCTGATCATGGCTGGCGCGCTCGACGATAACGTGCTGCCGGAAATTCAGGAAAGGTTCGTTGCCTCGTACAAGGCGGCCGGCGGCGAGGTCCAATTTCAGATCTTCGAAGGCGCCGAGCACGAGTGGGTCGCCAAAGAAGGGCCGCAAACTGACCGGGCGCGGGAGATGGTCAAAGCGTTCATCGCGCGTCAATTGAAGACACAAGAGAAACCTAAGCGACGGTCGAGGGATTAGCGGCAACTGAGTTGGATCGATAACCGCGAGGCGAAGTGCCGAGGCTGCGCGTTGGATTCTATAAAGACTGATCAAATCGGAAACTGCTGTGGAGGGGCGTGCCGCTAAATGCCGAAATCGGCTGCGTCAACCGCCAGCCGCAAGAGTCGCAGTTGAACTGGTCCTGGGGCTTTGCTTTAGTGGCGGTCTGACCGCAACACGGACATTTCATCGTACACATAATTCACCTACCTAGGACCAAGATCTGGTTGGGGCCACACAATCGGCTCAATTTCAACGAGTCTAAGGCGGAGTAGTCTGGCGTGTCTGCCACATTTGGGACACATGCGTGGCCCGGCGTGAAATCCCACCGTCCGAGAACGCCGTTTACGAGAGGTATCCACTGGGGGCCTTCACGTTGTCAGCATCATTCCCATAATTCGAACCCGTTCAATAAGCCACTTGGGCCGAGTAGTCCGGTTCTCACATCCGTGACTTTAAGTTGACCGAGCATTTCCATATAATGCGCCTCACAGCGGAAGAGGAGGGACTCCCACCTATGACCTCAACGACTTCGAAAAGACTGTGGCTCCTCGGCGGTTTGTGGATTGTACTGGCGCTGCCGTTAGCCGCAGGTACGGGGCTGATCTATGTCACCAACAGAGGCGGAACGACC
Source organism: uncultured Acidobacteriota bacterium (assembly GCA_963846235.1). GTDB lineage: Bacteria > Acidobacteriota > Terriglobia > Acidiferrales > UBA7541 > Palsa-189. Next base: position 1,088,215 of record CAWJVF010000003.1, read on the forward strand.
ATCGATGTGATCGATTCCGCGACCAACAAGGTCGTGCACACCATCGGCAATATCGAGTCGCCCGAAGTGGTGCGATTCTCGCCCGATGGCAGCCGGCTCTACATCCCTTACAGGGGCGCGAACGAGCTCATCGTCATGGATCGAAAGAGCGAGAAAATTATCAAGAAGGTGCCTCTCAGCGGCTGGCCCAACGAAGCCCAAACGACCCAGGACGGAAAGCTGATCCTGGTTTGCATCCGCAATACCGCCAACACAGCGGAGGACTCGGGTGCCTTGGATATTATCGACGCGAAGTCGCTCGAAAAGATCAAGAGCATCCCGACGAAAAGAGGCCTGCACGATATCGCCGTGACGGCGGATGGCAAATATGCAGCCGCCGGCGCGCCGGGCGGGCATTTTTTGGTTGTGTTTGATCTTCAGAGCAAGGAAATCGCGTGGCAGGTTCCGTACAACGACCCGGTCAATCCGATAGTAATTGAAAATAATCCCGATGGCTCGGGCCTCCGGATCTTCGTGCAACTTGGCCCGACGAACAGCTTCTCAGTGGTGGATTTTGCGCAGCGGAAAGAAGTGGACAGGATTAAAGTTCCCGACGAGCCCAAAGGGTTTGGCAACGGATGCGAAGCCATCTCCCACGGCATCGGCATTTCTCCGGACCAAAAGACTCTGTGGGTTAACAGCAGGACTGCCAATTCCGTCTTTGCCTACTCGCTGCCGGATATAAAACTCCTGGGACATGTCTCTTTGCCGGAACAGCCTGTGCCGGGCAAGCCGAATCGGGGAAGCTCACCGGCCTGGGTTACTTTTAGTCCCGACAGCAAGACCGTCTACATTTCCAGTTGCGGGATCAAGACGGTGACTGCCATCGATGTGCACGGAATGAAAGAAGTGGCTCGCATCCCGGTGGGAGAAATGCCGGACCGGATCAGCACATTGGCGCTGCCGTGAAGTCTTGGTGGTTTTGCGCGATCTTGCAAATTCGGACACCCATTGCGAGTGTTGGAGGAGATTATGGTTTCCAGTGTTCGTCCGAAGACGATTTTCGCCGGTCTTGTCGTAGCATCGCTCGTTACGCTTTTTGCGCCTGATCGATTTGCGCAGGGGCGATCCACGGAGGGCTCAAGAGTGCAGTCTGCCTCGGCGTCAAAGCCGTCTCTGGACTATGAGTTTTTCAAGCAGCGCGTCGAGCCGATCTTCATCAAGAAGCGCTGGCCGGACCACGCGCGCTGCTATGTTTGCCACGAAGTAAGCCGTCACGGCGGCGGACCCTTGAGCCTGGAGGCGCTTCCAGCCGGGGCGAGTTTTTGGACCGAGGAGCAGTCTCGCCGCAATTTCGAAATTGTCGCGAAGCTGGTCATTCCCGGCGACCCGATCTCGAGCATCTTTCTGCTCATGCCGCTCGCGCCCGAAGCCGGCGGCCTCGCCGATACGCATCAGGGCGGGAGACAATTTCGATCTCAGGACGACCCCGACTGGAAGAACATGGAGGCATGGGTTCGCGGGGCAAAGGCCGGAGCTTCCGCATCGCGATAACCCCAAGCCCGCGGTAAGTTCGGCGAATACGACCGGAACCCGGGCGCGCAAATTTGATACGCCCTATGCAAAGAGAGCCGCACACCTAACGGCAAGTAGGGAGCTATTCACAATAGACTTCGATCCCATAACCATCGGGATCTGTGCATCGGTAGGTCATATATCCGGGATGTTCCTCGATACTCTGGACCTGCACACCGTCGGAGCCCATACGGCCATGTAGTGTGCGCACCGCGCGCGCATTGGTCAGGCGAAATCCAAAGTGAAACCATTCCGGAAACGAGACTGGCGTTCGATCAGGGACGAGCGCCAAATCGAAGCCGCTTGTATTCCTCAGAAACAGAATATTTCCGTGACGTACACGTTCCCGGAAGCCAAAGTAAGACTCGTAGAAACGCTTTGAACGATCCACATTCCTCGCGTGCAGGTGGAGGTGGTTGAGATCCATTTTCCCAGCCGGTCTTCGGCCATTCGTCATCTATTGCCTCCTTGCGTCGCGCTGTGAACCGTCGTGCAGTTTCGATTAAGGCCAAAGCTACATTGTGCTTCTCCAGTTCTGAACAGCAGTTGGTCAGGTTCATAATGCCTGGAATTGATCATGACAGAACACTGCCCACGATGGGCTGAGTACGAATGCCGTCTTAATGGGGAACCAACTCGGCTCGCCCCTTTTTACGCTGGCAAACTTGCTTGTGGATGTCCATTAGAAGTTATCAGGGATGGACGATCCGAGGTGATCAGCATCGCCTATTGCGATGAATGCGCCAAAGAACACGGCAAGGTCTGGTGAATTTCTAACTGGGCCAGTTTCAGGAACATCGTTTATCGGGCGGTATCCGATCCATTCATTGCTTTTCCGTACGTCGTACATAAGCGGGGATCGTGTTTTTTGGCAGCTTTCTGGATCAGTTCGCGCGCCTTCTGTTCATCACGCGGAACTCCAACGCCGTCTGCGTACAAGCGGCCAAGCGCAGCCATCGCTGTGGGACATCCCGCGTCCGCAGCCTTGGTGATCCAGTGCGCGGCGACTTCGTCATTTCTCTCGACCCCGGCTCCACGAAGATAAAGCGTGCCCAGATTGAATTGCGCTCGAATAAAACCAGAAGTCGCGGCGCGAAGGTACCACTTAGCAGCTTCAGCCAGATTCGTGGGACCAGCGACTCCGGTTTCATAAAAGTATCCGAGGTTGGTCTGAGCTATGGGATCACCTCTGTCGGCGGCTATACGATACCAATGCATCGCTTCCTCGAAGTTCTTGTCCACGCTTTGTCCGAACTCAAACGCGATTCCGAGCTGAAGCTGAGAGCGGGTGTCGCCTGCGAGCGCCTTCTTATTTAATGCCACAAAATTCCCACTTGCTTTCTCGGGTATGAGATCCGAACTCGGGCCTTGCGCGATTGCGGAAATCGGCAGCAGCGCGACGAACGCCAAGACAATCTTCAGCTTCCCCATACTCCCGCTCGCTCGATTCCTGACCCTGAAACTCGATCAACCAGGCAGCTTCTCTGTGAGAACGCTCCGCCCTCCGCAATTGTTAACAAGAATCGTAAATACACACAGCATATCGGTTCGCAGAATCGAGTCACTACCACAGGAACCTGAGGCAAGGCTCAAGCGAGATTGAGGACTAAGGTTAAATAAGGGATGCGATCCGTCCCGATAAAGGCCCGTTCTCGGAACCTGGCCACGCCGAAAGCCAGTTGCCGAAAATGCCGTTTATCAGGCTTTGGCATAACCGCCCATCGAAAATTCTTTTGGATGTATAGTCCGACCTATTCCAATGCACTCTTTAGCCGTTTGGTGCTCTTTTTCAATTGCCTCTTAAGTGCGTCTACCTGCTTTGACAAATCGATAAGTTCTTGTCTTGCTACGTGTGCCGCTCGGGCAGCCTTAAGGGCGGCTTTGTGAGCTTTGCCATCAACCCTACCCACTGCAGAACCAATTTTCACCGCAGCATCTCTCAGTCTATTTTTCGCCATGTCATGGCCTCCGGACAGATTAACGATGGCAGATTCCCTGCGCCGTTAGCAAGGCCAACTCCCGGTAAGTCGGAGTTTCGGAAAATGGCCGACAGTTCACCGCCCGTGAACAAGGGCTGGAAGGCTCAAGTTCCCAGTTTCCCCACCGTCTATCAGGATTTGGCAGTCCACTAGTCAGCGGCCCCTAACGTAGAAAATTCCACGTTTCCAGCATAGGATCTGTGCAGCGGAGGTTACCGCGTGTGAACGTCATTTGGCGCGTTCTACAAGCCACGACCATCGTCGGCTTCTTTTTCTGCTTTTCCGGCGTCGCGCAAACGCTTCCAAAGTGCAGCGACAATAAAGTTCAGTACGCACCCTTCGATGCAAACTACGCGAAGAGAATCACACTGGAAGGGACTGCGAATACGCAGGTCACGGCACGCGAGGATGAAAAGCATTACTCACCGCAGCGGACCGGTTGGCAAGTGAGTATCGAGCCGAACTATACGAAAAATGGCCCGTGGATAACTGTCGTTTACATCGACTTCAGCGACGGTTCTGACCCGCTAAAATTGTCTTTCATCGATCATGCGAGCGGCGGCGTGCAGGTTGAATGGCTGAACGAAAAACTACTCTTCGGAAGAGTGTGGTGGGGGCGAACTATTCAACCGACTTCATCCTCGATGTCCAAAAACGCGACTTCGTCTACAAGGAGATGGCCCATTACGGAGATATGATTCAATCTTGCCAGTGAAATCTTAATCGCCTGACCTCGATCGATCAGCTCCGTAACTTGCCGGCGAGCCAGTAATCGACACTGAACTTTCCCGGACCAGAACAGATCAGCCAGATAAAGAAGAGCACGTACAGGACTTCCGGAAGGTAGAGGAAATCGTCGAGCCAGTTAAGAGGCGAAAGTCCTTTAGGTATGGCGGAAAGCTTGGCGGTCAGGATGGCGACAAGCATATCCACCAATAAAGCCACGCAGGCCAGGCTCGAAAGAAACCCCACGGTCAGCAAGGATCCGCCGACGAACTCGACGCCCGACACGAAATAAGTCATCAGGTGGGGAAACGGGACTTTGGCCTCAACGAGCGTTTCGTACATAGTTTGCGTGCTGCCGGCGACAAACAATTTGTTTGCCCCGGAGAGGGCGAAGAACAGCCCGAGCGCAACGCGTACCAGCACGATGGCATATTGTTCCAAATCACTGCTACCCAGCAGCGCAAACTGGGCCAACCGTTTCCAATCCACCGCTTGTCCCTCCATCGGAGGATGTGCTGTAACGATAGCCCATATCATACAGTTCGGCTTCTCCGGTGACGGCGTTAATCAGGACTTAGCGGGTCTGGCGTTGATCTCTGTTCTCGGCAATTCTGCTGCAATCCGCAAATGGCGGTGTCGTTAGCGAATTCTCGCGTCTCGAGCTTATATGTCCATCTGTTCGACCCATTGAGCGCGCCATGCGGGAGCCACGAATGGATCCGCAAAGTACTGTGTTTCCCGCGCAACCTTGTCGTCCCTGAACTCCATGATGCTCACGGTGTAGGACGGCTTGCCGTCATATGTCAGGATGAATTCGGTGATCCAAAGATCACCGCCGCCAATGATTCGCCGGACAGCAAACCGCTTTTTGCTCGGCTGACTAGCGCGTTGGTTCTGTATGTTGCGTCGACCGCTGGTTCGCTCGCCTGACTGCGGGTATTCCAGCACCGCGTCCTCGCGATAGATGCGATGCTCCGCTTCAAAATCGTTGGCATCGGACGCCGCCCAATGCTGATCCAGTGCCGCACGGATCTCTTGATCTCGCGCTCCAGAATCGTGCTCTTTCGTTTGTTGATCGTTCATTTTGAGTTGAGCCTCAATTTGACAAGAAGCTAAATGCTTTTGGACTCGGAGTATACGAATCGCGTCAAGTCGTGCTGTTTCTTCGATCACCCCAGAGTCTACACCGGGTCGAAGCGTTGTCAGTCTTCCGCCCTGATGTACTCGTGAGATCGCAGTCCCATCGCATCCAAGGTGCTGGGCCAGATAATCCGGGAGAGGTCACAGCGTTACGTCAGTGATGCGGCGAGTCCATACCCTACACTGGTTAGAGCGGCTTATGAGTTGCGGTTGGGCCATCCACCTGCAACCGCGGCCATCTTTCCTCAGCCGTTTACAAACTATCGAATGGATTCAAGTCCCGATGAGTCTTGTTCTCGGAACCTGGCTTTTCCCCGACGGCCAGTATCCGAGAATCCCGTTTATCAGGCCCTACCAAGAACCTGAAGTTATTAGGCTTGGAACATGCCAAGTGCGAAGAAGCGTGTAATGATCGCGGCAAATGACAAACCAATTATGAAAACGATCCATCGATACTTCCGCCATTCCTCACGATAATTAGAAGCGCAGACAAAGACATCAACGGGATATGCAGCGCAATACGCGACGTTTGCAAGGACCGCCAATAGAAAAACCGCAAATACGAGGTTGACCGAAAGAATCGATTTGGATGCAGGGTAATTCAGTCCAAAGTAGATTAGGAGTACCGCCGCCAGCAAGGCATTGTAAACAAGACGCCGAGGCTCCCAATATCGGATTGCGCCCGTCACGGATTCTCGCAAGGTCTGTACATCCATAATGAGCCGATTTTAGCGCGTCTCAATAGCGTGGAAGTACAGGCGCTTTTGCCACCTATTCCTTTTTCGCAACGGCTAAAGATATTGGCTCCTATAGGCATGCGGCTCCATTATCGCGGATAACTCCGAAGTCGCGCGGCCACTACAACAGCCGTGTCTTTGCTGGGCACTTTGACGAGTGGTAAAGCGCGAGCTACCGTGCAACCTCAACTGTTGAACGCCCATCACGGCTCATTATAGGATTCAGCTACATCCTGCCGCATGGGTTGCAGAAAGGAGCGCGGGCCATGAAGGTTCTCCGCAAAGCTCTCCTGTCCAGCACGTCAGTTTTATTCCTCTTCAGCTTCACAGCGCTGGCGCAAAATGGCGCGTTCGTTACGGTCGGAAGTGGGACGGTTGCTCAGCTTGGTCCAACGGGTCCACAAGGACAAGTCGGTCTGCCCTATTCTGCGGTACGTGAATCGGAGACAGTGCAAACGCTGAGCGACGGAACCCACATTACCCGCAAATCACACACCCGCTTGTATCGGGATTCCCAAGGCAGGACTCGCACGGAAATGTTCATGGCTGAGGGGCCTAACGCTTCGAATGACGAGCCGACGCAGATCGTCATCAACGATCCGGTTGAAGGCGCGAACTATTTCCTGAACCCGCGCAATCACACGGGCACGCGCAACGTCGTTCGTAAGATCGTTCCTCCGCAACAGCAGCCGAAACCTCCGGTGACTGTGCAGCCGCCTCCACCGCAAGAATTGAGGACGCAATCCAAAACCGACGATCTAGGGACGCAAATGATTGACGGCGTATGGGCTCACGGTACGCGAACGACCACGACAATTCCGGTAAATGCTCAAGGGAATGACCGTCCGCTAGTCATGGTCTTCGAGAACTGGTTTTCCGAAGAACTAAAAGTTCAACTGTTGAGCAAGCGTTCCGATCCGCGCGGCGGAGAAACGACAGAACGCGTAACGAATATTGATCGATCGGAGCCTGATCCCTCGCTTTTCCGGCCGCCTGCGGATTACACAATCACTGAACCGCAGCATCCATAGCTCGTGAAGGCAAAGCGGCGAAGCGAAAGTTCGCATGCCTGGGAAGGTGAGCAATCCCACCTTCCGAGAATCCCGTATCTCAGGCTCTGGCGTGATATTCTCGCGTTCAAGCTATCTAAAGAAGCCGAAATATATTGAAGGCTCTATACTGTCTTCGTAACTAACGGAGGCGGTTTTGATTACCTATCACAAAGCCTCCATCGCGGTGGCGTTTCTAGTGTTCGCCTTGTTTGGCGGCACTCTCTTGGGCCAAACTCCACAGCGCGATCAAGTGATCGATCGGCTCGCCGATGTTTCTGCCAACCAAGTCAGTGCAACCCATCCGAAACGGATTCTTCTGAGTCCCCTACAGAACTGTCTCCGTGAGAGCTCCATTTGTTCGCAGTTAGAAACTGCTTTGCACAACGCACTCGGGAATGTTGCAGCCAGTTCCCAATTTATTAGCCGCGATGAAGTTAACCGTGCGCTGACGAAACACCGACTTATGGAAATCGACGCTTACGACGATGAAGTGCTTCGTTGGATTGCCTCTGACCTCCGAGCAGATCTGTTAGTTACGGAGGATTTGATGTGGAGTCCCCAGATAAACGGTGTAAGTACCGAACTCATCGACGTCGCCAAAGAGCAATCGATTGGGAAATACACGGCCCCGCTAACGGATCCGGTTTCATCCAGCGACGAGCCGGTACTTATTAAAGACGAAAAAAGTGGAGTGTCGCTGATCGTATTTTACTCTCCAACTTCCAGCATCAAGCTTCCAACCTGCGATTCGTGCCCAGCCCCTTCGTTTTCAGCACATTCAGTTGAAGTGCCCAGAACGAAGCTTCAAAGCGTGGTCCGTCTTCGGGCCACCGTGACGGCGGAGGGCGTAGCTAAACAGATTGCCGTCATTGGCGCATTAAATCCCTTGCTCGCCGAAAGCGCAATCGACACGCTACGGCAGTGGCATTTTCACCCTGCAATCGGAGCTGATGGCAAGCCTTTCCCCACGCGAAGATCTGTTGAGGTCAGCTTCCGGCTTCAATAACAAAGGCAGGAGATTACTCGTAGCGGAATCAGACGGACATAAACCAGAAGGCATTGTTCCAAATCAAGCTCCAGCTGTCCGTTCCTGCGTGCGGCCGATTGGCCGCACGCAAAGAAGTGGACACCAGGTTATTTCTTCGAAGGGGCAGGAGGAAATTTCTTGAACATTTTCACCACGCCCTTATCGAGGTTATCGATATTCTTTTCGGACTTATCCGAAAGTGTGTCGCTGGCCGAACCGCGCCAGATGAGTTTTTTTGTGGCGGGATCCGACAGATCGACGACAAGGGTTCCCACCCGGTAAGTTTCTGTGGTTGTGATGGCGTCGCCAAATCCGCCGCCGAAACGCCGGCCGCCGAAGTTGTTATAAAAAGTGTCGAGCGTCTGCTGATTGTGGGTAACCTCGGTGGCCACGATGGAGATATCCCCGCCAGTGGGGACTTCCGTGAGCCCCTTCGCCGCCAGAGAGCCATTCACCGCACTCTTGATTCGGTCAACCATCAACGGATCCCGTGTTTGGACCCGTTCCCAAGAGTAGGTCTTGTACTGGGCGAAGTTTGCGTTCCGATCGTAATCGGTTTTCACGTCCAAAGCTGACGACCGGCCTGCGAACAACAACATCATTCCTAACAAAACGAGTACGACTCTTTGAAGTTTCATAATGTCCTCTTTATTTACCGATCCGCTATAAAAACTGTTCTACGAGAGCAATCCGCTAACTTCCCTGCTGCCCCCGGTGGTCTGCTGGCACGTGTTTTTGTGCTTCGGTGCCCGGTTGGCTGACCCTTTTTTTGTATTTGGATTTGGGAACTTCGCTACCGTCCGGGTTGCCCTGATCAAACACGCTGGTCAGGAAGTAAAGATCCCCATATTTGTTGAAGATCAATTCGCCCTGGCGAGGCGCGGAGTTGGCCCTGGTATCCCGGACCTGGAACAGAGCGGTCGTGGCGCCATCCGCGCTGCTGATCTCCATAATCTTCAAGTTGGAGTTATCCATCATCCGGACAACATACTCGCCTGCGGGAAGGTTGGCGCTCCCCGCATAGAACTGAAATGGAATGTTAGCTTTGAGCTCTCCAATGATCTGGGCATGCGCTTTGGCCGGGTGAATCGTTAGCGCGCAAACGAGAACAATGAAGAACGCCAGCTGGTATGGTTTTGTGTTTTTTCGGATTGCATGAGGCTTGTCAATGAATTCAGTGAACATTTATTACTTCTCCTTAGATTATGAGTTGCCACCGCTTGAATGACTCGATCCAGCCAGCCAATGGCGGCGTAAAGACCAAACATAGTGGAGCCTCGTCCGCCGAAGAAGAGGCGACTTCCTTTGCCTCACATAGGAGATAATTATGGGAGATGGAACTCCATCAGCTTCGTTACTTCGTGGCGGCTGCTCGTGCGGGCACGTTCACGCGTGCCGCTGAACAGGAAGGTGTGACCCAACCCTCGCTCTCCCAACAGGTTCGAAAATTAGAGGACTCTCTCGGCGTTCCTTTGTTTGAGCGCCGCGGGCGTTCGGTACGATTGACTCAAGCCGGAGAGCGACTGCTACCGGAAGCTCGAACTTTGTTGCGTAAAGCGGCGTACACCAGACAATTGGTTACGGAACTGACGAATGAAGTATGCGGAAGGCTGGCAGTCGGCGCCATTCCGACGGTGATGCCTTATTGGCTGGCCCCTAAGATTACGGGCTTTCAATCTCGGTACCCTGAGGTGGAAGTTCAGCTCGTCGAAAATATTACGGCGCGGCTCATTGACGGTCTACAGACGGGCGACCTTGACCTCGCCATCGTCAGCCTGCCGATATCTTTTCCGGACATCGTTTGCAGCGAATTGTTTCGCGAGGAACTCCTATTTGTGCTTCCCATCGGGCATCCGTTTGCAGCCCAGCCGCGTCTTGACCCTCGCCGGATCGCAGAAGAACATCTGCTTGTACTGCGGGAGGGTCACTGTTTCCGCAAGCATGCTTTAGCTGTCTGCCGCCGTGGGGTGCGCGAGCCGGGCACCGTTTTTGAGAGCGATCAGTTTTCCAGTGTTTTCGCGCTGGTTGCTAGCGGATTCGGAATAACGGTCGCACCCAAGATGGCAGTCCAAGAAGCAAGTGGGTGCCGTTACGTTCCTATCGCAGGCGGGCCCACCCGTCGCATCGGCTATGCTCAAATCCGGCGTCCCCATGTCCCGCCCGCGCAAAGAGCGTTCATCGACTGGCTGAAAGAGCTGAGCCGCCATCTTGCGAGTTAGGCCCGTGCGGTTTGGCCGCGGCGCGGCGCTTCTTTGACTTGCGGACCGGCTCTCATGACGATTAGCCCGACGTTTGTTTTGTAGCGCGGCAAAATGGAGGCCGTTCGGCGAGATCACGAAGGAACGCCGGCGAAAGCGCGGGAAGCGAATGGTGCTATGCCTGTTTCAAGTAACTTCGCGAACTGTTGGGCAACAACGGGCTTGCTAAAATAATAGCCTTGCGCCTCGTCGCAGCTATGTGCCTGAAGGAATTTAACCTGTTCTTCCGTCTCCACGCCCTCGGCGATAACGCACTGCCTGAGGCTTTTAGACATGGTAATGACCGCACTAACGATCGTGGCGTCGTCCGTGTCTGTGACGATGTCACGCACGAAGGATTGATCGATCTTCAAGGAATCGATGGGAAACCTTTTCAGATAGCTCAGACTGGAATACCCAGTGCCAAAGTCATCCACCGCAAGGCGCACTCCGATGGATTTGAGCGCGCGGAGCGCCGAGGAGGAAGATTCAGCACGCTGCATGAGCACGCTTTCCGTTAGTTCGAGTTCAAGATAGTGCGGATCCAAACGAGTTTCCTTCAGAATAGCGCGAAGGCTGTCGAGAAAACCATCGCTCCGGAACTCCAACGAAGATACGTTCACCGCCACGGGAATAGCATGCAAACCAGAATCAATCCATTCTTGCGCTTGCCTGCACGCTTCCCGTAACACCCATTGGCCGATGAGCAATATGTGACCAGACTCTTCAGCGATAGGAATGAATTGCAAGGGTGAAACCAGGCCTCCATCTGGGCGAAGCCAGCGAATCAGCGCCTCGGCGCCCGTAATCTCGCCCGTCTGAAGGTTTATCTTTGGCTGGTAATGCAACACGAACTCCTGGCGCTCTACGGCACCGCGAAGGTCGGATTCGATCCTTTGGCGCTCGACAGTCCGTGTGTTCATGTCCTGACTAAAGAATTGGTAGTTGTTGTGGCCTCTTTTCTTGCCTTCATACATAGCGGTGTCCGCATTTTTCAGCAACGTTTCCGCATCTTGACCGTCTTCCGGGTAGGTACTTACGCCGATGCTCGCCGTGAGTTGCGTTTCCCACTGTTCGAACTTATGCGCTGCAGTTACTGCGGTTAGGATCTTTCTTGCCAGGATACCTGCGTCTGGTGACTGGTTGATCTCCGAAAGAAGCACCACAAATTCGTCTCCGCCCTGACGGCTTACTGTGTCGGAGCTACGCACACAGCTCACCAGGCGCTTGGCGACCGACTGAAGTACGTTGTCCCCGACAGCATGCCCCAACGAATCGTTGATACTCTTGAAGCCGTCCAAATCCAGGAAAATCACGGCGACCTTGGTATTCTTCCGGCGGGCTGCCCCAATAGCCTGGTTGATTCGGTCTTTCAGCAACAGCCGGTTAGGCAGATCGGTCAGGATATCGTGCTGGGCTAAATGAGCCATCTCTTCTGTCATGGCTCTTGACTCGGTCACGTCGTGGAAAACGATCACAGCTCCCGTAATCGACCCGTTCCGGTCGTGGATCGGAGCTGCCGAATCTTCAATGGAAGATTCACTCCGATCGCGCCGAATGAGAATGCAGTTCGGGGTTAGTTTTATAGTTTTGTTTTGCTGAATCGCAACTTCCGTGGGATTCGGAGACGGTTTTCGAGTCGCGCCGTCGATGATTTGAAAGACCTCGCCGAGGGGTCTGCCAAGCGCCTCTGCGCACGTCCAACCGGTAAACTTTTCCGCTACAGCGTTAAGGTAAGTAACATTTCCTCGGATGTCGGTGCTGAGTACAGCATCTCCGATGGAGTTGAGAGTCACTGAGGCGCGTTCTTTTTCCAGGAACAATACCTCTTCCGCCGTCTTTCGCTCTGCCATGTTGCGTATAGCACGGCCAAATGAGTACGCGCTGATATGACCGTCTAGCAAGTAGTCCTTCGCTCCGCGACGCAAAGCCTCCGTCGAAAGGTCTTCGTCCTCAGCGCCACCCATCACCAGGATCGGTACACCCGGCGCTGCCTGCAGGAGTTTATCGATCGTATCGAGACCCTTGCTGTCGGGCAGGGAGAGACTTGCGAAGATTGCCCATATTGTTTTCCCCCGAAGTCGCTCCACACTTTGAGATAGCGTCTGAACCCATTCACAGCGGAATGGGCCATTCTTGGCTTTGTGCAGGGCCTCTCGAAAGGCTTCCGCGTGAGCTGGGTTCTCGTCGATGAGGAGGAGATTGGGTATGTCGGTCATTGGTAAGCAACTCCAAAGGCATTTTGCAGGGAAGAGAAAACTGGGACTGTCGCGAAGTGCACATGTGTCTAGTGGGTCACGTGCGCTCATCGATCCAGAGCGCGACGGGTTTTAAAGGCTAGCGCCAACTTCTGATAAGTTCCATTCCCGGATTGTGGCGAGCACACCGAAAACCCAGTCTCCGATAATGCCGTTTCTCAGGCCTTGGCTCATCAGGAAGGAAGAACGTGGTTGCGGCATTCACTCTAATGGTACCTTTGTGCGATGTTCGAAACATTCTCCACTCGAGCCAGACAAGCAGTGTTCGCGGCGCGCTTCAAAGCTGGCCAGCGCGGCGCTGATAACATGGATGTCGCTGATTTAATTCTCGGCTTAATTCTAGAAGACCAAGGCGGCATGCAGGCTTTGTTGGCCGCTATGCACGAGGGGCAGGAGACTACGTCGGTATTGCCGTACCCAATCCATACTCCCTTCCTCGTGCCGGAAACGGCGAGTAAGTTACTTACGGAATTCGAAGCACTCCTCCCCCGAGCAGCAACGGTTCCCCCTACGCGAGAGCTGCCATTATCACCCGAACTCGAACGAACCTTCGATACGGCAAAAGAAGTCCAGACAGCGTTTGGTCACGATCAGATCGGACCATTGCATTTGTTTGCCGCAATCTTGGCCGACGAATCGAGTCGTTACACAAACCTATTACGAGATGCCGGAATTACGAGAGAGACTGTCTCTAACAAGCTCCGAGCAATGAAGCAATGGTATTACGAGCAAACTAAACAATGGTCGCGGGATCTTGCAAAAGCGATCAACGAGGCGATCGCCAAATCCGAAGACATAGCGACGATTGCTTCTAAAGCTCGCAGTGCTGGCTTCGGAATCACACTTCATCTCGATGCGACTATGACCGTCAAGCGTTTACTCCCTCATGAGAAGTTGCTTCCGGATCGGCTGATGCTGGAATCGCTCCAACTTAGATTGGAGTCTGACGAATCCCCGGGGACTTAACTAGGAACCCCGCGAGTCTCGACAGTTTAGAGCAGATGAAGGCTCTGCGGAAAGATCTATTGATGTATTCCGAACGGTGAAACGGGCAACCGGGAGGGGCTGCGGGGCGTACCGAATTCGTTCTTACCGGCTGCCTCGAATTTGTCCACGTGCCAGCGGTATCTTGTTCGGATGAAGCGCACGCGCACGATGAATCCCAAGACCCATTTTCTGGAGACCACCCCGTTCATCAGGAACTAACTTAAGTGGCAAATTGCCGATAGCGTAGTCGACTGATCTCAAATCGGCGGCAGCCGGGAAAAATCGGTGAGCGTCAAGAAGGTCGAATCAATTTTCTCCACCAGTTTGCCCTTCTCTTCGGACTTGGCTTTCACCGTTTTCCATTCCGGATCATCCTGGAAGGCTTTCCAGTTCGCGGACGCCGCCTCGCGGCTCGGATGCTCCAGAATGTAAACGAAGGTGCTGCTTTTCACGGGCTCATCCAGCGCCGTCCAGTACGCAAGACTCTTCATTCCGTGTTTCGCAAAGAGCTTATCCGTATAGTCTCGGAAGCGGGCCACAAGGCTTTCCAGCTTTCCTGGGACTGCATGATAAATCCGCAATTCATACACCTTAGCTGATCGTGTCATCGCCTCACCTTCTCTTCTCCTCCGCATTCGGCTCAGGAGATGGAAGTACGCTGTCCCAGAACCATTCGTGCGGACAGTATATTCTGTCGTTTTTAGCGCCTAACATTTTACTTGTATCACATGGCGTATCTCTGAACGCAAATCGTCTACGCTCCAATGTGGGACTGACTCGGCAGCTAAGGACCCCGAGATGCGTAACAGACAGAAGGGTTTTTCGTTAATTGAGCTTTTGATCGTGGTGGCGATCATTCTGATTATCGCCGCCTTCGCCATTCCTAACTTCGTGCGGTCGAAAACGGCCGCCAATCAGGCCTCGGCCGTGGGGTCCCTGCGCACGATGAATACAGCGTGCCTCGCCTATTCCACAACCTACGGTCAATTTCCGACAAATCTCTCGGACCTGGGGCCCGTAGTCTCTGGAGTCTCTGGCGGGCACGGAAACGGCAATGGTAACGGGAATGGAAACGGCAATGGTAACGGGAGTGGGAATGGGAACGGCAACGCCCAGGGACAAGGTGCGCCCAGTTCCACCTCCGCGGACTTAATTGACTCTGTGCTAGCGAGTGGGATCAAGAGCGGCTACATATTTGTCTATGGGGCCGGCGGAGCCAATCAGTCTTACACAATTACGGCAACGCCCATCTCCCTGGGTGCGACCGGACAGAATATGTACTTCACCGATCAGTCCGGTGTGATCCGTGTGGATACTTCGGGTACGGGCGCGGGCGCAAGCAGCACGCCAATCGGTTAAGTCTTCCCAAGCGCAACACCATCTCTTCGTCAAGAACCCCACCTCCACCGCCTCATAGTCCTCTCTCAAAATGTAGCTTTGCCAAAAGCCAGTATCCGGAATGCCGTTTCGCGGGACTTACGTGCGTTACGCCTGCCTAAGCAGGTTTCCCTTGATCGTTAATGACCCGCCTCGACGCGAATCTCGGCCTGTACGCAGGGACAGATAACCCTTGAGCAATTTGCCCTTCGCCGTCCGACGTTCTGTGGACCCGCGCTCGTAGAATGGATCGAACGTGTCCCAACCTTGTGTATGGAGGACTGAATCCATGCCGAGCACAATATCGGAAGTCGAGGAGCAGGCAACCCAGGAAAGAGGGTTGGCGGCCGGGCCATCCAACCCTATGGCGCAACACGCTTACGACGGGTTTGTCAAAACGCCAAGCAGGCCGGGGTGGGTTCTTGGAGCGACCGCTCTGGGGCTTGCCCTGATTCTTGCTTCAATTTTTGGCCTTTGGCTCCTGAGGTCGGTTAGGCGATTGAACCGGCAAGTAGCGCACCTCAACCGTCAGACCGAGCAGCTCAACCAGCGCCTCCAGGGCGCAGAGCAGCACGTCAAAAGCCTCGATCAGAAGGCTTCCGAAGCCTCCGCTGCTCAAGTTGCCACGGTCCGGCCCGATCAGGCGCCCGATCGAGTGTCTGATCAAGTGCCCCATGAAGTAAAAGATTCGCAAGCGACCTCGGGGCCGCAAACGCAGTTGCCGCTTCCAGCCGCGCAACCGCCCCGTCAAGCCACGCAGAAAACTGAAGAATCTCGCCAGCAGCGAGACGCCGAGCTTCAGAAGTTGAAGCTGTCGCTCGGGCAAATTGCCGAAACGCGCCGCACCGCAAATGGAGTGGTGATGACGCTCGGAGAGAAGTCCATTCGGTTCGACTCCGGCAAGTCGAATCTTTCGCCTCAATACCGAGGCATCTTGAACCGCGTCGCACGAGTCGTCATGCCTCTCAAGCGTTATTCGATCTATGTGTACGCATATACGGATGACAGCGGGACAAATGATTACAACCTACAACTCTCAGCGCGCCGCGCCCGAGCCGTTCGGGATGCCCTGGTACAGGCGGGAATCGATCCGAGCCTTATCAGCACAAAGGGTTTTGGCAAGTCCAAGCCGCTCGTTGCCGGTAGCAATCCCAAAGCGCGGGCAGCAAATCGCCGAGTGGAGATCGGAATTAGCGATTCGACCCTGCAGGCGACCAGGGGAAGCTCAAAGAACGTCAGTCAGTAGAAGCGGATTTAGCCTCAAATTTCGACGCAGTGGGACGGCGTTGGCTCTCGGTTAGCGGCTCCACTGGGGCATGTTAATCGGAACAAACTTTTGAATCCGTTTGCCCGTTTGGACTTCGCCAGTGTAGATGTTCCCGTGGGAGTCCGCCCCGATGGCGTCGATGTAATAGAGCATTCCGGCCATACGACCTTCTTCTCCGAACGAACCGACTGTAGTGCCCTCCTTACGATTGATGATCCAAACCTTATTGTTCGCCATATCGGCGATGTAGAGGAACTTCTGCTCCGGAGCAGGCGAGAAGGCGATATTCAGGACGGTTCCGCAGCTAGCGAATTTGGGGCTGCCGATTCCACATTCCGGACCGCGGGCCGGCGTCGAAGGGTGGACGAAGAATTCCGACACGAATTTACCCTGCTTCGTAAATACCTGAACTCTGTCGCTGCCGCGTTCGCAGACATAAACCAATCCGTCCTCTGAAATGTGGATGCAGTGGAGGCTTGCAAACCCCTTCATATCTGGTGGCGGGCCTGTGCGCCAGTCGTAGGGCTGCACAGGATCGTTCGAGATTTCGCTCAGCGGCATTCCGTGCCCGCCCCATCCGCGCTTGAATGCGCCGGTGTCTGTGTCGTAAACCAGCACGCGGTGGTTCAGGTTCTCGCCTTCGGCGATGTAGATTTCATGCGCATCGTCGTCTATTTCAAAACCTGCCACTCCGCTGTAGAGAATGTCGGTCTGCTGATTATTGTCTTTCAAAGGCGGCGCGCCTGGTCCCGGTTCAACGTACGGTCCGCGATGGCCAAAATCCCAGAGCAGCTTTCCGTCGGGTGAGAATTTCTGGATGCCGTCCCCGCGCCCCATTCCCGAAAGCCACACGTTCCCCTGCTTATCGGTCTCGATGGTCTGCTCGCGGGGCCATCCCGGGACGTAGCCCGGGCCTCCCCAGCCACGGATCAGATTTCCCTCGGGATCGAACTCCAGCACCGCCGGGCCCGCCACGCAACAATCGGCGCGCGGCGGCGTTGTCGATGCGCCGGTCTCATCCGGCATGATCTGCCGCGAACGATTCAGTACCCAAATGTGATCGTCTTTATCCACAGTCAAGGTCGGGATCTGTTGCATGATCCATTTGTTCGGTAACGGCTTAGGCCAATACGGGTCTACCCGATAGGCAGGCACGTCTTGCGCTCGCGCCCCGGGACCGGCAACGAAAGCGCCAAGACAGCAGGCGGCGATCGCTGCCTTGGCAAGTCTCTTTCCAATTTGCATGGAGTGCCCCCCTTCTTCTACCTAGTTGGAGCTAGTCTGTTCTCTAGTTGGGGCCCGTGACGCAGGAGATTCTACAGCAAGCTGCTACAATCCGCAGCGTTGTACGCCCTCGCAAGAACAGCCTCGGAAATCCTACGATGCGAATGAGTGCGCAGTCGGCGTAATTTCGTGCAGGAAGGAACCGGCAGCCTAACTTTTGCGACTTTTTCAAAGAGCCTTTTTCGAAAACACCCACCTATCAGGCGATCCAGCGCCTTTTATTTCCAGGTAACCGATCCGAAACAACATTGTCTCAGCATGGTTGAAGATGCCCGTCGATTTATTCACTATAGTTGAATAAATGCGAAGACGAGATTACTTAGGCAGTCTGGAAATAATGGTGCTTTTGGCATTGATTCGGCTCGGCGAAGACGCCTATGGAGTACCCATCTCAAGGGAAATTGAGGAAAGAGGCGGACGCGAGGTTGCGCTCGGCAGCGTTTATGCCGCACTAGAACGACTGGAAGAAAAGGGCTTTGTAAGTTCCCTTCTAGGTGAGCCAACGCCCGAACGTGGTGGCAGGGCAAAGAAATTCTTCCGAGTTACCAGCAAAGGATTGCGCGAACTCCGCGAAACTCAACGGGCCCTGCAGAATTTATGGCAAGGAATTCCGCAACTCGAAGGAGGACGGGCATGAGGTCTACGAATCCGCCGGTAGTGGCAACGTGGTTTTTGAAACAACTCGGTTCCGGCCCGAGCAACGATGCGCTCCTGGGTGACTTGATCGAGCAATACGGGCAGAGACGCTCCCGCATTTGGTATTGGAGACAGGTGCTCGTCGCGATTGTGGTGTCGTTTTGCAGGGATGTGGGCGCTCACAAGCTGCTGGCATTGAGGGCTATAGCAACCGGCTGGACGGTCATCTTCGTATATCGATTGGTTTTTCGATCCTCAGCAGCGGCGCTCTCGATCGACCTCAGCGTGCTACACCTGCACGAACACGGATTCATCTTCGGAGCGATTTCCTATCTTTACTGGTACCTAATCTATATGCCAGTTTTGGCGGGGGCCGGTTGACTGGTCGCACGCCTGCACAGGGAACATCGGGCGGCGATGGTGCTCGCATTTGCGGCGTCCAAGGTACTGACGTTCGCTCCCCATTTCCTCAGTTACAGCATGCATGCGGTAATCAGCCCAGCATACTTGCGTTACGTAGGAGATGAAATGTGGGCTGCTGTAACAACGACGGCAATGATATTGCTCGGCGGTATCTGGCAGGCGTCGCACGCAACTAGAGGGCGGAATGAGACCATAGAGCTTCGGAGCACAACGGTCGCCTCTTCTAACTCCTAAGAAATCTCTTCGCGCCCCATTGCCCGTTACTCGGGAACAATCGCCAAGATGGCCAGTCTGAACACGTCTCCGGTTAGCCCTAGCAGGCTCACGCTGTAGCCGTTGGCTACCTGCATTTGTCAAATCGAGGTCGTGATCGCCATTGGAATCACCTACGGCAGCTGTTCTTAATCGAACAGTATTCCATCGGTAGTAATGGCAGCATGAGGTATGTCCCAGGACAAGAAAGAACCCAACACGAAGCCTTCTTCGGTTCAGGCGGAGCTTGAAAAGCGTGGCTGCGCCACTTCGTTCTTGACCAACGAGCGAAATGAAATAGGCAAAGTTTGTGGCGAAATCCAAGCGGCGAACCCTGAAGAATACGTACAGCCTGACGAAGAGAAGGAAACGGGCGGCGAAGCCTGACAGCTTGTTTGTTTGGTCCTGCGACCGTAGAGACGGAACTATTTTAGAAGTTGAAAGGGAGATTCACATGTTACTGCTAATCATTCTTGTGCTGCTGTTGTTCGGCGGGGGCGGCGGCTATTACGGGTATTCCAGATGGGGGACACGCGGGGGCGTAGGGCTAGTTGGGACGGTGGTGCTCATCGTGCTGGTCTTGTACCTGGTCGGCGGATTGCGCCTGTAAACGATCCACGCAATCCCAGAAATTGTGTCCCAAATTGGGGGCGATTACTTCTTTCGAAGCTCGCCTTCAAAGTGACTTTCAACATCTTCATGACTAAGCGGGTTTCTTGCTTCCGTCAATACAACCGAATAGACAACCTCATCACCTGCAAGCTGCGCGGTGATAAACGCCCTGTCTTCCGGCAATTCCTGGTAGATGAATTTTACTTTTCTGCCGTCTTGAAGCGTCTTGATCCACTCTTCGTCTCGCATTGTCGTATCTCAACATCACGTAAGATTAGTGGTGTTACCGGAACGATTAGCGCAGCGTCTGGAGTTCGTTTTTCTCTTTCACGTGCGGATTGGGCCATGCGCGGCTTCGCCATTTCCTTCTTGACGGCGAGGAGTGTCGCCTTGCCGGATTTTTGTTCGGCTTTCTTCCTACGCATACAATCATAGTGACATCGAGACCGAAGCAATACTGTTCGATTTAGAACACTGGCAATAGGCAGACATCGCCATGCTCGGGTCGAGCGCCCCGTCTGCGCGTCATCAGTGCGGCGCGCCGTGAGTTCGAACGAGCTTCAGGTCACCCTCAGTGCAGAAGCTTTGCGCGAAGCGGGAAGATTTGACCTCGTGGTGAAAAATCCTGAGCCGCTGGACCCCTTTTACGTAAGGGGCATGTGGGGCAACGGCACGTCAAACGTCGCCCACCTCATCATCAACTACACGTACTGACCCTCTGCCCCTGAATCGCGGTTGAGCCAATTGAAATCGTGTTGGTAGTGGACCCGCCTTGCGCAGAATTCGTACTACGTCACGTCGCTTTCTAACGACTTACTGGTATGGCTTTTCCGCTCCGGTGATCTAAGGTGGTTTTGTGCCCAGCCCTTGTCTGCGAGAGGAGTGCGACGACACATCAACGCTTCGGGGGCGTGGAAATGGCTACATAGGTAAACTGAAAAATAATCTGAAGCTACGAGTAAGCTTTGACAGATTCGAACTCTTGTTCTTCTGCGCCGTTGCCCTAGGCTGCCTGCTTTCTTTATATCGCGCTGAACATATTGCCTCGCTACCGTATGAAGTTAACTTTGAAGAAGGGCCTCTGGCGAGAGTGTCTGAAGGACTCACGCGGGGTGATGCACTTTATCCCATCCCCAACGTACTTCCCTACGAACTCACTCCATACGGCCCAATCGCTTACTATCTTATTGCCCTGCCGATAAGGCTGTTTGGGCTCGGTTTTACACCGGCTCGACTTCTGATCACGCTTTCGGGAGTCGCCTGTGCGCTGCTGATCGCGCTTCTTCTGCGGCTTTGGACAGACTCACTGTTGACCGGCGCTGTTTTCGGGGCCGTCTTCCTCACAATGCCGGCAGTAATGCAGTGGCTCCCTATTTTGCGCGTGGACTTAATAGGCGTGATGTTCTCGTTGCTGGGTATATACGTTTTCACTACCTGGAAGCGGTGGTATGTTTCTATCGTCTTCTTTGTAGCGGCTCTGCTATGTAAGTTCCTCTTCTTATCCGCGCCAGCAGCTTGTTTTCTGGCTATGCTCGTGAAAGGAGATTGGAAGCGAGCCATTAAATTTGCCGGCACTTTTGTTGGCCTTGCCGGCGCAATCGTCTTGTATTGGCAACACCAGTCCCACGGCTGGTTTGCATTCCATACTTTATGGATTCAGGCGCATCACCCCTTCAGGCTCGTTTTTGCCGTGCCCTCTGTAGCCAAGGAACTGCGGGACAACGTCCTTCTTCTCCTGGTAACTGTGCTAGCCGTTGGCCTCAGCTCTCGCCGGCCAAGGCAATTAAGCCAACTCAGGCAACTAAGCCAGCTAAGGCAAGCTGCGGTCCTCCCGGCGATTTACTTTATGACGTCTTTTGCCATCATGTTCGCGCGCGGGAAGGCAGGCGCCGATTCCAACTACTACCTCGAGTGGGAAGCGGCATTGTGCTTGTGTGCCGGAGTTAGCTATAGCGTCCTTCGCGGCGAGAGCCGCCGGCTAGGTATGAGGTTGAGGTTCGTCCTTCCATTACTGCTTGCCTGCGCTGCCTGGGGGAGCGTGCTTTGGACAATTCATCACAGGGATCCTCTAAAGCTTGGATCTCTAGAGCAATGCGGAGATGCCTATCGGTTTGTCAACGAACACGCAGGTGACCGCATACTCTCCGACAATATAGGCGCCGTCTTTATGGCAAGAAAACATCCACTCGTCTCGGACCCGTTTATGTGGGGCCAGGAAGTTATGGGAGGGCGTTGGTCTGACGCTCAGATCCTTCGTCTGATTCGCTCGCGCCAGATCGATTTGATCGTCTTAAACGGTAAACTGGAAGAACTTAGAGACGATCCGGCGAATCGTTGGCCTCATTCTGTTCTGGATGCAATATCGAGTAATTACATTCTTAGAAAAACCTACACCTGTGGCGAAGCCGAAGCTGCCTACGAGCCGGCTACGCCGTGAGTCAGAGTTACGTAAGCCGGAGGTTTAGTGGCGGAGATTGCGGTGGGTTCGGGCGGACATCCAGGCGGCGTAAGGATGGAGATTGACGAGCGGCGTGCGGCCGCGAAGTTGTTTCAGGAAAGCTTCCTGCCTGCCCTGCTCAGATGCCGACTTCGCGTCGTAGGCTCCGGGATCGCGAGGCTCCAGGCGGATGCCGACGTCGGCAGCCTGGACGCGAGCGCGTCCTGAGAGAAAATCGCCGAATGCTACGGCCTCAGCAATCTTGTACTCAGCCGAGGTATCCTCGTTCACACGTTTGAGGTGATCGGCAAAGGATTCGAGCGAGCGTTCAACGGTTTCGCGGCTGTAGCGCGGAAACTTCGAACCAGAGACAATTTCGCCCGCGGGCGTGGTGGTCCATTCCTTCGAACCGGTTGGTTTGACGTAACCCTGCATTTCCAAGATTGCGAGCGCCTGTTTCGCGGCGGCCGGAGAGATCTTCAAGGCGCGAGCGAGATCGTGGGCCGTCCAACTCGTCATTCCTCGCGTCTCTTTTAGAAAACTGAACAAAGCCGCTGCCGGAATCGACGCGTTGGTCGCGGGCTGCGCTCGCGACGGGCGTTCGGGTGCCGATTTCGGCTTTCGTGCTGTTTTTGGCGCCATCTGGTAATTAGACTCTCTTGGAACGGGCGCCCGGCGCAATCAAAATTCACGCAGCACACCTTAGGTTAGGAATGACAGAAACAGATACTCCACGGGTTTCGCGGGCGGATGAATCGCAACTGGTGCGATTGAAGGCGCAACTCGCGTCGGTGGACATTCTGTTCGCTGGCGCGAGCCCGGAAAGGATCGATCGGCGAACCGCGTCGGGCAAGTGGTCAGCACGCGAGAACCTGGCCCATATCGGACGCTATCACGAGATTTTTCTGGAGCGGCTGAGCCGCATACTCACAGAGAGATCGCCACAGTTCGCAAGGTATCGCGCTGAGGAAGACCCCGGCTGGCAGGATTGGGCGTCCCGGCCGTTCGAGGAAATCAGGAATCAAGTCACGGCTTTGCGGTTGAAGCTCATCGACAGGATCGCAGGTCTTCAGGCTTCCGATTATGCGCGGGTCGGGATTCATTCAGCGTTTGGGGAAATGAGCCTAAGCTTGTGGTTGGAGTTTTTCCTCGTCCACGAAGCGCATCACCTGTACGTCATTTTGCAGCGCATACGGGAGCGGTAGGAGCATCGGGGTCGGATGCTCAGCTAGGCGCTGGGGCGGGTCCCCTGCTGCGAATGGCGCTCGGCGACGAGCGTCTTCAGCATGGAGAGGAGGCTCGGCGGCACCCGAGTGAAAGGCTATCCGGCTGTGCGAGTTGACAGCAGGTCGACGAAGTCGATGCGCCAGGGCTGATGGCGAAGATCGACACGCGCGACGGTGACGGGGAGATTGAAGCGCCGCGGGCCGGCGCTGCCGGGATTGATGTAGAGAACGCCGCCTCTTTCCTCGCACACCGGCTTATGAGAATGTCCGCTCACGACCATGGCGATTCCGGCGGCCGCGGGTTTCAGGTCCAGCGCTTTCAAATCGTGCAGGACATAAACCAAAGACGAGCCTGCGTCCGCCACCGCCGTCTCCGGCAGGTCCGCGCACCAGGCCTCCCTATCGACATTTCCCTTGACCGCGACGACAGGTGCTAACCCGCGTAATTGTTCCAGAATCTCGGGTGCGCCCACGTCGCCAGCGTGAATGATCAGGTCCGAACCGTCGAGAGCGCCCAGCGCCTCCGGGCGGAGCAGCCCATGAGTATCGGATATGAGGCCGATCATCTGGATGGTTCGCACGGCCGTCCATTACCGATGTAATTTTGCGTTAATAATCCCATAATTTCGGGCTGCGATTGGCCCTTTCATGCTTCCGCCAGCTGCCTGACCGATTAATTTTCCCGGCAGCCGACGTGCTCCTATAGAAGTGCTCAGCCCTGGGCACAACCTCTGTTCAATATTGTACAGACGTGCCGCAAGTCTTTGATCAAACTACGCCTTTCGTCGAATGGCGAAATCAGAGCGAAGGGTCCCTGGACTCTTAACTCATAGGGCACAAAATCCATTCCGGGACGGGTGAGTGAAATCTCGAGACGCACAGACGATGAGTGCCGGAAATTCTTTTCTGAGCGTCGTTCCCGGCAAAAAGATTGTGAAATTCCTCCCGGACGAGGTCATCTTTTCCCAGGGAGCGCCCTGCACAGAAGTGAACTATATCCAGGAAGGCCTGGTGAAATTGACGACGGTTTCCACTCGAGGCCGCGGCGCTGTACTGGGAATTCTAGGTCACGGTGGCTTCCTTGGTGAAGATTGTCTGAGCGGCGAGACACACCATCAGACTTCCGCAGTGGCGCTGGTTCCCAGTTCCATCGCAGTCATCAAACGCAGGACGATGCTGAGGCTGATCGAGCAGGATCGTGCCGTTGCCGCGCGTCTGATCGACTTTTTGCTGCATCGAAATCGGCGCATCGAAGAGGACTTGATCGATCGCGTATTCAACTCCAGCGAGAAACGCCTGGCGCGCACGCTCCTTTTGCTGAGCGAGCACGGTAAGCGCACCGGCAGCCCTTACATTCTCGAACGCCTCAGTCAGGACACACTGGCCGATATGGTCGGCACCACGCGATCGCGCGTGAATTTCTTCATGAACAAATTCCGCAAGCTGGGCTTCATCCGCTATAACGGGGGGCTGAAGGTTTATAGTTCGCTGCAAAGCCTTCTGCAAGATTGATTTCGCCCACAGATGTCAGCGTTTGGTTGCCCTTAGATTAGACGTCAATATTCTGTATGTTTCGGGGATTGCCGATTCCCGAGCATACGAATAAGTGAAGCGCTTTCGGCGCGTTAACCAAGAACGCGCGGACTGAACCTCGTAAGCCTCGGGTCTCAAGTGATTTGCGCCTACCCTTCCAAAATTACGCAACTTACAGAGACTAACTCACAGACCTACGGTTCTTGTGAAGTTCGAACTTGTCCCTAAGGCAATCCTTAAAGATAGAGGGATGTGACGACAAAAAGTCGAGGACGGTCATGACGGAATTGGACCGTCGTCGAAGCGACGAACCCGCAGAACACAGGTCCTACAGGGCTCTCGCCGCTAACGAAGTGGAGGCATATGGCAACGTTGACACCTATGGAACGAATCAGTCCGCACCAGCCGGGCGATTTGTTTCCCATCTTGAGCCGCGCGGGCAGGCGAACCACGTACGAAGCAGGCACCCGTATTTGCTCGCAGGGCGACGCCTGCGCCGGCATTCATTACATTCAACAAGGGTTGGTCAAACTTACAACGGTTTCCAAACGCGGCCGCTTGGCTATTATGGGGTTTCTTTGGCAGGGCGATTTCTTTGGCGAATCGTGCCTGGCCGGCCGGACGCGGCGTCAATTCTCTGCCGAGGCGCTGACGCGCACCTCGGTAATCTTTATCAAAACACACACGATGAAGCGGCTGATCGAGCAACAACCGGCCGTGGCAGCCCAGTTCGTCAAGCATCTGCTCGAACGTAACCGGCGTATCGAAGAGGATTTGCTGGGCCACATTTTTGACTCCAGCGAACAACGGCTGGCCCGCACTCTGCTTTGGCTTTGGCAGCACGGCCAACGGGGTAAGACACCATCGATCCTGGAAAAAATAGATCAGGACACATTGGCCGCGATTGTCGGCACCACGCGGCCGCGCGTGAATTTCTTTATGAATAAGTTCCGGAAGATGGGCTGGATTCACTATGCCGATGGACCCGGCGTCACCGTGAACGCTTCGCTCGAGTCTTTTCTGGTGAACGATCCAGCGGAACCTAGCTGATGCGTGTTACCCAGTCGCCGGGGGTGCAGGGGGCACAAAAGCGCCACATCAAACCAGACGCTCCCAGCTGCGTCTCCTTATCTTTGACATTGCGGGCCTCATGCAGGAATGCTGGCGCGGATGATTGTGCCGCTATGCGAAGACTCGACGTGGAGTTCCCCGCCGAACTCCGCCAGGCGCTCTCGCATTCCCGCAAGCCCAACGCCGGAGGCCATGCCCGCATCGAAATCCTCCATTACGCCCGCTGGAAGCCCTCGGCCGTTATCCTGAATCGTGAGCACCGCCTGGTGATCCCGGCGGGCCAGCCATACATCCACGGCGGTCGCCTGCGCGTGGCGGTGCACGTTCGTCAGGCTCTCTTGCAAAACGCGGAAGAGCATTAATTCCGCCTCTTTGGAAGGCAATTTCAAATCTTCCGCAAAATTCGTCTTGGCTTCCATTCCGCTGCGGCGAGCGAATTGCTGCACATAGTTTTGCGCCGCAGGCACAAAGCCCACCACGTCGAGCAGTGGCGGATGCAGCAACTGAGAAATCGTGCGCACCTCTTTCGCCGTGTGACGCACCATTTCACTGCTTTCGACCAGTAATGAGTTGCCCTCCCCGTATTGCGCGACCAGTTGTTCCAGATTCATCTGCAATCCGGCTAGCGCCTGGCCGATGCTGTCGTGCAATTCCCTGCCGAGTTTTCTCCTCTCGGCGTCCTGCAAGCCGATAATGCGCGCGCTCAGCGCCCGATAGGAATCGGCACTCTCGCGGATATGTTCGGTGGCCACCCGGCTCGAGCGAACGTCTTCACGCAACAAGTGCATATTTGTGAAAAGCAGCAGCAGGCAAGCGCCCACGGCAAACGCGAGAACACCGATATTGCGGCGGAATTGACGGTCCCATGCCGCCTCTCGGACGCCCAGAAGCCGCGTCTCGAGCGTGTTGATATCGTCAATAATCTGGTTCATCCTCGCTTCCGCCTCCAAGTTCGCTCTCGGGCCTGTGGCCGTGGAGGCTTCGATATCGCGCATGCGCTGTTCGAAGAGCGGCTCAAGTTGCTCGAGTCGTTCCTGTTGCGGAGGGTTGTCGCGTGTGACTTCTTTTAGGCGCGCAAGCGATTGCCGCACCGCCTGGCCCGCCGAATGTAGAGCCGCGCGACCCTCTGCTGATCCGGCGGCAGTTGCCGTCTCGTATTCGTGCAGCAGCGCACGATTCAGCTGAAGATCAGCGAGCTCGGCCTTCACCCGATACGCGTGCCCGAGCCAGTCGCGGCTGTCGGCCATACCCTTCATGGTCGCGGATCCGGCGATAGCAATGACGGCGACGAGGGCGGCGCCAACGTAAGGGAAAAATTTACGGAAACGCGTCGTCGGGTTGGTCAGTCCAATGCGAGCGGGGGAAGCGGTGAGAGAACCGTCCGCAAGAGACGCAGCGATGTTCGCCTTCGTCATCGACGTCGCCTCTCGTACAGCCAAAAACCAGCTTAACACGGCGACTGTAGAGCGAAATCCGTACCTGCGCTTAGAACCAGAGACATTTAATGGCAGAAACTCAGGCGAAAGTGCGTTATCTCGAATGGGCGATCTAAGGGATTGCGCCCGCCTCAGGTTGGGTCAAGGCGAACCTTGATAGACAGTAAGCGGCCGTGTTCGTTATAACGTTTTGCGGGGTGCGCTCATCTAAGGGGGCCGGGGACTTAGGGAAGGGCGAGGGGAAGACTTACTCGCCGGGGTGATGTTGACGTACCGACACGCTCGCACGGTCTCCTCAAGTCGATTTTGGGTATCCGAAACAAAGTTTCGCACGGTAGCAACCTGCGAAGAAGGGGGAAAAAGCAGTGGCTTCTGCGGCTAAATTTCGAATTGACGTCGATATTCACGATCTCCTGATGAACTCCAATCCCCAGGGACCAGCTCCCGCCCTCGTGAAGGGGCAAGAGCTTCCCGAACCCGTTTTCCCTCAATATCCTGAAAAACTGCGCGATCCCGGACCAGAGGTTGCCCCGGAGAGCCGTGACTGGCACGGTCCGGAAATTTACCGCAAGATGCGCGGCTGGCTATTTCCCTATATTCGGTCGCGCGTGATGCCCGGCGACTTTCATCCCATCACGGCCTATCTGTTCCTGGAATATAAATGCAATGTCGACTGCTGGTATTGCTGGGCATTCAACAACAAGGTAAAGGGCATGACCGAAGACGTGGCGCGCCGGTCCATCGACTGGCTCCACGATCACGGTTGCCGCGTGCTTGCCCTGATGGGCGGCGAGCCGCTGCTGCGCCCGCAGTTCGCGCACAAAGTGGTCAATTACGCCGCGAAAAAGGGTTTCTGGATTTATATCGGCACGAACGGCCGCCTGTTGCGTCCTGAAGTGACCGATCGGCTCGCCGATGCCGGCACCGCTATCTTCAATTTCGCGCTGGACTCCTGGAATCTGCAGCCCAGCCTACCGAAGGCCGTCGAGCCCGCGCGCAAGAATCTCGAGTATCTGCTTCGCAAACAGTACGTCTACGGCTACATGGTGTTTTTCAATCTGAACATCTGCCGCAACAACCTCGAGGACGTGCGCAAGATCACGGAATTCGCGCACGAAAATCATGTCGCCACCGATTACCACATCAACGAGACGCCCATGCTCGAACAGGACGAGCACTTCAAGCATCTCGACGAGAACCCGACCTATATCCGCCCGCAGGATTGGCGCGAAGTCGACGGCCTGATCGATTGGCTGATCGACCGCAACAAGGCCGGCTACCAAATGGTTAATTCAGTGCGCCGCCTGCAAGAGATGAAGGCGTTCATGCGCATGTCTTCGGGCCTGGACTTAAGGAAATATGGCTGGAATGGCGATGGCACGGGCACCAACGGCGAAATGTCGAAGATGCTTGCGTCCATGCCCGGCATCGTGCAAGGTCCCGAGGGGGACATGCAGTTCAGCGAATGGAGCTGCCGCGCTGGCCAGAACAACGTCATTATTCGCACCGACGGCACCGTCGCGCCGTGCTTCCCGATGTATCCGGCGACCTACGACTGGGGCAATATCGATAAATTTAATTTCGACCGCAAGCAGCTGGACCATATGAAAGAGACGTGCCAGCGCCACTGCTTCTCCACACTCAACCACAACCTGGCTTATTGCTATAACGACGCGCGCATAATCAAGTTTCTGTGGAACTTGACGGTCACCCACCGCTTCCGCGGCGGCCACGCGCACAGCTTCGAGGATTAGCGCCAAGGCTTGGCCTGGACTACACGTACTTGTCGTCACAAAAACTCAGGCCGTTCCGTCGAGAAAGCATCGTCGGGGCGGCCTGAGCCGCAAAGATCGTTGCGCGTAATTCCTATTAACCCGCTGCGCACGTAGCCTTGATCACTATTCCGGCCGCAGTACGATATTCTCATGCGGAAACCAATAGGCGTTTTCAGTTTGGGCTGGTCGGGGCGGGCTTGCATCGCGATCTCCTTGAGTCTGTTGCTGAGTTTTGCCGCTCGAGCGCAACAGAAGCCGGGAGCCGCACAGCGTCCAGCGCCCGCAGCACACCAATCGGTCACTCAGGATCTCTCCTACGGAGGCAGCTTCGTCGTCAGTGTCGCGCCTAATCTGCCAAAGTTCAGGTTCAGGGTCGTTCCAGACGTGCAGGGCAATGATCAATTTGGCAACGCACAATCGATCGTTCGCGATATCGAGGTCTTTTCCGGAGAGTCCGAGGTGCCGGTGCAGCACCTGACCGGCTGCGAGTGGGCCGGAATGGAACCTCCTCCGCGCGGCGAAGATTGGTTCCGCGCCGTGGATTTCAATTTCGATGGCTATCAGGATGTTTACGTCCTCACGGATTGGGGCGCTACGGGAAATAGCCAGGGTTGCATCTGGCTTTACAATCCCGCGACCAAGCTTTTCTATTACAGCCCCGAATTTAGCGAGCTTGGCACGTTCACGCTCGACCGGGCGAACAAAACGATCATCACCTGGTCAAACGGCGGCATGGCTGGCGGGGTCCACTCCGCACAGAAATACAAAATCGTGAACGATCGCCCGGTGCAGGTCTATTCCGAAAAGCAGGATTGGGATCGGGACAAAAAGCAATTTCACTGCGTTGTGACGGAGCTGCGCGGGAACGCGATGGTGACCACCCACGATGAGTGGGGGAAAAACAAAGATAGCCCGGGCCCCGCGCCCTGCGAACATCAAGGCAGAATCTTTTAGGCCACCTCTCTTCGATTGGCGCTTCTCATGCCGTCCTTCAAAACGGCGACGCTGAAATTAATCAGAAGACCGATGCTACGGAGTCCGCAGAGAAAGACCTCCAGACGGCGGAGCATGCATCAGGTGTAACTCTGTGTTCTCGATGCCTCTGTGAACTCTGTGTAAGTTTTAGGGTTTGCGCGGGCATTCCAGGCAAAAAGCGACTGTGTCGCCTCACTCGCCCTTGGTTACTGGTAAGCCGGGGTTGACCCAATTGGCGCCGAAATTCTCGGTGATATGCACGACCTTCACGTTAGTGAATCCCAGGGCATGCAGCTCGTCATAGGCGGGCTTCGCGTTGGGGCATTTGTCCCACGGGCAGCAGCCGCAATAGAGAACGATGAGCTGCTTATGCTGCAACGAGGAAACCCGCTTGCGCAGAAGTTCCAGCCCCTCGGGTTTCGATCCCGGACCAGCATAATCGGAGCCCGGAATCTTCGCCTGGTCGTAAAAATTCTTGAAGCCCACGTGCAGCACCACGGGCTTTTCGCCTTTCGACGCCTGGAGCAACTTGGCCAGCGCCTCCGGCTCAATCTGTACGGCGCTCGCAAGCTCCGCCGCTTTGCCGGCGTCCGGCACTGCCGCCGCTACCGCGGGCTGTGCCGCTTTCGCGCTCGGCGTTCGCAGACCGAACGCCATGCACGCGAGAAGCGCGCCTATTACCAGGGTTCCCGAAACTGCGAGTGCCGAACGCCTCATTTGATCCTCCTCGTTAGCCTTCTGGTCATTCTGAGCGGAGCGTCACGAGCTTCTCTCACCGGAAATCGTACTCACGATTTCCGGTCGCGACGCGCAGTCGAAGAATCCCACTTTGACTTTGGCCCTTTGAAAACTCGATGCTGCCTTTTGCTCTAGGCTCCCGGCTGGCCGATTTGCTGGCGTCCCGGAATCACGCCCGGAGCTCGCTCCGGCTGATATTCGCGCCGCGGCGGCGTACCCGAACTCTGCGGCGGCTTGGGAAAAGTCCCCTGCGCCGGCGCCGCGGGATATTTCTCCCACGTATCGATAAACGTCTCGAGATAAGCGTTGAATTCGTCCGGGTGCTCGCGATACATGAAATGGCCGCCATTGGTGATGACGATCATCTGCACTTTCGTATTTTTTGCTGCGATGATGTCGAACAGTGCCATCTCCCCGCGGAGCTTCGCCGTCTCGTCGTTCGTGCCCCAATCGAGCACGTCGTTTTTGCCCGCGACGAGCAGCACGGGCATCTGCAGCGCGCCTTCGTCGCGCACCTTATCCAGCATCTTCTGCTTGAACGCAGGAAAATCGAACGAGCGACCCGCGCCGGAGTTCAGCTTGGCGCGCGCCTCTTTCGATTTCGGCAGCGTAGCCATGTACTTATCGGCGCTCCAGTATTCCCCATCGAACGTATCCGGCAGCCAGGCCAGCATGGCCACGCGGCATTGCAGTCCTTCGTATTGCGATTGATCCGGGCATTTGCTCAAATCGAGCCGCGTCTTATTGTCGGGCGCCGGCGAAGGATTTTCCGGCCCCATAGCCAGAATCGTCAGCGTCTTGGCCACTTCCGGATGCTCGATGGCCACGTAGAGCGCGATCGCTCCGCCCGCCGAATGCCCTACCAGGTGCACGGAGCCCAGATTCAGTGCCTGGATGAAGCCATAAATAAAGTCGGCGTCGCCCTGGTAGGTATAGTCGTCATCCTTCAGCGGATTGCCACTCATCCCGCTCGCCAGGCGATCGACCGCAAATACATGAAAGTGCTTCGATAATTCCGGAATGTTTCGCGAAAAGACATTCGCCGTGGAAGATCCAGCCGTGAATCCGCCGTGGATCATCACCATCGGCTCGCCCGACCCGGCTTCGTAGTAGCGCGCTTGCACGCCGTTCACGTCGACGAATTTCGAATGCAGGCCGCCGACCTCCGACTTCGGATCAGGGGTCTCCTGCGCCGTCGCTCTAACACCCCCGCCGGCAAGCCCCAGCAGCGCCGCACCTACGAGCAGCGCCATTCGCAACCTGGAGATTTGAAGACTGTGCGCCGACATCGTTTTCCTCCCTCTCCCCAGTTCCCTCTCCCCAGTTCCCTCTCCCCAGTTCCCTCTCCCCAGTTCCCTCTCCCCAGTTCCCTCTCCCCAGTTCCCTCTCCCCAGTTCCCTCTCCCCAGTTCCCTCTCCCCAGTTCCCTCTCCCCAGTTCCCTCTCCCCAGTTCCCTCTCCCCAGTTCCCTCTCCCCAGTTCCCTCTCCCCTATCGTGCGTTTATAGCCAATCCTTAATCCTGTGGCAACTCATTCCCGTGGCAACTCAATCCGTCAACCTGCGGTATACTTCGCGGCAAGTGGACGCCTATTTGATTCCGTTCGATCCATGCGCGCTCTCGCGCCTTTGCGATTAGGCGCGCCTTTACGATTAGGGAGGATACCGTGAAAAACGCCAAGTTTTGGTTCGTTGCCTTGCTCTTGCTGGTCAGCCCGTTAGCTTACGCCCAGGAGAAGGTGCCCGAAATCCCCTTTGATTCGGCGCCCGATTTCCTGAAACTGCCGCCGAACATGTATCTCGGTGAAGTCTCCGGCGTTGCAGTCAATTCCAAGGGACACGTCTTCGTCTTCCAGCGCGGCAACACCACCGGCCCCGCGTACGCGGCCGCAGCAGCTCAGCTCCTGGAATTCGGCGCCGATGGCAAATACATCCGCGAGATCGGCCACAATCTTTACGCGTGGTCGTTTGCGCACACGGTGCGCGTCGATAAGCAGGACAACATCTGGGTCACCGACAAGGGCTCCGATATGGTCATTAAGTTCAATCCCGAGGGCCACGTGATTATGGTCTTCGGACGCAAGCAGGAAGCTTCCGACGAAGGCACCGAGGCGCTCAAGCACCCCAAGCCGCCCCTGCCGCCCGTCGACGGCATGTTCCGCCAAGTGACCGACGTGACCTGGGACGCCGCCGGTAACACCTACATCAGCGATGGCTACATCAACTCGCGCGTGGCTAAGGTGGATCCGAACGGCAAGTGGCTGAAGTCGTGGGGCGAGCCTGGCGATGGACCGGGCCAGCTCAATACCCCTCACAGCATCGCGGCGGATGCGCAGGGCAATATCTATGTGGCCGACCGCGGGAACCGCAGGATTCAGGTGTTTGACAGCGACGGCAAGTTGCTTCGGCAAATCCACATCGACGTGCCCTTCGATGCAGCTAACGCGCAACCGGCCATCGGCAATAAGCCCGGCCCGAACGTAACCGGAACGATGGCCCCCGGCGCTCCCTGGGCGATTTGCATCACGCCCGGACCGACGCAGTACCTATATAGCTCCGACGCCTACCCTGGCCGCGTCTACAAACTCACGCTGGACGGAAAAGTGGTCGGTGTACTGGGCGAGGCCGGCAAGCAGCTCAAGCAGTTCGGGTGGATTCACGAAATCGCGTGCCCGTCTGAAAACGAGATATACGTCGGCGAACTCCTGAATTGGCGCGTGCAGAAGCTAACTTTGCACCCGTCCGCAACCCAAATCTCAAAAAAATAAAGACGCGATCAGCGCTGGCCTAATAAGGGTAAAACGGCTCCGAAAACCGGGAAGCATCTAACTGAAAGCAGTAGCGTCCAGCGGGGTGAGTCCAAAAAGTGCTACGCCCCGCCGGGCGAAATTCGCGAGCAAAGTTCGCGCACAATTGATACTGGCTCGTGTCGCTGGGATGGTATGCGCCCTGAGTCCGCGCAGCTTCGATGAACTTCAGCAGATCGGAATCGGCTGCCATACAGTCAGACCTCAAACTTCTAGAAATTGCCGTGGACCGAGGAAATCGTGAACTGCATGAAGTGTACTATGCGCGGATGTTGCGATTACGGGCGCTATACACGCGCGTTCGCAAACGGCATTTCCTTTTTGATTTTAGCAGGTTAAAAAACTGCTTAGTGCAGCGGGGAAAATGACGCCGGGACGGCCAGGCAATTCTCCATTCGCAGCAGCCATTCCGCCGTGACGGGCGGCCACATCTTTCGTTCCACGGCTTCGGCGCGAATGCGCTGCCGCTCTGACGCATCCTGGAATGGCCAGATGTGCACCCACTGATGCTGCGGTCCGATCTCGGTATACCAGCAGCCCACCATGGGGGACATCTTCATGCGCGCTTCAATCAGAGGAGTCCAGGCGTCGATCACTTTCGGAATCGTTCCGGATTGATAGATGTATTGCCTGATTTCGTACACGTTGCCGAGCTTTCCCGTCTTGAACGGCGGCGAAAACGGTGTGGGCTTGAGAATCTTCGCATCCTGCTCCACCACGAATTCACGACTATCCGGCGGCCAGCCAATTTTGGCGGCGCGCGCAGTCACATCCTCACGCTGAGCCATATTCTCGTACGGCCAGAGCTCGATGATCTGGTTCAGCGTGCCGACATCGGTGTGAAAGAAGCCGCCCAGGGGCGAAAGCTTTTGCCGCTCAGGCAGAGCCTGCGCGAACCGTTCCTCCACTTTTTTCTGCGTCATGGGCTTCACCAGCGTTGTGCGCATCTCAACGATCATCTCGTCTCTCTCCTCAGGTTACTTTCTTCTATTTTAGGCACAGCCCCCGCATAGGGTCATTCTGAGCACAGTGGCCGCGCGCTTTTTCTGTTCTCCGGGCGGCGCCCGGAGGCGCGAACACGAAGTCGAAGAATCTCTCTTCGTTCGGAGAGCCAGGCACCGCCGCTCGCCATCACCGCGGCCCAAAAGCCTATTGCCGCCGCGCGGGCGTGTCAAATGGCATTCAAACCGGCAGCGTGCGCTCGGCGGGCTTCGAGGCCGTCGACGGCATCTTCGTGAAGCCGAGGTCTTTCGCGCGCTTCACCTTCGTGATGTAAATGATTTGCCCGGAGTGATAGGCCACGTGCTCGATCACATGCGCCGCAGCTTCGTAGCCGGTGACGTCAAACTGCTGAATGCGGCGCCGCTTCGTCAGATCGTTGGCATCCACGCGCGCCAAGACGCCGCAGGCTTCCCGCACAGTCTGCTGCAATTTTTTCAGCAGCGCCTCCCGCGTGACCGGCCCGCGTTCGGCAAACTCCTTGTCCCGCTCGCGAAGGTCCTCCGCGCCGCCCAGCCCTGAGATAATCCATTGGCGCATGTTGCCGCAGATATGCAGCACGAGATTACCGATGCTGTTCGAAGCTTCGTTCGGACGCCACCAGATCTCGTCGTCGGAGAGCTGTTCCAGGCATCCGACTATGCGTGGCAGGTAGCGCTCCTCGAAACGCGAGCGCCACTGGCGCACACATAGCTCCGCCAGTTTTGCTTCGGAGGCGACTCGTTTGCCCGCCCGGCCCTTCTTCGTTTTAGTATTGACCTTTCGCGCCATCGGCCCCGAGCACTGCTGGTCCCCGGCACGTCTCGTCCGGGCGCGAAGCGCCACGACGGAAACAAGACCGCCTGCTGGGGTGCGGGAGAGCATATCCGGAGCGCGTAGTGAAACGCAAACGCCCCGGCTGACCGGTTCCCCGAGAATCCCATCTAATTCAATGCGCGAAGATACTGATATAGGAGCGAGCGGGAGCGCCTCCTCGTCAGGCACATTAAAGGGAATCCTGCAGAAAGCCCTACGCCAAGACACCAGATACCCTGTCCGCGCATCCGATGTTACGTACGGGCTCTGGTTCTCCCGCACGGAGTCCATTGACAGATGCTCAGCCTAAGCAGGGGTGTACACGATATGCGAAGCTGGTTCGGCGCACGAAGCAAGTCCCAAGAGGCTTCCGGCGAAACGCTCATCCGGGTATGTCTGGTGAGCCGTGATCCCGTACTAATCGAAGAGGTACATAAGGATCTGCTCATCGGATTCTCCACGCGTGGCGGCTACGATTTCGAAAGCGATCACGTGGACTTCCAGCAATATTGTGACGTGTTGTTCGTTGATCTCCGCGCCGCCGGAGTGCAAGGCGATTCCCGCGAGGGCCTCGCCTTCATCGACGCGATCCGCAAGAGCGTGTCGCATCCACCCATCGTTGCTCTCTGCGACGCTGATTCGATCGATTTCGCGCGCGAAGTCATGCAGCGCGGCGCCTATGAGAGATTGATGGCTCCCCTGAAGACGCCTCAGCTTCGCCTGGCCCTGCAGCGTGCCTATGAATTTCGCTTGGCCGAAGCCAAGCTCGAGAACTTCCTCTCGCAGCAAACAGCAGCTCATGAAAATCCGCGAACTGCCCCGAAGCGCAAGGCACGTCCCGCGGTGCGCACCGCCGCAACCGCCTCGCGGCCGGTTCGACGTAGTGGGCGCTCGGCTGCGCCGTCACGTTTAGCTGTGGGATTTGTGTTGGGTTGCGTGCTGTTTTTCGCCGGCCTGGTGGCCGTGCGCACGATCCTTAGCGGTATGGGCGATGCGCTGGCCAGCGCCGGCTTCGCCGCGGATTCTGGCAGCACTCCGTCCGCAGGTGCCCTTGCGGGCGAGCCTCATTCCAGCAGCTTCAGCACTTCACACTTTTGGCCGCTGACCGCGACCAGTGAAGTGGGAAAGGGCGCGCTCGATCCCGCTTCCGCACATCCTTTCCGCGAGGAGGCGGAATTAGCGGCACCGGCCAGGCTCCATTCTTCTCTGCCTGGCTATGAGCCCGCCGCGATCATCGAACGCATCACGCCGCGTTATTCACTCGAAGCCCGCGCGCAGCACTTACAGGGAACGGTGCGTATCCGTGCGGTGATCGGAAAAGACGGTGTGCCGCGTGGCCTGGCCCGTGTGAGCGGCGATCCTCTGCTCGCGCAGATCGCTATGGATGCCGTCGCCCTCTGGCGCTACGCGCCCGCTACCGTCGATGGCGAGCCGGCGGAGTCCGAAGTCATCATCCCCATCGACTTCCACCTGCCCGACTGAAGTTGCATCTGTCCAACTGAAGTCACGCTCCGCAACTTGCGTACTGTCAGGCGGCTGGCGCTGCTGTCGGCTTCGCTCATCGGCATCCGATGCAGGCTTGTACTGCATTCTCAGACAACCGATAATGGAAACGGCCATCTAAATAGCCGCCGATATGAATAACCGCAGAACTTTGCTCATTCTCGCGATTGCTTTGGTTGCCGCCGCCGCTCTGGGGCTGGGCAGCTCAATTTATGCCCTGCGGCGAGCTCGTGCAGAGCAAGCCGGTGACACCGCTGGCGATGCCAAAGTCATCCGCTTTGCCAAGAATCCGGAGCCGGCTCCGCCGTTTCTGCTGCACGACATCACCGGCAAGATCGTCTCCACGGCCGACTTTAAGGGCAAAGTCGTAATCCTGAATTTCTGGGCCACCTGGTGCCCTCCCTGCCGCGAAGAGATTCCAGAACTCGTCCAGCTCCAGGCCAAATACAAAGACAAATTGCTGGTGGTGGGCGCCTCCGAGGATGACGACGGGCCGCAGAAGGTGCAGCAGTTCGCGCAGCAGCACGGGATGAACTACCCCATCGTGATGGCCACTCGGGAACTCATCGATAATTACGGCGGAGTGCCGGCGCTGCCTACTTCGTTTCTGATCGATCCGCAGGGCCGCGTGATGATGAAGCACACCGGCCTTTACGAATATGAAGTCTATGAGCGCGAAGTCCGCGCGCTCGCGGGACTGCCCGTAGATGCTCGCATCGAAACGTTTGACGACACCGGCCAGATTTTCCTGAAGAATGCCGCTAATGCCACGGAGCTTCCCGACGTCGATCTCTCCGGGCTGACAGCGGCTCAGAGAAAGGAAGCGCTGCACCGCCTGAATGCCGAAGGCTGCACCTGCGGCTGCAAACTGACGCTGGCCGAGTGCCGCATCAACGACTCGACCTGTCCCGTCAGCAAAGGCGCCGCCAATGATGTCGTCAAGCGCGTCCGCGCCGGCCAGCCCGAGCCCGCCACGCCGCCCGCTGCTGCACCACAGCCCGGGGCTCCACCGCAAGCCGCAAATCCTAAGACGTGAAGAGGGCCACGCTCCTACTTGCCTTGTGTGGAGTTCCCTTTTTCATTTTTGGGTATTAGAAGGTTTTTTCCCGTACGATTGGCCAATCCAATAAACCATTTGTACGAGCGCGTTTTTCCAAGCCCGAAATATGATCCTCATCCCGACATTGCGTGGGAATTCGAATCAGACTTTCGCCAACATCGGTGGCATCGAATTCTCGTAGATGGGTTGCTCATTCTCCAGAGCACGGTGAACTTCTGCTTGATCTTGATAATTGTGCGAGCGTTTCGGCGCAGACCTGCTAAAAGAGGGCGGGTTCCGGGGGCCGGCGGGCAATGCCGGCCCTCGGAATGTTGGGTGAGCTAGGGTAAAGGGTGGGTCCGGACGCTTTCTCGTGCTCCTAAACCGTCCTGCCTCGTGAGGCATGACCAATCAGGGTCACGATAAAAAGCACCAGGAAAACGAAGAACAAGATTTTGGCGATTCCCGCGGCCGCCGAAGCAATCACTCCAAATCCCAGCAACCCGGCGATCACCGCGATAATGAAGAACACCAGCGCGTAATAAAGCATCTTCTCTCCTCCAAGCCGGCTCGGCGCATTGTCCGCCGGGTTCCGCTCCGTCGTTCTGTTCAGCAGGCGGTCGGCCCGGCCAGCTTCGAATTTTTGCTCTACTGGTCTTCGCAACCTGATTGGCTGCGGCCGGACAGCGGCCTCAGAAAAGCCGCTCCGGCCGCAGGCAGTTGGTTGATCGTTGACCTTGATGAGCAAAACGCATTTGCACGTTCACCATAGCTCCGCCCCCCAATCGGGACCATACGCCGAACGTGGTAAATAACTGAGGGGCGACCCCCATGGCTTTGTTGCTGAATCTCCTAAGCTTGGAACGATTTGGCGCTGCCCGGTGCCTTCGAATAGTCTGATCTACTCACGCGGCGCTCCGCCCGCGATCATCTAGTGCGCCCTAGCGCGCCGCTAAATTCACAATTTGCGGACGAGCTGATTGATCGCGGCCCGCGAACGCGACTAAGATCGTAGGAAGACGACTACTTTGCGAGGTGGCTATGCCTTACTACGAATACCTCTGCCAAGGCTGCAACAAGAAGTTCTCACTGGCTATGACGGTTGCCCAACATGACAAAGGAAGGATCAAGTGCCCGAAGTGCCGCGGCTCCAAAATTGAACAGCAGTGGGCCGCTTTCTACGCGACAACTTCAAAGAAAAGTTAAGCGAAGTCGGCAACCGCGAACGTGTGCCAAACCGAATTGAGCCGAGGCTGAGCGATAAAACTCAGGAGTTCCAAAGCTTGTCAGATCGCTACAGGTTGAGAGTGCGCCGCGGACTTCGCGCGCTTATTCGTATAAAGCGCGGCGTCGGCGCGGGCTAATAATTCCTTGGCAGACTCGCCCGAGAGAAGCTCCGCCCATCCGGCCGAGAGAGCGATCGGCAAGCTGTGCCCTTCGATATCCACGCGGATTCCCTCGAGCCTCTTGAGCACGTGCTGCACGTTTTCGGGCTTGCACTCCGGCAGCACCACCAGGAATTCGTCGCCGCCGTAGCGCGACGACGCGTCCGACCCGCGCGTGGCCTTGCTCAGCC
Organism: uncultured Acidobacteriota bacterium; assembly: GCA_963846235.1. Classification (GTDB taxonomy): domain Bacteria; phylum Acidobacteriota; class Terriglobia; order Acidiferrales; family UBA7541; genus Palsa-189. Next base: position 1,127,670 of record CAWJVF010000003.1, read on the forward strand.
GCTCTGCAAAAGCTCGCAGCAAAGCGTCCCCGGCTCCGTGGCCGTAGGTGTCGTTCACCTGCTTGAATTCATCGAGGTCAAATAGGATCACTGAAAGCGGTCGCCCATGACGTTGCGAACGCGCGATCTCGTCTTCTAGGCGCTGTTCGATATAACGCCGGTTAAAAAGACCCGTGAGAGGATCGAGCAGCGCCATCTTGTAGACCTCCTGCGCCAGCTCCTCCACCTTATCCACGGCGAACACCTGGTCGGTGAGTTGCCGGCGTATTCGGGTAATCTGCAATTGCTGATAGATCACATAGACGTTGAAGATCAGCACCATGCCAACCAATCCGCGCACGGCCTGATTGAGAAAGAAGGAGTAGTACGCGTCCGCGCCTGCGCTGGAAAGCAAGGCGGGAAACGCAAACGAGGCCACGGCCACCAGGAGCAGCAGCGTGACGATGATCGCGTAAGACCACAGCCACCATTGGCGCTGGTCCATTTTGCGCATGGTGAGCTGAATGTCTTTAGCAGGGTTCGCGTTGAACTCTACAACAGATTTGTGCTCGTCCATCGCCTCTGGGCCAAGCTTCGGATGAAAAAAGGCGCTCGTCGCAGAGACGCCGTCATACATTGCGGATGATTCCGACTGGGGAAGCTACCCTCCCCACGCGATTTTCATTTTGACATGGGCTCGCGGTAAGGCCATAGTACTCGGGCGATGGGATGCCCGATTAGTTATTGCCATTACTGATTACTTAACGGGGCGAAGATAGCCGACAGAGAAGATTGCCGGCAGAGTTGAGGCGCAGGTTGAGTGCGTGTTCCGACCAACGAAGCGAAGGTCCGAACCTTCGTGCCAAAGGCGGAAAGGCCGGTCGTTTGAGCCTGCGAATAAAGTTTAGGCGGCCTTGGATCGCTTTCGGCGCGCCTGGGCTACATTCCCCGCAGCTTGCGCTTTAGCGTAAAGAGCCGCGCGGCGTAGCAATTGCTCGAATTCCCGTTCCTTGGCTGAAATCCTGTGTGTGGTGATTTTGCGCTGGGCTTTCATAGCTTATCTCGCTTAATCTCTCGAAATCGCGAGGACTAAGGTGGGTACCTTATGCCTCGGTACAACACCCCGGGGGATAGGCAGGCAAGGTATAGTTTTCGGCCTTTGTTGTCAACGATTTTGATGTAGCCTCGCGGTTCACCTGCGAAGACGGGCGGAATCCTGCGGCGTCCTGATTTTACGGGAAGTCCTGTAAGCACTCTTTTCCTACATTTTCCACAGGATTGACGAATTTCCCTCATTCCCGCTCAATGTAAACTTTATTGCATCTTGATTTTGGGCGGTAGTCTTCCAATTATTGCCGCCGTCATGATTTGGAGCGCCGCCATGAGCGTACAACTCTCACACCAGTTGGAGCAGGTGCAAAGCGACCTTTCTCGCAAGCTGAACGAAGCCGAACGTATCGCGGATTGTCTCGTCGAACTCGGCATTCGCCTTCAGAAAGAACCGTGGAAGTGGTCGCTTGGCTGGCTGGAAGACGCCTTTCCCGTTACCAATTCGATTTCGCCCGTCGAAAGCGAAATTGTTGATGCGCTTGATCGTAATCGTCTGGAATGGTTGCTGGAAGATATCCGCATGTTGAAGCGGCGCGAGACGGAATTGAAGAGGCTCGCCGCTGCCTAAGCTCGGCCCTTGCCTCCGACAGCGCTTACATCGTTTACTTCCGTCATTCTCTCCACAAGACAATTCTCTAGACCAGAATCGCGTCGAGCCGAAGCGCTTGCAATAGTCAGCTTGCGCGCCACGAAAGCCGGGCGCACAATTCCTCACAACTTTTAGTGATCTGTCTTGAGGTGAATTGGTGAGACGCTTGCTTCGCTACACGCTTTTTGTATCTGTCGCCTGCGCGACCATTCTCGGCGCGACAAATGCGCTGATGGCCGCCGCCATCCCAGTTTCCGCGGACGATCAAGCCGTCGAAGCTGCCGACAGAACCTTCGAGAAGGCCGTCGCGAAAGACCCCGTCGCGCTCGAAATGCAAACCGATCCCGCCTTCACCTGGATCGACGCCACTGGCACCTTGCAATCGCGCCAGGAAATTCTCGACGCCTTCGGAGCGGGCACAGCGCCGCAACTCCTCGTGCTGACGACCGCAGTCGGCGTTCAGTTGACCACCCGTGTTTACGGACAACTTGCATTCGTGCAGGTCCACGCCGGGCGCAGTTATTCACTGCGCATCTTTGCCAAACACAACAACGGCTGGCGCGCCGTTCATGTTATCGAACTTACGCAGCCGCCGCAGGGCGAGGCTCCGGCTTCAGCCACGGGTGCGGCCGTGCCCAGCGAAGAAGGCGTGATCACCGACTGCATCAATCCGTGCAAGGTCGTTCCCTTCAAGCCCGGTACTCCGGCGGCCAAGGCTGCCTTTGCCGATTGGCGAGAGATGGAACTCGGCTCTCTGGCGCGAAATATGGATTTGTGGGGACGTCACGTGCTCGACGATGTGATCATCGTCGACTCCGGCGGCAACGGCACAATTTCCAAAGCGCAACGCATTGCCAACACGCTCAAGCAAAAGCAAGCCGGCGTGCGCACCAACGAAGTCCCGCCAGTCCTCTGGGCGCGCGCTTTCGAGTTCGGAGACACCGTGCTCTTGCTGATGATCCAGCAGCCTTACAAAGGGCAGCCCTACTACGGCACGCGCATTTATGTGAATCGCGATGGCCGCTACCAGATGGCCGTCAGCTATCACACCTCGATCGCCAGCGTGCCCGATTTCGCCTTGGAGAAACAGCTCCCAGCTAAGTGACGATGCGATTAGCATCTTCGTCCCCGAGCGAGTAACCCGAGCGAGGGATTTCTCCGCGGCCTTCGACCGTCGTAGTCTCACTTGGAATCACTTGACCTGAAGAAACGGGTTCGCTAGCATACCGGTCATGATCAATCGCACCTGCTGTTGTTGTTGCGCGTGTTGCTGCGCCTGTTGTGGCGGCAACGAGCCAGCATGCGGGTGCATTCCTAAGATGGCCCCTAAGTAAGTAGCAATCGAAAGAAGCACCCGCTCGCTGGCCCCAAAACTAGCGAGCGGGTTTTTTTATTTTAGGGAAGATTTTGGGGAAGGAAGAAGGGCGACTATGGCACCCACAGTTGGGCACGAGATCGTTTCAGAGGAAGCACGAACTTTGGCGCATAAGGCCATGCAAAAACCGAGTTGGCGCATCTCGGCCGACACTTGGGCCGTGGCGCTGGCGCTGGTTCTAACCGCGCTGGTTTGGTCCGGCTGGATCAAGCGCATCCCCTGGTGAATTCTGCCGCGCAGGCACTTTTGCCCGTGCGTATCCTAAAAGGAGCAATGACATGGCTGCATCCGTGGCAATACCGGCGCCGTATTCGGACAATCTCTTCAGGCGTGTAGCGCGGCTCATTCCGGGCCTCTTCCTGCTGATCGCCGTGGGCTACGCCGGAAAATTTGTGGAGCAATCGATCGCCCGTTACGGCAAGGCGCACCATCTCACCCTGCCGAATATCGAATACGTTCTCTGGGCCATTCTCATCGGCTTGGTGATCTCAAACACGGTTGGCATCCCCGCCGCGTTCCGTCCCGGTCTGGCGACCTATGAATTCTGGCTCAAAGCCGGCATCGTCCTGCTAGGTTCGCGATTTATTCTCGGTGACGTCCTCAAACTCGGCGGCGTCAGCCTCGTTCTGGTGGTCATCGAGATCTCCGTCTCGCTCGTGTTTATGACCGCGCTCGGCCGGGCCTTCGGCCTCACTCCGAAGCTCACTTCCCTGCTGGCCATCGGCTCTTCGATCTGCGGTGTCTCCGCTATCATCGCCGCCGAAGGCGCCATCGAAGCCGACGAGGAAGACACCTCGTACGCGATCGCCGCCGTGCTGGCGCTTGGCGCCGTTGCGCTCTTCACGTTTCCGCTCATCGGTCATTGGCTGGGCATGAGCGACACGAGCTACGGACTTTGGGCCGGCCTAGGCGTGGACAACACCGCGGAAGCCACCGCTGCGGGCGCGCTTTACTCCGATGCTGCCGGCAAGGTCGCCGTGCTCGCCAAGACGGCGCGCAACGCAATGATTGGCTTCGTAGTGCTCGGCTATGCGATTTATTGGGCGCGCAAACAGGGCACCGCCGGCGTCGGTAATAAGGCTGTTTTCTTGTGGAAGAAATTCCCCAAATTCGTGCTCGGCTTTTTGCTGATCTCCGCGCTTGCCACGGCACGGATGTTCAACCCCGGCCAGATCACCAGCCTGGCGAACCTTTCGCGCTGGGCTTTCCTGCTGACGTTTGCCGGCGTGGGCCTGCGGACAAATATCGCGGACATGCGCAAGCAAGGCATGCGGCCGTTTCTCGTCGGTGCCATCGGCGAAGTCGCCGTCGCCCTGCTGACCCTCGGCCTCGTCATCGGCGCCGCGCGCTTCCTGCACTGACGCCCGCGTCATCTTAGTGGGGGTTTTCTGATCCGTTACAGAGAACCACGACCGCTGAATCAGGGGTTAAGAGGTTCGCTACAATTGCGCTGTGGCGAACCGCCCCTGCACAAACCGAGCGGAATGGCGCGTCCTGCGGGGCAAAGCCGCTGCGCGTCTTTCCTCGCACTATCACCTCGGGTGCGATCACGGCACCACAGTAATGCTTTCCTGGGAGAAGGGTGGAGTCGCTCCGATTTACCTATGTGACAGTCACGCTGTCGAGATAGGCAAGAACTCCCACGCCGTCTTGGCAACGCCTCAAGTGGTTCCTGGCAACCATCCGACGGAGCCGCCGAAGAAATCCATTGCACCGATTGGTCCCGCGGATGCCCAAGTCGTACCTGAAAAAAAAGATTTGTCCGTCGTCGCCGCTCCGGTCCGCGATGTTGCTTCCGGCGATTCCGCCAAAGCTTCGGTGATGGAGGCTCCTAGGAATGTGACGCGTGAGGAGGTCGAGGCGTACAGGCCCGCCCTGCAGGGTGAAAAGCCCTCGACCACTGAAGAGAAACAAGCCGACCGAGCGGACATGGAACGCGTATGTGTGTCCCGTTATGGCCAGCGGTGTACGTGTGAAGCGTCAGTACACTGCCCGAAATGTGGAAGGTGGTTCTGTGACGCTCACGGCGAAGATGAAAAGTGGCATACCTGCGCCCTTCCGATTTGAAGAACTACATGCTGCGAATGGCAGAGCTTGCGGCCTTTTCTCGTCGCCGCGATGGGCGCGGTCGCCCCGACTTGGTGACCGTGGCTTGATTCTTGGCGCTTACCGCTTCCCCACTAACCACCCTTGTAGTTTCGCATCAGATAGGCAGTTGCCGCACTCGGATGCGAGTTTCCTCAAGCACGATGAGGCTGCCCTGCGCCACTAATTGTTCGATGAGTGCCAAATTGGCGAGCAACAGTCGGAGCTGAAGCGCAGGTCTCCTCGAAACACGCCGAAGCAGAATCACGGAAGGCTTCGTCTCTTCACGCAAGGCGAGTAAACCGCCAAAATCGGTATCCGCAGAGATCAACACGCGGTTCTCATCGGCGGCAAGATTAAAAATTTCGAGATCCGGGGCAGTTTGCATCTGGCGTTCGCGAACATGTACCGCGTCGTGGCCGGCAGCTTGAAGTCCAGCTGCGATCGCCGGCGACAGCGCATTGTCGACCAGAAACCTCAAGAACCGCTGACCGGCAGTTCGCGTTCACGTACCGCTTCTGCCGCATAGCGCAGGGCTTCACGAATGTCCTCCAGCTCGAGGTCAGGGTAAGTCTTCAGAATTTCGGCTTCGCTCATCCCTTCAGCGACCATTCCGACCACCGTGGCGACCGGTATGCGCAGTCCCCTGATGCACGGAGCCCCGCCCATCTGATCGGGCCTGACCGTAATTCGCGTAAACTGTCTCATGTTTTCACTCCCCTGCTTCGAAGCACTAGAAGACGTTCGCCGTGTAATACCGAGGATAGCATGCGGCAGGGCCCAACAATTTCTCCGCCCATCGTCTGGCCTTCCTTCAGTCAGGGACCCCGATAAGTGCGTCGGCACAGCCAGTACCGAGCTGAAAAAAGACGCGCGCATTAGGGTGGGTATTGGGTGTAAACTCCCGCATATAGCATTCGGCTAGGGGCGAAGAACGCAACGCGTCCGGGTCCCCCCGGCGGAGCGACTCCTAGGGAGGCGCTCTTCGCACCAGCCTTCGCAATCGTAAAACGGGCTACGCCCGCGTATCAGGCTCTCACATTAGGGAGGATCAGATGAAGCGATGGTTCACGGCTTTGGCAGTGACCGCAATCATTTCCGCCGGCGCTCTTGTGGCGCTCACTACGCGCCCCGCGGCTGCCGCCGACGATGAAGTCGTCACCGCCGATCGCGCGGTTACGGCAGCCTTCGAAAAAGGCGACAAGGCGGTCATCAATAAGTGGGTCGATCCGGAATTCACCTGGATCGATACCGACGGCATCATGTGGCCCCTGCGCGAAGCGCTTGAGGCCGGCGTCAAGCCGCTCGTTCCCAGCACCGGGGATATCAAAGTGATCGAGCACAAATACGGCAACGTAGTCTGGATTCAGGACAATCTCGACAAAAACTACGCCGCGCACACTTGGGTGAAGGGCAATAAGGGCGGATGGAAGCTGCTGCAAACTTCCGAGATCGCCGTGAAAGAGCGCGACTACAAGGCCGTGCGGCCGACTTACGCCGTGCCTTGCATCAACCCCTGCGAATACGTTCCCTACAAGCCGCTCACCGCGAACGAAAAGGCATCACTCGCCGGCTGGAGTGGAACAGGAATCCGGCAAGCCCGGCATGTGGGCCAAGCACATTGCGGATAACTTCGACCAGCGCGCCGTGAGCACTTACGGCGGGCCCCGCGCGCCGAAATCGCAGATGGTCGCGATGATCGCCAAGGCTCAAGAAGAAGCCGCGGCGAAACATCAGCCCGAAGTAGCCACGGTTCCCTTCTTGTGGTCACGCTGGTGGGATTACGGCTCTGCGGTGGTGATGATTTCCGTGCAGCCGACCTACGGCGAACGCGCCTACTGGGCCAGCCGCGTCTTTGCTCCGCTCAACGGCACGTGGATGATGATGGAGAGCTACCACATCTACATCGATGCCGCTCCGGTCATGACGGCCGTGCCGCTCGATCAATCGAAGGACCCCAAGGGCCTGAAGATGATCTCGCAAAACGGCGGCAACTGACCGCCGACAACTGATCGCGCCGATCTCAGCAACGTCTCCATCAGGTCTCGTCTGATTCCGCCGGCGAGGCGAAGGCTTCTTCCTTCCGCCTCGCCGGTTTTGCTTTTCACCGCTCGGTTCAGCGTTCATGGTCTGTCTCGGATCTGGCAGGGAGGCGGTTTTTCGGCTGCCCCACACGTCGTTTCTACGTGTGCGTTCTCCCCTTGTCATTCTGAGCGAAGCGTCCCGACGTTTTCTTTCTCCGGAAATCGTGCCTTCCGATTTCCGGTCGGGACGCGGAGTCGAAGAATCTCTCCGAAGCTTTTCCTTTTACGGGTGCCGGACGCCGCACTCTCTTGTGGTGACCTGCGAAGGTCTTCTCAACGTGGGATTTCTTTTGTAGCCCAGGGCGCCCGCTGCAATTGCGGGGCCCTGGGGTTTTGTGTTCTAGGTCTCGCTCCGCGTCCTCTGCGTCCCTGTGCCCTCTGTGTTAATCCTGATTCCTACATCGTCAGCACGGCGCGGAACCGCGCCTTGCCGTCCACCACGCGCTGATACGCTTTCGCAGCCTCCGCTAGAGGATAAGTCTCCACGATAGTTTTCACTTTTCCCTGCGCCACGTAATCGAGCGCCTCATACAAATATTCGGGACCGTTCTGCTGGCTTCCGATGATACGAAGGCGTTTCACGAGCAGATCGAATAGCGAGACAGTGAGTGGTTCGGCATCGACGCCCATGGTGACGAGCCGCCCGTCGGGCCGCAGCCCTTGAATGCTATCCACCATGGACTTGGTTGAATTGGACGTGCTCAGAATGATGTCCGCGCCGCCCGCCGCGGCAAGGCTCTTGCCGTCGCGCACAATTTCGTCCGCGCCGAGCTCGCGAATCAATTTGTCTTTGTCGGGCGAATGCGAAATAGCGATCGTCTCAAATCCCGTAGCTTTCGCGTACTGCACAGCGAGGTGCCCGAGCCCGCCGATGCCGAGCACCGCGACGCGCTCGTGCGGCTTGGGGTCGGCCCAGCGCAACCCGCTATACACCGTGTACCCGGCGCAGAAAATCGGCGCGGCTTGCTCGTAGGAAACTTTGTCGGGAATCAGGTAGGTAGCGTCGGCGTACATCGGCATGTACTCGGCGTGACCTCCTTGCAGATTCACACCTGTGCTTTTTTGGTAAGGGCAGAACATCCGCTTCCCGCGCTGGCACCACTCGCAGCGTCCGCAGGTTTCTTGAATCCACGCGGTGCCGACGCGATCGCCTACTTTGCGCGTGGTAACGTCAGGGGCCACGGCGACGATCTCGCCCACCGGTTCATGGCCCAAAATTCGTGGAAATTCGCCCGGAATATGTCCGAGTGTTTCGTGCACGTCGGTATAACAGATGCCGCTCGCATGCATTTTCACCAGAACTTGATTTGGTCCTGGTTTTGGTTGAGGAACGTCTTTAACTTGCCAGGAACCACTCACAGCAGGTACGACCGCAGCTTGCATAGGTTTGCCTCCAGAGCGAATTGGATGCACGCACCGCCGCAATCGGCGCATAGTTTGCTCCGGCAAATTGTATCTTCGCGTCTCGCACTGCGAGCCTCTGTGCACTCCGTGTTTCTGTCCCCTCTGTGTTAAATTTCCTCATCTGCTGCCATCACCATGAAAGCGATTCGCATTCACGCTTACGGCGGCCCCGAAGTCATGCGGCTCGAAGAGCTGCCCACGCCGTCACCCGGCCCCGGCGAAGCGCTGGTGCGCATCCACGCCGCCAGCGTCAATTTCCTTGATGTGCAGCGGCGCCGAGGCGAGCTCGCCGGCCAGGCGTTTTACAGCCGCCACGCTAATGACGATCTCCCCGCATTTCTGGGCAGCCAGGGCGTGGGTACTGTCGAAGCTCTGGGCGCCGGAGTCGCAAATCTCAAGGCCGGCGATCGCGTCAGCTTCTGGGGAACCTCCTACGCCACGCACGTCGCGCTACCCGCGGCTCGCCTGATTCGCATTCCCGGCGAGTTGAGTTTCGAAATTGCCGCGGCCGGATTGAACCAGGGATTTCTCGCCTACGTCTTCACCCACCATGCCTATCCGGTCAAGCCGGGAGACTGGTGCCTGATTCAGGCCGCCGCCGGAGGCATTGGACTGCTGCTCTGCCAGATGGCGAAAATTCGCGGCGGGCGCGTTATCGGCGTCACGTCCACAGACGAGAAAGCCAAATTCGTCCGCGAAGCCGGCGCCGACGAGGTGATCGTCTCTTCGCGCGCGGACATTGCAAAAGAAGCCCGCCGCATCACTGACAATCGCGGCGTGAACGTAGTCTACGACGGCGTCGGCAAAGACACCTTCGAAGCCAATCTCGATAGCCTCGCTCCCGCGGGCTATCTCGTGATCTACGGCCAATCAAGCGGCTACGTGCCGCCCTTTGACATCATGCGCCTGCAGGAAAAGGGCTCGCTCTTTCTCGCCCGCGTCAATGCCCTTCCTTGGGTCGGCGAAATTCCGCGCTATATGGGGCAATTCGTCGAGTGGATCCAGCAAGGCCGGCTCTCGATGCGCATCGCGGGCACCTATCCCTTGGCCGACGCAGCCAAGGCTCACGAAGCCTTTGAGCGGCGCCAGATCAGCGGCCGCCTTTTGCTGTTGCCGTAAGCGCCGTGGTCCGGCAAGCGTTACAGGTTGAAAGCTACACAGAGATCACGGAGCCACTGAGGCCACAGAATACCGACTCTGTATGCTTCCTCTGTGGCCTCCGCGTCTCTGTGCCCTCTGTGTAGATTTGCTTTTGCCGTTTCTGTAATCCGCGTGGTGGTAACCTAGCTCGCCGAAAAGTGGGGAATGTCATCGCGAGGGCTGGTCAGCCGAAACCAATGCTTTGGCGCTAAAGGATGCCCACCCGAGGGATCTGCAGTGGCTTTCGGTGTCTCTGTGGTCTCCGCGTCTCTGTGCCCTCTGTGTAGGTCTTTGCTTTTGCTGTTTTCATTACACGCACGGTGTTAACCTTCACCGGGTTTCGGCCGTTACAGCTTCTCTTGGAAATTTCCGTCCAAAAAACCGGGGTGGAAAGAGGCGAAAAATGAGAGTAATGCGCTTCGTGCTCAAAGGCCTTGCAGTACTCATTGGGCTCGCCGTTTTAGGCCTTATCGGTTTCTATATTTATCTCTCCACGCGCCCGACGCCAAAAACCATCAAGGCCGTCGGCATCATTGCTGTGCCTGCAGCATCGCGATCCCCGCTCCAGTTCATCGACTACATGTTCGTGAATGGCTCGAAACTCTACGCAGGCTACACGAGCCAGGGTGTCGTCGCGGTCGTTGACACCGCGTCGAACCAGGTCGTCGCCGAAATCGGCGGCTTGCCGCGCTCCCATGGCATCGCCGTCGCCGGAGATCGCGGCTTCGCCACCGCCAGCGGAGACGATACCGTCGGCGTCTTCGACGTGAGCACCAATAAGCTGCTGAAGAAAATTCCCGGCGGCGTTGGGCCCGACGCGATCATTTACGACGACAAGCTGCGCTTGATTTACGTAGCCGATCATGCCGGCAAGACCGGCACGCTCATCGATCCCGTCATGATGTCGGTTGTCGGCACGGTACAACTCGGCGGAGTGGCGGAATATGCGCAAGCCGATCCGCAAAGCGGCTTGATCTACCAGAACGACGAAGATACGAACGAACTCGTGGTCATCGATCCGCAAAAGCAGATGGTTACTCAGCGCTATAAGCTCGGCGAAGGCACTGGCCCTTCTGGACTCGCCTACGATCCCGGCAACCATCGCCTGTTCGTCACCTGCGACAACAATAAGCTCGTCGTCCTGAATGCGGACACGGGGCAAGTGGTCGCCACTCTTCCCATCGGTTCGGGCGTCGACGGCGCTGCCTACGATCCCGAGCTACGCCGCGTCTATACCTTCAATGGCTTTGGCACCATGACGGTCATCCAGCAGGATTCCGCGGATTCGTATCGCGTGCTCGAGCAGGCGACCACTCACTTTGGCGGACACGCCGGCGCCGTGGACCCAGCGACGCACCGCATCTACGTCGCCTACTTCGGCTCCATCGCCGCGTATGACCCTGTCCCCAATCCCTGATCTCTGCGATGTTTCTGTAGCGACAGGATGGAGCCCCGCAGGGGTGACACAAATTACCGGGTGCCCCACCCCTTCTGAGGGGTGGGCCTAATCCTTGTAGCCCAGGACGCAAGTCCGGGCTCCTTTCATCGACCGCAGTTAGGGTTGGTTAGCGACAAGACGGAAGCCCGCAGGGGCGGCACAAATTAGCCCAGGGCGGAAGCCCTGGGGAACCGTATCGTTCTCCTTGTCATTCTGAGTCCGCCGTCGGCCGCGCCGTCAGCGGCAGACCTTTCTCTCGGCGGACGAAGAATCTCTCCGCGCTTTTGGTTTTTCCGGTCCGATTTTGTAGCCCAGGGCGCCCCGCGTATTTTGCGGGGGCCCTGGGGCTTTCTACCGATGGGTTTGAGCCTTGTAGCGGCGGCTTGCCCTGAGCTCCCAAGGCCTTTTAGGCCGGCCGTGGTTGTTGTCACCCTGAGGGGCGTTTTTCGCCCCGAAGCATCTCTCCTATCGGTTTGGATCGACCAAACCTCAGAGGGATACCTCTCTCGCGTTGCTCGCTTGGGATGACGATGCTGGTCGCATCGTCACTTCTCTTCCGCCGCCACCTGCGTCGCCGGCCCGTCGCCCACGATCTCCAGCACCACGTCTCCGTCTTTTGCCCCGTCGTAATGGACCTGCTTGCCGTAATGCGTCGCAAACGTACCCGTCGGCATTGGCACGGTGCTATCGGGATCGTACTTGGTGCCCGTGCCTACCCACCACGTCCCCGAAAGCACCATCACAAATCGATCGTTGGGATGAAAATGCGGACGGCTCATGTGATGCGCCGTCCATTTCGTCAAAACAATGTACGGACCCGGCTTCGAAGGATCGCCGCGCAGCACGGCATTGATCGCTCCGTTCGGCTGCGTCACCCATTTGAGCTGATCCGGCAACGTGTAAGAGATCGCCGCCGGATTCAGATTGGCCGGATTGCCTTCGGCTTTGGCCGGCCTAACGAATACGAGTGCGGAGACAAATCCCAACACAAAAATGGCCACCGCCGCGCACGCCAGCGCCGCAGCCCCATAGCGCGTTCCGAACTGTCGCCCAAAGTTTTGTCCACTAGCCGCTGTGAGCATGCTTCCTCCTGTTGTCTTGCCTCAGCCGCCGATTGTACTCCCCTGTCAGCATTTTTCTGAATTGACACTTGCCGAGACAAAAATGAGCGTCGTTGTGCCCACGGCAATGGCAGCGTAGGATGCGCACGCCAAAAGTTCTACAATCAGGATTCCGTCTCAACACAAACTCACAGGAGGACTAATGAGCGATCACTACCACGATCCTGGTGACTTGCGTTACTTGAAGCAGATGGGCAAGCTCGCTCCGAATGAATTCAATGCATGGCTGGGTCTGGACAAAATAGTTGGTCGCGAGGACGGAGCCATTCCGAGGAAATACCGCGAACTAATCGCCTTGGCTGTCGCCTTTACAACGCAATGCCCATACTGTATCGAAGTCCATACAAAAGCTGCCAAAGCAGCCGGTGCCTCGCGTGAAGAAGTCGCGGAAAGCTCACTCCTGGCTGCTGCATTACGGGCTGGCGGAGCTGCCACACACGGTGCGATGGCCCTGAAGTTTTACGACCAGGAATGAGATTCTTCCTAAGTGAAATCGCGCCCTTCTGTTTAGGTATGCCCGATCGGCAGTGATAAACCGCGACAAGGCCCTGTTAGCGGAACGTGGCCCGCTAGCCATACTTTCGGACCCTTATGGCACGCTCTGCTGAATTGTGATATTAGCGAAGGACGCCCTGCGATTCGGAGACCTGAACGATGTTCGCTGCCAAATTCAGAAGATCGCCTCGATTGCCCGCAACATTGCTGGCGCTCGTCACTCTGCTCATTGCCTCGACACCCGCTTTCTCATCGCCGGCACAGCAGCACGATCACGCCACCTCGGGCGTCTCGTCCGTCTGCACGGCCAAGGGTTTCGGCAAGGTTAATCACCCGGTGAAGACCTCGGATCCGCAGGCACAGCGCCTCTTCGAGCAGGCCATGACCCTCGACTACGGATTCAATCATGGCCAGGCCGAGCAGTGCTTCCGCCGTGCCGCCGAACTCGATCCGAATATGCCTATGGCCTATTGGGGCATCGCGCTGGTGCTGGGGACGAATTACAACCTGCCCGTAGACGACGCGCGCGAAAAGCTGGCCTACGAGAACGTGCAGAAGGCTCTGGCGCTTTCCGCAAACGCTCCGCGCAATGAGCGCGATTACATTCAGGCCCTCGCCAAGCGTTACACCGGCGAGCCCCATCCCGATTACGATCGCCTCGAAGCCGCCTATCACGACGCGATGCGAGAGGTCTATAAAACGTATCCCGACGATCTCGACGCCGCTACTCTTTTTGCCGAAAGCGGCATGAACCTCCATCCTTGGCAGCTTTACGATCGCGCGGGCCAACCCGCGCCCGGCACCGACGAAATTGTGGCCGTGCTTGAGTCCGTGCTGAAGCACGATCCCAACCACGTCGGCGCGAATCATTTCTACATCCACGCCGTTGAAGCTTCCACGCATCCCGAAGCCGCCCTGCCTTCGGCGCAGCGGCTGGCCGCGCTCGCACCAGCCTCCGGACACCTCGTTCACATGCCTTCCCACATCTACATCCGTACCGGCGACCATGAAAGCGGAGAGAAAACCAACGTCGCCGCGGTGCGCGTCGATGACGCCTATTTCGCCGTCGCACATCCGCAAGGCGTTTACCCGTTGATGTATTACACGCACAATCTGCACTTCATCGCTGCGGAAAACGCCTTCATGGGCAACTACTCTGCTTCGCTTCAGGCGGCTAGGCGCGCGCAAGACCATGTCGCCCCCAACGTCAAGGAAATGGGCATGCTCGACCCTTTCTATTCCCTGCCGCTTCAGATCATGGTGCGTTTCCACCGTTGGAACGACGTTATGTCCGCGCCTCAACCCGACCCTTCGCAGCCAGTGACCACGGTCGAGTGGCATTACGCACGAGCGCTGGCCGCGGTCAGTAACTCAAACCTTGATCAGGCTCAAACTGAATTGGCAGCTTTGCGCGCTACTGCCCCCGCCATGGCCAAGATTCCCGTCAACACGCAAGGGCCGCACAACTCCGAGGTCATACCGCAAATGATGGCGGAGATCGTGGAAGCGCGACTGGCGAATGCACAGCACCAGACCGACGCTGCCATCGAGCATTTGCAAAAAGCGGTATCGCTTGAGGACACGCTGGACTACGACGAACCGCCCGACTGGCTTGCGCCCACTCGCGAGTCGCTCGGTGCCGCGCTTCTGCAAGCAGGCAAAGCCACCCAAGCGGAAGCGATACTCCGCGAAGACCTCAAGCGCAACCGGCGCAATCCCCGTTCGCTCTTTGGTCTGGCCGAGGCGCTCAAAGCCGAGGGCAAGACGACCGAAGCTGCCACCGTGCGCCAGCAGTTCCAGCGCGCCTGGAGCAAAGCCGACACCAAGCTCACTCTCTCCGACTTCTAGATTCCTCGAGTGAACGTCACGCGATACACTCCGGGGCGGCCCCAGGCCTCACATGCCACTTGTCCGATCGATCGGCCGCTGGACGATGACCGCCTTGGTCATCAATACCATCATCGGCAGCGGCGTATTTGGTCTGCCAGCTGAACTGACTCGTTTGCTCGGACGAGCCAGCCCCTTCGCCATCATTGTTGGTGCCCTGGGCGTGGCCATCATCATGGCCTGCATGTCCGAGGTCGCATCGCAATTCTCCGAACCCGGCGGACCTTACCATTACGTTCGCACCACGTTCGGTCCCTTCCTCGGCATACAGATCGGATGGTTTCATCTTCTCTCCATAATTGGCGCAATCGCGGCTGTCGCCCATCTCTTTATGGACTATCTCGTGACATTCGTGCCCCTAAGCACTCTGGAGCGTGACCTGCTGCTGGCGATCTTGATTGCCATTCCGGCGGTCATCAATTATTTCGGAGTCCGCGCCGGTGCGAACCTGAGCAACATCATGACTGTCGCGAAGCTCTCGCCGCTAGCGTTACTGATCCTTTTCGGAGTAGGCCGGTTAGTTCACCAGACGCAAATGATTCGTGCGTCCGAACTCGTGTCCCCTGGTCTATCAAATTGGGTGCGTGCATTCATCTTTCTGATTTTCTTGTATGGCGGATGGGAAGACTCGCTGATCGTCGCCGGTGAAGTCAAAGAACCTCGCCGAACGATCCCGTTTGGTCTGTTACTTGGGCTGCTGATATGTACGGGGTTTTATATTTTGTTGCAGTTCATCACGCTCGCCGCGATTGGTACGAACGTCACCGAGCGCCCTCTCGCTGCCGCAGCATCCGTGCTGATCGGACGCAATGGCGCGGCAGTGGTCGCTATCGCCGCCATGGTTTCCACCTACGGATGGGTTTCAGCGACCTTATTGAACGCTCCGCGGCTGGTTTACTCCTTTGCCGCTGAAGGTGATTTCCCCCGAGTTTTTGCGAAACTCGATCCGCGTTACCAGACGCCGACAGCGGGCATCATTTTGTTCGCGCTCACGGGATGGCTCATGGCAGTCAGCGGCACCTTTCTCTGGATCGTCGCGCTCAGCGCCGCTTCGATGATCGTCTACTACGCCGCAACCTGCGCGTGCCTCGGTCGATTGCGAAAGCTGCATCCACGGGCCGACGCCTTCAGAGTGCCCTTCGGACGCACACTCAGTATGGTTGCCATCGGAATCGCCTTGCTCCTGATTACCGGCTTGCACACCAGCGAAGCCCTGCTGATGTGCGCCACCGCACTGATTGCCACCGTCAATTGGCTATTAGTGAGACGACGAGTGCATCCGGCATGGCACGCAACCGCGACTCCATAGGGTTGAACCTTGATAACTTAGCGCTTGGGTCATGTCCTCCAGCGTTACAAATTGTTCAGAAATTCTTCAATGCGAGCGATGCTGAATGTCCACGGTCGTATTCCCATGAAGGAGATTCGATATACGGCAGTCCACCCAGCGCGTTGAGCGACCTTTTCCCGCTGTTTAACAGTCTTGAACAAGTTGTCGGTGCTTTGGGTGGCCACGAAGGTGCAATAGCGTGCGCCCCTCCCTTCGCCTATCATGCTGTCAAAAATGAGAACTCTGATTCCGTTCCTTTCGCCATCGATCACATTCCAGATCCTGCTTACAAGATAAATTGGATAGCACCTCATCTTGAATCCAGTTGGATAATGGACTGGTCGTCTACCAAATATTCGCTGATCTCCTGGTGAATAATGCAAACTCAATCTCGCCGCAAAAGCGAGCATGGCCCCCGCCCGGGAGCGGTACAGATACTTGATCCCGGCTAAGATTGAGACCAATATGACCAGCAACCAAAGGTAGGGCTCAAGTTTCATTGCAGGATTATACGAGAAGGAACCGTATCAATTTCCGAATCGCTAAGGTTAAGCTGGGCAGCAAAAAAGGGTGGCCACCACGTTGCTTTGCCTCATAAAAAAGGAACGCAAATGAACTTCAACTCGCGGTTAAGAATCGCCGCCTTCGTCTTGTTGGCGCTGGCCTTCGCATTGCCCGTATGGTCGCAGAATGCCGACACCGTCCTCCTGAACGGCAAAATCATCACCGTGGACAATCAATTCTCGACGCGCGAGGCGCTGGCCATCCGCGACAGCAAGATCGTGGCGCTCGGCACCAACGCGGAAATAAAAAAGCTGGCGGGCCCAAAGTCGCGCGTGATCGACCTACAAGGCCGCACGGCCATTCCGGGCTTAATCGACAATCACATGCACGCCATTCGCGCCGCCCAAACCTTCAGCACCGAAGTGAACTGGATCGGAGCGACATCTCTGGCCGAAGCTCTAGGCCGAATCCACGACGCGGCGCAGAAGACGAAACCCGGCTCGTGGCTGATCGTGGTGACGCCGCCCGCCACGACCGACGCATTCAAGGAACATCGCCGGCCAACCCAAGCCGAGCTCACTGCCGCCGCACCCGATAATCCCGTATACGTGCAGCTTGGCTACGGCTGGGCGATGATGACGCCCCGCGCCTTCGAGGCGCTGAATATCAAGAGCGATGCCGATCTGCCCGGCGGCGCCAAACTCGAAAAAGACTCCGGCGGAAAGCCCACCGGCGTCGTCACCGGCAATATGGTCCCTGTATTCGATCTGCTGCCCAAGCCGACGTTCGAGGAGCAGGTCGAGGGCACCAAGGAATTTTTCCGCGAACTGAATCGCCTTGGGCTCACCGGCGTGGTCGATCCGGGAGGAAACAACGTCACGCCTGAAAGCTATCAGGCCGTCTTCAAGGTTTGGCGCGACAACCAACTGACATTGCGCGTTGTCTACAGCCTCTGCGGCATGACGCCGGGCCACGAGTTCGAGGAATACAAAAATTATCTGGCCATGATGCCGATGGGATTTGGCGACGAAATGCTGCGTTTCAATGGCATCGGCGAACGCATCACCTGGGCCATGAACGGCATCTCCGGCCAAGCCGCGCAAACCGATCTCGACAAGTATTACGAAATCGCGCGCTGGGCCGCGCAGCACAACCTCGGACTCACCATGCATTGGGATAGCGAAAAAAACGTGAATCAGCTTCTGGAAGTCTTCGAGCGCGTCAATAAGGAATTCCCCATCGCCAATCTGCGCTGGACGATCGCCCATCTCAACGACGGCTCCGCAGCCACGTTCCAGCGCATGAAGGCGCTAGGCGTAGGCTGGACGATGCAGGACATGATGTACAACGATGGCGATCAGTTGGTCGCAAAAGAGGGCCCGCAAGAGGCGAAGCGCATGCCGCCAGTGATCACCGCGAAAAAGATCGGCATCGTCGTCAACGCGGGCACGGATGCGCACCGCGTCTCCACCTACAATCCCTTCACCGTACTGCAGTGGCTGATCGATGGGAAAACCGCCAGCGGCCATCCGCTGCGCGGCCCTGACGAAACGCCCAGCCGCGCCGACGCGCTTCGTTTCTACACCATGGGCAGCGCGTGGGTGGCTCACGATGAAGACAAGCGCGGCTCGCTCGAAATCGGCAAATTCGCCGATCTCGCCGTTCTCAGCCAGGACTTCATGACGGAACCCGTGGACGAGATCGGGAAGAATTCATCGCTGCTCACGATGGTCGGCGGAAAAATTGTTTACGCCGCCGGCCCCTACGCACAGCTGGAAGACAAGCTCAATGGAACCAAAGCGGTAATCAGCGAGAGACAGCGCTAGTTGCGCCGAACCTCGCGGTCGACGCGGCCCGCCCTTTCGGTTAGGACAAGTGCGGGTTAGACACCAAGTCGATGCCGTTCCCTTTCTTGTGCGACTGGCATCACATCAACCATCCACTGGACGCTGAGAGTGCGAGCTGAAAGGGGCGGAGATGTTCAAAATCAACGTAGGTTTTCTGATTGTTGTAATGATCCTTACGGCTCAGTTGCAGCTGCACGCTCAGACCAACGACGAAACCGGCTTGGTCACCATCGAGCTTGGAAAAGACCGCTTCGCCGCCGGTCAGGACATCACGATGACGAATTCCGTCGCGGGAGATCTCCTGGCCGCGGGCAGTGAGATTGTCTTGGGTGAAAAAGTTGGCGGCGATGCGGTGGCCGCCGGCGGCACTATACGCCTGAATGGAAACTTCTCCGATAACGCATACGCCGCGGGCGGCCGCGTCTACGTGAACGGCACGATTGCTCGCAATGCCCGCTTGGCCGGAGGCAACGTGGAGCTCGCGCCGTCCTCGCGAATCGAAGGCGGCGCCAGCATCGCAGCCGGCCAGGCGCGCGTGAACGGTGCGATCGGCAGTTACCTCCAAGCCGCCGGAGGAAGCCTTTACCTGAATGGCCCCGTTGGCGGGGACGTGAACGCCAGCGCGCGACAAATCGAGTTGGGACCGGACGCGCGCATCAACGGAAAGCTTCGCTATCGCAGCAACGCGGCGCTGAAACAGGATCCGGGAGCGCAGGTGCTGGGCGGCATCGAACAGCTTCCCTTCCGGATGCACAGGGCTCCGGCAATCGCGCGCGGGATTGCCCTGTTCTTGTTCTGGTTCTGGACCTTCGGGCTGATGGTGCTCGTCGCGATTTTATTTCTGCTTCCCGGCTTCACGAACGTGATCGGCACGCTCGAAACTCGCCCCGGCGCGAGCGCCCTGCTTGGATTTGCCTTGCTCGTGTGCATTCCCATCGCATCTCTGATCTTGCTGATCACGCTTATCGGCGCTCCGCTGGCATTGTTGTCCATCGCGGCCTATTTCGCGCTTCTTCTGGTGGGCTACATTGCGGCCGCTGCAGCGATTGGTGACTTGATGCTCAGATGGCTGCGGCACAAGACGGCGGAAACGGCTGGCTGGCGGATTGTCGCGGCAATTTGCGGGATCGTCATCATCGCCCTGCTGGGGCTAATTCCCTTCTTGGGCGGCCTGATTGTTTTTATCGCGCTGATCATGGGTATAGGCGCGGTGGGACTGCAGATGTACCGAACCGTGCGGCCCCCTGCTCACGCGGCCCCAGTAAGTCTGTTATAAGGCCTTTCTCGTTTGTAACCATTTTCTACAGAGCCCGCATGGAGCTGAGCTTGCATTTTATTTGAGGTTTGGATTTGGGTGCCGCACCCCTTTACCCTGAGCCTCGAAGGGCTTGCCCTGAAGCGAAGGGTCGTTTTCAAGGGTGCGGTTTTTCTCTTGGCACAACTTCCGCGCCGCTAGCTGAGCGTTTGCCAGACATAAAAAGGCACGGCGGCCCGAGATTCGCAAAGCCGCCGTGCTGAGGTAAGGGAGAAGAAAGACTGCAGTCAGATCGTTCTGCGGCGATGTTACTCTTTGCCCTCGATGTGACCCTGCAGGTGTTTGGCGCAAGCCTCGGCGGTGGTTTGATCGCCATGCCACGTATTCTTTTTGTTCACGGCATAGGCGAATACAACCGCGCTGGTTTTCGTGTTCACCACGGAAATGCTGGCCTGATCGTCGGAGTGGATATCATGCTGAAACGCAACCTTGGCCCATCCGGCTTTTTCATGTTGTGCGGTGCCGGTGACGACGAAGTCAGCTGCGTCACGATCCGCCACGACCGTAACCTGCACTTTCTTTTTTTGAATCGCCGCTGCGAGATAGTTCTCAAACCCGTTCATGGGCTCGATATAAACCTTGGAACCGGCCGGCATATTCGACTCGTGCTGCGCGTAGGCCGCCCCAACAATACATAAGATCAAAATCAGAATTGCGCTCAGTTTTTTCATTCTGCCCTCCGTACTGCAGCTTCGCGGACGGCGGTGCACGCGGGAACCGTACGGGAGTACTACTGTGCCGATACCGTAACCATTGGCCAGGCCGTGCCCTAATCCCGCGACGAACCCTTACACATAGGGCGCAACTGACCCTCCGGCCAGCGGCCCACAGGACTGATGAGAACTAGACTATGGCTATCGTCTGAAGATCGGAAATCGGGACTGAGGAGACGTGTTGAGCGATTCCGAGCACTTGGTTACCTTCATGGTCTTTGACTATCCGGGTTCCGCGACAGAATCGGCTGTCATTCGCGGTGTCCTGGCGTCTGGAGGAGTCCCGTTCTTCTTTTCTAACCCCGTGCGGGGCAAACCAGCCACCATCGCGTGCCTGTTTCGCGGCTTGAAGATGCGAAGCGCGCCATAGCGGAAGCGAGGAAACTCGGCAGTGAAATTGAGGAAAAAGGACTATCTAAGGAATAGGGCGACCGCAGTCGGCCACGAATAAGGGAAGCGACAATGCAAAGCTCAACACAGAAGACGGCGATTTTTGTACTCGTTCTCGTCTCCCTGGCGGCTGTGGCACGGGTTGGATTTGCAGTGTACGGAACTTATCATTCGCCGTCGGCAGCTTCGCTGAGTGCAGTATCGGCTGACCGCATGAACCATCTTTTTAAGCCGAGTGCTCGCGTGCTCGAATTGCTAAACCGTCCGGACGCTCCCGGCCCTGCCATGGATGGCAGCTTTCCTTGCGTCTTTGAATCCGAGGGCGAATCTGATCCGCCTCCGCAGTTCGGAAAATGTAGCCTGCCTACGACGCATTCCGGACCGGTAAACCGGTTCGAGGCCGACTTACGCTATGGACATTTTGTTCTGCGGCAATGCGATCTATATGTGAAAGACGTTTTCGACGTGCCTTTGACCCGCACCTACAATTCGGGCGACTTCATGCATCCAAATCGTGTCCACGCGTTTGGAAAGAATGCCAACCATCCCTTCGATATTGCGCCTGTAGGGACCCGTTTCCCCTATACCGAACAATGGCTCATTCTCGAGGATGGCGATTTCCTTGATTTCCCGCGAGTCTCTGAAGGTACAAGCTTTGACGATGCCATCTATCAGCATACGGAGACCTCGACGGAGTTTTATAAAGCCGTGACCGCCTGGAATGGCGACGGCTGGACAACCTGGCGTAAGGATGGTTTAGCGATCACTTTTCCGGAGGCCTACAAAGCTACGAACATGGCGCAGGGCGCGCCTACTGAAATGCGCGATCAGGATGGCAATCGCCTGCAGCTTATCCGCGACGGGCTGCGCAACCTCATGGAGATTCGCACGCCTCACAACCACTGGATCAAGTTCAAATACGACGATCAATCGCGTATCGTGCGTGCGCAGGACGACAAAGGTCAATGGGCCGAGTATGGCTATGACGGAAATGGCATGCTCGCCGATGTCACGCTTTCATCCGGGCACAAACAACACTATTCGTACGCCGGCGATTTGATGACCGCGATTGAGGACGAAAGCCATCGCGTTCTGCTGCGCAATTCGTATACGGCAACGACTTTGACGGGCCAGGATTTTGGCAATGGTCAAATCTATTCCTACAGTTACACCCCATCAGTGAATGGCCCGTTTGCAGAAAGCGTGGATGTAACTTCGCCCGATGGAAGGACCACTCCTGTCGCGCTCGGCGCCTCGGTTCCCGAGTTCTTTCGGAAAAAGTAATTGGCGGGAAGCGCGCCTCAAGCTTCGCCCCAGCTTCGCCTAGGTTCAGGTGAGCGCGGTATTGTACATACACCGAGGGAGCCTAATATCTATTCGGCACCGCCTGGCCCGCCTCAAAGGGCTTCGCCTTGCCCGGAGATGCAGTGCCCATTCCGGCGAAAATCCTCATCGTAGACGACCAGGAACTCGTTCGTCGCACTCTGCGCTCTCTGCTAGTAGAGCAGCGACACTGGAAAATCTATGAGGCCTCCGACGGTCAGGAAGCCATAGAGGAGATTCAGCGGCTCAAACCGGACGTCACTATTCTGGATATTGTCATGCCGCTCATGAGCGGGATTGAAGCCGCTTACGAAATGCGTCGGCTGGTCCCGGACATCAAGATCATCCTCATGAGCAGCCACTACACCCCCGAAGAAGCCGCCGCCCTGGCACGGTTATTCGGGGACGGCAATTTCCTCGCGAAATCGGAAATGGGTAAAGACCTCGTGCCTGCAATCAGCCGCATTCTTCCCGAGGAAGCTCGCGCAGTCTGACCCTCTCCCGCCTGGGTGTCGGATGGGTGCCGCACCCTTTTACCCTGAGTCTCGAAGGGAGAATCAAAGGGAGCCTGCGAAGGGGCGATTTTGAGGGTGCGGTTTTTCTTTAAGCTTCGGTGCCCACATCCAAAAGGTTGTTGAACCGAAAATCTGAACTAGGGCTTGCCCGTCGAATCTGTTTCCTTCTCCAGGACGATCTTCATGCGGGATTTCTCGTTGGCCACTGGATTAATTTCGGTTTCGTAATCGCGATAGCTCTCGAGCGTAACTTTCAGCCGGTGTTTTCCAGGGCCCACCAGCATGGAATGAAACCTGCCTCCAAAATCGCCGCCATGACCAACGTAAGCGCCATCGATAAAAACCGCTGCGCGCTTAGGCTGAATGTCTAAACGAAACTCCGCGGCATCATCGCCGGGATAGATCGCCTTGGGATTTTCCTCCATCACGACTTCTATGGTTTGCGGCTGGCCTGGCTCGACGACGATTTTCTTTACCAAATCCTTGTAGCCATCCGAACGAATGGAAATTTCGTGTTCGCCCGGCGCAAGCATAACTTTCTTGTCGCCCTTCAGTTCCTTGACGTAGCCGAAATATTTTCCGTCGATCCACACGCCAGAGTCGCGCTCCTGTTCGTTGTCGGCGGAAAACCGAACCTCTCCCAACTGCTGATTCTGGGGAAGTGGAACCGCTCTGGCCGCCGGCGTATCCGGTCCACTGGCATTGGCTTTGGGACGCGCGGCCCGAACTCCCACACAAATGATCGCCAGCGATACCCAAAACAGACATCGCGAAATTTTCACTACACGCATTCCGAAGCTCCTTCCGCACTCGTTCGCCAAGACCAGCCCGCCACTGCTATCAATATCACAGACCCCTAAATCTTGGGGGCTTGGCATCCTTCTGGTGCGCCAAAGAAAAACACCCTGAAACGCCCTTTAGCGAACTTTAACGAGCAATGGCAAATCTGGGTCAGGAGTCGAGATCGCGGAGGAGTGCCTCGGCTTCGGAGTGTGTTAGGACCCCTTTGCGCTCGAGAATCTGCACGAGCTTCGCGCCGAAGCGCGTTTTCTCTTTCGGCTTGTCCTCCGGTGCGGCAGCCGAACGTGCGCTGCGAAAGGGAGCTTCCGCAGGAGCGAAAGTGCTCTCCAGCCAACGCACGACCGTACCCTGTTGCGCGGCGCTAAGTTGCTCGAACACCATGCCCATTCCGCCTGGATGGCACGCCGTCACCTCGGCTCTCACCTCAAGCCGCTGGTTATTTTTGCTTAATTGCAGGCGCACCCGAGTGCCTTTTGGTAACGGGTTCAGTGTATCGATATAACAGCCCTGCAAACTCAGGTCGGACGTGCGCGCGGAAATCATGGCGCTGCCTGCCACATCAACCACCTCGACAGGACAGACGAAAGGATAGCGCTCAGCGTCTCGGCGCTCGGCGGTAGCCGTATCTTTACCGTGGACCTTATCGTGAGCTTTGAACATGAACATGGCGGCGGATCTTAGCGAGTGTAGTGAGCCCGCGTGTAGACGTAGCCGTACACATTCTGCTCAATGCTGTAGGTTTGGGGCAACCACCAGAGTTTGCGCACGATGCCAAAGCGTGACGTACGCATCTTGTGCCCTACCCAGGCCGCGCCCATCGCGTACGCTGCGCCGTAGGCATACATCGCCGCCGGGTGACCCAGCATTGGCCGCAGCATCACGTTGTGCTCCTGAAAGCCGCCCAGCAGGAAATCCCGCTGGGTCTGGCGATAATCCATCGTCTTCGCGATTACGTCGACGGCCATCAGCGTCATCACTGGCCGGTCTTTAAGCACCGCCACAATGGCGTTCTGCTTTCTCTCCAGCACCGGCCTGGCCGGCTTGGCTTTCACTGACTGGCAGAGCGAAGAGCTGATCAGGATGCATTCGATGAGCATTGTCGTTTGTCCTCGCCTCCGACTAATGCAGGGGCAGCACCATTCGGCATTTAGCTATGTGGCTTCAAATCAGTTTCATAGCGGCACAGCGGTAGGAGTCGAAATTCCCCATTCGGGACAAAGTGTTCAGATTGGAACAACCCTGTGCGCGGTGACTACAGATAGCAATTCCTGCAGCACAGCACGCTGCTGGCGCTACCACCATTGAAGCGCGTTTTTTCGGGAGTAGGAAAAACCTATGATCCGAACGCCAGAGGTCCCAATCAGGAATTCCAGTCAATCATGATTCCCTAAGCGAGAACTATCTGACGCGGGACCTTCGAAACTTCTCTCGCGGAAGTAAAGCCTTTTCAGCGGGATGACAGATCGCGTTCGCCCCCGGCGCGGGTCGGCACTCGACGTGCGACGTCATAGTCGTGCCGAAAGGGTGAGCAATGAAAAGAGTTTTGCTGTCCGTTTTCACGTTTATGCTCGTTGCAGTTCCGTTTTTAATCCAGTGCGGCAATACTTATCACCCAGAGGCCCAGACAGTGGGGCCGCAAGGGCCTCAGGGACCCACTGGCCCGCAAGGTCTTCCGGGGCCTGCCGGTCCAGCAGGCGTAACGGGACCGCAGGGGCTGCAGGGAATCCCCGGTCCTCAAGGACCCGCTGGAATCGGGCAGGCCCAGCTAACTGCGGTATATGACTTTGGTGGAAGTATCCTAAATAGCGGTGGTTTGGTGGGCGAGGGAGTAATCAGCGGGAACTTAACAGTTGCTCAACCCGGTGGCGGCTTCTCCTCTGGCGGTAGCTTCGAACTCGGATTCGTAGATGAGTCCGGTACCTCACAGAGTCGAATAAGCTGTTTCGGAAATAACGGAGGTACCTATACTCTCAATCAGGGCTCCACAACCACCGGCAGTGCCTCAATCACATTCACCACTAATTTTAGTGATCCTATGACGAACCAATTATGTCCTGCTTCACTGACACTCAACAACCTCATCATGAGGTTCGCTCTCCAGGGGAATGTTATCTACTTGTCAGATGTGGGGATTTCCTTAGTCGCAACCCATCAATAGGGTGTCAACCCAAACCCACCTCGTGCAGCGGTGCTTAGTTCGGCGCGGATTTAGCTCCATACTGCTTCAGTTTACGATAGAGGGTTGTCTTGCCCATGCCTAGCAGACGTGCAGCTGCCAGTTTGTCTCCGTTCGCTTCGTGCAATGCGCGCAAAATGAAGCGGCGCTCGATCTCTTTCATGGTCGTCAGCTCGTTTGACTCGAGTTCCTCCTCATTCGAATTCTGCTGAAGGTTGGATGGAAGATCGCAGGTGTGCAGGAGTGGGCCGGAGCCAAGTGCGACGGCGCGCTCCACTGCATTCTCCAGTTCGCGTACGTTTCCCGGCCAGTCATAAGCCAGTAAGCACTGCATGGCATCTTCGGAGATCGTGTTAATTGTGTTCTGTCCGTCACTAAATTGTTTGAGGAAATGGTTCGCCAGTAAAGGAATATCA
The DNA here is from genome assembly GCA_963846235.1 of uncultured Acidobacteriota bacterium. GTDB lineage: Bacteria > Acidobacteriota > Terriglobia > Acidiferrales > UBA7541 > Palsa-189. The sequence goes on from CAWJVF010000003.1 coordinate 1,153,707, forward strand.
TTCCTGTGCTCCCGGAGTGGCGGCAGCTTAACCTGTACGACGTTAAGGCGGAAATAAAGGTCCTGGCGGAAGCCGCCAGTCCGAATGGCCGTTTCCAAGTCCCTGTTTGTGGCCGCGATGATTCGCACGTCAATGGGCACTCGATTGGTTGCGCCAACGGGACGAACCTCGCCTTCCTGCAGCACACGGAGCAGCTTGGCCTGCAAATCCAGAGGTAAGTCTCCAATTTCGTCCAGGAAGAGTGTGCCACCGTTAGCCCTCTCAAATAAGCCGACGCGCGATTGCTCTGCACCAGTGAATGCCCCTTTGACATAACCAAACAGCTCTGACTCAATCAGAGTCGGCACCAAAGTCGAGCAGTCCACAGGCACGAAGGTCTTGTTCTTACGCACACCGGACAAATGGATGGAGCGCGCAACAAGCTCCTTGCCGGTACCACTTTCTCCGAGAACGAGCACTGGATAGTCGTGATGGCCGACCCTCTCGATCAGCCTATAAATACGCTGCATTTTTGCGGAAGTGCCGATCAGGCTTTCGAAACCGGACCGCGTGCGTAGTTGATCACGCAAACCGCGATGTTTTTCGTCGCCATCGATAGCGTGCATCAGTCGCTCGAGTTTTGCCCGTAATTCGGCGACATGAAAGGGTTTCGCGATGTAATCCAATGCACCCAGGCGTGTCGCTGTGATTGCCGTCTCAATGCTGCCGTATTGTGTGAGCATCATTACTGCGATATGCGGATGGCTGGAGCGGATGAGCCTTAATAGCTCCATCCCTCCTGCTTCCGGAACTTTCATGTCAGTAAGGACGATATCTACCGCGGATTCTTCAAGCAGTTCCAAAGCCTGCTCAGTTGTTCCTGCTGTGTGAGCTTGGAGGGTAGCATCGACCGCAATATCCCGGCAAAGTTTGCGCGTCGAATCTTCGTCATCCACGATTAGGATGGAGAGACCTGTCGGCGTTGTATTCAAAGTGTCTACTATTGTGTCCTCCTCCACAGCTTCCCTCTAAAGGAAGCGATGTGAGCAATGTTTAGCACCGGGCCAATCAATAGCAATCTGAAAATGACTCGACTACGCCACCAAGTATTAATCAGCTCTTTGCGTTGTCCAACGCTAGACGGACACGATGCAGCAGGTGTCCTGACGTAAAGGGCTTCTGCAGAAACAAGGAGCTTTCCTCCAATTCGTCGCCGCCAGCAGCCTTCGGCGCGTATCCGGACATATACAGCACTTTAATATTCGGTCGAGCAGACCTGATCTGTCTGGCCAACTCCAGTCCGTCCACGCCGGGCATTACTATATCCGTTAGCAACAGGTGAATCGGCGCTCTGTGATTTCGTGCAAATTCTAAGGCTCGGCTGGGGCTCTCAAGGTCAACAACAAAGTACCCGCCGCTCTCCAAATAGTCTCGAATCACAGTCCTCACGCCTCGGGCGTCTTCCACCAGCAGTACCGTCTCACATCCGCAAGGACCAATTTCTTCTACCTTTTCCACCGTCTCAGCTTCTTCGAGCCGTTCAACCACAGGCAAGAAAACTTTAAAGGTTGAGCCATGACCGACTTCGCTTTCTACTGCAATGTACCCACCAGTCTGGTTAACGACACTTTGTACGATCGCTAGACCCAACCCCGTACCCTTGCCCGGCTCTTTTGTCGTGAAGAAGGGCTCGAAAATGCGCCCCTGTATCCCGGCATCTATTCCCACTCCCGTGTCGTTCACACTGAGCATTACGTATAACCCCGGAGGGACGCGAGGATGTTGATGTGGCGAGTTCTCGCCGACTTCAACGTTCTCTGTCGCAATGGTGAGAATGCCCCCCTTACGGATAGCGTCTCGGGCATTAACGCAAAGGTTCAGGAGCGCCACCTGAAGCAAGCTGCGATCCGCGCGTACTCGTCCTGACGTGGGATTCAAATGCGTTACCAATACGATGTCCTCGCCGATGAGCCGTTCCAGAAGCTCCCGAAGGTCCGCGACCACCTGAGCGTTCACGTCGATCACCTGGAGTTCCTGTTTCGTCTGGCGACCGAAGATCAAGAGTTGCGTGGTCAACCATTTTCCCCGCTCTGCGGCCTTGTGAATTTCCTGGAAACGTCCGTAGATGGCACCCGTCGGTTCGATCTGCTTCGAGATTAACTGGCACTGGCCAAGAATAACCAAGAGTAGATTGTTGAAATCATGAGCGATACCACCCGCAAGCTGCCCCACGGCCTCCATCTTCTGACTTTGACGTAGCTGATCTTCAAGCGCCTTACGCTCGGTTATGTCCTCGGCGATAACCTCATAACATTCCGTATTGCCTTGTTCATTACGAATTCGTCGTCCGCTCGTTCTCAGCAGGATCGGGCGGCCGTCCTTTCTTTTACAAACCAACTCTATATCCCGCTGGTGATCAAATTGTGCGTACAGGTTAATCACTCGCTGGCGATCTGCTGGAGTTTCATAGAGGTCTTTCACGAAGTCGAGCGACAGGAGCTCTTTTTCCGAATCGTAGCCCAGCATACGTACCATCGCCGGATTGGCGACGAGGAATTTTCCTTCCGGCGACGAGCGAAAGATTCCATAGGGTGAGCCTTCCACCAACGACCGGTACTGCTCTTCGGATTGCCGCAAGGCCTCTTCCGCCCGTTTTTGAGCGGTAACATCAGTTACAACCCCGCCGATGGCAAATATTTCTCCGGCCGAATCGAACAATGGAAATTTGTGGCCTGCAATTGTATGCGGTCCGTCCGAGAAGTTGACGACATCCTCAAATTCCACGCGAGCACGAGCCCGTAAGGCTTTTAAGTCATTCGATCGAAACTGAGCCGCTTGCGCGGGGGGAAAGATTTCAGCACCCCTCTTCCCTTTGATTTGTCCCTCGCTGACTTTGAATGCCCGTTCGAATTCTTTGTTTACGAACCTGAAGCGGCCGTCCGTATCCTTGAGAGAGATCAGATTCGGACTGTTATCCAATATTGCCCGAAATAGCTCGCCATCCCGCCGCAACTCATCTTCTGTCAGCTTGCGCTTCGTAATGTCCTCAGCGCTGACGGCTAATCGAATAATCTGGCCCTGGGTATCGCGGATCGCAACGCCTCGGCCCAAAACCCAGCACGTCGAGCCATCCGGCCGAACTACCCTATATTCGATAGACTCAACCGGCTCCCCCCTCACCAGACTTTCTACGGCTTCCTTAACTCGGCCTTGATCACCGGGGTGGACGCCATCTAGAAAAGACGTGGAATGAGCATAGAGACTTTCGACGGTTCGTCCCCATATTTGCTCGTAGGCGCGACTGATGAAAAAAAACTGGCTGAGATCGGCATTGGAAAGAGCAATTACCAGCGGCAGGTGATCAGCAATCTCGCGGAAGCGCTCATTGGCTTGCAGTTCGAGAATCTGGCGCATTATCGTAGTCACCTCATCGTTTGGTACTGATCGAATTGCGAGTCGTGGTGCTGATGGCGCGGTATGTGGGCTAGTGGAGGCTGCTACGGAATCGGCCTGATTCATCAGCCGACCTTATATGGTTATTAATGATTGAATAAAAGCTAGGTTAATCCCGTAAGGAATTCCTGTAAGGAATTTCCCGGCAGTATCCTAGAGTTCAACGATGTGATTACGAATGGCGTACCGCACCAGGCCGGCGAGAGAGACCAACTTCAACTTCAGAAAAACCCTTGAGCGATAGCACTCCACAGTCTTTACGCTGATACTTAACGCGGCAGAAATTTCCTTAGTCGACCTCCCGTTTGCCAGAGAACATACGATCTCGCGCTCTCGACGTGAAAGGCGTTCCGACGAACCATTTTCTGGCCGAGACTCAAATCCTCCAAGCGTTTCCGCTACGCCCTTCATAATCCGCTCTGACTCCTGCCGGATGAGGCTGCACCCGTTGAGCAGCAACAATCGTGACGCCAGTTCCTGTGTTCGACTCGTATCCCGGACGAGCTTTCGGAGCAGCGTCTTGTTCGCTCTTATAGCTGCCCGATTTTGAACGCCGGAACCAACTTCGACGACAAACACACCAACCTCTTTGATTTTTCCACATTCATCTCGGATCGGGAAGTGAGTGCCCGTCCAGTGGACACCCTCTGACCTTCTTGGAACCCTGCCAATCAGTTCGGCGTTAGAAGCAACCTCTCCAGTGTTGAAAACTGCATCAAGAGCAGGCTCTATATTCACCGCAGCATTCCCAGTCATGCTACGGAGAGTTTCTCCCACATGGGCCTCCGCTGGAATTCGGTGCATCTCGGCAAGAGCCTCATTTACGAGCCGGTAGCGAAACCGACGGTCCAAAACGCCAAAACCGACACGTGAGGTGAGGATGCCTTCGAAAACTTGGCGTGCGAAATTCACTTCCTCCATCGAGCCGCCTTTCCGCGGTCTAGCGCCCATGACACAACTAGCGTAAGGTTTTTAGAACCGGAATGTTTGGGATTCGACTTAATTAAATGATCGCCTGCGGGGACAGCGCGCCTTATATACCAACCGGGCATAACTTGTAGGGAAAATAAATCAGTACGATAGAGTGCGCACTGTTTCACGGTTGAAGCACCCGTTTCGTTCTGTGTAACTTGATTCAAGTTTTGAAACAAGTAGGTGTTTTGCCTACAACTCAACTAGTCCGGTTTTGAAGGGTCTATCCTTAGCCTCTTTACTCGTGCGGTAAAATACACATACGCCTACTTTGTGCTGCGGCTTTGATGATTGGCCTTCAAAAATCAACCCTCCCCGGCCGACCGAATTTTCAGCCGCCGTCTTTTCGAATGAAGTGGCAAATGCTTTCCGTCCCATGGTCTCGAGGACTGCGATTCAAAGACGTTGTCATCACGAACGAGGTGCCGTTCCCAACGCGGCGCTACGGGCGCGCGCGTTGGGATGCGAGGAAGGGATCTGCTTTTGGTGACCTGCTCCCACGCGTCGTTTCAGCGTCACAAGTCGGCGAGCAGTTGCGCGCAAATGTAGGTACGACAAGTGCACGAATAGAGTGCACTAAGTTTCCTGTAATGAACACTTGCGCAAAAAAGGGAGGGGGGTACCTCAATGGTCAGATTGAAACAACGGTGTGCGCGAAGTCTACAGGTCGAAACGGCGGAAGCGCATTACGCTGCTACGCGCCTCGGCGCTACAACCCGTCGAGCCAGATGTTCGGCGCTGGATCAGCCGCGGGTGAGGAACTTGTACTGCTCGGGCGTGAGCGGCACGACGGAAAGCCTCCCCTGTCGTACCAGCGGCGAATCGGCAAACAGCTTGTTCGCCTTGATCTCTGCAAGTGTGATGGGCTTGGCAAGGGACTTCCCTGCCTCGATCTCCACCGCAGGATTCTTGGGATTGGAGAGATCGACCGAGAGGACCGAAGCCGTCCCAACCGCGCTCTTGTGGTCTCCCGTCTCGTAAATGATGAGCCGCACCCCGGGCTTCATTTGTCCCAAGTTCCTCAGGGCCACGGGATTCGACACTCCGTCCCAAACGGTGATTTTGTCGCGCAGCAGATTCTCGAACGAATATTCGGAAGGCTCGGTTTTGAGCAGATACTCGTCAGCCATGATTCGCCTCGCTAGCGCCACTCTGGCAGACGGGCATTCTACACTACCGCTTCGCTCTGCAGAATTCACGAAGGAGCGATTCGCTGGCCCAAAAACGTGATAGAAGTAGCAGGGTAAAATAAGGGCGACGGGAGGAGTGCGATGAACATACTCCGTAAGAACGTGCTGGCGGTGGCGACGCTATCCGCTGCGATGCTTTTAGTAGCAGCAAAACCCGCAGCGGCGGCAGACGATCCCGCCGTGCTGGCGGCGGACCAGAATTTCGTCCAAGTTGCGGCGAAATCCGACGCCGCGGCCCTCGGCAAGCTGCTCGATTCCGATTTCGTGTGGATTGACGCGAGCGGAAAGGTGGAAAAGCGTGCGCAGGTGCTTGGCAGCGTGCCGAAATCCGGTCTTAGCGACGCTGGCGGCGCCGACGTGCGGCGGCATGACTACGGCCAGGTCGAAACCGTGGAGGCCAACAGCGGCAAGATGCACGTCCTGCGTGTCTGGGTGAAGCGGCCGGCCGGCTGGCGCGCGCTGGTCTATCAGGAAGTGCAATCGCTCGATGCGCCGCCGAAAACCACCCCGAGTGCCAGCCAGGATTGCCAGAATCCGTGCAAGAGCGTGGGGTACACGCCGAAAAACGAAACAGAGCAAGCCATCATTACCGCTTACGAGGGACTCGAAACCTCCGCGATGACCCATAATGCGCCCGATTGGGATGCGCACACGGGCGAAGAGTTCATTGCCGCGAGCTCCTATAGCGACCGCCTGCTCGATAAGCCCACGCGCTTGGGCGAGCTGAAGCGCGCCAATATGGCCGGGCTGGCGCCCACTCCGCTGGTTTCAGCGAAGTTGGCTGTCTTTGGCGATGCCGCGGTTTTGAGGTCACATCACGTGGCCAATCAGGCGAAGCCGCTCGAAGTTACGCGCGTCTTCGTGAAACGTGATGGCAAATGGGTAGAGGTGGTGAGCTACCAGACGGCGGTTCAGGGCGGCGGCGCGTCCTGATTCCCGCTGCGCGCTGCCTGAGAATAGTACTTTTCGCTCCTCATTCCCTGGTACTTTTAAGTCATTATTTATAAGACAAGTACCATTCCGCAGATCAGATAAAAGCTGAAAACTATGTCTGCAGAGTTAGAGACTCGAAGCAGAGGAATCGTTTTCGATGGAACGCCGCCAAATGACGCGCTACGACTTCGGTGCCATCGCAGAAGTAGTCGATTTGAATTCGCGGGAAGACGTCGTTGTCGTCACGCGCGATCTGAGTTTGGCTGGCTGCTTTGTTAAGACCAGATACCCTTTTCCCGCGGGCACGGAAGTCCGTATCCGGATCACCTATTCAGGTTCGGATTTCGCCGCGATCGGCACCGTAATGGGGAATGCAACTCCCGAGGGAATGGGAATCGAATTTGATGCCATCGAGCCAAGGGATCAGGCGATTATCGAAGAATGGCTCGGCGTGACGCCCTTCGGAGTGGATCGCCGTAACGCCGCCGCCCCGCGATGCCAAGTCATCCAAATCAAGAATCGGTTGCACCGCCACGAGCGTCCCCTGCCTTCCGCAGTCAGCGCCAATCCCAAAGAAGACAAGCCCAAAGATTTCGCGAGCAGCCTTTTAGAGTCCGCCCGGAATCTCTTGCACCTCGGCGACGAAGCACGGCATTGACACCCGCGTCCCACGGACACGCACGGTCCCACTAAGCCCGATTACCGAAGGGTGATCGGCGTTCCACTAGCGCCGCCGAACGCACCACGCGATACTCCTGCCAAACGAGAAACCATACGATGGCGTCGAAAAGCGTCAGCGCGATCAAGGCAACCGCGTGAGTGTGGGTGTAGCGATACATCTGATAACTCATGAGGAGCGCGAGGGCCGCGAGGGCTGCGGGATAAGACCACAGTGAGCCCATCAATAGGCCAATCGCCAGCCCCAGGTTCATTAGGCCTACTACCAAGAGATAAACTCCCGCGAAATGCTGACCGCCACGCTGGACGGCGCGTGCAAGGTCCATCAGAAAATTAACCAGGAAGACTGCCGAACCCCGGGACTGCAGTTGCAGCGCGAGACGCACGAAGTAATCCGAAACCACCACGGGGCTTATCGCGAGGACCGCCGCGCCCAAGGCCAATTCAAACACGGCATGCAACGCCTTCAGGGTTACGCCAACCTCGAACAAGCGATGGATATGGTGTTGGCGCATTCCGACCTGGTCAAACACACTCCTTTTTTGATTGTGGCGAAGGGCGACCGGATCTGCAACAAAAAGTGAGAGTCTATCGATTTGCTTCTTCCGCTGTAAGTATCTTAATGCTGGCGGGGTATGGCTGTAAGCCCTTGCAGGGACGCAAGCTATCGCTTACATCCTTTGGCCGATAGCTGCGGGGCTATGTTCCATTGCAAGCTAGGAATCAGGAAATGCAAGAAAAGGGGAATGCCGCCCAGCTAAGGAAGACCGCAAGCACGAAAAAAGAAACGGCGCCGAGGTAAGAACTGCAAATTGCTTCGTCGCCTCCAAGGAGGATATATATGGGAACCGCAAATACAGACACCAGCCGTAACGATCAGCAACAGCAGGACGAAAGGCGTCGTCAGGAGCGACGGCAACAGGAACAAAACCCCAACAACCCTAACAATCCTAACGAGGAACGGCGGCAGAACCCAGGGCGGCAAAACATGGAGATGGCCCCAGGCCAAAACAATGACAACCCAGATTCACCGCCGCAGCCCGGAAACTGGCAGGGCGAGAACTTCCAGAGCGGAGCCAGCCAAGCTCAGAAAGGCCAAGGACAAAACCCAGGCCAGCAGAACAATCCGTCAGAGCGACGCGAGCACAAGAACGAAGGCGGCGGCAACCCTGCTAACCCCGGGAAGGACTTCGGGTCCGGCGGCACCCAGAAAAAAAGCGCCGGGGCCTGAAAAACCGCCACCGAAGAACTTCGGCGTGAGCTACCAGCGGGGTCTCGGCGAAGGCCGTGAAGCGCATGAAGGTGCTGCCGGCAAAATCGACAGCACGCAGCGCGACATGGGCCAAACCGGAGAGGTTATGTAGCCTCTGATTCCACGCTTCGTAGTTCGACGAATACCCCCAAAAGGAGCCGGGTCTGTTCTGGCTCCTTTTTTATTCCCCTTCTTAAAGGCTTCCCGACTGCAAAAACAGCGAGCTTCACGGCTGCTTTAGCTGTGCCCCGTCCTTTAACTGTGCTAACATCCGCCAGCCCAACCCATATCTACGCAGGGATAGTATGTTTGACCGGCAGGCAGCCACGCGGACCTTTACTCTGGATCCTCTGGAAGGAAGCAAGCTCAAGCGCTATGCCGTGGCGCTTCTGGCGATGACTGCGGGGCTGGCTCTCCGATCGCTTTTTCAACCCCTCTTTGGTACCTCTGGGCATTTCATCACTATCTCCGCCGCCACGGTTTTTGCAGCCTGGTATTGTGGCTTGGGGCCTGCGGCTCTATCGACAACACTAGGAATGCTCGCCGCGAATCTTCTTTTTATCTCTCCGTACAAGCCGCTTGGCTCCTTTACCGAAAGAAATCTACTCCGCGAGCTGCTTTTTCTCCTGATTTACGCGGCAATGATCGCGGTCGGAGAGGGCGGCCGCAGGGCGCTGCTGCGGCTTAGGCACGCGCATGAAACGCTATTGCGCTCACGCACGCATTTGAAGTTCCGCGTACGCCAAAAGACGGCACAACTTCAGCAAGGCAATAAGGATTTGCGCGATCTTTCCGTGCGCTTGCTGCGCGTACAAGATGACGAACGCCGGCGCATCGCGCGCGACCTGCACGACAGCACCGGACAGGCTCTCACCGCCCTGAAACTCGAGCTTGCCAGCATCGAACGCGAACTGGCGGGGCGGAATCCGCAAATTGCCGTGCGCCTGGCCGCCTGCATCGGAGATGCTCGCATGATTTCGGACGAGCTGCGTGCCATCTCTTATCTCCTCCATCCCCCTTTACTCGATGAGCTTGGCCTGGCATCGGCGCTCCGCTGGTATGTGGACGGATTCGAGAAACGTTGCGGGATCGCCGTTAACCTGGAGCTCGACATTGCAGAACGTCAGGTCCCGGAGATGGAGACGATGCTTTTTCGCGTCGTACAGGAGTGTCTGATTAATATCCACCGCCACGCCGGCAGTGCGGTTGCCTCTATCCGGCTCTCTCAAACAGAGCGGCAGTTCATTATGGAAGTTGAAGATGAGGGCCGGGGCATGAATGCCGACGAGCTTTCCGCTATCGCTTCGGGCGAAACGCTGGGCGTTGGCTTGCGTGGAATGCGAGAGCGCATCAGCGATTTTGGCGGCGAACTGGAAGTTCTTTCCACGGGACAAGGCACGAAGGTCAGGGCGGTTATCCCCATCGACGTGCGCTCTTCTCGCGCAACCCCGGCACCGGCCGCGGATATTCCCACCACCAGCGAGATCGCCAAGCGCGCCGCGGCAAATTGAGGAGTCCGATCAGGATCCTCATCCCGTCTTCCGGCGAAGGTCTACCATCTTCCGCGAAAAGGCTACCAACAGGATGCGCTTATAGAGTTGAGCTTTTCGCCGGTAAAAAAGTCCAACATGAGCGAGGGATCTGCTGTTCTTGACTTATAGATGTCTGTTGAATTTGGTTGTGAGTCCAACCTAGCGCGCTCGCACCGCGTATAGCGTGCCGCGAGCGGTTCCGAAGAGAATCAAATCGCCGGCTGGCACGGGCGTCGTGGTCACCTCAGTGGGCGCTGCAAATCGCAATCCCACGATACCGCCGCGGCCATCCAACACCACCACGCTGGCTCCGCTTGCGGCATAAAGCCGTCCATCCCGCCAGTACGGACCATAAATGCTGCCCGCATGGGCTTCCCATATCTCGTCGCCCGAACTGAGCGCCAGCGCCACGAGCGAGGGTCTGTCCCGATAAACGTTCGCAACAACCTTGCCGTCGGCCAATAAAGGCGCGCTCAGAATTTTGCTCCAATGATGCCGCCAGATCACGCTTCCCTTCCCGAGGTCGAAAGCGCGCAGAGTTCCTTCATCGTCGGCGATCAACAGGACGCGCCCATCCGTTGCCACGCCCACGGGGCGGCCCGCAGGCTCGCTCAGCGCAGGCCCCGGTTCGAACTTGTCGCTGTTAACGCCGGATCGCCAGTAATTCTTGCCGTAACCAAAAAACGCCGCACCCGGAGAACCGGCCACCCACAAGTTGTCGGCAGCCACGGTCAGTTCCGCGTCAATGTCAAAGGTCCGCAGGGAGCCGTCGCGTGCGTCGATGCGCAAAACGCTTCGCGATCCGGGCGCGAAGAAAACGTAATCGCCCACTGCGACTGGCGCCGGCGGAGATGGATTCCCCGGCAACTCCACGTGCCATTTTTGCATGCCGGAATCTTCATCGAGACCGTAGACGACGATGCGGTCGCCATGACTCGCAACGCTGAAACCGACCACCGTTCCTGAGAAGATGAGCGGCGCTGCCCCACAGCTTGCTACGTTGTACTGCCATTTAGGCTTTCCAGTTTGCACTTCGAGCGCGTAAATCTGCGAGCGCTCTCTTTCGGCGTAGCCGCCGCAAAAGAACGCTACGCTGCCGTCGATAACCGGAGTCAGCGTCTGCGAATCTCCCGCGAGTACCCAAGGTCGCGGCGTCGCGAACGACCAGACAACATCCTTCTCGCGCCTGCACCCACAGAGCGCAGCCACCGCCAGCAAAAGCAAAATACCCGGCTTTTTGATTAATTCCTTCATCGCCACAAATCCGATGCCCTCCTGGGATTTATGCTGGTTTGGGCGCGCCTTGCATCCACCCATGCCGTTATCTGACTATTAACCGCCCCGGCAAAATGGCGTTATCATAGGCCCAGCCCCGCATCTGAATATCAGTATCATCAGACCTGTCGGCACGGTCCCCGCGTCGCCGATTGCTTTGGCAGTGTCCGCTTGGAGGCGGCCTCTTATGAGCGCCAAACGTACGCGCGTGATTGCGGCGGCAATTCTATTCTTCGCTGCGGGTGTCTCGCTCTCTTTCGTCAAACTTTCGCGAACGCTCGCCGCGGACTCGTCGACCGCACAATTGACGGCACAATATAACCCGGCTGGCAATTCCGCGCCTTCACAGCCCAACTCAGGCCAGACAGACCGCCCTCGGGAAATACCGCCGGCGCGGACTTCGGATCAAAACGAGACGCGTGCTGCCTATAAACCCGCGAAAGTTCTATCCGCCGCGGATGTAGACTTCCCCTTCCAAACGACCGCTGACGGCATTGTGGTCTTCGACGCATCCCTGGACGCGCAAGGCGCGATCAAGAACATTGGTGTGCTTCAGGACCTCCCGCCGTTCACCGCCCCGGCGAAGCAATCGCTGCGGAATTGGAAGTTCGCTCCCGCCTCGGACAATGGCAGACCCGAAGATTCGGAGATGCCCGTCGCATTTGTGTTTCGCCACTCGGTGTATATCGCCAATGAGCCGCCATTCACGCCGATATTTCCCAAAAAAGATTCCGATGAAGCGCGCCGAGGGTTTATTCCTCCCGGGATTCTCTCCGTCTCCTATGCCGGGTATCCCGCGAGCACCATTGCCATGGGTGCTGTGGTAGTACAGGCGAGGGTCAAGCCCGACGGCTCGACGGGTGAAATCACGGTTGTTCGCAAACTCCCGGGAGGCTTCGGGCCGCTCGCAATCGACGCCGCCAAACATTGGAAATTCCAGCCCGCCCTGCGCGATGGCAAACCCGTGCCGGCTAATGTGGCAATCGCGTTCGTTTTCTCTTCGCGCGCGCTGAACCCGTTTTAACCTGGCGCTTCGCGAAGATTGATTTCGCTTAGGGAAGACTTCCGCTAGTTCACGCTCAGCGTAATCGCTGCCGTGTGGCTTATTCCGTTCAGGCTCCCGGTCACCTGAATCGCGCCTGCTTCGGGCGGGAACAACTGAATTCTCGCAGAGGCTTGCTTGGTGGGATCGGAGACGCTGGTTGCGGTCATCGTAATAATTTGGCTGCTGCTGATCACCGGGGGAGCGGTGTAATCCGCTGCCGCCGAATTGGAATTCGTAACAATGCCGATACTCGGGCTTACGGTCCATGTGAATGACCCGTTCGTGGAATTCGGCAGCGAGGCCGTGAACTGCTGATGATCGTTCTGCCCGAGAGCGACGCTTTGCGGCGTCAACTGAACTCCGCTTGGCGAATTTTGCGAGCCCCCGGACGTCGCGCCCGCGCAACCAAGAAGCCCTGCAGCAACGCAAGCGACGCCCACGAGAGACGCCAGCTTTGCCCTGCCGCTTGTGGGCCGGCACGTGCACCAAAAAATCGCCATGCTGCCAAAGAGCAGCCAGGCCGCGAGCGGATAGGTTCGGCTGTCGCCTTCGTACGAAAACATTCGCACCGCAAATGGCTGGGCGCCCGGTCGAGTATTGGCGGCTGGGAAAAGCTCGGAAGCGCTAATCGAGCTTGTGAGCGTGAGCGTAAAGGTGTTTGCGCCGGCCGAGGCAATCGAACAAGCTACACCCTGAAAAATCGCGGGAACGTTGCACGAAAGAGCGGGCACACCAGTCAAGCCTCCCACGTGGTTAACCGTGATCTGCGCCGTGCCGATGTTGCCGCGTCTCAACGTGATGTTTGCAGGCGCGACGCTGATGTCGAAGTCGGGCGGTAACGCGACAGAGGACCATGCGCTAACCAGCACGTTCGCATCAATCGAACCGAGCCCCGTGGCCATGTCGTATCCCGGTCCCGCGCTGTAGCCCATCGAACCGGCGCCGCTGCCGCTCGTAGGACAGCCGGTAGTGGGCGGATTCGTCTGGCACGGAACCACGTTGCCCCCGCTGGTGATGTCATGAAGCGGACTCGCCGAAAGGTTCGCGAGTCTATAAAGAACGGCGTTGATGTTCCCTTGCGGTGAATTCATCGATTGGTTCAGCAGCGCCACAATTGCAGCCAGGGCGGGTGTGCCCGCTGAGGTTCCGCCCACGGCATCAAATCCGCCGAAAGGGCCGCTCGGACACACCGGAATAAACGCCTTCGTAGTTGCATTGTAGCTTTCGTCGCAAACCACGTAGGCATCGTGATCCGCTGAGGCGCTGAAGGAAACGTCGGGCACATCGCGCACGCCGTCGTTCGGCACGCCAGCTCCCGATTGCCATGACGGCTTGGTGAAAAGCGTGCTCGCCCCGCCGCCTGTCGCCTCGATTCCAAGTCCCACCGTGCTCTCGTCCCAGCTGATTTCGGGAATATACGAAAGCGCCGAAAGGTTATTGCCATTGTTGGTGGTGTTCCAATAGGTCCCTGCGCCCTCGTTGAATTTGGTTCCTCCCACCGCCGTAACGTACGGCATGCTCGCGGGCATGCTTACGGCCAACCCTTTCGTAGCTTGCGTCGCAAACAGAGGATCGCAGCCGGCCGCGCCGCTATCTCCCGACGACGCGACAATAGTTTGCCCCTGTGCATTCGCCTGCTGACCGAGAAGCGCAAACGACTGCGCGTCCGATGAACTGAACTCTGCCTCGCAAGCGCTGTAGCTCACGCTGATCACCGGCGCGAGGTCGCTCGTAATTGCGTACTGCAACGAATCCCACGCGCTCATCGCATTGACGTAAATCAATGTCGCATTTTGTGCGATCGCCCCTGCCCACTCGAGATCCAGATCGGCTTCCTGCAGACTGCCATCCTTCATTCCAGGATCGCTCGATCCCGCCACAAGCACGACTTGCGGATCGTTTGCTGGCAGCGTCATGAGGCTGCGGAATTCGCGAATATCGCTAATCTGGATATCGCTTTGTCCCACGATGGCGATCTTCTGCCCTGTCCCGTTGATACCGCGGCTGTAGAGCGGCTGCACATCGTAGATCACGCCGAAATCGGCGGGCGCTAGAAAATGAGTCGTCGTGCCGTCCGTGAAATTGGGTTTCGTGGCGGCCAGATTCCGCCGGATTACCCGTGGTTTGGGCCGAAAATCATTCAGCCCCGCAACGCCGGAAATGACGCCCGCCAGAGCAGCGGGAATCGAAGGTTCCGTCAAATTCGCGTAGTGTTCTTCACCGTTCTGCGTATACCGGTGAATGGAAGTTCCGAACGCCGCCGCCACTTGCGCCGCTGAGCCCGAGAAACTCACCGCGTTGCGGCTCGCCGGAATATCGCGCACTACAAACCCGCGGCTCTCGAGCCATGACGTAACTTGGGCGAGATCGTTCTGGCTCAGTCCGAAGCGCGCTCCAAATTCCTGCGGCGTAATCCAGCGGTGGTAATTCGCCGAGGACCGGTCCTGCTGCTCGGATAAGAGTTGGCTGAGCGCCGCCTGCTGGCTTGACGAAGGCTTGAAGTAAATCGTGATGCGCGGCAATAAAGTGGAATCGGCAATTTTGCCGCGATCGAATTCAGGGCGCGCCAGCGGATGCACATTGCCCTGAATTTGCCTGACGTCCGAATCGCTGATCGCCGTGCGGATTCGGCTTTCGGGCACTTCCTGCGCGTCAGAAATTCCGCCCACAAACAGGAGCGAGCCAAGAACTCCCATTCGAGAGGCATATGCGAACCAGTAGTAATAGCGCCAGCTCATCATCACTCCGCACACACGTTTCCAAGCACGTGGCAACCCACGTTTCGGAATCAGGTTTTTCGGGAACAGACGCTGCCCGCCACTAAGCGACGCGCAGCCAACGAATACCCGGCGCGCGCGGCGCTGCGCTCAGTACGGGATCAACGCATTGGATGTTGAAGTCAATTCACAGGGTCAGAGTGAAACCATGGCGCCCCAATATGTGCACGATCGTGCGGAGGAGACCCAATCTATTTCCCGCTTGTGCAAATTTAGGCACCACGATTGCTCCTGAACAGCCAGGGAGCACCTCGGAGAGGCCCAGCCCGAGTTTCTCAGAACCGGTCGCAAGCTCCTGATAAATCAGGAGAAATCGTTTGTTGCGAGGCAGCGTGAGAGGAAACAAATTACCACTTTTGGCTTTTTTGTTGGCCCTGGTGCTTACCGCCGCCATCCTGTACGGCCGCCACGGCGCAAGCACGCCGAAGCCATGGAATTCCAGTGCGATCACCGCGACCTATGTAGGCGCGCAGCTTCGCGAATTGGATTCTGGCAGTGCCGCCGTCTACCTGGCGTATGAAGTCCAGAATCATACCGATTCGGACTACCAACTGGCCGATGGCCCTCGAGCTCTCGTGATGAGCCGGCTGCGAGCCGATGGCAGCTTGAGCTCGCAGGAACTGGTTCGCCTGAGCTATCCGACATTTTTACCCGCGCGGCAGCGTGCCCGCGTCGCCCTAGAAATTCCTTCCACCTTCACCTGGCCTGCGGACAACGATCCAGCCTTTCAGGATAGGCTCAGGAACCTCGTGAACCAGAAACTAACGGAGGTGCAGGCCTTCGTGCTTTTCGATCAGGCCGATCGCTTTGAGATCGAATTTCCCAGCGGCTGGCAGGACCTAAAAATAGCCTCGGCATTGCCGAGGTAATTGGACGGAGAACGTCGATCATGTCTTCCGCAAACACAGTTGCATCCCCTCTGCAGGCCGGGCGCAGGTCCCACGCGCGCCGCAGAATTGACGGCTTGACCTACGTCGAGTTCGGGCCGGACAACGGCGCGATACTGATCGACGTCAGCGAAGGCGGACTCGGTTTTCAAAGCGTAATGCCTGTGAGCATGAACCAGGCGCTGCTTTTCAAGTTCAAGCTGCCCGGATCAGCCGAATATCTTGAAGGGTTTGGTGAAGTCGCCTGGATGAATGATTCGGGCAAAGGCGGCGGACTGCGTTTTGTGGATGTTGACGAGCCCGTCTCTTCTCAAATTCGCGAGTGGACCGGTGTGCTGTCTGCGCCTGAAAGCATCGCCGTAATGAGCGTCAATGACGCCGAAGCCGAACTCGCCCCCGAAGTTCCGGCTGAAGCGGCTGTAAGCGCAGATCAGGTCGACGCAGCAACGCCGGCGGCTCCAGTTGCCGAAGGAAGCGCCGAAGCTGAACTACTAGCAACAATAATCTCAGACGCCTCCGCTGCTGCCGAAAGTGCGAAACTCCCCAGCACGGGCACATCGGAAATTCCGAGCGTCAGTCCAGAAGAAATTACGGACGTTAGTCCCGAAGTCCAGAGCGCCGCTCCGGATGATCATCCTGCCGCCAAACCAACTCCCGCGCTCGACAGCGTGGCACAGGCGGCACCGCCAATTCCGGAATTCACCATCGAAGTCGCGCCAGATTCGATTGGGCCTCTCACCGCCCCTATGCGACCGGCGCGAATCGACCTACTGCCGCAGTCTGCTCACTCCGCGGATCAAGGCGCTTCGGGACTCCGCTCGAACAAAGAATCGGAGCCAATCGTTGCTCAGTTGCCCACGTCACCAAAGCCGGCTGCGCCACCCGCGCCCTATTCAAAGCTCGAATCAAAGCTCGACTCGAAGAATCTCGTTTCCGTTAAGAAGCCTCAGCAAAAACCGGTGACTTCGAAGCCGACGGCAATTCCCGCCGTGTCCCCGTACGGACAGGACTCGGCCGCTCAGAATTCATTCATTCGTCAGCCGCAAAAGCCCGCGCCCGCAGGCGCCGAATGGGAGAATTTTATCGCGGCGAATTCGGAGCCGCGGCCGCCGCTGCCTCAGGCGCTCAAAATAGGCATCGGAGCCGCTGCGGGCACTTGTCTGGTGCTCGCTCTCGTTCTCGGTGTGCCGTACCTGAAAACGCAAGTGCAGGCGACCGCCAACGCGAGGTCGGCAAGCTTGAATCTCGGAAACCCGTCAACGTTTGAAGTCGAAGTGGCCGACATCAATAATCGCCGATGGATTCTTAGGAGTGGCGGCGAAGCAGGTTCGCCTTTTGGCGATGCCAGTTCCAAGCGTGACACGCAGTCCGCTGCTTCGGCCGCGGCTCGAAAGTCCTCGCGGTCGGACGATTCCGACAGTGCGGCCGAAACCACCCCTGCGACGCCGCAGCCAAAACTCGCAAAGCCCGGCGAACTGGCACTTTCACGTCCTCGCGCCGGTCAGATTAGAGCGGCCTCAGTCCAGCTGACGGCACCGTCTATTTTCGACGGCATCACTCCGCCGATTGGTTCTGTGGCCGATCGTTTAATCACGGGCGGCCCCGAAGCTCCCGGAATCGTTCCTCCCGACAGCGAATCGGCAGTCAAAAAATCGACGCTGCAGGCGGCGGTGCTGGTGCAACGTGTCTCCCCGGTTTATCCGAGCCCTGCGCTCCAGTCACAAGTGCAAGGCGAAGTGCTCGTCAACGCCACCATCGGCAAAGACGGGATTCCCAAGAACCTCAAAGTGCTTCGAGGCGATCAGCGCCTGATTGCTGCGGCCCTGGCGGCAATCGGGCAGTGGCGTTATCGTCCCGCCACACTCGCAGGCGAACCCATCGAGACGCAAATCGAGATCACCATCGATTTCCACCTGAAATAACGCAGCTCTATCACACCGTCCGTTCAACGGATCCTTCCTTGAGCCCTCAAGCGCAGGCATTCGGGCCAGTCGGTAGCAACATCGAGGAGTGCCTCCCAAAATACGCGTGCATTACGACCCTGACCCTGTAAGGGGTTTGCGGACCTCCCTTTTAAAGCAAGCAGGGTATGGCAGGTTTTGGCTTCTCTCGCCCAGACTGACTTGTGGAGCCCCTGACTAGCGAACGTGAAATCCGGGAGAAACGCCGAAGCTTCCACTGGGCGAACCACCCAAATCCTGCAACCGTTCTCAGGGCAAAAGCATTGAATGAGGGAGCTGCGAATCAGCACTCATCCTGGAGGTTGTAACATGAAGACAATTCTAGTATCTCTGGCACTTTTCGCTGTTTGCGCGGTAGTGCCCGCGCGAGCTGATAAAAGCAAGAACGAAGTGCAGACACGCATCGACGCCGCAACGTCAACGCTGCACGAACTCGCCGCGACTCCCGATAAGGGAATCCCGGATGAGGTTTACAAGAGTGCGAAATGCGTCGCCGTGGTACCCCACTTGGTTAAGGGCGCCTTTATCTTCGGCGGCGAGCACGGCCGCGGCCTCGCTACCTGCAAGCTCCCGGACGGAGCCTGGAGCGCACCGGCATTCTTCAGCATTAGCGGCGGAAGCTGGGGCCTACAGATCGGCGCGGAAAGTACCGATCTCGTCATGATGATCATGACGGATGAAGGCGCCAAGCACCTGCTCCAAAATAAATTTAAGATCGGCGCCGACGCGTCCGGGGCGGCCGGCCCCGTCGGCCGCAATGCTTCCGCCGGAACCGATTGGAAGCTCGACACCGAGATTCTGACCTACTCGCGGTCGAAAGGCCTTTTCGCCGGAATCGATCTGAACGGCTCGTGGATCGAGCACGACACTGATTCGATCAAGGCCTTATATGGCAAAGATTTCACCAATAGCGAACTGCTGACCGGTAAGGTCCCCGTGCCCGCAGAAGCCAAAACCTTCGTCGCCGAGGTCGCCCGCGTAAAGGCGGAGGCGCAAACGCACTGAGTTTTTAGAAAATCTTTTTAGAAAAAAAGAAGTTCGGAAATTGCTTTCCCCCAGTTCACTGCGAAGGAGACGGAATATCTCCTTGCGGTGAACACCCCCCGGGAGGTTCCGGCAGCCGACTGCGAATCTCCCGTTTTTATTTTCCGCGCGAATAGCTGCCCAATCCCTGTGCGACACAGTATGAGAAGGTTTTTCGGGTGCCACACCCGGCGCCCTAGCGCAAGCGTAGCTAGCGCTAAGAAAAACGAAAGGTGGGGCACCCGGAAAGGCAACGGCAAAAGAAAAAGCACATCCGCGTCGCCTTTGCTCCCGGAAAAAGCCCGCGCGTACCATTACCTACTATAAGTCCCGTATCGCGCTTCTTTCGCCAACACATTAAAAATTCATAAGAATTTCAGGGAACATAACCATCGTGCGTGTGTTACTGGTCGACCACAACCAAGCCGTGCTTAGAAATGTGCGCGAAGTGCTGACCCACGAAGGCCTAGAAATTTGCGGTGAGGCCCTCAATGGAAAGCAGGCCATTGAAGAGGCTGCGCGCCTAAAGCCCGATTTCATTATTTTGGACCATTCCCTGCCGGACATCACTGGTGTCCAGGCGGCATACGAGATCCGCCAGCGCCTCGGAAACGTGAAGATCGTCTTCTTCACCCTTCGCGATGAACCCACCATCTCGGCGGCTGCGCACGTTGTGGGCGCGGACGCATTCGTTTCCAAATCCACACCGGGCGAACTGGTGCTCGCGTTGCGGCGTCTCATTGAGGAGCGCGGCCCGGAAGCTCCGGTCGGACTTGGTGCCGCGACCATAACTCCCGCCGCCAATCGGCGACTACAGAACTCCCA
This sequence comes from uncultured Acidobacteriota bacterium, assembly GCA_963846235.1. GTDB lineage: Bacteria > Acidobacteriota > Terriglobia > Acidiferrales > UBA7541 > Palsa-189. The sequence continues at coordinate 1,173,489 of CAWJVF010000003.1, forward strand.
GCTACCAGACCCGTTCGCCGCAAAACGCGCCTCGTCCGCCCCCCGCCCCGCACCAAAATAAATTTGTAAGTGCTGATTCTGTTCGACTTTAAGTCTCGAAATTTCGTAAGTGCTCATTCTGCTTGGTTTGCGGACGCATTTTCGTAAGTGCTGATTCTGCTGGAGTAAGCGAGTTCGGCTCTTACGGAGGAGCCATTCGGTTTTGCCGCCGAAGCCGGCGATCCTATTCGGAGCGTCGGGTTTTCGTGCAAGGCACGATCAGCGACGCTGGCTGCGGCATGCTCAGTGCGAGCGATCGCAAAGCTCTGCAATAGAACATGGGCGAGGTGGGCGAAGGTGGCGGCTTCCTGCCGTGAGATACGCCTCTGGGCGAGCAGGCGAATTACCTGGGCGACCGCGCGGCTAACGCCGGCAGGGGTACTGAGGTCGCTGCAGGCGGAATAGAGTTCGGGGAGATCGAATGCAGCTCCGTGAACAATACGCGGGGAGGAGACATACGGAACGCCAAACAACTGTTCTTCTCTTTCGGAGTGGTAGGTGCAGAGAGAAGGATGAATATCGGAGCGCGCCATGGTGCACTGACGTCCGTCAGAAAACATGAACTGGCAACGTTCGGGGAGCGGGTTGGTATCTATTTTGCTTTCGACATAATCGTCGTAGCGATAGGGGGCCGGCTTTGGGCGGTGACTTTCCGGCGGGAAATGGTACGCGGTCGCCGGGAAAGGTTCCGTCCCGCATGTGGCCGTAGCAGCGGCGGAGTTGGAGTTGTTGTCGGTTGATTCCCTGCCCTGATTTTGATTTTGAGAATCCGGAGAGGAGCAAGGAGGCGGAATAATAGGCGCCAGTGGTTCTTGTGCGGTGCTCATACGCAACGTTACCATAGAAGTACACAGAAGTAAATAGTTGTTTACCGAATGGATCATTCGAATGAGTGGTAGGGTGAGTTCATTCGAAGGAAAAGCCACAGGTCTCGCGAGACTTCAACTATTCGAATGAAGGGGGAAATGTTCGGAAATCGAAGGGTGCGGCACCTCCTATGCCACCGATGCCGGGCTGAAGCCCCTTCGACGCCTCAGGGCAAGCCGGCGCTACAAAGACAAAGCAGATTCCTCGGCGGGCGACGCCGCCTCGGAATGACAGCGCTTGTCGGGGTGGGCGGGACTTGGGGAAAAAGCGCGGAGGGATTCCTCACTGCGTTCGGAATGACGATGCGGGGTAGCGGCGCGCCGGGCTGAGAACGTACGGCACCCGAAAAGATAACTGCAGATCCCTATCCTGCACCCCAACGGGCGCGACGACCTGAGCTACAAGACCAAGACAAAAAACGGGAGAGATTCTTCGACTTCGTGGCCGCGCGGCCAGAAGACGGCCGACGGAAAAGCGCGGCCACTCCGCTCAGAATGACAACGCTTCACTTCACCTGCCGCCGGCTTGCGCGGCCCCGCAGAGGCAACTGCAGATCCCTCGTCGCTGTGCTCCTCGTGATGACAGCTTTGGCCGACAAAGCACAGCCAAGAGTGGCTGTGCCACCCGGGCAAATGCCCAGGGCCCGCAGCGAAAGACACGCTGCGGCGCCCTGGGCTACAAGGGATGGAATGACGATGCGGGGTAGTGGCGGACCTTGTTGCAGAGGCGATGAGCTCTTTTCCAAGCGGAATCTCGGTGCATCACCCTCGCCGGGACAAGGGTTTGTACCCATTTTCCCTAGGGTCTTTCGTTAAGGGGGATTCGGCCATTAGAAGTATGGATTTCGGACACCGCTGCCGCTAAGGTTGGCCTATCAGGGGCGCTCCAGTCCCGCCCGGGGAGGATAATATTGCAAGGCGCCGACGATCCTTTCGTGCACGTGTTTCTTTTCCAGTGTGGCAATTGTGGGGCTCCGGTTGCGACGGCAAGCGCGAGCGGGGCGCGGAACCTCGAGCAGACCGATGCGCAGTCTTTTGCAATAAAGTGCGAGCTTTGCGGATGGTCAGGGAAAGCCATGGGAACCGCAGCGCGGCGACACTGGGTCGATTTCTGGGACACGGATGGACATGCCAGCGCGGGATCAAGCAGCATGAACCGCAAGGATGACTCCCGGAATGAAGGAAATCCTGTATAGCCGCCTGCTCTTATTTCGCGTAACCTCCTCGAATCAGCCCTCTTCTCGATTCCGAATGCGCCCGAATACTGATCGTTGACGATCATGAGATTGTCCGGTCAGGGCTGCGCCGCCTTGTCGAGTCGCAGTCCGGCTGGGAAGTGTGCGGCGAGGCGGGAAATGGGAAAGAGGCCATTGAAAAAGCGCTCGCGCTGAAGCCTGACCTGGTGCTCATGGACATCACAATGCCCGTGATGAGCGGCATCGAGGCTACTCGCCAGATACGGCGGCTTTCTCCAGAGACGAAAGTCGTGATCGTATCGATGCACGATAACCAGATCATTAGCGTGCAGGCAAAAGACGCCGGTGCGCACGGTTATGTCGTGAAGTCTAGCCATTCTGCAATTGTGCTGAAGACGATAGCGGGCGTTCTGGAAGGGCGACGCGCTGACCGCTCGCGCCTTACACACACCCCGACCGGCACTACATCGGATTAGCCCGGCGGATTAAGTCAGATACGCGCCACCTCGGCGTCTTCATTCAGCTTAAGCATATTCCCCTTCTCCTCCTAAATGCGCAGAGGGATTCCTCACTGCGTTCGGAATGACGATCCGGAGTAGCGGCCGGTTATGTCTTAGTTTGCGCCAGGGGAAAACGTTCCCGGGACGTGCATGGAGAACAGCACGATCACGCCGTGGATCGGGTTGAACTGATGCGGCGTGTTTTCGGGAACAAGAACCCAGTCGCCCTTGGCGATCTCGCGCGGCGTTCCGCCTGAGATCGCGGAGCCAGCGAGGTTGGTGGCATCGGTTCTCTTCTCTTCGACAAGCTTGCCGCCCGTGACGAGAGTTGCTGAACCATCAATCACGTAGAAAAGCTCGGCTTCCTTTTCATGGACGGCGGCGTTGCCGACGGAGGCGCGATATTCCATGTGGCCGTTGTAGCCGCCGAGTTCGAGCATGGGTTGCGCGACGGTGGGCTGATTGGGCTTGCGTTCGCTTTTCGATTTGTCGGTGAGTTTGGCGACGTCGGCGGCGGAAGTGAAGAGCATGGTCTTCGTATCGGACTGCGGTGCCGGTCGCGGGGCGGGCTTGGGCGCGGGCTGCTTCGCCAGGGCGACCGCGGCCGCGAGAGTGAGAGCAAGGCTGATGATAATTGTCGAGCGCATAACGCCTCCAAGTTAGTTCGTGGGTTGCTTGCGCATCGTACGCTTCTCGGCGAGCGGAGACAACGGATTTGGCTGAGCTGCCGGAGGTAGGGGTAGTAAAAGCGATGTTGTCGCGGCTGAAACCGCGGACCCACAAACCGAGGCCACCCACCCTTGGAAAGGCCTCAGGTCTCCCGCCGAGAAACTCATTCGGCGGGACGACCTGAGCTACAGGACCAACACAAAAAACGACAGAGATTCTTCGACTCCGTGGCCGCGCGGCCAGAAGGCGGCCGAGGAAAAGACGCGGCCACTCCTCTCAGAATGACAGCGCTTTACTTCCCTACGCTGTTGATGGCACCCGAAAAGGCAAAAAGCAAAAGCAGATCCCTCGGCCCGACAGCTTGGGCCTCGTGAATGACAGTTCTTCTTTCACGAGAAGTGCCGGAAGGGAAAAAGCCCCAGGGTGCGCGACGAAAAGACGTCGCGAACCCAGGGCTACAAAAAACCAAGAATGCGGAGAGATGCGAAAAACAAGGCGCTTAGTGCCCATCGATAACGGCGAGGCGTGACGAATTACTCGCCGTCGTTCTTGAAGCTGAGGCCGGGAAGAATCGGCGTGCCCTCCATCCTGACAGCATCAAGCGCGGCGGGATTGAGGCCGAGGAGCTGCAGGATGGTGGGCGCCACCTGATCGGTTTCCACAAAGCTGGTGTCGGTCCGGGTCTTGATGCCGGGATTCGATACCAGCAGCATCACGTTGGTATCGTCATGAGCGAAGCCGCCGTGCTCGGATTGCTTTTTGAGGCTTCCGGTGTAGACCACGCCGACGTTCGGTATGACGATAATGTCGGGCGTGCGGGGGTCGCCGCCTGGGCGGAGGACGCAGCATGGGCCCGGGTTCTCAGGCAGGCCGGGAGCGTTAAACATCGTTGTGAGCGATGCACCGTAGAAGATTTGCCCGAGTCCGATCGCGCTTGCGTCGGATCCAGACGTAACCCCGGCGGTTTCGAGGGCATTCACCGCATTAACGGTGTTGGCCGAATCCGCCAGCCAAATCTGTGAGATGTCGTCCTCGGCCAACCCAAGGCCGTTATTCGGATCTCCGTAAACTGCCGGGAGAAAACCTCCGATGACTCCGGAGGGCGGCGTGCCGTTCGTGCCGGAGTGTCCGGGAATCGGGAAGAAGCGGTTGGTATCGATCGGCGACTGGCCGTGCTTGGCGGTGATGATGATGGCGGTCGAATCGAGAAGGCCGTGATCTTCAAGCGCGTCGACCATCTGCCCGATGGTCGCGTCCACGAATTCGATCTCACCCTGCATAGCGGAGTCGGATCGCCCGCAGCGTCGGTGTAACCTCCCTTGACTCCGCCCTTGATCAGCTTCTGTCCAACGCTAACGGCCTGGTAATTCATACCGAGAATCACCGGCACAGGGGCGTTGTGGTCGCCGAGGTGAGTTTTGCCATTGATCTCGTTGACGATGGCATTGACCTTGAGCTGGTCATAGCATTTGATCGAGTCGAAGCCGGTGGTCCAGTCGTCACCAGCCGCGTGGGGAATCGAAGAGCAATCCACGCCGGTGACTGTCTTGAAGTTCGGAATCGGAACGATGTCGGAATTCACTTCGGGCGCATAGTAATCGTCCACGTTGCTGGGGCTATTTGTGCCGGTCGGCCCGGAAACGACTGCGTAGACGGGGTGCTTGTCCGACCACGCCGTATAGCCGCCGGCGGCGTGAATCACGCCGTAGATCGTATTCGTACGAACAAAGTTCCAGGGATAGACCGGGCTGCAGTTATTGAACGGATCGCGCACCAGCCTCGTGGGATTGATGGATTTTACACCGCCGTCAAACGTGGAGTAAGGACCGCCGGGACCGATGCCATTTACGAAATGCTGGTTGAATTCGACGCCCTCCTCATATTCGGTCTGAGTTCCGTTAATCTGATTAGGCGTGCAGGCTCCGGCGGGAAGGCCATTGCCGGTCGGAATCGTTGGCGGAGCGAGGACGCGATCGTAGGCGACATCGTAGAACGCGCCTACCGTCTTTGGCGTGCCGCCGGTGACCAAGGCCATGAGGCCGGGGAAAGAATCCGAGGGCCTGGAAGTAGTCGTGCGTGTGTAGGTTACGCCGGTCTTGCCAAGAGCGGCGAGATGCGGACACGTGTTGGAGGCGATGCAATTTTCGTAGTCGACGGCGTGCATGCCGTCGATGCTGATCAGCAGCACGTGGCGAACGCCGTTGCGGTCGTTGAGATGTTCCTGCGCAAATACCACAGGGACAAAAGCCAGCACCACCAACAGCGCGCTAGCAAAAGCGATTGTAGCTTTCCTACTTGTCATTTACGAATCCTCCTCATGGGGACACCTCTCCTCTGGTTAGCTGCGAGTTGCTTCTTTGCTTGCCGCGCGAAAGCACACGGGGACGGCGTGTTCGCGGACGGGGAACCAAAAATAACGGCTGGTTGTTGCAATTCGGTAAAGCGACTGTGAATTTACGGCGGCGCGGCTGTGGACGTACGACGGACGAGCCAGGGGCTAAAGCGGCCCTGGTCAGATGACAGCGATGTCGCGGCTGTGGATTCGCTGCGCTCACCATAAAAAGCCGCGACCAACAAAGCTCGCGACGGACTTTGCTGAGCGGAAAGGGCAAAGAGAGAGCCCTCGCTCCGGTTCGTCGCTCGGGATGACGATCTCGGTCAGATGACCACTTGTGTAATAGGGGAGGCGTCTGGAATAATCACAAACATGATCGTGGGCGAGCGCATTCGTTCTCTGCGCGAACAGAAAAAATTAACCAGAGGCGACCTGCAGGAACGCACAGGGCTGCAACGTACCTACATCTGGCGCGTGGAGAATGGATACACCGTGCCGGCGATCGAGACTCTGGAGAAATTCGCGCGCGGGCTCGAAGTTCCCATCTACAAGTTCTTCTACGAAGGAAACCGACGCGCCGCCGCTGGCTCCCGTGAACGAAAGCGGGAATCTTTGGGGCGCGCAGGGCGAATCCAAGAAAATGCTGCGGAGTTTCCGGCGCTACCTGGGCCAAATCGATGAGGCGGAGCGTTCGCTGCTGCTGTACCTGGCGGAAGAGATGGCGCGGCGGGCGGACGAGGACAAGAAGAAGTAAGAGGCTGGAGATGGGGGCGATACCGTCTAATCTGGCAAATGCCTTATATCCTGTTCCAGGCCGTGCCTCTGAAGAATGGCGCGGAACTCCTCTTCGAAGCTGAATTTCCGGTGATGCTTTTCCTGATTCTTGTATCGTAATCCGATGTGTCGGAAAAGATAGCCGGAAGCGCGATTTGGGCACTGCATGCGTTGACCCCACATAATGCGTGTGTTACGGTAATTTTCTGCGAGATTTTCAGTAACCGCGCGCATCCAATCAGTGCGCGACGCTTCTTCTAGGGGAGAAAACGATTCTTTCGCTGCTAGCAGTTTGTTTGTACGCGGGCGAGCTGAGCAATCTGATTCAGCAAACAGGCTGGGTGGCGCGGGCCGTTCTGCTCATTCTGTTTTTCTTTTCGCTGTTTTCCTGGGCGCTGATATTTCAGAAGCTGAGCCTGTTTGGGCGGCTAAAGGGCGCACGACGAGTTTTCTGCGGTCGTTTCGCGCGACGCGTGGATTACCGGAACCGCGCGCGGTGGGCGCCACCGGCTCTCCGCTGGAAGTGGTGTATGCGGCGGGATACCGGGAACTGGCGAGCCAACTCATGGCCAGCAATCCTCATCCCCGTGTGAAGAGCCTACACGCGGTGACGGCGGATATGCAGGCCGCGGCGGCGGAGGAAGTGCGCAAGATGGAGACGCTTCATGCCGTGGCTGGCGACCACCGGTTCGGTGACGCCGTTCATCGGATTATTCGGGACGGTGTGGGGCGTGATGGACGCCTTCTCCGGACTGGGAACCGCGGGAGCGGCGAGCCTGCGCGTGGTGGCGCCGGGCATCGCCGAGGCGCTGATCACCACGGCGGCGGGGTCTGTTTACGGCGATACCGGCGGTGATTGCGTACAACCATTTCGTTCACGACATCCGGGAGATGGGCGCGCGGATGGATAATTTCACGATGGAAGTGGCGGCGCTGATCGAGAAGAATTATTTGTAGGACTTTATTAGGCATTAGGCCGAAAAACCGTCGTGATGGCCGCGACTTTTTTCGGCTCGACAACACCAGGGACCGGCGGCATGCGAGAAAGCGAAGAGGGATTCCTCGTCGAGCGACAGAAGGGCGCGCTGGAAGCGCGCCGCGCTCCTCGGAATGACGACGTTCGCTTAACGGGCGCGGGAGTGCACGCACGTAGATTCTTACCATGGTGAAGGCTAAGGCCAGGTAACTCAGATGCCGCAGATTTCACGCCAGACCGGGACTTCCCTTTCCGAGATCAACATCGTTCCCTTCGTGGACGTGATGCTGGTGTTGCTGATCATCTTTATGATCACGGCGCCCATCCTGCAATCGGGGATCGAAGTCAACCTGCCGAAGACGCAAACCGTGAAAGAGATCAGCGACGAGCGGGTGGTGGTGACGATCGATCGCGGGCAATTGATTTATCTGGGCAACGATGCGGTGAATATTCACGACCTGGGAAACAAAGTGCGCGCGCAGATGCGCAATCCGCAGACCGACGCGGTGTTTTCTGCGCTGCGACGAGACGGTGCCGTTCGGCACGTTCGCCACGGTGATCGATACGCTGCGGCAATCGGGGATCGAAAACGTGAGCGTGGTGACCGAGCCGCTGAGCGCGCGCCCCAAGGGACAATGAAGCCTGTGAGCAATGGAACCATGACTATGCAGCAACCCGGACTCAAGGGGCCGCTGCTGTGGTCGCTCATCCTGCACTCGGCTCTTGTTCGGTTCGCTGGCGGTGTCGACAATCATGTCCCATCGCGGCGATCTGTGGGGCGGGCCGGGCGGAGGTGGCGCGGTTTCCGTGAAGTTGGTGGGCGGACTGGCCAGGGCGTGCCGCTGCCGCGGCCGGAAAGCGTGACCACGAACCGCGTGGTGGACGAATCGAAGGGGCTCTACAAATCCGAGCCCAAGCCTAAGCCGCAAGAGATCGCCGCCGGATGCCACGCCGATTCCGAAGTTCACCAAAGAGAAGCAGCCGCGATACGTCACCCGCCCTTCCAAGACGCTGGAAGACCCAACGCCTCCACCGCAAAACGCAGTGCCCTATGGGCAGGGCGGCTCGCCCGCGGTGCCCTATTCGCAATTCGGGATGGGAGCGGGAGCGTCAACACCGGCGGGCATGCAGTTCGGCGGGGCCAGGCGGCGGCGATTTTGGCGGGCGCTTTTCCTGGTACGTGACTGCGGTGACCAATCGCGTGAGCAGCAATTGGCTGCAGAGCACGGTGGATCCTGCGCTGCGGTGGGCGCCGCGCGCGGTGGTCAGCTTTGATATTCTGCGGAATGGGGCCGTAGCCAACGTGCAGATTCTGCAGTCGAGCGGCAATGCTTCCGTAGATGCTTCTGCGATGCGGGCGATTCAGAGCTCGAATCCGATGCAACCGCTGCCAAACGAGTATCCGCGGGAATAAGGTTTCGGTGGAGTTTTGGTTTGATTTTCGGCGATAGGAGGCACTGTCGACAGTGGAAATCATTTTGCTTTGGACACAGAGGCGGACGCTAAAAACGGAAAACGAGAATGAGACTAGACGGCATGCTTGGCGCGCTGTTGCTATCTGGTTTGCTTTCATCTGGCTTTGCAGCGGCGGTGCCGGCGCGGGCGCAGGATTGGTTTCGCACCGGGACGGGCCTGGGCGTGAACAAGCCGAAGGTGGCGGTGGCGGATTTTGTTTCGCGCAACGATACGTCGACCTCGTTGGCGGCGCTTTTCAGCGACGTGGTGCGGAACGATCTGGACTTCAGCGGGATCATGGAAGCTGGCGAGCAAGAGCTTTTACCCCACGCAGGTGCCCAGCGTGCCGATGGAGCTGAATTATCAGGCGTGGAGCGATCCGCCGACTTCGGCGCAGTTTCTGGCGTTTGGCAATCTGACGGTAACCGGCACGACCGAGGAGATACAGGCGTGGTTCAACGACGTGAAAAATCCTTCGGCGCCGCCGGTGGTGGGGCAGCGTCTATCGCGGCGATGCGAACGAAGAGCAGACGCGGCGCTTCGCGCACCAGTTCGCCGACGAGATCATCGCGCGGCTATCGGGAGGGCTTCCGGGAGTGGCGTCCACGCAGATCGCGTTTGTGAGCACGCGCAGCGGGAACAAAGAGATCTGGGCCATGGATTACGACGGCGCGAATCAGCACCAGCTTACTTCCCTGCACTCCATCGCGCTCACGCCGCGCTGGTCGCCGGACGCCGATCGCATCGCCTTCACCTGCTACCCCACGGCCGGATCCATCCTAAGCGCGCAGATTTGCGTCTACTCGACGGTGAGCTCGCGCCTGTTGAACTGGCCGCGCTACCGGGGCACCAACAGCTCGCCGGCATGGTCGCCCGACGGCACCAAGATCATGTTTATGTCCAGCATGCTCGGCAATCCGGAGCTTTTCATCAGCCGAGGCGGACGGCAGCCGTCCGAAGCGGCTGACGCATTCGACCGGCGCGGATACTTCGGCGGCGTGGAATCCGAAAACGGGGCAGCAGGTGGCCTTCGTCAGCGACCGCGGCGGCACTCCGCAGCTCTATACCATGGACGCGGACGGCAGCGAGGTGCAGAAGGTGGAGCTGCCGGACATGGGCTACGTGATCGATCCGGCGTGGTCGCCGAACGGGCAATTGCTGGCCTTCAGCTGGCGGCGGCCGAGCGGCAACTATGATCTCTACGTAATGGACATCGCCACCCACGCGCTGGTGGAACTGACTCGCGACGCCGGCCGCAACGAGCGTCCGAGTTGGGCTCCCGACGGGCGGCACATGGTCTTCGAATCCACGCGCACGGGCACCCGGCAGATCTGGTCCATGCTGGCCGACGGCACTGAAGCTGAGGCAATTGACGACGCAAGGACAGAATGAATCTCCCAATTGGTCGCCGAAATAGGGGCGCGAAACGACACGTTCCTTCTGAGACACGGGTTTCTTCTTATGGCAATTCGTTTCAAAATCCCAGTGATCTTTGGCAAGCTCGCGAATCCCGAAGAGGTGTAAATGTATCTGGTCTGATCCCAAGCCCGGCGAAAAGAAGGAGTAGTTCAAGGAGGATTTTGAAAAATGCGGATTCGTTCCGTTGCAAGAGTTGTGCTGTACGGCGTGCTCGCGCTGGCGATCGTGGGCATCGGGTGCAAACACCCCGCGCCAGTTACGCCCGCCGCGGCGCCCGCTCCGCCACCGCCCCCACCCCAACCCACGGTGACTTTGCAGGCCACGCCCGCGAACGTGCAGCGTGGCCAATCGGCAACTCTGCGATGGTCATCCACAAACGCCACTTCGCTGACGCTTACGCCGAATGTGGGCAGCGTGTCCCCGGAAGGCAACAGCAGCGTCACGCCGACCGATTCGACGACGTACACGATCACGGCCATGGGGCCGGGCGGTTCGGCTAACGGCCAACGCGCGAGTCACCGTCGACCGTGCCGCCACCGCCGCCAGCTGGCCGCTGCTCAAGCGCCGTCCATGGAAGAACTCTTCGCGACGCGAAGTGAAGGACGCCTATTTCGATTACGACAAAGCGGATATTCGCGCCGACGCGCGCTCCGCACTGACCGAGACGGGCGGCTTCCTCAAATCGTATCCGCAAGTCAAAGTGATGATCGAGGGCCATTGCGACGAGCGCGGGTCGACCGAATACAACCTGGCGCTGGGCGACCGGCGTGCGCAAGCGGCCAAGGACTTCCTGGTATCGCTGGGCGTGGCCTCGGATCGCATGCAGACAGTGAGCTACGGGAAGGAGCGGCCGTTCTGCAACGAGCACACCGAAGACGTGCATGGCAGCAGAACCGGCGCGGCTCATTTCGCGATGGCGAAATAAGGCCACCTCGGGCTCGGCGGGCTCGGCGCAACACCAGAAATCGCCGTTTGCATCAAATCTAGCATCAGGCGCGTACCCTATGGGGTGGCGCGCCTTGGTGCTAAGAGACGACATTTGCCGCGGCTTTTTATTGGGAGCGAAGGAACTACCTCCGCTTATCGTTTTTCGGAGCATACTAAGGGGAGTTTGATCGGATCGTCGTCTTGGCTATACCGGGTATATTTAGGGCGATAGAAGACGATTCTGAGTGGCGCAGTGTTACGGGCAAGGAGGGATCGTATGCGTAAACGGTGGATCGTTTACCTGGCGGCCGCAATGCTGGCGGGAGCTCTGGGCGGCACATTGCTGGGGCCGGCGCCGGTGGGAGCAGTGGCCCGCGAAATCGTGGAGCTGCAGCAGAGCATAAATCAGCTCATTCAGGGCCAAAAAGACATGCAGACGACGCTGGCGCAGAACGCCGCCGTGGATAAGACGCTGATGGAGCAGTCCATGGACACGGTCAATAAGCTGACCGGCACAATGATGGCGCTGCAGAAGACTGTGCAGGATATGCAGGCCAATTCGGGCGCGCGCCTGGATACGATGTCCACGCAAATCCAGGGCATCTCCGACAATTTGCAGGAAACGCTGGCGCGCATGGGCAAGCTCAATCAGCAGCTCGCCGACACGCAGAACGCGATCCAGGGCATCGATGCGAAGCTGGCCGGCAGCGCGCCGCCGCCTACGGCCGTCGCGCCCCGGCGGGAGCGACCGGCGCGCCTGGAGTCACTCCGCCAGGAGGATTGCCTCCGATACCGGAACGCCGCCGACGTGCGGCGCCGGCATACCAGCCGGCCGGCTCCGCGCCTTCGGCCGACCTGCTCTACTCCAATGGCCTGCGCGACCTGAACGGCAAGAAATACGATCTGGCGTCGCAGGAGTTCAGCGACTATCTGAAGTATTACGGCAACACCGATCTGGCCTCGAACGCGCAGTTTTATCTGGGCGAAATTTTCTTTGCGCAGCAGCAATACGATCAGGCGATCGACGCCTATAGCAAAGTGATCAACAATTATCCGAAGAGCTTCAAGCTCGCGCCCGCGCACTTGAAGCGGGCTCTGGCGCTGATCAATTTGGGAGAGAAGACTTCGGGCGTCAGCGAACTGCGCATGGTGGTGAAGACCTATCCCGGAACGGACGAGGAACGGCGCGCCAAAGCCAAGCTGCAGGAACTGGGCATCGCGTCTTAACGGCTCAAATCGCCTCAGAGGCTAAAGCCCCAAGATTACCTCCATTCGACAATGTCGGAGCTAAAGCTCCGACCCCTATACAGTCTTCAGCGAATCAGCACAATTTCTATTGCGAGAGCGACGTATGTTGCCGCAGCAGGGGTGACACCTAGGCTAAGCTATTCGCGGATGCATCGATCTGCGGACTCCTTAACGAAAATCGCGGTGACAGCCTGGCTCGTTGGCATATTGTTACTGACGCCCGCCCGTGCCATGAGTCAGGAGTTGCCGCAAGGAACCGCTCTCAGAGGATTCAGGGCAAGCCGTTCCGGCACGCGCACAGAGCGATTCGGCCGGCAAAGCGAACTCTTCCACTCAGGCCGGAACAAAGAAGCACAACCCTTACCGTGCATGGCGGCGAATGGCGGACCGCGAAGAGGCCAGCGAGCCGGACTGGCTCAGTCCCCTGGCTACGACCTCGGGACGCATCAAGGACGAACTCCGTTATGACATGTGGCGCCAAACCACGCCTACGGGGAGCACGATTTCCACCTTTGGGGGCGGGAAAGGTTTGGAATTCATCGCCGCTCCTCACGTCCAGCTTCTGCTGGGGGTGCCCTCCTACATTGGACACTCGGCGCCCGCGCCGCCCGATGGATTCGGAGATTTGCCGCTGATGCTGAAATTCCGCGTGGCCTCCGGGAATGATCGAACGGAGACTACCTGGTCACGCTCCTGTTGAGCGCCACGGTACCCACGGCTTCCCGTCCCAACGGCAGTCGGTGACGGCGGTGCTAACGCCCACGCTGGCCATGGGCAAAGGTTGGCGAGGGTTTGACGTGCAAACAACCTTTGGCGCCAATCTGCCTGCTAGCGATACGCAACGGCTGGGAAGACAATTGCTGTGGAATACTACGTTTCAATATCGCGCGGGCTGGAAACTGTGGCCGGAGTTGGAAGCCAACTCTACCTTCTTTGAACAGGGACCGAGTGCGGGAGAAACCCAGACGTTCCTGACGCCAGGACTGGGATTTGGCCGGGTACGCATCGTTCGTGGGCTGCGTTTCGCAATGGCCGGTGGCCTGCAGATCGCCGTCACACGCTTTCACACGTACAACCACCGCTGGATGCTCTCCGTGCGTTTTCCTTTCTGAGGTTTGGAGTCTAATTTTTGATGTCCTATATTTTCTGCGATCGAGTCACTAACCTCTGAAAGTCTGGTTTGCGCGCGGGACATTTTTTGCACGCAGGCTCTGCTGTGTTGCCGCGTTTTTGCCGGTGAATTTTGCTACGCGAGCGTGGACTTGCGATATGGGGCGTGCTAATGTCCGAACTTTCAGGGCGTGGTTTCTGGCAGGGCATGGTTTCTGGCCGCGATCGCTGCGGCGAGCAGTGGTCGGAGGGTAAAGCATGTCGGTGAATAGGGCCATTCTGGTGGGCAGGCTGGGACGCGACCCCGAAACGCGCTACACGTCGGGGGGCCAGGCGGTTTGTAACTTCACGCTGGCGACCGATGAGACCTACAAGGACCGCAATGGCGAACGGCAAAAGCGCACGGAATGGCACCGCATCGTGGTGTGGGGCAAGCAAGCGGAGATCGCGCAGCAATATCTGCACAAGGGCTCGCTGATTTTCGTCGAAGGACGCATTCAGACGCGGCAGTGGGACGACCGCGAAGGCCAAAAGCGGACCACGGTTGAGATTGTCGCCAGTAACTTTCGAATGCTCGGCGGGCGCGGCGAAGGGTGGCGCCATGGCGGCGGGCGCCGGTGCAGGCGCAGGTGATATGGAGCCGCAGGCGGCAGCGTCGGGCACGGGCGCGGAAGAGATGCCGTCCACGGAAATTTCCGACGAAGATATTCCCTTCTAGACTCCAGCAAGGGGCAAAATCGGCGCCTGTCGGGAACCCCGTGATCCAATAGTTCGCAAAGATGCCGGGCTAAAAGCCCCTTCGAGACTCAGGGCAAGCAGGGCAAGCCGGCGCTACGTTTAAACCTACCTGTGCAAGCAAAACACTCTTCCCCGAGGAGCGGCGCTACGTTACAGCCGCCAGCGTCAAAACCTCCGAGCTGAAATGCGCAGCGGAACCGGTATGGGTTTGCCAGGAAGAACGAGGGCGCGTAGTATCCCGGTGGGCGGATTCAGCCGCTGAGGCCGGAGGCAAATTATGAAAAAGCTTCTGATATGTGCGGCGATACTTGGCTTGTGGGCCGCACCGGTTTTGGGCCAAACCACCGAAGAGCTGAACAAAGACGGCAAGAACACGGAAAACGTCCTCACGCAGAGCATGGGCAACGACCGAAAGAGCTACAGCCCGCTCAACCAAATCAACAAATCGAATATCGAGCGCCTGGTGCCCATCTGGAATGCAAGTACCATGAACGAGCTTGGGGAGCTGGCGCAGCCGACGATTTATAACGGCGTGATGTACGTGATCAACGGCAAATGGACGTTTGCCATCGACGTGGAAACCGGCCACCAAATCTGGCGCACGCCGACGAAAATCGAACCCGGGATCAAGCACAACGCTTTCAACAGAGGCGCGGCGACGATTTATAACGGCAAGGTTTTTCGCGTGACCATCGACAATCACGTGCTCGCGCTGGATATGAAGACCGGAAAAGAAGTGTGGAATCAGAGATTCGCCGACTGGAAAGAAGGCTACTACGCAACCGGCGGACCGATCGTTGCCAACGGCGTATTGATTTCCGGCGTCTCCGGCGGAGAATCCACCACACGCGGATTCCTGGACGGCTGGGATCCGGACACGGGAAAGAAATTGTGGCGCAGATACACGATCCCGGCGCCCGGCGAGCCTGGTTCCGAGACGTGGCCGAAAGATAGCGATGCGTGGAAATACGGTGGCGGGCCGACGTGGCGCTCCGGTTCGTACGATCCCGAACTCGATCTCGTCTATTGGGGCACCGGAAATGCGGAACCCTACGATCCCAGGCCGCGCGAAGGTCTGGATAGCCTGTTTACGTCCAGCGTGCTCGCGCTAAGGCCGAAAACGGGCGAGGTGGTTTGCTATTTTCAATACACGCCCAACGACCTTTACGACGTGGATGGCAACGACGAGCAAGTGCTCGCGGATATCCAGATCGACGGAAAGCCGCGGAAAGTGATGATTCAGGCGAACAAGAACGGCTTCATGTACATGCTGGATCGCACGAACTGCAAACTGATCGCCGCGCACCCGTACGTCAAAGTGAATTGGGCGAAGGAAATCGACATGAAAACCGGGCGGCCGGTCTTGACCGATGTTCAAGAACGCTTTCGCGCGGGCGAGGAAGTGGAAATCTGGCCTTCGCGCGGGACAAATGCCGTGCCCATCGCGTTCGATCCGGATAGCGGAGTCATCTTCGCGAGCACTTGGCAGGTGCCACGCCTGCAAAAGCTCGCGCCGCCGTCCAAAAAGGCGCAAGAGATCGGCAAGACTTCGACCGGGATCGTCGCGAGAGAACCGAAAATGAATCCGGACGACGTTTTCGGCCATTTCCTGGCCATCAATCCGCTGACCGGCGAAAAGAAATGGGAGATACCGCTCGTCGGGATGCCCAGTTCGGCAGGCATGCTGGCGACGCGCGGCGGGCTGGTGTTCACCGGGAAAATGACGGGCGAATTCGTTGCGCTCGACGCGGAGACCGGCAAAACGCTTTGGCAGTTCAAGACCGGATCAAGCGTTAATTCGACGGCGATCACGTACACCCACAATGGCCGCCAATATGTAAGCATTGCCTCGGGTCTCGGCGGCGCACTCGCCACGCGCTACGGAGCGGCGAAAGTGCCGGCCGGCGGATCGATCTGGACGTTCGCGCTCTTTCCGGAGACGACCAGCAAGCGGTGACTTTCTAGGCGCGAAAAGCGCCGTGGACTTTGTGAACGCGCGAAAGCTCCTGATGCCATGACTCTCCGCGCGCGAAGAACGGCCTTTTCGCGCTCGACAATTGATCACGGGTTGCTCAGTAGCTCGGAAAAGCAAACAGCAGATCCCTCGTTCGCACGCATCCCGCGCAGGAGCGCGGGACGGCGTCCCGCTCACTCGTGATGACAGCGTTAGTGACTGGACTCAGAGGGCGTCGCCCATGCGCATTCCCAGGATCATGGCAATCAGGCCGCCCAGCACGCTGGCTCCGAGATACATCGAAGCTTTGGTCCATTGTCCCTCTTCCAGCATGCGGACCGTGTCCCAGCCAAAGGTGGAAAATGTCGTGAAGCCGCCCATCAAGCCTGTGGTCAAGCCGATGCGCAGGTCGGGACTCACCGCGATATGGTTCAGGCTGAATCGCCCGATCATTCCGAGACAAAGGCAGCCCAGCACATTGATGGTGAGCGTGCCCGCCGGAAAAGCGGAGCCAACGCGATATTGAATCCAGCCGTGGAGCCCGTAACGAGCCAAAGTGCCCGCCGCGCCAAATACGATCAGAAGAATGATCCTCACAGCTTCCCCGTTTCTTGCCCCCGGCGCCCTTACAACAAAAAACTCCTGAGCGCCCTGGGGCACGCAGGAGTCATCAGTCCCAACGGGACGGTTAGAGGCGAACTCCATCGCCTTTTTGCGAAGTGCTAGATCCTACATGCGGTCGTTTCGTGCGGCAAGCGATTTATGCCTGATCGATAGCTTGATTTTCGTAGTGAACTGCAGATCCTTCGCTCGCACGCATCCCGCGCGCAGAAACGCGGGACGGCGACCCGCTCGCTCGTGATGAAAGCGGTGCTGGTCGATACGCAAAAACGCGCCGAAGGAAATTATTTGGTGTTGGTGCTGGGAGCGCCGGTGGGGCTCACGGCGCGGCGGCGGCGGTCTTCAGTCACGCGCCGGAGGAAATCCTCGAATTTGGGCCGCTGTTCAGGAGTGAGGGCCTGGCGAATCTGGTCGTGGCCCTGCTCGCGAATCTGCTCGAATTCCGGATTCATCTGGTCGTGGATGACGTCGTAGCGGTGCTGCATATCCGCCAGTATGTCCCCGATCTGTTTCTGCTGATCGGGCGTGAGGTTGAGCTCGGTGGTCAAGTGGGCGATCGCTCGCGGCGGATTTGGCCGCGGTTGCAAAAAAGCCGCCGGCTGCGGCTGCGTTTGAGTGCGGGCGCCAAGAACGCGCCGATCGGCGACCGAATGTCCGACGGCGCCGATGGCCACTCCCAGAACGAATACGAGTGCAATCAGCGCCAGAGCCTTGCGATTATTGGGACCAAATTGCATTAGATTGAATCTCCGCTGTCGGCCAGGGACATCAGAACTTCGTCGGCGTTGGCTGGCTGCGCCGGTGGTTCCGGCATTACCGCACCGACTTCAGCGGGAGCATTCAGCGCCACCGCGCCGCGCGCTGGGGCGAACTCCCGCAAATAAACCGACAACGCCAGCAGCACCACCGCGGCAACCAAAGCCATGCGCGAGGCCAGCAACTCAAGCGGACGCCAAATCGCGCTGGGCGCTGCCTCCGCGGCTTCGCGGATGGATGCCATGACGCGCGTAACGAAGGCTCCCGAAACAGCGTGCTCCGGGTAGCGCGCGTGACGCATCAGCTTACTCGCGATGAGCGCGTCACTCAATGCCTGGCGGCAGTCGCCGCAGGCCTGAAGATGACGATCGAGCGCAGAATTCGGCTCGATGGCGGCCTCGCCTTCGCGCACGACGTCTTCGAGGCTCGCCTGATATTCCGGGCACCCAAATCGCGCATCTGTCCGTGAGAACATAGCCAGCGCCCCCTTACGTTTTAAGTATCTCCTAGTTTACGTCTTGCCGACAGCTTTGCAGGATGCGTTTTCAGCCTGCGACGAAAAATCTCCACCAGCCGCCCGCGAGCCCGAAACAGCCTGACCTTAACCGTGTTTGCATTCAACTCGAGAATCTCGCCGATCTCGTCCACGGTGAATCCGGCAACTTCCTTCATCACCAGCATGGCCCGGTCCTGCTCGTCCAATTCGACAAGGAGCCGATCCAGCAAGTCCCGCTGTTCCGTGCGGCGTGCAGCATCCACGGCGCTATGACTGAACGAGCCTTCGCGATCCTCGGGGAGTCCTTCCATATGACGAATCTGCTCATCACTCAGGCTCGACTCATAGACCAGCGGGCGAACTTTCTTCTTCCGAAAATAGTCCCAGCACTCGTTTACGGCGATCTTGTAGAGCCAAGTTCCAAACGCCGAGCGCAGATCAAAGCGCTTGAGCGAAAGATATGCCTTTAAAAGCGCCTGCTGTGCTACGTCCTCAACGTCCTCGTTGCGGCGCATGATGCCGCCGATTACGGCAAGCAGGCGCGGCTGGTGGATGCGAACCAGCTCTTCATAAGCCGACTGGTCGCCAGCCTGGGCACGCCGCACTAAGCTGCGTTCCGCCTCGGCATTGGCGGGTGCGCGACGGACGGAGCCGGAAACACCCGGGCTGGTCGCTTTCGCTTCCATTTTTGGGACGTTTGGCATGAAAATTCGGTTACAGCGAGTTGCTAACTCGCTGTGTGGAGCTTAATCCTCTTTCGCGCGGACGGCGGCGCTTGCGGCGTCGTCCAGCAGCACAAACCACTCCGGTAGGTGGCATTTTCCATAGGGGCGGGCGTAGTTAGCAAGGTTTTTACTAACATTTTACGTCGGCCTGACAGTCCCAGGCGTAAACAGTCTGAGTGAGAATCTCTAGCTCGAGGTTGCTCGCTTGGGACAAGCTTCTTGCCAAGAGCCATTTTACACAGGCTCGCTGGAGACATTTCCGCTTGATTGAAAACATATCCTCATGAAACAATACGCGAATGATTATCGGTGATCGTTTGCGCGCTCTGCGCGAAGAAAAAAGGCTCTCACAGGGTGATATCGAGAAGCGGACCGGGCTGCTTCGTTGCTATATTTCGCGCGTGGAAAATGGCCATACGGTTCCGGCCATAGAAACGCTCGAGAAGATGGCTCGCGCCTTGGAAGTGCCTCTTTACCAGTTGTTCTATGATGGCGAAGAAGCACCCGAACTCCCCAATCTGCCAAAACGCCGCACGGCAGAAGAAATTGCCTGGGGCAGTACGGGCAAAGAAGCGCGTTTTCTGACCATGTTCCGCAGACTGCTGGGCCAGATCGATGAAGGTGACCGGCGGCTTCTGCTGTATATGGCTCAGAAGATGGCAAATCGGTAACATCAGCCGCGGCTCGTCCCCGCCACATTCCCCCCTCCGAGCTTCCCTGCGGAGTGCGTGGGGGTTATGCCTGCCGGCCACCCAATATATCGCTGTGCTTTAAGACGACATCCATTTCTCGTCACGAAAAAATGCCGGGCTAAAACCCGACGCTACGTTTAAAAGCAACTGCAGATCCTTCGCGCTCCCCACCCCACCACGCGCAACATCGGCGCGCGTTGGGGGCTCCGGCTCGGCGCTCGTGATGACAGCAGCCGGCAACAGCTCGCGAGCGAACTCGTCGTGTTACTCCCACTCGATGGTGCTGGGGGGCTTAGAGCTGATGTCGTAGACGACGCGGTTGACGCCGGCTACTTCGTTCACGATGCGCGTGGAGATGCGCTCCAGCACATCGTAGGGCACACGGGCCCAATCCGCGGTCATGGCGTCTTCCGAGGTAACCACCCGAACGGCCACGGTATCTCCGTAACTGCGCTCATCGCCCATCACGCCTACGCTGCGAACCGGCAAGAGAACGGCGAAAGCCTGCCAGGTCTTCTCGTAAAGTCCGGCGCGGCGAATTTCCGCAACCACGATCGCATCCGCGTCGCGAAGGGTTTGCAGGCGTTCGGGGGTAACTTCTCCCAGCAAGCGGACCGAGAGGCCGGGGCCGGGAAATGGCTGCTTGGTGAGGATTTCATCTGGCAAACCCAATTCCCGGCCGATACGGCGAACTTCGTCTTTGAAAAGCTCGCGCAGCGGCTCGATCAGTTCGAACGGCAGATCTTTGGGAAGGCCGCCGACGTTGTGGTGCGTTTTGATCGTTGCGGAGGGGCCGCGCACCTGGACAGATTCGATGACGTCGGGATAGAGCGTACCCTGCACGAGATAACGAATTTCGCCGAGCTGGCGAGCCTGTTCAGCGAAGACGTTGATGAATTCGGCGCCGATGCGCTTGCGCTTGACTTCGGGATCGGTGACGCCCTTCAGGCGCTCAAGGAAGCGATCGGCGGCGTTGACTCCCACCACGCGCAGACCGACGCGATTTTCGAGCAGATCGAGCGTCTCCTGGAATTCGTTTTTGCGCAGCAGCCCGGTATCGACAAAAACGTTGATGAGGCGATCGCCGATGGCCTGATGGACGAGCGCCGCGGCCACCGCGGAATCCACGCCACCGCTGAGCGCGCAAATGGCGCGTCCGCGGCCGACCTGCTTGCGGATGCCTTCAACCGTTTCGGAGATGAACGAAGCGCCGCTCCAATTGGGGCGCGCGCCGCAGACGGCGAAAACAAAGTTGCGCAGGATTTCGTTGCCGCGCTCGGTGTGCCGCACTTCGGGATGAAACTGCACGGCGAAGATGCGCCGCACGGGATCTTCGGCGGCGGAAAAAAGGCCGTTGCTGCTTACACCGGTGACCTGGAATCCGGGAGGCAAGCGCGCGCACGTGATCGCCATGGCTCATCCAGATTTTCAGCCGGCGCGGCAGGCCGGCGAAAAGCGCGGAGCCATCGCGCAAGTCGACTTCGGCGGGGCCGTATTCGCGCCGCTCGGCGCGCTCGACTTTGCCGCCCAGCGTGTGCGAAATCCACTGCAGGCCATAGCAGATGCCTAGGACGGGCACTCCGAGCGCGAGCACGCCGGGATCGCAAATCGGGGCGGCGCTGTCGTACACCGAACAAGGGCTGCCGGAAAGAATGACGCCAGCAGGCTGATAGGCGCGGATTTCCTCGAGCTTTGCCGTGCACGGGAGAATCGCGGAAAAGACTTGCTGTTCGCGGATGCGGCGGGCGATCAACTGCGTATACTGGCCGCCGAAATCGAGCACGATGATGCCGCCCAGCTCGCTCTTGCTCATGGGCTGATGTTTTTCGGAGGCTTTGGCGGCTTGCACTGCGGAACCTCCTCCCGAACCGCCTGCTGAACTGGCCGGCGCGCTCATTGTGCCACCACCACGTTGACGAGCTTGTTAGGGACCACCACGCGTTTCAAGCACGCGCGCGCCGCGCAGCAGCTGTTCGATCTTGGGATCGGCAAAAGCGCGCTCGGCTAATTCCTCTTCCGGCAGGCCCGCATCCACGCAAATTTTACCGCGCACGCGGCCGTTGATCTGGATCACCACTTCGACCTGCTCCTCTTTGGCAAGCTCCGCGGAATACTGCGGCCATTCCTCGCAGTACAGGCCCTCTTTGTGGCCGAGCATTTCCCAAAGCTCTTCGGAGAGATGAGGGGCGATGGGCGCAAGCATCACGATAAGCAATTCCAGGACTTGCTTCAGGATTTCGGGCCGAACGTGCTTATCGAGCGGCTCATTATCGTGCAGCTTATTCACCAGCTCCATAATCAGGGCAACGCTGGTATTGAAATGCCAGCGCGCATCGAAATCGGCGGTGACGCGCTGAAGCGTCTGGTGCGCTTTGCGCAGCAGGACTTTTTCTTTTTCGGAGGCGACAGTGATTTTCGCAGCCTGCGAATCGCGCGCCGCGAGGCCGCGCAGCGCCGCGGCGTGGCGATCGATCAGGCGAAAGACGCGATGGAGAAAGCGCGCGCAGCCTTCAATTCCCTGCTCGTTCCATTCCAGATCTTTTTCCGGCGGCGCGGCGAAAAGCGTGTACATGCGCGCGGTATCGCAGCCGTACTTTTCGGCCATGTCGATGGCGCCGACGACGTTGCCCTTGGACTTGGACATTTTGGCGCCGTCTTTCAGCACCATGCCCTGGGAAAAGAGCCGCCGCACGGGCTCGCGGATTTCCACGAGCTTCAGGTCGCGCATCACCTTGCAGAAAAAGCGCGAATAGATCAGGTGCAGGATGGCGTGTTCGATGCCGCCAATATATTGATCGATGGGAAACCAATAGCGCGGCGGCCGCGGGATCGAAAGGCGCGCGGTCGTTGTGCGGGTCGGTGTAGCGGAAGAAATACCAGGACGAATCGATGAACGTATCCATCGTGTCGGTTTCGCGCCGGCCCGGGCCGCCGCACTTCGGGCATTTCACGTTCACGAATGAGGGCACGTTGGCGAGCGGCGATTGGCCTTGCCCCGTGAGCAGCACGTTTTCCGGCAGGCGGACGGGCAAATCCTTGTCGGGCACGGGAACGATGCCGCACTGCGCGCAGTAGATGACCGGAATCGGCGTGCCCCAGTAACGCTGGCGCGAAATGCCCCAATCCTTCAGACGATAGGTGATCTCGGCTTCGCCGATGCCTTTGGCTTGCGCGTCGGCGGTCATTTTCTCGATGGCGGCTTCGCTGGTGAGACCGGTATAAGGTCCCGAATTTACTAGGCGGCCGTAATCGGTGAAGGCTTCTTTCATTTGATCCGCTTGCAGCGGAGGGCCTTCCAGCGGCTGAATGACCACTGGAAACGGAATCTTGTATTTGCGCGCGAATTCGAAATCGCGCTGATCGTGCGCCGGCACGGCCATGACGGCTCCGGTGCCGTATTCGGCGAGCACGAAGTTCCCTACCCAGATGGGAACTTTCTCGCCGGAAAACGGATTGGTGGCGAAGCGCCCGGTGAAGAAGCCTTCTTTTTCGGCGGTGGCCAGATCGGCGCCGCGAATGATGCGCGCGCGCAGGCGGGCGGCTTCCTCTTCGAGCTTGGCGCGATTGGACTGGCCGGCGAAAAGGTCCGGCAGAATTTCGTGCGCGGGCGAAAGAATAACAGCGGCGGCGCCAAAGATAGTGTCGACGCGCGTGGTGAAGACTTCGATCTGCGGCGCTTGCTGATGAGCCCGGGCCGAAGTCGACCGGAAAGCGCACGCGAGTGCCGCGCGATTTGCCGATCCAGTTGCGCTGCATGACGAGCACGCGCTCGGGCCAGCCGCCTTCGAGTTCGACCATATCTTCGAGCAAGCGCGTCGGCATATTGCGTGATGCGCAGAAACCACTGCTCGATTTCCTTGGCTTCGACGGGCGTGTCGTCGTGCTGCCAGCAGCAGCCGTCGATCGACTTGCTCGTTGGCGAGCACGGTCTGGCACTTGGGGCACCAGTTCACCAGGCTGCGCTTGCGATAGGCGAGGCCGCGTTCGAGCATGCGCAGGAAAAACCACTGATTCCAGCGATAGTATTCCGGCTCGCAGGTGGAAATTTCGCGGCGCCAGTCGTAGCTGAATCCGAAGCGGCGGCAGACCGCCTTCATCTGCGCGATATTGGCGTTGGTCCAATCGCGCGGCGGAGTGCCGCGCTTGATGGCGGCGTTTTCGGCGGGCAGGCCGAAGGCGTCCCAGCCGATGGGGTGCAGCACGTTGAAGCCGCGCATGCGGCGATAGCGGGCCACGGCGTCGCCGATGGTGTAGTTGCGCATGTGGCCCATGTGCAGCGTGCCGGAGGGATACGGCAGCATCTCGAGCAAATAATATTTCGGGCGCGCGGGATCTGCGTCTGCGTTGAAGACGCCCTCAGCGTCCCATCTTCTTCTGCCACTTGGCTTCCACTTCCTGGGGGTTGTATTCGGCCACGATGCCTCAGCCTTTGGATGCGAGCGCGGTTTGCGGCTCGCGTTGGTGCGCTTTTGCGATTGCGCTGCGGCGCGCTCGAGGCGCGCCGTGTGCGCGGCATCATGCTGAAGCCGTTCTGCGCGCGAGGAGCTTGCTTGACTGGGATGCCCACTAGATCCCACAGGCGGCGCACGTTGCGGCGATCGTCGCCGGGCGCGTCGATGGGCGTTTCGAGCAGAAACGCGCGTCCGGGGCGGCCGGCCGACGGCTGCGCTGACAGGCTGGGGTGGTTCAGGATGCGGCGAAAAGCTTCGAGGCCAGACTTCCCTTTCCCAATATGCCCAAAATGGCCGCGGCCGATGTGCTCGTGGCGATCTACGCGCGAGGCGAACGGCGTCTTGGAGTCGTTCACGTGCAGCACCGCGACGCGCGCGAGGCCCACGGTGCGGTCGAGCGCGGCAATCGTCTGCGCGAGACCAGCTTCGGTGTGAATCTCGTAGCCGGCGTGGAACGCGTGCGCGGTATCGAGGCAAATGCCTAGCGGAAGCTCGGGCGCGGCGTCCATGATCGCTTTTAATTCTTCGAAGCGCGAGCCGATAGCCGTGCCCATGCCGGAAGTGTTTTCGAGCAGCAGGCGCAAGCGGCAGTCGCGGAGATCGCCGAAGTTCTGGCAGAGGCGCACGCCGCGCGCCGCCTGGCGCAGGGCCATGCGCCACATCGCCAACGGCTTGCGCCAGGGTCTTGCCTGCGTCAGGAGCCCGGATGCACGACGAGGTAATCGGCGCCCAGCGTGACAGCGCGTACGATTTCATCGTGATATGCCTGAATCGAGCGGACGCGCATGACCGGATCGGATGTCGCCAGATTGATCAGGTAATTGGCGTGGATGACCAGCGGCCCGAGGCCGAGTTCGGCGCGCTTGGCCCGAAATTCGGCGGCGTCGATTTCCGCAATGCGCGCGCCCACGCGCGGCCACATGCGCGGGCTGGCGGAGAAAATCTGCAGCGCGTTGCAGCCGAGTTTCGAGGCGCTCTCAAGCGAGCCGGCGAAGCCGCCGGCAATCGAAGTATGAATGCCGATGCGAACGCTGCCGTCGCGCCAAGCGGGAGCCTGCGGCTCGGGTACGGGTTCGGGGCGGTATTCGTCGCTGCTATCGAAAAGCAGGATAGAAGTGTCGGAGGCCGTCATTTTTCAGTTGCGGGCCTTCATTCTATCGAATCGCTGCGGTGCCCGCAAATACCGCCCTGTGGGCGGATAGAAATCACCCTAAACAATATCGTGCCATTCCAGTCCCTGTGGCAGTTCTTCAGCAGCAAACTCTAGGTGAATAACTCGGCGTGGGTTTGGGACCGCGCATGCTGATGATGCATGAAGTAGCAGTGGCTGCATAAGCAACGCTCCGCCGTTAGGAACGGTACAGGTCACGGAGTTAGTTTTCGGCCAGCTCGCAACTTGCTCGGCGGAAAGGCGACCTTGCTTATGTGATCCTGGAATAACACGCAGTGGCCCGTTGTCTGGCCCGCTGTCGTCCAGATGCAACCTAATCGCAAGAATGCGGCTCATGACCTCGGCAGGCGGTTGGACATGTACGACCCCAGCTTTGGTCGTCCAAGGCCCGAACCCGTCAACCTCTCGACGCTCGCGAACGGCTATCGTGAGGTCCTGATGCCATACAACCTTCCAGTTCGATGTTGGAGTTTTGTTGAAGAGAATACCTCTTATCGCGAAGCATTTTGATCCAAGCACAGAAGCAACGATTTCTCGCACGGGGCACGATGCGGCAAGCTCGCGAACGGCTGGAACAGCAAGCAGATTTCTTTGAGCATGATTGCCGTCCCCGAGTTGGGCACGCAGAAACTCTACTGTTTGCTCATTGAGGCAAGAGGAAACGATGACAAAGCCATCTTCCACTATTTTCGGGTCTAAATCGCTGGGGGATCGAGCTGTCACGTGCAGCTACGGCAGGCGGCAGATGAAGTTTTCGGCCTGGTCGGTGCTGCCGGTGCCCTTGTATTGCGCCTCCTGCGGATAGGGGCACAGCGGGCGGGTGCGGACGACGCTGCCATTGGCCATCTGCGAGGCGATGATCTCTTTTGGCGCGACGCCGTGCTCGCGCCACTGCTCGAGCGGAGTGAGCGTGTCAAAGACGCTCGGGCCTTCGCCGCCGGCGCAATGACCCATTCCGGGAGCCATATAGAGCCGGACGGAATCTTCGACGGTCTTCTTCCCCAGGACTTGGATCAGCTCGTTGTAATAGTTCACCGATGACAGCGGCGCGACATTCTGATCGGCCCAGCCGTGATAGATGATGAGCTTCGAGCCGCGCCCGACATACGGCTTCAAATTGGTTGAAGTCGCGCTCACGATGCCGTTATCGGTTTTGTGTGCGCGCACAATGTCTTTGCCGATGTCGAGCGTGCGGAAATCCCAATTGGGATCATTGAACACGGTGTACTTGAACGTGTCGTCGGCCATTCCCAGCGGCCGAGGCGCGCCGGTCGTGTTGGCGAAGCGCAGCTCCGTGCCCGGCTCGAAGCCGGGGAAAATCTCCTTGCCGCTCTTGGGATCAACGATGGGCGCGTAGAGTGATTTGGCGGCCTCCACTTGAGGCGCGGTCAGGCAGTTCGGTGCATCCGCGCCCTTGCAGAGCGTTACCGCGGGATCGAATTTGCAGCGCAGCGGGTTATTGATGATGCCGTCCTTGATGCCGTCGAGGGCGTCGCAGGCATCGAGCGCGGCCTGGTGCAGCACCGCAAATTTCTCTTTGGGAATGAAGCTGGCGGCATCCTTGTGCGTGGCCTGCGCGGCAGCGATGAGCTGAAGGCTCTCGGCGGCGCGGTCATAACCGGGATCACCGGCGATGATGCCTTCGAAATCCTCGGGATAGCGCTGCGCTTCCATGAACGCCTGCCGGCCGCCGCCGGAGCAGCCGGTGAAATACGAAAGTTGCGGAGGTGCGCTATAGAGCGCGGCCACGATCGTCTTGCCGCGCAGGGCCGTCTCATGCACGGCGCGATAGCCGAAGTCGATCAGCTTCTCGGGATGGCCGGGCACGAAGCTAGCCGTGTCTCCCGCGTGACCGGTGTCGGTGGACGCGGTTGAGTATCCTTTGCGCAGCGCGGCCGCGAGCGCGGCGTATTGGATAAAGCCGTTCCAGCCGCCATTGCCGACCTCCTGAAATTTGCCGTTCCAGCCGGAAAGCGGCAGCCAGGTTTCGGATTTGATGTCGGAATCGGGCGACGGCTTGATGGTCAATTCAACGCGGCAGAATGCAGGCAGATCGGCGAAGCCTTCCGCGGCGCCAGAAGCGCCCGATGGCGCTTTGAAGGCGCCCGCAGCGACAACTTGCGCTGAGGTAATGGTCGCGTCCGGCAGCTTGAGCGACGAGAGGCGCGTGCACGCTGCCGCGTCGGCGGCGTGGGCCGCAGGAGGCGCGTCCGCGCTGACGTTGCCGGCCACATAGGTGAGCGCGCCCAGCAGAATGCCTAATGCGATGACGGCGATGGTCTTCATCCGCGCACACCTCTTAGTCTTTTGGTCCCAGAACAAAATCCCCAGGGCCGCCTCACCACCCCAACGCTCGCACAATCGGCGTACGTTGGCGACTCCGGTTCTGGCGCGCCCTGGGCTACAACCCGAACAGCAGATCCCTCGGTCGCCGCTGCGCCCTCGGGATGACAACACAAATGTTCGCAGCACCGGTGAGGCTGTTAACCGTGGTGCGCGGCACAAAATCCCCACCCTTTCTTGAAAAACAGAAAGGGTGGGCTACGAAAACACTGCAATGAGCGAGTTACGCGCGCTGGGTGGTGGTGACGCCGGCGTGCATGGCATTTAGCACGCGCTGCGGCGTGAACGGCGCTTCGCGCAGCCGACCGCCGGTGGCGTCGAAGATCGCATTCGCGATGGCCGCGGGCACGGGGCCAATCGAAGGCTCGCCGCCGCCGAGCGCGGGCATCTCCGGGCGATCGATCAGCGTGATGTCGATCTGCGGAATCTTTTCGTACCGCAGGATCGGGTAGCTCACCCAATCGAGGTTCTTGATTCCGGACGAATCGAACTTGACCTCTTCCATGAGCGCGCGGCTGGTGCCCTGGATGACGTTGCCTTCGATCTGATTCTTCAGACCGTCGGGATTGATGATTAAGCCGCAATCGTGCGCGACGCAGACTTTCTTGACGGTGACTTCGCCGCTCGATTTATCGACTTCGACTTCGGCGGTAACGGCGACCACGGAGTTGGAGCGGGCGCTTATGGCGACGCCCCGCCCCGTGGCGATATTGCCGCTCGCGGATGGCCCTGGCGCGGGGCGCGCCTGCCAATTCGCCAGCTTGGAGACGGCCGCAAGCGCGTCCGTGGCTCTCTTGTTATTCGAGGCGTAGCGCATGCGGAACTGGAGGGCGTCCACACCCTGCGCTGCGGCCAACTCATCCATGAAGGATTCACTAGCGAACATGCGGGCCAAATCGCCCGGCGCGCGCAGAGGCGAAGTACGCAGCGGCGTCGGATCGGGCTGAACCCAGGGAATAGAGGACGCGACGATGCGCTGATTGTCAAAAGTGTAGGTGTCGCCGCCGCCTCCGACGCCATTCGAGGCGCCCTGGCCGCTGGCCTTGAGCCCGAGTTGGCGCGAAGTCACGAGCGGGATTCCGTTCGCCTCGGTCCAGGGGAAGCTGCGGTCAAAGAAATCCCAGGCGGTCACTTTGCCGCTCGCGTCCACGGCCGCGCGCACGGTGAGCAACTGCGCCGGGCCCTTGGGTTCCCAGCCGTGCTCGTCTTCGCGCATCCATTGCACGCGCACGGGCTTGCCGACGGCGCGCGACATGACCACGGCGTCTTCGGCAGCGTCATCGGTGCCAAGCCGCCCGTAGCAGCCGGAGGCCTCGCGGTAGAGGACCTGAATCTTATTCTCCGGGATGCCCAACAGATCGGCAACGCGCTTGCGCGTGTCGAAGATTCCCTGCGAGGGGGCCCAGATGGTGACTTTATCGCTCTGCACGTCCGCAATCGCGGCCGAAGGAGCGAGCATGCCGTGCATCTGGAAGGGCCAGCGGTAGGTTTGTTCGAAGGTTTTGCTGGCTTGCGCGAGCGCCGCGTCCACATCTCCGCGAGGCTGCATTCCCGGCCGTTGCGCGAAGCCCTTGGTATTCTTCAGATAATCGTAGACGGCGTCGGGATTGGCGGGCATCTTCGTTTCCGGGGCCGTCCAGGTGACCTTCAGCGCCTTGGCGGCTTGGATCGCAGCCCACTCCGTTTGCGCCACAACGCCGACGAAGCTGCCTTCATGTACAACTTTAACTATGCCGGGAATGTTCTTGATGGAGTCTTCGTCAATGCTGGCCGACTTGGCGGTAACTGTGGGCGGGCGAACGACGCGGCCATGCAGCATTCCGGGAACGCGAACGTCCTGCACGTAGGTGAATTGGGCAGTGAACTTCGGGGGCAGATCGACACGATCCTGCTTCTTGCCCACGACCTTGTAGTCTTTGGGATCTTTCACCGGAACATCCGGCGCCACTTTTAAGCCCCAGCCGTTACCGGTGGCGGGAATCGTCACGTTGAACTTCTTGCCGCCGATCAGATTGGCGTAGGACACCTTATGGCCATTACCCATGACGCTGACCACGCCATCAGTAACGGTGAGCTGCGAAATCGGAACGTTAAGTCGCGCGGAGGCAAGCTTCAAGAGCTCCTGCCGGGCCGCAGCAGCGGCATGACGCAATTGGGGACCGGCAAGTTCGATAGTTCTGCTGCCGGCGGTAATGCCCTGATCGACCGCCGTGGTCGTGTCGCCGGTGATCATCTTGATCTGCTTGAACTGCACGTCGAGCTCGTCGGCGACGATCTGGCCCAGCGCGGTTTCCACGCCGGTGCCCAGATCCACTTTGCTCGAGAACACCGTGACCATGCCGTCGCGGCCGATGGCGATCCAGGAGTCGAGCGAAGTCGCCTGGAGGTCTCCGGCGAGATCCGGCCCGGCGCTGAGCTGCGCCATAGCGCGGGAGACGGGGCCGAAGATATTGAAGCTGACGACGAGCGCGCCAGTGCCCTTTATAACCTCTCTGCGGGAAAGTTTCGTTTTCATGTTCGTCCTCCTCACGCCTTCACGCTTGCGGCACGCTTCACAGCGCGAATCACGCGCAAGTGGCTGCCGCAGCGGCAGAGGTTTCCATTCAGCGCCTGCTTGATCTGATCGTCGGTGGGGTGCGGGTTTTTGTCGAGGAGCACCTTCGAAGCCATGATCATGCCGTTCATGCAGTAGCCGCACTGCGCCGCCTGTTCTTCGATGAAGGCGGTTTGCAGCGCGTGAGGATGCTCGAGCGAGCCGAGGCCTTCGAGCGTGGTGATGCTGCGATTCTGCGCGCCGCTGACGGGAATACTG
Source organism: uncultured Acidobacteriota bacterium (assembly GCA_963846235.1). Lineage (GTDB taxonomy): Bacteria > Acidobacteriota > Terriglobia > Acidiferrales > UBA7541 > Palsa-189. The sequence continues at coordinate 1,203,762 of CAWJVF010000003.1, forward strand.
CAGGAGCGCACGGCGTTTCCGTCCATGATGACGGTGCACGCTCCGCACTGGCCGAGGCCGCAGCCGAAGCGCGGGCCGTGCAGTTCGAGGTCGTCGCGCAAGACATACAGCAACGGGGTGGTGGGATCGGTATCCACAACCCGAGATTGGTTATTCACTCGAAGCGAGATTCGCGCCATGCGAGTTTCCTTTCTCGACGGTTTTGACCTTTGGTTTCCGGCAAAAGAACTGCCCCCTAGCTTACAACTTTTGACCTAAATCGGCGGGGGAAATTTGCGCGTGCTCGATCCGACAAATACAGGCGACCACAACGCGGGCTCACAGTGCGGTTGCAAGCTCTTGGCCATTGGGGAAGACGATCTTGTCGAGATGCATCAGGGGCTTGGCATCCTTGGCGGGATTGCCAATCAAGGTGATCTCGTCGCCCGACTTTAGCGTGTCTTTTCTCCAGCCGGCCCTCGCTAACATGGCTACGGCGCCTAATTCGGCGCTCCACTTCTGAGTGGCGCCCTTCTCGTCCTTGACGTCGAAGTAGATATACGAATGCGGATTGGTCCAGTCAAAGCTCGTTACCGTTCCCTTTACGGTGATCGAGCGGCTCATGTCAAACCAGGACACAAAGCCGTGATGGGCGTACGCCGATCCCGCGAGCGAAAGCAGGACGAGAATAGCGGTGGCGGGGAAAACCAGCATTCTTTTCGTAGTTGAGGTCCTCATTGCTGTCGCTCCTCTCTTCCTGTCTTCTTGCGCGGTCATTTCGCCTGGTAGCTGTACTTGTTATTCTCTTCGCAGACGTATTCCTGAATTTCCCAGCCCGGCTTCAGTTTGTAGACTTGCCGATTCGTGAGTGGCTTCGTGTACGCCATGGGGTCTTCGACGGTTATGTCGTCCACGAGCGTGTCATGGTCGATACGGCGGATGCGTTCAACCACATGCAGAGCCTCGCTATGAGGGAGTCCTCCACCATCGAGCCAAGTCTTATCGTTGAAGCCAATCGTATCAACGACGAGCGTATCGCCTTCCCATTTGCCAATCGCGTCGCCCGAATAGGTGGGGTCTAAATCTTTGGGGTGCTGCCGATTCATATAGATCTGGCGCATCACCTGCGGGCCCTCGTGAATGATAACGATGCGCGTGGGCATCTGGAGAATTTCCATCGGGTAAGGCACAGCGATCATGAACCGCGGTACTCCCATCGGCAGACAGGCAAGATTAGGGTCGTTCGTCTGAAGGTCGGTGGCCTTGAACTTCCCTTCTGCCCAAAGAGTGAAAGGCGCGCCCCCGCTTGGAAACAGCCGAGGCTGAAATTTTTCCACCAGCCAGACGCCGGAAAGATCCGGCGCGGCTCCAGGCTTCGCGGCGTCCTGAGCGAGCGCCGCACGTGAGAGCGCTAGCGTGGCCGCCACGGCCATAGCTGAAAGAATCAAGAAATTGCGCACGCGAGCGCCTCTGCTTCGGATTTGTCCGGTTTGGTTGGAGGTAAGGTACCACGGCTGGGCCGCCGAGCCAAACGCGCGCAGCGGCCGGTAGTGAGTCAGTTTCAAATTTCAAACTGACCCACTACGGCAATGATTGTTCGTCACGCTGCTACGGTGTAATGGTCGTTGCGTAGATATTCTGGTCGAGACCACCCGTGCCGTCGAAGCAAGTATTGAGCGAGCTCGTGCAGGCGCCGCCGGTCTCAGGGTCCCCGGCGATGTCTGCACCGTCATTGTCGCCGGAGGGATCAGGCGCGCCGACGGTGTTTCGCTGGTCGGTCCAGCTGACACCGATGATGTTCCCTTGAGCGGCAATGGTGATGTAATCACCGAAGAACGGCACTAGGCGACCGCCGAACTGCTCGTAGTTCAGATTCGTTGGCGTATCCGTCACCTGGATGCTCGATCCCCAAGTCTTTCCGCCATCCGTGGACTCCGCATATCGAACGTTCAGGCATGCGGAAGTCTGCCCGGCGGCGTTGTTACACGGCGCTTGAGTAGGCGAATAGCTAGGATCGCCTTGGGAGTCGTACCAGATCGCGTTCACCCGGCCAGCGGATGCGGTAAGGAATGGGAAGAACTGATGCCCGGTCAAGCTCGGCGCGAGCAGTGTTGGATTGCTCCACGTAGCACCGCCGTCGGTGGAGAAAAGAGACTCAATCTGCCCTTGACCGGTGGACTGAGCCGCTTGAAAGGCCATGGCCACTGTCCCGTGCACGTTGTCGGCGGCGAGGTACGGACCCGCGAGGTCAAACCGCGGGAAGGTGAAGCCAGTCGGACAGTTGAACGGGGCATCGCCACACTCTCTCGCGCCATTACCAGAGAACTGGCTTGATACGAATGGTATGTAATTCACCACGATCCGCGCCTTGCTGAAGGTATCTCCGAAGTCGCTGGAGGCGGCGAATCCGGCCCCGTTCACCGCACCTGTTGCCTTACTAAAAGCTCCGCCGGTATTAGCTTCCCAGCCGATGTAAACGTGTCCTGAAGGGCCGATCGCAATCGACGGACCCTGATTACCGCAGATTCCGCCGGACACTTTGATCGGCGTGCTAAAGGTCGCGCCATGATCGGTCGACCGGCTGAACAAGATCTCATTGCAGCCCGAGCCGTGAAAGTCCGACCAAGCGGCATAGATGTTGCCGGTCGCGGGGTCGACTGCAAGGTTCGTCTTATCGTTGAATGAGCCTTGGCCGAAGGTGTTGGTGGCAAGAATCACCGTGCGAACATACTTCGAGCCGTCGGTCGAGGAGTCCGCGGGATTCGAAGGAGCATACGTTGCCACCCAGATGACGCCGGTATTATCGCGAAAGCGCGCCGAGACACCATTTTCCGTTCCGCGATTGAAGTTGTTTCCCATGTAGAAAAGATTGCCGTTCCCGTCCCAACCCATAACCGGGTCACCGGCCGCCAGCGCACCACCGGCCACCGACTGCGCGAGAGGTGAGCTTGTGCCCTCGATCGAGGTGTCGCCGTTGTAGCCAGGCAGCAGGCTGTCTGTCCAGTGATGTCCGGAGTCGGTGCTGCGGTAGAAACCCGCCCAGGCATCTCCTGCCGTCGGTGTCGTGCAGTATTCATTCGCGCCGCTTGACCAAATGTTGGTGTTGCGCGGGTCGATGGCGAGCGTGGGTTCGTTCTGTTGCCGGCGATCAGTTCCGCAGCGCTGTAGAACGGCATCCGTATACGTGCCGCCGGCTAGCTGATCGGCGCTCACATATGAGCCATTACTACCATTGTCCACGGTAACGCGCACGTTTGCACCAGCCGTCTGCGGCATGGGCGTGGCCGAGGCGATAGTCCAGCCGGCGAGGATGAGCGCGCTAGCGAATGCAATACGAGACCAACGAGGAGTCTTCATCAATCTGGAAATGCGAGTCGAGCTTGAATTACAGGATACGTGCTTGAGTTTCATAAAGGCTTTTTCTGCAGTTGCCATTCGGTTTTCTCCTTGCTCTTGAGACCTGTTCTGCTAGGGGAGGTAGGCGCAGCATATCAAAGACAATTTTGCTTTTACGATACCAGTACCATGTGATCTGGGAGTGCAAAAATCGGGAGTTACGCTGTGTCTACCTGAATCGAGACCAACCACCGTACGGTCAGTGCAAAGGTGTATACTCGAAGTGTTGGTTACACGCCTTACGCTGCGCCCGATGTGGGCGCGTTTCTGTGCCACAAGACATACAACGCCACAACCGGGTACCACGCTACAGTTTCGGCATTCTTACCGAAATCGAAACCGTCTGGCAAATGGCCCGACGGTGTAAAACCGCCCGGTCTGAAGGCAGTAAAATGAAAAGGAGAATCTTCAATGGCAGCTAATAACCCGGAACCATACCTCGACCCGGTCAGCGCGGGTGTTTGTGAAGTTCTGAATTGCTCAAGCCCAGCTAAGTTTCGTGCATCGTGGGTACAAGGCGTCATTGTGAGGCTTGTGTGCACCACCCACAAATCGGAGATAGAAGGAAAGCTCTTCGGGGACCTCACTCCGTCTAAATTCCCCCAGAAGCGGCACGTAAAGTAAAAGATTACCGTTCTTAGTGCAGTGCGCTCTCCACGAATAGTGCTTTGAGCACAGAGGCGCGAGTGGCAACAGGCCCGCTTCCGTAACCCGATTACACTGACGGTGCATGAGTGCCACTCTCGATACTGCCCTTCAGACTGAACGTGTCCGCGCAATTGTTCCTTCAGGGGCGTTTCAAACTGCAATAGAAGGTAGCGAAACTGGGCGAGTGCCCTTTGCCCTGGCGATCTTCGTCAGTGCGTTTCTGCTCTTTCAGGTTCAGTTGCTGCTCGAAAAAGAAGTCCTTCCTCTTTTTGGCGGTGCGTCAGCTGTCTGGACCGTCTGCGTGTTTGTCTTCCAATTGTTATTTCTCGCCGGATATGGCTACTCGCACGGACTCGCCACGTGGCTTCCCCTTCGCAAGCAGATCACCGTGCACGGCGTTCTGCTGGCCCTTTCCGCTATTTTCATTGCCGTCCAGGCATATTCGTATTCCGCTCCTATCGGTTCCGCTGCGAACTGGCAGCCGTCGCCCGGAGCCGACCCCACCTGGGCGATCGCGGAATTTCTGATGAGCGCGATTGGTCTGCCGTTCTTCCTACTGTCGGCCACAAGTCCACTGATGCAGCATTGGTTTGCACAGGTGCGGCCAAGCCGATTGCCCTATCGCCTTTATGCGGTCTCCAACGCGGGATCGCTCATCGGATTACTGTCTTATCCCTCTCTCGTAGAACCGCGTATCCCGCTCAGCACACAGCGCTGGGCTTGGGTTGCCGCCTATGGCTTCTTTTTGGTGTGCTATTTTTTCACCGCTCGAAGCGTCGTGCGTTCGGGCACTCCCGCCGAGCTCAAACAAAAAGCTATTCCCGACTTGCGCTCGCCTGCAACCCCGATTGGCTGGCCGCTTCGGCTGCGATGGATCGGCCTGGCGGCGTGTGCGTCTGTGCTTTTGCTGGCAACGACCAACCTCGTCTGCCAGGACATCGCCGTAAGCCCGTTTCTATTGGTCTTGCAATTAAGTCTGTACCTGCTTTCGTTCATCGTTTGTTTTGAAAGCGACCGCTGGTACCGGCGGGAAGTCTTTTATCCGGCATTCGCTGTGGCGGTCGCGTTCGTGATCGTCATATCGCTCCCCAACGCGACGTATTCGTTCTTGATCCAGCTCGCAGCTTATTCCGGGGTGCTCTTCGCGGGATGCATGGTGTGTCATGGAGAAGCGGCACGCACGCGTCCTCGCTCGGAATCGCTGACTGCTTTCTATTTGTGTATCGCTATCGGCGGAACCCTGGGCGGCGTCGCTGTGGGCTTGGTGGCCCCGCGGATTTTTTCAAATTATTGGGAATATCCGCTGGGTGTTTTGGGCTGCATTGCAGTGATCTGGTCTGTCTCGGTACGGGAACGTTCATCGTGGTGGTACAGGGGGCGAGCTTCATTGGCGTTCCTGCTTCTCGCGGGCACGGCATTGCTTGCGCCGGCTGTGCTTACCCCGCTATGGAAAGATGTGGTGCGGTTGCCGCGATCGATCGGCCTTTACGCCGCGGTAGTTCTAATCGCCGCCGCTGTTTTGCGGTATGCCATGGAGCGCCGAACTCCACAGACTGCGCCGGCGCCGATGCTGGTCCGCAACGCGGCCAGAGTCGTTCTTGCGTTGCTCACGGCAGGCTTGCTGATTCCGCAAAAAGCGGCGCTGTATCACGTCATTGCGTCTTCCAGAAGTTTCTACGGAGTCCTCTCGGTGATAGACGTGGACGACAGCTATCTCGCGCTGAGATACGGCAGCACCGTTCATGGATTCCAATATCGTGATGCGCAGCGCTCGCGACTTGCGACGGGCTACTATGGCCCGGCCAGCGGAGCAAACATCGTCATCCGCAATTGGCCGCGGCATCCCATGCGCGTAGGACTCGTGGGAATGGGAGTGGGTACGCTCGCGGCGCTGGCGCAATCGGGAGACGTCTTCCGTTTCTACGAAATCAACCCGGACGTCTATAAATTATCGACCGGCAAGCAGCCATCCTTCACTTATTTGCGTGATTCTCCCGGCCGAATCGAGGTCGTGCTCGGCGATGCGCGACTCACGCTGGAACACGAAGCCAGCCGGGGCGACTTCCAGAACTTCGACGTTCTGGTGCTGGATGCGTTTTCGAGCGATGCCATCCCCATGCACCTTCTTACGCGTGAAGCATTTCAGGTATACACAAGGCATCTTCGCGGCCCGGCCTCGGTGATTGCCGTGCACATCAGCAACCAGACTCTCGATCTGCGGCCTGTGCTCGCCGGAATTAGCCGCGATTTTGGCTTTCACGCGCTCCGCGTCGAACCGCTCCTTCCCACGGGCCCTTTCTCGCAATCCGACTGGATCTTGCTTTCGCGCGATTCCGCTGCGCTGTCCGGCGCGGAGATCCTAAAGCACTCCGAATCCTTTCCCGCGAAGACGCGACCCATCTCTTGGACCGACGATTATTGCGATCTGCTACGCGTGATGCGCTGGCGCGATTAGGCGAAGATGTCTTCAGGGCGGAGCTTCTAGATATAAACTGTTACCCGCTACAAATCCCTGGGCCATAATTGGGGCGAATCTTGCTGGTCTAAACACGTCGGTGCGAGGTGCACGATGAAATTGTGGCTTTTGCGTATGGTCGGCTTTGCGGTTGCGTTTGTCATTCTGACGGCGTCGGCTCTCGCGCATCACGCGCGGTCGGGTTACGACCTATCCAAGACTGTCACTTTTAAAGCTACAGTCACAAAAGTGGACTGGGTGAATCCCCATGCCCTGATCTATTTCGACGTAACCGATTCGAGCGGACGCACTCAGAACTGGCACGCGATTACGGGCGGGCCCTCGCGGATGAGCCGCTATGGTTGGACTGGCGACACGCTGAAACTCGGCGACACGATCACCATCACCGGCAATCCCACCAAAGAGGGAACCAACGAAATCTGGCTGGACAGGATTACCCTGCCGAATGGTCGAGAAGTGGTCATGCACCGCTGAGCCAAGCCATCGCCGATTACGGAGCCTGCACTCCGACTCTCCAGATCGCCAAAGCACGCCGAGATACGCCGTTCTTCTTTCCGCTGGCGGCACTACGCGCAAATGGAGCAGCTTCCTGAAACGCGACTGATCGAGATGAGGCGATTAGCGCCCGTGGATTCTTATATCGCTCGCGTGATGAGCGCATATAATCTGGCGACATGATTCCACCTTCCTACAAACCGAAAAATAAGTTTATGGAGCTGGCTATTGCGGAGGCCAAACGCGCCGGGGACAGAGGCGACTATCCCATTGGGGCGGTCGTTACACGCCTCACGGGCAAACGCGAGGTGGTCATTGCCAGTGCAGGTAACCGAGTAAAAACCTCGGGCTCGAGCATCAAACACGTGGAATTGGAAACCCTCAAATATGTATCAAGTGGCTATGGCCGCTACCTTCCCGACTTCGTCCTCTACTCCACGCACGAACCTTGCGCCATGTGCGCCGGTGCTTGCGTGTGGTCTAGAATTGGCGCTGTTGTCTACGGCGTTTCCCAAGAAGACATAGCCGCTTACGGCCGCAAGTGCGGCACCGAGGACTATAAGTGGCGAGCTTGTCTTATCCCTTGCGGGTTCGTCTTCGAAAAGGGTAATCACCCCATCCCCGTCTTCGGCGGTTTTCTAAGAAAAGAATGCCAGAGGCTGTTCAGCTACAGACGTGCATAGGGGCTTCTTCAATTGGCGGGTGACCTATCGCAGTCGTTGGTTTTAGTCCGCGACGGGACCTCCGCTCACCATAAAGCGGCTTAAAGGAGGAACGATGGCCAAGATGCGTGCTGCGCAGGTGGCGAGTGCGAAGGGGCCACTACAGATGGTCGAGCGAGACATACCTGAGCCCGGTCCCGGTTGGGTGCGAATTCGAGTGGAAGCCTGCGGCATTTGTCACGCCGATTCCTATGTGAAAGAAGGACTTTGGCCGGGCATTGAGTACCCGCGAGTTCCCGGACACGAGGTGGCCGGAGTGATCGACGCTGTGGGAAGTGGCGTGGCCGCATGGAAACCGGGGCAGCGCGTCGGAGTCGGCTGGTACGGCGGCCGCTGCGGATATTGCGAAAACTGCCGCAGGGGCGATTTCCTTTTTTGCACTGTGTCGCGGCGCGTCACGGCGATCACGCAGGATGGGGGCTACGCGGACTACATGCTCGCGACGGCGGAAGCGCTCGCGCTGATACCGGACGAGCTTTCCGCAGCGGACGCAGGCCCTCTTTTCTGCGCGGGAGTCACCACCTTCAACTCGCTTCGCAATAGCGGCGCGCGGGACGGCGATCTGGTGGCCGTCCTGGGAATTGGCGGACTCGGGCACCTGGGAGTTCAATTCGCGTCGAAGATGGGATTCCGCACCGTGGCCATCGCGCGCGGAAAAGACAAAGCTCCTTTGGCGAAGCAGTTGGGCGCACAAGTGTATATCGATAGCGAGACGCAAAATCCCGCCGAGGAACTCACCAAATTGGGCGGAGCGCGCGTGATTCTGGCGACGGTAACAAGCGGCAAAGCCATGAACGCGACTGTGGCCGGCCTCGGCCTGAATGGCAAAATGATCGTCGTGGGCGCGGCGGACGAACCGATTCAAGTCCCCGCTTACCTGTTGATTGGCGGGCGGCGTTCGGTGACAGGGTGGCCTTCGGGAACGAGCATCGATTCGCAAGATACGCTTAACTTCAGCGCGCAAACCGGCGTACGCTCGCGGAACGAGATTTTTCCGCTGGAGCGCGCCGCGGAAGCCTACGAGCGCATGATGAGCGGCAAAGCGCGGTTCCGAGTCGTCCTGACGATGAAGTAGTCTCTTACGGCGTGGTGAGGCGAGGGTGATGGGCGCTCACGCAGGAGATTGTTGCGGAGCGCCCTTTGGCAGCGAGAGTCGGTTAGCGGTCGTGATCGCCCCGATCGTGCTCATCGCGGTCGTGTTCGCGATCGCGGTCATCATGATGATCATCCCGATAGCGATCGTGATCGCGGAAATCGCGGTCGTGGTCCTTGTCCCAGCGGTGATCGTGTCCCACCCGGCCGCGTTCTCCCTCCCAGTAGCCTTCGTAGAACCGCTCTCCATCATGATGAGGCCCGACCCAGCGAGCACCTTCATATGGCGGGCGGCTCCAATAGCCCTGGTGCCACTTGTAGTGGTTTCCCACAGGATACCAATAGCCCTCAATCCAAATGAACTCCGGTCCGGGACGGTCCGGCACAATACGCACCACGCGCGGCGGTGGCGGCGGGCCAATTCGGACTCCAATCGAAATCTGTGCAGCAACAGCGGATACTCCGCCCAGTACCATGGCGACGATCAAGGCGGTCCTGGTGAGCCTGTTCATCCTGTCTACCCTCCTCCGTGAATTTCACCATAGCGCATAGACGCGGCTTGTTGAAACAGCAAGCGCTGTTTGCGGTTGCCGAAAAGCCAATAGGGTTTCGCGCTTGGCTTTTCGTCGCAGTTGGCGTAGTGGCGCGGCCATCGTCATGGCACAATCTGGGGCACATGAAGCAAAGCAAATATCTACGCGTGCTGGTGCTGATTGTTGTGCTTGCGGGAATCGCCGCGTGGCAGATCAAGCGCGAGTACCGGCCGCCTGTGCTCAAGGCCGGTGTGCGGCTCTACGCGTATATTGCCAATGCCGGCGATGGAACCGTTTCTGTGGTGGATCTGGTGGCGCTCAAAGACATTGCGACCATTCCTGTGGGGCCTAATCCTGGGGGGCTGCGCGTGCTGGGCCCACGCAAAGAGATTTGGGGGGTGGCGAGTTCGTTGAGTTCGTCAGGCGGAGATGGCGGTTACGCCTGGGTAATCAGCGTCCAGCCGGGTCGCGTGACTTCGCGCATCCCCGTGGGACCGCTTCCGTCGGAGGTGGAATTTTCCGCCGATGGACAGCGCGCTTACGTCGCCTCGTCGGGATCGAACCAGGTCATGCGGATCGATACGGCAACCAAGCAGGTTGTGGCACACACGCATACGGGGCGGCATCCCTGGCTCGCGCGCCTCACGCCCAACGGCCGCTTGCTGCTTGTACCCAACCGGGACGATTCCACTTTGCAGATCTTCGACGCGCAAACGCTCGCGTCACTCGCAACAATCGGCGTTGCTGAACATCCCGAGCAAGTCGTGGTGCTGCCGGATAATTCGGCGGCATTTGTTTCGGCCGGCGACGCAAAAGAAATTTCCGTCGTCGATCTGAAGCGCAACGTGCTGCTCACGAACCTGCAGCTCGGCGGCGCGCCACACGCCATGATCCTCAAGCCAGATGGCGGCGAGCTTTACGTCACCGTGCCGGATTTGCACGCCCTCGAGATCATCAATACGTGGACGACGGAAATCGCCGAATCCATGCTGGTGGGACTTGCGCCGGAAAGCGGCGTGCTCAACGTGAATGCCGACGCGCTCTATCTTTCCGACTCCGCGGCGGGACGGGTGCTGCCGATTGCTATGGGCGCGAGGCACCTGGCGCTGCCGATTCCGGTTGGGCGCGGCCCGGTGACGTGCAGGATGGATCCCAGCGGCGAGCTGCTGCTCGTCGCGAATCAGGAATCGAACGATCTCGCGGTCATCCGCCTGCGCACCTCAAGCCTTCTGACCATGGTGCCAGTAGGCTCACACCCGACCGACATCGTCTCGCTCCTGTTTTAGATTCCTAACGTTCTCAATTAGTCGGCCAGGCGAAGTGGTCTTCGCCGAGGGGGATTTCGAACCAGCCTTCGGCGGGAAGCAAGTCGATGGGCAGGCCGCCTTCCCAAAGCGCGATCACCAAAGAAAAGGAATTGCGCTTGCCCAAGCGCAGCAGCTTGCGCGCGATGGAAACCTCGAGGATACGATCGCACGGCGGCGAAGGCCATATCCTGTGGTCCGAGCAAGCAAGAATCCTTTGTCTCGACGCGCTGCTCGTGAAGTTTTCCTTCGCGCATGTGCAGGACGATCCGCAGTTCCTCGTCGCCGCGCAGGGTGATGCGAAACTCCGCATCTTTTAGCCCATCGGATTTCCCGTCGGCAAAGTCCACGCGAAGATAAAAGCGCTCGCTGCTGAAGCCGTAACGAAACTGCTGCAGCGAATGAACACGGCCGTGCATGGAACTATCCTTACGGTCCGGCGAATAAAGTCCCGCACCCATCCATTCGAAATAAGTGGATTCGCGCCCATCGATCCTCACATTGAGAAACGCCGAGGGCGCCTCGACCTGCGCCGGCGCGGCTGTGCGCTTGATGGGCTCGGCCAATTCGTCTGGAGCGTCGCTGCCGAGATTCTGATAGGTCTCGCTCAGCAGTTGGCGGAAAAATGCGTCGAATTCTGCATCGTTTGAGGAGCTGTGCTCGGGACCAAACCACCAGGTCCAGTCGCTGCCTTCGGCCATGAGCAGCGCCTCAAAGGCGGCGGCGAGTTGATCTTTCGTGGGGGCATTCGTTTCGCCACGTTCGCGGCGCGCGAGTTGCTGGCCGTAAAATTCGCGCGCACGCCCCAATAATTCCCAAGCCGTTACATCTTCTTTGTGGCCAATCCAGACATCGAAATTGGCGTTGATCCAGGAACCGGCAGCGATTCCCTTCACTGTGGCGATTTCGCACGCGTCGCGCAGGGCTTCACTGACGGTTAGTGCGCGCATATCCGGATCGCGTGAAATTCGTCCGTAAAACTGGCGTAGAAATTCGCGGCCGTTGCCGGGGTAATACTCCCAGGCGTTTTCGCCATCGAGAATTAACGGCAACGTGAGCGGACCGCGCGACTGCACGCGTTCGGCGACCGTGCGGATGCGGCGATAAAGATCCTCCGCCGCGGAGGCCGCGTCCATGCGGCTGTAAACGAAGCCGACCAGATCGGAAAGATAATGATCGCGAAAGATGCCGAAGATTTCGCGTTGGCCGAGATCTCACCCGCAGAGGCGCGTAAAGGCGATCGGCATTCGAGGGAACGCCCTCGCCATCGCGGCCGAATCCGATATTCAAAGTGCGGCCGAGCACGCCTTCGTCGCTGCCGAACCAGCGGAAGCCGAGTTCGGCGGCGATGGAAAGCGCTTCGTTCGAAACCGATCCTTCCGACGGCCACAGGCCGACGGGCGGCGCGCCGAAAAGCCGCTCGTGATAGGCGCGCGCCCGAACGAGTTGTTCGCGGGCGTCTTCGGGATGGCGAAACGCGGGGCTGGGCAGCGGCGTTCCGGGATTGGCCTGCCGCGCGACGTCCGTATCGCAAAGCAACGGCAGAATCGGATGATAAAACGGCGTGGTGGAGATTTCGATTTGTCCCGCGTCACGCGCGCGGCGATATTCGGGCAAAACGCGAGCAAGCAGTTCGAGTTGCTTGGCGCGCAGGGCTTGCTTGTCCGCTTCGGTGAAGTCGCTTCCCTTCTTCGATAGCGCGCTCACCTGGGCATCCGTGGCGAGATATTCCTCATCCATCCAGGCGAGCTGCGAAAGCAGCTGCAGATCGCGCCAGTCGCGCGGTGCGAACGTGCGCATGGTCAGCGCCGTGTCATCGGAATGCGCACGATCGAAAAGCTCCCGGTAACGTGGCCAGCGCCCAATCAGGTGGTCGAGATTGGCCTGAAAGCCCCGAGAAGCAATTCAGTCTTGTCTTCGTCAGTCAATTTCTCGGCGGGCGAAAAGGCCAGCGTGAACCACGGCTCGTCGAATTTGCCGCTCGCATATTCCTCGAGCTGCGCGGCGAGCGAAGGCACCACATTAAATGTAGCGTGCACGGCGGGAAATTCTTCGAGCCACGCGAACCATACCCCAGTAGTCCTTGAGTGCATGCAGGCGCGTCCAGGGAAGAATGTAGCGGCGCGTAGCGGGATCGCGGTACTGCGGCTGGTGCATGTGCCAAAGCAGCACGAGATGGATTCGCGTCATTTCCGTGCGGCTCCCAATTGACGCGAAGCGGGCATGCTAGAATGGCGCTCTTCTGCTTGTAGTAGGGGCGTTTTCCGTACTGGCGTTCTGGGTAAGCGCGTTTTTGGTCTCGGCGCGATGCGCATCATCGATCGTTACATTTTCCGCGAAGTTCTCTCCCACGCATTGCTGGGGCTGGGCATTTTCACATTTGTTATTTTTGTTCCGCAACTCGTGCAGATCATGAACGTGGTGGCGCGCCATTCCGGCGACGCGCACCAGATCGCGCTGCTTTTCCTCAGCGCATTTCCTCGCGTGCTCACCTTCAGCGTGCCCATAGGCGTGCTGGTAGGCGTCCTCATCGGCCTGGGTCGCATGTCCGCCGATAGCGAACTGATCGCCATGAACGCCGCGGGAATCGGGCTAAAGCGCATCCTGATTCCCGTGGGCGCGCTGGCGCTGCTGGCCAGCGGTTTGACCTTGTGTATGACTGTGTGGCTCGGCCCCATGTCGATTCGCACTCTCCGCTCGCTCGAAGAACGCCTGCGCAGCACGCAGGTTTCGTTCGAGGTCCAGCCGCGCATCTTCAACGAGCAGTTCCCTCACCTGGTGCTCTATGTACAGGATATCTCAGCCGCCGCCATGAATTGGCATGGCGTCTTTCTGGCGGAATCGGACGGGGGCGACGTTTCGCCTCTGACGCTGGCGCAGGACGCCATTGTAGTTGCCGACCGCGACCAGGGCAAGCTGCAGCTCCATCTGCGCAAAGGAACTGTGCACGAATCGCAAGCCCAGGGCCCGGAGCACTACGGCCTTTCCGTTTTCAGCGAACGCGATCAGGCGCTCGCCGTCGGCAATAATGGCGCAACGCAGACGTCCGTACTGGCCACCCCCGAACAACCTTTGCGCCAACTTTTGGCCGATCACGGGCCGAAGGCTCTCGAGTCGCGCGTCGAGGTTCACCGCCGGTTCGCGTTTCCTGTGGCGTGCCTTGTGTTTGCATTGGTCGCGCTGCCGGTAGGTTCCCGGCCGCGCCGTGGTGGGCGTGCTGCCGGATTTGTTCTGGCCGCCGCGCTGGTGTGCGCCTATTACGTTGTGTTTGTTTTCTGCGCGTCATTAGCCCGGGATGGCTCGGTGCCCACATGGCTCGGAATCTGGACCGCGAACATTCTTATGGCAGCCGCGGGCATTGCTCTGCTGCCTTCGGTAGAAAGATTGGGGGGCGAAACCTGGCTCAGCGAAACATTGGCTGGCGTGACGTATTGGTGGCGGCAGCGGAAAGCTAAACCAAAACATGAAGTAGCCGTAAAGCGCATTGATTTCGCCGCTCCGGTCGAGGTCTCGAGGCGAAGACGGTTCGTCGGCGGATTTCCTCAAGTTCTGGATTACTACCTCCTGCGCAATTTTGTTTTCTATTTTCTCCTTCTGCTCGTTGGCTTCATCGTGCTCTTCGAGATCTTCACCTTTTTTGATCTGCTGGACGATCTCGCGCAGCACCGTGCTTCCTTCATCCAAGTCGCAGACTATTTCCGATACTTAACCTATTACTTGATCTATCAGCTCGCACCCTTAGCCTGCCTGGTTTCCGTTCTGATCACGCTGGGCATCATGACCAAGAACAACGAACTCGTGGCCTTCAAGGCTGCGGGCATCAGCCTCTATCGCATCGCGCTTCCCTTGCTCTTAGCCGGCGCGATCATGACCGTGGGGCTGGTTGCCTTGGACCAAAGCTATCTGCCTTACGCAAACCGGCGTGCCGAGTTGTTGCATAGCATCATCAAGGGACTTCCCCCTTCAACCTATTTGGAGCCGCAGCACCGATGGATGTTCGGGAACAACTCAAAGATTTATAACTATCAGCTCTTCGACCCGGACCGCGTTCTCTTCGGCGGCCTGAGCGTCTTCGAGCTCAATCCGCAGGATTTTTCGCTGCACCGCCGTGTGTATGCCGAGCGCGCGTATTGGGAGCCGCGACAGGGTGCCTGGATTCTCGAGTCCGGGTGGATTCGCGATTTTCAGGCCGGCAGCATCTCGCGTTATGCGGAGTTTCAGGTGATCGAGCTTCCCGAACTCGATGAGCCACCTTCTTACTTCACGCGGGAATTGCGGCAAAGCTCGGAGATGGATTGGTTCGAGTTGCGCAGCTATATCGACAGGCTGCGGCGTTCGGGCTTTGACGTGGCGCGATTTTCCGTGCAACTGCACAAGAAGCTGGCGTTTCCGTTGATTGCGCCCGTCATCATCATGCTAGCGATTCCATTCTCGATTCTGGTGGGGAGCCGTGGCGCCGTGGGCGGATTGGCACTGGGCGTCGGCTTGGCAGTGGTCTATTGGGCGACGGCAGCACTATTCGAAGCGCTCGGCGGAGTGGGCCAGCTTCCTCCGGTGCTGAGCGCGTGGTCTCCCGATTTTATTTTTCTCTTCTGCGGACTTTATTTCTTCCTGCGGATGCCCACGTAGCTACATGCTGTGCGTCGCCATGCGGACAGTCAAATTGCCATACTGAACGAACCAGTAGTTGAGAGCGAACCAAAGCATTTTTTGATTCTTCAGAGCGACTGTACTTCAACCACCAGTTCAAACGTCGTCGGCGCGTCGACGGATGATCGAGAATTACTTTAATTCGCCCAAAGCTCGATCTACTTACAATTATCAAGAACTAATAGAAGGTGTCATTCCGAGGAGCGGTTCGCGCCTTTTGCGGCGACGAGGAATCTGCTTTTGCCTTTAAGGCGTTCGCGTACGCGTTATTTCTCGGTGGCGGTGACGATTTCGGAAAAATCGGCGATGGTGGAAAATTCGCTCAGCAGCTCGGAGAGGAGCGTCAGGCGATTGCGGCGGATGTCTTCCTGGTCGGCCATAACCATCACACGGTTGAAGAATTCATCGACTTCGGGCCGGAGCTTGGCAATTCCCTGCAGGGCTTCACGGTATCCTCGAACTTTTTTGTGCCCCTCGGCTTCCTGCGCGGTGCGACGTGCGGCGGCATGCAGTTGGCGTTCAGCTTCTTCTTGAAATAATTCCGGACGCACAGCGGGAAAGCGCCACTTCTTTTCGCTTCCCGCTTTCTCCAGAATCTTGCGAACGCGCTTGAAGGAAACCGCCAGCGGCTCGAAGTTCCGCGTCTTGCGAATTTCGCGCACTGCCGTGAGGCGGTCGCGCGCATCCACCAGATCGTCGGCGCCCGCAGCAATCACCGCGTTGATTTCATCGTAAGCGAAGCCTTCACGTTCGAGGAAAACATAACGTGCGCGGTCGATCAGGAAATCGAATACGGCTTTCTCGACTTCAGGTGTTACCTTAATTTTGGAGCATAACCAAAAAGCGCCTCGAGCCGCGGCGGAGATGGATTCGGACAACGAAACCGGCAGCTTGCGTTCGAGAATGATCTTGACGATTCCCAAGCCCGCGCGGCGCAAACCGAAAGGATCACTTGAACCAGTCGGCGCGAGTCCGACGGCGAAGCAGCCGACGAGCGTGTCGAGCTTGTCGGCGATCGAAACCGTGGCGCCGGTCAGATTTCTCGGCGTGGGTTCGTCGAGTCCGGTGGGCCGATAGTGGTCGTAGACGGCCCAATAAACTTCTTCAGGTTCTCCTTGAGCTTTTGCGTAGAGGCCGCCGACGATTCCCTGCAGCTCGGTAAACTCGCGCACCATGCCGGTAACGAGATCGCACTTGGCGAGTTCGGCGGCGCGGTCGGCGTGAGCAACGCGCGCTTCGTGAATGCCGCGCGCGAACCACTGCTCGGCGAACCATCGCGAGAGCGCGCGGATTCTTTCGACTTTGTCGCCGTAGGAACCGAGCTTCGCTTGAAACGTCACGCTCGACAAGTTTGGGCAGATAGTCGGCGAGCCGACATTTCTGATCCACTTCCCAGAAAAATTTGGCATCGGCAAAGCGCGCCCGCAGGACGCGCTCATGCCCTGCGCGCACGAGACCCTTCGCGTCGCGATTCAAATTGATCACCGCCAGAAAATGCGGCGCCAGATGCCCGTCGCGCCGCCGCACCGCAAAATATTTTTGGTGATCGCGCATCACGGTAATCAGAATCTCCTCCGGCAACTCCAGATACGCGGGATCGAAGCTCGCCTAAAATCGCCGATAGGATATTCGTTCAGATAGACGACGAGTTCGGAGAGTGCCGCATCTTCGTTTACGCGAAGGCCCTTCCCCGTCGCGAGCTTGCAAGTTCGCGCTCCACTTTCTCGCGGCGCGCTCTCGGGCAGCGCCAGGACATAATTTTTTTCCAGCTTCGCGACGTAGTCGTCATAACCGCTGACGGGTATCGAGGACTTGCCCAGGAAGCGATGGCCCGACGTGGCCGCTCCCGCTGTTACTCCGCGCAATCTCCAGACGCAGCGTGCTGTCCGCCGAGCAACGCCACCACCCAGCGGATCGGCCGGATGAAGCGCAGTCCCGAAGCGCCTGTCCAATACATCGTCTTGCGGCCAGGGGATTTCCGCGATCGCGCGGGGAATAATTTCGTCCAGCCGCTCCGCGGCTGCGCGCCCCGGCAGCAACTGCTCGACGGCGACG
The DNA here is from genome assembly GCA_963846235.1 of uncultured Acidobacteriota bacterium. Classification (GTDB taxonomy): domain Bacteria; phylum Acidobacteriota; class Terriglobia; order Acidiferrales; family UBA7541; genus Palsa-189. The sequence goes on from CAWJVF010000003.1 coordinate 1,221,112, forward strand.
TATTCGCCGCGCGGCGTGTTCACGATAAAAAGCTTCTCGACGCCCACGCCATGTTTGCCGGCAAAACCTTCGGCCACGCGCGTCGGCGCATCCTGCGCATCGAATGCCGCGGATTTAGGCGGGCCGGTGACTTCGCGCCGGACGTCTTCCTGCTTCAGCCGCACGCGCGCGGCAAGTCGCCACCAGCCGCCGCGGAGCGCCGAAGGCAATGACCTCCGCGTCCGTCGAGCAGCTTTTCCAGCGTGAGATATTTTTCAAGTATTGCTTGAAATTCGTTCGCGGCGCTCGCAATCATCCCGGCGGGGATCTCTTCGCAGCCGATTTCAACGAAAGAACTCCGCGAAGCCCGTCGCCGTTTGCGTTTTCATATTGCGTCTGGTCCTGTATATAGGCCTTGCGATTCGAGACTTCATGCGCTCACCTCGGCCGGCTTCGCGTGTGGGCGGAGCCGAGGCGAGCTCGCGCTGATCGAGGTAAGCCTTGGCGATGCGGCAGGCGATCTGACGGACGCGGCCGATCAGCGTGGCCCGTTCCGTCACAGAAATCACGCCGCGCGAATCGAGCACGTTAAACAGGTGCGAGCATTTCAGGCATTGGTCGTAGGCGGCCAGCACCGGAAAGCGCCTCTTCCCTTCCTCGCTCGGCGTGCGCGAAGAGCCTCAAGTAATGCATTAGCTTCTTGCTCGTGCAGGTCGAAGAGCTTGCGCGTGATTTCCGGATCGGCGTAATCGAAACTATAAGCTGAGAATTGCTGCTCTTCGGCGAGCCGCACTTCCCCGTAGCGTCGGTCGCGCGACCAGCGCAGATCGAAAACATTATCACGTTCTGCAGATATGCCGCGATGCGGTCAAGCCCGTAGGTGAGCTCGACTGAAACGGGATCGAGATCGATAGCCGCCGCACTGCTGAAAGTAGGTGAACTGGGTGATCTCCAAGTCCATCAAGTAATACTTGCCATCCTATTCCCCAGGCGCCGAGCGTCGGCGCTTCCCAGTTATCTTCCTCGAAGCGAATGTCGTGCTCGGCGAGCTTGATGCCAATCGCGCGGATGCTGTCGAGATAGATATTCTGAATGTCCGCCGGCGGAGGTTTAAGTATTACTTGAAGCTGGAGGTGCTTATAGAGGCGGTTTGGATTTTCGCCATAGCGGCCATCGGCGGGACGGCGGCTCGGCTGCACGTAGGCGACGCGATAAGGCTCCGGACCGAGCACGCGAAGAAATGTCTCCGGGTGCATCGTGCCGGCGCCGACCTCGACATCATATGGTTGTTGAAGAACGCAGTCGCGGTCGGCCCAGAATTTTTGAAGTTCCAGTATAAGATCCTGAAACGTTGGGCCGACTAGCTTTCCTGATTTTGCTTTTTTCAAGTGTTAGTTGCGATTTCATGATCATTTCGACTCTCTTGACTTTCACGCTGATGAGGCTCCGGTTCCTCGATCGGCGCCAACATCTTTCGCGTGTGCAACTTTTTCTCGATGTGCTGCTCGATAGATTCAGCATGTGATCCTTGAGTTCATCCCATTGCCGCCGGACTGACATCGGCCTTGATCAAGTCCTCCAACTTTTCGCTCGCCATTCTGCCGCGCAAGTTTAAGTGCTTCTTGAGATATTGCGCGCTGCCCCGGAAGCGTGCAGTTCGGGCAAAAAAATCCCGCTCTTGGCCATGAAGCCCGGCCGGTCAAGCCGCGCCGCAACGCGAACAGCGATCAAGCGCCGGCATCCAACCGCCGAGCCGCACAGTCCAGAACGCGAAGTAGGCCAGCGCCAGAGGCAGTTTCGCTCCGGCCTTGATCGCACCGCGCGATCAGCAGCAGGAGCCGGAAATTCGGCTCGGCGACTTCATGTTCGCCGAGAACGGCTTCCGTCA